>NZ_JBIFNP010000001.1:0-555000 GCF_043945595.1 Paenibacillus sp. TAB_01
CCTAACGTCACCTTTGAAATTCACAAGTTCGAATACAATGGAGAGCAGAAGATCCGGTACGACGGCAAGGAATATTTGATTTTGCGAACCTTCAGCAAAAATAATGAAATACTCGAACTGGTCTGCCAAGCATATGATGATGTGCGGACGAACCTTGCCAAGCTGCGGGATATCGTGGAAATCTGGCATAACGAATTGTCGGAAAACAGCATGGGTGAGATGAGTCCGACACCAGTACAGCTTCATCGTTCCGGCTCAGCTCGAGTACAAAGGCGGCGGAAGCAGTGAAATGACCGATCAAGGCAATATGATCGAAACGACGAATACCGTCGAGGTGACAATCCGGTACCATTCGGGCATAACCCCGGATATGTTCCTCGTAATCGATGGCCAACGGTACGACATTCAGTATATCGATGACCCATACAATCGGCATGAGACGCTTGTGATTCATGCGGAAAGGGTGATTCCGTGATGCTGACTCGTGCAGGTCTGGAATCTGGACTTAACGATAAAATCAAAGTGGAATTCCCAGGCATTCCGATTCAAAGCAGTGACGTGGAGGAAGAGGTTTAAACGCCCTTCTTTGTGTCACTGGAGACCAATACAACGAGACGTTCCCGTTCCAAGTGCAGCGGGATATGACCTGCCGAATTCTATACTTCCCAAGGGACCGTCATGTCTTTAAAGAGGAAGCTTATGATGTACAAGACAGGCTGGAGCGCTTGTTCGGGTTGAATTTTCCTGCAGGTGACCGAACGATTACCATCGATAGCGCTTCTACTGATATTATCAACAAGGTTTCTCCATTATGATTTTGACTTCTCTTATTTGGAGGAGCGTGCAGATAATGACGCTGGCGAGCTAATGGAGGAGCTGGGATATCGTGGCTAGTTTTGATATTAAATCAAGTGGGCTCGATACATTTAGCCGAGAACTGGAGGACCTGCAACATCATTTTCCAAGGGAAGCGCGGCAGCTCATGCTTCGGTTAGGTACCAAGGCCAAAGCAATTGTTACCAGCAAAGCGAAGCAGCTTGTCAAGAAAGAATCGGGTAACTATTTGCGTTCTATCAAGCGCGGAAAGGTACGGATGGATGCCGAAGGGACGAAGGTTCGCGTTTATAGCGGAAGCCCCATGCCCATCTAATCGAGAAAGGCCACCGCATGGTCGGGCACGAACCTGGCAAGAAAGAAATCGGGTTTGTCCGCGGATATCATGTTTTCGACAAGGCTGAACAGGAAATTGATGATCAATGGACAGAAATAGTGGAACAAGAGTTTGACCGAATTATGAGTAAATTATAAAAAAAGGGTGATATCGATGGGCTTGCCCGAAATTAATATAAGTTTTTCAAGCTTGGCTGTATCCGCAGTCCAGCGAAGCCAGTGGGGCATTGTCGCCTTGATCCTCAAGGATGACACGGAGGATTCTTTTGACACGAAGGTGTATACCGCAGCAACTGAAATCGATGCAGATGATTGGACTGCCATGAATAAATCCTATATTGAACAGGCTTTTCTTGGTGTTCCTTCTAAAGTCATCGTAGAGCGGATTCCTGCGGAAGCGGCGAATTATAATGCAGCCTTAACGCGGCTATCGTTCAAAAAATGGAATTATCTCGCTGTCCCTGGCATTGTAGATGCGGACGTAAATACGGTTTCCACCCAAATCAAAACGTGGCGGGACAACGATAAGCGGACATTCAAGGCCGTTCTTCCAAACAGCGACAGCGATCATGAAGGCATCATCAATTTTACTACGGCTGGAATTGTGGTGGGGGCCTCAACCTATACGGCATCCGATTATACGGCCCGTATAGCCGGCATTCTCGCAGGACTGCCGCTAACGCGGTCTGCAACCTATTATGTCCTTCCGGAAGTTGATTTCATAACCGAGCATACAACGCCAGATCAAGATATTGACGAAGGCGAGCTCATTGAATCAATCATGGGGAAAAAATTAAGATCGGCCGGGGGGTCAATTCTTTGACGACCACTACCGTGGGCAAAGGCGCCGACTTTAAGAAGATCAAGATCATCGAAGGGCATGACATCGTTGCAGGAAGATATAAAGCGACCTTCAACGATGAATACGTCGGGAAAGTGAATAACAGCTATGACAATCAGGTGCTGCTCATCACTGCAATTAATGCCTATCTGCGCGGGCTGGAGGGAGATGTGCTTGATCCGTCCGCCGACAATGCGGTGACCGTAGATATCGAAGCGCAGCGTCAGGCTTGGGACGGCATCGGGACAGATACCAGCTCATGGGATGACCAGAAGGTAAAAGAAACAAGCTTTCAGTCAAAAGTGTTTTTGGCAGCTAACCTGAAGTTTCTCGATGCCGTCGAAGACCTGACATTCAAAATTTCTGTTTAAGGACGTGGTGAAATAAATGATTCCGGCAAATCGAGTTATTAGCGGCACATATGGCACCGTTTGGGTCAATGGTGAGCTCTGGGCGGAAGTAGATGCGTTTGAGGCCGATTGCGCCATTGATTATGAAGATGTTAATTTTTGCGGTGATGGAGCGACGTATAAGAAGGGTATGGGCTGGAAGGGTGAAGGGAGTATGACAATCAAAAAGGTCTACTCCCGCGTGCAGCGCGCGATGGCTGAAAATGTTCGTAAGGGAATCTATCCGAGGTTCGAGATCGGTGAAGCTGGCCGACCCTGACGCGTTCGGAGCAGAACGGGCTTCCCGTACATGATGTGACGATCAACGAATTTAACCTGCTGAAGTTTGAGAAAAAGACGATGGGAAGTGAAGAGATCCCATTCGCATTTAGCGACTATGAGCTTGTAGATACAATCAACCCATAACCTCCTATTTAGGAGAATCTGAAAGGATTTGATGAAAAGATGGCAAAAAAATTAACAATTACTGATTTGATCGCTCAGAAGGAGAGGCTGAAACAGAAGAAAAAACGGACGCAGACGCTCTATGTTGAATCTCTGGATGCAGAAGTTGTTATTCAAGAGCCGGCTTCATCCATCGCAGATGAAGCCATTGAAATGACGCAAGATCCACAAAAAAGCGATATGGCGGATGTCCATATGGTGTACCATACCATGATCGAGCCAAATCTCAAGGATGCTGAATTGCAAAAGGCATATGGTTGTGTGGCCGACGGATATTGTGCGCATGCTTTTCCGCTCGGGAGAAATTCTCAACTATAGCGGGTTTGCGCTTCAACTTGCTGGATACGGCAGCGGTGTGAAAAAGGTAGATGATGACTTAAAAAACTAATCATGTCCGATAGTGATCTGTACATGGTGCATCATTATGTGCAGCGGGGGCATGCGCTGTCGGACTTGTTAGGTTTGGACGCGGCATCGAAGCGGTTTATGAAAGTTTCGATGCTGCTGCACTATGAGGAGGAGGCAAAGCGTTGGGGGAATAGCTAGGAATCCCTAACGCGCTGCATCGAAAGGCAAGGTGACCTTATGGGATCTAAAGTCATATCCAAAACGATGGTTCTGCGTGACGGCGTCACCCGGCCCTTGAATAAGATGGCAGAAGGACCGTTGAATATAAAAACAAGCTGAAAGAGCTTAAAGAAGCCGGAGAAGAAGCATGGTCTGGCATCAAAAAGGGCGCGCTGGCCGCGACAGCTGCTATGGGAGCAGTTGGTGCTGGAGCGGTTGGCTTGGGGTCAAAACGAATGCGGGTATGGAAACTGCCGAGCCATACATTCGATATCCTTCTCGTTAGGCATCCAAAGCCCAAGTCATGGTATCGGATCTTCAGAAACTGGCAACACAGTCACCCTTTGAATTGCCGGACTACAGGATGCCGCCAAGACGTTAATTGGTATGGGCTTCTCAGGAGATAAGGTCGTCCCATGCTTCACAGTTTAGGCGACGCTGTAGCGGCTGTAGGTGGCGATACGGAGCAAATGAAGGGTATTGCTCTTGCTATCGGACAAATCCAGTCAAAAGGCAAACTGAGCGCTGAAGAGGTCAATCAGCTCGCAGAGCGCAGGGGTTCCTGCTTGGCAATTGCTTGCCAAGGAGATGGGGAAATCCACTGGCGAGCTAATGAATCTTGCCGCGAACGGTGAGCTGCTGTCCGATCAGGTCATTCCTGCACTGATGAAGGGGCTGGATTCGCGTTTTGGTGGCTCTATGGAAGCGATGTCCGATACATTTTCGTATACGGTCGCCAATATGATAGAAACAGCGACGCTCGGGCTTGCGGGTGACTAAACCTTTATTTGAGGCAATGAAGAAGGATTTGCAAGGGGTACAGGGGCTTCTATCCGGAGACGGCGTTGCTGCATGGAGTAATCTTTTCAGCCAAGGGCTGTTGAACGTTTATAACGGAACTAAGGCAGTCGCTTCTGTGCTCTTTTCTATCACTAATTTCGTTGTCAACAACTTGGGTTTTCATTGGGCCTATCGTTTATGGAGTGGCCGCCGCCTTTGCAGCCTACGGGATTGCGCTTCTTGTCGTGAGAGGCTACTCGTTAGCGACGACAGCTGCAACCTGGCTAATGGCGAGGTCACAATTCGGGATTGGCTGCAGCTGTACGGCTGAATCCGATCGGAGTTCTTGCGACTGTCCTTGGCTTACTTGTGATCGCCGGAACCTATGTTATTCAGAACTGGGAGCAGCATTTTTACGGCATGCAATTATGGAATACGGTCGTCGGTGCGGCAGAATGGGCAGTAAATAAGTATCTCGTATTCGCCAATTTCATGCTCAGGTTTTATAAATTCGCTTGGGACAGTATAGAGTTCTCCGGAAAATCGATCTGGAACGGCATTATTAGTGCCGGCGAAGCGGGTGTTAACGGTTTTATCGGATTAATCGATACGATGGTGGATCGGGCTACGAGCGGGCTCAATACGCTCATCCGCGGTGCGAACCAGGTTTCCAATAAGCTCGGTTATGGGAATGTGGCCGACGAGTTATCCTTTGGCGGGTTCGGTAAGGTCGATTTTGGCGGAGCAAAAGCAAATATGGAAAAGCCAAATGGGAAAGTGATCTAAACCTTATTCCAAAGGTGGATTTCGACGGAGCCAAGTTTTCCGAAGACAGCATCATGGCGCAAACCAAGAAGGCGCAAGCAGATCGGGATAAAAAAGAAGTCGGATGACGACAAAGAGATGACCGATTCAATGGCCGGCCTGACGGAGGCTCTGAATGCCAATACCGCGGCGACAACCCAGAATACAGCGAAGCTGAAGGATAACAGCACGCCGCTTGAAATTGCGGATTCGCTTCTGGGCCGCATTGAAAGACATCTGTATGCCACATAAAGGAGAAAGATCATGGTTGCAGGTATTTCTTTCGATCAATAACAACGAAGAAGTCATTCAACTTCCTGTGCCGCCGGCAGATTCCAATTCCCTAGTCCGTGGAAAAACGAGCAGATGAGCGGCCTTCAAGGGCAGCCGAATCTGATCGGCCTCGAGGACTCCGCTCCATTGAGATCAGTCCTTTTTTCCGGCCATCGGTCATGATTATCCGTTTTTACAATCTCGTGAACTGTGGGGGATGGCCTATGTGGAAACCATCGAACGATGGAGAGATCGGCGCCTCCGGTTCGTTTGGTTATTTCGAACACAAACGGCCAATCGCTTAATATGGCTGTCACCATTGATGATTTTGATCATGGAATAAAAAAGACGGCGATATTTACTATACCCTGAAGATGACCGAATTTACATTCATCACAATGTAGGGGGGAGCACGTTTAAGTTGCTGCTTGTGAAAAATGATCAATAGAAACGTATGATATTACGCCGCTTGCCGGGACGATCACCTGGGACAGTAATTTATCGCTCATGTCGGTTTTGGAGTATGAATTGTTCTGGAATGATACGGCGTTATTCCCGATTAACCCTTGCGAGTTGGGCAATGTTGACGTGCTTAAAGATGACGAGGAAGTGTACCGCGGCATTATTGTCACGGAGAGCCGGCCCGGATGGGAAGCAAATAAGTATACCGTGTATGATTATGCCTGGTATCTCGGCAAATCAAAGAGCGTTTACCAATTCAATAACCTTTCGGCTTCCAAGGCGATCGAGCGCATATTGAAGGATTTTGGCATGCTGATCGGCAGTGTTCCTGAAATGAACACGCCTATAGATGAAATTTATCTTGAGAAATCGCCAGCTGAGATCATCGACGAAATTCTTAAGAAACACGAGCGCCGCAGCGGGAAACGATACAGCGAGCTGTAATGCGGAAAGGCAAGATTTATTTTGAAGAGATGGCCGATATGGTCATTACCGGTACTTTTCAATTAGCGGGTAATATTGCCCCGGTCAATATCATGGCAAGCCCGCTTGCGGCCTGGAGACGGACCATTGAAAGCTTGCGGAACCAGGTGAAAATCTTGGTTGAACATGACAAGGATGATAAGGCTGCGGCAAAATACGAAGTCGTGGCAACGGCACAGGACGAGGAATCTGTCACTAAATATGGACTGCTGGAGGATGTCTATAAAATCGATGCGGAGGATGCTGCCGAAGACCAGAGGTAGCAAGAATCCTTCTGCAGCGTCTTAACCGCATTCACGAAACAAACAGCATTAAGCTGCTTGGGGATGTAGTTAAAGCAGGAAGGTTGCTTGAGCATGAGACGAGCCAATTACGGGCATGTCCGGCCGATTTATGATTGTAACCGCGAAACATACGGTATCCAATCAGATTCACATGATGGATCTGGAGCTGGCACTGCCGGAGGAGGTCAATTGATGGATAGTATCGACCTATTAGCCAGGAAAATTGCTGATTTGTATATGCAAAATCGGAATCCCCGAGTACATCTCTACGAATGGGCAGAGTCGTCGAAACCAATCCGCTTGCAGTGCAGTGGGGCGACAGTATCATCCTGAAGGCAGACAAGCTCATCATGCCAAGGATCTTTACCGATGGGCTTCAGATCCCTAACCGATGGCAGGACGCTAACGGGAATATGGTGGACGATACCGTTCTGTGGAAGATTCCCCTATCTGTAGGGGATCAATTAATTGTTGCACCGGATGAGTATCTGCAGATGTGGTATGTCATTGATTTAGTATAGGTGGTGGTTCATGCCGGCGGGTTTCCCCGCAAATCGCGCAGCTGGATTTTCCCGACAACGACCTGCAGTCATCAACTGCATCGACAACTGTTCACCGGACGTTGGATTGGGATTTTAATACTGGCGATTTTAAAATGATGGACGGAAAGCTGATGGCAGTAACCGAATTAAGCTATTTAAAAATCTGGGTTCAAAAAAATACTTCTTTTTACCGTCAAAGACAGCGGTATATATTGCCGGAACCGAATTCGGCAGCGAGCATGATACGATTATCGGCAAGAATTTCAATCCCGCCTATAGCCAAGCTGAATTTGAACGAATGATCACGGGAAGCGTTACTCCAGAATGATGCCATCACACGGGTGGATGGCTTTGGTTTTACGATGGACGGTGCGCGGTTCTTGTACATTAGTTTTGAAGTCAGTAGTATTTACGGGAAAACGGCGAGAGCAGGTGGTGGTGTAGGTGGCAAGCAAAGACGAGATTCTTTCAAATATGCTCAGCGATGTTCCGGATGACTATGATAAGCGGGCAGGTAGCTTCATCTATGACGCCCTTGTACCGGCTGCGGAGCAGTTTGAGCAAACAGATGTGTCCATACAAACAGTGAAGGACAAATTAAGCATTAATAATCTTGCTGGGGATGAATTGGCGCAGCGAATCAACGAACGAACGGGCATAACCCGTAAGACAGCGACAAAAGCAACGGGTAGCGTTGTGCTAACCGGTACAGGAACCATTCATATAGGCGACTTGTTTGAAACAGCAGGCGGCACACAATTTCAGGCAACCGAAACGAAACCCATTGTATTAAGTGGATCGGTTTCAATCGAAGCAGTGATTGCTGGCAGTAGCGGCAATGTCGCCGCAAATACGATCACGTTATTTCCCGTTACACTGACCGGGTTCACTGCCGTCAACAACCCAGGACAAACGATGGATGGTTTTGAAGAGGAGTCAGACACTGATTTGCTGCAACGCTACTTTGATCGAATCCAAACGCCGGCCACCAGCGGCAACAAAGCGCATTATCGGAATTGGGCCAAGGAGGTGTCGGGCGTTGGCGATGCCAGGATTATATCTCTTTGGGATGGTGATAACACGGTCAAAGTTGTGGTCATTGATGCAAATCGTCTGCCGGCATCGACTCAGCTTGTGAGTAACGTGCAGGAATATATCGATCCTGGGGTATCCGGTCTGGGTGAGGGCGCGGCCCCTATTGGAGCATTTGTGACCGTCGCCAGTGCAGCTGCCGTAGAGATTAACATCTCAGTGTCTATTGTACTTTCGACGGGGTATACCCAGCAGCAAGCGGAAGGTCATATTGAAGATAGTCTGGTGCAATATTTTCGCGATGTTGCTTTTGTGGAATCGATTGTCAGCTACGGAAAAACCGGAGCTGCAATATTGGCCAGCGATGGCGTCGAGGATTATTCGGATCTGCTGATTAACGGTAGCAACTCTAATATTGCTATTGGCACAGAAAATGTGCCTGTGCTTGGGACGGTGTCTGTCAATGTCACGTAGCGAGGAGATGCGAAAACGGCTGCAACCATTCATGCGCGGTTCTCTCGTATACAAATCGATTTTTGATGCAGAGGCCGCTCAGTTTAATAGTCGGGACGGTGTATTATCTGATCTGCAGGCGCAGTTATCCGTTGATACAGCCACCTGGGCATTGGACATATATGAATCTGAGCTCGGAATAGTGAAAGATGCCAGCAAGCCGTACAGTGAGCGTAGATCGGTCGTAAAAAGCAAGATGCGTGGAACAGGTAAGATCGATGCGGCTTTAATAAAAATTGTGGCAGATAGCTTTACGAATGGTGATGTTGAGGTTACTTTCGACGGGCATATACGGATTCAATTTGTCAGTGTAATCGGGTCGCCACCTAATGTGAACGATTTGTATGCAGCGATTGAAAATATTAAGCCGGCGCATTTACCCGTGAATTATTCATTACGTTACCTGACCATTTCCGAAGTTGAAAGTATGACAATAGCACAAATTGAAAGCACAACGCTCGATAGATTCGCAGGAGGTGGCGTATGACCCCACAGACACCAAACATTGGATTAAATAAGATTGATCCGGCCGTCCCCTACCACGACGTATTTTAATCTGGAGACAAACCTAGACGATAACTGGGACAAAATTGATTTACTGGTTCCGGTTAAATCAACGGCTGACAAGACTTATTACGTAAGCCCAGCCGGAAGCGACTCGAACAACGGTACGAGTGCGGCAACACCATTTAAGACGGTTGGTAAAGCAGTAAGCATGATTCCGCAGGTGTGTAATCATCTGTATACAATCAATGTAGCAGCAGGCACCTATGCCGAGGATGTATTAATTACAGGTATCGTGGGTAGTGGTACGATACGAATCGCGGGTGTTCCTGCAAACCCGGACACCCTCGTTATTAATTCCATTGCTATAAAAAACACAATGATAATTGCAAGCGTTGCAGGGTTCATGGCATCTAGTACAACACAGGCTGGATTCTTGGCGGTTCGATCCAAGCATGTTATTTTCGACAGTTGTCGTATTACAGCTAGTGCAAGCATAGCAGGCGTTGTATTCGATGGTACTTCAGGCCGCTGTATCAACAGTACCATTTCAAATCGATCTATAGGTATCGAAGTCGCTTATGCTTGTAAAGTCTATTGTGCCGCAAATAAAGGATCAGGAAATACAATTGGAATGCAAGCGCATGAGGGTGGGCAAATCGACTACACAGGCACCTATCCGGGGGGTACATCAGCCTTCTCAACATGGGCCAGCGGATCGATATCCCCTCTTATAGTGAGTGCTACAGAAGGGAATATCACGTTGTATGTCGCCACGACAGGGAATGACTCGAATGATGGATTGACAAGTGGGACAGCCTTGAGAACCATTCAGGCAGCCATTAACCGGATACCTCAGATTGTCAATCATCAAGTTACAATTAATGTGTCCGCCGGAACCTACAGTGAAGGTATAGGTATAAACGGGTTCATGGGTAAAGGATCGATTCTTCTCGTAGGTGGAACAGCCGTATCCGATAATTATGCTGTGAATAGTGTAGATGTATTTAACTGCGTACTGGATGTAACCATACGAGGCCTAAAAGCAATATCCACTACCCATGATGGATTTTCGGCCTATGGTAGTTCAGCCGTCACATTCGACGCCTGTAGGTGTACCAATGCGACAACATCGTTTAGTGCGGTTATATACAATAAGTCTAAAGGAACGGTTTCAGGATGCGAATTATCAAATAGACAAAACGGGATTTTCATTCAACGACATTCGATTGTATTTAGTACAACAAATACGGGGTCGGGGAACACGAACGGGCTTCAATCTTCGGAAGCATCGACACTCGGAAAATTTAGTTCACAACCCGCAGGAACAACGGCAGAAGCCACAGGTGGGGGAGGAGTTATCCGATGATAGCTATTCTATACAAGGATGGGTTACTTGCTAACTTTATTGATAAGGTCACAGCGATTGACGGCGATATCATCGAGGCCGAGGGGGGAGGGGCCAAGGGGGTACAGCATGATATAATCGTGCTGGATCGAAGCAATCATCCGGTATGACCGGATCGAGTCGGGACGGGTGGCGTATACAGATTGGGTTCCCGACGATCAGGGCATTCCCCAGCCCGAAGAAAAGGTAAACATTTACTACACGGATATTCCCGTACTGGTCACGGATCACGGCGAATATAAGCCAGGTGACGATTTCGACGCTTCATTGTTTACTGATGAACGGGATCGGATACCCAAAACGCAGGCTCAGATTGACCGCGCGCGGCTCGCTGACCTGGAATTAATGATGGCTGATCTTATTATGGGAGGTTTGTAAAATGGCAAATATGACATCTCTGCAGGTGCGCATTGTCGGTAATGCCTGCATCACACGATTTAACGCAGGTGAGGCCCCGACGCTTACTCTGATCATCGCAAGTAATTATGATGCCCTGAACGATCCGGGGCGGGAAGAGGATCGGAAGGCGGTTGTCGCTTATGTGGCTGCTCAAAAACCGGAGATTCCACTTTAAAATCAACGAATCCAGTAAAGCATATATTACTTTGTGAAATCAATCTTTCCATCCTCTTCTACAATAAACCGAACCGTTATAAAAAAAGAAATTGTCGAATCTAAATAAGTCCTCGGATAGCTGAATAGTGTGGCGAGTTTTCTTATTGGAGTAATTAGTTACCAGGAATAAGTGCTAAAACAACTCCGAAAATGGTGTAAAAGGTATCCAAATAGGGTAGCTCCTTAAGAAGAAATGGTGAGGTCAAAAATGAGTGGAACTGATTTGATACAGTTAATCGTTTTTATTTTAACAACGTTTTCAGCCATTGTATATATTATCCGGTTTAAAGAACAACAAAGTAACTATGTCTATTTACTCTGCTCTGCATCTATGTTTTTGTCATCTATCTGTTGGTGGAAGGCTTTTCTCATTTAGTACTCGTTTCTAATTTTCAATACGGATCATCCCTTTGAAGCTAAATGGGATGGTTGCTTTTCATTTTCCAATTCATTCTACGAAAGGCGGCGACTTAGGTATATGCTGAAAATCTCCAAAAACAGCGGTTTGACCGATATTGTCTCTGACGCAAATCCCATTACCACGCAACATCCAACAACCGGATCTGCGCAAGAAGTTAAGGTATGGCTTTTTAACGATGATGCCACTAGGACATACCAGGGCATCAACATCGATCCGACGGACGCAACCGGAGGAGACGAGAGTACATGGTTCCAGTTGGCTCCTGACGTTTCCGGTTCTGCTGGGACTTACGGTGCGGCCAGCGCTGCCCTGAGTATGGCAAACATCACTTCGGCTAATGTTGGGGTTCCATTTTGGATTAAGGTTACCGTACCTTCGGGCCAATCGGTTCAAAATAAATCGGATATCAAGCTGATAGTGAGCTACACGGAATATGCCGCATAGCCATTCGAGGAGGTAGGTAACTTGGCGTACTATCTCCAAATGCCTGGGAACGGCAGTTACATCAAGCTGCCGTCCATGACCCTGAGCCGGATTGTCGCAGAAGTAGCGGTAAGACGTAAAACAGATGTCGTAAGGGTTTTGTGGGACTTTAGGACAGGCATCAGCTTTGCCTATCTTATACAACAGATAAACGGCACCGACGCAATAGGCGCGGGAGCTATCAAGGTAAGTGGCACTTCTGTTAGCAATGGCACTACATTCATTCCTGAGAATACTAAAACGACTATTGAACATACGTTTTCTTCCACCGCTATGGATGACGGCAATATATTTTCGAACAGCAGCGGAGCCGCAAACAGCACAATAGACGGCGATATTTATGACATCAAACTGTATAACGGCACTACGCTAGTTGCCCATTATGACATGTCCACCGGCACCGTACAGGACCAGACTGGCAATGGTAATCATGCGACTCTAATCGGCGGTAGTTGGGTACAGGACGGTCCGGTAGGGGATGCCGGAACAGTCAATTATGCGACCAAACAAGTCATCACTCAATCCGGCAGTGTCGCCGTCTCTACGAAGCAGATCGTCAGCCAAATTGGGGCAGATAGCTATGCCACAGGCCAGACGATCTACCAGCCCCAGACCACCAACGCGCCCACAAAACAGGCTATCTATGCTATTGGCTCCGTATCCTATTCCACTCTGCAGGTCATCACGCAAGATGGGATTCCTGGGGTTATTTCGTATGCCACGAGACAATCAATCTATTCGTCCGGGGCGGCTGCTTATCCAACAAAGCAGGTTATAGTCAGGCAAGGAACTGACCAGCATCCAACCAGGCAATCCATTTACTCGCCCGGCGTGATTCAACTCCCGGCAAGACAGAGCATATACCGCATCGGGGTGGACCCGTCCGACACCCGGCAGATTATTTATAAGTCCGGTGCAGATATGATCCCTGTGAAGCTGGCAATCTTTCAGACAGGCTCACTCGATTTGCCAACATTGCAGATCGTTTTCGATGAGCAAAATTTGATTGTTTCCCGGGTTGCGCTGCAGGCAGATCGGGTACTGCGGGTTAGCCTGCTTGCATCCCGCGAATTAAGGATCGAGCTGGGAGGTGATTTGCAAACTGTGAAGAAGAATCAGAATTTCGAAATGGAACGCGGCGAGTCCAAGTATCTGGATTTCTCCGTGGCAGGCATTGATGATTTTACGAGTGCTTCCGTCATGTGGGCGATGAGAAAAGGCAATGCCAGCGAGCCCGCCCTGCTCAAGGATACAGTTGGCGGCATCGAAATCACTGGGTCCGAGAGATTTACTGTCTCGCTTACCACGGCAGATACCGAGAATTTTCCACCGGGCATCTACTACCACGAAGCTTATGTTATCGATGCACAGCAGCACAAGTCCCCGGTTGCTTCCGGCATCATTACTCTAACACTAGGATTAATTTAGCACTAGCCCCGAGCCGATCGGGGTATTTTTATGCCCTTAGTGGGGCGAGAGGAGTAATAGATGCAGGACATGACAGCATTCACAACAACAATCTCTATTTTAGCTGCCATTAGCGGTATAATCATCGGCTGGTTCCGGGAGGACACGTTCTATTCGACAGGAAATTCGAAAAGAGGCTGGGGACGGCGCGGTATTGCATGCTGATGTGGAGTACATCAAAAGAGGCGTAGATGACATTCGCCTTGAGCAGCGCGCCCAAGGAAAGCGAATTGACGAATTGGCTGAACGAGTGACCCGAGTAGAAGAATCTGCTAAGCAAGCACATAAACGAATGGATCGGCTTGATATAGCGCCGAGACATGACAGGGAGGAATAAATCATGCAAGATGAAATGATTCTGCAGTTAGCCACGATTGTTGCGGCCTATGTGGGCGTGATTAAAACGCTCGGAGTTAACCCCAAATACAGCCCGCTGATTGCTATTGCGATCGCGGCTGTTTTTGTATTGGTACCGAATGATATCCAGAATAAAGTTACAACAATCTCTGTGATCGGTCTTACAGCCAGCGGCGCCTATAGCTATGTCAAAAATAAAAACGGAGGCGGGATGAATGTCTAAAGGATTTGATTGCTCAACGCCGCTCACTACGGACAAGGCCCGGGAGTTTGCAGCTGATGGATTTACCTTTGTCTGCCGATATCTCGCTCCTCCGGGGTCCAGGAAGCGCCTGACGGCAGCCGAGGCGCAGGCAATCACGGACGCGGGCATGTGGATCGTGTCGGTGTTTGAGCGCGGCGCGGCCAACGCTCTTGCCGGCGCAGCGCAGGGGGCAGAGGATGGTAAACTCGCCCTGCAGTATGCGCGGGAGGTCGGTCAGCCGGAGGGCAGCGTGATTTACGCCGCGGTGGACACGGACGTCAACGCTTCGCATTACGACGCCGTCGAAGCATACCTGCGAGCGTTTGACGCAGAGATCAGCGGATATGAGCTTGGCGTGTACGGTGAGTATGAGATCTGCAAGGCGATGCACGACCGCGGCGTAGTAAGTAAGGTGTGGCAGACCTATGCCTGGAGCCGGGGAACCAAGCTGAACGATCCTAACATTTATCAATATGAGAATGACATTGTCGTGAATGGGATAGGCATAGACCGGGATGAATCCAATGGAGATGCGGGAGGGTGGCGAATAGGGATGGCCATAACACAGCAAACGACGCTTGATGCCGGGGTCGCTCAGACGATTATTAATACATGGATCGGTCCGGCATGGGACGATGCAGATAGGGCACAGCAAGTTGTAGAAGTTGATGGCGATGCAGCAGCAGCGGCAAAATTAGAAGAGCAAAAGCAATACTATAACTGGTTAGCCAACAAACTCCGCAAGGCTGCCGGCCTGGATGAAGAGTAAAAAATAAGCCCTCTTTCCTTTCGGATTGAGGGCTTACTTTTATTAGCATCAAAGCTTAGAAGCATTGTTTTAATAGTGCCTTATATACCTTCTCGTCAATTTCAAGCAGGCTCTTTTTCCCATCCTTAAACTGGATTGCTACAACGTGGGTACCCTTTGTTTTTGCCGATAGACCAGCAAGTAGCCCCACAGGGCCAAGTAAAAAACCCCCAACAAGACCTCTTCCGACTGCGCTAACTGCGCTTTTTCGATGCTCTTCGTTCATAACTTCATAAGAATCTACCGTCGTTTTGTCTACAATGATTTTTTTAAGAAAACCTGTAGTTATTGTTACTATTCCGAGGGCTTGTGTAACCATCTTCCCCTCGTAGTCCCCCGCGATTACCTTGTTTTTTGCTCCCATAGAATACCGGTCTCCTCTTCAGCCTTATAATACCAACATTCTACCACGACTAATGGACTATTTCCATAAATTTCTTGCTTGAAATAGGAACCTATGTTCGCATATAATAAGAACATAGGTTCTTGTTTGGAGGCGAACAGATGGAAAAGTACATTGGTAAAACCATTGAAATCATCTACCTGGGCGGCGATGGCCAGATCACGCAACGTCTGATTAAGGTCAACTCCGTAGGGAACGGCACCGTCAAAGCCCGATGTTTCCAGCGAAACGCGCCGCGCTTATTCCGGATTGAGAATATTTTGGCCGTACAGCCGGTTGGGAGAGCATCATGAAGCCGAATAAGTTGACGCCAGGTTCAAATATGTTTTGGGAATCAAGTCGTATGATTCTGCCTCAGCACAAGGAAGCAAGTATACATCAAGCGAAGCAATCAGTAAAAAGGTTTAAGCCGGAATTCTCGGAGGAAGAGATGGGAGAAATGTTCGGTCGATTGCAGGTGGCTAAAGCGAACACAATCGAAGTAACAATCACGGTTTATGGGGAACTTGATGATCAAGTAATAACAGGAAATGTGACCGGTCTTGATCCGCGGCTGCGTCTTATAAAAATTGAGGTTGAAGATCCGAAACATGATTGGCATCTCGTAGAGTTTTCTGATGTAATCGGTGTAGAGTTAGGGGATGATTACTATCCTTTCTGACATTGAGCGAAAGATGCTGAGGATACTTTATAATTTCACAATTAGATGGGATGGACCCCCGACTATACAGGATTTAGAGGTAAAGACTGGCCGAGACAGAGATGGTGTATATAAGGTATTGACCGTTTTAAACGATGAGGAGTACATCGAGTGGGATCGTTCTCAACCCGACAAGATAGTTATAATTGAGGGATGGGAAAGACAGCCGCTTTATAAATTCGATCCAAAACCAGCTGCATCTACAAAAAACTCCCCATTCATGAATTAGACTCATGAGCTTGCCTCAAGAGTCTTTTTAATTTGGCCAAAAATCCTCGGGCGTAACATTTCGCCCCATTCTCCTAAGAGCCCCAACGATTGCGATTTGAGTAGAGGCTCCGGCCCTCACTCCTTTACTACCATCACAAAGATCAGCGATCGTGTTTCGACTTCGACCTGAAGCCTTCGCTAAATCACCTTGGCTTATCCCTTTAGAATCAATATATTTACCAAGCAATGTCCTCTTTTTTCCTAGTCCATACATAGAAATAAAACCCCTTTCTATTACCAATTTGGACAATCTATGAAAAAAATATTCAAAAAACCGTGCATTTTGGACAATCGATACTCCGTAGACTTGAGGTATACAACGGTTTACAGGAGGTGCACAGAATGAAAACACCGATATCTTTCCGGCTTCGGAAAGACTTAGATGCGGATCTTATCAAAGCCGTCGAGAAGCTCGACAAGCGAGCATTGAAGGCACTCTGCCGGGACGGACTAAGATTAATGCTCGGGATACGTACAACGCGCACGATTGAGTTTCAGGAGCGCCCATTGAGTCTCCCGCAGTTCCCAGTTCGTCCGGATGATCCGGCGATGTCGATCGACCCCGGGCAAGGAGCTGCCCCAGTAAACAAGCCGACTATCTACGTACCTGGACGGCAGAACAAGCCCCGATAAGCTTCCGGGTGTTATTCCGATCCTATCTTCCGGGAGGAATGCCGACGCGGCAATGTCCGCGGAATATTCCGAACGGCGTCAGAACAGGGAAAACAGCGGGTTCGGAATATTCCGCAACGGGGGAACTATCCTATCGGATACTCAATGGAAAGGGGTGGCGCTGTTGTGTTGGTTGAAATCGTAAGTAGTGCTGTTATGGCCGGCGTATTGGGGTGGACGATTTTAGATAAGCAAGGAGCAAACGAGGGGAGCAAAATACAGCGGATCGCGGCTAACTGCGGGTTGACTATCAAGGATGGCAGCAAGACGATGACTATTCATTTGCTTCGGAAACGGCGGCATCCGTGGGGCACGGAATACGTTTACAAGCTGCCATTGGGTTTGTCCTTCGAAGATGCGCAAAAGAAGCAGCGGCATCTTGAAGACGGTTTGAATCATAAGCGCGGGCTGCTCGATGTAACGTTTGATGATTTCAAGAGGCTGCAGCTGCGGGCCGATCTGCTGGAACAAATAAAGAAAATATTCTCGGGGACAAAGCAACGGAAGGAAATCACGCTCGATTATGACGGTACGCTTCGAATAAATGTTTACCGGGAGCCACTTCCGGAAATGGTGCCATTCAATAACAGCACGCTGCAATCCTGTTCATCCGGCTGGACGGTAAGCCTGGGAGAGTCACGTACCGAGTCAGTCCGGCATGACTTCGAGCGGATCCCACATATGGTTGTAGCCGGCACTACGCGGTACGGCAAGTCCGTATTTTTGAAAAACACAGTAACTACCTTAATCCACAACCATACCGAGCATGTCGTGCTGACCCTGATCGATTTAAAAGGTGGTCTCGCGTTCAACCGCTTCTCCAACACCCGACAGGTCCGGACGGTCGCCAAGGACTCGTTCGAAGCGTTGGAGGCACTACAGGCAATTCAAGAGGAGATGAAGCGTCGGCAGGCGGAGTATCTCGACAAAGGATTTGAAGACATACGGGAAGCGGGGCAGAAGCAGCGACACTTTATCATTATCGACGAAGCAGCAGAACTCGCCAGCCAGGGAGAGCCAGATAAGGACGTCAAAAAGGTAAAGGTCGAATGTGAAAAGATTATATCGGAAATCGCTCGGATCGGCGGCGGGTTAGGGTACCGGTTAATCTTTGCTACGCAATATCCTACTGCAGACACGCTACCTCGCCAGGTTAAGCAAAACTGTGACGCTCGGCTCTGCTTCCGGCTGCAGACCGGTACGGCCAGCCAAGTCGTGCTTGACGAGTCCGGAGCAGAGAGCCTGCCGTTTATAAAGGGCCGGGCCATTTACCGGACGGATCGTAAGGTGATTGTACAGACCCCGTTTATCGAAAACGATTTTATCGACCGGACAATACGGCCACACATTACTATAAAACCCCGGAAGGAGAGGCCGAAGAATGAATCGGGTTCAACAGCTGAAACTCTGCAGGGAAGAAGCAATACTCTTGTCATTGAAGAGACTTGATTATTTGAGCCGGAGCCAGATCCAGCGGCTCCATGATCTTGGCGGGGAGCGTAATGCCCGGCGCGTACTGAGCAATATGGGCAGCTTAGTCTCCAGCTTTCGGGGGGAGACGGGCGAAAGTATTTTTTATCTCAGCAAAGCCGGCCGGGAACAGATTGGCTGCGAGTTAGTCCGCCAGAAGATGGCCCAGGTTAATCACTATTTAATGAGAGCGGACGTTTACATCCATTTGCGCCCCGAGGAGTGGAAGAACGAAGTCAAGGTAAGCGTTGGCGATATTGTGCGATTGACCCCCGATGCCTACTTTAGTTATCAGCTGCGCCGGCACTTCCTTGAGGTTGACCACCTGCAGCACATGCAGAAGAATCGGGACAAAATTGAGCGATACAAGCGGCTGCGGGATACTGGGTCGTTCCAGGAAAGACTACGGTACTTCCCCAAGCTCGTATGGGTGACGAGAACAGAGAGCCGTAAAAGGCAACTCGCGGAGCTGTGCAACGGGCTGGACACATTGATTTACACCTGGGCAGACATACGATAGGAGGGGATCAGGATGCAGATAACGATCAAATCAAGGTGCTGGGATGGGGCAAGACAAAAGGAGCTGCAGCTTGCAGGAGGATCGGTGATCGGTGAGGAGGTAGCATCCGGCTCAGACCGGGAGAAATTGCGGAGATGGGAGCGGGGCCTCAAGTCAATGTTGGGGTACACTGTACCTGTCGTGTTTGCTTCAAGCTTCATACCATATGGTAACGTGTCTGCCCATGGATTAGAGGAGCCTGCGCCGGCTCCCGTAATGATAGCGGCTGCCGTCCCTGCCGCGGTGAAGGAACGGATACTGCATGCTTTTGATCCGCTGATTGATCTGGCCATATCCCTTTCATATCCGATAGCCGGGGTGATGATCGCCGGAGGCTGCCTTTTTATCATGATAGGCAATCGGGAGCGGGGCATGCAGATGCTGCAAAATTCAGCGATCGGGTATATTCTCGTGCAGCTCTCGCCGATGTTTCTCAACCTTCTTGTTGGTGTCGGGCAGACTGTATCGTAGCAAAATTTTATTATAAGAAAGTCTTTGGTCGATTTGAAAAATAATCACTAAAAAATCACAAAAATTCCGTTTTGAAATGAAACAAGACGGAAAACAAATTACTGTTTCTTCTATTATAAAGGCGTTTATATTGGTTGACGAATGTCTGCGAAAGCAAGCGAGAGTAATTAATAAATGGGCGGCATGATGTAAACAAGGCCTCAAAGCCTTGTGGGGCAACGGTTTCTCTTCGGAGAAACCTGGTTAGCCCACATTTTGCCCACATCGTGTAAAATGAAGACACTTTAGAGTGATGAGAAATCCTCTAAGGTGTCTTTTGTTTTTTTAAGAAAGGGAGGGGTCTTGCTTTGGAGATTAAGCATCTTGAGCAATTTTTTGAATACATAACTGCTCATAATATTGAGGTGTATAATGAGTTTAGCTTTCAGCACGAATTAGGAATTTTCTTACGGATGACTTTACGCAATATAAAGTACAATTTGAACGGAATGTTTCCTACTTTGGAATTGGCAATACAGTAAAAAAGGAAATCGATATAAGTATCGTAGGTGGCGAGAATAGACATGCTGTCGAATTAAAATATCCAACGAATGGTCAGTATCCTGAGCAATTGTATTCATTCGTAAAGGATATTAAATTTATGGAACAACTAAAGGAGCAGGGATTTACAAAAACATTTTCCGTAGCTCTGGTAAGGGATCGTCCATTTTACGAAGGTAAGGACAATTCGGGCATATATGATTACTTTAGAGGAAGCAAGGTAGTTCAGGGAAGGATTTATAAGCCGACAGGACAACTAAAGAATAGCGATTTTATTGATGTTGCTGGGGTGCATCAAATTAATTGGAGGTTATTGGATGATAGGAGATACTTCATTGTAGAAATATAAGTACTGTCCTAAAATGCTAGGACAGTATAGTGTAGGTATCGTATATGATTACGACGAGAGGACCAACTTAGAAGGGCTTCAAAAATTTTATGTATAACTGATGAGAAGTAAAACCTGGATGAAGTTAATGCGTTTTCCGTACTTACTTTGGAGAACGCATTAACTTCAGTGTATCCTTTGTCTGTTTTCAGCACAGTAACCCTATATTTTCAATAAAGTCATCCCATACTCATTCGTAACAAAGTTCATGTCTGAATCGCGAGAAACCAGCATCAAATTAGCTGTTAAGGCAGTTGCAATAATGAGCGCATCAGGAGTTTTTATTTTCCGTCCCTTGCTTCTCTGCTCGCTTTGCATGGAAGCTGCTTTTCTTGAGACATTGGAATCGACATGTATCATATGCCGAGGTGAGAATAACCTTTCTGCGATTAAGAACTGATTGTGCCTGACACCGCTCAGTACTTCACATTCGGTAATCGTCGAAAAGAATATTCGCCGTTTTTCTTCTTGGGCCTGTCGTACTAAGTTAACAGCCGAATGATCGTTGTCTAGAATGGCGATGACGATGTTCGAATCGAATAAATATCCGGAGTGGTTATGGGTCACTTTCCCCAATCCTCCCGTGACTCCTGAATGTGATCTAATAATTGTTGCGCTTCGCCGGGCTTCAGGATTCCAGCCACACTTAAAATGTCATCGACGGAGTAATCATCATAGTCCTCGATGGTTTCTGCTTCAAGGTCTATGACAAGCTTTTTGGTGGAAATATTGTTTTCAGATAAAAACTCCCGTAAGTCTTTTGCTATATGAGGATGGAGTTTGCGTACCATTGACATGGAGAACCACTCCTTTATCAAAATATGTTGCTAAATCGGTTCGCTTCTGCGATCTTTACTTATAAACAATTATACCCGATAATGGAATGAATGGATACGGCCGCGGCGCACAGAACGAGCGATTATCGTGTGCCTTTCATGTACGATTGGGATTAATGTTAGTGCCCACCACTTGCCCACGAATCCTACGCATGCATCATATTCACACGGAGTTATCGAACCAAACTTTTAAGAAAACCGGACAAATAGTCCACCAAAATACTCAATAAACCCATGAAAAAGCTTTTGTCTCATGGGCGGCATGATGTAAGGCTCCCCAGCCTAACCGGTTTTTATAAGGAAGAAGCCTCTCGGGCAAGTTCTTGATGAACTTGTTCGAGAGGCTTCTTTGTCTGTCTATCATTTTCAGAGTAGCCTCATATGCTATAATGAAAATATGACTATTTTTCATGGAGGCATTACATGATCAGCCTGACGTATCAAGGACTTATCCAGCAATTACGCCCCTATTTTACGCAACCGGTTCTCAAGAGAGGCTGGCTATATTATAAAGATGACACGATTGAGCAATTTCAGGCTATCAATGAAACGACAGTGAAAGCCATCGTTCATGGCTCGGTGCCTTATTTTGTGCAGCTCGATTTAAAACAATTCCGCAACAGCCGGTGCAACTGTCCGGTGGATGGCTATTGCAAGCATATGGCAGCCTTGCTGTACGAGACGGCCTATAGGGCGGGGCTTCAGGCGAAGCAGCTGTTATCTCCAACGTTGAAGCTGCTGTCGGAGCCAGTGTCCTCAGGGGCATTGAAGGAAGAGAAGGTGCCGGATTTTAACGGAGTACAACTGAATCTAGACTTGGATATTGAAGAGAGCCCCATCCTGACAGGGGGTTCTTCAGGGCAAGGCAGGAGAAACAGCACGGAGATTGCCGGCAGGGGGAAATCCTTGCTTGCTTTTCCCAAGAAATCGATCAGCCCGGCTGTTCCCAAGGAGAACGGAACCGCTGCGGATTGGCATCGATATTTTGAAAAACAGTATGAACGATTCTCCATCTATGAGAACGGGCGGGAGATGGAGGAGCTGTTTCATCAGGCGATGGAGCGGTTTCTTCCTTTTGCCTCCGGGTGGGGGAATGCCGTGCGGCTTATTTATGGCATCCATATTATTTTGTTTCTGATGAAGCGGACGGATGAGCTTAAAGCGGAAATGATGAAGCAGCATTACTATCGGTTGTTCGCCTATACCCAGACCTTCACGGATATAGCCGAGCAATGTTATGTGGTGATGGCCGATATGGTCGGCAGAGTAGATCCTCTCGAAGCTCGCGGGCAGCATCCGAGGCTTGTGCAGGAAACGGCAGATTATTTGAGCGCGCATGCTTTTCCGGAGCAGCGCTCTTCTATGCCATGGGACGACGTATTCACTCTGCTGTGGCGGACGCTGTTGTTTGAGCCTGCCCTGTTGGAGCGGGAACGACGCCGGCTGGATGAGAATTTGGCCAACCAGCGGTTGTTCCCTTCGCAAAGAGATGCATTGGTTATTAGCAGGGCGTTCTTCGATATTATGGAAAGAAATGACCGGCAGGCCCGAGCATGGCTTGTGCAGGAGCTGAGTTCCAGAGGTACGGGATTGATATTCTCGCTTCTGGAAGGCTTTGCTGTCGAACGGGATTGGGACCGTCTGGTGGAATGGCTGCAGTGGCTCGTCCCGGCCGTTAAAAATGGCGGCTCCGCCTTGATGGAGACCTATTTTCAGTATTGGCAGGAAGCAGCCAAATACCTCGATCTGGAAGACGAATGGAGACATGTCATTTGTTCGATGCTGCCGGACAGCTATCTTTTTTATTCGAGGATGTTATTTCAGCAGCAGCAGTACCGGGAATGGGTCGACTTGAACGTTCTCTTCATGCGTTCTCCGACGCATTTCAGCGCAGCGGAGCTTAAGCAAGTGGAGGCGGAAGATGGAAGATTGTTGCTGCCCTTGTATCATTTGGCGGTGGAGCGCTACGTAATGGAGAAAAACCGCGCTTCCTACAAGTCGGCAGTGCGCTTGCTAAAGAAGCTGGGGGCGCTGTACAAGCGGTTGAAGGAAACCGAGCAGTGGGAGCGGTACGTGGAACAGATCAGCAAGCAGTATTCCCGGTACCGTGCTTTTCAGGAAGAGCTGCGGAAAGGAAAGCTGTTATGATCGATATATTGCAAACGTTATTCGTACATGTAGAACGGAAAGAAGACGGAGTCTTTTGGGTGAGGGGGCATGGTGAAGAACAGAGCGAGGTCCACTCGCACCTTTTAAAAATACGCCTGTTCACTTGGCATGCGCCGTCTCATTATGGCACAACCTTGGTGGAGCAGGAGGATGGGTGGCTGCTGTCGCCTTATATGGCGCTGCATTATTTAGGTTCTGACTCGCCGGCCATTCACGGCACGATTGTGTGGAGTCCGGAAGCCGCGCTGCTTCGCAGGCTTGCTGCGCTATTTAAGCAGGCGATGGAGCGCGGCTGGTATATGCCCTCCTACGAAGCGTGGAGGCAAGGAGCCTGGGGCTGGAAGCTGCTGCTGCCAGCGGAGGAAAGACAGGTATATATGCATCTGTGTCAAGAGGCTTCAGAGCTTGGACTCGACTATGCGGAAACCTGGTTCCAGCAGGCCATGCAGGAATTATTGGGGCGGGGCGGAGAGCCGGAACAAGCGTGGGAACAGTTACGCAAGGAATACGGGATTTTACGGCTCACGCTTACGAAACAGGAGCAGCCGCCTTCCAACCGGGAAGCGGCAATCGACAGCAGTGAGAATGCGGACCTGGAATGGATGAGTGAAGAGGACTGGCTGCTGGCGATAGGGTGGAAGCAGGATAGCAGCCCGTTCCGGCTTTGTCTTCAGCTGGTGGAGCCGATGGCGGGTCAAGATCCCGACTTGGACCTGGAGGATGAAGATAATTGGCGTCTCAAAGTGATCGCGCAGGACAAACAAGACCCTGGCCTGCTGCGCGAGCTTGGGCCGCGGCTTAAGCCATCCATGCTTCCAGCCCACTGGCTGGATCATTTGGCGGGTAAGCTGGAGAAGGATATGGAAGCCTGGCTGCGTATTGTCCCTATGCTGCGGGATGAGCGGAGGCCGGACCGGCTGCTAACCGAGCTGACGGACGATCAGGCGTGGCAGTTTATGGAGGAAAGCAGCCTCAAGCTGCTGCAGGCGGGATTTTCCATTTGGCTCCCATCCTGGTGGGAAGAGCTGAGCCGATCCAAGCCTAAGCTGAAGGCGCAGGTAAAATCCGGTCCGACAGGCGGCGGCTCTGGTGAGAATTCTTTGGTTGGGCTTGGACAGCTGATCGATTTCGACTGGAAGGTAGCGGTTGGCGGCATCGATTTGACCGAGGCGGAATTTATGCAAATGGCCGCTGAGAAAAAACGGCTCATGTTTATCCGCGGCAGATGGGTTCAGTTGGATCCTGCCTTTCTGGAGCAGGTCCGGCTGACGATGAAGCAGGTGGAGAAGCGGCGGGGTTTATCCTTCCGCGATGTGCTGGAGCTGCATCTGCTGGGTCCGGATGACGGAAACGGAGCGAATACATCCGGTGAGGAGGGCGAGCGGGAAGCGGAGCGGCTGCAGATCCACATCGAGCTGAACCGCCATTTACAAAAGCTGATGCTCCAGCTTCAGCAGATGCAGCGCATCCCTATCGTAAAGCCATCCTCGGCTTTGCAAGCTGAGCTTAGGAGCTACCAGCAGGACGGCTTCTCGTGGCTGCTGTTTATGCGTTCGCTTGGACTTGGCTGCTGCCTGGCAGACGATATGGGTCTGGGGAAGACAGTGCAGTTTATCAGCTACCTGCTGCATACGAGAGAGGCATTGCAACGTAAGAACAAGGGGGCCCGTAAAGTGAAGGAAGAAGCGGAGGATGCGTCGTCCCACAGCGCTGTAACAAGTGCAAGGGATTCAGAGGCTGCCCCTGCACTGCTCATTTGTCCAACTTCGGTGCTGGGGAACTGGCAGAAGGAGTTGGCCCGTTTTGCGCCTTCCTTGAACGTCTACCTCCACTATGGTCCGCAGCGGGCCAAACAGGAAGCTTTCAAGACACAAGTGGCGTCGGCCGATCTCGTGCTCACTTCCTATCCTCTCGCTCAGATGGACGAGGAGGAGCTGTCCGGCATCCAATGGGATGTGATCGGCATCGATGAAGCGCAAAATATTAAAAATGCTTATACCAAGCAGTCCACTGCTGTGCGGCGGCTGCAGGGAAATCACTGTATCGCTTTGACCGGCACGCCGATTGAGAATCGTCTGAACGAGCTGTGGTCGATCTTTGATTTCATCAATCCAGGCTATTTGGGCACGCAGCGGCAGTTTAATTACCAGTATGTCAATCCGGTTGAGAAGACCCGCGATGAAGATAAGATTCTACAGCTGCAAAAGCTGGTTCGGCCCTTTTTACTGCGCAGAGAAAAGAAGGATCCCGCCATTCAGCTGGACCTTCCGGAGAAGAACGAGATGAAAGCCTATGTGGCTTTAACTCCGGAGCAGGGAGCTTTGTACGAGAATGTAGTACAGAGCTTGATGGAGAAAGTCGATAATCTGACCGGCATGGAGAAAAAGGGATTGATCCTCTCCACCTTGACGAAGCTGAAGCAAATTTGCAACCACCCTGCACTGCTGTTGAAGGAACAAGCTATCGACGGAGGCACTAAGGAGCGCTCACTCAAAATGCTCAGGCTGCTGGAAATGATCGATGAGCTGAGGACGGAAGGCGACAATTGTCTGATCTTCACCCAATTTGTTGAAATGGGACATATGCTTCAGCGGATTCTTGAACAGGAGCGCGGAGAACGCGTACAGTTTTTGCATGGAGGCATACCTAAGGTGAAGCGGGATGAAATGGTTGCTCGCTTCCAAGATGCGACCTTGTCAGCAGAGGGGCGGTGCGGCATATTTATTTTGTCTTTGAAGGCGGGGGGCACCGGCTTGAATCTGGTTGCGGCCAACCACGTGTTTCATTTCGATCGCTGGTGGAACCCGGCCGTAGAAAACCAGGCGACCGACCGGGCGTTCCGCATCGGGCAGACGAAGGATGTGCAGGTGCATAAATTTGTGGCTCTGGGTACGCTGGAGGAGCGAATCGATGAAATGATCGAGCGCAAGCAGGGGCTCAGCGACCAAATTGTTGGGGCAGGCGAGAACTGGGTGACGGAAATGTCCACGAGCGAGCTGAAGGACCTATTTGCCTTGAGAAAAGAATGGATGGGAAAGTGAGGCGAGGATTCTAGTGAAGCAGCGTTTAGATAAAGAAGAAGAAGCGTTGGCAGACGACGGGCCACGAGCTTCGGACGAGCAAAAGAGTGAGGAAGCTCCTGACGGAGCAGACAAGCCTGTAAGGAAGCCAAAAGCACGCACAGCGCGGAAGTCTAAAGCCGCCGAACCGGAGCTTGTAGTGCCCGCTGAGCTGGAACAAAATCCTGAGCTTCAAGGTGCGTCGAGGCCATGGTTGAAGCTTTACTCGGCTATTCATAAGGAAGCAGGACGATGATGTAAGTAAAAAAAGCCCTGTACCTTTTCACTCGTGATGAGTTAAAAAAGTACAGGGCTTTTTAGCCGTTCAGTTATTTCTGAATTTGGCTAAGGATATCAAAAACACGTTTCAAGACAACGGCAGCTTGCGCTCTCGTTGCTTGAGCTTCAGGAGCCAGTGTATCTTCTGTCATACCGGAAATCAACCCAGTGTTGATTGCTGCAGCCAGTTCTTTTTGTGCCCAGATGATTTGATCAGCATCCGTATAATTTTTCAACGCTTCTTCCGGATCGGAAACATTCGTAGCAATATCCGAGTGGTCCAAAGCACGGATAACGATAGCTGCGAGTTCCTCACGGGTAATTTTAGCATCCGGACGGAAAGTCTCATCGTCGTAGCCATTGATAATGCCTGCATTAGAAGCAGCAGCTACAGTGCTTGCATACCACGCGTCAGAAGGAACGTCTGTGAAAGTACTTGCTGGAGCTTCAGCATTGGTTAAACCAAGTGCACGCACCACCAGAGCGGCAAATTCCGCACGAGTAATGTCACGCTCAGGAGCGAAGGACGTTTCGCTAACTCCGTTAATAATGTTTTTGCTAACCAGGTACTCTACATCGGATTTTGCCCAGTGATCGGACAAATCTTCAAAAGAATATACGTTTGAATATACGCTGTCTGTTGTTGTAGTGTCCACGTCTGTGTAAACACTATCCGTAGTTGTAGCAGCTGTGGTTTCCGCATCGGTGGAAGCTGTGTCTGCAAATGCAAGAACAGGTACCAATGCAGTAACTAGCATCATCGTTACAACCAGTTGAGCCGTTTTTTTGAAAAAAGATGACTTCACTGCGAGTTTCACTCCTTAAATAATTATAAAATCAAATAAATTACGCATATAAATGTACCATCTTTTTTCTATTTAGGATAGCTATTCTATGAAAAAAAGGAGTGGCAAATAGTAGTATCCATAAGATAGGCTCCCTGAAAAGAAAAAGGGACCCGATACTTTAAGTATCGGATCCTTTAAGAGCAGTAACTAGTTAATGAAACGTGCTGTGCTCAACAGACGTTTCAGAATCGTTGCGGATTGTGCACGGGTTGCTTGACCGGCAGAACCGATGGTGTCATCCGTCATCCCGTTAATCAAACCAGCGTTAATCGCAGCAGCGATTTCCTTTTGAGCCCAAACGATGTCTTTGGAGTCTTTGAACTTGCTCAGAACGCTGTCTGGATTCGAAACATTGGTAGCTACATTTGCATAGTTCAATGCACGAATCGTCATGGCAGCCAATTCTTCACGAGTAATTTGGTTGTCCGGACGGAAGGTGTTATCTTCGTAACCGTCAATGATTCCAGCCTTTACAGCGGTAGCCACGACATTGGCATACCAAGCGCTGGAGCTTACATCTTTAAAGTTGTTAGTGCCCGATACGGAAGACAATCCAAGAGCGCGAACAACCAAAGCTGCGAATTCAGCACGGGTAATATTGCGATCCGGCTGGAAAGTCGTATCCGTAACGCCGTCTACAACCAGTTTGTTAGCCAACAGCTCAACATCGGCTTTAGACCAATGGGAAGCTACGTCGGCAAAGCTTTTACTGGAAGTAACAACGGTATAGATGCTGCTGCCGTTACGCTTCAAAGTCGCTACTGTTTCGCCGTCCACAGTGGAGAAAGTGGATGGTACGAAGCTGAGCTGCTTCGTTGCAGGATTGTACAGTACGCCGGTTGTCTTGCTTGTATCGACGGAACCGGTCACTTTCAATGTGCGAGCAACATAGGTGGAGCCAAAGCTGCTCGCTGTCGATTGATTGTCTTTTCCTACTGCTTCTACGTTAAAGTCTACGGAGCTTGCTGCTTGAGCTGCGCCTAGAGCTTCAACGGCTGTTTTAATTGCATTTGCTGTATCGTCAGATACTTTGGCAATGGATACTTTGATTTTGAGGTCTTGAACGCTTACATCGAGTGCTTTAGCCAAAGCTTCCAGATCCAGTAAGGACAATGGAAGAGTCAGGGAACCATTATCGTTTACAATGATAATCGTTTTACCTGCATCCACAGCATCTTCCAGTGCGGAAGCAGGGATCAAGGCGAAATCACCGGATAGTTTCAAGGTTACGGTATCGTTGTTAGCCAAAGCATTCGAGAGCCCATAGGCGTCGACAGTACCGTCACTATTCACGGAAACCGTTCCGTCAGTGGAAATAAATCCGCCACCAGGGCCGCTACCGCTACTGCTGTGGTGATTATCTCTGGAAGATGTATTGTATACGACTTGGTATACAGAACTTTCTACCACTGATTTACCATCAAGGTACACATTTCCACTCACATTAAGATAGTTATAAGCATTAGACACATCTTTCGTGAAATTGTAGTAATAAAACTCACCGTTGAAAGACGAATAAGTCGCTTTAACTGTTGTAAGCGGGTTTTTATTCGTATCGTATACATTTACATATACAGCATCGCTAACAGCATCCTCGGCGTACACATTAGAGTATACGACTCCAGAGACAGTTCCACTTTTGTATGTAAGACTTGAGAATCCGATGTTAGCCTCTCTATTAGCAAATGCCAATACAGGAACCATAACAGCAATAATAAGCATTAATGACAGCATTGCAGATACTTTTTTTAACAAAGCATGTTTTTGCACCAGTGTTGCCCTCCTAGTTCTTCTATCTCTATTATTTGGGGATTGCAAAGTCGCCATTTCTCCTCTCACCTCCTTCTAATGGCTTGAATTGAAAAACACAACCCAAAGCCAAACCATTACAGTAATGGTAGGCTTTGGGTATGATGTTTTCCATATATTAAACGCAGCTGGGATTAAAAAGTTGCACTAACTAATTTATTTATTTCATCCCTTTCATTGGGTTCCTTGGAAATTAGTTTGTCGTAAAGCACTTGATCGTTTTTATTTTGCTTTTGAAGCGCGGCGAGGTACCAACGGGCTATTTCTTGATTGGTCTCATCGTCGAATTGGTCAGAAATAAATGGCTTTAAGTAATTTTCCGTTGAAGCATATTTTCCGCTGATGAATTCCATTTTGCTCAAATCCAGTGCCATAGTATTAGTCACATTAAAAGGTTTAACGATAACCAGCTCTTTTGGTAACTTACCAAGCTCCTCTACTTTGCTAAGAACCATATTGTGTACAGCGTAAGCATCATCCCAATATTGCTTCATGAGAGATTGATCTTTATTAATCCTGGCCTGCTCAGCTAAAGCAAAATCAAAATTAATGCGCTTTTCATACATATCAATATCCCAAGGATAATTGTCGATCTGTGTCTTAACCACATTCAAAGCCTGAGAAAGCTGGTTCTTTAATAAATAAGCTTGTATTTCTTGATCTACTAAGTAGCGGTTATGCGGCTCATCTGCTTTTGACTGATTAATTTGATTCATCAGTTGAGTAAAAAATTGTTCATTTTTTGTTTGCTGGTATCCTTGTAGTAAAATACTATTTTCAAAGGCGAGATAATCTGGATGATTTTCTTTAATACTTAAGGCTTTATTTAAAGGAGTGAAGATTTCGTTTACCGATTTTTGTCCAGACGCTGCAGCACGGGCTGATTGAAATAAGCTGTTTGCATTCAAGCTCTGAGCCGACAGGAAGAACATAATAACTGAGAGCAGCAACAAAGCAGCGGGATAAGATTTGTTAATATAAGGTAGAGAACCTTCTTTGATAAACTTGGGTCCGCTCAGACTAATATTGGATACCATGGCGCCCAAACATAAGAATACCAATATCCCTAAAAAGACAAAACTCAAGTCAAAGTCAATCGTACTGTGAATTAACAAAGATAGCGCAATAACAAAGAAAACATGTCGATCAAGTTCTTTTTCCGAATTTTTAATGCAGTTACGGATATAAAGAATAAAGTTATAGAGAAGGAATCCAATCAAAACAACAATACCGACAATGCCTGTCTCAACTAGATACTGCATAAAGAAATTATGTGCCTGACGACTTGTATATGAGTAGCTTTGATATTTCTCGTATAACGCAGCCCATGCTCCGCCGCCAGCCCCGAGAAGAGGATAATCTTCAAACAGCTTAACAGCGTCCTTATAAAATAATCCCCGCTCGATAACACTATGTGTATTAAAGTTGATACTTTCAATACGCTGTTTGATGTAGTCCGGCAATAAGTTTGTAACTCCTATGTTACCAAATAACAGTAGAACTCCCAATCCGCCAACTACCAAGGCAACGGCGGGCAATAAAATATTCGCATATTTTATTCGTATTTTTGATTCAACAATTCGTTCGACTGTAGGATATACGAACTTCTGAAACAGCCAAAGCAAGAGTGCACAGCCTAGGGACGCCCCCAAAAGAATCCAAATACCTGTAGATGCTTGAGCTAAGCTTTGATGCAAATAAAACTGCTCTCCGATTGCAGTAATCTTACTAAGAATTAAAACGGAAATTACAGAAGCAATAACCAGATATAACAGCATAAATATTTGTTTTGTAAGCTTCATAAAAGGCAAAATTAGCAGCAGTACTACCGGCAATAATACGATGGCGCCGCGGGAAAGCGTGAGGAAAAATGAAACGATAATTGGCACCAGCATAAAGCCATTTACAGCGATAGCAGCAGCTTTACGGCTATTGACAAGCAAGTAAGCTGCTCCAAATAAAAGAGCAATCAGCAAAGCAGCGTAGGAATTGGCATATTGGAAAGTAGCGGTAAGACGCAGTTCGTTACTCGCTGACATGACGGCATCTCGATAGCCTGATGGATCGCCTAAATCAACAAACCATTTCACCAAGTTTCCTGCAAATTGTTTGTAGCCTACCCAGTTTATCAGTCCAAACCATACCACGACATAGCCGGAAGCCATGATGCTATATGTAAGGATACGGTTTCCGATAGCGCTTTTGCATAAATAAATACCCAAAATAAAGAAAATTGCATAGAGCATTTGAATATAAACCATGTTGGTTGCATAATATCGGGATGCTTCATTGAGCTTAGATAATAAGTAAGTCAGGGGCAGAAGCCAAACAACAATGCTCAATATATCTCTATGATCTTTCAATTTCCAGTTGTAGAAGAAGTAAATAGAAGCTGCTATAAGAGCAATAAACCCCCACAAGGTTGCGCTGTAAATCGGACGTTCAAAATCGGCGGTAAACCCGTTAAAAAGTCCTTTTTGAAAGGGAGCCCAAAACAAGAATAAGACTACAAAACAGGTAAGCAGCCAATAAAGCAGGGATGTTTTTTCTTCTTTGACAAGATTCTTTTTATACATGACCAAACTCCTTTTGTTTAATTGCACTTTGAACGAAATCAAGTATTTCTTCCTTAAACCGAATCTCATCAAAGCTTTTTGCATGTTCACGAATTCTAACAGGATCGAATGAAAGGGAATCAAATTGTTGAACAGCCTGAAGTAAGCTTTCTACAGTGGACTCATTAAAGAACACACCTGTCTCTTTGTGAATGACAGTTTCCAAGGCGCCGCCTTTGCCATAAGCAATCACCGGCCGTCCGCTTGCTTGTGCTTCCAATGGAGTGATACCAAAATCCTCTTCGCCAGCAAGAATGAATCCTTTACACCTGGAATAATAGTCCACAATAACATCATCGGGTTGTCTTCCCAAAAAGGTTATAGTTGGCCCAGCCAAAGATTGCAGCCGGTTTCTATCATAACCATCACCTATAATAACTAAGGGTTTCTTTAAATGATTAAATGCTTCGATAGCCAGATCGATTCGCTTGTATGGAATCATTCTCGAAACAATGAGAAAAAAGTCTTCAATGCGTTCTGATTGTTTAAATTTATCAAAGCTAACCGGTGGATAAATGACCTGCGAATCTCTTCCATAATATTTGCTAATCCGTTTAGAAATACTTTTGGAGTCTGCTATAAAATGGTCGACCCGCTGAGCCGTAAGCTGATCCCATGAGCGTATCTTGTGAAGAACAAACGGAAGCGCCATACGAAAGAGCGGATTCGTGACATCCTCTTTAATATACTGGTGGTACAGGTCCCACACATATCGCATAGGAGTATAACAATAGCAGATGTGCAGTTGGTTAGGGTTTGTAATAACTCCCTTGGCAAACGCACTTGAACTGCTTAGAATGACGTCGAATTCACGCAGATCGAATTGCTCTACAGCAATAGGAAATAAGGACAACATTTTTTTATAATGCTTTTTAGCAAAGGGCAGATTATGAATGAATGAATTTCGAATATCAGCTTGCTCAAAACGTTTCGGCATCTTGGATAAGTCGGTCAGCATGGTGAATACAGGGGCTTCCGGGAATAGATCCATGAAGCATTCGAGAACCCGTTCAGCCCCGCCGTACTGATTCAAGTAGTCATGTATAATAGCGATTCTCATAAAGATTCCTCTTCTCTGTTTAAACAATTGATCACATTTTACCCAATACATGCGTGTATATTTTTCTGGTCAGTTCTGCAGTTTGACTCCAAGTAAACTGTTTGGACCGCTCTAACCCCAATTGTGAATAGGTGGCCCTTAGTGAGGTATTCGAAATGACGGTATAAATAGCCTCAGCCCAGGAGGAATAATCATCCGGGGCGATTAATATGCCTGCGTTCTCAATAATTTCGGGAATCGACGAAACGTTAGACCCAATCACAGGTGTGCCACATTGCATAGCTTCCAACAATGGCAACCCAAAACCCTCATAAATCGACGGCATAACAAACAGTGTAGCTGCACTATAGATGGCAGGAAGGTCGGTGTCATCTATAAATCCTGTGAAAACAACTTCGTTCTCCAATTGATTCTCCTTGACCCAATCAAAAATCGGGGTAAACTTCCAGCCCCGAGCCCCTACAATAACTAACTTTTCTTCAATATCATACTGATTCTTTAATAATAAAAAAGATTTTAATAAACCAATTAAATTTTTCCTTGGCTCGAGAGTACCTACAAATAAAACATATTTGGAAGGCAAGTCATACTTTTTTAAAATATCAGGGCAATTGTCAATATATCGGAAATGTTCGTCCGCTGCTAAGGGGACAACGCTAATTTTGCTCTCGGGAATGCGAAGTAGTTCTTCAATATCCCTTTTTGTTTGAATAGAATCGGCAATAATATAATCACACTTCTGTGCACTATAGGGAACCCATTTGCTGTGATGCTTTAATATCCGTTCGCTTGTCGCTTCTGGATAATGCATGTAGGCCAGATCATGAATAGTAATGACATGTTTTCCTTTTAAGACAGGTGTATAAGTAAAATTTGTTCCGTGGAAAATATCCACTTTTTTACCGCTCATCAAGTCATAAGGGAAATGGTAAAACATATTAGGTTTAAGCAGCCTGCGGATTACTTTATAAGGATACATGTTATTGATTAAATGCAGATGAAAATCACGCTCCATAGAGATGACATGATTTTCCCGAATAGATTTGGCAATACGGTTAAATGCTAAACTTACATTCATATCGGCTTGGGACGCGAATTGTTTTGCCAGACATTCAACATAACGTGCAATCCCGGATCTAGGTCCTAATAGGGGCTGGGCATCCAAAAAAACGTTCAAGATTAGTAAGCTCCTTCCCCTTTTATCACCACAGGAAGTGTTTTTAATAAAATTTTAATATCAAGAGCGATACTCCAGTTCTCAATATAATAAATATCAAGATTCATCCATTGCTGAAAAGATAGGTCACTTCTCCCACTAACTTGCCATAAACCGGTAATACCAGGAAGAACCTCAAGACGTCTCCATTCCCAATCCCCATAGCGTTCGACTTCATATGGAAGAGGGGGTCTTGGTCATACAAGACTCATGTTTCCAATGAGAACATTAAACAGTTGCGGGAGCTCGTCTATGGAGTATTTACGGATAAACCGCCCGACTTTTGTTATGCGAGGGTCATCCTTCATTTTAAAAGCAAGACCGTCAACCTCGTTCTTGTTCTGAAGATCATTCAGAAGTTTATCTGCATCAGTAACCATAGATCTGAATTTTAGCATATAAAACGGCTTCCCGTTTCTTCCAATACGCTCTTGCTTGTAAATGATCCCACCTTTGGAGTCCATTTTGATCGCAAGTGCAGTTAACAGGAAAATGGGCGAAATGATAAGTATTAATATAGCGGCGGCGATCATATCTATCATTCTTTTCAGAGCTAACCCGACACCCCGCATGGGGGTTTTAACCAAAGTAACGACGGGTAAAGCATTAATATTGCCTATTTGAACTGTACTCATAACAAGATTATAAAAATCGGGGACAATTTTAATATTAATATCCAACTTCCTTAGGTCTGTAATAATTTTATTAACTAAATCCCGTTCGGATGGAATGGTAATAATGATTTCTTCAACCAAGTGTTTATTAATTAATTGATTCAAACTGGATATTGGGCCTAAATATTTCTGGTTGTCACAATCCTCTTGTTCGTTATCATCGACGAAACCCACGATTCGATAACCAAGATATTTGTAGTTGGACAACTCTTCCATTAGAGATTTGCCGAATTTACCGGCTCCTACAATGACAACATTTTTGCTGACAATGCCTTTTTGAGCAAGTTGAATGTACGTTACACGCTTTAATCCCCGGATCACTCCTGTGGAGATAATAGCTAATATCCAGTAACTAACAATAACAATCCTAGAGAAATCGGTGAATTTCAGTAAAAAACTGACGCCAATAGTGATTAGCATGGAGAATGAGTACGCCTTTATTACTTTGTATAATTCTTCTGTAAGCCCTGAACCAGAACGAAATTGGTACAGTTTATAACGATAAACAAATACAGAATAAACTAGGGATGATATTACAAAAAAAGCCAAGTAATTTATAAAACGCGGAGACTGTAAATTCCAAATTGTAATATTTCTATCAAATTCTTGTTCAATTCGAAATTCGTATAAATAGAAATAAATCAAGCAAATTATAGATGCTTCGATAACAAAAAAAAGTATGGCTAATGCAACCGAATAATTTTTTTTTGTCTCTAATTGTCTATTCATCTCAATTGTAGGAATGTAATGACTTTTTTTTGATTTTGTTGTCGCAAACGGGTATTCCACGGAACGTACCTCCGAAAATTCGACTTGTTATACTAATTTTATTCTGAATATATAGAGGAAAGCAACTTTAGATATTGGCAATTTGTTAGTCTAGCTATTTATTTGGACACTTGATAACATGAAAATTAATTTAGTAGGCCTTCGGAAAAATGAACATATGAGTCTATTATACTAAGAATGTAGCGAAAGAAACAAATAATTCCAGCAATCGTTGCTTTGTCGCTTTTTGTTAGGCTATAATGTTATAGTTGTTTAAAATAGCTCGTTTTACGTCGATACTGGAGGGAAAGACATGACGATTACCGCAGTGATCATGGCTGGCGGGAAAGGCGAACGTTTCTGGCCCAAAAGCCGAACTCATCTCCCAAAGCAATTCTTGAATATATCTGGGAATAAATCTATGATTCAACAAACAATAGCTAGATTAGAGCAACTTATTGATATTTCACAAGTATTTATAGTAACAAATGAGCTTTATGCTGAATTGATCAGGGCGCAGCTACCTAGCTTACCGGTAGAAAATATTATTATTGAACCTGTAGGCAGAAATACAGCACCCTGTGTTGGCCTTGCCTCATTAATAATTGAAGAAAAATTTCCTGACAGTACAATGGTAGTATTACCTTCAGATCATATTATAGAAAATGAAGAAGGTTTTGTTCATATTCTACAAACGGCAGCTGATGTTTCTAATGAAAATAATAACCTAGTTACACTCGGTATAAAACCTACTTATCCTGAAACAGGCTATGGGTACATCGAAAGTACCAAGCAGGTCTCTATTGTTAATGATTTAGAAGTACACAAAGTCAATAAATTTGTTGAGAAGCCTAGCCTTGAAACTGCGCAGATGTATCTGGACTCAGGTAATTTCTTCTGGAATAGCGGCATCTTTATCTGGAAAACGGCAGTTATTCGTCAATATATTAAGGAATTAATGCCGGAAATGTATGATGTGCTTGAGTCCATGAAAGAAGCATTCAAGTTTTCAGACCGAAACGAAGTAATACGTTCGGAATTTTATAAGATGCCAGATCAATCTATTGATTATGGGATTATGGAAAAAGTAAATAATATCTATGTTATTCCTTGTATTTTCGGATGGGACGATGTGGGCAGTTGGACTGCTCTTGACAGGATTAATGAACGGGATGAACATGGAAATGTCATTAAGGGGAATATTTTAAATCTGGATACTAAACGTTGCATTATTGAAAGCAACGGCAAACTGATAGCTACGCTAGGAGTCGAGGATTTAATTATTGTTGATACCGAAGATGTAACGCTAATTTGTACTAAAGAAAAAGCCCAGGAGGTTAAGTTGCTGCTTAAGGAACTTCGTATGCAAAAACTTGATCAATATTTGTAATAATACAAATTCAAATTTTTTAAAAAAATGTCTTGGACAAAGGAGAACTTATTCAAATGACGAAGTCTGCTTTAATTACAGGAATTACGGGACAAGACGGCTCTTATTTAGCTGAGCTGTTACTCTCTAAGGGATATAAAGTCTTTGGCTTAAGAAGAAGAACGAGCGTCCCTATCCTGGAGAATATTGATCATATAAAGAACGAAATTGAGTTTCTTGAAGGGGATCTTTTAGACCAAGGTTCATTGATTCAAGCAGTTCGCGCCTCTAATCCGGATGAAGTTTACAACTTGGCTGCTCAATCTTTTGTAGGGACTTCCTGGGGCCAGCCTGTAGTGACGGGAGAAGTTACTGGAGTAGGCGTAACCAACATGTTGGAAGCCGTTAGGCTCATTAAACCAGAGGCAAGGTTTTATCAGGCGTCTAGCAGCGAAATGTTCGGTAAAGTTGTGGAAACACCACAACGGGAGACAACGCCATTTTACCCAAGAAGTCCATATGGTGTTGCAAAAGTATACGGCCACTGGATTACTGTAAACTATCGTGAAAGCTTCGATATGTTTGCTTGCTCCGGTATTCTTTTTAATCATGAATCTCCTCGCCGCGGCGTCGAATTTGTGACCCGTAAAGTAACGGATGCCGCTGCTCGAATAAAATTAGGTCTGCAAAAAGAACTTCGCATGGGGAACTTGGATGCCAAGAGAGATTGGGGCTTTGCAGGAGACTATGTGAAGGCTATGTATCTCATGCTGCAGCAGGATCAAGCTGATGATTATGTCATTTCTACGGGTGAAATGCATACCGTTCAGGAACTTGTTGAGATAGCATTTGGGCATGTAGGTTTGAAATGGCAAGATCATGTGGTAATTGATCCGAAATTTGTTCGTCCTGCAGAAGTAGATCTACTGTTGGGAGATTGTACAAAAGCAAAAGAAAAATTAGACTGGAAGTTGGAAGTTGGCTTTGAACAATTGGTTACCATGATGGTTGAGAGTGATTTGAGAAAAAACTCTAAATACAAGGTGTAATCATGAAAGTATCCCTTATAACTGGAATTAATGGATTTGTAGGTAAACATTTGGGATTATTACTAAAAATGAACGGTCATAATGTTTATGGTACTTCTAGACAACCATTTATTGAAGAAATGCCATATTCAGATTCACAGTTTAACCTATCATTTAACGATAAAGATGAAATAAAAAAGCTGCTTATAAGATTGAAACCAAATTTTATTTTTCATTTAATGGCACAAAGTAATGTTCCGAAATCTTGGGAAAACCCTGAAGAGACGAACTTTATTAATGTTACAAAAACTAAAAATCTTATTGAAGCAATAATTGAATTGAAGTCTTCCACTCGAATTATCAATATTGGCTCTTCTGAGGAATATGGATATAATCGTGATTGGAAGATGCCTATTAAAGAAACATATGACTTATTTCCACAAAATCCATACGGGAAATCTAAAGCTGCAGTTTCTAAATTAATACAACAATATGTAACTGAGTATGATTTAGATATTATCCACATGCGCCCTTTTAATCATATTGGACCTGGTCAGAAACTAGGGTTTGTTGTTCCTGATTTCGCAAATCAAATTATCCAAATCGAGGCTGGACGAAGAAATCCTGAATTAAAAGTAGGAAATTTATCGTCTCAAAGGGATTTTTCAGATGTTAGGGATATCGTAAAGGGTTACTTATTGGCAGCTGAAAAAGGGAGAAGAGGCCAAATCTATAATATTTGTTCTGGTTCACCTATACGTATAATATCTTTGCTGGAAAAACTTATTTCCTTTTCTACTGCAAAGATTTCTTATGAAGTTGATAGTAAACTTTTTAGACCAAATGATATACCAGAATATTTTGGTGATAACAGTAAGTTAATTGAACATACTGAATGGAGTCCGGAGTGGTCTATTGATGACACACTGTTGGATACGATGAACTACTTTAGAGATCTTCTCAAATTATAAGGGATTTGGTGGTCCAATGGGTACAAAATATGCAGGTCTATTAAGAGATTTAACAATTAAAGATTTTAAAAGCAAGTATGCCAGTTCCCATTTGGGGATATTGTGGAATGTATTAATGCCTATTTGTTATATATTAATTTACACTTTGATTTTTTCGAAATTAATGATGGCGCGACTACCCCAAATGACAGGAACATTTGACTACAGTATATATTTAAGTTCAGGTATTTTAGCTTGGACGATTTTTAATAATTCTCTTACAAGGCTTCAAAATGTATTTATAGAGAATTCTAATATTGTCAAAAAGGTTTATTTTCCTAAGGTGATCTTATTACTTGCGATAATTTGCTCTTCATTAATTGAATTATTTATAAATTATGTATTGTTATTTATTGTCTTGTTAGTAATCGGTCATCCTATATCTTTAAGTTATATTTTAGTTTTCCCTCTACTTATTCTGCTTCAGTCATTTGCTCTTGGGATTGGCTTAGCTCTTTGTGTAACAACAATTTATTTCCGTGATTTATCTCAGATATTCTCTATTATTCTTCCGCTATGGTTTTGGTTTACACCTATTGTTTATGTAAAAGACATAATTCCAGCCGAGTACCAGTTTTTAATAGAGTGGAATCCCTTATATTATTTCATGAATATATTTCAAGATATTGTTTTTAATAAAACTTTACTTTTTAGCGAATTTACTGTGCCTCTTTTAATTACTGTTTTTACAATTATTATAGGTACTTTATTTTATAGAAAACTTGCGCGTGAAGTGTCCGATTTGATCTAACAACAAAGGTTGGTGTCTTTAATGCAGCTTAACCTCAATACCGAGCAATTAAAAAAAAGGTTGAAGGAAAATATTGAACGAAACATCGTTACAGGGCATCAACTTCAAGATACGTATTTTTCGAATGTAGAAAAATTAATTGAAATTCACAATATTTCAGATGTTCACTATTTCTCACATAGAAAGTTTTTAGGTAAGTTTATTATAGCTTTTAAAAAAATAGTAAGAAAACTTATGAGACCGATTCTAAATAAACAAATTATATTCAACCAGTTAATGATTGAGAATATCCGCTTTTTACAACAACAGGTTAAACAAAATCAAACAGAGCAATTAAGAAAAGTAGAAGATTTATTAACCAATTCTATAGATGAGATAATTAACGATTTTGAAAGTTATCAAGTTACAAGGAATACTGATTTAACAGAAGTTGTTTTATCTAATAATGACTTAGCCAAGGACTTTCAGAAGTTCAAAGAAGAGATTACTACTGATACAAAATTAGTAACACAGATTGATTTGTTGAAATGTGACGTTGAAAAGCTAACAGCTTATATCGAGGAAATCAAGCAAGAATCAATAAAAGAAGCTTCAAAAAACATTCTTATTGAAATAAGTGATTTTTATTATAAAAAAAATGAGTTTGATTTAAGTTATCATTTGCTCTTATCAGCTTTGAAATATGACCCTCAGAATATAGAACTTGAGAGAAAATTACTTTCGGTGTTCGATACTCTAAATAAAAGTAGGGACTTACAATGAATAATGAATATAGGGCAAAAATAAATGTGGTAGAACAATCAGCACCAATAGCTCTTTCATTAAATCGGATGAGCAGTATTGTTCTTTCTATTACAAATATAGGCCAATGCACTTGGAGTGCCTATGATAAGAAAAATCCAATAACTATATGCTATAGAGTAAAAATTGAAAATAAAATTATATCTGAAGGAATCAGAACAAAATTACCTTACAATGTTGCTCCAGGAGAAGAAATTATTGTTAGAGCTAATTACATTATATCTGATGAACTTAAAAAGCAACGTGCTATTAATATAACTTGGGACCTTGTTCATGAAGGGATTTCATGGTTCGAAGATTATGGATCAGATAGTTTGCAAACAAATGTATTAATTGACTCCACTTTGGATAAAAAAAAGATTAGGACTAGAAAAAATAATGATGATGTAGCTATTCAATGTATCAATCTGTCTAAGCGTTATAAATTGTTTTCAAACTCTGTTCATAAGTTGGTCGATTTAATTCCTTTTCATAAAAAAAAGCAGTTTAAAGATTTTTGGGCGTTAAAGGACATTAATTTCAAAGTCTATAAAGGTGAGACTTATGGCATTATCGGCTTTAATGGGTCAGGAAAAAGTACATTGCTTAGCATATTAGCCCAAACAAAACAACAGACAGCTGGAGAATTTTATGTTAATGGAAGAATAGCGGCCCTTCTAGAACTTGGTGCTGGATTTCATTCGGAATTATCAGGTAGGGAAAATGTTATTTTAAATAGCCACCTACATGGTATCTCAAGAAGTGAAATGTTAAGCAGGATTGATGAAATTAAAGACTTTGCTGGCATTGGTGACTTCTTCGATAAACCGGTAAAGAGCTACTCCAGTGGAATGTTTGTTAGGTTGGCTTTTTCTTTGGCGATTAATGTGGATCCTGACGTTTTGATTATTGATGAAGCGTTGGCAGTAGGAGATGAAGTTTTCCAAAGAAAATGTTATAAGAAATTTGAAGAATTTAAGGCAAAAGGGAAAACGATAATTTTTGTTAGTCATGATTTGAATGCAGTACGTGCTTTGTGTACAAGGGTAGCTTTGATATATGATGGAAATCTGATATTTGAAGGATCTTCTAACGAAGTTGCTAATTATTATCAGAAAATGTCATTGACAGCAAATCTTGACCAAGTTAACAATACTGAAAAGAAAGAGAAAGACGATATTCGTTATGGGAATGGTAATGCCCGTATAACTTCCTTTAGGCTTAGCGATGAGAATAACGAAGAGAGTTCAGTATTCAAAACCGGTAAGTTCATAAGCATAGAAGTACAAGCAAAAGTAGAGCATTATATTGAGGAGCCAGTTATTGGAGTTTTATTTAAAACTATAAATGGTGTCGAGTTATTTGGCTCCAATAGTAAAATTTTGGGGTATAAAATAGAATCTGTAAATGCTGATGACATTTTAAAAGTTACATTTAAATTCCCAATGCATTTAAATGAAGGAACATACTTCTTAAGCCTTGGTATAACAGATCAATCCAATGGAGAGAGCATAACTGTAGACAGACTAGTTGACGTTACTTTCATTCGAGTAATTTCTGAAATGTCATGTCTGGGGCTTGTTAACCTAAACACAGGAGCTGAAATCAAAGGCTATGTCAACACAGGATTTGAATAATATACCGAAAGTATATTTCTTTTGTTTTAATTATCGAAAAGACAGAGATATTGAAGCTATAAAAAAAGAGGCAAAGACGTATTATGATAATTTTAGTGAGTTTGTAGATCGATTCGAATTTAAATTTATTTCATTAGAAGATGATTTAAAAGATAATGAAGAATATAACGATTCTGATTTAGATATCTCCTGCTGGGGATTTAAGTTTAGTGAATTATTAAATAAATATAATCCTGATATTATTCATGTGTTTAGTGATAGTCTAGAAGGTTATCATGTATTTGAAGAAAACTATGGAGATTTACCTTATCTAACATTATATACGGTTACAGGAATGGATCCTTTGCCACGATATGAAGAAGGATATTTAATTCATCTGCGACACGCAATTGATGTTGGAAATCTTCATATTGTGACAAAGTCATCGGTGGTATCACGAATGCTTTCAGAGTTGGGTATACGCTCTACACAAGTTATTACAAAGACAGATATGAAGCGAAACCAACTAAATAAAACAAACAATAACAATAAATTCACTATTGGTTTTGCATCATCTCCAATGTCAGATAATTCTTGGGAAGATAGAGGTATTCCATTATTACTTGATTTAGCTTCTAGTTTAAGTAGTTATCAATTTAAAATAGCTTGGCGTTCAAGAAATATGGAAAGATTAGCTCTTGAACTGCAACAACGTAAGTTAGATAATGTAGAAGTTTTAAACGGATTTATAGATATGTATGATTTTTATAAAGATGTGGATGCGGTGGTAGCTCCGTACACTTCATTTCATAATAATCACTCAAGCCCATTATCTATAATTGAAGCCATCGCTTTAGGAATACCAGTAATTGTGACCGGACAAGTAGGAATAAAGGATATTATTTCTAAATACGATTTTGGAATTATTACTGAAGCTACAGTTGAGGATTTAGTTCAGAAAGTTCGCTTATTAGTTGAAAAATATGATTATTATAAAAAGCAGGTTGACAGTAATGGAACAGCAGTGTTTTATTTAGATCATATCGAATTTCATGAATATATTAAATTATATACTTTAATTAGTGAACAAACTTCTGCACCGACCCTAAAGTATTGGCAGAATATTTTAAATAAAGCAGATAAATATTTAGTTATGGGTGAGAGAGAGATTGCTTATTATTACAATGATGAGAGAGTAGCAGCAATGTATGATGAGCATAGATTTAGTGAATACCCTATGAGGACGTTTGACTTAATAGAGAGATCAGCTATTAATTTCTTGATCGGGAAGTTTGGTCCGTTCAGGGTTAGCAAAGACTAAGCTGCTTGATATTGCGTCAGGTGATGGAAGAATTCTTAGAGAATTGACGAAATATGGACATGTCTCAGCACTTGAGAATTCTGGATTTATGATATCCGTTTCAGCTAGAAAGTTGGATTCAAACAGTAAAGTTACGTACATTAAGGATAATTTTTATGATTTTGAATCAATTCGGCATCAATATGATGTCATTACAATTTTTAGATTTATTAGGCACTATGATTATTGTGATCGTAAAAAAATATACCATAAGCTGTATGAGTTGGTTAGAGATGATGGTATCATTTTATGTGAATTCCCTAATAAAGTCACTGAAACTCAGTTGCGTGCCAGCATAGGATGGGAAAACTTCAATGTTTATGATGTATTCTGGCATGAGTTTGAAATTAAAGAAGAATTAGAAGAAAATAACTTTGAGATTTTAGACACCATTCCTTATGGTGAAATGTTGTTGTCCGAAGAGGTCGTTAAGAGCCAATCAGTGCCATTAGCTTTTTTAGTTTGTTTTAGAAAGAAAAGGGTGAAAATAAATTCGTGAAGAAAAAGATAGCCATATGCCACGCACAAGTACCATTCTTCTATGGTGGGGGCGAGGTTCATGCTGAATCCTTAAAAAGAGAACTATTGAAACGAAATTTTCATGCCGATATTGTTACTCTTCCTTATAAGTGGTATCCCAATGATCAATTAGTCCAAAGCATGCTTAATTGGCGCTTAATTGACCTATCAGAGAGCAATGGTGAAAAGATTGATTTAGTTATACCTATGAAGTTTCCTTCATACGGAGTACAACATGAAAATAAAGTTGTTTGGTTAATGCACCAGTTCAGACAAGTATATGATTTATATGGAACTCAATATAGTGAATTTGATCATACACCCGAAAATCAGTCCACTAGAGAGCTTGTTAAGAGATTTGATTTTAATACCATAAATGAATGCAGAAAAATATATACTACTTCTAATAACAATTCAAGCCGCCTTCAAAAATATAATAGTATAAGCGCTGAGGTTTTGTATCATCCACCAAAACACTATGGGAATTATTATACAGAAGATTATAATAATTATATCTTATCGGTTGGAAGATTAGATAAACTAAAAAGAATTGATTTATTAATTAAGGCAATGAAAGATGTAGATAAGAATGTAAATTGTATCATTGTAGGTACAGGTCCAGAGAAAGAAAATTTGGAGAAGTTAATTTATAAATTGGGTTTAGAACATAGGATAAAATTAGTGGGCTTCGTTGAAGATAAAGACTTGCTTCACTATTTAGCTAATTGTTTGGGAGTTTATTATGCTCCTTACGATGAAGATTACGGTTATGTAACATTAGAAGCATTTTTGTCGAAAAAAACGATTATTTCTTTTGAAGATTCAGGTGGAGTTCTAGAATTTGTCCAAGATAATGAGAACGGATTTATATTAAAAAATCCAGATCAAATTGCTGATAAGATTAACTTTTTATTTCACAATAAAAATACAGCAGTTTCTTATGGTGAAACAGGATATAATCTAGTTAAAGATATCTCATGGGATTATGTGATTGATCGATTAACTGAAACTATACGATAGGAAGAGATAGATGGATAAAATAGCTTTCTTTTCACCGCTTAATCCTATCCGTTCAGGGATTTCCGATTATAGTGAGGATTTGTTGCCATATTTAAAAGACTATTTTGACATAGATGTATACGTTTCTAATGGATTTGAGATAGAAAATGCGCATATTAGAACTAATTTCACCATAAGAACTTATAACGAATTTGCCAGGCTTTTTAATCAAAAAGAATATAAAGCAATAATCTACCATATGGGAAATAACTATTATGCTCATAAAGAGATTTATGATTTCATGATGCAATACCCTGGTATTGTAGTTTTGCATGATTTTTCTCTACATCACTTTTACGCGGCTAAAACGTTAGAGAACGGTGATATGAAGTCTTATGAAAATGAAATGTTTTATAGTCACGGAAAAGAGGGTTTAAGAGAGGTCGAAAAATTTGTAAAAGGTGAGATTCCGCCTATTTGGGAAACTAATTCATTAAATTTCCCTTTAAACTTAAGGGTACTTGACCGGGCAGCTGGAGTTATTGTTCACTCACAGTTTGCCCAGTCTCATTTACAGGAAATAGCAAGTTACGTACCTATTTGTGTTGCACCGATCCCTGCGCCTTTTATTGAAGATCCAGATAATATGGAAAATGCAAAATTTAACGCTAGAGAGAAACTTAATATTGATCAAGGTTGTTTGATTTTGAGTACGCTAGGATTTGTTAACCATACCAAGCGTGTAGATAAAATATTGGAGGCCTTGTATGAGCTAAAACGAGAAAGAGTTTTAAAAGATTTTAAATTTTATATTGTTGGGCAATTGGCTGCAGATTATCCTTTAGAAGAAAAAATAAAGAAATTAAGTCTAACTGAAGATGTTATTGTTACAGGATTCGTAGACCTGCAAGATTTCGATCGCTATATTTCAGCATCCGACATATGTTTTAATTTGAGGTATCCAACTCAGGGTGAAAACTCGGCAAGTTTACTAAGAATTATGGGGCATGGTAAACCAGTTATTACAACTGATATTGGATCGTTTAGTGAATTCCCAGAAGAAATAGTATTTAAAGTATCATATGGAGAAAAAGAAAAAGAAGAAATAAAACTTCAATTAAGTCATTTGTTGCATTATAAATTCAAAGAACTTGGAGAAAGTATAATTCAATATACTTTAAATAGGCATAGTATTTATCATTGTATCCAAAAATATAAGGAATTTTCAAATTCAATTATTTCTGGAAACCAGTGCAATACATTCTTAACACTTGATAAATTGATACAAAGTTTTGCATTGTCATCAAGTACTCTGTTCAACGAAAGCAATAATAATTCGATTAATAGATTTGTTAATTCTCTGAATGATATTTTTAAAGATAATACTCCACAAAATTAAATTTTAGAGGGTGTTTTGAATGAATTCTCCTGTAATAGTTAAGGAAAAAGTGGATTCATCTGTGCCACTGTTACTTTTTAAGCAATTAAGACCAAAACAATGGACTAAAAATTTTTTGGTTTTTGCAGCGCTTCTTTTTTCTTTTAAAGAAATAACGTTTGACATGAGTTTGAGTTCTATCATCGGATTTTTTTTGTTTTGTTTTGTTTCGGGCTGTGTATACATTATTAATGATTATGTAGATAGAGAGTCTGACAAAAATCACCCGGAAAAAAAATTTAGACCAATGGCATCGGGAGCACTTAATCCTTACCTCGCTCTTTCTTTTGGGCTCATTTTATTGGTAACTTCATTAATAGTTAGTTATTTTTTGCAACCTCTATTTTCGATAATCCTGATTATCTACTTTATACTTAATGTTGCATATTCACTTAAATTGAAGAATGTAGTTATTCTTGATGTTATGATCATTGCTGCTGGTTTCGTATTGCGGGCAATAGGTGGGGGAGTAGTTATAGGGGTAGGTTTTACTCCATGGTTTCTTATTTGTACAATGCTGCTAGCTCTGTTCCTTGCTCTGAGTAAAAGAAGACATGAACTTTTATTATTACAGGAATCTAAAGGGTCACATCGTAAAGTGTTAGATCATTATTCTCCTGAACTTGTGAATCAATTGAATAGTATTGTTACAACCGCAACTATAATTAGTTACTCTTTATTTACTTTTACTTCTGGAAGAACTATTCAGCTTATGTGGACTATACCATTTGTTTTATATGGGATCTTCAGGTATCTATTCCTTATTTATATTAAAGATAAAGGTGGGAGTCCTGAAAAGGTTTTATTAGAAGATAGACCATTACAAATTAATGTAGTTTTATATGCTATTACTGTTGTATTATTACTATCTTGCTTTGAGTGAGGAATTACTCCATGAATGAGAAAATATTTACTGTTAAAAAATATATAAAAGCATGTTTTATTATTTTTTCTGTTATTTTGATTTGTATGTCTCTTTATCATAAACCTAACCGATACGGTGATGGATGGGAATATTTTGGGATGACTCTATCTTTTGTAAATCATTTAAGTCCTGATTTGAGACAAGAAGATATCGAAATGAGGCACAAGGTAGCTATACAAGATAATATCGATGCGAATATTATTAAGGAAATAGATTATTCTGGTTATTTTGAGGATTTAAAAGGTGATTATTATTCTTATCACTTTTGGTTTTATTCCTTAATATGTGTACCTTTTTACTTAATGTTAAAAGTTTTCCATTTCGATACATTTAAGGTTTTTCAAGTTATTAATTCATTAATGTACATTTTGATGATTTGGTGGATAATTTATCGAAACTCATTTTGTGTTAAAAAGAAAATATGGTTAGTCATTGTTAGTTTTTTTAATCCTATCTTATTTTATATACCATGGAGTCATACAGAAGTCTTTAGTTATGTATTTTTATTTATTGGTTTATTAGAATTCTTAGAAAGAAGACTAATTGTATCTGTTCTATTAATATCTATTGCTTCATTACAAAATCCTGCAATTGCAGTTATATCAGCATGTATCGTTCTTTTTCATTTATATGAATCAAAGAAGCTTGATAAAAGATTTATTATATTAAGCTTATGTTCTTGTATTGTATTGATTCCTTATCTATTTTATTATATTAAGTTTAATCAATTTAACATAATAGCTTCAACGGGAATAGCATCTGTGAAATTAATTTCAATAAGTAAAATACTTAGTTTATTTTTTGATTTGAATTTTGGAATGATTGTCTATATCCCTGTCATTGTTGTTTGTTTATTATGCGCACTGTTCACTAGAAAAAGAAGTGCTGTTTTATGGGGAATTATTTTAATAATGATGTCAGTTGTTTGTGCTACTCAGGCAAATTGGAATAGTGGAATGATGTACATTAATCGATACACCGTTTGGATGATTCCAGTAGTCATTATTGCCACTTTGGATTTTATTGTTAAACTTAAAACGAAAAATATAATAATTTTAACAGTACTTTTTATTTTTACTTCTGGCCCTGTTATTTCTTATTGCATAATAAAGTATGATGGGTCAAATTATATTAAGTTTAGTCCTCTTGCTAGGTATGTGATGTCTGCTACTCCTTCTTTATATCAACCTCCGTATGAAGTTTTTGTAGAAAGAGCGCTTGGTAAAGAAGTTCCTTGGAATGAAGTTTTACCTCCAGTAGCGTTATGGAGTTGGTCAGGGGAAAGGAAGGCTTATATTCAGGATAGCTATGGTATCCAGGGATATCTGAATGGAAACTATAAAGCGACCTTATCCAAGGATATTTTTAATTTATCAAGTTTTAACCCGAAAGAGGATATTTTTAGCGAGCCTCAAAAAGCTGCATTTTTATCTGGATGGTATGGCCTTGAAACGAATTCGGTTTCTAATTATCGATGGATGGATGAAGTATCTGAGCTAATTTTTAATTCTAATACAGATAAAATTAGCGAGTTTAATTTAAACATTGGGAGCTTCTATCAGGAAAGAAATTGTGAAATCTATGTTAATGATCTTAAGGTATTTGTAGGGAAAATTAAATTAGAACCACATCGAATAGACTTTTCTGCGCATGTTAAACCAGGGTTGAATAAAATAAGAATCGTCTCTTTATCTCAAAGTACTACTCCAAATAAGATAAAGGAACTCCACAATGGCGATTCTAGGGCATTGAGCTTCAGTATTTCCTCTTTATCTATTAACAACTAGTTCGTAAGGGAAGATGGTGCTTTGGTGATTTTTATATTTGCTCCTTTCATAGCTTGGTTCATTTCGGGTGCATTAAAGTTTTTAATAAATTATTTGCGTTTTGGAAGAAATGCTTTCGAAAAAATTGGAAATGGGGGATTTCCTAGTACTCATACAACCATAATAATCACAACGGTTACACTTGTTGGTCTAAGTGAAGGATTCTCGTCATCTGTATTCGGTTTAGGAGTAGCTACAGCGTTAATAATAATAATTGATGCTCTAGGGCTTCGCCGAAATGTGGGAAAACATGCTGAAGTAATAAATAAGATTATAATGGAAAACCAATTAAATAATATAAAATTGAGAGAAAGTATGGGACATAAGAGACATGAAGTAGCTGGTGGGATATTACTAGGCATAGTAATTGGGTTACTCTTGCATTGGATTGTTAGTTTATAATAATTTTGGCGGGAAGGTCGGGGTTTATTTGTTGAACTTTGCATTAATTTTAATAGGTGTGTTATTGAATGCGATAGCCCAATTATTACTTAAAAAAGGTATGAATCTGATTGGAAATATCAATTTGAATGTTGATTCAATAATTAGTTTAATCCCATCATTATTAAAAAACATTTTTATTTGGGGAGGGATGGGAAGCTATGCAATTAGTATATTTATTTGGCTAATAGTACTTTCCAGGGTTCAAGTAAGTTATGCATACCCTTTTCTTAGCATTGGGTATATAGTGGCGGCATTTATTGGTTATTATTATTTAGGCGAAAGCTTATCAATATATAAGATATCAGGAATTGGCGTTATCTGTCTTGGTATAATAATACTATCGAGAGGTTAATTATGAAATATATAATTGTTGGTGGAAATGGATTCTTAGGCAGTCACCTTGTTCAAAGTTTATATAATAAAGGCGAAGAGATATTAATTTGCGATATTAACAGAAGTCGATCACAAGATTTTAATGACGATAGAATAATTTATCAACAGGTTGACATAACAAATAATGATTCGATAAAAAATATTAAAATTGATTCCGATGATGTTGTAATACATTTAGCTGCAAATCAATACCATAATAGAATTCCCAGAAATGATAGAGAGAAATTTTTTATGGATACTAACTATCATGGCACACAGAATATATTAGATGCAATGAACAAAAATAATTGTTCGAAGTTAATTTATTTTAGTACTGATATGGTTTATGGAAAGCCACGGTATTTGCCAGTCGATACTCTTCATCCTCATAATCCATTTGGTCCTTATGGGAAAAGTAAAAAAGAGTCAGAAATACTCTGTAATAATTTTAGAGAAATTGGAATGAATATCACTATCTTTAGACCAAGAATGATTATTGGCCCTGGGCGATTAGGAATTCTTAAGAAGCTCTTTAAGTTAATATCTCTAAATTTACCTGTTCCATTAATAGGTAATGGACAGAATTGTTATCAAATGATCTCTGTATTTGATTGTGTTTCTGCGATAGAAAAAGCGCTTATCCATGGGATACCTAACCAAGAGTTTAATTTAGGTTCAAAAAATCCACCTACTGTTTATGAGCTTTTAAGTGAACTCATATCTTCAGTTAAATCAAAATCTTTATTAGTCCCCACAAATGGAAAAATGGTTAAATCATCATTAAGTTTATTAGCTTCACTAGGTATTGAATTATTATTTAAAGAACAGTACATGATTGCTGATGAGAACTACCTTGTAGATGTTACGAATACGGAACGAATATTAAATTGGGAACCTTTATATACGGATAAAGATATGATTTTTAAAGCCTATGAATTCTATAAAAAGCCACAGCCTATTAACTAATAATAGGCTGTATTTAGTAATTCTATAAACTAAAGCAGAAAGTATTGTTAAATGGCTGGCAAAAAAAAATAGGAGAATATTATGAATTCCAGACTTAATTATTTCTTTTATATAAGCATTATTGTTATTTCTATCTTTTTAGCAATATTTATATTAAATATTTGGTCCTTTGACTTGTCGGTTCCTTTCTATTATATTGGAGATTCTATGCAAGTCGCAGGTTGGGTTAAATCAATTATAGACCATGGTTGGTACTATACTAATTCGTCTATAGGCATGCCGTTCGGTCAAGAAATGTATGATTATCCAAGTTCAGATTTATTTAATTTCTTTATTATTAAAGTATTTAGTCTATTTTCTGATAAATTTGGTTTTATTATGAATCTGTTTTTCCTAATTGGTTTTCCTCTTTCGGCATTATCAGCTACATTTGTAATGAGGCATCTTAAATTTTCTTATTATTCAGCCTTTGTCACGGGGATCTTATTTGCTTTTCTTCCTTTTCATTTTTTCAGAAATGAAACCCATATGTTTTTATCTTTTTATTGGACAATCCCTCTTATTATTTTAGTGTTAAACTGGGTGTTTATATATGATCGTCCTTCAAAAAAAGTTATTATTATAAGTGCGACAATCCTTCTTGTTGTTTCTAGTTCTGGGATATATTATTCTTTTTTTTCTTGTATCTTACTTGTCGCTATTGGTATTATAAAATCGATAAAAAATGCGGCAATTAAGTCAATAATATTTCCTTTAGTCCTGACGTCGGTTATTGCTATAGGGTGTTTAGCAAATCTAAGTCCAACAATAATTTATTCTCTAAAGCACGAAAAAAACTTGGAAACATCCCATAAAAATTATGGCGAAGCAGAGGCTTACGGATTAAAAATTACTCAGTTAGTACTTCCTGTAAATGGCCATAGAATTCCAGCACTTGCGAGTTTAAAAGACAAGTATAATCAAAATTATTCTATTAGTTCCGGTAGTTCACATGCTGCACTGGGAATCATTGGGTCTATTGGTTTTGTGATCATGTTATTTAGTCTTTTATTGCAGGTAAAAGATGAATTGTTGGCGAGAACGGGTAAATTAAATATTCTGATTATTCTGCTTGCTACTATTGGCGGAATCGGTTCCATTATATCGTTTGTAGTTCCAGAAATACGTGGCTATGATCGGATTGGTTTATTTATTGCTTTTCTTGCTTTTATTTCATTTTTCTCAGTGGTTGAGAGATTAAATTCCAAAAGTCATATTTGCTCAATTATTTTATATTTTACTATATTAGTTATTGGTATATTTGATCAGACTACTACTGGTTTTGCTGTCAGTCCTGATGTACAAAAAGAGTTTAACAGTGATGAAAACTTTGTCAATAAAATTGAGTCAATTGAGCCGAAGTACTCTATGGTATTTCAATTGCCATATGTAGCCTACCCCGAGAGCCCAAATGTTCAAGGTATGGCTGATTACTCTTTGAGTAAGGGATACCTACACTCTACAAATCTATTATGGAGTTATGGGGCTATGAAGGGAAGATATGCTGATCTCTGGCAAAAGACTATCTCTAAAAAATCAACTCCTGACATGATTAAGCAGTTAGCATACGCAGGATTTCAAGGTATTTATATTGATCGTTTTGGGTATCCGGATAAAGCAAAAAATATTGAGGATGATTTTAAAAAAAATTTACGATCGACACCAATAGTTAGTGAAGATGGACGATTGTCCTATTTTAGTTTGTCTGAATACAAAAAAGAACTAAATCTAACGGACACTGAAGCTCAAAACTTAAAATCAAAAGCATTATACCCAATTATTGAAGATTGGACTAATGGGTTTTATGGACTGGAGCAGGACGATACTCATAAATGGAGATGGAGTTCTAAAGAAGGTGATTTATTACTTAACAATTATTCTAAAGAATTTAAAGAAATTAACATAAATTTTGGGTTAACAACTGGTAATGCCGAATTGTCAGAGGTTTCTATGTCAGGTTTGATTAATGACTCTATTTCAGTAAATAATGAAACAATTTATATACATAGAAAGGTTATTGTTCCCCCTGGTGTCCAAAGGATACATTTTGAAACTACTGCTAGAAAGTTGAACGTTCCTGATTCTCGAGAGCTTTTTTTTAATGTAGTAAACTTTACAATAGAAGAATAATAAAGAATGCTTGTTAATTAACTGATGAAGTTTATAGTTCCATTACTTTTAGGCCAGCCATTTAACAAACTATGGTGATCATTTCTATATCTCTGAGCTGTAGAAGACTGGAGGAAAGGTACAGAACATAACACAGTAAGGACCTTTAGGCAATTGAATAACATTATTTCAAGTAAATTATCAACTTCTGATTGCCTGCTCCAAAATCCCCCAGGCCCGTCAACCTTGTCTGCATAATTGTCCAAGTCCCCACATAGACATGTTATCAGTTGATTTTACTTTTGGTGCTGGAGGGGATTGGAATGCGGCGATTCACATGGGTGATTGCCTTAGTGATGTGCTTGAGCTTGGTGTTGGCCGGGTGCGGCAAGAAGGATGCAGGGTCGGTCGTCAAGGATCTGGATGGAGTGATGAACAAGCTGCAGAGCTACCAAGGCAGTGGGAAAATGGTGCTTCACACTGGACAAGAACCCCAGGAGTATCAAGTCGAGGTATGGTATCAAAATCCTCATTACTACCGGATTTCGTTAACGAACGCGAAAAAGGATATTACGCAAATTGTTTTGCGCAATGACGATGGCGTATTCGTTCTTACACCGCATTTGAACAAAAGCTTCCGGTTCCAAAGCGATTGGCCGGAAAATCAGGGACAAGTTTATTTGTATCAATCGCTTGTCCAAAGTATTTTGATGGATAACGACCGTCAATTCACAGTCGATCCGAATGCTTACGTATTCGATGTGCTGGCCAATTATCAGAATGGATCGCTGGCGCGGCAGAAGATTTGGCTGGACAAGAAAAGCTATGCTCCGCAAAAAGTCGAAGTGTCCGACCAAGAATCCAATGTCATGGTCATGGTGGATTTTACACAGTTCGAGTTTGGGAAAAAATTCGAGAAGGATTCTTTTGATATGCAGCGTAACATGACAAGCTGGAACATCCAGTCCCTGCCGACCATGGGGACCAATGGAGATACTCCGTCGGGAGGGAAAACGCCGGCAGGAGACAGTCAAGCAAGCGGTACTCATGATCCAGGGACTATGGATGCAAAAAGCAGCGCAGCTGGCGGTAGGAATGCCGCTAACGGCACCACCGCAGCCCAGGGAGGCGCATCCGCCAGCACAGGGGCTGCTAGCGGGACTGCAGCCAATGCCAGCAAGCAGAAGGCGGGGCAGCCGGAATTCGGCGTCATCGAGCCGACTTACCTGCCAAGCGGCGTAAAGCGGCAGGATGTAAACGAGATCAAGCTGGGTGAAAATAAAGCGATCATGCTGCGCTACGCCGGCAAATACAACTACACGCTCGTGGAATCTCATCCGGAGACGCAGACAGTTTCGAATCTGCCGTCCGATATTGTAGACCTTGGTTATACGCTGGCTGTTATCACCGGCGATGAGAAAAAGACGCTGATGTGGACGTACGAGGGCGTTGAGTTCCGCCTTTCCACTGGCGATCTGCCGCTGACTGAAATGATCAAGGTAGCCCAAGCGGTTCAAGGGGAGAGCGGTAAATAACGGATATCTATACAATGATCTGATATCCCTTTTGAAGCACCGAATCAGCGACAGAGGTAACACATTGAATTCTCCAACGCGGCGGTCAGTCGAACCCTCTGTGTCTTTCCATGAGTGTACATCCAGTAGTGAACTGCCAAGCCAATAGCGATCCAGGAGCCTGTATAACCGCATCAGCGGGGATACGGGCTTCTTTTTTCATGTGGGAGTAAAAATTCGGCCCAGTTTTAAAACCGAAGGACTTCTAATTGCCGATGATGGCCTCGGCGAAGGACATAATGATTTCGCTGTGCGCAGAAGGTAATGTTTAATACTACTCTGAAAGAGTGAATCTTTAGCTTCCTGAACAGCATAAAAAAAGACCCTAATATCTCATGAGGCCACTGAAAAACTAGCGGAGAGTGCGGAATCGTTCTGTAGAAGCGAAAGCGTTCGCCTTTGTCCTTGGATTTCAACCGCTACAAGCGGGATATAATCAAAGAAATCCAGGGACAACAGCGATCGGAAGAATGTTCCGTACTCGGAGCGATACCTTTTTCAGTGGCCTCATATCTCATGCGGATAATCTCACGCGCTTCTCGTCCAAGTCTTTTCTAAGTTCCCTTCAAGCCTTTCCTCCCCGCCAATTGTTGGCAGATTCATGCTGTCAAGCCATTCGGTGAAAAGCGGCCCGTGTTCTTATCGGGTCATGATCCCTTGTCCTCCAAGGAATTACCGGTCTTCCGCAAAAAATGTAAACATTTTACCAAAAACTGACGGTTCCCTGATATCGCGCTGTTCAATATATTGTTCATTGACACTCTGCGAAGATCGGATTACCATAGATTTTATGAAAAGCGGTGAGTTCAAAGGGGAAAGCAATAGCCATAGAACAGCAATAGCAGCTATAGAACTGCAACAGCCGTGCTGTATGCCGTAAATCCCTACAGCGCTGTTCGTCCCTTCGGCTGTGTCTCGAAGGGGGCCTCGCTAGTGTCTCGAAGCCCTTCAGGCTTGGTATCTCGCTTAGCTTCTCGAGCCCTTTCAGGCTCGGTTTCTCGCTAGGTATCGAAGCTCGCAACGGGATGTTCTTCTTGCTTCATTAAAAATAGGAAGAAGCCCTATTTCCCAGCGTGCGCCTGGGGTTTTCCGATTCAGCTCCACGAGACTCATTTCGGTTTCGTTCCCCGCGCCGGTACGGATCAGGGCAAGGGAAGCTGAAGCTGTATCGGTGAAGACCGCGATTTACTGCATATAGTAGACTGAAGCGAGCGTAAAGTTACGGAAGGCGCATAATCAGCGCTCCGATCAAGGCTTTTCTATGATCTTGCTTTTACTTTTGAACCGTCGATGACAAGGGGGAGGTTCCCTGCTTCAGGGAGCTTCCCTCGATCTTTGTAAAGAAGGTGGAGTTATGGATTCGTTTTACCGGCCGACGCGGGTGGAGATTTCCTTGGATGCGCTGCGCTCCAATTTGGAGAGGTTTCGCCGGGTTTTACCCGCTGATGTAAAAATGATGGCAGTGGTCAAAGCGGATGCTTACGGTCACGGAGCGGTAGAGGTCAGCCGTGAGGCGCTTCGCTGCGGCGTGGAATATATTGCGGTTGCGTTTTTGGATGAAGGCTTGGAGCTGCGCAGGGCGGGCATTGCGGCCCCGATCCTGGTACTGGGCTATACTCCTCCGGAAGGCTTGGAGCAGGCCTGGGAGCACAACATTACGCTGAATGTGTACAGCCATGAAGTGCTGGATGCTTTTGAGAGGCTGCAGCCGCGGGAGAAGCCGCTGAACATTCATGTGAAGATTGATTCCGGCATGAACCGGTTAGGCTTGACGACAGAGGCGGAATCCGTTGCTTTCATCGAGCGGGCGCTGAAGATCCCCGGCCTGGTAGTCGAAGGGATTTTTACGCATTACGCTTGTGCGGATGAAACGGATAAAACGTATACGATAGAGCAGTACCAACGCTTCGATAAAGTGGTCCAGCATTTCGAACAGCACGGGATTCGGTTCCCTTACGTCCATGCGGGCAACAGCGCGGTGGCTATCGACAGCCCGGGCATGACTTACAATATGGTGCGGCTTGGCATCAGTATGTACGGCCTGTATCCTTCCGACGAGGTAAATCACCAGACGATTGAGCTGGAGCCGGTGCTCAGCATCAAGAGCGCGATAGTGATGGTCAAGACCTTGCCGGAAGGCTCCGGCATCAGCTACGGGACGATCTACAAGACGTCGGGCGAAGAGACGATTGCGACGCTGCCGATCGGCTATGCCGACGGCTATTCGAGGATGCTGACTGGGAAAGCGCAGGTGCTGGTGCGCGGCAGGAGAGTGCCGGTCGTTGGCAAGATTTGCATGGACCAATGTATGATGAATGTGACCGGAATTGCCGATATTCATAATGAGGAAGAAGTTGTGATTCTTGGCAGTCAGGGCGGGGAGCGGATTACCGCGGAGGAGCATGCGGAATGGCTCGGAACCGTCAACTACGAAATTATTTGTATGATTTCGCACCGCGTGCCGCGGGTGTATTACCGCAACGGCGTGGTCGTCTCGGCTATCAATCCGCTGATGCGTCATGACTGGAGCGCCCGGGATTAGAACCAATTGGACGACATTTCCATCCATTTTTTTGTTGAGAATGGAGAGGATTTTGCACAGGAAGCGCGAATAGGTATAGTACATACTTCTATGGACTTTAGTGATGACCAGCTCTGAAGTGAAAGAGGTATAACATAACTGCTATACCTTACGCATATACTGATCTTGTATAATTTTGCTGGATGTTCGCCATAATGGTAATATTGTTTGTATGTTTTTGGGGGTGTATGCTTGGTGTCCAATGCTCAGAACACGAAAAGGATCATGATCAGCTTGCCGGACTATCTGTTACAGGAAGTGGACGGCATTGTTGAGAAGGAGAACTCCAATCGCAGCGAATTCATTCGCCAAGCGATGAAGCTGTATTTGGTGGAACGGAAGAAACGTCACCTTAGAGAATCGATGCAGCGCGGATATATGGAGATGGCAAAGATCAACTTAAACATGGCCTCGGAGGCTTTTCAGGCGGAGGAAGAAGCGGATAACACTCTGGACCGTTTAGTAAGCGGGGTGTAACTATTGATTGTCAAACGTGGCGATGTGTTTTTCGCAGACCTGTCACCTGTCGTCGGCTCGGAGCAGGGCGGCATTCGGCCTGTTCTGATCATTCAGAATGATATAGGCAATCGCTTCAGTCCTACGGTCATCGTGGCGGCGATTACAGCGCAGATCCAGAAAGCCAAGCTGCCGACTCACGTCGAAATCGATGCGGAGGCGCATGGCTTCGATAGGGATTCTGTGATTTTGCTGGAGCAAATCCGCACGATTGATAAACAACGTCTCACGGACAAAATTACTCATCTCGATGAAGAGACGATGCGCAAGGTAGATGATGCATTGCAAATTAGCGTGGGACTGATTGAGTTTTAATGCATTTATGGATTGAAGCGAGGGGCCGCGTAGAGGTTCCTTGCTTTTTTATTGTCATGGGTTTATTTAAAGCTCGGGCTATAGCAGGAGCATATTACATCGCAGTTCGTGCTCAAAATAGGTGCTTTTCTTGGGGTCACACGTGCACATCACAAGTTTAGCGGCAGGGAAAGCGATTAAAGCGCAGCGGCTCCCTTACCGATAAAAAGTGAATACGCCTTCAGTTCAGCTCCATTGGAGCGGGACAAGGGCATCCCTTCTGATATGCGGTTTCTTTAAACGGGAGCGTACGACGTGCTCCATGTCCGCTTGCGGCTGTGAGGTCTGGGGAACCCTGCGGGGGAATTTGATGGAGGAGGCTGAAGAGGACGATGTCGATGTCAAAGGAAGAAGTACTGCAGCTGGAGGAAACGAAGAAGAATGTAGAGCTTTCGGATGAGGCGAAGGCTGCCGTTCAAGAGCGGATTCTAAAGCAAATTGCAGCGGAGCTTCAACTGCCTGCGGGTAAAGTGAAGACGACGGTAGGTTTGCTGGATGAAGGCAACACGATCCCGTTTATTGCGCGCTACCGGAAGGAAATGACGGGAGAGCTGGATGAGAATCAGCTGCGCGACATTGAGGAGCGGCTCTCTTATTTGCGCAACCTCGAATCCCGTAAGCTGGAGGTGCTTCGTCTGATCGACGAGCAGGGCAAGCTGACGGACGAGCTTCGCAAAGGGATCGAGCAGTCGGTCAAGCTGCAGGAGCTCGAGGATCTGTACCGCCCTTACCGGCAAAAGCGCAAAACCCGCGCCAGCGTCGCGAAGGAAAAAGGCCTCGAGCCGTTGGCCGAGTGGATTCTGTCGCAGCCTCGCCAAGGCAATCTGCTGGCCGAGGCAGGCAAGTACATCAGCAGCGACAAGGGTGTCTCTACCGCCGAAGAAGCGGTACAGGGCGCTATGGACATCATTGCGGAAAATATCGCCGATGACGCCAAAGTGCGCGCGTGGGTGCGTAAATATACATATGATCAAGGCATCCTTCGGACGGAAGCCAGGAATGCCGAGCAGGAATCCGTATACGAGATGTATTACAGCTACCAGGAGCCGGTCCGCAAGCTGCCTCCGCACCGTATTTTGGCGATCAACCGCGGGGAACGCGAAGATGTGCTGAAGGTAGCGTTAGAGGTTCAGACGGACCGTATCCACGAGTATATCGGCCGTCAGCTTATTAAAGTGCTCATCTCCGATTAAAGATACGCTGACTGCGGTGATCGAGGACGCGTACAAGCGGCTGCTGGCGCCTTCCATTGAACGTGAGGTGCGCAACGAGATGACCGAGAAGGCGGAGGAGAAAGCGATAGAGGTATTCGCGGAAAATCTTCGCAACCTGCTGCTGCAGGCACCCGTGAAAGGAAAGGTCGTGCTCGGAGTCGACCCGGCGTACCGGACAGGCTGTAAGCTGGCTGTCGTAGACGATACGGGCAAAATGCTGGAGATCGCCGTCACGTACCCGACCCCGCCGAACAATAAGGTGGCGGAAGCGAAGGCGAAATTCCGCAAGCTGATCGAGGCGTACGGCGTCGAGCTGATTGTCATCGGGAACGGGACGGCTTCGCGGGAGACCGAGCAGTTCGTCGCGGAGCTGATCGGCGAGATCAAGGAGCGCAAGCTGCAGTATTTGATCGTCAACGAAGCGGGAGCGAGCGTGTATTCGGCTTCGAAGCTGGCGCAGACCGAGTTCCCCGACCTGGATGTAGCGGAGCGGAGCGCAATCTCGATCGCGCGGCGTCTGCAGGACCCGCTGGCCGAGCTCGTGAAGATCGAGCCTAAGGCGATCGGCGTCGGACAATACCAGCATGACGTCACGCAAAAAAGGCTCGACGAGAGCCTGACGTTCGTCGTCGAGTCGGCGGTAAACCATGTCGGCGTCGATGTGAATACGGCGTCTCCGTCGCTGTTATCTTACGTGTCCGGCATCAACAGCACGCTGGCCAAGAACATCGTGAAATACCGTGAGGACAACGGCAAGTTCGTCAACCGCGCCCAATTGCAGAAGGTGCCGCGTCTTGGGGCCAAAGCCTTCGAGCAGTGCGCCGGCTTCCTTCGCATCAGCGAAGGCAAGAACCCGCTCGACAACACGCCGATCCACCCGGAGTCTTACGACGTGGTGGATCAGCTGTTCCGCGAGCTGAGGCTGGAGCTGACGCAGCTCGGCAGCCAGCAGCTGAAGGATCGGCTGCAGCAGGTCGAGCCTGCGGAGCTGGCGACGAAGCTCGGCGTCGGCGTACCGACACTGCGCGACATCCTCGACAGCCTGCAGCGTCCCGGCCGCGATCCGCGGGATGAGCTGCCTGCGCCGATCTTCCGTACCGATGTGCTCCAAATCGAAGATTTGACACCCGGTATGGAGCTGCAGGGCACGGTGCGCAACGTGATCGATTTCGGCGCTTTCGTCGACATCGGCATCAAGAACGACGGTCTGGTGCACATCTCGCAGCTGAGCGATACCTTCGTGAAGCATCCGAAGGACGTTGTCGCCGTGGGCGACACGGTCACCGTCTGGGTGCTGAGCGTGGACTTGAAAAAAGGCCGCGTCAGCTTGACGATGAAAAAGCCTCATTAAGCCGGAGCTGAGGAGCTGGATTCCGGCTGAAAAAAGCTTTTGCTTTTAATAGGGAAGCTAAGCCCTAATAAACAACAAGAGCATGAACTTGAAGGAGAAGAGTCCCTTCAAGTTCATGCTCTTTTGTTTTGCGGATGACGATCAAGCGGGCCTTAGTTTCATAGCCGCCTTGTCTCATCCTGTACCACCAAAATGCCGTCAGTTATGCTCTTGGATTTCAGAAGATGTCCGTTAGTATTGTGAGGATGAGGATTCCTCCGCATCGCTTCTTCGTGTACGATAGAAAAACCAGCAATCGTTAAGCAAACGGATTTGACGGTGGTTCTTGTTGTAGAATGCACGCATCAATTGATTGCAAAGCCATTGTGGCATACGAATCAGCCCCTTCCCGCCCAGCTAATAATACAGCATATGGCCGATTGGGCTGAGGGGTGCAGGTCCTAGTTGACCAGATCTTCCTCATCCTCGTACCATTGCTCGAGCTGAGCCTGCAGCGCGCGGATTTCGGTCAGCAGGGATACGAGCGGATACGTTTTCTCATTGATGGAAGCGAAAGCCTGCTCCAGCTGATTGATATATTCCAGCCCATGGTGCAGCTTATATGCTGGCTCCACGATATCCAGGTTGTCGCATTCCGCGATAATCCGGGGCAGGGACGGTACGTTAGCTGCGGTTAGTTTTTCCAATTCCTTGTGCAGCCGCAGGTTTAACGCAGATAACTGGTAGGCATGCGTCGCCGGCAGCTCAACGAATTCGATGTGATCGTTCAACTGCAGCACGGCATATCTCATTTTGGACATATGTTTAATAACTCCTCTCGAGCTTGTAAATACGGATCGGAAAACCGTGAAAAATCCGGGAAAAGCCTATACCTACTTGACAGTGTAGCCTATGATGCGGTTACAATTCAAGTGAGAATCTCAAAGAGAAGGAAAGCGGGGGGACCATGGAGGACAAGCAGCTGCAGCAATGGGTGGAGCAGATCTCGACCGCTTCGTTCGGGCGGCCTTTTTTGCATCAGGCTACGTTTAACCGCAGGCTGACCTCAACAGGCGGGAGATACTTTACAAGAACGCATAATATCGAGATCAGCTGGCGGCAGTACGAGCAGTTTGGGGCGGACGATGTAGAGAAAATCATTAAGCATGAGCTGTGCCATTACCATCTTCATATTATGAAGCGCGGCTATCAGCACCGGGACGACGATTTCAAAAGGCTGCTGAAGCAGGTGGGGGGCACCCGGTTCTGCAAGTCGCTGCCTACGGTCAAACGCAGGGAGCCTTACCGTTACAAGCTGGTCTGCACCAGCTGCAAGACGGAGTATTTGCGCAAGCGAAAGCTGGATCCGAAGAAATATGCCTGCGGCAACTGCAGGGGGAAATTGAAGCTGCTCGCTCTTGACTTGGAGCCGAATTCATGATAAATTAAAACTTGTCTTTCCCTGATAGCTCAGTTGGTAGAGCACTCGACTGTTAATCGAGTTGTCACAGGTTCGAGTCCTGTTCGGGGAGCCATATCTTTTGGAGAGATACCCAAGTGGCTATAAGGGGACCCTCTGCTAAGGGGTTAGACTGCGTAAGTGGTGCGAGGGTTCGAATCCCTCTCTCTCCGTACATAAACAAGGAACCGCCGTAAGGCGGTTTTTTTGTTTGACATATCAGAATTTATATGTTTTCGGGGCCCCGCAAAGGACCTGAGTCCGCTTCGAAGCAAACGCCCCACTTTGTGGGGTCAGGCTGTCGAGAAACCCGCCTTTAAGTGAAAAAGGAGCACAGACGCAGGTGGGGTATCCAAAGCTTACGAAGCCCGTTTTTCTACGAAAAACGCTTAGTTTACGTCCGCCTTTGAAATCCGTGAAAATACCTTTAAATCTAATCCAATTCACGGGTTTCAACAGCGGCTGGAGGAGGATACCCCACCGGAGTATCACACAAGTTCAGGGTTTCTCGACAAGCTCGCCCCACTTTGTGGGGTTATTTTAGCAGCCGATCCCGGCCCAGCGGCCGGCGGCTAGATCCACTTTTTCCATTTAAAAATAAGCCACATCCCGATGCCCACTACGATCAGGACGATCCATACATACAGGTAACCGTACGTCCAGCTCAGCTCAGGCATGTACTTGAAGTTCATCCCGTACAATCCGACAATAAAGGTAAGCGGCAGGAAAATGCAGCTGATGATCGTCAGCGTCTTCATGATCATGTTCATCCGGTCCGATTTCATCCCCATCTGCAGCTCCAGCAGGCCGGTGAGCGATTCACGGTACATGTCGAGCGAATCCACAACCCGGGAAATATGATCATAAATATCAATGAAGTAGACATCGAATTCATTGCGGGTATAAGGAAAGCTTTGGTGGCTGATGGTGCCGATGATCGTTTTTTCTTCTACAATAATACGGCGCAGCGAATGTATGGACCGCTTGAGCTGAAAAATTTCACGGGACACATGGATGTACGGGTTGCGGTAGATGCTTTGCTCCATTTTATCCACGCGCTCCTCCAGCTTATCCGTAAATTCGGTATATTGGTTCACGCAGCGGTCAAGCAGCCGATGCAGAATGAGGCCGGGATGCGCCATGCGGCCTTCGACGGTCGACAGCTCCTGCCTTAGATCCTCGATAAGCGTCAGCGGTTTTTTGCACACGGTAATGACAAAGTTCGGAACCGACAATGATACCTATTTCATGGGGAGCCATAGCTTGACCGGCCACCGCATAAAAGCTGATATAAATATGATCCTTGTAGTGGTCGAGCTTGGGGCGCTGATTGAGCTTCGTGCAGTCCTCGACTACAAGGGGATGACAGTGAAACAAATCCCCGACAACATGCTGCACCTCCGCAGCGTCAGGGTTCAACAGATGAACCCAGGCTATTTCATGCTCCGACGGCTGGCGTGTCGTCTCCAGCTTCGTGACTTCACCGGTTTGCAGGTTATGAATCAGCATTTTTAAGGCACACCTCGCAGCAAATTGGCATGTATAATGAACTCAGCTTATCACATCCGATCGGTGAAAATACAATGCAGAAAAAAGAATAAAAAAAGCTTGTCAATCGCCAAAGTATCAGATATAATAACTCTTGTCGCTAAAAAGTAGCAAGAAAATGCACGATGACGAGGCCCGTTGGTCAAGGGGTTAAGACACCTCCCTTTCACGGAGGTAACAGGGGTTCGAATCCCCTACGGGTCACCAAATTTCATATCCCTCGTTTTATTGCAGTATCTCAATGCGCGGTTGTGGTGGAATGGCAGACACGCCATCTTGAGGGGGTGGTGGGCGTACGCTCGTGGAGGTTCGAGTCCTCTCAACCGCATTATACACCTTTCTACAAAGACCTTAGTTTGAGGTTTTTTTTGTTTTTATACAGCTATTTTTGGATGAACCCATTATGAAGGAGTGTGAGCATGAACGCATCGGAGAAAAAGCCCGGCCGTCCGCTGCTAACGGAAGGTCGCCATTGCCAAGACTTTATTTTACTTTTCCTTGCCGATCCTGCTGGGGAATGTACTGCAGTCGCTGAACGGATCGATCAATTCCATCTGGGTAGGCAATTTTTTAGGTGAGCAGGCGCTTGCCGCAACCTCGAACGCCAATATTATTATGTTCCTGTTAATCAGCGCCATTTTCGGCATTGCTATGGCCGCCGTCATTTTGATTGGACAGAACCTGGGAGCCAAGCGAGTGGATGAAGCGAAGCGGGTCGTGGGTACAAGCACGGTGTTTTTTGCGCTGCTCGCACTGGTCGTAGCCTGTATCGGGGTTCTCTTCTCTCCTCTTATCCTCCAGTGGATGAATACGCCGCAGGATGCGATGGCGCTTGCGGTTACGTATACACGCATCATGTTTGCGGGCATTCCGTTTATGTTCGGCTTCAATCTGATTATGGCTGTACTTCGGGGCTCCGGAGATGCCAAGACACCGTTTTACTTCCTGCTGCTGTCCGCTGCGATGGATGTGCTGCTGAACCCGCTGCTGATTCAAGGCATGGGGCCGTTTCCGCGGATGGGGATTGCGGGATCGGCGGTAGCCACGTTTATCGCCCAGCTGATCAGCTTCGTGCTGCTGCTCGTTTATTTGTACCGCAAGCAATATTTTCTCCGCATCACGCGTAACGATCTTCACATGCTGCGACTCGACTTGTCCATCATTCGGGCCCTTATTCAAAAAGGCTTGCCTATGGGCCTGAATATGATCGTCGTATCGCTGAGCAACCTGTTCCTGATTCATCTGGTTAATTCGTACGGCTCGGAATCGTCCGCTGCGTTCGGTGTAGCCACTCAGATCTCCAGCTACGTGCAAATGCCTGCCATGGCGATCGGCGGCGCCGTCACCTCGATGGCCGCGCAAAATATCGGAGCGGGACTATGGGGACGGGTGCATCGAATTACGTGGATCGGCGTCGGATTCAATATTTTGTTAACGGGCGTGCTGGTCATCGTCATTCATCTGTTTGAACGCCAAGCGGTAGGGCTGTTCCTGCCTGCAGGGGGCAATGCCATCGAGATCGGCATTCATATCAATCGGGTCACCCTGTGGTCGTTCATTTTGTTCGGCATTTTTAACGTAGTAGCGGGTGTGGTCCGCTCCTCCGGTGCGGTCATTGTGCCGCTGGTGGTATCTTTTATCGCATTGCTGGTGGTCCGCAATCCGCTGGCTATTTATTTGGGGCATACGTACGGCTTCGATGCGATTTGGTGGAGCTTTCCGGCAAGCTTCCTGATTGCAGTCACGTTGAATGTGCTGTATTACCGGTTCGGCAATTGGAAGGAAGCCAAAATGCTGAAGAAGGTCGGCGGCAAGGTGGCTGCCGGAGAAGGCGCTAGCTAACGTTTGTTTCAACGCGCTTGACTCTTAAGCGCACACTGTGGCGGTCGATCGAACCCCGTTTATTGCAAAATGAAATAGAGCCTTTGCTTATTCACAGAGCTTGAACCCCTCGGGGGCTGGAGCATGCTGTGGGGCAAAGGCTCTTTTTTTTGGGCTATTCCTGCAGTCTCGGCTTCGCCGCATGCGGCGCCCGGCGCAAGAACAGCGAGAAGAACAGGCCGGCCAAGGTGATGATCGTAGCGACAATGAACGCATCGTTAATGCCGTTAATGGTTGAATGTGTTACTGCTTGACCGTACAGAGACTGAACCGCCAGCGACATGCCCGATTGGGCGGGAACGCCGGAAGCGGCCGCCAACTGCTGCCCGTACTGGTTAATGTTGTCGAGAAGTACGGTATCGCTGGTGGTCAGCGTACTGGAGTAGTTGTCCAAATGAATGGTTGTTCGAGTCGACATGACTGTGACCAGCAGGGCCGTGCCGATTGAGCCGGCGATCTGACGCATCGTATTCGACATTGCTGTGCCATGGCTTCCCAGGTGCGGAGGCAGCTGGTTCAAGCCGGCAGTCTGTACCGTCATCATCAGCATCGACATGCCGAACATCCGAGACGTGTACAGCAGCATCATATGTCCATAGGTGGAATCAATGGTCAGCTTGCTGAACTCCCAGGTGGTGATGGCGGTAATAGCCAGTCCGACGATAGCCAAAGGTCTGGCGCCGATCCGATCGAACAGGGCGCCTGAGATAGGTGACATGACCCCCATCAGCAGAGCTCCCGGCAGCATGAGCAGTCCGGATTGCAGCGGGGTGAAGCCCTTGATGTTCTGCAAATAAATCGGCAGCAGAATCATAGCTCCGAGCATCGCCATATTGGTAAATGAACCGATAATGGTGGACAGAGAGAAGACATCGTACTTAAATACCCTGAATTCCAGCAGCGGTTCGGCGGTCGACAGCTCTCTCAGAATAAAGAGCAGAACGAAAAGGGCGCCAATGACCAGCATGGCGATAACTTCAAGGCTGTCCCAGCCTTTGCTGCCGGCTTCACTGAAGCCGTAGAGCAGCGCTCCGAAGCCGACGGTAGAGAAGATGGCGCCATAGGTATCCAGCTTCGGATAAGACAGCTTGGTCACATTTTTCAGCCATTTAATCGCGAGCAAAATATCCAAAATGCCTAACGGGATCATCATGTAGAACAGAATGCGCCAAGTGTAATTTTGCACAATCCATCCCGACAGGGTAGGGCCGACAGCAGGCGCGAAAATCATGACAATCCCCATAGTACCCATAGCCGAACCGCGCTTTTCGGGCGGAAAGACGGCAAGGAAAATGTTCGTAATCAGCGGCATGATCAAGCCTGCGCCTATGGCCTGCACCACCCGGCCCACCATCATGATGGAGAAGCTTGGAGAGATGCCGCAGATCGCTGAGCCCACTGTAAAGCAGATCATGGCGAAAAGAAATAATGAACGGGTCCCGTACGATTCAATCAGATAAGCGGAGATAGGAATCAAGACTCCGTTCACGAGCATGTAGGCCGTCGAGAGCCATTGAACCGTTGTGGCGGATACATTAAAATCCGACATCAGGTGTGGGATCGCCACATTGATGAGGGTTTGATTCAGGATGGATATAAAAGCTCCGGCCATAAGAACGGTAAGCGTTCGGCCGATGGAAATGTTCTCCATGCTTGCGCCCCCTTGCTAGATGTGAATCCGTATCGATACGTTCATGCCGGGTACGATGGCCAAGCCGTTATAGCCGTCCAAAGTGATAGTGACAGGAATCACCTGCGTTACTTTCGTATAGTTTGCCGTTGTATTGGATGAAGGAAGCAGAGAGAAGGAAGCGGCGGTAGCCAAGCCTACCTTGTCCACGTGCCCGGTAATAGTCGTTCCGGGAAAAGCATCCGCATACACGTCGACGGTCTGCCCGACTTTGATATCGTTAATCCGCGTTTCTTCGATATTGGCGGTAACCCATAGGTGACTCAAATCGTAAGCGCGAGCCAGTGAGGTCCCCGTCGCAACGAAGGCATTGGGCACGACGGATTGCTGGACGATCGTTCCATCTACAGGAAAAGCGAGATCGACCTTAGCCGCAGCGGTTCCTGTCGCCGCAGAAGGCAGCTGAATGGCACCGACCTTATCGCCGGACCGGTACTGCTTGCCTACTTGACCGGACCATTCAGTCAACTGTCCCGAGGTGGTAGCGGCAATTGTTACCGGCTGTCCGTCAATTTTGGCATTATCTGTCGTAACATAATTGATGGAACGGTTGTAATAGTAAATGGAAGCCCCTGCACCGCCCAGAATGAGAACCAGTACGAGGATATTGACCAGGATTACCTTGCTCATGAACATTCCCTCCAAAAGAGTTGATGTGTTGTCTGCAAACATTTTCCCCGAAGGCCGATTGGATTATGCAGTGCAAATGGGTAAAGCAGGCTGGCAGAAGATTTTGCGTCATCTCCTCATAAATTAGGAGACTTAAGGGGACATTGAAGAGGACGACGGATGTGTGATGCAAGGGAGGAACTGAGGTTATGAAAATTTACATCGTATACGATAGCGAAAACGGGCATACGGAAGCGTTAGCCCGATCCATTTATGAAGGGGCCGACAGCCACAAGTTTGCGGAGGTCACTTTGCGGCATGTCGATGAAGCAAGACCGGAGCACTTGGCGGAAGCGGACGCCATTATTTGGGGATGTCCCGGTCACTTCGGCACGATCAGTGCAGGCTTGAAAAACTTTATCGACCGGCTCGGTTATTTATGGGCGCACGGCAAGCTCATTAATAAGATAGGGGCAGTGTTCTGTACAACCGCAACGGTACATGGCGGGCTTGAAGCGACGATGATCAGCCTGATTACGCCGATGCTGCACCAAGGGATGATTATTGTCGGGCTGCCGGGAAATCTGCCGGAAAACGCGCTTTACGGTTCGTACTATGGGCTTGGAGTCACCTGCCCCGTCGAGGCGTCGCCGGATGATCCGCCGAACCTGCCTTCCGAGAATGATCTGGCTCTAGGCCGTGCGTTAGGTCACCGTGTTGCGCAAGTTACGCAGGCAATGGTCAAAAATTAACAATGAATAGGGTGCATGCGTGATGCAATATATTATTTTTGGCGTCATAGCAATTGTGGGGCTTATATTCCTGATTATTTATAATCTGAGGGCCGATGCTAAGAGCCGAAAGGCGCAGGCGGTCAAGACGGATGCACCGGCCCCTGAGGTCCCGGTAACGGAAGAAAGCGTGCAGGAGATGGCATCCGACGATGCCAGAGTGCTGGTGGAGGATGCCCGCAAGCATGGAAATCTCGTGAAGGATGCGCATCCTTCCAAGAGGACTGCCGATAAAACGAGCGATTATGAATACAGGGAAGCGCTCCGGACGTTTCAATCGGTGCAGGAGACGGAGCATTCCAGCGCAGCTGCGGCAGAGGACGAAGACCTGGAGCTGCCGGCTCCGCCGCCTCCCCAAAAGGCGGACGACCAATTCCGCGATGCGCTTCGGTCGCTAAAAAAGTGAGATTGTCAGGAAGCCGTGCTTCCAAACGAACCGACAAACTAACATAAATCGAAGCCTAAGCCGATAATACTCCTGCAGGTATATTAGGGAGGAGGCTAACGATGGATAGTGTAAGTTCTGCTTCGAATGCTTACAGCTCGGCCGCACTGCTTCAGTCGGCCAATGTGTCTCTCTTGAAAAAGGCAATGGACGGCCAGTCCGATCAAATGAACGTGCTGCTGCAAGGCGTTGCCCAGCCGCAGGCGCCCCATCCTTATCTCGGGACTTCGCTCGATCTGAGAGTATAGGACGAGCTAGCCCGCCCGCAGCCCCTTTACAAAGTCTTAACTTTGAAAAGGGGCTTTACGTATTGTGCCGCCGCGCGATGTTTCGGATAATAAAGACGGATTCTATTATTCGCATAGCGGGGAGGCTTTTTTGAAAATGACATCGATTGGGCAAAGTAGACCGTTAATTATCGGACACCGCGGCGCAGCGGGTGAAGCTCCCGAGAACACATTGGCATCCTTTCAGCTTGCCGTTGAGCAGGGGGCCGATGCTCTGGAGCTGGACGTACATCTATCCTCCGATGGCGAGCTGATCGTGTGCCACGACGCCACCATTACGAGAACGACGGACGGCACCGGAGCTATCGAGCAGATGACCGTTGAGCAGTTGAAGCGCTTCGATGCAGGAAGCCGCTTTGATCCGCGGTTTGCCGGAGAACGAATTCCGCTGCTGGGTGAGGTATTCGCAGCCATACCGAATCGTGTGATGATTAATGTGGAAATCAAATGCGCATACAGCGAACGCCTGTTAGCCCGGCTCACGGAGCTTTTGGAGCAGTACGACAGGCTGTCCAGTGTTGTCGTCTCATCCTTCGACCATAAAATTCTTGTTAACCTGAAGCGTGCGCTGCCCAATTTGCGGATCGGCCTGCTGTATACGGCGAACTTTGCCTCGCATCGGCTGATGGCGGAACAAACCGGCGCAGCGGTTTACTCGCTGCATCCCTACTATAAATTGATCGGTGCCGAGGATGTGCGGGAAGCGGTAACCGATGGGCTGGAGGTTTATCCGTTTACGATTAACGAAGAAGAAGAGCTGAAAGCCGCCCTTGAGGCCGGAGTGACGGGGATTATTACCGACTTCCCTGCACGATTAAAGCGGCTGCTGGACAGCATGGCGTAGAGAACGCTCAGGCAGCACATCGATAAGAGGGACGGCCCGGCTGGGCCGCTGAAAACTGACAGCCGTACGGAATTGTTATGTAAAAGCGCAGGCGGTTCACCTTGGGTCCCGGATTTCAATTTGCAATGTCTCGTAGAAGCCGAGGAAGTCCGAGAGTCCAGGGGAAGCAGCCGCGAGTTTGTACAGCAGACGGACTATGGAAGCTTAAGCTCGAATCATGTTCCGTACACGCACGGATGAGTTTTCGGCGGCAACGCTTGGATGCCGTCTCTTTTTGCTGTGCGTGTACTAACAATTTGCCGTCCTCCGTCCGATATTATAAGAGATTGGAGGGGATGCTAGTGAGGAAAATGCGAAAGACAGGCTATCGATGGCTGCTCTGTTTACTGGTAATAGGCTTGATGCTGCCTGCCGTTCCCGTCAAAGCGGACGTGCAGTTCAGCGACGTGTCCGCTTCCCGGAACAGCTGGGCATTAGACTCGATCTATCTGATGGCGCAAAAACAGGTGCTGACCGGGTATCCCGACGGAACGTTCCGGCCCAGCCAGACGATCAGCAAAGCGGAATGGACGGCCATGATCTATCGGCTGTTCGATAAATACAGACCCAATATGAATGCGACCGGCCTGCAAAAAGTAGACGGATTCGCGGACGTGCCGAGCGAGCACTGGGCGTATAAGCCCATTTCCGAAATATATAGTCATTCTTTCAGCTGGGGCGTCTACGGGCTGTCCGCTAACGGCGGGCTGCTGTTTAACCCCGATGTTCAATTGTCGCGGCTGCAGCTGGCCGATCTGCTGTACTCATTCTTCGATACGCGGCTGGTCGACCGCCGGATGAGTCCGAACGATGTCTGCTCTGTCGTATCAAGCTTCAAGGATATTCCGGTGAAGCTGTACCAGGACACGAGCGAATACGAGGAAGCGAGCCGGTCCGACGGGAGGTACAACGGTGCGGGCATGATCATGATGACGTCCGACGATGTGCTGCCGACCTTGTTTATGGGGACAGGCTCAAGCGATTGCCGCTTCGGCACCGACAGCTTCTCTAATTCCCAGGCAAGCATACTGGCCAGCCTGCAGGCCTCGGGCATTATGACGGCCGACGAGAGCGGTTATTTCCGTCCGATCGACAAGGTTACCCGTGCGGAGGCGGTCACGATTCTGAACCGGATTTACAACTACCTGTACAAAAACTACTGGCTGGCCGATTATTCGACCATCGAGCTGGAAGCTCCGGGCTCCGGCACGGGAACGGGGTCTTCTGCGGGTTCCGGATCCAACTCCGGTCTCGGCTCCGGCGGAGGCTCCTTCTCCAACAACCCGAACCAGTCCTCTTATGGCGGGGGCGGCCTTGGCGGGCCGCAAAGCGACAGCGGATGGAGCAACCAGTCGGTCATTAACGTCACGGACTATTTCGACGATCAAGGCGTGCTGACCAAAGATCTGCAAAAGTACGGCGAGATCGAAACGGCGGTTCTGCCGAAAGAAAACCGCTACCTGACCATTGATTTGAAATCGGTGGAAAAAGTCGACCTGTGGGTCATTCTCGACGGGAAAATGGCGTTCCTTAGCCAGGAGGAGCTGCCGAAGACGATCAATGTCGAAGGCATTCAAGTCGTAGGGCTCCGCTCGCAGCAGCGCAAGCCGAATCCGTTAAGGCAGTCGGTCAATGCGACCTTATCGGTGAAGCTGGATGTAAGCGAACCGCAGACGGGCAAGAAGAAGTAAGTAAGGGCATGCCCCTCGAAAAAAGGCTGCGCCTGTTGTAGATCGCTCTACGACAGACGCAGCCTTTGCTGTGTCCGGAGTGGAAGGCCCTCTCCGACGGTCTTAGCCGGTCAAGCAGGGGACCGCCGCTTCCTGGCGCTTAGCATAGCCGCCGTTACTGCAGCAGATGCTTGAAGGCGCTGTAATCGATTTGCTGTTTATCCAGATAGGAGGTTAAGCTCCTGTAATCTCGCTTGGGGGTAGCGCGTATGTAGCCTTCAATGCAGTGCTCGTGCGTAATCCGCTGCGCCTTCTTCTCCAGCGCCACCTGCGCGATGGAAGCGGCAATCGAATGCTTCGCAATGTCGCGGAAGGGAGCGGGAACCGGATCGACCAGCAGGTTCAGGAAAGCTTTGGACTCTTCGTCCCACATGTGGCGGGAAGCGTCCACGAAATGATTTTGCCAGTCGAGCTTGGACTTGCCGTCTTCCTTCGGAAGCACCTTCATGAATTTGCGGAACATAAAGTAGCCGCCGATCGACATGAAAGTAATGAGCACGAAGACCCAAAATAATATAAACCACATAAAAGCCGAGTTCATCGTTAGGTTCACCTCGTTACCATTATACCTCAGTTCCCCCCTCTTCAAAAGCGAAACTGTGAAAAAGTCCCTGTTCCATAGACTCCTAGATTTATTGCGCCTTTCCTAGTAAAATAGAAAGAGTGTGAAAAGCAAAGGAGATGAATTTAGCGATGCCTAAAATCGGTTCTCACGTATCGTTTTCAGATAAAGGTTTGCTGAATGCCGCAGAGGAAGCCGTATCGTACGGGTCCTCGACATTTATGATTTATACCGGTGCGCCGCAAAATACGCGCAGAAAGCCGATCGAATCCCAATACATCGAAGAAGGCAAAGCGCTGATGGAGCAGAACGGAATCGGCGAGATCATCGTGCATGCGCCTTATATCATTAATTTGGGCTCGTACAAGGAAGATACGTATGAGCTGGCTGTGCGCTTCCTTCAGGAGGAAATCCGCCGTACGGATTATTTGGGCGTCAAGCAGATCGTGCTGCACCCGGGGGCTTATACCGACAAGGATGCCGAGTACGGGCTCGCCCGCATCTCGCAGGGCTTGAATGAAGTGCTTGCGGGAGTGAAGGACACGAATGTGAACATTGCGCTCGAAACGATGGCCGGCAAAGGGACGGAGATGGGCCGCAGCTTTGAGGAAATCGCCGCGATTATCGACAAGGTCGAGGATAACGGCCGACTGTCGGTCTGCTTCGATACGTGCCACGTTCACGACGCGGGCTATGATATCGTGAACAATCTGGACGGCGTGCTGGAGCATTTCGACCAAGTGGTCGGACTGGACCGGATCGGCGTTGTCCATCTGAACGACAGCAAGAACCCGAAAGGCGCGGGCAAAGACCGCCATGCTCCGGTGGGGGCCGGCTGGATCGGCTTCGAAGCGATGAACAACGTAGTACACCATGAGAAGCTCAGCCATCTGCCGCTCATTCTGGAGACGCCTTGGATCGGCAAGGAAGACAAGACCCAGCGTCCGATGTACGAAGCGGAGATTGCGCTGCTGAGCGGAAATGTGGAGAAACGCTTCGGTTCGGCGTTCCTTGAGGACGTGGAGCGCCTGGCGCACTTTTTCCAGAAGCAGGATCTGAATCAGCGCGACTACGTGCTTCAGGTTTGGGACGTGCTGAAGACGGACGCGAAAGCGAAAAAAGCCGACGGTCGCGAGCCGATGGAACGGCTGTACGACCTGATCGCGGAGCACCGTGTCTTCCCTGAGCTGACCGAGGAGCAGGTTAACCACCGCTTGACGGCTTGGTTTGCCGGCCGCAAAATTTTTGAGTAGATGAAATTGATGAAGGAGTAGTTTTTGTTATGACACCGACTGTATTACCTAAAATCCAACGGGATGACCAAAGAAACCGCGCGCGCATGCTCGTGTCTTGTCCCGATCAACCGGGCATCGTTGCCGCCGTATCCCGTTTTCTGTATGAATATGGCGCGAATATCGTCCAATCCGACCAGTACACGAATCATGATGGAGGCATGTTCTATATCCGCATCGAATTCGATCTGGAGGATCTGGATAACCGCTGCGACCAGCTGATGGCTGATTTCTCTCCGATCGCCGACTCGTTCCAGATGAAATGGAGCGTCAACCGGGCCAGCCGTAAAAAGCGCCTTGCGATCTTCGTCTCCAAGGAGGATCACGCGCTGCTGGAGCTGCTGTGGCAGTGGCAGGCGGGGCACCTCGACGCCGATATCGCGATGGTTGTCAGCAACCATAACGATATGCGCAGCCTGGTCGAATCGTTCGGCATTCCGTACCACCATATTCCTGTGACGGCGGATACGAAGCCGGAGGCGGAACGCAAGCAGCTGGAGCTGGTAGTTAACCAGGTGGATGTAGTTGTACTGGCCCGCTACATGCAGATTATTTCGCCGAAATTTATCGAGTATTTCCCGAACCGTATCATCAATATTCACCATTCCTTCCTTCCGGCGTTCGTCGGCGGCAAGCCTTATGCGCAGGCGCACAACCGCGGGGTGAAAATTATCGGAGCGACAGCCCACTATGTGACGGAGGAGCTGGACGGCGGGCCGATCATCGAGCAGGACGTGCAGCGTGTAAGCCACCGCGACAACGTGGATGACCTCAAGCGGATCGGCCGCCATATCGAGCGGATCGTGCTGGCCCGTGCCGTGTCCTGGCACGCAGAGGACAGAGTTATCGTTCACGGTAACAAGACGGTTGTATTCAACTAGTCTTGGGGGAGACCCGAGGCTCTGCAATCATGGATAATCAAAAAAGACGGATCCGCCAAGGGGGCGGGTTCCGTCTTTTTTTTTGCGGACAGGCGCTTCAGGCGCCCTTATGATCGATGACGACCGACTGGACGACGGTCTTGTTCTTTCCGGTCCGCTTGGCTGCGTATAGGGAGGCGTCGGCACCCTTGAACAGCGCTTCCTTGCCTTCGCCCTTCGCATAGTTTTGCAGCCCGATGCTGAGGGTAGCCGCCTGGCCGTCCAGCTCGGCATGTACGGTTGAGGCGCACTGCTGGCGGATCAGCTCGGCGAGCCGGTGCGACTGCTCCACCGTTTTCTCCGTGAAAATAACGGCGAATTCTTCGCCGCCGTAGCGGGCGACGAAGTCATTGGGCGTCACCGTTTCCCTGATCAGGTAGGCGACCCGCTGCAGAATAATATCGCCTACCCAATGGCCGTAGGTATCGTTAATTTTTTTGAAATTATCAATATCCATGATCGCAAGCTGCAGGGCGAGATGATTCCGTTCGTTCTGCTCGATCAGCTTCTCCAAATATTCGTGAAACGTTTTGTGATTATACAGATCGGTTAACGCGTCCATCTTGGACAGCTTGTCCATGATGACGTTTTTGACCAGCAGCTCCTGCTTGGCCTCCGTTGCCTGCCGCAGGCTGTTCAGCAGCTCGATTCCGCTTGACGTAATGGACAGAGCGATCAAGGTCACCCCGGCATAAAGGAACAAAACACCGATCAGATGTACGGGCAGCATGGCGGTCCGGAGCTCGGGAGTCAGGGCGTAAAGCGTGCCGAAACACAGGAGAACGAGTGAGAATGCGAGCAGGATGCGGTTCTTGTTGAAGGAGAGCATGGAAGTCAGAATAGGGAAAATATAGATCGCAGGTACGATGCCGATGGTCGGATTAATATAAATGATAGATGAGGCGTAGACGACGCCCGTGACGATAAGCAGGTTGTCGCTCTGCACCTTGCGGTAGCGGTACAGCATTTCGATCACGCCGGTAGCGAGAGCGAGACCGATGGCCTGAAGCACCAATGTACTCGGTAAATAGTCCGGAACGGCACCGAATCTTACCCGGTGAAGCCAATATTCCAGCAGCACCGTCAAGACAATGGTCGTCCAATATAAATTAATCATTTTACGATATGTATGACGCGTGTTGGCCAGTTCCAGCAACAGATGGTTCATATTCGACTCCCACCGCTATAGAATAACAGGATCAAGAGCAAATCCGAATAGTAATTATTCGCCAGCGAAATCGGAATTCCTTTAGTTTGACTTAATTTTTACCACATATTTTACAGACTATTTTTTGACTGATCCCAAGCCGGCAGATGCCGGTTTTGTTGCTGTCAAAGCAGGCGTTTTTCCGGCTGCGGGACGGGGGAGGTCCAGCTCATCTTTTTTGAATAGGAAAGAGGTTAATGGTGGCAAACTGTAACGGACAATGGTAAAATGGTGCAAGTGAGTAATTGTGTCAATAATTTTTGCACACGTGAACAACTGCATTATAACGGGTTCTGTCGGGCTTCTCGGGCAGGACGCGTGCAGTGCTGCTCCAAATCAAATAGGAGGTTCAAACATGACTGTAACGAATAAAGCGATTGAGCAATTGTCCATCGATACGATCCGTACGCTTGCCATTGATGCGATTGAGAAGGCGAAGTCCGGACACCCTGGTATGCCGATGGGTGCGGCCCCTATGGGGTACGAGCTGTTTGCCAAATTTATGAGCCACAACCCGGACAATCCGACATGGATCAACCGCGACCGTTTTGTCCTGTCCGCAGGACACGGCTCCATGCTGCTGTACAGCCTGCTGCACTTGAGCGGCTATGATCTTCCGATGGAAGAGCTGAAGCAGTTCCGTATGTGGGGAAGCAAAACGCCCGGACATCCGGAGGTTGGCCACACAGCGGGTGTCGATGCAACGACGGGTCCGATTGGGACAAGGCTTCGGTATGGCGGTAGGTATGGCAATTGCCGAGGCGCATCTGGCTTCGGTTTACAATAAAGATCAATACAAAGTCGTCGATCACTACACCTATTCCATCTGTGGCGACGGCGATTTAATGGAAGGCATTTCTTCCGAAGCGGCTTCGCTTGCAGGCCACATGCAGCTGGGCAAGCTGATCGTGCTGTACGATTCCAACGATATTTCCCTTGACGGCGAATTGAGCCTGTCTTTCTCCGAGAGCGCGAAGAAGCGCTTCGAAGGCTACGGCTGGCAGGTGCTTCGCGTAGAAGACGGCAACGATCTGAACGCGCTGGATAAAGCGATCGTGGAAGCGCAGCAGGATCCTCGTCCGACGATGATCGAAGTGAAGACGATTATCGGCTTCGGTTCTCCGAACAAAGCGGGCAAAGGCGGTCACGTAGGTCCTCACGGTTCTCCGCTTGGCGTAGATGAAGTGGTTTTGACGAAGAAAGCTTACGGCTGGCCGGAAGATCAACATTTCTATGTGCCTGAAGAAGTGCGCACGCACTTTGCGGCTGTGAAGCAAAAAGGCATTGAAGCCAATGCGGCTTGGGAGCAAATGTTCGCCGAGTATGCGAAGGCATATCCTGAATTGGCCAAGCAGTTCCAAACGGCTGTGAACGGCGACCTGCCTGAAGGCTGGGATAAAGACATTCCTGCCGCCGCCCCTGCGGAAAAAGGTACGCGTACCGCTTCCGGTATCGTGCTGAACGCGATCGCGAAGAACGTGAAGTCTCTCGTAGGCGGATCGGCTGACCTGGAATCCTCCACGATGACGCACATGAAAGACCTTGGCGTTATGACAGCGAAGGATTACAGCGGCCAAAACGTATACTTCGGCGTACGCGAGTTCGGTATGGGCGCTGCCGTCAACGGCATGCTGCTTCACGGCGGCTTGAAAGTATTCGGCGGTACGTTCTTCGTCTTCTCCGACTACCTGCGTCCGGCAATTCGTCTGGCTTCCATTATGGGCGTGCCTGCGATCTATGTATTTACGCATGACAGTATCGGCGTCGGCGAAGACGGTCCTACGCATGAGCCGGTTGAGCAACTGGCTGCACTGCGCGTAATTCCTGGCGTAACGGTAATCCGTCCTGCAGACGGCGACGAAACGGCAGCGGCATGGCGCTATGCGGTTGAGAACAAAAAAGGCCCCGTAGCCTTGATCTTCTCCCGCCAAGCGGCTCCGAAGCTCGAAGGCACGGAACAGGCTAACGAAAGCTTGCTCCGCGGAGCTTATGTATTGTCCGATGCGCCTAACGGCAAAGCTCAAGCGCAAATCATCGCGACCGGTACGGAGGTACAATTGGCGGTGGCAGCTCAGAAGCAATTGGCAGAGGAAGGCGTTCAAGTCCGCGTCATCAGCATGCCGAGCTGGGAGCTGTTCGACAAGCAATCCCAGGAGTACAAGGATTCCGTTATTCTGCCTGACGTCAAAGCGCGTCTGGCGGTTGAAATGGGCCACTCCTTCGGCTGGGAGCGTTATGTTGGCGAGCAGGGCAGCGTTCTTGGCATCGACCGCTTCGGCGCATCCGCTCCGGGTCCTGTCGTGATTAAAGAGTACGGCTTCACAGTTGAGAACGTGGTTGCCCGCGTTAAGCAGCTGTTGAAATAGGTTAAATTCCATACAGGGACCGGGTCTTCCTCGCAAGGCCCGGTCTCCCTATATCAAAGGAGAAGAGAAACCGATGTCCCAATTCGAACAAGTCAGCGTTGAAAAAAAAGCTAACATTTATTATGGCGGCAAAGTGACGAGCCGTACGGTCATTTTTGCTGACGGCACAAAAAAGACGCTGGGCATTATGCTGCCGGGCGACTATGAGTTCGCAACCGATGCGAAAGAAATCATGGAGATCCAAGCAGGCGAGCTGAGCGTGCAGCTGCCAGGCGAGAGCAAATGGCTGAACATTAACGGTGAAGGCGAATTTACCGTTCCTGCGAATTCCAAATTCAAGCTGCAAATCAAGACCCCTACGGACTATATTTGCTCCTATATCGCCGAGTAAGCAGCGGCGGCATTGAAAAAAAGATACCCTGCAGACCCTGCACGACGGTGCCCGGCCCGCAGGGTATTTTTTACAGCCGCTGAAGCACCTGCCCCGGCTTCCGCAAGACGCTTGAAGCGGGATTCTTGAGGCTGCTTTCCTGCGGACTTGCTTTTAAAAAAGGAAGAAAGTATCCTATAGACTGTGGATTAAGATAGATAGACAACCTTTTTTTATCCAATAAGGAGGAGTACCATGAGCGCCAAACTTAATTTTGACTACAGTAAAGCCTTATCCTTCATTCAACAGCACGAAGTAGACTATCTTGCGGGGCCGATCCAGCTTGCGCATGAACAATTACATAATCAAACCGGGGCGGGCAGCGATTTTCTGGGCTGGATCGACCTGCCGGTGAACTACGACAAAGAAGAGTTTGCCCGCATTCAGCAGGCGGCGAAGCAAATTCAATCCGACTCCGACGCTCTGATCGTGATCGGCATCGGCGGTTCGTACCTGGGCGCCCGCGCAGCGATCGAGATGCTGTCGCACTCGTTCTATAACCTGCTGCCTAAGGACAAGCGCAAGACGCCTGAGGTATATTTTGTAGGCAACAATATCAGCTCGACATACGTGAACCATTTGCTGCAGCTGCTGGAGGGCAAAGATATTTCCGTCAACGTCATCTCCAAGTCCGGCACGACGACCGAGCCTGCGATTGCATTCCGTATTTTCCGCGAGCTGCTGGAGAAAAAATACGGCAAGGAAGCGGCGCGCAAGCGGATTTACGCAACGACAGACCGTGAGAAGGGCGCTCTGAAGAAGCTGGCGAACGAAGAGGGCTATGAGTCGTTCGTCATTCCTGACGACGTAGGAGGCCGTTATTCCGTGCTGACAGCGGTCGGCCTGCTGCCGATTGCTACTGCAGGTGTGGACATCGAGGCGATGATGCGCGGCGCTGCCGACGCGAGAGAAGCCTTCTCGAGCCCGAACCTGGCGGAAAATCTGAGCTACCAATATGCGGCCGTGCGCAACGCATTGTACCGCAAAGGCAAAACGACCGAAATTCTCGTGAACTACGAGCCTTCGCTTCACTTCGTCTCCGAGTGGTGGAAGCAGCTGTTCGGCGAGTCCGAGGGGAAAGACTACAAAGGGATTTATCCGGCGTCCGTCGATTTCTCGACAGACCTTCACTCGATGGGCCAATTCATTCAAGAAGGCAACCGTACGCTGTTCGAAACGGTCATTCAAGTGGCTGAGGTATCCGAGCAGATTACAATCGGCACCGATGCGGACAACCTGGACGGCCTGAACTTCCTGAGCGGCAAGACGATGGACTTCGTCAACAAGAAGGCGTTCGAAGGAACGATGCTGGCGCATACGGATGGCGGCGTACCGAATCTGATCGTTACCTTGCCGGACATGAGCGCTTATACGTTCGGCTATATGGTGTACTTCTTCGAGAAGGCCTGCGGCATCAGCGGCTATCTGCTCGGAGTGAATCCGTTCGATCAGCCGGGGGTTGAAGCCTACAAGCGCAACATGTTCGCGCTGCTCGGCAAACCGGGCTATGAGAAGGAAAAGGCGGAGCTGGAAGCGCGTCTGGAGAAATAATAGCTGGCAAAACGGAAAAAGCGGTTCATCCCAAACGGGGTGGCTGCTTTTTTTCCAATGGGCATAAGAAAGCGGGGGAACGGTATGCTGGCGCAGTATAAGACAGTCAAGCACGAGGGAAAGGCTGAAATCGTCATCAAAAAATCGCGCTTCATCGGCCATGCCAAGCCGGTGGCGACCGAGGAGGAGGCCATTCAATTCATTGCCGCCATCAAGAAGGAGCACAGCCTGGCGACGCACAACTGCTCGGCTTACATGATCGGGGAGCGGGATGAAATCCAGAAGCAGTCCGACGATGGGGAGCCGAGCGGGACGGCGGGCAAGCCGATTCTGGAGGTTATCAAGAATCAGGGGCTGAAAAATGTCGCCGTTGTTGTGACGCGGTATTTCGGCGGCATTATGCTGGGGGCGGGCGGCTTGATCCGCGCTTATACGGATGGGGCGGTCGTCGGTCTCGCGGCGGCGGAGCCGATTTATCAGGTACTGCATAAGGAAGTGCTGGTGGAAATCGATTATACGTGGCACGGGAAGGTAGAGAATGAGCTTCGGAATCGGAACACGCTGCTTGGAGAGACGTCGTTTACCGATAAGGTGACGATCACCTGCCTGCCGATTGCCGAGGAGGCGGAGCGCTTCATCGCCTGGATGACCGATGTGACGCAGGGCCAGGGAGTGATTATGGCAGGAGAAGAACGCTACGTAGAGCATAAGGAATGGCCGTAGTCTGATAAGGACGCGGCTGTTTTTTGTATAAATATGCAGTATTACACGTGTATGCTCGACACCACTCTGGGCTATGCATCACCATGGGCAGGATCAGGACGGACACGATCCTTCAATTAAATAGAGGCCTACAGATGGACGCGGCATACGGCAAAGAAGGCCGGCTATTCCTTTTATCGGCCGGTTCAGCCTCCGCTTATAAACAAATGTTATAAGTGTATTTTTCTTTTCTCTCTTGCTTTGCAACAATAAAGTGATAAACTATTAAAGTGAGAGAGAGAATAGAATACGATGAAAGCGAGATGAGTCGTGTTGGCCAGAAAAGCAGTGGCGCAGGAGCTGAGTCGTGAGCGGATATTGGAGGAAGCGAGGCAGCTTTTCGCTGAGCATGGCTATCATACTTTAACGATGCGCAGCATCGCCAAAGCGATGGGGTACAGTCACGGGGCATTGTATTATCATTTTAAAGAGAAGGCTGAGCTATTTTACGCCTTGGTCAATAAAGACTTCCATATGCTGCTGGAGAAGCAGAAGGAGATGCTCAGCCGGACGCGCATGGGGAAGAAGGGGCAGCTGCAGAAGCTGATGCTGGAATTTATCCGCTTCGGGCTGGAGAACCCGTATCACTACGAAATCATGTTTATGATCAATGATACGGAGCTTCAAATGTATTCGCGCACCTTGCAGGCGCAATGCCTCGATTTGTTCTCAACGGTAGTCCGCTCCGCTATGCTGGTTCAGCCCGGCAACGAGCAGAAGATGTACAGCATGCCATGGAGCCTGTTCATGTCGATGCATGGTTTTATTTCCTACAATATCCGTTATCAGCAGAACTATGAGGATGTAAAACGGCTGGCCGAGCAGCATGTTTCCTTTTTGTGTGAAGGGCTGGGGGCTTGAACTGCGGCTCTGTCTGAGTTTTAGCGGCTTTCTGCGGGTTGAAGCGTAAGGCGTGGATCTTAGGAGAGCCGGGCCTCCTGCGAAACCTCTCTAAACGTGGTACAATGGGTAAAAGCGAGAGAGGATGAACATGAATGAACTTGACTGAGAACACGCTGGCCAATGCGGAATTTATGATGGAAGAAATCAAGAAAAAGCTGCGTATGGCTACGGGCGCTGCGCTGAAAGCAACGGCTCTGAACGACGAGCAGTACGAGGATTTGAAGGATATTTATGAGATGGTGGCAGGCAAGTCGCAATTCAGCATCAGTGAAATTGAAGCGATTACCCAAGAGCTGGGCAGATTGCGCAGGGCATAACGACAAGTGATTTTAGTGGAAAAATGGGGACAGGAACCGGGCGTTTAAACAAGCAATGCAAGGCAAACCTCCGTACAATATAGCGTAGTTCGAAGTTAAAGGGGCAATCGCCCAACGCTATCATGGAGGTGGACTTACTTGCAAAAAGCAGTATTAAAAAAGGATGTCCGTAAATTGATCGGTAAAACGGTTTACGCGCTGAAAAAAGACGGGACGACTGTCAGCGGTAAACTGGTCCGTATTAGCGGCAATAAGCTTATTCTTGCACCGAAGAAAGGGAAGCAAGTGAGAACGTCCGCACTGATTCCGCTTGTCTTGTTTGACCTGTTGGCTGTCGGAACTGCGCCTTATGCTTATGGCGGCGGTTACGGGGGGTACGGCGGTTATGGCGGCTACCCAGGCTATGGCGGCTACGGCGGCTATGGCTACGGCCCGTTCGGTGGCATCTGGTAACACAGCAGCTGCGAAGCCTTGGATAGGGCTCACGGCTTTGGCTGAACGCTCCTTGTACGGCTCCTGCGGGCCGGGAAGGGGCGTTCTTTTTGTCGGCAGCCCCTATAAAAATGCCTTATACGGCTTAGGGACTCACGCCAGGGGAAGGGGATGGGTGGAGGTTCAAACGTGTTCAGCAGGCTGCTGCCGTGCGTTTACGTTTACAGGGCAGCCGTATTATGAAGCCAGCTTAATTAAAAAAGAGTCAAAGCCGAAGCGTGCTCCTCCGGCTTTGACTGCTATAACGCCAAAACAGGCCTTCGCCGCGCGGGTGACGCGGACGAAGGCCTGTTTTCTTTTTAACGGGAGCTCTCTCCCGGGTTGGGTTACATAGCTTGCTTAGTGAGCTACCTGGTTGTAAGTCATGATCCAGAGGGAGCCTGCGACGATGGTCAGCAGAATGATCAGACCGAGTACCAGGGCCATCATATTCCAACGAGCGTTCTCGCCTTCCTTCAAGTGCATGAAGAAGACCAGCTGTACGGCGAACTGAAGGATAGCCATGAGCAGGATAATGGCGATTCGCGTCGTCTCCCCGAACATATGGTTCAGGATGACAACCAGCGGAATAATGGTCAGGACAATCGACAGCAGGAAGCCGATGACATAAGATTTCAACGATCCGTGCGAGCCGCCGGCATGCGCATCATGCCCGTGTGAGTTAGCTTGACTCATCTTACATCACCCCCATCAAATAGACGACCGTGAAGACGAAAATCCATACGACGTCAAGAAAGTGCCAGTACAAGCTGATGACATCGACTTTACGCTTGGTTACCGCGGTAATGCCGTGCTTGTTCAATTGAATCATAAGACCGATCATCCAGCACAGACCGAGCGATACGTGCAATCCGTGAGTACCGACCAGTGTAAAGAAGCCGGACAGGAAGCCGCTGGTGGCGATTGTAGCGCCTTCTTGGGTAACCATGTGTACGAACTCGGATACCTCCAGGAAAACGAAGGAGGCGCCAAGCAGTGCGGTGACAGCCAGCCAGCCGATCAGCTGGTTCTTGTTGCCTTTGTGCATAGCCAGAACCGCAAGACCGCTGGTGAAGCTGCTTGTTAACAGGATGAACGTTTCGGCGATAATGCCCGGCATTTGGAACAGCTCTTCGGCTGTCGGTCCGCCGGCCGTATTGCCGCGAAGTACGACATATGTGGCAAACAAAGTACCGAAAAGGATACAGTCCGTAATCAGGAATATCCAAAATCCGAATGTTTTGAGCGATTCGTGATCATGGTGCTCGTGCTCATGATGGTCGTGCCCGTGATGGGTTGCCGCATGTGCCATTAGATCTTCGCCCCCCTTAATGTTGCTTCTGTTTCTCTAATTTCATCCACCGGGATGTAGTAATCCGTATCATATGAGAACGAGCGTGCCAGCATGCAGAGCAGTACGCCGATCATTGAAGGAATGGCCAACCAGAGCCAGCCCCACGTAAAACCGAACCCGGCAAAGAACCAGAGGGCCGATTTGATGAATGGAATCGCCGAGTTTTTCGGCATATGAATCGGCTCGAGCGGCGGCTGCGGCGCAGGCTTCACGCCTTTGGCGCGTTCTTCCTTCGTCTCCCACCAGTCGTCGGTATGCTTTACTTGCGGCAGTACCGCAAAGTTATAAACCGGTGCAGGAGATGGAATCGACCACTCCAGCGTGCGTCCGTTCCATGCATCGCCGGTAACGTCGCGTTTGTGCTTTTTGATACTGTAAGCAATCTGCCATACCTGGAACAGGAAGCCGATCCCCATCAGGAAACCGCCGATGGTCGAAACCAAGTTCAGAGGGCCCCAGCCCATATCGAAATCGTACGAATACGTACGGCGTGTCATTCCGTCTAAGCCCAAGAAATATTGAGGCATGAAACATACGTAGAAACCGATGTTCCACAACCAGAATGCCCATTTGCCCAAGTGCTCATTCAGCGTGAAGCCGAACATTTTTGGCCACCAGTAGTACAAGCCTGCGAAGTAACCGAAGACAACGCCGCCGATCAATACTTGGTGGAAGTGCGCGATCAGGAAGTAGCTGTTATGAAACTGGAAGTCTGCAGGCGCTACGGAGAGCAGAACCCCGGTCATCCCGCCGACAACAAAGCAAGGAATGAAGGCTACGGTTCACAGCATCGGTGTCGGATAAGATACACGGCCGCGGAACATCGTGAACAGCCAGTTGAAAATTTTGACCCCGGTCGGGATCGCAATAGCCATTGTCGTAATCGCGAAGAAGACGTTGACGTCCGCTCCGGAGCCCATGGTGAAGAAATGATCGGACCCAAGTAAAGAAGGACAGGACGCTGATAATCAGCATGGCGAATACCATGGATTTGTAACCGAACAGCTTTTTCTTCGAGAACGTCGCCACGACTTCGGAGAAAATACCGAATGCCGGAACGACCACGATATATACCTCGGGGTGACCCCACATCCAGATGAGGTTGATATACATCATCGGATTACCGCCCGCGGCAAGCGTAAAGAAGTGAGCGCCGAGGAAACGGTCAAGGAACAGCAAGGCAAGCGTAACCGTCAAGATAGGGAAAGCGAAAATGATCATGATACAGCTGGAGAAGACGGACCAGGTAAACATCGGCATTTGCATCATTTTCATGCCAGGAGCGCGCATTTTAATGATCGTGACGATAAAGTTGATCCCTGTCGCCAAGCTGCCGATACCGGAAATCTGAATACCCCAGATATAGAAGTTTTGTCCGACGCCTGGGCTGTGAGACAGCTCGGAGAGCGGAGGATAAGCAAGCCAGCCTGCATCCGGCGAACCGCCGATAACGAAGGAAACGTTGAACAGCATCGCGCCCCAGAAGAACATCCAGAAGCTCAAGGAGTTCAGGAAAGGGTACGCTACGTCGCGCGCGCCGATTTGCAGCGGCACCACGACATTAAACAAACCGAACATGAGCGGCATCGCCATAAACAAGATCATGATAACGCCATGCGTCGTAAAGATCTGGTTGTAGTGCTCCGGCTCCAGGAACCCGGCGTTCGGTATTGCCAGCTGAACGCGCATGAGCAGGGCGTCGACCCCGCCGCGGAACAGCATGAGGATGGAGCACAGGATGTACATGATCCCGATACGTTTATGGTCAACGGTGGTCAGCCATTCGCGCCACAGCCAGCCCCATTTTTTGAAGTAGGTTAATACGAATACGATAGCAACCATGGCAAGTGCGATACTGACCTGCGCTCCGAGAATCATCGGGTCGCCTGTAACGAAAAACCATGATGCAAAATCTTTAATAGAATCTAACACAAGGAGTGCCCCCTTTCGTAAGCGTTAATGCCCTGTATGGGAATTAGTCGTTTCTTGCTTCATATTCATTTTGCTGTGGTCCATTGTGTTCTTAGCTTCCGTTGCTTTCGGCGTCTCTTGGGCAGGAGCCGATTCGCCGCTTGTGCCGTGATGCGCATGGGCGCCTGCACCGCCGGTATATTTGGTTACGATTTGGTTGAACAATCCTTCAGGGAAGGCAGAGAACAACTGCTTGTTCGATTTGCCCGGCAGCGCTAGCTGGTTATAGCCTTCAGACGTCAGCGGTGTCGCGGTTTGCTTCACATCTTTAACCCAGCTGTTGAACTCATCGTCCGAAGTAGCATGGACCTGGAATTTCATATCCGCAAAATGCTCGCCGGAGAAGTTGGCGCCCGTACCGAAGTAATCGCCTTGTTCATCCGCCTGCAGGAACAAAGTCATCGCCATGCCGGACATCGTGTACATTTGGCCGCCCAGCTGCGGGATCCAGAAGGAGTTCATCGGCGCATCCGAAGTCAGCTCGAATTTAATCGGCGTATCTTCTGGAATCGCGATGTAGTTCACGGTAGCAATCCCTTGGTCCGGATAAGTGAACAACCATTTCCAGTCCAAAGAAGTAGCTTGAATCGTAATGGCTTTTTTCTCGGAAACGATCGGCTTGGAAGGCTCCAAAGCATAGGTGTCCCGGGCCGTAACGGCAGCCAGCGCAATGATGATGACGATTGGAATTCCCCACCACACAATCTCCATTGTCGTGCTGTGGGACCAGTTAGGCTTATAAGAAGCTTTATTGTCCGGCTTATCGCGGTACCGCCAAACAATGTAAGCGGTCAGGATCAAAACAGGAACCAAAATAATGCCGCACAGGATGGAGGCCGTAATAATAAGATCTTTTTGACCCGCAGCGATAGGGCCCTTCGGATCCATAACCATCATGGATTCACCGCAGCCCGACAGCAGGACGAGCATAAGCAGGAAAGCCAGCGGAGCCGCAAAGCGTGCAGCCTTTTTCGTTAGTCGCATTGAATATCATCTCCCTAAATATCTCCGAACGCTCGGATCTTTTAATTGTGAAATATGGAACGTTCTTATCTATTCACTAAGATAACAGATATTAAACGATATTTCGCCGGTGTTAACAAATACGTCAAGTTTTCGTCTTTTTTCTGTAAAACAAAATTCACGAAAAAGATGATTGTTTATTTTTGGCAAACAAAAAACCCCCTAAGAACTGGTCGAGGCCACTGAAGAACTTACGTTTTTTCGGTGAGTCCAGGCGTTAGGCGAAAAAAAATGCGGCACCTGTTCCGATTTTCTCGGAGGGTACCGCATTTTTCATAGGGCTTTACGCTATTTTTTAGTCAGCCAGTTTCAATATCCGCTTTAAGTTTACTGCGAATATGGCCATAGCTCCTTGTATCTGCATGCCTAACAGACCCGAGGACGTGGCTACGTCGTACCCGTGCCGGTGCTTAAGTTCGCTGTTTTTGGCCTCGATCTTGTACCGTTCTTTCGCCTTCTCTTTGAAATACTCCGTTTCCTGGAATGCCATCTGCTCGGCGTGCTCCCCGGATTTAATGCTCACCGAGTACGTTTTACTTTTAGAGCCCTCCTTGTAGCATCCTTCTTTGAAGGGGCATCGTTTGCATAGCTCCACATCGAAATAGTAAGTGTCCTTTTGGTTTTTGCTGATTCCCTTTTTTCCTGTCCGCGCTTTCCGAATCGCCATATGGCCTGCCTTGCATACATACATGCCTGCATCTTTATTGAATTCGAATTCATCTTCCTTTTTGCGCATACCCTGGGTGATTTGTGGGTTAAGCCGGGAGACGAGTTCAATCTGATTTTCCTTGCTGTATGCGATGTTTTCTTTTTCCGAATAGGCCATATCGCCAATTACCGTCTTTACATCCATGCCCGCAGCCTTGCTTTTCTCGATGAGCGATTGCAACTGCTTGCCATCGTTCTTCTCTCCGGTCGTTACAATTGCCGCCGTAATGATTCGTTCCTCACTCATGGCAATATGCGTCTTATAGCCAAAAAACGAGGAATCTGCACTCTTGTGGCCGACGCGCGCATCCTGATCTTGCGAGATGCGCAGTTGTTCTATGTCATCCTCGACGGTCTCTTTTAGCAGATTCAACGGTTCTGTAATCTTAGGCAGTTGGGCGATACCAAGCCCGGTTTCGGTAACCTCGATGAGCTTCTGGCAATAGTCGATCTCGGCCTCGAGCGTATCCACGGCGTTCTTGGCAGGTAGCTTCCCCTTCAGCGATTCGTCGATAGAGTAGATGGCTTTTCGCAATTTGCGGGAACGGTCCTGTAAAATCTCCCTCGGTGATTTCTGGTTATAACGGGCTTTTGTATGCGTCGCGTCCACGATGATGGAGGTGCTCGTTAAAATCCCTTGCGCAGTAGCTAGTTCAACTGTCTTGCCGATGAGCAGATCCAGCAGATCCATGTTTTTTAACCGCAACTTGCGGAACTTCGTAAGGGAGCTCGGGTCGATGACGGCTTCTTCCGGAGCCATCTGAAGGAAGTATTTAAAAGACATATCGTACCGGGAGCGCTCGACCAGATCCACGTCCGACACCTCGAAAATAGCTTTCAGAAGCAGATATTTAAACATCCGCAACGGATCGATGGCGTTACGGCCGTTGTCCAAACAGTAGTTAGCTTTCAATTCGTCGTAGACGAAGGAGAAGTCAACCAGCTCATTTATCTGGCGTAGCATGTTGTCTTTCGGCACGATGAGGTCATATAGCGCTGTGTATGGGCTTAATGCAAAAGAAAGTTGAGGCTGGAACATGGTCTTCACCCTTCCGACGTATTACTTTAAAGTATACAAGAAAAAAGGCACAGCGCCCTCAAAATATTGAGAGTCTGTACCTTTTCATTAATGGACTTTTTCAGTGGCCTCGAACTGGTCTTATAGGGGTTTTATTGTATACAGCTATGAAATCATAGGCGAATTACAGGTTTATGTCATCGGATTCCGATTCCAACATACGAGAATGTACGAGATGAATCGCTGTACGAATGACGTAAATAAATACGCTGCCTACCAAAAATCCGAGTCCGATCATAAGCGATGGGTTACGATCGCTGAAATGCTGAACATTGGATAGGCACAGCAGGATGCCGATCGTAAGAATAGTCCATGCTGCTCCTGTCATCCAGTTAACTAAGCGTTGAACGTCCCTCTCATTGTGACGTACGCTGCTTACGTTTGCGGTTTTCGTCGTCATAATGATCACTTCCATTTCCTTTGTAAGTGTTTTCTTGATACTAGTATAACACACTTTACGTCATTTGTTCAAGGAATGTTCAATTTTTGATCGAAATTCAGACAAAATTAGGTGCAGGTGCAGATTTAATAAGTAGTAGTACCCCTTGAAATTAGAATCTCATGAAAAGGCCGGGATTATTCGTTATAAATCAGCATTTTGGCTTCGTTATGAAGAAGTGATGGCGGCCAATCGCTCGAGGCCGATTGCGCTGATCATCATCCGTTCTTTTTTTCTTCCGAGCAGCTTCTTGGGCCAATCGACAAAGCCACCGTCCCCGATGTTCAGCTCCTGCCCATTAATGACGGCAGTTATCGTGAACTGCACTCCTTGGTAATAGTTATTAGCGCTTGGTGTCGTATTCTCAATGACAGGCAAACCAGGTACTGTTTCTTGAAGGTGCGCGCTCAAGCTGTGCAGCAGGCCTTCGCCGTCGGTGTAGCCTCCCCGGGCGTTCAGACTTACTTTCATTTCAGCATCAAATAGACTGCTGAAAATATCGCGGTACACTGCGAGGTGCTCGGTCAGTGTCTTTTTCTCAAAGGCATAGGAGCCTTGATCCTGTCCCGAGGTAACCATGCAAAACAGATGGAAGTGGGATAATAAGCCGGGCTGTTGAAAATGCTGTGCCCGCACGTGCCGATGCGTCGTACATACCCGGACGGTATCCGCCGCGTGGCTGAGCCGGCTGGTTTTGAGTCCGTGACAAATATGCAGCGCAAGCGCATTGGTTGCATCGGCTATCACCTCGGTTCCACGCAGAGCCGAGATGATTTTGTTCTGGTCCGCTGTTCCGACCACGGAACAGGAGCCCAGGGGAGCGATAGGAGAGAGCTGAACCGGCTGAAAGCCGCGGGCTTGGGCGAGGGAGAGCAGGTCGATCTCCATCCGCTTCAGCGCGATAGGGTCCAACTCCGAGGGATGAACGAAACGGTTGCCGGCATACTGTTTGAGCAGCTCTGCAGGCGACGTGCCGATAGCTTTTCTGCGGAACAGCTCAAGCAGCAGCGTATTCAAGTCGGAGGAGGAAAGCTCGTGCTGAAGCAGGTCGAGCAGGTCGTCGTGGCCCAATTCCTTCATAATGCGGTCGATCGGTTGATACTTGCTCATGAGAGGAGCCTCCTAACGATTCATCTAGTTTATTACCTAGTATACTAGCTTATCGTTTTAGGTGCTGGGATTTTTTGGGGGGATTTGGCGTGTTGTATAAGGGGGAAATAAGCTCATAACCATTTATGGATAGCAGCTTACTTCATGTATTCCGTTTCCCCGCGGTGGTTCGTCATCTTTAATGCTTTCTCCTGTTCTTTGTAGTGTGCGATTTTACTTGAGATGTGGGTTAGATTTTGCTGCAGGGCTTCGATCTGCTCCAGAACTTTGGCTTGATGCTGCTCGAGCAGCTGCCGCCGCGGCGTAACGGTTGCCTCGCCCTGTGCTCTTAGAATGGAGAATTCCTTCATTTCCCGGATGGGCATTCCCGTCTCGCGGAGCCGGATTAAGAACTCGACCCAAAGCAGGTCGGATTCGCTGTATTCGCGGTAACCCGAGCCGTTCCGGCTAATGCCCTCGAGCAGCCCGATCTTTTCATAATACCGAAGGGTATGAACGGAGAGTCCGGTCAGCTCGGACATATGCTGAATCGTCAATGGAGTATTCATACGAGAAATTATAGCATAAAAAGGCTTGCTTTAGAGCGCGCTCTAATGTGTAGCATCGAAGTAAGGTAATTGATTGAACTTACTTTGAGGAGGATTTTATATGACAGAGGAACGTTATGAGCGCGGTTGGGAGAAGTTGATGACAATCGATGGGGAAGGGGGACAGCGGGTAATAGAGTCGCTGGCGGACATCGCTCCAGACCTGGGGAAATATGTAGTCGAGTTTGCCTTCGGAGATATTTATTCAAGAGAGGGACTGGATTTCAAGCAAAGGCAGCTGGTCACCTTGGCCTCTCTGACGACGCAAGGCGGATGCGAGCCCCAGCTGCAGGTGCACCTTCATGCTTCGCTGAATGTAGGCTTGTCGCCGCGGGAGATTATCGAAGCGATTATGCAGTGCGTGCCTTATACGGGGTTCCCGCGCGTATTGAACGCGGTGTTTGCTGCTAAGCGCGTTTTTCAGGAGCGGGGGATTAGGGTATAGGTGGGGGGATGGGAAGCACCTAGTTAAGGTCTGTCAATAATTTTGTGTAAACTCTTTTTCAGCCTTTCCCCGAGGGGAGAAAAATTTTAGCGCAAATGCTGGCCGATTCGATCAGGAAAGAACACAGAAAGCTGGAGCAGCATCTGGCCCCAATTTTGTACACGGCCTGTCCATTTACGGGTGACGTCCATCGTCGCCAGATAGAGCATTTTGAGTAGAGCTTCGTCCGTTGGGAAAATACTCTTGCCCTTCGTGACTTTACGGAGTTGGCGATGGTAACTCTCGATCATATTAGTGGTGTAGATGAGCTTACGAATTTCCGGCGGATACTTGAAAAAGGTTGCAATCTCAGACCAGTTGTTCCGCCACGAGCGGATAATGAGCGGATACTTCGTACCCCGGCTTCTTCAAACCGGTCAAGTTCCAGCAGCGCCAGATCTTCCGTGGCTGCCTTGTAAATGGGCTTCAGGTCGGCTGTCACCTTCTTGAGATCCTTGTAGGACACATAACGGGTCGAATTGCGGATTTGATGAATGACACATTTTTGGATTTCCGTGTAGGGATAACAAGCGGCAATGGCTTGAGAGAACCCGGTTAGATTATCTACGCAGGTGATGAGAATGTCCTGTACGCCACGGTTCTTGAGATCGTTCAAGACCGATAACCAGAACTTGGACGACTCATTTTCTCCGATCCACATGCCAAGCACGTCCTTGTTTCCATCCAGGTCAATGCCGATGACCATGTAGGCAGCCTTATTCACGATGGCACCGTCCTGCTTGACTTTGAAGTGAATGGCATCCAGAAAAACGACCGCATATACACCCTGCAACGGTCGATTCTGCCACTCTTTAATGAGCGGCATGATCTTGTTGGTGACATTGGAAATGAGCGTCGGCGAGACATCGATCCCGTACAGATTCTGCAAGTGATCCTGAATCTCCCGGGTGCTCACACCCTTTGCGTACAAGGCGATGATCTGTTCCTCGATGCCCGTCACGTTCGATTGGTGCTTCTTGACTACGACCGGATCGAACTCGCTCAGTCGGTCGCGAGGCACGGCGATCTCTTGCTCACCGTGCTCGCTGACAACCGTTTTCTTGCTCTTACCGTTGCGGCTGTTTGGTGTGATTTTGGCTTTCGTCTCATGTATTTCGTAGCCCAGATGCGTATCCATCTCGGCCTCAAGCATCTCCTGCAGCGTTTCAGCAAACAAGTCTTTCAACGCGTTCTGTGCGTCCTGCGCAGTTACCAGCTTATTCTCCTTAATGAATGCACGCAGTTGCTCTTTCGTCCATAATCCCATGTGTGATCCCCAAACTTTCATCTACTTCAATTTTAGTATGGTTTTGGAGTTTACACAAAAGATTTTACAGACTCTCCGCCCATGTTAGCGCCAAGGTGCGGATTATTTTTCTATGACTGTCTGGAGGTTTCCCACACAAAATGTTGTGAAGGGAGTCGGTGGCCGTCAGGCTCCTTATTTCTATCAAAAATCATATCATTGTTGTTTCATTCCTGCAATTTTTATCATCTAACTTAGCTATTACCTCTGATGACTAGAGAAAAAGACCCTTTCAAGCATTTCACTTCCATTCAGTAAAAGAAGCCCGACCATTATTTGCATTTAAACGCTGCTATTCTTGTCTGTGCATGTTTCTTTATTTCTTCATCTATGTCCTGCTCTAATATTTTAAGCGCCGATAACGAAACTTTTTTATTGTAAACAACCCTTTGTCTAACGGATGAATCATCATCCTTGGCAAGTTTAAGTTGAATATGTTCCGGCAATTTATTTTTTGACGCAACCATATGCCTAACTCTCCAACAAGGATCATCCGCAAGAATTTCAAGAACTCCCGAAGGAACAGTTTTGTTATGTGCTACCCAAAATCTCATTTCGGGGTACTGTTCTATCACTTCAACCCAAACGGCCAACGGCGCTTCCTCCCAAGCTGCTCTTAGGTATTCATCCGGCTTTTCACTAAGTCTAAGACGCATAAATTCCTCGGCAGACTTAATCACTATATCAACTCCAATGCGATTGTAATGTTCTTATGTGATCTTGTTCAGATTATATCAGACTAGTATTACTACGTAACCAATTTTTACCTTAAATTGATCTGTGGATGTGCAAAGCCTATTACGAAAACTGCCCCCCAAGAAAGGGTAATTATACAGCCCCTTACCACTAAGCAAAAGAAAAAGCCCTCCTTAATCAAGGAGAGCATGACACCGTTACTTCTCGTTATTATCCATTTCTCACTAACAGTGAGCAACACTCCACATGCGCCGTCTGTGGAAACATATCCACCGGCTGAATCCACTCCAGCCGGTAGCCGCTTTCGAGCAGCACCTGGCAATCCTTCGCCAGGGTGCTCGGGTTGCACGACACGTAGACGAGTCGTGCCGGTCTCGCGGCCGAGATCGCCGAGAGCAGCCGGCGGTCGCAGCCGGTGCGCGGCGGATCCACGACGACGACGTCGGGGCGGATGCCGCGCTTCACCCACTCGGGCAGCAGCGTCTCCGCGTGCCCGACGAAAAACTCCGCGTTGGCCGCATGGCTCAACCGCGCATTGCGCCGGGCGTCTTCGACCGCCTCGGGAATCAGCTCGATGCCGCGCACCTGCTTGGCATACGGGGCGAGCCAGAGCCCGATCGTGCCGGTGCCGCAGTAGGCGTCGACGACGAGCTCCTCGCCGGTCAGGCCGGCCGCTTCCTTCGCCGCATTGTACAGCTTCACCGTCTGCTCGGGATTCAGCTGGAAGAAGGCCCGCGGCGAGAGGGAGAAGCGCAGCTCGCCCAGCTGCTCGTCCAGCCGCTCGCTGCCCCACAGCACGCGCGTGACCTCGCCGAAAATAAGCGGCGTGCTGGAAGCGTTGATGTTCTGGGCGATGGTGGTGACCATCGGCAGCTCCTGACGGATCGCATCGATCAGCTGCACTTGTGACGGCAGCGCGTCGCTTGCGGTAATCAGCGTCAGCTGCACGCCGCCGGATTGGCGGCCTACGCGGGTGACGATCGTCCGGAGCACGCCTTGGCGGGTACGTTCGTCGTACGGCCGGATGCCGAGACGGGTGACGATGGCCTTGACTTTATGAGTTACTTCATTAATAGCGGCGTCTTGTACGGCACAGCCGGAAATATCGACAAGCTTGTGCGAGCCGGGGGAGTAGAGCCCGGTAATCAGCTGCTCATCCTGCCAGCCGGCCTGCAGCTGTGCCTTGTTCCGATAGCCCCAAGGGTTGTCCATACCGAGAATCGGGCGCAGGGGCAGGTCTTTCAGGGCCGGAGTGTAGCGGGAGAAAGCCTCCCGGACGAGCTCTTCTTTGGCCCGCAGCTGGGCAGGATAGGTCATATGCTGCAGCTGACAGCCCCCACAGGCGTCGTATACCGGACAGGGCGGCTGCTGCCGGTCCGGAGACTTTTTCTCGATTTCATCGAGCCGGGCGGTCATATATTTGGCTTCGGCCTTAAGCACGGTAGCCTTGACCACCTCGTCGGGAAGGGTGCCGTCGATGAAGACGGCCTTCCTTTTGTAATAACCGACGCCTTCGCCGTTAATCCCGATCCGCTTGATCGTAACGACGATCCGGTCCCCTGATTTGACATCCTCGCCTGTACCGCCGGATGCCCCGCGTCCGACGCTCCCGTGTATTCGGACCGCCGTGCCGGTTGGCGGCGGCTGTTTTTGTGCCTCCAGAGAAGTTTCCCTCGAACTTGCTCTTGCCTTCGAACTTGCCCTTGCCCTCGAACTTGTCCCTGTTTCTCTCCGCCGCCTGCCGCTGTTCGCCGGGACGGCGGTTTTTCTCCGTACTTCCAAATCTATTCTCACGGCTCTTGTCATGTCCATTCCGCTTTTCGTTCGGGCGGCCTGTCGTCTTTTCCGATTTGAAAGGTACCGGCTTCGCGCTTCGCACGTTGTTCTTCTCATTCATCTATAGTCTCGCTCCGATATTCGTTGGATTTATAGTAACACTATATCATGTTCGGCCCGGCTTAAGAAGCCTGGGGGCTATAGCCCCATTTCGGCGGATTTCCGGCTGTTTCCGCTCCCCCGCAAAAAAAGTCAACGCAAGGAAATCGGCCTGAAACCGCTTACTATGCCTCGGTTTTTGCCTCACAAAAATGGATGATTGCCGGAAACGGCGGCGCATTGTAGATTGAGGTCAGTGCTTCACCGCAAGACCAAGAGCATGCCGAATGATAAGGCTAACGAAAACCAACATACGTAGGAACGGAGGTAAGCTTATGGATTCAACTTTGAAGCCGGTTGCGAAATCGGCGGCCTCTACGAAAGAAGCTGCGGGTACGAGCCGGATAAAGCAGGTATGGTCAGGTATCGTCCGCGACAAATTTTTATATTTGTTAGCGCTTCCCGGTTTGCTGTATTTTCTCATCTTTCGTTATGTACCGATGTGGGGGATCGTAATTTCCTTTCAGAACTATTCTCCTTACCAAGGTGTAATGGGAAGCCCGTGGGTGGGACTGGAGCATTTCCAGCGGTTCTTTTCCAATCCGGACTTTCTGATGCTGTTCCGCAATACGCTGGCGATTAATGTGCTTTCCCTGGTGCTCTTCTTCCCGCTGCCGATTCTGCTTTCATTGATGCTTAATGAAGTGCGGAGCGCCGCCTATAAGAAGATCATTCAATCGATTGTTTATTTGCCCCACTTTTTATCCTGGGTTATTATCGTAGGCATTACCTTCCTGCTGTTCTCGACGGGGGATGGGGCGATTAACCAGATGCTGGTTAGTCTGGGCTTTGAGAAAATTGATTTCTTAACGAATAAAAGCTATTTCTGGGGCATGCTGACTGCCCAATCGATCTGGAAGGATGCGGGCTGGGGAACGATCATTTTCCTTGCTTCCATGGCAAGCATCGATCCGCAGCTGTACGAAGCGGCCAAGATGGACGGCGCAGGCCGGTTCCGCCAAATGTGGCATGTGACGCTGCCGGGCATTCGCTCCGTTATTATTATTCTGCTGATCTTAAGAATCGGCCATATTATGGATGTCGGCTTCGAACAAGTATTCTTGATGATGAACGGCGCGGTATCCGAGGTCGCGGATGTGTTCGATACGTATGTATACCGTTTGGGTGTAAAACAAGGTCAATTCAGCTATAGTACGGCTGTCGGTTTGTTTAAGTCCATCGTCGGCTTGCTGCTCGTCATCGGAGCGAACAAGCTGGCCAAAAAATTCGGCGAAGACGGCGTCTACTAAAGACGGGAGGAGGAGGCAACAATGATTTTGACCAAAAGCGACCGCACCTTTAATACGGTGAATGCGATTCTTCTCGGCATTATGGGGATCATCACTTTCTTCCCTTTATATTATGTCTTTGTCGTTTCGTTCACCGATCCGTCGGCTTATTTATCCAACGAGCTGAAGCTGCTTCCTACGAAGTGGAGCCTGGCTTCCTACAAATATTTGATGTCGACCGATGCTTTCTTGAATGCGATTGGCAACAGCGTGTTTCTGGCCGTCGTCGGCACAGCGCTCAGCCTGCTCGTTACTTCCTGCCTGTCCTACGCGATTTCCCGCAAAAGGCTGCAGGGCCGCAAGTTCATGATGCTCTTGATTCTGCTGACCACCTTGTTCAATCCGGGCATCATTCCTCCGTATTTGCTGGTGAGGGACCTGCATCTGATTAACAGCACTTGGTCGCTGATTCTGCCGGTGCTGACAAGCGGCTGGTACGTGCTGCTGATGAAAGGCTTCTTCGACAGTATTCCGGCAAGCTTGGAAGAAGCGGCCCGCATCGACGGCTGCAACGATGTCAGCGTGTGGTACCGCATCATTTTACCGCTTTCCTTGCCTTCATTGGCTGCATTCGGGTTGTTTTACGCCGTAGCTTACTGGAACACGTTCTTTACGGCGCTCTTATACATTAATGATTTCACCAAGCATCCGCTCCAGGTACTGCTGCAAAACATGCTGATCGACGCTTCGACGGCAGCAGGGGGAGGCGCCGCGGCCGAAATGATGTCCGAGCAGCGCATTCCGCCTGAAACGTTGAAGATGGCTGCTGTCGTTGTAGCGACGGTGCCGATCCTGCTGGTGTACCCTTTCCTGCAAAAGCATTTTGCCAAGGGAGCCATGGTCGGTTCGGTTAAAGAATAATTTAAGTAAACAAAGGGGAGAGCTTTTCTATGAAAATGAATAAGAAAACAGCGGCCGTTGCCGCATCCACACTTCTTGTTTCCTCGATGCTTGCCGCTTGCGGCAATGCCGACAAATCCGGAGCCGCCGGCGGTGACGGAGGAAATTCCGGCAAACCGACCGATATCAGCATCATGACGATGTATTACACGCCGGAGCCTCCGGGACCGGACAATGTGGTCGTGAAGGAAATCGAGAAGAAAACGAATACGAAGCTGAAAATCACTTGGGTGTCTCCGAACAACTATGCGGATAAAATTAACGTGACCTTGGCATCGGGCGATATTCCGGATTTGATCCTGCTGGACGATCCGTTCAGCGCGCAAGTACGCGGTATGGTAGCACAGGGCGCTTTCTGGGATTTGACGCCGATGCTGAAGGATTATCCGAACCTGATGCAGTATCCGAAGGAGTCTTGGGATAATACGAAGCAGGCTGACGGCAAAAATTACGGGATTCCCCGTGCCCGTCCGACCGACGGCGGCGGCTTCCCTTACCTGCGGAAGGATTGGCTGGACAAGCTGAACCTGCCTATTCCTACAACGACCGATGAGCTGTATACGGTATTGAAGGCATTTGTCGAGAAGGATCCGGACGGCAACGGCAAGAACGATACGATCGGCTACGCCGGCTTCGTGGATCAGAACGGGATGAGCTACCTGGGCCAGCTGCAGAACAGCTTCACCAAAGTCAACGGAGACTGGAAGCTTGTCGACGGCAAGCTGGTGAACGTCAACGTGCTGCCTGAAGTGAAGGATGCGCTCGTATGGCTGAACCGTGCCTATAAAGAGAAGCTGATTCCTGAGGACGTGGCTGTGCTGAAAAATACGCAGGCCAAAGACCTGCTGAAAGGCAACCGCGCGGGCGGCTTCCAGGATACGGCTGAAGCGGCTTGGGAACCGACAGAAGAGCTTCGCAAAACGGATCCGAAGGCGGACTTCATTCCACTGGTTTCCTTGAACGGCTATTCGAATAAAGACAGCGGATTCTTCGGTATGTATGCGATTCCGAAATCCGTACCGGAAGCGAAAGTGAAGCAGCTGCTGAAATTTATGGATTACGGCGCTACGCAGGAAGGCTATGATCTGGCGAGCTTCGGTTTGAAGGATGTCCACTACACGGAGAAGGACGGCATCAAGACGCCGACAGAACAGGCGAAAAAAGACATTGTCGCTCAGCAGGCGCTGGGTCAAATTTTCTTGAAATATGACCAATATCTGCGCGCTTACCGTACAGGCATGCCGAATGACGTGCTGGAGCGCAACAAAAAGATTATCGATGAAAAAGCAAAAATCAGCGTCGGCGATCCTTCCCTTGGTCTGAATTCCGATACGAACGTGAAGGTCGGCACCGAGCTGAGAAAGAAAATTCAAGATATGAAAACAAAGGTGATTATGGGTAAAGAGCCGATCAGCGCTTGGGACGATTATGTGACCAAGTTGAAAGCAGACCCGGATTTGGCGAAAATTACGGCTGAACTGAACGATGCTTACCAAAAACGGAACGCGGCAAGCAAATAATACATTTCTACCCCCTCGGATGCCGAAATACCCGGCGTCGAGGGGGATTTCCGCATTGCGGCAGGGTGGGCACAAGCGGGAGAGATCGGTATAATAAAGAAACACAACAAGAAGAGAGGGACTAGCTATGTGGTTTCGATGGCAGCAGCTGTGGCATTGGTGGACGCAGCGTTCCGGCAGAAGCAATTTTTATCGTAAAAGCTTGATCCTGGTGCTGTGCATTACCAGCTTGCCTACAGCGATCATCGGTATCACATCCTATATTACCGGAAGGGCGCACATCGAGAACGAGATTACGAGGAATCATGAAGCGCTGCTGAAAAAGACGATTGACCGGATGAACGACAATCTGGCTCAGCTGGAGCTTGCGGCGACGCAGTGGTCGTTGGACAGCCGGCTTGACCTGCGTCTGCGCAATATTAATTTAAGCGACGATTATAATACAACGCAAAATTTGTACCGGTTTCTCGGCGTGATGAAAGGGGCCTATCCGCTGATTGAGCAGGCCCAGCTGTATTTGGATCGGAGTCAGCCGTTGGTTATCTCCGATATTGAGGGAATCGTTCCTATCCTGAACGAGCAGGAGCGAAGCCAGTTTCACGAGCTGATGGATCAAGACCGCGGCGTGTTCTGGAAGGATTCGTTTCCGAAGGTCAATGCCAAGGGAGACACTTCCCAGGTCGCCTTGATTCAGAAGCTGCCGAGCATCGGCGAACCGTATGGGGCGCTGATCTTGTATTTGGATAAAACGAAGCTCGTGCATATGGTAGAGGAAATGACCACAGATGTGGACGGGGCTTCCATTCTGATGGGGAAGGATGGCCGCATCATCGTCTCCCAGACGGCTGCATCCGAGGAACAAGCCGCCTTAGCCGGGATTGTTCATGAAAGCGTGACGTCCAGGACGGAGGAGGACGGGTCTTATCTGCTGGATTACGACGGGAAATCGTATTCCGTTTCCTACGGCCAGTTTTCCCGCTTGGGCACCCCGTGGAGGTATGTAGCGGCAACGTCGCTCGACCAGATGACGGCGCCTGTCGTCATCATGTCAAGAATCATGCTGGCTGTTGCCGGCATAGGGCTGCTGATCGCGGTGCTGCTGTCCTGGGTCGCTTCAAATCGGATTTACCGGCCGATCGGGCGGCTCGTGAATGTGATGAGGGATCACAATCAGAAGACGGCGCAGGACAATCCGGGGGACGAGCTGGAGTTCATCGAGAGCCAGTGGAAGCATTTGAGCCAGGAGAGCAAGGCGCTGGAAAGCAGGCTGGAGCAGGCGTACCCGTCGCTTCGGACGGCCTTCCTGATGCAGCTCGTGCAGGGCCATTTCTATTCGCTCAGCGAAGCGGAGATCCGCGGCCGGATGGCGAGCTTCGGCTGGCAGCCGGATTCGCAGTGGTTTGCACTGCTGCTGGTGCAGATTACCGGCTTTGCCAAGGAAGGGGGCCGCTTTCTCGAAAGCGAGGAGCAGCTGGCTACGTTCGCCGCGGCGAATATCGCGGAGGAAATCGTCCGGACGCGAAGCCATCATGCGGAAATTATCAACTTTCAGGATATGACGGTCGGGGTACTGCTCTCGTATCCGATGGATCGGACGAAGCAGCAGGTCAAGGAGGAGCTGTACCTGCTGTCGGACGATCTGGTGCATACGATCAGCTCCCTGCTCAAAATGCAGGCGGCCATCTGTATCGGCCGGCTGACCTCGGAGGTGCGGGACATTCCGCAGCTGCTGCCGTTTCTGCGCAATGCGATCCGATACCGAGATCTGAAGGAAGACCGCCAGGTGCTTGACCTGGAGGAAATGCTTCCGAGCGCGAATCAGGAGGTGCAGTATCCTTTTGCACTTGAGAAGGAATTGATGCAGGCGATCCGGATGGGGCAGGGAGAGCAGTCGCTGCAGCTGATCGGCCGCTTCGTTCAGGAGCTCGTCTCTCAATCCGGCAATGAGAAGCTGCTGCAGGAGGGTGTCATGCAGGTGCTCGGCAGCATGCTTCATACGATGCTCGAGACCGGGTATCACCCGCATCATATGTTTGAAGGGAACAATTTGTACGAGCATTTGAACCAGCTGCGGGAGCCGGAGCAAATGGTTCGCTTCTTCCAGCAGCGGGTGATTTCCCCTTATATGGAGAAGCTCGGCCGTCATCAGGACATGCATATGAAGCAGCTGGTCGAGCGGGTGACGGATCTGCTGAAGGATCGGTTTATGAGCGATATTTCGCTGGAAGAGTGTGCCGACGCATTCGATACGACGCCTTATGCGCTCAGCAAAGCGTTCAAGCAGATTAACGGCATGAACTTTATCGATTATTTGATTTTGCTGCGGATGGATAAAGCGAAGGAGCTGCTGATCGGCACGGATTTGAAGGTGAATGAGATTGCCGAGCGGATCGGCTACCAGCCTTCTTATTTCATCCGGCTGTTCAAGAAATACGAGGATATGACGCCCGGACAGTTCCGGGAGCGTGTTTCACAGTTGAAATAAGCGGAAATTTAATTGTACACAGTGGGATAAAATCGAATAATTTCGCGACGAGAGAGCGATCGGAAGAACAAGCCATAAACTGTTCCGGAGGATACCTCACCTGCGTTGAGGCCACTGAAAAACTAGCGGAGCGTGCGGAATCGTTCTGTAGAAGCGAAAGCGTTCGCCTTTGTCCTTGGATTTCAACCGCTACAAGCGGGTTATAATCAAAGAAATCCAGGGACAACAGCGATCAGAAGAATGTTCCGTACTCGGAGCGATGCCTTTTTCAGTGGCCTCCCTGCGTCTATGCTCATTTTTCGCTTAGTGCGGGTTTCTCAACAGTCCAGCGGCTCCCTTTTCAAGGGGGCCGTTTTTTTTATTCGGGAAAAGATGCTTCAGAATTTCTCTCACAATACGCAATGTTACGTTGCCGTGAGGCGGCAGGTTAAGCCAGCTGGAGTAAACGGATTGCCACGTGAGATCGTGGAGGAATGGCCTCAGGCGCGTATTGCGGCTCTGCATGGGGGAGGGCCGGCTCCTTTTTTGTATCCAAAGACGCTAACAGCGGTGGTATCGTGTTGAAAATCAGACATCATGTGAAATTTTTGATCTTATGGCTGGAGACGGAGGGAATTCGCCATGAACGCAAATTGTGGCTCTATTCCAATAGGTGTTGTGTATGGCATGATGTAAGCGGATACATTGCGGTGCTGAAGCAGCTGCCCATACAGAATTCGGAATCACTTTTGCCGGAGGCGCTTTGCGCAGCAGGTGCAGCATGTTTGGCACAGCATGTTAATGTACAACAGAAACCTAAAGGAGGTGAAGCTGCATGAATCCGATAGGAGCGCACTGGAGCGGACGTTTGTTCGATACACTGAACGCCGTACTGCTGATCCTTGTCGCACTGGTCACCTTTTACCCGCTTTGGCACGAGGTATCGCTGTCGCTCAGCTCCATGGAGGAAGCGATGCGTGGAGGCGCATTCTGGTGGCCCCGGGATTTTACGATTTCGGCGTATCAGACGGTGCTCGGCTCGGAATACATCTGGGTTGCTTACGGGAACAGCATTTTTACGACAGTGGTCGGTACCCTGCTTACGGTTCTGATGACGGCGGCCCTGGCCTACCCGTTGACCAAGGGCGAAATGCCGGCCCAGCGTATCATATTGCTGCTCATTTTATTTACGATGCTGTTCAGCGGAGGGATGATCCCGACCTACCTGCTTGTAAAATCGCTCGGTCTGATCAACTCGCTCTGGTCGCTGATCTTGCCGACGGCTGTCTCAGCGTTTAATGTCATCATTATGATCAGCTTTTTCCGGACGCTGCCGCTTGAACTGGAGGATTCGGCGATGATCGACGGAGCCAATCCGCTCCGCATTTTTGCCTCGATCGTGCTGCCCTTGTCCAAGCCGGTGCTGGCAACCGTCGCGCTGTGGGAGGCGGTGGGCATCTGGAATAATTACTTGCAGGCGCTCATTTATTTGAACGATAAGAGCAAGTATACGCTTCCGCTGCTGCTGCGGGACGTTATTAACGGCCAGGTGACGGCAAGAATGACCGGCGAGCTTACGGGGGCCTCGGTCGACTCGGTCGTTGCGGCTACGATTATTGTAGCGATGGTTCCGATCTTATGCGTGTATCCGTTTCTGCAAAAATATTTTGTCAAAGGCGTGATGATCGGCTCCGTCAAAAGCTAATCAGGCCGCTGAATCTATGAATGGGGGAAAACCATGACGATGAGAAGAAAAGAGCTGTGGAAAAGTTTATTGGCGCTGCTGCTGGCGGCCGCGTCGCTGGCCGGGTGCACATCGAATTCAGGAAGCGTGGCAGGCGGGAGCACGGCAGGAGATGCGGGCACGGATAAGAAAGAGACGGCCTCGGACGGCCAGCCGGTGACCTACAAAATATTCCGCAATTTCGGCGCGCCGGAATATCCGGCGGACGGCGGACGCGGGAAGAAAGAGGTACTGGCCGCGCTGGATAAGGCGGGGCTGAAAGGAATCGATTTTAACGTGTCGCTTGCGAGCGGCTCGGAATATTTTACGAAGCTGAACCTTCAGGCGTCCTCAGGCGAGCTTCCCGACTTCTTCAATGTCGATATGGCGACACTGACCCGGTTTGCCGACGAAGGGCTTATAATGCCGCTTGACGATTTGCTGAAATCGGCGCCGAATGCGATGAAGCTGATCAAGCCGGGAGATTTGGAGGCGCTCAAGTATAAGGGGAAAATATACGGACTGCCCGTAGGCTATCGCCCGGAGCCGTTTAACGGGCCGGATATCAGCGGGTTTAACGTCCGCCAGGACTGGCTCGACAATTTGGGACTGCAGCAGCCCAAAACGCTGGACGATCTATACAAGGTGCTGCAGGCATTCACCAATAACGATCCGGACAAGAATGGGAAGAAGGATACGTTCGGTCTGAGCTCCGCCAAGACGGCCAATCCGCAGAATACGCAGTTCTCCGCTATTTTCGGAGCCTACGGAATCATTCCTTCGTTTTGGCACGAGCGGGACGGTCAGCTGAAGCAGGGGATGGTGCTGCCGGAGACCAAAGAGGTGCTGGCGCTGCTTCAGAAATGGTATAAAGAAGGGCTGATCGATCCGGAGTTCATCATTATGGAAACGAAGCAGCTGGAGGAGAAGGTCATCGGTTCGAAGGTAGGCGTGTTTGAAGGCAGCGCCTTCAATGTCGATCCGAAGCAGCCGATCAACGTATCGCTGAAAAAAGCGGTGCCTGCGGGCAATCTGAAAATTTTGGCTCCGCCGGTCGGAACCGGGAGGCAAGCAGGGATGGCCCGAGAATGCTCCTGCCTATAACGATATCCGAGCTATCTCAGCCAAAGCGAAAAATCCCGAGCAGCTGATGAAACTGATCGACTGGCTCGCCTCGGACGCCGGCTTCAATCTGGTGACCTATGGCGTGGAAAACGAGCAGTACACTTTCGACAAGGCTAAAAACCGGGTTCAAATGACGGTGCCTTCCTATTCCGAGCTGTATGCGCAGGGCTTCTCCAACCCGATCCGCTTTATTCAAGTGGTCGACCGGCGCTGGATGACGGAGGAGGCGCTGTCCGCGATGGAGATTACGAATAAATATACGATCAAGAATCAATTCTGGAAAACAACGCAGGGCATGCTCGACTATCCCGATCTGCCGAAGCTGTGGTCGGAATATTTCGCCAAGATCGTTACGGGTACATGGCCTGTCGATAAATGGGATGAATTTGTCACGAAATATTACAGCCAGGGCGGCAAAGAAATTGAGAAGCAGGTAAACGAGGAGTGGAACAAAACGAAGAAATAGCGGGCCTCTGCCGCTCGGGCATTCAGCTCTAAGCATCCGGCTCTCGGATAGACTCCGACGCGTCCCCTGGCTCTCCGGGAAAAGGTTTTTAACCGTTCAGCTAGAACATAATGTAGAAGAAATACAATCGGGTGTGGAACGGTTCCATCCATCGGGGGGCAAGGGGGCAGCCAGGCTATGAAAGATGCGAAACGGAAGTCTCAATTCGGGAAAATGCTGTTATCGTACTTATTGACCGTCATACTCCCGGTCGTCATTATCAGCTCATTGTATTACGTGCATATGGCGGTGGAAAAGAAGCAGGAGCTTCAGAAGCAGGCGTCGGCCGATCTGGACGCCTTATACGTGCAGACCAAAATGGCGAAGGACAACATCGATAATCTGGCGCTTCAGCTGGCATTAACGCCGGATCTCAACGCCAAGCTGACCAATCCGTTCGAGGCGGATATGTATGATTTCAGCGTGCTGAAGGAGCATCTGAAGAGTCAAATATCGGCAAGTCCGCTGATCTACTCAATGTACGTTTACTTTAAGCTAAACGATAAAGTATTGACGACGCGCGAAGGGTTTTACCCGCGGTCTGAGTTTTTCGACAAGGACCTGCTGGAGCGGATCCTGCAGCGCGGGGAAGGGCAGAGCGACTATGAAGTCCGTCTGCTGCAAAGCTCGATGGACCCATCTCTGGAGGTCATCAGCTTTAACCGGCCATTGCCTGTCACCAGCAAAGAGACGCTCGGCCAGCTGGTGCTGAATGTCCGCAAGGACGTGTTCTTCGGGATGGTGGAGCGGCTTGCAGACACGCAGCTGAACGGCATTACCATTCTTCGGTCGGACTCCGGTGAAGTGGTGTACGGCAGCGGAACGCCTGCCTTGTTGGAAGGGATATCTCCTGACAGCATGACCGGCTCGCGCATCGTCACTGATCATGGAGAGGAGCAGTTTCTCACCTACGTCAAATCCCGGTTTAATTCCTGGGTATTCGTCAAAAGCACGCCGTTCAGCGAGTACCAGCAGGCGATGGCGGGAATCCGGAGCGCGATTCTGCGCACCGCTGTGGTTGTGCTGATCATCGGCTTCGTCATGTCCTATCTGATCTCGATTTTCATGTACGGACCCTGGAAGCAAATGATCCGCGAGCATGAAGAGATTAAGAGGACGATGGAGCGTACCAAGCCGATCGTGAAGCATAGACTCATCTATGACATGCTGAATAATTACATTACCGAGCCGAACCAGATCCGCGATCATCTGCAGCAGGTCGGCGTCCATTTTCCGTTCAGTCATTACACGGTCCTTTTGGTAGCCCCGTTCTACAAGGGAGCTCAAGAGGCGGAGCATGAACCTAACCTGCTGGCCTTCAGCTTTGTTGAAAACGCTTTATCGAAGGCGATGCCTATTGCGGGCACGCTTTTCGGACCATGGCCAGTTCGGCTTCATTCTGAATCTGGAGCACGCAGAGCTGGAGGAGACCCAGCAGCAGGAGCTGGCTCTTGGGCTGCATGAAATCAACGAGAGCCTGCAGCAGCAGCATGGCGTCAGTCTGCAGTTTGCCGTGGGACGAAGCGGTTCCTTACTGGACGGTATCCATCTTTCTTATGCCGAGGTCAAGCGGATGATGAATTATAAGGCGCTGTTCAACAAGTCGGATGTCGTGTTCGTCCAAGAAGTGGAGACAGACCATCGTATGGAATATCCGTTAGCGGTGCAAAAGGAGCTCGCCCATCATATTATGGCGGCCGATCATAGCAAAGCGAATGAGTCTGTAACCGGGTTTATGAAGACTTACGTTCAGAAGAGCGGAAGCTCCCGTGAGCGGCTGCTGGAAATGATCATTATGCTGATCAGCGGCACAATGAACGACCTGTACCAGGAAGGGTACGACGCCTTTATCTCGATGAATCTGCTGGAGCTGAACAGCTGCCGCAACAACGAAGAGCTGGAGGCGTTTATCCGGCGGTTTGTCGAGGAGCTGATCGGGAAGCTGGAGCGGCAGAGGCAGGAGAGCAGCACCTACAGCCTCTACATTGCCAAGGCCATCGAATATATCGAGATGAATTACCAAAGCAACATATCGGTAACGGATATTGCCGACCATGTAGGCCTTAGCGGAAGCTACCTGAGCCGGGTGTTCAAGGCCGAGACCGGCAAGCCGCCGCTTGAATATTTGAGCCGGCACCGCATTATGCGCAGCAAAGAGCTGCTCCAGCACGACGTCCGGTCGTCTATGCAGGAGGTTAGTCAAGCGGTTGGTTACCATGATGCGCACAGCTTTATCCGATTTTTCAAAAAGTACGAGGGCTTGACGCCGGGCGAATACCGGAAGAAGCTTCTGGAGAAAAAAGACCCCGTCCAGCCCGGATAGCCCGAAGAGAGGAGGCCGGACGATGAATCATGAGACAGCACTGCACCGGAGAGCGCCTTACGCGGCGCGGAAATCCCGGATGATCCGGCTGCTGAACAAATATAAATATTATTATTTGCTGATGCTGCCGGGTCTGCTGTATTTCCTTATTTTTAAATATATCCCGATGGGCGGCATCCTGATCGCCTTCAAGGATTACAAATTGGCCAAAGGGATTTTTGACAGTCCCTGGTCGGGCTTTAAATGGTTCGAGATTTTGTTCCAAACGGAGGATTTCTGGCTGGCTCTCCGCAATACGGTTATTATCAGCTTCTATAAGCTCATCTTCGGATTTCCCGCGCCGATTGCGCTGGCGCTGCTGCTCAATGAGGTCATGAGCAGCGCGTTCAAGCGGATTATTCAAACGATTGTATATTTCCCGCATTTTTTATCGTGGGTCGTGCTGGGCGGGATGATGTTTACACTGCTTTCGCCGACGACAGGCATATTAAGCCTGTTCGGGGTGTCCAACTCTCCGGTCATGCAGCCGGAGCATTTCCGTTCGCTGCTCGTCTGGTCGAATATATGGAAGGAGACTGGCTGGGGCACGATCATTTATCTTGCGGCGATGGCAGGCATTAATCCCGAGCTGTACGAAGCGGCCCGGATGGATGGAGCCAACCGGCTCCAGCTGGTGCGTTATGTGACGCTGCCCTCCATCGCTTCGACGATCGTCATTCTGCTTATTTTGAGAACGGGCCATATATTATCGGCCGGATTCGACCAGGTGTTCATTCTGTACAACCCGCTGGTATACAGCGTAGCGGATATTTTGGATACGTATGTGTACCGAGTAGGCTTGACGATGGGGCGGTACCCTCTTGCCGCTGCGGCGGGCTTGTTCCAATCCGCTGTCGGTCTGCTGCTGCTGTTGTTCTCCAACATGCTGTCCAAGCGGCTGGGCGGCAGCGGCCTATGGTAAGTTATTTACATTTGTAAACGAAATTCAATGATACGGGCACTCGGTGAGGGCGGCTTAAGGCTCCTTTCGCCGGGTGTCCATGTGAAGGAGTGAATATTTCATATGACGAACCAGCAAGTCACTAAGCAGCAGCGGCAACATGACCGCCCTAACGTGATCGTATTTTTCACGGATCAGCAGCGCTGGGATACGACGGGCGCGCATGGCAATCCGCTGAATTTGACGCCGAACTTCGACCGGATGGCGAGGGAAGGGACGCACTTGGTTCATTCCTTCACCTGCCAGCCGGTGTGCGAACCGGCGCGCAGCTGCCTGCAGACGGGCCGGTATGCTACCGATACCGGCTGCTTCCGCAACGGCATTCCGCTGCCGGACGAAGCGAGAACGCTTGCCCACTACTTCGGCGACGCAGGTTACCGTACGGCCTACATCGGCAAGTGGCACCTGGCCGAGGAGGACCCGGTTCCCGAAGCGGGAAGAGGCGGCTATGAGCATTGGTTAGCTTCGAATGTGCTCGAGTTTTCCTCCGACGCGTACGATACGGTCGTCTACGATAACGACTGCCGGGAAGTGAAGCTGCCGGGTTACCGGGTCGATGCGCTGACCGATGCCGCCATCCGTTATATCGATTCGCATCAGGACGATCCGTTCTTCCTGTTCCTGTCGTTTCTCGAGCCGCACCATCAGAACCATCTGGACAATTACCCGTCCCCTGACGTATACCAGGGCGCTTACGGAAGCCGCTGGATCCCGGCGGATCTCCTCGCGCTGGGCGGGACGGCGCCCCAGCATATCGACGGCTACTACGGGATGGTCAGAAGACTGGACGACGCGCTCGGCCGCCTGCTGGATGCGCTGAAGAGCCTGAAGCTGTCCGACAACACGATAGTGCTGTTTACATCGGACCATGCCTGCCATTTCAAAACGAGAAACGGCGAGTACAAGCGCTCCTGCCATGACAGCTCGATCCGGGTGCCGACTGCCATCTGCGGCCCCGGCTTCCAGCAGGGCCGCCGCGTCAGAGAGCTCGTCAGCCTGGTCGACCTGGCGCCGACGCTGCTTGATGCCGCCGGCATCCCTGTGCCGCAGGCAATGCAGGGCCGCTCGCTTGTTCCGCTGGTTCAAAGCGGAGGGCACCCGACTGGCCGCAGGAGGTCTTCGTTCAGATCAGCGAATCCCAGGTCGGCCGCGCGATCCGCACCGACCGCTGGAAATACAGCGTCTCCGCTCCCGATAAGCATCCGAACCGGGATGCAGGATCGGACGACTACGTCGAAGAGTTTCTGTACGATCTGCAGGCCGATCCGTACGAGCTGCACAACCTGGCCGGCGTCGACGCCTTCCGCGGCATCGCCGATCAGCTCAAGGCACAGCTGATCGCCCGGATGGTCGAGGCCGGGGAAACGGCCCCGGCCATCCGCAACGCGCCTGCCGCAGCCGCAGGCCAGCGCCGCGCAGCTGTAAGCGAGCTGCGCGTCAAGCTGTAACGCTTGCGCAGCCCTCGCTGCTCTTGCAGCTAAAAAAGCACAGCTCCCTTCCGTCGGGAGCTGCGCTTTTTGCTGTGTTCGAGCTAATTTTAGTTATACTCTATTATGCTCTATTCCCACTCTCTAGTTACTTTCTGGCTACGTTTTATTTATGTCTAAGCTGCTCTCAAGCTACTCCCGCTGGTTTGCTCTAGGTACGCTCTCCATACACGTGAGCCGGTGGAGGCGCGATAATCGCTGCTTTGAACAGAACAGAAAGCTTGGACAGATTGCCGCCACCTATGTTTTAGGCTGCAAATCCAATGGCCTCTAATCCAAGCTGCCTATGGAATAGAAGCCTGATACAGAAGCTGCTTGCAGGAGGGAATGATCGTAGCGCCGGTAAGTGTTGGGAAGGTACATATATGATGTGCTGAAGGTGGAAGGTTTGCTATATATAGGTTCGACTGACTTCCGCGTATTCCCGCCCATTGAGCAAGCTGCATAACTGCGGATTATCTTAATACCTTGCTTTAACAGGCAGCTGCAGCCATGTTTTGTTTTGCCCCAGCCTTCGCAGCTCAGGCAGTTCAGCTTGAAGCCCCGCCCAGCTCTCTGCAGCACCGGAGGAGCATGGGTATGGGGTGGAAAAACGACAGTGCCCGCCTTTGAAATCGTTTTCCTAACCTTTTAGCCTGTTCAATTCAAAAGGACACGATTTCAACAGCGGTTGTAACCCTATACCCATGCTCCTCCCAAGCATCCATCTTTACCCTGATAAATATTTAACATCACGAAATACCCGGTTCACTATTGTGACATAAGGCCAGGTTTAATATCGGTCGGTTCTAGCGTGACCGATCAAATCCGCCAAAATTTTTTGCATAAACCGCCACCGTTTTACATATATTTCTTCACACCGGGGAAAGCTAATAACACCGATTACAAATCTCCTTATGATTTAACGATCTGTTTATGTTCCTCTAATCTTGTCTTAATAATAGAGGGCTATGATACAGATATACAATGGAACGAAGAAAGGAAGAAAAGCATGATACTTTATCAATTGGCGAAACGTTTAGAGCAGCGCAAGCAGCTGACGCAAACCATTCTAACATCGGGAGACGAGCAGGCGGTAGACCAGCTGGTGTCGCAAAGGGAGCAGGTGGAGGAACAGCTGTTCACGCAAGCGAACCGTTGGAGCGCGGAAGGGAACGACGAATTTGTACTTGCCGGACTGGTACCCGACTCGGAATGTGACCTCGACGGAGAATAACTGGAATTAGCGGGAAAATGGAATGACCCCATTTTCTTTTTTTTGTGTTCGGCCCTTTTTCCGTGTAGAATGAGGAGTGCAAGGATTCTGCAAAGCAAAAGAGGGTACCGATATGAAAGTAGTGTTATCTACCTTAAACGCGAAATATATTCACACGTCTTTGGCGCTGCGTTATTTGAAGTCGTTCAGCGAGAAAGACTTTCCTATAGAAATTACCGAGTATACGATAAAAGACCCGGCGATGAACATCGTATCCGACTTGTACCAGAAGGAGCCCGATCTGATCGGGTTCTCCTGTTACATCTGGAACATCGAAGAGACGATTACCGTGGTCAGCATGCTCAAAAAAATTAATCCCCAGCTGACCATCGTGCTTGGCGGTCCCGAGGTTTCTTACGATACGGAGTATTGGATGAACCGGATTCCGGAGGTCGACTTCATCGTGATGGGCGAGGGGGAGGAGACGTTCCACCACCTGCTGCAGGAACTGAACGGCGACCGTAAATTTTACAGCGTGTTCGGAGCTGCTTACCGTAAGGAAGACCGAGTCATCATCAATCCCCCGCGTCCGAAGCTGGCGCTCGACGATATTCCGACGCCGCACCGGTTTGCGGAGGATGTTCCCAGCCTGGCGAACCGCGTGGTCTATTTCGAGACAAGCCGGGGCTGTCCGTTCAGCTGTCAGTTCTGCTTATCTTCTATTGAAGTAGGCGTGCGCTATTTCGATATGGAGCGGACGAAGAGCGACCTGCTCTATTTGATCGAATCCGGAGCGAAGCTGATCAAATTCGTGAACCGCAACCTTCAACATCAAGCGGGATTACGCGCTCGAAATTTTTGAGTTCCTTATTCAGAACCACCGCGGCTGCGTGTTTCAATTCGAAATTACCGCGGATATCATGAGGCCGGAAGTATTGGATTATTTGGCGGAGCATGCGCCGCCGGGCGTGTTCCGTTTTGAGATCGGCGTGCAGTCGACCAACGATTTGACGAACAGCCTCGTGAAGCGCCGGCAAAATTTCTCCAAGCTGACGCGTACCGTGCTGAAGGTCAAGGAAAGCGGCAAAATCGATCAGCATCTGGATCTGATCGCAGGGCTGCCGGAGGAGGATTACAACTCGTTCCGCAAAACGTTTAACGACGTGTTCGAGCTGGAACCGGAGGAGCTGCAGCTGGGCTTTCTGAAAATGCTGCGCGGCACCGGCATGCGGGCCGACGCGGAGAAATACGGCTACAAGTTTATGGACAATGCCCCTTATGAGATTCTCGGCAACGATATTTTGCCTTTCTCCGACATTGTCAGAATCAAGCGGGTCGAGGATGTGCTGGAAAAATACTGGAATGCCCATCGGATGGACCATACCGTCAATTATTTGATCCGGGAGGAATTCCCCTCGGCGTTTGATTTCTTCCAGCTGTTCGGCGACTATTGGGAGACCCGCGGCTGGCAAAAAATCGGCCACCAGCTTGAGGATTTGTTCACACGCCTCCACGCTTTTCTGACCCATCGGGGGACCCGGGGGATGGACGTCATCGAAGGCTTGATGAAGCTCGATTATTTCCTAAATCATAAATACAAGCCGCGCAAGATTTGGTGGGACTTCTCGCTGGATAAAAGCACTCAGTCCGATTACATTCGCAGACTGGCTGAAAGGCCGGACGAGGTATCGGAAGCTTTTGCGGCGCTGCGTATGAACGAGAAAGATCTGCATAAGCACACGATGCTTGAAGTGCTGCCGTTCCGGCTGAATCATTATTTGGCAAGCGGCGAGCTGCTGACAGGTGAAGAACAGCTGCTCATCGTTCATTTTCCGCCGGACACGGCGTCGCGGGCCCAATTGTATACATTGGCCCTCGGGGCGATGGAGCCGAGCCTTTAAGCAGCTTATAGCAAGCAACCAGCCTCACACAAAAGCAAAAAAGGAGCCACTGTCATTGGTTAACTGGATTTCCGGCCGAGTGGCGTCGTAGCTTCTATATAAATAGTAAAAAGAGCCGTTCCCATTGAACTGCGCCCTTCGTTAGATGTACGTCTAACTTCTTGGGGCAATACACAATGGTCGGCTCTTTTTTCCTATATTAAAGAAAGGGACCCTCGAGGCCGCATCTCCAGAAAAGAAGAGAGATGCCGGCAGACGCGGGTCCCTTAGTTATACAGCTTAAGGCAAATAACTGCGCAGCACCGTCATAGAGCCGGTCAGCGAATAATCACCGAGGTTTGCCGGAATCAAGTAGCACTCCCCAGGCTTCACGGAAAGCTCACCATCGGCCCAGCGGATGGTGCCGGTACCGTCGCAAATGATGTGAATTACAAAGCTGGCTCCCGTCGTTTGCAGCGGCCATTCCTGCTCGACCTTTCCTTTTTCCGTAACAAAGAAAGGAGAGTTGGCTAAGGTCAGCCACTCGTTAGCTGCGGTCAAACCGGTTTTCATGAAGGTGGCTCCCGAGCCTTCGTAAGCGATGACGTTCAGGGAATCTTCGATGTGCAGCTCGCGGGGCTTGCCGTCTAGACCCAGACGGTCATAATCGTACAGACGGTAGGTGCTGTCCGAGTTTTGCTGAATTTCGGCGACAAGGACGCCTGCACCCAGCGCATGAACCGTTCCGGCAGGAATATAGAACGAATCGCCGGCCTCGACCGGAACCTCCCGCAGGCTGTCCAGAATCCGGTTTTCTGCAATGGCTTGGGCCAGCTGCTCGCGTGTAACCCCATCGTTTAGCCCGTAAATAATTTTGGCACCCGGCTTGGCGTCAAGGATGTACCACATTTCCGTTTTGCCTAGCTCGCCTTGCGGAAGTCTATCATAATGATCGTTCGGATGCACCTGCACCGATAGATCGTCCTGGCAGTCCAACAGCTTAATTAAGAGAGGAAAACGGCCGTTTTTCTCGGAAAAGCCTTTGGCTCCAAAAAAATCTTTGCCGTACTGCTCGCGGATTTGATCCAGACCGAGTCCGGCAAGCTCTCCATTCACGACACGGGTTGTGCCGTTCGGGTGATCGCCGATCATCCAGCCTTCGCCGATGGGCCCATCGGGCAGCTCCAAGCCGAACTGTTCCAGATTGCGGCCTCCCCATACACGTTCTTTCATTTCAGGTTTAAATAATAAAGGATATGGTTTCAACATGCTCCCTACTTTCTACTTATTAGCCATTCTGCCTCTGTGGGCGGGTGCAATATGCTACATGCCATTATATCAATCAGCCAGACGCTTTTCTACCGCAATGCAGTAGGGCGGATGGTTCTTTTGATTCAGGAAGCGGTATTCCAGCACCTGGTACTGCTTCTGGGGAAGCTGCTCCGCCCATGTCCGGACGGCGGCCGCTTCCTGTTCGCCGCCTTCATGACCGGTATACAATATAATAGTAAGAATACCGCCTTTGCGCAGCCACTCGACCGACTGCCGAAGAGCGGGAAGGGTGCTGTCCGGTACCGTTACCGTCTGATGATCGGCTCCGGGCAAATAGCCGAGATTGAACATCACTGCCGCGACGCGGCCTTTGGCATGCGGCGGCAGCGTTTGCTCCATCAGCGCATGACTGCGTTCATGGAGCTGAACGGGTACCGGCGCGAACGCGCTGAGCTCCTGCTCCAGACGCTGGCGGGTGCGTTCCAGCGCCTGCGCCTGGATGTCAAAAGCATGCACGGAGCCTTCCGGTCCGACGCATTTAGCCAAAAAAAGCGTGTCCACCCCGTTGCCGGCAGTGGCGTCCACTACCGTCTCTCCCGGGGAGACACGTTCTTCTATCAGCTTATGGGCATAGCTGAGGATGGATAAAAACCCCATATAAATAACGCTCCGATCTATGATTGCTTATTTTTGAGCCGAAAGCCATTGGGCCAGCTCTTCAATTTGCTCCGCTTTCAGCGTTTTTTGAAACGGCGGCATCGTTTTGCCGCCGTGGTTGATCATAGCGATAAGCTGATCTTGGGTGAGCCGGCTGCCGACTTTCGTTAAGGCCGGCCCGACATCCCCCTGCAGCTTGTCGCCATGACAAACCATGCAGTTGTCCTTGTACAGCGTCTCCGCTTTCAAGGAGACGCTGCTCCCGGAGGAGCCCCCGCCGGACGCCGCCGACGAGGAAGCGCCCGCCATGGGCGGCGTCACAAGATCCGTCGGCATCGGGGCCGTAGCCGGCTTGGAGCCGTCCTCGGACGCTGCCGGCGTTCCGGACGCCTTGGGCGGCTCGAGCATCGGCACGGTCGACGGCTTCTTCGCAGGCGGCTCCTCGAGCTTCGGCAGCTCCGCCTTGGGCAGCTCGGCCTTCGGCTTCGACCCGGTCGAAGCCGAAGAGGCTGCCGGAGGCTTGGCCGACTCGGACTTCGTGTCGGCCGGAGCTTCGCTGCCGCCTTGCGCCGCGGCGCCGTCCGTGCCGCTGCCTGCTGCGGCCTCGGCGGGCTGCTTCGCAGCGTCGGCGCTGTCCGCAGGCGGCGCTGCGAGCCCGGCTCCGGCACCCCCGCCCGGCTCGGCCGGCGCGGGCGCCGGGGGAACCGGCTGCACGGCAGGCGCATCCTTGCAGCCGCCTATCAGCACGACGGCCAATAGCGCCGTCGCTCCCAGGATAAGCTTCCTCATGTTCTGTCACTCCTTTGTCCTGGCTGGCAGGGTGGCATTCCTCGCTCCGCTTAGCGGGTTTCCGGCACACCTGCCTCTTTTTTCCAATACTTACCCTGCCATGTATCTCTCAAACGCAGCTCTGCGTCAATCGCGTTCAGGACTTCCCATTTTTTCAAGCTCCACATCGGTCCGATCAATAAATCCCGGGGAGCGTCTCCGGTCAGGCGGTGCACAATCATATCCGGAGGCAAAATTTCCAGCGTATCCGCAATTAATCGGACGTACTCGTCTTTTTCCAGAAATTGCAGAAGGCCGGCTTCATACTGCTTGACCATAGGCGTTTTACGCATGAGATGAAGCAAATGAATCTTGATGCCTTGCACGTCCATCTGAGCTACCGCACGGCCGGTCTCAAGCATCATCTCATGGGTCTCCCCAGGCAGCCCGTAAATGATATGGGTGCAGGTGCGGATGTTATGCTTGCGCAGCTTGGCAACCGCATCCAGATAGCACTGAGTGTCATGCGCGCGGTTGATGAGCTGAGACGTCGATTCGTGAATCGTCTGCAGACCCATCTCCACCCACAGGTAGGTTCGCTCATTCAGTTCGGCCAAATACTCGACTACATCGTCGGGCAGGCAGTCGGGCCGCGTAGCAATGGAAAGGCCGACCACGCCGGGCTGCTGCAAAATCACTTCATAATATTCCCGAAGCTCCTCTACCGGAGCGTAGGTGTTGGTGTAGGCTTGAAAGTAGCCGATATACTTCGCTTCAGGCCATTTTTTGTGCTGCAGATCGCGGATAGTGTTGAATTGAGTTACCAGATCGTCGCGGCGGCTTCCGGCAAAATCGCCTGAGCCGCGGGCGCTGCAAAAGGTGCAGCCGCCGGCCGCGATCGACCCGTCCCGATTCGGACAAGTGAAGCCGGCATCGAGCATGACTTTAAAAACTTTAGTACCGAATTGACGGCGCATTTCAACGTTCCATGTATGAAACCGCTTGTCGCCCCAAAGCTCGGGGACGCAGCGGTGTTGTTCCACTTGATTCATGAAATATAACCCCTTTGCTGACATAGCTTCTTTACATTTTACCGTAAAAGCTAAACCTTTGCGAATATTTCCTTGACAATAGCCTCCTAGTTCCGGCAAGGATATTTGATTCTGCAACCGACCATGCTAGTAGTGCACCAATAATACTTGATTGCGAAGGGAGAACTCAACAGTATGAACAAGTTTCGCAAAACAGTTTTGACCTTGGCACTGACAGCTTCTTTGGGAATGGGCGGCGCTCAGGCATTTGCTGAAATGAGCAGTGCGAATGCTACGGGTACAGCCACAGGTACGGGCACTTCCTCCGGCACTTATAGTACAACGGGAACGACAGGAACTTATAGCGGAAGCGGGACGACAGGGTCTTACGGTTCTTACGGAACGAATAATTATGGTACCAACACTTCCGGTACAGGGACAGGAACCGACACTTCGGGAACAACGACTTTGAATGGGACAGGAACAACGACGACAACAAATACGACAGGAACGAACACGACAGGTACGACAACGGGCAACAACGTGTACGATGCTGTCAGACATCCGGTAAAATCCAGCGAGCGTCTGTTCGGACCGTATGAATACTTACGGGACTAACAATGACGGCTACGGCTATGGCGGTAATTATAATACGTACAGCTACCGCGCTAACGCCGATACGACGACACGCAGCAACGGCGGCTGGGGATGGTTAGGTCTGTTGGGTCTATTGGGATTGGCCGGCATGAGAAGCCGTAACCGTTCCGAAGACCATATCGGTGACCGTTAATCGGGAAACCGATAGGAGGCGGCACGATGGATAGTGTTATGATTCCCTTCGGCGAGCAGAAGCTTGTCGTGGAGCTTAGCTTAAAGGAAGCTCTGGCCTTGAGCAGCGGAGCGCATTTTTGGCAGCAGCCGCAGCTTGCGGCGAGCGCGCGCAGAAAGCTGCGGTCCCAGCTGGAGAAACAGATGCTTCCGGGCTCCGACAAGATTCATTACCATGCTCTTGAGGTTTAATTTTGGTTCCTGCAGGCGGCTAAGTCATTTAGCCGCTCTTTTCATTCCTTGCAATTCGGGGTATAATCGTCTCTAATCGAGAGGTTTTGTAGACTATTGCACGTTTGTGGAGGATGAAGAATGCGTTTACGTGGCAGAAAAGGAATTCGGGAAGCGCTGGAAGCACAGCCGGAATTGATTGTACTGGAGCCGGCTCAATATAAAGGCAGATGGAAAGAATTGTTCGGCAACGATAATCCGATTCATGTGGAATTAGGTATGGGAAAAGGCCGGTTTATCAGCCAGCTCAGCTCGTTGAATCCTCAGACGAATTACATAGGCGTAGATATGTATGACGAGCTGATTCGCCGGGCCAGCGAGAAGGCGCAGGCTTCCCGGGAAGAGAATGGAGGGACTTTGGCAAACCTGAAGCTCGCTTTATTCAATATTGAGAAAATCGAGCACATGTTTGATACCAACGAGCTGGAGCGCGTCTATCTGAATTTCAGCGATCCTTGGCCGAAAAAGCGCCATGCCCGCCGCCGGTTGACTCACTCGGGCTTTGTTCGCAAATATATCGATATTTTAAATGAAAACGGAGAAATTCATTTCAAGACGGACTCCCGTTCGTTGTTCGAGTTTTCTTTGAATTCATTTGCCGATATGGGCTTGCGCATGCGCAATATTGCGTTGGATCTTCATGCCGAGGAAACGCGGACGGATTTGGTCATGACGGAATATGAAATGAAGTTCCACGATAAGGGCGTCAATATTCACCGGGTGGAGGTTGTCATCGGCGATAAAGCGCTGCAGACGCATCTTCATCAGCTGGAGCAGGCCGAGAGGCGTGAAACCGAGGCGGCTCAGAACGATAGAGAGCACGACGGCGAAGCGGATGCTTAATTATTCAAAATAAGGCAGTACCCTTTAATAACATACACTAGCGGCATGCCGGGTTCTTAACTTACTTAAGTAACCTTTGCATACCGCTTTTTTCTTATGTGCATGCTTGGCAAGAGGAAGAAGATCCCTGTCCATAGCCTGAGACAATCGGGAGATACTAAGCATTAAGCAGCTCTATCACAGCCAAGGGGCATTTTGTGGGCTTGTAGTCATCGGCGTGCCCTCTTGAAATAGAAGGGCGAAGAAGCTTATTCCCACCGCGCTCTTGACTGGCAAGACGGCCGAGCCGCTCGTCGATCGCTGCCTTCGATTGAATAGGCTCGCCTAGGCCGAGCTGAGTAAAATAATGTAGGTTTTCCTCCTCTTGACCGGGAATGGGCGAATAGAACAGCATAGGGATTCCTTTAGCCAGCGCTTCGGTGCAGGTCATTCCTCCGGGCTTTGTAATGAGCAGATCCGCTGTATCCATCCATTTATCGATTTCCTTCGTATATCCGATCAGCCGAATATTTTCATGACGGAATCTTTCATCATTCGACATGGCGGTCAAAGCTTTCTCATTGCTGCCGAGGCAGATGACGAACTGCACTTTATCTCTCCATGCGAAAAGCTCCGGCAGGAAGTCGTCCGGACGGACGAGTCCCCAGCCGCCTCCCATCACCAGCACCGTAGGCATAGCCTTGAGGCCAAACCGCTTCCGAAGCTTCTCCCGGCTGTTCGATCTCCAGAAATTCGGATGCACCGGAATGCCTGTCACTTGGATGGAATCGGAAGGGACACCGAGCTGCAGCAGCTTGCTCCTGACCTGCTGGGTTGACACAAGGTACTTATTGACCTCAGGATTTACCCAGGTTCCGTGCACATCATAATCCGTAACGACCGTACATAAAGGAATATCAAGCCCGGCCTGCTTCAACCGGGAAATGACAGCGTTCGGAAACGGATGCGTGCATACAATGGCGTCAGGCTGCAGCTGTCTTAAAATTTCCGCCGTCTGGGCATAAAAAATCCGGTGCAGAGCGAGACGGGTAAACCGGTTCAGCGATTTTTTATGAGTGCGGTACATCAATCCGCACAGCCGCGGCTGCACGGTAACCGTTTTTCGGTAAGCGGTAAAAATCCATGGCGCAAGAGTCGGATGGAGAAAGGCTCCGAGCTCCAGCACGTGTGTTTCTACATGGCGCGACAGCAGCCGCAGTCCCATAGAAAGCGCATGTGCCGCTTGCGTATGGCCGGTTCCGAACCCCTCGGATAATAACAAGACTCTTTTCTTACGCATAGTCATTCACCTTACCTTATGCCGAATGTGGATATGGACCATCTATACTCTTAGTATACCCACATTTTCCATATGCACTTGATGCCTCATACGAAAAATACAGCAGTGGCGAGCGCCGCCGTCGTACCCAGGATCGAGCCGGCCAGGCAGTCGGAAGGATAATGAAGCCCGAGATAAATGCGCGACAAGCCGACAAGGCAGGCCAGCGGCAGAACGATGGAGGCGAGCCAGGGACTGACGTAAACCAAAGGCACGGCTACCGAAAAAATGGCGGTCGTATGTCCCGAAGGGAACGAAGGGTCAGTCAACGGCTTTTTGCAGGTATTCGTATCGGGCAGAACGAGATAAGGGCGAAGCCGCGGATATTTGCGCTTCATGATGGAGACGGGAATATGGCTTAAAGCCAGTACGGCGCAGCAGTGAAAGCCTGCCAGCCTCCAGCTGCCCTGCCCGAAAATACATAAGCAAAGCGCTATGGCAATCGTTGCCGTTGCGCCTCCGAGATGGGTTAGCGTATTGAAAAAGCGGTCCAGCCACGCTCGCCGGAGGCGTTGGTTTATCCAACAAAATATGCGGTTTTCTTGCTGCTGAAGCCTTGATACGAATCGTCTCAAGGTGATCGCCTCCTTTAAGTTGTTAAAGGTAATACGTTGAATTGGAGCTTAAGGCTGCATTTTTTGGGATAAGCTTCTCTGCAGGCTCATATACATCATATTAAACCATTTTTGTTAATGGATGATTAAGCGAATAATAAATGTGATTCATTCGGGAACCGGCCCAAGCGGAGCGATGGATGCGCCCATACCGCAGTCGAAGCGGCAGCGCTTTCCGGCCCGGGAGGGAATGCCGCTGATCCAGGCTTGTCCCCGTCAGCCGCTTTTTCCACCGCTCGCCAGAGAATTTCGTTCAGCCGGAAACGGGCAGTCTCCAACCGCAGAAAAATGTCGACAGCTCTGTCTGTTTTCCGGTGGAATCCGACACCGTTCGCCAGTATTCGCAGCGGGCTATCGGCTATGTTCGCGGCTGTGCAGCCTGATTATTTCACCGGTTTGACGCTCGGGTGATTGGAACAGCGGCTGGCTGGGTAAAGGATACCATGCGCCGGCAGCCAGCGGGCTGACTTTGTCCGCAGGGGCTAGCTGGAGAATTTGTGCGCGCATTGGAATTGTTGTATCATAATGGAGAAGTTGCCGACAGTTGTCCGACACCTGCCGTAAATACAGTCTCCGGCCATCGTGGGATCGCACCAATACGGAGCTGTATGCGAACCTTTTGAAGTAATGTGGAAAATTAAGGAACGCCGTGTAGTGAAGAAGTACCCATGGCAGAATAATCCTGAAACCAAAATCTACGAAAAACAATGAAAACCATATGTAAAAAGCTCTATGGCAGAGAGCCTGATCGTTCTTATCCTGTTTTTCTCCTTTTCTAATCGAGTTCTGCCGTCAAGAGGCTGTAATACGCTTTTGACAAAACAGGGCAAAGAGAGGAAAATCATATTCGGCTACCCACACAAATCCAAAAGAGACCATCGAAGTTGTGTAAATAAAACTAGTAGAGAGAAAAAACTTTGAGGGTTCATAAAAAGGGGGATTTTTGATGCTAGGCAATGTTTTGTTGGGCATTCAGGTTGTCTTGGCGTTGATTGGTGTCTATCAGCTGTTTTTAACGTTCTTCGGCTGGTATCAACGCAAACCGAAAGCGCAGCATGCACCGCAAAAGTCGTTCGCTGTTCTGATTGCCGCTCATAACGAGGAGCAGGTCGTCGGGGCGCTGATCGACAATCTTAAAAGCCTGGATTATCCGAAAGAGCTTTACGATGTGTTCGTTATTTGTGACAACTGTACCGACCGTACCGCAGAAATCGCCCGGAGCATGGGTGTATACGCCTGCGAACGCCATAATCCGAAGCTGAGAGGCAAAGGCTTCGGTATCGAATGGATGCTGAAGGAGCTGTGGAAAATGCCGCGCAGCTATGATGGGATTGTCATGCTGGATGCGGATAACCTGGTCGCTCCGGATTACTTGAAACACATGAACAACGACCTGTGCAACGGGTCCCGAGTGATTCAAGCGTACCTCGATACGAAAAATCCGAACGATTCCTGGATTACAGCCGCTTATGCGGTGACTTACTGGTACTGCAACCGTCTGTGGCAGCTGCCGCGTCAAAACCTGGGGCTGGCTAATTTCCTGGGCGGTACCGGGATGTGCTTCGAGACGAACCTGCTGAAGGAAATCGGCTGGGGCGCGACGAGTTTGGTAGAGGACTTGGAATTTACGATGCGCTGCGTGCAGCGCGGTATTAATCCGACGTTTAACTTCGACGCGAAGGTGTACGACGAGAAGCCGTTGACGTTCAAGGCTTCGGCAAGACAGCGTCTGAGATGGATGCAGGGCCACTTCGATGTGGCGCGCCGTTACTTTATCCCGCTCTTCTGGCAGGGATTGAAGGAATGCAGCTGGTCCAAGCTGGATACAGCCGTATATGCTCTTAATGTGTATAACGTACTGGTCGCTTCCGTGCTGACGCTGGTTCTGTGGGGAGATATGATGATGCCGGGTCTGCCGGCGCTGAAATCGCTGTTCGATTATGCGCCGAACCTGTTCATGGTCATCGGTATCCTCAGCTACATTCAGTTCCCGCTGGCATTGGTGATGGCGAAAGCTCCGGCCAAAACCTGGCTGTACCTTGTTACTCTGCCCGTGTTCATGCTGTCCTGGTGGCCAATTACGGTATACGCCTTCTTCACTCAGAATAACAAGCAGTGGAGCCATACGGAGCATACGCGTGTGATCCGTTTGGAAGAAATGCAGAGCAAGCAGGTTAGCTAGAATGGTTTTCACATAGGCAGTTGACTTTTGCTGTCTGGTTATGATATGATCTTTTAGTGCAAAAGAAGAAGCGCCAAACTTCTCACCTGACGACGCGAGTCGGCTGGTTATCAAAGCTAGAGTGAACCTATGATGATATTGATCACTTGAACTTTAAGGACGCGGCGCTTGATACCCGCGTCCTTTTTAGTGTGAACAGGTTGTATATTGCAGTATTTTCATTACATTCCTTTACGGAGGTGGCAGGTTATTAGTACAGAACATTTAATTAACGATGAGATTCGGGCGAAGGAAGTTCGCTTGATCGGTGCAGATGGGGAACAGCTGGGAATTAAACCGATTCGGGAAGCGCTGCAGATCGCAGTGGATGCGAATTTGGATTTGGTTAACGTGGCTCCGACGGCGAAACCGCCGGTGTGCCGGATCATGGATTACGGGAAATACCGCTATGAAATGCAGAAGAAAGAGAAAGAAGCCCGTAAGAACCAGAAGATCGTCGAAATTAAAGAAATCCGCTTGAGCGCGACTATTGATGAACATGACTTTCAAACGAAGCTTCGCAACGTTGTGAAGTTTCTGAACGAAGGCGACAAAGTCAAGCTGAGCGTGCGTTTCCGCGGTCGCGAGATCGCCCATGCAAGCATCGGGCAAAAAGTGCTGGAGCGCATGGCCGCTGAAGTGGATGAACTTTCTGTGATTGAACGCAGGCCTAAATTGGAAGGCCGCAGCATGATCATGATTTTATCGCCGAAGCAGCAAGCATAAATATTAAGGAGGACTACACATCATGCCAAAAATGAAAACACATAGCAGCCTTAAAGGCCGTTTCAAGATCACAGGTACTGGCAAAGTCATGAGATACAAAGCCTACAAAAACCACCTGTTGTCCGGTAAATCCGCTCGTCAGAAGCGCGTATTGGCATCCAACCCGGTTATGGCTGCAGGCGATGTAAGACGCTTGAAACAACAGCTGTCCAACATCAACGGTTAATCTGATTTTATTCTACTTAAATTTTGGAGGTAATGGATCATGGCAAGAGTAAAGGGCGGGTTCGTAACTCGTCGTCGTCATAAAAAGATTTTGAAATTGGCAAAAGGTTATTTCGGTTCCAAACACCGTTTATTTAAAACAGCTAACGCGCAAGTGATGAAATCCTTGCTTTATGCATACCGTGACCGTCGTCAGAAAAAACGCGACTTCCGCAAACTGTGGATCACACGTATCAACGCGGCAGCTCGTCAAAACGGCTTGTCCTACAGCAAATTCATGCACGGTCTGAAATTGTCCGGCATCGAAGTCAACCGCAAAATGCTGGCTGACCTGGCTGTGAACGACATCAACGCGTTCAACGATCTGGCAACAGCTGCAAAAACGAAAGTCAACGCTTAATTATTAAGCTTCTATAGAACCTGGCGGCCTCCGGCTGTCAGGTTCTATTTTGTTTCTGGAGGCAGCGGGTTACGGATGTCCCCGGACTAGCGGGTCCTTAAGACATCTAATGAACTGCAGACAGGTTCGGCAGCTTCGGGACGAAGAGGCTCTCCGAGCTGGAGAGCCCCAGGCTGTCGAGAAACCCGCCTTTAAGTGAAAAAGGAGCACAGACGCAGGTGGGGTATCCAAGCTTATGAAGCCTGTTTTTCTACGAAAAACGCTTAGTTTACGTCCGCCTTTGAAATCCGTGAAAATACCTTTAAATCTAATCCAATTCACGGGTTTCAACAGCGGCTGGAGGAGGATACCCCACAGGAGTATCACACAAGTTCAGGGTTTCTCGACAAGCTCAGCCCTTTTTCTATCGATACTAATAATTACCTAACAAAAAATTAATGCTTTCTTGATCTTTATGGTGTTTAATTAATGATATCATAAAATTTGTAGATTTTAGTGCCAAAGTAATATTGTTTTTAGTTGAAAAGTACCATTTTTTGTAATCGGAGGAAGGTGGGCGCAGGTGAAATACAGTCTGATCATTCCCTGCTATAATGAAGGGGAGAACGTGGAACGAATAGCAGGCGAGCTTATGCGTTGCCTACCTGCCGATGGAGACTGGAATATTTGGTTCATGGATGACAGCACGGATGATACGACAGCCCGTCTGGAGAGGCTGAGCAAGGCCAAAGCCCGGGTCCATTACGTTCACCGGACGGGCGAGCGCGGATTAAGCGCAGCCGTCATCGACGGGTTCAAGACAGCGGACGGCGATATTTTTGTCGTAATGGACGCGGATCTGCAGCATCCGCCTGAAGTGGTGCCCAAGCTGCTTGAGCAGATGGAAGAGAGCGGTGCGGATATCGCTATTCCATCTCGGTTTGTGCCGGGGGGCAGCGACGGCGGCTTGAACGTATTCCGTAAGCTGGTATCCTGGACGGCGCGGATGATGGCCAAGGGCGCATTGAAGAAAATGAGACGGATCACCGATCCGACCAGCGGCTTTTTCGCCGTAAGGCGCCAAGTGGTGGAGCAGGCGGAGCTGCAGCCGCTCGGCTGGAAAATATTGTTGGATATTTTATGCCGGTGCAGCTATCGTACATGTATTGAAATACCGTATGGTTTTGTAGCAAGAGACTTGGGAAGCTCCAAGATGAACTTGCGCGAACAATGGAACTATATACGTCATTTAATCTCGTTAATTCAATTCAGCCGCGAGGACGCGCGTTTCTGGATGTTTGCCTTGGTCGGGCTCAGTGGAGCGATCGTAAACTCTGCGGCCTACGTCCTGCTGGTCGAACGTGGAGCCGGAGTGAACTGGAGCTTTGCCATAGCAACGCTGCTCGCGATTGTTAACAATTTCGTTTGGAACAGTCTGTACACCTGGCGCCACCGCCAGCCGGGCAGGACGTCGGGATCTTTTATGGATGCGGCTAAGCGGTTTTTACGGTTTAGTGCGGTGAGCCTGGCAGGCTTGGCATTGGCCGAGGCCGGAGTTTATATTTTTCATGGGCTTGCAGGTGTACATTATTTTATATCCGGTGTGCTTGGAATTGTCATTTCATCGTTTTGGAACTTTGTCATAAATGACCGGTGGACATTTAAAAAGAGTGCGGCGGAGGAAAGCCATACGCCTGATTTTACTCCTCTAAATGCTCCGCCTGCTGAAAGTGTAGGAAAATGAAAGTCATAAGAAAATCAATTGTTCCTTTACTGCTTTTTATCCTCGTCTTTGCTGCCGAGCTGCCTTCGATTTCGTATTGGGCCGTTCAGTATCATTACGTGGTACCTGATGCCCTGAGCCGGGTATCGAATGCTTTTACGGTAATGTACAGCAGGGACCCCCATTTGGCGGCGATCGGCTTTGTCTGGAATCCGCTGCCGAGTCTGCTGGAGCTTGTGCCGCTGCTGTTCTGGCCCTGGTGGCCGGAGCTGGCTGCCGACGGGGTTTCCGGTATGCTGCTTACCGCATTGTTCGCGGGCGCAGGGGCGCTGCTGCTGTACCGCACCTTCCGGGCGTCCGGCGTCTCCCGAGCGTTTACCGGGCTATGGGTGTTATGCTTCGCGTTTCATCCGTTTATTTATATGTATGGGGCGAACGGCATGAGCGAGGGCTTTTTTACTTACTTCCTGCTCTTGTCCGTCGTCGGCGTCGGTGCCTGGTTTCATGAAAATAATATGAAATCGATTCTGGGGCTTGGCCTTGGTTTGGCCTGCTGCTTTCTGATCCGCTACGAAGCGGTTCCTTTGGCCGCAGCAGTAGCCGCTGCTGTACTGCTCGGAAGCTTGAAGCGGAGTGATCCACTCCGTAAAAATTATTTGCGCATGGAAGGGACGGCTATTCTGACCTTGACGCCGTTTGTTTATGCGGTGGTACTATGGCTCTGGTTTAACTTCGCCATCCAGGGGAACGCGTTTTACTTCCTGAATTCGAACTACTCCAATATCGGGCAGTCAGTGAATTTGTCGGATTATTTCTCTGAACTGCAAACTAATAAATGGGAAATATTGTATTTTATTACGGAGAGATCGCTGCCTTTTCTGCCGCCGCTGGGTGTCATTCTGCTGTTCCGTCTGTTGACCCGGAGGCTGTTCAGCAGGGAGGTGCTGGCCCTTCTTCTGATGGTCGTTTCCGTGCCTGTACTGCAGTTTTACTTGCTGAACAAAGGTAATTCCTACGGCTGGCTCCGGTTCTTCTATTATCCGTTCCCCATAGCGGTTGCTTGGGCGGGCTTTGAATGGAGCTGGCTCGGAAAAAAGTGGAGACCTTGGTTCGGGGCGGTGCTGACGCTTTCTATCGTTGTTTCGGGAGTCAGCGTGTACAACTACATGAATGTCCCCCGATTGTCTCCGGAAGAGCATGCGATGCTTCACTTCCAGGAAAATGATCTGTACAAGGAAATGTCGCTGAGCCGTGCCATTTCCGCCGATCTCAGCAGCAGGCTGGCCAAGGAACCGAAGTCGCTTGTACTGCTGGATTCCTACGGAACGGCGGAAATTTTGACGACGATCCGTTATCCCAAGCAGCTGGTGATTACGTCGGACCGCGATTTTTTGGCGTTTATTGAGGATCCTGCCAAAGCCGATTATATTCTAGTGCCCCGTAATGAAGGAAAAAGCAGACAGAATGAGCTGAACGTCCGATTTCCCCAATTGTTTGCGAACGGTATGGAAGGCTGGAAGCTGGAACGGGATTACGATCAGCAGTGGAGGCTGTACAAAAAGACGAGCGCAAATTGAGCTAGTCTTTCTCTGTGAAGAGTACGGATCCGCTATTTCTCAACAGTTGTTAAATATATGATGCTTGGGTGATGCCATGAATATCATTTTATTGTCAGGCGGTTCGGGTACACGGCTTTGGCCTATGTCGAACGAGAGGCGTTCGAAGCAGTTTCTTCCCTTATTTCCGGATGCGTCGGGAAAGCGGTTCTCTATGCTTCAGCGGACATGGGAGCAGCTGCGGCGCTGCGGACTCGACCAAAATACCGTGATCTCCACCTCAGTAGATCAGCAGGCTTTAATCCGGGAGCAGATCGGCGGCGAGGCTGCCCTTGTGCTGGAGCCCGAGAGACGGGATACGTTTCCGGCAATCAGCCTTTCCTTGGCATATCTGCGAAGTGTCAGACATATCTCCGAGGATGAGATGGTGCTGGTGCTGCCTGTTGACAGCCAAGCAAACCCTGATTTCTACGAGGCTTTGCTGCAGCTTCCCCAAATCGTGCAGAAGCACGGAATGAACCTCGCATTGATGGCCGTCCGGCCGGATTGCCCTTCCAGCGAGTACGGATATATGATCCCGGAGACTGGAGCCGTGGATGGCTCCTCCTATGCGGTGATCCGGCGGTTTTGTGAGAAACCGGCTAAAGCGCTGGCGGAGGAATACATTCGGCAGGGCGCATTGTGGAACTGCGGCATTTTTTGTTTTCGTGCGGGCTACTTGCTCGGCCTTCTCCGGGAGCTCGGTTTTTCGAGAGATTACGAGCAGCTTCGCGAGCAGTACCGAGAGCTGCAAGCGAAAAGCTTTGATTATGCGGTAGTCGAGCGTGAGCGGCATATCGGGGCCTACGTTTATCAAGGCCCGTGGAAGGATATGGGGACCTGGAAAGCGCTGGCGGAAGAGACGGTCAAGCCGCGGCTTGGACCGGGATTAATCTACGGAAACGGTAAAGAGGTCAACATTTTTAACGAGCTGAACATTCCTGTGATCGCTCTAGGGGTATCGAATGTCGTCATTGCCGCAAGTGAGGACGGCATCCTGGTAACGGATACGGCGGGCAGCAGCCAATTGAAGCTGGCTCTCGCCGAGTATGCAAGGGAGCATCCGGCACAGGACCCGTTTGTGCGTGTCATCGACCAGTCCGAATTTGTGGACGGTACGAGGACGTTAACGCGAAAAGTCCATGTGCCCCGCGGCATGTCCCGTACAATCGGGTTTGTTCCGGAACAGGGCGGAGCCGTCCGCTCCATCGTTTGTACATGGCTTCATGGCAAGGCGGAATGGGTCATTAATGGCCAAAGGCTTGAGGCGGCCGGGACACATACGTTTCACAACGGGGAACAGGCCGACTTGTTGGCGGAGGAACCATCGGATTATATTGAAATTATAACGATAGATGGACGGATAGGAGGCTGAAGCGATGCGGAGCTTAAAGCATAAGCGAGCGTTTCTTGGATACCGTGCCGATGAAGTGGAAAGCCGCTTAACCGAGCTGGAGAACCGCATAAAGCTGCTGGAGGCGGAGAGGCGGCAGGAGGCTCTTGCTTTCGGACAAGAGGAGCGGCGCTTGCTGGAGGCACTCAAAGCAGTCGAGCTGGAGCTTAAAGACTTTAACTTGATGGAAGAGAGCTTGAGGCGATGGACAAACAGCAACGGTACTTCTTGAAGCCGCCGCGCCGCGCATGGTGGGGCCTGCCTGTAACAGCGACCGATGCAAGGCTCGGAGCGTTGGAGCAGCAGCTGTCCGATCTGGAAAAGGAGCTGGCGCTGGATAAAGAAAAGCATGCGGCCAGACTTGCCGGGCTGCGTTCCGCTTTATCCGACGAGCAGATTCTGCTCAAGAGCAAGCAGGAGTCGGTGTATGAGCTGATCACGCTCCATGAAGCTATGCTGGCAAGACAAAGCGACGGGTCCGCCGCCGCAGACAAGCCGAAGGAGAAGGGCCGGCTGGGCGACCGGCTGGTAGAGCTCGGGATCATAAAGCAGGAACAGCTGCAGAAAGCGATATCGCATCAGGAAAAGTTCGGCGGCCGGCTTGGGGATATCGTAACCGAGCTTGGTTTTGCCGCCAAGTCCGAAGTGGCTGCAGCGCTTCAGATGCAGGCCCAGAAGGGCCGTCTCGGGGAAATGCTGGTCGAGAACGGAGCGATCACCCAGGAGCAGCTGGAGTCCGCGCTGGAGTTCCAGCGTAAGAGCGGCGGCATGCTCGGCGACATTCTCATGTCGCTGCGCTTTATCGAGCCGGAAGCTCTGTATAGACAGATCGCTAACCAGAACAATCTCGGGCGGATCGGGATCGAGTATACGTTTGAGGGCTTGGATAAGCTGCCGGAGCAGTTGGCGAGGCAGCTCGACGCGGTACTTATTCACCGGGACGTCAACCGGTATTTGCTTGCCGTAGGCCAGCCTCTGGAACCGGTCGCGCTGAAGCGGATAGAAGCCAAGCTGGATCTCCCTGTGGAGCAGGTGCTCGCCACTCGCTCGGAAATGGAATTTTTCTGGAAAACGATATATCCGGACGAGCTGATGGAGGAGAGCACGAAGAAACTCGTCAATGAACAGCCGGAGAACAGCGCGCACGTCACGTTTACCAAGCCGCAGCTTTCGGCGATGTGGATTGTTGTGGCTGTGATTGTGCTGGCCTTATGCTTGGACTGGTTCCATACGCTGATCGTGTTGAATATCGGCGTGCAGCTGTTTTACTTTTTGATGACGCTGTTCAAATTTATGATCGTGATGTACGGTACGCGCGATTTTGCGCAGATGCGGTTTACACAGGAGGAAATTGATGCGATTGACGAAAGGGCAGCTTCCGGTCTATACGATTCTTGTGCCCATGTACAAGGAAAGCGAAGTGATTCCGTATTTGCTCGGCAATCTGGAGCGGCTGGATTACCCGAAGGCCAAGCTGGATGTCCGGCTGCTGATCGAAGAGGATGACGTGGACGCGCAGGCGCTGCTGAAGGATATGAAGCTGCCTCCGTACTACACGACAATCGTCGTGCCGCACAGTCTGCCGAAGACGAAGCCGAAGGCCTGCAATTACGGGCTGATCCGGGCGCGCGGCGACTATGTCGTCATTTACGATGCGGAAGACCGCCCCGATCCGGACCAGCTGAAGAAGGTGCATGCCGCCTTTATGAGCAGCCCTGAGAATTGCGCTTGCGTTCAGGCCAAGCTGAACTATTTCAACAGCGAGCAGAACCTGCTGACGCGCTGGTTTACGCATGAGTACAGCATGTGGTTCGAGCTGCTGCTCCCTGGAGTTATGCAGTTGAATATTCCTATTCCGCTCGGCGGTACGTCGAATCATTTCAAAATGTCGATCCTCAAGGAAATTAACGCATGGGATCCGTATAATGTGACGGAGGATGCGGACCTTGGCATCCGGCTGTACAAATCGGGGTATACTACCGCTATTGTAGATTCCCGCACATGGGAGGAAGCGAACAGCCGGGTCGGCAACTGGATCCGTCAGCGCTCCCGCTGGATTAAGGGATACATGCAGACATGGCTGGTTCATATGCGCAATCCGTTCAAGTTGTGGCGGGACTTGGGGCCGAGAGGCTTCATGGGATTCCAGGTCATGGTGCTCGCCACGCCGATGCTGCCGCTGCTAAACCCGATCTTCTGGTTTATGATCGTGATGTGGTACGGCTGGAGGGCGCAGTGGATTCCGCAATTTTTCCCGGGCGTCATTTACTATTTGGCGGGGATTGAATTCCTGATAGGCAACTTTCTGTTCGTATTCAGTAACGTTGCCGGGGTGTACTGGGTTATTCAGGAGCTGGAGAGACGCCAGGACACGACCTTCTCCTACGGCTTGGTTCGGTTCGGCGCTGCTGACGCCGATTTATTGGGTGCTGATGAGTATAGCGGCGGTAAAGGCGGCCTGGCAGCTGATCACCAAGCCATTCTACTGGGAGAAGACGACGCACGGGCTGGCCAAGCACCCCCATGCCGCAGGCACCGGAACGACAGACGTTTCTTCGTAACGTCGAAGAGACGACCCCGACGACCCAAAGATTGGGAGTCGAGAGAGCCCTTGACTCTTCATTCGTTCCGGCATATAATATGGAAATAGCAACAATGTCGAAATCGGCAATGATGAGGACGAAGTTATAAGGGCTCTTATGATCAGAGAGCGGCGGATCAGCTGAAACCAACGCCATAATCCCTTATGTACGAGCTCACCTCGGAGCTGTTTCCCTGAAAAGCATACCGCGTTTAGAAGCGTATGGCTAGTAGGGGAAATCGGAATAGCACACGTTATCGTGCTGAAGGTAAGCTTGCTTTTGTTTGCTTCTTACCTGCTAAGGTTATTTGCTGTGAGGCATATAACAAACTCTGGGTGGTACCACGGAAGATTAACCCCTTTCGTCCCTTCAGACGTCATTTATGGCGTTTTGGGATGAGAGGGGTTTTTTAGTTTTCGAGAGGAGGAAATATCATGATCGTTCAAACCACACAAAAGTCAAGAGAACAACTGCGCAAGGAACTGCTTCAACCGGATGTGATTACAGGATCTGCAATGCTGCTGCGCAGTTTGCTGCTGGAGGACGTGGATTGCGTCTTCGGCTATCCTGGCGGAGCGGTCTTATATATTTACGATGCCATGCACGGGAATCCGGATTTTAAACACCTCCTGACCCGCCATGAGCAAGGAGCTATTCATGCAGCTGACGGCTATGCCCGTTCTACAGGCAAAGTCGGCGTATGCATCGCTACCTCCGGCCCGGGGGCGACCAACCTGGTTACCGGTATCGCAACGGCTTATATGGATTCGGTGCCATTGGTTGTCATTACGGGTAACGTGGCCACCTCTGTGATCGGAACGGATGCTTTCCAGGAAGCGGATATTACGGGCATCACGATGCCTATTACCAAGCACAGCTACCTGGTGCGCGATGTGAAGGACCTGCCTCGTATCATTAAAGAGGCGTTCCATATTGCGAACACCGGCCGCAAGGGACGGTTCTGATCGACATTCCGAAGGATGTCTCCAACGACACGGCGCCTTTCTACTATCCGGAATCGGTAGATATTCGCGGCTACCATCCGACCGTTCAGCCGAATAAGCTGCAGGTGGATCGGATGCTGGAGGCTATTGCCGAATCGGAACGTCCGGTCATTCTTGCCGGCGGCGGTGTTGTTTACGCCGACGCTTCCAAGGAGCTGCTCGAATTTGTAGAGAAGGCACGCATTCCGGTAACGACGACGCTGCTTGGCTTGGGCGGGTTCCCGAGCGCTCACGAGCTGTGGCTGGGCATGCCGGGGATGCACGGCGAATTCACGGCGAACAATGCGCTGCAAAATTGCGATCTGCTCATTGCAGTCGGCGCGCGCTTCGATGACCGTGTGACGATGAAGGTGAACGGCTTCGCGCCGAAAGCGAAGAAAATCGTTCATATCGATGTCGATCCTGCGGAAATCGGCAAAATCGTCGAAGCGACGATCCCATGTGTAGGCGACGTGAAGGCGGTGCTGCAGCTAGCCGTACAAAAGGTGAAGCCGGCTTCGTCCGAGGCGTGGATCAAGCAGGTGCAGGAGAACAAGAAGAACCGTCCGCTTCGCTATAAGGACTCGGATACCGAGCTGAAGCCTCAATACGTTATCGAAATGATCCACGAGACGACGAAGGGCGAAGCGATCGTATCCACGGACGTAGGACAGCATCAAATGTGGACGGCGCAATATTACAAGTTCAACCATCCGCGTTCCTGGATCACCTCCGGCGGATTAGGCACGATGGGCTTCGGATTCCCTTCGGCGATCGGTGCGCAGGTAGCTCATCCGGACCGTTTGGTTGTATCGATCAACGGCGACGGCGGGATGCAAATGTGCTCTCAGGAGCTTGCAATCTGTGCCATTAACAAAATTCCTGTAAAAATCGTCGTTATCAACAATCAGGTGCTAGGCATGGTTCGTCAATGGCAGGAAATCATCTATGATAACCGCTACAGCCATATCGATCTGGCCGGCAGCCCGGACTTCGTCAAATTGGCGGAAGCTTACGGCGTAAAAGGCTTGAGAGCGACGAACAAAGAAGAAGCGCGTCAAGCGTGGCAGGAAGCGCTGGATACCCCAGGTCCGGTTCTCGTCGAATTTGTAGTCCGCAAGGGTGAGAATGTATACCCGATGGTTACGCAAGGATCGACGATAGATGAAATGATAATGGGGGATTCGGAATGATGCACAAACATACCATTTCCGTTTTAGTCAATAATCAGCCAGGTGTGCTGCAGCGGGTGTCCGGCTTGTTCGGACGCCGCGGCTTCAACATCGAGAGCATTACCGTAGGCGAATCCGAGGAAGCCGGTCTGTCGCGTATGGTTATCGTGACAACGGGTGACGATAAAACCTTGGAGCAGGTTTCCAAGCAGCTGTATAAGCTGATTGATGTGATCAAGGTTGTCGATTTGAGCGCCAATCCGATGGTAGCGCGCGAGCTGGCTTTGATCAAAGTAAATGCCGAGCCGAGCGCGCGTCCCGAAGTGCTGGGCATCGTTGAAACGTTTCGTGCGGCCGTCGTCGATATCGGTCCTTCCTCGCTGATCGTGCAGGTTGTCGGGGACTCCGAGAAAATCGATGCGATGGTTGAGCTGCTGAAGCCTTACGGCATCCGCGAGCTGTCCAGAACGGGCGCCACGGCGATGACCCGCGGTTCCGTTAAGTAGGTTAATGGTTCATTGCATTTATTATTAGCGTAAATTACCTTTGTGAGTGGGGGATGCAACGAATGACCTCAGGGACAAGCCGGAGTGTGGTGCGCTGCATCGCCCACTCACAGGGTTTTTAAAATAAAGGAGGAGCTATTATCCATGGCAGTTACAACGTATTATGAAAAAGATGCTGATTTGAGCGTACTGAAAGGTAAGACAATTGCAATTATCGGTTACGGAAGCCAAGGACATGCACAAGCGCAAAACCTGCGTGACAGCGGTCTGAAAGTTATCGTTGGTCTTCGTCAAGGTAAATCTTTCGAGCAAGCTAAAAACGACGGCTTTGAAGTTTTCTCCGTTGCAGAAGCTACGAAATTGGCTGATGTCGTTCAAATCCTGATGCCGGATGAAACGCAAGCAAGCGTATACCATAATGAAATCGAGCCGAACCTGAAGCAAGGCGCTACAATCATGTTCTCCCACGGCTTCAACGTTCACTTCGGCCAAATCAATCCGTCTTCCGATAAAGACGTATTGCTGGTAGCACCAAAATCCCCTGGTCACATGGTTCGCCGTGTATACGTTGAAGGCTTTGGCGTGCCTGGATTGATCGCTATCCACCAAAATGCAACGGGACAAGCTCAAGCTATCGGTTTGGCATATGCCAAAGGGATCGGCTGCACACGCGCAGGGGTTATCGAAACTTCGTTCCGCGAAGAAACCGAAACTGACTTGTTCGGTGAGCAAGCTGTACTTTGCGGCGGTGCTTCCGCACTGGTTAAAGCGGGCTTCGAAACATTGGTTGAAGCAGGCTATGCTCCTGAAATGGCTTACTTCGAGTGCTTACACGAGCTGAAGCTGATCGTTGACTTGATGTATGAAGGCGGCTTGGCTACAATGAGACATTCCATCTCCAACACAGCTGAGTACGGCGACTACGTAACAGGTCCTCGTATCATTACTGAAGAAACGAAGAAAGCAATGAAAGAAGTATTGTCCGATATCCAACAAGGTAAATTCGCTCGCGATTTTATCTTGGAGAACCAATCCGGACGTGCTTTCTTGACAGCAACACGCCGTCTGGAATCCGAGCATCCGCTGGAGCAAACAGGCGCTCAATTGCGTGAAATGATGCATTGGATCAAGAAGTAATTGTTTATTCCTCTTGGGATAATAAAATAGAAACACCAAAACACCCCGAATACTCAGCTCATACGAAGCTGGGATCCGGGGTTTTTGCCGTTCAGGGATATCCGTATTTCTAGGTCAAATGCCCCTTTACGCTCTATGCCCAAACCTTCCCCGGCACTGCGACATACGATACATTAGTTCCTTGGAGAAAGGAGATGAGATCTATGGGTTTTGTTGGAGCTGGCGTTGGAGCTGGATGTGGAGGTTTTGGCGGTGCGTTTACTAGCACAGGTGTGATTCTGGTTCTTTTCATTTTGTTGGTTATCGTGACTAGAGGATTCTTGGCGTAGTCACCTAAGTTTGAGTTGATACGCAGGCCTGCAAACCAGTCGGTTTCAAGCGGCGGTATCTATACAGCAGCATAAGCAGGACCCCGGCCGATGGGAGAGTCCACTGAAAAATAGCGGAGAGTGCGGAAGCGATCGCTGTTGTCCTCTAGGCGACAGTGATCGTAAAAAGCTCCGTACTCGAAACGATGATTTTTTCAGTGGCCTCCCCGGCAGGGGGCCCTTATTATAGCAAGAAGCAGACAAGCCTACAGAGCTTGGCGGATGACGCGGTTCAGCCGTTCGAAGCCTTCTACCATCTGCTCGTAGTCGGTATGGGTGAAGTTCAGACGCATTGTATTGCGTTCAGGGTTATCTGCGAAGAAGCTGGCGCCCGGAACGAAGGCGACACCTTCTTGAACGGCCTGCTTCAGCAGCTGCTCCGTATCGATATGAGCCGGCAGCTCGAGCCAGATGAACATGCCGCCCTTCGGCTCGATCCAGCGGGTGCCGGGCCAATTGTGCTGCTTCAGCAGATCTACCATCTGATGCATCCGCTTCTCATACTCCCCGCGCACCAGATCGATATGGGCATACAGATCAAAATGCTCGAACAACTGATGCAGCGCATGCTGATCCATCGTGCTGGAATGCAGATCGGCCGCTTGCTTGGTGCGGGTCATATTCTGGATGACCGTAGGATCGCCGATCGCCCAGCCCGTGCGAAGCGCAGGAGCGACGATTTTGGAGAAGGTGCTGGTATATACAACACAGCTTCCGTGAGGATGCTCGTCCAGCGAGAAAATGGAAGGGAACGCTTCGTCGCTTCCGAATTTGAGTTCTCCGTACGGATCATCCTCGAGGATAAGCACGTTGTTGCGTTTACAGATGTCGAGCGTGCCTTTACGGCGCTCAAGGCTCCAGGCTTTGCCGGACGGATTGGAGAAGGTCGGGATGACATAGGCCATCTTCGGCTTGTGCTCCCTGATTTTCCGCTCCAGGTCGTTCAGATCCATGCCGTCGGCATCGCAATCGACCGACACGATTTTGGCTTTATACGATTGGAAAATTTGAATCGCCGCCAAATAAGTAGGGCGTTCCACCAGAATGACGTCGCCGGGATCGATCATTACATTCGTAAGCAGGTTGATCGCCTGCTGCGAGCCGGTAGTGATCAGCATGTCGTCGATGCCGACATGAATATTTTTACGCTCCAGATGCTTGGCAATACTCTCGCGCAATGGAGTGTAGCCTTCCGTCAAGCCATACTGAAGCACTTGCTTGCCTTGGTCAAATACGCGGGAGAACGCGTCTCTTACCGCTTCGATCGGAAAATATTGCTCGTTAGGCAGGCCGCCGGCCAAGGAAATAATGGACTTGCCCTGCGTCAGTTTCAAAATTTCACGGACCGCCGAGGATTTGAAGCTGTCCATCGTACTGGAGAATCGGTATTCCATACATAAGCTCCTTTATCGTTCCTTATCCTTATAAGGGGGGATTGAGTTCACATAAAGCTTATTTTAATCCTTTAAATTCGATAAAACAACCTTATTCGACACTGTTTCGGGCATCGGAATATCTTAGGACCGCAGCCTTAGTTTATAGTTTATTCCTATGATGATGATAGATTTTATATCTTTGTCATACGGGGACAAATATGGTACAAAGGAGGTAATACTATTTTTAGGAGTGAATGAACGACATGGCAGAAGTGAAGAAAATCGCCGTCATCGCGGGCGACGGTATCGGTCCTGAAGTAATTGCTGAAGCGGAGAAAGTATTGAAGAAGACGGAAGAAGTATTCGGCTACCGTTTTGAAACAGAGCACGGCTTGTTCGGGGGCATCGCCATCGATCAGAAGGGAACGCCGCTTCCTCAAGAAACGCTTGATCTGTGTAAAGGTGCCGATGCGGTTCTGCTTGGCGCGGTTGGCGGTCCGAAATGGGACAACAATTCGAAAGAGCTTCGTCCGGAAACTGGGCTGCTCGGCATTCGTAAAGCATTGGGCTTGTTCTCCAACATCCGCCCTGCGGTTATTTTTGACTGCTTGAAGGATGCTTCTACGCTGAAGCCTGAAGTGTTGGAAGGAACGGATCTGATCGTGGTTCGTGAATTGACCGGCGGCATTTATTTCGGCGAGAAATTCCGCCGCGAAGGAGCTAACGGACAAGAGGCTGTCGATACTTGCGTGTACAACGTACAGGAAGTAGAGCGCATCGTGCGTCAAGCGTTCGAAATCGCTCAAACCCGCAGCAAGCGTCTGGCTTCCGTTGACAAAGCGAACGTATTGGAAACATCCCGTCTGTGGAGAGAAACGGTTAACCGTATTGCTCCGGATTATCCGGACGTTGAGCTGGAGCACGTATTGGTGGACAACTGTGCAATGCAATTGCTTCGCCGTCCGTCCAGCTTCGACGTTATCGTAACGGAGAACATGTTCGGCGATATTTTGAGCGACGAAGCGGCTATGCTGACAGGCTCCATCGGGATGCTGTCCTCCGCTTCCTTGGGCGAAGGCGCGTTCGGTTTGTACGAGCCGGTACACGGCTCTGCTCCTGACATTGCGGGCCAAGGCATCGCGAACCCAATCGCTACCGTTCTTTCGGTTGCATTGATGTTCCGCTTGACCTTCGGCTACCACGATGCAGCGGAAGCTATCGAGCGTGCGGTAAAGGAAGTGCTGGATGCAGGCCACCGTACAGGTGACATCGCAGTAGATAAGAGCCAAGCGATCGGTACGACCGCTATGGGCGATCTGATCGTAAACGCGATTCGTAAATAAGCTATAATTGCAGGCACCATGATGAAGACTCTTTAACATCCTTAATCGGATGATTAAGGGTCTTCATTATTTATTCTATAAAATGAACAATAAATAGCGTTAATTTTGTAAATTATAATAATTATAAATTAATAATAATTTTAATCTTGACTTTAAAAGTAGCCAATGGTACCATTCTAATTGAGAATTCTACTCAATTAAAGGAGGAAATAAGCAGATGGCAGAACGTTTGGTAGGTAAACAAGCACCGGATTTTACATTGGAAACAGCAGCAGGTAACGGCGTAGATTTCGGCAAAGTATCTTTGTCCGACTACAAAGGCAAATGGTTGGTATTGTTCTTCTATCCGCTTGATTTCACATTTGTATGCCCTACGGAAATTACCGCTCTGAGCGAAAACTATGAAGAGTTCAAGAAATTGAACACAGAAGTATTGGGTGTATCTACAGACAGCATCCACTCCCACCGTGCATGGATCAACACACCGGTTGACAGCAACGGTCTTGGCAAGCTGAACTTCCCATTGGGAGCTGACTTGACTAAGAAAGTCGCTCGTGACTACGGCGTATTGATTGAAGAAGAAGGTATCGCGCTTCGCGGTTTGTTCATCATCAACCCAGAAGGCGAATTGAAATACCAAGTTGTTAACCACAACGATGTTGGCCGCAGCGTAGAAGAAACATTCCGCGTGCTGGAAGCATTGCAATCCGGCGGCTTGTGCCCAATGAACTGGAAAAAAGGCGACAAGCATCTGGTTGCGAACTAAGAAGCTAGAACCCGAACTTGTGCCATAGCTTTTATCCAAAAGCAAGCGCATTTCAAAAAATCCCTCCGGTCTGCTATACTGCAGCTAGAGGGATTTTTCCTGTTTAGGGAGGAACCGCCATACATAGATGACGATTAAGAGATGCAGGAGGACCGATCCATGGAAGTGCTAGATCATTTGAAGTACAGCGAAAACCATGAATGGATTCGCGTAGAAGGAAAACGGGCTATCATCGGCATGACCGATTTCGCTCAGGAAGAGCTGGGGACGATCGTGTTTGTAGAGCTGCCGCAGGTGGGAGACCATTTGAAAGCGGGCGAGCCGTTCGGCAGCATGGAGTCGGTCAAGACCGTATCCGAAATGTACGCTCCGGTATCAGGCAAGGTCGTATCGGTGAATACGAAACTGCAGGATAACCCCGGCGTGATCAATCTGTCCCCGTATGAGCACGGCTGGATGATCATTCTGGAGCCGGATCAAGCGGCCGACCTGGATCAGCTCTGGGATGCCGAGCGGTACCGGGACACGTACGGACACGAATAAAATCAGACCGCAAGAAGTAGGACAAAGCTCTTCCTGAAGCAAACGGTATAAACAGCCGTTCTGACAGGGAAGGGCTTTTTTATGTTAGAGCTTGTTATCGTTCGGAAAGGTATGCAGCGAAATACACCTATTTACAACGTAACAGTGTTATGTTACGATATGTGCATCAGGAGGTGCAATCCCGTCATGAACGACCAGGATTTAATATCGAAGAAAGACTTATTGGAGCTGACAGGGATTTCGTATGGTCAGCTGTACCGTTGGAAACGAAAAAATTTAATCCCGGAGGATTGGTTTATCCGCAAGTCCACCTTTACGGGGCAGGAAACCTTTTTCCCGAAACGGAGCATTTTGGCCAGAATCGATAAGATCGTCAATATGAAGGAGGATTTGTCGCTGGATGAGCTGGCAGATGTTTTTTCTCCTAATGTGAACGAGCTTTCACTGACCAGCCTGCAGATTGAAGAACGAAACATTGTTTCAATAGAAGCGCTCGGCTTTTATATGGAGCAGATCGGCGTAAGCAGCCAATATGGATTTCAAGCGGTACTCAGTATGTACATTCTCGACAGGCTGCTGCAGACCGGGGAAATGACGCTGGAGGAAGGGAAGGGATTGCTTCATACGCTGCAGGAGCATTACCCCAAATTTCAAGGAAAACCGTGTACGGTTGTCTTTTTTAGAAAAATGGGCGCATCGGGCTTTCTTCTCGTTTCGAGCCCGAGCGAGCTTTATTTCGAACCGAAGATACGGGTAGTGGCTTCGATCTCTGCGGCCGAATGCATTGAACAGCTTAAGATGAAGCTGGGCTAAATAATAGATACGGAGGGAATGGACGATGGAACAGGAAAAAAAGCGCGATCAGATCATTAACGGGCAGGGAACAACCTCTGGCGGCTCCTTCCGCCAGGTGAAAATTAACGGGGACGGCACGGTTCACGGAGACGTGGAATGCACGCTGCTTCACATTAATGGACGCGGCGAGCTGGAAGGCGGTTTGAAGGCGGAGGAAGCGGAAATTAACGGAAGCGCCCGGATTGGCGGGGCTGTAGAAGCGAAACGGTTAAAAGTGAACGGGGAAAGCTCCATAGACGGCAGCTTGGCCTGTGACGAGCTTAAGGTAAAGGGGAATATCAAAATTAAAGGGCAGGCCGCGGGCGAAACGATCCGCCTTGAAGGCGGGGCCACCATTGAAGGCGACTGTCAAGCGGAAACGTTCGAAGCGAAAGGAGGCTTCCAAATTCAAGGATTGTTGAATGCGGGAGTGGTCGATGTGACGATGTACTTTTCCTGCCGCGCCCAAGAGATTGGCGGAGAGAAAATTACGGTACGTCCCAAGTCCGGCCTTTCCACACTGCTGAATCCGTTTCTGCCCAAGTTTGCCGCGAAGCATTTGTACGCGGATGTCATTGAGGGCGATGAAATCGTGCTGGAGCTGACAACGGCTAAGGTTGTCCGCGGCAATCGCGTCACTCTCGGTCCCGGCTGCGAGATCGAGCTCGTCGAGTATAAGCAGTCGCTTGAAGCGGACCCAGGCGCCAGAATCCAGAATAGCCGGCAGATTTGAGCATACAGGCCGCCCGATGGACGGAAGTCGGAACAGCAAAAATAAAGGAAAAGGATCGTACCCAGCGGATGGGATACGATCCTTTTTTTCTTGCCAGAATTTATAATTTCGGGGTCCCCGCAAAGTACCTGAGTCTGCTTCGAAGCATAGGCCCCACTTTGTGGGGGTTTCTTAAAAGCAAAGCTTATTTTACTTGCTCTGCAGCTTGTTGAACTTCTCCATATATTTAACAACGGTCAATACATAAGTGGCATGAGACCAGGTAAGCGGTGCAACGGACACCGGTCCGCCGTCGAACGGGTCCAGCTGCTCCGGCAGAACGCCGCTCTCCATAGCATGCCGTACGACCCATTCCAGCGTGCGCTTCGGCGATTCCAGATCGGCGAGCGTTTTGGCGCACTCGATTTCCCATTCGGCAATCCACAGTGTACAGATGATCCACGGGTTGCCCGGAATGTTCTCAATATCGGAGGAGCGTTGGAAGTAATAGTCATGGTAATAACGCGCGACGCCGCCGACCTCGGTTTTGATGGTCAGCCGCTCCTTATTGGCCTGCATCGTACTGACAACCCGTTCGTCATCCGCCGGCAGCACGCCGAATTCGAAGATGCCGTAGACACTGCTCTCGTAGGTGCGGTCCTTGACCCATTGACCGTTCTCGAAATAGAGGCCGCGGACAAAGCGCTTCTCTTCCTCGTCCCATAAATGCTTGAGGATACCGGCCTTGATTCGCTCCGCCGTATGGCGGTACCTGCTGCTGCGCTCTTCGTCGCCGAACAGATTGCAGAAGTTCGCCGCGGCGATCAGACCGCCGTATACCGCTGAAGCGGTGAAAGTGTAGATGCCGTACCGTTCCTCCCACAGATCGTAGCTCGGCTTCGGCAGGTTCAGATCCTGCTCGATGTAGCTGGACATGAAGCGGGCTGCGCCCCGGATCAGCTTGCGGTACAAGCTTTGGGGAAGCTCGATGACGGCATGCTTCTGGAAATCCTGCCACAGGGCGAACAGCACGAGAGCCGTTTCATCCTCTTGAATCGGCAGCTGCGTTTTGCCTGCGTGAATATATGGATGCCAGCTGGAACCGACGGTTCCGTCGGGATTGTATTTGTGGTGCAGATAGCCTTCCGGCGACAGCACATTCGCACAAAATTGGAAAAATGGGGTAATCATGCCTTGATATCCGGCCTTGGACATGGCATATGCGATCAAAGCGCCGTCCCGTGGCCACATGTAGCTGTAATGATCCCGGTTGCTCTGCATAATATCCGAGTCGTTGGCGGCGATAATGGCGCCGTTGACATCCGTTTGCGTGCGGACGATCAGCAGGCTGTGCTTATACATGCGGATCATCTCGGGAGTCAAATCCCCATAGTTGCGCTCCGATTTGTTTACCCAGCGCTGCCAGTAAATCTTCACACGGTCCAGCAGGTTGCCGGGATGGCTGTCTTTGACGTAGGCGTCGAGCTTTTTGACTTCTTCCAGATTTTTGCCTGCGGTCATCCAGTAATACATCGTTTCATTCGATTTCGGCGGCACGTGCAGCCTGAAGCTGATCGTGCTGTCAACAGAGCCCTGGGCAATCGCGTTGCCCATCAGATGGCCGTCCTCCGCATCGCGCCAAGTGCCTTCGGCATTGTAGAAGCGTTTGACGCCAGTCGTATATTGATGCACACCTTCAGGGCCGGTACTGCCGCTGAACATGAAGTATTTATCTTTTTTATAATGAAACACGGTATTGTTGACGGGGTAATAAGCGGCCGTATCGCCGACCTCGGTTTCATTGATCACCAGGTCCTGATTGAAGAAGACGCGCACCTCGCGCACCGTGTCCCATTCGTTATGAATTTGGACGCGTTTTAAATAGATGTCCTCCCGCTGATGCACTCCATCATTAATCAATAAGGAAATGCCCAGACGGGGATGCGTTGCGGTCACTTCCGTAATCAGTGAATCTTCCACATAGGACAGCTGAAATTGCCACTCCGGATCGCTAAGCCAGGAGAAGGACCCGTCAACCCATAGTCCGACTCTGCATTGGTACCCGCCGACATGATTTAATTGTCCCACATAAGGATAATACAAATCTCGCATGTACGTGTGATCATCTAAGTTGATCAAAAACTTTCCGTTTCCGATGACTAAATGTCTTGGCAATCCAACCACATCCTTTACAGTCTAACCTTATCATTCAGAGTACCTTTTTCTTCCTGGACGGTCAATCCCGGCCCCAGGCATGAAAACGGATACTCAGGCGCTGTTTTGAAAATTTTTTCAATTTATGATGAAAAAGAAGTCTATAACTCTACTATTACCCCTTTTGCGAGAACTATACTTGTAAATGAGGGGATAAAAAATAAATCTCCACCCGAGAGCGGAGATGGTGAGCGGGATGCCGGCCAAGCCTTTGGAGGCATATTAAGCCTGAGGAGCGATTTGCGGGCGCTGGGTCCAGTGCATGATCAAATCATACGGGTTATCCGATTGCAGCAGCCGCTGAACCTGATCCTGGTTAATCCCGTCACAAATCTCGGTTTGACCGGTATGGTACTGGATGCGGATTTGGGAGGATTGGTCATCATAGCTGACAAAAGCGATCTGCTTGCAACCAATGGAAATATACTTCATTGAACTTACCCTCTCCCTTCGAAATACGTCGATTTATTTCAGCTTATGCCGCCAAGTGCAGGATTAGAATTACACGGCCATCATAAAGTAGGGGCCTGCTCTCATAGGATGGATAAGGCCTTACTCGGGCGTGCCTGCTTAAAAGAGCGGGAAGACGCGCAGCGGAGGGGAGGAAGGAATTGTCTGCATATTCCTGCGACAAAAAAAGAGGATTTTCGCCGGGTCAGGTCGAATACATATGGAATCGCTATTTATGCAGACCCAGGTATGCTGTATGGCATATCTGGCCTGCCTTAGACCAACGCAATCCGTTCTCAGCCTTTGCTTTGACGGCAGCTGAACGCCTCGGGCCTGGTGAGAATGAAGAAGCCGTTTATCCTTGAAGGAGGCGTGATTGATGAGTTTTTGCTGTGGCGCCAGTATGATTGGGACGAAGGGAACCTTAAAACATATACGAACCCAGATCCACAATGTTCCGTTGTTGTTCTGTCCGGTTTGTCACCGGGTGGAGGTGCACCATTTGGTTGAAAGCGAGTATGAGATTTTGGCCGAATATGCGCATGGCGACGGCGCGACGGAAGTGGATTTTCAGGAATACGTGGATAACCGCAGTGATGCGGAATTAAATGAAAACTGTGTCAATCATGAGGATGAGGATCCTCTGGAGGTTGTGCGCAGTCAAATTGATATGTCTCTGGACCTGTTGATGGTCGCGAAGACGATAGGCGATGTCGAATGGGAGGAGCAGCTGAAGCGGCGACTCAACATCCTGAGCCAGCGTAAGAGTAAGCTAAAGAACAAGAAAAGCATGCGCGGCTTGACATAATGGAATTGTGACGACGTCTCTTTTTTTCGGGGCGTCGTTTCTTTGTAAGAGGGCCGGCGGGCCTTCCAGCTATCACCTGTGATATAATATGAACGGTAGCCTGACCCGACCCCCGTATTCAACATGATGACAGCGAAAAAATATAGTGTGAGGTGGAACGATGCTGCTCGTTTTATTTAAGAAATTTCTTGGAAAACGTCAGTCTTCCCACCCTGAAATATCGGATTCACAAACACCGGAGCAAGTAGTGATTCGGATTCAAGAGGGTGATTTACGCCTGCGCAACCAGTTTATTACGGACTATCAGCCGTACGTTGCGAAGGTAGCAAGCCGATTTTGCAAAAGATATGTGGACCCGGCAAGAGATGATGAGTTTAGTATCGCCCTAGGCGCCTTTAATGAAGCGATAAACCAATTTTCCCCGCAAGCGGGCCGCTCCTTTCTCGGATTTGCCGAGCAGGTTATGCGGCGCCGGTTAATTGACTATGTCCGCAAGGAGCAGCGATTCTCGCAGCAAATTCCTTATAGTCAATTCGACGTGGAGGATGAAGAGGATAATGTCGTCAATCCGGTGGAAATCCACCAGGCGATCGAGCAATACGAGAAACAGAAGGGGATGGAGGAGCGGAGGAGCGAAATTACAGAATTAAACCGGTGCCTGGCCGAATTCGGCATCCAGTTCTCCGATTTGGTCGACGGTTCCCCAAAGCATAGCGATTCCCGGCAGGCGTTGTTTGTGATAGGCAAACAGCTGTCCGGAGACTACAATTTGATGCGGATTATGCTGACCAAACGGATGCTTCCGATCAAGGAGCTGCTTGATTTCGTCAAGGTATCCCGCAAGACGCTGGAGAGAAACCGCAAGTTTATTATTGCCGTCGCATTAATATACAACGGGCCTTTTCCTTATCTTCGGGACTATCTATATATTAAAGAGGATGAAGAATTTACGGAAAGGAGGGAAGTCAATGAATAAAGGCATCGTCATGGAGATGACGGACAAAAGCATCATCGTTATGCGTCAGGACGGCAAGTTCGACCGTATTTCCCGCAGAAATCGCTCCTGCGAAATCGGCGAGGAAATTATATACGCTGACGCTGGCGTCAATTGGCGCAGTCCGTCTGTAGCCGGCCGGTCCGCAGTCGTTGCGGCGGTCGTGTTCTGCCTGGTAGTATTCGCCAGCTTTGCAGGCAAAATGGGCAGCTCCGAGGTCGTTGCCTACGTGTCGCTGGATATCAATCCATCCATTGAAATGGGGATTGATGAGAAAGAGCAGGTGCTCGAGCTTCGCGGTCTGAATGATGATGGCTCCGATTTGATTCAGGCCATCGATTACAAAGGAAAACCAATGGAATCCGTAACAGCTTCCCTCTTGGACAAAGCGGAACAGAAGTCGCTGGCCAAGGGAGAAGCGGACATTGTCATTGCTAGTTCCGTCGTCAATGCCAATGCGAAGCTCAATGACGAGCAAATTGCTGAAAAGCTACGGCAGCAGGTAACCAATCACATCAAGACGACGCATCCAGATCAAGTGAGCAGCTATCAGGTGGAGGCTTTTGCCGCCCCGCAGGAAGTGCGTGAAGAAGCAAGCAAAACAGGTGTCTCAATGGGTAAATATTCCGTATACTTGAACGCCAAAAGCAACGGCGTGCCTATAACCATCGATGACCTGAAGAAAGAATCGGTCCATCAATTCGTGAAGGAACATCAGGATAGCAAGGATGACATTGTGCAGCCGGCGAAAATGCCGAACAAGGATACCTTTAAGAAGCTGGTTGAGGAAGAGAAATCGGGTGAGCTGGATAAAAAGCTCGAGGAGAAGAAAAAAGAAAAATCTAACAAAGACAATAGTAAGGGGAACAGCAACGGCAGGAACAATCCGATAAAACCTGGCTCCGGTACGACCGGAAGCACAGGAAGCACTAATTCATCGAATAACTCTAAAGATAAAAAAGACGATAATAAAAAGGATGACAACAAGAAAGACGACGATAAGAAAGATAACGACAAGAAAGATAACGGCAGGTTCCCGTCCAAACCGAATACACCTTCGTCCGATCATATTATGCCGGGCGGCAGCAAGCCGGGAGTAACAGCGCCCGGCAATGCCCGTCCAGGGAGTAATAAGGATGACGATTCGGATGACGACAATAAGAAGAGCGATGGCCGGGGGGACGACGATAACCGCAACGACCCCAGGAAAAATGATAACAAGCAAAATGAGGCCGACAAGGACGACGGCCGGAAGAACGACAGCCAGAAGAATGAGAGCAACCAGAACAATCAGAAGAACGACAACAAGAAAGATAACGGCAAGAAAGATGACGACAAGCAGGATAATGATAAGCAAGATAATGATAAGCAGGACGGTAAGCGCACGGACAATTCTAATAAAGACGACCAGAAGAATGACAACAACCGCAGTAGGCAGCAGGATAAAGACAATAAATCATCCGATGACCGGAAAAAGGATGAAGCGGTGCAAAATTTGGAACAGAAAACGAAAACAAAAGCACCTGTCCAGGCTGCGGACACAGACCGACTACATATTTTCGACTGGTTTAGAAAATCTTAAAAAAATCAAGGGCACAGCGGACCAATATTTGGCTGCTGTGCATTTTTTTATCGTTTTTTTTGAAACGCTCTCATGACGCAGTCCTTGTCTTGTGATAAAATAATGAATAGTTGAGAGGGAAAGTAGGATTTCGATACTAAGCGAATAGGGGATATATTCCATGAGATACAGCATGTTTGGACAGACGGGCTGCCGGGTGTCTGCATTAGGCTTCGGGGCGATGAATTTGCCCGGCGTACCGTTCGAGCAGGCCGATGCGGCCTTGAATTACGCTCTGGATAACGGTATTAACTACATAGATACGGCTGCAGGCTATCGGAACAGCGAAGAAATTATCGGGCAAAGCATTTCACACCGCCGTTCGGAATATTTTTTGGCCACCAAAACGAACAAGCGGGACTACGCCTCCGCAAAGGAAGAAATCGAACGCAGTCTTGCGCGAATGAAAACGGATGTTATCGATTTGCTGCAGATTCACTATGTGAATTATGTCGATGAATTTAGAGCGGCGATGGCTGACAACGGAGCCTACCAAGCGGCGCTGGAGATGAAGGCTGCAGGAAAGGTGCGGTTTATTGGAATCACCGGTCACCGGCCGGATTTATTGACGAAATGGATCGCCAAAGGACAGTTCGATCAGGTGCTGTTTCACTTGAACCTGGCCCAACCGTTCGCCACGGATGAGCTGATTCCGGCATTGACGAAGCTGGGGATGGGGAAAGTAGCCATGAAGCCTTTGTCCGGCGGATTTATTCAGCCGGTTGAGAAGGCGATTCGGTATCCTTACAGCCAGGATGTAAACGTAATTATTTCCGGTATGGTCAGTGTCGATGAAGTGAAGCAGAATCTGGCAGCCATGGACCATGAGGTTGAAGCGGAGGAACGTCAAGAGCTGGTGCAGCTGGCGCATGATTTGGGCGGCCATAACTGCCGGCGCTGCAATTATTGCTCCTGTCCCATCGATGTGAAAATTCCGGATATTATGATTTCAAGCCAAATTCGTAAAACGCTCGGCCTGCTGCCCAAAGGACACGGTTTCTTCGAGAAGCAGAAAGAAAGTATTACCTCCTGTGCCGACTATGAGCCCTGTAAGGAGAAACCGTTGTGCGAGCAAAAGTGTCCGTACCATCTGCCTATGCAGCAGGTCGTACAAGAAACGGCGGCTTCTTATTACAGCTAATTAACTGCAGTCAATCTGGGTCTTCTGAAGGATAAAAAAACCGTCTCGCGCGTTATACGGGCGAGACGGTTGTATGGGTACACAGAAGCACGCATTAAGCGGAGATACTCTTGCTTTTGTTCTTACTCTTGCTTACTGCCGCCGGCTTGGAAGCAGCGACCATGTCCAGAGCGACGGATTCCAGGTCTTGGGTCCTAATGACTAGACGCGTAATTTCATCGGTCGTGTAAGACAGTTTAGCTGTGCGCTGAACGAGCTGCTCCAGATTGACGCCAATCCATCCGGATTTTCTGCGATGGGCGGAAAGATCGAAGGGCAGCACCGCGATAGACGCCTCGATGGGACCAGAGGATGGCGATGCTACGGGAACATCGGTCAAAATATCGTTTAAATGAAAGTACAGCTTGCTGCATTCCCAACGTATAAAGTCCGGTTGAAATGAAAGAATCATGAACGACTCGTCGCCGCTATTCTGCTGTACCAGCTTGACTTTGCCGCGGTCCTTATTCATGCGGATGAATTGATGCTGCTTAATATCCGGCAGCACGTAAAAGATGATCAGCGGCAGCCCGCTGGCCGCATACAGGAAAAGGTCCGATTGCAGCGCAATGGCGGCTAAGATCAAGCCGATAAAGACAAGAACGGAGCCGAATAAGATCCAATATTGTTTTCTGAACATGAGAAGGCGCTCCCCCAGATTGAATGCAAAATAATAAAACTTACAATATCCTATTCTACCATAAGGACAGCGGCATATTAAAGAGAATTGTCGATTTCAGTCATGTCAATTTTTTGTAAGTACGGAGGGTTCCCATGAAAAAAAGAATAGGGCTCATCGGGCTCGGCGATATTGCTGAGAAGGTTTATCTGCCTCTGCTGGCAGCCGATCCGCACGTAGAGCTGGCGGGGATAAGCAGCAGGACGGAATCGACCGTACAGCGGATCGCCGAGCAATACCGGATAGCCGGACGGCACAGATCTGTCGAATCCCTGCTTGAAGAGGGACTAGACGCCGTATTCGTGCACAGTCCTACGGAAACGCATTTCGATATTGTCATGTCCTGCCTTCGGCACGGAACGCCGGTCTATGTAGACAAGCCTTTGTCTTACAGCTATGAACAATCAAAGGCGCTGGCTTCGTATGCGCTTGAACAACAGAAGCTGCTGGCTGTCGGATTTAACCGACGATTTGCCCCCATGTACGTGCAGGCAAAGGCCTGGCTGGAGGCGGCAGGCGGCTTTGAGCTGTGCGTTGTCCAGAAGCATAGAACGAAGCTGCAGCTTCACAGCGCCATGCACACGTTATATGACGATTTGATTCATATGCTGGATTTGCTTCTTTGGCTGGGCGGAGATGAGTATGGAGAGCTGCAGTACGTCCAGAACGCCAACGCGGAGAAGCAGCTGCTGCTGGGAGCGGGCAGCCTCGTCTTTACGAACGGCGACGGAAGCGGAGGCACCGGTCAGTTCAGCATGGTGCGAAGAGCGGGCAGCGATCTCGAGAAGCTGGAGCTTCACGGAGGCAGCCGTTCCGCAGAAGTGGTGAACATGGAGGCTGGAGTTTGGTCGGAGCAGGGAGCCCTGCCGAGCCATGCTTCTTTCGGCAGCTGGGATACGATACTTCATCGCCGCGGCTTTGCCGGCGCCGTCCGGCATTTTCTTGATTGTCTGGAGGATCCGGAGGCTTGTCTCATTCGGGCGGACCGGGTTCTGCCTTCGCATTTATTGGTTGAGAGGCTGACTGCCCTTGCGTCGGGCGGCGGAGAGCTTGCTTGCCCATGAACGGAAGCTGTCCCGCAGGTAGAAGGTACAACTAGAGAGAGATTGGACAGGATAAAAGGAGGCTTTTCGCAGCTTGAATCCGTTGAACCCAGATTACAATACATTTTACAAGCAAGCCTTTATGCAATCGCCTATAGGTATGGCCCTGGCAACGGGAGAGGGACAATGGGTACAGGTCAATCCAGCCTTGTGCGCGCTGCTGGGCTACAGGGAACAGGAGCTGCTTTCCTTATCCGCCCGGTCGTTACTGTGCGCGGGGGATGATGTACGGTTCGACCATTGCGTACGTCAAGCTTTTGCCCCCGAAGAAAGCGCTGGACAGAGCATCGGACAAACGGCGGAGATTCACTGCATAAGCCGTTCCGGTGAGGCTATCGCGGTATCCTTGACGATGTCCCCTCTGTTGGACGAGGAAGGCTCTCCTGTCATGCTGAGCATGATATTCCTGGAAAGGAAGGCGGAGATGCCATCCGCCGGAGACGATTTTTTAACCGAGGACAGACAGCGAACCATCCTGGAGCATGCTATCGATATTATCACCTGCAATTCCCCTACGGGAATCTGCGAGTATGTGTCGCCTTCGGTTCGCAGCTTGCTGGGCTATGAACCTGAGGAGATGATCGGACGGCACCAGTTTGAAATTTTTCATCCCGACGATGTCCAAGCGGTGGCAGCGAGGCAGTTTGAAGATATCGATAAGTTTACCTGCCGCGTGCTGCATAAAGATGGCCGTTATGTATGGTTTGAGACGACATTGAAGTTTATCCGCGACGAGCTCGGCGAGGTGCAGAAGATTATCGGCGTCGGCCGCGATATTACGGAGCGGACTTTGACGGAGCAGGCGCTGATCCGCAGCGAGAAAAAATTGGCGGAAGCGCAAAACATCGCCTCCATCGGCAGCTGGGAATGGGATATCCTTTCCGATGAGGTCGTCTGGTCGGAGCAGTTTCTGCGAGTGTTTGACCTTCACTCGGCACCGCTGTCCGGCAGGCAGATTTTGCTGCCTCAGTATGTCCATCCGGAGGATAAGGACTTGCTTCAGGATTCGATCCGCAGGGCGCTGGAAGGAGAGCCGTATAACCTGGAATGCCGCATTATTTCCGCTGCAGGTATTGAAAAGCATGTCCATACTCAAGGCATCGTGATGGTTGATGAGCAGGGGAAAGCGGAGCGCATGGTAGGCACTCTGCAGGACATTACGGAGCGTAAAAAAATGCTGCAGCAGCTGGAAGAGTCGGCCGACCGCTACATGTCGCTCAAAAAATACAGCTCGGACGCTATTATTTCGCTGGATTTGGACGGCTATATTACCTCGGTCAATCCGGCAGCCGAGAAAATTTCAGGCTACCTCACGGAAGAACTGCTGGCCATGCACTTTAGCGAGCTTGTCTATCCTGCGGATTTGGCGGAAGCGGATGCGAAGTTCCGGCTGCTGATTCAGGGAAATGCTCAGGATTCCTATGAAATGAGGATTCACCATAAAGAGGGCGCGGTGCTGGATCTGGTGATTACACCGGCTCCTATCATTATCCGCCAGCAGCTTGCAGGCTGCTATGTGCTGGTTAAGGACGTGACCGTTCAGAAGAAGAAGGACGAGTTCCTGCGCAATTCGGAAAAGCTGTCGGTCGTCGGGCAATTGGCCGCAGGCGTCGCGCATGAAATCCGCAATCCCCTTACAGCGCTGAAGGGATTTATCAAATTGATGAAGAACGCGGATCATCAAATACCGAAATATTTGTTAATTATGAACGATGAGCTGGAGCGGATCGAATTGATTGTCAGCGAGCTGCTGATGCTGTCCCGGCCGCAGTCCGTTCAGCTGCGCCCGGTTCATCTGCAAGAGCTGGTCGGAGGCGTATCCGCCCTGATTGCGGCTCAAGCGGTCATGAAGAGCATTGCCATTGAATTCAAGTGCAGCGCCGCCAAGACGCTGGTTCATTGCGACCCGAATCAAATCAAGCAGGTCATCATAAACTTTTTGAAAAATTCGATTGAAGCGATGAACCAGGAGGGCCTGATTGTACTGGAGCTGACGGCGGACCCGGCAGAGGATCAGATTGTTCTGCGGATCGTGGATCAGGGGTGCGGCATTCCTGAGGAGCAGCTGTCCCGGCTCGGGGAACCGTTCTTTACAACGAAGGAAGGCGGCACGGGGCTTGGGCTGATGGTCAGCCGGAGGATCATCGAGCATCATGGGGGCCGCCTGTCGATTACAAGCCAGGTGAATGTCGGAACGACGGTAGAGGTCCGGTTTCCGGTACCCAAGGATAATTTGGTAGAGTCAACGGCCGTAGGGATATAATATAGGTACGGGCTGCGGCCGCTGTGAATTCCCGGTTATTCTGGGACTGGCCGGTTCAATCGCCCGCATTCCTTTACATACAGCTGCTATAGCGGCAGAGGAGGCTGATGGGTATGAGAGAAATGGATACGAGGGAGCATGCCGGAGGCCGGGTTCCGCCGGGACAGACGCTGACGGAGGGCTTTCCCGTTCTTCATTATGGCAGCGTTCCTTACTATAACGATTTGAGCACCTGGAATTTTCGGTTATTCGGGCTGGTTGAAGAGGAAGTCACGTTAACCTATGAGGAGTTTACTGCGCTGCCGCAGCGGGAATTTACGAATGATATTCATTGTGTAACGACATGGTTCAGGCTGGACAACGTGTGGGAAGGCATCGCCGTCGGTGAAGTCATGAAGCGGGTGAAGCTGAAGCCTGAAGCGAGGTTTGTCATGCTTCATGCGGAGCACGGATGGACGACCAACCTGCCGCTGGACGATTTTTTGCGGGAGACGTCTTTCTTTGGCCTGAAGCACAACGGCCAGACGCTGAGCCCCGAGCACGGCTATCCGGTACGGGCTGTCGTCCCTCATTTGTATTTCTGGAAAAGCGCCAAATGGCTGCGCGGTCTGGAGTTTATGGAGAAGGATAAGCCGGGTTTCTGGGAGCGCAACGGGTACCATATGTATGGAGACCCGTGGGCTGAGCAGCGCTACGATTTTGATTAATTAGACTGAACGAATAAACCCCAAAAAACCGGGAGCGCCACAGGCGCGCCCGGTTTTTTTAGCTGTCACGCTATAGTCAGGCGACTAACTGCTCACATAGGAACTCCGTCGGAGTAATTAGGCGAGAAGTACGAGTCATCCTTAATATTCTGATAGAACGCGGCTATGGAAGTCGCCATGTACGGGATCAGCCACAGGAAGCCGATACCGAGTGTCAGTACCGCGAGAAGGATCCAGCCGATAAAGCTTAAAGAGAGCACGAACAGGTCCGCTTTATGCCCTTCCATCATCGTTTTGCTGGCTTGGATGGCTTCCACGGCAGTCATTCCCGGATTGTCGTTCATGATAAAGTAAGCCATGGAATATCGCAGTGAAGCGATAATTCCGGGGATAATCAGCAGCAACGTCCACAGAAATATAAAAATGCTGGTCAGCAGATACAGAACGAAGGTTTGGAGAAACTGGTTAAACCCGCTGAACAGAAGGCTGACGTCCGGATTTTCGCCGCGAATTAGCTTCAGATGGTAGACATAGAAACCGAGAATGAGGGGACCGGCGATAACGAAGGTGACAATCTCTCCGAGGAAAGGAATGAAGCCGATCACAATAAAAATAAGGCAGTAAATCAGTGTAACCGCAACGGCTTGAAGCCAGTTGTTTCGCAGACTGTCTCTTGCAGTCTGGCGAATTTGGGTAGAGCTTACCATGGGACAAAAACCTCCAAATTTTGATTTTGCTAAGTGCCGAAATTTGTAGAAAGCACTCATTTTTACACATGTTACCATAATAATGGGTGCCCTTTTGTGAAACAACATACTTTTTTCCTAATTATAGTAAAACTTTATTATTTATTGACATTTGCCAGGAGGGCGGAGCTTTAATTTATTGAAGTCTAACAAGACGGCTGGCTTGGTTCTGTCGAATGATAAAAGGGTACTAAGGTTAAATTAAACAATAAATGAAGAAATCGAGTGAGTGCGGAATGAAAAAAATAATCGGCATTTATCGAACGGATCTGCTCAATATTGCCAGGGTGCCGACCGGGCTGCTGCTAATGATCGCTTTGGCCGTCCTGCCTTCGGTTTATGCTTGGGTTAATCTGAAGGCAATGTGGGACCCGTACAGCAATACTTCCGGCATTCAAATTGCCGTGACGAGCTTGGACGAAGGAACCACCGTTAAAGGAAAGGCATTGAATATCGGGAACGAGGTCGTAGCCGGCCTTCATAATAACCATCAGCTCGGCTGGGTTTTCATTGATGACGCGGAGGCACTGCGCGGAGTCGAGCAGGGAACCTATTATGCGCGCCTGCTGATTCCTGCGGATTTCTCCCGTAAGCTGGCGAGTGTGCTGGATGGAAGCGCCCAGAAGCCGGAAATTATTTATACGGTCAATGAAAAGCTCAATGCGGTAGCGCCCAAAATTACGGATAAAGGCGCGACGAATGTGACGACCCAGATCAGCGAAAATTTTATAAAGACGGTCAGCGAGACCGTGCTGGCTCGAATGAAAGAGCTCGGAGTGGAATTCGAGCAGCAGCTGCCGACGATCAGGAAAATCGAGAGCCGCATCTTGGAGCTGGAGCAGCGGCTGCCCGAAATCGAGGGAATTGGCGGCAAAGCGCTGGAAATTGAGCAAAAGCTGCCCGCCATCCGGGAAAAAGGCGAGAAAATCGTGCAGCTGGAGCAGCTTATTCCCGAAATCGATCGGGCGGGGGAAGCGATTCTGAAGGTGGACGAACGCTGGCCGCGCATTCAGGAGGCTGCCGAGGAGGTTTTGGTGATTCAGGAGAAGCTGCCGGAGCTGCAGAGAATCGTCAGCCGCGCTGCGGAGCTGGATGCCAATGCAGATAAGGCGGGACCGGTGTTAAACCAGGCGATTGACGACGCCCGTAAGTTAAATGGCGCAGTAACGACCGCACTGGAGTCCCTGCCGAAGCTGGAGGCGATTGCGGCTAACGGAGGAGAACTGGCGGGACGGCTCAGCGAATTTTTGCAGAACAACGATGCAGCCTTTCAAGCCATGATCCCTGTCGTTAAGCAAAATTTGATATTGATGCAGCAGACTGCAGATGCAGTAACACAAATAACGGAGCAGCTGCAAAATGCCGACATTGATCCCAAGCCGCTGTTGGGAGCGGCAGGCTTCGTCGCAGAGCGGCTGACTAAGGCGGCAGCGGTGCTGGAACGGCAGGCCGATTTGCTGGCAAGGCTGAATTCCATGCTGCCCGGCGAGCCTTTGCAGGAACCGATCAGCCGATTGACCGCGATAGGCACGAATTTTAACGAGCAGGCCCGGACGCTCCGGGCTATTATCACTGCCGTTCAGCAAGGAGAAAAGCCGGCCAAGGGGCTGGTCGAACCGCTTGCATACATTGTCCAAGGAGGCGAGCGGCGCTTTAGGCAGCCTGATTGGCAGCTACGATACGGAAATTGCTCCGGCGATCACCCGGGCGATCAAGGAGCTTCAAGCTGCCGCCGTGAAAACGGCCGACGTGCTGAAGGCGGGAGCAGGGAAGCTGCCGGATGTGAAGGCGGCGCTGCAGGACGCCCTTGCAGGCATCCAGTTCATGCAAAGCGGCCTGGACGCTCTGCAAAAGGATCTGCCGCAAATCCGCACAAGGGTGCATGAAGCCGTCGCGGCGCTTCAAAGCAGGATGGATGAATTCGCAGCGGCGGTGAACGAAGCTGCACCGTTGATCCGCAATGACCTGCCTAAGGCCGAACAGAGGCTGCATCATGCGGCGGATTTTGTACGCAACGATTTGCCGGCTGCCGAGGCGGAGCTGCACAGCATCTCCGATCTGTACCAGAACCGGTTTCCCGAGGTGGAGGATGCGGTGCACCGGACGGCGGAGCTGGTTCGTAACGACCTGCCCGGCTTCGAGGAGGCCGTCCATAAGGCGGCGGATCAGATCCGGCAGCTGCAGGGACAGGGAAACCTCGACGAGCTGCTGGACTGGCTGAAGAACGATACGACCAAGGAGAGCGATTTTCTCGCGAACCCTGTACTAATTAAAGAAGAGAAGAAGTTCCCGATTCCGAACTATGGCTCGGCCATGTCTCCTTTTTATACGACATTGTCGCTATGGGTCGGGGCGATGCTGCTGGTATCGTTAATGAGAGTCGATGTGGAGGACGGGGATCATCGGTATAAAAGCTACGAGGTATACTTCGGCCGTATGTGCATTTTTCTTACGATCGGGTTGTGCCAAGCGCTGATAGTATCACTGGGCGACTTCTTCCTGCTTGGAACGTATGTGGTGAACAAGCTGTGCTTTGTCCTGTTTGCGATGCTGATCAGCATGGTGTTCGTTACGATCACCTATACGCTCGTTTCGGTGTTCGGCAATATCGGGAAAGGGCTTGCGATTATATTTCTGGTACTGCAGTTTTCGAGCTCCGGCGGGACGTTTCCGGTCAGCACTTCTTCCGTTTTCTTTCAAAGGCTGAATCCGTTCGTGCCTTTTACCTATGCGGTCGGCGCCATGCGCGAGGCGGTCGGGGGCATTTTATGGCGCGCAGCGATACGGGATATCGTGATGCTGATCGGATTTATATTACTCTGCTACGTCGTAGCGCTGGCTTTGAAAAAGCCGCTGAGCGGCTATACGAGGAAGGTTGCGGAGAAGGCGAAGCAGACGAAGCTGATCTCCTAGGTGGAAGGGAAGTGGCGAGCAGGCCAAAAAGCCGGCTGCAGGGAGGAACCGCCGAGAAAGAAGGAGGGAGAATGCGGAAGTCGTGCTTCAAAGCGCAGGCATCCGCCTCAGTTTCTGGATTTAATGACCGTCTAAAACGGACCGGAAAAATCCGGGACTTCAACGGTCGAACCCCGGCGGTCGAGCCATGCTCCATACCTCTATACGCTTCGTAGCGGTTTTTTAGCGGTTCTCTTTAGCGAGGCGGCCGGGCCGGCATTGAAGCGGATGATGAACAATAAGCTGCTGCCGGCTGTTCCTACTCGACAAACGTCCGGTTGAACCGGGACAGCAGCTCGGCAAATTTTTCCCGGTCTTCGTGAGACCATTCGGACAGCAGCCGGTTGTATCGCTGAATGCGCGCCTGGCGGGTTTCCTCCAGCTCCTGCCGGCCGAGCTCCGTAAGCTCAAAGGAGCTTGCCCGCCGGTTCGTCGGGATCGGGCAAACGCTGAACGTAGCCCCTGGCTTCCAGGGCGGCTGCCTGACGGCTCACGGTGGAGACGTCAAGATGAAATTCGTCGGCCAGCGCTTTGACGCCGATAGCCCCGAAATCCGACAAATGCTGCAGCAAAAGATAATGGGAACGCTCCAGATTGCCGAGCTTGACGGCGGAGGTGCCGCGGCGAACGAGGATAGCCATTTGGTAATTGATGATTTCCACCAAGTCATTGTCTTTCATAGGGCCTCACCTTTTTTTAGAGTTACTTTGTATTCTGTACATCTCCTAGTAATTTATCGATAAAGAAGGGACAAAGTCAATGTCAAAGTAATTGTATCATACAATCACTTTGAGGGGGAAGCGCCGCAGGCTGAAGAGGACTGAGGCTCTCGGGAAAGTCTTAAGGAAAGTGAGGAGTATCGTTGCAGAAAAGTCTAGCCGCTAAGCATCGCTTTTCTGTATTTTCATATGGAATGGAAAGCTGCAATTGGCGGGTAAAGAAAAAAGCTGCCTTCCGCAGGCAGCCTTGAACATGTCTTATTTATTTTATTTGCCGTTGACCCATGCCCCGGACTCCGGATCAGGGTAATCTCCCTGAGGCTTGGCAGCGGTAGAAGCGGAAGAAGCGGGAGAAGCGGCAGAAGCGGCAGAGCCGTCGGTCCAGAGCGTTTCGATCTCTTCGAGCGAGCGTCCTTTCGTCTCCGGTACGACGCGCCAGGTAAAGAAGCAGGTGAACAGGGACATCAGCCCGAAGATCCAGAACGTCATAGCGGGTCCCGCCGTATTGAGCATGGGAGGGAACGACTGGGACACGATATAATCCGCCATCCAGAGAGCCATGGAAGCGATGGCCGTTGCTTTGCCGCGGATGCGGTTCGGGAAAATCTCGGACAGAATGACCCAGACGACCGGTCCCAGCGAAACGGCAAAGGAAGCGACATAGAGCAGAATGAAAATGAGAACGAGCGGTCCTGACGTATGCCCTGTATGGAAGGCTGCGCCAATGACGGCAAGACTGAGCGTCATCAGGCCGGAGCCTACGAGCAGCAGTGCCTTGCGGCCGACTTTATCGATCAGCCACAGCGCCAGAATCGTGAACAGGAAATTAATAAGTCCGACCAGAATCGTCTGCACCAGGGAAGCGTTCGTTCCGGCGCCTGTCGCTTTGAAAATTTCCGGTGCGTAATACATTACGGCGTTAATGCCGGTTACCTGCTGGAGAGCCGCTAACACGACACCGACGATCAGCGCGACCCGCAGACCAGGCTGGAACAGCTGACGCAGCGAACCGCTCTCTTCCTTAAATGAAGCTTTAATGTCCAGCACTTCTTGTCTGGCGAGATCGTCTCCGTGGATTTTGAGCAGAATTGGCAGCGCTTCAAGCGGCCTGTCCTGCTTGATCAGCCATCTAGGGCTTTCAGGCACGAAGAACAACAGAATCAGAAACAGCAGGCCGGGGAGAACGCCGATGCCGAACATCCAGCGCCAGCCCATTGCAATATCCCACGCGTCGTCTCCGTAGCCGGCAATGCCGGAGTTCACGAAGTAGACGAGGAAAATACCGGTGACCGTGGCGAATTGATTCAGCGCTACTAGCCTGCCGCGGTAGGCGGCCGGTGCGATTTCCGCGTTGTACAACGGACACAGGGTGGAAGTGATGCCGATACCGAGACCGCCGATCATACGGGCGATAATATAGCCTGTGAACGTATCGGGCAGCGCGGATCCGAGTGAGCCGATGATAAAAAGGATCGCGGCGAAAATCAGCACTTTTTTGCGGCCGAACCGGTCGCTCATGACGCCGGACCCGGCGGCTCCGACGATACAGCCGATAATTAAGCTGGATACGGCCCAGCCGACCTCGACTTCATTCAGATCAAACCTGGACTGCATAAAACCGATAGCGCCCGATACGACGGCCGTATCGAAGCCGAACAACAATCCGCCCAAGGCGGCTACAATGGAAACGAGGGTGACGAATTTCATACTTACCTGCTGCGGTTCATTTGGCATGCTGGCTGTGGAGCTCATTGCAGCGCATCTCCTTTCAATTCAAGCATCGATAACCCCTTGAACGGGGAATTATGGAAGGGCTTTAATGATATGATTGAAGTATCCTCTCCTGCGCTTCATAGGGAAGCGAGATTCATTATAGCATGCGGCGGGAAGCCGCTTATTTCGAATCAACAGCACTAAATTGTGTTCTTGCCGCATTAAAATGGGCTGGGGACCGATTTGGAGAAGGGCCGTCGGCAAGTAGCATAATTTTGTTCTCCGGAACGCAAAAAAATCCATGTCCATCCGCTGAGGGAACATGGATTTTTAACTAGGCTTTGGCTTGCGCCCTGTATTCGGTCGGGGTCAGGCCGGTCACTTTCTTAAAGACGCGGCTGAAATAGTTCGGGTCGTTGTAGCCTGCCGCGAAGCAGACTTCCTTGAGACTAAGCTTTTCGGACAGGATGAGCTCCTTGGCTTTCTCAATGCGCAGTCCCGTCAAGAAATCAATGAACGTTTCGCCGACCTGCTGCTTGAATACTTTACTGAAGTAATGAGGGTTCAAATGGACGAAGTCGGCGACTTCCTCCAGCGAGAGCTCTTCCGTAAAGCGTTCCCGGATATAGCCCTGTGCCCGGTCGAGCACGCTCAAAGTCTGCTGCTCGCGTTCCTCGCGGATTCGCTGCAGCGCCGAAATAACGTAAGAGCGGCTCGCGATATTCTCGCCGTGTCCACCGCCGTGCGGCGTCTGGCTCATCCGCAGGAGCGGAAGGACTTCCCGGCTGCTTCAGCTGCTCGAAGTGGCACACATGGCCGTAATCCTCATAGGTTGATGCGAATACCGCTTCGAAATACGAGGTGCGCAGGCCGTCCGCGCCATGCCGGGAGGTGCCGATGCCGACGGAGACGGTGCAGCCGAGCTGTCTTTCCGCCAGCTCGCATAGCTTCTGTCCGTATTGGCCGAGCAGCCGGCTCCATCCCGGCTCACGGTCGTCCGGGTCTCTGTGCGCAAAAATCGCCATGTGGCGGTCGATGAGAGAGCTGACGATGCAGGAGAAAGCCGCGTGATGCTTGGCGAAGCCGCGGACGGCATCGTAAATTTTTTTCTTATCCAGCGAGTAGACCTGCTCGGGAAAGGCGACGACCAGCGCGGTTCCCCAGTCGAGGGGGAAATCGAGCCAATCGGCCAGCTGCTCCACATTCGCGTCCAGCACCTGATCCACCATGAACATCAGGGCAAGCTCATTCTCGACCAGCGGCTGCAGCCGGGACACGCGGTCGCGCAGCTTCAGCTCCTCGGCCCGTTTGAGCTTCTCCCGGTCGAGCTCCTCCACGAGCTGCTGCAATGTCCGGACCACCTGCTCCCGGCGGGCGGGCTTTACGATATATTCCTTGACCCCTAACGTCAGGGCCTCTTTGGCGTAGGCGAAATAATCGTAAGCCGTGACCAGCACGGATTTGGCATCCGGCAGGAAGGAGCGGATTTCCCGCAGGGCGGCCAGGCCCTGAATACCCGGCATATTGACGTCCATTAACAGCACATGGGGACGATGCTCCTCGGCGAGCTGGATGGCTTCACGGCCGTTCCCGGCATGAATGACCTCGAACGTTTCCGGCATATGGCGCCGGATAATCCACTCCAGCCCCTCGCGTTCCAGCGCCTCGTCATCGGCGATCAGCAATCGGTACATGCAATGGGTCAGCCTCCTTTCTGCGGGGAATACGGATCGTGACGGTCGTCCCCTGTCCGGGACGGCTCTCCAGCGAGACGAGCGAATCGAGAGAGGTCCGCTCGTAGAACAGGAGAAGCCGCTTAAACACGTTGACGGTCCTATACCGGTCGACTGCCGCGGTTCTGCCGGCGATTCCAGACGAAGCAGGGCATCTCTGGTCTCCTCGCTCATGCCTTTACCGTTATCCGTCACGGAAATGACGGCTTCCCCCGTTTCCGCGGTGGTAATGCTCAGCCGGATTTCGGCTCCATGCTCCATGCCTTCAATACCGTGAAGGAACGCATTCTCCACGAGCGGCTGAATCGTCAGCGCCGGTATTTCCGCTCCAAGCGCAGACTCGTCCGCCTTGAGCTCGAAGCGGACCCGGTCGCGGAAGCGGGCTTGCTGAATGGCGAAATATTCCTGCACGTGCGTCAGCTCGTCTTGCAGGGTCACAGGCTGATCCAGCCGCCGCAGGCTGTAGCGCAGCAGGTTGGACATAGACACGATCAGGTCGCTTGTCTGCTCCGCTCCTTCGAGGAGTGCGAGCTTGGACAGCACATTCAGCGTATTGAACAAGAAATGCGGATTGATCTGGCTTTGCAGTGCCTGGAGCTCCAGCTCTTTTACGAGCCTGTCCTTTTCTAAGCTTTGCTTGTCCTTCTCGATCAGCACAAGCAGATCGCCGAGCATCTGCCGGAACGCATCGGACAGCACACCGAGCTCGTCCTTCGTACTTAGTTCCGGAGGGGCGGCATTCAGATCGCCCTTGGCTATGCGCCGGGCCATGGCCACCAGCCGGCTGACGGGCCCGTCACGCTGCGGGAAATCCAATAGGCGAGCAGCACGGCCATTAGGGTGTTGACTACAAAGACGGCGGCGCCGAGCCGGTTCATCCGGGCGTTCTCCTCCTGGATCTGCCGGAAGGCCGGCTGATACGACGTCAGCTCCAGATCGACGAGCTGCTGCTCTTCTTCGCGGAGGAAGCCTGCCGTTCCGTTCGGCTTCTTCGTATTGGCGCAGCGCTTCGGCCCCGTCCTGCGATTGCGCTGCGGTTCTTGCAGCCTGTTCCTGCTCGATAAAGGTATCGAGCATATGCACATAGCCTGTCAGCTCCGAAGTCCGTGCGGCCCCGCTCCGCTGCTCAAGCAGCTTGTCGCGCAGACCGGCAAGCCCGTCTACGGCCTCAGCCTGCCCGTTGGCCGCTGGTGTGACGGCCGGGTTCAACAGCGAGGCGTACAGCGTCTTCAGCCGCTGGTCCGCGGCTTGCGTCGTTTGCTGGTAGAGCAGAATACGGTTCATCATCAGATCGTAGCTTTGCTGGACGATCCGGCTGCTCTGAAACAAAAAGAAGGTGACCGAATTGGCCAGCAGCACCAGCAGGGGAATAAACAGCAGCAGCTTCCGTCGTATGGTCATCGGCAGGCCGCTCCCGCTGTCCCGGCTCCCAAAGTGCTCCGGTCAAGCACTGACGTCACGGTAAAATGCTGCGGCTCCGGCCGCTGTCCCCCGAAATAATCGTGCAGCAGCGATACTGCATTGCGCCCCATCTCGGCGGGCTGCTGAACGAGGGAAGCGGCTATGGCGCACTGCCGAATCCCTTCGACGGTTTCTTCCAGATCGTCGAAGGCAAAAATCCGGACATCCGGGCGCTTGGCTCGGGCGGCGGCCTCCCGGATGCCGATGCCGTCCAGTGCGCTCAAGCCGACCATCACGCTCAGCTGAGGCAGGCGCGTCAGCATATCTTCCGCTTGGCGTGCCGCCTGCAGCCTGGAAATATGCGACGATTTCACCTCAGCCAGCTGAAGCTCGGGCGAACGGCTGATCGCCGCGCGGAACCCTTCGAGCCGCTGCTGCTGATTCTCGGCGTCGCTGCCGACGAGGACGCCGATCTGCGCAGGCTTCCCCGCGGCGGAGCGGATGACAATCTCGCCCATGCGTCGTCCGGCCTCGAGGTTATCGGTGCCGACATAGGCCAGCCGCTTGCTGTCCGGCTCGTCGGTGTCGACGGCGATGACGGGAATGCCCTGATCGACGGCGCGGTCGATCCACTGCCGATAGGCGGGGTCGCCGATCCCCTGCAGGATGATAGCGTCTGCCTTGGAGGCGACGGCTTTTTGGAGCAGCTTGATCTGCTCCTCCGCATGGATCCGAAACGGGCCGGTGTAGTCCAGCTCCAATCCGTAAGCGCTCGATGCTTCGCGAGCTCCCTGCTCTACGGCGCGCCAGAACGGATTGTCGAGCTCTTGGGAGATCAGCACGATGCGGCGGGAAGGAGGCTGCTCCGCGCCGCCTGGATTCAGAGGCTGTACGAGCTGCCGGATCTGCAGCGTGGACAGAATGAACTGCGCCAGCAGAAAGGCAAAGGCAATGCTGAGAAAAAGGAGTCCTATAAATCCTGTGCGATTCGACATCTGGCCTCCGCTTGATTACGATAGTTATAGGCTCATTATACAAAAATCGCGGGACAAACCAAAACGATCCCCAGTCCTATACGAGGCCGCTGAAAGCTTGCGGAGAAGTACGGAATCGTTCTGTGAAAGCGAGAGCGGTCGCCTTTGTCCCTGGATTTCAACCGCTAAGAGCGGAAGTTAATCAGAGAAATATAGGGACAACCGCGATTGGAGAATGTTTCGTACTCGCAGCGGTGACTTTTTCAATGGCCTCGTCCTAGGGAAGGGCCGGCGAGCTGCGTTGCAGCGCTGAGCGGCCGCCGGTCGTACCCGCGGGGCCGCCGGAGAGCCTGGACCGTACGGATGAAATAAAACTTGTTTTGTCGGCACCCGTTCCTTATCATTTGTGATAGAGATTGTATTTGTAACTGTGCTTTGCTTATCTGTACTTTATATAAATGGTTGCGCAGCAGGCGGGAGAGGAGTTTTTTTCATGACAGCGTTGAATGATGTGCATCAGCCTGACGGAGTGTTTCCGTCCGTATGTTCTCTGGACTGTCCGGACCAATGCGGACTTTTGGTGACGAAGAAGAACGGGAAGATCGTCAAAATCGAAGGAGATCCGTCCCATCCGGTGACGCGGGGGGCGATCTGCAATAAAGTGCGCCATATGGGTGAGCGCATCTATGACCCGAAGCGGCTGCTTTATCCGCTAAAGCGTGTGGGCAGGAAGGGTGAAGGGCATTTCGAGCGCATCAGCTGGGATGAAGCGCTAGCGACCATTACAAGCCGCTGGAAGCAGCTGATTGCTGAAGAAGGGGCGGAGTCGATTCTTCCCTACAGCTTCTACGGAAATATGGGACGCATCGGCACCGAAGGGATGAACCGGCGTTTCTTTCATCGTCTGGGTGCGAGCCGTCTGCTCTATTCGATCTGCCAGGCCGCAGGCACCGAAGGCTACCACTATACCATGGGCAGCAGCGTAGGCACCGATCCGGAGGAGACGGTCCATGCGAAGCTGTTTATTATGTGGGGAATCAATACGGTCAGCACGAATATGCATCAGGTCGTGCTTGCCGAGCAGGCGCGCAAGAACGGCGCGAAAATTGTGGTGATCGATGTGCACCGGAATCAGACGGGCCGCTGGGCCGACTGGTTTATTCCGATTCAGCCCGGCACGGACGCTGCGCTGGCTTTGGGCATCATGCACATTCTATTCGCGGAGAATCTGACCGATGAACCGTTTCTTCGGCAGTATACCGTAGGCTGCGAGGAGCTGCGGGAGCATGTCCGCGCGTACGATCCGTACACCGTATCCGCTATTACCGGCGTCCCGGCGGAGGATATTCTCCGTCTGGCCCGGATGTACGGGGAAACTTCCCCGTCGCTGATCCGCATCGGCAACGGCCCGCAGCATCACGACAACGGAGGCATGTGCATCCGCACCATCGCCTGTCTGCCCGCGCTGACCGGGCAGTGGCTGCACCGGGGAGGCGGCGCGATCAAGGGCAACGGCGCGGTGCTGGACCATAATGCAGCGGCACTGCAGCGGCCGGGCCTGCTGGCCAAGGGCACCCGGCGGCTGAACATGAACCTGCTCGGGCGCATTTTGCTGGAGGAGCGGCAGCCTGCCGTCCGCTCGCTCTATGTTTATAATTCGAACCCTGCGGTGGTCGCTCCCGAGGTGAACAAGGTGAGGCAGGGGCTCCAGCGGGACGATCTGTTCACGGTCGTCCACGAGCTGTTCCTGACGGAAACGGCGAAGTATGCGGATATTGTGCTGCCGGCGACCTCGGCCTTCGAGAATACCGATTTTTACCGCTCCTATTGGCATCATTATATTCAGCTTCAACAGCCGGTTATCGAGCCTTACGGGGAGAGCAAATCGAACGTGGAGGTGTTCCGTCTGCTGGCGGAAGCGATGGGCTTCGAGGATGCGCCGTTCAAGGACACTGAAGCCGATATGATCCGGCAGGCATTGGACAATCCGCGCAATCCGGCGATCAGCGGGATCACCTACGAAGCGCTTGTTGAGAAGCAGTTCATGAAGGCGAAGGTGGAGCCGCTGTTTCCTGGAAGGCTGAAGACGCCGAGCGGCAAAATCGAGCTGTACTCCAAAACGATGGAGAAGAAAGGCTTTCCGCCGCTGCCGACGTACACGCCGCTGTGCGAGGACGAAGCGATGCCGTTTCTGTTCATTCCCGCGCCGAATCACAATTTCCTCAACTCGACGTTCGCTCACAACGAGAAGCACGCCCGGATGGAGAAAACGCCGAAGCTTCACATGAACCAAGCGGACGCTTCACGGCTCGGCATAGCCCATGGGGCCCGGCCCGGGTGTTTAACGCAAGGGGCGAATGCGAGCTTACCGCATCGGTGGGAGAGGATGTGCTTCCGGGCGTGGTGGTCAGCCAGGGCTTGTGGGCGGATGTGCCGGGCAGCAAGCGGGCGGTCAATGCATTGACGCCGGACCGCGTAGCGGACATGGGAGGAGGCGCCACCTTTTTCTCGGGAAGGGTGCAGGTGGCAAAACTCGGGTAAAGGAGTGCGAGCTATTTGGGCAAAGGCGTATTTTTCCGTAAAAGCTTGATCTTGATTCTAATTATTTCCAGTATTCCGGGTATTATAGTCGGAGGTCTTATTTATTGGATGGGCGGGGGGTGGCTCGAGAACGAGCTGCTCCAGCTTCATAAAAACCAAATTATTCAAAGAGCGGCGAACATCGACGATCAATTCTCTTATATGGAGACTTCGCTCGCTCATTGGGCATTCGATCCGAAGTTTAACAGCAGCCTGACGGAAACGAATTTTTTCCGGGATTTCGAGGTGGCCCGCGACATTACCAAGACGTTAGGCGTCATGCAAGGCTCCAATCCGCTGGCGAAGCAGGTAGAGCTGTATTTGAACGCCCCCAAGCCTCTCCGGTTCGGACCGGAATATGACGTAATTACTAATGCCGATACGGTTCAAACTTATACTCAGCTGCTGAGTCAGAGCAAGCTCGCGTTCTGGGCCAAGCTGGCCGCCAATCCGAGCGTTCCGGAGAAGAAGGATTTGACGCTGGTGCATAAAATACCGGGGGCCGATCTGCATCCGTTCGGCGCGCTGCTCGTGCGGCTGAACGAGGAGAAGGTCTCGGGCATGTTGAAAACGCTCACTCCGTACAACGTCGGGGAAACCTTTCTGATGCAAGATGACGGCGAGGTTTTACTGTCCAGTTCGGGAAGCGCTTCCCAACCGGCGGCGTCCTTCGATGAAACGCTGCGGGGCGAAGTGCTGAAGCGGGGGCAGAAGACGGGCTCCTTCCTGCTCGACTGGAACCGCAGCACGTATACGGTATCGTACGGTAACTTCGTCCGGATCGGCACGGAGTGGACGTATGTGTCCGCCTCGCCGATCAGCGTAATTACGAAGCCTGTCGACTTTATTTCCAAGCTCATTCTGTCGGTCAGCTGTGCGGCTTTGCTGCTTGCCGTAGTACTATCCTGGCTCGCCTCGCGCAAAATTTATTCGCCGATCGACCGGCTCGTAACGATCCTGACGGGAGACAAGCTGTTCGCGGGAGGCTCGGCCGAGACCAACGACGAGTTTAAAATGATCGAGAAGGAGTGGCTCCATCTCTCGCGGGAGAGCCATACGCTGCAAACGAAGCTGGAGGAGCAGCTGCCTCACGTGAAGGAAGGTTTTCTGCTTCAGCTGGTGCAGGGCTTTCTTTACTCTTACTCGGAGGAGGATCTGCTGGAGCGGATGCGGGCGCTCGGCTGGGAGGTGGACGGCCGCCAGTTTCTGGTCATGCACGTGCATTTGACAGGGTTTACGAATCTGGAGGGCCGTTTCTCTCAGGGAGACGAGGGTCTCGTTACTTTCGCGGCGGCCAATATTATCGAGGAATTGTCGCGCAGCCGGATGAAGCAGGCCGATGTCATGAACTTCCACGATCTGTCCATCGGCCTGCTGATCATGCTTCCGGCGAACCAGCCGTACAAGGCCGAGCTGCATGCGCTGAGCGATGAGCTGGCGCAGGCGATCAACCGGATGCTGCGGCTGCAGGTTTCCGTTACGATCGGGAAGCCGTCGGCGTCCATCTCGCAGGTGCCTTCCCATTACGAGGAGGCGAAGCAGGCGCTCGGGTACCGTAACTTCGAGAACGAGAATCAGATCATTGATCTCGATTCGATACTGACGGCGGAGGAAATCGGCGAACAGCGGTATCCTTTTGCGCTGGAGCGGGAGATCATCCAGGCCATTCGGAACCGGGCAGCAGCAGGAAGCGCAGTTCCTTATCGCGTCGTTTCTCGAAGCGCTGCTGGAGCGGGGAGGGAAGGAGATCGACGTGCAGCAGGGCATGCTGCAGCTGCTGGGCAGTATCCTGCATGCGATCCGCCATCTGGGAATGGATCCCGGCCGCGTCTTCGGCACCGCCAATTTGTACGAGCAGCTGACTCAGATCCGCGAGCCGAAGAAAATGCTCGACTGGTTCGGCAGCAAGCTCGTACAGCCTTTCATTCTGGAGCTGGACGCACGCTCGGATGTGCAGCTCAAGCGCGCGGTTGAAAGCGCGATGATCTACTTGCAGAAGCATTATATGGACGATATTTCGCTAGACAGCTGTGCGGAGCATACCGGACTGAACGCGGTGACGCTGAGCAAGTGGTTCAAGCAGGTGACGGGAACGAATTTTATCGATTATTTAACGGAGCTGCGCATGGATAAAGCGAAGGAGCTGCTGCAGCAAACCGAGCTCAAGATCAATGACGTCGCTATAGCCGTCGGCTACCAGCACAGCTACTTCAACCGGATTTTCAAAAAACACCTCGGCACGACACCGAGCCAATACCGGGAGCTGAGCCGAAGCGGTTAAAAACTGCATATGGATGTTTCAGCCGGGGCCTGTTTTGCAGCAGGTCCCGGCTTTTTTTAGTGTAGGAGCCATGAGCAGCTTTCGGGCAAAGCGAATTTCTTAGAGGCTGCTTGCCTTGATCAGCAGGCTCATACGCGGGGGCACCACCAGCGGAAGCAGCTTCGAATCAGAGTTCTCTTTTAAAGGCCACCGCGGCTGCGGCCAAAACGGGAAAAACCTTGATCTATCAACGATTTCAAAAAAGTGCTAATTGCGTTAAAAAATCCAAGCGCCCAAAATAGCGCTTTCAAAAAAGTATAGTTGTTGGAAAAATCCCCGCTGTATAAGGTTAAATTATCCAAAAGCGCCGAGCAAGGCGCTAAGGAAGAGCTTCAAGCAAACCACACGGAACAAGGCTCCGAGAAGGAGCTCCCGGCAGCCAGCCCGGAGCGAGGCACTAAGGAAAGCTCCCAAGCAGCCTAACAACATGCATTACTTTATGCCATTAACTAAAACCGGATAGACGAGGAGTGAGACCATGGTCAAATCATCACCAGCAGAAGAGCTCCCCGCACGGCTGCCCGCAGCGGGGATTCGTTCCAACGGTTCCTTATGGAGCCGGATTGTTCACGACAAATATTTGCTGCTGCTTTTATTTCCGGGCCTGGCCTATTTCGTAGTTTTCAAATATGTGCCGATGTGGGGCGTGCTGCTGGCTTTTAAAAACTATCAGCCGTTTCTCGGCTTTTTCCAAAGCGAATGGGTCGGCTTCGATAATTTCAAGCAGTTTTTTCAGGACCGGTCTTTTTCCGGCTGATGAAAAACACGCTGGTGCTCGGACTGTACGACATTATCTTTTTCTTCCCGGCTCCGATTGTACTGGCTCTGCTGTTAAATGAAGTGCGGAAGTCCTTCTATAAAAGGTTCATTCAGACGATCATCTACATCCCTCATTTTATTTCGATGGTCATTGTGGCGAGCATCACCTACTTGATGCTGACGACCGAGGGCGGCGTGGTGAATGAGCTGATCGCCCAGGCGACAGGGGCTAAGATCGACTTTTTGACGAGTGAAGGCTGGTTTCGGCCGCTCATTATTTCGCAAAGCTTATGGAAAGAGGTCGGCTGGGGCACGATTATTTTCCTTGCCGCGTTAGCCGGTGTCGATCAGGAGCAGTATGAGGCGGCGATCGTGGACGGCGCAAGCCGGCTCCGCCAGCTGTGGCATATTACGCTGCCGGCGATCCGCGGCACGATTGTAGTGCTGCTGATTCTGCGGATGGGCAATTTCCTCGACCGCGGGTTCGAGCAGATCCTGCTCATGAGCAACGCGCTGAACCGGAACGTAGCGGACGTATTCGATACGTACGTATACACCGTCGGGATTACGCAGGGGGCGTTCAGCTACAGCACGGCCGTCGGCCTGTTCAAATCGGTCATCGGGATCATCCTGATCGTGACGACGAACCATCTGGCCAAGCGTGCGGGACATTCGGGGATATTTTAGAAGCGAAGGGAGGGGAACGCCTTGAGACATAACACGCTGGGAGGCAAAATATTCGACTGCGCGAACTATGTGTTCCTCGCCGTCGTGGCGCTGGGAATGCTGCTGCCGATCCTGTATATTATCTCCGGCTCGTTCGCCACGGAGGTCGAGCTCAGCAGCCGATCATTCTTTATTATTCCAAAAACGTTTACATTGAATGCGTACGAATATGTTTTTAAGGACAATGCGCTGCCTAGGAGCCTGCTGGTTTCCGTATTCATTACCGTGGCGGGCACGCTCGTCAACCTGTTTTTCACCTTTACGATGGCGTATTCGCTGTCGCGCAGACAGATGGTGGGCCGCAACTTTTTTATGAACATGGTCGTTTTCTCGATGCTGTTCAGCGGAGGGATCATCCCGACGTTCCTGGTCGTCAAAAGCTTGGGACTGATCGATTCCTACTTGTCCGTCATGCTGCCGACCGCTATCAGCGCATTCAATCTGATCGTCATCAAGTCGTTCTTTCAGGAGATTCCGGGGGAGCTGCTCGAATCGGCGCGGATTGACGGCTGTACCGATCTTGGGGTTCTGTGGCGCATCGTGCTGCCTTTGTCCAAGCCGGTTATTGCGACCTTTGCGTTGTTTTATGCCGTCGGCCATTGGAACGATTTCTTCAACGCCCTGATCTATATCAACGACGCCAAAAAATGGCCGATGCAAGTGCTGCTGCGCCAGCTCATTCTGCTGGCCAGCGGCTCGCTGGACATGTCGACGATGGACCCGACTTATGTCAAGCCGCCGGATCAATCGATCAAAATGGCCGTTATTGTGGTAGGGACGCTGCCCATTCTGCTCGTTTATCCGTTTTTGCAGAAGCATTTTGCCAAAGGGGTTCTGATGGGCGCCGTCAAAGGGTGAACGTGCTCCGAATGGTTTGGTAGGTTTAAGTAGGGCAGCCGTACTATGTCAGGTGACCGCCTTTTGTGCCTCATGCCGCTTCCCTCGCCAGTCTCCCAGAGGCACGAATGTATCATAGATAAGCGAATCGTTGACGATCGAATAAAAAAAGGGAGGAATTACACATGAAACGGAAACGGAAATGGAGTCATACCCAGAAGGCTGCCGCGGTGATGAGCGCCGCTTTGTTCGCAACGGCTTTGGCCGGCTGCAGCTCGGGAGGAACCAAGCCGGAGGCGTCGGATAGCGGAAACGCTCCGGCGGCAGGGGGTACCAGCGAGCCGTATAAGTTCTCGGTCATGATGAAAAGCTTTCAGAACGATGCGATTACCCCGGAGAGCAAGGTTTGGAAAAAGGTCGAAGAGTACACGAATACGAAGCTGGAGGTGCAGTTCACCCCGGATGCGGCTTATAACGACAAGCTGAATATTACGCTGGCTTCAGGCTCCATGCCTTCCGTTATTTTCGTCGTCAATACGAAGCTGCCTGCGATTGCCAATGCCATCAAGGGGGGCGCTTTCTGGGAAATCGGTCCATATCTGAAGGACTATCCGAATTTGAAGCAGATGAACCCAACGATTCTGAACAACATCTCCGTTAACGGCAAATATTACGGATTATACACGTCCCGGCCGCTCGGCCGCTATGCTGTCTCATACCGCAAGGATTGGCTGCAGAATGTCGGCTTAAGCGAGCCGAAGACGATCGACGATTTCTACAACATGCTGAAAGCGTTCAAGGAGAAGGATCCGGACAAGAACGGGAAGGACGACACTTACGGGATGGTCGTGACCAAATATGCGGGACCGTGGGATATTATGCAAACCTGGTTCGGCGTTCCGAACAAGTGGGGCGTGGATAAGGACGGCAAGCTGGTGCCGGCTCACCTGACGCCGGAGTATATGGAGGCATTGAAGTTTTTCAAAAAGCTGTATGACGAGAAGCTCGTCAATCAGGATTTTGCGGTATACGATTCGGCCAAGTGGAACGATCCGATCATTAACAGCCAGGCCGGGGTAGCCGTGGACGTAGTGACCGCTCCTACCAGATCGATGAGAAGATCAAGGCAGGCAAGCTGCCAGGCGAGATGGACGTGTTCGGAGCCGTGAGCGGTCCGAAGGGCTTGTTCACCCCGGCGACGACAGGCTATGGCGGCGTATTCCTGATCTCCAAATCGTCGGTGAAAACCGAAGCGGATCTCCGCAAGGTACTGAACTTCTTCGATAAGATTTCGGATAAAGATATGCAGATCATGATGAACTACGGCCTGGAGGGCGTGCACTATAAGGTAGAGGACGGCAAGCTCGTGACCATCCTGACACAGGATATGCCGCAGGCGCCGGACGTGAATATCAAAAGCTTCAACCAGCTGTCCATCGGCGTGCCGAACGTGCTGGATACGGCCTTTAAAGCAGGGACACCGCTGCGAGCCAAAGCGAATGACGTGAAGGCGGCGAATGAGAAAATTATCGTGCCGAATCCCGGCGAGCCGCTCGTATCCGCGACCTATACGCAAAAGGGCGCGCAGCTCGACCAGCAGGTTGAAGACGCGCGGGTCAAATTTATCGTCGGCAAGCTCGACGAAGCGGGCTTCAAGGCCGAGATGGAGCTGTGGAAGAAAAACGGAGGCGAAGCTTATATGAAGGAAATGAACGACGCTTACGCTGCAAGCAAGAAATAGCATTCTGATATGTTTAAAAGACAGGCCGCCTGACGGGTTCAGGCGGCCTGAGTTTGTTGAGAAACCATATCAAAGCCTGCACTGCCCGGCTCCGCAGGTCAGACGGTATTCAGGCTCTGCCGCTTCTTGGTCTCCGGCTGCTCCGACGAACGGATCAGCTTGATCGTCAGCAGCCCGGTGAGCAGCAGCAGCGCGGAGATCAGCCCGATGACGCCGCCCCAGCCGAAGCCTGTCAGGAAGAAGCCTCCTGGACCAGCCGACGACGCTGGACCCCGTATAATAAAACAGCAGATACAGGGAGGAAGCGTACGCTTTATGCTCCCGCGGAGCGATGCGTCCGACCCAGCCGCTGGCTACGGTATGTCCGGCAAAAAATCCGCAGGCAAACAAGATCATCCCTGCGATCATAAAGACGAGCTGTCCGGCCAGCGTCAGCAAAGCGCCCGCCAGCGACAAGCCGATCCCCCAGCCGATCAGCGCGGCCCGGGAATAGCGGTCGGCCAGCTTGCCGAACCAGACCGAGCTCCACGATCCGACGAGCTGGAAGACGAACAGGCAGCCAATGACCGCCTGGCTTAAGCCGTAAGGAGGCTGGGACAGCGGATAGCCGATATAGTTGAACAGCGTCACATACAGGCCCAGCATCAGAAAGCCGATCATATATAAGCTCAGCAGCCTGCTGTTGGCAAAGCCGCTTTTGAACCCTTCGGCCCAATGGCTAAACGAGATGCTTACCGGCTTGAAGTTGCGGGATTTCGGCAGGTACAGCCAGAAGCACACGCTGCAGAGCAGGCTGAACAGGCCCAGGATCAGCATGGCGGCGTGCCAGTCGAACAAATCGGCCATCAGGCTGATGATGACGCGGCCTGCGAAGCCGCCGACCGCCGTGCCGGCCACATAAACGCCGATTACCCGCCCCAGGCTGCGGGGCTCGATCTCTTCGTTCAAATACGTCATCGCAATCGCCGGGAAGCCGGACAGGCTGATACCTTCCAGCAGCCGGACGATCAAGAGCACATGAAAGCTGGTGCTGAATGAAGAGAGGATAGCAAGCACTGACGTGACGAACAGCGATACGCCCATCACTCCTCTGCGGCCCCATGCGTTCGAGAGAAGGGAGACGAACAGCATGCTTACGGCCAATGTGAAAGTGGCGAACGAAATAATAAAGCTGGCCGTGGACGGGGAAACGTGGAACTCGCTCGCGAAGGTACCGATTAACGTTTGCGGGCTGTACAAAATCGCGAACGTAACCAGGCTGCCGAGCAGCATGCTGATCAGGGCCCGTCTATAGGCCCCGGTACCGATTTGAATATACTGCATGATGGAACGCCTCTTTTCCCAAATCCGAATAAGTAACGCAAGTGTACTCAGTCTACTCCTTGAAAACATATAACGTCCAATTTATTATTGTTATAGAAATGATACCTTTCTGTAATAGATTTAAGGAGGTCGAGAGTATGGAGTGGCAGCAGCTGGAATATTTCCGCACCGTAGCCAAGACGGAGCACTTCACGAAAGCGGCGGAGCAGCTCGCCATTTCGCAGCCGGCGCTCAGCCGTTCGGTGACGAAGCTGGAGGAAGAGCTGGGCGTTCATCTGTTTGACCGGCTCGGCAGGTCCGTTCAGCTGAACCCGATGGGGAAGCTGTTTCTGAAGCGGGTGGAGCGGGCGCTGCAGGAGATTCAGGACGGCATCGAAGAAGTACGCCAGTTTCACGATCCGGATGCGGGAACGGTGTCGCTTGCATTTCTGATGACGTTCGGGCTGCATATTTTACCGGATCTGATCGGCAAGTTTAACCGGATGTACCCGAAGATCGAGTTTCTGCTGTACCAGAATCCGACGACGGTCATTTTGCCGCAGCTGCAGCACAGCGAGGTGAACCTGTGCATCGTAGCTGCCCGGTCGGGAATCAGCGGGGGCTTGTCTGGCACCGGCTGATCGAGGAGGAGCTGTTCCTGTATGTGCCGGCAGACCATAGGCTGGCCGATCGGGAGGCCATAAGTCTCCGCGAGGCGGCTGGAGAGCCGTTCATCTCCTTCAAAAAAGGCTACGGCATGCGCACGCTGACCGACGAATTTTGCGCCCAGGCGGGCTTCGTGCCGCGGATCAAATTCGAGGGCGACGACGTAGCCACCGCCGCAGGACTGGTCTCTGCCGGTCTCGGCATTGCGCTGATCCCGGCTTTCACCGGGATCGACGCCGGCCGGATCCGGCGGCTGCGCATTACCGGGCCGCGCTGCCGCCGGGAGATCGGACTGGCGTGGGTCGAGGACCGCAGGCTGTCGCCGGCTGCGGAGCGGTTCCGCTCGTTTATTATCGAGCAATTCCGCGAGCAACCGTAAGAAAGAGCTCCGGCAGCGCCCGGGAACGGGCAAAAGCAGGCTTGACACCTATAAATGATAATGATAATCTTTATCAATGAATACCATGTGCGCATCGGATCGGGGTGCTCTCGAATGAAAACATTGGAGAAAATTGAAACGTTTCTAGTATTGGCTGAATGCAGTTCGTTTATAGAGACGGCTAAGAGACTGTACTGCTCGCAGCCGACGATCAGCAACCATATTCAGCAGCTGGAGGAGCAATTTCACTGCAAGCTGTTCTATCGTAACGGCAAAAGCATTCAGCTGACGAAGCAGGGAGAGCTGTTCCTCCAATATGCCAAGCAGATTACCCATCTGTTCGAGGAAGCTGAAGTGAAATTGCAGCAGTCCGTCAATGAGGAAATATTATCGCTATATGCCAGCAGCTATATTGCAGGGTACTTTTTTCCCGACATCTTGGGCAGGTACCGGAGCGCTTATCCCAAGCAGGCGATGGAGATTCATACCTACTGCTACGAGGATTTGAAGAGCTCGCTCCAGGATGGCAAAACGAGCTTTGCTCTTATGCCGATCTACCCGGAAGACGAGTACATTCAGAAAAATTTCCAATCGACTATCCTGTTCGAGGATGAATTTCCTCTCATCCTGCCGCCGAATCACCCGCTGACCGGACGAAAAGCGGTGTACACGAGAGACTTGAACAACGAGACGCTGCTCCTTCCGCGCAGCCGTTATCTGCAGGAATATATCGTGAATGAGTTCGAGCATAATGAGGTGAAGGCGCGTTTTTTGCAGATGAGCAACTTCGAAGTCATCAAGCAGGCGATCAAATCGCAGCTGGGCATCGCCTTCCTGCCTTACAGTGCGGCAGCCAGGGAGATCGAGAGGGGAGAGCTTGCCTGCCAGCAGGTGTCATCGTTTCGGATCAAGCGAAAGAATGGTTTGGTGGTACGTAAAAACACCCATTTAACCGATGCCGAGCTTCAATTTTTTCAAGTTGTCGAACGATATTTTGGTGCATAGGCAGGGTTCAGCCTGCAGACATACGAACATTTTCTTGCTTCGGCGAGGGAATGTTTTTTTATGGTTATTGTGCGGAAAAGCGGGCGGGACCCGCTAAAATCGACATCAGGTTTATCTATTGAACCATTGGAAAATTAAATGTAAGCGTTAACACCGAAGCGTATCAAGCGCATGCCGAAAAAAGGAAATTTTAGTGAGATTGATATTCATTATCATTTGGAATATGATTATTTTGTCATTATTCGACAATATCTTTTTAACGATCCATAGGAGGTTAAAAGCATGTCTTTATCTTTTCGTCGTCACTCGATAAAGCTGGTTACTACGGTGCTTGTGGCTCTTTCCGTGCTGGCAGCAGGGTGCCAAACCGCGAAGCCGGAAGCAGACGGCAGTGCAGCCGGAGCGGCAGCAAGCAAGGAGCAGCAGGGCCCCGAATTGAAAATTGCGGTGCCAAGCGATGTAGGTCCGCTCAATTTGTACCTGAGCTCAGGCAATGAAAATATGCTGGAGCTGGTCTATGACAAGCTGTTCTCGCCGTCTCCTTTCGTCAAGGAGCCGCAGCCGTGGCTGGCGGAATCCGCCCAGCAGATTGACGATTTGAACTGGGTCGTGAAGCTTCGTTCGGGCATTAAATGGCATGACGGACAGCCCTTCACGGCAGAGGATGTGAAGTTCACATTCGAGTATTACCGCGACGGCCCTTCGAACCGGTATACCCACCACGTCAGCGAGGTGCCGCGAATCGAGAAGATTGTTGCGGAGGATGCAAACACGGTGCGGTTTACGTGCGCTTACGCATGCCCGACTCTGCAGAACATTACGATGGCGGATCTGCCGATCCTGCCGAAGCATATTTGGGAAAAGGTTGAGAATCCGCGTAAATACACGGAGCTGCCGGTAGGCACCGGACCTTACCGCCTCGTCGAATACAAGCCGGACCAATATTACAAATTTGCCGCTAACGCGGATTATTTTAAAGGCAAGCCCGTGGTCGACAGCCTGCTCATGCCGGTGATCAAGGACCCGACGTCCATGTTCAATGCGCTGCGTTCCGGGGAAATCGATGTCGCCTCCAGAGGGGTGCCGCCGGAACTCGTCGATTCGTTCAAGAAGCTTCCTAATATGAAGGTGGCTAATACGACGGAGCTGTCTTTGGTGGAAATTCGCGTCAATTATGAGAAGGAGCCTTTGAACCAGCCGGAGCTGCGTCAGGCCTTATCGCTGGCGGTCGACCGCAAAGCCATCACCGATACGGTGATTCTGGGCCAAGGACGTCCCGGACTTCAGGGCTACCCGCATCCGAACTCTCCGTGGACGAACCCGAATCTGAGCACGCCGTTTGATGCCGAGAAAGCGAAATCCTTATTGGAGCAGCTGAAATACATCGACCGCAACGGCGACGGCGTGAGGGAATCGGAAGACGGCAAGCCGCTTGAATTCTCGTTGAAAGTTACGGCAACGGAGCCTACGTGGATTCGTTCGGCAGAGCTTCTGAAGCAGCAGTTCGCCAATGTCGGCATTAAAACGAACGTTGAGGTGCTGGATGCAGCTACGATCGGGACGCTGGGCCAAACCCGCAAATACGATATGTATCTGAGCAACATCACACCGCATGGCGTCGCCGATCCGGATCAATTCGTCATGTCCCACCGTTCCGGCTATTTATGGACCAAAGGCCTGGCTTATCCGGAGATGGACGCGCTGACGGCCAAATGGATGGCCGAGCCGAACATCGAGAAGCGCAAGCAGATCTCCTTCCAAATGCAGGAGCTGTTTAACCGCCAGCCGACGAGCATCGTTCTGTACTATCCGAAGGAAAATTATGCTTACCGCGCAGACAAATACGACGGCTGGGTGGAATCCCCGGGGTATGGAATCGTTCATAAGTACTCCTTATTGCCTGCAGAGGTTAAAAAAGCGGCAACGGGAACGAAATAAGGACGGTGCGCGCCCATGGGTAACAATCCATCCTCAGGAAGAGGCATAAGCCGGTTCCTCTCCGGGCGGTTCGGCCGCAAATTGATCCAGTACGCGCTGGTACTGTTTATTGCGCTTACGATTAATTTTGCTCTGCCCCGGCTTGCTCCAGGCGATCCGCTCATGTATTTCATGGGGCAGGAGGTCAACACGCTGACGCCTGAGCAGCGGGACCGGATGAACCGGGAGCTGGGGCTCGAAGGCTCCGTGTGGGAGCAGTACGGGGATTTCATGAAGGGGGCTGTCAGCTTGCAGCTGGGCAGCTCGACCAAGTATGGCAAGCCGGTGACGGAGGTGTTGCGGGAGCGAATTCCGTGGACGCTGCTGCTGGTGGTGCCGGCCTTCGCGATCAGCCCGCTGCTAGGGATCATTGGCGGAGCCTATGCCGCCTGGAATCGTGGGAAACGAAGGGACGTCCTGCTTCTTGCAGGCGTCCTTGCGCTTGAATCTACCCCCGGCTTCTGGGTAGGCATGCTGCTGATTGCCGTCTTCGCCGTTCGTCTGGGCTGGCTCCCTTCGTATGGAGCGGTGCCGCTCGTGCACAGCGATGATTTCTCCTACTACATCGAAATGGTTCGTCATCTGATCCTTCCGGTATCTACGATTACGATAGTAACGGTAGGGACGAGCTTTTTGCTGACGCGTTCCTCTATGCTCGATACGCTCGGACAGGACTATATTTACATGGCGGAAGCCAAAGGGGTCAGCCGCCGCACGCTTATTTACCGACACGCGCTGCGCAATGCGCTGCTTCCCGTGTATACCCACGTGACGATGAGTCTCGGCGTTCTGCTGAGCGGAGCGGTCGTCGTGGAGACGGTATTCTCCTATCCGGGGCTCGGACGGCTGCTCTATGAGAGCGTCGTTGCAAGGGATTATCCCATGATGCAGGGGGTATTTCTGATGATTACGATCGGAGTCATCGCAGCCAATCTGCTTGCCGATCTGACCTATCCTCTGGTCGATCCCCGCGCACGGTCGAGAAAGCAGGTGAAGGAGGCCGTATGAAGCGGAGTATGTCGAAAAACATGGGTATCCTGGGCGCGGTCCTTCTCGGATTGATCATTATATTAGCCGTGGCCGGACCGGCACTTGTACCTTACAATCCAACGGAGCAGTCGGGACTGCCCCTTCAGGCTCCCGGCGGGCAGCATCTGCTTGGCACCAACGATATGGGCCAGGATATTATGGCCGAGCTGGTGGAAGGAGCGCGCATCTCGTTAACGATCGGTATCGTCTCCGCATTTATTGCCACACTGATCGGCACGGTGCTGGGCCTCATCTCCGGCTATGGGCTGGGCTGGCTCGATGCCCTGATTATGAGAGTGGTCGATGTCAGCATGACGCTCCCGTTCCTCCCGCTCATGATCGTTGTGGGCGTTTATATGGGACCGAGCCTGTTTACGCAGATAGCGGTGATTACTTTGGTGATGTGGGCAGGCAAAGCCCGCGAAATCCGCTCGCAGGTTTTATCCTTGCGGAGCAGGGGGCCGGTGCTGGCAGCGCGGTCTATGGGCGCCGGTCACTTGTATGTGCTGAGGAAGCATGTGTTTCCAAGCGTTGTCCCGTTGATGATTCCTCAGTTCGTACGGGCCGTGAACACCTCCATTATGCTGGAATCGTCCTTGAGCTTTCTCGGACTCGGCGATCCGTTATCGAAAAGCTGGGGCAGCATCCTGTTCTATGCCAACGCGAGAAGCGCGTTTTTGACGGATGCCTGGCTTTGGTGGGTCCTGCCGCCCGGATTATGCATCGTCGTCACTGTGCTCGCCTTTTCCTTCATTGGCTACTGGCTGGAGGAAAGAGTGAGCCCGCGCCTGCGTGCCTATACCGGCGCTTTCTCCAAACTGGCTTCGGGCCGGTTCGGCAAAACGAAGAAGCCGAACCCCATCGCAGTCCGGCAGCCGGATGGAGCTTCGGCTGAGGTGCTTCGGGTGGAAGGGCTGTCCGTGCAATTTCCGCAGCCGGCGGGTACCGTTCGCGCCGTGGAAGCCGTAAGCTTTACGCTTCGGCGGGGCGAGGTGCTCGGCATCGTCGGAGAATCCGGCAGCGGGAAAACGACGATTGCAGCCGCCGTCATGCAGCTGTTGAAGCCTCCTGCAGAGATCTCAGGCTCCATCTGCTTTGACGGGAAGAACCTTGCACAGCTTTCGCCGGTGCAGATGAACGAGCTTCGCGGCAGCCGGATTGCGCTCATTCCGCAGGCTGCGATGAATGCGTTGAACCCGGTCATGACGATCAGGTCGCAATTGGCTGAGGCGATGGTCTCGCACCGTTCCATAGGTAAGGCGGAGGTGCTGCAGCTGGTGAGTGAGGTGTTGGGCCAGGTCGGGCTCGACTCGAAATGCGGGGACGCTTATCCGCATGAGCTGAGCGGAGGCATGAAGCAGCGCGTCGTCATTGCGATGGCGCTGATCAACGGGCCCGACCTTATTATTGCAGATGAGCCGACCACGGGACTGGACGTGCTGGTGCAAACGGAAATCATTAAGCTTTTGGACGATTTGCAGCAGCGGCTGGGACTCGCGATGATCTTTATTTCCCACGACCTTCCGGTCGTCTTGAGGCTGGCGGACCGCATTCTCATTATGAAGCAGGGGGAAATGGTGGATGAAGTTACGGCGGAAGCGCTGACGGCTTCCACCGTCCATCCTTACACACGCCGGCTGATGGATTCGATTCCCGGATTAAGAGCGAAGAAGGCGGCTTCCGTATCATCTTTAACAGAAGCAGAGGCTGGAGGGGGAAGCTATGTCCGAATTTGACCGGCAGCAGTCCGAATTAGGGGATACAGATCTGCTGCAAGTAAGAAATGTAGACAAAACGTATCCGTCGGGCGCAGGCTCCGTCAAGGGAAAGGTGCTGAACGGCATCAGCTTTGATATCCGCAGCAATGAAACGGTCGGTTTGGTCGGGGTAAGCGGCGCGGGAAAAAGCACCGTCGGACGTATTTTGGCGGGATTGGAGCAGCCGGACGGCGGCAGCATCCGATTCGAGGGCCACGACGTGCTGGCCTTAAAAGGGAGGCAGAAGAAGCTAGCCCTGATGCCGCTTCAAATGATTTTCCAGGACCCTTATGAATCGCTATCCCCCCGCATGACGATCGAGCAGCTGGTGTCCGAGCCGCTTGTCATTCAGAAAGTGGACGGCAAGGATAAGCAGGCGCGGCGTGAGCGGGTGCGGGAGGCGCTGGCCGAGGTATCTCTGTCCCCGGATAAATACATGAGCCGGTACCCGCATGAGCTGTCGGGCGGCGAACGCCAGCGGGTCGGGCTGGCAAGAGCGTTCATCTGCCGCCCGCGGCTGATCGTAGCGGATGAGCCGACCTCGATGCTCGATCCCTCGCTGCGGCTTGAATTGCTGGAGCTGATGAACGGGCTGCGCCGGCGCCATGGCACATCGTATTTGTTCATTACGCACGACATCGCTTTGACACGCCATTTCTGCGATCGGATGCTCGTATTGGATCAAGGCTCCATCGTCGAGTCCGGAAGCACGGAGCAGGTCATCGACCGGCCGGAGCATCCGTTCACGCAGCGGCTCATTCAGGCGCTGCTGGAGCTGAACCGGTTTTAATTACAAATGGAGAGGAGCGGCGTTAACTTATTATGAAAGATTTGCTGATGTTGAATTCGAGAAGCAATTTTGTGGAGGGGCGCGTGAACGACCCGCGCTTTCAGCATGATTTTACTATTATAGATGCTTACGATTTGCCGGGCTTCGATCTGACGCCGTACAAGGCCATGGTCGTTCCGGGTTTAATTGATCAGGAGTTTCTTTGGAAGGAGAAGGAGCTGATCAGGGAATTCCTCGACAGCGGCAGGGTGCTCGTGTTCAGCGGACACCTGTTCCGCCCGTGGCTGCCCGGCGCTTCGAGCTTCGTTCCGCGCACGATTCGCAGCTACCACGATTATGTGGTATCGGTCGTCAGCCGCATCCTGTCTTTGAAGGCGTCAAGCCGGAGGACATGACCTTTAATAAAGGAGTTGCCGGATTTTTTGCCAGGGGCCATCATCCTGCGCCCGAGGGAGCTGAGGTGCTGCTGACGCTGCCGGACGGAGAGCCGATCGTTTATATCGACCGCAGCAGCACGAAAGGGACGATTTTCGTTCATTCCGGCAACGACTTGTTCGGCTATATGAGCTCGGAGAGCACGTCCCGGCGCATCGGGCCGCAGCTGATCCGGTGGATTCGGGACGAGCATGAGCAGCTTCAGGCAAAGGGGGAAGCGGTATGAGAAAAATAGGCGTCATTTACGGAGGCTGTGTTCAACACCACCGGACCTATAACGAGCCGAAATATAACCGTTATTTCCAGGAGCTCATCTATTTGCCCGAGTTTGCGGAGGCCTCGCTGGAGGGGTTCGACGTGCTGCTGTTCCCTTCCCAGCTGCATCAGGGGCTGGTCGCACAATCCAAAGAGAAGATCCGAAAGTTTGCCGAGAACGGCGGCACGATTGTCGCTTTCGGTCCGCAGGCGCACGAATGGCTGCCGGGGCAGAACTGGGAGTTCAGGCCGACCAATTTTTGGTGGTGGCTTGAGAAGGATGCAACAAGCGGACTCGTTCAGTCCATGCCGGAGCATAATCTGTTCGAATATATTACGCTCGAGGATGCCACCTGGCATTACCACGGCGTCTTTTACCCTCCTCAAGGCTCGGAGGTGCTCATTGAAGTCGAGGAACAGGGGGCTATTCTGTACATTGACAAGGTCAGCACGGCGGGAAGCCTCATCGTGACCACACTGGATCCCGATTTCCATTACGGCTCGTATTTTATGCCGGCGACGGAGCGGTTTTTGGACGGGTTCCTTCCATGGCTGGCCGAAGGGAACTGGTAATGCTCCGGATTCAAGATTTGACCAAGCGTTATGGAGAGCATACGGTGCTCGACCGTTTGAACCTGCACTTGGAGCAAGGAGAAACCGCATTTCTGCAGGGACGCTCAGGCTCGGGCAAAAGCACGCTGCTGAAGCTGCTGTACAGGGAGCTTGCCGATTATACGGGAGAAATCCGGCTTGGCAGCCAATCGATCCGCGAGCTGCCAAAGCATGAGACCAGACGCAGGGTCGGCGTCATCTTTCAATCGTTTGAGCTGCTGGAGCGCAAGACGATATTGGAAAATGTAATGCTGGCCGGTGAAATCGCCGGGCGCAGCCGGAGGGAGCTTGAGCCGGAAGCCTGCCGCTTGCTGGAGCGGACCGGCCTTCGCGGCAGGGAGCAGGCTTACCCCGGCGAGCTGTCCGGCGGCGAGCAGCAGCGGACCGCTATCGCCCGTGCGCTGCTGAATCGTCCGGGGCTTTTGCTGGCCGATGAGCCTACGGGCAATTTGGATACGGAAACAGCGTTGGAGATGCTTCAACTGCTGACGTCGCTGCAGCAAGAGGAGGGTATGACTATGCTGATCGTCACCCACTCGGAGCGGCTGACGGAGGCATGTCCCTCCCGGATGCTGCGGATGGAGCAGGGAAGGATCCTGGAGTCATGAGTATGCTCAGCTATTATATGAGGGAAGCGCGGGAGGGACTGCTGCGGAATGCGGGCGCTGGATTGGCCGCTGCGGCGCTGATTGCCGTTGCTATGACGCTGCTCGGTGCGCTGCTGCTGTTCCGCTCCGGTCTCAGCGACCTCCGGAGCTTCCTGGAATCGCAGGTCAGTATAAAGGTGTACGTGAGCCCTGGGGTGGGCCCTCGGGAGGCGGCCCGTATATTGGGAGCCAAAAGCTTCGTCAAATCGGTCCAGGTGGAGACGAAGGAAGAGATGCTTCAGAAGCTGGCGGCTTTCTTCGAAGGCAAGGAGCAGCTGCTCGACAGCTTCAAGCAAAGCGGGCTGCCGGACGCCATCCGGCTGGAGCTGCGCGACCCCGCTCAAGCGGAAGCCGTCGCCGGTCAGCTGCGGGGGATGAGCGGCATTATGGAAGTCATTTATCCGCAGCGGTATGCGGAAACGGTGCTGCAGCTTACGCGGCAGCTGAACCGGTACGGTACGGCCGCATTCGTGTTCTTCGCCGCCGTCTCGTTCCTGACGGTATTTCTTGCGATGCACCTTTCGTTGTACCAGCGGCAAAAGGAAATCCGAGTCAAGCTGCTGCTGGGCGCGAATCCGGCTCATGTGCGGGGGCAGTTTCTGTTCGAGGGCGGGATTATCGGCCTGCTCGGGAGCCTGGCGGCTGCCGCCGCGCTGGATATGCTGTACCGGTTCATGCTGTTTCCGCTGGAGCGGCAGTTCCGCGCGGTATTTCATTTGACGGGTACAGGGCTGTACGGCGTTGAGCTCGCTGTGGCTGCTGCAGGCACGGTCATCGGGGTTGCGGCCAGCTTTGCATCCACCCGAAAGCTGATGAAAGATGGCTAGACGGAACCGCAGTATGGGTTCTGCTGCTGTGCTCGCTGCTCTCGGCGTATGCTTATGCTCATCTGACCGGGGCGTTCGCCGACTACCTGGTGACCGTGCATGACGAGCAGACGACCGACAAGCTCAAGCAGGAGATGGCGAAGACGAAGGAAGAGATCGAAGCGCTGTCGCCCCGTGTCGATCAGCTGGAACGCCAGTATGATGCGAACCGGCAGACGGCCGTTAACAAGCTGAAGCTGTACTACGACCAGGGGCTGGACACCTGGATGTCTCTGCTGCTGCAAAACGAAGCGCTGGTCGACGTATTGGGCAATCAATGGCTGGCGGAGCGCCAGCTGGAGTCGTATATGCAGGAGCTGAACCGGCTGTATGCGGAATTCAGCCAGCTTAAGGTGACGAAGGCATCGCTGGAAGGCCACGAGCGCCTGCTGTCGATCATTGAAGAGAATCTGCAGGCGAGGTATCAATTTCTGGCGGATAATCCGGATGTAGCGATCGACCAGCTGGCCAATTATTTGGATATCGATTGGATGTCCGAGGTGGAGAAGCCGCTGATCCAAAGTTTGGAGCAGGACCCGCTCGCTGACGGAAGGCCGGCTGAGCCAGTGGGCAGTCCCGTACGCAGAGGCTTCAGGCGCCCAATCGTACAAGCTGGAGGAGCAATGGCTTAACGGGAACAGCGCGCTGTCGTACTTCTTCCGCTCGGATCACGTGTATGTCGTGTATACGAAAAAGGACATTCATGTCATTCTCATCGGCCAAGTGTTGAAGCAGGACGATGGCAGCTTCGCCAGCTTCGGTCTTCAATTCGAAGCAGGCTTTTTCAACGGATTTCTGATGCCTGCGACACTGCTGGATGAGCTGAACGGCTTTCGCCTCGTACCGGAGTGGCTGCTTGACGCATCGGCTTCGGATCAGCAGGATCAGCAGACGGATCGTACTGTCCCATCCGGCCGCTGGGAATTACAGCAAACGAACGGTGCGCTGCTGCTAAAGAGCAGTTCTTAAGATGACGAGGCGGTACCGAAGCTGCATAGGAGGTGATTGTTATATGAAGAAAATCATACCGCTGCTGCTCATTCTGGTCTTTTTGCTGCCCCTGCCCGTCTGGGCGCACATTACGAATGAGCAGAACTTGTATGACGATATACAGTATTCCGAAGCGCGCGATGCGATCGTCATCTTGAGCGGACTTGGCGTGATCCCGTCGGAGCACGGTGCTGCCCTGTTCCGGCCGAAGGACAAGCTGACCCGCGCGGAGCTGGCTTACTGGGCCGGTACGTTTCTGAAGGCGTCGAAGGACCAGACCGCGGAACCGAAGACTGTTCAGCAGGCGGCGCTGCAGCAGGGAATCGTATCGACGCTGGAGGGCGCTGCTGCGTTGAACGATGTGAACCAGGCTTATTTCGGCGGGCTTGCGCCGAAGCCGGAACAGCCTGAGGGGGAGGTAACCAAAGAGGCGTTTGCCGTATGGATGTACGGCCAGCTGTCGACTCGCGTCGATGGCAGGACGCTGTTCGACCGGGCCGGGTTTGAAGCAGGGCCGGCGGGCGTGGTGGAGGACGTCACGGTGAAGGAAGCGAAGGCTGCGAACGGAGCCGCAGTTAAGACAGTGACGCTGCAGGTGAACGGACAAGCCTACGCGCTTGGCGAGCATCCCAAGCTTGTGCATGCCTCCGTCGAGCCTTCCGATTGGAAGGGAAGAACGATTCAGGCATCGTGGACGTTCAAGGCGGCCGACGGCAAGCCGGTGCTGCAGCTGTTGACTTTTGCCGGGCAGGCATCGGCAGGAGGTCGGCAGGGACAGGCTGCTGACCGTCCGGCAACCGCAGGCGCAAGCACAGGCACGGGTACGACTGCAGGTGCGGGGGCAGCCGCAGGAGCGGGTACCAGCGCAGGTGCAAGCACTAATGCAGGAGCAGGGGCGACCGCAGCAGGAGCAGGTACAAGCGCGGCTGCAGGGCACGCAGGTCATGCTGCAGGTGCGGGCAGCGGGAACTCCGCTGCTGCTTCTGCAGCGGAGGCAGGCCCCGGCTTCCCGGTTGTTCCCGTACTGGTCGTGGCGATCCTTGCCTTCATAGCCGGGTGGGTTTTTATGGCTAAGAGAAAAACAAGTAAAACGAAAGCTTAACTTAAATCTTCATTTCATGGGAGGCAATGTAAATGTCAGTTATTCATGTGTTGGATGATCAGGATCAGATTGAAATCGGGTTTGTCGATATCGAGAAATACCACGGCAAGCTCGCCTTAATGGCGGTAGCCGTCAGCTTCCGCGCACAGCAGGCTGCATTCAAGGTGCTGTTCGGGGCCGTATCCCGCAGCGCAAAGAGGTTCTCGTCCAATCCGGCCATGCGGGACCGGGCTTCCGGGACGGCTTCGAATACGTAACACGTGCGGTGACCCGGGGAGCTTACACTGTGGATGTGAACTATCCGCAATCCCAATTCGATCCGCACCGTCCGCAGTCGTATGCGTTTGTTATTTCGACGACAGGCGGCGAAGCCGTAGAAGTGGCTTTGAAGGACAATTTTCTTCCGATGCGATTCTATGATTTCCTGCTCAAGGGAAGAGAAGGCACGATGACGGACGCGGATAAAGAGGAATTCCGCCAGTTGAAGAGCTCCCTTGCCGAGCTGGCGCTGGCTTTGCCTGAGGAAGAGCTGTTTACAGTCAGACGCATTTCCTAGAGCCTGAAGACAAGCGGCCTATCCGAAGCGTATGTCCTGGAGCAACCGATGGGGGTGCGGGGCATCGGGCGGTTCGAGAGCCTGATGAGTACATGAAATGACCGATGCCGTGCATGCGAATCCTTTTGCCGCTCGCTGTTGTTCCCGGATTTTATCATTCCCGTCCTTCGGGGGGGAAGTCCGGGAATAATGGCGAGCGCGCTTTTGGCTTCTTTGGAACCATCCGCCTGCTCCGCTTGCTTTTTTACCGGATTGCCAAAAGGTATTTGTTTAGAGCATCGGACCCTGATCTATAGGAACAGAGACATACTTTAAGGCTTGACACACCTTATTGATAATGATAATCTTTATCAATGAAAGGGTTGTACAGTGCATCAGATCGGGGTGCTCTTTTGTGAAAACTTTAGAAAAACTAGAAACATTTCTTGTGTTGGCCGAGTGCTGCTCATTTGTCGAGACGGCCAAGAGACTTTATTGTACGCAGCCGACTATCAGCAATCATATTCATCAGCTGGAAGAGCAGTTTGAATGCAAATTATTTTACCGTACCGGGAAAAGCGTGCAGTTAACCAAGCAGGGGGAAATTTTCCTGAAGTACGCGAAGCAAATTACCGAGCTCGTGGAATCGGCGAGCCATCATTTAAAGCAATCGCTTGAGGAAGAGCTCCTGTCTCTTCATGCCAGCAGCTATATTGCGGGCTCATTTTTTCCGGGAATCTTGAAGAAATACAAGAGTAAATATCCGAAGCAGCCGCTGGAGATCCATACGTACGAGGATGACGAGTTGAAAAGCTCGCTTCAAGAGGGGAAAGCAAGGCTCGCGTTCATGCCGATTTATCCGGAGGATGAGTCGATCCGCAGCCATTTCGTATCGTCGGTGCTGTTTGAGGATGAATTTCCGCTGATTGTTCCTGTGGATCATCCGTTGACGTTGAGAAAAGAGATCCATTCACGCGACCTTCAGAATGAGACGCTGCTGCTGCCGGAAAGCAGGTATCTTCAAGACTATATTATCAGCCAGTTCAAGCAGCATGGAATTCAGGCCCGCTTTGAGCCGCTTAACGGCTTTGAAACGATGAAGCAGGCCGTCCGATCGAAGCGCGGCATTGCCTTTATGCCTTACAGCGCCGTTGCGGGAGAAATAGCGAGAGGCGAGGTCACCTACAAGCTCGTATCCTCCTTCCGGATTAAGCGCAAGAACGGCTTCGTCGTGAGGAAAAATGTCCATTTGACCGAGGCGGAGCAGAAGTTTTTCCTTATCGTGCAAAAATATTTCTGCGGATAGAACCGCAAGACCTTTTTACAGTCTGCAATGAACAGTTCGAATCCTCTTGCCTGATGGAAGAGGATTTTTCGCATATACGCCGTTTATCGCGTATGAGGCACTCTAATAAAAGAGTGCCGCCTGCTCATTGCGTATCATTGTGCGGGGTTACTTGCGGAATGGATGCGCAGATACCTGCAGCCAATCGTTTTCCGTCAACGTAATGAAATCCGGTGGAGAATAACATGGCTCCTGATCCAAGCAACGTGTGTACCTGATTGCATTTGATGCAAAAGTAACTCATTTTGTTCTTCCACTCCTATCTTTGTCCCATGATTCAATGAGCTTGCTTTGGTGTATTACCCTTAGAATTTCTCATTGAAACAGGAGGGGTCCTAGTTTTTTATTTATTTTCGACCAAATCATGGGATCAAGGAACTATTTCGGAGAGAGCTGGAATGAAATCACGGGTTAGAAATGGGACCAGCAGGCATAAGAACAACGCAGCCTTCGCCGGAACCGGCAGGAGACTGCGTTGTTAGCTTGTGCTTTAAGTCCGATGCTACGCCGCACTTCGAGCAAGCTTTAAGGACTATTCTAAATTGGCGTGCTGGCCGAACATCGTGGAACCGTCAGTACCCTTGCGCTCCATAATACTTAGAATGATGGAATCGAGTACCAGCAGCAGACTCTGCTCGAAAAGGGAGCCCATCGGTTGAATCGTTGTTTTCTCTGGGTTGGATGAATCCTTCACGGCAGCGCGCAGCTCGATTACGGTTTCTGACAATTGACCTATGGTCGATTTTGGGTTGACGGTAACCGAAGCGACGGAGGCTCCGAGGCTTCGCGCCTTTGCCGCCATACCTGCCAGACTCTTGGTCTCGCCTGAGCCGGAGCCGATAATGAGCAGATCGTCCCGGCCTAATCCGGGCGTCACGGTTTCACCGACAACATACACCTGCAGGCCCAGATGCATCAGCCGCATGGCAAAAGCCTTCATCATCAGGCCGGAGCGGCCGGCGCCGGCAACGAATACCTTCTGTGCCTGAAGTATCCGTTCCACGAGCTGTCCGGCGGATTCATCGGACACCTGCCGAAGCGTATGCTGCAGCTCCCGGATGACGGCGTCCGTATAGCCGCTTAGGTTTACCGATTTTGCCGAAGTCATAGCTCTTAACCCTGTTTGATCAGCTTCTGCATTTCGGCAGCAACCGATTTTTTGTCCTCATGACCGGTAATGCCTCCGCCGACGATAACCAGATCCGGGTTGGCTTTGACGACTTCCGGCAGCGTATCCAGCTTGATGCCGCCGGCGATGGCCGTCTTGGCATTTTTGACGACGCGCTTGATAGCGTTGAGCTCTTCAAAAGAATTTTTGCCTGCCGCCTGATGGTCGTAGCCGGAGTGGACGCAGATGTAGTCAACGCCAAGAGCGTCGATTTCCCGGGCGCGTTCTTCCAAATTCCGGACGTTGATCATATCGACCATAATTTTTTTGTTCTGCTTGCGGGCTTCCTGGACAGCGCCTGTAATGGTGGAATCATCGGATACGCCGAGCACGGTGATGATATCCGCTCCCGCCTCGGAGGCTTTCATAACCTCATAGCCGCCGGCATCCATAATTTTCAGATCGGCCAGTACCTTTAAGCCGGGGAACGATTCCTTGATTTCCTTGACGGCTCTCAGGCCTTCATTGATGACGACCGGCGTACCGATTTCGACGATATCTATATAAGCTTCCACTTCTTTAACGACTTCCTTGGCTTCCGGAATATTGACCAAATCCAAAGCTAATTGTAATTGCATGAGCTTCACTCCTCGGATTGTAATGATTTGTTTTCGTTTGAACCTGATTGTTTTTCCTGCGAACATCCCTTATTCTAAAAGCAAGCTTTCGATTTAGGAAGTACGCACTTCAAAGTGGTGTAGTTACCGTGAAGATACTATTGGACCGTTTGGCGGCATAATAAGCTCATGCAATAATACCTATTTTATTCGGAGGGTGATGTAACGGATGGCCAGCGAACTGAAGGAACGAATAGATTTGAAGATGATTAACTGTGAAAAGGAGCTGACCCTTGCGGTCATCGGAGGCAAATGGAAGCTGATTATTTTGTGGCATCTCGGGCTTGAAGGCACGAAGCGGTTCAGTGAGCTGAAGAAGCTCATTCCTTCCATCACGCAAAAAATGCTGACGAACCAGCTGCGCGAATTGGAGGAAGACCGGCTGGTGGAGCGCAAGGTGTATGCCGAGGTACCCCCGCGTGTCGAATATTCCATGACGGAGTACGGAGAGAGCTTGATGCCGATTCTGAAAATGATGTACGACTGGGGGAAGGATTACGGGGAAAAGGTCGTTTGGAAGTAAATGGGGTAAAAGGCCGCTTTGCGGCCTCAGGCTGTCGAGAAAGCCACACGAAGTGAGCCATGCGTACCAACGCAGGTGGGGTATTTAAGCTTACGAAGGCCGTTTTTCTTCGAAAAACGCTTAGTTTACGTCCGCCTTTGAAATCCATGAAAATACCTTTAAATCTAATCAAATTCACGGATTTCAACAGCGGCTGGAGGAGGATACCCCACCGGAGTATCACACAAATTCAGGGTTTCTCGACAAGCTCGGGCCTCTCTGCGGCCTTGCCTTATTGCGCAGCTAACGTGCATTGTGCAGGCTGCATCCGCGCAGGGGCAGGCTCGATTCGATTGAAAATAGAAGGAAAGGGACTTGTCCGATGTCTTTTCAACAGCTTAATTCGATGATCCCGGTCTTTGAACACATTACCGTAAGCAGTATTTCTCAAACCATCGAATGTCCCGCGAACCGGCATCTGCTGATCGTCCTCCTCAGCGGGCATCTGACGCTTACCGTCCCTTGGCAGGAACCCGTCGTGGTGACGCAGGGCTACGCCTGCCAGCCCGGCTGCGGCCCTTTCACCATTCAAATTCCCCGAACGAGACAAGCCGAGTACGCGCTGCTCACTTACGGGGTGTTCCCTGAGGAAAGCGCCTGGACCTTATCCGGGCCGCTGCGCACGCTAAGCGAAGTGAAAATCAAATACATGCTGGACGAGCTTCTGCGTACGGACGCGGCCGATCCGGCGCTTGCGGCGGAGGAGGAAGCGGCGCAGCAGTTCAGGAAGCGGCTCCTTCTGGAGCGCATCCTGTTTATTTTTATGTATGAAAGCCGGATGGTCCGGGAGGAGAAGCACGCCGCGGTATCTATCGAGCATTCGCTCTCCTATATGAACGAGCATTATATGCTGAAGCTGACGCTCCCGATGATGGCCGAACGGGCCGGTATGAGCGAAGGGCATTATACGGTGCTGTTCAAGCGGCATACGGGGTTAACGATGACGCAATATTTGCGCCGGCTGCGTATCGACAAGGCGAAGCAGATGTTTCAGCAGACGAGGCTGTCGGCCAAAGAAATAGCGCAAAGGGTCGGTTTTGCCGATTATTTTCATTTCAGCCGGATCTTCAAAAAAGAATCGGGCTGTTCGCCGACCGAATTTCAAACCAGCGTTCAACAAAATCTAAAAAAATAACATGTCCGATCTTAAGAATAGATATGTTCTCAGAGGGGAGTTCCGGCTACAATGATTTGAGAATAATTATCATTATCAGGAGGAAGGTACAATGCATCTTTGGATTCGTCATCGTTCATTTTATCTCATGTTGTTTGTAGCCGTAGTTTTATTTTTATCCGCTTGCGGCCAGACGGCCTCTAACCCGCCGGCCTCCGGCAGTGCAGGCCAGCCTGCCCCGGCTGCGTCGGGCGCTGCACCGCAGGATACCAAAATTACTGTAGAGGACGCGCTGGGGACCGTCACGCTGCCCAAAAAACCGGAGCGCATCGTTACGATGGACTTCAGCTTTACGGATATGCTGGTGACACTGGATGTACAGCCGATCGGGATTGCAGACGACGGCGCCCCGGATCTGTTCATGGATTCCGTGAAGAGCAAGCTGGGCAAGTACACCTCGGTCGGCTCCCGCTATGAGCCGAATATTGAGCTGATCAGCTCGCTCAAGCCGGATTTGATTATCGTCGATATCAACAAGCACAAAAATGCGATTCCGCAGCTGAAAGCGATTGCGCCGATTCTCGCGCTGGACGATTATCAGGCCAACTACGAGCAAATGCTGAAAAACTATATGATCACAGCCAAAGCGGTCGGCAAGGAAGCAGAGGGGAACAAACGCCTGCAAGAGCATCAGGCCAAAATGGAAGAAGCGAAGAAAAAAATCAAAAACGCCAACCTCACCGTGCTCCCGGCGGTTGTGAATCCTAAAGGGTTCTTCGGCCACTCGGATCATTCCTATGGCGGCTCGATGCTCAAGATGCTCGGCTTCACCGATCCGGTGAAAAACGACAATGCTTATCCGCAGCTGACGCTGGAGCAGCTGGTTGAAACGAATCCGCAGGTGTTGTTCCTGATGCCGACGGATAAAACAACGATTGTAGATGAATGGAAAACGAACCCGCTGTGGAACAAAATCGACGCGGTCGCCAACCAAAAAGTATTTACCGTAGAAAGACGCGACTGGTCGCTGTCCCGCGGCATGCTCGGAAGCGAGAAAATCGCTGAAGACATTGTGAAGCAGCTGGGAGAAAAATAAGATGGATCATCCAATCCGACGGGAAAAGCAGAGCCGATTATGGTTTCTGCTCTTCCTGTTTTCCGTGGTCCTGATCCTCTTGGCCGCAGGCCTGCTGTTCAGCCTGAAATGGGGCCAGGCGCAAATATCGTGGAGCACGTTGTTTGAGGCGCTGACGTATCAGAAGCAGGATAAGGCCGATCTGTACATTCAAACGCTGCGCCTGCCGCGGACGCTGACAGCTTGTATCGTGGGTATGCAGCTGGCGCTGGCGGGCCTGCTCACCCAGCTGGCTACGAGAAATCCGCTGGCTTCGCCGCATATTTTCGGCATTAACGCCGGAGCGTCGCTGGCGGTCGTGCTGGGGCTTTTTGCCGTCGCCGGCCTGTCCTTGACGGGCACGGTGATGCTTGCTTTCGTAGGGGCCGCCGCAGGCGCCCTGCTGGTCTGGTCGCTGACAGGACAAGGGGGGAAGCAGCCGGTCCGTCTGGCCTTGGCCGGAATTACGGTGCATTTCCTGCTGTCTTCGTTGACGGAGGGCTTGATTATTCTCAACCAATATTCAACTGAGAGCATGATGTTCTGGCTGGTCGGCTCCGTGAATCAGGCGGGCTGGGCGGAGGTGCGGATGGTTCTGCCGTGGTTCGCGGGCGGTCTGCTGCTGCTCGGCCTGCTCGTACCTTCGTTCAGGCTGCTGCTGCTGGACGATGAAATCGCCGCCGGGCTGGGGCAAAGGATTGCAATCATCCGGGGCACAGCGCTGCTGCTTGTTATCGTGCTTGCCGGCTCGTCCGTCGCGATATGCGGGCCGATCGGCTTCGTCTGCCTGATCGTGCCGCATATCGCCCGCGCGCTGGCGGGCAGCCGGCTCGGCGTGCTGGTCCCGCTGACCGGCCTGCTGGGCGGCCTGCTGCTGGTCTATGCGGATTTGCTCAGCCGGATGATCGCGTTCCCGTTCGAATCGCCCGTCGGGATCGTCACCTCGGCGATCGGCGCGCCGTTCTTTATTTATTTGGCCCGCCGGAAGGGAGGGGCGCAGCGATGAGCAAGGGAGCTGCCGTTGCCGCGGCATTATTGTTCATGCTGGCGCTGGTTGCCGTGTCTATCAGCGTCGGCGCCGTATCGATCCCTCTGAACGGACTCGGTGCGGCTCTGCTGTCCAAGGACAGCCCGTCTTATTTTATCGTGCATGAGGTACGTCTGCCGCGGATTATTGTCGGCATTCTGGCCGGGTTCGGTCTGGCCGTAGGCGGCGTGATTCTTCAGAGCCTGGTGCGCAACCCGCTGGCAAGCCCGGATGTGATCGGCATTACGAAGGGAGCGGGCTTTGCGGCCGCTGCGGTCATCTTCCTGTTTCCAAAGGCGCCCGGCTATGCGCTGCCTGCCGCAGCCTTTGCCGGAGCCGTCGCCGTGTTCTTCATCCTGATGCTGCTGAGCCGCCGGCTGACCTTGTCCCCGGCCATGCTGGCCTTGGTCGGGGTGGCGATTGGAGCCGTGTTCCAGGCGGCCATCCAGTATATGATCGTGACGCATCCGACGAATATCAGCATGGCGCTGCTCTGGATGTCGGGCAGCCTCTGGAACCGGGGCTGGAGGGAAGTGATATCGCTGCTTCCCTGGATCGCGGTGCTGCTTCCTTTCGCTTGGATGAGCTTTCCGAAGCTGAATGTATTTCAGCTCGGGGACGAGTCCAGCGCCTCGCTTGGGCTCGACATCATCCGACAGCGCTTCTGGCTGCTGCTGCTGGCCGTAGCCCTCGCGGGCATCTCCGTCTCCGCGGTAGGGGCGATCGGCTTCGTCGGATTGATCGCGCCTCATATGGCGCGAAGCATCGTCGGCGGCCGGCACCAGTGGCTGATTCCGCTCGCGGCGCTGCTCGGCGCCGACTTGATGCTGCTCGGCGACGTGCTGGGCCGCATCATCATTATCCCGAGGGAAGTCCCCGTCGGGGTGATGACGGCCGTTATCGGCGCGCCATACTTTGTGTACCTGCTGCGCAGGGAACGCAAGGTGCGGTAAAGCGGGCCGGAGCTGGTGTGCGGCACTGCCTGCAAAGATCAGGCATGGAGCAACGCTCAGTTCTGGATTCATCGAACGCTCGTAGGCGGGCTGCGATCTTCATGAAGCTCGATCCAAATAGAAAGCAAGACTCCCGTCTGCGTATGAACTGCACCCCAATTGTTAGACATCAACTAACAGTGGGAGGTGCAGTTTTTTTACGGCTATGTTCGGGAACCTATCCGCTCTTTGCAATCCCGCACCTCTGGGTTCAGTGGCCACCGGAAATGACTTACTCTGGCGTTCCCAAAAGTTTGAATAGCTCCTTCTTACTATGACAGTAGATGACATAGTCCTGTTGTATTATGAAATAAATAACTGCGAAGGAGTAGATGAACTTGAAGAGACTTACTGGGAAAATCGCTCTCGTAACCGGAGGAAGCCGGGGGGCAGGTCGTGGGATAGCCGTTGAACTTGGGAAAGCCGGAGCCGTCGTTTATGTGTCGGGAAGAAGCTTGCGGGGCGCTGCCACTAACGGTTTTCCGGGCAGTATCGATGAGACAGTCGAGGAGATTCTAAACAATGGTGGCGAGGCTTACGCATGCCGCTGCGATCATACCCGTGATGAGGAAACAGAAGCTTTGATCGACAGAATCCGGCAGGAACAAGGACGTCTTCATATACTCGTGAATAACGTCTGGGGACTGCATGACCTGGAAGTGAATTTACAGCCCAAGCCTTCCTGGGAATATCCTCTGAGCATGTGGGATGCTATGTTTCAGAGCGGAGTACGCGCGCAAATAGCGACAAACCATTATGCGATTCCGCTTATGCTGGAAGCCGATTCCGGATTGATCGTACATACCACATTCCGGGATCAGGATAAATATTTAGGAACTTTCTATTACGACCTTGCGAAGAATACGATTAACCGCTCCGTGTTCGGATTAGCTCAGGATCTCCATAACACCAAGATTACGGCGGTAGCGGTCTCCCCTGGCTGGATGAGAACGGAACTAGTATTACGAAATTTCAATACGGATGAAGATCATTGGAAGGAGGTTGAAGCTCTTAAACAGACGGAGTCGCCGTATTATATTGGGCGAGCAGTGTCCGCCTTGGCGGGGGATAGCGAAGTGCGGCTTAAACACGGACGGGTACTTCAAGCGAGTGACCTTGCCCGGGAATACGGATTCACCGATGTGGATGGACGCTTCATTCCTCCCTTTCTCATATAAGGTGTACAGTAGAGAGCTTTCTTGCTGAACAATGCATACGCGATAGCTAAATGAACCGCCTTCTTTGAATGAACTGCACCCCGATTGTTAGACACCGTCTAACGATTGGAGGTGCGGTTCACTTTTCAATCGGTTCATTTATTGCTTGGAAACATATGAAAGTTTAACTTAGCCATTTTATAAGTGCTGGTTTATTACTTCACAATCAAGACCGGACAATGCGCATGCTGAACTACATAGTGACTGACGCTGCCGACCAAAATTTCAGACAGCAGATTTAAGCCGCGGCTTCCCATGACGATCAGATCGTACTGCCCTTCGCGCGCTTTCGCGCAAATGGTTTTGGCGGGCGGGCCGGTCATATATTCGGTCTCGAACGGTATGCCCGTTCCCTGCAGAGTCTGTCCGGCTTCCTGCAGGACGCGGTGCCCTTCCTCCTCCTGACGGTCGTCGAGATTGTCTACGCCCAACGCCGCGTCATTAAACGCAAGAACCGGGCTGACATGCAAGAGCGTAATCCGGGTGCCGTTGGCCGCCCCCTGCGAAGCCAGCCATTGTGCGGATTGTACGGCGCGAAGCGCATGATCCGAGCCGTCGACAGGAACTAAAATACGTTGATACATTGAGATCTTCCTCCTTTGCTGCTGCCTGCAGCTTAATGGTGAGTAATGGCTGCGTCGATGCCGGCCAGATGCCTGCGCCGTGCGGTCAGGAACAATACGCCGAGCAGAACCATTACAGCGCCGAAAATAAACGGCACGCTCGGGTTGAACCACTCGGCCAATTTACCGGCAAGCCACGGCGAAATCGCGCCGCCCATGAACCGGACGAAGCTGTAGGCAGCCGAGGCGACCGACCGTTCGACGGGAGCGGATTCCATCACAGCGGTCGTAATCAGCGTATTGTTGATCCCGAGGAACATGCCGGAGATGACCACGCAGACAATAACGACCATCGGCGTGTGGGCCCCGATGCCCATAATGAACAGGATAACGGCGAAAGCGGACAGCACCGTTACGATCGAAGCGACGGAGCCGAACCGTTTCTGCAGCCTTGGCGCAACAAAAACCGAGGTAATGGCCAGCAGCAGTCCCCAGCCGAAAAACACATAACCGAGCCCGTGTTCGTTCAGCTCCATTACATAGGGCGAATAAGCCATCAAAGTAAAAAATCCGAAGTTGTACAAAAAGGCTACAACCCCCAAAGTAAGCAGGCCGGGATAGCTGAGCGCCTTGAACGGGGCCGACAGCTTGATCGGTGTTTTGGGCTTCGCGACTTTAGGCATAATAAAAAGAATAAACAGAAAAGCGACGGTCATCAGGACACTGACGCCGAAGAACGGGCCGCGCCAAGAGATCGAGCCCAGCTCGCCGCCGAGCAGCGGAGCCTACGGCAATACCGAGCCCCAGCGCAGCCTCGTAGAAAATAATCGCTTGCGCCGTACCGGACGTGGACAGCCCGACGATCGCCGATAAGGCGGTGGCGAGAAACAGCGAGTTGCCGAAGCCCCAGCCTCCGCGCAGCCAGACGATGGCGTTGATCGTATCGGAATTGCCGGCAAGACCTGCGAACACAATAATAAGAAACACGCCGGTAATTAACGTCCATTTCGTCCCGAGCCGGCTTGAGACGAACCCGGTAATGAGCATGGCAACCCCGGTGACGAGGTTATAGCTTGTAAAAAGCAGCGACACCTGGCTCGGCGTCGCATCCATTTTCTTGGCGATAGCCGGCAGAATCGGATCGACCAGCCCGATCCCCATAAAGGAAATGACGCAGGCAAAAGCAATGGCCCAGACGGCAAGCGGCTGACTGAACGTACCGGACCGTTTGTTTATTTCTTGATATCCAGCTTCTGATGACATGGAATGTTTACCCCTCCGATTCGGGCTGCTTTGCGCTAGTATTCGCTCCCGGAACGGCTGCTATGCGGCAGCTCCCGGGCAAGGGAATAGGCGCGAACCCGCTAATATGACTTGTAACAAAAAAATAGTTGTACAATGAAACTATATACTTGTAGTATACAACTTTATATGGTGCTGTCAATATGATTTACATTACGAATCAGCAGGAATAAACAGGTGCCAAACGAAACGTTTAGCGGTAAAATAGAGGGGACTGTGAAGAGAAAACGCTTCCGAAAAAAGGAGACTCGTATGAACATCACACCCGAACGGACGCAATACCGCATTCCTTTATTTTGCGGCGTCACTATGCTTTTCTGGTTTTCCATGTACACATGCGTTCCTATTCTGACCGCTTATGTGATGGATTTGGGAGCGTCGAACCAAATGGCGGGGGTCATCGTAGGCATGTACGGCCTCAGCCAAATGCTGCTGCGCATTCCCGTAGGCGTCGTCTCCGACCGGCTGCACAAGCGTAAAATGTTCATCATTGCCGGCCTGCTGTTTTCCGTATTCTCCGGGATGGGCATTCTGCTGACGCAGGAGCTGAACTGGATCTTGTTCCTGCGGATTCTGGCAGGGGCGGCCGCGGCGACCTGGGTCGACTTTACGATTCTGTTCGCGAGCTATTACCCGAAGAACGATACGACAGGCGCGATGGGGACCATCTCGATGTACAATTCCATCGGACAAATGCTCGGTATTTTGTGCGGCGGCTGGTTCGCGGATCACTACGGCTGGGAATCGGCCTTCCTGATCGGGGCCGTTGTAGGCTTTATCGGCATGCTGGGCGCATATTTCATTGTAGAGAAGTTCGAGGAGGACGCACCGAAGCTTACGCTGCAGGGCGTCATGGAAGTGGCCCGCGACCGGACGCTGCTGACGGTATCGTTCCTGGCGATCCTGTTTCAGATTCTCACGTTTGCAACGGTGTTCGGCTTCACGCCGGTCTACGCCGGATCGCTCGGCGCCACCAAGCTGGACATGGGGCTGCTGACCTTTGCCTCCACACTGCCTACCGCGATTGCGGCCTGGGTCGGCGGCAAATATATTGCCCGTAAGCTCGGGGAACGGAAGGTCATTATTCTCGGCTTCGTGCTGAGCGGGGTCTTCACCATCTTGATTCCCTTCACGCAGACGCTGTGGATTCTGATTCTGACGCAAGCCATCGCGGGCTTCGGACGCGGGTTCACCTCTCCGGTGCTGATGTCGCTCAGCATCAAGCATATGGAGCCCGGCAAACGGGCGACGGCGATGGGATTTTACCAGGCCATCTACGGACTCGGCATGTTTATCGGGCCTTTGTTCATGGGTTTGGCGGGCGATTGGCTCACGCTGCACGAAGGCTTCGTTATCGTCGGGGCATTCGGCTGTGCCACGGCGCTGCTGTCGTATGTGATGCTCCGGTCGGCGAGGCTGGAAGGGCCTTCCGTCTCGGTTCCGGTCAAGCCTAAGATCGAGAAGCCTATATAAGAGGAGGAAGCGGGATGGAGTGCAGGGCAGGGTGCGCGGCGTGCTGTATCGTCATCTCGATTTCTTCTCCGATTCCGGGGATGCCTGAAGGGAAGCCGGCCGGCATCCGCTGCCTGCACCTGACGGCCGATAACCGGTGCGGACTATTCGGCCAGCCCGAACGGCCTGCCGTGTGCGGCAGTCTGAAGCCTTCGCCTGAAATGTGCGGGCAATCCGATGAAGAAGCTTTTGCGATATTAACGAGCCTCGAGCAGGCAACAAAGCCTGAACACTAGAGTAGTACGGCCGGAGCTGAGACGATTTGGGCAGGTACCAGGAGGAGGCTCCCGGCCTCAACCGTACAAGCTTTCTTTCTGACATTCGCGAATCCCAGACGCGCATTGCGGGCGCCTAGGTCCCATCCTCAACCGAAAGAAGCCTTCACCGCCGGATGCGGCAGTGAAGGCTTCTTTTCTGTATATGGGCTTGCACAGCAGCTTAGCTTGGAGATGTTGTACCGGTTTCGTTTCCCGGAGAAATGCCTGTCCCGGAGGTATTGGCGCCGTTCAGCACAGCGGCAAGCAGGCCGGGGAAGCGTGCTTCCAGATCTTCCTGCCGGATCGTGACGAAGTGCTGCGTGCCTTGTACACGGACGAATACAACGCCGGCTTCGCGCAAGGTCCGGGTATGATGGGACAGCGTCGATTTGGCTACAGGGGCCGTAAAGCAGCTGCAGGATTGCTCGCCGTGCTGCGCGATCTCCTGGATAATACTCAGCCGGATCGGATCGCTTAAAGCGTGAAGCACCGAGGTCAGATGTATATCGTCCCGATGGGGATGATGTAATATTTTCATTGTAAGCCTCCTCGAAAGCTCTCTTCAGGCTTCCAATCTTTTGATTGAATTGTAACATACGGAGTGCTATACTTCAATTGTTCGATGATATTAGAACTATAAAAATATTCTCATTCCCAAGGAGGATTTATGAACAAACAGCTTGCATCCGATTCGATCAAACCATCCGGGGCCGGCTTTCAGGAAGGCCTGGTCACCGCGCTTCTGGCCGTCACCGTCATTATCGTTGTGATGAATACGATGATGTTTAACTTGGCGCTGCCGGAGGTTTCCAAGCAGTTCGGCCTTTCCTCGATATCGGCATCCTGGATTGTGACAGGCTACTCCATTGTATTTGCCATTTCTTCGATCACGTACAGCCGCCTGTCCGATTATTTGCCTATCCGTACCTTGCTGACGGTCGGTATCTTGTCGCTTGGCGGTGCCTCGATTCTCGGCTTTTTCAGCCATAGCTTTGCATTGCTGCTCACCGCCAGGCTTATTCAAGCTTCGGGTGCGGCCTCCGTACCGGCACTCGGAATCGTGCTGCTCACCCGGTTTATTCCGGCGGAGCGGCGGGGAAAGGCGATGTCCATGGTGATGTCGGCCAGCTCTCTGGGCCTCGGTCTCGGACCCGTAATCGGCGGCGCCGTGATCCAGTATATGGGCTGGAACTATTTATTCGCCGTCACCGGCATCGTGCTGTTCTTGACGCCGGTCTTTTACCGGCTTCTGCCGAAGGAGGCTTCGCAGCGGGTGAACTTCGATTTCGCCGGCGCTCTGCTCATCGGCCTGGGAACGACGGCTATGCTGCTGTTCCTGACGACCCGCTTGTGGGTGCTGCTGCTGGTCGGGCTTGCCGCGCTGTACTTGTTCTGGCTGCGGATTCACCGGGCGCCCAGCCCGTTCGTCCAGCCGGCTCTTTTCCGCAATAAGCCGTATATGACGTTAAGCGCGCTGGGCGTCGTATCCTATTTGAATAATTTCGCTACGCTGTTCCTGATGCCGCAAATTCTGGCGCACTTGTTCCAGCTTAGTCCGGGCCAATCCGGGCTCATCATTTTCCCGGGTGCAGTCTTGTCGATGATCGCCTCCAACCGGATCGGCAAAATCATTGACCGCTTCGGCAACGGCGTGTTCGTCAAATATGCCTCCTGGTTCATTATGGCTTCGGCCGTATTATTCGCTTTGTTTGCCGGCAGCTCGATCTATGCCATTATGCTGATCTATATGCTGATGAGCGTCGGCTTTACGGCACTCACCACAAGCGTATCCAACGAAATGTCGCAGCGGCTGTCCAAGGAAGAGATCGGCGCGGGGATGGGCCTGTTCCAGCTGATTCAGTTCTTTAGCGGCGCGTTCAGCGTCGCTGTGACAGGCAGCGCCCTCGTCTGGCAGCAAGGGCTGCCGCTTCCGACCGCCTACGCGAACGTATTCTGGGGCATGTCCGCGATTGTCGTGATCGGAGTGATTTGCTCTCTCGCTTATAAAGGCGTGCGCCGGCCGGTTGCCGCGGCTCAAAGCTTAGGTCGTTAACGAGTGCGTGTGATTCCCGGCTCTTTCGTTCCGGTCAGGCATGTCTGCCGGGGGCACGCTCCAGCTTTATTCGCAGCGTAAATAATTAACGCAGTCAAGAAGGGCGCTTTCGGCTTTGAGCCGAGGCGTTTTTCTTTATATGTATTGACATGCGGCGTCACAGTGCTATAATCGCTCAAGGTTCGTTTCATATAAAAAATATTTGCGCTATAAACTTTCCTGCGGGAAAGCTGCGAGGAGGAAGCAACGTGGCCAATACGGGGGTCAAAGCTGTACCGTTAACTAGCACTGTTTTTCCGATTTTATTCGCTATCAGTATCGTTCATTTGCTCAATGATACGATGCAATCAACGATTTCAGCCCTATTTCCTATCCTAAAAGAGACATTGCAATTATCGTATTCGCAGATCGGTCTCATTGCCTTTGCGATGAATATTACCGCATCCTTTTTGCAGCCGGTCGTCGGGCTGTATGCGGATGTGAAGCCGCGTCCCTATATTTTGCCGTTAGGCGTATGCTTTACGCTGGTCGGGATCGTCTCGCTGGCGCTCGCCCCGAGCTTTGCGATCATTCTGCTTTCCGTTATCGCCATGGGCGTAGGCTCGGCGATTTTCCACCCGGAATCGTCCCGTGTCGCCTACTTGGCCGCAGGCGGGCAGAGGGGGCTGGCCCAGTCCATCTTCCAGGTGGGCGGCAACATCGGCAGCTCGCTCGGACCGATTATGACGGCATTGATCTTCGCAAGCTATGGCCAATTCAGCGTCATCTGGTTTACTTTTGCCGCGATTGCGGGCATTGTGATTCAATATTTCGTGGCAGGCTGGTACAGCCGCCAGCCGGTGATGCCGCGTTCGGCCGGCAGGGCCAAATCCGCCGACGGCCAGACGGTAGGGCTGTCGCGGAATAAAGTGACCGCGGCTGTCGTTATTCTCGTCTTTCTCGTTTTTTCCAAGCATGTGTACATGTCGAGCATCACGAGCTTTTATTCCTTCTACTTAATTGAGGATTATGGCGTGACTGTCGAGCACGCACAGCTGTTCCTGTTTGCGTTCCTGGCGGCATCGGCAGCGGGGACGTTCTTCGGAGGGCCGCTGGCCGACCGGTACGGCCGCCGCAATATCATTTGGCTGTCCATTCTGGGGACGGCGCCGTTTTCGATTCTGCTGCCTTTTGCAAATTTGTTCTGGTCCGGTGTGCTGGTCGTCTGCGCAGGCTTCGTTCTGTCGTCCGCGTTTTCGATCATCGTGGTATATGCTCAAGAGCTGCTGCCGGGCAAGGTCGGTCTGGTCTCAGGCTTGTTCTTCGGTTTGGCGTTCGGCTTGGGCGGGCTTGGCTCCGCCGTACTGGGTTCGATTGCGGATGCGACGAGCATCGCCTTCATTATGAAAATGTGCGCGTTCCTGCCGCTGCTCGGTATTTTGGCGGTGCTGCTGCCTAAGGATGACGAAGTCCGGGCGTAATTTTTTATAACGAAATACCAGTTATACTTGGTAAGTTAAAGCGTCAGTGTTTCCTAAGGGAGACACTGGCGTTTTTTTGCGCTGCAGCTGTTTGTAGAAAAAACATGACAACGCTGTTTCAAAAGGGTAGTGGGATGAAGATAGATCTTTTGGGAGATTATTTTGGACGGGGCGATAGCTCAAAAAATGGCATATAACCACAGCGGCATGGTGGGAAGAAGCTGTAAGGGCCGTTTGAATATGGAGGAACTTGAAGACCTTCCGATTATCATGGACCGTATATTTTCTTGATTTTTTCAAAAAACCACAGATAGTAGCAGTATGAAATTAATAGAGTGATGGTTACGGTGATGAAACTCAGATACCATGTCCAATTTAAGTATTTAATCAATTCTGTGTACTTCTCCAGAAAGACTTCAATTATTGTAATTACCGTGGGAAAGCTAAAAACGTATATGGTTTTAACAAACCACGGTTTCTCTTTAGGAAAATGAACATTAAAAATGGAACTTATAGCAGGGAAGACGAAAAACTCAAAAGTAAAGCTTGCTCTGTAAGCTATACTTAGAAACCCTACAGGATATTCGATTAATCTGCCTTGAACAACTAAAGCGCCAAATAGCCAAGAAGGTACTTGCATGAATAAAAAACTAACCTGTGCTCGAATCAAGGTTTTCCGGTTGATGAATATTACCAGGAGAATGGCAGTAATGATCCAAACTGTGTAAAGAATAAGTGTTTCCATTATTATCCTCGTTCGGTAAATTGATATTTTTATATGTGAATTATGGTCAAAAATACGGATTTTTAATCTGGAAGGACATGAGGGAGAGATAAGAAAAGTGTATTCAAGGTAGTTCCAGCTTGCTTGAAAACGGGTAGTATGGGGAGAAGGGTTTCGGGGAAACTATAGGGGATTTCCCCATTTTTGTTATAAACGAGGAAAACATGACCAACGACCAACTCTCTTTAAGATTAAAGCTGATTTTGGAGAGCCTGCCCTCCGGCTTGGATCTGAACTGCCGCGCCATGATGAACGGCCGCTTTACCATCGAGCTTCTTTATGTGATCTCCATGTGCGATGAGAGCCAGATCAATCACCTGCTCATCAAGCCTTTTTTCAATTGTGAGCATGCCGAAATTTTGGAATACCGGCTGGAATCACTGCCGAACAGCCAGAAAATTACCGGCGAAATGGACTATACCGCTCATTTACTGCAGGGACACGCTTTCGTATTCGTCGGATCCAGCGTCTTTCTGCTTGAGGTCAATCGGGTATGGAATTCGGAGCCGATGACGTCGAATATTGAAACGGCCATTCAAGGATCGCAAAATTCGCTTTCCGAAAATAATGCGACGAATTTGAGTTTAATCCGGCACCAGTATGTCTCGCCATACCTGCATGCGGATTACCGGCGTGTTGGGCGTGTGAGCGCTACCGAGCTGATTCTTTTATATGATGAAAGATTCTGCAAGAAGCACGTGCTTGAAGAGCTGGAGAACCGGCTCGGCAAGGTGAAGGCCGATATCGTTCAATCGGCGGGCCAGCTGGAAGAATATTTGCTGATGGACCGCAAGGAGCTGTTTCCTTCCTCTCTGATCACCGAGAGACCGGACCGGATAGCCAACTGTTTATTGAAGGGGAAGGTCGCGATTCTTATACAAGGCTCTCCTTTTGCGCTGGTCGTTCCGACCACCTTTTATGACCAGTTGTCCGCGATGGATGATATTCATAATCCGTACTGGTTTACGACCATCATTATTGCTTTGCGGTATATTTCTCTTATTTTTACAGTGGCCCTGCCGGCCATCTATGTGGCTATCGTGTCGTATAACCCGGAGGTGTTTCGGATTCAGCTCAGCTTTTCGATTGCAGGGAGCCGGGCGGTCGTGCCGTATCCGTCTTTTGTCGAAGTGCTGCTGATGCTGTTCATCATTGAAGCGCTGGTAGAGGCCAGTGTACGCCTGCCCAAATATATCGGCCAAACGGCAACGACCGTCGGCGGACTTATTCTGGGTCAGGCCGCGCAGGAGGCCGGTTTGGTCAGCAGCATTATGATTATCGTGACCTCGATGGTGGCCATCTGCAACTTTATCATCCCGGTGAACACTTTGAGCTATGCGATCCGGTTTTTGAAATATCCGCTCATTTTGTTCGCGGCTTTCCTCGGCATCGTGGGTGTCATAGGAGGGATATTTCTTTACTTGATTTTGTTATCCAACCACAGAAGCTTCGGTGAACCTTATTTTCAATTACCGATAAAGCTGCAAAAAAAAGGCGATATGTCCTAGGTAGGTGATCGGTACGGTTCGGTACATTTATTATTTTCCGATACTTTGGATGCTCGTCAATATTATGATCTTCGTTCCATCGATCTTGTTTAAGGAAAGGTATCATGGGGCCATGGCCTCCATGGGGACGGCTGTAGTTGTAGGGAGCGTGCTCGAGCTCGGCTTTCTGCATGTCATGCGCCGTTTCCCGGGACAAGGCGTTCCGGAAATTTTGGCGACCGTCTCCCCCGCTGGCTGTGTGCTGCGCTTCTGTCCATCGCGGCAGCTGTGTTGATGATTCAGGGCATTCAGACGGTCGCGGGCTTCACTGTGGTCATCAACCGGTTCATCTCGCCGGACATTAAGGTGATCTACCTGCTGATGTTCACCGTCCTGCTTGCCTGGCTTGGGGCGACACGCAGTACGAAAACCGTTCTGATTCTGACCGAAATATCGCTGCTGCTGAATGTGCCGCTCGTCGTGGTTCGTCCTGCTGAAGTCCATTGGGGGAACGATGATGGATTGGGATGCCATTATGGCTGTTGCCAACCATCTGCCATTCGCGCCGACGTACAAGGGGGTGGCTGCAGCATCGTTTGTTTTTTTCGGCTTTACCCCTTTGTCGGTGATGAATCGCCTATTGACAGCGGATATGAAATGGAGGGGGCTGTGGATTTTACCCATCCTGGGCATGTTCACTTTGCTTGCCAGCTTTTTTATTCCGATAGGCTACCATGGAACCGAAGCGATAGAAAATTATGTATACCCTTGGACGACGACCTCCGATTCGCTGGAAATGGAATACGGATTGATTGAGCGGGCCATTTTTATTTTTTCGTCGCTGTACTTGAATCTGTCGATGCTGTACGCCATCGTTGCCTGGCATGTTGCGCTGGAATGGTTTAAAGGCGGCTTTTCGAAAAAGCGGCACGTCAACCCGGATCAGACGGAAAGGCCTCTGCTGATTAAAATTATATGCGGCGTATTTGTCATCCTGGTCTTCATGTACGTAAAGCTGTTAAATGAGCAGCAGTTTTTCGAATTCGGCGCATTCGTTCATGAGTGGAACTTCGGGATCGAGGCTGTGCTGGTCGCTCTGCTGATATATATCGGATGGGGGAGGAAAGCCGCATGAAACGCATAGCTGTTCTTTGCATTCTGGCCCTCTGTTTGTCCGGCTGCTCGGGAATCGCGTTCCGGGATATTGACAAGCGTTTTTTTGTCGTAGCGCTTGGAATCGATAAGGCCGATCAGCGAAAAGGCTACACGGTATCCTTGAAGCTGGGTATTCCCACAGGCAAAATTGAAGCGGGGCAGGAGCTGTTCGAGGTGATCCACCAGGAAGCGGAGACGATTACGGAAGCGATCCGTTTACTGAAATCGAAGGTAGATAAAGAGCTGGATTACGGCCACACGAAAATTTTCGTATTGGGCAAATCCTTGGTGCAGGAGGATATTACCGAGACGATGGAATGGCTCGTGCGTAGAAGGGATATTCAATTCATATCGTATTTGGCGATTGGGGAACCGGATGCGATGAGCGTGATGAAGATGAGTCCCGGCTGGGAACGCTTGCCCGGTAACACGCTGTTTCTAACCTTTTCCACGGAAGGGGTGGAAACCTCGTATATTTTGACGGAATATTTGTTTGATATGAACCGCCGCATTCATGAGAAGGGAAAAGATCCTTACCTGCCGATTATCAAGCTGAAAGGAAATACGTTTGAAATCAACCAGGTAGCTTTACTCGATAAACGGAAGGCACGGCTGATCACGGACCCTGAAGAAACGGAGCTGCTCGACCTGTTTCGCAAAGAAGGCTTCCATCGGCTTGCGCTAAAGACGAAGTCGGAGGGGAACGTCATTACATTGGGCGTGACGGATGTAAAATGCAGGTATTCCATTGTGAAGGATCCTGAAGGAGGACAGGCGATAGACGTAAGAATGAAGCTTAAGGGAATTGTCGAGGAATCCACGCAATCGATCATTTCGAAGGATTTGCTCCGGTACCGCAAGTCGTTCGAGGACACCTTCAACCGCAAGCTGAGCCGGTTTTTGAGAAAGGTCGTCAGCCAGGGCATTGATCCGATCGGCTTCGGGCTGCGCTACAGAGCAAGCCGGATGGTATCCGCAGAGGAATGGGAGAGATGGACGAAGACTTATCCGGCGATGCCTATCCGGGTGCACACGGATGTCGTTATCGAAGGAACAGGAGTTACCAAGTAAGGCGGAGAACCGATTTAACCCACCGGCATATTGACTTAGACTTAGTATAAGTTTAAAATAAGTGTAAATCAAAAGAGATGCCGGAGGTAATGGATTATGAGCAGAAAAGGACAGCTGACGCCGCAGCGTAAGGCGATCTACGAGATCGTCATGGACAGCACCGATCATCCGACAGCGGCCGATATTATCGAACGGCTGAACAAGCGCGGGCACCAGTTTGCTTACGCGACAACTTATAATTCGCTCCGGTACTTGACGGACGAAGGCTTGATCCGCGAGCTGAAGCTGGATGGAGATGCCAGCCGCTATGATGCGCGGACGGAGGATCATCAGCATATTATGTGCAGAGTTTGCGGACGCGTCGATGAGGTGTTCACCACGGTTCCGCAGGAATGGGCTCTGCGGGTCGGGGAAGAGACCGGGTATCAGGTGGAAGAGGAGCATATTTTACTGAAAGGGGTGTGCCCTGGATGCAGCAGCAGCCATTGATCGGGGATTACTGCGAAACTACGCATACGATTGTTATTATCAGTCCGTTTCCGCATACGCTGCATGAGCTGGTCGGCCCGCTGACCGCCAAGTGCTATGACGTGCTTGTCTTTCATCATCTGGATGAGCAGGCGCTGGCCAAGCTGCCGATCGATCTGCTCATTCTGAACCGGACTCGGGACGGCAGCGTTCCCTCAACGCAGGCGCTGCCGCTCGGCGCGCCCACCGTGGCGCTCGTCCAGGAGACGGCGGCGCTTGCGGAAGAGAACTCGGCTTACGCCGCAGCCTTCTCCTGGCCGTCCGCTTCCATTCCTGCCGTGCTGGAGCGAATCCATGAGCTTCTTCAGCATGGCGGCCGCGGCATCGCAGGAAGTGCGGATCAGGTTCGGCTTAAGGATCTGTATGTGGATTTCAGGCGGATGTCCGTTTATTTGGGCCCTGCACGCGTTGAGGTAACGAAGACGGAGTTCGATCTGCTGAAGGCGCTTCTGGATACGAGAGGAACGGTGCTGTCCCGGCAGGAGCTGATGGACCGGGTATGGGGCGACCAGTACTTCGGGGGCAGCAACACGGTGGATGTCCATGTGAAGAGCTTGAGACAGAAGCTGAAGGATAATCCGAAGTCGCCCAAATATATCGAGACGGTGCGCGGCGTCGGCTACCGCTTGGCGGATTAAGCCGGGGACGCGACGAAATGTATCAAGCTGAAAAACCGCCGGAGCGGTGAATGGCAGCTCCCTTTGTTAGATAATTAACGAGGGGGATGCCGTTCATCAGCCGGCGGTTTATTTTGTATTCAAAGCCCGATCGTTCTTGCTAATCTGTTATTCCTTGACGGAACCGGCCGTCAGACCGGAAACCATATATTTCTGGAAGAATAAGAACAGCAGGACGATAGGAATCGTTGCCGTTAAACAGATCGTCATGATGTTCGCCCAATCATAAGAGACTTCACCCATATACCGGATCGCGATACCGGGATTTAATGTGCGCAGCTGATCGTCGTTAATCAATGTCAGGGAGTACAAGAAATCATCCCAGGATAAAATAAACGTGTACACGCCTACAGCGAACACGCCCGGCTTGGACAAAGGGAGCACGATGCGGAATAAAATGCCGAACCGGCTGACGCCGTCGATCTTGGCCGCTTCCTCCAGCGAAATCGGAATGCTGTCGAAGAACACTTTGATCATCCATATGGAGAAGGGCAGGGAAGCCGTAGTCAGCGCAACCGTCAATCCGGTGCGGGTATTTAACAGGCCGTACGTGTTATAGATGGAATATAAAGCGATCAACAGCGAAATGACCGGCAGCATCTGAGTAGATAAGATGGAAAAGAGCATCAGTTCCTTGAATTTAAACTGAAAGCGGGAAAAGCCGTAGCCGGCGAGCGTAGCTACCAGTAAAGTGAGCACGGTTGTCCCGAAGCTGACGATCAGGCTGTTTTTGTAAAACACGACGAACGCCCCGTCGCTCAGCAGCTTCACGAAATGTGTGAATACCGGGTGGCTCGGAAACCATTCCGGCGGAATGCGGAACAGCACGCTGTTGTCCTTGAAGGCCGTAATGCTCATCCAATACAAAGGAAACATCAGGAAGACTAAATACAATACAACGACGATGAAGGACACGGCGCTTGCTGAAAAGGAACGGCGGAGTGATGATGGCTTCAATGTGCTTTCCCCCTCACGCCGGTATCCTCGCCCAAGGCAAACAGCTTATTATAGAGCCAGGAGATGAAGATAAGCAGTATGAGCCACAGGGTGCCGATCGCCGCTCCTTTACCTAGATCGAGCTGGATGAAGGCCGTTTTATAGCTAAGAATGGCAATAGTCGTTGTGGCAGTCAGCGGACCGCCGCCGGTCATGACCCAGAAGAGCGGGAACATTTTGAAATTTTCGATGATCGCAATCAGCGTCACGGTTTTGATCGTGTTCTTCAGCATCGGCAGCGTGATATGGAAAAACATTTGCCGTTTGTTGGCCCCGTCGATCTTGGCTGCTTCATACATATCCTCGGAAATCCCTTGCATTCCCGCCAGCAGCATCGTGGTCATGAAGGGGAGCTGCCGCCACAGCGCGGCTGTCATCACCGCAGGCAGCGCCAGCTTGAGATCCGCCAGCCACTGATACGGCTTATCGATGATGCCCGCCTGCTGGAGGATGTAGTTGATGACCCCGTATTGCGGCTGAAACAGCCACATCCAGAGCAGCGACGCGACGATGGTCGGAACCGTCCATGGGATCAGAATGAGCGTGCGGGTCAGCTTGCGCAGCGCGATTGGGCCGTTCAAGATCATGGCGAGCAGCATGCCGAGAACGAATTGCACCGCGACAATACCGAATACATAAACGATAGTCGTGCGCAGGGAATCGAAAAATTCGCTGTTCTCAAATATTTTCCGGTAATTGCTGAACTCATTCCACGAATACGATTTCATCTTTAATAAGGAAACATCGAAAAAGCTCATATAAATCGATTTAACAATCGGAATGCCGATCGTCAAGATCAGAAGGATCATAGCGGGCGAGACGATAGCCAGAAGAAAGAGCCGATCCTTCCACAGCTCGCTGATCCGCCGCTCACCGGCTTTCGGGGCGCCTTGCGGCGCGCCGGAACCGGGTTTCAACGTATGGTCCACGTGAAGTCACATCCATCCTTGGTGAAATTGCCTGTAAGGCTTTATTGACATAGCAGAATTGATAAATTTTCGGGGCCCCGCAAAGTACCTGAATCCGCTTCGAAGCAAAAGCCTCACTTTGTGGGGTTATTTTATCGATTGCTTCAGCTTGGCGTCGAGTTCGGCGGCCACCTTGGCAGGGTCCTGCTTGGCGACAGTGACCTTTTGCAGGGCTTCGGCGATATCCAGGTACGCCTGCTCCAGTCCAGGGGTATTTTGCGGCAGCGGCTGCACGTACTTGAACTGCTCCATCAATACTTTGTCGAACTCGGTCGTCGTGAATTCCGGCAAGGAGCTGAGTGACTGGCGGGCGGTCAATACATCGCTTTGCTTATGGTACAGAGTAATCATGTCTTTGTCGGTCAGAAATTTCACGAATTCCGCGGCCATTTCTTTGTTCTTGGAGGCGGAAGAAATCACGAGGCCGTGCGCTTCGCCGATCGAAACGCTTTTTCCCGACTTGCCGGCAGGAATTAAGGCTGCGCCCCATACTTTGTCGAAAGCCTCGCCCTTCCCGCTCAGGTTGCGGAACACGGCTTTACCGTAGTAGCCGTCCACGTACATGCCCAGCTGCCCCAAGGAGAACAAGCTGCGCAAATCCTTCAGCTTCGCGCCCTGCGGCGTAAGCTCCTCGTTGGCGAGCGTCTGATAATGCTTCAGAGCTTCGATGACCTCGGGCGTGTTGACATTGACCTTGCCGTTCTTGTCCAGCACGGAACCGCCAAAGCTGTAAATATTTTTCAGGGCGATCATTCCGTTGATGGCAAGCTTATCCGTTGCTTCGCCAAGGCCGTACACTTTCTCGCCGGCATCGGTTTTCAGCTTGGCAATTTTGCGGGCGGCCTCCATCATTTCCTCGTAGGTCTTCGGAGGCGTTTCCGGCAGACCGGCTTTTTTGAACAGCTCCTTATTGTAATAAAGAATGTAAGGGGTCGGCGCCCACGGCACCCCCATCAATTTGCCCTGGTAAGAGAAATCCTCCTTAAAGGAAGGCAGAATGTCGTTTACATAATCTTTGCCCAGCAGATCGTCGACCGGCACGATAATATCGGAAGCGGCATAGGTGGAGAACCACGACGGGAACGTTTGCATAATGTCGGGAGCGTTGCCCGATGACGCCATTACGAAGGTTTGCTGCTTAATATCACCGAACGGAATGCCTACGAATTGGATCGTTACATTCGGATGCTTCTTATGGAAGGCGTCGGCCATTTGCTCCAACGCGTCTTTCGTTGCCGCTTCGCTGATGCTCCATGAAGCGAATTTCAAGGTAATGGGCTGATCGCCCGCCGCTTTCGCCGCTTCCTCATTTCCCTCCGGCGCCTTGCTGCATCCTGCCAGGGAACCGGCCAGCAGCACCGCTGCCAGGGCATAGCCTGCTTGTTTTCTCATATATTGTTGACCTCCTCGAATGGTTGCGTGACTTGCCTTATTATCATAGAAAACAGCGGGGCGGCTGTATATTTTCAGTTCGTCACTTTTATAGCCTAACGATGACTTGAGCCATCGTACGTTTTTGACATTTATAATTAATTTATGATATCCGGCGTTGAAAAGGGCTGGGAGCCGTTCATTTACGTCCTTAAGTATGACATAATCAGAAGCAGTTATCGGGTGTATTTTATTTGGAGGTGCCGCGGCAAGCGATGAAGGCGAATCGTACATTCCTGGTCTATTTTCTTTCTTATTTGATCGTTATCATTGTTCCCGTTGTCTGCATCGGCATCTTTTCGTACCAGCTGGCCATACGGACGCTGGAGGAGGAGCTTAGTCAAGCCAACGCGCACCTGTTGAACCAGCAAAGCCAATCCTTGAACAAAATCGTCAGGGATCTGCACGCCCTGTCGGTGACCGCCGGGTTGGATGGAAAAGTATACGCCTATGCCCAAAATGCCGGGGACCATATTTGTTAAACGAAATGAAGGATGCAGTGAAAACATGGGCCGGCTCGAATGAGCTGATTCAATCCGTTCATTTATTCGCTGCCCAGACGGGCGCGGTCATATCTTCCGACGGAATGGCCAGCATATCCTTACAATCCGGGCAGGAAAATGTGCTGGAGAAGCTGCGAAGTACAGGGAAGAAAGAGCTGTGGATTCCTACCCGCCAGATGATGGACCGGGACGGGAATCAAGTCAGCATCATTACGCTGATCGGTAAAATTCCGCTTGCCTTCCCCGAGGAGCTCGGCTATGTAGCGGTTCATATTTATGAAGAGAAGCTTTCCCGGATGCTCGAGAGTATGGAAGGGAACCCGCATACGAATACGTATATCGCCGCGGCGGACGGGAGTCTGATTTCCTCCAGAATTCAGGAGCGGTCGGATTATGTCACGCTGCTGACCCATGTAGCCGGCATCCCGGATTCGGGCGAAGAGCATTATTATGTCGATAAATCGCGCGGAGCCCCGACGCTGGTAGCTTATTCGAAGACGCTGGAGAACGGGTGGATGCTCGTGTCGGAAACCCCGATGACGTATTTGATCCGCAAGCTGTCGTATATACGCAATGTGACGGTGGCCGTCTGCTTGCTGCTGATCGCTTTGGGCGCGATCCTATCGTACTTCTTGTCCAAGTCAATGTACCTGCCGTTCAAACGGCTGATGAGCCGAAGCTTATCGTTGGAAGCATCCTTCCGCACCAATTTACCGGCCATTCGCGAAAGGTTCGTATCGAATTTATTGAACAATAAAATAGCCAGCAGTACCGAAATCCAGAGCAGCCTGAGCTTCTTGAATCTGAGTCTGTCATTGAACGGATATGTCGTCATGCTGATAGAAATCGACGATTACCCGGCTCTGGAACGTACTTATTCTACCTCGGATTTGAATTTATATAAATTCGCCATCGGCAATATTGCCGAGGAAATTATCGGCGAAAGCTTCGGCTGTCTGTCTACGGAAAGGCAGGCTAATCAATGCGCGGTGCTCGTTAACGTGCAGGACACGCCGCCGGATGAAGTGCGAGCCATTCTCCAAACATATGCCGGGCAAGTCTCGGCAGCGATTCTGAATATCCTGAAGTTTTCGGTAACGATCAGCGCAGGCAGCCGCTACGAGTGCATGGAGGACGCCTACTTGTCCTATAACGAAGCGGCTGAGGTGATTCAATATAAGCTGGTGCTCGGTACGAACAAAGTGATCTTCAGCGAAGATGTCCGGCTGGAGCGGGGCGGGATCGATTATTACTACCCGCTGCAAATGGAGAAGCATTTAATCAATTTTCTCAAAAACGGAGACGGCCCTGCCTCCGCTGCAAGCCTGGAGCAGTTAACGGAAGAGGTGAAGCAGAATCCTCGCCTGACGTATGAAAATATTTACCGGCTGTACAACCGGCTGCTGGACGCCGTGCTGGAGGCGCTTTTGGAGCGGGGAGGCTCGGTAGGACAAGTATTCGGAGAGGGCGTGTTTCTGTACCGCGAGCTGGCGGGCATGGAAACCATCGATGCGATTCATGAATGGCTGGAGCGGGTGCTCACGCGGATTGCGGCTTTTGCGGCGGAGCAGGAAACGATGACGAATCCGACGGTAGACAAAGCGCTCGCCTATATGCAGCACAATTTCCGGTCCGACCTGTCGCTGGAGGCGATTGCGGACTCCGTAGGGCTGAATCCTGCGTATTTTAGCCGAATTTTCAAGCAGTACATGGGAAAAACGGTCGTAGAGCATTTAACGCAGTTGCGTCTGGAGGAAAGCAAGGCGCTCCTTGGCGGGAGCACGATGAATATTCATGACATCGCCCGAAGCGTAGGCTACAACAATACGAACAGCTACATCCGTTTTTTCAAAAAGCTTGAAGGCATTACGCCCGGCGAATACCGCAAGCAGATCGACCGCCGCAGACTATAGGCCGCGGCAGGTTCGAAGCCTCACCGTTTCCTGCGTACGGTAGCGGCTGACAAGGCTATGGCTGCAAGCGCCTGAGGGCGAAAGCCTGCGATTCTGCGGAGCGGCCGGGCGCACGCACCGTGCTTTTTCGGCGGCCTCTCTTGGACGGAGAGGTTTTTTGGCATGAACGGAGGGAGCCTGGGATGACCTTGGGGAGTGCCCGCAGCTTGGTTAAAATGTATGCTTGCGGAGTTCATCAGATCTTCATTATAGCTTCATGAAACCTTAATGATGCGCGGAACTTGTCCATGTTACTATAAGTCTATCGAAAGTTTAGATTTAGTTTAAATTCAAGTTTAACTATAGGAGGTACGAACTTATGTCCACCACTACACCGGTTATTGTTTATTCCAGCAACACCTGCGGCTACTGCAAGCAGCTTAAAAAATATTTGAGCGATGAGAATATCGCTTTCGAGGAAAGAAACGTCGATACGAACGACGCTTATTATGACGAGCTTGAAGCTTTGGGCGTTAGCTCGCTTCCTGTCACTCTGATCGGCGACGCCAAAATTTTGGGGATGAATACGACCCGGATTAAGTCCGCTTTGGGGATGTAAAGGTTTTAGGCATTAAAAAGCTGTTTTGTTTAAAAATCCGCTAGCGGCAGGCCAGCGGAAGGGAAGGTAGATGCCACAGGAGCGTCAGCGTTCGCCTTTGAAATCGTGAACGACCCATACTGCCATTCATTCAAAAGTTCACGATTTCAACAGCGGCCGGAGGCATGTACCTTCCCTGGAGCTTTCCCCGGAGCTTCCCCGGAGCTTTCTATAAAGCGCTCGTACGCTGCTCATTTTTTGCACATATGCTCATCATTAGTTAGCCCGTACGCTCGCACTTACGCCCAATCATACGCTAGCAATGTGCGCTAGTAATCATACTCAAACATTCCAAGGAGGAATTTATCATGACACAAGCTATCGAAACTGTAAAAATCGGCCTGAAAGCCCCTCAATTTGATCTGCCTTCCACGATTAACATGGAGACGCTGGAAGAGAACGTGACCTTGGAAAGCTACCGCGGCCGTTGGGTAATGGTGTTCTTCTGGCCTTATGACTTCACGTATGTATGCCCGACGGAAATTATCGCATTCAGCGACAACGTAGATAAGTTCAAGGAGCTTGGCTGCGATATCGTAGGCATCTCGGTGGACAGCGTCTATACCCACCGTGCTTGGATCAATACGCCGCGCGACCAGCAGGGCATCGGCCCGATCAACTACCCGCTGGCGTCCGACTTCAAGAAAGAAACAGCCAAAGCATACGGCGTGCTTGACGACGCTTCGGGCGCGGCGCACCGCGGTCTGTTCATTATCGACCCCGAAGGCGCAGTTCGCTACCAGGTAGTTACCGATATGAACGTCGGCCGCAGTGTCGAAGAAACGCTGCGCATTCTTGAGGCGCTTCAATCCGGCGGCTTGTGCCCGGTGAATTGGAAAAAAGGCGATAAAACACTCGGATAATTGCAGTGTCAAAAAAACCGGCATCCTAAGCGGAGGCCACTGAAAAACTAGCGGAGAGCACGGAATCGTTCTGTAGAAGCGAAAGCGTTCGCCTTTGTCCTTGGATTTCAACCGCTACAAGCGGAAGATAATCAAAGAAATCCAGGGACAACAGCGATCGGAAGAATGTTCCGTACTCGTAGCGATGACTTTTTCAGTGGCCTCCCTAAGCGCTGCCGGTTTTTTGCACTATACGCAAAGCCGGGCGGAGCCCGTTTTCCGAGGGGAAGCACCCCGGCCTTTTCTTTTCTGTGGCAGCAATAGGCCCCGCCTTTCTGCAGCAATGGAAGTAGAAACGCCTTCCCGAAGACAGGAAGGCGTTTATTGTGTCGGCAGCTTACTTTTTAACCGAAACCGTGGTTAAAACGAGTAAGCATCGTACTGAAGCCGGTTCATCAGACTGATCCAAACGTCGGGGGTTTCCCCGCCGCTAGACCAGTATGCGAAGCCTGCGACATGATTTGCAAGGCCTACCTGGTATTTCGCGGATAAGGAACGGCTGTCCTCCAGCCAGATGGCATGTGAAATGCGATTGTACACATAGTTCGACGTATACTGTCCGAGTACCGGGTTCCATTGGGGAGTCATTCCCGTGGCATCTACAACTTCAAGCTGCTCTCGGATCGTCAGCTCCGTGCTGGAAGCAATGCCTGCGGTGTCGGTCCAATCCCTCGTGTAAAAGGGGAGGGCGACAATGGCTTTGCCGGCCGGAACCGAAGCGAGCAGCGTTTGAACGCCTGCGCTCAGCCAAGGCAGGGAGGATACGGAGCCGGCCGTCACGTCCCCGTCCCAATGCTCGTCGTAGGCCATCAGCACGACGTAGTCTGCGCTTTGACCGAGCGCGGCGAAGTCGAAGGCCTCCGTCCAGTCGGTACCGGTATCCGGAGATACGTTAACCGATAAAGTTTTATTCGATGCGTGCAGCTTGGAAGCCAAGCTGGAAATAAAGGACGTTAGCGCCTGTCTGTCAGCGGCATCCACATTTTCAAAATCGATGTTAAGGCCGTCGAGGCTGTACTTATCCGTAAATTGCGCGAGCTGCTGGGCGGCCGCTTCCGCTTTCGCCGGATCGGAGAGCACCTGATGCGTATACTGCTTATCGAAACGGTTGCCGACCAGCGGCCATACCTTTTTCCCATTCCGGTGCGCCCAGCTGACAAGGTCTGGGCTGGCTGCATCTTCGATGCCTTTTGCAGCATCAAGGAAAAACCAGCGCGGCGACAGCGTATTGATATTGGCATCCAATACGTTTTGCTTGAACTGCTCCTCCGTTTGATTATACTGCCATCCCAGCTGAATCAAGGGGGCGGGTGAAGCCTGCAGTGCCGTCGACCAGCGGGAGCCGTTGACGAGCTTGTCGATCACGACGGCGGTCTCCTGCCGGGTAATCGGGTCGTTCGGACGAAATTGACCCTGGTCGCCATTCATTAGCCCCAATTGGCGAATCTGTTCGACGTAGGGCACCGCCCAAGAGGAAATCCGCGACGCATCGGAGAAAGTGGAGCTTGCCGGGCTTGCGGCGGCAGAGCCGCTTTGCTTCAGCGCTTTGACGAGCAGCGCCGCAGCTTCCTGCCGCGTAATCGATTGATTGGGAGCGAAGCGGGAGGCGCTTACGCCGTCCACGATGCCGAGCTCGACGCCCGCCTGCACCCAGCCGTAGAACCAGGCGTCCGCAGGGACGTCCGTAAAGGCAGGAATCGCGCTGGACAGCGGCTGCAGCTTCAGGACCCGATCAAGAGCCGCAATGAATTCAGCCCGCGTAATGGGCCTCTCCGGGGAAAAGCTCCGGTCTCCGGTTCCGTTCATAATATTTTTCTGAACCAAACCGTTAATTTGTGTCCGGGCATAGCTTGAAGCGATATCGTCAAAAGCCGGAGCGGGCTCCGCCTGAGCCTTCCCGGGAATAGCGGGGGCGAGCAGGAGAGCCGCAGCCAGGAGCAGCGGAACGCGCTGCTTTACATAAGTCATTAATTTCATAGGAAATGCCTTTCTGCCGGTTCTGAGATGGACTGTCTTGTGTACGATTATAGAACAGCAACCTTAATCATGGCTTAAATCACGAAGGAAAGGAACTGGGAATATATGCAATAAAAACCGCGACAACGGCTTGTCGCGGTTTTTATTAGGCTGTGAGCCGCTTATTGCTCTGCAGCGGTCACCTGTACTTGATAGGCAATCGTAGATTGCGGCGGATTGCCTAGAATGACCCGGCTTTTATCGAAGTAGGTGCCGGTAATCACCGCCGGTCCCGGCTTCAGCTTGAAGCTGCCGGTCAGCAGCACGATTTCCCGGTTCAGCAGCACGGTGGCCGTGTTGCCGTCGACGGCGGCGATGCTGCACTGGAAGCGAACCGGCGATCCCAGCTTTTGCTTGGGCAGCTCGGTGAGCAGAATGTCCGTCACGCCCGCCTTCACGCCTGCAAAAGCATATTGGCCGCCCTGGTACTCGAATACGGCCTGTTTCCCGGCGGCTTCGCCTGTCGGGTTCACGACGAGCAGACTTCCCGGCTTCTCCTGTGTGAAGCCGTCCGCTTCGATATCGAGCAGCGGCTTCAGCTCGGAGCCGTCCGCTTCATAGGCGATGTACCGGGCTTTACGGGCCTTCGAGGCAGCTTCGACGATCAGCACGGGCAGCTTCCGCATGCTGAGCGCATCCGACCACGTCAGCGATTTGACCGTCAGCTTGCGCTCAAGCGCCGTCTCCGCCTTCTCGATCGTTTGATTCGCGCCAAGGCGTGCGAAGACGAGCGTATCGTCAACGATCCCGGCGGCTGTGAACGGAGTGGAGGCCGTCGCCTTGGCACTGATCACGCTGGTAAATTTGGCGGCGGCGTCATGGACTGCGCTGCGCAGCAGCTGCACCGGGTCCGACTCCAGCCGGTGCTGCTGCAGGGCCTGTACTTCCTTGTCCGTATTCTGATAAGCGCTGAGCTGGCTGTACAGCTCCAGCGCATCGTCGAATTTGCGCGTGGCGACCAGCTGCTCGGCGCGGGTGAATTGACTGCGCATCGTCGATTGAATATAGGCGCTTACTTTGGATTTCGCATCGAACCATTCCTTTGAGCTCTGATACGTTTGCGCATCCGCGATAAAGGTTTTCAAATCGTTTTTTCTAAGCAGCGCAGCGAGCGTATTCTGAACATAAGTCTCGAGCAGCGGCTGCAGCCAATCGGCCTGCACTCCGTTCGCCTCGTAAAATTGACGGATGCCGGCCGCGCCGGCCAGCACTTCCCCGAACGGCTTGCTCTTGGACAAAGCATCGAGCCGCATCTGATCATAGGCCTTCAGCTTGGCGGCGAGCTGCTGCTTCTTCGTTTTCTCATCTTTGAAATAAACGGCCGGAATTTGCGCGAGGTACGCAATCGCCGTATCGTTGTCGACCGTTTTCTTCGTAATGGCGGTGTCGATGCTTTTCAGCAGCTCGCTTTTGCTTGCGGCGAAGGCCTCGTTCAGCTTCGGCTCGACCTGGTAGACGGCTTCGTTCTCGGCGAACAGCTTTTTGGCTTCGTCGTCCTTGCCTGCATATTCCTGCTGCAGCGTTAGAAATTGCCCGTACGTTCGGACGAGAGTCGGCACGTCGTTCACCTGCGCTGCGGCGCTTACGTCCTCTGTCATCGCCGCAAGCTTTCTTTTCAAATCGGTCACCGGGCGCAGAACGCTCAGCGCTTCGGCGATCTCATCGCTGCGATAATCGAAGCCTGCGATCCGCTCCGCCTTCAAGTACAGCTCCTCCGCCTCCAGCAGGTGTCCTGCGGCCTGCTCGGCCGAGGCTTTGGCATACAGGTCGGTCTTCAGCCAGCTGCTGTACACCTTGTAGGCGGCCAAAGCAAGCATCAGGGCCAGCAGAAGCGCAGCGGCGTTCCGGTATATTTTGGAGCGGGCGTACATGGATCGGTTCATCCGTTCTGCCCCCCGGTCTCAGGCTGAACCTCCGGGTCAACGCCTAATTTGCGCTGCACCGCCCCCGTTACCTTGCCGTAGAGCAGCAGGTAGTCGGACGGGCTTTCCTGGATCAGCCGATGCAGGCGGAGCAGCCGGTCCTTCGGAAAATCGTCCACGAAATCGGCAATCAGCTCTTCGAATTGCACGACATAGCCTTTGACGCGCAGGGCGGCTCCGGCTGCCAGGGCTAGCGTCTCGCGGCCCGCGGGCATCGCTTCGATCAAGACGCGGTTTCTGACGACGTAGTTCAAGGTCTCCCGTCCCACCAGCTGCGGGCTGACCTTGCATACCTCCGCCAGATACAGGATGAAATCCTTGTCGAAGTCGTCGGGGATGAGCGTCTGCAGCTCCAGATCCATATCGCTGCGCAGTATAAAATGGTTCAGGCACATCAGCTTCAGCACCTTTACCTGGTTTCCGGTAATCAGGTAGCCGATTTCCCGCAATTTTTCGTAAGCGGACTTGTAATCGTCGGATTTAAGATCGTTGGCGGCATCGTCAATGTCGAGCAGCAGCCCTTCGCGAATCGATTGATTCTCTTCAAGCAGGAGCTGGTGCAGCATCCGGCTGCGGATCGCTGCGGCATAGCGGCGGCTGAGCAGGGCATAGCCTGCCACGAGTACGGCACCGGCCGCCAAAGAAACGGCCATCTCCGTCACGTTCCTGGCCATGGCGAAGGCGCCGAGACTGATGGAGGCGATGAGCATTCCATCCCGGAAGGCGCTGCGCTTATGCAGGGAAGCGATCGCTGCCTGAATGGCTATGAATTTGCCCTCGGCGCCGCATTTCAGGCAGCGGTCGCTCCAAAGCGCAGAGTAGCTTCCGCAACCTTTGCAATGTTTTATACGTTCAAAAGCATGACGTGTGCGCACGCTTTTGCGGAATTGTACGGCTCTTTTATTTGACATGGCGGTCACCGCTGTTCAATAGATTCATAAAGTCGGCATCGATCGTCTCCGGCCGGGCTTCCGTTTTTTTGTTTGAATGGAAGCTGTACCAGCGGCTGAGCACCACAACGGCGGCAATGGCAATTCCAATAGTTGTCAGCATTGGTTTCTCCTAAATTTAGATTAGCTTAGTGGAATTTTCATATTTAACAAGTTAAGATGGATTAGTAGACATAAAGTCACACCCTGCGAGATCCACTTTTTCCATTTTACCACAATGGGGTGTCGAACCTCATGTAAGAGATCAAGCGGAGCGGGGGCGAAGAATGGGCCAACGGTCCCATCGGTTAGACGAAGCGGGCAGCCATCCGGTATACTCGGGTCGCTTGCCCCGAAGCGCGTCGATAGACGTTATATTCATTAAAAAATACGTCGAACGCCCCGATTGGATTCGACAGCTTCCGCTTCGGTTCGGCTTTTGCCGCGTATACAAAAAGGCTAGCGGGGACAAGGCATGTTTGTCAACAGAACATAAGCTTACAAAACGGCGCAAGCAGCCGAACGACGCCCCGGCGGCGCCCAGACTTTTTGCGGTACCAGCATATAAACACAGCTTTTGGAGGAATCAATGGAATGAATGCCAACAATAAAATAGCTCAGCGCGTGCTTTCCGCGCTTTTGTTCGTCATGATGACCTGCAGTCCGCTCGCTTCGCCCGCCTCTGCGGCGGCCGACTCGGATACGAAGATCGATGCGGTTCTGTCTGTCGACGTCAGCACCTCGATGAATGAGAGCGACGTCAACAAGCTCAGCTACGAGGCGATGAAAATGTTCGTCGACATGTCTTCCGTGCAAGGAGACAAGATCGGCGTCGTCGCCTACACCGATCAGGTGCTGCGGGAGAAGGCGCTGCTGAAGATGAACAGCGTGCAGGATAAGAAGGATCTGAAGGCGTTCATCGATCAGCTGACGAGAGGGCCTTACACCGATGTAGCGGTAGGGGTCAGCGAAGCGGTGAAGGTGCTCGACTCCGGTGCGGAGCAGGGGCATGTGCCTCTGATTGTCCTGCTGACCGACGGGAACAACTCGCTGGCGCCGGGCAAGACGCAGGAGGAGTCGGACAAGGAGCTGAACGCCGCCGTCCAGAAGGCGAAGGACAAAGGCATTCCGATCTATACGATCGGGTTGAATGCCGACGGGCAGCTGAATAAATCGGTCATCGAGAAAATCGCGAAGGATACGAACGCCAAAAGCTTCGTAACGAGCTCGGCCGACGATCTGCCGCAAATTTTAAGCGAAATTTATGCGAGCCATCTGAAGCTGAAGGTCGTTCCGCTGAACGGATTTACGGCGAACGGGCAGTTCCAGGACGTCACTGTTCAGATACCGAATTCGAGCGTGCTGGAAGCGAATATTTCGATTATGTCGAACAAGCCGGTCGAAGTGAAGCTGCTCGACCCGTCAGGCCAGGAGCAGCCGATTCCGTCGGATAAGGTGATTTATTCGGCCTCTAACGCTTACTCGCTGCTGAAGATTTTGAACCCGGCCCAAGGAGATTGGAAGCTCAGAATCAAAGGCGTTCCGAAAGAAAAAATAAATATCAATTTAATTTATAATTACGATGTGCAGGTGTCGATGCAGGTTTTGTCGTCTAATCCTTATAAGCCCGGAGACTCGGTTTCCGTCAAAGCGACCCTGCAGTCCAACGGACAGAACGTGTCGGATGCCGGGCTTTATACCAACGCGAAGTCGACGCTTGTCGTAACTGACCTAGATACGAAGAAGACGCAGGAGCTGCCGTTAACCACCACCGCTCAAGGGATTGAAGGAACGATGAAGGTGGCGGAGGCCCACGACTACGAGCTGAAGGTGAAGGTAGAGAATACGAACTTCGCGCGCGAATCGGCGCCTGTGAAGATTTCGGCCAAGGGCGCGCAGGCTGCGGCCCCGGCGGAAGGCAATGCTGCGGAGGAGAAGGTCAACTGGGTGGCCCGAGGCGCGTGGATTGCCGGACTTGCCGTACTGATCGCCGCAGCGCTGTTCGCCTTGAATGCCTGGAAGCGGGCTAATAAGGGCTTCGTCGGCCAAATGGTCATCGAGATCAAGGATGAGGATACCGGCGAGAGGACAAGTCCGCAATACCGGAAGCTGAACGCCTTCAAGGGCAAATGTCAGCTGCATCAGCTGCTCCAGCTCGCCCCGGAATTTGCCGAAACGAAGCAAGTGGTGCTGAAGCCCGGCGCCGGCGATACGGTCGTGCTGTACAATGAATCCGGCTGTGTCATCGAGAAGGGCGGACGCGTCTTCGAGGCGGCGAAGGGCAAAGAGCTGAAAAATAACGACCGAATCAAAATTACGCTGCAGAACGTAAATAAATCTATTACGCTGGAATATATCAAATAAGGCGAACGGTTGGAGGAATACGCATGAAAGCGACAGTAAGAGAACATATACAGCAGTTGGACGTCTCGCTGGGCGGAGGCATTATCAGCGACAAAATCCGCGTCGACACGATCGACAACCCGATGCTGATTATCGGCTTGGGCGGTACCGGGATCGATGCGCTGCTCCGCCTGAAATATCAAATCAACCGCCGGTTCAAGCTGCCGGAGGATTCGTTCACAAAGAAGAAAAGAGAGAAGCCGAACAATGTCGAGTTTCTCGCGCTGGAGACGAACGAGCACGACCGCAACAAGAAATATAAGGGCATCGGCCTCGACCCGCTGACCGAATTCGTGCTGCTGTCGAATGCTGAAATCGGCAGCGTGCTGCAAAACCGCAGCGTGCTGGAGCCCTACATCAAGGAATGGCTGTCGCCCGAGCTGACGATCACCGATGGGATCAACGGTGCGTCAGGGGTACGGCAGGCCGGACGGCTGCTGCTGTTCACGAAGATCGTTCAGGTGGTCCAGACGATCGAGCGCAAGATCAAGACTCTGTCGGTAGGGACAAACAAGAAGCTGATGGTGTTCCTGCTGACCGGCTTGTCCGGCGGTACGGGCAGCGGCTGCTTCCTCGATATCGCGTACATTGTCCGCGGAATTATCGAGCGGGATTACGGCTCAGCCGGGGTGGACAAGGTCAACCTGCTCGGCTATTTGTTCACGCCGGACGTGAATCTGGCGAACAAGAGCCTGACCGAGCATTCGCGCGAGTATATCAAGAAGAACGGCTATGCAGCTCTCAAGGAGCTGGACTACTGGATGAACGTCGACGAGCGGAGCGAGCGGTTCAAGCAGCAGTACGCCAGCATTTTGAACGTGAATTCGCCTATGCCGCCGTTCAATCTGGCTCACCTGATCTCCGCAACGAACCTTGAGGGTAAGCTGTTGGAAAATGCTTACGACTACTGCATGAACGTGACGGCGGAGAACATTACGAACTTTATGGCGAGCGAGGACAAGCATTCCGGCGAGGAGTTCGCGATCCACGACTATATCAGCAACATCCGGACGAATATCAACCAGATGCCGAAGGCTTACGCCGCCAACTATCAATATAATATTCTCGGCGCTTCGTCCGCCGTGCTTCCGATCGAAGAAATGACAACATACCTGGCCTTCAAGGTGTTCCAGCGCATGGAGAAAATGTTCCACGCCGAACCGAGCCAGGAGGAGGTCGAGAAGCTTGCGCACAAGCTGGGCATCGACCCGGATTCGATCCACCGCGAATTCAACTCGCGGGTGCCGGAGCCGCTTGCAGGGTACCAGAACAGCGAGCGTCTGAGCTACACGAACGTTGTGAAGCAGCAGGTCGTTAACATCGACACCGAGCTGGAGCAGAGCTTCCTGTCGCGGGCGCGCGAGGAATATATCAAATCCCGCAGGCAGCTGCCGGGGCAGATCAAGGAGCTGTTCTCCGAGCAGGTGACCAAAATTTTCCGCAATCCCGAGCAGGGGCCGTTCTATGTATCGCGGATTATTTTGCAGGATAAGGGCTTCTGCCTGCTCAAGCTGATCTCGTCCTACATCGAATCCTTGAAGGAGAGCATTGTCCGCATTCCGCGCGACATCGAGTCTGCGGAAGAAAGCTCCCTGCAGAAGATGACCGAGGCGCGGAGCGCGTTCATCTCGAAGGACAAGAAGAAGGACGCTTATATCGAAGCGAAAATCCAGGAATATTTGCTGCACGCCGACCGCGAGCGGATGGAGCAGATGGTTGAATTTTACGAGGATTTGTACAACTTGATCAATCAGGAAAATTCCCGTATTTACCTTGTGTTTACGGAGCTGTTGAACGAGCTGAATAAAATATTCGAGAAAAACGGCGATATTCTGACCAACGGCGAGGAAGAGGTCGATCACAGAGGGAACCGGACTTACTTCTGGAACGTGGTGAGCGTGCCGGATATGGCGAAGCTGATCGGTCAGGTAACGGATGAGAAAAACGTGAACGACCTGATCCGCGACTTTACGAACGAGCTGCTTCAGCGGTCGAACAATTGGATCAAGGAGCAGGAGGTCGATGTGATCAGCTCGATTTCCGAGTTTCTGACCGACCATTTCGGAGACCTGATTACGAAGTCGATGGAAGAATATTTGATCATCAAATACGGCCAGGACGATTCGATCGAGAAGCTGGTCGAGAAAAATATTGCCAGCCGCCTGCACGAGGAAGCGAAGCCGGTATTCCACTTAAGCAACAACTCGGGCCACTTTAACTTCCCGTCATGGGGCTTCGTATCCGTACCGGTCAAAGCGCCGAACATTTTCAAGGGCATCCGGAATTTCCAGGATCATGCGATTGCCAACTCGCGGTTTACGATCAAGGAAAGCGAAGTGAAGAACCGGATTTTCTGGCTGAACACGCAGAACGGGATTCCATTGTTCCTGTATACGCCACTGAAAGTGTACGAGACGAGCTATGAGAATACGATTCTGGAGCCGGAGGGTATCGGCCGCCATCTGGTGCAGACGGATAAAGTGAACTGGACTTACCTGCCTTCGCCGATTCCGGAGAAATCGTGGGGCGATACGTACGATAACGAACGGGTCAAAAAATATAACGCCGAGGTCCGCGGGCTGTTCAACAAGCTGCTGTCCTACCGGGTGATCCGGGTGAAGGGCGACGACAGCGGGACGATCAACCGCTATGAGTGCGTATTTACGAAGCCGTTCGATTTAAACGGCCATCTGGCTTCTTACAACCTACAGCTGAACGCCGGACAGAAGCCGAATCTCGGGGAGCTGCAGCGCTGTGTGAACGAGCTGAAAGCTTTTGTAGAGCAGGGGCTTCCTGCGGAAGGGTCGAAGGATATTTTTGGAAGCGTCAACGAAGAGATGGCTAAGGACAACCTGATCCGTTCGCCGGAGCTGCTGAAGCGCGTGAAGGAAGAAGCGGCGAAATACGATGCGATCACGCACAAAATCGCCGAGCTGGAGCGGGTGCTAAGCTCGCATAAGGATGAAGAGAAGCTGATGCAGCTGTTCATCGATGCGATGTATACGAGCACCATCGTGAAGAAGGGCGCATTGTACGTCTACGATCACGATGCGGACGAAGACCCTTGGGATGCCTTCGTTAATCTGATGCAGGTGAACAAATTCGTCGAATACCGGATTTACAGCCAGATCCGCGAGTTGGACGAGAAAAAGCGCAGCCTGCTTGCGCGCAAGTCGGCGAAGCGCAGCCAGCAGCTGACGGCTTCGACGGATATCAGCGGATTGATCGCGGCGCTGCAGCAGATGGCGGAGTCCTATCAGGAAGCCAAGTCGGCGCTCGATTACGACCGCGTCGAGTACGAGAACGGGGAAGATATGTACCAGTTCTACAAGCTGGTGGCGGGCAAAGTCAGCGACATGCTGCGGAGCTTGAAGTAGGGCGCAGCGGGCTGCTTCAAGCAAGCTGCCTTGTAAGGTGCCTTGCAAGGTGCAGCAGGCCGTGAGCAAGCAGTCGTCCTCTTGAGGTACAGCGTAGACATTCAAATGGGGGCTTTCCAAGGCGCAGTGGGCGGCTCAAGCGGCTGCCTTCTAGCAGGGCAGACATGAGGAAGCAAGCTGCCTTGCAAGGTGCCGCGAGCGCAAGCGGGGCCTCCGCCTTTAAGGTGGAGACGATCTGTGCGGTCCGTACGACGCGCAGCCTTACCGGATAAGGTAAGCACGCCGGCAGCTCCATTGCTATCCGAAGCACGGAGGAAACGCCATCTGAAAGTGTAAACATACAAATAAGCTTTATTCGTGCGCGTGGATAGGTCATCGCTTACTACGCTGCGAAGGAAGCGGAAGCATTTGGTAGAAACAAGGAGGTGCAAGGAAGCATGAGAGAAGCATTGCTCTCCTTTGCCAATACTTACGCCGCGGAGAAGGAAACGAACGGGAATGATGCGGATGAGCTGCGCAGTATCAATCATCCGCTGGTTTTTCTTTTCCTCGGCGACGCCTCGTCGGAGGCTTTGAAGCAGGTGCACCGGCTGGGCGGCAAACGCTGGAACAACAGCGCCGGCGTCGTGTATCTTCACGTCGGCTCCGAGCCGCAGGAAGTCCCGGGCGGGGGTAATGTCTATACGTGGACGATGTCCGGGCCGGAGACGGAGAAGAAAACGCTGCGCTCCGAGCTGTACAGACAGTTTTATCAGGATGAGCCGAAGCTGCTGGAGCTGAACGTGATCCTGCGCCGGATGAACAACCGGATTTCGGAATACGGACGGATGTATTCGAGCATGCAGCGCTTGAATATCGCGGTGGTCGTCAAGGCGGACGATCCGCTCAGCGTGCTTGTTCCCGAGCTGACGGTGCTGATGCGCTCGATCTTCGGTGAGCATTTCCGCTCGGTGCAGACGGATCTGTACACGCTGCTGGAAGAGAAGCAGGTAGGGGAGAGCTTCGCTCTCTCCTCTTCGTTTGGTGTCAGCTTCTTGCGGGAGGCAGACTACTGCCAGAGCCGGGAATATGCCCTCGAAGGGCAGCTGCAGGTGACGGGGGAAGGCATTAAGCTGCCGGTTCGCCACGGCCCTGCGCCGCTGTTCGATATGGTCTATTTTCTCAGCGACAAGGACGAACGGGGGATTTTCCCCGAGAGCGGGATGCAGGGCTGCTACGAGCTGATCTGCAGCTTGAATCTGCTGAAAAACCGCAAGGTGCCGGACGAGCTCGATCCGCAGCACGGGGCATACAACAACCAGCAGTTCAAGCAAAATATGACGCCGCCGGATGCCGGAGGCGGGAGCTATGTATCCGCAGGCTATGCCAAGGTGCAGCGGCCGAATCAGGCGATTGCCCTGGCGGTGCTGTATCATTTTTACCGCAGGGCGCTGAACCGGCTTCAAGAGAATGCGAGCGGGAAAGATACCCGCCAAGTACTGGAGCTGCTGGAGCTGGAGCCGCATCGGATCGATGACCGGATCCGCGGGCTCATGTCCGGCCACGACAAGGCGCTGGATGGCATGTACGGCCTGTTGTACCACAACATCTCCGCTGCGGAGCTGAAGCAGATGACGCTCCGCCAGGCGGAGGCCGCTTTGTATGGGGGCAATGCCCAGACTTTTTTCGAAACGAATGTCGTGCGGCGGGTAGAGGCCGCTTTTGACAGCCAGGAATACGGACGGGCGCTGGCACGCCGCTTTCAGGAGCGGGTTGCGGCCGATCCGGCGTACGGGTGCATCAGCGGCGTACGCTGGACTGCCGAGCGGGAGCCGGGGAGTCTGCCGTCCGAGCTGCGTGCGCAGTGGAAGGAAACCGTCCAGCTGCTGGAGCAGGGCCGGGCGGAGCTGGAGCAGCGGTACGAGGAAGCTGTCGAGCTGCAGGGCATGGCGCAGCGTTCCTTATGGAGCCGGCTTACGAAGCAGCTGCCGATTAAAGAGGCCGTCCGCTACGTATTGGACGAAATTTATGGGCTGAAGCTGGAGCTGCTGGCGCTGCGGATGAAGCAGCGGCTGCTGGAGCTGTATCTGGACGAGCTGGAAGGACTGCACGTCCAGATGAGGCAGCTTGCCGACCGGGCCGGACAGGCGGAGCAGTCACTTCGGGATGCGAGCCGTAGCTTCACCTTTCACTCCAGCGATTATTTGGGACGCAACATTCACGAGTATTACGGACAGGTGGTAAGTACCGTCACCGATGAGCTGGAGGAGCGCCGCGGCGCGGATTTTTACTGGAACGAACGAAGCCTTGGCAGCATCACCGGGCTGCTGGAGCAGGGGGAAGACAAGCTGGTGCAGCGTCTGATCGAAGCGGCGCGCAGAGATATTTTCGTTCACCCGCTGTTCGACCAGACGTTCGAGGGAGAGCTGCTGGAGCGGGCCAACGTAGCGGCAAGCTACGATAACCGCGAGGTATTGTCCAAGGAGGACTTGTACCGCGACCTGTACGCGACGCTGGAGAGCGAGGCTGCGATCCGGGCGGATGTTTACCGCTCAACGCACAGGCATCGATATGAGGAAAAGTACTTTTTCGGCGACTACAGGAGCGAATTTATCCAATACGCGTACGCGGTCGATCATGGAAGCCGCACTTACAAGCTGGGCTGCGTCCATGAGAAGAAGCCAAGCGGAATCGAGAAGCTGAACCTGATGGGCGGCTTCCGGCTCGGGGATTTGATGTATTACCGGAACGGCCGGCTGTACTACGATACTTATGTGCAGAACGGCTACCTTTTTCACGGAAAGGCCATGGAATGGGAACCGCAGTAAAAGCGCCGTTCCCACAGGGGAGCGATGAAGCGTACGCCCGCCGCGGCGTCGGTGTATACGTGTTGCGGGAGGCGGCTGGCGGCTGGCACAGCCGTGCAGCGGACGAAGGCATTTGTTTCAGCTGCCGGTTACGGACGGGATTGAAGCAGGCTTTCCAAGCCGTTCCATGAAGGCTTATACAGCAGGCGGACGTTAGGCGGAGAATGGTATGTACGTGAATATGCGAGTGTTTTAGAAAGAGGGGGGAGCAAGTGAAACAGCGAAAATGGAATGGGCTGTTGACCCTATTCAGCCTTATTGGCGGCTTGTTGGGATTTCTTATCGGAGAATGGGTGTTGAATCAGTGGGAGGGCAAGCTGCATGAAACGCTGCTGATGGGCATCTATTTCGGACAGTTCGCGCTTGTCGTCGGGCTGTGCTGTCTGATCGCGGAGATGATTTCACCGCAGCTGAACGGGCACAACTGGAAATTGCGCTATGCCGGAGACGGCTGGAAGCTTCTGGTTCCGGGAACGCTGGTGATGCTTTTTGTCGGTGGGCTCGTATTTCAGTGGTTTTACGGCATCTCATTCGGAAAAAAAGAAGCGCCGCAAAACTATGTGCTGCTGCTGGACATGTCGGAAAGCATGAAGCAGACGGACCCGAACAAGCTGAGCAATCAGGCGGCGCAATCGTTAATCCGGCGGATGGACGACTCGACGCGGGTCGGGCTGTACACGTTTAATGAAGCGCCGCAGCTGATTTTTCCGCTGACCAAGCTGGATAATTCGAGCGTGAAGGAGCAGCTTGCGTCCAAAGTAAGCGGTATTGCCGAGCCGTATGGAAAAACGGATATCGGCCATGTGCTGACCGCCGTTATGGATCAGCTGAGAAATCAAGGGGATGCCGGCAGCCAAACGACTATGATCCTCATTTCCGATGGGATCAGCGATATGAACAATGCGAAGGTGCTGGCACCATATGTGCAGAACGGCGTCAAAATCCAGACCGTCGGCATGATCGATGCCTCCGAGCCGAAAGGCAATGCGCTGCTGCAGCAAATTGCCGAAGGTACCGGCGGCACCTTCTACGACGTGAAGCGCGCGGATGGCATTGCCGGCGCGTTCGATCAAATTTATGCGAGCGGGCAGCCGAATCATTTACTGAACGAACGTACGGGAGCGGCTGCTGCGGATGGCTATCACGGCTGGCTGCGGGTTCTCTTCCTCATGCTGATCGGCACGCTGATCGGGCTATCGCTCGGCATCGTGTTCGATAACCGCTACCTGGCCAAAAGCTTTGCCATCGGCGGTACCGCCGCGGGCCTGATTGCCGGATGGATTCTGGAAGCGGGCCTGCCCGGGGCGGATTACCCTTCGTTTTACCGGGCTTTGGCTGATTTGACGCTGGCCGTCGTCCTCTCGCTGTCTACGCTGGCTGTGGCCGTCCATCAGGATACGAGCGGGTCCGCAGCGCTTCGGGGCGGCAGCGGCCGCACCCTTTTAAGCGGTCGGGAGAACGACCGCTTTGGCCGCCGCGGCGACGGTCCGGCCGGCAAACGGTTCCGCTAGTAAACAAGGCAGCGGAGGAACGGAGGCGGATATGCTGTGCAGTGGGAACCGTTAGACGATCCCTATCGGATCACCAAAATAGCCAGCCAGCTGCAGGACGGTGAAGTGATCCTGACCTGGCATTGGCCGAAGGATATCGATTATGTGTATGTATACAGCTTCGCCGAGGGGGAGGAGCTGCCCCCGGAGCAGCTGACGGTAAAGCAGTTAAAGCTGTTTACCCGTGAGGAATACAAAATCAAGTCGGGCTACCGGGAAAAAGTCGACTATATCGGCGTGCAGGGCTACCGCATTTTCCCATGCCTGCGGCAGGGCGGCTTAATGCCTCTCATGCAAACGGATGACCACAACGTTATCCGCGTCAATGGCGGCCGAGCCAAAATCCGCTGGTCCGTCAAATACGGCGGCAAGCTGTTCAGCCGGTACCGTTCGGCCAGGATCCAGCTGTTTTGCGAGATTCCGGTGCCGCAGGATACGCTTTGCTATGTCATAAAGGAGGGCGGCAGCCCGACGAGCAAGGAGGACGGAATCGCGTATCCTTTTATGAGCGATTTTCCGGTCGGCCGCACCGTCCTCCCGGAAATTGAAATTGCTAAGAACGATGCGATTCGTGTCTTTCTGGCCCATAGCGAACGGGCCCGCGACCTGTTCGAGCTGATTTACGAAGCTTAAGCTAGGCGTCCACCTCAATGCTATGCCGGCTCGTTTGCGAGTCGCCCATGTTGAAAGGAAGGCACTGTCCGCGCAGCGGCGCGTGGCACGAACCTGCCGGCACGGCGACTAATCGTGTCACGCGCCTGTCCGTACAGCTACCGACGCAGTATGCGTGCGCAATGACGCGCTCGCCGGAAAAGGCGAGCTAATCCAGCCTTATGCTCGCGAAAGCGAAGAAACCGAGCGCAAAGCAATCTAATTTATATCCCGGTGACAGACGAGCGAAGCGGACGGATCGTTCTGTAGAAGCGAAGCGTTCGCCTTTGTCCGAGGATTTCAACCGCAGCGCGGGGTTAGTAAATGAAGGAAATCCTCGGACAACAGCGATCGGAAGAATGATCCGTCCGCGCAGCGGCCTATGTCACGTACTCGTCCGCGCAGCGGCCTATGTCACGTACTCGTCCGCGCAGCGGCCTATGTCACGTACTCGTCCGCGCAGCGGCCTATGTCACGTACTCGTCCGCGCAGCGGCCTGTGTCACGAACTCGTCCGCACCGCGGCCCGTGTCACGAACCTCGCCCACACAGCCGCCTGTGCTTTCAACTGGCCCGTGCCACATAGATCCGCGCGCTCACCAGCGCAGCGAGTCGCGTCACCTACCCCCCTCAGGAAGGAGCAACTAACCATGCTAGGCAATCTGAAAAACTGGTTCGGCAAAAAAGCGCCGGTGAAAGAAAAACCGCCTTTTTACAGCATCGTCTGCCCGTTTTGCTTCAGCAAATTCGAGCCGGAGGACGTCGTGTTCCGTGCAAGCCACGTGAAGGACAGCATGACGACGAGTTCATGCTGCAGGAAGACGTCAGGTTGAATGAATGGCGCCGGAAATTCAATCTGTCCCAAGCCGATATGGAGGCGGTCATCGAGCCGTACACCATTCCGGAGGAAAATAAAGTCTACTCGCAGAACGTGCTCGTAGCCGTGACCGACCGGTACGGGGAAACGACCCGCCGCCGTCTGTGCCCGAGCTGTCACAACGAGCTGCCGATTTCGGCAGGCAAAGTGCCGAGCAATATCATTTCGATCGTGGGCGCCTCGCAGGTAGGCAAGTCCGTATATATGACCTCGCTGATCCATACGCTGCAAAATACGACGGCGTCCAATTTTAACGCGGCCTGCATGCCGCTGAGCGCGGAAATTAGCCGGAAATTCCGGCAGAACTACCATGAGCCGATTTTCGAGCGGGGCAGTATGCTGCAGTCGACGAATCCGAACGAGCAGCAGGAGCCGTTTATTTTTCAATTCGTGTTCAAGGACCCGGAGCAGGCGCCGCTGACGCTCGTCTTTTTCGATGTGGCCGGTGAAGGTATGGTCGAGCGCGATTACCTGGATATTTATGCGTCGCATATCAAGAATTCGTCCGGCATTCTGTTCCTGGTCGATCCGCTGCAAATTCGCAGCATTCGCGACCGCATCCACATTAAGCTCGGCGAGGAGGAAGGCGAGTTTGCCAACCGTTACGATGAGCCGCGCGAGGTCGTGATCTCTTTGTTTGAAAATTTTATTGCCCATCAGCATAACAGCAAGACGAATATTCCTACGGCAATTGTCCTGACGAAGAGCGATATGCTGCAGTATTTGAAGGAAGAAGACAGCGAATATATCCAGCCGAACAGCAATGTGTTTAAAAATGTCGTCCATAAAGGCTTCCTGAACCAATCCGAATTTGAAAACATCAACGGTGAAATCAGCCGTTTTATTGAAAAGGTCGATCGTCCGTTCAAGGACGCGGTCGACGTATATTTTACGAACACCGCCTACTTCGCCGTTTCGGCCCTCGGGACGAACCCGGTCAACCAGCAGGTGACGGGCGTCATCAGTCCGACGCGCGTAGACGAGCCGTTCATCTGGCTCCTGCACCAGCTTGATTATGTAGTCAGGAGAGATGCGCCGTGATGATGCAGAAGAAAGTGCAGCAGCAGTATTTTACCCGTGACCGGGAAGGCATTTTCCGGACCAGCGAAGGGTTCGATACCGTAGCGAAATCAGCGTCGCTGGACAACACGTTTATTAAATCGGTGCTGCATCCTTATTGCGTATACAAACCGCCTCAGGAGCTGCTTACGCGAGGCGAGTCCGACAGCAGCTTGTATCCCGAGTCGTTCCTGGTGTTTCATACGGACAACGGCGAGCTGGTCATCGGACGCAGCATTTACATATCATCGGATTTTACAGGACAGCGCAGCGCGTCGTTCACCCACCAGTTCGTCGTATCGAAAGACGGCAAAGAGCCGTACATTCGCGAGCCGGACCGGCTGTTTCATATCCGCGGCTTTCAAAGCAGCTACGATATACGCGAAGGCAAGGAGCTTCCGGAGCTGGACGAGCTGGATTACGATCCGGCCGGCAAGAAAGGATACCGGACAGAGCTGCTTGCCGAGCTCGGTATCGATTCCCAGCTGTTTCAGCAGCTGGTCTACGCCGTGATGTCCTCCGTCACCAATAAGAAAAAAGTATACATCGCGCTGGATACCGATATTTCGGTGAGTGCGGATAAAGCCAAGGGCTTGATGGAGCTGTTATATAACAGTGTCCCTTATGCGATTCGCAGACTGCTCGGCTTTATGACCTTCCACAGCGAGCCGGAGAGCAAGCACAACGTGCATGTCGTTTTCGTGGAAAAAGGAAGCCTGCGCCTGCCGGACCGCCGGATTGATAAAGATTATATTTTCGACTTCCCGAACAAGCGTTTTTTAAATACGGAGCTGCCGGGCAGCGAGTATTTTTATTTCGAAACGGTTTGGAACCTGATTCAGCTGGAGGACGGGGAGCCGCTGCGCCGGCTGTTCGATTTCTTCGAGGAATCGCTGCAAGGCCTGCCGGGCCAGACAGGCCTTATGGTTTCGGCTTACTGCCAGCTTGCCGTGCTGTATGCCGTCGAGCAGGGGGATGCAGCGCTGTATGAAAGTAACCGCGCCGGTACGCTGCAGAGCATTCTGGCGTATTTGACGGCAGAGACGGCGGATCGCAAGGGCCGTTTGAAGGAGCTGTTCATTCGGCTGCTGCGCAAGGAAGCTTCGGACGGAGGCATTCTTCCGGACGCGGACTATATTCGCAGCCTGCTCGATTATTATGCTTTTGCCGAAGAAGGCGAGAAGGCGCTGTTGATCCAATGCTTCGTCGTATTTCTTCATCGGGCCGGTGGGCTGGATCCGGAGCAAGGCATACAGCAATCTGCCGGCCTGTTCGACTTGTTCATAGGACGCGGGCCTGTCTTCGGTAAGGTGATGCAGACGCTGCAGCGGCAGTCCGCTCCGGTGGCAGAGCAGTATGTTATTTACCGGATGGGCAAGGCGACCTCGGCCGAGAGCCTTCAGAAGGAAATTGATTTCTGGCTGACGGAAGCGGCGGACCTGGTATCAAACCGTTTCTTCAGTCATGAAGTGCTGAAAAAAATGAAGCAGCTGCTCCAGGCGAAGGATACGAATAAACGGATCGAGCTCGCGGGTTCGCTGCACCGGTTTTTCGATCTGCTGCCGGACCGCTACGATCAGAGGCACGTTCAGGACTTCAGCGATCAATTGAAGCTGGAGCTGCAGCTGGAGCTGCTGGGCGATTTGGATCCGGAACGGCTTCACTATGATGCGGTGGTCCGCCTGGGCTTTATGCTGGACTCGATTGAACCGGATCTGCTCCAGCATATCAGCAAGAGCAGCCGCCAGACGCTCATCCAGCTCGGCATTTTGTTCCGCATGCTGACGCTGGAGCCTAGCGAGGAAGCGGAAGCGCTGGAGGCGTTCCGGGGACTGGGCCCGATGGAGCTGGACAAGGTGCAGGATGCGCTGCAGCGCCTGCTTGCGGACCGGATGGACAGCAGCCGGTTTCGAGCGATCACCTACGCTTTTTATCAGCCGGATGCCGACAAGGAGCGGGGCTACGCTTCCTCCGAATATAATTATGACCGGCTGCTGGACTACTTGGCGCTAAATACGGCCGGCACCGGAACGATCTACGATTTTCTGCTCTGGTCGTCGGAGGATTACCGGTTCGTGGAGACGAACGGGGAGATCAATCCGAACTACCGGGCGGCGGTCAGCAAATATTTTGACCGGCACGATCCCGCCGCCTTCCGCTCGAAGCCGGTTCGCGAGCAGCTGCTTGCGACAAGCAATGCATCCTTTGCGGCTTTATTTCAAGCGATCAAGCTGAAGCAGTCGCCGAAGTGGGTTCGTTTTTTGTTCAAAAATAAGCGGAAGCTGATCCGCTCCGGCTTGATCGTCCTGCCGGTGCTGGTGCTTCTGCTGATCGTCCTGTGGAATCCGATTGGCAACTGGATCGCGAGCTTCGGCCCCGCGCCGGAAATTGCCGTCGAAGACGTCCCGGAAACCGCAACGGCAATGACGATCGCCTTGAAGGCAGCCGTTAAGGGTGACCCTGCCGATACGGCCAAGGTTCAGCTGTTCCTCAACGGCAAATATATGGGCAACGGCGCGATGAATACGACGGTGACGCTTGCCGACGGAGAGAACGTGTTTGAATTCAAAGCGGTAAACCGCGGCGGGACTTCCTCAGAGACGGTAACGAAGAAGGTCACTTACAATATGCCGGCTCCGGTCGTCAAGCATGGCGCGATCCCGGAGAGCACGAAGAACGGCAGCGTGACGATTACGGTTACGGCCACGGACCCGAACGATCCCAGTCCGACGATCTTCATTAATGATCAATCGGTCGGCCAGAGCAACGTGTCGTATGTGCTTGCCCTTAATTCCGGTGACAATCCGGTGGAGATCAAGGCGGTCAATAAATACGGCAAATCGAGCGAGGTCATCAAGAAAACCGTCAAGAATACGTCGGGCGTCAGCACTTCTTCTGTGAAAAAGTAAGCTGCGCCGCCGGTGCCAATGACGGAGCACTCATTGGATTTCTGAAAGCACTGCTTATGCCGGACCTGCCTTAGGCAGGTTTCTTTAACATATATTTATCAATTTTCGGGGTCCCCGCAAAGTACCTGAGTCCACCTTGAAGCATAAGCCCCACTTTGTGGGGTTTTCTTTATTTGATGCAGGCCGTGCGCAGAAATGGAGATTTTTTGCAAATCGGCAGAGAATGTTTCCCACTTTTTGTGAGAACTGTTTATAATGAATGTACATATGATTGCAGGCAGAGAAGGCAAGACATCTTAGTCATTGGAGTGGTAACGGTATGAAAAAAATATTAATGACGTTTCCCCAAGGTAAATTCAAAGTATTGACGATGAGCTATGATGACGGGAAACAGGCGGACCGAAGATTGGTCAAGCTGTTTAATACCTATGGCATCAAAGGAACGTTTCATGTGAACTACGGGCTGATGGGAGAGGCGGATCCGAGCCGTATCGCACAAGAAGAAGTGGCCTCCCTCTATGAGGGCCATGAGGTTTCCGCGCATACTTTGACCCATCCGACGATAGCCAGATGCCCGAAGGAACAGCTGATTCATGAGATGATCGAGGACCGGCAAAGGGCTGGAGGGGCTCGTGGGCTATACCGTACGGGGATTGTCCTATCCGAACGGTTCATTCAACAAGCAGATCAAGGAGATGCTCCCTTATCTCGGTCTGGAATATGCGAGGGTGACGAAAGCGACAGCCGGCTTCGGCATGCCGGACGATTGGATGGAGTGGCAGCCGACCTGCCACCATAATCATGATTTGCTGCAGCTCGGTGAAGCGTTCACCCAACTGTTTAAATCCCAGTACTTGTACATGATGTACGTGTGGGGACACAGCTATGAGTTCGACAATGACAACAACTGGGAGCTGATGGAGCGTTTCTGCGAGCAGGTCAGCGGCAGGGAGGATACGTGGTATGCGACGAATATCGAGATCGTCGACTATGTGAAAGCGTTTCAACAGCTGAAGTTTTCGGCGGCAGGCAGCTTCGTGTACAATCCTTCAGCCCGCTCCGTATGGATCAGCGTGGACGGCAGCTTGGTTGAAATCGGCGGAGGGGCGCAGGTTTCGCTGGAAGTATAGGATACGCACGGTGAAGTCCGTAGCTATACTTTCCCCATTGGAGGAGCAGGAGTGGTTCACTTACAAGGACATTACAACGTGCCTGTTGTTTTACTCTCATTTTTTATCGCTGTTCTGGCTGCTTACTCGGCGCTTAGCTTATCGGAGAAAATAGCCAAGACCCAAGGCAGAACCAAGACGGTATGGCTGATTTCGGGCGCCTGCGTCATGGGCTGCGGTGTATGGGCAATGCATTTTGTCGGCATGATCGCATACCATTTGAATGTGGAAGTGAGCTATAACATTCCGGTGACGATCGTATCGCTGCTTGCAAGTATACTGGCTTCCTTCATCGCATTCCGCGTATCCGCCGATCCGAAGGCGGGGCTGGCCATATCGGAGCGGCGGGTTTTATCATGGGAAGCGGGATTGTCGCGATGCATTATACCGGCATGGCGGCGATTCGGTCGAGCGCGACGCTGACCTACGATTCCTTTTACGTAGGCTTGTCGGTTGTCATCGCGCTTACGGCATCCTATGCGGCGCTGTATTTGTTCCGCCGGGTCAGATTGTACCCGGATTTCCGGAAATGGCGTCCGCTGTGCGCGGTCGTCATGGGGCTGGCGATTTGCGGCATGCACTATACGGGAATGGCCGCAAGCCATTTTATGGCTGAGCCGGGTGCGGCTTTGAAGGAAGGCGTTCATAGGACGCCGATGTTTTTGTTAATTGGCGTGGCCTTATCGGCATGTTTTATCCTGGCGGTATCGTGGACGGCTATTTTTCTCGATCGGAATGTGCTGGAAAGGATGGCCTACACCGATGCCTTGACGGGGCTGCCGAACCGGCATCATCTCGTCCGTTATTTCGAGGAGTCGTTCAGCCGGCCGGTCAGCGGTTTTTTATTGTTTATTGACCTGGACCGGTTCAAATCGATCAACGACACGTTAGGACATGATATCGGAGATCTTTTGCTGCAAGAGGTATCGACCCGGCTTAAAAACCATTTGACGGACAAGCAAACTGCCTTCCGGCTTGGGGGAGACGAATTTCTGATTGCTTCGACCCGAGGGGAACGGCAGGAGGCCATCGAGCTGGCTTCCGCCCTGGTACAGGAAATAAAAAGGCCTTATTATGTTGAAGGCAACGAGCTGTATGTGACCGGAAGCATCGGGATCAGCCTGGTCCCTGAGCACGGCTCCGACCGCATCACCCTGCTCAAGGCGTCCGATACGGCGATGTACAATGCCAAGCTGAGCGGTAAAAACAATTACCGCATCTTCGATGAGGAGATGGACCGCCGGATGCTCCGCAAGCTGGAGCTCGAAATGGATCTGCGCCAAGGTCTGACCGAGCAGCAGTTTTTCGTCGATTATCAGCCGAAATGGGACGTGGAGACGGAGCGGATCGCAGGGATGGAGGCGCTGCTTCGCTGGGATCACCCGAAGTATGGTCTCGTCTCGCCTGGGGAGTTCGTCCCGATTGCCGAGGAGACCGGCATTATCGTCCCGATTACACGCTGGATGATGAAGGTTGTCTGCATGCAGAACCGGTTGTGGCAGGAGGAAGGCATCGTTAACGTATGCGTCTCCATCAATATGTCCATCCGTGTGTTCGAGAGCGGATCATTATACGAAATGGTAACCGACGCGCTGGCCACCTCCGGCATGAAGGGCGAATACCTGGAGTTGGAAATTACCGAATCGATTGCCATGTACGATATGGAAGATACGATAAGGCAGCTAAAGGAACTGAGGGAGCTCGGCGTGCAGGTGTCCATGGACGATTTTGGCACGGGGTATTCATCGTTGGGCAGTCTGGACCAGATCCCGATCCATACCTTGAAGATCGACCAAATGTTTATCCGCGAGAGCAGCCAGCCTTCCAAGCAGGCGATCATCAGTACGATCATTTCGATTGCCAAAAACCTGCAGCTGGATGTCGTCGCGGAGGGCGTGGAGTCGCCGGAGCAGATTGCGTTCTTGCAGTCCCAAGGCTGCCGGGTCATGCAGGGGTATTATTATGGCAAACCGATGAGTCCCGACGCGCTGAGGAAGTGGATCGAACAGCAGCCGTACTTGAAATCTTAGCCGTCATTTAATTATCTAATCAAGCTAGCTGGAATGATTCTATTTAAACTATCCATGGGAAGATGGAGAGGAGAAGTTGGACATGCGCATTGTCGTTTTGGACGGATATACCTTAAACCCCGGAGATTTGAGCTGGAGCGGGCTGGAGGCGCTGGGCGAGGTAACGGTCTATGACCGTACCGCGCCGGAGGAGATTATAGACCGGGCCTTGCAGGCCGAGCTGATCCTGACGAATAAAACTCCACTATCGGCAGACACGCTGAAGCAGCTGCCGAATGCCAAATATATCGGTGTCCTGGCCACCGGGTACAACATTGTCGATACGGCGTTTGCAGCCGAGCGGGGCATCGTTGTGACGAACGTGCCCGCCTACGGCTCGCAATCCGTTGCACAGATGGTGTTCTCCCTGCTGCTGGAGCTGTGCAGCCGCGTCCAGCTTCATAGCGATGCGGTGCGCGAGGGAGAATGGACGCGGAGCCTCGATTTTTGTTTTACGAAATCACCGCTGGTCGAGCTGTCAGGTAAAACGATGGGTTTTGTCGGACTTGGCAAAATCGGCTATCAGGCCTCCGTCATCGCCCGCGCCTTCGGGATGCGCATTCTGGCGGTTGGCAGCGGCAGAACCGCTCCGCCTCCTGCGGAGGGCGTGGAATGGACCGAGCTGGAGCGGCTGCTTGCCGAGTCGGATGTGATCAGCCTGCACTGTCCGTTAACGCCGGCGACGGAGCGCATGATCAATACCGAGCGGCTTGCCTTGATGAAGCCGTCGGCTTTCTTGATTAATACTTCGCGAGGCGGACTGATCGCCGAAGCGGATCTGGCCGCGGCGCTGAACGAAGGCCGCATCGCCGGAGCGGGCCTGGATGTTCTGAGCGTTGAGCCGCCGACAAGCGATAACCCGCTGCTGCAGGCGCGCAACTGTATCATTACGCCGCATATTGCCTGGGCGACGAAGGAAGCGAGATCGCGGCTGCTGCAGGTGGCCGTCGATAATGTGCACAGCTACCTGCAAGGCGTGCCCGTCAACATGGTCAGATGACGACGGCTCGCGCAAGGGCGTGCAGGCCTATTGGCGGATAGCCTTGCTAGCCAGCCCGATATGGCGTCACTATTCACCGCCGAGATATTCTGCTGCTCTTTGTACGGAATCGTTCTGTAGAAGCGAAAGCGTTCGCCTTTGTCCCTCGGCGATCCGCTTCTTTTGATCTGGGCGTGGTGCAGGAGCCTTCGAACGGCCAAAGCCAGCGCATTCCATTCGGCTGCCATGACAACCGGCAGGGCAGGAGTGCTGCCCCTGCGGGAAAAGTCGGAGCCCTCTCAGCTTGCCGGGCAACCGTCACGATCTCTTGAGTCAAAAAGACTGACCCGCCCTGGGCGGGTCAGCCATTCGTCCCGGAATAAGATAAGGGAGACAGGGACATTTTTTCTAAAAATAATAAGATTTTTGCGAGGTCCAAACGTTTCACTTCCCTCTGTCATAGGATATGGCAGGTCGAAAAAAGGGGGTGAAACTTATGGCGACAATACTGCTTGATCAGCGTACTTCCCAAAATATCAGTACGACGATTCCTGATGCGGACCCATTTCCAGCCAATACTCCCGTATTAGTTGCTCAAGTTGGTCTTATAGTTCCTCCAACGACTCCTGGAGTGATCCGGGCTCAGTTTGACGGAATTATAGGCGTTGAAGTAGTGCGTAAACATCACCACAAGCACAAGCATGAGGGTACTTTCTTTACGGTGACGCTTGTAAGAGGAACGGAGCTGACGGATCTCGTCGTCTATTCTTCTCTTGTTTTCTTTGGTCCAGATGAAAGATTGAACAAACTTGTTCCTATTTCGGCAGCAGATTTTGACATTCCAGCACCTGCATCCGGACAACTGACTTATACGCTTTTTGCGGAAGCAAGCTCGAATCGTTTGTTGAGATCCGGTCCAGAGAGCTTCCACGCTTCTGTTTACACCGGCTAATAAACAGACTTTCTGTAAGAACAACCGGCTTCATTAGTGCCTGTTACCTGAGGGCGGTAATGAAGCGGCTTTTACAAAAAGAGAACCAGCCCGCGTTCAAGCATGAACGCGGGCTGGTTCTCTTTTTGCGTAATGGTGTAAGCATCTCTACCGAAGAGCTCGGGAAGCATTCACTCTATATTTGGAGGAGAAAGTCAGAGGGGAGAGGCTAAACGCATCGGCCTGGAGCCGATCAGACCGTTGAGTCGTCGTCTCTCCACATGCTTCGAGCATGCAGTAAAAGCCCAATCAGGCCGGATTGGCCTAGGCAGGGACAGACATACAGGAGTCGTCCGGCCCTTCTGAATACGCTGTAGTATACAGAAGGAGGGATTAGGGATGCACAGAAGCGTAGCTGACAAGTGGGAAAAGACCGCCGTGCTGATGAAGCACCGAAGTGTCGCCGCCATCATTCCCGAAACCAGAAGGTTCTCCGCACCGCAGCTTTCCCGGATGCTGGCCCGTTACGGCAAGGTCGTAGCCAAGCCGACGACAGGCACCGGGGGCAGCGGTCTTATTCTAATTTACAGGCAGGATACCGGATATGCCTATCATTATCGGGGAAGCGTGCGCCGGGCGGCCACCTTCGGAATGCTGCTGACGGCAGTCAACCGGATTCGGCGCGGGCGCTCTTACCTGTTACAGCGGGCGATCCGTCTGGCCCGGATTCAGGGCAGACCCGTCGACTACCGGGTGAAAATCGTCAATAAGGGACGCAAATGGGTCATTACCGGCATTGTAGGCAGATTGGCCCGTCCGGGGTTGTTCGTCACCAATCTATGCAAAGGCGGGACGCTGCTCAAGTCCAATGACGCGATCCGACGCTCGCTGGGCAGGCCGCCGGCCAAGGTGAAGGGCGAAATGCGCGCGCTGACGCATCACTGCGCAGGCATGCTCGTCCGCGCCTTCCCCGGGATCGGACAGCTCGGCTTCGATTATGGCATCGACAGCAGCGGGAAGCTGTGGATTCTGGAAGTAAACACACAGCCGAAATAGTCCGGCCGGATAGAGCTCAAGACGGAAATTCCGTACAAGTCCGCGCAAGTTGACATGACGCATATTTTTCATAACAATGTAAATAGTAACAATCATGACAAGCGCTTCCCCATTCCGATGGCGGGCGCTTCTTTTGCTGGAAGGAAAGTCTGGGGCACGAACAACACGCGAACGGAGTGATGTGTGAATGACAACCGAACAGGTAAGGATTGAGAAAGATTTTCTGGGAACGAAGGAAGTACCCGTGGATGCTTATTACGGAGTACAAACGCTGCGGGCTGTCGAGAATTTTCCTATTACCGGGTACCGCATTCATAAAGAACTGATTATCGCGATGGCTCAAGTGAAGAAAGCCGCGGCGCTGGCGAATATGGAGGTAGGCCAGCTGCCGTCGCATCTGGGCAAATATATCGTACAAGCCGCCGAAGAAATTATCGGGGGCCAATGGCACGATCAATTCATCGTAGATCCGATCCAAGGCGGCGCCGGCACCTCGATCAATATGAATACGAACGAGGTCATTGCGAACCGGGCGATCGAGCTGATGGGGGGAGAGAAGGGCAATTACTTCAAGCTCAGCCCGAACTCTCACGTCAACATGGCGCAGTCGACGAACGATGCGTTTCCGACGGCGATTCATATCGCGACTCTGAAGCTGATGGAGCAGCTATTGGCGACGATGGGAGAGCTGCATCAAAGCTTTCATACGAAAGCGACGGAGTTCGACGGCGTGATCAAAATGGGCCGCACCCACCTGCAGGACGGCGTGCCGATCCGGCTCGGCCAGGAATTCGAGGCATACAGCCGCGTGCTGAAGCGCGACATTAAGCGGATTGAGCAGACGCGCCAGCATCTGTACGAGGTCAACATGGGGGCAACAGCCGTAGGCACCGGCCTTAATGCCGACCCGCAGTACATTACGCGCGTGGTCCAGCTGCTGGCGGAAATCAGCGGCCTGCCGCTGTTGAATGCGGAGCATCTGGTCGATGCTACGCAAAATACGGATGCGTATACCGAAGTGTCCGCCGCTTTGAAGGTATGCATGATGAACATGTCCAAGGTAGCCAACGACCTGCGCCTGATGGCCTCCGGCCCCGGGCGGGACTGGGAGAAATCCGCCTGCCGGCGCGTCAGCCGGGTTCCTCGATCATGCCGGGCAAGGTGAATCCGGTCATGTGCGAGGTCGTGAATCAGGTAGCGTTCCAGGTTATCGGCAACGATCATACGATCTGCCTGGCGTCCGAGGCGGGACAGCTGGAGCTGAACGTGATGGAGCCGGTGCTTGTATTCAACCTGCTGCAATCGCTCAGCATGATGAATCAGGTGTTCAAGGTGTTCAAGCAGCACTGCCTGGACGGCATTCAAGCCAACGAAGCCCGCTGCAAGGAGTATGTGGATAAGAGCGTCGGCGTCATTACCGCACTCAATCCGCATTTGGGCTACGAGGTGGTGGCGCGCATCGCCCGCGAGGCGATCGAGACCGGACGCTCCGTCCGCGAGCTGTGCCTGATGTACGATGTCCTCTCGGAGGAAGAGCTGAACTTTATTCTCGATCCGTACGAGATGACGAATCCGGGAATCGCGGGAGCCACGCTGCTGCACCGGGGCGATCCGGAAGAAAATCAATAACGCGAAGCGGGAAGCTGTTCTCGCAATCCGTCCGGTTCGCTGCCCTGAGAAGGGCGGCGTGGCCGGGCTTTTTTTGTATCATAAAAAAACACAAGCCCCCGTAATTTTATCGGTATATGTTCCCAACGCGTGTAAGTTATGATAGTCCAAGAGCATCAAGCTTTACCCTATTATACTTACATTCATGCATCCGGAAAGTGAGAAGGAGAACTATGAACAAGAAAGTAAGTCTCGTATTAGCTGCAGCATTGGCGGCCGGCTCCTTGGCGGGCTGTTCGAGCGGCAGTGCCGATTCATCCCAAAATGCGGCAGAAGGACAAGGCCCGTTGAAATTTTCCATCGCCTATCCTGTCACGACAGGGGATGGCTATGCACAGCGCTCCCCCGATTTGAACAAAGACAAGTGGATTCAGCGGCTCAACAAGCTGACCCATACTGAGCTGGACGTGCGGCTGATCCAGCGGGAGAAGATGAGCGTGTTATTCGCGGGCAACGATATTCCTGACGTGCTGGGCAGCGTGGACTTGCCGACAGGCAAAGACATGTCGGGCTCTGTGGAAGCCGGCGTCTTCATGCCGCTGGACGACCTGCTGAAGCAGTATGCGCCTACGGTCTATAAAAGCGTACCGAAGGCGGCATGGGAGGCGGTGAGCTACAATGGGCAAATTTACGCCATTCCCAGCTACTTAACGAACCCGTCCCGCCGCGGCACCTATATCCGCACCGATCTGCTGGAGAAGGCCGGACTGCCTGCGCCGAAAACCGTCGACGATTTCTTGAATGTCATGCGCGCCTTTAAAAAGCTCGGCGTCGAGTATCCGTACCAAATGCGCGAAAACTTCAAATATGCCGACGTCATTCTGGGCGCCTACGACGTGCTTCCGTATAAAGACCAGTTCGAGAAGCAGGGCGACCAGATCGTACCGAAATTTTTCGATGTGGAGAACACGCAGAAAGCGCTCCAAGCGTACAAAACGATGTATGACGAGGGCTTGATTCCGAAAGATTTTGCCACGATTTCTTCTACCGATTACAGTAAAAACATAAGCGCGGGCAAAGCCGGCATTTGGTCTGCCAACGTCGGAACGGGCTTGAAAGATTTCCGCACCTCGATTAAGGCCGTTGTGCCTGAAGCGAAGGTCGATGTCATTCCTTCACCGAAGGGTCCGGAAGGGAAGGGCGGCTACTTCCTTTATTCCCCCATGGTAAGCGCTTATTATATCAATAAGAAGGTCGATCAGGAGAAAGCCATCGGCATCATGAAATTTATCGAGTGGATGACAACCGATGAAGCGGCCAAGTTTTTCAGCTTTGGGGTGGAAGGAGAGAACTACACGGTCGAGAACGGCAAAATCAACTACAAGTTCCCGACGAATAAAGAGGAAACGCAGGAGGAATCGTTCCGCACGACGCTGAGGCTGGCGAACGATGCTACCTATAACAAGCTTCAGCTCGACTTGAGCAAGGACGGCCAAGACGTTCTGGCTGCGTTCGACAATGTCCTGTCCAAAGAGGGACTGCCGGGCATCGGCTTTAATCCCGATTTGAAGGCGTTCTCGAAATACCCGGATCTGACGCCGCTCGGCGATACCGGACCGAAATTGATCGTCGATCATATGGTCAAAATGATTTACGGCAAGGAGCCGATCTCCGATTGGCCCAAGGTCATCGAGGAGTACAAGGCCAAGGGCGGGAACGAAATTATTAAAGAAGCGACGGAGCGGTACAACAATAAGGACGGAGTTTCGCTGTTTAGTAATCAGTAGGTTTGTTTTTTCTTTATCTTCCACTGCAAATTTTCATCAAAATACAGAGATCTGCGCCCCGTTGGCGGATCTCTTTTTTGTACTGCCAATTTTCTAAATTTAATCCCTCTCCTAGCTCCCCTCCCTCAAAATCAAACCGTATGAGTTTTATGCAAGGAATCATGAGCATTGTGCATGGGCAGGCCATCCCCTCTTTTCTATAATTAGCAATGATGCTTGAAAAGGCTAGATAGAGGAGGCAGCATGCAAATGGAGAAGAAAACGGGCGGCAACGGCCTGGAGCTGAACTTGAATTGGAGCGAGTTTCTGGCTCGCCATGATATGACCTGGACGACGCGTCCGTTAACCTGGGATGAAGGCGCGCTGATCGGCAACGGCCTGATGGGCGCGATGATGTACGGCGAGGAGCATCGGCTGAAGCGTAATGTGCTGCGTTTGGTGCTGGGACGGACGGATATTACGGCCAAGCGTCCTACGGGCGGATATAGTCCGCGCGTGCCGATCGGAGAGATCGATCTGGAATGTGAAGGCTGGATTTACCAGCCGACCACGATTCGGATCGATCTATGGAATGCGGAGATTCGGGCCCATATCGTAACGACAAAAGGGGAAATCCGGCTTCGCGCTTTTATCCATAGCGAGAAGCCGGTGCTTGTGATTGAACTGGAGCCGGATGAAGGAGAACTTGGGGCGCAGCTACGCTGGTATGCCGAGCCGGAGGTCGATCCGGTGCTGAAAAATGCCGACGGCATCAATCTGAATCAATATATTCCCCAGATTAAGGTCACGCGCTCCGCGGCGGGAGAGGTCCAGGTCGGCGTACAGCGGTACGATCTGGGAGACGGCTGCACGACGGCTTGGCAGGAGGGAGCCCTGGGCGGTAACCGCCGCTTTTGTTACTTGACGGTACAGCAAGGAGCGGATGCCCCAGCGGCGGCCGCGGCTGTGCAGTTGATTGAAGCAGCCGTAAACGAGGGACCGGAAGCGCTGCTGCAGTCGCACCGGAGCTGGTGGCACGCTTATTATCCGCAAAGCTTCGTATCGCTGCCGGACACGCGGCTGGAGGGCTTTTATTGGATTCAGATGTACAAGCTGGCGTCCGCCACCCGTAAGGAGCATCAGATTATAGATAATCAAGGGCCGTGGATGGCTCCGACGCCGTGGCCTGGGGTCTGGTTTAATATGAACGTGCAGATGAGCTACTCTCCTGTATATACGTCGAACCGGCTGGAGCTTGGGGAGTCGTTAATCCGCGCGCTGGATGCGAACCGACATAATCTGATCGCCAATGTGCCTGAGGCTTACCGCGAGGATTCTGCCGGGCTTGGGCGCAGCTGCAGCTACGATTTGCAGAGCCGGGTAGAGGACGAGACAGGGAATCTGCTCTGGATCTGCCATAATTATTGGCGGCATTACCGCCATGCAATGGATGAGACGATGCTGCGGGAAGGGCTGCGGCCGCTGCTTCGCCGGGCGGTGCAGTACCATGTGCACCTGCTGGAGGAAGGCGAGGATGGCAGGCTGCACCTGCCTCCGACCGTATCGCCGGAATACGGCTCGTTCAAACGGATGACGGTCGCAGATTGTCATTACGATCTTGCGCTGCTGCGCTGGGGCTGCAAGACGATGCTTCGCATCGATAACCGGCTGGGCTTAAACGATCCCCTTAGTGAAAAGTGGAGAGAGGTACTGGAGCGGCTCGTTCCGTATCCGGAGGATGAGAACGGGCTGCTGCTGGGTAAAGACGCAGCGATTGAGTTCGGCCACCGGCATTTCAGCCATTTGCTGGCGGTATTTCCGCTGCATGTATTGACCGGCGAGCAGGCGGAGGAGCGGGAGCTTATTCACAAATCGCTGCGGTACTGGACAGGCATGGAGGGCGACATGCGGGGGTTCACGTTCACGGGGGCAGCTTCCATCGCCGCAGCAATCGGTCTTGGCGATGAAGCGCTGCAGTATATCCGCAGCTTCCTGCACTTGATCAAGCCGAACACGATGTACCGGGAGGCGGGGCCCGTCATGGAATCGCCGCTGGCCTGCGCCGAGGCGATCCAGGATCTGCTGCTGCAGAGCTGGGGAGACAAGATCCGCGTATTCCCCGCGCTGCCCCAAGAGTGGAAGGACGTCGCGTTCCATGATCTGCGCGCCGAGGGTGCTTTTCTTATCAGCGCGGTTCGCAGCGGAGGACGAACCTCATACATCCGCGTGAAAAGCTTGGCGGGAGAGCCGTGCCGGCTGCAGACGGACTGGAGCCTGGGCGATGGGGAGCAGGTGTGCGCAGCATCGGAGGCTCCTGTTACGGTAAGCGGTTTGGGCGGAGGCCTATACGAGCTGGGGCTGAAGCAGGGGGAGGAAGTTATTCTCTATTTAAGCGATTTAAGCGGTGGAAGCGGTAACGTCCGGCTGGAGAACGAAGAAGTAGGAGGGCCTTTTACCATGGGACCTGTGGCGGCACAGCGGCATTTGTGCAATTATTTTGGAGCGAACAAGCCGTGGAGGCTGTATGGGATTCCTTTTGGCATGAATGGTTAATAGTTTGAACGATTGGCTGACCGGCGTGCCGGGAAGTGTCCATTGTACATGGACATGCTGTTTATGATGGGCTTTCTCCTGTTATACTAAAGAGGATTAATATTTTAGATGACAAAGGAGTACTTAGGCATGCCGCAGCTTACGGTAAGAGGAATTTCAGCGGATCAGCTGAGCAAGATCAGCTTGTCCCTGGTGGAGGAACTGGCGCGGATCTGTGAATGCGGGACGGATAATTTTACGCTGGACTGTCTGCAGGTACAATCGGTGTTTGGCGGAGAGAAGGCGGATACGTATCCGTTCATCGAAGTCGCCTGGTTCGAACGGGGAACGGAAACGCGGGACCGTTTTGCACAGGCGCTGACCCAGCATATCCGCGCGTTGGGCGTGGAGGAAGTGGAAGTGGCCTTCAAGGTGTACAGTGAGGACGGCTACTATATTAACGGGACACGGTGCGATCTGCTGTAGGTGCTGCGCTCGTGCATGTTTATCATGCGGGGAACGTAGGTTTGCAAAGCTGCTATTTTTTTAGAGGAACCTAAGGATAAATTTACACTTCAAGATTTCCTGTCATATCGCAATATTGGATTGGGTAAAAAAGGGATGCTCCGGCATCCCCTTTTTGTTGCCAAAAACAGGGAAGATAACAGAGATGATTAAATGCGCTTTGTTCCTAGACATAGACAATCCCTTAGAAATGGGCAATAAAACTGGGGGCTCCAACAAGGAACCCGACTGTACATCCAACTAAACGGCGCAATTCCCGCCAAGAGTGAATAATGGCACTCTTGCCCTGATACTCCAGCATGCCTTGGGGAGCTGCAATCCTCTGGTGTGAAACTCGCTAAAGTCGGCAACCGGACCTGTGATGTGGTTGGGGAAGCAGCCGGGAGCCATAAAATAAATATGTAAAATTATGGTATATCTCTTTCTTGAGGCTCAGAATTTAAGGCTTCCAAAGCGAAGGGGTTCGCCCATGTAAATGGGTCAATCGCGGGTACCCTGGAGTCCCGTAAATTGGATGATTATTAACCCAGTTCACCTAATCGTTAAGCTCTTGAGTTGGCTGCTGCGAACTTTGCAAATGAGCTCGGTTGGCGAATTCCGTCATGAATTTAAACAGACGAATCGGCACACGAGAGGATTTTATGTTCTCTCCTGTCTGCGTTTTCTTATCCTGCGGGGCCTGAGTGAGATCAAGCAATTATACGTGAACCGGATCTGAAAGGAAAAGCTATAATACAGGTAGAGAAGACGATTAGGAAAGGAGAGCATACGCATCAGCAGAATCGATTATGACAGCGCATACATGATACTGTCATGGTCAGTACAGAGGGGCTTGAGGAGGCATTTGAAAATCCAATATATTCCAAGGGGGATGCTGTGAATATGGGATCATCCATCATGAAGCTCAAACATGCTACAAACGCGTTTAGAGGGAACTATTTTCGAAAGAGCCTGATCTTCGCCTTGATTATTACCAGTCTGCCAACGGCGATTATCGGCATCAGCACGTATTTCATCGGCATCAATCAGGTAGAGAAGGAGGTTTATCAAAAAAATCAGTACCAGCTCGGGCAGGTGTTCCAAAGGCTGGATGAACAGTTCTCGCAGCTGGAATCACTGGTTGATAAGAGCGCAGCCAATCCCATCTTCGATGAAAAGGTGAGAAACACGAATTTTGTCGATGAATTTGTCCTGATGCAGGACATTTACAGGCAGATGGCCGTCGTCCAAAGCTCGCATCCGATGATTTCGCGGATCGATCTGTATTTGCAGAATCAGCGCCTGCTGGTTTCCAACGATCGGGGCGCGATCCGGCTTAGGGATGAGCCCAATCAAGCGGCCTACGATACGGTCCTGACCTCGGGAGAGCTGATGTATTGGGACGACTCGGAGAGCTACTACAGAAGCGGCTCGCTGTTTCCGCTCGTTCTGGTGCACAAGCTTCCGTTCGCTTCAACCAGGCCTTACGGAGCGCTCATGGTCTATCTGGATAAAGCGGTCATCGATAAGGAAATTACGCAGTTGAACCCGTACGAGAACGGTGTGTCCTTTATTATGAAGCCCGGCGGCGAGTGGATCACCGCAGGCCAAGCGGGAGACGATGCCAAGCAGCCCCTGAAGGAATACATCAGGAACAAAGTGCTGAAGGACGAGGGGAAGCATGAATCCTTCAATGTAAGGTGGGAAGGAGCCGACTATTCGGTCAGCGTGGCGACCTTCTCGCGGGCCGGCTGGCTGTCGGTCATCGCGACTCCTTTGTCCCAGCTGATGGAGCCGATTACGCTAACCTCGAAGCTGATGCTTGCCGTCAGTCTGCTTGGGCTGCTGGTTGCAGCCATGCTGTCATGGATCGCTTCACAGCGCATGTACAGTCCTATCAAGCGGCTCGTGCATATGTTCGGGGGGGCGATGGGCAGCAAGTCGCCGGAAGAGGACCGTTCCGATGAAATCAAGTTCATCGAGGACAAATGGCTGAATATTACACGGGAAAGCCAGGTGTTCCAAGCCCTGCTCGAAGAGAACCGCTACAGCATGAAGAAGGGCTTCCTGCTTCAGCTGATTCAAGGGCAGCTGTACTTTTTCTCGGAGCTGGAGCTGAGAGAACGGCTGGAGGAGCACGGCTTGCAGACAGGCGGTAAGACCTTCCTGCTGATGCTGATCCAGCTGTCCTCCTTCTCGGAATCGAGCAAACGGTTCGTCGAGGGAGACGAGCAGCTGGTCACCTTCGCAGCTGCCAATATTATTGAGGAGCTGTCCATGGACAAGGGAAGCATGGAAACGATCAATCTGCACAACTTATCGGTCTCGCTCATGGTGACCTTCGAGCAGGATATGCCCCACGAACAGATCAAAAGCGAAATATTCCGGTTCGCCAATGAGGTCATTGCCGTCATTACGAAGCTGCTCGGCGTTCATGTAGCTGTCGGCGTGAGCAGGCTGAACCATCAGCTGAAGGCATTGCCTGAAGCTCTGGAAGAGGTGAAACAGTGCTTGCATTTCAGAACGGTCGGCGATCATGGCCAAATTCTCAGTGCAGAGGACTTCATTCCCAATGTATCGGAGCATCCGGATTATCCGTTTCACATCGAGAAGGAGTTCATTCTTGCGCTGCAGATGCGGGCCGAGGAGGAAGCGGTCGAGAAGTGGACCGAATTTCTTCAAGTGTTAAAGCAGGATGCGGGCAAAGCCTTCATGATCCAGCAGCATATGGCGCAGTTGCTTGGAAGCGTTAATCGGGCGATGATGCAGCTTGGTGTCACGCATGCCTCCGTGACCCAGGGCATTAATTTATATGAGCAGCTGTTCAACCTGAAGGAAATCGACGAGATCAACAAATGGTTTATGACCAAGGTGATCCGGCCCTTTATGAAAACGCTCTCCGAAAAGCAGGGCATCGAGATGAAGCAGACGATCAACAAGGTCAAGGACATCATTGACCAGGAATATATGAAGGATATTTCTCTCGAATATTTGAGTGATAAAATCGGCATGCTGCCAAAACGGCTAAGCGCCGTGTTTTTGCAGGTGACCCATCAGAACTTTATCGACTACGTGACGGAGGTTCGTCTGGATAAATCCAAGCAGCTGCTGCGGGACACCGACCTCAAGGTAACCGAAATCGCCATCCGGGTAGGCTACCAGCCGTCGTACTTCAATAAAATCTTCAAAAAGTTCGAGGGCATGACTCCCGGAGAATACCGCGATTCTGGAATACGGAAGTAAATAAGCAGGCCGGACGAGTCCGTTCCGACGTGCGGAAACGCCGAAAAAGCCCGTCATATCAAGGGCTGCGAAAAAGTAATATGCTGGTAAATGAAACCGGGAAAATTTCGAATTGTAGGAAATGGCGCCGTCGGGTACATTCAGAAGCATGAACCGATCACAACAAACGGAAAGGTGGTAAGGAATGCAAAAGGCGTTTGTGGAAGCAAGGGAAACCCAAGAGGTAAAAGGCAAGAGCTCGTTTCAATCGGCTATGAGAGATATGCTCAGGGATAAGTATCTGTACATTCTTGCTTTGCCGGGAATTCTTTATTTTCTAATCTTCAAGTACATCCCGATGGGCGGAATTCTGATCGCATTCCAGGATTACTCTCCGTACCAGGGCTTCCTGGCCAGCAAATGGGTAGGATTCGAAAACTTTGAGCGCTTTTTCACCGGCAGCGAGTTTTGGAATTTATTCCGTAACACCATGATGATCAGCCTGCTGAATCTTGTTTTCTTCTTTCCTGTACCTATTATCGTTTCCCTATTACTGAATGAAGTGCATAACGTGAAGTTCAAGTCTTTCATTCAAAGCGTGGTTTATTTGCCCCACTTCTTCTCGTGGGTCATTATCGCAGGCATCACCTTTCTGCTGTTCTCCCGTACGGGAGGCATCGTCAACAATGTCATTGTGATGATGGGCTTTGAGAAGGTGGACTTCCTGACGAATCCGGATTACTTCTGGATCATGCTCACGCTGCAGTCCATCTGGAAGGAGGCCGGCTGGGGAACCGTGATCTTCCTGGCTGCGATTGCGGGCACCGATCCTGCACTGTACGAGGCTGCCAAGATGGACGGAGCGAATCGGCTGCAGCAGATGTGGTACGTTACCCTGCCGGCGATCAAGAATGTCGTCATTACTTTATTGATTCTTCGTCTCGGACATGTGATGGACGTCGGCTTCGAGCAGGTTTATTTGATGACGAGCAGCGCCGTATCGAGCGTATCCGACGTCTTCGAGACCTACGTGTTCCGAATGGGCGTTAAAAACGGGCAGTTCAGCTTCACAACCGCCGTTGGGCTGTTCAAATCGATTGTAGGTCTGATCCTGGTCGTGTCTACCAACTGGCTGGCCAAGAAATTCGGAGAAGACGGTATTTATTAAGGAGGCAGCGCCTGTGACCAAAAGCATTAAGGGGATGACGTTCGATTTCACGATCACGGCCATTCTCATTTTTATCGGGCTCATTACGATCGTGCCCTTCCTATATATTGTTGTCGTGTCCTTCGCCACGCCGTCGGAATATATTCAGAAAGCGGGCGCGTTTATTTTCCCGTCCAAGTGGACCTTGATCAACTATCAATACCTGCTGTCTACCGGCGCCTTCGTTAAAGCGGGAGGCAACAGCGCATTTCTCGCCATCGTAGGCACCTTGCTAAGTCTGGCGGTAACTTCAAGCTTCGCCTACTCGTTATCCCGCAAAAGGCTGCGGGGCCGCAAGACTTTACTGATGCTTGTTTTAATTTCGATTTTGTTTAATCCCGGCATCATTCCGCCTTATCTGGTTGTCAAAAGCCTGGGCATGATCAATAGCATCTGGTCGCTGATTATCCCTGCTTTGACAAGCGGCTGGTATATTTTCTTGATGAAAAGCTTCTATGACAGCATTCCCGCAGGCTTGGAGGAAGCAGCAAGCATCGACGGCTGCAATGACATCGGCATTTGGGTGAAGATCATTCTTCCATTATCGCTGCCTTCGCTGGCGGCTTTCGGACTGTTTTATGCGGTAAGCTACTGGAATGTATTTTTCAATGCGATTCTGTACATTAACGATTTCAACAAATGGCCGCTTCAGGTGCTGCTGCAGAATATGTTAATCGACTCCTCAACCAGCGGTGGCGACCTCGCGAACCAGATTGCATCCGAGCAAGAGATGCCTAAGGAAACTTTGAAGATGGCAGCCGTTGTGGTAGCAACAGTTCCTATTATTCTGGTATACCCATTCCTGCAGAAGCATTTTGCCAAAGGCGTGATGGTTGGCTCTGTCAAGGAATGAGATATAAACAAATGACGAGGAGGTCACACAAAGATGAAATTCAGCAATAAAACCGTCTCGAAGACCATACCGGCTTTGGCTGCGGCTGCCCTGCTGGTTACAGCTACAGCCTGCAGTTCGGGTGCGGGAACATCTGCAACCGGCGGCAGCACGGGCGATAAGACGGAGGCTCCGACACAAATCAGCATCATGTCCACCTTTTTCTCCCAGGAGCCGCCGACTGAAGACAATGTCATCATCAAGGAGATTGAAAAAAGGACGAATACCCAGTTGAAAATAACATGGGTTTCTCCGAATAATTATGCGGATAAGCTGAACGTCACGCTGGCATCGGGCGATATGCCTGATATGATTCTCGTGGATTACCCGCAAAGATATCCTCTGGTCAAAAGCATGTCGCAGCAAGGTGCCTTCTGGGATTTGACCGATCTGTACAAAAATTATCCGAATCTGGCCAAGTTTCCCGAATTAACGTGGAAAAACCTGGCGTTCGGGGACGGGAAAAACTACGGCATTCCGCGCGTCCGGCCGGTATATGGCCAGACCGGCTTGAACATCCGCAAGGACTGGCTGGATAAGCTCGGTTTGAAGGAGCCGACAACGACCGATGAGCTGTACGAGGTCTTGAAGGCTTTCGCTACCCAGGACCCTGACGGCAACGGCAAAGCGGATACGTACGGTTTCCTCGGCTATACGGACCCGACGGGCATGGGCAAATTTAACGTCATTGAATCGGCCTTCACCAAGACTGTGGGCGACTGGAAGCTGGAGAACGGGAAGCTGACGCCTATCATCTTCCTGCCGTCGCAGAAGGATGCGCTGGTTTACCTGCATAAGCTGTATGCCGAGAAGCTGATCCCGGAGGACTTCAGCATACTGAAGCAGACGCAGACTCTGGATATGATGAAGGCCGGCAAAGGAGGCGTGGATGCCGTACCGATGAACCAGGCATGGGAATCGACGGCTGAGCTGAGAAATCAGAAGCCTGACGCCTATGTGAAACCGCTTGTCTCCCTTAATGGCACGACCGTAACCGATCCCGGTTCCTTCGGTATGTTTATGATTCCGAAGAAAGTGCCTGAGGCTAAGGTGAAGAAGATTTTGGAGTTTATGGATTACGGAGCATCCGACGAAGGCTCCGATCTGGCGAACTACGGCTTCAAGGATGTTCACTACACCGAGAAGGACGGCTTCAAGCTTCCAACGGAGCAAGCGAAAAAGGATAATGTGTCCCAGCAGGCGATGGGCCAAATCTTCTTGAAGTACGACAAATATCAAAAGGCTTACAAAGCCGGAATTCCGAAGGATTACTACGATCAGCACACCAAAATCATCGACGAACGGACGAAATATGCCGTATTGGACCCGACGATTGGTGTGGATTCGGATGCCTGGATCAAGTATTGGCCTGAATATCAAAAGAAGATTATTGATATGAAGGTGAAATTCATCGTAGGCAAGGAAACGAGCGAAAGCTATGACAAGCTGGTTGAGCAGCTCAAGGCTGACGCTAATTTCAATAAAATTATTCAGGAAATGAACGATTCCTATAAGAAGAAAAACGGTTAATTAGGCAATCATGACCGTTAAAAGTAAATTGGAGCAGGCGGAGTCATTCCGTAGAAGCGCTGCCGTTAGCTTTTATGCAAGGCTGCATCGATTGAAAAAGGAAGGCTCCGTCTGCATCGTGAAGACTTTTCAAGACTGAAGACCGCATGATTTGAATACAATTTATCGTACAGGAGTGAGCTTAAATGAAGTTATCCTTCACCACATTGGGATGTCCTGATTGGACACTCGATCAGATCATTGCCAATGCATCCGCTTACGGTTTCGATGCGATTGACTTTAGAGGCTTAAATGGAGAAATGAATATTTACAGGCTTCCGGAATTTGCCGGGCAAGCGAAGCAGACTCTGCAGCGCATGAAGGATGCTGGACTTGAGGTGTCCTGCTTCTCCAGCTCAGTACATGTCTTCTCTGAAGAAAATTATGCGAAGAACCTTGGTGAGGTCTCCGAGTATGCCAAGCTCTGCGCCCTGTTCGGTACGCGCTATATCCGTGTATTCGGCGGCAAAATCGGCGATACCGACCGGGATACCGCCATCCGTAGGGTCGTCTCCCATGTGGGTGACATGGCGAAGATCGTCAAAGAGCATGGCGTCAAATTGCTGATCGAGACGCACGACGATTGGATTTCTTGCCAGGATATGAAGAAGGTGCTGGAGCAGGTGGACCCGGAAGCCGTCGGGGTGCTGTGGGATGTGCATCATCCGTACCGGGTGATTGGCGAACAGCCGGAAGCTACCTGGAGCGCGCTGGGGCCGTGGATTGAATATACCCATGTGAAGGATTCGCGCGCCGGAGCCGGAGGCGGCGAGGATTTCCATTACTGCTTGACCGGTGAAGGAGATATTCCATTGCAAGAAATTTGCGGGCTGCTGACCCGGGAAGGGTATACCGGCTACTTCACGCTGGAGTGGGAGAAGAAATGGCATCCGGAGCTGGACAATCCGGAGGTTGCCTTCCCGCAGTATGTTCAATATATGAGAAGCTTGAAGCTGGAGGTATCCCCATGACAAAAATCAGAGTTGCTATTATCGGTCAAGGCCGTAGTGGCCGAGACATCCATGCCTTTTCCTTAAGTCAAATGAAGGACCGCTTTGAGATCGTCGCTGTAGCGGATCGGCTCCAGGAGCGGCTGGATAGAGCACAGGAGGAGCTGAATTGCGACGTATACTCCGACTATCAGGATTTATTCAAAAGAAATGATCTGGATCTGATCGTTAACGCATCTCCGAGCAATTATCATTATTCCATTACGAAGGAGATTCTGGAGCACGGCTTCAATGTACTGTGCGAAAAGCCGCTTGCCCGGACCGCAGCCGAGGTCGATGTGCTGATCGAGACGGCGAAGCAGTCGGGCAAGCTGCTCGCGGTGTATCAGCAATCGCGTTATGCGCCGGCCTACCGCAAAATTCAGGAAATTATCCAGTCCGGAGCGATTGGCCGGGTCGTTCAGGTGAGCATTGCGTACAACAACTTTGCGAGAAGATGGGATTGGCAGACTTTAAAGGCGAATCATGGCGGGAATCTGCTGAACACCGGCCCGCATCCGGTAGACCAGGCGCTGCAGTTTTATGGCAGCGAGACCATGCCTAAGATTACGTCCATTATGGATCGCGCGAACACCGCAGGGGACGCGGAGGATTATGTGAAAGTAATATTGCACGGAGCGGGGCGTCCGGTTATCGATGTGGAAATTTCGTCCTGCTGCGCATATCCCAGCTTTACATATAACGTACAGGGGACGTCCGGGGGAATCAAAGGCAGCACGACGCATCTCGACTGGAAATATTTTAACCCGGACGAGGCGCCGAAGCTGGAGCTTGTCACCGAGCCGTTAGTCAATGCAAACAACGAGCCTGCATACTGCCGGGAAGAGCTCCGCTGGGTCGAGGAGAGCTGGGACATTCCCGAGCACGAGGGCAAGCATCTATTCCATACGATGGCCCAAAGCTTCTACGGCATGCTGTATAATACCCTTGTGCACGGTAAGGAGCTGGAGGTTACACCGCAGCAAGTGCGCCAGCAAATCGCCGTCATGGAAGAATGTCATCGTCAAAATCCGTAATGAACGCATAGAATGATCATTCTATTCATCATCGGCCTTCATCGCCGCCTCCCGGTGGCTTTGGAGGCTTTGATTCAACATCAGAGCCTGTACAAGGGGATGCTACTGTAGCAGCCAATCAAAGCTCAACCAATTATCCGAAGAACGAAGGGGCAAGAACGTGCTGACTAATCATCAAGGTCATCAAAGATCAACCAGTCATATATGAAAATGGCAAATAGCAGCCGTTTTTGATGCGTCTTGAGCAAAAATTTAGACCAGCGGACACATTGGCGTCTGCTGGTCTTTATATTTTTTGGCGAAGTTTCTGTCATTTGCACAAGACGGTGAAAATTGAAAGTTGGACTCTTGCCGTATCAGACCACAATAAAGAAGCGAATAAGTTTTATTTCCGAAATATGGAATTAACAAGCAGCCGACCACACTGTGATCGGCTTGCTTTTTCTCAATTAGTGGTAATTTAATCCCCATTATTCAAAAAATAAGGATATATAGTCTAGAGGTGAGTTTATGTTCAATCCAAAGGTCATCTTCTACTAGTTGTGTCGAATAATGGCTGAAAAAGCCAAAATCTAACCCGGCACAACGGGGATGGAAGCCTATCAGGACTTTTTCCGCTGTAGCGGGGAGAACGACCGCATCAAGCCTCTGCCGCCGTTGTTGATTCTGCGGAAGCTGGGCCGATCCCGACCTGCAGCGTGCGGTCCGATGGCAGGAAGGCGGCCAGCAAACCGATCAGCGGGAGGAAGGCGCAGAGCCGGATCACGAACGTGATGCTGGTCGCATCCGCCAGTGTGCCGAGAACGGCGGAGCCGATGCCTCCGAGGCCGAAGGCCAGACCGAAGAACAAGCCGGCAACGGTGCCTACTTTACCCGGCAGCAGCTCCTGCGCATATACGATAATGACGGAGAAGCCGGACAAAAGGATGAAGCCGATGCAGATGCACAGAATGACGGACCAGAACATGTTGACGTAAGGCAGCAGCAGCGAGAACGGAGCGGTTCCCAGGATGGAGAACCAGATCATGTTCCGTCTTCCGAAGCGGTCGGCCATTGGCCCCCGAGGAACGTGCCAACGACGCCGGCTAGGAGCAGCGCAAAGACGAAGAGCTGGGCACGCTCGGTTGAAATATGAAAATGATCAATCAGATAAAAAGCGTAAAAGCCCGTCATGCTCGCGACATACACGAATTTGGAGAAGAGCAGCATGATCAGAATGCCGATGGAATAAGCTACGATGCCTTTGGGCAAAGGATTGGCGGCTGCCGTTCTGACGGCAGCTTTGCCTTTGCGGAAGGCGATGCGGCTACCGTACCAGCGGGCTACGAACAGCTGGACCACCACGGCTGCGGCGGCGACAAGGGTGAACCAGATCAAACCGAATTGACCCAGCGGTACAAAGATCAGCGCGGTCAGGACGGGAGCCAGCGCCTGGCCGACGTTACCTCCGACCTGGAAAATCGATTGGGCCAAGCCTTTGCGGGAGCCTGCAGCCATATGCGCAACGCGGGACGATTCCGGGTGAAGCACGGAAGAGCCGATGCCGAGCAGTGCGACCGCTCCCAGCACCTGGATGAAGGAGCCGGCATATGCCAGCACGATAATGCCGACCAGCGAGAAGAGGACGCCGACGGGAAGAATGTAAGGCTTCGGCCGGGCATCCGTATACAAGCCGACCAAGGGCTGCAAGACGGAAGCGGTCATGTTCAGCGTAAAAGCGATCCAGCCGATTTGCGCGAACGTCAGGTTCAGCGACTGGTGCATAATCGGGAACATGGCCGGTACGACGGATTGAATGGCGTCATTAAGCAGGTGAACGATGCTGACGGCGAATAAGATGGAGAAAACGGTGGTCTGTGATGACGCAGAACTTGCAGATGGGTTCAAAATAATCACCTCAAATGTGGAATTTATGATCTGATGCGGCCAAAAATGAATGATTCAGCATATCATCAGATGTTTTAAACCGCACTTATGGAATGCCTTCAACGAGAATCGCTTACTCTAGAAATAAGCGTCCCCCGGTCAAGGCTATTCTGAAGCGCAGATTCAAAAAGCGGAAATTACGCCGTTGTCGGACGGCCTAGGCTATCCGACGGGCCGCTGTCAGACGGACAATCGCGAACAGATGAAGGCGGAACGCAGGCGAAGCATCATGGACTAGCTCATTCAAAGCTCAGCCACCCCATTCATTCAGCTATCCAGTCATCTACCTAGCCGTCCGGCCGCCCGATCTTCCAGCATGCCGCGGTAAGGCAGACGGGAGTCTAGGTGAGACTAGAGACCGGCTTAGTCTGCCTGGTCAGACTGTCTCAAAGCTTCTCTCAGCTCGGCGACCGTCGATTCCAGATTCTCCAGCGTCCACCGTACGGCCTCGTCGGCATCGCGGTTTTTAATCGATTCATACAAATTCTCATGCATGTCGACATGGGCGTTGTGAACCTCCGATGTTTTGACGAGCTTGTCGAGCGCATCGCGAAGCACGGAGGTGAACGTGCGGAACAAATCGATGACGACCGCATTCTTGCTGGCGGCAGCGATAGCCAAGTGGAACTGCACATCGGCGTTCAGATAGGCTTCCATGTTGCCCTCTTCCAACGCCTTTAGGCGCTGATCGAGCAGCTGGCGCATCAGCCGCAGATCTTCCTCGTCCCGCCGCTCCGACGCGAGCTTGGCCATCTCGAGCTCCAGCATCCGCCGCACCTCATAAACCTCAAGGATCTCGGCCCGGCGCAGCCGCTGATCTAACGGCTCCTGAATGGCGGTTATCGCCTTCAAGTAGGTGCCGAAGCCCTGCTTCTTCTCGAGCAGCCCGGCGGAGACGAGGACCCGAACCGCTTCGCGGATGGTGGAACGGCCGACGCCGAACTGCTCCATCAGCTCAGGCTCGGTCGGAATTTTATCCCCGGGCGTCAGATCGCCCAGCGTAATCTTCGCCTGGAGTTGATGAACAATCTCATCGACCAGCTGGTGGCGATTGACCGTCTGAAACGATATTCTGGAATTCATCAGATCATCTCCTGTCTAATGAACTTTATTATATCCAGAATGGAAAAACAATCAATGATTTTTTTGTGCCGCAGAGTAGATTTCGAACGTATTCACGGAGGCAAATGAAGAGTAAGCCGGTTTCTCTATGAAAATGGAAATCCTTTTTGCAAAAAGGACTGCTGCAATGGTAAAATCATTTACAATCGTAGACGGCGCTCCCGAGGGACGTCGTTTTTTTAGAAGCTTGTCACCTATTCTGACGTGACATGATAGAATGAATTAACAGGCCGCTGCTATAGGCCGAAGAGAAGAGGCGATAAGGATGGATTTGCGGAAGCTGCGCATAAATGATACAACCCATACCAAATCAAGCGAGGAACGGGACGAATACGAGAAGGACTATGCAAGGCTGATCCAGTCTCCGGCATTTCGCCGGCTGCAGGGGAAATCCCAGGTGTTCGGCGCGGGCTCCGGCGATTATTACCGTACCCGGCTGACGCATTCGCTGGAGGTTTCCCAGATTGCGAGGGAAGTTGCCCGCCGGATGAACAAGGCGTATCCGTTTCTGGCGCTGAAGGAGCATCCGGGGCTCGTGATCAACCCGGAGGTGGTTGAGGCGGCGTCGTTGGCGCACGATCTCGGCCATCCGCCGTTCGGCCACAAGGGCGAGGAGGTGCTTGATCATCTGCTGCGGGCGGATTTCGGCATGGCTTATGAGGGCAACGCGCAAAACTTCCGGATTCTCATGTTTCTGGAGAAACGGGCGGGCAGCGGAAGCGGGCTGGATCTGACCGCCGCCGTGCTGCTCGGCATTAACAAGTACCCGTACTGCCTCGACCATCCGGGCCGTATCAAAGGCGTGTACGGCAAGGAATGGGAGGATATCGCCGAGCTGAGGCGCAAGTGGAACATGCCGGAGAATTGCTCCACCTTAGAAGCGCAGCTTATGGATTTGTGCGACGATATTGCCTACTCCACGCACGATATCGAGGACGGCATCCGCGCGGGTAAAATCCAGATGAACCGCACGTTTTTTGAGGATGAGCGGCTGCTGGTGAACCTGATTCAGGAGATTGTGAGCGATCCTAGCTACGATCCGAAGGACTGGGAAGGCGTTGATATGAAAGGGATGGTCAAACAGGTGCTGGCTTCGTTTCTCGAGCAGTGGGAGACGATTTATGCGGAGTGCAACAATGAAGCTTCGCGAACTCGCCGCGAAATCAAAGCGCGCTGGGTGAGCGCTTTTGCCCATCAGGTAGGCATCATAGACGATACGAAGCGAAGCTGGAAGCGCGTTACTTTCGTGCGTGACGGCAAGCAGGATTGGAATCTGCTGCGCACAATGGAAATATTGAAGAAGCTGGCCTGGGTGACGCTGATCAAAGATTTTCGCGTGCAGCGCCTGCAAAAGCGCAGCGAAATTATGATCCAGCGGCTGTGGGCCAGCTTCATTGAACCGGATACGGGCAGACTGATTATTCCGCCCGATTGGATTGAAAATTACGAGCTCCATAAGAGCAGGTGGCCTTGGCCGCGGTTTGTGGCGGACTATATCTCCGGCATGACCGACGCCTATGCGGAGAAAGTATATGCGGAGCTGTTCGCCAGCAAATCCGGCTCCATCTATGAGATGGATTAAGCAGTGAGATCAGCTGATCTATAGAGTGCGGGGCTGAGCTTAGTTTTCAACGACGATTTTGACGGCTTTGCCGATCGGCGGCAAGCTCCGGGTAAGCACCGAACCGTAGAAGGCATAAACCTGGTCTCCCTGCTTCAGCTGGTCCGCGGCCAAAGGCTGGTTGTCTGTCGTGCCGACGATCGGCGTCTTGGCATCCACGTTCAGCACGATCGTATCGAACGAACCGTCGCTCAGCTTCGTGCCTTTGATGACGAGGCGCGCCGTGCCGTCAGCCGCGGCGGTTATTTCTTCAACCGTGCCCGAGGTGCCCAAAACCTGCTCCGAGGCCGGCCGCTCCTTCACGATCACTTTCTTCGCGCTGGTCATTGGGGGCATGCTCATCGCCATCACAGGACTGTGTTCCGCCTCGATGGACATCCCCAGCTGAAGATCGGCGAACGTCAGCTTCTTGTTATCTGCGGAGACGATTTCCGTATCGTCGGAGATATTCAAGCGTAGGCCGTGGCTGTAGCCGTTGAGGCCGATTTCTTTTATTTTATCGCCAGATGTGATGCTTGTGATCGTGCCCTGCCTTGTCGGATTGGCGGATGGCTGCTCGCCGGCTTGTTCCTTGGAGCTGATTGTAACGACGCCCGTCGGGTCGGCCGTTACGGTCAGCTTCATTACTTTTTCGAAAAAAGATACAGGCACGTAGGTTCTCTCGCCTGTCAGTTCGGGGACAACGTCGAGCGAAACGGGGATTTTGTCAGCGCTGTAGTTATCTTGTCCGATCTGCAGGTAGAGCAACTGATTGCTTTGGGCCAGCTCCAGCGATTGGGAGTCCGCATGCCATGTCAGCTCATAGCCTAACGCTTCCGCGGCGGCGCGGATCGGCACCATCAGCTCATTGTCAGGTCCGGCGTAAGGGGCGGCTTCTTCGGCGGAAAAACCTTTGCCGTTCACGAAGAGATGGAAATTAAGCCCGCCGTATGAATCTTGGGGAAGGGGAGCGGAAATCGGCATCGGCTGTACGGGCACAGCTTCGTTAGGGGCAGCGGATACCGCGTTGGCAGCTAATAAGGCGCCAGCGAGGACGGCTCCAAGTACTTTAAATGATTTCATGATGTGAGAATACCTCCTGTAGTCGAGTATGTAGGAATGGAACAAAGGGTTGGCCGGAATGCTCCGGCAGGTTGTTCTCTCTTTGTCCAAACGCGGCATCCAGGAAAAATGTTGCAGTCTCACATGAGAATTTGTGTAATCGATTTCAAAAAAGGGGATAACGCATCCTCTGCGTATTCGTTATTCGATCGTAGGAAAAAGCGTCAGAACGCCAGCGTTCTGTGGCGTAACCGATGAAACAATGCACCCAGTACAGCTGCCCGATGGCGTAACTGGTGAAACATTGCAGTCAGTGTGGCTGCCCGATGGTGTAACCGGTGAAACAATGCAGCCAGTACGGCTGCCCGATGGCGTAATCGGGAACAATGCAGCCAGTATGATGGCTCTGCTCGACAGTGTGGCCGGAAAAAAATAGTGCTGAATAGAGGAAGGCCGGACGCAAGCTTCATGTCGTAGCTGACGTGGGGCCGTGTGACCGTCCGTCGCCTTCCCTTCTCCCGCAACGAATCAAACTTTCACCGAAGCTGCCGGCCTGGCTTGAGGCAGAAGCCATGACTTCAAGCGCTGGACGAGCGGTTTTTCCACGCGTTCATAGAAGAAGCAGCACAAGGCGAGGGAGCTGAGAAAACATAACGCAGTGCTCACATAAGGGCCGAGCAGGCCGCTTAGATGCATTGTTTTGACCAGCTTCAGCGTAATGGATAAGCAGCCGAGACTTGTCAGCAGGATCGAATAAGAAGCGTCCCCCAGAAACTGTGCGGGTCTCAGCCACACCGGTGCTTCCATTCGCAGCACGCCAATCCCGAGCAGAACGAGCGACGATCCGATCGTGTACATTACATTCGGATAGGCGAAGGCCGGGTCCAGGGCGCGGATAACCCAGATGACAGGGAACAGAACCATGCCTGCCGCAAGCAAAAGACCGGCTGCGCGCTGCGGTACGAACCGCACTGCATAGGCGATGGCCATGCCCAGGATGAACTCGAGATGCTGCCCGTCGAGCAAAAAGCTGAGCAGCGCGTTAGGCTGCGGGGAAATCCAGCCGAGGCCCGAGCAGCAGATCAGCAGGATCCAAACGGACAATAGCCCGGCGGCTGCCCTTGTTTGAAGCAGGAAGAACAGAGAGAATACCAGGTAGAAGAAGACGATAAAAATAAGCGACCAGGCGACCCCGAGAATAGGGACGTGGCTCTCAGGCCACAGCAGCAGCGATTGCACGATTTCAGCCGGCTTCGTTTCGAAGCCGAGTCCGAAAGAGGGCACGAGGAAATAAATCGGAATGACGGCCAGATTGACGAGCCAATACAGCGGGTAAATGCGCACAAACCGCTTCAGGATGAACGAACCCCATACCTTGGGATTGCCGAAATGGCGCCGGTACAGGGTGAACATTAAAAATCCGGTGAGTACGAAAAAATAGCTGTACCCGCCGAACCGGTCCATGCCGCTGATGCCGAGAAAATTGATGCCGAAATATTTGTAGGCCATCTGCGAAGTATGGAACAGCATGACCAGCACGACGGCAATGCCGCGTGCGGCTTGAATAAGGGGGATCGTAAGGCGGTTCGTTTCCATGTCCGGGATCTTCACTCCGTTTGTACCGTTTTTTAGCCTCATTATCGCAGCAGGTGATGTCAAATGTATGACAGAAACCTGAAAATGAACTAAAAAAAGGGTGTGGGAGTCCTAGGCTCCCGCACCAGAGTTAGATGCAGACGAACGCGCCGTCTTCCGGCAGACTCACGCGGTCAAGACAGCCCTCCGCTTCCAGCCGGGCGCGCAGATCGGCTCGGGTTACGAGGCAATGGTTAATCGAATCCATATGCACGGCAATGACCTTTGTGTAGGGAGCGTAGCGGCATACCTGAATCACATCGTCCTCGTTCATGGTGATGGGGTCTCCGACGGTGAATCTGGCGCCTCCTGCATTGACAATCGTCACTGCCGGGCGGAAAGCGTCCAGCGCCTCAGCGACTTCGTCGCACCAGATCGTATCTCCGGCGATATATAAAGCCGGGTGCCCTTCGGCTTGAAGCACGAAGCCGGATACGGGTCCCATCCGCTCACCAATCTCGCCTGTACCGTGGCGTCCCCCGGTGCGGGTGACGGTAATTCCGCGGAGCTGCAGCGTGCGCTCTACCGGTGTCACGTCGGCGAAGCCTGCGGCTTGAAACGCCGCTTCGTCGCCGGGCTGGCACAGCACGGGCGTTTCCTTGGCGATGGCTGCGGCAGCCGCATCGTCCCAATGATCGCGGTGCAGATGGGTGACGAGCAGCGCATCCGGGGCAAGCCAGCCGCTGGCTGCATCGGGCAAAGGCACGAGCGGATTGCGCCGGTCGTTCGCCGAATTAACGATCGGCGGATTCGCGCCCGCATCGCTGAACATCGGATCGACAAGAATGGTAATACCTGCATAGGTCAAGCCCAGAGTAGCATGACGAAGAAGCTGAATGTTCATGGAATGTCCCCTCTACTTGGTGGAATGTTGTTCTGATACAATTATAAAATGCATGGAAAGCTCTGCCTACAAGCCGGTGAAACGAAAAACCGGCATTTCATTTCAGCTTGAAAGCAAGTAAGGGGATGATGAATACATGATCGATGAGCTCGATCTTCAAATCCTGCGCTGCCTGATCGATCAGGCCGATCTGCCGCATAAGGAAATCGGACAGCGGGTCCATCTGACGGGACAAGCGGTAGGGGCGCGTGTCAGAAAGCTGCAGGAGCTTGGCGTGATCGAAGGCTATACGGTGCGCTGGAATCCCGACACCATCGGATTGACCGTCCACGCGTTCATCACCGTGTTTATGAAATCGAACACCGCGCATCAGGCGTTCCAGGCTTTTGCCCGGGCCAAGGAGCAGATTGCAGAGGTGCACCGCGTCAGCGGCGAAGGCTGCTATTGGCTGCGCGTCCGCATCGGATCGCCTGCGGAGCTGAGCGGGCTTCTGGACGAGGTGCTGCAGTACGGGAACTATAAAGTCAGCATGTCCATCGGCCAAATAAAATAACGGTAATCTTACGGTTCCGGTTAAGAGCACGGCAAGAGCATCATGTTCGCGCCGATCCCGGCATAAGCTGTCATAAGAAACGGCGAGCCGCCGAAGGGAGAGGATGCGATGAACCGGACGGAGGTGCTGCTGCTCCTGCAGCAGCTGCCTGAAGAGCTGAGAGAAGCGGAGGCAAGCTATTACTCGGCGCTGGGCCGGCTGGAGGATGCCAAGCTGGCGCTTCGGGCCAAGGAATGCGAGCTGTTCAGCCTGGGGCTCATCACCGGCAAAAATGAACAGGCGCGCGAAGCGGAAATCTGGCAGCATACTTATGAGCTGCAGCGGACCGTACTCAGGGCGCGCATGCATGCCGACCAGTGCAAGGTGGAGTACGACTATCTGCACAACCGGCTGGATAACACGCAGCTGATAGCCCAGCTGCTGCTGCCCGAGGACCAGTAAAACAGCGAAGGCAGTCTTGTCCTGCAAGTCGCTTTTTGAAGGTACAGTTCCCGTTTTGACCTGAATATGTATGTAAAAAGACGCCTTCATCCCTGTTTGCTTCGTGGGTTTGAAGGCGTCTTGCGTATCATTTGAGCTGTCTCAATTGGAGTTACGGCCTTGAGGCAGCTTCTTTTCTTGGATTGCATGAAGGGAAGCCGATGACGGGCAAAGCGGTCTTGGTGTCCATGGATAATAGCGGATGCACGAACGGCTTTGCCAAGGGGTTCCCTTATCGGTTTCGGGAGGACGCCGGCCGGTTTACGAGCAGAAGAACTGCTGAATGCGGCGCAGATCAAGGCCGAAGTACAGCCAGAAGCCGACAGGCCCGAAGCCGTACCAGCGGAAGCCGGCGATCGAGTTGCGACCCACATGGGTCAAAAAGATCCAGTAGCTGTCCCCGTTATCCTGCCAGATATAAACATATCTGCCAAGGCAGCGGCGGATGCTCCCCGGGTCTATCGCGAAGAGAGTAGCGGACTGCTGCTGCGGTATGAAGGACGGCGGTGGAGATTGCGGAGCCCCCGGCGGGTTTTGCTGGCCTCCCGGGAATCCGCCCGGAGCACCGCCCGGAAATCCGCCTGGTTCGCCGCCAGGAAAGCCTCCTGTGCCCGGCGGCGGAGGAGGGAAACCGCCCTGTCCCGGTCTAGTCCCGGGAATCCGCCTGGAAATCCCGTCGATCCTCCTGGAAAGCCGCCCTGGCCCCCGCCCGGGAAGCCCGGCGTGAAGCTTCTTGTATCCTGCGCCGGCGCATTATTGCCGATAGTTTGTCTTTGTGGATGTTGAGGTTGTGGCAATGCAAACAACTCCTTTATAGGTATCTGACCCTGCTCTCAACACCAATATATGTAACAGGCGCCCAAGGGTGATGGGCGTTTATCCCGGAAGCGGAAAAATTATTGTGCGTTTGCGGATTTTTATACTTGAACCGTGCAGCTGGAGGGTCAGACATGCACGACGCCGGACAACAAGGAACGCCACAGCTCGTCGTTCTCGTAGAACAGGTCCGCCGCCTGCGGAATTTGACCGCGCATACGCGCTCGAGCGGCCAATGGAGCTCCGTTAAGCCCTGTACAGGAGCATGGTTGACGACGAGGATGCGAAAATCGCCATGCGGCCGGAGCCCGCGGATCACTTCTTGCAGCTCTTGCGCTTCGGTTAAGGAGGCTTCCGTGCGGATGAACAGCATGCGGGAGCTGGTTTGCAGCTTTTCATGAAACCGCGCGATTCTCCGGTCGATTTTTTCCCTGAACTGCGGATAGGTCAAGATCTGGGAAGGCATGTTCGTCTCCAGCGAGAAATCGTGGTTAGAAATAATGTGGTAGGCGGCATCGCGGACGAGATAACAGCCGGCATTCGGGTCGATTCCCGTAATGCTCATGTTGCGCAGCTCCATGAAGTGGGCGAAACGGTTGCGCAGCAAATTGCTGACGCCTGAGAGCAGCGGAGAACCCATCCAGTCGATCACGCCGGCATAGTGCCGCAGCCCGTTTTTGGCCATTTGTACACCGGGGAGACAATTATGGCCGAGGCTGTAAATGGCGTCGAAATTTCCTTTAATCCCTTCAAGCTCCATGAGATGAATATCGCTCCTTTCTTTTAGGCTGTAATGTGCTGTAAAGCACGGGGGAACGGGGGTAAGCTCCCCTTACAGCTAGTAAATGCGGCCGCTGCTGCATCGGTATGGACAGATATCGCTTGACCTGGAAGTCAAATCCCCCTATAATGTGAAACTAAACTGAAAATTCAGGCGACGACCAAAGACATGATCCCCTTTACGGGCTGCCCAGAGAGAGAAGCGACTGCTGAGAGCTTCTTCAGCGACTGGACGCGGGATTACCCCTTTGCAGCTGTGCGTTGAACCCGCCTCCTTGAAGGAGTCACGGCAGTAAGCGCGACCGGCTTATCCCCGTTACAGGATGCCATGAGGATCTTGCATGCCCGCAGGCTCCGGACCCGTATGTCCGGTGCAGATAAGGCAGAGCAGGATCGAATGAGGGTGGAACCACGAGCTGAACGCACTCGTCCCTTTTGGGCGAGATGCGTTTTTTTGCGTTCATACACAAATTTAAAGGAATGGAGGTACGAAGACATGGAAGAAGTGATGGTGACTTTACCCGATGGATCGGCAAGGAGGTACCCGCGCGGCACCACACTTGTGGAGATTGCGGAATCGATCAGCCCCGGACTGAAGAAGCAGGCGGCGGCAGGCTATCTGGACGGGAAGCTGGCGGACTTGAGCCGTCCGGTAGAGCAGGATGCCGAGGTCAGCATCTTGCGGCTGGACAGCGCGGAAGGCTTGGAGGTATACCGTCACAGCACGGCGCATCTGCTGGCGCAGGCGCTGAAGCGGCTGTACGGGCCGGATGCCGTCAAGCTGGGCATCGGTCAGTAACCCAGGAAGGCTTTTACTACGATATCGATATCGAGAAGCCTTTGTCGACAGAGGAGCTTGGCCGCATTGAGCTGGAAATGGAAAAGATCGCGCGCGAAAATCTGCCGATTGTCCGCAAGGTCGTCAGCCGCGAGGAAGCGGTTCGGCTGTTCGGCGATCTGAAGGAACCGCTCAAGCTGGAGCTGATTCGCGATTTGCCGGAGGATGCGGTGCTGACGGTTTATGAGCAGGGCGAGTTCACAGATCTGTGCCGGGGGCCGCACCTGCCTTCGACAGGCAAAATCAAGGCATTCAAGCTGTTGAACGTCGCAGGCGCTTATTGGCGGGGGGATTCCGATAACAAAATGCTGCAGCGCATCTACGGAACGGCGTTCCTAAGCAAAGCCCAGCTCGAAGAGCATCTGCATCTGCTGGAGGAGGCGAAGAAGCGGGATCACCGGAAGCTTGGCAAAGAGCTGGAGCTGTTCATGTTCTCCGAGGAAGCGCCGGGAATGCCGTTTTATTTGCCGAAGGGAATGGCGCTTCGGACGGAGCTGGAGCAATTGTCCCGAAGCATCCAGGAGAGGCAGGATTATGACGAGGTGCGCACGCCGTTCATGATGAACCAGCGGATGTGGGAGCAGTCCGGCCACTGGGATCACTACCACGAGAATATGTATTTTACGGAGGTGGATGACGCGAAGTTTGCGCTGAAGCCGATGAACTGCCCGGGGCATATGCTGATTTTCAAAAACAGGCTGCGCTCCTACCGGGAGCTGCCGATCCGTATGGCCGAATTCGGCCAGGTTCACCGCCATGAGCTGTCGGGGGCGCTGAACGGGATGATGCGTGTCCGTACCTTTTGCCAGGACGATGCCCATATTTTTGTCCGGCCGGACCAGATCGAAGACGAGATCGCGCGGGTAATGGCGCTGATCGACAAGTTTTACCGCATTTTCGGATTTGACTATTCGATCGAGCTGTCGACGAGGCCGGAGGATTCGATGGGCTCGGAGGAGCTGTGGGAAGAGGCGGAAGCCTCGCTGCGCCGGGTGTTGCACCGCCACGGCAGCCCTTACCGGGTCAATGAAGGCGATGGGGCCTTCTACGGGCCGAAGATCGATTTCCATATCCGCGACGCGTTGAAGCGGAGCTGGCAGTGCGGCACGATCCAGCTGGATTTTCAAATGCCGGAGAAATTCGAGCTTTCCTACATCGGCGAGGATAACCAGAAGCACAGGCCGGTCGTCATTCATCGTGCGGTCTACGGGTCGATCGACCGGTTTATCGGGATTTTGACGGAGCATTACAGCGGCGCCTTCCCGGTATGGCTGGCTCCGGTTCAGGTGAAGGTGCTGCCGCTTTCCGAGGCTGAGTACGCATATGCCGAGCAGGTGAAGCGGAGGCTGGCCGAAGAGGGGATTCGGGCCGACATCGACAGCCGCAACGAAAAGCTCGGCTACCGCGTCCGCGAAGCGCAGCTGGAGAAGGTGCCGTATATGCTCGTGTTAGGCGAGAAGGAACGCCAGTCCGGCACGGTAGCCGTGCGGAAGCGGGATCAGGGCGACGCCGGGACGTTCGATCTGGGGGCGTGGCTCCAAGAGCTGAAAGCGGAGATTGCCTCACGCAGCTAGAGCTTTTTGCTATCGACCTGGGGCAGGCAAGGGCTTCATTCGAAAGGCAGAGTGGAATGCAGGGTGCGAAGTTAGGCATCAGATTAAGACGGGTCAGCGGGGCTGGAGAGCTGTTGACCCTAAATATCGTACGGGAGGGATAGGTCCGCTTCAGGTTCTTCTTCGAGCTGTTTCCTGCAAAAAAGTCGAATTGAGTATCCGTTCCCGATTGACTATGATGGGAGAGAGCTTGAAAGCAGCATGAATATTTATCGGATAGGAGTAAGGTGCATTGGCAAACAAGCTATATCACGGAGCGGCTTATTATCCTGAGCTGTGGAACGAACAGGTCATGGAGCAGGATATCCGGGTGATGAAGGAAGCGGGCATTAATGTGGCCCGCATGGGGGAATTCGCCTGGTTTACGATGGAGCCGGAGGAAGGAAAGATCGATATCGGTTTTTTCGTACAGGTCATCAACAAGCTGTATGAGCACGGAATCGAAACGGTGATGTGCACACCGACCCCGACGCCGCCGATTTGGTTCACACACGGACATCCCGAACGGATGTATGTCGATGAGCGAGGCACGGTCATGGGACACGGCTCCCGGCAGCACGCCTGCACGAACAATGCCTATTTCCGGGAACGTGCGGCGATCATTACGGAGCATATTGCCCGGGCAATCGGGCCGCTGCCCGGCGTTATCGGCTGGCAGCTCGATAACGAATTCAAGGCGCACGTTGCCGAGTGCATGTGCGAGACATGTAAGAACTTGTGGCACGACTGGCTGCGGGAGCGCTACGGCACCGTAGAGCAGCTGAACGAGGCTTGGGGAACGCACATTTGGAGCGAGTACTACCACAGCTTCGAGCAGGTGCCGCAGCCGGGACCGGCGCCGTTCCTGCATAATTCGTCGCTGCGGACGATGTATCAATTATTTTCTTATGAGAAGATCGCCGAGTTTGCCGACGAGCAGGCGGATATTATCCGCCGGTATTCCGACGCTCCGATCACGCATAACAGCAGCGTAGCGTTTCATGTGGACAACGAGCGGCTGTTCCGCAATCTGGATTTCGCCTCCTTCGATACGTATGTGCAGTACGATAACAGTCCGGCGTATTTGATCAACTGCGACCTGTTCCGCAACTTCAAGCGGGGTAAAGATTTCTGGATTATGGAAACGAGCACCTCGTTCAGCGCATCGCTCGAAAGCTATGCGATGCCGCATCCGCAGGGATATTTGCGGGCGGAAGCGGTCGCCGCCTACGCGCTTGGCGCGGAAGCGTTCTGCTACTGGCTGTGGAGACAGCAGCGGGCGGGCTGCGAGCAGCCGCACGGCTCGGTTCTCAGCGCCTGGGGCAAGCCGACGATCGGCTATGCAAGCGTGCTGGAGGTGGAGCAGGCGCGCAAGGAGATCGAAGCGATTATGCTGTCCACGCGGCCAGCCCAGGCGGAGGTGGCTATGACCTATTCCGACCGGTCGAAGGCGTTCCTGAAAACGGAGCCGCACCGTCAGTTAAATCACCGCGGATTGGTGACGGCGTTTTATGAGCGTATTTTGTCACTCGGGCTTCACCGGGATGTGATTCCGGAGGGAACGGAGCTGGATGGCTACAAGCTGCTGCTGACGCCTTTTCTTCATTACTTGTCCGATGAGTTCATCAGCCGGGCGGAAGACTTCGTCGAAGCGGGCGGCGTCTGGGTGGTCGGCTCGCTGACCGGCGGGAGAACCGAGCAGCATACGATCCATGCCGATGCAGCGCTCGGCAAGCGGCTGGAGTCGCTTGCCGGAGTGGAGACGCTGTATACGTATCCGATGGAAGGGACCGGCACCCGGGGCCATGCCTTCGGCGTATCCGCACCGCTCGGGCTGTGGAGCGCCTTGTTCGAGCCGAAAGAAGCGAGCGTGCTTGGAACCGCCGAGGGCGGATTGGCGCCTGGAGCGGCCTTCCTTACGGAGCGCGCTTACGGGAGGGGCAAGATCGTCATGCTTGGCTCCATGCCGACAGGCGAGGAGGGAGATGCGCTGCTGAAGCGGCTCATCGAGCATTATGCCTCCGAAGCAGGCGTGTCGCTGCGCACCGACGTCACCCGCGGAACAGTGGTCGCACCGCGGAACGGCGACGGCTTCACGATATGGGTTATCGTGAACATGGACGGCGGCGGAGGCCGGGTGACCGTTCCTCAAGCGGGAACGGACGCCTTGAGCGGAGAAGATGTCCCGCCGGGCGTGCTGGAGATTGGCGCTTACGGCTATCGCGTTCTTCGCTTCCCGAATCTGTGAGCTATAGGGGTTAACGTCACAAAGAAGCCGGTCCCTAGTGAACTGACGGGGGACCGGCTTTTTTGCTTTTTTTCAATCAAGCTCGCGAACGATCCCGGCCATTGTTCTTGCCTGACTCGTTTTCACGTCATTCACTAAAGCAAGCTTCGTTTCCAATATATGTAGTAAAGAAGGTTTGTTGAAATCCGATTCCCAATATATTAGATGCTGTAATCAAACGACCTGCCCGCAACAGGAATAACCCCAGTACGTATCCAATCAACAGCCTGCAGTACCAAGGGCGATGAATTCTCGGAAGTGACTTCATCCAGCTTTAGCCAAATGGCTCCATTTGAATCTTGTCCTTCAAACGATGTGATGGGATCTGCTGTCTTGTCTGAACCAACATCTATTTCATATAAAATGGCTATATGATGTAAGTATTCTATTGTACTATCTTGTAATCTCCACATTACCGAAAAATCACAGACACCAATATTTCTAAGCTCTCGAACCGTATATCCCGTTTCTTCTCGCAGCTCTCTTGTGATTCCCTGCTCCAACGATTCCATCTTTTCTAGCCGGCCGCCAGGCAAATCATATCTTCCTGTGTAGGGGCCTAAAATTTTTTGAATAACTAAAAGACTGCCCTCAGCTGCGCAAATTCCATAAACCCCCATATGCCGATAAAAGTTGTCGTTACTATCAGCCATATTGTTCTTCCTCCAAACTATCTATAATGAAGCAAACCATTACACATTTATGGCAGGCGGCCCATCCTGAAAATGCGAATCGTCGCACATCGAAATCGAAATTCCCCTGACTCACAGGGGATAAGCGAGAAGCGGCCAGCCTAATGTTCATCTTCGCCGTTATGTGTTCACTTTCCTTGCTATCCAAGCAGCGGAACCAAGCTAAGTAATGCTGCGGCCACTTCGCCGCTGCTTCACTCAATCGGTGAATAGAAGTACTCGTTCCATTTAATCGGGGTTGTACCAAGCATTGAGTTCGCGTTGACCCTAAAAAAGAACGCCCCCATGCTTGCGCTTGGAGACGTCGAGACAAACACGGATGTTTCCGTATCAAAGAGGCGTTCTTGAATCGAAGCAACGAGCCAGGAAAAAATAAGTGGAAGAATAACAGAAAGCAGATCAAAGGAGGGAAGAGTATGGGGTGAAAAGGTTACGGGCTGTCTTTGAAGCCGTGTTCCTCCCTCTGAATCTCATCTAATGGAACACGGCTTCAACAACGGCTGGAACCCCATACCTTTCCCTCCCTACGCGCCAACGTATGGGTTTACGCTAAGATTTTACAAACGCTTCGTTACATCAGAAACATCGCGACAATGGTGGTAACAACCAAGCCGATCACGACCGGCTTCAAATTACGCCGGGCGAGCTCGAACGGATCGACGCCGCAGATCGCGGCGGCAGGAATGAGCGCCCAAGGGATCAGCGTGCCTCCGCCGACCCAGATCGCCGCAATCTGCCCCAATGCGGTCAGCGTGGCGACGCCGGAGCCGATGGCGGTGGAGAACAGGTGCGCGATGGATCCGGCAAGCGAAATGCCGGAGAAGCCGGAGCCGTCCAGACCGGTAATGGCTCCGACGGTGGTCAGCGTCACGGCGCCGACCGCCTGGTTGACCGGCACGGTATGAGCCAGCGCGAGACCGAGGTCATTGACGAGACCCTGGGAGCCCGCAGGCAGCACCTTGCCGAAGATCTCGGTAAACGCCGAATCGCCCAGATAAAAGAAAGCGGCGATGGGAATGACCGGACCGAAGATCCGAAAGCCGAATTGAAAGCCTTCGATCAAATAATTGGTCGATTGGGCAAGACCGTCCTGCTTGTGTGCGGTGAGTGTGATCCATAGCATGATGAGCAGTGCGGTGCCGCCTACGAGCGCGGTGGCATCGCCCCCTTGCAGCTTGAGCACGAACATGGCCGCGACGTCGGCCAGGAACAGCAGCGGGATTACAATGGCGAACAAAAGCCGATTGGATGGGGAGAGCGTAACGGCTTTGTCTGCCGGTCCGCTGGAAGCCGACGGGGTTACTTGCGGCGTTGCTGCCAGCTTGCCGCTTCTCATATCCCGTCTCAGCATCCAGAAGCTGACCGCTGTCGTCACAATCCCCATGACGAATACCAGCGGCACGCTGGCCGAGATGACGTCGCCGACCGGAATGCCGGCTGCATCCGCCGTCAGCTTCGGCGCCCCCTGGATGACGAAGTCACCGGACAGCGCTATACCGTGTCCGAATAGATTCATCGCCGCCGCGACACCGAGCGCGGGCAGCCCGACGCGCAGCGCGACAGGGAGCAGCACTGCGCCCAGAAGGGCTACGGCCGGCGAGGGCCAGAAGAACCAGGATATGATCATCATGAGGATCCCGATGACCCAGTACGCCAGCGCTGGTGTCCGGATCAGGCGGGTGAACGGCGAAATCATCGATTCGTTAATGCCGGTCAGCGTCAGCACCCTGCTCATCGAGACGATGATCGAAATGATGAGGATGGTGCCCAGCAGTTCTTTAATGGCATAAATAAAACTGTTAAACACCCCGCTGATGGAATGACTTAATGATTGGGTGGAGACCAGCCCCAGCAGGAAAATGCCGGCAATACATAAGATCGTCGTATCCTTGCGGAATACCATAAAGCCGATGATCAAAATAATGAACAACAAATAAATCCAGTGCAAGCCTGATAATGCAATGTCCAAAGCTGCCGCCTCCTTGTTAAGTAGACACGAGCCCAACGGTATCGGTACTACACTGTATGCATGGGCGAGCCTTTGGTGACGGCATAAGAAGACGAAGAGGAGCCTTTTAAAGAAAAAAATTTGCCGGTTTTCGTCGGTTTATGCGGGGGACCCGGAAGGAATATTCATGCTTCCATGTTACGTAAGGTTGATTTATACTACAAAAGGACAAGTTGTTGACTTTTTGGGGCTGAAGTTATTTAAGGGAAGGGTGACAGGGAATGAACTCCGGCCATGAAGAGTTCCGGGCTGAGCATGAGCAGCGGACGGTAGAGACCGTGATGAATTTGTTCCGGGCTTCGACCCTGCTGTCGCGGATCGGAGGAAGACTCGCCCAGCAGGTCGGATTGGCAAGCGCGCAGCAGTGGACGCTGCTCGCGGCCATTGCGGAGAAGGAGGGCATTTCCTTAAAGGAGCTGCGCCGCAATATACTTGTCACGAAGCAGAACATCTCCAGTATGATGGACCGGCTGCGGCAGGCCGGCTATGTACGGACATACGAGGACAGGGCGAGACCGCCGCGTGACGAGAGTGGAGTTAACCGCAGCGGGTCATGAGGTGCTTCATTCGCTGCGGCCTTTGTATGTGGAGAGCAACCGGCATACATTTGATATTTTCAATGCCGAAGAGCAGAAGGCTTTCGCCGGGCTGCTCGACCGGCTGGTTGAACATTTGAACCGCCAGGAGGAAAGCTTGGAAGCATCGGGCGTTCCATTGTACCAAGAGGAGGAAAAGGATTGATATGACAAAACAAACGAACAGGCGAAATGTCACCATTTCGCTGTTTATCGCCACATTTTTGGCTGCGATTGAGGGAACGATCGTCAGCACCGCCATGCCGGGAATCACGGAGGATCTGGGAGGCATTCAGCTGTACAGCTGGGTCATTTCAGTCTATCTGCTGACGACCGTGATCAGTACTCCGATCTATGGCAAACTATCCGATTTATACGGGCGCAAGTCCGTGTATATCGCGGGCACGCTTATTTTTCTGCTCGGCTCGACCTTATCGGGTGTGGCTCATAGTATGAACGCGCTGGTCTGGTTCCGCGCCATTCAAGGCTTGGGAGCCGGAGCGCTGCTTACTTTACCTTATGCGATTATCGGGGCCTGTTCCCGTTCGAGCAGCGGGCCAAGGTGCAGGGCTGGGCCTCCAGCGTCTGGGGAATCGCAGGGATTGTCGGCCCGCTGGCCGGCGGCGTGCTGGTCGATTATGTATCGTGGCGGTGGATTTTCTTCATGAATCTGCCGTTTGCCGCCGTTTCCCTGACGCTTCTGTGGCTGTCTCTGCATGAAACGCCGCAGAAGAAAAAGCCGCATATCGATTATCCGGGGATCGTCACTTTCTCCGCAGGCATGTTCTGCTTCCTGTATGCGACTACGCTGCTCGGCAATCACAACGGAGCCGGTATAGCATGGGGCAGTATTGTTCCGCTGCTTGTGGCGGCTCTCGTGTTGTTCATTGTCTTCTTCTTCATTGAGTTCCGTTCGCCGGAGCCGATGATTCCGCTCAAGCTGTTTCGGATTCGCACGCTTTCGGTCATCAACAGCAGCGGATTTTTGCTTGCCGTGATTCAGGTGGTCATCGTATTCTACCTGCCGCTTTGGCTGCAAGGCGTTATGGGCCGCAGCGCAACTTACTCGGGTGTGGCGATGATCCCGATGAGCGTGACCTGGCCGGCGGCCTCGATTATGGCCGGACAGCTGGTCGCCAAATTCGGCGTGCGCCGGCTGCTGATCATCGCCGTTATTCTGCTGTTTGCTTCCAGCGCAGGCTTGACGCTGATGAACGAGCATACGACACCGGTGTTCCTGATGGTGCTGATCGGAATATTGGGGGCAGGCTTCGGCTTGGCCTTCACCTCGTTCACGATTACCGCACAGTCGGCTGTAGGCCGCGATATGCGCGGGGCGGCGATTGCGTCGCATAACCTGATCCGCACCTTGGGTCAGACGATCGGTATCGCCATCTTCGGTATTGTAATCAATACCGGCAGCTCGCAGACGATTGACAGCGGCTTGCTGGCTTCCAGCCTGCACATCGTGTTCGTCGTCATTGCTGTGATTGCGGCCTTGTCCTTCGTGCTGTCGCTGCTGCTGCCGCAGTCCGGCAAAGACTCGCTCGAGTCGGCGAAGGCGGCTTCCTAATCCGAAGTGGTCTGTCCCAACGTAAAGGTAAACCGGCCTCCTTCCACAGGAGCCCAGATCAACCGGAATCGTAACTGATTCCGGTTTTTTTCGTGCTGTAATTGGATAACGATTTGTGCTGCAAAGCGATCATGGAAATAATAAGAAATTTGGGTATTGCAATAAAAATAACCATTGGTTATAATATGAACAACGGTTAGTAACCATTGGTTATAAATTTTCGGGAGGCCTGCAGGGATGGAACAGGAAGGAAAGAAGTCGCGACAAGAGCTCCGCTCCGAGGAAACGAAGCGCTGCATTCGGGAGGCGGCAGGCGAGCTGTTCGCCGAGCGCGGCTTTCATGCAGTGACGATGCGTGAAATCGCCAAGGCGGCGGGCTGCTCCCATACGACGATTTACTTATATTACAAGGATAAAGAGACGCTGCTTGAGCAGCTGGCGCTGCCGCCGCTCCGGGAGCTGGAGCAGGAGATGCGCGGGGCGATGGCCCGTACGGAGCGGGCGCCGAAGGATGTGCTGTACGATATCAGCGGCAGCTTTATCCGGTTCTGCCTGTCTTACAAAAGCATGGTGCCGGTACTGCTCGGCACGAAGGCGGTACGGATGGATGCGAAGGGGCCGCAAAACGAGCTGAACAGCGTTCGTCTCCGGTTATTCGGCTGCATCTCGGAAAGCTTGGACCGCATGATAAGGAGCCAGACCGAAGAGGAGCGGCTTCAAAGCTCGCGCATTTACTTTTTTATGCTACAAGGATTGATTACAACTTATATGGAGAACGAAGAGCCGCTGGAGCAGCTGTTTGCGAGGATTGTGCCGTTAATGGAGGAAGCGGGAGATATTCTGCTGCTCGGTTTGCTTCAGAAACGCAAGCTTCAGAATTAAAGATCGTCTACTCATTCGAATCGGGGAGGAATTGGAAGATGAAGATCGTACAAATTTCGGAGCATGTGTGGAAATGCAGCCAGTGGATCATTATCCCTATGAGCGCCTGGCTCGTACAATCGGAACGGGGGCTGACGCTGGTCGATGCGGGAATCCCATTGATGGCAGGGCCGCTGCTGAAGCAGATCGAGCGGATGGGCCTGCCGCTGGAGCAAATTGTTCTTACGCACGGGCACAGCGATCATGTCGGCAGCTTGAATAAAATTGTGGAGCGGTATCCGGTGCCGGTCTATGTGCATGAGGCGGAAATTCCCTACATGGAAGGGAGACAGCCGTACCCGCGGCGGAAGAAGGCGGAGCAGATGGTCCGGCCCGGTCTTGTCCGGGCGCTCGACATGGCGTCGCAGCCGGGGGGCTTGACGCCTTATGCGACCCCAGGCCACTCTCCGGGCCATGTCGCTTATTATCATGAGCAGGACGGCGTGCTGCTCGCGGGGGATTTGTTTACCTCGAAGCGCGGACAGCTGCACCGGCCGATGCCGATGTTTACCGCCGACATGAAGCAGGCGGTCGGCAGCGGAGCCCTCGTAGAGCAGGTGCGGCCGAAGCTCGTGAGCGTATGCCATGGCGGCGAGGTGCGGATCACCGACCCGCAGCGGCAGACGGAGGCTTACCGCACAGCGGCGCTGGCCTCGTTATAACAAGCCGCGAAGCTGGTCTCCACGGCTGAGCCGAAGAACCGGCGAATGCACGGCAAACAGCCCTGAGCGCTCAGGGCTGTTTGCCGTGTATTCGCCGTTCGCGGACGACGTTAATTTTCTGTCATCAGGGCGTAAGCTCTGACCCTTCTCCACTTGTTCATCGGGTGCCAGCCAGCCGGGAGGGACGTTCTGCTCGCTGCTCGTGCCGCCGGTACCGTTACCGCTTAAATCGTCTGCAGTACAAATTTATCGACCACGTGCTTCACGCCGTCTTCGTTGTTGCTCAGGGTGACGTAATTAGCAATTGCCTTGAGCGCCGGGGACGCGTTTCCCATAGCCACGCCAAGTCCGGCGGCTTCCAGCATTTCACGGTCGTTGGAGCCGTCGCCGATCGCGATGACCTCGGACATGTCGTAGCCGAATTTGGCTGCCAAATACCGCAGCGCATCGCCCTTCGTGCCTTCATGGTGAATGATTTCGAGAAAATGCGGCTTCGACTTCGTAATATGCACCTGGCCGACAATCAGATTGCGCAGCTCGAGGCCGACTTCATCCAGCTTGGCCGGATCGTCGATGATGAGCATTTTGGTCGAGGGCTGATCCGCGAGCTTCCGGAAATCCGGGTACACCGTATAAGGGATTTTGGACAGGGCGGCATAGTCCCTGATTTTATCGTTATCCTCTTTGACATATAGGATGTCGTCAATATAAAGCTGCAGATGCAATCCGTGCCGCTCGCAGTAATCGAAGATCAGATGAGCCGCTTCCGGCGGAACCGACTGCTCGTACAGAACACGGCCGTCCTCCGAGTTTTTCACGAGCGAGCCGTTGTACGTGATGAGCGGCACATTCAGCTGAAGCTGGGAAGCCATCTGCTTCGCCGATGCGTACATACGCCCTGTAGCCAGCGTGACGGTAATGCCGTGCGCCAGCGCTTCGGCCAACGCCTGCTTCGTTCCTTCCGTCACTTCTTTGTCATCATTAATAAGCGTATCGTCAATGTCGATCGCCAGCATTTTATACATGATATCCACTCCCGTATTGTGTCTACGGCTCCCATTATACTTGAATGCCGGGTTTTGGGGAAGAACAATGGCGCTCCGCCGATCGTGCGAATTTATTGGCAGCCGTTCCATTATTCCCTCATAAGGAAGGGCAAAATTTGGAACACTAGTTTCAAAGCAGGGGTTCAAAGGAGAGAGCGCGATGATCCGGGTCATAGCGGTAGACCATGATAACAGGCTGATCGATAATGCCACGCTCGGCGATTTGCTCAGTCTGAAGGTGAAGTGGTATTGGGTCGATTTTGACCAGCCGACGGAGGAAGAAGCCAAGCGTCTGGAAACCCATTTCCAGTTTCATCCGCTTGCGATCGAGGACTGCTGTCAGCTGCTGCAGAGGCCGAAGGTGGATCATTACGAGGGCGTGCATTTTTTTGTCCTTCATGCGATGAATGCGCAGACCTTGGCGGCAGAAGAAATCGATCTGTTCTGGGGCACCCATTTTATCGTTACGTTCCATTTTAACCGTTCCCGTGAAATTGATGAGGCTTGGTCGAGAGTGGAGACGCAGCCCAGCCTTCGCGAGAGAGGGCATGTGTACTGCGCCTACCTTGTCATGGACAAGCTGGTCGATGAATATTTTCCAAGCGTTTACCAGATTGAGGACCAGCTGAACGAAATTGAAACGAAAGGCAAAGAAGAGCCCATTCATATTCTAATGAATGAAATCTTCGAAATCCGGGCGAAGCTGCTGAAGCTCCGGAGAACGATCGTGCCGATGCGCGATCTGCTGTACCGTGTCATCAATTCGGACCGGATGGACGGCCTTAAGGATCAGCTGGTTTATTTTACGGATATTTACGATCACCTGCTCAAGCTGTCGGAAATTAACGACTCCAACCGCGAGGTGACGGCGGATATGAGGGACAGCTATATTTCCCTGAACTCGAACCGGATGAACACCATTATGAAAACGTTGACCGTTATAACGACCATATTCATGCCGCTGACCTTTATCGCCGGCATATACGGCATGAATTTCGACCATATGCCGGAGCTGCGATGGCAGTGGGGATACTTTGCCGCACTTCTGATGATGTTCGCGATCGGGTTCGGCATGTATACCTGGTTCCGCCGCAAGGGCTGGTTCGATTAAGTCTAGAAAGAAAAATACGACTGGGCTTGTTCGATCAAACAAGCCCTCTCCAGCGCAAGGTGCTTCATCCGCATGGAAGGCGCCTGGGCCTCCGAGTACCGGAGCTGCAGCGCTAAATCGAGCAAAGCGGTCTCGGCCAGCTCGCAGCGTTCCCGCCCCCAATCGTCACGGCACGTACGAGCCTGCTGAAGTGCTTCGGGAAGGGAGCGGCCTTTCAGCTTCATAAATACGGAATGACCAATGTACCAGGTCGATTCTTTTGTCCCCGGCGGGTAAACTATATTCTCCCCAGCCATTGCTCCCGCCGCCGGAAATTTTAAATAAGCCCCAAATCCGGCTCCCGGTCATCCCCGATACTTCTTCATTTAATAAGCGGCCTTCAAATTGATATATTTCCATCGAGCCGATTTTGCAGTTTAGGAGCAGGTCGATCGGTTGACTATACGTTTCGGTCAGCTTCATCATCAGTGGCTGCACTCCTCATCAAATGAGTTTTTTCATTGGAGACAAGCAAAAAAAGCCCGGGGAGCAGAGAAACTCTACTCGCGGGCTTCTACGGATGTGGCGGACGATGCCGTAACGAAGCACGGTAAAGGTGTTCTCTCTCAATCGCTTACGAGGTTAGCTGTCGGATTCGGGCTTGAGAGTGCCCTACCTGCGGAGGCTCGTATGGAAGCTCCGGCAGGATTCACCCCTGAAGCTGTCTTCAATGAAGATGGCTTCGGTTGGGTCCCCCGTTTCCCTTAGCGGGAACAAAGCGTTTTGCAGCAAATATGAAGTTGTTGATGTGAATCCTACACCGTTACGCAATGTCTGTAAACTTCAATAGGGAGCGAAATTCGCATGATTTTCGCTGTATATCTAAATGAAAACGAAATCAAGTGAGGGTTTCATTTCCTTACGGCATGATTTCTAGAGAAAGCTTGTTTTCTTGCCATATCTTCGTATTCAAGAGCGATAAGGAGTAAGATAGAGAAAAAACGAGATCTGAATTCATTTCAATCGATTAAATGCCTGTTTTCACTCTAAATGAAGCGCGGGTTTTATTTACAGTTTTATTCGGCCGGCGTAAGATACAACTCATGATTCAAACAAAGTTTCCAATTCTGATCGCTTAATTTCCTGTTCGCCAGGAAAACGGGGGACCCAACAAAGCCAATGTCTTCACGGTGTGAGAGCCGTTGATTTCATGGCTTGGGGTGAATCCTGACGATGGGCCTTTCGGCGCATCTGCAGGTAGGGCGACTCTCACCGCCCGAATCCGACAGCTAACCTCGTCAGCGTTGATAGAGCAGGCCCCGAAGGAATGAACCGGTTCATTCCTTCGGGCGGGCTGCTAAGGAGAGAGGATGATGAAGCTTGTGATCGGATAAATTCGACCACAGGGCTTAGGCCTCTGTGGTTTTTCTTATGTTAATTTTTGCAGTTTTTCGCTGAGTCCTTGAATGGAAAAGGAACGGGGGAACCAACGGATGCCGATTCGATCAGCCGGTTTATCGGTCTGTACTATCGTGCGCCATGGGGTGAATCCTGAGCATGCGGCGTTTGGCCGTATCCGCAGGTAGGGCGACTCTCACGCCCGAATCCGACAGCTAACCTCGTAAGCGTATCGGGAGAGGCAACGATTGTCGCGGCAGGGCATGGTTTCTATAACTGTGCCTGAAGAAGCCCGCGGGAAGAGTTCTTCTCTTTCCGCAGGCTTCTTTTTTGCTGCCCGGGGAAGTACGGCGTGGCCATCATCGGCTTTTCGGAGCCGTTTGGCAGGCATCGTTTTCGGAGAAATCGGCTGCCTTCTCTTTTGTCAAGGAGGAGGAGAATATCGTGGAGGATTCGCAGGAGCTGACTCTAGTATCTGCACCAAATCCAACGGGAGAGGCTTTTATCCGCCAGCTTTTGTTCCATCAGCTGCCCTTTGCCGTTATGGTGAACAATAAAAAGGAACAAAGCCGGTTGGCGAAGTTAGGTGTAAAACATTTTCTGTTGGTAGATACTACTGAACAATTAAATTGGACTGCACCGGCATTTCAGGTAGGAAGGGTATTTTTGTTCGAAAACAGCTTTAACCTGTGCTGCCGGTATATTCAAATGTGCAGGCGCTGGACGGCGAATCCGATTTATGTTATCACGCATACCAATCACCCGCGTTTAGTTTACAGAGGGCTGGGAGCTAACTATGTTATTCATAGCAATAGCGATGAAATTCCTTTTTTGCTCCAGACTCTTGTGGAATAACGGGGTATTTTCGAGCTTGGAATGGAGGGAGAATCAAGCATGCTGGATCTCTATATGGTGTTACTGCTGGCCGTTTGTTATGGAATCTACAGCGGATTTACCGCATTTTGCGAGCGTGTGATAGAGGATACGGGAGGCGGTACCAAATGATAGTCATTAGTCTTGTCACTCTATTTCTGTTTATCTATTTGGCTTACGCTTTGATTTACCCGGAGAAATTTTAACTAGGATAGGATGCGAATCAAGCTTGGCTTAGGCCAGCCTGGAGAAAGGGGCTTCACCCATGGGCACGTTACAAATAATCATCGTGATTGCGATTATTCTTTTGCTGGTCAAACCGGTGGGAACTTACTTATATCACGTGTTTTCCAATGAAGCGAACTGGACTGACAGATGGTTCGCTTTCGCAGAAAAGCCGATTTTTGCGTTGATCGGGCTGAAGGAGCGCCGCGGTATGACCTGGAAAACGTATGCGCTCAGCTTCATTATAACGAACGTGGTTCTGGTTGTGCTTAGTTATTTGATTCTTCGACTGCAAAATAGACTGCCGCTCAATCCGAACGGCATCGGCAGCATGGAAGAGACACTGACGTTCAATACGGTAATCAGCTTTATGACGAACACGAATCTGCAGCATTACAGTGGAGAAACGGGGCTGTCCTATTTCTCCCAAATGGCGGTCATCACGATGATGATGTTTACCTCGGCGGCGACCGGCTTTTCGGTTGCGATTGCTTTTGTCAGAGGCATTACGAGCAAAGGCCAGACGATCGGCAACTTCTTCGAAGATTTCGTCAAAGCGCATACGCGGGTGTTTTTCCCGCTGGCTTTCATCGTTACCATGGTGCTTGTAGCCTTGAAGGTACCGCAAACGCTGCAGCCGTTACTTTCCGTTTCTACACTGGAAGGCGCCGAGCAGCAAATAGCAATCGGTCCGGTCGCCTCATTGGAATCCATCAAGCATTTGGGCACGAACGGCGGCGGATTTTTCGGCGTGAACTCGGCGCATCCTTTTGAGAATCCGAGCGGCCTGACTAACGTAATTGAAATTTTATCGATGTGGACGCTCTCCGCGGCGCTTCCTTACACATACGGCTTATTTGCCAAAAACCGCAGGCAGGGATGGGTGATCTTCTCGTCCATGATGCTCTTGTTCGTCGTGTTCCTATCGCTGGTATACACCTCCGAGCTGAATGGAAACCCGGTTCTGAACAAGCTGGGTATCGATGCGGCCGGGGGCAGCATGGAGGGAAAAGAGGTCCGCTTCGGCATCGCCCAGTCGGCGCTGTTTACAACGGTCACGACCGCGGCGACAACCGGCTCCGTCAATAATATGCACGACACGCTGACACCGCTTGGCGGGCTGACACCACTGGCGCTGATGATGCTGAACTGCGTGTTCGGCGGTAAGGGCGTTGGTTTGGTAAATATGCTAATGTACGCTATCCTCGGCGTATTCCTGGCCGGTTTAATGGTAGGGCGGACGCCTGAATTTCTCGGGCGGAAGATTGAAGCCCGCGAGATGAAGCTTATCGCTATTGCGATTTTGGCGCATCCGCTGATCATTTTGGCTCCGACAGCGTTCGCCCTGGCTGCGGATTTGGGCAAGGCGGCAATTACGAATCCGGCCTTTCACGGCATTACGCAGGTGCTCTACGAATATACCTCGTCCGCTGCAAATAACGGATCAGGCTTTGAAGGACTTGGCGATAATACGCCGTTCTGGAACATTTCCACAGGACTGGTCATGCTGTTCGGCCGATATATCTCGATGATTGCCATGCTGGCGGTTGCGGGCTCGCTCGTTCGCAAGCAGTGGGTGCCGGAAACCATAGGCACCTTCCGTACCGATAATAAGCTGTTCGTCGGCGTTCTCGTAGGTACGGTCTTGATTATCGGTGCGTTGACGTTCCTTCCCGGTATTGTGCTGGGCCGATCGCTGAGTATTTGACGATTCGTTAATGGAAGAGGTGGAAGGATACATGAGTTCGAACAGAAAAAAAACATTGACCGGCGATATGGTGAAGCGCGCTGTTATAGACAGCTTTATCAAAATGAATCCAGTCACGATGATGAAAAATCCGGTGATGTTCGTAGTTGAGGCGGGAACGGCTATCGTCTTGTTGATGACCATATTTCCAGGATACTTCCGAACCGAGGGCAGCATAGGCTTTAATTTTGCCGTATTCCTCATCCTGCTGTTTACGGTGCTGTTTGCCAACTTCGCGGAAGCATTGGCCGAAGGCCGGGGCAAGGCGCAGGCGGATTCGCTGAAGCATACGAAGAAAGAGATTATGGCCAATAAAGTCGTTGGCGGAGGGCTGAAGCAGGTACCTTCTATGGAGCTGCGAAAAGGGGACGTGGTCGTTGTCGCCCAAGGCGAGATGATTCCCGGAGACGGTGAGGTCGTTGAAGGCTTGGCATCGGTTGACGAGTCGGCTATTACCGGGGAATCTGCACCGGTGTTGAAGGAAGCGGGCGGTGATTTCAGCTCCGTTACAGGCGGCACCCGCGTCGTAAGCGACAAGATTCGGGTGCGGATAACAAGCGACCCCGGGGAATCGTTCATCGACCGGATGATTGCACTGGTTGAAGGGGCGAAGCGTCAAAAGACGCCGAACGAAATTGCGCTGAACACGCTGCTGACGAGCCTGACGCTCATCTTTCTGATTGTTGTCGTTACCTTGGCCCCTATAGCCAAATATCTGGATATTTCGTTAGAAATACCGGTGCTGATTTCGCTGCTGGTGTGCCTGATTCCTACAACGATCGGGGGGCTGCTCTCCGCGATCGGTATCGCGGGAATGGACCGTGTCACCCAGTTCAATGTGCTTGCGATGTCGGGCAAGGCAGTGGAAGCGGCCGGCGACATCAATACGATGATTCTGGATAAAACCGGAACGATCACATTCGGCAACCGGATGGCAAGCGAGTTTATCGCTGTCGGTACGGAGCAGGTAACGGCGGTTGCAGAATGGGCGGCCGTCAGTTCGGTCAAGGATGAAACACCGGAAGGGCGTTCCGTGCTGGAGCTTATGAAGAAGCAGGGCCTGATGTTCAATCAGGCTCTGGTCGAAGGCGGCGAGTTCATCGAATTTAAAGCGGAGACGCGGATGAGCGGGATGGATTTGAAGGATGGACGCAAGGTTCGCAAAGGAGCTGTGGATGCGGTGAAACGCTGGGTCGAGTCTCAGGGCGGAACCATTCCAGGCGACTTGACCGACAAAGGCAATGCGATTGCCTCTGAAGGCGGGACTCCGCTTGCCGTCGCCGTAGATGACCGTCTGTTCGGACTGATTTATTTGAAGGATACCGTGAAGCCCGGCATGAAGGAACGGTTCGACCAGCTGCGCCAAATGGGCATTAGGACGATCATGTGCACAGGCGATAATCCGCTGACCGCCGCCACGATTGCCCGTGAAGCCGGTGTGGACGATTTCATCGCCGAGAGCAAGCCGGAGGATAAAATTGCGGTCATTCGCCGGGAGCAGGCCGAGGGCAAATTGGTCGCCATGACAGGCGACGGAACGAATGATGCGCCGGCACTCGCACAGGCCGATGTCGGCCTGGCGATGAACAGCGGCACGATTGCGGCCAAGGAAGCGGCCAATATGGTCGACCTGGACTCCGATCCGTCCAAAATTATTGAGGTGGTCGCGATCGGCAAGCAGCTTCTGATGACGCGAGGCGCGTTGACGACGTTTAGTATTGCGAACGACGTCGCGAAATATTTTGCGATCATTCCCGCGATGTTTACGCTTGCGATTCCGCAGATGGAGGCGCTCAATGTGATGAGGCTGGGTTCGCCGCTCTCTGCGATTTTATCGGCATTGATCTTCAATGCGATCATTATTCCGCTGCTGATTCCGCTTGCGATGCGCGGCGTAGCCTACAAGCCGATGAGCTCGGCGAAGCTGCTGCAGCGCAATATGGTTATCTATGGATTAGGCGGTGTAGCGGTTCCGTTTATAGGGATCAAACTCATCGATCTTGCCGTGCATTTGTGGGTGTAGTACGGCTTTAGGAAGCAGCTTGATAATATGTGCTTGAATGATATAACAGAAAAGAGGTAGGAATAGGGATGAATTCATCATCAAAATCCGGGGCCGATACAGCTCCGCTGTCTATAGGCATTATTCTTCGCCTGAGTGTCGTATTTATTGTCTTGTGCGGTATCCTCTATCCGCTTGTTTGTACGGGAGTGGCCCAAGCGCTTATGCCGGGCCGCGCCGGCGGCAGCTTGATTCAGAACAGCCAGGGACAAATCGTAGGCTCCGAGCTGATCGGCCAAGCCTTTACCGACCCGGCTTATTTCCACGGCCGCATATCCAGCATCGACTACAAAGCGGAAGCGTCCGGCTCCAATAACTATGCGCCGTCCAATCCGGAGCTGCTCAAGCGCACGGAGCAATCGATTCAGGACTGGGTGAAAAATAATCCGGATGTACCGGTCAGCCGGCTTCCCATCGATCTGATCACGAACTCCGGGTCCGGACTTGATCCGCATATTTCGCCGCAATCGGCAGAAGCTCAAGTACCGCGGGTCAGTAAGCTGACGGGGCTGTCTTCGGCCCAGCTGGAAAAGCTGGTGGCCGATCATACGCAAGGACGCGATTGGGGATTGTTCGGCGAGCCCAGAGTGAACGTGCTGGAGCTGAACTTGGCATTAGACGGTCTGCTGCACAAATAAGATATTCATATCGCGGGCAAGAGGCCGGGAAGGAGGGCGTCCATGGAAAGCTTCCAACGCAAAACGCCGGAGGAGATCTTAAAGTCGATCTCCAAGCTGCATCAAGGCCGGCTGAAGGTGTATATCGGTGCCGTAACCGGGTCGGGTAAGACATACCATATGCTGCGCGAAGGCCGGGCACTGAAGGAGCAGGGGATTGACGTCGTTATTTGCGCCGTGTCAACGATGCAGCGTCCCGACACCGTAGAGCAGGCCGGCGGCCTGGAGCGGGTGCCGAGCATCCATTGGCTTGGGAGCGATAAGGAAGAAAAGAAGGATCTCAATCTCCCTGCGCTCCTGGAGCGTAATCCCGAGGTCGTGCTGGTGGATGGCCTTGCACACCGAAACCGCAAGGACGCCCTCCATCGAACCCGGCTCGAGGATATCCGTTTCCTGCTCGGCAGGGGCATCAGTGTCATCACGACGGTCAACGTGTATGAGCTGGAAGGGGTCAAGGATGCCGCCCAAAAGCTGACCGGGATCGAGGTGGAGCACACGGTTCCGGCGGATACGCTGGAGCTGGCCGACGAAGTCGTGCTGATCGACGTGACGCCGGAAACGCTGCTGAGCCGGGTAACGGAAGGAAGCCTCAAGCCAAGCCGGAACAACGGAGAATTATTTCGGCGCGGCAATTTGGCCGTGCTGCGTGAGCTGTCGCTGCGGCTGATGGCGGAAGGCGTGAACGATTCCCTGGAGAAGCACCGGGAGGAAGCGGGGCTCATCGGCCCATCCGGCGCTTCCGAGCGTATTCTCGTATCCGCCCAGTATCATTGGAACGGATCGATTTACGTCAGAAGAGGTCAGCAGATTGCCAAGCGGCTGAACGGGGATCTGCTGGTCGTGACGTTCGTCAACCGGAGGCGTCAACTGACTAAGGAGGAAGCCGCCTTTCGCCGATCCATCCGGAAGCTGGCTGATAAAGTCGGTGCACCGTTCGAGGAGCTTCCGTTTCGCTCCAGAAGAACGGTTCCTGACGCGCTGGTCCGTTACTCCCTGGAAAATAACGTGACCCGCATCGTGCTTGGCCATTCGAAGCAAACCCGCTGGCAGGAGCTGTGGCAGGGCTCGATCGTTCATGATATTTTGAAAAAAACGAGAAATATCGATATTTTCGTCATTGCCGACCGTGCGGAGCATGAGGGGGAACGCATTCTGCCTGCGAAGCTGACCAAGCCGCAGAAGCAAGCCGAGGCATTCCGGCGGTTAAGCAGAGCCCAGGTGGAAAGCAGGATGGAGCGCATCCGGCGCGGCCGGTTCAAGGTGTATATCGGCGCGGCGCCGGGTGTTGGTAAGACATACACGATGCTTCGCGAAGGGAACGATCTGATCCAAAAAGGCATTCATGTGCTCGCCGGGCTGCTTGAAACACATGGGCGTAAAGAAACGGCGGAGCAGATCGGCGGGCTGGAGCTGATCCCTCGGCAGCAGGTGAACTACCGCGGCACCCGGCTGGAGGAGATGGATACGGCGGAAATCATCCGCCGCAATCCCGAAGTCGTGCTGGTCGACGAGCTCGCGCATACGAATGTTCCGGGCAGCGTGAACAAGAAGCGGTACGAGGATGTGCTGGATATTTTGGCTGCAGGCATTTCCGTTATCTCCACGATGAACGTGCAGCATCTGGAGAGCTTGAACGATGCGGTTGAGCAAATAACCGGAGTCAGGGTGAGAGAGACGGTGCCGGATCATATTCTGCGGCTGGCCGATGAGGTTCAGCTTATTGACGTTGCCCCGAAATCGCTGCAGCAGCGGATGAAGGAAGGCAAAATTTATGCAATGGAGAAGGTGGATCAAGCCTTAAGCCACTTTTTCAAGACAGGCAACCTGATTGCGCTGCGTGAGCTGGCGTTGAGGGAGATCGCGGACGATGTGGACGAACGGTTGGAAGCGTGGGAGCGCCAAAGCTCGCTTCGCGGTTCCTGGCGGAGACGGGAGGTCATCTTCGTCTGCATCGATATCGGGGCCAACGCAGAGAGGCTGCTGCGGCGCGGCTTTCGAATTGCGTACCGGCTAAAGGCCGCCTGGTACGTTGCTTATGCCCAGCCGGAAGCTGCAGCGCTGCCGCCGGAAGGCGAAAGCAGGCTGGAAGAGCTCAAGAAGCTGACCGAGCGGCTTGGCGGCGTTTTCGAGGTGATTCAAGCGGCTAAGCGCAGGCATATTCCTGAAGCGCTCATGGACAAGGCGAACGGATACAAGGCGACGCAGATTATTATCGGGCAGTCGCGGCTGTCCTTCTGGCAGGAGCTGCTTAAAGGCTCCATTGTCAAAGGGCTGCTTCGCGCCTCCAGGCATCTGGATGTGCTTGTGGTCGCCGATTTTGACCCGTTTCCGGCTACGGCCCGGGAGCCGTCGAGTACAGAGCGATCGGTAAACAACCGCAGTTGAGCGAGCTAGGACAAGGCTGCATTCCTGCATTTTATAATAAAATATAAACCGCATAATCAGAGCGGATAAGTGGGATATATTTCTTGCTTATTCGCTCTTTTTTTGATGCGGGAGCCAGCAAGAAAGAAATTGAAACCTGTGCGGCCTGCAGCTGCGCGGGTTTTGTCGTTTCAGGGCAGAATAACTTGATTGTTCATAAGGAAAGCATGGTATGATACCATAAAATCAATTTCAAGTTATAGGTGGAGGAACGAGATAGAGATGAATGATACAGTTATAAGAGCAGTCCATGAGCAAGATATTCCGCAGCTTTTGGATTTAATGGTTCAATACATTGTCGATTTTTATAACAGACCGATGCCCAATGAACAATCCCTTGAAAATTTGATACGGCAATTGCTCGCTAATCCAGCAAGCGGTATGCAATTTTGTGCGGAGAGAGACGGAAAGCTGGTCGGATTTGCAACCTTGTATTTTACCTTTAGTACTCTGCAAGTAAAAAGAGCTGCCATATTAAACGATTTATTTGTTTTAACAGAGGCCAGGGGAGCGAAATTGGGCGAGAAATTGTTTCAAGTCTGCTTGGCCTTTGTAAGAGAGAATGATTTCGCATATATGACGTGGGAAACGGCAAAGGATAATTTAATCGCGCAGTCTCTCTATAATAAAATGGGGGGTCATCTATCGGAATGGGTGTCCTATGAAATGAGTTAATATGTTTATTCGATACGCTCCTTATAAGCAAGCGAGTACTACAGCTCAATAAAACAACCAAGACACGGCTGCCGTAAAGAACGGAGGTTTGTCTTCATCCGGGAGGAGACAGATGTGAGCCCGATTCGATTAACCCGCAAAAGCTTCTCGCAAAAATTAATTGCCAGCCTCGCCGTTATTATTCTGTTCACCTTTGCCGTTTCGGGCTATATAAGCTACAAAATTCATCTCAACTTGTTCACAGACGAGATCAGCGAGCAGTTTTCCAAGACGAACGAGCAGGCGGCGGCCAGGCTCGATTTGCAGATTCGCGACATTTACCGGATTTCCAATTTTATCGTGTTCCACCCTTATGTGCAGCAGGTGCTTGAGCGTTCGGCACAGACCGAGCAGCGGGAAACGTACACCCAGCTTTCGGACCAGGATGAGCTGAACCAGCTGTTGTTTCAGGTCAAATACGACGAGCCGAAGCTGATCGGGATGTATCTTTACGACACCATGGAAAACGGATTTATATTTAGCGGGACGAATAGCTCATTTACGAATCAGCTGCCGAAGGAAGCATTTGCGCACATCCAAGCATCGCTCGAAGGGTCGTTCGGCAACCTGATCTGGTTTCCTCTGCAGCTGCCCAGCCGGAAGGCGGAATCGGGCTATCAGACTTTTTTTGCGGCGGCCCGGCAGATGAAGACGGTACAGCAGGAGCCGTACGGCACGATGGTGATGCTGTTCGATCAGTCCCTGATTTCCGAATATTTGAACGATCTGGTCAAGGATGCGCAGGCCAATGTTTTTTTGTATGACAAAATGGATCATCTCGTCTTTAGCGATATATCGGACCCGGGGGAGGCGCCCAAGCCTGGAGACGTGATAAACCGCAGCACGATGGATGTGGACAGTAAACCGTATTTGTACGCGAAGAGCCGCTCCGGCCAAGTTGACTTCACTCTGATCAGCCGTGTTTCGCTGGATTCGCTGCAATCGCGCAGCGGGATTATTTTTCAAGTGAATCTGCTGATCGGCATTATCAGCCTGTTGTTCGCCGGGGTACTGGTAGCATGGACAGGCAGCCGGCTGCTTCGCCCTCTGCGAGAACTGGTTCGGGGGATGGCCCGGATGAAGGAGGGCGATATGAAAACCCGGCTTGCGGTGCGTACGGACGATGAACTGGGCTTTCTGGCTCGAAACTTCAACTCGATGGCGGAGCACGTGGATACGTTAATCAAGGAAGTATACGAGCGGCAGCTAAGCGAACGCGAAGCGGAGCTTATCGCACTGCAGGCTCAGCTCAATCCCCATTTTCTCCATAATACGCTGGATACGATCTATTGGATGGTTTATTTGAAGGATGACCGGGAGACCGCCACGCTCGTTGTATCGCTATCCGATATGCTGCGGTATGCTCTGGAGCCGGTTGAGACCGAGACGACGCTGGAAGACGAGCTGAACCAGATTCGCAGCTATTTGACCATTCAGAATCACCGGTTCGGCCATCAGCTCGAGACAATCGTTGAAATGGAGGAGGAGCTCGCGCACATCCCTGTGCCCCGGCTCATTCTCCAGCCGCTTGTCGAAAATGCGTTCGTCCACGCCTTCACCGACATGCCTTCCGGTCAGATGCTCAGCATCCGGGCCTACCGGGGGATGACGAGGGCTGGTACGGAGACGCCAGAAGCGGCCCCGGCCATTGTCATCGAGATTATGGATAACGGCAAGGGGATGACGGCGGAGCTGATCCGCTCTTTCCTGGGCTCGGCGCGGGGCGCCCGGAGACAGCTCCAGACGGGTGAAATCGCTCCTGCGAAAGAGAAGCGGAGGCGCACTCACATTGGGATTCGCAGTGTAATCCGGAGACTCGATCTGCTCTACGGCGAGCCGTACGGACTGCAGATTCAATCCGTGAACGGAGCGGGAACGACATTCAGCGTGTATTTACCACGGGGAGGGAAAACAGCCGATGGCAGGTAGCATCATGATCGTAGACGATGAGCCGTTAATCCGCAGGGGACTCCGAAAGCTGATCGAGACCAACGAGCTCGGCTGGAGCGTGGCCGGTGAAGCCAGTAACGGGCAGGAGGCGCTGCTGCAGCTCGAGCAGCTGAAGCCGAACCTGATCCTAAGCGATATTCGGATGCCCGTGATGGACGGGCTTGAGCTGGCCCGGCACATTTCGGAGCGTAACTGCGGGACGGCGGTTATTCTTCTGACCGGCTTCCGGGATTTTGAATACGCCCAAGCAGCGGTACGGTACGGCGTAAAAGATTTTTTGCTGAAGCCGTGTCCCGAGGAGGAGATTTGCCGTGTGCTTCGGCAAGCCTACGAGCAGCTTAGGGTGAAGGCGGAGCAGAGGCGTGTCCGGGAGGAGCCATGCCTTGCGCTCGGTTCTCCTGAGATTGCCTCAACCGGCAGGGGAGCCGCCCCGAACGATGTGCTGGCTGAACGGGCGGGACTTCTGGCTGGTCAGCGTGGAGACGTTTCTCCCTGAAGGCAAACAATACCGGGCCGAGGATATAGAGCTGCTGCAGTTCGCGATAAGCAACATCGCTGCGGAGCTGATGACGATCCGGGGGCGCGAGGGACGCTGGATGACGGTGGAATACGGGCGGTTTGCCTTTTTTCTCGAGCCGGACTCCGAAGACGCGGCCTTCTTCGATCATTTGCTGAGGACGGTGCATCGTCTGCTGGGGCTCCCTGTAAAAGCATTCCGGCTCGGACAGGTCAAGACGGAAGAGGATGCGGAGCAGCTGTATGTCATGCACAACGCCGCTTCGCCGCTCCTTGTGTCTTCCGACAGCAAGTACAGACGGATCGACGAAGCGAAGGTACAGGCGCTGCATGCGGAAATTACATCCCTCCTGCTGCTCGGCAAACACTCGGAGATGGGTACCATCCTCCGGCAAAGCTTCGAGAGCCGCCCGGAAGTGTCGCTGCCCGAGCGGAAAGCGGATGCGCTCTGCCTGGCCATGGTCATCCGCGAGGTGCAGCGCAAGGAGCTGGAGCAAGAAGCGGAGCCGGGGGACATCGCCTCCGAGCTGGAAGGTCTCCTGGGGCTGCTGTCGATCCCTGCAGTCGACGAATGGATTTCGGAGCGGATCGCTTTGCTGGAGCGAGTTACCGCACAATGGCTGGAGGAGCGCAGGAGCGGACTGGTTGAGCGGGCTATCCGCTATCTGGAGCAGCATTATAGGGAGGAATGCAGTCTTGCGGCTGTAGCTGCCCACGTCCATTTGAATCCGAACTACTTCAGCAACCTGTTCAAGAAGCAGACGGGCGAAAGCTTCAGCGGCTATCTAACCCGGCTTAGGATGGAGAAAGCCAAGCTGCTCTTAACGAATACGGACATGAAAATCATCGAGATCGCCCAAGCGGTCGGATACGCAGATTCGAATTACTTTGCTACAGCCTTCAAGCAGTCGGCAGGCTGCTCGCCAAGTGAATACCGCAAGCAGCCTTGCACTTGAACCATAGCACCCTGACGGAGATTCGCGCCGTTCAGGGTGTTTCTTTTTTTCACTTCTGTAAAAATTCAAGATTTGTCCGTAGAGAATGAAGGCATCCTCAGCGGGGTTCGATTTACAATGAAGGGGCGAACGAAACAGAGAGGAGCAACAAAGCTATGGCAACCGTACGAACCTCCGGGAACTCCGCAGTCATGACCGAGGAATCGCCAGCTGCAGCCGAGCTGCAGCGAAGGATGAGACAGGCGGCGCGCCGCCGAAGATGGAAAGCGAATATTCCGCTGATGCTGCTTTTTATACCCGGACTGCTCTATTATGTATTATTCAAGTATGTCCCGATGGGGGGCCTGATTATAGCCTTCAAGGATTACAATTTTTTTGACGGGGTGCTGGACAGTCCCTGGGTCGGTACGCAAAACTTCGAGACGATCTTCAAGCAGCCGCAGCCGCTGAACATTATCCGCAATACGATTGTGCTCAGTCTCTTGAACGTCATTGTGGGCTTTCCGTTCCCGATTCTTCTCGCGATTCTGCTGAACGAGGTCAGAAGAACGTGGTATAAGAGATGGATTCAGACCATTGTATATTTGCCGCATTTTTTCTCCTGGGTCATTATCGGGGGTTTTATCTTCACTTTGTTCGCTACGGAATCCGGGACCATCAATCAGCTGCTGAAGGGATGGCTGGCAGAGCCTTTTCCCTTCCTATTCAATCCCGGATCATGGATTGCGATCTATGTAGGCTCCGGCATCTGGAAGGAGATGGGGTTCAGCGCGATCATCTACCTGGCCGCCCTCACTTCGATTGACCCCAGCTTGTACGAATCGGCCAGCTTGGATGGGGCGAATAAGCTGCAGCAGATCAGACACGTCACGCTTCCCGGCATCAGTACGACGATCGTTCTGTTGTTCATTCTGGCTATGGGACGCGTCATGGAGGTCGGCTTCGATCACGTCTATGTGCTGCAGAATGCCGTCGTATCCAACGTAGCGGACGTGATCAGCACTTACATGTACCGGGTAGGTCTGCAGGGAGCGCAGTTTAGTCTGACTACGGCTATGGGCTTGTTTGAATCGATTGTCGGTTTAATTCTCGTACTCAGCGCCAATGCGTTGGCGCGCAGGTTCGACCGGGGACTTTGGTAGATGAGGAGGAAATAGGATGAGAGCTTCATTGGGAGAAAAATGGTTTTACATCATCAATAACATCGTTCTGGCCTTACTCGGGCTGACTTGCCTGTTTCCGTTAATCAATACGATTGCGATTGCCTTCAGCGATACGGCTGCGATCGAAGCGGGACGCGTCAGCTTCTATCCGATCGGGTGGAATACGGAAGCCTTTACTTCATTGCTTACAGGGACGCCGATTATAGGCGCTTTTCGGAATAGCGTAGTCATAACGGTTATCGGTGTGGTGCTCAGCATGGCCGCAACGATCATGACCGCTTATCCGATTTCCCGCCGCATCTTCTACGGCCGGCGATTCTTTACATTGGCTATGGTATTTACCATCATGTTCTCCGGAGGTCTGATTCCGACCTATCTCGTCGTAAAATCACTCGGGCTCATGAATTCGTACTTTGCCCTTTGGCTGCCGGCGCTGGTAAGCACATACAATATGCTGATCATGAGGACCTTCTTCGAGAATATCCCAAGCGAAATCGACGACGCATCCAGAATCGACGGGTGCTCCGAGCTTGCTTACCTGCTCCGTATCGTGCTGCCGCTGTCCTTGCCGGTCATCGCCACCTTGACCTTATTTTATGGCGTGACGTACTGGAACACGTTCCTGCCTGTATTGATTTACATCCAGGACACCGGCAGATTCAACCTGACGGTACTTGTACAAAATATGATTCAGAGCCAGAATTTGCTGCAGGAGCTGGTAAACAGCGGCGTCACATCGGGGGTGCAGGCCAATGTCGTGCCCGAATCGTTGAAAGCCGCCGGCGTGCTCGTTATCGTGCTGCCGATGCTTGCAGTGTATCCTTTTCTGCAGAAATTTTTTGTGAAAGGTGTTATGCTTGGTTCCGTCAAGGGCTGAGCTGATCATATATAGCATCTATTGATTGGAGAGGGGTTTCCGTATGACAAAGCAACGATTGGTAACCGGTGTACTGCTTTTTACGATGACGGGAGGCGCACTGCTTGCAGGCTGCTCGTCCAAATCCGATGGGGCACAGAGCGGAACAAGCGGCTCCAATGCCGAACCGAAGAAAGATATTTCCGTTTCCATCTATGACCGGGGCAACGTGTCGCCGGATGAAGGGACTATTGAGAACAACCGCTGGACCAAGTGGATGAACGAGAACGGACCGGCGAATGTGAAATACGTTGCCATTCCGCGCGCCAAGCCGGAGGAGAAGATTAACGTGCTCTATGCCTCAGGCAGCGCCCCGGACCTGCTGTTCGAATATTCTCCGAAAACCAAGGACACCCTTCAGCAGCAGAAGCAGTTCATGCCGATTGACGAACTCATTGATAAATACAGCACGGAATATAAGAAGGTACTGCAGGATAATCCGGCTCTGAAAAAAGCAGGCTCCAAAAGCGACGGAAAGCTGTACTATTTCGGGAAAATCAACTGGGTTGAGCCGAACCGCGGTCTGTTGATCCGAACCGATTGGCTGAAGAAGCTCGGTCTCTCCGTACCTCAGACGACCGACGAGCTGTACAACGTGTTAAAAGCGTTTGCAGAGCAGGACCCTGACGGCAACGGCAAGAAGGATACGTACGGCATTTCCCTCAGCAGCAACTCGAACTTCAGTCTGAAGCAAATGTTCGGAGCCACCTCCAAATGGGTTGTTAAAAACAACGAGCTGGCGCTTGATTGGGACCGTCAGAAGGAATATTATACCTTTGCCAAACGTCTTTATGACGAAGGCTTGATCGATAAGGATTTTACAACGGATACGAACGGTGCCAAGGCTAAGCAGGACTTTATTACCGGCAAGGTCGGCATTTACGGTTTCCTTACCTCGGATGTGGTCACGGATACATTGATGGGGACTATCGATCCGCTCAAGAAAAATGTATCCGGAGCCGAGGTCGCGTTCATGCCGTATCCGAAGAGCTCTTTCGGCGCCTTCGTACCGACATTCAAAAATCCGGTGCAGATGGTCGCGGCGATCAGCGCAACGGCGAAGAACCCGGAAGCTGTGGTCAAGTACATCGACTTTTCGCTTAAGGACACGACGACGAAAGCGCTGGATTACGGGATTGAAGGGACGCATTACAAAATGACCGACGGCTGCCCGGAAATTATGGACGCCGGCAAGTCGAAGAAGCAGGTAGCGGATCTTACGCTCGACATGAGAATGCTGGAAAATATCGGCATCAGCTATAATAAATGCGATGTACCTATGGTGGCATTCAAGAGCGATCCGCGTAAGGACGAATATCAGAATACTTACGATTCGTTCCGTTCCACTTACATGACGTTCGATAGAGGCTACCCGGAGCTGACGCATTCCGAGCATATGCCTACACCGCCGAAAGACCTTAATGCTGTTGAAACGAATGCCGACAAAACCGTCGGCGATATTTGGCTCAAAGCCACGGTGAGCGGAAGCAAGTACAGCATCGAGCAGGCGATGAAGGATGCGCAGGATGCCTGGTCCAAGGCCGGCGGTGCGCAGGTGGAGGATTGGTACAAGAAATGGTACGAAACCGACCGCAGCAATTCAATCCTGGCTGACGACATTTTTGATATTGCCAAAAAGCAAAATGAGCAGTACAAAATAATTGTCCAAGATATGAAGTAAAGACGAAGGGATGGAGGTATTCTCCATCCTTTTTCTTACAGTAAAGAAGCTGCATCGGAGGGATAAAAGTGAAAACTGTGTTTATTTTAATGGACTCGTTAAATCGTCATTACTTGAATGCCTATGGGCCCTCTTGGGTTCAAACCCCTAATATCGACCGGCTTGCGGAGAAGGGCGCCGTTTTCGACAACCATTATGCCGGTTCTCTGCCGTGCATGCCTGCCCGCAGAGAAATCATGACAGGCCGTCTTAATTTCCTGGAATCGGGCTGGTGTCCGCTGCAGCCCTTTGACGAAGCGTATCCCCAAGTGCTGAGAAAGCAATCCGGCACCTACAGCCATATGATTACGGATCATTACCATTACTTTGAAGCGTCGGGCTCAGGCTATCAGACCCCTTTTAACACTTGGGAGTTTATTCGCGGTCAAGAGGGCGACCCTTGGCAGCCTCGCGTGAAGAATCCCGAGATTCCCGTCTACCGCGGAAAAAACCGCCGGCAGGACTGGGTCAATCGCAGCTGTATGGATCTCGAGAGAGAGGAAGATTATCCGACCACCCAATGCTTTATGCGGGGGATCGATTTTTTGCAGAACAATCATGACCAGGATAATTGGCTGCTGCATCTGGAAGTATTCGATCCCCATGAGCCGTTCGTTTGTCCGCAGAAATACCGCGATCTATACCAAGATAGCTGGAACGGGCCGTACCATTTTGATTGGCCCAGCTATGCGCCTGTGGTCACGGAACACGAAGGCCCTGAGGCGATCGACCATATCCGCAAATGCTATGCCGGTACGCTGACGATGGCCGACGTGTGGCTGGGAAAATTGCTCGACAAGATGGATGAGCTTGATTTATGGAAGGATACAACCGTAATTCTGACGACGGACCACGGGCATTTGCTCGGAGAGCATGGGTACTGGGCCAAAAACTACATGTTCGATTACCGGAAGCTGGCGCATATTCCGCTTATTGCATACCGGCCCGGCTCGCCGATGAATGGAAAACGGGTGGCGGCGCTCACCACGACCATCGATTTGATGCCAACCCTGCTGGAGCTGCACGGAGCCGTTCCGTCCGGGTATGTACAGGGGAAATCGCTGGCACACCTGCTGCAAAAAGACGAACAGCACCATGAGGCCGTTCTCTACGGCTACTTTGCCAAAGACATTAATCTGACCGACGGCCGCTACACGTACACTCGCCAGCCGCTGGAGGATTCCGTTGCCTACCATCATACGGCGACACCGGTGATATCCGCTCAAGCCTCGCTGCAATACGAGCATGCCGAGCTCGGGAGATTTTTGCCGCAAACAACAATGGCGGTCTATCGTACAGCGGAAGCATCGCGTAAACATCATAACGCGCCGGAGCATCCTTTATTGTACGATATCGAGCAGGATCCGGAGCAGCAATCTGCCCTTCAAAATCCTGCATTGGAAGAGCGGTATGCTGCCAAGCTCTATCAGCTGCTTAAGCAGTACCAGGCGCCGGAATGGCAGTACGCGAGAATGGGCTATGTTTAATTTGAACTTCGCAGGTTTGGATAAGCAAAGGTAATCATTTTAATGAGTTGATTTTGTTTGCAATGTGTTTTAACCTTCATGATAGAGCGACCTCCTGGAGGGGCTTTTTGAGACTATGACCTCATGAGCAGCCCCTCTTGGCGAGCCGCTCTTTTTTGTGCCATAGGAAGGGGATAGCTATGAACATTACGGCTGCAGCGGAAGCTGACTACACGTATTTACTGGAACGCGACCATCATATGATGCAAAGCTTGCTTTTACAAAAGATTAAGCATCGTGAAATCTATATTTTGCGGGATGAAAATGAAACTAATATCGGCTGGTTGAGGTTCGGATATTTTTGGGACAACACCCCTTTTATGAACATGCTATGGATCGAAGAGTCGTATCGCGGTCAGGGGTTAGGGAAGCAAGCTGTCCTTTATTGGGAAGAGGAAATGAGACAGAAGGGAGTGAAGCTGGTCATGACCTCAACCTTGGCTAATGAGGAGGCACAGCATTTCTACAGAAAATTAGGTTACCGGGATGCGGGCTGTCTGCTGCTTGAAAATGAACCGCTGGAAATCATTCTGACTAAACAAATAAGCTGATTCGTCCCGTAGTCAGAGGGATCGAATGATAGGGGCTCCTTGGGCGCTGCGCCTGAAAACGGTATACTATAAGGGAGTGGTGAGTTGACTTCGATTCCTTCACTTAGTGATACATAGGACGATTTTATAGAAACGGATATTTAGGAGAGAGTGCTGTGAGCGAGAATAACCAGCTTCGGGATGTGTTTGACGCCATTGCAGATCCGACACGACGCCGGCTGATTCAGCTGTTAGCTGAGGAGGAGGAGATGCCGCTTCATGAATTAACGGTACAGTTTCAGATGGGCCGTACAGCGGTATCCAAGCATTTGACCATCCTTAAAGAGGCCGGGCTGGTGCTTGACCGAAAAGCAGGCAGAGAAACGCGGTTTAGGCTAAACGCCGCTCCGCTCAGGGAAGTTCAGGATTGGGTGGCCTTCTACAGCAAATTCTGGAGTGCGAATATGCTGCGTTTGAACCGATTATTAGAGGAGGAAGAGCTATAAGTTTAAGCTGTCGGGAAAGTGCAGCAGCCGAATATAAATTTGGAAATTTCCAAGTGGTGTACTATGATAAAATGGATTCCATTATGCGATTCGAGCATACCTAAGGAGTGGTAAACATGGCGCGGGTTTTATTTATTAATGGCGGATCCGAGGGACACATCAATCCAACGATCGGAGTTGTGCAAGAGCTTATTTCGCGCGGCGAAGAGGTCGTGTACTTTTGTATCGAAGCGTACCGGGAGCGGATGGAAAAGACGGGAGCCTCGGTACGAACCTTTGACGATCAAAAATTTATTAAAGCCTTTATCTCGGGCGGAAGAAATTATTTGCTCGAAAGAATCAACGGTCTATTGCTTACGGCGGATGTCGTCATCCCGAGCGTTCTTGAGCAGATCGAAGGAGAGCAATTTGATTATATCATCCATGATTCCATGTTCGGCTGCGGGCGTTTGCTGGCTCAAATGCTTAAGCTTCCTGCCGTCAGCTCCTGTACTTCCTTTGCCCAGACCCAAGATTCGTTCGATCAAATACTGGAACCCTTCTTCACAAATACCCCTGCAGAGATAGTTCAACCGATCCACGATCGATTCCAAAGCCTGACGGCAGGAGTGAAGGATAAATATGGCGTGGAGATCGGCTCTCCTTACGAGGTGTTTTGTAATCCGGCCCCGCTCACCCTCGTTTATACAACAAGGGAGTTTCAGCCTGGCGGGGAGGCATTCGACTCGACTTACAAATTTGTAGGGCCATCCATCTCTTCACGATTCACGCAGGACACCGGCCTTCTTACGGAAATTGAGGGGAAGCAGCCAATCTACATTTCACTGGGGACCGTCTTTAACCAAGCTATTGATTTCTATAAGCTTTGTTTCGAAGCATTCGGGCATACGGAACATACGGTTGTCCTGTCTATTGGCAGCAGAACCTCCATTTCGGATCTAGGGGAAATTCCAGCCAATTTCATCGTGAAAAATTACGTTCCGCAAACGGATGTATTGCAGCACACGCAATTGTTTATTACCCATGGGGGCATGAACAGTACCCATGAAGGTCTGTATTACGGAGTTCCGCTGGTTGTCATCCCGCAAAGCGCGGATCAGCCGATCATTGCCGGGCAGGTCGCGAAGATCGGGGCGGGCGTTAAACTGCAAATGGAGAGCCTGACTGCAGAGCAGCTGCGGGAAGCCGCAGACCAGGTGTTAAGCCAATCGTCTTTCAGGCAGGCCGCTGCCCGTATGGGAGAGTCCCTTCGGAAATCAGGCGGGTATCGCCAAGCGGTGGATGAAATTTTTGAATTTAAGGGTTAATCCAATTTAGCCGGAGGGCATGATTGCCGCGCGCGGCTTTTATTCCTTTAAGGTGATATGAAATGCCGGTGCAGCCGGAGGCGGAGCATTTCTCGGGAACGAGGAATGCTTATTTGCTTTGTCTACTATGAATATGATAATTTAATAACAACAAAAATTTAATATTTATCAGTTATTATTTATTGTGAAACGATAAACTTTATGTTAAATTCAACCTGACAATAATTAAGTGAGGTGCTCTTTATGAAACGAGAAACACTTTTTTTAAAGGCGGCTGTTGTCCTTATCGGCATTCCGGTTCTGGCTATATGCATATTTTTGGTGCCTGAGATAGGGAAGTTTACAGCGGAATTGTACCCCGGCCATACTTATTTGAAATATCTCGTTATCCTTGATTTGTATGCCGCGGCGCTCCCTTTTTACTTTGCTCTGTATCAAGCGTTTAAGCTGTTAAGCTATATTGACAAGAACAAGGCGTTCTCGGAATTGTCTGTAAAAGCTTTAAAGAACATCAAATACAGTGCGCTTATCATCAGCGCCTTGTACGTATTAGGGATGCCGCTCTTTTATATGATCGCGGAGGCGGACGATGCTCCAGGTATCATTTTAATCGGGCTGGTCATCATTTTCGCTGCGCTCGTGATTGCGATTTTTGCCGCTGTGCTTCAAAGGCTGCTAAGAAACGCCATAGATATACAATCGGAGAATGAATTAACGATCTGAGGTGAATAAACCATGGCCATAATAATCAATATTGACGTGATGCTGGCGAAAAGGAAAATGAGCGTAACCGAGCTTTCGGAGAGAGTTGGCATTACAATGGCAAACCTTTCTGTATTAAAAAACGGAAAGGCCAAAGCGATCAGGCTTTCCACGTTAGAGGCGATTTGCAAAGCATTGGAATGCCAGCCCGGGGACATTCTGGAGTACAGAATCGAAGAGGACGCTTAAATGCTATAGACGGATCTCGGCCTCGCAAACCCGCCATATCGGCGGGTTTTTGTTTTTGCTGCATAGGCGAAACCTCGCATAACGCGCCTAATTTGAGCGGCAGTATACGAAAAGGCTTCATCGCAGCGGAAAGATTCACGCCGAGGCTTAAGGCCGCTGAATGTCCAGGCGGACGTCCCGCCCGTCGTCTTTTAAGGAAATGGCCATCCCTTCCGCAGCCCGGGCTTTGATGTCATCGACCCAGGCATCCAGCAGCGCCTTACCGTCCTTCCAGTCCTTCACCTCGCGGAAGGCGGCATAGCCGTCGACCCTGCCGGAAGCCAGATAGTCGTTGGCCGTTACCCGGAACGTACGGCTCGTGTTGAGCTTGCCGTCAATGTAGACCGGGGTTCCGTCGGTCAGCGTAATTTTCGTATATTTATGGCCTTCAGGCTGCCGGTTGTCCCATTCGACCTTCAAGCCCGAGAACTGCAGGGCAGGCAGTTTGGATGCGGAATCGGTCACCTCCAGCAGCCGTTTGATCTGCTCCGCCGTCATGGTGCCGGTCCGGTTATAGCTGCTGAACGGCAGCACCTCGAACATCATGCCGTAAGTCACTTTGCCCGGTTCGATATTCGCAGCAAGCCCGCCGATAGGGGTGAAGGCGATGTCCGACTGCTCCGCTGCGCGCATGGCATCCGTGACGGAATTCCCAAGCGGGGCTGCTCCGTCGCGCTCCTGCCCGCCGTTGACGCCGTAACGGAACGACCGGGCAGTCCACTTATCCGCTGCCTGCGCTATGACGACGTGCGTTTGCTCGCTGGTTTGAGCTTGATACTGTGCGGCAATCTGCTGCACGTCCGGGTCGGGCGTCGTCAGATCCGCATAGGTTTCAAGCAGGCCGGCGCTGGAGGAAACGACCTTGCGGGAGGCTTTATCCACGTAAAGCTGGATATGTCCCAAGCCGTACAGCCGGCTCTCCGATGCGACAACCGGAATGCCGTTGGCGTTCCCGGCAACGCTGCGGTGCGAGTGGCCGCCCACTATCGCGTCGAGCGTATCGGTGCCGGTCCCGTCCGCCAGCTCGGCGAGCTCGCCCTTAATTGGAGCTGACGGGGCAGCCTGTTCTCCGGAAAGACTGGAGATGATGAGCACGAGATCGCAGCCCTTCGCCTTTAATTCTGCGGAAAGCGACTTGGCGTAAGAGAGCGGCTCGGCAAAGGAGAGCCTTTCGATATCGGCCGCTTTGGCCGTCGTTTGCGTTTGGGGAGTCGTGAGGCCGATGATGCCGATTTGGAGTCCGCCTTTGCGGATGATCGTGTAAGGCTGGGCCCAGCCGGCCCGCTTACCCGTCGCATCATCGATAATATTGGCCCCGAGAAGAGGGAAGGGAGCCTGCTTGATATGGTTCATCAGCACATCGCGCCCGAAATAGAACTCATGGCTGCCGATGGCGGCCGCATCGTAAGGCATGCGGGCCATGGCATCAAGGACGGCTTGCCCGTTCGTCGTATCGGAGACGAGCGTTCCCTGCCAGGCGTCTCCGCCGTCGACTACGACAGTGCCTTCCGGGTTAACGGAGCGGTAGTCGTATACGACACCGGCCGCCGTATCGATACCGCCCCGCGCACGGCTGCTCTGTTGATCGAGCCGGCTCTCGATATGGCCGCGGATACCGCCCGTCGCGAGGATGTCGATCTTCTGATAGACGATGGGCTTTATCGCTTTGGCCGCTTCGTCCCGGGTGGCGGCGCCCTGCGGGTGAAAGCTCGCTCCGAGTACGGGATCGAACAACCCGCTGAGCACGGCGTAAGCCACATAAGGCCGGGCCCAGCTGGAGATCGCATCCTTATCTTTAAAATAGTTCAAAACATTCGTATTGACCTTAGGATCGTCACCTTTATTCAAAATTCTTACGATCATGACCGCCAATTCCTCGCGAGTGACGGCCCGGTTCGGCTCAAAGCGTCCGAACTCATTGCCCTGCACGATGCCTGCCGTAACGGCATTGGCTACGGCTTCAAGCTGCCAGTCGTCCAGATCCGGGAACGGCGCGCTCAGGTTATCGCTTGGGGCCAGCTTGGCGGCGCGGTTCACCATCGTGACAAGCTCTGCCCTTGTAATGGGGCGGGAGCCGTGCAAATCGGGATCGTTCGGGTATCCCTCGACGATCCCTTTTTCTTTGGCGAGCTGAAGATCGCTCTTCGGATGAACGGCCGCCGCTGCCGCCGGCTCGGAGGCTTCGGCCGTGGGAAGGAGCCGCGCCCCTGAAAGGCTCTGAAATCCGTACAATGAAGAAGCTAACAGGCAGATGACGCCGACTGCTTTCATTTTCCTAGACTTGTTGAGCATGGTGGTGTCCTCCTAAGAGTTTTTGCGCCAGCAAAACTGGCTTCGAAAGCATACGCTGAGTTTTTGCGCCAGCAAAACTGGCTTTGAAAGCATTTTCTTCTATTATACTTTCAGCCTCGCGAGAAACCTGTAGAAAATTGATAGGCGCCCGAGCCGCGGAATCCTCGTCGTTTTCCCCTTTTTCGACAAGGGGAAGCGGTCTTGACGGCAGCTGTCGATCGCGGTAGCCCGGTCGGCGAGCTAATAAGGCGAAATCATGCTTGCAGCCAGCCATTCAGCTACGGCATGCAAAAAAAACTTGCAGACCCTGTTCCGATAAAATGGAACGTTGTCTACAAGCTGAGCCTGAGCCGGCTCTCACGGGAGGGAGGGTGCTCTTCGGCATGTTGGCTGGGCATTCGTTCTCGTGCTGCATAGCGATACGGGCACTGAGCGTATCCATCGGAGTTATTCGCTCCATTTGGAATGGAGGACACAATCGCAGAAGCTGGGACGTGTATATCCCGGCAGGAGCAGCTCGCAAACATCGGATTTGATGTTGCCGAAGGTCGTTTCCGGCTTGTGCTTGAACCCTTCCAAAAATGCGGGTAAGATCTTCTGCTTGAACTGATTGCGCGGAAAAGCATCAACGACCTGTTGGCGCATTGTTTGCGATATGAGCTCGAAATTTTGTCCCATGACGTCATAACCGACACCGAAATACATAAGCGCTACTTCCGATTCTTTATGTTCCGCTATGCCAAGGGTTGTGTGCAGAGCAATGGAATCCCATACCAGCCGGATCGACTCCTCCGGGACACCGCGGCTTCTTAGAAAATCACGGGCGGCGTTAGCCCCGTCCACTTCAAAGCGTTTGTCCGGGCTGCTGTATTTGGAAGTGAGTCCTATATCGTGGAATAGGGAGCTGATGTAGAGCAATTCAGGATCAAACTTTACACCGTTTTGATTCCCTTGAATGGCGGCAAAAAGAAATACCCGGTTTGAATGATTCCACAACAGCTCGTTACCGTGCTCTTGCAGCAATTCGGCGGCTTCGAGAGCCAGCTTGCTATCGGGAATGGTTACATTCGCGATTAATTTTGACATGGGATCCTGACCTCCTGGTAAATTCATCTGGTACAAGCTTTATTCTAGGGTTCAATATTTGATAGATCAATACTATTGTTTCTATTATAATGATAGATAGAATAAATGATTCAAGCCTGCTGCACAGCCTGCGAGGAGGAAATGCTTTGGAACTAAGACAGCTGGAGTGCTTTAAAACGGTATGCCGTGAGCTGCATTTTACGAGGGCCTCTGAAATACTGGGAATCACACAGCCCACATTGAGCTATCAAATCAAGCTGCTGGAAGACGAGCTGGGCGTTCCCCTTTTTAACCGGATCGGCAAAAAAATATCGATGACGGCAGCCGGGGAAATTTTATATAAGCATTGCCATACGGTCTTTGCTTCTTTGGCGGGAGCCCGTCAGGAAATTCATGAATGGCAGCGCTCCGAGCGCGGATCGCTTGCGGTTGCCGCCTTGATCGGCGAAATCAATGAGCTTGTTTCCCGCTTATTGGGCGAGTTCTACAAGGCGCATCCTAAGCTGCAGTTTACATTACGTGGAATGGAGGATGTCACAAGGCCGCTGATTCTGGAGGAGCTTGATTTCGCCGTGACGATTCTGACGGAAGAGGATGAACGCTTTGAGCAGATACCGCTTTATGAAGAAGAATTTTATTTGGTGACGAATCAGGATCATCCGTTGGCCGGGCATTCGACTGTCCCGTTTGATGAAATCAGAAATCAGCATGTCGTGATGTTCCCCGCAACGCATCGGTGCCGTCAAATGATTGATTCGGTATGCTCGGTTAAGGGCTTTCAATTACATCCCCGGATTGAAACCACGACCATCGAATCTTTGCTGCTCTTGATTGGGGCCGGAGCGGGAGTGTCCATTTTGTCAAAGACCTTGCTGGAGTTATACGATACGCGGGATTTGAAGGTGATTCCGTTGTCGAATCCCTCGCTGCGCAGGAAAGTAGGTATTATTTACCTTAAAAGTAAATATATCGGAGGCGCTGCACGAGCATTTATTCAACTCCTTCAAAAGCACGTTTCACTCGATTGAACCGGGCGGCCGGAGCAACGGCACTGCCCGATGCTGGGAATATCAGGTTTCATGCAGGGGAATGAATCTATAGTTAAAAACCTAAACTCGTTATATAATGATATTTATTCATTTCACACGCCGCGGCGAAGAAATTTATTATTAGAGGTGAACAATGAAAGCTTATTTGGATTTGCTTCAGGATATTTTAGACCATGGCGTACAAAAAGGGGACCGCACCGGAACCGGCACGATATCGGTTTTCGGCCGCCAGCTTCGGGTCGACTTAGCGGAAGGCTTTCCTCTGCTGACGACGAAGAAGCTGCATGTGCGGTCGATCTTTCATGAGCTGCTCTGGTTTTTGAGCGGGGATACGAACATCGGCTATTTGCAGGACAATGGGGTCACCATCTGGGACGAGTGGGCGGATGAGAACGGCGATCTGGGACCGGTCTACGGCTCGCAGTGGCGCTCTTGGCCCGCGCCGGACGGCCGGCATATCGACCAGATCAGCCAGGTTGTCGAGCAGATAAAGCATAATCCCGATTCCCGCAGACATTTGGTCGTAGCCTGGAATCCGGCGGAGGTGGACCGGATGGCGCTGCCGCCTTGCCACTATGCATTTCAATTTTATGTAGCGGAGGGCAAGCTGTCCTGCATGTTCCAGATGCGGTCGGTCGATACGTTCCTTTTTCGGTAGGAAAAAATATTGATTAAGACAGGAGGGAATTGATATAAAAGTTGTGGGCGTAGCCCAAGCGGGAGCGTCCAGAAGTAGGAAAAGGCAAATTGTTTATCTTTGCGATAAATCAATGATCTATCTGAATTGATTTATTTTAATGGTCACTATTCCGAGAGCGTCTCTTAGTATGCTCTTCAGATTACATTCCCAAACTATGCGACACTAAAAGTAATAGATTATACGAAATCTAGTGAGTGCTAACAAGCTAACAGGAGGTAATTTAGTGAAATTAAACGACCATTTTAAGGCATTTATCGGGGAAATATCATTGAATCCAACGAGAGAAGATAGAATAGACAGCGCGTTTGAGACTTGGGCGGACATTCTAAAGAACGATGAAGAAATAAAAGATAAAATTATTGTTCCGTTCACTCCGTATGGATATCCGCTGCCATCCTCACGTTCATGATGCTGTAGAGCGACAAGTGCTTGTCTGCATGTGATCCCGGCAGTACGTCTCATTATTTCAAAACCATAAACTGTATGTTGGTTTATTTGATGAAACTCATCAGGGGTTAGTTTTTCCGGTTTATTAATGATCTCATCAGGGATCTTTACCTTTCCAATATCATGTAAAAATCCTGCAATGGTTAACTCTAATAGTTCTTGCGCTCGTATGCCTCTCGCTCTACCAATAAGTTGGGATATAATTGCAACCCCGATACTATGCCTGTAAGTATATTCATCGTGTTGCTTTAGGTGGGTAAAAATATGATGCAGATCCGGATGTTCACTCATTACTGTAACAACGGGAATAATTTTTTCGTGAACATAATTTAATGGTATATGTTTTAAATAACGTACCTTATCAAACGCGACTTTAATTTCATTAATTGCAGAATTGACGAGATGAAGAATAGATGCTTGCTCTACGTCATCTTCTTTTATCGCTATACCTTGGTGCAATAAATATTGAATGTCTCTACGTGTAAGTACAGATAACTTGGGTACAACCAAAACGCCGTTCCTATTGTAAAAATTTTTGTTAATTCGGAAGCCAACGTACTGGTATTGACTGGAGTGACTTTCTTTCATTCAACCACCGCTTTCTCCAGCTTACTTTTTGATATTCCCGGTTCGGTTCCCATGCTTGATCGCGAGCTTCACCAGGCTTTTGACTACTCGTTCTTTTGCATCTAAAAATGTAAGATCTTGGACTTCTTGGTTGGTTTCACGAAGTCTACCGCATAATTCTTTGATATGCTTAGGCTAATATCAAAGTTATCTTTTAATAAATTGGTAAAGTCATGAGCCGATAATGAAAGGATCTGTGTATCTTCAATAGCTTGAGCAGTGGCGCGAACGCGGTTTACCTTCCAGCAATGATAGCTCTCCGAACGCTTCACCCGCAGCAAATACCGTCAAGATTTCTTCCTCGCCGCTGTTACGATTGGATGTGTAGATTTTCACGCTGCCCGAGATCACGATATAAAAAATCAATCCCATTTCGTGCTCACGAAAGAGGATCGTCCCTGCTTTATATGTTTTCACCTTGCTGACTCTTGAAATACTTTGCAATTGCTGATCGCTGAGGTTATTGAATAATGGTGCTTTTCCTAGTATTTCAATCTTATAACCTCCAAGAATTATGCTAGCTTCTTAATATTATTTGCATCGAAGGTCGTGTTTTCGATTAATTCATATATTTCCGTACAATATCTTCCAACACAAACCCGACCTGCAAACATTTTTGTTACTCTTACCAGTTTATTTGCCTTAAGTATTGTGTTTGCTCCTGTCTGACCTCCGATAATCTTTGCAGAAATACTGCCCCCGGCTTCTCGTGACCTGAGGCAGTTAAGAGTGCTGGGTAAAGCATTCTAATACTGACTTGATCGTCAACTATCATTATCTTTGCTGCTGGATTCTCCTCCTTTATCAATAAAAAAATAACCCAGAAATGGATGATGGCAAATACTCACCCAAATCGGCAACTTGGCGATCATAAAGGGATGCTCCTTCGATCCATAGCTTTGCATCCCTTTCTTTCGAAAGGTTTGTCATTATCGATTGGCTATAATCGTTACCCTTACATAGTCCATTTGAACTATATAAAGTATACGATGCCAACAATATTCTGTCGAAACCACCTTAATGATTCTGGTCTTATTTTTCGACATTTCATGACTGAAAATGAATCATTTCATCATGAATTATAAACCGTTGAGGTGCATTTTTGGAGAAATAAGCATATGGGAAAAATCGAGTTGCGAAGAAGGAAAGTATTTATTCACATCAAATTCACCAAAGAATACCGGAATAACCGTTTGTCTTTAAGAACATCGTAAGTAAGAAGTTTAATAGTAAAATCACACCGCCAATTGTAATCGCTCCGGTCTATGGAACAAGAAGGATTCGTACTACAATCCATGATCGCGTCCATCTTTCGGGTATCCACCAGCCGTATAAGACGGTATAAATTAATGTGCTTAAAATGTAAAAGAAAACTGAAATGGCAACGATTGAAACAGCGGATTCCGAAAAAACCAAACACATTAAGCCTAAAATATAAATAATGATTACCGCGAACGCTGCAAAGGCGAGTACCTTTGAAAGAGGTGCCGCCTCTGCTTATCTTCTGCTGCTATTTCATCCCGAACTTCACTTTCGACTTCGTATCGAACTTCGTCTTTAATTCTTGATCTTTCGTACGAATCCATTTTGTACCGTCTCCATTCGACCTATAGAAAGGGATTTGGCATACATAGATTTAATAACGCAAAAAGACTGTAATCCTCTAAACTAAAGGATTACGTTAATATGGAGCTGTGGCGAGATCAGTTCCTCTTTGATGTTATTAAAGGGCGGTTTTGTTCAATTAAACTGATGCAAAGAACTATTGTCATGCATTTCATACTTCGATGCACATGGTAGTGATCCGCTTGTACAATCAAAAGGGTACAACAACAACTACTATAGAGAGTCGGTGTAGAATATGACCAAATCGTTCTGGTTAGTGTTTTATTCAATGTTGATTTTAATGATGAGTACTAATATTCCTTCGCCCCTTTACCAATTATATCAGATGAGATACGGCTTCTCGCCGCTCGTCCTTACGCTGATATTTGCTACCTATGCCGTGGTGCTGATTCCTTCGTTAGCGTTGTTTGGCAAGGCGTCGGATCGCTATGGGAGAAAGAAACTGATTGCGGCTGGATCCGTGACTTCGATAATGGCCTCCGTATTGTTTGCATGCTCCTCTGGGATATGGATGCTGTTCGTAGCGAGAGCTTTGCAAGGGATTGCTGTAGGTATGCTCAGTGGGGCAGGGTCTGCTGCGTTAATGGAGTTGAACCCCTATCCGAACAAGCAGTCGGCGGCGCTTGCGGCGTCAATCGCGACAGCGGGCGGAACAGCCATAGGCCCCCTTATCGGCGGTGCAGCCGCCCAATACGCCTCCTATGCGGATGTGTCTCCGTACGTGGTACATTGGCTACTCGTCTTGCCCTGTTTACTAGGGATCATCGGACTTAGGGAAACGGTTCAAGTACAAACGCAGAATCATTCCCAACAATCCCAAGTCTCCCGAGAGTCGCAGCGGCTTACCGGCGAAGTCAGGCGGTCATTCACATCTGCCGCATTAACTGCGATGACCGCATGGGCTGTCACCGCATTGTTTATGTCCGTCATTCCGTCATATATCGCATCGCTGCTAGGTATTCGCAATCTGGCATTTGCAGGTGGTGTCGTCTTCCTAATGCTCGGCGCCTCTGTCCTCACACAGCTACTAAGTCGAAACGTAGGCACATCCACTTCAATGTTGGCAGGCCTGTTGACGCTTTGCCTAGGTTTGACGCTTATCGTAGTGGCGGTTCCTCTTAGCTCCGCAATGTCGTTGCTCATCGGCACTGCGACTGCCGGAATCGGACAAGGACTATCTTTCAAAGGCAGCATGCAGTTGGTCAACGCCATCGCGCCGCCTGAGCACAAAGCAAAGATCATCTCTAGCCTCTACATCTGCGTATATATCGGTGTTGGCATTCCTATTATCGGTGTTGGTTTACTATCGGCACATTATGGCCTTTTTCGTGCTATAGTAGGATTTACGCTTGCTGTTGGGATGATTTCCTTAATCTTAGCTGGGCGTTTAGCTATGAATAGGAGGGAGGAAAACGCTTATGGAGTCCAATGTAAATGTGGCAGAGATCGCCGCCATTCTCGCAGAGCCTAGTCGGGCGGCGATGTTGGTGGCCTTGCTGGACGGTCGGATGCACCCGGCATCAGAGCTGGCCTTTATGGCGCGAATCAAACCGCAAACGGCTAGCTTCCACCTCGGAAAAATGTTGACGTCTTCCGTCGTCACACTACAACGACAAGGCCGCCATCATTATTATCAAATGAATCCAGATGTTGCCGGTACATTGGAAACATTGTTATCTATATCGCCGATGATTCCGGTTCAGTCTTTGCGGGAATCGACGCAGGCCAGAGCGGTGAAAAAAGCACGGACTTGTTATGACCATTTTGCCGGTGAGTTCGGGGTAGCACTGACCGAGAGCTTATTGCAGAAGGGCATTATTTCGGAGGAGATAACGGACTTCCAGTTGACGGAGCAAGGGAGCGCATTCTTCACAGACTTCGGCGTTGACTTAGTGGCACTTCGGAGGAAGCGTAGAGCTTTCACGAAAAAATGCCTCGATTGGAGCGAACGCAAGCATCACCTAGCCGGATCACTGGGTTACGGGATCGTGATCAAATTTCAAGAGCTTGGCTGGGTGGAAGCGATGCCCGGTTCTAGGGCTATTAAAGTAACGGAAGAGGGAAAGCGGGGACTTCAGGAATATTTTGAAATGCAAATGGGTTAGCTGAGGGAAGTTTCGAGTAGTACTGCCTAAGTGATGAACTGGAGCTTGCTGTTGTAGGCTGGCACGTTGACGATCAAGTCTCCTTCAGCTAACTCGTCGATTTATAGTCCATCCGGACTGATGTGTAACAATGATATATTTACCTACCTGGTGTTTATTCAGCTACCCCGAAAATTTCACATCATCTGTGTTGCCAGAGAGGGCATGGGTGGCTATCGGGTACCGTTCGACAAGTTCTGCTATAAACGTCTAATAGCGGTAAGAAGTTATCCCGATGGATTCGTCAATCTCAGCAAGCAGGTTGGAGAACGGCCACACCGGAAGCGAAGAAGGTAATAGTACCTTATGCGCCATCACCCAAAGAATAAGTAAATGAGGTTTTTATTCTATACAAAGAAATAAATGACACCTAGACTACACTATGTCTAGGTGTCATTTATTTTTTTTCATGAGATGTATCCGAGGTCTAAAGAAACGGTGTTAGGAAATTTTGTCCTTGCAAAGAGCTTCACTCAAGTTAGTTTCATTGTTTTGGTAACTTGATTCGGATTTATAAAAATCTTGTTTATCTAAGAATAAGGTGGCCAAGGTACCCCCAACCAGACCCCAGAATGGCGCTCCAATATGGAGAATTGAGATCCCAGAGATTGTGATTATAAAGGAAAAGAGGGCGCCTGATTTGAATGGACCAGAGAAACTCATTTTCAAAGAGTCAACTAGTACACTAATCATGGCGACGCCACCTAGTAATTGAATTAATGAGGCAGGAATGACATGTGGCATTTGCGAAGCTATTGGAGAGAATAGAGCTAATAGACAGGATAATACTCCTAATACAATAGCAGCGACATACCTATGTTCATGTTTGCCTGATTCTTTATTAACAAGTAAGCCCGTCATGGGACCTGCAATACAGGCTGGGTGGCCCCCAAAAAAAGCATTTATAATGGTACCGATTCCGCTCCAATTGGTCATGGCATTGATCGGTGGACGATAGCCATGGGGCTCTAACATAGCAATCCCTTGGGCATTTTGAATGGCAATAACCGTTAAGAGTAATGGAATGACAAGTTCCCCTACAACGGAAAAACTAAATGATGGGATGATAAAATGGGGAATGCCCATTGTTATATGGAGAGGCTGTACAGAAACGTTTGGCAAAAATTTAAGACAAAGAATTGCTGCAATGATCGCCCCTAATATAGGCGGAAACTTTTTTGAAAATCGTAAGAAAAAAGAAAGAGCAAGAAAGACAAGTAATGGGATTCCGTTGAGTAAAGGATTTTTTACAATCGAGCCGATCATTTCAGTTCCAAAAGGGAGTAAGACGCCTGACACCATCCCCATCATAACTGGCATAGGCAAAACCTTCGTCAATTTTGTAACAAGGCCAGATAATCCTAAAAGAAAAATAAGGATCCCGGTTATAATATAGGCACCAACCACTTGGTTGAAAGAATAATGGGTTAAGCTTGAGCCGACAAGAATGGCTCCAGGTATTGAAAAGGCATAGCCTATGGGTTGCCCATAATATAAGGAGACGATGAGCGTTAGGAGTCCCCCCATCCCATAAATGGCGAAAATCCATGAGCTGGTTATGCTACCAGACAAATGACCATTTGCAGCAGCTTGTAAAACAATTAATAATGGTTCCTGCTGAACCAAAAAGCCAGGCCACAAATCCATTCGATATATTCCCAACCGATAAAAGCTTTGGAAATTGTATAATATTTTTTTTGATCATCAAAGTCACACTCCTTCAACTTATGAATAAAACTACATCTAAGTGTATACGTAATTTAACAATACTTAAAATATCTGTTTTATCTATTTACTATATCTTTTGTGTATGATGGAGGTTTCATCTTGGATATTCGACAGTTAAAATACTTTGTCACTATAGCAGAAGAAGGTAAGATCACGACCGCTGCAAAGAAATTAAATATTGCTCAACCCCCTTTGAGCAAACAACTCAAACAAATGGAAGAAGAGCTAGGCGTCGTTTTATTTGATCGAGATAACAAAAGTCTTAATTTAACCTTGGAGGGGGAAAGATTACTTCTTCGAGCAAAAGAACTTTTAAATAAACTTGATGAAACAATGGTTGAAGTTCAAGAATTGAGGAAAGGCGCCAGTGGGATTTTATCTGTTGGATCCAATCTTTATTGTGCATCTTTAATTCTTTCTAAGGTGGTAGATATTCGTGAGAAAAATCCTGGTCTTACTTTCAAAGTATGGGAAGGTGAAACGATTCATCTCATAAAAATGTTATCTAAACGTCAGATTGAGATTGCGATAACAAATAGTGCAATAACAGAAAAAAGTATCTCTCAAATGGCATTGGAAAGTGATCCATATGTGCTTGTTTTGCCTGAAAAATGGACGTGGAGTGGATCAGAACAATGCAGGTTAGAGGAAATCATCGATTTGCCATTGATTCTTCTGCGACCAAACTATGGTTTAGGTGCGTATGGACAAATTGTCAATGAATTTCAACGGTTAGATTTAGAACCAAATATATTGTGCGAATGTCAGGATTTAATTATGTTACTTGGTCTCGTTTCATCGGGGTTTGGTGCAACGATCTTACCGCTCTCGTTATTATCCCTCCATTCAATGGGAGGATTAAGAGTCATTCAACTAAAGGATCAGACCTTAATATCTGAACCCAAAGTAATTTGGAGGAAGAATAGTTATTTATCAAAAGCAGCAAAAGAATTTTTGAAACTTTTTTAGACACCAAAATTATTTACTCAAAAGTAAGACTTCAACGTTGAAAAATGGCAAATAATGATGTTTCTTTTTGGGAAAATTTTGAGATACACGTTTACCAGAATTTGCAGTTTGGTTTATTATTACAAATAGAAACATGAGTTGGAATACAACCCGTAATCCGATACAGGAGGAAAAATGGCTGCGAACGAGTACTATAAGCCGACGGAATGGTGAATTTAAGGAGACATTCGGGAGGTTTTCGAAATCTGTTGGAATTTCCCGGACTATCAGCGATGGTAACCCGACGTGTACTTGAAGATCGACTCGGCCGACAAAGCCCCGGAGACCGGTGACGAGGTGTACGTCATTCTGTCGAAGAGCAAGCTGCCGTACAAGCTGCGCTGGCAGTCCTGCAAAACGGGCGAGCAGGTGCTCCACAGCATTTCGCTGAAGGGCACAGGCGATTTGACCGGCCACGGCATGTGGACGTTCCAACAGGACGGCGATTATGTAAACGCGCGTTTCGATTGGTACGTGACTGTCGACAAGGCCGCAGAGCCTGGAACGAGAGCTGGAGAGAAGACGCAAAGCGGGCATCTCCGATGCAGGCTGATTTGTCGGAGGAATACGGAAGGGCCCTGGCCCGGAAGGCCGGGCTTTTCGTGCATCTCAACTGCAACAAGTAACCTACATCGTTTAACCAATCTTGCAGAGCCGTCGGGGACGTTCCCTGACGGTTTTTCTTTCGCAGGCGATGACGGCACGGTCAATGGACATACTACAGTGAAGGAACCTAATGAAAAAGGAAATGAGGATATCCGAATGACTGCTGATCATACAACCAAACAACTGACCGATATCCCTTTTTCGGTGCTTGACCTGTCTCCGATCGTTGCCGGCGGCAGTCCCGCCCAATCGTTCCGGAACACTCTGGATCTTGCCCGGCATGCCGAGAAGTGGGGATACCACCGGTATTGGCTTGCGGAGCACCACAATATGCCTTTTATCGCGAGCTCGGCCACTTCTGTCGTGATCTCGCACGTCGCCGCTGGAACGTCAACGATTCGAGTGGGTTCAGGCGGGATCATGCTTCCGAATCATTCGCCGCTCGTGATCGCGGAGCAATTCGGAACGCTTGAATCCCTGTATCCGGGACGCATCGATCTCGGACTTGGACGGGCGCCGGGTACCGATCAGCGTACCGCCCGCGCGCTGCGCCGCGGCGGCCGGAATGACGCCGAGGATTTCCCGGAGCAGCTGGATGAGCTGCGAGCGTACTTCGATCCTTCGCTGGCGTCAGGACCCATGCCCGTCAAGGCGATTCCCGGCGAAGGGTTATCGATTCCTGTCTGGCTGCTCGGCTCCAGCGGGTTCAGCGCCCAATTGGCCGGTCAGCTCGGTCTTCCGTTTGCCTACGCGAGTCATTTTTCGCCTGTCAATACCGTGCCGGCGCTGGAGTTGTACCGCCGTTCCTTCAAGCCTTCGAAGGCGCTGGAAAAGCCTTACGCGATGGTCGGCGTGAATGTTGTCGCCGCCGACACGGATGAGGAGGCAAACCGGCTGGGAACGACGCTTCAGCAGCAATTCCTGAATCTGATCCGGGGCGAAGAAATTCCGCTGCAGCCGCCGGTCAGAAGTATGGATGGTCTATGGACCGAGTACGAGCAGCGGGCGGTCCATCAGCAGCTCGGGTCTTCCATCTTCGGCAGTCCGGGAACGGTGAAAGTTAAGCTCCAATCGTTCTTGGACGACACCCAGGCGGACGAACTGATGGTCATTGCCCAGGTGTTCGACCATAAGGCTCGCCTGCATTCGTATGAGATTGTTACGAATCTGTTCAAATCGTAACCCGCGTGCGATAAATGAATGTGCCGCGGCCGGATCAAGCTGAACCGCGAGAAATCGATTGGCTGGACCTATCCTCGGATCATCGGCAATCCTGCGCCGATCGCGCAAAAAAACACTCCATACCTTACCTACCATACCGGAGTGGTTTTTTGCGCATCTTTGCGTCAAGATCTCTTCTTCATGCGAGCGCCTATGTCAGGCGGAAGGCGGTCCGCCGCCGAGTAGGTCCAAGTGTGAATGGATGTGATCGATCACTTCATTGATGCTGGATACCATATTCGTTGCGGCTCATGCGCGCTCATCTTCCGTACCGATTGGTCACGACGTACCGTATCCGTATCTCCTTTTTATCGTGTTTCGCCATCTTCGCATGTTTTTCCCGTTGTTGAACAAACTAGTTGAGGTCTAATCATTCATAAGGAGAACTTGCGCATGAAACCCCAATATAAGCCATTATTTGAAGACTTTACGCTGCGAAGTGGCATCCGGCTGGACAATCGAATCGTCATGGCCCCGATGACGAACTGGTCGTCGAATGAGGACGGGACGGTGTCGGACACCGAGGTCGACTATTACATCCGTCGGGCCAGCGGCGTCGGCATGGTCGTGACCGCATGCACCTATGTCACCCGCAACGGCAAAGGGTTCGCCGGCGAGTTCGGCGCCGACACGGACGACATGATCCCAAGCCTGCGGCGTCTTGCGTCCGCGATCAATGAAAAAGGCGCCGTGGCGCTGCTGCAGATTTTCCACGGCGGGCGCCTGTGCCCGCCGGAGCTGGTGCAGGACGAGGATATCGTGAGCGCGAGCGACGTGCCGTCGGAACAGAACGGGAATGTCAGGCCAAGACCGCTCCATGATGACGAGATCGAAGCCATCGTGCGTGACTTCGGGGAGACGGCGCGGCGGGCGATTGAGGCGGGCTTCGACGGGGTAGAGATTCACGGCGCGAACGGATACCTGCTGCAGCAGTTTTTCTCGCCGCATACGAACCGCCGCGACGACCGCTGGGGCGGGGATCTAGCGAAACGGCTGACGTTTCCGCTCGCGGTGGTGGAAGAGGTGAAGCGAGTCGTCGCCGAGCATGCCAAACGGCCGTTTGCCGTCGGATACCGCTTCTCGCCGGAAGAACCGGAGGAGAACGGCATCACGATGGACGACACGTTGAAGCTGGTCGACGTGCTCGCGGGCCGGGAGCTGGACTACCTCCATGTGTCGCTCATGGACTTCCGTTCCAAACCGCGGGTCGGGGCGGACGATAGCAAGTCGCGGCTGCAATGGATTGTGGATATGGCCAGCGGACGGACGCCCGTCATCGGCGTCGGCTCCATACATACGCCCGAGGAAGCGCTGGAGGCTCTTGAGACGGGCGCGGAGCTGGTTGCCCTCGGCCGCGAACTGATCATGGAGCCCGATTGGGTCGCTAAGGTCGCGGAAGGCCGGGAGGCCGAGATCGCAACGACGCTCAGCAAGAAGGATCAGCGCCGGCTGGTCATCCCGGATCCGCTCTGGCAGGGCATCATGGGCGCGCCGGGCTGGTTCCCGGTGGTGCACTGAACGCTTCGCCGCAGCCGGCTTTTCCGTCATGCCTCCTGTCTTAAGCCGATCTTAGTTTTGGTTTATATATATTTAATGATTTTGGGATAGGATGATAACAAATTCCGGCTGAAAATTACTTGATCAATCACATGTCAATAAAGAGAACGGTCTGGATACCTGCGATCCTGGCAGACGTCGCCGCCGTGCTGCCGGGCACCGTCCGCACCGATGCGCACCGGCTTCTCCCGGAGTACCGGTTTGTAACTCCTGCGTGCTGTAATGACGGTCGAGCACCCGCCGCAGCGTTCTCGTCGGCATATCGTACACGATAATGCCGCCTTCCAGCGGATGGTCCGGCCATCCCGAGGGAATCGGTAATGTACACGAACCCGTTCCGGTTGTCGACGACGAGGTCGTTCAGGAACGTACTCCGGTAGGACGCGATTTCATTCGGAATGACGATGTAATCAAGCAGCCGGTTCGTGCCTAAATCGAGCACAATCAGCTTCTGCGACCCTTCCGGCGAAGGCGCGTAGGCGATTTTTCCCTTGTCCAGCAGCCACATCCGGTTGTACTCGTCGATTTCAGCACCGACTGCAGCACGCGGACATTGCCCGCCTGGTTCCACGCCCAGCTGGGGAAAGCGTCGAGCACCGGCATGCCGTCTTTCAGCACGATCCTGTTCATCGTGGAAGGGATGTCCTGCGCCTAGCGCGGCACCGACACATAATACCGTCCCTGCCGTTCCAACTTGATGCCGCCGGCATCGCCGTGCGCCAATATTGGTTGGCTTCAAACGTCTCCTTCATCCGCGCGTCGGGAAAATCCCAATCCAGCCGGTTCCAGTGGAACCGATCTCATAATGCCGCATGGAGCAGCCTCCTCATCACACTTACTTACAGATAGATATGTGCATGCGGCGGGCGATGATGACTTGTGATTGACATGGCGATCGGAAGTAAACAGAATGGTTACAACGGAGTGATGCGAAGTGAAGCAGATAAGCAGCCGCTTTTCCGTAGCGGTCCATATCTTGTCCCTGATCGCCGTGAGCCCAAAGGAATGCACCGGCGACTTTATCGCGGGAAGCGTCAACACGAACCCCGTCATAATCCGCAAAATCATGGGCAACCTGAAGAAAGCGGGTCTGGTCGACGTGCGTCTCGGCGTGGGCGGTGCGTCTCTGCTGAAGGCTCCGGATGAGATCACGCTTCTCGATGTCTACCGCGCAGTGGACGTCGTCGAGGAAGGACAGCTGTTCTACGTCCACGGCGGGCCGAGCCCAGACTGTCCTGTCGGCCCACGCTGCGCGCGGAGTTCGCGGAAGCGCAGGCGGCCATGGAGCGGCGGCTGGAGAAGACCACGCTGGCGCAGCTCGCGTTGCAGTTTCAATAAAAAAGCTCATCATGAGCTTTTTTTATAAATAAGTTGTAATCAGTGTTGTTATAACGACAATTATTACAACAAAACGAAAATATGGAGGGATTCCGATGAAATTGTTGGTGACAGGCGCAACCGGCAAGCTGGGCTCGATGGCGGTGGAGAAGCTGCTGGAGACCGTGCCGGCGGAAAATGTGGCGGTGAGCGTGCGCGATCCGAAGAAGGCGGAGCATCTGCGCGCCCGCGGCGTCGACGTGCGTGAAGGCGACTTTGACAAGCCGGAGACGTTCGACCGGCACGTTAGCTTGCATCGACCGTTTGCTGTTGATCTCCACGGACGGCGACAACGAAACGCGCATTCGGCAGCATAAGGCCGCGGTGGAGGCTGCGAAGCGCGCGAACGTTGGCTTCATCGCCTATACCAGCATCGGCCGCGCGGACGACAGCACCATCTTCCTCGCCGAAGTTCACAGGGCGACGGAAGCGGCAATCCGCGACAGCGGCATTCCGTACTCGTTCCTGCGCAATAACTGGTACACCGAGAACGAGATCGGCACCGTTCAGGCGGTGCTCGGCGGCGCGCCCTGGCTGACGTCGGCGGGATCCGGCCGGGTAGGATGGGCGGCGCGCCGCGATTATGCGCACGCGGCTGCAGCCGTGCTGGCCGGAAGCGGTCATGAGAACACCGTTTATGAGCTTTCGGGCAAGCCGCTCACGCAGGAGCAGTTCGCCGCGGAGCTTGTCGGCGTGCTGGTTCGCGATGTTCCGGTGCAGCAGGTGGATGACGAGACGTACGCCTCTATCATGGCGGGCACCGGCGTGCCCGAGCCCGTGGTGCCGATTGTGGTGGCGATTCAGCGCGCGATCCGCGAAGGCAATCTGGACATCGAGAGCGGGGACATCGAGAAGCTGCTCGGCCGCCCGGCCGAGCCGGTGGGTAGCGTGCTTCGTGGTATGGTGAGCGAGCTCCAGTACGGGAATAATTGATTTTGCAGGGGCTATCCCAGGGCCGATTCGATGACGACCGGGGATAGCCTTTTTCCACGGACACAGGTGGGGAAACACGAAAAATCGTGTCCAGACGGGCAAGTGGGCGGGGGAACGGTGAACGGACATGAAAATTCGTGTCTGCGAAGTCCCCCGGCTAGCCGATTCGCCGGACACGCTCGCTTGTTACCGTTCGCTCGCGCCGGAGTACCGAAAAGACCGGGCCCGCTGCGTAAACGGCGCCTTGCGGAAGGAAACGCTTGCGAAACGGCGAACTGGAAGGAAGGCGCGATTCACGGTGTCGGGTGCAAAAGCAGCGAGCCGTACCGCAGGGACGCGTCGAAAGCCGCGGCTTTCTACAAGGCGGCATTCGGAGCGGCCGAGCTGTACCGTCTGGATGACGACAAAGGGAAGCATATCGTCGGCGAGGCGAATTTCTGGATCCAGGACGACTCGGACTGGAGACCGGAAACTGCGGGTCGGAGCACCGTTCGGATGATCCTGACGGTCGACGACCCGGATGCCATGGTCGTGCAGGCGATCGGCGCAGGCGCCCCGAGATCTTCCCGATCGGCGAGGAGCACGGCTGGAGGATCTTCCGACTGGCCGACCCGTTCGGATATCATTGGGGATCGGGAAGAGACTCGAATAAGGACAGACATCGCAAAAGGGCATCCGGTCAGGATGCCCTTTCTGCGTATGCCGGTGATTATTGCGGGTTGGTCGTGAGAATGCCCGCGGTTTTCAATACGACGCGCGACGTCAGCGTGAGGGCCGCGATCGCCAGCTGCGCCACGTCTCGGGCTGCATCATCCGCTCCTCCGGGCCGACCGGCAAGCCCGTCCTGACGGCGAGCTCCGTGTTCACGGTGCTCGGCATCGTCAAGGCGACGACCCGGATGTTGGACTTGCGGACCTCATGGAAGAGGGATTCCGTCAGGCAATCACGGCGAATTTAGACGCGCAGTAGGCCGAACCCGTCGCGAAGCCGCGTTCTCCGGCCGTGGACGCGACATTGACGATGTCGCCAGACTTGCGCTCCAGCATCGTTGGCAACGCGGCGTGTGTAACATAGTACGTCCCCATCAGGTTGACCTGAACGATATGCTGCCACTCCTCGGGATCCATGTCCGCCACGGTGCCGAACGTCGCCGTTCCCGCGTTGTCGATCAGGATATCGACGGTGCCGAGCTCGCCGATCAAGCGGGCGACAGCCGCTTCGGCCTCGCCGCGGTTGCCGACGTCGGCAACCGCGATGGCGGCGTCGAAGCCGTACGTCTCCTTCAGTTCTTTCTGCGCGCGTTCCAGGTCGGACGCGAACCACGCCATCAGGCCCGGACGACACCTTCCTGTGCGAGGGTGCGGGCGACCGCGAGACCGATCCCCTTTCCAGCGCATGTAATAAATAGCCGTTTTACCTTTGAGTATGCCTGCCTTTCCCTCCTGTCCGTTATTCCAGATTCGCGTGATTGCCGTACATCTTGCCGGAGTTCTGGCTCTGTGATTCCATGATCCGAAGGATGACGGCGTCTAGCACAACCAGAAGCGTCTGCTCGAACAACGATCCCATCGGCTGCACCGTCAAATCCAGGTCGGACGCCTGGTCCTTCGGCGCGCCCGGCAGCTGGACGACGATGTCGGCCCGCGCTCCGATCGTCGACTGCGGCTGGATGGTGAGTGCGGCGACGTCCGCATCCAGCGCCTTCGCCTTTTCGGCCATGCCGATCAAGGTCCGCGTCTCGCCCGAACCGGAGCCGATCAGCAACAGGTCACCCTTAGTAATACCTGGTGTTACCGTCTCGCCCACGACATGGGCTTGCAGCCCCAGATGCATCAGGCGCATCGCGAAAGCCTTCATCATGAGGCCGGAGCGTCCCGCCCCCGCCACAAAAATACGCTCGGCCTCGAGAATCGCTTCCGTCAGCCGTTCGCCGGCGCCTTCTGTGAGCAGCGATGCGGCATGCTCGAGCTCTTGCACGATATGCGCCGCATGGCGCTTGATGGACTGCGCCATCGCTTAACGCGCCGAAATCAGCCGCTTCATTTCGGCTGCCGCGGCACGCTTGTCCGCCTGGCCTGTAATGCCGCCGCCGACGATGACCAGATCCGGGGACGCCTCGATGACTTCCGGCAGTGTGGCGAGCTTGATCCCGCCTGCAATCGCCGTCTTGGCGTTCTTCACGACGTTTTTGATCATGCGAAGCTGTTCAAAGGAATTCTCGCCTTCCGCTTGTAAATCATACCCGGTATGCACGCAGATATAATCAACACCTAGCGCATCGACTTCGCGCGCGCGCTCCTCCAGGTTTTTCACGTTGATCATGTCGACCAGAATTTTCTTGCCGTGCTTGCGGCCTTCCTCCACCGCGCCGCGGATGGTGGAATCGTCGGTAGCGCCCAGCACCGTGATGATGTCGGCCCCGGCTTCGGAAGCCTTCATGACCTCGTAAGCGCCGGCGTCCATGATTTTTAGATCGGCCAGCACGTCCAGACTCGGGAACGCCTCCTTGATTTCCTTCACGGCAAGAAGCCCTTCGTTAATGACGACCGGAGTGCCGATTTCGACGATATCGATATATTCTTGTACTTCCTTGACGACTTCCTTGGCTTCCGGGATGTTCACCAGATCAAGTGCAAGCTGAAGTTTCATGTTGAATGAGTGCCTCCTTTGAGTGTGAATATACTAAGTATGCGCTAGGCTGAACTTAATTATAAGGAGAAGGTATCAAAACTGGAAGTAGGCACAATTTTGTTATATAGTGTCTAAAAGTATACTACGGTGTAGGAGGCGGACTGCAGCATGAGCAGAAATGAAGACAAGGTATTCAATTACGAGAAAGAACTGACGCTCTCCGTGGGCAAGTGGAAAATGATCATCATGTGGCACCTTGGAAAAGATGGCACCAAACGTTTCAGCGAGCCTAAATCGCTGATTCCGGACATCACGCAGCGCATGCTGACGACGCAGCTGCGGGAGCTGGAAGACGACGGCATCGTGAACCGCAAAGTGTATCCCGTCGTGCCGCCTAAAGTTGATTTTGGAGCTGCAGTTGGTTTTATACAAGTGATATTAAGGGGGGAATAGTGAAAAGAAAACTTACATTTGTCTTAAAAGTTCGTCTCTGAAAATAATAATGACCCTTCGAAAAGGGGTCATTACGAAGGCCGAGGATAATTCGGTATTAACACTTCTAAGAAACAGTTCGATCAATCGCATAGCGCAGTTGAAGCAGTTGCACATGCTTAAAACAATAGTTATCTTTGTCGATTAAGAGATTCAACCCTCTGCAACCCTCTGACTTCTAGTACGGGTGCCACATTGAAAATCACTTCGTTTACAAGTCCTTGACCCAGGAATGAATTGTGGATATCGGCGCCACTGTTACGGTTGCAACTGAAATAATAAAGGAAGTTACTAAAAATGATTAATAAAATGGATTAAAAATGCCTTGGTTTAGTCGTGTTGGACCCTTCGAACATTTTAATTTTTAATGATGGGTAGAAAAAAAGCACCTTCCTTACAGTTAAGTGAAGGTGCTTCTTTTATCTAATAGGTTTTGTAAAGCAATATTGTAAATGTAAGCTTATGCTTAATTGTTTAATTCCGAAATATCCATTTCTTTTATGATTTCTGCTATCCGATTTTTTCCCCATTCATACATCATTTCAACGATAGGAAGTAAAGTCATCCCCAATTCAGTCATGGAATATTCCACTTTCGGTGGTACTTCTGGATAAACCTCGCGATGAACTATTCCATCTTCCATCAGTTCTCTTAATTGATTCGTTAATATTTTATGAGATATTTTTGGAAAAAGCCTTTGGAGATCACTGAATCGATGTGGTCCTTCTACCCCCAAATGCCATAAAATAACAATTTTCCATTTACCACTTATAATTGATAAGGTAAGTTCTTTTTCACAATTATAATCACCATTTATAATCTTTTCTTTAACTTCATCTCTAAATGTATCTGGCATAAATTCTTACCTCCTTATTTGTATCAATTGTAACCTGTCGGTAACCTCCTTACAAAAAAGTGCATTCTTCACAGTGAAGAAAACAAGCAGTAGAATGAAATGGTCGTCTTACCGGCAAATCTTTTTCATTAATGAGGAGGAACTACAAATGAGTAAAAAAGCACTTTTAATTATACCACCAGAACGTTTCAATGAAGACGAATTATTTCAACCAAAAGCGGAATTGGAAAGCAACGGAATTGATGTGACAATTGCAAGTACAAAAACAGGTGAAATCATAGGGGATTATGAAGGTAAAGCAACTGCTGAGGTCATTTTCTCAGACGTTTTTGCTTCTGACTATGATATTGTATCTGTTATTGGTGGATCTGGTACGAACGATCATCTATGGGAAAATAAAGAATTACAAGACTACTTGAAACAAGCGTATACTAATAAAGTTCTTGTAACAGGAATTTGTGCAGGTGCGGTTACTGTAGCTAAAACGGGTTTACTTACTGGAAGGGAAGCAACTTGCTATCCAGTAGATGTACAAAAAGACCAATTAAAAGCGAATAAAGTAACATATGTTGAAAAACATGTTGTTGCTCATGATGATATTATCACTGGTGATGGTCCAGATGGCGCTAAAGAATTTGGAGAAGCTTTAGTAAAAGCATTAAGCTAATTCTACATTTCCTCCCTGAATTTTCATATAATCGAAAGCCTACGGAATTAATTCCGTAGGCTTTTGGCTATCCAAATGTAAGAAAAATACACCAAAAATTAACCCATTTAACAGATAGAGTTGGTGCTGTCCTATGGATATTATTTTGCAACGCTCTTTTAATTTTTCTTTATGTTCATCTTACCACTGAGTAAAAAATACTTTATTCTCAATGTAAAAGTGTACAATTCTAAAATATCATTAAGTGCATGCTCTATGTTTTCGTTAAAGTTTAATATTATTTTTTCGGCTAAGCGGGAGCTTATCTACTTCTTGCAATCCCGAACCAAGGGCATGTCGGCTCCAGTTCGAGCAATTGATGAAATTCAAGAGCAGAAGCACAATGATGGACTTGTGTGTCCGCATTGCCAAACCCATTCTGTCGTACGTTTTGGGAAGTATGCTGTAACAACACGTGCTGGCATTGTCAAACGGCAGCGTTACCGTTGTAAATCCAGCATTCAAACGTTTAATGACCTCACAAACACCCCTCTTCAGCGTACGCGTAGACCACATCTTTGGGTTCGTTTCATTGAATTCATGATTGAAGGTTATTCGCTAAGGAAATGTGCCGAAGAGTTGCTTGGTGAAGTTACACATGTCACCTTGTTTTACTGGCGGCACAAAATACTCGCCGCGCTGAAGCAAATACCAACTGAAGCATTCCAAGGTATCGTCGAAATGGACGAAACCTATTTCCTGTTCTCTGAAAAAGGCAAGCGGAATCTCGTTGAACGAAAGCCTCGAAAACGCGGCGGTAAATCCAAATATCGTGGAATAAGCAACGACCAGGTTTACGTCCTCGTAGCCCGTGACCGTCAGAAGATGACCTACTCTGGCGTTCTTGGACGTGGGCGTATTAAGACAACGAAGTTGGATGAAGCGATTGGCGAACATCTATCCGATTCAAATGTTATTTGTACTGATTCGTGGAGAGCATTCAGCTCGTACGCAAATACGAAAGGCTTGGCTCATTACCGATTCAAATCTGATGGGAAATAACGTGTGAAAGGCGTATACCACATCCAAAACGTAAACAGCTACCACAGCCGATTGAAGAAATGGATGGACCGTTTCAATGGTGTTGCAACTAAATATTTGCAACATTATTTGGCATGGTTTCGCTTTATAGACAGCAAGGAATATGAAAACACCTCATCGAACAAGAAAAATATGTTAGTGTTATCATGTCTGTTTCCTGTAAAGGAGACAAACGTTCATCTCCGTCAATCATCGTATTCTTGCTAAATTAAAGGTCAAATACTTAGAAAGATGGTGTGAAAGTGCAATATTTTATTGGTATCGTTCCCCCTGATGAGTACAAAGAACAAATCGCATTATTTCGTAATCGTTGGGATAGCAATCGGCTTAGGGAAGTTGTCGAGCCTCACATCACTGTGAAGGCTCAAGGTGGACTTACCGAAGATATGATATGGCTTGACAAAGTGCGAGAAGCTTGCTCATCCGTGCAAAGTTTCCAATTATCGCTTACAGAGCCAGCAACGTTCGGAACTGCGGTTGTATTTCTGGGCGTTCAATCGAAAGAGATATACGAATTGCACAAACTACTGGTAGAAACGGTATCACCCTCGCCTGAGCTTATCAAACGTTATTTCGAGTTGGATAACTATCATTCTCATTTGACTTTAGGTCAGACTTACTGGGGTATGAAAGAATCGGAAATTACAGAAATGGAATCTGCATCGAGAAATGCATTAGCACCTTTTCCGACCTTTAATGTAACTTACGTTCGGGTGTATAAAGAAATTGAACCTAACAAATACGTACCATTTGAAGATATCCAACTCGCTATTTAACCGCCTTATCGAAGGCGGTTATTACTTGGTCAGTAATCAACAAATAGATTTAACATAGCCTTAGGAAAAAACAATTTCGGATTAACCCCTTGAGTTTGGACACAAGCTCACCCTTACTCATCCAGGCTTAGTTTCTTAAGTTATACACGAACTTCTTTAATTGGGATCGGTTTAATCAGGTTCTGCTCATAGAATTGGTCTGGCGACATATCCCGGATGCTGGAATGGATTCGCCGCTCATTGTAGAATCGAATGAACTCGGTGACTGCTTCATAGGCTTCGCTGTAGGACTCAAAATCATATCGAGCTAAACAGTCGTCCTGCAGCAACCGGTGGAAAGACTCAATGTGTGCATTCATGTTCGGCGTTCTCGGTGGAATCCGTTCATGTTCTATTTCAAAGCCTTTACAAGCTGCTTCAAAAACATGTGAGACAAATTGAGGTCCATTGTCGGAACGAATGACAGGCTTTAATTCTGCCTCAAACAACTGACGTTTAAATAGGGCCGTTTGCAGGGTCCGTACCACATCGGTAGCTTCACAACGTAAGCCAATGTGGAAAGCGACCACTGAGCGGTCGTAGACGTCTAAGCAGGATTGAATAAAAAAGAAGCGATCCTCACCTACAATGTAGCCATATTTAATATCGGTCTCAAAAAGTTGATTAGAGGCCGTAATGATCCGGTTTCGAGCAAGTTTCCTCGGGTATTTAGAGTGAATTTTTCGCTGTGGGCGCAGAATGTCCAGCACTTTGCATAATCGGTAGACTTTCTTTTTGTTAATCACAAGGCCGTATTCCCGGCGTAGCGCCACGGTTAGTTTCCGATAGCCATACGTATAGCCGTCCCCAGCTACCAGTTCCATTAACCATTCCTGAATCTGAGCATCCGCCACTTTGGTGCCGTCTTGCTGAATGGAATATCCGGGTGCTTGGCGCCCCTCACTTACTGTTTTCTCCACTACTTTACTGAACTTATGGTAGTAGTAGCTGGATCTCGGAATTTGGACCAAACGCAGCACAAGCGTTACGGCATATCCCTGGTTAATGTAGCTGTCCGCTACTTCAACTTTGTCAGCAAATGAGGGTTTTTCTTTTTTATTAAGCCACGAAGGATCGCAATCTCTAGGGCTTGTTCACCAAGCAACTTCTTTAATTGATCGTTTTCCTGAGCCAGCACTTTCGATTCCAATCCTGTAACGGCATCATGTGATGTCTCACCGTACTTGCCTTCTTCGAATTCTTTCACCCAACGGTGAAGCATATTGACCGCAATCTCATAGCGGCGCGCCACCGCGGATTTATTCCCGGTTTCTATTGCTTCTTTGACAACCTGCTTCTTAAATTCTTTTGAATGTTTATTTCTTGTCATTTCATCAGCCCCTATCACTAATAGTGTAAACCATACACACTCTTAGTGTCCAAGTTCTCTAGGGGGCTAAACAGATTTCACTTGGATTAGTTAGGATTTAATTTACAATTTTTTAGCCAATTAAGAAGCAGGAACTAAAAAAATTTAAATCATATATAGGTGCGAGACAGAAACCTTATAGTTTACTTCGTTGAAAATTGATGAATTCCCTGCTCCTACCTTTTCGTAATAAAAAATATTTGAATAATTTTTACATTAAGTCAGGTGAGGTTTAATCGGTTTTTATCCGGGAATTAGCTGACGATTCTACCTTCAATCTTAAAACTCATATATTTCCGACCATTTCACAAAAAAATGTTTAATGCTGTATTAATATTATCGAGATCCAAATTGATTTGTTCGTTCATATCCCAAGCGTGGTACCATCCCTTTTCTACCATATAACTATAAATTTGTTCATGCATATCAAGAAGCTTCCACCAAGTGACGAGTTAGAATCTCTTTAACTTCAGGCGTTCCTGATTCGGTAACTGCAAACGCATAATTTCTAATTCCACTTTTAGCTGCAATTAATTAATCTGGATCGTCTACACTTAGTTGGACAATAAAAATAAGGGCTTGTAGAATATACTTATCATCATGAAGGAGCGGAACGCTACAATGCCCAAACAAGAACGACGTACCTTTACTCCAGCTTTCAAAAAACAACTGGTGGAACTCTATAAAAATGGGAAATCCAGAGCAGCGATTGTGGAGGAGTACAATCTCACAGCCTCAGCTTTAGACCGCTGGATCAAACAAGACCAGACAACGGGTTCCTTCAAGGAGAAGGACAATCGCTCGTCAGAAGAGAACGAGCTGATCGCATTACGAAAAGAGAATCAACGTTTGAAAATGGAGGTGGATATTCTAAAGCAAGCAGCGCTGATCATGGGACGAAAGTAGCTATCATCCAGAGCAACCGTGATAAATACTCGGTATCAGCAATGTGCGACGTCCTGCAAATCGCAAGAAGTACGTTTTACTATGATGCGAAGGAACTAACGAACGAAGACGATGTAACCGAAGCGATTATAGAAATATTCCATAGCAACCGAAAAGCTTATGGTACACGAAAGATCAAGGTCAAGCTCGAGGAACGCGGGATCGTCGTTTCCAGGCGTAGAATTGGTCGGATTATGAAAGAGCAAGGGCTAGTCTCTACCTACACAGTGGCGCAATATAAGCCTCATAAAACCACGCCTAATGAAGCAACGACAAGGAATGTTCTGGACCGTGAGTTCGAGCAAGAAGAAGCAAAGCGCTTCGTTGTCAGCGATCTAACTTATGTGAAGGTTCAGAACCAGTGGCATTACATCTGCGTGCTGCTGGACTTATTTAATCGAGAAATCATTGGTCACAGTGCAGGTCCGAATAAAGACGCTGCTCTGATTTCCCGCGCCTTTGCGAGCGTTCAGGGCGATTTACGTCAGATTCAGTGGTTTCATACGGACCGAGGCAGTGAGTTTAAAAATCACAAGATAGACGAGCTTCTGGGGACGTTTGAAATCGGTCGATCTCTAAGTGCGAAAGGCTGTCCATACGACAATGCCGTAGCCGAGGCCACCTACAAAATCATGAAAACAGAGTTCGTGAACCAGATGAACTTCCAGAGCCTTCATCATTTGGAACTAGAATTATCCGATTATGTGAATTGGTTCAACAAGCATCGCATTCATGGAACATTAGGCTATATGACGCCTGTTCAGTACCGTCAAGAAGCCCTTAAAAAAGCTGTTTGATTTACTGTTGACAATCCAATCCATTGCAACCATTTGATCAGATAGTCCATCCATTCCAATTAACGTTTCATTGATTGGATTCATATTCATTCATCTCCTAATTATTGCTTTGCATTGGATAAGTTAGAAGCTAATTTTCATACAAGAGGTTTTAGCTGCATCTGGAGTAAATCTTCCAATACCTCTGTTGACATACACATTCAATCCCCTCTCTCTTTGTCTATCCTCTAAAATTTCTATATAATGTCCAAAGGCATTTTTCTAGTCGGTTGCGGAAATACCTCATCAAGTCTATTTAAATCCTCTTTTGTTAATTCAATTATAGTAGCTTTCGCATTTGCTAGTACATGTTCTTCTTGAACAGCTTTTGGAATAGCTAGACAATAGTTAGAACGGATTGTCCAAGCGAGAGCGATTTGTAAGGGTTGTACAGCGTATTTTTCTGCAATCTCTTTAATGGTTGGATCCGTTAACAATTGTCTTCTTAATGAACCTCCTTGAGCTAGCGGACTATATGCCATAATAGGCATGTGATGTTCTCGCTGCCATGGTAAGAGATCATAATCTATACCCCTTGAACCAAGATGATATAACACTTGATTAGTCATACAATTTTTTCCGTTAGTGGTGTTCCATAACTCTTTCATATCATCGGTATCAAAGTTGGAGACTCCCCACCTTACTATTTTTTCTTCCTTGCGTAGCTTCTCCATTCCTTCAATGGTTTCTGCTAATGGCACACGTCCTCGCCAGTGTAAAAGGTACAAATCAAGATGATCGGTTCCCAGCCTTTTTAGACTGTTTTCACACGCTTTGGCAATCATATCTAATCCTGCATGATGAGGATACACCTTTGATACTAAAAAGACGTCATCTCTACGTCCTTTAATTGCTTCACCTACTAAGCGTTCAGAATCGCCATCACCATACATTTCCGCCGTATCTATTAGTTTCATGCCTAATTCTATTCCGAGTTGTAAAGCTTTGATTTCCCTTTCTCTCGTTTGAGGATTTTCTCCCATGTACCAAGTTCCTTGTCCTATTCTTGGTAGAGAAGTTCCATCAGGCAATGTAACTACACGACTTTCAAGGGGATTTTTTATTTTTGTTAATTTATTATCGTCCTGTACACTCATTAAAAATCAACACTTCCTTTTGTATCTTTTTATGTACCTAATGAACAAAAAAGACAGCAATACTCTTTTGCAGTATTTCCACCAGTAAATCACACAATTCTTACCTTATTTCTATTTTAGTTAGTAGGGGGGTAAGCTTCGGTTCAACATCCATTTAGGCCATTATACTAAGTGAGCTCCACCATCAATAAGAACAGCCGTCCCAGTAGTAAAACCATTTTTAGCAAGGTATACATAAGTTTCAGCTATGTGTTTCCGGCTTTGCAATCCGTCCAGCAGGGAGCTGTTGTGCAATGCCGTTGAACAGTGCTTGCCTCTGATCATCTGACATTCCAGCATAGATTGGAGTGTCTACAATTCCAGGTGAAACCACGTTTGCCCTAATAGGGGCTAGGTCTACGGAAAGTCCTCGAACCAATCCTTCAATGGCTGAATTGATTGCTGCTAACGTAGTAGCACCTTGAGGAGGACGAACGCCATATACACCAGAGGTTAAGGTGATTGAGCTCTCATTTCTTAAATATGGAAGTGCTGAACGGACAGTAATATATTGCCCCCAGAACTTACTATCAAACGCCTCTTTAGCACTTGCCACAGGCAGTTCGCTAAAGTGCCCCATTGCGCCTTCACCTGCTGCCACAAGGTGGTCAAATTTTCCAACCTTACTGAAAAATTCTGCTACTTTTTCTTCGCTTCGAAAATCGATTTCAATTGCTTCTACACTGTCACCAAGAACTTGTTTTGCTTTTGCTTCATTTAATTTGAAAACAGAACGGCTGGCAATAATCACTTGAGCAGATTGATCTAGAAACGCTTTAGCAGTTGCTAAACCAATACCAGAAGTACCCCCTATAAAACAACTACTCGCTTACCATTTAATGACATAGTAAAACTTAAAACCTTTTTTGTATTGATCATTCATTGTGAAATTTATTTCTAAAACGATACTATTCAGTATCTATTATTCAGCTAATAATTTTAAGGATTCACGATTAAAGGCAGGAATGTCATCCGGAAAACGGCTTGTTACAATATTATTGCTTACCACAACTTCTTCATCATTGTAGTTAGCATCTGCATTTTTGAGATCGTTCCTTATTGATTTGAAACCTGTTATGTCGACGCCTTTTAATAGGTCTGTATCAATTAATACTTGTGGGCCATGGCAAATGGCAAAAACAGGTTTACCTTCTTGTAAACCAAAACGTTCATCTTCACGTAATAAATCAGGAGAGAAGCCGCCAGGGATTAGTAAAGGATCAAAGTCTTGAGGATTAACTTCCCCAATTCCTTTATCTATTTTTACTGTTTGACCTTTTTTACCAGTAATATCGTTTCCAGCCTGTATCGATTGTGATCAATTGATGACCAGCATCTTTAAATGCTTGTGCTGGTTCTGTGAATTCTACATTTTCAAATAAGTCTGTTATTAGTGTAGCGATTTTTTTGCTCATAATGATAAGCCCCTTAAATTTGTAAAAGCATGGTTGGTATTATTCTCATTTAACACAATAAATACAAGTAATCTACCGTGTTTAGTATATGTTACTGCTAGATATATGGGAGTATAAAAACAAATAGTATCGCTCTGTCACATGTTTAATGATGGTGATGTATGTTGGAAGAATTCGTAATGTCAAATCCTGCTTGCGGCACATAGAAATACTTGATCCAAACCCCATCTAAAAACGGTTCCCTTTTATTAAGTAAAACATCAATGCCTTTGTCTGTTTTCACAATCTCATCATGGTCCGTGGGCGTATCAAGTTTTACATCATAATGGGCATGGTCCCCATGGTCCAACGTTATGCGGTTTGAAATACAAATTGCCGTTCGTATGATTTTTTGATTATAGAGAAAGATAAAATCACAAGATTATGATTTCTTTAATAATGGAGAAAACTATGGTTGAAAAATACGACCCTCAAATGAAAAATCATCAAAGGTCCACATGGCTTGATGAATTAAAGCAGAATTTAAACCATATGGATGATGCCGAAGTCGTTGAGCACAGAATGGGTACCAGTGCTTCAGTCCATCTTTTATACATAAAAACGTTAATCGATCAAGAGCGATTAAACGAGGCGATTATTGAGCCACTTCATCGATGTGCCGGCAATTCGCTTTCTTCAAGCATAACCAATGCCAAAGTGTCGGAAATTTTATCGATCGAAGATGCTCAACAAAAAATAATGCAAGGATTTATTCTTCTATACGATTCAGTCAACGATCAATGGTTAGGCGTCCAGCTGGAAAATCCTTTGGGTCGGGCAATTCAATCTTCCCAAACGGAAACTGTTATATTTGGAGCGAAAGACAGCTTCACCGAACAAATCGATATAAACATTACAATGTTGCGCAGGCGTTTGCCTATAACGACATTAAAAACGGAAAGCTTCACTGTCGGTTCACTGAGTAAAACGAAAGTTGTGTTACTGTACATAGACGGATTAATTAATCCGGAATTTGTTTCCCTTGCAAGACAGAAAATTGAAAGTGTGGATTTCGATCAATTTTTAGACTCCTCTCAGCTTGCAGCTTTTATGGAAGATCATCATCATACGGTCTTTCCGCAGTTACTACAAACGGATCGGCCGGATGCCTGCGCCTACGCCTTAGGTGAGGGAAAGCTGACGCTATTGGTCTCCAATTCACCATTTGCCTTAATTGGTCCCATTACTTTTTTTCATCTATTCCAATCTCCGGAAGACTACTTCCTTCGTTGGCCGGTAGCCAGTTTTTTACGTTTAATCCGGTACGGAAGTTTTATTGTTTCTTTGACGATGATTCCTTTTTATGTTGCGTTAACGACATTTCATTACCAAATGGTTCCGCTGCCTATTCTTTTCGTATTATTGGAATCGAGAAGCAAATTGCCCTTTACTCCGTTTACGGAAGGATTTTTCATGATCGTAACGCTGGAAATCATCAAAGAAGCAAGTTTGCGAATGCCGACCAAAACCAGTCAAACGTTAGGGGTTATCGGTGGTATCGTCATTGGGCAAGCGGCTGTAGAAGCAGGCTTTGCAAGTAAAGTATTGATTGTTTTGATGGGAATATCCGCTATTGCTTTCTTTTTAGTTCCCAATTATCAAATGACAAAATCCATGGTGCTGATGCAAGTGCTTCTTCTTATCCTTGCCTCGTTTCTTGGGTTGCCGGGAATCATGATCGGGCTGATCGGGATTCTTGCTCATCTACATGGATTAACGTCATTAGGTCAACCTTTTTTAGCGCCGATTGCTCCTTTTTATGGGAAGGATTGGATCGACCTCTTTATCCGCGGCCCATTAATTTGGATGAAAACGCGTCCGGGTTATCTAAAACCACTACGGAAATGGCGACAGGAGATGAAGAAATGAAGACTATATCCTTATACAATCGAACTTCCACCCTTGGCGGCACCTATTTTCTTTTATTGGTAAATCGCACACAGATGCATTATTTTGTTTTAATCATGCCGGTGTATTTGGTGCATTCGTATATGGTTTGGGGAATTGTCGTCATGGGGCTGCTGTCCCAACTTAATTTGATGATGCTGTCCAAATGGTTTACTTCCAGTTATGCAGCGAAAGGCTATCAAGGATTTCTACAACTGTTCGGAAAACGAACGGTTCAAGTTATCTCCATATTTGGTTTTTTGATCATATTGTTAAAAATTTCAATCATCACACTGGGGTACGTTGAAATGCTCCATAGTTTTATGTATCCATCTATGAATAAAAAGTGGCTGATCCTGGCGATTCTTTTGATCAGCTTATTTGTGGCTTCACATGGAATGGAGAAAACATTGCGTTTTGTCGTCATCGCCTTTCTTTGCGGGGCTTGGATCGCAATCTTGTTTATTCCCTTTTTCTTTTCGCAATCTGCAAATTACCGCGATTTGTATCCTCTCATACCCACCGAATGGTCAGAACAATCATGGCTTGGTTTGTTGTTTATTTGGTCGGCATTATCCGGTCCAGTATACTTGGCCTTTATGGTTCCATGGTTAAGCTCCAATAAAAAAATATTGAAATATCTGGTCATTGGAAATATGTTGACGATCATGGAATATTCATTATTGTTCATTGCTTCGGTATTGTTTTACGGTTCGAACTTCTTAAGCAAGATCAGTTTTCCGGTAGTACATATGGGAGGCTACATTCAAACGAGTGGTTTAGAACGAATCGATTACATCCTTATCTCTTTCCATATGTTTAATTATGTGTTTGACATTTCAATTCTTCTGTTGTGTCTTTATGGGGCCGGAAGAGTCTTTATGAGGAAAATGAACGAACGCACGACTCGGATCGGATTATTGTCGAGTTGGCTCGTTATTTTGATTAGCATCATCTCAATGGATCAATGGTTATGGGAAACGATTCCGGGTCAAAAGATGTTACTGAACACTCAAATCTGGCTCGGCGCATTCATTTATTTACTTGTTCCTACGATCCTTTTCACTGCGGTTAAACGAAAGGAGAGTATGTAGGCATGGTACCCTACAAACACTATGGTTTATTGGCGATTGTAAGCCTTATGTGGATGGCCGGCTGTTCTTCTCCATATGTCGAGAACAGTAGGATCGAAGAGATCGCTCCGGTCGTTTTCTGGACGGTTGACAAGGGGACAGAAGGAAAGTTGAAGATCAGCACTTTAGTACCACCGCTCATCAAAGAAAAAAAACGTTTTCTCTCCAAGGAAGTCGATCTGTTAAAGCAGGGAGGCAAGGAATTTAATTTAATTTATTATCGGGAATTAAAGCAGGGGCAGCTGCGAATGTTATTAATCAATGAGGAGCTGGCAAAAAAAGGAGGCATTGAAAAGCTGGTCAATACGATACTTATTGATCCCGATATTTCAATGCGTGTCTATTTGTTGATTGTCAGAGGCGATTTTGATGAATACATAAAAAATCAATTGACGAAGCAAGAAAACCAAGATTATTTTCTTTATCGGATGTTAAAGCATTACGAGGAGCAGAACCAAGGTGAAATGAGCATCGTCAATATTCATCAATTTATGAAAAAATTATATTCCCCTCTTAAGGATCCGATCCTGCCGGTTTTTTATTCAGATAAGAACAATTTCAGTTATGTAGGGACAGCCTTCTTCCAAAAGGATAAAGAAGTAATGGTCATTCAAGATCTGGACGATGAAATTTTTCAACTTCTGGATAATGATCATTTCCTAAAAATCTTGGCCATTCCAAAGTTATCTATCAGTTTAGGACGTATTCGATCCAATGTTCGCATGAAAGTATCGAGGGACTATTCATCCTTGTCTTTACACGTGGGATTGAACGGAAGAATTGAGGAATACCAGGGAGAAAAGGATATTCAAAGTGAGGAACAGTTGGAACAATTAATTCATGAGATTGAGGTCTACCTTGAGGAACAAACGTCAGATTTATTAAAAAGAATGCAACGGTTGAAAGTGGATCCCTTAGAGATCGGAACACATTCGCTTAAGCCGTTTTCTAAAGGAATAACGGAAGAGCAATGGTCGAAATATTGGGGAAATATGAAAATTAATGTTGACTACGACATCAAAATACATCCTTTAATTAATGTTGAGCGGTTGATGTGATTCCAAACAAGCCAATCGTTCCGAGCCGCTTGAAATAAGCGGTTTTTGTTTGCAAAAAGATTGATGAAAGAGATTTAAAGAGGATATTGTTAATGATGAGTCAAGTGTTAAAGAAGAGAATTACTCGTTCTGTCTGGAATTGCATCTTGACGATGACGATGGCCGCTACTGCGCTAACCATCATTCCCATGCCAAAATCAAGTGCGGCTACACAGGCAACTTATTATATATAACCTTCCGGAAACGATAACAATGCCGGAACCTTATCCGCGCCGTTCAAGACAATCCAAAAGGTTCAAAATATCGTAAAGACCATTCGTGGCAACATGACAGGCGATATCAATGTCTATCTCCGAGGGCACGCGCGAGCAGTCGTCAACCATTGCCTTTACTGAAAACGATGGAGGTACAAACGGTTACTACATTAATTATATGGCTTATGGCAGCGAAAAGCCTGTTATCAGCGGTGGAAAGCGCATCACAGGATGGACACAGGTATCGGGACAAAATTATTATGTTGCGGACGTTCCGTTGTCGGAGGGTTACACAGATTATTTCAGACAGTTATATGTAAACGGTGTCAGAATTTATCGAGCTAGCGGTCCTTGGGTGAAAGGTATCACTTATTACGATAGTCCCTATGCGACCGATACGACAATAGATGGGATCAACTTCTTACCGCAATCAGTCAAGATCTATTCCAACCCTACTGATGTTCGATTACTGCATGTGAATTCGTTCAAAATCGATGAGTGACCTGTCGTTAATGTGGGGGTGAATGGCAACTATCACACAGTTCGGGCCGCACAGCCCCATTCAAATCGGCGGATCGAGGTTATATGTCTCCTACAGACAATTACATGATTGTTAATGCGTTTGAGGAATTGGATACACCAGGAGAATGGTACTTGAACAGAGTTACTCGGAAAATTTATTATTATCCTTACAGCAATGAAAATATGAGTACCGCCGAAGTATATGCACCTGCCATCGCTTCGGATCAATTAGTGAAGTTTGAGGGCAGTTCTACCTCGAACTTGGTACGAAATATCCGGCTTCAGGGAATCACGTTCGAAAACGGTAACTGGTTAATGCCAAAAGATTATTTCATAGGGGCTCCCAGGCGGAAGCCTTGTACCCATCGAATGGTAAAAATTCTAGGTTCACTTACGGCGACCAAGTTCCCGGCAACATTTCACTAAATCACACAAACGGCATCCAATTCATTGGCAATACCATCCGCCATATGGGTGCTTCCGGCATACATTTGTATAACGACGCGTCTAATACTCTGATCCAAGGCTATATATTTACAGTTTATACGCTGGACGGCGGCGCTCAACAGACGGGTAAGAGCGTGAACATTACAGAGGAAGGCAATCATTCGCTCAACTATTGGAGCTTCGATAACGCCGGTAAAGTGGAAGCGGGGCATACGGTATCCGTCAAGATCGACAAGACGTCGCCGGTGAGGACGGCTGCTGTCTCACCTGCTCAGCCGGACGGGCTGAATGGGTGGTATGTGCATGCTGTAACAGTAAGCTTTAAACGTATATGACAATCTCTCGGGTGCGGCTAAGACGGATTACAGCCTGGATGGCGGCAGCACATGGTTGGCCTACACGGCGCCTATTAAGCTCAGTCAGGACGGTAACTATACGGTAAGCTACCGCTCGACGGATAACGCCGGCAATGTGGAAGCGATAAAAGCCATTGGCTTCAATCTGGATGCGACTGCACCGACGATAACAGTATCCGGTTTGGTGTACGGAACGTACAGCGATTCCATGGATATTACACCGATTTTTACGCTCGGCGATAACTTGTCCGGAGTCGACAGCAGCAAGTCGACGGTCACGGTAAGTACGTATGGCGTAAAGCAAACCGTGCAGAAAGGAGCGGCCATTCCGATGTATACGCTGTCGCTTGGGACACACACGCTGATCGTAACGGCAAGCGACCTGGCAGGGAATACGGAAAGCCAAACGGTAATGTTCCAGACAACGACAAGCACCCAATCCCTGCAAGCCTTGGTAACACGCTTTACGAATTCCGGATGGATGCGCCGGCGGTAAAATAGAAAACCTTACCAAGAGGTGGTAACCCCTCACGGTAAGGTTCGCTTGTTTCGCCGAAACATCTTGATTGTAGCTTATTACTTCTGTAAATTCAATATGTATACACTTGATTAGATTAATTGTAGTTGGATACTTGCTGTCTTTATGAATTTCCCTCGATTGATTTAAATATATCCTTCGTAATACGATGAATCATTTTGACATCCTCGATTTTCTTCTCTTTTAAGAATTGATTGTGCGCTTCTAAAACAGAGCTTATTTCAAACTCCTCCGAATTTATATCTACCTCACGATATTCAAATAAGTCCTCAGGTTTCATATTGAGGGCAGTCACTATTTTCTCAAGAGAATCTAATGAGGTGTTCCGTTTTCCTCTTTCTACATCTCCAAGATAAGAAGGTTGAAGACCTGTTGCAAGGCTAAGTTGTTGTAATGTCATGCCCTTGAGATTCCGGATAAAACGAATCCTATCGCCAATGATCATTTTTAATGTGCCCACTTTACTTGCCCCTTTAAATTTAAAATTTATTTTAAAATAAAAACACTATAAGTGAAGTTTATTATTGATTTATTTACTTAAAAGTGTTAATTTATAATTATTATTATTGTTATCAGGAGTGATTGGGATGATTCCTAAAGTAAGGAATGTAGAAACAGTCATTTTGGAAAATCAACTATCTGAGCAATCCGCATTTAAGTTCAAAAGTGTCATTTTTCATAAGTACATACAGTATGTCTTATTACAACAAAATGCATCTTATAGAATCCTGAAAACAACTTATGTAGATAAGGATTTGAAGCTTATCGGACCAAGTTATGAGGAAATCAGTGATCTAACTGAAGATCTTGTCAAGTCGGGCATTAACCTGGAAATGATTTTGCTTGAGCCTGATCTTGAATATTGGGTTGTAGGAATCAGTTTCAACAAGTCAGTAAATCCGTGTCGGATGAATATTGAGTTCAAGCTTTCTGAAAAACCGTTAGATATTCTACCGTATATTGTACAGACAGGAGCAGACCATGTTCTCTTTTCAGAATGAGGTTATCAATTTTATGACTAATGGAAGAGTAACGGTTAGAACATTAGATTACTTGGGTCTGATATCCGCCGGACAATGTGCTATTCCCAATCAATTTTACGAATTAGGTTGGGGAAGGTGGCTTCCTATGCCGAATATAACCTCATTACCCTACATAAGTAACAGCATCGCCTCCAGTTTAAACAAAGAGGGTCTCGTTAAACATCTCGAACAAAAAGTAAAATCAAACACGTTTATCGATTTTTCTATACGAGTTCCTCAGAATTTATCACAAAGTGAGAAAGATGAATATGAACTATTATACGTAAGGGAAACGGAGATCAAACGAAGACTTGAAGCTAATGGTTATCAATACCCTAGCAATATGCAGGAAGTAGTCAACCTATATATCGATCTTGGAGTAGCTTACGAGCTGCAGGATGATCATTATAATGGGTTACTCGATTTAATCATTAGGCCTCTCCCTCATATTGACACCGTCCTTCTCTTAAAATAGTTATTATGAAGAGTGTTTTTTCTCCCAAGCTCTCCATTGCGTACGAAAAGCATCGAGACACTGTAAGAGAAATTCGTATTCGTGCTCATCTATTTTTTCAAGATGATTTTGACCAACCAAGAAGCTGTTAGTTTGATCGATAGTCAATTCATCTTGTGATGTTGTTGAACGAGTGTAAGAATATTTCAATTGTTGTTGTTGAATAAATTCGGAATCCATATTTCTGAATATTTCTAATACAGTAACAACTAGCGTGAACTTATCCTGAAGAGACAGCATTTCTATACCAACTGTACTTAGAATTGATAATGAAAAATGTAAATCGCTAACTTCTAGGTTTACAGGTTGTTCGGGAATGATTTTTTTGAAAAATGTATTTTTGATTTCAGCATTTTTTATCGAAAAAAGTGCTTGTTGAAGAAATTCTTTATTTGAGGACATTTTTATCATATCAAAAGTGTCCTGCAGGAAAAAATCGATCTCCAAGATCGATTTTTTTAATTGTTCTGGGGCTTTTTCCATAAATCCAGCTACGATCAGCTCATCCGGATCCCCTCGAGTAACTTCAGCTAAGGCTACCGAGATAGCATCGTTCGAAGGTAGTTTATGGCCGTTTTTTAATTTACTGATGTAAGAGCGGTCTATAGGAGACCCTCTTTCTGTAAGCTTATTACATATGTCGTTAAGTGATAAGCCAGAAGTTTTTATATATTGCGATAAAATTGTTGAATATCTCATCTCATATTAAAATCCTTCCAAATTTATTTGCTTGTTACTGTTGACTGAGTTGGCAATATGGACTAATTGTACAATCTGTTGACTCAGAAAACAACCGTGTTAGTATGAAATTAATCAGAGGAAAGGGGTTTTTTCATGCTCTATATTGGCGGGTCAGGAGAACACATCTTTTTGGATAAACACGAGAGGGTGATTGAACTTCCAACGTATTATATAAAGAGCCTTGCCAGGAAATCCCGATTCAGTAGCAGCACAATACATCAATATTCGAAGTCACTTAAATATTTTTGCGAATACGTACAGGGGCTGGTAGACAATGGTGACTATTTAGTTGATGAATTGCTTGGCGCTATTGATGGAGATCATATTGATCAATATTTAACTAGATTAAAAGAAGAAGGGATAGGAGCATCAACCATACGAAATCGAGATGTTGCCATTAAAGGGTTCATGGAATGGCTAACTTCAACGGAAGCAGGAAGTGTTCGAGAGGAGAGCGGGTATGTACAGGGGAAGCTTAAGAGTGCGGCTTCCAAAAAGAAAGTCCCTAAGTATTTAACGAAAGAAGAAATTATTCATTTTATTACATGTTTGAATGACGAGAGCCAGCGCTGTTTAGTTCACTTTATGTATGATTGCGGGGTTCGAGTCTCGGAGGTGCCTCGAATTAAAAAAAGTGACATTCCGAATTTGGCGAATTACCCGGAGGATCAAATGTACTTTGATCTGCATATTAGCGGTTCCAAAGGGCGCGGTGGAGAAGAAAAGCCAAGGTACACGCTAATTTCAAGAGCGATGATCCAACGTATTAATCTACTCCATAATAACTGGAAAACGTACATGAAAGCATCGGTAAAGTTGAGGGATACACCCTGCTTCTTAAACACACATGGTAATATTCTTACGGATAATTGCATTAGAACAATGTTTAGAGATGCGGCCATCAGAAATAGACTAGCACCTAGTAAATTCTCTCCACATAAAATTCGCCATAGTTTCGCTGTATCTATACTGAAAAGCGAACATGGCAATGACCGTTTGGAAAAACTGGTGTTAGCTAAAGAAACTCTTGGTCATGAGGATATTAAAACAACAGAGATGTATGTGACCATTCCCTTTCCTGTCCTAGAGAATCTTAGAAATAAGGATGAAGAACAAGGAATTCTATGTCGTTTTGAGGAGTCACAAGAAATATTTGAACGTACTTATAAGCCTCAAAAATTGCATATGGAAAGGCGAGGCAGAATAAAAGCGAGGTGAAATAGGTCGATGAGTATGAGTAATTTAATAACAATGCCAATAAAGTTGCCGCAACCCACTCTTAATGAACCATTCGCGCAAATAAATTATATTTTTGAAAGAGTTGCTGGGACTAAGAGTTCATCAAGACGTAAAAAAATCCTATCAGGATTGAAATGGTACAAAACATTTATATCGGGAACAGCAAATTATGATGAATCCCTGGTTGCTGACCCAAGATTTTACCTCAATAAGCACTGGGATGAGTTCGCGCTAGTCAAATTTGAGGCGTTTCTAAGTGAATCCAACACTCCTTCAAATCCTAACTACATAACGTCTGCAACAGTAAATGGGTTGATTTATTCGATTAAGCAGGTCATGGAGTACGCCATTCATAAAAAACTTACTGCTTCAGATCACCTATTTCCAGTTGCCGTTCCCGAACCGGTTCGAGAAACAACAACCCACGAGGCATACACAGACCAAGAATATGATCAAATTACTTCAGCCATCCAGAATGAATTAACGCAAGTACTAAAGGTTATTGATCAGGAGCCCTATGTCAAAACAGGTAAAGGGCGAGATCCACGGGAAAAACCGCCGCGCAGAAATGGTATGAGTTATCCAGAAGGATGGGGATGGAAGTTTATTGATAACCTTCGATGGTATTTCGAAAACGAAATGAATTGTATCCCAATGTTCGCAACTAAAGCTAATCTTGAAAAGCATCCTCGATTTTTTTCTGCTGTCGCTCAACATTATTCACATATAGGTGGTTTGAAAGGGATCTATGCCTCATTTGGAATTGTTCCTTTTATCAAGGCAGATCTAATTATGCCGTTATTAATTAAACTTGTAGCCGAGACGGGGATGAACCCGGACTCTGTATTGAATCTATCTGTAGATTGCTATGAAGATGAACATCCACTAAGCGGGGTTCCATATCTCAAGTATTACAAAGAAAGAAGTACAGGTGAAAAAGAACTGCATCTCTCATTGTATGATAAAAATACTGAAATCAAAGAACTAAAAATTGAAGAAGCTCGAATTATAAAGCGCACAATTGAACGGATAAAGCAAATTACCAGGAATATTAGAGCAGAGGCTCCACCTCAATTACAGAAAAAATTATTTCTGCATAAGCTTCATGGTAACAGGGATCAAGGCAGGATTAAAGTCCTCGATAATGGAGTAACCTCAGACTGGTGCAAGAGAATGGTTGAGAAATATAATCTGACTAGTTCGGACGGGAGACCACTAAATTTCAACTTAGTGCGTTTTAGACCAACCAGAATTACTAATCTAGTCAGAAGAGGGTATGATTTTTTTGAGATCATGAGCCAAGCGGGACATGCCAGCATTACAACAACGCTCCGTTACTTATCGAAGAGGAATCTTGAACTTGCGGCGAGACGTGAGATTCTTAACGCTCTTGAGACCATACATCAAAACCAAGTATGGGCAAAAGAGAACAAACCTGCGTATAGTGGCAGTGAGGAAAGCGGCCCTCCAAGTAATTGCTCAAATATTTATAAAGGAATCGTGGCAGATTGCAGAAATCCATTTGATCCGCCGGAGCAAGTAAAAAATAGTCCCCAGTATGAACCAAACAAAGCATGTACTCGTCCAATTCATTTTTTTACGAAAATACACTCAGTATTATTGAAAAGATACTCGATCCAGCTAAGAGTGAGTTTGACGCTGCAGATATTGAGGCAGCTGCTGAATCGGCCATATACATGGATGTACTTATTGATCCGGTAACTTACAGACCCGTGAATGAGGAGCTTATATGAAACTAGCTAGATCAGAACTTATAGAATTGGAGCTTGTTGTAAAAGGCGAGCTTATTATTAACCCTAGATATCCTATATCTTCAAAAAGTTTTTTTGAAGAAGAGGTCTGGGATTTTAGAGATAGTACTAGGCAAAGACTGAATTCTGTGCCTGATTTTCAATTAATGTTTGACTGGGGAAAATGGTCACAACGACTAACAAAGGAGATTATTGAAGATTTAAAGATAATGACGTTTTTCTTACTAAAGGTACCCCGAGTTTTCAGTAATACTCAGCGTAGAGGGGGGGCGGGGTATAAAATAAATACTGTGGCAGGGTTAATTACTACGTTAGTACGTTTCTTGGAACATGTACTTAAGGAAAAATGTCTGGATATCATAGGAGTAAGAAGTGAATCGTTTATATCAACACTAGCGGATATTACATTTGAGGATTTGGATGAATCACTAAGTACATTCGAATATGCACAAGGTGGATTAAAACAAGGACTTCTGTTCATATGCAGCCCTGTAAGCAAACAGTATATGAAGTATCCAGTAAAATGGACTCTATCTGACTTGGATAATCTTATGTTTTCTAGAAAAAGAAAGCGAGGGCAATTAGATAACTATTGTGATAAGCCTTTTGACGATAAATTTTTCCGTTTTTTAAGTAACCAAGCGACACACGATGTGTATAGCTTCTTACAAAAGCAGGGTTTAAATAACTATCCAAACTCAAATATTGAAGGATTGTTCGATAGTTGCCCTGATATAGATCAAATGCTGGAGGATTACGTCTCAATTAGAGAAATCGATAAGAAATATTCTTTAACAATCGGAAAAAGAAGACAAGCATCGAACTTTGAGAGGCAAGTCTTTTCGAGGAAATATCAAGTATCTGTGAATGACTTTTCCAAAAAACTTACACGACTTCAACGTGCAGCAACTTATCTGCTCATTCAATATACGGGAGTCAGATACAGTGAAGCTATATCATTTAAGGTTGGTTGCCTTCGATCGTTGGATACTGGACATACAGTGATTATAGGGACACAAAACAAGTTCATACCAAGCAATATTCCAGTAGATAGAGACCAGTGGGTTGCGTGTCCTATCGTAATTGATGCAGTTACTGTTCTAGAGAAGATAACAAGGTTTACATTTAACCAATATTTGGTGTCGAATGTTTTCACAGTGTACCATGAGAAAGACATGAAGCCTATGTCGCTGACAGGCTTAGTCAATGCATTTCAGGATTATGTTAATGAAATCGATACCTTACATCAATTTAGGGACAAATCTCACAAAATGTCACCGCATCGACTAAGGCATACATTGGCACTTCACATGGTTAGGGCGGAACTAGGAATTCCATATATAACTTATCATTTGAAGCATCTACATAGCGCTGTTTCTTCTGTTCAATCAGTAAGTAACGTTACAATAGGTTATGGTGGGATTTCGAAAGAAATTTTGAATAATGCAACAGCTATACGACAAACTCAACGGGATTTAGCCAAATCGCTTTATCATCCCGATTCACCGATTGAAGGTGGAAATAAGGAGAATTTCAAAAGAAGACGTGATGAGTTTTTTCAGGGTATGATGCTCGCTGGTTGGGAGAGAGATGAGATCATTGATCACTTAGCGTCGAATTCATTGCCATTTGCAGATGTAGGGTTGGGTTATTGCGGTGGTAAAAAGGAAATTGTTAAGCCAAGCGGGAGGGTAGAATATCCTCCTTGCGTCGGACAACTTCAGTGTAATCCCAATAAATGTAACAATGCTGTGATTACAATAGAAAAGATCCCCATTTGGAAGAAAGTCCTGGAAGAGAACACAAAAAAACTTCATGATCCTCAAATGCAACATGCAAAAGATGTTCACATGGCGTTTGTTGCTGAAGCAAAATCTGTCTTGGAAGGCTTAGGCGTTGATACAAATGAGGTGAGTATTTGAGTTGTCCAGATTTCATTAAGCAATTACTGAATGAGAATTCAGAGAATGAGTGGAGCGAAAAAGATGACCTCCTAGAGGCTACGGGTAGTCCGTATGACCAGAAGAATCAGACAGACTGGTGGAAACAAAACTGTAAAATCAGAGCCACATTTAAAAAAATTGAGCGTGAAATTAAGCAATTATATAAGGCAGAAGAGAAGATTTCTGTTAGACTTGCAGGTTGGACACATATTGCTGATTTAGCCTGCTGCGATAGAAATACACTCAAACATCCTAGAAGGATTCAATGGACGAACAAGATGCGTGAGCGTCTATTGAAAAAAATTGCTCAGTTAAATAATAGCAACACTGTGAATGAACATGAAGAATCCCAATTAAGAGACAATGACAAAATAGTCTTGCAGAATAATTTAGAGAAGAGCAGAATGGAAGTCGCCAGATGGGTATATAAGGTGAAGGACTTAGAGCATGAGTTAGTGAAGTACAAAAGATTAGCGAATATGCGTGGAAGAACAGTCGAGAGACTAAATAGCATACTAGCTGAGAAGAGTAAAAAAATTGCGGAAATAGAAACCAAGTTACTCATGCTTAAGGAAAAAGAAAATGAGACTAATCTGATTCAGTTCCCTAGAGAGGAGAGTAAGCATATATGAAAGTAGATCTGGGGTGATATAACATGACATTGTTAAATGACACTGAAAAAGTCGCTTTTTTAATTCATGTTCTAAATCGTCATATTGAAAAGCTCCCGAGTGATGATACGATTGCATGTTATCTTGAATCAATCCGTGGCTTTTTAAAAACGAAAGATGCAACGCTTCAAAAAGCGGCTTTTTCTAATAGCGAATTGTTTCTAGACAATATCGCCTGCATGTTAAGAACCCAAATTACTTTCAAACAGGCGATCGGTTCGTTGATTGTTGCATTTGATAAGGTTGGATATGCTGATTCAATGGACGCGGCTGCGATTATTCTTGAGTTTGGGCAACTTCTGGAACAAATGCCAGCGGTAGAGGCAGAAAATATATTTACGGAACGATGGATAACCGGATAGGAACAAGATGTCCTAGCATGTGGGAGGAGTATAGTATTAATTTAACTGGAAAAAATAAAATTTCATTGGCACTGAATAAAGATCGTGTAATAGCCTTAATACAATCACTTGAGCAAGAACCTAGTTTATTGAACAAGGCTATTGTCACTCTCTTGTTGTATACAGGTGTTAGGCTGGATGAACTATTGAGTTTAAAAAGAAAAGATATTGCGAAATGTACGCACTTGATTGCGTTGAGAGTTGTATCCCCAAAGGGAGTAGTACGGATGATTCCTCTTCATACAAATGCAAGCCGAATCCTAAATGATTATCTGAACGGAAGAGATGACTCCAATGAATACCTATTCGTAAAAAACGGAAAAAAAGCTTTAGGACTTCGTCAGCTTCAAGGAATTTTAGCAATGTATCAAGTGAATTCCCAACAACTGAGACAGACATTTGTTTCAGAATTAATAAGGTTGAATTACACGATGTTAGAAATTTCAGGATTAATGTATGGGAATGAAGCTATAGTTAAAAACTTGGACTCGTTATATAATGATATTTATAATAGCATGCACGCCGTAAAGAAATAAACATAAGAGGTGTAGAATGAGAGCGTATTTAGATCTGCTCAGTGATATTTTGGAAAATGGTGTTCGTAAGGAGGATCGAACAGGAACAGGCACCATTTCTGTCTTTGGAAGGCAAGTAAGATTGGATTTGTCGGAAGGATTTCCATTGCTGACAACCAAAAAAATGCATATTAAATCCATTGTTCATGAACTGTTATGGTTCCTGAGTGGTAGCACCAATGTGAAGTATCTTCGTGAGAATGGTGTTACAATCTGGGATGAGTGGGCTGATGAGGACGGTAATCTTGGTCGGGTATACGGGGCTCAGTGGAGAACGTGGCATGCTCCTAACGGAAAAATCATCGATCAAATAACTAATGTCATCAACCAAATCAAAACTAATCCCGATTCCCGAAGGCATTTGGTTAGTGCTTGGAATGTAGCAGAAGTAGATCAGATGGCTTTACCGCCTTGTCACTATGCTTTTCAATTCTATGTAGCTAATGGTCGGCTATCTTGCATGTTTCAAATGAGGTCTGCTGATACTTTCTTAGGGGTCCCATTTAATTTAGCATCTTATGCACTACTGACACATATGGTCGCGCAGCAGTGTGATCTTGAAGTAGGGGACCTGATTTGGACTGGTGGCGACGTGCATATCTATCTTAATCACATTGAACAAGTTAAATTACAATTAACGAGAGAGCCACACCCTTTGCCAAAACTAATTATTAAACGGAAGCCAGAGAGCATCCTTGACTATAAGTTTGATGATTTTGAGTTTGAAGGATATCAATCGCATCCGGGTATTAAAGCTCCTATAGCTATTTAGTAAGAAAAGCAAAATGAGTAAAAGACAGATTTCCATTAGTTTATCGAGACAGAGGTTTGTATTTTATGCAATTAAGCGAAAAACGAAATTAGAAAGGATTACATTTAATCGGCAACTGTGGCGATGGATGAACAAGAGGAGCCCCTTGTTACTAACTAGGGAAAAATTGTAAAAGATCGCATTTCGATAACTACGTTAAGTTTGTGTGCGGCGGTAGTTGTAAGGTTCAGGAATTTCTTGCATAAGTGGTATTAAAGCTATTATAACGTGAAGAACCACAAGTGGAAGCATCTTTTAAATCGCATTTTTTCGGATTTTGAAGGTGCTTTTTGTGTTTGGGGGAAAACGGAAATTATTGTTAAAAGATTTACTTTTCGACATTTGCATTTCGCAGAGATGAGATGGAGATAACGAGCCATAGAATATATAAGCAACGGGTGTTCGTATTTAATGGTAGAAGTATTAAGGGGTTAGGGCTATAATGGAATTGTTTGGTTGGCTCTATATTGAGGAAAGGTGAATGTATTGTGTTTCAAACAGAGGAGGAATTGGTCGAAAGGCTAGTTCAACATTATAAAAATTATTTTACGGTTAGAGAACTTGGAGTTGGGTACGGTATCTCTGATTTGGTAATAGTGAGGAACAAAGCAGACATGCTGCGGTTCATTGAAAATAGAAATGGTGTTCATTTGAAGCATATTGACGAAATCAAGGTTTTTGAATATATCAGAAAGCGAAATGGAGTCGATTTAGACGAACTGATATCCAAACACTACATGTCTAAACCAAAATTGAAATACGCCATTTTAAAGAGCTTGGAAGAAGCAGGAGCATTAATAAAAGAGGATTTCAGATATTTCAGAACGCCCTCATTTAAGTTATTTTCACCCGTTGTTACGGCAATTGAAGCAAAGCTGGAGGATTGGAACAAGGGATTAGCTCAAGCAATCAGATACCAACGTTTTGCTGATAAAACCTACTTGGCTATGGACGAGAAGTATGTTCATAGGGCAGAAAAAAATGAGTTTGTCAAATACAATGTCGGATTGTTGTCGGTTGGTTCCAAGATAAAAGAAATAGTTAAGCCTTTAACTCAGAAACCAACCGACTCCATTATGCGTTACAAGGTAGCGGAAGAAATCATCTCGAAAATGTTATATTAGAACTGAGAGGCATTATTTAGTTTGGCTTTTGAAACCTCTAAAATAACATCTCTCCACGTTTCTAAGTGGGAATGATTAAAGTTTTTAATTCTTATTTCGCGGTTAATATCTTTGATTAATTGAATTGCTGAAGAAGTGCTTTCGCTGAAACTTCTTAAACGTTCGTTTGGCTGTAATGCCGATAGCTTTTCTACTTGTTGGTGCTTTGTAAATAAATGGTGATTTATTGCATTGTTGAATTGGCTGAGCTGTTCAGGATTGACAGAACCATTGCAATACATGCAATTGCATACGCACTTTTTGCCGGCATTAGTGGAGAGAATGTCTTGAAGTATATTCTGGTTGAATAGCCCCATTAAGGATTCAATATAATATCGTCTTACAGCCCCACCAGTTTGTTTTTCCGCTTTATTAAGTAACTCTTCTCGGAAGTTATCGCTTTGACCTAATCCAGTTGCAATTGTATTTGCCCCTAGGGCTAACAGCCCCAATGAAAAATCGTTTATACGAGTCAGAATAATTTCCTTCTTGGTTTCTGCAAGTAGTTTTACGAGATAAGCGTAAGAATAATAATGATTGCTATTTGTAGAATCAAAACTCCCAGAAATTTGTAAATAATAACCGTCTGGATTTGCAGAAGTGATTAGATTTACAAGGTCTTTTAACTTATTCGTATCCTCGTACTGTTCAATATCAAGTGAGATACCATAGTACAGAGGTAACTTAATGCTTGAATCTAACATGTAAGACTTGCTTTCTTTATAAGCGTTGTAATCAACATTAATCCAGCCACTATCGTCTTTATCTAAGAAGTGAAATGGAGACAGCAGAAGGGTTGCACCAAGCTTTATTTGACAATCTAGAACACCTTTAACACGTTGTTGAATTGCGGTTGCAGTTAAGAAATCATTAGGTGTTTCTTTCTTGAATGGATTGATTACATAGGGAAGTTTTTTATAAGTCGGTTTTTGCGTAAAAGCCGAGTAACCTAACATTTGTGTTGACGGATCAATGATCAGTTTCAAATGGCTTTCTTTTGCGAGTGAATTAAAGTTTTTTGGCGAATGCAATACTTGAGGAGCACTAAAAATAGCCCCATTGATATTGTTTTGTTGATGATATTCAACTACAGATTTAGCATCGTTATGAATTGTCATTGGGAGAAATTCTAGGTTGGAATTAAAATAAACAGACGTAATTTTAGTGTAGGTTCTATTTGTTATTCTTCTGTGTCTGTCCAGTCTGACGATAATTTCCTCGTAAGAAATCGACCGTTCAAAAGGCTCTTTTTTCAGTAGAATTTCAACCATTTCAGAAATGTCGATTGGAACGGTGGGGGTCTTTTTCGCTAAAGGTTCTGGAATCTCCATTAGGATTTTTCTAATGGCTTCCAATTGATTACTCATTATAAGCGGTCTCTCACCAGAAATGGCTTCATATAGAATTACAGCGGCAGAGTAAAAATCTGCCCTATAATCAATATCTTTGGCAGAGTTAAGCTGCTCTGGAGGCATATAGGCATAGGTGCCCATCATTTGCCCTGTAACGGTTAATGTACTAGCGTCAATCAGCTTTGAAATACCGAAGTCCAATATTTTAATGTCGAGGTTCTTACTTGTTACCATAATATTTGCAGGCTTCAAATCACGGTGTATGACATTATCCCCGTGGAGGGCATTGATCCCTTGGAATATGTTTTTGGCTAATAAACAAGCATCTTGAATCGATAATTTATTTTTTGCCAAGTATTGTTCTAGGGTTTCACCTCCAGCATACTCCATAACAATGTACCGATATTTTTGAAGTCCGTCACTAATAAAGCCGTCATCTATGTATTTAACCACAAATTGGTTTTCAATCTCTTTCAATACTCTAATTTCACGTTCAATTCTTCTAGATTCTAGAGCTTCTTTATCCATTATGTTTTCTCGTATTAATTTGAGAGCATAATGAGTTCCATTTTTCTCAACTTGATAGGTAATTCCAAAACTGCCTCCGCCTAGATTTCGGATAATGTTGTAACCGTTGATTTCTTGCATGTATCCAACTCCCCCAAAATTAGGTAATTTATCTTATATACATATTGAATCATATTCTGTATGAAAATGGAACCTTTGCGCAGTTTTGTATTCATTAGTGAGTTCAATGATGGCTACAGACCAAAATATTCTATAAAAAACTAACTAACATCGATAATATTGATGTTATCTCGTTTTTAATGCTAAACTATCTGAGGAAAAGGCAAATGCATATTCATCGGAAATTTTTGGTGAGTACAGAGAGTTGAATTGATGAAGGTTGTATTTGCAATATATTCATCAGAATTTTGCTACCGAAAAACTTGCGGGACTGCCGTTTAATCTGGCGTCATACGCGCTGCTGACCCATATGATAGCGCAGCAGTGCGATTTGGATGTCGGTGAGCTGGTTTGAACCGGCGGGGACGTTCACTTGTATTTGAACCATTTGGAGCAGGCGAAGCTGCAGCTGACACGGGAGCCGTTCCCGCTGCCCAAGCTCGTCATTCAGAGAAAGCCTGACTCGATTTTTGATTACAAGTACGAGGATTTCGTGATCGAAGGCTACCAAAGCCACAAAGGCATCAAGGCTCCGATAGCGATCTGATCATGCTGAATATGAGCATGGCGTGAAAAAACACAGCGGCTGCGCAACCTGAACCGGTTTGCGCGGCCGCTGTGTTTATTTGCCCGTATCGGACCAGATATCCGATACGGATACCCCCAGCTCCGCGGCAATCAGCTGTGCCGTAAGCCGCTGCGGCTTTGCGATTTTGCCGTTGCGCAGCTTGGAGATGGTCTGAACCGTAATGCCGGTCGCTTCGGCCAAAGCCTGGGCGGACATGCTTCGCTGGGCCATAACGATTTTCAGCCGGATGGCCGCATTGTCGCTTTCCTCGTAAGGCTTCAGCTCGGTAATGATAAAGCCGTAATTGAACAGTCTGCCCGAGCCGTTGAAAAAGGGGCGGAGGGTGATTTTTAACTCCAGCTCGAGTACATTCGACAGCTTGGTCGTTCTCAGGATCAGCTCCTTTGGCTTGCCCTGCTCGCTAATCTCGGTCAAGGCTTGCTGAACGGCGGGATAATCGAGCTCCGAAATGAAATCAAGCGCCGAGAAAGTCTCATAAGCCATTTTGTGCTCGAGGATGGAATCGAAGTAGGGATCGTACAGCTCAATGACGAGGCTTGGACTGAGAACTCCCGAGACGATGACGGATTGTTTGATAAGCTGGTGCTTGATCCATTTGCGTGTGCAGATAGGTTCGACTATGACCAGCTGGAGATCGCCGCCGGGCAGAGCTAAGGGGTGCAGCTCCAGCTCGATGTGCAGCCGCTGCTTCTTAGGAGTCCAGAAGGCCGCTTCGGTTTTAAAGTACTGCCTTCGGGTTAACAAATTCCGCGTTCGATTTATATGCGAAAGAGGCGTATCGGCCAGCAAGGATAAAGGATCCTGCGACAGCAGCTCCTGTCGGCTGTAGCCGGTCAGCTCCAATAAAGTCTCGTTGCAGTCGGCGAATGACAAGGTACGGTCACCTGTTGTTTGAATGACAGCCATGGCTTTATGATTCAACAGCTGTAGCAAGGTTTGCAGGGCGGCCTGCGAATCTTGTACGGACACTTCTATCGTGTTTGCCCCTCTCTCTACAATCTTTTTTTACAATAGAAAATTATCCTACGAACGAGGAAGGAAAGCAAGATGATAAACATTGGCAGGGGCGGAAGTTAATTTATTAACCTCTTGTGAAAAAAGGCACGCACAAGGATGAAATAGCGAAGCAGTATCGGTCCGAATCGGTCTCTTTGGGCTTCAGCAGGCTTTATGCAAAGGGAGGCTGCGTTTTATAATAAGATGATTCCGAGTTAATTCCTGAGCTTATCGGAACTTATCAACTACGAAAAAAGGAGCTTGGAGTATGAAAGTGTGTACTGTCGAAGGATGTCCTCGCCCCGTCAAGGCGAGAGGATTATGCTCGACCCACCATCAAAGAATGCTTCGTAACGGGCCCCTCATATTATAAGAAAAAAGATGAAAAAAGAGCCGAAACAGTGCCAATGGGTCAACTGCCAGGGGCATTCGGTTTCCAAAGGATACTGTTCGAGGCATTACTATGTATACCGGACTTCGATCCTGCGTCAGGCTGAAGAGAGCGTAAGAGCATAAGAATGCAATCCGGGATCCGGGGTTTAAACGCTGCGAAAAGCTCCATTGCCGCTCTTCGAGGTCGTATGCTATCATGTAATGAAAAACGCGGACTCCCAAGCGTGCAGGAAAGGTGAGCGGCTAGCATGATTTCATTTATATTGGCTATGGACGAGAACAGAGGCATCGGCATTGACAATAAACTGCCTTGGCGATTGCCTGAAGACATGGCCTTTTTTCGCAGAACGACCAGCGGGCATACCGTCATTATGGGAAGAAAAACGTTCGAATCAATCGGCAGACCCCTGCCCAAAAGACATAATGTTATTGTAACCGGAAATCCTTCCTTCCTTGCGGAAGGCTGTGAAATCGTACATACCCTCGACGAAATCGTCGCCAGGTATGGCGGACTCGAGAAGGAGGAGCTGTTTGTGATCGGCGGTGCCGAGGTGTACAGGCAGCTGCTTCCTTACGCAGACAGGCTGTATATTACGGAGATTGCTCACCGCTTTGAAGCGGATGCTTTTTTTGAGCCGCTGGACTTGTCGCAGTGGAAGGAAGTTTCGCGGAACCGGGGGCCGAAAAATGCGGATAATCCGTATGACTACGATTTCGTACTTTATGAAAGACAGCCGGCCTCGGTGCCGCAGCATTAAATTCACGGCAATCCGGAAGAATGAACTCTTTTGTTTTGGAGCACCTTAACAGGGAATCCCGACAAGAGAGGAAGAACATGCATGACTGATGTCAATCAACATCAAATGCCGCTGGAGCACGTAATCGATAATGCGGAAAAGGCGATCCAGGTCGCGAAGGATGCCGAAATGGCTGTCCGTCACGCTCAATTGGAGTCCAACCCGCAAAAGTTTGCGAGCGCGGTTGCGCAGCTGCAGACGGCGCAGCGTACCTTGGAGCAGGCGCAAAGCCAGCTTAGCGCGCATGATACGGAATCCGTTCACCAGCAGCTTCAGCAGGTGCAGGATCAATTAACCCAAGCGATCCAGAGCGCGGATATCGTAAACGGCAATACGGAGCAGCCCAAGCAGGTCCGATAGGTGAATCGCATCGCAAGGAAGCCGGCCCCGGTCTATCGAATTTTCGATGGCCGGGGCTTTTTGACGCTAACGCAGCTTTTTCGCGTTAACAAGCCGAAAAAATCGTTTAATAAATAGCATCCCTATCCTCAACCCTTGCGCCGGAGCATAATAATGCAAGGAAGGAGCGGATAACATGATGGAGCATTCAAATAAAACGGGATTAAAAGGACAGATCGCGGTAGTTACGGGAGCAAGCCGTCCTGCGGGAATCGGCACGGCTATTTGCAGAGCTTTGGCCCAAGCGGGGGCCGACGTTTTGTTTACCCACTGGAAGGCATATGACCGGACCATGGAGTGGGGAGCGGAGGAGGCATGGCCCACGCAGCTTGCGGGCGAGCTTCGCGCCTTGGGCGTACGTGCGGAGGAGCTGGAGTGCGATTTATCCCGGCCCGAGGGCCCTCAGGAAGTGATGGACGCGGTGGAGAAGAGGCTGGGCTCCGCTTCGATTCTTGTGAACAATGCCGCTTACTCTACGAGAGACGGCTATGCCCGTCTGGACGCCGCTACCCTGGATACGCATTATGCCGTCAATGTCCGGGGCACCTGCCTGCTGAGCGTCGAATTTGCCCGCCGACGCGGCGCGCAGGGCGGACGCATCATCCATATGGTCTCCGGCCAGGATCAGGGCCCGATGCCGGAGGAACTGGCCTATGCGGCCACCAAAGGCGCGGTTTCCGCCTTTACGGTGACCCTGGCAGCAGAGCTCGCCGGACTGGGCATTACGGTCAATGCTGTCGATCCCGGGCCAACGGATACCGGATGGATGACCGGCAGCCTCAAGCGGGAGCTGCTGCCCCGGTTTCCGCGCGGCCGCATCGGGACGCCCGAAGACGCGGCGCGGCTGGTGGCGTTCCTTGCCAGCAGGGAAGCCGAATGGATTACAGGCCAAATCATCCATTCCGAAGGCGGCTTCCGAAATTAAGAGAGAAAGGCTGCTCTGCAGCCGGTCTATAGTCACGAGTTGGACAAAGTTGTCGGAACATCGCGAATTTTAACCTATTTGTCATCTTTTTGTAAAATGATACGTATATAATCGTAATTATCTGTTTTTCTACAAAAAGGAAACGAGGATTTTACGATGCGTAAAGTAAAGCACAAGAAGCCAAGAATGTTCTTGAAAATCGCCTTATCCTGTCTCTTTCTCGTTGTCGTGGCTATAGGCTTGTACGCGTACGCTTTATATAAGCAAACGAATATTGCAATCGAAAAAATAGGCACGGACGAGCCTGTAACCGAGGTGGAGGCGGCGGCCGTAAAGACGAAGCCGCTTACCGTGCTGCTGCTCGGCATCGACCATCGGGAAGATACGGGCAGCCTGAACTCGGACGTAATTATGGTCGTAACCGTGAATCCGACGACTCAGTCGGCCACCGTCGTTTCCCTCCCGCGGGATATGCAGCTGGCTCCGAAAGGGCTTCCGTCGCGTAAAGCGAACTATTACTATCCATACTTTTATAATACGGACCGCGATCATGCCTATGAGGACACCAAGAAGGTATTCAGCGACTATCTGGATGTGCCCATCGATTATGTGGTCACGGTTGATTTTGACGGCTTCAGACAGACGGTCGACATTCTCGGGGGACTTACTGTCAATGTCGATATGGATATGAGATATGTCGATGACGAGGATGGAACGAACATCAACTTGAAGAAGGGCGTCGCTACGCTGAACGGCAAGCAGGTGCTCGATTTTGTCCGCTACCGCAAGTCGAACAGAGGCACGGAGGAGTCCAGCGACCTGGAACGCAACCAAAGGCAGCAGCAGGTGCTGAACGAGCTGTTGAATACTTTGAAAAGCACGGGCGGCATCACGAAGCTGACGCAAATTATTCAAGCGGTCGGCGACCATATGCGCACCGATGTGCCGTCCTCCCAAATCCGGGAGCTGATCGGAACGTATTTCATGATGAAGCCCTCCAATGTGGAATACATTCATCTGAACGGGGATTGGGTGAGCCCTTACATCATCGTCAAGGATGAGGACGTTGATAAGGCGCGCGATGCCTTAAAGCTGCAGCGCGGCGAATCCGCGGATGAATTTGTATCTTCTTACGAAGAAGACGAGGATGAAGATAAAGCCGAGAGCGGCGAAACTGCCACCTCCAGCCGTCAGGTCTACAGCAACAGCAGCTCTAGCAGCAGCGGCTCTAAGAGCAGCAACAGCAGCAATAACAGCAGCAATAAGTCCGGCACGAACAGCGTCAAGACGAAAGAACCCGATACTAAGCCTAAAGGAAGCGATACGTCCACGAAGACGGTGACCCAAACGACTTACAGCTCGCCGGATAAGACCGTGGAACAGCGCAGCTCAACTCCAGGCAAAACGTTAACTCCATAATTCAAGTAACGATTACAGGCCGCCTTTGATGAAAGGGCGGCTTTTTGCGATGATCTCTATTAAAATAAATACCCCCGCTCTACCAGGTAAGATGGAACGAGGGTTCAAATGTGTGATGTCATGGCTGTCTGTGTGTGAGTCATGAAGCTATGAATTATACGGCTTGACAGAGCTGATAAGCGACGATAAGAACAAAAGTTAGCAGTGCGGCACCGGTAACATAAGAAATTTTTCTGGCAGGATGATTGGCACTCATGGCAGCTCTCCCTCTCTTGGTTTAGCGCGATTCCGGGCTGTTCCGTCCGCGCCTCTTTTCTTTTATTTTATAATACCACATCTGTCTGCGGTGTTAAAATTTCGTGAAATCCGCTTCGTTCGAGCGTCCGTCCAAGCGCCGAGGACAGCGGTTTGAGCAGCTAACGCTGCATTTGTTTCAGCTCGTCCAAGGAATAGAAGGTGCCCCGCCAGTAGATGCCGCCCTGCTTTAGAGTCAGCAGAACCGATCGGGCTACGATATAGCATAAGATGCAGATGGTCGCCGGCAGCGCGAGCACCTCGATCCCGATTCCTCCGGTCAGCGAGCGGATGAGCTGCAGGTAGACTGCGATCATGATGGCGATGGAGCCGGCAAAAAGCCACGCTGCCCAGCCGCCGGCCAGCCATACCGCAGCGAAAGGAAGCAGGAACAGCAGCGCCTGTCCAAGCAAAGCGGCCGCGGCCAGCGTGATCCGGTACTGAAAGCCGGAAAACAGATTTTTTTCCAGGCCTTTCACTGCCGCCCGCAGGCTGGGGTACCATTCCACTGCGATATGCTCCTGGCCGGAAGCGAGCCGCTGCCGCAGGCGGGCCTGCTTGACCCTATGCCCGAGCACCAGATCGTCGTCGGGCCGCAGGGCTAACGCCCGGTGCGTCCCGATGCGCTCGTAGGCGGCCCGCGTCAGCAGGTTGAAGGCGCCGATGCCCATGCCATGCTTGTGCTGTGCGTCGATATTCGAGCGCCAGGGGCGCACGTACAGGCTGAGCGTAAAGAAGAAATAATTGACGAAGGCTCGCAGCCAGAAGCCTCGGACGATCATGCGCGGAGCGAGCGTCAGGTGATCGACCTGATGCTCTTTCATGTACCGGACCGCATCCGCTACGGCATCAGGCTCGAACAGCACATCGGCGTCGGTAAACAGCAGCAGCTGTCCTCTGGCCTGCTGGAAGCCCTGATACAAGGCATGGTTTTTGCCGAGCCAGCCTTCGGGCAGGTGCGTCACATGAATGATCTTCAGCGGTACGGGAATCCGCTCCCGCCCCTCGGACCATCGGCGCAGCTCCTCCAGCTTACGGCCCGTGCCGTCCCGGGAGCGGTCGTTGACCGCGATAATTTCCAGCCGCGGGTAGGTCTGGTGAAGCAGGTGCTTGACGGTGGCCGTGATGGAGGCCTCTTCCTCCTTGGCGGCGATAATTACGGATACCAGGGGAAGATCCTTCCACCGGGCGTCAGAGCTGCTGCTGAAGGCAGCTCCTTCTCGGGCTGCGCCGGCGGCAGCCGCTGCGAATGGCCCAGATTTCTGCCCGGCGGAACGGGGATCGCCCGACGGCAGCCGGACCATGTGCTTTCGTGCTTGAAACGTATCCCACAGCATAGCTATCCAATAGATGAAAGCTAGAAGTGCAATGATTTGTAATCCGGACGTCAGCATGGCTTCCTCCGCAGGTTTGCGTATTTTTTGGCATTATATCACGCTGAGCGAAGGAACAACAAATGCCTTTTACGCTATGCTACAATAGGAGCTATGCAGCAAACGCAGCAAAGGAGGTGCGCTCGGACATGGACGGAAAAGAGCGGGCACGCCCGCTGATTCGCAAGAAGGTCAAGGGCACGGAGCTGCCTGCCTTCCTGCAAACCATTCGCGAGACGGGAATTGGCGTCGACGGCCTGCTGTTCTTGTGCATCGGCACCGACCGGTCTACGGGAGACGCCCTGGGTCCGCTTGTCGGGACGATGCTGGAGGAAGCGGGCTATCCCTATGTGATCGGGACGCTCAGGCAGCCGCTTGATGCGAGCAATATGAGGGAGCGGCTGCTTACGGAGGTAGTGCCTCACATGGCGCAGCGAAGAGTAATTGCGATTGACGCGGGCCTCGGCCAAGCGTCGTCGGTGTGCTGGTATCAGGTTTCCAACCAGCCGATGGAGCCGGGCAAGTCGCTCGGCAAGCAGCTGCCTGCGGTAGGAGACTACTCCATTGCAGGCATCGTCAATGTGGATGAGGGGCAAAAGTACGCGATTCTGCAAAGCACATCGCTGTACAGGGTGATGAGCATGGCGGGAGAAATCGCCGCCGCGGTCAAGCTTATTTTTCCCCTATAAAAAGGAGGATAACGGATGAAGGACGGCGCGCGTTGGGAAAGCGGCAGGCGCGAGACGCTGCAGAGCAGGGGAAGGGCTACGCTGAAGGACGTATCCATGAGCCGGATTTACGGGCTGTTTCGGGGATACGGGTGGCAGCTTAGCGCGATTGTCGGCCTGGCTTTGCTGGGTGCGGTCATCGGTCTCGTGCCTCCCCTGATCATGAAGGAAATAATCGATAAGGCGATCCCGCAGGGCGACAAACCGATGCTGATGGAGATGATCGGCCTGATGGTGCTGACGCCGCTGGCCAGCGGGCTGCTGGGTGTCTGGCAGAACCATGCGAATACCAAGGTCGGCCAAGGCGTGATGCGCGACCTGCGGAGCTCGCTGTTTCGCAATTTGCAGCGGCAGTCGATGAGCTTTTTTACGGATGCGAAGTCGGGAGAAATTATCCAGCGGCTGACGGGAGACGTACAGGCGGTGCAAAACGTGGTGACGACCGTCGTCGTTTCGGCAGTGACGCAGAGCGTCGTCGTATTGACGACCGTCGTTATCCTGTTCGCGCTGGACTGGCGGCTGGCTTTGCTTTCTACGGTGATTTTGCCCTTATTTATTTTACCGGTTCGCAAGGTATCGAATGTGCGCAAACGTCTGCGCGGAGAAACTCAACGAGTCCGCGGGGACATGTCGGCGCAGCTGGGCGAAATTTTCGGCGTGTCGGGGGCTCTGCTGACCCGTATATTTCAACAGGAGCAGCAGCAGGAGCGGGAATTCGGCAAGCTGAACCAGAAGGTGATGAACCTTGAGCTGCGGCTCAACCTGGTCGGTCGCTGGTACGGGATGGTGCTCGGAATCCTCGGGCCGCTCGGTACGGCCCTGATTTATATGTATGGCGGCTGGAGCGTGGTGGAAGGGGCCATGACGATTGGCAGCATTGTCGCGTTCGCCGCTTATTTGGGCCGGTTGTACGGCCCGATCGGCACCCTGCTCAACCTTCAGGTTGAGGTGGGGACGGCGCTGGGCGTCTTCCAGCGTATTTTTGAATACCAAGACATGGAGCCCGAGGTGAGCAACGCTCCAGGGGCTGTAGAGCTGCCTGCAGCGGAAGGCCATATTGTGTTCGACCGTGTTTCTTATGCGTATCAGCCGGGAAAATATGCGCTGGAGCAGATTTCCTTTACCGCCCTTCCGGGCGAGGTGGTTGCTATCGTCGGACCGAGCGGCGCCGGCAAATCGACCCTGATCGGGATGCTCGCGCGGCTGTACGATCCGACAGAGGGAAGCGTCATGGTGGACGGCTATGACATCAAGGAAGTGACGATCGCTTCGCTTCGCGCTCAGGTCGCCTTCGTGACGCAGGAATCGTTCATGTTCCATGCCTCGGTACGCGACAACCTGCGGTTCGCGCGCATGGATGCGACCGACGAGGAGCTGGAGGCAGCCTGTCGCCAGGCCTACATCCACGATACGATCGCCGCTATGCCCGGCGGCTATGACACGATGGTCGGCGAGCGCGGCCACCGGCTGTCGGGAGGCGAGCGGCAGCGGCTCGCCATTGCGCGGGCGATCCTCAAGAATCCCCGCATCCTCGTGCTGGATGAGGCGACCTCGCATCTGGACTCCGAGTCGGAGGCATTCGTGCAGGCGGCGCTGGATGAGCTGATGCAGGGCCGCACGACGCTGGTGATCGCCCACCGGCTGTCGACGATCTTATCGGCAGACCGGATCGTCGTGCTGGAAGCCGGCCGGGTGGTAGAAACCGGCCGCCATGCGGAGCTGCTCGAGCTGGAGGGTCTGTATGCGCGGCTGTACCAGACCCAATTCGCCAAGGCGCTGGCCTAATTTGTCCACGGCAGGATGGAGGCGGCAGGCCGACAGGCGCGATTTTGCCTGAAGCAAGCTGTGATTTTCGCCCGCTAACCATGCTCCGGTCCGGTGCATATACTGATTGGCAGGTGGGGTTGCCCATTCTCCACATAACCTTTACACAACCGTTTCATTCATTTAACAAACGGTTTATATAATAGTTATGACAAAAGTATTTATACCGGAAGGAGCTGGACAGAGGTGAGTGTCATTACACATATCAACTATACCGATTAGGATGGTCAAATATATTGCTGTCTCCGTAACAAAGTCGTGAAGCTGGATGAGGAGCAGACGGCACGGTTTTGTCAGGGCTGTAAAATGTATGCGGGAGATGCCGGGGGCAAGGGAGTTTCCTGCGTATGGGAGGATGTGCGCCGTGTTACCGAGCCGCATGTGGTGACCGATCCGGTGATGGAGTTTATTAAAAACCAGACCCGCAGCGTCGGAACGAACTATTTGATGGATATGACTTATTTGTCCGTCAATTTATAGAAGGTGCTGTAGAAAGCAGCACTGAAGACGCTGCAGCAAGCTTTATTGAATTGCAGCGAAATCCGCGGGCAGAGTATCTATCCGCCGGACATGAAAAGTAGAGATGTCACTTTTGGCAGCTCTTGGACAATACAAACGGCCGTTCCATACGGCCGCAGATACAGGAAAAGACGCCGATAGGCGTCTCAGGCTGTCGAGAAAGCCATGCTAAGTAAACCATGCGTACCAACGCAGGTGGGGTATCTTCCGGAAGAGTTTACGTCCGCCTTTAAAATCCGTGAAAATACCTTTAAATCTAATCCAATTCACGGATTTCAACAGCGGCTGGAGGAGGATACCCCACCGGTGTATCACACATATTCAGGTTTTCTCGACAAGCTCAGACGCCGATAGGCGTCTTTTTTCACTGGCGGTTCAACTGCCCTGTGCCCCAGCAGAGGCCGGACAATGGCAGGGAATTGCGACAAGCTTTACTAAAATAACAGCTCCCACAGCTGCTTGCCGACGAGAATGGTCGTGATGCCGATAAACAGCGGCTTGACGTAGCGCGAGCCATGCCGGATGGCGAGTCTGGAACCGACATAAGCGCCGGCGATCATAGAAATGCCCATAGGCAGCCCGTAGCCGATATGAACGGACTTGAGCAGGAAGAAGGAAGCCAGGCTTGCAATATTGCTCGCCATATTCAGCACCTTCGCGTTGCCAGAGGCCCCGACAAAATCAAAGCCCAGCAGCAGAAAGAAAAACAGCAGGAAGGGCCCTGTCCCCGGTCCGAAAAAGCCGTCGTAGAAACCCAGCACGAACGCGCACAGTCCTGCGGCAAGCTTCGTGTAGACGGTTAACGGGCGGGGCGACGCCGTCGCGCCCCAGTTCTTTTTCAGCAGCGTGTAAATCAGCACCACGACAAGCAGGCAGACGACGAGGGGCTTCAGGAACGCGGACGGCAGCAGGTGCACCGTATAGGTTCCTATCGCGGAGCCGACAAACGACAAGGGAAACAGCGCGAGCACGAGCTTCCCGTTAATTTTTCCCGAGGAAAGAAAAGATAGCGTGCTGGTGACGGAGGACAGCGTTCCGCCCAGCTTGTTCGTTCCGAGCGCCAGTGTCGGCGGCAGTCCGGCCATGAGCAGCGCGGGCAAGGAAATCAACCCTCCGCCTCCCACGACAGAGTCGATGAACGCGGCGACAAATCCCGCGCCAATCAAAAACAGAAGCATATCTAATGCCGGCCAATCCATGATGTTTACCCTTCTTTCTTTACTTAAACCGTACACTGCCGAAAAACATACTCGATAAGTATATAGAATCGGGGCTCCAGCTACAATAGTTAATTTCATGGCAAAAAAAGACTGCTTCATCAGGATCGAAGAAGCAGTCTTTAGACCGCCCGCCGAAGCGGGCCTTTGCCGGCTAGCGGATTAATCCAGCTTATAATTAAAATACGGCACCTCAACGGGCACATGCAAGTTGCGCTTTTCCAATGCGTCAAGCAGCAGGCCGAGGAAATCCGTATCCAATTGCATTTGGACGGCATTGACATAACATTCTACTAAATCTTCATCGGGAATTTCTTTATACATGTTGCACGGCTCTCCTTTTCTTTCATCATAATACTAATCATACAAGAAAACTGCTGTAGAATCAGCGCAAAAAATTTGCATGGTTATACATACCTTTTTGCATTATTTAATTACAATTTTATTGAAAAAAACAAAAGAGATTGCATATTAGGACAAGTCCTGAATATACAATCTCTTTTTCATTTGGTAAAATAATGAAATAGATTAGCCCCACAAATCGGCAGAGCGGGATGCTTTGATGTCGGAACCGGAAGATTTAGCGAATAATTTCGTGACAGCCTGTCCTTCAGCTGGCGATAAAGACCAGGCTTCGAACCATTTGCTGTTTTTGAATAATTGTGTAATTTCTTGGGATGTCAGTTGTTTCAGCGAGCGGACGGCATGATGCAGCTGGGAAGAATGAGTTACAGTTAGCATAGTACCACCTCTATTTCTACAAATTTTAACATTTCTTGCAATTTTATTATAACAGAAATAATAGAAAAGCAAGGGGGAAATGGCTTGAACACGAAAATTTTTTTTCGGTTGACGTTAGTAGGGCTCGTTTCGCTGCTGCTGTGGTTCGCCTATATCACGTTTCACTATCCTTACGTAGGCATCATCTTAAAGCAGAATGAAGGGCAGGAATGGGTGATCCGCAAGCTGGACAACGACAGCGCCAGCCTGAAATTGAATTTCCAGGTCGGAGACCGGATCCGGTCCGTAGATAACCTGTCTCCGGGCGACCTGCCGAGCGTACGGAAGTGGCGCACGATCGAGCAGGCGCAGACGATTGTTATTGAACGGGAAGGCAAGGAAATCGCGGTCGTGATCTCGGAGGCGGCCGCTAAGGCATCGACGAGTTATTTCCCGCTTTTTGGCGAAATCTTGTGCTTGTCGTTTGCAGTTCTGCTTTATTTCAAAGTGAAGAACTCCATTTCGGGCCAGTTTCTTTCGATTGTTTTCGTCAATATCGGCTTGATATTCGCCTCACTCGGGGCGTCGGCCCGGGGGGATTCGCTGGGCAAAATCGCTATCACTACCCTGATGATGGTATTTCCGATCGTCTTTTTCCATTTTTTTGTTCATTTCGTCAGAGAGCGGGGAGCGGCGGCTTTCCCGCTTCATTTTCTCAAATATGCATACGGGTTCGTCGCACTAACCTTGCTGTGCAGAATGACGTTTTTTTTTCCGCAGATTGCGTATGCCTTTTACGAATATAACAGCAGCATCGTCATTGTTTTCTTCCTGCTCGGCATTTTACTTAACTTTTTTTATTTATCTTGGATTTATGTCAAATACCGTGCGGAAGAATCTTATGTATCCGTTATCATTAAAACGGTGCTGTGGGCTTTCGCCATCTCGTTTCTCCCTTTTATCAGTCTTTCCTTTCTCCCGCAGCTGCTTACGGGAAATGACTGGGTCAATTCGCTATATACCTCCTGGTTCGTTTTGTTTTTCCCAATGTCTTTCGCCTATCTGATTTTGACCAAGCAATTGTACGATATCGATCTCGTGCTCCGGCGCATTTTGTTTACCGTTGTGCTGTCGGTAGTTCCAGGCGCGGTCATCACTTTTTTGAACGCTTTTATTTTTACGGAGGAAGCATCTGTCCGGCACCTGCTGATCAGCTTCTGTCTGGTGCTTGCGATCATCTCCTCCGTTTTATATTTCCTTGAAAATTTCCTGATCAAGCTGGAAGCGATCGTATTTCCAAGGAAATATCATCTTCAGCAGGCATTGAAGAAAATAGCGACGAACCTGCAGTCCATCTCCAGCTTCCGAGAGCTGAAGGAAATTGTGCTGGTGGATATCGTTACGATGCTTCAGCTGTACGGGGCGGCCATTGCATTCAGACATCAGGACCGGATCGAGACCGTCATCGAGGGGGAGATTGACCCGGATGAAGTGGAGCGGATCGCCGCATTGGATTTGAGGGAGCATCCGGAGCTGCTGTGCCTGGAAATCAGCCGGAACGAAGAGTACACCAGCTCTTTGATTCTGACGAGCAAAATCTCGAGAACGGTTCTCGGATCAGGCGACGTGCACTGGCTGAATCTGATCATCTCCTATCTGGCGGTCAGTATGGAAAACCTGCACCTGATCGGCAAGCTGAACGTCCGGCTCCAACAGCTGGCGGCCCAGATGCCCAATGAGCAGGATGCGCACGATTTTATGTGGTTCCGCAAGCTGATGTTCGATCTGCAGGAGGCGGAGCGCAAGCGCATCGCAACCGACCTGCACGACACCACGCTGCAGGATTTGTTTTTTCTAAAGAAAAAGTTTGCAGCGATTATGGAAAACCAACCATCTCAGGATGACAACTTGGAACAAATGAAAAGCGTCATTGATTATGTGGAAATTATTAATACCAATCTTCGCCAAAGCTGCTTTGAGCTGCATCCTCATCTGCTGCATGAGATCGGTCTGCTCGAAACGATCCGCAAAGTCATCGAGAATGAAAGCCTGCTGTGTCCCTTTGAGCTGAAATTTTTTACGAGGGGAGCCGAGGTGGTCGAAGCCTGGGATCTTGAAATCAAGCATCATGTTTTCCGCATCATTCAGGAGCTGCTGAACAATGCCAAGAAGCATTCGGCGGCCTCACTGGTCAGCATTGTCATTACCCGCGACGGTGACCACTTCCTGCTGATGTATGAGGATAACGGTGTCGGCTTTGAGACCGGCGGCGCAGTCATTAAGGAAATCGGCGCATCGGGAACGGGGATGGAGCAAATGAAGAGCCGTGTATTGCATCTGGACGGGCAATGGAAAATTCGGACAAGCAGTGGAAACGGGCTAAGGCTATGGATTACAATTCCGATAAGAAAGGTACAAACGGCATGAATACGGAAATGAAGGCGCTTATTGTGGACGATCATCCGCTTATTGCGATGGCGACACAATCGATTTTGGAGCAGATCCAGGGAGTTACCGTTGTCGGTGTAGCCAAGACCGGTGCGGAATGCCTGGAGCTGGTGGAAGCGTATAAGCCCGGGCTGGTAATGCTGGATTACCATCTTCCGGATCAATTCGGCAGCGGAGTTGTCAAGCAGATCAAAATGCGCTGCGCACAGACGCATGTCGTTATATTTACGGGTATCGATGTGGCCGACATGTACAATCATTTGATTGAGCTCGGGGTGAGCGGCATCATATCCAAGGAATCGAGCGAAAGCGTCATTCAGAACATGGTTCGCTGCATTCTGGATAACTGCACGGTGCTTCCGCTGCCCTTGTACCGGAATATGCGGCTGATGACGACTTTGCCGGCACAGGAGGCGGTACTGACCAAGGATGAAATCAGGATCATGACGATGTTAATGCGCGGGGCCACGCATGAGCAGATTGCGCAGGACATTTATGTCAGCAAACGGTCCGTCGACAACTATTTGAAAAAAATTTATGAAAAACTGGGGGTCAAATCAAGAGTTCAAGCCTTAGAGAAGTTCGTGCAGAGCAAATATTACAATGAAATGGAGCGGGGGGATGCTTAAGTGAGGCAGGAAGTGCTGCAGGAGATGCTGAGAATCACGGACGATTATGCAAAGGAACCGGAGCTGAACAGGCTGATGAAGCAGTTTATCCGGGAAAAGGCGGCGGATCACAGTATATGGTCCGAGATGACGATTGCCAGCTGCCTCATGTTTGGCGGCGCTGAATCCGAAGCGCTTTACCGGGCTGCGGCTTTAACCGAGCTGATTATTTTAACGTTGGATATCGTCGATGACCTGCAGGACAGGGATAAGGATGACAAGTCCTGGATGCAGTGTCCGGAAGCGTTCACGCTGAATGCGGTGCTTGCTTGTATGGCGGCCGGGGTAGGAGAGCTTGCTCAGCTTCAGCGCCATTCGCGGTCGGATGCTTCCCTGGGGATACAGGTCAGCCGCATGCTGGCAAGGTCGATCAGCGGGCAGCAGCAGGATATAGGCGGCCGGTTGGAGACGGAGGAGGACTACATCCGTATGGTTCAGGAGAAATCCGGCTCGCTGATCCGGCTGGCCTGCTTTATGGGCAGCAGTTTGGTGGAGGATGGATGAACCGGGGACGGAAAGCGGCTTCGATGAGCTGGCCGACTGCATCGGCATTATTGCGCAGATCGAGAATGACCTGAACGATTTGATCCGGTTCGATTTGAAGAACGATTTGGTGCAAAAAAAGCGGACGCTGCCGATTTTGTACATGCTGATGCATTGCGATGAAGAATTTCCGGTGCTGAGGCAGTATTACGAGGGTGCGCTTTCCCGGGAGTATTTTTTGCGGCATAAGGCGGCTTGTCTGGACTTTATCGACAGCTGCGGCTGTGTGGAATATACGCGGGTCATTCAATCGCTTTATCTGGACAGGGCCGAGCGCCTGTGGAACGGGCTTCCGTCCGTATCCCCATGGAAGGAAGCATGGAAAGAGCTGACGCTCGGACCTTTCGCCGGCCGTCTGGCCATGGAGAACCAACAGGCTTCCGCCCGCATACCTTAGCAGTAAAACAGGAGGAAGGTGCGAAGGTCTGTGGAAGAGGCGGCAGTCGCGGAACGCGTCGGAAGAGAACGAATTGTCACACACAAGCTGGTGAAGCCGAGGCTTCAGGTGAAATATCCGCAGGTGGCCGGGCTGAAGAACGGCCTGGTGCAAAAGATGGTGAACAGCGCCATACTGGATGCGGTCTATGATTTGATACGCAAGCAGGGCTATGTTTCCAATCCGGATATGGAAATTACGGGGAGCTTCGAAACGAAGCTTCATGAGAAAGGGCTCTTTAGCGTGCTGTATGATAATTACGGTTACGCCAAGGGAGCCGCGCACGGGATTACGTACCAAAGCTCGCAAACCTTTAACTTGCATAACGGGCGGCTGTATCAGCTGGCGGATCTGTTTAAGCCGGGGAGCGACTATGTCGGGCGTCTGTCGGAGATCATCCGGCGCCAATTCAAGGAACGGGATATCCCGATGATCGCCGAGTTCAAGAGCATCCGGCCGGATCAGGATTTCTTCATGACGGAGAAAACGCTCGGCATTTATTTTCAGCTGTATGAATATACCCCGTATGTCTATGGGTTTCCTACCTTCGAAATCCCTTATGTCGAATTGGCGGATATTCTCGATCCGGAAGGCCCGGTCGGCATTTTGAAATCATAAGGCAGCCAAGCTTCCATTCGCTTATCCTTGCGAGGGAATTCTCAGAGGCTGTCCTACAAAGAGGCACCGATTGAGCCAATGCCAACGGATAGCAGGACGCTTCCAAAACCGTTTGATATGCGGGGACGGGGCGTTCTTTTTCTTGAAGCGTTAAGCCAAAGAAATTCAGGCTAAAAGGAGGTTGGAAACTCAACCGCTGTTTTCAGGTTCCGTGTAAGCCTGAAAACAGCGCCGGTTTCGCCGGAGCGGATCGCTGGGCTCGGCGAGAGCCTGTACGAGGGCTGCTGCGCAGCGAACGCAGCGCCTGGCGGGGGTGTAGCGCAGTGCCCCGACATCGCGCTAATGCGGCCGCAACACCGGCGTCAGGCGGAGAAGCAACGCGGACGCTGCGCTGGGCGACGGTCCCGGCCCGCCCTGCAGCCGGGAGAAGCGGGAAACCTAGCGGGGGCCGGGCCGTCAAGAGACTGCTCGGGCCTGTTAGGGCCGCGCCTCTCTTTGCAAGCGTAGCCCAAAGGGGCTCGACTCTGCCAAAGGCGATGAGGCCGCCTCTACCGGCAAGGGGACCAGCGGGTGCGAGCCAAGCCGGCTGGCTTGCCGGCCCGGCGGCCGGCGCCTGGCAGCGGGAGCCTAGTGAACACCGGCGCGTGCTTAACCGCCGAAAGACTCCCTGAACGCCTTCGCCAGCACAGCGGCATCGACCTGCCACAGCTCGGCGATTTCAGGGCAGACGTTCTCTTCCCACCAATCGGAGAGAACCTTGCGGTTGCTGCCGTTCTCCACGATCCACGGCAAATTTAACGCGACCTTCTTAAAGTACAGGGCGTCAGCCTGCTCCACCAGATCCGGAGCGATCCACTGGTTTATTTTTTTTCGCGCCCGGTACAGCTCTCGGCTGCAGGAGCGGCGAATTTTACGGGCGGTAGGGTAATCCTGATTGTGCTTGACTTTGCTTGACGGATTCATCGGGTTCATCTTCTCCTTCCTACCCTATGGTATGCGGGAGAGGCGCCCGTTGCACCTGTCTGCCTGATGAAAAAAGACCCCCTGGCCGCCAAAAGAAGGCAGCAGGGGGAAAGCCGCAGCCTCATTTAAGAGGCATCAACGACGATATAGCCGACCATAGGGCCGTTATGGGCAATATCCGAATGCGTCAAGCAGACGATCGGGTAAGTGCCGGGCTTGTCGGCCTGGAAGGAAACGACCGTTTCCTTGCCTTTGGTGACCTCGCCTTTAATGTTCAAGCCCTGGATAACAAAAGGGTGGCTGCTTCCGTTCACGCCGTAGATGCTGAGATTGATTTTCTCGCCTTTCGTGACATGAATGGTGCCGGGATCCCAGCGGTAAGCCTCGATAGTTTTGCCGTCAGGTCCCGTGCTTTTGAACTCGCCGGTCACGAGGTGAACTGGCCCGGCCTTGTCCGGACTGTCCTCCGCCTGTACGGATGGAGGAGGCTGAGGTCGCTTTCGCATCGGCCTGCCCCCAGTACCAGGCTGCCGTGCCCACCGTCCCCAAAGCCATCAGAGCTACAAGCGTCCAAAGCTGCAGCTGCTTTTTGCTGACAATATATACTTTGCCCACCGGTTCATCCCGCCTTCTCCACAGTTTGTACTACAGTATGCGCCCGCTTGTCTTCTCATGCCACGGAACTCCGATGGTATGAAGGATTCATTTTATGATAGAATAGGATAAAACTAGAGGGATGCGGGTCAGCTGTTCCGCGGGAGAGGAAGAGGCAGGAAAACGAATGCTACATCAATTCATTCAAAGTGCCATGGCGTTTATCGAGAATTTAGGGGTTTGGGGAATTTTACTGGGGCTGATGCTGGAGGTCATTCCAAGCGAGCTTGTATTATCCTACGCAGGGTATCTGGCTTCTCTGCCAGGGGGAATCTCCGTCTTTGAGGCGATTTTGTTCGGCACGATCGGATGCGTGCTGCAGCAGCTGATTTTGTATTATTTGAGCCGTTACGGCGGACGTCCTTTTCTGAACAAATACGGCAAATATTTATTGCTTAAGCCGAAATATATCGATTTGACGGAGCGCTGGTTTCAGCAGTACGGTCCGGGTATGGTCTTCGTGGCCCGTTTTCTTCCGGTCGTTCGGCAGGCAATCTCGATCCCGGCGGGGCTGGCCCGCATGAATTTGGCTCAATTTATTTTGTATACGACGCTGGGGACCGTCCCTTGGGCCATTTTGTTCGTTTACCTGGGCAGGGCACTCGGATCGAACTGGGAGCAGATCGACGAATATGCTTCTCAATATACGAAGCCTGTCATCATAGCCGTTATCGTGTTAATCGTTCTGTTTGTTATCTATAAGGTGCTGACAAGAAAAAAAGGAAAGCCTGCGCAATAACCAGCCGTGGCCTTCGTTGAAGGAGCCGTTTTCTTCTGTGTTGACAGAAGGAAGACCGGCTCTTTTTGTTGAATAGATGAGAGGAAAAGGAAACATTAACCATATAGAAGCTGGTGAAGAATCGAATGGCATTAGGACCGCGAATCGGACAGGGAAAAACTGCCGAAGTATTTATTTGGGAGCAGAACAAAATTATTAAGCTGTTCCGCAGCCGGAGCTTTGATCCGCTGCTGGAAGCGGAATGGAAGCTGAGCCGGACGGTGCGGGAGCTGCAGCTGGCCGTTCCCGACGTGTACGGCATAGAAACCGTGGACGGCAAAAGAGGAATCGTCTACGAGCGCGTCGATGGCCCGACGCTAACCCTTCGCCTCACGCAGAAGCCTTGGCAGCTGAAGGGGCTGGCCCGCCAGATGGCGTCTTTGCATGCTGTGCTTGGCCGTCAATCGGGCGAAGGCCTTCCGCCGCAAAAAGAGCTGCTCGAGTATAACATCTCGCATGCTCCGCAGCTCAGCCAGGAGGAGAAGGATGCCGTCATCCGCTACCTTCGCGGGCTTCCCGATGGAAAGCAAGCGTGTCACGGGGACTTTCATCCCGACAATATTTTACTGTCCCCGCAGGGGCCGGTGGTGATTGATTGGACGACAGGCAGCTGTGGCCAGCCTGCGGCGGATGCCGCCCGGACAGAGCTGATTCTGAATTATGCGGCGCTTCCGCCCGCGATGCCCAAACCGGTCCGGACCGTCCTTACGCTGCTGCGTAAAGCGCTTCTGCGCGAATATTTGAAGTCCTATATGGCTCATTCCGGCTGTACACGCGAAGAGCTCCGTCAGTGGATGCTTCCGCTGGCTGCGGCCCGATTGATCGAGGGAGTATCGGGAGAAGAGGAGAGGCAGCTGCTCCGTCTCGTCAGGGAGCAGCTGGCTGAGAGAAAATAAAGGGTGCCGCTGGAATTGCCTAGGTTTGGTTTTTTATATAGAATGAAGATTAGATCCATACATAAGGAGGGCTTATCGATGAGTGCCAATTTAGCAAGCAAGCTGAGAACCGGCTTGAAGCCGCAGCAGTTTATTGACGGAATGACCAAGAACCAGGAGAAATTCTTGGAATGGTACGAAGCCTTCGCCTGGGAAAACGAAGAGGATAAACAATTTTTCGAATCGCTTAACAACCGCGACGACCTTCGCTGCCTGATTCTGATGGCGGATTGGTGCGGAGACGTAGTGCGGAACGTTCCGGCCGTCTTCCGTGCGCTGGAAAACTCCGGTATTCCGGTAGAAGTACTGATTAAAGAAGAGCATCCGGATGTGATGGCTCAATTCCTGACCGGCGGCGGCGAGGCGATTCCGATCGTGATCTTTACCGACTTCAGCGGCCATGTACTGGGTCACTGGGTCCTCGTCCTAGTCATGTGCAGGCGGTTATGACCAAGTTCAAGCAGGAGAACCCGGATCGTACAGCCCCTGATTATGACGAGAAGATTAAAGTGGCGCGCCAGGAAATGGCTGCCCAGTACGGAGAAGGCACCGGCTATCAAACCGTTATCGTGAAAGAGCTTCGCGACCTTCTCTCTACGTTCTAAGGCGGCGCACGGATGAGCCTAGACGGAGTAAAAATCGAATCGTTTTCCTTGGGGCCGCTCGGAACGAACGCCTACCTGCTGTCTCGGCCCGAGGAGAACAAAGGGATCATTATCGATCCCGGCATGAACCCGAAGCCGCTCTTGAAGCGGATTGAGGGAATGAACATCGAAGCGATTCTGCTGACGCATGCGCATTTCGATCATATCGGTGGAGTGGATGAAATCCGCAAGCTGAAGGGCTGCCCCGTCTACCTGCATGATGCCGAAGCGGATTGGCTGACGAATGCGAAGCGCAACGGCTCGAACCGCTGGCCGGAGCTTGGCGGGCCGATTGTCACCGATCCGGCGGAATTCGCCCTCGACGAAGGGCAAATTTTGAAGCTGCTCGGTATAGAACTGCAGGTGTTCCACACTCCGGGACATTCGCCGGGAAGCGTAAGCTTCCTCGTAGGCTCCCACTTGTTCGGAGGCGACGTGCTGTTCCGCATGTCGGTCGGGCGTACGGATCTGCCCGGCGGCCGGAGCGAGGGCCTGCTGAATTCCATTCATGACAAGCTGTTCATACTGCCCGACGAAACCGTCGTCTACCCTGGACACGGGGTGAAGACGACCATCGGCTATGAAAAAGAAAATAATCCTTACGTATAAGTTTTGAGAGCAAATCTCCTTCGTTTACCGCCTTTTGCGGCGTTAGCGGAGGAGATTTTTCTTTGTCCTGAATAGGATGGAGGAGAAGGAGGAAGAGCTATCGGACCGTCAACTTGTTGTACGGAGAGCGATCTTTCTGTCCGCCGCATCCTATCAGGCGATGAAGCGAGCTAAGAGCCGGAACGGCTTTGTGCTGCCGCAAGGCTATAAAATGCTGGGAACCCTGGGCAATGGGGAGGATTCGTGGTTCGGCTGCGTGCTGGAATCCAGGCAGCGAATCGTGATTGCGTTTCGGGGAACGGAGAACAGCTCGGATGTAATGCGCGACCTCGATATTACGCAAGTGGAGTTTCCCTATGGGAATACCGGAGGGAAGACGCATCGCGGCTTTACGAAGATGTACGTCGACACCATCCGTACCCCGCTGCTGAAAACGCTGCGCAAGGCATCGCCCGCAGGCAAGCCGCTGTGGATTGCAGGGCACAGCCTGGGCGGGGCTGTGGCTACGCTCAGCGCGCTGGACCTTTCTTTCAACAGCAGCTTCAAGCAGCCGCTTGTGTATACGTTCGGTTCGCCCAAGCCGGGAGATGCCGCCTTTGCGGCTGCTTTTGACCGGCGCATCGCGCATTCGGTCAGAATCGTCAATACGAACGACCTTGTGCCGCAGCTGCCGCCCTCGTTGGACGGGTTGAACTATACGCACGTGAAAGGTGTATGGAATATCGAAATCAATCGGTCGAATGTAATCAGCAATCATAATATATTGCAGTATCACCGCAAGCTGATGGAGCTGGATCCGGCTTATACGGAGCTGATGTGCGCCCAAAATCCCGGCTTCTGTTCCGTCAAAGAAGAGAGTTGACCAAGTCCCCCCGGCTCGTTGCGAACGGATCGGGGGGACATTTGATTTTGCAGCCGATTTAATCCCCGATGCTCTGCCGTTATGCTGCGGGAACGGACAAGCAAGCGATTGATACTGCCGTCCGTCGTTTGCGGTTTGTAATGTCACCGATTCCTTGCTCCCGGGAAGACGGCTGAGAAAACGGCAGGGAAAGCGGGATCGTTCTCCAGAAGCGTAAGCTCTCGCTTTTGTACCTGTGCGGGCGAGATCGTGATTGGCAGCATGATCGTGCTTGGTGCGATGATTTTTTTAGCAGTCTTCCCCAGGACCTAGGATGCAGGCACCCTATGCTAGGGACGGAAGTGTCAGCCGCGGCACTACCGGGAATTTCAATGCGGTAAAGATCGCCGTGAGATCCGGCCTGAGTGAGCTTGGGAAATGTATGTAGGTATGTAGGTATGTATGTATGTATGTATGTATGTAAGAGCGGTACGGACAAGCGGGATGGAGCGTTAGTGATAGGCAGGCATTGTAACCTTTTGATCAGGGCGGGTGGAGGCAAGTAAAGAATCGGAGAACTGCAAAGGGTTGAACTTGTGTTCGGTGCAGGTTGGAACAGGCTGGAAGGTTATCCGTATGGCTGTGGAGGTTACAGGTTTATTTGAACATCTGATACACAATGCCGATCACAAGCAGCAAAGCGGACGAAGCGAAGAAGAAATAGCTGAAATACCGAATCGGGGAAGGAATGGATCCGAAATCGGCAAGGTTATCCTCTTTATTCGGCTTGGGCTTTACTTCGGGCGATGCGGGCGGAGGGGACGTTTCATGAACGGTCAACAGGTTTATCGGCTCATTTGTCGGCTGCTGTGTGTTTTCAGTCGCTTCTCTCACGGCGGGTCTCCCTCCTTGTTTACCGGGTTCGTTTAAGCAAAACGCGGGCTATACGTAATAAGACGCAGCAAGGGTCAAAAGGTTGCATGCGCTTTCATGTAATTTATTCCACCCTTGGGCATGCGTCTAATTTTTCCGCTATGGGTGAATACCGTGTTCCCCATGGGTGATTCTCCATAGACTGTTGATGTGTTCGATGGGAACACGCCCTTACATCAAACGGAGGTGTCCTTCATGGAAAAATACAAACCGATGCCAATGCCAATGCACGCGCCAATGCCGCTGCCAGCTGTATCCCCGACTTCGATGGGTCCTGCAAGCAAGCCGATGCCAATGCCAATGCCTAGCTACACGGCTCCGATCAACATTCATGCCAGCTACGAAGAAGTCAATATTTATGAGCCAAAAAAACATCATGGCCACTGTCACGGCGGATGGTATACTTCAGTCGGAGCGATTCTGGTGCTGTATATCCTGCTGGTCATTATTTTGCGCGGAACGGGCTTGGGTCCAGCCGCTTGCAAATAATGAACCGACGCCCAGTAGACGACACGATGCGCTAGGCGCATAAGTCCTCTGCCATGATGGAAAGGCTCCTTACTCTAACGGGTGGGGGTAGGGAGCCTTTCGCGGGCGGCTCGCCGATGGACGGCGAAGGACCTGTACATAATAATCGCGGGATGATTAACGCTCCATCTGTTTGACCGGGCTCAGCTTTCTGTAGCTCAGCAGCTCGGATACCGTCACAAACCGATAGCCTCTTTGCTTGAGCTCCGGCAATATTTTCTTCAACGCTTCGATCGTTTCGGTTTTGCCTTCGACGTAATCGTGAAACAGGACGATATCGCCGTTCCGTACGTTATTCAACACTTTAGAAGTAATCTTGTTAACCCCCGGCGTATCCCAATCCAATGTGTCCATGTGCCAGGACCACATAATCACGGTGAAGCCTTCCTTTTTGGCGGTTTGAACGAGCGTTTCGTTATAGTAGCCGCCAGGCGGGCGGAAAAGATGCGGTTTTTGCCCCGAGATCCGATGAATGGCATCCTGCGCTTTGGTCAGCTCGTCGCGGATCCGGCGTTCCGGGATTTTTTTGTTGAAATAAGTATGACGGTATGTATGATTGGCAAGCTCATGGCCTTCGGCCGCTTCACGCTGGACGAGCTCGGGATAACGCTCCGCCTTGGTTCCAATCAGGAAAAAGGTAGCCTTGACCTCGTACTGCTTCAACAAGTCCAAAATTTGCGGCGTATCTGCCGGATCCGGCCCGTCATCGAATGTAAGGGCGATCAGCTTCTCCTCGGTCGGCACTTCCCAGACGATTTCTCCCCGATTTTCATAATAAGGCCGGTCTTTTTTCGGAGCGGCCAGCACCTCTGCATCCGTACCCCAGAGCAAACAGATCGTCAGCAGGCACGTTTTTATTCGCATATGCTTCATTCGCTTGAGCCCCTTCCTTCTAATCCTCAAAAGCCTGCTCCATAGTTTTCCCGGGATGAGAAAAAATACCCGAATGGCTGTATCTTTTTTAATGAAAAACGCGGCGCAATCGGCGGTAAAGATAGAGGCAAGGACAGAGAGGTAAGGACGGAGGTAAAGACAGAGGTAAGGACAGAGGCAAAGACAGAGGTAAGGACAGAGGCAAAGACAGAGGTAAGGACTGAGGCAAAGACAGAGGCAAAGACAGAGCAAAAATAGATGCAAAGACAGCTGTCTTAGCTGTTGTGCGAAATCGTGAGCAAAACCTTTGCTTGAAAACTGTAAGCCGATTTGGAGTAAAAACATTGAGCCGAACGGAGCAGAAACCGTCAGTAATAACCGTGACAGAAACTGTGAGCCGACCAGGAGCAAAAATCGCATGCAACCGCTTGTGAGGCCAGCTCGTGAGCAAAGTCCAAGAGTAGCAGCCACGAGCCAAACCGTAAGCAGACCCCCGCAAGCAAAAAAAACGCCCCCAACACCGCTGTGTCAGCGGCTATTGAAGGCGTCTCTATAACAGCAGATATTACCAGCCGCGGCGGTACTGCTTAGGTGCTTCCAGCTCCACCTTCAGCGTGCGTGCCGCGTGTCTCGGCCAATACGGATCCCGAAGCAGCTCGCGGGCGAGGAAAACTAAATCCGCACGGCCGTTGCGGATAATTTCGTCTGCTTGCTCGGGGCTGGTAATCAAGCCGACGGCACCCGTCGCAATATCTGCCGATGCTTTAATCGTCTCGGCAAGTGGAACCTGGTAGCCCGGATAAACATCGATGGCAGCCGGAACGACGGAGCCGGAGCTGCAGTCGATCAAGTCGACTCCCTGCGCTTTCATTTGTTCGGCAAAATAAATGAAATCCTCCATCTGGTTGCCTTCCGGATGGTACTCGTTTGCGGAAATCCGAACGAATAGCGGCCCCTGCCAGACGCCGCGGATACCGTCAATCACTTCTTTAAGGAACCGGTATCTGCGATCTCGGTCTCCGCCGTAAGCGTCCGTACGCAGATTGGTCAACGGAGACAAAAACTGGTTGATCAGGTAGCCGTGCGCCGCATGAATTTCCAGGCAGTCGAACCCGGCCTGCACGGCTCTTTGGGCCGCTTGCACAAAGGCTTGAATCGTCTGTCCGATTTGCTCGATTGTCAAAGCGTCGGGGGTTTTGGACGTTTCATTGAATGCCAGTGCGGACGGCGCAACGATCGGGCCCTCCAGCTGGGCTTTACGTCCCGCGTGCGCAAGCTGAATACCGATTTTGGCACCCTGATTATGAACCAGCTGCACAAGCTCCTGCAGGCCAGGGACATGCTCGTCGCTCCATATGCCCAAGTCCTGTGCGGAAATACGTCCCTGCTCCGTTACCGCGGATGCTTCGACTATTATTAATCCGACTTGGCCGACGGCCCGGCTTGGATAATGGATTTTGTGCCACTCTTGTACTTTGCCGGATTCGTCGTCGCACGAATACATACACATCGGCGACATGACAATACGGTTTTTCAATGTCATCCCGTTCAGGGTTAAAGGGGAAAATAAACTCATCCTTGTCCAGCCTCCATTCGGATTTGTTGTCTTTATATACTGCATGTTCTACATATGAGTATATACGTTTCATATTACCGAGTAAAATGACGCGGTAAGTCTATGATTGGACGGCTTTACGACTCCATAGAGAGAGCTTCGATAAACATGATATGATGAGGGAAAAAAGGAGGCCGAACGGTTGAAAACATTCGAAGCGGAAATTGTGGCAGTGCTGGCGGCAAGGGACAAGCATTCGTTCGTTACCTCCCGCGAGGAGCGGGTCGCTCTCGATCTGGGGGGAATTCCCGGAGACCGGCATTACGGGCTTCTCCGTCCGGCGGATTCGAGACAAAAGTTTTATCCCAGGGGGACGATGCTTGCGAACCGCAGACAGATCAGCATCGTATCCCTGGAGGAATGCGCGAGGATTGCCGGCTCGCTCGGCATTGAGCGGATTGAACCGGAATGGCTGGGCGCAAACCTGCTGTTGAGCGGGTATGAGCCGCTGACGCTGCTCCATCAAGGAGCAAGACTGTTGTTTCCCGGCGGGGCCGGGCTGATTTGCGAAGGGGAGAATGAGCCCTGCAGATGACCGGGCAAAGTGATTGGGGCCGCCGTAGGGAACGATGCTTTAGCAAACGTATTTGTCAAAGCGGCAAAGCATCTCCGCGGCATTGTCTGCTCCGTAGAAAAGGAAGGGTCCATTATCACGGGAGAAAGGGTCAGAATCGTAACGATGGAATGACCCGGTATCCCAAGACTGATCTTTATTTTTTAAAGCAGAGCTTGCTGTTCTTTTTTTCAGCGCAAGTGAATTTCAAATGAGCGTCGAGACTCCGCAGGGAGGGTCGGCTGACTCCTGCAATGTTATCGAAAACTGTTGCAATAACAAGAAAATTGTGGTAATTTAAAGTAAATATTTGTAAGTTGAGCGGAAGAACCGCCTCTCCTATGCATATGCGCATAGAAGGGGCGGTTTTTTTGCGTTCCGCATTTGGCATATGCAACGGTGATGGCATTAGAGGGATGTCTCTGTAGTACTTGATGTGCTTGATGCCAAGCCGGAAGCCAGGAGCCTGCGGTCATCCAGGCACTTAGGGTGTTCTCGCGGCACAGGGCTGAAGCATGTTGAGCATTAAACGCCTAACCGCCGCAATGCAGGAATCGTTTAACCCTGAAGCGGGCATTAGGGCGAATGAACGAATGACTGCCGGCAAGATAGATTAAATCCTAGCGAGGTGCTGCTTATGCAACAACCGTTTTCCGGTTTACAGGGCTTCCCGGACTCCAGCGTGCTGGGCGGACGGTATCGAATCGTCTCGAAGCTGGGAAGCGGAGGGATGAGCACGGTTTATTTGGCCGAAGATTTGCGCTTGCCGGGCAAGCGGTGGGCGGTGAAGGAATCCAGAATGGAAGGGGAAGCTTCCCATGCGGCATTAGCGGAAGCGGACATGATGATTCGGCTTCAGCATCCCAATTTGCCGGAAATTGTCGATTACTACCCGCCTAATGAACGCGGCTACCGTTATTTAATTATGGATTACATTGAGGGAGAGACGCTGCTGCAGCGTTTCGAACGGCAGGGCAGGAGGATGCCTGAGAGCCAGCTGATCGCCTATATGCTGCAGCTGTGCGATCTGTTTCAATACCTTCATACCCGCAGGCCGGAACCGGTCGTCTACAGGGATTTGAAGCCGTCCAATTTAATGATTGATCTGCAGGAACGAATCCGGCTGATTGATTTTGGCATCGCGCGCAGCTTTAAGGCGGGACAGCCTTCCGATACGGTAGCTATCGGCACGATAGGCTTCGCAGCGCCGGAGCAGTTCGAGGGCCGGCAGACGGATGCGCGCGCGGATTTGTACGCTCTTGGCGCGCTGATGTATTTCGTGCTGAGCGGCGGGCAGTATTATCATGCCGGCCGCAAGGCTGCCGGGGAGCTCGACGCGAGCCTGCCCAGCAGCTTGACGGGGCTGGTGGAGAAGCTGCTGGAGGCGGACCCTGCCGCTCGCTGCCAGAACGCAGCTGAGGTGCGAGGCGAGCTGCAGCGTGTGCTTGCCGAACAGCGCGGCCCATCCTCCCCGGGCCGCCTTCCCGGCGGCGGCGCGTATGGCCCGCCTGCGGCGAAGCCCCGCCTCATGGCGGTCGGCTCGCTGTACGCGGGCGCAGGCGCGACCTTCGCCGCCATTGCGATCGCCCGGGCGCTGCGTGCGCTAGGCTTGCCGCATGCCGTGCTGGAGCCGCCGGTAAGGCAGCCGGAGCTGTACGCGCTGCTGTTCGGCGAGAAGCACGCGCCCGCGGGCTACCGCTGCTACAACGATGCGCGCGGAGCAGCCCCATGGGGCGCGTCGCCCTGGATGGACGGAAGCACGCTTTGGCTTCCGTCCGCTCCAGGCGGCGCGGGCTATTGGGGCGCCGTGGCGGAGCCGTCCGCAGGGATGGCGATCGCCGAGGCCGCAGCCGCATCATACGGCTCGCCGCGGCAGCGCGGGGGCGCACCGTCGCCCTGGACCGCTGTGGCCGTCCGGGGAGCCGGTACGGGCGGAGGCAGCGCAGCGTGAATCCGCTGCGGCCGATGCCGATTTTGCCGGTTCGGGCGCTGCCCTGCAGCGGCTTCTCGAAGGCATAGGACGCGAGTGGGTTGTGGCCGATCTCGGCGCCGGATGGGATCAGCCGGAGGCAATCGAGCTGCTGGAGGCGGCCGATGAGGTAGTTTACGTGGTGGAACCGCTGCTTCATAAGCTCGAGTCCGCAGCGGCTCGGCGCAATCTGCTGCATCTCGAGGAGCTGAGACAGAGCGGCAAGCGGGTACATGGTCTTGCCAATAAAGCCGTCGCGGTAAGACAGACGGAAAGCTGGCTCCAGGCGCTGCCGGAGCGGCCGGCTTGCCTGCTGCCTTCGGTTGATTTCACGCTGGTCGCGGAGGCGAGCTGGCAGGGGACGCTGGTCCAAGCGCACCCCAAGGTAGAGCCGCAGCTATTGCGGGCGCTGTGCCCCTGGCTTCAGCGCCTGCAGCATGCTGCAGGCTCCGGCGGGGAGCAGGCGGCCGAAGCTTCGAAAGAGACTGCCGCAGCCGGCGCAAAGGGTATGCTGCGCAAGCTGTGGAGCGGCGGATAGGCGTATAAATCGGATATGACGGAGGCAATGGCAGGATGAGCTTCGGATACAAATGCCTTTATTATTTGCTGGTAATCGGGCTGTGTTTGTCCGGCCCCGCACTTCTGATCGTATGGAAATGGGGGATCGAGCCCGCGTGGGGGACGGTGGAGGTCGTCGTGGCGGCCCGTCCGGTGGAGCGGGGGATCAGCTTGTCCGAGGAGGATGTGAAAGTAGTCAAAATCAAGAAAGAACAGCTGGTCAAGGGGGCGAAGAGCGGACTGTCCGCTGTGCTTCAGCAGGAAACGTCGAGAGCTTTGAGAGGGAATGAACAAATAACCGATGCCATGCTGAACGACGGGCATCTGCTGCCCTCGCCCGGAGAGTGGAACATGCCGCTGCCGGCCGAATGGATTTTCGGCAAGCCCCCGGGGAGCCTGCTCCGAGGCGACCGCGTCTCCCTGCTGCTTGTGGAGAAAGAGGAGAGCCGGAAGGCGGAAGGGAAGACGGAGCAGGAGCTGACACGAGAACAGCTGGAGCAGCTGGATATTTTTTATGAGGAGGAACAACTGCTGCGAGAGATCGTCGTCAGCTATGCCAAAGGAACGAACAATCAGGAAATCGCATCGACGGACGATCGGAAGAAGCCTAGCGGTTCTGTAAGCACAGTAGAGCTGATCGTGAGCGAACAGCAGAAGGAGCTTATCCGCAAATACGGAAGCAAGGGCTACCGGTTTTTAATCGTATATCATTAGCTGCTGCGCAGCGGATTGCCAATTACATCTGAAAAAAACTAGGGGGGACGTTCATTGAATGTCTATGTCATTTCAGCCGATCGGAGGCTGCTGGAAGCGATGAGAGAATCGGGACACTATACGTCGGTTGTTTCGATATCGAGAGAAAGGGTCCATATTTTGCTGGAAGACACAGAGGGGCGTGCCCGGGAGAAGCGCGAAATGAACGGGACGAAAGAACCCGCTTTGCCGGAGCATACATCCGTTTTGCATGAGCTCTATACGGAGCCCGATGTATGGCTTGTAAGCGACAGACAGCTCGACATTCAGGAAACCATCGCCCTTCGCGGCTGCTGCCCGTCCAGCCGGATCGTTTATATGCTGAGCAACGGACTCGATCCGCAGGCGATGAAAACGAGGCAGAGTCTTTGTGCCGCTCATGGACTCGATTACACGCTGCCTTATCATACGGTGGAGCAGGTGGCTGAGACCGCGGCAGGCATCGGGACCGGCAAGGAAAAGGAGCTCAGCAAGGTCATTACCGGTATCGCTCCGCTTCCGCAGCTGGGACTTACCTCCAGTCTGCTTCGGATTGGTGTTATGTTAAGCCGGATGTCAGGTAAACGTGTCGGAATTCTGGGACTTAACGGGTGGAATCCGGGGGACAGCGGAATGGAATACAAGGGCAAATATGTCGATGAGCTGTGGGGAGGACTTCAGGGACGACAGCTGCAGGCTGGCGAGCTGCTCGCCAAGATGCATATGCTTGCCCCCCGGGTTCATTATTTAGCGGGAAGCCGGGACCTCAAAAAGCTGTACTACTACAATACCGAAGGGGTTTCCTGGCTGATCGATCAGGCCAAGGAATGCTTCGATTTAATTTTGCTTGATGCGGGAAGCTATCCCGATCATGCCCTCGCCGCGCAAAGTATTTTGGCGGCGGATTTGCTGCTGGTTCAGATGCATCAGCGCCAACAGGCGAAGCTGCAGTGGCAGCGGATGTGCGAGCATATCCTGCAGCCGGTGTTCCGCTGGGAGGAGCGCCAGTCGCTCCTGCTGTTTAACCAGATGCAGCGCTCTCCGGAAATGGAGAACGAGAAGCAGCTTTCGCGTCAGCTCGGTCTTTCCTATGTCGGCAGCCTGCCGCATATTCCTTCGTTCGCCCGCGCTGAAGCAGAGGGGAGGCTGTTCGAGCAGGTCTGGCCCGAATACGATAAGGAGCTGAGCAAGGTATGCCGGGCGCTTTTGCATTTTTACGGCATATCTCCGCTTCCGGAGCCGCCGGTTGCCCTGGAAGGGAAAGCGGCAGAGAAGGAAGGAGCGGTGAGGGGAACCTCATGGCTCCGCTGGATGAAGCCGGTGAAGGGGGCCTAGGAGGTTGGATAACGTCCGGAATACGAGATTTCATATCGGGCAATTTCGTCCCCGTCAGCAGACCGAATTGGCTGCCGCCTCTCCCGGTTCGAGGGATGCCGTTCAGGAAGCAGTGCTTGAGAAAGATAAGCCAGCTGTCTTCGAGCACATCTGTCAAGCCTATAAAGAGCTTGCCGGGGAGCGGTTTGCAGGCGCTGTGACGCGCGGGATTGCCGATCGCCTGCGCAGCGGACTGGGGGGAGCTGACGAAGCGGAAGCTTTCGTTGAGCTTGAGAATCAGGCGATTATCGGCGTCCCCGAAACCGTAACGGCGATCATGGAGCAGATTCAATCGTTTGTGGATCAGCGGGGACTGCATCAGGTGGAGCTGCCCGAGTATTATATCGGGCTTCGAGCTTATGCGAGAGAGGAGCAGCGATGCTACTCGGACGTTACCCATGCGATGTTTCATGAAATGTACGGCTTCAAGGCGCTCGCCTGCTGGCAGAAGTATCCCGACAGCTACGCTGCCCAGATTATCGGCACCTCTATCTGGATTCATCACGGAGGCAGGCATGAGAGAATGCCGTTTCAGTTCGCATCGCCGCAGGACGTGGATAAAATCATTCGCGCGCTGACGAGGCAGAAGGAAGACGCCATCGTCAACCTGTACCATACGACATTGGAGGTGGACTTATATACGGGCGAGCGGGTTACGCTGACGGTCAAGCCGGATGTGAAGCATGATGTCATCACCTTCCGCCGCTTTCTGATCGGACGGGTGACGGTAGACGATCTGGCCGATGAGAGACGCCGTACGATGCCGCTTGAGGCAGTCGATCTGTTCAAGGGGCTATCGAAGACGCATTGCAACACGATTATCGTCGGCCCGCCCGGCACGGGCAAGAGTACGACGCTGAAGGCGCTTTTGGCTGAACGCGCCGACCACTATACGGGGGCCATAATCGAGAAGCATTATGAATTGGCCGCAAGCCGCGATTTTCCCGAAAAGAAGCTCATTGAGCGGGTAACGCACGAAGGAGCGTTCCACCATGCTATGGATCAGGTGCTTCGTTTTGACGTGGATTATGCGATTATCGGCGAAGTTAGACGGGTAGAGGCCGAGGGAGCTATGCTCGCCTGCGAACGTCTGCTCAAAGGCTTCGGCAGCACGTATCACACTTGGAAGCCCGAGACGATTCCTTCGCAGTTTGCCCGTTTGCTGTGCAGCTTGACACCGGGCGTCCGCTTTGAAGAGGAGGAGAAGCGGGTTGCTGAAAATATCGATATCGTTATTGTGCAGTCGCAGGATGTGACAAGGACCCGCAAGCGGATCAAGAGCGTAATGGAACTGCGTTATAACCGGCACAACGGCGAGATCAGCACCCATGAGCTGATGCGCTGGGATCAGCATACGGACGAATGGACCTATCGCTTTGATTTAAGCGAAGGGCTGTGCGGTGAAATGCGGGAGGTCGAGCCAGAATGGGCGGAGACGGACCTTTCAAACGTTAAGGCGGTTAAGTGAGAAATATCCGATGCCGTCGGGGGAAGGGGTTGTTATTTATAATCCTTCTGAAAACCGAATGCAGCGAGGGAGTCAACCGGCCGCGGGTCAGCGCCGCAGCGAGCATTTGGGATTCACCGGAGCAGAGCCGGACGCTGAGGAAATCAACCGATAGAAGCGGCCTTCGTCGGAGTGGAAAATGCAATTTTGCATGAAGAGATTCAGGAAAAGGGGGAGCTCGGATGGCAGTATACCCGCTGCTTTATGCCGTACTGATGTTCCTCTCGGCTTGGGCTTTTACTTCGGGTCTTTATTTGACGCTTCGTCCGCTGCTGCGGTACATGCGCGAGCTGCTTCGCACGGAACACCGCCACCGCTTGAACATGAAGCGGCTGTCCCGGCAGGGCTTCGGCAGCTTTCCAACGGGCCGTATTGCGCAGCAGTGGCATCGATGGCGGCGAGAACTGGAGCTTCTGCTTAAAGCGACACAGGGTCCGAATTTTCAGGAAAGCTCTGTGCAAAGGTTTGTCGTGTTGACTATCGCTGCCGCCTGCTCTATTTGTGCGGTCAGCTGCCTGATTACGGCGGATGCCAGATTCAGTCTTTTTATCGGCATACTGGCGCTGGCGCTTCCTGTTATTTATCAGCGGATCAAGCTGAGAAGCCTGCAAATCCAGAGCGGGTACGATCTTGCGGAAGCAATCGGCATCTTGGCAAGCAAATACAAAGTGACGCGGGGCAATATGCGGATGGCCCTGCAGCTGTCAAGCCAAGAGGTCACCTCGGCTGCCCTCCGGCGGCACTTCATGAACTGGATAAGGGAGGAGTTGAATTACGTTGAAGCAAGCGAGCTGGAGAAAGCGGTGGAAGAATTTATTTACAGCATCCAAACCTCCTTTGCCAAGCAGCTTGGACTGACGGTATTAAAGGGGCTCCTGCGTGGCGAGAACGTAGAGAACACCTTGATGGCGATTGATAAAAATATTCACCGGCAGATGGATATGCTGCGCGATGAAGGAGATTCCAGCTCCGAGGTGCTTCAGTTAAGCTGGCTTCATGTCGTGCTGTTCCCGCTTCTTATTGTCCTTATGATTATTTTTATGGGATATAACAGCACGGTTCATTACCAGCTGGAGACGGAGCAGGGGCGGTTCTGGCTGACAACGACCGTCTGCTTTATTGCCGGCTCGCTTTTGCTGGCTGTATGGTTCCGCCGGCCTCCGAACGATTATTAGAAAGGAACGGCTGACAGAAGATGACTTATGAAGAGCTATGGTATAGAGCGGCCGGTATGCTGCTTGCCCTATTCATTTGTTTCCTGTATGTTCTGGCGGCTTATATGGTTCACCGCAAGCTTAGGTCTCCTGTATCCTTGAAGCATTTGACCCGGCTGCAGTATATGCGGCTGCGCGGCTGGCTTCACAATCCGGAGCTGGAGCAAAAGCTTGCCGGCACCGGCTATCCGTTCCGTCTGAACGCTTGGCGCATTCAATCGCTTCGTTATGGCATTGCGTTCGTATGGCTGATGAACAGCGTCTACGACGAACTGATTCAGGGACAGGAGCATCATTGGGCTCGTGTGGTTTTGAAGCTGTGGGGACCGGTGGTTTTATTGCTGGCAACGAATACGAAGGCTTCCTTGTTAACTTATTTTTTAAGCAAATGGAAAGAAGTAGACGATGGGGAGAAGAATCGGGAGCTGTTCATGATCTACAGCATGATAGCCGACGAGTTAAAAAGCAGCGGCCGCCGCAGGCTTAATTTACATACCCTTTTAACGAAGCTAAGGGACTACACGATACGGATTAAACCGTCGTTGAATAAAGGGCTGCGGCTTTTTGACGAAGGAGAGCACGCTGCATTAAATGCGATCGCCGAGGACATCGGAACCCGTGAAGCCAAGGAGCTGTGCAAGCTGCTGGCGGATTTGGAGCTGACACCGCCCGAAGAGCTTTCGGCGCTGGTCGATGCAAGGGAGGAGAGCTACACCCAGATGCTGCGGGAAAACCGCAGGAGACGCCGCAGGTTTTTCGGCAATTTGGCTTATGCCGCAGCCTTCAGTCCGCTGCTGATTTATTTGTGGAATGCCCTTAATGTGGCACAGCAGTATGTGACGGATTTAGCGAGGAATACGAACCAATTTGGATCCTAACGAACGAATGAGGAGTGATTGGCATTGAAACCGGCTTTGGAGAAGTTTCTGTTAATCGCAGCTACCCTTGCTGCCATTGGAATTTTTATTTATGTCGCCCTCTGGACCTCCATTAAGGACAAGAAAACGCAGATGGATAATTTATTTAACAGCACCAATGTTCCGACGAGCTATCATTTTATGATTCCGCCTTCTTCATCTTCTTCCCCTTCTTTAACGACGGAGCCTAAGCTTGGGCCGAGTGACCGAACGATGGATCGAGAGGGAAAGCTGGGCGATAGCTCGAAATGCTTGCTTGACAGTGCCGCTGGCAGCGGGCAAGTCAAAGATACTGCATTTATATGAAAGCGGCATTGGTGGAAATGCTGACCGTTTATTTCTTAATGCTGCTGCTTTTCCAACCGGTGCTGCACGATATTTATTCGACCAGGGCGAATGCGGTCGAGATGGTGCTGGACAGCGCCATTCAGAAAGCATCCAACGCCGACAACGGCCGGTTTACGCCGGAAATTATTGATGAAATGCACAGCACGCTGGAGAACACCTTTTTGCTTGATGCAAGTGACATCCGTTTCAACGGTACGACAGAATTGACGCCGAGAGGACAGTATATTGAAGGGACCCTATCGGTTAAAAGCACACCGAGGTGGTTGTTTAAAAATTTGTTCGGCAGTTCAGGAGAGGAGCCGCCGCAAATTTCACGCTATGCCAAGCAAATGAGCGAGGCGCTGGTCCGGTGATTTGCCATGAAGCGCGCCTTGTTATTGATGTATGTCATTTTATTGTTTTTATATACGACAAGCTTCGAGGCGGACCGGTTCATCACATCGACTACGCATAACCGGCTGAAGTTTGCTTTGAATCACGGGGGGCATGACGCTGCGCTTCAAATCGATAAGGGCGAGCTGGCCGAAGGCCGGATTGTTTTTCGGCCGCCAGCGGCACGGGCCGCTTTTGAAGCGGCTCTGCAGTTCAATCTGCAGCTGCTTGCGAATGGAACGCCGATGGAGGGGAGCCTTCTGCACTCCGCCCCGTTGATTGTATTCGAAGATTATGTGGATGACCGCACGCCGGGAGTTGTGTTTCCTTACCGGTATGTTCAAGAGAGCAGGCTGATTGACAAAGTACTGAAAGGGCCGGCTGTCGTTTATCAGGTGAAGGTAAAGCTGCCTCGTACCAATGCATTGTCATTCGACGGTTATATTTACAAAACGGTAGTTTATGAATATCCGCTGCTGTAGAAAACAAAGCAAGGACAAGACATTTACTAATTTTTCAGAGAGGGACCAAGGTCCAATGTCCAAAACACGCGTTCGAGTCAACAAAATGAAGCTGAGATTTGCTCTTATTCTAATGGGGATCCTCCGTTTGGCGGCTTATGCTTCCGCCTGGCTCAGCCTGCTCCCTCAAATGCTGAGAGGGTCTGTACAGGAGCCGGAGGACGGACGCTGGAGGGATGCAAGAAATCTGTGACCCTTGGCCCCTTTGCTTCGTAAGAGCCGGTTGAAAGCAGGAAGAAGTTGGAGTACTCTTACAGAAGAAGCGGGGCATGTCTCCGCAAAAGGAGGGGCATAAAGCATGGCATTTATGGATTGTCATTTTTTCTCGGAGACGCTGGGCGTTTCTGCCTCGATGTATGTTATTTTACCTCAGCCGGCTGCAGGACAAATCGGCATGAAGTCTAATGTAGTGGGTAAGAAGCATCCTACCCTTTACTTATTGCACGGGCTGTCCGACGATCATACGATTTGGATGCGGCGGACTTCCATCGAGCGGTATGCTGCCGAGCGCGGCTTAGCTGTGGTGATGCCGGCGGTTAACAGGAGCTTCTACACAGACATGGCGCACGGCTACCGTTACTGGTCCTTCGTCAGCCAGGAGCTGCCTGCTTTGGCCCGTTCCTTTTTCCCATTATCGGAAGAGCGGGAGGATAATTTTGCAGCGGGGTTGTCTATGGGCGGTTACGGAGCGTTGAAGCTGGTCTTATCCTGCCCTGACCAGTTCGCTGCGGGAGCCAGCCTGTCCGGCGTAATGGATGTGGCTGAAACGGTAACGAGGAGAGACCCGGTTGAGTTCAGTAACGTATTCGGCGATCTTGCACAGTTAGCCGGCAGCCGCAACGACTTGTTCCGGCTGGCTGAAGACACGGCGTCCGGATCGGCTCCTCTGCCCAAGCTGTATCAATGCTGCGGAACGGAAGACTCCTTGTACCAAGGCAATGTCCGTTTCCGCGATCATTGCAGGCAGCTGGGACTGGATTTGACCTATGAGGAGGAACCGGGTACCCATGAATGGGGTTACTGGGATCGCAAAATCCAATCGGTGCTGCAGTGGCTGCCGATCCGTCAGCAGCCGTCGTTGACATCAGGAGGAGGCGAAGAGCATGAGTGAAATTAACAGCCGTATTGAGAAACTTCAGGAAAGATTGCGTCAGCAGCAGGCGGAAGGATGCCTTATTACGCAAAATGTAGACTTGTACTATTTTACCGGATCGATGCAAACGGGTTATTTGTTCGTGCCCGTCGAAGGAGAGGCCCGTTTTTTCGTCAGACGCAGCGTTGTCAGGGCTGAAAGCGAATCGGCCGTCCCCGTGGAGGCGCTCGGATCGTTCCGCGATTTCTGCAGACGGCTGGCACAGCTGTATCCTTCTATATTTCTGACGGCAGGTGCGGATCGTAAGTTACGGATCGCCGCAGAGTTCGACGTACTGCCTGTTCAACAGCTTCATCGGCTTCAAGCGGTGCTTCCGGATATGGAGTGGCTTGACGGTTCGTTAATTATTCGTGAATTGAGGATGATCAAATCTGCAGCGGAAATCGCGTTCATCCGCGAGGCCGCTCGCGTGATCGATTTTGCGTTTGAAACGGCTATGCAGACACTCCGACCAGGCATGACTGAGCTGGAGCTTATGAGCGGGATCGAGCATACGATCCGTCGTGAAGGTCATATCGGCACGATGCGCATGCGCGGCTATAATCAGGAAGTCATTACCGGCATGATCGGAGCGGGCGAAGCGGCAGCCGTACCAAGCTATTTCGACGGCCCGGCCGGCGGACAAGGCTTGTCCGCAGCGGTACCCCAGAGCGTCAGCAGACGTCCAATCAGGCAAGGGGAACCGATTCTGATTGATATCGGCTGCTGCATTGAGGGGTACGTCATCGATCAGACGCGGACGGTGTCGCTGGGAGCGCCTGATGAAGACCTGCTGCAGGCCTATCATGTTACGGAAGCCATTCTTCGCAGCGTGGAAACGGAATTGAAGCCGGGTACGGTTTGCGAGCATTTGTACAGAAAATCTCTGATGATGGCGGACGAGGCCGGTTTAAGCGGTCACTTTATGGGCTTTGGCGCGGATCAGGTGAAATTTCTTGGTCATGGCATCGGTCTGGAGATCGATGAGCTTCCTGTATTGGCTAGAGGCTTCCATTATCCGCTGCAGCCGGGCATGGTCATTGCTATCGAGCCTAAATTTACTTTCCTGGGACGAGGCGTCGTTGGGATTGAGAACAGCTATGCCATTACAGAGAACGGCTTTGAGAAGCTGACGGTAACCCGCGAAGGCTGGATTCAATTGTAACCGCTGAATGCAATTCTAAAAGCACATATTATTTGCTGGAACGCCCCAAGCCGCTGCGGCATCCTATTGCCCAGCGGTTTGGGGCTATTTTAGCGCACATTCAGCTATAAATGTCTTAATGTATACGTTGAGAACGCAATGCCAGGCGTTGAAGTCCAGCCGGCGGCGTGAGCCTCTGTTTTTCCAATTCCCCTAATCCTTCTTAATATGCTTTGGTTGCGGAAGCCGCCATAGCCGTCTTTGCCATTACCTTTTCCGTTATTAGTACCTGCACCTTTATCTATCTATATCTACCTCTATATCTACCTCTATATCTACCTCTATATCTACCTCTATGTCTATCTCTATGTCTATCTCTCTGTTTATATCTATATCTTTACCTTAACGCAGCGTCAAGGTTTATAATCATAGCAGATGCAAATCAAGGAGGAAGCGGTTTGAAGATCAATACGCTCGCTCAAAGGCTCGGCGTTACCCCCAGAGCGATCCGGTTTTATGAGGAGAAGGGGCTGCTGCCCTCCGGCAAAAGAGAAGCGAACGGCTACCGCATTTACAATGAATCGGATGCCTGGAGGCTGCAGACGATCGTTGCATTAAGGGAGTTCGGCCTGTCTTTGGACACCATCGAAACACTGCTGTACGGATTGGACAAAGGAGACCCGGAGACGGTTCGCGAGCAGCTGGAGCTGCAGCGGTCGGTATTGTTCTCTCAATGGGTTCAATGGAAATCGGTGTTATCCGCTATGGACCGGATGATTGAACAATGGGGCGGACAGCGAGCCGTGCCCGCTGATGAGCTATTTCGGCTGGCGGAGCATATCAAGCAGGTGAAGGCGACCCGGTCCGTCGTGGACGAACCGCTGGAATTACGATCAGGCGGCGGAGCGGTTCGATGCGGCAGACGAAAGTCCCGTAGGAGCTATTGCTACAGCCTCCGAATACGAGCAGGCGCTTCGTTATACGGCGGAGTGGATCGCGCCGCAGCCTGGAGAATCGGGCCTCGACATCGGAGCGGGCACAGGAAACTTGACCTCCCGTCTGGCGGCGGGGGGAGCGGCGCTTTTTGCCGTGGAGCAGTCGAGGTCGATGCTTGCGAGGTGCCGTGCCAAGCTGCCGTCGGTGACGTGCAAGCTCGGCAATTTTTTGGCGCTGCCATTCTTTGAAGGGAAGTTTGATTTTGTGGCGACGAGCTTTGCCTTTCATCATTTGACCGGAGAGCAGCAGCTGCTGGCGCTGGAGGAAATGCACCGCGTGCTGAAGCAGCAGGGCCGCATTGTTATCACCGGCTTGATGTACGAGGATTCGGCTGCCGGAAAGCGGATTTTGCAGGAGCTGGAGCAGGCGGGCAGCCGTCAGCTTGTGCGGGAGCTTGGCGAACGTTATCCTTCGGACCGCCGGCAGCTGCTGCAATGGATGCGCGAACACGGATACATCACCGTCCAGCAGCAATTGAACCCGTGGATTCATATGGTGTATGCTGTCCGTAAGTCTTGACTGGAGTGCGTTATCCTGCGGAGCCGATCACTCCCGTTCTTTCCAGCAGCCACCATACCGCCTGCAGGAAAATGACTAAGGAGCCGGCGACCAGAAGCTTTGAGTACCAGCTTTTTTTACGCAGCTGCAGGAGCAGCGGCATCACCAGCAGGACGATGGCTAGCTGGCCGGTTTCTACTCCGAGATTAAATGTAAGCAGCGAGCTGATAAAATAGGATTTCGGCAGGCCGATCTCCTCCAGCGCTCCCGCAAAGCCCATCCCGTGAATAAGTCCGAACACGAAGGTAAGCAGCCAGCGAAGCTCGTGCTTTTTGGACCACACATTTTCGAGGGCTACATAACATATGGTCAGAGCGATAGCGGACTCGATCCACGCCGGGGCAATGCGGATGAAGCCTGTCGCGGCAAGGAACAGGGTGATGCTGTGCGCTATCGTAAATGCGGTCACGATCCGGATGATATCCTTCCAGCGCCGCGAAACGAACAACAGCGAGAAGAGAAACAAAATATGATCGTAGCCGGTCACAATGTGTTCGATCCCGAGAGTGAAATATTTGAGCAAGGTCGAGCCCCATGTCGCCGGATGCATAGATTCATAATGATAGGATCGGTGGGAGGCGTCAAAAACCGTTTGGTCAATATCTTGACCTTCTTCGATAATGGCAAAATTCATATGCAGCGGATCGGCATCCTCAAATATCAGGTTGTATTCTATCGTAAACCCGTTGACCGGCGTAGAGCTGGTATATTCCAGCTGAAAGCTGACGCCGCTGATCGTTTCTTTCTCCGTTTTCTCCATCCCCTGCAGATGAAAGGTCATCGGCTCCATGTTCTGTTCCAAGCGCAAATGGTCCCGCAGATCAGTCTCGATAGCGCTACGCTGCTGCAACAGCTCCTCGGAGGAAAGCTTATCATCCCGGTTCGCATCATACTTAAGGAGGCTCAGCTCGGGAATAAACAGCTCGTAGTCCACACGGTCCGGATGCACGCTCAATTGCGAGTAACCATTATTCAGAGGATGGGCCTCGGCAGCTTGTCTATCATTGATTAACCCCCAAAAAAGTGATACTATTAGTAGAATTAAGAACAGACGCAACGCGATTTTCATCGCTCGAATCATACTTGTTATTCGAAACATGGAACACCTCGATTTTAATGGTTGGGCCCATTTTCATCATCACCCTATTCGGGCATGAATGTGTAGGACGTTAGTCTTGGGGAGGAATGACCTATGCTGCGCTTGGGACAAAAAATTATAATTATTGCTGACAGCTTCGAGCAAAATTTGCCGGTTGGCGAGTACGGATACATCATCGCTTATGACCGGAATGCGGATAACGTTTTTGACTACGTTGTGCGGATTCCTAAAATAAATAAACATTTTTTTGTCTGCGGAGCCGACATTGAGCTGGAAGAAGTGCTGATTCAGCAGGAAGTAGACCGGCTGGAGCGCGAAGCTTTGATCGACTATGCCCTGTCTACTCGCAATGAAGAGCTGTTCAACCGTATTATGAATGGAGAGCCGCAGGAGGAAGAGCCGGCGGAAACAGCCAAGGAAGTCCAGTCGCAGGCCGATTTTATTAAGCAGGTAAACTTAAAGGCCTGGATTTGATAGGCGATTCTTCTCTTGGGAAGCAACCGGTTCCTATATGAATTTACTAGAATAAGATACTTATGCCTGCCTGAGGGATAGTCTGTCTACGCCTGCGGAGCGGGCTTTTTTTGCTGCATTCCTTAACAGCGGACCGCAGCAGCCGGACCACGGACAAATTTCAAGGCAGCGGTCATTTTTTTAAAATTCATCGGCTGGTATGGGCCCTATTATATCAGGAAATGAATAGCTAGAGATACATGGAGCAGCCATGGAATAGGCAATTGAGTTCAAAATCCATCTAGTTTATAATAAGAGGATGAATTTTTAGCTTTGCTGTCGAATTGTGGAAGTATCGGTACAGCAGAACATAACGAAGCGGGAGGCAAGCGATGAGTATTTCGATCCAAGATGTGGAGCACGTGGCTAAATTGGCGAGGCTTGAGCTGAGCGAACAGGAGCAGCACAAGCTCACGGAGCAGTTGAACGCCATTTTAAAATATGCTGAGAAATTAAACGAGCTGGATACCGATCAGGTCGAACCGACCAGCCATCCGATGCCGCTCTCGAACGTCATGCGCGAGGATGTGTCCAGACCATCCCTGCCGATCGAGAAGGTATTGCTGAACGCGCCGGATGAAGAAGACGGGCAAATTAGAGTACCGGCCGTATTGGAATAGCGGAACAACGACAAACGATTCGCACTAGTTGAAGGGAGGACGCAGCTTTGTCTTTATTTGATCTCAAGTTACAAGAAGTACATAACCGGCTTCACGCTAAGGAAATCTCCGTATCGGATTTGGTGAACGCGTCTTACGAACGGATCGGGCAAGTGGACGGCAAGATCCAGGCGTTCCTGAAGCTTGACGAGGAGAACGCACGCGCGACGGCTAAAGCATTGGACGAGCAGCTCGCAGCAGGGGGGCCCGAGGGCTGCTGTTCGGCTTGCCTGTCGGAATCAAGGATAACATTGTGACCGAGGGTGTGACGACGACCTGCGCAAGTCAATTTTTGCGTAATTTCAACCCGGTGTATGATGCGACAGTCGTACGCAAGCTGAAAGAGGCCCAAGCGGTTTCGATCGGCAAATTAAATATGGACGAGTTCGCAATGGGCGGCTCGAATGAAAACTCGAGCTTTCACCCGACGTACAACCCATGGAACCCGGAATACGTGCCGGGAGGCTCCAGCGGCGGTTCCGCTGCTGCCGTAGCTGCCGGGGAAGTTTATTTCTCGCTCGGCTCCGATACGGGCGGTTCGATCCGCCAGCCTGCATCTTATTGCGGCATCGTCGGCTTGAAGCCTACATACGGGCTGGTATCCCGTTTTGGCCTGGTTGCCTTCGCATCGTCCCTGGATCAGATCGGGCAGCTTTGACCAAAAATGTCGAAGACAGCGCCTATCTGCTTCAGGCTATCGCAGGGCACGATCCAGCGGATTCCACCTCGGCTAATGTGGAAATTCCGGATTACCTGAGTGCGCTGACAGGCGACATCAAGGGCTTGCGGGTCGCCATTCCGAAGGAATACCTGGGCGAAGGGATCGACCCGAAGGTTCGCGATGCGGTGCAGACCGCATTGAAAGTGCTGGAAGGACTTGGCGCGGTCGTGGAAGAGGTATCGCTGCCGCATTCCGAATATGCGGTTGCAACCTATTACCTGCTCGCTTCCTCCGAGGCTTCTTCGAACCTAGCCCGGTTTGACGGCGTCCGTTACGGCGTGCGCGCGGAAAACCCGAAGAACCTGCTCGACCTGTATCATACGTCCCGCAGCGAAGGCTTCGGCCCGGAAGTAAAGCGCCGTATTATGCTCGGCACATATGCACTCAGCTCCGGTTACTATGATGCTTATTACTTGAAGGCGCAGAAGGTGCGCACTCTGATCAAGCAGGATTTCGATAAAGTATTTGAAAATTACGACGTGGTTATCGGGCCGACAGTCCCTACAACAGCCTTTAAAGTAGGCTCTCAGGTGAATGATCCGATGACGATGTATTTGAATGATATTTTGACAATCCCGGTTAATTTGGCGGGCGTTCCTGCCATCAGTATTCCGTGCGGTTTGGCGGACGGGATGCCGGTCGGTTTGCAAATCATCGGCAAGCCTCTGGACGAATCGACGGTGCTGCGCGTGGCGCACGCCTTCGAACAAAATACGGAACATCATAAGCTGCGTCCGCAGCTGTAACTATAACGAGAGAAAGGAGCAACCAGCATGTCAGCAACGGAAACGAAATATGAAACGGTCATCGGCTTGGAAGTGCACGTAGAGCTGCATACCCAGTCCAAAATTTTTTGCGGATGCTCCACGGCCTTCGGAGCGCCGCCGAATACACATACATGCCCGGTATGCCTTGGTTACCCCGGCGTACTGCCTGTATTGAACAAGCAGGCGGTTGAATACGCGATGAAAGCGGCTATGGCGTTGAACTGCCAAATTGCGACGGACAGCAAGTTTGACCGCAAAAACTATTTTTACCCCGATTCGCCCAAGGCGTATCAAATTTCCCAATACGACAAGCCGATCGGCGAGCACGGCTGGATCGAGATTGAAGTGAACGGGCAGACGAAACGGATCGGCGTGACGCGCGTCCATCTGGAAGAGGATGCAGGTAAGCTGACGCACGTGGATGGCGGCTATGCATCGCTTGCCGACTTTAATCGCGTAGGTACCCCGCTGATCGAGATCGTGTCCGAGCCGGACCTGCGTTCTCCCGAGGAAGCCCGCGCTTACCTGGAGAAGCTGAAGGCGATTATGCAATATTGCGACGTATCCGACGTGAAGATGGAAGAGGGCTCCCTTCGCTGTGATGCCAACATCAGTATTCGTCCTTACGGACAGGAGAAGTTCGGAACGCGTGCGGAGCTGAAAAATATGAACTCGTTCCGCGGCGTGCAAAAAGGCCTCGAGTACGAGGAATGGCGCCAAGCGGATGTGCTGGACAGCGGCGGCACCGTCGTACAGGAGACTCGCCGTTGGGATGAGGCTCAAGGCAAGACGCTCACGATGCGGAGCAAGGAAGAAGCTCACGATTACCGCTACTTCCCGGACCCGGATTTGGTTCGCCTCTATATCGACGATGAGTGGAAGGCGCGCGTCAAAGCGAGCATCCCGGAGCTGCCGGATGCGCGGAAGGCTCGTTATGTGAGCGAGTACGGCCTGCCAAGCTATGATGCGGAGGTAATTACTTCCTCTATCAAGATTGCCGATTTCTTCGAAGAGAGCTTGAACTATACGAAAGACGCCAAAGCTGTCGCCAACTGGATCATGGGCGATCTGCTCGGCTATCTGAATGCGAACAATCTAGAGCTGAGCGATGTGAAGGTGACGGGTAAAGGCTTAGGTGAAATGATCGGTCTGATGGAGAAAGGAACGATCAGCAGCAAGATCGCCAAAACTGTCTTCAAAGCTATGCTGGAGACCGGTAAAGCTCCGCAGGCGATCGTCGAGGAGCAGGGCCTTGTTCAAATCAGCGATGAAGGTGCCATCAAGGCGGTAGTCGATCAAGTGGTTGCGAACAATCCCCAATCGGTTGCCGACTTCAAAGCAGGTAAAGACAAAGCCGTCGGCTTCCTGGTCGGACAAGTGATGAAGGAAACCAAAGGAAAAGCGAATCCGGGACTGGTTAACAAGCTGATTCTGGAAGCGTTGAATCAATAAGTTTGGATATGTGCAACAAAAGCCTTTCGCGTTCTCGCGAAAGGCTTTTGTTGTAGTCGGGGCAAGCTCACAAGCTTTAACCCTTCACGCTAAGCGTGTTTGGGCAAAGAGGGGTGTCCTGCTTTTCGGAAGGAGTTTACGTTTTTTTCCTGAATAGGAGTGGATTGAAAGTCCCGCCTATTGTATACTTCTGCTTAACAAGATGCTGCTGTATTCAGGAGGGAACCGTATGATCCGTAAAATTGATTTATCCGATAATCAGCAAGTACTGGATCTGCTGTTTCTCCAACAGCTGGCCTACCGTATCGAGGCTGAACTGATCGGATTTAAAGAAATTCCGCCTTTATGGGATTCGCCCAAGACGCTGAAGGACTCGGGCGAATGCTTTTTCGGCTATTATGAAGCGGCGAAGCTGATCGGAGCGGTATCGGTGAAGCAGAGTCCCAAAGAGATGACGATCTGCAGAATGATGGTTCATCCTTCGCATTTTCGGCAGGGTATCGCGACCCTGCTGCTTCAGTATGCCGAGGGCCTTGCCGTCCCCGGATTAATGATCAAGGTATCGACGGGCACGAAGAACGCTCCCGCTATTCATCTCTATACCAAGTTCGGGTATGAGCCGGGACAGATCATAGAGATTGCACCCGGCATTACCTTAACCGTCTACCACAAGACGGCTTCTTGAAGGAACCGCGGCGCTTAGCCGCTGATGGTGTAGCCGCTCCAATCGACAGGCTTTCCATGGATGGAGACCGTTCGGGCCGAATGAAGGCTGAGCGCTTCTCCTCTTCGCGTAACATAAGCAATTTGGCATCCGTCAGCATCGGTCTCAGTCGTAAAGCTGGCCCGGTGCGTCTGCATTTTGTCGGCAAGCTCCTGCACGTTATGAATCCCCAGCTGTTTCGCCTCGGAAACCGAGAGCGCCTCAATCGCCACCCCGTTTTTGCCGGAAACCAGCGGACTCGAAATCGAGACCCGGTCGGCTTTTTCCTCTATGGTAAACTCGTGCATCAAGTGGAAGGCCAAATATATGTTTCCCACGCGTCCGTACCCGCTTCGATCGATGAAGCGCCATTCCCCTTTCGGCAGACACCCGATGATCGTCGGGAAGATATCCTCTGCGGCGCCGCCGGATGGGGCAGCCCACAGCTGCATCGCCGTATCTTTATGAAGCAGCACCTCTCCATAGCGGCTGGCGTGTCTGTCATCCCCCGGTTTGTATTTGGCTCCCGGATGGAAGAAGAAGGCCTGGTTGACGCCGGCCTGCGCCGAAGGATCGGTCAAGGGAAGGGTAACATCCCAGCGCTGCTGCTCATTGTCGAACTCGTCGCGCCGCTCCCAAATACCGCCTACCGCATAATCCGGCGTGATGTATACATACGTATGCGCTTCTTCGGTCACCGTGCCGTCAGCTCCGGCAAAGCGAATCAGCCGCTTCTCTTCGACCGGCCCGGACAGGTGCATTCCGATTTTTTTAACTTCATCCGAAATGGTGTAATTATATAGACCGGCGCCTTCCAGCCGGGTGATGAGCTCAGGCATCGGGAAGTCGCCGAATTGAATATAGTCAAGCAGCGTATTATTGTCCTTCGGTCCGTCATGCGGCCATTGCCGCGATTGGGCTCCGACCCAGGCGCCCTTCAAATAATAATGAGCTCGAAGCTGCCAAAGCGCTTCCAGCATCCTGTCGGCAATGAGGCGAGCTTCAGGATGCTCGACGATTTCCCAGACGCAGGTAAACGCTTGAATCCAATGCCAGTGCCAGGGCAGCGCGCCGTACTCCTTGAAGCCGAACGTTTGAATATGCTGAAGCTGGCGCTTGGCAAATTCGATCCCTTGCTCCAGCAGTCCCTGATCGTCAAACTGATGGCCGAGCAGCAGCTTTAATGCGGTATGCTTCGCCTCATGATGATGAATCTGCTCGAGCGGATGCCGGTACACGCTGCTTTGATAGAGATGAACGAAGCAGACGTTCAGCTCGCTTTTCAACTCCACGGGCAGGCTGCTCTGATATTGGTGGTAGAACAGGATAAGCAGGCAGCCCATCAGTTCAACCGGCAGCGGATTAGGAGAAGCGGACGCCGGTCCGTCCCCAGATTTAAAGGCCAATGGCCATACATCGGATGCGATGGATCTTGCACCTGCAGAGCTAACACCTTGCGAATCATGCCGGCGGCAAGCTCGATTCCCGAAGTACGCTCTTGCTCCGTCAGTCCGGAACAGTCTGTCGGTTGGACGCAATAGGCGTAAAGATGGATGGCATAATAAAAGTTATCGCGGACATCGTTGTGAAACCAGAATCCGCTTGGCTGAACAGGGAGCTCCAGCGCCTTGCGCGCAGCGAATCGGGTAATGGCTTGTCGTCTATCGTTTATCGAAAGATCAGGCTGCATCATAGGTTGTATTCCTCCATTGAAGTATGCTTATTATTCACTTGAAACGTTTTATTTCTCCATTTATTAAGTCTACCGCCGCGGCAGGGGAAGTCAACCAAATTTTTTGAAAAGATCCTCATCGGACAGGCTAAACCGTGTTAAAATATAGTTCATTATCCAAATTCAAATAGGGGGAAATAGCTTATGGCCTCAAATCCTTGGTACATTGATCAAATTCATATTACACTTCGACTGATTCTGGCTGTAGTCCTCGGAGGCCTGATCGGTTTTGAGCGGGAGCGCAGCAGTCATGCGGCAGGTCTGCGGACTCATATTTTGGTTTGTCTCGGTTCCACACTGATTATGCTGCTGTCCATGTATGGCTTCTCCGAATTTTCGAAGCTGTCCAACGTCCAGCGCGACCCGGCCCGTTTGGCGGCGCAGGTCATTAGCGGAATAGGCTTTTTAGGGGCGGGAACTATTTTATATACAGGGAAATCGATCACGGGTCTCACGACGGCGGCCTCGTTGTGGGTCGTTGCGGCCATCGGTTTGGCTACAGGGGCCGGGTTTTATTATGCCTCCGGCTTGACCTGCGTACTGGCGCTGCTCAGCCTTTGGGTTCTCAATGTGGTGGAGCAGAAATATTTTGACGGCAAAAAGCTGCGCATTCTGCGCATCCAAGCGGATGAAAGTCCGGGTATTTTGACTCGCATCTCCTCGACTTTAACCGCCAAAGGCAACGATATCCGGAAGCTGACGGTGGAAGATACGGAAAGACAGAGCACGGAAATGATCATTTCCATTGCGCTGCGAATGTCCAGAGGGAACCACATTACGTCCGTTGTGGAGGAACTGCAGCAGATGGACGGGGTTCATTCGGTATCGTGCGAATAAATTAACGGGTGACTTGCAAATAAAATGAAGGGATACTTCCATAGGGATCGTCTAAGGTAACAGAACGTACAATGAAGGCGGTGAAACGATGGAACAATTGACGGATGAGCAGTTGATCGACCAGATCCGTCAAGGCGATGATGAAGCGTACCGTCTCTTGATAGAGAGGCACAAGCACTATATTTATACGCTAGTCTACCGCATGACCCAGCATCGGGAAACCGCCGAAGACCTTACGCAGGAAATTTTTATCAAGCTGTACCGCTCTCTCATTTATTTTCGCGGAGAATCCAAGTTCACGACCTGGTTATACCGGCTGGCCGCCAATGTCGTAACCGATTACCACCGCGCGCAGAAACGCAGGCCTCATCAGACCCTGGTGGATAAATTGAAGGGCTGGTTCAGCAGCAGGGAAGAGGAACCGGAAGCGGTCGCCATTCAGAAGGAGGAGCAGCATACCGTTCAGCGTTTATTGTCCGAGCTTCCGGATAAGTACAGACTCATACTTTATTTGTATCACTACAAGCAGCTCTCCTATCAGGAGATATCCGAAGTCACCGAGCTTCCCCTCAAAACGATTGAAACTCGTTTATACCGGGGGAAAGCGCTCCTCAAACAAAAATGGCAGGAGGTTAGAGACAATGAACAAGCAGCATCCGGACGATCTTCAGCTTCAACGATATCTGAATAAAGCATGCTCCGAGCACGAATACAAAAGAATACAGCATCATCTTCGAAGCTGTCCGGTCTGCAAATCCGGCTTATATGCCTTTGCCGAGCTGGAATCGGCGCTGGAAGACCTTCCCTTGCTGGAGGCGCCTCCCGGTCTGGAGGACAACGTGATGCAGGCCATTCGTGAAGCGAGTAAGCCGCAAACGGCCCCCGCACGGTCCGGGCCCAATCATCATGCCCGCTTTCGCTCGGAGCTGGTGCACTGCTTTATCGCTACCGCGGCAACGTTTTTGTTCATCAGCTCCGGCCTGTGGACCCGCATGGTTTCCATGAATCCGGTACAGTGGAGCGCGGATGTTCAGCATCAGGTCAGCTTTATCGAGCTTCTGGTGCACCGGTTATCGGTACAGCTGCTTTCCTGAAGACGGCGTGCGTTCGGTTTAATTAGTTTAATAATGGAGGGAATATAGATGGAAGAGCAGCGGAAGGAGCCCTTGTTAACCGAGGAAGAAAAAGAAGAAGCGTTTTTGCGGGAGCGTATGGAGCGTTGGGGGCATGCCAGGCAGGATCGAATGCCGCCTCGGCTGGATCCTTTCCGAAGCTCAATGAGAAAAAGCAAATGGGTGGCGTGCCTGCTGTCCTTTCTTATACCGGGAACCGGTCAGCTGTATTTGGGCTTGATGCAGCGGGGGATGAGTCTGATGCTGCTCCTTATCCTGGATATTTTTGCAATTGTCTTTTTTGCGACCAGCTCCAATACGAATATTCCGCTTATCGTGCTGTTCTCGCTTTTTGTGCCGGTCATTTATTTTTACAATATTTTCGATGCCCTGCAGCAGACAGACCGGGTCAATGGGCGCTGGAGCGACGGATTTGCCGATTCGTTCGGAGGCTTTAACAGCAGCGACGACGTCTTCCCTAAGGGAAAGAGGCGCTTCAAGGGGAGCAGCTTCGGTTATCTGTTGGTTATAGGCGGAGCCTTTTTGTTCCTTGTCAGCAGCAAGCCGGCATGGTTGAACAAGCTGTTTGAGCTTGTAGGCTCCTCGATAGGAGCTGTCGTTCTTATTGTAGCCGGGATTGTTTTGTTTCTGAGAGAATCATTTAAAAAGTAGCTGCCGGGGCATTCAGCTTTCAGCAGAGAGGAGGGAACCCCCATGCGTAAAGCAGGACGCTTTACATCAGCGCTGCTGTTAATTGCAGTAGGAGCCGCAGTTATTGTTGACCAGTATGCCGGTACCGCTTGGACGGAGCGGCTCATTGAATGGTGGCCGCTGCTGTTTATCGCGCTGGGTTTGGAATATATCTGGTTTAATTCCAGATTCAAAGAAAGCGATAAAGCGCTGAAGCTGGATTTGGCCGGTCTGATTTTTGCGGTCATCATTTCCGCGGTCGTTGTAGTCAGCATGCGGTCGGAGCTTTGGATGCATAACGGCTGGTCGCATTTTACCCAAGAGAAGTCTTACGAGCAGGGAATGACAGAACTCCCGGTTCCCGACGGATTGGAACGGATTGTACTGACCAACCCGGCGGGCGATGTAACGATTCGGACAGGCGACTCGGATCGGATTGTGATTCACTCAACGGTTCAGGTTGGATTCGGTGACGAGAGTCAGGCCGAAGAGTTGGCGGAGCAATCCCGGGTGGAATCGGAGACGGCCGGCAATACTTTAACTATCAAGACGGTTAGCCCGGATAGGGATCACTTCTGGGGCATGCGTAAGGTGAGAATGAATTTAATCGTTACCCTTCCGGAGCGTGCACAGCGCACAGCCAGATTGACTTTGGACCTGTCTAACGGAAGCATCACCGCAGAGCAGCTGAAGCTGGCGAAGGAGTTCAAAGGCACGACAACGAACGGGGCCATCCGGCTTACCGAGGTCGAGGCGGCGGGGCTCGATTTTCAATCCACGAATGCGAAGATCCGTGCGGAGAAGACGAAGGGCAAGCTGAAGCTGCAGACGACGAACGGTTCCATAGAAGCCGAGGAACATGAAGGCGACCTGCGGTTGAAGTCGACGAACGGGCAGCTGACGGCAGCCAAGGTGTCCGGAGCCATTGCAGCCGAGACGACGAACGGCGAAATTCGTTTGGACGATACGCGGTCGGGGGTTGAGGCAAGAACGACGAACGGTTCCATTGAGGTGAACGGCGCCGCGGTTGCCGGGGATTGGAGTCTGCATACGACACACGGGAAGATTGACGTAGCGCTCCCGGGCAATGGAGATTTTCAGATTGAAGGCCAGGGCCAGTCCGTTTCGAACCATTCGACTTTGCCGCTGCGCATTTTCGGAAAGGAAATCGAAGGCAAGATCGGAACGGGCAAGTACCAAATCAAGCTCGACACGAACGGTTCTCTTGCCATCCGGTCGTCCATCTAGCCGGCATCAGAGTAAAGTGGTTTGCTCCTGGATTGACAAATTGAAAGTTTGCCACTTAAAATAAAGAGATACTCTTGTTAACGGATTGGGCGGTGAACAGCATGGATTCCAGATTGGAGCAAGCGTTAACTAAACTGAAAACGACAGGTGTGCGCATGACCCCTCAGAGACATGCTATCCTCGCCTTTTTATTGAATACGATGACCCACCCGACAGCGGATGAAATCTATAGAGCGTTGGCGCCCCGGTTTCCGAGCATGAGCGTAGCTACCGTGTACAACAATCTGAAGGTATTTATCGAGGTCGGACTGGTCCGCGAAATGACCTATGGAGATCATTCAAGCCGATTCGATGCGGATATGTCGGAGCATTACCATGCTTTGTGCGAACAGTGCGGCAAGCTCGTCGACTTTGCCTACAAACCGCTGGATGATTTGGAGCGGACGGCCGGGCTCGAGACAGGCTTTCAGGTCAAAAGCCATCGGGTAGAGGTGTACGGTATTTGCTCGGATTGCCTGGCTGCGAAGCAGGCTTAATATTTTTCATGGAACGCTTTGCCGAAGTTGCGGTATAATGGACGTGCTTGAGGCCACTTGTCGGACAGGTGGTTCGGGCGCGTCTTTTTTATAGGTACGACATTTTCTGCAATGATTTTGCAACTTCTGACAAAAATGCTGCGTCTTTTAGTAAGGATGTTACTATGCGGTTTACACCTGAAGAAACTGAAGCCGGGACTGCCTGGCTGCAGAGAAACCGTTTAACAAAAACAGCACCATGGGAGTGAAATGATGGAATCGGATTACCTGAAATATGCGCCGAGGAAGAATCGTCCCCGCAAAAGAACGGGTCTTATGGTTGTAGCGGCCTTTCTTTTAGGGATAGCGACAGCTTTTTTCTGGGTGCAGTACGTACCGACCGGCAAGCATGAAGCGCCTTCATTTGACGGTTTGACCAAGCCGATTTTTTATCAGGGGACGATGTTAGAGAAGCAGGCTGAAGGAAAAGCGGAAACCTTGAAGCTTCCTTTCGATACGGTAAAGGAACTGATCGATCCTACTATGATCTACGAGTCTTCTTCCGACTCTACCATTATTACGACGCAGGACAAAGTACTGCGGCTCAAAACGAGCCAGCTGACCGGAATGATCAACGAAAAGCCGTTTACTTTGAAATTTCCGATGGAGAAAGTGAACGGAACGCTTTATTTGCCTATCGATCCTTTGAAGTGACCTGTACCGTATTGAGTTGAGAGAATCTTCCGAGACGGGGGCGGTTATCCTTCTCAAAGAAGGAGATACGCTGCAGTGGGGACTGACGAACTCTTATCCGGGCAAGCCCGATAAGACGGTTGCGATGCGGAAGGAGCCGTCGATCAAAGCCCCGATTCTTGCCGATTTGAAGCAAGGGGAGCCGGTAATGATCTGGTCCGATGACCCGGAATGGTATAAAGTCCAGTTAAGTAACGGATATATGGGCTACGTTCGCAAAGATCAGATGCATGAGGATAAAGTGGAGACGATCCCCAAAAAAGAATTGCCGCCGGGCTTCGTTCCTTCCAAGCCTATTAACGGCAAGATTAACCTGACATGGGATCAGATGACGACTCCGAAAAATCCGGACACCTCCAAGTTTCCGCCGATGCCCGGTTTGAATGTAGTCAGCCCGACTTGGTTTCATTTGGACGACGGGCAGGGAACGCTGAAGAACTTGGCGGACCCGGCTTATGTCAAATGGGCGCACAGTCAGAATATACAGGTATGGGCGCTGTTCAGCAACGGCTTTGAACCCAAGCGCACGACGGAGGCTTTGTCCACCTATGATAAGCGGATGAAGATGATCAAGCAGCTGCTCAGCTACGCACAGATGTACTCCCTCCAGGGGATCAATATCGATTTTGAGAATGTGAATACGAAGGATAAAGAGAATTTGACCCAATTTGTCCGCGAAATGGTTCCATTAATGCATGAGCAGGGACTGATTGTTTCGATGGACGTTACGCCTAAATCCAACAGCGAAATGTGGTCTTTATTTTATGACCGTAAAGCGTTGATCGAGTCCTTGGATTACATGATGATCATGGCCTACGACGAGTATTGGGCCAGCAGCCCGACGGCGGGAAGCGTGTCGTCGCTGCCATGGGTGGAGAAGAATGTAGTGAAGTTGATGCAGGAAGATCAAATCCCCGCATCCAAGCTCATACTGGGCGTGCCGTTTTACACGAGAGTATGGACCGAAGAGACAGTGGATGGTAAAACCAAGGTCAGCTCGAAATCCGTCTATATGGATACGCCGCTAAAGGTAATTCAGGAAAAGAATCTGACACCGGTCTACTTACCCGAAGCGGGACAAAATTATATAGAGTATAAGGAAGGCGACAAGCTGAACAAGGTTTGGCTTGAGGATGAAGTGTCCGTGAAAGCGCGGATCGAACTGGTGAACAAATATAATTTGGCGGGCGTTGCCTCCTGGAGACGAGGGTATGAGACGCCTTCGATCTGGCCGTTAATTCAGTCAACGCTCGCGAATAAGCCCTAATCAAACTATTCATCTAATAAAATAACTAAGACCGGTATCTCATTTTCCGCAAATACGGAGGAACGAGGTACCGGTCTTTTTTTACCACATAGGAAAGTCACTCATGGAGAGTGCCTATTACACGATTAGGCGTTTGGAGCGCTTGGATCATGCTTTGGATCAAGAGACAAGATGGTTTTGCAGAACATGCAGCGGTCGGTCTTGCCCAACAGTTTCGTTGGTTTTCCGCATTCCGGACACTCGATAACCGTAGCGCTGGTGGACATCATTCCTGCCCAGAAATAAATTCCCATGCTCGCCAGCATAGCGATGGCTCCGATAAACATGAACGTAACGGCCATAATTTTACCCGCCGGACCCCAATCAAAGACGATTCCCGCCAAGCCGACAATCATTAGTAGCATGCCGCCCATTGTCAGCAGAAGACCCCACAAACGAAATTCGTTAACCTTACTGGACTTAAATCTCAACTTTCGTCACTTCTTTCTGAAATAAATGTGAAATTTGTCACCAAATCGATGCAGGGAAACCGCCCGGTTGTGTAGAAATAAGAAGTATCTAGGAATGTAATATTCGGGAGGCTGCAGCGATGAACGCCATTAAGGAACAGCTGGTTGCCAGGCTCCGGGAAGATGAAGCAGTCATCAGCGTCCTGGCGGTGGACAATCCGTCTCTGTTTTCCGCGCTTACGGACGGTTTCGATCTCCTGCTGCTCGTCATTTCAAATGAAGACCTGAAAACCGATCAACAATATCATTATATAAAAGACAACTGTCGTATACAAGAAAGATGGATATGTACTTCCTCGCTAGAGCATATTGTCGTGCAGGGGGAGCGCCGCAATCTTATCTATTGGATCTTAAAAGGAGAGATTCTTCTGGATCGGAATGTATATTTGGAAAGCCTGCGGCATCGTATGCTTGAATTTCCCCAGGAAATGCGCGAGCAAAAGCTGCTGATCGAGTTTTCCAGATTTTTGCGGAGATATTCGGAGAGCAAAGAATATATTCTAAACGATCACCTGCTCGATGCGTATAATAACATTTTAGAAGCGCTCCACCATTGGGCGAGGATCGTTATTATCGAGGCAGGGCTGCATCCTGAAACGACGGTGTGGCGGCAGGTCAAAGGCGTCAATCCGGGAGTCTACAAGCTCTATGAAGAGCTGACGATGAGCAAGGAGACGCTCAAGCAAAGAGTGCAGCTCGTTTTGCTGGCCTGTGAGTTTTCCGTCATGTCCAAAATGGAGCGATGCTGTAAGGTGCTCCTTGATATTTTGGCCAGCCGTGAGCAGGCATGGAGCCTGCATGAGCTTCAGCAGTGTGAGAAGCTTGCGGATCTTCAGAATGAACTGCCGTTGATTCTAAATAAACTAGTCAAAAAAATATTGGCTAAAGAGATCATTTACACGATGGATGAACAGGTATCCGTACTGGAGATTCGTTATACGAGCCTATAGCTGAGGATGTTTTTACCAACCGCAAACTTAACACGGGACAAAATTACGCATTTCTGCTATAATCTTCATTGAACTGAATAGCCACTGGGGGAGCCTTGTGATGTGAGGCTGAGAAAAGGAAGCTGTTCCTTGACCCTTGGAACCTGATTTGCGTGCTTAAAGCAGCATGCTACTGGATGATACCAGCGTAGGGAAGTGGATGGACGTAGCGATGCTGTACAAGGCATGTCTTACCAAGTCAACCCTTATGAGGTTGGCTTTTTTTGTTTGCAGCTGCTCATTGGATTCTAAGCTGGATGTATCTTTGAGAAACGAGGTGGTTCTTGTGGAATTGGTTATTAACGGTGAAGCGCGCACGGTGACGGACGCTGCAACGGTTGCAGATTTGCTTGTTCAATTTAAATTAGAGCAAAAAATACTCGTTATCGAATTGAACCGGGACATTATCGAACGAACGGATTATGAGCAAACGCGCTTAAACGATGGCGACCGTATCGAAATCGTGCATTTTGTTGGTGGGGGCTAAGTAATCTGCGCTCTCCCAGGCACTAAAAAGTTTGGTAATAGATATTTGCTGTACAGACGAATCAGCGTGCCGCTGTACTTCTGAACTATGTTCGCTTTATACCGCTTTATGGCATGAATTTCGTTCGCTTGAATGTTTGACTTTACCGGATTCTAACTGAATACATCTAATGGAGGCATTGAACATGACGGATATATTGAAAATTGGTCCTTACGAGTTTAAATCAAGGCTGCTTTTGGGAACAGGCAAATTTCCTGCCCTGGATATACAGAGCCAAGCGGTTCAAGCATCGGAATCGGAAGTGCTTACGTTTGCTATCCGCCGTCTGCCGATTGACAACCCGGATGCGCCTAACTTCCTGGAAACGCTCGATCTCAAAAAGTTTACTCTGCTTCCGAATACCGCAGGGGCTTATACCGTCGAGGAAGCGGTACGTATTGCCAAGCTGGCCAAGGCTACAGGATTGTGCGATATGATCAAGGTAGAAGTAATTGGAGATCCCAAGACGCTGCTTCCTGACCCGATCGGGACGCTGGAAGCTACGAAAATTCTAGTCGATCTTGGCTTCATCGTGCTTCCGTATACATCCGACGACCCGATCCTTGCCAGAAAGCTGCAGGAAGCAGGGGCGGCAGCTGTAATGCCTGGCGCATCTCCTATCGGTTCGGGACAGGGTATCGCCAATCCGAATCAGCTTCGTTTCATTATTGAAGAAGTCAAGGTACCGGTTATTGTAGACGCGGGTATTGGCGGGCCGGCGGATGCGGCTCTGGCTATGGAGCTAGGTGCGGACGGCGTACTTTTAAACACCGCTGTGGCAGGGGCCGACAATCCTGCGCTAATGGCGGAGGCATTTAAACTCGCTGTTGCCGCCGGGCGGAAAGGATTCCTTGCCGGAAGAATCCCCAAGAAGCGTTATGCCTCGGCCAGCAGTCCAGTCGAGGGCATGATTGAGTAGCCCTAAATAGTACATGCTGTCGGGGAGCCCAGCCGTTTTGTCGGGCTTTCCGATGCAATACTGAAAATAATTTTTAGCTGAAGCTTGACTTTCAATATCGCCCTGTGTTAAATTAGTCCTCGCCGCTGAAAACGGCGCACAATCATCCAAGCATGTGAGCAGGATTCAAAAATGTTCCTGGAAAAAATGCTTGCATTAAGAACGGTGAATGTGATATATTATAAAAGTCGCCGCTGAACGGGGTGACAATAACCGACAAAGAAATCGCACTTTGGTGTGGCTTTGGAAATCGGGAATAATGAAGCATTGCCCTTTGAAAACTGAACAACGAGTGAGTGAAATAAAGAAAATGCAAATTCTCGCTAGCAAGAAATTTTGAGCTTAAGACAAGCTCTGTTACAAGTTCTACAACTTTAATGGAGAGTTTGATCCTGGCTCAGGACGAACGCTGGCGGCGTGCCTAATACATGCAAGTCGAGCGGATTTCACCTTCGGGTGAAGTTAGCGGCGGACGGGTGAGTAACACGTAGGCAACCTGCCTGTAAGACCGGGATAACTATCGGAAACGATAGCTAAGACCGGATAGCTGGTTTTCTCGCATGAGGGAATCATGAAACACGGAGCAATCTGTGGCTTACAGATGGGCCTGCGGCGCATTAGCTAGTTGGTGAGGTAACGGCTCACCAAGGCGACGATGCGTAGCCGACCTGAGAGGGTGATCGGCCACACTGGGACTGAGACACGGCCCAGACTCCTACGGGAGGCAGCAGTAGGGAATCTTCCGCAATGGACGCAAGTCTGACGGAGCAACGCCGCGTGAGTGATGAAGGTTTTCGGATCGTAAAGCTCTGTTGCCAGGGAAGAACGCTCAGGAGAGTAACTGCTCCTGAGGTGACGGTACCTGAGAAGAAAGCCCCGGCTAACTACGTGCCAGCAGCCGCGGTAATACGTAGGGGGCAAGCGTTGTCCGGAATTATTGGGCGTAAAGCGCGCGCAGGCGGTTATTTAAGTTTGGTGTTTAAGCCCGGGGCTCAACCCCGGATCGCACTGAAAACTGGATGACTTGAGTGCGGGAGAGGAAAGTGGAATTCCACGTGTAGCGGTGAAATGCGTAGAGATGTGGAGGAACACCAGTGGCGAAGGCGACTTTCTGGACCGTAACTGACGCTGAGGCGCGAAAGCGTGGGGAGCAAACAGGATTAGATACCCTGGTAGTCCACGCCGTAAACGATGAGTGCTAGGTGTTAGGGGTTTCGATACCCTTGGTGCCGAAGTAAACACAGTAAGCACTCCGCCTGGGGAGTACGCTCGCAAGAGTGAAACTCAAAGGAATTGACGGGGCCCCGCACAAGCAGTGGAGTATGTGGTTTAATTCGAAGCAACGCGAAGAACCTTACCAGGTCTTGACATCCCTCTGACCGGTACAGAGATGTACCTTTCCTTCGGGACAGAGGAGACAGGTGGTGCATGGTTGTCGTCAGCTCGTGTCGTGAGATGTTGGGTTAAGTCCCGCAACGAGCGCAACCCTTGACTTTAGTTGCCAGCATTGAGTTGGGCACTCTAGAGTGACTGCCGGTGACAAACCGGAGGAAGGTGGGGATGACGTCAAATCATCATGCCCCTTATGACCTGGGCTACACACGTACTACAATGGCCGGTACAACGGGAAGCGAAGGAGCGATCTGGAGCGAATCTTTAGAAGCCGGTCTCAGTTCGGATTGCAGGCTGCAACTCGCCTGCATGAAGTCGGAATTGCTAGTAATCGCGGATCAGCATGCCGCGGTGAATACGTTCCCGGGTCTTGTACACACCGCCCGTCACACCACGAGAGTTTACAACACCCGAAGTCGGTGGGGTAACCCGCAAGGGAGCCAGCCGCCGAAGGTGGGGTAGATGATTGGGGTGAAGTCGTAACAAGGTAGCCGTATCGGAAGGTGCGGCTGGATCACCTCCTTTCTATGGAGTCCATGATGACGGCAGGTCATCGGACATAAAGCAGCGCAAGCTGCAAACTTTGTTGACAACTGACATCGTCTAGCACGATGTAACAGTTGCAATATCACTCACTCGTTGCTCAGTTTTGAGAGGTGCAATAGACTCTCAAACCTACTGACAACTGAAACGATGGAAACTTCGTTTACCCGTTGCAGGATAGCTTGTTCCTTGAAAACTAGATAACGAAACAAAGCATAGAATCATCCTTGAAAGAGGTAGATCTTATGATCTTACTCTTTACCATCTTTAGCTGCCGTTCGATTGTATCGAACACTGGTTAAGCTAATAAGAGCACACGGAGGATGCCTAGGCGCTAGGAGCCGACGAAGGACGTGGCGAACGACGAAATCGCCTCGGGGAGCCGTAAGCAGGCGTTGATCCGGGGATGTCCGAATGGGGGAACCCAGCTGAGGTAATACTCAGTTACCGCTATCTGAATACATAGGGTAGTTGGAGGCATACGAGGGGAACTGAAACATCTAAGTACCCTCAGGAGAAGAAAACAAGAGTGATTCCGTCAGTAGCGGCGAGCGAAAGCGGAACAGCCCAAACCAGAGGGCTTGCCCTCTGGGGTTGTGGGACGTCAATGTAGGTTTAGCAGAGTAGATGAAGCGGTCTGGAAAGGCCGGCCACAGAAGGTAACAGCCCTGTAATCGAAATTTTGCGAAAACCTTAGACGGATCCCGAGTACCGCGAGACACGTGAAACCTCGTGGGAAGCAGGCAGGACCATCTGCCAAGGCTAAATACTCCCTAGCGACCGATAGTGAAGCAGTACCGTGAGGGAAAGGTGAAAAGAACCGCGGGAGCGGAGTGAAATAGAACCTGAAACCGTGTGCTTACAAGAAGTCAGAGCCCGTTCATGGGTGATGGCGTGCCTTTTGTAGAATGAACCGGCGAGTTACGTTCCCGTGCAAGGTTAAGGTGAAGAGCCGGAGCCGCAGCGAAAGCGAGTCTGAATAGGGCGTATCGATATTTTCTTACGAAAAATCGCAGTACGTGGACGTAGACCCGAAACCGTGTGATCTACCCCTGCCCAGGGTGAAGGTGCGGTAACACGCACTGGAGGCCCGAACCCACGAATGTTGAAAAATTCGGGGATGAGGTGGGGGTAGCGGAGAAATTCCAATCGAACTCGGAGATAGCTGGTTCTCCCCGAAATAGCTTTAGGGCTAGCCTCGGGAGATGAGTAGTGGAGGTAAAGCACTGATTGGGTGCGGGGCCCGCCAAGGGTTACCAAGTCCAGTCAAACTCTGAATGCCACATACTTTATCCCGGGAGTCAGACAGTGAGTGCTAAGATCCATTGTCAAGAGGGAAACAGCCCAGATCATCAGCTAAGGTCCCCAAGTGTGTGTTAAGTGGGAAAGGATGTGGAGTTGCAAAGACAACCAGGATGTTGGCTTAGAAGCAGCCACCATTGAAAGAGTGCGTAATAGCTCACTGGTCGAGTGACTCTGCGCCGAAAATGTAACGGGGCTAAACACACCACCGAAGCTATGGCTCGCGTCACCTTCATTGCATCTTTGAGGAAGCCGTTTAGACACGGGACATTCGCCAGATTCCACCTCTAGGGGTTGGATCAAAGAATCTGGCTAAATGCCCTCAGGCTAAACGCGCCGCTTCGAAGCTGGAATGAAGGTGACGCTTGGGTAGGGGAGCGTTGTATGTAGGTAGAAGGTGTACCGTAAGGAGCGCTGGACAGCATACAAGTGAGAATGCCGGTATGAGTAACGAAAAGATCAGTGAGAATCTGATCCGCCGAAAGCCTAAGGGTTCCTGAGGAAGGCTCGTCCGCTCAGGGTAAGTCGGGACCTAAGGCGAGGCCGAAAGGCGTAGTCGAAGGACAACAGGTTGAAATTCCTGTACCACCGTGAACCGTTATGAGCAATGGGGTGACGCAGAAGGATAGTGACGCGGACTGATGGATGTCCGTCCAAGCAGAGAGGCTGGTGTGTAGGCAAATCCGCACATCGTTAAGGCTGGTCTGTGATGGGGAGCGAAAATTGCAGTAGCGAAGGTCATGAGTTCAGGCTGCCAAGAAAAGCCTCTAGCCAGGGAGAAGGTGCCCGTACCGCAAACCGACACAGGTAGGCGAGCAGAGCATGCTAAGGCGCGCGGAAGAACTCTCGTTAAGGAACTCGGCAAAATGACCCCGTAACTTCGGGAGAAGGGGTGCCTCGGTAGGGTGAATAGCCCGAGGGGGCCGCAGTGAAAAGGCCCAAGCGACTGTTTAGCAAAAACACAGGTCTGTGCGAAGCCGCAAGGCGAAGTATACGGGCTGACGCCTGCCCGGTGCTGGAAGGTTAAGGGGAGTGGTTAGGGGTTTACCCCGAAGCTATGAACCGAAGCCCCAGTAAACGGCGGCCGTAACTATAACGGTCCTAAGGTAGCGAAATTCCTTGTCAGGTAAATTCTGACCCGCACGAATGGCGTAACGACTTGGGCGCTGTCTCAACGAGAGATCCGGTGAAATTTTAATACCTGTGAAGATGCAGGTTACCCGCGACAAGACGGAAAGACCCCATGGAGCTTTACTGCAGCTTGATATTGGACTTTGGTACGATCTGTACAGGATAGGTGGGAGCCTGAGAAGCCTGAGCGCCAGCTTGGGTGGAGGCGACGTTGGGATACCACCCTGATCGTATCGGAGTTCTAACCTGGTACCGTAAGCCGGTATGGGGACAGTGTCAGGTGGGCAGTTTGACTGGGGCGGTCGCCTCCTAAAAAGTAACGGAGGCGCCCCAAGGTTCCCTCAGAATGGTTGGAAATCATTCGAAGAGTGCAAAGGCATAAGGGAGCTTGACTGCGAGACAAACAGGTCGAGCAGGGACGAAAGTCGGGCTTAGTGATCCGGTGGTACCGCATGGAAGGGCCATCGCTCAACGGATAAAAGCTACCCTGGGGATAACAGGCTTATCTCCCCCAAGAGTCCACATCGACGGGGAGGTTTGGCACCTCGATGTCGGCTCATCGCATCCTGGGGCTGAAGTAGGTCCCAAGGGTTGGGCTGTTCGCCCATTAAAGCGGTACGCGAGCTGGGTTCAGAACGTCGTGAGACAGTTCGGTCCCTATCTGTCGTGGGCGCAGGAAATTTGAGAGGAGCTGTCCTTAGTACGAGAGGACCGGGATGGACGTACCGCTGGTGTACCAGTTGTTCCGCCAGGAGCACGGCTGGATAGCTACGTACGGACGGGATAAGCGCTGAAAGCATCTAAGCGTGAAGCCCCCCTCAAGATGAGATTTCCCAGTATGTAAGACCCCTTGAAGACGACGAGGTAGATAGGTTCGGGGTGGAAGTGCCGTAAGGTATGGAGCTGACGAATACTAATCGGTCGAGGGCTTATCCAAGAGAACAGCAAAGAAGAAGGATGTATGCTTGTTTCGTATCTAGTTTTCAAGGTGCAACCTTGAAAAGAATAGCTCATTTCATTCCCTGATAGCTCAGTTGGTAGAGCACTCGACTGTTAATCGAGTTGTCACAGGTTCGAGTCCTGTTCGGGGAGCCATTTGGAGAGGTGTCCGAGCTGGCCGAAGGAGCACGATTGGAAATCGTGTAGGCGTCACAAGCGTCTCGAGGGTTCGAATCCCTCTCTCTCCGTAGCAATACTTTAAAGCAAGGCCCGTTGGTCAAGGGGTTAAGACACCTCCCTTTCACGGAGGTAACAGGGGTTCGAATCCCCTACGGGTCACCAATAAAAAACTTGGTACAACTAGTTTTTTATGGTATAATGCTCATTATGGAGGCTTAGCTCAGCTGGGAGAGCATCTGCCTTACAAGCAGAGGGTCGGCGGTTCGATCCCGTCAGCCTCCACCATATAAAGTATAACGACGCGGGGTGGAGCAGCCCGGTAGCTCGTCGGGCTCATAACCCGAAGGCCGCAGGTTCAAATCCTGCCCCCGCAACCAATTTATTTTCGGAGTGTAGTCAATCTTCGAGAAAACAAGTGTGGAGCCGTGGTGTAGAGGCCTAACATGCCTGCCTGTCACGCAGGAGACCGCGGGTTCGAATCCCGTCGGCTCCGCCATTATTGAATTGAATATGTAAGGCTCGGTAGCTCAGTCGGTAGAGCAGAGGACTGAAAATCCTCGTGTCGGCGGTTCGATTCCGTCCCGAGCCACCATGATTGTTTGATAAATTAATATGCCGTTGTAGCTCAATTGGTAGAGCAACTGACTTGTAATCAGTAGGTTGGGGGTTCAAGTCCTCTCGACGGCACCAGTATTATCCGGAGGCTTAGTGAAGTGGCTAAACACGGCAGACTGTAAATCTGCTCTCATCGAGTTCGGTGGTTCGAATCCATCAGCCTCCACCATTTACATAGGGGCATAGTTTAAAGGTAGAACAAAGGTCTCCAAAACCTTTGGTGTGGGTTCGATTCCTGCTGCCCCTGCCAATAGAATAAATGTGGCGGTCGTGGCGAAGGGGTTAACGCACTGGTCTGTGGCTCCAGCATTCGTGGGTTCAAGTCCCATCGATCGCCCCATATTATTTTTTTGAAAATTGTTGGGGATTAGCCAAGCGGTAAGGCAACGGACTTTGACTCCGTCATGCCTAGGTTCGAATCCTAGATCCCCAGCCATTTTGCGGAAGTGGCTCAGCGGTAGAGCATCGCCTTGCCAAGGCGAGGGTCGCGGGTTCGATTCCCGTCTTCCGCTCCATTATTTCCTGGCGCCATAGCCAAGTGGTAAGGCAGAGCTCTGCAAAAGCTTTACCCCCAGTTCGAGTCTGGGTGGCGCCTCCATTCTTTTAATCCACTCGCCGGAGTGGCGGAATCGGCAGACGCACAGGACTTAAAATCCTGCGGTAGGTGACTACCGTACCAGTTCAAGTCTGGTCTTCGGCACCAAGTAAATAATTAAAATGTTCCCTTAGCTCAGCTGGATAGAGCGTTTGACTACGAATCAAAAGGCCGGGAGTTCGAATCTCTCAGGGAACGCCATACAAGCCGGTGTGGCGGAATTGGCAGACGCGCGCGACTCAAAATCGTGAGGGAAACCGTGGGGGTTCGAGTCCCTTCACCGGCATCAAAAAGCCAAGAAATCATAAAATGATTTCTTGGCTTTTTTCGTTCAGCGGCCGCTAAGATTATTTGTGAAACGAGAAACGAGTATAGAGATTGGAGTTTTGGTTGTGTGGAGTAATGCAGTTTGTGTGGAGTAGTGCAGTGCAACGTAGTTTAGTGCAGTATAATGCACGTAATGTAGTGTAGTTTTGGTTTAGTGTAATGCAGACTAGAAGTTAGTAGATAAGTGTAGAAGGCGCATGAGTAAATGTGTGTAATTGCATATCCTCAGCTGCTCGTTGCTCTTCGTGATTCGTGTTTTTAAAGGCGTGCATAGTATTGATTGAGAGAATCTAGTATTTCTACGCAGTAGGTGGTTTCTTCTTCTGTTTTTTCAGCCCCTTCATCCTTGCTGATCTGTTCGAAGCGCTGGACGAGGGCATCCGTCACGAATTCTGCACTGACGCCATAATGTTTTACTATTGCAAAAAGACCGTCTAAATTTTTATGGTTGTCGATAATTTCTGTCAAATGGCTCAAAGCTTCTCAACTCCTTTGGATAGGATAGTTATTCATTCTTTTTATAGTCGGGGCCTTATAAATCATTCGCTTTGGTTGAGGCAACCTCAAGCAAGATAGCCCATTGCTTAGATTCTGCAAAATCCTGCGTTTTATGTGCCGGTATACCTAAGGAAGTTTGAGATCATGCTAAACACATAATCTTAGGATGATGAAAGGCAGGGATGAGTATGGCAGCCAGAAGAAGAAGCAATCGTTTGGTGGTGCCTGCGGCTTCGGAAGGGATGGAGCGGTTCAAAAGTGAGGTCATGAGCCGCAATGGCTATGCCGTAAATCGCAGCGAGCCTCAAAATGTGAAATACGAGGTAGCGAAAACACTCGGAATCCCGTTGTCTCCCAACGGTAACGGTAACTTGACTACTGAGCAGGCAGGGAAGATAGGCGGACAAATCGGCGGGAGCATGGTTAAAGAAATGATTCGTATGGCTCAGGAAAAGCTTGCAAATGAACGAAAATAATCCATGCTTGAAGAGATTTTCACGAAAAGACCGATTGAATCAGTAATTAGTACGAATAATATACAAGACGCCTCCAAACCCGACAAATGTGGGAGTGGAGGCGTCTTTTTCATAAATGCTTTGATACTTTGAGCAGCTCGGGTAAAGTAACCAGCTGGTAGCCGCGGGATTGCAGGGATTCAATAATCGTCGGTAGAGCGGAGACGGTACCTGCGAGATTTTGCTCGGGGCCGCCGCCGGAGTGCTGCAGTATAATGGAGCCTGCCTTGGCGTGATTTAATACGTTGGATGTAACCTGAGCTTGACTCAGCTGCCTCCAGTCCTTGGAATCCACATTCCAATTGACTACAGTCATCTGGTGGTTAGAAGCCCATAGCAGCTGGCTTTCCGTAATTTCACCGTAAGGCGGGCGGATAAGCTTTGGGCTGTAGCCGATCGTCGACTGTAATAGCTTTTGGGTTTTCAAGATTTGGGATTGAAACTGCTCATCACTAAGCTTCGTCAATAGGGCATGATTATAGGTGTGATTGCCGACAACGTGCCCCTCTTTGGTCATGCGTTTAACAACGTTGGGGTGTTTCTCCACAAGCCGGCCGATGACAAAAAAAGTGGCTTTCACGTCGTATTGTTTTAAAATATCAAGCACCTGCAACGTATACTTGGTATCGGGAGCATCATCGAAGGTGAGCGCCACTTTGTTCGATCCGGAAGGGCCGTGAAGAAGTAAGAGGTCTGGATACTTTTTGACCAGCTGAGAGAGAGTCAGCCGTTTTTTACCGCTGCTGCGCTGCAGAACCGTAGTGCGGCTGTTTTTCTCCGGCGGCTTGCTCTGCTTAGGCTGTTGTCCCTTGCTTGGTTTCGGTGCAGGCTCAAGAGCAGGCGCCGGTGCAGCGGGAGGAGCTTGTGGGGCAGGAGCCTGCTGCTGTACCTCGGGCTTCTGCAGGGTCGGTTCGTGCAGCTCAGGTGCTTGGAGGGCCTTCTCAGCCTTCTTCAGATTGGAATCGATGGAATCGAGAGCAGAAGCAGGGGGCTGAACAGCATCCGCTTCACGAGTCGTTCCTTGAGTTGCAGCTCCGGATTCTTCAGCAGCCTGGTTATAACTTGACGGTTTCGGCTGTTCAGATGCCTGCTGAGGCGAGCAGCCGCTAAAAAGCAAAGCAGCGGTTAAAACCGAGCTTAAACAGGTTGGAGCATGAAATTTTGGCATAAAAAAAATCTCCCCTCGAACGATAGATACGGTTAGTGTTCGAGAAGAGCAGAAAGATTATCCCTTATGTGCGTAAATGTTAAGCTGCGGTAACGCCTTCCCAGATCATTTTGAGAGCGACTAGGAAGAAGGTGATCCGAAGCACCCACATCAGTTTTTTGGTGCTCAGCTTGCTTGCGATTTTGGCCCCAAGCCAGCCTCCGACAAGTGCGCTCGGTGCTAGACCCAGCACCATCCAAAAGTCGACCTCGCCCAACGTCAGATGAGTGATGCTTCCCATAATAGAAGAGAGGAAGATGACAAACATCGATGTGGCCGTTGCAATATGCGGAGGATAGCGGAAGATAAGAACCATAGCCGGCACAAAAAGTGATCCTCCCCCAATACCGAACAGACCGGAAATGATTCCGACAGCGAGTCCGATGATTAATGCGGATACAATGCCATAGCCATAGGAATGGGTTTTCCCTTGCGAGTCCGTAAACGTTCTTTGGATACGCCACGATATATCAAGCGGCTTGATGTAGTCTCTCAGAACGAGCAGAGAGGCCATGAACAGCATAAATATGCCGAAGGACAGCTGAAAGGACTTGGCATTCACAAATTGGGTCAAATAGGAACCAAGCATGGCACCGGGACCGCATGTGATGAAATAGAGCCATCCGCTTTTGAAATCGACTCTTTTTTGTTTAAGGAAAGTGAGCGTGGAGGACATAGCGGTAAAAATAAGGACGGCCAGCGAGGTTCCGACGGCTGTAGCGACGGAAATCTCTTTGCCGGCGAAAAGCGGGCCTAAATACACTAAAGCGGGAACGATAATGACGCCCCCGCCTAATCCGACCAGGCTGCCCAAGGTGGCAGCCAGCAAACCGACTGCAGTATAGAACAAAAAGACCATTTGACGAAAACCCTTCTTCCGCGGTACAAAATAAAATCATGTAAATTTTAAACATATTTGCGGAGAAGGTCAATCATTCATTTGTTATAGTGCTTCACCAAGTAAAGGTTTGTTCGGCAGGTAATGATTCGACCGGATGAAACGGATTGTTTTGGTTTTGGCTCTCATGACAATGGAGTGGGTCTCGGCCCGCTGGTGTCCGGTATATTGTACCCCGCCCAGAAATTCCCCGGGAGTAATGCCGGTCGCTGCAAAAATCACATCCTGGTTCCCTACCATGTCCTCCATCGTCAGCAGCTTTAACGGATTCGTCATTCCCATCTGAAGGCAGCGCTGGTACTCCTCTTCATTGGAGGGCATCAGCCTTCCCTGCAGCTCGCCTCCCAGGCAGCTTAGGGCCGCCGCGGCAAGTACGCCTTCAGGAGCTCCGCCGGAGCCGACGTACAGGTCAATGCCGGACTCGGGCATCGCAGGGGCCATCGCCCCGGCCACATCGCCGTCGCTTAGCAGCTTGATTCGCACGCCGATACGGCGAAGCGTCTGGATCAGGTCCTGATGCCGCTCGCGGTCCAGGATCATCACGGTTAAATTGCTGAGCGGCTTATTGAGATGCTCGGCGGCTTTCGCCAGAGTAAGCTCCAGCGGATCCTCCAGCCGAAGCTTGCCGGTGAGGGCAGGGCCGACGGCCAGCTTTTGCATATACATATCCGGCGCATGCAGCAGGCAGCCCTTATTCGCAATGGCGATAACCGCCAGCGCGTTGTTTAATCCCTTGGCCACGAGCTCGGTTCCTTCGAGCGGATCTACGGCGATATCTACCTCGGGCACCTTGGCCGTTGCCAACCTGCTCACCGATATACAGCATCGGGGCTTCGTCCATCTCGCCCTCTCCGATCACGACGGTGCCCTGCACCGACACGGAGTCGAACATTGCTCTCATGGCTGTCGTCGCGGCTCCGTCCGCTTGATTCTTATCCCCGCGTCCCATCCATTGCGCTGCAGATAGTGCAGCCAGTTCCGTTACCCGAACAATTTCCAAAGCCAATTCTCTTTCCATCCGGCATCCCCCCGAAAAATAATCATAATGATTTCAAAATGACACTCTATTCGTTGAATATAGTATAATAATTAAATATAAAATGTGCAATAATTGTTATTAATGTTCAAAAAATATATACTTATTTTCTTTATAGGGTAATTTTTTGCTGGAAATGATGCATATAGTAAGTTTTCATTATTTATAGAACGATACTTTTTTGGTAATATCATTAAGATAAGAAAAAATAGAAGATAAATTATTTATGTCATAAGGTTTCGATAAATACATGTAGGGTGAAAGTAAGAATAGGCGATAAAGGAGGTTACGGTCATCGAACTGACAGCCCGTCAATTGCATATCGTGGAGCTGGTGAAGCAGCATGCTCCGATTACCGGAGAGCAGATCGCCGAAATGCTCGGTTTAAGCAGACCGACCCTGCGTTCGGATCTGGCCCTGCTCGTTATGCTGGGGCTGGTGGACGCCAAGCCCAAGGTGGGCTACTCGCCGGGCTCGGCCGTTTCCCCGGGAGGGGAAATCTCCCGCAGACTGCAAGGCATGAAGGTAAAGGACATTCAAGCAATCCCCGTGATCGTAAGGGAGAATTCCTTGGTCCATGATGCGGTAGTGACGCTCTTCATGGAGAATGTCGGCAGTCTTATCGTAGTGGATGAAGAGAACTGCTTGTCAGGCATCATTTCAAGAAAAGATTTGCTTAAATTTACGCTTGGCAACCAGAATGCGTCTTCTATGCCGGTCAACATGGTTATGACGAGGGAACCCAACGTGATTCATGTATTCCCAGAGGACAGCGTCGTGGATGCGGCTCGAAAAATGATACATCATCAGGTCGACAGTCTGCCTGTCGTTGTACGGATGAAACCGGAATCGGCCTCTGCACAGACAAGAGCCCGCTGGGATGTGGTCGGACGCGTCACGAAGACGATCATGACCCAATTGCTGTTGGAGCTTGCTACCGAGGGGCCCTAAGCGGAGATATTGGCATTTGTGTAAATAAAGGAGAAGAACCGGATGAATGACCTTCAGCATTATGAAATAACGATTTGCTCCGATTCGGTGGGTGAAACGGCGGAAGCCGTCGTGAAAGCGACGATGCGTCAATTCGATGCCCAGCATGTCAAAACGAAACGGATCGGTCACATTAAACACGAGGATGAAATACGCGCCATCATGGAAGAAGCGGCGCAAAAGGGCGGCTTTGTCGCGTACACGCTGGTACAGCCGGAGCTCAGGGAGATGATGAGGGAAGAAGCGGTTCGTCTCGGAGTCCGGGCCGTTGATATTATGGGGCCGATGATGCAGGCTTTTATCGACACCTTTAACGATTCCCCGAAACGGAAGCCGGGCCTTTTGCATGAGATGGATGAAGATTATTTCAAGCGGGTGGAAGCGATCGAATTTGCGGTAAAATGCGATGATGGGCGCGACACCAGTGCGCTGCTGAAGGCCGACATCGTTTTGATCGGCGTGTCGCGGACGTCGAAGACGCCCTTAAGTATTTTTCTTGCGCATAAAGGGCTGAAAGTGACGAATCTGCCGCTGGTACCGGAGGTGAAGCCGCCGAAGGAGCTGTTTATGCTGCCGGGTAACCGCATCGTCGGCTTAATTATGGATCCGGAGAAGCTGCTGAAAATCCGGACGGAGCGGCTGAAGGCGGTCGGTTTGCCTTTCGGCGCCAAATACGCCGCGCTTGAAAGAATTGCGGAGGAGCTTGACTATGCTCAATCCTTGATGCAACAAGTCGGCTGCCCTATCATTAACGTAACGGATAAGGCTATCGAGGAAACGGCCGGGATCATCATGGGATATTTATAAGAAAGTCTTATAAAACAGGATGAACGACTAAGCACATAGGGAACAGAGATCAGCATGCGTTGTCTGCCGGCAGGTGGAGACGGATGCTTTTTTTCGTACGGCGGTCTATCGAAACTCATACTGTTAAGGATTATGTAATATGTGCGTTCGCGCCGTATGATAAAATAAAGGCGTTTACATAAGACGGAGATACCGGCTGCATGACCGAACGGAGGAGTACAATGGGAGCCTTTAAAATATTAATTGCCGACGACGAGGAAAATATCACGGATGTATGCACGCGCTACTTACAACGTGAGGGCTACGAGGTCTTAAGCGCAAAGGATGGGGAAGAAGCGCTCCAGCTTTGGCAGACGGAAAAGCCCGACCTCATCGTTCTGGATGTCATGATGCCCCGGAAAACCGGCTTTCAGGTATGCGAGGAAATTCGCCATAACCATGATGTGCCCATCATTATGCTGACCGCGCGGGGAGAAGAGATGGATCGCTTAATGGGCCTTACAATGGGAGCGGATGATTATATAACCAAGCCGTTCAGCCCCCGGGAGCTGGTGCTTCGGGTAAAGGCTATTTTGAGGCGAATGATGCGGCAGGGCACGGGAGAAGGCCTATCCGGGGCGGAAGCGAAGGAAGATACCGGCCGGATCAGTTATCCCGGACTGAGCATCAGCAACGTGCAGAGAACGGTTCTGGCTAACGGGCGAAAGGTAGAGCTGACGGTAAAAGAATTCGAGATGCTGTGGCTGCTGGCGACCCATCCGGAGCAGGTTTTTTCAAGAAACCAATTGCTGAACCATGTATGGGACATCGACTATTTCGGAGATACGACAACGGTGACGGTTCATATTCGGCGTTTGAGGGAGAAGATAGAGCCCAATCCGTCGGATCCCCTCTATATCAAGACGGTATGGGGGATCGGCTATAAGTTTGAGGGCAGAGGGGAGGGGACTGCATGATTCGCTTCCTGGGACCGATACGATTACGAACGTATTTGTTCATTACGAGTCTGGTCAGCATCGGAGCGATTCTGGTCAGTTTATTCATCAGCTATTGGAACATGCTGCTCAACTTCGATCAGGTTGCCTGGCTTACGGCAGTTACGCTTGCGGCCGGGATTTTATCGCTGCTCCTGCACCGGCTGATGACACGTCCTATTGAAACTGCACTGGATATGATCAGCAAGGAATCCGAGCGGATAGCTGAAGGGGATTTTCGCGGAGAGCTCCCGCTGATCGGCCGTACGGAGTACCGGGCATTGGGGATGCATTTTAATGAGATGAGCCGCAAGCTAAACGAAAGCTTCCAGCAGCTCCGCTCCTCCGAGGCGTCAAGACGGGAGCTTATAGCTAATGTTTCTCACGATTTGCGCACGCCAATGGCCTCGATCCAATCATTTGTGGAAGCGCTGGAGGACGACTTGATTGAGGATCCTGCGACGTATCGGAGATATTTGGATACCATTCGGCTTGAGACCCGCCGCTTAAGCGAAATGATCAACGATTTGTTCGAGCTGTCCCGGCGGGAGGCGGGGGTGGAGCTGGAACGATTTGAGCCGGTGCCATATCACGTAGATAATATGCTGGTCGAAACGCTGCAGAGCCACCGGCTGCAAATAGAGGCCAAACATATTCAAATGAAAGGCGATGTGCAGGAGCTGCTGCCTCCCGTACTTATTATGCCGGACCAAATCAAACGTGTGCTTTCGAACTTGTTGAATAATGCGGTGCGTCATTCACCCGTAGGAGGGAACATCACGGTTCGTGCGTATCAGGAGAGCGTTGGCTCCCAATGGATTACGATTGAGGTTGCAGACGAAGGCGAAGGTATTCGGCCGGAGGAGCAGGCGAAGGTATTCGAACGCTTTTACCGGACGGATAAGTCGCGCACCCGCGCAAGCGGGGGATCGGGTTTAGGGCTTGCGATTACGAGATCGCTTGTAGAGCTCCATGGGGGGCAGGTTGGTGTCAGCAGTCAGGCGGGCTCGGGCAGCCGATTCTGGTTTACGATTCCGGTGTATGCCGGAAGCAGTCTGCAATAGAGATCATTCCGGACTTGTTTAACTTCAAATGTAAGACTTTTTTAATAGTTTTGTTAATCATCCTTAAGAGGCCTCCGGTATGTTTAAGAACGTACAAGAAAACTATTATCGGAGGTTAATTCTATGAACAAATGGACAATGGGAATCGCAACAGCAATTATAGGCTCGGTTATCGCTGCATCGGGTGCAGCTTCAGCGGCGGAGAGTATGCAGCCGAAGTATGATTACAGTCAAATGGAAATGATGCAGCACAATGGGGCTGAGCTGGTTCCTTTAAGAAAAATCGCAGAGTCCCTTGGATACCAGGTCACTTGGAATAACGATGACCGTACGATCCGATTGATGAAGGGGAGAATGCCTCAACAAATGGGAAGCCAAGAGATGATGCAGAAGGATATGACGGCAGCAGGGACGGGCAGTAAGGAGATGGGCCAAATGGACAGTAAAGATATGGGTCAAATGGGCAGTAAGGATATGGCTGAAGGAATGACAGGAGGAATGATGGATAGCGGGGCCCAAGCCGGAGGGGTGATGGGCAACGATGGTATGAGCGGTGGCCTTATGGGGAATCAGGCTGCAGCAGCTGCAGTTGAAGTCATAATAAGCATCGACAGCGATAAAATCACAGTCAACGGCTCGGAGAAAAAAGCCATGTACCCTGCAGCGCTTCTGATGGATACGACTTATGTGGGAAAAGACATCATAGATAATTACTTATTGAACAGCAGCGGCATGATGAATTAACCAGAAGGAGAAAGCGCTTCTTTCCAATCGGAACGAGGCGCTTTCGCGCAGACAAAATATCGTTTTGAAGATCCCAGCGGATACAACCGAAATACGGCCACCCTCCGTATACTTAAGTGATGTGAAGACATGGGCAGGGACATCTGTCATGAAGACCTAAAAGAAGGCGGTGTGATTCATGGATTCATGGAGAAGCCGATTAAAGGAGCCTTTTGGCAAAAAGCTAGTGAAGCTGCACGCATGGAACGCCTGGCTTGTGCTTGCGCTTGCGGTGACAGGGCTGCTCCTGTTCATTCCTTCAATTCGGGGAGATCTCGGAGCCGCTCGCGTATGGTTAAAGCAGCTGCACATTTATATCGGGATTGCTTCGATTATTGCGCTAATTGTATACCTGCCTCTGCTGCCAAGACATTGGAAGCAAATCCGCGGGAAGCTGAACCAGCGTTGGAATTTGGGCGGGGTGATTTTTCTGCTTGTAGGCTGGAGCATCACCGGGATCATCCTATGGCAGTTCCGCAAGCTGTCGCCTATCTGGAGCAATGGCGCCCTGCTGCTGCATGATTTGTTCACATGGATAGGCGTTCCTTATGCCGTGTACCACTCCATTTCACGAAGCAGATGGCTTAAAAGCATGCGAAGGCAGGAAAAGAACGCCGCGGCGGCTTTGATGAGGAAAGCCTCCGGAGCTTCTGCAGAGCCCAACGACGGACGAACCGCGACGTCAGACGCCGAATCCCAAGGGGAGCGGGAGGGACATATGTCACCCCAACGCTTCGTGGAGTATTTGAAAAAAGCGCCGATTTCCCGAGCTGCCTTTCTTCGGACGGCGGCAGGGCTGCTGCTTATTCTAGGCGTAGGGCCTGCCTTTTACCGGTGGATGAAAAGTGCGGCGGACTCCGGAGGGACGGAGCTTGAGGAGCTGACGAGAGCGGATGGCAACCATATGGTGCCTGCGCCGGAGGCATTGGCGGAATCGAATCCGCCCATCGGGGGTGGAGGACAGGGACAGTTCCGGATCTATACGGTGACGGAGTTTCCCGTTTTTTCAAGCGATAATTGGCAGTTTGTTTTATCAGGGCTGGTCGACAAGCCGCAATCCTGGGATTGGGAAAGCTTTCTGAAGCTGAAACGGAAGGTGCAGGTCAGCGACTTTCACTGCGTGACGGGCTGGTCCGTCTATAAGGTAACCTGGGAAGGCATTCCTTTATCGGAGCTGCTCAGTCTAGGCGGCGTGAAGCCGTCGGCCCGATTTGTGAAAATGTATTCCGGCGATAAGGTATACACGGACTGTTTATCGCTGGATCAAGCGGGGATGGATGACGTTATGGTCGCGGTGCTGATGGACGGCAAACCGATTCCGCAGCAGATGGGAGGGCCGGTGCGGCTGGTGGTTCCCAAAATGTATGCCTATAAATCCGTTAAGTGGCTTCAGGCGATCGAGCTGATCGACAAAGAGCATATAGGTTATTGGGAAGTCAGGGGCTATGACAATGATGCCTGGGTTCCGGGAAAACGGTTATCGTAAGCTGGAGAACTCAGATGGCAGCCTGACTGTTGAACGGTGCCGATACTGTCAGCACAGGTCAGCTGTCCGCAGCAGAAATTAACGTGCCTGAATTCCAATCGCTCGTTTGCGGCGCCGCGCGGCGGTCGGTCGAATTTTACGGCAGGAAGCGTATAACGCAAACAGCTGAGGGAAGGGATGGCTTCCGCTGCACTTTTCTTATATAGTAAAGAAAAGTGGATTATCGGGTGAAATAAGCACCGGATAGGAGACCCAAGGCGGGAGGATGCAGTCAGTGAAGCTGTTGTCACTAAATATCGGCAAACCGGTTGAGATGGCTTATCAAGGAAAAAGCGTCAGCACAGGAATTTATAAAAAAGCTGTGGAGGATCATGTTTATTTATCTTCCCTCAACCTGGAGGGGGATGCCCAGGCGGATCTGGTCAATCACGGAGGGCCGGATAAAGCCGTGTGCGTGTACTGCTCGGAGCATTATGCGATGTGGGAGGGGAAGCTTCAGCGGTCCTTGGCTTACGGAACGTTCGGCGAAAATTTTACGGTTGCCGGGCTGGAGGAATCGCAGGTGCATATCGGCGATATATTTGAACTGGGAACCGTCCGTCTTCAAATCAGTCAGCCGCGCCAGCCGTGCTTCAAGCTTGGAGGCAAGCTGAATCAGCCGGAGCTGCCGCTGTGGGTGCAGCAGACCGGCTGTACGGGGTATTACTTTCGCGTGCTGAAGGAAGGGCATGTAGCTCCGGGGCAAACGTTCCGCTTGGCGGAACGCCATCCGGCGGCAGTGTCTGTGGCTGAAGCCAACCGGTTAAAATATCACGATAAGTCGGATTTCGACGGGATTCGTGCGCTGCTTGCAGTTGAGGCGCTGGCCGATAGCTGGCGCGAATCGTTCCAGAAACGGCTGAGTGCTGCGGACAATTAAGCGGTGACTGCAAGATGGAAGCGATGGAGTAAGGCGTGAGCGGATACGAAGTGATCGTCATAAAGCCGAAGCGGGTTACAATCGGGAAAGCGATGGTGAGCTTGGGCTGGGAATGAACTGCACGTCTGACCCGAAGTGATGAACAAAAGTGAGACAGGTATGGCGTGCGTATGGGGAGAGAAGAAGCGTAAGCGCCATCCGAAATGGCGAACAAGCGGGAAGCGATGGTGAGCATCATGGATGAAAAAAGAAGCGCCCCGCCTGAAGCCGAAGACGGGCTTCAGGCGGGGGCGCTGGCCGGCGCTGTGCTCGCCGGCGGACAAAACCGGCGCATGGGCGGCCGGTTAAAGGCGCTGCTGCCGCTTGGGGGGCAGCTGTTTATCGAGCGCCAGCTGGAGGCGCTCGAGCAAATCTGCGGCGACATCGTGATCGTCACGAATGAGCCGCAGGCGTTCGATCCGGTGCTGGAGGCGCGGAGCCAACGTCTCCAGCACCGGATCGAACGCGGCCCGGCTGCGCCGGCTCGGGTGCGGGTCATCCCTGACCTGCACCCGGGCCGGGGGCCGCTTGCCGGGATGCAGGCAGCCCTGGCGGCTTCGCGGTGCGAAGCGCTGTGGGTCGTCGCCTGCGACATGCCCTTTGCCTCCGCAGCGGCGGCCGGCGCGATGGCGGAGCTGCTGCGAAACGACGCGAGCTGCGACGCCGTCGTGCCGCGCGTAGGCGGCAGGCTGCACCCGCTGCATGCGGTGTACCGCAAGCGCTGCCTGGCCGCGGTGAGCGGATTGCTGGATGCGGGAATCCATCGCGTGATGGACTTGTTTCAGCAGCTTAAGGTAATGGAAGCTGACGAGCAATATTTCGCAGAGCGGGGAATCCCGCCTGAATTTTGCCGTAATGTGAATGAACCAGACGATTGGGAGCGTTTGCGGATTTAATTCGAAGATTAATGGATAATTATGTCAGGTTAAATGACGTTTATCTATTTTTTTTGCCCCAATTGTGAGATAATAAAGAAATGCTCTGTGCACCTGAAACCATGGATTTTGGGTAATGTGTAAGCAGACCTTAGAAACACAATGGGTACGAAAAATGGAGGTGGACGGCCGTGTCAGCCATTTTAACGGATCGATTTGGACGTGTCCACGATTACTTGCGTATATCGGTTACCGATCGCTGCAACCTGCGCTGCGTTTACTGCATGCCGGAGGAAGGGATGCAGTTCGAGCCGGAGGATCATCTGCTCAGCTTCGAAGAGATTGAGAAAGTGGTTCGCGTGCTGGCGGGTATGGGCGTCCGCAAGCTGCGCTTGACCGGAGGCGAGCCGCTGGTTCGCAAGAATATAGAGCAGCTTGTCTCCCGTTTGTCCGCTATACCGGGCATCGAGGATATTGCGCTGACGACGAACGCGATATTTTTCGCCGCCAAAGCGGAGAAGCTTCGCGCGGCAGGCTTGACGCGTATTAACATCAGCCTGGATTCGCTTCGCGCCGACCGCTTTTCTTTGATCACGAGGGGCGGAGATATTCGCAGGGTGCTTGAAGGCATCGATGCGGCTTACCGTGTCGGGCTGGATCCGATTAAGCTGAACGTCGTGTTGATGAAAGGCATTAACGATGACGAGATTGACGATTTTTTGCAAATGACTATCGATCGTAAGGTGCAGGTACGATTTATTGAATATATGCCGATTGGTCATGAGGATGCCGGCTGGAAAAACAAGTATGTTCCTCTCAGCACAGTTCTGGACCGCTGTGTGGAACGGGGCTGGGAGGCTGCTCCGTTCGGCGAAGTATACGGTAACGGACCGTCTCAAAATTACCGGATCGAAGGGGCCGCCGGCACGTTCGGTCTCATTCATCCGGTCAGCGATCATTTTTGCCAAACGTGTAACCGGTTGAGGCTGACGGCGGACGGCAACATTAAGCCTTGCTTGTATTGGTCGGATGAATTTAACGTCCGCAAGCATATCGGTGATGATCAAGCCTTGGCCGACTTGTTTCTCAGAGCTTTGGATATCAAGCCGGAGAGCCATGAGATGGCCAAGGCGCTAATCAATGAGCAGCAGAGCCATACGCCTACGCTGCGGAGAATGTCTCAGATCGGAGGCTAGCTTGTGGTAGCCGGATTAAAATTTGAACGTGAACCGATACAAGTGCAGAGGGCGCAGCAGATGGTGCTGGAGCACGTCCAGGCGCAGCCGGTCGAGCGGTGCATGCTTGCAGAAAGCTTCGGGCGCCGTCTTGCTGTGGCGGTCACGGCGGACCATCCGGTTCCGCCTTTTCGCCGTTCCGGCGTGGACGGCTATGCTATTGCCGCTGAAGACAGCGCAGGAGCTACTCCAGGAAACGCGCGGAAGCTGAGCGTAATGGAGACCGTTCTATGCGGCATGAGTCCCGTCTACAGCATCGCTCCGGGACAGGCCTCCCGGATCATGACCGGGGCTGTCGTGCCGGAGGGCGCTGACGCGGTGGTCATGCTCGAAATGACGGCTGCGCAGGGGAGCGAAGTGCAGATCTTCAAGCAGGTGCAGCCGGAAGACAACATCACACCCGTCGGCGGTGAGGTGCAACGGGGAGAGGAGCTGCTGGAGGCAGGACGGGTAATCGGAGCGGGAGAGGCGGCTCTCTTGGCTACGTTCGGCTACGCAGAGGTGCCTGTATACCGAAAGCCGAGGGTAGCCATCTTCTCAACCGGCTCCGAGCTGCTTGAAGTGCATGAGCCGCTGTCTCCGGCCAAAATCCGCAACAGCAACAGCTATATGCTGGCTAGTCTTGTCAGGGAAGCCGGAGGAGAGCCGCTGCTGATGCCGCTGCTCCCCGATGATCCGGATCAGGTGGAGCAGGCGCTCCTGGACGTATGGCAGCAGACGGATCTTGTGCTGACGACCGGCGGTGTCTCCGTAGGAGACAAAGATGTGCTGGTCGATCTGTTCGGGCGCTGGGACGGCACGCTTTTGTTCAACAAAGTGGCTATGCGGCCGGGAAGCCCGACCTCGGTCGGGGTGCGGCACGGCAAGCTGTTATTCGCGCTGTCGGGCAACCCGGGCGCCTGCTTCGTCGGCTTCGAGCTGTTTGTCCGCCCTTATATCAAGGGAATGCTCGGAGCGGCAGTGAGAGAGCACAGGGAAGCGACTGCATATCTGGAGGCGGATTATTCGCGGGGCTCGGCCTATCCTCGGTATGTAAGAGGTACGATGCAGCTGGACGATGGCATCGTCAAGGTAAGTCCGGCGGGCCGTGATAAGTCCAGCATTACAATTTCCATCAAGGATGCCGACTGTCTTATTTGCATCCCTGCAGGCGGCCGCGGCGCAGCGCGGGGAGAAAAAGTCCGGCTGCTGCTTCTGTAACGGATGGATGGGAAAAACCCCCAGTGAGCCGTATGGGCGTCACCGGGGGTTTTTTGTTAAGCCTTAGTACACGAATGCACGGGAAACGATAACCAGCAGAATGAACAATACAAGAATTACACCTGTAGAAGTGTAAAGTCCGCCAACAGCGCTCATTCGAAATCCCCCTTTCAGAAGACATGATATACCATATGTCGGGGAGCCGAATGCTGATTGGACGGAAGCCCGATTGCTAAGGAAAAAAGTATCTGTCTTCCGGAGAAGAACAGATGCTTCTATGGCAGAAAGCGGGGTCGTCAGTAAGTCGAGCCGCCTTGAATAAAGCGGTATTCCCATGCCGTTCCGGCAAAGGAATCGATACGTACGCCGCCGGACGCTTGAGAGTAGGTATGAAGCACTTGACCGTTGCCCAAATAGATGCCGACGTGGGTCACGGTTTCTTTGGACTTATCGATCCCCGCGTAGCTGGCTGCGCCGGAGCCTTTGTACGACATGAAAAACATAAGATCGCCGCGCTTCAGCTGATGCCAGTCCGTTGACGTTTTGCCAACAGCCGCAACGTAAGAGGCCTGACTGCGGGAATCGCCCGGAAGCTGCTGGCCGATGCCATCCTGGTATGCCTGCTTTACAAAATCCGAGCAGTCAAAGGTGGACGTATTCGAGCGGCTGGAACCGAATTCATATGGTGTACCTAAATAACGCATACCTGCATCGATGACCCTCTGCGCTGCAATAGACGGATCCAGCTGCTTATACGGTTCGGTAAAAGTGGTAGAAATGTAGCTGGAGCTCGTACTCACATAGCCTACCACACCGTTCTGATCCTGAATCTTGTACCAGTAATCGCTTGTTTTGCTGATGATCAGTACCTTTTCGCCTGCCTTCAAATAGCGGATCCGGCTTGCGTCGGTATCCGGTCCTGTCCGGAAGGAGACGGAGCTGACAGCGGTCGCATTAGGCGGAGCCGGAAAGGAGGCTTCCTCGCCGGCTTCTTCCTCGAATGCGCCGTTATCGTTATTATCCGCATCGTTTTGACCGAAATCGGTGTCTATGTATTGGGAGCTCGTGCTGATATAACCGGTTACGTTATTTTTATCCGTTACTTTATACCAGTAGCTGTTCACCTTCTCCAAAATTTGAACGGATTCGCCTGCGGATAAGTAACGGATGCGGGAGGCATCGGTGGAAGGACCTGTCCGAAAAGAAACCGAGCTGATGATTTTACCGCTGCTGCTGCTGTTACTGTTAGTGTTACCGTTAGAAGGAGGAGCGGCCGGCGCTTGTTGCAATTGTATGTAAGTTGGCGAAGACGATACGTAGCCTGTTTGACCGTTGGCATCCTTGGCCTGAAGCCAGCTGCTGTTATATTGGCTGATGATTTCGAGCGTCTCGCCGGGCTGCAAATAGCGGATCCGTTTGCCGTTCGTGGATGGCTGGTCTCTAAAGTTGACGGTTTGTACGATAAGGGCGGTTTGCGCAGGAGCCGCTGCGGCTAAAGCATAAATCGGCACGGCGGATATCGAAATAGCTGTACTGACGAAAAGGGCGAGGAGTTTGGTTTTCATAAATTCGACCTCCAGTTGTCGGGTGGATGATTCTGGTTCTAGGCTGATCATAGCATAGCTATTTTTGGAATTTTACAAGTAAAATTTAACAAATCCCGACAGGGATATAGCGGAAAAGAGGGGTAAAAGTATCATATTTCGCCAAAATAAGACATAGTTATTTATGGGAATAGGCTTAAACGCCTGTTTTCGGAATAGACGGCATCATTTCGTCCATTGGATGGATGCAATGGTATTTGCGGCAAATGAAAAATGATTCTTTAGACCCGGACTAAAATTCGATATTTTCTGGTTTCTTGGCACCAGGTGAGGGTGCGTAAGAGTTCCTGGTTTCATCTCTCACGGATATCTCCTATAATAGGGTAAACGCTGAATGGGCATGTGAGTTTGAATTCGCATGATTCACGGATATCAAGCACTTTATGGCGCCGCGTAGGATAGATGAAGGACCGGGAGCAGAATAAGCTAAGCAGTATCTGTCCTATGGGTAGGAGGGATTTCAGCAATGGGTAATCATTCGCCGAACAGCTTGTGCGAGCTGGTGAAGCTATACGCCTTAGGCGGGTTATCGGGAGAGGAAAAGGCTTCGTTCGAACGTCATGTGTACCAGTGCGCGAATTGCCAGGTGCATTTGGAGGAGCTGCGAGGCTTGGTCGAGCTGCTGCCGATGGCTTCGAGTCCGATCAAGGTGCCCGAAGGAGCTGCGCAGGCATGTGCAGGAACAGTCCCTGCTAGGAGAGGGGCCGGAAGATCAAACCGCCTTATTCGAAGAAGCGGCGCAGCCGGAGGACCCTCCGCTGCCGCCCCGGAGAAGCGGGGCCCTGGAGAGCAAAGTTGCACCGGCCGAGGGCATTGAGTCGAGAAAATCAGTGAGGAGCAGAGAGTATGCTTCCGCAGCCGAGGTGCTTATCCCGCTCTCGCGAAGAACGGACAAGCCGCTGCGCAGAAGAGGCTACTGGCTGACGCTTGGGGGAGTGCTCGCCGCTGCGGTTATCGGCTTGGGCTTCTATGGATACGATCAGTTAAAAGGAGAAACGCAGCGGCTGCAAGCCGAGCTGGCCTTGCTTACCACCCGGCTGCAGAGCGCTAACGCCGGCTTGGATGCGTTGAATAGACCGGCCGAGGGTTTAAAGGTTAACCGGATCGTCGTTCTGAACCCGGGAGCTGAGACTATCGCTTCCAAAGGGTTGGCTTATATTGTAGCCGATGATAAAGGCGCCCATTTGATCGTCCAGGCCGAAAGCTTGCCGGAGCTTCAGAAGGATCAAGCGGTTCAGGTTTGGTTATTTAAGGATAATCAGCCGAGGAATGCGGGGCACTTCTACCCCCAGGGCGGAAACGGGGCTATTTATTTTGCGCCCGATCCGGGCGAATATGATTCTTTATCGATCACAGTGGAGCCGGATGTCAAAGGCGATAAGCCTAGGGGAGTGGTATTGCTGGCTGCAGGGTTAAAAAGCTGAAACGGGGCAATCCCGTTTTGGTGCATTCGGATGCAGAGGCGGGTGAAGGTGCGAGTGCCGGTTCCTACGCGCCGCCCTTATCGGCGGACAGCATTTACGGCGCCAGAGCTGTTTGATGATTGGCTATGGAACCATGCCGACCGCCGTGGTAAGATCGAGGTGGGAAGCATGCAGCACCCGATTTGAAAACGCTTCGACGAACGTTACCGTTATTATCCGATGAAAGCAGAGGGGAAGGAATCCAATGAACGATGTGATCATTCGCCATATCCCGAAAGAGCAGTTCCCGGACAGCCTGGCGCTGTCGGAATTCGCATTTCAGTACAAGATTCCGCCGGAGGAATGGGACGACAAGCTGTCTCAGCTTAAGGAGAACGAGCAGTGGGGAGCCTACATTGACGGGAAGCTGGCCGCCAAAATGACCATTCTTGAGCTGCACACCTGGATTCAAGGCAAGCGGTGGAAGCTCGGAGGGATCGCCTCCGTGGCGACATGGCCGGAGTACCGAAGAGGCGGCCTGGTGGCAGGACTGCTGAAAAACGCGTTAAAAGTGATGCGGGAGGAAGAACAGTGGGTCTCATTTCTGCATCCGTTTCAATTTGCGTTTTACCGCAAGTTCGGCTGGGAGACTTATACGGAAACGAAGAAATATGAGATACCGACGGCTCTGCTTCCGAAGCTGCCTCCACAGCCCGGACAAATCGTACGGGCAGGCGATGATGCCGAGCTGCTGGGAGCTCTCTATACGGAATACGCCAAGCGCTACAGCGGCACATTGGACCGGGATCGCGGCTGGTGGAGCCAGCGTATTTTTCCGAACAAAAAGGGAACGACCGCGGTTTACTACAATGAGGACGGCAAGCCGGCAGGCTACGTCCGCTATCTCATAAAGGATTACATATGCCAGATTCACGAGCTGGTTTACTTGGACCGGGGCGCCTGGAAAGCGCTGTGGAAATTCATCACTGACCATGATTCCATGATGGAAAAGGTGACGATCAGCGCGCCGAGCGACGATCAGCTGCCGTTCCTGCTGGACAATCCAAGAATCAAGCAGGAAACGCATCCTTATTTCATGGCCCGGATTGTGGATGCCGCCAGGTTTATCGAGCAGTATCCATTTGCGGAAAATGGAGCCGCAGGCGTTTCTATCGAGCTGAAGCTTACCGATCCGTATGCCGGCTGGAATGAAGGGAGATTTATCATTCAGATCGGAACGGACGGTCAAGCCAAGGTGGAGAAACGCCCCGGAGAAGCCGAAGCATCGGCGGTACCGCAGGCCGCCTGCGATATAACGACCTTGTCTGCGCTGCTGATGGGTTACCAGCGGGCTTCGCTGCTGCATGAGGTTGAACGGCTGCAGGGCGATGAGGAAGCCGTCCGGCTGCTGGAAGCGCTGATTCCGAAGCGGACGACGTACTTGCCCGACTTTTTCTAATGGTCATGCAGGGAGAGGCTGGAGAGAAAATCAAAAAGGATCATTGGCTGGAATTCAGCTAATGATCCTTTTTGCGCTAGATTGGTGCGATGACGCTTGTATGGAGCGTCCGGTATCCCTGCGGCAGGATAACAACGGTATGACCACACACTCGAACGGAGCGGCAGCCAAGCGCGGCTTCATGCTCCGGTTTATTTGCGTCCGGTCATCTCTGCGATAATCTCGAAGGAGCGCAGCCGTTCCTGATGCTCGTAAATATGAGCGGCGACCATAATTTCATCGGCCTGGGTGACGTTGAGGAACGCTTGAAGCTTAGCTTTGACCGTTTCAGGGCTGCCTACGATTGAGGAGCCGAGCTGCCTTTGCACGGCGGCCTTCTCGTAGTCGCTCCACAGCTCATCCATATTGTCGACGGGCGGCTTCAGCTTGCCCGGCGTGCGGCCGCGGATCATGTCCAGGAAGGTCTGGTACATCGAGGTTGCGGTTCGCTTGGCTTGCGCGTCCGTATCCGCCGCGATAACATTGACGGCAACCATCGCGCGCGGGGCTTCCAATACCTCGGAAGGCTGGAAGCTGCTGCGGTACAGCTCAAGCGCCGGAAGCATATATTCGGGAGAAAAATGGCTGGCGAACGCAAACGGCAGCCCGAGCTGGCCTGCTAACTGGGCACTGAAGCCGCTGGAGCCGAGCAGCCAGATCGGGATGTCCAATCCCTCGCCGGGAAAGGCGTGAACGGCGGCCGGTCACCGTTGGTTTGAAATAGGCGCGGAGCTCATGGAGCTGCTCCGGGAAATCATGGCCGTTGCGCCCGTCGGGGCGCAGGGCATGCATCGTGCGCTGGTCGGAGCCCGGCGCACGGCCGAGACCAAGGTCGATGCGGCCGGGGTATAACGTTTCCAGCGTGCCGAACTGCTCGGCAATGGCAAGCGGGGCGTGGTTGGGCAGCATGATGCCGCCCGAGCCGACGCGGATGCGCGAGGTGCCGCCTGCGATATGCCCGATCAGAACCGAGGTGGCGGAACTGGCAATACCGGGCATGTTATGATGCTCTGCCAGCCAGTAGCGGTGGTACCCCCATTGCTCCGCTTGGCGGGCAAGCTCCATGCTGTTGCGGTATGCGTCCGCCGGCGTACTCCCTGTTACGACAGGGGCGAGGTCAAGAACGGAAAACGGGATATCGCTCAGCCGTTTTTGGCCGGTATGAGAAGTCTTTTCTTCTGACATGATGAAACCTCCTTGAATAGATCGGCGTTCAGCCAGCCTTTTGTTTCTGTAATATTTATAGTAACAGTAATATTAATAGTAACAGTTTAACGGAGATGTGACAACCATGGAAGGAGGTCATTTCGGCGGAGCGTCCCCTCACCTGGCATCAGGCTACTTCTTCAAATAACGAAGCAGTCCCTGTTCTTTCAGAAAGTCCTGCGGCTGCTCCTTAATATCCAGAACATAGGGCTTTCCTTCCCGGCTGATCAGCAGCAGAAACGGAAGCGCCTTGGATTTCGGGTCCAGGAACAAATAAGCCTCCGAAATGTCCGCCTGCAGCCAGGGGCGGTTTATGCTAAGAGGCGGCTGCAGAGGAATGCGCACGACAAGCCCGGAGTCTGTCTCCAGCCGTGAACGTCCGGAGAGCTGTTCTGCGGCTTCGATCCAAAGCTCCACCTGATGGCGGAAGGCGGAGGAATTTTGGCGTGTGGTCAGTACCCTCTCCTGCTCGACATCAAAAATCTGTACAAGAGGAGAGTCTGCATCCGGGTCTGCGGTCTGGAGCCTGGCTGACCATTGCGGATCGGTTCGATAGCTGTGGAAGAACGGTCGAACCATGGGCGGCGGCAGGGCTTGCAAAAGTAAACCAGGCGAACATGCAGGACAGGATGCCTGCCGCTATCCGGTTTCTGAAACGCTCGTGTCCTTCTACGATCCGTAATCGGCATGTTCCAAGCATGGTGCGCTCCTTCAAGATATGTTATGGAGTATAGTATTTCCCAAGCGCAGGCGGAACATGCCGATTTCCAAAGGTCTGGACAGGCCCCCGACTAAGGTTCAGGTATAAAAACCGACGCAGGTCCGTTTTGGAAAAAGCGCTGAGAATCTAAAATAAAGACATAGCAAACGAGATGACAACGAAAGGCGGTGAGTACATAGCATGAGAATGAATCGAAACACAGGGCTGGCGCTGCTGCTCATTTTATTCGGAGCTTTAATCTTATTCGGCCGCTTGGGTATGCATCATGGAGGACCTCATATCATGAGTTACCTATTCCCTATCGCTATGGTCGTGCTGGGATGGATCGGAATTAAACACGGACGTTCCCTGATCGGCTGGATTCTGCTGATTATCGGTACGCTGGCTCTTATGGCCAAGCTATCCGGATTGATCGCCATCGTATTGGCCATCGGGCTGATCATTTACGGCGTATCGCTGTTGAGAACGAATCGCACTCCCTACTAACAGAACCGTCACTGAACCCGACACTTAATTACGGCAATAAGAACTTTGTAAAGGTGGTTAGAACATGAGTCTTGGCAAACGATTCAGAGATATCACGGTGGCTTCGTTCAATGAAATGCTCGAGCAATCGGAAGACCCGGTTCGCTTGATCGATAAGTATCTAAGCGCCCAAGCGGAGCAAATCCGTGAGTCCGAGCGGCTGATGCAGCAATGTGTCGCTCACGCTGCAACCCTGCGTCAGCAATATATGGCGGCGGCGCAGCTGAAGGAACGCCGGGAGCAGCAGGCGCTGATCGCCCTGAAGGCGGGCGAGGAAGAGGTGGCCCGCATCGCGCTGCAGGAGAAGCTGCAGCAGGAAGAGCGCAGCGTGCAGTACAAGGCGCTGTACGACCAGAGCAAGCTTGGCCTGGTCGAGCTGGAAGAGCAGCTGAAGCAGATCAGGGCGGACTTCGATGAAGTCGCGGCGAAGCGCAGCTACTACATCGCGAGGCTCGAAAGCGTTCGGCTGCAGCAGCGGATGAATGAGCGTCTGCGCAGCATGGACGGCGGCTTGGGAGCCGGGCAGCCGAGAATGTTCGACCGGCTGGAGGACCGCGTGTCCGACATGGAAATGGCGGCGCGAGCACTGAGAGACGTAAGGTCCCGCGGCCGCGATGCGCTCCTCTATGCAGGAAACGCGGCGACGAGCGCGCTGGAGAATGAGATGGAGAAGCTGAAAGCGAAATTACAGCAGGAGGGTTGGATGCGATCATGACCAGACTATTTCGTTCCCGTACGGATCGCAAAATTACCGGTCTGTGCGGCGGGTTGGCCGAAACTTTAAATATTGATTCCAATTTGCTTCGTTTGCTGCTGGTGATTACGGCATTCTTTTCCGGGGGCGTCGTGATTCCTCTCTACTTCCTTGCCGTCATCGTAATTCCGAACGAGCCGTATACGGGAAAGACCGTGCCGTCCAGGGCCCGGACCGGGCTTCGGAGGCTACGGCGACTGGAGAGGAGCGGAGGCATCCTGGGGCCGGGGCTGGGGACATAAATCGTGGCGCAAGCAGCGCCGCTGCGGTCACCGCCATGATTACCAGGGCGACCCGCGAGAGCAGGAAGGCTATTATCAGGCGAACGGCTCCGCGTACCAAGGCCAGAATAAAGCGGAATCCGATCTTGACGATATGATGAAGGATATCGAGAAGAAGGCTATGTGGAAAGAAATCGAAGAGCTTCGCGCCAGAGTGGCGCAATACGAAAAACAACAACAACAAACTAAGGGAGATGTGTAATCATGGGAGTATTTTCGAGAATTAAGGATATGACAAAGGCTTCGCTGCACGAATTGTTGGACAAAGTGGAAGATCCGATCATTATGCTGAACCAATACCTTCGCGATATGGAGGAAGAAATTGCTCAAGCGGAGGTAACGGTAGCCCGTCAAATCGCCAACGAGCGCAAAGTAAAGGAACGCTACGAAGAAGCGGTGCGTTTGACCGCACAGCGCGAAGAGCAGGCGAAAGAAGCGCTTCGTAACGGCCAAGAGGCGGCAGCCCGCCAGGCATTGGAGCAAAAGCTGTACTACGAAGGTAAAATCACCGAATATGCGGAAATGCACGAGCAGTCCAAGGCACAGGCGGAAGAATTGGTTCGCCAGCTGCATGAAATGAAAGATGCGTTCTATCAAATGCGCAACAAGCGCAGCGAGCTGATTTCCCGCGCTCAACTGGCCAAAGCGAAAAGGCAGATGGCCGAAGTAACGACGAACAACGTGATCGAAGGCGGGCAAGCGGTGAAGGGCTTCCGCCGGATGGAAGAAAAGATCGTAGCGCTTGAAGTGGAAGCTGAAATCGCGCGCACCCCTTATGTGAGCGGCGCCTATCCGGGCGTATCCTATCCTTCGGCTGCAGCCGGAGTAGATGCAGCCAAGCAGCAGAAAGTAGACGATCAGCTGCAGCTGCTGAGAGAGAAGCTGAGCTCGGAGCAGTCCCAGTAAGCTTCGGCAAGTAAAATCCTCTTTGAGCCCCAAATAAATTATGATATGCTAGGTAAGGCCAAACGTCATAGGGCACGCTAAGGGCACTATGGCTTTGGCCTTTCCGGCAGTACATACATTGCGCCAAGAACCGGCAGAGAAAGGAGGCGGCACGGATGAGAAGAAGACACCCATTTCGCAACAACAACCGCAACGTAGCGCTCCTTTTGATCGGAATCGGTATTTTTCTGCTGGCTGAGGGCCGATTTCAGTTTCTTTACCGTGATCGCTCTGATCCTTATCTTTGTCGGAATTAATAAAATCCGCTCCGCATCCGTCCGCAAAGGGTACGTATTTATCGCGATCGGTTTGATTATGCTATTGGGCGGCAACCTTTCGCTGCTTCTGGCGATCGTCCTTATCTCCCTCGGGTATTTTTATATCCGGTCCAAGCAGCTGCACGGGGATGAGAGCTATATGAAAAAGCAAAGCCTGATCGAAAGCATCCGCTGGGGACGCGAGCCCTGGATTCTCCGCAGCAGTTCCATCTGGAATATTGTCGGTGAGCTGCAAATCGACCTGACCTACGCGATTCCCGAGCAGAAGGAAACGACGATTGTGCTGCAGGGCGTCATTGCCGATGTCGATATTATCGTGCCCGAGGATATGGGCGTTTCCGTCACATCGACGGTATGGTTCGGCCAATCCGATATCGGACCGAATAAGGAAGCGGGCGTGTTGAACAAGACGGTATGGCAGTCGCCTAATTACGAGCTGGCCGAGCATCAGGTGAAGATCATTATTTCCTATATTGTCGGCGATATCGACATTAAGGTGGTTTAAGAAAAGACGGAACGGAAAGGATATTGAGCCATGGAAGGGCATGAGAAGCGTCTCACCAATATGATATGGCGAAGCATGGGCGAGTCCGTCATACTCAGCCTTCTTCTGTTCGGCGTCATTGTCTACTTTCTGAGCTCCAACGGCTATATTAAAGAGTTCACCTCGTGGGAGGAGGGCGTCAAGCTCAGCCTGATGCTGATTGTGATTGTCTCTTTCATCGGGGGCATGTACGGCCTCTGGTACAGCAGCAGAATGAAACGGCGCCTGGAACAGCTTCGCGAAGTGATGCTTTCTTTGGAAAAAGGCAACTTGAGCCGGACGGTTCCGCCGCTTGGAGAGGACGAGATCGGCCGGCTCGGCGAGCAGCTGAACCTGATCACCAAAAAGTGGGAGGAGCAGGTGACCTCGCTGCAGCGGTTGTCCAATAACAACGCTCAGCTGGCGCAGAAGGCGAAATATTCTGCGATTGTGGAAGAGAGACAGCGCCTGGCCCGCGAGCTGCACGATGCGGTCAGTCAGCAGCTGTTTGCGATTTCCATGACGGCTACGGCGGTAGGGCGGACGCTGGAGAAAGATTTTGACAAAGCGCAGCGCCAAATTTTTCTGATCGAGGAGATGGCCTCCGTGGCCCAGTCCGAGATGCGCGCGCTGCTGCTGCATTTGCGGCCGGTGCATCTGGAGGGCAAGCATTTGTCCGAAGGTGTGGTCGAGCTGCTGCAGGAGCTTTCGCTGAAGGTGCCGATGGACATTTCGTGGGAGCTGGCCGAGGAGATCGAGCTGCCTAAGGGTATCGAGGATCACCTGTTCCGTATCGTGCAGGAGGCGCTGTCGAACGCGCTGAGGCATTCGAAGGCGACCAAGCTTGAGGTGCGGCTGACGCAGCCGACCCATGACGCCATTCGTTTGATGATCCGGGATAACGGAGCAGGCTTCGATCTGGATGCAAAAAAGCATGCTTCCTACGGCATTGTTACGATGAAGGAAAGAGTCAATGAAATCGGCGGTTCGCTGAATCTGATTACGGCTCCGGGCAAAGGAACCCGGATCGATATTCGTGTGCCGATCATGGCGGAAGGAGGAGAAGGCTTTGGAGAACGAGACGGTGATTAAGGTGCTGCTGGTGGACGACCATGAAATGGTGCGGATCGGACTGGCTGCCGTGCTCAGCACGGAAGACGACATCGAGGTCGTCGGCGAAGCAAGCAACGGGACGGAGGGCATCCGGCTGGCCCAGGAGTACAGGCCCGATGTGGTGCTGATGGATCTGGTCATGGAGGGGATGGACGGGATCGAGACGACCCGCCGCCTGCTTCAGCTGTACCCGGAATGCAAGGTTATTGTGCTGACGAGCTTTCTGGATGATGAGAAAATGTATCCGGTCATCGAAGCGGGAGCCTTCAGCTATCTGCTCAAAACATCCCGCGCCGCCGAGATCGCTCAAGCCATTCGCGCCGCGGTGAAAGGTCAGTCCATTCTGGAGTCCCAAGTGGCCTCCAAGATCATGAACCGGTTCCGCCAGCCGAAGCCGCAGGCCGCGGCGCACGAAGAGCTGACAGAGCGGGAGATGGAAGTGCTCCGCCTCATCGCCTCGGGCAAATCGAACCAGGATGTGGCCGATGAGCTGTTCATCGGCATCAAGACGGTGAAGTTTCATGTGACCAACATTTTGGCGAAGCTGGGGGTAGAGGATCGCACCCAGGCGGCCATTTATGCGTTTAAGAACGGGCTGGTGGAGTAGCCTGCCCAGGCGGCCAGTCAGTGCCCGTCTTCGTAATGCCATCCCAAAAAATACGCCACACGCAGGCCAGACGGCGCTCGAAGTCGTGACGCCCGTAATAAAATAACTGAAGAAAGCATCCGTCCATCAAACACAGATAGGATGCGATCAAGTCCTCCAACGGTTCCTCGCGCACAATCCCTTCACTGATGGCTGCCCGGAAAATGTCCCGCAGCTCGTCAGTTATCGTCTGCTCCGATTCCATAAAGCGGCGGTGCAGCTGGTCCTGCATAAAAGCAGGCGGAAACAGCATCGCCCGTTTCAGAAAAGTGACCTTCTCTTCCCCTAACAAATAATCATCGCAGGAATGCTTCAGAATGGTATACAGCATGTCTTCGGTTGTTGTGCTCTGAATCGAAGCGATCAGTTCCTTCGTCCGGCTGGACTGCTCCTGCAGCACGTCGTCGAATACGCTGAGGAACAGCTCTTCCTTGCTGCGGAAATGCGCATAAAGCGAAGGCGTTTTAATGCCGACTTCTTTGGCAATGTCAGATAAAGGCGTACCCTCATATCCGTTGCGGGCGAAGTGGCTTAACGCCGCGCGTTTAATGGCTGTTGCGGTCATAAGCGGAACGTTCCTTTCATCGGATGATGTGACAATCGGTTGGACTTCAGCCGGTTTTAATTGGCTTTCGAACCTTATGATCATTAGTTTGTGTAATATATAATAACATTAATCCGGTGATTTATAAAGTTTTTTCTTGTTTTTGTTGGGGTTCAAGGGCGTTTAACATTTTTATGTCATATTACTTGACATTATGAATGCTGTGCGTGTATAGTACAGATAACAGCATACGCCACATGTTTTCTAGGGTTCCGCAGCCTGCAAGGCTGGCCAGGTCCGAGAGAAGACACACGACATGGGTCGTGCACACGGAGGGAGAAAAGCCCGGGAGGATATCATAGATATCTTACCGGGCTTTTTTGTTTTTCGAAAAAAACCGGTAGGGGGAAGAGTTCTATGAAAAAAGGATTGCTGGTCATTCTGAGTTTGGTATTGGTTTGTATGGCGGTTGTGAGCGGCTGCGGGAACAAAACGGCATCGACAGGCGGTTCCGGGAGCGGTACAGGGGGGAGCGAAGCGCCGATCAAGCTGGCGCTCAGTCCATGGCCGGGCTGGTTTGTATGGTACCTCGTCAAAGAAAAAGGCTTTTTTGAAAAGAACGGCGTCAATGTCGAGCTCGTCTGGTTCCCGGTATACAGTGACTCTTTGGCGGCGCTTGCCACCGGCAAAGTCGATGCGAACAGCCAGACGCTCAGCGATACGCTGGCTCCGGCCAGCAAAGACATTCCGCTGAAGGCCGTACTGGTGAACGACAACTCGCATGGCGGCGACGGCATCGTCGTGAAGCCGGGGATCCATGGCCTGCAGGATTTGAAAGGAAAGAAAGTGGCGACAGAGCTCGGTACGGTAGATCATCTGCTGATGCTGACTGCGTTGAATCAATCCGGCTTGAAGGAAAAAGATGTGAACTATGTGAACATGAGCGTCAACGATGCGGGGCCTGCATTTATCGCCGGTAACCTGGACGCAGCGGTGCTCTGGGAGCCCTTCTTGAGCAAATCGATCGCGGAGGGCAAAGGGAAGCTTCTTTTCTCCTCCAAGGATACCCCGGGACTGATTCCCGATCTGCTCGTGTTCAAAGAGGAAATCACCAAGAATCGTCCGGAGGACGTAAAGAAAATTTTGAATGCCTGGTTCGATGCACTGGATTACTGGAAAAAGAACCCGGAGGAAGCCTTAAGCATTATGGCCAAAGCGGCCGAAACCCCGGTTGACGAGTACAAAGCCGGCGTGGACAGCGTGAAAATTTTTACGGTGGAAGATAACCTTAAGGCTTTCCAAAAAGCGGACGATTACACTTCGCTTCTCTATACAGGCCAAAAGACAGGTGAATTTTTGAAAAGCCTGGATATGCTCTCTTCCATTCCGAAGATGGATTCCGTCGTGGACGGCAGCTTTATTGAATCGATCGCCAAAGAACGAAAGCAACCGTAAAGGAGCGTATCAATGATGAACAGCATATGGAGCACTACCATTCCAGCCGGAGGCAAATCGTCCGGCACGATCGGCCGGGGCAAATGGATTCGTTTCACGGCTTTGCAGAGCGGAGCGAATGTGGCGGCGCTGCTCTATAACGCCCGGGATTTAACCGAGCGTTATAACATGCCGGATACGCTGAAAGCTCAGTATACCTCCCGTTTAACAAGGGGAAATGTGCTGATGAGCGATAACGGACGCGTACTGGCAAGCATTGTGGAGGACGGCCTGGGCTGGCACGATACTTTGTGCGGGTACACGACCCGTGAGACGACGGATGCGAAGTACGGGACGACCACCTATCAGGAGCTGCGCAATGACTGGCTGCGAAGCGGGCAGGAGAATTTGACGGTCGAGCTGGTGCGCAGCGGGCTTGGTATACGCGATCTGGTGCCCGTCGTGAATTTGTTTTCCAAGGTTTACTGCGATGACGACGGAGAGATGAAGTTTGTTTCCGGGCATTGCGGAGAAGGGGCGGCGGTTACCCTCCGGACCGAGATGGATGTGCTGATGGTGCTGTCGAATACGCCGAATCCGCTCGACCCAAGTCCGGTTTACCCGTCGGTTCCGGTCAAGATCGAGGTGGGAACGGCGGCGCCGGTCGAAGCCGATGATTTTTGCGTGAATTACCGGCCGGAGAACCGCAGAGCTTTTGAAAATACATCGGCCTATTACTTGCTGTCGGGCGTGTAGGCCGGAGAGCTTGTGTGAGGTATCATCCATAAAAAAGAGGACGGCGCCGCAGCCGTGCAGAGCTTGGCTCAGGAACGGACGCCTTGATGATTACATTGGTATAGGAGGACGACGAGATGGCCGTATTTCATAGGGTGGAAAGCCCCCGGACGACCGGGGATGCGATAGTGGACGAAACCGTTCTGGCCGGAAACGGATGGATGCGGGTGCTGGAGCCGGGACAGGTGCTGCGGATTGTGGACCTGGAGGGCAACCAGGCGGCGGATACGCTGTTTTACGATACCGATAACCCGGACGATCACTACAGCGCAGTTGCGACGATCGCCGGTCAAGGCAACATTTATTTGACGGCAGGCTCGGTTGGTGCCGGACCGAATCGGGGAAAGAGCTGTTAACGATCGTGGCCGATACGTGCGGCCGTCATGATACGGTGGGCGGCTCGTGCTCCGCGCAGAGCAACACGGTCCGTTATGCTCACGAGAAGCTGCCGATGCACAACTGCCGGGATACATTCATGCTGCAGCTGGCGCAGTTCGGCGAGGGAAGCTATTCGAAGCGGGATTTGGCCCCGAACGTTAACTTTTTTATGAATGTGCCGGTGACGCCGGAGGGCGGCTTGACTTTCGCGGACGGCGTCTCGGCTCCGGGCTGCTATGTGGAAATGCAGGCAAAGCGGCGGACGACGGTGCTGATAAGCAACTGCCCGCAGCTCAACAATCCTTGCAACGCCTACAACCCGACGCCGATCCGGCTGCTTGTTTGGGAGAAGTAACGCATAACGATACCATTGTGAGGTGAAGCCATCATGTTTACTAAAATATTAATCGCCAACCGCGGAGCCATCGCCGTCCGAATTGAGCGTACGCTGCGCAGACTCGGCATCGCCTCGGTGGCCGTCTATACTCAAGCTGATCAAGACAGCCTGCATGTCGATCAAGCGGACGAAGCCGTGCTGATCGGGGAAGGGCCGGCTAAAGACAGCTACCTGAACGCGGAGCTCATCCTGCAAACGGCTGTGGAAACCGGCGCGCAAGCCATTCACCCCGGATACGGATTTTTAAGCGAAAATGCGGAATTTGCCCGGGCATGCCGTGAGCGCGGCATTGCCTTCATCGGGCCGGCACCGGAGCAGATGGAGCAGTTCGGCCTCAAGCATTCTGCAAGGGAAATCGCCGAGAAAGCGGGCGTGCCGATGCTGCCGGGAACGCCGCTCATCTCTCAGCTGGAGGAGGCTTTGCTTCAAGCGGCCGAGATCGGCTATCCGGTTATTCTCAAAAGCACGGCCGGAGGGGGGGGCATCGGCATGCGGGTATGCGCGGACGAGGAAGCGCTGCGCGCCGCCTATGACGGAGTTCGCCATCTGGCCGAGACGAATTTCAAGAACGGCGGTATTTTTCTCGAAAAATATATTGCCAGGGCGCGGCATGTCGAGGTACAGATTTTTGGCAACCGGTTCGGCGAAGTGGTCACCTTGGGCGAGCGTGATTGCTCCATTCAACGGCGCAATCAGAAGGTAATTGAAGAAACGCCTGCGCCGCTGCTGCCGGAGGCGGTACGGGCTGACATGCTGGCTGCGGCGAGACGTCTTGCCGCAGAGGTCGGATACCGCAGCGCGGGTACGGTAGAGTTTCTGTACGACCCGCAAGCGTACCGGTTTTACTTCCTGGAGGTCAACACACGGCTGCAGGTAGAGCACGGCGTCACCGAGGAGGTGCTCGGCGTCGACCTGGTGGAATGGATGGTCCGCGAAGCAGCCGACGAGCTGCGCAGCCTCGACGCGATGGTGCCGCAGCCCCAAGGCCACAGCATTCAGGCGCGCATTTATGCGGAAGATTGCCTGCAGCAGTTCCGTCCTAGCGCCGGACAGGTGAGCCAGGCGGTATTCTCCGAGCAGGCCAGAGTGGAGACGTGGCTGCGGGACGGCATCACCGTCACGTCGCTGTACGATCCTATGCTGGCGAAAATTATCGTTCATGCGGATACGCGCAGCGAAGCGATCGCCAAGCTGATTCGCGCTCTCGAGGAGACGCGGTTGTACGGCGTAACGACCAACCTGCAGTATTTGCAGGCGCTGCTGAAAGAGCGGGAGGTGCTGGACGGTCATGTCTACACACAGCTGTTGAACGGTTTCGAGCCGGCGGAGCACGCGATCGAGGTGCTCGATGGCGGCGTGCAGACGACGGTCCAGGACTATCCGGGCAGAACAGGCCATTGGGATGTCGGCGTGCCGCCCTGCGGCCCGATGGATCCGCTGTCCTTCCGTATCGGCAACAAGCTGCTCGGCAACAAGGATGATGCGCCGGGTCTGGAATTGACCCTTCGCGGAGGCTCGTACCGGTTCCGTGAAGGCATGTGGTTCTGCATCACCGGCGCGGATATGCAGGCGGATTTGGACGGCGCTGCGGTACCGATGTATAAGCCCGTTTATGCTGACAAGAATCAAATATTAAGCTTCGGCGAGGCGAAAGAAGGCATGCGCAGCTACCTGTCGGTGGCTGGGGGATTCGATATGCCGAAAATTCTCGGCAGCGCATCGACTTTTACGCTTGGCGGCTTCGGCGGTCATGGCGGACGCGCACTGCGGGCCGGTGATGTGCTCGGTGTGAATCGGAGCGCGTTTTCGAATGAAACGCAGAATCAGGAGCCGGAGCTGGCTGCGGAATACCGCCCGGCGTTGTCCCGCACGTGAACCATCGGAGTCATTCCGGGTCCGCACTGCACGGAGGAATTTTTGCAGCCGGATTACTTGCCGCAGCTGACTGAAACGAGCTGGGAGGTTCACTTTAACAGCTCCCGCACCGGGGTAAGACTGGTCGGTCCATGCACCGCATTGGACGCGGGAGGACGGCGGAGAAGCCGGACTGCATCCGTCGAATATTCACGATAATGCCTATGCCATCGGAACCTTGGATTTGACCGGCGACATGCCGATCCTCCTCGGACCGGACGGCCCGAGTCTTGGCGGCTTCGTTTGTCCGGTAACGACGGCTACGGCGGAGTTCTGGAAAATCGGCCAGCTGCATCCGGGCGATACGGTTCGTTTCCGGCTGATCACGCTTGAGGAAGCGGAAGCGCTGAGGGCGGCGCAAGAACAACAGCTGGGTGCGATAGGAAGCTTGCACGAAAGGGAGCTGAGCGAGCTGAAGCCAGCCGTGCTGCGGGCAGCGGCAAGCCGGGAGATTACATCCGCCTATCCGCTGCTGGCGAGCGAAGAGAGCGGCCGCAAATTCCCGATCTCCATCCGCTGCTGCGGCGATCAGAACCTGCTTGTGGAATATGGTGCGATGGAGCTGGATTTGACGCTTCGGTTTCAAATCCACGCCTTAATGCAGGCAATTGGGGAAAGCGGCACGATTCCCGTTCTGGACTTGACCCCGGGAATCCGTTCGCTGCAGGTGCACATCGATCCGCTTCAAATTACGGTGCGCGAGGCTTGCGCTCGCATAATGGAAATCGACAGCCAGCTGCCGCCGCTGGAGTCGATCCGGGTTCCGTCCCGCATCGTCCGGCTGCCGCTGTCCTGGGACGATCCGGCGACGCAGCTGGCAATCGACCGATACCAGCAGACGGTACGGCCGGATGCGCCGTGGTGCCCGAGCAACATTGAATTTATCCGCCGCATTAACGGGCTGGACCGCGTGGAAGACGTGCAGAGCATTGTGTTCAATGCGAGCTATCTTGTACTGGGCTTGGGAGATGTGTACCTGGGCGCGCCGGTGGCAACGCCGATCGACCCGCGCCATCGCCTGGTCACGACAAAATATAACCCGGCGCGCACCTGGACGCCGGAGAACGCTGTCGGGATCGGCGGAGCCTACATGTGCGTATACGGCATGGAAGGTCCGGGGCGGCTATCAATTCGTCGGACGCACGATCCAGATGTGGAACCGGCTGCGCTCTACGGAAAGCTTCAAGCCGGGGAAACCGTGGCTGCTCCGCTTTTTCGATCAGATTCAATTTTATCCGGTGTCGGCGGATGAGCTGCTTCAGCTGCGCGAGGACTTCCTGCGCGGCCGATACGAAGCGGATATTACGGAAACGACCTTCGATCTGGGCGAGTATTTGAAGTTTCTAAGCTCGATTGAGGAGAGCGCGGATGCGTTCCGTACGAAGCAGCAGGCGGCGTTTCAGGCGGAGCGGGAAAGCTGGAAGGCGCTGGGGCTCGCCGAATACGTGTCCGAGAGCGACTCGGCTAAGGCTTCGCAGGACGATGAGCTGCCGGAGGGAGCCGTTGCGGTCCGCTCGACCATGCCGGGCAGCGTATGGAAGGTGCTGGTCGCGCCGGGACAGCGGGTGAAGAAGGGCGATCCGCTCATCATCGTCGAGAGTATGAAAATGGAGTTTTCACAAACGTCGCCCTGCGACGGGTATGTGTCCACGGTGTACGTGAAGCCGGGGGATGAGGTGCACACCGGCCAGCTGATCGTTGCCAATACAATGGAGCAAAGGGAAGAGGAGGTCATCGGCGCATGAGAACATTACAGATTCCGCACACGCTGCCCATAGCGCAGCTCAAAGAAGGCTACCGCTCGGGGCAATTCACGCCGCAGCAGATTGCCCGGGAAATTGTCCGCAGGGCGGAGCAGGATGGCGGCATGAACATCTGGATCACGCCGCCGTCTATGGATGCCATGCAGCCCTACCTGGACCGGCTTGCATCCATGAACCCTGACGAGGCCCCCCTCTGGGGCGTCCCCTTTGCCGTAAAAGACAACATCGATGTGGCGGGTATGATGACCACGGCAGGCTGCGCCGAATATGCCTATATGCCGGACGATCATGCCGCCGTTGTCGATAGGCTGATCCGTGCGGGAGCCATTCCCGCAGGCAAAACGAACCTCGACCAGTTCGCCACAGGCCTGGTCGGTACGCGCAGCCCTTACGGCGAGACGCATAACGCGCTTCGCCCCGAGCTGATCAGCGGCGGCTCCAGCTCCGGCTCCGCCGTGGCGGCGGCCCGCGGGCAGGCTGCCTTCGCCCTCGGCACGGACACGGCCGGCTCCGGCCGCGTGCCTGCGGCGCTGAACGGGCTCGTCGGCTATAAGCCGAGCCTGGGCGCCTGGCCGACGAGCGGCGTCGTGCCCGCCTGCAAGAGCCTGGACTGTGTGACGGTGTTCGCCCACAGTCTGGAGGACGCGCTTGCCGTAGACGCGGCGTTGCGCGGTGCGGCGGCTGCGGATCCATCGTCGCCGCAGCCTGCCGAAGCCGGTGCCCGGGCGCCCTGCCCGGCTGTGCCTGCCGAAGGAGCCGCCGGGCTTTTACGGCCCTTACGCGGACGCCTACCGCAGCGCCTGGGAGCGGGCGGTCGAGCGGCTTGAGCGGCTCGGCCTGCCGGTGGAGTATATCGATACCGCTGTCTTCTCGCAGGCGGCGGCGATCCTGTACGAAGGGCCGTGGGTTGCCGAGCGCTGGGCCGATCTGGGCGGCTTCATCGAAGCGAACCCGGGAACGGCCTTCCCGGTGACGGAGCAGATTCTGCGCTCCGGCGCTGCAGCGCAATATGACGCGGCCTCCGTGTTCCAGGCGATGCATCAGCTGCAGGCCTATAAGCACGAAGCGCGCAGGCTGTTGGAGGACGCGGTGCTGGTCATGCCTACGGCAGGCGGAACGTGGACGCGCGAGCAGGTAAGGCAGGAACCGGTCGCGGCCAACCGCGATATGGGGCGCTACACGAACCACTGCAACCTGCTCGATCTGTGCGCCGTTGCGATTCCAGCCGGAGAAGCGGCGGAGCAAACGCCGTTCGGCATCACGATGTTCGCGCTGGCCGAGAACGAGGGCCTGATCTGCGGGGCGGCGCAAGCGTTCGGCGGCATCGCCGGGGAAGACCGGGCGGCCCGGGAATCGGCCGCTTCGTCTCTGTCTTCTGTGTGCAGCGCCGAAGGCGGGACGGCAGCGGCTTATGAGTCACCCGCAGCTGTGTCTGCCGGTCAGGAGACCTCGCCGTTCGCGGTTTGCGCCACGTCTGTAGCTCCTCCTGCCGACCAGGGGTCTTCGCCGTCCGCAGCATGCGCCTTATCCGCAGCAGCTTCTGCCAGTCAGGAATTATCATCCGAAGCGCACAGGGGCGAACCGGCAGCGCTAGGGCAGCCTGACACTTCGGTCACTGCTGCGTCTCAAGCGGATGAACCCGCCAAGCCGGAGACGACCTTGGTCGCCGTCTGCGGGCTGCACATGCGCGGCTTCCCGCTTGAGAAGCAGATCCTTGGCTGCGGAGCCGTTTTTGTGAAGGAGACGGAGTCCGCTCCGAAATATAAGCTGGTGAAGCTTGCGACGGTCCCGGCAAAGCCGGGAATGATCAAGCTGACGAGCGGCGGCGCGGCCGTACAGCTGGAGCTTTGGGAGATGCCGCTTGCCTCGTTCGGCGCTTTTGCCGCATCGATTCCTTCGCCGCTCGGTATCGGCAAAGTGGAGCTGGCGGACGGCACCGAGGTTCCGGGGTTCGTCTGCGAGGCTTACGCCGCAGCGCAATCCGAGGACATTACGTCTTACGGCGGCTGGCGCCAAGCGGTATCTGTATCCAATGTATAACTTAACAAGGGGGGAGACGGCGATGAAAAAACGGCGGGTGCGCTTATTTCAAATTCGCGGAGAGCTGGACCAGACCTGGTATACCGCAGGAGTTGCCGGAATCTTTCTTCTGCTCCTTCTCGGATGGAGCCTGATGAGCTATGGGCAATGGGTGGAGCGGACGTTCCTACCTACGCCGGATCAGGTGCTTGTTCAATTGATGAAGCAGCTCGGCAGCTCGGATTTCTGGAATCATATCGGCATTAGCGTATATCGTGTGGGGATGGGCTTCCTGTTGGCCTGCATCCTCGGCATCCCGCTGGGTATCCTGGCGGGAACGTTCCGGTTTGCGGAGTCGATCGTCGTGCCGCCGACGGAATTTATCCGCTACATGCCGGCGACAGCTTTTGTGCCTCTTATTATGGTGTGGGCCGGTATCGGCGAAGGGGCGAAAATTTTAGTGATTTTCGTCGGGTGCTTTTTCCAGCTGGTGCTGATGGTGGCGGACAATGCCAGAGCCGTATCCAACGATCTGCTGCAGGTATCCTATACGATGGGCGCGAAGCGCTGGCAGGTGATCGAGCGGGTGCTTATTCCCGCGCTGCTGCCGGATTTGATGAACACGCTAAGGCTCATTATCGGGTGGGCGTGGACGTACCTGGTTGTAGCCGAGCTGGTGGCGGCCAACAGCGGTCTTGGTTTTGCAATTATGAAGGCGCAGCGTTTTTTGAATACGGATCTTATCTTCGTCGGCATTATTGTCATTGGTCTGCTCGGGTTAATCACGGACCGGGTGTTTGCCTATTGCCACAAAAGGTTCTTCCCCTGGCTGGAAGGAAGGGCTTAGCTTGCGAGTAATCGGATAATGAAGAAAAAGGAGTGGAGCCTGTGAAGCCGGTACAACCATTAGAAGTTTTAAGGAGGCCCGATAGGAGAGAGCTTGAGCCGGAAGTGATCTCCGCTGAACCGGTTAAAATTGAGGCCAAGGGGATTTCCAAAATATATTCCAGCAAAAAAAGCGATTTTGTCGCGCTTGATTCCGTCTCCTTCGATATTCGAAATCATGAATTTGTCAGCTTCGTCGGCCCTTCCGGCTGCGGAAAATCGTCGCTGCTTCGTATTCTTGCAGGTCTGGAGGACGCCAGCTCCGGCGAGCTGCGCATTGCGGGGCATGAAATCGACGGACCGGGTGCCGACAGAGGCATGGTGTTTCAATCCTACACGCTGTTCCCTTGGCTGACCGTACGGGAGAATATCGAGTTCGGGCTGACGCTGAAGGGGATACCGTTGTTCGAAAAAAGGCGGATCTCCGATCACTTCATGGAGCTCGTCCAGCTGACGAAATTCGCCAAATCGTACCCGAAGGAGCTCTCCGGGGGGATGAAGCAGCGCGTTGCCATCGCCCGCGCTCTGGCGAACAATCCTGAGGTGCTGCTGATGGATGAGCCGTTCGGCGCGCTCGATCCGCAGACGAAGGGCTCCATGCAGGAAATGCTGCTGCAGCTATGGGAGAAGGAAAAGACGACCATCGTATTTATTACGCACGATATCGAGGAAGCGATCTTTCTGTCGCAGCGTGTGCATGTGATGCAGGCCCATCCCGGTAGAATCAAGCATACAGTGCAGATTCCCTCCTCCCTTCGCAAAGGCGTCGACGGCAGAGATTACGAAGCTTTCCTGCGGATGAAGCGGCAGATCGTCGCGCAGATAGGAGAGACCTCCGCTCATTGAACAGAATAGGAGACATGTCAGGAAAAACGCCATTCCCGGTTCACGGAGGTTATTCATGAACAGGGAACGGCGTTTTTTGGCTGTGCGGGACTTGCTTTGCAGGGGAGGGGGACCGGCGTGCAGGTGCGAGTGCAGGTCCGCAAACAGATGCAGCATGCAAGCGCATAGGCGGATGCGTGAGCAGACGGCACATGTGGAGTCGGTCATGTTGATGGTAAGAAATGAGATGTGGCAGGTTCTGCTTATGTTTTATTACGTATAGGATACAATTGAATTAGATCATGAAGAAGAGGGGGACATTCGAGTCAATTTAGTGACTTGTGGGATAGTCCTCTTGTTTTTTTAGATGTCTGAATAAAGCGGAAGTTGAAAGTCTATTGTTTGTCAACTTGTTGCGTCTTTAGAAAATGTTTTACAGACTATATGATTTAAAGTATTATATAAGCCGAAATCCAAGAAAAATACAAAGAGGTATTCGTAACGAAAAACTATGAAAGGTTTAGCACATTAAAGCCCAATCAATATTGGAGTTGCCTCTGTACTACATTGTATGTGAGGGTCATGGTCTATCAGAAGTTCACCGCTTAAACGAAAAAAGAAATAATTGGAAGCCAATTAACTTCCTAAATGGTTACGCGACCTTAGCTGAAAATGAGATGAAGTCTCTCTGGTATGGCAATGAGTGCAATCTGCTATAATGAGTAGTATTAGGATTGAACTTCGATTAGATGGTAAGGAGGGTGAAAATGCTAAAAAACTTTTCTTTCCAAAGTTTTAAAAGTTTTGATCGATCCACATTAGAAATAGAAAAATTAACTGCCATAATCGGTACTAACGCAGGTGGTAAGACCAATGGAATTGAGGGCATAAAGATTCTTTCTGAAATCTCATCAGGGAGAGAATTGGCGGTTATACTTGACGGATCGAAGAATGTGGATAGTGAAATCAGAGGTGGAAGTATAGGGTGCCCAAGAATTGGAACGGATACTTTTACATTAGGTTGTTTGGTAGATATTGATGGAGATTACGATCTTGAATATTCAATCACGGTAAAAGTCAGCAGTCGAGTTTTTATACTTGAAGAGCACCTATTTAAACGTTCACCTAACGCAAAGCCAACTATTGTTTTCCAAACCAAAGATACATCTGATGAATTTAGTGATATTAATGTCGAGTACAATAATGGGCGAAAGGGAAGGAACCCTGAGGTTACATGTATTCGTTCTGTTTCTGTACTGTCTCAACTCTCTTCTAAAATGCCTACGACAACTGAAAACAATAAAAAAAATGTGACTTACATTAATTTGGTTTTGGAGCGACTGGGAAAGATATTATTTTTAGACCCTCTTCCTAGCCGTATGAGAGATTATTCAAGAATGAGCGACCATAAACTAAGACCGACAGCTGATAATATATCTTCTGTACTTTATGAATTATGCCGGAATAAAGAATACAAAAAAAGCCTGTTAAAGGCATTGAAAGAATTACCGGAAAATGAGATTTTGGATATTTCATTTATTGAAACTTCAATTGGCGATGTTATGTTTCGTCTGAAAGAAAGGTATGGAGACCATTCAGAATTTGTTGAAGCCAAGCGGCTGTCTGATGGCACACTCAGATATTTGGCCATCTTATCTTCGCTAATTAGTGAAGAATCGGGCAGCATGATTGTAATAGAAGAGATTGATAATGGGATTCATCCAAGCAGAATTAAAACGTTAATGCAAACGATATCAAGACTTACCAAAGAAAGACATATAGATGTTCTTCTTACAACACATAACCCGACACTGCTTAATGCTCTTACTATAGAAGAATTATTGGGTGTTGTTTTATGTTACAGAGATCCGAATGACGGTTCTAGCAGGTTTTATGCATTACCGGATATTGAGTCTTTGCCCGCGCTATTGTCAAAAGGTAATTTAGGCGACCTAACTGTGAGAGATGAATTAGTTAAGGCGATAAAGAAACCCAGTGCGAGCAATAATGATTTAGGCTGGCTGGAGGTATAGGCATGCATGTAAGTATTATCGACACTTCCATCCTGTGTAATATTATAAACATTCCCCACATGAATCAGAATCATCAAGAAATTATTGCAGAACTGACTTCGTTGCAACAAGATAGACAACAGATATTGATTCTGCCCTTGGCAACCATAATAGAAACGGGTAATCATATTGCGCATATTGCTGACGGCAATCTGAGAAGAGAACGAGCTCTAGTAATGGCTGAATTAATTAAAAGAACGGTTAATGATCAGGCTCCTTGGACCTATTTTGGTCAGGAGCTGGAGAGAGAAGATTTGTTAGAAATATCGAGTGCCGTTGTAGAATACGCAGTTATGGAGATTGGAATCGGTGACTTGTCTATCGTACAAGTGTACAAGAAATATAAGGATACTGTTCCTGCAATAGGATCAATAAGAATTTGGAGTTTAGATAATCATTTGAAATCTTACTACGAGGAGATACCTTCAATCCGAAGGAGAAGAGATCGTTAGATTATTTGAAACATTCCATAGATGCGGAGTACTATGTGTCGCTTGTGAGGAAATAGAATATCGGAGCCGCATTTACCTGTTCTCAGAGCTCAGGCGTACTCAACGCTTGGGCTTGTGCAATGTGAATTGGCGTGTTGGTGTAAATTTAATGGATGGGCCTGAAACGGATTCAAGTTCGTTCGAGCTATGTATCAGCCAGCTTATTAGCTTAGCAGGGTGTTGGGATTACTCGGGTAAACTCGCCAGATGCGGCGGAGTATGGTGAGATGCTGACACATAGCATCGTTGCTAATGAATTGTATAAGCAAGCGCATGTCTTCGGCTCCCGCTATTCCTGGTGGGGGTCGTATTTTATGATTCTCCGAAACTGTTCCCCCATATATATCCAAATCAGGACTCTGGCAGTGTAATAGAATTGACGAAAATAAGTGCGGAGGGCTAGAACTGCCGGTTAACCAGCGTGCCGGCAAGCGGCAGAGGGAGATACGTCCGGAGGCTGCCCCACGGGCGGAAACCATAGCTTGCAAAAGCCTGATAGGCGGCCTTGCGCCTATCCAACAGCTCCTCCGCCGGCAGCGCCAGCAGCCGGTTCAACGCCCCGACCAGCACCCGGGTCGGCCCTTCGTCAGCCCGCAGGCTGCTTCGCCACTGGTCGAAGCGGCTTGCGAGCATCAGATCCAGCGCCGCTTCGTCGACCTCGACCGTCCCGTCGGCGTACTGGCGCAGGCCGATGCCGTCCCAGGGCGAGGAAGTCAGCGGCTGGGGCTTTTCCGCTGGAGGTTCTTCCGACAGCAGGTCCGGCTCCGACAATGGCTCCAGTTCCGGCAACGGCAACGGCTCCGGTTCAGGAAGCGGGCGGAGCGCCGTTTCGAGCCCAAGATGCACCGCCTCTTCGAGTACGCGGTGCACCCGCAATGTATTCAAATACCGGTTCGCCTGCGAGATAGCTGCGCTCAGCTCGTTAAACCTTAAGGCGAGCTGCTGGAGCTCCTGCCTAGCCTCGATTTCATCGGGAACAACGTTCACTGTCACGTCGGTGTCGCTCCCTCGATGGAGAGTCAGCGTAAGCCTCCCCCCATCGAGCGTGACCCGATTGGATTCCGAGCGAACAGTCTTTCCATCATCGATCCGGTACAGGGCGTCCGTCCCCGGCTGCGTGACAGCCAGGATGCCGGCCGAACGGGCCGCAGTTCCGTATACATCCGCAATGGCGAAGGAGCGGCCGCTGCCGGTCTGAGAACAGGCCACTTTCAGTTTGACTGTGTCCGCCTCGGCATCTTCGTGCAGCGCTGCTTCCACGGGAAGACCGGTCTGGCGGATGGCAGCCCGTATTTTTTGCAGCACATGCCGGTTCGTATCGGTCCGGACGACATAAATGGAGAAAGGGGCGGAGCGCCCCTCGCAGCTCAGCTTCATTTGATTCGAGCCGGCGGCTATCGTCGTAACCGCCTGAGCAGGCAGGGCCGTTCCTTCGTTGTACTGGGCGGAGGCCGCCCGTTCGATCCGAATGCGGTACGACCGGATCGCCGCTCCAGGCGCAGCCGACGCGGTCACAACCGCAGCATCGCTGCTGAGCGCGATTCTCCGGTCTACCGCCGACGCTTGCGTATGGGATTGCAGCTTGCGTACCGCCCGCTTGACTTGCACGGCCGTTTGGAGAATGGCCGCGATGGCATACGTGCTCTCCCGGGCGAACCGGTCAAACGGCGAGCTGCCTGTCCAGGGCAGAACATTTGCGCTTCGCGCCTTCTCTTCGGAGGACGGCGTCCCCGGAGGCAGGAAGAGGCCCCCGCGTCGTTTCCAGATTTCTTCATTGGAGTGCCACAGCGCGTTCGACCGGTACGTCCGAGCCACCTGCGCAACATTGAATACCATATTTCTGCCCCTTGCTCCCGGCTGTTGACCTGCGGTTTGCCGTCTCCTTAGCGGGGCTTGGGCATTCACCGAGTCATATGCTGCTCCCATTATACATGACATGCCGTTTCCCGTAAATTGGACATTGACAATGGATTGTTAGGTAGAGTATGATGTTTAATTAACTTATAAAAAGGGGCATTGACCATGGAGTGGGCACAAGTAGCCGTTATTGCAGTAGTTATCATCGTCAGCGTCCTGTTTCTTGCCTTCGTCGGTAAAAAATATTTGAAATAATGGCAGAGCCTCTTCTCCCTTCATACGATGATGAAGTAACTGTTTTATGTGAGGAGGCGACTTGCTTGATCCGCAAACGAATTCCACGCCGGGATGACCAGACCATCTATGAGCTTGTCCAATTGCTTCTCGTTCCCTTTGCTTTGGAGACGCAGCCTGACCTTCGCGTGGATCTGGCCGCAATCCGCAAGCGGTTGAAGCCCTGCCTGACCTATGTTGATACGTGCGGACGCAAAACCCCGGGAGGCTTCGTCTCGCTTCGGATGGAGAAGGATAAAATGTACGTCGACATGCTGGCCGTTCATCCCCGGTGGCAGGGGAAGGGAGTCGGTTCCCGGCTGCTGGAGCAGGCGGAACGGACGGCTGTTCTTGAAGGCTACCGCGAAGTGACCTTGTGGGTGGACGATACGAACGTGCAGGCGCAGCATTTCTATAAGGCAAAAGGATATGAGGCCGTTCATTACGATACCGGCATCCGCTGCTATATGCTGACAAAGCGGCTGCAGGCACAGCGGCCGGGGCTGTACCGCTAACGTGCGTTCAGCCCGATGCCCTGCGTCGGGCTGCTTTATGGCATTGGCCTAACGCTTACGCCGAATACGGGGCCTTAAGGGGAGGAGCCAAGGAATGGTTCCTCCCCTGGTTCGGCTGCCGTCAGGTTAGATTAAGGCGAACAGCAGCGCAATCAAGGCCAGGTTCCAAAACCAAAGGGCCGCCGAATGGGAAGAAAGGCGAGACGCCGGGTCACGGACCAAAGGCTCCGGGGAAGGCCGATACGGCGGCCTTCCCGCCGCTTTTTTTCTTCTGGTTGATTGACAATTTCTTATGCTTCTTCAGCTGGATCGACTTGTTGTAAGTAGGCAGATCCTCAGGGAAGGTTTCTCCGTTAAGGATAAGTTTGTCTTGGTCGTATCGGCTCAGGACGCCGACGAGCTCGCTGCCGTCCCTTAAGATCACCAGAACAGGCTTGCCGTAATGTTCTCTGCATTGTTCCTCGCAAATCGGATGAATCGGTTTCATCTTGACACCTCCAGTATTTTCCTTCATTTCACCATATTCGGGCCAAAGCCCGTGCGATTGGATAAAGGCCTACAGGTTAGCGCCTAATTTATGCATAAAGCCTATAGTATTGGGGAAACTGTTACGAGATTACTAGAGTTAAATATTGAATCCTGCCGCGGTTTTCGATATGCTAAAGGGGTTCGAATATTTCGAATTTTTAGGGCGATATGCCAAAAAATACATAAAGAAAGAATGAGGAGAACATGACCAATACCGTGTTTTTGCTGTTCGGAGCTACGGGGGACTTGGCTCGTCGTAAATTGTACCCGGCTATTTACAGCTTGTATCGCGAGCGCAAGCTCGGAGACCGCTTTGCCGTAATCGGTCTGGCCCGCCGCAGCCGGACCAACGAGCAGTTCCGCGAGGATGTGCATGAATCCATCAAGGAATTTGCCCGTTATAATGTAACGAAAGACGAGAAGTGGGAATCGTTTGCGGAGCATTTTGAATACATGTCGCTCGACATTAATAATGTAGAGGGCTTTAGAGCGCTGGGCGATCTGACGTCGAAGCTGGATCAGAAATTCGATATCGGCGGCAACCGGCTGTTCTATCTGGCCTTGGCGCCGGAGCTGTTCGGCAGCGTATCGCATAACCTGCAGGCTGGAGGCTTGCTGGAAACGTCCGGCTGGACGCGGCTGGTGATCGAGAAGCCGTTCGGCTACGACCTGCCTTCCGCAGAGAAGCTGAACGCCGAAATCCGCCAGGTGTTTGAGGAGAAGGATATTTACCGCATCGACCACTATCTCGGCAAAGAGATGGTGCAGAACATCAATGTGGTGCGCTTTGCCAATGCGTTCTTCGAGCCGCTCTGGAATAACAAGTATATTGCTAACATCCAGATTACGCTCAGCGAAACGGTCGGCGTTGAGGAACGCGGCGGTTATTACGACCATTCCGGCGCGCTGCGGGATATGGGCCAGAATCATATGCTGCAAATGCTGGCAATGATGGCGATGGAGCCGCCGAGCCGCCAAACTCCCGAGGATATCCGCGACGAGAAGGTCAAGGTATTCAGGGCGCTGCGGGGCTTTCAAACGGCATCCGAGGTGCGCGCCAATACGGTTCGCGGCCAGTATGCTTCCGGTAATGTAAAAGGGAAGCAGGTTCCCGGTTACCGCGGGGAAGAATCGGTGAATCCGGAATCGACGACGGAAACGTATTTTGCGGCAAGGGTATTTGTCGATAATTTCCGCTGGGCCGGCGTTCCGTTCTATATCCGTACGGGCAAACGTCTGCCGGTAAAAACGACCGAGGTGGTCGTGGAATTCAAAAATGTGCCGAACAACGTATACTTGTCCAAAAAGCACAAGCTGGAGCCGAATCTGCTCGTGTTCCGCGTGAATCCGATGGAAGGTATTTATTTCAAAATGAATGCGAAGCAGCCGGGCTCCGAGGGGACGATCATTCCGGTAGCGATGGACTTCTGCCAAAGCTGCCAGGTAGGTTTAAATACGCCGGAAGCGTACGAAGGCCTGCTTTATGACGCCGCGCGGGGGGACTCCACTTACTTCACCCGCTGGGACGAGGTGGCTCTGGCTTGGAAGTACGTGGACAAAATCGCCTCCGCTTGGGGCGAGCGTACGGACAATCTCCATCTGTATCCTGCGGGAACATGGGGGCCGGATCAGGCGCAGCAGCTGCTGTCCGAGGACGGCTTCAAATGGTGGCCGGTCAACGGTCAGGACGAGGGCGAGGTTGCCTGGGAGTTCACGCAGCGGTAATGGATCGCACCGAATAGCAGGTTACCGTACGCGCACGGCGATTATCGACCGTTCGAAATGGAAGGTTACTGTGCGGTGATAATCCATCGCTTGCGCGGAATGGAAGGGCCCGTGCAGTTATGGATGGATGCGCGGCGCGGGGATAAAATCTCCCGGCCTGGACGGCTGAAGCCGAAGGGCCGGTTCGGGTTCAGGGCAGAGCCTGCTCCTTCCGAAGCGGGAGCTGCGTATTTGCTTGCAGGAGGCGTTTGGAAGCCGCGCTGCATATACTGGCAGAGCAAGCCTGGGGCGCGGATGCGGAGCGCGCTTGCGGCACCATCGGGCTTCAGTGCTCATGGGCCGGTGGCGGATCAGCGGGCAGTCATAGATAGAAAAGGGCCGTACTTACCGGGTACGGGCCCTTTTTTTGGTGAACAGGGCCCGCCGCTTCCGGCAAGCGCTTGATTGAAGACGGGCCGGACGAGGCGGCGGAACCGGGGTTATTTGCCAATATGAAGAATTCGCGATGAAAGCCGTGCGCGTCTTCTTATTAGAAGCTATAATAGAGAGGGCTCAACCGGAGACCGGGTATGGATAAATAGAGAAGCTAGAAGATCAGGGGGAATTCCACATGTCACGACGGGCTTTTATCCGTTGGCTGCTCGGGCTGCTGGTACTGATTGCCGCGGCATTTACCGGACTGATGAAGGTGCTTCAGCGTTCCGTGGAGACGCAGAGCGAAGCGAAGGCGGGCGAGGAGCTGGTGTTGCCGAAGCCGGAGACGACTACGACGGCCGCTGCTGCGGGAGCGCAGGACGAACATAGTCCGTTGTTCTCGTTTATGATTTTGAGCGACCTGCATATCTCGGTCTACGATCCGAATACGATCAAGCACATGAAGCAGGCGCTGGACGATATCAAGCAGTTCGAATCGCCGATCGAAGCCATCATGCTGACGGGCGACTTAACCGATTTCGGGGGAACGGACGGCTATAAAGAGCTGCAAAAGCTGCTGTCGGCCTATAAGCTGCCTCCGCTGTACGCCAACATGGGCAATCATGATTACTACGATATTTGGGTCGACAAGAAAGGGGCCTTCAACAAGGAAACGGCGCCGAACGGCAAGACGGATTGGCAGGCGCGGGAGCGGTTCCAGAAGTTTTTCGGGCTGGAGAAGCCGTATCATTCGGCTGATATCAACGGTTTTCCCGTGCTGCTGCTCTCGCAGGAGGCATACGTTCAGGAGAAGCCGGAGGTGGGCGAAGGCGCATGGTATTCCGACGACCAGCTGAATTGGTTCAAGGACCAGATGTCCAAACACAAAGACGGCAAGCCGACGTTCGTCATGGTGCACCAGCCTCTGCCGCCTATCGGCTCCGACGGAGGCAGCCATCAATTGATCCGCGCGAAGCAGTTCCGCGAAATTTTGAAGCCGTATAAAAATGTGTTCGTGTTCTGCGGTCACCGGCACCAGGATTTCCAGAACGGAACCGAGCATTATGTAAAGGAAACGTTCCACTTTTTCCATAACTCTTCGGTCGGCCGGGTGCTGAACCGGAGCTTTCAGAATGAAGCGAAGGAAAAATCGCAGGGTCTTTATGTCCAGGTATATAAAGACCGGGTAACGGTTCGCGGGCGCGAGTTCAGCAACCGCAGCTGGCTGAAGGAAGCGGATTGGAATATCAAGCTGACCTAAGCGAAAGCTAATGATGACAACCATTTGAGGAAGGACTAAGAATCTCATGAGCATGAATACACAGAATAAAATGAAGGAAGAGGTGCTGAAGCGCCGTACTTTCGCCATTATTTCCCACCCGGATGCGGGGAAAACGACACTGACCGAGAAGCTGCTGCTGTTCGGAGGCGCGATTCGTCTGGCGGGTACCGTAAAAGGCCGCAAAGCGAGCAAGCATGCGACATCCGACTGGATGGAAATTGAGAAGCAGAGGGGGATCTCGGTTACGTCCAGCGTAATGCAGTTCGATTACGAGGGTCATCGAGTGAACATTCTGGATACGCCGGGTCACCAGGACTTTTCCGAGGATACGTACCGGACGTTAACCGCGGCGGACAGCGCCGTCATGCTGATCGACTCGGCCAAAGGGGTCGAGGCACAGACCAAAAAGCTGTTCCAGGTGTGCCGCAAGCGCGGGATTCCGATTTTTACATTTATTAACAAAATGGACCGCGAGGGGCAAAATCCGTTTGATCTGCTGGAGGAGCTGGAGCAGGTGCTTGGCATCCGTTCCTATCCGATGAACTGGCCGATCGGCTCCGGCAAGCAGTTCCGCGGCGTTTACGACCGCAAAATGACGCAGGTGGAGCTGTTCCAGGGCGACGACCACAAGGAAATTCAAGTGGAGAAAGTAAGCGGCTACGACGATCCTTTGGTGAAAAAAATCGCCGGCGAATTTTTCTATGAGCAGCTGGTCCAGGATTTGGAGCTGCTCGATGTGGCCGGCGACGAATTCGATATGGAGAAGGTGCGCAGCGGCGAGCTGACGCCGGTCTTTTTCGGCAGCGCGATCAATAATTTCGGCGTGCAGACGTTTCTCGAGAATTTCCTGGAGCTGGCGCCGACGCCGACGCCGCGCCGCAGCACCCAGGGCGAGATCGATCCGACGAACGAGAAGTTCACCGGTTATATTTTTAAAATTCAAGCGAACATGAATCCCGCGCACCGCGACCGGATTGCGTTCCTGCGCATCTGCTCCGGGAGGTTCGAGCGCGGCATGGCGGTAAAGCATGTCCGTGTCGGTAAAGATATCAAGCTGGCGCAGCCTCAGCAGTTTCTGGCGCAGGATCGGGATATTGTCGAAGAGGCGTATCCGGGCGATATTATCGGGTTGTTCGACCCGGGTATTTTCCGTTTGGGCGATTCCTTGAGCCAGGGCGGCAGTATCGAATTCGACGAACTGCCGACGTTTTCCCCCGAGCTGTTCTGTAAAGTAACGGTGAAAAACGCGCTGAAGCATAAGCAGTTTCAGAAAGGAGTCGACCAGCTGACAGAGGAAGGAACGATCCAAGTGTTCCGCACCATCGGATTCGACGATCTGATTCTCGGCGTGGTCGGCCAGCTGCAGTTTGAGGTATTCGAGTACCGGATGAAGGCGGAGTATGGCGTGGATGTCCAGCTGCAGCGGTTGAACTTCCAGTTCGCCCGCTGGATTATCGATGACAATATCGATCCAAGCAAGTTTCGGATTAACTCCCAGCTGGTGAAAGATAAGAAGGAGAATTACGTCGTGCTGTTCGAGAGCGAATATGCGATGCGGTCGGCGATGGAGAAATACCCGAACGCGAAGTTTCTGGAGCAGGCTCCTTAAGAAGTCAACCCAGGAGGTAGGCGGCTATGCAGCATTTGGGAACGACGGTCGGCATGACCGTGCTGATCGGCTTCATCCTTTACCGGAGATTTAAACGGACCGTCGGCTTTCAGAAGCTGACGCGTTCCCGCTTTTGGTTTCGCATTGTCCTGTTCAGCCTGGTCGGCTGTATCTTTCTGTATCTCGGCTTCCTGCATCCCTCGAATTTGATTGCCGACGGGATCGGTCTGCTCTGCGGCCTGGTGCTGAGTCATCTGGCCGTCAAGCATACGCAGCTCGAAAAACGCGAGGACGGCTGGTATTACAGCACCCATCTCGGCGTTCAAATTGCGGTGCTGCTGCTTCTGGTCGCCCGGGTAGGCTACAAAGTGCTGACCATGTATACGATGTCGCCTGAAGCTATCGCAGCGGCTAACGCGGATCCGGCCCAGCAGTTTACGAAGGACCCGTTAACCGCAGGCATCTTCTTCGTCATGGTCTCGTTCTATATCCGCTTCTTCCTTCATTTACTGGGCGAGACGAAAAAGCTCGAAGCCGAGCTGAGCCCTGACCGTCCTGAGCTGTAGCCTGCTTTTATTGCAGGCGGCCGGAGACCGGAGCTTAGCTCGACCTTCATTAAATCCCCCCTTTCCCGTGATCGTTTCGATCGCAGGGAAGGGGGGATTTGTTTTGCCTGCTTAACCGTTTGAGGGAAGGATGGGCGCCTGCCCTTAACCATCACCGGGGGAAAAGCATACAATATGGTGTTTCAACTACCTCGAAGGGCAGGCGTGTTATGCCATGCGAATCTTGATTATAGCACCAGAGCAAATTCCGGTACCGCCGGTTCTCGGGGGTTCCGTGGAAATATGCATTTTAGCCATCGCCAAAAAGCTGGCCCGCCACCACCAGGTAACGGTGATCAGCCGCAAGCACGGCAATTATTCGAAACGCTCGGTCATTGACGGTGTGAACATCGTGAGGGTTCCGACAGGAAGCCCCAAAACCTATTTATCCCATGTCAAAGCTTATATTAGCAATAAACATTACGATCTGATTCAAATCGATAACCGTCCCCGTTTTGTCCGGGACGTCAAACGGCTGTTCCCGCATACGCCGGTCTCGCTGTTTCTTCATTCGCTCACCTTCGTATCCTCGCCGCGATTATCCCGCAGAGAAGGGAAAGCGTGCTTGAGCAAAGCGGATATCATTATTGCGAACAGCGCTTCTCTAAAGCGGGAGCTCGCCCGAAGGTTTCCCGGATCGGCAGGGCGGATTCATAAAGTATGGCTTGGAGTTGACGTGAAGCGGTTTCGTCCGGCAAGACGTAAAAAATCCGGCCGGTTTACCTTATTATTCGCTGGCAGGCTTATTCCGCGCAAGGGGATTCCCGTCCTGCTGAAAGCGGCGCGCTCGGCCCGCAAATGGGCGAAGCGCCGGATTGCCGTGCTTATTGCCGGAGGAGCTTCGAACAAAGCCTACGGGCGGCGGCTGCGATCCCTGTCTCATCAGCTGGGTGTAAATGCCAAATTTCTCGGGCCGTGCCGCACCGCCGGATGCATAAAGTGTATGCGAAGGCCGATTGCTTCGTATGCCCGTCGCAAAAGCACGAAGCGTTCGGATTGGTCAATGTGGAAGCGATGGCCTCCGGCATTCCGGTCATTGCCTCGGATAACGGGGGCATTAAAGAGATTGTAAAGCATCGGCGCAACGGCTTGCTGATCCGCAGCTATAAAAGTCCGGAGGCTTTCTCCCGGGCGATTGTCAAGCTCGCCAACGATGCCAAGCTTCGCCGCAGACTGGGCGGCAAAGCCCGCAAGGATTGCCTGAAGCGGTTCAGCTGGCAGGCGACGGTGACTAAGCTGGAACGGGTATACCGTTCTGCCGCAGCCGGGAAATAAAGGAAAGGTGGATGACATGAGCAGGTGTAGAAGAGGGCGGCATATTACAAGCAAGTGGAGAAAAACGCGCGTGCTGTGGATGAAACGCGCATTGCGGTCGAATATTCCGGAGACGAGACGGATGACCCGGGATTCATTGAAGTCGATGCTGCACCGGTATCGAATGGTTTATATCAAGCCGGATGTCGGCACTTACGGCAATGGCGTGATGAGAGTTGAGATCCGCGGGAATGGAACCTACAGCTACCAGAGCGGACTGCGGGCAAGACAGTTCGCTTCCTTCAATCAGATGTTCGATTCCATTCGCAAGCTGACGCGCCGGCGGCGGTATTTGGTACAGAAAGGGATTCATTTGACCAAGTACCGCAAACGGCGGTTTGATATCCGGGTCATGGTCCAGCAGTCGCCGAGCCGCAGATGGGAGGCGACAGGGGTGATCGGGCGTGTGGGGGATCCGCGCAAGGTAGTGACCAATGTGCATAACGGAGGTAAAATTACGCCGATCGAGAAGCTGTTGGCCGCTTATATGCCTGAACGGAAGAAGCGGATTTTCGTATCCCGGCTCAAGCGCCTCGGCATGATGGCCGCCAAGCAGCTGCATTCCCGATTCCGTGGAATTAAAGAAATCGGGCTTGATGTAGCGTTGGATCAGCGGCTCCATCCTTGGGTGCTGGAGGCCAACACCTGCCCGGACCCGTATATCTTCAATAAATTGAAGGATAAGCGCATTTTTGGCCGGATTGCGCGTTATGCCAGGGCTTACGGGCGGTTATAACGGGAAGAAAAAGCCGGGAACAAGGCGGAGAAGGTGCAGGCGAGCCGAATAGGCCGCCATCTCAACCTTCCTCCGCCGGTGTTCCCGGTTCGCTGGTTGCGGCGGGGAGGCTTGCCGGTTCCTGCGCCTTGGGCAGAAGAATGCGGATCGTCGTTCCCTCGCCGGGGGTGCTCTCCGCGGCAATCGTGCCATGGTGCGCCTCGACAAGCCGCTTCACGATGGACAAGCCCAGACCGGTCTCACTGCTGTTTTTCGACCGCGACGGGTCCGCTTTGTAGAAGCGGTCCCAGATGAGTGAAAGCTCTTCGGCCGTCATCCCCCGGCCCGTATCCGAAATTTCAATGCGGGTTTCCGTCTCGTTCTCCGAGCCTTTCAGTTGGATGGAGCCGAATTCGGTGAATTGCAGGCTGTTTTTGACCAGATTGATCAAAATTTGGGTAAGACGGTCATAGTCCCCATAGACCATCAGATCGGGATCGCACTCGATCACGATGCTGAGATGCTTCGCTTCGATAAGAACCTCCAGCGATTCTACGACAATGTCCAGCAGGTCCCTCAGCGCATTGCGTTTCTTGTGCAAAGTAATCATACCGGCTTCAATCTTCTCCATATCAAGGAGCTCGTTGATCAGACGAATAAGCCGGAACGTTTCTTTTTCGATGATTGCGTAATATTTCTGTTTGTCCTCCGGGTCGGCAACGAGATCGTTCTTAAGCCCTTCGATAATGCCGCGGACCGAGGTCAGCGGAGTGCGGAGCTCATGCGTCATGTCCATAATAAAATGTCTGCGCCGTTTCTCGTACTGCTGCAGTTTGTTGGAGGTTTCCTCCAATTGAATGGCCATGGTGTTGAAGTCAGCCGACAATTCCCCAAGCTCATCCGAGCGCTCAACCGGCAGCCGGGAGGAATAATTGCCGGAAGCGATCTGATGGGTGGCCCGGCGCAGCGCCCGGATGCTTGTGCTCATATTTCGGGAGATCAGCCAGCTGACCAGCACGGCAAGCACGAATACGATCAGCCCAATATAAATCAAGGCCTCGTTAAAGGTCTGCAGCGTAACGTCATAGCCTTGAAGAGGGGAGAAGACGAATAAGTACAAGTCGCCTTTCAGGTTTTTGGAACGGATCGGCTTCGGGACGACAACGAGCGGCTGGTTTTCAATGCTCGTGACAATGAAGCTTTCATTGTCCTGCATCGTAAACATATGCTGCCGCATCTCGTTCAAAAACGGCTTTGTCCGGAAAGGTGCGGGCATTTTCGGATCGCTGTAGACGATGTCTCCCGTTTTATTTAGGAAAATGAACGAAATTTTTCTTTCGCTCAGCAAATTGCGGTAGGCTTGAATCGCGGACGTCGGCTCGATATCTTCGCGGACCAGCAGCCTGACGATGCCTTTGCCGGCGCTGCTCAGCTCGCTGGTTTCGATCTCAAGCGCCTGCTGTTTCATATAATAGACGAATCCGGAGGCGAGAACGACGAGGATAAGTAAGGATACGATAAGATGACTGACGAACTGCCTTGCGAAGAAAGTAAAGCGGTAACGAAACCGCGGTATGCCTTTACCCATGTTATTCCTCCAGCTTATAACCTACACCCCACACCGTAACGATCAATGAACAATCCGGCACCGAGATTTTATTGCGCAGTCTTTTAATATGTACGTCAACCGTTCGCTCTTCGCCTAAATAATCATAGCCCCAGATGCTTTCCAGCAGCTGCTCGCGGGTGAACACTTTCTTGGGGTATCGGACGAAAAGACAAAGAAGGTCGAATTCCTTCGGAGTTAAATTCGTGATGGTATGGCCTTGAATAATGACGGCCCGGGATTCGAGCTGAATGGTGACATGCTTATGCTTAAGCGTCTGGAACTCGCTCTCGGTATCTTCGCCGCCGCTGTCTTCGGCAGAGCCGTCCTGGCTGTCCTCGGCCGCAGAGGGGCTGATCTTGTAGCGGCGCAGCACCGCTTTCATCCGGGCGATAAGCTCCATCGGACTGAACGGCTTGGTCACATAATCGTCGGCTCCGAGGTCCAAGCCTAAAATCCGATCCTGCTCCTGATCGCGTGCGGTCAGCAGAATGACAGGCGTGTCGTGATTTTGGCGGTAATCCCGGCATAGGCTGATTCCGTCCTTGCCCGGCAGCATCCAGTCGAGGATGACGAAGTCCCAGGCCTCTTGCTCCAGCCGTTGCTTTGCGCTTAACCCGTCATGAACGAATGTAGTTTCATATTGTTCTTTTTGAAAAAACATTTGCAGCATTTCACATACGGAAAGGTCATCTTCAGCGACAAGCAGCTTCATGCTTCACACGCTCCTTGCTCCATGACTTAATAAATTCAAGCATAGTCGCTTCGGAAGGGAATAGCAAGATATACAGAGGGAACGAGATGGTGAAAGCGGGCGATACAGAGACGGGGGCGTTGTAAGCAGCGGGTTCAGCGGATCGGGCCGTCCCTGCTGTCTGCCGGACAGCTTGTATCTGGCGCAAAAAAAGGCCCAGACCTCGAGAGCTGCTATCATGAGTTAGCTTTCGGGGTCCGGGCCTATGCGGAGAGGGTTTATCGTATACTCCATTTGTTCACGTCGTAATGCATGCCGTAGATCGTGCCGCCCTTGCCGTCAATCGCTTTATTGAGGGCGATCAGGTTCTTTTCGGAGTAAATCGTGATCAGCGGGACATCCTCCTGAATAATGTTTTGCAGCTCTTTGTAGATCGCGAAACGCTTGTCCTTGTCGGTTTCCTTCATGCCCAGAGCGAACAGCTCGTCTATCCGCGGATTATTGTATCTCATATCATTCAAGGCTGCGCTCGATTTGTAGATGTTGCTTGAACCGTCCGGGTCGATGATGGAGCTGAAGCTTGAGATCAGCAGGTCGAAATCTCCTTTGACCGCCCGCTGCACGGCTGTAGCGAAATCGAAGTTCACCTGCTTCACCTTGATGCCCACGGCCTCCAGGTTCTGCTGAATGATGTTCCCGGACATTTCGCGTACGGCATCTCCGGTCGGAACGATAAATTCCAATGTTTTATTGGAATCCCAGCCGGCTTCCTTGAGCAGCTGCTTCGCTTTTTCGGGATCATAGCTGTACTTCAGAATATCTTTATCGTAGTACGGGTGGCTCGGGGCGTACGGGCCATTCTCCAGCTCGCCGATTCCTTTCATCAGCTGATTGACGATAGCCTCCCGGTTGATCGCATAAGCCATCGCCTGCCGGACTCTTTTGTCAGCAATTTTGGTCGTGTTAATCTCGATCGAGTTGTAGCGTCTTGTGGGCTCTTCCGTCGTTTGGATATGGCTCATGCCTTTGATGGTTTCCCATTCCTTCGGCGGAATGTTGCCGGGCCCCTGGCCCGCATTCATATCGATTTCCTGCGACTGCAGCTGGGCGACCATATTGGCGGCCGGCATCACTTTGACAACGACCTCTTCGATCTTCGGCGCGCCGCGGTAATAGTTCTTGTTCGCCGCCAGCTGGACGATGCCGTTCTCGAACTTGTTAAATGTATAGGGGCCGTTCGTTACGTTCGGATTTTTCCAGAAGGCCTGGCTGTTCAAAGCGGCCGGATCGGCATTCTCGAACACATGCTTGGGGATGATCGGGAAATCGCAGAGCCGTTCCTTCACCAGATTCGGGTCGACCGGGTTCGCGGTCACCAGTTCGAACGTCTTGTCGTCGATGACCTTGATGCCGCTAAGCTTCGTAACGCCTTCGGGCAGCCGCCCTTTCTCATTCAAGCCTTCGAGGAAGCTGATATAGTTGCGGATGGTAGTCAATGTCTTCGGATTGGCGACCAGATTGGCGGTAAACTCAAAATCCTGCGACGTCACCGGCTTGCCGTCCGACCAGTTGGCGTCCTGCCGCAGCTTCACCACATACGTTTTGGGATCCTTCTGCTCGAAGGATTCGGCCAATTGCAGCTTGAACTCCAATGGATTCGTCATTTTCATCAGCGTATCGAATAAATAGCGGTTTACGAAAATGGCCGCATTGGAACCGGAGGCATCCGTATCGATCGGATTGAACATCAGCGGCGGGTTGGTCATGCCGATGGTAATACGGTTCGGGTGGTTGGCCGGCGCGCTGGCCGCAGCAGCGCCTTCCGCTCCTTTGGCGCCGCTCCCCTGCTTCGAGCTGCAGGCGGTAGTCAAGGCCAAAATGCCGGCGATGAGTACGAGCGAAAATTTTGTGGTTGTTCGATTCACGGGTGATGCCCCCTTATTCAATATAAATGCGGTGTGTCCGGCGCTCCTGAAACGTCGGCTGTCGGGATGCCGTGGAGCGCCGGTCCCAGCTGCAGAAGCCGCGTGTGCGTATTAGCCGACGGTGGTTGTACTTGCTTCAAGCTCGATTTGGCTGCGCCGGTTCAGAGCCAGCAGGGTGATGAATTCGAAAGCGATATTGGCGGCATTCAATGCCGTCACCTTCGTGAGATCCCGGTCGGGCAGCACCTCCACGAGATCGAAGCCGATAATGTTCAAGCCGGCGAGGCCGCGGAGCATTTGCTGCGCCTCATAGGTAGTGAAGCCTCCGACCTCCGGCGTACCGGTTCCAGGGGCGAATACCGGATCGAGGAAGTCGATGTCGAAGGTGAGGAAGACCGGATTGCTGCCGACGCGCTCCTTGATCTTGGCGCACAGCTCCTCGATGGAGAGGCGTTTGACATCGTCAGTGGTCAGCACCTCGTAGCCAAGCGCCCGGGAATCGTCCAAGCCGCTCAGGCTGAACGGAGTGCCGCGCATCCCCATTTGAATCGAGGTGGAGGCGTCGATATAGCTTTCCTCGGCGGCATAACGGAACATCGTGCCATGGGAATGCTTGCGGCGCTCGTCCATACTTTTACCGGTATCGGTATGAGAATCGAAATGAACGAGACTGACCGGTCCGTAGACGCTGGCGGCCGCTTTCACGTGAGGGTAGGAAATGGAATGATCCCCGCCGAGCAGAATAGGCACGACGCCTTTGGCGAAGATCGGCTTGAGCTGATTTTCGATTTCCTCATAGCTCAAGTCGATATAGCCGGGAACAATTTTCAGGTCGCCGTAATCGATCCCGGATAAAAAGTCGCTGGTATCGATTCCTTTCGCCTGGCTTACCGGGCGGAGCCGCTGGGACATTTCACGGATCGCGGAGGGGCCAAAGCGGGTGCCTACGGCATAGCTGACGCCGGTATCGAATGGAACCCCGATCACGGCATAATCGGCATGGTCCAGATCCTGCGTATACGGCAAATGCATGAAGGTGCGGATACCTGAAAATAACGGGACGCCTTTTTCGATTAATGGACGATACATGAAAACCACTCCTTTGATTGAATGAGATGTATAAAAATACAGAAAGCCGCCTTTCTCCCGAATAGAAGAAAGACGGCTTCATTGCCGATTCACAGGTTTGGCGTCATTGACAAACCGGAATAACATATCAAGTTGTTTATGTGACATACTCTAACATGTATGTAACAGGGAAGTCAACAACAAAATTTTGCGTCAGATCATGTCTTCATCGGGAAGCGATGTGGGAAGATATTGCTCGTACATAGCGATGCCGCTCCGGTTGGCGGTCAGCGTGCGGACGATAAGCGGGTGCGGGTCGCAATAGTTCGCCGGGTAATCGATCTCTCCCAACGGTTCCCTTACAGGAAAGGCCAGCTGCTCGGCATCCAGCGAAAATTGAGCGTTCACGCCGGGCTTGTTGCCGCGGGCATCCAGACGGATCCACCTGTTCAACGGACGGAGAAAGACTGTATTGAGCGCGTGAATACAGAAGCCGGATTCCGGGGTATCGAACAGAGTGAGCCGTTGATAGCACAGCCCCGAAGGAATGCCGCAGGCACGCAGCAGCGCGGCGAGCAGATGGGATTTGGCATAGCATATGCCATGCCCTTCGATCAGCGTATCGGAAGCGGTGGCAGTTATCGTGTCCAGCCGGGCGTCGTAGGAATGCCGGATCCGGTCGCGTACGAATTCGAACAAGATTCTCGCGGCTTCAACCTCGTCATGCGTTTTTCCGGCAGCTGGGGGGACAAGCCTAAGAACCGTTTCCTGGATGGGCTCACTGTTATAGTCAAGCCAAAAGGACGGCCGTAAATAGTGTTCCATGGGGGCCTTCATTCGGGTCAGCATAGGATGGGGAATACTCCTCTCACATTCGCTAATGTTGGATAGACGAGGGGCTCGCCTTTCTTCTTAACGTTCCATCAGCGGGCCGTATAAGTCCACGATCGTGCTGCTGATGGCCGCCATTTTCTTGCGTTCCTTCATCGCCTTATTGCGTAAAAATTTGAAGGCTTCATCCTCCGACATGCCTGTTGTTTTGATCAGGATGCCTTTGGCGCGTTCGATCAGCTTGCGCTCGTCGAGCTTTTCTTGGAGCTGCTCGATTTGGCGCAGCACGGAGCGGCGGTTCTCGTAATTATTGAGTCCGACGACGAGAGCCCATTGAAGCTCGGAAGGGCTCATGCTGCAGGTAAGAATGCCTTCGATAGGGTGCTCGATAATGGAGATGAAGCCGGGGCTTTGACACCACCACCAGATGGGGAGATCGAACCGCTTGATCAGCAGCTCCAGCCACGAATTCAAGCTCCGCTCCATACAGCCGAGAATCACCCCGTCCATGCCGCCGGCTTGCAGGGGAAGATCCTCAGGCACATAGACGGAGATGACGTCCAGTCCGATAGAATTCAGGCTTTGGATAGGGCTGGAGGTCGGCCGATAGGAGGCATCGGGAAAAAAGACTAATAACGATTTCATAGGCAGCAACACCTTCGGGATGGATTTTCTTATGCATGCCGGACGATAAGTGTCGTGTCACGTCTTTCCTGACTCAGCAGCGTTGCCTGTTAGGCAAGTACACGTTTGGAGACAAGAATATTGTTATGTTATATATCATGAAACCAACATGAAAAAGAGTCAACCCTTTTTTTGCAAGCAGGTTATTGACACGTTCCAGAGATTGGTGTTAGTATTTATGACATAAAGTTAATCGAATAGGAATTCCGGTCTGTCAATGATGCCACGCCGGAATAGGCAATGGAGCCGCTTTTCTCTGCATAGGGAAGGCGGCTTTCTGTATATTCAGGGTTAAACAATACTATTGCTGGGGAATGGTGATCTCATGAAAAACGTACTGGAAGTCGATAGCTTGCGCACCGTATTCCGCACCGAGCGCGGCGAGGTCACCTCGGTCGAAGAGGTTTCATTCCAGGTGAAGCAAGGCGAGACGGTAGCGGTGGTAGGGGAATCGGGCTGCGGCAAGAGCGTAACCTCGCTCTCCATCTTAAATCTGCTCGGCACGAACGGTCATATCAAAGAAGGCAGCATCAAGTTCGAAAGCCGGGAGCTCACGAAGATGCGGCCCGAGGAGCTGCGAAAGCTGCGGGGCAAAGAGATTTCGATGATTTTTCAGGATCCGATGTCTTCCTTAAACCCGGTGTTGACCATAGGGAATCAGATGATAGAGACAATCCTTCAGCATGAAAGGGTCAGCGTGCAAGAAGCGAGAGAACGGTCTATCACGCTGTTGACTCGGGTAGGCATCGCACGGGCGGAAGCTTTGATGAAGCAGTACCCCAATTCTCTGTCCGGAGGGATGCGGCAGCGGGTGATGATCGCTATGGCTTTGGCTTGCAAGCCAAAGCTGCTTATTGCCGACGAGCCGACGACCGCGCTGGATGTGACGATTCAGGCTCAAATTCTCGCGCTGATCAAGGAGCTGAAGCAGGAGTTTCACACCTCTGTCGTCCTGATCACGCACGACCTCGGGGTAGTGGCCGAGATGGCGGACCGGGTGCTCGTCATGTATGCGGGCCAGGTGGTGGAGGAGACGGATGTGTTCACCCTATTCGAAGCGGCGAGGCATCCCTACACGCAGGGGCTGCTGTCATCCATTCCGCATCTGGACAGCCCGGACGACAAGCTGTCCAGCATTCCGGGCTCCGTGCCCTCCATTCATGAAATGCCTGCCGGCTGCCGGTTTCAGGCCCGGTGCGCCCTTGCAACGGACAAATGCAGGAGCGTCAATCCTCCGCTGTTCGAGGTGGGGGGAGAGCACCGCGTCCGCTGCTGGCTGGCCGAGGACGATCTGGCGCTGACCGCATTCAACGCCGGTTCCATACATTAACTCAAGAGGGGGAGACCTATGAGCGCCATTCTGCATAAAGCCCATATCAGCACGGAGCCGATTCTCAAAATCGAGCATCTGAAAAAATATTATCCTATTAAGAAAGGCATCTTCTCCAAAACCGTAGGTCACGTGAAGGCTGTGGACGATATTGACCTGCTTGTCTTTCCGGGAGAAACGCTGGGCGTGGTGGGGGAGTCCGGCTGCGGCAAATCGACGCTCGGCCGAAGCATTGTAAAGCTGGAATCTTTGACGGAGGGTCAGGTGTTCTACAAAAATCATAATGTGCATGAGCTGTCCGAGCAGGAAATGCGCAAGGTGCGCTCGGAAATGCAAATTATTTTTCAGGACCCTTATTCTTCGCTGAACCCGCGCAAGCGTGTAAGCGAGCTGCTGATCAAGCCGTTAATGGTTCATGCGAAGCTGACGCAGGACGAAGCGAGGAAAAAGGCATCGGAGCTGCTGGATATCGTAGGCTTGTCCAAGCATGCGCTGAACAAATTCCCGCATGAATTCTCGGGGGGCCAGAGGCAGCGGATCGGGATTGCCCGGGCCGTCATTTTACAGCCGAAGCTGATCGTGTGCGATGAGCCCGTTTCGGCGCTCGACGTTTCCATACAAGCGCAGATTCTGAATTTGCTCAAATCGCTGCAAAACAATTTTCAATTGACGTATTTGTTCATTGCCCACGGGCTGGGTGCAGTCAAGTTTATGAGCGACCGGATCGCTGTGATGTATCTGGGCAAAATCGTTGAGCTTGCGCGTACGGACGAACTGTTCAGCCGGCCGAAGCATCCGTATACGAAGGCGCTGCTGGACGCCTATCCCGCGCCGAATCCGCTGCAGCGCGACAAGGAGCGCATCATCCTCACCGGCGATGTGCCGAATCCGGCGGCGCCGCCCTCGGGCTGCCGGTTCCACACCCGCTGCCCGCTGGCCCAGCCCCGCTGCCGCGAGGAGCAGCCGGAGCTCCGGGGCGGAGCGCATCTGGCCGCATGCCATTTCCCGCTGGCTTAAGCTTACGAATGGAGGACGAGAGACATGCTGGATTATACGATTCGACGACTGTTGATTGCGGTGCCGGTTCTGCTCGGCGTGACGTTCCTGAATTTCTTCATCATCTACCTGGCGCCGGGCGATCCCGTAGATTTATATGCGAACCCGGACGTATCGGAGGCGGATAAGCTGCTGCGGCGCGAGGCGCTCGGCCTGGACGATCCGCTGATCGTTCAATATTTCAAATGGCTCGGCCATCTGCTGTCCGGCAACCTGGGCACCTCGTTCAGCTCATTCCAGCCGGTGACGCATATGATTGCAGAGCGGCTGGGCGCGACGCTGCTGCTGATGGGAGCGGCGTTGATCATCGCTTACCTTATAGCGATTCCGCTCGGCATTCTGAGTGCGGTGAAGCAGTACTCCTGGCTGGATTATATCGCCTCCACCGGTTCGTTTCTGGGTGTGTCCGTACCGAGCTTTTTCCTCGGACTGGGCGTTATCTATATTTTCGGCGTCAATTTGGGCGTTCTTCCTACCGGCGGCATGAATACGATCGGCCAGGAGGGAGAGATTGGAGACACCTTGAAGCACTTGGTGCTTCCGGCGCTGACGCTCGGAACGTCAATCGCGGGCGGCATGGTACGGTACGTCCGGTCCAGCGTGCTGGAGGTGCTGGGGCAGGACTATCTGCGGACCGCCCGGGCCAAAGGGCTGCCCGAATGGAAGGTCATCAACAAGCATACGCTCAAAAACGCGCTGATTCCGATCATTACGATCGCCGGGATGGACATCCCGATGCTGATCGGCGGCGCGGTCGTGACGGAAACGGTCTTTCAATGGTCGGGAATGGGACAATTGACGATCCAAGCGATCCTCTCTCGCGATTATCCGGCGCTGATGGGGATCAATCTGGTGGCGGCGGTTGCGGTGCTGCTGTCGAATTTATGGGCGGATCTCATGTATGCCTTTGTCGATCCGCGAATCAAATACAATTAGTAGAGAAGGTGTTCATATGCCAGCAGTATCATGGAGAGAACAGGCAGAGAAGGGTACGGTACCTGCCGTCGAATTAGCTGTGAAACCGGCGGCGGAGCGGCAGGAGAGCTACTTGCAGAACGTGATCAAGCAGTTCTTGAGGCACAAAATGGCGGTCGCGGGCCTGCTCGTATTCGTCATTCTGATTCTTATGGCGGCATTGGCGCCCGTGCTTGCGCCGTATGATCCCAGTACCATTCAAGACGAGTTCAGTGCGCCGCCATCGGCCAAATACTGGCTGGGCACCGATCAGGTGGGCAGGGACGTGCTCAGCCGTCTGATCTATGCCTCGCGCATCTCCTTATCCATCGGTCTCGGCTCGGTCGCCATCTATGTCGCCATCGGTACCGTCATCGGCGCTGTAGCGGGGTACTACGGGGGCAAAGTCGATATGATCGTCAACCGGATTATTGACATCTTCATGTCCTTCCCTCACTTGATGGTGATCCTGGTGCTGGTTACGATTATCGGACCCGGGTTATCGAATATTATTCTGGTGCTTGGTCTGCTGGGCTGGCCCGCCGTAGCGCGGCTTGTCCGGGGGAGCGTGCTGTCGATCAAGCAGATGGAGTTTGTGAAGGCCGCGCAGGCGCTCGGGCTGAGCAAGCGGCAAATTATTTTTCAGGAAATATTGCCGAACGCGATGGCTCCCCTGCTGGTGAACGCGACGTTCGGGGCGGCGACGGCCATTTTGTCGGAATCGTCGCTGAGCTTTCTCGGGATGGGAGTTCAGCCGCCTACGGCGAGCTGGGGCAACATGCTGACGGCAGCGCAATCGATTACTACGCTGAAGAGCGAGCCTTGGCTGTGGATTCCGTCGGGTCTTATGATCGTGATTACCGTGCTGGCAATCAATTTTGTCGGAGACGGGGTAAGGGATGCGCTGGATCCGAAGAAAAAATAGCCGTTTCCCCGCAAACGCAAGAGATTCACGGGAACGTCGGAAAAAAGGTGGAATGGCATCGTATGAAAAGAAGGCTTCAACTATTCTTTCAGGCGTATCCGAAGGATGCGCTCTATTTTATGGCCGCAAGCTTCATGAATGCTACAGGCAAAGCGATTTTGTGGCCGCTGACGACCTTGTATGTGCATCAGGTGCTGGGACGGTCGTACGGGGAAGCGGGGCTCGTTCTGCTGTACCAGGCGTTGGCGGGCATTCTGGGTGAGTTCGCCGGCGGCGCGCTGTATCATCGGCTCGGACCGAAAAGGCTGATCATCGGTTCCATGGTCCGTGCAGTCGGCGCTGCTCAGCTCTGTAGTCTGGACTCACGACTATTGGCTGTTTGTTCTGCTGCTCAGCTTGAACGGCTTTATGAACGGCATTGCGCAGCCCTCTATTAATGCTTACGTGGGCTTTCGCTGGAAGGAGCACCGCCGTAAGCTGTACAACGCCATCTATGTGGGCAACAACACGGGGCTGGCGATTGGAGCGGCGCTGGGCGGGCTGATCGCCTCCATTTCGTTCCCGCTGACCTACATGGTAACCTCCCTTTCTACGCTGGCCTTTGCCGTCTTCTTGTTCTTCTTTATGCAGGCGAAGCAAGAGGAGGAGAGTCCGGCAGCTGCAGCAGCCATACCGGGGAGCGGAGGGGTGAAGCGGGAGGAAAGCGTGCTGCGCCATCTGACGCACTTCCGCATTTATTTGTTTCTGGGGCTTGGCGCGCTGTTCTATTACATTTCCTTTACCTTATGGAGCAACGGGATTGCGCCCTATTTAACGGAGCGGGGATATCCTCTGACGATGTACAGCCTGCTGTGGACGATCAACGGCATTGTCATCTTTGCCGGACAGCCGGTAACCGGATGGATCAAGGCGACAGTGGCCAAATCGCTGGTAGCCCAAATCGTGATGAGCTCGCTGTGCTATGCGCTGGGACTCGGCTTCATCCTCGGGTTTCATCAAACCTACATCTTCCTCGCCGTAGGAATGGTTATCTGCACGATTGGCGAAATGCTGCTGCTGCCCGCCATCCCTACCTTTTATTCGGAGCGGACAGGACGGGCTGCGCCATTCTTCATGGGACTCTCGGGCGGCTTCGGCAACGTGGGCCGTATGACCGGCCCGACGATTTACGGGAACGTATACGATCACTGGGGGATCGTGCCCGTCCTGCTTGTCGGGACATGCGCTGCGGTCATCTCGCTTGCCTTATTCCTGATCCACGCCTCCCTGCACAAGGAGAGCAAAAGCAAGCTGGGCAGGGGCGAAGTCATGACGTATTGATTCCTGCCGCATTGGTTGGGATCTCAGTCCGGTCCGGGCTGGCTGGCGAACCGAAAAGAGAGGAGGGCGCTGCAGCCGGCGGCGTCCTCTTTAGGTTTGCTTGGGCCATGCTCAGGCTGCGCGTTTTATCGGCGCTTAGTTCCTGGCCGAGCAATGACTGATGGGCGTACTCGCCGGGCCGTTTCTGCAAGTAAGCGGCGGTTTTTGGCCCTTTGGCGCCAAGCCGCAGTAAGGACGGGGCGAGCGGCCGCATTCGATGAATTTTCCGCTCCAGGAAGCGCATGTTCTGCTTTGCCATGATGACAAGCAGCCTCACTGAGAGATCATAGTGACATTCGGCAATGATGCCTTTCGGTGAGAAAAAGGAAGCATTGCTTAAAAATCCGATTGACAGATAAGCTGCCGCGTGAGAAAATGTACGCGTGTACATTTTACGTGTAAATCTATACCATTACGTTCTTGGGGCAGACCCGGAGATCATGAATATACAGCTGTGCTGCAGGTTTGGCTCGAGGACGGCCGCACCATTATAGAAGGGAGGGTCCAGGTTATCGTTACAAGAAAGGAAGTCGCTGAGCTGGCGGGAGTATCCGAAGCTACCGTATCCCGAGTGTTCAACGGCGTAGGGCCGATGAAAGAGGAGACGAAGCAGCGGGTGCTGGAAGCAGCCAAGACCTTAAACTATCATCCCAATGCTATTGCTCAGAACTTTGCCCGCCGCCGCAGCGGCAATTTGGGCGTAGTTCTTCCTTACGTACCGAAGGTCCATTTGTTTTCAACGTATTTCTTCTCCGAGATATTGAGCGGCATCGGCGCCAAGGTGAAAGAGATGGGGTACGATCTGCTGCTCCTGCTTCGTTCTCCGGATGAAGAAAGCGATTACATCGATATGTTTCGCGCGCAAAAAGTAGATGCCTGCATCATTCTTGGTGCAACCGACACGCCCCGCGAGCTGGAGCAGCTTAAAGCGCTGGAGGAAGGGGGACATCCCTTCTGCCTGGTGAACCAGCATTTTGAAGGGGAGCGGTTCAACGAGGTCGACGCGGATCATCAAAAAGGCAGCTATCTCGCTGTCCGGCATCTGCTGGATAAAGGCTGCCGGCGGATCGCGTTTCTCAACGGATCGCCGCAGTTTTCCAGCAGCGGAGACCGGCTGGAAGGCTACCGCCAGGCGATGCGGGAGGCCGAGCTTGAACCCGGCGATCCGGGCGGAAGCCAGCCGCACTTGTACTACGAAGGCAACTACAGCCGTACGAGCGGCTACCGCGCAGCGGCCCGGCTGTTCGAGCATCGATACGAGATCGATGCCGTCTTCGCCGCCAATGACCGGATGGCCATCGGCTTGATGCAGGGGCTGCGCGAGCTGGGCTGGGAGGCCGGGCGCGATTTCGCCGTTGTCGGCTACGACAACTCCGACGCCGCGCGCGTGACCGATCCGCCGCTGACGAGCGTAGCCGTCCCCTTTTACGAGATGGGAAGTCTGGCCGCCGAGCGGCTGCTGTCGAGCCTGAACGGCGAAGCGCCGGCAGCGTTCCAGACGAAGCTGGATACCGAGCTGGTCGTCCGGCAGTCCTGCGGCAAACGGAGCTGAGCCGAGAGAGGCTCCCCTGATGCCCATGCTGCTGCAGGCTGTCCTGCACAATTCATTACCGCCGCTATTATGAATTTATGAATGGAGGAACAGACAGGATGAAGCAAATCAACATCGGGATGGTTGGATATAAATTTATGGGCAAGGCGCACAGCCATGCTTACCGCGATTTACATATGTTTTTCCCGAAGGTGGCGAAGCCGGGCATGAAGCTGATCTGCGGCCGCGATGAGGCCGGTGTCGCTCAAGCCGCCGAGCAGTTCGGCTGGGAGGGCTACGTGACCGACTGGCGCGAGCTGCTGAAGCGCGACGATATCGACATCATCGATATCAACGCTCCGAGCGATGCGCACAAGGAAATTGCGCTAGCCGCCGCTGCGGCCGGCAAGCATCTGTTCTGCGAGAAGCCGCTTGCGCTGACGCTCGAGGATTCCCGCGAGATGCTGCAAGCTGCGGAAGCGGCGGGCGTGAAGCACATGGTCGGCTTCAACTACCGTTTCGCGCCGGCGGTGCAGCTGGCGAAGAAGCTGATTGACGAGGGCCGTCTCGGACAAATTTATCATTTCCGCGCCTGGTTCCTGCAGGATTGGATCGTCGATCCGGACTTCCCGCTCGTGTGGAGACTGCAAAAGGAAATTGCCGGCTCCGGCTCTCACGGCGACTTGGGCGCCCATTTGATCGACCTGTCGCATTATTTGGTCGGCGGCATGACCGAAGTGATCGGCATGAGCGAAACATTTATCAAGGAAAGACCGATGCCGACTTCGATGACCGGTCTGAGCGCCAAAGGCAGCAAGGATGCGCCGCGGGGTCCGGTTACCGTGGATGACGCTACGCTGTTTATGAGCCGCTTTGAGAACGGCGCGCTGGGCAGCTTCGAGGCGACGCGTTTTGCGCCGGGCCACCGCTGCACGAATTCCTTTGAAATTAACGGCAGCAAGGGCAGCGTGAAATTCGACTTCGAACGGATGAATGAGCTGCAGGTTTATTTCACCGACGATGCGGAGGATGTGCAAGGGTTCCGCCGCGTATTGGCTACCGATCCGGCGCATGCATATATGGATGCCTGGTGGCCGGCGGGACATACGATCGGCTATGAGCACACCTTTGTTCATGAAGTCGTCGAGCTGATGCAGGCGATGGAAGAAAACCGTCAGCCGGTGCCGAATTTCGTGGACGGCGTGAAATGCCAAGAGGTGCTGGAAGCGGTGGATCTTTCTATTGCGGAGCGCCGCTGGGTAAGGATCGAAGAGGTTTAAGAGTTACGGGCGGATATTGTCTGCTTTAATAAATTAGCGCATGGCACAGGAAAGAAAATATAGGGACAGGGAGCGTGCACACAATGAAAAAGGCATTAGTCGTTCAAGGAGGCTGGCAGGGTCATCAGCCGAAGGAAGTATCCGAGATTTTCCGTACCGTGTTGGAGGAAGAAGGCTTTGAGGTAGAGGTATCGGATACGCTGGAATCGTTCGCCGATGCGGAAAAGCTGCTGGCGCTGGACCTGATCGTTCCTGTATGGACGATGGGCGAAATTTCCAAGGAGCTGGCGGGCAATGTATCCAAAGCGGTGCAAAGCGGCGTCGGCTTGGCAGGCTGCCATGGCGGCATGTGCGACTCCTTCCGGAACAACGTGGACTGGCAGTTTATGACGGGCGGACAATGGGTTGCTCATCCTGGCAATGACGGGGTTGAGTACACGGTCAACATTTGCAATACATCCAGCCCGCTGGTTGAAGGCATTGAAGATTTCGAGGTCAAAAGCGAGCAGTATTACCTGCACGTCGATCCGGCCGTCGAAGTGCTGGCAACGACACGGTTTCCAACCGTAGAAGGCCCGCATTCCTTGAACAAAGCCGTGGATATGCCGGTAGTCTGGACGAAGCGCTGGGGCGTCGGCCGCGTGTATTACTGCTCCCTTGGGCACCAAGCGAACATCGTTGACATGCCGCAGGTGAAGCTGATGATGCGCCGCGGCTTCCTTTGGGCGGCTGAGGGCAAGGAATTGGCATCGGCCGGAGCACAAGCAGTGAACGCAAAATATACAGGGATGGGCGACAGCAACTAACCATCGAAACGGGAGGAACTCGAAATCTTATGGAAAAAGTCAGAGTAGGAATCGTAGGCTGCGGTAAAATCAGCAGTATTTATTTTAAAAATTGCAAGCAGTTCTCAGCACTGGAAGTCGCAGCTTGCGCCGATTTGAATGTAGCCCGTGCGCAGGCAAGCGCGGAAGAGCACGGTATTGCCAAAGCTTGCTCCGTTAACGAGCTGTTGGCCGATCCCGATATCGATTTGGTCATTAACCTGACGATTCCTGCTGCCCATGCGGAGGTCTGCATCCAGGCGTTGGAGGCAGGGAAGCACGTCTACGTCGAGAAGCCGCTTGCGGTAACGCGCGAGGAAGGACTGCGTATCCTAGCTGTAGCCCGCAGCAAAGGGCTGCTCGTAGGCAGCGCGCCGGATACGTTCCTCGGCGGCGGCATTCAAACCTCGATCAAGCTGATCGAGGACGGCTGGATCGGTACACCGGTTGCGGCGAGCGCCTTCATGATTGGCCGCGGGCACGAGCACTGGCATCCGGATCCCGAATTTTACTACGCCAAAGGCGGCGAACCGATGTTCGATATGGGTCCCTATTATTTGACAGCCCTGGTAGCTATGCTCGGACCGATTTCCCGCGTGACCGGCTCGACCCGGATTTCCTATCCTGAGCGTACCATTACAAGCGAACCGAAATTCGGTCAGACGATCCAGGTAGAAACGCCTACGCATGTAGCGGGCGTGCTGGATTTCCATAGCGGCGCCATCGGAACGATTATTACGACATTCGATGCCTTCGGCGGCAGCCAGCTGCCAAGAATCGAAATTTACGGAAGCCAAGGTACACTGAGCGTTCCCGATCCGAATACGTTCGGCGGACCCGTTCTGCTTCGCCGCGCCGATGCCAAGGAATTTACCGAAATTCCGCTGACGCACGGCTATACGGAGAACAGCCGCGGACTCGGCGTTCTGGATATGGCTTATGCGATCCGCAACGGACGTGCGAACCGGGCTAACGGCGAGCTGGCCTATCATATTCTGGAGGCTATGCACGGCTTCCATGACGCTTCGGATCAAGGCAAGCATTATGTCATGCAAAGCACTTGCGAGAAGCCAAAAGCCATGCCTACCGGACTGGTTAAAGGTTTGTTGGATTAATAGCGAATTTATCCATCCCCCTGGAATAAATAAGAACCGCGTTCCAAATACGAAGCCGGCTTGAAGCCGCTTCGTTTGGAGCGCGGTTTTTTCCTGTTGTCTCTCTTGAAGGGCCGGGCAAGGACCGCAGGACGGGACTAATGCAAATGGTCCTTTAACGTGGACACCAGCTGGTTCTGCACGTCCGATCCGCTGTTCTGCCAAATAATTTCGAAAAGCACGCCAAGTCCGGGAAGCACCTGCTCCTGGCCTCCGATGGAGTCTTCAATGACTCCGAAGAGCTCCTCATCGCTTTTGTCCGTTACTCGCTGAATGATGGCTTGCCTTAGGTTTAAATTCATGGATACTGTCCTCGCTTTTCATTCGTGGTTTACCTGATTACTATGCTCCATTTAAGTCTGGTTCATGCCTGCGTTGTGATCGAATCGGACTATGATATAATAGGACTTACAGGAAAAACTATAGCTGAGCGTAAAAAACGGCCATCCCAAGAAAAGCACGAAGGGGTAGATCACGTGAAAAAACAATTCGCCGTCATCGGTATGGGCCGGTTCGGCATCAGTATAGCCAAAACTTTATCCGAGCTCGGTTTTGAAGTGCTGGCAATAGACAGCAGCGAGCAGCGGACACAAGAAGTTGCCAATATCGTGACGCATGTCGTCCAGGCGGATTCGACCGACGAGGATGCGCTCCGCGCTCTGGGGCTGCGCAACTTTGATGTCGTTATCGTGGCGATCGGCCAGGACATCCAATCGAGCATTCTGACGACCATTATATTGAAGGAACTCGGCGCGCGCAAAGTGATCGTCAAGGCTCAGAACGAGCTTCACGGCAAGGTAGTCAAAAAAATCGGCGCCGATAAAGTGATTTATCCCGAGCGCGATATGGGGATGCGGGTTGCGCATCATTTGATCTCATCGAGCATCATCGATTATATTGAGCTGTCGGACGATCACAGTATCGTCGAGGTGCGAGCCTCGCGGGCGATGGTCGGCAAAAGCCTGCGGCAGCTGGACATCCGGGCCAAGTTCGGCTGCAATGTCATGGGCATCAAAACCGGCGATAAAATGAACATCGCGCCTGCCGCGGAGGATTTGATCAAGGAAGACGACATTCTGGTCGTCGTAGGCAAGAATGTAGATTTGCAAAATTTCGAAAAAACGTTCGCGGAGTAAATACATACTATGGTACAAGAAACGGTTATAACATCCGTCCACAATTCACGCGTGAAGACCTGGACCCAATTATTAGAGAAAAAAGGCAGGGACAAACTGGGACAGTTTGTTATTGAGGGCATTCACCTGGTGCAGGAGGCCTTAGCGTCTTCTCTGCCTGTTGAAACGATCGTGTTCGCGGAGGAGCGCGCTCACATGCTGCCTTCGGCGCTTTTGGATCAGGCGCATGCCGCCGGTATCGAATGCGTGGCGGTCACTGAGACGGTGCTCGCCAAGTGCACCGATACTCAAACGCCGCAGCCGGTTTTTGCCGTGCTGCCCAAGCTGGCGTGGGAGTCCGGGCAGCTGCTCAACGCGCAGGCGGGAGCCGGGCTGGTCGTCGTCGTCGACGGCATCCAGGACCCGGGCAACCTCGGCACCATCATCCGCAGTGCGGATGCGGTAGGAGCCACGGGCGTGCTGCTTGGGCGGGGCACCGTCGATCTGTACAACCCGAAGACGGTGCGTTCCACGATGGGTTCGCTGTTTCACCTCCCGATTGCCCAGGGCAATCTGCTGGAGGTGCTGCCCCAAGCCGCGGAGCAGGGCGCGGCGATTGTGACGACGAGCCTGCAGGGCTCGACGAGCTGCTACGACTTCGATTTCACCCAGACGGTCTGGTTCGTGATCGGCAACGAGGGGCAGGGCGTTTCCGCCGCGGTGGCCGATTTGGCTACGCAGCACATCCTGATCCCGATGCGCGGCCAAGCGGAGTCGTTGAATGCCGCGATGGCCGCGACGGTTGTGCTGTTTGAGGCGATGCGGCAGCGGGGTTTTAACAAATAAAAAATCCCTGATGTGAGTTGTAACGTAAATTGAGACTGATTATAAGATAGTTTGAGACTGTTTATAACATCAAAACAAGACAACCAGATGGCATCAAAGCCCTTGTAATACAAGGATTTGCTGCCATTTGGTTTATATATGAGCTTGAAAATTTTTAAGATGAATGTAAAAAAAATGTACTTTTAGACCCGGTAAAATTTTATATCCTAAGTTCAGACAAACAGAAGGATCGTATCCACTTTCGTTGAGGATTACTCACCATTATTAGGGGAAGAATTAGAAAGGATGGGTTTATTATGATCGGTGAAAAAATAAAGGCTTTTCGAAAATTACATAATTTAAGCCAAGTTGAATTTTCAACAGCTCTTGGAATATCACAAGGTAATCTAAGTGAAATAGAAAAAGGTAATAGCAAGCCTTCTGCTGATACTTTGATTGCATTAAGAATCAAGTATGGTTTTGATTTGAATTGGTTGTTGGTTGAGGAAGTTCAAAATCGATCTAATTGTCAGGAGGGGGATTACGACGCATTCTCATTAACTCCAGTGGAAGCTGACCTTATTTCAATGTACAGAAGGCTCAATTCAGACTATCAAGAAAATGTTATTGAATTTGTTGATTATAAATTACAGAAGAAGAGTAGGGAGTTCTAGACTATGGGATGGTTAGATAAAAATGAGGGAGTTATTTTAAAAATATTAACAGCCATTTTCGCCGGATGGGGAACCGGTTTAATTTTTGCCGGAGAATATGTTCAGGCAATCGAAAGTTTATTAATTGGCACTTTAATTTATGGTTTATATCGAATGAATTTAAAGCTTGAGAAAAAGTGGTTTGATTAAGCAAAAACTAACCCTCGCAATAGCTCCCGTGAGTTTGTTATATCGTTACCTTAGTTTAAAACTTTCCATCCAAGGGGTTAATACTTCTGAATCGACTTTCTTTCCCAATTTTTAAACCTTTTAAACCTCTTTATTTTTGCCGAAGAAATAAAGCGCCTTGGAACTAACCCCAAAGCGTGAGATCAAAATACCTTCAAGACTGATCGTGACTATCGAAAGATGCTCATATCATCTTGGAGGTCTTTTTCATGGCAACTAGTATTTGATACTGGAAAAAGTAAAGTCTATCACATTTCTTTGCATGAGGTGCGGGGCGGCCATCATTTCGAGGTTATTGCCATGAGATTTGGGGAATTCTATTAAGTTGATGTTGTTAGCTTGAGCTATCCCGTTTCTACTAAATAGTACGAGATTTCATTGAACTGACACACATCTTTGTAAATGTAATTAATAAATCATTTAGAGCACTAGTAGGAGGAGAAAGAAGGGAAAAGTTGAATAATATCAAAGATGAAACTATTTTCCTATAAGTCAATAGTCATATGTTGAGTATTCGAGTACTGATCGTGGTAAAAATAAAAAGGTTAATAGGAGATTCAGATTTGTATGGATATAGACTATAGCAAAATTAGGGTATACAAGGATCGTATCAGGATATTTTTTATACTCTATTTTTTTGGAGAAGATTATCAAGAGTCAAGTCGTCCCAATTGTTGTAAAGTATTGCATTCTGAAGTGAGAATTCAAAAAATAGATTTTCTATTAAGAAATCCAGATTACCTCGCTTATGAATTACTGGAACTAATAAGGACAGGAAGTGTGAATAAAACAGAAATTAGAGATGTGATAAAAAAAATATTCGTCGATAATGAACCGGAAGTACGTAGATTAGAAATGGAAAAGTTCTTTTTTGGTGCTTATGAAGACATAGACCAAGTTATTGCATTTTTGATATCGTGCGGGTTTATTGAATATTCAAGTGAACGTGATAAAAGCTTAAGAGTAATTAAAAAGAGTTATTATGTTACAAATGAAGCCCATGAAAAAATGATTGAAAATCTTAAAAGTCTTGAAGTGTTAAACTGGTATGTTAATAGATGTGGGGTAATTAAGAAGTATTTTGGTGATTATTCTGGCTCAAATTTAAAAGCCCTCCAATATCAAATTGATGAATATAGAAATACTTCTTATAAAGAGTATATTAGCGATATCCAAGAGCTCGTAAAAAGTCAGTTTTTCGAGGAGTTTGGTGAGAATCTATGAATAAAGAATTAGAGAGACTTATTAGTAATATAGTTGAAGGAAATAAGCATTTAGATATTAATCAAGCAAAAACTCTTATTGAGTTTAATTCTGCATACGAAGATATGCCAGTTTCAACAGGAAAAAGATTGATTATTAATTATCTTGAATTTAATGGCCAAAAGAAAAATAGTGATAATTTCAATTTTAAAAAGAAATTTGAACAGGGTGTTAATATAATTATCGCAGACAACTTGAGAGGAAAATCAACAGTCTTTAAGGTTCTAAAGGCAGCCCTAGTTGGAGACGCTAACAGTATTAAAGCTGATGTGAAAACTTGGATAAAAAACATTGCTGTAGGATTCAAAATAAGTAATCAAGACTACTTTATAATGATCTCTTTGGAAACAAGATTTAAAGGTATACTTTACAATGTTCCATGGGAGAAGTTTTCTTTAGAAAATTCTGACGGTAGCAATATTGTATTTGAGGCGAACAATAACAAAAAGTACAGTGAAGAAATACAAAAGTTTTTCTTCAACCAATTTTCCTACTATTCTTTAAAGTGGACGCAAAAGTCTTCTGCAAAAGACAGCAATGAGCTAGTGGAAGCAGGCGCAAGCTGGAAAACATATTATAAGTCTATTTTTTTGGAATCAAAAGATAGTGTGTCTTTCTATGGGGGACAGGATCAAAAGGTTTTTCAAATGTTGTTAGGTTTTGAATATACTAATTGGATAAATCATCTAAGTGTCAAGAGAGATATGTTACAGTTTGAGATGAGCAAGAATAAGGAATTTGAGAACCAGAAGGATAATGCCGAGAAAACCGAAAAACATGAAATTGAACTCAAATTGGAACAAATTCAAAGGAAACTCGATAAAATTACCAACAGTTCGCCAATGCAAGAGTTAACTAGACTTCAAAAAGAATATAACCGAATTATTAAAAAAATGAATACTACTAATACAGAAACACTGAAGGCGAATCAAGAATCTCAAAGAGCTATTAAAAATCAATCGGAAATATTAAGAAAACTGGAGGAGTATGAACATGAGGAAAGAAGAATCCATAAGGAAATAATAAAGAACAATCGCCTCCTAAATGATTTATTAGAATACATAGAGATTGGACAATTTTTTTCAAATCTAGACATCAAATATTGTCCGAGCTGTAACAACGAGGTACATAATCATCATTCTGAAATTGATGGAACTTGTCCTTTATGCCACGAGCATGTAAAAAATAATGATAACAAGCAAATTTATGTCCTGAAGATTGAAGAAATTAAAACATTATTAAAGAAGTTAGACGAAGAAAAGGTTCTAATCAAAGAGAAGAAACAGAAAATAAATAAAGATTTAGAAAAAGCGAATCGGGAAGTAGTAGGAATACTTGACCAGCTTAACTTACTCGAAAGCGACGAAGTTGAGATGGGTTCTGAACTTGCTAAAATTATCAGTAATATTAATTTAGTTCAGCAGAACAGTAGCGAAATGTCAGAAGAAGAAAAAAATTTAATTGCTGAGCGAGCAGTGCTGCTCTACAAGAGGAATAGTATTAGTGATTATAGTCCCAATCAGATTATAATAGAAAAGATGGAAGAGGAAATAAACTTAATAAATTCGGTAATTAATTTCTTAGATATTGGAAGATATGATAAGAGTAAAAGTATATTAGATACTTTGGCAAGCTTTATGTTGAGAGAAATCAAAGAATTTGGACTTGAATCAATTACAGATATTACGATCGATAATAAATTTAATGTAATATATATTCAAAATGGTATAGCCATGAAGTTTGACGATATTGCGGAGGGTGAGCAATTAAGAGTAAAGCTTGCTTTTTATCTAGGTCTTATACAATTGGACATAGAGAAAAACTTTGGACGCCACGCCAGATTCCTCATTATTGATAGCCCTAATAAAGAGGAAGGAGACTCGAAATATTTGGAAGGATTAAAGGATGTTCTCATAAATATCCATGAAAGATACAATGAAAATCTTCAAATTATTATTGGAACCGCAACTCGTGAGATGGAAAATGTCTTAAAGAATCAAACTGTCTATCATAAGGGAGAATATGTGTTCTAATGGAAATCTGTGTGGAATATTTTGGCTGGGAGTTGAAAAAAAAGATACATTTTTGGGATGAACTTTTTTCCGCTGAGTCTGAGAGCTTAAGTGAAAAAGATATTGTTAATTTTACGAAGAAAGTTATTATGGATTCTTATGAAAAAATATATTGTAAAAGAAGAGCTCTACAAGAGTTACTTATAATGGTTCACAAAGGGAAAGTAAAACCAAGAAGAATAATTGGATTATTACTAGATGAATGGGAGGAAGTTCAGGAAGTTAGTCTAGAATGTTTAAGACTTAAGTATTTAACCATATTTCACCAAATTGAAGCTGGAGATATAAAAAGTGTGCTTAAAGAAAAATTGAAAGATCAAAGTCATGAAATAATGTCTGAAGCAAACTACCAGCTCGGGTTAATTACTATATTTGAAGCTAATGACTCATTCTCAAAAGAAGATTATAAGCTTAGAATAACCGAAGCAGAAATGCTATTTGAAACAGCAGAGGCAAATGAAGATAATAGAATTGACGCGGAAATATTTAAATCTATCTGCAGATATCTAATAGATAGTTTATCTTTTAAGTCACGATCAACTGATGAAATATATAAACGAATTATGACATTGATTTGGGAAACAAGATTACTTTCACTTGATGAATGCATAAGTGCGGTTTTTATTGGGATAAGCAGAAGCATATCAAAACTGCAAATGTTAAAACAAAGCAATCCAGAATACTGGATAGATTATAGAAAAGAATTTAATAATTTATGCTTTCAATTTTATGAACTGAAAAACATGGAGTATAAAGCAAATCCGTTTTATGAAAAGTTAGTAAGAAATACGAGCGAAAATTTAATTGAGAAAATTCTAGAACCCATATTTAAGTTTAACTATAAGGCAACCCTCTCGAAAATTGATGTCTTATTGATTGATAGTGATGTTCCTTCTTCCGAGAAACAGTTCCTAGATTATTTGAAAAAAGTGATTATTAAAGATACGATTTCTGAAAATGATACAAGTTTTAGTTATATAAAAGAAATGTACCCGATGCTTAATGAAAAAGACATAGAAGCTCTATTTAACGGTATACGTGAATCAAATAAGAATGCTGCAGTATGGGATTTTTTGAAAAATACTAAGCGTTATTCGTATAACTGGTTGCTAAATTCAATTGTTCTTGCATGTATAAAATTACAGGGAAATCATTTATATCGAGCGACGACTGAAGATGATCGGAATGGATTTATAAAAAATATTTTGGAGGCGATAGGATTTTCAACCAAGGATCAGACGAGATGGGGAGTTTCGAATACAGGAAAAACATCGGGCGAGGTTGATATTCTAGTTGAAGAAAACAACTATCCATATTCAGTAATTGAGGCACTTAATCTTTCGTCTTTGGATTCTAATTATCTAAACCTACATATTAATAAAATTTATAAATATGATACAACTGGTCTTCCAGTTAATTTTATCGTTAGTTATGTGACAGTAAAGGATTTCGGATCATTTTGGTCGAAATATAAAAATCATATTGCTGATCATCAGTATCCATACGGTTTAGAAAGTGTTGATTATAATATAGAAAGTGAATTTGACTATTCCGGTATAAGGGTTGCTTTGACAAAACATATCAGAGACGGTAGTCTAACTCAGTTATATCATATTTGCGTAAGGATTTACGAAAAATAGCGTACAGATGTTGAGGGTACATCTGTACGCTATTTTTAAATTGATTTTTTAAAAGACATTCCTAGGTAATGTATGTCAAGAATTCTATGTAAGTGTTGTCCAAAGAAAGTAAAAGTTCTAGACTGGGAGAGTAGACTTGTAGACTGGGAAAATATAGAATTAGATGAGAAGACCATTAAACAAAAAAAAGTTAGAATTTAGAAACTCTAATATTGAGGTGCTTTATGTGAGTGAATTAATCAAGTATAGACATACACTTTATGAAAAATTTGAAAACATTAATAGTAAATATGATTTTTGGGAGTTACAAAAAGAACTGGTAAATGCAATTATTAAGACGGAAGAGGAACTCAACAAAGGTGGAGATGAGAAAGATGAATGGATCTATCATCTAGATAGACTTTATTCCATAGGTGACGCAATAGTTTGGTCAGTGCTAGAATCATTTACTATAAGACAACTTGGCAAGTTCGAATCTGGAAAAACTAGCCTCTTAGCTCAAAAAGAAGTTATTTTTGAAATTATAAATAAATTTGATCGTGAGGCTAAAGAAAAGGCATTTATCTTAGCTGATATCACTCGATGTATAACCACAGGTGATGTAATTGAGGTGCAGTCGAGTGATAAGATTCACATAATCGAATGCAAGACATCGACTCCAGACAAGATTGATGATATTTTGAGAGGAAGAATAGGGCGGCAATTTTCAAAAAATTTCTGGCTACAGGACTATTTGGAACGAGGGTTTGGGAAGTTTTTTAAAGCAGACCTGATAACAAGAACTCATGAAGTGGATGTATCAGGATATCAGGATCACTTTCATCTACTACCTGAAATTATTGAAAAGTGCACGGCGAATGATCCTGGAAGTAGTGCCGTACTAGCTGAACCAGGGTTAGTTTATATTGCATCTAGGTATGATTGTGAAGATGGTATAGACCCTGAATATATCAAAAATAAATTGTGGGATTTTAAAAAGCCGTATATCAAAGGAATTTCTAGTTTAATCGAGGAGCCAAGAGATACCATTTTCCATAAGCCACCACTTGCGTTTCCTATTCCATTAAAATATAAAAAATTGCTAAATGAACTTGACGTAATTATTCTTTGCATCCTTGATGAGGCTTTACTTAAGGACAAGTTCCTTAGTAGAGGTTATGAATATACTAGTACGGATGAAGGCCTTCCCCGATTGGGTAAAAATGGTGTTGTATTTGAGTTCCATGTGAGATTTATTAATGAGATTATGCAAAGTTTTGAATCGATAGATAAAATAATTACTCAAATGATAAGTCTCTATGATTCAACGAGCGAAGGATTATCTGATTCCGAGCAAAAATATATCCAAGAACGGCCAAAATCATTAAAGGACTTTGTTGAATATTTGGACGAATATTATGAATTAACTCTAGAAACCAATGAAAGTCCAGGAGTTATATCTATAGGGGATAAAAAATTAATAAGAAAACGTGGAAAATAAATATTCGTTTCACATAATAAGCGGCATGCATCAAATATCCGACTATGGGTACTATGTGGATCCAGAAAATAAAGTAGACCGGGGAGCTAGGCTAACAAGAAACGTAGTTCTATGACAACAGCGACAGTCCAATATTTTATCTTTCAAGTCTTAGTCTCCCGCAGTTTAAATTATTAATCCAGTCTATCCTGAAATAACTTTACTTCATCATCGGATGATGCCGAGTTAGAGGCAGGGGCGTCTATCCTGAGAATATCACTCTGTAGAACACCTATAAAAGGCAACAAGAAAGTGACCCTCCGGCAAACAAAAAATGGCCAGGGGTTTTAGCAACGAATTGTCCGAATAACGATCAGGAAACCGCCGTATTCACAGTAATAGATACACCTAATGACTCCAGTTTCTTAATGGAATGCTTGATGATCACGTCCCGTTTTCGTTCCTCGTAGTAGGTTGGACCGAGCTCGATGAAGGGTTGTCTTCGTTTAAGGATATAGTAAAGCATAGACAATATACTGTGTGCTACTGCGACCGTCGCTCGATTTGCTTCCCGGCGTGCGGCAATTCGGTGATACTGGCTGGATAAATACGTCTCTTTCGTTCTAGCGGCGGCCTTCGCAGCTTCAACAAGCGTACTTCGGAGCTTCTTGTTTCCTTTTCTCGTCTTGCCGGACAATCGTTTTCGGGCGCTTTCGTTCTGACCCGGACACTGCCCTGCCCAAGAACATAAATGGGCGGCGGAAGGATACTGATCCTTATTGGAGCCAATTTCAGCTAGCACGACCTGTCCATAGCCGGTAGCATTTATCGTTAGAATGAGTTATCAACGAAGAGTTTAACTCAGGTGGCAGGTCACTTAAGTAGATATACAATCCATATTTTTGAATGAAAAAAAAGTTAAAGAGCAAACTATACTAATTTTGTCGATCAAAGATTACCGAGGAAATTATTTATCTGCTCAATCATATATCTTGCTGTACTCTGTGAGATCTTGCCGCTCACAGAGCTTTTTTTATTTATATTTAGATTTATTTGTTTATTAATATCTAAAAAGGGATATAACTAATGATAGATTCTTAGAAGGGAGTTAAAAAATGATTAAAGAACGATTATTGATAGCTAGCCAAGCAAGAGTTACAGCTAAGGGGATTTATTTTAGAGGGCTTTATTATTCCTGCACGCGAGCATTACGCGAACAATGGTTCGAGAAGGCAACGCATAAAAAGAGTTGGAAAATAACGATATATTATGAACCCGGACAATCAGAGGGCATATACATTTGGGATAGTGAGAGAGGATTTGAATTTTGTAACCCGGTCATGCCTCAAAACACTTGGTCACATTATCAACTGCAACGTTATTATGAGTCACTTCAAAAGCTAAAATTGTTAAAGAAACAGAAGTTTGTTAACAAGAAAAGACGAAATGTTTATAAAAAGAAGGACATTTTATGGAAGAGTTAATCGAGGAAATTGAGCAAATCATTACAATGTATAAACTGAATCTGGAGAGACAAAAGAAGTATTACGATTACCCGTTTACCAATAACACGGCACATTACTACCAATTGATGATGATTCAAAAATCATTAGAGGCTTGGACATCCTGTTTAGAAAAACTCAAGAAATACAAAAAAGACCGGTGGGGCCGATCGAGCCGCGGAAAAGCAAGGAATTCGAAAAAAGAATAAAACTCGAAAAGGAAGGTGTCCCCGGATTTATTACCCCGAGAACAATTGAAGAGATGTTAGTCTATATGAAGCAACTTGAAAGTAGAATTGAACAAGTTGAAGGGGAACTCTTAAGTTGCCAGAGAGTACAGCTTCATTAATTCTCATCTAAAAATTTCTCCGTTATTAGCCATAAAAAATTTAACATCAAGTTCATCCTCTACCTTGTGTAAAACTTTTTGATTAATCTCTCTAATTTTTGCGATTGTACTTGTTATTAGCATCACGAGGAGCTCTCTCTCGTCGCGGGTTAATTCGTTATTTTGTAATGTGATCCCATATGCTGAATTTAATAATTTAACTATGTCAAAAGAGACATACTCATCAGGAACTTGTGAAAAGAATTTGTTTGTTTGATCTTTATTATCTTCCCCGAGGACATTCAGCCTTGTAGCCATGTCTAGTTGATCGCTGAAAATATCATCCACTCTTCCATGGAGGTAATCGGTTGAGGTATTAAAAACTTTTGCCAACTTTGCAACATGTTCATTGTCAGGAGAACTATAACCACGTTCCCAATTTGAAATAACTTGGGATGATACACCAATGAAATTGGCCAACTCCATTTGTTTCCACTTTTTGTTTGTACGTAAGATACGAATACGTTCACCCATTGTAGACATGCTTAAAGCCCCCATAAAGAAAACTTGGATCGTATTAAGAAGTATTCATAGAACTGAATATAAAACTGAACACTTTTGTATTGCAAAATAAGTATAGCATAAAGTAACGAATTTGTAGAGTTTCTTGTTGACAAACAATGATATGGTTAATAATATAATAAAAAGATGCGTTAATTAAATTAATTAATAACGACTTAATTTATTTTATGATGAAGTTTTATTATTGACCGCGAGCGTCGTACTCGATGTACTCGTAGTTTCAAGTATGACCAACCATGACTTTCAACATCAAAATATTTATTTTAATAAGAGGGAAATCAAAAATGGGAAATCGGAATGAAAAAAACAAAATTATTGGTAGTTTTATTCTTAAGGAGAATATTTGTCCCATTTGCGGCGGTCCAGTTTACATAGATGATGGTCACGGTGCAATGGAAATGCAAGAATATTGTGAAGTAGATCGTAATCATTATCGCTTTTTCATGAATCTGTTTGTTACTTCGATAGTTGTTAATGGAGAGAAATTCGAAGATTCACAAGAAGGATATAATGCAGCATGCAAGTACATAGAAAACATAATTACGAAAAGAAATTGATCGGCTATATCAATTTGTGCTAAGGGGGGTTAGGAAAATGGAACAGTCTCATTGGTCAGATAAAACCTGGATTGAGGAGGACAAGCTATTCCAGCCTAAGCGCAGAGTAGACAATAAAATCAGTTGGCAAAGGCCTCACCTTATAGGTGGCTTTCGTAGTCGTAAAATGAAGAGAAGAGTTGAATATCACTCATTAAACGAATGCTTTTTTTATTATTACTTAGAACTGGATAAATCGACTATCCGATATTACGTTCAGCCGATTGAAGTTTCCATACCTGTAATATCAGCAGTTGAAAGCAACAAATCATGGAAACACGTTCCGGATGTATTAGTCTTCCGAAATGGTAGTAAACCTTTACTGTATCAGATCAAAGAATCCCCAGAAGATGTAGGAGGCAGTTTTAATCAGTGCAACAAGCGGTGCGAACTATTAGCTTCGAATCTGGGGTGGAATTATGATGTGATTTATCCAAAAAACTTGCCTGATATAGTATTGAGAAATATTAATTATCTTCATGGAAATTTGCGTGAACGCAGACATTATACAGAAGATCTAATTAATGATGTTTTATTTAAACTTCGTTTTGATCAACCAATCACTGTAGGTGAACTAGCAAGAAGCTTTTATCCTAAACACCATCCTAACGATGTCAAACCACTCATTTATCATCTTATAGCTGTAGGTAAAATTGAAGTGAATGTTTTTGAAGAAGTCGGAAGCCACAGTCTAATTCGAATTTCTTCTGATACAAACGGTCACCCAATTGGTCGACTATTGTTTGGCGAAGGGAAGACAAAGTATGAAAATGAATCTGCGCTTAAACAGTGAAATTCAGTATTTAGGGCGAAATCATAAGATCGTCGCGTTAAAAGGTAGTACTGTCGTTTTGCAAAGGTCGGAAGGTGACCTTGAGACTTACGAATTTAAGTTGGAACAGATAATTTCGGATTCAAGCTTTTGCGGAGGGCATAAGGTAGGAAGGAAAGAGAAAAAAGGAAATTTTGAAATCCACCTTGATAAGCTCGATAAGGAAAAGCGGGATGAAGTTTCTTGGAAATATAATCTTATACTTCCTGTATTGCTTCTAGAAAAAATAAAAAATGGAGATGTAAAAGCATTAATTCAATTTAACGAGAGGTTCAATAAAGAATATATAAACAAAAATGAAAAAATAAAAACCTTATCCCAGGAAGAACTGATAAAGAGAATTCTTAAGAAATTGAAGAAGAGTAATAAATCGGTTAGCCGTTCAACATTTATGCGTTATCTAAACAAATATAGAAATTATCAAAAAACGGGGGTAACTGGGACAGCAAGCGGTAGTGAATGTTTTATAAGGGCAAACGATAAAGAGTACATACAAAGAGCAGATACATACGCAATTGAAATATGCAGTCCTAGGAATCCAGATGAAGTTGTTGACATTATATATACGAAATATCCTGTGGAATATCATTCAATAATAAAAAGTGCTATCGAGAACAAATACTTATCCACTCGCAAGTTAAAGGTCAGTAAAATAGAAGAAATTTTAGAAACCGAGTGCAGTAAAGCTGGACTTAAAAAGATACCGTATATAACTGTTCGATCGCTGATCAAGCAGCTAAGTGAAAGAACGGTTTCCATTTTTAGACACGGCAGAAAAGGTATGGAGGCGTATATGCCAACTGAACGGGGATATTCAGAAAAAGCTGCTTTATACCCACTCCATATTGTTCAAATTGATCATACTAAACTAGATATAATCGCTGCATCTGAGGTAACAGGTCAGCCGATAGATAGGCCTTTTATAACATTGGGAATTGATGTTTTTAGCCGGTCAATATGGTGTATGCATCTCTCATTTGATGACCCCTCCTCAGCAAAGGTAAGAAAGGCTATTATACAGGGACTATTTTGTAAAAGATCAAAAGAACGTTACAAAACAACTAATGAGTGGCCAATTTTTGGAGTTCCATCAGTTATATATCTAGATAATGGATCTGATTTTACTAGTGAGCATGTCAAGAAGATGATTGACGAGACTTTGGAATCCGAAGTCAGATATCGTCCTAGAAAAACCCCTCATTATGGTGGGGTTATCGAGAGGCTTATGGGTTCTATAAATAATGTGCTAAGCGAATTACCGGGTTACACAGGATCAAATATTATGGATAAGGGTGATAGGGATCCCTCGAGCGAAGCATGCTTAACGTTAAAACAAATCGAACAATTTATTATCAAATGGATAGTCGATGTTTATCATTTTAAGGAACATAAGGGTTTACCACTTGAATGTAACGTTCCTGTCTTACGTTATCAAACAGGATGCGAGGAACATGGCAATCCGGATTTCTTCCCTCCAGAGGATGAGGAGATTATATCTCTTTCTTTGCTTCCTACTTCAAGGCATCCTTACACTAGATTTGGAATTACAAAGGATCATATACAATATAAGGCCGATATTCTTTCCCACCTAATAGGTAAACGAGAGACTCAATACAATATTAAGTATGACGACGATGATCTTACCTATATTTACTTTCAGTTACCTGGTACAGGGGAATATGTGACCGTTCCGGCAGTGTACCCATCTGCAGGTGTGCTTGAAGGTCTAAATCGGTACGAATGGAACAAGGTTAAGAATGATTTAAGAGCAAAAGGTTTATTATCCAGAAAAAATAAAATGACGGATGCATTGGTGGAGCAGGGACGTAAAGAATTGCGTGAAATGGTTGAAAAAACATATACCCAGAAGAAAACATCTAGAAAAATGAGTGAAAAGATAGGCTTTGATTTTTCTACAGTTGCTGGCAGTTCGCAGTCTCAACAGAGCACATCGGAAAAATCAATTAAAAGCTTATTGCAAGTTGCGAAACAAAAATATTCACAAAGGAGATAATTAAATGACAATCCAGCTGGAGATCGCGAACCGGGTAGCAAATTTAAACATAACGCATCCGAAAATAACAAAAATATGGTCATTTCTTGACTCAATTCGAACGCAAAATAAATACAAGTTGGGATCCTCTAAGTCAGGGAAAAGGCATATTTCAGTAATCGGTCCATCAGGTGTGGGAAAAAGCCAGATGGGATTGCGATACGCAGAGAATAATCCGGGACACACTGAATTAAGTGAAGATGGTTTAGAGGAGGTGGACATTAGGCCTGTGGTTTATTTAGAATTGCCTGACCCATTCACAATAAAAGAATTATATCAGAACATATCTATTGCTCTTGGATTCCCTGAGATACCGAAGCGAATTACAATAGGAGAAGCTCAGCGACAGACATTTACCTTATTAAAAAAGCAAAAAGTTGAGGTACTTATATTAGACGAGCTTGATTATATATTAACGTCAAATGTACCCTATAAAGCCGCAATGAATGCCATTAAAAAAATAGCCAACAAGGCAAATATAACATTGGTATTAATGGGGACACCAGAAGTAGAATCTACTCTTATAAAAATTAATTTTCAAAACTTTCGAAGATACCCCAAATATTATATGCGTCGATTCGATAAATGTGATGAAGAGTGGTGCAACCTATTGAAGGCTATAGATGAACAAATTGCTCTCCCTGAAAAACTAGGATTAGGGGAGGTTGAAACCGGCCTCCCAGAATTGTTGTTTGGTATGAGTAAGGGGTTGCTCGGAATTTTGATACCTGTAATACAAGAATTCTTTTCTTTGTTGGGACTGTTCGAAAAGGATTTCAGAGATGTTTCAAAATTGCAGTTTAATGAAGAGAGCATTGATAAATTACTCGAAGCCTATGAAAATATTAATGGTGATCTAACCGAGGAGGAAATGGAAACAATGCTCCAAAAAGGGTATTGATAGATATTCTTTTAGTTTAATAGGCTGTCTTTCAGTGAATAATGAATAATAAAATTCACTGGAAGGCGGTTCATTTTATGAAAAGACGACTTGGCCATAATGAATCATTATTCAGTTATTTTATTAATTTATCACACTCTTTTGGAACGGATGTTCTCGTTTTATTAGAAACAATGAAACTGAATGAAAAGTTTCGGTTGCATTCTGGTGATTTAAAAAGAATAGATTTTTATCCAATGAGCTTGTTAAATGCATCGAAAATTACTGCAATTACCGGATTAAGTTATGAAGAAGTGCATAGAAGTAGTTTTGCAAATGTTATAAGAACATTTAACGAATCAGCAAAAGGTGAGAGCAGCCGAATACTAAATAAAATAATCAGAGACAAATTATCTTATTGTCCGGAATGTCTGAGGTCTTCGAAAACCTATCCTTTGTTATGGAAGATTGACACAATAGATACCTGTATCATACACAAGAATAAGTTAAACAACTGCTGTGGGCATTGCAAAGAAACAATTGCTTATCAAAGCATTCGTGAAGTAAACCGCTGTCCTCATTGTAGTAATAGACTATCGGAGGTTATCGGGAGCAAAGAAGAGATCTCGGAAGTAGAAATGGAACAACAGGTATGGTTTACAGAAAACTGGGAGTATCTACTTAACTATACTGGAGAGAGCCTCACAAATTCAGAAACAGCCTTAAGACTACTTTACATCTTGAATGAGTGCCAAAGTTACTTTAATAGAAAGATTATCGTGGCAAAGCGCTCTCAAGGCTGCGTGGAGCATCTGCTCCAATGTGCACGAGGAACATTGCAAAAAAGAAGATCTGTGCATCTCTCAAATTTATTATTTACACTATATAAAATGAAGACGCATGTTAAAGATTTTCTGGTACTTTCTGTTCCACAGGAGTTTGTAGATTCACTTCACGAGAAGAGCATTGGACATTTAGCGAAAATGACAGCTTGTGAAGCGCCGTGGTGTGAAAAGTATGGAGAAGTTGGTGAATTAGTACCTACGGGCGTTCTAAATACAACGAAAAGCGGAGAGCATCTATCGTATTATATGGTTTGTAAGTCATGCGGATGTGAATATGCCTTTAATGAGGGAAAGAAACTTGTTGAGAGAGGTTATTTTATCAATGCCTATAAAATACTGAAAACCAGAGACATTACAAGACTTACATGGCCGGAGAAGGAAAAAATATTTGGACTTAAACGAGACCGTATCCGTCGTGTAATGGCATATTTTCATAACCAAAATGTGATAGTAAATGATATTCATAAGGGGAAAATTGATGCGGTGTTACTGGAACGATTTATACGAGCCTTCTCTGAAGGAGTGAGCTTAGAAGAGGTACGATACTGGAGAGAATGGCAAAATTACGAACAGTTTTTGTTGCATCGATATCATTCTTCGGTCATTAAAGCCTCAGTTGAGTCCTCAGGAAGGCAAAAAATTAATGCTACTGATTCCTTCTACAAGAAACGGATTGAAAGCACTTGTAAGAAGTTAATAAAGGAAAACATTACTATTAACCTTCCAAATGTTGCATTAGCCGCGGGCACCTCTGCTACAACAATCAGGAACAAGCAATGCTCTGAATTGGTGGGGATTTATAGAAAAAGGCAAGTTAAAGCAATGCGTCAAAATAGGATTAGATTAATGGAAGAGGAAATAGATGCTTACTTTGCCGCTCATTCTGACGAAAGAATATATACACAGAAACTTTATGCAGCTACTAGTGTTGATTATCTATATCTTAAACGTTACGCGCCCTGGTTACTTGAAAAAATCGAACAAATGAAATTAGAACATAATAAAGAAATATTTGCAGTAGCATCATAATTGGGGGAAGGCATATGCAAGATGAAAAAAGATATGCTGTTAGGCCAAAGATTGAGGAGGGAGAGGCGCTAACCAGTTATTTATTTCGGTTAGCCGAGGCGAATGGAACGTCTTTTTTACGAATCATACATACAATAAATACACAAGATTATCTCAAAATATACTCTAAAAGATATTATCACGTGGATTTAATACCGTACAGACAAGTTGATGTTTCTTTATTAGAAAGCCTGTTGGGTATGAGTCATGATGAACTTCTCTCTCACACCTACTATCCTGCAGTTGTAAAGATTTACGATAACCCTTTGAATGAAATAGACGACATATCCTTCCGGCTAAGTTTGCTAATAGAAACTAAAAAAAGAAAATTTTGCAGAAAATGTTTGTTGGAAAATAGAGGATATAAGTTGATTTGGCAGATTAAAGACATCGAAATATGCAAAATACATAACATTCCCATTGAATCTGTATGCAATAATTGCGGTAAAATCCAACCTTTTACAAGGGAACAAATGATGATACCTTCTTGTGTTTCCTGTGCATATCCGCTTAGTTTCGGTTATGAAGATTGCGTAGTAAAAGAGGTTCAGCAACAATTTTCCATGCAGTTAAAAATATATGAGGTGTGGGAGCGACTATTGCGACGCAAGGGGGCAATATCGTCCCGAATTGACGATTTTAACTTGCAACAAACGCTAGCTTTGAAGATGTTGTATCTTTCACAATCACAAGAGAATAAATATAAAATGAGCAGGATTAAATATATAACTAAGGGTGAGATTAAGTTCCTTAGGCGTCTAATTAGGGGAGAGGATTCTAAATATCATTCAATAATTGGCATTTTGATTCGCTTTTTACTAAAAAGTAATTATTCCATTGACGAATTTCAAACAGTTGATGTAAGTCAAGAGTTTATTCAGTCCTTGTTTGAAGATCAACGAAAAACTGAACTTGGACCTTGTTCTACGCCATGGTGCCAATTTAAGGGTATGACTACCACCATGTTCGAGTATAGTCAGTACAGTAAGGCAAGTGTAACACACCATACATCATCAATCTGTACTTCATGTTTTATTTCATATGGGTATGATAAAAAAACTGGAGAGTGGAGTGAGATAGGAAATACTATTAATTTAGTTTCAAATATTATTTTTCCATTATTGGAAGTTGGAGTATCAAAAAACAAGATGGGTCAAATGTTAGCTGGGATTTCGATACATAAGATTAATATTATTATCGGTTATATGTATAATCAAAAATTAATTCCAAAAGATTATAAGTTTTTATCGAACTTGAATTTACAAACCGAAGAAGGACTTGTAAATAAATTTAAAATATTAAGAAAGCATGTTGGCGGATTTAGATATAGAATGGTCGCCATTGCGAATAAACTATTTGGCTGGAGCGCACTAGAATTTTACATATACTATTATACATCGGAAGTACAAATGTATTTAATTCATAATGAAAGAAAGGAAGAGAAGGAGCCACGAGTCCATAAAGACTTAGATCAAAAACTTGTCGAGTACCAAGAAATATGCAAGTTAGAAAAGAAGACATTCTCGTCAAAAGATTTTTATGAGAGCTATGGAGTATCACATGGTGTCTTAGGCTACTATAATTTATTTGATGAGGTTGCCGCGGCACGCGAAAAACAGAATGAGCAGCTTAAGTCAGATGAGATTCAATTTTATTGGTCTACAGCTAGAGAATATACTGAGAAAAAGTTGAACGAAGAACAGCCTTTCAATTGTGAAAGCGTATATGCAGCTATTGGAAAGCGAAGAAAGTGGCTTAAAGAGAATTGTCCAGATTTCGCAGAGTGGATTCATCAACAGGTGGGTGTTTCAAAGCGACAACAAGCTGAAATACGATTGCACGAAGCAAAGAGAAAAATAAAGGAAACTATAAAACAGTTGATTGAAAATGATATCAATGTGTCAAAGACCAACATTACTAAATATTCTGGAATAAACATGTGGGGTAAAATAGAACTTGGAATGTACTATCATAGTCTTATCGAAAATTTAGGCGAGGCCGAGTATAGTGATGCAGGATGATGATTTTTCAGTTTCAAACGATTATATTTTGCAGCTAGAAAGAGAAATATCTCAGCTTGAGAAAGAACTTAATGATGATACTGACAATGCATCATTGAACGGGAGAATTAGTGGATTAAAGAGGGCGCTTCTTATTTATAGAATGCTGCTTAAATCCAAAAATGTAGTCCATCAAATAAACATTGAGATTGACTAGCTCTAGATTTAAACAATCGAGCTAAATGATTCATGTTGACGTCGTATTCCAGCTTTAGTAAAAGAATTCGAGGTAAATTTATTATGAAGATATATGGATTATACGGTAAAAGTGGGACGGGCAAGAGTCACAAAGTGCAAGTACTGGCAAACAATTTAGGAGTTAAAGCAATAATTGATGATGGAATATTAATTGTCGAGCAATCTCATGTCGATGGGGTCTCTGCAAAATGTGAAAGGTATCTCATCCATGCCGCGATGAAGAGAGCTATATTCCACTGGGATGACCACAAAAATGAAGTCAAGAACTATATCCATAAAGCTAACATATCTAAGCTGGTAATATTAGGTACATCTCAAAAAATGATTAGGCGAATTATCGATCGATTGGAACTACACGCAAATGTTGAATGGATATCTGTTGATTCCTTACAAACAGAGTTTGAGATAAGCTTGGCAACAAAAAGACGGCAGGACGGATTTCATGTTATTCCAATTAAGCCGGTTAATGTTTCAAAAACATATAAAGGTTAGTATGCGGAAGAAAAGTTTCTGTATGAAACTAGAACATTGGAGATTATCGTTATCTGTCCTTTCAAGGGGGAGGATACTTCTGAAAGATGACATTGCATTATCCATAATAAAATCGATTTTGCTAGATATTCAGGGAAGGTATGGACTCGATAATTATGTATTTGGTTCAACTGAGAGATCAGAAATAAATGCCACTATCGCGATGTTTGAGACTTGGAGACAACTGATTGCACTGGAACTGCACAATCATGGAATGATAAGTGAGAAATATGAACCGCTTACTAAAGAGGAACTTAAGCACATGAGTTTCTACGATGTTTTGGAGCTTCGTGATTTTTATATGAGATAAAGCTCAATTGCTTTCCGCTTGAAGGTTAACCCCATCAGATTAATGATGGGGTTGTTTGCACTGAAAAACAGTAAGTTATAATCAATACTCCAATGTATAGTTCTGTAAAATGTAGGCACTATGGACTATAAACGAATTGAGGTAAGCAGGGAAATTGGGGAAAATGTAGAATTATAAGGATTAAGTAAGCACTAAGAATGAGACGCTGGCTTATAAGGGGGGGATTGAACAATGAACTCCCTAAAGATCCTGGCTAGCACATGGAAAACTTAACGTACCCTAAGGAAATGGGTTGAAAGTCATGAAATTATTTGATGTGATTCCCGAAGGACTGTTTCAACTATTGACGGGATCAAATAAACAGATTTATGCGGAAATATTATTGCTACTCTTTGAAAATACCCAGTCTGAGCGGTTTGGAGTCCGATATGAGGTGATGCGGGATTTGATTCAAGAACTGCTGGAAACTCGTTTGGAATTAGGGGAATCTATCAGCGATTTGGATGAAGAGGAAAAACCGCCGATTCAGCATGGGCTTGAGCAAATTTCTCTCGAAGAAGTAACAAGGGCAAAAGCAAACGCGATTCTTCGGCGCTTGGAAAGAATGCGGTGGGTGGATGTTGAAACACGCAGTCAATTTGATCGCTACCTGGTGCTACCTCATTATGCCAGTAAACTTATCGGACTATTTAAAGAGCTATGTGAGGCAAAAACGGTAGAATATCAGCGATTTGCCTTTCTCATTTACCAGTCTCTCACTGGTGAAGCAGCGAAGCAGCAGCCTTGTTCGGCAGTCCTCAGCGCGGCGGAAGTAAGCAGGCAGTTTCGGCAGGAACTCATAACTTTGTATAATAATATGAAATCCCATATGGAACAAGTGGTTCAGAAAACCACAATACAAGACGTGCTGGATCATCATTTTGAACAGTATAAGTCTCAAATTATCGATAAGAGTTATCATCGGCTTAAAACTTCCGATCACGTAGCAAAATATCGGATGCAAATACTGAATACTGTACAGCAATGGCTGTTGGATTCCACATTGTTAGAGGAAGCGGTTCTCGACGGCGTAAAAAGCGGCCTTTATGCCGTAATTGAGGAAGCTGAACGGGCGGTTAAGGAAGCCCTTTTTTTTATTGAGGATACATTTCTTGGTTTAGATGAATTGTTTTATCAAATTGATGTCCGTCACAATCAATATTTGCGATCTTCGTACGAGCGGGCACGCTATTTAAGCCAGCAGAATGAAGGAACAGAGCAACAGATTGCAAGGCTCCTTGAAATGCTTAACCGAAATTCACCGTTAGATGAGGAAGATCGGATTTTTTCCGTTCGTCAGACGAGAACTCTCACAGAGTACTCCCTCTTGCCTCCCCGGCGAAAAAGAGCGCCGCATCAACCTGAAGTCCATGTTGTTGTCGATATTCCAGACCATATACGAGAGGAACTGAAAGGAAAAAGCGTCGAAAAAATAAGAAAAGCCGTTACCCGTAAGAAGGTAGACGATTATGTATTGCAGAGATTAGAGGGTAGAACGGAGATGGAGCTGCTTGAATTGGCGCCAAAGACTGCTGAGGAATTTATTTTACTCGGATATGTATACTTGTATGGAAATGATGGAGGCTCCCGTTTTAATATTCGACGGAAAGCTGAGCGACAAGTGCTTTTGATTGGAGGATATCGGTTTGATAATCATACTATCGAGCAAAAGAGGGGGCCAAACAAAGATGATGTTTCAGGAATTGGCTGACTCGGAACGGGTGAGGTTAAGGGAAGCTATTAATCGGCTACTTGAGGTAAACTTGCTTGTCAAGGATAAAGAACGGGAGATGTACGCAGTCATCCGTAGAAACCGTGCAGAGCTATCTGCCTATTTTCAATTTTTGGGTTGGGAGTTGACAGTTGACGAACGTCATGAATGTGTCTACTTGCACATTCAAGATAGCCGTCTCAGGAGAAGGCTTGACCGGGATCACACCGTATGGTTGCTAGTACTCCGTCTTTTATATGAAGAGAAACGTCAAGGATTAACATTATCCGATTATCCGATGGTTACTTTGTATGATATTCGAAGTAAATATGAAACTTTCCGCTTAGAATGGATCAATCGCTCCGTACTGGATAAGCTGATCCGATTGTGTATTCAGTTTCAATTACTTGAAACGCTAGATAATGATAACCGAACCGACGATGCACGGTTTAAGCTGTTTCATACGTGGATGTATGTAATTCAGGTAGATGAAATAAAGCAACTCACTGAACGCCTTGAACGGTATGAAACCGGACAGGAAGGAGGCATTTTGGATGAAATGGATGACACGGTTGCGATTGATTAACTGGCATTATTTTAAAGATACGCCTATGGAATTTGGCAAGCAGACGCTTATCACCGGCCAAAACGGTGCAGGCAAATCTACGATTATCGACGCGCTCCAGGTTTTATTTGTGGCCGATCAACGTTTGATTCGCTTTAATGCCGCCACTGACGAGGCGAAGCGGAGTTATATCAATTATTTAAAAGGGAAAATTGGCAGTGACGACCGTTCTTTTCTGCGTGATGGGGATTTTACCACATATATAGTGTCCGAATTTTATGATGAGAACAAGCGGGAATCGTTTGTTATCGGGATTGCTGTAGATGTGTACCGAGATCGTTCTTATGAGGAAGAATATTTCATATTGGCCGAAACCAAACTGGAGAATCTGAGGTTCGTTAATGATCGCGGTGAACTGTTGAATCGAGAAGAGTTCCGCCGCCGATACGGACCAACTTCCGTGACAGCGAGCGGAAGAACTGGGCGGAACAAGTCGTTGTTTGAACGTAACAAGTCTAATTATTTGAAAGCACTTTTGGCAAGGATGGGCGGACTTCCTGATCGATTCTTTAAAGTTTTTACCAAGGCGTTATCGTTTAAGCCCATTCAAAACATCCGAGATTTCGTTTATGACTATATTCTTGACCGACGTGAGCTTCAGTTGGAATTGTTGAAACACAATTTTGAGCTTCACGAACGCTACAAACTTGAACTTGAACGTTTACAGGAACGTAAGGTACAGCTTGAGGGTATTCAGGAGAGCTATCGGTTATATGTACGGTACGGGGAGACGGTTAAGGAACAGGACTACGTGATTCGTCGTTTAAAAGTAGAGTACGAACGCGAAAACAAGGTTCAGATGGAACAGAACCTCCTCTACGCGCAGAATCAGTTGACGTTGACCTTGGAAAATATTGAGCTCGCTGATACAAAGCGCAAGGAAGCGAGCGAGGAAAGCCAAGTGGCTTACCAACGTTGGCAGAATAATGCGGCAGAAATACGGAAACGGGAGCTTGAATCGCGAGTTGAAGAAGAGGAAGAGCAACTGGAGGAGCTTATCCGCCTGCGGCAAACGTATGAACGACAGCTGGAACAGGAACTGGAGCTTATTGAACGGCTTGCGGCTTGGCCCAACAATGAATATTGGATTATAGAGCCTGGAGACAGGTTGGCTATGGCGAAGCATCAAGAGAATTTAACGCATTTATTGGAAATCGTCCGATTCGGGATTGTTGAAAGCCAGGAAGATGAGGAATGGCTCGTAAAATTTAGTGAGATGGGGGCTGCCCTATCGGGTTGGCATCACCGTCTTGTTATCGGCGAGTCCCGATTATCGGAGGCTCTCCAGGTTAATGAAGAACAGATTCACGAACTCGAACAGGTTATTAGGGAACTGGAACAAAAGCGGCGTAGCTATGCAGAACCCGTGCGTCAGTTAAAGGCTCTTCTTGAAGAAGGATTGAAGGGTAGATCATCTGTATGGATCTTTTGCGAAGAAGCTGAGCTTATCGACGAGAATTGGAGAAATGGTATTGAGGGGTACTTGAATACTCAACGATTTGATCTTCTTGTAGAACCAGAGTATGTTGCTGAAGCCTTTGGCATATACGAACGGGAAAAGTGGAAGTACAAGCTGGAAGGTGTCGGGCTGGTAGATACTGAAAAGGAAAAAAGATATCTCGGCTCAGCCGAACCGGGATCATTGGCTCGTGAAGTAGAGACTGTTCACCCTGTCATACAGGCTCACGTGGAGCATTTGCTTGGACGGGTAATAAAAGCTGCCAACGAACAGGAGCTTCGTCGTCATCGCACTGCAGTGACACAAAGTTGCATGGTATACAGCAATTTAATTGCTCGTCAGATGCCTAAGAAACAGTATGAGATTCCGTACATGGGAGCGAAAGCGATCATTCGTCAGTTGGAGATAAGGCGGACAGAACTTGAACAATTGAGGGAACTACATACCAGGAGACAGCTATTGCATGGAGAATTTCAAATATGGGTTCGTCTGTTAAAAGAAAAGGAATCGCAGTATACCCGTCTTGCGGGAAACATTGGCCTTATGAGACAGATCGCGGCGCTATCTCATCAACTAGAACAAGACCGTTCGAGCTTAAACACTTTGGATCTTACCGAATCCCTGTATCTAAAAGATGAATATGAGAAATGGCGACATTCGGAACAGGAATGGCTGGACAAACTTGGGCAAATTCGAGAGCAGAAAGGGAAGCTGGAGTCGGAATGCAAGCAAGCAGCCGCCAATGTTTTTATTCATGAAAATAAACTTCGAGAAGCAGAGGAAGGTTGCCATCAATGGATAGTCGAATGGGGATTAGAAGGCGAACAGCGTGCCTTGCAGCGTTACGAAGAAGCTGAGAAGCAAACGATACCCACTTGGCAGAAAATACAGAACTATAATACTAGTTGGAAGGGTCAACAGACGTTGCGAGATGAACAATTCAAAATAGTAGTTAAACTTCGTACTCGTTACAACGTGGACCATGCTAGTAATGCTGATGTTCAGGATCAGGAAAATACGGCATATGACCAGTTATATGAAAATATTGCGCACTTAAACATTCCGGAGTATCAGTTAAAAGTGGAAGCTGCCCGCACGGAATCAGAGGAAGAATTTAAATCTCACTTCATATTCAAGCTGCGGGAAGCAATTGGGATGGCCCGTCGAGAATTCGAACAGCTTAACTTTGCCTTGCGAAACTTCCCATTCTCAGATGACAGATATCACTTTGAGGTTACTGCGAGTGAGCGATACAAGAAATTTTACGATGCGATCATGGATCCATTGCTAATGGAAAAAGGTTCACTGTTCGATTTTCCTGATAACGATAGAACTACAATTCTTCATGAATTATTTGAAAAATTGGTTCGAGGAGAAGTCGGTGAACTGGACGAGTTTACTGACTACCGCCAGTATCTGGACTTCGATATTATAGTTACCTCTGGCAACGGATCAAAATCGAGGTTTTCACAGGTGCTGAAGGAGAAATCTGGGGGAGAGACACAGACTCCTTTTTATATTGCCATTCTGGCTTCTTTTCATCATATGTATTCTAACAATAAAACATCTCGTCTCGTTGTCTTTGATGAGGCCTTTAACAAGATGGATGAACAGCGAATCCAGTCGAGTCTTCGACTAATTAAACGATTGGGACTTCAGCTAATCGCTGCGGTACCCGATGAGAAAATGCAGCATATGGCACCTGAAGTTTCAACCACATTGTTTGTCACCAAATATAATTATCAGTGCTACGTGGACATGATTGATCGTTTGGAAGATGCGGAGGAACATAATGATACAGAGATTAATCCAACCGGAACATCTTTAGGGATTCCTGACGTTTCTAACGGACAAGAAACATTATTTTAGAAAATCGCTCCCATGTATGAAGATTGGAGAGATAATGTGTGGATCAGATTGGAATCGATAGACAAGAGGAGGAGTTCAAGCAATATTTTTCCCGAAAGCTTTTAAGCGTGCTTCTGGATAAATATGAACAGAGCCAATCCTTTCAAAGTGGAGAGCCAGGTAAACAAAGGCCGCAATTCGTCATGTCTAAAAGTCCGTTTAATTTGGATTATACCGATGAAATGGATTTTATGAAGCGTCAATGGATGAACGACGTCATGATAAGATTGGAATTGCAAGGAATCATAGCTTTGAAGTGGGTCAAGTTTCGCAGTTTTCAAGAAGTTGAACGGATTTATCTCAATTGGGATATGATTGCCAAAGCATATTCACTTTCAGAGAAGATGCCGCTCCGAGATAAGTTTAATCGCTTGAGAGATATATTAGAACCACTTTTACTGCATCCGTGGTCTTGGATTGCAGAATGGGCAGAAAAAGTTCGGATAGGTCTGCTTGAAGGAAAGGCGTCATATCTCGATCTAGACAGTCCTTCAGGTTATGCTGATCTAGTGCGGGCGCTGCTCCAACTTCCGAAGCTTGGCGAAAAAGTGATTTCTTTGAGATTGTTTAGTCAACAGGTTTTTCAAGATTCCAAACATTTGGAACGGGAAGTATTGAAACGGCTACTATCCGTGGTGAAGCAAGCTTCAGCGGAACAGAGGGAGACAGATGAAGAATGGCTTGATTTGATCGGACTGTCCCGAAATCCACAGTATGTTTATCTGTGTGGCCCTCTCCGCCTTCGGATAAAAGACGAGGGTTGGATATCGACAGAAAAATTGATGGGCGGCGTCGGATTATCTAGCCAGACAATTGAACTTGTAAAAGATATCTCTACCGAAGCAGGCCGAATTATTACGATTGAGAATTTGGCCAGCTACCATCAGTGGATTGAACAGCGAGAACATTATGCCTCCGAAGAGTTGGTCATCTATACGGGGGGATTTCCGCATCGTCTCTTGCAGTACTTTTTAAGTCTGCTGTCATTGGCAATTTATAAGTCTGATCGCCCTAAATTTATCATGCATTGGGGAGATATCGACTTAGGAGGTATCCGCATTTTTGAGTTTTTAAGAAACCAGCTGTTTCCCTCTTTAGAGCCATTATGGATGAATTCCGCCGTGCTACTAAAGTACGAGCAACAAGCTGCTCCAATATCTAATGAATATGCATCTCAAATTCAAGCCGCGCTGCACGATCCACGGTACTTGGGATGGACTCAAGTATTGCAGACCATGTTGGAGTGTAGAAAGCGTCTGGAGCAAGAAGGTATTTCTGAAATCGAGTTTAATCTAAACGAAAAGTTTTAATTCGAGATTATGACTAAGAGACTAGTTCTTACATGACTGGTCTCTTTTTTATGGCTGAGTACGACGAAAACCGAATATCTTCGTCAATTTACAAATATCGACAAAACAAAGCAGGATTTTCATATATAATTAAAGAAGAAGTCTTGTAAATAGTTGGAATTGGCTGGAGGGTATTACATATGTACATATCTAACTTGAGCATTAAGAACTATAAATCCTTTGTGGACTTTACAATAGAATTCAACCAGGGACTGTCAGTAATAATTGGCGAGAACAATATTGGTAAATCAAATATGCTAGATGCATTGTCCCTCATATTTATATCGAACAACGGTTGGAGACGCCGACAATTAACTCAAGATGATTTTAATAATGAATTAGTAGTTCATGGAGTATGGCCTTCGATTAAAGTTGAGGTTACATTATCTGAAATAACTACTGAAGATGAAATGGCACTTGCTTATAAGTGGCTAACTAAGGAACCAGGGCAAGCTAAATTAACATATATTTTTAGGCCAAAAGGTAACTGTAAAAAAACACCACCAGTCAATCCGACTTTAATTAAAGATTTAAAAATACCAATTGATCAATATGAATGGGTTATTTTTGGTGGTGAAAAGGAAACAAATGATATATTTGATCATCAGATGCTCCAACGATTCACTTTTGAAAGTGTGGATGCTTTAAGAGATGCTACATCTGATTTAAGTAGATCTTCTAGTAAGTTACATAAAATTATTAGCTCCTATGACCAAGACGAAATAAATAAAGATGAAGTGATCCTGAAAGCCCAAGATTTAAATAAACAGATTAAGTTATCCAGTGAAATAGATAAAGCTCAAGCAGCGATTAATGATTATCTACAACAAATAACAGGTCATCTATATCAACGTACTGAAATTCAAATGGCAGAAAGTAGTTATGAGCAATTACTTAAGAATTTAAAGGTCTTAATAGGTCCCAACAGTGGCAACGTACACTCAGTTGAGACTAACGGATTAGGATATAATAATTTGCTTTTTATTAGTCTTTTGTTGGCGCAATACTTTAATAAAAAGGATAAAAAGGGCGTTGATTACACGTTTCCAATTTTAACAGTTGAAGAACCCGAAGCGCATTTGCATACCCATTTACAAAGGTATTTAAGCAACTACTTCTTCAAGGAGTCTTTAGCTGGCCAAATTCTTGTAACTTCCCATTCGACCCACATCTCATCATCCGTTAATTTAAATTCATTAATTCTGATGTATAAAGAAGGCGGAAAAATACAGTCAAAACAAATAGGCAGTATCTTTGATAAAAAGACAGAACAATATAAACGCCACCTTGAAAGATGGCTTGATGCTACAAAATCCAATATATTTTTTGGGCGAAAAACCCTTTTGGTAGAGGGAGTTGCTGAAAGGTTGCTTATTCCCAAAATGGCAGAAATATATTGGAATAAGGGCCGCAAGAAAAACGAGCCGGTAAAAACTTTAGAAGGCTATGGGGCATCAATAATATCTGTCGATGGTGTCGCTTTCCGACCGTTCTTACATCTTTTTGGACAAACTGGTCTAAACCAAAAATGCGCAGTATTGACTGATAGTGACCCGGAAAAGCGGGAGATATTTGATCCAGTGTCTAACGAAACACTCAAGGTTGATGTGTTCCCAACTAAACAGACTCCTGCCAATCCTTGCCCTAGAACTGCTAACTTAATAAATGATTTTAAAGGACTACCTAATGTATTCATTCAAACAAACCTAAAAACATTTGAATATGATCTTATACTCGAGAATCATGACTTTTTTAAAAAATTAATTGCGAAGTACGAATTAGGTACAAAAGACGAAAGGGAAAAAATTGAAACATTAACTGGCCATGAATTTGAAAAGGAGGCTTTTCTAATTGTCGCCGAGACTAAGGGGAAAGCCGCTCAATATGTGCTAGATGAATTAGTATTAGGAGAAGAAATAAAAATTCCAAAATATATCACAAATATTTTGGATTTTCTTTCGGAGGATTAATGAAAGATTCCAAAGAACTAAGAAAAGAAATTGCTACTCTTCCTGTAACTGAGAGTATTATTGTCGCGGCTGGTCCCGGGAGTGGGAAAACGAAGCTACTAATAGATCGCCTCGTTTATTTGTGCAAGCACACAATCAGACCTAATTCAAATATTGCTTGTATTACGTATACAAATGCGGCTAAAGATGAAATACTTGAACGACTTCAAAAAGAAAATGAGTTCTCCTTGCCGCAGGGAACTTTCATTGGGACAATACATTCATTTTTAAATGAGTATTTGATAGCTCCCTATAGCTATTTACTTTCGCAGGTTGGACAAACCTATGAATTGTTACCTCGTGGTTTCTCTAAATATTATGTTAATAGTATCTCAGATTCAAGAAAATTTAAAATACCAGATAACGTTATTGCACTAGAATCAATCGGATATGATAAAACCGGTGATTTAATTTGTTTTAGGTCGAACAAAATTACAAAAGGTGAAATGTCAATATTAAAAAAAATGATACATGATGATCATAAGATTGACCAACAAGATACAATATATTTTGCGTTTCAACTTTTATCTAAGTTCCCGCATCTTAAAGCTGCACTAACTTCCCGCTTTTCAGCGATTTTAGTTGACGAATATCAGGACGTAACTTATTACCAGGATCAGATCTTTCAATTATTAAATGCTACTTCCTTCTTTTTCGTTGGGGATCCTAACCAATCGATATTTAGTTTTACGGGGGCTGAACCAACAATATTTGAAAGTAGGTTAAGTAATCCTGGTGCATTTAAGCAATATACTCTCACAAATAACTTCCGCAGTACAACGGCAATTGTTGATTTCAATAACAAGAAAGCTACTTTTAAACAATTGCCAAATGGAAGTAACGTGGGCATACAGCAAGACGTTATTCTTCTAATGGATAAAGCTGATATAAAACAAGCGGTTGAAGCTTTTCATGAGCTTAGGATAAAAGTTGGTTCGGAGCAGGAGCATATTCCATTTTTAATTCTGTCTAGGAAACATGAAAAGCTTACAGAAATTCAACATAAGATTAATGGACATGAGATTGAACAGGCTCCATTTCTCAATAAATTAAAAGAAATTGATTATAGACGATACGAAATCGTTAATCAATTACTGAGGGCAGTACTCTTGAACAAATCTCAGGAATATGGAAAAAGTATTGAAGCAATTGAATTGGCATTGGCCCGTATAATTTTCAACAAGAATCCCAATTTTATTAACCTTTCTGAAATAAAGTATGATCGCATGGTATGGAGGAAGTTACAGGTAGGAGTATTTGCTTGGATAAATGCTCAAGAATTCAATGTAATGACTATAGATAGCTTTTTTAAAGCATTAAAGGGGCATCTAAAGGATTTTTCTGAGAAGAGATTAGGGATTAAAATAGGTATTAAACTCAAAAGCCTTGATTATGATTGGCCAAGCCAAAAGAGGGACATCAAAAAGATAACAGTGCAACAAGTAATGAATCAAATCATCCTAGATCCGAACGAGGCAGAAAGAGCCTATTTAACAACAATTCACAGTGCCAAAGGAAGAGAGGCTACCTCCATCCTAGTTATTGCTGAAGATTTAAAGGAGCTTGAAAGATGGCTTAAAATAAATGATAAAGAAGAGGCCCGTGTAGGATTTGTAGCTTTTACCAGAGCAAGAAGGTTCCTTTGTGTTTGGTGTCCGGGTTTAACCGAGTTTGGAGAAGGCAGCTTGGGAGTTCCGGGATTTAAGTGGGCACATCTCGGATAGTGTGTCTGCAAGAAGATGCCGCGGCAGAGCGACAAGTTTCTAAAAAGTTATTCCAAATTATAAGTAGGAGTAATATCCCATGGAAGAGAAGAAATTCGTACAAGATCTATATGATGATAAAACAAAAAATGATAGTAATTCGAAATCACTAGCTAGACTTTTAAATGTACTTACAAAAACTGTTTTTGGAGATGCAAACCGATTTGTTTTTGAATTGATACAGAATGCTGATGACTCTCCCAAGGACAAGGGCCGTAGAGATGTAGAAATTGAATTTAGGCTTATAAATAACAATTTGATATTTAGTCATAATGGAAAGCACTTCACTAAAGAAGACGTGAGTGGTATCTCCGACGTGGGTAGTGGAGACAGCGGTAAAACAAAAGATCTTGAAAAAACGGGGTACAAGGGGATTGGTTTTAAATCTATATTTGGAACGTGTGATAAAGTATATATCTTATCCAATAAGTTCACCTTTAAATTTGATAAACACTATGATGTGTGGAAGAATACACAAGAGTATCCATGGCAGATAATTCCCATATGGTTTGAAGAAACTGATTTAGAAAGCGAACTTAGAGCAGAGCTCAATAAGTCAAAGGTTACCACAATAATTTCGTTAAGTGATAGAGAAAAGGTTAAGAATGAGATACTCCATGTTTTAGAAGATCCAAGAGTCATGTTGTTTTTGCGCCATGTTAGCCAAATCACTTTTTTTGATATGAATAAAAAATTATTGGAAATTAGTTGTAAACAAGTTGGTGATGATTCGAGGGAAATATTTGTTAGTGGGCAAATGCGCAGTAAGTGGATCTATAAAGAATTTGTTGTTCCTGTAGATGAAGAGACAAAAGAAAAAGTAAAATTGCTTGATGCTGCCGTATGTCCAGATAAACTGAAATTTTCATCACATACCAAAATTACATTTGCCGCCTCTGTTTTTAATGATGAAATACAAGAAATATCTGATGCTCTATTTTATTCTTATTTACCAACGAAGGCTAGAAGTGGATTTAGCTTTTTGGTTAATGGTGATTTTATTACAAACGCTGAAAGAACTCAAATTCTCGAGAATGATTGGAATAACTTTATATTTAAACAGCTAGCTATTTGTAAAATTAAATGGATCTCTGAACTAGTGGAGAACACTAAATTTAAGTATGAATTCACGAAATTGATTAAAACCCATTATACACCCGTAGGATCTTCAGAACTAAAACAATCATACAATGATGGACTTGATGTAGCGATTGCAAAGACACCTTTTATCCCGAAACAGGACAAAGCGGGGTTATTAAAAGTTAACGAGAGTATTTTAGATAGCACTGGATATTGCGAGGAATTTAACCCTTCAATAGTCACCAACCACTACAATAATAATTATGAAGTTGCTGCTTGTAAAATTATTTATCCCAATAGATTGTCAGCTTTAGGCGCTAAGAAAATTGAAATTAAGGATTTATGTGAGATTTTTAAAACTGCAGCGTTTATAGAGTTATGTAACTCTAATTTAGAGTTCAATATAAAACTTGTTCAGTTTTTATATAATAAGGATTCTCATAAACAAAAATTTGATTGGGCAAAAACACTGAAGACAGCTGCTTTTTTGTTGAGTGACAGTAATAACTTGAAATCTCCTGAAAATGTATATTTTCCGATATTTGAAGGAGAAAAAGAAATTAATAATATAATTGGATTAATATGCATAAACGAAAGGTTATATGAAAGTGTTAAAAGTAACAAACAGTTGCTAGATTGGTTGAAAATGTTGGGGGTAAGAGAACCTTCAGATATTGAAATAATACGTAAGTCAATAATTGAAATGATAAAAACCAATTCAATAAACACTAATAATGCAATACAAATAGGGAAATTTGTTTTCAAGGTATATCAGCAAGGTCGACTCGATGATAACGATTACAAAAGTTTACGGGCATTAAAATTGGTAACCACAAAAGGGGCTTTAGAATTACCCAGTGAATGTTATTTATCAGATTTTTATGGGCCAGAATTGAAAATAGAAGAAATACTTCCCGAAGGCAAGTATGTAACCGGTAAATACGTTGAAAAAGAATCGGAAATAAATAAATGGAGATTAATGTTAATCAAATTGGGGGTTAAAGAAAAAATAGGTATCAGAATCGAACCTATTATTGAAAGAACATCGATGATTAATAAATATCCATCAGTAAGATCTTATTTCGAATTTATTGACAATGATGGAAGTTTTTATGATAGCATAACTAAGCCATATATAAATAATGGACAGCATGGATTACAAAATGCTGTTATTATTGACTATTTAGAACATAGCAAAAATTACAATTTCTCTATTTCATATTGGAAAATGATATGTAGAAGTTGGGAAACAATTCGTTCAAATTGTGAAAAAACAACTTATTATACAAGAATAAATAATAAGCCAGTAATTTCTTATTTTCAATACTATGTTAAAAACCATCCTAGTATACCCGCTAATAATAACCAGTGTTACAAATCTACTGAAATATATTCAGAAAACTTGAGGAATATAATCAAGGATTATTACCCTGCTGTTCATGAGTCTATCAGCTTCAATAAAGAACAAGAAGAATTTTTGGGGATTAAAACACAAGTTACAATTCAAGACTGCTTATGTTTATTGAAAAAAATTGAAGATAGTCAAGTTGATAGAAATACATTGAAACAGATAGAAGCTATATATAAACAACTTATAAGCAATAAACCTGTTTATGATACGGAACATAATATCAACGATATGAAATTATTGGCAACAGATGATACTTTTCATTATACTTCATTACTTTATTTTTTTGATGTAGAAGGGCAGCTTCCACCTACTAATTCAAAATATTTTATTAAAGTGTCAGATTCACTAAAAGACAAAGATATCTTGCTCAATTTTTTTGATATTCAAATTATTAGGAATGATGATCTTCAACTAAATGTAACAGATAAGTGTCATGATTTCGAACTTATAAGCGAGTTGCATAAAAAAGCAAAATACTTTGCTACACTTCTTTCGAATGTCAAAGCTGAAGATCCAATGGAAACTTTGATTAGGTTTAAAGAGAAACTTACAAAAGTTAGCTTTTATAAAGCCCGATCTTTATCCTTATCTTTTGCAAATAAAACTGGTATAGAAATATATAATCAAAATGTTGATTCGTGGTATGATACGGATTCAAATTCGTTGTATTATGTTGGTCAATATAATAATCCGTTGACTCTGTATAATTTAAGTAGTTCTTTGAGTTCACTTTTTGAGATGGAAGGTAAAGATAGAGAGGTGGGGTTAATAATACAGCTTTCTAGCACCGAGATTGAAAGCTGGCTTAATTCAAAGGGCTACGTTGTCATTCAGTATGAACCTAGTAAAATTGAAGAGTTTAAGTACGATGATATTGTCATAGAAGATCTAGATTATTTTGCTGATATTGATCCGCAACTTGAAGAAGACAGTGATTTTGAGACATCAATAGAAGTTGTTGAGGATGATGAGTATTTTATCGAGAATACTTCTTCTGGTAATAACCATAAGCCAAATAAGTTAGATCACTATATTAGAGAGAAGAATTCTGGGATCTACAGCACTTCTAATATAGAAGAAGATGACCGCCTCGAAGAGCAGCATAATTACGAACATTCTACAAGCTCAGTAACATTCACGGATAATTTCAACCTCAGTAGTCAAAAGAAACGTTTGATTTCATTTGTTTCAAGTAATCCAATTGAGTCTTCTTTGTTAGGAGTGGAATATGAACGAAAGTTGCAATACCAATTATTAGCTAGAAAAATTGTATTTGAATATGAGGAAAAAGCAGGGAGAAGGGCGATTCAACCTTTTGAAATGGAAGAAGCCTATGATGTTATTTCATTTAGTGGTGAAGCAGAAGAAATAAGTCGATATATTAAAGTATTTGGTTTTATTGGTGAGTGGAACAACTATGAAGTAGTGCTTTCACATTCACAAATGAAAAAGGCCAAAGACTTAGTAGATAAATTTTGGCTATACGTCGTTGAATTCGTTGCGGATGAACAACATGTACGAATTAACCGTATACAGGATCCGTATAATAAAATCACAAATTATGTTCTTGATTATGGGTGGAGAGCAATTGCAGAAATAAACAATCCATTGGATAAATTAATTGTAGGTACTAAAATAAATCACTTTGTACATGGGTTAGGGGTTATTAAGGGTGAAATTAATAGGGGGAAACTAAAACTTTTAATTGTTGAATTTGAAAGTGGAGAAAAAAGAATTCCCATAAATATAACTCAAATGGATATTTTGGAGGACTAAGCAAGTGGCTAATATGATACCGGATTTTACTGAATCACAACTCTCTCAGATTGAATCCAAGGGTGAGGTTAAGGTATATCGAGCTTTAAAAGAGGGACTTCCTAATAGTTATTACGTATTCTCCCAAGTAGCATGGATTCTTAAGCGAGAAAATGAGGAAGCACAAGATGGAGAAACTGATTTTGTTATTGTTCATCCTAATTTTGGATACTTGTGTATTGAAGTAAAGGGCGGAGGAATTTCTTTTGATGCTGCTGCTAATCAATGGTTCTCTACAGATCGTTACGGGCAGAACAATTTAATAAAAGATCCAATAAGGCAAGCTCAAAAAGCAAAATATTCGATCCGAACAAAGCTTTTTGAAACCGAGGAGTGGAAACAGTTTGGAGGCAAAAAAATTACGAATGGACATGCTGTGTTCTTCCCGGATATTAGAGATCCCAGACTATTAGAAAGACCAGATATGCCGGCAGATTTAATTGGAACAAATACTAACTTAGCCGATATTAAAAAGTGGGTAGAAGATTGTATAGATTTTTGGACTGATGATGATCAAATATCAGCTCCTATTGGGCAAAAGGGACTAGATATTTTTAAAAAGGTTTTCGCAAAATCTTTCTCTATCAAACCGCTAATCTCAAGCAGTTTAAAAATGGAGGAAGAAGCAAGGTTACTCCTAACAAACGAACAAGTTAAGGTGTTGGATATATTAAGGAAAAAACGGCGGGTTGTAGTTAGTGGCGGTGCTGGAACTGGGAAAACTGTACTTGCTGTGGAAAAAGCGAAGCGATTAGCCAGAGAAGGGTTTTCAACACTATTAACATGTTATAACCGTCCACTAGCAAACCATTTGGCTGAAATTTGTAAAGATACAGATGGATTAACTGTTATGAGTTTTCATCAACTTTGTTATACAAATATCAAAGAGGCTAAAGATATGAGTGGTATTGACTTACTAGAGGATGCAAAAAAAACATATCCTGGTGAAGATGAGTTTGATGTGCAACTTCCTAATGCCCTTGCATGCTCTTTGGATATTATCACTGACAGATATGATGCAATAGTATGTGATGAGGGTCAAGACTTCAGAGAAGAATACTGGTTACCTCTTGAATTAATGTTGACTGATGAAAAATCAAGTCCATTCTATATCTTTTATGATGATAATCAAAATTTATATTCCCGTGTAAGTACATTTCCAATAGCTGAAGATGAAATATACCCACTTTTAAGAAACTGCAGAAATACTGTTCAAATTCATAAGGCCTCATATAAATATTATAAAGGAGACCCTGTTGAACATTCTAATTTAGACGGCTTGGAACTGCAGTTTGAAGATGCAATTAATATTAATAATCAAGCTATCAGGATCCATTCTAGAATTCAAAAATTATTACTAGAGGAACAGGTTGAATCTAGTAAAATTGCAATATTAATTGTAGATGCTAAAAACAAAAGGGGTTATTTACAAGCGCTTGAGAAACATCCGCTACCCAAAGGACATCACTTTTCAGATATCGAACAAAGAAGTGATAGTTCAGTATTAGTAACAACAGTTAATAAGTTTAAAGGATTAGAGTCTGAGATAGTATTTTTATGGGGCATGGATTCTATTGATATTCAGGAACACAGAGAACATTTATATGTTGGCTTAAGTAGGGCGAAGTCTATACTAGTGGTTTTTGGAAATGAACAAACCTGCTCATATTTTCAAACTGTATAACATTTATTTCTTTAAGATCGAGTTCCTACATTTAATCTGGATCCGCGCCAATGTGTTGGAGACTTAGCTGATCATATAAGTGAATGTGAATAATCATATTCCCGCGGCGCATTTCATTACAGAAGTCGATAAAGCAGTTTTCCTATTGACTAAGGGAAAGTAATTACGTTCCTTGTTTTTTAGGATATGATTGATAAACCTGGGAATTCCTATTTTTTATGATTTTTTTGAGTATAACTACAAAAGAGATCTCATGGAGGGGCAGATCTTATTTGAAATTACTAATAAATAAATTGAATCTAGTATATCCACCTATAACTAACCAAGAAGGTGCCTGGCTATGGAATGTTCCAGAGGTTCGTGATTTCGTAAAAGGTAGTAAGTTGTATATGATCGGTCACAGAGAAGAACTCAAATTTATTAATGAGCAGTTCATTTCTGAGGGAAGAGGAATTATCCAATTTCAGTTAGCAACAGCAACTCACAAAAGTCCGATAATACAAATTTCTTTGTACCATTGCTTGCCAGATATTGAGGACGAAATTAGCATCGAGCTTGGAGAGAAACTGTTCCGTATTAAAGACAGTCAGGGCAACGTTCTACAATGGTACACTCCAGATATATTGCTTTATCGTTACTGGAAAAATCAATTAACTATCCGTATTATCGATGATACAGAATTTAATTATCGGGATTTTACAAGATATGAACTTTATTATGTTGGGATATCAAAAAATAATGACAGTTTCTCTCGATTATTTGATGAGTCCCACCATGCAAGATTAAAAATACTAACGAACGAATACCCTAAAAGTTCGGGGAGATTAACAGATGAGTTATTAATTTTTATGTTTCAAATCGATAAATTAAATATAAATATCTTCGATAGAATTGAAGATATCGATGAACAAATTAACTACCATACGGAAGATGAAATTGCAATTATTGCAGATGCTGAAAAGGCGTTTATTAAGTTATTGGAAACAAAATATAACGAAGTGAAATATAAGAACTATCCTAATGGTGATGATGGACTTTATAGTGAGGGATTGGATAGATATTGCTTTTACATCGGTGAAGACATTACATTTTATACTACTAAAGGGGATTTTATTGGAGCATCAGATGTTCACGATCACGCAGACATGATCTTCGTTGAAAGTGAAGTTGCTAAGGTTGTTAAAGAGACAATAGATAGTTAGTATTGGTTCAGGTCATCATATAATAACATGCTGTTTATTTCAGTGTATGATATAAAAAGTCTCAATAAACATTATAAAAACAGCCCCAAATAGGCTGTTTTTGTCTCATTTGATCCTATAACTAACACCTGACTTTTCACCCAAATAACTGTCCAGGAATAATAAAACCTGTCCAGGAACACACCAAAGACTGGAAACCGCACGGGCTTTTCCCCAAGCGATTCTCCAGTCTTTTTCTCCGCCGCGGCGAACGATGCAGGGATTACTCATCCCGAACACCTATTCAAGCGAAAATTCAGTTTCTCAGGCTTTTGAACAGGCTCTTATCCCAAGCATTTAAGACCCTGACACCAGCTTTCACCTGTCATTTAACTTGCCCTTCTGCCCTTTAATTATCATCTCATTCCGTTCACAATTATCCCGATTTTTCAAGTAATTTCCAAGCGTTTTTTCCTGCTTTTATCCCAACGAATACGAACGTATGTATCGTAACCCCCTAATTCTCTCGATTCCTTGAGTCTACTCTACTGACAGAGGTACATTGTATTTTTGTACCCTCCTACACCCAAATACTCCCCATATGTGCTGTACCTCGTTCATGTCTATTTTCCTGCCGATTGTTCTGAGGCTTATTTACTACTGTAAAATGATATGTCTTCCAATCTGTATAAACTGATATAGTAAAGCTATGTAAGCGTTTAATTGTGCTGTGACTCGAAAGGGGATAGACAATGCTAAAAGTACTTACACGAACAAGGGGAACGATTTTTTGGACGACAACGAAAATCATCATGCTCATTTGCTGCATCCCATTCATTCTTACCGGCATCATTTTTTATTTTTTCGGCTCGGAGGTCATCAGCAATGAGGTTAACAAGGCGCATGCTATGCAGCTTGAGCAGTCCATCCAGCAGATTGACGATTATTTGTCGGGGCTGGAGAAATTCGTGGTCGGGTTTCCCTCGATCCAACCTTTGATGATTCATTGAACCGGATGGATTTTTCCTGGGAGTTCGAAAAAACGAAGGATTTGTTAAAATCCCTTTCGCTCATGAAGGAATCAAATTCGCTGCTTAGCAGCGTTGCCTTATATTTGCGCAGCGCCAATGTGGTCATCGGAGATGAATCCGGACTGCTACCTATCGAGATGGAGGACGAGCAGGAGCTGTTTCGCTCCCTGATGCAGAGCCCGCAAACGATTTACTGGGATTATGCGCTTAAGGCGCCGAACAAGCCGGACTCTTCCTATAAGGCGGTTGTGGTCAAGCTCCCGGGCGACCAGCTGAAGGATTCCTTCGGCGCTTTCCTGTTATATTTGGATCAGAATAAGATCAATTCGATGGTCAGAAAGCTCGCTTCCGGCGAAGGTGTTTCTTACCTGATTAACGAGAACGGCGTCGATTTGACCACCGATCGCCAAAACGATCAACAGGACCGGAAGGAGTTTATGCTTGCGCTGATGAGCGAGATCAAGGAACGTCCCGGCGGCGGCAGTAATTTTAAGCTGGAGTGGAAGGGGAAAGCCTACTCCGTATTTTACGGGAGCATTTCCAAGCTGGGCGGGAAATGGACGGTCATTTCCGCAACGCCGATTTCTCAGATCGTCGCTCCGGTTACGTTTACCACGAGGACGATCGTTGAAATCAACGTCATATGCCTGGTGCTCAGTCTGGTAGCGTCTTGGATCGCTTCGAATAAAATTTACGCACCCATCCTCCATCTGAAATCGATGTTTGGCTCGGGCAAAAGCGAACAGGAGGAGGAGCACAACGAGATTTCGTATATCGAGAATCAATGGCGCAAGCATCTGAACGAGAAGGAATTAATCACCTCGCGTATGGAGCAGTCGATGCCGGCGTTAAGGGATAACTATTTGCTGCAATTTTTGCAGGGCAATCTTTATTATCATACCGGTGAGGAAGTCGTCGAGCAGCTCCTCCGCGTCGAGTGGGATGTCCGCAGCAGGCGGTTTGCTTTCCTCGCGGCGCAATTGCATGGCATGAGCGATCTCGGCGACAAGTTCTCCCCACGGGACTCCCAGCTGCTTACGTTTGCAGCCTCCAATATATTGTCGGAGATTTGCTCGCAGCATTTGGAGATGACGCATATTATCAATTTTCAGGATTTATCCGTCGGAGCCTTCCTCGTTTCCAATGCGGACAGCAGCCATGAGCAGTTCCATCAAGAGATGTACCGCTGCGGACAGGCCTTTATATCGGCGGTCAATAATGTGCTTAAGCTGAAGGTGACGATCGTAGCGAGCCATATCGTCGACGCGGTTACGGAAACCCCTGCGGCGCTGGAGATGTCCCGCAAGGCGCTGCGCTTCCGTGATCTGCATGCGTCCAACCAGATTTTGGACATGAAGGACTTTATACCGGGAGACCGGCGACACAAGCTAACATATCCGTTCGAGCTGGAGCGGGACATCGTCTACGCAATCAGCAGCGGCCTGGAAGAGGAAGCGGTCGGATTGATCCGCCAATTTTTGTCCGTGGTGGTGGAGCAAAGCGAGGGTACGGAGCTGATCGTGCAGCAAAGCATGATGAAACTGCTTGGGGCCATTCAGGATTTGATCATCCGGTATAACCTGAATTTATACGATATGTACGACGGCGTTCATCTGTATGAGCAGCTGATGCATATTCATGAGCCGGAGGAGATGCTGGACTGGTTCCAGCATAAGCTGATTCAACCGTTTATCCGCATGCTCTCCATTACATACGACGCCGATATTAAGCTGCAAATGGAGCAATTTCTGAACGAGCTGAAATCCAATTTCTTATCGAACACTTCCCTGGAGGCTTACGCGGAAAAAATGGGCATGAGCCCATCCAAGCTGAGCAAAGCTTTTAAACAGTTTACGGGGGAAAACTTTATTGATTATATCGTCAAGCTCCGCTTGGAGCATTGCAAGGAGCTGCTCCTTCATTCGGAGATGAAGGTGAACGAAATATCCGATCTATTGAACTATCAGCCCTCCTATTTGATTCGTATTTTCAAGAAATATGAAGGGATGACGCCGGGGTTATTCCGCGAAAAACATAGGGGGAAAGGGTGAAAATAGGGAAAAACAGCCCCCGTCAAAAAAGTACTATTGCCGGAAATTGCCCCGTCGTCACGGGAAATCGGCAGCCGGCACCGCGTGTAAAAAGGTTATCATTGCCCGAAATTCAGTCTCTTTGTAACGTAATAGCTGAATTGAGCCATTGAAAGGAGAGGTTCAGTGAATGAGAAGCAAAGCTGTCGTAAGCGGGTTCATCGTATGCATGCTGGCAGGGGGGATGACGGCTTATTCCATTGGAGGGGCATCCACAGTTCAGATGTTAAACAAACGTTCCGATGAAAACGGGGCGCCTGCGGAAATCAGCATCATGACCGAGTTTCATACGCCCGAGCCCCCGGGGCCGGACAATCCGGTTCTCAAAGAAATCGAGAAACGGACCGGTACGAAGCTGAACATCATTTGGGTGTCTCCGAACAACTGGGATGCGAAGCAAAGCGTAGCGCTCGCTTCAGGCGACATGCCCGACCTGATGAAGGTGACGGATATGTCCAACCCGCTGATGCAACAGATGGTGAATCAGGGGCTGTTCTGGGATTTGTCACCGTATCTTGCGAATTATCCCCATCTGACGAAGTACCCGAAAAGCGTATGGGATTCCACCAAGATCGATGGGAAAAATTATGTCATTCCTTCTGTGAGGCCGATCGAAGGGGCAAATTTTTTGGCCGTGCGCAAGGATTGGCTCGAAAAGCTGCACCTGCAGATGCCGTCTACTACGGAAGAACTGTACGAAGTGTGGAAAGCGTTCGCAAACGAAGACCCGGACGGGAACGGCCAAAAAGATACGTACGGCTTCAATATGAGGGATTGGACTCCTTTGCTGGATAACATCTTTAACCAAAACAACGGCAAATGGAAGGTCAGGGACGGTAGCCTCATCGATATCGCGACTGAGCCCGGTACGCGGGCCATGCTTGTTTTTTTGCACAGAGCGTACACGGACGGGTTGATTCCGCGAAATTTTCCGATCCTCAAAATGTCTCAGGCGGAAGAACTGGCGACCCGGGGAAAAGCAGGCTTTACGACGGACACGGTGCTCGGCCTGTGGAGACAAATCGCCCAGCCGATGCAGGAGAAGCCGGACGCGGACTTTTTGGCGCTAACTTCGCTTAACGGCGTTGTGATGCAATCCCAAGGCTTTATAGGCGTCTATTTGATTCCCAAAAAAGTGCCGGAGGAAAAGCTTCGGAAGATCTTATCGCTCATGGACTTCGGAGCTTCCGAGGAAGGAGCCTCTTTGGCGATCAACGGGATTAAGGATGTGCACTACAAAGAGGTGGACGGCTTCAAAATTGCGACAAACCAGGCGGGTCTGGACAACATTTCGGTCAGCTCTTTCGGGAAAATTTTCGAGCGCTTCGATAACTATTTGTGGGCATACGCTCCCGGCATGCCGAAGCATATTTACGAACGCAACAAAAAAATTATCGATGACAGGTCGAAGGTGAGCGTGCCCGATCCCTCCATCGGTCTCATTTCCCCTACGGCCATTCAAGTCGGCAGTGAATATAACAAAAGGATCGAAGATATGAAGGTCAGAGTGGTGATCGGCAAAGAATCGATCCAAGCCTGGGATCTCTTCGTGGATGAGCTGAAGAAGGACGCGCAATACCAAAAAATGATCGTCGAAATGAATGCGGCTTATCAAGGCAAAATGAGCAAGGAATAGTCTCAATTAAACAGGAGGAGGGAGCAGGGGATGAAATACGTGGATTTTGGGAAAACCGGGCTTAAGGTGAGCCGGATTGCGGTAGGCGGCTATCCGTTTGCTGGCGTGAACAAAGCGCAGGGCTGGGATCCGCACAGCGATGAAGGAAGAAAGACAGCGATTCGTACCATCCATACCGCACTGGATGCCGGGATTAATTATATCGATACAGCTGCCGCATACGGAAACGGGCACAGCGAGTCCATTATCGGCGAGGTGCTGAAAACACGCCGCGATGATTGCTTCGTGGCGACCAAGGTTTCCTATAACGGAATCGATAAAGCGGGAGTCATCCAGAGTGTCGAAGCGAGCCTGAGACGGCTGCAGACGGACTATGTCGATGTGATCCAGTTCCACGGGGGCATTTACGACAATGAATCGTATGACCGGATCGTAAACGGCGGATTGCTCGAAGGCTTGCAGGAGCTGCGGCGGCAGGGTAAGGTGCGGCTGCTCGGACTTACGACGGAAGACGCCCATTCGGCCTTGAATTTGTGCAATACCGGCTTGTTTGACGTCGTACAGGTCAATTACAACATCATCTACCAGACAGCCGCGCTCCATTTGCTGGACTTGACGAGGGCGAAGGGCATGGGTGTCGCGGTAATGCGGCCGATGACCTCCGGCATCTTTCAGCGGCTGATGGAGTATTTGTCGCCGGAGCTTGCCTGGCATGAGGATCTTTATTCGCTGTGCCTGAAGTTCCTGCTGTCGGACTCAAGAGTCCATATCATCAATGCAGGTATGAGATGGCCGGAAGAGGTGGAACGCAACGTCCGGCTGATCGACGCGTACGAGCCTCCGCTGGACATCGTCGAACTGCCGCGAATGACTGTGAAAATTTACGAGACGGACGATCTGAGGAACGGATTTGTCCCGCCCGTGAATCCATAAGGAGGGTAGACCCATGAAGTATGGTAAGAAATTAGGAGCGCTCATGACCATATTTTGCATGATGTCCGTTATCGTACTGGGATGCTCGACGGATTCGGGCTCCGCTCCGGCCGGGGGAGACGGGGCGAAGTCAGGGAAGGTGACTCTGCGGATTGCCTGGCAGACGTCGCCGGCCGGCGATAAGGTGAACCAGCAGCTGCTGGAGTCGTTTAAGAAGACACATCCCAATGTGGAGTTTGTGATCGAGACGGCGGAATCGGGCAAATATCCGTCGAAAATCTCGATGGACATAGCGGCGGACAACGTACCCGACACGTTCTTCTATTGGCGGCCGGAGCCGAGCTACGGCGTAGACAAATTCATTCAGGCCGGCGCTTTGGCGGATTTGTCGGAGATTCAGAATGAGGCGTTCTTCAAGGATAATTTTGCCGACTACGCTGTCAGCACCTCAACCGTGAATGGCAAGCTGTATGCGATCCCGACCGGCTATGCGTTCATCATGTTCCTCGCCAACAAGGAAATCGTCGATAAGCTGGGCCTGAAGCTGCCGGAAACGTGGGATGAGCTGGTTAACCTCACCAATGTCGCCAAGGAAAAAGGCTACATCCCGTGGGGCATCTCAACCAAGCCGTTTGCCTCCGGCTGGGAAAGGCCGCTCGGCTACGTGTTCGACCGGTTCATGACGAACAAGGGCGAGAAAGGCGCACTGAACGCCTTTGGCGGCAAGGTGCCGTTTAATTCGCCGGAAGGGATTGCGGCGGCCGAGCATTTGTACGATCTGGTCGCAGGCAAATCCGCTCCCGATTCGACGACGCTGGACGATACGCAGGCTACGTCAAAATATTTCAATACCGAGAAAGCGGTATTGTTCATTAACGGCACGTACGCTTTGCCGACGATCAAGCCCGAGCTGCTGCCGAAGCTGGTGCCATTGAAATTCCCGCCGATTCCAGGAGCGGCCGACAATAATCCGATCCAGGACAAGGACCTGACCGAGGTCGCTTATGTCAGCAGCAAGGCGTGGGCCGACCCGGTGAAAAAGCCGATCATGCTCGACTGGATCAAGTTCTTATGCAGCCAGGAATTTTCCGACGCCAAGGTGTACGATCAGCAGACGTTGACTCCTAATCAGGATCTCCAGCTCGATCCGACCAAGGTGGCGAAGATTCTCATCGATGCCAAAGCGATCGCCGATCCGGCCGATCAGGTGAAATGGCCGCTGTCCTTCGCCAATCCGGAGCGGAAGGAGCCGTTCTACAGCATCTATTCCGAATTTTGGGCCGGTAAATACACAGGCAAGGAGTTTGCGGAAAAGCTTCAGGAAATTTTTTATCAGAAGTAAGAAACAGGCTGCAGGGTGCGGCGACTCGTTGGCGCTTTACTTCGCCGCGCCTTCCCAGCCCCATTCTGATGCAAAAGAGAGGGCAATATGGGAGTACTTAAATTCAGAGCGTTCTATTTCGTGTATATCATCCCGGCGCTGCTGCTGTATTGCGTGTTTTTCATCCTGCCGTTCGTGCAGACGGTGATTTACAGCTTCTATAACTGGGATGGCATTAATACGCCGATTTTCCTCGGATTCAAAAACTATTGGGAGATGTTTCACGACAAGGTGTTTTATGCGAGCACGGGCCGGGTGTTAAAATGGGCCCTGATCCAGGGCATCGTGCAGACCGGCATCGCACTGCTGTTAGCCAACCTGCTGAAAGGCAAGCTGAAGGGCTCGAAGTTTTTCAGATCGGTCTATTTCATTCCCGTCGTCATGTCGTCGGCCGCGATCTGCGTCATGTTCACGGTGATGTACGATAACGACATCGGACTTTTAAATGCGCTGCTGCGCTCGATTGGGCTGGGAAGCTGGGCACGGGTGTGGCTGGGGGACGCCCAGGTCGCATTTTATGCGGCTATCGCGGTGCCGATCTGGCAGGGCATCGGGCTGTACATGGTCATATTGCTCTCCGGGCTGCAGTCAGTGCCCGAGGAAATCTACGAGTCGGCCCGGATGGACGGGGCCAATGCATGGCAGCAGCTGACGAGCATCACGATTCCGATGATCTGGAGCATCATCCAGATCTGCATCATTCTCACGGTGTCGGGCACGTTCAAAAATTTTGACTACGTGTATATTTTGACCGCCGGAGGGCCGGGGAGCTCGACGCACGTGCTGGCCACTTATATGTACGACAAGGCCTTTGTCGGCCTCCGGTACGGATACGGAACGGCCGTTGCAGTGATCATCTTCCTCCTCGGCCTTGCTTTTACCGTCCTGTTCCGTGCGCTCACCAAATCGAGGGATTAACGGAAAGGAGGAAGCGACCTTGATAAGCGCAAGAGACGCCCTGCTGAAGAGGCGTACCTTCAGCACAATCAAATACACGCTGCTGCTGCTTTACTCCGCAGTGACCATTTTCCCGCTGCTGTGGACGTTCTCGAATTCGTTTCGGACCAACGATGAGATTTTCTCGAAATTCGCCATCGTTCCGGAAAGCTTTTCTTATGTGAAAAATTACGAGATGATTTTCTCGACCAACATTCCGCTTGCTTTTTACAACTCCTTCACCATTACGTGGCTGAGCCTGTTCATCATGCTGGTCTGCGCCATTCCGGCGGCTTACCTGCTGTCCCAGTACCGGTTCAAATACGCGCAGCTGATTTATTTGTTTTTTGTGATCGGGATCATCGTTCCGAGGCTGTCGATCCTGATTGCCGAATTCAAAAACTATCAGATGTTCGGTTTTCTCGGCAAGCAGTATCCGATCACGCTGTGCTACGCCACGTTCGAGCTTTCAATCGCGATCTTCCTGCTCGTCGGCTTCATGCAGAGCATTCCGCCGTCCTTGATCGAATCGGCGAAGATCGACGGGGCGAACTCGCTGGATATTTTGCTCAAGGTGGTCATGCCGATCAGCCGCAACGGTATCGTGACCGTCATTATATTGGCGTTCGTCTCGATCTGGAACGAATATGCCTATGCGATGGTGATGATTCCGAACATCAAGTTCCGCACGCTTACGATCCTGCTGGCCTCGGCCAAAAACGAATTTTTCGTCGAGTACGGCATGATGTCTGCCGGTGTCATTGTGGCTGTCGTCCCGATGATCATGGTGTACAGCTTCCTGCAGGACAAAATCATCAACGGCATGGTGGCGGGCGCAGTCAAAGGCTGATACTGAACCAAAGGAACATGCAGGAATCAAGGGAACAGGAGGACATTCCGATGTGGAAACTTGCCATCATAGGATGCTCGAAGTTTGTGTATGATTTCATATACGATTGTACCAAAAGATATCCTCTGGAGCTGGCCGCAATATGCGACAGCAGGCCGAACGCCGAGGCGTTCAGCGCCAGATACCGCTGCCCGGCCGTCTTCGAGGACTATAAGGAAATGCTGGAGCGCACGCGGCCGGATCTGGTGATCTCCTTTCCGAACTATGCGGATCAATACGAGGTGGCCCGCGACTGCTTGCTGGCGGGAGCCCATGTATTGGCCGAGCGGCCCGTTTGCTTGAGCTCGGAGCAGGCCAGCAGCCTGGCGGAAGTCGAACGCCAAACGCACCGTTACGTGATGGCCCGGCTGAACCGCAGGTTCACGCCGTCCTATGCGATGGCGAAGCAGGTGATCGCAGGGCCCGAGTTCGGCAAGCCGGCGATGTATTTGGCCAAGTACCATGCGTCCGCTTACGACTCGGAGAGCAGCTTCCTGTGGAACCATACCGTGCATCATCTGGATGTGGCGCGGTACTTGCTGGGGGAGCTGGAGCTGCTTCACGCCGAACGGGTGTACGCGGACCCGCAAAGAGTCGGCTACAACATTTCGTTCCGGTCGGAGGGCGGCTGCATCGGGGTGATCCAGACCAGCTCGCTGCAATCTGGGGAATATCCGATGGAACGCGTTGAAATCACCGGACATTTGCGCAATGTCGTCGTAGACAATATCAGGTCGGTGCAGTATTATCGCCCGGCTCCGAGAAGAGAAACGATGGACGAAATGGGCTTCGCGAAGGGCGGTGATACATTGGTCTGGACGCCCAACTTCGCCCAGCTGAACAATTTCACCTTCTACGGCTTCGAGAATATGTTCGAGCATCTGGTTCGGTGCCTCGCTACCGGCGATAAGCCCGCGCTGCATATGGGCGACACGCTCAGAACATTGGAGCTGGTGGAACGGCTGGGCGAGCTGATCGAGCCGGATCTGCGCAATACGTAATATACCGTGAGGCCATATAAACAGGAAGAGGATGAGGAAACGATGACGGAACAACAGCAAACGCAGCTGCCCTGGTATCGCCGTGCGGTGCGCTGGGGACAAACGAACCTGACCGAGATGGACCCGGTCAACTGGGACAAGGAGTTCTGGAAGCAGTATTGGAAGCAAACGAAGGTGCAGGGCGTCATTATTAACGCGGGTGGCATCGTTGCTTATTATCCGAGCAAGCTGGAGATGCAGTATCGCGCGGAAGGCTTGGGCGACCGGGATTTGTTCGGCGAATTCGCAGAGGAAGCGAGGCAAGCCGGTCTGCTCGTACTAGCCCGCATGGATATTAACCGGGCGACCAAGGAATTTTACGACCGTCATCCGGATTGGTTCGTCGTGGATGCCCAAGGCGAGCCTCTCACGTCGAACGGCCGATATTTCTCCTGCGTGAACAGCCCTTATTACAAGGAGTTCATTCCCGAAGTACTGAAGGAAGTCATCGACAAATACCGCCCGGAAGGGTTTACGGACAACAGCTGGACGGGCGCCTCGCGCAAAGTCATCTGCCACTGCAGCTACTGCAAGGCGAAATTCAAAGCCGATAAAGGGCTGGACCTGCCTGCAGCTTCCGACTATAACGACCCCGTTTACCGGCAGTGGATTCAGTGGAGCTATGCGTGCCGTATCGAGAACTGGGATTTGTTCAACGAAATCACGACCCGCTACGGCGGCCCCGATTGCTACTGGCTCGGCATGTTTAATGCGGACCCGTTCCGGCCGCACACGAACTTCTGCGATTTGCAGGAAATCGGCAAACGCTCGAAAATCATGATGTGCGACCACCAGTCACGGGAGCCGCGGACCGGCTTCGAGCAGAACAGCTTGAACGGCCTGCTGCTGCACGGACTCGCGGGATGGGACACGGTCATCCCGGAGAGCATGTCCAACTACATCCGGGGCGTCCGGCACCTTTCGCCAGGGCAGCAATCCGGCGAAGGAAACCCGGCTGTGGATGCTCTCCGGCATGGCCGGTGGAATCTCCCCTTGGTACCATCACGTCGGAGCGGTTCAGGAGGACAGGCGCCAATTCAACAACGCTCCTCCGGTGATGCAGTGGCACGAGCGGAATGAGACCTACTTATACAACCGGCAGCCGGTGGCGAATATCGGCCTGTTGTGGTCCCAGGAAAATACCGAATTTTACGGCCGCGACGACGTCGAGGAGAAGGTGTCGCTGCCATGGCACGGCTTCGTGCGGGCGATGACCCGCGCGAGAATCCCGTTCCTTCCCGTCCATGCCGACCATATCGACCGCGAGGCGGCGAAGCTGAGCCTGCTCATTCTGCCGGATTTGGCCGCGATGACGGACGCTCAATGCGAGGCCGTACAGCGGTTCGTCGAGTCGGGAGGCAGCCTGCTGTTTACCGGCATGGCTGCTACGCTTAACGAATGGGGCGAGCGCCGCGGGCCCTTCCCGCTGGAGAGGGTGACCGGTCTCCGGCACCTGCATGAGGTCGCCGGCACGGAGGGCAAGTCGAGCTCGAACTGGGAAGTGTTCGAAACGCACAATTATTTCCGGCTGCCTGAGGACCGCCACCCGGTTGTCGCGGGATTTGAAGAAACCGCGACACTTCCCTTCGGCGGATCGGTTCGTCTCGTGGAGTCCGACGGCAGGCTTCACCCAATCGCAACGTATATTCCGGATTATCCGATCTATCCGCCGGAATTCAGCTGGGTCCGGGAGCCGCATACGGACATTCCGGTGATGCTGGCCGGGGAGCATCCCGCCGGCGGACGCATCTTTTATTTTGCCGGCGATGTGGATCGCTCGTACGGACGCACGTTCCTGCCGGATTTGGGAGACTTGCTGGCCAATGCGGTGAAATGGGCCGCAAACGACAGCCTTCCGGTCAAGATCGAAGGCCCCGGTTACCTGGACTGCAAGCTTTACAAGCAGGACGGCAGGTGGATATTGCATATCGTGAACCTGAGCGGCACGAACCAGAATCCCGGGTATGTCGAGGAGTTCTTGCCGGTTGGGCCGCTCAAAGTTTCGATTCGCACCGGAGAGACCGCTCCGCAGCGGGCGTTATTGAGAGTTGCCGGTACGGAACTGAAGCCGGCTGCGGCCGACGGCTGGACAACGCTTCAGCTCGATTCGGTCGTCAGCCACGAGCTGATTGTTTTGGAATAGCAGGCTTTGAAGCGGGGGCACCGGAGGAGGTGTCTCCGCCTCTGCTTTGTCCCTATACGATAATACGAAGATATGAAGGAGGTAATACAAGCATGAAGCAGGTTATCGACGCTTATTCGCACGTCGGCTCACCGCGGTACGGCGCGCTGAAGGACGCTCTGGACAATATGAAACGATGGGGCATCGGCAAATCCGTCCTCGTTCTCGCTAAAACTGTGCCCGATTTCGGGGCCTTGTTCGATGGAATTCGCATGCACCCGGATACGGTGAGGGGGATCGGCATCCCGTTCGGAGCGAGCTCTGCACAGCGCGAGGCGTTAGCGGAGCTGCAGCTGCAGGCCGGCGTACTCGGCCTCAGAATGGAGCCGGAGGAGACGCTCGGCAATCCGCGCATAGTGGAGCGGCTCGGCGCTGCGGGCAGATGGATCTTCGCCATCCATCCGTTCGGCAGCCCTGAGCTGACGGCGGCGTATCTCGATTGGCTGGAGCACTTCCCGCAGGGACGGATCGCCGCGCCTCATCTGCTCGTCGCCGAATCGCGGCTCGAGGAGCTGAGCGGAAATCCGTATATGGAGAAGCTGCTGCAGCATCCGCGGTTTTATGCGATCTTTTCCCGGCATGGAGGCGTGGGGAGCAAGGAAGCGTACCCTCACCGGGATTTGCTGCCATGGGTTTCTTACGTGCTGAAACATGCCGGAACGGAGCGGGTGATGTGGGGCAGCGAGTTCCCGGTCATTTACTCTCGCAACGAATCGATGCCGCAATGCCAGGAATGGCTATCCGAGCTTCATCCCGATTTAACTGCGGACCAGCTGCAGGCGATGATGCATGACAATGCGGAGCGGGTCTTTTTCTCCGAGCCTGCTGAGGTGCCTGCGGACGTGCCGCTTCCGGGCTGGATTCGTGAGCAGTTCGATCACAAGCAGTTTGTCTGGGTGTACACCCAAGATCCGGTGAAGGTTCCGGTTTATTTGTACGATCGGCTGCTGACGGGATATTTGAAGTCGGAGGAGCTGCAAAGAGGCGACGGCTTTTCGCAATATATTATCAATAAGCTGGAAACGGTTCTGATGGATTGATGGAGGACCCGCGAAAAAACCTGCCAGGCCGCAGAAACCGTATAAGCCAATCCGATACGTAGCAGCATGTTCCGATTGGCTTTCAATGCGATCGCCCAGGATCCTCACCCGCTCGGATTTATTGCCTGCTGGGTCGGTGTGACACGTCAAAAGCGAAAAAGAAGAAAAGAGGGCAAGCGACAATGACAACCTTATTTTATTGATTAAAATCGAGAGTGTTTAGTGTATGACCTGAACTGATATCTAGACATGTGTACCAAATAAATGTATGGGGCTCATGCATCGAACATGCAAAATGACCAGCGAAGTTAATTTCTGTCTGGTCATTTTTACACTACATTATGTACTTCCACAAAAGCCGGGATACGAATGCTGGTAGCCAAGATATGAATTCGAATACCCCATAGCGAGGGAGCCAATATCCTCCATAAAGGCTTTTGCAGGATAAATATTGTATATGAATAAGCCTAACAAGCAGCCAATCATTACTAAAGAAAAAGTCTGGACTTCAACTCTCTCCCATATCACAAAGAAGAAAAAGAATGTCGGTATTGCCGCATTTAAGAGAAGGCCGTCAAGGCCATCGATAAAATTGATTGCATTGGCTGAATCTACAATAAATAAGAGCATTAGAATCAGATAAACGGAAATTGGAAGGTTTAATGAAAAAACTCAAATATGAACTTAAATCAGGAGAGACGTTACCGTTTCACTTATAGAATAAGGGAGAGCAGGACTGTAAAGCTAAAACTTCAGCCGCTTATCGTCCCATCTTGACTCTCATTCCCTATATGCTTATTCAAAAAAGCGATGCTGACCTCCAGCGCCTCCTCGAGATAAGGGGTAGTTCCCGTAAAAGGATGCCCGATTCCGAAAGTGTGGTCCGATCCGGTGAGGGTAATGAACGTATGTTCAGGGGTGACCGCCTTCAGCGTGCGATATCCTTCAATTAACCGCGGGGCGTCGTTGCTCCCTTGTACAATAAGCACAGGCTTCTGGAGCTGCGATAGCAGCAGGGTCGTATCGAACCTTTTTTGGTTCAGCAGCACATCCTTAGCCACCGGTCCCGGCTCGCCGTTGACCTGCGGATTCGGTTTCGGACCGCCGTTCCAAGCAATAACGGCTGATATTTCAGGGGACTCCGCAGCAAAAATAATACTGCTTGCACCGGCACGGCTGTGCCCAAGAATAGCTGCCTTACGATGATTATATTCGCTTGGAGCCGGCAGCTGCTTACGCTGCAAGTAACCCAATACCGCCGCCAGATCATCCAACTCCTTCGTTAGCGTACTGTTTCTTTGAACCTCTTCTTCGCTGGCTCCACTGTTTCGGACATCGATCCGGGTAAAATTGTAACGGACGACATAAAATCCGCGCTCCGCTAGCTGAGCGGCAGCATAAGGCCAGAAGCCCCAGTCCTTGTGGCCTCGAAACCCATGGCTTAACAATATGACGGGCTTGGCCGTACCGTCCTCTACAAACTCGACATCCCCGTGAATAACGTACCCATCCTTCAACTCGATTTGAAATTGCCTTTTCACTAAAATGGATGAACTCATGTCAAATCGCTCCTTTTTTCTACAATAAAATAAAAATAGAGACGCTGTAATATAGACGTCTCCGTTGGTACGGTCAACTGTATAAGGTCAGAAAACACCATAGATTAAAAAGCTGTCGACAGTCTTCTTCACAGGCCAACCTGCCGTGCTGGCAAAAAAAAATTGAGCTCGAAGCGCTGCAATAAGATAGGCATTTATCCCGTTTGGAGAGCCGGAGGGCTATCCCCATCATTCTATTTAGCAATCCAATCGGCTATGGTGAAATCCGAATCGATCAGCTTTTGCTCAAGCAAAAATTGCTTGGTATCCTCCAATTGCTTTAACCCGCTATCGCTAAACGGTTCGGTCGGAATTTGCTCGAGGGGCAGGATGCGCTTGGCGATGTCGACGGTAGTATTGCTGGCTTTGCTCAGAAATTCATAGTATTCATCCGGCTTCGTTTTCAAATCGGCTAATGCCTTGGAACGGAGCTCGTTGAATACTTTCGGGAAATCCGGGAACTTCTGCAAGTAGTCCTCGGAAACGACGGTTGTGCTTGTGCCAAGCAGGCTTGGCGTTTTTGCGGCTTCATTCAAGATCGCGTACCCTGTGAAGGCCAGCTTGATGGCGTTGGCTCCTGAAGCGGTTGCTGCTGCGACGTCGCCTCGTGCAAGCGCGGCTTCGATGTCCGTCGAAGGAATATGAATCAGCTTGACGGAATCAGACAGCCCATTTTGCTTGAGTATGCCGACCGCATAGCGATGCAGAATAGAGCCCTTCTGGGTGGCGACCGTTGTTCCCTTCAGGTCATTGAATGTCTTCGGGCCGCTGCTCTTGGTCAGCAAGTAGATATTGGTGCTCGTCGTCGGCTGGCCGATCAGCTTGGTTTTCGCCCCGGTTGCGCGTGCGGCAATGGAAGGCGTGTCGCCTAGAATCCCCACATCCAGCCTGCCGCCGATCAGCGATTCGTTCAGATCCGGACCGCTAGGAAAACTGACGAAGCTAATGTTCGTAATGCCGTAAGCCTTGAGCCCGTCGTTAATGATCGATTTGTAAAAGCCCCAGCCCTCCGCCTCGCCGGGAAGATTGAGCGGATTGGCAGTGATGTAGCCGATTCTTAATTCTTTCGGCACGTTGGAAGCGGTTTTGCCGGATCCGGCGTCGGAAGCTGCGTTTGAACTTGAGCCGGCTGCCGTACGGTTCTCCGTGCCGCATGCTTGCAGCAAAATGACCAGCAGCAGCCCTAGGATAAGGATTCCTTGTTTGCGTAGCATGTCGTTCGATCATCCCCTTTTGAAGTTGGTGGTGAAAAAGAAAAAGCTCATTCTCTGCGTAAAGCTTGCAAAAGAATGAGCCTCCGGATTTCCGGTAGGTTGCGGGCATCGGCTGATCGTAAGCCTGATATGCAAAATCGTAGCATTGTCATAAGGACGTGTCAATGATTAATGCATAGAAAACCAATTGGATAAATAGACTTAAAATAAAATTTTGTTATTGATATTTTGCTCACAGCTTGTTAAGATGAATCTCAACTCATTAAAAGCGCATTGGATTAGTCGGAATTACATGATAGTTCATAACATGACGATGTTCGACCGTTAGGACGGAGACATCCCTATACCAAGGGTGTCTCCATTTTTATTTTTATTTTGAAAAAGGAAGGTGACGTGTGAATGAGTGCTGTCCTGCTGGAAATCAACCGCCTGAACAAAACGTTTGAATCGGCAAAAGGATCCGTCCACGCTCTGCGCCACATTGACTTGCATGTGAATGAGGGTGAGTTTATTACGGTAATTGGCCCGAGCGGCTGCGGTAAAAGTACGCTTCTGAGGATCGTAGCCGGGCTCGATACCGGATATGACGGATCGGTCAAATTGCAAGGCCGGACTGTAGACGGGCCAGGGATTGACAAAGGGTTCATTTTCCAGGAGCCGCGATTATTTCCCTGGCTGACGGTGGAGAAAAACATCGCAGCGGATTTGTCGCTCAAGGACCCGGAAATTCGCCGGAAGGTGGCGGAGCTGATCGAGCTTGTAAAGCTCCAGGGATTCGAGAAATCGTATCCGCGGGAGCTGTCCGGGGGAATGGCACAGCGCGTTGCCATTGCGAGGGCGCTGCTTCGGCAGCCGAAGGTGCTGCTGCTCGATGAGCCGTTCGGGGCGCTGGATGCTTTTACAAGAGCGCATATGCAGGAAGTGTTGATTGATATATGGCAAAAAAACCGGACGACGATGATTTTCGTGACGCACGATATCGACGAAGCGATTTATTTGGGCAATCGGATCGTCATCTTGAAGCCGCGTCCGGGCGAAATTCGGGAGATTGTTCCCGTCGACCTCCCGTTTCCGCGAAAAAAATCGAGTATTTCGTTCCAGGAAATGCGTTTCAAGGTGCTGAATGCATTCGAGAAAGTGGACGAATTGGAGCTGGTGGACAGTTCAGGCATATAACCCAAGCGGAAAGGAGCAGGAAAATGAACAATGGTGTGGATTTGGCAGGGCATACGGCGCAGGCCCGGACACGGACGTCTGAAACGAGGAGCCCGGTATGGCGGAAATTTCTCATCAGTTTAAGCGGGGCGGGCGTAGGGCTGGTGCTTCCCGTTGCAGTACTGGTCGTTTGGCAAATTGCGAGTGAGCTCGGATGGTTGTCGAAGCAACTATTCCCGACGCCGCTTGCGATTGCCCAGGCATTCGGAAAGCTGGCTCAATCGGGTGAGTTGAACGATCACTTGACGATCAGCCTGCAGCGCGTCGCGCTCGGCTTCGGGCTTGGCGGCGCCTTGGGCCTATTATTCGGCATTGTGGTCGGTCTGTTCCGGTTTTCCGAAAAGGCGCTGGATCCGACGGTTCAAATGATCCGAATGGTGCCGCATCTCGCTGTCGCGCCGCTATTCGTCTTGTGGTTCGGTATCGGCGAGACGGGCAAAGTGCTGCTCATTGCCAAGGGAGCGTTTTTCCCGCTTTACATCAATACGTTTCTAGGCATCCGCGGAGTGGACAACAAGCTGTTTGAAGTAACGAGGGTGCTTGGCTACAACCGCTGGAAGCAAATTATCCAGCTGGTGCTGCCCGCCTCGCTGTCGAATGTTTTGCTTGGCGTCCGGCTTTCGATCGGAGTGGCCTGGTTAGGGCTTGTCGTCGTGGAAATTATGGGCTCGACCTCGGGCATCGGCTATATGATGTCGGATGCGAGACAATTTTCCAAAACCTCGATTGTATTTGTCGGCATCTTGATTTTTGCTCTACTGGGCATGATTACGGATTGGCTGGTGAGGCTGTTGGAACGAAGGCTGCTGCACTGGAAGGACAGCTTTAAAGGAGAATAGAGGTGGAAAGGTGGGAGCTAAAATGAATGACGGGAGCGGTACGCTTCAAGCAGCGGCACGAAACGGGGAAAAGCTGCGCTCCGTTGGGGGAGGCCCGCGTCGAAAGAACAAATGGAACGATGTTTGGATCGGAGCGGGCTTGCCGGTGCTGCTGCTGCTGGTATGGCAGCTGGCGGGTGATGCCGGGAAGGTCTCCAGCGCTTTTTTACCGACGCCGCTTCATATAGGCGAGACGTTGGCGCAGCTTGCGGCAACGGGGGAGCTGTTCCGTCATCTTGGCGTAAGCATTGGCCGGGCGGCGCTCGGCTTCGCTCTTGGCGGCGGGCTTGGACTTATCGTCGGAACGCTGGTCGGCTTATCGCGGAAGGCCGAAAGGCTTATGGACCCCTCGATGCAGGCACTGCGGCAAGTTCCCCATTTGGCGGTGGCGCCTTTGATCATATTATGGTTTGGCTTCGGCGAGCTGTCCAAAGTGCTGATCATTGCCCAAGGGGCGTATTTTCCGATGTACGTGCAGACGTTTCTGGGTATTCGCAGTGTGGATAACAAGCTGGTGGAGGTAGCGCGCGTGCTTCAATTCGGAAGGTGGAAATGGATTACGCGCTTAATTATTCCGGCTGCGCTGCCGAATGTGCTGCTCGGCCTGCGGCTGTCGCTGGCGGTATCTTGGCTGGGGCTTGTCGTTGCGGAATTGATCGGCTCGCAGTCCGGCGTCGGCTTCTTAATTAATTTTGCCAAGCAGAACTCGCTTACGGAGACGATCTTTGTCGGCATTGTTATTTTCGCCGTCGTCGGCAAGCTGGTGGATTCGCTGGTCCGGCTGCTGGAGAAATATTGGCTTGGGTGGCGGGACAGCTATCAAGGTTAAGCTTGACCCTTAAACCATTAACTACTGTGTGCAACGAACTATAACCATAGAGGAGGCAATTATCATGACGGAAGCAAGGGAAGTAAGCGAACTGCGGCTTCAGGCCGACGTACTTGTCATTGGCGGATGGCCCGCGGGGACGTGGGCGGCACTGACCGCTGCATCGAAGGGGGCGAAAGTCGTATTGGCGGACAAAGGGTACTGCGGTACCAGCGGCGCAACGGCTCCGTCCGGCACCGGGGTATGGTACATCAAACCGGAGGAGCATCTACGGGAAGAAGCGCGGCAAAGCCGGTACACGCTCGGCGGCCAGTTGGCGGAGGTGCTCTGGATGAATCGCGTGCTGGATCGTACTTACGAGAACATGAACAAATTAGGAGCACGGGGCTACCCGTTTCCGCTCGATGATAACGGCGATCCTTACAAGCGCGGCCTGCAGGGGCCGGAATATATGAGGCTGATGCGCAAGCTGGTGCAGAAGGCAGGGGTGAAGATTCTCGACCACAGTCCGGCTCTGGAGCTGCTGGCCGATGAGCACGGCGTCGGCGGCGCAACAGGCGTAAGGACGCAAACCGGTGAAACATGGACGGTGCGCGCGGGAGCGGTTGTCATTGCAACGGGCGGCTGCGCCTTCCTGAGCAAAGCGCTTGGCTGCAACGTGCTGACAGGAGACGGTTATTTGCTCGCCGCCGAGGCTGGAGCCGATTTGTCCGGTATGGAGTTTTCCAATGCCTATGCCATCGTGCCGACGTTCTCCTCCGTCACGAAGACGGCGTACTACCGCTATGCTTCGTTTTACTACGAGGACGGATCGATTGTCGAAGGAGCGGGCTCGCAGCGCGGACGTTCCATCATTGCCCGCAATTTGCTGAAGGGCCGTCAAGTGTATGCGAGCTTCAGACCAGGCGCCTGAAGACATTCGGCCGCTGCTGAGAGTGAACCAGACGAACTTTTTCCTGCCGTTCGACCGTATGGGGATCGATCCGTTCAAAGATAAATTCCCGGTCACCCTGCGCTTGGAAGGCACGGTTCGCGGCACGGGCGGCATCCGCATTACAGGGGAAGATTGCTCTACGGCCGTGCCGGGCTTGTATGCTGCCGGCGATGCGGCGACGCGCGAGCTGATCTGCGGCGGCTTCACCGGCGGCGGCAGCCACAATGCTGCATGGGCAATGTCGTCCGGGTCATTCGCAGGTGAGGGCGCAGCGTTGTTTGCCGCCGGTATCGGCGACAAAGCGTCGGACCGCAAGCTGAAGAGCGTGTCGACGACGACTTTTACGAAGAAAGGCGGCGAGGGTGCCGCAAGCAAGACATCGGAAGCGATTCGAGCCGTACAAGAGGAAGTGATGCCGTACGACCGCAATTTGTTCCGGACGGAGCAGGGCTTGCGCGGTTCCTTGAACCGTTTGGACGGATTGTGGAACGAGCTCCGTGAACGGGAGACGACGTTGGATGCGGAAGGTGTCCGCCGGCGTGAAGCGGCGGCGATGACGGCAACGGCCCGCTGGATGTACAATACGGCTCTCGTTCGCACGGAAACGAGAGGAATGCATAAACGCGAAGATTTCCCGCAGCTTGACGCAGCGCAGCGTTACCGCTTGACGAGCGGTGGTCTTGACCAAGTGTGGGTCAACAAGTTGCCGGTTGATAAGGAGGCTGTGGCCAAGTGATCGAGCTCGTTAGCGAATCCAGATGCGTTACATGCAATTTATGCGTTTCAGTATGCCCGACGAATGTGTTCGATCGTACGGAGAACGGGGTTCCGGTCATTGCCCGTCAAGACGATTGCCAAACCTGCTTCATGTGCGAGCTGTACTGCCCGGCCGATGCGCTCTACGTATCGCCGGATGCCGAGGCAGCTTCGGCTGTAAACGAAGAGGAGCTGGAGAACAGTGAGCTGCTGGGCGGATACAGAGAGAAGGTAGGCTGGGGACCAGGCAGGAAGCCAGTAGCCCAACATCAATACATGTACGAATTGGCGAAGAAAACGGCCATCGGATAACATCAACCGTTTTCAATGAAGAAGGGAGTTCATAGCATGGTCGAACAACAGAGACAAAGGAAAAGGGGGCTCGCCCGCAAGCTTTGCGCGATTGCCTTGATATTGGTGGCGATAAGCTTGCTGGGAGCTTGCGGCAAGACGGATGGAGGGTCACAAGCGACTGGGGCCGCCCCGGCGGGCGGTTCGGCTGCGGCGCAGCCCCCAAGCGTGTTGAATTACGGTTACATTGGTACGAATAAGCTGAACTTCCCCGGAGGTGCCGAAGGGTGGGGCTTTTACAAAGGCATCATTCAAGAAGAATTCAAAAAATACGGCATTACCGAAGTGAAGCTGACCGGTTTCCCGAACGGGCCGGATCAGAGCGAATCGCTGATCAGCGGCCGGCTGGATTTCGGCAGCCTGGGGGATACCCCGGCTCTGCTGGCCCGCTCGAACGGGGCCAACACACGGGCGATTACGCAAGGCGCGACGGAAAGCATCGGCTACTTGATCGGCAAAAAGGGCGGACCAGGTTAAGATCGCCGATCTTGCGGGGAAAACGGTAGCGATCCAGAAGGGCTCCTTCATGCACCGCTACATTGCCGGAATTGTCAAAGAGCAGAACATTCCGAACGTCAAATTTATTCATATGCTCCGCCCGGACGGCGAGGCCGCACTGTCACGCGGTGAAGTGGATGCGATGACGAACAGCGCGATTTTTGCCTTCAAGCAAATCGACCAGGGCTATCCGCTGCTGGACGATGCGACGAAGCATCCGAATCTGATCGGAACAAGCATTACGGTCGTCTCGGAGGATTATCTGAAAAAGTTCCCTGATTTCCCGAAAATATGGAATGAAGCTCGCCTGAAGGCGCTGAACGACCTGCAGTCGAAGCCGGCTGAGTATTACCAATTTTTATCTCAGCTGAACGGCTTTACGCCTGAGCTGAACGAGAAGGCTTCGCCGATTTCTACCATTAAGGATGTGCCGTTTACGGACGACGGGCTCAAGCTGCTGGACGGCACAAAGAAATTTCTGATCGACGAGAAGCTTGCGGACAAAGATTTCGATTTGAATTCCTGGATTGTGAAATAAGTGTCTAAAGCTTGTGACGTAATTCGTAACCTAATCGTAGCGAAATTTGCACTTAATTTGTAGCCTAAGAGAGAAAGGAAGATTGAACCCATATGACAACAACACCCGCACTCTATTCAACTGAACTGCTGCCTGAAGTGCAAGCGAACCGTTCCGCGGATCACCCGGTACATTCATTGTTTCTAAACCGCTGGTTCATCCCGCTCGTTTGAGGCGAAGGACATATCTGATGAAACGCTGTACAGCATTCTGGAGGCAGCCCGTTGGGCGCCGTCTTCAAGCAATCTTCAGCCTTGGCGGTTTATAGTGGCCAAGACGGAAGAGCAGAAGCTCAAATTCCAGGAGTTTATCAAGCCTAACAACCGTCTATGGACGGATCGCGCTCCGGTGCTTGCGCTGATTGCATCCCATAAGCTTCGTCAAGACGGCCAGCCGAACGGCGCTCACGCTTTCGATACGGGTGCGGCCTGGGCATCCATCGCCCTGCAGGCCCATCTGCTGGGTCTTGCTACACGCGCTGTTGGAGGCTACGACAAGGACAAAGCGCGCCAAGTGCTGAACGTGCCTGACGAATACGAGCTGCACGCCGTCATTGCCCTTGGCTATCGCGGTTCCCGGGACGCGCTGCCTGAAGAGCTGCGCGAGCGGGAAGAGCCGAACGGCCGCCGGCCGCTGACGGACAGCATTATTGAAGGCTCCTTTTAACGAGGAGCACGGAATAAACCAAGCAACCCTCTTTCATTCCGGTTAAGAGGGTTGCTCTATTTTTCTATGTTAAAGGATGAAGGGGGGGCCAGCAGCGTATGGGAAGCGTCAGTAATGAAACAATTTCGCGTTTGACAGCCGACGTGCTTGTCATCGGCGGGGGGCCTGCCGGAGCTTGGGCGGCGTGGAGCGCTGCGAAGCAAGGGGCGAAGGTCGTTGTCGCAGACAAAGGATATTTGGGCTCCAGCGGAGCGACCGCTCCGGGCGGGACGAATTTGCTGTATTTGCCGCCGGATCCGAAGCTACGGGAAGAGGCTGTGCAGCAGCGGTACAGGGAAAGCGCATATTTGGCCGAGCCGGAGTGGATTCGCCGCGTCCTGGATCAAGTGTACGACAACTTGCAGCTGGTGGAAGCGTGGGGTTATCCGTTCCGCCGGGATGAAGCCGGTACCCCGCTGCGCGATCATCTTCAAGGACCGGAGTACATGCGCATTATGAGGCGCGCGGTGCACAAGGCCGGAGTGAAAATCCTCGATCAGTCTCCTGCGCTGGAGCTGCTTGCCGACGAGCATGGCGTCGGCGGTGCGAGAGGGGTGAACCGGCTTGACGGTTCGGAGTGGGAGGTGCGGGCGAATGCGGTTGTCATCGCAACGGGCGGCTGTGCCTTTTTGAGTAAAGGCTTGGGCTGCAACGTGTTGACCGGTGAAGGGCTGCTGATGGCTTCCGAGCTCGGAGCCGAGCTGTCAGGCATGGAGTTCACCAGACAGTATGCCCCCAGTGCCGCATTTGGCACCGTCACCCGAGGACGCCTTCTGAATTGGGCGACTTATTCGAACCAGGATGGAAATGAATTGCCTGCAGCGGCGGCAAGGGCGGGTGACTTTTTGCCGCTCATGCTGAGCAAGGGGCCCGTTTACGCTGTCCTGAATAAAGCCGATACGGAGGAGAAGCGCGGTATTCTTCGCCGCTCACACGCCATCTTCTTTCTCCCTTACGACCGGGCCGGAATCGATCCGTTCACCCAAAGATTCCCGCTTACCCTGAGATATGAAGGCACGGTACGGGGGACGGGCGGAATTCGGCTTATCGGGGACGATTGCTCGACTTCCGTTGCCGGGCTGTACGCTGCGGGAGATGCCGCCACCCGCGAGCGGGTCACGGGTGCCAAATCGGGCGGCGGTGCGTTTAACGCTTCGTGGGCGATTTGCTCGGGGACGTGGTCGGGACAAGCCGCCGCCAAGTACGCGCTTTCTGCCGGAGTGAAGGCCGGCACCCGGCAGCTCCGGGCCGCCGGACGGAGCGGGCTTGAAGCGAGAGCGGAAGCTTCCGCTCTGATGAATCCGAACGAGCTGGTTGCTTCCGTGCAAAAGGAAGTGTTTCCGCTGGATATCAACTATTTCCGCAAGGAAGCCACACTGACCGCTTCGCTGAACCGCCTTGATCGGCTGTGGCCCAGCGTATATGACCGTGTGCCGGAGTCGATCCAAGGCCGGGTTCGAGCCCGTGAAGCGGCTGCCATGCTGGCAACGGCCCGCTGGATGTATACGGCGGCTCTGTCGCGCCGGGAAACGCGGGGCCTTCACGCCTTGGCCGAGTATCCCGATATGGATCCGCAGCAGCAGTACCGGCTGATCGTATCCGGAATCGACCGGATCCGCGTGGCTCCGGAAGCGAAACGAGCTGTTGAAACAGCGAAGGAGGTGACCGGGAGATGATTGAAATTGTGAGTGCGGACCGCTGCGTCGAATGCGGCATGTGCGTAAAGGTATGCCCCACGAACGTGTTTGATGCCGGCGAGGACGGCATTCCTGTCATTGCCCGGCAGGAGGACTGCCAAACCTGCTTTATTTGTGAAGTATACTGTCCTGCGGACGCGCTCTATGTTTCCCCTTACGCGGATGAACCGGAACTACCGGCCGAAGCCGACTTGGCCGAAAAGGGGATGTTCGGCAGCTGGAGAGAAGTCGTAGGCTGGGGGCGGGGAAGGACGCCGCTCGCCGCCATAGACGAGACGCCGTTCATCGATCGGATTCTGCCTCCGCGCAAAGCATAGCCGGCTGGGCAGATCCGATAGACGCGAGGCTGATCAAGCTGCCGGGCAGCGAAGCGGTTACGCTTTGCTGCCTTTTTTCACATGCGTTCGGATCGCATGCCGAATTATTATCCGCGCTTGAGCTTCATCCTTATCCTGCACGGCTATAAGTTGAAACTGCCTCCTCACCAATTGCCGCCCCGTGAATCCATTTCATGTCCAACCATCCATAAATTCTGCTTTAACATCTTTCCCCTAGACGCTGCTGCGTCCTCTGCAACCCTTCTGTGTTCTCTATGTTATTTCCCCGGCCTCTTTCTCATCGTCATATTATTTAGCATGCCCTATCGACCTATAGTCCCAAGGTGATTTGAATCACATTACTATATACCTATATTTGTTATAATTTTCACAAGCGGAATGAAGAGGCAGCTGAAAAATTGCAGATTACTAGAAATATTAGCTAACTCTAGTATCGTTGTTAAGGGGCTTTCCCCCATTCATATTTTTACAAAGGGGTTTTTGACATGAAAATGACGATCAGCAAGAAGTTATTCGGGGGTTTTTTGGCTGTTCTAGTGGTATTAATTGCCACGGTGGCGATTAGTTATTATCAGATTTCGACGGTTGATCATACGTATACTGAGTTGATAAATGATAAATCGAAGAAATTAATTTTAATACAAGAGATGAAGGTAAGCATTCAACAAGAGCAGACTGGAGTGCGCGGATTTCTCATTGATGCGGATCCTGTATCTTTACAAACCTTCACCAAAGCGCATGATGATTATCTTGAAATAAGCAAAGTGTTGAACGAAATCATTGTCCTCCCAACGGCAAAGGAGTTACTGCAGCAAGTAGACCAACTCGAAAATCAGTATTATCAGTTTGCCAGCCAAGAAATTCAACTTAAGCAGCAAAACAAAAACGGTGAAATTTTGAGCTTGATTGACACAGGCCGTGAAATGACGCAGAAATTCAGCCAAAAAATAGATGATTTTGCTGATTTCCAGCAAAACGTACTCGACGAGGGAAGTAAAGACACGTCAGATAAAGTCACTTCCGTGAAGTATTGGGTAGTGACCTTAGGCATCATAGCCATATTAATCGGTGTAGCCATAGCGCTGTATAGCGGCAGAGTAATATCCCAACCGATCGTAGCCATCGCAAAAGCTGCAGAAAAAATTGCAAGCGGAGATCTGACCGTAGAGGATATTACAGTTAAAAATAAAGATGAAATAGGGGAGTTGGCCGGTTCCTTTAACCAAATGTCCAGAAATTTGCGCCACCTGATCCATCAGGTTGGTTCAAATACGGAAATGGTGGCCGCTTCAGCAGAAGAACTGACTGCAAGCGCCGAACAAACCTCCAGCGCAACGGAGCAGATTGCTGTAACCATCCAAAATGTAGCGGCTGACGTTGAAAAAGAATTTAAAAATGTGGATGAAGCTACTAAAGCGATTCACGAAATGTCTATTGGTGTACAGCAAGTTGCAATGAATGCTCGAATTGTTTCTGATGTTGCTATGAATGCCCATGAAAAGGCGTCGGAAGGCAATCAATCCATCCGGACAGTTGTCGAGCAGATGGGCTCAATTAATCGAACCGTCGGGAGCATGGCGGCAGTGATAAAGAAATTAGACGAACGTTCGAATGAGATCGGTCAAATGATAGCAACCATCATAGAGATTGCAAATCAAACGAATCTGCTGGCTTTAAATGCCGCTATTGAAAGGGCGGGAGAACATGGCCGGGGATTTGCGGTGGTCGCTTCGGAAGTGCGCAAGCTTGCAGAAAAATCGGCCCTGTCTGCGCAGCAAATATCGCACTTAGTATAGTATCGAGTATCGGCCATTCAAGGGGAAACGGACAGTGCGGCTGAATCCATGCAAGCTGCTGCCAAAGAAGTCGCGGCAGGCATTAAGGTTGTAAATTCAGCCGGTGAATCGTTCTATCAAATACAAGAGTCGGTCAACGAAGTCAACAAGCAGATCCACGAGGTTTCATCCTCCGTCCAGCAAATGGCTGCCGGTGCTGAGCAGATGGTGCAGTCCATGAATTTTATTTCAACCGTAGCGGAAACGACCGCGGCAAGCACGCAGGAAGTAGCCGGCTCCGCCCAAGAGCAATTAGCCTCAATGGAGGAAATCGCTGCATCGGCGAACGCTTTGTCTAAAATGTCGGAAGATCTGCAGTTGTATATTGAAAAATTTAAAGTATAGTGCTTGCATGAGTGAATAAACATATGTTCAGAATACGCAGGACACGAAACAAGACGGAGCTGACAAGAGCTGCGTCTTGTTTGGCTTCAGCAGCTGCTTCAACGTATTCGCTGATCAAATGTTCACAGACTGTTCACTTATGAAGAGGCATTCGTTCTTTATATAATGACAAGGGTTAACAAGAAAGGATGATGGACATTGCCGACAACGAAGAAGGAAGAGTTTTATTTTGGATTGATGATGTGCTTCGGAATGGTTATAGTCATGACGACTTATAATCTATTTACGAACGGTTTGATTGGCACCCTATCGCTGAAAGGAATAGCTGCCCAGCTGGCTCTGGGCTTTACGGTCGCTTTGCTGCTGGAGGTATTTATTGTTGGTTCGTGCGGCGAAAAAAATTGCTTTATCCTTGCCCTATGACAAATCGAAAAAAATTTTTGTGATAGTATCCGTTTCGTTTTTTATGGTGGCTGGCATGGTGCTCTGTATGTCTCTTTATGGGCTGGGAAATGCCTACTTTTCTAATCAGCTGGCCGGCGAATCCCTGCTTGATAGCTACTTTTTAATCGTTTTTAGAAATTTTATTTTTGCGCTGCCTCTGCAGCTGCTCATTATGGGACCGCTTGTGCGCTATGTATTTGCTAAATTCGTTAAAGAGAAAAGAAGGCTGGAGCCTTTAAGCAAGTAGGGGGAACGAGGCCGGATAAGCTGAAAAAGATTGCGCAAACAACGCAGTTGCTTTGCAGAGCGCATTATTTTGAAAAAAAAGGTATTGTAATTCGCATAATACCTAGTATAATAATGGGTATAGATGGTTTAAAATGTAAATCGACCAGTTAACTGGAGACGGATAATTCCTGAGAATGCTGTTCTTGGGATGCTCTGTCTCCCTTTTTGTATGCAAATGTGCATAAGAGGGGAGATCCGAATAGAATCCTATGTTCAAGGAATACCGGACAACCGGAAACTTGCCTCGGCCAGTTTCCGGTTTTTTGACATACCGGTATGGATGCTATGAAACTACGTATTTTCAAAAATGTGGATGGGAGTGTGGGAACGATGAGTGGGAATGAGAGAAAAGTACACTTGAACGTATTTGTGCGCATTGCCGGCCATCATGCCGGAGGATGGAAGCATCCCGATGCGGAGCCTGAAAGGGATTTGGACATTGATAAGTACGTGGAGCTGGCTCAATTGGCTGAAAGCGGCTTGATCGATTCCCTTTTTATGGCGGACAATTATTCGGGTACAGGCAGAAGGCTGGAGCCTTTCACTCTGCTGTCGGCCCTTGCGGCCGTAACGTCAAGGATCGGCTTGATCGGCACGGTCAGCACTACGTATAACGATCCTTTCCATGTGGCACGGAAATTTGCTTCGCTGGATTATTTGAGCAAAGGACGGGCGGGATGGAATATCGTGACAGGGCATTCTCCCGAGGACGGCAATAACATTACGAAGTGGGGCGGATACCCGGAGCCGAGCAAGCGCTATGAAATTGGCGATGAATTCGTCGAGGTGACCAAGCAGCTGTGGGACAGCTGGGATGAAGATGAAGGAAGAGGCGCCGACGAAAGGAACCTGAAAATCAATCACACCAATATTCATGAGATCGATTTTAAAGGCAGCTATTATCAGGTCAAAGGGCCGCTTAACATACCTCGCCCGCCGCAGGGCTACCCTGTACTTGTACAAGCCGGCTCTTCGGAGAGCGGCAAGGAATTGGCAGCCAAGCATGCCGAGGTGATTTTTACGGCGCAGCAGACGCTGGGGGCGGCACAGGAATTTTATACCGATGTGAAATCCAGATTGGCCAAGTATGGAAGACGTACGGATGAACTGCTCATTATGCCTGGCCTGGGGGCAATTGTCGGCGAAACGGAAGCGGAAGCGAAAGATCTTGAGGAGGAGCTGTTCTCCTTGCTGAATCTTAAAAATTCGCTTAAACAGGCTTCCCGGTTTTTCTCGGTCGATTTGTCGGAGTATGACTTGGACGATCCGGTTCCGCTCGACAAGGTAAGGCTGGACGACAACCGGATCGGAGGCATAACCAGCCGGCGTGAGGTTGTTCTTGATGCCGTACGCAGAGAAGGCATGACGATCCGTCAATTTGTGAACCGCAGTGCCGGCGGACACGGGCACGTTACATATAGAGGCTCTTATATTCAGGTAGCCGATTTTATTGAAACCTGGCTGCGGGAGCGCGGTGCCGACGGCTTCAACCTGCTGCCTCAGGTGGTTCCTTATAGTATGGAAACTTTTGTGAAAAAGGTGATACCTGAGCTGCAGAACCGCGGTATTTTCCGTACGGAGTATGAGGGCACTACACTTCGCGAAAATCTGGGTCTCGCCCGTCCCGAGAACCGGAATCGGCAAATTTGGACAGCAAGATATCAAACCGTCAAAGAAAATATTTCTGAAGCCGTGAACTGATTGTATCGCGGGGACAAGTAAATAAAAATTGGGGTGGATGAGATGAGCAAGGCTAATAAAAAAGCCCATTTTAATGTGTTTATTCGTGAGACAGGTCACCATGCCGCTTCCTCGAAGCACCCGTCTGTCATTCCGAACAGCGGGCTTGATTTGGCGCATTTCGTGAACCAAGCGCGCACGGCGGAACGCGGTTTGCTGGATTCCCTGTTCGTGGCCGACGGCTATGCGGGGTTGTCCCGCCGGTTCGAGCCGATTACGTTGTTTTCCGCCATCGCTGCGCTTACCAAGCATATTGGCTTCATCGCCACGGTAGGCACCACGTATAATGATCCGTACCATATCGCCCGCCAGTTTGCCTCGCTGGATCATATCAGCAAAGGGCGTGCGGCCTGGAATATTGTGACGGGCGCCCAATCTGCAGCTCACAATTTCGGGCGGGAAGAGCACC
>NZ_JBIFNP010000001.1:560000-1472500 GCF_043945595.1 Paenibacillus sp. TAB_01
AGAAAAGCCTCTAGCCAGGGAGAAGGTGCCCGTACCGCAAACCGACACAGGTAGGCGAGCAGAGCATGCTAAGGCGCGCGGAAGAACTCTCGTTAAGGAACTCGGCAAAATGACCCCGTAACTTCGGGAGAAGGGGTGCCTCGGTAGGGTGAATAGCCCGAGGGGGCCGCAGTGAAAAGGCCCAAGCGACTGTTTAGCAAAAACACAGGTCTGTGCGAAGCCGCAAGGCGAAGTATACGGGCTGACGCCTGCCCGGTGCTGGAAGGTTAAGGGGAGTGGTTAGGGGTTTACCCCGAAGCTATGAACCGAAGCCCCAGTAAACGGCGGCCGTAACTATAACGGTCCTAAGGTAGCGAAATTCCTTGTCAGGTAAATTCTGACCCGCACGAATGGCGTAACGACTTGGGCGCTGTCTCAACGAGAGATCCGGTGAAATTTTAATACCTGTGAAGATGCAGGTTACCCGCGACAAGACGGAAAGACCCCATGGAGCTTTACTGCAGCTTGATATTGAACTTTGGTACGATCTGTACAGGATAGGTGGGAGCCTGAGAAGCCTGAGCACCAGCTTGGGTGGAGGCGCCGTTGGGATACCACCCTGATCGTATCGGAGTTCTAACCTGGTACCGTGAACCGGTATGGGGACAGTGTCAGGTGGGCAGTTTGACTGGGGCGGTCGCCTCCTAAAAAGTAACGGAGGCGCCCCAAGGTTCCCTCAGAATGGTTGGAAATCATTCGAAGAGTGCAAAGGCATAAGGGAGCTTGACTGCGAGACGAACAGGTCGAGCAGGGACGAAAGTCGGGCTTAGTGATCCGGTGGTACCGCATGGAAGGGCCATCGCTCAACGGATAAAAGCTACCCTGGGGATAACAGGCTTATCTCCCCCAAGAGTCCACATCGACGGGGAGGTTTGGCACCTCGATGTCGGCTCATCGCATCCTGGGGCTGAAGTAGGTCCCAAGGGTTGGGCTGTTCGCCCATTAAAGCGGTACGCGAGCTGGGTTCAGAACGTCGTGAGACAGTTCGGTCCCTATCTGTCGTGGGCGCAGGAAATTTGAGAGGAGCTGTCCTTAGTACGAGAGGACCGGGATGGACGTACCGCTGGTGTACCAGTTGTTCCGCCAGGAGCACGGCTGGATAGCTACGTACGGACGGGATAAGCGCTGAAAGCATCTAAGCGTGAAGCCCCCCTCAAGATGAGATTTCCCAGTAAAGTAAGACCCCTTGAAGACGACGAGGTAGATAGGTTCGGGGTGGAAGTGCCGTAAGGTATGGAGCTGACGAATACTAATCGGTCGAGGGCTTATCCAAGAGAAAGCAAAGAAGAAGGATGTATGCTTGTTTCGTATCTAGTTTTCAAGGTGCAAGTCGCCTTGAAGCAAAGAATTCATGTTTCCTGGCAGAAACATGACACATCGTTTGGTGATGATGGCGGAGGGGAACCACGCGTTCCCATCTCGAACACGACCGTTAAGCCCTCCAGCGCCGATGGTACTTGAACCGAAGGGTTCCGGGAGAGTAGGACGTCGCCAAGCACAATAGAGACCTTTGGATTAAATTCCAAAGGTCTTTTTTGTTAACTCGGCTTTATCCGGCCGAATTCATTCAAATCTGCAGTGCCATTGGGCCGGGAATGCAACCTGACTTATCAAGGTTTTTATTCGCTTGAGAATGCTTACGTTACGCCGCGGCCGCTTTTACGGACGCCCGGTTCTGGCGTTGCATCGGGCTCTCCGGCAGGCGAGAAGCTGGTGGATGCGCTGTCTAACTGGTTATGCGGTATTTTTGCTTTCAATTCAGCTGCAAGAACAAGAAAAAAATAGAAGGACGAACCTTGGTTTGCTACAATAGATAGGGTCTGAACATCATAGATGATTTGCATAGGGAATTGATAGATGAAGGAGATTGACTCATGACGAATCTAGCATTAGGACAGACGAAAAGCCTGTCTCCGGCACTTGTTCTCTTAATGGCCGTCTCGTGCGGGCTTACCGTTGCGAATTTGTATTACAATCAGCCGCTGCTGGCCGATATCGGGCAGACGTTCGGTGTCGATGACCGGCATGCGGGCATCATATCGATGCTTACCCAGATCGGCTACGCCGCGGGCATGTTTCTTTTTATCCCCCTGGGAGATATTTACGAAAAGAGACGGCTGATCACCGCGCTGCTTTTCGCCGTCGGTGTGGCGCTGATCGGTGTCGCTGCCGCTCAAAACTTGACGTGGATCTACATAGCAAGCCTTGCGGTCGGTGTGACGACGGTAGCGCCGCAGATGATCGTGCCGCTCGTTGCGGAGCTCGCTCTCCCGCATGAACGGGGAAAAGCTATCGGCAATGTGATGAGCGGTCTGCTGATCGGCATTCTGCTTGCCAGGACCGTCGCGGGCTTGATCGGCGAGCTGTTTCATTGGCGCGTCATGTTCGGACTTGCAGCTGTGATGATGTTCGGGCTTGCGCTAATTTTGAGATCTTATTTGCCGGGGAGTCAGCAGCAGCTCAAGCTGTCTTACAAGGAACTGATCCGTTCGATGGGACATTTGATCGCAAGCCAGCGTACAATCCGCGAGGCTTCGCTGATCGGGGCGTTCATGTTCGGTTCGTTCAGCGTGTTCTGGACCTCATTGACCTTTTATCTCGAAGGTCCCACTTATCAGTACGGCAGCGCTGTGGCGGGGCTGTTCGGTTTGGTCGGTGTCGTCGGCTCCGCTGCCGCCTCCGTCATCGGACGTCTGGCCGATCGCATCAGCCCGATTCGCATGATCGGTTTTATGATCGCGGCAGCTCTGCTTTCTTATGTATCCTTCTGGCTGCTGGGAAGCATGATCTGGGGATTGGTGGCAGGGGTCATTCTGCTCGATCTAGGGATTCAAGGCGGCCAGGTTTCCAATCAGGCCCGTATTTACAGCCTGCTGCCGGAAGCGAGAAGCCGGATTAATACCATCTACATGGTCAGCTCCTTTCTCGGCGGAGCCGTAGGTTCCGCAGCGGGGGCTTATGCATGGAGCTTGTGGGCATGGGCAGGAACCTGCGCGGTGGGGGGCGGCATGGTTGCGGTCGCTTTCCTGATCTGGCTCGGGCATCGGCAGGGCGGCCGCAAGCAGGCAGCTTAAGCGATGGGAAGATCGAGCCGGCGGTGGCAGGGTTATGCAGCTCAGCGCGAGAAGCTGCACCGGTGGATGGAAGAAACCGGAGATCCTCTTCATGCGGGAGGCAAGATCCCGCGCTGCCGGCAGGAGTGATCGCGAACAAAAGAAGCTGCTTGCCTGGAAACGGACGATTTCGAGTAAGCTGTATAGGCCGGAGGAATCGGGTGTAACAGCTAGCTTGATCAAGAACAATGGCACCTACGTTACATCAGGCTGAAGCCATCACAGGAACAGGCTATGAGGATGGGAAAAAGCGCCGCTTTAGGCCGGAGCACTCCGAGTTCGTGGTGCCGGGCCAACGCCATAGAGCTCTCAAAAAGAAAGAGGCTGTCCAAAAAGTCCCCAAAATAAAAAGGTTGGACGAGAAAACGTAAGGTTTTCCGTCCAGCCTTTTTGTATGCCTGCTTTTGCAGGAATGCAGCGAAGCGGATGCCCGCCACTTTTAGTAGGTTGTGGGCCAAAGCTACAATGCCAAACTCGGTGTGAACCTTATCCAGTCCCCGCAAGAAGAACCGTCGGAACGACCGGTTGCCCTTGATGTGACCGAACACGCTTTCTACCTCGACTTTACCCCGAACATAGATGGCGGATTTCTCGTCATCCTCAAGGGCTTTTTTGGCCTTTGCTTTTAATTCTTCCCACACCGTATTCCAGTGGACCTGGCGGTTCCCCTTTGCTTTCGTGCATGCCGGCTTGAAAGGGCAGTTGCTGCAATCTTCACATTCATACACCTTGAAGCTTTGCTCCAAACCCGATGCGTTTTTCTTCGTTTGGTATTTCTTAAAACGAACGTAACGGCCATTCGGGCAAAGGAATCGATCATCCAACGCCTCGTACGTCCAGTTCGTTGCATGACGGATGTCTTTCTTGTAGCGCCGCGTTCTCTCTTTCATGTAGTTGCCATAGGGAATGAGAAAATCGAATCGCGGTTCTCTTTCTTCGCCCACCGCATACAAGTAGTTTTCCTCACTGCCATAGCCCGCATCCGCAATCACCGTTTTCGGCATCGGCAAAGAAGACGCGGCCAATCGCTCCATATGCGGAATGAAGCAGCGCGTATCCGTAGGTCGCTGATGAAGGCTGTAAAACAAAATGAACTGGTTGTCCGTGGCCATTTGCACATTGTAGCCCGGCTTCAATTGACCATTTTTCATGTGGTCTTCCTTCATCCGCATAAACGTGGCATCCGGGTCGGTTTTGGAGTAGCTGTTGCGATCGCCAAAGCACGCTTTCTGCTGCTCATACTTGGCGAGCCGGGGTAAAAAGTCCCTCCGAATTTGTTTCAGCGGCTGCTTCCAGGCACGGCGCTCTTTGCGCAAGGCTTTCCGCTCTTCACTGCCGTTGGCTTGAGCCATCTGTTCGGTTAAGGTTTCCACTCTTTTTTCCAGCGCGGTGGCTGTTTCTTCGAGCTGGCCAGGAAGCTCATCTGGATCTGCCGCAGCATATTCGCCAGCTTCTTGCTGGGTCAGTGCATGAATATGCGCAAGGGTCTCCTGTACTTTTTTCTTGAGCTTCTCCTCAAAGCGCAGCGTGGATTTTTTCCACACAAACGAATACTTGTTAGCATCAGCTTCGATCTTCGTGCCGTCGAGGAAGTAGTTCTCCATGGTGATGTAGTTATCCGCGATGAGCTTTTGGATCATCGTTTCAAACAATTCGTCCATGCACGCTTTCATGCGCACCCCACGAAATTCATTCAAGGTGCGGAAGTCCGGCTGCTGCATCGCAGCCAGCCACATCGCCGGGAGATTTTCGCGCAGTAGCTTTTCGGTACCTCGGCAAGAGTAGACCTTTTGCGAGTATCCGTACAGAATGACTTTGAGCATCATTTTGGGATGGTAGGAACTGCGGCCTCCACCTGCGGCCTCCACCCGTATAGTGAGCAAACAGCTGCTCATCCGGGATCGCTTCAATCATTTCATCAATGACACGCGCCACATGGTGAGCAGGGATGAATAGTTCCAAATCCAGAATCATCTGAGCTTGCTTATTGTCATAGACTTGAAAGGTAGGGGCCAGATTTCGTTTGGAAACTATCTTTTCTTCTAAATCCCCTAGAGGAAGTGTCAGTTGCATGGTATACTGTTGGGTAGTAGTCGTCGGATTACGCATAAAAACCGTCCTTTTTTAAATGATGGTGTGGTAACTTTCATTTACAGGAAAAGACGGTTTTTTTGTGCCTATTTTTAACATTCCATCCAATCAAAATGGGGCTGTCCAGAAAGTCAGTTTTCACTGACTTTCTGGACAGCCCTTTTCTTTTTGGCTTGTATTATTGCTTCACCGCGTCGGAAAGCAGGGCAAAATCCGCATCGCTCAATTCGATGCCCGCCGCCGCGATATTTTCCTCGACATGGGCTACGCTGGAGGTTCCCGGAATCGGCAGCATGACCTTGGAGCGCTTCAACAGCCAGGCGAGCGCCAGCTGCGATGGCTTGGCTCCATGCTGCTTGGCAAGCGAGTCCAGTGGGCCGCCTTCCTTGGCCAGGGCGCCTGTCGCGAGCGGGAACCACGGAATGAACGCGATGTTGTTCGCTTCGGCATATTCCAGCACGGGCTCTGCATCGCGCTTGGCCAGGTTGTACAAGTTTTGAACGGAGGCGATAGGAGTAATTTCATTAGCCGCTTGAAGCTGTTCCACGGTGACCTCGCTAAGGCCGATATGGCCGATTTTACCCTCCTGCTTCAAGAGCGCGAGCTCGCCAAGCTGTTCGGCCAGCGGTACTTTGGGATCGATGCGGTGCAGCTGGAACAGATCGATCCGTTCAAGCCCCAGATGCCGAAGGCTGAGCTCGGCCTGCTGGCGCAAATACTCAGGACGGCCGACCGGGCGCCAGTCATTCGGAACCGGAGCGCGTCAAGCCGGCTTTCGTCGCGATCACCAGATCTTTGGGATAAGGGTGCAGCGCTTTTTTGAGGAGCAGGTCGGCGACGAAGGGTCCGTAAGAATCGGCCGTGTCGATGAAATTGACGCCGAGCTCTACCGCCCGCTGAAGCACGCGAACCGCCTCGTCGGGATCGCGGGGGTCGCCCCATACGCCCGGGCCGGTCAGCTGCATCGTGCCGTAGCCGAGACGGTGTACGGTTAATTCTCCGCCGATAGTAAAGGTTCCGGATTGCCGTGCTGTGATAGCTTGATTCGACATGCAAAAACCTCCTCCAAATGGTTTATATGCTCATGGCTGCTATAGTCATGTTGAAGGGCTGCTCATTTCGCGTACAGCCTACATGTTGAATTATAATGATTCCGTCCTTGCGTTTCAATTTTTGCCCAGCCTATAGACCTTGCGGATCACAAGCTCGGCCAGCAGGAACAGGGCGGCTATTGCGGCATAAATGCTGATTCTATAGCTGAGCACGTAGTCCAGGCCAAGTCCATCGTTCAAGACATAAGTAAACAAATGAATGAACAGGTTTGTAAAGCAAAAGGCATAGCTGCGGACCATCCATTTCCGGTGCTTGTCCACCCGTTTTTTCCTGATCTGGACAATCGCAGCGATCGTCATGCCCAGCCACACGCTATTCAGCAGGTTGAACGCGACGCTGCTGATCTTGCCTCCAGTGGCATAAGGGGCCATGTACCCCGACGTAAGATCGACCAGCGCAACGGATATCAAATAAATATAGCCGTTGATGCGATGCCCTTTGCGGGAACGCCGTAAAAACCCCTCGTTAAAGTTGATGGCTCCCGAAGCCATGGCCAAGCAGGCAAAAAAGACATGAACATACATCACATTCAGCCAAAGCGTCAACGGGAGAGGGCGCTTCAGGTTAGTTTTATGATTGAGAAAGGCGGCGGCGTGCGGATCGTGGATGAAATTGGCGTAAACGGTATACATAATCAATCCGACGGAGAGCGTCAGCATCAGCACATAGAGCGGATTGCGTTTAAACATAGCCTAGATACCTCTGCTTGGAATGAAATGGCTTTGTCTATGGTATGTTATTCATAATGCGATAGCCATAGGCAGTTTTATTGTACCATGCCGCTGCGCACAACCTTATCCGTGAATATTACAGTCTGATGAATGGTGAACTGTACAATGAATAAAACAACTTTTTGCGGAATTCCTTGCGTATATGGATTATATAAAAAAAGACAGGATCGGGGCCCGCCCACATCCTGCCTTTTTGCATACATAGGTTTTCTACTGTACTAAACCATCCAAATCCGGCTGCAGCTTGGTTCGCAGAACATACAGCATGATGGCGCCCACAAGGAATGCGACGGCATCCGCAATAACGAGCGACCAAACTACCCCATGGAAGCCGTACATATGATTGGCGATAAACAACACGGGAATCAGAGTAACTCCTTGAATGATTGACATAATAAATGCGGCGGTTCCTTGTGCTGTTGCTTGGAAAATCCCGGTAAACAGCGTGGTCATTCCTGTAATGAACAAGGATAAGTACGTCACATGCAGAATGTAGCTGCCCATTTCAATTAATTGCCGGTCATTCGTAAACAAACCGATTAAGTGACCGGAAATCAAATAGACGATGATGCCGAACGCTACTGCTAAAGCCACAATCGCTTTGATCGTAAATCCAACGGTATGCTTCATACGTAATTTGTTCGCTGTAAAAGAGAAGGCAATCAACGGCACGACTCCCTCGCATAAGCCCATCAAAATAAATTCGGGAAATTGCAGTAAACGGGATGAAATTCCGTAAGCCGCTACGGCCTGATCCCCATATTCGACAAGAAAATGGTTAAAGATAAGCGACATGGCACCCAAAAAGATGCTCATAATAAAGACGGGAACTCCGATTTTGAATACATTGCTCAGAATGTCCTTGGAAGCCTTGAACCACTTTATGGAGACCGTTAAGAATTGACTTTTGTATTTCATATGAAAAGCGTAGAATGCACTCGCAACCAGGTTAGAAATGACCGTAGCCGACGCAACGCCGATCACGTCCCAATGGAATACGAAGATGACTAACGCATCAAGAATAATATTGACAACGACACTGAGAATCATACCGGTCATCGAAGTTATGGCCGAACCCTCCGAGCGCACGATATTCTCCAGCGTGAAGAATAAAACGACGAAGGGTGAGCCAATAAGCATAATCGTTACATAGTCCTTTGTGAATCCGAAGGAATCGGACGTTGCTCCCAGGCCATGAACGATAGGATCGATTAAAGGAAGACCCACGGCCATCACGATTAGACCGAGAACTAAACTGCTGTAAAAGGCGAATGAAGATACATGCTTTACAGCATCATATTGTTTCTCTCCTAACAAACGGGAGATGAGGGTGCCGCTGCCGATGCCAATCAAGTTGCCCAGCGCCATAATGATTGCGAATAACGGCAAGGTTAATGCGAGTGCGGTCAACATGGCAGTGTTGTGAAGCGTGCCAAGGAAATAGGCATTCAAGATGGAATAGACGACATTCATCGATGTGCCTAGCATCATAGGTACAGCGAAGTGAGCTACGGCTTTTGCGACCGGTGCTTTTTCAAAGTAATAGATGTTTTCTGCATCCATGTCGGATCACCACTTTCTTTTTTATTTATTTTAATCTTTTTATCTAACGGTGTTAGATTGAACCTTACAGTGTTAGATGATATCATGGACTTAAGAACCTGTAAAGCATAAACTTACACTGTTAGATAAAAGGGCGGATAACGATGAAAAAACAGCAGCCTCAGATTTCGGAGGATAAGATTTTGGAAGCCTCTTGGGAGCTTCTCGGAGAGGAGGGCATCGAGAAATTCAGCATGAGACGATTGGCCGACAGGCTAGGGATTCAGGCTCCCTCTCTGTACTGGTACTTCAAGAGCAAACAGAATCTATACCAGCGTCTGGCCAACCAGGTATCGAAAATAATTCTGGAGGAGTTCCACTCCGAGGGGGATTGGAAGGAGCAGCTGACGGGGCTTGCGGTAACGGTACGCAGCGTGCTCAGCCGGTATCCCTGCTCTACGCAGCTTATGATGATGACGCTGCCCCACGAACCGGACATCATCCGTTTTACCAACCGCATGCTGCTCTGCGTGGAATCGACGCCGCTTGAGCAGGAACAGAAAATGCAAGTGGTTACTACGCTTGTGAACTATGTATTCTATTTCGTACTTGACGATTATCAGCATGAGCGCAATGTCTCCGCTGTTCTTAAGGATCAGGGAGCGCTTCCGGGCGATGAGATGATTCGCCTTCTGGACTCTATGAGCGATACGGATGCGGGACTGTTTCGGAGGATGTTCACGAACGGGCTATTCGAGCTGATGGTGAACCGACCGGGCGTTCGAATTCGGCTTGAAGCTGATTCTGCTCGGGATTGAGCAGGTGATCCAGGAGCAGGAGAGCAGAATGTAAAAAAGTCACCCGCTCCTCCGGATTATCGGCGAGGCGGTTCGACGGGCCTCTGTGTGAGAGTGAGAAGAGAAAGCGGGCTCAAGGAAAGGCTATCCCGCCTATCTCGCCTGCAAGTGAGCGCAAGGATGGCCCTTGACCTGCAGCCACAGCTGGCTCGGTGAACCTGGAAATGAAAGAGAGGCTGTCATGGCAATACCTATCATCGATGCTCACCTGCATTTGGATCTATATGAACAAGAGGAGAGGGAAGCGCTATTGAACTCTCTCGGAGCCTTCGGAGTCAAAGGACTGGTAGCTGTCTCCATGCATTTGGATTCATGCCGCAGTCTGCTTGCGCTGAAGCGGCGCACGGATCAACCGATTTATCCCGCCTTTGGCTACCACCCGGAGCAGGCACTGCCCGATGCTTCGGAGGAAGAACAATTATTTCGATGGATACGAGATCACCGTGAGGAAATGTACGCAATAGGAGAAGTGGGACTGCCTTATTATGCGCGGCTTGAAGCGGAGAAGGCGGGGCGCGGCTTCGATCTGGAGCCGTATATCTGGTTGCTCGAACGGTTTATCCGGTTGGCCGCGGAGCTTGAGAAGCCCATCGTGCTCCATGCGGTCTACGAGGATGCGGATATCGCATGCGATTTGCTGGAAAAGCACGGTGTCGAGCGGGCGCATTTTCATTGGTTCAAAGGCAGCGAAGAAACACTGCAGCGGATGAAGGAGCGGGGCTATTTCATTTCCGTTACGCCGGATGTTGTGTATAAGGAGAAAATAAGGGATATTGTTCGAGCCTATCCACTAAGCCTGCTTATGGTCGAAACCGACGAACCTTGGCCGTTTCAAGGGCCGTATGAGGGGGTTCGGACGCATCCGGGGATGATTCGGGACTCGATCAGGGAGATCGCCGCGATTCACAACAGGTCCGAGGCGGAGACGGGGGAAGCGCTTTGGGCAAACACAGTCCGTTTCTACCGATTGCAGGGCTGAGCGGTTCACTGGTTCCAGTGGTTCGATCGACCGTCGTCATGCACCGAAGCACCGCGCACTGGGAGCTGCGTGCGGTGCGGCGGCCCACATCGGACCCTTGCGGACTGTATTTTGTCATCGCCTTTGACGCCGCCGGTCTTGTCTTAGCTTCAGAAAATAAATTAATTCCGGCACGCCTGCGGGTCGTCGGTAATCATCCAGGTCATGCCGAATTTGTCCTGTACTTGTCCGAACATCGCGCCCCAGAAAGCGGGCTTCAACGGTTCCTTAACAAAACCGCCCTCGGCAAGCTTGCCGAACGCATCCTGCGCTTCCGCTTCCGTAGCGAATTCCATAGACAGCAGCAGGCCGCCCCCGGGAGCCGTCGGTTCAGACACGGCATCGGACATAAACAATTGGACGCCGCCGGCAACGACGCACAGGTGCAGCACTTTATCCTTTAACGATTCATCCGCTTCCGGCAGCTCTCCGTAGGTCAGAATTGACAAAATTTCGCCCCCCAGCGCCTGCGTGTAGAACTCAGCCTGGGCTCTGGCATTCTCCGAGAAAATATAAGGGGTAAGTTTAGCCATCGTTTAACATCCTCTCCAGTTCTATTTCGTTGACAAGCTTTATACTAGCATAAAGGGCAGATAAAGATTTCTTATGGATTGCTGTGATGGGACTGACTTCGGGGGGAAAATGAGCCAAGCTGTGCCGTTCTTCTCCGGATTCCTGGCAGCGGTTTATGGTATAATGTGGTATTCCATTTGAGCCTTGAAGAGCCAAAGAAGAGGCAGAGGCCAAATGGACATGAATGCAGCGGGGGAGTAGCAATGAAGCTGGAACGTCTTATTTCGATGATCTATATGCTGTTGAATAACGAGGTGCTTTCGGCATCTGCCCTGGCCGAGAAATATAACGTATCCCAGCGGACGATTTACAGGGATATCGACGCGATCTGCGCGGCAGGCATCCCGGTTGTTTCCTACCAAGGGGTGAACGGCGGCTACGGGATTATGGAGCAGTACAAAATGGATAAAAGCCTGCTCGGCTCCTACGATGTCGAATCGTTGATTACGATTCTGCACAGCATGTCCACTGTATTCGACGACGATCGGGCAAGGGATACCATTCATAAGCTGCAGACGATTCAGCCGGACAACCAGACGCAAAGCTTGACGATGGATATCGGAAGCCAGCGGATGTATAACGATTCGCTGCGGCTGATTCGTGCTGCGATTCTGAATCGGCAGGTCATTCGGTTCGAGTATATTAATCTCAAAAACGAGCGGATGGATCGTTCCGTTGAGCCCCTACGTCTGATATATAAGTATACCGCTTGGTATTTGAAAGGCTACTGCCGTGCGCGTAAGGAGGAACGGGAATTCCGGATTTCGAGAATCGTCCGTCTGCAATCGACGCAGGAGATTTTTCAGCCGCGCGCCGAGCAGGAACGGGCAGAGTATTGGGACGATAAAATGCCGGAGCCGGGAACGGATGTCGTGCTTCATGTTAACGGGCATGCTTTGGCCAGGGCGCTGGATCATTTTTACGATGCGGAAAAGCAGTTTCATGACGACGGAACGCTCACACTGACGCTGAAGGTTCGAGATCCGGCAGCATCGGAATGGCTGACGGCCGTCCTTCTGAGCTTCGGGGAGCATTTGAAAATTATAGAGCCCGCAGAGCTTCGGAATACGTTTCGTTCCAAGCTTGCCGGCATGCTGAATATTTATTCTGAACCGGATGAAAAAGTATGACAGGATGCTGTCATACTTTTTTTATTAAGATGAATGTAACAAAACGATAGCTAACCAAGGGAGCGATGAACGATGAAGCAAGCAGAAGAAATGTATCATTACCATGTATGGGCAAATCAAACGTTGATCAACAAATTGAAGGAGCTGCCTCGCGGGGTATACGAACAGCAGGTGCAGAGTGTTTTTCCTACGGTCGCGAAGGTCATGGCGCACATTTATTTTGTTGATCTCTGCTGGTTTGAGATTTTATCAGGCCGAGAGATGCGCGACGCGTTGGAAGCCTCCCGGGCGCTGACGGAAGAAGTAGAGAGCAAGAGTCTGGAGGAGCTGGAGCAGCTGTACGTTCAATTGGCTGCACAGTACCGCGCGTTCTTGAGCGCACAGAACGATTTGGAGCGGGTCATCGTCATCGATAATCCTTATGCCGGCGTACGTCCGACCCGCCTGTCGGAAATGTTGCTTCAGATCGTTAATCACGCTACGTATCACCGCGGCAATGTTACGGCAATGCTGCACCAAATGGGGCATGCGTCGGTCATGACGGAGTACGCATTATTCTGGTATCAAGGTGCGCCGCAAGCAGCGGAGTACCAAGTGAACTAACCGGCTGTGTGCGCGGCCGCGGCAAGAAGAAAGCAAAAATCAGCAGCTCCTTGTGTGGAGCTGCTGATTTTTTCATATACATGGCCTGATCCTTCAAGCGAGGATCCGGCACGAGCCCATGAGGAAGGCTGCAGAAGCCTTTTATGGATTGACGTAATAAGCGCCGATCGGCAGAGCGATGCCGTTGTTTACCACCACAAGGCCTACGCCTCCGGGAATAAAGGCAACTCGGGATTCGCTGTTGACCACGTAAATGCCGGGCACCATCACGCCGTTCACATTCGTTTGAATGATGGACGATACGACCACCGGCCCATCCGTTGTGGAGGTTGTAGTGGTTGTGGTCGAATCGGTTGACGCGGCGCTTGCAGCGGCCGGAAGCATCAACGCGGAACATAACGCAAGAACACCAATTTTTGCCTTTACCATTTTCATCATCATGCATCGCTCCCTTTTTAAATGTTATGTAGCTTGCTATTTCCAGCTTCTGTTAGATCAAGTTAGTTAAGTATAAATAAACCGATCTCTAAGGTGTTGAATCATTCGAAACGACCTGTTTTGCAACTTTTTTTCGATTGGATGGGAGAGGCCGGGGCGGCATAGGACAGTTTATCTAAAGCTGTTTTTTCCGGACCGGGATCTGCATGCTCTGCTATGCTAGGAGTATATGTGCGGCCCTAATGTCCAATGAAGATTTTGTTGGGGGCCGGGAAGCCTATTCGCTTACCGTGAAGGAGGAGGTTTATGCATGGACAATCTAATCATCCGTTCGGAAGCCGCAGGGGATAGTTTCGCCATAGTCGGTCTGCATGCAGCCGCATTTACGTATGGAATGGGAATGGCCGAGGCTATACTTACCTGTGTACTCCGGAACCGGCAGTGCTTCGATCCGGAGCTCTCGATCGTGGCGGAGCTGGGTGGACGGGTGATCGGGCATGTTCTTTTTACACCGCAGACATTTACCGCAAAAGGCGAAGAGATCAGAGGGGATATTCTGGCTCCGATCGCTGTCCTTCCTGAATTTCAAAAGCAAGGCGTAGGAGCCCGTCTGATTCGGGAAGGTCACGCCAGAGCCGCAGCCAAAGGCTTCGTTCTATCCCTGCTGATCGGACACGCCGATTATTATCCGCGGTACGGCTACGAACAGAAGCTGTGGGGAAGGCATCAGCTGCAGATCAGGCTGGAGGATATCCCGTCCTTGCCGCAAGGTATGGAGGAACGGCGTGTGGAGGAACCGGATCTTGCGGAGCTTGAAAGGATGTGGAGCCGCTGGTTTCAGGACGCTTCGCTGGCCGTGAAGCCGGGCCCTTCTCTGACGGACTGGCTTAGTCCGGGCAGAGGGGTGCAGGCTGCCGTCGTGATGAAGGAAGGATGCAGGTGCGGCTATATTCGCTACGACAAAGCCGATCCGGGCAAGCCGCTTTGCGTCCTGGCACGGGATACGGAGGCGCTTAGCTGGATCTGCAGCTATCTGAAGAGTAAAATGGCCCCGCAGGAGAGCGGAGCCTTGCTTCTGCCTCTTCCGCTTGCTTCACGGCAGCTTCAGAATTGGGCCATCCCTTGCTCTGAGGTGTTTCATACCAGTTCGGAACGGATGCTGCACCTGCTGAATCCGCATCATCCGGCGCTCAGCGAATACCGAAGCGGCGTGCAGGCGGGTGTTGTCCTCCCCGGGCCTGTTCTGTGGCCTGTGGAATTCGATGTGTGCTGAAACGAACCGAAGAAAGAGCACCTGCCCTCAACCTGCATGTAAATCGCATGCAGATTGAAGCAAGTGCTCTTTTCCATTGGTTAACTTGGTTGGCTGAACGATTATCCTCGTTTGCGCCTATACTGCGTCACGAACACGCATGCGAGCAGCAGGACGATGACCATGCTTCCTGCGGTAAGCGCTTCGCTGATACTTCCCGCCGGCTGTGTGCCTTGGCCTTCCGGGCCGCCGCCCATGCCTCCGCCGGGCCCACCGTCCATACCGCCAGGGCCTCCACCCATACCGCCCATGCCACCACCTGGGCCGCCTTGCATTTGCCCGTTGGCGTTCGGCGCAGTTTGGCCGCCTTGAGCCTGCCCGTTGGCATTGGGCGCAGCTAGCCCGCCCTGAGCCTGCCCGCCTTGAGCCTGGCCATCGGCCGCCGCCTTAGCCTTAACGGCATTCCCTTGCTGCTTGCCGCCGTTGCGGCCCATACCTCCGCCGGGCCCGCCGCCGCTGCCGGAGCCGTCCCCGAACGACGGGGAGGTGCCGTCTAACTGCTTGGTGAAGCTCTCCACGATCTGAGCGTTGAATGCCGTCAGCTGTGTGACGCCCTGCTGGTACTGCTCGTAGGTGTAGAATGCGGTAGGATCCTTCTCCACATAGGAGGAGATCATGGCCGAAAGCTCCTGTACACGGGCTTTGAACGTATCGTCAGCCAAGTAGCCGTCCAAGGCGTCCTTCAAAATTTGATGATATTTTTCTTTATAAGCATCGACCTTGAGCAGCTTATCGATCAAAGGACGATCGGACAATGCGCCCTGTGTCGGCTCATCGATCAACAGGCTCGTTCCGCCCAGTCCGCCGAACGCCATGTTATAGTCCCACGGCAGAATGGAGAATACCCCTTTCTGCTCGTACAAATAATAGTTGTGCTTGTTGCTGCCCAAATAGCTGTCCATGTTGGCTGTGAGGACGTTCAGCGCAATAAACTTCAACGCTTCGTCCACATCGAGCACTTGGTCATAATCGGTTCCGTTGTTCAGCTCATCGACCATGTCGAGCAGAACGCTGCCGTCCGAGGATTCGGATTTCAAGTCAAGTCCCGTGTAAGACTGGATCGATTCCAGCCAATTTAACTCGCTGCCGCTGCCTCCGTTGGCTTTATATAAAGCTCCGTAGGCATCGCCGAAGTTGCGTTCCAGGTACGATTCCCCGATTTGCTCGACGGCCAGATAGAAGCCCTTCAGCTCGCCGTTTACATAAACATTGACGAACGAATATTTCGGTGTCGGCAGGCCCATTTGCTCCGCCAGCTCGTAGGCGAGAAACTCCCGCATATACGAAGCGTCGCTGTAGTTGTTGTTCAGATTGATTTTGCTGATGCCGTACAGCGTCTGACTTGAAATATATTCGTCGAACGAAATTTTGAAGCTGTACCGGTCGGAATCGGAATTGACTACGCTGCGTAAGCTGAGATTCCCCTTCGTCCGGACAGCCACATTGTCGAAATGCTTGCCGTTGTAATCGACGGAGGCGGTCTTGAATTCCTCCTTGCTGGCATTGTCCAGCATATCCTGGAAATCTTCGGCCTTCATCGTGATGTTCACATCGATGACTTTATCTTTTGGAAAGACGTCCTCGTCTATGCTTTTTTCGTTGTTTGAAACGGCCTTGTCCCCTGATGCGGCCGCTGCCGCAGTAATCCATTTAGCTGCGGCGGCTGCAGCGCTGTCCGTTCCATTCAGACTGGCCGTCGAGCAGCCTGCGGCCCCGAACAGGAGCGTGAAGCATAGAAGGAGTATGACCAGTCTTCTGCTCATTTGCAAGCACCTCCATCTATTGGCTTTTAGGATACATAATCCCCGCTGTAGCTGATCAGGACGGCGTTCTTCACGCCGGAAAGCCCGGAAATTTGGTTGACGAACTGTCCCTCGCTGTCGCACAGACGCACCTCCAGCGTGCTTTCGATATTGCCGTTAGTCACTGTTTTTTGCTTCACATTGTAGCGCTTCACCAGCTTGCTGACGAGCGCATGAACTTCTTTCTCGCTGTGATCCCCGTCGCAGTTGACGACGAGCAGGTAAGGCGTCTCAAAGGAAGAGCGTTTGATAAAGAAGAACATAATCAAGCCGACGATGACGGAGCCCAGAATAGCCAGGGTATAAAAGCCGGCGCCGGAAACGATGCCCGCAGCGGCCGCCCAGAACAGGAAGATCAGATCGGTCGGATCTTTAATCGGCGTTCTGAAACGGACGATCGAGAGGGCGCCGACCATACCGAGCGACAGCACCAGGTTGGAATTGACCGCAATAATGACCATGGCCGTCACCATCGTCATGCCGATCAGCGAAATGTTAAAGCTTTTGGAATAAAGCACGCCGCTGAACACTCTTTTATAAAGCAGGTAGATAAAAAATCCGATCAGAAAGGCGACGCCAAGCGATATAAGCATCTTGGACAAGCTGATGTCCGAGGTAAAGTTGCTGATGACCGATTTTTTCAATAAATCCGTGAAATTCGTTGTGGTTCCTGTGGTTGTAGCTGCTGCAGCTGTTTCCATATCAATAGTCCTCCCATGTATTCAATTTTAAAAATTTGCGGCAAATCACGTATTTGGATGCCGATTGTCTGTTCAAGCCTTCAAGCTGAACGGCCGTCTTGATAGCGTCCGGAATATATTCGTCGAACTTAACCTCCAGGATAATCAGATTATCGTCGATGGCCCGGACCGGATCGAGATTTTTGTTAAAGATGTCCGTTGAATGAAGGCCGGTCATTAAGTCCTTATCGAAGGTAATCCGGACATTTCCGTGATGGCATACATACGGCTCGCGGACGTAATCGACGATGACCTTGGGCCTGAGCAGGCTGTGGTTCATCTCGTTGTACAGCTCCATCAGGAGCGGTTTGTCCGGCCGGTTCAAGCATTCGAAATCGCCTGCGGCGATAGCGTCATACATGTCCCGCGTCAGCGGTTCCTTGATCTTGGCGATGTAATCGTCGCGCTTCATTTTTTTCTCGAAATGGATTACATTATCCTGGATGTTGTAGATCCGGATCCGGTATTTTACCCGGTCGCGGATGCCGCCGAGCTTCTCATGAAGCGCTTTATTGTGCATATCGTCAAAATATAAGCTGCGGATATGGTATTCGCCTGTCGGCCCTACGTTGGCATCCGGGCGCATCAAGCTTTTCAGCCGCTGGCGGATAATGTAAAACTGATGCTGATTAATAAAAAACTTAAGCTCATGCCGGTATTTCAATTGTTGATTCATTGGAGATCCCACCTCTTTCCGCCGCCGTGCTTTTTGCTGTAATTCAGTCGAATCATTGCTGTCTCACTGCTTCGTTACAAGTTGTATTCTAAGGGGCCTTCCTGAGACCCCCCTTAGGGTGAACTGAACGAACCCTGAAAGTTTACACTGGCTTTACACTACGTTAACTTTACGTTTACAATTCGGGCTGATAAGGCAGGAGACGCCGCGGAAAAGCTGCCGGATACGTTTAGTATCAAGCATGAAAGGGAACAGAGGCTTGAAAATAGCTTATAATAGACAAGCGCACGAAAGCGTTCGCATTCGGTCACGGCTTGGCTGACGCCGATGGGAAAGAGGGGACGAAGGCATGTTTTATTCCTTAAAAAACCGGTTAATCGCATTTTTCGTTGTGCTGCTCGTCATTTCGTTCGGCACGATGTTCTATCTTCTCTTCCAGGAATCGCGTTCCATCATCCGATCCTATATCGAATCCTCCGCTCTGGAAAAAATGGATGAGTACGGCTCCTTCGTTCATATGGCTCTATCGCAAATGTATGACTTGTCCTCCGTCGTATTCAACAGCGAGACGACTAAAAGATGGGATAACGCATTATCCGATCCTTCCGTGCCGGAGGGGGAGAAGATGCTGGCTAATATTGCGATGAGCCAGTTTTTGACGCAGACGACCAATAACTATTCGATCGCGTCCTCTGTGATGATCTACCGTCAGGACGGCACCCGGATCGGCGACGGCAACGAGGTATCGACGAATATTTCGTTCCAGGATGAGGAGTGGTACCAGGATTTCCGAACCCGGGGCAATCATTGGGACTCCGCGCACGCCGATCCGGTCGAGGTCAAGCGCTCCCGGCCGTACCAGGTGGTCAGCCTGATGCTGCCGATCGGCACGTTCGAGCCGAGCTTGGCCAAGAGCGTCATGAAGGTGAATGTCAGCTCGGATTTTTTTCTCGAGCCGCTGAACCGGATTCATTTGGGGGAGAACGGCACCATTTTTCTGCTGGACCAGGACGGACGGCCGATTTTATCGCAGACGGCGGAATTCGATGCGCATCCGGACCTGTCCAAGAGCGTGAGTCTCGCAAGTGCGGCTGCAGATCCGCAGGGCGTTATTTACCTGCAAAACAGCCGCGGGACCACCGACATTCTCGTATATAAAAAGCTGCAGCTGAACAACTGGATGCTGGTTGGCCTCGTGCCGGAGAAGGATTTGTTCCTGAAGCTGATCAAGCTGCGCGACAGCAGTCTGCTGGTCGCTACGCTGCTCTTGATCCTCGCTATTCTGGGAGCTTCGTGGATTTCCTACGGCATTACGAAGCCGCTGTCGCGTCTCGCCTCAGCGATGCGCCATGTGCAGAAGGGCGATTTTGCCGCCGCGGAAACCCGCATTCCCGAGGAGCAGGACGTCGCGCGCAATGAGGTCGGCTTCGTCACCTCGACGTTCCGCAACATGGTGAGGCAGCTGCGGCAGCATATTAAGGTTGAATTTGAATTGAAGCTGCTGCGGCAGCAGGCCGAATATAAGGCGCTCTTGATGCAGATCAACCCGCACTTTTTGTTTAATACCTTGGAGCTGCTGAGCAGCCTGGCCATACAGCGGCGGACCGAAGACACCGTACAGGTGATTACGTCGCTCGGCAAGATGCTGCGCTTCTCGCTGCGCATCAGCGATGATTTGGTGCCGCTTTCCGAGGAGCTTAAATATTTGCGCCACTACGAGTCGATCCTGCGCATCCGGTTCGGAGACAGACTTCAATTGTCCATCGAAGAGCAGGGGGACAGCTGGCAGCGGGAGATCGTCAAATTCATCCTGCAGCCTTTGGTGGAGAATGCCGTAAAATACAGCCTTCAAGGGTCTTCCGCGGCTAAAGTGGAGATTCGGGTATTCAATGAGGCAGGGCGTGTGAGGCTCAGCGTGGCCGACAGCGGCCCCGGCATGGCAACGGACCAGATCGAGAAGCTGCGGACCGAAACGGCGGCGGTGCCCGATCGAGCAGATTCTGAAAAGCAAGTCGCAGCAGATCGGGCTGCGCAATGTTTTGGCAAGATGCCAGCTGTATTACGGCTCGCTTTTTACCTTTACGATTCAATCGGCAGAGGGAGAAGGCACGGTAATCGAGCTGGCGCTGCCTACGACGACAGGGGGAAAACCGCAATGAAACGCGTGCTGATTGTAGATGATGAGCCGGAAATCCGTCTGGGGCTCCGGTTGAAGGTAAATTGGGAGGAGCTGGACTTGGTTGTCGCCGGGGAGGCTTCCAACGGGGCCGAAGCTTTGGAACGGCTCGCCGCGGAGCCGGTAGATATCGTCATTACCGATATGAATATGCCGGTCATGAACGGCGTATCGCTGTTGGATGCCTGCCATGCCGAATACCCGAGCCTGCGGCTGCTGGTCATTACCGGCTATGAGGATTTTCAATACGCCAAGGCGGCGATCCGCAATCAGGTCCGGGATTACCTGCTGAAGCCCGTCGCTCAGGACGAGCTGATGGAGGCGCTCGGCAAGCTGTCGCGGCAGATCGACGATGAGCGCAGGCTTCACGATCAGCAGGCCAAGGATCAATGGAGACTCTCGCAATATTATAAAGAAATGAAGGAGCACTTCTTGATTCATACGGTCAAGGGGGAGATTGAACGGGGCATGCGCGAACGCGCCAAGCTGTTCGAGCTGGAGCCTTGGGACGAGCGCAGCGTCCGCTTCATGACCGCAGGTCTGAGGGAGCGCGGCTTTACAGGGCCGCAGCAGCGGACGCCGGACAAGCTGCGGCTGCCGTTCGAAATGCTGTGCAGGGAATTCGCAGCGTCCCATCCCTCGTCCCCGCAGGTGTTCCGGGATCTGATCTATCCCGGCCTGGTTCATTTCATCGTGCCGGATGCCGGCACGGAGAACGAAGCGGCGGCTTTTGCCGGCGAGCTGCGCCAATGCGTAGAGCGTCATCTTGCGATTGAACCCGCGATTGGCGTCGGACAAACGGTCGCCGGCTTCCCGCAGTGGAAGGAGGGCTATCTGTCCTCCCTGCTGGCCTGGAACCTGTCGGAGCCGGGTGCGCGCGAGGACGCCTCCGTGAAAGACGCGCCGGATGCGAGGGCCGTGCTGACAGAGGAGAGAGTCATGCGCCTCCAGCATTATTTGAACCGCGGCGAGCTTGAGCTGTTCGAGCGGAGTGTACAGCAGGAGCTGACGGAGGCTTTTTATGTGTCGCAGACTCATTTTGTCAAAATGATCTTCCAGCTTTATCTGCTGCTGGATGCGGCGGCCCATGCGGCCGGCGCTGTGCCGGACAGCGGGGAGCAGCTGTGGCTCCGGCCCGATCTCGTCCTGGGGCTCGACACCGTGGAGAAAGCGCAGCGCTTTCTGTGCGGTCTTGCCCGCTCGATCCGCCAGCGGTCCAAGGAGGGGACGGAGCAGGCGGACACATCCGTCATTCAGGCGGTTCAGCAGTTCATTAAAGAAAATTACATGTACGACCTGAACCTGACGATGCTTGCGGACAAATTCAATTACAACTCCTCCTACTTCTCCGAGCTGTTTAAAGCGAAGGTGGGCAAGACGTTCATTCAATATTTAACCGACGTCAGGATGACGGAGGCGGTATCGCTTCTAGAGCATACGACACTCGGCCTGTGGGATATCGCCGAATTGACTGGCTTCTCCAATGCCAGCTATTTCAGCTCCAAATTTAAACGGATGTACGGCATCTCCCCGTCGGACTTCCGGCAGAAGCTACCCGAAAAATTTATAAGCGAAGACCCGAAAAAATAAAATTCATCGCGGAGCCTCCCTTTTGTATGCTTAAGGTACAGCGTACGCATACGAAAATGAACTAACCTAAGACATACATTTTTTTACAGGAGGAGGCTCCCATGCACCCATCGCGAAAATCATCCCTCTGGCGGCAAGACCGTACAGCCTACCTGTTTTTGCTGCCATGGCTTCTAGGCTTCTTCTGTCTCACGCTCGGCCCGATGCTGGGCTCCTTGTACTTATCCATGACCAAATTCAACCTGCTGACTCCGCCGCGCTGGCTGGGAGCGGACAATTACGTGGAGATTTTCAAGGGAGACGCCTCGTTCTACCATTCCTTGGCTCTGACGTTCCAATATGTTTTCTTATCCGTGCCTATTCGCCTCGTGTTCGCTCTGCTGGTTGCGCTAATTCTGAACAAGGGCATCCGGGCGCTTGGCATTTACCGCACCGTGTATTACATTCCTTCCCTGCTGGGCGGGAGTGTAGCCATTGCCATCGTGTGGAGAAAGCTGTTCGACGGCGACGGTCTGCTGAACAACTTTTTAAGCCTTTTCGGCATTGAGGGCCCGGCGTGGATCGCCAATCCGAATTACGTGCTGCACACGATCGTGACCCTGTCCGTCTGGCAGTTCGGCTCCGCTATGGTTATTTTTCTGGCCGGCTTGAAGCAGGTGCCTGCGGATTTGTATGAGGCGGCTCAGGTCGACGGTGCGGGCAAAGTACGTCAGTTTTTCCGAATCACGCTTCCGCTGCTGTCGCCGGTGCTCTTCTTTAACCTGGTGATGAGCATCATCAACTCCTTCCAGGTGTTTACGCCCGGGTTCATGATTGGCGACGGACGCGGAGAGCCGCTGGATTCCACTTTATTTTATACGCTGTACCTTTATTTGAAAGGCTTTTCATTCTTCGATATGGGTTATGCCTCTGCACTCGCATGGATTATGCTCATTATCATTGCAGTGTTCACCGGCATTGTCTTCGTCACCTCGAAATATTGGGTATTTTATGGCGACGGCAAAGAAGGGAGGGGCTAGCTTATGACACAGACGAGAAGCTTGGTGAACTTCGGAAAGCATGCCGTTATCATTCTGTTCGGTATCATTATGATGTATCCGGTGTTGTGGCTGCTCAGCAGCTCCTTCAAGCCGAACGAGCTTATATTTACCGATACCAGGCTCTGGCCGGCAGTATTCACTCTAGAGAACTACGCGAACGGGTGGAAAGGGCTTCAAGGCACCTCCTTCGGGACCTTCTTCGCCAACTCGCTGCAAATTTCCGTTCTTTCGGTGCTCGGCAATGTTGTGACGTGCTCGCTGACAGCGTTTGCGTTCGCGAGACTCGAGTTCCGGGGCAAAAAACTGTGGTTCAGCCTGATGCTGGTCACGATCATGCTGCCGTATCACGTTACGCTCGTGCCGCAGTATGTGCTGTATAACCAATTTGAATGGATCAACACCTTTTATCCGCTGATCGTGCCGAAGTGGCTGGCTCACGACTCGTTCTTCATTCTCCTGATGGTGCAGTTCATCCGCGGCATTCCGAAGGAGCTAGATGAGAGCGCGACGATCGACGGCTGCGGGCAGAGCCAGATTTATTGGCGGATCGTACTGCCGCTGCTGGTTCCCGGCGCTGATTACGACCTCCATCTTCACCTTCATCTGGACGTGGGACGATTTCTTCAGCCAGATGATTTATTTGAACAACATTAAGCTGTTTACAGTGCAGCTCGGGATCCGGTCGCTGTTCGACCCGTCCGGCCAGTCGGACTGGGGCGCGCTGCTGGCGATGTCCGTTCTGTCGCTCCTGCCGATCATGGCTATTTTTCTCACCTTCCAGAAGCATTTTATCGAGGGGATTGCCACGACAGGATTGAAGTAAGGCGGCAAATATGCCGAACAGGCATACGCTGCCCGGGCAGGTACCTTTGCGGTATCGCGATGGGAAATCCAGGCCGAGCCTGACGCTTTACGATGTATATACCTGACTTTCAATAACGGATCATACTAGGGGGATGCCTACAATGAAAAAAAGCCTTTTTGTACTGATGAGCGCATTGATGACACTGACCACGGCCTGCTCCGGCGGCACCGGCGCGAGCACGGGAGGAACTGCGGCTGCAGGTGACCAGGCGGGAGCCGGCGGGGACAAATCGGGTCCTGTCGAGCTGCGCATTATGTGGTGGGGCGATCAGAAGCGCGCCGATCTGACGAATGCGGCGCTGCGGAAGTTCGAAGAGAAGTACCCGAACATTAAGGTCGTCGGCGAATTCGCGCCAAGCTCCGGCTATTTCGATAAGCTGAACACGCAGCTTGCCTCCGGCACGGCGCCGGATGTGTTCTTCCTCGGCGGCAATATGATCGATTACGCGAACAAAGGCGTATTGCTGGATCTGGGGCCGTATGTAGGCAAGGAGCTGAACCTGAACGACATGGATAAGGGGATGGTCGAGTACGGCACGGTGAAAGGCAAGCTGCTTCACATCTCGGCGGGAGCGAATGCCCGGGGGATCGTCGTCAATACCGATCTGTTTAACAAAGCCGGTATTCCGGTGCCGAAGGACGGCTGGACATGGGACGATTACGCCAAGATCAGCAAGGAGCTGTCCGACAAGCTCGGCAAAGGCTATTACGGCACCTACGATTTCACCGTGGACGGCATGGACATTTCGCTCAAGCAGCGCGGCAAAATGCTCTATGATATGGACAACGCGAAGCTGGGCTTCGAGCAGAAGGATGCAGAGGAATGGTTCTCCTACTGGGATAAAATGCGCAAGGACGGCGGCGTCGTGACGCCGGAGCTGCAGGTATCGAACCCGCCGACCGATACGAGCAAATCGCTGATCGTAACCGGCAAAGTAGCGATGAACCTGATCGCTTCCAACCAGCTGGTGGCTCATCAGAATCTGACCAAAGATAAGCTGACCCTGGTTCAGGTTCCGCGCCGGTCCGAAAGGCACAGGCGTCGTGTTCGAATCGAGCCAAGGCCTCTCCGGCTACGCCAAAACGAAGCATCCGAAGGAAGTCGCTACACTGATGAACTACTGGATCAACGATCCCGATGCCGCCAAAATCTTGGGTAACGATCGCGGGGTCCTGTAACGGCGCCCATGCGCGAGCTGCTTAAAAAGGATGCCAATCCGATCGACCAGCTCATTTACGATTATACGAGCCGCGTCTCCGAAGCAACGACGAAGGAGCCTGTAAAAGTAAGCTACAACCCTCCGGGCTTTACGGAATATTCGAAATTGGCGGATACGACTGTACAGGAAATCGGCTTCGGCAAAAAGACGGTACAGCAAGCGGTCGCGGATTTCTATAATGGAACTTTGAAAATTTTCAATAACAACAAGTAAGCAGGCACCGGTTCAAAAAAGCATAACAAAGCTCAGTCTGTCCGAGGGCAGGCTGGGCTTTGTTTACTGTGAAGATGGAATGCGAATCGGAGAGCTTTATCTCATGTAAGAGAGCAATGACTTTAGCCGATGCTTGGGTGCTGCGATGCCGACGGGTGATCGAAGAATTTATAACTATAGAGTGGAGAGGGGTATGACGGATGAGTCACAAGCTGCTGCAGCGTCTTCGTGAAATCGATACGGATGGGAAAGTAGGGGGAGGAGGCAAGCCCTCCGACCGCGCGGTTATGGAGGAATGGCGCCGCTCCGGGGTCAAATTCGCGGCCTCGTCGGAAAAGTTCGAGGGCGTATATTACAGCGCCCTGCGCAAGCTGCTGGATTGCATCGTCCCTCCGGATGCGGCCGGGCAAGGGAAGCCGATTCTTCATGAGGGCGGGGTGTACCTGGGCTGCTGGCTGGAAAGCACAGGCACGATCAATGCCGAGCTGCTGTCGCGGTTCGTCCCTTCCGTTTCGGAGGCGAGCTATGAGCTGTTCGCCGATTATCAGCGCGCAGACGGGCTGATGCCGTACAAGATTACAGAGCAAGGCCCTTCGTACCGGCAGATTCAGCTGGTATCGCCGCTGGCGAGAAGCGTCTGGAATCATTACCGCTTGAACGGGCGGGATAAAACTTTTTTGCGCAAAATGTACGAGGCGATGTGCCGGTACGACGGCTGGCTTGCCGCGAACCGGGATACGAGAGGCACGGGCTGCGTCGAGGCGTTCAGCACGTTCGATACGGGACACGACGGCTCCCCGCGCTTCTGGCATGTGGCGGATACGCCGCATCTGGGCGATGCTTCGCAGTGTAATCCGGATTCGCCGATCCTTCCGTTCCTGGCGCCGGATTTGACGGCGAACGTCTACTGCCAGCGCATTTATTTGTCCCGGATTGCCGCTGAGCTGGGCGAAGAGGACTCCGTTTGGGAGCATAAAGCGGCAGCGAGCCTGCAGAGCCTGATGGAGCACTGCTACGATGCGGAGGACACATTCTTCTACGATAAGGACCGCAGCGGGCAGGCAGTGAAGGTACAGTCCGACGTGCTGCTCAGGGTTATGGCCTGCGAGGTTGGCGATCACGAGCTGTTCGGCGAGGTACTGCAGCGATACCTGCTGAATACGAAGAAATTTTTCGCCAAATATCCGCTGACTTCCATTGCGATGGACGATCCGCGGTTTGATCCGCTGTCCAATTATAACAGCTGGGCCGGACCGACCAACTTCCTGACGGTCATCCGGACACCGCATGCGTTCGAGCATCACGGCCGCCATGTGGAGCTGACCTGGATCCTGCTTCCGATCTTATCCGCTCTGTCACGAATGACCCGGTTCGGCCAATGCTTGAGCCCGTGGACCGGAGAAGAAGGCTACACGGAAACGTATTCTCCGGCGATGCTGTGTCTATTGGATTTTGTAGAGCGGCTGTGCGGCATTCTGCCGACGCCGGGGGGCGAGCTGTGGTTTACGGGGCTCGTGCCGTACGCGATGGACCATGGACAAGAAGTGTCGGAAGAGACGGCCTACAGCCGGAAGGTGGACGGCACGCTGTATGAGCTGGTAAATACGCGTGAGGGAGCGGAGGTTTACCGGTCCGGCGAGGCGGAACCGTACTTGCAGTTTCCGAACGGAATTCGCGCGGTGACGGACAGCAGCGGCGTGCTGAAGTCTATCGTCGGCATGACCGTTCGAACGATCGAAGGGCAGATCCGGTATAACGGGCGAACGGTTCCTTTTCACATCAAAGGCAATGAGGTGCTGGAGTTTCAGAATGGAGAATTTGTCAGCATTAGCAGCATAGGTGTTATTATTCCGACCTATTGCTGAGCGGCGGGAGAAGACCGGACCGGAGTATCACGCAGGGGTGATGGGATGCTGGGGACAGAGGAACCGCCAATTTTTTAGAAGAATAACCGTCTTAGGGAGGAGTGTAAAGGTATGCTCAAAAAAACGAATGAAATTCAGATCCGGGACCCTTATGTAGTTCCGGTAGAAGCGGAGCAAAAATATTATTTATTCGGCAGTACGGACGCGAATATATGGGGTCAAGGAACCGGCTTCGACGTATACGTCAGTTCGGATTTGGAGCAGTGGGAAGGGCCTAAGCCTGTATTTCGTCCGGAGGACGGCTTCTACTCTGAGGAAAACTTTTGGGCGCCGGAGGTATATTCGTACCAAGGCCGCTATTATATGTTCGCCACGTTCCGGCGCAAGGAGAACGGCAAGCTGGGGACGGCCGTGCTTGCATCCGAAAGTATCCTGGACCGTTCCAGCCTCACAGCCAAGGCCCTGTTACGCCGTACGACTGGAATTCGCTGGACGGCACGCTGTTTATCGACGGGGAAGGGCAGCCGTGGATGGTGTTCTGCCATGAGTGGAAGGACGTGTCGGACGGCGAAATTTGCGCGGCACGGCTCAAGGAGGATTTAAGCGAGCTTCAGGAGGAGCCGGTTACGTTATTCCGCGCCTCCGAAGCGCCATGGACGACACCGCTGCCGCTGTCCGAGAAGATCAAGACATTAGATAATTACGTAACGGACGGCCCGTTCCTGTACCGCACGGACGAAGGGGCGCTGATGATGCTGTGGGCCAGCTTCGTGCAAGGCCGCTACGCATTGGGCGTGGCGGTATCCGCCAGCGGGAGCGTGACCGGCCCTTGGGTTCAGGAGGAAGCTCCGCTCTTTCAAAGCGACGGCGGGCACGGTATGATTTTCCGCACCTTCGACGGGAGGCTGATGCTGACGATTCATACGCCGAACCGGACGCCGGAGGAACGGCCTATTTTTCTCGAGCTGGAGTTGGAGCCGAAAGATGGAAGGCTTGGCCTGAGAGAGAGATAGAGAGCGGCAGCCTGATATGTATTATCGGGAACAGAGCGAGGCTGCCTATTGTTAAACGCACGCGAATGCTGAGCATACGTTGCGGCACTGTGCGGCGGCCGGTCGAACCCGCTGCGGGGTTGTAGAAATCATCGTTTAACGGACACACTTTGCCGGTTCTGCAAGGTGTGTCTTTTTGCTTAAACGGCATCAAGAAGGAGGTAACGGCTGAAAGAGGCAGCCTGTTGATTCGTCCGGATCCTTCCTCCTTGAATCCTTTCCCTGGAGGGCTTGCGATGCGGCAGCCTTTGCAATGGCCGATTTTGACAATTGGCATGCAACATGTCAACATGGAGAGGATGTGCATCAATAGCGTATGGGGGATAGGATGCTTATGGCGTTTACACCGATTTTGCTTTTGTTTGTTCTGATCAATTTATACATCGGCGGTCACGGAGCTTATCTGCTGTCGCATTACGCGGTTCCGATTTCGCCGGTCGTCTATTGGATTCTGTTCGCGATTCTCGTGTTTTCTTATCTGATCGGCCGTTCCCGCTGGCTGAGAGGGCCTGTGGGCAGGCTTCTCAAGGTTATCGGCTCTTATTATTTTGCGGTCATGGAGTTTCTTGTGCTCTTGCTGCCTTTGGCTGATTTGACCGCATGGATCTGCTCCTTGGCAGGAGTGCCTACAAACGTATTCCTGCCTTGGATTGGCTGGAGTACGGCACTCGTCCTGCTCATCTTGCTGCTTCGCGGCTCATGGAACGCATGGATGCCGATCGTACGCACCTATGAACTGAATATAGAGAAAAAAGCCGGCGCGCTGAAGGAGCTGCGGGTCCTCGTCGCATCGGATATTCACCTGGGCAATATTGTCGGCAAAAAGCATCTGAACAAGCTCGTCCGGCAGGTGAACGAGCTGAAGCCGGATCTCATTCTGCTGCCGGGCGATGTGCTGGACGATTCGATCGAGCCATTTCTTCGCAACCGGATGGCGGAGGTGGTGCAGCATCTGAAGGCGCCTCTCGGCACATTTGCGGTGCTTGGCAATCATGAATATTACGGAGGGCATATCGAGGAGTATGTGAAGCAGATGGCTGCGATCGGCATTCGGGTGCTGCGGGATGAGCTGGTGCTCGTAAACGACGCGTTCTATGTAGCGGGCCGCAAGGACAAGACCGCGGAGAGCGCCGGGGGCCGGCTGCCCTCTGCCGAGCTTCTGGCGGCTGCCGATCTGTCGCGCCCTGTGCTGATGCTGAACCATCAGCCGTATCAATTCGATCAATCGGCGGCGGCGGGAGCCGATGTGCTGCTCTGCGGCCACACCCACCGGGGGCAGTTCGCTCCGAACCATCTCATTACCCGCAGGCTGTTCGAGCTTGACTGGGGCTATATGAGAAAAGACCGGATGCACGTGGTCGTATCCTCCGGCTTCGGTACCTGGGGGCCGCCGATCCGCTTGGCCAGCCGCTCGGAGATCGTTCAATTGCGCGTTCGATTCACATAAGTTTATAAAAAAAGCAAGCGCCATGCCTCAACGGGAGGATGGCGCTTATTTGTTATGGGGCCTGGGCCTAGCGGATGTCGGCCTTAAAACGAATAACGACTAGCCGCTTTGCCTCACGATGAGTCTTGCGGATAAAATGATTTTCTCGCTCAACGCTCCGCCGCTGCCGAGCTTGCGCTCCATCGCCTGAACGGCCCGTCGCCCGAGGGACTCCTTGGCAAGCTCCACCGTCGTCAGCGGTGGGAAAGAGCCTGCGCTCCCGGCAATGTTGTCGATGCCGGCAACGCGGCATCGTTCGGGTACCGCGATCCCTTGGGCCGCAAGCGTGTCGATGAGCTGAAGCGCCATCTGATCGTTGGCGCACAGGAAGCCGTCAGGCAGCGCCTCGCCGCCTGCGATAAGCGTGTTTAGCCGCTTAGCCAGCTGATGCTTCCATCCGGGCGAGCCGTAGGGCAGCGTCCATTTTTTCAGCTGCAGCGGCGCTTCCCGGCGGGCGGCCTTCCATTCGTCGAAGGCAAGCCGGCAGCCCCACCAGCGTTCCTTGAAGCTGACGGCGAAGCTGTCTCTGCCCGCAAAAACGATCGAGGCGCAGCCCTGGGCGAGCAGGTGATTGCAGGCCATGCGGGCCGCCTCGAGGTTGGCGTTCAGGATGGCGTCGGCCTCGATTAACGGCTCCTCGTGATCGATCAGCACCATCGGCAGGCCCAGCTGGCGCAGCGCCAGCAGCTTGGAGGCGGACGTCTTGCCGACGACGATCAGCCCGGCCAGCCCCGGTGTTGAGGCGGCCTCCGCTGCGGACAGCGGGGATGCGCCTTCCGGGGCGTGCTCCAGGAATGCGGGCGTCCAGCCGCTCTGCAGGCAGGCGGCGAGCAGACCGTCCAGCACGCGGCCCCAGAAGTCCGGCTCTTCCATGTAGCCGGGCTCCATGTAAAGGAGCAGCCTTGGCATGGCTGCTGCGGCTGTACCAGCTGCCCTGGCGGCTCCAGCGGCGGACGTCAAGCCTGCGGCGACAGAGCACAGCCCGCTGTTGTAAGACTCAGCGGTGGCGCGAGACGATTCGCCTGCCGGGGGCAGCTGCGCTGCGGCGGATGCCGGCAGCCCGCCCGAAGGGGACGCAGCGGAAGCGGCGGTGTGCAGCATCGTTGCTGCGATACCGGCTGAAGGCGAGGGTGGCTTCACAGCAGTGCCGGCAGGCAACGGCACCTCTTGGCCCTGCGGGACGGACGGCAGCTTGTAGCCCAGCGTCCGCGCCAGCTCAATGATCTGCAGGCGGACCGAATGGCTGACGCCCGGTTTGCCGGACAGCGCCTGGGATACGGTATATTTGGAAACGCCCAACCGGTCGGCGATCTGCTGCATCGAGATTTTTTTGACCATGCTCGGCTCCTTTCGATAGCGGATCAAGTGGCAAATTTTTCGTTGACATTCGTCTGCCGCAAGCGTACAGTCTTCGCGAATAAGCTAGGGATAGTACCTAACAAACCTAACAATATGCTGAGATTGTAGCAGTCATTGCGAACATTGACAAGGAGGCTTCCATCGCCATGAACCCAACGGTTGTATTCTATGATCCCTCGTTTCCTTATGCCGGCGAACGTCCGGATGCCGAGGCGCTTGCCCAGCTGCGCGAACGTTATATCGTCGCAGACGCCCTAAGCCTGGCAGAAGCGCTGCAGAGCGCGGACGCTTATGTGCATTTGCACGGGCCTTACTTTCCGAAGGCCGCCTGGCTGGCAATTCTGGCCCATGCCCGGGAGGGCAAAGGGCTGCTGTCGGTCGGCGGGGCGCCCTTTCGCATCCCGGTCGCCGAGAACCAAGGCCGCTGGGTGGCCGAGCCGGAACAGACCGGCTACCATCAGCAGCTGCAGATTCATGAAGCGCTGCCGGTCGACCCGGCGCCGATTGCAAGCCTGGCAGCCAGCCGGGAGGTGCCGCAGTTCGAAGGCCGCGAACGGCTGTTCACGATTGAACCCACGTATGGTGTGGTGCTGCATGTGACCAAAGCGGACGATCAGCCCGGGCAGCTGGGCTCGAGCGGGCCGATGGATGCCCGTCTGTATCCGCTGCTCAAGGGCATCAGCGGCTGCGGCTTGGAACGGGAAGTCGCTGCTCCTGCGGTACTGCTTGAAAATACGAAGGGCGAGTTTGCCGGCGGCCGCTGGATTTTCATAAACCAGGTTATCCGTGAGCGGTTCTGGCAGCAGGGTGGCGCGGAAGCGATAGGAGAGTGGGCGGAGTTTACGTCCGCGGGCGTTACCGAGTTTTGGCTGAAGCCGAACTATGCGTCCTATGAACCGGGAGACCGCGCCGTACTGACCCTTCAAGGTCAGCGTCTCGGGGCGAAACGCGGGGAGACGCTGGATTGGACCTATACGGTACGGTTATATAAAGCGGTTCAGACCGAGGTGCAGCAGGCCGTCCCGGGCGATTTTCAACTGCCTGGACCGCTATGAGCAGCTTTGGAAAGAGGAGGGTGGGATAGCGGCAGGCCGGGAGCTGCAGTTTACCAAAATTCGCATTCCTCTCGAGCTGGAGGCTGGCTTTTACTACGTGGAGTGCGAGGTCACGGCAGCGTCGGGCGAACGCCGAACGCTTCAGCAGGGCTTCTGGGGCCTGGATGCCGAGCTGTTGAAAAAGGGTGAAATGCTTTCTTGCGACCGCGATTATTTCCGCAAAAACGGCAAGCCGTTTCCCGTTGTCGGCATGACCTACATGACGAGCGACGTGGCGCGCAAATTTCTGAACTTGCCGAATGCCGCGGTATGGGACCGGGATATGGCCCAGATGAAGCGGGCGGGCATTAATATGATCCGTACCGGCATCTGGACGGCATGGCGGCACCTCATGTTTGTGGACGGCCATGCGGTGGAAGAGACGATGCGGGCCATCGACGCTTTCCTGCTGACGGCGAAGCGGTATGATCTGGAGGTCACGTTCAATTTCTTCGCGTTTACTCCGGAGGCGTGGGAGGGCGTCAATCCTTATCTCGATCCGCGCAGCGTAGAAGCTCAGAAGCGGTTTATAGCCTCGATCGTCTCCCGTCATGCCAAAACGGCGCATGTGCACTGGGATCTCATCAACGAGCCTTCGATGTTCGATCCGAAACGGATTTTCTCGGTTCCGCGTTCGGCGCAGGACCGTTTTGAGAAGGAGGCCTTTGCGGAATGGCTGAAGGAGCGCCACGGTTGCATAAGCAAACTTCAGGAGCGCTGGAACATGACGCCGGAGGAGCTGCCTTCATTCGAAGCGGCAAAGCTGCCGGAGCCGCAGGATGTCAACTTCAACACGAGTATCAATGTGCCGAAAAAAGCGGACCGCTGCTGGATTACACGCTGTTTACGATGGATATGCACAACCGCTGGGCCGCTCAGCTTATTGAGACGATCCGCTCGATTCAGCCGAAGCAGCTGGTCACCGTAGGACAGGACGAGGGCCTGGGCGGGCAGCGCCCGTCGCCTTTTTTCTACGCGGAGGCGGTAGATTATACGACGGTGCATTCCTGGTGGAGGATGGACGATCTTGTCTGGGACGGCGTATTTACGAAGGATGCGTTCAAGCCGAATCTGATTCAGGAGACCGGCATTATGTATGTGGAAACGCCGGACGGCCGGGCCAAGCGGAGCGAAGCCGAGCTGCGCAATATTTTGGAGCGCAAATATGCTTACGCCTTCTCGACGGGAGGGGCCGGCGCCGGTCCAGTGGATCTGGAACATTAATTTCTACATGAACAACGTCAATGAATCGAATATCGGGGCGCTGCGGGCCGACGGGACGGAGAAGCCGGAAGCGGCCGTTTCGTATGATTTCGGCGCTTTTATGGCCGAAATCGGCTACTTGTTCGAGGGGCGAGAGCTGGAGGACGTCGCTGTCGTTTTCCCTTACTCCAACGACTTCTCCACGCGCAAGCTTGCCTATGAAGGGACGACCCGAGCCGTCCGCACGCTGTCTTACGAGCTGAACGTGCATGCAAGGGGGCTCGGCGAGTACCACCTCGATTCGCTTGCAGCTTATCCGCCCAAGCTGATCCTCGTGCCGAGCCCGCATAACTTCAGCAGCGCAGCGCTGGAGCGCCTGACGGCTCACGTGAAACAGCATGGCGGCACGCTGCTGTTCACGGGCCCGGTCGGCCTGGACGCTTACTGGCGTCCGGCGGAGCGGCTGACCGCCGAGCTGGGCGCAGGCGCGGTCGTGAATTTGCTGCGCGAGGAAGCGCTGGAGCTGGACGGCTGCATGCTGCCGGTATCGTTCGGCGGCGCCCGCATTGCCGACAGCGCGAAGCAGCGGGTGCAGGGCCGGGATGCGGCGCAGGAGCCTGGCCTGGTGGAGGCGGAGCTGGGAGCGGGACGCCTCCTCTGGTCCCCGCTGCCGCTGGAGCTGAACCAGCGCACGGAGACGCTGCGGGCCGTTTACGCTCACGCGCTGAAGCGTGCGGGCGTGCAGCCGGAGCTGGAATGGCTTGCGGGCGGCGAGCTGCCGGGCATCTATGGCCGCAAGCTGACGTTCGGTCAAGGCGAGCTGTTCCTGTTCGTCTCGGAATACGGCCTGCCGGCGGAAATTTCTGTCCGCAATCCGGCGACGGGGAAGGTCTACACCTTCACCGTCGAGAGCGAGCGGACGGTCATGTTCGCGGCCGATAAGGCCGGTAAGCTCCTTGCGGTCTATCGTCCGGGGGAGATTTCCGTTTCGGTCACGGAATAAATTCATCCATCGGCGGCCCGCTCCGCCGGTGTCCCGAAGCCATGCGGATAATATTGGGCTTTACAAGCAGCTTGTCAGCGAGGTAAAATATAGTACAACTAAATATTTCATTATGACGCTGAGTTTTCTTTTCTGAGAAAAACGGGGGAACCAAGTACCATGGGGTGAATCGACGCGCAGCCTGCTGCACGTTGTAGGGCGATTTCTCACTGCCCGAATCCGACAGCTAACCTCGTAAGCGAAGTGGGAAGGATAGATTTGCTTAGTAAACTAAGCACAAGGTCTAGCCTTGTGCTTTTTGTGTTCCCTCGAAGCAAAAAAATCTTTCCGTCTCGACTGTCGTTCAAATTGAGAGGAGGATTTCTAATGGTATGCAAAGAAAAACTGCTGCATTTGTTGGATGGGTTAACAGAAGGAGACCAGAAGACAGCTTACGAATTTATTCAATTTTTGGCACACCGCAATGGTCACAAGGCGGAGGACAAGGAAGTCGTTAATTTATATGGCAAAAATTATTTCGTCGTCCCGGATTGATCGGCCGCTCCGTGCGTCCGAGTTCGTGCTTCATACAGAAGGTCCAATTTCCCTCAAGGAGATTGGGCCTTTTTTAACCTACTTTATAAATTTTGGGGGTCCCCGCAAAGTACCTGAGTCCGCTTCGAAGCAAAGGCCTCACTTTGTGGGGTTGTTTTTGTGGGGTTATTTTCTACCTTCCCTTGTGAAATAGATCACAGCGATCTGTGTTCGCCTTCTCTTATAATGAACCCATAAAAGCTTGCCGAATCGATTGGAGGAGTTGCTATGAGTATCGGTTTGCACAACACGGATAAGGATCGTTCGCTGCCGTCCCGCTCTCACGGACCAAACGGCAGGAATGCCAAAGAAACAGGAGCAGAAGAAGGAGCCCGCGCTGAGGGGCACTTTCGCCAGCGTCATGCTGCTCGGCGCCTTTATTGTGGTTACCTGGGCTGCGGTGTTCGTGTTATTTCTGGTTCGACAATAAGAGATGGGGAAAGAAGGGGCAGTAGATGCATATTCATCGACTGGAGAAAATTTGGCTGGGCTTCGGATTGGCCATGCTGTTCGTATTTTTGGGGATTCTGGGGGTTTCGGCATTCGCCATGGGCGTGCAGCCGCCCAGCGAGCATCATCATATGATCGATCCGACGAAGGTTTCCGAAACCGCGCCTTTCGATCAGCCGGGAATCAAGCAGGTGGCGGATAAGGAATACGAAGCGGTTATGGTCGCTTTTGCTTTCGGCTATACGCCGGAGAAGCTGGAGGTGCCGGCAGGCTCCACCGTCCATTTTACCGTGACGAGCCAGGACGTTATTCACGGCTTTGAAATTCCGGGAACGAACGTCAATATGATGATCATTCCGGGCGAAGTGAGCCAGGTTTCGCATCAGTTTACGAAGCCGGGCGAATATTTGATTTTGTGCAACGAGTACTGCGGCGGTGCGCACGAATATATGATGACGAAAATTATCGTGAAATAATTTTCCGAAGAAAAGGAAGTAGTGACTATGGATACGACTCAACCGAAAGCCTTTGATCGTAAAGACGGGGCGCTCGTGATGGCCCATATCTTGTTTGCTTTTTTTGCCCTGCTGCTGGGCGGGATTGCGGGCTTGCTGCAAAGCGTAGTCCGCGGCGGGAATGTTACCCTGCCCGGAGGGATCGGCTATTACCAGCTGCTCACCGCGCACGGGGTGCTGATGGCGTTAGTATTCACCACGTATTTTATTATCGGATTTCTGTATTCAGGAGCTTCCTTGACGCTCGGCGGCCATCTGCTGCCGCGGGTAAAACGGCTGGGCTGGGCGGGGTATGGCCTTATGACGGTTGGCGGGCTGCTGGCGCTCGCGATGATTCTGCTGAACAAGGCGAGCGTGCTGTATACCTTTTATGCGCCGCTGAAGGCTTCGCCTTATTTTTACATCGGTATGGCCCTCGTCGTGATCGGAAGCTGGCTGAGCGGCTTCGGTCTCTTCTACCAGTACCGCTATTGGAAAAAAACGAATCAAGGTAAGCTGTCGCCTTTATTCGGCTTCATGGCCGTGTGCACGATGCTGTTATGGCAGATTGCGACGATCGGCGTGGCGATTGAGGTCGTCGTGCAGCTTATTCCGTGGTCGTTCGGCTGGACGGAGCGGATTAACATTATGCTGAGCCGTACGCTGTTCTGGTACTTCGGACATCCGCTCGTTTATTTCTGGCTGCTGCCTGCCTACATGTGCTGGTATGTCATTATTCCGAAATTGATCGGCGGCAAAATTTACAGCGACGCGCTGGCCCGCTTGTCCTTTATTCTGCTGCTGCTGTTCTCGGTGCCTGTCGGCTTCCACCATCAGCTGATGGAGCCGGGAATCAGCCCATTATGGAAATATATTCAGGTCGCTTTAACCTTCATGGTTGTTGTGCCTTCGCTGATGACGGCGTTCTCGCTGTTTGCGACGTTTGAAACGAACGGCCGCGCCAAAGGCGCAACGGGCCTGTTCGGCTGGCTGAAGGTGCTGCCTTGGAAGGATGTGCGTTTCTTTGCGCCTTTCGTCGGGATGCTGGCTTTTATTCCGGCGGGAGCGGGAGGAATTATCAATGCGAGTAACCAGATGAACGAGGTCGTTCATAACACGCTGTGGGTAACGGGCCACTTTCATTTGACGGTCGCCACGAGCGTGGCGCTGACTTTCTTCGGCATTACCTATTGGCTGATTCCGGTCATTACCGGACGGGTGCTGACCCCGCGGGTCAATAAGCTTGGTCTGCTGCAGACGATTATCTGGTGCATAGGCATGTTCTTTATGTCCGGTTCGATGCATGTGGTCGGACTGCTCGGATCGCCGAGACGGACGGCTTATACCACGTATGGAGACCATCCGGACGCTATTCTGTGGATGCCGTACCATGTCGCTATGGCGATAGGCGGAACGATCCTGTTCATCGGCCTGCTGCTGATGATCTATAACGTTATCGCGCTTATGCGCTGCCCGAAAGGCGTGACGGAATATCCGATCGGCGAAGCCATGGAAGCGGAGGAATCGACGCCGCGCTATCTTGAACGGTGGGGTGTGTGGATCGGATTGACCGTCGTGCTCATCCTGTTCGCTTATACGATTCCGGTGATGGATATGTTCGGACCGATGCAGACCGGCTCGCCGGGCTATAAAACATGGTAAGCTTACAGTCATTTATATAAACAGAGATCATAACGGGATGGCCGTTAACCCGCCAAGGGTTGGCGGCTTTGCCGTACATGAGAGGGGGGGCCGCTGTCGTGCGGCAAACCTGAAGGAGACGATGAAAGATGGGCATGCTGCAGGAAGGAATCATAATAGTACAACTGGAGCACATCCGGGTGCGCACGCACAGCGATTTTGCCGCGATGGCCCTCCCTCTGGGACAAGGAAGCGGTCTGCTTCATTGGAGCTGTGCCGCAGGCAACACGAACCGGCGTTACGAGCAGATGAAGGTGAAGCGGGGAAGGGGGCTAGCCGGGCTTGCCCTTCAGATCGGACGGCTGCTGACGTGGGACGCTGCATCAGGGGATGCCGCGAAGCTGCACGGCATGTATAGGGATTGCCCGGTGCTGATGGCCGAGGGGCTTCAGGCGGCGGCGGCTGTGCCGCTGCATTCCTCTTTGCTCCCCGATGCAGGCTTGCTGCTGGTCGGCAGAAGACAGCCGAACGCTTATTCGGCAGCCGAGCTGCTCGACGTTCAGACTTGCGCAGAGGCTTTAGGCGATTTATTATAAGAGCAAGTTCAGAGGAACGGTAACGACCGGAAGGGGAGTGAAGCGCTGGTGATCAAACTGGCGGTTGTGGACGATCATGCCGTGGTTCGGTTCGGGGCTCATGATGCTGTTGAATACAAAAGACGATATGAACGTTATCGGGGAGGCCTCCGAGGGGGATGAAGCGATCGAAATGGCGCTCGAGAAACGCCCGGACGTCATCCTGATGGATTTGAACATGCCTCACGGGAAAGACGGGCTGACCGCTACAAAGGAGATTAAGGAGAAGCTCCCCGAAGCGGCCATTCTTATTCTGACGATGCACGACGACGAAGAATATTTGTTTCAGGCGATTCATGCGGGGGCCTCGGGCTACATATTGAAAAGCGCGCCGCATGAAGAGCTGATGACGGCGATCCGGACCGTTGCGTCCGGCGACGCCTATCTGTATCCGTCAGCCACGAAGCGGCTGATGGGCGAATATTCGGACCAGCTGCGCAGCGGCAGCGTGAAGGAGCGGCCCGACCTGCTCTCGGACCGGGAGAAGGAAATCGTTTCGCTGGTCGCGATGGGCTACAGCAATAAGGAGATTGCCGAGCAGTTAATTATCAGTGTAAAGACGGTGGAGACCCATAAGTCGCATGTGATGGAGAAGCTGGGGTTCAAATCGCGTCCGGAGCTGGTCAAATATGCGATGAAGAAGGGGCTGCTGCAATTTGAATAATCCGGAGCGGGAATGCTTTGAGGCGATCGGCGAACAGGCCGACGCTTTAATATCCAAGCTGGAGTCGCACATTTCGGATGAAAAGGTGCGGGCGGATTTAAGGCATTCGCTGCAGCAGCTGGCGGATCTTAAATTCGCGCTGGACGAATCCTCGATTGTAGCCGTTACGGACCGGCACGGGGCTATCCGGTATGTGAACGATAAATTTTGCGAAATATCCAAGTATGAGCGGGAAGAGCTGCTTGGCAGGGATCATAAGATCATTAACTCGGGCTATCATGACAAAGCCTTTATGAGAGGGCTGTGGCAGACGATCACTGCGGGGAACATATGGCGGGGGGATATCCGCAACCGCGCGAAGGACGGCAGCAGCTATTGGGTCAATACCACGATTGTGCCGTTCGTCGATGAGCACGGAAAGCCGTACCAGTATTTGGCGATCCGCAATGAGGTGACCGAGCTGAAGCGGGTCGAAGAAGAGCTTCAGCTGATGATGAAGCAGGTCATGAACATCCAGGAGGAGGAGCGCAAAAGATTCTCGCGCGAGCTGCACGACGGCATCGGACAGAGCCTGTTCTCTCTGCTTATACAGATCGACCGGCTCATTCTGGATAACGTTCATCCTGATTTGCAGGCGGTCCGCGATCACATCTCCCATATTATGGAGGACGTTCGGGGACTGGCCTGGGAGCTCAGGCCCTCGGTGCTTGACGATCTGGGCGTCGTGCCTGCAATTCGGACCTATATCGAGAATTACTCCGCCCATTATGGTATCCGCGTCCGGCTCGATACGAATTTGCGCAGGCGGTTAGGCGCGCAGGAGGAGACGACGGTGTACCGGACGATCCAGGAAGCGCTGACGAATATCAGCAAATACGCCGACGTCGACGAAGCCACCGTCAGCGTTCAGGATCTGCCCGACCGCGTCGAGGTGCGCATTGCGACCAGGGCCGCGGCTTCATGCGCGATCCCGGCACGGCAGGAGTCGGGCTGTTCAGCATGGAGGAGCGGGCCCGCACGGTCGGCGGCCAGCTGACGATCCGCTCCGGCATAGGGAGCGGCACGGAGATCGTGCTGACGCTGCCGCATGCGAAGCCAGCGGCAGAGCAGCCGCGGGACGGCGCGTAGGCAGAGCAATGCGTTTGGAGCTGCGCTCCCGGCCGGGCCGGAGAGGCCGCGGCTTCGCTCAAGCACGCACCGCGCTTCGCCCGCGCCTGAGCTGCTACGCTGCCGGCCGAAGCGGCGGCAGTGCGGAGCCGAAAAAGAGGCTGACCGCGGCAAATGCCGGTCAACCTCTTTCACAGCAAGCGCAGCTTACCGCGCCGCGGCTTTTATATTTCCACTGCCGCTGCTATACCCGGCAAATTTCCTTCGGGCAGTTTTCACAGTGACAGATGTCGCGCAAATAGTCGATATCCTTGATCACGATCGTTCCTTGCTCCACGGCGATCGCTTCTTCCTTCTTCATATCCGCGAGCATCCGGTTCACGCTTTCCCGCGTGGCGCCGATCAGCTCGGCCATGTCGCTGTGCGTCATCTTCTTCCCAATCCGGATGTCGCTGCCCTGAGCGATGCCGTAAGAATTGCTGAGACGGATCAGCAGCGAACACAGCGCGCCCGGCTTGCCGTACATAATCAGGTCGCGGAGCTTGGTTTGGGTGATCCGGTGCATCATCCCCATCCATTTCATCAGCTCGAAAGCCAGCTCTCCATGCTGCTTCAACAGCGATTCCAGATCTTTTCGGTGGATGACCCCGATGACCGCATCCTCGGTAACCTCCGCATCATACGGTTGCGGGCCGTCTTGAAACGGATCGAGGGAGCCCAGCAAATCCCCGGCATGGTGCAGGTAGAGCGTAATTTTGCTTCCGCCGTCCGTGCTTTTAGTAATTTTGACGCTGCCTTTCTCAACATAGTACAGCGCTTCGGTTCTTTCGCCTTCCCAAAACAAATACGCGCCTGCCGAAAAGCTTTTGAATCTCATGATGCTTTGTAGAAGCTGAAGATTCGAAGGCGAGAATAAGGCTGCCATCCCCCCGCCAGTTGTTGTTCTATTTAAACAGCAGTCCGCTTTATATTCCCCTATTGCCATTTCGAATCTCCCTTTCTTTCCTAAACCGTTATTTGTAACTTTATCTTAACTTACCGGGGAGCTGCTGCATATCGGGGAACCCCCTGATCTTTGGAGGGAGAATTCACTGATTCACCCTATCCGTAAAATAGGCGAGAGGTTGTGATTTTAGTCACAGCTGCTTTGCGGAGGGTATGGTAAATTATAGCCATGGAGAGGAAAACAAACGCTCCGCACCAAGCAAGCAGGAAAGGGGAATGGATACCATGTATACACCCAAAATAAAACAACGATCTCGCAGCTGCTGCTTTTTTTACTAAATATATGTGAAAAAAATCACAAAAAAATGAGGAGTGAATTATCATGATGAAATGGTTGAGAGAGAATGTATATGCTGCCGGTTTGATGCTCGTATTGCGGATTTACCTTGGCTGGGAATGGATTACCGGAGGCTGGCACAAGCTGACGGAAGGCTTCGACGCTACAGGCTTTATTAAGGGCGCAGTCACGAAACCGATTGTCGATAAGGCGACCAACGAGCTGGTGTACCCGACGTTTACCGCGTTCCTGGAGCATTTTGCACTGCCGCATACGAACTGGTTTAATATTCTGGTTCCGTTAGGCGAATTTTGCGTAGGCTTAGGGCTGATCCTTGGAGCATTGACGACGGCCGCCGCATTCTTCGGAATGATGATGAACTTCATGTTCCTGATGGCGGGTACGGTAAGCACTAACCCTTGGCTGATCCTGCTCGGCACGATCGTGTTCATGGCAGGGACGAATGCCGGTAAATTCGGTGTCGACTACTACCTGATGCCGATCCTTCGCAAAGCGTTGAATAAAATGAGACATCGCGGAGACCACACCAACACTACAGCAGGAGGAACGCATACGCCGCTGCACGCCTGACATTAGCCGGGAACGTTGAGCAGGGAGGCGGAAGGCGCCGGAGGTTTTGAGGAAAGCGGCACAGCCGGTTTGGCAGCGAAGCTCCTTGAGGCTTCCGGAAGCAGGGTACGGCAGCATTAAACGGGTAAGGCTGGTCATAAGCCCCAGGGCTTGAGATCAGCCTTCCTTGTGTTTTGCGGTACGTAGAAAAGCGTCCGTCCGGTTTCCATCAGACAGCAGGCAGCCCCGGCTGCAGCAAGCAGGCGCAGGCTGAGCGGCAAAAAAAGAAACGGGCCGGTGTGACAAATCGCACATACAAACAGGGGGTACCGTAGTAATCTGTAAGGTGTAGGTATGAAACGTTCGCTGGAGGTGGGGAACCATGAATATGCCTTTCAAAAAACCGCAGGCCGATCCGGGTACCGCTCATATAACAGAGTTATCGGTACGGATGGAACGATTAAAGCAGGAGCACGAGGAGTTAAAGCAGGTGCTGGCGGAAATGGAACTGCAATCCGTTCAGGCCGAACAGGAAATCGACAAGCATCGGGCGCTGGGGCAGCTGCTTCATTTGAGACTGTGGACGCTGGCATTCAAGGAGGAGCTCGACCGCCATTCCGAATGGGAAGAGAAGGAGCTGTTTCCTTTTCTGAACACCTATTTTCACAGGTCAAGCCTGCCGGCCGTTACGCCGTCGTTCTGGAGTCTGGAAAAAGAGCATGAGCTCGCTATGAGCTATATGCAGTCATTTCTAAGATCGGTGCATGCGCTGAGATCCGATGCGGACGCGATGCGGATGAAGCAGGCGGCTGCCTATTTGTCTCATGCGTGTAGGATGCTGAAAGCTCATTTGGAAAAAGAAGAGCAGGTCGTCATTCCTATGACGGAAAAAGTACTCACGGATATGGATTCTTTATTCTCATAGCACATGAATAGCAAGAGGGGACTGCCTGCCGGCAATCCCCTCTTTTTTGTTAAAACGCCCAGTTGCCCTTATGGAAAATAGGCTCCTCGGTTCCGTCGGCGGTGACGCCCTTAATGTCCATTTCAGCGGAGCCGATCATGAAGTCTACGTGCGCGATACTTGTATTAAGGCCGCGGGCCTTTAATTCATCCTGCGACAATCCTTTGCCGCCCTCCAGGCAGAAAGCGTAGGCGCTGCCGATGGCCAGATGGTTCGAAGCATTCTCATCGAATAAGGTATTGTAGTACAGAATGTTCGAATCGGAGATCGGCGAACGGTGCGGCACAAGCGCGACCTCGCCTAAATAATGGGAGCCTTCATCCATTTCGACCAGGCCCTTCAAGGTTTCCTCGCCCTTCTCGGCCGTGATGCCGACGATGCGTCCGTTCTCAAACGTAAGCGTGAAGCCGTCGATAATATTGCCTCCGTAGCTGAGAGGCTTGGTGCTCGACACTTTGCCGTTTACGCCTCCGGCCAGCGGAGCTGTAAACACTTCCTCGGTCGGCATATTGGCGACAAAGGCGCTGCCCTGCTCGTTGATGCTGTCGGCTGCAACCCAGATGTGGCCTTCGGGCAGCTCGATCGTCAGATCGGTGCCTGGCGCGAGGTAGTGCAGCTTTTTGTACTTTTTAGCGTTAAGATAATCCGATTTGGCGTTCAGGGTAGAGATATGGTCCTTCCATGCGCTGGTCGGATCGGGCTGATCGACGCGCACGGTTTTGAAAATAGCGTCCCACAGCTTGGCAACCTGCTCTTCCTCCGGCAGGCCGGGGAATACCTTAGCCGCCCAAGCCTTGGACGGCGTCGCAATGACGCACCAGCTGAACTTGTCGGACTGCATGTACTGGCGGTACTTGGCCATAGCTTTGCCATAGGTTTTCTGATGATTGACGATCCGCTCTTGGGCAACGCCCTTGAGCAGGTCCAGGTCGGAGGAGACGACGCTGATGATGGCGAAGCCCTTCTCAGCCAGCTCGGTCATTTCCCCGGCATACCATTTGGGCTCCTCCAGAAACGATTCCTCCGGAGCGAGGTCATAGCGAAGGCGGGCTACCGTATCGTCGGTCCAGTTGACCTTGACCAGATAGGCGCCGGACTCGTAAGCCTTCTTCACGAGCAGCCGGACGAGCTCGGCTGAATCGATGGCGGCGTTAATGACCAGCGTCTGTCCTTTCTGAATGTTGACACCTACTTTGACGACGATGTCGGCGTACTTGGACAACAGCTCTTCGAAATTGGGCATCTGGGTTCTCCTTGGAAAAGTTTTTCTTTTTATTGTAACAAATTTACTCCGCTTTTAGTAATGCTATGCAGCAGATGAAGGGACAGGATGAAAAATATTTTGCTCCGGAAACAAGCCTCTAATGCTGGAATAAGGAGAATGTCAATCGCAAGCATGGGCTGCGGCGCTGCGCGGCGGCCGGCCGAACCCGCTCGAACGGTACGGGCTTGAAGGTCTGGCAGATTCCGGATGCCCGAATAAGGTATAATCAGGGGAGCGGCCTGTTACCGCTCACTCGATCCGTACAGGCGGGAACGTATTTTTTTCTATTCAGGAGGTTAAAGCGATGACGGTTTATATCGCCCTGCTGCGGGGGATTAATGTAGGCGGCAAAAACAAGATCAAAATGGCCGAGCTGAAAAGCGTACTGGAGGCAATGGGCCTCGAACGCGTGCAAACGTATATTCAAAGCGGCAACGTCCTGTTGGCATCGGACGAGGAGGAAGAGCCGCTGCGCATGCGGCTGGAGCAGGGCATTGAGGGGGCTTTGGGCTTCCCGGTGCCGGTGATGTTAAGAACGGCGGAGGAGCTGGAGCGGACTGCCGCGAGCTGTCCGTTTACGGAGGAGGAAGTGAAAGCGGCGGAGGCCTCGTCCGAAGCGGAAAGCCTATACGTGGCGTTTCTGCCGGCCCCGCCTTCTGAAGCGGGCATTGCCCGGCTGGAGCCGTACAAGCAGGAAAACGAGGCGTACCGGATCGAAGGCCGCGAGGTTTTCCTGTTATTTCATAACAGCGTGCGCAATTCCAAGCTGGCTGTCCATCTGTCTAAGCTCGGGGTTCCTTCAACGGTACGCAATTGGAAGACGGTGAACAAGCTGGCCGCTCTCGCCCGGGAGATGAGCTGAGCGGGTGAAGGGGCGGGAGCGCATGCGCTTTTCACGGATCACCTATGCGGCAGCCGTTATGGTCTGCATCGCCCTTGGCCTGGGTTCCAGGAAGTATGCCGGTCTGCTTCCTTCCTGGGTGGCCGAGCATGCCGGGGACGTGCTGTGGGCCAGCATGGTTTACTTTGGTTTTCGGCTTTGCTTTATAGCCAAAGGACCGAAATGGGCCGCTGCTGCCGGCATTCTGTTCAGCTTCGGCATCGAATGCAGCCAGTTATATCAGGCGGCATGGATCGTTGCGATACGAAATACCGTCCTTGGCTCTCTGGTGCTGGGAAGAGGCTTTCTTGCCGTGGATTTGGTTCGCTATGCATTGGGGATTCTACTCGCATACGGAGTGGACAAGGTTTGGCTGGCTTACAGAAAGTAGAATAAGCAGTGCTGTCGAAGCCGTATTCAGAAGCGCATCCGAAGGAGCGGGATGGGCTTCTTTGGCGCTGCATCCTAGCTGTGCGGCTGCGCTTTGAGCAGCGGCTGATTGTTTCCAGCCGGGCTCCATTACCATGGTTGAGCAAAACTGAGGTATAATAGAGGCTGTTGCCATGATACGGATGCTTCATTTGGAAACAAGCGGCAAGACCAAACAGACAGGAAGGGACAAACTATGAATGACAAAATTGTCATGCCGGTCTGGATGTTCGGCGTGTTCATCGTCATTATGAATACGACGATGTTTAACGTGTCCATCCCCGGCATTATTAATGATTTTCACATTACGGCCGATCTGGGCGCATGGATTATTTCCAGCTACTCGATCGGCTATGCACTGTCGACCGTTATTTACAGCAGGCTGTCCGACAGCGTGCCGATGCGCAGACTGCTGACGGTAGGGCTGTTGATTCTGGGACTATCTTCGGTGCTGGGCATCTTTGCCCGAGATTTTAATACGCTGTTAGCCGTGCGGATTCTGCAATCGGCGGGAGCAGGGGCGATGGCCGGGCTGGGCTTGGTCATGGCGAGCCGGTACATCCCGTATGAACGCCGGGGGAGAGCTATTGCGATGATTTCGGCGGGCAGCGCGATGGCCTTCGGTTTCGGACCTATCGTCGGGGGCGTCATCAGCGAGTATTTCGGGTTCAACGGTTTATTTGCCGTCACCTGCTGCATTCTCGTTGTGCTTCCCGTGCTCCTTCGCCTGCTGCCTAAAGAAGAAGCGAAGCCGTTCAAGTTTGATGTCGTGGGGGCCGTGCTCATTATTCTAAACGCAGGCACCCTTCTGATTGCGGTGATGCAGCGCTCTCTCGTCTGGTTCGCCGGAAGCCTGCTTTCGTTTGCGGTGCACGCCTGGCATTTGAAAAGAGCGAAGGAGACTTTCATCAACCCGGAGCTGCTGAGTAAAAAAGATTACCGGAAGCTGACGGCGATCGGATTCTGCGTCTTGGTGTTGAACCTGGGCAACCTGTTCCTTATGCCGCTCGCGCTGGCCAATCTGGCAGGCGAATCGGCGATAGCCATCGGGCTGACGATCGCGCCGGGTGCGATTTTATCGGCCTTTCTGACCCGGTTCGTGGGGCAGTGGATTGACCGCTACGGCAACGTGCGGTTTCTGCTGATCGGACACGCCGTATTGGCGGCCGTGCTGGCTTTGTTTTCTTTTGCCGTAGAGGCATCGCCTATCGTCATCCTGTGCGGGTATTTGTGCTTCTCTCCTTCGTTCTCGGCTACGTTGGCGTCGCTGAACAACGAGACGTCGCGCATCCTGCCGAAGCAGATGATCGGCTCCGGCATGGGCTTGATGCAGCTGGTTCAATTTTTTGGCGGCTCCTTCTCCGTGGCGGTTTGCGGACTGATTCTGGCTATGCAGAAGAGTATTCCGTTAGGCTTGGCCTATGAGAATGTGTACCGTGTGCTGCTTGCGGTATGCTTGGTTTCTCTCGGCATCCTGCTCTGGTATAAGCAGGCCGCAGCGAAGCAAACAGCAGATGCGCTCCCGACGGCCGGCTGATGGCTTGGGCATTGTTTAATCAATGGAAGGAAATAGAGGGTGTCCCATAAGTCATTAAATGACTGAGGGACGCCCTCTCATTTTGTACAACAAAAAGAAACCTACCTTTGGTAAAATGGAAGTACCACCCACCATTCACATAAAGGAGAGGTTTCTTTTGTACATTCAATATACCATGGATCAACTTTGCCTGCCAATGGATTTAGAAGAGGACATTCCAGCAAACCACCTCGTTCGCGTTGTAAACACTGCCGTCAATCGTCTCGACGACGCTATCTTCGACGCCGCTTACCCCGGAGGCGGACGAGATAGCTATCACCCCAAGATGTTAACCAAAGTCATCATTTATGCCTACACACAACGCATCTACTCCTCTCGCCAGATTGCCAAGGCTGTCCGTGAAAACATCATGTTTATGTGGATCGCAGGCAGGCAGCGCCCAGACTTTCGTACCATCAACCGCTTTCGTTCGGAACGAATGAAAACTGTACTGGAGACTGTGTTTACGGCCGTTCTTCAATTCCTCGCAGAGGAGAACTATGTGCAGTTGGAGCATTACTTTGTGGACGGCACGAAGATCGAAGCCAATGCCAACCGCTATACGTTTGTTTGGGGAAAGGCTGTCGTGAAGCACAAGGCCAAGCTCCAGGAGAAAGTCCAGACCTTGTTCGCCGCCATTGAAGAAGCTGAGAGGCAAGAAGAAGGAGCACATGAGGGCAGGGATCTTCACGAGCTGGGAGAGTCATCTGCCATCACAAGTGAAAAGCTGGAACATGCCGTCAAGCAGTTGGAAGAGCGCCTGCAGGAGAAGCCTAAAGATAAACCGCTAAAGAAGGCGGTGCGTGCGCTCCGCAAGGACTTGCTTCCGCGGCTCCAAAAGTATGAGACACATGAGATCATCTTAGGAAATCGAAACAGCTACAGCAAAACGGACCATGACGCCACATTTATGCGAATGAAAGAAGACCACATGCGAAATGGCCAGCTCAAGCCGGGTTACAACGTACAGATTGGCACTGAAAATCAATTCATTCTCGGCTACAGCGTTCACCAGCGGCCGACCGATACGCGCTGCCTCATCCCTCATCTGGAGAAAATAAAATCACAGTTCGGCAAGCTGCCACACACCGTCATCGCTGATGCGGGCTATGGCGGTGAGGAGAATTATGACTATTTGGAGCAGAACAAAGTCGAAGCCATTGTAAAGTACAGCACGTACCATCGCGAAAAAAGCAAGGCATGGCAAAAGGACATCAGTAAGATCGACAACTGGACCTACAACAGCGAGCAAGACACGTGGACATGCGCAGCCGGACAACCGCTCCATTTTCGTCGGGTAAGTAAGGAAAAAACAGAAAGTGGGTATGAAATCGAACACAGGCATTACCGAAGCACCAGCTGTGAGGAATGCCCGCTGAAACCACAGTGTACGAAGGCCCAAGGTAACCGTGAGATCAAAGTCAGCATGAAGTATTTGCGGCTAAAGGGCCAAGCAAGGCAAAAGCTCCGCAGTGAAGAGGGTTATGCCCTGGCAGTGAGGCGCATGATCGAGCCGGAGCCTGTGTTTGGTGATATGAAAAACAACAGAGGATTTAGAAGATTTCTGCTTCGTGGCTTACCAAAAGTAAGTCTGGAGGTCGGGTGGCTTTCCCTTGCCCACAATCTACTTAAGAAAGCTGCAATAGATACCAAAAACCAAGGAGCTAAGCGAGAACAGATCGCATAGCTCCTTGGTTTTTTCGAATGTCATCTTATTTTGTTCCAGAGGGTGTCTCCAAATTTACTTTTGGGACAGCCCCTTTTCTTTTTCACTAAAACAGCTTTACAATTTTAACTGATTAAAATATAATATACGTAAACACGTAATTACGTAATTGAATAATATTCATCCAAGCGTGTTATCTCATTCTATGAGGAGATGTGAGCCATGGTGGAACGGGATTATGGAGCTGAATTGGATACACTGCAAACGCAGGTGAAGGAGCTCGACAAGCTTGTTCGTCAGATGATGGGCCTGGAAGTTGGCCTTTCCGAGGCAAGACGAACGAATCGGCAGGAGAAAGAACTGCTCTCGCAGGAAGAGACTTTCGAAGCATGCGCGATTTATTTCTCTGGCTACTACCGCAGCGGCGATGAGATTGTGCGCTGCGAGCCGCAGGAAAGACATGCGAATGAGCTCCTTAGTCTGCAAAGGGACAAAGCAGCCAAAGTACTTTCTGCGTTAGGGCATAAGCAGCGTCTGGAGCTGCTTCTCGAGGTATGGCGCGAGCCGCTGACGGGTGCCGAACTAGTGGAACGGTTGAACATGGGAACGACCGGCCAGCTGTACCATCATTTGAAGGCTTTAACCGGAGCGGATCTGTTGAAGCAGGAAGAGCGGGGGGGACGTTATACGATTCCGGATCACCGCCGGTTTCCCATGCTGTTTCTGTTATCGGCGCTTTTGGATCTCATTGATACCAGCGATTATATCGATATGTCGGAAGCACGCAACGAACCCCATAGTTATCTTGGTACACCAGCGAAGGAGGGATATGATCTTCATCAGCTTTTGTGGGCTGTCGTCAGCAATTGTATTGCTGAGCATCAGGCAGGCTACTGCACGGAGGTCGGGATTTATTTGCATGACGACGGCAGCGTAACGGTGGCGGATAACGGACGGGGCATTCCGACCCGGCAGCTGCCGCAAACCGGTGCTCCCGCAGTGCAGTCCGTCATGACCAAATTGGATTTGTTCAACGACTCAAAGCATTCTTTTATTGCTCCCGGTGCTGAAAAAGGGATTAGTATCGCAGTGGTCAACGCTTTATCTCGAACCTTAAACGTAGAAATTCGCAGAGACGGGGGCATTTACCGGCAGGAATACCGGCACGGCATTCCCCAATCCGGACTGACGACCGTAGGTGAAACGAATGAGACCGGGACGTCCGTTACTTTCAAAGCCGAGCCGGAGCTGTTCCCTGGCAGATTCAATCGGGAGGAAATTAACGCACGGACCCTGGAGCTGGTCGAGGCTTATCCCGGGCTTCGAATTAAAGTGCAATAGGAATCTCCCTCCAAAATGAGAAAAGCAGACAAAAGCTCGTACCGAGCCGTTGTCTGCTTTCATTTTTAAAATAAGTCTTTATTTTTCTTCACAAAAATCCATACCGCCACAAACATGCTTATCATTAACAGATGCACGCCGATGAGCATTGTCCATATACCGAAGGAAGTTCCCATGCTTAATCACCTGTTTCTTTATTATGTCCCCGGGATGTCATTAAGTCTACCGGATGGAGGAGAGGCTGTAACCAGCCAATTCCGCGGTTGTTATCCCATCCAATAACGGGGGAACTCGCTTGCTTTTTTACAGGCTTCGGTTAAATTTCTCAACCACATGGTCGATAATCGGTCCGATTTTCGAATCGTCGACGAGCGCCATCTTGTCCGGCTTGAATAATTGAATTTTTTTTAAATGATAGTAATCGTACAGAGCCTGCTGAATGGAAACCTGATTATAAATCAAATATTTCACGTTCGTGATCTCCCGCAGGAGCAGGTCGTCCTGAAGCAGAATGAACTTTTCGTTGATCTGATTGAAAATCCCTTTGCCTTTTCCATCCTGATAAAACTGCAGCGCCTGCTGCTCCCGTTTGTTTAAGGTGCTTTTCAGCGTGTCGTACAGCTCCGGATATACAATTTGCAGCTCTTTTAGAAACACATCGGTGAGCTTCCCTACGAGCGATATCGACTGCTCAAACAACTGCTGAAACCAAACTCCGAACGATGCTTCATCGTCTTCCAGCGTCCGGTCACTCCAGCTTTTCTATAAAATCTACAAACATGCGTACAACGCCCTCTACCACATCCTCCTTGGAAGAAAAATGCTTGTACATCGTGGCGCGGCTTACGTCCATATATTTGGCGATGTCGTCCATCTTCATTTGCTGAAAGCCCTCCTTCATGACGAAGGGGAGCAGTTTCTTTAGCAGCTTGTTCCTTGCCTTATCCTGTGGATTCTCTATTTGCATATGCGTCAGTCATCTCTGCAGACTCTCCCTTTTATTATACATAACCGCGAGGAGAATAAATACGTTTAATACAAAATAGACAAAATACATATAAAATGTTTACTTTGTTTATATCCCGTGCTATTATCTATTCAGCCGCAGGAGAAAAAGGAGGAGACGCTATGGAGGTAAAGCCGGCTGAGGTAACAAATGCAGCAGCAAAAGGAGGCTTAACATGAATGTGAGATCCAGCATCGCTTTATTATGCTTGGCTGTAACCGCGACGTTCGGCACCATGATCGCAGCTCCTGCAGTCAAGCTGTTAGCTGTCGCTTTTCCCGATACGGATGCACTGCTCGTCCAGTGGGTGGTCACCTTATCTTCTCTCTTTATTCTGCCCAGTTTATTTATGGCGGGGTATTTATCGAGAAGGTTCCCCCGCAAAAATATACTGATTGCCGGGCTGCTGCTTTATCTGCTCGGCGGCGTAGGCCCCGCTCTTTCCGACTCGCTTTCCGTTATCTTTGTATTTCGGGCGGTTCTCGGTCTCGGTGTCGGACTTATTTCGCCAACGTTCAACTCCTTGATCGCCGAAAATTTTCAAGGTAAAGAGAGAGCGCGGATGAACGGCTTCGTTACTGCGATTAACGGTATCGGAGGGGCTGTCTTCTTATCCATCGGAGGGATGATTGCCGCCTTCGGCTGGCGGGCCGTATTTATTACCTACCTATATGCCGTCATTCTGCTCATTCTCGTTGTGTTATTTCTTCCTGCCTTTCCTCCCGTCCGGCATGAGCAGGATGCCAAAGCTTCCCGGAAGCTGCCGCCTTTCTTCTATGCGGTGGTGATCGCCGGGGGAACACATACGATGCTGTATTTTCTCATCCCAACGAATCTGTCGCTGTATTTGGCGGATAACGGGATAGGCACCGTTTCTACCGTCGGTTACTTGTCCGCGCTTTCGCTCATCGGTACTTTTGCTGCAGGCACGGCCCTGACGGTTATGGCGCGGCTGCTCGGAAGGCTGATGGTTCCCTTGGCCCTGCTGTTGATGTCTCTCGGTTTTTCGAGCCATAGCTATGGCTCACGAGGTGTGGACGGCAGCCGCAGCAGTATGCCTGATCGGCTTTGCAGAAGGGGTGCTTTTTCCGGCTACGTTCAATAAAGCGGCTGAGGTGGTTCCAAGAGCCAGCCTGACGGCAGCCATTTCCCTGCTGCTTTCCTGTATCTATACCTTCCAATTCCTCAGTCCTTTATTTATGAAGGGAATCCAGCTGCTGTTTCATTTCCATTCTACGAGAGAAGTTTTTATGCTGGTTGCTTGTGGACTTGGCCTAGCCGCCATCGCATATTTGCCGTTGATGAGAACGAGAAAAACGCAGGAGCCGCAGGGCCCGCAAGCAGCAAGTCACTCAAGAGGATAATAAGGAGGATGTTTTAGACATGATAAATATCGACCGGATTTATATCAATGGACAATTCGTCAAGCCTGAGGGTACGGATGTACAAGAGCTGATCAATCCTTCAACCCGGGAGGCGATCGGCCGTGTGACGCTGGGCAATGAAGAAGACGCGAGGAAAGCGGTCGGCGCAGCCAAAGCTGCATTCGCTGCCTTCTCCCGAGCTACGGTGGACGAGCGAAGCCGCATGCTGAGCCGTCTGTACGAAGCGGTGACTGCGCGATCGGACGCTTTGATCGAGGCGAACATAGAGGAATACGGCGCTCCCAAGCGGGCGGCCATAGGACGAGTGAAGCTGGCGGCACAGAACTTTCTGGATATGAAAGAGGCTTTGGAATCATTCGAATTTATTCAATATATCGGCAAGGCGAAGGTGGTTTCGGAGCCGGTTGGCATCGTCGGTATTATTACGCCATGGAATGCAAGCTATTCGCAGATTACGGCCAAACTGGCTTCCGCCATCGCGGCCGGATGCCCGATTGTAATCAAACCGAGTGAGCTTAGCGCCATTCAGACACAGCTGCTGACGGAATGCTTCCATGAGGCGGACCTGCCCCCAGGCGTCATTAATGTGGTCAACGGGCTCGGTCAGACGGTGGGTGCGGAAATGACCCGGCATCCCGACATAGCGCTAATTTCCTTCACGGGCTCCACGCGAGTCGGTAAGGAAATACGCAGAGGCGCTGTGGATACGATGAAGCGGGTGACGCTGGAATTGGGCGGCAAATCGCCTAATATTATTTTGGATGATGCGGATATGGCGTCAGCGATTCCTAGAGCCGTCCAGCAATGCTTTATGAACAACGGTCAATCCTGCGTTGCCGGAACCCGGCTGATCGTTCCGGAGCATCGTCTGGAAGAAGTGAAGAAGCTGGCCAAGGAAGCCGCGCAATCCATGAAAGTCGGGAACCCGCAGGAAGAGGACACGGTGCTCGGTCCGAATCATCAACGAGAAGCAGTATAACCATGTTCAACGCTTGATCAGGTCCGGTATAGAGGAGGGCGCTGAATTGGTAACCGGAGGAGAAGGGCACCCGGAAGGGCTGGAACAAGGATATTTTGTAAAACCGACCATATTTGCACGGGCTGCGGAAGAGATGACAATCGCAAGAGAGGAAATATTGGTTCGGTTTTATGTATTCTGACCTACCGGACAGAAGATGAAGCCGTTGAAATAGCCAATCGGACGGACTATGGGTTAGGAGCTTATATCAGCTCCGCTAATGTCGAGAAAGCCAATGAGCTTGCTTCCCGTATTGCAGCAGGCGTTATTCTTATTAACGGGGCGGGGGTGGAAATGAAAGCTCCGTTCGGAGGCTTCAAGCAGTCAGGGCTCGGCAGGGAATATGGCGTTTACGGCTTGGAGGAGTGCTTGGAAACGAAAACGATCACAGGCTATGAACCATGATAGATTCGTATGTATTAAGAGCAGGGCGACGCCCTGCTCAACCGCTCCGAATCGTCGGGATGCGGTTACAGCTTAGTAATAAATGCGAAAGTCGTTGTCAGGGACGTATTTAAGCCATTATTGACGATGACTACCCAGTTGTTGCCTTGAGGGAAGCTCAATACGGTGTAAGGGAGACCACGGACATTCGACCAGCCTGCGCTGATGGTTTTTCGGCTGCCGGCGATAAATGTAAATCTAAAGATCGTGTTGGCCGGAACGACCCGCGTAAACTCGAATCTTTCAAATCCATTGCCTAAATCTACGGTGGCACGCGCTCTTTTACGAGAAGCGGCGACACTTTTAACCGTTTGATTTTTTTGGATTTCAAGCTTTTTGCCTGCTACGATCACCGTTTTTTTATTCATCAACCCATCCTCCTTTAATGGTAAATCTAGTAATAAGATATTGAGAGGATGAGAGATTGGATTGGACCATTGTATGGTTAATTTCATTATATTTGAGCGGCTTCAGCTTGGTAGGATAATTAGAACAAGGACACGTCCGTCATATCACCGCCATGACTGGCAGGTACGATTCATGTGCGAGTCTGGCACGGGACATCCGCGGTGAGTATAATTATAGAATGGAGCGGAGGAGTGAGAGGCGATGAAGCTGATGTTAACTTCGGACGGCATTTGCCGTGCCGCGCTGGAGCAAGGACTGGTAAAGCTGCTGGAGGGGGAACTGTCGAACGCGGCGGCCTGCATCCTGACGACAGCTTCGTCGCATAAAGAGCAAAGCAGAGGGGCGGTACAAACCAGAGAGCTGTTCCAAAGGCTGGGCTTCGCCCGGACGGGTTTTATAGATATTGAGTTTGAAGCGGCGGAGAAGCTGAAGGATTACGACGTTATTTATTTGAACGGGGGAAACCCGTTTTATTTGTTATATTGGCTGAGAAGCAGCAGGGCCGTACCCATCCTGAGATAGCTGGCGGAGATGAATAGGGTCATCATCGGTACCAGCGCCGGAGCCATGGTGCTGGGTCCGTCCATTGAACACGTAACGGAGCTGAACCGGATTGCCGGGTACGAGCCGATGGCCGACATGCTGGATGACGACTATCAGGCCGCAGGCTTAACGGATATCACCGTTGTTCCGCATTATAATCGCTTTGCGGATAAGGATGCCGAATTTGAAACCAAGCTTCAAAAGCTTGAAGCGGAAAAGAATCTGGTTTTTCGGCGAATAAAGGACGGGGAAGCCATCCTTCTAGACGGGGAGACGGATACAGCGGTTCATATGCGAGAAAGAAACTGCGAATAGTGGGGATAGATGCGTATAAAGAGACGAGGGGGGCGCTTTACGAGCGGAGGAAGACGGGCGGCGGGTAACGGAAGAAGAACCATTTGTAATACAACTATTGTGTGACGCAAAAAAACACAGACTAGCGGCCGCCGCTGTCTGTGTTTTTATTATAATGCAGCATTATCCGAAGAAGGTTCCGTACAGCAGGTAGACGTTCAAGACGGCTATGACGATGCCTATGATCCAGGCCAGCGTGCTCAGCCATGCTGGGGCTACGAACGGCCCCATTTTCTTTTTGTCGCTCGTAAACATAACAAGAGGAATGACTGCAAAAGATAACTGCAAAGACAAAATAACCTGGCTGAAGATGAGCAAGTCGCCTGTGCCTTTTTCTCCATAGATTCCGATGACGATCACGGCTGGAACGATTGCGATCAGGCGGGTAATCAGGCGCCGAATCCAAGGCTTCAACCGGATATTCAGGAAGCCCTCCATAACAATCTGTCCGGCCAGCGTACCGGTTAACGTAGAATTTTGCCCGGAAGCCAGCAGAGCGACGGCGAATAAAACACTGGCCAAGCCGGTACCCAGAAGCGGAGCAAGCAGCCGGTAGGCGTCCTGAATTTCGGCTACCTCCGTGTGTCCCGTCGAATGGAACGCGGCAGCGGACAAAATCAGGATCGCTGCGTTAACGAATAAGGCCAGCATTAAGGCGATCGTCGAGTCGATAGTAGCGAACTTAATGGCGGACCGCTTGCCTTCCGTCGTTTCCTCAAATCTTCTCGTTTGAACGATGGACGAGTGCAGATATAAGTTGTGCGGCATGACGGTAGCTCCGAGAATCCCAAGTGCGATATACAGCATTTCGGGGTTCTTCACAATTTCCGCGCTTGGAACAAAACCTGTAAAAATCCCTCCGATATCCGGCTTCGAAAGGAACATTTCTAAGCCGAAGCAAAGCGCAATGGTCGCCATCAACGAGATGACGATCGCTTCAATGTAGCGGAAGCCTTTGTTTTGCAGCAGCAGCACAAGCAGAACGTCGATAGAGGTAAGCAGAACGCCGGCCAGAAGCGGGAGGCCGAACAACAGCTGCAGCGCGATGGCGGAGCCGATCACCTCGGCCAAATCGCAGGCGGCTATGGCCAGCTCGCACAGCACCCAGAGAGCGAAGTTTACCGGCTTGCTGAAATGATCCCTGCATGCCTGCGCCAGATCCCGTCCGGTGGCAATGCCGAGCCGGGCGGTCAGAGCTTGAAGCAGAATAGCCATCAAGTTGGAGATCAGAATAACGGAGAGCAGAGAGTAATTAAAAAGCGCGCCGCCTGCAAGATCCGTCGCCCAGTTCCCGGGGTCCATATACCCTACCGCCACGAGGTAGCCTGGTCCTATGAAAGCAAGCAGCTTACGGAAAAAGCCTCCCTTGGCCGGTACCGCCATCGACTTATGCACTTCGGGCAGGCTTGGCGCGTCGCGGTCCTTTCTCCAACCGGAGGAGGCTGCCGACTGTTGTTTTTTGGCCAAATCCATAATAAACCCTTCTTTCTTTAGCAGAATTCATATCTGTTGAAATATTTAAATGGAAAATGTTTTCGGATCATTTGTTTAGCTTGATATTAACTTAGCACAAAAGAATTGCATTCGCAACAAAAAGTTTGCCTAATGCAAAACTTGTGGGAAAGCTTAACATTAGCGTGTTCACAGCAAGGCAGCCATCCGAATTTGCCGAAAATAAATACGGTAACGGCGCATTATGTTATAGTGGTGTTTAAGATAATGCCGGAAGAAATACGCCGGTGGATGCAGAGGAAAAGCAAGTTGAACATTCAAGCTGGGGCAGAAGGAGGCGCGCGATGATTCTCGAAGCCGTTATGCTGCAAGTCAAGGAAGGGTCGGAAAACGATTATGAGGAAAGCTTTCGCAAGGCATCGTCTATCATTTCCTCTATGAACGGGTATATCAGCCACGAGCTGCACAGATGCATGGAAGCGAAGGGGAAATATCTGCTTTTGGTGAAATGGGAAACGCTCGAAGATCATACGGTCGGGTTCCGCGAGTCGACGGAATATCAGGAGTGGAAAAGACTGCTGCATCCGTACTATGATCCGTTTCCGACCGTCGAGCACTTTGAACGCGTAGATATCTTTCGGGCGTAACAAACGGAGAATGAGGGCCAAGCCGGGAGCGGAAAAAGCCGAGCCTCCGGTCAAGCTGTCCATACCCGAAACGTAACCTTGGAATAGTATGTATGGATTGTACTACCGTGGGAACGGAAATGGAGGGCGGCGCTATGAGAAATGCACGATCGGCCAGGGTGGAAAACCAGGTCTACTCCAATCGTGTCGCGAGGTCGGAGTTCGATGGAAACTGGAGCACGTCTATAACTAGAAGCGGATACGTTATCTATACAGCTACCCGCAATCGCGCAAGAGTAACGGTGCTGTTGAATAACGGCCAAAGCAAGCTGCTTATTTTTAACAAAGGCGGAAGAGTGCTTGTCGGCTCCGGCGGGGTCAGCCACTACAGCAAGCCTCATATTGCAAGAGACCTTTAACCTGCCGGGATAGGTTAATTTGCATCTGTTGGATGGGGCTGCTCGTGCCGGATGATACGAACTTATATATACAGATGCAGGCTGCCGGAAGCGTTCGGCAGTTTTTTGCTGTGCACAGAAGTGAGGAGAAGTTATTGTAAGGAGACAGACATGTTTTACCCTTTGCTCCTAACATGTTCTGAATCAAACCTAGGGAGGTTAGGTCTTTGTACAAATGTTCCATCGTTCGGCTGGAAGGAATTGATGACAGGCTGTCCTGCTTGCTTGAACAAAGCAAAGCGGAGGGGCATCGTCATCTGCAAAGGCTGGTGGACGAATACCAGTCGGGAGGCAACCGGTTTGACCGGCCGGGAGAGCTGCTGCTGGCTGCGGTAGACGAAGACCGGATGATCGGGGTTTGCGGCTTGAACAGAAATCCGTATGGAGAACGCCAGGATATTGGGAGAGTTCGAAGGCTGTACATATTGCAGGCATACAGAAGACAAGGAGTCGCCAGGCATTTAATGGAAGCTGTTGTAGACGAAGCGAAAAAGCATTACTCCGCATTGGTGCTGTTCACCGATCAGCCTGCCGCGGATGTATTTTACAGAAGCATCGGTTTTTCCGCAGGCGCTTCGTTTGAGAAGGCAACCCATTACCTGGAGTGGGGAAGGAAGTAGAATAGCTGGGCGCTGCCGTCTTCTTTCCCAATATTTACAGCGCAGTACAAGGAAATCGGTGTCCGGCTGCAGAATGGTATGAAGAGGGAGTGCAATGGAGTGCTAATCAAATTCAATAAGGCGGTGGCTGTAGTATGTCAGGCAGGAAGCAAGAGGGGATTGATCGTTACGCATTAGTTCACAGGCATCATCCGACGTACCGGCAGGCGGACCTGTTCGCTCCGTTTGCCGTAGGCAATGGAGAATTCGCTTTCACCGCCGATATAACGGGATTGCAAAGCTTTCCCGAGAACTATGACGTGCCTCTCGGCACGCAGTCTCAATGGGGCTGGCACAGCTCGGAGGGGAACAACCGGTATCAACGCTCGGATCTTCGTCCCCAGATGTACGATACTTACGGACGCGAGGTAGGGTATTACGTGGACGGCAAGGAGCAGGAGCAGGCGTTTCACTGGCTGAGACAAAATCCGCACCGGCTGCAGCTGGCGCAGATCGGCATGCGGCTTCTGAATTCCGACGGCCGTATGGTCAGCCTCGGAGAGCTGACGCAGATCGAGCAGACGCTCGACCTGTGGCAGGGTATGCTGACGAGCCGTTTTATGGCTGGAGACGTTCCCGTGACGGTGCAAACTTGCTGCCATCCGTCTTCGGACCAGCTGAGCTTTAGGATCGAGTCGGCGCTGCTGACGCAGGGACGGCTGGAAATTGCCATAGGCTTTCCGTCGCCGACGCAGGATGCCGAAGCATGGGCCGATGACGTCGGTCTCAACTGGAACCGGGAGGAGGATCATGAGAGCGAATTGACGCAGACCGGCGGCACGGAAGCCGTCTTTATCCGCACGATGGATGAAGACGGTTACAAGGTAGCCGCCTCCTGGTCTCTCCGGCAGCATCGTACGCGACGGCAGGCACCGGTTCCGCATCGTTCCAGCGGCCGGAACCGGGGAAGCGGCGTTTGAAGGCACCTTTGCCTTCAGTCCGCTGGAGGAGTCCCCGGAGCCGGTTTCTTTTGCCGGGACGGCCGAGGCGAGCCGGAAGCATTGGGCTGCGTTCTGGACGCAGGGCGGAGCGATCGACCTGTCGCAAAGCAGCGACCCTAGAGCGCTGGAGCTGGAGCGCAGAATCGTGCTGTCGCAATTTTTGACGGCTATCCACTGCGCCGGCTCGCTCCCTCCGCAGGAGACGGGATTGCTGTATAACAGCTGGTACGGGAAGTTTCACCTGGAAATGCACTGGTGGCACGCCGTCCATTTCGCGCTGTGGGACAGGACGCCGCTGCTGCGCAAAAGCCTTGGCTTCTACAACCGCATTTTACCGGCGGCTAGAGCGCTGGCCCGCGAGCAGGGCTATGCTGGAGCCCGCTGGCCGAAGATGGTCGGCCCGGAGGGCAGCGACAGCCCGTCGCCGATCGGGCCGCTGCTGATCTGGCAGCAGCCGCATCCGATCGTCTATGCGGAGCTGTGCTATTTGGCGGAGCCTACGGCGCAGACGCTGGAAGCCTTCCGCGACGTCGTTATGGAAACGGCGGCGTTTATGGCGTCCTTTGCCGTATGGGAGGAAGCGGGACAGCGCTACGTGCTGGGCCCTCCGGTCATTCCGGCGCAGGAGGAGCATAAGGCGGAAGCTACGCTGAATCCCACCTTTGAGCTGGAGTACTGGCGGCACGGTCTGGAGCTGGCTCAGTCGTGGAGACAGCGTCTCGGAATGGAGCCTGATCCGGACTGGCAGCATGTGCTCGACCATTTGTCCGCGCTTCCGGCTGCCGATGGCGTCTACCTGGCGCATGAGCGCTGCCCCGATACGTTCAGCCGGGTGAATACGGATCATCCGTCGATGCTTGGCGCGCTCGGCATTTTGCCGGGCAAGCTGGCCGATCCGGAGACGATGCGGCGCACGCTGTATAAAGTCCGCGACGAATGGGACTGGCCGACGTCCTGGGGCTGGGATTTCCCGATGGCTGCGATGACGGCGGCGCGTCTCGGCGAAGGCCGCCTGGCCGTGGATCTGCTGCTATTCGATACGAAGAAGAATACTTATCTGCCGAACGGGCATAACGACCAGCGCGCGGGGCTCAGCGCCTATTTGCCCGGCAACGGCGGCCTGCTCTCGGCGGTTGCCGTCATGGCCTGCGGCTGGCAGGGCTCCGGCGAGACCGACGCGCCGGGCTTCCCGAAGGACGGCTCCTGGATTGTCCGCTGGGAAGGGCTGAATCCTTGGCTGTAGAGTCTTGCGGCCGCGGGAGGCGGCCGGCGCGTTAAGCTGAAGCTATCCGGAGAGGCGGCTCTCCGGATAGCTTTTTTGGCGTAGTGGTGGCACCATGCCACTATATAGGGCTGAAGGAAGCCGCCGGCCAAGCCGATGGCTAGCTTTGGCGCAAGCAAGGCATGGGCTTTTCGGGCACAAATGCGCAGCGGCTTTTAAAAGAACAAGCCGGGCAACTGCCCGCGCGGGCAAGGAGAAGGAACGGCCCCGCTTGAGCAGGAGAGCCGCTTTATTGTACAGAGCGAAAAATCGGTTATAATGTTCATGTACAATAAATAAGAAAGTGGGAACAGGTTATGGGGCGTAAGTGGAACAATATTAAGGAGAAAAAAGCCTCGAAGGATGTAAACACGAGTCGAATTTATGCGAAATTCGGACTCGAGATTTATGTAGCGGCTAGAAAGGGGGAGCCGGATCCCGAATCGAACCGCGCTTTAAGAGTCGTATTGGAGCGGGCTAAAACGTACAACGTGCCTAAAGCGATTATCGACCGTGCTATCGATAAGGCGAAGGGCAGCTCGGAAGAAACGTATGAGGAGCTTCGTTACGAAGGCTTCGGACCCGGCGGTTCTATGATTATTGTCGACGCGCTTACCAACAACGTGAACCGTACGGCCTCGTCCGTGCGCGCGGCTTTTAGCAAAAACGGCGGCAACATGGGAGTCAGCGGCTCGGTAGCGTATATGTTTGACGCAACGGCCATTATCGGTCTGTCCGGCAAAACGCTGGATGAAGTCATTGAGATTCTGCTCGAAGCCGATGTGGATGTGCGCGACGTTCTGGAAGAGGACGAGTCTATTGTCGTCTATGCCGATCCGGAGCAGTTCCATGCTGTGCAGGAAGCGTTCAAGAATGCGGGAATCACAGAATTTACCGTGGCCGAGCTCACGATGCTTGCCCAAAACTATGTAACGATTCCGGAAGAGGTCCAGGCTCAATTCGAGAAATTGCTGGATGCGTTGGAAGATCTTGAAGATGTGCAGCAGGTTTATACGAATGTAGACGGCTATTGATCTTCATAATGATCTTCGTATAAGGGATACCGCTATTTTCATGTATTGTGGAAAGGCTCCGGATCAGGAGCTTTTCTTTACATTACAATGGTGCAGGATGGAAAGGAATGGGGGAGGCTGGTTTATCCTCTAGACCGTGAAAATTGTAAGCGCATTCAAAAAAAAGGATTCCTGATAATAAGTGAGCTGAGCCGGGCAATTATCCGGAGTCCTGTGGCACGTTGATGCTGAGTGTGAAGAATCTTACAGTTCTATCGGCAAAATATCAAAAAACAGGCAACACTGCCGGTCCATAATACCGGTGGGGTGGCCTGTTTGATTTTTGGATTGGAGGTTGAGCTCAACTGATGGCGAAAGACTTACTTTTTCTCGCTTCACCATGACATATTAAATTTGGGCAAAATCTCCGCTGAATGGCAGCAGAAAAGCTTGTCATTTTTTGTGCTTGACGATAGGGAGGTTCATTGAGCTGGCAATATCGACAGCGTACAAGTGGGCAAAGCGCTTGCTTTAGGACGCAAATAAATCGATTTATGCTGCAATCGAAGGATAACAATACTTAGACTTGCATGATGGGACCACATGGGCACTGGCGGGTATGCCGCCGCAGATCAAATAAAGGAGGACTTTTATATTAGTAGTTTAATCTCATACGCCAATTGTGAAGCCGTGGTTCTAGTCTGTTGTAAAAAAAACCTATTTCAACAGGAATTTACAATCTGATGTCGAATATTTGGCAAATAGAAATCCGCAGCGTCAGGGCAGCTTGGCGCTCTTGTTTTTGAATGAATCGGGATGGGGTGAAGGAGTTTGAATAAAAGAATATCGCTAGTATTGGTTCTTGCGCTTGTGTTTTCCTTGATTCAGCCGGTGTGGAGCATGCGGCTGGCTCTGGCCAGCGGGGATATGGTCAAGCCTGCCGACAAGGATGTGTATTTTGACAATGACGGTTCGCACGTGTCGGGTGAGGACATCGGTGCTTTGATTGGAGGCGGACCACTTTATGTCAACTTTGTCGGCCCTGACTCCGAGTATGGTAATCAGAGAACGATGATAAATTTTGCTGATTTGGATTCAGATCTGCCAACGACCATTTCTTCGGTGACGATGAGGCTATTTATTCCATATGTTTTTGTCCACACCAATGCTCCATATGACGCCGTGGTTACGGTGAATGCGTCAAATATTACGAACTGGGAAGCAGACTCAGTAAGTGACTTCCCTGCAGACAATAACGATCCTCTTCTCGACCACTTGCAAAATATCAGAGTAGCAACGAAAAAAAATAACGGTATGAACAACGAAGATACGGTTGATCCGGGCAACGTGGATACGACGTCAACTGGCTGTACCCCTATTCCGGGTGTATTGTTGGGATGTTTGAACTTGGACGTAACGGACTATGTGAAGAACAAGATTTCCGGAGGGGCTGCGGATATCACTTTCTTGCTGTCCGGTGCCACTCTTCAGACAACATCGGCCTACTTTACGATTTATCCTAATGAAAATGAGACATATAGGCCGCAGCTGATTTTTGCCGGAGAAACGGCTCCTGTTCCAGCACAGACCGCAGAAGCAGGAGCGCAGACGCTGACGCCAGTCGCGGGAGCGGACAATACCGTGACGCTGACGGTAAAGGATTCACAGGGGAATGTGGATACCAGCTTTACCGGATCGCACAGCGTAACGATTAGCGGCGTGGAACCGTCGCCGAACGGAACATACGGCAGCTTCGCAGGGACAGCGCTGGATGCGTCTGCGGCGGGAGGAGGGCAGGCGATCGGCGTGACGTTTACTGACGGGGTAGCAACAGCAGCGCTGGCGCTGCATCAAGCGGAAGCGCAGACGATAGGCTTTAGCATAGCAGGCGTGGCGACGCCAGCGACGAACAGCCTGACGATTACACCAAAGGCAGAAGCGTTGGCTGCGCTCACGCTGTCACAAGATATAACGGCGCCGCCAGTAAATGGCGGGACGTTTGCACAGCAGCCGGTCGTGAAGCTCGTGGATGCCTACGGCAACTTGGTCAGTACGGACAGCAGCACGCAGGTGACGGCCTCGAAGAAGGATGCGGGCAGCTGGACGCTGACAGGAACGGCGACCGTGACGGCGAATGCCGGAGTGGCGACGTTCAGCGGCCTGGGTGCAGCGAATGCGGCAGAGGTAAGCGGAGCGCAGCTGGCGTTCCATGCGGGAGCCTTGCCGGAGATTACGTCGACGGCAGTGATGCTGCCGGCCCCTGCCTCGGCACAGACCGCAGAAGCGGGAGCGCAGACGTTGACGCCGGTCGCGGGAGCGGACAACACAGTAACGCTGACGGTAAAGGATTCGCTGGGGAATGTAGATACGAGTTTTACCGGAACGCACAGCGTAACGATTAACGGTGCGGAACCGGCACCGAACGGAACGTACGGCACTTTTGCAGGAACAGCGCTGGATGCGTCCGCGGCGGGAGCGGGTCAGTCGATCGACGTGACCTTCACCAACGGGGTAGCAACAGCAGCGCTGGCGCTGCATCAAGCGGAAGCGCAGACGATAGGCTTTAGCATAGCAGGCGTGGCAACGCCAGCGACGAACAGCCTGACGATTACACCGAAGGCAGGAGCGTTGGCTGCGCTCACGCTGTCACAAGATATAACGGCGCCGTCAGTGAACGGCGGAACGTTTGCGCAGCAGCCGGTGGTGAAGCTGGTGGATGCCTACGGCAACTTGGTCAGCACGGACAGCAGCACGCAGGTGACGGCCTCGAAGAAGGATGCGGGCAGCTGGACGCTGACAGGAACGGCGACCGTGACGGCGAATGCCGGAGTGGCGACGTTCAGCGGCCTGGGTGCAGCGAATGCGGCAGAGGTAAGCGGAGCGCAGCTGGCGTTCCATGCGGGAGCCTTGCCGGAGATTACGTCGACGGCAGTGATGCTGCCGGCCCCTGCCTCGGCGCAGACCGCAGAAGCGGGAGCGCAGACGTTGACGCCGGAAGCGGGGGCGGACAACACAGTAACGCTGACGGTAAAGGATTCGCTGGGGAATGTAGATACGAGCTTTGCCGGATCGCACAGCGTAACGATTAACGGTGCGGAACCGGCACCGAACGGAACGTACGGCACCTTTGCAGAAACAGCGCTGGATGCGTCCGCGGCAGGTGGAGGTCAGGCGATTAGCGCAACGTTCGCCAACGGGGTAGCAACAGCAGCGCTGGCGCTGAACAAAGCGGAATCGCAGACGATAGGTTTTAGCATAGCGGGCGTGGCAACGCCAGCGACGAACAGCCTGACGATCGCGCCGAAGGCAGGAGCGTTGGCTGCGCTCACGCTGTCGCAGGACGTGACGGCGCCGCCAGTAAACGGCGGGGTATTTGCGCAGCAGCCGGTGGTGAAGCTGGTGGATGCCTACGGCAACTTGGTCAGCACGGACAGCAGCACGCAGGTGACGGCCTCGAAGAAGGATGCGGGCAGCTGGACGCTGACAGGAACGGCGACCGTGACGGCGAATGCCGGAGTGGCGACGTTCAGCGGCCTGGGTGCAGCGAATGCGGCAGAGGTAAGCGGAGCGCAGCTGGCGTTCCATGCGGGAGCCTTGCCGGAGATTACGTCGACGGCAGTGATGCTGCCGGCCCCTGCCTCGGCGCAGACCGCAGAAGCGGGAGCGCAGACGTTGACGCCGGAAGCGGGAGCGGACAACACAGTAACGCTGACGGTAAAGGATTCGCTGGGGAATGTAGATACGAGCTTTACCGGAACGCACAGCGTAACGATTAACGGTGCGGCACCGAACGGAACGTACGGCACCTTTGCAGGAACAGCGCTGGATGCGTCCGCGGCGGGAGCGGGCCAGTCGATCGACGTGACCTTCACCAACGGGGCAGCAACAGCAGCGCTGGCGCTGAACAAAGCGGAATCGCAGACGATAGGTTTTAGCATAGCGGGCGTGGCAACGCCAGCGACGAACAGCCTGACGATCGCGCCGAAGGCAGGAGCGTTGGCTGCGCTCACGCTGTCACAAGATGTGACGGCGCCGCCAGTAAATGGCGGGGCATTTGCACAGCAGCCGGTGGTGAAGCTGGTGGATGCCTACGGCAACTTGGTCAGTACGGACAGCAGCACGCAGGTGACGGTCTCGAGGAAGGATGCAGGCAGCTGGACGCTGACAGGAAAGGCAACCGTGACGGCGAATGCCGGAGTAGCGACATTCAGCGGCTTAGGTGCAGTAAATGCTGTAGAGGTAAGCGGAGCGCAGCTGGCGTTTCATGCAGGGGGATTGCAGGAGATTACGTCCTCTAAGCTCATGCTGTTGTGGCCTGATCCTACCGCACCTGTCCTTACCCTGCTGGAGGTAAAGGATCAGTCCGTTACTATAGGATGGGAGCCCGTTTATGGTTCCGTAACCTACTCTGTATACCAAAGAACAGGTAACGAAATTTATATTGATCCAACAATGACTGTAGCTGGCAGTGTGTACAATGCGACGATTACGGGATTGATCAATGGCATCACGTATTCCTTTGTAATCAAAGCGTCGCATCCAGGCGGAGCAAGCGGATTTTCCAATGAAGTAAGCGCAACACCGAGTACGGTGCCAGCCTCGCCGACGAATGTGACGGCAGTTGCAGGAAATGGACAAGCAACGATAAGTTTTACGATACCAGCTGACGATGGCGGAAGTCCGATTACTGCGTATGAAGTGACAGCCTCACCAGGAAATGTGGTTATAACCGGAACGTCCAGCCCGATAACGGTTACCGGCTTGACGAATGGAACAAGTTATACCTTTACGGTCAAGGCCGTCAACGGTGCGGGAAGCAGCGCATCTTCTGCCGAATCCAACGTTGTTCGTCCTGTCGCCCCTTCGCGAAACAACCATAACAGCAGTCCATCCTCTCCGTCTACGCCTTCGTCGCAAACAGACACGCCTTCTCAAACGGAAACGACGGATGTCGGTGTTAATGTGTTTGTGAACGGCAAGGTTGAGAATGCGGGAACGGCGACAATCTCGCAAAAGGATAACCAGACGGTGACGACAATTGCGGTCGATCAGAAAAAACTAGACGACAAGCTGGCGGCGGAAGGTCAAGGCGCACTCGTGACGATTCCGCTTAACACCAAGTCCGATGTCGTGGTCGGAGAATTAACCGGTCAAATGGTGAAAAATATGGAAGACAAGCAGGCAGTGCTCCAGATTAAAACCGATCAAGCCTCCTATACGCTTCCGGCAAACCAAATCAACATCGGTTCCGTGTCCGCTCAAATCGGCACATCTGTTGCATTGTCGGATATCAAGGTGCAAATTGAAATTGCCGCGCCGGCAGCCGATACGGTGAAAGTCGTTGAAAATGCCGCGAAGCAAGGCACATTCACGCTTGTTGTCCCTCCGGTTGAATTTACGGTGAGAGCCGTACATGGGGATAAGACTATCGAAGTAACAAAGTTCAATGCATATGTGGAGCGAACCATTGCAATTCCTGATGGCGTCGATCCAAGTAAAATTACGACAGGGGTTGTCGTCGATCCGGACGGAACGGTTCGCCACGTGCCGACCAAAGTTGTTCAGATGGAAGGCAAGTATTATGCAGTCATCAACAGCTTGACCAACAGTACCTACTCGGTTGTATGGCATCCGATTACATTCAGTGATGTGGCTAACCATTGGTCCAAGGACGCCGTCAACGATATGGGCTCACGGATGGTCATCAACGGAACGGGTGAAGACACGTTCAGTCCTGATCGGGATATTACCCGCGCCGAGTTTGCAGCTATCATAGTTCGCGGACTGGGACTCCGGCTGGAGAAGGGGGTGGCGCCATTCTCGGATGTGAAGGAATCCGACTGGTACAGCGGCGCCATTAAAACGGCCTATGAATATCATCTGATCAATGGTTTTGAAGACGGCACTTTCCATCCGATGGATAATATTACGCGTGAACAGGCGATGGTTATCCTTTCCGAAGCCATGAGACTTACAGAACTGAAAGCCAAGCTCGAGCCCAAAGCGGCAGAAGAAACATTGCGTGCATTTACTGATGACTCATCAGCATCCCCTTGGGCTGCAGACGGTATTGCCGATAGTGTGGAAGCGGGAATCGTCTCAGGAAGAGAAGGCATGCAGTTGGCGCCAAAAGCGTTTATCACGAGAGCTGAGGTAGCGGCAATGATCAAACGGCTGCTTCAGAATTCGGGTTTGATTTAGCTTTGGCCTAACAGAAGAAGGATGTGAGAAGAGGATGTTCCCGAAAAGCCATCGTTGCCGGCAGCGGGCATCTTCTTCTTTTTTCGAGTCCCCCTTTCCCCATCAAGAGCATGACAGAAGCAGTAAAAATCATTTTCATACATTAATTGACAATATTCGGTCTTTCGAGCAATATAAAAGTTAGGAATTTGGAATTATATGGTGCTGCCATCCCCAGAAAAATCTTGAGAAAAAGAGGGAATCGTATGCTTTGCTTTGCACAGGCAGCTGCGGATGACGAACTGTTTTTGTACGAACTGTACTCCGAAACGAGGCGGAATGAGCTGAGTGCGCTGGGCTGGGATGATTCCCAGATGAATGCTTTTCTGCGCATGCAGTTCGATGCCCAAAGACATTCCTACCGGGCTCACTATCCAAACCTGTTACAGCGTATTATTTTTAAAAACGAGGAGCGAGTCGGACAAATTTCTAGCGCTGTCACAGAGCAATCGGTTGTGCTGGTAGACATCGCGATCTTACCGGTTTACCGTAATCTAGGCATCGGCACCCGGCTGCTGACCGAGCTAAAAGAAACGGCTAGGCAGCAAGGGAAAAGTGTGCGGCTGCATGTGCTTCAGCATAATCCGGCTCAGCGGCTTTATGCCCGTCTAGGTTTCGGCGTCACGGGAGAGCAATTTCCGTACGTTGCTATGGAATGGAATGAATCTTAATATACAGATTCTCCAGATAACTTCGCTGAGGAAGGAGAAGCATCGAATGAAATCATTTTCAGAAGCAGCACCTTTGCAAGGCAGCAGCTTTCAGGTTGCGTCTGTGCAGGGGGAGCCTCTGACTTTGAAATTGACGCAAGTACAGGACAAGGGAAGCAACGAAATCGTCGAACAATTTTCACTGTTATTGAGGGGGCCGTTGAACGCGCCCTTGGAGCAGGGTCTCTACCGACTTCAGCACGAGATATTGGGGACGGTCGATTGGATGATCGTTCCGGTTGCCAAAGACGCTGAAGGTTATTTGTACGAAGCGGTGTTCAATCTGCTGAAAAATGAGCAATCATAGGCGAATGATTATTATAATTTCGAAGGGAGCTGCTATATGAGCGATCAATATGTAGGTGAAATTCGGATGTTTAGCGGGACATATGCTCCGATTGGCTGGTTGTTGTGCAACGGACAACTGCTCAATATCAGTCAATATGAAGCGTTGTATACGTTGATTGGCACTACATACGGCGGAGACGGCCGTTCGACCTTTGCCGTGCCGGATTTGCGGGGACGTGTTCCGATTCATATGGGAAGCGGCTATACGCTCGGTCAAATGGCGGGAACGGAGAAAGTGACGCTGACGGCGTCCCAAATGCCGGCGCATACTCATATTCCGAATGCTTCGAACGTGGCCGCGACGAGTATCAGCCCGGCCAATGCATTTTGGGCGACAAGCTCGGCAAGCAATGTGACCCCTTATTCCACAACTGCGCCGAATACGACGATGAACCCGGCGATGATCAGTTCGGTTGGCGGCAATCAGTCGCATGACAACATCATGCCTTTTCTGACCGTATCGTTCATTATTGCAACTGAAGGGGTATTCCCAAGTCAATCATAGGAGATCAGGGAGGAATAATCATGGAACCGTTTTTGGCTGAAATTCGGGCATTTTCTTTTAACTTCGCTCCGCGCGGCTGGGCGATGTGCAATGGGCAGCTGCTGCCGATTCAACAAAACACGGCTTTGTACTCTTTGCTTGGCACGACCTACGGTGGGGACGGAAGAACGACTTTCGCGCTGCCGAATCTTCAAGGAAGAGTGGCAATACACCGCAGCAGCACCATTCACTACGGTACGTCAGCCGGAGAATCAGCGCATACGCTGACCGTCAATGAAATGCCGATGCATACGCACCAGGCGAGCGGCGGCAGTGATCCGGCTACGGCATCCAAACCTACGGGAGCTGCATGGGGGACTAACGCCAGCGGGTACAACTTGTACCAAAGCGCAGCCAATGTGACCATGAGCGGCGATTCGCTTGCTCTGGCCGGAAGCAGTCAAGCTCATGAAAATATGCAGCCGTACACTGTTTTGAATTACTGTATTGCTATTCAGGGCATTTTCCCGCCCAGATCTTAAATCAAGGAGGAACGGAGCATATGGATCCTTATCTCGGAGAAATTCGGATTTTTGCAGGCAACTATGCACCTAGCGGCTGGGCATTATGTGACGGTACCTTACTGAGTGTTGCACAAAATTCGGCACTTTACAGCATTATCGGTGCACTTTACGGAGGGGATGGCAGAACGACCTTTGCGCTTCCGAATTTCCAGGTATGCGCGCCTGTTCACCAAGGTACCGGGCCTGGTTTGACTCCCCGCACGGTGGGAGAGGTTGGAGGTTCGTCCGCGATAACCTTGGACGAAACGCAAATCCCGAATCACACGCATGGAGTAAACGCACAGCTGTCACCGACAGGTTCAGCGCCTACGGGAGCAGTTTGGGCCAGCTCGGCGGCGTCACGCGGCCCTCAGATTTATTCGTCGAACATCGACACACCGATGAGCCCATTAGCATTGGGAGTTACCGGCGGCAGCAATCCCCACAACAATATGCAGCCGTTCTTGGCAATGAACTTTATCATTTCGCTAGAAGGCAACTATCCGCCGAAGCCATAAATTAATCAGTATGAAGCCACATGCATCGTGTCCGATAATTTGAAAAAACGTTAAAAAACATCGCTATCAAGAGAGAGCGATGTTTTTTAACATTTATGATATTCGACGAAGTGAGTGCCTTTTTGATCATCCATTTGGATATGGATATTGAAACGAGCTGTGTTCCTATTTCCAGAAAATAGGTTGACGCTCACACACCAGCTGCCTATACTAAAAGCGCGAGCATAAGCGGAAGCGAGCTTTCAGCAAAGCGGAATGCAGTCGGTGAGCGACATGGATTTTATGCTGTAGGACGCGGAGTCGGGGATAAAATCGTCGAAAAAGGATCCATACACACATAGGTGACTTTTTCAGCAAACGGGAGAAGAGGCAGGGCCATTTTTTAGAGCAAAAAGAAAGCGCTTTATCTATTTCTGTTAAGCTAGACTTAGCGCCTGGAACGCGAAGCTCACAAACACGGACGGAGGAGAGGAAGATGAGTATGCGAATCGCCGAAGGGGTATGGCCGACGATGGTCACTCCGTTTACGGAAGACAACGAGATCGATTACCCGGCCTTGGAACGGGCGGTCGAGTGGTATATCGGCCGGGGAGTCGACGGGCTTTTTGCGGTATGCCAGTCCAGCGAAATGTTTTTTCTTAGCTTGGAGGAGCGGGTACAGCTTGCGGCCTTCGTAAAAGAAAAAGCCGGAGGGCGCGTTCCCGTGATTGCCTCCGGACACATTTCAGACAGCCTGGAGGATCAGGCGGAGGAGCTGCAGGCCATCGCAGCCACAGGAATTGATGCGCTGGTGCTGCTGACGAACCGGCTGGCCGCGCAGGACGAATCGGACGACGTATGGCTTGCCAACCTGCAAAAACTGCTGCAGCGGCTGCCGGAAGACATCCCTCTCGGGTTCTATGAGTGCCCGTTTCCGTACAAGAGGCTTATTTCTCCTGAGCTGCTCCGGTGGTGCGCGGGCACAGGCAGGTTCTTGTTTCTCAAAGATACGAGCTGCGACGTAGAGAGCATGAAGGCTAAGCTGGAAGCCGTACAGGGCACCGGCTTGAATATATATAACGCGAACTCGGCGACCCTGCTGGAGACGATCCGGCTGGGAGTCACGGGATACAGCGGTGTGATGGCGAATTTTCATCCCGAGCTGTACGTTTGGCTGATGCGCAATGGAGCCGCCCAGCCTGAGCGAGCTGAAGAGCTGAGCAATTTCCTGAGCATTGCCTCGCTGATCGAGCGCCAGCTTTATCCGGTGAATGCCAAATATCATTTGATGCTCGAAGGGATTTTCAATACGTTGGTTTCCCGCACCCGGAATCAAATTGAATTCACCGCGACCTACCGGCTTGAGGTAGAGCAGCTTCAAAGGTTGACGCAGACCGCAGCCGAACGGATACGGATCGGAGACTCCGGGCACCAAGCATGAGCAGAGGGAAGTTACGGGTGAGCTTGTTCATGTAAAGACGGAGAATCGGCAAGTTTGCGGTATGAAGAAAACCGATAGGTTCACATACAAGCGGAGAGCCGAACGGTTTACAAATAAGTCAGGCTGGATAACCGGCCCCCTGTAACGTGTAAAAGCGCTGAATCCGATAGGCTTGATGACCAAGCCGGTCGATCCATCCGTCCGTAAGGACAGCCTTCGCTGCAAGGAAAAAGGGAGGCTGGCTTGAGCGAATTGTAATTTGCGATTAAAGAGGTCGTTTTATCGGTAAAACGACAGGCTGTCGAGAAACCCGTCTTTAAGTGAAAAAGGAATACAGACGCAGGTGGGGTATCTTCCGGAAGAGTTTAAGTCCGCCTTTGAAATCCGTGAAAATACCTTTAAATTTAATCGAGTTCGCGGGTTTCAACAGCGGCTGGAGGAGGATACCCCACCGGAGTATCACACAAATTCTGGGTTTCTCGACAAGCTCGCGTTTTATCAATAAAACGATTTCATTTTATGGTAAGATAGGACATGTCACGATCAAATTATGAGATGAAAGGAGGCCATTTCCATGATTTTTGGCGATATGGCTCATTTCGAGCAGGAGAAGCAGACGTATTCAGGACATATCCGCAGAGGCCTCGATGCTATTTTTTCACTGAACCTGGCAGACAGGGCAGCCGGCAAATACGAGATCGACGGCGAGCGGATGTTCGCGCTGGTGCAGGAGATAGAGACGGAGCCTGCGCATAAGCGGCGGCCGGAATCCCATGAGACGTATGCGGATATTCAATTCCTGATCAGCGGGGAAGAGGCGATCGGCGTAGCGAAGCTTTCGCCTGAGCTGCCGGTGAGTGAGGATAAGCTCTCTACGCACGATCTCGTATTTTACGAACGGGTCGACAATGAGCTGATGCTGAAGCTGCGTCCAGGGCAGTTCGCCGTATTTTATCCTTCGGACGTGCACCGTCCTTGCTGTCAATTAAACGGACCGAGTGCGGTAAAGAAAATTGTTCTGAAGATTCATAAGGACTTATGGAATTCTTAATCAACGGCTCGACGCAAAGCGAAAGCTCCTTGTTCGTTTGAACAGGGAGCTTTTTTGCTGTTACAAGGGATTTATGGCGGTGAAAATATGGGGAACGGTATGGAGTAAGAGAGCCGTGCACGGCACGAGATGCGGTACAAGAAAATACAATGCATTATTATGCACAGTACGGAATAATGCTGGTCATAAACTGCCGGGACAAACGTACAATGAAATAAAGGCGGTCTACGGCGCTTATTACGACTGCGAAGAAGCGGAAGATAGACAGCTGAACTGAAGCAAAGGGCTGTTGGCCAAGCTTGCGGCGATTTTTTTTTCACAGGGGCATTGTGTGGAAATAATTTGTATAGTACAATCGAGTTAAGCGCTTAACTCAAGGAGATTAAGCGGTTAATCTCTTAAAGGATGAAGGGAGATGGCGGCGATTACGATTCGACTGACGATGGCGCAGGCTTTGCTGCGTTTTTTAGACCAGCAGTACATTTCGGTAGACGGACAGGAAACGAAATTCGTTCATGGCGTTATGGGTATCTTCGGGCACGGCAATGTAACCGGTATCGGTGAGGCGCTGGAGCGAAGCGCGGGCGATTTGGTATACATTCAAGGCAAGAACGAGCAGGGGATGGTTCATACCGCAGCCGCTTTTGCCAAGCAGCATAACCGCAGGAAAATTATGGCCTGCACGAGTTCCATCGGCCCTGGCGCTTTGAATATGATTACAGCCGCGGCGACGGCGACGGTCAACCGGATTCCGGTGCTGCTGCTGCCCGGCGATAACTTCGCTTCCCGGCAGCCCGATCCGGTGCTGCAGCAGCTGGAGGTGCAGGGAGACTATACGGTGTCGGCGAACGATCCGTTCAAGTCGGTCAGCAAATATTGGGATCGCATCGTCAGGCCGGAGCAGCTGATGACGGCGGCCGTTCAGGCGATTCGCGTCCTTACGGACCCGGCTGAAACCGGCGCGGTGACGCTGGCTTTGCCGCAGGATGTGCAGGCGGAAGCGTACGACTACCCGGAGGCGTTTTTCGAGAAGAAGGTTCATTACATCGACCGCAGACCTGCTGCGGCACAGGCGGTAGAGCGGGCGGCGGCGCTGGTCGCCGGGAAAAGCAGGCCGCTCCTTGTTGCGGGCGGCGGCGTGCTGTATGCTTCCGCGGCAGAGGAGCTGATCCGGTTCGCGGAAGCGTTCGGGATTCCGGTGGCGGAGACGCAGGCCGGGAAAAGCGCTTTACCTTGGAACCATCCGCTGAATGTCGGAGGGATCGGCGTCACCGGCTCGCTGGCAGCGAATGTGCTTGCGAAGCAGGCAGACCTGATCATCGGCGTCGGCACGCGGTATTCGGACTTTACGACAGCGTCCAAATCGGCTTTCACCAACCCGGACGCACAGTTTCTTAATATTAATATCAGCGGCTTCGATGCCGTCAAGCTGAATGGAGAGGCAATCACCGCAGATGCCAGGGAAGCATTGAAAGCGCTTCATGAAGCGCTTGCCGGACAGGGATACCGCAGCGGCTACGGCGAAGCGGAAATTGCCGGGATGAAGGAGCAGTGGGACCGCGAGGTCGACCGGCTGTACAGCGCGGAGTGCGAGGCGGGGCTGGCTCAGACCCGGGCGCTTGGCGTGGTAAACCGGACGATCGACCCGTCGTCCGTCATCGTATGTGCGGCAGGCAGTCTGCCGGGTGATCTGCACAGACTGTGGAGAGCGGCGGAGCCGAAGACGTACCATATAGAATACGGCTTCTCCTGCATGGGCTATGAGGTCAGCGGGGCGTTCGGGGCAGCGCTGGCCGATCTGAACCGCGAGGTGTACGCGCTGGTCGGGGACGGCAGTTATCTGATGCTGCATTCGGAGCTAGTCACGAGCCTGCAGGAAGGACGCAAAATAACCGTAGTGCTTTTCAACAATCACGGCTTCCAATGCATTCACAACTTGCAAAGAGGCCACGGCAGCGACGGCTTCGGCAATGAGTTCCGCTTCCGCGAAACGGAGACCGGAAGGCTTACCGGCAGCTACCTGCCGATCGATTTTGCCGCGCATGCCCGCAGCCTGGGATTGAAGGCTTATAAGGCCGGGACGGCGGAGGAGCTGGAAGCGGCGCTGCTGCAGGCCAAGAACGAGACGATCTCGACATTGATCGAAATTGCCGTTGTCCCGGGGACGAACACGGACGGCTACGAGTCCTGGTGGCAGGTCGGCGTACCGGAGGTATCCGTCAGCGGCAAAGTGCTGTCGGCGTATGAAGAGATGAAAGCCCGGATTCAGGCGGCGCGGTTATTTTAACATGATAGAATTCATATGTTTTCGGGGTCCCCGCAAAGTACCTGAGTCCGCTTCGAAGTGTAAGCTCCACTTTGTGGGGTTATTTTAGAGCAAAGGCAGGAGGAAGGACATGAAGATAGAGAAGCTGCCGTTCCGGCTTGGCGTCCATCCGATCAACTGGGTCGGCGAGGATGTAAAGGAGCATGGCGCGGACACGACATATGAGCGCATTTTGGACGATATTCAGGCTCTGGGGCTCACAGGCACCGAGATGGGGCGAAAATATCCTGCGGACATCGCTGTCTTGAAGCAGGAGCTGTCGAAGCGGGGCATCCAGCTCGTGTCGCAATGGAAATCGGTGCTGTTCTCCGATCCGGCTTACAGGGAAGAAGAGCTTCGCGCTTACCGGAAGCACGCGGAATTTCTCCAAGAAATGGGCAGCACGGTGATCAGCACGGCTGAGGTCGGCGGCTCGCTGCATTTTGATCTGCGGCGTACGCCGAATGAGAAAGAGGTGCTGCGGCTCGACGAAGCGGGCTGGCGCAGCCTGGCGGAGGGGCTGAACGCTGCCGGAGCGATCGCGCAGGAGTACGGCCTGAAGCTGACCTACCATCACCACGGCGGGACGGTTGTCGAGCAGCCGGACGAGATCGACCGGCTGATGGAGCTGACGGACCCGTCGCTCGTTTACTTGCTGTTCGATACGGGGCATGCCTACTATGGCGGCGCCGATCCGCTGACAGTGCTGCGCAAGCATTACGACCGGATCGTGTATATCCACTTGAAGGATATCCGGCAGGAAGTGCTGGATGAAGCGCGGGCTGAGCAGGCCAACTTTATTACCTGCATCCGCAAAGGGGTGTTTACCGTCCCAGGGGACGGATGTCTCGATTTCTCCCCGGTATTCCAGGAGCTGTTAAACCGCGGCTACAACGGCTGGGCGATGCTCGAAGGCGAGCAGGACCCTGCGGTCCACAATCCGTATGAATATGCGCGCAAGGCGCTTCGCTATATTGAATCTCTCACCTCAAACGAAGGAAGGGTGTAAGCCATGACGTATGTAAACTTTGCCGGCGCGGAGAAGCCGCTGGATTTTGTAGCTATCGGCCGTCTCTGCATTGATTTGAACGCGAACGAAATTCATCGCCCGATGGAAGAAACGATGACATTTACGAAGTATGTCGGCGGCTCTCCGGCCAATATTACGATCGGCATGTCCCGGCTTGGCTTGAACACAGCCTTTATCGGTAAAATCGCCAACGACCAGATGGGCCGTTTTATCGCGGACTATTTGCGCCGCAATAACATTTCCACTGCCAATGTCGTGAACGATACGACAGGTGCGGTGACCGGCCTTGCGTTCACCGAGATCAAAAGCCCGACCGACTGCAGCATTCTGATGTACCGGGACAACGCAGCCGACCTGCTGCTGACCCCTGGCGAAGTACAGGAGCAGCTGATCGCTCAAGCGAAGGTGCTGCTGATCTCGGGCACGGCGCTTGCCAAAAGCCCGTCGCGCGAAGCGGTGTTCCAAGCGCTTGCTTATGCGAAAAAGCACGGCGCCGTCATCGTGTTCGATCTCGATTACCGCCCTTATACATGGACATCGCCGGAAGAAACGGCAGTGTATTATAACCTGGCCGCAGAAAAATGCGACATCATCCTCGGTACCCGGGAAGAATTCGATATGATGGAGCGCTTCGAGGATAACCCGGACCACAGCGACCATATTACCGCGTCCAAATGGTTCGATTATTCCGCCAAAATCGTCATCATCAAGCACGGCAAGGACGGCTCCATCGCCTATACGCAGGACGGCGTCGGCCACCGCGCCCAAAGCTTCCCTGCCCGCGTCGTTAAAACGTTCGGCGCCGGCGACTCTTACGCCGCAGGCTTCCTGTACGGCGTCATGCAGGGCTGGACGCTGGAGAAAAGCATGGAATTCGGCAGCGCCGCAGCCTGCATCGTTATTTCCAGCCACAGCTGCTCGGACGCGATGCCGACAGCCGACCAGGTTCATGATTACATCGAACGCTGCAACCGCGGCGAGATTACGGCTTCTTAGAGCTTTACGCCTTTTTATCTTATCACCGATGCTTGTGAGATTGTTAGGAGAGAAGCTTCAACTCTCCATGTACCATATAAATAAAAACGGATCGACGTGAATGAACGATTAGACTGGGAGCTTATAGAGGGCTTGCTTCCGATCCAACGGAGAGGCAAAAGACCGTTCTGGAGAAGCGTCATCGCTTGCCTTTGTCCCCGGATTTCTGCTTTGCGAGAAGTATAACCAGGAAATCCGGGGACCACAGCGATCGGAAGAAGGGCCTTGGACTCGCAGCGGTAGGGGCCTTTTATCGCCATACGCCCCTTTTCCCGGAAATTCTCCATTCACGTTCGATCCCAAGGGAGCGCACAAACCATGACACAAACCTTAAAAAACTTCATCGGCGGCGAGTGGGTCGAGTCCCGTTCCACCCAGTCCGAGCCCGTCTATAATCCGGCAACCGAGGAAATCCTCGCTTACGTGCCCATCTCGACAAGGGCTGAACTGAACCAGGCCGCCGCCAATGCGAAGGAAACATTCCGGAGCTGGAGCCGCACCCCAGTGCCGCGCCGCGCCCGCATTTTGTTCAAGTACCAGCAGCTGCTCGTCGAGCATTGGGAAGAGCTGGCGCAGCTCATTACCCGCGAGAACGGCAAAAGCTACAACGAAGCTTACGGCGAAGTGCTTCGCGGCATCGAATGCGTTGAATTCGCAGCCGGCGCTCCGTCGCTCATGATGGGCAAGCAGCTGCCGGATATCGCCTCCAACCTGGAATCCGGCATGTACCGCTATCCGGTAGGCGTTGTCGGCGGGATCACGCCGTTTAACTTCCCGATGATGGTGCCCTGCTGGATGTTCCCGCTGGCGATCGCCTGCGGCAACACCTTCGTGCTGAAACCGTCGGAGCGCACGCCGCTGCTGGCGAACCGTCTTGCGGAGCTGTTCCAGGAGGCCGGACTGCCGGGCGGCGTGCTGAACATCGTCCATGGGGCGCATGAGGTCGTGAACGGCATCCTCGAGAGCCCAGATATTAAAGCGGTATCGTTCGTCGGCTCGCAGCCTGTCGCCGAGTACGTCTATACGAACGCTTCCCGCCACGGCAAGCGAGTACAAGCATTAGCTGGAGCGAAGAATCACTCCATCGTAATGCCGGACGCCGATCTGGACCTGGCGGTCAAAGAAATCGTCAACGCCGCCTTCGGCTCGGCGGGCGAGCGCTGCATGGCCTGCTCCGTCGTTGTCGCCGTCGGAGAGATCGGCGATACGCTGGTGAACAAGCTGATCGAGGCCGCCGACAACATTACGATCGGCAACGGTCTGGAGGAAGGCGTATTCCTCGGGCCTGTCATCCGCGGCTCCCACAAGGAGCGTACGCTGAAATATATCGGTATCGGCGAGAATGAAGGAGCGCTGCTGGTCCGCGACGGCCGCAAAGACTCTGCTGCTGCAGAGGGTCAGGCGGGATATTTCGTCGGACCGACGATTTTCGATCAGGTGCAGTGCGGTATGGACATCTGGAAGGATGAAATCTTCGCACCGGTGCTGTCTATTGTCAGAGTGAACACGCTGGAGGAAGCGATTGAGCTTGCCAACCAATCGGAGCTGGCGAACGGAGCTTGCCTGTTCACTACCAGCGGCAGCGCAATGCGCCAGTTCCGCGAAACGATCGATGCAGGCATGCTTGGCGTCAATCTGGGCGTACCGGCTCCGATGGCGTTCTTCCCTTTCTCCGGATGGAAAAAATCTTTTTACGGCGACCTGCATGCGAACGGCATGGACGGCGTCGAGTTTTATACACGCAAAAAAATGGTTACCGCCCGCTGGTAAAAGCGGTATGGATGAAATGGGAGCTTTCGCTTTCAGGAAAGTGCCGGAGGGAGTGAGCACTTGAATGCGGCTCAGCAGCGTTTGGATGCAGCGGGAAGCTCGCGCAGCCTTATATGGCGTAGGGGCCGCTGGGGATTACTTGCCCGGACTCTCATTTTTTTCGAGTCAAGGAAGGAGCTGTACACAACATGACGCTGGTATCAATGAAGCGGATGCTGAACGATGCCCTGGACGGCGGGTATGCCGTCGGGCAGTTTAACTTAAACAACCTGGAGTTTACCCAGGCGATTCTGCAGGGGGCGCAGGAGGAACAGGCTCCGGTTATTTTGGGTGTCAGCGAAGCTTACATCCCTTATATGGGCGGACTGCCCTGCATTGCGGGCATGGTGAAGTCGCTGATCGGGCATTACGGTATTACGGTGCCCGTCGCGCTGCACCTGGATCACGGTTCGACCTACGATGTCTGCATCCGGGCGATCCATGCCGGGTTTACGTCGGTGATGATCGACGCCTCGCATCATCCGCTGGAGCAGAACATCGACATCACCCAGCGCGTGACGCAAGCTGCGCATGTGCTGGGCGTCACGGTCGAAGCGGAGCTTGGCCGCATAACGGGCCGCGAGGACGATATCGTCGTGGACGACGCGGAGGGCATGTATGCGCTGCCTGACGAGTGCGTCCGGCTCGTTAGGGAAACCGGCATCGACTGCCTGGCTCCCGCGCTTGGCTCTGTACACGGCCCCTACCGGGGACAGCCGAAGCTCGGCTTCGACCGGATGGGGGAAATCCGCAGGCTGACGGGGCTGCCGCTTGTACTTCACGGCGGCAGCGGCTTGCCCGATGAGGAAATCCGTCAGGCGATCTCGCTCGGCACCGCCAAAATTAACGTAAATACAGACAATCAATCGGCCTGCACGGCGGCCATCCGGACTTATTTGAACGAGCATCCCGAAGCTTACGATCCGCGCAATTATTTGATCCCGGCCAGGGAAGCGATCAAAGCCTCGGTCAAAGCGAAAATCCGTCTGTTCGGCTGTGCGGGAAAAGCGGAGGGAGCACGCTATGAAAGCAATTAAAATCGGTATCATCGGCGCGGGAAGGATCGGCAAAATTCACGTGGATAACCTGCTGCGGCTGCCGCAAACGGAGGTTGCCGCGGTCAGCGATTTATTCGCAGGCCCGGAGCTGGCAGCATGGGCAGCGGAGCGGGGCATCGGCACGGTGACGAAGAACAGCCAGGATATTATCGACGATCCGGAAATCGACGCCATCTTCATCTGCTCTTCCACAGATACGCATGTCCCGCTGATAAAGCAGGCGGCACAGGCAGGGAAGCATATTTTTTGCGAAAAACCGGTCAGCATGAGTCTTGCGCTGACGGAGGAGGCGCTCGAAGCGGTACGGCAGGCGGGTGTGATGCTCCAGGTCGGCTTCAACCGCAGGTTTGACCATAATTTCAAGCGTGTGCGCGAATGTGTACAGAACGGGACGATCGGGGAGACGCATATCGTGAAGATTACGTCCCGCGACCCGAATCCGCCGCATGAGGATTATATCAAAGTATCCGGCGGGATTTTTATGGATATGATGATCCACGATTTCGATATGGCCCGGTATTTGTCCGGCAGCGAGGTCGAGGAGGTTTATGCGCAGGGCAATGTGCTGATTCATCCGGTGTTCGCGCAGCACGGGGACGTGGATACGGCTATCGTGACCCTGAAGTTTAAGAACGGCGCCCTCGGCGTAATCGACAACAGCCGCCAGGCGGTATACGGCTACGATCAGCGTGTGGAGGTATTCGGCTCCAAGGGGAGCGCAGCGGCCTCCAACGATCATCCGAACACGGTGGAGATCAGCACGGCGGATAGCGTGATGCGCGATAAGCCGCTGCATTTTTTCCTGGAACGGTATAACGAAGCGTACGTGGAGGAAACGAAAGCGTTTGTCGACTGCATCCTGCACGATAAGCCGGTGCCGGTGGACGGCTACGACGGCGTACAGGCGGAGCGCATAGCGCTTGCGGCGAAGCTGTCCAGCCGCCTGGGGCGTCCGGTGAAGCTGAACGAGCTGCAGGAGCTGGTTCGCCAGTCGGCCGAAACGGCAGCGGCGGAACCGGAATCGTCGGCGTCTGCGTAGTCCCGGCTGCGAGCCGAAGGAAAGTCAAATCGCGATGATATCGAGAGGAGGAGCTGTATCATGTCGCAGTTGATCGTAAAGCCCGAATCGTCACCGAACGAAGAAGGGGTCGTGATCGATGTGACCCCGCAATCCGCGGGGTGGCAGTATGTAGGTTTTCAGGTAGTAAAGCTGTCGGAGGGGCAGATGCTGCGCAGGGAAACCGGCGATCAGGAGATTTGCCTTGTGCTGCTTAGCGGCAAGGCGGACGTGTCGACGGCACAGGAGCAATGGCTCGGCATCGGCGAGCGGATGAGCGTGTTCGAGCGCAAAGCTCCTTATTCGGTGTATGTGCCCAGCGGAGATAGCTACGAGGTGCGGGCTCTTACGCAGGTGGAGCTGGCCGTTTGCGCCGCTCCGGGCAGGGGCAGCCATCCGGCGCGCCTGATTGCACCGCAGCAGGTCGGTGCGGAAACGCGCGGCTACGGGAATATCGAGCGGTACATTCACAATATTTTGCCGGAGCAGGAGCCGGCGGACAGTCTGCTTGTCGTCGAGGTGCTGACGCCTAACGGCCATTGGTCCAGCTATCCGCCGCACAAGCACGACCGGGATGCGCTTCCGGAGGAATCGCTGCTGGAGGAGACGTATTACTTCCGCGTCCAGCCGGAGCAGGGCTTTGCGATCCAGCGGGTGTACACCGACGACCGGTCGCTGGACGAAACGCTGATCGTGCAGGACGGCCAAACGGTGCTGGTGCCGCGCGGCTACCATCCGGTTTCGGCGCCTCCCGGCTACGATGTATACTATTTGAACGTAATGGCAGGGCCGACGCGCACGTGGAAGTTCCATAACGATCCCGACCATGCCTGGATAATGACGCCGCCGAAGCCGGCGGAAGCGTAAGACCGGTTGCAAGTTTGCCTGATCGCATTCATAATGAATTCATGAACTTACCTAGTCTAAAAGTTTGGTGAACCGGCGGAGGGACGCGGGCTGTCCTGAATGAAAGCTTAGTGTTCACCAGATTTTTAAGGGAAACAGGAGAATCGTGATGAAGGCGACTATTTATGACATTGCCCGGGAGGCCGGTGTATCGATTGCGACCGTTTCGCAGGTCATTAACGGCAAAGGAAAGATCAGCGAGGAACGGCGCAATGAGATCATGGAAATTATGGAGCGGCTCAATTATCAGCCGAGCGTCATTGCAGCGGCGCTTGCCGGTAAAAAGACCTACACGCTCGGACTGCTTGTGCCGGATATCTCCAACCCGTTTTTTGCCGAAATTGCCAGGGCGGTCGAGGACCGCGGGCATCAGTTGGGCTACAGCCTGGTCATCTGCAGCACGGACAATAAGGATGAGCGGGTTGAGCGTTATTTGACGCTGCTCCAGCAAAAAAGCATCGACGGGATGATCATCGGTACGGGGATGGATAACAAAGAAATTTTGAACCCGCTGATGGAGAAGCAGATTCCGATCGCGATGATTGCCAGGGAGCTGCCGGAGCAGCCGGTGCACACGGTGGTTGTCGATGACTATATCGGGGGCAGGCTGGCGGCGAAGCATCTGCTGCAGCTGGGGCACCGCAAGCTGGCGGTCCTGGCGGAGCAGGCAAAGCTGTCCGAAGCAGCCGGGAGCGGGTGCGCGGATTTCGCGAGTCGCTGGCGGCCGATGGCGTTGAACTGCCGGAGCAGCGGGTGCTTCACTGCGACTTCGTCGTCGAGGACGGCAAGCGCAGAACGCTGGAGCTGCTGAAGCAGGACGATCGGCCGACGGCGCTGTTTTGCTGTAACGATCTGCTGGCGATAGGCGCGCTTCAAGCCGTGAAGGAGCTGGGGCTGCGGGTGCCTCAGGATCTGTCCGTTGTCGGGTTCGACAATACGATCCTGGCGTCCGTTACCGATCCGCCGCTTACTACGGTGGCGCAGCCGATGGAGGAGATGGGCCGGATGGCCGTCGATCTGCTCATTCAGGAGCTGAAAAAGGAGCTGACGCAGCCCAAGCAGCGAACCGTGCTCCGTCCGGAGCTGATCATCCGGCAGTCGACCTCGGCGCCGGGGCCGGAAAATCGTTTAACGGCGCAGCCGAGCATCTGGAAGTAGAGAAGGAAGGCGCTGCCATCCAAGGCAAAGCCACATGAAGTTATCAGGCTTCGCTGATCGGTAAAGCAGCGAAGCTGCGTTTGGAGCTGCAAGCCAACCGGAATGATCCGGTTGGCTTTTTTTGCGTGGAGCCGGAAGTATACTCCCGCAGAGAGGCGCTTTTGTGTATAAACAAACCGTAAACGCTTCCAAAATATACCTTCCGCGAGGTAGTAATTTTCTGTGAGAAAACATTACATAAGTATTGAATTTTACGAAAATTCCATATATAATTCTTTTAAACGAAAATTTCGTTTAATAATCGTTAATATGAAAGTAGCATAGGGCCTTTCCTCATTCGGCCGGTACGGCTTGCGATCACACCTCTTGATGAAAGGTCGGAATAGGGAGATGTCCAACATGGAAGTACGGATGGAGACGGATTTTTTGGGAAGTAAAGCGGTTCCAATTCAGGCCTATTACGGTATTCAGACGCTGCGCGCCGTAGAGAACTTCCCCATTACGGGCTATCGGATTCATGAAGAGCTCATTCGCGGGATGGCGATCGTCAAGAAAGCCGCAGCGCAGGCCAATATGGAAGCGAAGCAGCTTCCTGTGAAGCTGGGACAAGCGATTGTTCAGGCGGCGGAGGAAATCATAGACGGTCAGTGGCATGACCAGTTCATTGTCGATCCGATTCAGGGGGGAGCAGGCACCTCGATCAATATGAATTCTAACGAGGTCATCGCGAACCGGGCGCTGGAGCTGCTGGGAGAACCGAAAGGAAGCTATCTCAGCCTCAGTCCCAATTCCCATGTCAACAAATCGCAATCGACCAACGACGCTTTTCCGACAGCCATCCATATCGCCGTACTGACATTGCTGGAGAAGCTGCTGGGTACGATGCAGTCTCTGTACGAAGCCTTTTGCAAGAAAGCGCAGGCCTTCGATCATATTATTAAAATGGGCCGGACCCATCTGCAGGATGCGGTGCCCATCCGGCTGGGACAAGAGTTCGAAGCGTACAGCCGCGTGCTTGCAAGGGATATTCAAAGAGTGCGGCAAACGAAGGACCATCTGTATGAGGTCAATATGGGAGCTACCGCCGTCGGGACAGGCTTGAACGCCGATCCCGAATACATCCGGTCTGTCGTCGGACATTTGGCCGGGCTGAGCGGACTGCCGCTGAAGCATGCGGAGCATCTGGTGGATGCGACCCAGAATACCGATGCGTACACCGAAGTGTCGGGCGCCTTGAAGATTTGTATGATGAACATGTCCAAGGTAGCCAACGACATCCGGCTGCTGGCCTCCGGGCCCGGACCGGCCTGGGCGAGCTGAGACTGCCATCGAGACAGCCGGGTTCCTCCATTATGCCGGGCAAGGTGAATCCGGTCATGTGCGAGGTCGTGAACCAGGTGGCTTTCCAGGTCATCGGCAACGACCACACCATCTGCCTCGCTTCGGAGGCAGGGCAGCTCGAGCTAAACGTAATGGAGCCGGTACTGGTCTTTAATTTGCTGCAGTCGTTGAGTATGATGAGCAGCGTGTTCACCGTCTTCCAGAGCTACTGTCTGGAAGGCATCGAAGCCGACGAGGAGCGCTGCAAGGCTTACGTGGATCAGAGTGTAGGCGTTATTACCGCGCTCAACCCGCATTTGGGCTATGAAGCGGCGGCGCGCATCGCGCGTGAAGCGATCGAGACGGGGAAATCGGTCCGGGAGCTGTGCTTGCTGTATCAGGTATTAACGGAAGAGGAGCTGGACAAGATTCTGGATCCGTACGAAATGACGAAGCCCGGCATAGCCGGTGCCGTGCTGCTCGAACGGTAGAAAGAACACGGGGAAGGGAAGCTAATCAATAGGACCAGGGGGATGGCACAATGAAGCATTTAGCGCAGGCCGGCGCCGCGGCGCCTCAGAGACAATCGGGAATTTTTACTTGGGTAGAGCGAGTAGGGAACAAAATTCCGAATCCGTTTTTGCTATTCATTTATTTAATTGTTTTGCTAATGGTTGCTACATGTATTTTGTCCTACTTTCACATTACGGCATTTGACCCGGTAAAAAAAGAGCCTGTCGCAGTTAAAAATCTGCTGAGCGTGGAAGGGCTTCAATGGATTCTGCCGAATGTGATTAAAAACTTTACCGGCTTCACTCCGTTAGGCTATATACTGGCGCTGGTTATCGGCGTCGGTCTGGCTGAAAAGGTTGGCCTGCTGGAAGCGATCATGCGCAAAATGGCATCCAAGGTCGACGCCAAATTCGCCAGCTACCTGGTCGTCTTCATCGCTTTCTTCAGCCACGTGTCCTCGGACGCTGCAGTTGTTATTATGCCTCCGCTCGGCGCGCTGATCTTCCTGGCCGTCGGCCGCCATCCCGTCGCCGGTCTGCTGGCCGCCATTGCCGGGGTCGGCTCGGGCTTTACTGCAAACCTGCTGATCGTAACGACGGACGTGCTCTTGTCAGGCATCAGCGGCGAGGTAGCCAAATCCGTCAATACGGCGGCGACGGTCACTGTGCTGGACAACTGGTATTTTATGGCGGCCTCCGTTATTGTGCTGACGGTGCTGGCTGCGCTGATTACAGATAAATTTGTTGAACCGCGTCTCGGAAAATATGAGGGTGAAATGAACTTTTCGCTCGATAAGCTGACTGATACTCAGAATAAAGGTCTGCGCTGGGCTGGAATCGCAGCTATCGTTTATATTATCGTGGTGGCCCTGATGGTGGTGCCTCATGGCGGTATTCTGCGCGATCCGAAAACCGGCAGCGTGATTCCGTCCCCGTTCATGTCAGGCATTGTGCCGATTATTATTTTCTTCTTCTTCACCATTGCGGTCGTCTACGGGCTGGTAACGAAAGCGATTAAAAATCAGAACGACATTCCAAGCCTGCTCGGCGATCCGATGAAGCATATGGCCGGATTTATCGTGATGGTGTTTCCTTTGTCCCAATTCGTGGCGTTCTTTAACTGGAGCAACATGGGGAAATTTATGGCGCTGTCGATTATTGACGTGCTGGAGAAATTGAACATGACGGGCGTTCCGGTCTTCGTCGGCCTGATGTTCCTGTCTGCGCTGCTGACGATGTTCATTGCGAGCGGCTCGGCGATCTGGTCCATTCTTGCGCCTGTGTTCGTTCCGATGTTTATGCTGCTCGGCTTTCATCCGGCCTTCGCTCAGATCGTCTTCCGGGTAGCGGACTCCTCGGTCATCCCGTTCGCGCCGATGTCGCCGTTCCTGCCGCTGTTCCTGAGCTTCCTGCAAAGGTACCGGAAAGACGCGCAGCTCGGCACTTATTATTCGCTTATTCTGCCTTACCCGATTGCGTTCTTCATCGTATGGACAATCATGCTGATTGTCTGGTATATGCTAGGGCTGCCGATCGGACCGGGCGTCTATCCCCGGATGTAGTTAAACTAGGAGGAGATGAACCCAGTGGAACTGGATATTATAGCTATAAGACGCGATTTGCACGCCCACCCGGAGGTAGGATTTACTGAATTCCGGACGGCCTCGAAGGTTGTTGAGATTCTTCAGTCGCTTGGTTATGAAGTGGTGTTCGGACAGGACGCGATCGACGGTCACTTCACGCAGAGGGCTGCCCTCGGAGGAAGTGCTGGAGAACGCATACCAGCGGGCGCTGCGCGACGGCGCCAATCCCGAGATCGTCAAGCATATGCGCGGCGGCTACACGGCCGTCATCGGGACTTTGAAAGGCAGTGCGCCGGGCCCGACGGTCGGCTTCCGTTTTGATATGGACGCGCTGCCGATCCGGGAAAGCGCGGATGCCGATCACATTCCCCAGGCCGAGGGATTTCGCTCCTTATATGAAGGGAACATGCACGCCTGCTCGCATGACGGTCATACGGCCGTCGGCTTGGGACTGGCTGCGAAGCTCGCGGACGGCAGCTTTCACGGCACTGTCAAGCTGATTTTCCAGCCTGCCGAAGAAGGAGTGCGCGGCGCTTACGCGATGGTGCAAAAGGGATGCCTGGATGATGTAGACTATTTGTTCTGCCATCATCAAGGCACGGAGGTGCCCACCGGCGAGTTCCACGGCGGCGGACAAGGCTTTCTCGCCAGCACGAAGCTGGCAGCCCGCTTTTACGGCGTGCCGTCCCATGCGGGGGCTTCGCCCGAGAAGGGGCGCAACGCGCTGCTCGGTGCGGCAACGGCGCTGCTGAACATTCACGCGATTCCCCGCTTTTCCACAGGCTCGACGCGCGTGAACGTCGGCGTGCTGGAGGGCGGGACGGCGGCGAACATCATCCCCGAGTTTGCCCGGATGGTCGTGGAAACCCGCTCGGTTTCCGAGGAAGCGAACAACGAGCTGGAGCAGCGGGTTCGCAGCATTATCGCCCACAGCGCCGGCATGCACGAGCTGCGTCACGAGATCGATGTGATCGGCGCGGCGATTCCGATCCGCTGCGATGCTGAGCTGGTCAAGCTGGCGGTGGAGGAAGCCGGGCAGGTGAAAGGCTTCCATACGATCAAGGACAGCGTGGACAGCGCGATGGGCAGCGAGGACGCCAGCTTTATGATCCGCAGAGTACAGGAGCTGGGAGGCAAGGGGACCTATATGATTATCGGGTCGCACCTGCCGGCGCCGCACCATCATCCGAAGTTTGATATCGACGAAGTCATCCTGCCGCGGGGCGTAGAGCTGCTGCACCGCATTGCAAGACGCGTGCTGCAATAAACCGCTTAAGTCGGGCCGGCTTGCAAGCTGCCGGATTCGCGACAATTAGAGCCGAGGGCTGTTTCTCTTGAAGAAGAGAGGCAGCCCTTGCCTTATATGAGGATGCGTGTGTGAGGGATAAGGGGCTAAACCTGGACACGGTCTTTTTCCCCGGCTTTACCGGATGGTATAATGTACCTGATTATATAATTCATATAGAGGAGCAGAGCTATGGTGTATCGATTCGGAGTCATTGGGCCCGAGCCCTCCGTCCAGAAAATTTTGGACGTTGCCCGTGAAATGGAGACCGAGGCTCTCCTGGTTCCTTTTCCCTATGTGCATGTACAGGAGTCGAAGGCGCTGATCGAAGGCCACCATCACGAAGTCAACGGATGGCTTTTTTCGGGCCGATCCCTTATACATATGCCAAAGAGTTTTTGGGCGATCATGCCAATATCGTCTATTGCAAGCCAACCGGCGCCAGCTTATACAAGGCTATGCTGCAGATGTCGATGGATTTGGGACAGCTGAGCACCCGGATTTCGATCGATATGATCGATTCCGAGGATGTCGACTTCAAGGAATCGTTCTGCGAAGCCGGCATTCCTGTCGACAACATACATATGACCATGTTTAACGGGTCCAGCTACGACAAGCCCGACGAGCTCATCCGGTTCCATCTCGATTTGTGGAAGCAGGGAAAAACCGAAGCGGCGCTGACCTGCATGAACTTCGTCCACAGCTCCCTGCGGGAGGCGGGGGTTCCCGCCTATCGGATCGAGATGACCAAGCTCGACATCCGCCAAGCGATGCAGGTGATGATCGAGCAGGCGAAAAGCTCTTACTTCAAGGACACGCAGATCGGCGTGGAAATTATTGAGCTGGATCAGTTTGACCAGCTGGCCGACAAGACCATGACAAGGTATCATCTGCAGTATCTGGAGCTGAAGATCCGGCAAATTCTTCTCCAGCTATGTGAGAAAATCGACGGGACCCTCATCGACAATGGGAATGGACGGTACCAGATTTTCAGCTCCCGCGGAGCCATTGAACGCGAAACGGAAACGCTCAGAGATACGGTCCAGCACATCTCGCTGGAAGCGGATGTTCCGGTGGCTGTCGGCATCGGGTTCGGCAGCACGGCCTTCTCCGCCGAGAACAACGCCCGCAGAGCGCTGCAGCATGCCAAGGAAAAGGAAGAGCGGGGCATTGTCATCGTTCAGCAGGACGGGGTCATCGTAGAGGCCGTCGGGGAAGAGGACGAGCTGACCTACGCTTATCGTTCGCACGATAAGGAGCTGCTGGACAAGCTGGGTCAGGGCAATATCAGCATCAAAACCTATAAGAAAATCGAAGCGCTCGTGCAGCGGATGGGCTGGGACGGCTTTACCACCTCCGATTTGTCGGCGCATTTATCGATGACGCAACGAAATGCGCAGCGCATTATGGTCAGCTTATGCGAGCTGGGGCTGGCGGAGGTTCAGGGAGAGGAACTGCAGGCTGTGCGCGGAAGACCGAGAAAAATATACCGTCTGATACGAAACTAGATTGTTGGAAGAAGCATCCCGTGCGGATGCTTTTTCGTATTATTAGGTCAGCCAGAAAAATCTGGTTGGCCTTTTTTAGGTTCGGTATAAGATGGCGGTAGCCGGGAGAACGAGCGGCTTTTAGGGGGAAAACCCCGGAACAAAAACTGTTCTCCCACTGCCACCCAATAACCATGTTTGAGCTGGTAGAGACCTAGATCTCGTATCACAAGCGAAGCTATGGCGTTGGAGCTATCGTGGGAATGCCGGCGAAAATTCGTAAAGGAATGGTGGAATGGAACCAGTTGTAGGATTGGGTGTATCAAAAGGAATAAGTGTGGCTCAAGCATTCACTTCGCGAAATGAAGTGGCAGGGAAATCGAAGAGTATCGCCCACACGGAGGAAGGATTTGAAGAATTTGGAGAATGGCTTGAAGAACTGCGTCTAAAAACGGGAAAAGAACCAGTAGTGGTCCGTAGAAGCAACGGGGCATTACCATCGAGGGCTCGTAGCCTTTATGGAACGAAGTGGGGTTCGCCACATGGTCATTAATCCACTGCAATCCAAACGAGCAAAGGGCTCTCAACTACGAAAAGTAAAAACAGATACCGTAGATGCTTGACACTTAGCAGAGATGTACTACCGTGGCGACGTTAAACCTCATCGGCATGGAGATAAGCAGCTTTTAGAGCTTCAGCATCTTACAAGACAGCATGAGTTCATAACGGCGATGTATGTGCAAGCCAAGCTGAATATGCGGGCGTTACTTGACCAAGTCTTTCCGACCTTCGAAGGTGTGTTTTATGATCTGTATTCCCAAACAGCAATGCGAGTTTTGCAGCAATATTTGAGCGGGGTAGTGATCACAGAGGAGACCATTCTGGAAACCGTGCAAAGATCACACGGGAAAACCTGGATTCGAGAAAAGCTGGCACAGCTTCAAAGTGTGGCTCCAAGTCAAGGACGGAGCCCAGCACAAACGATAGCTTTGCAAAGTATGCTAGGCTTGCTACTTGCATTCCAAGAGCAACTGGGGCACTTGGAGCAGCAGATCGAGGAAACGGTCGCTGTGATCCCTGAAGTGGCTCTTCTTAAAACAATCCCGGGTGTTGGAGATAAATTGGCTGCCGCGCTGGTTGCCGAGATCGGAGACGCTACTCAGTTTGGACATGCCAAACAGCTTGTCGCTTACGCAGGATCGGGCCCTAGTGTTTTCAGTTCAGGAAAGTTTACGGCTACAAGCAGTAAGATCACCAAGCGAGGTTCTAAACGATTAAGGCGGGCGTTATACATCGCGGTGCAATGTGGTTTACGCAAAGGGAAAAATGAGCGGATCAAGGCCTATTATGACAAGAAAAAGAGAGAGGGCAAGCCCTACAAGGTGGCCGTGATCGCTTGCGCCAACAAGCTTCTCCATCACGTCTATGCCATCCTCACCCGAGGCGAGCCCTATCACACATAACCAATAAATTCCATAAACTTCCACGCCAATGGAGGTTTATTTGTCATTTCCATAAAAATTATAACAGAAATTCTTTTGGGTACCAAGATGGTGATGCTTGACAAACATTAGCTGGTTTTTGTTAGTTCTTATCTGCAGCCTCATTGAAATAAAAAGGATAAAACGGTATACTTATTATACGTAATTTTCGTAAAATATTCGTTAAATAAAAGGCATAAAAGGAGAGACTGGCAGATGAACGCTGTACAACACATTTCCGAGCTCATTGAGCGTAAGCGAGAGCAGTTTATCGAAATCAGCAACCAAATATGGGAGTTCGCCGAAACCCGTTTCGAGGAATTCCGTTCCGCCGAGCTGCTGTGCCGCGCGCTGGAGCAGGAAGGCTTTACCGTCGAACGCGGAGCGGGAGGCATTGAAACGGCATTTATCGCCAGTTATGGCAGCGGAAAGCCGGTGGTTGCCGTGCTGGGCGAGTTCGATGCCCTGTCCGGCTTAAGCCAGAAGCGGGCCAGCAGCGAGCAGGAGCCGGTCGTCCCCGGGGGCAACGGACACGGCTGCGGCCATAATCTGCTCGGTACCGGCGCGCTGGCGGCAGCGGTGGCGGTAAAACAGCTGATGGAGGAGCAGGGCATTGCGGGAACCGTGCGCTATTACGGCTGTCCGGGGGAAGAGGGCGGCTCCGGCAAAACGTTTATGGTCCGCGAAGGCTTGTTCGATGATATTGATTTTGCAGTCAGCTGGCATCCGATGGATTACAACAGCATCATGTCTATGAATTCCCTTGCCAACTATCAAATCTATTATAAATTCAAGGGAAAAAGCTCGCACGCGGCCGCTTCGCCGCATTTGGGAAGAAGCGCGCTCGATGCGGTGGAGCTGATGAATGTCGGCGTCAATTATTTGCGCGAGCACATCATTCAGGAAGCCAGGGTTCACTATGCGGTGACGAATACGGGCGGGCTGTCTCCGAACGTGGTTCAGCCTACGGCGGAAGTGCTTTATTTGATCCGTGCTCCTCAAATTTCGCAGGCCAAAGATATTTATGACCGCGTCAGCGATATTGCCCGGGGGGCGGCGCTGATGACAGGGACGGAAGTGCAGATCGTATTCGATAAAGCCTGCTCCAACCTGGTTCCGAATGAAACGCTGGAGAAAGTGATGTACCGGAAGTTCGAGGAGCTGGGCATTCCTCAGCACGATGAGCAGGAGCGGGAGCTGGCCCGGTCGGTACGGTCTACTTTGACCGATGCGGAGATCGCCTCCGCACCGAATATTCCTGCCGGCATGAGGGAGAAGGAGCTGGCGGACCAGCTGAACCCGTACGTGAACGGCTTGTTCCTGAGCGGATCGACGGATGTAGGCGATGTCAGCTGGATCGCTCCGACCGCGCAATGCACGACCGCATGCTTTGTAGTGGGCTCGGCTCCGCACAGCTGGCAGTGGGTATCGCTTGGGGCGACCTCCATTGCCCATAAGGGCATGCTCCATGCCGGTAAAGTCATGGCGGCGACCGTCATTGAAGCGATGCAGCGTCCGGAGCTGATGGAGCAGGCCAAGGCGGAGCTGAAAAGCCGCTTGAACGGCCAGGCCTACAGCTGCCCGATTCCTGGAGACGTCAAGGCTTCGGCCAAAAAATAAACTTAAATCGAAGGGGTAAAGGAGAACAGGCATTGGCATATAACAGTGTAATCGTAAGGCTGGAGCTGGACCATGCGAAGGTGAATTTTGGGGATGTGGCCTTCGCCATCAGTCAAGCGGGGGGCGATATTACCTCCATTGACGTCATTCGGGCCGGGCAGGAGAATTCGATCCGAGATATTACGGTCAGTGCGGCGGATACCAGCGAGAATGGAGTCGTTGAAGCGCTCCGGCAGCTGGACGGCATCCGTGTCATTAATACATCCGACAGCACCTTTTTGGCCCATTTGGGCGGAAAAATCTCGATTCAGCCTACCATGCCGATAAAGAACCGGGATGATCTGTCCAAGGTGTACACGCCGGGCGTAGCGCGCGTATGCGCGGCTATTTCCGAAAATCCGCAAAAAGCGTATTCGCTGACGATCAAAAGAAACACGGTTGCGGTAGTGACCGACGGAACCGCCGTGCTCGGCTTGGGAGACATCGGACCCGCAGCCGCGGCTCCGGTTATGGAAGGCAAAGCGATGCTGTTCAAGCAGCTTGCGGATGTAGACGCATTCCCGCTGTGCCTCGCTACACAAGATACGGAGGAAATCATCCGCACGATTAAAGCGGTGAGTCCGATCTTCGGAGGCATTAATTTGGAGGATATCAGCTCGCCCCGCTGCTTCGAGATCGAGACGCGGCTGAGCGAGGAGCTTGATATTCCGATTTTTCATGATGATCAGCACGGAACGGCTGTCGTCGTAATTGCGGGCTTGCTGAACGCGCTGAAGGTTGTCGGCAAGCAGATGGACGAAATCTGCGTCGTCGTCAACGGAGTCGGCGCTGCAGGCGTATCGATCTGCAAAATGCTTCTTGCCGCCGGCGTGAAGCGTCTCGTTCCCGTGGATCGGGAAGGAGCCATTGTGCGCGGAGAGCGCTATGCTCACCCGATGTGGCAGTGGCTTGCGGAGCAGCCCCAGGTAGAGTGGACTGCGGGAACCCTGCGGGAGGTGCTGCGCGGAGCCGACGTGTTTATCGGCGTATCGCGGGGCGGTCTGCTGGACGCCGAGGATATGCGGGGCATGGCGGCGGACAATATCGTGTTCGCGATGGCGAATCCGAAGCCGGAGATTGATCCGGAGGAGGCTCTGCCCCACGTCCGCGTATTTGCGACAGGCCGCAGCGACTACCCGAACCAGATTAACAACGTGCTGGTATTCCCGGGATTGTTCCGCGGCGCTCTCGACTGCCGGGCCCGCCGGATTAACGAGCCGATGAAGCTTGCGGCGGCCCGCGCTATCGCGTCGGTCGTCTCGGAGAAGGAACTGAATGAGCAGTACATTATTCCAAGCATATTTAACGAGCAGGTGGTTGCCAAGGTGAGAAGGGCTGTAATCGAAGCGGCTATTCTGACCGGAACAGCCCGCAGAATTCCGCCGGATTTCCGATAATCCGGTTCACCGTGAACGGGACCTGCCGTTCGCATCGCAGCCCGGCCAGTATAGCACTGGCCGGGCTTTTCTATAGCATTCTATACAAGTGCAGGCTCCCGCGAGACATAGATTCGAGATAAAGGGTTATTCTCCTTTCTCTTCATTTATAGTAGAGACAGCTTTCTTGTAAAGCCGCTATGACCTTATGAAAAATGGGGCAATGGGATGGTAGATATATCCATGACGAAGCTATATACGGATCATATATTACTATAGACAATCTGTTAGCTCTCAGTTCATAGATAAGGTAACGGGTTAGTCTAATCCAAGGTGAAGAAAGGAAGAGGATCTGATGGCTGACAAAAAGCACTATAGCGGCAGCACAGGAGTTGTGATTCTTCGTTTTGACGGCGGTGACTACGCCATTGTCTCGGAGAACCATTCCGGAGACATTCCGTCGGCGTGCCTTGCCTTATTGGTTCCTAATGCAGCCCTTCCGGGCCGTGCAGCCGAAGCAATCGACTGCTTGACTTCAGACGGTTTTCGCGTTGTAGCCTTCAACCAAGTTGGTACAGACGACCTGGTTTACACGCTGGTCAAATCCGGACGTTAAGAAGAGGGGCTGTATCCCAGAGGAAAGGAGCGAATAGCCTTGAGTATCTTTGAGAGAATCCTAGAAGCAATCAGCGGTCTCGACGTTGAGGAAATTGAAATTAAGTTCCGGAATGGAAAAAAGAAAAAATACAAACTGGATGGCTTGAGCGGCATCATAGCATTGGAACGAATTACGAGATGGCTTAGCAATATTGACTGGGATAAAGTGAAAGAAGTCGAAATTGAATTGGCCAACGGGGAAGAATTGAAATTCAAACCAAATGGAAGCGGCGATTCAGGCATCCCCGCACCTATGGGTCCATCAGGTGTAGTTAATCTGCGCTTTGACAGCGCCACCTATGCCATTGTTTCAGAGGATCATTCCGGCGTCATTCCGTTTGATTGTCTGGCGCTTCTGCAGCCTGATCCGGCACTGCCCAATCGTGCTGCGGCTGCCATCGATTGTCTGATCGAAGACGGCTTTGAGATCCAAAGCTTCAGCCTGATCGGCACCAACGATCTGATCTACACACTTGTTAGATCCTAAGCTTGATTCCAGCTTGAAGATATACTCCCTCTCGGATTATGCATAGAGACTTCGGTCTATATATCATTCAGGTCAGCCGGTTTCCGGCTGACCTGTTTTGTATTTAGGCAGTTCCTGCCGCTCCTTTTTAATCGCAAGCTTTAAGCGTCGGCCCATCGATCCGTTTCCCGTAAAATGGACAAAAACCGACGCTTTTCGATTTTTTTATGAATGCCGCTCTTAAATTTGAAGGGACGTTTGCTCCGATAGACGTCATAGGTTAGGCATGGTTTTTTAAAAATGAGCTTTCTTAAGAAAAGAAGAGGCCGCTGAAAAAGTCATCACTGCGAGTCCGGAACCTTCTTTCGATCGCTGAGGCGAACGCTTTCGCTCCTACCGAACGATTCCGTACTCTACGCTTGTTTTTTCAGCGGTCTCCTTAAGAAAAACTTTCGTTTTTGTTTAAGCCGGCTTTAGAATGATCGGCTATAATCCCAATCAAGGTGATGACTAGCCGGGGTCTGGCACCATTTGGACAAAATTGCGCGGCTTCCGTACATATTCAGTTCATATTCGTCGGATAAGATGAACGATGTACAGAAATAAACAAGCGCGTGACAAGTTTTTTGGATTGAGGGGAGTGTAGAAATGGACCGTTTTACCAAGTTTTCCATGAAAAATGTTTCCGCTTTGTTCATTATTATTCTTCTCTTGTTCGGCAGCGGGCTGTATGCGGCCAACAAGCTTAAAGTGGAAAATATGCCTGACATTTCGTTTCCCGTCGTGGTAGTAACCACGCAGTATACGGGGGCTCCGAAGGATGTCATGGATGAAATTACCGATCCGCTGGAGGAGAAGCTGGGGAACGTCGAGGATTTGGATACGATGACGTCGACGTCAAGCGATAACTTCTCGACGATCATTCTTCAATTTAAGCAAAGCGTGAAGGATACGGATAAGAAAAAGCAGGATATCGAGAGCCTGCTTCAGGACGTGAAGCTGCCTGCAACGGCTGCACAGCCTAAGGTGTCCACGTTCGGCGCATCCTCGTTCGCTACGAACTATTTGGTCGCTTATGCCGAGAACGGCATGAGCCAAACCGAGCTCGATAAGCTGTACAGCGATACGATCGAGCCTCATTTGGAAGGGATTAAAGGCATCGACCATATGGACGTCGTCGGCGCCCGGGATGCCAGCTTGGATATCGAGCTTGACGCCGGTGCATTGAACGTATACGGCCTGACTCCGTCCCAGGTGACCAACGTGATCAGCGCAGCCGTCACCAAGAGTCCGATCGGCAGTGTGAAGCTGAGCGGCAATGAGAAGATGGCCCGGGTAAAGGGCGACATCAAGAGTCTTTACGAGCTCGAACAGCTCGAAATTACGACGAGCCAGAACGGCGTCATTACACTGTCTCAGGTAGCCAAAGTCAAATCGATTACCGAGTCCGACTTTAACGGCCGCTTGGACGGCAAGCCTGCAATTGGTATGATTATGTATAAGGCGGGCAGCGCCAATGCGGTTGAATTTTCCGACGCGATCAAGAAACAGCTTGACGAATGGAAAACGACGATGCCGAATGTCGTATTCAAAAGCACTTACGACAGCGCGGATCAGATCAAAGAATCCATTAACGGCATGCTTCGCGAAGGTATCGTAGGGGCCATACTGGCTTCTCTTATGATTCTCATCTTCCTGCGCAATATGCGCATGACAATCATCGTTCTCGTATCGATACCGCTGTCGATTCTGATTACTCTGCTGCTGATGTGGCAGCTGGATCTCTCGCTCAATACGATGACGCTCGGCGGTATGTTTATCGCAATCGGACGCGTCGTCGACGATGCCATTGTGGTAATAGAAAATATATACGCCTCTCTTGAGAAGGCGCAGAAGAGGAACGAATCCGTCATTCTGCTTGCTACGAAGCAGGTATCGTCCGCGATTACTTCTTCTACGCTGGCTACCGTGAGCGTATTTGCTCCGATGGGGATGGTTACAGGGGTTGTCGGCGAGCTGTTCCGGCCTTTTGCCATCACACTGGCCGTGGCGCTTCTGTCCTCCTTGCTGGTGGCCTTGACCGTCATTCCGATGCTGGCCAAATTGCTCGTGCTTCGCGGCAACAGCATCAAACCGCACGTTTCTCATGAGCATGAGAAGCCGGGCCGCTTTATGGCCATCTATGAAAAAGTGCTGCAGTGGTGCTTGCACCATCGGATCAAGACACTGCTGCTGGCGGCGCTGCTTTTTGTCGGCACCCTGGCTTCTACGATTCCTTTCCTGAAGGTTTCGTTTATTCCGGAGAGCAAGCCGTCCAAAACGATGTATTTTCAGCTGAAGCTGCCTTATGAAACGTCCTTTGATGCGATGGACCAGAAGTCCAAGGAGTTGGAGCAGCTGCTCTCAGATACGAAGGACAGCGACGGAACCAAAGTGTTCAATTTCGTCGAAGCTCTGGTCGGTTATAACGGCGACGATGATCAGCAGACACCGTATGCCGCGCAAATTTATGTGGAAGTCAACGACAAGGTTGACGCCGATAAAGTGAAGGAGCAGGTTAAGGAGTTCATGCTCTCCGAACTGCCTCAAGGCTCGGAAGTGGAGCCAAGGTCGCTTGGGGGCGGAACGGGGCTGGCTTCGGCCGACTTCCAATATTCCCTGAAGGGTGATGGACCAGGATCAGCTGGAGATCGCTGCTACGAAGATCAAGCAGAAGATGCAGGAGTTCCCTGAGCTGAGCGAAATTGAGGATAACTTGAGCGATGGCAAGACCGAGGTGGAGATCGAGGTCGATCAAAGCAAGGCGCGTGCCTACGGGCTGAACGCCTCCACGGTTCGCGATACTGCCCGCGCCTGGATTCAGAAGCAGTCGCTTGGCGATTTGAAATTTGATAACCTGACGTATACGACTACCATCTCGATGAATACCTCTGACAAGGATTCGCTTGAAAAGCTGGGGAATATTCCGTTCACCACGACTTCGGGCACAACGGTATTCTTGAAGCAGGTAGCCAAAATCAGCGAAGTGAAAGCTCCGGTATCGCTGGCGCGAGACAGCCAAAAGCAGGTCGTCAGCGTGAGTGCAAAAATCAGCGTAGACGACAAAAGCCACGTCAGCCAGAAGGTTTCCATGGCCCTGGCGCAAGTTGAACTGCCGGATGGGGTTACACGCGAGGTTAAAGGCGTATCGGAAGACATCAATGAAAGCTTCTCGCAATTGTTTGTGGCGATGGCCGTGGCGGTTGCGGTCGTGTACCTTATCATGGTGCTTGCTTTCGGAAATGCTTCGGCGCCGTTCGCGATTCTGTTCTCGCTGCCTCTGGCAGCTATCGGCGGCTTGATCGGGCTTGTCGTTATTCGAGAGCCTCTGAGCGTCACCTCCATGATCGGCTTTATGATGCTGATCGGGATTGTAGTAACCAACGCAATCGTACTGATCGACCGTGCGCAGCAGCTTCGCGAAGAGGGATATACGGTACGGCATGCCCTGCTGGAAGCGGGCAAGGTTCGTTTCCGTCCGATCATCATGACGGCGGGAGCTACGATTATGGCGCTGATGCCGCTTGCCCTCGGGCTTTCCGGTGAAGGCGGCCTGATCGGTAAAGGCCTTGGTATTGTCGTTATCGGGGGACTCGTGACTTCCACGATCTTGACCCTGGTTGTCGTTCCGATTGTTTATGAGATGCTGGAAGGCATCAAGAACCGGATCTCCCGATTATTTAACCGAAATAAAAACAAACCGGCGGAGCCTGACACCGGCGCGCTGGATATGTAGCATTCCGAATGAAGCTCGCAGCGGGCGAAAAACGTACTTTTTTGGATCAGGTTACTGCAAGCAGTGAGGAGGCAGGAGAGATGAATTTGTTAATGGCGAGGAGCAGGAAGAAGAAGATGAACCAAACATATCGCACGCTGGCTGTGTTGACTTTGGCCGCAATGGTAGCCTCGGGCTGTTCGATGGGTGGGCCCAAGAACGTACAGGCGGATATTCAGATCCGGCCTGTTAAGACCGAAGCGGTAGCGAAGCAGAATATCGGCAGTCCGACCGAGCAGGTAGGCGAAGTGACGGCCGTCAATGTTATCGATGTCGTGCCGAAGGTAAACGGCGAGGTGGTCGACGTCTTGAAGAATCGCGGCGATTTCGTAGAGAAAGGCGAGGTGCTGTTCCGGGTGGACAGCAAGGATGCGGAATCGGCCCGCCAAAAGAACGAGCTGTCGCTCAAAAGCTCGCAGGATTCTTACCAGAAGGCGAAGGACGATCAGGTCAATAACCGCAAGGATTTGGCGGATGCCGTAGAAAAAGCCAAAATCGCTCTGACCAATGCGCAAAATGATTATAACAAAACGCGCAACGATTTCGATGCTGGAACGTCTAATCAACATCAGGTAGATCTTGCGAAGCAGCAGGTGGATACCGCACAAATGGCTCTGGAGTCGGCACAGAACAAACTGGCGGTTAATGACAGCAACAATTCCATTATTGCAGCGGAGAACCAGATGAAGTCGGCATCGTTAGCCTTGGAGGATTCGATCCGCGCCTTGGACAACTACAGTGTGAAGGCGCCTGCCAGCGGGATTTTGACGGATTTCACCCTGGTGCCGGGACAGACCGTATCCGCCAGCAAGGTCGGTCAGGTTCAACAGATCGATCCGGTCAAAATCAAGACGGAGCTGAGCGAAGCGAATTACCAGCTCGTCAAAAACAAGCAAGAGCTCGTCTTCTACAATCCGGATACGCCGGACAAAAAGGGAACGGGTAAGATCAGTTACATGGCGCCGATTATGAGCGCGCAAACCAAGACGTATACGGTCGAGCTGGATGTGCCCAACCCTGAACATACCATTGAGCCCGGGTCTCGTGTTATGATACAGTTAACTACAGAAAACGAGCAATCCGTTGTTGCGATTCCAACTTTAAGTATTATCCGCGAAGATTCCAGCACTTATGTATTCGTTCAGCAAGGTGATCAATACCAGAAGCGGGCTGTGAAGCTGGGACGCATTAACGGACAGTACCAAGAGGTACTGGATGGCTTGAAAGAAGGCGATCAGTTGGTCGTGACCGGACAAAATCAACTGAAGGATGGCCAGAAGGTAGATAACGGCCAGGCAGCGGCACCGACTAAAACGACAAATACCCAAACGAAATAATATATATTAGGGAGAGTGAACTCATCATGAACAAATCATGGAAAAAAGGTTTTACAGCGGTTTTGCTTGGCTCGCTAATGATTCAGGGAGGGCTTCCCGTATTCGCAGCGGATGCTCCGGCAGTCGTATCCGTTCCTACGTCGAACTACGGCCTGACACAGGATATCCGCGCAGCAGTGAAGAGCATCTCCGTCGAAACGACGGCTCAGGGGCTTCAGCTCTCCGCAGTCGTACGTTTGTATAACGGTGGCACGGAGCAAAACCGTGTGCCTGAGCACGAGCTTCGCCTGCATACGACAGACGGCCTAGAATATACGCTGAAACCAAGCGCAGGCAACAAAACATCGCTTCAGCCGAGAGAAGTCAGCGAGCTGATCTATATGGTCGTGATCGACAGCAAGGATCAATTGAAAGTGGACCAGCTTTCGTTCGTAGATGTGGATCTGTACACGTATCCGAAGAAAGAAACCTATCTGTTGAACATTCCTGTGTCCTCGCAAGTATGGTACAAAACAGGTGGCAACTTCGGCGTACAAAGCGATTCGCTCGCTTGGGGGCAAGCCTTTACGATTCCCGGCGTGAATTCCAGCATTACGTATACGCCGGTCAGCATGTCGGAGCAAACAGCTCAAGAAGGACCGGTCAAGGTGGTTACCTTGCTGGCTGAGAATCCAGGCTATGGCCGTGAAACGATCCCGGGCTTCGTTGTCGATGCGATTGCGGACCAAAAATTGTATGAAGGCAAACGCGCCCAAACGGACGCAACGGCTTTGGAGCCAGGAGAAAAGCAGTACCTTCATTTTACGATCCCTGTTGAAACAGGCGCCACAATTAAAAATCTGCTGGTAGCTACGACCGATAACTTCGTGCCTAGCGTTCCTGCAGGTACGGTTGCTCAGCCTACCGTTGTTTCCAGCGGCAAGCTGACGATTACGGCTCCTGAAGGCAAGCAGACGGACGCGCTTCCTACGACGTCCTACCTGATCGGCACGCCGATCGCTTTTGACCCGTTGACCAAAGTGATCGACGCCAAAACGCAGGTTTCCATCGTTGAGCTGCACCTGCATGAGAATCCGGAATCCGGTTATAAAACGGCCGTTGCCAAATTCAGATTGACGAACACAAGCGATGTGCCGGTTCCGATGCCGGACTTCCAAACGCAATTGACCGGCGGTAACGGAGTCACGTATTCCGGTACGCGTCAAACGAACGTATCGCCAACCCTGGATCCAGGCTTGAGCTACGTTGTGAGCTATTCCTTTAACCTGCCTCAGACCGAGAACGGCGAGAACCTGGCTGTGAAGGTGCTGGATGCCAAAGCGGCAGCTCCGTATACAACAACGATTGCGGCACTGCAAACGGCAGCTCAGAACGAAGATCCGAAGGCCGATACATTCAGCCTGTACCCTTATGACGTTAAGATGAACGATTATAACGTAAGCTATACGACAATGGTAGGTAACCCGATTACTTATACCTATAAATTGAATGTCGATATGGATATCAAGCAAAAAGAAAACGTAGTTGTCGATGCGAACTTCTCCAAGCTGAGATTTGAAATCGTCGACTCCCAAGGCCGTATCCTTGGTTCGACAGACGCGTCTTTCACAGGCTCGAATAAACTGATCAGCGGCAAGCAGACGATTGATGCCAGCAACGTGAAATCCGATCAGTTTAACTATCCAATCACAGTTAACATGTACGAGGTTGTTCAAACGCCGAACGGCGAAGCGAAACGTTTGCTCAAAACGTTCCAGCAAGGCTAAGCTCATAGCCGCACAAAAAAAGGATTGCATCCCTGACAGAGGGGGCAATCCTTTTTCTTTAAATACCATGCCGAGCGGTTTCCATCGGCGGGCGACCGAACGAAAAAAAGCTCCAGGCCGGAGCTTTTTTTTACTTTTTCATGAATGCTGCCGCAAAACGGATCGCTTCGAGAGCGTCGCGGACAAAGGCGCGATTTTCCGGCTCCCAGGCTTCCGGCTCGTCGATCTCGAACTCCTCCGGGCATTCTTCCAGCAGGGCTGCAGCCTTCTTGGCTGCACCGGGATTGGAAGGAGCCTTGCCGCGAAGCGCTTGAGCGGCAAGCTTCATAGCGTCGCAGACGCTTTTGACATAGGGATAATCCTCGGCATCCCATGCTTTTTTGTCGTTCATGTCGTAAAATTGGATCCATTGCTCCAGCAGGCGGGCTGCTTGGGCCGGTTCCATCGGTTTGGCTGCCATGTTGCGATCCATCCTTTGATTAGCGGTATAGGTTGTGAACGAAGGTTCGGCTCCGTCCGGAGCTTGTACCATTATCCTATACCAAGATAGCCTAAAGCGCACGGCTTGTACAGTGTGCGTTCACAGCTTTCTCACTCCGGTCAGCCGGTAGGCAGGAAATTCGCGCTCGGCTTTGTGCTCGGCATGCTCGGGGCTGAAGGCCTGGACCTGGCTCTCGTACCGCTGTCCTTCCCGGTCCTTCAGGCCAAGCAGGTACGACTGCTGCGTTTGGTACAGCCGGTCGATTTCACGGCTGTCGACTTCGAAAAAAGAGCCGCTGTTATCCAAAATACGGATGATTTCATCCAGCTGTCCGTTCAAGTAGTTATATTCATGCGTATTTTCATGCTGGGCTCTGATCTGCTCCAGCTCATCCTTGCGAACCCGCAGATCCAGTAAAAATTCATATATTTTTTCCTTCGGCATCTGTTGCATCGCTCTCACTCTCCCTTAAGCGGATGGTCGGCACAGCAGTTAGGTCTGATTACCCGCCGCATCAGGCGATGAATCCGGTTTTCGGCGATACAGCAAAATGATAACCGAACAAGGAATGAGGCACATCAAGCCGCAGGCGATAAAAGCGCCGTTTGCGCCAAAATGGTTGGCGATGGAGCCTGTGAATAAGCTGCCCACCGGAGTGGAGCCGGCAAAGACAAGGGAGTAGATGCTCATGACCCGGGAACGGTACTCATCCTTCGAATACATTTGCAGGGTGGAGTTGCAGGTGGTGGCAAATAAAATATTGCAGAGTCCGTTGATCGCAAGCAGCACTCCCGTAACATAAGGCGATGTAGCCAGCCCGTTAAGGATGAGCACAACGGAAAGCAGCAGGGAGCAGGTGATGCTGACGGCCATTTTAGGGCCTGTCTTGCTCCGCAAGGACATCGTCAGCGCGCCGATGAGCGACCCGACGCCAAGGCATGACATGAGCACACCGTACGTCTGCTCCTTCAGGTGCAGCACGTCCCTGGTAAATACCGGGATGAGAATGTTAAAGTTGTAAGCCATCGTGCCGACGACGGTGACCAGCAGGATGGTTTGGGACAGCCGCTTGTCTCTGGATATATATACGAAGCCTTCCTTGATTTCTTTGAAGATGCCTACGTTTTTCTTCTTTTGTCTCACGTACGGCGTCGTCTGAATGCGCAGCAGGCCGTAAATGACGGCAATAAAGCTGAGGCCGTTCAGCAGGAAGCACCATGCCGGGCCGAGCAGCGCCATCATGGTCGCGCCGATAGCCGGACCGATAATCCGGGCCAAATTAAAGGTAGTCGAGTTGAGAGCGATCGCATTCATCAAATCTTCCTTGCCGACAATTTCAATATTGAACGACTGCCGGGTCGGCATATCGAACGTATTGGTCAAGCCGAGCAAAAAGGCGATCGTCATCACATAGCCGTACTTGACGGTGTCCGTAAATACGAGAACGGAGAGGGTCAGCGCCAAACACATGGAGATGCTCTGGGTAACCAATAAAATATTCCGCTTCGGAAACTTGTCGACAAGCTGCCCCTGCAAATAGGGAGAAGCACGTAATCGGTAAAAACTGCATAGCCGAGATCAGCCCAAGTAAAAAAGGCGAGCCCGTCAGCGTCAGCACCAGCCAGGATTGGCCGATGTTCTGCATCCAGGTGCCGATCAAGGAAACGCATTGACCGAACCAAAAATAGCGGTAATTGCGGTGGGTGAGCGCATGAAAATGCTTTTGCACCAACCGCTCCCCGGTGTTTAAAATGAACGACATCGTTATTTCGCCCCTGCTTTCCTTCATTTATGAGACGTCTTTTATACGTCTTTCTTTACTTGCTGTTCCCTTCAAAATAAGCTGCCGCATTGCGGCCCATTTTTTCAAGCAGCTCCAATGCGGCATACTGCTCCTGCTCGGTCAATCCGTCGGATAAAATATGCCTCCAGTCAATCAGCACCTGGCGTACCTCCTCCTTGATCCGAAGCGCCTTGTCTGTCAAAAAAATACGGTAGGAGCGCTTATCCTCGTCACGGATTTTACGCAGGACGTAGCCTTGCTCCTCCAGCTTTTTCAAAGCCTTGGCGGTGGTGCCTTTGTCGATCTTCAATTCATGAGACAGCGCTTCCTGACTAAGGCCGTCCTGCTTGTAGAGGGCATTGAGAAATATGTATTGGCCTTTGCCGATATCGGAATCATTCAGCCGGTCCCCGATATACATCTGCCCGTAGCGGTACAGAAGCGATACCCAGCGGGGAATCGTGTATTGCCGGTCAAGCATGCTGCAGGCCTCCATTCAGAAATTAGTTGCAAATGCTACTATATTGTATGGCGGTATAGTTGCGATTGCAACTAGTATTTTTGCGCGTTTTTTCTTTCCGGAACCTTTGGGCTATGGGCGAATATCCTGATCTAGTCAGTAAGCATAAAGGAGGGAAAAGGATGTATCCCGTTTACCCGTATTACAGCCATGAAATGAAGTGCGAGCAGCAGCCCATTTCGTTTCCGCCGCAGCATCAGGACCGCCAGCCCGGTCTGGAATATTTGATGACGCCGCGGCCGATATTCGATAATCCGGCCTATAAGGGCAGCGGCAAGCTGCTCAATAAGGTGGCGATCGTGACCGGAGGCGACAGCGGTATCGGCCGGGCGGCGACGGTAGGCTTTGCCAAGGAAGGTGCGGACGTCGCCATCGTGTACCTGTATGAGCAGCAGGATGCGGAAGAAACGAAGCGGGCGGTTGAATATTACGGCCGCAGGTGCCTGCTGATCTGCGGAGATTTGCGCCAGGAGGCTTTTGCCGCGGAGGTCGTACAGCGGACGCTGCAAACGTTCGGACAGCTGAACGTGCTGGTTATGAATCAAGGCGTTCAATTTCCGCAGAAGAGCATTATGGATATTACGGCGGAGCAGCTGGACGATACATTCCGCACGAACATTTATCCGATGTTCTATCTGACGAAGGCGGCGCTGCCTTATCTTCAGCCGGGAAGCTCCATCATCAGCACGGCCTCGATTACCGCTTATCAGGGAAGCAAGCTGCTCGTGGATTACTCATCGACGAAGGGAGCCATCGTGTCCTTCACCCGGTCTTTGTCGCTGCAGCTGTCAGAGCGGGGCATTCGCGTGAATGCGGTAGCGCCGGGGCCGATCTGGACGCCGCTGATCGTGTCGAGCTACGATGCGGAATACGTCAAAACATTCGGCCTGGACACCCCGATGAAAAGAGCCGGGCAGCCGTTCGAGCTGGCGCCGACGTATATTTACCTCGCCTCCGACGATTCGGGCTTTGTTTCGGGACAGGTGCTGCACGTCAATGGGGGATCGATTACGGAAACGTAAAGCGACCGGCGCGCAAGCGCCGCGGCCGGTATAATCCGACAACAAACGGTATGTCCTCTTTCACTCCCCAGCTGCTTTGAGAAGGGAGAAGCTCTATCCCAAAGCAGCCTTCGGGCAGTGAGAAGGGGCTACGATGAGTTAATAGAGTGACGGCCGGAAGCTTCGCTGGGTGGGGAAGCTGCGAAGCTGCCTCTCAACCAAGAGGTCCTTTTTAAAGCCGGCAGATCGACATCATCCTTGGCTGTAATAAGAGTAGAAAAGTCGGGATTAGCTCGAAATTCGTCAAATTTTAGCGAATAAGCTCGAAACGAAGGGCAGGTCCCATGTAAGGTTAAGCGTTTTACCAAAAATTAATATCTAGTTTACAAAAACCTGTTGTATCCCTAAACGACCCTATGTATAATAGGCAACATAAGGAATTAAACCGGTTTAATTAAAGCGGTTTAATGATTACCGTTTGGGGAAGAAAGGGGGGAGGCGCTATGGCTACCATTGATGATGTTGCCAAGCTCGCCGGGGTTTCTAAGGGACCGTGTCCAGCGTGTTCAGTAAAAAGAGACCGATCAGCAAGGAAGTAACCGAGCGGGTGCTCGAGGTGGCCAAAGAGCTGGGATACTACCCGAATCACATTGCCAGAAGCTTGGCGATCCGGAAGACGATGATTGCCGGATTGAAGATGCCGATTGCGAAGGACGGCGTCATGTCGCAGTTTGAGATTCAGATGATCAACGGGGTTATTAAGGAATGCTCAAGTCATGGATACCGGGTGCTGCTGGATACACTGCCCGAGCATGACGATCCGAACCAGTTTTCGACTGATCCGGTGGACGGTATGATTATGTTTAATCCGCGTAAGCATGACGCCCGTATTGCAAGATACGAGCAGATGGGAATTCCGCTGGTGCTTGTCGGCCGTCCGGACCCGCCCGATATGGCGGTCAGCTATGTGGACAACAACAACACGCATCTCTCGTACGAGGTCGGCGATTATTTGCTCCGCAGCGGGCATACCTCCGTTCTTTTCCTGAACGCATCGTCCGATATGACGGTGGCTTATGACAGGGAGAGCGGCTTGGCGGAAGCGTTTGAGCGCCATGGTTTGCAGCTGCACAAGGAGTATGTGATCAACTATTCCCGCAAGCTCCACGCAAGCCCGGCCGAATACGGGTATATGTCCATTCGGAACACGTTCCGCAGGCTCAGCTACACAGCAGTGATCACCGATACCGACCGTGTAGCGCTGGGCGTGTTCAGGGCCGCGAGGGAGCTGAACATCGACATTCCCGGCGAGCTGTCCGTCATTGCCTTGAGCAATGATACGAAGCTTGCGCAAGAAATGGTGCCGAAGCTGACTTCGGTGGAGCTGTCCGCCGAGAAGCTGGGAGCCGAGGCTGCGCAGCTGCTGATTGAGAAAATGAAGGATCCCTCCGTCGTACGCCACCATATCGTGCAGGCGGAGCTGGTGTACAGAGATTCCTGCAGGCAGCTGAGATAGACGGCAATCCGCAGCGCAGGAGGTCTGCAGGGCGAAAGCGAACAAGATGGGGACCGCTTCGAGAGAGGCTCCTCATTTTGCTTGAATGAACCTAGTGCTTTGTCGGCAAGGGACAAGAACGTATTTTGAAAGCGCTTTATTAAGATTTCGTAAATCCGGGAGGGTACAATCGATGAGAAAAGCAAATGTAGTCAGTACGATGATGGCCTTGATTCTGGTGTGCGGCGTCGCAGCCGGCTGCTCCGACAGCGGCAATTCCGCGTCTGCCCCCACCAATACGTCCGATGCTTCCAAAGGGCAGGAGAAGAAGGAAGAGCGCACGCTCAAAATCATGTCTGGAGTCATCGGCGGGAAGACGCCGGAAGAAAACACGCTTTTTGAAAAGGAGATTGAGCGCTTAACCGGCATCAAGGCAAAGCTGGACAAGCCGGCTTCCGACTACGATCAGAAGCTGCTGGCGGCCATTGCCTCCGGCGAAAAATTCGACCTGCTGCAAATCAGCAAGGAGAAGATGAACCTGTTTATCGAGCAGGGGGTCATTTCCCCGCTGACGGATCAGGTGAAAGCATCCAAGGTGCTGCAGGATCCCGACGTACTGCCTCCGCAGGAATGGGATCAGGTGAAGACGAAGGACGGCAAAATTTATGGCGTCTTCACCAAATTCCAAGGCGGTACGATGCCGATCGTGCGCAATGACTGGCTGAAAAAGCTGAATCTGCCCGAGCCGAAGACGCTGGACGATTACTACAAGGTATTGAAGGCCTTCACTGAGCAGGATCCGGACGGCAACGGCAAAAAGGACACCTACGGCCTCAGCACGGCCGGTACTTACGAGCTGCAAGGCTTCTTCAGCGCAGCGGGCTTGAAACAGCGTTACGTAGAGAAGGACGGCAAGCTCGATGTGCCGTATTCGACGGACGCGGCGATTCCGGTATACGAATGGCTGAACAAGCTGTACAAGGAAGGCATTCTCGACCCGAACTTTGCCACCAACGACACCGGCAAAATGCGCAACCTGTTCCTGACCGACCGCGTAGGGATGATCACTTATTGGGATGCCTGGGTCGGCATGCTGAACAATACGAGAAAGCAGCAGGATGCGAATACGGCGTTTGAAGCGAAGGGACTTCCCGGCGTCGTAGGCTCCGAACGGCAATTACATGCTGCGTCGCGGCGATCCGGACGTATGGGTTATTCCGGTAAATGCCGAGCATCCGAAAACAGCCTTCGAATTCATCGAATGGTGGCATTCCAAAGACGGGATCGTTCTGGGCAGCATGGGCATCAAGGACAATGACTATACCGAGAACGGCGGCAAATATGAGCTGACCAAAACCGGTCAGGAGCATGCCATGGACCACGGCGTACCGTTCTGGTACAACAAAAAGTTCCAAAATCCGTTCGGCTTGCTGCCTGGCGTGAAGGAAGCGCAGGATCTCGTGATCAAATACGGTTCCCTGGAGCTGACACCGCCGAAATGGGCGGATGCCGAGAAAATCATCAACGAATATACCTTTAAAGCGATTCAAGGCGATATGCCGGCTGCCGATGCCGTGAAGAAAATGCGTGAGCAGCTGAAAGCGAACAAGCTGATCGACTAGACGAAAAGATTCAAGCGGGAGATACGGGGAGATACGGCTGTACACATATTTAGCGTAAATCGTATCTCCCGCACTTATCCTATTGCAGGCAAGGTGGTGGATGAAATTGAAAGCCGTATGGAAGTTTAGATCGCTTTATCTCATGATGATTCCTATCATGGCCTATTTTGCCATATTTTCTTATTATCCGCTTGTGCGCGGCTTGACGATCAGCTTTCAGGATTTCCGGCTTATCGGCAACAGGCCGTTTATCGGGTTTCAGAATTACGGCACGGTGCTGAAGGACAGCTCCTTCTGGCATGTGCTGGAGAACACGCTGCTGCTGGGCGGAGGCACGCTGATTATCGGCTTTATCATGCCTATTTTGTTAGCGTTATCGTTGAATGAAGTATTCTCGACCTGGTTCAAGAAAGTAACCCAAATGGTCGTCTATTTGCCCCACTTGTTTTCCTGGGTCGTCGTAGGCGGCATGTGGATTATGATGCTTTCTCCCGATACGGGAATCGTCAACCAGCTCTTGAAGCTGCTCGGCTCGGATAAGCCGATTGCATTCATGTCGAGCGAAAGCTACGCGCGGTGGGTGATGATTTTAACCTCCGTATGGAAGGAAATGGGCTTCACGTGCATCTTGTATTTGGCCGCCATCGTATCGATCAACCCGGCGCTGTATGAAGCGGCGCGCATCGACGGCGCAAACCGCTGGCAGCTGGTGAGGTTCGTTACGCTACCGTCGCTCGTCACCACGATGAAGGTGGTTGTGATGCTGAACGTGCTCGGCATTCTGCGCATGTTCGACCAAATTTTCGTCATGCGCAACGGCGCCATCGCCAAATCGGTGGACGTGCTGATGATGTACACGTATCAGAAGGGGATTATGGAATTCAAGATCGGCGTGGCTACGGCCGCCGGATTTTTAGTTATTGTGGCTACGCTGCTCATCACGTTTATTACCAGAGCCATCATTCGTTATGACGAGGGGTGAGAACGACCGTATGAAATCGAACAATCCGCATACCGGATGGGCAAGCCGCTCGTTCGATACATTGAACATTTTACTGCTGTTAATTACGGTGGCCACCATGGTCATCCCATTCTTGAACACATTCGCATTGGCATTTTCGACGAACTTTGCTTCGATGCAGCCGGGCATTGTACTTTTTCCAAAAGAATTCAGCATCGAGGGTTTTTCCACCGTGTGGAACCGGATGCAGCTGTATATTCCTTTCGTCAATAACATTATCGTTACCGTAGTAGGTACCGTCGGTCATGTGCTTCTCTGCTCCATGGCGGGGTATGTGCTTGTACAGCAGGGCCTGCCGGGCAAAAAGTGGATGGTATCCCTCATTCTGCTGACGATGACGATTCCGGGCGAAGCGATCATGATCCCGCTGTATGTGGTCAATAAGGAGCTCGGATTGTTAAACACTTTGACGTCGCTTATTCTATCCGGCCTCGTCTCCGGATTCAGCATATTGCTTATGCGTAATTTCTTTATGACCGTTCCTTCGGAAATGGGCGAATCGGCGCGCATCGACGGTGCCGGCGATTTTCGGATTTTCGTCACGATGTATTTGCCGCTTGCGAGCGCAGGCTTGGCCACCGTGTCGCTGTTCGAGTTCGTCAGCCGTTGGAACCAGTTTACTCCGGCGCTGCTCTATATTAACGATCATGCGAAGTACACGCTGCAAATCGCGCTGAAATCGCTTATTATCGACACCGATTCGACCTCGAGCAACTTCGTCATTACGACGAACGTTCGGATGGCGGGTATTGTCATTGCGCTTATTCCTTTAATTATCATTTATCCTTATGTGCAAAAATATTTCGTCAAAGGCATTATGGTCGGCGCCAACAAGGAGTAGCCTGACGTCAATTCAGTTCATATGAATCCGCGAGGAGAACGGAAAGGAATGGAAAAGACGATGAACGAACGTACATCCAGCACATCGACGGCCGTTTATACACGGCGCATTACGCATGAGGAGCAGAGCAGCTATATCGAGGTTCCCTTTGATATGCCCGACCAGGTGGAGGAGGTGCATGTCACTTACCGCGTGGAATCGTTCGGCGAGCCTAAAGCGGTCATTGATTTGGGCGTCAGAGACACACGCCGGGTTAGAGGCTGGAGCGGCGGCGCGCGCACGGAATTCCGGATCGGACGGGAAAAAGCGACGCCGGGCTATATCCCCGGCGAGCTGACCCCCGGCAAGTGGGCGGTGCTTCACAATGCTTATAAGGTGCCGCAGGAGGGCTGCGAGGTGACGGTTACCGTCGAATTCCGCTTTCTGGGCGGGCGCTGGCTCAAGGGCGATCTGCATACGCACAGCGTCCACAGCGACGGCACCTTTACGCTGGAGGAGAATGCAGCCATCATGGAAGAGCTCGGCTGCGATTTCATCGCGATGACGGACCATAATGCGGTCAGCCAGAACCTGGCCTATCCCCGCAATACGAAGGTCGTGATGATTCCGGGTATGGAATTTACAACCAATTTCGGGCACAGCAATTTCCTTGGCGTTACCGATCCGCTGGATGATTTTCGGGTAAGCGGCCAGCAGGACGTGAACGAACGGCTGCAGACGGCGAGGGAGCGGGGCGCGAAAATCGTGCTCAACCACCCTCACTGCGATTTCTGCCCGTGGGAGTGGGATTTTGCCGTCGATCACGACTGGGTCGAGGTGTGGAACGGGCCGTGGTCGGCCCGCAATGAGCGGACACTGGCCTGGTGGCAGGAGCAGCTGGCAGGCGGACGCAGGCTGGTGGCGATCGGAGGCAGCGATACGCACCGTCCCGACCCGTTCGTGAAGCACGCGATGCCATGCACCTGGGTGTACGCCGAGTGCAAGACGGCGCAAGGCATCCTTGACGGGATCGGCCGGGGCCATGTCAGCATCAGCTGCGCGCCGGAAGGGCCGTTCCTGGAGCTGAGCTGCGGGGAAGGAGCCTACCGGACGGGAGACGCCGTTCCTGCCGGAAAAGCGGGAGGCGGGCTGAAGCTTGCGGCGGAGGGCCTGCAGCCCGGAGACCGGATTCGCTGGATCCATGACAGCGGATTGGTGAAGGAAGTGCGCTGCGGAGAGCCTGGCGCAGGAGATTGGCAGGAAGAGGGCCTGCGACTGGATTTGGATGCCCAGGCTGAGGCACGGTTTTACCGTGTTGAGGTTTGGCGGCATTTCACCGAGACCGGTACCGAGCTTCTGGCGGCATTGACGAATCCGATCTACATGGAAAGGTAAGGGAATGGGATATGAAATGTACCGTGATGACATTTAATTTAAGATATGATAACCCGAACGACGGGGCGGACGCATGGCCGCACCGGGTCGACAACGTGGCGGAGACGATACGTGAGCACAGCCCGCTTGTCGTCGGCACACAGGAGGGCTACCTGGCTATGCTGACCGCGCTTGATGAGCAGTTGGATGGCTATACTTGGATAGGGCAAGGACGCTTCGGCGGTCACGAGAACGAGCATTGCGCGATATTTTACAAGGAGCACGAGCTGGAGCTAAGGGATCACGGACAGTTCTGGCTGTCGGAAACGCCGGAGGAAGCTGCGTCCAAGAGCTGGGACAGCATGTTCCCGAGAGTATGCACCTGGGCGCACTTCATCCATCACGAGACAGGGAAAGCCTTTCTCGTTTATAACACCCATCTCGATCACTACGCTCAAGCTGCAAGGGACCACGGCAGCAAGGTGATCTGGAAGCGGATCGTTTCCCACAAGGAAGAGTTCGGTCTGCCTGTGGTGCTGCTGGGCGACTTCAACAGTACGCCGGGCGATCTGCCGATCCGGTTCCTGCGCGGAGAAACGGCGTTCGAAGGGCATCAAACATGGCTGAAGGACGCCTATGCGGCATTGCCCGGAGCCATCGGATTAACGGCCCACAGCTTCCAGGGCGGCAGCGATGGGGAGCCGATCGATTATATTTTCGTATCGCCGGACGTTGAAGTGCTGTCCACGGCGGTTGAACGCCGGCATTTCGGAGGACGCTATCCGTCCGATCATTACCCGATTGTAAGCCGGGTGAGCCTATAGTGAAAGCAAATACGAGAGAGCGGGATGCGGGGCAAAACGAAGCATTCGCTCTCGTTTACAGCTTCCCGCACTTTTTGCATAAGAGAAGGAGATAGAAGAATGAGAGAAACCCTGGAAAAAATTTACGTCGTGTTCAAAACTCATTTTGATATCGGCTTTACGGGCTTGGCTTCGGAGGTGGTTCAGCGCTACCGTACCGGCATGCTGAAGGATGTCATCGATATTTGCGATCAAACCTCCGCCAACGAAGAGCTTGAGAAGTATGTATGGACCATGTCGGCGTGGCCGCTGCTCCAATCGTTGGAGGGCAGCGAGCCTGGGGATCGGGACAAAGCGGCGGAGCTGGTGAATAACCGCCAATTGATCTGGCACAAGCTTCCCTATACGACGCACACCGAATTTTGCGGGCTGGAGGAATGGATCCGGGGCATGTACGTGTCCCGCGGACTGACCGAACGGTTCGGCTACGACCCGAAGGATGCGAAGATGACCGATGTGCCGGGGCATACGTGGGCCGTGCCGTCCCTGCTCAAAAAAGCGGGCGTGGACATTCTCCACCTCGGCTGCAATCCGGCCACGACGCCGCCTGACGTCCCGCCCGTCTTCTACTGGGAAGTAACCGGACGGCGAGCGGCTGCTTACCTTTTACTCCAAAGGCTCCTACGGCACGGGCATTTTGCCGCCGGAAGGCTGGACGCATCGGGTATGGCTTGCCATGATTCAGACAAGCGATAATCATGGTCCGCACGATGCTTCGGTGATTCAGGAAATGAAGGCCTCGATCGAGGAGGCCGGTTTGTCGGCCGAGCTGCACATCGGCAGCCTGGGCGATTTCGCGGAGGATTTCCTGTCGCGGAATCCGGAGCTGCCTGTGATCCGCGGAGATATGGCCGACTCGTGGATTCACGGGGTCGGCACCGCACCGCGCGGGGTGTCCCGCGTCCGGGAGCTGCGGGGCCGGATCGCCGCAGCGGAGAGCGCGCTGGCGGTGAAGCAGTTCGCCGCCGGCGTGCAGGGCGCTTCCGGCGAAGCGGCTGCGGCTGCAGCCGGACTGGCTGCTGCGGCGAAGGCGCAGCTCGACGCGGCTTACGAGCAGACGCTGCTGTTCGGCGAGCATACGTGGGGCCTTGACTGCAAAACGTTCCTGTTCCCGAGAACGTACGACAAGCCATCGTTTCACCGTGACAAGGAGAGCGAGCGCTACCGGCTGATGGAGGCCTCCTGGCGGGAGCAGGAGGCCTATCTGGACCAGGCGGACAGCGCGCTGCGCCAAGCGGTGGAGGCGATGTCCGCAGCGACAGCGGCATCGCCAATGGTCGCGGTACCGGTAGCGGTAGCGGCCTCGATATCGCCATCGGCACCTGCATCGGCACCTGCATCGGCCTCTGGTGAGCTGAGACGGCTGCGCGTATACAACGCGCTGGGCTGGCGGCGCGACGCCGAGACGCAGCTGACGGCGGAACAGCTCCCGGCGGCCGACGAGCTGCTCGTCGACCTGCAGACGGGAGAACCGGTTTCGCTGGTCCTGGCAGCGGACGGCAGCGGGGCTGCGGCACAGGTTAAGGGACTGCCTGCGCTGGGGTACAAGACGCTTGCCTATGTCAAGAAGCCGTCGCCTGCGGCTGTAGGACAGCCTATGGAGGGCGGCAGCGCGCTGGATGCGGCTTCGGATTCGGACGGGCTTAAGGCGTATATGACCGAAACGGGTGCGGTGCTCGAGAACCGTTATCTGATCGTGAAGGTAAGCCGGTCCACCGGCTGGATCAGCAGCCTGTGGGATAAGAGGCTGCGCAAGGAGTGGATCGACCCGCAGGCGTCCGCGGGCTTCGGCCAATACGAGTACAACGTGTATTCCAGCCAGGAAATTACGCGCTATCTGAAAAAATACGCCTACCGCTTCTACGATTGGGGCGTGCACGATTTTGGCAAGACGAACTACCCGGAGGAGCAGCAGCGTGTATCTTACAGCACGCAGTTAACGGATTTGCAGCTGGTAAGGGACGGAGCGGCGGCAAGCATCCGCTGCACGGCGGCGGTTCCCGGCGTATCGGTGAAGGATTACGGCAATGCCCGGGAGATTCAATGGCAGGTGACGCTGACCGAAGCCTCCCGTTATATCGATATGGAGTGGAAGCTTACTGGGAAGGAGGAGACTCCGAAGGCGGAATCGGGCCATATCCTGTTCCCGTTGAAGCTGGAGCGTCCGCAATTCCGCATCAATAAGCTGGGAACGGTTATCGATCCGTGCACGGATCTTGTTCCTTCATCCAGCACGCTGGTCCACTGCTGCGAGCATTTCGTCGATATCACGAACGGCTTTGCCGGAATGGCGGTCATTCCGCTGGACTCGCCGCTGTTCTTTCTTGGAAAGAACGGCATGTGGGATTTCGAGCCGGATTACAAGCCGGTCCGTCCGGAGATCAACTTCAATCTGTTCAACAATTGGTGGGGAACGAATTTTCCGCAGTGGATCGGGGGCGAGCTCCGCTACCGCTACCGGCTTGTCCCGCATGAGGGGGATTGGGTGCAGGGCGAGGTTTGGAAAACCGCGCTCGAAACGATGACCCCGCCGATCGGGATTCCGTCGGCAGCCGGGGAGCCGGCTGCGGAAGCGGCAGCTGGTGAAGCTGCTGTGGAGCTGCTTGTGCAGGAGCTGAGCGGCATGGCCGTCTCCTGCTTCAAGCCTGCCGAGGACGGGCAGGGCTTCATTTTGCGGCTGCGGGAATGCTTGGGTCAGAGCCGTGAGCTCAAGCTGATGCTTGACTCCAGAGTCAGGGAAGTCAGGTCCACTGATTTGCTGGAACGGGACATCGAGACGGTTCACCTGCAGCCGGCTCGGGAAGGGGAAGCGGGAGGCGCCATTAGCCTTAGCACCCGGCCGTTCGAGCTGCAAACGCTGCGTATATTAACCTAGCGGACATAAGTAAGGTAAGGTGACAGAACAGTCATAACAATTGATGGTTAAGAAATAGCCGCAGGTCATTCCGGCTGCATGGGCATAAGCCTCAAGCTTATTCGTTTTGGAAGGATGGATCGTGCCTGAATTCGGGCGGATAAGCTTAGGCGGCCGACGGCAGCCTTTATATCTGGGGTATTTCTGATGCCGGGGAAGGGGCCAGCAGAACGATGGGAAAGATGAACGTCAAGTATGGCATTTCCGCTATTAACTGGGTGAATGAAGATATCAAGGAGTATGGGGACCACTATACGGCGGAGCAGGTGCTGGAAGAGATGGCTTCCCTCGGCTACGAGGGAACGGAATTCAGCCGTACATTTCCGCGCGACACGGCGGCGCTGGAGAAGCTGATGGGAGCTTATGGCATGGAGCTTACCTCCCAATGGAAGTCCGTTCGCTTTGCCGATCCGTCGCTTCGTACGGAGGAGATGGCGGCTTTCCGCGCGCATGCGGATTTCCTGAAGGCGATGGGCTGCCGCTATGTGGTAACCTGCGAGGCGGGGAATACGGTTGAGCATCCGGCGGACGATACGGTCGAGGTTATCCCTCTATCCGATGCGCAATGGCAGCATCTTGTGGACGGTTTGCACGAAGCGGGCCGTTACTGCCAAGAGAACGGAATGCAGATGGTGTATCATTTTCACGGGGAGAGCGTCGTGGAGAGCAGGGAGGAGATTGCCAGGCTGATGGCATCGACGAACCGGAGCTTGTCCACATGCTGTACGATTCAGGCCACGCCTACTACGGCGGAAGCGATCCGCTGCAGCTGCTGAACGACTACTACGACCGCATCCGCTACATTCACCTGAAGGATGTCCGGGACGATGTGCTTCAGCGGAAACGGCAATCCGGTGTCCGGTTTCGCACGGCGGTCAGGGAAGGGATCTTTACCGTTCCGGGCGACGGCTGTATCGATTTCCGGCCGATCATGGAACAGCTATCACACCGGGGCTACGAAGGCTGGATTATCGTGGAGGCGGAGCAAAACCCTGACGATGCAGCCCCCATGAAATATGCACGTCAAGCCAAGGCTTATCTGGAACAGCTGGCAGCGGATTTAGCTTAAGCCGGGGCGAATCATGCGGTCAGGTTAAGCGCTTATTTTTTTATGTGAAATTCCTTCGGAGAGGCAATCATAGTTTGGACTAACCGAGCATAGGTTAAATTAAAATCCTGGATTAACCGCTTAACCGAATCGTGTTGAAGCCGGGTGAATCCATCCCGTAGAAAGGAGTGATTGCCGATGATGTGGTATTTCAAAGCGCTGGGCAAACGCAAAATCATTGAATTCATACTTCTGGTCATCTTCGCCGTTTTCTTCATGGGTCCTTTAATGAATCTTATTTTGTTAGCGTTTACAGGAAAGTGGCAGTACCCTGCGGCGCTGCCCCAATCCTGGTCGCTGGACTGGTGGAAATTCGTTCTCGCGAAGGATGAAGTCGTCAAATCGATCGGGTTGTCCTTCCTGATTGCCGCCGTCGTCACTGCGCTGTCCATCTTAATTTGTATTCCGGCTGCCTATGCGTTCGCTCGAATCCGCTTCCCGCTCAGCCGGATGTTCCTGTTCTCCTTCCTGCTTACGCACGCGTTTCCGAAGATGGGCCTATACGTATCCATCGCCGTCTTGTTTTACAAGCTGGGGCTGATGAATACTTTTGCCGGCGTCGTGCTCATTCACATTGTGAACACTTTGATGTTTATGACCTGGATTCCGTCATCCGCTTTCCGTAATGTGCATCAGGCGCAGGAGGAGTCGGCCAGGGATGTCGGCGCCAGCCCGTTTCGGGTGTTCTGGCACATCACCTTTCCGATGGCGCTTCCGGGAATTACGGTCGCTTCGATCTTTACGTTTCTTAATTCGCTGGACGAAGCGCAGGGGACGTATTTGGTCGGCATCCCGGATTTCCGTACCATGCCTGTCGTCATGTACTCGATTATTTCGGATTATCCGAGCACGGCCGGTGCCGTATTTTCCATCATATTGACCCTGCCGACGATTGTTCTTTTGCTTGCTGCGCAGCGGTTTGTGACAGCCGACGTGATGTCGAGCGGCTTTCAAATGAAATAACGCAGGAGCGTTCAACGCAAGCTGCGACATTTTCCCAAAGGAGCCTAGCCTTATGAACCAGCTATCGATTCGAAGCTTGACCAAGCGTTATAAGACGGGAGAAGGGGTTACCGACATCAGCATCGACGTGAAAAAGGGGGAGCTCGTGACGCTGCTCGGGCCGTCCGGCTGCGGCAAAACAACCGTGCTGAGAAGCATCGGAGGATTCCTCGAGCCGGATTCGGGCGACATCTTCATTGAAGGCAAAAGCGTGCTGAAGCTTCCTCCGGAGAAACGGCCGACGGGCATGGTGTTCCAGGGCTACAATCTGTGGCCGCATATGAATGTGTATAACAACCTTGCTTTCGGCCTGAAGCTTCGCAAGAAGAGCAAAAGCGAGATTGCCGCAGCCGTGAAGCGGGTGCTGGAGCTGGTTCGGCTCCCCGGCGCGGAGCAGAAATTTCCCGGCCAGCTGTCCGGCGGGCAGCAGCAGCGGATTGCCGTGGCGCGCGCTTTTCTTCTGGAGCCGGCCGTGCTGCTGCTCGATGAGCCGTTCTCTGCGCTCGATGCGAAGCTTCGCCACGAGCTGCGCGAAGAGCTGCGGGACATTCAGGCCAGCACCGGGCTGACGATGGTTTTTGTCACCCACGATCAGGAGGAGGCGCTTTCCATCTCGGATCATATCGTCGTAATGAACGGCGGGCAGATCGAACAGATGGCTACGCCGCAGGAAATTTACGATTATCCGAGCAGCCTGTTCGTAGCGCAGTTTATAGGCAAAATGAATTTCGTGAAAGGGGTGGCGGACGGCGGCAGAGTACATATGGGCGGATTGGCATTCGACAATACGAAAGGGCTTCAAGGGGAAGTGACGGTAGCGGTAAGGCCGGAGGATATTTCCGTGATAATCGGGGATCAAGCGGGAGACGGCATGGCGGGAACTATACATCAGGTGATGATCCTGGGTCACTATGCGGAAATTTCGCTGGAGACGGCCTGCGGACCGTTGAAGGCCTTTTTGCCGAGAGATCAGGTTAGGGACATGTACGCGGGACTGCATGTACAGGTGAAGTGCGCCAAGGTGTTGTGTTATCCGTCCGCTTAGGAGCGTACGGCATTTCGGTTCCCAAGGAGGGGCGTTCCATGAGTTCATCGCGCAATAAGAAAAGATTGAGTGTGGCACTGGCTTCCGTGCTGGCATTATCCGCTTTGGCAGGCTGCAGCAGCGCAAGCCAGCCGACGTCAGGCGGGGCAGGAACGGCAGGGACAGGCAAGGATGAATTTTCGTTTTACTTCACCGGTTCCTTGAACGTCAAAGAGTTGTGGGAAACATTGGTCCCGACATTCGAGAAGCAGAATCCGAACATCAAAGTGAAGCTGGTTCATATCGAGTCCGGAGCCGGCGGACAGTCTACGCTGGACCGTCTGATTGCTGCGAAGCAGGCGGGGCAGAAATCCGGCAATATCGATCTGTACGAAGCTGGACTAAGCGATGTGACCAAAGGGATCAAGGAGGATCTGTGGGGAGCGGTCGAAACCCAGAAGATTCCGAATTTGGCCAAAGTCGACGACGGCTTCCTGAAGGATTTGAAAAATATGGCCATCCCTTACCGGGCTTCGGCCGTCATTCTTGCTTACAACAGCGCTAAGGTGAAAACGCCCCCCAAAACGGCCAACGAGCTGTATGACTGGATTCGCAATAACCCGGGGCGGTTCGCGTACAATGATCCGTCCACAGGCGGCGCGGGCGATTCGTTCGTCCAGACGGCGATCTACAATTTCCTGCCGCCCGAGGCGATGCGCAATTCCGATCCGGGCATGATGAGCCAATGGGATAAGGGCTTTGCCCTGCTTAAGGAATTAAAGCCGTTTATGTACCAGAAGGGCGTGTTCCCGAAGAAAAACCAGGGGACGCTCGATCTGCTGGCCAACGGCGAAGTCGATATGATTCCGGCCTGGTCCGACATGACGCTTGAACAGCTGAACAAGAAGCTGCTGCCCGATACGGTCAAAATGACGCAGATCGATCCCGCCTTCACCGGCGGTCTCGACCTATTTGATGGTGCCTAAGCTGACCGAGCATGCCGATTCCGTCAACAAGTTCCTCGACTTCGTGCTGTCGCCGGAGGCGCAGACGGTCATTGTCAAGAAGATGTTCGGCTACCCCGGCATCAAATGGTCGGAAATGCCGCAGGAGCTGCGGGATCAATTCAAGGATGTCGCCGGAGGCTACCGCCAGTTTAACCTGGGCGATCTCGGCAAGGAGATTCAGAAACGCTGGCAGAGAGAAGTTGCGGGCGAATGACGAAAACGAAGCAAAGTCTGCTGGGGCTGCTGCTGGTCCTTCCGTCGTTTCTCGTGCTGACCTTTGTCGTCATCGTGCCGATTGTGCTTGCGATCAACGAGAGCTTCCGTAATGAGGCGGGACAGTATAGTCTGGAGCATTACATCTATCTGTTTACGGATAAAGTCAGCGTGGGCAATATTATTTTTACGATAAAAATCACGCTCATTTCGGTCATGCTGTCGCTGCTGATCTCTTACATCATGGCGGTGTATCTCCGCTTCAGCAGCGGCGTTATCGTCAAATGGATCCAGAAGCTGTACATGATTCCGATGTTCATTCCTTCCGTTATCGCGTCTTACGGGATTATCAATATGTACGGGAATCACGGATGGTTGTCGAGAATCCTGCTGCTGTTTGGAAGCGAAGCGCTGCCAAAAATTATTTTTGATTACAAAGGCTTGATTCTGGCGAATCTGTGGTTCAACATCCCGTTCACCACGATGCTGCTCAGCTCGGCGCTCGCCGGAATTCCGGATGCAGTCATTGAAAGCGCCAAGGATGTGGGCGCCAGCCGGGTTCAGCTGTTCCTGAAGTTTATCGTGCCCTTGTCGTACCGGACGATGCTTGTGGCCGTCACCTTTATTTTTATGGGCATCATCGGCGGGTTTACCGCCCCGTATCTGATCGGGCCGAATTCCCCTCAAGTGCTGGGCGTGGCGATGCAGCAAATTTTTTCCGTATACCAGGAGACGCAGCTGGCGAGCGCCAATGCGGTGTTTATGTTCGTACTCTGCTCGCTGATGGGTTACTTCTATATCCGCACGATGATCAAAGACGACAAGTCTCATTAAAGCGGTTGCCTCTTTCTCTTAACAGGGAAAGGGGCATTTACCGTATTTACCAATAAAAAAACGCTTGGCGCTGCAGCATTGCGGGCTGGGAGGCGCACAGGCCGGAGAGTCCGATTTCACCTCGCCGGAGGGAAAGTCGGAGTCATCCATCGACTTAAATGAGGAGGAAGAAAAATGAAGAAGCAGATAGCGGCATCCGGGGAGCTGCAGTGGACGGAAATTCACGCCGGGACGGATTACGAGTTTGTATTTGAGCTGGAGCAGGACGGCTTCGTGGAGCTGGAGCTGCTCGCCAAGTCGGACAGCCATTGGACGCTGCCGGGCAGCGAAGCGTCGGTGCTGCGCATGGAGCTGAACGGGGAGTATAACCAGGACTGCGTTCTGTTTTACGGCAGCCGGCCGTTAAGCTATACTCGGCTGCTCGGATACCATCCGGCGGGAGAATACAGCCTGAGGCTGTCCTTCAATGCGGAAATCTCGTCTCCGAAGGTGCAGCGCGCTTGGATTCAGGAGATCAAGCTGGGGGTTGTCACAGCAGCATCGGAGCTGTTCGAGGTGTATAAGCATACACCCGTTTTATATGGGCGCAGCTTGTATCATCCATACGACAACCGGGACACGGATACGCCGATGCTGATGTTTTATTGGACGGAGTCAGTAGGGAGCGGCAGGGCGATTGAGTACCAGATCATGTTCTCCCACGAGGATGAAGGGACGCCGACACCGTTATTAATGAGCAAGTGGGGAAGAACGACAGACATTGAATGGGTGTACAGGGTGGTGCTGGACGAAGCGGGGGAAGTACAGAGCGCGACCTTTCAGGGACCGCACCATATTACGACGTCGTTTGAGGGCGGCAGCGCATTGGGCGGGCATCCCGTGCTGCAAGTGGCAACCGCTAACGGGATGGTGGATCAGCAGATCACCTCGGCGTACCGCTTTTTGTTTCCCCCTGCTTATGAATGGAAGCCGGCAGTGGAGCCGAGAGAGCGGGTGATGGATGCGTTCCCGTTCACCTATCAGGTGACTGCATGGGAAATGCTGCGCCAGCATCCGGCGGAGCGGCCGGTGCTCGCGAACTCGTTTCGGTTGGGCGACCTTCGTCACTATTTGTATGTGCAGACGGCGAAAGTAACGGCCCGTCCCGAGGTTAAAACGTCCATCGACATTCAGGTCAAATTGACGGGCGTTAACGGATGGTTTTCGGGAAGCTTCGGCGATCTTCGTCACGGCAATTTCCGCTGCGCTTATGACGGTCCATATTTTCAATTCTCCACGACCGTGAAGCTGCCGAAGGGAACGGGACTGGCCCATATCGAAGAGATCTGCGCGGTTTGGCTGCCGGGCGGGGAAGCTTCGGTGGAGGTGCCGGAGTTTAAGGCGTTTTTCCTGGACGAGGAATACAAGCCCATGGAGCCGATTCGCAGCAGTGTTTCCGTGACAGTGACGGAAGAACAGCCTAGGCAAACGCTGTGGAGGGCAGCGCGGTCTGAGCTTCAAAAGGAAGCGGGGGCCGAAGCATGAAGATACTGTTGAATGCCGAAGGCATCGTAACGCCCGCCGCTTCCAAGAGCCACATCACCTATACCGTACATCTGCAAAGGGATTGCCAGGAGCTGCATGTGGAATTCGCCTACGAGCCTAAAAAGCTTGAGGACGAAGCGCAGTCGAAGGCGCTTATTGAAGAAGGGCTCCGGCAGTATATAGAAGCGGAGCATCTCCAGGCTTATGCAGAGAACTGGAGGTCTTATCTGCCGCTGCAAAATTTGCTGACCCTGTCGCTGGATGATGAAACCGGGTTTCGCGGCGCGGGACATCGGCACGATCCGGTACAGCGTCTGGTCGTGGATGCCGACAAGGCTTCGCCGGGATTGATCCCCGGCGTATTTCCCCGGGGACAGCTTCGCATTACGATAAGCCTGCACTGTGTCGTGACCGAGCAGTGCAGGTACAAGCTGCATGTATGGGAAGGAGAGGGTGCATGATGAACGGCGGTGATTGGCGGGGGGCGTCCCCGGACAATGGAGAAAGCAGTGCGACAGGCGCGGCAAGTGCAGCAAGAACAGCAAGGGCAGCAAATGTAGAAAGTGCGGTAAGTGCAGCGGACGCAGCAAATGCAACAGACGCAGCAAGTGCAGCAAATACAGCTAGCGCAGCATCGCCCAGCGCTGGCAAGAAACCCGGCCCGCAGGGGCAGTGGCGTCCCTATGAGCTTCACTGCCATACCTTCCACAGCGACGGCCAACAGTCGCTGGCCGAGCTCGCCGCAGCGGCAAAGTCGCTGGGGCTCATGGGAGTAGCGCTGACCGACCATAATACGATGACCGGACTTTCCGGCCGGGCAGAGGTAACGGAGCAGACCGGAATACGGATCATTCCCGGACTGGAATGGACGACCTTTTTCGGGCATATGCTTACTTTAGGCATACGGGAGTATGTGGATTGGCGCAACCTCAGTCCGTTTCATATTCACAGAGGGATTGAAGGGGTTCACCGGCAGGGAGGCGTTGTCGGGGTGGCTCATCCGTACCGACCAGGCAGCCCGATGTGTACAGGATGTTTTTGGGAATTCGAAGTGACCGATTGGAGCCAGGTTGATTATATTGAAGTATGGTCGGGACTGTTTCCGTCCATCCGCAGAAACAATAGCCGTGCCTTTGCGTTCTGGACGGAGCTATTGAACCGGGGCTGCCGGATTGCCGCTACCTCGGGAAGGGACTGGCATGAGTCCCGCAAGCCTGTAACTGAGCCGGTGGCAGCTACATTCCTTCATATAAAAGAGGATGAACTAGCGGCCCCCGATGAGATCCGGGATGCCATCCGTTCGATCCGCGAGGGCTCGCTGGCCGTATCGATGGGCCCACGGCCGGAGCTTACGGTTGCGCTGCCGCAATCGGGAACGGTTTGGGGCATCGGGGAGACGGTGCATTTTCGTCCGGACGGGCAGGAGCAGGCCATTGTAACCGCAGGAGCCGATTTCTCCGCCAGGGCGGGATATTGGGAGCTGCCGGAACAGATTTTAAAGCTGCGGATTTTCAGCAATTTGGGCGAGCTGGCCGTCATGGAGCTCACCGGCGACCAGCCGTATGCCGGCAAAGAGCTGTCTCTCGTCGGTGTGAAGTGGCTGCGGGCGGAGCTGTATGGCGTATTCTGCGGCGCTTATACGATGATCGGATTTACGAATGCGATTTTTGTGGAGGAAGTGGATGCGTGTGACGCAGGCGGCTGATCTTTGGCATATTGCGCGCGGGGATGTATTGCTTCGACTGCTGCTGGCTGTTGTATTAGGCGGCATGGTGGGCATCGAACGGGAATGGCATCATCACGCCGCAGGCTTTCGGACGCACATTCTCGTATGTCTGGGCTCCGCTATCATCATGCTGCTGTCGATGTACGGCTTTTCCGATTTCGCAAACGAGCCGAATACCCGAATGGATCCCGCACGCCTGGCCGCCCAGGTGATCAGCGGGATCGGCTTTCTCGGCGCAGGGGCCATCCTGCGCAACGGCTCGGTCATCAGCGGCCTGACTACCGCCGCATCGGTATGGGTCGTGGCTGCCATCGGCTTGTGCGTTGGAGCCGGTTTTTGGTATGCGGCTTTGGTTGCTACAGGGCTGGCGCTGATCAGCTTGCTGCTGCTGAACAAATGGGAGAAGCAGTGGATGCGGCACCGCCGTCACCATGAATTAACGATAATGACGCAGGATTATCCGGGCGTTCTCGGCAAAATTGCATCCGCTTTCGGAGACCAGGGGATTGCGATCGATCATGTCCGTATGGTTTCAGAGGAACCGGCGGTTCCCGAGGAGGACGGCCTGCCGGTGATGAAGCTCTCGCTCAGCCTGAAGGTGAACAGTCCGGAGCGGCTGCTGGCGGCAATGGAGCGGATTCACCGGTACGAGTTTGTTCTGTGGGTCCAGTCCGAGGGGACGCCGCTGCAGCCTTTGCAGCCGGGAATCGGCAAGGAGACGCAGTAAGGCTAGGTCTTTACGCAGCGCAAACGAGGGCGGAAACCGGAAGACGAGGAAGCGCAGCTGTAAACGTGACGGGGGCAAAGGTTCCATGTATACTATATTTATAGGAATAAGGAATGAAGAGCCTTGGGAGGCGCACGCCATGCCCGAAGGGTCACGGTTTACTTTAGAGAAAAAAGCGAGGGTGCAAGGATGCGTAAGTCTTTTGTCATTGAAGCGGTTATGATTGCGGTCTATGGAGAGCTGCTTGCTCCCAGCCAGCCGGTAGATTATTTGGTGCCCTATTCTACGATTCGGGAGCTGTATGAGCTGCGGGACAGCCAAGAGCCGATTATGCCCGACGCGAACGACGAGAAGCATGTCCGAACGAAAATCGCCGAGCTGATCGACCTGCTGGAGCAGCCCTTTTACCGGAAGCAGCTGGAGCGGGCATTGACGGTCCCCTGGGCAAAAGCCCCGCTGCTGCTAAGTGAAGGTGTGACCTTTACAGTCGTCTCCTCTTATGATAATGAGGAATACGGGGAAGCGTTCGATCCGATTGAAACGGAGCTTATTTTGACGGCCATCCGGGAACAAACGCCGCTGCTGACCGATCAGCCCGATTTTATCGTCAAGCTGATTGAAGGCGAAATCCCCGTTCAGGTCTACGATCTGGATGACTTCGAGTTTGCGGTGGAGGACGACACGGAATAAAAAACGAAATCACGACCTGTCAGGAAGACGGCTCGTGATTTTTTATTTGTGCCTTAAAGCAGCCGTTTCTTAAGCCAGATCCGGTAGACGGCGTACACGCCGGCAAGAAACAGGACATAGACGCTGACGGAGAGAATAAGCTTCCTCGGGTCCGACGTCAGATTGCCGCCGATAAAAGCGAACAGGAGCATGGCCGGAATTTTGCCCAATGCGGAGGCGACGGCAAACGTCAGGACAGGAATTGAGGTAACGGCCGGAACGACATTGACCACGGCCTGCGGAATGACCGGAATGAGACGGGCCAGCAGAATCGTGAGAAAAGGATGCTTTTCGAGCGCAGCCTGCAGCTTGTCGAGCCGCTCGTATTTGGCGAGATAGGCTCTGCCCTGTTCGCGGAACAAATAGCGCGCCAGCCAGAAGACGAGAACCGAAGCGACGGATGCGGCGGACCAGCTGAGAAATGCCCCGGCCAGAGGGCCGTACATGTATCCGAGCAGACCGATAATAATTTTGTATGGAAGCACGGGGATGATAATAAATCCCAGCGCCACGCCAAAAACAAGCGGCAGGGAGGCGTCGCCGGCTTGTACCCAGCTAAGGATTTCATCTTTGTATATATAGACGAGCACGATCAGAACGGCATAGAGGCCGAGAGTGTACCATTTCTTCATCGCTTTGCATAACTCCCTTGCAGGCTATCGTACGTATTTCTTTCATTGTACGCTTTTGCGCGAAAAAAAGCTCGCCCGATCCGGCATCCCTGGCAAGGGAAGCGAATCGTGCGAGCGGATTGGAGCCGAAGCGCGTTGAGGCGCTGATCGGCAGGGAATGGCAGCCAAGCGGTGCGCCGCTTGGCTGAAGATCAAGTAAGATTAAACAAAATGAAGTCCGTAGGTGTTCGGCAGCGGAATCGGCAGCAGTCCGAGAGCGTCCTTGCTGTGAGGCGAAGCCGGATCGAACAGCAGAGAGATCAGCTCGCCTGGAGCGAGCTCGAGCGTATTGCCTTCAGCCAGCTCGACACGGTACGTTCCGTCCGGCTGCGGAGCGATCGACGGCACGGAAGCCTGCCGGGCTTCCCAGTACGGAGCGGCCTGCTTGACCAGCTGCTCGGCGCTCACGAGATAGACGGTGCCGCCGTTGCCGGTGGCTTCCGGCGAAATCCCCGCCTGCTTGACCAGCTCCAGCAGGCCGTGCTCGTGCCAGCCCACGGCAGCGTCCAGCCGCGGCAGGCCGTACCGCGTCACCGCGTCGGCGAGCAGCGCGGCGACGGCTTCCGGCGCGCCGGCCCAGTCGAGGGCCAGCGCGGGCGCCTTGCCGGGATAGCGGCCGGGCGCCGCGATCACGGCAAAAGCATCGGCGCCGCCTTGCTCAGGCGCGGCGACGAGCGTTTGATGTGTCAGCTTCACGCAGCTGGCGTACGCTTCCGCACCGAGCAGCAGCTGCAGCCCGGTGAGGCTTTGCTCGTACGCGACGCTGCGCGCGGACGCGGCTTGCTGCACGGCGAAGACATCCGCCGGCGTGTAAGGGCGCCGCTGCCGCGAGTCTGCAGCAGCGTCAGCCAGGCGCGCGGCGCTGTCGGCATCCAGCGCGAACCGTTCGGCGCGGCCGAACGGATAGCAGTGCACCCGCGTATACAGCGAGCGGTCGCCCGAAATAAACAGCAGCGACGCGCCTGCGTCTTCGGCGTGCTGTTTGCACAGGTCCAGCAGGCGGCCTGCGATGCCCTGCCCTCTGTAATCCGGATGGGTACAGACCGCACCCATCGAGAATACGTTCAGCTTCGCGGGGCCAACCTGCAGCACGAAGGGAACCAGGCCCATAAAGGAGACGAGCCGCTCTCCGTCGAAAGCGCCGTACGAATGGCTGCAGCCCGGCGCGAAAATCGCGGGAAAGGCTGTCGCCATCGACGTCTGCTCCGCATCCCGGAAAATGGAGTCGGCCAAGGCTGCCGCCTGGCTTAATTCATCGGTATGTACTAATCGCAATTCCAACATCTGTGTTGCCTCCTTGAATTCATTAGGTACTTGTGGACCTCGCCGTATCCTCCGGAGCCGACCCTGACAGAACTGACAGGACCGCAAAAGAGGCCATCATTCTGCCCGGCACGGCTCGAAGCATGGAAAAGGCGTTGATCGGCAGTTCTGGAAGCGTCAGCCTTGGGCTGATGGTTTTCGACATGCCAGGCAGGAGCATAAGGATTCGTTTCACAAAAATAAGAGCACATTTTATGTCAAATGATCTATGAAGCCTGGGCATCCTTATTTTCCGAATTTTTAGGCCGTACGCTTATGCAAAGATACTAACATACAAGCAATCATTCCAAAACAAAAAATATTGTCAATAGTCTGACTATTCGAGAGGCAGCTCCAGTCGCATCGCAAAATATTTCCCCGGAAATTGACGAATCCATCTGTGATGACCAGTGCAGCTGTGAATAAAGCCTGCTTAATTTATAGCTTTATGCAGCTCCTTTCGGAGACATGCGGTCTTATGTTCGGTTCAACAGCCGGTCACTCGACCGCGTATAGGTTTTTTTCGCCATTTAAGATAAAATAAAACGTAGCGTTGAAAAAAATGCAGCAGATTGGAGTGGTTGATCTTGTCAAAATACATAACTTATTTCGGATCTTATTCGGACAAGCAGAGTCCGGGTTTACATGCTTACCTGTTTGACGAAGCAGCGGGGAAGCTGGAATTTATCGAATCGTATGCGGGGCTGAAGGATCCGACCTTCCTTACATTAAATGAAGAACGTCAGCTGCTGTATACCTATTCGCAGGCGCCGGCGGGAGAAGCAAGCGGAACCGGCTTGACCTACCGGATCGACCCGGTTTCCGGCAAGCTGGATTTGGCCGGAGAACAGGAGACCCAGGAACCGGCTGCCACCCATATTAATCTGGATCATGCCAAACGTCAGGTGATGATGGTAAGCTACGGGGGAGGCATGATTTCCCTTTTCCCTATCCTGGAGGATGGAACCATCGGTCCGCTGAGCGATAAGATTCATCATCAAGGCAGCAGTGTCGTACAGGGACGCCAGGACAGCGCTCACCCTCACTCCATCTATACCGATCCATCCGATCAGTTTGTCATCGTGCCGGATCTCGGGCTGGATAAACTGATTGTCTACCGTTTGGACAGGGATAACGGCAAGCTGGTGCCTCATGACGAAGCGGCCGTCGCGCCGGGAACAGGTCCGCGTCACTTCGCGTTTCATCCGAAGCTGCCGTATGCCTACGTCATTCAGGAACTCAGCAATACGCTGACGGCTTTTGCCTATGACCAACAGAACGGCAAGCTGAGCAAAATTCAGAGCGTGTCGACGCTTCCGGCCGGATTTGAAGGCGCAAGCTCGACGGCGGAGGTGCAGATCTCGCCGTGCGGCTCTTATTTATACGGATCGAACCGGGGGCATGACAGTATTGTCGTGTTTGCCATCGATGCCGAAACCGGGAAGCTGAGCCTGGTGCAGCATCAATCCACCTTAGGCGGGCATCCGAGACATTTCAGCTTGACGCCGAGCGGAGACTATTTGCTGGCAGCCAATAGGGATACCGATTCCGTGGTTGTTTTCCGTGTCGACCGGACAAGCGGCAAGCTCGAAGCGGCCGGAGAGCAAGTTTCGGTTTCCAAGCCGACCTGCGTCCGCTTTTTCAAACAAGCGTAGCGGCGAATGCTTTAGGGCTGCCGTCCGTTGGCTTAGGCTGTTGCTTATCCTTATTCCTCTCACGGGTCTCAACAGCGTGAAGGAGAAGGTCCCACCGGAGTATCACACTAAAACCATGGGTTTTATCTATAAGTTCGGGCCGCCGCGGGCGGCTCTTTTCTTTTGACAGGCCGGGGCGTCAGCTGGGCGGGGACTGCCGATTTGGCGGGAAACAGCAGTATGCCGCTTTTGCTTATCTGCGTGCGCGGCAGACGGAAGTTAACTCAGGATGATGGCTTGTAACCGAATTGGAGCTACAATGAATCCGGATCGATGAAAGAAAAGTTTCCGGGGGAGGCTGATTTCTTGCTGCGGTTACGTAAGCTTCAACTGCTTTATAAGGGAATTCTTCCGTTTGGTTTGGTTGCTGCGGCAACGGTTCTTATTTGGCGGGAGCAGGGAAGCTATGGTGACGGCATCCGTTCCGTTCCCTGGAGTGAATGGATTCTGCTGCTGTATGGACTACTCGCCACGCTGGCGGGGCTGAAGCTTCTTCAAGCGCGCCGCGCCTCGTCCTCTCGTGCGTTATCGCCGCAGCCTGCCGATCCGGCGGCTGTCGAGGCTCAGCATGCCGCCCGGCGGCACCACGAGCGGCTGCAGGAGGAGGTAACTAACTTATCTGACAATACACGGAAGCTGGAGGAGAAGCTGCGCTCTCAAGCGAACCGCTTGAAGCCGTATATGATTTTTCCGCTGCTCCACGAACATTTGAACTGGGGGGATATGATAGATCAACTGGAATCGACGGGCTGCCGCGTTCAGGACCGAAGATGGTACGCCGTCTTATCCCTTCAGATTGAGCCGCTCGAACAAACGCGGTTCGGTGAGAAGAACGGGGGCTGCTTTATTTTTCGATTCAAAATATGATTGAGGAGCTGATCCCGGAATCTGACCGGCTTGCGCCGATCCTGGTAGACCGGACGGTTACGCTGCTCGTGATGCATGACTGCGAGACGAAAGAGGCGTTCCGCGGCGTGATAGAGGACTGGATTACTGCCGTGCAAACCTCCGTATTTCACTATATCCGGTTAAAAACGCGCTTCGGCGTCAGTACCTTATTCGAGCATGTGAAAGAGTGTCCGGCGGCATTTCGGGAGAGTGTCCAAGCGATCAATTTTCATTCTTGGCCGGAGCGGGCGGGGGCGGTTTTTTATTTTGAAGCGATGCCGAAGGGGCAGAGCGTTCCTTTCCCGGAGGCTCATCCGCTGGAGACGGAATGGCTGGAGGCCGTGAAGACGGCTGAGGCGGAGCGGGCGGGGCAGGTGTTGAATCAAATGATTCGGGGACCTGTTTCAGCCGCCGCTTCACCCGCTTGCGCTGGAGATGTCTCTCATACGTCTGCTTCTTACGTTCCTCGATCACATCAAGCAGTGGGGTGTGTATGCTGATAAGGGACTGCCCATGCCAGCCTCGCTGTTTCAAGAGGTATTGGCACTTCGGAATGCCGGGGAGGCCGAGCGCTGGTTTCGAGAAACGCTGATGAACCCTTCCCTTCATGCGATTCAAGGGACGGTGAAATCGCATAAGCGCCATTTGCTTGAGCGGATTGTAAATATTATTCAGGAAGAATACGATACGGAGCTGTCGCTGGAATCGGTGGCCGGCCGTCTGCAATATAATGCGAACTATTTAAGCGGGCTGTTCAATAAAGAGATGAATATCACGTTCAGCGAATATTTGGCCAAGTACCGTCATGATAAGGCCAGGAAATGGCTGGTTGCATCGGACATACCGGTGAAAGAAATCGCCCAACGGCTGCAGTATAAAAATTCGCAAAATTTTATCCGTTCTTTCCGAAGAAGCCAAGACATGACTCCAGGGGAGTACAGGCTGAAATTCGGGCGAAAGCCGCTGATGACGGAAGCTGAATTCAGATTGCAGTCCTCTGAAGAGCAGGTGCAGGAGACATGAAAGTGAAAGGCTAATCATGGAGCAATGAGGCGTATCGGGAGCTGATCCGGCGCCTCTTTTCGACGTTTTCCACTATAAAGTTAAATTTGGACTATGGCTTGTAACCGCAACTTATTTCAAGATAGAGGAGAAAGATGAGCTAAGGATTAGAATAAGGGGATGAATGGAATTGACTGCACCTCCGGATCGGCGCAAGCTTACATTGAATGACTCGCCTTTGGCATGGGCCAGAAGAGCCTGTGATACGGTTATCGCACAATATACACCGGATGCTTTGCCCCCGGCTAACCGTTGGCATTACCATCAAGGCGTATTTCTGCAGGGGATGGAAAAGCTGTGGAGGGTAACCGGCGAGTCTGTCTACTTACATTATATTCAGGACTATGTCGATCTTTATATTAGTCCGGCAGGCGACATTTCCGTGAAGGCGCATCTGGACGACTTGATGCCGGGTCAGCTGCTGCTGCTTCTGGAGCAGGAAACCGGGGAGCTTAAGTACCGCAGAGCGGCAGCCCGTTTGCGGGAGCGGCTGGATAACTGGCAAACGACGCCGGACGGCGGCTTTTGGCATAAAGATATTTATCCTAATCAAATGTGGCTGGATGGGATTTACATGGCTGGCCCGTTTGCAGTAAAATACGGCTTGCTGTATAATGAACCCGGGTTATTCGACCTGGTCGTCCGGCAAGCGTTGCTGATGCATAAACATATGGCTGACGAGCGCTCGGGTCTTCTATATCACGCGTGGGACCACAGCCGCCAAGCGGCTTGGGCCGATAAGGTCACGGGGCGTTCGCCTGAATTTTGGGGCCGTTCCGTCGGATGGTATGGCTTTGCGCTGGCCGAAATTTTGGATTATCTGCCTGAAGGATATCCTCAGCGGAACGCCTTAGTCCGCATTTTGTCGCGGTGGCCAGAGGGTCCAGTGCCTATCAGGATCGCTCCACAGGCTTATGGTATCAAGTCGTTGACAAGGGAGACAGGCCGGACAATTGGCTGGAGCTTTCCTGCTCGACCCTATTCGTATTCTGCTTATCCAAAGCTTCCAGAGCAGGGATAGCGGACAGTTCGGCCGCGGAGGCTGCTCTGCGCGGTTACGAAAGCGTTTTAAAGCGAATCGAATTTACGGAAAACGGATTCATGCGTATTCCTGATATATGTGTAGGTACGAGTGCCGGAACGTATGAGTACTATGTGCAGCGCGAGCGTAAGACCAATGATCTTCACGGAATCGCTACGTTCGTCCATATGTGTATGGAGATGGAGCTTCTTGCCCGCAGTTGAACTTGACTGTATCCAAACTACGCCACGGGAGGGAATCGCCAAGTGCCGAAATATTTGTTGCGTCTTTTGAGTTTGAATTTTATTCTTGCGGCGATTCCAGTTATATCGATCGGATTGATTTCCTATTATATCGCGGCCGGTGATATTGAGAATAAAGTCAAGGAAGGCAATATGCAGGTGCTGCTTCAAACGCAGATGCGGGTGGAGCAATCGCTAAAAACGCTGGAGCTGACATCATTGCAGTACGTGAACTCCCCGCTGGTGCTCTCCTCGTTGAACGAAGCCCTGACCGCCGATGATTTCTTAAAGCTGCGCGATTTGTCCCGGGGCCTTTATAATTTGCAAACGTTTACTCCGATTCGGGAGGCCTATCTGGTCAATTTAAATATGGATTGGCTGATGAGCTTCGCTATTTTTCATAAGCTGAGCACGTCCCCGGACCGGGATTTGTTTCTATCCTATGCGAAGCACCCGAACAGCTTGTTCTGGTTAACCGAAAATCCTAAGACGGCTTCCGACGCAGGGGCGGATCCGAACGGGACTGCAGGGATGGATGGGGATTCGGCCGTAGAGGACACGAGCTCTCCCAAATCGATCCGCATGGTATACAAGATTCCTGTCGTGTCGGCCACGAACCAGCCCAAGGGTCTGCTGATTGTTGAAATATTGAACAGCCAGATCAAAACGCTGCTGTCGTCGAATACGAATCTGGGCGACGTGTACGTGTTGGACCGGAATGGGCAAAATTTCCTGTACGAAGACAGTCAAGCGGACCCGAATCAGCAGATTTACACGATGGTTTCGGAGAAGGTTCACCAAAATAATGACGAATCCGGCTTTGTCAATGCGGTGATCAACCATAAGGAGATGGGGATTTCTTACCGGCTGTCTCCCTACAATGGATGGACCTATGTGTCGGCGGTTTCGATTGAAGATATTACGAAGCAATCCAAAAAAATCGCATGGGTGACGTTCTTCGTTTGCACCATTATATTTGCGCTGGTCGCTCTGTTCGCTTTTTATGGAACCCGCCGCATGTATTCGCCGATCAAGAGGCTGTTCGAATTTACCAAAGATATCGAGGTGGAGGGTCAGCAGCATAAGGATGAGCTGGTATCCATCGAGCAGCGGTTCCGTACGCTGTTCAGCACGGAGAAGAAGCTGCAGGAGCAGGTGCAGGGACAGTTCAGCCAATTGACGGAGTTCTTCGTGCTGAAGCTGTTCACGGGTCAAATATCGGACAAAGACTTCGCCTACCGCGCGCAGCTGTACGGATTCCCTGCCGAATGGAAGCGGCTTGGCGTGCTCGCCGTACAGATCGATACCCTGCAGGAGACCCGGTACCAGGAGCATGATAAGGAGCTGCTGCTGTTTGCGATCAACAATATCGTAGGCGAGCTGGTGCCGCAGGGGGAACGCTTCAGTCCCGTGCTGCTCGACCAGTCGCAGGTGACGCTGCTCGTATGCCAGACCGATGACGAGGCGGAGCTGAAGGCGCACTTCTTCCAGACTGCGGAGCTGATTAAGCAGAAGGTACGCGAGTTTTTGCAGCTTAGAGTCAGCATCGGCATCAGCCGTCCTTTCGAGAAAGCGTCGGCCTCCGTTCATGCCTACGGCGAATGTCTTGAGGCGCTGAAATGCAGAATGAGCCTCGGCAACGATATTATCGTGCATTACGAGGATATCGACGCAGGCAAAAAAGATCTGGAAGTGACGGTGTACACCCAGCTGAAGCTGCTTGAGGATCAGCTGATCAATGCTTTGAAGCTCGGCGATATGGAGCGGGTCGATCTTGTCTTTGAGAAATATATCTCTGCGATAGTGGAAAAGGACATTCATTTCAATGAATATCCGGTGCTGATGATGCAGTTGATCTCCAAAGCGTTCCAGCTGGTGCAGGAGCAGGGCGGCGCGGTGAAGAAGGTGCTCGGAGACAAGGCGACCGTCGATTATTTCCTGAAGCTCAACACATTGGAGGACATTATCAAGTGGTTTAAAAAGACCTTATTCGAACCGATTATCGGGTTTCTGAATCATCAAGCCGAATCGCAGTACGTCAATATCGCGAATCAGATGGTGAAGCTGGTTCATGAGAAATACGACCAGGATATTTCACTGGAGGCCTGCGCGTCGACGCTGAATTTCCACCCTGTCTATTTGAGCCGCGTGTTCAAGAAGGAAATGGGCATCAATTTCAGCGAATATTTGGCGGATTACCGGATGAATATGGCCAAAACGTGGCTGGAGAATACGAATTTAAAGGTGTCCGAAATTGCGGAAAAGCTGAATTATACGAACACGACCGCATTTATCCGGACCTTCCGGAAAATTGTCGGCATGACCCCGGGCCAATACCGCGAGCAGCATAATAAAGAAGGCTAGGCTCGGTTCGAAAGACCTGAGGGAGCGAAAAGGCTCCTTCGGGTCTTTTTTTGTTTTGAAAGAAGACAAGGGTAGAAGCCGGCCGCCGTTTCGAAGAAACGGGTACAGACCGAAAAAGAACCGCAGCAGAAATCTCTAATGCAGATCAGAAGAAGGAATGGGTAGGGGGGAAAGTTTACGGGCCGTCTTTGTAGCCGTGTTCCACCCGCCTGACCTGATCAATGGAATACGACTCAACAACGGCTGGCACCCCATACCCATTCCTTCCCACGCACTACCGTATGGCCCTCTGAGGCTCTAAAGATTTCCAAGTTGTTCAAGGGCCCCCGGATTTAAGTGGCCCTCCAACGCTAAAAGCCCGCCCGGGAGCATATTGCATCGATTGTTCCAAGGTTAAATTCAGAGCATCCGCAGGTTAAAAAACGACTATTCCGCTCCCCTAATCTTCATACCTGTGCGGGAAAAGCCCTTGGTGATAACAAGTTGAATACAAGTGATAGCATGTTCCTACCAGCCGGGTGATAATGAGTTCACAAACGATCACGTTATAGGTTAGGAGGACAGCTAATGAGTACACAGAATGCCGAAGTAAGCGCAAATAACATTGACAAAAAGAGTAAAGTCCTTCAAAGAAGCGCTCTTGCCAAAGATCTCATTCGGGACAAATGGATGTACTTGATGCTATTGCCGGGGGTATTGTATTTCATTATTTTCAAGTATGTACCGATGTACGGCATCATTATGGCATTTCAGGATTACAAGCCGTTTCTGGGCATTATGAACAGCCCTTGGGTTGGAGTAAAGCATTTCGAACGCTTTTTCAGCGAACCGCAGTTTTGGGATCTGTTCCGTAATACGGTGCTGCTGGCCGTGTACAACCTGGTATTCTTTTTCCCGCTTCCGATTGTTCTGGCTTTGATGCTCAATGAAGTAAGAAGCGAGAAGTTCAAAGGCTTTGTGCAGACCCTGGTTTACATTCCCCACTTTGTTTCTTGGGTTGTTGTTGTCGGTATCTTCTATATCCTTCTGACGACGGAAGGCGGTATTTTTAACGAATTGATCTTCGCGCTGACGGGAACGAAAATTGCCTTTCTGCTCGAGCCCGAGTGGTTCCGGACAATGATTGTCTCGCAATCGATTTGGAAAGAAGTAGGCTGGGGCACGATCATTTTCCTGGCCGCGTTATCCGGTGTAGATTTGCAGCTGTATGAAGCGGCACGGATGGACGGCGCAGGACGCTGGAGACAGCTGTGGCATATTACATTGCCTGCGATCCGCGGCACGATCGTTATTCTGCTGATTCTTCGTTTGGGGAACTTCCTGGACTCCGGGTTTGAGCACATCTTCCTGATGCTGACGCCAACCAACCGCGATGTCGGCGAAGTGTTCGATACGTACGTCTATGTCAAAGGTTTGACGCAGTCGCAATTCAGCTACAGCGCGGCGGTAGGCTTATTTAAATCGGCCGTTGGCCTCTTCCTCGTACTCGGCTCCAACTGGCTCGCCAAAAAGTTCGGTCAAGAGGGTGTCTACTAAGAGCGCGGAGAGCCCGCAAAAACTCTCAGGAGGGTTAACATATGAACTACGATAAAACGATCGGCAACAAAATATTTGACGGCGTAAACTACGTGCTGCTGGCCATCATCGGTCTGGCTACCGTGCTCCCGTTCATCTATATTCTTGCGGTGTCCTTTACGAGCCCGCATGAAGTGGCCAAGGGAGGCTTCATCCTGTTCCCTAAGGAATGGTCCTTGTCCGCTTATGAATACATTTTCTCTACGGATACTTTGATTAAAAGCTTGGGAGTATCCATCTACATCACAGCTGTAGGTACGGCAATCAACCTGCTGTTTACCTCGCTGATGGCTTATCCGCTCGCCCGCCAAACGCTGCGCGGAAGACAGACGATCCTGCTCGCCGTACTGTTCACGATGCTGTTCAGCGGCGGGATGATTCCTACTTATTTCGTTGTCAAAGCGATGGGGCTGACCAACTCCCTGTGGTCGTTGATGATTCCGAATGCGATCAGCGCGTTCAATCTGATCGTCTTGAAAAACTTTTTCCAGCAGATTCCCGACGGTCTTGAAGACTCCGCGCGGATCGACGGCTGCAACGACGTGGGCGTATTGTTCCGTATCGTTCTTCCGCTTTCGATGCCTGCCTTGGCAACGTTCGGTTTGTTCTATGCGGTAAGCCACTGGAACCAATTTTTTAACGCGATCATGTACATCAACGACAATAACAAATGGCCTGTGCAGGTACTGCTGCGCGAGATCGTTATTTTGGCGCAAAGCCGGATCGGCGATACCGGATTCGAAGAGACGGAAATTCAGCCTTTGACCATTCGTATGGCGGTTATCGTATTTGCAACGATTCCGATTCTGATTGTTTACCCGTTCCTGCAAAAGCACTTTGCTAAAGGCGTTATGCTTGGCTCGGTAAAGGGGTAAGCACTCCCTTTTTCGATATGCAGCACGTTAGCGCAGCAGCCGGTGGGTGACCTGGTTGTTGCGCTTGTTTTTTCGGTGGCAGCGAGGGAATTGTTTCCGCGAACCATATAATGACACAGGACATGAAAAGGAGTGTACGAAATTATGAAAAAAAGATACGCAGTATGCGGAGTCAGTAACCGGGCGATCGGTATGTTTATCGGCCCGATGTTGAATACGTTTTCGGCCCATTGCGAGGTGGTGGGGCTGCTGGATATCGACCCGCGGCGGCATGAAGTATGCAAGACGAAATATCCGCAGCTATCTGAGGTAGCCGAGTACGGACCGAACGATTTTAGCCGGATGGTGGCGGAAACGAAGCCCGATGTCATCATCGTTACAGGCCGGGACGACACGCATGCAGGCTATATTATTCAAGCGCTTGAGCATGATCTTGACGTTTTGACGGAGAAGCCGATGGCTACGACAGGGGCTGACTGCCGCCGGATTATGGATGCCGAGGCAAACAGTAAAGGGAAGGTAACGGTTACCTTCAACTACCGCTATGCGCCGATTCATACCAAAATTAAAGAGATGGTGCTGGAGGGCAAGCTGGGCCGCATCACCTCGGTCGATTTGAACTGGTATATCGATACGTACCACGGCTCCAGTTATTTTAAAAGATGGAACCGGATTCGTGAAATTTCCGGCGGCTTGTCCATTCATAAAAGCTCTCACCATTTCGACCTGGTCAACTGGTGGATCGGGCAAAAGCCGGTCGAAGCGTTCGCTTTCGGCGCGTTAAATTATTACGGTCCGGAGGGCGAGCTGAACCCGAGGAAAGAAAACGGACGCCACTGCGGCACCTGTGACGTACGGCAGGACTGCGCTTACTACAAGCGTTGGTCGACACGAAGCCGGGATGTGCAGATCAAGGACGATCACCTGGGTACCGTGAAAGAGGAACAGGGCAAGCAGGCTTATTCCAACTATCGTCCGGATGCCTGTATCTACGACGCCGAGATTAATATCGAGGACACGTATGCCTGTACCGTGCGGTACGACCAAGGTGCATTACTGAGCTATTCGGTTAACTTCTCTCTGCCTTACGAAGGATACCGTCTTGCGATCAATGGCACCAAGGGAAGACTGGAAACGATGGAATATCATGCTCCGGCCCGTACTCCATTCCCGACAGAGGTTCAGACGATTGACTATTTCCCGTTGTTCGGTTCGAAGGAAACGATTCATGTCGTTCAGCGTGAAGGCGGTCATGGCGGCGGCGATCCTGTACTGCTGGAGGATCTGTTCCTGGGTCCGGACCCGGCAAGATCTTATGCGATCCTGTCCGGCAGCGAGGACGGCGCTTATTCCATCGGCACAGGCGAGGCCGTATGGCGCTCGGTGAAGGAGCAGCGTGCAGTGCGGATCGACGAAGTGCTGTCCGGTCATGCCAAGGTAGGAGTATAAGCTGAAGCAATAAAAGTACGACATTCATTTCCAGGGAGGCGGATCAGATGAATCAACGGTATGTGCAAGCCGTCCGTCATTATGCTGATTTCATGCTGGAGCATGCCGGCGACCGTTACGGCTCGGTATCCACGCCCCTGTTCGCCGACGGGCTGCATGCAGTGACGCATGAGCCTGTCAAGTGGCGGTCGCAGGGGGAAGCCTGGATCGTATCCAATCTGGCCAATCAGCAAAACTGGCTCCGTACGCTCGATGGACTTTCCGGGCTTACGGGGCTTTCCCGTTATCGGGAGCGTGCCGAGGATACGGTTCGTTACGCCTTGGACCGGCTTCGATACGGGAAGCTGCTGTGCTGGGGAGGGCATATGGCCTTCGATTTGCAAACGAAGCGTCAAATATTTGCTTCCGATAAAGGGCCGCAGCATGAGCTGAAATGCCATTATCCGTACTACGAGCTGATGAACCGCGTCGATCCGAATGAAACGGCAGCTTATATTGAAGCCTTGTGGGAGTCGCACGTTACGGATTGGAGCAGCCTGGAATTCAGCAGGCACGGACAGCCGGCGCCCGCCGGGAGAGCAGCCGTTTCTCATGGGGCGGAAGCTTCGGTGTGGGAGAAGGAATATGCCGGCAGCCCGGTATTTTTTACGGGTAAGGGCCTGACCTTTATTAATGCCGGCAGCGATTTATATTATGCGGCAGGAATGCTGCACCGGTTCACCGGACAGGAGCAGCCTCTCCAATGGGGGATCAGGCTGGCCGAACGCTATGCGGCGACACGTCATCCCGACACGGGGCTCGGCGGCTATCAGTTCAGCATATCCGTATTGCCGGGTGTCCGCGGTGACCGGGCGATCGATCAATTTGGCGAGCAGCTGAAGGAGCACGAGCCTATGGAAGCGACACTCTCGGTGGCGCGGCAGGTGCATACGATCATCGGCGAAGCCGCGCTCTGCCGCATGGTTTTATCCGAAACGCTTGGCGGCGCGGGAGCGCCGTTCCGCGAACTGGCGGTGCAGGACTTATTGGCTTACGGCCGATATTCGTACGATTTCGCAGATCAATCGATTCATCCGGTGCTGACGAACGGAACCCGCTTGACCAGGCTTATTATGGAGAAAAGCGGCTATTACGGCAAGCAAGGAGAAGCGCTCCAGGCGAGAAAAGCCGACCTGCTGCTGCTCTGGTCTTATGCGATGGGCTTCCGCTTGTCCGGTAACGGGCGGCTGTGGGACATTGCCCGCAGCATGGGCCAGGGGCTGGGGCTTGGAGACATCGAAAGCGGCTCGGGCGCGCCTTCCGGATTGAACCTGGCCTTCCGCTGCTCCGACCCTGTCGGCATTTTCGCCGCGCTGGAGCTGTACCGTGCGACAGGCCGCGGGAAGTTTCTGCAGCTCGCGCAGCGGATCGGGGATCAGCTGCTGGTGCACCGCTATCACCGCAGCCTGTTCATGCCGAGCCCGCGCCATGCGTATGCGAAGCTCGACGCGCTGGAGCCGCTGGCTCTTCTGCACTTGACGGCCGAGCTGCAGGGAGGGGCACCGGTGCCCCGATATTGCGGCGGCAAGTCTTTTTTTGCAGCGGCTTACGACGGCCATGGCCACGAGACGGACAATACGTTTATTTACGGGGCCGTTCGAGGCTAAGGTTGAGGGCCTGAGGCTTGGTTGTCCTTCCATACTCTTCTGATTTTCTACTGATGTTCTTACGATGCCATCTGCTGCTGCTCTGGTACTGCATATCCAGGACTCGCGCCCCTTACAGCTATCTAATGGACCCATACGGTGCGAAGAGGAGAGGTGCGTTCGCAGCGCTGTCCGAGCTTCAGCGAGCGGGCTCGTCTTTTCTAACCGGACGAAATCAGGTATCATTTAGAATAAGTACATTTATTTCACAGCTATACGCGATGAGAGGATGAGTTGGTCATGTCAGTAGGAATTTTAGCGCATAACGTCGGGACGCTTCCTTACGCCGAGCTCGCGAAGCAGGTAGGAGCGAAACAATTCAAATATGTGCAGCTCGCTCTTTCGAAAGCGATTACGGATGTGGACTGCAGCTTGGGCAAGCTGAGCCCCGGTCTCGCGAACACGATTGCCGAGGCGTTCGACAAGCATGGCGTCTCGATCCCTGTATTGGGCTGCTACGTCAGCCTGGTCGACCTGGACGATGCGAACTACCGTCACAATGTGGATCGGTTTAAGGAGCATTTGCGCCACGCCCGGCATTTCGGCACGGCAATTGTGGCGACCGAGGTCGGCGTGCCCGAAACGGATCAGCGCGACCGCCATTGGCAGCGCTTGCGCAGCGCGGTGGAGGAGCTGGTGGAGGAAGCGGAGAAATGGGGCGCCATTATCGGTCTGGAGGCTGCACAGCGCCATTTGATCGGCACGGCCGAGGAGCTGGCGCAGATTATCGACGAGGTGCCGTCCTCCAATATCGGCGTTGTGATGGATCCGTGCAACCTGCTCAATCAGGACAACTACGAGCGGCGGGAAGAAGTGATGCAGGAGGCGTTCCGTCTCCACGGACACCGCATTGTCAGCATTCACGCCAAGGACGTTCGTCTGGACGACAACGGCAAGCTGCAGACCGTCTCCTCGGGATTGGGCAATCTGAATTATCGGATGTTTATGGAGCTCGTCCAGCAGCATAAGCCGAAGGTCCATATAACGATGGAAGGCGTCGAGCATCAGAATATGGATTTTTCCCGCGATTTCGTGCTTCGCCAGCTGGCGGAGCTGTAGCAGGCCGGAGCAGGCCCTTTCCTTGACCGAGGAGGGCCTGCTCTTCTTTTTTCCGCCTCGATGCATAAGCTGTATAGTACTTCCGTACATGCCTTAGCAGATAGGGGGGACTTAAGCGTGCGAATGCTGGTGTTCAGGCGCAGGTGGAAAAGCAGCCCGACGGGAGTGCGTCGGACCAAACGGAACATCGTGCTCATACTTATCATTCTGCTCTTGTTTATGGTGCAGTCGTTTATTTATATTGAGAAAAATTTGACCCCGCCACTGACCAATCTGGCCAAAATCCGGATCAAGCAGATTGCGACGCAATCCATCAATGCCGCCATTTCCGACAAAATCGCAAGGAATACGAATTTTGACAAGCTGATCGATTGGCGAACGGACACCAACGGGAAAATTACCGGCTTCATGCTGAATTACGCCGAGCATATGAAGATTACCGCGGATACCATCTCTACGGTACAAAATCAGCTTACCGGCCTGAAGGATATCCGGGAGCATATCCCGCTGGGTCAAGCGATGAACAGCACGATTCTGGCCTCGTTCGGCCCGAATATTCCGATTCGGCTGGTACCTGCCGGGGCGGTCAAGGTCGATCTGGATACGCGTACACAGAACGCGGGCATTAACATGATTCTGGTCGAGGTGTTTATCCGCATTACGGCGGAAGTGACGGTCATCATTCCATTTGACGCGGTGCCTGAGATCGTGGAGACGGAGGTTCCGATTTCGTATGCGCTCGTTGTGGGAGATGTTCCGGCTTATTATTACGACGGCAAAGGCAATCCGGTAGGAGGCGGCAGCAACGCCCCTACGCTGCCCAATTTGGCGCTGCCGAAGGTCAGTACGCCGTCGACGAAGGAAGGCGCCATGCAGGACGCAGGAAAAGAAGGCGCAGGAGACATCGGGCACAGCGCTGCTGCACCAAAATAAAATGAAAACGGGCAGGTCCGGCAAAGGCTGGAGCTGCCCGTTCATTATGCGGGGGAAGCTGAAAAATCGTGCCGCTCCCGTTATTTCTTCGTCCCCATCCGTTCCTCGCGCTCCCACTTACGCAGGTGCGGGTAAGGATCGAACGACCAGTCCGTCAGCCCGTTGTCGCGGTACAAACCGTAATGCAGATGCGGCGGAAATTTGCCGGACGTTCCCGGCTTGCCGTAACCGGAGCTGCCGACCCATCCGATGACTTGGCCGGGTTTGACGATGTCGTTCTCTTTGATTTCCTTATTGAACCCGGACAAATGAGCGTAGTAGTGATACACGTTATTCAAATCGCGTATGCCGATTCGCCAGCCTCCATACGGGTTCCAGCCCATAACCTCGACAATTCCGTACGCGGTACTTCGGACGGGAACCCCATAACCGGCGAATAGATCGGTTCCCTCATGGATCCGGTAGCCTCCCCAGCCCCGGCTTGCCCCCCAAGTGCTGCGATAGGAATAGTCGGAGCGCAGCGGCATGACAAAAGTATGCTCGTGCAGGTCCAGCGTATCGAACGTGCTGTAGATTTTGGCGAACTGCTGGATTCGTTCCACGCTGCGCGTGTTTTGGTAATACTGCCACAGGCCGATACGCAGGTCCGTCTTCGACCGTTCCGTATTTCAACAGGAGCATGGACATGGAGTAAAGTACGTCCATATCGTTGGACCGATCAGCCTTGCCGTCACCGGAGCCGTCCCGGCCTATGCCGTTGAATAACGCGATGGTAGCCTGATTCGAATCTTCATGATCGGGATTCATCAGCCCGCACCATTGCAGCTCGGAAAAATAAATGCCGATCATCCGGTCTCCCGCGGGACGCTTGCGCGCCAGATTAATCGTCCGTTCATATTGATCGACTGCGGCCAAATAATACCAGGGAATCCCGGTTACGGCGCTGATTTTATCGAATAGGTCCTTGCGTTCGGTGAATACGGCTTTCATGCTCTTGGCTTCCGTTTTTTTGGGGTCCGCTTTCGGCGCTTTCGGCTGCGGCGCGGCGGCTGCCTGCAGCGAGGAACCGAGCAGCAGGCTTCCACCTAAAGTTAATGCAAGGACAGAACGTTTCCATGTCGCTGCCATAAGCAATTTTCCCTCCACAATAGAAATCTGTTCGGCAATATAATAGTTACCTATAGATTGTGTTGGAGAAGTTTTTTTTATCCTCCGCTGCTCCTTTTCTTCCGGGCGGAAGCCATTTATAATAGCAGCATATGTCAAATTGGCTGGAAGGAGAGAAGAGATGGGGTTTCAGCACCGAGAAGAGCATGTGGACGAAAATATGCTGCTGCTTCAAGCGAACATCGACGATATGAATCCGGAGCTGTGCTCGTTCGTTGGAGACTGTTTGTTTGATGCGGGAGCCAATGATGTGTACTGGGTACCGATTATTATGAAAAAAGGCCGTCCCGGCGTTATGCTGAATGTCCTGCTGGACGAGCGTATGCTTGCGGCCGTGGAAGAGATTATTTTCCGTGAGACGACTACCATTGGCTTGCGTTATCTTCGCGCGGCCTGCCATCGGCTGGGCCGAGAATTCCGGCAAGTGAGCACGCCGTGGGGAGACATTCATGTGAAATGCGGCTATCACCGCGGCGAGCTGGTTCAGTTTGCCCCTGAGTTTAAAGAGTGTGAACAGGCGGCGAAGGCGCATGGAGTTCCTTTAAAGCAGGTGTATGACGAAGTGCGCAGGCTTTTTCTCAATGAAAAAGCTTAGGCCGGCCAGGCCTTTCACCCTCTACCCGATCAAATAAACAAGCCGCCGGAACGAGGCATTGGCCCGTTCCGGCGGCTTGTTTATTTTTATTGCTTCAACGGTGTATGAGTCCCGCCGCTGTGCGCATTGGTCTCGGAATGATCGTGGTCGTGCCCATGATGATGATCATGGCTGTGCGAATGGTCGTGATCATGATGCTGCTCATGGCTATGCAAGTGATCGTGATCATGGCGATGATCGTGACTATGCGAATGATCGTGATTATGGTGATGATCGTGACTGTGCGAATGACCGCGATCATGGTGATGATCGTGGCTGTGCGAATGATCGTGATCATGATGATGATCGTGACTATGCGAATGATCGTGATCATGGTGATGATCATGGCTATGCGAGTGACCGTGATCATGGCTGTGTTCATGATGATGATGGGTGTGCGCTTCCGGCGCCGCTTGAATTGCAGCCGGGTACACTTGATATTTATGGATAAAAGGATCCGCTTTCCCGATTACGACCCGCAGGACGTTCGGCTGGTTCGGCAGATCGCGTGTGCCCGCGCCATACCCGATCGATTCGACGATCATCGGAGGATAGCCCTTGGCGAACTCATCCACGATTCCGGAAATAATTCCTGCGCCCGTAGGCGTCGTCATTTCCATCGCATAAGGAGTCGGGGCGATAGGCAGCCCGCGCATCATCTCCAGAGTAGCCGGTGCCGGTACCGGATAGATGCCGTGGTCGCAGCGGACGGTGCCGGAACCGAGGGGAACCGGCGAGGAGTAGATCTTCTCTACATCCAGCGAGTCCATTGCCAGCGCTACGCCGATAACGTCTACGATGGAGTCCATAGCGCCGACTTCGTGAAAATGGGCAGCTTTTCCACAGGAACATCGTGAATTTTGGCTTCCGCCACGCCGATTTTATCGAAAATAGCCAAACTTAGCTGAACCACCCGCTCTTTAAAGCCGGCGGCATGGATGAGCTTGACGATTTCCGAATAATGGCGGTGGTAGGTAGGCGGAGTATCGGGATCGAGCACGACGTCCATTTTGAGGGCGGAGATCCCTTTTTTATTCACTCGCTTCCAATCCAGGGTGAACGGTTCGATGCTGATTTTACTAAGCTCTTCCTCTATATAGCCGCGGTCTGCGCCCGCATCCACTAAGGCTGCGAGAGTCATGTCTCCGCTTATGCCGGAAAAGCAGTCCAAATAAGCTATTTTCATCTTAACCCCTCTTTGTCGTCATTTTATATATTAATGAAGCGTTGTATCCTGCGCCGAAGCCGTTATCAATATTCACGACCGATACTCCCGGCGAGCATGAATTCAGCATGGCGAGCAGCGCGGCCAATCCATTGAAGCTGGCGCCGTAGCCGATGCTTGTAGGAACGGCTATGACCGGCTTGGCTACCAGGCCGCCGATCACGCTGGTCAGAGCGCCTTCCATTCCTGCCGCAACGACGATAGCGGTTGCATTACGAATCACGTCAAGCCTTCTAAACAGCCTGTGAATACCCGCTACGCCTACATCATAGACGCGTTCGACGCGGCAGCCCATATGCTCGGCGGTAAGCGCCGCTTCTTCAGCGACAGGAAGATCGGATGTCCCGGCACAGACTACGGCGACATAATCGGAGCTTGGGGGTGTCACGGACCGGGCTTCACCCAAGTCAGGACGCGCGCTTCGGGATGGTAGGCGAGACCTGCGATGCTTTCCTGAATCCGCTCGGCCTTGTCCTTGCTTACTCGGGTCGCCAGCACACGGTCGTTATGCTCCATGAATCTTTGAAAAATGGTACAGATCTGCTCGGCCGTTTTACCTTCGCCAAAGATCACTTCGGGAAAGCCTGTACGTCTTTCGCGGTCGATGTCCAGCTGGGCGAAGCCCAAATCATCTACGCGGTCCGCCGGAGAGGCGGCGGCTTTGGCCAACTCCTCCAAATGCCTCTGGGCTTCCGAAACGTCCAAGTCACCGGAACGAACCAGCTTTAAAATAGCTTCCACATTTATCATGTAAACGTAATCCTCCGACATAGTTATGTATAATTGCGTATCCTTTCGGATTCCTTCCTAGTTTATCACAATTCAAAAGGAAAGTGGATTGTTCGAGCTTTCGTTGTTATAATAGCTTCAAGAGAATTGGACAAAGTGAACCGAGAAAGCAGGGAAAGAAGCCATGGCTACTCAACCGATCGAGCGTAAACCGGATTGGCTTAAAATTAAGCTGACCACAGGAGATAATTTTAAAGAATTAAAAAATATGATGCGCGGCAAGACATTGCATACGGTTTGTGAAGAAGCGAAATGCCCGAACATTCATGAATGCTGGGCGAACCGTACGGCAACTTTTATGATATTGGGAGACATCTGTACGCGGGCGTGCCGTTTCTGTGCGGTAAAGACCGGTTTGCCGACCGAGCTGGATTTAGGCGAGCCGGAACGCGTAGCGGAAGCGGCCGAGCAAATGGGGCTGAAGCACGTTGTCGTAACTTCGGTTGCCCGTGACGACCTGGCGGACGGTGGGGCTTCGATTTTTGCCGCAACCGTGACAGCGATCCGTAAAAGACTGCCGATGTGCAGCGTGGAGGTGCTGATTCCGGATTTCCTCGGTAATGAGCTGTCCCTGCGCACGGTGCTTGAGGCCAAGCCGGATATATTGAACCATAACGTAGAAACCGTTGAACGGTTATCCGATAAAGTCCGGGCCCGGGCCAAATACCGCAGATCGCTGGAGCTGCTGGAGCGTTCCAAGAAGATCGCTCCGTCCATCCCGACCAAATCCAGTATTATGCTGGGCGTAGGAGAGGAATGGGGAGAGATTCTGCAGACGATGGAAGATCTGAGAGCCGTTCAATGCGATATTATGACCATTGGGCAGTATTTGCAGCCTACGACGAGCCATCTGCCGGTCATCGCCTATTATACGCCGGAACAGTTCGCAGAGCTGAGAGCCGAAGGCATGAAGCGCGGCTTCAACCATGTGGAATCGGGTCCGCTGGTCGCAGCTCTTACCATGCGCATGAGCAGGTGAAATCGGCTCAGCAGGCTTAATACATTACTCACTGGCCCCAAGGAGAGACGGAGGGAAGGTGCATGCGGACGCTTCTCTTCTAATATATAAAGAAAGAATACGCTTTCGAATGATTTGTTTCGCCGGGAACTCCGGTTTCCCGCAGGCTTTTGCTTGAAGCCAATGCTTTATTAGGAGGGATGAGCCCATTGATCCATATCGCCAACCGAACATACGAAGTGGTAGTCGACCATAAAAACGGCTGGAAGCCGGAGGCGTTCCGGGACCGTTACAGCGAAGTACTGGAGCGGTACGATTATATCGTCGGCGACTGGGGATATAATCAGCTTCGCCTGCGTGGTTTCTTCAAGGAAACGCACCCGAAGGCGACCAAGGAATCGTCTATCGCCACATTACAGGATTATCTTAATGAATACTGCAATTTTGGCTGCGCTTATTTTATTATCGAGAAGGTCCCATCGAAGCAGCAAGCTAACCCGGATGCAGCGGGCGGCACGGAGGGAGAGGAAGAGGCACCGGCCTCCAGCCAAGAGGAGCAGGTCCCTTCGACCGCGATGGGAGCGGCGCAGAACGCTCCGGCAGCCGATGCACCGAAGCAGCCTGCGCAGCAGCAGGAATCCAAGCCGTCGGAGCACCAGCACCGGGAGCGGCCGCATCATCATTCCAAGGACAAGCCGCATCATCGCCGCAACCAGCACCAGCAGCGCAATCAAGGCCAGGGATCATCGCAAAATCAGAACAACAAGTCACCGAAGCAGCATGCAAAACAGCCATAAATTTCCGAATCAATCGGATTATTAAGCAGTGGAACCGGCTCTGCGAAGAGGGGCCGGTTTTGTTCTGCCCAAGCTAAAAATCCCCTGCAGGCAGCCGTTGGAATTCGAATCATCGGTCTGCATACAGGGGATTTTGTTCGGATCAGGACTTGCTTTCGCCGAGCGGCTCATAGCCGATAAAGGCTTCACGCACCCGGCTCCAGAACGGAAACGGACGGAAGCGGGCGAATTTTACTTTCTTGCCGGCAGCCACCATGCTGCGGATCGACAAAATATCGTTGCGCTGCGTGTAGACATGGTCGAGGGACAGCAGAATGTTCTGATTCGCCCGCGGATACATGTCGCAGTGGTGGTGCTTCGGTAAAATAATCGGTGATCCGAGGGTCCGGAACACCCGGTTATTGATGGAAGCAATCTCTGCAATCTGGATGGCATCCAGGGAAGGGTGGACAATAGCCCCGCCCAAGCTCTTGTTGTAAGCCGTACTGCCGGCCGGGGTGGAGATGCAGATCCCGTCGCCCCGGAACGTTTCCAGCAGCTCGTCATTAATATGTAGTTGAGCAACTAACGTGGCATCGACGCCCTTGAGGGTGAACTCATTGAGCGCCAGCTGCGTTTCGATACCCTGAGGAGTTGTAATCTGAATTTCCACAAGCGGATATTTGACGACCCGCAAATCGTTCTGCCGGGCGCTTTCTCCCATCAGCTCTGCGAGATTCTCCACCTCATCGGGCTTCCAGTCGGCGAAGAATCCGAGCCGGCCCGTATGAATGCCTACGAAAGCGATCGTTTCCAGCTGCTCCTTGTACTGGTGGAAAGCATGCAGCAGCGTGCCGTCGCCTCCGATGGACAGCACCACATCCGGATGCTCCACTTCATGTACCAGACCGTATTGGCCGATTAACTTGTGAAATGTCTGCATGAGCTGGATGGAGATGTCGTCGCCGCGGTGTATCACATTATACTTCAAAAGATTTTCCTCCTACACTGTTGGTCGGGAGCAGTATTCGTCGATTTGATGCGTCAGGCTTTCCGGCATATCGCGGAATTCGACGGCAATACGGTACGAATCGTTGCTGAAATTGGATACCCTGACAATCTCCCCGTGCACGACAAACTTGTGGGGATGGTCCAGGAAGCACGAAGCTCAGCTCCAGATACAGCGGATAAAAGATGCGCGTATTCGTAACGAATGACAGGCCGCCGGCCGAAATATCCTGAATATGTCCTGTAAAAGCGATGCCCTGATGAGTGGAGGATTTGCGGATGCCGACAATACGGCATGTCAACGGTGTCCGCGAAGGCAGATGAAGCCGCTGAAATCTCCGGTTCTGGAACACGCTTAATTCCTGCGGTGCGGACAGCTTTAAATAAATAACGTTACGCTTGTTCTCCAGCTGGAGAAGATCAACGAACGCATAATACAAAATGCCCCGTTCGCGGAAAGAAAATTCAATAAAACATACATGATGCAATTTTTCCAACGGATTCATCGTATGGAACTCCAAAGAGACGACCAGATGCTCTTCTTCCACCTTCTGAAGGGTGAACTGATCCTCATAGCAAAAAGGCGTGCCTTCCTTGGTTTCCCCGACTATAATCAGGCTGCAGCTCATTCGAGGCGCAACCATTTCAAAAGCTAACACTTGGTTCCAATTCATAGAATCACCATAGAAGAGTAGTTGTAAACATCATCCAATCCATACTCCCATCATAATCAATATTCGACAATAACACAATGGCAGGAATTTGGACCTAGTCAAAAACGCCCCCCGTAAACAACGAGGCCACTGAAGAACTTACGTTTTTTCGGTGAGTCCAGGCGTTAGGCGAAAAAAAATGCGGCACCTGTTCCGATTTTCTCGGAGGGTACCGCATTTTTCATAGGGCTTTACGCTATTTTTTAGTCAGCCAGTTTCAATATCCGCTTTAAGTTTACTGCGAATATGGCCATAGCTCCTTGTATCTGCATGCCTAACAGACCCGAGGACGTGGCTACGTCGTACCCGTGCCGGTGCTTAAGTTCGCTGTTTTTGGCCTCGATCTTGTACCGTTCTTTCGCCTTCTCTTTGAAATACTCCGTTTCCTGGAATGCCATCTGCTCGGCGTGCTCCCCGGATTTAATGCTCACCGAGTACGTTTTACTTTTAGAGCCCTCCTTGTAGCATCCTTCTTTGAAGGGGCATCGTTTGCATAGCTCCACATCGAAATAGTAAGTGTCCTTTTGGTTTTTGCTGATTCCCTTTTTTCCTGTCCGCGCTTTCCGAATCGCCATATGGCCTGCCTTGCATACATACATGCCTGCATCTTTATTGAATTCGAATTCATCTTCCTTTTTGCGCATACCCTGGGTGATTTGTGGGTTAAGCCGGGAGACGAGTTCAATCTGATTTTCCTTGCTGTATGCGATGTTTTCTTTTTCCGAATAGGCCATATCGCCAATTACCGTCTTTACATCCATGCCCGCAGCCTTGCTTTTCTCGATGAGCGATTGCAACTGCTTGCCATCGTTCTTCTCTCCGGTCGTTACAATTGCCGCCGTAATGATTCGTTCCTCACTCATGGCAATATGCGTCTTATAGCCAAAAAACGAGGAATCTGCACTCTTGTGGCCGACGCGCGCATCCTGATCTTGCGAGATGCGCAGTTGTTCTATGTCATCCTCGACGGTCTCTTTTAGCAGATTCAACGGTTCTGTAATCTTAGGCAGTTGGGCGATACCAAGCCCGGTTTCGGTAACCTCGATGAGCTTCTGGCAATAGTCGATCTCGGCCTCGAGCGTATCCACGGCGTTCTTGGCAGGTAGCTTCCCCTTCAGCGATTCGTCGATAGAGTAGATGGCTTTTCGCAATTTGCGGGAACGGTCCGTGTAAAATCTCCCTCGGTGATTTCTGGTTATAACGGGCTTTTGTATGCGTCGCGTCCACGATGATGGAGGTGCTCGTTAAAATCCCTTGCGCAGTAGCTAGTTCAACTGTCTTGCCGATGAGCAGATCCAGCAGATCCATGTTTTTTAACCGCAACTTGCGGAACTTCGTAAGGGAGCTCGGGTCGATGACGGCTTCTTCCGGAGCCATCTGAAGGAAGTATTTAAAAGACATATCGTACCGGGAGCGCTCGACCAGATCCACGTCCGACACCTCGAAAATAGCTTTCAGAAGCAGATATTTAAACATCCGCAACGGATCGATGGCGTTACGGCCGTTGTCCAAACAGTAGTTAGCTTTCAATTCGTCGTAGACGAAGGAGAAGTCAACCAGCTCATTTATCTGGCGTAGCATGTTGTCTTTCGGCACGATGAGGTCATATAGCGCTGTGTATGGGCTTAATGCAAAAGAAAGTTGAGGCTGGAACATGGTCTTCACCCTTCCGACGTATTACTTTAAAGTATACAAGAAAAAAGGCACAGCGCCCTCAAAATATTGAGAGTCTGTACCTTTTCATTAATGGACTTTTTCAGTGGCCTCGTAAACAACCGGGAGCGGCTGTCAGGGGAGCGGAGAATACAACTAAAGATCTATTGCGAAGTCAGAAGCGGGAGCTCGAAATCCGTGGCAAAATTAGCGCTGACGGGACGGACGCGAATGGAGTAGTGGGCCTGATGCTGCAGGTGCGAAGGGATACTTGCCCGGTACAGCACCACGCGGTCCTCCAGCTCGCGGTAAGGCTCCATGGGCACGACGACCGGGTGCCAGCCGTCAGGGCGTTCCTCGTAATAAACAAGCTCTACCGCCGTATCCTTATACCATACCGGTCCGAAGCGGACCGTGGCTGAAATCTCCTTGCGCATAGCGGAGGAAACGGAGGCGATTTGGGCGGTCGGGCCGGCGGACGGTTTTCCCGCGCCGTCTTTTATTTCGAGAATCCGCACATGATGCCAATTCGCCTTAATGAACCGTTTGAAATCGGCAACCTTTGTAGCCGCGTCATGGTTATTTTCAAGAAACTTCAAGGTGCGCTGAAGCGCAGGCACGTAAACGCTGTTTGTGTAGTCCATGACCATCCGGTCGGTATTGTAGACAGGGGCCAGCGTTTGAATGGACCGTTTCATGCGGGATATCCATTGCAGGGGCAGCTGTCCTTGATTGTAATACAGAGGAACAATTTCCTGCTCAAGCAGGCGGTAGATCGATTCCGTATTTTCCTGCTCCTGCTTTTGCCAGTCCGCGTCATTGGAGCCATGAATGCTCCAGCCGTTGCTGCCGTCGTAGCCTTCTTCCCACCAGCCGTCCAGCACGCTGAAATTGATGACGCCGTTCATCGCCGCCTTCTGGCCGCTGGTCCCGCTTGCTTCATAAGGTCTGCGCGGATTATTCAGCCATACGTCGACTCCCTGCACCAGATGGCGCGCCATATTGATATCGTAATTTTCAAGAAGCACGATTTTACCGCGGAAGCGGTCCATCTGGGAGATGCGGTACACCTGCTTGATCATTTCCTGCCCGGGAAGATCGGCCGGGTGCGCCTTGCCGGCAAAAATAAACTGAACGGGCCGGTGCTCGTCGTTCACGAGCCGGTGCAGGCGGTTCAGATCGCTGAAGATCAGGTTGGCGCGCTTGTAGGTCGCGAAGCGGCGGGCAAACCCGATCGTGAGCGCTTGGGGGGATAAATATCCGCGCACCTCTTCAACCTTGTCTGCCGGCATATCGTTGCGCCTGCGCTGCTCCCGCAGATTGGCTCTGGCATAGCGGACGAGCTTCTCCTTCAGCTCCATATGCGTTTCCCACAAGGACTCGGCGGAGAGGAGGCTCACGGCCTGCCATTGATCCTGATTGGATTGATGCTTCAGCCAGGTGCCGGGGAGGAAACGATTGTACAGCTGCTGAAGCTCAGGCGCCAGCCACGTGCCCATATGCACGCCGTTCGTAATATGCTGAATCGGCACCTCGCGCGCATCGATATTGCCGTGAAAGGCGCGGAACATATCGCGGGACACCTCGCCGTGCAGCTTGCTTACCCCGTTCCTTAAAGCGGAGGTATTCAAAGCCAAATGCGTCATATTAAACTGCGTGGAGCCTTCCGCAACGCCAAGCTGCAGCCAGGCCTGCTTATGCTCGTTCCAGCGCCGCAGCAAGCCTTGCAAATAATGCTCGGCCATAGGGACGTTGAACGCATCGTGTCCTGCCGGTACGGGCGTATGCGTCGTGAATACGGAACTGGCCCGGATGATTTCGACGGCGACGTGAAAAGGGGTTCCGGCCTCGAGCTGCTCGCGGATGCGCTCCAGCGCCTGGAATGCGGCATGGCCCTCGTTGCTATGGTAAACGGCGGTAGGAAGCTTCAAAGCCCGGATGGCTCTGATGCCCCCGATCCCGAGAAGAATTTCCTGTGCGATGCGGGTATCCTGGTTGCCCCCGTAAAGCTGTGCGGTCAGCTCGCGGTCCCATGGGCTGTTAACCTCCAGATCGGCATCGAGCAGGTATACGTTGTTGCGCCCGACCTGAATCATCCAGATCTGCAAAGTGACGGTGCGGTCGGCTACAGGGACAGTGATTGTCAGCCGCTCGTCTTGATCGTTCATCACCGGCAGAATAGGCAGCTTGGCGAAATCATAGGTGACCGTTTCCGCCTGCTGCTGGCCTTCGCGGTTGAATTTTTGATTGAAATAGCCCTTTTTATACAGCAGCCCCACGCCTGCCAGGGGCAGCCCAAGATCGCTTGCGGATTTGCAGTGGTCTCCTGCGAGGATGCCCAGGCCTCCGGAATAAAGGGGGAGCGATTCGTGAAACCCGAACTCCGCGGACAAGTAGGCGATGCGGGCGTTCGTATGCTGCGGATAGGTTTTCTGAAACCAGGTGGTTTCGGCGAGATAGGCATCCCATTGAGCCACTACGCGCCGGTAGTGCTCGGTGAAATCCTGATCCTGGCTTAAGGATTCCCAAACCGATCTATCCGTTTCCATCAGAAGACGGACCGGATTGTGCACGATCTGATCCCAACGCTCCCGGTCAATCCGGGCGAACAGCTCCAGGGCGTCCGGGTTCCAGCTGAACCAGACGTTGTAAGCGAGCTCGGGCAGCCGGTCGATCGCTTGGGGAAGCTTCAAGTCTATAAAGGGGAATCGGATGTCCATGCTTTTTCACCTAACCTTTGCTTCTTGAATGCACTGCCTTTATTATCTTTTTACACCAGCCGCTTCATACATCTTTTGAAAAAGGAATAAAGGACGGCCAGCGCCGCCAATCCGGCCAGGACGGCTCCCAGGACGGTAAAGCCCCAGGGCAGCGTCAGACGCCACCAGTCCGCCAGCGGGGCCGTCACATCCATCTCGGGCAGGTAAGGAGCCCAAACGCTTCGCGTGGACGCAAGCGGCTCCCAGAGCAGGAACACGGCGATGGCAGCCAGAATCCCGTGCGCGAACCGGGCGGCCAGGAACGGCCAGTAGCGGAGGCTTGTGTGCTGCAGCAGGCTGACAATCTGCGCATGCACGGACAGACCGGCCCAAGAGAGCACCCATGCGGCGATCGCCGTTTTATAGAGAAGCGGGATGTGCTCTCCGGCTCCGCCTGCGGCCTTGGAGCCCAGGGTAACCTCGAAGATCCCGTTCGTTACCGCCTGGGACAGCGACTCCGGCATCCCAAACAAGTGCAGTATTGCATTTATCCCTATGTAGCAAAAGTTCATGATATGCGCGGAAGTCATCACTTCCATCACAACGGAGAAGAAAACGACCAGGCCGCCGACCACCATATTAAGCTGCAAAGCGGATTTAATGCCCTGCAGCAGCATTTCGCCCAAGCCCCGCCCGTCCCGCATCCGCGCATCGTGCATGGTGTTGAAGGCTCTGACGAACAGATTCGCCGACGGGGTGCCAGGGGAAGCCGCTGTATTGGCTGCGGCCTGGGCATGAGAAGGCTTGGCCCCGTGGAAGCGCATGAAGAGCCCCAATACGACCGCCGAGCCGTAATGAGCGGCGGCAAGCACGACGGCGAGGCTGGCGTCATGAAAGAAGCCGACGGATACCGCGCCGATCAGAAAGATGGGGTCGGAGGTGGTCGTGAAGCTGACGAGCCGCTCTCCTTCTTCGCGGTTGACGAGTCCCTGGTTCCAAAGCTGGGATGTCAGCTTGGCCGCCACAGGATAGCCTGCCGCGAAGCCCATGGCCATTACGAACCCCCCGATGCCGGGGATACGGAAGATGGGGCGCATCAGCGGATCGAGCAGCGTGCCGAAAAAATGGACGATGCCGACGCCGAGCATCATTTCCGAAATGACGAAAAACGGGAACAGCGCCGGGAACAGCACGTCCCACCAAATGGCGAGCCCTTTCAGTGAAGCGCGCAGCGACTCGGCGGGAAAAACGACCATTAAGCCTAATAAGGCAACCAGCAAAAAGGCGATCATGTAGACCGATAGGAATGGTTTTGATTTCATGGGGGCCTCCTAAGAAACGATAACGGACTTAAGTTCTCTCATCTGTTACTTATATGAGCGGGAGGGGGGAGACATGCCTGCGCGACTTTAGCCAACCGTAATGGAAGCCATGTATTTTTGGGAAATAAGCAAAAATCCCCCACAAAGTGGGGCCTAGGCTTCGAGGCGAACGCAGGTACTTTGCGGGGACCCCGAAAATTTATAAATGCTGATATGTGAAAAAAGGACAAGCAAATATAAAAAAATAAGTCGCGCTTTTAAATTTGCTGAAATTTCACTCTACTTATGGTACAATAGTACCAATATGAGAATGGGAGATGATCCTTATGATGAGCGTAATTGCTGGAATTCTCGTATGTGCTTTCGTATACGTCATTAGGGAAACGTTAATGACCTCCGGAGAAGAGGACTTGGAGGGTTAGCGAGAATGAATAGCTTAGCGGCTTCTGCACAGGATTAAGATGCTAATCGCATGCGCATTAGCATCTTTTTTTGTTATCGGGTTTTACTGAAATGCGGCTGCACGCCCGGCAGCGATTATGAATTAGGAGGGATTCCTTTGTCCGATCCGCAGGATACGAAGCAGGCAATGACACCTTACGATGCGATGGGAGGAGCGGAGACGATCCGCAGAATAGTGGATGCCTTTTACCCTTTGGTTCAGGCTCATCCGCTTCTGGGACCTCTATTTCCGGAGGATATTCATCCGGTGATGGATAAGCAGTATATGTTTCTAACGCAGTTTTTCGGCGGGCCGCCCCTGTACTCCGAGCAGTACGGCCATCCGATGATGAGAGCCCGGCACTTGCCGTTCGAAATTACGCCGCAGCGCGCGGAAGCTTGGCTCGGCTGCATGAAGCAGGCTCTCGAGAAGACCGGGATGGAGCCGGAACTTCGCGCGTTTGTCCTCGATAGGCTGAGAGGGCCTGCGACGCACTTTATTAACACGCAAGCTTGAGAGTTCGGCTTCGAACCGAGCAGACCCGAATAAGTCGGACCGGACAAGTAAAGGCCTGTCCGGACTACATAAGCGTAAGGCAGGAGGAATGGAACCCGTGGTCGAGCCGTTATTTCAGGTAAGCGTGGATTGCGCTTACTGCCAATCCCCATTTCAAACATCCCGCGTGCGTCCGAGCTTTAAGAAAGCAACGCAGACGGATACGGATTTTTGCATTCATTATAAAGAAGTGAATCCGGATTTTTATGTTGTAAGGGTATGTCCGCAGTGCGGGTATGCAAGCACCGAGAACACCGCGTCCCAATTCACCCCTGCACAGAGGGCCGTATTCAAGGAAAAGGTTGCCGATCATTGGACCGCCAAGGATTACGGGGGAGAACGGAACTGGGACGATGCGCTGCAGACGTACAAGCTGGCGCTGCTGTGCGCCCAGATCAAAAGCGAAAAGGGCCGCGTGATGGCGGGGCTGCTGCACCATATTGCCTGGCTGTACCGGTATAAGCAGGAGGAAGAGCAGGAGAAACGCTTTCTCCGATTTGCGCTTGAGGCCTATACTTCCGTCTTTGAAACGGAAGCCGGTGAAATTAACAACGCCAGGCTGATGTACCTGCTTGGAGAGCTGAGCCGGAGGCTGCAGCAGTATGGAGATGCCATCAAATGGTTCGGGCGCGTGATCAACGACAAACGAATCATGGATGCGGGCATGATCCGCGCTTCGCGTGAGCAGTGGGCGGTAACGAGAGAAGATATGCTGGCCGCAAAGCTGGAGCTGCCGGAAGAAATGAGAACCAGCTGAGAGCGGGACAGGCTTGCCTAATAGTATGCATGCCTGTCTTTTTTTCGTTTCATGAGGCTGACGTATTAAATATTTATCAAAAACGTCCTATTTTCATGCGAAGATGCTAAGATGAACGGAGGAGTAGACTCGGGGGAGGATCCTTATGTTTGAACATGCCAGAGCAAATAACACGGCCCGAAGCGCGGCAGCCGGTCTGAACTCAGCCGACCGGCAGCAGGAGACGACGCCTGCGTCCTTTCAGGAAAGCGTTCCAAGTCTGCTCAGTCCGCTAGGACTGTCCAAGGGAAACGCCATACGTCTGCAAAGGGTTGTCGGCAACCAGGTCGTGCAGCGGATGTTGGCCCCTGCGCAATTTGCGGACAAGCCCGCCATTCAGCGTGAGCCGGAGGCCGCTGCAGCAGAAGCGGCAGCGCCCGAGGCAGCAGAGGCTGCGGTTCCGCAAAGCACCGGCGCAGGCCTTGCTGTGCCGCCGGCAGCCGGTATGGAGGCGGCAGGCTCTGCGCCGCCGCTTGCCGGGCCGGTGCTTGGCGCAGGAGGCGCCCCTGCCGGCGCGGCGCCAGCGCAAGCGTGGACGCGCAGGGAGTCGGCGCGGGATTTGAGCCATTACCATAACTATCATACGGTCTATCAATGGCTGAAGGGCCGGGCGGAAACGGAGAAGAAGAGCGGTTTGTTCAGCTACTTCGACGAGCTGTCTGCCGGTGAAAAAATGTTTGCGATAAAAGCGATGTGCAATCAAGAGCGGGTCCCGAGTATACAAAAGGTAAAAGAAACGATGCTGACCGGTATTTTCACCAAGACGCTGGATTGGGACAAGTTTTCCGAAATCAGCCGCGAAGCGAAGGCCAAGAACATCAGGAACTATAACGCCGATCAAACGCGTGACTACGCCTCCTACACCGCAATCGGTACGTCTGCGGCGGCGGGAGGCGTATCGGGAAGCGCTACAATCAGCGCCGGACTGGGCGCGGGCAAAGCGCTGGGGGTGGCCAATTCGGTCGCGCCTGCGGCAGGCGTGCTGAGCGGCGTGGCGTCGATTTCGCAGATTTATAATGCTTCGCAAAATTATGACGAGAGTCTGTCGGCCGTAGATAAGGCCCAGCTGATCGGTACGGAGGGTTCCGGCGGGCTTGCCGACCTGACCCGATTCTCGGCAGGCACGGTGAACAGCGTGAGAACGTTCGGAGGTATGGCCGCTAACGGAGCGGCTACCGCCGCAGCAGGCGCCGCCGGCATCGTCGGGGGAGCGGCTTATCTCGCAGGCGGTGTCGCAGGTTATATTGAGAACGGCCGAAATCAGAAAAAGCTTAATGCGCTGGAAGAGCAGTTTAATACCCGGGCCGCGGCGGATCAGCATCAGAGGGAGCTTGGTTTGGCTGCACACTTGGGCGGTTCCACGCAGGCGATGAATAAAAGCAAGAGCGCCGCAACCGCTGCCAAAGGGGCTCTTATGATTGCGGGAGGCGCTCTGCTGATTGCGGCAGCCGCCTCTCCGGCGGGGCCTATTCTGCTGGCGGCAGCGGCTATTATCGGCGGGATCGGCGCGCTCGTTAAATTTTACAGGAAGTCCAAGCGCAAGGAAGCTTTTGTCGACAAGGCGCTCCAGGTGAACCGGGAGATGGCCAAGCCGGAGATGGCCGGAGCCAAGAGAGAGCAGGTGCGGCAGCAGCTGCTGGAAGCCCAAGGCTTCAACAGTGTCGACCAGTGTTATGCCCAGCTTGTCACGGATCTCGCCACCATGCTGTATGAAGGCGGCGTTACCGGACAGGACGAGGAATGTCAATCCGTTATCGAGGGTCTTGGCCTGAAGATCGACAAGGCCAAGAAAAAGCCGGGCAAGGAGCTTATCGCCAAAAAGCTGCATACATAGCGTAAGTTTGGAATGGAGGTAGCGGTAGCATATGACATCTCTTATCGAGAGTCCGGATTTCTTTCTGCGTCAATTCCAGCAGTACTATACCGAGAGAGATATTAGAAATGATTGGGCAGAGCCGGCTGAAGAGTCCCCTTATGCATCCTTCATATTGCGGTTTGACGAGATAGGGGAGCGCAGTGCCGTTATGGATCTGGAGCTTTGCTTCTTACCCGGGCTTGAAGCGTTGTCGCAGGAAGGCGCTTATATTTTACAATCGTTTGCCGTTATGACAGCAAACGTTTCGCCCGCCGCTTATGAAAGCTTGTTAACGGAGATAGCCCGAATCAATATCCAGCTCCCGGTTGGAGCATTCGGTTTGTTCACGGACACGGGCGTCCTTTATTTCAAGCATAATACGATGCTGCATAGCGAATGGCTCCGCAGCCAGGTTGCGCTGGAGCATGTCGACCGGCAGAACGCCTTGATTGTTCATCAATTGTATTTGTTCTCCGATAGGCTGCTGGACTTGGCCGGCATCCCGCGCGAGTAGGCGAATCCTGAAGAACGGCTCATCTATATATTCATAACAAAAAAAGACCTGCACACCGTTGTCATGCCGGATGCAGGTCTGTTTCGTGATTGCAGGGCTTACGATCCATGCGGACACCCGGCGCAGATCAAGGGAATAAGGTCAGCGGCGGTTTCTTAAAGGCTGCTTGGCAAGCAAATAATCGCGATCGGCATCCATCAAGGTAACCCGGTTATGGCAGCATGGAAATACAAGCAGCCGCTTCACACCGCGGGACAGCTCGGGAAGATCCTTCTTCTTGATCGGCAGCAGTACATTAGATTCGCTGCAAAACGGACATTCGTTCACATAAATGTCCTGCTGTATGATCTCATAAGGCCAGGTGTTTTCAAAAGGGATCATGATCAGGACTCCTGCTTCGGGCCGCCGTCCGCTTCGGAAGCCTTGTTGTCGGATGAGGATTTGGCAAGCTCAGCCAGCTTCTGCAGAAGAATATGCTGCGGCATATGCATCAGATGCTCCAAGGGAACGTTCAGCTGCTTGGCCAGCTTCTGTGCGGTTTCGGGCGAGATCTGCAACGGTTTCATGATGCGGTTCACTCCTGTCCATAGATCTATTGTCCTCATTTAAACATAGCGGAAATGATAATTCAACCATAATATGGGTAACGATTCTTTTTTGTTCCCGTGTTTATTATGGTTTAATATGTATTGTAACTAATTTTGAAGAAAGGTGCGATGCTGAAATGAAAAAGCCATTGCAGCAAACTTGGAATCTGGAAACATTTTTCCCTGGGGGGAGCTCTTCCCCTGCGTTTCAAACCTTTCTTGAAGAAATCGGGCAGCGGGTGGGCGCGTTCGAAAAGCTGCTCGATGAGATGAGCGCTGCAAAGCCTGCGGAGGATGCCGTCTTCATGTCTGCGCTGGAGCTGCTTCAAACCATCGCCATGCAGACCCGGGAAGCGGATTCGTTCGTGTCCTGCCTTGCCGCGGAGAATCAAGCGGATAAAAAGGCCATCATTCTCGCCGGACGTATGAAAAGCTTGTCGGCTGCTTACGCCTCCGCGTTAACCCGATTCGATCAGCTGCTGGCCGAAATCGACGATAGCGCCTGGGAAGCTCTGCTGCAAAGGCAGGAGCTGAAGGACATCGCTTATCCGTTAGCGGAGCGAAGAGTGCTGGCCGCGGAGAAGCTGCCGCCGGAGCAGGAAGCATTGGTTAACGATCTGACCATCGACGGGTACCACGGCTGGGGAGAAGCTTATAACACGACGGTCAGCAAGTTTCGGATCACGCTCGAGGAACAAGGCGAGCGGGTGGAATTGTCTGCCGGCCAAGCCGCGAACCGGATGCACAGCGCGGATCGGGCCGAGAGACAACGGCTGTTTCAGCTGTGGGAGGAACAGTGGGCCGAGCATGCGGATTACTGCGCCGATGCGCTGAATCATCTGGCCGGCTTCCGCTTGAAGCTCTACGAGCGCCGCGGTTGGAAATCGATACATAAAGAGCCTCTTGCCATCAACCGGATGTCCAAGGAGACCCTGGATGCCATGTGGGGCGTTATTGAGCGGGGGAAGGACGTCTTCGTCCAATATTTGAACCGCAAAGCGAAGCTGCTTGGCGTAGAGAAGCTGAGCTGGTACGACGTAGAAGCACCGGTCGGGCAGGGAAGCAAGCATTTCAGCTACGACGAAGGGGCGGAGCTGATCGTGGAGCAATTCCGCCGCTTCAGCCCGAAAATGGCCGATTTTGCCGTGACGGCCTTCGAGGGGGCATGGATTGAAGCTGAGGATCGGCCGGGCAAAAGACCGGGCGGCTTCTGCACCTCGTTTCCGATCAAGGAGGAAACCCGGATTTTTATGACTTACGCAGGCACGGCATCGAATGTAGCGACTTTGGCGCATGAGCTCGGCCACGGCTATCATCAGCATGTCATGAACGACCTGCCGGCCTTGGCGCAGGATTATGCGATGAACGTAGCGGAAACGGCGTCGACGTTTGCGGAAATGGTTGTAGCCGATGCGGCGGTGAAAGGGGCTGCCTCCGAGGAGGAGCGGTTGACGCTGCTCGAGGATAAAATTCAGCGCTCGGTTGCTTTCTACATGAACATTCATGCCAGGTTCTTATTCGAAACCCGTTTCTATGCCGAACGGGAACAGGGGCTGGTCAGTGTGGAACGCCTCAACGAGCTGATGCTGGAAGCGCAGAAGGAAGGCTATCGGGATGCGCTGGCTGAGTATCATCCTCATTTCTGGGCCTCCAAGCTGCATTTCTACATTACCGAGGTGCCGTTCTATAATTTCCCGTATACGTTCGGTTACATGTTCAGCGCGGGGATTTATGCCGAAGCGCTGCGGCAGGGCGAAGCGTTCGAGGAGAAATATATTTCGCTGCTGCGGGATACGGGCCGGATGAGCGTCGAGGAGCTGGCGGAGAAGCATTTGGGTGTCGATCTGCGCAAGCCCGATTTCTGGCAGCGCGCGATGGATTTATCCGTCGAGGACGTGGAAGCCTTTATGCGTTTAACGGAGTAGCAGGGGCTGGAGCTTGAACCGTCGAGCTCGTGTTTGCGCCGGATGGGGCGATGCAGCGAGACGGGGCGAGGGCTGTTAAGCCGGAGGCTGTGTTTGTACAGCAGCAGACCGGCCCGGTGGTCTTTGCTGTTTTATGAAAAAAGAAGCCGGCCGATGAAGAACATCGGCCGGCTTCTTGGTTGCTACAGTTTGAATACCTGGATCGTCTGCTGCAGCTGGGTGACCAGCTTGATCATTTCCTCGGATTGCTGGACGATCGCCTGGACGGAATGAATCTGCTCATTCATCGAGGCGGAGACCTCCTGGTGCCCTGCGGCCGATTCCTCGGTGATCGCGGAGATGCTCTCCATCGTACCGGAAATCCGCTGCGCGCTGCTTAGCATCAGCTCGCTCTCGCGGGCGAATGCGGCAATCTGCTCGGAAATAAATTTGACGCTGTCCACGATTTCGCCGAACACGCTCTCCGTCTCTTCAATGAGCTCCGTCTGCTTATGGACGATCTGCTCATTTTCTGCGATATGGGTCAGTGCCTGGCGAATGCCTTCCTCAATGCTCCGCACGAGATGGAACACTTCCTTGGTGGAGGTAGTGGATTCCTCGGCAAGCTTGCGCACCTCCTGGGCGACGACGGCAAAGCCTTTACCGTGCTCACCGGCGCGGGCCGCTTCGATCGAAGCGTTCAAGGAAAGCAGGTTCGTCTGCTCGGCGATTTCGGAGATCGTGCGGGTAATCTGGGAAATGCCTCCGGCCTGCTCGGCCAGCCGGTCAATCGTTTGCGACACGTTAGCGGTGGCGGCTACGTTGCGCTTCATGCCATCGCTTTGGGTTTCTACAGCCTGCAGCCCCTTTTCAACGAGCTGAATCATTTGTCCTGAACGTAAATTCATTTCTTGAGTGGAGGAGTTGAAGGAAGTAACCTTTTCTTCGATGTCCTTGGTAGCCAAAGAAATATCGGAAATTTCCTCGGAGATCTGGTTCGCCCCTGCGGCCAATTCATTGGAAGAAACCGCTACCTGATCGAGCACCGTTTTGAGGTTTTCGTTTTTAAAATAAATATCCCGGCTCGAATCGAATACATGCTTCGACATGCTGCCGGTGTCTTTCAAAATGTCGCGAAGCTTGTCCATCATTTTATTGAAGGAGGAGCCCAGCTCGCCGAGAGCATCATCGGTTTGAACCGCTACCTTCTGGGAAAAATCCCCCTTAGAAATATTCATGGCCACGCGGGTAATATTGTTAATCGGCTCTGTAAGCGCTCTCTCAAACCAGTTTATAAAAGGAAATGTAAGTCCAAGCATAATAATGAGAAATACAATCCCCAGCACAATGTGCTCAGACGATTGCAAAATCAGGGCGAGCAGGGCGAGGGAATAAATACCTGCAAGAAGATAGCAGCCCCATTGTAATTTTTTCTTAAAAGATAAGGCTTGGAACCAGTTCATCAGCATGTCCCCTTTGGCATGAATGTTAAATTCTTACTATAAGAGATTATAACATCACGGGGTAACATGGTCTATACCTATGGTCGTAAGTTTGTCGGACTCGTACAAAAAATATCGAAATTTGACTGAAGCCTCAGGAGTTGCACAGAGGAAGCGCCTATTATATAGTGAAGCGGAAAGGCTAACATGAGTCAGCAGATGCATAAAGCAAAACATATCAGGAACAGGGGATGAGGATATGTTTACAATTGAAGGGATTCATCATGTCAGTATTGCGGTTCGGGATTTGGCGAGGGCCAAGGCATTCTACGAGCAGGTGCTGGGCCTGCAGGAGATGGAGCGGCCGCCCTTTGATTTTCAGGGAGCCTGGTATGCGGTCGGGACGGGGCAGCAGCTGCACTTGATCGTCCACGAAGGGGAAACGCTCAGGCAGGGGGAGATTGACACCCGTGACGGGCATTTCGCCATCCGTGTAGCGAGCTATAAGGAAACCAAGGCGTGGCTGGAAAAGACGGGCGTGCCCTTCGAGGCGCGGCCTCATGCCAGAGCGGGTTTTCCGCAAATTTATGTGCTGGACCCGGATCGCAATGTGATCGAATTGAATGCGGACCAGCTGGATGAATAGGTTAGGAATAAGACAATAGACGCAGATCTATTGTCTTATTTTGTCTTATCTTGATGAATAATAGGAAGTTTTCTGAAAATTGTAATTTATTGTTGATTCATAGTAAATATTTACATATAATAGTGCTACAGCCCTAGAATAACAAAAAATACCATTTTAAACAGATAGGAGGATGTTAATGTTTTTAGAAAATGTGCCTTTGGCCAGACAGCTTGATATTGTATTTCGTGAGATTAAACAAGAGCTGGTTCAGCTGACCTCAGGAACGGTTTTTGTACAAATCCGCAACAATGTGGTCGGCAAATTCGGGGTAAGGGCGTTCCCGCTCGAGAGCCGGGGGACGGAGCTTATGAAAATGGACGCAGGCTTGTCGGAGAGAGACGTTCAGTCCTTTCACCAAACGGCCGTCGAATCGCTGAAGATGAAAAGGTGGTCGCACGGAGAGATTTTATTTGAATTCGCGATGAAGAAAAATTTGCTGTGCACAAGCGTGTCTTTCGAGTCCAATTATAATATGGCCAGCATACTGGCCGATTCGGAGCAGAGAAGAAGATAGCAAGCAAGCGCATTCCTTATCCATTTTACCGCACTTATCCTTCGTTCCTTTTATTCCTAATTTTATTGCAAGCAAACCGTTCTTCCTGAGGGAGAGCGGTTTTTTCATAAAAAAAGGCGACCCCTAGGCGGAGTCACCTTTGCGTAAGTATAAGGGTAAATCATTATCTGGAGAACTTGCCAGCCAATTGTTGTTCAGCGATTTGAACCAGACGACGAGTGATGTGGCCACCGATTGCACCAGTGTCACGAGTTGCCATGAAGCCATAGTAACCGTCTTGAGGAATTTGGATACCCAATTCCTGTGCCACTTCGTACTTCAGTTGATCCAGAGCGGCATTTGCTTGAGGAACAACTAAAGAGTTGCTGCTGCGGGATTGTCCTTGTGCCATGTTTATCACCTCCGTTCATGAGGTAGTATGTGCCAAAACCGAAAATATACACATGTGCAAAACTGGAAATTTAACCCACTTGCGAATCCGGGTTAGCAGCCTGCCGTTGGCTTCGCCGCTCAAAGCCCTATATAATAATAGCAGAGACATGGATTAGCGAAATATTACATAGTGGGGAGGGGAGCGCGTGTTTTTGCTGAACTGCTCGAACTGGTCATGGGATAAAGATTTACAGATCATCCATGCGGATGTGAGGCTTGAAATCGACGGAGAAGTGCTGATCGACGAACCGCTGTGCATTGACGTCGGCCTTCCCGCGATGCTGTTAAGCATTAGCCGGGATACGGAGCCGAACCGCTGGGCGCCGGCGGACGAATGGATGAGTATGCCGTTTTTTTGCTGCGGCTGCGGCGACCCGGAATGCAGAGCGTATTCTTTTCGTGCAAGACATAGGGAAGAAGGCTATATCGAGCTGACCGAATTGGAGGAACGCGAAGGCGCTCCCGCGAGGGAACAAGGCATTTACAGCATTCCGCTGCAGGCATATAAATCGGCGGTGGAGGACGTTGCCGGACATTACCTCAAGTTCGTGGAGGAACTGGATTACCGCCCCTATTTTGCAGATTCGGTCAAGGTGGTTCGGGAGCTTCTGAAAGCTCCGGTTTGAACTATGAAGGGAGATGGAGATATGGTGCTAAGCAAAGAAGCGATCCGGCAAAAGCTTGCCGAGCAGCCGGTGCAGCTGCAGGATGGCACACGGCTTCCGAAGCTGGGGCAGGGAACCTGGTTCATCGGGAATCATCCGGATAAGCGGCAGGAGGAAATCCGGGCGCTGCGGACCGGCATCGAGCTGGGCATGCGTCTGGTCGATACGGCGGAGATGTATGGCGAAGGCCGCGCCGAATCGCTGGTCGGCGAAGCGGTGCAGGGCATCCGCGACGAGGTATTTTTGGTGTCCAAGGTGTACCCTCACCATGCCGACAGAAAGCAAATCATCCGCAGCTGCGAAAACAGCCTGAAACGGCTGCAGACGGACCGGCTGGATCTGTATCTCCTGCACTGGCGGGGGAGCGTTCCTTTGAGCGAGACGGTCGAAGGCATGGAGCGGCTGGTCGAGCAGGGGAAAATATTGCGCTGGGGCGTATCCAACCTGGATACGAAGGATATGAAAGAGCTGTTCGGCTTGCCCGAGGGGGCCCGCTGCGCGGTAAATCAAGTGCTGTATCATCTTGGCTCGCGCGGTATTGAATTTGATTTACTGCCATGGCAAAGAGAGCGGTGCGTCCCTACGATGGCGTATTGTCCTCTGGCGCAGGCTGGTTCCTTACAAAGAGGCTTGACGGAGCATAAGACGGTGAAGGAGATAGCGCGCAAATACGGGCTTGGCCCGCTGCAGCTGCTTCTGGCCTGGTGCATACGGCAGGACGATATCATAGCGATTCCTAAAGCTTCTTCCGAGGCCCACGTTCTTGAAAATGCAGCCGCCGTCTCCGTCCGTTTATCGGAGGAGGATCTGGTCCTGCTGGATCAGGCGTTCCCGCCTCCGAGCCGAAAGGTGCCTTTGGATATCGTATAAAAAAAGGATAGCGCCTCTGGTGAGGCCTCTGAAAGCTAGCGAAGTGTATGGGATCGTTCTGTAGAAGCGAAAACAACAGTTATCGGAAGCATGTTCCGTACTCGCAGCGATGACTTTTCCAGTGGCCTCCCGCTGGTCGAGATCTAGCGCGTGGAATGGGCCGGGGCCAGGCTTTCTGCAAAAGGTACCGTAACCGAGAAAAAAGAAGAGAGCGTCCGCTTGAGCCGGAACTGCAGCTCCGGCTCAAGCGGACGCTCTTTTTTTGCGTTGATTCGTGATTCAGGATGACAGGCGAAAAGCCGGCTTCCTGCAAGGCGAATCAGGATTTGTAGCTTAGCTCCAGCTTCACTTCCAGCTCGAGCGCTGCGCCTGGGGCAATCGATTGAACGCCGGTCACATCGGCAGGCAGATCGATATTCGGCGCATTCGTGACCCAAGTATACGGCTCAAGGCATACGAAGTCGCGCGCCTCGCCTTTGGTATAAATAACCCACTGCTTAAATGCCGAAGAGCCGCTGTAGCGAAGCTCCAGATCTTCGCCGGAGAGCACGGCCAGGCAGGGGTTGCCGCTGCCGATTTGGAACACGGTATCCAGATTCTGGCCTTCCAGGCGGAGTCCCTCCGTGATCGCAGACAAGGAGCCGAGAGGTGCGATATGACCAAGCGGAATGTTGTCCGCATCCAGCTCCCAGATCCCGGATACCGGGACTTGCAAAGTCCATTTGTCCGGCTCGCCGTTCAGCAGGAACCACGTATGCAAGCCGTAGCCGAACGGAGCGGGCCGGCTTCCCTTGTTGCGCACGTTTAACCGGTGGCTCAAGGCAGCGCCCTGGAGCACATAGGTGACCTCCAGCTCCAAGGCATGCGGATATTGGCGCTGGACATTGGCATCCCCGCTCAAGTCGATCGAGCTGGTGATGAACAGGGCGCCGTCTTTTTCACCGGTCTGCACGACCGACCAGGGCTGGCTTCTCAGCATGCCGTGAATGTGATGTCCTGTGGCATGGTTGATATCGAATTGATAGGTCTGTCCGTTCAGCTCGAAGCGGCCGGCGCGAATCCGGTTCGGCGGCATAAGAATCGGGGTGCCGTATTGGACGGGGGCGTCCGCCATATCGCTTGGAGAGGTCGGGACGCGCAGCAGCTCGCGCTGCAAGGTTTTGTCCCAGATGCTGTAAACGTTGTTGCCGATAGCCGGACAGACGGATACGATGAGGTGGTCGTTTTCGAGCGTGTAGGCAGGGGTGCCCTGCCAGTCGATGCGTTGAATCATGCGATAGCTCTCCTTCTCCTGCTGGATTTTAACTGCCAAAGTCGAGGTTCGGGTAAACGTACTGGGCCTTGGACGGATCAGCCTTCGCGATTTTCTCCACCTTCAGCTTCATGACGTCCATATCGTTATAGGCGGCCTTTTCGATGGTACCGGTCACAGTGACCCAAGAATCGCTTGGGAAGCTGGCGGCACGGTCATATTCCACCAGCACGCCGAACGGCGACGCATCTGCCGAGCAGCATTGAACGGAAAAGCGTCCGACTACGAATTGGTTGCTTTTCATATCGTCCTGCCGGTACACGAAGCCGGTCAGCTCCAGTTTTTTTCCCACGAACCGATCCAAATATAAATCTACCGTAGTCAGTGTCTCTATGTACAGATCTTCTTTTACGCTGATGACATCGGACTGGTACAGCTGCTTTGCGTATTTGGCGAAATGCTCCGTAAATTTATCGGACGGGAACAGGCCCTCCTGCTTGGTCTGCGCCGCTGAGCCTGAGGCCGAAGAGGCAGCTCCGGCATTTCCGGACGCCGAAGCGGGCGGGGACTTGGGCTGGGACAGCTCGGCGGATTCTTTTTTCACATTGCTTGAGCTGCTTAGATTCATTCCTTTCTTGGCGGCCAGAGCGCTCCCCATTGAAGTGTCGGGCAGCAGGAAGCCGAGCAGCAAGGGGAGTGCGAACAAACCGTAGATCACCGTATTTTTAAGGATGGAGGTGGATGGAGTATGGTCATGATCCTGATCGCAATCGCAGGCCGCAGGGTCGTTCCAGAAGCTTCGGAAAGCCAGATAAACCTGGTATACCGCGATAAAGTACAGTGCAATGGCGGACCATTTCACATAATCCACCATCCGGGGAGCGATATAGTACAGGATGTAATCGGTTTTGACGAGATAGGCGATATAGGCGGCAAAGCCGAATAGAATGGCGGATTTGATGACATGGTGCAGACTGAGTATTCGCGGACTCACTTGCGCACGCTCCTTTATGTATTATGACGTGAAAAACAGCCGTTCGAACAGCAGGGATCCGACCAGGACAACCGCTATGATCCAGGCCGACAGCGCCAGCACGAACCGGGTCCGGAACGCCGACAGCAGCATCAGCATGCTCTTGATGTCGAGCATCGGTCCAAACACCAGAAAGGTGAGCAGGGAGCCGGTGGAGAAGGTCGTGCTGAAGGAGGAAGCGACGAAGGCGTCGGAGGTGGAGCACAGCGACAGGATGAAAGCGAACGCCATCATGAACAAATGGGAGCCGAGCTGCCCCTGTCCGATCGAAATCAGGCTTTCCCGCGGCACCAGCGTCTGAATAAAAGCGGTGATCATGGCGCCGAACATTAAATATTTGCCCATATCGAAAAACTCGTCGGAGGCGTGGCCGAGTACGCCGAACAGGCGGCCCCATCTGCCGTCATAGTGTGCGTGGGAATGGTCGTGAGCGTGGGCAGGATGGTAAGAATGTCCATGCTCATGACTGTGCAGCGTTTGCGGACCGGGAGCCGCGCTGCCTGCGGCATAGGCGGCACCGTTGGAAGGCAGCGGGGCGTTATCGGCGGGCATCTGCTGCCCGGAAAGGGACGCCAGCGAGCTGCGCAGAGGATTGCCTTTGAAAAAGCGATAGACGATCAGCCCGATAATAAAGGCGACGACGAAGGCAAGCGCCATACGGGAGTAGGCGATCTCCGGGCGGCTGCGAAAAGCCATGTAGGTCGAGGCGTATACGACCGGATTAATGATCGGGCCGACCAGAATAAAGACGACGGCGATGTAAACGGGCATGCCTTTTTTCATCAAACGTCGAATGACGGGAATCATGCCGCATTCGCATAAGGGGAAAATAAGGCCGGCCACGCAGGCAAACAGAATGCCGAGCACAGGATTTTTCGGAATCAGCCGCCGGATCGTCTGCTCGGTCACGAACATTTGAAGCAGCGCGGACAGTACGACGCCAAGCAGCACGAAAGGAAAAGCCTCCAAAATAATGCTGATAAACAGCGTCTTGAAGCTTTGCATGGAATCGGTCGCCAGAAAGCCGAAATCGGGAAGCTGCTTTTGGGAAAAAATAAGAAACAGCAAAATAAGGCTGAGCAGCGCAAGCACGTTCGTACCCCATCGAAGGATCATCGTTTGCAAGATCGGTCTTCCTTTCTAATCGTAATTATTACTTTTTGTTAAAACGATTATTATATCTTATGCCGCATATTCCCGCTCTAGGACATGCAGACGCAACAAAATCGCGGGTTCGTGCAAAGGAATGGGGCGGAGGGGAGATTGACAGGACATAGTCATTTGATTATGATGAGAAAAAGCAATGACAGGAACAAGTAAACGCAAGCTGATTCTTTCAGAGAGCCGGTGGCTGCTGCGAACCGGTAGATAAGCTTCGTCGAATGGATCCTTGAGCTGATGGCTGAACTTTTGCAGACTCACCAGGCTCTGTGCGCTATACGGCAAGCAGGCTGCAGGTGGAGCGGCATTAATTTGCAAAAGGAAGCCGGTTCGGGTACTCTCCGTTACAAGAGCTTGAGGCTTGCGGTCTCGCTGCGGAACAACACCGCGCAGACCCGGCGAACTAGGGTGGCACCACGGTCCTTCGTCCCTTATGACGAAGGGCCTTTTTGTGTTGGGATGGGGTAACGAGCGGCAGGGCGTAAGGCGAAAGCGTAAGGCAAAGCTAAGGCAAAAGCATTGGCACAACTTGGCTTTCGGGTGCAGGGGGAGTCCCTCCGGCCGCTGTTGAAGCTGTGTTCTCTTTAATGGATTCAGCAGAGGGGAGAACACAGCTTCAAAGGCGGCACGTAAACTCTCCGGGACTCACCCTGACTCCCTGCCGCTCGTTATGTGAGGGGAAGAGAAAGAAAGGAGCTGAGCGGCCGCCAGCTCCGGGATGACTGTACCGGTATCGGTAAACCTCACCGGTCAAACGAAAAAAGCAAGCAACGGCAAGCACTAAAGAAGAACAATGGCAATAACAAAACACAAAAGAAAAACACAAAAGCAAAGCGCGACAAGAGAAAAAAACAAGAGCGTGATAAAAGAACAAAAGGGAGGACAAAAAAATGAAAAGAGTATTATCGGGTATCCAGCCAAGCGGTCAGCTGACCTTGGGGAATTACATCGGAGCATTGAAAAATTTCGTAGAAATGCAGCATTCGCACGAATGCTATTACATGGTTGTGGATCTGCACGCGATCACCGTGCCGCAGGAACCCGCGGCGCTGCGCGAGCAAACGGAAGCGGTATCCGCCCTATACATCGCGTCAGGGCTTGATCCGGCCAAAGCGACAATTTTCCTGCAGTCACACGTGCATCAGCACGCGGAGCTGGGATGGATGCTGACGACACTGACCTATATGGGCGAGCTGGAGCGCATGACGCAGTTCAAGGACAAGTCGGCAGGCAAGGAATCCGTAGGCGCCGGGCTGTTCACTTATCCGTCCCTGATGGCCGCGGATATCCTGCTGTATAACGCGGACCTGGTTCCGGTAGGCGACGATCAGAAGCAGCATCTGGAGCTGACACGCGATTTGGCGCACCGCTTCAATCAGCGGTTCGGCGACACGTTCACGATCCCGGAGCCGTACATCCCTAAGGTGGGCGCCCGCATTATGTCGCTGGACGATGCGTCCAAGAAAATGAGCAAGAGCAACCCGAACCAGGGCAGCTTCATCGCCATGCTGGATGATCCGGCCGTCATCCGCAAAAAAATCAGCCGCGCGGTAACGGACTCGGGCCGCGAAGTGAAGTATGACCCGCAGAACAAGCCGGAGGTCAGCAACCTGATCAGCATTTACGCGAACTGTTCGGGCAAATCCGTTGCAGAGATCGAAGCTTTATATGACGGCCAAGGCTACGGTCCGTTTAAGAAAGATTTGGCGGAGCAAGTCGTGGCGGTGCTGGAGCCGATTCAGCAGCGTTATCACGAAATCCGCAAATCCGGAGAGCTCTACGATATTTTGCGTCAAGGCGCGGAACGCGCCGCAGAGCAGGCGGAGAAGACGGTTAAAACCGTCAAGGAAAAAATGGGCTTCCTGGCCCGCTAACGCGAATCCAGAGGTTGAAAGAAATGCTTTTTATAGAGTGCTTGTCCCTATCGACGCAGATTAAGACTGCTTGCGCTGTTCCTGTTCTTCTCTGCGTCTTCTTTGTTTGGCTTTGACGACGAAGCCGAAGCCGATAAAGCCGAGAGAAGCCAGAGAGAAGAGAATTACAAGCCATAGGTTTCCCAGGCTGAGAGCCAGGCTGATGCCGGCTAACAGCAGCGTGCCTACAATGGCAAAAAAGAGAGCAAGTCCTTTGTTCATGCGGGTTCGTACCGCCTTTCTGATGAGTATTTGAAAATAAAAAAACTTTTTTCAAATTGTGCGTATACTTTTGGCCATACGTCACATAATAAGTTTGCAAGCTTGCAAATACATCAAAGATATCATTCAGATTGAAAGGAGTGCTGATCATCATGGCACAAGGACAATCCAGCAACAGTAACACTTTAGTAGTTCCACAAGCTTCTTCGGCTTTAGACCAATTGAAGTACGAGGTAGCTCAAGAGTTGGGTATTCAAATCCCACAAGACGGGTACTACGGTTACATGGCAACTCGTGACACAGGTGCAATCGGTGGTCATATCACTCGCCGTCTGGTGCAGATTGCAGAGCAATCGCTGGCAGGTCAATTCCGTTAATCTTCGAATGAATTTCACAAGCAACAAATGTATCATCATAGAAGCCCAAGGAGAAATCCTTGGGCTTTTTGATTGTAAGGAAAGCTTAAGCTGGTTAAGCGTCAGCGGCTAAGCCCTGCATGAGCCTGACCTGATAAGGCTTTAACGGCAAAAGAAGAGGGCTGCTTTATCGCGCAGCCCGTTGATTATGCAAGTCCACGGTTATGACGTTACGTATTGACACGCAGCTTCTTCTCCAGTCTGGAGTCGCTCAGCCAGCCTACATAGGAATCCAGCGGCTTCATATCATGGTCCATCAGAAGCACGGCGACGAAAGGATACTGCCTGCGGTGGCGGTAACGAACATCCGCCCAGCGAACCTCGTAACCCCAGTCATGCTGACGAAATTCGGCGCAGGCGAAGGAAGTGAAGTACAGGAAAGCGGCAATGTCTTTATGCTGCTTGGAGGCTTCTACCGCCGGATGAGAGGCGCACGAGGCTTCGTCGACCCAGGTGATCTGCTTGTTCTTGTACCCGCCCAGCGCGAACCGGCCGTCGGCCTTCCTTTTGACAATTTGCCAAACATGAAGATGAAAGGTCGGAATCAAGTAGTACCGGTCTCCCGGCTGGTAATGCGGATCCTGCTGATAGAGACGGGATTCCAAATAGTAATGATACCACGATCTCCATATATAATACACGGCTATCCCGGCATATAAAATGGGAAAAATCGCCGCAGGCTTCGCCAAATGTACGCACCAGATAAAAATGGCTACAATATGGCTTAAGAAAATAACCGGATCGAAGATGTGGATGATATTCCAGTGCACCCATTTTTCCGAAAAGGGTCTGTAGGCCTGAGTGCCGTACGTATTGAACAAATCGGTAAATACGTGGAACGCGACGGCGATAAATACCCACATAGCCACATGCCAGATCGGCAGTCCCCGGAAGGCTAACGAAGTGACCAGCGTAATGAAGATGGTCCACAGCGCCAGCGCAGGCAGGGAATGGGACAGTCCCCGGTGATTTTTGATGTAAGCGGCGTTGCTCTTCAGCCGAAGCAGGGTATCCGCATCCGGCGCTTGGGAGCCGACGACCGTTCCGATCAGCACGGCTGTGGATACGGTTGGATCTGCCGCAACGACGGGGTCGATATAGGCTAGGCCGGCCAATCCGAATCCTATCACTAGATGTGTTCCGCTATCCATGGGGGTCCCTCCTAAAAATCAGAGCTTGAGAAGTCAGTATGCGAAGGCATAAGATTAGTTTATCATTTTCTTCATTAAAATAAAGCAAAGGGAGCGAAAAATGAGTAAAATCTTTGTCGAATATCAGATATTACCCCAACACAGGCCAGCTTATTCAGAGTGGATGATGAAGGTGAGGGCGCAGAGTCCCAGTCTGGAGCTGTATGAAGGCTCGGATCAGCCCGGCTTATTCGTGGAAATATGGGAAGCGGCTTCCGTCGAAGAGTATTTGGACATGAAGACCGTGCGATTACAGACGGAGACCGAGACCGATAGGGAATCTTCGTCATCTTTTCCGTGGATTTGGGCCGCAGTGGACTGGTCGCCATTGGCGGAATGGATACAGGGAGGGAAGGCCAAAATACATATATGGCATTTTGTGAAAGTCAAATAGTCCATAATTTGAAGTAAGGATATCCATGGTATCTTTATTCCAATCGCGGTAATCTTACAATAGCCTGGCAGAGGAACAGGGCTTTTGCTTAGAAAATGGCTTCTACATAAGGGAGCACGCGGGGGTAGAGTGGATGGAAGGGAACAATATTTTCTGGGGCCATATCAAGTCGAACCGATGGTCCTACATCATTGGATTTGCATTATTGTCCATATCCAGTCTGCTTCAGTTGTTTATTCCACAGCTATTGGGACAATTTACAGACAAATTGCAAAATTCAACACTAACGTATGAAGAAACGGTAACTTTTGCATTATGGATGACTGTGGTCGGCCTGGGCATCGCATTTTTCCGTTCGACGAGCCGGATTTATTTGTTTCGGTTATCGCGAATGCTGGAGATGCGGGTCCGGGGCGACCTATTTAAGCATTGGGAGAAGCTGTCGGCGCAGTATTTCAACAACCAGCGGATCGGCGATTTGATGTCCCATGCGATCAGCGATGTAGGCGTCGTGCGCGAGGTGACGATGCAGGGGTATTTTAACATTATGGAAGCGGGACTTCTTATTGTTGTATCCGTGATCGCTATGGTGTCCTCCGTTAATCCGTGGCTGACGCTGGTGACGATGCTGCCGCTGCCGCTGCTCAGCCTGCTGGCGTACCGGTTCAATAAACGAATCATGGAGCAGTCGGCGGACATGCAGCGGGCCATATCGGATTTGACGAGCCGGGTGCAGGAATTTACCGCAGGGATCCGTGTCGTGAAAGCGTTTGTACAAGAGAAGGAAGAGCGCAAGCTGTTCACCAAGGACAATCAGCATGCGGTCGATATGAACCGACGCTTCGTCCGCTCGAACTCCTTGTTCGGATCGCTCAGCACCGGGATCGTCGGCTTCAGCTTCCTGGTATCGGTCGTATTGGGCGGGGTGATGGTGCTGAAGCACGTAATTACACTCGGGGAATTCGTCGCCTTCAATACTTATTTGTCCCTGCTGATGGGACCCATAGAAAACTTGGGCAAGGTCGTCAATCTGATGCAGCGCGGCAAAGCGTCAGAGATCCGGCTGATGGAAATATTCCGGACGCAGCCGGAGGTAGTGGACGACGTTGCGGCCAAGCAGGAAATCGATCAGATCGACGGGGATATCGAGATCCGTAATTTGACCTTCTCCTATCCGGAGGCCGTGCGACCGACGCTCCGTAATATTAATCTTAAAGTGGCCAAAGGCAGCAGCCTGGCTATCGTAGGTAGAGTCGGCAGCGGAAAAAGCACGCTGGTCGATTTGCTGGTTCGGTTGTACAACGCTCCGAAAGGAACGGTGTTCATCGACGGGCACGATATTCACGAAATTCCGCTGCGCACGCTTCGCGGGCAGATCGGTATCGTACCGCAGGATCAGTTTCTCTTCTCCTCAACGATTCGGGATAATATCGGCTTCGATCCGAAGCCGTATTCCGACGAGCAGGTCATTGAGGCTTCCAAGGTTGCCCAGGTGTACGACAACATTGTGGAGTTTCCCGAGCAATTCGAGACGGCGCTCGGCGAACGGGGCATTTCGCTGTCGGGCGGCCAACGCCAGCGGGTCAGTATTGCCCGGGCAATCATCAAAAAGCCTTCGATCCTGATCTTTGACGACAGCTTGTCGGCGGTCGACACCATTACCGAGGACTTGATTCTGGAAGGTATGAAGTCGGTTATGAACAAGCGGACCACTATCATCATCGGACACCGGATCTCCTCCGTTCAAGCGGCGGATCAGATCATCGTAATGGATGAGGGAAAAATTGTGGAGCAGGGTAATCATGAACAGCTCCTTCACCGTAACGGAATTTATGCGGATATGCATCATAAGCAGCTGCTGAACCAGGAAGCGGAGCGTCAGGACGGACAGGAGCATGATCTGAAGAAAGCGCGGTTGCTGCAAAGGGGAGCGGGAGCATGAATATCCATAGCGAACGAGAGGTTAAGAAATTTAAAGACAGCCAGCTTCTTTCCAGATTGTTGGCTTTTGCATGGCCGTATTGGAGAATGATTCTTCTCTGCATTGGTTTGGCCTTTCTGATTGTCGTCGCCGATTTGGCGCGGCCTTATTTAATGAAGATAGCCATTGACGGGCATATCAACGGATTGTATAAGCCGATGCTGTCCGCGCCAAGCCAGCAGTCGAAGGAGCTCGAGCCCTATGGAGACAAGGTGAGCTGGGACGGACGCGACTATGTCCGGCTCGATGCGGACAAGGCGGCCGGACTCGCGGTCCTTCCGGCGAATGCGGATAAGAAGCAGATCGTCAGCGTCGATGACCGGGAGTACATGATCAACGGCTGGCTTCCTTCGCAGCAGGCGGAGGTGGAGGTTACAGGGCAGGGAAACGGCGCGCAGATCGTGGCCGAAGGAAAGGTCTACTCCGCGGTGCAGCTGGATGAGCAGGCGCAGGAAACGTTCCGTCAGCAGGATTACAGCGGCTTCGTGCAGATCGGTATTTTGTTCCTGCTCACTGTAACCACCGGGGCGGTTCTCAGCTATCTGCAGAGCAACCTGCTCCAATTCACAGGCCAGAAAATTATTTTCAATATCCGGGAGAAGCTGTTTGCCCATCTGAGCCGCATGTCGATGTCTTATTTCGACCGGAATCCGGTAGGAAGACTGGTGGTCCGGGTTACGCAGGATACGGAGTCGTTGAATCAGCTGTACTCGCAGGTTGTCGTCAACCTGGTCAAGGATGTGATCGTCCTGATCGGGATTGTCTTCATCATGCTGCAGATGAGCCCGCGGCTTGCTCTATTGTCCTTCGCGGTGATGCCGTTCCTGGCTGCGCTGACGTTCTGGTACCGTTCGGTTATCCGGCATGCGCAGCGGGTGACGAGAATTATTTTGTCCCGGCTGAACGCATTTCTAGCCGAGAATTTGTCGGGCATCCGGATCACCCAGCTGTTCATTCGCGAGGAGCGCCAATGGGAGCAGTTCGACCATCATAATACGGAATATTACCGCGCAGGGATGCGGGGGACGGTGATTAACTCGATCTTCCAGCCGGCAATCGGCTTTCTGGGCAACCTGGCGATTGCGCTGCTGCTTTGGTACGGCGGGGCTAACGTCATCGACGGCAGCATTACGTTCGGTATCGTTTATGCGTTCACGCACTATGTGCGGCAGTTTTTCCAGCCTTTGATGAGCCTGGCCGAGAAATACAACCAGATTCAGACGGCAATGGTCGGTGCGGAGCGGATCTTCGATATGCTGGATGAGAAGCCGGACATTATCGATGCGAAGGTAACGCATAGTCTGCCTCAGCAGGTGAGAGGCGAAATTACGTTTGAGCACGTATGGTTTGCTTACAACCAGGAGGATTGGGTGCTGAAGGATGTCAGCTTTACGATCCAGCCTGGGCAGACGATTGCATTCGTCGGCGCGACGGGCGCGGGCAAAAGCTCGATTATCCAGCTGATCAACCGGTTTTACGATATCCAAAAGGGGACGATTCGTCTCGACGGCGTCGACATTCGCGAGATTCCGCTGGATGAGCTGCGCCGCTGCATCAGTATTGTGCAGCAGGACGTCTTTCTGTTCACCGGAGATATTGCATCGAATATCCGGTTGAACCATCACGAGATCACTGATGAGCAGGTTTATGAAGCGGCACGCATGGTGCATATGGACGAATTCGTCAGGGACCTGCCTCAGGGTTATGGCACACCGCTTGGCGAGCGCGGCGTTAACCTGTCGCTCGGACAGCGGCAGCTGCTGTCGTTCGCGAGAGCGATTGCATTCCGTCCGCAAATTCTTATTCTGGATGAAGCGACCTCGAATATCGATACCGAGACCGAAATCGTCGTGCAGGATGCGCTCTACAATATTTCGGCGGGCCGAACGACCCTAATCGTGGCGCACAGGTTGTCTACGATCCAGCACGCCGATCAAATTATCGTTATGCATAAGGGTAAGGTGCGCGAGATTGGTAACCACTACCAGCTGCTTGCGCAGAGGGGCTACTACCACCGGCTGTATGAGCTGCAGTACAAAGAACAGAAGCTGCCGGCAGCGAAGTAAACGAAGCTGGGGTGTAAACTATTTAAGTGAGAAAGGCCGTTCCGCTACGATGGAATGGCCTTCCGTTTCTGCGAAACCGAGAACTGACTTTACATGGGGAGGGAACCGACTTGCAGGAGAGTGCTAATTTGGCGCGAAGCAGCGTCTCGTCCGTAAAGAACCGGGAGGCCGGCGAAGCTGCGGCCCTGGTAGACGCTAACGACAGCAAGGCGGTGCGTCAGGTCATTTTTCGGCTGGCCGGCCCCGCTTTGGTCGAGATGGTACTGATTAATATTACGCAAATGCTGAATATGATTATGGTAGGCCGGGTGGGGGCCGAGGCGGTAGCTGCGGTAGGCTTGACCACGCAGCCTTTTTTGCTGCTGCTGTCTTTGTTTATGGCGCTCAATATCGGAACGACGGTCATTGTGGCCCGTTCGGTAGGCGCAGGACGTCTTGACGATGCGAACCGGGCAGCCGGCCAGGCCTTGCTGTTGAACGCGATTTTTGCCATCCTCGTCTCTGCTGTCAGCACGCATTATGCCGAGGGACTGCTTCTGCTGATGGGAGCGACGCCGGACGTGTTGGCGGAGGGCCTGCAGTACGCTCATATTATTTACCTCTCGACGGGCTTAACAATGATCACGACAGCGATGACCGCTATTCTGCGGGGAGCCGGGGATACAAGGACGCCGATGAAAATTAATGTGGTCGCCAACCTGCTGGTGCTGCTGATAGGCTATCCCTTGATCTACGGCTTCGCCGGTTTGCCCAAATGGGGCATTACCGGCGCTGCCACCGCGACCATTATCGCGCAGTCGGTTTCCGTTGTTTGGGTAATGCGGGTGCTGCTGAGCGGCAAATTCGCGGTACGGATTGCTCTTGCGCATGTATTTAAGTGGGACCGACCCATCATTGCGAGGATCGTGAAGATCGGCTTTCCGACTTCGCTCGAGCAGGTCATCATGCGGGTCGGAATGCTTATTTTCGTCAAGGTGGCCGCCAGCTTGGGGACGATCGCGCTGGCATCGACACAGATTGCCTTCAATATATTCGGCATGACGTTTATGCCGGGCATGGCTTTCTCGATTGCGGCTTCCACGCTGGTAGGGCAGGCGTTGGGCGCCGGCAAGCCCCAGCTGGCGGAGCAGTACGGCTGGCAGGTGCGCAAATTCGGCATGTGGGTGGCCGGAGCGATGGGGGTCGCGTTTATCGCCTGTGCGCCTTATATTATGATGTTGTACACAACAGACAGCGAAATTATCGACCGAGGGGTCGTCGCCCTGCGGATTATGGGCTTGATCCAGATTTCACAAGCGACGCAGTTTATTCTCGGCGGCGCCTTGCGCGGTGCGGGCGATACGCGGTTTCCGCTATACTCTACTCTCATCGGCGTATGGGGCTTCCGGGTGCTGCTCAGCCTGCTGTTCGTTTACGTGTTTAAATGGGACGTGGCGGGGCTGTGGGTTGCGGCAGCCGCCGATCAATGCATTCGCTCGGTGTTTATTTATTTAAGGTTCAAGAAAGGGATTTGGAAGCAGGTAAAGGTATGAGCCCATATAACGAGGGTTATCGGACGGCAGCCATGCGGCTGCCGTTTTTTGGTTCGGGGCTGTGCTGCCGGTGGGATACTCCAAGCGTCGTTGGATAAAGAAAGCCGAAGAAATGTCCAATTCATCTGGAGAGAAGGTGTATAGTACATGGAGCGGAATCGTTTATGATGGACGTGCAGGAAAAACATAACCGTCATTGGGGAGGATATACAAAATGAATAAAAGCGCCTTAACTGTCGCCTCATGCTTATTGGCGACATCTATGCTGGCTGCCTGCGGAAGCAGCCAGCCAAGCGGGGAAGCCGCTTCCGGGGAAAGCGGCTCCAAGGTAACGCTCCGGTTTGCGACGAACTCTGTCGGCAAGTCCGGCATGGCCGCTTCGGTGTCCGAGCTGTTGAAGCAGTTCAAGGAGGAGAATCCAAATGTCAATGTGGTAGTGGAGGAGGCCAACGGTACAGATCTTGCGATGAAGATTAAGGTCGATGTGGCGAGCAACAATACGCCGGATGTATTTATGTTCTGGCGTCCGGATCCGACCTACGGCATGGACAAGTTCATCCAAAGTGGGGCTATCGCCGATCTGACGGAGCTGAAAAACGACCCTCAGTATAAGGATTTGTTTGACGACAGCGCTTGGAATACGGCAACGGTCGACGGGAAGGTAAGGGCCATCCCGATGATCTCTTTCTTCACTCCTTTGTTCGTAAACAAAGAGATTTTTAACCAAGCCGGATTAAAGCTTCCTGAGACATGGGACGAGCTGCTGAATGCGACCAAAACATTAAAGCAAAAAGGATTTATCCCTTGGGGGATCAGCCTGAATCCAACGTCAGGTACCGGACTGGAACGGCCGATGGATTATGTGCTCAGCGGGTATTTGGGTAACGAGAGGGCGTTAAACCTGTTTGCAGGTAAAGAAACGTTCAATGATCCGGAAGTCGTTAAATCCTTTGAACTGCTTCGTCAGCTGACAGCCGGGTATGCGCCGGAAGACGCCGCATCGCTCGACGACAGCGCGGTTTTCTCCAAATATATCAACACCGGCAAGGCGGCGATGACGCTTTACGGCATGGGGCCGTTAATGAGCAACTTGAGTGAAGAAAGCATGAATAAATTTACCGCGATTCCATTCCCGACTATTCCCGGCGGCAAACAAACGAAACCTTATATGGAGAAGGATTTGACAATGCTGCTTTATGCAAGCTCCGACGCTTGGAAAGACCCTGTCAAGAAGGAGGCGGCGGCCAAGCTGATTAAGAAATTGTCGACGAAGGAAGCCGGGAAGCTGTATGTCGACCAAGGCAAGCAGATCGTTCCGATGCAGGGGGTTGATATCGATCCGGCTAAAATCAACCAAACCGTGGTTGACAGTATGAAGCTTGCTGCCGAAGAGCCGGGGCAATACTGGCTGGGCAAATATATGCAGCCGCAGGGGAAAGAGAAATTTTGGCCGCAGCTTGCCTCTTTCTGGTCGGGACAAGTCACTGCGGAGCAGCTGGCCCAGATGGGGAATGACGCTTTCTTTAAAAAATAAACGGCTTCTTGAAGCCGCAAGATCCAGGCAATGAGCCTGGGGTGAAACGGAAGGTGTCGCCGCAGCATGTGAAACAAACCGTTACCGCGACGCCTTCTCAATGGAAAACTGCACCTGACGGGAGGGATGTGAAAGCGTATGGGAACGTTAAAATTCAGGCCGGTGCTTTTCTTTTACATTTTGCCGGCTTTTCTAGTTTATACCGCTTTTTTTGTTATACCGTTCGGGCATACGCTGACCTACAGCTTTTTCGAATGGGATGGCTTTAATACGCCGAAATTTACCGGCTTTAACAATTATATTGAAATGTTTCATGACCAAGTATTTGTCAACGGGCTGTGGAAGGTGCTCTTGTGGGCTGTGCTGGCAGTTATATTTAAGGTCGGAACGAGTCTGGTGCTCGCCAATCTGCTCCGCGAACGCATATTCGGCTACAACCTGTTCCGCAGCTGTTTTTTTATCCCGGCGGTTATCTCCTCCTCGGCGCTGTGTCTGATGTTCACGCTGATCTACGATAAAGATATCGGGCTCGTCAATTTATTTCTGAAAACGATCGGATTAACGCCGCTGACGAGAAGCTGGCTGTCTGATCCGCATACGGCATTTCTGGCGGTTATTGCTGTACCGATATTCCAGGGGATCGGGTTCTTCTTCCTGATTATTTTGGCGGCGCTTGGCGATATTCCCGAGGATTTGTATGAAGCGGCGGAAATCGACGGGGCCGGCGCCTGGACTATATTTTGGAAAATGACTCTCCCTATGCTTTGGTCCGTATTGCAGGGCTGTATTATTCTGGCTGTTACCAGCTCGCTAAAAAGCTTCGATTACATCTTTATCATGACAGGCGGCGGGCCAGGAACGACCACGGAAGTGCCGGCTACCCAAATGTATAAAACGATTTTTTCCGGGCTTCAGTACGGATACGGTTCGAGCATGGCCGTCGTTATCTTCTTGTTCTGTCTGATCATTTCCGTGGCCACCAAAAAAATGCAGAGCGCCTAAACGAAAGGAGGAAAGGTTTTGGTCGCGCAATTCAGAAACTTGCAAGCGGGACGGCTTCCGGCCGCCACACTGAAATATCTTGTATTATGCAGCTACCTGGTTCTGACCGTCTTCCCGATCTTGTGGACATTCAGCAATTCCTTTCGCACGAATGACCAGATTTTTACGAGCATTCGTTTAATTCCGGAGCAGTTCTCATTGGAGAATTACCGGAATTTGCTCGAAAGCTCCAACCTGCTGCTTGCCTTTTATAATTCGCTTAGCGTAACGCTGCTCAGCCTGGCAGGTCTGATTGTTTGTGTCGTTCCATTGTGCTTCGTCCTGTCCCGGTACAAATTCCGCGGGTCCGTGTGGCTTTACTTCTATTTTATTCTGGCGATCTTCATTCCGAGCATTACGCTGCTGGCCAGCACATTTAAAATATTTCAAATCGTCGGGTTTCTTGGCCATCAGTATCCGATCGCTTTCGTATACATCAGCCACCAACTGCCGTTATCCATTCTGCTTATTGCCAGCTACATGCAGATGATCCCGGCCAGCTTGGACGAAGCGGCTATCATAGACGGGTGCGGTCCATGGCAGCTGTTTTCACGGATTGTTTTGCCGCTGACACAGAATGGTATCGTGACGGTGCTTATCCTATCGTTCGTGAATATTTGGAACGACTATATTTATGCCCTGCTGCTGCTTCCCAAAACGGAATTCAAGACATTGACCGTAGCGTTGGCTGCAGTCAAAACCGAATTCGCCGTCAGCTACGGGATGGTATCGGCAGCCGTTATTATTGCGGTCATTCCGATGATGCTGTTTTATTTGATCGTCAAGGAGCGTTTGATGAACGGTATGGTTTCGGGCGCAGTCAAAGGCTAGCTGTACGCTGGGGCTGGAATTGATAAATAAGCCTGCTTGCCCTATGCTTTGACTGTCGCTTGCGCATGGCAGATAAGGAGTCGATACAAGGCATGTTGAAAACATACTGGTTCAATGCAAGCCTCCAAAAAAAGCTGGTTATGACTTATCTTTGCTTGGTTATTGTGCCAATTATAATCTTCAGCTGTGTTGTGTACCGGGCTTATTCGAATTCGATTCAATCCAGCGTTAACGAATATGCGAATGAAACGCTTCGCCAAATTACTTTGAACATGGATACCCATCTCAATACGCTGGCGCAGCTCACGTTAACGCCTTATTTCCTAGAGCCGTATTCCAGGGAAGACGCCCTCTCCATATGGGGGAAGGTTGCACAAAATTTACGGGAACAGTCTGATTTGGACAAATGGACGAGTGATTTTGCCTTTAACTCGATTATGAAAGGGCATCCCGAGGTAGTAGGGGTATACTTCTTCGGGGCCAGGGGCCAGATTTACGGTCACTTGAATTTCGGCTATGTACCGGAAGGCTACGATATCAAGCAGGCGCCATGGTACGACTATGTCAACAACGCCAGCGGCAAGCCGGTTTTTTTGAACGTCGGCATGCCCTCATTTGTTGTTGACGGCTACGAGCCGATGTTTGCTACAGCACGGCAAATGTACGATGCTCAGCGTCGTCTGCTTGGGACGTTCGTTATCTTTACCAATATGTCCCGGTTAAATGATATTGCGGAGAACGCTCAGCTGAAGCATTTTGATAAGCTGTATATTTTTGATCTGCAAAATCGTCTTATTGTCGGCAAAACGGGGAATCCGGAAGAGAACCGTATCATTGCGGAGTTGTCGCAAAAGGGTAAAGAGGCGGCCGGGCAGGTGGTCACGCTGAATAAGCAGACGTACAGAGTCACCTATGGGTATTCTGAATTTTCGCAGCTTCATTCTCTCTACCTGGTCCCGTCCATTACGCTGTTCAAGCAGCAGCGGTTCGTGTTCTACCTCATTTTAGGCTTCGTAATCTTCTCGACGATGATTTCCTTTCTGATTTTCGTTTGGATTGCCCGGCGTATTACTTCGCCCTTGAAGCAGCTCCAGCTGCTGATGATCGATGTAGAAAAGGGGAATTTCGATGTCGTTTACAGCGTGCGGACGGAGGACGAAATAGGTAGGCTTGGAGCGTCGTTCAATAATATGATTTCGCAGATGCGCCGTCTTGTATATGAGGTGTATGAAGCGGAGCTGCGAAAAAAACAAGCGGATTTTACCTCGCTTCAGCACCAAATCCGGCCTCATTTCCTGTACAATGTGCTGGAAACCATTAACATGATGGCAGAGATCAAAGGGGTTCATGAAATCGGAGATATGATTTCTTCCGTGGGCGAGCTGCTGCGGCTGTCGCTTCACCGAAATGATTACGGGACGGTGGGGGACGAAATACGTTATGTCCAAAGCTACCTCAGCATTCAGCAGATTTTTCATAAGAACAGCCTGCAGGTATCCATTAAAGTACCCGATGAAGTCCTGGAGCTTCGCTGCAATAAGTTTATTTTGCAGCCTATTGTCGAAAATGCAATCCTCCACGGCCTGGATTGCGAGCTGGGTAAGCAGACCATTCGGATTGACGGTGCGCTTGAGGAGGGACGCTTTCGTCTCTATGTTACCGATGATGGCCGGGGTATATCCGAATCCCGAATGAGGGTAATATTGGAGCATCTCAGCGTGGAGCATCCTGAATCTATCGGTCTGCGGAATGTACTGGACCGAATACATTTATATCACGGGGGACGGTACGGGCTTCGGATTTGCTCCATGGAAGGGGAAGGAACGACAGTTCAAATTACACTGCCCGTTCTGCCCGCGTAACCTGCGAGCTCTGCCAAACAGCTTGAATAACCGGGGTGAAACGATGTACAAACTGGTAATCATCGATGATGAGCCGCTTATTCGCAGCGGATTGAAAAGTATTGTTGAGAGGCTGTGCGAAGGATCTAACCGTTGTCGGGATGGCGGAGAATGCGGAGAGCGGCTTGCAGTTGATTCAATCCGAGAGTCCGGATGCGGTTATCGTCGACGTATGCATGAGCGGCATGAGCGGGCTGCAGATGATTGAGCAGGTCTGCGCGGGCGGGCTGCAAACGGAGTTTATTGTGCTGAGCGGATTTAATGAATTTCATTTTGTTCAGCGTGCGCTTCGCCTGCGAGTGAACGATTATTTGCTGAAGCCGGTGAACCGTTCGGAATTGGTGAAATTGCTGAAGGGGATAGAGGACAGGAAGGAAGTCCGGACGGCCCCACGGCAGGAAGAAGAAAAAATGGAGAAGTTCAGCAGCGAATCGAGAACGTATCTGCTGGAGCAGACGATGCTGCAGTTAATGCAAGGCAGTCTTCATTTGGAGCCGCGCCAGGAAAAGATTTTGAGCTATTACGATGTGGATTTCCATAGCCAGTTTTTTCTGATGTACCGGATGGAGCTTCAGCCTGCCTCTATGACAGACCGGATCAAGACGCCGAAGGACAAAGAATTGTTCGTGCTGTTCTGCCGACAGGTTATTGCCGAGCATATTCACAAATTCGGCAGCGGCGTTACTCTGCTGGATCAAGATCATGTACCGGTTATCATCCTTCTGGGCAATTCAAGCACACAGCTGCTGACGAAGCAGGTGCTTGAATTGATTGAGAACATCCGGCAGGTGATCCGCAGCTATGGCAAAATCGAGCTGAGCATCAGCTCCAGTTCGATTTTGAAAGGAATCGAAAATGTGCAGGTAGCTTACGCGCAAACAATGGATTATAACAAGGTCAATTGGCTGGAATGTCCGATTAAACGGGCTATGGATCATATGAGCAGACATTATTCCGATAACTTGAATCTGCAGACGGTGGCCAAACTGGTGCATCTGAATTCAAGTTATCTCAGTGAACTGTTTCATAAGCGGACCGGTGTCCGATTCAGCGAATATTTGGGCTTCATCCGGTTGGAGGAGGCGGCCAAGCTGCTGCGTGAATCGAAGCTGCCTGTTCAGGAAATTATCGAGCGTGTCGGGTATCAAAACTATCGCCAGTTTAACCGTCTGTTCAATAAGCAATTTAAGGCGACGCCTACAGAATACCGCAAGCAGTATTGGAAATGAGGGAGGGGGTTGAAGATGGAAAGCTGTATCGATGCTTATGCGCATATCGGGTTGCCGCGCTTCGGCAGCCTGGCCCACATGGAAGCGTCCATGCGACTCGGAGGGATAGAGAAGTCCGTTCTGGTGCTCGGACCCAAGGTACCGGATTTGGCAACTTTGTTCGATGCCCTGCGCGTTCATTCCGGCCGCCATCGGGGGATCGGTATCCCGTTCGGAGACAATGAACAGGAACGGCTGGAACTGACCGGGCTGCAGCTGCGCGCCGGTGTATTGGGGCTTCGCATGGAGCCGTCCGAGGTGCTGGACAATCCCGCAATACTTGACCTCCTAGGGCAAGAGGGACGCTGGCTGTTTGTAACCGGAGGGAATCTGACAGAGGTTCTCGCCAGCCGCATTGTTGCCTGGCTGAATCAATATCCGGCAGCCCGGGCGGCAGCTCCTCATTTTCTTAATCGGGATGCCGGGGCCGTGGAGCGGCTTCAGCAGGGCAGCGCGAAGGAGCTTCTCAGCCATCCGAAATTTTACCCCATCCTGTCCCGACACGGCGGACTTGGCAGCCGGGAGCCTTACCCGCACAGGGACTTCCTTCCGTGGGTGAACCATCTGGCGGAGACGGTCGGCTGGGAACGAATGATGTGGGGCAGTGAGTACCCTGTCTTATTCTGGCGCGGCGAGACGCTTGCCGATGTCCGCCATTGGATCGACGCGCTGCTGCCGCAGTTGAAGCAGCCGGAGAGACATGCGTTTCTTTTGGGCAATGCCCAGAGACTCTTTTTCGATCCGTCTCCGCCTGCGCAGGAGTCTGTCGTTATTCCTGCCTGGATCGCGGAGAAGTTCGACAAAAGCCGTACGGTGCCGCTGCTTCCAAATGGTTCATTGGAGCTGCCGGGTACGGTCTACGAGATGCTGTGGGATGAGTTTAACGGATCTGCGGAATTTCAGGAGGGACAGCCGCTTCAGGCTTTTCTGGTACGTGTCTTACAGGAAAGAGGGGAGAAGAGACGATGAGAACGCTGAGGGCTGGGGTCATTGGATGCGGCAATCATATGTATAAATTTCTATGGGACCGGATGAAGGAGCTGCCCGTTACTCTTGAGGCGGCATGTGATATAGACGAAGGGCGGCTGTCCAGATTCGCCCGGTTCTACGGAGCAGTACAGACCTACACCGATTATCGCCGGCTCATTGCCGAATCGGGTGTGGATATTCTGATCTGCGCCGCTCCTGCCGATGTTCATTATGAGGCATGCAAGCTGGGGCTGTTGACCGGCAAGCACGTATTTGTCGAGAAGACGCCCTGCCTGAATGCACAGCAAGCCGAGGAGCTGAAGGAGCTTCAACACCGTACCGGGCTCTCCGTCATGGTTGGCTTCAACCGGCGCTATGCGACGGCTTACCGTATGGCGAAGGAGATTATCTCGCGTCGGGAATTTGGCGGGGTGCTGCTGTACCAGGCCAAATATCACGCGGGGGCTTACCCGTCCGAGGATTATTTTTACTTTAACCATGTCATTCATCATCTGGATTTGGCTGAATATTTGCTTGGCGGAGTTACGATTACCCATGCGGAGAAAATCAAGGTTACTGATCGTAAGGTCGGGATCAACGTGACCTTTGTCTGTGAAACGGGCACGGTAGGCAACATTCAATCCGCGTCGTTTCAGCACAGCACCTTTCCCGTGGAGAGGGTCGAGCTGATTGGCAACGAACGCAACGTAATCGTCGACAATCTCAAGCGGCTGGAGTACAACCGGCCGGGAGAACCGAGAGAACATACAGGTGAAACGGTTCTTGCAGACTCTGGAGATGCGCTAGTCTGGAACATCAATCATGGTATCCGCCCGGACTATTCGTATTATGGCTATGAGGCCGAGCTGCGTCATTTTATTGAAGCGGCAGCCGCGGGTTGGAAACCGGAGTCCGGCTTTGACAAGGCGGTGCGCGTTATGCAGTTGACCGATCAAATCCGCCATCTATTCTAAAATTTGTCAGGAGGTCACCGCTATGGAATACACAACATTGGGCAATACAGGAGAAATCGTCAGCCGTATCGGTTACGGCGGGGCTGCAGCCGGGCTGAAGAACTATCTGCACACATTTGATCCGTCGAATCCGAACGACCGCAGAAAAATAATCGAATCGATCGAAACGGCGCTCGATTCGGGCATTAACTATTACGATACCGCCCCCGGCTACGGCAGCGGCGAGAGTGAAGAGCTTCTCGGATCGGCGCTCGATGGAGTCAAGACAAGCGGTGCGCACCCGCTGTTCGTCGCGACCAAGGCGGGCTACAACGAACGCGGCCGGCTGCGGGAGTCGGTCGAGCTGAGCTTGAAGCGTCTCCGGCGCGACCGTATCGAACTGCTGCAGATCCATGGGAATTCGTACACACCCGCTCAGGCCGACGACATTCTCCGGAACCGGGGGCATGGCCGATGACATGCTGCGTCTGAAGGAGGAGGGGCTTGTTAAATATGTCGGGTTTACGAGTGAGGACAACAATGATGCGGTGTATCGTTTTATTCGGAGCGGTAAGTTCGACGTTATGCAAATTTGCTACAATTTTATATTCCAGCACGGCTATGAGCCAAGCCGCCCTTTCGGAAGCTTGCTCGAAGCGGATCGGGCCGGACTTGGCATCGCGACGATGCGTACACCGACCTCCGGCACCTTCCAGCGTTGGATTCAAAAGGTAAATCCGGCGAACACCTTCGACTATACTCCGGCTCTTATTCAATTCGTGCTGTCTAATCCATATGTCGACGTTGCCCTGATGGGTATGCGAGACGCCGATATCGTACGCAAAAATGTCGCGATCTGCGAGGATCTTGACGGACGCGTTGATCTCAATGAGATTCATGAACGCTATATTTGATATTGGCGGTGCTTGTATTTCATCATTCCATTTGAAACCGGAGGAGATTCCCTATGTCTGAGCCGAAACAATGGTACCAAAAACAGCTTCGCATCCTGCAAACTGTGCTGCGCGAGCCTGATGTCGTCGATTACGACGCAAGCTCCGTCGTGGAATACATGGAGCAGATCCATGCCAATTGCATTGTCATCAATGGGGGTGGGATCGTGGATTTCTTCCGGCATGACTTGGTGACGGCCAACCCGAATCCGTTTATGACTCAAGAGGATCTGCTCAGGGACCTGACGGACGCATGCCACGAGCGGGGCATCAAGGTAGTCGTACGCGTCGACTTTCGGGGTGTTGAAAAAAAAATATACGAACTGCGTCCTGACTGGTTCAGTGTAGACGAATACGGCGACCCTAAAATTCGCGATAACCCGCTTCACGCTGCGATTTTTCAGCCTTGCTACCAAAGCACGTACCGTAATGAACACGCGTACAAATTTATCGACTATCTGTTCGAGCATTATGATATCGACGGCATCTGGGAAAATTCATATACCCAGGAAGGCATCTGCTACTGCAAAAGCTGTGCCGACCGATACCGGCGGGATATCGGCAAAGAATTGCCGCGCGGGGGCCAGTTTTTGGACAGCCGGTACGACGAATACCGGCAGTGGAAGGTAGACTGCGTTATGGAGCATCTGCGGGACTGCCGGGCCGTTGTCAAGAAGTACGGCGCGGATAAAGCCTTTGCAGCGGAGATCTTCGGTCTTTATCATGACCGTCTGAAATCGATCGGCCACGATCTCTATACCATTAAAGACCATTTTGATTTCCTGGTTACTCCTTTGTTTACAGCGAATCACGAGCCGATGAACGGTTCTTCCACCCTGATCAAATTTTTGAAAAGCCTTGCGCCGGATAAAACCCCGGTTATGCTGTTCGGGCACATGGGAACGGATAACCAGCTGCGCTACATCTCCTCCGCCCGTCAGGAAACGCGGCTATGGATGTGGGAAGCAATCGGCGCAGGGGGCTCGTTCTGGAACTGCTTATTTAACGGACAGCATCCGGGCCGTACCTATGACCGGAGGAACGCGCTGTTATGCGCCGATATCTATGGGTTTATGGAGAAGCATGAGGAGCTGCTGACCGGCCAGGAGCCGCTGGCTGATGTGAACGTTCTATACTCGCGCGCCACCAACGCCGCGTTGGGTAACCCCGACCGGAGCCGTGATGCCTACTTGACTCATCTGATGGGTTTGGAGCAGGTCTTAACAGACCGGCACATCCAATACCGTCTGCTAACCGATGACAAACTATGTTTGGCGACGCTGCTGCAAGCCAGGGCGCTTGTGCTGGCCAATGCCGCGTGCCTGTCGGATGAAGAAGTGGAGCTGATTCGTGAGTATGTCCGCGCAGGAGGGCGAGTGCTTGCGACTCATCAAAGCTCGCTCCTCCATCCGGACGGCACGCCGCGCTCCGATTTCGCATTGGGGGACGTATTCGGCTGCAGCTTTACCGGGACGGTCAGGGATAACTCGCTGTATGGCTATCAGTACATCAAGGGTGCCCATCCGCTCACCCGCGGTTTTGAGGATACGGCGATGCTTGCCAGCTGGGTCCGCAGTACCTAGTGCGGACAACGGCAGAGACAGCTGAAGCGCCAGTGACCTACGTACCGCAAATCTACCCACAGCCGCCGGAGAAATCATGGCTGCGAAGCTACGAAACGGATTATCCGACTGTGGTGCTAAACCGGTTTGGCAAGGGGCAATCCGTATTTTTTCCATATGCAGCCGACCGCAACGTATGGCTTCACGGCCATAACGATTTCAGCGAGCTGCTTGGCAATGCGCTGGATCATCTGCTGGAAGGGAATTATACGATAAACACGAACGCGCCGGTCAGCGTGCATTTCAGCCTGAACCAAAGCAGAGAGGCGGGGAAATATGTGCTGCATGCCGTGAACACCACATCGGCGCCGCGGCGGCCGGTGCTTCAAACGATTCCGGTCTCCGGGATCGAAGCGGAGATACAGCTGCCCTTCCGCCAGCTGACGTCATTCCGGGTGCTGTACGGCAGCTCGCAGATCGAGTGTGTGAATTCCAAATCAGCGGGAGGCCAGCTCTGGCTGACGCTGCGCATCCCTAGTCTTGAAGAATATGCTGCCGTCTATCTAGAAGCTGCACTTTAAAGGAACACCGCTTTCAAATTTACCGTTGAAACCGCTTGTTGCCCGCGAGAGAAATAAAGCGGTTTCGCCGTTTATGAGGTATACTGAGAATAAGTGGCAAAACATCCCACAAACTATCCGGATGGGTTCGCAGAGGAGGCTGTTCCTTTTCATGTCATTTCCGAAAATGATTAAAGTACGTCAGCATTTTTCAGGTCCCCGCGTCGAGAATATCGAGGCGGCGGTTGCAGAGCAGCTCGGAGGGATCGGCATTGGCCGGAGCATCACGCCGGGCACGCGGGTGGCCTTGACGGCTGGCAGCAGAGGCATTGCAAACATTGCGCTGATTCTCCGTTCCGCGGTTCGCGTATTGAAGCAGATGGGGGCGGCTCCGTTTATCGTGCCGGCTATGGGCAGTCACGGGGGCGCTACCGCCGAAGGGCAGCTCGAGGTGCTGCACAGCCTGGGAGTCACCGAGGAGTACTGCGAAGCCCCAATTTTATCGTCCATGGAGGTAGTCCGCATCGGTCAAACGCCGGACGGCATGCCCGTTCATGTGGATAAGCATGCTTACGAGGCCGATGCGGTCATTCTGGTAGGGCGGATCAAGCTGCACACCGACTTCAAATCCCCGATTTCCATTGAAAGCGGATTAATGAAGATGGCTGCGATCGGGCTGGGCAAGCATAAGCAGGCGTTATTGGTTCATACCTACGGCGTTCAAGGCATACGCGATATGATGCCGGAGGTGGCGAAGATCGTCTTGCAGCAAGTCAACGTTCTCTGCGGATTGGCGATCGTCGAGAATGCTTTCGAGCAGACCGCACTGATTGAAGCGGTTCCCGCGTCCATGATTCAGCAGAGGGAAGCGGAGCTGCTGCAGTGGTCGGCGACGCTGTTTCCGAAGCTGCCGGTAGAGGATATTGATGTTCTCCTGGTAGATGAAATCGGCAAAAATTACAGCGGTACGGGAATGGATACGAACATTATCGGCCGGATCCGTATTCTTGGTATCGAGGAACCGCAGAGCCCGCGCATCAAATATATTATTGCAAGCGATCTGAGCGAAGCGTCGCACGGGAACGCGCTCGGTATCGGCTTGGCCGATCTGACGACCAAGCGGCTGTTCGACAAGATTGATCTGCAGTCGATGAACGAGAATGTGGTCACGAGCACCTTTCTTCACCGCGCTATGATTCCTATTATTATGCCTTCGGATAAAGAGGCGCTGACCGGCGCGCTTCGCGCCACTTGGGGGACGCCGGAAGAGCAGGCAAGAATCGTCCGCATTCCGAATACGCTGCAGCTCGAATATTTATATGTATCCGAGTCGCTGCTGCCGGAAATCGCCGGCCTGCCAAACGTGGAGATCATCGGTCAGGCCGAGGAAATGAGCTTTGATGCCGACGGCTATTTGGCCAAGACGGATTTTGCTCATGCAGCGGTATGAGACGACTTTCACTTTCAGCTTATTACAAAGCAATCAAGCCGCCTGAGGGATAACCCAGGCGGCTTGATTGTTTGTAACAGGCTATTTATCCGATAGGCGAGGCCAAAGCCCCTCCTTCTTATAATTACTGCTCCATAATTTTAATTTGCGGCTCCCAGCCGAGCAGCTCCTTCGCCTTCGCGTTGGAGATGAGCGATCTGCGGCCTTCCAGCGGTATGCGGATGTCCTTAACGCCGGGGAGGTACGTGTTCACCAGCTCCTGCGTTGGGAGATCGGAGGAGCTGTCATCAGCTGCGATAATGAGCGGCTGCGCGCCGAGCCCGTCCTTCTCGATAGCCAGACGGCAGGCGGTGGCGACATCGCGCGCATCGATGTAAGACCACAAGATGCGTTGGCGCTTCTCAGGCTGGCTGAAGCTTTCCTTCACGCCTGCGTACGTCTCCGGCACCAAAATATTGCCGAGACGGAAGCTGATCACCTGCATGCCGGTACGGCGATGGAATGCCTCGGCGGTCACTTCGTTGACCACCTTGGATAAGCCGTAGCTGTCTTCAGGCAGCTGCGGGTGCGCTTCGTCGACAGGCAAGTACTTCGGCTCGAAGAACTCGCTTGCAAAGCAGATGCCGTACGACGATTCGCTGGAAGCCAGCACGACCTTGCCGATATTCAGGTTGGCCGCCGCTTCCAGAATGTTGTACGTGCTCATGACGTTGTTGCGGAAGCAGATGTCGTTCGGGTGCGTATAGGCTTGCGGAATGGCGGCAAAATGTACGATGCCCACCGCTTGCTGGCGGTTTCTGGAAGAGAACGGGGCCAGTGCGTTATGCACTTGTCCCAAATCGTTCAAATCCGTAATGATAGTCTGACAAAGCGGCTCCTCGGGGGCCTTCACGTCCAGATTGATCACGTCATACCCTTGATCTAGAAAATGTTTAACGATCCAACGGCCGGCTTTGCCGCTGCCGCCGGTAATGATAATGCGCTGCTTGCTCATGCTGTTCCTCCTAAAATAAAGTAACTGGATATAAGAATACGGCTGCTGCCGCCATAACGGCCAAGCTTTGAAGCTTGAACATGAAATGAACCGGGAGAGAACCGCTGCTCTCCCGGCATTAGCCATGCCTATCATGCGGGCTTTGGTTTCCTAACAGAAAAGAACGGATTACCAGGCGTACGCTTTAGGCGCATCGCCGCCAGGTCCGGGGAAGATCTCGTCCAGACGCTGCAGCGTGTCGCCGTCGAGCTGAATGTCCACGACGCGCAGCGTATCCTGGAACTGCTCCAGCGTGCGCGGCCCGATGATCGGAGCCGTCATCGCCGGATGAACCAGCGTCCACGCCAAGGCTACATTGGCTTCGCTCTCGCCGAGCTCCTTGCACAGCTTGCTGAACGCTTCCAGCTGCCCGCGGCGCTGCTCTGCACGCGCCTGGTTGCGGACGCTGCGGGAGCCTGCTGCCGGGTTCAGCGCGTTGCCTCCGAGCAAGCCGCCGTCAAGCGGGCTCCACGCGATGACGCCGATGCCGAACTCCTCTGCCGCCGGCAGCACTTCCAGCTCAGGCCACCTGCACAGCAGGCTGTATTTGTGCTGCTCGGAGACGAGCCCGAGGAAGTGGCGGTTTTTGGCTTCATACTGCGCTTTCACCAAATCCCGGCCGGCAAAATTGCTTGCGCCGACATAGCCGATTTTGCCTTGATATATATGTACCCGGAACGCTTCCCACAGCTCTTCCCAGGCGACATTCCGGTCGACGTGGTGCATCTGGTACAGCTCGATGTGATCGGTTTGGAGGCGCTTTAAAGAAGCGTCCAGATGCCGGCGGATTTTATAAGAGGACAGCCCTCTGCCCGCGTTAGGCCCATCGTTCGCGTCCTCCATATCGCCGAATACTTTGGTAGCCAGCACGACCTTCTCGCGCCGTCCGCCGCCTTGGGCGAACCAGCGTCCGATAATTTCCTCGGTTTTGCCCCGGGCGCCCACGCCGCCGTACACATTAGCCGTATCAAAAAAGTTGACCCCGGCGTCCAGCGCGGCGTCCATAATGCGATAGGCTTCTTTTTCATCCGTATCGACACCGAAATTCATAGTTCCCAAGCAAAGCTTACTGACCTTCAAGCCGGAACGTCCCAAATAAGTGTATTCCATGATAAATACCTCCTTATTTTTGAATGATGCGGTACTGACATTTTCCATCATACCGTGCCTTGTCTTATTTTAACAGTACGCAAAAATAGGTGAGATAGGCGGGGAAGGGAAATTAAGTTACCTGTAAGTAAGGCAGGTTTCATGACAAAAGCGGACTTTATGCCTCTATATTTTCCAGTTAGATTCGTGTAAAATGGATAATGTTGTCGAAAACACGCACAAAGGAGTTCTTATGCCCCAGATAGATATGCCTTCCGTCGTCCTATTGATTTTTGCGGCACTCGGTATATTAAGCAGCAATAATTCGATTACGGTTGCGGTCGTCTTTCTGCTGCTGCTGCGTGTCATGAATTTACACCAGGCGTTTCCTTGGATCGAGAGGTACGGCTTAACTATCGGCATTATCGTATTGACCATCGGAATTATGGCACCGCTGGCCAGTGGCAAAATTACCGTTCAGACGCTGTATGAATCATTCTTTCATTGGAAGTCTCTTCTCGCGGTAGCGGTCGGTGTGCTGGTAGCTTATTTGGGCGGGCGCGGCGCTCTGTTGATGACCAATCAGCCGACGATCGTGACCGGACTTTTGCTGGGTACGATTCTGGGCGTGGCTTTTCTGAAAGGCGTTCCCGTAGGTCCGCTGATCGCCGCCGGTATTTTATCGTTGTTTCTCGGAAAATGATGGGAACATAGGATAGTCTTACCCACCGATACGCGGTAAGGGGAACGAATATATTGTAGGTGGTATACGCTTAGCACAAAAATGCCGAATCAGCACAGCACAAGTGCTTGTACGGGGGACATCTTTACTTGGGGTGAATATGCGCCTGCTTTCACAGGCTCGCGAATAAGGGAAAACCTCTTCCCTAACCCGTCAACTAACCTCGGAGGCTCATAGGAGGAATTAAGCTTTGAAGTTATTTGCCAAGACGTTTGTTTTTTCATGCGCCGTTCTTTCGTGCGCGCTCTTTTCTTCTGTTGACGCCCATGCGGCGGCAGCGAATGAAGGAGTCAAGGTTCAGGTTAATGACAAGCTTGTCCAGTTTTCCGAAGGACAGCCTGTTGTGGACCGCTCTTCCCAGCTTCAAGTACCGTTTCGTCCGCTGATGGAGGCGCTCGGTTATAGCATCAGCTGGTCGAAGGACGGCAGAGAGGTCCGTGTCTCGATGAAAAAGGGAGACCAAACCTTGGAGCTGAAAACGGGAGATTCGTTTGTATCGGTCAACGGAAAGCAGGTCGATGTAGGCTCCATGATCGGTATGGATCAAGGAAGCGTCTATGTACCGCTCCGGTTCGTCTCCGAAACGCTCGGAAGCAAAGTGCAGTGGGATGAAGAGAACCAGATCGCCATTGTCGATGCAGACGGAAAATACCATGCTCCGGCTTGGTACAAGCCCAAGAAGCAGGATACGCTGATCACTTTCGCCAAAGGTTACATCGGCGTTCCTTATTCTTGGGGAGGCACCACTCCGGCTGGATTTGATTGCTCAGGGTTCGTACGTTATGTATTTACCCAAAATCGGGGAATTGAATTACCTCGCACGTCGATGGGGATGTTTGACAGTGCAGGGGTGGCTGTAGCCTACCCGAATCCGGGAGATTTGGTCTTCTTTAAAAAAAGCGGCACGTCCCATGTCGGAATTTATATCGGAAGCGGCCAATTCATCTCGGCGACAACATCGCGGGGCGTGCAGATCGATTCTCTTTTCAGTTCTTATTGGGGCACCGGATACATAGGCGCCAGAAGCATTTAATTGAAGTGATACCACCTGAACAGGCAGACTGCTTTTGCGGTCTGTCTTTTTTGTTATCTAAGCCCGGCCGGCTTCATAATATTTTGGATATTTTCATAACTATACAGGATATTTTTCGCAGAAAGGGGGAGCTATAATGGACTGATCATGACCGGTTTTTGGCTGTCGCAGCAGTCTGAAGCCCATGGACCAAAGGAGAGAGTACAATGGCAAAAGTCGTCTATCTGCCTCTGGATGAGAGGCCGTGCAATTACTTATTCCCGCAGCAGCTGGCCCGCATAACCGACCTGCAGGTCATCGTACCGGACCGAAGCCTGCTGGGCAGCAAAAAGAAACCTGCACATACCGCTAAGGTAAGAAGCTGGCTGCTGGAAGCGGCCCGCGATGCCGATTATCTCATCGTTTCCATCGATTTGCTGGTCTATGGCGGCATCGTTCCTTCGCGGCTTCATGATTTGGCCCTGGAGGAGTGCCTGGAGCGCATTTCCGTTCTGCAAGCCGTTAAACTGTCCAATCCAAGCCTCAAAATCCATGCGTTTAATTTGATTATGCGGGTGCCGAATAACAATAAGGATGAAGAAGAGCCCGATTATTACAAGTTCCACGGCGGACAAATATTCCGGTACAGTTATTTGATCGATAAATCCGAGAGGGACCGCCTGACCGAACAGGAGCGTCAGGAGCTCTCTCAACTGAAGCAGCTGATTCCGGATAAATATTTGAACGATTTTATCTCGCGCAGGAGGATCAATCAGCAGGTCAACCATGCTGTAGTGGAATGGGCCGGGCAAGGCCTGATCGATAACTTGATTATTCCGCTCGACGACAACTCCCAGTACGGATTTTCCCCGAGAGAGCAGCAGCAGCTGATCTGCAAGGTGCAGGAGCTGAATCTTCTGGACCGGGTGATGATATATCCGGGTGCGGACGAGATCGGCTGTACGATGCTGGCGAACGTTTTTTGCGAGCTGAAGCAGTATAAGCCGGAAATTTACGTACGCTATTCCTCGACTAAAGGCCCCTCCATCAAGCCGAAATATGAAGACCGCAGCCTGAATGAGAGCATTAAGTCGCACTTGACCGCAGCAGGAGCCGTCATGGCGGATAACTCCAGCGAGACGGCGCTTGTATTAATGGTGAACTCCCCTGCCGTTGACCAATCGGATATGGCCGAGCAAATCCCATTCCGCGACCGGCACCGGACTTATTTCTCGGAAATTCATTACAGAGAATTCCTCGCTTCCATGCAGTCGTATCTGCGCAAAGGCAAACGGGTGGCCCTGGGCGATGTGGCCGTCTGTAACGGAGGCGATCTGGTGCTGATGAATCTGCTGAAGCAGCAGGGCTTAGTGGATCGGCTGACGGCTTATGCCGGCTGGAATACATCGGGCAATACGCTTGGCACCGTCATTTCGCATTTCATTATTATTTCCTATTATTTGGAGCAGCCGGACAGCGAGCGGAATTCATGGAGGATAGGGGAAAGCCGCAAATTTTACTATCACCGCATTGTCGAGGATTTCATCTATCAATCGATCGTCCGTCAGGATATGCTGGCTCACGACCTGCCGGGTCTTCAAGCAAGCTATTACAGCATCGGGCATTGCCTTAACGAAGTGCAGACGATTCTTGCAGCCAAAATGAACCGGTATACGGCGCAGTATTTAGCGGATATCCAGGAGGGCACGGTTGAGCTGCGCAGCCTTCACTTTCCGTGGACCCGGATGTTTGAAATCGGCTTCGAGCTGTCGATCGATCGGGCCTAAGGCTGCATTGAAAGAAGAAGAAGAGACCGGGATGAGCAGGTGTCGCTGGAAAAATAAAATGCCAAGGTTTAAACATTATAATGTTTGTTTACTTCAGTACGGTTGTGTGCTATCTTAAACATTATAATGTTATAATCAATCGGCTTGTACAGAAGAAGGTGAATGGACATGGAAGAACGATTAGTACTGCGCAATCTCAAGCTTATATCGGAAGAGCCTGTCGATATCGTCATTCAGAACGGCAGGATCGCCGAGGTGGCTGCCGCAGGCCAGGGAAGCGGCACCCGGGTATGGGAGGGTGCCGGAGCTTATGTCTCCAGCGGCTGGATCGATCTGCATGTGCATGCCGTTCCGGCCCTTGATCCGTACGGCGATGAGATCGACGAGATCGGTGTCAAGCAGGGCGTGACGACCATAGTGGACGCGGGCAGCTGCGGGGCCGACCGCATCGGCGAATTGGCGGCCAGCCGGGCCAAGGCGAAGACGAATGTGCTCGCCTTCCTGAATATTTCGCATATCGGCCTGCAGCGTATCGATGAGCTGTCCGATATGCAGTGGATCGACGCGCAGAAGGCCGTGCAGGCGGTCCGCGCATACCCGGACCTGATTGTCGGCCTGAAGGCCCGCATCAGCAAGAGCGTCGTCCGCGACAGCGGCATCGAGCCGCTTCGCCGGGCGCGGGCGCTTTCGCTTGAGACCGGGCTGCCGCTGATGGTTCATATCGGCTCGGGACCGCCGGATATCCGCGAGGTGATCCCGCTTTTGGAGCGGGGCGATATTATCACGCATTATCTCAACGGGAAGGCCAACAATCTGTTCGATGCCGAAGGCAAGCCGCTTGCGGTGTTGACCGACGCCGTTGCGCGGGGTGTTCATTTGGATGTAGGCCATGGGACAGCCAGCTTTTCGTTCAATGTAGCGGAAGCGGCAAAGCGGCACGGCATCCGTTTCGATACGATCAGCACGGATATTTACCGCGGTAACCGGATCAACGGTCCGGTGTTCAGTATGGCCCGGGTGCTGACGAAGTTTTTGTATTTGGGCTATCCGCTTGCCGAGGTGATCGCCGGCGTGACGACGCATGCGGCGGACTGGCTGGGCAAGCCGGAGCTGGGACGGATTCAGGCGGGAGATCCGGCGAATCTAACTTTGTTTACGCTGAGCAGCGAGCCGACGGCGCTTGTCGATTCCGAAGGCGACGAGAGAATTGCGGAATGCACAATTGAAACCAAGGGAGCGGTAGTCAATGGCGAATTCTTTGAATGCTAAATATGGATTGAAGCGTGTAATTAATGCCAGCGGACGCATGAGTATTCTTGGGGTTTCCGCCCCGACGGACACGGTGATGGAGGCTATGAAGCATGGCGGTCAGAGCTATGTCGAGATTGCGGATCTGGTCGATAAGGCCGGCGATTACATAGCCCGCATTCTGGGCTCCGAGGCGGCGCTTGTGGTCAACTCGGCCTCCAGCGGCATTGCTCTTTGCGTGGCGGGGATCGTCACCCAGGGAAGCCGCCGCAGAAGCGAGCGTCTGCACCAGGACGAAATTGCCAAGAATGAAATCATCATTCTCAAAGGGCACAACGTACAGTATGGCGCGCCGGTGGAGACGATGGTGTATCTGGGCGGAGGCAGGCTGGTGGAGGTCGGCTACGCGAACGAAGGCAAGGCGGAGCATATCAAGGACGCGATTACGGACAAAACCGCCGCGATTCTGTACGTCAAATCCCACCACACGGTGCAGAAAAACATGATCTCCGTAGAGGAAGCCTGGGAGGTTGCCCAGCGCAGCGGTGTTCCGCTTATCGTGGATGCGGCGGCCGAGGAGGATATCCAGAAGTACGTTAAATATTCGGACCTTGCCATTTACAGCGGCTCCAAGGCGATCGAAGGACCGACCTCAGGTATCGTCGGCGGCAAACGTCAATATATCGAATGGGTTAAAGTACAGCTTCACGGCATCGGACGGGCGATGAAGGTCGGCAAGGAGACGACATTCGGCCTGCTGCAGGCGTTGGATGAATACGGCGTCAAAGAAGATAAAAGCGAGCAGGAGAAGGCATCGCTGCAGGCGCTTATGCCGCTTGACGAGCTGCCGGGCGTCCGCGTGACGATCGTGCAGGATGAAGCGGGACGCGCAATTTTCCGCGCCCGGATCGCCATTGATCCGTCCGTCTCCGGAACGACCGCCAAGGAAGTCGTGAAGGGGCTGCAGGAAGGCGAAATTGCCGTATATACGCGGGATTACGGCGTGAAACAGGGATTTTTCGATATCGACCCAAGACCGCTGCAGGGCAATGATATGGAAGTTATCGCATCGAGGGTGCGTGAATTAGTGACCAATGGAGGGAACGCATAATATGTCCACTATCGCAAAACGATTGTATAAGCAGCGCGTCGCGCTAAACGTGCTGGCGAGCAGCATAGATAACGCCAAGGAGGTGTTCGAGGCGGCCGAAGGCTATGTGCTGGTCGGCGTGCTTTCGAAGGATTACGCCACCGTGGAAGCGGCGGTTGACGCTATGCGGCAGTATGGCGAAGCGATTGAAGATGCGGTATCGATCGGGCTCGGCGCAGGCGATAACCGTCAGGCGGCCGTCGTTGCCGAAATCGCCAAATACTACCCCGGCAGCCACATCAATCAGGTGTTTCCCGCTGTAGGCGCTACGCGGGCCAATCTGGGCGGCCGGGACAGCTGGATCAACAGTCTCGTGTCTCCTTCGGGACGTCCGGGCTATGTGAATATCTCCACAGGCCCATTCAGCGCCGCACAGGCGGAGGCGGCCGTCGTACCGGTGAAATCGGCGATTGCTCTGGTCCGCGATATGGGCGGAAATGCATTGAAATATTTCCCGATGAACGGCCTTAGCCGGGAAGAAGAGCTGCGGGCGGTTGCCAAGGCTTGCGCGGAGGAGGGCTTTGCCCTGGAGCCGACAGGCGGGATCGATAAGGAAAATTTCGAAGCGATTCTGCGGATTGCGCTGGAGGCGGGCGTTCCCCAAATCATTCCTCACGTGTACTCCTCGATTATCGACAAGACGACAGGCAGAACGAACGCTGCCGATGTGCGGGAGCTGCTGGCTGTCGTGAAGAAATGGGTGGACGCGGATGCCTAAGCAGGTCGCTGCCTTCGGCGAGGTGATGATGCGGCTGCAGGTGCCGGGCTATGAGCTGCTGGCCCAGGCCGGCACTCTGAATTATTCGTTCTCGGGCACCGGCGTCAACGTGGTCTCCGCATTGGCCAGGCTCGGGCATACGGGCTTCCTCATCTCCCGTCTGCCGGCCAATGCCGTTGGCGATGCCGCCGCAGCTTACCTCGGCAAGCTGGGTATTAACCCGGCGTATCTAACGCGCGGAGGGAATTACTTGGGCATGTACTTCCTGGAGAACGGCTTCGGCGCCCGGCCCAGCCGTGTGACGTATTCGAACCGCCAGGAAAGCAGCTTTAACACCGCCCCCGCAGGCTCGTACGATGCGGCAAGCATCGCCGGGGCGGTGGGGCTGGTTCATTTTTGCGGGATTACGCTCGCTATGAACGACGGCGTGAGGCAGCATATGATGGCGCTGGCGCAGGCGGTGAAAGCGAACGGGGCACGGTCGTGTTTGACTGCAATTACAGGCCTTCCCTGTGGGGGGAGAACGGCTACGAAAGAGCCAAGCCTCATTACGAAGAAATGCTCCAGCTGGCGGATATCGTCATGATGAACGAGAAGGACGCTCTGTTCACGCTCGGCATGAGCACTGCCAAGGAAGACCGGGAGGAACAGCTGAAGGAGCTTATTCCCGTTGTGGCGGCGCAATACGGTATTTCGGTCATTGCCGGTACGCACCGCTCCATACAGGGAGACAACACGCATACGCTGCGGGGATTTTTATTCAAGGAGCGCGCCTTTACCTTTGCGCCGACGCTCTCGTTCGCCGTTTATGATAGAATAGGGGCGGGCGATGCCTTTACAAGCGGCATCCTTCACGGGGAGCTGAACGGCTTTACCCCGGAGCGGACGGTCGGCTTTGCCGCCGCTGCAAGCATGCTCGCGCATACGACTGTCGGAGATACGCCGATGTCTACCGAGCAGGAGATTGTACGGGCGATGACGGAGGCCGTCGGCGATGTGGAAAGGTAGTGAACGCAGCAGTGAACTTGTCTCGAAGAAACAAGCCTCTCTATTTGCAGATTAAAAATATAATCAAAGACCGGATCCTGCACGGCGCCTATCCGCTTGGAAGCATGATTCCTTCGGAGCCGCAGCTGGAAGCGGAATTTCAGGTGAGCAAGATCACGGTCCGCAACGCGATTCAGGAGCTGTCGCTGGAAGGCTACGTGGAGAAAGGCAGCGGGAAAGGCACGAAGGTCATCCGCAATACGTCTGCCTCCAAGCTGTCCAAGTGGAAACGGTTCACCGAGATTCTGGTCGAGGAAGGCCGCAAAATCCAGAAGCAGTGGCTGTCCGCTGAAGTAATCGGCACGGAGGAAGGAACGGAGCCGCGCCGGTTGTTCGGGGATCGCTGCATCCGCATTGAGCGTGTCTATCGTCTGGATGACGTGCCGTATATTCATTACACGCACTATTTGACGGCACGGATTGGAGATGCCGAGCTGACGCTGGAGGCGAACGCCCAATCGCTGTATGAGCTGTTGGACGAGCAGGATATTTCCCTCGTCAAGTTTCGCGACGAATTTGCCGCCGCTATAGCTCCGCTTCCGGTTGCGGAAATTCTGGGCATCCCGCAGGGAACCCCGCTGTTAAAGCGTTCCCGTTACTCCTATGCGGAGAACGGCGATCTGATCGAATACAGCATCGGGTATTATCATACGGAGATGCAGCATTATGTTGTGAATTACGATGTTTAATTGCGGCAATGGCCGCTGAAAAAGCTGGCGAAGAGCGGCGGAGCGGTTTAGGCCGACCGGCTCGAAGCACTGCAGCGCGCGTTCGGGATTCGCGATCGTTGGGCCGATGAAATCGGAAGCATGAACGATCGCAAATCGAAAGAAGGAGCGGCGCTCGCAGCAATAGGCTTTTTCAGCGGCTTTGCTGTGCGTATCGGGTGTTTTTTGGGGGGGATGCCGCCAAGCTTGACAGGTAAGACGAAAGCGGGCGCTTATCCCCCCGTTTGTTTCCTGTATTCAATCGGCGTCATACCGGTTTTTTTGCGGAATATTTTATAGAAGAAGCCCGTATCCTCGAATCCTACCTCTCTCCCGACGGCTGCAGCCTTAAGAGATGTTTCCTGGAGAAGCCGGCAGGCCTGCCGGATCTGCACATTGTGTTTGAAATCCAGAAACGTCGTTCCCGCATACCCTTTGAATTTGGCTGCAAATGAGGCTACGCTCATTCCGCACATACGGCTGATTTGCTCCAGCGGCATCGGCTTATCGTAATTTTCCTTAATCAGATGGACGGCGAACTCCATCCACTGCGTTTCGCTCAGCTCCGCTTGGACTGCACTCGAACGGTTGGTGTAACAACGGTTTAAACCGACCATGCACTCGATCATCCGGGATTTTATAATGAAAGGATAACCGGGCGCCTGCCGCTTGATTTCATAGAGGAGCGTTTCCAAATGCTTTTCCAGATCGATCCGCTCTTTGCCTGAGATATATATATGGGAGATAAAGACGGACGATTTGCGCAGAAACGGCAGCAGAAATAAAAGCTCCAGCATAGGATAATCCGGTTCCATGGAGCGGATCTCACGGTAAAGCAGCTGTCGGTCGAACAGCACATTGCAAATGACAGCGCTGCCAATCTGGGGCCCCGTATATCCGTGAAGCGTCCCGGGCTCGATGAAGAAGAGGTCTCCCGCCCGTAAGGTGTAGGTGTGACCGCCAATATGGTGCTGCGCATTTCCATCCATTACATACGCCATTTCAACGAAGTCATGGGTGTGCTCGGCGATTTGTTCCCTTTCTGTCAAGGTGTAGGTTTCTATGTGGAAGGAAAGAAGGGGATCTTTGAAAAAATGGGTTCCTTTCAGCAGCTTATTCATGACGGCTTACTCCTCTTTTATCGGCTTATAGAAGGATTTGAATAAAGGCTTCATGGGCAGGAATCCCTTGAAATTACATGAATTTACTAATTTTGAAAATACTTTTGTTCTCCTTTCTCATATGCCCAAGCATTCATCCATAGCATTCATATATTACATAATGAAACTTGTAAGTTTCAAATTCAATGGTTAGAGGTGGTGTGTTTAAAATTAATTTTTATCTTCAGGGTTAGCAGGAACATCCGGAAGGCCGCTTCCCGGTTTGGTTCCCCTTTGAAGAGTAAACATACGGTCTAACTATGCCTGGAATGATTTAAAGAAGCGGAGGCAGCGGCTTTTGCCGATATCAGCTGCCGACGCGGAGAAGGGGAAGAAGACTATCAAATCTATTAATTTGGAGGTGTAGGGTAACTTGAGCAAACGGAGTCAGGTAGAAGACATACTCAATAGTATCAATATAGTAGATATTGAAAAAATTGAGGCCGAGTACTTCAATGGCAATGAGTTCGAGTTGAAGTTTAGAACGAGTCAGGGTGCGGTTGAGAGAGAAGCGGCTATTGAAAACTTTCTGAATCTCTTGGACTGGAATCAGGTAGAGGAAGTTGAAATCGAACTCTATAACGGTACGAAATATGAACTAGAGTTTGAAGATGGCGAGCCTTCCGGTGCTACAGGTGCTACAGGTGCTACGGGTGCAACCGGAGCGACAGGTCCGACCGGGGCAACGGGGCCGACTGGCGCTACAGGTGAAACCGGAGCCACCGGAGCAACAGGAGCGACAGGTCCGGCCGGGGGTGCAACTGGAGTAACCGGAGCCACCGGTGCGACAGGAGCGACGGGTGAGCCAGGAGCCACGGGAGCTACAGGGGCAACAGGTGAAATCGGAGCCACGGGAGCGACAGGGGCAACCGGTGAGCCAGGAGCCACAGGAGCCACAGGAGCCACAGGAGCCACCGGAGCAACCGGCGAGGTAGGAGCCACGGGAGCCACAGGAGCAACCGGCGAGGTAGGAGCGACGGGAGCCACAGGAGCAACCGGTGAAGTAGGAGCGACGGGAGCCACAGGAGCAACTGGCGAGGTAGGAGCGACGGGAGCGACAGGAGCAACCGGTGCAGTAGGAGCGACGGGAGCGACAGGGGCAACAGGCGAAGTAGGGGCGACGGGAGCGACAGGGGCAACCGGCGAAGTAGGAGCTACGGGAGCCACAGGAGCTACCGGCGAAGTAGGAGCGACGGGAGCGACAGGCGCTACCGGTGAAGTAGGAGCGACGGGAGCGACAGGGGCAACCGGCGAAGTAGGAGCCACGGGAGCCACAGGAGCAACTGGCGAGGTAGGAGCGACGGGAGCCACAGGCGCTACCGGCGAGGTAGGAGCGACGGGAGCCACAGGAGCAACCGGTGAAACTGGAGCGACGGGTGAGCCAGGAGCCACGGGAGCTACAGGGGCAACCGGCGAAGTAGGGGCGACGGGAGCGACAGGGGCAACCGGCGAAGTAGGAGCGACGGGAGCCACAGGAGCAACCGGCGAGGTAGGAGCGACGGGAGCCACAGGAGCAACCGGTGAAACTGGAGCGACGGGTGAGCCAGGAGCCACGGGAGCGACAGGGGCAACCGGCGAAGTAGGGGCGACGGGAGCGACAGGGGCAACCGGCGAAGTAGGAGCCACGGGAGCCACAGGAGCAACCGGCGAGGTAGGAGCGACGGGAGCGACAGGAGCAACCGGTGAAGTAGGAGCGACGGGAGCCACAGGAGCAACTGGCGAGGTAGGAGCGACGGGAGCCACAGGAGCTACCGGTGAAGTAGGAGCCACGGGAGCCACAGGAGCTACTGGCGAGGTAGGAGCGACGGGAGCCACCGGAGCAGCCGGTGAAGTAGGAGCGGCGGGAGCTACAGGAGCCACCGGAGCAACCGGTGAAGTAGGAGCGACGGGAGCCACAGGAGCAACCGGTGAAGTAGGAGCGACGGGAGCCACCGGAGCAACTGGCGAGGTAGGAGCGACGGGAGCTACAGGGGCAACCGGCGAAGTAGGAGCAACGGGAGCTACCGGAGCAACCGGTGAGGTAGGAGCGACGGGAGCCACAGGAGCTACTGGCGAGGTAGGAGCGACGGGAGCCACAGGGGCAACCGGCGAGATAGGAGCGACGGGAGTGACAGGGGCAACCGGCGAAGTAGGAGCCACGGGAGCCACAGGAGCAACTGGCGAAGTAGGAGCGACGGGAGCCACAGGAGCTACTGGCGAGGTAGGAGCGACGGGAGCCACCGGAGCAACCGGACCTACAGGTGAACCAGGGGCTGTAGGTGCAACTGGTGCGACGGGTGAACCCGGAGCTACAGGGGCAACAGGCGCTACCGGAACAATTGGATCATTCGGGTATGTTTATGAGTTGGCTACTATAGCTGACGCAACAGTAGCTGGGGGGGCGGATGTTCCTTTCAGCAACAACTGGTCGATTGCTCGGGGTAACTCATACAGCAGGAACAACTACCGTTACAGTGCCGAATGCTGGCACGTATCAAATTTCCTATGGCGTAAGTATTACTGCCGGGGTAGGAGCCGCCATAGCTATCGCTGTTAACGGGACCGTGGATGCTTCCACGACCATTCCGATTTTGATAGCAACTGGAGAAACCACGGGAAATGCTATGCTTACTCTTGCAGCAGGGGATGTCCTGACGCTTCGAAACGACTCCGCGGTTCCATTGACACTATCCTTAGCCCCTTCGGTAGGGGCGCAGCTTGACATTATTCAGCTTGCATAAATATAGAATCACCCTCTTTATTTGGATAAACCAATCTAGAGGGTGATTTTTTTATGAGTAAAACGAGAGAGGGGTTTTGTGATAAATTTACTAATTTATGTAATTATATCATTGCTCATCTCATTCGCCCAAGCAATGGTTCAAAGCAATCATATATTACATAATGAGACTTGCAAGTTTCAAATACAATAGTTAGAGATGGTGTGTTCAGATCATGTATTTCTTTTCGGTTCAGAACGAGTATCCCGATCCCTATTCCGTCTCAAAAGGGTTACAGCTTCGTTCCCCCCCTTGAAGAAATGAACCATGCATTTCTAACTATGGCTGCATTCATTCCGATTCCTTCAGGTTCGAGCTCGGGCTTAGTGAAGGAGTGAAGAATCGCCGGCATTATTTTCTGATCTAATTCATTTGGAGGTGGCAGATTACTTGAGTAAACGGGGTAGAGTAGAACGGGCACTCAACAGGTTAGATATAGAGCATATCAAAAAAATTGAAGTCGAATACTACAATAATGACGAAATCGAACTGAAGTTTAAAAGAAGCGAAGACGAGGACGAGCGTGAAGAGGCTATTGAAGCTTTTCTTGACAGCTTGAATTGGAGTCAGGTAGGGGAAGTGGAAATCGAGCTCTATAACGGTTCCAAAATTGAACTAGAATTCGAAGGTGGTGGCGGTGGTGGCGCAACAGGTGCTACAGGCGCTACAGGCGCTACAGGAGCCACAGGAGCCACCGGGGCAACCGGTGCTACAGGAGCTACAGGAGCTACAGGAGCGCCAGGAGCGCCAGGAGAAGCAGGAGGTGCTACTGGGGTAACGGGAGCGACGGGAGCCACAGGAGCAACTGGCGAACCAGGAGCCACAGGAGCAACAGGTGAACCAGGAGCTACGGGAGCTACAGGAGCAACAGGTGAACCAGGAGCTACGGGAGCGACAGGAGCAACAGGTGAACCAGGAGCTACGGGAGCCACAGGAGCAACAGGTGAACCAGGAGCTACGGGAGCGCCAGGAGCAACAGGTGAACCAGGAGCTACGGGAGCCACAGGAGCAACAGGTGAACCAGGAGCTGTGGGAGCGACAGGAGCAACAGGTGAACCAGGAGCTGTGGGAGCGACAGGAGCAACTGGCGAACCAGGAGCAGCGGGAGCCACCGGAGCAACAGGTGAACCAGGAGCTGTGGGAGCCACCGGAGCAACAGGCGAACCAGGAGCTGTGGGAGCGACAGGAGCAACAGGTGAACCAGGAGCTGTGGGAGCGACAGGAGCAACAGGTGAACCAGGAGCTGTGGGAGCCACCGGAGCAACAGGCGAACCAGGAGCTGTGGGAGCGACAGGAGCAACAGGCGAACCAGGGGCTGTGGGAGCGACAGGAGCAACAGGTGAACCAGGAGCTGTGGGAGCCACCGGAGCAACAGGCGAACCAGGAGCTGTGGGAGCGACAGGAGCAACAGGCGAACCAGGGGCTGTGGGAGCGACAGGAGCAACAGGCGAACCAGGAGCTGTGGGAGCGACAGGAGCAACAGGCGAACCAGGGGCTGTGGGAGCGACAGGAGCAACAGGCGAACCAGGAGCTGCAGGAGCCACCGGAGCAACAGGCGAACCGGGTGCCACAGGCGCAACAGGAGCGACAGGGGCTCCTGGTACCGGCGGACTCATTCCGTTCGCATCGGGTACTCCTGTTGATTTGACGACTATCGCAGGCGGATTGGTGGGTACTTCATCGTTGGTAGGCTTCGGGTCATCTGCCACAGGTGTAACTATCGTTGGAGGTACCATCGATTTGACAGGCGGACCTGGGATTTTGATCAACGAAGCCTTCTCTATGCCGCGTGATGGTGTCATTACTTCCCTCACAGCTTATTTTAGCACCACCTTGGCTTTGAGTCTGGTTGGAACTACGATTACGATTACGGCGGATTTGTACAGCTCGGTGACGCCGGATAATACCTTTACTATCATACCGGGGGCTACCGTAACCTTGGCACCGGATTTGACGGGTGTCCTGGCTCTTGGCACTATAAGCACCGGCACGGTTACCGGCCTCAGCATACCGGTAACGGCTGGAACCCGCTTACTGCTGGTTTTCTCCGCAACGGCAGCAGGTGTTACACTAATCAATACCGTTGCAGGGTATGCAAGCGCAGGCTTGGCAATCACTTAAAGCAATTGTTGCAGCAAACAGGCATACTTTCCGGATCGGCTGATTATTCAGTTGATCCGGTTTTTTTGTCTTCTTTTTTGTTTTATAGATGAACACACCATTTTTCCCTCTGAATATAATAAATGGATAATTATTGTAAATATGCAGGAGGTGAATCATTTGATCTCGGTAAGTCTGTGCATGATTGTAAAAAATGAAGAGGAAACCATCGGCAATTGTCTTTCCTCGATTGCTCAAGCTGTTGATGAAATTATAATTGTCGATACAGGCTCGACGGATCAAACGGAATCCATCGTACGGGGGTTTACGGATAAGGTATACTCGTTCCAATGGATCGACGATTTTGCGGCGGCACGTAACTATGCCTTCCGTCAAGCGACGAAGGATTATATTCTTTGGCTGGATGCGGATGATATTTTGAAAAAAGAAGACTTCGATAAATTCGTCGAACTCAAAGCCACGCTCGATCCAACGGTTGACTCCGTCACGATGTTTTACAATTATGCGTTTGATGAATATGGCAATCCGACCTCGCGATTCAGGAGAAACCGGCTTGTAAAGAGAGCCAACCAGTTCAAATGGATCGGAGCGATCCACGAATATTTAGAGGTGCGGGGCACCATTGTCAACAGCGATATTACGGTAACCCACTGCCGGATTCATCACAAGAGCGACCGGAATTTGAAAATATTCCAAAACCGGCTGCTGCGGGGAGAGGAGTTTACCCCTCGCGACCTGTATTACTACGCGAATGAATTATTTGACCATAAGAAATATGCCAAAGCCGTTCAATATTACAATAAATTTTTGGCTACAGGCCAAGGGTGGGTAGAGGATGAAATTTCATCCTGCAGCAAGCTGGCGGACTGCTATGAACGTCTTGGCGATCCCGAGAAGTCGCTGGAGTCCGTGTTCAGGTCTTTTCGTTACGACAGCCCCCGCGCTGAGTTCTGCTGCCGCCTCGGGTATTATTTTCTTAACCGGAAGCAGTACGAGACCGCTATTTTCTGGTATAAGCTGGCGGCCGGGCAGAAGACTCAGGATGAACATTGGGGCTTTACCAATCCCACCTGCTCTACCTGGCTGCCTCACCTTCAGCTTTGCGTCTGCTATGACAGGCTGGGCAAGTACGAAACGGCGTACGAGCATAATGAGATTGCACGCGGCTACCGGCCCAACGACCGCAGCATACTGCAAAATAAGAAGTATTTGGAATCCATTCTTAATAAATGAGATGCCTTCCGCGCCTATACGAAATTCGAGAGCTGCCCCAAGTCACAACGGCTTTACGGGGAGCTCTTTTCATTGCTGCTGCCAGCCCTGCGGGTCCTGTAAAATAATACGGCGGCTGTTCCCGGTAGATACCGATGAACAGCCGCCGTTGCATTCAACTATCCGCTTGTTTGTTTGCTTTGAATCACCTTTTCGTAAATGTCCAGGTACCGGTCCGTCATCAGGCTCGTAGTAAAGCGGCGATGCACGTAGCGGCGAAGCTCCGCCGGCTCCGGCAAGGCTTCGTGCAGAAGCATGTGGACCATTTGATCGACAGACGAGCAGATCAACTCGGGGAACCCGCTCATCACCTCCGGTACAGACCCGTTGGGCAGCGCGAGCACGGGGGTGCCGCATGCGAAGGCTTCGATCATGACCAGGCCGAACGGTTCTTCAACCAAGGTGGGGAACATCAAGCAGCGTGCATGCTTTATTAAATCCTGGCGCGTCTGCCCGCCAACCTCTCCGACATATTGAATATTCGGATTCAACGCTATTTTTGCAGCGATTTCCTTATGGAAATAATCCTGATCGTAGATCGGCCCGGCTATCTTTAATTTGTGCTTGGTCCGCTCGGCGGCCTCTACGGCATGGTGTACGCCCTTATAAGGCAGAATAGCGCCAATATATAATAAATAGTCGCCCTTCTCCTCGGAAAACTGATACTCGTCCGGATCCAGGCCGTTGTATACGTAATCGGTATAGCCCTGCTTTTGCCCGAACAGCTCCAGATGCCGTTTGCTTAAGTAGACGGCATGCTCGACCGGATTCGTTAGCGGATTATGGATAGTACAGACGGTCGGAACGGCGAGCCGCCTCCGCCCGACAACGGACAGCTGCGTATGATCGTGAATGATGTCTACTCCCTTAGGCAAAGTGAGCTTAACGAAGCCGGGAATCTGCCACATATCGCTCCCTTGATGCAGATAGGGCATCAGACGGGCCTTGGTCCGGCTTCCGATAGGCGCGTATAGAATCACATCGTGCCCTCTGCCGGCGAGCTCTTCCGCCAATGTAGAGACAACCCGTTCGATACCGCCGTATTTTACCGGGGGGACGGGCAGATAGTCCGGACTGATCAGTGCAATTCTCATTTAACGCCTCCCCCTGAGCGGGATATAATGTCTTTCCTTCCGAAAAGGCTTCTCCCTCTCTACAAGCTCGGACGGATGATAACCGAAATGATCGAGCTCAAACCCGGAAATGCCGAGAGACCATTTCCGCGCAAAGCGTTCCGCGTTTTTCACGGCACTGGCGGAATAATGGGTTTGATTCGTCTTGAACGTGCTTCCCCCGTAATGATGAATATAAACATCGTTGGCGACCCATAAGATACGTCCGCTGACGCGGGCGCGTAAGCAAAAGTCGTCGTCCTCATAGTTTCCGGGGAAAAATCTTTCATCCAGCCCGCCGATCGTATCGATCAGGCTCCGGTGAAACAGCATGCAGTGTCCGATGAGCTTGTGCGGAAAAAATCCTTGATCCTTATGAAGCTGGGACCAGGTGAATGCGAACTTTTCCATCTCGGATGTGTTTTTGTAGGGCACATTGTGAACGAGCTGCGCCCAGGCGACATTGTTGGAGCGCGGCCCGACGATGGCAATAGCGGGATTTTTCCGAAGCCAGGCCAGCAGGCGGGATAGCCAGCCCTCCGTAACGACCGTATCATTGTTAAGCAGGCAGATATATTCCCCGTCGGCTTCCGCCATTCCCTGGTTGTTGCCTGCGGCAAAGCCCAGATTTTCCTTGTTGCAGATGAGCTTGGCATTGGGAATGGTCTGCAGGTAGGCTATCGTACCGTCCGTTGAGCCGTTATCTACAAAAACAAATTGAATGTCAACCGAATCCTCCGAATGCCGCAGTATGCTTTCGACACACTCCCGGGTAAACGGCAACCCGTTGCGGCAAAGCATAATAATCGAGATCAGTGTGGGCATGCTGCACTCCCCTTGACTTTGAAGTTTGAAGATGAAGCTTTCCGTTATAATCCTGAAGTGTCGACAATATATTCGATGACTCTATCGATTTCCTCATCCCGGGGAAGCAGAATAGCTAATCCGTTGTTCGTATACAGACGATGAAAACGGAGGGAGAAGGACGTTGCTTTAAGGAAATCCTCCACCGCGGTCAGTACGCCGTTCTTTTCACCGTATTCGTGCAGCGCGTGATTTTGCCCCACGTTAATACCGCCTGTTTCCACAAGCTCGCTGGAATCTGCGCTGATCCCTTTCTTGGCGTAAGGCTGCCGAAATTCCGTGGGAATCCGTTCCGGAAAGCAATAGCAGTCCCTTCTGCCGTAGGGCCACTCGATATCATGCACCATGACGAGGGGGAATGTCCCGGCTTCCTTTGCCATGCGTTCCACCTGCATCAGTTCATGGTACACGGTGTACCAATTATGGTCGCCGTCGATGAGTACAAGATCGGCCTGCTTGATGTCTTTCAATGCCTCCAGGCTGTGCTGCTTATGGATAAATAATTCTTCATCGAACACGGATTCGAAAGCGTCGGTATGAAAATTCGGCTGCGGATCGATAACCGTCAGCTTGCCTCCCATAAGCTTGCAGTACTCCAGCAATTTGATGGTCGTCCGCCCATTAAGAAAGAGGCCGATCTCTACAATATGCTTGGGCTCGTATTTGATACAGACGGGCTTTATTGTTTTTTCCCAAAAACGAATCATACCGCACCTCCCGGGGTTACATCGGAATATACACTTAAAACCACATTATTCCATTGTCTCAAGAGTGTGACTCGGGATGATGATTAAGCGCGGCTGCCGCCATCCGTTTCCTCGCCCGGATACAAGCGAAAGCTTAGCGGATCGGCCACTTTTTTTAGCAGATCGACTAATGGCGCGCACGGAAGACTGTGGTACAACTAAGGCATAACCAATAGAGGAGCTGAGGGGTTATGGATTACCGTGTGTCGGATAAGCAGATTGACTTTTACAGGGAGAATGGCTTTGTTCAGCTGGAGGATGTCGTTACGCCGCAAGAGCTGGAGGAGTTAAGGGAAGCGATGGAGGAAGTGATGGCAGAGGATGGCGAGCTGGCCTTCGGCAGGGTGAAAGGGAGCGCTTACTACAACGTATTGAATCAAAAAGTGAACACCTGGCGCGATTCCGCAAGCATGGCCCGGTTTACGCTGCATTCCCGGTTTGCGAACATGGCTCTGCAGCTAACCGGAGCGGACGGGATCCGATTATTCCACGATCATGGACTTTGGAAAATGCCGCAGGACTCCAAGCCGACCCCGTGGCATCAAGACATGCCCTACTGGCCGATGAAGGAGCCGGGCGCCCTCAGCATGTGGCTGACCCTCGACGACGTGGACGAGAACAACGGCTGCATGATGTTCGTCCCGGGTGCCCACCGCCTCGGCAAGCTGCAGGGGATTAACTTCACCGAACCGCAGAATCTGTTCGACTATGTGGAAGGGCAGGCGACGAACCAGCCGGTTATGGTGCCGATGAAGGCCGGCAGCTGTACCTTTCACCACGGGCTGACGTTTCATTATGCCCATGCCAACCGGACTGGACCGCCCGCGCCGGGTGCTTGCGGTGATTTACATGCCCGACGGTACGACCTTCCTGTCGCGCAGCGGATCGAACGAGCATGTCGTGACGAAGCCGTTTCCGTTCCGGGACGGCGATCCGCTGCAGGGAAGGCTGTTTCCGGTTCTGGCGCGAAAATGAACTGTACCGGGAACAACAGGCAGAAGTATACTGGACTTGAATAAGCAAGGCTACAGGGAAGAGGGAGGCAGCAAAATGCCTATTGCCGAACCGTCGCAATATTTAAGGGAGCTGACGCAGCAGCTGCGGCTGACTTGGCCGGATAACCGGACGGTCCATCTCGTGTTCCACGGACACAGCGTGCCCGCAGGTTATTTCCATACACCGCAGGTGCAGCCCTTCCAAGCCTATCCGCACCTGCTTCACCGGAAGCTGCGGGAGAGGTTCCCGTTTGCCGTTATGAATATGATTGTAACCGCTGTCGGCGGCGAAACCTCCTTGCGCGGAGCGGAACGCTTCGAGCGGGAGGCGCTCTGTCACCGGCCCGATGTGGTGATGATCGATTATGGCTTAAACGACAGGAGGATCGGGCTGAACGAAGCCGAGACCTCCTGGCGTCAGATGATCGAGCAGGCGATGGCGGCGGGAAGCAAGGTGATTCTGCTGACCCCGACGCACGACGGACGCGATGAGCGGCCGCAAGCGGAAGGCTGGCGCAAGCTTGAAGCCTGCGCAGCGCAAATACGGACGCTGGCGGCCGAATACGGGACCGGCCTGGCGGACAGCTTCGCCGCGTACGAGGCCCATATCGAGGCCGGCGGAGATGTGAACGACCTGCTGTCCGGCGGCAACCATCCGAATGAGCGCGGGCATGAGCTGGTGGCCGAGCGGCTGTTTCGCTGGTTTGCCTGCTGGTAAACCGGCATGCCGGTTTAAGAGGAAGCCGAAGGAGTGTGCTGTTCCCGGTATTGTCCGGGGGTCACTCCTTCGTTCTTTTTAAAGGTCCGGTTAAAATAAGCCGGCTGGTAGCCTACCTGGCAAGCGATGTCGTTGATCTTCTCGTCCGTCTCCGTTAACAAAAGCTTGGCTTGGTCCAGCCGGTAGCGGGTTAAGTAATCAATAAAAGTGGAGCCGGTCACCTGCTTGAAGCCGAGACTGAGCTTCTTGGCATAGGTGCCATGCAGGTCCGCACAGTAATCCAATGAGATATCTTTCATATAGCTTTCATGAATGGTTTGCAGCACATTCTCTACCAGCTGCTTTAGCTGTACGTCCTGCGTCGCATGAAACGCTTGAAGGTAGGGCGCGATCACCTTCTGCTTGATCGTTTGCAGCACGGCCGCAGGATCCTGTATGGCCACAAGCTCCTCCCACAGCATTTCCCCGCCGCCCAATTGAAGGGGATCATAGCCAGAAAGCATGATCCCGCTCTGAATATTGCCATACAGCTGCAGCAGGCCTTGACGTATCTGCGCCTCCGTATCGCCCTGCTTCCTGAGCACCTCAAGAAAAGCGTCCAACCCCTGATACAGCTCGGGCTCCAGACCCATCCGCAGCGATTGAATAACGGATTTCTCCAGCTCGAAAGGGTACGTAATCCGATGCTGCCCCTCCGGCATCATTTCCTCCATATCCAGGATTTGCTGCGGCTCGCTCAGCTTCTTCCGGCGGAGCGCTTTGCGCGTGTCGTCGAACAGCTCCGGAATCGCCCTTAACGAGCCGGTGCTTTTGCCGATGCATACGGTCGTATGCACCTTCAGCAGATTGTGCAGCGTCGCAGCCAACTCCTCGGCCAGATGGTACCGGCCCGCCCGGTATTCCTCCTTCGGCAGCTCCAGAGGCGAGCAGAGCAGCAGCCCTACGGTAAGATCCTGGAAGTTAATTACCTCCGCCTCGAGCCCGCGGCCTTTGAGAATGTCCTCCACTATGTTGGAGGCGGCGAAGGTCAGGAGCTGTTCATCGTTCGGAGCGAATTTTCCTTCCGTATGATATAAGCCGTGAAGCTGCAAAAGGATTACGCCGTACAGCTTCCCGCGCATGCTCCAGCCGTACTGGCTCATCCGCTCAATCAGTTCGTCCTCGCTCAAGAAATATAGATGCCCCTGCACGAGCTGGAGAAGGAAGTTCTCCTGCAGAGCCGGCAGCTGGGCATCCAGCTTTTCCTGCAGCACCTTGCTTTCTCTGGATAAATGCTTCCACTCGTTCGCAATATAGTCCAGATCGTCGGTTGCGTCCGGGCCGCTGCGGCCGGATTTGAACAAGAGCACCAGCTTGCGGATCGGCTGATACAGCTTGCGGGAAGCGAACCATGAGAGGAGCAGCGCCAGCAGCAGGCCGGTCAAGCCGGTGTAGATAATGACGCGCGACAGCTGCTTTACCGGCTCCGTCATCTGCTCCAGCGGGGCTGCGGTAGCCAGCGTCCAGATATGCCCGATCCGTTTCATTGGGTAGAAGGAGACGGAATACGTCCTCCCGTACCAATCCTGAAGCAGAGCGCCCTGCTCCGCGCCCTGCTCCCGGACGATGCTTGTGACGAATTGGTCCAGCTCGCTAGGGGTGGTTAGCGGATGCCCTCCGAGCGAAATCGTTCGGCCGTCCTGCTGCATCAGCAGCGAGGAGCCGCCATCGCCCGTCTCCAGCTCCCCGATCAGCCGGTTCAGCTGCTTCGCATTGACCTCGACGACCAGGGCCGCCTCGGTTTTGGCCAAGCCGCCCGGCAGCCGGACAACCAGCATGTAAGGAGCGGCGTTGCTGTTTTGCGAGATCGTATCCGTCCAGAAAATATCCCGCTGGTACATCACAAGATTCCGGTAGGCTTGAAGCACGGCCGGCGATTGGAATTTCAGAATCCCCTTGTTCTCGTTAATGAGCACCTCCTGCTTATCCAGGTACAGGCTGACATCCTCAATCAGCGGATCGGACGATTTAATCCAGGTCAGCGATTTGAAGATCACCTGCTGTATGTTATAGAAATCTTTCTCCACGTCCAGATTGCCGTACGTGTTGCTCAGGTTCAAGTTAAAGGACCACTGCGACAGCACGGTCTCCAGATGCGACAGATTGCTGTCGATGCGTTCTGCGGCGTAGGAGACTTGATTCTGATGCGTCCGCTTGGCCTCCGCCTCAATATTCGCCGTTCCGATGAGGTAAACGAAAATGCCGATGATCGCCGCAGGCAAGCAGGCGCTGACTGCCGCTATTAGAAAAGCGTTCCTATAATGCTTGTATCTCCACATGCCTTCACCCCCGGTACGATCTATCTTAATACATGAAAGCCCTTACGCCAAGGGGCTTGGAGGGGAAGAATAAAAGTCCAATCGCAGGAAATAGGCTGGAATGAATGTTCAATTGCAGGAAATATCGGCCCATTATATATTGGCTCCAAGCACAACAAGAGGAGGGTGATGAGATGAGTGAACCGAAGCCGGATTCATTGGAGTATGCCCGGTTAGCGGTGAAGGCGCATGGGAAGGAAGCGTCGCGGATTCGTTCCGTATGGCGGGGCTTGCGAAGAGATAAGTACTTATACTTGATTGCGGCGCCGATGCTGCTGTACTTCCTGATCTTTAAATATGTGCCTATGTGGGGGATCCTGATCGCTTTCAAAAACTATACGCCTTACGTCGGTTTTTGGAGCAGTCCCTGGGTCGGGCTGGACCATTTCGAGAGGTTCTTCTCGAATTCGGATTTTGCGATCCTGCTGCGCAACACGCTGGCCATTAATGTGTTGAACCTGATTTTATTTTTTCCGCTGCCGATTCTTCTGTCGGTCATGCTGAATGAAGTCCGCATCGAATGGGTCAAACGAACGATGCAGTCGGTCATTTATTTGCCGCATTTCTTATCCTGGGTCGTCATTGCGGGGATCACCTTTTTGATGCTGTCCACATCGGACGGGGTCATCAACAAGCTGCTGTTCGCTTTCGGCTTCGATAAGGTGGACTTCCTCACGTCCCCCCGGCTGTTCTGGCTGCTGCTGACGGTCCAATCAATCTGGAAGGAAGCCGGCTGGGGAACCGTTATTTTCCTGGCGGCGATCGCTTCGGTTGACCCGGGGCTGTATGAGGCCGCCAAAATGGACGGAGCGGGGCGGCTGCGCCAAATCTGGCACGTCACGCTGCCGGCGATCCGCAATGTCATTATCATTCTGCTGATCCTGCGGATCGGCCATATGATGGACGTCGGCTTCGAGCAGGTGTATCTGATGATGAACGGCGCGGTGTCGGATGTGGCCGATGTGTTTGACACGTACGTGTACCGCAGCGGCATTCAACAGGCCCAGTTCAGCTACAGCACCGCAGTCGGTTTGTTCAAATCGGTTGTAGGGGTCGTGCTGGTGGTTGTTACGAACCGGCTGGCCAAGAAATTCGGCGAGGAAGGCATTTATTAAGAAAGGAGGAGATCTTGATGAACCGATCGGTCTCAGACAAATGGTTTAATGCCATGATTCTTCTACTGCTAACGGTTACCGGTCTGCTGATGCTGTTTCCGTTCTATTACGTATTCGTCGTATCTTTCACTTCGCCGATCGAATATTTGAAAAAGGGACTCGTCCTGTTTCCGGCGGAATGGACGCTGACCTCCTACAGGTATTTGCTTGCGAACAATGTATTCAGCAAAGCGGCGGGCGTCAGCGCCTTCCTCGCAGTTGCAGGGACGACGCTCAGCCTGCTGGTGACTTCGGCGGGAGCCTATACTTTATCTCGCAGAAGGCTGCAGGGACGGCGGGTGCTGCTCATACTGATCCTGATGACGACTTTGTTTAATCCCGGTATTATTCCGCCTTATCTGGTCGTCAGGGAGCTTGGGTTGATCAACAGTATCTGGTCCTTGATTCTGCCCGTGCTGACCAGCGGGTGGTACGTCATTCTGATGAAAGGCTTCTTCGAGAGCATTCCCGATGAGCTTGAGGAGGCGGGGAAGATTGACGGCGCTTCCGATATCGGTATTTTCGTGCGCATTATTTTGCCGTTATCGCTTCCGTCGCTGGCCGCGTTCGGATTGTTCTATGCGGTCGCGTATTGGAATACGTTTTTCTCCGCGATCCTGTATGTGAACAAAGCGGATTTAAGGCCGCTGCAGGTGGTGCTGCAGATGCTTTTGATCGATTCCTCCAGCTCATCGTCCGGAGAAATCGCGAACCAAATGTCCAGCGAGATCCAGATTCCTACGGATACGCTGAAAATGGCGGCCGTCGTGATATCCACCGTACCGATCCTGGTTGTGTATCCTTTCCTGCAAAAGCATTTTGCCAAAGGGGTCATGGTCGGCTCGATCAAAGGCTGATTTCCGTTGAAATGAGTTCAATCGTACGTTACATTTGATTTTAATCAGGGAGGTTTGACAATGAACCGAAACCAACAGTACCGAATGACCAAGAAGAAGGCGGCGCTGCTTGCCTGTGCGTCTATGCTGACGCTTCCGGCTCTATTGACGGCCTGCTCCGGCGGCAGCGCTTCGCAGGAAGCGGCTGATGACGCAGCCGGGAAGCCTACGGAAATATCGATATTTGCCAACCAGCAGGGAGCGCAGGCGGTCGACCCGTCCAACGAGCTGCTGCAGGCAATCGAGAAGAAGACGAATACGAAGCTGAATATTACGTGGGTGCCTTTTAATACGATCACGGAGAAAACGAAGGTGGCGCTGGCTTCGGGCGACTTGTCCGATCTGACCTTCGTCGGCAATGTCTACGATTCGCAGGTGGTGCAGATGGCTACCTCGGGAGCCTTCTGGGATATAACGCCTTATATTAAAGATTACAAAAACTTGAGCGCGCTGCCGCAGGAAATATGGGATAACGCCAAGATCGACGGTAAAAATTACGGTATCCCGCGTCCCCGTCCGCTGGAAGGGGCCTGGGGCGTCCATGTCCGCAAGGACTGGCTGGATAAGCTCGGGCTGAAGGTGCCGGAGACGATGGACGATATTTACGCCGCCGCCAAAGCTTTTACGGAGAAGTACCCGGACGGGAACGGGAAAGCGGACACCTACGGGCTGACGGGCAATGTTGATGCGGATGCCATGGGCGCGTTCAATTGGGTGGAGAATGTGTTTACCGGAACGAACGGCAGATGGAAGCTGAAGGACGGACAGCTGATGCCGGTCATCTTCGATCCCGGGCAGAAGCAGGCGCTGGAATGGCTTAAAAAGGCCTACGACGAAAAAGTGCTGGTGCCCGATTTCGCCGTCATGAAGTCGACGCAGGCCCGCGAGCAGTACATGGCGAACAAAGCGGGCGTGTTCGGCTCCGCCCTTAACCCGCAGTGGCTGTTTACCGATGCGCTGCGCAAAATCGATCCGAAGGCGGACTCCTATCCATTGACCTATGTGATCGGTCCGGAGGGGAAATTTGCCGGCAAGGATTCCGGCGTGTTCGGCATGTACGTCATTCCGAAGACGGTGCCTGAAGCCAAGCTCAAAAAAATATTGGCCTTCGTGAACCAGGGCAATGGCGAGGAAATCTCCAATATTACGCAGTTCGGGCTGCCGGATAAGCATTATACGGTCCAGGACGGCTTTAAGGTAGCGACGGAGCAGGCGAAGACGGATAATATTCCGGATATCACTAACAATCTGCTGCAAATTTTCCAGAAGTATGACAAGTACCAGCGGGCTTACTACAACGGCATTCCGAAGGAATATTACGAGCGCAACAAAAAAATTATCGACGACCGCTCTAGCTTCAGCAAGCCCGATCTGTCCACAGGACTGATCTCGCAGACGGCGCTGACGGTCGGACCCGATTTATATAAGAAGATTCAGGATATGAAGGTTAAAGTCATTCTAGGCAAAGAGCCGATGTCGGCCTGGGACGACTACGTTGCCAAGCTGAAAACGGACCCGCAGTTCCAGAAAATTATTCAGGAAATGAATGAAGCTTATAAAAGCAAAAACAGCAAATAAGCAATGACGCAACCAAGCAATCAAGTAACCAAGAACTAGGCTAATAAGTAAATAGCGGCTGGGGGGCCGTGTGCTCCATCCGGCCGGCGGGAGGAATTCGAAATGAGCGAAAAACCGAGAATCATTGATGCCGATGTCCACAACGCGATAGCCAGCCCGAAGGATTTGCTGCCTTTCCTGCCAAGGGTGTGGCATGAGTATTGGCTTGCGAGCGGACCGGGATACGGAGGCGGCTGGTATTCGCCGCTTGGCGTTATGCGCAAGGATGCGGTTCCTGAAGGCGGGGGCATTCCCGGCAGCGATCCGCAGTTTATGCTGAAGCACCATTTCGAGCGGTACGGCATCGATTACGGCATATTGACCGCCTCGGGCGTACTTGGCATCTCGCTGAATCCGAATCCGGATTATGCCAATGTGGTAGCCAGCGCCTATAATGACTGGCTGGTCGAAACTTGGCTCAAGGCGAGCCCTGTATTTAAAGGCTCGATCCTGATCAACCACGCCGATCCCCAGGCGGCGGCCAAGGAAATCGACCGGATGGCGAAGCATCCGGATATGGTGCAGGTCATCATGTGCAGCGGTTCCCGGATGCTCTACGGCCAACGCTTCTTCCATCCGATTTACGAGGCGGCCGAGCGCAACGGACTGCCCGTAGCGGTCCATCCGGGGACGGAGGGGCGCGGCATATCGGGAGCGCCGACCCCGTCCGGGTATCCGACTACGTATCTCGAATGGCATAACATACTGCCGACGAATTACATGGCCCATGTAAACAGTCTCGTCTGCGAAGGCGTGTTCGAGAAGTTCCCGGGGCTGAAATTCGTCGCCATCGAGGGCGGCATCGCCTGGCTGCCCCATCTCATGTGGCGGATGGACAAAAACTACAAGGGCCTGCGGGCCTTGTGCCATGGCTGAAGCGGCTGCCGTCCGAATATATCCGTGAGCATGTGCTGCTGACAACGCAGCCCATCGAGGAGCCGGAGCAGCCCGGCCACCTGAACCAGATCTTCGATATGATCCAGGGCGATCATATGGTGATGTTCTCGTCGGATTATCCCCATTGGGATTTCGATAATCCGCAGATGGCGCTGCAGCCGATCCGCAAGGAGCTGCGGCACAAGATTTTGGCCGATAACGCCATCAAGCTGTACGGATTGGAAGCCAAGCCGGCGTCTGGGACCGGTATCGGGGAGGCGGTCCGATGAGCAAGGTGAGAACGCGGTTTCCTGTAGCGACCCTCGGGCAGCTTCAGGAGAAAGGCCGAATCATTGCGGAGGTCAAAGGTATGCAGATCGGCGTGTTCTGGGTGAACGGCCAAGCATATGCCTGGCGAAACGTATGCCCGCACGCAGCTGCTCCGGTCTGTGAGGGTCCGGTCTGCGGGACGAGGCTTCCCTCGCTCGTATATGAGTACAAATACGGCAGGGACCGTGAAATTGTCAGATGCCCGTGGCATGGCTGGGAATTCGATCTAACGGACGGCAAGCACCTGGCTGACCCCGGCGTCGGCCTGCGGGGATACCCGGTGGAGATTGAGGGAGAGCAGGTGTACGTGCTGGTCTAGCAAGCCGTGCTGTCAGCAAGGAAGCGGTAGAATGTAATGTAAAAGCCTGCGGGTAAGGGACATGATTTTAAGTCCTTCCCCGCAGGCTTTTTAGTTTGAGCGGTTTTCATCTCATGCGGCGGACGCCTTTCACTGCCAAGGCAAGGCCTTCGTATTGGGGTGCACGGATGAGAGCAGACCGCATGAATTCGACTGCCGTGATGCGACACCGGCCGGGACGCACGCGGGATTCGCGCGCGTTGGAGCAGGAGCCGGCCTCTTTTTTAGCGAAACGAGCACGTGACGAGCGGGCGGCGGTTATCCGGAGCGAATGCTTTCCTGAGCTTGTGCAGGCCGGATCAGCGGCTCGAACCATATGTCCCTGAACGGCACCCAGCCCAGGTTGTTTAAAGAAACGCCGCGCAGCGAGGGATGATAGCTCGTTTTTTGCTGCCAATGGTAGAGGAAGAAGACGGCGGCATGCCGTTTGATAAGCCGTTCCAGCGAAGCCAGCTTTTCCAGACTCGGATCGCTGCTGTACAACTCCCGGATCAGCGGCTCCAGCTCGAGCAGCGATTCATCGTTCAAATGCCGTTTGACGAAGCTGTTCTCCGCAAGGAACACTTCCAGAACGGACAGAATCAGGTCGTCGTCCAGCACGATCGCATAGAGGCAAAGATGGCACCGGTTCACGGCTTCAAGACGCTGCCAATAATCATCCGAAATCTCCTCCAGCTGAATTCGGACGCCCATTTCACCGAGCAGCTTTTGCAAAGCTTCACTCTCTCTCAGGGTGGCCTGCGAAACGGCCATTCGCAGCACTTCTCCGTTATAGCCGCTTTCTTTCAGCAGCCTGGCTGCCAGCTCGGGATCATACAGCTTGTCCTCGACCGAAGGCGCATCGGCAGCCTTTGGAGGAATGAGCCAATCCGCCAGAATGGCTTCATCGGGACGGCTGAGCAGCTCGCAGCGGGTCCGGTCGATACCGTGGATAACCGCCTGGCGAAAGGCGAGCCGCTGCTGCGGGCCCGGCAGCCTTCCGTTGAAAGTAAGCAGCTTGCTGCAGCCGCCGGAGATGACATCTACCGTGCTGCCGGTCTGCTCCGGGAGCTCTTCCGTCCCAGGTGTCCGAATCCGGTGCATCGTTCGCTCGACCCGGCTTGATTTGCACTCCAGCTCCGGCGTGTACCAAATTTCAATCCGGTCCAGGTGGGCCCGTTTGTCAAAGTACCGCGAGAACGCTTCGCAGACGAGCATGTTGTTATCATGGCGGACGATTTGAAAAGGACCCGTGCCTACCGGGCTGCGCTTGAAGCGCTCGCCCATCGACCGCACGGCGTCCTCCGGTACGATAGAGGCTCTGTCGAAGCCGAGTGAGTGCAGAAACAGCGAATTGGGCCGCTTCAGGTTGATCGACAAGGTGTACCGGCTGACGGGTTCGACCTGAGCTATATCCTCGAGCATCCAGTGGTAAGGGCTGGATACGCCCTCCTGAATGATGCGCTCAAGGGTGAATTTCACATCCTGGGAGGTCATCTCGCGGCCGTGATGGAACAGCACCCCTTTACGGAGGTAAAATGTCCATTCCGTTCCGTGCTCGTTCCGGCACCAGTGATGGGCCAGATGCGGCTCGATGGTTCCCGTCTGCTGATTATATTTCACCAAAGTATCGAACAGCTGCTTGGCCAGGTGGGATTCCACGACAAAAGTGATGAACGGGGGATCCAGACAGGAAACCGGCTTGTTGTATGGGATGCGGAGCGTGTCCCCTGCTCCTTCATCGTGTCCCCCCGTACGGTAACCGAAATGGCTGTCGAGCCAGTACGCGAATTGATCTCTTAAGGCAGGCAGGTAACTATGCTTTTCGATCCAAGCAAAGGCGGCCTGCAGATCCCCTTTGTTCACATATTCCTGCGCCGGCTTGAGTGCGAGTGACTCGCTTGAGACCAGAAAAACAAGCCGGGAACGGTGCCCCCTGCCGCGGCCGGGCAGCCATCGGAGCCAACCGGCTTCTTCCATTTTGCGCAAGATCAGATTGACGTTCCGGCTGGTGAAATGAAGCCACGCCGTTAATTCAGACAGCGTCACTTCCGCTTCTTCTCCCTCTACAGCCTGGGGGAAACGGCTTCGGATCGTTAAATAGGATGATTCCAGCATGAAGTGTCCTCCTCCGAGAAAAGGTGAAGAGTTTAAGCCACATTCTACGCTTTTTATTCATCTTTATCCAGCTATAATCATAATCAACAAACGAAACCAAGGAGTGAGCGGAAATGATGAATTTATTCGAGCTTGAAGTTTTAATGGAGGAACGGCAGCGGGAGGCGGAGCGCGGAAGCTTGCAGCTGTGGGCTGCAGCCCGGCTTCCTATGATGGAGTGGCTGCTCGGCGCCGTAATTACGGGGAACCTGCTTGCGCTTCTGTAAGGCAGGCAAGCCGTCACAGACGGCGGCCGGAACAACTTCTGGGACCGGAGGAGCATCTTGTTCGTTATAAGTAACGGGCAAACCTTTTTTTACAATAAAAGGGATATTCATTGACGCTGTCCAAGCGACAAACTACAATTAATACCAATCGCAAGCTGTAATTGCCGATGACCGAAAGCCAAGAACCGAGAGGAGCAAGGTACGGGAATGGATAATCGTGGAATCGAATGGGCCAAGAAGATTCAGGCTATTGCCCAAGCCGGATTGACGTATTCTAAGGACAGCTATGATTTGGAGAGGTTCAAAGAGCTGAGAGAGCTCAGCGTGGAAATGATGTCCGCCTACTCCGGGCTGGACATTGAGCAGGTGGCGGGCTTGTTCGCCAATGAGACGGGATACTGCACGCCGAAGGTAGATGTCAGAGCCGTCGTATTTCAGGAAGGACCGGCTTCTGCTCGTCAAAGAAATCCAGGACGGCGGCTGGTCGCTGCCCGGCGGTTGGGCCGATGTAGGCTACTCGCCGAAGGAAGTGGCGGTCAAAGAGGTGAAGGAAGAGTCCGGCTACGACGTCCGGCCTATCCGGCTGCTGGCAGTGCTTGACCGCAGCAAGCATCCGCATCCGCTTTTGGCTTATCATGTGTACAAGCTGTTTATTTTGTGCGAGCTTACGGGCGGCACGGCGACGACAAGCATCGAAACAAGCGGGATCGGCTTCTTCGCGCGCGAAGAGCTGCCGCCTTTATCGACCGACCGGATTACGCAATCCCAGATCGATATGATTTTCAAAGAGGCGTTCCAGCCTTCGCCGGAAATACCGTTGGATTAACGGATTGGATTGGTTTAATCAGGATTTAACAAGACGAGTTCCGCAAGGGCGGTTTCACATTGTTCCATACCCACAAGGAGGAGAGACATATGCGCGTAGCTACTTTGACGATCAAAGGATCGAATGACTGGAATGAGGATGCTCTTGTCCTGAACGAGCCGCTGAAGCTGTACGGAGTTCTGGACGGATCGACCTCTCTGCAGCCGTACCGGGGAGCGAATGGGGAAACGGGAGGATATCTGGCTTCCCAGGTTATGAAGCAATATTTCGAGCAGCTGACGGCGGAGCAAATCGGCGATGCGGCTGACGGGAGCCTGCTGCCGATCGTGCTTGAGGCGAACCGGCTGCTTAGAGCTGCAATGCAGGAAGCGGGCATCGATACGAGCCGCAAGGAGGCGCTCTGGACAAGCGCCTTGGCGCTGATCCGGATTACGGACCGCTGCATCGATTATGCCCAGGTCGGAGACTGCATGATTATGGCTCAATATGCGGATGGCGGAGTTCGGGTGATCACCCGGGATCAGGTGGCTCATATGGACAAGAACTCCAAGAAAATCAGGGAGCAGGCGGTTCGCGAGGGAGCGGTGACGCGCGAGGAGCTGTGGGAGCGGATGAAGCCGAGCCTGCTGCACAACCGGACCCTGATGAATACGTCCGAAGGCTATTCCGTTATGAGCGGAGAGCCGGAAGTGGCCGATTTTGTGGAATACGGACGCATTATCCGTACGCGGCTCAAATCTCTCCTGCTGGTGACGGACGGTCTGTTTATTCCGGCGGAGAGCAGTACCGACGGCAGTCCGCAGGTCGGAGGAAGACATGCCGACGCTTTTGCGGAGCTGATGGTCCGGATCGGCCAATCCTCTCTCTCCGACTATGCCGAAGCGCTTGTCCGTCTTGAACAGGAGGACAAGGAATGCCGGCGCTATCCCCGGTTTAAAGTGTCCGACGATAAAACCGCCATTCTGATTCATTTCGACTGAACGGCTCGTTTTGTTATATTTCGCTATGAAGAGGAAGGAATGCAGCGGAGTTTAAATGCTCCCATGCAGGAAAGACTAGCCAATAGAACCTAAAACTTGCTAACGGAAAAGGATTGCCGCGATGATGAATCGATTAACTCTGATGCAAGATCCCCGGCAGCGCAAGCTGTTGTTCAGCGCAGGCTACAGCTGGATGTTCGATGCGATGGATGTGGGCATCATTTCGTTTATTGTGACCGCGCTGGCGGCGGAATGGAAGCTGGGCGCCCAGCAGATCGGGCTGCTGACTGCGATCAATTCGATCGGTATGGCGGTGGGCGCAGCCGTTGCGGGCACGCTTGCCGACCGGTACGGACGCCGGGCCGTGCTGCTCTGGACGCTGCTGATCTTCTGCGCCGCCAACGGCTTGTCCGCTATGGCGGGCGGTTTCTTCATCCTGTGCGTGCTGCGCTTCCTGGCGGGCTTCGGCCTCGGAGGGGAGCTGCCCGTCGCGTCCACGCTCGTATCCGAGTCGGTTGCTCCGAAGGAAAGAGGGCGGGCCGTCGTGCTGCTCGAAAGCTTCTGGGCCGTCGGCTGGATTCTGGCCGCGCTGATCGCTTACTTCGTCATTCCCGATTACGGCTGGCGGACCGCCTTCGTGATCGGGGCGCTGCCCGCTCTGTACGCGCTGTATCTGCGCAGGGCGATCCAGGATTCGCCCCGGTTTGCCGAGCAGCGGGGCCGCAGGCTGTCGCTCGGTGAACGGGTACGGGCCGTCTGGTCATCCGGCCACCGCCGGTCCACAGTGACGCTGTGGATTCTATGGTTTACGGTCGTCTTCTCGTACTACGGCATGTTTCTCTGGCTGCCTACGGTGATGGTGCTCAAGGGCTTCACGCTGGTCAAGAGCTTCCAGTATGTGCTGATTATGACGCTGGCCCAGCTGCCGGGTTACTTCACCGCCGCTTACCTGATTGAACGTTACGGGCGCAAGTTCGTGCTCGTCACGTATTTGCTGTTGACTGCAGCGAGCGCCGTCTGGTTCGGTACGGCTGTGTCGGAAGGGAGCTTGATTACGGCAGGCATCCTGCTGTCGTTCTTTAATCTCGGCGCCTGGGGAGCCATGTACGCCTACACGCCGGAGCTGTATCCGACCGGGTCCGTTCGACCGGCGTAGGGCTCGCCGCTTCGTTCGGCAGAATCGGAGGCGTGATCGGGCCGTATCTGGTCGGCATGCTGGTAGAGCGTCATACGGCGCTGTCCTCGATTTTTATCGTTTTCTTCGTTGCGATCGTGATCGGCGCGGCGGCCGTCCTGTTCTGGGGCAAAGAGACGAAGGGCACCGACCCGGACAAGGAAGCGGCCCGGGCGTGAGGCTGCGGGTTACTGGTCCCTGCATGGAAGGCAGGGCTGCAATTGAACAAGCGACCGTCCGGCAAGCTTGCGGAACGGTCCTTGTTCGATTTATATGAGTGAGGACGTGCATTCACAATCACACGACTTTATCAGCAGCTGGAACCTATACCCATCCTATAATCACGCAAATTGTACGCCCATGCGCGCAGCAAAGGACTGAAGGGCCCTGTCTCGCTTTTATAGGGGTAAATATCCGCCGCGTTGGACGTAACGAGCGGACTATTTTACATCTGAAAACGATACATCTTCAAATTGACACTTCAGTTGGGCCATGCTAATATATCAATAAACACGCGTTCACAAATATGATGTTTATAATAGAGGGATAGGATGATGAAGAAAATTGAACTGAACAGCAAGGAAATTGCTGAAATTGCCGGCGTATCGAGGAGCACCGTCAGCCGTGTGATCAATAACTATCCCAATGTACCTCCGAAGACCAGGGAAAAGGTTATGAAGGTCATCGAGCAGTATGGATATACGCCCAACATTTCCGCAAGAGCCTTGGCCGGCAAGAAAACGAAGACGCTCGGACTGTTTTTTATCGATCAATGGCAGTTCTCGAAGGACAGCTCGGCCAACATGCTGATCACGAGCGTCATCGAGAATGCTTCAACCTACGGTTATATCGTCCTTACGAGCGTAGTGAGGGACCTTAAACAACCTGAAAGCATGAAAAACGTTAAAGAAATGTTTTATCAGGGGAGTATCACCGCAGGGATCTTTATCGGAGCCGAGAATCATGAGCCTGTCATTGAAGAATTGATTGCCGAGGGCTTCATCATTGGTGTTATCGACCAGGTGCTGCCCGGCAGGAACGAGCCGAACCGAATCGTCTACAATTTGAACAACGAGCAGGCCGCCAAACAAGCGGTAGACTATCTCGCAGGCTTAAATCACACCAAAATCGGCATTATTAACGGGGATTTGAAGAAAGCTGCGGCAAATTTCAAATTCAAAGGTTTCATAAGCCAAATGGAGCATCACGGTCTGGACATTAACAAGGCCTGGATTATGTACGGCCATTACGAAGCCGGCGGATATGAAGTCATGTCCAATCTGCTGTCTAATTCGAAAGAGCTCCCGACAGCCGTTTTTGCCGCTAATGACAGCCTTGCTTTCGGTGCGATCCGGGCGATACACGATCATTCGCTCAAAGTGCCGGACGACATATCGGTCATCGGAATGAACGATCAAGTGTTAAGCGCTTATTATAAACCGGCGCTAACCACATTCAAAGTCAATTACGAGCTCCTAACGGCCGGGATCACGCAAAGTGTAATCCATACGATTGAAAACGGCGCGTTGGATCAACGAATAGCTGTATCCTTCGATTGTACCCTTATAGAGAGAGAATCGTGCAAGAGAGTGTAAGCTTAACATATTTTTTTGAACCAAAATAAACGCGCGTTTATTTTGGTGACAGGTGCCTTCTCCCGCTAGATATCATGCTAGCGTATCTATATATGCAACTTCTGGATAGCTTGGAACGCGGGTCGCGTAAGAGCAAGGAAAAGGGAATCAGATTTAGGGAGGGATTTACAGAGCTTTTTGTATCTAAGCTTTAATCTTTTTTATGCAGACGGAGTAATCACAAAAATGAGAGATGATGGAGGTCACCGCATGATCAAAGGAATGGCACATACCGCTTATACAGTACAAGATATGAATAAAGCGCTTCATTTTTACTGCGAAATTTTGGGCTTTACCGAATTATTCGAGCTGAAAAGACCAGAGACCGGCGAACCTTGGATCGTGTATTTAAAGGTGAAGGAAGGCCAATTCATCGAGCTGTTCTACGGAGGCGAGCAGAAGCTGGAGGTTACAAGCAAGACTATAGGATACAACCATCTTTGTCTGGAAGTCGACGATATTCATGAAATCGCCGAACACTTGAAGAGCAGAGGCGTAGCTCTGGATGTCGAGCCGAAGCAAGGGCTTGATTTGAATTATCAATGCTGGGCGAAGTGCCCTGACGGGAACCGAATCGAATTTATGCAAATGCACCCGGACTGCCCGCAATTAAAGCGATACGAGTAAAATGTCCGGGGGAGCGCAGGACTTCCCCTCATCGGCTGCAACGGCTTTAAGGCCGGCAAATCGAACCAAGAGGACAGAGCAAGGCTTGAGAATGGCATTGGGCATGAACGACATGCCTGATTTGAAACCGATACCAATTCAGGATGAGCGATTGTTTTAATCAGGCAGGATCCTAAGCCAATTAACCTATTAAGGAGCGAATAAAGGATGTCAAATGGAAAAAAATCATGTGCTGCGTTAGTCTCGTTTATGATGCTGGGAACGGCCCTGGCCGGTTGTTCCGGGGGCAGCGGCTCTGCCTCAGGGTCCGGCAGCTCGAATAAGCCGGTAGAGCTGACTTACTGGGACGCAACATGGAATACGACTACAGCCGCTATCGTGAAGAAATTCGAAGAGAAAAATCCTGATATTAAAATCAAAGTTCAGCAGTTCCCCGATGCGGGCATGTCGGACAAGTATTTGCTTGCCTTGAAGCAAAAGAACGGCCCGGACCTGATGAACATGGCCGTGGATTGGGTTACTCCGTTTGCTACCACCGGCGGCTTGCTGCCCCTCGATGATTATATTAAGAAGGATAACGTAGACTTGAAGGATTTTTACGACGGCGCCTTGGCAGTGACCAAAGTTAACGATAAGATGTATGGTCTGCCTTACCGCGCGGAAACGCATGGACTCATCTATAATAAAAAGCTGTTTGAAGCGGCGGGAATTGATGCGGCTAAAGGTCCGGAAAATTGGAATCAAGTGCTGGAGCAGGCGCAGAAAATGACCAAAGGCGATACCTACGGTTTTGCTTTCCCGGGAACGAACGTAGGGAATGTGACGACACAGCTGTTCAACATGATTCTATCCAATGGCGGCAGCATTCTGAATAAAGAGAATACGAAATCGACGCTGACCGAGCCTGCGGCTTTGGACATGGTGAAGCTGTATGTTGAAATGTTTACCAAATACAAAGTCATTCCGAACAGCATGCTGCAAAATGACAATGTAGCCGACCGGAACCTGTTCACCAACGAGAAAGTCGGTATGTACATGTCGGGTATTTATGATCTTGATCCAATCAAGCAAGCCAATCCGAAGGCTCAGCTTGGAGTAGCTATGGTACCGGCTAACAAAGACCGTAAAACGATACTTGGCGGCTGGGCCGTTGGCGTAACTACGGCGAGCAAGCATCAGGAGGCTGCGTGGAAATTTATTAATTTTATTACCCAGCCGGATATTTCTTCGGAATACAGCGTTACGTTCTCCGCGAGAAAATCGGCCGCAAACAACCCTAAATACCAGGATCCGCTGGTAAAGCCGCTGCTTGACGCGCTGGTGTATGCGCAGCCTTTACCGCAAATTCCGCAGTGGACTCAAATCAAGCAAATCATATTCGATAATCTGCAATCGGCGTTAGGCGGAAAAACGACACCGGAAGAGGCCATGACTCAAGCCTCGAAAGCGATCGACGATCTTCTTAGCAAAAAATAAATTCAGGTCACAACTGCAAAATGAACGAGTCTCCTCTTGTAGAATCGCGTTATCACTGTGCCGATGCGAGAGGAGCTCCTCCCTGCAATCGGCAGTGCAGACCCGTCTGGAAGAGGTGCTTGGTAGTGCGCATGTTTAAATTTACCCGCAATCCCGGGATGCTTTACGTTTTGCCGGCAGTTCTAGCTATTGCCTGCGTCATGGTATTCCCTCTGATTTATACGTTTGTCCTGGGCTTTAATAAAAGTGACTTATACACCGACGGTTGGAAGTTTGTTGGCATCAGTCAGTATGCAGCGCTGTTTCAAAACAGCGATTTTATAGCTTCGATCCGGCATACGGTTGTTTGGACCTTATCGAGTGTCGTTTTTCAGTTTCTCGTCGGCTTTATGGCGGCGGTTCTTATTAACCAGGATTTCATTAAGATGAAATGGCTTATCCGCATTTTATTGATGATTCCTTGGGTGCTTCCGAGCGTCATCAGCGTGAACATCTGGAAATGGCTGTATCATCCTGACTTCGGCTATATCAATTATTTGATCAAGGTGCTCGGCTTATCGGATACACCGATCAATTGGGTGGCTGACGAAAACTATGCCATGCTTTCTGCGGTCATTGTTAACGTATGGAAAATGTTCCCGCTCGTTATGCTCATGATCGAAGCTTCGCTTCAATCGGTTCCGAACGAATTGAAAGATGCCGCCAAGGTGGACGGAGCTACAGGCATCCGGGAATTTTTTACGGTTACGGTTCCGCATGTATCTTCGACGTGTTATACGATCATTTTGCTGTTAATTATTTGGACGCTGAATGCATTTACATTTATTTTCGTTCTGACGGGCGGCGGTCCTGCCAACAGCACGGAGATCCTGTCGATGTTCATCTATAAGTCCGCATTCCAAAATTACGATTTCGGTATGGCCGGAGCGGCCAGCGTCGTCCTGTTTGTCATAACGGCTGTCTTGAGCGTCGTCTATATGAAGTTCGTTATGAAAGGAGGAGACAACTGATATGCGAGAAAAAAGAAGCGGCCTCTATACCAGGGTGACATTGAGTTACCTGATTCTGCTGGTCATGATCGTTTTCAGCGTATTTCCGGCATTGTGGATGTTCATTACATCGCTCAAGACACCGGCCGAAAATTTTACCACGCCTCCCAAGCTTATTGTTGAGCAACCTACGTTTGCGAACTATACCCGAGTCCTGTTCGACAGCCAAATTCCGCGCGCGTTTCTTAACAGCGTTGTCGTGACGGTATGCGCGACGGCTTTGACCTTGGTGGTGGCGATCTTGGCGGGCTATGGATTTTCCAGGTACCGGTTCAAAGGCTCGCGTGTGCTTTCGTCCGGATTGTTATACGGGCAAATGATGCCGGGGGTTGTCATTATCATCCCGCTGTATATGGTTTTTAGCAAATTGCAGATCATTGATACCTACCTCGCCCTCATCATAGCGGATTTGGCTATCACGATTCCTATGGCGGTTATGATGCTGCGCTCGTTTTTCCAAACCATTCCCAAGGAACTGGAGGAAGCGGCTAAAATTGACGGCTGCACCGGCTTGGGAGCGTTGTTCCGGATCATTATCCCGGTATCGCTGCCGGGTATTATTGCGGTGAGCGTATACGCCTTCTTGAATATTTGGGAGGAATTCTTGTTTGCGTTAAACCTTACGAATTCAGATACGGTGCGCACGCTGCCGATCTCGATCAACAATTTCAGCGGCGAGTTCGTCATTGATTGGGGCGCTATGATGAGCGCGTCCATGGTCGTTTCCATCCCGGTTCTGCTCATCTTCCTGCTCTGCAACAAATTTTTTGTCAAAGGACTGTCCGACGGTTCGGTTAAAGGTTGATTCCAATAAAAAGGAGCTGCGAAACCATGACTGCAGACAAGCATATATTCATTACCGGCGCGAACAGGGGGCTCGGGTATCATTTGACAGCCGAGGCCGTAAGACGGGGGTATACCGTGTATGCGGGCGTGAGGTCGGTCGATTCCTGCCCGCTGCTTGATTCACTGGATGCACAGTTTCCGGACCAGATTCGAAGAATTGAAATCGATGTGGCGGATGAAGGCTCGATTCGGCAGGCTTGCCAAGCGATTGGAACGCTGACGCCGTCGCTCGATGCCGTAATTAACAACGCTGCCGTTCTGCTGGAACGCGAAAAGACACTGGAGGATCTCGACTTCGATCAAGTCCGCTTGAGCTTTGCGGTGAATACCTTCGGCCCGATGTATATTATTCAACAATTGCTGCCGCTGATTTATAAAGGAAGCGGGCAGGCGATTATTAATATTTCCTCGGAAGCGGGAACGATCGTTAATGCTTTCAGCACCAATTATGCGTACAGCATGTCCAAAACGGCGTTGAATATGTTCACCGAACGTTTACGTTATTACGTGAAGGACCAAGGGATCGAGGTATACGCCGTACACCCGGGCTGGATGAAGACGGATATGGGCGGTGAAGAGGCGCCAAGCGAACCGCTTGAGACGGCATCCGGAATTATGAATATCATCGAAAGAAAAACGACGATCACCAGCAAGATTTCCTTTATCACTCACCAAGGAAAACCGATGCCCTTATAAGGGCTGCGGACATGGGAGGAATGCACAAATGAAGCATACGATTACCGCAATTGTCGGAGATTTTTTTCATGATGAAAGCACGATTCGCGCTTCGCTGGAGCAGGCGCTGGAGCAGCAAGGGCTGCAGGGCTCGGTCTCCATTCATTACACAACCTACGACCGGCTGTCCGAATGCCTGGATGATGCCCCGGATGCCGTCATTTTGTTTAAAGATGACCGGCTGAATCCGGGAAGCCCGGAGGTTCACCGCTGGATGACGCCGGAGACAGCCGGGCGGATTGCCGATTATGTTCGGCAGGGCGGGAGCTGGCTCGGCTGGCATTCCGGTCTTGCCAGCTTCGAGAAGGCAGCGGAATACATCGCCATGCTGAGAGGACACTTTATCATGCATCCGCGCGAGCATAGCGAAGTGACTTACACTGTAGAGAAGAACGAGCTGGGAATACATGAGGGCAGGACATTTGCCTTTATGGACGAGCATTATTTTGTCGAGTGCGACGAAGCGAATACGAACGTCTTCCTCCGTTCATCGTCCAAAGACGGCGAATCTATTGCCGGGTGGCACCATTCCTTCGGTGAAGGCAAAGTTTGCTGTTTAACCCCTGCTCATACGATAGAAGGGCTGAACAGCCCGGACACAGCTGCTATTTTGGGCCAAGTCCTGCAATGGATCGTTTCTTGAGACTGCAGAGGGAGGCTTTGAAAAGGAGGGACATCATGCGGGAGCTTAACGTCGCACTTATTGGATACAATTTTATGGGCAAAGCCCACAGCTACGCGATCGGCAATGCGCCGTTCTTTTTTCAAACGGGTGTGAGACCTGTCAAAAAGGTCATTGTCGGCCGTACCGAGCATATGCTTAAAAAGGCGGCTGAGGAGTTCGGCTGGGAGGAATATGCGACCGAGTGGGAGTCAGTCCTTCATAGAGACGACATTGATATCGTCTGTATAGCGACGCCGACCTCATTGCATAAGGAGATCGCGATTGCGGCCGCCAAAGCCGGAAAGCACGTTTTGTGCGAGAAGCCTCTTGGGATGAATGCGGCGGAAGCCAAAGAAATGCTGGATGCGGCAGGACAGGCGGGCGTCATTCATATGCTGGGTCACAATTACCGCAGAGTTCCGGCGGTCGCTCTGGCTAAGAAGCTTATCCGTGAAGGGAAGCTTGGGGACATTTATCATTTCCGCGGCGTATACCTTCAGGACTGGTTAGCGGATCCGAACGAGCCAATGAGCTGGCGGCTGGACAAGTCGGTTGCCGGTTCAGGTCCGCACGGGGATCTGAACTCTCATTTGATAGACTTGGCCCGGTATTTGGTCGGGGATATTGGGCAGGTGATAGGCATGGAGAAGACTTTCGTGAAGCAGCGTGCCAAAGCTCGGGGGGACAACTGCACACGCCGTGCGCTCCGGATGAGCGTGAGACTGCCACTGTCACTGTCGACGACACGACGGCGTTTCTCGCGAAGTTTGAGAATGGCGCATTGGGGACCTTCGAAGCGTCGCGCATGGCGAGCGGCCGCAAAAATCATGAGCGGATCGAGATTAACGGCAGCAAAGGCTCCTTGTCCTTCAATTTTGAACGGATGAATGAGCTGGAGTATTGGTCTCAAGACGATGGTCTGGAGACACAGGGCTTCCGTACAATTATTGTGACGGAGGAGGTCCTATCCGTATATTCGCGCTTGGTGGCCGCCGGGCCATTCACTGGGCTATCAGAACACCTTTATTAATCAATTTGCGGACTTTATGCAGGCCATTGCAGATGGAAAGATGGCGCAGCCGAATTTTTACGATGGCTGGATGTGCAGCAAAGTATTGGATGCGGTAACCCGGTCCATTGAATCCAACACGTGGGAAAAAATAGACGGTTTGTAAACCGGAGTCGAGTTGGTTGCAACCTGTCCATTGAAACATAGGAAGCCATTCCTGTGATTGCCTTCAAAAACGGTGATGCAGACAACCTCTCCGAACCATTAAAGGAGGCAGCGTACATGTCAGATACATTCGAATCCACATTACATCACGTCAATACGCATTCAAGACCGTCCGAGCTTAAAATTACGGATATGCGCTTTGTTGATTTGGCCGGTGCGCCGATGCACTGCACGCTTGTGAAAATATATACAAATCAAGGGATCACAGGGATTGGGGAGCTTAGGGATTTTGGCAGCCGCACCTATGCGGCTATGCTGAAGGGCCGGCTGCTGGGAGAGAATCCATGCAACGTGGATAAGCTGTTCCGCCGGATTAAACAATTCATGGGAACGGGAAGACAGGCGGGCGGCGTTGCAGGAATCGAGATCGCGCTCTGGGATCTGGCGGGCAAAGCGTTCGGCGTTCCCGTATATCAGATGCTTGGGGGCAAGTTCCGCGATGCCGCCCGCGTTTACTGCGATCTGGGAGTCAATACGCCGGGGCTTAAAGGCGACGGCTATTCGATGGGCACACGGCTGAAGCAGTTTGCCGACGAAGGCGGCTATACGATGGTTAAGGCGGTTCTGGGCGTAGAGAGCCTCCAGGCGATGTACCCCGACGAGGAATTGATCTCAGCCCCCGGCAATTATGTGGAAGAGCTTCGTCAAGCGGCCCAATACAATTTCGACTTCATTAAAAACCGCCGGGATACGCCGTACGGCCCGTTATTCCAGCAGCGCAACCGGGCCTACGACCTGGTCAATACGCACCATCCTTATACGATGTTCCGCATGACCGAGCACGGTCTGGACCGTTATGAGCAAGAGGTCGCCCGTATGCGGGAAGTGCTCGGCAATAAGATGCCGCTGGCAATCGACCATCTCGGTTATTTGAACGTCGAGGATGCCGCCCGTCTTTTGCGCCGTCTGGAGAAATACAACTTATTATGGGCGGAAGACATGCTGCCATGCACGTATACGGAGGAATATAAACGGCTAAGCCAGTTAACGGCAACGCCTTTGGCGACGGGCGAGGATCTGTCGACGCTGGAAAGCTTCGAGGATCTGATTGTGAACAGGGCTGTTCCGATTATCCATCCTGACGTTTGCTCCTCCGGCATCTACGAATGCAAAAAGATCGGCGATCTGGCGCAACGCTATCATATAGCGATGGCCATGCATATGTGTGAAACGCCTGTGGCCGCTTTGGCTACCGCGCATATGGGCGTGGCGACGGAGAATTTTATCGCTACCGAATTCAATGCGCCCGACGTTCCGTGGTGGGATGATATTATTACGGGCTTCGGCGGCAAAGTTATTACAAACGGTTTTATCCATGTACCGGACAAACCGGGTCTTGGATTCGACGATATTAACGATGAAGTAATTAAAGATCATTTGATGCCCGGATTTCCCGATATGTGGGCTTCAACCGAGCATTGGAACTCGGAATATTCCAATGACCGGCTGTTCAGCTAGTCTTTCGGATACCATCGGGTGGTAGGCGAATGGAGATGCACCCCTAGGAATGAATATCAGATGCGCCCTTGGCGAATCCGATCATTCCTTCCTAGGGGTGTATTTTTATGTTGCTCGGTGATACAAGGGATACAAAGGGGAAGCAAAGCCGATATAAAGCCGATACAAGACCATCCAAGGCCATCCAAGGCCATCCAAGGCATACAGGGAGCCTCTGCCCCGATTTCGGCTCCTTCTTCAACTAATAAGACAATAGGATTGACACCATTAGTCCATTTGTCATACAATTGAACAAAAGAACAATCCAAGATCATCCCGACAGGTGGAGAACACGATGAGCAATCCGAACGAACTGCAAATGAAGAGCGTCAAGCGGGAAACGATGTCCAAGCAGGTCGTCGATCAGATTATCGAGCTGCTCCGCAGCGGACAGCTGAAGCCGGGGGATAAGCTGCCCACGGAGTCGGAGCTGAGCGAGAAGCTGTTCGTCAGCCGTCCCGTGCTCCGGGAAGCGTTAAGCTCGCTCGAAACGATGGGGATGATTCACCGCAAAACGCGGGAGGGCACCTTTTTCTCCGATAAAATCGGCAGCAAGCCGTTTTCGATCATGCTGGCTCTGTCGGCAGGAGATATTCCGGCGGTGATGGAAGCGCGGATTGCGCTGGAGCTGGGGCTCGTGACGGTAGCGGCGGAGAAGATTACGGAGGCGCAGCTCGGCAGGCTTGAAGAGCTGCTGGAGCTGATGAAGCGGCAGACGGATCAATACATGGATATCGACAAGGAATTTCACCGGACGATCGCCTACAGCGCCAACAATCCGATTCTCGAGGGCAGCATCGATCCTTTGTTGAATATGTTTGATGAAACGCTGAATCAGATCGCATTGACCGACCGGGATCATGCGGTCACTTTGCGCGAGCACCAGACCATCCTGGAGGCTCTGCAGAGAAGAGAACCGGCGGCGGCGTTTACCGCCATGTTCGCCCATCTGGACCATGTCCGCTCCAAGGTGATGAAAAGGCTGACGGAGGGCTGAGAAGGAACGGTCTGCCGTCCTTCCTGCTTCTGTCATGTCTTTGCATTTATACATTGTATGATTTATCCCAAATTGATTGAAGGAAAGGTGAACTCTCCATGACGGCAAGTGAAAGTAAATTGAAAGCGCCTACAGGCATTCTCGGTTTCCCTGTAACCCCAATGGAACAAGACGGCTCCTTGAACGAAAAGGCATTGGAAGCGAATATCCGGTTTCTGCTCGACAATGGTCTTTCGGCCATTTTTATCGGCTGCGGCTCCGGGGAATTTCATGCGGTCAGCCCGTCCGAATACCGGACGATGGTCGAAATTGCCCTGTCGGCGGCGAAAGGGAGCGTACCCGTATATACAGGGGTAGGCGGCAACCTCAGCCATGCGCTGGAGCTCGCCAAGCTGTCCGAAGAGCTGGGCGCCGACGGCTATCTCATTCTGCCGCCTTATCTGATCGAGCCGGAGCAGGAAGGGCTGTACCAATATTTGAACGCGATTATCCGCAGCACTTCGCTGAACGCGATCGTCTACCAGCGCGATAACTGCGTACTGACCCTGCCGACATTGCAGCGGCTGCTGGAATCGCCGCAGCTGGTCGGCTTTAAGGACGGGCTCGGCAACATGGAGATGAACATCGAGTTCACCCAGACGATCGGCGACCGGCTGGGCTGGCTGAACGGAATGCCGATGGCCGAGGTGACGATGCCGGCCTATGTTAATCTGGGCTTCCGTTCCTATTCCTCGGCGATTTCCAACTACATTCCTCACATCTCGAAGCTGTTCTATGATGCGCTGCTGCAGCAGAACCAGGCATTGGTGAACGAACTGTATCTGCAGGTCATTCTGCCGATCAGCCGCATCCGCAGACAGCGCAAAGGCTATGCCGTATCCTTGATTAAGGCGGGCATGGAAATCATCGGGCTGCCTGTCGGCACCGCGGTGCGTCCTCCGCTTATTCCGGTGGAGAAGGAGCATTACCGGCAGCTGGAGCAAATTCTGAAGACGGCCTTCGACCGCTTTCCCGTCTCCCGATAAGGGAGGAAGATCCGGAGAACGAAACGGCGGTCTGTCACTGACTGCCAGCCAAGGCTGAGGGAGCGGGCAAGAGCCGCCGAATCGCTCGGCCAGGCAGGCTTCATGTATTGAAATCTCATCAAACCGGGAGGAGATTATGAGTCATTTTACAGCAAACGCAACCTATTTGAACTATATCAACGGACAATGGAAGGCCGCTGCATCGGGAGAGACGGAAGCGAGCATCAATCCAGCACGGAAAAGCGAGGTTGTCGGCTACATACAGAAATCCGATGCGCGGGACTTGAACGAGGCCGTGGCGGGCGCCAAGCAGGCACAGAAGGCATGGCGCAAGCTGTCCGGTCAGGCGCGCGGCGATCTGCTGTTCAAAGCGGCGGCGGCATTGGAGCGCCGGCTGGATGAAATCGCGGAGACGATGACGCGGGAGATGGGCAAGACCTTCCCGGAAGCCAAGGGCGAGACGGCGAGAGGAGTGGCCATTCTGCGTTATTATGCGGGCGAAGGGCTCCGCTCGGTAGGGGATGTCATCCCGTCGACGGACAGCGAAGCGCTGATGTTCACGACCCGGGTGCCGCTCGGCGTCGTCGGCGTTATTACCCCTTGGAATTTCCCTGTGGCGATTCCGGTATGGAAAATGGCGCCGGCGCTGGTCTACGGCAACACGGTCGTAATCAAGCCGGCGTCCGAGACGGCGGTCACCTGCGCCAAGCTGATCGAATGCTTCGAGGAAGCGGGGCTGCCGGCAGGCGTCGTCAACCTGGTCACCGGTCCGGGCTCGGTGATCGGTCAAGGCTTGGCGGAGCATCCGGACGTGCAGGGGATCACGTTTACCGGCTCCAACGGAGTCGGCAAACGGATCGGTCAGGCGGCGCTTGGACGCGGAGCGAAATACCAGCTGGAGATGGGCGGGAAGAACCCGGTGATCGTAGCGGCGGACGCCGACCTGGAGCTGGCGGCGGAAGCGACGATCAGCGGAGGGCTGCGCTCCACGGGGCAGAAGTGTACGGCTACAAGCCGTGTCATTGTTCACCGCGACGTTTACGAGCCGTTCAAACAGAAGCTGCTGCAAAAAATCGGTGGCATCACGGTCGGCGACGGCATGCAGGAGGGCATATGGATGGGGCCCTGCGCCAACGAAAACCAGCTCCGCACCGTGCTGTCCTATACGCAGAAGGGCATCGAGGAGGGCGCGAAGCTTTTGTTCGGCGGGAGGCATATGCAGGGCGCGGCGTTCGACGACGGCTTCTTTATCGAGCCGACGGTATTCGAGGAAGTGACGCCGGGCATGACGATCGCCCGGGAGGAAATTTTCGGGCCGGTGCTCGCCCTGATGAAGGCGGACTCGATGGAGGAGGCGGTGGAGCTGGCCAACGATGCCGAATTCGGCCTGAGCGCTTCCGTATTTACGGCAAGCATAGGGAGCATGCTCTCATTCATTCAGGACATGGACGCAGGACTCGTCCGCGTCAATGCGGAGAGCGCAGGCGTCGAGCTGCAGGCCCCGTTCGGCGGCATGAAGCAGTCCAGCTCGCATTCGCGGGAGCAGGGCCGGGCGGCCATTGAATTTTTCACCTCGGTGAAGACGGTGTTTGTCAAAGGCTAAGCAGCGCGAGGGACTTACCGAAATTCGGGGATATCAGCGATCGGACGCGGGATCGTGGGGAGTCCGAGGCGTACGCTATTGGACTGTGCCGCGGCCGGTCGGACCCCGTTATAGGCGAATCCATTTATTTTTAGCGCCTTCCTTCCGGCGCAGCGGGCCGTTGTGTACACGGATGTAGATAATCGGATTGAATTAATCGGATCGAATGAGATCGGTTGGAACGATAAACATGTGGAGCAGGGGGAGCACTATGAATGAATCGTTAACGAAGGACAGCTTGACCGGCACGCCGGTGATCTCGGAAATGCGGGTGATCCCGGTTGCCGGCCACGACAGTATGCTTTTCAACCTGAGCGGGGCGCATGGCCCGTATTTTACCCGGAATATTGTGATCTTGAAGGACAATGCGGGCCGTACCGGCATCGGAGAGGTGCCCGGCGGGGAGAAGATCCGACAGACGCTGGAGGAAGCCCGTCCGCTGGTCGTAGGCCAGCCGATCGGCAGCTTTAACAATGTGCTGAACGCCGTGCGGAAGCGTTTTGCCGACAGGGACGCTTCGGGGCGCGGACAGCAGACATTCGATCAGCGCGTGACGATCCATGCGGTGACGGCGCTGGAAGCCGCGCTGCTGGATCTGCTCGGCCAATATCTTGGCGTACCGGTAGCCGCCTTGCTCGGGGAAGGCCAGCAGCGGACCGAGGTGGAGGCGCTCGGCTATTTGTTCTACGTCGGGGACCGGAGCAAGACCGATCTGCCGTACCTGCATGACCTGGGCGCAGAAGACGACTGGTTCCGTCTGCGTCACGAGGAAGCGCTTACGGTGGAGTCGATTGTCCGTCTGGCGGAAGCGGCCCACGAGCGTTACGGCTTCCAGGATTTCAAGCTCAAGGGCGGTGTGCTCCGCGGCGAGGAGGAGATGGAGGCCGTGACTGCCCTGGCGCAGCGTTTTCCGCAGGCGCGGATTACGCTGGACCCGAACGGGGCCTGGTCGCTGGAGGAAGCGGTCCGGCTGTGCCGCGGACAGCATCACGTGCTGGCTTATGCCGAGGACCCGTGCGGCGCGGAGCGGGGCTACTCGGGCCGTGAGGTGATGGCGGAATTCCGCCGCGCTACCGGGCTGCCGACAGCGACGAATATGATTGCCTGCGATTGGCGGGAGATGGGGCACGCCATCCAACTGCAATCGGTCGATATCCCGCTCGCCGACCCGCATTTCTGGACGATGCAGGGCTCGGTCCGCGTCGCCCAAATGTGCGATGCCTGGGGACTGACCTGGGGCTCGCATTCGAACAATCATTTTGACATCTCGCTTGCGATGTTTACCCATGTCGCCGCGGCGGCTCCGGGGAAGATCACGGCGATCGATACACACTGGATCTGGCAGGACGGCCAGCGGCTGACGAAGGAGCCGTTCCGGATCCGGGAAGGCAAAATTGCGGTGCCGGATAAGCCGGGGCTTGGCATTGAAGCCGACATGGAGCGGATCGAGCAGGCACATCAGCTGTACCTGCAAATGGGGCTTGGAGCCAGGGACGACGCGATAGCGATGCAATACCTGATCTCCGGCTGGGCGTTCGATAACAAGCGCCCTTGTCTGGTACGCTGAGGCGTGCAGGCGGGCAGCCGCCGCAGAAATGAAAACGCTTATAATCTTGTCTGAAACAGAGGGCCGGGTGGTTAACCGGTCCTTCTTTTTGTTTGTGGGGATTTATAAGCGTTGGCCAAGCGGCTGGAGGGCTTAACCCATTTTTTTATAGGGGGAGGAGATCGTATCGGCTATATCGCGAATGGCTCTATTGTTCTGATACACATTGGAATACACGAGGTGAATCATCCGTATCGGGAAGAGCGGTCCTAATTTCAGCATTTGGAAGGGGGCGGATGCTTCGGAACGGTAGTGAACGACATAGGAGGCGGGCAGGATGGTATAGCCCATGCCGCTTGAAATCATGTTGAGCAGCACGTTCAGGTCGTTCACCTCTTGGATGTCCCGCGGCATCGAGCCGTCCCATAGCTTCAGCAGGATCAGATCGGTCAGCTTACGCAGATGGGAACGCGCGTGGTACAAAATAAAAGGCTTATTCATCAGGCCGTCCCGATTTTCCAATAAGCGGTCTATCGGCTCCGAATCCTGTTTCGGACCAAGCAGAACCATCTCATCCTTATAGATCGGCACCTGAACCAGATCGGGCCGCTCCTCCGTAAAAGGCACGATGCCGATATCCATCTCCCCAACGGCTACCATATCCAAAATACATGAGCTCAGCTCCGACAGAACGTCATAACGAAGCAGCGGATACGAACGGTTGATCTCCTGCAAAATTGGCGTCAAAAAGGAGGAACTCAATGGCCGGGAGACGCCTATCTTCAGCTTTGTCCTTTCTCTCGAGCTCTCAGAGGAAGCAACCTGATCCTCCTCACGGCACACCTGGTTCAGCTTTTTCAAAAAGGCGATGCTGTCGTTCATTTCCTGTTTGATTTTGATCGCCTGCAGCAAAAATAACGCCCCATGCTCATTCAGCTTGATTCCATTCCAGTTTCTCTCCAGTAAACTGACCTCCACCTCCTGCTCCAGTTTTTTCAGCCTTGCTGTCAAAGTCGGTTGTGATACGTGAAGCTTCTGGGAAGCTTTGGAGATGCTTCTTTCTCTGGCAACGGTAATAAAAGCGTGCAGATCGAACCAGTCCAACTCACATCACCCTCCTTTTTACATTCAAAAGCCTAGCTTAATTTTAAGTGATGTTAACTTTATTTACAATTGAATTTATATAAATAAAGCGATTTGTCCGAAAAAATCCGCAATTTGACAGAAAGAAACAAAAATAGTCAAAAGATTTAGATATAGTATTTTTTTATTTCCTGTCCGGCTTAAAAAGATGCTACCTTATGTTATGTAAAATAACACACAAGAGGAGATGGATGTATGGAACTCATGCAAAAAACAATTAAGGATTTGGCGCCTTTAATTCAGAAAAAAGAAATCTCTCCTGTGGATTTAGTGAAAGCATGTCTGGACCGGATTGAAAAGACGGAGCCTGTCATCAATGCGTACATTACGGTGATGGCGGATAAGGCTCTGCAGGATGCGGAGGAAGCGGAGCGGGAGATCATGAAGGGCGGCTACAAGGGAGCCCTGCACGGCATTCCTTACTCCGCGAAGGATCTTTATACGACCAAAGGCTACAAAACGACGGCCGGCTCGAAAATATTGGCCGACTATGTGCCGGATTACGACGCCACAACGGTGCAGCGGTTAGCCGAGGCGGGAGCCATCCTGGTAGGCAAAAACAACCTGCACGAGTTCGCGTTCGGCGGAACCAACGAGAATGAACATTACGGGCCTACAAGAAACCCGTGGAATACGAATATGATCCCGGGCGGCTCCAGCGGAGGCTCCGGCGCTACGGTCGCCGCTTCCAGCTCGATCTTCTCGCTCGGGACGGACACCGGGGGTTCGATCCGGATGCCGGCAGCCTTATGCGGCGTAGTCGGAATCAAAGCGACCTACGGAAGGGTCAGCCGGTACGGCGTGCTTCCGTTAAGCTCCTCTCTCGACCACGCCGGGCCGTTAACGAAAACAACCTGGGACGCGGCAGCCGTTTTATCGGTGATGGCCGGATACGATCCGAACGACGCTTCCAGCTCGACAAGAGAGGTGCCTAATTATTTGGCCGATTTGGCCGAGGTGTCGGAGCTGCCGATGAAAGGCACGAGAATCGGGATCTGCAGAGAGTATTACTTCGAGCATTTGGACCCCGAGGTGACCGGCGCCGTCCGTCAGGCGATTGACCTGTTCCAGGAGATGGGCGCGGAGGTAGTTGAGGTTCATATCCCTTCCCTGCAGGAGGCGGTCCGTCTGCAAGGGGTCATTACAACGGCCGAGGCGTACGCTTACCACTCGGGCTATCTCGCAGAGCGTTATGCGGAGTACGGCTCCAATATCCGGCCAAGGCTGGAGATGGGTCAGTTCGTTCCCGCCTGGGCTTACGTGGAGGCGCAGCGGCTTCGGGCGCAGTACAAAAAAGACTGGGCGCGGGTTTATGAGCAAATCGATCTGCTGGTGGCTCCGACTACAGCGATTCCGGCATTCCCTATCGGAGCGGAGACGATCTCCTTCGAGGGCAGGGACGTAAATCCTAGAGATTTAGGCATTCTGGGCAGAACGTCGCCGGGGAATTTCAATGGGTATCCGTCGATCTCCGTGCCGTGCGGACTGACGGCGGCCGGCTTGCCGATCGGACTGCAAATTCAAGGCAGACCGTTCGAGGAATCGGCAGTATTCCAGGCGGCGCATGCTTATGAGGAGGCCAGCTCCATATTGACAATCACCAACCAATTGGCAGTTTAAGCTTCAAATCATTCTAAACCAGAAAGGCGGAGAGGATTGTGGCCGAAGTTTTGGAGATTGATCAGCTGGTGACGGAATTTGCGACGAAGAAAGGACTGGTGCCCGCCGTGCGCGGGGTTTCGCTGAAGGTGAGGAAGGGAAAGACGCTGGTCGTGCTGGGCGAGTCGGGCTCGGGCAAAAGTGTCATGCTGCGCTCCATTCTGCGGATTACACCGCCGGGAGCCCGGCTCTCCGGCTCGATCCGGTACGAGGACAGCGAGCTGCTGGAAAGCAGCCCGCAACAGATTCAGTCGCTGCGTGGCAACCGGATCGCGATGATTTTTCAAGATTCGTTATCTGCACTGGATCCCTTGTACCGGGTGGGCGCGCAAATCGAGGAAACGATCATGACGCATCAGAAGCTGTCCCGCGCCGAGGCGAAGCGTCAGGTCATCGAGCTGTTTCGAAAAGTCGGCATCCCCTCTCCCGAGGAACGGGTCCGCTCCTATCCGCATGAAATGAGCGGCGGGATGAGGCAGCGCGCGGTCATTGCGATGGCGCTGGCCTGCAAGCCGGATATTCTGCTTGCCGACGAGCCGACGACGGCGCTGGACGTTACGATTCAGGCGCAAATTCTGAATCTGTTCAAGAAGATCCAGGCGGAGTACGGCATGTCTATTATCATGGTCACCCATGATATCGGCGTAGCGGCCGAGATGGCCGATGAAATAGCCGTCATGTACGCCGGGAAAATTGTGGAGTTCGGCGAAGCGGGGCAAATTTTGTCCGGCCCGGCGCATCCGTACACCCGGGGGCTGATGGCCGCAACGCCGCGGAAAGGGCAGCGGGGTACGCTTCTTACGATTCCCGGCCAGCCTCCGCTGATTACCCAAATGCCGGCAGGCTGCGCTTTTGCTCCGAGATGCCCGGAGGCCCAGGCTTCCTGCACAGGCGTCTCTCCCGGCTACGCGTCGCTTCAGCAGGGCCATCAAGCGGCCTGCATCTTGCTGAACGAGCGCTCCGAAAGGAGAGCCTGAAGGCGAGGGCGTGAGCCGGCGTTGATTTAAACGAGCTGTACCGTATACAGCAGCAGATATATGAAGGAGGTCGCATCCGATGATTCCCAGGATGAGCATCGTAAAAACCAAGCAAATGACTGGTCTTTTAATTGCCTTAATGATGATTGTAGTCACTGCCTGCAGCGGAAGTAAGCCAGCCGCTTCGTCCGGCAAAAGCGTCCCGTTGGTTATTGCGATGTCCGCCGCCAATCTCCCCGTAGCGGATACTTCTCCGACAGAGGGCTACGAGGGATGGAGGTTCGTCGGCTTCCAGCTGTATGACGGACTGACAAGGTGGCAGCTGAAGCAGGGGGACAAACCGGCGGACGTCGGACCCGGGCTTGCAGAATCTTGGGAGGTTTCGAAGGAGGATCCCACACTCTGGACGTTTCATTTGCGAAAAAACGTCGCTTTCCACGACGGGACTCCTTTTAATGCGGATGCGGTCCTTTTTCAATTCGATCGGGTGAAGAAACAGGATGCTCCCCAATACAGTGCGCAGGTCGCGGCCGGGGTGCTGACCTATTTGAAGTATATCGACAGTTACTCCAAGGTGGACGATTACACGATTCAGATCAAAACCAAGGAGCCTTACAGCTACCTGCTGTACGACCTGGCGTTCATTGCCATTCCGAGTCCGGAGGCGGTGAAAAAGTTCGGTACCGATTATCCCGTGCATCCCGTAGGGACAGGCCCGTTTAAATTCGTCAGCATGAAGCAGGGGCAGGAAATGATTCTGGAGAAAAACGACAGCTATTGGGGCGGCGCTCCCAAGCTCGATCAGCTGGTGCTGCGGCCGGTGCCGGATGCCTCGGCGAGACTGGCCGCGCTGCAGTCCGGACAGGTGAACTGGGCGGAAATACCGCCGCCGGAATCCGTCGAGCCGCTGAAGGCGTCCGGGTTCCAGGTGCTGCTGAACGACTATCCGCATATTTGGCCTTATGTGCTGAATACGAAGGAAGGGCCGTGGGCGGATAAACGGGTGCGTCAGGCGGCCAACTATGCGATTGACCGGGAAGGGATGAGCAAATCGCTGCTGAACGGCGTCGCCAAGCCTGCGGGGCAGGTGCTTTATCCGGGCCATCCCTATTTCAACGATCAAGCGACGAAATATACGTACGATCCCGAGAAAGCGAAGAAGCTGCTGGCGGAAGCGGGCTATCCGAACGGCTTCCAGACGACATTCATCGTTCCGACGAGCGGGTCCGGCAATATGTGGCCGCTGCCGATGAACGAGTTCGTCCAGAAAAATTTCAAGGCTGTCGGCATCGATATGAAAATCGAGGCGATCGAATGGCAGACGCTCATTACCCAAATTCGCGGCGGCTTCCCGGCCGGCAAGGATATCGGGGCTTATAACATCTCGCTGGCGCCGGTTGCGCCGTGGGTGTTCGAACGGTATTTTGCGACGAGTTCCTTTATTCCGGCGGGCAGCAATTACGGGCAGTATTCCAATCCGAAGCTGGACGATATTTTAACGAAAGCAAGGCATGCCTTCGATGCGAAGGAAAGAGACGCTTACCTGAAGGAAGCGGGAGGCATCGTAGCCGACGACTCGCCGTGGCTGTACGTTGTACACGATTTGAACCTGCGGGTGCTGGGCCCGAACGTCAAGGGCTTCGTCCAGCCGCAATCCTGGTTCGCCGACCTGACCACCGTCTATATGGAATAAGGATAAAGGAGGGAGTCCATTGGCTCATTTTCTGATCAAGCGGGTCGCATTCATGGTGCCTACGCTGTTCGGTGTTACGCTGATCGTCTTCCTGATGCTTCAGATCGTACCGGGGGATCCGGTGAACAGCATTCTGCCGCCGGACGCCTCCGAGGCGAACCGGGCGAGGATGATTCAAGAGTTCGGGCTGGATAAGCCGCTCTACGTTCAATATTTCAGCTGGCTGTTTCACATTGTCCAGGGAGACTTCGGACGCTCCCTCATCAAGCGCATGGCCGTCAACGATCTGCTGTTCGAAAGCTTGTGGAACACCTTCCTGCTGTCCATGGCGGCCGGTATCGTATCGTTCGGCCTGAGCATCGTGATCGGGGTGTACAGCGCCTATAAGCCGAAATCGCTGATCGCTTCTCTGGCTAACATCATCGGCTTGACGGGAGTGACCATTCCGAACTTCTGGGCGGCGCTCATTCTGGTCGGAGTTTTCTCCGTCATGCTCGGCTGGCTGCCTTCATCCGGCATGAGCAGTATCGGCGGAGGCGGGCCGGGCGATCTGCTGGCGCATTTGATCCTGCCCGCCGTCGCCGCCGGCATGACGACGCTGGGGGTCATGACGCGGATGGTGCGCAGCACCGTCTACGACATCCTGCAGCAGGACTTCGTCACAACGCTCCGCGCCAAAGGCGTGTCGGCGGTTACGGTGCTGCGGCACGTGCTTCGCAACGGCATGCCGACGATCCTGACTGTGGCAGGGCTGCAGTTCGGCTACCTGTTAGGCGGATCGGTGCTGGTCGAAACGGTGTTCTCCTGGCCGGGCGTCGGACAGTTGATCTATCAGGCGATCAGCCAGCGGGATTTCCCGGTCATCCAGGCAGGAGTATTGATGATCGCCGTATTGTTCGTCTGCTTGAACCTGATCGTCGATTTGTTCCACGGCATGATTGATCCGCGAGTAAGACATACGTAAGGAGGGGATGAGATGGTCCAATCGAATACGGGAGCTGTCGCCGAGAAGTCGATCTTTGCATCTCAGCCGAAGGAGGAGTCGCAGCTTCGATTGTTTTGGGAAGTGTTTTACCGAAATAAAGTCGCGTTGGTCTCGCTGATCGTCCTGTTCCTCATTGTGGCCTCTTGTCTGCTGGCCTCCGTTCTGGCCCCCTACGATCCGCTGGACGGCAAGGTGACGGAGCGGCTGCTGCCGCTCGGGACGCACGGGCATATTCTAGGCACGGACGAACAGGGGCGCGACATTTTTACGCGGATCTTGTACGGCGGCAGGCTAAGTTTATTGGCAGGCGTCATGCCCGTTCTGATCGCCGCATGTATCGGCGGCTTCCTCGGTGTAACCGCCGGCTACTTCGGCGGCGTGCTGAATACGGTCATTATGCGGACGCTGGATATTTTCTACTCCTTTCCCGCCGTGCTGCTGGCCATCGGCATCTCCTCGGCGCTCGGGCAGGGCATGCTGAACATCATCATAGCCATCTCCATCGTGTTCGTTCCGCCGGTGGCGAGGATTGCGGAATCCGCCGTGAAGGGGGTGATGGCGGAGGAATACATCGAAGCGGCCAAGTCCAGCGGGGCCGGGCACTTCTCGATCATCTGGAATCATGTGCTGATGAATATTTTCAGCAAAATGTTCGTCTACAGCACGACCCAGATCAGCATCAGTCTCGTACTGGCGTCCGGCTTAAGCTTTCTCGGACTTGGCGTATCGCCACCCGCTGCGGAATGGGGCATTATGCTGAACAATTTGAAGCAGCAAATTTTTATCAATCCTATGGTGACCTTAATCCCGGGCGTGTTCATCTTTCTTAGCGCGCTGACGATGAATCTGGTTGCCGACGGGCTGAGAGACGCCCTGGAAGCCAAAAAATAAGGGAGGGAAGCGGCATGGACGCCATCCTGGAAGTTTCTTCGATAAGCAAGTCGTTTCCGGTCAAGAGCGGCTGGGGTAAAGCCAAGGGAGCCGTTTCCGCCGTGAAGGAGGTTTCCTTCGCCCTGCAGGAGCAGGGGACGCTCGGTATTGTCGGCGAATCGGGCTGCGGCAAATCGACTCTGGCCCGGCTGCTGCTGCGGCTGATCGAGCCGGATGCAGGCGAGGTCCGGTTCCGGGGCAATAACATCCTGGAGCTGAAGGATTCTGAGCTGCAGCAGATCCGGCAGAGCATGCAGATGGTGTTTCAGAACCCGTACTCGTCGCTGAATCCCAAGATGACGATTCTGGACAACGTTGCCTTCAATCTGTGGGTCAACGGGCAGTCGAAGCAGGAGGCCAGGAAGCGGGCCCATTACTACCTGGAAGCCGTCGGCTTGCCGAGCTCTTATGCGGGCCGCTACCCCCACAGCTTGAGCGGAGGGCAGAGACAGCGGGTTGCCATCGCCAGAGCGCTGATTCTGGAGCCGCCGATTCTGATCGCTGACGAAGCTGTCTCCGCGCTGGACAAATCGGTACAGGCGCAGGTGCTGAACCTGTTCCAGGATTTGAAGAAGGAGTTCTCCTTATCCCTGCTGTTTATTTCCCATGATTTGAACGTCGTCGAATATATGAGCGACGAAGTGATGGTCATGTATTTGGGAACCGTGGTGGAGAAAGGTCCGGCCGACAGGCTGTATTCCAGCCCGTATCATCCTTACACGCAGGCATTATTGAACTCCGCCCCCTCGATGGAGGTAGGGGTCACCACCTTAAATAAGCATACGCCGATCAAAGGGGAGCTGCCGAGCCCGCTCAATCCCCCATCGGGCTGCCGCTTCCGCACACGCTGCAATTTTGCCGAGGAACGCTGCGCGCATCAGGTCCCGGAGCCGGTCAAGGTAGGCCCGGGGCATGAGGTAGCCTGCTTCCTGTATGAAACAGGTCATGAAGCAAGAGTGGTTTCATAAAAAAACGGGAGGCTGATAACTATGAAACAGCATCTAAATCCGGAGGAAACAGCGCTGATTATTGTTGATGTGCAGAACGACTTTTGCCACGAGGACGGGGCTTGCGCCCGGATGGGCAGGGATGTTGCCGGAGCTCAGGCGATTGTTCCCCGCATCGAAGCTTTGATCGGGGAAGCGAGAAAGCAGAGTATTCCGATTGTTTTTGTTCAAATGACGATGGAGGAGCATACGGTGTCCGAGGCATGGGCCAAGCGCCCCCGGCCGAACGGCCATACCGACCCGCTGGCCATATGCCGCAAGGGCAGCTGGGGAGCCGAGTTCTATAAGCTGACGCCGCTGCCGGGAGATATTATTGTTGAGAAGCACCGCTACAGCGCATTTATCGGCACGCAGCTGGACATGATTCTCGGCAATCTGAACCGGAAATCGCTGGTCATCACCGGTGTAGCGACGAATGTATGCGTGGAGTCGACGGCCCGGGACGGTTTTATGCTGGATTATCATGTGACCGTCGTGCGGGATGCTTCCGCAGGCTACAACCAGGCGCTACATAACGCCACCTTCGACAATATCGAAGCCTGCTTTGGGCTGACGATGAACGCCACGGATATCGTCAAGTATTGGTCAAGCTCGGTGCTGCCGGTGTAAGCCGCAGGTCAATCTGATACTGCGATGCAAGGCAAAGCTCAATTCCGATGGTTTAAACCGGAGGTCGTACAGTCTCGAAAAATCTCGATAGCCTCGGCATCATGCATCAGATCGGGAAATCGATATCGATTCATGCAACACCCATTTTACGAAATTGAGAGAGGATAAGTGATCCGTATGGAAACGACAACTTTAAAAAGCATGACCGTTGAAATAAATGGAAGAAAGCTATATCCCGAGCTGGAAGCCTGCCTGCCTCAATATGCCAACGACTTGCAAAACATGATGGGAGGCCTGCTGAAGCTGTCCCGGACGTTCCCCCTGCAATTGGAGCCGGCTCCTACCTTCAATCCGGAGGCGTCCTCCCTATGAGTAATTTCCCTGTACAGACCATTGCCGAAGCGTCCAGGGCGATCGAGAGCAAGCAGCTTTCGCCCGTAGAATTGTTCCGGTATTTCATGGACCGGATCGACAAGTTCGAGCCCAAGCTCAATACGTTCATTACCGTCATGGCGGATGCCGCCGAGCAGCAGGCCAGACAGGCCGAGCAGGAAATCTTGTCCGGCCGTTACCGAAGCCCGCTGCACGGCATTCCGATCTCTTTAAAGGACATTATCGCTTATGCCGGGTACCCGATGACGAACGGTTCAAGAATTGCACCGGACTATGTTCCGACAGCCCATGCTACGGTTACGCAAAAGCTGCTCGATGCAGGAACGGTCGTCATGGGCAAAGCCCACTTGAACGAGTATGCTTTCCGGGCGCCCCATCCGTATTACGGGTGAACCCGCAATCCTTGGGATCTGGAGTCGATTCCCGGCGGCTCCAGCTCGGGCTCCGGCTCGTCCGTGCAGGCGTCGCTCGTGCTGTCGTCCATCGGCACCGACACCGGCGGCTCGATCCGCAATCCGGCCAGCTACTGCGGCGTCGTCGGCTTGAAGCCGACGTACGGCCTGGTCAGCCGGTACGGCGTCTCGCCGCTCTCCTGGACGCTGGACCAGATCTCGGTCCGCTGACCCGGACGTGCGAGGATGCCGCCCTGATGCTGGCGGCGATGGCGGGCTACGATGAGCTGGACGACAGCTCTTATCAAGGCTCGACCGCTTCATCGACTTCGTTCATGAAGGTCGAGTCGCTGCAAGGCAAAAGAATCGGCATCCCGACAACGTACTTCTACGATAACCTCGCCCCTGAGGTCGAGGCCGCGGTCCGGCGGGCGGTACAGGAGCTTGAAGGGCTGGGGGCGGAGATCATCCCCGTCGAGATCGAATCCATGGAAGCGCTGCTGAGCGCGCACCGGATCATTCTGAACACGGAAGCTTACGCCTTCCATCATCATCAGCTGGAAGATCAGCCGGAAGGCTACGGTCCACGGCTGCGGCTGTCCTTCGAGCTGGGCCAATATTTTACCGCAGAGGCATACATAGGCGCACAGCGGTTGAGAACGCAGATGCGTGAGCAGTTCCAGGGCATCTTTCAAAAGGTTGATGCGCTCGTCACGCCGACAACTCCGACGGCCGCCAAAAAAATTCAGCAGTTTGAAAAGGAGAACACCTTCGCGCTGCAAAGCATGACATCCACAGCGAACTTCCTGGGACTTCCTGCGCTCTCGATTCCTTGCGGCTTTACCTCCGAAGGCCTGCCGATAGGACTGCAGCTGATGGGCCGTCCGTTCAGCGAAGGAGAGCTGTTGACTATCGGACACTGCTACGAGCAGTTCGCGTCATTGTTTAAACAAGTGCCGAATGAAGCGGAATGGGTAGCTTAAGAGGGGGAAAAGGGGAGCGCAGCTTCCCTTTTTCTTGCCCAGGTTCGGGGATAGGGGGAACAGGGAATTGATGCCCTTACCCGCTGTCTTTACCGGGCGTTTAGACAACGGGAGGTGAGGATGTGGGAGAAGAAGCTGTGCCGTCTGCCGGTCCGCTGCAGTCTGCGGCCAACAAGTGGTCCGTGTTAACCTGTGTGTTATTAGGCTCCTTTACCGTGATTTTGAACAACAGCATGCTGAATGTTTCCATCCCGTCCTTTATGAAGCTGTTTCATATCGGGGCTTCGGAGGCGCAGTGGGTCATTACGGGCTTTATGCTGCCTATGATGATCATGATGACGATCAGCGGCTATTTGTCCGATGTGCTGGGGCAAAAAACAGCCTATATAGCCGGCATGCTGCTGTTTCTGGCAGGCTCCGCCTTTGGCGCAATGGCCTGGAGCTTTCATTCGATCGTCGGCTTTCGGATCGTGCAGGGGCTGGGCGCAGGGTTGGTAATGCCGCTTGGAATCACCATTATTTTCCATAATTTTCCTGAACGAGAACGCGGCCTGGCGACAGGCATCTCCGGCATTGCCTCGATGGCGGCGCCTGCGGTCGGGCCCACGCTCGGAGGGATGGTTTTGCAGGTCAGCTCCTGGCACACGCTGTTTCTGCTCAATATTCCGACCGGCGTTATTTGCCTTACTGCTACTTTATTTTGTCTAAAAGGGCGGCGCCTGCGGGTCCGGGTACCTTTCGACCGGCTGGGGTTTGCCGGTATAGCTGTCGGCATGACCTGCCTCATGCTGGGCATGAATCGGCTGCCCCAAGGCTTGGGAGGGACAGCACCCTCCCGCTGATCTGCGCAGGCGTCGGCGGCCTGGTTTTTTTTATCTGGAACGAGCTGCGCGCCGAGAAACCGCTGATTGACCTGAGTATTTTTAGTTTTCCGGCATTCACGGTCAGCGCCGTCTTATCCGCCATTACGGCTTCCAGCATGTTCGCCGGCGTTCTGCTCATCCCGCTGCTGATGCAGGAGGTGCTGCAATACAGCGCGATGACGACCGGGCTGATCCTGCTCCCTCAGGCGCTGATGATGGGGATCGCGATGACGGTAGGCGGCCGGATTGTGGACCGCCATGGAGCGCAGCTCATTTTGCCGTTCGGCTTGCTGCTGGCGGCCTGTTTCTCGCTGGTGCTGGGCTGGACGGCGGGAAAGACCGGCCTGGCCGCGCTCATCGTGCTGCTCTCGATACGCGGCTTCGGGCTAGGGCCCATCCATACGCCTGTGATGACGGCGGGTTTGAACGCTCTGCCGGTGTCCCAAGTATCCCGGGCGATGTCGATCCTTCAAATCGTCGGGCAAATTTCCGGAGCGGTCACCATCGTGCTGCTCTCCATGTTCTTTGAAGAAAGGCGCAGCCTGTACCAGCTGCAGATGCCTGCCGAAGCGGCCGGAATTCTGGCCGTTCAGCAAATGTTTATAGGCCTCGGCGCGCTGGCCTTGTGTATTCTGCCCATTGCGCTGCGGCTGATGGGCAAGCGAAGAGCCCTGCGGGCGGTGCCGCCGGCTGGCTGACAGACGGAGGCGGGACGAAGGTCCGGCAATGACAGCTGTTGAGTAGGGACGTGCAGAGGCGCGGCTTATTGATGGTTGATGGTTGTATGTATGGCAGTGATGAGAGCAAGCTGATTTCCGCTGTCGATTGTATAAGCTGCTCTTAGGCATGGCTGATTGACGGCTTTCGGTTGGGCAGGTGCTGGTAGATGCTAATGGGTATTCTAAAGGCGCGGCAGGTTGTCGATGTTGGCTGAGCAGTAAGACCGTTTTAATGAAGCAAGAGCCTCCCGTTCGCAATACTTTGCGGCGGGAGGCTCTTGCTGTTATCAGTCATTTGATTTTGCGCCGGACGCATGCGGCTTTCGCGGGAAGCGTGAAGCGAGTTCAACACAGCGTCAGGCCGCGCCTATCCGGGCTTTTGACCTCGCCCCCCATGCAGAGAGCCGGAAGCCTCGCCCTTAGGCTTGGCTTGAGACCTGCTGCAGCTCCTGCCAGTAGCGGCACAGCGTCGCGATGCCACGGTCAAAATTTTCAAGATGGAAGTGCTCGTTCGGCGCATGCATATTTTCGCTCGGCAGCCCGAAGTCCATCATCACAACGGGAGCGCCCAGCACCCGGGAGAACACCTCGACGATCGGAATCGAACCGCCGCTGCGGATATAAACCGGGGCGGCGCCGAAGCCCGCTTCGTACGCTCTGGCCGCAGCCTGAATATACGGGTGCTCGGGGGAGATATAGAACGGCTTGCCGCGATGCGTCTGCTGCACCTTAACGGTGACGCCCGCAGGCTTATGCTTCTCGATATGGGCCTCGATCCGTCTCATGATGTTGTCCGGGTTCTGCTGATCGACCAGACGGCATGAAATTTTGGCGCCCGCGGTAGACGGCACGATCGGCTTCAGGCCTTCGCCTTGATACCCGCCGTAGATGCCGTTAATCTCCAGCGTAGGCCGCGCCGTAGTTCTCTCCAGGAACGAGAAGCCTTCCTCGCCGGTCAGCTCGGGCACTGCCAGCTCGTTCGCCGTCTTCGCATCGTCGAACTGCAGCGCGCGGAATGCTTCGCGCTCGGTATCGCTCAGCTCGTTCACGCCATCGTAAAAGCCTTCGATCGTGATGTGACCTTCCTCGTTGCGCATAGAGGCCAGCAGCTGCACCAGCGCGATGGCCGGGTTGGCTACGCCGCCGCCGAACAGCCCGGAGTGCAGGTCGTTCTTGGCGCCCTGCAGGTCGATCTGGAAGCCGCACAGGCCCCGAAGGCCGTAGCAGATGGAAGGAACGCCTTCGTCGTGCATAGGGCCGTCCGAGATGACGATGGCGTCGGCCTTCAGCAGCTGCGCATGCGTCTCGAGAAAAGCGGGCAGGCTGGGGCTTGCGATTTCCTCCTCGCCTTCAATGCAGAACTTCACGTTGACCGGCAGCTTGCCGACGGTGTTCAGGAATGCCTCGACCGTCTTCACATGGGTGTACAGCTGCGCCTTGTCGTCCGTCGCTCCGCGGCCATACAGCTTGCCGTCGCGGATGACCGGCTCGAACGGCGCTGTCGTCCACTGCTCCAGCGGATCGGCGGGCTGCACGTCATAGTGCCCGTAGATCATAGCGGTCGGCTGGCCCGGGGCGTGAAGCCAATCCCCATAGACGACCGGATGCCCTGTGGTAGCGAGCACCTGTACATTTTCCAGCCCGGCTTTACGCAGGCTGTCCGCCAGCCATTCCGCCGCTCTGGTCATATCCGGCTTATGCTCCGTGCTGGCGCTAATGCTCGGTATGCGGACGAATTCAATCAGCTCGGCCAAATGGCGGTCGCGATGCTCTGCCAGGTACGCGGTTAATGAAGATTCCATACACGAACGACTCCCTTCGAATTAAACTGCCGTTAACGGACAAGTGCCGCTTACAATTCCAAATGCTCGCCTGGATGCAGAGCCCTGCCCTCGATGCCGCGCGACTTCAACAGCTCGATAAAGGCGGCGCCGTCCTGCTTGATCAGCTCGAAGGTGTTATAATGCACAGGCACGACCTGCTTCGCCTTCAGCCATTCGGCAGCGGTAGCCGCATCCTCCGGTCCCATCGTGAACAAGTCGCCGATAGGCAGGAAGGCCAAGTCGATCGCATTCCGTTCGCCGATCAGCTTCATGTCGAGGAACAGGTTCGTATCCCCTGCATGGAGGATCGTATGACCGTTCCAGCGGATGATGAATCCGGCAGGCATGCCGCCGTAAATGATCTCTTTGGTCTCATGGTTCACGATGGCGGAGCTGTGAAACGCCTGAACCATCTGTACCTCGGCATAGCCCAGCGACAAGCGTCCGCCGATGTTCATATCCTGAGCTTTGACGCCCTGCCAGCTCATGTAAGTAGCAAGCTCGTGAATAGCCACCAGCGTCGCGTCATTGGCTTTGGCAATCTGCGCCGCGTTCTGAATATGGTCGGCATGCGCATGCGTCAGCAGGACATGCTGTACGCGAATGGCGTCGGGGTCGGCTGTCGCGACCGGGTTATCCGAGAGAAACGGATCAATAATCAGCGAATGCTCGCCATCGGACAGCTGGACACAAGAGTGCCCGTGATACTCGATCTTTAACATCCAATCACCTCATGGTTTGTTTGTTGGATTACCATATCTTTCATTATAATGGACAACGAGAGAATCATTCAAACTTCTGTTATCTCAAGTGCTTCGGCTTGTAGACCTACGGGCTTTTCAGTATCATGAAAGGGAGTCATTTTTTACGTCCTGCGGAATGCGGCCGGGCAAGGCCCGGCGAGGTTAGCGGGCGGTTAGCTGCTGCCCAGCAGGCAACAAAACCGGATGGTGGGATACGCATGAAAAAAAGAATCAGCCGCAAGCATTTCCGGCTCCGTATAGATGAAATGATCGTCACGCTTCGTCAGGAAATCATGTCGGGCAAATATGCCGTAGGCAGCTACCTGCCTTCCGAAAACGATTTGGAGGAGCGCTTCGAGCTGAGCAACGCTTCGGTGCGCAATGCGCTCAAAGTGCTGGTAGACGAAGGGCTCATTGAGAAAATAGCCCGTGTCGGCAACCGGGTGACGAGCCCGCCGCCGGGTCGGGAAACGGTCATTAAATTCGGCTATGTGCACGATATCGCCGATCTGGTGGAGATGGAACGGCTGCTGGCCGAATTTCATCGGCTCCACCCGCAGATTCGCGTCCAGCCGGTGGAACTGCCGTCCTCGAGCTATTCGCAGACGCTGAAGGAATATATGGATTCCGGGCTGCTGGATGCCGTAATTATGAACAATAACAATTTTCAGGATTTTGCAGAGCAGGGCTCCCTCGATTTGCTGGAGCGGGTTGAGCCAATGGAGGACTGCTACCCTTTCTTGACCAAGCCGTTTCAGCGGGGAGAGGACATCCTGGTTCAGCCGTTCATTTATTCTCCCGTTGTTTTGTGCTACAACAAGGACCATTTTGATGAGGCGGGCGTTCCGGTGCCGGACAGCAGCTGGACCTGGCGCGATTTGTTCGCCTGCGGGCGGCGGCTTGCGGTGAAGAACGAGCGCTTCGGCTTTTACTTTTATTTGCCTTCGCGCAACCGCTGGCCGATCTTTATGCTGCAAAGCGGCGCCAGGTTCGAGGCGGATGCGGAGGGCCGGTTCCGGCTGCCCCATGGAACCCGGCTGGTAGAGAGCCTGGAGACGTGCAAGGAAGTGCTCGGTATGACGGACGTCTTTCCCCGCATTTTATCGGAGAGCGATGCGGATGCGGAAGCGCTGTTCCTGAAAGGAAAAGTATCGGTCATCATGACGACCTACTTTTTCTTAAACCAGCTTCGGGCATCGGGAATCGCCTTCGACGTATCACCCTTGCCCGGGCTGCACGATTCGAGCACGCTGCTGATTGTAAACGGCCTGGCGGTGAACAGCAAATCCGCCAACAAGGGTGCGGCAAGGCTGCTGGTGGACTTCTTGACGTCCTATGAAACGCAGCTGTACCTCCGGCGTCACACGCTGAACATTACCGCTCATCGCCGGGCGATGGCCTACAACGGGGATGAGGCGATTTACCGGCCGTCGCGGTTTTATTTATACCGGGAAATATTCCCGACGCTGCGTCTGATTACCGAGCTTGGCTTGACGAATGTCCGGCTCAAGAGCATTCAGAGGGATATTATGCTGTTCCTGTCAGGGCTGCAGGACGGAGAGTCGCTGCGGGTGCAGCTGGAATCTCTCTTGAATCCAACGGCGACAGAAGAGGCGAAGATAAAGGAATAAATTGTCAATAGTCCGATCTTTGGTTTCTTGCTCTGTTTATGAAAAGCCTGAAATGTGCGAATGAGTCAAACCTTTGTTTATTTCCAGGAGGCTGTCTTGAGGCTACGATAGGCCTAAGGCGGCCTTTTTGATGTGCAGGAAATGCTGCGGGGCTGATCGGTAACGAAGGTTCCCTGCTAAGTAACTGGCATCCGCTTCGCTGCTTGTCTTCACACTTTGGCTTTGGGGGCCTGGTTCCAGGGGCTGCCTTAATTCAATGACCTGGAGGGAAGGTTGTATGAGATTCAGGAAAACGATTGGAACATGTATGCTGCTACTTGCCTTGATCAGTCCTGCGGACAGCGCGTTCGCTTCATCCGATTATGATGACGAGGTGCTGGCGGATCATCCGGTCGGGTATTGGCCGATCGCTTCGGGGGTAACGGCAGACCAGTCCGGTCACAGCATGAACGGGACGTTCACCGGAAGCCCGGCGTCAGCCACGCTGCCTAATGGCGAAGGGGCCATAAAATTCAATGGCGTCGATCAGTACTTCACCATACCGGATGACGATTATTTGGAGGTGACGCGGACGGGGATTTTGACGGTGGAAGCCTGGATGCGTCCGGATGTGCTGCAGTTTACGCATTCGGAAAGCAGCGGCTACGTGCACTGGATGGGCAAGGGAACCTCCGGACAGCATTCCTGGGTGGCGAGAATGTACAGCCTGACGAATACGGAGAACCGCCCGAACCGGATCAGCGGCTACTCATTTAACTTAAGCGGAGGTCTCGGCGCAGGCTCCTACTTCCAGGACGCGGTGACGGCCGGAGAATGGATTCATTACACTTTGGTTATCAACACGGTGGATACGAGCTCTGCCTACCCTACAGGCTATACGAAGCTGTATAAAAACGGCGTGCTGCGGGATCAGGACAGCCTGTCCGGCTACAGCATCGTTCCGGGCAACGGGACGGCCCCGATGCGGGTCGGCACGCGCGACCTTGCTTCGTTTTTTGAGGGAGCGGTCGGCAAAGTGGCGGTATACGACTACGAGCTGACGCCCGCCCAGCTTGCCGCGCACTATACGCAGATGACCTCCACGCCTTAGCCTCTGCGGCTGATGCGGACGGTCTTTCTTGTGCAGCGTTAAAAACCGCAGTCCCGCTGTGCATAGCATAATACAGCGGGACTGCGGTATGTTTTGCCGTGGGACTGCCGTTGCCTGCGGCCTGAAAGGAGCTGCAGGATGACTAAGGATGCGCTGCGGCGCATATCCCGGGTGAGATGGAATCGGTCGTGCTTGCTTGCGCCGTGCCCTCTGCCGTTGCCTTCGCCCTAAAAAGGGGCAGCCCGATGCACCCCCATCCCGGCGCGTATCAGGCTAGCTGACCGAACGGCGGTACTCGCTCGGCGTCATGCCGGTATGCTTTTTGAACATGCGGTTGAAGGAAGCGACGGTATAGTAGCCGACCAGTCCTGCGATGTCCTGAACCTTCAGATCGGTCCGGTTCAGCAGCTCCATCGCTTTATTCATCCTGACGTTATTGACATAATCGCTGAAATTCGTATCATTCTTTTCTTTGAAATAACTGGACAAATAAGTGCTCGTAATGTTCAGCTTCTCTGCAAGCAGCTCCAGCGATACATCCCCGCCGAAATGATCCTCCACATAATTCATCACAAAGCTTGTAATATAATCGGTATTTGCTTTCTTTTGCTTTACGGCAGCTCCGCACTGCGTCAGCAGATTTTGAAAATAATGCTGAAACTGCTCCAGCGTCCGGCAATCCTTCAACGTTTCCTCCGAGGCGCGTCCGGGCAGCGGGATGTTCATGGCGACCATCGTTTTAATAATCAGGTTCTCGATTTCTTGAGACAACTCAACCATCTGCGAGTAGGAAGCCTGCTGTTTGCAGGCATGCTCCAGCAGTCTCATGACGAGAGGGATGGTGACGGCTTCATTGCCCGTCTCCAGATTAGCGGTGAAATCCTTGACCTTGGCATGCTGGAACCAGATCGGCTTGGTGGCCAGCGGAGTATTCCCGTCGACGACCTGGACGCCTTCCCCCAGTCTTCTTCGTTTCATGAGGCCGGCTGTGTGCTCGAAAGCAAGGTTAAAGGCAAGCGAATCGGTTTGGAGCGGACTGACGGCAATCGTGACGTCGTAATAATTGGCATCCGGAGCCAGAAAATGATGAATTTTATCCAGCATGTCCGAGAGGACCTGCGTCTGTGCATCGGTAAACAGCAGCGTCAAAATCTGGTCGTTCTCAATCTGGAACGTGACCGAATCGGGAAAGCGCTGCATGAAGACGGAGTGAATAAACTCTTTTATATAGTAGGAAGCCATATTGGAATCGAGCTCCAGCTCTTGGAGATGACGCTCTTTGAACATCAGATGAAACTGCAGCAGACGGTACGGCTTATCCGTGTCGATCGGTATTTTGGCGTCTTTAATATTGGTATGTATCATTTTGACCTTGCTTAAATAGGCAAACTGCTGAAGCAGGGAGTTTTTGGCGTGCAAATCTTTATGAATGTCTTCATTCGTTTTGAACAGATCATGCAGCTTGTCGCTGATGAAATTGAACTCGGCGATCTGGCCGTGTGCCGGGGCCTGGCCCGGATTGACCTGCTGGAGAGAACGGACAATCGCGGTCAATGGATTGTAGAACCGGACGGCGAAGAAAACCGATACGGCAATACTGATGATGATGGAGATGGCGAACAGAACGATCATAATGAGATTCAGCCGCGTGATTTGATCGGAAATGGCGGCGAAAGGGACGGTAAGGACGTAAGTAAGCCCGGTGTCGGCGCTTTTTTGATAAAAGTAGTAATCCGTTCCCCGCAAATAATAGCCCGAAGAAGTATCGAAGCGGTTGATAATTTCCTTCCCGAGCGCATGGCTGGATAACGAAAAAATAGGCCGCTCCGTCTCATCGAGAATATAAAAACCCCGGTCCGGCGCCACTTGGCTGAACGAGTCGTACATGCGGGTACTGTCAAGAAACGCGATGATCGCGAAGCCGGGATTCAGCGCGCTTTTGAACATGATGGGATTGAGCGTGCCCAGGCTGTGTGATGAGAAGCTGGTCTGCTCCTTAAACTCGGAGGCGGGATAGACATGAAAAGCAGGGGCGTTCAGAAGCTCATTCCTCCAAAAATCGGTTGTATACGGATCGGCTTGGAGAAAATTGTTGAACATCGTATCGACAGGACGTCCCCCGTCTTTATCGATGACATAATCCATATTGGGATAATAGTAAATTACGTTATTGAGGTACAGCTGCGTATTTTTGAGCGTATTCTGCAGATCCTTCTGCACTTGACTTGCGATGTAGTAGTCCCAGTCGCTCTTGCTGTTCTTGAGCAGCTCTGTCCGGTTGTTGGAATAGAGGCTGATCAGCAGGCTCTTGATGAGGGCGATGTGCTTCTCATAATTCATGGCGGTCGTATTGAGGCTCAGGCTGCTGTTCTTGGTGATTTCCTGGCGGATGTTGCTTAGAAAGAAGGTGTAGGTAAGCAGATTAAAGGATACGAGCAGCAAAATAACGACGACGAAGCTGGCGAGTAGACGGTATAACAAAGAACCGCTGAATCGGGCTCTGAGCACGCGCATGCTATCCCCTGCCTTCCTTCATTAGGAAATGGTGTGGCTATTATAGCATGGCTGATTTTAGAAAGAAATAAGGCTGCTGTCGAATGAGACTTTGTATTTTTTGTGGTTCTTATTAATTTTAATGATTTGTGAAGAACGGGCAAGGATCCCAAGACGGAACAGTAGGCTCGCGCAGCCTTTTGCATATAAGATCGACACATGGGAAGCCTGCAGGGGAAGTTCGCTTGGGGAGCTTGGCAGCTTGAGCTTGGTAGAAGTGAGCGCACAAAAGGAGATCAGGAGGAGGAAAGGGTATGGGGTGAAAAGTTTACGGGCCGTCTTTGAAGTCGTGTTCCACCCGCCTCATCTAATTAATGGAACACGACTTCAACAACGGCTGGAACCCCATACCCTTTCCTCCCAGCGCACAAACGGCTGGGTTTACTCCAAAGGTTTTAAAGTCAGGTTTTAAAGTCAGGTTTAGAAGTTTAGGTTTAGAAGTTCAGGTTTAGAATTTAGCCGCAGTCATCGTCCAAAATTTGCTTAACCAATGAAGGAGGCTCGTTCACATGCCGCAACCATTAAAATTCGCGATCGTAGGCGCAGGCGTTATCGCACACTTCCATGCCAAGGCGTTATCTCATCTGGCGGGAGGAGAGCTTGTCGCCGTCGCCGATAATCAGCCGGAGGTCGGACGCCAGTTCGCCGAAACCTACGGGATTCCATCCGTCTATACCGATTATGAGGAGATGCTGAAGCGGGACGATATCGACTGTATCTGCGTATGCACGCCGAGCGGTCTTCACGGGGAGGTCGTCATCGCTGCGGCGCAGGCCGGCAAGCACGTCTTTTGTGAGAAGCCGCTTGAGATTACTTCCGAAAAAATGCAGCGCATGATCGACGTATGCCGGCAGAACAGAGTGAAGCTGGGCTGTGTCTTTCAGCGGAGAGTCATGCCGGCCTCGCTTGCCGTCAAGAAGGCCGTTGAAGCGGGAAAGCTAGGCAAGCCGCTGCTTGGAGACGCATACCTTAAATATTACCGGAGCCCGGAATATTACCGCAGCGCCGGCTGGCGCGGGACCTGGGAACTGGACGGAGGCGGTGCGCTCATGAATCAGGGGGTTCACGGTATTGACGTCATCCAGTGGCTGATGGGCGATGTACAGTCGGTATTTGCCTACTCCGCGGCGCTCGCCAGAGATATTGAGGTGGAAGATACGGCCGTAGCCGTACTGAAGTATAAGAGCGGGGCGTTTGGGGTAATTCAGGGGACGACCTCCGTGTATCCCGGTCTCGAAACGAGCTTTGCCCTGCATGGGGAGAAAGGTTCCATTTTATTCGCGGACAGCGGCATCAAGCAGTGGTCCATTTCTTGGAAGCGACGAGCCGATCCCTCAGGTGGAGGGCAGAGTCAATTCCAGCAGCGATCCGTCAAAAATCGCCAGCGACGGCCATTTCGTCCTGCTGGAGGATTTCGTCGAAGCCATTCATGAAGACCGCGATCCCTTGGTGACGGGAGAAGAAGCGAAGAAATCGGTCGATCTCATTCTGGCGATTTACGAGTCGTCCAGATCGGGCCGGGAGATTCAACTGGCTTAAAAAGTATACGCCCCGTGTTCATCATTAAACAGAAACTATTTTGATAACAGGAGTGAAAACGGTATGTCCCGACAATGGAGCATCGGCATGATCGGGCTGGATACGTCCCATGTATCGGCCTTCACCAAATTATTAAACGACCCCTCCAACGAATTTCATGTCCCCGGAGGAACCGTCGCGGCGGCTTATCCCGGCGGCTCGGCCGATTTTACACTGAGCAGCTCGCGGGTCGGCGGCTATACGAAAGAGCTGCGGGAGCAGTACGGGGTGGAGATCGTCGACTCGCCCGAGGCGGTAGCCGAGCGCAGCGACGTGCTGCTGCTCGAATCGGTGGACGGACGCGTCCATCTGGAACAGTTTCGCCGAATCGCCGCTTACGGCAAGCCGGTCTTCGTCGATAAGCCGTTTGCGGTCAGCTATGCGGACGCGAGGGCCATTCTTGAGCTGGCGGCGAAGCATCAGGTCACGTTCATGAGCTGCTCCGCGCTGCGCTATGCCGAAGGGCTGACGCAAGCGCTCGCTCAGACGGAGCTGGGCGACATCATCGGGGCCGATGCGTTCGGGCCGATGGAGCTGCAGGAAACGCAGCCGGGTCTGTTCTGGTACGGGATCCACACCGTCGATATGATTTACCGCGCCTTGGGACGCGGATGCGTGCAGGTGCAGGCTGTCAGCAACGGCAGCCACGATATCGCGGTAGGAGAGTGGGAGGATGACCGCCTCGGAGCCGTCCGCGGCAATCGCAAGGGTAATAAGCGGTTCGGCGGGGCGGTTCATCGTGCGGAAGGCACGGCTTACATCGATGTTGCCGCATATGCCAAGCCGTATTATGCCAGCCTGCTGGAGCAAATTATGGCGATGTTCGATTCCGGCAAGCCCGGGATCGAGCCGGAGGAAACGCTGGAAATTATCCGCTTTATCGAAGCGGCTAATGAAAGCCGCGCTTCCGGAAGGAGCGTGAAGCTGTGAAGCGGCGTTTTCGGCTCGGAATTATAACCGATGAGGTGTCCCAGCGGATGGACGAAGCCGTCAGCTTCGCCGGACGGTACGGACTCGACGCCATCGAGCTGCGTTCGGTGAACGGGAAAGGAATACATCAGCTGAGCGATGAAGAGATTGACGCCATCGGCCGCTTGGCATCGGAGCATGGCTTGGCTGTCTCGGGTATCGCCGGGCCGCTGTTCAAATGCGAGCTGAACGCGCCGGAGCAGATCGAAGAGCACTTGGCTATGGCGGAGCGGCTGGCGGACATTGCCGTGAAGCTTGGAGCCCCGCTCCTTCGCGGCTTCACCTTCTGGGCGTCGCCGGAGCTTCCTTTTGCCGATGCGGTTCCTGCGATTGCGGAACACTTGAGGAAGCTCATTCCGCTGCTGGAGCGGTCGGGTATCGTTCTGGCGCTGGAATACGATCCGAGCACGTATGCGAGCAACGCCGCGAAGACGGCAGCCGTGCTGGAGGCTGTCGACTCTCCCTGGATACAGGCATTATATGACCCGGGAAATAATATATGGGATCCTGACGGCGAAGTCCCTTATCCGGCAGGCTATGAGGCCATCCGTGAACGATTATGCCATGTGCACCTGAAGGATGCGGTCCGGACGCCGGACGGGATTGAGGCTGTGGCTGTGGGCACCGGGGAAGTGGACTACCGCGGACTTCTCCGCCGGCTGGACCGGCGAAGGCTACAATGGCTTTCTCATTATCGAGACGCATTACCGGATGAAGTCGCAGCTGACCGAAGAGCAGCTGAAGCGGCCGGCCGGGAATGATTTTTCCGAAGGGGGCCAGGAAGCCTCTGCCCACTGCACGGAGCATCTGCTGCAGCTGCTGCGGGAGCTGGGGATGGAGGAAGCCGAGCTGGGTCCACGAATCGGCGATTCATTAGAGCAATGAATTACTGAGTCAACGAACCAATGAATCAATCAATTAAAAGGCCCGCGCGTCACAAGTTAACTGTCGATTCAATGAACCGCTAACGTCTGTTTAGCTCATAAGATAGGGGGAGAAGACAATGCATACGAACGCCAACACAGGCGGGCTCCAATTTCAGGTCGATTCGCTTCTAGTCGAAGTGTTTCCGAGCCGGGAGGCGCTCGGAGCTGCTGCTGCCGGCCATGCCGCAGAACGGATACGGGAGCTGCTGGGGCGTCAGGAGCGGGTGAGAATGATCTTCGCCGCGGCCCCGTCGCAGAACGAATTTCTGGCTTCGCTGATCCAGGCGGAGGGGATTGACTGGTCCCGCATTACAGCCTTTCATATGGACGATTACCTGGGGCTGCCCGAGGAGGCGCCGCAGCGGTTCGGCAGGTTTTTGAAGGAAAAGCTGTTCGACCGGGTTCATCCCGGAGAGATGCACTATATCCGGACGGACGGTGGAGTTGAGGCGGAGTGCGAACGCTACGAACAGCTGCTGCGCGAGGCTCCGATCGATATTGTCTGCCTGGGGATCGGCGAGAACGGGCACATTGCCTTTAACGACCCGCCGGTTGCCGACTTTCAAGATCCGGTATGGGTAAAAGCTGTGGTCCTGGACGATGCGTGCCGGCAGCAGCAGGTGAATGACGGCTGCTTCCCGGATTTCGGCTCGGTGCCTGAGCAGGCGCTCACTTTGACGATTCCGGCGCTGCTCTCCGGAGCGCGGCTGTACTGCATGGTGCCGGGGCCGACGAAGCGGGAGGCGGTGACGCGGACCCTTGCCGGGCCGATTACAACGGCCTGTCCCGCTTCCGTACTGCGCACGCATCCCCACTGCACGCTGTATGTGGATCAGGATTCTTACGACGGCGCTTGGCGCTTGAGAGAGGAATAAGCGGAATGAGTACAGCGAAAGAACAAGTACCATCGGCAAAAACGGAGCCTGAACTGCTTTCAACGGCGGAGGCTCCGACCGTACAGCTGGAGGGAATTCATTACCGGACGGGCTTGCCGGTACGCGTATCCTGCAGCCAGGGCCGGATTGTAAGTGTAGAGCCGCTGCCTGCCGGAAGGAACCGAGGAGCAGGCCCGGCACACGGAAGATTCCCGCAAGGCTTCCGCGAGCCTGCCGCTCATCGGCCCGGGCTTCGTCGATCTGCAGCTGAACGGTTATCGCGGCCGCGACTTTAATACAGTGCCGCTCGCGGACAATACGGTCACGGAGGCCGTCCGGCTGGCGGCGGAAGAAGGCGTAACGACCTTTTTTCCGACGATCATTACGAACAGCGGGCAAGCGATTCAATCGGCCTGCCGCGCCGTGGCCGAAGCTCGCGCAGCCGATCCGCTGGCTGCGCAGTGCATCGCGGGCATCCATCTGGAGGGGCCGTTCCTCTCGCCGGAGGACGGGGCCCGGGGCGCCCACGATGCGCGCTATATCCAGGCGCCGGACTGGGCGCTGTTCCAGAGCTGGCAGGAGGCGGCCGGGGGCGGCATCCGGATTGTAACCTTGTCGCCCGAATGGCCGCAGGCGCCCGAATTTATCCGGCGCTGCGCCGAGTCCGGCGTCGTGGTTTCTATCGGACATACGTCCGCTTCAGCGGAGCAAATCCGCGAAGCGGCAGCCGCCGGGGCGACGATGTCCACGCATTTTGGCAACGGAGCCCACTCGCTGCTGCCCCGCCATCCGAATTATTTGTGGGAGCAGCTGGCAGCCGATGAGCTGTGGACCTGCCTGATCGCGGACGGCTTTCATCTGCCGGATGCCGTGCTGAAGGTGGCGATGAAGGTCAAGGGAGAGCGGGCGCTGCTCGTCAGCGACGCGGTCATGCTGGCCGGTATGCCGCCTGGCGCCTACGAGACGCATGTCGGCGGACGGGTGGTGCTGTCGCCGGAAGGCCGGCTGCATCTCGCCGACAACCCGAAGCTGCTGGCCGGCTCGGCGCAAATGCTGCCGTGGGGCATCGCGCACCTGGCGAAGCGCGGGCTGTGCAGCCTGGCGGACGCCTGGGACATGGCGTCCATCCGCCCGGCGGCCAAGCTTGGGCTGCCGGTACGGCAGGGGCTGGCCGCCGGAGCTCCGGCGGATCTGCTGCTCGCCGATTGGGACGGCCGGTCGCTCGGCATCCGGTCGGCATACAAAGCCGGAGCGTGTATCTATAACACAACATAGCGGGGAGATGCTTATGGACAATTCAATCACGGCTTCAACGGAGGCAGCCGTCCCGACAGGGCTGAGGAAAACGGAGCGGTCCCGCTGGCGGCAGTGGAGCAAGGGCAAATATTTGCTCCTGTTGTTTTTGCCGACATTCGTTTTTTATGTGGTGTTCAAATATGCGCCGATGTTCGGACTGGTCATCTCCTTCAAAAACTACAACTTGTTCAAAGGCATTTGGGCCAGCGAATGGGTCGGCCTCAAGTATTATATGATGTTTTTTCAAAACCCGGATTTCTTCAAGCTGCTGCGCAATACGATTATGCTGGGGGGTTATAAGCTGGTGTTCGGCTTCCCGGCGCCGATTATTTTAGCCTTGCTGTTAAATGAGCTGAGGCATGCCGTATTCAAGCGTTTCGTGCAAACGGTCAGCTACCTCCCGCATTTTATTTCCAACGTCGTGACGGCCAGTATGGTGCTGATGTTCTTGTCTCCTTCAAGCGGAATCGTCAATCACCTGCTGCAGGCGCTCGGGTTTAACGCGATTAATTTTATGGCGATGCCGGAGCTGTTCCGCTCGGTCTATGTCGTATCCGAAATATGGCAGCATGTTGGCTGGGAGACGATTATTTATTTGGCGGCGCTGACGTCGATCGATCCGCAGCTGTATGAAGCTGCCGGCATCGACGGGGCGAACCGGTGGCAGCGGGTAATCCACGTAACACTGCCCGGCATCGCTTCCGCCATCGTTATTCTGCTTATCCTTAACGTGGGCCACGTGCTCGATATCGGCTTCGAGAAGGTGTTCCTGATGTACAATCCGGCCGTGTACGAGACGGCGGATATTATCAGCACCTACGTATACCGGACGGGGATCGGGCAGGGCAATTACAGCTACGCGACGGCGATTGATCTGTTTACAGGCGTCGTCAGCCTGATCTTCATTTATTCCGCGAACTGGATCGGCCGCAAGGTGGGCGAGACCAGCTTGTGGTAAGCGATGTTTGCGGCATACTGTAGAATACTGTAAGCGGTGGGGGAGAACGCTCGCAGCGGTGATGAGTTTTCCGCATACACAACGCAAGCCCGATCTTTTTGAAAATATTTCTGCTAATGACGCTGGTCTCGCAGCGTAAAACTCCAAGGAGAAGGAGGTTCCGCCGCCATGAAAGCAAAATTCAGTACGGTAGACCTGGCGATTATACTCGTGCTGCTGGGCGTCGTCGTCGTGACGCTGTACCCGTTTCTGTACATGATCGCCGTCTCCTTCAGCGACGCCGTCTATGTGCTGAAGAACGAGATTACGCTGTGGCCCAAAGGCTGGAATTTGAAGGTATACAAAATCGTGCTGGAGGATCCGCGGATTTCAAGCGCTTATGTCAACACGATTTTGTATACGGTCGTCGGCACGGTCATTTCACTGATCATTACAGCCATGGGCGCATTCGCGATTTCGAAGAAAGAGCTGCCGATGCACAAAACATTTACGATGATGATCGTCTTCACGATGTTTTTCAGCGGGGGCATGATCCCGACCTTCCTCGTGGTGAAATCGATTGGCTTAATTGATACCCTATGGGGTATGGTGCTGCCGACCGCTATCAGCACTTGGAATCTGATCGTCATGCGGACATTCTTTTCGGCCATGCCGAAGGAGCTGGAGGAATCCGGCAAGCTGGACGGCCTGAACGATATCGGCATCTTTTTCCGGCTGGTGCTACCGCTTTCCAAAGCTGTGCTGGCCACAATCGGCTTGTTCTACGCCGTAGGGATGTGGAACAATTTTTACTCGGCGCTGCTGTACTTGCGCGATCAGTCGCTGTTCCCGCTGCAGGTCGTGCTGCGCAACATCGTGCTTCAGGGTCAGGTCATTTCATCCAATGTGTCGAGTGTGGGCGGAGACAATCTGGTCGTCGACGATACGCTGAAATATGCTACGATTCTTGTATCCACGCTGCCGATTTTACTGGTGTATCCGTTCCTGCAAAAGTATTTCGTTCAAGGCGTTATGATCGGTTCCGTCAAAGGATAGAAGGAGATGGAAGGCTTGCATGCAGGACGTTCCGCGGGCCGCAAGTGTGCCGGCGGGCGCTTATACTATGATAAAGAGGAGTCGATCGTCATGAAAAAAAGCATGTCGCTATTATTGGCCGGGAGCCTGTCCGTAACCGCCCTGGCCGGCTGTACCCAAACGGCGCCTCCCGCTTCGGGCGGCAATACGGCAGGGGAGAGCGGGGGGACGATCGATTCGGGCTCGCTGAAGCCGCAGACCTTTACCTTTCTCGACAACTCCCACCCGAGCTGGCCTTACAGCAAGGACGCATTGGTTTGGAAGCTGCTGCAGGAGAAAACGGGCGTAACGCTGGACGTGCAGATTCCTTCGGGAAGCGTCGCGGACGCGCTCAGCATGACGATTGCCTCCGGCAATATGCCGGATCTGATGTACACGCCGGATAAGAAGCTCGCCGACAAATACGGACAGCAGGGAGCGCTGGTCAACATCCTGGACTATGCCAACGATATGCCGAACTTCAAGAAGTGGATGGCCCAGTATCCGGCGGAAACGCAAAATGCACTTGCTTCGGACGGCAAAATGTATATTTTTCCGAACCAGGGGATCGGCGAAACGAACCGGATGCACTGGCTGTACCGCGAGGACATATTCAAAAAGCTCGGTCTCAGCCAGCCGCAGACATGGGATGAGCTGTATGCCGCCTTGAAAAAAATCAAAGAAGCCTATCCGAGCAGCTATCCGTTCTCCTGGCGCGCCGGGACGGATTCGGCGATTTTGTACCTGCGCAATTTCGCGCCCGCCTTCCAAACCGGATGGGATTATTACTACGATTTCGATAAAAAGGAATGGCGCTACGGTCCGACAGAGGACAATTTCAAGAAAATGATCGTGTATTTGAACAAATTTTATAAAGAGGGACTCATTCCGCCCGATTTCCTGACGGTGGACACGAAGCAGTGGCAGGATCTGATGTCGACGGAACGCTCCTTTGTCTCGGTCGATTATATCGGACGGATCGACTTTTTCAATACGGCTTTGCGTCAAGCGAATCCAAGCTACAACCTCGCATTCATGGCTACGCCCGCAGGCTGGGACGGCGCTCCGCGCTTAAATGCGTATACGCAGTTTTTGGAATCCGGCCTTATGGTGGCCTCCACGTCGAAGAAGATCAAGGATGTCATGAAATATATCGATTTCTTCTACAGTGAGGAAGGCAGAACGCTGGCCAGCTGGGGGAAGGAAGGAACCACCTTCAAGACGGAGAACGGCAAGAAGCAGTTCATCGAGCCGTATGCGGATGTAGCCGATCTGCGTAAGAAAACCGGACTTTCCACCGACGGGACGTATATCTGGTTCGATTACGACTCGCATTTGTCCCTGGCTTCGCCGGAGCTTAAGCTCGCCTATGCGGAAGCGCCGAAGTACGACAGCCAGATGCAGCCGCGTCCGTCCTTTACCGCCGAAGAGACAGAGATGCTGTCTACTGTCGGAGATGCGATCAACAAGAAGCGCGACGAGAACTTATCCAAATTTATTATGGGCACCCGCAGTCTGGATGAATGGCCGAAATACGTGGAGGATATGAAAAAGCTCGGTACCGACAAGATCGTCGGCGTATATAAGGCGGCTTACGAGCGCTCCTTGAAGGCGTCGCAAAAATAAGCATAGCCGTTCTCGGTCTATTCTCAGAGAACGGCGCAAAGGAGAATCGGCGCATGAGCTATCGTGTTGCGGTGGTAGGGGGCGGCGGCATCGCCGCCCGTCATTTGGAAGCGATGGCCGGCATGAAGGACGAGCTGCAGCCCGTCGCCGTCGCAGAGCTGCGGCAGAATCGGGCGGAGGAGCTTGCTTCGCTGCACGGCATCCGAGCGTATACGGACTACCGGGAGATGATCGTGCGGGAGAAGCCGGATATCGCGATTGTTACGCTGCCGCATTGGCTGCATCGGGAGGCGGCGGTGTTCGCCGCAGAGCACGGCTGTCACGTGCTGCTGGAGAAGCCGATGGCGCTGAATGGGGAAGAATGCGACGAGATTGCCGTCGCCGTCAGGCGAAACCGGGTTGTCCTAATGGTGGGACATACCCAGCATTATATGGCAACCAACCTCAAAGCCCAGGCCATCGTCGAGAGCGGTCTGCTCGGGGAGCTCGTTATGATTTCTGACACCCGCCATGTGAATTATAATCAGCCGGAACGGCCTGATTGGTTTTTTGAAAAAGCGAAGGCGGGCGGCGGTATTTTGACGAATCTCGGTTCCCACACGATTGATAAAATCCAGTGGCTGTCAGGCTCGCCGATCACCAGGGTGAAGGCTTCCGTCAGCCGCCGGATGAACCGGGGGGACGTGGAAGGAGCCGGAATGGCTTACTTCGAAACGGCTTCCGGCGTACCGGCCACGCTGATGCAGTCCGGCTATACTGGCGCTCCGCGCAACGAGACGGAACTGGTCTTCACGAACGGCATGCTGAAGCTGCTGACCGGGGACAGCCTTTGGATCAGCCAGGGCGGCCCCTACACTCAAGTGGAAGTGGAGCCGGGCGAGCCGCCGTTCGTGCTGCAATTCCGCGAGCTGCTGGATTGTATCCGCAGCGGGCGGGAGCCGGAATGCTCGATGGCGTACTCCCGCAGCATCGTTGCGGTCGTGGAAGCAATGTACGCATCCGACCGGTCGGGCGAAACGGTAAGGATATAAGTCTGTCTTTAACTCAGTATATATACCTAATAGGGATTTTTATAGCTTAGAAGCCGGAGTCATACAAGGAGAAATCCTTTGTGATTTAAGGCTTTTTTTATTGGGGGCTTATGGATCAATAATTTTTTGTTCGCAGAATTTATTCATCTATTCTATTTCTATTATTAAACATTATTGCAAAATTGAAACAGATATTGGATAGTTAGGGGGATGTCCATTTTTCAGTGAAAGGAAGCTGCGGGGTTGTTTGAATATACCGTACATGGTATAATTTATGAACAAGATTGAATTACACAAACCAGGATGGTACAAAACCGGTTAGCGAATTTTTGACAAACTATTTACGAGCTCAGGGAACGCGAAGCCGTGCTTGGAAACGCCTTTACTTACTAGTCTTGCGCGGTCTTGTCTATCTTAGAACCGCTGTGATTTCCGATATCATCAATGTAGACATTACCTTACCGGACGAAGGGGATGGAGCCGGTCCGTATGAAATTACACTTGTAAAAGACCTTACAGGCTTCCATCCTTTGCTCGAATTCCGGATTAACGTTCCCGGCGCCGGCGCGGCAAGAATCGTATTCATCGAACACTTACATGAGGGTGAAAACTATCTCGTGATGATGCGGGCCGTGGTCAAGCAATCGAAAAATGACCCGGGATTTCTTGCTATCCGAGATGAAGCTCAGAGGCTGCTGCCGGATTTCTTAAATGCCCCACACCATTACATCAATACACCCGAATAGGAGAGTGAATCGTTATGAGTCCAACAAAAAAAGCGCCTGGGCAGGAGTTTGAGGAATTGCTGCTGGAAGCTCGGAAAGATCCGGAAGCTGCAAATTATTTGGACAGCTTTTCGGTTACAGTAGGCAACTGGATTTTAACCGAACGGTTGAGTCGCGGTATGACACAAAAACAATTGGCCGATTTGGCCGGCACGACGCAGTCCCGTATTTCTCAAGTCGAGGCAGGGTTTGAGGGAATTAAAATGAATACGATCAATAAAATTGTCGGGGCATTGAAACTGCACGTTCCCGATGCGATTAAATCTGAGTTAGAGCGCGAGGAAGCAGTGGCAACTGCCGTAGAAGCCATTCCTTCGCGAGTTAAAATGACTCGAATGAAACTGGTGGGGGCTACTCATTAAATATATCTCTCTCCTAGGAATCTTTACCGAACCATCGAAACTGCAATTGTAGTAAAAAAGGCCCTGTTATGCGATTTTCTGTTTCTTTCGAACTTTTACATTCGATTTAGAAAAAGAAAACGCAATTCGGGCTTTTTTGTTTGTTAATAAGTTTAGCAACTATTATGGTTAACATACTCACAAATGTGAGAAGTTCATGATTTTTCGGAAATATGAGGGGGAAGCAAGTTATTTACCAATCCTCTCTTTTTTCAGACTAATATTTATATTGACGGCAGAGTGACAATGGGATAAACTAAAAATATCGAAAAGAACCTTTAGTTAACTAAAGGTATTTAAGGGGGCTGTTCAATGGCTAAGACTTTCTATCCTAAAACTTACATTATGGTACCAGCAAGTTCACCTCATCCGGAAAATACAGAATACAAGGTATCGATCGGTGAAGAAATCTGGGGAGATAAAGCTCACCAAGTAGTGAAGGTTCAGATGGTATACAATGGTGAAATCGCTGGAAGACGCAGCCCTTCTTATCCTATTGGCACCGATGACTTAAAACGCGTCCAGAGTGCTATTGATACGCTCTACAATCGAATGAACTCTCCGGTAATTGAAGTATAAGGAGAGTGCGATCATTCCCAATTGGTGGGCTATCAGGCTTTTTTCGTTCGGTTTAAATATAAAATATTTTTCTTAATCATTGGTGAAATCAAATTTATGTTATACAATACTTATAACAAATATAGGCAGGTCTCTCCTTCTGGCCGTTAAGGATGTGGAGACAATAGAAACAAAAGATGCTATCCAGTTAATGATGATGTTCGGCATGCTTGAAAACCGTTTTCACACCTCTTAGTCTAATTAAAGAACACAATTTCAAGAGCGGCTGCCCCCCTATCCATTCCCTCCCAACGCGCTTTCGTAGGGGAGCGCACAATAAAGGACCGTCCGAATTCATTTTCGGACGGTTTTTCTTTTTTTGAAATTGTATATAAGACTGCACAGTTCCATTCCAGCATATAACTCATATTAGACACACAATCACTTGAAATATTTAATTGACAACGCTTTCTTTGATCGAATATGATTATAAACGAGTTAGATATAAGTCACAAATGGGCGAACGGAGAGGTCATACTTATGCTGCATAACGGTATTTATTTTCACAACGTAACGGAGCTGGAGCCGAACGACGGGCTGCCGGGCTGGACGCTGCACCGGTTTCCGAAGGAGGTGCGCCATCATATTTCCGAGAAGGGCCGGTGGAAGGCGGTTCAGTCGAACGGCTGCGAGCTGCGTTTTGTCACGGACGCCAAGCATGTACGGGTCACGGTGGCTTCACAGGAAACGAACGGCAGGGTGTTCGTCTTCCGGGGGACTTCTTCCATTCGTCCCATTCGCTTCAACCGGGCGTCGTGCAGACGCTGCAGCTCGATGCGCCCGAGCGTTTCGATGATGTAATCCCGGAGCGGCTGAACAACCGGGCGTTCCGCTCCAACGTGTGGCGGATCTTTTTCGACCGCTACAGCGCTGTCTTTTATGGGATCGAGAGCTTCGGCTTCGCGGTGAGGGCGCCTTATCCGGAGGAGATACCCCGATTGACCCTGCTCGCATACGGCTCGTCGATTACGCAGGGAGCGGGGGCGCTGGCGAATTACAACTGCTACGTGCAGCAGGCGGCAAGGCGGCTCGAAATCGATGCGCTCAACCTGGGCTTGAGCGGGTCCTGCTACTGCGAGCCGGAGCTTGCCGACCATCTGGCCGGACGAAACGATTGGGACATCGCCTACCTGGAGCTCGGCGTCAATATGCGCAGCGTGTTTACAGTGGAGCAATTCCAAGCGCGCTCGGCGTACCTGCTGGACCGGATGATCGAGCTGCAGCCGGAGAAGCCGATCTTCCTGACTACGATGTACCCGAACCGGGCGTCGTATTTCCACGCTAATGCGAGCATTCCAAAGCTGCAGGAGGATGAGAAGCGGTTCAATGAAGTATTGGAGTCGTATTGCGCCAATAAGCGGCATGCGCAGCTGCACCTGCTGGACGGCCGGGAGATTATGTCCGACTTCGTATCCTTGACGAGCGATCTGATTCATCCGTCCGATTACGGTCACATGCTGATGGGAGAACAGGTGGCCCGTCTGCTTCGGCCTGAGGTGGAGAAGCTGCGTACCGCAGCTACAGCCGGAACGGGAAGCGGGGAGACTGCGAAGCCGGAGCTTTAAGCAAATTTATACCGACAAGGAGAGTTATCTCATGAAAAAATGGCTTTTAGTCTTGACCGGTGCGGCATTGACCGCCACCACGGTTATCGGCTGCTCGCAGCCCGGCGCACAGCCGAGTGAAGAATCCTCCAGTTCCGGAGGGAAAACGTCCTTTTCGATCTCTTTTCGTTCAGGCAATATCTCTTATGCGGAGAATCACCCGAATCTGAATGAGGAGAAATGGGTGAAGAAGCTGGAGGAGCTGACCAACACCGATCTGGATATTCGGCTGATGCCGCATAAGGAATTCGATCAGAAGATGATCCAAATGTTCGCGATCAACGATATTCCCGATGTCGTCCAGGCAAGCGCTGGACTGACGAATCCGCAGCTTGCCGGCTCGGTACAGGCGGGCGTATTCATGCCGCTGAACGATCTGCTGAACAAGTACGGGAAAAATTTGCTGGCCAAAATACCGAAGGATGCATGGGAGAAGGAAACGGACGCGGACGGCAATATTTATGCCATTCCGGAATGGCTGTCGAATCCTTCCCGCCGGGCGACATGGATTCGGGAGGATCTGCTGGAGAAGACCGGACTGCCGGAGCCGAAGACAGTGGACGATTATCTCAACGTGATGCGCGCTTTTAAGAAGCTGGGCGTCGAGAACCCGTATATGGGCCGGGAGGATTTCGTCTACTCGGATATGTTTTTTGGGGCGAACGACGTGTTCGCCAACTTTTTCATGAAGCAGGGGGATCAGATCGTTCCGAAGTTTTTCAATGTCGAGGGAATGCAGCGCACGATGCAGACTTACAAAACGATGCTGGACGAGGGCTTGATCAGCAAGGAGTTCGCAACGACGAACCCGACCAAATTTAAGAACGATATTCTTGCAGGCAAAGCGGGCATCTGGAATATGAATGCGAACCTGCTGATCCAATGGGATAACCAGCTGAAGGAAAGCGTGCCGGGGGCCAAAATGAAATTGATCCCGTCTCCCACGGGCCCGGACGGTCAGGGCGGGCTGCGGCTGGTCGGCAATGTGACGAGGGCCTACTTGATCAACAAAAAGGCGAAGGGCCCTGCGGGCATTATTAAATTTTTCGACTGGATGGTCAGCGATGAGGCGGAGAAATTTTTCACCTTCGGGATTAAAGGGGAAAACTACACCGAGGAGAACGGCAAAATCAATTACAAAGCGCCGGCCAATGCTTTGGAGGTCGATGAGGAGACGTACCGGCAGACACTGCTCTGGTTCGTGCAGGACACGACCTATAACAAAGGCTCGCTCAGTCTGACGCCGGAAGGACAAAATCTGATGAAGCTCTATGACACGGTACTGGCAAAGGAAGGCCGCGATGGAATCCAGTTCGAGCCGCAGCTGCAGGGCTATACGAAGAACCCGGATATTACCCCGACAGGCGATAAGCTGCCTCCGGTCGTTCTGGTACATGTTATCAAAATGGTGTATGGCAAGGAGAATATCGCCGATTATCCGAAGGTGCTGGAGGAATGGAAATCGAAGGGCGGCAATGAGGTCATCAAAGAGGCAACGGAGCGCTATAACAAGAAGGAAGGCGTTATTTTATCCAAAAAGAAATAAGGAGGCGTAGTCCATGAAAGGCCTGTTATTCGGAAAAAGCATCAAGGTGCTGCTGTGTGCCGGCTTGCTGGCAGCATCTGCAGGTGCGGCGGCTTTACCGGGATTGAAAACGCTCACACCCTCCGTGGCGCAAGCGGCGGGCGCGGAACAATCGCAGGATACGCAGCTGTTCTATGACAGCTTCGAGTACGGCAACGGCACCCCGGTGCCTGCGTCACCGTCTTCGAAGTGGTCGCAGGACGGTACGGGCGGGAGCCTGGTCAAGACACTGCCAAGCGGCATGCACACCGGTACCTACGGAGCCAAGCTGGATGCCTCCGATGCGCTGACGCTGCACTTGGGCACGTCCGGCTTCCGCAATATCCAGCTCAGCTACTGGTATAAGGCGAATGTAACCGCCGGCGGGGTAAAGGTGGAATATTCCGCGGACGGCGGCGCGAATTGGACGGCGCTGGATCCTATTGATGCTTCCCAGGGAACCTTCAAGCAAAGAACCTACCTGCTGGCATCGCCGGATTACGTATCGGCGGACGATGTGGAGGACTTTCAGGTCCGCTTCCGGGTTGACGCGTCGGCTGCTCTCTCAGGCAACATTTATATCGACGACGTGGAGGTCCGGGGACAAACGGAATCGGGCACGATTCCCGATCCGCAAGGGCCGCTGATTACGTTCTTTAACGACAATTTCGACGATCCGGACAATTACGGCTCCGCCGGAGGCGTCGTCATTCCTTCGCCATGGGTGCAGGAGGGGGCGAATGCAAGCGCGGCCAAAACGTCCGTATCGACCAGCGCACCGTCGCTGCCCAATCTGGTAAAGATCGATTCCAAGGATGCGCTCGCGCTGCCGCTCAATACGACGGGCTACGGCAATATTCAATTGAGCTATTATACGCGCGCTTCCTCTTATATCAGCGGGAGCGTCATAACGGAATGGTCGCCCGACGGCGGCACGAGCTGGACGACGCTGGAGGATTTCAAACTCCCGGCCGGAACCGCCGAGCACAAGAACAGCCAATCCAATACGCTGAAAACATGGACGCTGCCATCAGCAGCGAACAATAACGACAATATCAAAATCCGCTTCCGCGTCGGCGATGCGATGAATGCCAATATGTACATCGACAGCGTCTCGATCGCGGGTCAGGCGATTCCGGGCATTCCTCCGGCAGCCAGTCCGGTGCCCGTTACGCCGCCGGTTGACCCGGTGCCGTTCACGCCTCCGGCAGGCGTGACGCTGTATGAGGACGTGCAGATCGGCTTGGCCGGATCGCGACCGCTGTATACCTCAATCGCGGTGCCTGAAGCTGCACCTTCCAGCCCGATGCCGGTGATCGTCTATATTCACGGCGGCGGCTGGAATCATGGCGACCGGAAGCAGGCGCTCGGCACGATCTGCGGCTACGTGACCAAAAGAGGATATATCGGCGTTACGCTCGATTACCGGTTAACCCCGGAAGCGCCGTATCCAGCCCAAATCCAGGATGTCAAGCTGGCCATCCGTTATTTGCGGGCTCATGCGGCGCAGTACGGCATCGACCCCAGCCGCATCGGGGTATGGGGCTCCTCGGCGGGAGGGCATCTGGCCTCGCTGCTCGGCACCTCCGGCGATTTGACCTCCGCCGATCAAGTGACCCTGGATAACGGGCATACCGTGAATGTGCCGGATCTGGAAGGAGCCGGCGGCTGGCCGGAATTTTCCGACAAGGTGCAGGCGGTCGCGGACTGGTACGGCCCCGCCGATTTCACTACCGGGTTCGCGAACGGGTACAGCTCGGTGACCGCGCTGCTTGGTGGCAGCAACGCGTTCTCCGTTCCGGATCTTGCACGCCTTGCGATGCCGGGAACGTATGCTTCGCCCGACGATCCGCCGTTCTGGATTCGCCACGGCGACGCGGACGCTACGATTCCGTACACGGACAGCGTTACGTTTGCCAATCAGCTGACGGCGGCCGGCGTACCGGTCGTAGACTTTCAGGTTGTACCGGGCCAGGGCCACGGCTTTACTGGCACGGCATCCGAGCAGGCCAACGCGGAGGCTTGGTCGTTCCTCGATCAATATGTGAAAAATCGGACGGTAACGGAGCAGGTGTATTATAAAGCGGGCTATCAGCCTTAGACGACCGGCATCGCCGGCATACCGCCGCACTCCATCGCACATTGCGCCATGCGGTATCTGAAGCTAGCTCGCGCGCATGGCTGCAGCCATGCCTGTTCCGCTCTGCTCCGCAGCGCTTGTGCCTAAACCTAGCCGAGGTGAAAAAGACCCGGCTCATTATACTGTGAACTGTACCCTATCGAGTAGACACTTTTAAAAAGTCTCTCGGTAGGGTATTCGTCTTATCAGGTCAGCCAGACATTTCTGGTTGGCCTATTTTAGCCTATTTTAATAGAAACAAAAATCGTACAGAAAGAACTAAAGATTTTTAAGGCTCGGAATAGACGAACCGCGTTACATTATAAGCATCACATCCAATACAACTTTCATCAGGAAAGAAGGAGGAGCCATGAAAACAACGCCTGCCGCCGCAGGAACGAATAGAGCACCGGCAGCCAAAGAGGCTTTTTACCAGACCAAGCGGTTTCGGCAAAATATTCCGCTATTTATCATGCTTATACCTGGAGTGCTTTATTATCTCATATTCCGCTACTTGCCTATGGGCGGTCTTGTGATCGCATTCAAAAACTACAACTTTCACGATGGCATATGGTCAAGTCCGTGGGTGGGGTTGAAATATTTCGAGATTTTATTCCAGTCTCACGTCACGCTGCAAATTATCTGGAATACGCTTACCCTGAGCATTCTGAACCTGATCTTCGGGTTCCCTGCGCCGATTATTATCGCCATTGCCTTGAATGAGGTCCGCAAGAGCTGGCTGAAGCGCTGGATTCAAACCGTTATTTATCTGCCTCATTTCTTGTCCTGGGTTATCGTTGCAGGCATTATCCTGACTTTGTTCTCCATCGACGGCGGCACCATTAACAAGCTGCTGGGCCAATGGGGGATGGAGCCGGTGCCGTTCCTGTACCGCGCTAACTCATGGATCGCCATCTTCATCGGCTCCGGGATGTGGAAGGAGATGGGCTTCGGCGCTATTATTTATCTCGCCGCTATCGCCGGCATTGATCCCAGCCTGTACGAATCCGCGGGGATGGATGGCGCAGGCAAGCTTAGACAGATTTGGCATATTACCCTGCCGGGTATCCGTCCTACGATTATCCTGCTGCTGATTCTTGGAATGGGCCGTCTGATGGAGGTAGGGTTTGACCAGGTTTACAACTTGCAGAATCCCACTGTCCTGGAGAAAGCGGAGGTCATCAGCACCTACGTGTACAAAGTAGGGCTGCAGCAGGCCCAGTTTGGCCTAACCACAGCCATGGGATTGTTTGAATCCTTTGTCGGCCTGGTGCTTGTGCTGTCGGCCAATGCATTGGCCCGTAAATTCGATCAGGGGTTATTCTGAAGAAAGGAGGGAAGTCCTCTTGAGGGAATCCACAGGCGGAAAAATTTTTGTCAGCTTCATTCACACGGTATTGATCCTCATTTCGCTTACCTGCATTCTGCCTTTCCTGCATCTCATTGCGCTGTCCGTAAGCTCGGGGCATGCGGTTGACCTGGGGCGGGTCTGGTTCTGGCCGGTGGGGCTTGATTTCACCGTTTACAAATACTTTTTTGAGAATACGCCGGCCCTGCGCGCCTTTGGCAACAGCGTGATCATTACCTTAATCGGAACGGTCCTGAGCATGCTGGCCACGGTGCTGACGGCTTATCCCTTATCCCGCTATTACCTCTACGCCCGCAAACCGATTACAACAGCTGCCTTGTTCACCATGCTCTTCAGCGGAGGCATGATCCCTACATATCTGATCATGAACAACCTGCATTTAACCAATACTTACTGGTCGCTCTGGATCAGCGGACTGATCAGTACCTATAATATGCTGATTATGAAAAGCTATTTTGAGAGCATCCCGGGAGAAGTGGTGGATTCCGCCCAGATGGACGGATGCGGCGAGGTCCAGCTGCTCACGCGCATCATCCTGCCCTTGTCTCTGCCCATGATGGCTACACTGACGTTATTCTACGGGGTGGGCTACTGGAACATGTTCATGAGCGTTATTCTTTACATCAACAAAACGAATTTGCAGAATCTTACCGTTATCGTGCAGGGGATGCTGCAAATTCAGGGGAACTACAATATGTCGGCCATGGATATGATGCAGCAGCAGGAAATGGTATCCGAAAAGCTGAAAGCGGTTGGGGTTATGGTTATGGTTGTGCCCATGCTGGCGGTATACCCGTTCCTGCAGAAATATTTTGTCAAAGGCATCATGCTTGGCTCTATTAAGGGGTAACGGCAGCAACGAAATCAATCATAGATTGAGGGGGATTCCACATGTTTAGACAAAAATCCGCACCAAAAATGAAGATCACGCTGGCACTGGGACTGTCGGCGGTTATGGCAGCAGGGGCAGCCGGGTGCAGTCAGAACGAAGAGGGGACGAACGGGCAAGCCGAAGGCAAAGCCATCATTACCGTTTCCAACTATGACAGGGGCAACATCCCCGCAGCGGAGGGAACGGTGGAGGAAAACCGTTGGACGAAGTGGATCAATGAGCATTCTCCCGTTACGGCCAAATATGTGCCGATAGCCCGGGCAGAGGCGGTCAAGAAGCTGAATGTGCTGTTCGCATCGGGCAGTGCGCCGGATATTGTCAACGATTACGATACGGGGTTTCGGAATTCCCTGTACCAGCAGAAGCAATTGATGCCACTGGACGATTACTTGAAATATGCGCCTGAATACGAGAAGCTGCTGGAAAAGTACCCTCAGCTCCGCAAAATAGGCACGAAGCCGGACGGCAAGCTTTACGAAATCGGCAAAATGAATGAGCCCCATCTGCAGAGTGTAGCCTTTATCCGGATGGATTGGCTAAAAAAGCTGAACCTGGAGGTTCCTAAGACCACCGACGAACTGCTTGTCGTGCTGAAAGCCTTCGTGGAGCAGGATCCTGACGGCAACGGCAAGAAGGATACTTATGGAACCAATATGAGCTATACCTCGGATGGTATGGTGGATTCCATGTTCGGCTCGTACGGCTGGAAGATCTCAGGTGACGACAAGATTATCAGGACTTGGGATAACACGCTGGAGTCTCTTAAATTCAAGAAAAAGTTATTTGAGGAAGGGCTTATCGATAGGGACTACCTGGCGGATAAGAATGGAGCCAAAGCCAAGCAGGATTATTTGAACGGAAAAATAGGCGTTTACCTTCCTCCTGTTGTCAGCAACTGGTTTGAGAGCACAGTAACGGACCTCCAAACGCTCCGCAAGGTTGTTCCGGAGGCGGAGATTGCGCCGATGGCCCAGCCCAAGTCTCCTATGGGACAATTCGTTCATCATGTGGTCAATCCGGTACAAATGACCACGGTAATCAATGCTGCGGCCAAAAATCCGAAGGCTGCCATGGAATATATTAACTTCATTCTCAAACCGGAGACAGGTCTGATTCTGAAGAAAGGAGTGGAGGGAGAGCATTGGAAAACAGGTGCGGACGGTTTTCCCAAAGTCATTGATCCTGCCAAAAATGCCAAGGAGCTGGATTGGGCCATCGATTACTCGATGTTCTACTCGATCCCCGAGAATCCGCTGCTGATCTCCACCACTGCGTTCGATGTGAATGATCCTGACCAGAAAGCCGGTCTGGAGATGCTGAAGAAAGCCGACGAGTTTCTGCTGAATCCCGAGGCCCAGTATCCCGCGCTGACTCACTATGAGCATATGCCTGCCCTGCCGAGCGACCTGGTAGTGATCAATACGAATGTCGACAAGGAAATGAAGGACATCTATACCAAAGGCATTATCGGCGGGGCCAAATATACGCCTGAGCAGGCCGCTGCAGATGCCAAAGCTGCCTGGGAGAGAGGCGGCGGCAAACAGATCGAGGAATTCATGAATACCTGGTATAAAGAAAATAAGGACAGGGCCTTCCTGGGGAAAGATATTCTGGAGCTGGCCCGCTCCCAGCACAAGTAAGGGCTGAAGGGCCTGAAATAGGATGAATGTGGACTTGGTTCGGCAAAATGCCGGGCCAAGTTTGCTTTCGAAGCATTCTATATGAGTTCCAAGCAGACAGGTCCGATGAAAACCTTGTTTGCTTGGAAGGAAGCGTTTTATAATACAATATGAAATTCAAGGGGGGAAGCCGACTGCAACCGACAAGCTGGCCGGGGTATATAGCCGGACAAATCAAGGGCAGCTTCAAGATGAAACTGATCGTGCTGCTCTCGTGTATGGTAACACTTGCCTTTGCGTTGGCAGGCTGGATGGTGTACAGGTCCAATATCCAGTTAATGGAGGATGAAATCAGCAAACAGTTCTCCATTGCCAACGAACAAGCTTTGGCCAGACTGGAGATGTCCTTCCAGGAAGTCAACCGGGTATCCCAATCCATTATCCTGAATCCGTCCATCGAGCAGTTCCTCAGGGAGAACACCGTTCCCGTAAGCGATTCCTACACCGAGTTCAAGAACCGTAAGTATGTGGAAGAGCAGCTGAATATGCTGCTCGTGGATGCGCCGTCCATCCGTTCCGTTTTTCTGTACAACGAGAACGGGGAAATGACGGTTCTCTCCAAGACCGGCGCGTCGGGAGAGCCTGGAACGGAAGACTTGACCAAAATGATGGACAAGCTTAAGCCTCATCGGGGGAATATGGTTTGGGGCCGGGCCGAGGCGGCCAGCACCATTGATCCGGACGGCCGCAGAACAGTTCTGGTTGCTGCCAGACGGATGCTCAACGAGAAGCTGATCCCGTACGGCACGATGGTGATGGTGATGGAGGAAAGCCTGGTGTCCAAGGTGCTGCGGGATCTTACGGAGAACGGCAGCGGCAAGGTGCTGCTTCTGGAGCCTATGGGCGGCATGCTCTACTCCAATACCGACCAGAGCGAGATGGAGCAGCTATTGCAGCTGACCAAGGCGAATTACCCCCGTTATGTCAAAATGAATGGCATCACCTATCTGTTTGTCCGCCACGAGCTGATTCCGGAGGGCTTTACCCTATACGGAGGGGCTTCCTTGCAGGAGATACAGAGGAAAAATAAAGACATCATTCAGGCATTGGCATTTGCCGGAATCGGCGTGATCCTGCTCAGTGCGCTGCTGATTACGATTTCCACCCGGACGCTCCTGACTCCTCTGGCCCATCTGATGCAGGGACTGCGTATGCTTCGTTCCGGCGACTTTACGGTCCGTGTCAGAGTGGATTCCGGCGATGAGCTGGGCTACATCGGAGACAGCTTCAACAGCATGGCGGAGCAGGTGAGCGAGCTGATCAATAAGGTGTATTTGGCCCAGATCAGCCAGAGGGAATCGGAGCTGAAGGCCATCCAGGCGCAGCTGAATCCCCATTACCTGCACAACTTGTTCAATGAGCTGTATTGGAAGCTGTACAGCAACGATCAGGAGGAGACGGCGCTTCTGATCAACGCCATCTCGGAGATGTTGAAGTATTCCCTTAAATCTGTCCAGACGGATACGACGCTTGGCGAAGAGCTGCATCAGATCCGCAATTACATCAAGATCCAGACAGAGCTGTTCACCGGCGAAATTGAAACCATTATTCAAGCGGAGGAGTCCCTGCTGAACCTGCGGATGATGCGATCCCTTTTGCTGCCGGTGGTGGAAAATGTGTTTGTGCATGCTTTCCGGGATATGGAGAAAGACCGGGTGCTGCGGATTAAAGCCTTTCTATTAAATGAAGCGCTGCATATCGAGGTGGCTGACAACGGATGCGGCATGGATCAAGAAACCTTGAGAACCTTGACGGAGGCGGAAGCTGCGCTGCCGGAGGGCAATAAGACGGGAATCGGCTACAAAAGTGTGCTGCGGCGTATTCAACTGGTATACGGACCCGTATATGGAGTGGAAATTACCAGCAGTCCAGGGAAAGGGACGGTTGTTCACATGACGCTTCCTATTAAATCCGGAACATTGCGGAGTCATGAGGAGGAAAACGGATGAAGGGCAAGCTGTTGATTGCAGAGGATCAGCCCAACTTCCGCAAAGGACTGCTGAAGCTGGCGGGGAAGCGGTCCGCCGAGTGGGTGGTGACGGGGGAAGCGGCCAATGGCCGGGACGCGTTGTTCATGATGGAGAAATGTGTTCCGGATCTGTTGCTGACCGATATCCGGATGCCTCATATAGATGGTCTGCAGCTGGCAGAAGAAATCAGGAGCCGCGGCTGGCCGACGAAGATTGTGATTGTAACCGGATTCAAGGATTTCTCGTATGCGCAGTCCGCCGTCAAGTTCGGGGTGCTGGACTTTATTACGAAGCCTTGTGTGGAAACGGATATATTAAGCGTACTCGACCGGATTTATGTGCAGCTGATTGAAGAAAGCCAGTCCCAGCTCTTGGTGGAGGGATGGAAGCGCCAGCATGAAGACGGTGAGCTGCGGTCGGCTATTATGGGCATGCCCTGCAGCGGCGAAGAAGTGGAGACGCTGCTGAAACGAATGGAGCCATGCGAGCTGTATTTTCTCCGTATTCCTACCTTTTTCCCTCACGAGAAGCATTATTCCGCCCAGGATGTGCCGCTTTTGCAGTTTGCTTTCGCCAATATTGCCGGGGAGCACATGAATAAATGGTTTCCCGGCGGCTTTCGCCTGTTCTCCTTGAACGCATCGGAATGGGCTCTATTGGTGAGCCGCAGTGCTTCCCGGCCGGATACAACCCCCGCATGGCTGCAGATTCTCACCGATTCGGTTCATCATTATTTGAAGCTGGTTCTTGAATGCAGCGGACAAGGGCTATGCGCCGGCACAGAGGAATTGCACCAGGCCTACAGACGATTTTGCCGGGAAGGGGACAGGGAACACGCTGCTGCCAATGAATCGCTGCTCAACCAGACGGCGCTTTATGAGAAGGAGAAGGAAATTGTAACTTGGCTTATGTCGGAGGATAACAGCCGGCTGAGCCGGGAGCTGCAGGAGCAAGTCGTCCGGATCAGCCATTTGCCCCCGCAAACCGCCAAGATCGAAGCGCTGCTGCTGGCTGCTGCGATTCTTCGGCTAGTGCAGGTCCAATTTCCCGAATGGCAGATGGCCGTGCGCCCCATCGAGTGGGATTCTGTCTACAAATGTGCGACGCCGGAGGATATTAGGGCTTGGCTGCAGGGATACATCCATGAATTCCTGCAGTCCCACAATAACTGGCTTGCCAGCAAGAATGATAGACCGGTCAAGCAGGCCATCCGGTTTATTGAAGAATCCTACATGGGGGTATGCGGCTTGGCCGAGGTGGCGGCCCATGTCCATCTCAATCCCAGCTACTTCAGCAATCTGTTTAAAAAGGAAACCGGGGAAAGTGTAACCGGATATATCCAGAACCTGCGCGTACGGAAAGCGAAGCTTTTGCTGAAAAGCACGGATATGAAAATATTTGAAATTTCTGAGGCTACCGGCTTCAACGACTCCAATTATTTCACGCATATATTCAACCGAATAGCGGGAGTCTCCCCGAAAGAATACCGCAAGCAGATGGCCAGCCGGTGACTCGTTCAGGAATGCAGTTTCTTGAAGGCAGGAGCCTGCCCTCTCTTAATGTAAGCCCGGCGAAAAATCCAGCTTCTTTGAAAGCAGGATTCTTGTCTTTTCAGCCGAATACTAAACTTAGTATGATGAATAAACTTAGTTTGGGACGTCTTAAGCGACCGACAGGAATGCTTTATCGTTCCACTGCCTTAATTCTAAAGGAGGATGTAAGTATGAATGCGTATACAGAAACGATTCCGGCTGTGATGAAAGCCGCGGTCATGCAAACCCCGGTGCACCATCACCATTGAGGAGCTTCCGGTTCCCGAGGCCGGGACCGGACGAGGTGCTGATCAAAGTAATGGCGGTAGGAGTATGCGGCTCCGACGTGCATTACTTCGAGCACGGGCGGATCGGCCCCTACGTGGTCCGCAAGCCGATCATCCTCGGGCACGAATGCGCGGGCATCGTCGTCGCCTGCGGGGAACGCGTCACGCGCTTTGCTCCCGGCGACCGGGTAGCCGTCGAGCCCGGCGTTACGTGCGGCCGCTGCGAGCAGTGCAAAGAGGGGCGCTACAACCTGTGCCCCGATGTGCAGTTCCTGGCGACGCCTCCGGTAGACGGGGCGTTCGTGCAGTACATCAAGCATCGGGAAGACTTCGTGTTCCCGATTCCCGATCATGTGTCGTTCGAGGAAGCGGCGATGGCGGAGCCGTTGTCGGTCGGCATCCACGCGCTGAACCGCGCCGGCTTCCAGCCCGGCGGCGAGGTGGCGATCATCGGCATGGGGCCGGTCGGCCTGCTGGCCGTCGCCGCAGCCAAAGCGTTCGGCGCTTCGCGCATCCTGGTCAGCGACCTGGAGGAGAACCGGCTGCAGACCGCGCTCAAGCTGGGCGCTACTGACGCCGTCTCCGGCAAAGCGGGCGACCCGGCTGCGCGGATATTGGAGCTGACGGGGCAGCGGGGCGTCGATCTGGCGATTGAAACCGCCGGCCATCCGCGGGCGCTGCAAACCGCGATGAAGGTAATCCGCCGGGGAGGCAAGCTGTCGATCGTAGGGCTGCCGCCCGTCGACGAGGTCGGCTTCAACGTGCCGTCCATCTGCGACAACGAGATCGATATTTACGGCATCTTCCGCTATGCCAACACGTACCCGATGGGGATTCGTTTCCTGTCCGGCGGTCTGCAGGGTCTGGACAGCATCTTTACGGACCGCTTCCCGCTGGCACAGACGCAGCAAGCGATGGTCAAAGCGATGACGGAGAAAGCGACCAGCGTAAAAATTATCGTCAATCCGAACGAGTAAGAAACAGACGGAGCACATGAGATACGTTAAAATGACGGAGGTGCTGTGATGAGTACGAAACCTGATCGCATGAAGCTATTTTTACTGATCGGCCAATCGAATATGGCGGGCAGAGGCGAGCTGACGGGCTCGGAGCCTGCCGCTGCCGAGGGTATATGGACCTTGGCTCAGGACCTGACCTGGAAGCCTGCCGCCGATCCGCTTCATTTTGATAAACCGGATATTGTGGGAGTCGGCCCGGGCCTGTCCTTTGCGGAGCAGCTGGTGCAAGGCGGCTTTCCGCAGCCTGTCGGCCTGATTCCGTGTGCGGTCGGAGGCACCCGGATCGAACGCTGGGTCAAGGGAGCCGACCTGTACGAGCAGGCGGTGCAGCGGGCCCAGGCCGCGCTGGAAGCTGGCGAGCTGAGCGGCATCCTGTGGGCGCAGGGCGAGAGCGACACCGGCGAGCTGGAACTCGCGCAGGCTTATAAGGAGCGGTTTTTCTCGCTGATACGGGATGTGCGCGCTGACCTTGGCTGCGGGGACCGGGTGCCTTTCCTTGCCGCGAAGCTCGGCACCTTTCTGCGGGAGGAGGCATCGCCCTATACCCGCTTTATTAACGAGGCGGTGGAGGCGGCGCAGGAGAATTACGCCAACTATGGCTGGGTGGATACGGCCGGCTTGACCCACAAAGGCGATGACCTGCATTATGACGCGGATTCGGCCAGAGCCTTGGGCCGGCGCTTCGCCGAACGATACGTGCAAATGAATTATTGAGACCGTCCGGCTCAACCGGTTATTCGATAAGCAAGACGTTCCAAGCGAATCTTCGACAGGTGACACTGACAATCGATGAGACGCTGGGGAACGTCTTTTTTTGACATGCTAGAATGGATATGTTTTCGGGTCCCCACTTTGTGGGGTTATTTTGATTTTGTCTAGAATACCGGTCGGAATAATTGTATTTTTACTGCAATGTACAATGGCCTGAGCACAAATATCGGCGCATGGCAGGCGGCACCGCCGTATCGCGGTACCGCGGCACAGGTTGTATCGGAACGCTTGTACGATAAAGGGAGTGACGGTAAACCGGATGAACTTGTCCTATAAGCATTTATGAACAAGGAAGTAATCCGCTTTATTCGGGTGCGCCAGTTCGGATTATTCAAGCATACAAAAATGATTATTGCCTGAAAAGACTTATTCTCAAGAGAATTTGCTTGTCTAAAAATGATTATAGACGGTACTTTCCAACCAATAGTATGTTGATGACACTTCATGAAACTGGACACATGGCCCGGATGCTTCAGACAGGATGGATGAAGAAAGCATCACGGGTCCCGCCGGGATCTAGAAGAATTCAACGAAACTAGTAGTGGGAGGAAACACATGAACAACAATCAACAGCAGTATCCGGTCGTCACGATCGTCCGTAATCCGGCTGATGCGCAGCTTCGGAAAGCATGATATTGTGGGCAGCAGGACGGCTTGCCGAGGTGCTTGCGAGCCGGGGCATCGGCGTAAACGAAGTTAGTCAAATCGACCAGACAGCCGAAACCGATTATTGCATCCTGCTCTCGGGAAGCAAGGTACAGCCGGCTCGTGATATTTTGCAGCAATTGCAGGTGATTGTTGCCGATGGTTTCGAATCGTACGGGCTGGTTAAAGCGGATTGGAACAACAGAGCTGTGCTCGTTGCCGCCGGAGCCGATGCGCGGGGCTTGATGTATGCGATTCTTGAACTGGCGGACCGGGTCAAGTATGCTGCCGATCCGATAGCCGATTTGCAGACGATTGACCGTATCATTGAGAAGTCGTTGAATCCGGTACGAAGCATTAAACGGGTATTTTCCAGCGAGATAGAAGATAAGCCGTGGTTTTATGATGAAAGCTTTTGGCTGGAGTATTTGACTGAATTAACAACGCAAAGACTGAATAAATTCAATCTGACATTGGGCATGGGCATAGATAACGGACATGATCCGGATCTTAGCGACAACTATTTTTGCTTCGCTTATCCCTTTTTTGTCGACGTTCCCGGTTATGATGTCAAAGCCAAACGTTTGCCGGTCAAGGAACGTGAGCTCAATTTGAAAATGCTGCGTTTTATTAGCACGGAAGCGAAACGCCGGGGGATTCATTTTCAATTGGCGCTCTGGACGCATGCGTACCAGCTCGTCGATTGCTTCCATGAGAATTATGTCATCAAGGGGCTGAATCCGGACAATCACGCTGCTTATTGCCGCGATGCGCTGCGTTTGCTGCTCCAGGCGTGCCCTACTATCGATGGCGTTACGCTGCGGGTCCACTATGAGAGCGGTATTCCCGAACCGGCGCATGAATTTTGGAAAACGGTGTTCGAAGCATTTACCGACTGCGGACGCCGTGTGGAAATTGACCTGCACGCCAAAGGCGTCGACGAGGACATGATCCAGCTTGCGGTCGATACGGGCATGCCGGTGCTGGTCTCAGCCAAATATCATGCCGAGCACTTGGCGCTGCCGTATCACCAAGCGGCGATACGGGATCTGGAGCTGCCGGATTACAGCCTTCCTTCCCATACCGACAGAACGGTTACGTCTTTGGGAAGACGGCATACGCGTTACGGTTACGCCGACTTTTTGAAGGACTGACCGCAAGTACGGGCTGATTTATCGTATTTTTCCGGGGACGCAGAGGCTGCTGCTATGGGGCGATCCCGTTATGGCCGCGGGTTATGGAAGAAACGGCGTGTTTTGCGGCAGCCAGGGTATAGAACTCATGGAGCCGCTAACGTATAAAGCAAGGAAGGATACCGGATATCCAGGCGGCCGTGACGTGTACGCAGATCCGGCTTTAAAGCTCGGCATCAGCGATTGGAAGAAGTATGAGTATTACTACAGATTGTGGGGCCGGCTGCTATTTAACCCGGATACCGACCCGGAGGTGTGGCGCCGCTATCTTCGCCATGAATTCGCTGAAGCTGCGGAGGCAAGTGAACAAGCGTTGGGCTTTGCCAGCCGTATTTTACCTTCAGTCACGGTTTCCCATCTGCCGTCTGCTGCTCACACTGTAAATTGGACCGAGCATGCTGCGATCGATCATTCGCAGTTGGCTTATCAGGAAGCGCTGGAAGCGCTGAAATACCAGATTCAATTCGGTAAAAGAGCTGTGCTTTATTTGCAGGATTTACAGCCCTCCGAACAAAATGTTGTCCGGTATCCAATCCAACAGCTGCAAATTTTAAGCCAAGCGATTAAATCGGGGGATACCGCCAAAGCGCAGGAAACCGTTAAGGAAATCATCCACGAGCTCCCGCGTGACAATGTAATGCTGCAGGAATATCAATTCGCGCTGCTGCGAATCATTATCGATATTCTCAAAATTCCGGCTGATCTGGGCATTTCCATCCATTACCTGGTCAACAAAGACAATCTGTACATCGATATGCTGCTGAAAAAAAACCGGGGCCAGCTGATCGCATGGATTAACCATGAATGTATTGTTCCTGTTATTGAAGCCATTCATTTGAACCGGAATGCGCAGCGCCTTCGCATTATCGAAGAGGTACAGCGTATCATCCATTTGGAATTTGATCAGAATTTGACGCTTGAGTCGGTTGCGGCACGGCTGGATATTCACCCCAGCTATATAAGAAGGCTTATTAAGCAGGAGACGGGCAGCAGCTTCAATCAATTTCTGTCCGATTATCGTTTGGAAATAGCCAAGCAGTGGCTGGCCAATACAGATATGAAGATTATGGAGATAGCAGATTCATTGTGCTACAATAACCCTCAAAATTTTATTCGTTATTTTCGCCGCATGACCGGTATCACACCCGGTCAATACCGGGAAGTCAGCTCGAAGCTGCCCGAGGACTTTAACCCGGACCTGGATAGACCGGAGGAAAATTAATTGGTTTCAGGAGGCCGTTTGTGCAGAACTCAGGAACTATTGGATCCTAGAAAAATGAAATGGATCAGCATTTTATGCAAGACCAGGCTCGTATGATCGGGTTGCAGCCGTTGCCCCATCGTACGAGCCTTTTTGACAGTTAAGCATTTGCGCCAGCAAATCGCCGTCATGGAAGAATGCCACCGGCAAAATCCGCTGCCGTCCGTCGTCGCCGACTAACTCCGTTCATCCCTCCTTCCCGGCGGCTGGCCCCCTCGAGGTTAAAAGGACAAGACAGCCGCCGTGAAGAGTTTCAAATTCGGTATGGGTTATAATCCATACAATTCTGGCGGAAGGCGCATATCATGTCATAGAAAACGATGAAGGAGGGAATTCCATGAGCGGCGTTGGATGCGGATATACTTCGACGGGCATCATTCTGGTTCTTTATATCTTGTTGGTCATCATTCTTTCTGCTGGTTTCTTGATCTAATCGATGGAAATCAGAAAAAGGAGCAAGAGTCCATAACGGATTCTTGCTCCTTTTTTGCTTTTTATTTGGTTCCGCAAATTAATACGTATCCGATATATTCCCGGTACTGCTCCATGATTCGATTGTAGGCTGACGTTACTTCCCAAATATCGGGATCTGTAAAGGAGCCGGGGTCGATCAGCTGATGATCGTCGGGGTACTGAACTAGATCCTCGCTTATATCCGGAAACGGAAAAGGGCCGTCGAGCTGCTGCTTCTCGAATCCCGCCTTTTTCACGAGCGCCTCCCAATTCGCCAGATCCCGAATTCGCTCTACCTGATAAAACCGGGTGATTTCCTCGTTCATATGCTCCGGCATGGCTTTGAGCTGAACCATTTCTCTGTCATACAGTCTGCCTCCGTCGCGCAAAGCTCTGCAGTATTCCGTAAACGCTTTGCACGTATCCGTAAAAATAGAGACCGATTCTACAAGAATTACGTCAAAGGAGCGGTCGGGAAAAGGAAGCGCGCAAGCGTCGCCTTCAATAAAATAGGCTGCAGCCCGTTCCTTCTCGGCGCGCAGCTTGGCCTTGGCAATCATCTCCGGCCGGATGTCGAGCCCGGTTACCTCATGGCCCCGCGACGCCAAATAGCAGGCGGCTCGTCCCGGTACCGCAGCCTACTTCGAGAATCCGGGAGCCGGGGGAAGCGGGTACTGCTCCAGCTGCCTAAGGGTCGCGGCAAATCCGCCGGGATGGGCGTTACCGACACCCAATTTGGCGAGCATATCCAAATATTCCATACGTAATTAGTCCTTTCCCTGGGGGTTTATCTCATCATATGTAGAAAGGAGCGTTTTGCACCGCTATTCTGCAGGTCAAGCTTCCATTTTATCTAATGGCGGTGCCGGATAGGAGGCGTCTTCCGAAAGGAATGGAGCGGCAGGCTGGCGCTTCATGCCTGATCTAAGCTCCGGCCGGCATGTCGCGAAATTGCATTGTCAACCCTCCGAGCGGGTGCGATAATAGGGTGCATGCTGACCATTTATTTATCCCAAGAGAGCGGAGACGATCATCGATGACCTATTTCTTGCTGTTTTATATGGTATTTTATATGGGGAATGCAGTATACGGCACGTATCTGCCGGTGTACTTTCAATCGATCGGCGCCTCAGCGACGCAGATCGGCACACTGCTGAGTCTGGGACCGCTCGTCGCCGTACTGGCCCAGCCCCTATGGGGCTCTGTCGGAGACCGCGCGAAGACGAAAAATACCGTCCTGGCCCTGCTCATCGCCGGCTGCTGCGTGATCATTTTATTTTTTCCGCTGTCTACGGCGTTTGCTTATTTGCTGTTCATGGTATGCTTGTTTACTTTTTTTCAAACGTCTATTTCCGCGATCAGCGACGCGATTACGCTGGAAGAGCTGGAAAAGCATAAGAAATGGTCGTTTGGAGCCGATCCGGCTTGGAGGGACGGTCGGCTACGCCATCATGTCGCTGGTGTTCGGCTTCATAGCCGATCACAATATCGGATATATGTTTCCTGTCTATGCCCTGATCATGTTTGGGGCGCTGCTGCTGCTGACCCGGTTCCCGCGTATTTCGGGCTACCAGTCGGCGGGAAGTAAAATGCAAATTTGGGTGCTGTTCAAAAACCGCAAATTGATGACCTATATGGGGATCAGCCTGGTGCTGCAAATTACGCTGGGGTATTACTATACCTTCTTTCCGGTGTATTACCGGCAATTGGGCGGCGACAGCGTGCTGCTCGGCTGGTCGATGGTCATCTCCTCTTTGAGCGAGATTCCGTTTCTCCTGTTCGCCCAGCGGATCTTGAAGCGCATCCGGATTCCGCACATTCTTCTTATTTCCAGCGTGGCTGCATCGCTGCGGTGGTTCTCCTTTTATTTCACCGATAATCCGCTGTGGGTGCTTCCGGCTCAAGTGCTTCACGGGCTTATCTTTATCGTGCTGTCCGTGACGCTTGCGATGTTCATTAATCAAGAGGTGCCGAAGGAGCTTAAGGCGAGCGGCCAAACGTTCCACGCGCTGCTTAGTCTCGGCGTGGCGCGGATTATCGGCAGCTTTGCCGGAGGATTTGCGAGTGAAGCGTTCGGGATGCGCAGTGTATTTTTGTATAATGCGTGGATCGCACTGGCTTGCGTGCTGGTGCTTGTAATGGTTGCCGCCAGGGAGAAGCAATCGGAGGTCAGTCTTAGCTCCTGACGGGGGCGCGGAGCGGATATTAGGGCGCAGGGGAAACCTGCGCTTTTTTGGCGCTGTCCGCCCAGGCTTCATAGTAAGCTGGCCTAGTGCAAGAAAGGTTCAATTTTTTTGATTTGAGCATGTATGGTGTAGATGCCCGGGGGCGCTTCCATTACAATAAGGGTATGAGAAAAGACAGCGCTTTCTCGAAAGCATGCTTGCTGCAGATCAAACCTATAAAGGAGCTATGACCGATGAGCTTTAATCGTCAAGAACGGCCGGTATGGTACGCCGACCTGGGCAATGGACGTTTCCGCAATCCGATTCTGTATGCCGACTATTCCGATCCGGACGTGATCCGAGTGGGAGAAGATTTTTATATGACCGCCTCCAGCTTTACGAGCCTGCCGGGGCTGCCTGTCCTGCATTCAAAGGATCTGGTCAACTGGACGCTTCTGTCTCATGCAATTCAAGACGAGCTTCCGGGCGGCTACGATACGGTGCGTCATGGAGATGGGGTCTGGGCTCCAAGCATCCGCCATCATGACGGGAAGTTGTGGATTTACTTCAGCGCGCCGGATGAGGGCATTTATATGACGACGGCCGCCGATCCTGCACGAACCTTGGACACCGCTGCATCTGGTTAAGGCGGTAAAGGGCTGGATCGACCCCTGCCCGCTGTGGGATGATGACGGACAGGCCTATCTGATTCACGCTTTCGCCAACAGCCGCTGCGGCATCAAGCATAAGCTGCAAATCTGCCGGATGAGCGCTGACGGCAAAGCCTTGCTGGACGACGGAAGCATTGTTTACGACGGTACGTTAGACCATCCGACGCTGGAAGGGCCGAAGCTGTATAAGCGCAGCGGATACTATTATATTTTCGCTCCGGCGGGAGGCGTGCCGACGGGCTGGCAGACGATTTTCCGCTCCAGGCATATTATGGGGCCGTACGAGGATACAATCGTGCTGCACCAAGGGGACAGCGTAGTGAACGGGCCTCACCAGGGAGGCTTCGTCGAGCTGGATTCGGGCGAATCCTGGTTTGTTCACTTCCAGGACCGTAGAGCCTACGGGCGGATCATCCACCTGCAGCCGATGCGCTGGGAGGAGGACTGGCCTGTAATGGGCGTAGACACGAACGGCGACGGCATCGGCGAGCCGGTGCTTGAGTACCGGAAGCCGGACGTCGGACGCGAGTGGCCGTTTACGGTGCCGGATACGAGCGACGAATTCGACGGACCGGCTATGGGTCTGCAGTGGCAGTGGCAGGCGAACCGGAAGCCGGAATGGGCTTCGCTTGCGGCGCGTCCGGGCCATCTGCGGCTTTTTGCGGGGACGGCTCTCTCGTTGTATGAAGCGCCGAACGTGCTGTGTCAGAAACTACCGGCGCCCGGCTTTACAGCCGGCACCAAGCTCGATTTTGTGCCGGGGCGGCCGGGAGAACGGGCGGGACTGACCGTGTTCGGACACCAATACCGGTATATTGCCATTGAGTCTGTGGCAGGCGGAACCCGGCTTGTCTTCGTGCACGGCACGGGCGGCAAGGAGAGCTCCGCGGAGGAGACGGCAGTCGCGCTGCCGCTGCCGGAAGGGACCCGTTCGGTTTATTTCCGCGTCCAGGTGGAGCTTGAGGCGCGGTGCACGTTCGAGTACAGTCTGGGTGGCGAGCGGTACGCTGCGGTAGGAGAGCCGTTCGCAGCCGTGCCGGGCGGCTGGGTCGGCGCCAAGCTGGGCTTGTTCTGCCTCCGGTTCGAGGAGCAGAGCGCTGCAGGCACGGTGCCGGCAGAAGGAGGCTATGCGGACTTCGACTGGTTCCGTTTCGCTTAGAAGGCAGGCTGTAAGCCTCGGGAGCATAGGGAGCCATGCGAGCCTGAAGCGGAGGCAGATGCGCGCGAATGTGACGCGCTTGCTTAAATGGAAGAAAACAGAAAAAATCCGGAGGCGGATTTTGAAAGGAAGGGGGAACGGGGGTGCGCAATTATTTACTGCGGCTGCTCTGCTTCAGCCTCGTGCTTGGGACGATTCCAACCGTATTGATCGGCCTCGTTTCCTATTCCATTGCTACCCGGGATATCGAAGCGAAGGTGAACGAGGGCAATATGCAGCTGCTGCTGCAAACCCAGATGCGCGTGGAGCAGATGCTTCAGACGCTGGAAATGTCGGCCATGCAGCTGGCCAACTCGTCTGCGGTACAGTCGGTAATGAACAGCGGCTTGACGAGCGGCGATTTCGCAAGGGTCAGGGAGCTGACGACAGAGCTGGCCCATCTGCGCGGGCCTGCGATCGTTAAACAGGCGTATCTGGTCAATTTTGGCCATAATTGGGCGATCAGCCTGGAATCCTTGAAGCAGCTGAGCGAGCTGGAGCAGCTGCCGGAGTTTACGGCTTATGCGGCGGAGCCCGCCAATATGTTTTGGCGTACGGATAAGGACGGAGGGCAGGCCGCCGGTCAGCAGCCGAACGATAAAGACCTTCAGAACAAGCCGGCCGATACGGTCAGCCTAGTTATGAAGCTGCCGATGCAGATGAAGACGAGCGAGCCCAAAGGGCTGCTGATCGTTCAGATTTCCGCTGCGGAGCTTCGGGAAGGCTTGGCGCCGGCCAGCCGGCTGGGCAGCAGCTTTGTGATCGGACCCGCAGGGGCATGTGTTTTTATCGGCAGCGCCGGATCGGGCGTCATATGCAGAGATCAGCAGACAGATTTCTTCCCAGGAGCGGGAAGGCGGCAGGAAGCAGGGAATGCTTCGCTTTAAGCTCCAGGGAGCGGATGCTGCGGCTCTGTACCGCACTTCGAGTCATAACGGCTGGACGTACGTATCGGTTGTATCCATCGAAGAGATGACCAAGGAAACGAAAAAGATTGCTCTCGCGACCGTCGCGGCATGTCTGCTCATTCTGCTTGTCGTCGCCGGCCTTGCATTCGTCGGCAGCCGCCGGATGTATTCGCCGATCGGCAGGCTGTTCGAGCTGACGCAAACCGTGGAGACGGAGACCTCACGGCACGGTATCCGAAGAGACGAGCTGGAATATATTCAGGCGAGTCTCGAAACGCTGACTGTATCGAGTTCCCGGCTGCAGGAGCAGATGAAGGGTCAAACAGCGCAGCTAAAGGAGTTTTTTGTGCTGAAGCTGTTCTGCGGCCAAATGACGGACGGGGATTTTCTGTACCGTTCCCGGATGTACGGCTTTCCGGCGGGCTGGGGCCGCCTGTGCGTGCTGGCGGTACAGATCGACTCCTTGCAGGGGACCCGTTATGAGGAGCGAGACCGGGAGCTGCTGCTGTTTGCGGTAAACAATATCGTCGCCGAGCTGCTGCCGCCGGACCGGCGATTCAGTCCGATTGTGCTTCATACGTCCCAGGTTACACTGCTTGCTTTGGACACGGATGAAACGGAGCCTCTCAGAGCCCGCGTCTACCGGATGGCGGAGCTGGTCCAATCGAAGGTAGAGCAGGTTTTGCAGCTGAAGGTTAGTATCGGTATCAGCTCCGCGTTTGCGAAGCCGTCTGAAACGATCGGGGCGTATAACGAGAGCCTCGCGGCCCTTCGATGCCGAATGAGCCTGGGCTCGGACATCATTGTGCATTACGAGGATATCGAGCAGAACGGGGAAGCGGTCGTTTACACGCAGGTCAAAGCGCTTGAGGAGAGAGTCGTGCAGGCGCTCCGCGGGCTGAAAGCAGACCAGGCATCGGAGGCGCTGCGCAATTATTTGAACGCCGTGCTGGTCAAGGACAGCTTTGCATGCGAGCCTCCGCTTTTATTCATTCAGCTTATTTCGCGGATCGTGCAGCTGATGCAGGAGCAGGGGGCCTCGGCAGGGAAGGTGCTGGTCGGCGAAAGGGAGCTGGAGAAGTTTCTCAAGCTGCAGACCCGTGAGGAGATAGCGGCATGGTTCGAATCGCGGCTGTTCGGCCCGGTCGTCAATCTGCTGTCGGAGAAAGCTGATGCGCAGTATGGCAATATTGCAGAGCGGATGGTCCGTATGATCCATGAGCAGTATGACCGCGGTATTACGCTGGAATCGTGCGCATCCGCCTTAAACTTTCACCCGGTTTACGTGAGCCGTGTATTCAAGAAAGAGATGGGGGTCACTTTCAGCGAATATTTGTCCGAATACCGGATGAATATGGGCAGGCTTATGCTGGAAACGACAACGCTCAAAATTTCCGAAATCGGGGAGAGACTGCAATACAAAAATATTAGCGCCTTTATCCGCACGTTCCGCAAAACGTTCGGCCAAACGCCGGGCCAATACCGGGAACGTGACGGCGATTACTCGTAAAATTAAAATGTGAATTTCTCCATCAAGTTGAAATTACCGGGAACCTGGGCGCTGGCCCAGGTTTATTCTTTTAAGTTGTGACAATCTATTATCAACTCGCCAGGGTATTCTAAAACGGTAATTTCTATAGTCCAAAGTCTGGAAAAATTAGAAGGAATGAATGAAAAGTATGTCGAATTACTAGTTTGATAGGTTCTAAGAACTATTTTATTACAGCAAAAGGCCTATGTGGCTATCAGGAGGAAAACAACATGTTTATAAACACGATTACGGCTATTGGTCAGGAAGTACAAAGATTGCTGGCTAAACAGCAAAGCTTATTAAGCGAGCTTTTACAGACGGAGCATGTGCTTAAGAACGATCAGGATGGAGTGGAGCGTTCACTCGACCGGAATCTGGCGACTCTTTGGCATCAGACCTTAACGGATGAAGTATCCAAGGTTGAAGGACTCGAAATGACATTGGCAGTCGTAGGCACCATGAAGGCGGGCAAGTCAACAACGATTAACGCGATTATCGGACGTGAGGTGCTGCCGAACCGAAATAGACCTATGACTACGCTACCAACCGTGATTCGACATAAAAGGAGCCAAGAAACGCCACAGCTGCGTTTTCCTAAGCCCGGACCTTTTAATAAAGCTATTCTTGCAATTAAGAACGCATTGCTTGCTATGAGTAACGAAGAGAGGATGGCCCTGCCGATTAGTGCGTCTGAGGACGGCCAACAGCTTATTGAGGGGATACTATCGGGAAAAATTAGTGAATTAAATGAAAATTACTCGGGTAACGAAGGTATTTTTAATTTTCTGAAGTCGCTTAACGACATTTCAAGAATGTGTGAACTTAAAAATTTGAATCTTCCATCGCCCTTGATCGAATACAGTTCTATGAATGAGTTTCCTGTGATTGAGGTAGAGTTTTATCACCTTAAAGGTAAAGAGCAGCAAATCAAAGGCAGTCTGGCACTGATTGATACGCCTGAACCAAACGAGGCCGGACAAGCTCATTTACGGGGAATATTAGAAGAACAGCTGCAAAAGGCTTCTGCTGTCCTGGCTGTTTTGGACTACACACAGCTGAATTCCGAAGCGGATGCCGAGGTCAGAGCATCTATCGAGCAGGTGTCCCGACATTCTGGAGACAGATTGTTCGTTCTCGTTAACAAGTTTGATCAGAAAGACCGCAATTCCATGGGGGAAGCCGATGTCAGACGGTTTGTAAGCAAGGAACTATTCGAGAACGATCTTCCGCAGGAACGGGTCTTTCCCGTATCAAGCCAATATGGATACCTGGCCAACTACGCCTTGAATGAGCTGGCAATCCATGGAACGTTGCCTTCCGCTGATGAAGCTGAGTGGGTGGAGGATTTCGGACAAAGAGCTTTGGGACTGGATTGGGAAGAAGAACTTGGAGATGCGGCTCGTGTAAAGCAAAGTGCGGAACGCCTATGGAAAAAAAGCATGTTTATTGAGCCATTGGACCAAGTAATTGGTAAGGCATATAGTGAGGCGGCACTCATTGCTTTAAAATCGGCGGTTGAGAAAATGAACTATTACGATCTGCAGATTGTTCAATATTTAAAAATGAGAACAGGCAGTGTGCATATTGATATCAACGAGTTAAAGCAATTTATCAAGGATTTGGAAGAAAACATCATTAGTATCGAGCAGGCGCAGCAAAGCACGAATAAGATTTCGGAAAATGCCCTGAAGAAGCTGTCCGCCGAAACAAACGATATTTTCTTGCAAGGAAATAAGGCGCTCAAACAATTAATCGAAAATCTATTTATACACGGCAAACGCTTAGAGGCGCAGCAGGCTAAAAAAGAAGAAGAAAGAAAAAGAAGCATGACTAAATGGATAACCTCCATACTGAACCCTAACTATAAGACCTATACCTACATAGAAATCGATCAAAGCGGTAAGAACAAATTTTCGAACAAAAGTGATGCGCACGCCTTTTTAGAAAAGATTCATGCGGCAGTTCAAAGTGATACGGGCCGTATTTCCGAAGAAATTCAAGCCCTTGCCAATAAATCGGTTCAAGAGATGGAGTCACAGCTTCAACAGCGGATTCACCAGGAGGTGAGCCCAGTCCTTGAACACGCGGCGCAAGCGCTGAATAATGCGTTCGATCTTAAAATTTCCTTTCAACAGCATGCTATTAAAGAAATAAAGGTAAACTTTGATCACATCACCAGGGATTCAATCGAGGAAACAAGTGTTGAAAAAACAAAGACCCGGTATGAACGGCGCTGGTATACGCTTTGGTTGAAGGAGCATGCCGTACAATATACTGTACATGAGGATGAATACCATGTAGATACCAAGCGAATAGGTAAAGAAGTGGTGGCCGATCTGGAGAAAGCACAGCAAAAGCTGCAAAAAGATTTGGAGCAGTATATTTCCAAAGAATTGGCTGTTAATTTGGCATTATATTTTAATGAACTGAAGCAGTACCTGGACAAATACAGAGGTAATCTGTTGGACGGGTTAAAAGATAAGCAAGAAAATGAGGAAACCTTGGGAAAGTTGCTATCAGCTATGGAGTGGCTTCTCTCGATAGCTGAGCTTCATCAACAAGATCTGGTTCCCCTTCTGGATGAAGTTAGATCAGGAGCCGTTTTAAAGAAAGAAGAGGTTAGCCTAACATGAACAAAGCTGGGTTTACGCAGGAATATCTAAGAGATGAGGAGCTTCGAAGCCTGCTGGAAAGCGTACCGGTTCTTCAAGATAAAATGATTGTGGACTTGGTTAATGGGCTGGAAGTGGCGCAGGAGCATATCCGGCTCAGGGAAGGCGGCAGTCAGGATGTTTTCACGAGAGCATGGGATGCTCTTACAGGCAGAACAGCCAGAAGACAGCAGAATATCGACCAGAATCTAACCAAAGGGCTGTATACAGCCTCAATTTGGCTGGAGAACCTGCAGGCCGGGCAAATTCAGACGGACCGCGCGTTAGCGTATGTTTCAGGAAAATTAGCGGAAACAAGAAACGGTGTGCATAAGCTAGTTCTCAAGCATTTGGAATTGAAACAAACGGTTAAAGACCTCGAGGAAAGATTACAAGAAATGGAACGGCAGTACCAGAAGCGTACCAGCGAGCTTCAAAAGGAACTTCAGTCTATCGGTTTGAGACAAAGTGCATTAATCCATATGAACAAAGAGTTCGATAAATGGGAAGGCGGGGGGTATAAGCAATTCGCGCCGCTGACTCAGATGCTGCTTGTCATTGAAGCTTTGAACTGGGGCCCTTTTGGTATATATGATGCAGCCAACCCGGAATTCAGAGAGCAATTATATTATAAATGTGCGATTGTATTGGAGAATAAAGCAGGAATCCCAGAGAAGTTAATGCCTACAGTGAATTGGATTTTACCGATGCTGCAGGAGAAGGAGACCCACAAGCAAATGTTTTCTTATTTGTTGCAGTCCGAATCTGAGCAAGGAACCCTGCAGTCCACGATCTTACGCAGTTTGGCTTGGAAGCAGGGGGATGCAGATGCTTCCGAATTTATTCAGACTGAATTAGACTGCACCGAGCAGGCTATTCCATTCGTATTTAGCAGCAGAAGACTAAGCGAGCGTTTACTGAAGGAGTCAAGAGGCCGATTGGAAAGGGAGGGTATGCATGTCTCAGGCTTTTAACCCATTCGGTTTGGTATTATCCGGCGGCGGTGCTAGAGGGGCATACGAGGTTGGAGTTGCGCGCTATTTGGCTGACCAGAGAATGGCCCCGTCAGCTTATGCGGGAGCAAGCATCGGCGCATTAAATGCAGTATTCCTAGCTGCAGCCTCTTCATTTACAGCAGGTGTTAAACGATTGGAGGACATCTGGTTTTCCCTTAAGTCGGATGAAGTGATGAAGGTAAATTATCAATCCATAATTTTGGGATTTATGAACTCGGCTATGAAAAAATATGCTCTCACGCATCCTCATCTGGCTTTATTCAAAGATTTGCTGAAGCTGCTTTCCGAGAAAAGCGGTATGCTGAATCATGCGGAAGCGACCCGTCGCACGATCTATGAGAACCCCCTATACCGAAAATTAAAGGAAGGACTGCTGGATAATGGATTCCTGCAGAATCTGCTGGAAGGGGAACTGGGGCTAGGTAACCTCGAAGCGTCCCCTCCCATTTGGATATCCGCCTATAAGAGTCAAGGCACGATGGAGGATATTATAGCATATGTGTTGTCCGGCTTGGGAATGAAAGATACGGCAGATTCAGATTATTTTCTGCTAAATAGTCTGCCGCAGCCGCAGCGCTTGTCTATTGTTCTTGCCAGCGCCGCTATCCCGGTAGCCTATGGCAGTGAAATTGTGGAAGGGCAGCGTTACGTTGACGGAGGTATTGGCGGGGCCATGACTTCCAGGGGAAATACGCCTATAACTCCGCTGGTTCAGGCTGGCTGTAAGCATTGTATTGTAGTCAACCTATCGGATGGCTCTTTCTTTAATAGGCATGAGTTTCCGGATACGAATATAATTGAAATCCGACCGGAGAAGTCCCTTCACCCTGACGGCTTGTTCTCCAGCTTATTTGATTTTCGTCGGGATCGAATAAGTGCATTAATCGAGCAAGGATACTCGGATGCGGAGCGTTGTGTGGGGAATGCGGCTCGAGCTTTACAGCTGGTCCGTGAGAGAGGCAAGAGTGCAGCTGAGCGTGATGAAAGTATTTTGCGGTTAAACGGCGATGGATTTGACAGTGCTATGAGATTGTTAGAGTCAGACTAACCAAGCTTACGAACGTGAAATTACCGCTAATTCTCATCCAATTCACGGATTTCACCTAGGTATTCTTTGAAAACATAAAGCCATCACCTCAAGCGCTATGTTATGCTTGCAATGGAGCTTGACCGCACACTACTTAATCGATTGGGGGAGCTTTGTCTATGTACGAGCATATTGTTTGTTTTAAGTTCAATGAACGGTTTCAGCCGGAGATGGAGAAGGGACTGCTGGAAGCGCTGCTGTCCTTCAAAGGCCGTATTCCCGGTATTGTCGATTTGACGGCAGGGATTAATGTAACGGAGGAAACCGGTAATATCCACGGCTATACGCTTGGACTCCGCGTGACGTTCGAGAATCAGGAAGCGCTGCGCGCTTACGGGCCGCACCCGGCGCATCAGCAGTTTGTCGGCATGCTGGACGGTATTCTCGACAACGTCGTCGTCGTGGATTATCCGATTGCGAACTGAGCCGCATGACGCGATACCTACGCAAGGCAGAACGAAGCGGGCTGCGGAGGCAGCCTGCTTTGTTTCTCTGCGTTCCGTGCAGGGAACAAACCGTCGGCGGAGCTGCAGCGGGACCCATATTCCGCTTGTTTTCCGGTCATTTGAACAAAATAATATAAAGATAGATAGAAACAGGGCAAGAAACGATAAGTTTCTTGGCGGCAAATATGCTAAGGTAGAAATGGACTTGGCTTCCAAATGAAAGCGGTTGCTTTTCTGGGCCGATGAAGCATGACTTAACTATTGAAGGAGGATAACGAAGCAATGAGCACTACTTGGTCTGTAGCTATGGCGGATTCGTTTATTCACAAATACCCGATCGTATCGGATATGCCTTTTCAAAAAAGAAGATGCTGGAACTATGAGAACGGCTGCGCGTTGACGATGCTGGAGCGTCTATGGTATACAACGGGGGACGACCGTTACTATCAATATATTAAAGAGAATATTGATCTGTTTATTCAACCGGACGGCAGCATCGATACGTACGAGCTGAACGAGTACAATGTCGACATGATCAACCAGGGCAAGTCGTTGTTCATGCTGTATGACAGAACAGGTGAGGAGCGTTACAAGAAAGCGATCGAGCTGCTCGTCACCCAGCTGAAAGGCCATCCGCGTACGAGCGAGGGCGGCCTGTGGCATAAGAAAATTTACCCGTTCCAGATGTGGCTGGACGGCGTCTACATGACTTCTCCGCTGCTTGCGGCTTACGCTCAAATGTTCAACGAGTCTGAGTGGTACGACGATGTGGCGAACGAAATTTTGCTGATGGAAAAGGTTTCCCGCGACCCGGCTACCGGCCTGCTGTATCACGGCTGGGATGAAACGAGGGAGGAGCGCTGGGCGGATAACGAAACGGGCTGCTCGCCGCATTTCTGGAGCCGCGCGATCGGCTGGTATGTGATGGCGATTGTCGACGTGCTGGATTACCTGCCGCTGGAGCATCCGAAGCGCGGCCAAATTGTCGGTATCTTTTACCGGCTGACGCAAGCGGTCATGAAATACCAGGATGCGGAGTCCGGCATGTGGTACCAGGTGACCGATCTTGCCGACCGCAAGGGCAACTACCTGGAAGCTTCCGGCTCGTCCATGTTCGTGTATGCGCTGGCCAAAGGCGCGCGCAAAGGCTACCTGGGCAAGGACGCGCTGGCAGCGGCAAGACGCGGACATGCCGGTCTGGTGGAGCGCTGCGTAGGCAAGGGTGAGGACGGCGCCTACTATCTGGATCATATCTGCAGCGTTGCAGGACTGGGCAATAAGCCGTACCGCGACGGCTCGTTCGCTTACTATATCAGCGAGCCTGTGCGCAGAGACGATCCGAAGGGCTACGCGCCGTTTGTGATGGCTTGCCTGGAGATCGAAGCTGCGGCTTCCGAGAACTAAGAGAGGGGCGACAGCGAGCGATGTGGAATCCGGACGCGTTTTTGGAAAAGCTGTATAACGCAGCGGACACGCAGCGGTTGTCGTTTCAAGCCGGGAGCCGGGACGAGTGGCTCGATTGGCGGGCGGAGCTGCGAAGCAAATTCATCGAAACGCTTGGCGGTCTGGAGGAAACGACGGCCGATCTTGCGCCACGTCTTCTCGAGCGGGTCGAATGCGACGGCTACGTGCGGGAGCGAATCGAGCTGACGACTGCGGACTCGCTCACGATGCCGGTCTATGTGCTGCTGCCCAAGAGCGCAAAGGGCAAGCTTCCCGCTGTAGTCGCCTGCCACGGCCATGGCTACGGCAGCAAATCCGTCGTAGGGCTGCTTCCTGACGGAAGCGAAGCGGCGGATGATCCGAACGTGCACCGGAAGTTCGGCGTCGCGCTGGTGAAGCGGGGCTTTGCCGTGATCGTGCCGGAGCTGCTAGGATTCGGCGAACGCAAGCTGGAGAACGAGACGATCGTGAACCGCGATACGAATTCGTGCTTTCCGATCGGCGTCTTTCTGATGATGCTCGGCAAGACGATTGCCGGCATACGCATCCAGGAGACGATGGCGGCGGTCAGCTACGCAGCGTCGCGCGAGGAGATCGACGCTTCAAGGATCGGCATCTTCGGGCTGTCCGGCGGCGGGCTGGTGGCCGCCTTCACGGCAGCGCTGGATGAGCGCATTCGCGCAGCCGTCGTAAGCTGCTATACGAATACGTTCTACGACAGTATTTTGCACCGCCGACACTGTATTGATAATTATATTCCCGGTATTCTGCGTCATGCCGAAATGCCGGATTTGATCGGTCTGACGGCTCCGCGGGCGCTGTTTATAGAAGCCGGACAGAAGGACGAGCTGTTCCCGCTGTGCGGCACGGAGAAAGCGCTCGCGACCTTGAAGCGGATCTACGCGGCGGCCGGCGTACCGGAGCAGCTGGACTCCCATCTGTTCCCCGGCGGTCATGAGGTTTGCGGCGAGCAATCTTATGCATGGCTGGAACGTCAGCTGGGGCTTCATGACTGAGAGCCGGTTCATCGGCTTTGCATTTTGCATCTCGAAAAAAACAGACGAACGGAGCCGGTGCTTCGCTCGTCTATTTTTTTATGGGCAAGCAACCAGTTTTCTCCGCTGGGCATAGTGTATAGTATCAATGGATTGGAGGAGATTTCTGACATGTCTTACAACCCTTACAGCTACCCTTACGGGCAGTATCCTTATGGACAATATCCATACACGACTCAATATCCCGTGGTCTATCCGGTGCCGATTCCGACGCCTTACAATCCGTGGGGCTATCCGTACGGCGGCTGGCACGGCAACTGGTACGGCGGTCACGGCGGTTGGCATGGCGGCTGGCACGGAGGACATGGGGGTCATGGCGGACACGATGGTCACGGCGGTCATGGAGGGCACCGCTCGTCCAAGTCTTCCAAGAAGCAATAGGACCTTATGGGAAAAGGGAGGCACCGGCTCTATGTGCCTCTCTTTTGTTATTTTAGGCGAAAAGTGTCCGAGCCTAAAAAGACGATTTCCCGGCAAGTACCGGAAAATCGCCTCTGTTCCATTTGGAGAGCGGCTCAGCTGCTAAAATAGTGACCTTCTTCGAGGTCCGGGATCAGTGCGGAATGCACGGGCTTCCAGCCCAGGAGCTGCTGTGTCTTTGCGCTCGATGCAGGATTGTCGGCAGCCGCGAAACCGCTCAGCCAGCCGAAGTGGGCTGCTGCATCCTCGCGGGAAACGCTGACGACCGGCAGGTTCAGGTGGCGGCCGATGACGCCGGCGATGTCGCGGAACGGCACGCCTTCATCGCTGATGCCGTGCAGCCGTGATCCGGCCGGTGCGGCCTCCACAGCCAACCGGAACAGGCGCGCCGCATCGAGGCGGTGCACAGCCGGCCAGCGGTTGGAACCGTCGCCGATGCAGGCGGAGACGCCCTTGTCGCGGGCGATGCGGATCAGCTGCGGGACGAAGCCGTGATCGCCGGGACCGTGCACGGACGGCGCGAGACGGACGACCGAGGATCGCACCCCGCGCTCAACCAGCGCAAGTGCGGCGCTCTCGGATTGCCGCGGTGTGGTCGCGAGCGGCGCGTCCTCTTCCGTCCCGAGACGTCCTTGCGGAAGCATCATCGTCCCCGAGGTGACGACGAGCGGCTTGCCGGAGCCTTGAAGCGCCGCTCCGATCGCTTCAATCGCCTGCCGGTCGGTCTCGGCGGCGGCCGCGAAGTTCAAGAAGTCGTGAACGAAGGCAAGGTGGATGACGCCGTCGGCAGCCGCGGCCCCTTTTTGCAGGCTATCCAGGTCGTCCAGGGCACCGCGATGTACGTCCGCACCGGCGGATTTCAATGCTGCTGCAGCCTGATCCGAGCGGGCAAGCCCGACGGCTTGATGTCCTGCGGCAAGCAGTTCTTGAACGACGGCAGATCCGATAAATCCTGTTGCTCCGGTTACAAAAATACGCATAAACCATTCCTCCTGAAAATGAAATCATAACTTCAAAAGAAATGATAAAGTATAGAGTGCGCTCGATAGCAACACGAATTTAATCCATGCTATAATTCAGCTATGAAAAATAAATTTACGAGCAAGCAAGTTTCCGAAGAAACGGGATTAAGCATCCATACGCTGCGGTATTATGAGCAAATCGGTTTAATTGACGGGATAGCACGGGACGCAAAAGGGTACCGTCAGTATTCGGAGTCGGATATCGCCTGGTTCCAGGTGATCAAATACTTTCGCGAGATGGGGATGCCCATTCATGAGATGCAGCAGTATGTAGCCCTGCACAATAGCGAATTTTCTACCGTAACGGCGCGCCGGGAATTTATGGAGACCTATCGCGAGAAAGTGGTCAATCAAATGAAGGAGCTGGAAGAGATGCTGGAGAGAGTCGATTATAAAATCGTTTTTTTCAAAAACCTGGAGAACGCTTCAAATTGACTTCTCAGTGAGAATGGAGCTGCTAAATGAAAAGGATAGTGGTCATGACTGTCGGTAAAACCCACAGCGGGAAAACGACATTTGCCAAAGCCCTGGAACAGCATTTGCCCAATTCGCTCGTGATTGACCAGGATAACCATGCTGATTTCATAAATACGCACTACAGAACCTTACTGCCCAAACAAGGACCTAACACTATCAAGTACGCCATTACCCGAACGATTGTAAATTATGCTGTTCATGAAACGGATTTTCATCTTATTTTATGTAACGCCAATCGCTCTCGCAGAGGCCGGCTGGCTATGCTCGAACGTTTTCGTCAGAACGGATTTATCAGCGTGCTTGTTCATTTGGATATCCCCGATTCAATTCTTCAAGCTCGCATTGCCAATAGTCAGCGCAGCACAGCTATTTTCAGGACGGCTGCTAATTTTGCGGAAGTGCTTCATCGGCAAAACGCCGAAGCTCATCATAGCGATATGACGGAGCCGGCAGAAGGCGAAGCGGATTATATGGTTACAATTAAGGACAGTCATGAAGTTCATTCCGTTATTCAAAAAATAGTGCATATCACTCAAAGCTTGTGAGGAGACGGTTAAGGTCAACGGATACGAAAGTCAACAAATCGAAGGCTCCGCATAGCAGGCAGCATTGCCATTATGCGGAGCCTTTGCTTGTTTATGAAGCTAATGAATCCAGGTCAGCAGCAGAATGCCAAGGGCACTGACGACGAGCACGTATGCGCCATTGTCCCGGATGCCGACTTCGATGCTGGATTTCTTGACCAAGGAGCTGACCAACAAATTAACGGGGTTGACCGGGCTAAGAATCGAGGAAGCGAACCAGGCCAGCATAATGACCATCGCGAGCATTTCCTTGGTGGTGCCGAGCAGAACCGGATCCATCTGGGTGGCCAGCACGGTAACGACAACGACCTGATGAATTCCGACAAATGTAACGCAGACCATCACAACCAGAACGAACAAGGCGAACAGCAGGAAGGAGATCTGCGCCAGGTTCGTCATTAGCACGTTGATTCCTTGGCCCAGGCTTGTCCCCTGGAGCGATTGGCCGAAAAATCCTGCGCTGATATACATGATGATTTCATTATTCATGACGGGTACGGCTTTTTCCCGATAATCGGCGACCTGCCGCCGAAGCGCAGTCCATTGACGTGAGAAGAGACCCCAGCAGAGCGGGAACAATAGCGCGAGCAGGCTGACAAGAACGAGAATCGAACCAATGGGTGATCGATTCCGCGGCAATGATGATCCCCATCAAGGCGACAAGCATCCAGGCGAGCAGCCGGACTTTTGTACGGTCCTTCGGGGTAGGCGGAGCCGCTTCGCCGGGAGCTTCTTCGCTGTGGAGCTGCTGTCTGCCGGACCAAATGCCGAACAGCACATTGCCAACGACCAGGAACAAAACGGCAATGCCGAAGCCGTAAAGCATATAGTCGGTAACGGCAACATGGAGATACAGCAGTGTAAGGCCGACAGCTGCATAATAGGGAGACCATAGAATCGTGGTGGAAAATCCGACGAGATACGCCTTGGACAGCAGGGTGGAATTTAAGCGCAGGTCTTTGATCAGTTCGTCCATAATGCGAATCGAGCCGATATTGAGGATGGGGCCGAGGAAAAAGAGTACGGCTGTCATGCCGGCGAACATTTTTCTCGGCTGATGCTTGTACCGCTGCAAATACGCGAGGATGGAATCCAAAAATCCGCCAAGCTTCAGCGGAATCGACAGCAGCGGCACCAGGACAAGCAGGGTCAGCAAAGGAAGGTTGGTCGTAACGCCTTGGGCCAAGGCTTGCATGCCTTGTCCTTTGGAATAAGTGAGGATGGCCCCTGCGGCGAACATCAGTATGCTGAACAGACGGGGAATCGGCTTGGCCCATGCAATGCTGGCGCCGAAGGCGATAGTGGCAGCAAGGGCTAAAGCATACTGCAGCCAAGCGGAATGAACGAAATACTGCACCAGAAACAAAAAACACATGCTTAAAATAAAGTAGCTTTTCATCATGACACCCCGATTCGCTATAGTAATTTAGTATATTGTATACCAAAATTCGGGCATGTTCTATACAAACTTTCATTTTAAAGTGAAACTCCTGGCGAATACGTTGCCATAACTTGCTAACGAGGGCGATTTCGCTTATTTTAATAAGAAAACATGCCCAAAGGATGTGCTTCTTCGGATGAGAACTGAAATGCAAGTGAAACGCAAGCTTAATGAGCTGCAGCTGCAGAAACAAGCGTTGGAAGGCCGGCTGTCGAGCGAACCGCAGGCATCCTCCGGAGAGCTGGAGGCAGCTCATACGATATCCGCCCAAATCGAACGCTTGGATGAGATGATCCTTCTGCTGGAATGGGTGCTGAACGAGCCGATGGGCAGCTATCACGTGTAATCGGATAGCCTGCGGGCGAAATCAGTAATAAGGCGCCGTCGAGGCGCCTTTTGCATTTTTACTTCTCTGCAGCCGATCTGCTCCGAACCTATTACCTCTTAACCGCTGCTCGCCCCGCCGGTATTTACCGGTTGATGAAGCATCCCTCCTGTTTAAGCCCGCAGCCTTTTCGAAATATAGGGCAGTGGTAGCCCCTTCCATTGATGAGTTCCTTCTATAATAATATGCTGCTTTCTGAGATGTCTCATATGCCGCTCTATTTCGTGACCCCGAAGTCGGGGAGCCTACTGGACTAAGGTCCGGACTAAGGTCTGGGCCTGAGCATGTGTTTGCAAAAATTTCCTGGCGGTACAATGGAACACAGTGAGCGACACAATGGAAATGGATGCGGGGGATACGATGATGCGGACAATGAGAAGAAGAGAAGCAGCTAAAGGAAACATGTTTGAGGGAGAGCGGGCGCTGGTGCTGACCGCGATTCTCGGGTTTGTGCTTGCGCTGCTGTGCCAGGCTTGGGTATGGATGTACGGGGCGGACGTTTCGCCCAAAGGAAATATCGCCAATGCCGTGTCATTTAATGCGGCGCTCGGATTATTTCTGCTTTCGACGGCGGCGATTGTTCCGCAATCGTTGATGGGCAGGAAGCGCAAAGCGGTTTTCCGCTGGTCTTATATTATGCTTGCGCTTTATTCCTACTTTGCCGAAACGGTACAAAATTTCCGGGGCGTCAATCCGCGGTTCGTGAAGGGCGGGACACCCTTTGATGTAACGGTCGGTTCGGTATTCGCTTTTGTAGCCCTGCTGTTGATTTTATTCTACTTGTTTCTGGCGGCGCAATACTTCCGCAGACAGGTGTATACGCTTCATCCGGAGCTGACTGTGGGCATTCGTTATGCGATGATCGCGATTGTGATTTCCTTTGCAGCGGGGATCTGGATTTCGGAGAATCAAGGCAGGATCGTCGGCGATCACGGCAACATCATTTGGCTGCACGGCCTTGGTTTCCATGCTCTGCAAGCACTGCCGGTTGTCGGTTGGCTGGCGGGGCGGGCTTCGCTGGCTGCGAGGGTGCAGATGCTCGGCGTTCATGCGGCAGGCCTAGCTTTCCTGCTTGGCTTATTGGCTATGGGGTGGCAGACCTATCTTGGACGGTCTGTTCTGGAGCTGTCCGGTATTACGCTTCTTGTGAGCGGCTGTTTCCTGGCATCCTTAGCGGCAGGAGTGATTGTGCTTCGCAGCGTGCCTAGAGCGGCCCTTTTCGGGAAAAGCTCTGCTTCCGGCCGCGGAGCATCTCCGCGAAAAATGAATGGTTTATGAGAAAAAGAAACGGCTCCTGCCCGGAGGCCACTGAAAAAGGCATCGCTCCGAGTACGGAACATTCTTCCGATCGCTGTTGTCCCAGGATCTCTTTGATTATATCCAGCTTGTAACGGTTGAAATCCAAGGACAAAGGCGAACGCATTCGCTTCTACAGAACGATTCCGCACTCTCCGCTAGTTTTTCAGTCGCCTCCCTGCCCGGTAGCCGTTCTTTGGCGTGTACCTCTCCCGAGTCCGCCCGTTCCCTGCTCCATGCTTGTGGTTACAGCGATCCTGAACAGGGTAATGAACGGGAAAAGGAGGCGTTCGTGATGAATACGATCAAGGTAGGCATTGTGGGGACAGGCTTTTCGGCGCAGGCTCACATCGAAGCATTGAGAAGAATACCTCTGGTTGAGGTATGGGGAATCGCAGGAAGCTCGGAGCAGAAGAGCAGGGAAGCTGCGCGAAAGCACAACATTCCGATGGCTTACGCTTCGGCGGACGAGCTGCTCGCTGACCCGGAGATCCGGGCGGTTCATAACTGCACGCCGAATGCGCTGCATTATGAAGTGAACCGCAAGGCGCTTTTGGCCGGAAAGCATCTATTATCCGAAAAACCGCTCGCGGTCGACAGCAGCCAGACGTCGGAGCTGATGAAGCTTGCCGCCGAGGCGGACGTGATCAGCGGCGTCTGCTTTAATTACCGGCATTACCCGATGGTATCGCAGGTGAGGGAAATGCTGCATACGGAGGATCAGGGCAGGGTGAATCTGGTGTACGGCGGGTATTTGCAGGACTGGCTGCTGCTGGATACCGATTACAGCTGGAGGCTGGAGACGGAGGTGAACGGCCCTTCGAGAGCGATTGCGGATATCGGGTCGCATTGGTGCGATACGATACAATATGTGCTGAAGCGGAGGATTACCGAAGTCATGGCCGATTTCAAAATCGTCCATCCGATCCGTTTAAAGCCCGCTGAAGGCGCTCAAACGTTTGCCGCGTTCGAGGAGGAGACGGAGCGCGAGGAGGTCCAGGATCACGACGGAGGATTACGCGAGCGTGCTTATTCATATGGAGGGCGGCATACAAGGAGTGTTCACGGTTTCCCAAGTGGCTGCCGGGCGCAAAAATCATCTGCACTTCGAAATCTCGACGGACAGCGCCTCCTTTGCATGGGATCAGGAGTCACCCAATCAGCTCTGGGTCGGCCGGCGCGAGCAGTCCAATGAGGAGCTGGTACGTGATCCGGAGCTACTGCTGGCCAAATCGGCGGCGCTGGCCCATTATCCTGGCGGTCACCAGGAAGGGTGGCCTGACGGATTGAAAAATTTGTGCAGCGATTTTTACCAAAAGGTGCTGAACCCCCGCTTCAAAAGCTCCTTCGCCACCTTGGCGGAAGGGCACCGGATTATGGTGCTGATCGAAGCGATTCTGGAGAGCGCGCGGGAGCGGAAATGGGTTTCCGTTCCGAGCTGACGGCAGCTTGCATGTAGGATCATTCCAACGGCGAGCTTGTTGAGAAACCCTCAGATAGTGGGGGACTCCGGTGGGGTATCCTCCTCCAGAAGATACCCCACCTGCGTCTGGAGGCCACTGAAAAACTAGCGGAGAGCACGGAATCGTTCTGTAGAAGCGAAAGCGTTCGCCTTTGTCCTTGGATTTCAACCGCTACAAGCGGAAGATAATCAAAGAAATCCAGGGACAACAGCGATCGGAAGAATGTTCCGTACTCGTAGCGATGACTTTTTCAGTGGCCTCCTGCGTCTGTGCTCTCATTTTTCACTTAAGGCATGTTTCTCCACAGCCTAGGCGCCCCGCATATGCGGGGCTATTTCAGCGTTAAGCATGCCAGCCAATCTGCACGAAACGCCTTGAAATCATCGAACAGCCCTCGCAAGCCCGCCTGCAGCGGCATTTTCCCCGTCTTCTGCAAGGATGTGCTAACTGTGCAAAATTGTCGCAAACCGATTTTTTGCCCCGGTCAAAATAATACGATTGTCCTGCTAACCTATTTTCCTATATAGTAAGGTAAATTTGATATGCCAAGGAGGTTTCACCCAGATGGCCGAGTTTACTATGCAGTCGTTTCAGAATCCCGATGCGACTTACCGTATTCATCCGTTTTGGTTTTGGAACGGGGAGATGGATGACGATCAAATCCGTTATCAAATCGACGAAATGGCAGATAAAGGTTTGGGCGGATTTTTCGTCTGCGCAAGACAAGGACTGGAAGTGCCTTATTTATCCGATGCCTGGTTCGACAAAGTACGCGTAGCGGTCGAAGCGGCGCAGCGCCGGAATTTAAATGTATGGCTCTACGATGAATATCCGTATCCGAGCGGGATTGCGGGCGGCGAAGTGACGCTGGAGCACCCAGAAGCGAAGCACTATACGCTTACGCACCGGGCTGAGCGGGTTCAGGGAGGCGAGCACCTGTCGGTGGAGCTGCCTTGGGCGCGCATTTTGTATGCGAAAGCGATTCCAGTTTCCCCGTCGGGGGACAAGCTGTGGAAGGAAGCGGTGGATGTCCGTTCCGCCATCGGGAACTACCAGGCGGAGCCGATTTTTCAGAAGGCCGGCTTGACGGCTTATAACCAGAAGCGGTTCTTTACGTACCGCACCGTGCAGAAGATCGAATGCGACCGCGCCTGCAGGCGAGTGGGAAGTATTGATCATGCAGGAAAAAGAAATCGAGGATTTCAAATATTACGGGACGTTCGTCGACCCGTGCAACCATGAGGCGATGGCTACCTTTATCCGGCTGACGCATGATAAATATGCCCAGCATTTCGGAGAATATTTCGGCAACACGATCAAAGGGATGTTCACCGATGAAATCGGTCTCTTGGGCAAGATGCCATGGTCGCCGAAGCTGTCCGAGTTTTTCATCGAGCAGCACGGCTATGACCTGCGGGATCATCTGCATGCGCTGCTGTACGAGGAAGCGGACGATGCCGCGAAAATTCGTTACGACTATTATCAGGCGATTCATTTGCTGCTGCTCGACGCTTACCATAAACAGGTGCATGACTGGTGCGAGCAGAACGGGCTGAAATACGTGACGGAGGTGCCGTCGGTACGGCATACGACGCAGCTGTACAGCCATGTGCCGGGAGGGGATACGGCGCACGAGAAGCTCGGTCGTTCCCTGGACTGGATCTTGAACAATCAGGCGGAAAGCTTCCGCAGCAGCGCCAAAATGGTCAGCTCCATCGCCCGCCAGTTAGGCAGGGAGCGTAATCTGATCGAATGCTTCCACAGCGTCGGCTGGTCGATGACGCTCCAGGATGCGAAGTGGATGATTGACCGCATGGCGGCTCAAGGAACGAACTTCTTTAATTTCCATGCCTTTTTCTATACATTGGATGCTTTAATGAAGCATGATGCACCGCCTTCGCAATTTTTGCAAAATCCGTACTGGCCGCACTTCAAGCAGCTGGGCGACTATGTGGGACGCATCAGCTATGTGATGAGCTGCGGGCAGGCGGAAATCAAGGTGGCCGTGGTTCAGCCGACGACTTCCTTGTGGGCTCATATGGGCAATCCGTTCCACCATTTCGATTACGGCGGCAATCAGACCGAGGACAAGCGGAAGCTGGACGATCTCAAAGCGTGGTGGACGCGCATCTGCAATGAACTGACGTACATTGGCCGAGACTACGATCATTTGGATGCGGGTCTGCTGGCCGAGGCCGACGTGGAGAACGGCAATCTGTCCCTTGGTAACGCAGGTTATTCGGTCATCATTTTGCCTCCGATGACGAATCTGGAAAGCGATGCCTGGGCGAAGCTGCAGACATTCCTCGCGCAGGGCGGAACCGTGATTAGCATGGGACAGCTGCCTTATCAAGTAATCGATCCGAATGGCTGGGATGCCGCCGCGGCAGGTCATGCTTTCGGTTTGCCGCAAGGCGCCGGCGAAGCGTTCTGGAGCGCGGCCGGCGAAGCGCCGCTGACATGGTCCAAGGGCGCGGCGAACGCCTACCATCTGCCGTTTGCAGCGTCGGCCGATGCGGACAAAGTGCTTGGCAGCATGTCCGCGCTGCTTGAAGAGCTGCAGCCGCTGACCGTGAAGCTGCAGCCGGCTTACGGCGGACGGAGCCTGCTGACGCAGACGCGCCGGATCGATGCGGACACGTTCCTTGTGTTCGTCAGCAACCAGGAGGAAGCGCCGCGGGATATCAACGTGCGCATTTCCGAAGCGCTGTGGGGAGAAACGGCCGGCGGCGCCTATGCGTTTGAATTTGCCGAGCTGTCGCTGGACCGCGGAGACGAGACGGCTGTGGAAGCGGCGAAGGAAGGCGAAGCCGCGTGGAGCCTGCCGGTACCGCTGGGCTCATTCGAGTCCAGACTGTTCCGGGTGACGCGCAAGGCGGCGTCGGAAGCCGTTGCGGCCGCTCCGCAGAAGCCGTGGAGCCTCACAGTCGACGCGTCGGAGTCCGTCTTGTGGACGATGCAGACGGAACAGGACAACTCGGTGCGGCTGGACGCATTCCAGCTGTCCGTTCAAGGCGTGAACGGGCCGCAGGATGCAGCGGACGGCGAGGCGCCGCTCGTGCAGGTGAAAACCTTCATCGATCAATGCGCCGACCTTGCCTCGTCGACACAGCTGCCGGTGAAGATGAGCCAGCTGTTCGGCACGCCGATGCGAATCAGCTTATCGTATCCGCTGCAGGCCCGTTACACGACGACGCTGACGGTGGAGCAGCCGCTGGACAAAGTCCGCCTGGTCATGGATCAGGGAGCGGTATCCGGCAGCGGCTCGATTACGGTCAACGGCCATCGCCTGCAGCAAGCGGATTTTGCACGGAGCTTCCTGTACGATTACATGAACGTAGGCTGCGATATTACTTCCTACATCCGCGAGGGCGTGAACGAGATCGCCGTTGACGTGGAGATCGCGCACGACTGGAACGGCTTGATCGATGCACTGTACGTCACCGGTACGTTCCAGGTCGGCTTCGATGCCGCACAGCGTCCCGTATTGACGCGTCCTGTGGTGCAGGAGCAGCCGCTTACGGCAGGTCCTTACGCCGGGTATCCGTACTTTGCCGGCACGATTTCGTTCAGCCGCGAGCTGCAGCTGGAGACTTTACCGGCAGCGGACCGCTTCGAGCTGACCTTCCAAGGATTGGATGCACAGTTCCACGAAGTGGCCGAGGTGCTGGTGAACGGCCAGTCGCTCGGAGCCCGCACCTGGATGCCTTACCGCTTCGGCGGCTCCGCCTCGCTTCTGCGTGAAGGCGCGAACCGGATCGAGGTTCGGGTGACCAATACTTTGATCGGTCTCCTGGAAGGCAAATATTTCGATTACGCCAAGCATGAGCTGAAGCCGGTAAGTACAGCGGCGGCAGCGATCCGACAATAGGCTGCAGGATTATTAATAGACGGAGACAGCGCGCAAAGCATGCGCGCTGTCTCTTTTTTTAACAAGCCAGACTTTATAAATTTTCGGGGTCCCCGCAAAGTACCTGAGTCCGCTTCGAAGCATAGGCCCCACTTTGTGGGGTTTTCATATCCCCGCCTTAGAACTCGCAAACCCAGGACCGGCACGGCTTTAACCCTGCTTTGCATAATAGTCTCAATCGGCAAAATAGTCGAAAGCCCCGGTAAGGCTTCGACAAATTTGCCGCTGCCTTCGACAATAATGTACGATTGTCAACCGCTTCAATTTGAATTAAGTTGATAAAACGAACAGGTGATGTTCACCGCCTCATACTCGAATCACGCATTCATGAAATCATGAAATGAAACTTAGGAAGGGGAATGGAGAGGATGGCATTAGTACAACCAGAGCGCACGGCTTCCGGTAATTCCGCAAAGTCCCAAGGCCGTCAAAAAGGAGGGCTATTCAGGGATCTACGGCGCGACAAGTACTTGTATCTGCTGGCGCTGCCCGGCGTGTTGTTTTTTCTTATTTTCAAATTTGTCCCGATGTGGGGCGTTGTGATTTCGTTCCAAAATTATTCTCCGTTTGCGGGCATTACCGGCAGTGAATGGATCGGGCTGGAGCATTTCGAACGCTTCTTCTCCAACCCGGACTTCTTGCTGCTGTTCCGCAATACGATGGCGATTAATTTGATGAGCCTCATACTCTTTTTCCCGCTGCCGATCGTGCTGTCACTGCTTCTTAACGAGCTGCGCAGCGTCTTGTACCAGCGGGTCATTCAATCGATCGTCTATATGCCGCACTTTCTGTCCTGGGTTATTATTTCCGGGTTGACGTTCCTGCTGTTTGCCAAAGGCGAAGGCCTGGTGAATAAGCTGTTTGAAGGCATCGGCCTGGCAAGAGTCGACTTTCTGACGAATCCCGATACGTTCTGGATTATGCTGACGATGCAGTCGATCTGGAAAGAATGCGGCTGGGGCACGATTCTGTTCCTTGCGGCGATGGCCAGCATTGATCCGGGCGTCTATGAAGCCGCCAAAATCGACGGTGCGGGACGTCTGCGTCAAATGTGGAACATTACCCTGCCGGCTATCCGCAACGTCATTATTACACTGCTTATTTTGCGCTTGGGCCATATGCTGGACGTCGGCTTCGAGCAGGTCTTCCTGATGTACAACGGCGCTGTTTCCCAAGTGGCGGAAGTGTTCGATACCTACGTATACCGCGTCGGTATTCAGCAGGGCGAGTTCAGCTACAGTACTGCCGCAGGCTTGTTTAAATCCATTGTCGGTCTGGCGCTGGTCGTTCTGGCCAACTGGATTGCTAAAAAAATGGGAGAAGAAGGCGTATATTAAGGAGGGGATCATATGAAACTAGGACTGGGAAACCGTCTGTTTAACGTATTCAACATTGCACTGCTCGGACTGGTCGGGATCGTCACCTTTTTCCCGCTCTACTACGTGTTCGTTGTTTCTTTTACCGATCCGACGGAATATTTGAGAAAAAGCTTCGTGCTGTTTCCGGAAACATGGTCACTGGAATCGTATAAATTTCTGATGGCGACAGGGGCGTTCCCGAGATCGATCGGCGTCAGCGTATACATCACGCTTGTCGGCACAGCGTTAAGTCTTGTGGTCACCGCTTCATTGGCTTACTCCCTGTCGCGAAAAAGACTGCGCGGCAGACAGATCGCCCTGCTGGGGATTTTGCTGACCATCCTGTTCAATCCGGGCATGATTCCGAATTACATGCTTATCCGTGAGCTGAAGCTGATCGACAGCCTGTGGTCTCTGATTTTGCCGGCGCTGGCGAGCGGCTGGAACGTCATCTTGATGAAAGGCTTCTTCGACAGCATCCCGGCGGAGCTTGAAGAATCCGCATCGATGGACGGCTGCAACGATTTGTCTACGTTTTTCCGTATTATTTTGCCGCTGTCGCTGCCGTCCTTGGCCGCATTCGGGCTGTTTTACGCGGTAGCTTACTGGAATCAATTCTTCAACGCACTTATTTATATTAACGATGCTACCAAATGGCCGCTGCAGGTTATGCTTCAGAACATTCTGCTCAATGCGAACAATGCCGACCTCCGGATGGATGCGACGACCGTGGCGCCGCCTACGGAAACCTTGAAAATGGCCGCGGTTATCGTAGCGACGGTTCCGATCTTGCTGGTTTATCCTTTCTTGCAGAAGCACTTTGCCAAAGGGGCTATGGTAGGCTCGGTTAAAGGGTAAGCACGCTGCCCATCCTCGAAGCGGGAAGGCGCAGCGGTCAGGCTGAAAAGGGATTTCAGCACAAGATGTCGAATCGTGTAAAAAATCGATTTTTTGGAAGGTGAGCATCTTGGCCGGCGTTTTCAAATCGTGGATGGGCTATATTCAGAAATATAAATATAACAAACGTTTCTTCCGTAAAAGCCTGGCGATGATTCTGATCATGGCCAGCATTCCCGGACTTATTATCGGCTTCAGCATTTATTGGATTGCGACGAACAACATTGAGGAGGAGCTGCAGCGGCTGCATCAGAACCAGATCAAGAACCGGGCCGCCAATATTGACGAGCAGCTCGCCTTTCTGGAAATGACCGTATCCCATTGGGCATTCGACTCCAAATTCGATGAAAAGCTGAAAACGATTAATTTCGGTTACAACTACGATACCGTGCAGGATATGTACCGGACGCTCCTGACGCTGGAGAGCTCGCATCCGCTGCTGCAGAAGGTGGAGCTGTTTCTGGACAAGCCGCGCCCCTTGGTATTTACGACGGAACGCTACAGATTTCTAAGCGAGCTGTCGGATATCGAGTCCTACGAAGTGCTGCTGAAGCACGAGAAGTCGATGTTCTGGACAAACCCGAATCCCACGGCAAGCAAACAGCAGGACATTTCTATCGTGAACAAAATTCCTGGCGGGAGCAGCGAGCCGTTCGGCGCGATTATCGCTACGCTGAATCAAAATAATCTGCTGAAGCTGCTAAAGACGCTCACGCCTTACGACGAAGGGGTTACCCAGCTGTTCAGCGAATCCGGGGACTGGGAGCTGTCCAGCAGCGGTCCGGAAGGTTCGGCGCTGGATCGGGCGATCAGACAGGAATATCTCAAGCATAGGCAGGCGGAGCCGGGCGATGCGTTCGAGCAGAATACGAAGCCGGAATCGTTTCTTTATGAATATAATAAAGTTTCCTATTCGGTATCGTACGGGCATTTCAGCCGTCTCGGCCAGTCTTGGGTCTATATTTCGGCAGCGCCGCTCAGCTCGATTACGGCCCCGGTCATCGCGATCTCCAAATGGATTCTGGTGATCAGCGTCAGCGGGCTTCTCTTCGCCCTGCTGTTATCGTGGTTCGTTTCCCGCCGTATTTACTCGCCGGTACAGCGTCTCGTGACCCTGCTTGCCGGGGAGAAGAACGATGAGGTCAAGGATGAGTTCGCCCTGATCGAGAAGCAGTGGCAGCATCTGTCCAAGGAGCGCGAATCGATGCGCTACAAGCTTGACGAGCAGATGCCGCTGCTGCGCGAAGGATTTTTCCTTCAGCTGGTGCAGGGCTACCTGATCTCGCTTCAGGAGAACGACATCAAGGAGCGAATGAAGCGTTACGGCTGGGAGACGGACGAACCGGCAGTTCGTCGCTCTTATGTTCCAATTAACCGGCTTTTCCAACCTGGAAGGAAGGTTCACGGCGGGAGACGAGAATCTCGTTACCTTCGCGGCCTCCAATATCATTGACGAGCTGATCAAGAATCAATACGAGCAGGCCGAAATGATTAATTTTCATAACTTTTCGATCGGGGTGCTGCTCTCGTTCCCGTTGTCCCATCCGGAGAAATGGCTGGAGGAGGACTTGGAGCAGGTATGCCAGGAGGCCACCCGGGCGATCAACCGTATCCTCAAAATGCAGGTAACGATATCGATCAGTAAATGGATCCACAGCGTGAAGCAAATTCCGCATCTGTTCGAGGAAGTGAGACAAGCGTTGGTATATCGAGACCTGTTGGATGAAAATCAGATTATTAAGACGGAGCAGCTGTCCAAGCTGAACGTGTTGAAGGAAAGCAGCTATCCGTTCACATTGGATAAAGAAATTATTAACGCTATCCGCAACGGGCAGGAAACGGATGCTGTCGACCTGATCAAGCAGTTTATGGACGAGCTGTCCGCCAACGGATCGACGGAGTTTATGCTCCAGCAGGGCATGCTCCAATTGCTCGGCAGCATCCGGTACGCGTCCCTGCAGTCCGGCATGAATCCGGTGCAGCTGTTCGGCAGCGTGAACTTGTTTGAGCAGCTGGCCCAGATCAAAGAGCCGGAGGAAATGCTCAAATGGTTCCAGCATAAGGTCATCGCCGTGTTCGTACAGGAGATGATCAGCCGGCAGGATTACCATTTCAAGCAAATTATCGAGCAGGTGATCGTTTACCTGCGCGAGCAGTATATGACGCCGCTGTCGCTGGAATCGTGCGCGGACTTGTTCGGTACGAGTCCCTATACTTTAAGCCGGGCGTTCAAGCAAATTACAGGCATCAATTTCATCGATTTCTTGACGAACATCCGGATCAATAACGCGAAGACGCTGCTGATGGAGACCGATATGAAGATCAACGAAATCGCCGATTCGGTAGGCTATCAGCACAGCTATTTTAACCGGCTGTTTAAAAAGTACGAAGGCATCACGCCAAGTCAATTTCGCGAGCTAAACCGCGCGGAATAAGGGTTTTGCGGCCTTGTGCATCGAAGTGCAAGGCTGCAATATAGTCCAATGGAGCCAGTTCGGGGCTACAAAAAAGTACGATTGTGGATCAAACCCGGATGTACTAAAGTCAACCTTGAGCTCGATCAGGAGCTTACACGGATAGAACCGGAGAGGAACAATTCGCTCCGAGGAAGCGAAAGCGTTTGCTATTATTCATCATGATTCCGGCGCATCGCATTTTATCCGCACAGCTCTTTGAACGATCGATACAAGAGGTACAACCGGTACCGACAAACAAGGGAGGATCACTAATGAAACAGAAAAAAAGCAAGAAAGCGGTCATGGGTTCGCTTGTTCTTATGCTGGCGCTTTCCAGTGTCGTAGCGGCATGCGGCAACAAAAATAATGCGGGAGGAAATGCGGCGGCAGGCGAAGACAGCCCGTTGGAGCTTAGCGTCATGACGATTTTGCTCACCCCGTCCCCTCCGGCAGATGATAATAAGATCAAACAGGCAATTGAAAAAGCTACAAATTCCAAAATGAAAATTCAATGGGTATCCGGCAACAACTATACGGACAAGCTGAACGTTACGCTGGCTTCCGGGGATATTCCCGATTTGATCATGATCAGCGATCCGTTCACCTCGGTATTCCGCAACGCGGTTACCCAAGGCGCTTTCTGGGATTTGACGCCTTATATTAAGGATTATCCGAACCTGAATTCCAAAATTTCCAAAACGGCATGGGATTTGACCAAAATGCAGGACGGCAAAAACTACGGTATTCCGCGTCCGCGTCCGGCCGAAGCGGATTCCTTCCTGATCGTACGTAAAGATTGGCTCGACAACCTCGGCTTGAAGGTTCCGACGACAACCGACGAGTTGTACGATGTCATGAAAGCTTTTGCCGAGAAGGATCCGGATAAAAACGGCAAGAACGATACCGTTCCATTGGCTGCCTATATGAATCCGCCGAGCGATATGGGAACGCTGGGCACTATTGAGAACAGCTTTACCGGCGCTACCGTAAAGAACGACAAGTGGAAGCTGGTTGACGGCAAAATTGTCAATACGGCCCTGCTTCCGGAAACACGCAAATCGCTTGAGTACCTGACAAAAATGTACAAAGAAAAGCTGCTTCCTGAAGACTTCGCTTCCTTGAAGCTGAGCCAGGCTTCGGACTTGTTTAAAGGCGGCAAAGCCGGAATCGTAATGGATAAAGCCGGTACGATGAACGATTATTACGAGAAATTGAAAGCTATCGATCCGAACATGAAGCCGACAGACTTCTATCCGCTTACGAACCTGAACGGTTACAATCCGAAAGGTCCTGGTTTCTCCGGTATGCTTTCGATTCCTAAATCCGTTCCTGAAGCAAAAATGAAACGTATCTTGAAAATGGTCGACACTTGGATGAATGACGATGTATTCGCTATTCAGCAATACGGTATGGAAGGCGTAGACTACACGGTCAAAGACGGCCAAAAAGTCATCAACACCGAGCAGCTGGCTAAAGACAACGGTCCTGACTTTAACCAAATCGTTTATGTTGCCGATCCGTATGCAAGCTCTACAAAAGTATATTTCCCTAAAGAGGCGAACGATCTGTTCACCAAAATTCAGGATGAGCGCGCCAAAACGAGCGTAGCGGACATCAGTATCGGTCTGTACTCGCCGACAGCGCAAAAGCTGCTGCCTGAGTTCGAGAAAAAGGTACAGGATTTGAAAACGAAAATCATTTTGGGCCGCGAGCCGATTACCGCTTGGGACGATTTCGTAGCTAAAGCGAAAACGGATCCGGATTTGACGAAAATGAGCCAGGAAATGACGGATGCTTACCAAAAACGCAGCGGCGGCGCAGCGAAATAATAGCGTTGCAAAATAGGTGTTTTTAGAGAAAGGGGCGGGGAGACTCCGCCTCTTTACTAATTGGGACGTAGATAAAAGAGCCGGGCCGCGGAACTACCGCCGGACTTGTAGATTGGGGAGGAAGACAACCATGAGCGAGCGTTATATCGATATCAACGAAAGCATCTTCGCGAAATGCGGAGACCGCGTCAGTGAAATTTTGGCCACGGTAGCCGACCGGTACGTAGGAAATAATCCTCCGCATCCGATGGCTTACCGGGCTTTTTGCGCAGACGGTATTTTGAAAAAGCACGATTACAGCTATGATTTTAATTTAACGGAGCGGTTCCCCGGGCTGCGCAACGGGCAAATCGTATATGCCTGGTGCAAATATTGGAGCGATGTGGAGCAGCCGCTCAATTTTATTTTGTACTGCTACGGTCGTTCTGATCCTGTATGCCAACGGAGAACGCATTTACAAAGCGAATATCGCGGACGAGCTGAATCCGAAGCGCAGAACAGTCGTGACGATTCCGATGCATAAAGGGTGGAATCATCTCGTATTCCAGTTTACCAAAACGGAAGCGGGCTGCGGAGGCTCCCTCGGACCGGGCTCCTTCAAGAGCAATCCTGTCCATTTTCTTGCGCCTTCGCCGGAGCGTTTCGGCCATGAGGGCTGGATCTACTCCGATCCGCAGGAGCAAGTATGGAGCGAGCTGCCGGGTGAAGGCAGCTCGGAGGCGGATCACGGCGTTACGTGGTATCCGAAGCTGGAGTGGAGCGGGGAGCAGCTGGCGGGTAACCCGGTCGCCCGCATCTTCGGCGGGCTCGAAGGCCGCTATGCCTTGGCTTGGACGAAGCTTCGCTCGTTCGCCCAGGAGCTCCGCAGCGTAGAGCTTACGGGCACGGCGGCTGCGAAGCTGGCCGTTTATGTTGACGGTCAGCTCCAAGCCGCAATTGAGCAGCCGGGAGCTTTCCGTGTTGCGCTCAGCTTGTCTTACGGCGAGCACGATCTCGTCGTGCAAAGCTTCGGGGGCGCCGAAGGCGCAGGCTTCCAGCTGGATGCCGCACCTGCCGGCATTCAGTTCACGGAGCCTTACCCGGTTCTCGGCGCAAGGGATACATGGCTTTATTTGGGGCCGTTTGCGGCGGACGAGGAAATGCCGGTTGTTGATAGCGGTTCGCTGCGGTCCTTGGTGGAGACGCAGGAAGGCGGCACGTTCTGGCGCCTGGATCAGCCGAACACATGGGTAAGGCCGTTCACGGAGAACGCGCTGTTCGGCAAGTGGAATTATCCGCTTGGCGTCACCTTGTACGGCATGCTGCAGACAGGTAAGCTGCTGGGCCGTGACGATCTGCTGCAATATGTTTACAGCCATATTGAAACTTGCACGCGTCTATACACCTATGCCAAATGGGATAAAGAGCAGTACGGCGCTTCGGGCGTCTTGAACACGCTGGCGACGCTGGACAGCCTCGACGATTGCGGATCGTTCGGAGCGACTATGCTGCTTGCTCTGCAGGGGCACCCGCTGCAAGGCGCGGAGCGGATCGCCGATGTAATTGCGGACTATATCGGCGGCAAGCAGGAGCGTCTGCCGGAAGGCGCGCTGTACCGGAAGCCGCGCCATGTCGACTTCCCGAATGCGACGCTGTGGTGCGACGACTTGTATATGAGCGTGCCGTACCTGTGCCGCTGCTACCAGCGGACAGGAGAAATTCATTACCTTGAGGATGCGGCGAACCAGTTTATTCAATTCAAGAAGCGCTTGTATATCCCTGAGCTGGAAATTATGTCCCACGTGTACGATTTCGGCATCGATAAGCCGACCAAAATCGCTTGGGGCCGCGGCAACGGCTGGGTGCTGTTCTCCTTGTCCGAGCTGCTGGCGGTGCTTCCGGAGCAGCATGCGCAGCGCAGCGAGCTGCTGCAGTTCTTCAACGAGTTGAGCGAGGGCTATCTCCGTCTGCAGGGCGAGAACGGCCTCTGGCATCAGGTACTGACCGAGCCGGAATCGTATGAGGAAACGTCGTGCACCTCGATGTTCCTGTATGCTTTTGCACGCGGGATAAGATACGGATGGATTGCGGATACGGAGAAGTATATCGCGGCTATCCACAAAGGCTGGGGCGGCATGGCCCGCATTTCGATCGATAAATTCGGCAACGTCTACGGCGTCTGCCGCGGCTCCGGCTATTCCTACAGCGTAGGCTACTATAAGGATGACCTGTCCTGGCTGCTTAACGATACGCACGGCATCGGCATCGTGCTGCTGGCCGGTATCGAGGTGCTTCAGCTGGAGCGCTATCTGGCCGCAGGGAAGACGGTCGCAGCTGCAGTCTAAGCGGACTGTGGATCTGCCCGGCTTGGATCCTTCGCATTCTCGCTGCGGGCCGGAAGGATTAAAGGCTTGGCAGTGAAATCGGCGGACTATGCTTTTGGCGATCGGGCCAAAAGCATGGTCTTCTGCTTTTTTACCGCATAGGTAAGAGTGGAAGGCGAACGAATATCTTTGAAAAGACATCGATAGACGGTTTTATCATATAGGATCGACGAAAGAGGGGGAAGGCGTTGGGTTCCGGCGAAAGCGGTCCGGTGTCAACGGCCTTACATAACAGGACAAGGGGAGTTTAGGATGAATGCTAACGCAAATCGGAAGCAGTATACAGCCAATGCCTACGGTGCGAGGCTGGACGGCGTAACGCTGTCTACGGCGGCCATTCAGCAGGCGATCGACGAAGCGGCCGCGGCGGGAGGCGGACGTGTCGGTTTCGAGCCGGGCGCTTATTTGACCGGGGCGATTTTTTTGAAATCCCACGTCGAACTGCATCTGTCGGAAGGCGTCGAGCTGCGCGCGGCGGTCGATGAAACGGCGTACCCGGAAATTTGGCCCCGGGTAGCCGGCATCGAGATGCTTTGGCACAGCGCGGTTATCAATATCTGCGGCCAGCACCATGCCAGCATTACCGAACCGGGGCTGATCGACGGCCAAGGGGAGTATTGGTGGCACAAATATTGGGGCGAAGATCGGCTTGGCGGCATGCGCAAGGATTATACGGCACAGGGCTTGCGCTGGGCGGTCGATTACGACTGCAAGCGCCCGAGAAACGTGCTGGTCATGAACGCGTCGCATGTCGAGCTGGAGCAGTTCACGCTGATCCGCTCGCCGTTCTGGAACGTGCACATCTGCTATTCGGACCGGGTGCGGGTAAGCGGATTGCAAATCCGGCAAAATTACGGTCCGAGCTCGGATGGCATCGACATCGATTCGTCCAGCAACGTGCTCGTGGAGCACTGCTATATCGACTGCAACGATGACAATCTGTGCATTAAATCGGGACGGGATGCAGACGGCTTGCGCGTCAACCGGCCTTCCGAGCATATCGTCATCCGTGATTGTGAAACGGGCCGCGGCGGCGGCATTACGCTTGGCAGCGAAACGTCCGGCGGCATCCGCGACGTCGAGATTTATAACATCAAAGCCGTAGGGACAGGCAACGGCCTGCGCCTCAAATCTGCACGTACGCGCGGCGGATTGATCGAGGATATCCGGGTGCACGACATCGAAATGATCGATGTGCCCAATCCGTTCAGCTTCCAGCTGAACTGGAACCCGAGCTACAGCTACGCGTCGGTGCCGGAAGACTACAAGGGGGAGATTCCCGACCACTGGAAGGTAATGGCGGAGCAGGTACAGCCGCCGGAGCGGGGCATCCCGGAATTCAGGAACATCGACATCAGCAATATTGTCGTCAAAAGCTTTTCCCGTACCGACGAGGATCACAGCGATTCGGAAGATCAGGCTTCCAGCGCGCAGCTGCATCCGAAGCAGAGCTTTTCCAGGGCGTTCGACGTCGAGGCTTATCCGGAGAAGCCGATCCGCGATATCCGCTGGCGGAATATTACGATAGAGACGGATACGGCAGGGGCCATTGCCCATGCGGCCGATTGGACGATGGACAATGTCGTGCTCAGGACGCGGGACGGAGAGCTGCCTAAGATAGAGCATTGCTCAAATGTCGAGCTGCCGAAGCTTGAGAGCTGAGCCGGATTTTGAGAAAATAATCCAGAAGACAGGAAGGAGGCGTTTTCGCATGAAACGGATGATTTATCGGGCACAGTGGAAGGAAGGACAGGCCGAGGCGGGGGCGGCTAGCCTGCTGGCCGATGTATCCTCGGTTGTGCGGCAGAGGGTAGATCAGGGAGACATCATGACGATAGCCGCGTACAAATGGCTGAACCATGTGTTTTTGTATTATGAGTGTATTCATTCGGATATTGATCCGGACGAGCTGTTCCGCTCGGCGGAGCCGTTATTGGAAGATTGGCCGGGCAAAGCGGAGAAGCGCAAATGGATGCCGATGATCGACGTATTTCATTTTAACGAGCCGGTCAGCTATGAGCATTGGTTGCGCAAGGAGCCTGTCGAGCGGCGAGCGGGCCGGGTGGCTCACCTGAAGCCTGAGATGGTCAGCAGTTATATTTATTATCACTACCAGCTGCAGGAAGAGAGGGCGTTCCTCGGGGATAAATACGAGATTATCGCTCTGCACGACAATCTGATGTTCGGCTATCAGGAGTTTCCCAAGGTCATTGAAGAGCCGCCGGCTCCGAAGAAGCTGCAGACCAAAGGCACCCCGGAGAATTGGGAAGATTCCCGGATGGACTTGCATTTCAAGCCATGGGGAGACGGACATTTGTATTTCAAGCATATCGATCCGATGTTTACGCTGTACTGCGGGGACAAGTAGGCAGGCTGTGCTCTGCATTTTGCAGCAGCCCCTATTCACCAGAAGCATGAGGGAGGAAATGATAGGAATGGTATTCAACATACGCGATTTCGGTGCTGCGGGCGACGCGGTAACCAAGGATACGAAAAGCATTCAAGCGGCGATCGACAGCTGCTTCGAGCAGGGGGGCGGCACGGTGCTTGTCCCTAAAGGGGAATATTTATCGGGGACGCTGCTGCTGAAATCCAACGTGAATCTGCATCTGGATGCTGCGGCCAGAATTGTGAGCAGCATGGAGGAACAGGATTTCGGAGTTCCCCTCTCGGAAGTGACCTGACGCGCAGAACTTAAGCGAGGGGCAGGGCGCCAGCGCGCTGATCTGCGCCCGCCATGCGGACAAGGTGTCCATTACCGGCCTGGGAACGATTGACGGTCGCGGAGAGCATTTCCTCGAGCCGGAGGACGGCGTCAGCGATTATGTGCTGCTGCCGCTTGGCGGCTTCCGTCCGAAGCTGATCGACTTCGAGGGCTGCACGGACGTATTGTTCCGCGATGTGACGCTGTACCGCGCGTCTTCCTGGGGCTTGCATATGACCGGCTGCAGCCGGGTTAATGTCGATGCGATCAAAATTCTCGGCCAGCAGCGCGGCCCGAACAATGACGGCATCGATCCGGACAGCTGCAAGGACGTGCATATTTCGAACTGCCACATTGAAACGGGCGATGACTGCATCGTCGTGAAGACGACGAAATACGGAGCCGAGCGCTACGGCGCCTGCGAGAATATTACCGTGACCAACTGCACGCTGACTTCCCACGACTCCGCGATCAAGATCGGAACGGAGACGCACGGCGATATCCGCAATATTACGGTGACGAACTGCGTGATCCGCAATTCGAACCGGGGGATGGGGCTGTGGGTGCGCGACGGCGCTACGGTCGAAAATATTTTGTTCTCCAACATTACCGTGGAGACCCGCCTGTTCAGTGACGAAGAGGAGACGAAACGGGAGCTGCGCTGGTGGGGCAAAGGCGAGCCGATCTTCATCACGGCGGAGCGCCGCAAAGGAGCGGAACGGGCACCGGGCAAGATCCGCAACATCCGCTTCGATCATATTCAGGTGGAATCGGAAGGCGGCGTTTATTTGGAGGGCTCCGAGGAAAGCGTCATCGAAAATATTTCGATCCGCGGCCTGAAGCTTGCGATGCGCCGGATCAGCGGCTATCCCGGCGGCTTGTTCGATACCCAGCCGTCGGAGCGGGGCGTATTTCCGCATCATATCCCGGCTGTATTTTGCCGCTATGCGAAGAACGTCACGCTGGACGATGTCGAGCTGGTATGGGACGGGGAGCCGAACCCGCATTGGTCTAACGCCGTATACGGCGAGCATATCGAGCGACTGGCAGTCAAAAGCTTCCGCGGAGCGCCGTCTCCCGCTCACAGCAGCCGCACTGCTATCGAGTTGAAGCAGGTGCAGGAGCTGTCTGTCGAGCATTGCAAGGCGGAGGCGGGAACCGATGTGTTCCTCGCGCTGGATGCAGTGGACCCGAACGGTCTGTTTATCGTCGGTAACGACTTCTCCAAAGCAAGACGGGCCGTGTCGTTTGCAGACGGCTCGAAGCCGGATTATTTCACGACCGCTAACCGTCCGCCGGGCCAAGCCTAAGCGGAGGTCGGCTAACCGTCCGTTGAGACATGCCGGAGCAGTGGTCAACAAAGCTGTGGTACAAGGGGATGTCCAATAAGTCCGAAAATAAAAGGTTGGGCGAGAAAACGCAAGGTTTTCCGTCCAGCCTTTTTGTGTACTTGCTTATGCAGGAAGGTAGCGTGGCGAATGCCTGCCACTTTTAGTAGGTTGTGGGCCAAGGCTACAATCTCAAACTCCGTATGAACCTTTCCGAGGCCTTGCAAAGAAAAACGTCGGAACGATCGGTTGCCCTTGATGTGACCAAACAGGCTTTCTACCTCGACTTTGCGCCGAGCATAGATGACAGATTTCTCATCATCCTCAAGGGCACCTCTGGCCTTTGCTTTTAACTCTTCACAGATTGTATTCCCGTGTAAGAAGATGCCGCCAATCGCTCCAGATGCGGAATGAAGCAGCGTGTCTCCGTAGACGTTGATGGAGACTGTAAAACAAACTGGTTATTGGTCCCCATTTGCACATTGTAGGTAGCCCAGTTTCAGTTAGCCATCTTTCAAATGGTTTTCCTTCATCCGCATAAATGTGGCATCTGGATCGGTTTTGGAATAACTGTTGTGATCGCTAAACTCCCCTGACGGTTTTTCTTAATTACTATAATTTTACGTAATACGTTTGGAATATCTATCTTTTTAGCCATAAAAATATCCCCTCCAAGTGGCACTCAAGCCTCCATGATACCAAGAAGGTTTTTTTGGATAGTACCACTTTCCTTATCGGATTGAGGGATGTTTGTGTTTATATTAGTGAAATTCTGACATTGATGAGTTTGGATATGATTGAAATAAGTTATATAAATTGGCTACCGTTCATGGTACAATTCTCCTATTCGTCCCATTTTATTCATTATTCATAGGACCTAAGGAGGATCGCAATGTCATTTTTAAGATTTTTAGGGTGGTTGTTCGTTCCATACGTAATGATTTTTGTGAGGTGGAAAAAACTAAAAGGGCTGGGAAAAACACTTGGTGGTATTTGGGCAGTAATTGCTTTACTTATGGTAATTGGAAATATGGCAGGAAGTAAAGATCAGCAACCGAGTCAATCATCTGCGCCTGTAACAGCAACTATCGATACTAAGGCACAAGCACCAGATGAGAATAAATTAAAGGCAGAAGCAGACGCAAAAGCTAAAGCAGAAGCAGATGCAAAAGCTAAAGCAGAAGCAGACGCTAAAGCAAAGGCAGAGGCAGAGGCCAAAGCAAAAGCCGAGGAAGAAGCCAGAAAACCAATTGTTGTCTCTGGCAAAGGGAATACTGCTACTGACCCATTCACATTAAAGGCGGGATTCGTAGTAGTTGATGGAAGTCATACCGGCAACTCAAACTTTGCTTTGCAATTTATGGATAGTTCAGGTGGCACTAAAAAGCTGTTAGTTAATGAAATCGGAAATTATAAAGGCAAGACACTTGCACTGATCCCAAAGAGTGGTGACTATTTATTTAACGTATCAGCCGATGGGAAGTGGAATCTAAGTTTATCTCAAGTTATTCCAAGCGAAGTTCCAAATGCACCTACTTCTCTAAAGGGGAGTGGCGATGATGTTGTATTTGTAAACCTTCAGAAGAAACTTACCAAATTTACCTTTAACCATTCTGGTTCTAGTAATTTTGTCGTGATGCTTAACGGTAGGAATCTACTTGTAAATGAGATTGGAAATTATGAAGGATCTAAGGCTCAATCAATTAATGATGCTGGGCCTTATGCAATAAGTGTCCAGGCGGACGGTGATTGGTCGATTGATATTAATTAACACGACTTCTATCGGAAAGAGGATGTCCCAAAAGCCACGAAAATGGCCAAGGACACCCTCTTTTCAACTTTGTACATTCAATATAACATGGATCAACTTTGCCTGCCAATGGATTTAGAAGAAGATATTCCTTCGAATCATCTCGTGCGTGTTATAAACGCCGCCGTGAATCGTCCCGATGATCGTATCTTCGACGCGGCCTATCCCGGAGGTGGCCGACACAGCTATCATCCGAAAATGCTCACTAAAGTGATCATCTATGCCTACACCCAGCGAATTTACTCCTCCCGTCAGATCGCCAAAGCGGTTCGTGAGAACATCATGTTTATGTGGATCGCGGGCAGGCAGCGTCCAGACTTTCGTACCCTGAACCGGTTTCGTTCCGAACGTATGAAAGCCGTCTTGGAGACCGTATTTACTGCGGTTCTTCAATTTCTCACTGACGAAAACTATGTACAGCTTGAACACTACTTTGTCGATGGAACCAAAATCGAAGCCAATGCTAACCGGAATACCTTCGTCTGGAAAAAATCCACCCAGAAGCATAAGGTCAAGCTCCAGGAAAAAGTACAGGCTCTGTTTGCCACCATCGAAGAAGCTGAAAAACAAGAAGATCAAGCACACGACGGTCGGGATCTCCCCGAGTTAGGCGAGTCCTCGGGGATCACGAGCGAAAAACTGGAGCTTGCGGTCAAGAAACTGGAAGAAAGACTGCAGGAGAAACCGAAAGATAAGCCATTGAAGAAAGCCGCGCGCACCCTCCGAAAAGACCTTCTCCCTCGTCTTCAAAAATACGAAACACAGGAAGACATTTTAGGAAATCGAAACAGTTACAGTAAAACCGACAAAGATGCTACATTTATTCGGATGAAGGAAGACCACATGCGAAACGCCAGCTAAAGCCGGGTTACAATGTGCAAATGGGCACGGAAAATCAATCATCCTCGGTTATAGTGTGCATCAGCGGCCTACAGATACACGTTGCCTCATTCCCCATCTCGAAAAGGTAAAGTCACAGCTGGGAAAGCTGTCGGGCACGGTTATTGCAGACGCCGGATACGGTGGTGAAAAAAACTACAATTATTTAGAGAAAAATAGAATTGAAGCCGTTGTTAAATACAGCACCTATCATCGTGAAAAAAGCAAAGCATGGCAAACGGTTCTGAGCAAGATCGACAACTGGAGGTATGACGCCGAAGCAGATGCGAGGACGTGTGCGGCGGGACACATGCTTCATTTTCGGAGAGTCAGCAAGGAAACAACAGAAAGTGGATATGAGATCGAATATCGTCATTATCGGAAACGGTTACGCGTTAGCCGTTCGACGTATGATCGAACCGGAGCCTGTATTTGGAGATATCAAGAACAACCGCGGGTTCAAACGTTTCCTGCTTCGAGGGCTATTTAAAGTTAGCCTGGAGGTCGGGTGGCTTTTTGCCCATAACCTGCTGAAGAAGCGTCGGTAGACGCCAAAAATAAAGGAGCGAGGCAGATACAAGTCGCCTAGCTCCTTTATTGTTTGAAAATACGTATTGAACTTGCGAATTTAGCGTGTCCCTCAAGTTTTGATTCCTACTTTTGGGACACCCTCTTTTATTGAAGAAGCTTCCGCGCCTCCATTAGAAAAGATGTCCGTATGGCGCCGGGCTCAACCGCTCCCCGGGCCTTGCGGGATTATGGATGATAAATCAGGATGACGATTTAAGTATGACTTGCTTCCGCTCGGACTAGGACGGGCCATGGCGGATCCGGACCGGCTGCTGCCCGGCCCGCAACTTATCTGGGCATCGGCTGCCCCGCATAAGGATAAGAATACTTCAGCTCTTCATCGAAGGTGACATAATCGAGATTCACCATCAGTAACAGATAGCGCATACCCGTATTCGGATCGCTGATAATGATATGATCGCGTCCCGCCGCTTCAATGCGGCCTTTAAATATTTTGGCGTTCCATTCGCTGTTATTCTCGTAGGTCATGTAGAACGTGCCTGTTTTCCCCAGATTGAGGCGCAAAATATTCTCAATGAACGATTGCTCCAGAGGGAGCTGGGACAAGGTGCCGCCCTGCGGAGTAATGTAGGAGCCGCTTGGCACCTGCGGCGGCTGCGTTTGGGGGACGTACTGCTGCGGATACTGCCCGCCGGCCTGAGGCGGATACCCTGGATAACCGTAGCCGGGTGTCCCTGACTGTCGGTATGGAATGTTCGTCATGTTTGGAAATTCCTCCTTCGATCGAATGAATAAATGATGCCTACACTTATACCTATTATGTTGGCTTGGACATTTATCACTCTTGGACGAAGAAAAGCCAAGCTTTTTATCGGGGCTTGTATTTTCTGACGTTCCCAGGAGGGGGCCGGTCAAAAAGCAAAAAGCCGCCGGGCGGCAGCTTTTGCATGACGAATATGTTATTGTAAGCCGGGTTAGAAGTTGAAATTGTCCGGATCGGGACCGAACCGGTGGTTTTCATTCAGTGCATCCAGCTTAGCGATGTCCTCGTCGGACAAGGTAAAGTCAAATACATTGCCGTTCTCGCGGATCCGCGATTCGGTAACGGATTTAGGGATGGTCACGATGCCGTTCTGCAGGTCCCAGCGCAAAATAATTTGAGCGGGGGATTTGCCGTATTTGGCAGCGAGCTCCGTCAAAACCGGGATGTCCAGGTTGCCCTGCATTAAGGGACTCCATGCTTCCAGCTGGATTTGATGCGATTTGCAGAAGCTGCGCAGCTCCTGCTGCGTCAAGCGCGGATGGCACTCCACCTGGTTCACCATCGGTACGATTTCGCTGCCCGACAGCACATCCTCAAGGTGATGCACCTGGAAGTTGCTTACGCCGATGGCGCGGACGGCGCCGTCCCGGTACAGCTTCTCCAGCGCGCGCCATGTATCTTTATACTTGCCTTTCACCGGCCAGTGAATCAAATACAGGTCGATCACATCCAGACCGAGCTTACGGCGGCTTTCTTCAAAAGCGCGCAAAGTGGAGTCGTAGCCTTGATCCGCATTCCATACTTTAGTTGTAATGAACAATTCGTCGCGGGAGACGCCGCTTTCCTTAATGGCAGCGCCTACGCCGCTCTCGTTGTTGTAGGCCGCGGCGGTATCGATGCTGCGGTAGCCGGCCTGGATGGCTGCTTTGACGGAACGGATGACTTCGTCACCGTCCTTCGTTTGCCAGACGCCAAGTCCGAGCCAAGGCATCTTTACTCCGTTGTGCAGTACAGTTGTATCGGCAATATGCTGAGTCATTTGGTTCCTCCTACGATTCATATGTAAGTTTATGGTTCCCTTTTATCATACCATGTTAACCTATAGGAATAAAATGGCTGGCCGGAAGGCGTGTCGGGCATGGTTTTGCCCTGGAACGGCAGGCATTCTTTTGCCAATGCTGCGGAAGCTGCGTCGGCTTGTCCCGGCGAGCAAGCGAAACGTATTCGGCGGGTCCAGGCAGAATAGCGGCTGCGCGCAAGCTAAATAATGCCAAAGCCTTGCGCTGCATCCGTTGTTTTGCAGCTGCTCCGCGCTCCTGCCCGCTCTGGGTACGCGAAAAGCCCGGCGCACCCAGTCCCGCCCAGCCGGCCCCAGCTCTGCCCGTCCCCAGCTCTGCCCGTCCCGCACCCCTGCGCACGAAAAAACAGCCGCTGCCCGCCGCTGTTTTTCAATGTGCTTGTCGCGGCCGCGGCGCCTGCGCGCTACACGGCCAGGTGCTTCTTCACCTGCTCCTCGCTCAATGTGGAGGAGCTGCCCTCGGCGACGATCGTGCCCTTATCGAGCACGTAGTAGTAATCCGCGATGCTGGTGGCGAACGTAAGGCTTTGCTCCACGAGCAGAACCGACATGCGCTTGCTCGCTTTGATCGATTCGATGACCTGCTCGATCTCCATCACGATGGACGGCTGGATGCCTTCCATCGGCTCATCCAGGAGCAGCAGCTTCGGCTCGGCAACGAGCGCGCGGGCGATGGACAGCTGCTGCTGCTGCCCGCCGCTGAGGTCGCCGCCCTTGCGGCGCATCATTTCCTTCAGCACGGGAAACATGCCGTAGACCGACTCGGGGACGCTTTTGCGCCGGATGCTGGACGCTTCGAGTCCGAGCAGCAAGTTCTCCTCCACCGTCAGCTGCGGGAACACATCTCTGCCCTGCGGCACATAGCCGATGCCGGCTTTGGCCCGCTTGTCGGGCGAAGCGCGGGTCAGATCGCGCTCATTGTAGGCAATGCTGCCTCTGCGCGGCTTGATCAAGCCCATGATCGTCTTCATCAGGGTTGTTTTGCCGACGCCGTTGCGGCCCATCAGGCAGACCACCTGTCCAGGCTCCACCTGCATCCTCACATCGCGCAGAATCATGCTTTCTCCATAACCGGCCTCCAGTTCACGTATGCTCAGCATCGCGTTCACCCCTTCTTCCCAAATAAACCTCGGCGACCTTGTCGTCATTCTGAATGTCCTGCATCGTTCCCTCGCGCAGGACCGTTCCCTCATGCATCACGGTGACGGTCTTGGCGAACCGGCGGACGAACTCCATGTCGTGCTCGACGACCACAACAGTTTGGTTGTCGCTGATTCTGTGCAGCAGCTCGCCGGTTTTCTCGGTTTCGCTGTCCGTCATCCCGGCCGCCGGCTCATCCAGCAGCAGCAGCTCGGGCTCCTGGATCAGCAGCATGCCGATCTCGAGCCACTGCTTCTCGCCATGAGAGAGCGAGCCGGCTTTTTCCGCAGCTTTCGGCTCGAGTCCGATCATGTTCAAATAATACCTCATCCGCCCGCGCTGCTCCGGTGTGGTTTTGGCAATAAGCGAGCTGAGCAGGCCGCGTTTTTGGCGCATGGACAGCAGCAGATTTTCCTGAACGGTCAGCGTAACGAAAATGGACGGCGCCTGAAATTTGCGTCCCACGCCAAGCTGGGCGATTTGATGCTCCTGATGCTTTGCCAGATCGATGTCTTTGAACCGAACCTTCCCCTTGGAAGGCTTTACTTTGCCGCAGAGCACATCGAGCAAAGTCGTTTTGCCTGCGCCGTTCGGACCGATCAAGAAGCGTAACTCTCCTGATTGGAGCGAGAAGTCCAGTCCGCGGATGGCTTTGAAGCCGTCAAAATCAACTTCGAGCTGTTCGACGCTCAGCAAGTCGGCTGCTGTTGTTTTTCTTGGTGATGTCTCCATCATCTGAGGTTCCTCCTTTGGGTTATGCGAAGCAAAATATGCATCTTTATCCGTTAGGGCTGCCGTGCGGGGGATGCAGCGCAGCAGCACTCGCGAATCGTACGAAACGCCCTATTTGGTCACCGCGGGATTGGTATCGTTATCCAGGGTAACCCTCGCTTGGGACGAAGCTTGAAGCGGGGATCGGGTCTTTCCTTGGAACCAGCCGCGTTTTTCCGCCAGCTCCTTGCAGGTGCCCACGATGCCCTTCGGCAAGAACAATACGACGACAATGAACATGGCGCCGAGAATAATCGGCCACCATTCGGGATAGGCTTCGCTGAAGCTGGTCTTGGCCGCATTCGTGATGACCGCGCCGAGAATCGCTCCAAAGATTGTCGCCCGTCCGCCGATAGCGACCCATAACACCATTTCGATGGAAGGCACGATGCCCATTTGTGCGGGAGAGACGATGCCTTCCTGCAGCACGAACAAAATACCGGCGAGTCCCGCCAAGCCTGCAGAGAAGCAGTAAATGAACACCTTGTACGTCACCGGGTTGTACCCGATAAAGCGGACGCGGTTCTCCGCATCCCGGACGGCAACGAGAATTTTGCCCAAACGGCTGGAAGCGAGCCATTGGCACAGAATGAGCGTGGCGATGACGACGAATGCGGTAATGTAGTAGAACATCAGCTTGGTCGACGGCTCGCCCATCGACAGGCCGAGGAACGAATCAAAATTGGTCAAGCCGTTCGTGCCTCCGGTATAGCCCTGCTGTCCGACGAACAGCGTTACCGTGATGATGACGAGCGCCTGGGACAAAATCGAGAAGAAAGAGCCTTTGATCCGGTTGCGGAACGTCAGATAGCCGAGCAGGAACGCGACGGCCATCGGAACGAGAATCGCCAGCAGGATGGCCGCAGCAGGGGACTGGAACGGGAGCCAGAAGGCAGGCAGCTTCTCAATGCCGCTCCAGGACATGAAGTCGGGCAGCTCTCCGTGCGAGGCGACAAGCTTCAGATGCATCGCCATGCAGTAGGCGCCAAGTCCGAAGTAAACCCCGTGCCCGAGGCTTAGGATACCGGTATAGCCCCAGATCAGATCAAGCCCCATGGCGATAATGGCGTAAGCCAGAAATTTGCCGAGCAGCGACAGCCGGAATTCAGACAGGAACATCGGCGCCGCCAGCATCAAGGCGAACAAGACGAGCGTGAACGCGATTTTTATTTTCGTATTGGACAGGGACAAATGCATAGCTATCAACTCCTTAGAGCTTCCGTGAAGAAGCTGGGTTCGCGAAAATATGAGCTGCGGCTTCCGTCAATTCGGAAGAACAGCCTTAATCCAGCGCCCGGGATCTCGTCGTAACCAGACCCGACGGCTTCCACTGCAGGAACGCAATAATGAGCGTGAACACAATGACTTTGCCCAGCGTCGCGCTGGTCGTATACTCGAATGCGGTATTCAGCACGCCGATGCCGAGAGCTCCGGCTACCGTACCGATGATCTTCCCGATGCCGCCTAGCACAACGACCATAAAAGCGTCGACGATATAATAGGTGCCGATCGAAGGGCCGATCGGGCCGACGAGGGTCAGCGCGCAGCCTGCGATTCCGGCCATCCCGGAGCCGAAGGCAAAGGCTTGCGCGTCAACGCGGCGGGTGGAGATGCCTAGGCAGGACGCCATGCCGCGGTTTTGCATCACCGCCTGCATATTGCGGCCGCCCCGGCTGTGATATTGGTATAAGTAAATAATGACGATACAAACGACGACCAGGCCGATGATAAACAGTCTTTTATAAGGAAGCGTCAGGTCTTCGCTTAGCACAAGACCGCCTTCGAGCCATTCCGGCGCCTTAACGGCAACGTTGGGCGCTCCGAAAATTTGCCGCGCCAGCTGCTGCAGCACGAGACTCACGCCCCAGGTAGCGAGCAGGCTGTCGAGCGGACGCCCGTACAGGAAGCGGATCAGCGTGACCTCCAGCAGCCAGCCGATAGCGAAAGCGACGGCAAACGCGACGCCGATGGAAAGAATGAAGTACCAGCCGAAAGCGGAGGCCGGGACGAATTTTTGAAACAGCTGTTGAATCGTGTACGCCATATAGGCGCCGATCATGATGAACTCGCCGTGGGCCATGTTGATGACGTTCATCAAGCCGAACGTAATGGCCAAACCGAGCGCGATCAGCAGCAGAATGGAGCTGAGCGAAATGCCGTTAAATAATTGAAGCAGCAGCAAGCCCATCGGCTTCAACCTCCCTTGTAAAACGGAAGACTGCCCGCGATGGGGCAGCCCCGTTCTTTAGTTCGTGTACGACCCATGCCGCGTCTAAGCGAAATCTATTTTTTCGTGACCTCAGCGCCCCATGGATACGTTTTGAGGAATGGATCCGGTTTGACCGGCTGTCCCGAATTCCAGACTTCTTTAATCAGCCCGTCGGCCTGCACTTGGCCGATCCGAACCGTTTTATACACGTGCTGGTTATCGCCGTCGAGCTTGACCTTGCCACCCGGTGCGTTGTATTCGATGCCTTTGGCAGCTTCCTTGACTTTATCCACCTCGACAGAGCCTGCTTTTTTCACCGCTTCCGCCCATAGATAGACGCCGAAATAGCCTGCTTCGATCGGATCGTCGGTTACGCGGTCTTGGCCGTATTTGGCTTTGTAGGCTTCAACGAACTTTTTGTTTTCCGGGGTGTCGGTCGTCTGGTAGTAGTTCCAGGCGGTGTAATGCCCTTCCAGCACCGATGCGCCGATCCCGCGGATTTCTTCCTCCGCTACGCTGACGGACATGGTCGTCAAATCCTTGGCGGTAATGCCCGCATCCTTCAGCTGCTTGAAGAACGCCACGTTGCTGTCGCCGTTGAGTGTATTGAAGACGACGTCCGGCTTTTCTTTTTTAATTTTGCTGATGATGGTGTTGTAGTCGGTATGTCCGAGAGGGGTGTATTCCTCGGCGATCAGCGTGCCGCCTTCCGCCTTTAATTGTTCTTTAATAATCTTGTTGGCGGTCCGAGGGAAAACGTAGTCGGAACCAAGCAGGAAAAACTTCTTGCCTTTGTTCTGAAGCAGCCAGGTGACGGCCGGAACGATCTGCTGGTTCGTGGTTGCGCCGGTGTAGAAAATGTTCGGAGACGCCTCCAAGCCTTCATATTGTACAGGATAGATGAAGAGCCCTTTGTTTTGCTCGACGACCGGAAGCACGGCTTTACGGCTTGCGGAGGTCGCAGCCTCCGAAGATGACTGCGGTTTTGTCTTTTTGCAGCAGCTTCTTCGTTTTCTCGGCAAAGGTCGGCCAATCCGAAGCGCCGTCCTCAATAATAGGCTTGAGCTGTTTGCCGAGCACGCCCCCGGCTTTGTTGATTTCTTCAATAGCCATCATTTCCGCGTCCTTAACGGAAACCTCGCTGATGGACATGGTGCCTGTCAAGGAGTGTAGAATGCCTACCGGAATCGTGTCGCCTCCTGCGTCGGCCGTCTTGGCGTCCGTTTTCGTCTCTGTCGCTGCAGGAGCTGACGAAGGCTGGGCGGTTGTCGCGCACCCGGCCAGCAATGCGGTAAACGACATGCACACCGCCATTAAAACTTTGATCCCTCTTTTTTGTACCTTCATTCGATCCACTCCTCTTCAAAAATAGATTTCCGCATCGTCATCATCATGCGTCAGCGATGGCGGAGAGCGGGATGCAGACAAGGTCTGCTTCGTTCCCATGCTCTTGGAGGGTAACATCCGGAGCCAAAATCCGAACAATGTTCGGATTTTCAAAGCTGTAGGCACATTTGGAATGTTTTCTCACATGTCATATCATAGATTATGTGTAAACTGTGTGTCAATATACTTGACATAAAATTTTACAGTGATAAAATTTTCGGCTTTTTGTTCCTTATTCAGGGATTTAATCCTTCTAAATCCAATGAATGACGGAAAAAACGTAGAATCAGGACTTTTGTAGGGGAATTAAAATGACACAAAAGATTTACAGCTTTCGGAATTGCGAATATAATAGACTTAGCAGTGACTCAATATTCGTGTTTATTGCGTCAGGTATTATGACATTCATCGCGTCCGCGTAAAGCCTTGAAGGAGGAACTTCAATTATGCATTTGACGGAGAGGGAAAAGGAAAAGCTGCTCATTACCGTCGCTGCGGATTTGGCCAGAAGACGGCTGCAGCGGGGAGTCAAGCTGAATTATCCCGAAAGCATTGCATTGATCACATCGGAAATTATGGAGGGGGCCCGCGACGGAATGACGGTAGCCCAGCTCATGCAATACGGGACGACGGTGCTGAGGGCGGATCAGGTGATGGAAGGCGTGCCCGAGATGATTCACGAGGTGCAGGTGGAAGCGACCTTTCCCGACGGGACGAAGCTTGTAACCGTTCACCATCCCATAAGCCATTAGAGAGGAGCATACGGATGATTCCTGGCGAGTACCGCGTCAAGGCGGGCGACATTGAACTTAATCAAGGCAAAAAGACAGCCGATCTCATTGTAATCAATGCCGGGGACCGGCCGGTGCAGGTCGGCTCGCACTTTCATTTTTTTGAAGTGAACCGCGGCTTGCTGTTTGACAGGGAGCAGGCTTTCGGCATGCGGCTCAACATTCCCGCAGGCACGGCGGTGCGCTTCGAGCCGGGCGAGGAGAAGCCGGTGCAGCTGGTCGAGCTCGGAGGAGCGAAGCTTTCTTACGGCTTGAACGGCTTATCGCACGGTGAAGCTGTCGCCGGCTCGCTACCCCCGGATGTGAAGAAGCGGCTGGATGCTTGGAAGGAGGGAGTTTAACCTACGTGGCTACGATGAATCGTAAAGCTTATGCGCAGATGTTTGGTCCGACGGTCGGAGATGCGGTTCGCCTGGCGGATACGGAGCTTTGGGCCGAAATTGAAGCCGACTATACCGTGTACGGGGAAGAATGCAAATTCGGCGGCGGCAAAGTCATTCGTGACGGGATGGGTCAATCGAGCCGGCATACCCGCGATCAAGGCGTGCTGGATACGCTGATTACCAATGCGATTATTTTGGATCATTGGGGGATCGTCAAAGCCGATATCGGCATTAAAGACGGGAACATTATTGCTATCGGCAAAGCCGGAAATCCCGACCTGATGGATGGCGTCCATCCGAAAATGATCGTTGGCGCCAGTACCGAGGTGATCGCCGGAGAAGGCAAAATCATTACGGCGGGCGGCATCGACACGCACATTCATTATATATGTCCGCAGCAGATCGAAACGGCGCTCGCCTCGGGCGTGACGACGATGATCGGCGGCGGGACAGGCCCTGCCGCGGGCACAAGCGCGACCACGTGCACGCCCGGAGCGTGGCATATGTACCGGATGCTGGAGGCGGCCGAGGCTTTTCCGATGAATCTGGGCTTCACGGGCAAAGGCAACGCTTCTTTCACGGCTCCGCTCGTCGAGCAGGTGGAGGCGGGGGCGATCGGTCTCAAGCTTCATGAGGATTGGGGCACGACGCCGGCGGCTATCGATGCTTGCCTGCAGGTTGCAGACCAATACGACGTGCAGGTGGCTATCCATACGGATACGCTGAACGAAGCGGGCTTTATCGAGGATACGCTTGCCGCGATCGGCGGCAGGACGATCCATACGTATCATACCGAGGGAGCGGGAGGCGGCCATGCGCCGGATATTATCCGTGCCGCAGCGGAGCTGAACGTGCTTCCGTCGTCTACTAACCCGACGCGTCCTTTTACCATTAATACGGTCGAAGAGCATCTCGACATGCTGATGGTGTGCCATCATCTCGACAGCCGCATTCCAGAGGATGTCGCTTTCGCGGATTCGCGGATTCGGCCCGAAACGATCGCGGCGGAAGATATTCTTCACGATATGGGCGTGTTCAGTATGCTGAGCTCCGACTCCCAGGCGATGGGCCGCGTCGGCGAGGTCATTATCCGCACGTGGCAGACGGCGGATAAGATGAAGAAACAGCGCGGGCACCTGCCTGCCCCAGGGGAAACGGATGCCGCTGCGGAGGCGGGAGCGGAGCAGGATAATTTCCGGATTAAGCGCTATGTGGCGAAATATACGATCAATCCTGCGATCACGCACGGCATCAGCCATCTGGTCGGCTCGGTCGAAGTCGGCAAGCTGGCGGATCTGGTAGTATGGAGCCCGATGTTTTTCGGGATCAAGCCGGATCTGGTGCTGAAGGGCGGCATCATCGCTTACGCCCAGATGGGGGATCCGAACGCCTCCATCCCGACGCCGCAGCCGGTGTTCGGACGGCCGATGTTCGGTTCCTTCGGCAAAGCGTTGAACCACAATATTACGTTTATTTCGCAGGCGGCCTTCGATTTGGGCGTGCACAAGCAGCTTGGCTTGCAGAAACGCATTGAGCCGGTACAGAACTGCCGCAGCGTGACCAAGAAGGATATGATTCATAACGGGGAGACACCGAAAATCGAGGTCAACCCGGAAACGTATGAGGTGAAGGTGGACGGCGAGGCTATCACTTGCGAACCGGCCTCCGAGCTGCCTATGGCGCAGCGGTATTTTCTTTTCTAATTAATATAGCGAATCTATTTGCAAAGCTTTTGCGGAGGAGGATGGGGTATTGCAGGAGCGCAAGCGTTCGCCTTTGAAATTGTGAATAGACCTCTAATGGTTCCATTCAATATTCACAATTTCAACAGCGACCGGAGATACCCCATCTTCCGCAGCGCCGGCTTTGCCAATAGACGGAGCGGGGGGCAACTAACTTCATGCAGCAACCGACTACACATTCGTGGCTCTCCTATATGCAGCTGCTGGATTCCGCCATTCCGATCGGCGGGTTCTCCCATTCGTTCGGACTGGAGACGCTGGTTCAGCTCGGTGTCGTCGAGAAGCCGGAGCAGCTTCGGCAATATATCGAGACGATGCTGTACCAGAGCTGGGCGCCTGTCGACGCCTTGGCGGTCAAAGCCGTCTATCAGTACACGCCTGATCAGGCGTGGTCCGTCGCTCTGGGAGGTCGATCGGACGCAGCATGTACAGAGGGCGGCCGCAGAGACGAGAGAAGGCGTCGTCAAAATGGGCAGGCGGCTGCTGCAGCTGTCCCGGGCGATGTATCCGGAGCTGGGCTGGGAACCGCTGATGGAAGCGATCCGGGAGCAGCGCTGCTTCGGCACCCACCCGCTTATTCACGGGTGGATTAGCTACCGGCTGCAGGTCGCCCTCGCCATGGCGGCCGAAGGATACCTGTATGCCGCAACGATGACCTGCATCAACAGCGGCCTCAGGCTGATGTCAATCGGCCAGACCGAGGGGCAGCGGCTGCTCGCCCAGCTGCTGCCGGTCATTGCCGACGCCTGGCGGGAAGCCTCGTCCCTGGATCCGCTAGAGGATGGGTTCGGCAATACGCCCTTCGCCGACATTGCCATGATGCGCCACGAGGCGCTGTATTCCCGATTGTTCATGTCCTAACTATACAACAATCATCCATTTAGAGGAGGCTGACGCATATGTGTCAAGGAGCATCGCATCATCATCATTGGGAAACGCCGGACCATCCCCACCTGGATCGTCCGATGAGAATCGGCATCGGCGAGCCAGGTCGGTTCAGGCAAAACAGCCCTTGTCGAGCGGCTGGCCCGCAAGCTGAACGACCGTTACAGCATCGCTGTTATTACGAATGATATCTATACGAAGGAAGATGCGAATATTTTGATTCGCTCCGAAGCTTTGCCGGCAGAGCGGATTATCGGCGTAGAGACGGGCGGCTGCCCGCATACGGCGATCCGTGAGGATGCCTCGATGAACTTTGAAGCGATTGAGGAGCTGGAGAACCGGTTCTCCCACTTGGACATCATTTTCATTGAAAGCGGCGGGGACAATTTGGCTGCAGCCTTCAGCCCGGAATTGGTGGATCGCTTCATCTATATTATCGACGTGGCGCAGGGAGAGAAAATCCCGCGCAAAGGCGGTGCCGGCATCATCCGTTCCGATATGCTCGTCATTAACAAAATCGATCTGGCTCCTCATGTTAGAGCAAGCCTGGCGGTGATGGAAGAGGATACGATCAAAATGCGCGGCGACAGACCGTACGTATTCTCCAACCTGTTCAACGGCCAAGGCTTAGATACGATCGTCGACTGGATCGAGAAGGAATTCCATCGTGCCTAATGTCACCGGCCGGGTATCCGCGGCCTTCGTCGAAGCGAACGGACAGACCCGGCTCAGCGACAGATTCCATGCGTACCCGCTCAAAATCGCCAAGGCGTTTCCTTTCGAAGGAGGCCAGCTCGGCGTGTACGTGATGGATGCCTCTCCAGGCATCATGTCCGGAGATCATTACGAGCTGGATTGGCGTTTCGGCGAGCAGACGAATGTGTTCATAACGAACCAATCGTATACGAAGGTGCATCCATCCCGTGCCGAGGCGGGAGCCGCGGGGGAAACGATGCCTGTCTTGAGCAGGCAAAAGCAGACGCTGCGGCTGCAGCGCGGCAGCTATGTCGAATATATGCCCGAGCCTCTGATGCTGTATAAAGACGCAGCTTTCTTGAGCAGCACGGAGGTTCATTTGGAGCCGGGCTCTGCGCTGCTGATGTCGGACGTCGTCTGTCCCGGACGTACGCAGCGCGGAGAAGTATTCCAATATGACCGCTTTCAGAATAAGCTGTCCGTCTTTTACAGCGGCGAATTGATTTATTCCGGCAGGCAGCGGATCGAACCGGCCAGGCAGCGGCTTGGCGGTATCGGCAGCTGGGGGGCGTATACGCACAGCGGCACGCTGTATTTGTTCAGCGACCTGGCGGATGCGGCTCTAGCCGAAAGACTGAGGGAATTTATCCAGCTGGAGGTGCGGGACAACACGGCGCAAGCTCATATGCCGATGCCGGCGGAGCGTTTGTATACCGGGGTGAGCCGGACCTACAAGCACGGCCTCGTGCTTTCGATATTGGGCCATAAAGTATATGAAATTCAACGGCTGCTCGATGCAGCCTGGCAGTGGCTGCGAAGAGAGCTTTTTGACAAGCCGCCTTTGTTGGTGCGAAAATAATATAAGCCAACCGATATTAAATCATCTTATGCGTCCGCCGGGCATGCACCGGCGGATTTTGCATTTATATCAAGCTGCGCGAGGTGAAGAAGGAATGATCCATTTAACGAACATGATCCTGCTTGGCATGCTGATGGAGCGTCCGATGCACGGCTATGAGCTTCAGCAGCAAATCCAGTCCCGGCGTCTGGACGTCTGGGCCCACATCTTGTCGGGCTCCATTTATTACGCCTTGAACAAGATGGAGAAGGAGGGGCTGGTCCAGTACCGAATCGGAAGAACGCACCGGAGCCCGCCTGCGCAAGATTTATGCGGTGACGGAGCAGGGAAGAGAAACGTTCAAAGAGCTGCTGCAAGCCGCTGTGCTGCAGCCCCCGCACGAGACGGGCTCCGCTTTTTTTACCATACTGCCTTGGTTGTCGATTTTAGACAGCAAGGATGCTTTTTCGTTTTTAATGCAGAATAAGAAGAGGCTGGAAGACGCCAGACTGCTGTGGGAGACGCGCAGAGCGGAGCTGGCTGCGCAGGGCGGCGAAGATGCCCAGCTGTGGGCGGTAGAGAATACGATGGAGATTATCGATGCGGATCTCCGCTTTCTTCAGAGGCTGTTAGCTTCCATGGCGTGACGGTCCGGCAGGCGCAGCTCGTTCATTTTGTGGTTATTGAACGTTTTTACCCGATATATCGACAATATTTTGAATTCCTAGCGCGTTTTGTTGTCAAAAGGTTACGGGGTTGATATGATAAAGGAGATCTGAGGAGGGCTTGGACAGAGCTCTCGACGGAGTTTGTGAACAACGTCACTTGTCATGAAGCGAATCGATGCAAAGTAACTTTTCGATATAGAAAAGGTCTTAGGAGGTACAAATTAAGTGGGAAAACAAATAGGACTCGATCTTCCGGCAGATTCCGCGCAGGCGGTGGCTGAGGCGGAAACGAATCAAGGAGCCTGTCACTTGGAGAGACTTCGTGCAGCTGGCTAAACCAGGCATTATTTTCTCCAATTCCATTACGGCGTTCGGCGGTTTCTGGGTCGCTTCCGGATGGCACGTGAACTGGCTGCAGATGCTGTATACCATGATTGGAACGGCGCTGGTCATGGCATCCGGCTGTGTGCTGAACAACTATCTGGACCGGGATATGGATACGAAGATGGCAAGAACGCAGAACCGGGCGACGGCAACCGGGAAGCTCCCTGCGCAGGTAGTGCTGTGGTACGGAATTATTCTAGGGATTATCGGCGTGTCGGGACTTTGGCTCTTGGTCAATCCGATGGCTGCGCTCCTCGGTATGCTGGGACTGTTCTTGTACGTTTGGGTATATACCGCCTGGTTTAAACGGACTTCCGTATGGAGCACCTTCGTAGGAAGCTTCTCCGGCGCCGTGCCTCCGGTGATCGGCTACTGTGCGGTGCGTCAGGATATCGATGCGGGAGCGCTGATCTTGTTCGGCATCATGTTCTTGTGGCAGCCGCCTCACTTCTGGGCATTGGGCATTCGCCGCGTCGAGGAGTACCGGGCTGCGGGCTTCCCGCTGCTTCCGGTGGTGAAGGGCTCGTACATTACGAAGATGGCCATGATGCGTTATGTCGTACTGATCGTGCCGGTATCATTGCTGCTGTACGTTTACGGGTACGTGAACGTCATCTATTTTTATGCCGCGGCGCTCATGGGCTTATACTGGGTTTTCCTGTGTCTCAAAGGCTTTAAGGCCGAGGATGAGGTGCAATGGGCGAAGAAAATGTTCATCTATTCGATTAACTACTTGACGCTCTTGTTTATCATCATCGTCCTGACTACAGTAAAAACAACAGTAGGCTGAGCGGCAGCCGGGCTGACGTTCAAGTCAATACACTGGATGCGATGAAGTCCCATGAAAGCATGGGGCTTTTTTTGCAGAGTGAACGAGGAGAGGGTACATAATGGATACAGAAGCAAACGCAGGAGCAAAAGGGCAAAGCAAATGGTTCAAAATCATGGTCGTCGTACTGCTGCTGGCTATGATCGGGACATTCGCTTATATACTGATGAAGGGCAAGGAGCAGAAGCTGGATGTAATCAAAAAGACGCCGGATTTCCAATTGGAAAACCTCGACGGGAAGAAGGTCGGCTCGGCCGATTTGGCGGGGAAAGTAAAGCTTGTTTACTTCTTTTACTCTACGTGCCCGGATGTTTGTCCTCCGACCACGTACACGTTGTCCAAGATTCAGGATCAGCTGGTGAAAAAAGGCGGCTTCGGCGACAAGACGGCTCTTGTCTCGATCACCTTCGATCCGACCAAGGATACGCCGGCCCAGCTCAAGGAGTTCTCCGGCCGGTATCACCCGGACTATAAAGGCTGGTACTTCCTGCGGGGAGAAGAAGCGGCTACGCTCGATTTGGCCCAAAAATTCGGTCTGATGGTGATAAAGGACCCGCAGGGCGGCACCTTTACGCATCAAAATTTTATTCTGCTCGTGGATAAGAAAGGCGATCTGCGCAGCTATTATGACGGAAGCGATGCGGATTTGAACATCGATAAAATCGTGCAGGATATGATGGGACTGACCAAAGAGTAGCAGAGGAAGGCATCAGGAACACGCAGCTATGACTTATTTTACACACATACTACTGAACAACGTTATACCGCTGACCGTTATGATTGCTCTGGGCGCCTGGCTCTACCGGGCGTTCAAGCTGGATATCCGAACGTTATCGAAGCTCAACTTTTACTTATTTTCTCCGGCGATCGTATTTAAAATGCTGTACGAGTCGGAGCTGACCGTCGCTTTGCTGGGAAAAACGCTGCTGTTTTTCCTCTTTTATTTTGCCGCCATGTATTTGCTGGTAGAGCTGGTCATGAAGCTGCGGGGCTATCAGGGCGGCATGGTGACGGCGATGCGCAATAGCATAATGTTTTACAACAGCGCCAACTATGCCATTCCGCTGAATCAGCTCGTGTTTGTCGGCGATGCGTTTACGCTGTCGGTCCAGATGATTATTATGATGATGCAGAGTCTGCTGCCGAACACCTACGGGATTTACAGCGTGAATGCGCATAAGCGGAATCCGAAGGAGTCGCTGCGGACGATTCTGAGCATGCCTATTATTTATGTCATACCGGTCGCATTTCTGATGAGAGGGCTTCACGTCCCGGTACCGGAATCGCTTTATGCGCCGATCAACTACATTTCCGATGCGTTTATCGCGACGGCGCTGATTACGCTTGGCGTCCAGCTCGGCAGTATGACATGGCGGCTGCGATTCTCCGACGTTCTGCTGTCCAATGTGCTGAGGCTGCTTGTAGGCCCGGTAGTGAGCTTTGCTATCGTATGGCTGATGGGGATTCATGGCGTCATGGCGCAAGCGCTGGTACTTTCCAGCTCAGTGCCCACTTCGCTCAGCACCGTGCTGCTTGCAGTAGAGTATGATAACGAGCCTGAATTCTCCTCCCAAGTCGTCTTTTCTTCGACGATTTTCAGTATATTTACGGTGACGCTGGTCATCTATTTGATGAGATTCATTTCATAACGGAAGGCTTCGAGCTTTGCATCGGAAAAGCCGGTTCCTGCGGAGGGTAAACGATATACGCTTCCAGGCCGGCTTTTTCCAATTGCTGAATGACATAGTCATCCGGTGTCCCCTCTACTCCCGCGTAGCCTCTTCGCGTGTAAATCTGCTCCGAATCGGGAAACGTATCCCGGAGCATGCCTCTTATTTTTTTGCCGGAAGCGTCATTGTCGGTAAATAAAAATACCTCGTCTTGGCCCACCTTTTTCTTCAGCGACTCCAGTTTTTCCGTATTTAAGGAACCGAACGTGCACAGGATGGCAACGTCGTCGGTCAACAGGCGGCGAAGCCTGCTTTTATCGTTTTTTCCTTCGACGATGATTGTTATTCCCATCGGTTTCACCAGCCTTGTTAACAGGATTTGGGATCATAAGCGCGCATTCGTTTCGTAAGCGGTGCAGAAGTTTAAACCTTTGTAAGTAGTATATCCAGTTTTACCGCAGCTTCCAACCCCGGCATCCCGCTTATTTCCTAGGAAATGCGAGTTTATGAAGGGCGCTTGACGGACGGATGAATTTGAATTAAAATAATGTTATTAACTAAATAAAAATAAGTAACTGACTGACAAGTTAAATAAATAAAAGGAGTGGACAGCGATGAAAATAACCATCTATCCGCCGCAGAAGCAAGCCGTAGGGGCATTTGACGGAGGCAAAATTACGGAGCAAAAGCCGATCGGCTTTCCCGGCGAAGGCTCCGCGGTGAAGGGGATCGGCCCGCTGTTTTACTGGGCATGGGCTCATACGCCGGAGGAAGGATATATCCCGATGCATCCGCATCAGGCTTTTGAAATTATTACCTATATGGTGAACGGACAGGCAGCGCATGAAGATTCGCTCGGCACGCGCAGCGTTGTTCAGGCCGGAGGCATCCAAGTTATGCAGACGGGTTCCGGCGTATCTCATGCCGAACGGTTCATCGGGCCTGATTCCGAAGGCTTTCAGATTTGGTTCGAGCCCCATATCCGCGAAGCGCTGCAGCGCAAGCCAACCTACCGCCAGTATGAGCATGAAGCTTTTCCCGTTCAGCCGTCGGAAGGGATGACCGTGAAGACCATCATTGGAGAAGATGCTCCGGTGGAGCTGGTTACGGACATTCGCATGTGGGATGTGGAGCTGCTGCCCGGATCGACGTACCGGCACAGCCTGCAAGCAGGCAAAGTCCTGGCGGCCCTGGCCATTCGCGGAGATGGGGGAGCCTGGACGGCAGCGGGGGATATGGCGGGTACGGTGACCCCGGTCAGCTTTCAGAACAAAGATTTCTCCGTGCTTGAAGCGGAAGGAACGGCAGCCTCCGAGCTGCTGCTGACCGCCGATTCCAAGCTGCGGATGATTCTGATCGAGGTTCCGGCCGAGGTCGATTACCCGCTCTACAAGAAAAGATAAGAGAGGCGGCTCCGCCTCTGCATCCAGATGAAAAAAACGGCCTGGCGTCCAATGACGCCGGGCCGTTTCCTTATTGGAGAGTGGTGTTGCTCTAGAGTGATACCTTACCTTGCGGTTAGTTGATGAAATTTGCTCTCGTCAACAAACGTTTCAGCATAGTAGCGGATTGAGCACGGGTTGCTTGGCTTGCAGGAGCAATTGTGCTGTCCGTCATGCCGTCTACAATGCCGGCTTCGATAGCTTCAGCCATTTCCTGCTGACCCCAGACGATTTGATTCGCGTCTTGGAATTTTGCAAGAAGCGTGGCTTGGCGATCGGAGGATACTTCAGGCTTCGCACCTGCATAATTCAGAGCGCGAACGACCATGGCAGCAAGCTCTTCACGCGTGATCGATTGATTAGGTCTGAAGGTGTTGTCTTCATAACCGTCAATGATTTTAGCGGATACGGCTGCGCCTACAACGCCGGAGAACCAGTCACTGGAGCTCACGTCGTTAAATGTTCCGGTGCTTGCCGAAGTATTGAGGCCCAACGCACGTACGACCAATGCTGCAAATTCAGCACGCGTGATATTGCGTTCAGGCTGGAACGATGTATCCGTTACGCCGTCGACAACCAATTTGTTAGCCAGCAGCTCAATGTAGCCTTGAGCCCAATGGCCTTGGATGTCGTTGAAGCTTTTGTTCAGCTCGATAACGGAGTAAATGCTGTTGCTGTTGCGTTTGATAACTACTTCGTTCGTGTCGTCTGTGTTGGTGAACAAGGAAGGCACGAAGCTTAATTTGTTCGTTGCAGGGTCATATACCACTGCAGTAGCGTGCGATGGATCTACGGATTTGGTCAACGGCAGCGTACGGCTGAGATAGTTGCTTCCCAGGTCGATCGCTTGCGTTTGATCATCCGGACCTACTGCAGCAAGGCTGAAGTCAACCGCGCTGCTTGCTACTGTACCGCCCAGAGCGGCTGCAGCGGAAGCAAGGCCGTTAGCATCTGTCTCGCTGGCTGCGCTGATGGAAACTTTAATCGTCGTATTATCGACGTCAGTGCCCAGTTTGCTTGCCAGGTCATTCAGGTTCAGAACGTAAAGAGGTAACAAATAAGTGCCTTTATCGTTGATGATTTTCAACGCTTTGTTCTTGTCGCTTACATAATCGACAAGAGCTTTAGCAGGAATCAGAGCCAGGTCGCCGCTCAATTGCAGCTCGACGACATCGTTGTTAGCCAAAGCATTTTTCAATGTGTTGGCATCGATGCTGCCGTCGGAAGGTACGGAAAGGCTAGGCCCGCTAGAGATACCGCCGCCTCCACCGCCGCCGTGGTGGCTGCTACCGCCATTGTTGTTGGAACTGGAGTTATATACGTTGTAGTAAACGGATTCGTCTACCGTTCCTTGAAGCGTCAAATAATTAAGGTTTGGCAAGCCGGACACAGAAAATTGGTACTTATAAAGATCATTATACACATCGTGGTAGACGCTGGAAGCGGTAGTAGTTTGTAAAAAAGTACCGTCTGGACGATATACACTTACGGTAACATTGTCACTGTAAGTTTCTGAGTAGACCGAGCCGGATACAGTTCCGTTACTGTAAACTACCTTTTCGTTGGCATCGTTAGTAAACCCGGTAGCAGCGAATGCTAGTACCGGCAGCAGGGCGGAGATGATTAGCATCATAACGGTTACCTGCGCCGTTTTTTTGAAGACAGCTGGCTTCATGTAAGGCTCACTCCTATCTTTTCTGGTCAATTGTTTTGTTTTGTGTTGCAGCCCCTTCATCAAGATTTCACCTCCCTTGTTTAAAATCTCATTCATAATTGTTCGATAGCCATCCCACAATTGTGTCCGTCGTTTTCCAAAAGAGAATTAAAACTAGGGAATAATGTTAATTGTGTGTACTGGCATCGTCACCCGAGTAACCATTACCCGGCAATGAAACGACCGAAACAGCCTGTCCGGTAAAAATCGGAATAAACTAAAAAACGCCCCTTTGAAGGGGCACCTGACAATCGAGCAGCGTGTACGGAATCATTCTGTAGAAGCACAAACGTTCGCCTTTGTCCCCGCATTTCAACCGCTCAAAGCGGGATACAATCAAAGAAATGCGGGGACAACAGCGATCGTAAGAAGGATCCGTAATCGCAGCGGTGATTTTTTCAGCGGCCTCTAATTGAAGGGGCGTTCTGAGTAATTAGCGTCTTAATAGACGAAAGCGCTGGTAACGATAACCAGCAGAATAAACAATACAAGAATGACTCCTACAGAAGTCCAGGCGCCGCCTACTTCACATGCTCCCATTGAAATCTCTCCTTTCGTGGTGCGGTTGTCATCTGACAATTCTATAGTATGTGGGAGGAGATCAAAGGTCTGTGCGAACACCTACCTTCGTCAAAATGGGTGAGGCGGATGTCCTGAATCTCCGCATGCTTTTCCGGGACAGGATTCCTAATTCCGTGCCTGCTCCGGCTAGATATGAACCGGCTTGAACGCTCGCAGCGGAAGAATCGACAGCGCCGCCATCAAGCATAGGAAGGCGATGAAGTAAGGGGAAGTATGGCTTCTCATATGTCCGGCAACAATGGGTCCTATAAACGCCCCGATGGAAAAAGAGATCGACAGGATCGAAAAAACGCGGCCATATCTGTCGCGGCTGGTGATGCTTGCGAGCAGCGAGGCGATAGACGGGAAAATGACGCCTTTGGCCATACCGATAAGAAATAACGATACATGGATCGGAAGAGGCCAATGGACCGACATACCGAAGAAAATAAATGCCAGTGCCAAGCTGCCCATGGAAGTTCGAAGAAGCGGAGAGATCCGGTTCAAGAACAGCATGCTGAGCGTAACCAAGGCCCCCAGACTGACAAGCGAAAACAAAATGCCGGAGGTAAGAATGGAACCGCTGCTTTCTTTCATCAATGGAAGCTCGAAAAAAAGAATGCCCTGCGAGCAAGAAATGGCAAGCGGGATGCCGAAGAACAGCCAAGGAATACGCTGCGGCCCTTCCAGCGAGGGACTGTCTTCATTGGCTAGGGCCGGCGCGTGATGGTGATGGCCGGCTAGGCCGGGGGATTCATTGGGAAACAGCTCGCCGGCCGTTTGGGCGTACTGCTTTTCCTTCACTCCGAAAATAGCCAGGACCCCTGTCACAATCAGGATCCAGCCGAGGATAGTGAAGGAATGGACAAACCCGAGCTTGGCTACAAGGAACGCGCCGACCGCCGGACTCAGCACGGAGGCCATCGTATGCACAAGCCCGTTACCGGCCATCAGCTTGCTCTGCTGGACGCTGTCCTTGGCCAATTTGGCCAGCAGCGACAAGCAGGCGGGCGATAGAAAGGCGAGCACAAAGCCGCTGATGGACCGGATGATCAGCAGATCCCACGGGTCGGTGACCCGAGATTGAACAAGCAGTACGATACCTGCTACAATCAGGCTAAACACAATAAACCGCTTGCTGCCGTAGCGGTCTACCCCGAAGCCGGCAATCAGATTGCCAGGCAGATGCGTGATGGAATAGACGCCGAGAATCAATCCGATAAACGAAGGGGCGGCACCTAACGAAATCGCGAACGGAGACAGGATCGGATACTGCGCGTGCAGGTCGAAAAAGGCAACAAACATGAACAAGTAAAGCCAAATTGCAGTTTTCAAATCGTTCTCACCTCGAGCCTTATCGGATAATGAGGGCTTGCCTGAAAAAAGCCTTTATCATTACTTTTACGTGACAAGCCTTGGGGTTAGTACATTTTTTTGCAGGCTGGCGGGAGAGGCAGGAAAGAGATGGAGCCGTTTGTCATTGCTGTGCTGGCAGTCATCGCGTTCAGCGTGCTGCTACGCATCCGGCATACGTACCGAAAGGCAAGAAAAGGGGATCGTGCCGAAGAAATCCAGGCCAAATTGGCTGCGCTGAGAAAGAAAAGAGATGAAGAGTAAGCGGCGGATGTTGTATGATAGCAGAGAGATTTTAGAACTGGCAGATCCGATAGGAAGCAGTAAAGGGGAGCGATGAGGTTTGGATTTTTTGACGGCTTTTTTACAGGAACGCTGGTTTATTATTGTTGCGGCGATCGTGGTATTATTTATTGTCATTCGAATTGTGAAGACGGTCGTCAAGTGGGTACTGGTGCTGGCCGTGCTGGCGGGACTGTTCTTTTATGGAGCCAGCTATAAGGAGCAGCTGATGAACATCGGAACGGCGGCGACGGCTGAAGTGAAGAACCAGGCGGTTAAAGTCGTGAGCGGAGAGATGAAGGAAGCGCAGTATAAGCAGAATCCGGATGGAACGTTTACAGTGATGACCAAAAGCGTTCGGCTGGACGGACAGCCCGGTTCGAGCGATGTGAAAGTGACCTTTATGAATCAGACCTTTACGATGAAAGTGGACGATGTATTAAATGCACTGATCGAACAGGCAAAGAACAATACCAAGCTGTAGCGGAAGACGCCTGCGGGGCCTAAGCTTCGCAGAGGAAGATTCGAAGGCGGAAGGAGGAGAGGACATGCTTCAGCAAGCATGGCAGACGCTAAGCGCGTGGAACTGGATTACGCTGCTGCTGGCGGGCACTTTGGTGGTATCGGTCATCCAGGGACTGCTCAGAGGAGCCTCCTTGTCCGCCAGACATCTGACGATGATGATAGCCGAAGGGGCGGCTACGGTACTCGGCTTGCTGTCCGCATGGAAGCTGGCGGACTGGCTGTCGCCGAAGGTGCAGGCTTGGCTGGTCGCCCGGCAGCTGCAGATTCCGAAGGAAACGCTCGGACTGCCGGAGCAGATCTACTACACGGTCGTGACCGGCGTGCGCGATTTCACCCTGCTGCGGTACGGCATTTTGTTTGCCGTCGGGTATGTTGTAGTCAAGCAGGTGGTGTACCGGCTGATGGACCCTCTGATCGACTCCTGGTTGTCCGGCGCTGCGAGACAGAAGGCGGCTTTGGAGCATAAGGGAGGGCCCTCCGTGCTCAGCAGCCTGGCGGGCGGGGCGATCGGCGCGCTGACCGGTGCAGCCAGGGCGCTGATGATCATTGCCGCACTGTTTATTGTTACGTCGTTGTTTCCGCAGACGCAGGCGGCGCAGTACATCCAGGCCTCCGGCTTGTATCAGAAGGGGGCGACGGGGGTAATCCGGCCCGTCACCGGCGACTTCCTCGCCAGCCAGCTGCCGGTGTTTACAAGGGCGGTCGAAGCGGAATTCAGCCAAATATTGCAGCGCAAATACGAAGTGGTGGATGCGAACATTCCGGGTGACATTTCGGCTGCCGCCAAGCAGGTGACGGCGAAAGGGAATACGGATGAAGAGAAGGCCAAGCTGCTGTACAGCTGGGTCGGCACCCGCGTCACTTACGATTGGGATAAAGTGAACCTGTACGAGCAGCAGCGCATCTGGAAGGAGCAGACGCCGGAGGAGACATTCGCCACCAAAAGAGGCGTATGCATCGACTACTCCCGGCTCTACGCCGTGATGGCCCGGTCGGTCGGGCTGCAGGTCAAAGTGGTGACGGGCCTCGGCTACGACGGACGCGGCGGTTATGGCCCGCATGCCTGGAACGAAGTCTACTTGTCCGATAAGGCCGCATGGGTGCCGCTGGACTCTACCTGGGTTTCAAGCGGAGGCAACTGGTTTAACCCGCCGAACTTTAACGAAACGCATATCAGGGAAGCCTAATCATATCGTACCGGCAGCGGCCGAAATACGATAAATTCAAGCCGGAGACCGCCGTTTGCGCGCGGGAGAAGCCGGCTTTTTTCTTTCTGCGGAAGTTATGGTAAACTACTAATTGTGCGTAAAAAACGAAGATTAGCGTGTTCCAAGAAAATGAACCAAGCATGGGGAAAAGGAGCCAGTTCAGTCAATGAATGAAATAAGTCAAGGACGCAAGCCGCTGGATCAATACAAAGCCGTTTTTTTTGACGTAGGAGATACGTTAATTACTATACCGGAGTCACGGATCATTATGCAGCAGGTGCTGGCCGCGAGGTCTCTTCACAGGGGAGAAGAGCAGGTCGGCAGTTTGTTTACCGAAGCCTTTCGATTGTTTTATTACGGCAAGCAGCTGGACCCGTTCGAGGCATGCACGCCTGAATCGGACAGGGCTTTCTGGATGAAGCTGTACCGCTATATTCTGGACAAGCTGGGGGCGAATGAGGAGGATTGGTCGAGGACCAAATACACGCGTGCTGTCACGAACTGTATGATGTGTTCACGGGTCCCGAGCATTACCAGTTATTCAATGATGTGGCGGAATGCCTGCCGAAGCTGCAGGAACGGGGGCTGCGGTTAGGCATCATTTCTAATTTTGCGCCGACGCTGTCGTCGATTCTCAAGCATAAAGGCATTTTGCATTATTTCGATCCCGTGATCGTTTCGACGGAGGTTGGCTTGGAAAAGCCGAACCCGGCCATTTTCGAGCTGGCGCTGGCCCGCGCCGGACTGTCGGCGTCGGAAGTGCTGTATGTCGGCGATCACGACCGCAACGACATTTGGGCGCCGAATCAGGCAGGGATCGATGCGGTCAAGATCAAGCGTTACGATTACCATTCCGGAGAAGGGATCCACTCTCTGCGGGAGCTGCTGGATCAAGAGGCGGAGCGGTAATGTTATTTTGTAAAGATTTAAAGGAGCTGTATTCATCATGAGAAAGTCTCATTCCACGGACGATCCGCAAAAGCATGAGATGAACAAGCGCCGCCATCATACACTGCGCATTAATTTATTTTTCTTCTGTACGTTCTTTTTATTTTCCGTGCTGATTGTTCGCCTGGCTATTCTCCAATTTGTGGAGGGCAAGCAGCTGAAGGCGGAGGAAGCCTTGACGACCAAACGGGATACGCCGATTGCGCCGATCCGCGGCAATATTTTTGACCGCGACGGCTATCCGATCGCTTTTACTTCCTCGACGCAGTCGCTTTATTTTCGCATGGAAACGGATCAGAAAAAGGATGATGTCATCGCGCTTGCCTACAAGCTGGAGGCTTTGTTCAAGCAGTACGGGGACGCTAATGCCAAAACCGTGCTGACCGCTGCCGATATCCTCAAGGAAATGGACGTCGGCTACGATCTGGAGAAGAAAACAACGACACCGCCGAGCTACTCGTTCGTGCCGCGGCGGCTGAAATCTGGATTGTCGCAGAAGGAAATCGCCTATATTCTGGAGAACCGCGACGAGCTGAAATGGCTTGAGGTCATGGAGGAGAGCATCCGAAATTATGATACGGATAACCTTGCCGTACAGCTGATCGGCTATATGCGGCCGTTCTCCCGGGCGAGAGAGCCGAAGAACGGACTCGATTTCTACAAAAACAAAGACAATACCGCAGGCTACCTGGATACGGAGGATGTAGGCTACGACGGCATCGAGCTGATGTATCAGGAGGATCTCCGGGGCAAAAGCGGAATGAAGACGTATCCGGTAAACGCCTCGCAGAAAATTATCGGGAAAGTGTCGATCGAGCCTCCGAAGAAAGGGAACAACCTGTTCCTGACGATTAACAAGGACGTTCAGCAGGTGGCCGAGCAGGCCATCCTCGATCAATTGGTCTATGCGAAGTCGTCGACGGCCCGCGCAACGCACTACGGCTACGCTCCGAATGCCCGGGCCGGCTATGCCGTGGCTATGGAAGTCGATACCGGGCGTGTCGTAGCGATGGCGAGCATGCCGGACTATGATCCGAATATTTGGAGCGGGGGCATCTCGACGGACGACTACAACCGGATTCAGCCGTTTATCAACAACGGAACGATTACGACGGCTTACCCGGATTACCCGGATAATGAGCTGAAGAATCACCCGACGTCCATCGTGTACATGGGCTCCGTCGTAAAGCCGTTATCGGTGCTGATCGGGCTGAACGAAAATTTGTTCACTGTGAATACGACTTATAACGATACGGGGGAGTTCAGCTACGGGAAAGACAACAACGCGAAGCTGACGAACTCGGACCGTGCCGCGTACGGGCTGATTAATGCGGCAGATGCCATCTGGCATTCGTCCAATACGTTCATGTCGGCGATGATTGGCAACCCGCTGTATATGCGGAGCGGCTCCAAAGCGGTTGATATTTGGGAATCTTACATGAATAAGTTCGGGTTGGGCGTCCTGACAGGCAGCGGACTGCCGAGAGAGTTTGCGGGGATCAGCGAGTTCAAGACGAATACGAAGGAAACGCTGCAGTCCCGTATGGTCTATGCTTCTTGGGGCCAGAACGAAAAGTATACGACGCTGCAGCTGGCGCAGTATGCGACGACGCTGGCGAATAAGGGCAAGAAGCTGAAGCCGCTGCTGGTCGATAAGATCGAAACGTACGATTTTAAGCCGGTGAAGCAGATGGAGCCCGAAGTGATGGAGGAAACGACGTTCCCGCAATCTTACTGGGATTCGATTCAACGCGGGATGCTGAAGGTTAACGTGCAGGGCTTCGAGGGCTTCCCTTACTCGGTTGCGCGTAAAACAGGGACGTCCACCCAATCGGTCGGCGGTAAAATGATCGATAACGCGGTATTCATCGCGTATGCGCCTGCAGAGAAGCCGAAGCTCGCTATCGCCGTCGTGGTGCCGGAGGGAGGCTTCGGAGCCTGGAATGCAGCGCCGATTGCCCGTAAAATCTTCGACGCATACGACCAACAGTACGGCCTGGATGGCGTACCGAAGGGGAATCCGGCCGACAAGGCCGCTCCGTAACTTTCTTTAGCTGAATATGATATTGAAAATAAGGCATTGCGCCGCGCATAGATATGCCGCTTGTACAAACAATTGAAGCCGCCTGGAAGATTGCGGGCAGCTATCCATTCTCCGTCTCCCTTCGAGCTGAATCAAGTTGGCTCGGAGAAGAGGTGGAGATTTTTTTATAAAAAAGTTGCACTAAGGAAACAAATTTGTATAATATAAAAATATAGTCATCTGAGAAACAAAAGTTGCCCTAGTCAAAAAAGTAGGTCTAAGACAACTTTTCAGCGACATAGGAATCTGGCAGTGAAATAAATAAACAGGGAGTGGAATGAAAATGAAAGCAAGGCAGGTTTCGTCATTCAAACGTTTTTGGCTTACTCTATTGTTTCTAACCATGGCGGCGCTTGCTGCCGCATGCGCTCCAAGCCGGCCCGCTGCCGATGCCTCGGGTCCAATCAAGGTGACTGCGACGATAGGCATGATATCGGATATCGTGAAGCAAGTAGGCGGGGAGCATGTCGAGGTCACTGGGCTCATGAAGTCGGGAGTGGATCCTCACTTATACAAGGCTTCGCAAGGGGATGTGAAGAAGCTGGAGCAGGCGCAGATCATTTTCTATAACGGTCTGCATTTGGAAGGGAAGATGGTTGAAATTTTCGAGAAAATGGCCGCGGAAAAGCCGACGGTTGCCGTCTCGAAGACCATTCCCGAATCGGAGCTGCGGGGCTGGGAAGACGGGGAGGCTGCGCATGACCCGCATATTTGGTTCAATGTGAAGCACTGGATGTCGGCGACGGAAGTCGTTCGCGACGAGCTGAGCAAGGCCGATCCGGAGCACGCCGACGCTTACCGCAGCAGCGCAGAGGCTTACCTGAAGCAGCTTCAGGAGCTGGACACTTACGCAATGGAGCAAATTGCCTCCATTCCGGAGCAGCAGAGAGTACTCGTTACCGCCCATGACGCCTTCGGCTATTTCGGCGACCGGTACCATATCAAGGTGATGGGGCTGCAAGGAATCAGCACCGCCTCCGAATACGGGTCGAAGGATGTGAGCGACCTGCGCGAATTCCTGGTCAGCCAGCAAATCAAGGCGGTCTTTGTGGAATCGAGCGTACCGAAAAAATCGATCGAAGCGGTGATCGAAGGAGCGAAGAAGCAAGGGCATGAAGTCAAGATCGGCGGCGAGCTGTTCTCCGATGCGATGGGAAAAGAAGGAACGGCCGAAGGAACCTATATCGGTATGGTCCGGCACAATGTCGACACGATCGTGAATGCATTGAAATAAAGAAAGGGAGTGAGCGGGATGACTACAGCGGCTTCACCGTTATCGGTGCAAAATCTAACCGTTGCTTATCAAAAAAAGCCGGTGCTGCGGGATATCAGCTTTGAGATCCCCGAAGGCAAGCTGATCGGCATTGTCGGTCCGAACGGAGCGGGCAAATCGACGCTCATTAAAGCGGCCTTAGGGCTCATCCCCCGGGTAACGGGGGAAGTCACCCTATACGGCAGGCCGTACAAGGAGCAGCGGAAGCTGGTCGGCTATGTGCCTCAGCGGGAATCCGTGGATTGGGATTTCCCTACGAGCGCGCTGGACGTGGTCATGATGGGACGCTACGGGCATTTGGGCTGGTTCAAGCGGCCCGGAGCGAAGGAGAAGGAGCTGGCGCTGGCATGCCTGGAGAAGGTCGGAATGACCGACTTTGCCGATCGTCAGATCAGCCAGCTTTCGGGAGGACAGCAGCAGCGCATCTTTCTCGCGCGGGCCTTGGCTCAGGATGCGCAGCTCTATTTTATGGATGAACCGTTCGTAGGCGTCGATGCCGCGACCGAGAAGGCGATCATCACTCTCTTGAACGAGCTGAAGCTGCAAGGGAAGACCGTGCTTGTCGTCCATCACGACCTGTCGACGGTGAAGGAATATTTTGATTGGGTCATGCTGCTGAACGTGCAATTGATGGCCCTTGGGCCTGTAGATGAAGTATTTACGAAAGACAATTTGCAGCGGGCTTATGGCGGACGGCTGGCGCTGCTGAATCGGGACGATGACGCCATCATCGTCAGTGCGAGGTGAGCTGAAGAATGGGGAGCATCGATTGGTTAGGCCTGCTGGTCGATCCGAATACGCAATGGATTCTGCTCGGGAGTATTTTGCTCGGCTTAAGCAGCGGGGTTCTAGGAAGCTTCGCCTATTTGCGGAAGCAGAGTCTGATGGGGGATGCCTTGGCTCATGCGGCGCTGCCCGGGGTATGCATCGCCTTTATGCTGACCGGCTCCAAATCGATCGGATTTTTCCTGGTCGGCGCGGCTGCGGCGGGATTGATCGCAACGTTCGGCATCGGCTTTGTCACGCGGAATACGCGCATCAAGCAGGACTCGGCGCTTGGCATCGTTTTGTCGGTATTTTTCGGGCTCGGCATCGTGCTGCTGACGCAAATTCAGCATGGAGACAGCGGAAACCAGAGCGGGCTCGATAAATTTCTGTTCGGTCAGGCCGCCTCCATGGTGCATTCCGATGTCGTAGTCATGGCTGCGGTGGCACTGCTGCTGGTGGTGGCATGCAGCCTGCTGTTCAAGGAATTCAAGCTGCTCAGCTTCGATTCGGGCTTTGCCAAAGGGCTGGGTTACCCTGTCGCTTTGCTGGATCAGCTGCTGATGTTTCTGATTGTGGTTGCGGTCGTCGTCGGCATTCAGGCTGTCGGTGTCGTCTTGATGTCGGCGCTGCTTATTACACCGGCGGTCTCCGCCCGTTATTGGACGGAGAAGCTGGGGGTTATGGTCGTGCTCTCCGGCGTCTTCGGCTCGATCAGCGGCTTGATCGGGACGGTTGCCAGCACGGCGGCCAACAATTTGCCGACGGGTCCTTTGAGCGTGCTTGCCGCAACTATGTTATTTGTCGTATCGGTCATTTTCGCTCCACGCCGGGGCGTGGTCTCCAAGGCATTGCTTCAATGGTCTGTAAGAAAATCCGTTCTGCAGGAAAAAAAGCGGGCCGGCGCCGTACTCGGCACCTCGTCGGTTCCAGCGCAGCGAGGGGAGGAGGGGCAGGCATGAATGATTTCTGGATTTTGCTGACCGCAGGGCTCGTAGCCTGCTCGTGCAGTCTGCTCGGATGCTTCCTCGTACTCCGCCGGATGGCGATGATCGGCGATGCGATCAGCCACTCCGTCCTGCCGGGCATTGTGATTGCCTTCCTGTTGAGCGGCTCGCGCGACTCGTTCTGGATGATGCTGGGCGCATCGGTGCTCGGGCTGATCACGGTATTCCTGATCCAGCTGTTTCAGCAGAGCGGCGTACAATCGGACGCTTCAATCGGTGTAGTCTTTACCGCTTTGTTCTCCGTTGGCGTCGTGCTGGTCAGCCTGTTTACACGGCAGGTGGATTTGGACCTGGATTGTGTCCTGTACGGGGAGATCATCCGCGTGCCTTGGGATACGATGACCTGGGCAGGGATCGATATCGGCCCGAAGGCGGTATGGTCGCTCGGGCTCGTGCTGCTGCTGAGCGGCAGCGTGCTCGGACTGTTCTTCAAGCAATTTAAGCTGTGCTCGTTCGATCCGGCGATGGCGGCCGCTGTCGGCATTCCCGTGGCCTTGTTCCATTACGTGCTGATGGGGCTTGTATCGGTGACGACCGTCGCATCGTTTGAAAGCGTCGGGGCGATTCTCGTCGTCGGCATGCTGGTCGTGCCGGCCGCTACCGCCTATCTGCTTACGGAAAGGCTCGGCACGATGATTCTCTACAGCATGCTTACGGGCGTCATAAGCTCTACGGGAGGCTACTACATCTCCGTCTGGATGGACGCTTCGATTGCAGGCTGTATGATTACGGCGGCAGGAGGTTTGTTTCTGCTGGCGCTGCTGTTCTCTCCGTCGCACGGCGTCATTTGGCGCAAATGGAGACAGCGCAGGATGGAACAGACGGCATGATCGTCAGCTTAATACGACGACAATAAAGCTTAGTCCCTGCAATCGAAAAGCGCCCTAAGCGCACTTGAAATAACCCGGATCCGAGCGCTGTCTCGTCGTCCGGGTTTTCGTCTTAACCGGGCCGAGGAGCATGACGGCCCATGGCATTTGAGCCATCGCTTTTTAGATGAGGTTCGATCATAAAAAATCCCCGCAGGTGGCCGTCTCCTGCGGGGATTAGTCTTGCCTAGGTCCGCGCCGGGCTTTGAACCGGCTTGCGGGGACCTTTGCGCATATTCAGCGCTATGCTGAGCAGAACGATAAGTAAGACGACCAATTGGGGGAGCGTCGTCTCCCAGTTGGCATAGAGGCCGAGCGACGGCACGTTGAACAAATATTCCGATAGATGCGACGGAAGCTGTCCTGTTACCTGCAGCGCGTGGATGCTGACGCCGACAAACTTGAAGGCCATATAATACAGCAGCAGGCCGGCCACGAGGAAGAACGGCCGCACCGGGATGCGCGAGCTCATCTTGATAATCGCGTAGCCGATAATAATCAGAGCGACAAGCGCCCCGCCAACCCCTGTCAGCAGATCGGACAGACGAATCGTCGACGCCATACCGATATAAAAGATTAACGTTTCCGCGCCTTCGCGGATCACGGCCAGAAACGCCGTAAACGCCAGCGACCACAGCGTTCCTGCGGCAAGGGAAGTGCCGATTGCTTTGGCTACGTATTGATTCCAATTTTTCAAATTGGATTTCTTATGAAGCCAAGCTCCGATCGTCACCATAAAGACAACGGCAATCAGGCCGGTAATGCCCTCGATCGTCTCCCGCGAGCCGCCTGTGGTGAGGTTGGACAAGAACAGGCTCAGCACGACCGCGAGCATAGCGGAAGCGATCACGCCCGCCCCGGCGCCGGACCAGATCCATTTGCGCTTGTCGCCGTTGCCGGACCGGTTCAGGAAGGCGATCAGCGAGGCGATGACGAGAATCGCTTCGAGCCCTTCACGGAACAGGATGAGCGCAGCATCCCAAGCCGTATAGGCGGAAGCTTGGGCGAACGGCTGCAGCTCCGTCTTCATTTCATTCAGCAGCGCTTCCGCCTTCTCCCACGCCGGCGGCTTGGACAGCAGCAGGGTCGGCACGGAAACCATCTTGGTCTCGATGGACGTATACGTATCCGGCGAGCGGGTCATGACCTCGCCTTCCACCAGCGGCCAATTCGCGATGAATTGGTCCATGCCGTCGGCCGCCGTCTCGGCTTGCTTGCTTTGTATCGCCTGCTGGACGGTATCCAGCAGCTGGAGCTGGGAGGTGATCGTCGGCTGCCCGCTGCCTGCCGCCGCCGTATCTGCGGCTTCGGCCGCCTTACCGGACAAATAATCCTGAACGACCAGAATCAGCTCCTGAAGCTTCGCGGCGCTTTTGGCGCTGTCCGGAGGCTCGGTGTTCATGGCGATTCTGGCGCCGCTGATTTTTACTTCCATTGCGGCATAGATTTGCGCGTTCTCCGCGCGCACGAGATTCTCTGCCTTGCCCCAGCCGTTCACGAAGCTGTTGTACGACTGCTTGGCCTGCGTCCAGTCGCCGGCCTTCACGGAGGCCAGACTTTTCTCGAGCATGGGCAGCAGGGCCTGGATCTGCTTATGGGCTTTTTCCTTCGGCTGGTCGTTCTGCTGCTTGGATTCCGAATAGCGGTCGACCGCCTTCGCAAGCTCTGACACGGCCTGTACGGCGGGCTGCGGGGAGGAGGACGCTTGAGCAAGCGCCTGTTCCGCTTTCCCAAGCGCATCGCTTACGGCTTTGGCTTCTGCCGTAGCCGTAGCCTCGCTGTTCTGGCTCCAAATCTGCTTTAGCTGCTGAACCGCGTGCTGGGTCGCTTCCCATTGGTTATCCCGGGAGGAAATCAGCGCATCGCTGGATAAAGCGATAAGCTGGTTACGCTGTTCCGGCTGAAGCTCCTGGGCCGAAGCGAGGGAGTACAACGACGAGAACAGGGCGAAGCACATGCACGCGACGAGTAGATACCGTTTCACCAAGTCTCACCACGTCTTTCTATGTCTTAATTTCGATTTCTTAGAACAGCGTATCCCCGATATACCCGCCCTGGCGGGCCCCAGGTAAACAGGCATACAGGCCGCTGCCCATGTGATTGATATATTCGTTCAACTTATCCATCGAGGCGAGCTTCTGCTGCATCGGAATAAACTGCTTCCGCGGATCTCGGTTGAAGCAGATGAACAGCAGGCCGGCGTCCAGCTGGCCGGTTTTGGCATCCAGGCCGCTGGAGTAGGAATAGCCGCGGCGTAAAATTTTGACCTTGCCCTCCATATGCGCCAGCGCGACATGGGAATTAGCCGGAATGACAGGATGGCCTTGTTCGTCCTTTTTCGTAAAATCGGGCGGATCGAATTCGCCGGATTGACCGAGCGGCGCGCCGGAATCCCGGTATCGGCCGAAGGTGGTCTCCTGATCGTCCAGATTCGAGCGGGCCCATATTTCGATCCGCATCCGAATTCGGCGCATGACCATATAGGTCCCGTTAGCCATCCAGGCAGGAGCGTCCGAGCTCTGCGCCCACACGATATCGTCTGCATTTTGAGCGTCGCTCACATTCGGATTATTCGTGCCGTCCTTAAAGCCCATCAAATTGCGGGGCGTCGACCCCTTCGGATCGGCAGCACCGGTCCGCTGGAAGCCGTCCTGCATCCAGCGCAGCACCGCCTTGCCGCGCGCGATCCGGGTGAGGTTGCGGAACGCATGAAACGCCACCTGCGGATCGTTCGCACAGACCTGCACGACAATGTCGCCGCCCGACCATTCCTTGCGCAGATCATCGCCGTTGAACTTCGGCAGATCGACCAACGGGGCCGGACGCTGTGCGGATAAGCCGAAGCGCTCGTCGAAAAAGCTTGCGCCCAATCCGAACGTAATCGTCGTGCGCATAGGGGCCAGCCCCATGCTTTCGCCTGTATCTACAGGCGGGAGATTCGGACTGCGGGTTTCATCGCCCACGCCTTTGCCCTCGCTCAGCCGCGCCGACGCCTCGGTTCAGCTTTGGAACAGCTTCTTCACATCTTCCAGGCTTGTGGTGGTGAGATCAAAAGCACCCATGCAAATAAAATCCTGCATAGGCGTAGTAATGCCTGCTTGATATTTCCCGTAAAAAGGAATGATGCCGTCTACAGCCGGCGCCGCCTCGGTCGTTTTGCTTAACAGACCGCCTACCGCGAGCTGCTTCATACCGCCGATACCAAGGAACAAGCCGATGCCTCCGGCACCGGCGAGTTTGAGAGCATCCCGGCGGGATATTTTCCTGCCGGGTTGATCATGTTTCTTTTCTGTTTGCTCAGGTAGCTGCTGATCCATAGGATTACGCCTCCAGAACGGTTCCCATTTTTGACAAAGGCTCTGCTAATGCATCGAGCGTTTGGCTTAATTTCTTCGTTTGATCCTCTTTCAAATCGGTAAACAGGACGAAATCCTTGTCCTTGCGATAAGGGGCCAGAGCCTTATCGAGATCGGCGAAGCGCGTTTCAATATCTTTGGCAAGCGCTGCGTCTTTCTTCTCGAGGGCCGGCTTCAGCACCTTGTAGATTTCATTGGCTCCCTCTACATTAGCTGCGAAATCATAGAGATCGGTGCGGGAATAACGTTCTTCTTCACCTGTGACTTTGCTGGTCGATACTTCATTCAACAGCTCGACAGCACCGGTCACCAGATCCTTGGTCTGAATATCTACGCCTTCGACCTTGACGCGGAGCTGCTTCACGTCCTGCAGCAGCTGATCAGCGACTTTCTCCGAGCCTGCAGTCGTTTTATCGACCCACAGGGCTTTCTCCAGCTTATGATAGCCGCGCCATTCATTGTCGGGAACATCGCCTTCCCGCGCATCGATCCAAGGGTCGAAATCGCCCAGCGATTCGGCGATCGGCTCGATTTTTTCATAATACATCCGCGCCGGAGCATATAATTTCTTCGCCTGCTCCACATCTCCTGCCTTCACGGCGGTGGTAAATCCTTCAGTTGCTTTTACCAGCTGGTCCGTTTGATCGATAACCCATTTGCGGTACTGGTCTATGGAAGCCTTCAAAGCCGCATCATTCGCTGCGGGGTCAGCGGTTTGGCCCGCTGCCGGCTGGTTGGCCGGCGCTTGGGAGGTCTGGCCTGCCGTAGTATCTTTAGCCGGCGCGGATTGGGCTTGGTTTCCGGCTGTATTGCCGCATGCCGCAAGGAACAGGGAGGAGCTTAATACCATGGCGGCGAGAGGATACGCGAACTGCTTTTTCAATTGAATACATCTCCTTCAGTGAGTTAAATGAATAGAAGTGGTTTATATAAATGAGCCTGATATCAACCTGACATAGTGTGATAATGAGATTCATTATCAGTCAATGACAAATGTAACTCATTCTTTTTTTTCACGCAATACTTTTTATTAAAAAACTATTTTACCTTGAATGATTTTTATGGAATTAGCCGCAAAATTGTCACCATTTCACGATATATTGAGGTTTTAGCGAACGATTTCCTGAACTCGCTGCGAATATGGTATACTAGACTATCGAATTATTTTTAACCCGTTGCTGTTTGAACGTTTGAGGAGGAAGCAATACCATGTGCGGCATAACTGGAGCTATGTATTTTGAAGATAGAGAGCCTTCGCAGACCATGCTGAAGGCTATGACGGATGTCATCGTACACCGCGGGCCGAACGATGTCGGCTTTTGGGGGGAGAACCGGATCGGTCTTGGCTTTCGCCGGTTGTCCATCATCGATATCCGAGAAGGCCATCAGCCTTTAGCCAACGAAGACGATACGGTATGGATCGTGTTTAATGGAGAAATTTACAATTATAAATATTTGCGCCATACCCTACAGGAGAAAGGCCACCAATTCAAGACGCATTCGGATACCGAGGTTATCGTCCATATGTACGAAGAATATGGCGAGGACTGCGTAAAGCATCTGCGCGGAATGTTCGGCTTCGTCATCTGGGACCGCCGCAAAAAGCAATTGTTCGGCGCGCGCGACCATTTCGGCATCAAGCCTTTCTACTACTATAAAGATGCGAGACAGTTTCTGTTCGGCTCGGAAATAAAAAGCCTGCTGGCGGCCGACGGCATGAACCGGACGATTCATACGGAGAGCCTGTTGAATTACTTGACGTTCCAATATGTGCCTGAGCCTGACACGATGTTCCGCGGCATACATAAGCTTCCGCCGGGCCATACCGTGAAGCTGACGTTTGACGGCGAGATGTCGATCCGCCGCTATTGGGATCCGATGTTCGAGCCGGAGGAGCGTCCGATCGAAGAATATATCGAGCAGATCCGAGAGGGCTTGAAGGACTCGGTCGTGCACCACATGCAGAGCGACGTGGACCGCGGCTGTTTCTTATCGAGCGGCATCGACTCGACGGCGATTGCCGCCCATATGAGATCGATCGAGCCGATCCGGACGTTCTCGGTCGGCTTCGAGGGTCCGAACAACGAAACGGAAATCGCCCGTCAGACGGCGAACGCTTTGGATACGGAGCATCATGCGAAAATCATTACGCAAAACGACTTCTTCTCCACGCTGCCCAAGGCGGTATGGCATCAAGACGAGCCGGTTGCCGACCCGTCGGCCATTGCGCTGTACCACGTGGCTCAGCTCGCGCGCGAGCAGGTGACCGTCGTGCTATCCGGCGAAGGCGCGGATGAGCTGTTCGGCGGCTACCGCATTTACCGCGAGCCGCAGTCGCTTCAGCCGGTTGAACGGCTGCCGCTGCCGATTAAGCGCATGCTGCACGCGCTCGCCAGGCTGCTTCCCGACGGCGTCAAAGGGAAGAGCTACCTGCTGCGGGGGACGACGCCGCTGGAGCACCGCTTCCTCGGCAACGCCAAAATTTTCTCCGAGGAGATGAAGGGCGAAATCGTCCGCATCGATCAGGAAATGCTGCGCAGCTACAAGAATCCGCAGCAGATTGCACAGCAGTTTTATAACAAAACGCAGCATCTCGACCCGGTGACGCGGATGCAGTATATCGATATGAACCTGTGGCTTCCCGGCGACATCTTGATGAAGGCGGACAAAATGACGATGGCTCATTCCCTGGAGCTGCGCGTGCCGTTCCTGGATGTGGAGCTGTACGAAGTTGCAAGAAAAATACCGGTGCAGTACCGGATCGCCGAAGGGACGACCAAATACATTTTCCGTAAAGCGATGGAAGGGCTGATTCCGGACTTTATTCTGAATCGTCCGAAGCTGGGCTTCCCTGTGCCTTTGCGCGACTGGCTGAAGGGGAACCAGGGCAAGGTGATTCTCGAGCAGATCGAGGCAAGCGGCATTGAGGATTATATCAATACCGGCACCGTGCGCCAAATGCTCGCGAAGCATCAAAGCGGCCAGGGCGACTACGCCCGCCGTATCTGGACGATTTATATGTTTGCCTTATGGCATGTAACGTATATGGAGGAGCTGCCTAAGCCGTCGCTTGCGACAGCCCTCTAGGAGAAAGCCGGCCTGCTCGCCGGCCCGTCTCCTGACCCACCACAAAGAAAAGAGGAAACCGCATGGGGAACTATAAGCTGATAGCTCTGGATATGGACGGGACTTTTCTGACGGAGGATAAAACCGTATCCCAACAAAACCGTGAAGCTATCGAAGCGGCGGCTGCGGCCGGCGTCACGGTCATGTTCGCGACAGGCCGGGGGATTCAGAACGTGCTGCCCTACATTGAGGAGCTGGATCTGCAAGCGCCTATCGTTACGGTGAACGGCAGCGAGGTATGGGCTGCGCCCGGCAAGCTGCATCACCGCTCCATTCTCGATATGCGGCTCGTTAACGACATGCACCGTCTTGCACTGGAGCATGACACCTGGTATTGGGCATATGCGGTAGGGGAAATCTTCAATAAAGAGACATGGGCGAACGATATCGCAGGAAAGCAATGGCTGAAATTCGGTTATTATTACGAGGATATTGACGTGCTTGAGGTCATCCGCAAAAAGCTGACGGGCTGGGACGCCCTCGAAATTACGAATTCACATCCTTTCAACATCGAGCTTAATCCCAAAGGAATCCATAAGGCTAGCGGGATCCGGCAGGTATGCGGGCTGCTCGGAATCGACATGTCGCAGGTCATCGCCATGGGCGACAGCTTGAACGATGTGTCGATGATTCGGGAAGCGGGCCTCGGCGTCGCCATGGGCAACGCGCAGGACGAAGTCAAAGAGCTGGCCGATGTGGTGACTGTAAGCAACGAAGAGCATGGCGTAGCGAAAATTATCGAGGCTTACGTATTGACGTAAGCCGGTTCGGGAGGCTTGTCCATGGCATTGGCTGTAACGGCATGGATCATTGTCATTGTTTTGTTTCTGATCGGCATGGCCGGCGCCGTCTATCCGGTGCTTCCGGGCGCGGTTGCCATTTACGCGGCGTTTTTTATTTACGGCTGGATGATGGGCTTCGAGCCGTTCGGCCTCTGGTTCTGGCTGACCCAGACGACCATTCTGATCGTCCTCCTGATCGCGGACTACTTGGTCAGCGCGCTCGGGGTGAAGAAGTTCGGCGGGAAGCGGGCATCCGTGATCGGCAGCACGGTAGGCCTGCTGGTTGGCCCGTTCGTCATCCCGGTAGCCGGTCTTCTGATCGGGCCGTTCATCGGCGCCGTGATCGGCGAGCTGCTGGTCGGCACCGAGTTCAAGCAAGCGCTGCGCGCGGGCTTGGGGGCGCTGGTCGGCTTTTTTTCCGGGCTTGTCGTGAAGGTCATCCTGCAGCTTTTGATGATTCTATTATTTATTATCTGGGTTCTGTGACAGGCGTTATGGGGCAGGACAGACGAAGCTTCGTTTATTTCGGGCAGGGAGAAGGTTTAAGTCTTGGCTAAGGATTCGTTGGTAAAAGGCACGTTAATTTTGACATTAGCGGCACTCGTTGCGCGGGCCCTGGGGGTCGTGCAGCGGATACCGCTTATTTTGCTGCTGGGCGAGCTGGGCATGGCGGCCTATGGGATCGCCTTCAATTTGTATTCCATGCTGCTGGTGGTAGCTACGGCAGGCATTCCAAGCGCGCTCAGCAAAATGATCTCCGAGCGCACGGCGCTCGGTCTTCATGCCGAGGCAGGCCGGGTATACAAGGCGGCCCTTTGGTTCGCCGCCGCCGCCGGCTTCGTCATGGCGGTCATTCTGTATGCGGCGGCACCTTATTACGCTGAGCGCATCATTAATCCGCAGGCGGCGCTGCCGATCCGCGCTTTGGCGCCGGCACTGCTTCTGTTCCCGCTGATCGCGATCATGCGAGGTTATTTTCAAGGACGCCGGATGATGATGCCGAACGGATTGTCGCAAATCATCGAGCAGATTTTCCGGGTGGTGACTTCGGTTCTGCTGGCCTATGTGCTGCTCGGCCACAGTCTGGACTGGGCGGTAGCCGGCGCGTCGTTCGGCGGCGTGATGGGCAGTGTGGCCGCCGCGGCGGTCATGGTTTACTACGCCGCCAAGCTGCGCCGCAGCGACCGGTCCGAGGCGGTGGCTGCGGCTCCGGAGCCGCCGAGCACACTGCCGTTCAAAACGATTTACGCGCAATTGTTCAAGCTGTCGATTCCGATCGTGATCTTCTCGATGACGGTGACGCTCATTTATACGATCGATTCTTCCATCGTTACCCTTCTGCTAAGAGATCAGGTAGGCGAGCAAAATGCAAGAGAAATACTGGGGATTCTCGTCGGACGAGCCCAGTCGCTCGCCGGCATTCCGATTATTTTGGCCGTCGCGCTCAGCCAATCGGTTGTGCCGATCATTTCGTCGGCTTATTCCCAGAAGGATATGAAGCAGGTGTCCGATCAGACGGGGAAGGTGCTTCAGCTGTCCATCTTGTCCGGGCTTCCGATGGTGCTGGTCATCTGTCTTGCGGCAGGGCCGATCAACGCCTTTATTTTCGGGAATCCGACAGGCTCTTCCGTCGTAGAGAGCTACGCGGCACCGATCATCATCTTGCTGACGGTCAGCGCCCTGTTCCAGATTGTGATGCAGACCTCGGGCGCGGTGCTGATGGGTATGGGCAAAATGCGCGCCCTCGTGCTGCACGTCGTGGCCGGTATCGCGGTGAAGCTGATCGGCAGCTATGTGCTGGCTCCCGCACTCGGGATTTACGGCATTATTGCGGCCACCTGCCTGTGCTTTGTCGTGATGACGATACTGAACCTGCGGGTGCTGCGCGGAGAAGTGGCATACCGCGTGCTGGGCGCGAAGCGCTGGTTCGGCCTGGCGCTGACGACGGTGATTATCGCCGTCGTCGGTATCGGACTCGATGTGCCGGTACAGCGCTTCGTTACGCCGTTCGGCAGCCCGCGGTGGGATGCGGCGCTGCAGACCGTTATCCTGTGCGGTGTAACCGGCGCGGCGTATCCGGTGCTGCTGATGCTAACCCGTACGCTGCGATTGTCCGATTTGCAGCACATGCCGAGCCCGGTGCAGCGGCTGGTCCGCAAATTCGCGCCTAAGCTGCTGCGCGGCGGCGCAGGTGCAGGCGAGAAGGATAGAGGCTGACGCGCGGAGAAGCAGATGTAGGCGAAGGAGACAGAGGCCAGTCCCGCAAGCGGCGGGGATACGGCTTCTTTTGCGGGAATGTGAAGCAAAGACACTAGGCTCCGGGCGATCTGTTAGGAATCGGATCGTCCGTTTCTTTTTTCGGTATCGAAACCGGCAGGCTTTCGGGATTCATACCGGCAGGCTTTCACTGTTCCGCTGCAAGCTGGTTACCCGCATTCTTACGGGCAGGCTCTGAATCTTGCGGCTTCAGCAATCGGCTTGGGGGCGCGGGCCCATCGTTTTCCGTACGGTTCCGCCCCTCCCGGATTTGAAACTTGGCGCCAATCATGATACGGTGAACTAACAAACTAACGCTATAGTGATAGATGAAGATGCAAACTGGAGGGAATTAGGTATGGCTCATATCGCCAAAAGCTTAACGGATTTAATAGGAAACACCCCGCTCCTGGAGCTGTCCAATTATAATAAAAACCATCAGCTGGATGCCAAGCTGGTAGCAAAGCTGGAGTTTTTCAACCCGACCGGGAGTGTGAAGGACCGGATCGGCTTTGCGATGATCAAAGCGGCCGAAGAGCAGGGGCTGCTCAATGAAAATACGACGATCATTGAACCGACGAGCGGCAATACGGGTATCGGACTGGCTTTTGCCGCAGCTTCGCTGGGCTACCGTTTGATCATTACCCTGCCGGACACGTTCAGTGCGGAGCGGCAGAAGATGATGAAAGCCTTGGGAGCCGAGCTGGTGCTGACACCGGGCAGAGAGGGCATGCGGGGAGCGATTCGCAAAGCGGAGCAGCTGTCCCAGGAGATCCCGAACTCGTTTATTCCCCAGCAGTTCAGCAATCCGGCGAATCCCGAGATTCACCGTAAGACCACGGCCGAAGAAATCTGGCGGGATACCGATGGTCAAGTCGACGTGTTCGTGGCGGGTGTAGGCAGCGGCGGAACGATCACCGGGGTAGGGGAAGTGTTGAAAAAGTACAACCCGTCCGTACGGATTGTTGCTGTAGAGCCTTTCGAATCGCCGGTTCTTTCCGGAGGAAAGCCGGGCGCTCATAAAATTCAGGGCATCGGCGCAGGCTTCGTCCCTGATATTTTTGATAAAAGCGTTGTCGATGAGGTCGTAAAGGTTAAAGGCGACGATGCGATACAGACTGCGCGCACCTTAGCCCGAAGCGAAGGGCTGCTGGTAGGCATTTCCTCCGGCGCGGCGGCGTTTGCGGCGACTCAGCTGGCCGGCCGTCCTGAAAACAAAGGCAAGACGATCGTCGTCCTTCTGCCGGATACGGGCGAACGGTATTTATCGACGAATTTGTTCCAGGAAGAGTAAAAAATTAAACAGCTCATGGAGGATCGGCTTCTAAAAGGAAGCGGATCTCCCCTGAGCTGTTTTTTTGTTCTGTATAAAGTATGTGCGCCTTGGAAATGACGCGCAGCGGCTTATTGTGCAGATGCCAACAGGGAGGGGAGGGCCCCTGAAAATAATCGAGCTGCGCTTGCCGTACGTCTTCGTTTCTTGACGACTCGTAACCGTTATTTGTGATTTTGCTGTTCCAAGGACACCCAATTACAGCCCGCGCCCCCGGACCTTGGCATAAATTAAAGTGTCGCGAAGCTCCCCGCATGGCGAACAGCTGTCGGACTGCAGCAGCGCCTCCCGGGTAAAGCCGAGCCGCTCGGCTACGGCCCGGCTTTTGGCGTTCTTCGCATCGCAGCGGATCTCGATGCGCTGCGCGTGCAGCTCCTCAGCGGCAAACTGCGTAATGCCCGCAGCCGCTTCCGTAACGTAACCGCGGCCGCTTTCGGAGGTACGGACCCAGTAGCCGATCTCGAACCTTCTCGCCTGCCAATGAATGCGGTGAAGGCCGCTGCAGCCGATAAGCCGCCCGGACTCCTTATGAAAGAACAGCAGGCGCAGATCGCTGCGCTCCAGAAATTTAAGACGGGATTTGCGAATCTCGATCTCCGATTCTTCGACGGACGGCAGCCGCTGCGCCCAAGGCATCCACGGCTTGAGCTCTTCTATGCTTTCATGCACAGCCTCGTTCACCGCCAGGCCGTCACCCCAAAGCGGCGCACGGATGAGCAGCCGCTCGGTTTCGAATTGCTCGGGAAATGAGATAAGAATCGGATCTTGTACAGGCATTTCCATCGTCCGGACCCTCCAATGCGAATGTAAATTTTACATAATTTAACACACGGAGAGACGGTTGGCAACGTCTTTTTTACTCAATGAAATCCCCTGCCAGTACGGCCAACTCGATTTTGTTAAGGCCTAGGCAGTATTCCTGCGTCATTTCGAAGGCGAACGGGGGCTCGGCGGAGGAAATCCATTGCAGGCAGTCCGTGCTGCGGAGCCAATCTCCGGTTTCCGCCTCCGCCACAGGACGGTCCTTCCAGACGGTTTCAAGCCTCGGGCTGTACAAGAGTGAGGCGCCTGGGCGCAGGCTGCAGCCGTCCAGCCACTCTTTCAGCTGGCCTCTCGGTACGGGCGGCCCTTGCCTGACCGGGGCGAACAGATGTGGCCAGTAATCCGATCTCGAGCCGGTATGGCGGACCCGTTCGGCGAAGCGAAGGATGCCTGCATGCACGGAAGGGATGCCGAACAGGACGGCATACAGCTTTTTGCCGAATTGAATCCGTTCATCCAGCTTGGTGAAATCCTCCAGAATGAGTCCGGCTAAGCGCACCTTGCCTTGATCTTCGTAGGGGAATACGACCTGATTCAGCTGAAGCAGCGACTGCGCATAGAAAAACAGCGTATTCAGCACATGCTTCACATAGTACGGATGCTGAGCGACCCGCTGCTCGATGTAATGCTGCTCATTGACGATCAGAGCTACCGTCAGCAGGGCGCTGTCGCGTCTCTCCCAGAACAGCTCCCATACGGGGCGCATAAACCGGGACACGCGCAGGGGAGCCAGCAAATGAAACAGCGGTCGGCTCGCGCGGAGGCTGGCCTCATACAGCAGCAGCTGCGGGTACGCGTCCTGAAAGATGAGCGCGTTCGCCCGCTCCAGGAAAGCGAAAACATGCTCCTGCTGCCGGCCGTTAAGCAAGTAGGGAAGCAGCTCTCCTCTCAGATCGGTCATACTCCACCCGCCGTTGCGGGACACCATGTGGGCGAGCAGCGCCCAATGGAGCTCGGGGCGTCTTTGGAACAGCTCCCAATACGCCTGGGTGCGCGTCACATTATTGCGGTTCCGCTGCGTCACAGCCTCGCGAATTTGAAGAAGGAGCTGCCGGTCTTGAGGAGGCAGGGACCTTTTCTCGGAGGCGCCGCCCCCAATGAAAGAGCCTGCAGCCGGATTCGTCAGCGAAGCGGATTGGGCAGGGGAGAGGAGGGCTTGCAGCTTCGACTCCAGCAGAGCGGCGGACTCCTTCGGTATGCGGATGCCCTGCATATGTTCCAGCTGCTGGCTTTCATAGATCAGCGTACCGGCTTTTCCTTTCATCCACTGTCCGATTTCCTGAGGCACATCCGTCAGCTTTTGCAGCAAATCCCAGCCGTTCCAACGGGCTTTTCCTTGTGTCATGCAGCGTAGACTCCTTTCCAAACGTGTGCTCGCTATGCAAATAAATTCCAAATAAAGGACTTTTACTGGTTCGTGTCGAATTATTTATATGTGCACAATGGAGCCTTTTTTCCAGTTCGCGCGTATATACATAGGCGGGGAACGTTTTGCGCACTTATTATTCTTTTTTTGGAGGTAGGCATGAAAAACAATAGGAATTACAAATGGCTTTCGGTTTTTCTCGTGGTTCTGCTTGTCATTCTGGCGGGCTGCCAATCCGTGAATGGCTTGGATCTGAACAAAATGATTCAAAACGGGGCCAGCGTTAAATCGCTGCAAGGCTCGCAAACTTTTGCGCTGGAGTTTATCGCAAATCCGTCCGTTAAGCTGGACGAAGAGAATCAGCGTTTGCTGGATCTGTTTGCCAATGTGAAGCTGAATCTCGATGAAGTGAAGCAGCAGGACTTGACACATGCTTCGGTCAAAGGCTCGTTTGAATACGCCAAAGGCCGGATCCCTTTTCAAATGACGATCAGCGATCAAGACTATACGTTCCAGATTGAAGGCGCGAAGAAGCCGGTTGTCATACATAACGGTCCGGCCAATATGGAAGAGCTGAAGCAGACGCTGTCCAAGGAAATGCAAGAGCAGCTGAAGCAGCTCTACGCCAAGTCGGCGGAGCTGACGCCGTCCCTCGTTTCCTACTTGAGCGGCAATGCCCCGAACCCGGCTAATATCAGTGTGTCGGATTCCCAAACGTACATTCATAATGAAGGCTTGAGCCTGAAAAAGGTTCACGTTGAAATTAAAGGCAGCGAGCTGCTGGACCTGTTCAAAGCGTTTGCTACCAACCTGGTTGCTGACGAGAAGGGCATGAAGGACATACTCGGTCAAATCTATGATGTCGTAGCTCCGTTCATGAAGCAGGCGATCAAAGAGAACGCTCAAGGCCAGGCCGATCCGATGAACCAGATGATTGAGCCTTACTTGAACAACAAAACTTTGGCTGTGGAGTTTGCCTTCACATTCCTGAACTCGAATTTGAAAAAAATGCTGGCCGATTACGATACCTATACGGCACAGATCAAAGACAACGAGGCTGCGCGCCAGCTGTTAAGCGATCAGCAAACCTTGAAGTTGGATATTTATGCGGACCGCGATCTGATGCCGCGTAAAACGAATATGGAGCTGAACCTCCAGTTCACCGGCGAGGATACGAGCATCCAAGGCTTGAAGATCACTTCCACGAGCGAGACCTGGAATTTGAATCAGCCGGTACAGGCGGATGTAATCGACACCAGCTCAGGCGTGGTAGAGCTGAACGGCCTGTCCAAGCCGTCCAGATTGCTGGCGGGACTGGATCCCAATTCCCAGCTGTACTCGCTGTTGAAAAATGATTTGCGCATTACGAAGAAAGATATTCAAATGATTGTCGACAATGACGATACGTACGGGGCTTCGACCAAGCCGTATAATGCGAACGGGACGATTATGGTTCCGGCACGCTTTGTCGTTGAACAGCTGGATGCGGACGTTGACTGGGATCCGGCTACACAGCAGGTAACGATCACCGATTGGGTCAGCGGCGCGGTTATTAAGCTGAACATCGGAAGCAAGCAGGCTTCCGTCAACGGCATGATCAAGCCGCTTGAAACCGAAGCGGAACTGACGAACGGCTCCACCTTCGTCCCTGTCCGCTTCATTGCGGAAAGCATGGGAGCGACCGTGAAATGGGATCAAGAACTGCAAATGGTGACGATTTCCAGAGACTAACCGTGCTTTGGCTGAAATGAGCAGCTATGCTTATCGTTTCCAGCCGGGAGGCAGCTCATGCTGCCGGCGTATAAAAACAAAAAGGAAGAGCCTGATTCCGCCGGATCAGGCTCTTCCTTTTTGTTTTGCAGACTTCCCTGCGGGAAAGAATGCGGAGCGGGAGTGCATCCGGCTCCGCTATTCCTCTGTCCCGGGTTCCCCCGCTTCAGGCTCCGTCTCCGGTGAAGCTCCTTCGGAGCTTCGATCTGACGCGGAAGAGGGCCGGGGACCGGGAAGCCGGCCTGCGCGCGAAGCCGCTTCGCGGAGCAAATATTCAATATGCCCGTTCACGCTGCGGAACTCGTCGTTGGCCCACCGCTCCAGCACCTCGTACAGCTTGGGGTCCAGCCGCAGGGCGAAATTTTTCTTCGGTGCCATCCTTCAGTTCGTCTCGAGCCCGGGTTAATACAGGCTGCCGGTATTAATAATAGGATTAGCGGAACGATCGGATACGATGGCAACGAGCAGATTGTTGATCATGGCCGCTTTACGCTCTTCATCCAGCTCGACCAGGCCTTCCCGCTGCAGCTGGGCGATGGCAAGCTGCACCATGCCTACGGCGCCTTCGACGATCATCGAGCGGGCCGAGATGATGGCTGCCGCCTGCTGCCGCTGCAGCATGGCGCTCGCGATCTCCGTGGAGTAAGCCAAATGCGTCAAGCGGGCTTCCAGTACTTCGACGCCGGCGACCGACAGACGCTCTTGCAGCTCGCTGCCCAGCTCTGTGGCAATTTCCTCCGAGTTGCCGCGCAGCGAATAGCCCGTATCCCCGAATACGTCGTAAGGATATTTATTGGCGACATGACGGAGAGCGGTCTCGCTTTGAATTTCAACGAACTGTTCGTATTTATCGACATCGAACATGGCTTTGGCCGAATCGATAACCCGGAATACGACGACGGCCGCAATTTCGATCGGATTGCCTTCGATATCGTTGACCTTCAGTTTTACACTGTTAAAGTTGCGGACGCGCAGCGAAACCTGCTTGCGCATGGAGAAGGGGACGGTGATCCATAGGCCGCTCTCGCGCAGCGTGCCCGCATAACTGCCGAAAAAGGTGACGATCATCGCTTGATTCGGCTGAACGACGACCAGACCCGACAGCAGGATTATTGCGATGAGCAGTGCGGGAATGCCGAGCAGGAACGATTCCTTAATAAGCATCGTCACGCCAAGTGCGCCAAGCACCAGAATAAGCAGTAAACCGAGAAAGCCGTTAATAACCCATGCCTTTGTTTCTTTCATAATCAACCACGCTCCTTGTTGTAATAGGATGAGAATATCGTTTTGATATTTATATGATATCACTTTTTCTATTTAATGTAAATTGGTATATTATCCCTGTTGCGGTTCCTTATTATGATTTGCAAGCAGAGCCCCATACAGAGGGATGCAGAGAAGGTCCAAGGAGCTCCTGCAGCCTGCTTTTGTCAGACCGGGCCGAACGGCGTTGACTTCAATGAACCGTCATGCTATAAGTGGGTAAAGAATAATTTTCATTCCTAATCTATAGCCAAAGGGTGGTGTCCGATCATGGAAAAAGTGAACACAGAGCAAGCGTTTGAGGCGCATATTGCCAATGAGCTGCCAACGATAGCCGTCTTTAAAACAACCTGGTGCAAAGACTGCCATTTTATCGATCCTTTCATGCCGGGGGTAGTGGAGGCTTATAAAGGGCGTCTGAACTTTATCGAGCTGGACCGCGACGAGGTGCCCGATCTGTGCGAGAAGCTGAACATTTTAGGGATTCCAAGCTTTATCGCATTCCGCAAAGGTCAAGAGCTGGTTCGTTTCGTAAGCAAGCTCCGCAAGACGAGAGACGAAATCGAGCAGTTTCTGGACCGGGCGCTGGAGGTTTCCTCCGCGTTGAAATAAGGATAGCCATTAGCGAAGCAAGGTCCGTTTTGGTGCGGCTGACGTCCTTTAAGGACGGTACATTCCGTCACAAAACGGGCTTTTTTCTTTCAACGGTTTGTAACAATTCCGCATGGATTTGCTTTGGGTTTATGGCTATAATGAAACAAGAACGACTCGGTTAGCCAAGATTTGCGGGCTTGTGTCGGATCCTGTCCAGGTCCCGGTATCCAGGCTTGACCGATTCATAGAAAAGTAGGTGAATCGCATCTCATGAATCCGCAACGATGGTTGAAGGGCTTCTCGTTTGCCAGCATGTTCGGCATGCTGCTTATTTTAGTGATGGGCGCTTTGGTGACCAAGACGGAATCGGGCCGCGGCTGCGGTGACGATTGGCCGCTCTGTAACGGCAAGTTTATCCCTGCATATACGATCGAATCGATTATCGAGTACAGTCACCGGTTCGTAGTAGGGGTCGTAGGGATGGTCCTGCTTGTTGCCATGGTGCTTGTATTTGTCTACAGCAAAAGAAAAGACGCCAAGTGGTTCGTCGGCGGAGCGATGTTCTTTACGATTCTGCAGGCGATTCTGGGAGCGCTGGCTGTCATCTGGCCGCAATCCTCCTCGGTGCTCGCGCTGCATTTCGGGTTTTCGCTGATGGCTTTCGCCTTTACTCTGCTTCTTGCCTTGGTATATACGCGTTACGGCACGATTTTGGCCCAAGCGGCGGGCACGCTGACCTCGGGCTTGCAGAAGGGCATCTGGCTTGTTACGATTTACTGCTACGCCGTCGTTTATTTGGGCGCATTCGTGCGTCACACCGATTCGTCCGGGGGCTGTGTCGGCTGGCCGTTATGCAACGGGCAGGTGATTCCCGAGCTGTCCGGAGCGACCGGCATTGTCTTCCTGCACCGGCTTGGAGCGATTGTCATGCTGATTTTGCTGGTGTGGCTGTACGTTGCCGTTAAAGCGCAGCGCGAGCCTAAGGACAATATGGTAATAGCCGCAAAATGGTCGCTGATTTTCGTCATCCTGCAAATATTCAGCGGAGCTTTCGTTACGTATTCGATGACCTCCGACTGGTATTTGATAGCCAGCTTGCTGCACACGATTTTGATATCCTGCTTGTTTGGCATCCTATGTTACCTATGCGTGCTTTCCCTTCAATCCGGGAGACAAGACAATGGACAGGCTTACTCGGCTCGTTAGCCGCGTAAGCCTTCTGTGCGTCGTTCAGAACGATATACATATTAAAAGGGGTTATGTGACGAGATGATTCATCCGAATTTACGCACGTTTGTGGAAGCGCTACGCAAAGATAACCAGCTGGTGGAGGTGACGGCTCCTGTGGATCCGAACCTGGAGCTGGCCGAAATTCACCGCAGGGTGATTGATGAGGGAATGAACCGGCGCTGCTCTTCACGAACGTCAAAGGAAGCTCCTTTCCTGTCGTAACGAACCTGTTCGGGACAAGCCGCAGGGTGGATATGGCCTTCGGCCCGAGACCGGAGCAGTTCATGAAGCAGATCATTCAGGCAACGGATACGCTTATGCCTCCGACGCCCAAGGCGCTGTGGAATGAGCGCGGACTCATCATGGATTTGATGAAGGTTGGAACGAAAAAGGTAGCTTCCGCGCAGGCTCCCGTCCTTCAGCAGTGCCGTAAGGACGCTCCGCTCGCCGGTCTGCCTGTCCTGACGAGCTGGCAGGAAGACGGCGGGCCGTTCGTCACGCTGCCGCTCGTTTATACCGAGCATCCCGAGAACAAGCATCACAACCTGGGCATGTACCGCATGCAGGTATTCGATGACCGGACGACGGGGATGCACTGGCAAATCCATAAGGGCGGCGGCTTCCATCACTACGAGGCCGAGCAGCGCAATATGGCGCTGCCCGTCACCGTATTTCTGGGCGGGCCGCCCGCGCTGATCGCTTCGGCTATCGCGCCGGGGCCTGAGCATCTGCCGGAGCTGATGCTCACCTCGCTCATTCTCGGGCAGAAGCTGCCCGTGGCGGATAATCCGCTCGGCGGTCACCGGCTTGTCGCCGAGGCCGAATTCGCCATCTGCGGCTCGGTGCCGCCGCATGTGCGCCGCCCGGAAGGGCCTTTCGGCGACCATTACGGCTACTATTCCTTGACGCACGACTTCCCGGTGTTCAACGTAAGTCACGTATGGCACCGCAAGGATGCAATCTATCCTGCGACGATTGTCGGCAAGCCGCGCCAGGAGGATTACTACCTGGGCGAATTTTTGCAGCGGCTTCTGTCGCCGGCCTTCCCGATGGTCATGCCGGGCGTGAAGGAGCTATGGACGTATGCCGAGACCGGCTTTCACGCGCTTGCGGCAGCCGTCGTACGCGAAAGCTACAGCCGCGAGGCGCTGGGAACCGGCTTCAGCATTCTGGGGCAGGGCCAGCTGACCTTGACCAAATTTCTGATCCTGACGGATCAGCCGGTCGCGCTGGAGCGCTTCGACCAGCTGCTTGAAGCGGCGCTAGAGCGTTTTAACCCGCACCAGGACTTGTTTATACTCAACAACACGTCGCACGATACGCTGGATTATACCGGGGACCGGCTGAATCATGGCAGCAAAGCGATGATGCTCGGAGTCGGCGAACCGATCCGCAGCCTGCCGGGAAGCTATGAGAGCGGCGAGCTGCCGGAGATCGACGGCGTAGAAGTGTTCTGCCGCGGCTGTCTGGTTGTCTCGGGCGCTGCTTACGAGAAAGAGCCGCAGCTGGCTGAGCGGCTGCTGGAGCGTTCGGCGACCGTCTGCAGGACTGGCCGCTCGTTTTTCTGGTCGATGATGCGGCGGTTGCCCGTAACCAGAGCGCTTTTCTGTGGACCGTGTTCACCCGGTTTAATCCGGCGGCCGACATCTATGCGCGCAGCCAGCTGAAGGGTCATCACATTTCCTATGAGCTGCCTCTGGTGATTGATGCCAGAATGAAGCCGGGCTATCCGGACGAGCTGCTCCCGCGCGAGGATATCGTCAAGCTGGTGGACAGCCGGTGGAAGGAATATTTTACAACAGGAGCGTAACAGACATGCTAACGGAAACAAGACCGACCGGCGGGCTGCAGCGTTTGCTGCCGCACGCCGGCTTTGTTATTGTCTATATTTTATGGGGTATTAATATATCAGTCATGAAGATCGGAGGACAGCAGTGGTGCCGCTGGTATTTAATGGGCTTCGATATTTGAGTATCATCCCTTTTCTATGGGCGTATACTTACTTTTATTACCGTAAAAACGGCTTGAAGCTTCGGATGGCCGGACGCGATCTGGCCTTGATTTGCACGCTGGGCGTCGTGAGCGCCATCGGCATGGAGGCGCTGCTGCAATATGCGCTGCAGTTCTCCAATTCGGCGAACGGCGCCGTGCTGGGCAGAGGCTTTATGCCGGTCATTACGGCCGTGATCGCGGTGATCCTGAAAGATATCCGGTTAACCTGGCGGGTCATGCTCGGCATTCCGATGGCTTTTCTCAGTATTATTCTGATCGTGGCGGGAGGGGAGCACGGCTTCCATCTCGGAGCCGATACGCTGCACGGAGATGCGCTGCTGCTCCTGCGCAGCTTCCTCGGGGCTTTTTATCTGATTGGAATGAACCGGCTTGTCAGCAAATATCCGCTGGCGCTGCTTGTTTCGCTTGAGATGACGGCCGGCGCCGTCTCGCTGCTGCCTTTCCTGCTGTGGAAAGCGGATATCGCCTATCTCGCCGCGCGCAGCGGCGCGGGCTGGCTTTGTCTCGGGTATACGGCGCTGTTCGCAACGCTGATCGGTTTTACGCTGCATAACTGGAGCTTGTCCCGGCTGGGCTCCTTCAAATCGTCGGTTTATGGCTATCTGCTGCCTGCCACCGCCGCCTTGGCCGGCTATTGGCTGCTCCAGGAGCATTTGTCTGTCAATCAATATGTCGGCGGTGCCGGTGTGCTTGCAGCGATGTATCTGGTACAAAAGTGACCGGATGCAGCGGTCGAAGGAAATCGCAGTCCCAAGACCGGCAGCAGTACGCCGGATGGGCGGAGCGAAGGAAGCGTAGCGGGCAGTTTATTGAGCATATAGAACTGAAGAAACACGAAAGGAGGCGGATTACCGATGCTGAGAAGCTTGTTTCACGAGCCGGCACGAGCAGATCAAGGTTTGCTCAAAACGGCCAATGAGGCCATCGTCCATTACATGGACATGCTCCGCTCGATTCCGCCGGAGGAACGCAACCTGCAGGAGCGCAGGTATCTCATCTGGAGCGGAAGCTTCCTGCGGGCGCTGGACGAGCTGGAGCAGAGCCAATACGCGGCGAAACGCTGCGGGGCGAAGGTTTCGAAAATCTTTTTGGATGAAATGAGCGAAGAGGAGCGGGAGGAATATCACCGCCATCTTTATTTTTATAAAAACGCGATTATCCGCTTATTTTCCATACTCGACAAACTGGGTCATTTTATGAACGACCGGTTCCGGTTGAAGACCGAGGAGATCAAAGCGCGCTATTCTTATTTCACGGTTCTGCGCAATATGCATGAGAATAAATTGTATATTGAACTGGAGGAACAGCTGTTTGCGTTGAAGAACAAAAACAGGGAGCCGGTAGACCGTCTGAGAAATGAACGGAATATGGAGATTCATACGATCAATGCGGATCTGCTGGACGACTTGCTGAGAGCGGCGGAGGAGAAGCAGGGGTATGATGAGCGTCATCGGATCGACGATATCCCTTCCCGGCTGAGGGATCTGGAAGAGGCCTGCGATATGACCTATGAGGCGGCTGGGCTGATCTTCAGCTATATCGCCAAGCTGACGCAGTCGTCCGGGCGTTACGACACAGATACGGATTAATCCGCTCAATCCTCGGTCCGCGCGGGTTGAATCGCTCTCTGCGTTCCTCTATACTGAGGTTAAGGGTTGAGGAAAATCAGGGGGGCGGGCATGAACGAACGAAAAGTTGCACTCATTACCGGAAGCGCCAAAGGCTTAGGCAAAATGACCGCGCTTCAGCTCGCTGAATCAGGCTGCGACATTATGCTCAATTACGTGAACAGCCGCAGGGAAGCGGAGGAGCTTCAGCGGCGTATTGAAGGCCTTGGTGTGCGCTGCCTGGCGGTGCAGGGCGATGTAGCGAGCCCCGACGACATGCACAGGCTGGTTGAAACCGCTGTCCAGGAATGGGACGGCATTGATATATTGATTAATAATGCGGGACCTTTTGTAAGAGAACGCAGATTGTTTAGTGAGTACGAACCGCAGGAGATCGACTATTTGATGCGCGGAAACCTGCTCGGCGTTATGCAGCTGGATCATCTGGTGCTTCCCTTTATGCGCCGGAAGCGATGGGGAAGAATTATTCATTTCGGCTTCGGCCATGCGGCGGAAGCCCGCGGATGGCCGCACCGCGCTGTGTATGCAGCCGCCAAGGTAGGGCTGGTCTCCTTCACCAAGACGCTGGCGGTAGAAGAGGCGCCTCACGGCATTACCGTCAATATGATTTGCCCGGGCGATATCCGCGGAGCCAACAAGGAGAAGCGGATTGCCGAGGTGGAGCATGAGCGGGACGATGAATCGCCGCGCGGCCGCCCCGGTGCGGGTGAGGATATCGCGCGGGTGATCGCCTTTTTGTGCGAGGGGCGCTCGGATTTCATAACCGGCAATATTATGGATGTGTCCGGAGGCCTGGACCCGATCCGCGCGCTGATCGGCGCACGGACGACCGGGCAGGCGATTCAATAAACAAAAAAAGACCCTTGTGGAGGGAAGAGCCGGGCTCTTTGACTTCCACAGGGCCTTTTCATTAAAACACTTGAACAACCTCTTGAACGCCTTCTACTTCTTCCAGCAGAGCGCGCTCAATACCGGCTTTCAGTGTAATGGTTGAGCTTGGGCAGCTTCCGCATGCACCCATCAAACGCAGTTTGACGATTCCGTCTTCCACATCAACCAGCTCAACGTCGCCGCCGTCGCGTTGGAGGAACGGACGAAGCTTATCTAAAACCTCCAGTACTTCATCGTACATGGTGCTTTGTGCATTTTCACTCATCGGTATCCACTCCTTTCTATAACTATTATATTACATCGCGCAGCAAATTAAAATGGTCTACAAAGGCGGCTGATATAGGATGCGACCTATTATAGAATTTTGTGCCAGCAATATGCATCACGGAACGGAACCGGCTGATGAAAAAGCTGGAAGCCAATCCCGATTATGATGTCCTCGAATACGGCTGTCTCGGCAACTGCGGCGAATGCTATTTAGCGCCATACGCCTTGGTGAATGGCGAGAGAATAGCTGCCGCCACAGTTGAAGAGCTGGAAGTACTGATTGCAGGAAAAATTAAAGAGATCGAAGACATGCTCGATCTCTTTGACTAACTTAACCGATCTGGTGCTTGGATTTCCATAGCACGCCACTTTTAATCAGGCGCGGTACCATCCCGGTGATGGTGCGCTTGCCCATCAAACCGAAGCCGGATTTTTTACCGAGCGACCCGAGAACCCCTTTGAGCTTGATTTTGCCAAGCCGAGGGGTTTCGTTTTTCCAGACGGCTCTCAGCACATCGGCTACCTGCTTGCCTTGGCCCTGCGCCGCTTGCGCGCTTGGAGAGAACGGCAGGGAGGCACAGTCCCCGACGACATAAATATCCTGATATTCCTGTACCTGATGGTACGGGTTCAGCAGAATGCGGCCCTGCGAATCTTTGCCGAACGGAAGGTTCCGCACGATCAGGCTGGGCTGCACGCCGGCGGTCCAGATGGTAATGTCCGTCTGAATCGTTTCCTGCTGGGTGTCCTGTTTATTGTACAGCAGGCCGTCCTCGATACGGCAGAGGCTTACATACGATCTCATTTCGATATCGTGCTCCAGCATCCAATCCCGTACGAAGCTTTGTACCGGGCCGGGGAAGGAGGAAAGAATGCTGGAACCGCGGTCGATAATGCGGATATTCAGATCCGGACGGCTTTCACGCAGCTCCGCCGCCATTTCTACGCCGCTCAGCCCGCCGCCGATGATGGAAACTTGTCCATACGGATTAATGTCATTGACGGCTTGATACGTTTTGCGGGTACCCGATAACGTTTGAATGCTGTGGGTGTACTGCTCCGCACCGATAATCTGGTGGTACTTGTCCACGCAGCCAAGAGAGATGACGAGCCAATCGTAAGATAGCGGCTCGTCGTTTTCGAACATAATTATTTTTTGAACGGGATCGACGGCAGTCACTTCACCGTACTTGAGAATTAAGCGCGGGTCTACTGGAAACTGGACGCGAATATCCAGATCGGACACGGTACCGGAGGCCAGAGCGTAATACTCGGTCTTTAATCCTTGATACGGCATCCGGTCTACAAGCACCAGCACGGTGTCCGAAGGCAAATCTTTTTCCAGCAGCTGGTTGGCCACAGTCAATCCGCCGTAGCCTCCGCCTAAAATAACTACTTTTTTCATCATTGCAAAACCCTTTCTATATCGCGGCCTAAAACTAGGATGTGTAATAACCTCTTGCTCTAATACACTTTAATTTCGTTGTAGAACGTATCGCGTTCGACCGGGATGCGTCCTGCTCCCTTGACCAGCCATACTAGCTCGTCTCTTGTCAGGCCTTCAGGGGACAGCGCGCCCGCGGCATGGCTGATTTTTTCCTTAATAATCGTTCCATGCACGTCGGAAGCTCCGAAGGTCAGGGCGATTTGCGTCAGCTGAGTACCCAGGTTAATGAAATACGCTTTGATGTGAGGAATGTTGTCGACCATCAGACGGCTGATTGCAATCGTTTTGAGATCGTCAAAAGCCGCTACACGGCGCTTGATGCCTGCATTGACGTTGGCCGGCTGTACCGAATTCGGGATGAACACCATAAAGCCGTTCGTTTCGTCCTGCAGCTCGCGAAGCAGAATCATATGCTGAATCCGCTCCTCCAGCGTCTCGATCGAGCCGTAAAGCATCGTTGCATGCGTTTTGAGGCCGATGCTGTGGGCGACACGCTGCACTTCCAGCCATTGGTCGGTCGTCGCTTTGCCGACGCCCATCTTTTGACGGTAACGCTCGGACAAAATTTCGGCGCCGCCGCCCGTTAACGTACTAAGACCCGCTTCGACGAGCGTCTCGAGCACCTCTTTATAACTTAACCCGCTGATTCGGGAATAAAACTCAATCTCAGCCGCCGTATGGGCTTTAATCGTCACATCGGGATAGCGTTTTTTCAAAGCGCGGATACAGTCGACATAATATTCAAAAGGCACATGCGGGTTATGGCCCTGTGCAATATGGAACTCGCGCAGCTGCGGATGGTAATGCTGGTCGATGAAGTCAAACATATCCTCCGGCTTCAGCGTGTAGGAGCCTTCCTCGCCTTCATCGCGGCGGAAATGACAGAATGCACAGTGCGCTTCGCACACGTTGGTGAAATACAGGCTCATGTTATCGATAAAATAAACCTTTTTGCCGTTCATGCGCAGATTCACTTCATTTGCCAGTTGACCGATTGTCAATAAATCGTCGGACTTGTACAAAAATACGCCATCTTCAAGAGAAAGTCTTTCTCCGTTTCTGACCTTTTCTGCGATCTCGGCCATGCGTTGATCGGGATTGCTAATCACGATGCTCATCAAAGCCACCTCCATATAATAATGTATAAAGATTGTAGCGTGCAAAATTGCGACTTAAGCTTAGCCTTGTGCGTATAACCTATATATTAGCTGTACTTTCCAACGAAGCTGCTTTACTCATCCGGAGATGAAGACAAAATAAAACAACGCGTAGCCTATTCCACATAACGATACGTGAACACCCGCGTTAAGATGACATTTCCGAACAGCTGTGAAAGCTTGCACAAGGTTGCCCGGAGTAAAGCGCGTTTAAGATTAGTTCATACAAAGACCCCTTAGACACGAATAAACAAACAATATTACCTATTATAAACCTCCTGTTGGGGCGGGGCAATACGTAGTTCGGCGAAACCGGTTTCCCGATTCCAGAAATGGGTCCGTTTTATTTGCCTGTCTGTCCTTGTGCCTTAGCCTTGCGGTCTAACGGCTTTCGGCTCAGAGCGTTCCTCTTGCCAGTCTATACGCACTGTCCGCTCAGGAGGCCCGGAACCGCCGCAGTTTATCCGAAGGGTGTAATGTTACAAATTTATGAACTGCGGGAAAATCATCCGGCAGGGCCGGAAGTCCTTGAGGAGTGTGCTCAATAGGAGTATACTGAAGAGGTAAAGCCATTATGTAAGCTATGGCTGCTTTTTTGAAAAAGAACCCGCGAGGAGGTCTGGATTATGATTCATATCAGCGAAACGGCTAGCGATAAAATAAAAGAATTGCTTGAAAGCGAAGGAACCCCGGATTTGTTTCTCCGTTTGGGCGTGAAAGCGGGAGGCTGCAGCGGCTTTTCCTACGGCATGGGCTTTGACGACCAACAGCAATCAGACGATAAATCTTTTGAAGTTAACGGTTTGAAGGTTGTTGTCGATGCGGACAGCTCCAAATATTTGTACGGCGTCGAAATCGACTATAAAGAGTCTGGCATGGGGGGCGGCTTCACCATCAATAACCCGAACGCCGTAGCTTCCTGCGGCTGCGGCTCGTCCTTCAAGGTGAAGGACGAAGAGGGAGTCGTCGAGAAATGCGACGATAAGGTCGAGGCTTAATAAAGGTTTTGTTGTTTCTTGCAGGTGACAGGTTGTTGAATTTTAATTAGTGGTAGTTGTAGCCTCTTGGACTTGTGTATAATGTATATTACACAGGTCCAAGAGGTTTTATTTTTTTATTAAAGGTGTAGCGGTAAAAACAGGCTTCATACATAATAAAGGAGGTACGGGATGAGCGAAGATTTTTACTGCGACGAAGTGCTGAGCGGACATACGCAGGTTAGAATGGTGATCGAAACCCCGAACGTGCTGGCCTACCACCATACGCGCCCTTATTACCCGGTTCATATTGTTGTCATTCCCAAAAAACACATCGCTTCCTTATTAACGCTTGAGGCGTCCGATGCGGAGCTGCTTGCCGAGCTGTTTGACGTGATCAAACAGGTGGCGTCGGCAGTTGTTTCCGAGCATGGAGCCTGCAGGGTGCTGACGAATCTCGGACAGTATCAGGACTCCAAACATTTGCATTGGCATGTAGCCTTCGGACAGCCGCTAAGGCAGAATTATTTTATGTAAACGCTTCCTATTATAATATGCTTCTGCTGAGGTGATACGATGGAATGCTTTTTCGCACTATTTCTTGCTCTGTCCGGGATGTACCACGACTCTACCAAAGCGTTTGTTGTGGAGGGGCCGTCTATGGAACCGACCATGCACCCGAATGACCGGCTGGCGGTCGATACCTCCTATTATACCCATCATAGAATTGAACGCGGGGATCTTATCGTGTTTCAGGCGACGCCGGATAAAATATTCGTCAAGCGGGTCATAGCGCTGCCGGGCGAATCGGTCCGGGTGGAAGGCGATGCCGTGTACATCAACAAGGTCAAACTAAGCGAGCCCTATTTGCAGCCGGCGCTCGATGAGTCCGTACATCAAGGCAGCGTATACAATGTCCGCGATTTTCCCGAGCATATCGTTCCGGATCATTCCGTATTCGTGCTGGGAGATAACCGCTCCAACAGCATGGACAGCAGAGATATCGGATTTATCAAGCAGGAGCAGATCATCGGGAAGGTTCAGACGCCCCTTCTCCATTGATAGGCGTGGTGCGGCAACTTTACGCTTCGAAGGAACGTCCATACATCTGAATTCATTTTCATGATGGAGCATGCTTGGCATAAAACTGATGTAAGGGAGGCTTGACGTGAACGTTTCAAAAAGCTTGACCATCCGCTTGATGCTGTCTGCCGTTCTCAGCTTCAATCTTATACCTGCTGCATCTATGTATGCATCGCAGCCTGCCGCCGCGGCGGAGGCCGGCAAGAGCAGGCAGATTACCGTTCTGGAGCCGGCCCCGCTGTATGACGATTACACCCGTCCGGGAACATCCGTAGGGGCTGTAGGCGCCTTACAGACGTTAACTGTGAAGGAGGTCGTGAATTCGAATACCGGCGCCCGGTCTGCCGCCTGGTATTTGGTAGGGACATGGCTTGGAGATAAATGGCTCCGCGGGGATGAACGAGTCGTATGGGGAACCTACGAGCCACAAGAACAGAAGCTGACGACAAGATCCGAGCTGCCGTTGTACGGCCAATGGAACGGAACCGGCGGAAGGCTCCATCTCGATGCAGCAGGTTCGATCCATAGGACACCTGCATTATTGCTCGATGAGCGGCTCCCTGTTGGAGCCGCCGCCGGAATGCGGGAATGACGCCTACCTCGTAGAGACCTGGGCGGGACCCAAATGGCTGATGAATCCTTCGCTGGTGGAAGATTTGCCCGAAGAAGCTTATACGGCGGAGTTTACGATTCTGGAGCAGGTGCCGTTCTTCGACCAGCCGGCTTCTGCAGATTTTAATCTGCCGTTTACGTTGGATTATATGCAGCCTTCGAAGGTTCAAGTTACGGCCCGTAAGGTGCTGAACGAGAATTTGATATGGTATAAAATACGTCTGCCCGAGGGAGATAAATGGATCCTGCCAATGGGCAGAACGCTGGACAACGTCCAGCCGGTTTCTGCGACGATACAGCTTCCGACCGGAGCGAGACTCTGTGAAAACCCGAATCTGGAATGCTTTTTTTCCAATGAAACGGCCGAGCCGGGAGCGTATGAAGCAGCCGAGCAGTGGAATAACTGGTATCTCATTCGAACGGAACCGGGGGATGAAGTGGGTCAACCCGCCTGAGGCGCTGCGCGAGAGACCGCTAGGCATTCAGCCGGCTAATGAACAAGTGCAGCTGCTGACCACGACGACCACATACCGGACGCCGGATACGAAGGGGGTTGCCGGGCATCTGGCGGGCTTTTTCGCTCCGCAGTATGTCGACGCATTCGAGAAATGGACGTCTCCCTCCGGCGAGCAGTGGTACCGGGTTCATACCTCCGAGACACAGGAATGGGTGCGGGAGCAGGATGTGCAGATTCCTTTGTATCCCGTTGTAAAGGATGGAAAGTACGGATATATCGATCAGAAGGGAAATGTGCGGATTCCCTTGCAGTATGATGCGGCCATGGAGTTCGCCGAAGGGCTGGCGGCGGTTCGGATGACCTCCGGTGGCGGCTGGTCTTATATTGACAGCAGAGGAAAAGAAGTGATCCCCGGTCCTTTCCGTGAAGCGGGAGCATTTGCTGATGGGCGAGCGCTGGTCAGCGTCACCACGGCCTCCAATGGCACGAGGCAGGGCTATACCGAACCGGCAGGGCCGGTTTATCGACACGCCGGAGCTGCTGTCCGCCTCGCCGTTTGCCGAAGGGAAGGCAGCCGTAGCCGTGAAGGGGCAAAGCTCCTGCGGCGAAGGTGCTGTATTCGGCTATATTGACCTGCAGGGACGCGTGGCGATCGAGCCGCGCTTCGATACGGCCGCTCCTTTCTCCTGGCACCTTGCAAGAGTGGGACTGAATCAAAAGTACGGCTTTATCCAGGAGGACGGCTCGGCGGCGACGGAGATGGAATATGACGACGCCCGGGATTTCCATCAGGGGACGGCTGCAGTCAAGGCAGGAGAGCTGTGGGGATACTTGCTGGTCATCCGGCAGCTGGCGCATCCCGCCGCAATTCGAGGGGGCAGGCGATTATTCCGAGGAGCTGGCCGCGGTAAAAAAGGACGGCAAATGGGGATTCATCGATGCCTCGGGCACGATGGTGATTCCGGCCGTATTCGACGAAGCCGGCGCATTCAGCGAAGGGTTGGCGGCTGTCCGGCTAGGCGAAAGGCAATGGGGATATATCGATACGTCGGGCACGATGGTTATCCCTCCGTCCTACAATCGGGCGGAGCCGTTCCGGGCAGGCTTGGCAAGGGTGAGCGGCGGCAAGGAAACGGAGTCCGCCGACTACGGTTATATAGACCGGTCAGGACAGGTGATATGGAAGCCGACGCATTGATTGATGAAGCAATCTTTCCGATAAGGGGAGATTGCTTCTTTTTTTAGAAGCTGATGCATGGTTTGGCGGCTCCCCAAAATATTTTTTTTGGAAAATGAGAGGGAAAAGCGGGTTGTGTATAACCTTGTCCACATTATACACGGCATAACCACCCATATTTTGACACTTATTAACAGCGTACACACAGCTTATACACATTTTCCTGTGGATATTGGAACACTTGTTCTATTTTTTCAGACATGTTAATATGATTTTACATTAAGGAAGTAAGGTGATCCTAGATGAGATTAATGAGCAACGAAATTTTAATTGAGTCTTATTTCAAAGCTTTACATCTGGAGCTGGAACAGGAATTTGTCGACTTGTTGCTGGAAGAGATCAAACGCCGTAAATTGAACTTGGACTATTATCGTGATGGGGCGCAGGTCAGCTGACCTGCCCTCTTTTTTTGCATTCATATACAAAATGCCCCGGCCAGCCGCACCGACCAGGGGATAAGCACAGCTACCGGAGGAAGAAAAAAGCTACATCTTTAAGCTGCTGCTGTGCCCGGGAGACAGCTTGGCTGCCGGATCGATATATACTTTGGCGTTGTTGATAGCTGTAGGCGCCTCGCCGAAACCGACCGCGATCAGCTTCAGCTTGCCGGGATAGGTCGTAATATCGCCGGCGGCAAAAATCCCCCGGACGCTGGTTTCCATGCGGGAGTCGACGAGAATCGAGCCGTTATCGAGGTCGAAGCCCCACTCCGCAATCGGTCCGAGGGAAGAGACGAAGCCGAAGCTGACGATGACGGCGTCGACGCTCAAATCGAACGCTTCGCCGGTTTTGCAATCGCCAAGCGTTGCGCTTGTAATTCGGTCATCGCCGTGCAGCTCGGTAATTTCTTTTGGCGTAAGCACCCGGACCTTGGAGTTCATCAAGCTTTCCACACTGTGCTCATGCGCACGGAACTTGTCGCGGCGGTGAATGAGCGTCACCTGTTCGGCTATCGGTTCCAGCATCAATGCCCAGTCGACGGCCGAATCGCCGCCGCCGCTGATCAGCACCTTCTGGCCTTCAAACCGGTTCAAGTCGCTTACGAAATAGTGCAGGTTTTTCTTTTCGTACTTTGCAGCTTCCGGCAGCTCCAGCCGTCTCGGTTCAAACGCGCCGACGCCGCCCGTAATGATGACCGTTTTGGCTTGATGCACGCCTTTATCCGTAGTGACCTCGAACAGCCGCTCGTCTTGTTTCACCACCTGCAGCACTTTTTCCTCCAGCCGGATGTCAACGGGGAACTGCTTCATCTGCCGTTCCAGCTCGCTGACCAGGTCCTGCGCCGTCACCTTAGGAAAGCCCGCAACGTCATAGATATACTTCTCGGGATACAGCGCGGCAAGCTGTCCGCCGAGCTGCGGCATACTTTCGATCACCTTCACCGAAGCATGGCGCATACCGCCGTAAAACGAGGCGAACATACCGGCCGGCCCGCCGCCTATAATAAGAATATCCACCAGTTCATTCTGCATGGCTCTATCACCTCCCGGGCTCTGAAAAACAATTGAATAATATTATATACGCTCAGATATCATAATGAGAATAAGAAAAAGGGCAGCGGATGAAGGGAACTCCGTCCAATTTTGTCGGATAAACCTTACAAAAATGAAAAGGGTCAGAAATCGGCAGGAATCGGGTACATACCTTGCATAGTCAAGGATTTTCCCTTGTATATTAGCCAAAATAAAGCTTGCTATTTGGCTTTTGACATTATATTATGTCATGAGAACTGATTAAAAATGGCTGTGCGAGCTTTACTTGAAGCGTTTTATATTGTAGTTTATGCAGTCTGGCCTAACTGGAAAAATGTTTCTTGAAATACTTTGTGTAAAAATTCACATTCGGGTATAGGAACCTACAAATACAGAAAAAAACAACGGGATGGAAGGGATCGAAACCATGAGTCGAATACCAAGAATAGTCATTTTGGGAGCAGGATACGGTGGCATCGTAACGGCTATTCGTTTGCAAAAGGAATTAAATTATAACGAGGCGGATGTTACGCTTGTCAATAAGCACGATTACCACTACATCACGACCCATCTGCATATGCCGGCTGCAGGAACGGACAATCCGGAAAATGCGCGGGTGAATATTCTTAAGCTGATTGATGAATTTAAAATCGACTTCGTAAAATCGACAGTGGTTCAGATTCGCCCGCAAGAGAAGAAGGTTATTCTGGAAGAAGGCACTTTGTCTTACGACTATCTGGTTGTAGGCTTGGGCGGCGAACCGGAAACGTTCGGCATCCCGGGAATGAAGGAATACGCGCTCAGCATCCGGAGCATTAACAGCGTCCGTTTTATCCGTGAACATATCGAGTACCAATTCGCCAGATTCAAACGGGAGCCGAACCGCACTGATTATTTGACTTTTATTGTCGGCGGCGCAGGCTTTACGGGCATCGAGTTCGTCGGCGAGCTGGCCGACCGTATTCCGCAGCTGTGCAAGGAATTCGACGTGGACCCGTCGCTTGTGAAAATTTTCAACGTAGAGGCGGCTCCTACCGCTCTGCCCGGGTTTGATCCCGAGCTGGTGGAGTACGCTATGAATGTGCTGCAAAACAAAGGCGTTACCTTCAAAATTGCTACCGCGATCAAGGAATGTACGCCGGAAGGCGTTATTCTGGCGACAGGCGAAGAGATCAAAGCGGCTACGGTCGTTTCGAACCGGCGGGGTTCGCGGTAACCATATGCTGGACGAAGCAGGCTTTGAAACGATGCGCGGCCGGATCAAGGTCGACGATTATCTGCGCGCGCCGGGCCATGAGAATATCTACATCCTAGGCGATTGCTCCATTGTGATGAATCCGGAAGGCCGTCCTTACCCGCCTACCGCTCAAATTTCGATTCAGCAGGCTGACGTATGCGCGCACAACTTGGTTGCGTCCATCCGCGGCGAGCAGCTGAAGACGTTCAAATACGAGAGCAAGGGCACTGTAGCGTCTCTCGGACGCGGAGAAGCGATCGGAATCGTCGGCTCCCGCAAAATTAAAGGCGGCGTGGCCGCGGTCATGAAAAAAATTATCGATGTGCGTTATTTGTACGTCATTGGCGGCATTCCTCTTGTGCTGAAGAAAGGCCGTTTCTAGTGAGACACTGCAGCGTACAGGTACGCGGATTGCTGACGCGAGACGAATTGGACCGATATAACGCGCTGATCGAGGTAGGACACTATCTCGAGTCCCAAAACCGCTATGATCTGGTCTATCCGGTGCAAAAGGAAATCGATATATTGATTCTCCCGGCCATTGAACGGTTAAAGGAAAAATCCCGTCAGCGCGACCGCGACACGGAAGCTTACCTTGCCGGCAAAAACGAGCTGAGCCGGGACAATCGCTTCGAGTTCGACGACGAGGACGACGAAGACGATAATTAATCAAAGAACCCTGCGATCCGCGGAAGCGGTAGGCAGGGTTCTTTTGGTTTTTCGTGAGATATTTGATGTGGTGTATCGGTTTATATTGATGTTGTTGGCTGGGTTTTAAGGTAGTTTCACCGTGCAGCCTGCAGCGGAACACGGTGTTCTAAGCTTTCATCAACCTCTGACGAAGCGGCAGAGGTTTTCTTTTCTCCCCATCCAACGGAGGGGATTCTAGAAGGCCTGGCGAAGGAAGAAGGGGACGGGGTGGAGGAGCGAAGCGTTCGCCTTTGAAATCGGGAGTTATCCTCTGCCTGTGACAATTCAAGGACTCCCGATTTCAACAGCGGCCGGAACCCCGTCCCCTTCTTCCGCAGCCCCAGCCGTCCAGCTCTTCCCAAAGCTCCATGCCTTTTTGAATCAACCCTTACAATTTCAACATAGCCGCCATCTTCTCTTCGTTCAGCAGATTGCCTACGTAGAAATCGCCGAACTCGCCGAAGCGTGCGCTGGTTTCGTCAAAGCGCATTTCGTAGACGATTTTTTTGAACTGCAGCGCGTCCTCGGAGAAGAGGGTAACGCCCCATTCCCAATCATCCAATCCGACGGAGCCGGTAATGATCTGTTTGATCTTGCCCGCATAATTGCGGCCGATCATGCCGTGAGCCCGCATGAAATTGCGGCGCTCTTCCGTGGAGAGCATGTACCAGTTATCGCTGCCCTCGCGGCGCTTGTTCATCGGATAGAAGCATACGTGCTTGGCTTTAGGAAGCGTCGGCTTCAAACGAGCCAAAATATCCGGATCCTGCATCGGATCGCTGCCCGGCTTCGCCATATAGCTGCTCAGCTCGACGATGGACACATAAGAGTAAGTCGGGATCGTCACTTGAGCAAAGATCGTTTTGTTAAATGCCGTTTCCAGCTCGCTCAATTCTTCCAGCGTTTCACGCAAATGCATAAACATGAAATCCGCTTTTTGCCCGACAATGGAATAAAAAGCGGTGCTGCCCTGCTTTTGATCCTCAACGCCTTGATATTGGCTCAGCAGGCTGTACAGCTCGTCCTCCGCACGGTTTCTTTCCTGCTGGGATAAGCTTTTCCAGGCTGTCCAATCGATCGCGCGGAAATCATGGAGCGCATACCAGCCTTCCAAAGTTTGAACCGCTTCACTCATGTAAAAACACTCCTTTATATGTAATCATTTTGACTCGCCGTACCGGAACGGGCGGATACGCATGATCCGGCGGAAGAGAGATGAAACATCCGCTGAACGCGGCTGCTCTTCATGCGGCCGGCTCTCATGCCCTGGTGCCTAATTAATTCGTATAAGTGCCCCCGCAGACCGAAAAACCTCAGGGAGGTTGATCTCATTGTATCGAAATCGTACCTAAAGGGCAAATGAACGCTTTGTAACCGAACCTGCCCCCAAATCGGTTCTTTTATGCAAGTTCATGAAGCGTTCACTTTACCGGAGTGGAAATTTTATATAAAATAAACATAACTGTACACTGCGGTTTGTGAGGATAAGAAAAGAAGGAGTTGGCGGTTTTGCTGCAATTAATGATTGTAACCGTGCTGCTGTTCGTATTGTTCTTCGGTCTCGGTTTTATACTAAACATGCTGATGAAGACGACTTGGTTCCCGATTTACGGATATATTGCTTTGGTCATCGGATTGGTTATCTATTGGGGCTGGGAAACGGGCTCGCTGGCTTCCAATCTATCGGAGTATGCGGTAGCGGATTATATCCCGGCTATCGGCGGACTGATCGGCGCCGTATTAAGCGGATACACGATTAAAGCGCTGCGCGAGAAAGGCTACAAGATGTTTTAAACTGTTGAAGCACTTGCGAGCGTGCGGATTGTTCTGTAAAGGTACAAGCAATGGGAAGAAGGCTTCTGTATTTTTAGAGGTCACTGAAAACTAGCGGAGAGTACGGAATCGTTCTGTAGAAGCGAAAGCGTTCGCCTTTGTCCCTGGATTTCAACCGCTGCAAGCGGAATATAATCAGAGAAATCCAGGGGCAACAGCGATCGGAAGAATGTTCCGTACTCGCAGCAATGACTTTTTCATCGAGCTTAAAAAGCGCGGCTTGGCAGAAAGGATGGAGACAGCAATGAACGGACAGCTGCGTAAAGATGTCGTGCCCGGAAGACGGGTGCACATTGTGCAAAAGCAGGACCAGCGGACGGGCAAGCTGACGGAGGGCGTGGTCAAAGATATTTTGACCAATTCCCCGACGCACCCGCATGGAATTAAAGTAAGGCTGACCGACGGGATCGTCGGCAGGGTGAAACAGATTTTAAACGATTAAGCATATGATCATATTCCAAATCATGGGGGCGGAACTCCATGATTTTTTCATTCTTTTTCATGCTCTCAGGTGTCGATTTATGTGGTAAAATGGAGAGTAAGACGCTAGACCAAAGATGGGATTGAGTAAATGAGAATTACGAATATGCTGCATTTTTCGGAGTATCACCGTTTTGTCGTGATGCGTGATTTTTCGTTAAGCAGTCTGGATATGAAGATGCTGTCCACAATTTATCAGCCGATGATCGGAGCCTATGCGGTCAGTCTGTACCATACGCTGTTCCTTCAGCTTCCGGCCGATAAGGTCGGAAGCTCGTTAATGGAGCAGCAGCGGAAGCTGTTTCTCGCGCTGGAGCTCGAATCGAGCGAAACGGGCCGCAAATTTTTTATTGAACAGACATCCAAGCTGGAAGCGGTCGGGCTCCTTAGGACGACCCGGAGATTCGTCGAGGCTTCGGATGATTATGTGTATGAGTATACGCTGTTCGCGCCGCTTACGCCGGGCGAATTTTTCAAGAACCAGCATTTGACGCTGCTGCTGCGGGATAAAGTTGGCAAATATATGGTATTTTCCCTTCGGGACGAGCTGCTGCTGCCGGAGCCCGAGGAGCTTAAGGCATCGAACTCGGAGAACTTGTCCGTGCCGTTCTACGAGCTGTTCCGCTTGAATACGCAGGTTGTCGATCTGGAGCTGGAGCAGGCTCTATTCGAATCCGCGGCGTCCCGGCCTGCCGAGGCAAGACCGGAGGTCGCGATCAAGGGCTTCCAGTACTCGGATATCATCATGCATTTTCCGCGGGAGTCCTACAACCGCTCCTTTGTCGAGCGGCTTAAATACGAGCCGGAGCAGATGGCCCAAATTAATTTTGTCGCCAAGAAATACGGCTTGTATTTGACGGATATGTGCCGTCTGCTCGACGAGGAAGGGGTATTCGCCCCGGACGGCTCGCTGCTGCTGGAGCTTCTTCAGCATAAAGCGAACCTGGTGTTCCGCCAGGATAAGAAGCGCAGCGAGGAACGGGCGAGATACCGCTCCAAGGTGGAGCAGGAAGCCGCAGGAAAAGGTGCCGCCGGGGCTGATGAGCCGGCAGAGGAAAAGTCCGTCGAGATGGAGTACTACCTTGAGGTGCCGGATATTTTCCAAGGAGAATGCAATCAGCATCAATACAACTATATTTTGCGCAATGAGCCTTACATGTACCTGCTGGAAAAGATTTTTTCCAAAGGGACGGTACCGGACGGCTTGCTGGATACGCTCGCCAAGGTGGACTTGAATTACGGCTTGAGCGAGGAAGTCATTAATGTACTTATCCATTTTTTATATATGAATAAGCGCTCGTGGTCCGAAGGCGTCCATCGAGTTCAGCGTGACGGATATGCTGGCCAAGCAGGTCGGCACCTACGAGCAGGCGGTGCAGTATATCCGCGAGCAGACGAAGTATAAGGAAAGCAAGACTCCGGCGCGCAACAGCCGCGGGACGTCGGCGGCCGGCACGCGCGGCAGCGGAACCAGGGGCAAGCAGCAGAAGCCGGTGCTGCCGATCGTCGAGGACAAGCCTGCAGCGAATGCGCGCAGTGCGGAGGAACGCGAAGCGATGCGGCGCAGAGCGCAGCTGCTGGACGGCAAAGTATAACTTCTCCAGAGACAGCCACGACTTAAATAAAGTTAAAGACTTGCGTGCGATAGAGCCGGAAGGGGCAGAGCCGCGTTCGCGGCCCCATCACCCGGAAAGGAGTGAATTTGAATGGAATCACTCGGCGATGTGTTAAAATCGATTCCGAATCATAAATACCGGCAGCAGGCGGAGGAACGGGTCAAGCAAATTATGGCCGATCCGCTCGTACGGAAGCTGCAGGATAAATACCCGATGCTGGATGAATATACGATGCGGATCAATATGAACCGGCTGTACCAGTACGTTACCGAGTACCGCAGCTGTTCGAACTGCCCGGGGCTCGACCGCTGTCCGAATGATTTTACAGGGCATTATACGATGATTACGGTCGAAGAGGAGAACGGCAGAGTCTCGCTGTACGATCAGAAGGTTTCCTGTAAAAAGTTTATCGCCCAGCAGACGCAGGAGGCGGTACGCGGACGCATCCGCAGCTTTTATGTCGATGAACGGGCCTTGTCCCAGGGCTATTCCTCTATGGAGATTTTCGATAAAGACCCGGAACCGGGAGGAAGCGGTGAACCGGCTGATCCGGTACATTTTGCAAACGAAGGAAGAGGGGCTGCAGAAAACCGGGCTGTATTTGGCAGGCAGCTTCGGCACCGGCAAAACGTTCCTGATGTGCTATTTGCTACATGAGCTCGCAAAGAGCGGATACACCGGCGCTATCGTATATATGCCGGATTTTGCGGAAGACCTGAAGGCGATGTTCCAGGACCCGATGCAGCTGAAGGAAACCATTGACGCTTTGAAGGATACGGATTTGCTCGTATTTGACGATATCGGCGCGGAGAACCTGAATCCATGGCTTCGGGATCATGTCATGGGTTCGATTCTCAATTACCGGATGAACCGGAAGCCGACGTTTTTCACCTCCAATCACGATCTGAACGCGTTGGAGCAGCATTTCAGCTTTACAAGCAAGGATGGAGACGAGGAGTTCAAAGGAAGACGGATTATGGACCGCATCCGCCCGTTCGTGGAAACGATCTTGGTGAACGGGTATAACAAACGGGGCGGCCAGCGATAGATGGGAATGAAAATAAAGCCCGGTCCTTTACCTGTATGGGAGAGGATCGGGCTTCTATTTTTGGCGGTCACGCTTACGCTCGGGGCGCTGCACCGTTCCACTCCATGCTGATCTCGTAAAAAAAGTCCTCCCCGTTACCAAACGAGGCCACTGAAGAACTTACGTTTTTTCGGTGAGTCCAGGCGTTAGGCGAAAAAAATGCGGCACCTGTTCCGATTTTCTCGGAGGGTACCGCATTTTTCATAGGGCTTTACGCTATTTTTTAGTCAGCCAGTTTCAATATCCGCTTTAAGTTTACTGCGAATATGGCCATAGCTCCTTGTATCTGCATGCCTAACAGACCCGAGGACGTGGCTACGTCGTACCCGTGCCGGTGCTTAAGTTCGCTGTTTTTGGCCTCGATCTTGTACCGTTCTTTCGCCTTCTCTTTGAAATACTCCGTTTCCTGGAATGCCATCTGCTCGGCGTGCTCCCCGGATTTAATGCTCACCGAGTACGTTTTACTTTTAGAGCCCTCCTTGTAGCATCCTTCTTTGAAGGGGCATCGTTTGCATAGCTCCACATCGAAATAGTAAGTGTCCTTTTGGTTTTTGCTGATTCCCTTTTTTCCTGTCCGCGCTTTCCGAATCGCCATATGGCCTGCCTTGCATACATACATGCCTGCATCTTTATTGAATTCGAATTCATCTTCCTTTTTGCGCATACCCTGGGTGATTTGTGGGTTAAGCCGGGAGACGAGTTCAATCTGATTTTCCTTGCTGTATGCGATGTTTTCTTTTTCCGAATAGGCCATATCGCCAATTACCGTCTTTACATCCATGCCCGCAGCCTTGCTTTTCTCGATGAGCGATTGCAACTGCTTGCCATCGTTCTTCTCTCCGGTCGTTACAATTGCCGCCGTAATGATTCGTTCCTCACTCATGGCAATATGCGTCTTATAGCCAAAAAACGAGGAATCTGCACTCTTGTGGCCGACGCGCGCATCCTGATCTTGCGAGATGCGCAGTTGTTCTATGTCATCCTCGACGGTCTCTTTTAGCAGATTCAACGGTTCTGTAATCTTAGGCAGTTGGGCGATACCAAGCCCGGTTTCGGTAACCTCGATGAGCTTCTGGCAATAGTCGATCTCGGCCTCGAGCGTATCCACGGCGTTCTTGGCAGGTAGCTTCCCCTTCAGCGATTCGTCGATAGAGTAGATGGCTTTTCGCAATTTGCGGGAACGGTCCTGTAAAATCTCCCTCGGTGATTTCTGGTTATAACGGGCTTTTGTATGCGTCGCGTCCACGATGATGGAGGTGCTCGTTAAAATCCCTTGCGCAGTAGCTAGTTCAACTGTCTTGCCGATGAGCAGATCCAGCAGATCCATGTTTTTTAACCGCAACTTGCGGAACTTCGTAAGGGAGCTCGGGTCGATGACGGCTTCTTCCGGAGCCATCTGAAGGAAGTATTTAAAAGACATATCGTACCGGGAGCGCTCGACCAGATCCACGTCCGACACCTCGAAAATAGCTTTCAGAAGCAGATATTTAAACATCCGCAACGGATCGATGGCGTTACGGCCGTTGTCCAAACAGTAGTTAGCTTTCAATTCGTCGTAGACGAAGGAGAAGTCAACCAGCTCATTTATCTGGCGTAGCATGTTGTCTTTCGGCACGATGAGGTCATATAGCGCTGTGTATGGGCTTAATGCAAAAGAAAGTTGAGGCTGGAACATGGTCTTCACCCTTCCGACGTATTACTTTAAAGTATACAAGAAAAAAGGCACAGCGCCCTCAAAATATTGAGAGTCTGTACCTTTTCATTAACGGACTTTTTCAGTGGCCTCTTACCAAACGGGGAAGACCTTAGTCGCCGGTTAAGCTTAGCGCATCATAACTTGAATGACCGTTGCGATGATGCCAATGAGAAACAGCACGCCGAAGAATACGCCAAAGCCTGTAGTCACGTCCTGGAAGTCATTAGTCGGCTCTTCCATTACGTGCAGTTCGGGATGTTTCGGATCGTTCATGGGATTACCCTCCTTGAGCAAATCGACATCGTTTGCCTAATTCTAGTTATGCTTAGTATAACCAACTTTCAAGATAAATGTAAAGAATGCGAAAGTGACAATTATGCGACTTTTGGAAATTTGGCGGTGATTGTGTGTCCGTAGCCGTCATGGCAGAAGTGGAAACGATTCGCCAGCCCCGGAAGCGGTTGAAAATAGGGTGCATTGTGGTATACTTTACATGTTGACAACATTTTTTTCGGAGTGGAAGGAGAATAAGCATATGGCAATCGTAAATGTATCTGACCAATCTTTCAAAAGCGACGTTGAAGGATCCGGTACGGTTCTTGTTGATTTCTGGGCTCCATGGTGCGGACCTTGCAAAATGATCGCGCCTATACTTGAAGAGCTGGACAAAGAGTTGGGGGACAGTGTGAAAATTGCAAAAGTCAATGTGGATGACAATCCGGAATCCGCAGCGCGCTTTGGCGTCATGAGTATCCCGACATTGATCGTATTCAAAGACGGTCAACCGGTGGATAAAATCGTAGGCTTCCAATCCAAGGATGCGCTGAAAGGCGTTATTACACGCAACCAATAATTAGCGGTTGGATGAATTAAGATGAGAAAAAGCTCTTTTTCTGCTATGCTGAGAAAGAGCTTTTTTTTGTATCCTTAAGCGGCTGAAGCCGTATAGATACACGGGCGCGCTCCGGATTAAAGGGAGAGGGGAGCCGCGTCATGGATGCTGAAGCAAGAAAGGGGAGAAATCAGGTGCCGATCCAAGACGACGAAGAACGGAAACGGACCGCGGAGGCCATCCGCAACAAGCTGGCGCTTTTACCGGAGCAGCCGGGCTGCTACCTGATGAAGAATAAAGAAGGTACGATCATTTACGTGGGCAAGGCGAAGGTGCTGCGCAACCGCGTGCGCTCTTATTTTACAGGGAGCCATAACGCGAAGACGCAGGCGCTGGTGCATGAAATTGCCGACTTTGAATATATTGTGACCGCCAGCAATGTCGAGGCGTTGATTCTCGAATGCAATCTGATCAAAAAATACCATCCGCGGTATAACGTGCTGCTGAAGGATGACAAGACGTTTCCTTATATCAAAATCACCCACGAAGCGCACCCGCGGCTCGAGGTTACGCGGAAGGTGTTTAAGGATAAGGGGAAATATTTCGGCCCTTATCCGAACTCGTTCGCCGCTCAGCAGACGAAGAAGCTGCTGGACCGCCTGTACCCGCTGCGCAAATGCCGGACGCTGCCCGACCGCGTCTGTCTGTATTATCACCTCGGTCAATGCGTAGCGCCCTGTGAGTACGAGGTGGAGCAGGAGACGTACGACAAGATGGTGTCGGAAATTTCCCGGTTTCTTAACGGCGGTCACGACGAGATCAAGCAGGATTTGACGCGCAAAATGCACGAAGCGGCGGAGGAGCTGAACTTTGAGCGGGCGAAGGAGCTGCGCGACCAAATCGTTCATATCGACGCCGTGATGGAGAAGCAGAAAATTACGACGACGGAAGCCGTCGACCGCGATATTTTCGGCTATGCCGTCGATAAGGGCTGGATGTGCGTGCAGATTCTGTACATGCGCCAGGGCAAGCTGATCGAGCGCCACGCCTCGATGTTCCCTTATTACGGCGAGGAGTATGAGGACTTCGTCTCCTTCGTTACGCAGTATTACAGCGACAACCCTGCGCTGCCGAAGGAAGTGTTCCTGCCTGCGGAAACGGTCGGCAGGGAAACGGCGGCAGCCAAAGAGCCGGTGAAGCGCGTCATTACGCAGGAAACGATCGCGGCGCTGGATCAAGCCTCTGCCGAAGAAGCCGCCGGACGCGGCGATGCGGAAGGAACGGAGCTCGATGCGGTCAAGGCGGACGTGAAGGAAGCGCTGGAAGGCTGGCTGAAGGTGAAGGTGCACATTCCGCGCCGCGGCCTGAAGAAGAATATGGTCGACATGGCGGGAGACAATGCCCGTGTCGGGCTGGAAGAGAAGTTCCGCTTGATCGAGCGGGATGAGCAGCGCTCTGTCAAGGCGGTGGAGAATCTCGGCGAGTGGCTAGGCATGGGGATGATCCGCCGGATCGAAGCGTTCGATAACTCGAACATTCAAGGGTCGGATCCGGTATCCGCGATGGTCGTATTCACGGACGGCAAGCCGAACCGGAAGGAGTACCGGAAGTTCAAGATCCTGGACCGTTCAAGGGCCGGACGACTACGAAACGATGCGGGAGGTTGTCCGCCGCCGGTACGAGCGGGTGCTGAAGGAGCAGCTGCCGCTGCCGGATCTGGTTGTCATCGACGGAGGAAAGGGGCAGATTTCCGCGGCGATCGATGTGCTCGAGAACGAGCTGGGCCTGTACATTCCCGTATGCGGCCTGGTGAAGGATGCGAAGCATAGAACGGCCCAGCTGATGATGGGCGATCCGCCGGAGGTCGTGCCGCTGCCCCGCGACAGCCAGGAGTTTTATCTGCTGCAGCGAATCCAGGACGAGGTGCACCGGTTCGCGATTACGTTCCACAGGGAGACCCGGGCCAAGTCGATGGTCGTCTCCCAGCTGGACGCCATTCCGGGCATCGGAGAGAAGCGCCGGAAAGCGCTGCTGAAGCATTTCGGCTCCCTGAAGAAAATCAAAGAGGCCGGAATCGAGGATTTCCGGCCTGTCGGGATCGGGGAGAAGCTGGCGGCGCAAATTCTCCAGGCATTGAACGGCGATGACGCCGCGCAAGCCGGGGAGATAGGCGAAGCTGGGGGGAACGAAACCCATACGGCGGCGGCGGATCCGATTGTTTAAGACGGAAGCCGGCGCCGCGGACAGCGGGCCGTATGTAATCGATTATTCCAGACGAGGGCGCGTAACAAGCCTTCGTCTTTTTGTTTTGCCGTGAACCCAGGCAATCAGCCAGCCGGCCAGTCCGGGAAAGATAATATAGAAGCCGCCCATCAGGCTGTGCGTCCAGTCACCCAAGTCCATTAATGAAAATCCCATCAGAATACTGTCCATGGAGGCATGGGCGAACAGCACGGTCATAAAGCCGTATTTCAGAAAGGCATAACCGAAAATAAGTCCGATGACGGTAACCTCGACAAAACGGGTGTAAACCGGGTAGATCGGGTACTGCGTATGGCTGAGCGCCCAGATCATGCTGGGGATCAGCACGGCTATAAACCGGCTGCGTACGAGCTTCATAAAGAAGGGGATACCGAACAGTCTGTATACCGATTCCTCCGAGATGGCGGCCGCCCAGGCCATGAGCGGGAAAAAGGCGGGATATACCATATTGAGTACGGAGTCCGACGGATCGTTCACCGCCCACACGTCAAACCAGTGCTCCGCCCCGAAAAACAGCGTCTGCTGTACGCCGAGGATGAACAGGCAGAGCAAGTATCCCTGAATGACCGCGCTGCGCAGCTGTCCGCCGAAGGAGGGCTCGTGCCATAGCGGCCAGGGACTCCAGCCTTTGCGCAGCCACAGCTGCCTGCCGGCAAGCAGGGCAAAGTAGACGCTGACCGCCATGAGGCCGATCAGGATGTTCAAGAACCAGAGATTGAACATTGCCTCCAGCTGGGAGGGGCCGTTCGAGTGCGCGGTGCGCAAGGCCGGCACCATATTGAAGTTATTGGCGATGTAGATCGCCAAAAATAGGGCGGTGAGCAGCAGACCGCGCCGAAAGGTGATTTCTTTGCGGAAGCGGAACACGATGTAGAAGGAGGCCAGCGCCATGATGAGCGACAGCAGCAGGCTGATGCGCGTCATCGTTGCCGCGTTCTTGTCCTGCGCTTCCTGCCATGCCAGGAACGAGGCGGGAATGGCAAAGCTCGCGTGAAAGGCGGCCGCCGAGCCGTTTCTGACGGTGACCGCAAGCTGCAGCTTGGCCTCCCCGATGGCCAGGGATTTGCTTTGATAAACGAAGCGGCTGCTGTCCGCAGCGGCGGAGCCGCTTGGGTGACGCTGCGGGTCCGGTTCGATCCGCTCCCAATCCTTCAGCGTGTAGCCGCGGGATCTCAAGGTCTGCTCGGCAATCAGCTGCGGATCGGCTGGACCTGCAGCCGCTGCGGGCTGTTGGATGCTCCGGGGGATGTAGCTTTCCCAGCCGAGGATGCTCAAGTCGGTAAAATTGACATCAATGTAATAAGTCGTTTTTGACGTATTGTCGTTCACTTCCACTTCATAATAATCAAGCGGATAAGCCCCGAATCTTTGCGCATACGTCCCGGCCAGATCTTCCTTCTGCAAATAGCCGCTGCGGTCGGCATCGGATTGGTACAGGGTGCTGACACGATAATCGGACGACAAAGGAAAGGTTTGGCGGATGAATCGCAGCGCCTGCTGTGCGGCCTGTTCTTTGCTTACCGCAGGGCGATCCTGGAGGGCTTCCAGCCCCGCATCGTTCGATTGAGGGAGGGAGGAGACCAGAACGACGGCCAGATAGAGCACAATCCCGATAACGGCCAGCGGCAGCAGGGGAGATCTTGCGGTCGATTTTATCATAATAGGCTCCTTTGCTTGAGATGGACATGGGGTGAATCTTTATATTGTATTCTGTAAACTTAGCACACATGACATTAGGAAATCCAATGAATCCGAGAGCATAGGCGGGAAAAACGATGAAAAGCGAAGCGGCGGGATTGCCAGTCTTCCCGCAGGCGGACTTATAATCCGATTATCCCCGGATTTCGGCGTACAGCGGCTTTGTGCTTCCTCGTAAAGGGGATTATAATTCATATCAATTGAATACAAAGCCGAATTTCTTTTGAAAACGGGGGAACCATTTATTACAAGGGGTGAATTCGATTCTATCGTCAAGATGGAATTGATAGGGTACCTGTGAATCCGAATCCGTCAGCTAACCTCGTAGGCTTTAAGCAGGAACCTATCATACGGCATTGGGTTTCCAGTGTCTTTTTTTGTGCTCTGAACTTGGATTTTGAGGTGAACCATGAAACTATCGCTGAAAAAAATTGAGCTGACGCCGCCGCAAATTTTAGTCATCGGGTTCGCGGCCATTATTTTGGCAGGCTCGGCACTGCTATCCTTGCCCATCGCCTCGGCGACAGGAAAGCCGCTTTCTTTCCTGAACGCCTTCTTCACGGCAACCTCCGCTACCTGTGTAACCGGGCTCGTGGTTGTCGATACGGGGACGAGCTTTACGCTCTTTGGGCAAATTGTCATCATCCTGCTGATTCAAGTGGGAGGCTTGGGCTTCATGACGATGGGCACGCTGTTTGCTTTTGCCTTGAAAAAACGAATTTCGCTGAGGGAAAGGCTCGTACTTCAGGAAGCGATGAATCAAGGGAGCATGGAGGGCATTGTCCGGCTGATCCGTAAGGTGATCCAATATTCGCTGACGATCGAAGCGGCAGGGGCGCTCATTTTCTCAATTCGCTGGTCATTTGACCTGGGTCAGGCGAAGGGGATCTACTACGGTATTTGGCATGCGGTCTCCTTCTTCAACAATGCCGGATTCGATCTCTTCGGCCCGGTCACGGGGAAATTCAGCAGCTTGACCGCCTATGCAGACGATCCGGTCATCAATATCGTTTCCATGGGGCTCATCATTCTGGGAGGTCTCGGATTCGTCGTCATTTCGGATCTGCTCGATTACAGGAAAAGCAGAAGAAGGCTGTCGCTGCATTCCAAGGTCGTGCTGAGTGCGACCGGCATTCTCATAGCCGTCGGGGCCGTAGTCATCTTCGTCTTCGAGTTTACGAACGCCAAAACACTCGGCACCTTGAGCTGGCAGGGGAAAATATGGGCTGCGCTGTTTCAGTCGGTTACACCGAGAACGGCGGGGGCCAATACGATTGATTTGGCCGGCATGCGGCAGGCCACTCAGTTTTTTATGATCCTGCTTATGTTTATCGGAGCATCGCCCGGTTCTACGGGCGGAGGGATTAAGACGACGACATTTACAACGCTGATAGGTGCAATGATCGCAATGATCCGGGGGAAAGAGGATATCGTGCTGTTTCACTTCCGTCTTGGCAAAGACCGGATTTTAAAGGCCATTACCCTCACGATGATTGCTTTATTTCTCGTTATTTTCGTCGCAATGGTGCTCTCGACGACCGAGGAGCATCCGTTTCTGATGATTTTGTTCGAAGTCACCTCAGCTTTCGGTACGGTCGGTTTAACAATGGGATTAACGACCGATTTGACCGATTTCGGGAAAATTATGATTGCGCTTATGATGTTTGCCGGGCGGCTGGGGCCAATGACACTGGCTTATGCCTTAGGGCCGAAAACGGAAAAGGAATTATACAGATACCCGGAAGGGAAAATTACAATCGGATAGGGGAACATTCGAAATGAAACGTGGGCAGTACGCGGTAATTGGTTTAGGGAGATTCGGATCCAGCTTGGCGGAAGAGCTCGTCAATCTGGGCTACGAGGTGCTCGGGATCGATAAGGACGAGGAATCGGTCGATGAGATGAGCGAGGTGCTGACCCATGTGGTTGTAGCGGACGCAACGGATGAAGAGGTGCTGCGCTCGCTTGGCATCCGCAATTTCGATTGCGCGATCGTGGCGATAGGAGACGATATTCAATCCAGCATCATGGCCGCCATTTTGCTGAAGGATATGGGCGTGAAGACGGTGGTGACCAAGGCGCTGTCGGAGCTGCACGGCAAGGTGCTGCAGAAGATCGGAGTCGACCGGGTGATTTTCCCGGAGCGGGATATGGGGATTCGGGTCGCCCATCAGCTGGCTTCTCCGAATTTGCTCGATTATATCGAGCTGTCGAACGATTACACGATCGTCGAGCTCTCCGTTCCCAAACGGCTGTCGGGACGTACGCTGAAGGAGCTGGACCCGAGAGCGAAGTACGGCTGCAGCGTCGTTGCCATTAATAAGAAGAAAGGGGTTATTATTGCCCCCACGGCGACCGATACGCTTGATGAGCAGGACGTGATGGTCATCATTGGAACGAATGAGCAGATTGAAACGTTTGAGAACGAAGTGATAGGGTAATAGATAAAGCAGGGCACCCGTCTTTGAGCGGGTGTGAAATGTGAAACGGAGTATGCGGTCATGAACAGTCAAGTGGGAGAAATGATTCACCACGTTATCTTTTTATTAATCTTTATACTGGGTCTCGGCATGCTGTCCGGTAAAGCGGCCAGCTGGCTGAAGCTTCCGGATGTCGCTTTGTTTCTGGCGGCCGGGATGATCATGGGACAAGGGCTTCATCTGGTCACGGAAACAAGCAGCTCGTTCACGAATCAGTTCATTCTTACTATCGGTTCGGCGCTGATTTTGTTCGACGGCGGAAGAAATATTCGGCTGTCAGGGTTGAAAAGGGTATGGCTGACGCTGACGCTGCTCAGCATTCCCGGCGTTCTGATCACATGTGCGGTTGTGGCGGCTGCGGCGCATTGGCTGCTCGGCATTCCGGTCTTGCACGCCGTGCTGCTCGGTGCGATCATTTCGTCTACCGATCCCGCGACGCTGATTCCGGTCTTCAAGCAGATCCGGATTCGGACGAAGGTGCGGGAAACGGTTGAAAGCGAGTCCGCGTTCAACGATGCGACAGGCTCCATCCTGACGTTTACGGTGCTGGCTCTTGTAACGGGAGGGCAGACCTTCTCGCTGTCGGCAAGCCTGCTGCAATTTGCGGCGACCGCGTTAGGCGGCATTGCCGTGGGGGCCATCCTGGGCCTTGTTCTGGCGTTTATTACGGGACACTTGAGGCTGGGATGGCTGCGGGATTATACGACGATCGCCTTGGTCGTGACCGCGCTGGGCGCCTATTGGTTCGGGGAAACGCTGCACGTCAGCGGTTTTATGGCGACGTTTACCGCCGGGCTGATTTGGGGAAATGCCGACCTGTTCAAGCTGAATCTGAACGACAAGCATCAGGAGATGCTGCATTTCAGCGAGAATATAACGGTGATCATGCGGATGCTTATTTTCATCCTGCTGGGCAGCCAGGTCAATTTTGCAGTCATTTACGCGAATTTATGGCCAAGCCTGGCCGTTATTGCCATCTTTATGCTCATCGCGCGTCCGCTGACCGTGCTGGCCTGTACGCTCCCCGACCGGAGGGCCGGCTGGAAGCGGAACGAGATTCTCTTCATGTTCTGGGTCCGCGAGACCGGGGTCATCCCGGCCGCTTTATCCGGGATGGTGGCGGGGCTCGGCGTCAAATATGCGGACGTGATCGCTTCGGTCACGTTCCTTGCGGTGCTGCTGACGATTCTGCTGCAGGCGGGAACGACGGCCTATGTCGCAAGGAAGCTCGGTATTGAGGAGAAAAACGGCTAGTTTAGTCCTCCAGCCGGTTAAAATATTGTCTGGCCTTCTCGATAAACCGCTGGGCGGACGGATGATGGACGGCCTCCTCGGTAAACAGCAGGGAGGTCGTTCTTGTCGTCTGCTCCAGCGCGGGGATAAAGCGGATGAACAGCTCGTTATCCTTCATTAAACTGCGGCGCAGATAAGATTCCGGCAGCAGGGTAGCCGTGTGGCAGGTGGAGACGAGACGGATAATGGCTTCGAACGAATCAATCTCCATTTTGACGTCAGGATGGATGTTGTAGCGGTGAAACAATTCATCCATTAAAATGCGGTACCAGGTCCCGCGCGAAAAAAGAATCATCGGAAGCTCCTGAAGATCGTCAATTTCGAGCGACGCCTTATCGATTAAAGGATGCCCGAGCGGCAGCACGAGACAGAGGTGGTCGTCGAACAGCGGGATGCACTTCAAGCCGGGGTGTTCGATCTTGGAGGCGACCAGCCCGATGTCTACTTTTCGTTCTTTGACCATGGGAACGATTTCATGCGTTTTGCCTGTAACAGCCTTTATATCGATTTTCGGGTAATCCTTGGTATAGATGGTAATCAAATCGGGAAGCGTGGATTGTAGAGTCGTTAGGCTGGCCCCGATAATGATACTGGCCGGCTTGCTGTCCGACTTGAATTCCTCAAGCTGGCGGAACAGCTTTCTTTCCGAATGGCGCTGCTCCAGCGCATATTCGTACAATATTTGGCCGGCGCGGGTAATTTCCAGACGTTTGCCCCTGCGCAGAAACAAATCGACGCCGAGCTCTTCCTCCAGGCGCATGATTTTACGGGACAGTGCGGGCTGGGAAATGTTGAGCGCCTGCGAGGCTTTATTCAAGCTCTCCAATTCGACGACGCTCGCGAAAATATCTAGGTGTTCCAGCATGAAAATCCCTGCTTTCATCTATATATGCAAATTATGAATAAGCGATTATAAAAAAACAGCACTTCCATTATAAGCGATAAAGGAGTACGATGTACATGTCACCTACTGTTCACATTTTTTGTCCCTGTCTGCATAAAAATATGTCGATTCATGGAAAATAGGCGTAACGAATCATGTTGACGCTTGTTTCTTGCGGGAGTACAATGAAAAATGGTTTTGACCGACATGTGAACAAAGCTACATATTGCTGAGGGGGGAAAGGATTTCAATGTTTCGTAATTCGTATTTTTCACGCAAGCTGCATTCATTGCTTGGTGTCATTCCGGTCGGTTTCTTTCTGATCGAGCACCTGCTGACGAACTATTCGGCTACGAAAGGCCCGGAGAAGTTCATGGAGCATGTGAATTGGCTGCACGACTTGCCGCTGATGCTTCTGCTTGAGATCGTGGGCATCTGGCTGCCGCTGCTGTATCACGCGGTATACGGGCTCTACGTAGCTTACACGGCGCGCAATAATGTTTCCAACTATGGTTATTTCCGTAACCAAATGTTTTTCCTGCAAAGGGTAACGGGCGTGATTACCTTCTTGTTTATCGCGTTCCACTTTTTTCAAACACGGCTTCAAATCACGTTTGGGCTGCCGCAGGAAGAGATCGGCGTACAGATGCACAGTATTGCTTCGAACGGGTTGTTCTTCGTTCTGTACTGTATTGGCATTGTGTCCGCCGTATTCCATTTCAGCAATGGAATGTGGTCTTTCCTCGTAAGCTGGGGTGTGACCATCGGTCCGCGGGCACAACGTGTATCCACTGTTATCTGGATGGCCGTATTCGTTGTTATGTCCATCATGTTTATCATGTCTTTGAGCGCGTTTGTCGATCCGCAATTCCAGAACGTGCCACTGAACGCGAAAGGTTAAGGAGGAGTGAACTACAATGGCTAATTCAAAAGTAATCGTAGTCGGTGGAGGTTTGGCCGGATTAATGGCTACCATTAAAGCCGCTGAAGCCGGGGTTCACGTTGACCTGTTCTCGCTGGTTCCTGTGAAACGTTCCCACTCGGTCTGTGCGCAGGGGGGAATTAACGGAGCGGTAAACACGAAAGGCGAAGGCGACTCCACTTGGGAGCACTTTGACGATACCGTGTACGGGGGCGACTTCCTGGCTAACCAGCCGCCGGTTAAAGCAATGTGCGATGCTGCGCCGGGTATTATCCACTTGATGGACCGGATGGGCGTTATGTTTAACCGTACGCCGGAAGGCTTGCTCGATTTCCGTCGCTTTGGCGGTACGCAGTATCACCGGACGGCATTTGCAGGGGCAACGACAGGCCAGCAGCTGTTGTATGCGCTGGACGAGCAGGTTCGCCGCTGGGAAACGGCCGGCTTGGTAACAAAGTATGAGCATTACGAATTTATGGGCGCAGTCATCGACGACGATGGCGTATGCCGCGGCGTGAGCGCGCAAAGTCTGCGCAGCATGGAGATTCAAACCTTTGCAGCGGACGCAGTCATTCTGGCTACAGGCGGCCCTGGCATTATTTTCGGTAAAACGACGAACTCTGTCATCAATACAGGTACGGCGGCTTCTGCGGTTTATCAGCAGGGCGTGAAATATGCGAACGGCGAAATGATTCAGATTCACCCGACAGCGATTCCGGGCGACGACAAGCTTCGCTTGATGTCCGAATCCGCACGCGGTGAAGGCGGCCGGATCTGGACTTATAAAGACGGTAAGCCATGGTACTTCCTCGAAGAAAAATATCCGGCATACGGGAACCTCGTTCCGCGCGATATCGCAACCCGCGAAATCTTCTCGGTGTGCGTTGACCAAAAGCTGGGGATTAACGGCGAGAACATGGTATACCTGGATCTTTCCCACAAGGATCCGAAAGAATTGGACGTTAAACTGGGCGGGATCATCGAGATCTATGAGAAGTTCATGGGCGACGATCCGCGCAAAATCCCGATGAAAATTTTCCCGGCCGTTCACTATTCGATGGGCGGTATGTGGGTTGACTTTAACCAAATGACGAACATTCCGGGCTTGTTTGCCTGTGGCGAGTGCGAATACCAGTACCATGGTGCGAACCGTCTTGGCGCCAACTCCCTGCTGTCTGCGATTTATGGCGGTATGGTTACAGGTCCGAAAGCGATCGAATATATCAAAGGCTTGAGCAAGCATGCGGAAGACGTTTCTTCGACCGTGTACGACCGCGAGAAGAAGAAGCAAACCGACAAATACGAAAGCCTGCTGAAAATGGACGGCAAAGAAAATGCCTACGTCCTGCATAAAGAGCTTGGTGAGTGGATGACGAACAACATGACGGTCGTTCGTTACAACAAAAAGCTGGAAGAAACGATCGGCAAAATCAATGAGCTGAAAGAACGTTACCGTAACATCAATATGACGGATACGGCGCGTTGGAACAACCAAGGCGTAGCGTTCACACGTCAATTGTGGAACATGCTGGAGCTGTCCCATGTTATGACTTTGGGCGCTCTGCTGCGTAACGAAAGCCGCGGTGCACACTATAAGCCGGAATTCCCTGAGCGTGATGATGATAACTTCCTGAAAACGACGAAAGCGACTTGGACGCCGGACGGAACCTACTATCGAGTGGGAAGACGTGGACACCTCGTTGATTGAACCGCGTAAACGCGACTACTCGCAAAGCAAGAAGGGAGGACATTAATCATGGCTGAAACGACTACTGCCGCCGGCAAAAAGGTTAAGTTTATCGTGACCCGTCAGGATTCGCCTGAAAGCAAGCCTTATACGGAAGAGTTCGAAGTACCGTACCGCCCGAACATGAACGTCATCAGCGCGTTGATGGAGGTACAGCGGAACCCGGTCAATGCCAACGGCAAAGAGACGACGCCGGTATGCTGGGAATCCAACTGCCTCGAGGAAGTATGCGGAGCCTGTTCGATGGTAATCAACGGCAAACCGCGCCAGGCTTGCTCGGCGCTTGTCGATAAGCTGGAGCAGCCGGTGCGCATTGCTCCGATGAGCACATTCCCTGTTGTGCGTGACTTGGTCATCAACCGCGAGCGGATGTTTAATGCGCTGAAACGCGTTAAAGCATGGATTCCGATCGACGGAACGTATGATCTGGGGCCGGGACCGCGGATGGCGGAATCCAAGCGTCAATGGGCGTATGAGCTGTCCAAATGTATGACTTGCGGCGTCTGCCTGGAGTCCTGCCCGAACGTGAACGACAAAACGACGTTTATCGGACCGGCAGCGGTATCCCAAGTCCGCTTGTTCAATGCTCACCCGACAGGGGAGATGAACGCGGAAGAGCGTCTGGAAGCATTGATGGAGGACGGCGGCATCGAGGGCTGCGGCAACTCGCAGAACTGCGTGCGTTCCTGCCCTAAAGGTATTCCGTTGACGACATCGATCGCTGCGATGAATAAAGATACAACCAAGCACTTGTTCAAAAAATGGCTGGGCATGTAAGCCGGCCTGCACACCTCCTGAGAAGGCATGCTTCTCGGGAGGTTTTTTTAACGTGGGGCGGTCCGGTAAAATTGCAGTTGACGCTGGGCGCGTTTCCTTTTAAAATAGAGTTAAACGTTTCAATTGAAACGTTTCAATGTAAGGCGAATAAGTAATGGAAAGAAAGCGGGTCGGCTATGAGCAAAAATCGTTCCGTCACCATTGTAGATATAGCAGAAGCGGCCGGGGTGTCCATAGCCACGGTGTCGAACGTGTTGAACCGGCGCAAGGTTCCCATGGCTGAGGAAACCATCCGCAAGGTGGAGAAGGCGGCTGAGGAGCTCGGCTACCGGCGCAATGAGATGGCTGCCAGCTTGAGCCGCAGGAAGTCGTACGAGCTTGGGCTGATCGTCCCGTCGTTTACAGGCTATTACGGGCGGTTCGCCGAGGAGATGGAGCGTATGGCGCACCGGTACGGGTATCATATGTCCGTATTTTCGGCAGGCGGGTACAACCCGGATATGGAGAAGCGGCACTTGGACGTGCTTCTCCAGCGCAGAGTGGAGGGGCTGTTCTGTCACGGTCTGGCGATGTCCCCGGATTCCACTCGGCAAATTGTGGGCGAAGGCACGCCGCTCGTGCTGTTTAACGCGTGGCATTGGCCGGAGGATCTCGCGGTCGGCGCCGTGAACCTGGATGTGGGAACGGCCTGTGTCGACGGCCTTAAGCATCTGGCGGAGCAAGGCTGCCGCACGATGGTCTATTTGGGCAGAAGCCAGTCGCTGGCGACAGATCTGGAGCGCTTGCGCGGTTTTCGTCTGGGGCTGACCGAGCTGTCCGGGCAAGTGCAAGGGTCTGCTTCGCTGGATGTGGACGCCGTAAGCTATGCCGAATGTGTGAGGATCGCACAGGAAACGGCTGGAGGACACGGTCCGATCGGCGTCATGTGTTTCGATGATATGGTTGCATTGAAATTCATGTCCGCCGTCTTGGAGCAGGGATATCGGGTGCCGGAGGAATACAAGATTGTGGGCATCAACAATGACACGATCTCATCGGCCTGCTACCCTCAACTATCTACCTTCGATATCCCTTACGGCATGCAGGCGCAGATCGCTATCGGTCTGATGCTGCGCGAGCTGGGGGAAGAATCGAAGCTGGACGATGAACAGGAGGCTGCCGAGCTTCCGGGAGTCCATGTGCATGAAGTCCGGATCCCTTTAACGCTGGTACCGCGTTTGTCGACTCAAAAGGAATAGTCTGAAATGAAAGACAGGGAAGGCCGGTACCGGAGCGGGCGCAGCTTTTCTCGGGGGAATGTTGAGGCGCTAGCAGCGCTACTGGTGCCAGAAGCGTTAGAAACAATCCGCAAGCGCAAGCTCCGCCCGCACACCCGGCTGTTGTTCATCGGGCATTTTAAATCACTGTGAAAATGGGAGAGAAGAACACATGTGGAAACAAGCGATTGAAGATGCGGTAAACAAAACGAGAGCCAATATTGAGAAATTCGGAAGCCAATTTCCCCACGTAAGCAACAATGGGCATTATCTGCTGAACGATAACGACGAATGGACCGATGGATTCTGGTCGGGCATCCTCTGGCTCTGCTACGAATATTCCGGCGATGAAGTATTCAAGGATGCGGCGAGAGGTACGGTTGAGAGCTTTCGTAAGCGCTTAAACGAAAAGGTGAAGCTGGATCACCACGATATCGGCTTCCTGTATTCCTTGTCCTCCAAGGCGCAGTGGATTATCGAGCGCGACGAGAAAGCGAAGGAGCTGACGATTCAGGCGGCAGACGTGCTGATGGCCCGCTGGAGACCGAAAGGCCAATATATTCAAGCATGGGGCCGCGAAGGCGATCCGGACAACGGGGGCCGCATTATTATCGACTGCATGCTGAATCTGCCGCTGCTGTACTGGGCTTATGAACAGACCGGCGAAGCCAAATATAAAGAGGTTGCCGTTCTGCACGCGGATAAATCCAGACGCTTCCTTGTGCGCGGCGACGATTCCTCTTACCATACCTTCTACTTCGATCAGGAAACCGGCGAGGCGCTCCGCGGAGGCACGCATCAAGGCTATCAGGACGGCTCGACCTGGACACGCGGTCAGGCTTGGGGCATTTACGGATTTGCCCTGTCCTACCATTACACCCGGAATCCGTTGTACCTGGAAACCTCCAAGCGTCTCGCCCGCTATTTCATCGAGCGGCTTCCGGAAGATAATGTAGTGTACTGGGATTTCGATGCACCGGTTCACGCCGATACGAAACGCGACAGCTCCGGCTCCGCTATTGCGGCGGCAGGCTTAATCGAGCTGCTGTCTCATCTGGATGCCGGCGATCCCGACCGGGCGTTCCTGGAGGACGGGCTGCAGCGCTCAATGAAGGGCCTTGTTGAAGGCTACGCCACGATCGGGCAGCCGGAAGCCGAAGGCTTCCTGGAGCACGGCTCCTACAGCGTGCGCGGAGGCAATGCGCCGGATGATTACATGATTTGGGGCGATTATTACTACCTGGAGGCGCTGGTCCGTTTGGAGAAAGGGATCAAAGGCTATTGGTATGAAAGATAAAAGATGGGAATAAAAGATAGGCCGTAAAAACGTATCGCGGCAATGAACCGTACCAGATACAAACCGGATACAAGATACACCAAAACACCCCTCTCGCCATGAGCGCGGGCCGTACTGCGGCTCCGTTCGTGGGGGAGGGGTGCTTTTTCTATTCCAGACGGGCTTTTTCCTCTTCGCGGTGTTTCAAAAATTCTTTGCCGTATTCGCCGTGCGGATGAATGTTGGCATGCTCCATCTGGATGGTTGAATGCTCAATACCGTATTTGCCCTTCAGCATTTCGTTAATAGCAAGGATGATGCAGAACGGTTGAATCTGTTCGTTGATGAACACATGAGCCGTCAAGGAATAATGATCCGAGGATATGGCCCACAGGTGCATTTCGTGGACGTCCTCGACGCCTTCGACCTGCCCGATATCGCTGCGGATTTCGTCGAGATTGAACCGCTCCGGAACGGATTCCATCAGGATCATATACGATTCCTTGATGATTCTGGCTCCGCCTGTAAAAATGATCCCGCCGACGACGATACTGATCAGCGGATCAAACCAGAGAAGACCGGTAAAGTAGATCAGGACAGCCGAGATGATGACGCCGACCGAGCTGAGCAAATCACCGATAAAATGCCACAGGGCGCTCTGAACGTTCAAATTTTCTTCCTCTTTCATGCTGCGGCTGAGTACGACGGTCAGCACGACATTAACGATCAGCCCTATCGAGGCAATCACGAGCATCAGCTTGAAATCGATAGCTTCGGGGTGAATGAAGCGGCGGATGCCTTCAATAAAAATCCCCAGGGCGATAATGGCTAAAGCGAGTCCGTTCAGAAAGGAAGCAATAATTTCGAAACGCAGAAAGCCGAAAGTGAAGCGGGCGTTGGGAGGGCGCGTGGCGAGATAAATCGCGACCATACTGAGCCCAAGCGCGAGAACGTCGGAGATCATATGTGCGGAATCGGATAGCAGCGCCAACGAATTGGACATCAGCCCGCCGATGATTTCGACTAGAGTGAAGAATAGGGTTAACAACAAGGTAATCCACAGCGTTCGCTTCGATTTGGATTGTTCCTTTACATGGTGTAGATGATGAAAGTCGTATTCCTGTTCAAATGCGCTCATGATAAATTCACCTGCCTTAAACATAAAGTTACTATGTACGGATTATACGTCAAGGTCTGAATTTTGGCAAATACTTTAATTGATAGCGTTTATCAGCGATTTGAGACTGTTTTTCACTGTTTTGATAAGTTTTATCAATGATTTGAGAGCTTTTCTCAATGAATTGCTTATTTCCTGTTTATATACTATTCGTTTAGGCGGGAAGTGCGACAGGTCGCTTAAAAATAGGAGCGCAGACGCTCCGCAGGACCGAAACCGGAGAGGACAAGCTCCCGCCTTCACTATTATATACCCTCCGGCAGCCGGCTTGCTATGCGAGAACAACCGGTTCATATAAAACAGGCACAGGGAACGCTTTCAAATTTGTTACACAATTGAAATATTGCTGTTATGAAATTAACATGTTAAGGGCGTATTATAATAACCAAGACCCCCTTTTTAATATATAAACACTTTAGACCTGCAGCCCGTTGCTGCGGGTCTCTTTTTTTGCATCAAAGGGCCTGAGATTTCATGTCCCCGTCCATTTGAAGGCTAAGCGGCTTAAACCGGACCGGGACAGGCTTCTTGCCGCATATGTGCTTAGGCTAAGAACTCGCCAGCATTGGAAGTAAGGCACGCCAGGAAGGACGGCGTGTTATTTCCTTAACTATCGGGTTTACGGTACAATAAGCGGTGAGGTGAAATCGACTTGAAGCGTTGGAACCGATATTGGATCGTACCGTGTCTTCTTCTGACCTTGACCGCTTGCGGCGGAGCAGCCAGGACGGTCATGAGAAGCACCGGCTGGCGAACGGCGATATACAGGAAAGGACGGCCTCGATCCATGTGCTCCCTTCTTTCCTGGATCAGAAAGACCCGCAGCTTCGGCAAATTTATCAGCTGGCGGCGAGCCATGCCGATCTGCTTCAATGGATGCCCTGCTACTGCGGCTGCGGCGAGAGTGCGGGGCATACAAGCAATCAGAACTGCTTTATTAAAGAAGTGGCTCCAGACGGATCCGTCGTATGGGACGATCACGGCACGCGATGCAATGTCTGCCTGGAGACTGCGGTATATTCGGTTAAATTAAAGCAGGAGGGCAAAACGGCTCAAGAAATACGTGCTCTGATCGACAGTAAATATGAGAAGGGCTACGCAGCCCCGACCCCAACCCCGCTGCCTGCCTAGCAGGAAAAAACCTTTGCCGCCAGCCGCTCTGCAAGGCAGAAGCTTATTGGACAGCAAAGGCGAATAGGTTACCTTGGAGACTGAACGAAGCTCTTCCCGTTTCCTCGGACACGACAATAACCAATGCGTCGCTGCGCTCGCTTAATCCGAGCGCGGCGCGGTGCCGGGTGCCGAGCTTTTTATCCGTGGCCGCGGTTTCCGATAACGGCAGCACGTTGGATGCGGAGACGATCTGGTTGCGCCGGATGAGGACGGCGCCGTCATGCAGCGGGCCCCTGGGATAAATACGGATTCCAGCAGGGCGTGCGTCAAATTCGCGCCGATGAGGACTCCCGGCGTCATCAGCCGGTCCAGCGTATCCTCCCGCTGGACGACGATCAAGGCGCCGTAGCGCCGCTCGGATAAATTCCGCACCGTGCGGGAAATTTCCGAATATTTGTCGGTGTACGAGGACAGATAGCACTTGAGATAGAATGAAGCGGCAAGCGCTTCGGATCTGCTGATCTCCTCGCGGATTTGTTCGAATTCGTTGAGCAGGCATTGATTTTCTTGTTCCAGCTCCTGCAGCGTATGCTGCAAGCGGAGCACAATGCCCTGCATCCGGCTTTTCAGTTCTTCCTTCAGCGGGTTAAAATCGCAAGTGGTATCCACGGCTTCACTTCCTTTTGGAGCGGAAGGCTCGAATTACTTGAAGATTTTGATCCGATCCTCAAGCGGCTGGAACTGCTTCTCCTCGGCAGGCGCCGTCGGTTTGCCGAAGGGGAGCTGGGCAATCAGCTTCCAGCTGTCGGGAAGGAGCAGATTCCTGCTTGACCTGATCGTCAATGAGCGGGTTGTAATGCTGCAGCGAGGCGCCGAAGCCTTCCATCTCCAGCGCGGTCCAGATCACATACTGATGCATGCCGCTCGTATGCTGCGACCAGATCGGGAAGTTGTCTTTATAGGAAGCGAACTGCGTCTGCAAATGCTCGACGACGGACTGATCCTCGAAAAACAAAACGGTGCCGTATCCGCCGCGGAAGCCGGCCATTTTCTGCGCAGTCGACTCGAATTTGGCCTCATCCTTGGCGATGCGGCGCAGCGTTTCCTTGGTCAGATCCCACAGCTTATGGTGCTGTTCCTTCAGCAGCAGGACGATGCGGGTGCTTTGGGAGTTGAACGCCGACGGCGTATGCTTGACGGCTTCATAGATGATTTCCTGGATCCGGTCGTCCGAGAGGACAGGCTCATCGCTGATGGAATAAATAGATCTCCGGTGACGCAATGCCGAGTAAAAATCGGTCGTCATGTACATAACCTTCCTTTAATGGATTGATTGTGTGTCCGAGTATAGCGTAACCAATTGATAAGAACATTATGAAAGAAGGGGGAGGGATGGGTTTGTCCCGACTTTGTATTATCCCATGCGGGTCCCGAAAAATATGGGATACGAACCCCTCCGCTGCAGGCAGCTTCCCGGCCGAGCAGGCATACACCGGTGCGCTGCACCGCAAATGCCAGGCCTATGCGGCCCGGTTTTTCGAGCATTGGGCCATTTTATCGGCGAAGCACGGGTTTTTGCTGCCCGGCGAGCTCGTCCCAGGCAATTACGACGTCGCTTTCGGAAGCGGCCATCCGGACATCCTGTCTGCGGCTCAGCTGGCCAGCCAGGCGCGCAGCAAGGGGCTGGACCGGTTCGAGGACATTGTCGTCCTGGGCGGCAAGAAATTTACGGTCATTCTCCCGCAGGTGTTTGACGAAGCAAGGAGCATCGTCTATCCGTTAGTCGGCAGCAAAGGGATCGGACATATGCTGCAGAGGCTGGATCAAGTATTGGCATCGGGCAAAGAATTCGCACCGGATGCCGCAGATGGATTTTCCGGTTGAATAACATAAATCAGTTGACAGTTGAAGGAGTTACACAGATGAAACCGATTATTTTGGATGTAGATACAGGAATCGACGATGCGCTGGCCATTTCTTATGCAGTGCGGTCGCAGGAGCTGGAGGTGCTTGGCATTACGACATGCTTCGGAAATGTCACGGTAGAGGAAGCGACCCGCAATACGCTGGTCGTGTTGGAGCACCTGGAGAGCGAAGTGCCGGTAATCGCCGGAGCGGGCAAGCCTTTTATGCGCACCCCGACAAAAGGCAGTACCCCGCATATTCACGGCGAGGACGGAATCGGCAATACGCTGAAAGGACTGCCGAAGCGCGGTGCGGAGGAGGGGAACGCCGTGGATTTCATCATAGATCAGGTGAAGCGGCGCCCTCGCGAAGTGACGCTCATTACCGTGGGCACGCTGACGAATCTCGCTCTGGCGATCCGGCAGGCGCCTGAAATAGTAGAGCTTGTCGAACGCGTAGTCGTCATGGGCGGGGCTGTTACGGTTCCGGGCAATGTGACGCCTTATGCCGAGGCGAATGTATATGCGGACCCGGATGCGGCGGATTATGTGTTCCGCTCGGGCATTCCCGTCACACTGATAGGTCTCGACGTAACGATGAAGACGCTGCTCTCGATTGACGAGATGGACCGCTGGCGCACTAAAGATTCGACGCTTGGCCCGTTTCTTGCGGACATGACCGAATTTTATATGGGCGCTTACGAGCGGTTTTATCCCGGTATCGGCGGGTGCGCGCTTCATGATCCGTTGGCTGTTGGAGCGGTCATCCGTCCTGATTTCGTCAGGGGCGATCGCATGCGGCTGCAGGTGAACCTGGACGGGGAGGCGCTTGGCCGGACGACAGGCATGCCGGATGCCGCCGGTTCCGTCACGGTCTGTACGGAAGTGGATGCGTCCTTATTTCTGGAGCATTTTTTAAGCAGGGTTTGTTAATTCATAGAGTCGTTGTCGATTCATAGAGCGGCAGAAAGGCTTCTTTATCCGGCTTACCGGAAAGGAGCCTTTCTTTTCTTGATTTCCCGGAAAGAATCCGCTGGGGATACGGTCAGTAACCGGGGGCAGCAGACTAGGCGGCAGAGCTGAAATACTTGCCATCCCGCTCGGCTTGACTTTTCAAAATAACGACACTACAATTTGTAGTGAAAGGTGTGTAGAGGGTGAAAATACAACATTTCAAAACGAACGAGAGCGGGCTGAACCGGTTCTTCGGTACGCTGGAAGCGAAGATTATGGACATCCTGTGGGCAGGTCCAGGAGATGGCGATCAAGGACGTTCAGCACCAGCTGGAGCGGGAGAAGCCGGTGAATTTCAATACCGTTATGACGGTCATGAACCGCTTGGTGGAGAAGGGCATTCTTGAGAAAAGACAGGAAGGAAGATCTTTTCTGTATCAGCCTGTCTTGACCCGGGAACAGTTTCTCGACAATCAGTCGAAAGAGCTGACGCATGAGCTGATCGAGGAATTCGGCCCTCTGGTCGTCAACCATATGCTGGATGCGTTAGAGGAAGCGGACCCGTCGCTCATGGAGAAATTGGAACAAAAAATCAAGCAGCTCAAAAAGGAATCCTGAATATGTGGGAAAATCGGTCCAGATTGATTTTTATGTCGTCCATGCTTCTATCCGGCGCCTTGTTCGTTCAGATGGGGCTGTACCTGCTTCATATGGTGTCGGGCTGGGATGTAAAATACAACGTGCTGGAGCTCTGCCACTCCGTCATAGGACGCCTCGGCTTTCAATGGATGGGGTACGCGCTCAATGTGCTTGTATTGCATGCTTTCCTCTATTCCGTCTGGTACTGCGTCCGTCAGCTGGTCCTCTCGGAGCGGTTTTACCGTCGGCTGCTGAAAAACCGGGACGACGCGATGGCTGATGAGCTGAACGGAGCCTATGCGCACGGTAAGGCTTACATTACCGTCGTGCAAAGCTCTGCGCCGATGGCTTTTGCTATGGGGCTGGTCAGGCCCAGAATCGTGATTTCGACCGGACTGATCGACATGCTGGACGAGCAGGAGCTGCAGGCGGTTATTTATCACGAGCGCTTTCACCAAATGCACGGCGATCCTTTGAAAACCTTCCTGCTGTCGCTCGCAGCCTCGGTAATGTGGTATTTGCCGATTCTTAAATCGTCCCAGCACAATTACAAGATTATAAGAGAAGTGCTTGCGGACAAATACGCGATCGGGAAGCAGGGAGCTTCGGTTTATCTGGGAGGCGCTTTGCTGAAGCTGCTGCAAAGCAAAACGGCGGCTGCGGTGCCAATGGCGCATGTATCGTTTGCGGATACGTCGGTCAACTACCGCATCCGGCATATTCTTGAGCCGGGCTCCGATATTCCGCTGAAGTGGCCGTTCACGCCTGCGGTTGTTTCGGTTCAGACGCTGCTTCTGATTTGCGCGATGTTTATGGTCGTGCTGCACTAATTTTTTTTACCTGACTGCACTACAGTTCGTAGTTTTGCCATGGGCTTTATTTAGGCATTCGGCCCCTCACTTTTCAAATCATCCTTCAAGGAGGCTTAAACGATGTTTAATCATAAGATGGAAGCAGGCACACTGCTGATCCGGCTTGCGCTGGGAGTTACTTTTCTGGTGCACGGTTATATGAAATTTCATGGCGGCATCGCCAATACGGCGGGCTTTTTCGAGAAAATGGGGATTCCCGGCATCCTGGCCTACGTTGTGGGCGGCATTGAATTGATCGGCGGCCTCTGCGTCATTCTAGGAATTGGCACGCGTGTCGTTTCCTGCGCCTTTGCGGGAATTATGATAGGTGTTATTACGACAGCCAAAGCATCGGCCGGCTTCGCCGGAGGCTTTGAATTCGAGGTGGCGCTGCTCGTGATGTCGCTTCATCTGCTGCTTGCGGGGAGCCGGACGCTTTCCCTCGACGCTGTTTTTGCGCGGGGCAAAGAAACGAAGCTGGACAACAGAGTTTAAGCGATGCTTCTATCAGCTGCAGGATAGAAACACGCTGCTAGAATGTGGTATAATTAGCTACTGCTATATTTTAAGCATATGAGAGTAAAGGAATGAGATTTCATTGTCTAATCCATCCAAAAAGAAACCAAGCTACAAGGAGCAGCGCAAGCTGCAGAGGCAAAAAGAACAAGCCGGCATGAGGCGGCTGATGTGGATTACGGCTGCGGTCGTCGTTCTGCTCGTTGCCGCACTCGTTATTTTTCAGCCGAAATCGGATCCGGCCGCAATTCCTTATGAGACGATGCCGTCTTTGGGCGAGGCGAACGCTCCGGTCAAAATTGTCGAGCTCGGCGATTACAAATGCCCGTCCTGCCAATATTTCAGTCAGCAGATTGAACCGAAGCTGAAGGCGGATTATATCGACAAGGGGATTGTTTCCCTGCACTTCATGAATTTCACGATCATCGGTCCCGATTCCAATACGGCGGCGCTGGCGGCGCAGTCGATCTTCCATCAGAACAACGAGGCTTACTGGAAGTTTTATGACGCCATTTACAAGAATCAGCCTGACGAGAAGCTGCCTTGGGCGACGCCGCAATATTTGGTCGATTTAGCCCGCAAGGAAGCTCTGCCTATCGATTTCGATAAGCTTCAGCAGGATATTACTTCCAAAACGTATCAAAAAGAAATCGATCAGCATAATGCCTTTGCTAATAAGAACCGTGTAAGCAGCACGCCGACGCTGTTCATCAACGGGCAGAAATTCGAAGATGCCAACGATTATGCCAAGCTGAAGGCGGCGATCGACAAAGCGCAAAAGGGTGAGTAATGCCAGATGATAAAGCAATACGGAATGTATATGGCTTGGGTTGTCTCGCTCGTTGCGGTCGGGGGAAGCCTCTATTTTAGCGAGGTGCTGAGATTCGAGCCCTGCAAGCTGTGCTGGTTTCAACGGATTTTTATGTATCCCCAGGTCATTCTGCTCGGTATGGCTTGCTATAAAAATGACCGCAGGCTGATCGGCTATGTGCTGCCGCTCAGCATCATCGGCGGATGCATCTCTTTGTATCATTACGCGGAGCAAAAAGTTCCCGGTTTGGCCAAGCTGCTGCCATGCACGATCGGCGTACCCTGCGACCAGGATTACATCGACTGGCTTGGATTCATTACCATTCCGCTGCTGGCGTTAACCGCCTTTGTTCTGATTACGGTTTTCCTGTGGGCTGCGCGCCGCAGTGAGGATTCGGAGCAGGACGAGCGCGGTACGGACCGCGAACCATCCGTTTCCAACCGATAATTATGAGGAAAGCTGTCCGGAAGTCATTTGACTTCCAGGACAGCTTTTTTTTGACCGGTTCAACCGTGAAGCTGACGAAAGCGAACAAGCGCTTTTTAGCGTGCCGATTTCATGAAGGGCTTCCGTTGTCCGTCTAATATGCCGCCGGAGATGATCTTAGCGCTTGGCTCTCGCTTGGGAGATTTGCGCTCTGTTTCTGTGGCCGGCAATACCTGGATTGCCTATGAATTCATCTCTTTCTGTACAAGTGACAACGTGTTTATACACAGGTACGCAATGGTGACGATTGACAACCTCGACCTGGTGAACAACCTCTACAAGCTGTGGATGATAGAAGTTGCGGATGACTTGTCTTGGGGGGTCGCAAATCACTTTGACTGGAGGGCAGCAAAATTGGTGATGTCCATGAGACACTGGAAATCAACTCCTTTCTTTGATGATGTAGTATACGAGACCGTAGACTAGTGCGACTGTTCGTTTGTCATGGGAGGACAAGAATTTATTTTTTTGGGTTAGGCGGATGAATTAGAACGGGCTAGGTATGATTGAGCCGGCCAGTCCATATATTGGAACAGGAGCTACAAATTCAATATATATGGTGATGGAGTGAAGCCAATGAGCGGGCCAACGCCTACAGCAGTCCGGCAAGTCGGAATCAGCATTTCAGGAATGACCTGCGCGGCATGCGCCGCACGCATCGAAAAGGCAGTTGGAAGAATGGATGGAGTGGAGGGGATCAGCGTCAATTTGGCACTGAACACAGCTTCCTTACGGGTGCGTCCCCATCAGATTACTTTCGAGCAGATTGAGCATAAAATCGAGCAGCTGGGTTATTCGGCGCAGGTGCACAGGGATAACGGCGAGGAGGATAAAACGACGGACCGGCTGGGCACGGGCATCACGGGCTGGATGGCGTTTGTATCGATGCTGCTGACCCTGCCGTTTATATGGTCCATGATGGAGCATCATTCGCTGACCTCTTCCTGGTGGGTACCGGATTTGCTGTCGAATCCCTGGTTTCAGCTGACGCTGGCTACGATTGCCCAGTTTGCCATCGGGCAGCCCTTTTACCGCGGAGCTTACTATGCATTGAAAAGCGGCAGCGCGAATATGGATGTACTGGTCGTGATGGGAACATCGTCGGCTTATTTTTACAGCCATTATTTGATGTTCCATGGAGGGGCTTCCGGGGAGGTTGCGCACCATGGCGGGTCGGGCGCCGCACCGCTTTATTTTGACGCGAGCGTTATGATCTTCACGATTGTATGGCTGGGCAAATGGCTGGAGGCGATTTCGAAGAGACGCACGCTGGTCAGCTTGAAACGGCTGCAGGAGCTGCGGCCGGAGACGGCCTATGTGGTGAGGGAGGAGAAGGAAGTGAAGGTCCCCTTCCATGAGGTGCGGGAAGGGGATACGCTGGTCATCCGCCCGGGAGACCAGATTCCGGCTGACGGAACGGTGCTGGAAGGATATGCGGCCGTTAACGAATCAATGATCAGCGGCGAAAGCGTGCCGGTCGATAAACAGCCCGGAGACGGGGTCACGAGCGGAACGATCAATCTGAATGGAGTATTGATGGTCCGCGCTGCCCGTGTCGGCCACCAGTCGACGGTTGCCCGGATGATCCGGCTGATGGAAGAAGCGCAGGCCGCCAAGCCGCCGATTCAACGGATGGCGGACCGGATCTCGGCGGTTTTCGTTCCCGTCATTATTGTCGTGGCCATAGCCACTTTTGCCGCATGGTATGGGATCGTAGAGCCGGGAGCCATAGGCGGAGCGCTGGAAAAGGCGATCGCGGTACTGCTGATTGCCTGCCCTTGTGCGCTGGGGCTGGCGACGCCGACCTCGATTCTGGTAGGCTCGGGCAGGGCGGCGCAATCGGGCATTCTATTCAAGGAGGGACGGCAGCTCGAAGTGCTGCCCGGCACGGAAGTAGTGCTGCTCGATAAGACAGGGACGCTGACGGCCGGCAAGCCGAGCTGGGTTGATGCCGTCGCCGCTAAAGGCACGGTGACGGGACTGCTCCGGACCGTCTCCGGCGCAGAGCAGCACGCGGAGCATCCGCTCGGAAGAGCGATCGTGCAGGAGGCGCTGAACCGCGGCCTGACGCTGCCTGATGGCGAGCGGTTCGAGGCTGTTCCGGGCAGAGGGATTCAGGCGACCGTCGAGGGCCGCCGCGTCCAGGTCGGCAGCCGGCGGTGGCTGCAGGACAGCGGCGCTGCGGGCGTGCCCGAAGGGGCGGGGCTCAGCAGGCTGGAGCGGTGGGAGCAGGAGGGCTGCACCGTCGTGCATGCCGCTGTCGACGGACAATGGTACGGGGCCATCGCCCTGCGGGACACGCTGAAGCCTGCGGCGCGCAAAGCGGTGCGGCAGCTGAAGGCGATGGGCATGGAGGTCAGAATGGTGACCGGGGACCACAGCCGGACGGCGAGAACGATTGCCAAGCAGGCGGGGCTGGAGCAGTTTGCGGCGGAGGTGCAGCCGGAAGGAAAGGTTGCGATCGTGCAGCAGCTGCAGAGGGACGGGAAGAAGGTGACGATGGTCGGCGACGGCATCAACGATGCGCCAGCGCTCGCGGCAGCCGATGTCGGCATTTCTATCGCGCGGGGCACGGATATCGCCAAGTCTGCGGCGGATGTCGTGCTGCTGCAGGGCGACTTGACGGGCATCGTCCGCGCGATCCGGATCAGCCGGAGCACGATGCGGGTCATCCGGCAAAATTTGATGTTCTCGTTATTTTATAACGCGCTTGCCATACCGCTGGCCGTCATTGGCTATCTGGCTCCGTGGATGGCTTGTACGGCCATGGCGCTGAGCTCCGTAACCGTCATCTGCAACGCTTTGCGGCTGCAGAAGGCCTGACGGCAGGGCGACAGCTGAAACGGCGGTGCAGCGCGAAGGAAGGAGCATGGTGTATGATAAGCAGCGACGCCTTGATGCTTGCCGCGCTGACCGGCATTCTGGGAGCGCCGCACTGCATCGGCATGTGCGGGGTACCGTCAGCGGCTTTGCGCTGAACGCCGATATCGGCGCATGGCGCGCGGTGACGGCCTATAATCTGGGACGGGTGACGACGTATACGGGGCTCGGCCTGCTGATGGGCACCGTCGGCTCGTTCGTTGATGTGGCGGGAAAGCTCGCGGGCGTTCAGGGCATTGCCAGTATAGCGGGTGGCCTGCTCATTCTGCTGTGGGTGTTCCGCAAATATGCGCTGCCGCTTGCCGGCTGGGGACCGCTGCGGATTCCGCGGCTGCGGCGCTGGTCGGAGAGACTTCGCTCACGCAAGGACGGAGCCGCCGTCTACTTAAGCGGCATTCTGCTCGGCTTCATTCCGTGCGGCATGACCTACGCCATGCAGATGAACGCCGCTGCAAGCGGTCAGGCTTGGAGCGGCGCTCTGCTGATGGCGGTATTCGGCTTGTCGACCTTGCCGGCCTTGTATTTCGCCGGCCTGTTCGCCGGCGTCATCAAGCGAACCCTGCGCCGGCACGTGCTGAAGATCGGACAAATGGTGGCCATCTGGATCGGCATGGTGTCGATTTTGCGCGGGATGGCCGCTAACGGATGGATACCGAGCATTCATCCTTGGCTGTGGTAGCTTAGCGCACCGAAAGGAAAGCGTGCTCGACGGTATAGGTTTGCCCGTTCAATGCAACAGTCACTTCGGCGGAGGAGCGTCCGGCCATCAGAGGGATGCCTTCCCCGCGATAGACGCCGGGTTCGACCTCTTCGGCGTGGGCTGTGCTGATGCCGCAGAACATATCGGGCATCGAGATGGCGATATTCACTTGCGCTCCGCTGACCGGCGTACGGTTAGCCTCTTGGACGGAGATGGTGAAGGTATTCGGCTTCAGCACCTTGGCTTCAGGGGACGCCATTTGCACCTGAAGCGTGTACGGGCCGGTGGTGGCAACGGTGGAAGGGGCATACTGCTCGGAGGAAGCCTTGCGGGTGACGGACCAGGGCGGCGCACAGCGCTACGCAGACAATCACCAGCACATAGATGAACATACTGTTTCTGCTCATGCACGATCGACCTTCTTTCGTGTCGGATCCGATTCTCTTATAAATATGTCGATTTATACTGAAAAAAGACCATGAGATACGGGAAGACCGTGGATCCTAGACGCGAGCTGCAGCACAGTGCGGCAGGTTGTCTGTCGAAACTCCAACGGGGACAGCGATGCCTAAGGGCTGGGGAGAACCATGGAGCTTAGCCGGTACGGCAGCAGCTAATAGCGGCAGTTAATGCAGCAGGTGCGCCTTCCACGCAAAACAGGTACAATAATAGAACCGGATAGCAATTCAATCCGTGAATGTTGGAACTGGGTGCGGGAGGCGTCGGCATTGCGTATTTTTATTACATACCTTGTGATTATGAACATCATCAGCTTCTGCTTGATGGCTTACGATAAGTCGCAAGCGGGGAAGCGAAAGCGAAGAATACCGGAGAAAAGGCTGTTCGGCTACGCTGCCTGCGGAGGGGCGCTTGGCGCTTGGATCGGCATGTACACCTGGAGGCACAAAACGAAGCATACGTCCTTCATCCTCGGTATGCCTGCGCTGCTGGTTGTCAATGCGGTTCTCATTTATTGGATCGTCAAGGGGCTTCAAGCCTGATATTATTGTAATATCCAAAAGGCGAATATTCTTTTTATATTTACCATTATCGTTCGGTTATTGTAGGGGGATTGAATGTAAAAAGGGAATAATCGTCATTTGTTCGAGCTTTTTGTTGACGCAGCGGCTTTGGATACGTTAAGATAAAAACAACTTTCATACATTCGTATATCCTCGATAATCGGATTGAGGCTCTCTAGAAGGAACCGTGAATTCCTAACTACGAATGACAAAAGCATCCTTTTGTCATTTCGTCGTTAGGATTTTTTGCGTACGGAAGGAAACAATCAGGAGAAGGCTGTACCGGTTCGTCGAAACGAGCAATTGTAAAAAATGATGGTGAGGGAGTGGGAGCATGGCAACGACACTGATTCGAAATGCTTGCATTGTCACGATGAATGCCGATCTGGACGTTTTCTCAGGGGAGGTGCTGCTTGAGGACGACCGCATTTCCCAAGTGGGCGCGAAGCTGGATGTAACTGCGGACACGGTCATCGACGCAGGAGGAAAGGTGCTGCTGCCGGGCTTCGTGCAGACGCATATTCATCTGTGTCAAACGCTGTTTCGCGGCCGGGCCGACGATTTGGAGCTGCTCGACTGGCTGCGCAAAAAAATATGGCCGCTGGAGGCGGCGCATGACGAGGAATCGATATACTATTCCGCGCTGCTCGGCATCGGCGAGCTGATCCGCAGCGGCACGACGACGATTCTCGATATGGAGACGGTCCGCCATACGGATTTCGCCTTCCAGGCTATGGCTCAGAGCGGAATCCGCGCCATCTCCGGCAAGGTGATGATCGACCACGGCGACAATGTGCCGTCCATTCTGTATGAGGAGACGGCCGCTTCCTTGAAGGAGTCCGAGGCGCTGCTGAACAAGTGGCACGGCTACGACAGCGGCAGGCTGCAGTATGCTTTCTGCCCCCGATTTGTCGTATCTTGCACCGAGGAGCTGCTGACAGGCGTCCGCGATCTCTCCAAGCAGTATAACGTGCTTGTGCATACCCACGCCTCCGAGAACCGGGGCGAAATCGAGCTGGTCGAGCTGGAGCGCAAGATGCGCAACGTGAAATATCTCGATCATATCGGCTTGGCCTCGCCGAATCTGGTGCTCGCGCACTGCGTCTGGCTGGATGAAGAGGAGAAAGAAATCATCCGCGAGCGCGGGGTTAAGGTGACCCACTGTCCCGGCTCGAACATGAAGCTGGCCTCCGGTCTCGCCGAAATACCGGATCTGCTGGGCCGTCACATTCATGTTGGTATCGGCGCCGACGGGGCTCCCTGCAACAACAACCTGGATATGTTCCAGGAAATGCGCCTGACCGCCTATATCCAAAAGGTTCAGCACGGCCCGACGGTGATGAATGCCCGTTCTGTGCTTCGGCTGGCCACCATCGGCGGCGCTGAGGTGCTCGGGCTCGACCATGAGATCGGAAGCATCGAGCCGGGCAAAAAGGCGGATCTGCAGCTGCTCGACTTGTACGATTTTCATGCCTACCCTTCGTTCGATGTCGATCTGTTCTCGCGCATCGTTTACTCCGCAACCCGCGGGGATGTCGATACGGTATTCATTGACGGCAAAATCGTGATGGAGAACAAAACTGTAAAAACCATGGATAAGGACCTCGTGCTTAGAGAGTCCGACCGGGCGATTCAAAGGCTTCTGGCACGTATTTAAACAGCACATACCTAGAAAGTGCTTCCCATGACTTGACCGGGAGGATGGCCTGCCTTCATGCCATTCTCTCCTTAGGCCAGGAGTGGAGCACTTTCGATAAGATAAGAATTCGAATTTGGGAGTCACGGGAGTGACTCTTTTTTGATGACATGCCTGAACTTGCGGGCGGAAATAAAGCAGCAGGTTTGGGGAACGAGCCACGGGTATGTGAGAGGTGTCTAGATCGCTCTAGAGAAGTAGAAGGCAGCACAAAGTAGAACAGAAGAGAGAATGGATATGGGGTGGAAAAGCGATAGCGTCCGCCTTTGAAATTCGTGTCGCTCCTGCTAAGTATCCATTCAAATGACACGAATTTCAACAGCGGTTGTAACCCCATATCCATTCTCTCCTGTGCTCAGACAGTTGGGTTACATGGAGGCCCATATTTTTTTCATACCATAGCCTGAATGGAATGCGCAATCGCTCCCAATGTCAGAATAAAATGATTGAAAAAATCAAAATAATGACGTAAAATTTCATTATATCCAGGAGAGGAGCTATTCCATGACGAAATTCGGTCAGTTTACGTATCCTGAAATATCCGCCCAAGCGGACGCTCTGCAGGCAGCATGGGCACAGCTGGAGCGGCAGCAGGATTGGATTCAATCCTACTTGCTGAATCCCGCTTATGATGAAATCATTTTTATCGGATCGGGCTCATCCTACTATCAAGCGTTGTCCATGGCTTCCACCTGCCGTGCATGGCTTGGCAAAAGCGCCTCCGCGTATCCTTCGTCAGAGCTGTTTCTGTTCCGAAGCCAGGCGATGACGGATCAGCGCCGTTACCTGGTGATCGGCGTATCCCGTTCGGGAGAATCGTCCGAGGTTATTCTGGCGCTGGAATCGCTGCGCGATGTGCCGAATGCTGACATGGCAGGCATCAGCTGCTATGAGGACAGCAGGCTCGCGCAGCTGGCGCCGTGCCTGATCTCGCCGCTCGGGAAAGAAAAAAGCACGGTAATGACGAAATCGTTCAGCAGCATGACGTTTATGATGCAGGCGGCGATTGCCAAAGCGGCAGAGAACGAAGAGCGGATCCGCGAGATGGAGCGGGTGATGAAAGCGGACGAGGATGTGGTTAGCCGGTCGGATGCGTTTATCCGGAAGCTGGTCGACGGTCATGATTTCAATAAATACATTTACTTGGGCATGGGTACGGCCTACGGCATTTCGCTTGAAGCCTGCCTGAAAGTGAAGGAAATGTCTTATGTGTGGACTGAAGCGTACGGCACGCTGGAATTCCGCCATGGCCCCAAATCGGTCGTCGAGCCGGGAACGCTTGTGTGTCTGCTGCTGTCCGAGCAGGCTCGCTCCTATGAGCTCAAGGCAGCCAAGGAGATGCAGGAATACGGCGCGTTCGTGCTGCTGTTGACCGCGCGCGAAGGGGAAGACACGGCGTTTGCCGACGCGGTGCTCGATATCGGTGGAGCGGACTTGTCCGATGACGCGCGCAGCGTTCTCTACTTGCCCGCCCTGCAATATTTGGGTTATTACACGGCCATGAAGCGCGGGGTCAACCCGGATACGCCGCGTAATTTGACGCAGGTTGTTATTATTTAATTCATCTACTTATCACCGGAAGCTCGGAGGTTAACGATATGCCCTTAGTATCATCTACCCCTTTACTGGAAGCGGCCAGAGCGCAAGGTTACGGCATCGCCGCATTTAACATTCATACGCTGGAAATGCTCCAAGCGGTCGTCGAGGCGGCTGAGGAAACGCAGTCGCCGCTCATTCTGCAATCGACCGTAGGTACCGTGAAGCATCTGGGCGCCGACTATATCGCAGCTGCGGCCCAAACGGCTGCAGCCCGCGTCCGGGTACCGATTGCGCTTCATCTGGACCACTGTACGGATTTCGATACGATTATTCAATGCATCCGGGCAGGCTATACGTCCGTGATGATTGACGCCTCGATGCATCCATTCGAGGAGAACGTCAGGCAGACCCGCCGGGTTGTGGACATTGCCAAGGCGGTCGGCGTCAATGTGGAAGCCGAGCTGGGCAAGGTCGGCGGCGTCGAGGACGAGATCGTGGTAGCCGAGCACGAAGCGCTGATGGCCGACCCGGACGAGTGCGTCCGGTTCGTGGAGCTGACGGGCGTGCCTACACTGGCTCCGGCTATCGGCACGGCTCACGGCATTTACAAAGGGGAGCCGAAAATCGATTTCGACCGGATCGCGCGGATTGCCGGCAAGCTTTCGCTCCCCTTGGTGCTTCACGGCGGCTCCGGCATTCCCGAGGAGCAGGTAAAAAGATGTATCTCGCTTGGCATGGCGAAGATGAATATTGCGACGGAAATCCGGATCGTCTTTTCCGACGCGATCAAGAGCGTATTTGCCGAGCATCCTGCGGAGAACGATCCCCGCAAATATATGATTCCGGCCAAACAGGCCGTAAAGGCGGCCGCAATGGATAAAATGCGGATGGCCGGCTGTGCCGGCAGGGCTTCGGACTGGAAGTGAGCGGACGAACAATGATTACGACCGTTACCTTGAATGCGGCTATCGATAAGACGTATTATTTGCCCCGTTTTCCATTGGGGCATGTATCCAGGGTGAACAACCTCTATGCCGAGCCGGGAGGCAAAGGGATTAACGTCGCCCGCGTGGTTCACCAGCTAGGCTGCCCGGTTGTTGCGACCGGCTTTCTGGGAGGGAGCAACGGGGACTGGATCCGTAAAGGGCTGGACCGTCAAGGACTTCGACACGATTTTGTAAGCGTTGAAGGAGAGTCCCGGCTTTGCCTGAACATGATCGATGAAGCGACCGGCGTCTCTACGGAGGTGCTGGAGCCCGGGCCTGTCATATCGGCCAAGGAAATGAGCAGGCTGGCGGATACGGTATACCGTCTGGCCTGCAGGTCATCGGTCGTCTGCTTCAGCGGCAGTCTCCCTCGGGGAGTCCCGGACGATTATTATGCGCAGCTGATCACGCTGGCGAAGGCGGCGGGAGCGCTGGCCTTTCTCGATACAAGCGGCTCTGCGCTGAGGCATGCGGTCGATGCGGCTCCGTATTTCATCAAGCCGAATGAGGACGAAATGGCGCAGCTGACAGGTCAGGCGCGGGAAGCCGGTGCCCCTTGGGCTGCGGAGGATACGCAGCTGGACACGCTGCACGAGAAGGGGATTGAGCTGATCAGCGTCACGCTGGGAGCCAAAGGATCACACAGCTCTTACGGGGGCAAACGGTATACTGCTCTTTCACCGCAGGTGCAGCCGGTGAATACAGTAGGGTGCGGAGATGCGTATACAGCCGGTATGGCGGTTGCGACCCTGCGCAAGCAGCCGCTCGAGGCATGCCTTGCCTACGCTGCGGCGGCAGGCTCGGCCAATGCGCTGACGGCCCGTGCCGGTTATGTGGACCCGCAGGATGTAGAGCAGCTGCTTGGGCAGGTCGTTGTAAGGGAAGAGCCGCACTAGACACTAGCGGAGTGCGGCGGAATGAAGATGAATCGGCCAAGGCAGGAGCCGAGGGCGCTAAAGAAACGGGCGGAGCGTACGCAACCGTACTGCAGCAGCGTAAGCGTTCGCCTGTGTCCTAGAAGCTCAACCCGATTCAAAGCGAGGGGATCATCGGTTGGTTGAGCCTCAAGGACAACAGTTGCGCGCTTGCAAAGCCGTCAGACAGGCTTCGTAAGCTTAAGCCTGGAAGCAGGTATTGTGCGCGCAGCGATGTTTTTTAACAGCCAGGTGCAGAAGCCCTGGCTGTTTCTTTTTTCACTCCCGCCTCTCCGACGTTCTCGGATCTTAAGTGCGCACTGCGGGGCAGCCAAGTCCGGGTCTTTTGCCGCCTGCTGCTTAAGCCGGTCCCTTGAAGAGGGAGACATCGGACAAATAGTTAGGGCAGGAGGAAAACATCCGAAGCTTATTTTAGATACGGGAAGGAAACCGCTTTCTAAATAGAGAATCCATAGTAAGAGAAATTCCATCCTTTTATCCTACTTTGAAAAGAGGCGACCTGATTCATGAGAACGATCGTGTGTGAAGAGCCGAACCGCTTTGCTTTAAAAGAAACGGATATGCCTGCGGCGGCGGAAGGGGAAGCGCTGGTGCGGATTCGCCGCATCGGCATTTGCGGCACGGATTTGCATGCTTACCGCGGCAATCAGCCGTTTTTTGAATACCCGCGTATTCTTGGGCATGAGCTTGCAGGTGAAATTGTGGAGATCGGCAGCAACAGCCGGGGGTTGAAGGCGGGCGATCCGGTAGCGGTTTTGCCGTATCTGGAATGCGGACGCTGCATCGCCTGCCGGTCGGGCAAAACGAACTGCTGCACGCAGATGAAAGTGCTCGGCGTCCATCAGGATGGCGGCATGCGGGAGTATATAGCGGTGCCCGCCGATCATCTGCTGAAAGCGGAGGGCTTGGGACTGGAGCAGACGGCTATCGTCGAATGCTTGAGCATCGGGGCTCATGCGGTACGCCGGGCAGCGATTACTCCAGGCGAATTCGCGCTTGTGATCGGAGCGGGGCCGATCGGACTCGGCGTCATGAAGTTCGCCAAGCTGGCGGGCGCTCGGGTCATCGCGCTCGATATGAATGAGGGCCGGCTTGAGTACTGCAGGGAATGGGCGCCTGCCGACTACACGGTGAATGTAAAGAACGATCCGTTGAAGGAAATCGAAGCGATCACCGGCGGTGATTTGCCGACGGTGGTATTCGATGCAACAGGCAATGCCAAATCGATGGAAAGCTCCTTCCAATATGTATCGCATGGCGGTCGGCTGGTTTTCGTAGGGCTGGTGAAGGCCGATCTATCCTTTCACGATCCGGAGTTCCACAAGCGTGAGCTTACCCTGATGAGCAGCCGGAATGCGACAATTGTTGATTTCGAGCATGTGATCGACAGTCTGCGCAGCGGACACATCGATACGGATTCATTTATTACCCACCGCGTCGGCTTCGAGGACATGATCGGCTCGTATGAAGCCTGGCTGAAGCCGGAAACCGGAGTCATCAAAGCGATGGTGGAGCTGTAAAAGCACGCATCCGCATCAGTATCAGCATCAGTATATGGCGGCGGCCATTTCAAGCTGCGAGCCGGCCGGGCGGTGAAGCCCTTCCGGCTTGCGGCTTTGTTTGCATGCCCTCTCATAAACCGAAGCCTCTGCAGCAAGATTAAAGCCTGCGGCTCGGAGTATGGTACAATGAATTTATTCCTATTAAACTTATCAGGTTCATCGTAATTACTCATTTAATTGAGAGGGAGTGGTACTGTATGAGTACACATGAGGCGGAAATGATTCAGGAGCCTTTCATTCGGGAAGCGGGGCAGCTGCCGTCGGGAGAACCGCTTTATATCCGCGGAGAGATCGTGACCCTTGCCGGCTCGGGAGAAGCATCGGGAGCTGTACGCCGGCCGGTGCTGGTCATCTGCCACGGCTTTAAGGGTTTTAAGGATTGGGGATTCTTTCCGTATGCCACCCGGCGGTTTGCGGAGGCGGGCTTTTATACGGTCACGTTTAATTTTTCCTGCAACGGCGTCGCCGAAACGGATTTCGATGAGCTGGACAAGTTCGCGCTGAATACTTATTCGCGGGAGCAGCAGGATCTTACATATCTGCTTCACGCCCTAGGCATCGGGGAGCTGCCTCGTTCCGAGCAGGCTGATGCCGGGAAGATATGCTTGCTCGGCCACAGCCGCGGAGGGGGCAGCAGCATCGTTTATGCCGCGGACCATCCCAATGAGATTAGCGCCGTGGTAACCTGGAACGGCATCGCCAAAGCGGATTTGTTCGACGATGCGTTCAAGGAGCAGATAGCCGAACAGGGCGTTGCCTATGTAGCGAATGCAAGGACCGGACAGCAGATGCCGATTCGCGCTTCCTTCTACGAGGACTTGAAGGAGCAGGGCGAGCGGTTCGATATCGTCAAGCGGCTCGCCGGGCTGGAGCTTCCCGTGCTGCAGGTGCAGGGAGACCAGGATTCGCCCCGCTTGCGGGAAGGCTTTGAAGCGCTGCGCCTGGGAGCGCCGCAGCACGGCATCGCCTTGATCCAGGCGGGAAACCATACCTTCGGGGCGGTACACCCGTTTGCTTCGACAACACCGCAGCTGGAGGAAGCGATCCGCGTGACGCTGGAATTTTTGAAGCGCAGCTAGAACCGGAAGGTCGCCGCTCGAGTCATGCATCCGGGACTCCGCAGACAGGTATCCGGACGGAAGAGCTATGTGAAGCGGTAAGGATGGCGCGACCTCCGATGGATATCCTTGGGCGGATAGTCACGCATTTTACGTACGGTCGGCGTGAAAATCAGTACTATTTTATCAGATTGTGTGGTACAATGGTTCCGAACTTTATTATTCCAATGTGAGAAATCGATAATGGCAAACCTGTTGAAAGGCAGGGACGCAAAGCTGCGGGCCTAAGGGGGCAATCCCTACGGCAGCCGAGCCGCCGAAAGCTGCGCTCATATTCTAGGTTAGCTAGAACAGGACTGCTCATTTCGGGCAGTCCTTTTTTTGATATACATTTATTTTGCAAAGGGGTTGTATGATGTGCAGGCCAGTCTGGTCAATCCGTTCCTGTCTTCCTCGATTCATGTTATCGAGACCTTGATTCAAATCAAACCTTCGGTCGGTCAATTAAGCGTTCAAAAGATCGACTATCTCCACCATTATATATGGTTCAAAATCGGTATTATCGGTTCCTTGAACAAGGATATTTTGTTCGGTTTTCCGGAAACCGTCGCTTTCCGGATGGTGTCGGGCATGATGGGCGGATATCCTATAACGGAATTCGACGAAATGTGTCAGAGCGCCGTAGGGGAGCTTGGCAATATGATTAGCGGGAATGCCAGCGCGATCTTGTATCAGCAGGGCATCGAGGTGGACATTACGCCGCCCCATCTGGTTCAACAGACAGGGTATACCTGGGGGGAAAAGGTATTCAGCATCCCGCTGACGATTGACACCATCGGACAATTTCACATCTACATTTCGACATAAAACGCGCTTCTCATAGGCCGTAAGTTTGAGTAAAACAAGCATAGTAGAGCATTGTTCCCAGTATTCGGATATGCTATGTTTAAAAACAGAGATATGCATCCTATTTACGGGCAGGTTTTTAGCGATGAAGATAGAGCCACGACTGATGGAACTCAGGGACAACAAAGCGAATTTGATCAATTATTGGATTGAACAATTCAATGATCAGTTTGTGGATAGATTTGAATACGGCATTTTATACAAACAGGGCGAGGCTTTGTTCGAATTCTTTATCGATCTGCTTAAGCCGGCGGAGGAACATCCGATCCAGTGGAAGGTCGATGAATGGTGCAGGATTTATAATGAGATGAATGTACATATCATTCATATTATTACCGGCGCGCACTTGTGGAGAAAGACGTTCCTGGAAGCGGGAAGCGATCTGGTGTCGCTTGAGCTGTACCGGGAGATCAGCTACCGGATCGACCAGTTCGAGCGGGTGCTGTGCGAGTGCTACTGGAACCAGGCCGTATCCGCGATGCGGGAGAAGGATCAGGCCATTCACGCTCTGCATGACGACCGGATTAACCTGGTCGGGAAAATGGCGGCCAGCATGGCGCATGAAATCCGCAACCCTTTGACAGCGATTAAAGGCTTCCTGAAGCTGCTCAGTACGGGAATCCAGCATGCCGATTCGAATAAAGGGCAGACCTATATTCAATACATAGAAAATGAACTGAACCACATTCATATGCAGGTGACCGGGTTCTTAAGCTTCTCCAAGCGGCCTATTATGGAAGAGGAGCTAGCCGTGCTTCCGCTCAAGCCGACGCTGGAATACAGCTTATCCCTTCTGGGACCGCGATTGATTAATGAGAATGTCGAGCTGACCGTTTCCGTTCCCTCGGATCTGTACGTCCGGGTACAGAAGCTGGCGTTTCAGCAGGTGCTGTCCAATTTGATTAATAATGGCATCGATGCCCTTTCCGATATGAAGAGCAATAAAAAAATGCACATTTCATGCTTCGAGGATCAGCAGCAGGTGCATATTCATATCAGCAATAACGGTCCGCGGATTCCGGAAAGCATTTCCGGCACGATCTTCGCCCCGTTCGTCACGAACAAATCGGACGGGACCGGTCTGGGCCTTGCCATCTGCAAGCAGATCATGACCAAAAACAACGGCGACATCACATTTACGAGCAACGAGCATGCTACGACATTTATGCTCTCCTTCGAAAAAAACGCGTCCTGAGGCACGAGACAGGCGTCGCTTGCACATCGAAGGACAGGAACATGAGCAGGAGACGGGCGGTACGGCCGGCGCATGAAAATATAAAAAGTTAGAAGCCATGCCTTCCGATAAAGGGAAAGCATGGCTTCTTTTTTTCATCAGCAGGCGGACCGGGAGGCCGCTTATCCTTTGCACAGCTTGCCTGCGACCGATTCGATCGTGTCGCAGAGCGGAGGGTAAGGCTCGCTCAGGCTTTGCAGGTAGGTGTACATGCCTTGAATAATGACATCGTTAGGATGATCCTTAGCGAATTCGGCATCGAGAGCCTGGAGAGCCAGCAGCATGGACTGCGAGGCTTGAGGATCCGTTACATGATCTCTAACCGCCTGCTTCACCTGCTCCATGAAGGTGTGCAGAGATGCGTCTTCCGTCAAGGCTGCGGGCTGCTGGAAGATGTAGGACGCCTCAAGCAGCGGACCTTGTTTTTTGCTCAGAATGCCTTGAGCGAGATCATCCAGCCGTTCGACCAGATAGACGGAAAGCTGTTCAATATCAAGCGGATGATGGTAGCAAATATAGTAGAAGAAGTACTCCTTCAGCATGCCGTTCAGCATTGCGGACAGGTCTATGGCATGAGCTTCGACGGCCGGGCCGTACAATTCGACGATTTTCGTTTGAAACCAGGCCAGCCCGGCGAGATTCTGCTCGAAGCAGAACTGCTGAATCGCTTCGTTCTGCGTAAACAGCATGCCTTTGACCTGCATGTTCAAGAAATCTTTATTTTCCATAACCAGCTTGCACTGCAGCGTAATGGCCTGCACGAGCAGCTCCTTGGTTGTAAGCGCTTGATCCTGCGACGCCTGATGCAGCTGTTCAAAGTAGGAGTGGAAGTAATGCTTGAAGATCGAAATAATGAGCTCTTCCTTGGAATGAAAATGAAGGTAGAAGGAGCCTTTGGATACCCCGGCCAACGAAACGATATCCTGAATGGATGTATTATGGTAATCCCGTTCTCCGAAGAGCTTGATTGCCGCTTGAATGAGCAGCATTTTTTTATCGTTCAAACCGTTTCACTTCCCTAATAGGCAATGGGCAAACGCTGGAATATAAAGCTACCGTCATTGTAACGTCCGCCAACTTTGAAGTCAAGGATGTGACTGACCGGTCAGTTTTGAAGGAAAACTTAATTTTAATCATAAAATAGATTGAATAATTACTAAATATTGTTTATATTCTTATTTGGAATGACCGGTCAGTTTGAAACCGTCAGGGGATCGTTAACGTAATTCTTTATGATTTGAAAGCTGTAGTAGCGAGGAGTGTGTCATGAATGCCATGCATAGAACGGTCTTAGACATAAGGGAGGAGATGAGTCACCATCTGTCTCTCCTCTTCGAAAACGACGGGTACAGTCCGCTTGTAGGCAAAATATTCGCCGTGCTGTTGTTTGCGCCGGAGCCTGTAAGCCTGCGGGAGCTGGCGGATGGATTGGGCGTCAGCAAAGCCGCTGTGAGCGTCCAGATTCGGAGCATGGGCCGCAATGCGCTGTGCCGCAAGTTACATAAGGGGAACGACCGCAAGGATTATTACTACCTTTCGGACGATATCAGCTTGAAGGTGATTCAGTCCGTATCGCAGAAACTGCTGGCAGGCCAGCAGATGATTCATACCGCTCTGGAAGCTATCAACAGCTTATGCCGGGTCGAACCCGAAGAGCTGGCCGCACGGGATATCGTCAAGCTGCGCATGACGGAGCTGTCGGCTATGTATGACCTGTCGGCCTGCAGGCTCAAAGGGCTGGAGAACGAATGGGCGCTTCGGACCAAGGGCGGTTACAAGTAGAAAGGGAGCTTCGCAATCCAGGAAGCCAAGTAACGGAGGAGTCAAGAGATGAATAAGTTAACGAATTTTTCATTAAAAAATATCGCGGCCATTCTTATTATCAGCTTCCTCTTGTTTGCTGCCGGCGGTTTTGCGGCATCAACACTGAAGCAGGAGAATATGCCGGATATTTCGCTTCCGGTTGTATTCGTGAGTACTACCTACCCGGCGCCTCCCAAAGATGTGATGGAGGATGTGACCAAGAAGCTGGAGAAGCGGATCGTGGGGATCGAGGGTCTGAAGAAAATTTCGTCCACATCCAACGATAATTTCTCGGCGATTACCGTCGAGCTGGTCAATGGACGCAGTCCGGACGACGCCAAGGACGATATCGAAAGCGTTCTGGCCGACGTCGAGCTTCCTTCCAATGCAGGGAAGCCCAAGGTGTCCAAGTTCGGCAGTAACGATTTCCCTGTATTTTTCGCTGCCCTCTCGGGAGGCAACGGCATGAATCAGGAGGAATTGAACCGGATCTATAAAGATACCATTGAACCGACCTTGAGCGGGATGAAAGGGATCGACCATGTGGATTCGGTCGGCGAAGAGGAAGCGACGCTGGAGCTTAAGCTGAACCTCAATGCCATCAATAACTACGGGCTGACGCCTGCACAAGTGTCGCAGAGCATCAAGTCCGCCTTGGCGACAAGCCCGGCAGGGAACGTCAAGTTTGGCGGCAACGATCAGATGGTCCGCGTCGAGAGCGATCTGAACACGATCTACAACCTGGAGAATATGAAGATCAACACGCCCGGCGGGGAAACCGTGCTGTTGAAGCAGATCAGCAAGGTAGAGGCGATCTCGGATTCGGAATTTATCGCCCGGTTGAACGATCAGCCTACAATCGGCATTACGCTGTATAAAGGGAAAGATGCGAACACGGTCGAATTCGCCAATGAAGTCAACCGGTTGATGGCCGGATGGGAGAAAGATTTCCCGAATCTGAAATTTACCCCGGTGTACAATTCGGCGACGGAAGTCGAGAAGTCGGTACACGGGATGCTGAAGGAAGGCATTACCGGAGCTATTCTTGCAGCCGTTATGATTTTATTGTTCCTAAGAAATATTCGGATGACTTTGATCGTTTTAGTCTCGATTCCTTTGTCGATCCTGACCACGCTGGCGGTTATGCTGCCGCTCGATATTACCTTGAACGTCATGACCCTGGGCGGGTTAACGATTGCGGTAGGCCGGGTTGTGGACGATAGTATCGTCGTAATCGAGAATATTTACAGTGAGCTGCAAAGAGCGCAGGAGCGCAACGAATCGGTGATCAAGCTGGCTACCTCCAGGGTCGCTTCCGCCATTACCTCCTCGACGCTGACGACAGCAGGGGTCTTTTTACCGATTGCGTTCGTCGGCGGGGTGCTTGGGGATATATTCAGACCGTTTGCCATCACGCTGGTTGTGGCTCTGCTGATGTCCTTGCTGGTGGCGCTCACGGTGATTCCGATGCTTGCCAAGCTGCTTGTTCTGAACAACAATAACATCAAGCACCATGATGAAGAAAAGCTCGGCAAATTTGCAGGCTCTTATAAAAAGATTTTGTCCTGGTCGCTGGACAACCCGAAGAAGGTTGTGGCGGCAGCCTTTCTCGTTCTCGTCGTTTCCGTAGGGGGGACGGTTCCGTTTCTCGCTGCCTCCTTTATGCCGGAGAGCGCGTCGGACCGTCAGATTATGTTTACCTTGAAGCTGCCTCGCGAAACTTCGATGGAGGCCATGGACGAGAAAATGAAAGAAATCGAAGGCATGCTCAGAGAGTCCAAGGATCCTCAAGGTGGTCCGGCTTTCGAGTATTACGAGTCGATGGTCGGTTATGACCAGAATAATACGAGCGGTGAGCGTGTGCCGTACCGGAGCATGATGATGACCTCGGTCTCGCCGAATTTGAGGCCTAAGGACGCGGCGAAGGAATATAAAGATAAGATTTTATATATGCTGCCCAAAGGCTCCGAGGTGGAGGGCATGCTTATGTCCGAAGCGATGGGCGGCACCGGTGAGGATTTTGCCTATGTTCTCAAAGGGGACGATCTGAACCAGCTGACAACGGCTGCAGAGCTGCTGAAAGAAAAAATGAAAGAATTTCCCGAGCTGCAGGAAATCAAGGATAATTTGAGTGAAAAGAAAATGCAGGTTCAGGTCGGCGTGGATCAGAACAAGGCTCGTCTGTACGGGCTCTCTTCCGCGGATATTACGAACACGGTAAGAGTATGGCTCGCTGAAGAAGAAATCGGCGACCTCAAGTTCGATAATGTCACCTTTAAGACGAAGGTTATGCTGGACGACGAATTTAAAGATTCGGTCGATAAAATCGGGCGGTTTCAGCTGAAGACGACTGCGGGTCAAAGCATCAACCTGAACGAAATCGCGAAGATTCGCCAGGTCGACGCTCCGGCTTCCATCTCCCGTGAGAATCAGGAGCAGATGGTGAAGATAACTGCCAAAATCGACAGTAAAGATAAGGGCGGCGTCAGCACCAAAGTAGGCGAAGCGCTGAAAACTGTAGAGCTGCCAAGCGGTATCCGTACCCAGGTTCAAGGGGTCAGCGACGATATTCAGGAAAGCTTCGGGCAAATGGCGATAGCGATGGTGGCGGCAGTACTGCTCGTTTATCTGATTATGGTCATCGCCTTCGGCAATGCGAGCGCGCCGTTCGTTATTTTGTTCTCCCTGCCGTTGGCTGCTATCGGGGGCTTCCTGGGACTTCTGATTGCGGGAGAATCCCTCAATATTACTTCGCTGATCGGTTTCCTCATGCTGATCGGTGTCGTCGTCACCAACGCGATCGTATTGATCGACCGCGTGCAGCAGCTGGAGGAAGACGGTCTGTCCGTAAGGGATGCTCTGATTCAAGCGGGTTTGAGCCGGCTTCGTCCTATCATCATGACGGCCGGAGCGACGATCGTTTCGCTCCTTCCGCTGGGACTCGGATTGTCGGAGGGCACGCTGATTTCCAAAGGGCTTGCCGTCGTAGTTATCGGGGGGCTGACGACTTCAACGGTATTGACCCTGGTGGTTGTGCCGGTCATTTATGAGATCATCTCAGGCATGAAGCGTTGGGTGAGCAGCCGTCTATTCAAGAAAAAGAAAGGACCGGAGCGAATACGGCTCCCGCTGCCCACTAATCTATAAGAAACAATCGATAAAGGAGAATCGGAACATGAATTTGAGATGGAGCCAATCGATGCATAGAAGCACCAAAGTCCTGGGGGCGGTCGTCCTGAGCGCGGCATTGTTTGCGGGATGCACCTCGAAGCCTGCAGACAATGCGGCTCAGACGGCCGAACCGCAGCTGAAAACCGTCAAGGTTGCCCCTATCCAGAAGAGCAAAATCAGCGATCCGCTGGAGCAGGTTGCCGACGTGGTCTCGTCCATTCAGATCGATGTGATCACTAAAACGGGCGGCGACGTCATGGAAATTGTCAAGAAGCGCGGCGATATGGTAGAGAAGGGCGATGTCATTCTGCGTCTGGATCCTACGGATGTACAGATTCAGAAGGAAAAGACGCAAATCGGCCTGAGCGGCTCCCAGCAGCAGCTGGTTAAAGCGAAGCAGGATTTGGAGGACAGCAAGCTGGAGCTGCAGAACGGGATCAAAAAGCTGGAGCTGTCCATCTCTGAAGCCCAGAAAACTTACAGCAAGATGCATAACGACTATGACCAGGGGCTTGTGACCAAGTACCAGCTGGAGCAGACGGAAACCCAGTTAAGCAACCTGAAGCTGGATTTGGAGAACAGCCGCAATAAGCTGAAAACGCTGGAGACAACCAATTCGCTGGCGCAGCTGGAGCAGGGCATGCAGACAGCGGCCGTTTCCTTAAAGGAAATCGAACCGTACCCTGGAAAATATGGAGGTCAAGGCTCCGGTCAGCGGCGTGCTGACGGATTTGCCCGTAGAGGCGGGCATGACGGTGACGACGGGCTTCAAGGCGGCACAGGTGCAGCAGCTCGACCCGATCAAAATTAAGGCGGAGCTGACGGAAGAAGCAGCGGGCCTGATTCGGGGCAAACAGGAGCTGGCCTTCTATATTCCGGGGCAGACGGATAAGCTGAAGGGCAAGGTCAATTACTTGGCGGATGTCACCAGCGCGCAGTCCAAATCGTATTCCTTGGAGCTGGAAGTGGCGAATGCGGACCGCAAGCTGAAGCCCGGCATGAAGGCGCAAATTTTACTGACCGAAGAACAGGATGAGGTCGTGACGGCTGTTCCGTCCTTAAGCGTAGTCCGTGAAGGCGGCGAAACGTTCGTATTCGTCCTTGCAGGCGACCAGGCGGAACGCCGCAAGGTAGAGCTGGGACGGTTGAACGATACGATGCAGGAGGTGTTGTCCGGCGTTAAGGAAGGCGAGCAGCTTATCGTATCCGGCCAGCATCAGCTCAAGGACAAGGAAAAGGTGCAGGTGGCCAATTAATTGGCCGCCGGAGGCTTCATGAATTGGAAAAAGTATGCGAATGCGAATCGGTGTCAGCGGCATTCTAAGCCAGTTCGCGGATTGCAACAGCGGCCGGAGGAAGATACGCCTCCGGAGTGCCATACGAATGTAAGAGCTGCTCGACAAGCTTGCCCGGTCTCCTGGAGAGAGCCGGGCTTTTTTCTTGTGTAAAGAAGGCTTCCCCGTTATGATGGAAGGACATATGGAAATAAAGGGGAGAGCGAAGTGGATTTTTTCGGACAAAGAGTGCTTCCGGCCGTAAGGAAGATGCGGGAAATGGAGGTGCTAGTCAAGAGCCATTTTCAGTATCTTGTGCTGCTCGATAGCCATATTTCCCAGCTGGCCAGCATCGTTCAGTTAGCCCGCGCTCATCAGAAAAAGCTGCTGGTGCATGCGGATTTGATTCACGGGCTAAAAAACGACGAATACGCGATCGAATTTCTGTGTCAGTCAATCCGTCCGGCGGGCATCATTTCGACCAAGAGCACGGCCATTGCGACAGCCAAAAAAAATAAAGTGCTGGCGATCCAACGGCATTTCCTGTTAGATACGACGGCACTGGAGATGACTTATAAAATTACGGAGAAAATGCAGCCGGATTACATCGAGGTACTGCCCGGCGTCATGCCGCACATTATTGCCGAGATGACGGAGCAGCTCGGCATCCCGATCCTCGCAGGCGGCTTGATCCGCACCGTGGATGAGGTCGAGATGGCTCTGCAGGCCGGGGCCGTCGCGGTTACCACCTCGCGCAAGGATATTTGGAACCACTACTAGCATCAGCTGCGCAGCCTAGCGATGCATTCCGGCGGAGACGCTTGCATGCAGGTGCTGCCCTCTTCAGGAAAGGGCCGGCGGCTGGCTTCGGCATCGTCCGCGGCTTGAAAAGCAGGCTGTCCTCTCGAAAAAGCCGCTTTTGATTTTGCAGTTCCCGTTTCTAGCTGAATATACATAACAAGACGCCTCCAAAAATCCGCTTATGTCGCGGATTTGGAGGCGTCTTGCAAATGGACGGGTTCCGTCGCTGCCGCCCTTGCGGGACAGCCTGTCTTGCTGGCCTTAGGCGTGGCGGGCCAGAGGCTTCTCCGGAGCGCCCAGCGGCTCCGTAGCGTCGTGAAGCTGTACTTCCAGCGCCTCGCTGTGCCGTCTTGTTTCGGCTTCGCTCCAGCCGAACCGCTTCGCCATATATGCGATGACCGGCTCTTTCCAGCGATCGACGGAGTGAATGTCAAAGTACAGCGCGCCGGTACGGCGGATGAAAAAGTCCAGCGGCGTCGCCGTCATTTCCGCCTCGATGCTATACAGCAGCGAAGCGAACCAGACGCCGGGCAGCCCGTGCTGCAGCGCTTCCTTCTGATGCGACGCATACAGCTCCAGCACACGGTTCACGTTGGAGCCGTAGCGCTGCACTAGCGACAAGGCTTCGGCTTCGTTCAAGCCGGCGCGTTGGCCTGCACGCACCTTCTCCTGCACGAAGGCGGTGAAGCCCTTTGAGCCGCCGACATCGCCGCCGGACAGCTTGACCCGGTCGGTGGAGCAGGCAGGATACGGCGCACGGCCCTGCTGCTGGAGCTGGCCGGCAACCAGGTCGACGATGCGCTCGGCCATCTTCCGGTAGCCGGTCAGCTTGCCGCCGGCAATCGTGATCAGGCCGGAGGGAGCGACGAAAATTTCATCTTTACGCGACAGCTCGGAAGGGGACTTGCCGTCCTCGTGAATGAGCGGACGCAGACCCGACCAGCTGGATTCGACGTCATCCGGCGTAAGCTGAAGCGTCGGGAACATGAAGTTGGCCGCCCGTAAGATATAATCGCGGTCGCTCCTGGGTCATGCGCGGATGAGTGATATCTCCGGTATAGTTCGTGTCGGTCGTGCCGATATACGTTTTGCCGTTGCGCGGAATCGCGAAAACCATGCGTCCGTCCGGGGTATCGAAGTAAATCGCCTGCTTGAGAGGGAAACGCTTGCCGTCGAGCACGAGATGGACCCCTTTGGTCAGATGCAGACGCTTGCCCTGCTTAGAGCCGTCGATTTCGCGAATCGTATCGACCCACGGTCATGCAGCGTTTACGATTTTTTTGGCGAAAATTTCGAAGGCTTCTCCGCTCAGCTGATCGATGACCTTCACTCCGATAAGAGCCCCTTTGCTGTCATACAGCAAATCCGCCGCCTTGGCGTAGTTGACGGCTTTCACGCCGCGCCGCACCGCTTCCTTCATCGTCTCGATCGTCAATCTCGCATCATCGGTCCGGTACTCGACGTAGTAGCCTCCGCCTTTCAGCTTATCCTTGCGGAGCAGCGGCTCCCTGCGCAGCGTTTCTTCCAGCGACAGCATGATGCGGCGCTCCTTTTTGCGGACTCCGGCCAGGAAATCATAGACGAGCAGGCCGACCGACGTCGCCAGCTTTCCGTATGTACCTCCCTCGATAATAGGCAGCAGCATCCATTCCGGGGTGGTGACATGCGGCGCATTCTCATATACGATGGCCCGTTCTTTACCGACCTCGGCCACCAGCTTGAACTCCAGCTGCTTCAAATACCGCAGGCCGCCGTGAATCAGCTTGGTGGAGCGGCTGGAAGTCCCTGCGCCGAAATCCTGCATTTCGATCAAGCCCGTATTCAAGCCGCGCGTCCGGGCGTCGAGCGCAATGCCCGCTCCGGTAATGCCCCCGCCGATGACAAGCAGGTCCAACGCCTGCGCCGCCATTTCCTGCAAATAAACGGAACGCTGTTCCGAAGAAAAATTGTTTGTCATTTCGATCCACCCGTTTCTCTTTGTATTGTGTGAAAGTACGCAAAAAAGACCGTTAACAATACCGTACGGACGGCCTGCTCGGCGCGTGTACAGCTTGTTACGGTCTACTCTTCTTCTCTGACCTGCATATTAACTTGTGCATTGTTTCATGTACTGCTTCATACGAATTAACCGTATCATAACACGGGCTGCGGCATTAATCAATATGGTTGACAGCAAAAAACTTCCTGTGTTAGATTTCAACTTGAAAGCGGTTAAGAACGGGAGGGGAAGAAACCATGACGAAAGCCGGGTATGTCGTTGCGATTGATCAGGGAACGACAAGCTGCAGAGCGATCGTGTTCGACCACGAAGCGAATATCGTGAACACGGCGCAGAAGGAATTTACGCAATTTTTTCCGCAATCCGGATGGGTGGAGCATGATGCGGAGGAAATTTGGGAGACGCAGTGGGAAGTGTTGAAGCAGGCGGTGCAGGCCGTTCCGATAGAAGAGATTGCCGCCATAGGCATTACGAATCAGCGGGAGACGGCGGTTGTCTGGGACAAACAGACCGGCAAGCCGCTGCATCCGGCCATTGTATGGCAGTGCAGGCGAACCAGCGCGATGTGCGAGGAGCTGAGAAGCAGAGGCTGGGAAGAGACGATTCGGGCGAAGACGGGGCTGCTGCTGGATGCCTATTTCTCCGGCACGAAGCTCAAGTGGATTCTCGATTCCGATCCGGCAATCCGCGAGAAAGCGGAGCGGGGAGAGGCGCTGTTCGGAACGATCGACAGCTGGCTGATCTGGAAGCTGACCGAAGGACAGCGGCATGTGACGGACGTATCCAACGCCTCCAGAACGATGCTGCTGAATATTCATACGGTGCAGTGGGATGAGGATATTTTGCGGGAGCTGAATATTCCGGCAGCGATGCTTCCCGAGGTGCGTTCCTCAAGCGAAGTATACGGCCATACGGCGCTGCTCGGGTCAGGCGGCCCTGCGGTGCCGATTGCGGGCGCGGCAGGCGACCAGCAGGCAGCCTTGTTCGGACAAGGCTGCTTTGCCGAAGGCATGGCCAAGAACACGTACGGCACCGGCTGCTTCGTCCTGAAGCAGACCGGAGAGAAGCCGATCGCTTCGGCCAAAGGGCTGATCACGACGATCGCCTGGGGCTTGAACGGCAAGGTGTATTATGCGCTCGAAGGCAGCGTATTCAATGCCGGGACGGTCATCCAATGGTTGCGCGACGGGCTTGGAGTCATCCGCGAAGCGGCGGAGACGGAGGCGCTGGCGCAGTCCGTGGAAGATACGGCCGGCGCTTATTTCGTCCCGGCGTTCACCGGCTTGGGAACGCCCTATTGGGAGCCGGAAGCGCGCGGCATGATCACGGGCTTGACCCGCGCCACCTCCAAGGCGCATTTCGTCCGTTCCGCGCTGGAATCGATCGCCTATCAGAGCAACGATGTGCTTCAGGTGATGGAGCAGGAATCGGGCATTCACCTGAAGGAGCTGCGGGTCGACGGCGGAGCGGTGAAGAACAATTTCCTGATGCAGTTCCAGGCGGACCTGCTGGGCGTTCCGGTCACCCGGCCCAAAATCATCGAAACGACGGCGCTGGGCGCGGCATTTTTGGCCGGACTCGCTGTCGGCTTCTGGCAGCATACCGGCGAGCTGGATCAGCTCAAAGGGCATGGCGGCACCTTCAAGCCGGAGCGGGATGACGCGTTCCGCGAGCAGAAGACGGCCGGCTGGAAGCGGGCCGTGGCCTATCAGATCACGCGGGGAGATGCATCGGTTCATGCTTAAATTGACCAAGGTTCATCACGTTGCCATCATTTGTTCCGATTATGAGGTATCCAAGCATTTTTATACGAAAAAGCTCGGTCTTCCGGTCATCCACGAAATGTACCGCGAGGAGCGCCGTTCTTATAAGCTGGATCTGCAGGTCGGGGACCATACGCAGATCGAATTGTTCTCATTCCCCGATCCGCCGGAGCGGGTTCAATACCCGGAGGCCAGAGGGCTGCGCCATCTGGCGTTCGAGGTAGAGGATGTCGCGGAGGCGGCGGAAGAGCTGAAGCGGCAGGACATTGCCGTGGAGCCGATCCGGATCGATCCGGTAACGGGGAAGAAATATACGTTTTTTCAAGATCCCGACGGTCTTCCGTTGGAGCTGTACGAGGCGTAAGCACGCCGCGCTAAATCACAAAATCGACCGGGCCAGCGAGGGCACGGTCGATTTTTTTTAACATATCAGAAATTATAAATTTTCTGGTTCCCCGCAAAGTACCTGAGTCCGCCTCGAAGCAAAAGCCCCGCTTTTGTGGGGTGAGCTTGTCGAGAAACCCAGACTTTGTGTGAAACTCCGGTGGGGTATCCTCCTCCAGCCGCTGTTGAAACCCGTGAATTGGATTAAATTTAAAGGTATTTTCACGGATTTCAAAGGCGGACGTAAACTAAGCGTGTTTCGTAGAAAAACGGGCTTCGTAAGCTTGGATACCCCACCTGCGTCTGTGCTCCTTTTTCACTTAAAGGCGGGTTTCTCGACAGCCTGGCCCCAATTTGTGGGGTTGTTTTTGGCCTATCGGAAAGTATACAGTCAGGATGAAAGCCGCTGCCCTTCCCGCAGACCGGTTCGGAACAAAATTATGTAAGTATCCGGCACAGCTTGCCGTCCGCCTTACAGCGGCACGATCTGCCGTTCCTTCCGCTTGAAGTAGACCCATTCCTTGAAGCCGATTTCTTTGAGCCGCTCACGGACCAGCTCCCAGTCGTCTCCTACGCGTTCCGGCTTATGGGCGTCGGACCCGAAGGTGACTCTCACGCCGTAATGATTGGCGCGTTCAAGCACCGCATCGATCGGATACCAGCCTCCACAATCCTTCGTCTTGCCGGATGTGTTGATCTCGATGGCAATATCCTGCGCTGCGATGATTTCGAGCGTCTTGTCGACCGCATCGGTCGGAATATCGGCGAAGGCCGGATAAAATCCGCGCATCGCATCGATATGGCCGAGGATCTGGAAGATGCCGCTGCGGGCCGATTGCTGGATCAGATCGTAGTACAGTTCCTTTTGCTCGATCTTTTGCTTGTCCGTCAAGCCGTTCCAGCGCTTCTTGTTGAAGATGCTTACGCCGCCCGATAAATCGAACCGAGCCGATGATATAGTCGAACGGATACGGCTCATACATTTGACGGTACAGCTCCGCATGCTCGGGGAAAAAGTCGGACTCGACACCGAGCAGCACGTCGATTTTGCCGCTGTATTCCTGCTTGAGCTTCAGCACTTCGTCGATATACCGGCCGAATTCGCTCTTGGCCATGGCGATGCCGGGCTGCTCCTGGTCGACGGCACTGCCGAAATACGGCGAATGGTCGGAGATTCCGATCACATCAAGCCCGTGGCGTATGCCTGCTTCGATATAGTCCCGAATAGTACCCAGCGCGTGACCGCACCGTTCATGATGCGTATGCAAATCGAATTTCATTGCTTATCACTCCGATCCGATAAAATGAATTTCCTGCATTCCTTTGAGATCCAGCAAAAACTGATGCAGCGCCGAGCTCAAATAGCGGCCCGATTTATACACGACGCCGACAGGGTGGCTGAGCTCCAGCTCATTAACCTTCACCATCTGCAGCGTGCCGAGACGAAGCTCATTGGCGATCGACAGCTTGGAAATGATGGCCGCGCCTAAATTAAGCTCGACCATTCGCTTGACTTCTTCGCTGCTGGACAGCTCCATCACAATTTGGGGCGTGATGTACAGCTGCTTGAATATTTGATCGACGAACCGCCGTCCGGCCGTCTCCGGAGACAGCATAATGAGCGGCGTGTCGTGCAGCTTTTCTATCGGAACATGGCGGTACCGGCTTAACGGATGCTCCGGCGAGACAACCAGCTCGAACGTATCGTAATACAGCACCGAGCTTTCCAGCGCCGGATGCTTCTCGAACAAGTACGTAATGCCGATATCAATCGCTCCGCTTTCGACGCTTTGCATAATTTGCGAAGACGTCATGGAGTGGATGGTTGTTTTGATGAGCGGAAACTGATTTTGAAAGTAGGAGAGCACACGGGGCAAAATCTGGATCGCGATGGATGTCGTCGTACCCAGGTGAATGTGTCCCTGCGGGGTTGAGTTGAGATCGGCGAGGCGCTGCTTCAAATCCTCAACTGTCTGCAAAATCATCTCCGCATGCTCCAAAAATACGCGGCCGCTGTCCGTCAGTGTGACCGGCTGATTACGGTCGATCAGCACGGTTTTAAATTCATCCTCAAGGCTTTTGATTTGAGCGGACACCGCCGGCTGCGTAAGATTCATGACCTCCCCCGCTTTACGGAAGCTCATCGTTTTGGAAATCGTAATTAACGTTTCCAATTGATTTAAATTCATGAGGAAACCCTCCTTTCTCACAAAAGGCACTGACGGCTGTTAGATGTAACAAAATAGATTTAATTTATCAATATTGCAAACAATATAAATACATTTTCTCAAGCTACTTCCCATTATATGATACTTGCGGAATTCGAGCAAACGGCGGACAAGCAAATTCATAAAATCTTTAGATGCTTAAGCGGCAAAAATAGTTTGCAAACTACTCAAATTTGAATATAATAATTTTAGTTATTGATGGAATTGAAATGGAGGAACCGTATGTTAACCAAGAAATCAAATGTCCGCTGGACGATTGTCGGACTGATGCTGGGGCTGCTGCTGGCTGCGCTGGATCAGACGATCGTTTCGACGGCCATGCCTACCATTGTCGGCCAGCTTGGCGGTATGGATAAGTTTGTCTGGGTATTTTCATCTTATCTGATTGCAAACGTCGTCTCGATGCCGATTTTCGGCAAGCTGTCCGATATGTACGGAAGAAAGCTGTTTTTCCTGCTCGGTCTAGTTGTCTTCATGCTTGGTCCGCGCTGTGCGGCACCTCGACATCGATGTTCGAGCTGATTGTGTATCGTGCGATCCAGGGGATCGGGGGCGGCGCTTTAATGCCGATTACCTTTACGATTGTATTCGATCTGTTTCCGCCGGAGAAGCGCGGGAAGATGCAGGGGCTGTTCGGCGCGGTTTTCGGGATATCCAGCGTGCTCGGGCCGCTTGCCGGCGCTTATTTTACGGATCATCTCAATTGGACGTGGATTTTCTATATCAATCTGCCGCTCGGCATTGTCGCCTTTGCGCTGATTGCCTTATTTTATCATCCGGTCATGCCCAAAAATCCGAATCAAAAAATCGATTGGCTCGGTACGGCCGTCTTTGCCGGCTCGATCCTCTGCCTGATGTTCGCGCTTGAGCTCGGAGGCAAGGAATTCGCCTGGAACTCCATCGAGAGCTACGGCTTGTTTGCCGGCTTCGCCGTGCTGCTGGCGCTGTTTATCTGGATTGAATCGAAGGTGAAGAGCCCGGTTGTACCGCTTGGTCTGTTTCACAACAAGCTGTTTACCGCCAGCATGGGAGCGAGCATATTTTACGGCGCGCTGATGATGGCTGCGGCTTCGTATATTCCGATCTTTATTCAGGGCGTATTCGAGGGCTCTGCGACAAGCGCGGGTCAAGTATTAACGCCGATGATGCTTGCCGTCGTTGTCAGCAGCACCGTCGGAGGCAGATTTATCGGCAAAACGAGCTATCGCAGCATTTTGCTTGTATCCGCCGTATTACTGCTTATCGCCACAATCCTGCTCAGCACGGTTTCCGTGGACACGAAGCAGTGGATGGTGGTCGTCTATATGATTCTGATGGGGCTTGGCATCGGCGTGTCGTTCCCGGTGATCTCCATGTCTTCGCTGCATAACATTGCTTATCAGCAGCGGGGCGTTGTCAATTCGCTGGTCAGCTTTTTCCGTTCAATCGGATCGGCCATCGGGGTCACGGTGTTCGGCACCGTTCAGGCAAGCGCGCTGAAGTCGCGTTTAATTGGAGTGATGCCCGGCGGCGCGGCGCAAGCGCCCACAGATGCCCAGGCGCTGCTCCAGCCTCAGGCGAGAGCGGGGATGGATCCGGCTGCGCTGCAGAAAATGACGGTCGCCCTGGCCGACTCGATCGGCTTCGTGTTTCTTTGCACGATTGCAATGGCCGCTGCGGTGCTCATCTTCGTTATCCTGATGGGAAAAGCGAAAATGGAGCTTAAGCCTCAAGGGGCGCCGGGACAAGGGCAGCAGGATAACGGATCCCATGCCAAGGCAAAAACGGCAGGGCAGAAGGCCTGATCCTGCCCTGATTTCAAGAATGACGAAGAGGTGCCTACTTCCATGTCAATGAAGCTGGTTATATTGGGATTGCTGATGGAGGGCGACCGCCATCCATACGAAATCCGGCAGACGATGAAAGACCGCGCCATGCATCATTACGTCAAAGTGCAGGAAGGCTCTTTGTATTATGCCATCGATCAATTAAAAAAAGACGGCTATATCGAGCCGGTGGAAGTGGTCAAGGACAGCAGCCGGCCGGACCGGACGATCTACCGGATTACGGCTTCCGGACAGGAGCTCTTCCAGGAGCTGCTGCACCAGCAATTTATGGGGCAAAAGCAGGTGTTTCATCCGATGAGCACGGCCCTCGTGTTCGCCAAATATGGGGACCCCCACAAAATTGAGCTGATCCTGCAAAAAAAACTGACGGAGCAGCGGAAGAAAGTCAAGGAGCTGTGGGCGGTGTACGAGGAGCATATTCCGACGGTGCCCCGCAGCGTGCTGCATCTGATGATGCTGGGCTACGAGCATGGCATGGCGGAGCTCCGGTGGCTGGAGAGGATCGTCCGGGATGCCCGCGACGGGCGTCTCGGTGAGAAAGGAACCCCGCTCAACCTGGATGAGGATCAGGATAATGCTCAGGATGACGCATGAAGTATGAGTCAACGAAGCAACTGCCGGCCTCTAGGGGACACGGATGCCGTCCGATCGGTTTCCGCGTATTGCGCCAACGCTGTGCCATGGATTCATCGGCCGCAATGAAGCGGCAGTTTAATGAAAAACCGGATCTCTCGCATTCGAGAAATCCGGTTTTTTGCCGTTACAGGAAGCTTTGAGGTCAGCTTAATACAATCACGGATGAACGCGATCGAACATCCAGGAAGGGACCGCCTGTCCGGGCTGCGCGGTCAAGGGACTGCAGCCAGCGGAGATAGATTACTCTCCTTCGGAGGCGAGCCGGTCCGCCAGCTGCTGAAGATTATCGCAGATGAGCTCCGGCCGGAGACCGGTGCGCCCGATATATTCCTCCACAGTATCCCGCGTCAGCAGCCCCGTAAGCACCAGAGCCGTATGGCATTCCGCTGCGAGACCGCCTTGAATGTCAGTCCGCAGGTTATCGCCGACCACCCAGATCTGCTCCTTCGGAAGCCCGAGTCTCTCGATGGCGTAGTTCATAATGATAGGGGACGGTTTGCCTATGACGACGGGCTGCGTTTCACTGGCTTTTTCGATCGAGGCGGCTATGGAGCCGGCCCCCGGCTGCAGCTCGTTGTTCCACGGCAGCAGGTGATCCGGGTTCGTCAGCACGTAGGCTGCTCCCGCGCGCAGGCGGCGGACTGCCGCCGCAAGCTTCTCATAGCTGAAGCTCCGGTCGATGCCCTGCACGACGAAATCCGCCGGGCGCTCCGTATCGGTATGAAAGCCCGCATCCCGAACAGCCAGCTCCAGACCGGACTCCCCGATGAGATAGACGTTGCCGCCGCTTTTCTGCTCCTTCATATACATCGCTGCGGCTTGGGCGGAGGTCAGCACTTCATCGGCGCGGGCCGCAATACCGACCTTCTCCAAATGAGCGGCTACCTGCTCAGGGGTGCGTGAGGAATTGTTCGTTACATACAAATATGGAAACTGATTTTTATTCAGCCAGGCGATAAATTCAGCCGCTCCGGCAATGGGGCGATCCCCATGATATAACGTACCGTCCAAATCTAATAAAAAACCGGGCATGCCGCGGCCTCCTTCTTCATCGAATAAAAGTCATTGTACCAAAGGAAGGGACGCGGCGCTACAGTAATAAAGCCATCCGGGAAGCAAAAGCGGAATAACGTATGTAAAGTCCGGCAGGAGAACTGGGGCGGACGCCGAAGCTAGATGGAGATATTCTTCATTTCATGGATCAATAAGGGGGTTCTGAACCTATGCACGGATCAATGCCGCGTCAGTCCTTGAAGTTCCGCCAGGATGGGACGTTTACGATCGTACAGTTAACGGATCTGCATTGGAAGCAGGGAGGAGAACGGGACCGTCAAACGGAGCGGCTCGTTGAGCTCGTTTTGGAGAAGGAGCAGCCCGATCTGGTCTTTCTGACGGGCGATACGATTGAAAGCGGCGGTATTGCCGATCCCAGGCAGGCTTACCGGGAAGCGGTGAAGGCTGTCGACCGCAGCGGTATTCCGTGGGCGGCCGTTTTCGGCAATCACGATGCGGAAGGCGCTGTAACGAAAGCGGAGCTGCTGGAGGTACAGCGGGAGCATGCCGCCTGCCTGTCGGAGGCCGGGCCGGAGACGGTGACCGGCATCGGCAATTATACGCTGCCCGTTTACGGCAATGACGAATCCATCGCTGCCGTTCTGTATGCGATGGATTCGGGGGAATATGCGAAGCCGCTGCTGCCCGGCTACGATTGGATCCGCCGCGATCAGATCGGCTGGTATGCGGATGAGTCCCGCAGGTATGCGGCGGACAATGGCGGAAGGCCGCTGCCCGGGTTGATGTTCTTCCATATTCCGCTGCCGGAATATGTGGAGGTGTGGGAGCACGAGTCCTGCTTCGGCGAGAAGCACGAAGGGGTGGCGAGCCCGAAGGTGAACTCGGGGATGTTCGCCGCGATGCTGGAGCAGGGCAATATCGACGGCGTGTTCGTCGGTCACGACCACGTAAACGACTACTGGGGCGAGCTGCACGGGATGCGTCTATGTTACGGGAGGGCAACGGGCTATAACACCTACGGGCGCGAGGGCTGGCCGCGCGGGGCCAGAGTGATCAAGCTTACGGAGGGGAAGCGAGGCTTCGACTCATGGCTCCGGCTGGAGGATGGGGCGCGGGTAGACTCACAGCCCGCTCATCAGCCGGGGCGGAAGCGGGAGCACTAAGGCCCCATCCGCCGTCTAAAGCGAGACGTCTCCCGGCGAAAGCGAGGCCGCTGAGAAAGTCATCGCTATGAGTACGGAACATGGTTCGGATCGCTGATGTCCCTGTATTTCATTGATTACCTTCCGCTTTTAGCGGCTGAAATCCAGGGACAAAGGCGAACGCTTTCGCTTCTACAGAACGATTCCGTACTCTCCGTAAGTTTTTGAGCGGCCTTGACGAAAGCCGATGGTTATTCTTATTTTATCAGGTCATGCACGAGAGGAACTGCTGAGGCATTTCCCGGCCGCATGGCCTTTTTGTGCTTAATGACTTTAAGGAGCGGATGGAACCGCAATTTCATAACCGGCGCAAGCCATCCGGTTTATATTCAGTTTACAAGGATAAGATATCTTGTTATCGAACGATACTAACCGGAGAGGAAGAAGAACATGGAACAAGCAGGACGCAAGAAAGGCTGGGGCGATTTCGCCAGGCTGATCCGGGGAACGAAGCCGCCGATCCTGTTAATGTCTATAGCATTGGCATTGAGCGTGGGAGCGACGCTCGTCGGCATCAGTATACCGCTGCTGACCAAAGACGTGGTCAATCAATTTTCCCTTGAATCGATAGATAAAATGAAGCTCGCCTGGCTGGGAGCGGCATTTATTTTTCAGGCGGCAGCCGGAGGCATCTCCGTGTTTCTGCTCAGCTGGGCAGGCAACCGGATCGTTGCCTCGCTGCGCGACAAGCTGTGGCAAAAGCTGCTGCATTTGCCGATCCCTTTTTACGACAAGCATGAGACGGGGGATATGATCAGCCGCATGGTGAACGATACCGGCGTCGTAAAAAATCTGGTCACGGAGCATCTCAGCAGCTTCATTACCGGTATTATTTCCATTGTCGGCTCAATTATCGTGCTTCTGTATCTCGATTGGCGCATGACGCTGCTGATGCTGCTTGCCGTGCCGCTGTCGATGCTGGTGCTGATGCCGATGGGCCGTAAAATGTACCGGATCTCGAAGGGAATGCAGGAGGAAACCGCGCGGTTTACCTCCGTATTGAACCGGGTTTTATCCGATATCCGGCTTGTTAAAGCGTCCAATGCCGAAAGCGTCGAGTACGAGCAGGGGAAAGACGGCATTACGAATTTGCTCAAGCTCGGCCTGCGCGAAAGCAAGGTTCAGGCGTTTGTATCGCCTTTGATTTATTTTGTGCTGATGCTGCTGTTCGTCACCATTATAGGGTATGGCGGGATGCGGGTCGCATCCGGCGAGCTGACGTCTGGCGATTTGGTGGCATTCATTTTATACTTATTTCAAATTGTGATGCCGATTACGCAAATTACCCAATTCTTCACCCAAGCCCAAAAAGCGATCGGAGCGACGGAACGGATTATCGACACGTTTGCGGTGGCGGAGGAAAGCCTTGCGGCGGGAGAAGCGGTGCATGAAGCCGGCCAAGCAATTGCGCTGGAGCGGGTCAGCTTCGGTTATAACGAAGGCGAGCCGGTGCTGAAGGAGGTTACCATCCAGGCGAAGCCGGGAAAGGTGACTGCGATTGTAGGCCCGAGCGGAAGCGGCAAGACGACGCTCTTCTCGCTGCTTGAGCGGTTCTATGTCCCTCAGAACGGATCGATCCGTCTGGGAGAAGAAGATGTTACCGCTTATTCGCTGCATTCCTGGCGCAGCAAGATCGGCTACGTTTCGCAGGAAAGCCCGCTCGTGGCAGGCACGATCAAAGATAACATCACCTACGGGATGGACAGAGACGTCACCCAAGAGGAGCTGGAGGCTGCGGCCAGGATGGCTTACGCGGATATCTTCATCCGCGAGCTGCCGCTGCAATATGAGACGGAGGTAGGAGAGCGGGGCATCAAGCTGTCCGGCGGGCAGCGCCAGCGGATCGCCATTGCCAGAGCACTGCTGCGCAATCCGCAAATTTTGATGCTGGATGAGGCGACTTCAAGCCTGGACAGCCGCTCGGAGGCGGTCGTGCAGCAGGCGCTAACGAATCTGATGCGGGGACGGACGACTCTCGTCATCGCCCACCGGCTGTCGACGGTCGTCGATGCCGACCAGATCGTCGTGATCGAGAAAGGCCGGGTAACCGGCACCGGCACGCATGATGAGCTGTACCGGGGACACGCCGTGTACAAGGAATTTGCCGATCAGCAGCTGCGCGTGCAGACCGTTCCTGCGCCGCAGGCGCAGATCCAATTGTGAGGAAAGGGGGCTGACAACCTCATGCCAGTTATATTGATTGTTGATGACGATGCCCATATCCGCGAGCTGATTCGGGTGTTCCTGAATCAAGCCGGCTTTCAGACGCTGGAGGCCTCGGACGGCAGCAAAGCGCTGGAGGTGCTGGAGCGCGAAAAGGTGGAGATGGTCATTCTGGACATTATGATGCCGAACATGGACGGCTGGCAAATGTGCGAGGAGCTGAGGAAGGACTACGAGCTGCCTGTGCTTATGCTGACAGCCAAGGGCGAGACCGTCCACAAAGTAAGAGGCTTTGAGACGGGGGCTGACGATTATTTGGTGAAACCGTTCGAGCCGGCGGAGCTGGTGGCCCGTGTCAAGGCGCTGCTGAAGCGCTATCGGATCGAGATTTCCCAAATGATCCAGATCGCCGAATTGACGATGAACCGCCGCACCTTTGAAGTGACGATGAACGGGCAGGCGGTAACGGTGCCGCTGAAGGAATTCGAGCTGCTGTTCAAGCTGGCCTCCAACCCCGGCCGCACCCTGCCGCGGGAGCAGCTGATCGAGGATATATGGGGCTTCGATTATCAGGGGAACGAGCGTACGCTGGACGTGCATGTGAACCGGATCCGGGATAAGCTGGACGAGTACGGCTGCTCCTGTAAAATAAAGACGATCCGCGGGCTCGGCTACAGGCTGGAGGTCGGTGAAGCATGAAACCCGGCAAGCTGAAGGATATTGTTCACCGTCTCCTTGGGATTACAGTCGCCATGCTTTGTATGCTCGGCAGCAGCGCGGTCGTTTACTATATTTCGTATAGACTGCTTCAGTATTATAAAATCGAGCTTCCGATGCTGGCCGTGCAGCTGATTAATATGGCCGGCGGCCTTATTCTTCTGTTCGGTACGATCAGCATTCTCGTTCTTGTTACCCAAAGGCATCAGCCTCATTTGTTTGAGGAGGTGAGAGAGGTGTTCCGGCAGATCGGGAAGGGAAACTTCAATGTCCGCTTGAATCGGGATCCGCGCCGCAAATTGGGCCATCTGGAGGTGCTGGTCGACAGTGTGAACGAAATGACGGAGAAGCTGAAAGAGATGGAGGCGATGCGGCAGGAGTTTATTTCCAATGTCTCTCACGAAATTCAGTCTCCGTTAACCTCGATCCGGGGCTTCGCGCAGGCGCTTGGCGGCGAGAGTCTGACAGAGGAAGAACGGAGGCATTATCTGCGCATCATCGAGATGGAGAGCACCCGGCTATCCCGTCTGAGCGACAACCTGCTGAAGCTGTCTTCGCTGGAATCCGACTTTCACCGGTTCCAGCCCTCGGATTTCCGGCTGGATAAGCAGCTGCGCAATCTGGTGCTGGCCTGTGAGCCGCAGTGGCTGGAGAAAGGGATCGAAATGGAGCTGGAGCTGACGCCGGCTACCATTCGGGCCGATGAAGAGATGCTGAGCCAGGTTTGGGTGAATCTCATCCATAACAGCATCAAGTTTACGCCTTCCGGGGGCACAATCACTATCTCTTTGCAGCTCAGCCCGGCTGAGGCGTCCGTCCGGATCGCCGATACCGGCATAGGAATCAAGGTGGAGGAGCAAGAGCGCATCTTCGAACGGTTCTACAAGGCGGATAAGTCGCGGAACCGGGAGAGCGGCGGCAGCGGCCTGGGCCTGTCCATTGTGAAGAAGATCGTCGACACGCATAAGGGAACCGTGAAGGTGCAGAGCTCGCCTGGTGCGGGAACGCAGTTTATCGTCACCCTGCCTGTCGGGGAGACATCTGGCCCCGGGTAATGCTCCGCGCACGGCCGCTAGACACCGGGCGTGGCTTTTGAAAAAAATACGGTGCCGGTGAAAGCGTTTATAAAAAGTGTTGACAGAAAGCCGGCCAGCGTCTTATAATTCAAATTAATTCAATACATTTGCTTTAAGGTCAGGTTTGAGTATACCCGAGAAACCCTTACCCTTAGCAATGATTTCCTTTCCTGTGGAGAGGGAATGATTGCTGTGGAATAAGGGTTTTTTTGTTTTTTTCTAATCCTTATTACTTGAGAAGCGAGGCAGATACGATGAGGGGATATGTATTCGATTTGGATGGTACGATTTACTTGGGGGACAAAATGATCGAAGGGGCGGCCGAGGTCATCCGGGTGCTGAGGGAAAGGGGCGATCGTGTCGTATTCTTATCCAATAAGCCTATTGCTACAAGACAATCCTATGCCGAGAAGCTTACCAAGATGGGCATCCCGACCCAAGTGGAGGACGTGCTGAACTCTTCCTTGATTGTGGCAAGGTATTTAAAGAAACGCGTCCAGTCGGGAGACCGCGTCTTTGTGATCGGGGAGGCACCGATTCACGACGAGCTCAGAGAGCACGGCATCTCTTTGACGGATGACTGCGAGAAGCCGGATTACGTGGTACTGTCGTGGGACCGCCAGTTTACTTACGATAAGCTCAACATCGTATACCAAGCCGCTATGAACGGCTCCAAAATCATTGCGTCCAATCCGGACGCCACCTGCCCGCTGGACAGCGGTCAAATTCCCGACACCGGCACATTTATTGCCGCATTGGAGGCGGCGACGGGCAAATCGATCGATCTCGTGGCGGGGAAGCCGTCGCTGATCGCGGCCGAGGCGGCCGTGGAGCATCTGGGTTTAAGCTATGCGGACTGCTTCATGATCGGCGACCGGCTGGAGACGGATATCCGCATGGGCAATGAGGCCGGCATGGCTTCCGTGCTCGTGCTGACGGGCGTCACGACCAAGGAAATGGCGGAGCAGTCGCCGGACCGTCCCAAATATGTGTTAAACACGATTAAAGAAATCGTGGGGCTGTAGACAAGTCGTGCTATAATGGTTTTATTTAGAAAGGGGGGAACCGTATGATATACCCCATCGTCGATCTAGTAGAGAACCAGACTATCGCGACTGTCAAGAAGGAAGAAGATCTGGAGTTGGCGCTTCAAAGCGAAACGAATATTGTCTTTTTGCTAACCGGCTCCCTGTTTAACATTGACGAGCTGGTTCAGAAGGTGAAAGCCGCAGGCAAGCATGTGTTTGTCCATATGGAATTTATTGAAGGCCTGGCGCCCGACAAGACTGGGGTCGCTTACATGGCCAACAACATTAAGCCTACCGGCCTCATTTCAACCAAAAGCAATCTGATTCGCGCGGCCAAGGAGTCGCACTTAATGGCGATCCAGCGCATGTTCCTGATCGATAACAACGCGGTGTACCGGGGAATCAAAGGGGCCGAGCAGAGCCAGCCGGACGCCATTGAAGTGATGCCCGGCATTATGCCGCGGGTCATACGCGAGATGACCAATATGACACCGCTTCCTATCATCGCAGGCGGATTGGTAAGCAATCAAGAGGAGATTGACGAAGCGCTTAGAGCAGGGGCACTGGCCGTATCGGTAGGTACTTCGAAGCTTTGGTAACGGTTTGAACAGTTGGAACAGGCTGAGCATACAATCACATAGCGTTTTCAAAGTGGTATGAGACGAAGAGAAACCTCTTTGAAAAAGGCATGGCGGAAGTCTACCCGTCTGTCCTTTTTCAAAGAGGTTTTTTATATGACAGCATTAGAACGGCATAAGACCTCAAGAGAGGTTGTCACACGGAGGGATTGTTGGCATGAAGATCGCATTTTCAGCAGGAAGCAGACAGCAGATCTTGAACCAAATGGAGGACGAGGAGCTGGATTTGCTCGTGATCGGCGGCGGAATTACCGGGGCGGGCATTGCGCTTGACGCTGCAGCCCGCGGGCTCAAGGTAGGGGTGCTGGAGAAGAACGATTTCGGCTCCGGCACGAGCAGCCGTTCCACGAAGCTCATCCACGGAGGACTGCGGTATTTAAAGCAGGGAGAGGTCAAGCTCGTCCAGGAAGTAGGAAGGGAGCGGGCGATTCTGTATAAGAACGCCCCGCATCTGGTCATTCCGGCGCCGATGCTGATGCCGATTTACAAGGGAGGCACTTACGGGTACTGGGCGTCTTCCGTCGGACTGTACATTTATGATTGGCTTGCCGGCGTCGCCCGTAAAGAACGGCGTAAAATGCTTGGCCGAAAGGCGGTGATGGAACAGGAGCCTCTATTGAAGAAGGAGGGTCTGAGGGGCGGAGGCTTGTACTTCGAGTACCGGACCGACGACGCCCGGTTAACGCTCGATGTGTTCAAAACAGCCTTTCAACGCGGCGCCCTGATCGTCAACTATACGGAGGTAACGCAGTTCCTTTACCGCGACGGAAAGGCGGTAGGAGTCGAGGCCCACGACCGGATTCACGATACCCGGACGCAGATATTTGCCAAGCATATCGTCAATGCCGCCGGTCCTTGGGTGAGCCAGGTGAGGGCGATGGATAAATCGCTGAAAGGCAAACGTTTGTTCCTGACCAAAGGCGTGCATCTGGTAGTGGATTACCATAAACTGCCGATCCATCAGGCCGCTTATTTTGATACGCCGGACGGGCGGATGGTATTCGTCATTCCGCGGGGAGATGTGACCTATATCGGCACGACGGATACGGCCTATACCTCCTCGATTGAGCAGCCCAGAACAACGCGGGAAAGACCGCGATTATTTGATCCGGGCGGTCAACTCGATGTTTCCGGCTGTCAAGCTCAAGGTAGACGATATCCGCTCCCATTGGGCAGGGCTGCGGCCGCTGATTTACGAGGAAGGCAAAGGACCGTCGGAGCTGTCCCGCAAGGATGAAATCTTCATATCGGACAGCAAGCTGATCACGATTGCCGGAGGGAAGCTGACCGGTTTCCGCAAAATGGCCGAGAAGGTGGTGGATCTGGTCGTAAAAGAGCTGCAGCACAACGGGGGCCCCTCGTATCCTTCCTGCACGACGGATCAAATTACGATCAGCGGCGGAGAAACATTAAAGGGGGCGACGTATAGCGATTGGAAGAAGGAAATGCTGAAATCCGGCATCGCCCAAGGGGTAGATGAGCAAACGATGCGCGGCTGGATCGAGATTTACGGGACGAATACGCTTGAGGTTATGAAGCGTCTGCCCGATGCCGCACGGTTAAAGCTGCCTCGGCACGAGCAGTGCCTGTATGCGCAGTTAATGTATTCCGTTGAGGAAGAAATGACAGTAACGGCAGCGGATTTTCTTCGGCTGCGCTCGGGCTGGTTCGTATTTTAACTTGAAAAAAGCGGAGAAGGTTCAAGATACGGTACTGCAGTTGCTCTCCGATCTTCTTCAGTTGAATGCAGGACAGAAGGAGGCTCAGCGTGAGATGCTGCGGCAGCTGTTCCGCAATATTCATGAGCTCCCGGCGAACGAAGAAGGGCAGCAGCAGGCTACGTCGTAAGGAGGCAGCAGGAGATGAACAGTATTTGGCATATCACTCACCTGGAATTGACCCTGCGTATTTTCGAAGCGGCGGTTATGGGCGGGCTGATCGGCTTTGAGCGGGAGTGGAGCAATCATGCGGCGGGCTTACGTACCCATATTCTAGTCTGTATAGGTGCGGCGAGCATTATGCTGCTGTCGATTTACGGCTTCAGCGAATTTATCGTGGAACCTAATGTCCGGACGGACCCCGCGCGTCTGGCGGCACAGGTCATCAGCGGGATCGGTTTCTTAGGCGCCGGCGCCATCATGCGCAACGGGTCGACGGTATCGGGCTTGACGACAGCGGCTTCCATCTGGGTTGTGGCGGCGATTGGCCTTTGCGTGGGGGCAGGCTTCTTTTACTGCGCTTGTCTGGCCACGGTCATCGTGCTGATCAGTCTGTTCGCCCTCAACAAATGGGAGAAGCATATGCTAAGCCACCGCAGGCATCAGGAAGTGATGATCCGCATGTTCGACAGGCCCGGCGTCGTCGGGCGAATTTCCACATTATTCGGCGAACAGGGCGTTCAGATTGTGAATATGAAGATGAAGCTGGAGGAGCTTACCACGATGGAGGATGAGTCCGAGCCTGTGATGGAGCTCAAATTCAGTGTGAAAGCGAACAGCAAAGAGAAGCTGATCCGGGCGATCGAGCAGATTTCCCACAGCAGCGATGTCATTATGATGGAATCCAATTATGGAAAAACTTACAGCTATACGGGCATACAAAGCTCAAGGGCGTTATAGATTCCCAGGAAAAAACAGGCCGCATTGTTATTGACAAGGCTTTCATGTTGTGACATTCTTTTGTTAAGAAGGTTTTAGACTTCTATATCAAATATCACTTGGATGCGGAGATCATGAGATAATCCAGGGGACAACAGCTTGCTTGCAGCCTAATGCAGCAGGTGTCCCTTGACGTTCTCTCGTGATCTTTTTTTGCCTTCATTTTGAGCTTGAGGGCGGCATGCAGACCAAGTGAACGCTTTTCCCACATGTATGATAGCGCTTTAATAAATCGAGAGGGGTAAGAAATATGATGAGAAAAAAATGGTTTACGATTCCGGCGGCGTCGCTCGCCTTGATGATGTCGATAGTCGGGTGCTCGTCCGGCTCGGGTCAAGTGGAGGACGCCAAGACGGCGGCGGAGGACAATACGCCGATCACGATTCAATACTGGCATTCCCACGCCGATACGCAAATTGAAGCCTTGAACTACATGATTGCCGAATTCCATAAGAAGTATCCGAACATTACCGTAGAGCCCGTATTCCAAGGCGCCTACACGGATTTGCATAAAAAGCTGCAGGCGGCTGTAGCGGCCAAAGAAGTGCCGGCTGTCACGAATGTGGAGGTATCCGTGCTTCCGACTTTTGCCGACGGCGGCGTATTTGCCGACATGACCCCGTATATCAAGCGGGATAATGTGGATCTGAACGACTTCTCCAAAGGCATGCTGCAAGCCTACTCCTACAACAACAAGCAATACGGTTTCCCGCTGATCGTCAGCACGAGCGTGATGGTGTACAACAAGACGATGCTGGACCAGCTTGGCGTGAAGCCGCCGCAAACATGGGCTGAAATCGAAGATTTCAACAAAAAGGTGACGCTGAAGGAAAACGGTAAGACGACGCGTTATGCCTTCTCGGTTCCCGGCTGGGATACCTGGTATTACGATCCTTGGGTTTCCAACGGGGGCGGCTCGATTCTAAGCCCTGATCATAAAACGACGCAGCTCGACCAGCCGGACAGCTTAAGATGGATTCAAAACTTCCGCAAGTGGATGCAGGACGGCTCCCTGCAGATGGGCTACGGTAAGGGAGCATCCGATACGATGCGCCAAATGTTCCTTGACGGTAAAGTAGCGATGGTTCAGCACTCGTCCGCGATTATCAAAACGTATCTGGAAAATGCAAAATTCGAGGTTGGCGTTTCGTTCATCCCTGGAGATAAAGAACGCAAGTCGCACATCGGCGGCGCCGGTATCGTCATTATGGACGGTGCGCCGGAGAAGCAGAAGGAAGCGGCATGGAAGTTCGTCAAGTTTATGACCGGCGCCGAGAACAACATCAAATGGGCCGAAGGCACAGGGTATCTGCCGACGCATAAGTCCGTGTTGAACACCGACGAGGGCAAGAAATATTTTGAGAAGCTGCCGCAGTACAAAGCCGTATTCGATAACTTCGACAACGTAGTAGGCCGTCCGCAGCATCCGGCTTATCCTGAGTTCAGCAAGAAGTATATGGAAGTGGTCGGCAAAATGATTCTGGAAAATGCTGATCCCGTACCGCTGATGAAAGACGCCGTCAAAGATATGAACGCGATTATAAAGGATTACCAGTAAAACAATAGCTTGAGAGGGGGGACTCGCTTTATGAAGGTGATGGACAGCCGACCGGTCGGTACACAGCAGGAAGCAATCAGAAAAAGTAAGCGATCCCGGTTCCGGAAGCTTGAGGCTCTCAAAGATTTCTCCTTTGCGCTGCCTGCGTTGATATTATTGCTTGTTTTCATTTATTATCCGATGCTGAATTCCTTTTATTTGAGCTTTACGAACTGGAATATGACGAAGCCGATCAAAAAATTTATCGGATTTGACAACTATGTGTATTTGTTTACGAGCGATACGTTTTATAACGTGCTCAGGATCACCTTTACCTACATGATTCTGGATGTATCGATTACTTTGGTTCTGGGGCTTCTGCTGGCGCTGCTCTTCAATTCGACGTCGCGGTTCTTCAATTTCCTGAGAACGTTCATCTTTATGCCGCACTATATCTCCATGGTTATCGTCTCGATGATCTTCTTGTGGATCTTTAACGGACAATACGGCTTATTGAACGAATTGCTTAAATTGTTCGGGATGGAGCCGGTGCAGTGGCTGACCAATCCGCGTACGGCTTTATGGGTTCTCGTCGTAGTATCCGTGTGGAAAGGGGTCGGCTTTACGATGATTATCTTCATTGCCGGCCTGAGAAGCATTCCGATCGAATATTATGAAGCCTCCGGGCTTGACGGGGCGACCAAATGGACGCAGCTGTGGCATATTACGCTGCCGCTGCTGTCTCCGACGACTTTGTTTCTTGTCATTACGCACTTCATTTCTTCCATGCAGGTGTTCCAGTCCGTTGACATTATGACCAATGGCGGTCCGCTGGAATCGACGAAGGCGATGGTTTACTGGATTTATGAGATGGCCTTTACCGAATTCAAGACAGGAAGAGCCTCTGCGCTGGTCGTTATTTTCTTCATTATCATTATTTTGCTGACGATGCTTCAAATGTTCATCTCCAGGAAAACAGTTCATTATGAAGGGTAGGTTAATAGACAAATGATGCACTCTCTAACGAAAACTACCCGTATAGTTATCGCTTTACTCGTGACGGCGCTGATGTTCTTCCCTGTTTATTGGATGCTGATTACATCCTTCAAGACACCTGCCGAATTAAGGCTGGCTGTGCCGACCTTCTGGCCGGAGAAGCTGATGTGGGAAAACTTCATCGACGCCTTCGACACGGTGCCGTTCTACCGCTTTACGGTCAACACGATCATCCAGACGGTAGGCATTGTCGTCCTGCAGATCAACATCGGCATCATGGCGGCCTATGCCTTTGCCAAGGGCTCGTTCGCCGGGAGAGACAAATGGTTTCTGCTGGTGCTTGCGGCGCTGATCGTACCGGAACAGGTCATTTTCGTACCGGTGTACGTCATGATGTCGAAGCTTCATTGGATCAACACGTACTACGCGCTGATCATTCCTCATGCGGCTTCGGCTTACGGGATCTTCCTGCTGCGGCAAACGTTCCGCTCGATCAATAACGATGTGATCGAAGCGGCAAAGGTGGATGGCGCCAACCGGATGCAGGTGCTGTACCGGATCTTGACGCCGATGGCGCTGCCGACAGTGGCGACGATGGTCGTTATCAGCTTTATTCACAGCTGGAACTCGTACTTCTGGCCGTTGATTATGACGAACTCGAATCAAATGCGGGTGCTGACGGTGGGGATCGCGATGATGCGGGATTCGATAGCCGGTAACGAAGCGTTGAACATGCACCTGCTGATGGCGGCCAGCGTTGTCGTTATCCTGCCGATTGTGATTGTATTTATATTCGCTCAAAAATATATAGTGGCCGCAATGGCAAGCTCAACTTTTAAATAAAGCCGGGCCCGAAGCAGGGAAGTGTTGAAGACAGCGTTAACGTCTCCAATGCTTCTTCCTGCTGGGCCCGCCTGCCATGCGACGCGAAAAGGAGTATGAACCATGTCAACCATTCCTAACGTTTTGAACATTGCCCATCGCGGAGCGAAGGGCGAAGCTCCGGAGAACACGCTGGCGGCCTTCCGTCTCGGCGTGGATCAGGGCTGCGATGCCATTGAGCTGGACATCCATCTGTCCAAGGACGGCGAGCTGATCGTCATCCATGACGCTACGCTGGATAGGACGACAGATATGACAGGCCGCGTGCATGAGCTGACGGTGGAGGAGATCAAGCAGGCCGATGCCGGGCGATGGTTTCACGAGAGCTTTGCAGGAGAGCGCGTGCCTCTGCTGGAGGAAGTGTTCGATGCGGTGCCGCCGCATATCATGATCAATGTCGAGATCAAGGATTCATACGGCCGCAAGCTGGAGCAGGCGCTTGTCGAGCTGATGAAGCGCAAGAACCGGGTGGATCAGGTAGTAGTCTCTTCCTTCGATCATAAGAGCCTGCTGTTCCTTAAGCTGCTGGAGCCTGAAGTGAGACTGGGGCTGCTGTATGATGTGAACCTGGGCCGCCATTCGGGTCTGGTATCGACGATCGGGGCTCTGGTCTACTCGCTTCACCCGAATTTTAAGCGGATCGATAAGGAAGACGTACGCGACGCCGTAGAGCAAGGGCTGCAGGTGTATCCGTATACCATCAACCGTGAAGAGGACATGCTGCAGGCGATCGAGTACGGCGTATCCGGTATTATTACCGATTATCCCGCCCGATTAAAAGCCTTACTGTACCAGTCGGTCGGGCAGTAATCCAAGGGGGAAGCATGAAGCAGGGCATCATAGTATTCGCTTTGATCTGCTCGGCCGCTCTGGCGCTATCGGGCTGCCAGAAGCCGCCGGGAGGCGGGGTTCCCGTACAGGTTGAGAAAGCCGCAGCCGCAGCCGCAGCCGCCGATCCAGCGAAGCCGAGCCAGCAGGCCAAAGGCTTTACGCAAGAGGACACGGGGATTAAGATACGCGTGGACATGCCGGAGATCAAGACTTTCTTGCAGCAGCGAAAAGAAGGGCCCATCGTGCCAGCTCTGCTGCAGGGCGCCGTTCCGCAAGGGCTTGCCATCGTTCAGGAGAAGCAGTGGATCCTCATTTCCTATTACAGGGAAGGAGGCAAGTCCAGTCTGCTGTCTGTCACCGATGCGGCGACAGGGAAGGTAGTCAAGGTCGTAGAGCTGTATAAAAACGCGGCGACCCCGTATAACGGCCATGCCGGCGGGATTGCGGCGAGCCCCAAGCATGTATGGGTTTCTTCCGGGGAAGAAGTGAGCATCCTGAATATGGATGACATCGCGAAGGCCGAGGACGGCGGCAAGCTCGTATTTCAAGACTCGGTGAAGAGCGATACGCGCGCCTCCTTCACCGCTTATTCCGATGGGGTGCTGTGGATCGGGGAGTTTGCCCGGGGCAAAGATTATCCGACCAAAGAAACGCATTACGCAACCAATCGGGACGGCAAGCAGCATAAAGCGTGGGCGGAGGGCTACAAGCTCGATCCGGCAACGGATCTGCCGGCAGCCGTACAATCCGGAGAGCAGGGCGGGCAGCCAGTGCCCGATTATATTTTATCGCTGCCTGACAGCGTTCAAGGGATGTATGTAGGCAAGGACCGCATCCGGCTGAGCCAGTCCTTTGGGCGCAACAATGCCAGCGCGCTGCTTACGTTCAAGAACAGCTTGTCGGAGCAGTCGCATACCGAGGTGACCATAGGCTCGACGAAGGTGCCCGTATGGTTCCTGGACAGCAAGAACCAAACGGATCAGCTGGCGCTTCCTCCGATGTCGGAGGGGATCGTTGAGTCCGGAGACGCCTTGTATATTTTGTTTGAATCGGGCGCAACCCTGTATCGCAGCTCTTCCAGCTATGCGTTGGACCGCATCCAAATCCTCCCTGTAAAATAACGGTTGGTCTAAGGCGCTGCATGGGTTATGATCAGGAGGAGGCAGAACAACATACAGGCAGGAGGAAGAACGATGAAAATTCCTGGATTGGCGCACCGAGGCTATCCCAAAAAACTTCCGGAAAATACGCTGGCTTCGTTCCGGGCGGCAATGGATTTGTCATTCAGTCATTTGGAGCTGGACGTCCAGCTGAGCAAAGACGGCGTTCCCGTTATTATCCATGATACGACGGTCAACCGCACGACGAACGGCAAAGGAAAGGTAGCCGATTTTACCCTGGAGGAGCTGCGCAGGCTGGATGCAGGCGGAGGAGAGGCTATTCCGACGCTGGAAGAAGTGCTGCTTTTGGCCAAAGACCGGGTTTTGGTGGATATCGAGCTGAAGCAGAGCGGAGATCTTTATCCGGGATTAGAGGAAAAGGTGCTTGAGGTGATAGCCGAATGCGGCGTCAGCGATCAAGTCTTCGTTACCTCCTTCGACCATTATTCCATTCAAAGGATGCGGCAGCTGTCCAAGGAGATTGATTTGGGACTGGTCATTTACGGAGCGACCCCTTCGGTCTTTCCTCTTGCGGAACAGCTGGGAGCGCGCTACGTATCGGTCAAATACATTTATTTGACGGATGCTTTTGTTCAGGAGTGCGGGGAGCGGGGCATTCAGTTAATCGCTTGGACGATAGATGACGAGGAAGAGATGCGGAAGCTGCGCAAGCGGTATCCTAACGTATGGATTTGCACGAATGAGCTGGACAAATGGAAGCAGTGCGTCACCGAATCGGTGTAATCACAGGCTGGAGAACAAGAGAAGCCCGGGTTGCATGCAGTCAGGCAGGTTGCGGAAAATATTTCGCGGTCTGCCGGACATGCCTGCGCCGGGCTTTTCGTCTTCTCGGCGAAACTTGAATTGAGGAGGGAAAGCAGTGAGAAACAAACGTTATGGCAATACGGCGGTTACGGCTCTGATCCTGGCCGTCTTATGGTACTCTTTGAACGGGTTGTTCATACCATCACAATTGTATGCGCTTACAAATGATCCCGAACTGCTTATCACGGAGGTCGTTCCCGCATCGAGCGGAAGCAATCAAGCATACGAGTATGTGGAAATTTATAATGATACCTCTCACGAAATCAATCTGGACCATTACAGGCTGAGATATTACAGCGCGAGTCCTTACACGACATTCGCCAACGAGTGGACTTTGCTCAACAAAACGATCCAGCCGAGAAGCGCGATGGTTCTCTGGCTGCAAAAGCTCGATAATCTAAACAGTCCTACCGGTCCGAACGCCTTGGCCGATTTCAACGGGAATTACGGCGTGCAGCTGACGGATAGACCAGGTTTACCCTGTCAAGCTGACGACAAGCGGACAGGGCCTGCATGACAGCGCCAAACGGCGGATCGCTCTGGCCGACGTTTCGGGCAATGTCCTGGTGAGCGCTTATATTAACGATGCCGGTATTACCGACGGGATTAAGGATAAAAGCGTCACTTACAGCTATTCCGGAAGCGGCGTCGAAATGGCGAAGCTGGCTAACGGCCAGACAGCGACTCCCGGCACCTTGGCCAGCGGTCAAATTCCGGGCCAGAAGCCGCCAACCGGGGTAACGGCGCAGCCCGGCAATCAGAGCGTGAATTTGTCGTGGTCGGCAAATGAAGAACCGAACATTGCCGGCTACAAAGTGTATCGTGCGGGGGCGGAGCAGCCGGCTTCGGTAACAAGCACGACGTACAGCGTAACCGGCCTGGACAACGATACGGCATACCGGTTCCGCGTGACCGCCGTGGATAAGAACGGGGACGAATCGCCCGGCTCCGCCGTGGTGGCCTCGATTCCGCAAGCCGTAGTCGATACGACGGCCCCGGCGGCGCCGCAAGGCTTGACGGCATCGGCCGGGCTGGGGAGCGTTGCCTTGAGCTGGGCGCCCAATGCGGAAAGCGATACGGCAGGGTACCGTATTTATATGGACGGCACGATGCTCCAAACCGTCGCTTCAACGGTCTACGAAGCCCAGCTGACTTCCCTGACACCGGGCAGGGCGTATCGGTTCGAGCTGTCCGCCTACGATAGAGCCGGGAACGAATCGGGGAAATCGGATGCGGTGCGGGCCGTCCCCGGCGTCGCGCCGGCGCCGAAGCTGATGATTACCGAGCTGGTTCCCGATACGGATAATCATTATTCGGGCTACGACGCGTTCGAATATGTCGAGCTGTATAACAACAGCGAGAATGCTATCGACCTGCAAGGGTATACGCTGAAGCTGGAGAGTTCGGATCCGACCAAAAGCTGGCAGAAGACCATCGACCGGCCGGCGGTCATCGGCTCCCACGAGACGCTGCTGCTCTGGACAAGAAAGGGAGAATTGGCAGCAATCGGCAAGGATGCCTTCAACCATAATTTCTATTCCTCCTATTCGGAGAAATACGTCCCGGAGAGCTCCATTGTGCCGATTGACGACGTTAGCGGATTAATCAATACCGCGAAGCAAACGGTCGTTCTGCAGGATGCCGATGGGAACGAAACGGTCAGAGCCTCCTACAATGACACCGGAACGGACGTGAAGACGAATACGAGCATCGTGTTCGGCTACCCTGTTGACGGTACGAACCAGATGAGAAAAACGGCAGCGAAGGTAGATCCTACCCCTGGTCAATTAATCGGCGGACAGCTTGCCGCGCTGCCCGGTTCCGACATACAGCCGCCTGCAGTGCCTGCAGGCGTGAAGGCAGCGGCGGGGGACGGTCAAGTGACGTTAAGCTGGAATCCGAATGCCGAAGCCGACCTTGCGGCTTACCGCGTTTATAAGAACGGTCAGCAGGAGCTGCAGCTTCCCGTAACCAAGCATCAGGCTGTCGTGTCGCTGCTCACCGGAAATACCGGCTATGCGTTTACGGTATCGGCCGTGGACGTTTACGGCAACGAGTCCGCTCCTTCGGCAGAAGTGACGGCGGTTCCCGGCCACCAGCTGGTTACGCAGCAGGACCGAAGCGAACCGTCGGATCCTTCCTTGTTCCCTGACTTCTGGAACTTGAGCGTGCCCGGAGCGGTAGTTCCCGGCTTAATGCAGGATGTAGTACCGCAGGGGATGGCCTATTATGAAGACAAGAATTGGATGCTGATCTCGAATTACCGGGACGACGGCAGACCGAGCACCTTGTCCGTCGTTGACGCGAGTACCGGACAGATGGTCAAGTCCTTGAACCTGTACCAGGAAAATAATGCGCCGTATACCGGCCATGCAGGCGGTGTCGCCGTTAGCCGGGAGAACGCATGGATTGCGTCGGGAAGCTATTTATACCGAATTCCGCTGGAGACAATCGTCCAGGCAGCGGATCAAGGGCAGATCCAATTTGCGGATAAGCTGCTGACTCCGACGAGGGCCTCCTTGGCCGCTTACCGGAACGGCGTTTTATGGGTGGGCGAATATTATGAGGAGCCGAATTATCCTACGGACGACAACCATAAGCTGGTAAACCGGGATCAGGAAACGTACGGCGCCTGGCTCGCGGGCTACAAGCTGGATGAGGCGACGGATCTGGCAAGAGCCGATCAGCCGAGTGTCAACGATGCGCTCGTGCCGGATTACGTTTTATCGATTCCCGGCAATATTCAAGGGGTCGACGTGATGGACGATCAAATCATCCTGACCCAATCCTTTACCCGCGCAAAGGGAAGCAATTTGCTGCGCTACAAGCAGCCGATCGGCTTGGGGCTCGCGCCGGATACGACCGTCGCCATGGGGCAGTACAATGTGCCCGTATGGTTTCTCGACTCGCCGAACCGCATCGCGACGAACGGCGCTCTAGGCTTGCCGCCCATGGCTGAGGGCATCTTCGACCGGGACGGACAGCTGTATATCCTGTTCGAATCGGGAGCGAACACGTACCGGACCACGGCGCTGCAGCCGCTCGATAAGGTGCAGCAGCTGAATTTAAACGATTGGGCCGCTTATAACGGCCTTGTGATTCAAGGGGCGGAGGCTCCGTTGATTCAAGGCAGCCAGAAGCAGCTCAGCGTGCTGCAGAGCAAGGGACATGAACCGGCGGCGGATGTGACGGCCGGCACGGTGTTCACAAGCAGCAATGCTGCCGCTGCCACGGTAGACGCGCATGGTCTGCTGAGCGCGTTAGCCCCGGGGAGTACGGTCATTACAGCGGCTTACGGGGATGCGGTTGTGGATGCAGAGCTTACCGTAACGGCAAAGCATCGGTCCGATAATGGTTCTTCCAGCACCGGCGGTTCCGGCGCAGCGACGCCGGCGCCGGATGCGGAAGGAACCGCGGATACGACGGAAGCAAGCGCAGACGAGCAGCTGATCGTGGATCCCGCCAGCTTGGCGGATGATCAGGCAGCGGTCACGCTTCCTGCCGATAAACAGACGGCGGTCCTGCCTGGCGCTGTGCTGGATCGTCAGCAATTGACGATTGCCCGCGACGGCGTGACGCTGACCTTCAGCGGACAAGCGCTTCAATCGATTAAAGCCCAGCTTGGCGGGCTGGCAGCAGCGCTTCAGGACTCGAAGCTGCATATCGGGATCAAGCCGGTGGCTGCGGATTCCCGGGCGGAGCTGCTGAAGCTTGTGTCTTCATCCTCAGGAGCGCAGTTAAGCGCCGCGGGCGAATGGTTTGATTTCTCGATTTCGCTGCATTCCGCCGCAGGAGCGGTTACGCCGGTCTCCGTCTTTGATCAGCCGATTCTCGTATCCTTTCAGGTGAGCGCAGCGGCTGACCCGGCTCTGCTGGGCGTTTACCGAATCGCCGATGACGGCTCTATGGAGTATGCCGGCGGCCGCCTGAAGGACGGTGTAATGCAGGCGGAGCTGAACCATTTCAGCACCTATGCCGTGCTGGAATATAATAAAAGCTACGCGGATGTGCCCGCAGAGCATTGGGCCGCTCCGGCGGTTCAACAGCTGGCAGCCTGGCATATCGTTCAAGGCACCTCGGAGGAGCTGTTCTCGCCGGCCCGGCTTATTACCCGGGCCGAATTTACGGCCCTTCTGGCCAGAGGCCTGGGACTTCAAGCCAAGAGCGAACCGGCCGGATTTTCCGATGTATTGCCGGACGCCTGGTATGCGTCATCTGTCGCAGCGGCAGTGGAAGCAGGAGTGATTGACGGGGAAGAGGAAGGAAGGTTTGCTCCGGACCGCCCCGTGACCAGAGAACAGATGGCTGCGATGCTGGTCAGGGCACATGAGTATCTTGGAATAAAGGGAGAAGCGAATGACGCGGAAGTCTCGCCGTTTGCGGATGAATCGCAAATCAGCGAGTGGGCTAAGCCTTATACCCGTCCCGCCGTTCAGTGGAGGTTAATGGACGGGAAGGAGTCGAACCGTCTGGACCCGCTCAGCTTCGCCACCCGTGCGGAAAGCGCGCAGGTCATCTATAATTTACTGAACAAACATCATTCGTAGTTCGTTGGAACGCCATGACTAATAAGATTCGGTCATGGCGTTCTTTTTTTGTTTCGTTATGGGCCCGAGCGTACAAACACCCATAGGCCTCTTTGCGCATACATGTATATCATTCCAGAAGCGATATAAGTTTTTTTTATGAAAAGCAAAAGGAAACGTTATTATTTAGAGGAGTGGAACGAAGCATATGAAACTACTTGAATCCATTGAGCAAGCGTTTCAGCATGTAAATCACGCGACGCCGCATGAGCTGAGAGGGAAAATCGTTTCCCTGGGATTGACCGCGGAGCTCGCGGCACCTTGGATTGAAGAGCCGGATCTGCTGCCCTACGGCCGCAAGGTCGTGTACCAAACCGAGGATGTCGAGGTCATTGTGGTTCATTTACCGGCTGGGACGGAAACCTTCATCCATGATCATGGAGCGTCGATCGGCTGCGCTTATGTACTGGAAGGCCGGCTGACGAACCGGGTGTACCGCCTCAGCAGAGAAGGCTACGCCTATGAGGCTGGGGCCAGTGTGATTGAGCAGGGTCAATTTCTTTACGCTCCTCAGGGACAAATTCATCAAATGTGCAACACGGGCCCGCACAGAATGGTATCCTTTCACGTTTACGCACCCAAGCTCAGCGGCAGCAAAAGCTTCTATACCTATGAACAGGTATTGGATTATGTCATTTAAGGCGTTGCCCCGGTCTTTTCTCCGCCTGACAGCAGAGCTGTTGTGATATAGTAAAGATATAGTCAGTATAGTCAGGTTGTAAACTACGCGAAGCAAAGGGAGGATGACCGGGGTGAACTATTTAGATAAACGACTGTCCGAATTATATGCCTATCAGGCTGACGCCGCGCCTCCTGCCGATTTGGACCGTTTCTGGGAGCAGACGCTGCAAGAAACCGCGGCAAAGCCGCTGGACGGACAGCGTGAGGCCGTGGAGACGCTGTCTCCTTACATACAAGCTTACCGGGTGACCTATCATGGCTTCGATACGACGCCGATCCGGGCTTGGCTGCTTCTCCCGTCATTTGCTATGGAAGGGCAGGAGAAGCTGCCCTGTATAATTACGTACCACGGCTACAGCGGCAGTAAAGGGATTCCGGAGCAGCACGCGCCATGGCTTGTGAACGGCTATGCGGTTTTGGCCGTGGACGTGCGGGGGCAGGGCGGAGAGACGGGCAATCATCTGGCCCAGCAGTACGGCATGACCCGGGGATGGATCACGCAGGGGATTCTCGACCCGTACCAGAGCTATTACCGGGCGATAGCGGTCGATGCTCTGCAGGCGGTGGAATGGGCGGCGCAGCAGCCCGAGATCGACCCGGAGCGGCTGGTCGTATCCGGCCAAAGCCAAGGCGGCGGCCTGGCTCTGCTCGTCGGCGCGCTAAGCCGGAAGCCGGTGAAGGTCATTGCCGATATTCCGAATATGTGCCATATGGATTACGGCATTGTTCACTCCACGGGCTCGCTGAAGGAAGCGGCCGAATTCGTCGCCGCCCATCCCGACAAGCTGGAGCAGGTGCTTCGCACGCTCAGCTACTTCGACATGCTTCATCTGCAGGAGCGGATTCAGGCTCCCGTGCTGATGTCTGTCGGACTGAAGGATACCGTGTGCATACCCGAGACGATATTCAGTGTCTATAACCGGCTAAGCGCTTCCAAACAGCTGATTGTGTTTCCGTTCAACGGGCATTATACGAGCAAGGATCATATTCATACCCAAATCGAATTTATTCGCGGAAAAAAGGAAGCGGAGGGGAGATCAAGCTGAAGTTCCAGCAGCCTGAGCTTTCAAACTGCCGAAAAAAGAGTATAATAAAAAGAGTCAGAGCTTTAACCAGACTCGTTGAATGTTTAAGCAGATGAGGTGATACAATGCAGATTGCACATGTTCCCGTTCCTCAATTAACCCTGACCTTAGGCGCTATGATGACCGCCGTGATGGCGATTGTTGTCCGGATGCGCGCCACCGATAAGCCGGTCAATGCCAAGAAGCTTCTGCTTCCGCCCGTAGGGATGAGCACCGGATTTCTGATGTTCGTCGTGCCTGCCATGCGGATTCCGCTGCTGTGGGGCATCGTTGCTTTTGCTGCGGGGGCGCTCTTGTTCGCCTATCCGTTGATTCGTTTTTCGAAGCTGGAGCGGCGCGGGGCTGAGGTATTCCTGGTGCGCTCCAAAGCCTTTATTTTCATATTGGTCGGCCTGCTTGCCGTCCGGCTGCTGCTGCGCGGCGTCATTGAACAATACGTAACGCTCCCGCAAACCGGAGCCGTCTTTTTTGTTGTTGCCTTCGGCATGCTGCTTCCATGGCGTTTAGCTATGTACCGGAAGTTCCGCAGACTGCTTGCGGCGTCGCCGCAAATGTAAACTATGTTCTCCCGGGCCTCTTTGCCGTTAGTATCGGCGAAGGGGCCTTTTTGCATGCAGGGGCCGGAGGAGAAATTATACGCCGCGGCCCGTCTTTTTGGCATGCGGCCTTCCATTTTTACATACCTTGGTAATAGGAGCAATCCGGTTGGGGAAGGGGGAGGCCCAATGTCGTTTTTTGATAAAATGAAGCAAGGCGCATCCGATGCAGCCAAAAAAGCGCAGCAAACGGTTGAAATCACGAAGCTGAAAACCCAAATCTCCTTGAAGGAAAGGGAGATTGAGAAGTCGTATGCGTATATCGGAGAAGCTGTGTTCCATTCTTACCGCAATGGGGACTGGAAGATGGCCGGGAAGGACATCGAAGGCTACTGCTTGCATATTACCGGGCTGCGGCGGGATATCAGCGTGCTCGAAGCCAAAATCAAGGCGGTCAAAAACGAAAAGGAATGCAGCTGCGGCAAAATCGTCCCGCTTGAGGTGAAATATTGCCCCGCCTGCGGCTTGCCGTTTGACGATGACAGGTCGTTTGATGAAGTGTAGCCGAAGACAGCCGAATGACCGCGAAATCCGATTCTAACCGTGAAGCTTCATGCCCTTAAGAGGGTGAGGCCGCACGGTTTTTTTGCGTCGTTTTCCCCTTTCGGAACAGAATGCATATAGCAATAATTTCTGTTGTCAGCCCGACCCTTCCATGGTAATATATAACAATTATTCACATGTCAGGTGAAGAGGGGGAGGCGCAATGAGCGCGATTGAAGTGCGGGGACTGACCAAAAGCTTTGAAGTGAAACGCAAGAAGGATGGGCTCTTCGGCAGCCTGCAATCGTTAGTCAAGCCTGTGTTCGAGCAGAAAACGGCGGTGCACGGAATTGATCTGACCGTCGAGCAGGGAGAGATGCTGGCATTTCTCGGGCCGAATGGAGCGGGCAAATCGACCACGATCAAAATGCTGACCGGCATTCTTCACCCTACCGGCGGCGAGGCGCGGGTGCTCGGCTTCTGTCCCTGGAAGGAGCGGAGCCGGCTGGCCTACTTCGTAGGCTCGGTGTTCGGCCAAAAATCGCAGCTCTGGTACCATCTCCCCCCGATCGATTCCTTCGAGCTGATGAGCAGAATCTACGAGCTGAAGCGGCACGATTATTTCAGCCGCCGCGACGAGCTGGTCCGTCGCTTCGAGCTTGAGCCTTACCTGAACGTGCCTGTGCGCAAGCTGTCGCTCGGGGAGCGGATGCGCTGCGAGATTGCCGCGGCTATGCTGCACCGGCCGCGGATTCTGTTCCTTGACGAGCCGACCATCGGACTGGACGTGATCGTCAAGCAGAAGATCCGCGAGCTGATTGTCCAAATGAACCGGGAAGAGGGCACGACGGTCTTTTTAACCTCCCATGATGCGGGAGATATCGAACAGTTGTGCAGAAGGGCGGTTGTCATCAACCACGGACAGGTTATTCTGGACGATCAGGTAGAGCGGATGAAACGAGAGCTGCTGACGGAGAAGACGGTTCACCTTAGACTGCAGCAGCCGGGCGAGCCGTTTCGCTTCCCGGGAGTAGAGCTGCTGCGGCAGACGGAGGCGGAGCTTGAGCTGTCGGTCGAGACATCCGCCGCAAGCATGGAGCAGGTGCTCTCCCATCTGGTCAGTGAGTATCGAGTCGTAGATATAACGATTCAAAGCCCGCCGATGGAGGACATCATTACCCATATTTATGCCCGGGAAGCGAAGAAGCCGGAGGGGAGCGTGGCGGTACCATGAGCCGGATCGAAGAGGCCCGCACGTCGGCAGCAGCATCACCCTCTCCAGCTCCGTTCGTGGATAGTGCCTGGAGGCATACAGACCGTCCGCTCCATACGACGAAACCTACCGTGACCGGCAAGATCGTCAAATATGCCGCGATAGGCAGAGTGACGCTGCGGAATCATTTCGCCTATGTGTACGATTTTATCGTCAGATCGATTTTTCTTATCCTTATTATGTACATTTTCACCCAGCTGTGGCGGGTCACCTATCAAGGAGAGGGAAGCGCTCTGATTGAAGGCTACAGCTACGAGCAGATTATTTGGTATATCCTGTTCGCCGAAGCGCTGGCGACGGCTTTTCCCAGCTTGTCGACCCGAATCGAAGAAGAGGTAAAGAACGGTGACGTCGGCTACAAGCTGACGCGTCCGTTCAGTTATATCGGCTACCATTATGTCGGTTACCTGAGTGAGGTGTCTGTCCGGCTGCTGGTCAACTTAGGCGTCGGGGGGCTGCTGGGATTATGCCTGTTCGGCTGGCCTGCATTCGGCTGGGGCTGGGCAGGATTTCTGCTGATGTCGGCAGGGGCGGTAACGGTCAATTTCCTGCTTAATATGATTCTTGCCCTGTGCGCTTTCTGGGTCGAGGAAACGAGAGGGCTGGAGTTCGTCTACCACAAGCTGCTGTTCACGATAGGCGGCATGCTGATGCCGCTGGAGCTGTTTCCGGAAAAGCTGCAGGCCGTGTGCCGCTGGCTCCCGTTCCAAACGGTGCTATATTTTCCGTCCCGAACGGCCGTAAGGTGGGCGGATGCTTCGCTTTTACCTATGCTGGCTGTTCAGGCGGGCTGGATCTTGCTGTTGTCTATTGGAGTAGGAATCATGTATTGGCGGGGCGTCCGCAAGCTGAATGTGAACGGCGGATAGACTTTGGAGCACGGGGGGAGAGCGGATATGAAGCGCAGATTCGACAAGGCAGCGGGACTGGCCGCTTTCGTCTGGTGCTGCTGGAAGCTGAATTTGGCGGGAGCGATGGAATTCCGCTTCAGCTTCCTGCTCACCGCCGGAATGATGGTGCTTAATAATATCGTTTGGATTTTGTTCTGGGGACTTTACTTCAACCGGTTCCAGGTTGTGAACGGCTGGTTGCTTTCAGGATGTTATGATGATGTGGGCGGTAAGCGCAGGCGGATTCGGTTTGAACGCGGTACTGTTCGGCAATGCGCCGCGTCTGGCGGGGCTGATTGCCAACGGGCAGCTGGACATCGTGATGTCCCAGCCGAAGCCGGTGCTGCTCCATCTGCTGATCGGGCGCATGTCGGTTTCGGCGATCGGCGACGTTGCGTTCGCCCTTATGCTGTACGCGCTGTTCGGCGATCTCTCGCCTGCCGGCCTGGGCAAGTTTGCGCTTGCGCTGTTGATCGCGGTGCTTGTTTTTCTATTCTTCACCGTGACGGTGCAGTCGCTGGCCTTCTATATCGGCAATGCGGAGGGGCTCGGCCAGCAGCTGTTTAACGGCCTGCTTGCTTTCTCCACGTATCCGACCGGCATCTTTTCGGGATGGGGCAAGCTGATTTTGTTTACCGTGCTTCCTGCCGGATTTATCAGTTATTTGCCGATCGGCCTGCTGCGCTCCATAGAGCCGCTGTTTCTGGGAGAAGCGCTCGGCATGGCGGCGCTGCTGACGGCAGGAGGAACGCTGTTTTTTTACAAAGGCTTGAAAAAATACAGCTCGGGCAACCAGATGGGCTTAAGGATGTAAGGTAAGGCTAAGATATTAAGGTAAGGCTGAAATACGGCAGTACGGGGACGGTAAACTAGCATTATGGGCCCGCGCCAGGATCGTTTCCACAGGCAGACAGAGAAGTAAGCATGGAGGAAAAACGGTACTTCCGTTAATAGCTAGGCCCCGGTTCCCGCGAAAAGACCGTAGTCCTAGTTTTATCGCCATTTTATACGGAAAGTGTCAAAAGTTGTATACTTATTCGACAATTTTAGGTATAATGATGGAGGATAGAGACCTATGGACACGGAAGATTTTGTCGCAAAGGAGACCTGTACTCATGAAGGCGGAATATATTAATCCTTTTTTGGAATCTGCTAGAATTGTCATCGAGCAAGTCGCTAATATTCGGCCTTCAACGGGGCAGCTTGGGATAAAAGACGTCAAGTTCGTAGAAAAGTACATTTGGATTCAGATCGGAATGACCGGACAAATGCAGGGCGATGTCGTATTTGGTCTACATGAAGAGGTCGCACTGAAAATGGTTTCCGCCATGATGGGCGGATTCGTCATTACCGAGCTGGACGAGATGAGCAAGAGCGCTATTTCCGAGCTGGGGAACATGATTAGCGGCAATGCCAGCACGCTGCTGTTTAACCAGGGCGTGAAGGTGGACATTACTCCGCCGAAGCTGCTCCATTCCGCGAATTCAGCAGGATTCCTGCCGAAGAAGGCGCTGACCATCCCTCTTATTATGGAAGGCATCGGAGAGCTGGATATTCAAGTACTAATGATGTAAATTTAAAGCGGGGCATTATCCGGGAGACCGGAAATGAACCCGCTTTTTTTCATGATAGAATGTATATGTTTTCGGGGTCCCCGCAAAGTACCTGAGTCTGCCTCGAAGCATAAGCCCCACTTTGTGGGGTTGTTTTTCAACCTTAAAGCTGGCTTGGAGGTTACGTAAAGTGGAGTTAAACGGGAAAATAGCGGTCATTACGGGAGCTTCCAGCGGCATCGGAGCGATCATGGCGCAGCAGCTTGCCGCCCAAGGCGCCATACCCGTGCTTATGGCCAGGTCGGTAGAGAAGCTGAGCGCCGCAGCGGCTGTGCTGAATGGCAGGGAGCATGCGGTGTATTCGCTGGATGTAACCTCTGCGGCTCAGGTGACGGCAGTGATGGAGCAGGTGCTCGAGAGGTTTGGACGCATAGATATTTTAATTAATAATGCGGGCTACGGGGTATTCGAGACGTTCCTATCCGCTTCGCTGGACGAAATCGAGCAGATGATGGATGTCAACTACATGGGAACGGTGCGCTGTACGAAAGCGGTCCTGCCTCATATGGTGAAGAGGGGAAGCGGTCATATCGTCAATATCGCTTCGATGGCCGGAAAGATCGGCTCGGCCAAGTCAACGGGCTATTCGGCTACGAAGCACGCCGTCCTTGGCTTCACCAATTGTCTGCGGCAGGAGCTGAACGGGACGGGGGTTTATGTGACGGCGATCAATCCGGGACCGATTGACACGCCTTTTTTTGACAAAGCGGATCCGTCCGGCACGTATGTGAAAAATGTCAAATGGTTTATGCTCAAGCCTGAACGGGTAGCGGCCAAGGTGCTCCAAGCTATAGAGAAGCGGATACCTGAGGTGGATATGCCCTTCGTTGCAGGCTTCGGCGTGAAGCTGTTTCAGCTGTTCCCGCGTGTGTTTGATAAATTGGCTTCAGGGATGCTGAACAAAAAATAACTATAACAAGCCGCATCAACGCCAATAAGCCCGCACCCGTCCGTAAAGATTGCTTAGGACCATGCAGGCTTATTGGCGTGTCTTATTTCAAAGTGCATGATAAACCGGCTTGCTGAAACTGAAACGGAATGGCGGCCCGCTCCAAGCCGCATCAGGATTTACTCGGGCTCGGATCTTCGCTTTTATGGCGTTCCTTCAGCTCCAAATTCAGCTTGCGGACCTCTTCGTACAAGGCGCGGATCTCCGCTTTGCTCTCCGGATGGGATTGATTCCAATGACTCGCCAGGGCGGGCATCGTTTTGTGAATATGATTGTAGATCGACCATATTTTTATTTTCTCGACCATCTCGGGAGAAGCGTCTCCGGTCAACAGCTCGGCGAATTTTTCCACCAGGGAATCGAATTCGGCAGTAAATTGAGATTTCATTGAGAAAAGCTCCACCTTTCCGAACATAATAAGAATAGCGTTATCTTCCCTCAGTCTAGCCTACGTACGGATTGATGTCAAAAAAAGGGTCGGACAGCTCCAGGTTCCGTTCTTTCTAAATACTATATGCAGGAGGCGGCCGCTGTGGAAATGCAATTTGAAGAAGAGGCGAAAAGGGGACATGACATGGATAAGGAATGTTTAGTCATGAATCGGTCCGCCGCCGCATTAATGGAAGTAGAGGCTTCCGAGCCGAACGGCATCCTGCTGGAGCGTGAGGTGCTGAACAGCCTGCGCAAAGGCATGCGGCTGTACCGGCTGACCTATGCCAGCGAGGGCTTGAAGGTCAAGGGCTACTTGGCCGTGCCGGAAGGAGACGGACCTTTTCCCGGCTTGATCTATTGCCGCGGCGGGATCCGCAAGGTCGGTATGGTGCGCAAGCGCCGCATTATGTCGATGGCCAAACGGGGATATGCCGTCTTCGCCCCCTTTTACCGGGGCAATGAGGGAGGAGAAGGCCGCGAGGATTTCGGCGGCGAGGACCGCTACGACGTCTATCACGCGATTACGCTGATGCAGTCGCTTCCGGAGGTCAAGCCGGGCCCGTTCCGCTGATCGGATTCTCCAGAGGCGCGCTGATGGCCATGCAGGCGTCAAGGGACTGCGAGCTGGCGGGACCGGTCGTCGTATGGGGCGGGGTCAGCGATTTGTTCGACACTTATGAGGAGCGTGTGGATTTGCGCCGGATGCTGAAGCGGGTGGTCGGACACCCGCGCAAGCAGGAGGAGGCTTACCGCGCACGGTCGCCGATGTATTGGCTGGAGCAAATCCGTTCACCTGTCCTGATCATTCACGGGACAGACGATGGACAGGTTGGCATAGGACAAGCCCGCAAGCTGGCCGAGGGGCTTGAGCGTATCGGTAAAGACTATGCGATGGAGCTGTACATGGGGCTCGGTCACCGGTTTCCGAAGGAGGAGGACGAGCGGGCGCTCGATGCCGTATTTGCATGGATAACAAGGAAGACGGCGGCAGGGAACGAGGCTTGATGTTCTGACGCCGCATTGGTATGATGCTTTTATGAAAGGAGGCGTTTTTAATTTATGAACAGCCATTTTGCATCATTAAATATTGATGATTTTTACGTGCGCCGACTTCGTGATTTGAACATCGAAACGCCCTCGGCCGTTCAAGCCGCGGCAATTCCCGTTGCGCTCGAAGGCAAGGACGTGGTAGCGCAGTCGCAGACAGGATCAGGCAAAACGTTAGCCTACTTACTGCCTTTACTACATAAAATAGACAAGACAGCCAAGGAGATTCAGGCCGTTATTCTGGTGCCGACCCGGGAGCTGGGGATGCAAATTTTGCTGACTCTCGAGCAGCTGACCGAAGGAACAGGCATCCGCTCGCAGTCTTTGATCGGGGGAGCGGCGATCAGCAGACAGATCGATAGGCTGAAGCTGCGTCCGCAGATTGTTGTAGGAACGCCCGGGCGGATCATGGAGCTGCTCAAGGTACGCAAGCTGAGCTTTCACCACGTGCGCAGCGTAGTTGTAGATGAGGTTGACCAGGTGTTTGAGCTGGGATCGATGCAGGAGGTCGAAGCTATCCTGAAAAGCATGATGCGCGACCGTCAGGTGCTGTTCTTCTCAGCCACGATGCCGCAGCCGATCCGGGCGGTAATTGACCGTTGGATGAACGAGCCGGTCTATGTTCAGGTACATCCGGAGCAGCGGACCTCTCAGACGCTGGAGCATCTGTATTTTGTCTGCGAGGATCGGGACAAGATCGATACGCTGCGCAGAATCGTGCGGCTTTACAATCCGCCCGCAGCCATCGTGTTTGTCAATGAGACGGACGATGTAGCCGAGGTAGTGGGCAAGCTGCAGTATGCGGGTTTGTCCATTGAGGCGCTCTATGGCGAGGCGGGCAAGCAGGAGCGGGCCAAGGTCATGCAGCAGTTCCGTGCAGGCAAGTTCCAGCTGCTGCTCGCAACGGATATTGCCGCACGCGGCCTGGATATTCCGCATGTGACGCAGGTCATCAATCTGGATCCGCCGATCGATGCGGATCATTACGTTCACCGTGTCGGCCGGACCGGAAGAATGGGCAAGAAAGGAACCGCCATATCGATCATTACGCCGAAGGAACGGTTCATCATTAACAAGTTTTCCAAAGCCTTGGGCATTGAAATTCACGAAAAAGAGCTGTCCTACGGCAAAGTCGTCGAGCCCGCCCAGCGCCGCCGCTTCGAGGAGCAGCGGCAGGTGCGTGTCGAGCCGGGCCGCCGTGGAGACGGAGGCGCAGAGGAGGCCGCACCGAGAGGCGGCGGGCTGCCGGCCTACAAGCCGGCGCCGCCCAAGGCTGCGGCCGCCAAGGCGCGTATCTCGGCTGAGCCTGCCCCGGCGTTCGGCGCTGCCGCAGCGCCGAACGATTCCGGCAGAGAGGCTGCCGTGAGGCCGGCGACGGCTGCTGCCCCGGCGAACAAGCGCAAGAACGACCGCGCGCGGGAGAAGGATCGCAAGAACAAAGGCGCTCCCCGCTGGCTGAAGGATAAGCAGAACAAGCCTGGCACCTAGACAAGCGGCTTGAGTGAAAGGGACTTTATTTAGTACTTGACCCGGGAGGGGATGGGACATGGGGAAGCTTTTTCGAGCGGTGCTGTCGCTTGCCGTCATCGCCGCATTGGCGTTAGCCGGACTGTATATGTATGTCCGGCCGACCCAGCAGCTGGACCTCGCCTACTCCGAGCTTCCGGTGCGCGGTAAAATCGCGGACATGCTGACGAACCGGAAGCTGGAGGTTGCGCTGACGGAGCCTGAGGTGAACAGTCTGCTGAAGAAAGCGTTGGCAGAGCACGCACAGGTGCAGCCGGACGTTCGAGTCACCGGCGCGCAGTTTACGCTTGAAGGGGACCGGTGGATCGCCGATGTCAATCTGCTTTATAAAGACCGCTGGGAGGTTGGCGCGAGACTGTACTTCAGCATGCGCTGGCAGGAGCCCAATCTGATTGCGTCCCATACGGAGACGCAGATCAAGCAGGCGGAAATTCCGCTGGATTGGTTCCAGCTGGAGCCGTTGACCCTTCCGCTGAACGACTACCTGCCGAAACCGGCCGGCGTCCGCGGTGTCACCTTCGATAACCATGAGGTGAAGATAGCTTTGAAGCTGCGCTGAGCCGGCGGGCACGGGGACGAAGGAGAAGGATTCGGAGCCTGAAGAAGCCTGTGCCGCCGGATGAGACGGCTAATTATGAGAATAAAAAAGTCTTCCGGAACAAAAATTCCGGAAGACTTTTTTATTTAGGTTCAATTCATCAGGCTTATATAGGCAGAAGGCTTCCAAGGCTGCCGTGGTCGGGGCAATCATGAAATCCGCGACGATGATATATGGCCGCCTTACCGGCTGCCCCGCTCGCGCATCTGCTTGTGAATCTTTTTCCAGCGCTCCTTCTCGACGCGCGCGGCGGCCGCGTCGTTCCGGCGCTCCGCGTAGGCAAGCTCGCGCTGCAGCTTGACGAAGCTCGCGTAGCGCTCCTGCTGCAGCGTACCGTCGGCGAGCGCCGCGCGAATCGCGCAGCCGGGCTCGCTGCCGTGGCTGCAGTCGGCGAACCGGCAGCGGGCGGTGAGCTCGCCGATGTCCGCGAAGGCGGCGCTCATCGCGTCGCCGCCCTCCCACAGCTGCAGCTCGCGCATGCCCGGCGTGTCGATGATCATCGCGCCGCCGGGCAGGACGACGAGCTCGCGGTGCGTCGTCGTATGCTTGCCGCGGTCGTCGCCCTCGCGGACGCCGCCGGTTTTTTGCCGCGCTTCGCCGTATAGACGGTTCAGCAGCGTCGATTTGCCGGCGCCGGAGCTGCCGAGCAGCGCGATCGTTTCGCCGGCTCGAAGCGAGCCTTCCAGGGCCTCGATGCCATCGTCGGCCAGGCTGTTGACGGCATAGACCGGCACGCCGAATGCAATCGCTTCGACCTCGGCAAGATGGCGGTCGAGGTCGGGGCACAAGTCTTTTTTTGTCAGCACAATCTCAGGCTGTGCTCCGCTCTCGTAGGCGATAAGCAGGTATCTCTCCAGCCTGCGGAGATTGAAATCCTGATTCAGCGCCATGACGAGGAAGACCCGGTCGATATTGGCGGCAACGATCTGCTCCTCCATCGTGCTTCCGGCGGCTTTGCGGGAGAACTTGCTGATTCTCGGGTAGACGCCGTGAATAATAGCCCGTCCTTCCCCCGGCAGCTTGCTCAGCCATACCCAGTCGCCGACGGCGGGGTAATCGTCGCGCATCGCCGCATCATGCCTGAATTTACCCGACAGCTCGCCTAGCCATTCGCCGTCTTCCGTATAGATGCGGTACATATGTTTATGCTCCAGGACAATGCGTCCGGCGGCGAAGCCTTCCTTTCGATGCTCCGCCCATAAGGGCTTAAAGCCCAGAGATTGCAATGTGAAGCCCGCTTGATTCGAGGGATCGCTCATAAATTCTCCTGTCATAGTTGGAATTGGGTGGCATAACGGCTTGGCTGCTTGTAGAAAACGCACTTGCACTCATAGGTTCCATCACTCCGTTCTTTTTACAATACGCACAGTATACGCAAGCGGCCGCCTTTTCAACAGGTACAAAACCGTTATGAACTAAAGTTTCCCCGGCTTTTGGGAGAGGAACAGGGGACAGAGTAAAGACCCTGCCCGCCAAGCGCCGTAAGGCTGCAAGAAGGGAGGGTCTCGAGGGAGGAGGCCACTGAAAAAGTCATTGCTACGAGTACGGAACATTCTTCCGATCGCTGTTGTCCCTGGATTTCTCTGATTATATTCCGCTTGTAGCGGTTGAAATCCAGGGACAAAGGCGAACGCTTACGCTTCTACAGAACATTTCCGTACCCTCCGTAAGTTTTTCAGTGACCTCTCGAAGGAAAGGGTTATTTTTTTCTCGTCTTCACATAGGAAGCATACGTGATTTCGCCGGTATCCAGCTTGGCGATTTCGTCCGGCGTCCATCCGGCGATCTTATTGTTGCCGGTAACGCCGGTCAGCTTGATATTGTATTTGCTCTGCAGATAGCTGTCGAGCTTCGGCATATCGGCTTCCTGCAGCTCTCTCAGCTTTTTCTTGCCCTGCAGCTGTCCCATCAGAATGCCGATTGTTTCCGCGGCCAGACTCGTATTCGGCTGAATGCGCGCACTGCCAAAGGCGATGGCGGAGGCGCCGACATTTTTGCCTGCCATAATGACATTGTCATAGTTTTTGAGCAGGAAGCTGCGCAGCGGCATCCCGTATTTGTCGGGCCGTCCCATCTCGATGCCCCATTTGTTGGCGCTGGTGCCTTGCAAATCAAGCGGGTAGCCCGCGATGCTGACGTTATCCCAGAACATTTTGGCGCCCAGCATATCGGAAGGCTTCAGCACATAATCGGTCTCGTAGTGATTGTACTCCCGAATGTACAAATAATTCGGAAAGCCGTTCAGCTCCGCGTGCTCCCAGCCGACGATGTTTTTGCGGAAATGGTCCAGGATGAGCGGAATTTCCTTTTTCCCAAGCTCCATCGCCTCTGCGACCGATTTGTCATCGGAAGGGTCGACCGTATAAATCAGGAAGGCGTTGATGATGACTTCGCCGTCCCTTTGATTCACCGCGTTCAGCCCGCGCAGAAATACCCGGTCGTTGCTCGGCTTATAAGCCGAGGTCATCCCGCTTAGGCCGATGGCAAAGCTTTCGTTGACCGAGCCCCCGCCGTATTTGGCGCTGCGCTGCTGCGGAGTCAGGCTGTTAAACGATGAATTGAACTTGGCCCAGTCTACGTTTTTGAATTTCATCATCATGCCGGAGCTCATATATTCGATATTGCTTTGGCCGTAAAACTGCTCCAGGCCGGGCATACGGGTTGCTTCCAGCTTGCTGACCAAGGCGGCATAATCCGTATTCTCAACCCAATAATCGGCTTTGATATTTTTCTTGGCTCCGCTCTTGTCTATGTAGGTGACGGATTCGATGGCATGCGGACCGAATTGGCCCGGAATTTGTTTAATATCTTCAATTTTGATGCCGGACTCGACCGGTATGTCTTTTTTCAGCTTGTCAAAATATTGCGTAAACTCCGAGAGCTTACGGATTTTTCCGTTGCGGAAGCCGTCGAACAGCTCTTTGGCGCGTCCTTGCACGAGCGATTGATATTTATCGTCACGTGTTTCGTCCAGAAACAGCATCTCGCCCTGCAGCACCTGTCCTCCGAACGCTTCTCTAGGGTCGAGCACCTTGACCTTCAGTCCCTCGTCGGCTGCGGCTCTGGCCAGATACAGCCCTTCGAGCTCGCTGCCGAGCACCACGACATCCACCTTCTCGCTTGGAATGACAGGCTCGGGCTTCTTCACAGGCTCCGGCGTCTGCGCCTTGGTTTCGGCCGGTGCCGAACCGGCGGCCTGCCGCTCTCCCGGGCTTGTCCCTTTTCCGTAAAAGAACACACTGTATACGGCGGCCAACGCGACTAAGGCAAATACGGCGATGCCGACGGACATCGGTTTTCCTCTCCACTTCATGCTTTCGTAAGCTCCTTTCCGGCTGGTGTTTCATGCGCGCCGTTTCGCTAATCCCCACGTGCGCACCATTGTAGAATAACATTTTTGACGCTTGATCAAAAGACCCCCACAAACGATTTGGGGATGGCGAAAGGTTTAGTAAATCCTAGGAGCTGCTTCACCAATATCGTTTTATACAAAGGAGAATGACGATGAACAAGAATTTTAAAAAGGTTATGGTTACAGGTTTGACTATGGCTATGGTGCTTGGCGGAGGAACAGCCGCGTTTGCCGATGGCAAGGGTAAGGGCAGCAATAACTTTAATAATAATAAGGGGAATAACAAATCTTGGGATAGCAACAAAGTATGGGACAGCAAGAAAAATGTATGGAACATTAAAAGCGACAACGCTAAAGATGTAAACATAAATATTAAGCTGACATTTGACGATGTGAAAGGCTCCGATGTAGAGTGGGCCATGAGATACATTGCCAGCCTGGCTTCCAAAGGCGTATTCGAAGGCTATGAGGACGGTACGTTCCAGCCGCGTAAAACAATTACAAGAATTGAAGCGATTACAGCCGCCGTGCGTTTGATGGGACTGAAGGATGAGGCGGAATCGGCCGAAGCCAAACAGACGAATTTGAATTTTAAAGATGCGGACAAGATCAAATCCAAGTATCCATGGGCCGTCGGCTACGTAGCGGTAGCACTTCAGAACGACCTGTTCGAGGAGTCGGACGATACGGTGCAGCCGGAGAAGGAAGCGGACCGTTTGTGGGCGACGACGCTGCTGATCAAAGCTCTGAAGCTGCAGGATGAAGCCAAAACGAAAATGAATACGAAGCTGAACTTTAAAGATGCGAATAAAATTCCGGCAGGCTCTGTCGGCTATGTAGAGGAAGCCATTGAGAAGAACCTGATCGACGGCTATGAGGATAATACTTTCCGTCCGGAGCGCCCGGTTACCCGCGCTGAGCTGGCAGCCCTGCTGGACCGTACGGGCGAGCAGCTGCCTGACAATACTTCCATTACCGGCGCCTCACTGACTTCCAGCGTAAGCAATAATACATTGACATTGAGCAAAGACAGCCAAACGTATACCATTGAACTGGCTTCCAACGCATTCATCTTCCGTAACGGCGCCAAAGTCAATGCATCGGACCTGCAAAGCGGGGATGTGGTCACGGTTCGCACATATGACGGCAAAGCCTATTATGTAGAAGTAACGACATTGGCCAACGGCGGAAGCCAACAGCAGGACTTCACCGGCGCTTCGCTGAGCTCTGCAGTCAATAACAATACGCTTACTTTTACGAAGGACGGTCAATCCTACAGCTACCCGCTTGCTTCCAACGTGACGATTGTCCGTAACGGCGTATCCAATATCAGCGCATCCGAGCTGAAAAGCGGAGATGTCGTGACGGTCCGCGTCTCCGGCGGCAAAGCGTACTTCGTTGAAGTGACGACAGCGGCTGTAGATCAGCAAAGAGATTTTACGGGCGCAGCGTTGACGGCCGCGGTCAGCAACAACACGCTTACTTTTACAAAGGACGGTCAATCCTACAGCTATCCGCTTGCTTCCAACGTAACGATTGTCCGTAACGGCGCATCGAACGTCAGCGCGTCGGAATTGAAAAATGGAGACATTGTGACCGTTCGTATCTCCGGCGGCAAAGCGTACTTCATTGAAGTGACGACAGCGGCTGTAGACCAGCAAAGAGATTTTACGGGTGCAGCATTGACTGCTTCGGTCAGTAACAACACGCTTACTTTTACGAAAGACGGCCAAACGTACAGCTACCCGCTTGCTTCCAACGTAACGATTGTTCGTAACGGCGCGTCGAATGTCAATGCTTCGGAGCTGAGAAGCGGCGATATCGTGACAGCCCGTGTTTCCGGCGGTAAAGTATACTTCGTTGAAGTGACAACGCTGGCTGAACAGCAAACGAACTTCACTGTATTGGGGACTTTTAACTCCTATACACTGAATTCCAATGGGAAAATTGCAACGATTTCGATTAACCAAACGCTGGATAACGGCAATGTGCAGACGGCGGTTTATAATACGACTACAGATTTGACCATTCAAGGCAATATGTCCGATTTGACTCCTAACCGCTCCATCGAGCTGAGAGGCTGGGACCAAGTCGTTCACACGGTTGTTATCCGTTAAGAGAGACATAGATAGAATAGAAAAAGGTTAGTTTCACACGGAGCAGTCCTTCCGATTAGGCTTAAAGCCTGACGGGAGGGCTGTTCTTTTTTGTTGCTGTTTATTGATTTCTTCTATAAAATCGACAAATTGTTTATTACAGTGACAAAATTATACAATTATATTAAAATAAATTTGGATCAATAGGTCAAAATAATCAATTTTCCCGGTTTCATTCGACAAGTATGCCAATTTGAGCTAGCAGGAAAAGCTATTTTCCTAGATTAAGAACAAGAACGAGAGGGGTGTTGGATAAAGTGAAAGACGCAGTGCATCCAATATTGGATAGGTTGATGGACAAGGATAAGGAGACCTATGAGCATATGATGCGCGTAGGTACGCTTGCCCACTACTGGACCTCCGAGGTACCGCTGCTCGAGCAAGAGGAGAGGGAAGCTTTTGTCGCAGGATGCTTCATCCACGATATCGGAAAAATTATGATAGATACGAACATTTTGCAGAAAACGACCAAGCTGAACCGGGAGGAATGGAGCCTGATGCGAATGCATCCGGAGCTCGGGGCAACGCTGCTGACGATAGAGGGAATCGTAGAACCTGATCTACTGGATGTCGTTATGTTTCATCATGAGCGTTGGGATGGATTAGGATATCCGAAGGGACTCCGGGGCTCGCAAATCCCCAAGCTGGCGCGGATGTGTTCGATCATCGATGCGTTCGACGCCATGCTCTCGGACCGTCCTTACAAAAAAGGGATGGCTCCCGAGGAAGCGAAGCAGGAGCTGCTTGCTCAGTCGGGCATTCAATTCGACGAATATTATGTTCTGCAATTTTTGAGCCTGCCGGACCGTATATTACATACACCGCCTCAAGCAGATTTGGAACTGATCGAATTTCGAGGGCGTATTTTTATGAATTTCATTCCCAAAATGGGAAGTTGTTAATTGACTATTTTTCAAGGACTGATTCCTTTGAATGGAGTGAGCTTATGTCCAATCGGCCAGCCAAGATCGACCTGCAGTTTGAGATATTTCGCAGAGCTTTTACCAAAAGGCAGCGGACCATCATTCATTTCATCTGTCTGCTTTCCTTTGAATTGGATAAGCCGTCGGCTATTATTCCGAAGCTTCAGGATTTTGAGCTGTGCGGGATTGCCGCGACGAAAATTAAAGAGGAGCTGGTCGCACTGACCGAAGCCCGAGTCATCCGGTGGGACAAAACGCTTCATGAATTCCAAATGAATCTGGACTATGGTCAATGGGAAATTCCTTTAAACAACAAATGGAAGGAATCCCGGTTTGAAGATTTGATGCATATCAATAAGCGCCACACGGATTGGTAACGAAATGGAAGTAAAGGAGTAGTTTTTATATGAATTCCAAGAATGTATTTTCCAGAAAAGCGACGCTTTCGCTTAAAATGTCGGAGTTCGAGGTGCCGCCGATGCAGGATCTGCTTGTTATCGGACGCAAGGCGCCGATCGGTCCCGAGGCGGTCAGACGCATGGCGGAGGCTCTTTCTCCCGAGCAATTTACCATTATTAAAATTGAGCATCCGAAGGTAGAGGCGGTCCTTATCCGCAACTCTCTTCTCCAGATGCTGGATAAGGAGGTTTTGATCAGCATCGTGTTGGAGGAAGCGGAGCGGTTGATTAACGATACCATGGTTATTCGGTCCGAGCTGAAAATCGAAGTGTCCGTGAAACGGGAGGTGGAATTGCTGTGAAGGTGAAGGAGATGATGTCGTCTCCGGTTATAACGGTCTCTTCCGACAAAAGTGTACTGCATGCCGCCGAGCTGATGGACGAGCTGAGAATCGGCTCTCTGGCCGTTACGGAGCATAAGGAAATTATGGGCATCATTACGTCGCGGGATGCAAGAAAGGCCCACCCTAACCGGATCGTTGCCGATGCGATGACACCCGACCCGATAACCGTGGCGGCGGACAGCTTTGGCTGGGACGCCCTGCAGGTGATGGAAGAGAAGGGCATCGAACGGCTGCTGATTACGGAGAACGATCAGGTGGTGGGGCTGGTGACGAGGGATACGGTCCGCGTCCGGCTAAGCGAGCTGCTGGATCCTCTGTCCGGCTTGTTTCGGCCCGGATATATTCAGACGATTGTAGAAGAGCTGATGAGCAACAGGCAAAATTTTTATTTGTTATTTATCGACCTGAACAATTTTGGGAAAATTAACAAGCAGTACGGTCATCCGATCGGAGACGATGTCATCAAAGGCTTTTCGGAGCGGATCCGTTCATTAACGATGCCGGACGAATTTATATGCAGGTATGCGGGAGATGAATTTGTCATTGTTTCGCTGCGGGAAGAGGATGAAATCAAGAAGCTGGTTCAGGCGCTGAGCGATCCGTTCGTTATATCCGGAGTACAGGTAACCTCCTCCGTAGGCGTCGTTAAGGGCTCCGGGGACCCGGCGTTTTTGTCCCTCTCGTTCCGCGAAATCGTCAGCCGGGCCAGTCTGGCCTCCTCCACCTTGAAGAAGATTCAACCGATTGCCGCAAAATTCGCGAATTTTTCAGAAAATTAACTGGACTCCCGTTTCCAAAGGTGTATAATAATTTAAATTACGGAACAACCGGAGGAAGCCTAATGACTCATTCATCGGTAAAGCTGGAAGATATTATAGTAGCAAGCCACGTGCTCAAGGACGTGGTGCATCATACTCCCCTGCAGAAAAATTTCATATTGTCCGAGAAATACAACTGCAACGTATTCCTGAAACGTGAGCGACCTGCAGGTCGTCCGTTCGTTTAAAATCCGCGGCGCGTATAATTTGATGCGAAGCCTGCCGGAAGAGCGCCTGCACAAAGGCGTCGTATGCGCCAGCGCGGGCAACCATGCTCAAGGCATGGCTTATTCCTGCAAAGCGCTTGGCGTTCCCGGCAAAATATTTATGCCGACGACGACTCCGCGGCAAAAAATTTCCCAGGTAAAGCTGTTCGGAGGGACCTTCGTGGAGGTCATTCTGGTCGGAGATACCTTTGATGATTCCTTGAACGAAGCGCTGCGCTACAGCGAGCGGGAAGGGCTGCAGTTCATTCATCCGTTTGACCATTTGAAGGTCATTGCCGGGCAGGGCACGGTGGGCCTTGAGCTGATGAACGACATGCGCGACCCGGTCGATTTTGTTTTTGCAGGGATCGGCGGAGGCGGACTGGCGGCCGGCGTCGGCACCTATATCAAAAGCATCAGCCCGGCGACCCGGTTCATCGGGGTGGAATCGACCGGTGCGCCTTCGATGAGACAAGCTATCGATCAGGGCGAGATCGTCACCCTGACGGAGATTGACAAGTTCGTCGACGGCACGGCAGTCAAGCGCGTCGGGGAGCTGACCTACGAGATATGCCGCAGCGTCGTTGACGATATCGTCGTCGTGCCGGAGGGCAAAGTATGTACGACGATACTGGAGCTGTACAACGAGAACGCCATCGTAGCCGAGCCGGCAGGCGCCCTGACGATTACGGCGCTTGATTTTTACCGCGAGCAGATCGCCGGGAAAAATGTCGTCTGCGTCATCAGCGGAGGCAATAACGATATTGACCGGATGCAGGAGATCAAGGAGCGGTCGCTGATCTATGAAGGGCTGAAGCATTACTTCACGGTCGAGTTTCCGCAGCGCGCCGGAGCTCTGCGCGAGTTTCTCGACGAGGTGCTGGGGCCGAACGACGATATCGTCCGCTTTGAGTATACGAAGAAGACGAGCAAGGAGAACGGTCCTGCGCTGGTCGGCATCGAGTTGAAGAATAAAGAGGATTATGGCCCGCTGATCGAGCGGATGACGGCCAAAGGGATTAAATATGTAGAAATTAACAAAAATCCGCATTTGTTTAATTTGCTGATTTGAGTCCAAGGGCGGCCCCGTTAAAGTGAGGCCACTGAAAAAGGCATCGCTACGAATACGGAACCATTCCTCCGATCGCTGTTGTCCCTGTATTTCTTTGATTATCTCCTGCTTGTAGCGGTTGAAATCCAGGGACAAAGGCGAACGCTTTCGCTTCTACAGAACGCTTCCGTACTCTCCGCAAGTTTTCAGGGGCCCCGCTAAAGGGGCCGCTTTTTTTAGGTTGAAGAAGGTATGAGCTCGCTTGCTCTCCAGGGAACTGCCGTTCTTCCGGCATGCTTTATCCTTCGTTCGGATGGGCAGCGATAACGCTGTTCAGCTTATACCGCGTCAGCCGGTTCTGCTTGGACGCCACGCCGGTAAAGACTCCCTCAGCTTGAAACCGCTTGAGCCAATTGCCCGCTGCCCGGCTGGTCATTTGAAACGCCTCCGCCACGTCGCGCGGCTTCAGCACGCCGCTGCGTTCCTGAGCCATTCGGATCAGCAGCCGCTTGCGGAACGTCCAAATATCCGTGTCCTCCGTCTGCACCGGCTCCTTCGTCATCGCCCACCAATGGCCGATAGCCTGCTTGATATGCGCCTGGCACTGCTGCGGGCGCTTCTCCAGCTGCTGTGCGGTGAAGCGCAGCACCAGCCAGCCGGAGAGCACCAGCTCATTGTGGCGGGTCAAATAAGCGGCGTAATCGTCCTCGGAGGCGCCGCGCCAAGCGTCTTTGTTCGCTGCCGTCAGCTCGATCAGCTCGATCCGCAGCTTGAGCTGGCCGCGGATATAAACGAGCTCGACGCAGCCGTTATCGAGCGTCCGCCGCTGCCCGGCATCTTTAGCAGACTCTGTCTGACGGCCGCGGGGACTCGGCTCCTCCGGCGACGCGCCGGATACCGGTTCCACCGTTAATCCGCAGTAATCATAATGAAAGGCAGGTTCCCAGACCTGCTTCAGAAAAAGAAGAACAGCAGGGTGCAGAAGCTCTTCGCTTCGAGGGAGGGGGCTAAGGAAGTCTTCCATCCCGATTCTCCGTCGGCCGTCTGCTTGCATCGTGTTCATGGGCATCGTCTCCTTAACGGAGAAAGAAAACACCCCGCAGCAGATTGAATCCGCTACGGGGTGTGCTTCACTCCGAATATGATTTATGAAAAAAAGCTTGGCTTAACTGCTTCTCTAGGTGCTGCTTACTGGGCAGCAACCTTCTCGAGATCCTGCACGCCTTGGAAGATGGTGTTGAACAGCTCTTCCAAATTCGATTCCTCGATGCACGAGAAGGCGACGCGCAGGTCGGTTTCGCCCAAAGCAATCGTGCCGATTCCATATTGGTTCAACAGATGGACGCGCAGCGTTTCCGCATCGACGGTTTTCAGCTTCAGGCACATGAAATAACCGGAGTTGAACGGATAATATTCCCAAGCCGCATCGAAATTGCCTTGGTCGAGCAGGTCTTTGACCTTGTTGGCGCGGCCCTTCATGATCTCGAACTTCTCCTGCTTCTGCGCATGGAACTCAGGAGCGTTCAGCGCGTGAAGCACGAAGGTTTGAGAAGGATGCGGTCCGCTCGAGATCGTTGCGCGGATGATGCCGAGCGTTTTTTGCTCCAGCGCCGATAAGGCCGCTTCGCTTTGTCCGGCATAAGTAATGAAGCCGACGCGGAAGCCCCAAACGAATTCTTCTTTGGTCGCACCGTCAATTTTGATGGACAGCACGCGCGGATGCAGGTCGGTTAATTGGCCGGCCAGCGACTCGTGCAGCGAATTCTCGAAGAATAAGCCGAAGTAAGCATCGTCCGTTACCGCAACGACGTTAATGCCGGCTTCGGCCGCTTCCTTGATGGCGGCGACGATTTGCTTGCCTTCTTCAAGGCCCGGCGTATAGCCTGTCGGGTTGTTCGGGAAGTTAAGGACGACAATGGCTTTTCCTTTGCTTTTCTGCGCCAGCAGCGTATCCCGCAGGCCGGCCGCATTGAATTTGCGGTCACTATTATACAAAGGATAGTTTACGATTTCAGCGCCGCGGCGGATGCCGAACGTGAGTTCGTAATTTTCCCAGTTTTTATCAGGAATGATCACAGCGTCGCCGGCATCCGCAAACAGATCCGCTACGATACTGAGACCATGAGTCAGTGCGTTGGTTGCAATAGGAAGGCCCAGACTTTTGCCTTGAAGCGAAGGATTCTCTTCAAGCATCTTCGTGCGCCATGCTGTCCGCAGCTCAGGCTTGCCGGCGGGAGGCGCATACTCATAAAGGTCTTTCGGATCATAAGCCGAGAGTGTGTCTTGAATCACTTTAAGGTGCATCGGCTTGCCGTTTTCCAGCGCAGTTCCGATCGTTGCATTGAATTTCTTCGCTTTTTGCTTCGCTTCCGCCGATTGACTGAGAATACCTACCTTTGGAAAGTAGATTTGCTTTCCGAGAGCGGACAACATGTCATAAACATGCTGATTTTCTTTGGCAATCGTATCGTTTAGCTGTTGTGCAAGAGGGTTCATTCTAGTCCATCCTTCCATTGATCTAGCCTAACATTAGGCTATATTATATCATTTCCGTGCGAGTGAGTCACTGCCGAATTGGAAAAAGTGAGAACAATTTTCAATCGGGCAAAGATCCGCGCCGATTGTAGCGGGATGCTGTAATTTGTGTTACGATAAAAGACGTGTGCAGGGGACGATATTTGGTTATGGAATGAATTGAAACGTTTTATTTTACCGTATAGGCATGTGAAACGCGGTCGAGCATCCATCCATGGACATGGATAGACGTTTTTTCATCCCGCAGACCTGTTAGAGATCCCCAGACTATTTTTGAGGAGGCCATATTAGCATGGAAATCAGATACGCTACTAATCCTACAGAAACGAAATCGTATGATACGGACCGTTTAAGAAATGAATTTTTGATTCAGAATTTATTTGTTACCGGCCAATTGAACATGGTCTACAGTCACGTGGACCGTTTTATTACAGGCGGTGTTATTCCTGCTTCCGAGCCGATTAAGCTTGAAGCGGACAAGCATGAGATGGGTGCCGACTTTTTCCTGGAGCGCCGCGAAATCGGCATTATCAATGTAGGTCCTAAAGGCTCCGTTACCGTAGAAGGCACGGAATATGAATTGGATACGAAAGAATGTCTATATATCGGTCTTGGCAACAAAGACGTTGTGTTTAACAGCGCAGACGCCAAAAATCCCGCACGGTTCTACTTTAACTCTACACCGGCGCATATGAACTACCCGACCGTTAAAGTGACGCTGGCTGAAGCGGAAACCGAGCACCTGGGCTCGATCAATTCCTCCAACGAGCGCGTCATCCACAGATTCATCCACCTGAACGGCGTACAAAGCTGTCAGCTGGTCATGGGTATGACCCTGCTGAAGCCGGGCAACATGTGGAATACAATGCCTTGCCACACGCACAACCGCCGTTCCGAAGTGTATTTCTACTTTGATATGCCGGAAGACGGCCTGGTGTTCCACTTCATGGGCGAGCCTAGCGAAACGCGCCACCTGGTTGTTCGCAACGAGGAAGCGATCATTTCTCCGAGCTGGTCGATTCACTCCGGCGTAGGTACGAACAATTACACGTTCATCTGGGCTATGGCCGGTGAGAACCAAGTATTCCATGATATGGATAAAGTAGCTCCGCAGGATTTGAGATAGGATTCATTTGGTGCGGATTTGAGCCACAATTGAATAATAAAGGAAAGAGCGCTGAAAAGCGCTCTTTTTTTCATATTTCTGGCAGGAAATTATAAAATTTGTGTAAAAACGATAAATTATTTGGTTATAAAAAAGGATTTTGTGTCGACTCGTAGAATATTTAATTTCACATAAGTAAAAATTTACCATAAAAGGTATCGTGTAGGAGAGTGTCGGGTCCGATTCAAAAAAATGATGCGCGAGGGGGAAATGGATTGTATGAAGGCTGTGAAAGCGGTAATTGATTATTTGGCAGCAGGCGGCGTCCGGTATATATTCGGTATTCCGGCTGGCTCGGTCAATGCCTTTTTCGACGAATTGTACGATACGCCGCAAGTGACGCCGATTATTGCGAAGCATGAGGGCGCTGCGGCTTATATGGCCGGAGCCTACGCCAAGTATGCCGATAGTCTGAGCGTGTGCATCGGCTGCAGCGGGCCCGGGAGCACCAACCTGATTACCGGAGCGGCGAATGCGATGCGCGAGCATTTGCCCGTGCTTTTTCTGACCGGCGCGGTGCCGGTTAGAACGTTCGGTATGAACGCGTCTCAAGAGCTTGATTCGGTTCCGCTCTTTCGAGCGGTGACGAAGTACAGCGGATCTGTGGACCGGGCGGAGGATTTGCTTCCGGAGGTAGCTAAAGCGGTGGGGATTGCACTATCGGGAGTACCCGGTCCCGTTCATGTGCAGATGCCTATCGACATCCAGCTTCAGCAGCTGCCTTCGTTGGAGTTGCCTCCATTTCCCAAGTTGCAGCGGCCGGTACCCGCCTTCTCGCAAATCGCCCTTGCTGCCGAGAAGCTGGCCGGCGGAGCGAAAGGGATTCTATTCGTCGGCCAAGGAGCCCGCCGGGCCGCGGATGAAGTGGTGGCATTGGCCGAATTGCTCGATTGGCCTATCGTGACGACGCCGCAGGCCAAAGGCTTGATTCCGGATTCGCATCCGCTGCATTACGGGGTGTTCGGTTTTGCCGGGCAGGAGCGGGCTTCCCGCGTTATAGGGGATGCCGGCCGGACGGTGCTGTTCGTCATCGGATCGAGCCTGGGGGAGACGGCTACAAGCAACTGGAAGCCGGAACTGGCCGGCGGAAGGTTTATGATCCAGCTGGATATCGATGAAGCGGTATTTCACCGCGCCTATCCTGCGAATATGGTTTTGGCCGGCGATGCCGGGCCGACCCTTCATGCGCTGATTCGTGAGCTGGAGCGGCTGGGGCTGCAGCGTACGGGCTATCCGGGCGCAGCGCTGCCTGCTGTGCCTTTGCCGTCGAGCGGGTATAACACGCAGAATGTTTTGTTGTCTCTGCAAAAGTACTTGGCAGCCTCAAGCCGCTATACCGTAGATATCGGGGAATTTATGTCCTATGTCATTCACTATATGAAGGTGCGCGAAGCGGACTCGTTCGATATTAACGTTCATTTTGGGGCGATGGGCACGGCCATCGGATCGGCTATCGGCATGAAGCTCGCGGATGCGTCCCGTCCGGTCGTATGCATCACTGGCGACGGCTGCTTTTTCATGCACGGCATGGAGGTGCTGACGGCCAAGGAATATCAGCTGCCCATCCTGTTCATTGTGATCAACAACTCGCGTCTCGGCATGGTATACCATGGACATGAGCTGCAGTATAAGCGAAGCCATCCCCGGTTCCGCCAGCAGCCCGTTTCGATTTCGGATATGGCTTATTCGATGGGAGTGCCCAGCTGGAGAGTGGAAACGCTGGAAGATATTTCGCAGGGGATGCTGAATGATCTATGCATCGACGGTCCGGCCGTATTGGAAATCGCCATTGTCGACAACAATACGCCGCCGATGGGAGACCGGGTCAAATTCCTGTCTTCCTTCAATAAATAACCGGCTTGACGGCCGGGAGCATTGCCGGACCGGAGAGAGGCCGCTGAAAAGAAAAGCCGGCGGAGCGTACGGAACCGATCAGGAGAAGCGCAGGCGTCTGCCTTCATGCCTGAATGCCAAGCGGGATCGGGCCGAAGCGATTCGGTCAGCAGCGCCCGCAAGAAGGATTCGTACGCTTAGCGATAATTTTTTCAGCGGCTTTGACCGGTAACGGTGGCTGTCATACACTTTTTACGGAAAAGGGTGTTTCGCGCATGCATGCTCAAGCAGATCAAACCAGGTATGCCCGCCTAGCCAAGATCAGCCAGGCTATTAATTCGAAATTGGATCTTACGGCTGTTCTTGACGCGGTGGCGACCGCTATTTCCGAAGAAATCGTCTTATGCGATTCCGTCGGCATCTATCTTCCCCAGCCGGACGGCACCTTCAGAGGATATGTCGGCAAGCCGGAGCGCATTAACGGGATCACGCTGGATCAGCTGATCGTCGATCCGAAGGTGGATTCTTTGGCGAAGGATATTATCGAAACGAGAAAAAGCATCTACATTCCGGATACGGCGCTTGACCGCCGACCGGATCCCCGACCTATCGAGCTGTTCAAAATTCATTCGCTGCTCGGGCTGCCGATCTCTTACGGCGAAGAGCTGTTCGGTCTTGTCTTCCTGTTTAATTACGGCACTTCGATGAATTTGTCGTCCTCGGCGATCCAAACCGTCGAGGCTTATGCGAATATGGCGGGCGTAGCCATTCACAATATGCATCAGTTCAAAGCGATCCAGTCCCTGCTGAGGGAAAAGCAGCTGCTGCTGGATGTAACCCGCGAGCTGTCGCTGTGCTCCACGACCGAGAAAATTTTGGATACGTGCTTCCGCTATGTAGGTCAGGTTCTCGATAATACGAACATCGGCGTCCATTTATGCGATTCGATCGGAAGCACCTTCAGACCGGCGCGGCTTAGTATGAGCTCCGACTGGACCGAGGAGAATTGGCGCAAGACGCACAGCAGTATCAAACTGAATTATAACGAGGATCTGTTGTTCCAGGAAGTAATCCGCACGAAGCAATATGTTCTGATTCCGGACATTGATGCGGACCTCAGACCGAACCACGAGGCTTGCCGCCGTTTCGGAATTAAAGGCGTCTTCATGCTGCCGCTGGTTGCGTCAGCCGAGGTGCTGGTGACCATTGCCGTAGTCAGTCTGGGAGAGGTTCGTACCTACTCGGAGGTAGACATGCAGCTGGCGCAGTCGATCATCGATGTGACGGCAGCGGCATTATCCAATGCGATCCGGATGGAGCAGCTGGAGCTGATCATCGCGAACCGTACCGAGGAGCTGAGGGAAAATCACCGGATATTGGAGCTGATTCTCAATTCCGCCGGGGAGGGAATTTACGGACTCAATCTGGAAGGGAAGATTACGTTCTGCAATCCGGCTGCGGCGCGCATGCTCGGATTAACCGTCGAGGAGCTGATCGGACAAAGACATAAGGATCTCATCCGCCAGGCGGAGCCGGACGAAGCGGCGGACGCCTCTATTTTCGACGTCTTCGACGATCACAGCTTCATCTATGTACAGGAGGATCTGTTCCTCACATCGGACGGCCTGATGTTTCCGGTGGAATACGTGCTGGCGCCAATTGTGGAGGATCATAAAATCCGCGGCGGTGTCGTCACGTTTCGCGATATTTCCGAGAGGAAGAGCACCGAAGAGATTATCCGCAAAACGGACAAGCTGTCCGTGATCGGGGAATTGGCGGCAGGCGTGGCCCATGAAATCCGCAACCCTCTGACGACCTTGAGAGGATTCATTCAGCTGCTGAATTCGAGTCCGCATACCAAAAGGGAAAACCTGGACATTATGCTGTCGGAGCTGGACCGGATCAATTTTATCGTCAGCGAGCTGCTGTTTATCGCGAAGCCGCAGTGCATCAGCTTCGGTCAGAAGGCACCTTAAGCTGATTCTCGATAGCGTAGTCAAGCTGCTTCATGCGCAGGCGAATATGAGCAATGTGGAAATCGAGGTGGATATAGAAGGCGATATCCCGTTCATTACATGCGCCGAAAACCAGCTGAAGCAGGCGTTTATTAATATCGTTAAAAATTCGATCGAATCGATGGAAGACGGAGGACGGCTGCAGATTCAGGTCAGCTTAAGGGGAGAACAGGTTGCGGTCCGGTTCAAGGATTCGGGCTGCGGCGTTGCCAAGGACCGGATTCCGAAGCTCGGTGAGCCGTTTTATACGACCAAGGAGAAAGGGATCGGCCTCGGCTTGATGGTGACATTTCAAATTATTAAACACCACCATGGCCATATTCATATCGAGAGCGCGGAAGGAATCGGCACGATTGTCCTGGTAGAGCTGCCGATCACCTTGAACGAAGATCGGATGGAGCATATCCCGTATACGTACAGCACACTGTAAGGGCTGCTGCTTCTCTTCTATATATAAAAGGCGGTTCACCGCTGCTTGTCACAGCAGCCGGATGAAGCGCCTTATTTGGCATTTACTCCCGATGATGCGGACAGTAGGCCTTCATCAGCGCGATTGTTTCTTCGTCGAGCTCGCCCTGGCGCTCCTGCAAGCCGGAAGTAATCCGTTCGAACGCGGAGCTTTTCATATTTTGACCAAACTTGTATTTGGCCGAAATTTCGTGAGGGGTGATGCGGACAACCACAGTTGCTTTCAGCTGTCCCGCGTACTCGGCATCGGCGGGATCAATCGGAGCATAGCCGCCCTCAGGCTGAAGCTTCTGCATGAAAGCAGCCAGCGCGGCAGCTTTTTCTTCCAGCTCGGTGACCGGCTCGGCATAGCCCTTGATCAAAACCGATTTGAAAAAGGCGGTCGCCGGACAGGCCAATTTCGGGTCGGTAAAATAAGAAGGAATGATCGAGTATTCCTTCGCCACGGCGAAAGTTACTTTCGGATGGGCTTTCAGCTGAGTCATTTTCTCACCGATTTTACTGCCGTGAAAATAAAGGCATTCGCCGGTATAAACAAAATTAAGCGGAGTCAGGCGGGGCCAGCCGTCCTCTCCGGTTGTACCGAGAAAGCCGAAGCTCATTTCCCGGAGAAACGCCTCCAGCTCCTGCGGGTCCATCACTTCGAATTCTTTTCTTCTCATCTCGAGCTTCCTCCTCTGCCGTTAAGCGGGTGATTTGAAATCAAGCTTACCTTATCTATTGACATAGAAAAAGAACCAATTTAGATTAATTTTATTGGACCAATTTATAATGGAGATAAGGAGAGGGAAGGCAAGGAGGAGGAGCCATGCATTTTCAGCTGCAATACCACAGCTACACGGAAATTTATCCGACGAAGCTTCTTGCGCTTTACCATGCGCTGCGGAATGCGGTTGTCGATCAGATCGTCCCGGCCGGAACCCGGCTGCCTTCCAGCCGCGCATTGGCGGAGATGTACGGCATTTCGAGAGGAACCGTCAACCAGGTGTATGACATGCTGGCCTCCGAGGGATATTTGGAATGCCAGACCGGACGAGGCACGTTCGTCTCTTATCAGGCCCCGCAGAACAAGGCGGCAGAGCTGAAGCGGGAGGCTTCCTACACCTTATCGGATTGGGGAGAAGGCTTGCTTGGGCTGCCGAATCCGCTGCTGGAAACGGCCGAGGAAGCGAAGCGGTGGACGGTGGATTTTCGTGTCCTTGCCTCGTCGAACCTTGAGTGGTTTCCGGCGGAGGAATGGCACCGCTGTCTGCATGCGCAGGCGAGAATATTGTGCGGCAGCGACCGCTCAAAGCACGTGCCTGTATCTCCTCTGGGGGACGAAGGACTGCGTTCCTGCATTGCGCAGTATTTGCGCCGCATGAGAGGCATTGCCGTACCGCCGGAGCAGGTGGCTATTTTTAACGGCTCTATGCAGGCTATCGCCTTATCCGTACAGCTGCTGATTAACAGCGGGAACCGGGTGATTGTCGAGAACCCCGGTTATAGGGGAATCCGCAAAGCGGTGCAATCCGTCGGGGGCCATTGTATTCCTGGCGACGTGGATGCCCAGGGCATTATTCCTGCGGAATGGAACGCAAGGCTGTTATTCGTGACGCCGAACCGCCAGTTTCCGACGGGGGCGGTCCTGCCGATGGACAGGAGGCAGCAGCTGCTGCGCTGGGCTTACGAGAACGATGCGGTTCTTATTGAAGATGACTATGACAGCGAATTCCGTCATCGGGGCAAATCGCTTGAACCGTTGAAGGTGCTGAACCGGGAAGAGCGGGTAATTTATATAGGCAGCTTCTCCAAAACGCTGCCGCCCCACGTCCGCATCGGATATGCGGTTCTTCCATCCGCTCTTGCCGGGCCGTTTGCGGCGGCGAAGGCTTTATATGAGCCGCAGCCTGCGAATCTGCTGGAGCAGCGAACGATGGCGGCATGGATGCAAAGCGGCCGGTATGAACGGCATTTGCGAAGAATGAAGCGGATTTACGGCCGCAAATTTTATATGCTGCAGGAGCTGCTGAAGACGTATTTGGGCGGGCTGTTCGATTGGGTCGAAGGAGATGCCGGCCTGCATATTTTCGGATGGTGGCGGGGAGAAGCCGAAATGTACCGAAGCTGGTGCAGGGCATGTGCCGACAGAGGGGTTCGCTGGTCAGAGGTTTCCGTCCCTGGCCATGCGCTCCAAGCTGCCGTGCGTCATGGCGCTTATTTTCATTTTCCTTATTTGGCGGAGGAAGAAATGCAGCTGGGTGTCGTCTGGATGAAGGATGAGGCGGAGCGGCTTGGTTTATTGACGGTCCGGGAAAATTAGGGAATCGATACGGAAAATCCTTAATTTAGGAAGGAAACGGGCCTGGTGCGTCGAAATGGGAACAAGAAGCTGTAGAGGAGGGATGTGTTTGAGCAAATGGACAGGCTTCCTGCTGTTGATTCTATGTTCCGGTATGCTGTCCCAGAACGTTACGGCTGCTGAGGAAGGGCTGACGGTTACCGTTGACGGCATTCCGCAAGGGATGACCCCATCCCCGGTCTTCATGAACGATACGGTTCTCGTACCGATGAAAGGCTTATTCCAGGCGCTTGGAGCCGAAGCGGAGTGGGATGAAAGCACGGGTACTCTGGTCGGGCGCAGGAAAGACCGGTCTATTACCTTGCAGCTGAATGCACAGCAAGCATCGATTGCCGGTCTGCAGACAGGGCCGAAAGCATCCGCTCTCCGGCTTATGAACAACACGCCGATGGTGCCCGCACGGTTTGTCAGCGAATCGCTTGGCATGTTCGTATCGTGGGACGCATCCTCCCAAACGGTCGAAATTCAGCATGACGAGCCGCTGTATGGCAGGACGAAGACTCAAATCAGCAAGCGGATGAGGGAGGCCCGACCAAGCTATACCGGCGATGCGTTCGTCGAACGGCCTGCGATTAACAGCCCGCAAAAGCAGGGGAAGCTGAGCGAAGGCTTCATCGAGGACGGCGTCAAGATGGCGAATTTCATGCGGTATTTGTCCGGCTTGCCGGATGATTTGATCCAGAGCGGCCGTCTGAACGAGCAAGCGCAGTATGGCGCGGTTCTGCTGGCGGATTGGGGGCGGCTGTCCCATACGCCTGGCAAGCCGGCGGATATGCCGGATGATTTCTATAAGCAGGGCTACGCTTCTACAAGTACGAGCAACATATACAAAATGTTCGGTACGGCAAAGGGCGTCAAAACCGACGGCTTTCTGGCCCGAACGGTTCATGCCTATATGCGGGATGAGGATGATGACAACATTGCCGTAGTCGGTCACCGGCGCTGGATTCTTAATCCACCGTTAAAAGAAATCGGGTTCGGCCTGGCCGCAGGCCGGGAAGCCGGCGGGTATAAAACATTGTACTCTCCGATGCAGGTTCTGGATAAAAGCCGGGATACGAAGGTAGCGTATGAGACGGTAACCTGGCCGGGGAAAGGATATTTCCCGACCGACTATTTCCTAGGCAATGATCCTTGGTTCGATCTCCTTGAACCCGGAGCAATTCAACAAGCCGGATACGGAGCAAGTGACCGTTAAGCTGGTCCGTATCAACGATCAGACCGAATGGACGCTGAACCGGCAGGATCTTGAGCTCCGGCAGGGCGAAGATTACTTCAATGTGGATACCAGCAGCTACGGGATTCCTTACTGCATTGTGTTTCGCCCGGGACACCTTCCCTATTATGCCGATGGGGACCGGTTTGAGGTTTCGGTATCGGGATTGCAGGACAGGCAGGGCAATCCGGCGCAGCTCTCCTATCCTGTCGTGTTTTTTGATGCGGAGTAACCGCAGGGCAAAGGACTCTCAACGCCTACGGGTTTCGCTGCCGTCTGCTGCAAACCGATAAAACAACAAAACAACAAAACGACAAACCCTCCAAACCGTTTGCTCGGCTTGGAGGGTTTATGTTTTGTTTCGATAATATTGGACTTCCTAAACGGCTGCGGGTCAGACAAGCGCCGCAACCTGCGTAGAAGGGAGCGCTCGGCCGCTTTTCATTTTCAGAGCTTAGGATGCGGCATGTTTACCTGAAAAGGCTGTGGCTGTCCGATGCTATACTCCTGGCCTTCCGCTTCAGCTGTCCATTCCTTCAAGGTGCGGTCGGAAGGCAGCAGGAATGTCAACAGGCCGAGCAGCGGCAGGAAGCTGACCATCTGCATGACGATCGGCAGGTGGAAGCGGTCGATCAGGCCGCCCAGAGCCACGGCTCCGAGGGCGCCGAGCCCGAAGGCCATGCCGGTGATGAGACCCGAGACGGTACCGACTTTACCGGGAATCAGCTCCTGTGCATAGACGACCGTGACCGAGAAGCTGGATAAAATGATCAGTCCGTTGATCAGCAGGATCACATAAGCCCAAAAGGCGTTGGCGTAGGGCAGCACCAGCGCCAACGGCGCGGAGCCCAGCATGGAGAAAAAGATCACGTTCCGCCGTCCGAACTTGTCCGCGAGCGGTCCGCCGAGAAAAGTGCCGATCGCACCGGCGGCAGCGAACAAAAAGATATACAGCTGGGCGTGCTCCAGCGTAATACCGAATTTCTCCATCAGATAGAACGGATAGTAGATGGAAACGCCCGAATGGTACCACGATCTGGCGAATACGAGAAAAATAAGCAGAATGATGGCAAAGGCGACGTGCTTCTTCCGGTGCGGGCTCATCCGGCGTACTGCCGCAGATTTCGCAGGACGGGGATGGGCTGTCATATAGCCGCCGTACCAGCGCGCGATGAACATCTGGACGCCGATGCCCAATACGGCGACGACGGTAAACCAGACGGCGCCTTTTTGCCCGAGCGGCACAAAGATCAAGGCCGTCATGATCGAAGCCAGCGATTGGCCGGCATTGCCGCCAACCTGAAAAATCGACTGGGCCAGTCCGCGGCGCGAGCCGCCGGCCATGTAGGCCACGCGCGAGCCTTCCGGATGGAAGATCGCGGAGCCGAAGCCGATGAACAGGACGGACAGCAGAATGAACCAATAATTAGGCGAGAAGGCCAGACCGAATACCCCCAGGCAGGTCAGCGCCATACCTAGAGGCAGCATATAAGGTGAAGGCTTGCGGTCCGAATACAAGCCGACGGCCGGCTGCATGACCGAAGCCGTCATATTTAAAGCAAACACGATCATTCCCGATTGCATATAGCTCAAGCTCATCGTGTCTTTCAAAATCGGAAGGATGGCCGGGATAATGGCCTGGATGGAATCGTTGAACAGATGAACAATACTGATGGCCAGCAAAATACGAAACACAGTCGGCCGCGCATCGGGCACGGAATTGTACTTCGCTGACTTCAAGGCTGCCGTTCCGGCTTGAGCTTGCATGATGTACTTTCTCCTCTTCTGTAGGCCGTACGGTTTTACGACTCTTTAATAATGCCCAGGGCTTCTCCCATCTTTACTTTGCTGCCGACCTGAAGATCGCTGCGGCTTTCAAAGGTATCGGTTTCCATTAATAGAACGACGGTCGAACCGAACTCGAAATAAGCCAGCTCATCACCGCGCGAGGGCTTCTTCGGCAAAGGCGATACATACTGGATGCTGCTGACATTCATCGCACCGACTTTCACGACGGCAAGCTCGCCGCCCTCGTGCTGCATGTAGGTAATAAGCCGTTCATTGCGGCTCAGCACCCTGCGCATATGGCGAAGGCCGAATTCGTTGACAGGATAAACTCTGCCGGGGACATGCTCCTTCTCAATAATCGTCCCCTCGACAGGCGTATGAATCCGGTGATAATCGGTAGGGCTCAGGTAGAGCACAAAATAAAATCCGTTCTTATAATTGACGGTGCGCGGGGAGTGATTCAACAGCTCCTCGACCGTATAATCCTGACCTTTAACGTTCAAAATGAGCCCTTCGCTGATCGGCCCCATTCCTGTAATGGCCGCATCCACGGGACTTACGATAAGCTTGGGGGCTAGATCGATGGGGCGCAGCCCCTTCTTCAGACGCCGTGTGAAGAAATCGTTTAACGAGGCGTACTCTGTCCAGCTTTTCTCGGCATCCTCCATCCGGATACCGTATATTTTGGCAAAGCGCGGGATGAGGCTGCGGCTTGCTCGGGATTTTGCAAAAGCGCCGGTCAAACGGGAGATCGACTTGCGGGAAGAGAGCTCCGTTAACAAGCGAAAAAACGATTTGGTCATAACGGTCGATTCACCTATTCTTTCATAATGTGGGTCTACCGATTATCTTGACATAGAACCCGGTTTAACGCAAGAAAAAAGAGCTCTCCTCTGCCGGCTGCGGCGAAGAGAGCTGGGGGGCGAGAGGAAGCGGAAAGGCGTTTATGCGGTTTTCGTTTCCTTCGTTTCTTCCGTCTTTTCTTGAGATTCGGATTTGTACTCTCCGCAGGATAAACAGGTCGATACATTAACCAGAATAGGATTGCACGAGCCGGAAAACTTGGTACAATGAATAGGGGTTTTGCTTTGCGGGTCAGTGGAGACCATGGTGCAATAGGAACAACTGGAAATCAGCTCTGTGGTCACGAGGAGGAGAACTTTCTTTGTCTGGATGAGTTCTTCCATCAATACACGCCCCTTTGAAGATAAAATCTTGTTATTTATTTCCAAAAAAAACCATGACAACGCATACATGTACATAGTAACACATCACACTTCACAGATAAACCATAATATTCCATTTTGGATTGACAAAAAAATGAATTCAGAGGAGAGACAAGACGATGCCAAACGTTGATTATCCGCTATCCCAGCTTGAGCAGTATGTGCCGGAACTCACGGCAGAGCCGGATTTTGATGCCTTCTGGGAGCGTGCCAAAGCCGCTGTGAATAAAGTCCCCCTTCATGCGACGGTCAAGCTGGTCGAAGACCACCCGTTGAAAAGCATCCTTATTTACGATGTGGTGTACCACGGCAGCGACGGAACGCCGATTCACGGCTGGTATGTCACGCCGCAAGGCGAGCACGCTCCAGGCTCCCTGCCGGTGATCGTGAAATACCACGGGTATAGCGGTGACCGGGGGAGGCCGCACGATCTGCTGCACTGGGCATCCATGGGACTGGCTGCGTTCGCCGTCGATGTGAGGGGACAGGGCGGCGTATCGCCCGACTTTGCGCAGTATCCGCAGGGGGGATCGCCGGGATGGATGACGCTCGGCCTGCTGGACCCGGAGACTTACTACTATAAACAAGTCTATCTCGACTGTATCCGCGCAGTGGATTTTGTATGCTCACGGGAAGAAACGGACACCAGCCGTATTGCCGTATATGGCGGGAGCCAAGGCGGAGGGCTGGCGCTGGCAGTGGCCGGACTGGACTCCCGTCCGAAGCTGTCCATGCCGGTCTATCCATATTTGTGCCACTTCCGCCGGGCGGTGGAGCAGCACAGTACAGGGCCGTACGTCGAAATTAAGAACTGGTTCCGCAGGTTTGATCCCGCACACCGGCAAGAGGAGCAGGCCTACCGGACGCTCAGCTATTTCGACGGGATGAATATGGCGGCAAGGGTCAAGGCGAGAACCTTGATGGCCATCACCCTTCAGGATACGACCTGCCCGCCTTCGACCTGCTTCGCGGCATACCATCATCTGGCGGGGGAGAAGGAGCTGAAGCTTTATCCGGATTACGGACATGAAGCGCTGCCTTTTCATGAAGAAGCGATGATGCGGTTTGTCGAGCAATATTTGTAAGACGCAGCCTGCCGTTTGTGCATTGACATTTATTGCAAACGTGTTAATATGAGTATGTCACTAGGGGAGCCTGAATAGGGCTGAGATTGGATCAATAGATCCTAGACCCTCTGAACCTGATCTGGTTTGCACCAGCGTAGGGAAGTGGAGAACGTTAGAAGCGTGTGTTCCTACATACATGCAGACCACTTCCTAATTATGGAAGTGGTCTTTTCGCGTTAATCCCGGGTAAGAGGTTCAGTACCGCATCCCCATACAACACAAAGGAGTGGGAAACATGTCCAAAGGTTTGAAGCTGTCCGATATTCTGGTTACCGTCGTAATCGCGATCGTGTTCGGTATTATTTACCGTCTGTGGGGCGATGTCTCCAATCTGGTGAAGCTGGCCGGCCTGCAGCTGAACCAGCTCGTCTACGGCGTATGGTTCATTGCGGCCACCGTGGCGGCGCTATTGATCCGCAAGCCGGGCGTAGCGCTGCTCGCCGAGGTGGCAGCCGCATCCGGTGAGCTCATTGCTGGCTCGCAGTACGGCGTTGAATCATTGACGTACGGTATCGTTCAAGGCTTGTGCGCAGAGCTCGTCTTCGCGCTGTTCCGCTACCGCAGCTTCTCCGCTTCCACCGCATGCCTGGCGGGCTTGGCATCGGCAGCCGGTTCGCTTGTCTTCGACGGCTTTAAAGGGTATTTGCTGGATTTGCAATCATGGAACCTGATTCTATACTTCGTCTTCCGCTTGGCCGGTTCGATCTTCTTCACCGGTTTGTGCGCTTACTGGCTCGTGAAGGCGCTGGAAGCGACAGGCGTGACGCAGCTGGTTCGTCCCGCGAGCCGCGCCGACTTTGACGCGCTGGAGCGCAAACGCTGATGGGAGCCCGGACATCGGTCGACGGGCTGCGTTTGAAGTTTGCCGGCAGCCCGTCGCTCTTATTCGACGAGCTGGCGCTGGCCGTCGAGCCCGGACAGAAGGTGCTGCTGCTCGGCCCCAGCGGCTGCGGGAAATCAACGCTGCTGCAGGTGCTGTCGGGACTCATTCCGCGGGCCATCGATGTGCCGGTCCGGTACGACAGCATTGAAATTCCGGATTCCTGGGGCTATGTATTCCAGGACCCGGATACGCAGTTCTGCATGCCTTACGCCGATGAGGAGATGGCCTTCGTGCTGGAAAATCTCGGGGTTCCCCGGGAGGCGATGCCGCCCCGGATTCAGGCGGGCTTGACGCAGGTGGGCCTGCACCTGGAAGATCCGCATGTTCCGATTCAATCGATGTCTCAAGGGATGAAGCAGCGCCTGGCGATTGCTTCGGTGCTCGCGCTGGAGCCGGAGGTGCTGTTTCTGGATGAGCCGACGGCCTTGCTCGACCCTGAAGGCACGAGCCAGGTGTGGGAGACGATCAAAGCGGTCAGCGGCGATAAAACGACGCTGATTGTGGAGCACAAAATCGATGAAGTCATCGATTGGGTGGACCGGGTCGTGCTGTTCCAGCATGACGGGACGATTCTGGCGGACGGCGATCCGCAGCAGGTGTTCGCGAGCTACAAGGAGCAGCTGCAGGCTTTCGGCATCTGGTATCCCGGCGTATGGCAGGATTATGTGGCAAGCGCGGCTTACCAAGGGCTGCGCGGGGATGCGGCGCAAGCTGAACCTGTGAGCGGCATCGCCGGAAGCGGCGAACCTTTGCTGGCGCTTCAGGAGCTGACCGGCTATCACGGACGAGAGCCCAAAATAAAAGCAGGTTCGCTGCAGGCAAATGCAGGCGAATGGATCGCCGTAACAGGGGAGAACGGGGCAGGCAAAAGCACGCTGCTCCAATCGCTGATGCAGCTGATCCCTGCTTCCGTTGAGGGCTATGAGCTGTCAGGCAAAAAAGTCCGCGGCTTCAAGGACGTGATTCACGAGGTTGCTTATGTGTTTCAGAATCCCGAGATGCAGTTCGTTACGAACTCCGTATTCGACGAAATCGCGTTCGGCTTCCGCAAGGAGCGGCGCCCCGAGCAGGAGACGGAGCAGAAGGTTCAAGAGATATTGGCCGAGTTTGGCCTGAAGGAGCAGCAGCGGCAGCACCCGTACCAGCTTTCGCTCGGCCAGAAAAGAAGGCTTAGCGTAGCGACGGCGATGACGAAAAATCAGCGGCTCATACTGCTGGATGAGCCGACCTTCGGCCAGGATGCGGCCAACACTTTCGCCATCCTGGAGCGTCTGGAGCATTGGCGCAAGCAGGGAACTACACTGATCATGGTCACGCATGATATGGACATTGTCCGCTATTTCGCGACGCGCGTATGGCATATCGAACGGGGACGGCTGACAGCGGACACGGAGCCTTCGCAGTATCTCCGTGCCTTGGAGGCGGCGGACGACAAACAAGCGCTCAAGGAGACGCAGGCGTCTTTGGTTCATTAGCGCGGCGCAGTATCGGGCAGACCCGGGGTCTGGGGCTGCCTGGTCGGCTTGCCGGTTGGCTTGCGGCTGGCTTATGCCGGCGGAAAGCCTGATTTTCTGCGCGAAGCGGGCGCGGCCTGCCTTTGCCAATGCGGTGACCGGCGCGCGTCCGAAAGGAATTTTGTATATAAAGGGAAGTGAAATGCATTGCTTAACCTATGGACCGGCAAGGAAACATGGCTGCACCGGGTCAACCCAAGCCTGAAGCTGCTGGCTTCCCTCGTGCTGTTCTTTATCATCCTGCTGACGGACAACATTAACGTGCTGGTTAACTTGACCGCTGCGCAGCTGCTTTTGCTGCTCTGCTGTTCAGGTCAGCCGCTGCGCCGCCTGGGCATTATGATGCTTCCGTTCGGGCTGCTGTTCGTCTCCTCGTCCGTTTCGATGATGCTGTTCGGTAAAGGCGACACGTCCTGGTTTCAATGGGGTCTCATTCATATAAGTGAAGAAAGCTTTTTCCGAGGGCTGCATATCGGGCTGAAGACCGTCAATATGGCTTTGATGGGCTTGGCGTTCGCTCTCACCACGCAGCCTGTAGCGCTGTTTTATTCGCTTATGCAGCAGGCCAAGCTGCCGTCTAAATATGCTTACAGCTTTATGGCGGCGCTGCGGCTGATGCCGATCATGGTCGGGGAATTCCGCACGCTCGGCATGGCTTTGAAGGTGCGGGGCGTCGAGCGGAAGGCCGGCTTCCGCGGAGTGTATGACACGCTGCGGCAGTATGCGGTACCGCTGCTTGCGCAAAGCATCCGCCGTGCGCAGCGCATCGCGGTGGCGATGGAGGCCAAACGGTTCTCTGCCGCAAAGGAGAGAACCTATTATTACCGGATCGGCTTCTCGGCCGGAGATGTGTATTTGTTGGCTTATTTGGCTTTGGCGCTGGGCATAGCGCTGTATGTGGGGCTGCATTTTCCTTATTTCCATATAGGAGATGTCCGGTATAAAGTAAATCAATAAGGGAGAGAGACTGATGACGATGAAATTTTCACAAGAGCTGCGGCAGGCTGTAGATGCCAGCTGGAATGCGAGCTTCGAGCATCCATTCGTAAACGGCGTTGCCAAGGGAACGCTGCCTTTGTCCAGCTTCCGCCATTACTTATTGAATGACGCCTATTACTTGTCCCAATTCGCGCGGGTGCAGTCGCTGGGCGCGGCCAAAGCGGACAGTCTGGCTGTTTCGAACCGGATGACCGTTCATGCGCAGGGAACCTTCAACGCAGAGCTGTCGCTGCATGAAACCTTCATGAAGCAAATGGGCATTACGGCGGAGGAGCGCGCGGCGTTCCAGCCTTCCCCGACAGCCTACGCCTATACGTCGCATATGCTGCGTGCAGCCTATAACGGCCACCTGGGCGATATTATCGCTGCGATTTTGCCGTGCTACTGGCTGTATTATGAAATCGGGCAGCGGCTTCAAGGCTCGGCGCCGGATGAACCGATCTACCGCGAGTGGATTGCCGCTTACGGCGGCGAATGGTTCGGCGAGCTGGTCCGGGAGCAGATCGACCGGCTGGACGCTTTGGCCGAGGGGCTGTCGCAGGCGGATTTGGCGCGGATGAAGCAGCATTTTATCATCAGCAGTCACTACGAGTACCTGTTCTGGGAGATGGCCTATACGCTGGAAACATGGCCCACTTACGAGTAGGCCGGCCGATGTTCTGCGGTACAAGCGAACAGCTCCTTTAAAGTAAGGATGAGGAGCTTTGCGTCTGGGATTGAAGCCTGAGAGAGGGGACTTCTCGGGCTTCGACCGAGACGGCGGAAGGAAGTTCGTAACAAGAGGACGATTCATTTACATAATTACTTTAACGAGCTATAAATGCTGGCAGTATACCTGGTGACAGCTTCATCGTAATCCGGGTACACATATTCGAGATTTCCTGCCACCGTTTTCGCATATTTTCTAAATAACTCATAGCATGTAAACAACGATTGCCACATTTCTTGACAGCCATGCTGGGCAAAGGTCGAGAGCAATGCTTCCCAATCTTTCTTTGGAAGGTAATGATTAATAAATTTATAGTTTTTTCCCACGCTGAACGTATACCCTCGCTCCGATCCGATCTGCCAGGTCATCATTCTCAACAAATTGGGCCGTGCAATGCCGTTCAAATGGTCAATGGCAAAAAGAATTTCATTCCGCGCCAATCCTTTCACTACATAGGTTGAAACATTCCAGAATTCATTGCAGCAATCGTCAAATTGTCTCGCAGTCGGTTTTTGAATCCAGTAATTACGGTCAGTTGCAACGATTTCCGTGGTGACCAGCGTATCCTTATCGAGCAAAACTTTCACCAGTCCGTCGCTCTGGGCGAAGTAACTTTGCACCTCGTCCATCGGAATCAGCGTGAGATCCAATTTATTGCCGTCCTCAAAAAGAATAATATATGAAAACCAATTGCCCAGCTCCGGCGGAAAAAGCTCCATAGCTTCGGGCTTTTGCATCATCGCGCGTTTACCGAAAATATGGAGCCAGTCATCATTCTCTTTGAAGGAATTCATATCTGTCACAAAGTATGAAATATCAAAATCCTGGAAGGGATCACGGGGAATATGTTTATTCGTTCTGGATCCTTCCAGGGTGACCAGTCGGATTCTGCTGTCATTCTCGGCAAAGCCTATCAGCATACTCATCATTTCTTGTTCGCTTCTCAAGGTTCGGACCTCCATCTTAACAAAATGTTACGCAGCATGCCGTGAGTCTTACAGCAGGCGCATCCCTGCACTGGTCTATGGTATGATGGATAAAAAGGCAAGCGAGTGAGGAGGATGGAAAATGGCGGTTCACCCCCATGCCTGCTTGGGCTGCCGGTTAGCCCTAGGCATAGAGCCGGCGCATATTGTTTATGAGGACGAACGGATCACTTGTCTGCTGGATATCGAACCGTTATCGGAGGGGCATACGCTGATTTTGCCGAAAAGCCACGCCCTGGATGTGGATGAGCTGGACCGGGATACGGCGCTTGCCGTGATGGACGCCTCCATACGGCTGTCGGGCGTGCTAAAAGCATTATACCGCCCCGACGGAATTACGGTTATTCAGAACGGGGGCCGGTTCAACGACCTGCGCCATTATCATATGCACGTATTCCCGCGCTATGCCGGCGACGGCTTCGCCTGGATGGAACCGGCCGCATCCGGCCTCGCCAGAAAGCGGCTCGGGCTCACCAAAGGACAGATGATCCAAGGGCTCGAACGTCTCAGGCAGGAGGCGGAACGGCCGTATTAAACGAAACCGCCTTATTCATCGGCGGCGATCCGGTCTCCGCGCGTTTGCGGGTGGGAAATGACGAGAAACTCCACATCGGCTTCCGACGTATTTTTCATCTGATGCGGTAAGCCGGGCCCGACCTCAATTCCCTCGTGGCTCTGAAGGCGGAACGTCTCGCCGTTCAGCTCCAGCTCAGCCGTGCCGTTCAGCACGAAAAAAAACTGCCTGGCCTGTACATGGTAATGCCGGATTTCGCTCGTTCCGGGAGGCATTCTTTCATGAATGACGCTCAGATCCCGGTTCTTCACCAGATGCCAGCCGTCGCACGCTTCTCCCCATATATAGTGCTCACCGTTATTTTTGCTGATTTTCATAACCTTTCTTACTCCTTGCGCGGCCGCTGACCGGGATTCGGGTCAGGCTGGCTTTCATTCGGGCGGTCGCTGGCAGGCAGCTCGCGTGCGGATTCCTCCAGCCAGCGGAGCCGGTAGCAGTTCATGCCGACACGGCCGAGCTCCTCCAGCAGCCCGTAGTTCGCCCATGCGCCCACGACTGCGCCGATGCCGGGCACAAGCTGAAGCATTTTGCGGAAATCGATCGTATCGCGGTATTCCTGCTGGAGTAGCTGCCAATCGATATGCTTTACATACGACTCGGCCGGCGGCAGGGATCGTGCCGTTTCCGGCCAGCGGCGGATCGTCTCGAACAGAGGCGGCTTTTTGTTCTGGCTGGAGAAGGCGAGCTGGAACACATGCAGTACGAACAGTCTCTCGCGGTAATCGCGGGTGGAATGGCCGTAGAGATGCGCGAGCTCGAACAAGAACTTCATTTTGATCCCGATCAGTATCGGGAAATCCGCCAGACCGAGCAGAATGCCCCCGGCTCCCGTTCCGGCCCCTTCGGCGGCGGCCAGCTTTTTATAAAAGGCGAGCAGCTCCTCGGCTTTGCTGGTCCGCATGGCGAGCGTTAAGCCGGTCAGCGGCGGATTTTTGGGCATATATTCTATACTGAACAGGGCTGTCTGCACGATGCCTTTGACTGCCGCCGTAATCGTCTGGTGCACTTTATCGGGAATCACTTGATTGATGCGGTTGGACACGGCCTTGGACGTCTTCTCCAAAAAGCCGGGCGGCTTGAGCAGCTCCTTCTCCCAATGCTTCAGCGCGCGGGCGGTCTGCTCTTCATATAGACTCCCGTAGGTATTCATGCGGGTGGATGCCTCCTTCTTGTCGTTCCTTCGTCCCCGGCCTTCTCCATCCCGGAGGAGCGGGTATTCTCATTATACATGGCTTCGGCGGCAAATCCATCATCGGCTTGCGGACGGGGAGCAGGTTGCGGCGATGCGCATTCTCTTATAATGAAAGATGAAAAAGCAGCAGAGTCCAAGAGCGGAGACCCTGCTGCTTTATTTTGTTATTTCTATGCTTTACCGTTCGGATTATACGTGCTGAATCTTGATCAAATTCGTCGAGCCGGATTGGCCGACCGGTACGCCCGCACTCACGACAACCAGGTCGCCGGTTTCCAGCAGACCGGATTTTTGCCCCGATTCCAGCGCGGAGGCAAACATGGCGTCGGTCGAAACGACCTTCGGCTCGATTTACCGGAATGACGCCCCAGAACAGGCTGAGACGGCGCTGCACCCGTTCATCTGCCGTGACGGCGATAATCGGCGCTTTCGGGCGGTATTTGGCAACCATTCTGGCGCTAAATCCGCTTTCCGTCGGCGTAATGATCGCTTTGGCATCCAAGTTAAGCGAAGAGCTGACCGCCGCTTGGCTGATCACTTCGGTGATGTTCGTTTTGTGAATCGCGGTCTTCTTCTGAAAAATTTCATCATAATTCAGAGAAGCCTCGATATTCGCTGCGATGGCCGACATCGTGCGAACGGCTTCGATCGGATATTTCCCTGCAGCCGTCTCGCCGGAGAGCATCAGCACATCGGTGCCGTCATACACCGCATTGGCCACGTCGCTCGCTTCGGCGCGGGTAGGGCGCGGATTGTACTGCATGGAATCGAGCATATGCGTAGCCGTAATGACCGGCTTGCCTACGGCGTTGCCTTTTTGAATCATCTGCTTCTGAATGATCGGCACTTCCTCGACCGGAATTTCGACGCCGAGATCCCCGCGCGCTACCATCAGACCGTCGGAAGCTTCCAGAATTTCATCGAGATTGTCGACGCCTTCCTGGTTCTCGATCTTGGAAATGATTTGAATGTGCGAAGCGTTATTTTCCTCCAGCAGGCGGCGGATTTCAATAATATCGCTCGCTTTGCGGACGAAGGAGGCGGCAATAATGTCGATGCCCTGCTCGATGCCGAACTGGATGTGCATAACGTCGCGCTCGGTTACGCCCGGCAGAGAGGTACGGACGCCCGGCAAGTTAACGCCTTTGCGCGATTTGATGACGCCGCCGTTGAGGATGCGGCAGTGAATTTCCGTGCCTTCGATCGCTTCGACTTTCAGCTCGATGAGACCGTCGTCGATCAGAATGCGGGAACCGACTGCTACGTCGCGGGTCAAGCCGTCATAGGAAACGGACACCCGGCTAGCTGTACCTTGAATCTGCTCCGTCGTCAAGGTGATCGTCTCGTTCGTTTGCAAATGGTAAGAAGGCTCCTGCAGGACGCCTGTCCGGATTTCCGGGCCTTTAATATCGAGCAGAATGGACACGGTGGCGCCCAGCTCGCCGGCTGCTTGACGCACGCGGTCGATTCTTCCTTTATGTTCGTCCAGGTCGCCATGGGCCAGGTTCAATCTCGCGGCGTTCATGCCGGAGCGGATTAATTCTTTAAGAGTTTCTACGGAATCACAGGCCGGGCCCATGGTACACATAATTTTCGTTTTACGTAACATTGGTCAATTTCACTCCTTAGTTAGCTGCTGTTGACCTCATTGTAGGGAAAAATGTCGAATCGCGCTATGAACTATAGTACGATAAATGTATAATAGTACATAATTGATACGGGACGGGGGTTTGTTATGCTGCAGGTTCACTCGGTAGTTCAAGATACGGGCGTCCATTGGTTCGATGAGGGAGAGCGCGGCGTTCATCTGCACTCTATCATCCTGATGACTTACGGCAAATGCTTGTATTGGGTGGAAGGGGAGAAAAAGATGCTCGACAAAGGCGATCTGCTGTTTCTTCCTCAGCAAGCCGCCTATTACGGCAAATCGATTCCGACGGTAACGCATGCTAAATACGTTGTTACCTTCAGCTATGCGGAAGGGACTGCGGGGGAACCGGCGCTGCTGCCCATTCTGGAAGAGCTTCAGCCAAGGCAATGGAAGACCGAGCGGTTCGAGCTGCTTCAGCAGCGGTTCAAGACGATGTTCGATCAGTGGAACGAACGGCTTCCGTACCGCGAAGCGATGTGTCAGGCGCTGCTGCTGGAGTCGCTGACCCACTGGAACCGGGAAATCGACGAGGGGCACCGGTCCGACGTGAAGCACCGGCATGCGGAGCAGATGAAGCAGTATGTGCAGAATCATTACAGGGAACGCGTGACGAAGGAGGAGCTGGGCACCGTTATCGACAAAAGTCCGAACTATGCTGCGGTGCTGTTTCGGGAAATGACCGGGCAGACGATCGGAGATTATATTCATGCGGAGAGAATCCGGCGTGCTATCTACCTGCTTCAGCATTCCCGGATGACGGTTGCGGACATCGCCGAATATTTGGGCTACTGCGATCCTTCTTATTTTCACAAGGTATTCAAACGGAAAATAGGGCTGCCCCCGTCCTCCTACATCAAGGAGAGGGAGCATCCCGCTCAATAGCTTTTCCTTGCGGAATCGTCCAGGCTTGGCTGTGACTCACAGCTCAAGTCCGGTACCCTGCTTGAATCTCCGGATTGTCAAATGCGTTTCCACACGTACTACGCCCTCCAGGGCATATATTTTTTTGTACAAAAACCGCTCCAGATCCGGCTCGTCTTTGAGCAGGGCGTGCATATGAAGCGTGCTGGGGCCTGTCATCTGATAAATGCTGACCACATTTGGATCCTCCGCCAGAGCATTGCCTACCGCCTCTGCATAACGAGGCTCCACCTCCACCTCAAAAAAAACAGGCACCGATTGACCGAGCTTCGTCGCATTGACACGGATCGTGAAATTTTCGATAATTCCAGCCTCCACCAAAGCCTCTACCCGTTTTTGAATGGCAACGCGGGACAATTTCAACAGTTCTCCGATTTTTGAATAAGACATTCTGCCGTTTTCGAGCAGCATTTTTATAATTTCTTGATCGGTTTGATCGACAGCAGGCTGTTCCAACGCAGAGCGCCTCCTTTTTTTATATTCCATGAACCTCTGAAATCGAATGAGAAATAGGATTGTTATCGATTATAGCATGTTTAAAAGGTTTTGTTCTCTCTCGGCAATGAATTTGTTATAAATCGTAACAAAAAACGGATGTTTATATGTTATTCGTAAACAAACAGATGAAAACGGGTTAACAATTTATTGACGGCCTCTCTGAAACCATTTTATAATCATGTCAAGAAATCTGACATAAATTATTGAAGTATTCAACGAGCAGCCAGCGTGAAAGAGCAGGATGCAATTGGTGAGGGAGGCGGCGGAGTGACCAAGAAGCTTATTTATAATGGAACGGTGCTGACAATGAATCCGGATCGCAGCGTATATAAGCCCGGCTATGTGTATATCGAGCACGATACCATTCGGGAGGTCGGCGAATGGCCGCAGGACGGCTCCAAGCAGGCGCTGCTTGAATCTGCAAGCTGGGTCCATGATGCGGAAGGGAAGGTCATCGTTCCCGGACTGGTCAATACGCACACGCATTTGTTCCAGACGTTCATCCGAGGCGTGTCGGACGATATGCCGCTGGCCCAGTGGCTCAGACAAATTATTTGGCCGTCGTCCCTTGCGATGGAGGCGGAAGATTTTTATTTGGCCGCTCTCATCGGCTGCATCGAGAATTTAAAGTCGGGCGCTACCTATATCATGGACCATCATTATGTGCATACGTATCCGGAGAATGACGACGGTGTACTGCGTGCGATGGAGGAATCGGGCATCCGGGGCTGTATGGCGCGGGGAGGCGTAGATTTAAGCTACGAACCGAAACTTCGCGAGACGGAGGAAGAGATTTTCGCTAACACCGACAAACTGCTCGATCAATGGGACGGAGCGGCGTCGGGGCGGATCGAAATTGCGATGGGCCCGCTGAATTTGTACGGATGCTCCAGAGCATTTCTTGAGCATGCGGCCAAATACAGCGAAAGGCGGCAGCTGATTTCCCATATTCACGTAGCTGAAACCAGCGATCAAATTGAAAATACGAAGGCGCGGTTCGGTCTGCGCAATCTGGAGCTGCTGGAAGCTGTCGGCCTCCTTGGGCCGAAGACGCAGGTGGTGCATGGCGTCTGGCTGGACGACGGGGAGCTGGAATCGATCGCCAGGGCAAAGGCTTCAGTCGTGCACTGCCCTGTATCCAATATGTATCTGGCCTCAGGCGTAGCCCGGGTGCCCGATATGCTGAAGCTTGGAATCAACGTCGCGCTCGGAACCGACGGGCCGGGCAGCAACAACTGTCAGGATAACCTGGAGGTATTGAAGTTTACCGCTTGTCTGCACAAGGTCAATCAGCTGGATTCCACCCTGCTGCCTCCGATGGAGGTACTGCAGCTGGCCACCGTGAACGGGGCCAGGGCGATGGGGCGCGAGCGGGATTTGGGCAGCCTGGAGCCTGGGAAAAAGGCGGACGTGGTCGTTGTCGATCTGAGGAAGGCGCATATAAGTCCCGTTCACCGGGCCAGCTCCGCGCTGGTGTATAACGCTAACGGCAACGATGTCGACACGGTGCTGGTTAACGGTCAGGTTGTCGTGGAGCATGGCGCCTGCACGCTGGTGGATGAGCAGGAGATCATACGCCGCGCGCAGGCGAGAGTGGACCGGCTGAGAGCCAAGCTGGCGCCGGAATATCCCGTTTTTCGTGTGGTGGAGTAGATAAGAACAGCCTTGCCGGACTGACTGAATCCTAATTATACATTGAATCTATGGAGGCGTTGAACGATGAAACAACAAGCTGCTGTGCAATTGGAAAGATTGGCCGATCCGGTATTGGAAAATGAATGGCATCCTGTGCTTTCCGCTCAGGAGCTGGGCGAGAAGCCGGTCGGCGTGATCGTTTTAGGCGAACGCGTGGCGGTTTATCGTACGCCCAAAGGGGTTCACGCCGTCCGCGATTTATGTATCCACCGCGGGGCTATGCTGTCCAAGGGCTGGGTAGAGGACGGGGTGCTGGTCTGTCCTTACCATGGCTGGAAGTACGATACCGCAGGCCAATGCGTCTGTATTCCGGCGCAGCGCAAGGACGAGAAGATTCCGGTGAGAGCGAAGGCGACGACGTATGCCTGTGTGGAGAAATACGGTTTGATCTGGGTATGCATAGGAGAGGCGAAGAAGCCTTTGCCCGATTTTGAGGAATTCGATAACCCTGCATTCCGGCCGCTCGCCTGCGGGCCTTACCATGTGAATGCCGCCGCCACCCGCATCATTGAAAACTTCACCGATTTCGCCCACCTGATGTTCGTGCACGGGGGCTTGCTGGGCCATCCGGATTTTGCCGAGCTGCCTGATTTCAAGATTTTCAAGGAGCCGGACCGGATCTACACGGAGGATATTCCGATTTTTCAGCCGGTCGCTCATTCCGGATCGGATGCCGAGGAAGGAACGACTTACGTCTATGTGAAGGAAGTATTTCGTCCGCTGGCGGCCAGATTGTCCAAGAAGGATGCGGATACGGGGCAGACGCTGTGGATTTTGCTGACGATCAATCCGGTAGGTGACAAAGAGAGTGTTGTATACATGGTTGTATCGCGCAACTATGCATTCGATGTGCCGGATGAGCAGTTTATCCATTTTCAAAACACGGTGTTCGAGCAGGACGCCTGGATTATCGAAACGCAAAAGCCGGAGCTGCTGCCGCTGGATCTTCAGGCGGAGCTGAATCATAAAGCGGATGTGCTTTCCGTGGCGTACCGCCGCTGGTTAAACGAGCTGGGCGTCAGGGTTGGGACGGTATAAGGACAAGAATCAATCGGGGAATGGGGCGAGGGATTGGAGGGATTCTCCAATCCCTCGTTTTTTAGATTAAAGGCGGGGGCCGAAGCCCACAGGGGATTGCGCCGGGCGTATCCATAAGGACTGAAAGCGCGCTTGTAAAATACGGTTGGGCTCACCGAATAATTTAGGTTTCATTAGTCCCGATGCACAAAAACGGTCTGAATGCCACGGGAGTCTGTTGACACCTTCCCTCTGCGACCTCATAATCGTGTAATAAAACATAACATATCATAAAGCGATTTATATAAAAAGGAGGCGATATCTATCATGGAAATCACATTGGGACAAGTGAACCGAATGACCTCCGAAGCATTCGCGGAAACGCTTGGCTGGATTTTCGAGCATTCGCCCTGGGTAGCCAAACGGGCATGGACAGCCCGGCCGTTTCAGTCGATCGAGCAGCTGCACCGGGCCATGGTCCGCGTAGTGGAGGAGGCGGCGCTTGCAGAGAAGCTGGAGCTGCTTCGGGCGCACCCCGATTTGGCGGGCAAGCTTCATATGACCGACGCCTCCGTTAAAGAACAGCAGGGAGCCGGTTTGGATCAGCTTTCACCGGAAGAGTTCGAGGCTTTCACCGCCTGGAACCGGACTTATACGGAAAGGTTCGGGTTTCCGTTTATTATGGCGGTCCGCGGGCAGACGAAGGATACCATCGCCGCGTCCATGCGGGAGCGGGTAGACAATGAAGCCGATGCCGAGCTTGCTGCGGCGCTCAGGGAAGTATTCAAGATCACGCGGTTCCGTCTCGACGATCTAATCTCCTTATAAAGCAATAATGATCTGGCACAACGATGCCTTAGTGAATGTTAAGTCGCGCGGCACGAAATGAATGGTGAAAGAGGGGAAGGCGATGGCGGGAAGGTTAACGACGCACGTGCTGGAGCTGTCCTGCGGCCGTCCGGCCGTAGGCATGCGCCTGGAGCTGTTTCGATTGAGCACAGGAGGGGAGCGAAAGTATCTGCTGGGCAGCAAAACCAATGCGGATGGCCGCGTAGATAAGCCGCTGCTGGAGGGAGAAGCGCTGCAGCCCGGCGCGTATGAGCTGGTATTTCATGTGGCGGAATATTATCGGCTGGCGGGGCAGGACCACGGCGATGAAATCTCCTCCGGGCAGTTCCCGTTCCTGGATCAGGTACCTGTCCGCTTCGGTGTCGGCGACTCCGCGAGTCACTATCATGTGCCTCTTTTGGTCGCTCCGGGCGGGTACAGCACGTACAGAGGAAGCTAGTTCTTCTATATAAATAGATAAATGTAAGCAGCCTTAATATAAATTTCCTCAAATAAGCTAAACAGCCAATCAAACGAGCGAAGGAGGAGCCGGCCATGTCTGACCGATTGGATACTATTATTAAGAACGGTTTGGTTGTGTTAAGAGGCGGGACACGGAAGCTGGATATCGGGATTCGAGACGGCTTGATTGCGCAGCTGGCGGACCGTCTGGAATCGGAAGCTTCACGGGTTATCGACGCTGAAGGGCATTATGTGCTTCCCGGTCTGGTCGATGCGCACGTGCATTTGAATGAGCCCGGCATGGGGCATTGGGAAGGGTTCGCCACAGGCTCGGCGGCGCTTGCCGCAGGGGGCGTCACGACTTACATCGATATGCCGCTGAACGGAACGCCTCCGACGGTCAGTTTATCCGCCCTTCAGCAGAAGCTGGATGCCGCTAAAGAGCATTCGCATGTGGATTATGCGATATGGGGCGGTTTCGTGCCCCGGCAACCGGGACCAGCTTGAAGGGCTAGCCGAAGCCGGCGTGGTCGGCTTCAAGGCCTTTCTGTCCGCTCCGGGTGGCGAAGGCGAGGACATTTTCCGCGAGGTCGATGACCTGACCCTGTACGAAGGGATGAAGCGGATCGCCGCGCTGAATGGTGTGCTGGCCCTTCATGCGGAGAGCGACTCGCTCACCTCCCGCTTGGCGGAGCGGGCCCGGAGCGCAGGCAAGACGTCCGCGCTCGACTACGCTGCGACCCGCCCGGTGCTGGCGGAGCTGGAGGCGGTCAACCGGGCGTTGTTTTACGCCCGGCATACCGGCTGCGCGCTGCATTTCGTCCATATCAGCAGCGAGGCGGCGATCGAGCTGATCGATCGGGCGAAGCAGGTGGGGATGAATGTGACCTCGGAGACATGCCCGCATTATTTGGCATTCACGGAAGAGGATATGGAGCGGCTCGGAGCGGTGGCTAAGTGCGCGCCTCCGCTGCGCAGCGAGTCCGAGCAGGAGAAGCTGTGGCGGGCTGTGGAGCAAGGGCGCGTCGATGTTATCGCTTCGGACGATTCGCCCTGCCCGGCCTGGATGAAATCGCCGGAGAGCGGCAGCTTCTTCGACGCATGGGGCGGCATTTCCGGCGCTCAGAACACGCTTGAAGTGATGCTTCATGAAGCGCATGTGCTCAGAGGCATGCCGCTTGAGAAGCTTGCCGAGATGCTGTCCTACCTGCCGGCCAAACGGTTCGGGTTGGATTACCGGAAGGGCGAGATCCGGATCGGCGCGGATGCCGATATCGTTCTTGTCGATCCGAAGGCCGATTATACGCTGGAAGCGGCGCAGCTGTATTCGCGCCATAAGCACAGCCCTTATACAGGCCGGACATTCAGCTGCCGTGTGGCTGTGACTTTGTGCCGAGGGCAGGAAATATACAACAGCAAGGATGGCGTAGTAGGTCCGCTTGGATTCGGCCAGCGGGGCCTGTCATCCTCCGCAGGGGCCGGCGCTGCAGCTCAGAGCGCCGCCGCGGTTGAATAGCGCCGCCCGGAAGCCGGCGAGGTTACCGGGGGGCTCCAAGCGAGCGTCATGCGCAGAACAAGCAAGGGGGAGCAGCGATGAGCGAATGGATGTCCGTTACGGATGAGGAGATGAAGGAGCTCTGTGCGGGCTTCGGGCAAAAGGCGGAGCAGCTGCTGCAGCGGCTGTCGGGCTACGGCGCCGACGCCGCAGGCGGCGTTACCCGGCTGCTCTACTCGGAGAGCTGGGTTGATGCGCAGCAAGCGCTGGCTGAACGGATGGAGAATGCTGGCTTGACGGTCAGCTTTGACCGGTCCGGCAATCTATACGGCCGTCTGGAGGGAACGGACAGCGAAGCTCCTGCTATCTTGACAGGCTCTCATATCGATACGGTTACGCAGGGCGGACGGTACGACGGCGCTTACGGGATAGCCGCTGCGCTGCTGGCCGTCAGCTTTTTGAAAGAACGGTATGGCCGGCCGAAGCGTCCGGTCGAAATCATTTCTTTGTGCGAGGAAGAAGGCAGCCGCTTCCCGAAAGCTTATTGGGGCTCGGGTAGCATAACCGGGGCTTTCCGCGAGGAGGATATGGAAGGGCTCCGGGACGGAGCGGGCATCGGTTTTATGGATGCGATGCGGGCTGCAGGCTTCGGACGGGCGGATCAGAAGGAAGCGGCCCGCTCGGATTTCGCCGCTTTCATCGAGCTGCATGTGGAACAGGGAATCGTGCTGGAAAACGAAGCTTTGTCCGTAGGTATCGTCGATGCGATAGTTGGGCAAAGGCGGTTTACCTTCGAGGTGTACGGCGAAGCCAATCACGCGGGCACGACGCCGATGCTGATGCGCAGGGATGCACTGGCCGGTGCGGTAGAGATGATCCGGCAGCTGCGCTTGTCCGCATTGCAGGAGGGCGCGCCGCTGGTTGCGACGGTAGGCCGCTTGGAGCTGGAGCCGAACACGTCTAACGTTATTCCGGGCAAGGTGACGTTTACGGTCGATGTCCGGCATGACCGGACGGATGTGCTTCACGGCTTCTGCTCAGCCATGCTGGAGCAGTTCTCGGCAATCGCGGCCGCCCAGGAGCTGAGGCTCTGCCATTCGCTATGGATGGATGTGGAGCCTGCGCCGATGACGGCAGCTTTATCGGCAGAAACGGAAGCCGTATGCCGGGAGTACGGCATCCCTTACCGCCGCATGGTCAGCGGTGCAGGGCATGATGCGCAGATGTTTCAGCGCAGCTGTCCGACGGCGATGCTTTTCGTGCCGAGCCATCGGGGAATCAGTCATTCCCCTCTCGAATATACGTCCCCAAGGGACTTGGGAACCGGTGTTTTTGTGCTGGCCCAGCTGCTGTACTCATTGTGTTACACGAACGCCGGCACCGGAACGAACAAAGGAGCGATACTATGAAGACCTACGGCGATTTATCTCCTTCCCCGCGCACCATTATGACTCCGGGTCCGGTAGAAGTGGATCCGCGGGTGCTGCGGGCGATGTCATTCCCGATTCTAGGGCAGTTTGATCCGGAATTTACCGGACTGATGAATGAAACGATGGAGATGCTCAGGCATCTGTTTCAAACGCATAACCAATGGGCGTATCCGGTCGACGGAACGTCGCGAAGCGGGATTGAAGCGGTATTAACGAGTGTAATCGAGCCTGGTGACAAGGTGCTGATTCCGATTTACGGCCGTTTCGGCTACCTGCTGTGGGAAATTGCCGAGCGCTGCGGAGCCGAAGTAGCCACGATTGAAAAAGAATGGGGACAGGTCTTCGACCCCCGGGAAATCATCGAAGCCATGGATCGTGAACATCCGGCCATTGTAGCCGTTGTCCATGGAGAAACATCTACCGGACGCATACAACCGTTGTCTGAGCTGGGCGCTGCCTGCAGAGAACGTGATATATTGCTGATTGTTGACGCTGTCGCTACGATCGGCGGCGTGGAAGTGAAGACGGACGAATGGATGCTCGATGCGGTTATCGGGGGTACGCAGAAGTGCTTGTCCGTTCCGAGCGGAATGTCCCCGATTACGTACAATGATCGCATCGAGGCGAAGGTGCTCCGGCGTAAAAAAATCGAGCGGGGCCTGCGGGACAAATCGGCTCCTCCTGCTGCGCCGGGCCGCACCATTCAAAGCAATTACCTGGACTTGAGCCAGCTGCAGGACTATTGGAGCCCTGCCCGTCTCAATCACCATACGGAAGCGACTTCCATGCTGTATGCGCTTCGCGAAGGTCTTCGTATAGCGCTGCTGGAGGGCCTGGAGCCAAGGTTCCGGCGCCATTTGCTGCACGAGCGGGCGCTGGTGGCCGGTCTTGCCGCGATGGGGCTTGACTTCTATGGAGATCCGGACTGTAAAATGCCGGTGGTGACCTGCATTGAAATTCCGGCAGGGATTGACGGCGAATCCGTCCGTTCCATGCTTCTGGAGCAGTTCGGCATCGAAATTGCGAGCTCGTTCGGTCCGCTGAAAGGGAAAATATGGAGAATCGGGACGATGGGCTACAGCTGCAATAAAAAGAACGTGCTCCATTTGCTCGGAGCGCTTGAAGCGGTGCTTATCCGGCATCGTGCCGATGTGCATGCCGGCAGCGCTGTGCAGGCTGCTTTGGACGTATACGCCGACCAGCTGTAGCCGTTCCGCTTCGTATGAATAATAGGAACGTGTTCGGTAAAATGAACTTAATGGAGGGAGATCCAATGAATCCGATCATGCCGACGGCTTTTCATGCAATGATTGCGACGCCTCACTATCTGGCCAGCATGGTGGGAGGAAGGATTCTGCAGCAAGGCGGCAATGCATTCGACGCCGCGGTTGCGATCAGCGCCGCATTGGCTGTCGTTTATCCTCATATGACAGGCTTGGGCGGAGACGCTTTTATGCTGATGTATTCTGCCAAGGAGAAGTGTATTACCGGTCTTAACGGCACGGGAAGGTCCGGCCGCCGGGCGACGCCGGAATTTTATTTGAGCCAAGGGCTGACCGCGATCCCGCAGAGGGGGGTACAATCGGCCGTAACGGTACCGGGGATGGTCGACGCGTGGTGGGAAGTATCGGCGAAATACGGACGCCTGCCGTGGGACGCGCTGCTTGCCCCTGCTGCCGCTTATGCGGAGGAAGGCTTCCCGATTTCCCGCAATTTGTACTATTGGATATGCCGCAACGAACAGCTCATCCGCGGGCAGGCCGGGCTGGCCCGTACGTATATGCGTTCCGGCAAGCTGCTGCTTCCGGGCGACCGGCTGGTGCAGCCGGAGCTTGCCGCTGCATTGAGGGCCGTACAGGAACAAGGCCGCGATGCGTTTTATAAAGGTAAGGTCATGCAAGCTATCGTAGATGCCATCCGCAAGGATGGAGGCTGTCTGGAGGAGGAAGACTTTGCGAGCCATCGGAGTGATTGGGTGAAACCGCTGTCGACGGCCTACCGCGGTCATGAAATATATCAGATGCCGCCGAATTCGCAGGGCTTCTCAGCTCTGATGATGATGAATATGCTGGAATCGCTCGATTTGGCGGCTGTCCCCAGGGAATCCGCACAGTTTTATCATCTGATGACGGAAGTGGTCAAAAAGGCGTTTCGCGACCGCGACCGGTATCTTACAGATCCGGATTTCGCGGATATTCCGCTCGACAGGCTGCTGTCCAAGGAATATGCCCGCAAGCTGTTTCAGGAGCTGCCGCTTCATCCGCCGCAGGGAGCCCCGTTTCTGTCGCGGGCGATCGGACAGGATACGGCCTATGCCGCTGTGGTGGATGACGAGGGCAACGCGGTTTCTTTTATTCAAAGCTTGTATTTCGACTTTGGCTCCGGATATGTGGCCGGTGAGAGCGGCGTGCTGATGCAGAACAGAGGCTCCTTCTTCTCCTTGGACGCCGGCGAGGCCAATGTGCTGGCTCCCCGCAAACGGTGCTTTCATACGCTGATGCCTGCGATGATCTGCCGCGGCGGCAAGCCGACGCTGCTGTTCGGCACGCAGGGAGGCGAAGGACAGCCGCAGACCCAATTGTCCGTGATGACCGGGGTCTTGGACTACGGCTGCACCATCCAAGAAGCGCTTGCGCTGCCGCGCTGGGTATACGGCCGGACCTGGGGTGAAGACGGAGACGCGCTCCGTATCGAGAATCGCGGCTTCGAGGCGATTGGCGCCCAACTTCAGCAGTGGGGGCATAAGGTTGAGCTGATGCAAGCATGGGACGGCATGATGGGTCAGGCGCAAGGCATTTCGATCGGTCCGAACGGGCTGCTTAGCGGCGCCGCCGATCCCCGCGGCGACGGGATTGCCTTCGGCTGGTAGTCACAGAACCGACATAGAGCCGCTCCCGCGCTTCCTTGGGCGTTAAGCTCTTGCCGAGCGGGCGGGTGGAATCATCGTACGGCGCGGCGCTGTTGACGGGCGGCGGCGCGTTCGGTACGAAGAGACTTTAACGAAGGCGGCGAGAGACGGATCGCGCTTAATTTTCCGACATGCGCGATGCGGTGCTGTGCAGCGGCCGGCCGAGCCCCGCGTGCGGTGCGGAAGGACACCGCTCCGGGGCGGTCTGGTCCGCATTTTTTTCTAGGCCCGTACGGGGCGAGGCCGCTGTAACTAGAGGAACGTAATGTAGAAGCGCGAGCGTTCGCCCTTGCTCCCGGATTTCAACCGCTGCAAGCGGAAGATAACCCAAGAAATCCAGGGACAACAGCGAGCGTAAGCATGTTCCGTACTCGCAGCGATGACTTTTTCAGCGGCCTCCACTGGGCAGGGGCCTTTTTGCTAAGGGTTGATTGGCCGATTTTGTTCTCTTATACTTCAGCGGCTGGACTTCGCTCTTTACGGGACGGGGTCTTTTCGTGCTGTGCGCTTATTCACTTCAAGGTAAATTGGCAGCTTGATTTGCGTTTGTTTTTCCTTAACTATGACAAAACTTGTCCATATGATATGGTATGATCGTTTTAAACGAAGAGAAAGGGAGCGAACAGGCTGATGCAGAAAGAACGCTGTGGGTGGGTCAATTCCGATCCGTTGTACATAGACTATCACGACAAGGAATGGGGGGTTCCCGTTCACGACGACCGCAAGCTGTTTGAAATGCTGGTGCTGGAGGGCGCGCAGGCCGGGTTGAGCTGGTACACGGTTCTGAAGAAGCGGGCCCGTTACCGTGAAGTGTTTGACGGATTCGATCCGGAGCGGGTGGCTCTCTACGATGAAGCGAAAATGGCGGAGCTGCTGCAGGATGAGGGGATTATTCGCAACAAGCTCAAGGTGCAGTCGGCTGTGACGAATGCACAGGCTTTTTTGCGGGTAAAAGAGGAGTTTGGGAGCTTTGACCGGTACATTTGGCAGTTTGTTGGGGGCAGTCCATTGCACCATCACCGGCAATCGCTCGGCGAGGTGCCGGCGCGCACGGCAGAATCCGACGCGATGAGCAAGGATTTGAAGAAGCGGGGCTTCAAATTTATCGGCACGACGATTTGCTACGCGTATATGCAGGCGACCGGGATGGTAAACGATCATACGATCCGCTGCTTCCGGCATGCCGAGGTGGAAGCCGCACGCTAGAGCGTCCCGGGTTCGGGATCTGCGCATTGAACCGGTCCGGACTTTAAAACGAGGGGATGCTGCCTATATCCGGAGCGACCCTGTTAGGGATCGCTCTGGGGGGAGCGGAGGCTTTGTCCAGCAAATATTTGGCATAGGCCATAGGGGTGAAATAAGTAGCTCTCCACTCTTGATTCATGCCTGCCTCCCGGAAGCTGTACCGCTGATCCTTGCTATTGCATTCAATGAAAAGCGGGAAACCGTCTGCGGTTATGCCGATATCCAGCCCGAGATCGGCGATATGAGGCAGCTTTTGTGCCAAATAACGAGCGATGCGAATCGAGAAATCTTGAATATCCCGCACGACTTCGTCCATGTTGAGATGGGAATATTCTTGGCTCAGAATCTCCTTCAGCTTATGAACGGAGCCGCCCTGCGCTACATTCGTTAAAAATGTTTTGGTGGAGGCCACCTTCGCGACAATACCTGTAACCTGCCATGTGCCCGATCCGCCGCGCTGGACCGAAACCCGCAGATCGAAGGGACGGCCGCGGTAGGTAGCGAGAGGAAGACGCTGCTGTACGATGTAGCTTGTGCTTCTTAATCTTTTTTGGAGCACCGAAGGCAGCAGTGAGCCCTTGAAGCGAACGGTTTTCCACTTTTGGTTGTGAATGCTTAAGCTGGCCGGGTACGTCAGCTTCCAGCCGGACGAAATCCGTTCCATCTTCATCACGCCCCGCCCGATGCTGCTTTTATTCGGCTTGATGATAAGCTCATCGTAAAGCCGCATCATGATGGCAATATTGCCGGCCGTCGCTTTATAAGTTCCCGGCAGGTGCGGACGCAGGTTAGGATCCTGGTTTAGCAGCTGTTGAATACGAAGCTTGCCGTATCGGTTCCAGCGGTTGAAAATCTGCTTGCCTGCAAGGGACAGGACCTCAGCTTGCGGTTCTGGCTTAAGCTGGAATAGATCGCGCGGTTGTGAATGACATTCGGCGCCGGGACGTCTTTTTTGGTGAACGCTCCGGATTCCATTACATAAGCGCTCATGAGCCGTCCGGGACGGTAATCCTCGATCCGGAAAAAACAAGGCGTAAAGCCGTATTTTTTTCCTGCTTCTACATAGAATTCAATGGCTTCGTATTTGGTTTTCCCTAGAGGGATTCTGCGGTGTAGCTTGTTGTTAACGAGGATGCCCACATAGGGAGATTGCATGGGATTCACTCCTTCCGCAAAACGGGTATGGTATCTGCCTGACTCTACAGCATATGTCGTCCTTGCCCTCAGTGTATGGACAGGTGCGGTGGGCATTGATTGATCTCTGTGATGCCTGTCTCATATAATCGGTCCTGATTCTGGCTTTGGTCCGTAAAATTACATTTCCGGACTCATTTTGCCTGATCCATAACCTCCCGGCTTCCACCTGAATATAATGAAGCAATTTTCCGAACGATATCGCATTCGGTAATCTTCTAGGAGGGGGCAACAATATGAGCCGACCTGTGGTAGTGATCGTGACCCCGGGCTCTTTTGCTATTCCGTCTGCGGTAAGCAGCTCGGTGGAGCTTGTGGTGGAGCAGGTGGCCAAGCGGATGACGCAGGAGGTGCAGCCGGTCGTATTTGGCAAAATAGTGAAGGGGAGAGCGCTCTCCGAAACTATCGAAGGCGTCCAGTACGTCAGGGTTCCCTGCCCGTCTCCGTTGGGCTACATTCGCCAGGTTGCCCGCAGGCTTGCCGAGCTGCGTCCCGCTATCATTCAGGTGGAGAATCGCCCGCGGTTTATCCGTCAGCTTCGCCAGGCTTATCCGAAAGCGAGACTGTGGCTTTCCCTGCATTCCCTGACCTTTGTTTCACGGCCGCATATCGGTGAAGCCGAGCTTCGAAGCTGTCTGGCTGCCGCGGACCGCATTGTGGTCAACAGCTATTTTTTGAAGGAGCAGCTTATTCGCAAAGTGCCTGCCGTCAGAGGCAAGGTGGCCGTTAACCATCTAGGGGTCGACAGCGGCGCCTTTCTATCCCGGTGGTCGGAGGAGGGGGAGCGGCAGCGGCGGCTGAAGCTAGCGGAGCTTGGCTATACAGGTAAAAAGATCGTTTTGTATGTGGGCCGTTTAATCGAGATGAAGGGCGTTCATCACCTGCTTCGGGTTATGCGGCAGATTGCGGCTCAGGTGCCGGAAGCTGTGCTTCTGGTAGTGGGCAGCGCTCATTACGGCTCGAATAAAATGACGCCTTATGTACGGAAGCTGCACCGGATCGGCGCGCAGATGCCCAAGCACATTCGTTTCGTGCCGTTCGTTCCGCATTCGGAGATCGCGTCCTGGTTCCGTCTCGCCGACGTGCTTGTCGTTCCCTCCAATCATAAAGAAGCGTTCGGCCTGGTGAATGTAGAAGCGATGGCTTCCGGCGTGCCGGTGGTAGCGACGAGGGCTGGGGGCATGAAGGAGATTATCGGCAATGGAGTTACAGGATATTTAATTGGCCCTTCCCAGCTAGACAAGGAGCTGGCGCCCAGAATTGCTTCCCTGCTGACGAACGAAGCGTTGGTACGCCGTATGGGGGAAGAAAGCGTTCGAAAGGTAATGGAGCAATTCACCTGGGAACGGACGGCCATGAGATGGCTGGAGATGTATAGACGAGCGCTCAGGATGAAAAAATAAAAATGAAATAAAGTAGGAGTTTAATTCATAGTATCCCGCTGAAAAAAGAAGCTTTTTCTGTTGTGAAACGATTATAACCATCCCTTTTATCTAAAATAAAAAAGAATTATACTATAGTTTATTTCAAAAAGATAAAAAGTCAGTTATAATGGACATAACAGGTCAAATGAACAGGGGATGCTGTAGATGATTGGGGAACGCAACGGGGAGAAAGCGTCTTTACTGTGGAATTTGTTAATTTCGTTTAGCAAAATAAGCCCGGTAACATTCGGCGGGGGCTACGCTATGATCCCGGTTATAGAAAAGGAAATCGTAGAAACCCGGGCATGGATGGATTCGGAGGAAATGAACAATGTGCTGTCTATCGCTTCGTCCGCTCCGGGCGGGATCGGTGTCAATACGGCTACTTTAATCGGATTCCGATTAGCCGGTCTGCCGGGGGCGATTGCCGCCGTTCTAGGCATTTCATTGCCTACTTTTGTTATTATGCTTCTGTTAACGATCGGATATTCCGCAGTGCAGGACAACAAGAAAATAACAGCGGCTTTTGAAGGTATTCATGCCGCGGTCGTTGCCTTCATTGCCGTCTCCGGCTGGAGAATGTGGAAGTCGGCGGTATATGACAAAACGACTATGCTGATCGTATTGGGGGGCTTAGCTGGACTGCTGTTCACCGGCCTTCATCCCGCACTGCTCCTGCTTATGGGGACAACTGCCGGTTATGCGGTATATAAGTGGAAAGAAAAATGGGGTGTCTTCTTAAGCCGGGAAACGTCCGCCAAGACAAAAACAAGGGCTTCCGCCGTTGTCGATCCAGGTCAATATATTTGGGGCGACGGGATATGAGCCGCGCTGAGAGGGGGCGTTGATCTGTGCTTTGGGCTTTGTTTTGGACTTTTTTTAAAGTAGGCTTGGTTTCCTTCGGCGGAGGCTTTGCCATTTTATCCGTCATTGAGCATGAGGTGGTGTCCCAAGGCTGGCTGACGCCGGGAGCGTTTGCGGATGCCGTCGCTCTTGCGGGCATGTCGCCCGGACCGATAGCTACGAACAGCGCGGTATTAATCGGTTACAAGGCTGACGGGCTTCTCGGAGCGGTTGCCGCATCGGTAGGCATGATTGTACCATCCTTTCTTATTATAATAGCGTTAGCCTTGTTTTTTTATAAATCGAGCAGCGAAAAGTTTATGAAGGCTATATTTTACGGCTTGAAGCCAATGGTTGCCGCTTTGGTACTGTATGCGGCCTACCGGGTCGCAAGAAACGGACAGCCTTTGCTCGGCTTGAATCTGCACACACTGCTGATGGTATTTATTTTTGTCTTTGCGGTGCTGGGGATGGCCAAGTTTAAGCTTCATCCATTGATCGTGCTTTCCATATCAGCGTTAATGGGAACAGCCTTTTTCGTATAGAAAAAGGCTGAGCTTGTCGAAGCCTGAATTTGTGTGATACTCCGGTGGGGTATCCTCCTCCAGCCGCTGTTGAAACTCGTGAATTGGATTAGATTTGAAGGTATTTTCACGAATTTCAAAGGCGGACGTAAACTCTTCCGGAAAGATACCCCACCTGCGTTGGTACGCATGGTTCACTTCGTGTGGCTTTCTTGACAGCCTGAGCCTTTTTCGTATAGAAAAAGGCTGTTTTTGTTTTTTGAAATAAATAGCGGTTCGAGATGGCTGCTGCACGAAGCCGGCTGGGTTTCCGCCTATTTTTACCGGACGCAATGACTTCCTTCTGGGTGAATGCATATGTTACAAATGACTACTTATGGTGAATTCCAAGGAATCGATTCGAGGCAGACAATGCCGTGGAACCATAAAGGGAGGATGCACAGCATGAGGAAGCGTAACGGAGGAAGAGAGGTCACGGGCAAGCGGACCCAGCGAAGAAGTACGTTTATCAACGAATTGAAATGGCTTGACCGGATCACGGAAGAAAATAAATCAAGTAAATCAAGTAAACCGACCCAGGAGGGGAGCGTGCTGACGGATGTTTCGGTCAGTCAGCTCTCCGCGGTTGAAGCCAAGCCGGAATCGGTTCCGGCTCCTGCGGCTGTCGCCCCGCCGGCCCGGTCGCTTTCTACAGGTCCCGTGCTTAAGGAGCGCAAGCTTGCGTCCGAGTCCACGGCCATTGTGTACACGGATGATCTTGCGGACGAAGCCGTGACTCATGAGAAAATCGCCCGCAATGCCATTGACGGAAGCAATGTGAAAAGAGGCGGAATCGGAGGGGAGCAGCTGGGGGATTACGCCGTCAGCACTTCAAAGCTCGCAGACCGAAGTGTCACCCAGCAAAAGCTGGCGCATCGTTCGGTGACGGAGGAGCATATCGCTCCCTTTTCGATTACAAGTGAAAAAATTCAGGAGCGGGCGATCAGCGGAGAAAAGCTGCAGGACAACAGCATCACCTCCGATAAGCTTGCAGATAAAACCATCGATGCGATGAAAATTGCCGAACGCTCGATTCAAACCAAGCATTTGGCCGAAGAAGCGATTACGGGCGACTTGATATTGAATCAGTCGATCACCTCGGAAAAAATCAAGAGCGGCACGATCCAGACGACGAATCTGGCTAACTATAGCATCAATACCGCCAAGCTTTCCGACTTATCCGTGACGACCGAAAAGCTGCGCGATCATTCGGTGACCGGCAGAAAGATTGTCGACGGAGAAATTTCGACGCAGAAGCTGTCCGATCATGCGGTCACCGAAGAGAAGCTGGCCCCATGGAGCATTGCATCGGAGCATTTGCAATCCAATGCGGTGCTGCACGAACATTTGTCCGGCGGCATTGTAAGGAGTACGAACATCGCTCCCAAGCAAATTTTGACGGAGCATATCGCGTCGGCTTCCCTCCTTACGGATCATTTGCTGGATGGTGCCGTAACCTCCGAAAAGCTGGCGAAGCAGTCCGTAGCGGGGGTGCATGTTCAAGAAGCTTCTATTGAAGGGAAGCATCTGCACAATAAGTCGGTAGAGGCGCGTCATTTGGCGGAAAACGCGGTGACGGGCAGCAAGCTGGCTCCCCAGAGCGTAGGCGCGGAGCAGCTGGCGGATGTGTCGGTCGATGCGTCGAAGCTGGCGAATCAAGCCGTCACTTCAACGAAAATTGCTCCCAAAGCGGTAACGGGAGAGCATCTGTGCACAGGGATCGTAGGGAGCATGCATGTCGCGGATAGAGCGGTGCAATCCGGTCATATCGCCACGCAATCGATAGGAAAAGAACATCTCCAGGATCAAGCGGTAATTGCTTCTAAGCTGGCGGACCGGTCGGTTACCTCGGAGAAGCTGGGCATTGCATCGATTCAATTTCAGCATATCCAGGAAGGTGCCGTGCTGTCCAACCAGCTGGCCAATCACAGTGTCACGACTTCGAAGCTGGCGAGCGAATCCGTCTCAACTGACAAATTAACGAATTTGTCAGTCACCACCGCCAAGCTTGCGCAGGGCAGCGTCACTTCCGATAAGCTGGGCCGGGAAATGGTGCTCGGAGAGCACTTGTCGGCAGGTGCCGTACAAGGAATTCATATTGCAAAAGCGGCGGTAAAATCGAGTCAGCTGAGCAATGAAGCGGTCACACGGGATAAATTGGCGGGCCGCCCGTAACCCAGGAAAAGCTGGGCGAAGGAGCTGTCGGCACGGCTCAGCTAGCTGCCGGTTCGGTTACTGGAACGCAGCTGGCGGCAGGGGCTGTAGCCGCGGAGCACGTGTCCCTGGGCGCCATTACTTCGCAGCACATCTCCGCCGAAGCGATTGGACGTGAGCAGCTCGCCGAAGGAGCTGTCGGCGCTGCCCAACTGGCCGTCGGCGCGGTAACGGGCTCACGGCTGGCTTCGGGGGCTGTGACCTCCGAGCATTTGGCTGCAGGAGCGGTAGGCTCCGAGCAGCTGAGCAATGGCGCCGTCGGAACAGAGCAGCTTGCAGCGGAAGCGGTAACGGGAGCTCAGCTTGCTTTCGGCACGGTAACCGGATCCCATTTAGCATCCGGAGCGGTAGGGCGAGAACAGCTGAGTGAAGGCGCCGTAGGCACAAGACAGTTGGCGATCGGCGCGGTGACGGGATCTCGGATTGCTTCAGGCTCGGTGAACACTGAGCATTTGGCAATCGGAGCGGTAGGCCGTGAGCAGCTCGCCGAAGGGGCCGTCGGCACCGCCCAGCTGGGAGAAGGAGTGGTGACAGGAAAGCAGCTGACTCCTGGAGCGGTGAGCGTCGAGCACTTGGCGGCAGGCTCTGTGGGCCGCGAGCAGCTGATCGAAGGCGCTGTCGGGACAGAGCAGCTGGCAGAGCGTTCGGTGACGGGAGCACAGGTAGCTATAGGAGCCATCACGGCTGCGCACTTAGCGGCTGGAGTTGTAAGCGCCCGGCACCTGGCCGCGGGCTCTGTAGGCCGCGAGCAGCTGATCGAAGGCTCGGTAGGAACGGAGCAGCTGATCGAAGGCTCGGTAGGAACGGAGCAGCTGGCTGAGGGCGCAGTGACGGGAGCACAGCTGGCCTTTGGCTCGGTAAGCGTCGAGCACTTGGCCGCAGGTTCCGTAGGCCGCGAGCAGCTGATCGCAGGCGTCGTGGGGACGGAACAGCTCGCCGAGGGATCGGTGACAGGAGAGCAGCTGGCCTTTGGCTCGGTAAGCGCCCGGCACTTGGCCGCGGGCTCTGTAGGCCGCGAGCAGCTGATCGAAGGCTCGGTAGGAACGGAGCAGCTCGCCGAGGGCTCGGTGACAGGAGAGCAGCTGGCCTTTGGCTCGGTAAGCGTCGAGCACTTGGCCGCGGGTTCTGTAGGCCGCGAGCAGCTGATCGAAGGCTCGGTAGGAACGGAGCAGCTGGCTGAGGGCGCAGTGACGGGAGCACAGCTGGCCTTTGGCTCGGTAAGCGTCGAGCACTTGGCCGCAGGTTCCGTAGGCCGCGAGCAGCTGATCGAAGGCTCGGTAGGAACGGAGCAGCTGGCGGAAGGCGCAGTGACGGGAGAGCAGCTGGCTTTTGGCTCGGTAAGCGTCGAGCACCTGGCCGCGGGCTCCGTAGGCCGCGAGCAGCTAATCGAAGGCTCGGTAGGCACGGAGCAGCTGGCTGAGGGCGCAGTGACGGGAGCACAGCTGGCCTTTGGCTCGGTAAGCGTCGAGCACTTGGCCGCGGGTTCTGTAGGCCGCGAGCAGCTGATCGAAGGCTCGGTAGGAACGGAGCAGCTGGCGGAAGGCGCAGTGACGGGAGAGCAGCTGGCTTTTGGCTCGGTAAGCGTCGAGCACTTGGCCGCGGGTTCTGTAGGCCGCGAGCAGCTGATCGAAGGCTCGGTAGGAACGGAGCAGCTGGCGGAAGGCGCAGTGACGGGAGCACAGCTGGCCTTTGGCTCGGTAAGCGTCGAGCACTTGGCCGCGGGTTCTGTAGGCCGCGAGCAGCTGATCGAAGGCTCGGTAGGAACGGAGCAACTGGCGGAAGGCGCAGTGACGGGAGAGCAGCTGGCTTTTGGCTCGGTAAGCGTCGAGCACCTGGTCGCAGGCTCTGTAGGCCGCGCGCAGCTGATCGAAGGCTCGGTAGGCACGGAGCAGCTGGCTGAGGGCGCAGTGACGGGAGCACAACTGGCGGAAGGTGCAGTAAGCGTCGAGCACCTGGCCGCGGGCTCCGTAGGCCGCGAGCAGCTGGGTGAAGGCGTCATTGACACCATCCACTTGGCTAACGGCTCCGTCGGTACGATGCAAGTGCAGACCGATGCGATTGACGGGCTTCATATTAGACAGGAGTCGATCTCCGGATATCATCTGCTGCCGGGAAGCATTTCGGCATTGCATCTGGACCCTGGATTTCTTCAGCAATGGCAGGAACGGATCCTCTCGGTTGTACTTCCTGCCGCGCAAGCGCAGGAAACCGCAGCGGAGCCGGAGACTTTAGTGAAACCGGAGACCGTAGCGGAACCGGAAACAGCCGAGATATTAGCCGAAACGGAACCTGTAAGCGAGAGCGACACGCTAACAATCCCGGCCATCTCGGGCGATCAGCTTGCGGACGGCATCATTGAATCCAGGCACCTGGCGGAGGGAACCGTAACGCCGGAACATCTTTCATTCACGCCTGTGCAGTGCGCTCAGAGCCTTCCTGCGCTGCAGCAGTTTGGGCTTGCACCGTTTCAGGTGCGCGTGGAGCAGGAATTCGCGGAGCTCCGGATCGAGTTCGACCAGCCTTTTGCCAACACGGATTATGCGCTTGTAGCTATGACGAATGAAACGGCCTGCTATGCGACTGTGCACGAGAAGCAGCTGGACTGCGCCATCCTTCAAGTCGTCAGAAGCAAATATTCGCCCGAGCTGCGGGGGATCGTAAACTGGATTGCAATGGGAACGCTGAGTGTGCAATAAAGGTTTAAAGAAGGGAAGACTGCCTTTTTTCAACAAAGGGCGGTCTTCTTTTTATATGGTATAAGGGCTGTGAAACGGCGGTTTGCTTAAAGAAGGGAACTCGTCGTTTAATCGTAAAAAATTTACTTTTCAAATCATTTAGTTCGTGGTATATTTCTTTAAGAATTATTTCTTATGCGAAATATATGAAGTAAAGGGCTTCCGGCGGTTGAAGTTTCCTTTCACGAAGGGGGAATTACATAAGAATGGAACCCTGGCTGCTTTACTGCAACAATTACGGCATCTAAGCTTCGGCACATCGGATTTGTCATCAGGCGGGGATAAGTATCCCGTCTGTTCTTTCATCTTGTCGCATCCTCCATCCTATGGTATATTTTTATCTATTAATATTTCGTTTGCGAAATAAATGGAGGTTGCAAAAATTCATGAGTCGAGCAATGCAAATTGGCCATTCCATTCGAAGACTGACGAAAATTTTCAATGTAATCATGAGCAAGGATCTGAAAGAGCTTGGGCTGACGACACCTCAGATTGCCATTATAGGTCAAGTTTATTTTGAACCTAAGACGATCGGTCAAATTTCCGAGCATACCCATCTTTCCTACAGTACCGTATCTGGGATTATCGACCGGCTGGAGCGGGACGGTTGGCTGGAACGGATTCGGGATGAAAGCGACCGCCGTATCGTTTGGATCAAAAAGACGAGCAAGATTGACGGATTGAAAGAGAAATTGCAATTTTTCCAGGAAAGCTTTTATGAAAAGCTGCTGGCCGATTTAAGCTCGGAGGAGCTGGATACGATTATTCGATCCTTGGAGCTTTTGACTACTTACTTGGAAAATAAAGAAGGTTGAGGAGATTTTATGAAGAGGAAACAAGTACTGTACTCCATCTTGGCTATTGCGATCGTTCTTGCATCCGGAGGAGGCTATTGGTTCTGGTATGAATCGCACTATTTCATTAAGTCTGAGGATTCCCGCGTTGCCGGCGATATTTACCGCGTAATGCCGCGTATTTCCGCAAAAATGACCGCCCTTCAAGTGGAGGAGGGGGATACGGTGCTGGCAGACCAGATCGTCGCCCAGCAGGACAGCACGAATCTGGCTACGAGCGTGCTTGATCAAGCCGCACTCCGTTCGCCGATCACCGGCACGGTAATCAAAACGATGGCGAAGGCTGGAGAAGTGGTTTCGCCGGGCCAGACCGTTGCGATGGTCGTAGACAAAAAGCATCTGTATTTGAATGCCAACATCGAAGAAGGCGACATTAACCGGGTCAAAGTAGGCCAGCCCGTTGAGTTTACGGTGGACACCTTTCCGGGGGCAACCCTGATGGGCAAAGTACAGGAGATCGGTGAAGCGACTGCCGCAACCTTCTCGCTGCTGCCTGCAACCAACACAAGCGGTAACTTTACCAAGGTTACCCAGCGCGTACCTATCAAAATCTCGATTGACGATCAGCAAGGACTGGCATTATCGCCAGGTATGAGCACCGTCATCAAAATTCATCTGAAAGGATAGGGAAGAACTAGCCATGAGAACAAAACAAATGACATGGATCCCTGCGATCCTTTCTTTATTCGTTATTGCCGCACTGCCCGGATGCGGAGGGGCGGACGCGCCGAAGACCGGCGCAGCGCAAGAAATTTCCGTCAAAGCGATCAAGCTCGGCCAGAGCGCCGGTTCCGCTCTCAGCGGGAAGGTCATCCCCGACCAGGAAGTGAAAGTCGTTGCCAAAACATCGGGCAAAGTATTCGAAATGAAAGCCAATGAAGGCGACAAGGTGAAAAAGGGCGATGTGATCATTCAGCTCGAAACGGACGATCTTACATCGCAGGTGAAGCAGGCGGAAGCAGCTGTGGTCGCCTCGCAAGCCAAGCTGGCCGATACGCAAGCAGGTGCCAGAAGCCAAGAGATTCAAGGTCTGGAGAGCGCTGTGCAGCAAGCGCAGGCAGCTGCTAATCAGGCGAAAGCAGGCGCAGATCAGGCCAAGGCCGGTTTTGACCTCGCTCAAAAATCGTACAATAAGCTTCGCAACCTGTATGACACGAATTCTTCGGTAACGAAGGAAGATCTGGACAAAGGCACAGCCGATTACGAGAAGGCCCAAGCGGCATACCAGCAGACGCTGGCTTCCCAGCAGTCCGCTGAAGCGGCGGTATCCGCAGCCAAATCGAAGCTGGATCTGGCGCGCAGCGGTGCGACAGGCAATACAATCGAGGCGCTGCAGGCCGATGTTAACCGGCTGAATGCGAGTCTGGAGCTCGCCAACAACGCGCTGGCCAATGCAACGATCGTAGCTCCGATTGACGGCGTGGTCGTGAAGAAGAACATCTCCGTCGGCGAAATGGCGCAGCCTGGCGTAGCTTTGGTCAACATTGTCAAAATGGATCAGGTTCAGGTGGAGCTGAGCGTTCCGGATACCTTGATCAATACATTGAAGCCGGGCATGGATGTGGATGTGAAGGTCAGCAACGTGCCTGACAAAGCATTCCCTGGGAAAATCGATTTTGTGTCCCCGGTTTCCAATACGAACACAAGCACGTTCCCTGTAAAAGTGACTGCGCCTAATCCCGATGGCTTGCTGCTTGCAGGGATGACGGCAGAAGTGAATTTGAAGGATTCGAAGCAAAGCGGTCTTGAAATTCCGAAATCCGCCATTATTAAAAAAGATAATAAATCGTTCGTTTATATCATTCAAGATCAAACCGCCAAGGCGGTAGAGGTTTCCGTCGAAGATAAAAATGCGGACTGGGCTTATATGAAAGAGAATGCTTCGATCAAAGCCGGACAGCAAATCATTATTAATCCGACAGATGCATTGGCGGACGGCAGCAAAGTGAAAGTCGAATAGGGGGAGATCACGTGCCTGACGAATCTCAAAAAGCGCAAGCTCCCGCTGCAAACGGCGAAGCCGAAAAAAAAGAACATAATTTCTGGCTTCCCCTGATTGCCATCATTATGGCGACCTTCGTATCCGTGCTGAGCAGCAGCTTGGCTAACGTGGCTTTACCGAAGCTGGCCTCGGTGTTCGGCGTTCCGACCACAACGATCCAGTGGGTTTCCACAGGCTTCATGCTGGCTTCCGCCGTCGTTATCCCGATGAGCGGATTCCTTGTCGGACGGTTCGGCAGCAAACGGATTCTGATGATGTCCGTAATCGGATTTACGGTCGGTTCCGTCCTGTGCGGTATGGCTTGGAACGATTCCAGTCTTATCGCTTTCCGGATTTTCCAGGGACTTACAGGCGGTTTTATTATGCCCGTCGGGATGGCGGTTATGTATTCCATCGTTCCGAGAGAACAAATCGGCTCGGCGATGGGCGTTTGGGGCGTAGCGGCGATGGTTGCTCCTGCCCTTGGGCCTACGCTGGGCGGTTATATCGTAGAGTATTTCAGCTGGAGGCTGCTCTTCTTCGTCAATGTCCCGATCGGGGTGCTGGCGGCGATCTTATGCTTTGCCCTGCTGAGAGAGAGCCCTACGAACAAAAGCTTGAAATTCGATATTCCCGGCGCGGTGCTGTCCATTCTGTTCTTCGGCTCGCTGCTGCTGGCTTTGAGTAAAGGGCAAACCGAGGGCTGGGGCTCGCTTTATATTGTATCTTTGTTCTATGTAGCCGGCGTCAGTCTTGCGCTGCTGCTATGGGTAGAGCTTACGGTAGAGGTGCCTCTGCTCAAGCTGAAGCTTTTTACGAACATAAGATTTTCATCAAGTACGCTGATCGCGGGATTGCTGATGATGGCGATGATGGGCGGTACGTACCTGATGCCGATTTATTTGCAAAATGCGCTTGGGATGACGGCATTGGATTCGGGGATTCTGCTGCTGCCCCAGTCGATAGCGATGGCATTGATGATGCCGATTAGCGGCAAGCTGACCCAAAAGTTCGGGCTGGTGCCGCTGGCCATTATCAGCTTGGCGGTATTGGGTGTAACCACCTACGAGCTGCATCGTCTTACCGGGGATACGTCGCATTTGTGGATCAACGTCCTGCTTACTATCCGGGGCACCGCGATCGGCGCATGTATGATGCCAATTACAAGCTCGGGCTTGGGCTCAATTCCGAAAAAGGATATTAACGACGCTTCTCCGCTGTCGAACGTGTTCAGGCAGGTCATGGCGACAATGGGTATTGCTATTCTGACGACGATTATGAGCGGACGCCAGACGTTCCACAATGTGCGTATCGCGGAAAATGTGCCTGCTACCTCGGAGCCGGCCAACCAGCTTATTTCGCAGCTGACCGGGCTTCTGGTTCAGGGCGGGATAGATACGGCAACGGCGACAGGCAGCGCAACGACGACGCTTGCCGGTTTGATGGCCAAGGAATCCTTGATTCGTGCAATTGCCGATACGTTCTTTGTCTCGTCGATTCCGGCCTTTATTTGCATCCCGCTTATGTTCCTGCTGTTGAACAGGAAAAAGGCTGCCGACCAGCCTGCGCAGCAGGGCGCGTCCGGCGGAGGGAGCGAATCGGGCCAGGCGCCTGCTTCCGCTTCGCAGACGCCGTCTTCCCAGGGGCCTGGCATGAAAGCGCCGGAGCCCGTAAAAGTATAGAGAAAACAATAGTAACCTGATGCTGACCATTTGGAGGAATTCGATATATGTATAGAATGTGGGGAAAAACGGCGCTGGCGCTAACCTTGGCGTTAGCGGCAGCGTCCGGCTCTGCCGGGGCCGTTCGGGCCGAGCAGCCTGAGCAGCAAGCACAGGAGGCGGCTGCTAATGCTCCGGTATACCAAGCTTTGACGGATGCGCTGCAGGTTCAGGTGAAAAGCATCCTGAATGAACGGACGTCGGACAGCGTCAAAATCGGCGTTGTCGTCCGCTTGAAGAACGAAAGCAACGATAACCGGCGCGTGCCCGATTATGAACTGCGCGCCAAGACGGCGGACGGCGCGGTTTACACGCTGCTTCCAAGCGCAGGCAATATACGCTCGGCTTTGGCTCAATCCGAGAATGAGTTGAGTTATTTCGTCAAGCTCGATAATAAAAAGCCGGTCCGGCTCACGGAGCTGCAATGGGTCGACGTCGATTGGAATGTGTATCCCAAAACGGAGAACGTCATGCTGACGACACCGGTTTCCGGTCAAGGCTGGGCGGGCTCGGACGCGGTATTCCAGGATCCCGCATCGATCAAGCCGTGGGGGGAATCGTTCACCCTGGCTTCAAGCAATTTGCCCCTGACTTATACTCCGGTAGATATCAGCAAACAATATGACGGGCAAAAAACGGAATATATCGTCAAAATGCTTGTCGAAAATACAGGCGAATCGACGGAAACGATCCCCGCTCTGATTCTCGAAGGCAAAGACGGCCAGTCTTCCTTCCAAGGTCCCCGCGTAGAGCAGGGGAGTGTAACCATTGAACCGAAGGAGAAACGGTATATTCATTTCGCCGTCGGTACGGAGCAGGACACAGTTCTAAAAACGATCAATGTGCTGACTCCCGAAAGCTTCGTAACGACGGATGCTAAAGGCCAAGCGGCTTCGGTCGGCTACAATGTCGGCCGGCTGCAGATCGTCCTGCCGGACGGCGAGCTGCCTGCCTCCCAAATTCAGCCGGTGGATTACGCGGGAAGCAGCATCATTTCATTTGATCCGCTGAATAAAATGATGAACCCTGATGTCAACGTATCGCTGGTGGACATTACGATGAACGAAAGTCAGGGCGTAGGCTACAAAACGGCCGTGGCCAAGTTTAAACTGACCAACAAGAGCCAAGCGCCTATTCCGGTGCCTGCCTTTGGAGCGGAATTGAATACGCCGGAAGGCATCAGCTATTCGGGCAGCCGTCAGGTAAGCTCGTCCAAGCAGCTGATGCCCGGATTAACGCAGGTGGTCAGCTATGCTTTTATTATCCCAAGCTCGGAGCAGGGTAACCATCTCGTATTGAAGCTTTCCGACACCCAATCGGCGGCGCCGTTTAAATCGACGATGGCTGCCCTGAGTGTGGCGGCAGTTCCGCAGCCTGAGCCGAAGACGGGGATGGGGGATACGCTGTCCTTCTATCCGTTTGAAGTGAAGGTGGACAGCTGGTCCATCGCAGCGACAACCAATGTGGTGACCGCAGCGAATACGCAGTTAACCTACGGGTATAAGCTCAAAATGCATCTGGATGTCCAGCAAACCGACAATATCGTGGTGGATCAGGATTTCTCCAAGATGAAAGTGGCGCTTGTGGATAGCGCGGGACGCACTGTGGCGGAGCAGAATCTGTCCTTTACCCAAAGCGGCGGCGTCAACCAATTGGTCACAGGCGAAATCAACATCCGATTCGACAACGTCAAAGCAGAGCAGCAGGATAACAACATGACCCTTCAAATTTATGAAGCGGTCAGTACCGAATTCGGTGAAGCCAAACGGCTGCTGGCTGTGTACAAATAAATGGAGCAGGAAAGCATCCAAGGCTGCAAGGAAAAGTAACGGAGCGTATGGAAGCCTTCTTATAGAAGCGCCGGTATTCGCCGTGTCCCCGCGATCGGAAGCGGAATTTCATACGTACAGCAGTTACTTTTTCAGCGACCTTGAAGCATCCCGCGGTTTCTTTTCGGAGAAAACGCGGGTTTTCCTTGCTTATCCAGTGGGAGGCAGTGCGATATGCTTACAAGCCAAGTGATGGAAGAACTGGAATTAACGCTTCAGCACATCATGCGCAAAATGATGCATTATAACAAAATTATGGATAACCATTTCTCAGGTTCGCAGGTGAACGCTCTGGAAACGATTCGCTCTAAGCAGCCGCTGAAGGTTTCCGAGCTGGCCGAGGAGCTTTTCTTATCTTCGAGCGCAGTGACGCTGTTATGCGACAAGCTGATTGAAAACGGCTATGTCAAAAGGGAGCGGATCACCGGCGACCGCAGGGTCGTCTGCATGAGTATTACCGAGCAGGGGAACGAGCTGCTGGAAACACTGCAGGATAAAGAGCGGGATTTGGTATCGCAATGGCTGTCCGGCATTACCGTGCAGGAGCTGCAGGTGCTTAACCAAACCTTAAAGAAAATAAGTGAAAACGCAAAAAAACATAGAATGCGTTCGTGACCCCTTCACATTTTATTCACAATTTGCTTCCGAAAAAGGATTCACAACTCACTTTGATTGTGATATATTTCGTGTAGAAACTATTTAATAAGGAATATTTGTTCTAATAATTTTTCGATTAAAAATATTTCTTATACGAAATAGTTACATTGAGGAATGGAGAGAAACAAAATGAAGAAAAATCAACTGGCAAGAAAAACAATGACCGGCGGTGTAGCTTGTGCACTATTGCTGGGCAGCTTTGTGGGAGGCGGCTTCGGTACCAAAGCTTTTGCACAGACGGCTTCCGTATCCGCAGCGGCGGGATATTCCCCGCTTGTCGCCCAGCATCTGAACAGCATTGTACGTGACACGGCTTGGCTTGCAGACAAAGATGCGGCTGTCATCAACGAGGCGCTGCTTAAAGGCCAGACGCTTGCTGAAGCGTCCGGATTGTCCGCTTCCGAGTTGACCGACAAGCTGACCGGTCTTCTGAAAGAAGACATCAATCACTTATATGAGGATTCGGATGCAAGCTCCTCTGAACTGGATGCATTGAAGGCTCAAGGCGCTGCAGCCATCGCTTCCGCGGTTTCGGAAAAAGGCTTCCAGCCGGCTGCCGCGGCAGCTGTTGTTGATTTGAACGCTGTCATTCAAAGTCAGCTGAGCCTGGTATTCTCGAATGCATCTGCGTTTTCCTCTGAAGATTCGAGTGACATCGAGCAGCGTCTTCAATCAGGCCAATCGCTGGCTCAGGCAGTAGGCCTTTCCCAAGCAGAGTTGACCTCGAAGCTGACGGCACAATTGAATCAAACGATCGATAACGCAGTCAGTCAGCAGCACATCGCTCCGAGTGTGGTTCAGAAGGCGAAGGAAGATGGTGCCCGTCAATTGGCCGAAGTGATTGCAACCGGGAAGACTAGCGCTTCGTTAACCGGCAATTCCGCTACCGTGTCTTCGTCAGTGTACGAGGCCGTATACGCCCGACTGGACAGTATCGTAGCAGATGCTACTTTACTTTCGGATAAAGACTATATCGACGTGACGGATGCCCTGCAATCCGGAGCGACATTGGTTCAAGCGACAGGTTTGTCCGAGAGCGGTCTTTACAGCTCCTTGAAGGCGCTGATGGACAGCGATATCGATCGTGCGGCTCAAGGCGCGGTCTTAGAGGGCGACTTGAATCAAGTGAAGAACGAAGCTTACGACCAAATTCAAACCATCATCACTACACCCGGATTTACAGCAACGGGGAAGAAAGCCGCGGATGATCTGAAAGCAAACGTAGAGGCGCATCTGAAGCTTGCGGCTTCCGAAGCGGCTACTTTGGCGGATAAAGAGCTTTATGAAGTCGAGGATGCCTTAAAGCAAGGATCGAGCCTTGCAGCTGCAACAGGCTTGAACAGCTCCGAATTAACTCAGAAGCTCCTGGCTTCCGTAAACCAATACATTGATGCCAATTCGGCGAACGTGGACGCGGATACGGTAGCTAAAGTAAAGCAGGATGCAGCGGCTTATATCAGCCAGCTTGTACAGACCGGAACTGCTGAATAATTATTATTAAGAAAGAACTAAGCAAAGCGCAGGCTGTCTCAGGACGGTTTGCGCTTTTTTCTAGTCTTTTTCCTGTCAACATTGGAGCTTGCTGCCGATTCGGAAGATTGTATTGTGAACGGTGATGAGCTAAAAAAGCATGGTTATGATTGAAAAAGTCAACCGAAAGCCATATAATAGCGTCATAATCAGGGATGTGGGAGCTTCCCGCGCAGTTGGAGTGTGTAAAGAATGAGCGAGCAGGAATTATCCAAAGGCGAAGAACGCCGAAGCAGGATCATGAACGTGTTGAAGACCCAGGGACGTATTACGATTCAGGAAATTATGGACAAATACCAATGCTCCGAGGCGACCGCCCGCCGCGATTTGGATTATCTCGTTCGTACGGAAGCGGTGATCCGGACCATCGGCGGCGCGCAATTCGAGGGGATAGGCGGCATGCGCGAGGTTTCCTTTGACGAGAAGAAACAGCTTTTATGGCTGGAGAAGGAAAAGATTGCGGCGAAGGCCGCGGCATTGATCGAGGAAGGCGATGTGATCGGTTTAACCGGGGGAACCACGACGTATTTGATCGCAAGGGCCGTCAAGTCCCGAAGAAATATTACGGTGGTGACGAACGCAGTCAATATCGCGATGGAGCTTGCGGACAGCGAGGGCGTGCAGGTCGTGCTGACGGGCGGCGTGCTTCGCAAAAATACGTTTGAGCTGTGCGGTCCGCTTGCGGAAAAAATCGTCGGGGATCTGAACATCGGCAAAATGTTTATGGGCGCCGACGGCTTTGCCCTCGCGCAGGGAGTGACGACGTACTCGGAGCTTGAAGCGCAGATCGCGCGCCTGCTAATCAAACGCTCGTCCCGGACGATTGCGGTCGTGAGCCACTCCAAGGTAGGGAAGGCGTCCTTGTTCGGTATCGTTCCGTTGTCGGCGCTGGACGGCTGTATTACCGACGCGCCCTTAACGCCGGAGCTGGCTTCCGCCTTGGAGGCGTCGCAGGTCGAAGTGTACCTTGCCGGATCAGACGAATCACCGGCATAAACTAATTAGAGGCTTTCAGGGAGCGGAGGATGGGCATGAGCAAGTTGATTGGGATGGACATCGGGGGGACGAATATCGTATGCGGCTTAGTGGACGTTCAAGGCAGCCTAATCCATAAAGTTAAGCAGCCGACGGAGGCGCTCAAGGGAAGCGGCTACGTATTTGATAAAATTGGGGGAATGATCGATCAGCTGCTTCGCGAGACGAATACCCCGCGTACGGACGTTTCAGCGGTTGGCGCGGGGACGCCGGGCTTCATCGACCCGGAGCGCGGCGTAACCTTGTTCGCGGGGAACCTGAAGTGGACGGATATTCCGACGGCGGAGGAAATCCGCAGGCGGACCGGCATCCCAACCTTTATCGATAATGATGTGCGAATGTACGTATACGGCGAGACGGTATGCGGAGCTGCGCAAGGATATGAGCATGTGCTGGGCATTACTATTGGAACCGGCCTCGCGGCGGCTTCGGTGAACCGGGGGCATTTATTTTACGGCAGCCGTTATATGGCGGGGGAAATCGGGCACCTCATCTTTCCGGAGCAAATCCCTTATACTTGCGGATGCGGTATGACAGGATGCCTGGAGACGGTTGCCTCCGCAACGGGAATAGCCAGACAGGCCCGCGATCTTATCCGCAGCGGCAGATCCAGCGTGCTTCGGGAGTGGTTCCGGGATACTTCCATTGAAAGCATAACGGCGGCGGACGTGTCCAAAGCCTATGATGTGAACGACCCGGTTGCCGTCGAGGTCATGAATCATACGGGACAGCTGCTGGGCAGAGGCTTGGCCTATGCGGTAACGCTGTACAGCCCGGATATGATTGTGATAGGGGGAGGCGGGGCATTAGCCGGAGAGCGGCTGTTTGCGCCGATGAGAGAACAACTGCAGCAGTCGGTTTACAGCGGCTATTGGGAGCGTCTGACGATAGCGCCTGCACGGCATATCGACGATGCCGGCATTATCGGAAGCGCCTTGGCTGCCGGACAGCGGCAGGCTGCTATGAACTAGGCAAGAAGACCTAATAGAGAAGAAGCTCTTTTATTGTGTACAATGGAGCTTCTTCTTTTTTATTTGCGGGGAACGGGTATTTTTTCCTCTAATTTTATGGACGACCTTTTACGACATATAGTATATTAGAGTAGGAGCAATTAGCTAGATTCGACAATCAAATCTATATCTTACTTGAAATTCATGTAATAAATATCAATTGATCGTTAATAAATTGCTAACTTTGCTAACACTTTACTAACATATGAGCGGAAACAGGTGGTTCGGGATGTACAAAGTACTACTTATTGAAGATGATAATATGGTAGGCGACATGTCCACGATGTATTTATCGGAAGAAGGCTACTCGGTAAAGAGAGCGGTCGACGGTAAGGAAGGCATGCAGCAGCTGGAGCAATTTCATCCGGACCTGATTATACTGGATATCGTGCTTCCTGACATTAACGGGATCGAGCTGTGCAAGGAGCTCCGCAAAATATCCCCGATCCCGATCCTGGCCGTTTCGATGAAAACGGATGTGCTCGATCGTGTGGATGCCCTGATGGCAGGTGCGGACGATTATTTATGCAAGCCCTTCAGCATGCGTGAGCTGACCGCCAGGGTAGCGGCGTTAATCCGGCGCACGAATATGAACGCGCATGAATACGCCTACAGCTCGACTCCGCTGATGAAATTCATGGAGGACGGAGATCCGATCACCTTGGATTATGAGCGCAGAGCGATTTTCGTTCATCAGAATTTTGTCGAAACGACATATTCCGAATTTGAAATCATGAAGCTGTTTGTCGTAAATAAGGAAAAAGTATTCAGCCGGGACGAGCTGATCAATGCGCTGCGCGGCATCGATTCTTTCGTCAACGACCGGTCAATCGACGTACATATAGCCAACCTCCGCAAAAAAATCGAACAGGATCCGAAGGAACCGAAATTAATCAAGACCGTATGGGGCATCGGTTATAAATATATGGGTGGAAACTCTTAGGGAGAGCGCTCCTTAAGAGTTTTTCTTTAACTACCGCCTCTGGCAGGCAGGGGCGTACCATTTGGCAGGGAGCGGATACAAAGCATGAAGACATGGTCGCTGCGCTTTAAAATGATGGTGGTTGTATTTGTGATCACAAGCCTCTCTTTTATTGTGGTAGGCATCGGCAATTATACTTCAGCCAAAGAGCTGATTATCGAGTCGCTGAAGGACAATGCCGATGCGAAGGTGTCGACGCGGGCATACAATCTGTCCGTATGGATTCAGAACCGGCTGGCTGAGGTTGAGGTGATGAGCCGCACGGAAAAGGTGCGCTTTGGCAGTCAGGAGGAACGGCTGCAATATTTGAGCAAAGAGCTTGAGAGGAGCCAGGGCAATTTTGACTGGATCGGGTTTTCCGATGTGACGGGCCGTCTGACGTTTACGACGGGCAAGCAATTGAATATACGGCAGGAGCCGACCTTCAATGAAGTGCTGAAAGGGCGGAGCATGATATCCGATGCTTTTCGCGGACAGGATACGCAGGCCATGCTGTTCACCATCCAGGTTCCGGTGTTAGGAGACAGCGAGCAGGTCATCGGCATCGTTAACGCATCGATCCGCGTAGAGACCGCTTTCAGCCAGGTCACCAATTTCAAGATCGGCGCCCGGGATACCATTCTGTTGTTCACGCAGGGCGGGCAAATCATTTATCATCCGGATGCCTCGCTGATTGGGAGCGCGAATATCAAGGACAGCGCTTCTTTGCTGAGGGAAATGGCAGAGGACATGATGCAGGGGAAGCAGGGCTCGGGGGAAGCGGGCCGGGGAACGGAGCAGCAGCTCGTATTCTACTCTGAGGTCGCGGGTACGCCTTGGCATCTGGTTCTTGAGGTGCCGGTCGTCGAGTTCGAGAAGCCGCTTGCCTCCTTGTTCTGGAAAAATCTTTTAACGATAATTGCCGCCGAAGGGGTATTGATCTGGCTGCTTATCGTGCTGTTCAACCGGGAGATCAAGCGCATCCGGGACATCGTCTCCGTAACGGAAAAAGTGGCGGAAGGGCATTTCGATCTTCATCCGATTCCGATCCAGCATCAGGATGAAATCGGGGCGCTGGCCCTTTCCGTCAATGGGATGATGGCCCATCTGAAGGAAATGTTCGAGCGCCTGGAGGCGATCATCAACCAAAATGATTTTGCAATCATGTCGCTGGATGAAAATTACAAGATTAATTACTTTAGCAAAAATGCCGAAAAAATGCTGGGCTACAAGGCCGAGGAGCTAATTGATAAAGGGGATCCGAGCTGTCTCATTGCTCCTGAAGAGCTGGCTCAGACCGCGGCAGAGCTTTCCGAGATGCTGGGCAGACCCGTCGCTGCGGATGTATCGGTATTTCATGAGCTGCGGCTGCTGCAATTTTCATATGACAGGGAGTGAACCTTTGTCCGTAAGGACGGCACACGGTTCCCGGTCGCTCATAATTCGAACGGACTGCGGGACCGCAGCGGCAAATTTATCGGAGTCGTCAGCATTTCCCGGGATATTACGGAGCATAAGCGGGTGCAGCAGGAGCTGATTCAAGCTAAGCAGGAGGCGGAGGAAGCGAATCTGGCCAAAGGCGACTTCCTCGCGAGAATGAGCCATGAAATCCGGACGCCGTTGAACGGCATCGTCGGTTTATCCCAATTGATGCAAAAAACCGAGCTAAACGATATACAAGCCGATTATTTGCGGAAAATAGTCTCTTCTTCCCGTGCATTGCTCCGGATTATTAACGATATTCTTGATTTCTCGAAGGTGGAGGCAGGCAAGCTGGAGCTGGACTCGGTCGTCTTCCATCCGGAGAAAATTATGAACCGGCTGTCGGAGCTGCTAAGTGTCTTTATGGGCGGCAAGGAACAGTTCGAGGTGATTATCGATACGCCTCCCGTCGTTCCCGATGCGCTGATCGGTGATCCGATCCGCCTGCAGCAAATTTTGCTGAATATTAGCAACAATGCGGTCAAATTTACTCACAAGGGTTATGTCCGAATTCAGATGGAGGTTGCCGGAGAGACATCACAGCGGGTTCATCTGCGCTTTACGATTGAAGATACGGGGATCGGCATCTCGAAGGAGCAGCTCGACAAGCTGTTCCAGCCGTTCACCCAGGCCGACGGTTCTACGAGCCGTAAATACGGAGGGACCGGGCTGGGCCTTGTTATCGCTGACAGCCTGATCCAAATGATGGGCGGACAGCTGGAGGTTACGAGCCAGCCCGGCGCCGGCAGCACGTTCGCCTTCACGCTTTCGTTCGAGCGTTCCCCGCAATCGCATGGGGTGGAGCACAGGCTGAGCGAAGCCTACGGGCAGCTGCCGGTATGTATTGTCGAGGATAATGAAAAGATGACGGCGCATTTGGCAGATCTGCTCCGCTCGTTCTCCCTGGAGCCGGCAGCCGCCTTCAATTCATGGAAGACCGCGGCGTCCAAGCTGTCGGAGGAAGAATTTGCGGCTCCGGAGGGCGGCAAGCCCTGCCGGCTGGCTCTGCTCGATATGGAGATGCCGGATATGTACGGCGCCGAGACGTGGATTCAATTCCAGCAGGCGGCCAAGGCGGCTGGTATGATTACAATCGCTATGACGACCGCCTTCGGAAGGGATGAAATGCTGGGGATGCCGCCGGAGGAGCGGCCGGACGGGATCATTGTCAAGCCGTTCAGCCGCCCGGGCTTGTTTCAGACGCTGGAGGCAGTGCTTGCCCGCAGCCTCACGCTGAGAGAGAGCGGGGCCGCAGCGGAGCATGGGCACCATCTCCCTGAACCTGCCTCGTTCCATGTGACGGGACAGCGTATTCTGCTGGCGGAGGACAACGAGATTAACCGGCAGGTTGCCGTAGAAATGCTGACCCATCAAGGCTACCGGGTAGAGGTGGCGCACGACGGCCGGGAAGCATTGGCCAAGCTGCAGGAAGCCGACTGGGATTTGGTGCTGATGGATATCCATATGCCGGAGATGGATGGAATCGAAGCGACGCGAGCCATTCGCAGCGATCCCCGGTACCGCCGGCTGCCGATCATCGCTATGACGGCCAATGTGATGAAGGGCGACCATGAGAGCTATTTGCGAATCGGGATGAACGATATTATAACGAAACCGTTGGAAAGTACGCCGATGTTTGCGACAATCCGCAAATGGCTTGGGAGCTCCGCCTCGGAAGTCCTTCCTCTCCATGATGACGGGTCGCATGCTTTGGAGGAGGCTCCTGCCGAAATGTTCCCGGTCGTGCCGGGGATGGACGTATCCAAAGCTATGGCTCGTGTCAACGGTAAAAAGCAAATTTTATTCCAGATGGTCAAAATTTTCGAGCATGACTACAGAGATTTTGCAGCCCAGCTTCATGCGGCGCTGGAGGAAGGCAGAAGCCGGGACGCCAAACGGCTGGTGCATACGTTAAAAGGCGCTGCAGGCAGCCTCTCGGCCGCCGGGCTATATGAAGCTTCCGTCCGTCTGGAGGAAGCGATAGCCGAAGCGGCCCCAGACGCCGAAGGAAGTGCCGGGACGCCGGAGCTGGAGCAGGCGCTTCGGGAGATGACGGAGAGCCTCGGGCAGCTGTTAACGTCGTTCCGGCAGTTTTTAGAGTAGCCGGATCGTACGAAGCGGCTCATACTTTTTTAATAATTAACGGAATTTCCCCTGGATTATGAATTATATGCGACCTTGGCTAACAATTTATCCGATTGTGAGAACGGAAGACGCATTGCAAAGAAATTTAATACTAATTTCATACAGATTCGTAAATTTACTGTATATTTTGTTGGGATAATACCTCTCGGCCCTTCAAACAGGCTTACATTAATATGACGAACATGAACGGTATTTCATAAATAGCGGGCCCACTTTAGTTCTTCGGTGCGGGAGGTATTGGCTTTGGTTGCTTTGAAAATGCTCGTTCAGTTTTCCAATCATGCGGCGCTGATGACTGTATTCGTTTTATTGGTTAACGGGTTAACCGTCAAATGGTCAGGCCGCTCCTGGTGGTACAGACGTCTGTGTGCCGGAGGCTTGTACGCGGTCTCATTGGCGATGGGGCTGTCGGGATGGTTGTTATGGGTTCGTCCGGTTGCCTTCGGCTGGGTTATTGCAGCCATGCTGCTGGCTACGGCGCTTGGATGGATCATCGGGAAGGGATGGACCGATTCAGCGAAGCGGGCGCTGGCCTACAGGCTGCGGATGCTGGACCAGGCCGAGGCCGAGGCGGCAGCCTATCGGCAGACCGCGGCCGCTGCATCGGAATCGGCCTTCTGCCCGGACTCGCATGAGGCTCGTCCTTCCAAGGCAGAAGCCTTACTGCAGGTACAGGCTGCGGTACAAGAAGGGGCGGCCAGCGAGCGGGAGCAAGCTTCGGCTCAGGCCCAAGCCCTAGTACAAGACAGAGTCCCAACTCAAGCACAAGACCGAGTTCAAGCACAAGACCAAGCACAACCGAAAGTCCAAATTCAAACCCAAGCACAAGACCAAATGCAAGATCAAGCACATCTCAAAGTCCAAACCCAAGCTCAATATCAAGCTCAAGTAGGAGCTTTAATTCAGGCTCAAACCCAAGCTCAAGCTAAAGAAGCACTGTCTGTCCAGCACCAGCAGGCGCTGCTTCTCGCCCAGGAGGCAATGCCGCTCTCCGCAGCGGATGCATACCCTATGCGCCTTCGCCAGGAGCTGGCCGGCGCTCTGCAGCGGGAAGAATTTCAGCTGCTGTATCAGCCGCAATTCGAGACGGGGACGGAGCGCATTCGAGGCTTCGAGGCTCTGCTGAGGTGGCATCACCCCGAGCTGGGGAGCATTCCGCCGGACAAGTTCATCCCGATTGCGGAGGAGACCGGCTGGATCGTACCGATCGGGGAATGGGTGCTGCGCGAAGCGTGCCGGTTTAACCGGCTTCTGCAGGAGACGGAAGGCATAACAGCGGTGATGTGCGTGAATATCTCAGCCGTTCAGCTGCAGGAAGCGTCATTCGCGGACAGCGTCTGCCTTGTTTTGCAGGAAACGGGGCTTTCGCCGGAAGCGCTGGAGCTTGAAATTACGGAAAGCATGCTGATTCTGTCCTGGGCTGCCGCCGCTGATAACTTATGCCGCCTGCAGGAGTACGGTGTCCGTATTGCGCTGGACGATTTCGGCACAGGCTATTCTTCGCTCAGTTATTTGCAGCGTCTGCCGGTCCATCTGGTCAAGATCGACCGTTCGTTCATCCATGGCATTCCCCATTCCGCACGGGAGAAGGCGCTGGTGGAGTCGGTAATTCATTTGGTGCATCAGCTCGGCATCGGAGTATTGGCGGAAGGAATCGAGAAGGAAGAGCAGCTGTGCTGCCTCCGGGACATCTCCTGCGATTGTGTGCAGGGCTTCCTGCTCGGCAGGCCTATGGATGACCGGGCGCTCTCCTCCTATGTACAAGCTTACCGTGAAAGACAGGAGCCTGTTCTGATTAGTTGAAATTAGAAAGACGAAGAACCCCAGCCGGGCGCTGGGGTTCTTCGTCTTTTTTTATTTAATGAAAAGATAATGATTGTGAAACGGAATTTATAATAACTAATTTATTTTCCATTTAATTACAAAATATAGGTGATTTTAACGATCCATACTGGCCCCTTTCATGACAAATACACGGGTCATCAGCCAATTTTGAGAGGATCGTGGTATTCGTCCATTTGGAGGCATCGGCATACGCATATCATATCAGCAGGCATTTGAACAGAAACTGAAATTCCGCGTGGAAAGGGGAAAAAGCATGAAAGGCGTCATCTTGGCTGGCGGAACGGGCACCCGGTTACGTCCTTTAACGGATATCGTTAACAAGCATTTGCTGCCGGTAGGGAAATATCCCATGATCCATTATGCCATTGCAAAAATGGCCGAGGCCGGCGTGAAGGAGCTTCTGCTTGTCCTGGGTAAGCATTCGGCAGGTTTATATATGGAATATATTGGAAATGGCAGGCGGTGGGGGCTTGAGGTCAGCTATAAAATCCAGGAAGAGGCCGGAGGTATCGCTCAAGCTCTGGCTCTGGCGGAGTCATTCGTTCGTCCGGATCAAAAGCTGCTTGTCCTTTTGGGCGACAACTTATTTGAGGATTCATTGAAGGAAGCGGTGCTGTGGTTCGAGAGACAGCCGGATGGAGCCCACGTGTTCTTAAAAAAGGTGCCGGATCCGCATCGGTACGGCGTACCTGTTTTGCAAGGGGATCATATCTCGACTATCGTTGAGAAGCCGGAGCAGCCTCCATCCCAATATGCCGTCACCGGGATCTATTTATATGACGCGAGGGTGTTCGATTATATTCGCATGCAAAATCCTTCCGCTCGCGGTGAAATGGAAATTACCGATGTAAACAATGTTTATGCCGGGCAAGGTCAGTTGACATGGACGCTGCTGAACGGCTGGTGGACGGATGCAGGAACACATCGGTCGCTGCAGGAAGCCGCAGCCCGCTTGATGGGGAGTGAAGAGTCATGACCTTGCTTAAAAGAACCCTGCTTGTGACCGGGGGCATGGGGTTTATCGGCAGCAATTTCATACGCTATTGGCTGCATCGTTACCCTCAGGACCGGGTCATCAATTTGGATGCGCTGACCTACGCTGGAAATCCTGAAAACCTGGCTGAGGCGGAAGCTCTTCCGAATTACAGGTTCATTCATGGAAATATTGCGGATACGGCAGCGGTACAACGCTTGTTTAAGGAAGAGCTGATCGATTATGTCGTTCATTTCGCAGCGGAATCGCATGTAGACCGCAGTATTCTTCATCCCGATGCGTTCGTAAAAACCAATGTGCTGGGGACCCAGTGCTTGCTGGAGGAGGCACGCAAGCAGGGGAAGATCGCCAAATTCGTCCACGTATCAACGGATGAGGTTTACGGCACCTTGGGTCCTGAGGGAATGTTCACGGAAACGACGCCCCTCGCACCGAACAGTCCCTACTCGGCAAGCAAGGCGGGATCGGATCTGATGGCGCGCGCTTATTACGAAACGTATGGACTGCCTGTCGCCATTACCCGCTGCTCCAACAATTACGGCCCTTATCAGAATCCGGAGAAGCTGATTCCTTCCCTCATTACCCGGCTGCTGATGGACCAGCCTGTTTCCATTTACGGCGACGGGTTACATGTACGGGATTGGCTGCATGTGGAGGACCACTGCGCTGCTATCGATTGCGTCATACAGCGGGGAGTGCCGGGCCAGGTATACAATGTCGGGGGAAACAACGAGCAGACCAATCTGCAGATAACGAGACAGCTGCTGGCCGAGCTAGGGAAGCCGGAATCGTATATCCGCTATGTGACGGACCGTCTTGGTCATGACCGCCGGTATGCGATTGATTCCTCCAAGCTGCAGCGTGAGCTCGGCTGGCAGCCTCAATGGACACTGAACTCCGGGCTGAAGCAGACCTTGGATTGGTACGTCCGGCATACCGGCTGGTGGTCGAAGCTGGTACCAGCTCCTCCTCTGAGAGAGAACGGAGGAGAGACGCCGTGAACATTCTTATTACCGGAGCCGGCGGGCAGCTCGGACACGACTTGGTCCGGGTCTTTTCGGAGCAGGGACTGCACCGGATCAACGCGTTTACCCGCCAGGAGCTGGACGTAACGGAGGAAGAGGCCGTGTTCCGCACCGTCGCGGCGGTTCGCCCCGACGTTATCGTGCATGCGGCGGCTTACACGCAGGTGAACCTGGCGGAAACCCGGATGGAAGAGGCTTATAAGGTCAACTCCCTCGGTACACGCAATGTGGCGCTGGCTGCGGTTCAGACGGGGGCAAAGCTGGTTTACATCAGCACGGATTACGTCTTTGACGGGACGAAGCGGACGCCGTATAACGAGCAGGACCGCACGAACCCGATCAGCATATACGGCCACTCCAAGCTGCATGGAGAGAAATTCGTTCAGCTTTCCTGTGAGAAATACTTCATCGTTCGAACCTCCTGGCTTTACGGCAGGCAGGGCAGCAATTTCGTAACCAAGGTACTGTCCTGGGCTGAGCAGAAGAACGAGCTGACCATGGTCAGCGATCAGTATGGCTCGCCGACTTATACGTATGACCTTGCGCAATTTATCGGCAGGCTCATCGAGACGAACCGGTACGGAATTTATCATGCGGCGAACCGCGGGGGCTGCTCACGCTTGGAATTCGCGCAGGAAATTTTGAGGCTCGGCGGCAAAAGCGAAGTCAAGCTGCTGCCGGTCAGCTCGGAGCAATTTCCTGCGCCGGCGCGAAGGCCGGAATATTCGATATTCGACGATATGGCGATTCGAGCGAGCGGACTGAAGCCTCTTCCCTATTGGCGGGAGGCACTGCAGACATTTTTGTTTGAGGATTGGCCCGGTAAACAGGATAAGGAGGAAAACGGCAATGGGCAAAATTAACGGGGTTCAGCAAAAAAATCTTGTGAAGCACTGCGATGACCGCGGGTATTTCATGGAGCTGCTGAGAGAGGATGACCCGATCTTCGGCCGGTTCGGCCAGGCGTCGCTGTCGATGTCTTTTCCCGGCGTTATCAAGGCCTTTCATTATCACAAGCTGCAGGACGACATTTGGTATTTCCCTAACGGCCACGCCCAGGTCGTGCTGCACGATATGCGGGAGGATTCTTCGACCTATGGACAGACGGACGTTTACTATATGAACGCCGGCAATCCGTATCTGCTGTTTATTCCGCGCGGGGTAGCGCACGGCTACAGGGTGCTGGGGAATGAGCCGGTGACTATCGTTTATTTTACGAATATGGCCTATGATCCGAAGCAGCCGGATGAATACCGGATTCCGTACAACGATCCGTCCATCGGCTTCGATTGGACCACAAAGTTCAAATAAAAGGGCTGAGGAGGGGAGCATATGCAGCACACGGCAGCGGAAGGCGCCATCGCAGGGGAAGAAGCGGGAAGACAGCTGGGTTTTAAGCATGGATATCATTTGGGCCGCTGCGAGGCGATCCTGGACCCGGTACACGCCGGTTTCCCCTCCGCCTGCGCCATTGAGACTCATGTATGTGCCTCAGGGCTTTCCTGCTATCGATCAGGGCATCATCTCCGCGCTGCAGCGGACCGTGCGGGAGGTATTCGTCGGCTCGCCTCAGCACATGCTCGAACAGGCGAGACAGATGAAACCGGATATCGTGCTGGTGCTGAACGGCCTGCATGTGTTTCCGGCGACGATTTGCAGCAGATCAGCGATATCCGAAGGCTCGGAATAAGAACGGCCATCTGGTTTGCGGATGATCCGTATTTTACCGATGACACGGTGGGGATTGCTCCCCATTATGACGTGGTGCTGACGCATGAGCAGAGCTGTGTCCCGTTATACGCTTCGCTCGGATGCAAGCGGGTTGCCTACCTGCCTCTGGCGGCGGATACCGAGCTGTTCCGTCCTCAGCATGTGGAACCGAAGTACCGGTCGGATATTTGTTTTATCGGCATGGGCTTTTGGAACCGGATCGAGCTTATCGACCGGATTGCCCCGTATTTAGCCGGCAAACGGCTGGTCCTGGCGGGAGGACTGTGGGAGCGGCTGTCCCATTACAAGCAGCTGTCGCCTCATATCCGGGCAGGCTGGGTACCTATCGAGGAGACGGTGAAATATTACAGCGGAGCCAAAATCGTACTGAACCTGCACCGCGGATTTTTGCATGAAACGGATAATCGCAACAGCAGAGCGATTCCTGCCCAGTCTACTAATCCGAGAACCTACGAAATGGCCGCTTGCGGGGCGATGCAGCTGACGGATCTGCGTGCGGATCTGCCGAAGCTGTATATGCCGGGGCAGGATATGGCCGTCTATCAGACGCCGGAAGAGCTGATCGCGAAGCTTGAATATTATTTAAGCCATGAGGAAGAACGGAGCCGAATCGCCTATAACGGCTTGCAGCGTACACTGCAGCAGCATTCGTTCCTGTCCCGGGTCAGTGAGCTGCTGAAGCTTCTCGGATACGCGGAAGCATCGGACGCCGGAATTATCAAGGAAGAAGGAGGAGCCTGATATGGCAAAAAAAGCTATGCGTGCCAAGGCGGCTGCCGCCCGATCCCCGAGAGGCTGGCGGTCGGGCTGGGAGAGGGGTTATCGGCTTGGAGCCGGCTACGGCTATCATTACGGCCGCTGCGAGGCGGTTGTCCGCAAAATAAAGCCTGCGCCGCTCGGCTGGTGGAACGTGCGCGTACTTTATATTACTTCAGGCAAAGGCTTCCCCTATTCGCCGCTGGATCAATCCATAATAGAAGGATTGAGGGGGCTGGTGCGCGAGCTGGTTATCGTGACGCCGGCGCAGGACTTTGCAGCCGCGGCACTCAAGCTGCGGCCCGATTATGTTCTAGTGCTGGACGGACTGAATGCGCCTGTGGAGGAGATCGATAAAATTCGCGCAGAGGGAATCCGGACGGCTGTCTGGCTGACGGACGATCCTTATTATACGGACATGACGCTGGAAATGATCCGGCATTATGACGTTGTGTTTACGCTGGAGCTGGAGTGCGTGGAGTTTTACCGGCAGAACGGTATCGCCCAAATCCATTATTTGCCCTTTGCCGCCAATACGGCCGTATTTCGTCCCAAAATGATTCCGATCCAATACCGCAGAGACATCAGCTTTATCGGGTCGGGCTACTGGAACCGGATTGCCGTTTTCGACCAGATCGCGCCGTATTTGGCCGGAAAGAACAGCTATATCTCGGGCATTTGGTGGGAACGTCTGCGGCAGTATAAGCTGCTGTCTCCCAAAATCGATTTGAACAAATGGATGAGCGCTGAAGAGACGGCCAGCTTTTATAACGGCACCAAGATCGTCTTGAATATGCACCGGGCCCATGACGACATGGAGTTTAACAACAACAGCCGTTTGATCCGTGCACTCTCGCCAAACCCGCGAACATTCGAGATTGCCGCTTGCGGTACGCTCCAGCTGACCGACATGCGCGACGATCTCGTACGCTTCTATGTACCGGATAAAGAAATCGTCACGTACAGCTCTCGGGAGGAGCTCGTTCATAAGATCGACTATTATCTGCATCATGAGGAAGAGCGCCGGATTATCGCGTTAAATGCGCTCAAGCGGACGATGTCGGAGCATACCTACCCCCATCGCCTTTCCCAAATGCTGCGCCTTATCTTCGGGTAAGCTCCTTTTTCGGAGACGTCCGTCCAAGGAGCGCGATCCGGCTATGAACCGTTGAAAGGAGACGTTGTATGAAACGGTCTGGAACAACCAAAAGAGCCAAGCGGCGTATTTCCGCAAGAAAGCGGACACCGCTGTCGGCACGACGCAGGATCGCCCGCCGGAAGCGGGGAGGAACGGACCTCTCCATAAGACTCGGAGGTCAAATCCGATCAAAGGCAGGGCGCGCCGCACGGTGAGACCGGTACTGCGCAGAAAAAAACGGGCGCCTGGCTATAGCAGAGCTTACAATGCTGCCTTTGATCAAGCGTATAACGAAGGCTTTAGCGCCGGCTTCAAGCAGGGGCTCGAGGACGGTCAACAAGCGCCGTAGTCTTCATCTCGATGGATGCCGGGGGATACATTCTCTCGGTTCTTTGGCCTGCGCTGCAGGATGTACCGCCGAGCTGAAGCACTGTCACGGGAATCCCATCGGCACACCGGCCGCTATTGGAAAACCGATGGAATACAGTCGTAATTGTACGAATGGACGGGGGGTATATGTCGTGCCGATACAGTTGTCCACCTAATATATTGTAATACCTAAGCAGTCCAAAAAGGGATTGTACCGCTGCTTTGATGCATGCCGCAAAATCATGCACGAATGATTATGGTACAACAGCATAATACAACCAATACACGGAGGGATGTGGGTCCATTCATGAGCAGGCCCAAGGTCATGCTGTTCTCCCACATTTGCGGCGACAGCTTTATTACAGGTGCGGAAAAGTATCTGTTGGTGCTTGCCGGCGAACTGAGCCAGCATTTCGACTGCACGCTCGTCGTTCCCGCTGAAGGGCTGCTCCTGCAAGAAGCCGGTCAGAGAGGGCTGAACACCATCGTTCATCCCATACCTTTAGTGTGGAGTATGTTCAAACCAGAGGGCAGCGTAACCAAAGAGCTGGAGGAGAAAATAAGCCGTCATGAGCATGGCGGCATCGTCAATCTGCTGCATATGCATCAGCCGGATCTGGTCATTACCAATACAATCGTTAACCCGATGCCGGCCGCAGCCGCCAAAGCGTTAGGCATACCGGTAGCTTGGTTTATTACGGAAAAAGCATCCGCCGAGCGGGACACGGCCCCAGCCGTACGATGGATAGACAGGTATGCGGATTGGATCATCGGAATATCTGAAGCTACGCTGCAGCCGTTCCGTGCGGAGGGATTGACCAGCAAGCTTTCTCTTCTGCCTCCTACATGGCGCAAGGAAGAGCTGCACCCGGAGCAATGGACGTACAACAGGCTGCAGAGGCGCGCGGAATGGGGGATCGCCCCGGAGCAGCGGCTGGTCGGCTACATTTCTTCAAGCCTGCATCCGGAAAAAGGCTTGGAGCACTTCATTTATATGGCTCTGAAGGTTTGCCCTGCCGTACCTGACGTCCAGTTCCTGATTATCGGCAACACGACGGATAAGGATTACATGGAGCGCTGCGAAAGAAGAATACAAGCATCGGGGTATACCCACCGGTTTCATCGGGTCTCCTTTGAATCGAACATTGAAATGCTGTATCCCGCAATGGATTTTGTTGTGATTCCGAGCCTGATTGAGGAAGGCTTCGGCATGACGGCCCTGGAAGGGCTTATATTCGGCAAAACCGTCATCTCCTACCGGGCGGGGGGACTCGACGAAATTTTACGGACAACAGGCAATGCATCGGGACTTGTAGAGAAAGGGGACGTCATCGGCCTGGCGATGAAAATGCTGGAGAAGCTGACGGCAGCCCCGTCCGAGCTGGGCAATCAGGCGAATAGACGGGAGGCGGAGGAAGCGTTCGGCTTCGATACGTACCGTCTGCGATTAAGCCGGTTGATGCACCAGTTTCAATTAAGGTGCGCTGCCTTAACGGCTGAACGAATGGCCAGTCCGCTGCCCCCCTTATGGATGAATGCAGTCTATAAAAGTCCGACAGCCTCGGCGGCCTTTCTGATAGAAAACGGCGTAAAGCGCCCCTTTCGTTCTTCGGAGGCATTTCTGTTTTACAAGTACCGGTGGGGCGATATCCATGAGGTTCATGATGCTGTGCTGCACAGGTATCCTACCTCGATTCCGGTCTCTATGGAGGCCCCGTTTCACAGTCATCGCCCTTCCGTCATGCTGGCCAAAGGAAGCGGGCCGACGGTATATCTGCTGATGGAACACCGGCGATTTCCTTTCGTCTCGGTCCGCAGCATCCGGCAGCGCGGTTGGGACCCGGAAAGGATCGTGACAATCCCGGACAAAGAGCTGACTGCACTTGAATTGGGCGGCACCTTGACGGAGACGGCTTCACCGAGCGTCAAGAGGGCGCGCCGAAAACGGAAGAAGCAGCGGCCGGTCTCCAGGAGAAAAGCGCAGGTGAGGCCAGGGAAGCGGAAGCGTAAAACATTAACGAGAAAACGGCCGGCGAAGAAACGGTTATCCGGCTCGAAGAAGGCCTCCGGGCGCAGTAAGCGAAAGGCGGCCGGAAGGAGACGGAAGGCAGCATAATCGGGAAGAGGAGAAGGAGAGAGCTATGAAAATTGTTACAATTCTCGGACCCGGCCCGAGATTATCCGGCTTAGTCTCATTATGCGCAAGCTGGATGAGCTGGCCGAGCGGCATGTTATCGTGCATACGGGACAAAATTTCACACACACGCTCAGCGATATTTTTTTCCAGGAAATGAAGCTGCGGGCGCCGGATTATACGCTTCAGCATACTAACCATTCCCTAGGCAGCCAGTTGTCCACCATGTTTGCCGAGGTAGAAATTATTCTGCAGAAGGAAATGCCGGATAAGGTGCTGCTGCTGGGGGACACGAACAGCGCGTTATGCGCGATTCTGGCCGAACGGATGGGCATACCGGTCATTCATATGGAAGCGGGAAACCGGTGCTTTGACCTGGAGGTGCCCGAGGAGAAGAACCGGCGGGTCATTGACGCTATCTCCTCCATTAACATGCCTTACACACCGCAGAGCAAGCAGAACTTGCTTCGGGAAGGCATTCCGAGTCAGCGGGTTGTGCTGTCCGGCAATCCGATCCATGAGGTATTGGAATATTACAAGAAACAGATCGCTGCCAGCTCTATTCTACAAAAGCTTGCCGTGGAGCCGAAAAGCTATTTCCTTGTCACCGCGCACCGTGCAGAGAATGTAGACAATCCGGTGCATCTCAGGGCGATATTACAGGGCTTGAATGAGATTGCCGATTGGTCGGGCCGCAGAGTGCTCTGCAGCATTCACCCCCGCACACGGGCAAGAATTGCGCATCTATCCGGTTTATCCATGCACCCGCTGGTGGAATTTTATGAGCCCTTCGGATTTTTCGATTTCGTGTTCTTGGAGCAAAACGCCTTATGCACCATTACGGACAGCGGTACGGTGCAGGAGGAATGCTGTCTGTTCCATGTGCCGACGGTCACGATCCGCAACAGCACGGAGCGTCCGGAAACGGTGGATTGCGGAAGCAATGTCGTCACCGGTCTGCATGTGGACCGGATTGTCGAGGCCGTGAAGCTGATGATTCAGCTTCCATGCGATTGGTCCTGCCCGGACGGCTATCTGGATCACGATGTTTCCGGAAGGGTTGTTAAATTTGTACTGGGAGGAAAATAGAATGTTTACAAACAGCAGGATTTTGGTAACCGGGGGCACAGGTTCGTGGGGGCACGAGCTGGTCAGCCAGCTGCTGACGCACAACCCGAAGGAGATCGTCATTTTCTCCCGTAACGAATCGAGCCAGGTAGCCATGAAGCGAACCTTTGAGGATCCGAGGCTGAGCTTCTGCATCGGGGATGTGCGGGATAAGGAAGCCTTGGTCCGGGCCTGTCTGGGCATCGATTATTTATTTCATCTGGCAGCGTTGAAGCATGTGCCGGTATGCGAGTGAACCAGCCGTATGAGGCGTTGCGGACGAATGTGGTCGGCACGCAAAATGTAATTGAAGCGGCGATCGAAACCAAGATTAAAAAAGTCATCAACATTTCAACCGATAAAGCGGCCAATCCTTCCAACTTTTACGGGATGACCAAAGCGATCGGCGAAAAGCTTATCATATATGCCAACCTTCTTCATTCACAGACGACGTTCGTTTGTGTACGGGGAGGCAACGTGCTCGGTACTAACGGCAGCGTGATCCATTTGTTCCGCAGACAAATTATGGAGAAGAATCAAGTAGGAATTACTCATAAGGACATGACGCGCTTCTTCTTAACGTTGAAAGAGGCGGTCGGCATGCTGCTGAGGGCTACAGCGGAAGGCAGGGGCGGAGAGATCTTTGTGCTGAAAATGCCGACCTGCAAAATTGTTGATTTGGCCGAGGTGCTTGCGAACGCGTTGGGCAAAAATAATGTGGAATTTGTAGAGCTGGGGGTTCGGCCCGGGGAAAAAATACACGAAATTTTATATTCGGATTATGAAGCCCAGAACACGATTGTGTACGATGACGATTATCTCGTCATTTTGCCGACGCTGGACATTCCTGGTCTGAAGGCGCATTACAGCGGTTACCCGCGCGTCGGCTCGGACAGCTACTCCTCGGCTCATTCCTTAATGAGCAAGGATGAAATTCGTACGATGCTCATGCAGGGCGGGTTTTTGCCATGAGAGTGCTGGTGATCGGCGGTAACGGGATGGCCGGTCATTTGATGATCCAATATTTAAGCCGAACCACCTCTCACGAAGTATTTCATACGGTGAGGGCAGGTAAAGGACGATCCATTGGTCCGCGGGGGCTTAATTTGGACGCAAGGGACTCTGAGGCCGTGAAGCATCTGATGACGGCTTTAAAGCCGGATATGATCGTCAACTGCGCAGGCATCTTGAACGATTTTGCAAGACAGAATGAAGTGGACGCTTACCGCGTTAACGGACTGCTGCCGCATGTGCTGGCGGAGCTGGCGGATCGTCTCGGAGCAAGACTTGTGCATATCAGCACGGACTGCGTTTTCTCGGGGGAGCGCGGCTCCTATGAGGAGCGCCATGTGCCGGACGGTACTTCCGTATATGCCAAAACAAAAGCGTTGGGCGAAATCTTCCGCGCTCCCCATGTGACGGTAAGAACTTCCATCGTGGGACCTGAAGTTCGTGAGAAAGGCATCGGTTTGCTTCACTGGTTTATGCATCAGCGCGGGGAAATTAAGGGCTTCCTGCAAGTGCCGTGGAATGGAGTGACGACTCTGGAGCTGGCCAAATTCGTCCATCATTTGATGGAAGAGGGACGAGAAATCACCGGCCTGGTGCATTTGACCGCAGCGAAGCCGCTGAGCAAGTGCCGGATGCTGGAGCTGTTCCAAAGCGTATTCGAGAAGAGGGATGTCGTAATTCGTCCGGACGATGCTATCGTTCTTGACCGTACGTTGAAATGCACACGTTCCGATCTGGGCTACTCGGCTCCCGATTTCGAAAGGATGCTGTATGAACTGCGCGATTGGATGGCAGAGCAATGAACGGCCGCCGAATTGTGATCACCGGCGCCAGCGGGTTCACGGGAAGGCATGCGTGCGCGCATTTTGCCGCGCTTGGGTATGAGGTGGTGGCAGCCGTACGGCAGCCCGGCAGCCTGAGGCTTGCTGCAGGGACTGCGGGTTTTCGGGTGACCGAGGCGGTCTGCCGCCTTGATCACCCGGACGAGGTCGAGCGGCTGCTGGCCGATTACCGGCCGCATGACCTGCTCCATCTGGCCGGGCTCGGCGAGGTGGCCGTATCCTGGCGCGAGCCCATGGCATTCATCGATACGAATGTTATGGGTACCCTGCGTCTGCTGGATTCGCTGAAGCGGCACGGAGACGGCGGCAGCCGGGCGCTTATCGTTGGCTCCATGCTGGGCATGGCGTGGGGGCAGGGTGCTGGAGAGGCCTCTCCTCCGCATCCTTACGGGATGAGCAAGGCCGCCCAGGTGCTGCTTGCCCGCTGGTGGGGCTCGTTGTTCGGGCAGTCCGTCATGATCGGGCAGCCTTCCAATCTGATCGGCCCGGGCCGGCCGCAGGCCTCTGCGGCCTGCTGGCCGAGCGGATCGCGCGAGCCGAAGCCGGGTTATGCGAGCCGGAGTTCCGGCTCTCTTCGGCGACAGAGGCACGCGATTTTGTTGATGTGCGCGATGCGGTGCGCGCATACGAGGTCATTCTTTGCCGGGGGTGGCCCGGCGCGGTATATGGCATCGGCTCAGGCTACAGCCGCACGCTCGGTGAAGTCGCCGAGCGGATGCTGGAGCGGGCCTCCGTGCCGCTGCGTCTGGAGATCGGCGATGCTGAAGCGCCGCCTCCCGCCAAGGTGGATTTGCGGCCGCTTCGGGCGCTTGGCTGGCAGCCGTCCACTCCTTTTAAGAAATCCATCCAAGACATTCTGGCTTATTACCGGAATGAAATTCAGAAAGGGGCTAGATGATGCATCCGTTGGTTTCCATCATCATACCATTTTATAACGACCCGTATGTTCCTCAAGCGATTGCCAGCGCGCTGGCGCAGACCTATCCCAATGTGGAAATCATTGTGGTTGACGACGGCTCGACACAGCATGCGGAGCTGATTCAGCCTTATGCCGGCCAGGTCTATTACCTCGGCAAGGCGAACGGAGGCACGGCCAGCGCATTAAATCACGGGATCCGCATGGCCTCCGGCGAATATATCGCATGGCTCAGCTCCGACGATCTGTTCTACCCGCACAAGCTGGCGGTGCAAATACCGTACATGCAGGCATGCGGAGCGAAGTTCTGCTTTACGGCCTTCGATATCATCGACGAGCACAGCCGGGTTACCCAGCAGGGCGTCGCCGGGCGGTTTCCCAGTGTCCAGTCCTTTTACACCGCCATGCTGAGCCACAACCCGATAAACGGCTGTACCGTTGTTATAAAGAAGGAGCTGCTGGGGTATGTCGGCCTGTTTAACGAACGCCTGCCTTACACGCACGATTACGATCTGTGGCTGCGGATGATTCTCGCCGGCCAGGATATGGTCTTTTTGGATCAGTCTCTGACCCAATACCGCCAGCATGCACAGATGGGCACAATCCGGCATCAGCAAAGGATTGCGCACGAGGTTCAGAGCGTCCAGTCCTTCTATACTCCGCATCTGAGCGCCTATATCCAGAAGATGGGCGGATAAATTCGCGACGCTGCGGTTTGAACCCCCATAACCATCATCCAACAAAAATATAAGCATCCTTTTCGCTCGTTTGATGACGAAAAGGATGCTTATTCACGTTTCGGATAAGATATCGCGATCGGGCTTATTCCTTGAATGAGCCGAGAGCCTATAAGGAGAGGCCGAGCTCTCTTAGCACTTTCTTGAACCGGACGCAGAACAGATCAGGGTTGAAATTTGTGTGGATATGGGCCTCGCCCTGGCTTCTGAGCCGCTCACGCAAGGCGGTATTCTCCATCAGCTGGATAGCGTGATGCACGGCTGTGTTTATCTGGCCGATCGGATAAAATTTGCCTGTTTTATCATGCACAATAAAGCTTCGTACGCCGTCGGAGTCGGTGGAGAGCACGGGACACCGGCAGCTCATCGCCTCGGATACTGCGTAACCGAAGCCTTCAAGGATGGAGGTGGAGAGAAGAAAACCGCCGGAGTCGCCGATTTTAGAGTACATGAGCGGCATTTGTTTGTGCGGGATATTGGAATGCCGGATCACGTAGGATTCCATGCCCAGCGTGCGCAGCTTTTGCTCGAAGGCCGCTTTTTCTGCAGGTTCGTACAGATCGGCGTCCTCGAACATCCACAGCCGCAAATTCGGATACCGTTTACGCAGGGCAAAGCCGATGGATAGAAAGTCGCGCCAATTTTTGTTTTTTTCAATTCGTCCCACCCAGCCGATAATCGGATAGGAAACGCGTTTGTTGGTCTTGTAGCGGAACTGCCGAGTGTCCAGGAAATTCGCCATCTTAAACTGCTTCAAGCCCGGAAGCATCGTTCTGAACAGCTCGATTAAATGGCTGGTATCAGGATACAGTGCTGCCGTACTGTATTTATGAAGATATGGAATGGCCTCGGTAAGCGTATGGACTGCATGCTCGCGTTCGCCCAGTCCTTGTGCCTCATAAATGACAGGACCTTTAAAAGCCCCGTTCCGTATGCGCTCAAGCATAAAAAAATCGGAAGAGACGAAGATGGCATCATAGCGTTCCTTCTGCACCAGCCGATGGAGCTCCTTGTCTTTATTGGTGATATAAGTTGGAATTCCGGAAATATTTTGAAGCCCCGCCGCCGGTTTCTGGTAATGAAGATGGCATTGAATGCCTTGCTGTTTGAGAGCTTCCGCGCGCAGACGATGCAAGGTTTCTACCCCGCCGCTTGGAAGATAATAAGAGAGTAGCAGCTTCATGCTTGTTATAACCTCCTTCGGTATTCATCGTTATGCCGGGAATAGGGGATATGAACACCGATGCGTCCTTCTGATAGTTTATGTAGGACATGAGCTTCAGGTGTGGATACTCCGGGGACAGACGCCCTAAAGAGACGCTTTTTTTTCTTCCTATCTGCAAATTTCGGCCATTCGCCGCCTTTTTTTCCCCTGCTATGCACCTGCCCTCGCTCCCGTGACAGAAGTACATAGACTAAGGAGAGGCCATGAAACTTGCCTGCTTCAGCCTAACAAACTGCAGCTATGGAGTTGAGTCAACGGATGCGTATCCTGAACAAAAACCATTCTGCGCTTCTGAGGGCGCCTACTTCCAAGGTGTCCGTCATTCTTCCTGTCATGAACGAACGTAAAACGCTGGCGGCTGTGCTTCGGGAAGTGAAGAAGCTGAAGCCGCTGGAAATCATTGTCGTAGCTAACGGGTCTACCGACGGTTCGGCAGCTATCGCCTCGAAATGCGGGGCAAAGGTATTGACATTTGATCAGCCCTTAGGGCACGATGTCGGCCGCAGTATCGGCGCCAGGCATGCTGCGGGAGAAATTCTTTTGTTCCTGGACGGGGACATGGTTATTCCCGCCGCCCAGCTTAGGCCTTATCTGCGCGCAGTCGAACGAGGCGTGGATGTCGCCCTGAACCGGTATAACGGCAAGCTGAGCCGCTCTACCGTGCATCCGGTCGTTCTGGCGAAGCATGCGCTGAATACGGTGCTGGGGCGTCCGGATTTAAAGGGAGCTTCGCTGACGACTATCCCCCATGCGATGAGCCGCCAAGCGGCGCAAACAATCGGCTTCGAGCAGCTGGCAGTGCCGCCGAAAGCCCAGGCGATAGCTATACAGCATAGATTGAAGGTAAAAGCGGTGCATTTGATTCAAGTCGGGAAGCTGAACCCCGTACGCCGCAGGGAAAAAGGCGCAGACCCTTTGGGCAATTTAATCGTCGGCGATCACCTGGAGGCGATTAACTGGTATGCCAAGGCGACGAATGATCGCGGCCTGCGTTCGGATTTATCGAGAAACCGCCATATTGTGAGGTGAATATCGGATGCAGCAAAGAGCAAGAGCAACTGCAAGCAGGGGGAAGCCTTCTTCGAGCCGTGCGGCTGTACAGGCACATGGGGCGGGAAAACCTGCGGGGGGAAGCGCCGCTCCCCGATCTAAAGCCCGCCGCAATACCCGTACGGCTGCGCGCAAGGCCGGGGCTCGGCCGGGCCAGGCGGGCCGGGTGAAACGCGCGAAGGGCGCCGGCCCCGCTCTGTCTTCCGGCCGGAGGGCAGCGGCGGCGAAGCGGGGGAAGCGGCCTGCGGTGTTGCTCCGGCGCCGCAGAGTCATGCGTGCCGCCGCAATGCCGCGCATTTCTTCCGCCGCTTATCAAGCGGGCTATCGCGCGGGCAGGGAGGATGGTTTGCGTGTATCGCTCGAACACGAGCCTTTTCGGATTAAGGCGCTGAACCGCCATTGGATGGCGCGGACCCAGCCGCAGCAGCGGGGTGGCTTGTCATGGAGACAATTCAATGAAGCGTCGAAAGGGTATGTGCATGGTTACTTTCGCGCCAGAAAGCAGGTGCCTCCGCCTTGGGTGCTGCTGCCGACCGATAAATCGGTGGCTGCCATCGTCTCCGTCCGCAACGAGGAAAAGACGATTGGATCGGTTGTGCGTCAGCTGAACCGGCTGCCGCTGGATGAGGTATACGTTATTGTGAACGGTTCGACGGACCGCAGCTTCCAACAGGTGCGCGAGCGGTCCCAGGCTTGCGTGCTCTCTTTTCCGGAGGCATTGGGACACGATGTCGGCCGCGCCATGGGGGCGAAGCTGGCCCAGGCGGATATTCTGCTGTTTCTCGACGGGGATATCGTCATTCCGGCCGAGGCGCTGGTTCCTTTTATCGGTGCGGTGAACCGGGGAGCGGACTTGGCGCTGAACGACATCGGTCCTTATTTGAATCCTTTTGCGAAGCAGGATCAGGTGACGCATATGAAGCAGTTCCTTAATGCCTCCCTGGGAAGGCACGACCTGGGCGCCAATTCGCTGACGGCTGTACCGCATGCGCTTTCCCGGAAGGCTGTGGAGACGCTGGGGCTGCCCAATCTGATGGTGCCGCCTAAGGCACAGGCGCTGGCGGTGCATCGTGGGCTGCGTATCACGGCTCCCGGCAGCGTGAATGTGATCCGGGGCAACAAAAGACGGCGGGAGAACACAGGGCGAAACAACCAGGTGGCGGATCTGATCATTGGCGATCATGTAGAGGCGCTGAAGCTGGCGGGGGATTTGGCCGGCGAGCGGCTCGCCTTCGTGGACGCTCTGCGCAAACGCGAGCAAACGGGAGGCGAGGGCTGATGCAGACGACCAGCATCATTATTCCGAATTATAACGGATTGAATTGGCTCCAACGCTGCGTTCATTCGATCCGCCAGCATACGCATACGCCATATGAAATCATTGTCGTCGATAACGGCTCCAAGGACGGATCGGTGGAATTCTGTCTGCATAATAAAATAAAGCTGGCCTCGCTGCCGTTCAACAAGGGCTTTCCTGCGGCCTGTAATTTGGGACTTCGCATGGCCATAGGGGATGCGCTGCTGCTGTTGAACAACGACACTCTGATGACGCAGAGAGCTCTATCCAATATGCTGACCTGCTTATACAGCAGTGAAGATATCGGGATTGTGGGTCCGATGACCAATTATGCCAGCGGCAAGCAGCAGATCGAGGAGCCTTTTACGAATGTCGAGGCGATGGCAGCCCGGATGAATGTGCCCGACAGCGCCAAGTGGCTTCCGGTGGACCGGATTGTCGGGTTATGCTTTTTGTTCCGCCGGGAGCTGATGGAGCGGATCGGGCTGCTCGACGAGCGCTTTTCGCCGGGGCATTTTGAAGATGACGATTACTGCTATCGCGCCCGGCAAGCGGGCTACAGGCTGATGATTGCCGGAGATGCCTTCATCTACCACCATGGAAGCGCCAGCTTTCAGAAGGAGAACGAGCACAAGGTCAAGCAGCTGATCCAGCAAAATTACCACAAATTTGTTGAGAAGTGGGGCGTGGATCCGCATCAGTTTATTTAGTGAAATAAATGAGCTTGCTGCGGTTATTTTCGCGCGGGCCGCAGGGTCGGATCCCGGCTTGAAGGCCCGGCCGTTCCTTTCCCGTTTTACGCAATCCTTTGGGCGGATGCCCGGTCGTACCAAGGTAAATCCGCATATGTTATGGGAGTATAAGCAGATGAGACGAAGCGCGGAATCCGGGGAGGTGAACCCATGCACAGACAAGTGACCAAAATAATAGAATATATGGCAGCCTCCCAGCAGGAGATGGCCAATATTTTGGAGGCGAAAAGACTGATCGCTACCCGGATGTCGCAGCTCATGCTGGAGATACCGGAGAAAAATCCGTCTTTTACCGATATTGAGGAGCTGGCCGAAAGCTCGCTGAGCATGACCAAAAACATCGCCGCATATTTAAGCAGTCTCGCCGATCTGGAGGATGCTTTAGCGGATAATTTAGCTGTCGTGATGAAAGAAGTTAACCTTCCTGACGGGGAAGAATAGCATGAATTACAGACGCTGCAGCCTGCAGCGGTTAAGCCGGCCGGACGATTCCGATATGCAGAAATGAGGTGTAACCTTGAACAGAGAGGATTCCTATCACAAAATGCTGAAAGCGGCAGCGCAGCTGCAGTGGAACGTTTCTTTAATTCTGGAAGCGAAAGCAGCGGAGGCTTCCCGCTCCTGCCAATGGATTTGTCAGCATTTATCTTCATCCCATTTCGAAGATCACGGCGTTCAAGTGAAGAAAACGGTCGAAGTGCATGAGCAGCTGATCGAAGTAATTGAGGGCATTACCAAAATGGAGCAGGCCTTGGCCAAAAATATGCACGTGCTGCTGGGGCAGGGAGAAGACGGCGCCGATCAAGCCGGAGGGGAGTATGGAGACATGTTTCCGTTTGGAGGCCAGTCCAAATGAATTGGCATCAAGCGGAAAACGAAGTCAAGCTTCATCTCCTGCGCTCTCTGGCGAGGAGCCAGAGAGCCTTGGCCCGCATTCTGGAAAGCGTGGCCGATACAGCTGCGGCGGCTCAGCCAGGCCCGCGTCCGGGCTCGGATCGTTCCGATCCTCGGCCCGGGCAGGCATCGGGCTTCTCCTCCGGGGACAACGTTGACTTGCTGATCCGTCAGCTTACCGTTCTAAGCAGTTGTCAGCAGCAGCTGACCGAAAAGCTGACGGGTATCCGCCTTCGCAAGTTTCGCCGGGGCCGTCCGGGAAAGCTGTGGCTGTGCCGCCGCGTAAGGATGGTTACCGGGACGGCCGGATATCCGCCGGAGATGAAATCCTCCTTACCGCGGGGGTGAAACAGGCTGTGCTATCTTTTTGGTGTCAGGGGCGAGCTGTGGTGAATACGTTAAAATATGGGGATTCACCTATCTTGGCTTTGCACGAAAAGGAGGTTGCCGCATGAATAAGAAAGCCCTCTCACCTCAAGAGATGACTGTTTATCCGTCTGCCAAGCTGCCGTACCGCGATTTTCGCCGGCTGATGTCTCAGCTGCAATGGAGTGTGAATCATACCGCATCGCGCGTCCGCACCTATGCCGCCTTGATGAAGCTGGCTCCGAGCGAGGAGCAGGCTGCCGAGCTGGAGCAGATGATGCGCGAGGAAAAAAGCTATTTTGCGATGCTGGAGCAATTTTATATGGAGCTGCATGGGATTCAGCCGAAGGTTGAACCGGCAGCCCTTGCTTTTGACACATATGAGGGAGGCCTGCGTCAGGCCATCCTGTGGGAACGGGAAGCGATTCGACAGTTTCGCGATACTTACTTGCTTACCCCGAGCAGGAGGGTGAGGGATTTGTTCTGGTACGGCATGAGCGACGGAGCCGATCATTTGGCGGGATTGCTGCTGCTGCTGCAGCGTCCGGCAGGCGAACCAGCCGAAGCGGGGGCCTAATGTCCTAGTTTTTATCATTTAGGTATTGCCGGATCAGACAATTTTCGAGTATAATCGATCTGCATAGGAAAGTTTTGGAAGCTATAACTATATATACAACATGGACGGAAGCACCGCCAATCAGAGGGATTTTACCTATGTTTGGGGTGCTTTTTTTATGTTTTATTTCAGAAGCCAAAGGAGAACGAAGCGTATGAATAAGATCAAGACCAAGCTGATTCCCGTTGTTATCGCATCAAGCCTTATCGCAGGCCTGACTGCTGGGACAGTGCAATCTCCTGCAGTACAAGCTGCAGGGAAGCCTGCGACCTTGTCCGATATTGCCGGACATTGGGCATTTAGCTCCATCCAGTCCGCTATTACGAAGGGAGTTGTAGACGGCTATCCCGACGGTACCTTTAAGCCGGATCAAGGCATCAGCCGTGCCGAATTTATTACCATGCTGTCCAAAGCGTTGAATCAACAAGCGGGCGCAGCCGGGGAGGATTGGTTCGCTCCTTACGTCGCAGGCCTGCAGCAAGAGAACGTGATCTATGCCGGCCAGTTCGATGATTACAACGCGCCGATGACCCGGCTGGAGCTGGCAACCGTTGCTCTGCGGGCCATCAAGGAGGAGTTTCGAGTCCCTGAGGGAGCGGAGAACGCGGACGCCTCGAAAGTTATGTACAACGCCGTCGGCTCAGGCCTGATTCAGGGCATGGCAGGCGGAGCTTTGGAGCCGGAGGGGCAGACGACGAGGGCACAGTCGACGACGATTATCGACCGCGTGCTGCGGGTGAAGAACGGCGAGACGCTGCCGACGGATGAGGCGGCTAAGGAGCTGTCGGAGCTTGCGGCGACAGGGACGAATTTGCGGAGCACGAAGAACGTGACTCCGGCCAGGCGAATGCCGATTACATATGATGTCCCTTATGGGACGATGACGATAAAGGAGATTATTTTTATTGATACGGATAAGGAGTCGCCGTTTAGGTGGATGTTGGATGGTTTAACCCGTCATGGATTGGGAGATGGTAGCTTTAATAATAGCTATGTACTTGTCTATAAAGTTAAGTTTAACATTAAAGAAACACCTCAAATACCTATACGTATTGCGGATTTCTTTAATATGGTAGGATGGGATATTAACTATAAAGGGGGATTCACAGAAACCCAAATATCTAAAACTGGAGAATTTGAAACGTATCGGATTTATGCAATTGATAAAATCAAATACAAAGGATTAGATTTTTCACCTTCTTATAATGTCATGAATGAGAATTTCCCAGTTATTGCTGTTAATTTGGAAAGTTAGTTTATATGAGTTTAAGGCTTTATTGCGAGGGGAGTAAGAGTTGTTTGAAAAAAAGAAATAGATTACTTTCCATGCTTTTGATAATTATATTAACATTAGAGTTAGTGTTGTCGCTGCTTCCAGAGGAAATCGCGGAAGCTGCTGCACAGAAAACTCTTTATATTGATTTTAAAAATAATAAGCTGCTTGAAAATCAACCTACTCCCCCTATAGATTTTTACAACTCATCAAAAACATTTTCTATAAATTTTGATGTTTCAAACTATATTAATGGGGCGATAACAAGCTGTCAAATTGAAGTTAATTCTGTAAAAATTAGTTGTAACAACAATGATAATAGAATAAGTCGGATTCTTATAGGACTAGAAAAGACAATTTATGCAAAAGGCTTAACTAATCCAGGTCATCATATTTATAGACTACCAGGCGGCTTAGATTGGGAACATAAAGGTGAGAGAACTAACATCATGCAGTTTGAAGCAGCAGATAGCACTAAAGAAGGTACCGCTAAAAGTATGTATCCTGGTTTGATACCAAATGAAGGGCACATAAGGCAACTAGGTAATGAGATGGCGAACCCGGAAATAACGTACTATAGTGGATGGTTATATTCTACTAATGATCTTCGTTATAACAAAGGAACTCCTCCGAGATTAAATGAATCCTCAGCTCTACCTGATTATAGGCCGGAGGAGAATATGAATGGAGCAGCTGCAACCAGATCATACGATGTCGCGCCACCTACAAAATTTTATAAGTCACTAGGAGACGCAGCAACTAATAATGCTTCAGCAGAAGTATCATCGTATGATGTATCCTCTATACAATTGGTAGGAGCATCACCAATTAACAGTGGTGTAGAACCATATTCTTGGGGGAAGTTCATAGCAGAAGGAGCAAGTATAGCTACAAACCAAGTTGCTGTTCGACGACAACTTACTCAAGAATGTGACGGAGATGATACCCTATGTTTATTCGATATCCCTTCAGGAAATCATGAAGACTCTGATGGTGGTTACCCAATCAACTATGTAATGGAAGTCAATACAGAGTGGGAAGCAACAACTTATCTCTATTCCGATGCAAAAATCATCATTGATTATACAGCACCGGTTCAACCAGACCTCGGCTACACCGCAGCCAGCGGCCCGCCTGCCTGCGTCAAAGTCGGCTCTTCAGCCGATGTTACTTTTACTTACAAAAATTTCGGCCCAAGTACTCCAGCTGTGTTTAAAGTCGAATACAAGGTAAATGGTATAGTTAATCCATCCTACACAGAAACAATCCATGGCGCCTCCAACGGCCAGACATTCACGAAAAAAATTACTTATTCTTTTAATAACACGTCACCTCAAGATTTTACCATGGTGATTGATGCCGTTAATGCGGTGGGAGAAGCTTCGAGCACATTGACCAATAACAGCACGACCGTTTCCGTTACAGCTAAATCCGACTGCGGCGGTGGAGGAACCGGCGGATGCTATGCTCCCGATCTGATCGGTACGGTGAAAGCCGAAAAAAGCTTTATCAGCTGGGGCCAATCCAACTACGTTACCGGTACGCTTCAGAATACTAGTGTAAATTACAAATATAAGTTTAGATTTTGGCAAAACGGTACATATGCTGATTTGCCTGATGGCACTTGGGCGAATAAAGGAACAGGGGCCTTTGAAGCCAACTATTATAAGCAATTGGACGGAGCTTATCCCGGCGGTTTTATCGACGGGGATGTGGCAGTCGAGTTTGTCGTCTGGGATCAGTCAACCAACTGTATCACCAGTATTGGTGGAGCTCATTTTGAAGTCGGTCCCAAGCCGGCCAATCGTCCGCCTAATTTTCAAATAGGCTGGTTTAAGGCAAGCAACACGACGGGAACACAGCCGGACGCCAATAACGATCCTCCCGTTGTCGTCGGGGATAAGGTCAATTTAAGAGCTTTTAACATCAGCGATCCCGATGGAGATCAGGTTACAGTCAGCTGGCAGTTTTCGAGCAGCTCGAGTACCTGGGTTCAAGGCTTGAAAAGTACACATGGTCTCAACGTAAACGATCTAAAGTTCACAAATTTAGGCACAACCACCAAGGGAGCTCATATTGTAACGGCCAAGGCCTGCGATCCTTCCGGGTTATGCAGCACCCAGTCCGATACGCTTAACGTCGTTTCCCCTTACCCGATACCTTGTATCAATGTGCCGTCCCGCGTGGTTGCCGGTAGAACGATCCCAGCCAATGCGATAAACGGCGACTGCAGCACAGCGGCACCTGGAAGAACGGTTGATCATACCAAAGACGAGTGGACCAATAAAAGAGAGGTATATCCGACACCCGGACCTGAAACCGTTATGTTGGAAGTAACGGACAATAGAGGGATTCATTCCTTGCCCGAGGATAAAGCGGTAAAGGTCATCAATGTTGTAGAGGACAAGCCTCCCGTGGCGGAGCTGATGTATCCTTCCGTTATGACTCGCGGCACGTTTTCCGTTACGAACAATACGAGGTCCGATTGACGGGGATATCATCGTTGACGGTAAGCTCAAATATTGGTTTGACAGCGATAACGACGGGGATTTTACGGACGAAACGGAGCAGGTAGTAGATCATTTTATGCCGGGACAATCGTATTCAATTCGGGCAGCGAGTGTAGGGAAGATCAAGTTTTACGTTTGGGGGATCGAGGATTACGGATTAAGTGACTCTAAGACCTATACGGCGGATGTCATCAATCAATCGGGCGAAACGGATGTCCGTCTTATGGGTTCCAATCCGGAGCCGCCTGAATTGGATATCGTACGTTATACAACGAAGGACTTGCTGATTAAAGATAACTGGAAAGGGTCTATAATTCGCATCGGTGATACGGACAAAATTAAACAAAACGGTCTGCAGCTAAACCTGGCTGACGACTCTTTAGGAGTAATGAATTCTTCTAATCCCTATTCGATGGGCCCGCTGCCAAGCAGTATGACTGCGACGCATTATCGTTATGAAGGACTACCGAACGATTACGCGGATGTGGCGCTGCTTGAAACCTTACCCAAAGGTTTTACTTATGGCGGATCCGATTTGCGGATTCCGGTTGCCGGGACGATGGCGCATGCATCGAATCCGGGCAATAAAACAGACCTTCAGATGCTGAACGGGAATTTGGGCTCTTATGCTGCGATGAGCGGAGGGCGGGACAATGCCGGTAATACGTTCTCTTTTGACTGTTTATACAGCGGCAATGGCCCTTACCAATATACATGCTCCATCGTGGTTCAGTTGGCTGCCGGCGGAGGCTATACGATTCCTTACAACAACGGACAGCCCATTACGACGACGGACTTAACCAAAATCACGAGTTTATTTGGCGATATCCGGCATCTAAACGATTCTTCCTACTGGGGGTTCATCTATAATGTTTGCCAATATTGGGATGATGAAAGCAGTTCTTGCGGATACAGCGTACAGAAAAGTGATTATTACAAAACATCAGATGGCACCTATGCCTCGTCTGTTCCGTATAATCCAGGCGTCACGTTAGATCCTAACCCATTAGTTTGGGAGAGCCCGGCCTATATGCTGAATGGGAAGAGCGTAACGGCAAAAACAACTATTCAACCCGTTTCATCCTCCAGCAATGATGATTATTACACGTTTTCACTTGAGTACTATGATGCCAATACCAAAACGAGTAAAACAGTCAAGGTTAAGGACAAGGTAAAGTATAACCACGGGTACACATCGATCGGTAAGGATAGTGCTACGGTCTCCAACAATAACTTAGTGTTTCAAATACGGGTATCGTCGGATGGCTACGTATTTGCCTTGGTCAATGCCGAGTACGTTATGGTATATGATATGAATGGAGCGTTCATCAAATCGTATTCTATCGGTAAGTCTTTTTTTACAAGTTATCTTCATTACAATAACCGTGATAATGAAGAGGAATCACGACAGTTTTCCCTGCATTATTTTGATTTTGAACAGGACGGTACGTTAACGGTAGCTTTAACTGAACGGGACTATGCGAAGTATCGGGATGGGGACCGCGGTATTGTCTATAAGCCGACAACGGACAATTTCAGGGAGTACTGGGTGTACCGGATTCAAGCAGCCGGGTTGGCAAGCGTACCGTACGAAACGATCGCCGGCGGCCAATTGCGAAATGAAGATCATGTGGTTGCAGAAGGAGACTACGCCTTCTATATGAATCCGGGTCAGCGGGTATCGACGAACAATTCGACGTCCGGATTCTCCTTTCGGATGCAGGATTATAAGAATATGTATCGTTTTGAACTGACGAGCAGTGCGGTGTTCCTGAGCAGAATTGTAGACGGGAATCGTATGCTCATCGGACAAGCGGCGTACAGCTTTACAGAAAATACTTGGTACGGGATATCCGTTACGACAAAAGGCAGCAAGATCAAGGTATCCATTAACGGCTCGCTTGTATTTGACGCTTCGGACGGAACGTTTACCGAAGGGAAATACGGCCCTTTTATAAATCTGTATGGGATGAAATTCAAAGGATTAACTGTCACGACACCGAAACCAAGGGAATCCAAAATCGACGGAATTGCAGTAGTGAACATGCCGATTCTTACAACAACGAGCTACAGCGACCCGGAAGGAGACCCTCGGTTGCCGGATCAGGACCGCTATTATTACACTCAGGTTGACGGCGGCGGTTTTCTGGACGCAGGTGACGGAGCCAGCGGGACGTTCAGTCAAAACGGACAGTCCCAAAACCCTTCTCTTTCCCGCATCGATAAAGTGGGGAATTACAAGGTTCAGTACATTGCAAAGGATGATCCGGCTCCGCTCCCGGCACTCAGTAATGCGTATGCAGCTTACAGGCAGGATACGACAGGCAGTGTCAGGAATTTGCTGGTACATCGTAAACCTATCGCCGATTTCTCGGTAACTCAAGGCTCCGACTATACGATTACGTGGAGCGATCGGGACAGCCATGATCCGGACCGATGGCTGGCGCCGTGGAATTATATTGCGGGCTATGGTGCGAATAAAGGGATTTTCGAGGAAAAATATAATTATACCGATTCGGAAGGAACTACGCATGACGGCAAAATTACGCGTCCGAATCAGCCGGGGATGTATATTCTCCGCAAAGCGGTAAAAGACGAGTACGGTGCATGGTCCGACTGGGCGGTGGCGTCCGTTTACTTTAACGCGGCCCCGCCGAACAATCCGCCAAGCGCCGTGCTGACGTTTCCGAACGGGAATCAGAGCGAGCCGACGCCCGTTTCGCTGACGCCTACGATACGATGGAATCAAACCGATCCGGACCCTGGGACGACCTTTACCGCATTCCATCTTCGGTTAAAGAATGAATCCGGCAACGAAGTAGACGATATTCAGAATCAGCCGATGAATACGACCGATACAAGTTGGTCCTGGACATTGGACAAGCCTTTGGAAATGGGCAAAAGATACCAGACCGACGTACAAGTCAGCGACGGTTTTGCTTGGTCGGCATGGAGCAACATCGGCTGGATGATAACGAACAGCCCGCCGCAGGCTTATATGAGCTTTCCGTATGGGACACAGGATCAGCCGACGATGATCAATACGCTTCGCCCTACCTTGCAATGGAGTCAAAGCGATCCGGATGCGGGGGCCGTCTTCGAGCATTTTGAGCTGCAAATTACGAATGAAGAGAATACGGTGATGATTGTAGACAGCGGCAAGCTGGTTCAGCATACTTCCGCTGGAAGCAACCAATGGACGGTGCAGACTGATTTGCCTGCAGGTCAAAAGCTTCGTGTCAGGGTAAAAGTATCGGGCCAATACGGAGCCGAGTCGGCTTGGTCGCCGCAAGTATGGCTGCGAATCAACCGTGCGCCGACAGCCGACTTCGATTGGTCGCCCAAGCCGGCATTCGAAGGGGATATGGTAGCGTTAAGGAACCGATCCTCCGACCCGGACGGAGATCCGCTGGTCTACCGCTGGGAAGTGACAGGCCCCGGTTACACGGCCCCGGCATTGTCCGCATCACTGGATGTGGTGATTGCGGCCGAGGTGACTGACGGGCATCCAGGCGATTATATCGTCACTCTGACCGTAACGGATATTTATGGAGCAACGGATTCCATTACACGAGTTGTACCGGTAGGCGATTTGACCCTCGACGGCTTTGTTAAGCATACGCCTCAATGGGAAGCCAAAAGAAAGGCATATAACTATTATAAAACGGGCAATGAGGAGCGGCCCCGGACTGCGGATACCTTTTGGGCCGGAGAGGCCTTTGTATTACAAGCGGTTACGAACCAGGCTGCCGCTAACGTGACGGTGCTCATGAGCTATACGGACAGACAGACGGGATTAATTGCGTCCGACGGAAGCCGGACAGGCTGGCAGGGGGAGCTGTACGGTGACGATTTCGAACGGCTGCCCGATGCGTCGTATACGTTCCGGTTTACCGCGGTGTGGCCGAACGGGCACAGGGAAAAGGCCGACAGGGTAATCATCGTCAGGGAGCCCTGGACCGATTTTTCCAGCAGCGTACGCAAGGAATAGCTTCACAATGCAATCAACCCGAAGGACTACTCAGAGCCTTCGGGTTTTCTCATGGTATAAGGAATGCGCAGCCCAGGGAAACGTGTATAATTAGTCTTACTTGGACAGAGCGGAGGCAGGACCATGAGATTATCTGAGCAAAAGCATGTATTGGAAGAAGAAGTCCCTCTATCCCGCCGACAGGTATGGGATTTGCTTGCCAGGACGGATCATTTGAACCGGGTGATCGGCTTGTTTCCGGTAAACACCCGGCAGTGGGAGAAGCCGGGGATTGATGATCCGTACATCCGGGTCCTTACTGCAAAAGCTGCGGGAATCGTTCCCGTGAGCTGGAAGGAGCACCCATTTGAATGGGTAAAGGAAGAACGGTATGCGGTCACACGCGAGTATACCGGCGGTCCGTTGAAACGGTTTTATGGCGGCATTGAGCTGGAGGATGCCGGAACGCTGCTGAAGGATGGCTCACGGGCAACCCGGGTGCGGCTGTTCGCTTATTTTACGCCGGCAAATCCGGTAGGGCTGCTTGCCATTCCTCTGCTCGGCGTCCGCTCCATGCAACAAACGATGCGCTACCTGCATAGCTTTATCCGGTTGAAGGAGCAGCATAAGGCGCATCTGCTGCCGCAGCCCCAATCGGGGTATTCCGTTAATCAGGCGGAATTAGACGCGCTGCTGGACAAGCTTAGAAACCTAAGCTTTGCAGAGGATGCGCTTCTGCAGCGATTGGAGGAGCATCTGTACAGGAGCGGGGACGACGAAGTAGTGGATATGAGGCCTTATGTGCTGGCAGAGAGCTGGGGGGCAGACCGTGAAGCCGTGCTCAGCCTGTTCCTGCATGCAACAAAGCTTGGGGTGACCAACCTGCGCTGGCATTTTATTTGCCCGAACTGCCGTGTGGCGAAGGCGGGAGCGGATACGATGTCGGAATGGGACTCGAAATACCATTGCGATTATTGCGGTATTAGTTATGAAGTAAATTTCGACCGCTATGTCGAGCTGTGCTTTTCGGTTCATCCATCTATCCGGCGGGCGGACAAGCAGGTATTTTGCGTGGGAGGCCCCATGCTGACCCCGCATATTTATACGCAGCTGGACATTGCGGACGAGGGAGAAGCGGTGCTTACTTACCCAAGAACGAATGAACGGCTGCGGATTCGGGTGCTGAGGCACAATCAGATTGTCCGGCTGTATGAGGAACAGGAGCAAGAGCAGAAGCAGAGTTCCCGTAAGACATCCGTTCATCCTTCGCAAAAGATGACAGCTGATGATCTGCAGGCGCAGTCTTCCTTGTCCGGGCACCCCGGCGAACGGAAAAGGGCAGCCTTGCCCGAGAAGGAGGGAAGCGGCAGCCTGCTAAGCCTCACCTTTGACAGCAAGGGATGGTCAGAAGAGACCTTGGCGCAGGTGGAACCGGGCAGACCGCTCCGCTTATTGAATCGCAGCGGCAGCCGGATCGTCGTTGCGCTCGAAAGAGAAGAGTGGGACGATTATGCGGTCAGCGCGGCCCAAGTAACGACGATGCAGGAGTTCCGCAGTTTGTTTGCCTCGGAGGTACTATCGCCGGGCCGGCAGGTTGGAATTGAGAGCGTGACCATTTTATTCAGCGACCTGCTGGGCTCCACGGCATTTTACGAGCAGGTCGGAGATGCGCTTGCATATAGTCAGGTGCGGGAGCATTTTGACTTTTTGCAGCATTGGATCCGGATGAACCGGGGAACGCTTGTGAAAACGATCGGTGATGCGGTTATGGCGGTATTCCAAAGTCCCGAGCAGGCAGTCAAAGCCGCGGTGGACATTCAGACCCATGTGGACGGCTTCAACCTCGCCCATTCTTCGAGCCTGCCGATCGTCGTCAAAATCGGTTTATACAGCGGCCCGGCCATCGCCGTACACTCCAATGGGCAGCTGGACTATTTTGGCAGTGACCGTGAATCTGGCCTCAAGGACGCAGGGACTCAGCCTTGGAGGCGATATTATGCTCAGTCAGGAATGTGTTGACAGGCCTGGAGTTCAGGCTTTGCTTGAAGCTTACCGAATCGGGTTGGACAGATTCGAGCAGCGGTTAAAGGGGATTGACGAGGTCATCCCCTTGGCAAGAATACAAGTGCTTCAGCCGATATCGATCGGCTCAGAGGGGGAGGCGGCGGCTTCGGCCGATTCCGACTGCTGAAAGATGGAGATCGACATATTCCTGTCGAGCGCAAAATTGGCCGCCCCCAAGGCGCCGCCAAATTCCTTGAATTGTGCTGTGCGGACGATGGTATGCGCCGACAAGGGGCGCATGGCCCGCTGCCGCATGACCTTCGTTGCGCAATCGGCGAACAAGGGGCTGGATTGCGGAATGACACCGCCCAGAATGATCGCTTCCGGGTTGAATGTATTTAATAAGTTCGCCATGGCGATGCCCAGATACGAGGCCGATTTATGAACGACGCTCATGGCCAGCTCATCTCCCGCCTCGGCTGCCGCACAAACATCATGGACCTTCAGAAACTGCAGGTCGCATATCGGAGGAGAGATCGATACGCTCCGAGGAACGGACCAGCTTGCGGTATTCCTGCTCCATGGCGGCTCCGGCCGATAAAGCCTGCAGACAGCCGTGATTTCCGCAAGGACAGAGCGGTCCCTCCGGCTCGATCGTCGTATGTCCGATTTCACCGGCGCCTCCGAGCGAGCCGGATAACAGCTGCCGGTCGATATACAGACCGGCGGCAATCCCCATGCCTACCCCGATATAAATCATATGATTGAATTGACTTCCTGCCCCGTACCTGCATTCCGTCAAGCCCCGTGCCCGGTGCCGGTTGACCACGACTGTCGGCCAATCGAGCGCCTGCTCCATCATTTGAGCCGCCTCCACTTGATGCCAGCCCGATTCAGCCGCACTTCGAATGGTTCTGTGCTCCCCGTCGACCAGGCCGGGAACGCCGAGTCCAAGCAGCTTCAGCGGCGTTTGCTCCAACGAAGCGGAGAACCGGGGAATTTCCCGCGCCAAGGCGGCAAATGTTTCTACCGGATCCGCCGTGCCGACGGCAATGTTGACCGAACGAATAACGTTGCCAAGCAGATCAAAGGCTCCGAGCTGCCCAAGCCCCGTTATCCAGATCCGCGCCAAGAATTACTCTCGATCCCGGAACGAGCTCCAGCGTCGTGGCGGGGCGGCCTTTGGTCATGAGGCGGTTATCCGTTTCATAGACAAGACGGTGCTCCAGCAATTCGGCGATAGACAATGAGATAGTAGCCCGGCTCAGACCCGTCAGACGGGTCAGTTCAATGCGGGACATGCCTCCGTGGACGCGCAGCGTCTGCAGGATGGCGAGCTTGCTTCCTTTTTGATCGCGCAGTTCGATTGGGTTCATGGGCTCTTATCCTTATCTATATAGAGATAGTGGCAAAACAAAAAATATCGTTTGATATTAACATATTTACAGCTCTTCTCAATAAAATAGAAGTACATAGTTCAAATATTTACAAAAGATGGTTAAAACGAATCGAAATCCATTTGTTCAAGGAGGAGAGCTTGATTGCTGAGAGGCATACCTGCCGTTTTTTCTCCGGAGCTGATAAAAATCTTAATGGAAATGGGACATGGGGATGAGTTGATCCTGGCGGACCGCAATTTTCCCGCAGCTTCCCATGCACAGCGCCTGCTCCGGTGCGACGGAATTGCGATTCCCGACTTATTAAGCGAGCTGATGCCGTTCTTTCCTTTGGATCATGCGGTAGAATGCCCTGCAGCCGTCATGTCGCTGCTGCCGGGAGACCCGGTTCCAGAGGTATGGGAACGATACCGAAGTATCATTGGGGCAAATGAGAGCGGTTTCCGCGAGTTCGAATACGTCGACCGCTTTGTTTTTTACGAAAGAGCGCGCAATGCTTATGCCATTGTGGCTACCGGAGACCGTTCATTTAAAGGAAATCTTCTATTAAAGAAAGGCGTTGTTCGTTAATGCTGCCGAAAGGGAGGAAGCCGATGGAAAAAAGAACGCTGGGCTCGTCTGAGCTGCGGGTAGGCCGGCTGGGCATGGGCTGCTGGCAGTACGGCGGGGGAGTTTATTGGGGCGCGCAGAGTCAAAAGGACGTACAGGAGGTTGTCCATCAGGCGCTGGATTTGGGTGTTAATTATTTTGATACGGCCGAGGTATACAACGATGGAGAAAGCGAGCGTTCCCTGGGAGAAGCATTAAAAGGGAGAAGACATGAAGCGATCATCGGGAGCAAGGTGAGCACGGCCCATACGCGGGCCCAGGTGCTTAGGGAGCGCTGCGAGGGCAGCTTGAAGCGGCTGCAGACGGATTATATCGACCTGTATATGCTGCATTGGCCGATGAACCCGCTGTCCGTCAAGCATTACACGGATGATCCCGAGCTGATCCAGCATCCTCCCGACGTACAGGAGGTGTTCGAAACGCTCCAGCAGCTCCAGCGCGAGGGCAAAATCCGTTACATCGGCATCAGCAATCATGGGATAGCGCAGATGAAGGAGGTACAGGCAACCGGGGTTCCGGTTGTGGCCAACGAGCTGGCGTACAACTTATTTTCGCGGGCCATTGAGGACTCGATTCTGCCTTACTGCATGCAGCACGAAATCGGCGTGATCGGCTATATGCCCTTAATGCAGGGCCTGCTTTCGGGCAAATACTCGAGCCTTTCGGAAATGAAACCGCTGCATACGCGCACACGGCATTTTCATCACAGCAGGGGGAAGGAAGCCGGCACGGAGAGGAAGGAGCCGAGGCGGAATTGACGGCTGCGCTGCAGGAGCTGCGTACGCTGGCAGGCGGGCTGGGCGTCAGCGTGCTGACGTTGGCTTTGGCCTGGACGACAGCGAACCCGGCCATCGCTACGACCATCGTCGGATCGCGGACGAAAGAACAGCTGGTATCCAATTACAAGGCAGCCTCCTATGAGCTGACGCCTGATGTTATCGCCCAACTTCATGCCATTACCCAGCCGGTGCTCGATAAGCTCGGCAGCAACCCCGACTATTACGAAAACCGTAATAACAGCAGGGTGTATTGAGTCTACCCGAACCATAATTTAAATCCCTACATTAGAAAGGATGCGTGGCTTGCAATGAGTTTATCCGAATCGACTGTTTCGTTTTCCATCTTTACGAAGCCATGGAGAACCAAATCGGTAGCCGAGCTGGGCAGCTTCGTCCAAAGCCTGGGCTTTGACGGCATTGAGTTTCCGCTGCGGGAAGGGTACCAGCTGGAGCCGGGTGAGGCGCATAAGCTTCCGGAGCTGGCGAGACAGCTGGAGGACTACGGGCTGCGCATCTTCAGCGTGGCGAGCGGCACGGATGAAAGAATCTTCGCAGGCTGCGCCGAAGCGGGCATCCCGATGATCCGCGTGATGCCTGCAATCCGCCAGGCGGAAGGCTATTTGGCCTCCGAGCGCAGGGAGCGCGAGAAGCTGGAATCGCTGCTGCCGTTATGCAAGCAGTACGGCGTCCGCATAGGCGTGCAGCAGCATTACGGAAACCACGTGACGGATGCGATGGGACTGCTTCACCTGCTGGAAGGACTCGATCCGCAGTACGTGGGGGCGATATGGGATGCGGCGCATGACGCGCTGGCCGGACAGCAGCCTGAGTATGGGCTGAATATCGTATGGTCGCACTTGTGCATGGTTAACTTCAAGAACGCTTATTATCACCGGACGAACGGAACCGGAAGCTGAGGCGGCGGAGTGGAAGCGGTATTTTACGTCCGGCAGCCAAGGGCTGGCTTCATGGCCTCGGGCAGCGTCTTATCTGCAGGGGCGCCAGTACAACGGCGTGGTCTGCTTGACGGCGGAATATACGAATGAACAGGACGTAGAGCGGCTTATTCGTCAAGATATTGCCTACGCGAAATCGTTATTTAAATAAGGGAAGGAGGCTGAGCTCGATGGGAAAAGGAAATAAAATAAGAGCTGCGATGATCGGGGCCGGGCGCATGGCCAACTCGGTGCATTATCCGTCGCTTGCTTCGTTCGACGATGTGGAGATCGCCGGCATCTGCGACGTGCGGGAGGAAGCGCTGAAGGCGACGGCGAACCGGTACGGGATTGCCAACCGTTATACGGATTATAAACGGATGATTGAGGAAATCCGGCCGGATGCCGTCTACGCGATCGGCCAGCCGCACTTGATGTACGACATATGGATGTGGTGCCTGGAGCAGGGGCAAAATCTGTATATCGAAAAACCGCTGGGCATTACGATCCATCAGGCCAGAGCGCTCGCCTATACGGCCGAGAAGAACGGCTGCACGACCCAGGTCAGCTTTCAACGGCGCAGCTCGCCGATGGTCACCCGGCTGCGCGACCTTTGTCTGGAGCGGTGCTCGATCACCCATGCGGTATGCCGCTTTTACAAGTCCGAGATGCAGCCGTTCCTGCATGCGAGAGACCGGATGATGGACGATACCGTTCATTCCATCGATACGGTCCGCTGGATGTGCGGAGGCGAGGTCGTCCGGGTCGAGAGCGAGATGAAGCGGGTCGGCGTCCCGGACTTTAACTTTATTTCCGCTACGCTGCATTTCGATAACGGGGCCACCGGTTATCTGATCAACAGCTGGTCGAGCGGGAGACGTATTTTCGAAGTGGAGATGCACGCGCCTAACATTTGCGCAGAGGCCGAGCACGAACGCAGCGGTTCTCTCTACGCCGACGGGGATACGGTCGGCATCGAATATGACGCGCGTACGATGGCCGGCGGCGAGGAGCTGTTCCAATACGGCGGATTCCAGGCGAAGCACCGGGAATTTATCGATTGCCTGAAGGCGGGAACGCAGCCTTCCTCCCATTTTGGCGATGCGGTGAAGACGATGGAGGTTGCCGAGATCATTCTCGCGCAGGCTTTATTGTCAGGGAAGTGAGCAGGCTTTCGAGAGAGGAGGGGTTAAGCTTGGAATCCGTAAGCGCGGAAGCGAAGCCGGCCGAGCAGGGGATTGCCATGCACAGGAAGAGGAGCGTCAAGCTCCTCCGGGACATGGCGAAGGTGTGGCAGCTGTATGTACTGATGGCGCTGCCTTTTGCTTACATCATTATTTTTAAATACGTTCCTATGTATGGAGCCCAGATCGCATTCAAAAACTTCGTCGCCACCAAGGGCATCTGGGGCAGCTCCTGGGTCGGCTTCAGTCATTTTACCCGTTTCTTTCATTCCTATGAATTCTGGAACATCATGAGCAATACCATTACGCTAAGCTTTTATCAGCTTGTGGCGGGGTTCCCTTTTCCGATTCTGCTTGCGCTGAGCTTGAACTATGTCATGCATGACAGGTTCAAGAAATTGGTGCAGATGGTCACGTATGCGCCGCATTTTATATCGGTCGTGGTCATGGTCGGCATCATTTACCAGGTGCTCGATCCGCGTATCGGCATCCTCAATGTGGTGATGGGCTGGTTCGGCGTGCAGCCGGTCGATTGGCTCGGCAAAGCCGAATATTTCAAGAGCATTTATGTTTGGTCGGGCGTATGGCAGAATGTCGGCTTCAGCTGCATCATCTATTTGGCGGCATTGGCGGGCATCGATCCGGCTCTGCATGAAGCGGCGGTTGTCGACGGGGCGACCAAGGTCAAGCGGATGTGGCATATCGACCTGCCGGGCATTTTGCCCATTGCGATCATTCTCCTGATTCTGGATGTCGGCCGGATGCTCGAGATCGGCTTTGAAAAAGCGTTTCTCATGCAAAATCCGCTCAACCTGCGCACCTCTGAAATCGTGGATACTTATGTGTACAAGGTCGGCCTGGCGTCGGCAGCCGTGAACTTCTCCTACTCCTCGGCCATTGGGCTGTTCAAAAATGCAATCAATCTGGTCCTGCTTCTGGTCGTCAATCGTTTCGCCAAAAAAATGGGGCAAAGCAGCCTATGGTAGAAAGGGGGAGAAGCGATTGAATACATCGATCAAGGAGGCTGCCGAAGACCGCTGGTTCAATGTGTTGAATTATACTGTGCTGACCTTATTTTTCCTCATCGTGCTGTATCCCCTCGTTTATATCGTAAGCGCTTCCTTCAGCTCAACCAATGCCGTCGTCTCCGGCAGAGTATGGCTGTGGCCCGTGGAGCCGGGCTTGAAGGGCTATGCCGCCGTTTTTGAGTACAAGGCCATCTGGACCGGCTTCGGCAACTCGTTATTTTATACCGTTGCAGGGACATTGCTGAATGTTGTTCTGACAATTATCGCGGCTTATCCGTTATCCCGCAGAGATTTTATCGGACGGCAGTGGATCATGTTCGTGTTCGTCTTCACGATTATGTTCTCCGGGGGCATCATTCCGAATTACCTGCTGGTCAAAAGCCTGGGCCTGCTGGACACCCGCTGGGCGCTGATCCTTCCTTCTGCGTTGAGCGTGTTCAATGTCATCATTACCCGGACGTATTTCCAGACCAATATTCCGCAGGAAATGTTGGAAGCGGCACAAGTGGACGGCTGTTCGGACTGGAAATTTTTATGCAAAATTGTGCTTCCGCTGTCCGGGCCGATCGTGGCCGTGCTGATGCTGTTTTATGCCGTAGGCCACTGGAATTCCTACTTCAATGCGCTGCTGTATTTGAAGGACCGCAGCCTGTACCCGCTGCAGCTCGTGCTTCGCAGCATCCTGATTCAGAATCAGATCGATCCCAGCATGGTGACGAGCGAGGAGGATCTTGTCGCCCGGCAGGGGCTTGCCGATCTGCTGAAATATTCGCTGATTGTCGTGGCGACTGCGCCGATGCTTGTCATTTATCCGTTTGTCCAGAAGCATTTTGTTAAAGGAGTGATGATCGGCTCGATTAAAGGCTAGTTCGTTTTTTTGCAAACGGCTGTAGTCGGAAGGCGGCAAGGAAAGCGAAAAGGAGGTCGAGGAGTTTGAAAAGGAAGCTCGGTAAAACAGCTCTGGCGATGCTGCTTGGGGGAACGGTAATGCTGTCGGCGTGCACGCAGGATACTGGGGATGCGGGCAATACGGGAAATGCCGGAGATACCGGCAAGGAGAGCGCGACCGCTGCCAAGGTCAATCCGCCCGGGCAATTCCCTATTGTGAACGATAAAATTACGCTGAAGGTGCTGGTCAAGGGCAACAGCCTTATTGAGAACTTTGATACGAACGGTTATACGAAATGGCTGGAGGATAAGACGAATATCCATGTGGACTGGAAGGTGCTCGACGAGAAAAACTTCCAGGAGCAGTTGAACCTGGTGCTGGCCAGCGGAGATTTGCCGGATGTCATTATGAATCTCGACGTGTCCCCCGAACAGCAGATGATTTACGGGGATCAGGGCGTCTTCGTCTCCTTCACCGATTTGATCGATAAGTACGGGGACAACACGAAGAAGATATTCCAGGATATGCCTGAAGCCAAAAGCGCGGTCACAGCCCCAGGCAACAAAATTTACAGTCTGCCTTATATCAACGACTGCTACCACTGCTCGCTCGATTACAAAATGTACGTATACAAACCATGGCTCGACAAGCTGGGGTTGAAGGAACCGACGAATCTGGATGAGTTCGAGCAGATGCTGAAGGCGTTCAAGGAGAAGGACCCGAACGGCAATGGGAAGGCGGACGAGATTCCTTTGGTCGGATCGACGAACCAGAAATCGCAGCTGGATGTTTTCCTGATGAACTCGTTTATTTACGATGACGGCAACAAGCGGATGCTCGTTCAGAACGGCAAGGTCGACGTCGTGTACAACAAGCCGGAGTGGAAGGAAGGCTTGACGTACATGAACAAGCTGTTCAAGCAGGGGCTTATCGCCGCACAATCGTTTACACAGGATAAGGACAGCTTGAAAAAGATCGCCGAAAATCCCGACATTGCCGTCGGCGGCGCGATCCCTGCGCATTCCCCGTCGGATATTACCATTGTCGAGGGACCCAGCGGAAGATGGCTGGAATACCAGCCGATCGCGCCGCTTAAGGGGCCTAAGGGCTACCAGAAAGCCACATGGCTTGCTTACGATAAAATCCGGCTCGGTCAATTTATTATGACGAACGCGAACAAATATCCGGAAGCGACGATGCGCTGGGCGGATACGATGTATGAATTCGAGGCGCAGCTGCACTCGAACTTCGGCAACGAAGGCTCCTCCTGGGAGAAAGCGAAGCCTGGGGACGTAGGACGCGATGGCGACCCGGCCAAGTACAGGCTGCTCATTCCGTTCGGCCGCGTACAGAACGAATCGTGGGCGCAGTTCGGTCTGAACTACCGTACGGACAAAGACTATTACGCGGGTCAAGCGGTGCTGAAGCAGCCGGATAAAGAGAAAATGTACTACGACATTACGAAGAAAAACTACGAGCCGTACAAACCGGATATCGGCGAAGTGCTGCCGCCGTTATATTTCCCGCCGACTGACGCGCAGCAGCTGGCCGATCTGGATAAAACGATTAACGATTACGTGAAAACGATGACGGCCCGGTTTGTCATCGGCGATGCGGACATTAACAAGGAATGGGACACCTATGTGCAGACGCTGGAGAAGATGAATTTGAAGGCTTATGTCGGCATTTATCAGAAAGCGATCGATGCCAAGAACAGCAGTAAGTAAAGCAGGCGGCAAGCCTGCCCGGTTGAACGGAGATCCAAAGGAAGCTTGCCAGGCTGAACGAGAGCAGATGCAATCCCTTGGCGCAACGCCTATTTCCCTAAAAAAGCGAGGTTAATCGAATGCCTAAAATGAAAACGCTGGTGCTTCCTCCCGAAACGAGATTGTCGGAGGTATGCTCGGAACGCTGCGTGCAGCTGCTGAACGAACGGTTTGATCCGGTATGGAACGATAAAGGACGGGATTATACGCCGGAGGAGCTGGCGGAGCTTATACCGGAGGCGGAGGTCATTCTGACGAGCTGGGGCTCGCCGATTCTCACCCGGGAGCTGCTTGAGCGTGCCGGGAAGCTGCAGGCAATCGGGCATGCAGCCGGCTCGCTCAAGGGGCGAATCCCTTCGGATACGTTTGACAGAGGCATCAAAGTATTCTCGGGAGCGCAGCGCATCGCCCAAAGCGTCGGAGAGTACTGCCTTGGAGCACTGCTGACGCTGCTGCGCCGGCTGCCCGATTTCGACCGGGGGCTTCATCAAGGCATCTGGAAAAACGGCAGCATGCGGGGACACGAGCTGAAGGGGCGGACGGTCGGTCTGGTCTCGGCCAGCTCCACCGCAAGAGTGTTCATTCAGTTGCTGAAGCCCTTTGAGGTTCAGATCAAAGTATTCGATCCTTATCTGAGCGATCAGGCGGCAGAGCAGCTCCAGGTGACGCGCGCCAGCCTGGAGGAGATCATGGCTTGCCCGATCATTTCCGTCCATGCGCCGAAGCTGCCGGAAACGTACCGCATGCTGAATAAATCCTTGCTGCAGCGGATTCCCAAAGGCGCGATCTTCATCAATTCCTCGCGCGCGGATGTGCTGGATGAAGAGGCGCTGATCGAGGAGCTGCAGACCGGGCGCTTCCTGGCTGCGCTGGATGTATATGTCAAGGAGCCGCTCGCGCCGGACAGCCCGCTCTGCTCGTTGTCCAATGTGCTGCTGACCCCGCATGTGGCGGGAGATACGGTCGAAGGCCGGCTTGCGCTGATGGAGGAGATCGTCGAGGACATCGGCCGGAGCTTCCGGGAAGAGAAGACGAAGTATGAAATCTCCAGAGCCGTATGGGACCGGCTTGCATAAGGCAGGCAGGGCTAACGGACAGAGCGGCGGAATAACGGCATAAATGGGCAGAAAGGGTCGGCTCGCTGCAGAGCCGTCTCTTTTTGCTATGCTAACGGGTTCTCTCTAAATGCCCTAGTCTCATCGGAGCAGTGAGATTTCCCGATGGGAAGCCGCCCCTGCCGTTTATTGGAACAGCGGGCTTATGTTATACTAGCACCATATTTGCATACTGAAACAGGAAAGCGGGTGAAGCTGGTATGTCCTTACGGACCTTGAAAACGTTGACGATTCTCATCCCGCCGCTCATTATCGGCGGCTTCGAATACATCCGGCACGATTTTTTGCTGTCGGAGCTTTCCATGGAATCCGGCAATTTATATATCACGCTGCTGACGCTTCTGCTGTCTTATGTGTTCGCCTCCTGGATGTTCCACAGTATCGGGCGGACGAATGAGCAGCTTGCCGCAGAGGAAGCCAAACGTGCCGTTTACGAGGAACGGGAGCGGCTTGCGCAGGAACTGCACGACAACATTGCGCAGATTTTGTTTTTCCTCAACGTTCAGCTCAAAAAAGGCCAGCTGCAGGAAGCGCGCTCCGCCGTCGCCGAAATCGATCACCATCTCCGGCAGGCTATCTTCAATCTGCGCACCCCGCCGGAGGAGGCAGCGGATTTTCCGGCGCGCCTGAGCACCTGGCTTGAGGAATGGAGCGGCATTACCGGGATCGCCGTCGAGCAGTCCATCCGGGTGCCCGAAGAGATACCGCCCTCCTCGGAGGTGCAGCTGTTCGCGATTATCCGGGAAGCCTTTACGAACGTCCGCAAGCATTCGGAGGCCGATCATGCAGTGATCGAATTGGGACAAGCGGAGACGGAAGGCCGCTGGATCTTACGCATCCGGGACAATGGAATCGGGCTAAGCCCCGAGCCCAAGGAAACGGCGGAAACTCCGGCAGCAGCTCAAGGCTCCAGCTCCTCCAACCGGTACGGCTTATTTCAGATGCGCAAGCATGCTGAAGCGCTGGGGGCGGAGCTGACGGTGACAACAGTGGAGCAAGGGGGGACGGAGGTTTGCGTCACTGGTACGATGAGAGGGAGGAATGTATGATGAAGTATAGGGTGCTGATTACCGATGACCACCCGCTCGCACGCAGAGCGGTGCGTACGCTGCTTGACGGCGAGCCGGAGTTCGAAGTGGTCGGGGAGGCGGACAGCGGGGAGCGGGCGCTCGAGCTGTGCCGGGAGCTGCTGCCGGATCTGGTCCTGATGGATATTCAAATGCCGCACATGTCGGGCCTGGAGGCGACCCGCCGAATCAAGCAGCACAATCCGCACATCCGTATCGTCATGCTGACCGTATCGGATGACGTCGCCGACTTGTTCACGGCCATCCAGTATGGCGCGCAGGGCTACCTATTGAAAAATATGGATCCCGACGATTGGTTAAACTATCTTCGCGGGCTGCTTGACGACCAGTCCGAGATCGCCAGGGGATTGGCCGACCGGTTGTTTTACCAGTTTCGGACAGGCCCTAAGCTTCAGGAGGACGAGATCAAGCCGGGCGTGCTGTCCGAGCGGGAGGGCGAGATTCTCGTACAGGTAGCCAGCGGCCGCAGCAACCGTCAAATCGCTGAGCTGCTCTCGATTACCGAGAATACGGTAAAGAACCATATCAAAAATATTTTGAGCAAGCTGTCGCTCGATAACCGCGTTCAGCTGACCTCTTATGCAATCCGGCACGGGTTGACACAGATTAGTCAAAAAAAATCCCGCCAATAGCCCGATGGGGTCATGTGCAGTGCGTCCGGTTTTAGGTAAATTAGAAGCAGATCAAGGACGAGAACGAAAGGATGACATTGTACATGAAGAAAACCCATTTGTTTATCATGCTGTGCCTGTTTTTCACATTGGTCGGGGGAGGCGTCGCGAGCGCGCACGTCACCGTTCAGCCTGCGGAAACGACACAGGGCTCCTATGAAAAATTCGCGGTCCGTGTGCCGACCGAGAAGGACATTCCGACCGTGAAGGTCGAGATCAAGTTCCCGCTGGATTCGGTTTCGATTTCCCGCTTTGAGCCGAAGCCGGGCTGGAAATACGATTTGGCCAAGGATGCTTCCGGCAAAATTACGGGAGTGACCTGGACCGCTACGGGCGAAGGCTTATCGCCTACGGAGTTCGGGGAATTTTACATGCAGGGCAAGGTTGCCGATAATGCTACCAGCATTTTATGGAAGGCTTACCAGACCTACAAGGACGGCAGCGTAGTGGAATGGGTCGGCGCGCAGGGCTCGGATAAACCGGCTTCCGTGACGAAGGTGAACGCGAAGCCAGCGGGCGCCGCTTCCGACAGTCACGGCAACACGGCAGCCCCGGCCGCCGGTCATGACCAGCCTGCTCAGCAGGCAGCAGGCAGCGCTTCGCAGGTGCCGCTGTATCTGTCGATCATTGCTCTTATACTGGGCGTCATCGCGCTGTTGCTTTCTTTAACGAAAAGAAAAGCAAGCCGCTAAAAGCGCCGGAGTTCACAACGGATTTCCCTTCGGGGAAGTCCGTTTTTTTTGGCTAAAATCCGGCCTTTCAGGGGATGCTTTGGTATGAAACCAATTTGTAACATGGAGGAATGAATGGATGCTTGGCAAGTGGAAAAAGAGCAAGCCGTTAGCCGTCCTTCTGCTTAGTCTGCTGCTGCTGTTCTCGTTGAGCACAAGCGCTCTCGGCTTTGGCAGCGACGCGAAGGGCCCGGATGTATTCGCAGTTCAAGGGATGCTGAAGTCTATGGGGTATTTCCCGGGCGAGATCAGCGGTTATTACGGCCCTGAGACCGTTCAGGGCGTCAAAGCGTTTCAGAAAGCCTACGGTTTGCCCGTTACGGGCGCCGTCGACGATAAGACGCTCCAGGCTATTTTGTGGGCGTACGGGAACCTGAAGCTGCCGAAAGCGCCGGCTCCTAAAGAGGAACCTGCTCCGGCCCCTGCGCCGAATCCGCCGCCGTCGGATAATGACTCCAGCTTGACGCCGGAAGAGCAGCAAATGGTCGACTTGGTGAACGAGGCCAGAAAACAAGAGGGGCTTCAGCCGCTTGCGGTAGATCCGGAGCTGACGAAAACCGCCAGATTGAAGAGCCAGGATATGGTGGACAAAAACTATTTCTCGCACGACTCGCCAACCTACGGCTCGCCGTTCGATATGATGAAGCAGTTCGGCATCAGCTACTCCACCGCAGGGGAAAATATCGCCTGCAATCAGAGCGTCGAAGCCGCGCATAAAGCGCTTATGGAGTCGCCGGGCCACCGCGCCAATATTTTGAGCAAGGATTTCACGCATATCGGCATCGGCATTGTGAACGGCGGATCCTGCGGCAAAATGTTTACCCAGCAGTTTATCGGCAAATAAAGACGAGAAGATAAGGTCACTCAAGCTCCTCTGATCCGGCCAACCGGACAGAGGGGCTTTATTTTGTTGTCCGGATGCGTTCCAGCAAGAATGCAGGCAAAAAGAACGGACTGGGCCCGTCCCATCGACCTTGTGCGGAAAATCGGGTATGATAGAGGCAAATAGGGATAAAGGAGTTACCGTATGCCAACGAAAATGATTAAAGAGTTCAAGGAATTTGCAATGAAGGGGAATATGATTGATCTGGCGATCGGGGTCATCATAGGAGGAGCTTTCGGCAAGGTGGTCACCTCCATCGTCAATGACGTGGTTATGCCGCCGATCGGTTTGCTGCTCGGCAAAGTGAACTTTGCCGATTTGTTCATCAGCCTGGACGGAAAGCACTATGAGTCGCTGGCGGCGGCGAAAGGTGCGGGCGCGGCCACATTAAATTACGGGCTGTTCATCAATACGCTGCTCGATTTCCTGATCGTTTCCTTCGTTATTTTCATTACCGTCAAGCAATTGAACCGGCTGCGCAAGAAGCAGGAGGAGAAGCCGGACCCGAAAAAGGAAACGAAGGAATGTCCGGAGTGCCTATCTGAAATTCCCAAGCTGGCGGTACGCTGCAAGTATTGCACGGCTTACGTCGAGTCGACCGGCAGCATTTCGTCCAGAACGATGAACTAGCTCTAAGCCGTTCGGCCCGGAGTGAGATCTGAAAATAAGCCAAAAACAGCTGAGTATTGTCACTGTTCGGCTTCAAGTCCTATCCTTTATACTGAAAGGATACTTGGTGATTGAAGGAGTCGGATGGAGATGTTAAATAGAGCATGGAAAACGGGATCAGGCGCGGCTGCTGCGGCTTCGTGGCTGGATTCCGCCTGGATTATAAAGCAGGGAGACGCCGCCTTGGCCGCATCGCCCGTTCATATTACCCAAGCCGCGGCTCCGATGAGCGAAGGCGGCATCCACGATTATTATTCCAATGGCGACTATTGGTGGCCGAACCCGGATACGGCGGACGGATTGCCTTACATACGCCGGGACGGCGAAAGCAACCCCGGTAACTTTGACCGCCACCGCCTCCTGCTGCGCGGCATGCGGACGCATGTGGCGAACCTGGCCGCAGCCTATAAGCTGACGGCGGATGAAGCATATGCAGAGCACGCGGTGCGCATGCTGAGAGCTTTTTTTCTGGATGCCGAGACGCTGATGCATCCGCATTTGCTGTATGCGCAGGCGATCCCGGGCGTTTGCTCCGGCAGAGGCATCGGCATCATCGATACGCTGCATTTGATCGATGTGCCTTTGGCCGTTGAAGCCTTGCGGGATTCTTCAGCTATGGCCGAGGATGTGTACCGGGGGCTGAGGGATTGGTTCGCCGCTTATTTGCATTGGATGTGCACGCATCCCAACGGGATCGAAGAGATGAATGCGGACAACAATCACGGGGTATGCTGGTTCGTGCAGGCTGCCGTTTTCGGATGGTTTACGCGGAACGAGGATGTCCTTCAGCTGTGCAGAGAACGGTACAAAACCTCGCTGCTGCCGGACCAAATGGCTGCCGATGGCAGCTTCCCCCGCGAGCTGGCCCGAACCAAGCCGTACGGCTATTCGATTTTTGTGCTGGACAATATGACGACGCTGTGTCATGTGCTCTCCACGCCGGAGGATGATCTGTGGGCTTATGAGCTGCCGGATGGCAGAGGCATTCGTCTGGGGCTCGACTATCTTGTCCCTTATTTGAAGGATAAGGCGCTGTGGCCGTACGCTCCGGACGTGGAGCACGACGAAGGGTGGCCGGCGCAGGTATCCTCGCTCCTGTTCGCAGGGCTTGCCCTTGGACGGCAGGACTACCTGCAGCTGTGGTCCCGGCTGGAGCGGGACCCGGCCGACCCGGAGGTGCGGCGTAATATCGCGGTTCGCCAGCCGCTGCTTTGGCTGTAATAAGTATGAGGACGTCTTCTATCGAAGGCGTCTTTTTTATATTTTTCACTTTATAAAAGCCCATTTTTCCAAGCTATTGCACCATTAATTGGCGCTCTTCATAAACTGAATTTGACTGTATCCCTACACCTTGTAATGATACAAAAACCCGGGCAAGGAGGGGTGACACTTGAAGGGCAGCGACCATAAAAGTAAATTTTTACTAACGAATCGTGAACGCGAAGTTTTTGAATTGTTGGTGCAGGACAAAACGACCAAGGATATCGCACAACAGCTGTTTATCAGCGAAAAAACGGTGCGTAACCATATTTCCAACGTCATGCAAAAACTAAATGTGAAAGGTCGTTCACAAGCAGTTGTCGAGCTAATCAAGCTTGGGGAATTAACGATTTGATGGTCTGACAACCCCGATTTGCATATGCTTAACCCGCTCAAGCCTTCTGGCACAAGTTCCCTTCGGGGAGCTGTACGGAAGGCTCTTTGGTTTGAATAGCGGCTTCGGCCCGCTTCAGGACACCATGCCGATGGAATCGATTTTCCACGGTTCCGTTATCGAGCTGCGTTTGAGCTCAAACGTCATCCGCAGGTGGACATCCTTGTGATTTGTACGCTTCATGCGGACATCGACCGGGATTTCCATAGCGAGCGACTCGGTGGCATCCGGCTTACTGCCTGCTGCCCCTTGATTTTCATGAATCCAATGTGCGGATGGCGAAGACTGCAGAAAAAACGCAAGCTGCTGCTGCTTCCCCTGAGCGAAGCTCATTTTGGCAATTTGCATTTCCCGCATGTTCAACGCCAGGAAGAAGATATCGATCAGCTGGTCCGGAGCGGCTTGGTTTAAATAGTCCCCGATTTTGCCGCCGGCCTTGTAGATCATTAATTGATGATCCGGATCGACCTTGCCGGAACGATGGGTCGTGCTCCCCAGAAAGTGAATGCAGAAATGGCCGGAAAAGTCGTTATCCGGGATGCCGTCGCCCCCGTGCGGCATGCCGTGCATTGAAGCGGCGAGCTTGTGCCCTTCGCTCTCCACTAGGATCTAACCGGCGTGCCCAGCTCCAGGCGCCGCCATAAATTTGTTTCATAATGGCCGTATCTTCCTTGGTCAGCGGCTGTACGTCGGCGTGGCTGGAGCCGGCCCTTCTCTGGACGTGAAAGGACAGTCCCGTTTCCATATCGGTTACTTTGAACTTGGTGAATTTCGGAAGGATTTGCTTCGCTTGCTCCCATTCGACGATAGTGCCGTAATGCGCTGCACGCATTTTTGCGGCATGCTTCAGGAGCATTGCGCTCCATTTGCGCTTCAGTTCGAGCCTTTCCATCGGAGACTCGCTGTACAGGTAGCCTTGCGTATCCATTGCATATGTTGTGGTTTGACCGTCGGCCGTGACGGTAAGATAAGTGTCGGTTGCGGGAATTTCGACGGCGGATGACCGCTGCTCCGGCTGCTCCAGAGCCTGCAGAAGGTGTGAATCCGTCAGCTCAAGCCGCGCCGCCCATGCGGATTCTGAAGAGACCTTGACGGTCAGCTCCAGTGTTGAGCCGGAGCCCGGGGCTGCCTGTGCTGTAGAGCAGAACAGAAAGAATAGGAAAAGGAAGGGTGCGGCAAGTGCCCAACGCTGTACGAATAGAACCATGGTCATCTCCCTCTAAATGAATTGATCCATAGTCATTTTTTGCATAACATTGAAAAACAAATAGAGGAAAATGAAACCATACGTCTATCGAAGAGAACTCATGAACCGGTTAAGCCAATTTTAAAAGATTGCCCAAATATTGAATGAGGCCCATAGCAATACCGCCGAACAAAAAATAACTAATTGCCAGACTGCACAAAACGAGAAACAAATTTTTGAAGAAATTCAATATTTTATTCAACTCCAATACATTTTGGCGCCGCAGGGGACGCTCGTATTACGATACCCCATTTACCGCGATGGCGCAAGGTTCTTCAAGCCTACCATGGCGCGGTTAGTGACACGTAAGGGGAGTATGCTACAATGGGAGCAATTAAGGAAGCGGCAGAGCCGAAAGAGGGAGAAGGCTTGGGGGGATGAGGATTTGATATGAAAGGCTCTAAAATGACGCTACGGCAAAGATATTTAAACCTGAGGATTAAGCATAAGGTGTTTTTATTGATAGGCAGTATCATGGCTGTCTGTTTTTTGATCACCTATTTGGTGCTGCAATACGCTTATACGATTTACGATGAGCAGCTGTACTCGAAGTCGTCGCAAATATTGAATTTGTCGGCCGGGGGGATTGAGAATGAGCTTCGCAAAAGCGAGCGGCAGTCGTTCAGCATGGCGACGGATTCGCAGATTCAGAGCCTGCTGATGTCTTTGAAGCCGGAGACGCCCGAATATGAGCAGTACCGGATCCGTTCCTATATTGTGGACAAGCTCGTCCAGTATGCGGGCTACGAGAAATATATCGAATCCATTGAAGTAGTAGACCTGCTGGGCGTTTCTACACGCGCCGGTGTGAACAAGGCGACGACGCCGGAGCGGGAGCAGTTCATTATCGACGAATCGATCAAAGGCTCGGGCGAAATGAGGTGGATTTACCCGACGGAAGCGGACTCTACTTTAATCGGCGCGCGGGAAATCCGGTCGTACGAAAATTTGAATCTGAACCGGCTCGGGACGCTCATCATCCGGTTTAAGTTCGACAAGATCGTGGATGACCTAACGGCAGGCACGGACCTAAGAAACGGGGAAATGCTGATCACGTCCGGGCAAAATACAATCTATCCTCTTGATGCGGATAAACGTATTTTTTCAGATCGTTTATTCAACCGCTCCGCGCAGGGCGGATATTTTATCGGCCAGTGGAACGGCCTGTCTTATTTCTCTACGCATATTCAATCCGGTTACTTGGGCTGGTCCGTATTACAGCCTGATTCCGTTCGAGCAAATTTTCCAAAAAATTATTTTCATGAAAAATATGCTCTTGATCGGGTTCGCCGGCAGCCTGCTGATCGTCCTCTTCATGGCGGTCGCTTTCTCCCGCAGCATTACGAAGCCGATCGAGCTGCTCATCTCGCGGATGAAGCAGGCGCAGCTCGGCGATTTCAGCCAGGCCCAGACCGAGCTTGTCGAGATGGCGGCGGTGCCGATGGATGAGGTGGGCCAATTGCATCGGACGTACCGCTTGATGATTCAGAAAATTAACGAGCTGATTACGGAAAACTACGCGAAGCAAATCGTGATTAAAGAAACGCAGTTCAAAGCGCTGCAGGCGCAGATTAATCCGCATTTTTTATATAACACGCTGGAGTCGATCAACTGGCTCGCCAAGGCGAACGGTCAGAAGCAAATTTCCAGTATGGTGGAGGCGCTCGGCTTTTTGCTGCGAAGCTCTATCAGTTTGAAGGAAACGCTCATCACAGTTCAGGAAGAGCTCGACATTGTGACGAATTATTTGATTATTCAGAAGTACCGGTTTGAGGACCGGCTGCTGTTTGAGCTGGATATGCCCGAGGAGGCGAAGAGCGCTTATCTTCCCAAGCTGACGCTGCAGCCGCTGCTGGAGAACGCGATTCACTATGGCCTGGAGACGATGCTTGAGCCGTGCCGTATCCGCATTACAGGAGAAGTCGAGGGCGACAGGCTGCGCATCACCGTGGAGGATAACGGACAGGGGATGAGCGCGGAGCTGCTGGAGCAGGTCCGGGCGGGAGCTGCGCCTACACGGGGAAGCGGGATCGGCTTGAAAAACATCGAAGAACGGATTATTATCGCGTTCGGTGAAGCTTACGGCATCCGGATTGAGAGCGAGCCTGAACGGGGCACCCAAGTCAGCGTAATGATCCCCTATACCAGATGAAATGAGGGAGCAGAGAATGTATAAAGTGTTATTGGTAGACGATGAGCGGATTATTCTGGACGGTATTTCGAATGTGGTTCCATGGCAGGAGGCCGGAACGGAGCTGATGGGTACCGCGCGCAACGGGATCGAGGCTTTCGAGAAAATCCAGCAGGACCCGCCGGACATTATTATCAGCGACATTCGCATGCCGGGCATGGACGGGCTTCAGCTGGCGGAGAAGGTCAGCGAACAATTTCCGGGCATCCGGATGATACTGTTGTCCGGCTTCAGCGAGTTTCAGTATGCGCAGAGCGCCATGAAGTACGGCGTCCGACATTATTTACTGAAGCCCTGTAACGAGAGCAAAATTACCGAGGCGCTTCAGGAATTGGTGGACGAGCTGAAGCAATCCGAAGAGGAAGAAGATTTTATCCGCAATATGAGGTACGGGCTGGAGAAAATGCTGCCGCAAATGAAGGAGCAGTTTTTGAAGGAATTCGTTACGAATAAAACGTATGGTGCCCACGATTGGGCATACTATGCAGACCTGTTCTCTATCGATTTGGGCAGCCGCAGAGTCCGCCTGATTCTGTTCCAGCTGGAGGGCCGGTTCGAGTTCGAGCATCTGTTTGCGGTCAAGAATATCGCGGGCGAGCTGCTGGAGCATCCGGTGCTCAGCTCTACGGTGGGCGATCATGTGCTGATGGTCGTAGAGGACAGGGAGGACGTGAGCCGGCTGCATGAGCGGATTGAGCAGATTCGTACGACATTCCTGCATTATTACAAAATCGATCTGACGATTGCGCTGAGCGAAGCGGACGAAATCACCAGAGCCCGGCTGCTGTACAGGCAAACGGTCGAGTGTCTGAATTACCGCTTCTATTTGGGCGAGGGCAGCTTGATCACGCCGCGAGATATTGTCGATGTTCAGTCGCGCGAGGCGGCCAAGGAGTGGAGCTACGACGATGAGAAGCTGCTGCTGCAAATCAAGACGGGCCAACGGGAAGAAGCGGTAGAGGAAATCGATGCGTTTTTTGCCAAAATCGGCGCGCTCCGTCTCGATATCGAGACGTCCAAATCGTACGTCATCCAGCTGTTTATGGCTGTGGTGCGCCTCGCCGATCCCGAACGGATGAATGATTACATGGAGAAGCTGGTCAAGCTGGCCGAGATGAACACACTTGCCGCTATTCAAAGCTTGTTTAAGGAAATGGCGGGAGAGATTGCGCTCAACAACTATGATAAGCACAAAAACAAGCACAGCGCGATAGTGGAGAAAGTGACCGAGATTATTGAGGAGCAGCTGGGCAATCCCGCGCTTTCGCTCAACTGGGTAGCGCATCAGATGCTGTATATGAACGCCGATTATTTGGGCAAGCTGTTCAAAAAAGAGACCGGGGAGAAATTCTCCAATTACGTCATGCGGCTGCGGATCAAAAAGGCGACGGAAGTGATCGAGAAGAACGAGGACGTGAAAATATTCGAGATTGCGGAAATGCTCGGTTTTGGCGATAATCCGCAATATTTCAGCCAGGTTTTTAAAAAATATGTCGGATGCACTCCGTCGGAATATATGAAATCCCCCTCATAAGTCTGTTTTTTAAACAAAGAAAACGGTTTTTTGGATTAACGATTTAGGCTGAAAGTAAGATAATGAACATGTAAGCGCTACGAAAAAGGTTGAACAAACAACAAGCGAAGACATTTACCGGACTTTACGACAAAAGGGGAGGAAATAAATATGAAGAAAGCGATTGGACTGATCCTTTCGGCAGCTCTTGTATTCACAGGCTGTTCGAGCGGCGGCGGAGCCAGCACGGCGCCGGCCGGAGATAAAACAAATGCGGCGGCGGGATCGAGCAGCGAGCCTGTAAAACTGCGTATCGCCTGGTGGGGCGGTCAAGCAAGACACGATTACACGCTGAAGGTTATCGAGCTGTATCAGCAAAAAAATCCGAACGTCAAAATCGAAGCGGAATACGCGGCATTCGACGACTACTGGAAAAAGCTCGCTCCGCAGGCGGCGGCCAACGATTTGCCGGATATTATCCAGATGGATATGAGCTACCTGGCTCAATACGGCGGCAGAGGCCAGCTTGAAGATTTGCGTCCATATACCGAGAAAGGCACGCTGGACGTGAAGGACGTTGCGGCGAACGTGCTCTCCGGCGGAGAATATAACGGCAAAATGTATCAAATCTCGCTCGGAACGAACGCCCTGGGCGCGACGGCAGATACCGAGCTGCTGAAGAAAGTCGGCGCAGATGTACCGTCCACGAGCTGGACTTGGGACGACATGGCGAAGATCGGGGAAAAGCTGAAAGCGAACGGCAAGCTGATTTCCGACTACATGCGCTATGACGTATTCTTCCCGTACTACCTGAGAACCGTCGGACAAAAAATGTACGCAGCAGACGGCACGCAGCTGGGCTACACGGACGACAAAGCATTCATCGACTACTACAAACGTTACCAAAGCTGGTATGACAACGGCTACTTCCTGAGCCTGGATAAGCTGGGACAAAAGAAATTTATCCCAGAGGATGATGAAATGGTTATGGGCAACGCGTTCGCGTCCATCGCTTGGTCCAACCAATATGTAGCGATGTCCGCAGCGGCGAAGCGTCCGCTGGATCTGCTTCCGATACCGGGACCTGATGCGAATAAAGGCTTGTTCCTGAAGCCAAGTATGGGCTTCTCCGTCACGAAGAACTCGAAGCAAAAAGAAGAAGCGGTTAAATTCATCAACTTCTTCGTGAACGATATCGATGCGAACAAAATCATTAAAGGCGAGCGCGGCGTACCGATCTCATCCAAGGTGAAGGAAGCGTTGAAGCCGCTGCTGTCCCCGGCCGAAGTCAAAGTATTTGACTACGTGGCATGGGCTGAGAAAAACAGCTCCCCAATGGATCCTCCGAACCCTGTAGGCTCCGTTGAAGTAGAGAAGCTTTTGAAAGACTTGAGCGAGCAAATATTGTACAAGAAAATTTCCGTTGAAGACGCCGCAGCGAAGTTCCGCAAAGAGGCGAATGCCATTCTGGCGAAAAACAAAAAATAATACAAACAGACCGGATGCTGACGGATACGACTCAGTGTCCGGTCTTTTTTTACATGATAGAAATTTATATGTTTTCGGGGTCCCCGCAAAGTACCTGAGTCCGCTTCGAAGCATAAGCCTCACTTTGTGGGGTTATTTTTTGCTTGTTTAATGACGCAGGAAGCATGCAACGGTATACGTCGGATTTTAGCGAAAACACACGGAAGGTGTAGTCTGTTTTTTGAACAAAATGAACGGTTTTTTGCCTTCTTATTCAACCTGTAATCCTTATAATGAAAAGTAAGAGGTAAGGAACACGCGCTTCCTTCGCACACTTTAAGCATAGGGGTTGAAGCTCATGAAACTATCGAAGCTGCGGGATCATGACAATACGGTCGGCTACGTATTTGCGGCACCGTTCATACTCGGGTTTTTGATTTTTACTTTATTTCCGATGTTCTCATCGCTTTATTATTCGTTCACCGATTACAACCTGCTCGAGGCGCCAAGATGGGTCGGCTTCGACAATTACCGTAAATTGTTCACGGACGACGAGAAAATATGGAAGTCCTTTCAGGTGACCTTCACCTACGTATTCGCCAGCGTTCCGCTCAGATTAGCGTTCGCGCTAATTGTCGCTATGCTGCTGAACAAAGCCGCACGCGGCATCGGCGTCTACCGTTCCGCTTACTACCTTCCGTCCCTGATCGGGGGCAGCGTCGCCGTTTCGATTATGTGGACGCAAATTTTCGGCGACAAAGGGCTGCTGAACTCGGTGCTCGGCATGATCGGCATCCATTCGGACACATCCTGGATCGGAAGCCCGGGGACGGCGCTGTGGACCTTGATTCTGCTGTCGGTATGGCAGTTCGGCTCTTCGATGCTGATCTTCCTGGCGGGCTTGAAGAACATCCCTCAGTCGCTGTATGAAGCGGCGGGCGTGGATGGAGCGAACAAGGTATACCAGTTTTTCCGCATTACGCTGCCGCTGCTCAGCCCGATTATTTTGTTCAACCTGATTATGCAAACGATCTCAGCCTTCATGACCTTTACTCCGGCTTATGTCATTTCCAGAGGCGAAGGCGGGCCGCTCGATAATACGCTGCTCTATTCCTTGTACTTGTACCGCCGGGCGTTCTCTTTCTTCGAGATGGGCTATGCATCGGCGATGGCTTGGGTGATGCTTATCATCATTGCTGTGATTTCCCTGCTTATTTTCAAAACATCCTCGTTCTGGGTGCACTACGAATCGAAAGGAGAGAAGTAAAATGCCGAACAGTCGTAAAATGTGGAAGCCGTGGATTTATCATTTAAGCGTCGGTATTTTGGCCTTCTTGATGATCTACCCGATTCTGTGGCTCGCCGTCAGCTCGTTGAAGCCGAATGACGAAATCTTTTCCCAGGCCTACAGCCTGATTCCGAGCCGTTTGGAGTTTTCGAACTACCTGACCGGCTGGAAAGGGTTCGCGGGAACGACATTCGCCACCTTTTTCAAGAACTCGTTCATTATCGTTATCTTTTCCACCATTGGCGCCGTCGTATCCTCCGCACTCGTTGCCTATGCTTTCGCCCGTATCCCGTTTAAAGGGAAGGGCTTCTGGTTCGCCTGTGTCATGATGACGATGATGCTGCCGAACGATGTAACGATCATTTCGCAGTACATTATGTTTGCCAAGCTGGGCTGGCTGTCTTCCTTTAAGCCGCTCATCGTGCCTAACTTTTTCGCAAAGCCGTTCTTTATTTTCCTGATTATGCAGTTTGTGCGTACGATCCCAATGGATCTGGACGAAGCGGCCAAAATGGACGGCTGCAGCAAGTACACAATTTTCTTCCGTGTCGTGCTTCCGCTGATCGTGCCTGCGATGGTGACTTCGACGATTTTCTCGTTCTACTGGAGCTGGGACGATTTCATCAACCCGCTGCTGTACTTGAACAAACCGACTTTGTACCCGGTATCGCTTGCGCTTAAATTGTTCCTGGACGGCGATTCGCTCAACAACTGGGGCGGGATGTTCGCGATGGCAACTCTGTCGCTTGCGCCGATTGTAGCCGTATTCTTGATTTTCCAGAAATACATTGTGGAAGGCATCAGCACCAGCGGTCTGAAATGAGAGGGAATCCAATGAGAGGAGAGGTTGAAGCTATGCCAGCATTACAATTCGACGAACAACAAATCCGTGAGGTGATTGACCGTGTCGTTCACCGCACGTTTCAAATGGACTTTAACTGGGATTGGCCGGGCGGCGTCGCTTATTACGGCGTAACCGAGGCTTACGAAGCGACAGGGAAACAGGAATATTTGGACCTGCTGAAAGGCTGGGTCGATGAGCAGCTGGAGGACGGTCTGCCGAAGCTGACGATCAACGGAGTATCTATCGGCCATTCCCTGCTTACCTTATATCAAGCGACAGGCGAGCAGAAGTATATCGATATTGCCGTGCAGATGGCGGATTTCCTGAAAAATGACGCGGAGCGTTTCGCCGATGGCATCTTCCAGCATACGGTGAATTCCGAAGCGTACAACTTCCCCGAGCAGGCTTGGGTCGATACGATGTTTATGGCAGGCTATTTCCTCGTGCGGATCGGCACGCTGCTCGGACGCGAGGATTACCTGGAGGATGGCATCAAGCAGTACCACGGGCACGAAAATTTCCTGCAGGACCCAGTAACGAACCTGTACTACCACGGCTGGGACAACCTGGCGCAGAACCATATGTCCGGCATTTTCTGGGCGCGGGGCAATTCCTGGGCCGCTATCACGATGGCTAGAGCGCTTCGCTTGATCCATGTCACGCACCCGTCGTTCATGGTCATCGAAGGCTCGCTCCGCGACCAATTGGCTGCGCTGGTTCGTCTGCAGGCTGCCGACGGCATGTGGCACACCGTATTGACAGATCCGACCTCCTACACGGAAACCTCGGGCTCGACAGGGATTGCGGCGGCGCTCTTGTCGAGCGGCAATATGTACAATAAATATGTGAATCCGGCGATCGAAGGCATTCTCTCCCGGATTACACCGGACGGCTCCGTGCTCGGCGTGTCCGCAGGTACGGCAGTCATGCGCGACATCGACGGTTACAAAGGCGTACCGCACAAGCGCGTACAAGGCTGGGGACAAGGCTTGGCCTTAACGTTCCTGTCGTCGCTGCTGCAAAGACAATTGTGGTAGAATCATATTAAAACATAACAGAAGTCTGTTCATGGCGGAGAAATGCCGGAACAGGCTTCTGCTGCGAATTGGGGAGGGAATTGATTTGAGCATCAAATCCTATCAGTTTGATTTCGGTCTGGGCGAGCCGGCGGAAGGCTATACGAAGATCACTCCGGAGACAGGCTATACGGCGGAGCGCGGATACGGCTTCGAGGCCCGCGGGCGGATTGCCGCGAGAGACCGCAAAGAGCCGGCGGCGCTGCGCCGGGATTTCTGCATCCCGGTAGATGCGGCATTTCGGCTGGATGTGCCGAACGGCAGGTATAACGTCACGCTGCTGATCGGCGATGAGCTTACCGAGACGTTGACGACCGTCAAGTCGGGTCCGGGCCGCTTGATGCTGCACAAGCTTAGGCACCGGCGCGGGGCAGTTGGAGAAGCAGAGCTTCTCCGTCCAGGTGGACGACGGACAGCTGAGGCTCGTATTCTCGGGGCTGGCGCCCCGCGTCAATGCGCTGGAGGTCGTCCCTTCGGTGCAGACGACGACGATCTTCCTGGCCGGGGATTCGACGGTGACGGACGAGACGGAGGACAACTATCCGTACGCCGGCTGGGGCCAGATGCTCCCGCAATGGTTCCGCGCCGAGGTAGCGGTATCCAACCATGCGAAGTCGGGCCGAAGCTCGAAGAGCTTTATCGGCGAAGGCCGGCTGGACGCGATTCTGGCTTCCATCCAGGCCAACGACTATTTGTTCATCCAGTTCGGGCATAACGATCAGAAAAGCGACGAGGCGCGCCATACCGACCCGTTCACTACGTATAAGGAGTATCTGAAGATATATATTGATGCGGCAAGAGAACGGGGAGCGCATCCCGTGCTGGTGACTTCGGTGCACCGGCGGTTTTTTGAGCCGGACGGCCGGCTGGCCGATACGCATAAGGATTATTTGACGGCGGTGAGGCAGCTGGCCGAGGAAGAGCAGGTGCCTTTGATCGACCTGGCCGAGCGGAGCAAGGCGTTGTTCGAGGCTTTAGGACCGGAGGAAACCAAAGCGGTCTTTATGTGGGCGGCGCCGGGTGAATTTATTCATTTTCCGGCAGGAACCGAGGATAACACGCATTTCCAGGAGGCCGGCGCGATCCAAATCGCGAAGCTGGTGGCGGAGGGCATCCGCGAGCTGCGGCTGCAGCCTTTGACTTTATACCTGCGTTCTTAAGCCGTTACGTTTAAGGCGAATGCAGGGGTTACGGCTTCATCTTTATCTTTATAAAGCAGAAAAAAGGGCGGTTCCCTTATCTGATAGGCTCTCCTTACCGCAGACAGGCGAAAATAATAAACCTGCCGCTGTAAGGGAAGCCTATCCAGTCATTTTGGATGACGCGGGGAACAGTCCTTTTTATATACGGCAGGATCGCTGCCGGGAAAGACGGATCAGAGCAGCCCGCCAGAGCCTCTCGGTCAGTAACATCCGGTCAGACACTCTGCTCAAAGAAGCCCGATCAGAAAAGTTGGAATCAGAGCAGCCCGATGGCTTTCAGCCCGTTCGCAATACCGTCCTCATCAACGGAAGTCGTAATGTAATCGGCGTAAGGCTTTAACCCCTCTACCGCATTGCCCATGGCGATGCCCATGCCGACCAGCTCCAGCATTTCCCGGTCATTAAGTCCGTCACCGAAAGCGGCGGCCTGCGACGGTTCAAGCTCCAGCGCGCGCAGCAGATCGAGAATGCCTCTTGCTTTCGAGCCTCCGACAGGCATGACATCAATCGCATACGGATGCCAGCGGACCAGACGGAGGTTCGGGAAAGCCTGCTCGTACCGGTGCTCGTCCGCCTCTGTGCAGTGAAGAAAGGCCTGGCAAATATCCGCTTCCTGCCAAAAATTCGGATTATATCCCGGCAGCTCCACTTTGAGGGAATGGATAGAATCGAGCACATGAGGGTGGTTCTCCGTATTGGCGAAATAGGAGGCTTCGCCCTGGAATACGAGCGGATGCCCGTGGGATCCGGCCAGCCGGTTCAGCAGCTCCAGATCTTCTTTGGGGATAGGGTATTTTTGCACGACCTTGCCTTTATACACAACATAGGCGCCGTTCAGGCTGACATAGGAATGAATGTCGAGCAGCTCGGCAATATGTGCAAAGAAGTAAGGCGCCCGTCCGGTTGCGATAACAGGCTCGATGCCCTTTGATTTTAGCTGACGAATGGCATGAATGGTCGATTCGGGAATTTCCTTGTTTTCATTGACCAATGTCCCATCTATGTCAAGGAATACGATCTTATAATCCATTTGCGTTCACATCCTCTGAATGATTTGGGATGATCCCGGGAGCGCGAATCGCTTCCTTCCCGGACCCATTTCTTTAGTATAACACTTTGTGTGTGCGGGAGCGGCGCCGGATGCAAAGATTTTTCCCGGATACGGCATAAAAAGGCATTGATCTGCTTATCCGTTTCGCATATATTGAGGCTATGTTAAGTTGAGGAAAGGGAAGTGGCAGGGTGGACACAGTACAATGGAAGCGTTATGTACGGGAGGACGGGACGCTGGATGAGGAACAGCTCGCAGGCAGGGAAGTACTGTACATCGGGCGTAACGGCAAAGCGGTTGAACGATTTGTTGGCATAGGTATGAATGTAAGCGTCATCTTTAAGCCTTTAACGAATCTCGACACGATAGGGAGGGAAATTTGGGTCTACGAGCAGCTTCTGCCTTCGCTGGCGGTTCGTTACCCGTATTTGCTGGCCTATGAGGAGCATCGGGATCCGGATCGCTTCTGGGCGATATATGAGGATTTGGGAACGCTGAGGCACAGCTGGGACTCCGGCATTCTCCTGCAGGCTGCGCAGCAAATTCCTTCGTGGCATGCGCTGCCTCCGGAGCAGATTCCTGCCTCGTTTGAGGGGCATTCGCCCCAAGTTAACGAGGTGCTGAGGCAGGTGACCGAGGTCCGGCCCGGCTGGTCGCTGAAGAACACGTTAACGGACTTGTCATGGCCCGTAGAACGTATACGCAGCGTATTCTCGCTGCTGCAATCGTTTCCGTTCGGGCTGGAAGGGGAGACGGTCGTGTCTCATGGAGACTTCCATCCGATGAATCTTGCGCTGCTTGCTGATGGAGAGCTTGCCGTCATGGATTGGGAGTACGTCCATCGGAACTCCGTCTTCTGGGATTTATACAACCTGATGGATATCACGAGTCCCCGCTACCGCAAGCCGGTCATTGCTCCTTCTCTGCGCAGCGAGGTGCTGGCGGCTTACATGCAGCGCCGGAAGCAGCTGGGGCTGGGATTCATCCTCATCGAGGAGGCCCAAGGGAACATCTCAGACCCAGCACAATTCCAGAACGCATACTGCCGGTATGCTCTCGTATACAGCCTGTGGATTCTGCTGCTGATTGAGAAAGATTTGGCGAACGAGCAGGCGAAGGAGGAGACCGAAGCTCTCAAGGAGCAGCGCAGAGAGACCGTCCAAATCTGTTTCGATTTGTTGGACGCTTTGGCCCCATTGACTTAAACCATCGGTTTTTCTCCTGACGATTCGGGCAGCGCCCCCTCATTTTCGTTTTCCAGGGTGCGCTGCCTTTCTTTACGGTAATGCGAAGGGCTCGAGCCATAGCGGGCGGTGAACTGCTTGGTGAAATAAAACGGGCTGTGGAATCCGACCTCTTCCGCGATTTCGGTTATTTGCAGCGAGGTATGCTCCAGCAGCCTGGCCGCATGGCTCAGCCTTAATCGGAGCAGGGCCTCCATAATCGATTCGCCGACCTGCTCCTTGAACAGGTGCGATAAGCGCGAGGGGGAGAGAGCGACCCGGGCCGCCAGCCGTTCCAGGCTGTGCGGCTCTTTCCGGTGCTGGCTCAAGTAGCTCCAAATTTCCTCCACTCTCGGATCGAGAGTGCTGCCGGTCCGGCGCGACTGCATTTCCGCGAGCACCAGCAGAATCTCCTCCATGGCGTTTAAAGACAGCTGCCGCTTATAGAAATCAAGCTCCAGGCTGTCGCGCAGCAAGCGCGCGAAGGCGGCGCGGACCCGCTCCTGCCTGGCGCCGGACTCCAGGTGCATCCGAGTGCAGGCGCCAGGCTCCTGCGGCAGCGTCAGCCAGGCGGACCAATGGGGCAGCGGCACGAAGTGCGCCCATACAAACTCCCAGACGCAGCCTTCGGGCGTCCGGTAATCATGCGGCGTGCCCGGCGGCAGGATGACCATGTCGCCCTCTATGCAGCGAAACCGGCTGTCCTTCAGCCGGTATTCGCCCTCCCCCGACAGGGTGAACGTGATCAGCCAGTCCCGCGTGCCCTGAGAGCGGTAGGTCTGGTAGCCGAACGGCTGGGTGAAATGTCCCGAGACCAGAATTCCGGCAGGCGGGGCGGCTGTCTCCATTAAGCTAGCGGCAGCAGGATCGTTAAGGTTTTCAGCCATTTGCTGGATTCCTCCGTAGCACGGTTGTTAGTATAATGAACTCACTGAAAGCGTTAAACCTATTATGGGCAGGAGGATGGGATCATGTCAAACCGCACGCTGGGAGGCGCGCTGACGGCGCAGCAGAAACAGCAGTTCGAAGAGGAAGGATACCTGATCGTCAAGGGGTTGTTTGCGGAGGAGGCCGCTGAAATCCGCGAGGAGTTTATGAAGCTGCATCAGCTTGGCTCTATTCCGGGTTGCTTTCACGCCGTCTCGGAGGAAGAAGCGAACGGCGATATTCTGAAACGTTACCCGCGGATGATGCATCCGCATAAGGTGAATGATTTAGCATTTAAGTATATGGTTCATCCGAAGGTGATGAACATTCTGGCCGACTTGTTCGATGCCGATCCGCTCGCGGCTCAGAGCATGTTTTACTTCAAGCCCCCGGGTGCGAAAGGCCAAGCGCTGCATCAGGACCAGTTTTATTTGAAGGTCGGACCCCGGCACCTGTATTGCCGCCTGGACGGCGGTGGATCCCGCGGATGAAGAGAACGGGGGCCTGATGGTTGTGCCCCGCTCCAACCGGTTTGCCGTTGAATGTCCGAATACGGCGGACCCGGCTGTGTCGTTCACGAAGGAGGAAGTAAAAGTGCCTGAAGGCTACGAGGCGGTGCCCGCTGTGATGGAAGCGGGAGACGTGCTGTTTTTTAACGGCAGCGTGATCCACGGCTCTTACCCTAACCGCTCCGCCGATCGTTTCCGCCGGGCGTTCATATGCCACTATTCCGATGCCGATACGAACCGGATCGGCAAATATTATAAGCCGCTGTACCGGCATGACGGAACCGAAGTGTTTCTGGAGGACAATGAGGATGCGGGTCCGATGCGGAACCGAGTTCCAGGATGCCGGAGCCGCTCATTAAGTCAACGCTCGGCATCCTGCCAGGCCGGTAATGCGCTCAGGCTGGGGGACGCATCGCCGTCCGGCAGCCGCAGCGCAGGGCCGGAAGGTTTCGCCGCCGCCCAAAGCAGGCTAATATTTATCCGCAGGACAAGGCAAGGTCAAGCCTGCGGGAGCTTCTGTCCAAGGAGGCTCCTGCAGGCTTGGTTGCGTCTGCAGGCAGCGGCGAAAATATTTTCGCCTATTTTTGAAAGCGGTAACATACCTGTAATGTTTCTCCTGTATACTATGGGAAAAGCGATCAAAGGAGTGCTGGCCGATGGGAGTTGAACCCATGAATCCCTTTGAATTGTATGCTGACAAACGATGTTCCTGTTGCGGGACTATTCTGGAGGAACAATCCGACTGCTACCAGACAACCTGTTATGACTGTGAAGGCAAAACGTTTTACCCGCTTTCTCCGCTTCAGCCGGAAGGCAAGCCGGTTCGATTCATGCAGGGATGCCGTATCATAGACGATTACTGCTTATAAAACGAATGGACAGCCATGCGGCCCTTGGCCCTGCTCTTTTAGGAGAAGGGGGACAAGGGCTATTTTACCTTTCCTTGATCCTTGATCTTCAGGTTGATTTTGACGTTTGTCTTGATTTGCGGATAGACCGACTTCCAATCCAGAGATTTCCACTCCTTATAGCTCAGGCTGTTGCGTACGGCCTTGCCCAAACCGAGGCTGTCGACATGGTGCTGTTGAATCGAACGAACCAAATCGTTGATTTGCTTGGCGAGATGCTCCGCCATATCTTTCTCCAGCTTCTTCCTGTCCTTCGTTTCAGACAGCTCCAGTGTACCGATATATTCCCGAATCGACCCATGAATGGAAATCGTCATATCGATTTCAAAGGAAGAAGCGCCGCTCCGCCGTGTCTTCAGCTTGCGCTTGCTTTCAATCGAATCGAGCATAATGGATTGCGTCCCATGGGCTCCGCCTAAATCGATGCTCATTTCTCCTTTATCCAAATCGTTGTGGGCTAACGAGAACAGCAGAATCTGATCCGTATGGATTTTCATTTTATACTTATCCTCATCAAAAAGCGCAATGCCGCCAATTTCGGCATTTTTTTCCCTTTCGACAATGAGCGGAGCGATAGGATCGATGCCGTCGTCATAATACTCTCTCGCGAAGTCATACAGCGTCACTCTGGGAATGGCTTCGCCCCGGGACGCTTTTTCAAGCATGCGGTCAATATATTGCCCCGTCCGAGGATGCTCCGGAAAGTTACGTTCGAGCAGCTTGTAGGCCTCACCTTCCACAATAACAATCTTCACCCTCGGTGAGATCGAGGGATCGCGCTGAAGCGTATCGAGATGCTTCCACAGCCCGCTTTTGGCCAGGGCCGAGCCGTAAATGGTCGTTCTCAGCTGCCCGCTGACCAGGATCAGATTCGTTTTTCGCGATAATAAAATGCGCGCCTCTTTGCTTGTTCTCGCAACGGTGGTCAGCACTTCTCTGCGCACCGTCGAATCCGGGTCTGTTTTGGGAATGCTGACGCAAATTTTGAGCCGTCCGTCTTTCATCAAATCGTAGGAGGTCGACTGTGTAAAGCCGAGCCGTTCCAGAATAAGCTGGTCACCGCAGGCGGTTAACAGCAGAGCAAGCGATAAGAGCGAGGATAGAACGATAACTTGCTTAGCCATAAGGCTGCTGCCCCTTTCTTTGAAGCCACGCCATGCCTATCACGATAATCGGGAGAAATACGGCGACATACAGCGCTCCATGACCGATCACATACAGCCAGTCGGAAATTTCCTTGAGGGTTTTCGGCAGGAACGAGACGGCGAACGTACCGAACACGATGACAAAAGAAAGCCATTTGTTATTGCCTTTCGGAAATACCCGCTGCAGTGCGGTTTTTGCAGACCAGTAATACAGAACCGAGGTGTCGAGCGTATTCAAAAGCAGGAAGCTGTACAGTAAATTTTCGAGTCTTTCGATAAAGGGCAGGCGGATATAGGCTAGTGTATCCAGCATGGGAAACGTCAGATGGCGAAGCTGTTCGAAGCTGAAGAACATAAAGCCGACCAGGCAAATTGTCGTATAGATAAGGATCACAGCCAGATTCCCGATCTGCGCCGAACGGTGCCATTTGCCTGTTGAATCAAAATGCGGAAACAGGAGCAGGCAAATCTCGTAGCCGAGAAAAGCGGTATAAATTTTGACGCTGCCCTGAAACCACTGTCCTCCCTCCTGAAACAGAAAGGTCGTCAGCCTGCTCGCCTCGAGATCGGGAATAAAGGCCAGCATCAAAAGGTTCATCCAGATAAAGAGCCAGAAGAACATAGTAATCGCCTTGGAAATGGTATAGATGTCTTTAATCAGCAGCAGAAAAGCCAGCAGGCTAATACAGAACTTGAACACCATCGGATTCGTGGTAGGGAACGAGATCATTTGGAAAATCAGCACATACTCTTTGACGACCATACAGCCCAGCAGCGCCCAGATTGCCGCACAGAGCAGATAGAACGGATAAAGAATGATTTTGGGGCAGACGTTCTCCATGATCTCGAATATCGATTTGCCTTTACATAAATTGTACGCCTTCGAGATGAGCCAAAGGTTCAGCGCGGAGAAGAGACCGAATCCGGGGATGGCAAGCCAGCCGTTGGTGCCGAACGTTTCGGCGACGAGCCGTGGCAGACTGAAAATAACAATGCCGGATTGTGCCATGAATACAAGGATCGCGGTATGATATGGCGTTATTTTCTCCTGCACATCGGATCCATCCTTATTTTCTCATTTTGTTTTTTACCGGATTGGGGCTTTTCGGCTGGGAAGGCCTGTCCTTGATCATCCAGAGCGGTGCCCGGATAAATACATCCCGCCAATCGTTCCATTTCATAGGAGCTACCGGAGTCAAGTAGGAGCTGCCCAGACTCGTCATGCTGGACATATGAATCGTTAAAGCGGTTACCCCGAGAATCAAGCCGAAGTTTCCCCAGATCCCTGCCAGCACAATAAGTCCGAAACCGAACCAGACGGATGGAGGCGCTCATGACGTAGCTGGGTACGACAAACGATGCGATAGCCGACGAGGCGACGGCGATGATCAGAATGTTGCTCGTCAAGCCGGCTTGCACGGCTGCCTGTCCAATGACGATACCGCCGACGATACCGATGGTTTGGCCGATTTTGGTCGGCAGGCGGGCGCCCGCTTCCCTTAACAGCTCAATTGTCGTTTCCATAAGCAGCGCTTCATACAACGGCGGAAAGGGAACCCGGCTGCGGGATTGGGTCAGGGTCACGATCAGCGTTTCCGGAATCATTTCATAGTGATAGGTTGTTACCGATACATAGAATGCCGTAAACAGGACGGTAATGAGAAAAGCGATCAGCCGAAGCAGCCGTGTGGCTGTGCCGAGCATCCAACGCTGATAGTAATCGTCCGGAGATGAGAAAAACTCCAGGAAAGCGGCAGGCGCGGAAATAATGGTCGGACTGCCGTCTACGATACAGAGCACGCGTCCCCCTACGAGCTTGGATGCAGCTGAGTCCGTCCGCTCCGTCGTCATAAATTGCGGAAAGACCGAATTGGGCTGGTCGTCAAAAAACTGTGTCAGCATATTCCCGTCGACAACGGCATCGATTTCAATATTGCCGATTCTCTCAATCATCAGGTCCACGAAATGGTTATTGGCGATATCTTTAATATATAAAATGTAGACGTCGGTCTTTGTAATTTCGCCTACTCTTAGCTTGATTACCTTCAAGTGCGAGCTTTTGATGCGGCGCCGGAGCAGAGACAGGTTCGTTTCGGCCGTCTCGACGAAAGCGTCGTGGGGACCGGTAATGACCGATTCTGTCTCCGACTGGTTGACCGTTCTCGTTTCCCCGCCTGTAATAAATGCCAGGTAGACCTGGTTCTGATAAAAAACAGCCGTAGCCCCGTTAAGAATAGCCAGTACGATATCTTTATTATGGCCGGAGGCGGGTGTAAACGGCGCCTGATTTAAAATATAGGTTAACCGTTCGGCAGGCGCCTGGCTTAAAGTCTCCAGAACCTGGCGGTCCCACAGCTCCTTCTGAATCATATGCGAAAAGAAAAGCAGATGCAGCCTGCCGTCAAGCAAGGACAAATTGCTGAAATCGTAGCAGTCTTCAAATTCCGAAACGATGTGCGCCAAGGTCGCCGGCTGCCCGGTCGCTTGAGGCTCTTGAGCGGATGCCTGTTGGGATACGCTGTCCCTTAAATCTTGGCCGGCCTTGTAAGGCTCCGGCTGCTTGTTATCCGGATGGCTGCTATCTCGTTTAAAGAAGGGAGGTAGGAAAGGGAGTTTGATCATGGCGTCAGCTGGTATCCTCATTTCCCATAATGGTAATGAGGATATTTTACCCAGAGCAGTTTAAATCATGCATGGGGCGGGGGAAGAAAGAAGCAAGCCTGGGGCAGGGGATCAGCTCGTCTGCTCCAGGCTTGTTTATCGTCAGTGACGCGTATACACGAGCGGATTTAGCGGGCTGGCGGCAGCATCTCCCGGCTTCAATCCGGGGAGCCAGGAGACCAGATCGTTGCCACGGGCTTTGCTGTCCGGCTCCAGTACCCGGGTACGGTCTGCGAAGTAAATGATTGTCATGACCTCACGCATCGTATCGGTCGGATTCCCCGGCGCGCTGTGCAGCGTCCAGCCGGCATGGAACGTCGCGTCTCCGGCAGCCATCGCGCCGTAATTCACAGTTTTCATCTGCTTATGCTCGATATACTGCTTTAACGTTTTGTGGGATTCGTCGGAAATCAGCAGCCGGCTGACATGCCCCAGATGATGCGAGCCCGAGGCGAAGGTCATGGAGCCCACCTCTTCGGAGATCGGCACCAGCGGCATCCACAGCGTAATTGTGTCGGCGGTATCCAATGGCCAATAAATCTGATCCTGGTGCCACGGTGTATGCCCGCCTCCCGGCTCCTTGAACAAAGCCTGGTCGTGATAAATCCGCACGCCGTCCACACCCATCAGCTCGGCGGCAATTTTGGCGAAGCGGTGTGCAAGGATGAACCGCCGTACCGTCTCATCGTGCGCCCACAGATTGCCGACCTGAATAAACGCTTTGCCGTAGGTGTCGCGTTCGTGAAGCGGCTTGTCATGCTTGTTAAGCCGCTGTACAAGCTCACGAATCGGCGGGCGGTAAGCGGCAATCTCCTCCGGTGAAGCTACCTGCTTCAAGAACATGTGACCGTTTTCACGATAAGCAGCGGTTTGGTCGCCGGACAGAGCATAGCTGTCCTTAAAGTCAAAAAGGGATGCGTCGGTTGTCATTGGGCATACCTCGCTTTGTATTGGAATGGTAGCGATCGCTTTCTGGTTTAAGTATAGGATGCTGCGATGTGAAAAGCATTGTTCAGTCCGATTGAACCCTTTGTCAAAAACAACTGTTACACCGCTTCGGGTTAGGGTATGCTAGGGGAAAGCACAGGAGAAGAGGAGGCGGTGTTCGATGGGGCATTTGGGCGCGCTGCTGGCCAGGCAGCCCTTGGTTCCTTATATCAGAGAAAGCGACTTTGCCGTGCGCCGTCCTTGGAAAATGCCTGCCAGGCGGCTGCTCGATTATTTGCTGCTGTATATTCAGGAGGGAGAGTGCCGGATTGAAGCGGACGGCACGGAATATGTGTGTACAGGCGGAGAGTTTTGTCTGATTCAACCGGGGAGCCTGCTGTTGTTGGAAGGGGTGACTTCGACGATCACGCCGTTTGCGCATCTGGATCTATTTTACAATCCCCTGCGGGAGCAGAGTTTTCCGACGCGTGCGGGCCAGGTGGATTTAACGGAGTATAGGGAGCTGATGCAGCCCAGGCTGAACGATCTGGAGGACGTGCGTGTCCCTGTCCGCTTTACCCCGGCCCAGCCGGTACGTTTCCGGGACACGATGCTCAGAATGATCGCCTCCTGGCAAAGATCCGATCCGCTCAGCCGGCTGGAAGCGCAGCACGATGCTACGGAGCTCATATTGACGGTGCTGCGCGAGCATGGCGGCCAGGAAAAACAGGCCGCTTCTGCGGAGCCGACGCTGAATTGGATTACCTCTTACTTTTCCTTCAACTTGTCGGAACCGTTATCGGTTGAACAGATGGCGGGACGTGCCCATTTGTCGCCCTCCAGATTCAGCGCCGTATTCAAAGAACGGTTTGGCGTACCGCCCCATAAGTATTTGCTTCAGCTTCGAATTCAGCATGCCGGAGAGCTGCTGAAGACGACCGGGCTGGGTCTTCAGGACATTGCCGCCTATTGCGGCTTTGCCGACATCCATCATTTCTCCAAAGCGTTCAAGCGCAGCACCGGCCTGTCGCCCGGCGCTTATCGTGAAGCGCAGCGAACGCGGGACTAGGGAACGCCTTGTTGACCGGCCCGCCCGCTCCTCGTTGTCCCTCAGCATAAGAAGGAAGGAGCTATCCGCAGCCTCACACGATCTGGAGGAAGCTGTCCACCAGCTCCGGGTCGAAGCTTATTTCTTTTTGCTCCCGCAAAAACTGAACGGCCTTGTCTTTCTGAACCAGGCGTCCTTGTAGGCACGACGGCTGGTCAGCGCGTCGTAGACATCGACTATGGATACGACGCGGGCCTCGAAGGGGATTTCTGTCTCCTTCAGCTTGGCGGGATACCCGGTGCCGTCCCACTTTTCATGATGATAATGAATGATATGCCTTGCCGTTTTCAGCTCTTCCTCCAGAATGTCGTCCTCCAGCTCCTGCGAGATTTTATTGATGATCTCGAGTCCGATCAGAGGGTGGGTCTCCATAATGTGTCTCTCATAGTAATTGAGCTTGCCCGGCTTATATAAAATCCCCTCGGGAATGCCTGATTTGCCGATATCGTGCATAATGCTCGCATTCACAATATGATGAATCGCTTCCTCGGTTAAATCGAGCTTCATTCTTTGGTTATGGGCCCTGAGCAGCTTTTCGGTGCCAAGCTGAACCTGCTGGAGGTGCTCCTCGATTTGAGGGTCCCGGATCTCGCATGAAATCGCCAGAACCTTTAAGATTTCGTTTTGCAGCTTCATCTTCCGGGTTTCGGACAGATAGCTTCCCTGCGGTATTTGGTCCAAATTGCGGACAATCCCTATGTAAAACAGCTCGTTCATATGAGTAATCGGTGTGATGGTTATATTCGTATGCCACAGATTCTGATTGCGCTTGCGGTTAATAAACACGCCGGACCAGCCTGTCCGGCCGGACAAAGCGAGCTTCATGCTATCATAGGTTTTCCGGGGGGTGAGCCTGGAGCTAAGGAAGTTGGCCCGCAGACCGACCATGAAAACACGGGAATAGCCCGTCATTTCCTCGTACTTCGTGTTGACGTCGACAATCCGGTGATGCGCATCCGTAATGATGACGCCATCGGCTAATTGCAAGTAGTAAGCCCATGGTGGCATGATCGCTTCTCCTTTTAATTACATTTATAATTCAACAGCTAGTTTATCACAGGAACGAACCTGTGTGTCGAGTGCATAAGACAAAAATATGAAGGTTGAAGCTTAAAAAATTGTTTTAGCAGCCTCCCCTGCTGGGCGCACGTCGAATGAGCAGTGCATACAATACAGCAAAGCCGCAGATGCAGTGTTGTCGACATTCGAATGAAGGTAGGGGTGTCTTTCATGTGGATCGATATTTTGTGCAGTTTCATTGTTTTTCTTATCATCGTTGGCATGTTTATACTGCTTGGCTTGAAGGATGGCGGCGGTAAATAAGCGCTTCATCCGGATTCGTGAACTCCGGCTCCGATCCGGTCGGATCGAGCGCGATTTTTTCAAAATTTTACAGTTTCTGCTGATAGGAATTGAAATCAATAGGGAAGAAGCTTTATTATATAGAAGAGGCAAAAGCCTTTATGCTGCTTGATCGTTTCTTTGGTCCTGCAACCAACAGCCTGTAGGGTGATGAGGTTTTAGGAAAGTCAATAGGACACGGCGAGAATATTGGACAACTTTGAAGAATAACTTTTAGAAAACGTGTAATATTCTGCCTATACACTGAATGTTTAGCGATAATTCGGTGTATAATGTAACTATATGAACCTATTATAGTAATTATCTATAGTAAGGATAAACGGCTGCACCATCCTTCCAGGCGGGCGGTTGGCAGCATTGAGTTGGGAGCAAGCGCTTCCTTTCATTAACTCCAAGTCCAAAATAAGGAGGCAAGACAGGTATGGATACCATTTCATCATTGTCGGAACTGCTAGCTGAACAAAAGGCATCGTCCTATATTGAGATCCCAGGTGTAGCTTCCAGAACATTCGGTCAAACGACGTTGTCAACCACATTGCCAATGAGCAAATTGTTCTCAATCTACGAAGTGGATCTTGAGGTCCAGCGGGCTATCGTTCCGCAAAACTTATCCAAGCTGATGGATTACATTATGCTGTATATGGATCATCAGCAGGGGATTTATTTTCCAGGCATTATCTTATCGGCCCGTGGAGCGGGGGAATATGATGAGGAGCAGAAGGTGTACCGTCTTCAGGCTATTGAGAAATTGTACGTCGTCGACGGACAGCACCGGCTGGCAGCCTTCCGTCGTCTGATGGAGACGCTGCAGAGCAATATGGCCCGGGCCAAGGATCGCAGGGAATACGACCGGATGGAGGAAATCTCGGCGAAGCTCAGCAAGCTTTATACGTTCCCTATGTCCACGATGATTTACCTGGATATCAACGCCCGCCAGGAGCGCCAGCTGTTCTCCGACATTAACAAGCTTCCGCGAAAAATCGGCGGCAATCTCGCCGTACTGAGGGAGCAGCGCAGATTTTATCATGTGCTCGCTTCGCAGGTGGCGGAGAAAGCCCCGGCGATGAAACAAATTTCGGTAGACCGGTTTACCGAGCGGGGCAAAGTGACCCGAGTTTCTGTTCTCCTATCATCTTCTCGTAGAGATTATGGCAGGCTTGTTCGAAGGCCGCTTGAAGTCCGCTGCGCGCAATAACGGCTATTATTTCAAGGATGAGGAAGTGGAGGAGCACCTGAAGCTGGCTGCTTACTACTTCGATACCTTGCTGCGTTACTTGCCGGATCCGGAGAAGGGCGAGCTGTGCTGGTCGGAAAATATTCAGATTGCGCTGGCGCTGTTCTTCCATGACGAAGTGACGAAGACAGGTAAATTCAACCGGTACGCGCTTGAATACGCAATGAAAATTTTGCCGCATATCGATTGGAACGCCATTTATGTAGGTGATGAGAAAGACCGTCTGCCGAGACGTTCCCGGATTATGAAGGCATATCAATACATTAAAGACTTTTATGAAGAGCATCATTTGTTCTTGATCCGTGAGGAGCAATTACTGGAGAAAGCTTTCGCAGACGAAAGCGCTGAGGAGGATGCCGGCTGATGGATGGACTTTGCCTCAATATGACGATTCACCCGTTTTGTGAAAAATTCGGTCTTGCCACGGTTCCGATCCAGGTGCAGGATTTATTGAACTATACATCGATTGATCCGATGGTTCAGCGGAAGCTGAGCGGAGGACAAAGGCGCAAAATTTCCAAATATTTGCAGGAGCGGGAGCTGAACCGCGTATTTTTCGGGCCGGTTACCTTGTCCTTAAGAGAAGTCAGCTCGCTGGCCAAGTCGGAGAAAGGCTTGTACCTGCGCCCAGGCTCCAAGCTGAGCATTCTGGACGGACAGCACCGGATTCTCGCGCTCGGCTATGTCAATGAGCAGCTGCTGAAGGAAGTGCGCAGCCACGAGAAGAAAGTGGCAGCCTTGCTCATCAAGCAGCGCAGATCTCCCGAGAATGAGGAGATTGCTCTCGAGCTGGAGCAGATGAAAGGTTTGGTCGAACAGATCGAGCGCCGCCGTCTCGAGCTGATGGAAAGCGAGCTGGCCGTGCAAATTTATATCGGCTTAAGCGAAGAGGAAGAGAAGCAGCTGTTTGGAGATATTAACTCCAAGGTGCAGCTGGTCAGCAAGGAGCTCGGCCATTCGTTCGACAGTATCGATCCGTTGAATCTGGTCATTCAGCAGGTGGTCGATCATAACGTGTTCCTTAAAGGAGCGGGTGTCGAGTGCCGTGCGAACCTGACCTCTTACAATAAAAACTTCACATCGTTCAGCTGGCTTTATTCGACAGCAACGATGCTGTTTACCGGTAAAATGCAGCCGTCTTATGAATTGGCCCGTAAAATTCGTCAGGATCCTTCAACCTATATCGAGATTCTGCACCAGTTCTTCAGCACGCTTCTGCCTTTAATGCCGGAGCAGCCGGGATTGCCGCAGTACAGCTCGTCCAGTCGGGCCATGCAGGAAAGTATTGCCTTGTATGCGAATGGACATTTGTTCGAAGATGGTAAATATACCAAAAATTGGACGTCCTGTCTCGGTATTTTCGAAGGCTTTGACTGGACGCATGAGAACGAGCAGCTGATCGAACGCTTCGGCCTGCTGGACAACGGCAAGCTGAATTTGATTCACGAAAAATCGCTGCGCAAGCATGGAAAGCTTGTACAGTTCTTCCAGGAGCTTCACGGCGATGCCGTTAGCGACGAAGCTACCGCTTAATCGCTGAAGTAAAGCGAGAAGCGACCGGCTAAACATACAACAAATAACCCGCTGCCTATGTATAGGGACAGCGGGTTATTTGTTGTAGGAGCCTTGGGCTCGCTCGTAAGAGAGCTGCCGTCAATTAAGACTTGGCGTCGGCGGCACAGCGGAAGCCCATATTGCCTGAGGAGCTGTCCGGCGTGTTCGAGCTCCGGGCCGCTACACGATAACGGTTACAATATGATTTATGGCACAAGTACGATCCGCCTCTCATCACGCGGGAAGTGCCTTGCGCGGGACCTTTCGGATTTACCGGGGAAGCTTTGACATGCCAAGTGGGGTTAAACCAGTCGGCGCACCATTCCCAGACATTGCCGGAGACGTTATAAAGTCCGTATCCGTTGGGCGGGAAGGAACGAACGGGAGCGGTTCCGGCATAGCCGTCGCTTTGGTTGTTCTTATCGGGAAATTTCCCCTGCCAGATGTTGCATAAATGTTCGCTGCCCGGCTTCAGCAGGTCGCCCCACGGATATCTTTTTTGCTCCAGTCCGCCCCGGGCCGCATATTCCCATTCGGCTTCCGTAGGCAGCCGCTTGCCTGCCCAGCTGCAGTATGCCTGCGCGTCATTCCAGGAAATGTGGATGACAGGATGGCTCAGCCGGTCCCGCAATGGAGGAATCGGGACCTTCGGGATGCGCCCAGTCGGCCCCCTCCACGTTCCACCACCATGGAGTTCTTTGGGCAACCTGCTGCACTTGGGCGGCGGTTTGCTCGGACACGAACAGGTGGAATACGAACGACCAGCCGAATCGCTCGGCTTCCGTCCGGTAGCCCGTCGCTTCGACGAAGGCGGCGAATTCGGCGTTGCTGACGGCGCACGGATCGATATAGAACGGATCAATGGTGACGGACCGGACGGGGCCTTCGCCGTCCTGAGGGAAGCCCTCCTGGTCATCGGTTCCCATCAGGAACGTCCCTCCCGGCAGGTAGATCATTTGCTCGAGGGAAGGCAGCTTTGCACTGGCGCTGCTCTCTCCAGACGGTTCCTTGTCCGCACTTTTTGAAGCAAGCCGGCCTTCGAATGCCAGAGACTGGACGGTCGAGGCGGGTGAGGTGCTTTGGGCTCTGCTTGTCGAGCAGCAGGATGGTTTGATGTCTTCGGTCATAGTTACGATATCCTCCTTGGAAGTAGGGATAAGATCAATGCTCCGTTAATTGATTGATAACCATAATCGCTGCGCCGGCGACCAGCGCTTCCTCGCCGAGGTGTCCTTGGCTGAACACGACCTGATAGTTCGGGTAGTGATACGTATTGCGTATGGCGACCCGGGTGGCGATTTGAAAAAAACCGGGGTCGCTGTTGATCAGCGAACCGCCTAATATGACCTTTTCGGGATGCAGAATATTGAGCAGATTGGATAAGCCGATTCCGAAATAGGTCGCCGCCTGGGAGAAAATCTCGACCGTCAGCGGATCGTGTTCCTTCAAGGCATTCAGCAGATGCGCGAAGCCGATTTTATCGGGATCGTTTTCCTTGCTTCGCAGCGAGCTTTCCCGTCCTTGCTTCAAGCGCGACTGAGCCAGCCGCTCGATCGCCGGAACGGAAACGAATGTTTCCAGAGAGCCATAGTTTCCATGATCCCCGAGGCGCGGACCGTCCGTCTGTATGATCATCTGCCCGATAGAGCCTTCCATATCAACGGCTCCGTACACGACCTTACCGTTGGACATCATAGCAGAGCGGATGCCGACGCCGACGTGAATGTACAGCAGATGCCGGTAATCCTTATTGCGGTCCGACCAGGATTCGCCGATAATGGCGGTGTTGGCGCCGTTATCGAGAAGCACGGGGATACCGAGACGCTCTTGCAGGTACCCTGAAATATCAACGTTCTGCCAGCCGGCAGCAGGGAAATGAATCGGCTTGAGAATCAATCCCAAGGTACGGTTCAGCGGTCCGTACGGCTCCTATGCCCATCCCGAGAACCTGGTCGGCTGCGATGTCGTGACCGGCTAGCATGGAAGCGGCGGCCTCGGCGATTTCTTGCAGAAGTCTGGCAGGAGTCATGCTTTCGTTCATCGCCCAGCTCCGCGCATCCAGCTTGTTCATATGCAGATCGCATAGGATAAGCTGCGACCTGAGCCGGGAAATATCGAGTCCGAACACATAGCCTGCCGCCGGATTGGTCTGATATAGAATCGGACGCCGTCCGCCCGTCGATTCGCCGAAGCCGGCCTCGAGAAGCCAGCCCTGGGCGGTCAATTCCTCCAATGTCCGGGTCAGCGTACTGCCGGTCATCTGGCTCTGCTCCAGCAAATCAATCTTGGACATGATTCCCTGCCGGCGTATCAATTCATAAATTTCTTTATGCTTTCGGCTGCCTATCCGATCCTGTATGGGCTGTAAGCGCATTGCAATTCCTCCACGGCAAAGCATTATTCTATATGTTTTGCTATCCATGCGTTTTCAGATATACTGCATGTAAAACTACAGTTCATTATACACCAGATAGGAAAGACGTACCATGACTTCTAAATTCCATCGGATTAATTGGTTTAAGGTGCGGATTGTGACATGGTCCGCTTATTTGGTAAGATAGGGGAAGTTATCGCTGCAAGCTGCATGCTTCAAGTTTTAAGCTTCAAAAAGGAGAGAATGAGATATGTCGGCATGGTATGAGAAGAGCTTTGGGGACGATTATTTATTGGTATATAAGCATCGTGATCTGCAGGGAGCCTACGAGGAAGTCAAACGAATGATCGAATGGCTTCGGCTGCCGGAGGGCTCCGAGGTATTGGATCTATGCTGCGGCATGGGCCGGCATTCCATGGCCCTGTACGACTTCGGATACAAGGTCACAGGAGTAGATTTGTCCGGCGTGCTGCTGGCTGAGGCGCACAAGCTGGATAAGGCAGGGCATGTCCGCTGGCTGCAGGGCGACATGAGAGAGGTTCCTTTGACCGAAACGTTCGATGCGGTTGTCAACTTGTTTACGTCGTTCGGTTACTTTGACGCGGATGAGGAGAACGAGCGGGTGCTTCGTGAAATTCAACGGCTGCTGAAGCCTGGGCAAGGGAAATTCATTATTGATTATATGAATCCGGAATATGTAAAGGCCCATCTGGTGCCTTATTCCTCCCGAAGCGAGGGAAGCTGCACCATTGAGGAGAAGCGGAGAATAGAAGACGGCTGCGTCCGCAAAACGATTGTGATTCAGGAACCGGAATCGGATGCAAGAACTTATTCGGAGCAGGTCAAGCTGTACGGCAAGGAAGAGTTTGTACGAATGCTGGAGCGTGCGGGGCTGGAAGTGACCCAGGTATATGGAGATTACCACGCATCGGAATATGACCCGGCCGAATCCAAGCGCATGATTTTCGTGGGACACCGGAAAGGATAATTTCACGGCATGAGCGAGTTTACGTTATATCACGAACATATTTACCAATTGAAGGTGCCGCTGCCTTTTCCGCTGCGCTGGGTCAACAGCTATCTGATCCGCGGGAGCGGCGGATATACGCTGATCGATCCAGGCTTGCATACCGAAACGTCCGTCCAGTTCTGGGAGGCGGCTCTTCATTCGCTGCATATCGATTACCGCGATATTGAGCAAATCGTGCTGACCCATCATCACCCGGACCATTACGGGCTGACCGGCTGGTTTCAGGAGCGCAGCGGAGCGCCGGTCGCTGCTGTCGGAAGCCGGCGCCGAGCAGGCGAGGCAGCTCTGGGGGGACGGCCAGCCCATGACTTCGGGGCTGCTTGATTTGTTCGCCCGGTACGGACTGCCTGCCGAGCTGAGCGAGGCGATGCGGGAGCACATGGACAGCTTCGTGCCCATGGTTTCTCCGCAGCCGAAGCTTACGCTGCTGCCTTCCGGCGGCAGCTTTCGTCTCGGGGACGAGCTGTACGAGACCCTACATACGCCTGGGCATGCCGCAGGGCATATTTGCTTTTATCAGCGCGACCGGCGGGAGATGTTCTGCGGAGATCAGGTGATTCCGCGTATATCGCCCAATGTGAGCTATTTGCCCGGAGGCGTGGACGAGAATCCGCTGGGCAGCTTTTTGAACAGCTTGAAGGAATTGGAGCGCTACGAGGTAGTTCGGGCCTATCCCGGGCACAGGGACCCGTTCGAAACGTTCCAGAAGCGGATCGGGGAGCTGCTGGACCATCATGAATTACGGCTCGCGGAGATGCAGCGGGAGCTGGCGGAGCAGCCTCGGACCGCTTACGAAGTATGCCGCCTCACATTCGGGGACCGGTTGACGCTGCACCAGCTCCGGTTTGCTTTGTCGGAAACGCTGGCGCATTTCATTTATTTGCGCGAGACCGGAAGGATTGTTGAAGAGCAAGGCTCGGACGGTATAATTGTCTATCGTCAGTCTGAACGTTAAAACATCGCAGCCGTGATATCAAGACCGGACAGAAAACGTCTGCTGGTTGAGATGGCCGCTGAAAAACATTGTCCTCGACCGACCGACGGCGGATCCTTCATCCGATCTTTGTTGTACTGAATTGCTTTGATTTTATTCCCGCAGGGCAGCCGGCTGAATTCCCGGGTCTGCCGGTGATCGCTTGCGCTTCTAGCGAACGATTTCCGTGCGCGGTCTTAGTTTATCGGCTGCCTCCGCTGCCGTCCATTATATGGATGGCGGCTTTTTTGCCGTTCAGGAGAAGGAGGCGGCTCCCGTATCAAGCTTGTGTTCCCTTGCAGGGAACCTTGCTGCGGTTCGGAAGGACGCATAAATGAAGCGCGTTTGGGAAATTATGTATTCATCTGTCTATTTTGAAAATGAGAGAGGGGCTGCATGCTTCATGAGGGCATTTCTCCGGTTATGCGTGCTGGGCTTCGCCGGCATGCTGCTGCCAGCCTGCACCCCGGATCCTGCAGCTGTTCCCGAGTCTGTTCAAGGCGTTCAGGCGCTGGATACCCGGTGGGCCTCCTCCCCTGTGATTGCGCTCGACGTGACGGATCAGGGGATGCTGAGAGTAGCAGGCCTGCCCGGCTCAGGCCTGATCCGGACGCAAAATGTACAAGAGGAGCGGAAGGTGGTGCTGCTCGGGCAGAGCTTCGTCGAGCGGTATGGGATGATCAGCACGAGGTGGAATCTTCCTTCGCAAACCAAGGGAAGCTTGGGAGACAAGCCTGTCATTGCTCTTGTCGCTGGAGAAGCCGGCGCCTGGATTCAACGGCAGCCCGAGTCGTCGTGGCTGCAGGATGTTCGCCTCCTGGGCGATCGGCTGACGCGTTTTGAACCGAAGCAGGAAGGCCGCTTCAAGGACCGGGTTCTTCCTTTCATCGAAAGCGCGGTAAGCTCAGCCGCTCCGTCCGCGGGCCGTGTGCAGGTAAGAGCGGCGGCGATGAGCGGCCGGACGCCCGGTCTGCTTCTCGGCGAGCGGGAGCTGCGGCTGCTGGCTTGTCTGGACGGGCAGTCCGCATCGCCTGGCCCTGAGCTGGCGGGCGCCGAGGCGGAGATCCTGAGCTGCCGGGTGCAATGGAGAAGCAACGGGGAATTGAAGCACCCGAAGCTGAGCGCTCAGGTAGAGGCCGTACATGTCCGTCCAAGCGGCGCGAAGCCGGAGCGGCAGGAAGGAAGGGCTGAGGCCTCGCAGCTGGAAGGGGAGCTGAAGGGGCTTTTGAAGCAGCTGCAGGCTTACGGACCGATCCGCTGGACATCGGCTCAGCTGTCCGGTCGCAGTACCGCGGGGTGTGGACTCCCGAGCGGTGGCGGGAGGCTTTCGCGAAGGCGGACATTCAGGTAACGGTGATAACCCGGTATCGGATTCTGCGGCATGACATACAAAAAGGACGACTCGCCGGTTCAAGGCGGGTCGTCCTTTTGCCATACAAGCCTGCAATGATTTTATCTGCGGGTCAGCCCTGTTCCTTTTCCGCCTGCTTGCGGTGTGCGATCCGGCTGCTCGCGGCAGCGGCGATCGCGCCCACGATGTCATCGAGGAACGTATGCTTGTGTTCCCCGTTTTTATCGTTGAGCATTTTCAGGATGCCCGGCTTCATTTTATCGACGTAGCCGAAATTGGTAAATCCGATGCTTCCGTATACGTTGACGATCGAGAGGGCCAGCACCTCGTCGCAGCCGTACAATCCTTCATCGTTTTCGATCATTTCCTGGAGCGGCGGAAGCAGCTTCCCTTGCTCTGCCAGCATATCCAATTGGATGCCGGTCAGGATTGCATTTTGCACCTCGCGCTTTTCAATCACGCGTTCTATGCTTTCCATACAATCGTTTATCGTTAGATTCGGATAGTAGTCCTTTTGCAGAAAATACGTCAGCTCGGCAATGTCCGTCAGCTTGACGCCGCGTTCCGTCAGCCAGGCTTTGGCCGCTTCGGCGACCTGCTTCGAGTTTAAGTTGTAAGGCATGGGCTGCCCCTCCTGTCCTGTTTCGATGGTTAATTTACCGGAGCGATCGGCTGTTCCTAAGAATGAAAATAGTTTTTACCATGTTGCTTGGCCTGATACATTGCCGCATCCGCATACTGCAGCAGCGCCTCCTTGTCGGAGCCGTCCTGCGGATATTCCGCCGCGCCGATGCTGCAGGTGATGGAGATGGAGCGGTTGTGAAGAAAGTAGGGCTGGTTCAGGGAATCGATGACCCTCATCGCTACCTTGCGAATATCGTCTCTATGCTCGAACTGCTGAAGCAGGATGACGAATTCGTCGCCGCCGAGCCGCGAAACCGTATCGGGGTCGCGGACACAATGGGCCAAACGGGACGATACGGTTCTCAGCAGATCGTCCCCTGCGGCATGTCCGAAGCCGTCGTTGATCTGCTTGAAATCATCGAGGTCCAGGTAGAGGAGAGCCACGCGGTGCTGATAGCGTTTGGCGGCCATCAGCGCCTGGCTGTAACGGTCCTCGAACAGACGCCGGTTCGGCAGGCCTGTCAGCGGATCGTAATAAGCCATGTGCGTCAAGCGCTCCTCCTGCAGCTTCTGCCTGCTGATATCTCTGACGACCAGCCCGACTCCTGCCGAAGCGCCGTGCTCGCGGATCAAATGGGCTTTACCTTCGACCCACAGCAGAGAGCCGCCGGGCGGAGACAAACGATACTCTAGGCATAAGGGACCTGCTCCTCCACAAGCTGCCGGAAAGCTTGTCTAAACAGCGGTTCATCCTGTGCCGCGATGCCTGTGCCGCAAGGCTTTCCAATAAGCGGGAAAGCGGAACCCATCAATTTGTGCAGGGATGGAGAGACGTAGGTAATGCGTCCGTCCAACGAAATTCCTTGGTAGAAATCGCTGCTTTGTTCAATCCATTGCCGGAAAAAAGCATCCTGAATGAATTCGTTGTCCATCTCGATCACCTCTTTACATCTTGAGTGACTGCGCCAAATTGTGCAGCGAGTTCCATGAGCGGGGAGCTTCGGGTTGTGATTAGTACTTTTATCCTATTATAAAAATGATGCCCCCTGAAAAGCAACTATCCTCCCGAGCTAAACGGTGGACAAATTGTTGTCATAAAACTTGTCTGCCGTTCGTATAGTTGGATTAAGAGAGAAGGACAAACAATCCTTATCATTTCAGAGGAGGAATCATCATGAAATCGTATAAATGGATACGCAGGGCAGCAGTAGCAGGCATGGTCGTTCTGCTGACCTCGGGTTGTTCTGTGCAGGGGACGAAGGAGCATTCGCAATCGATTGATCCTCCGCCGACCGGAGCCGACGCGAATGCAGCGGGGAATGCCAAGCCGGTAACCGCCCCCGTCATCCAGAACCCGTCGCAAATTACGGTGTATGCCAAGGATGATAATGATTTTATCGCGCCGGTCGGCATCAATGTCGAGAAATCTGTCGATGTCGCCAAGAAAGCGCTGGAAGCCATGGTGGACGGCAATCCGGCCTCAGCCCAGATGCCTGCGGGCTTTAAAGCGGTTATTCCCAAAGGTACCACGGTCAAGGGCATCAATATTTTGAAGGATCAGAAGCTTGCGGTCATCGATTTCTCCAAAGCTTTCACGGATTATAATGTGCAGGACGAACGTAAAATATTGGAAGCCATAACCTGGACGATGACAGGCTTCCCTTCGGTTGAGAAGGTGCAGCTCCGCGTGGAAGGCAAAGAGCTCAAAGAAATGCCGCAAGGCGCTACGCCGCTAGACGAGCCGTTGTCCCGTGCAATGGGGATTAACCTGGAAAAACCGGAAGGTGTGGATTACGGTCAATCGACTCCGGTTACGCTCTACTTCCTCGGCCAAAGCGCGGATAATTACAAATATTACGTTCCGGTCACGCGTCTGGTCGATAGGACGGACAATGTGGCTCAGGCCGTCATCAATGAGCTGATTGCCGGCCCGGCTCAAAGAAAAGGTTTGGCGGCCGTTATGACCCCAGGTGCTGAACTGAAGCAGATTAAACAGGCAGAGGATCTGATTACCGTCGACTTCACGGATAAGGTATTGGGGCCGGACAAAAAGGCGCCTGCGGACGCGTTGAAAGCAGTGGTTCTTTCCTTGACGGAAAATGAAGGAGCTTCGACCAAGGTGCAGATTACGGTGAACGGGGACGCGAAGGTGAGCACGGATGACAATCAAAGCTACAGCAAACCGGTAAGCCGTCCGACCAGCGTCAATCCGGTGAAAATGTAATGAAGCCACGATCCAAGGGAGCCTAAGCCGCTCCCTTGTTTTGCTTATGGAAAGAGGGTTCGACCGGCCGCCGCGCAGCGCTGTAATGCATGTCTGTGGGCTTCCCAGGCGTTGGAAATTGCTTGCGGGAGCGCCGGTTGGAACTCCGTGTGACACTCTGGTACAATGGGGAAGGTCAACAAGCGCTAGGATATGATGGAAAGCATGAAGGAGGATTTGATCGTAATGAGAAGCGACGGGAGACAAGTAAACCAGACACGTCCTGTTACCATTACTACCCATTATAATAAACATGCCGAAGGCTCGGTATTGATTGAAGTAGGAGAAACGAAGGTCATCTGTACGGCTACCGTCGAAGAGCGTGTGCCTCCTTTCATGAAAGGGCAGGGCAAGGGCTGGGTGACGGCCGAGTACTCCATGCTGCCGCGGGCTACCCAGGTGCGTAACCAAAGGGAAGCGGCCAAGGGCAAGCTGGGAGGCCGCACGATGGAAATCCAGCGGCTGATCGGGCGGGCGCTCCGCTCCGTCGTGAATCTGGAGGCGCTGGGCGAACGCTCGATCACGCTGGATTGCGACGTCATTCAAGCCGATGGCGGCACACGGACGACGTCCATCACCGGCGCATTTGTCGCCATGGCTTTTGCTATCGATAAAATCGCAAAGGATAGAAACCTGCAAAAATACCCGATCAACGATTTCCTCGGATCGGTCAGTGTAGGCGTGGTCAATGACCGGTCGTGCCTGGATCTGAACTATGAAGAGGACTCCAAGGCTAAGGTAGACATGAATGTCGTTATGACCGGAGCCGGCAAGTTCGTCGAAATCCAAGGCACGGGAGAAGACGCTCCGTTCACCCGAAGCGAGCTGGATGAGCTGCTCGGCTTGGCGGAATCGGGGATTCAGTCCATGATCGAGCGGCAGGAAGCGGCGCTCGGCCCCGATATTACGGCACGGATTAGGAGAGCGGCGCATGCGGGAACTCGGTCCTGAGATAGTTATCGCGACGCGGAATGCGGGCAAGGTCAAAGAATTCGAGCCCTTGTTTCACAGCAGGGGGATCGCATTGAAAAGCCTGCGCGATTACGCGGAGCTGCCGGAGATTGTGGAGGACGGCGAAACCTTTGCCGCCAACGCCCTTATCAAGGCGCGCACGATCGCGCGGCATCTCGGCGTGCCGGTGCTGGCCGACGACTCCGGCCTGTGCGTCGACGAGCTGGACGGCGAGCCCGGCGTATACTCCGCACGCTATGCGGGGGAGCATGCAACGGATGAGGCGAACAACAAGAAGCTGCTCGAGAGCCTTCGGGAGAAGGGGAAGGGCTCATCGCTCGGCAGCGCCGATCCGGAGGCGGTCGCGGGGCTGAGCCCGGCCCGTTTCGTGGCTGCGTTGTGCCTTGTAGACGCAGCGGGCGAGCCGATTGCAGAAGTTGAAGGTGTATGCCGCGGATACATCATCGGCGAAGGCAGGGGGGCGAACGGTTTCGGCTACGATCCCCTGTTCTACGTCCCTGTGCTGGGGAAAACGATGGCGGAGCTGACGCTTGAGGAGAAGAACGGGGTCAGCCACCGCGGACAAGCGCTCATGGCGTTATGGGAAGCTTTGAAGTAGCGCCATTTCCGATGGGCGGATCCCAAGCATGCATTGCGGTGCTTCGCGGCGGTCAATCGAACGGTCTGTTTGACTGCAGCGCGGATCCCAAGCGCAGTAAAGAGCGGACTGCCCGGCCGCTGCGTGCCGGTTGGCACGCCTGCCGATGCAATCCGCTCTTTACTCCTGCGGTCTAACGAATCGAAACCTTGTATTCACGAAGCCAGGTATCCACCTGAGCCAAGTAGGCGAAAAGCTGCGGCCCGGTCATCAATTGTCCGAACCAGGGCAAATTAAATTGGCTGGCGTCGCCTTCCGCGAGTGTCCGGATTTTGGCCACATCGATGAATTGGAGCAGCGGTGAAGTGGAGTCGTTGAGAATTTCAAGCACCCATTTGCGGACAGCCTCCAAATAATTCGGGTTGTACGTTTTCGGATACGGGCTTTTTTTGCGTGTCAGGACGTCCTCAGGCAGTACGCCGCGGAGCGCTCTGCGAAGAATGCCCTTTTCCCGGTCGCCCGCCGTCTTCAGCTCCCACGGGACGTTCCATACATACTCGACCAGGCGGTGGTCGCAGAAAGGCACGCGGACCTCCAGACCGACAGCCATGCTCATCCGGTCCTTGCGGTCGAGCAGCGTAGGCATGAACCGGGTAATGTTCAGATACGACATTTCGCGCATCCGGTTCTGCTGTTCGTTTTCTCCGGCGAGCCGGGGCACCTCGGACAATGCCTGACGGTAGCGCTCCTGCACGTATTGCTCCGGTTTGACCCAATTCACGAAGTCGGGCGCGAGCAGGTTAACCCGGTCTTTGGTGGCCAGGGACCAAGGGAAGGTTCCGGCGTTCAACGCTTCCTCCCGGTGGAACCAGGGGTAGCCGCCGAAGATTTCATCTGCCGCTTCGCCGGATACGGCGACGGTCGCGTCTTTTTTGATTTCGCGGCAAAATAAATACAGCGAGCCGTCCACATCGGCCATGCCGGGCAGATCCCGCGCAAACACAGCCGTTCTCAGCGATTCAACAAGCTCCGGCGTATCGAATTCGAGGAAATGATGCTCACTGCCCAGAAACTCCGTCATGCGGCGGATCCAGGGCGCATCCGAATTCGGCTGAAACGTATTGGCTTTGAAATGCTTATCGTTGTCGACATAATCGATAGAATAAGTATGAATTGTGCCCGTCTGGTTTTCCTTGTAATAATTCGCCGCAAAGGTCGTCAGCGCGCTTGAATCGAGTCCCCCGGACAGCAGCGTGCAGATCGGCACGTCGGAGGCGAGCTGGCGGATGACGGTATCCTTCAGAATTTCGTGAATGCGTTCCGCCGTCGTATCGAGATCATCCTCGTGCGGCTTGCTTTCCAGCTTCCAGTAGGGCCGGATATGCAGCCCGTTGTGATCGAAGACGGCGCAGTGCCCCGGCTTCAGCTCCGACATATTGCGGTATACACCGTGGCCGGGCGTGCGTGCGGGACCGACGGCGAATATTTCGGCAAGGCCTTCGCCGCTGATTTGGGCAGGGAAATCCGGGTGGGCCAGAATGGCCTTCGGCTCGGAGCCGAACAGCAGTCTGCCGTCCGAATAAGAGAAGAACAAGGGCTTGACGCCGAGCCGGTCCCGGACGAGGAACAGCGTCTGCTCCAGGGAATCCCATACCCCGAAGGCAAAAATACCATTCAGGCGGTCGACGCAGGCGCGTCCCCACTCAATGAACGATACGAGGAGTACTTCCGTGTCGCAGGTCGTTGAAAAGCGGTGTCCGCGCAGCTCCAGCTCCTTTTTCAGCTCCGGCGCGTTATATAGTTCACCGTTGTAAACGATCGAAAACGTATTTTCGCCGTATTTGCGGACCATCGGCTGGGCGCCGTTCTCAGGGTCCATTACGCTCAAGCGCCTGTGTCCGAGCGCACAGTGCTGTGTAATCCAAGTGCCGGATGCATCAGGCCCCCGGTCCGCTAAAGTATCCGTCATGCGCTCCAGAAAGGACGGATACTGGGTCAAATCTTTTTGCCAATCAATCCATCCGGTAATTCCGCACATAGCCTTCATCCTCTCTTGGTGTGTTTGTCGGCAGATGACGAGCAATTCGACAACGACAGTATGATGATAAAGGTTATGCACGGGCGCGGCGGAAAATGTCTGTCCTTGTAGGAGGAAAAGATAGACAAAACTCGAAATACCGTTTACACTATGCGTTAGCGGTCTTTTTCTCCGTTTACGTCAAATGTATAGAACAAGGGCGAATATCCCACTCTAATCTTATAGTGATTTGGGATGGATGATATGTCGCGAGCGGTACAAGCACTCCTGCCGGAAAGCTGCCAAGCCAGCCGACCGAATCGATCAAGATGAAGAGGTGGTCTACGTAATGAAGAGGACGAAATTATCCAAAGCACAATCCGAATACAAAGAGGCCAAAGAGCACTTTGAAAAAGTGAATGAGGCTTTTCAAAATAAGCTGACAACAGTAAAGCTGCTCGGCGTTGTGAATCAGTCAAGCGTGGAGGAGTTAATCGAGCAGACGGGTCTGCACACGGCGTTAAACCGTCTGGGTGCTGCCGAGAAAAGTTTGCTGGACTGGTCCCTGGAAGCAATCCAGAATGAAAAGGACTATTTGCAAAATAAAGAGCAAGTCGACAAAATGTACGCATTTATCGATCAAGATCCGGGAATCAAAGCGAAATTGATTCAAGCGGCCATGAAAATTCATTAATTGAATATCCGCTTTTCGAAAAGGCTCACCCGCTGTCCGTAGGACGGCTCGGGTGAGCTTTTTATTTTTTTCCTTGAATCAGGGCATGATACTGGGGAATGGCAGCACCTTTTTCAGGGAGGTAAGGAGATTATGTCCAGACAGTTGAATATGCTCCAGGCTTCGACGATTGTCCTTACCTCCGGCGGTTTATGGAATCATGTCATCCTGATCCCGATTTTACTCGATATCGCCGGACGCGACGCCTGGCTGTCCATCGCCGTGTCGCTCGTACCCAATATTCTCTGGCTGACGCTGCTGTATTGGATCATTCGGCGAAGCGGGCAGCAGCCTTTGTTTCTGTGGCTCGGCCAATCGGCCGGAAAAGGATATTCCCTCGCGGTCCGCGCTGTTGTTTTCGTCCTTCTGACCGTCACCTGCGCGGTCACCGTGAAGGACACCGTCGATTGGGCGGTCGCTTCTTACTTGCCGGAAACGCCGCCGATCGCCTTGGCGCTGCTGCTTGTGCCTTTATGCTATTTTGCGGCCCGCTCAGGAATCATGAGCATAGCGATCATGGCGGGAATTCTGCTTCCCGTTATTGTGCTGCTCGGTTACTTTGTGATGGGGGCCAATTTTCCGAATAAGGATTATACTCGGCTGCTGCCCGTTCTCGAGGACGGTATGGGGCCGATGCTGCGGGGACTCGCCTACGCATGCTCGAGCTTTGTGGAGCTCATCATGATCGTACTGTTTCAGCACCATATCCGATCGCGGATCAAGTGGTGGCAGCTCGCTGTTTTAGGATTTTTGATGATGGGGCTCACCCTGGGGCCGACAACAGGCTCTATCGCCGAATTCGGGGCGGTCGAGGGCTCCAAGCACCGTTATCCCGCTTTTGAACAGTGGAAGCTGGTCATTATCCAGCGGTTTATTGAACGGGTCGATTTCTTCTCCATTTATCAGTGGTTCGCGGGCGCTTTCATCCGGCTGGCCCTAGGGATGTATCTGATCGGGGAACTTAGCGGCTTCAAAGGGAAGACGCATAAATCGATATTCCTGATGCTGTTGTCGGCAGGCTATATTTTGATGATGCTGATTCCGTGGAGCGACATCCAATTTTACGACTGGCTGAAAAAAATATATATCCCCGGATCGCTTATCGCTCTGGCTTTACTGACGGTGCTTTTGATCATTGCCGCCATACTTCGGAAGAAAGGAGCGCCTGCAAATGACCCATTGGGATGAACGTAAGCTGCGTAACGTATTCAAGCATTGCGAGGATGTCATGTTTCATGTGCTGGCTTCCGAAGAACAAGCCGGCGAAGGCAAGCGGCATCTGCTCATTTACTGCGAGGGGCTGTGCAGCAGCGATACCATACAGAATCTGGTGCTGCCGCGGCTGTGGAAGCGGATGGAGCTGGAGAACAATCCGGGCCGGGGCGGCCTGCCGGAGGATATGGGAACGATGCTGATCAATGAGCTTCCCGAGGATGAACCGGAGCAGACCGTGATCGATGCGGTTTTCCACGGCAACGTGCTGATTTTTGAACAGAGCGGGAGCAAGCTGTTCGTTCTCGCAAGCAGCATGCGTCCGGAGCGGAACCCGGAGGAATCTCAAGCTGAATTAACCGTTTATGGCGCCCGGGACTGTTTTATTGAAGACGTCAAAACGAATGTGGCCTTAATAAGAAAAAGGCTGCGGACCAATACACTGCACTGCATCAAATATACGCTCGGGACGCTGAGCCGGACGGAAGTCACGCTGTTGTACTTGGACGGCGTGCTGAATGAAGAGGTGGCCCGCGATATTCGTCACAAGCTGTCGAAGGTGGATGTCGAATCCTTGCTGGACATGGAGTCCTTGAAAAATATAATTTTAAAGCCCGGGCTCGCTTTTTTTCCTTTAATGAACCTGACGACCCGCCCCGACTTGGTTACCGGGAGTCTGGTTAAAGGGCGGTTTGCTATCCTGATGGACGGCAATCCGACGGTATTGATTGCTCCGGTGAATATTTCCTACATGATGGCGGTAGCTGAAGATGCCTACACCCCGATTCCTCTGGTATATATCGAAAGATTTATGCGGCGGATCGGTTTTCTGATTACCGTTCTTTTTCCCGGCTTTTGGGTGGCGCTGACCTCGTACCATCAGGATCAGATTCCGCTGCCGCTGCTTGCCACCATCACGGTTGCAACGATGGGAACGCCGCTCTCGGGGCCGCTCGAAATTTTGCTGATGATCCTGCTGTTTCAGTTTTTTCTGGAAGCGGGCACGCGGCTGCCGTCCGCGCTGGGGCCGTCCATTTCGGTTGTGGGCGGACTGATCATCGGAGACGCCATCATCAGCGCCGGTATGACCTCGCCTGCAACGCTCGTTGTCGCCGCCGTCTCGGCCACCGCCCAATTTACGCTGGTGAACGGGCTGTTCGGGGCATCGGTGGGCGTGCTGCGCATTTACATCTTTGCGCTTGCTTCTTTTTTCGGCCTGTTCGGTTTTTTTACGGGGACGTTTTCCATCCTTATTTATTTGGCGAACCTCAAATCGTTCGGGGTGCCCTACCTTTCGCCTTATTCTCCGATCAGCTGGCCCGATTTGCGGTACGTCATCTTCCGGTTTCCGAGAGGCAAGCGGGCCAAAAAGCCGCAGGCGCTGAAGGATGCCGTAGAAAGGCAGGGGAGGTCTTCCGAATGAAGGGCTTTACCGCTGCGCTCAAACTTTCGCTGGGGATAGGGGCGCTTATGCTTCTATTGACGGGCTGCTGGAATGCGAACGACGTCGACAATGTGGACTATGTGAATGCGATCGGAATTAACTATTTGAAGGACAAGAAGGAGTATGAAGTTTACTTGCAGCTGCTCAGCTTTCAGAACGTTGCCAAAACCGAGGGATCGGGCGTGAACACGCAGCCCGTTCCCGTCTGGCTGGCAGCGGGCAGGGGCAGGACGTATGCCGAAGCTATCGGCAAAATTACGATCGAAGCCGAGAAGCGGCTGTTCTGGGGGCATGTGACGGCGCTGCTTTTAGGCGAAGGCGTTTTGGATAAAGGAGAAATCACCGATGTGCTCCAGTCTTTGTTCCGGTTTTACGAGCTCCGCTATACGATGTGGGTATACGGAACGAACGATCCGATCGACAAGCTGCTCGAAGCTGCCCCCAACTTTGAACGCTCCCGGCTCAATATGATCATTCATACGCCAAAGGATAATTATAGGCAGCGGTCTTACATTAAGCCGATTCGTCTGCACGACTTTATAGCCAATTACTATGAGCCCGCCAAAACGCTGCTGCTTCCCGCCCTTACGATGGACGAAAAAATTTGGCGCCGGAACGAAGAGCCGATTCCTTCGGTTCACTATAAAGGGGTCTATGCTTTTTGGAATCGGGAGAATAGAGGGCTGATCCCTCTGGAGAAAGCATTCGGCCTTCGATGGCTGGACAGGTCAGCCAAGCGCGCGCCTGTTCTTATAGAGAACGGCGAGATTCTTGCCAACCTGAGAATGGAAAATCCGAGACATGTGATTCACATCAGAGAATTGAACCGCCGGCCTGTTTTCGATATTGAGGTGGTGGTGAAGGGAGTGATTTCCGAGCTTAGGGAGCAGGTGCAGCTTTCGGACCTGGCCCGGCAGGTGCAGCAGAAGATCGAGAAAGAGGTCCGGGATACGTTCGCGGCCGGGCTGAAGCAAAAGGCCGATCTGCTGGGGCTGAGCGACCAATTGTATCTTCGCGGCGCCAAACGGTACCGGCAATTTGAGACGGATTCCTCCCACTTCGTGCTGACGCCGGAGTCGCTCGGCAAGGTTACGGTGCATGCGCACATCACTACAGCTGGGAAATATACGTATAAGGTTTACAGGAATCAGCACGTGAACGAAGGGAAGGGAGGCAGGCTGCCTTAAAGCGGGTTTTGATTTCCGCTACGGAATGGGTTACACTGACTTTCATACATATGCAAGTCAGGGGTAGGTGATATGCAATTGACCGAACAACCGACCAGCAACGTCATACTATTTCCTAAAACGGCGGAGTTCTACCAATTTGAGCTGACCCGGATGCTGGAGACCGAACGTTATGGAGAGGCGATTCGGGTGCTGCAGTTTCTTATTGGCTGCCAGCAGCCCGACGAGCGGCTGCACGAGGAATGGCAGGCGCTGCTTCAATGGCTTCTAACGATGTTTCCGGAGGAAAGGTTTGAGGCCGAGCGGGGCTCCGAGGAGGAAGATTTGACCGAAGCCGAGATGCTGCGGGACCGTTTGGCAGCCAAAGCGCAGCAGGACAGCGGCTATGCCGAGAAGCTGCTCGGGATGCTGGACAACCGCCAGACTCTGGAGAATCAGCTGCTGGCGCTGGATCAGCTCGCTTTGCTAGAGCACTCCGGGGTGAACATTACCGCCAGGCTGGTGGAATGGATTACGGCGAGGGAATGGCATCCGCTCATCCAGTTCAAGGGGCTTCAGACACTCAAGCTCCGCGGCATGACCGGACTGCTCGAATTGAGAAAAAACGGCGAAATGATCCTTGTTCAAGTGGAGGATACGCCTTCAGGCTTCGAAGAGTTTCCGTCGATCGTCAATGAAATTATGGACAGAGTGCAGGAGATCAGCGAGACGAATCAGCCGGCATTGGCTTATTTCGCTCAGGAAACGTGGCATGAATTTTTGGCGTTTATTTATGGCACGGCTTCTTACCGCTTGATGCTCCGGCAGGACAGGGATCATGTTGACGTCTGGGCGTCCGCGCTTCATCTGGTGCTGCTCGAGAAGGTGTTCCACAGCGGAGACAAAATGGAGATTTTCGATTTATACGGAATCACGGGCAGTATGGAGTTTCAATGGGAGCAGGCTTACCGGATGATGCAGCAGTTTGCCTCCGTTATGTTTTCTCATAAACTCTCGGACTAAATTTTTTCCTGTCTTCTAAAACTTGAAAACCGGGAGCGTTATGTTATAATAAGATGGTTATATTGGCGAATTGGGTGAAAACGAATCCATTTCTCGCCAGATCGTGAAAATACGTGATGGATAATTTTTGGAGGGGAAAGCATAAAATGAAAGCAAGTTGGGAAAAAATAGAGAAGAACGTTGGCGTTCTTGACATTGAAGTGGAAGCGGAGCAGGTGGCCGCCGCATTGGACAAAGCATTCAAGAAAGTTGTAGCAAAAGTAAACGTTCCGGGCTTCCGCAAAGGTAAAGTGCCGCGTTCTATTTTTGAAGCCAAATTTGGCGTGGAAAGCCTGTATCAAGAAGCTCTTGATATCGTCGTTCCTGAAGCTTATGTGGAAGCGGTCCAAGAAACCGGCATTACTCCGGTTGACCGTCCTGAAGTAGACGTAGAGCAATTTGCTAAAGGCCAAGTTTTGAAATTCAAAGCAAAAGTTATCGTGAAGCCTGAAGTTGAGCTTGGCGAATACAAAGGCCTTGAGCTTGAAGCTAAACCTGCAGACGTAACGGCTGAGGAAATCGCGGCTGAATTGGAAAGACTGCAGCAGCGTCATGCTGAGCTGGTTCCTGTAGAAGAAGGCGCAGCGCAAAACGGAGACGTCGTTTCCATCGACTTCGAAGGCTTTGTTGACGGCGTTGCCTTTGAAGGCGGCAAAGCGGAGAAATACTCCCTTGAGCTTGGCTCCGGCAGCTTCATTCCTGGATTCGAAGAGCAAGTAGTCGGCCTGAACAAAGGCGAAGAGAAGGACATTACTGTAACCTTCCCTGAAAACTACCATTCCGAGGATTTGAAAGGCAAAGAAGCGGTTTTCAAAGTAACGCTGCATGACATCAAGCGTAAAAACCTGCCAGCTCTTGACGATGAGTTCGCGAAAGACGTCAGCGAATTCGAAACATTGGAAGAGTTCAAGCAGGATCTGGAAAGCAACCTGAAGAAGCGTAAAGAATCCGAGCTTCAACGCAATAAAGAAACCGAAGTTGTTGACAAAGCGGCTGCTGCTGCGAAAGTAGACATCCCTCCGGTAATGATCGAGAACGAAACGGCTCAAATGGTAAAAGAATTTGAAAACCGTCTGCGTACTCAAGGTATGAACCTGGAAATGTACTACCAATTCACAGGTCAAAACGACGATGTTCTGAAAGAACAAATGCGCGGCGACGCTGAGAAGCGCGTTTTGAACAACCTGGTTCTTGAAGCTATCGCTAACGCCGAGAACATTGTGGCAAGCGAAGAAGAAATCAAATCGGAGCTTGAGAATATGGCTCAAATGTACCAGCGTCCTGCTGATGAGCTTCGCGCGATTTTGGCGGCTAACGGCAACCTGGGCGACCTGGCGCATGACATCATTGTTAAGAAAACCGTTGATTTCCTGATTGAAAACAGCAAATAAGGTTAACATATAAAGTAAAGGCACGTGCAAGTATGCGTGCCTTTCTTTGTAGGCACTAACGGGACCTCACCGTACGATTCGTATCATCAGGAGGTTCTCGGCCCCGTTAGATCATGCTGTAAATACATATGCAGTACCAGCGTGCTTTGCCGCAGAAGGCAGGCACAATCGAAACCGTCTTAACATAACGTAACATCGAAGTACATAAGCATCACCACAGTGATTCGCGAAATGGTTTTAAATCTGTTACAATGGAATTTGTAACGCATTTTGGAGCAAAGGGGTTGGAACAATGGGTCTGATACCTATGGTTGTTGAGCAGGAAGGACGCGGGGAACGCTCGTATGATATCTACTCCCGTCTATTGAAAGACCGGATCATCTTTATCGGGACGGCCATTGATGATGATGTTGCCAACCTCGTCATTGCGCAGCTGCTGTTTTTGTCCGCGCAGGATGCTGAGAAGGACATTCATCTGTACATCAATTCCCCTGGCGGTTCGGTAACGGCCGGCATGGGTATATATGATACAATGCAGTTCATTAAGCCGGATGTTTCCACCATCTGTGTGGGGATGGCTGCCAGCATGGGCTCCCTGCTGCTTACAGCAGGCGCTAAAGGCAAGCGCTTTGCGCTGCCGAACAGCGAAGTGATGATCCATCAGCCATTAGGCGGAGTCAGAGGTCAAGCTTCAGATATTAAAATTCATGCCGACTGGATCATCAAAACGAAACAGAAGCTGAATCAAATATACGTGGAGCGTACAGGTCAGCCGCTGGAGAAAATCGAGCGCGACACGGACCGCGACAACTTCATGAGCGCAGAAGAAGCCAAGGAATACGGGCTTATTGATGCGGTTATCACTCGTAACGAATTGAATGGATAAGGAGTGATTCCATGTTTAAATTTAACGATGAAAAAGGCCAGCTGAAATGCTCCTTTTGCGGTAAATCTCAAGAGCAGGTCCGTAAGCTAGTAGCCGGGCCGGGTGTCTATATATGCGACGAATGTATTGAGCTTTGCACGGAAATCGTCGAGGAGGAACTGGGGCACGAGGAAGAGCTTGACCTCAAGGACGTTCCGAAGCCGAAGGAAATCCGCAACATTCTGGATCAATATGTTATTGGTCAAGAGTTCGCCAAAAAATCGCTTTCCGTTGCCGTATACAATCACTACAAACGGATCAACTCCCAGCAAAGCAAGCTGGAAGACGTTGAACTGCAAAAAAGTAATATCGTTCTGCTGGGGCCAACAGGAAGCGGTAAAACCTTGCTTGCTCAAACGCTGGCCAAAATTTTGAATGTGCCTTTCGCGATTGCCGACGCGACTTCCTTGACGGAAGCCGGTTACGTAGGCGAGGACGTGGAGAACATTCTGCTGAAGCTGATTCAAGCGGCTGACTACGATGTGGAAAAAGCCGAGCGCGGCATCATTTATATCGATGAAATCGATAAAGTAGCTCGCAAATCGGAGAATCCTTCGATTACACGCGACGTTTCCGGTGAAGGTGTGCAGCAGGCGCTGCTGAAAATTTTGGAGGGTACCGTTGCTTCCGTTCCTCCGCAAGGCGGCCGTAAGCACCCGCACCAGGAGTTTATCCAAATCGACACGACGAACATCTTGTTCATTTGCGGCGGTGCCTTCGATGGCCTGGAGCAAATCATCAAGCGCCGTATCGGCAAAAAGGTAATCGGCTTCGGTACGGACGGCTTGAAAGCCGACTTGAAACCGGGCGAGTACTTGTCGATGGTATTGCCGGAGGATTTGCTCAAATTCGGACTGATTCCCGAATTTGTAGGCCGTTTGCCGGTTATCTCTACCCTGGAGCCGCTGGACGAAGCCGCTTTGGTTCGTATTTTGACCGAACCGAAGAACGCGCTTGTTAAGCAGTATCAGAAAATGCTGGAGATGGATAACGTGACGCTGGAATTCAACGCGGAAGCGCTGGAAGAAATCGCACGCGAAGCCATCAAACGCAATACCGGAGCGCGCGGACTTCGTGCGATTATCGAGAGCATCATGCTCGAAGTCATGTACGAAGCGCCTTCCCGCACGGAGGTTTCGACCTGCGTCGTGACCAAGGATGCGGTTCAGGCGAAAATCGCGCCGGAAATTACGGCCAAGGATGAAAAAGCCGTGAAGAAGAAAGAGGAAAGCGCATAAGCGTTTTTCATTAAGATAGCAGTAAAATAGTACACTATACTCAAACAACCTCCAATTCTGGCGCCACCGCAAGGCTGCTCCAGGAGCGGAGGATGTTTAGTATCTTGGGGGAGATTAAATTATGTTTCACAGATCGCAGACGATCCCTGTCAGAGTAGGGGATTTGACGATCGGCGGCAGCAACGAAGTCATTATGCAGAGCATGTGCACCACCAAAACTGCGGATGTCAAGGCGACCGTAGCTGAGATCCACCGTCTCGAAGAAGCGGGCTGCCAGCTCGTTCGGGTGACCGTCAACAACAAGGAAGCGGCTGAGGCGATCAAAGAAATTAAGAAACAAATTCATATCCCGCTCGTGTCAGATATTCACTTTGACCACCGCCTTGCGCTGATGGCCATCGAGAACGGGATCGACAAGGTTCGGATCAATCCAGGTAACATCGGCCGCAGAGAAAGAGTCGAGGCCGTTGTTAAAGCGTGCAAGGAACGCGGCATTCCTATCCGGATCGGAGTCAACGCAGGCTCTTTGGAGAACCATTTGCTTGAAAAATACGGCTATCCGACGCCGGAAGCAATGGTCGAAAGCGCCTTGTATCATATCCGAATACTGGAGGAGCTTGATTTCCACGACATCATCGTTTCGCTGAAAGCATCCGACGTGCCGATGGCTATAGCAGCCTACAGCAAAGCGGCGGAGGCATTCCGTTACCCGCTTCATCTAGGCATCACCGAGGCTGGAACGCTGTTTACAGGCTCCGTGAAGAGCGCAGCGGGTATCGGCGCCCTGCTCAATATGGGCATCGGCAATACGCTTCGCATTTCGCTCAGCGCAGATCCGGTGGAGGAAATTAAAGTAGCGCGCGAGCTGCTCAAAACTTTTGGGCTTATTACCAATGCGGCTACGCTGGTATCCTGCCCGACGTGCGGACGGCTGGACATCGATTTGTTTTCCATCGCAAACGAAGTGGAAGACTATATCGCCAAAATTAAAGTGCCGATCAAAGTATCCGTACTGGGCTGCGCGGTAAACGGCCCGGGCGAAGCGCGGGAAGCGGATATCGGGATTGCCGGAGCCCGGGGCGAGGGCATGCTGTTCCGTTACGGAGAAATGATCCGTAAAGTACCGGAAGCTGAGCTTCTGGCGGAGCTGAAGCGCGAGATTGATATTATCGTAGAGCATTACGAGCGTACAGGTGAAATCCCGGGAAGAAACAAGCATTCCCTGCATGCCTGACCTTCTTTCATTACAACAAAGCAGTGCTTTCTCTTATCGGGAGAGCGCTGCTTTTTTTAACATATTTATAAATTTTCGGGGTCCCCGCAAAGTACCTGAATCCGCTTCGAAGCAAAAGCCCCACTTTGTGGGGTTATTTTATGCAAAATGTATATTTTTACCTTCAGGTACAAATAACATAACAAGACTAGCATGAGGAAGGATGAGTAGGTATGGTTTACGGAAAGCAAGCGGCACGCCTTGGCGCCGCGATGATGCTGCTGACAGGGCTTGTATTTGCCGGCGTTTCGCCTCTCTCCGCGGAAGAGCCTTCACAGCCGCCGCAGAAGAAAATAGCTGTCGTGATCGACGATCTGGGCAACGATATGATGGGCACCAAAGAAATAATGGAGCTGCCTGTGCCTTTTACAGTAGCCGTGATGCCGTTTCTGCCCACGACCAAGCGGGACGCCGAATGGGCGCACAAGCTGGGACATGACGTATTGATCCACATGCCGATGGAGCCGGTGAAGGGCAAGAAGAGCTGGCTCGGGCCCGGTGCAATTACGACCGATTTGTCGGATGACGAGATTCGCAAGCGGGTATTGGCTGCAATCGAAGAGGTTCCTTTTGCCATCGGCATGAACAATCATATGGGCTCGAAGGTGACGGCGGACAAGCGGGTGATGCGCATTGTGCTTGAAGTGTGCAAGGAGAAAAACCTGATTTATCTCGACAGCAAAACGTCCCATAAAAGTGTGGTCAAAGCGATGGCCCAGGAATTGGGCGTAAGGACGCTGGAAAATAATTTGTTCATGGATGATATCTACACCCGTGAGCACATTGTTAAACAAGCCTTGAAGCTCCAAAAGCAGGTGGACGCCAACGAGGCTACGGTAGTCATCGGGCATGTCGGTCCGCCCGGAAAACATACCGCAGCCGTATTGAAGCAGTCCGTTCCTACTTTACAGAAGAAAGGCCAATTCGTAACCATTTCCAAGCTGGCTCCTTAGGGGCCGGCTTTTCCGTCAGAAAGGTGATGACCCCTTGAGCGATCGAATCCGCAAGCTGTTTTTGCTTCTGCGGCTTGGTCATCTGCTCCCGGTCCGACGGGTTTGAGATAAAACCCATTTCAACGATGACGGCAGGCACCTGAATATTTTTTAACAAATAAAAGGTTTTGCCGTAAACGGGTTCCTCCGTCGTTCCGTATAATCGGTTAAGCGAACCCTGCATGGCGGTGGCCAGCCTTTTGCTTTCATTCGATTTTTGATGCAGAACGACAGGACCGCGTCTTCCGCTGCGTGCGGCCCAATTGACATGCAGGCTGATAACGGCCTTCGGGCGAATTTCATTAGCCAAATGACTGCGCTGGGACAAGTCCTTCAAATGTCTGGAGCGTGTACGGAACCAGCGGTTTTCCCCGCTTAATGCATAATCCTCCACCCGGTTCATCAGTACCCGGTAGCCCTTGTCGCGCAGGACGCTGTAGGTCAGCTTGGCCATTTCCAGGTTAATATCCTTTTCATACAGCTCACCGTGAAGCGTGCCGCTGTCGATGCCGCCATGGCCTACATCAATCAGCACATCCACATCGGTAAGTATCGGATTTTTCTGTGATGAAAGAGGAGGGGCCGATCCCTTTGCATCGACGGTACGAATGGAGAGCATGGGAAGCGAAATGGCAGTAACGAGAAGCAGGATCGTTGCGATCCGTTTATGCATAAGCTCACTCCTGTCCGAACATGAAATACAGAGATCGACCTCTATAGAGTTCTCAGAGGCACAATTCTCATGCATCCCAGAAAACTTTCTCACAAAGCGATTAATGAATCCAGTTCAGGGGAATACTACCAGTAAAAGCTGGTCTTGATTTGAGAGCAGGGAAAGCGTAAAGATGGAGGAGGTTGTCCATGATGAACATTAGTGTCATTCTGATGGTCATTCAATTATTTTTTGCCGTTGTGATCGGGCTCTATTTTTGGAATTTATTGCGTAATCAACAAACGAACCGGACGGCGGTAGACAAAGAGTCGAAGAAAGAGCTCGAGAAGCTGAGGAAGCTCCGCTCGATTTCATTAAATAAACCGCTGGCGGAGAAGACGCGACCTAGCGCCATGAACGATATCGTAGGTCAAAAGGAAGGGCTGCGCGCCTTAAAAGCGGCGTTATGCGGTGCCAATCCGCAGCATATTATTATTTACGGACCTCCGGGCGTCGGGAAGACGGCAGCCGCCAGAGTCGTTTTGGAGGAAGCGAAAAAGAATCCGGAATCTCCTTTTCGCAATGATGCGAAATTTACGGAGGTCGATGCAACGACGGCACGCTTCGATGAACGCGGAATCGCCGATCCTTTGATCGGCTCGGTGCATGACCCTATCTACCAAGGGGCCGGAGCGATGGGGGTAGCCGGCATTCCCCAGCCCAAAGCAGGAGCGGTGACGAAAGCGCACGGCGGCATTCTGTTTATTGATGAAATCGGTGAATTACATCCGCACCAAATGAATAAATTATTAAAGGTACTTGAGGACCGCAAGGTATATCTGGAAAGCGCCTATTACAATTCAGAGGATACGAACATTCCGGGCTATATTCATGATATTTTCCAAAACGGCCTGCCCGCCGATTTTCGTCTGGTCGGAGCAACGACGAGGAACCCGCAGGAGCTTCCTCCGGCTATCCGCTCCAGATGTATGGAAATTTATTTCCGCCCGCTGCTGCCGGATGAAATCGGACAGATTGCTGAAAATGCTTTGAAAAAAATCGGTTTTCCCGATAATCCCGCAGCCGTCGAGGTTGTCAAGAAGCATGCGACCAACGGCAGGGAGGCGGTCAATATCGTTCAGCTGGCCGCAGGGATGGCATTAACGGACGGACGAAAAGAAATGTCGGTCTCCGATGTGGAGTGGGTCGTTAACAGCTCCCAGATCCCGCCAAGACCGGAGAGAAAAATCGGCTCCAAGCCGGAAGTCGGTTTCGTCAATGGTTTGGCCGTATACGGGCCGAATTTGGGGACGCTGCTTGAAATTGAGGTTACCGCCATTCCGGTGATCCAGCCGGGCACAGGCCGGTTTACGATAACCGGCGTTGTCGATGAGGAAGAGATGGGCGGCGGCTCGAGAACGATCCGTAGAAAAAGCATGGCCCGCGGCTCGGTAGAAAACGTGCTGACCGTTCTCCGCAGGCTCGGCATGAACCCATATGACTTTGACCTTCATATTAACTTCCCGGGAGGCACGCCGATCGACGGTCCTTCTGCCGGCGTCTCGATGGCTACGGCGATCGCTTCCGCGATGAAGAAAATACCGGTCGATAACCATCTGGCGATGACAGGCGAGGTTGGGATTCACGGTAAGGTCAAGCCGGTCGGCGGCGTCGTCGCCAAGGTGGAGGCCGCTTTTCAGGCCGGAGCGACCAAGGTTTTGATACCGAAGGAAAACTGGCAGGAGATTTTTGCCGGACTTGAGGGGCTCGAGGTGGTTCCGGTGGATTCGGTTGAGGAAGTGCTGTTCCATGCTTTGAACCTTGAAGCTTCCATCATGACGGAAAGCGCCGGAGTTCAGCCGGACTTGCTTCCTTCCGCTTCGGTTACGATATTGCACGCTGACGGGTTGGAATAACTATTCAACCCGCCGGCGTCTCTTTTTTTTCTGTGAAAAGAGGCTTACCGCCTATTTTTTCCATGGCGATTGGTGTTTTGAATTTAATTTTGATAAAATGATTCCTACAGCTATTGGTTTCGTTTGAGTGCTTGCTTTTAAGGTCATGCTAAAAGGAGCACGCTTGATGATTGGTTGCAACGAAGTCAACTTTGCTTAAGCAAAGTCTTGGGAGGTGCTCTAGGATGGGACCGAGTAAAAATAAGGTGCGGCGCTTGCCCTTGCTTCCTTTGCGCGGACTGCTTGTATACCCGAGCATGGTGCTTCATCTGGATGTGGGCAGGGAAAAGTCGGTGAAGGCGCTGGAAAAGTCGATGGTGGATGACAGTATGATCCTCCTTTGCTCTCAATCCGAGGTGAACATTGAAGAGCCGACAACTGAAGATATATACCGCATCGGAACGATCGCCAAAGTAAGGCAGATGCTGAAGCTGCCTAACGGTACGATTCGTGTGCTTGTCGAGGGCGTAGTGCGGGCTGAAATTATTGAATTTATTTCCAATGATGAGTATTACGAGGTTCAAATTAAAGAGCTGCCTGAGCAGGAGTCGACCGATTCCGAAGTGGATGCGTTAATGCGGACGGTATTAACTCAGTTTGAAAATTATATTAATCTGTCCAAGAAAGTAACGCCGGAAACGTTAGCCGCCGTTTCGGATATCGATGAGCCGGGCCGGCTGGCCGATGTGATCTGCAGTCATTTATCGTTGAAAATCAAGGATAAGCAGGAAATTCTGGAAACCATCGATGTGAAGGAACGGCTGGAAAAGCTGCTGGCGATATTGAACAACGAGCGCGAAGTATTGGAGCTTGAGCGCAAAATCAGCCAGCGCGTGAAGAAGCAGATGGAGAAGACCCAGAAGGAATATTACCTTCGGGAGCAGATGAAAGCCATTCAGAAGGAGCTGGGTGACAAGGAAGGCCGTGCGGGAGAGGTAGAGGAGCTGCGCTCTCAGCTGGCCGAGGCTCAAGTACCGGAGAAGGTCAAGGAACGCATCGAGAAGGAAATTGACCGTCTGGAGAAAATGCCGGCGACTTCCGCCGAAGGCGGCGTCATCCGCAATTATATCGATTGGCTGCTGGGTCTGCCATGGTCTCATTTCACAGAAGATGATCTGGATATTAACCGCGCCGAAGAGATTCTGAATCAGGATCATTACGGCTTGGAGAAGCCGAAGGAGCGGGTGCTGGAATATTTGGCCGTGCAGCAGCTGGTGAAGAAGCTGAAAGGGCCTATCCTCTGCCTTGTCGGGCCTCCCGGGGTCGGTAAGACCTCGATCGCCCGTTCGATCGCCCGCTCGCTTGGCCGCGAGTTCATCCGCATTTCGCTGGGCGGCGTAAGGGATGAGGCGGAAATCCGCGGACACCGCCGCACATATGTGGGAGCGATGCCCGGGCGGATTATTCAGGGAATGAAAAATGCCGGCACAGCCAATCCGGTCTTCTTGCTTGATGAGATCGATAAAATGGCGATGGATTTCCGCGGCGATCCGGCGTCCGCACTGCTCGAGGTGCTGGATCCGGAGCAGAACAGCACGTTCAGCGATCATTATATCGAAGTGCCGTTCGATCTATCGAACGTTATGTTCGTGACGACGGCCAATGCGGTGCACAACATCCCGCGGCCGCTGCTGAACCGTATGGAGGTTCTGTACATTCCGGGCTATACCGAGATCGAGAAGCTGCATATCGGTCGCAATTATTTGCTGCCGAAGCAGGAGAAGGATCACGGCCTGCAGGAAGGCCAGCTGAATGTAGACGATGCTGCGCTGATGCGCATTGTAAGGGAATATACGCGGGAAGCCGGCGTTCGTAATCTGGAGCAGCAGATTTCTTCGGTTTGCCGTAAAGCGGCGAAGCAGCTCGTATCGGGTCTCACGAATGCCGTGCAGGTACGGTATGACAGCGTGAAGGATTATCTCGGTCTCGCCGAAATTCCGCTTCGGCGTTGCCGAGGAATTCGACCAGATCGGGGCGGTGACCGGTCTTGCCTGAACCGAGGTCGGCGGCGACACGCTGGTTATCGAGGTGACGGTGATGCCGGGCAACGGCAAGCTGACGCTCACAGGCAAGCTGGGCGACGTCATGAAGGAATCGGCGCAGGCCGCCTTCAGCTACACGCGTTCCCGTGTGGAGCAGCTGAGAATTCCCCCGGATTTCCATGAGAAGGTGGACATCCACATCCATATTCCGGAGGGGGCCATTCCGAAGGATGGGCCATCCGCGGGGATTACGATGGGAACGGCGCTGATCTCGGCGCTGACGAATATTCCGGTCTCCAAGGAAGTGGCGATGACCGGTGAGATTACGCTCCGCGGCAGAGTGCTGCCGATCGGCGGGTTGAAGGAGAAGAGCCTTGCCGCGCACCGCGCCGGCATCCGCCGGATCATTATCCCCCGCGATAATGTGAAGGATATCGAGGAAATTCCCGAGAGCGTGCGCAGCGATCTGACATTTATTCCTGTGGCCCACATGGATGAAGTGCTGGAGCATGCTTTAGTCAAGCCCGTAGGCGTGTAACGCTAACGTTAATGAGCTATGAACTGCGAATGATAAGATAGAAATGAGTGAACGACATGAAGGTCAATCAGGCTGAATTTATTATCAGCGCAGTTGGTCCGAGTCAGTATCCTCCCGACGCCTTGCCGGAAATTGCTCTGGCAGGGCGTTCGAATGTCGGGAAGTCCTCACTGATCAATCGGATGATCCAGCGCAAAAATCTGGCCAGGACAAGCTCCAAGCCGGGAAAAACACAGCAGCTGAATTATTATAAAATCAATTCGGACTTATTTTTCGTCGATTTGCCGGGATACGGGTATGCACAGGTGTCCAAATCGAAGCGGGAAATCTGGGGCAAGTTCATCGAAGAATATTTGCTTCACCGTGAGTTTCTGAAGCTGGTGCTGCTGGTCATCGATCTTAGGCATCCGCCTTCGAAGGATGACCAGGCCATGTACGACTGGCTGAAACACAACGGGGTGCCCGTCTGTGTCGTTACGACCAAAGCGGATAAGATTTCGAAAGGGCAGTGGCAGAAGCACGTTAAAATCGTGAAGGAAACGCTGCAGTTCGATAAATCCGATCCGTTCGTCCTTTTTTCCTCCGAGCTGGGGCTCGGGAAGGACGAGCTTTGGCAAATCATCGAGGAGAAAATAGGCTACGGTCAGCCGCAGCAAGGCCAGGAGGAGGATGCGTTCCTCGACGCCTCCGCTGCCGACCAGCCTTCCTGATCCAACGGGGCAAGGCGGCTGCCGCCGACCGCCAAGGTTCGACGGCCGTCATGCGCTGCCGGCCAACGCGCTCGGATTCGTGCGCATGGGTCTGTTAAAGTTCAGCCGTTCAAGAGAGTTTCCTTTCTTGGACGGCTTTTTGTTGTTTCAGGAAAATGAGGACAAGGGTAAGTAAAGAGGAGAAAAGGATAAGGGGAACTTTACGAGGGAATTAAAGGGATTTATATGAAACCTATGTTTCTTCCGAGGAAAAAGCAGATTTTTCAGAAATTCAACGGAATTCCATGGTTGGCGTGCAGGATTATTAAATATTTATGTAGTATAATGTATAGAGAACAAGAGAATAGCAGTAAGGCTTCAGCGTTCGAAAACAAAGAATCGAGGGATTTTTATGGCAAATAGGTTAGCGACCGAATACGTCAAAACCTGCCTACAGTTAACGGAAGCCGAGATGGCCATGTTTATTCAGATGTTTGTCGATCATCAAGCTTCTTTGCAAGTCAAAGTGCTTGAAAACGGAAATCAAGAGGTGGTACTGCTCGACGATGCAGGTCAAGAGATTGTGTTATCGTTTGAACGCAAGTTCAACACGTATGTTTGCCAAGGCTCTTGCCGCATTACGAACAAAAACCTGGTTAACCTGATGCGTAAGGCGGTTGCCGCTTTTAAAGGCAATGCGACGGTTCACCGAATTTATGAAACTTATGTGATGATTTATGAGTATGAACGCGGCGCAGTCTCCAAAATTGTGGAACGTAAAGGCGGCGAAGACCGGCTGATCTACGAATACAAGGACACGGTCGGCATGCTGGAACGGTTATTCCGCAAGGATGAGATTGAACAGGAAATCGGACTGATCAAAAACCAAATCAACCATATGCTTGATTTAAGAAATGACATACAAGACGTGGCAGTACGCGAGCAAATTGACGGTCGTCTCGGTCAATTGACCCATCGTTTGTTCGTACTCGAAGCTTAATATACATTCCGCGCAGGGGTGAAAACTCTTCCGGTCTTCTTCATAGGAGCCGGGGGAGTTTTTTTTGATTGGCGCCGTTTTCGCCCCACACACGGGACAAGGATAGGACATATGTTAGTCAATGTGTGATAAGAAACCAACATTTAGGCATTTGCCAAAAAAAAGTGTTGCATTTCTACCCAATAGATGTTATTTTTATTTTCGTTGAAAACAAAATAGGAACCAGGATTCACTCAGGACATTGAATGTTGCGAGAGATTATTCCCTCGGGAAGTGAATGACGTAGGTCCGTAGCGGATGAAATTTTTCAAACATTTTATTCCTAGGAAGGGGAGCCGAAAGATGGAATATTCAACTTTCGGAAGACACGTTGCTGTAGATACTTGGGGAGTGGATTTTGACCTTCTCAACAATGCAGAATGGTTACAAGCGCAAATGGTAGAAGCTGCGGAGGCATGCGGAGCGAGCGTGATGTCCGTTCAATCCAAACAGTTCGAGCCACAAGGTGCAACAGTGCTAGTATTATTGTCGGAAAGCCATCTCTCCATTCATACTTATCCTGAGAAGGGTTTTGCCGCGTTGGATTGCTACACCTGTGGCGAAACGGTAGATCCTCAATTGGCTATCGATTACATGATTTCCGTACTGAAGCCCGAAACGGCCCATGCGAAGAAGCTGGTACGCGGTATGGGCGAGCTGACCGTCGAAACACCGGCGCTCAAGCTGGTACAATTAACTAAATAATAAACCTCGAGCGACTCGAGAAATGGTAACCACGGAGCGATCCGTGGTTATTTGTTATCAGAATTTATAACTTTTCGGGGTCCCCGCGAAGTACCTGAGTCCGCCTCGAAGCATAAGCTCCACTTTGTGGGGTTATTTTATGGCCCTCCCCCATACAATGAATGGAAGAGGCGACCAAGCCGGCAAGTCCGGATGCAGCTGTACCCGGATAATGACCGGTCCGCAGGTTGCGTTTAAGACGGGGGAGGCACCGAGGATGCGCTATAGACGAAAATGGCTGTTGTATGGCTTGCTGCTGTTTCTGGCCGGCTGGCCTGCATTTCAAATTTATGAGATGACGGCAGGTCATGCGGAGAAAGAGGACGCGGGGAAATTGCTGTACCAGGTATCCATGTTCCAGATGGAGCTGCTGAGCAGCTTTATGCAGGATGTAGGGAAGAAGGACACGGGTTCTCTAAACGAGCTGCGTCAGGCCGTGTATACGGCCAACTTCACCCATGACCATCTGGTCATGGCCTATGGCGACGACCGGTTAACGCCGCTGAACGGCTTATCGCAGCTGATGCAGTACGTGATCCGCCTGCAGATCGGCGGCAACCGGCCGCTGAAGCCGGATGAATCCCAGACACTGGTGCAGGTCAGCGAGCTGTTTGCAGAGATGTACGATGCTTACGGTCAGCTGCTGTCTTCGAGCAATAAAATCGTTTCCTCACAAAACGACAGACTGCTGGAGGCGGATAAAGCGATGCAGGAGCTGCTTCGGAAGAAACTGCTTCAATAAGGCACGAAGGCGCGGTAATTGAAGGAGGCGGATCGACAGGTTTCGAGCTTTCGGGCTTGGAACAGGTGCGTCTGCTGTCATGCCATATCCGTTCCTCGTATAAACTGGGGGAAAATAGCTGAAAATATGGGAAATGGGGCGAATTGATAAACAACCCTTTTCACACTTTATACAAAAAATTTGTCGGAGTCTACAGTTAAACTATGCTATAATGGGTGAAGATTTATAGAGGGAGGCAGGTGACACACATGCATATCGTAGTAGCGGGCTTAAATTACAGAACAGCGCCGGTATCGATTCGCGAGAAATTCACATTTACCGAAGGGGACCTTGGGAAGGCGCTTCAAGAGCTCAAGGAGACCAACGGGATCATGGAATGTGTGATTGTGGGCACCTGTAACCGTACGGAATTGTATGTCGTGGTTGATCGAGAGCATTTGTGCGGTCATTACTTGCGCGGATTTATTGAGAAATGGTTCGGCGTTCCGCGCGAGCAGTTTTCTAAACATTTGTACATTTATGAAAACGAGAAAGCGATACATCATTTGTTCCAAGTAACAAGCGGACTGGATTCCATGGTTATAGGCGAAACGCAAATTTTAGGGCAGGTTCGCGATGCCTTTCTATTAGCTCAGCAGAGCAAGACGACCGGAGTGATTTTCAATACCTTGTTCAAGCAGGCCGTCACGCTGGCGAAACGCGCGCATACGGAGACCGGGATCGGGGACAATCCCGTATCGGTAAGCTATGCGGCGGTGGAGCTCGGCAAACGTATTTTCGGAAGCTACGAGCATAAGAAGGTATTGATTATCGGGGCAGGCAAAATGAGCGAGCTGACCGTGAAGCATCTGTACGCCAGCGGCGCGGATAAAGTCATTGTGGTCAACCGTACGCTGAGCCGCGCGCAGGAGCTGGCAGGCAAGTTTCAGGGGGTAGCGAGCTCGATGGACAGGCTGTTGGAGCATCTGGCCGAGGCGGATATCGTCATCAGCTCCACCGGAGCGGCGGATCTTGTGCTGAACCGGGATCAGGTTGCCTGTATACTGAAGAAGCGCAGATCCCGTCCATTGTTCATGATCGACATTGCCGTTCCGCGGGATCTCGATCCGAGCATCGGCGAGCTGCCTAACGTGTTTTTGTATGATATCGACAACCTGCAATCCATTGTCAACAATCATTTGCAGGAACGCCGTCAAGCCGCTGTCGTCATCGAAGAGATGATTGCCTGTGAGATGGAAGCTTTTGCACAGTGGACGAAGACGCTTGGCGTGAGCCCGCTCATTCAAGCGCTGCAGTCCAAGGCCAATTCGATTCATGAAGAAACGATGGACAGCCTGATGAAGAAGCTTCCTGATTTGGATGAGCGTGAGTTGAAGGTCATTCGCAAGCTGACCAAGAGCATTGTCAACCAGATGCTGAGAGATCCGGTCGTCAGGATCAAGGAAATGGCGGCAGAACGCCATGGAGATCAGGCGCTGGAGTACTTCACCAAAATATTTGCGCTTGAAGATCAGCTGGCCGAACGGGAGCGCAAGGAGCTTGCGGTTCAACAGCATGAAGCGGAGCTGGCGGGCGATCGCTGGAAGGAAGAAGAGCTTCTTCCGAGCCTTGCGGTTCAATCCGCAGACGCCTTGGCCAAAATGTAGTCGGGAGTGTTGCCATGGTCACGAAAAGCTGGCTGTATGATGCCATTATTTATATTTACGCCCTGAGCCTCTTGTTTTACTTCTCGGACTTTGTCGGTTCCGAACCGAAGTGCAAAACGGATGGGGACAGGGTTGCTTTCTTTTGTATGGGGAATGCAGACTGTTTATCTGGGCTTTAATCTTGCCCTGCATGACAGAGCGATGGCGTTCTCGATGTTTGAAACATTGTTTATGCTTTCTTGGCTGCTAGTAACGGTCTCGCTTGTAGTGAACCGTTTTTTTCGTATAGAGCTGTTTGTATTTATCGTCAATGTGCTGGGCTTCAGCGTGCTTGCGTTAAACTTTTTCAGTAATCCTAACGTCTCGCCGCTGCTCGCTTCCTGGAACATTAACGATGAGGTTCTGTTTATTCATATCAGCCTGTCGATAGCGAGCTACAGCGCATTTGTGGTGGCAGCCGTGTTCTCGGGCATGTACTTGATTTTGCACAGACAGCTGAAGCAGAAAAAGTGGTCGAAGCTGATGCAGCGTCTGCCGAGCCTCGAGAAGACGGATTACTACTCGTTTATCTCTGTCGTCATCGGCGCGCCGCTCCTGCTGCTGGGGATTTCGCTGGGGCTGGTATGGATTGCGCTGGAAGGCAATATGACGCTGTTTTTCGATCCGAAGGTCATCAATTCCTGGTTCGTGCTGCTGGCTTATATTTTTTATTTGGTGCAGAGGGTGATCTTGAAAACCCCGGGCGATAAGCTCGCGCTCTGGAATTTGGCGGCGTTTTTTATTATGGGTCTGAACTTTGTATTCGCGAATTTTTATTCTTCTTTCCATCAATGGTCATAACTCTGGTCATAACCTAATGCGGAATGAGAAAGAGAGGGATTGCGCGGTGCATAACCCGACAAACCCGACGGAAATACAGCCTGGAGCCGAGGCTTGCGGGATCAATAAACGCTACTATCCGCTGATGCTGGATGTGCAGGACAAGCCTTGTCTTGTTGTGGGCGGCGGTCGTGTAGCGGAGCGTAAAGTGCAAGGACTGCTGGAAGCGGAAGCGAGAGTGACGGTGGTCAGTCCTGCGTTCACGGAGCGGCTGGTACAGCTGGAGCAGGAAGGCAGGCTTACGCTGCTGCGGGAGCCGTACCGGAGCGGTCTGCCTGAGCTGGCGGCGGCGGTACTCGTATTTGCAGCAACGGACAAGCCGCAAGTCAATGCGGCGGTACGTTTGGATGCGCAGGCTTTGGGCAAGCTGGTCAATAGTGCCGATGATGCGGACGGCAGCGGATTTATCGTTCCTGCAGTCGTTCGCAGGGGCAGGCTGCTCTTGACGGTATCGACGAGCGGCGCGAGTCCGGCGGTGGCCCGCAAAGTAAAGCGGGAGCTGGAGACGACGTTCGGCGGGGAATACGAGATTTACCTCGATCTGCTGCAGGAGCTGCGGGACTGGGTTCAGCTCCGGGTGCCGGCGGCGGGAGAGAGGCAGGAAATGTTCCGGCTGATGCTCGATTGGCCGCTGCTCGATTGGATTCGCGGCGGCGCTTTCGACAAGCGCCAGGCGGAGTGTGAGCTGCTCGCGCGGCTCGCATCCGATCCTTCGGCGGCGGGAGCCGAGTCCGCAGGCGTTTGGATCAAGCAGCAGGTGAGCAGTCTGGAACTGTGAGTGAAAGTCGTCACAAGTGTATACATATACCATTAGCAAGGGGTTGAGCGCATGCGCAAGATCGTAGTAGGGACAAGACAAAGCGCGCTGGCGTTGACGCAAACGGGGCAGGTCGTGGACCAGCTTCGCGAGCTGTGCCGCAGGCTTGAAATCGATTGTGAATTTGAAATCAAAAAGATCGTAACCAAAGGGGACCGGATTCTTGACGTCACCTTATCCAAAGTCGGAGGCAAAGGGCTGTTCGTAAAGGAAATCGAACAGGCGCTGCTGGACGGGGAAATCGATTTGGCCGTTCACAGTATGAAGGACATGCCGTGGGAGCTGCCGGAAGGCTTAATGATCGGCGCCATTCCTCTGCGGGAGGGCCCGCGCGACTGTCTGATTACGCGGGAAGCGCGCGGTCTGGACGACCTGCCTCATGGAGCGAAGGTCGGCACGAGCAGCTTGCGCCGCTCTTCTCAGCTGCAGCACCTTCGTCCCGACTTGAACATCGAATCGATCCGGGGAAATATCGATTCGCGGCTCAAGAAGCTTGCGTCCGAAGGCTTCGACGCGATTTTGCTGGCCGCAGCCGGGCTGCACCGGATCGGCTGGCAGGACCGCATCACGGCGTATCTGTCGCCGGAGCAGAGTCTCCCTGCCGTCGGGCAAGGGGCCTTGTGCATCGAGTGCCGCAGCACGGACGGGTTCGTGCTTGGCCTGCTGGAACACTATAACGACAAAAAGACCGCCGTCGCCGTTGCGGCCGAGCGGAGCTTTCTCGGCAGGCTGAACGGAGGGTGCCAAGTGCCGATAGGTGCTTACGCAACCCTTAGCGAAGAAGGCGGCAAAGCCGAAATCATCCTGACCGGCATGGTAGGCTCGCCGGACGGGAAGCAGATGCTGAAAGAAACGATGACCGGAACCGATCCGGAAGTGTTGGGCAGCAAGCTGGCGGAGGCGTTAATCGCCCAGGGCGCCGATGATATTTTGGCTGCAGTGAGGGGTTGAGACGAGTGACGAAGGGTGTCGTTTACCTGGTAGGAGCAGGTCCGGGGGATCCGAAGCTGATCACAGTCCGGGGTTTGGAAGCCATACAGCGAGCCGACGTCGTTGTATACGACCGGCTGGCCAGCCCGCGGTTGCTGAAGCACATGAAGCCGGGGGCGGACAAAATTTTTGTAGGCAAGCTGCCGGACAAGCACATGATGAAGCAGGGGGAAATCAATCAGCTGCTTGTCGATCTGGCGCTTCAAGGCAAGACGGTGACCCGCTTGAAGGGCGGCGATCCGAGCGTATTCGGACGGGTAGGCGAGGAAGCCGAGCTGCTGGCGGAGAACGGCATTGCATTTGAGATCGTGCCGGGCATCACCTCGGCGATTGCCGTACCGGCGTATGCGGGAATTCCCGTTACGCACCGGGACTTCACCTCTTCCTTTTCGATCGTAACGGGGCATGAATACCAGAATAAAACCTACAGCAGTGTCAATTGGGACAATTTATCCCAGGCATCGGGCACCTTGATCTTTTTGATGGGGGTCGCGAACCTGGAGTTTATATGCAAGAAGCTGATCGAGGGCGGTAAGGCTCTGACGACGCCGGTTGCCTTAATCCGGTGGGGAACCTGGATGGAGCAGGCTACCTTGACGGGAACGCTGACGGATATCGTAGAGAAGGTCAAAGCGGCCAGCTTTCAATCTCCTGCCGTCATTATTGTCGGCGAGGTCGTGAAGCTGCGCGACAAGCTGGCCTGGTTCGAGAAAAAGCCGCTGTTTGGACGGCGCATACTTGTGACGCGGGCGCGCAGCCAGGCAAGCGAGCTGGTCAATCAGATCGAGGAGCTGGGCGGCGAAGCCGTGGAGTTTCCCGTCATCCGCACTCAGCCGCCAAGCAAGTCGGAGGCACAGAAGAAGCTGGCTGAAGCCTTGGCGGAGATTGCCGCGTACGACTGGATTCTTTTTACGAGCGTCAACGGAGTAGACCACTTCTTCGACCGGCTGCGCCAGCAGGGCATTGATATTCGGCAGCTGTTCCGCGCACGGATTGCGGCAGTCGAGCCCAAAACCGCCGCTGCGCTGGAAAGCAGGGGGCTGTTCGTCGAGGCGCTGCCCGCCAAATTTCAGGGAGACGAGCTGTTGTCTGCCTTAGAAGGCCAGCTGGAGAAGGGACAGCGCATCCTGCTGCCGACGGCGGATATCGCTAAAGCTTATATCCCCGCGAAGCTCCGCGAGCTGGGCCTTCAAGTAACGGAAACGGACGTTTATGAAACGGTGCTGGATACAAGCGGCGGAGCCGGAGTCATCGAGCTACTGGAGCAAAAGGCCATTCATATTGTGACGTTCACCAGCTCATCGACCGTAACGAATTTGCTGATGGCACTGAAGGAGCTTGGAGCCGAACAGCCGTTAGCTTTATTGGAGGGCGTTCAGATTGCCTGTATCGGGCCGATGACGGCTCAAACGGCACAAGAGAACGGGCTCCGTGTCGATTATTTGGCGGAGGAAGCGACAGTTGAGTCGCTCGTTCGCAGCATGCAAGCTTAAATCCCCGCATTCCGCCTGGTAATGTAATGATGCCAAATGGAATGCAGGTGCGAACCGCAGCTCGTATCTGCGGAAAACTTTTTCTAGGAGGGGTACCCCATGGGTTTTCCTATCGTACGTAACAGAAGATTGCGCGGCTCCAAAGCGCTGCGAAATTTAGTGAGAGAGACTTCCGTGTCGGTTCATGACCTTATTTATCCTATTTATGTGGTAACAGGCTCTCAAGTGAAGGAAGAAATCAAATCGATGCCGGGCGTATACCGCTTCTCGCTGGATTTGCTGGAGGAAGAGCTGAAGGAAGTGGTCGGCCTGGGAATTGAGGCGATCATCCTCTTCGGAATTCCCGATCATAAGGACCATCAAGGCAGCTCCGCCTATGAGCATAACGGCATCGTTCAGGAAGCGACGCGTCTTGTGAAGGAGCTGTATCCGGAGCTGCTCGTCGTGGCGGATACGTGTCTGTGCCAGTTTACGGATCACGGTCACTGCGGCGTCGTGCATGTGGACGAGAAAACGAAGCGCGCAGACGTACTGAATGACGCATCGCTGGAGCTTCTTGTTAAGACGGCCGTTTCCCAAGCCGAGGCGGGTGCGGATATTATTGCGCCTTCCAACATGATGGACGGCTTTGTCGGAGCTATTCGTCAAGGTCTGGACGATGCAGGCTATGAGAATGTGCCGATCATGTCCTACTCGGTCAAATACGCTTCGGCCTTTTACGGTCCGTTCCGCGATGCGGCGAATTCCGCTCCGCAGTTCGGCGACCGCAAAACGTATCAGATGGACCCGGGCAACGCGCGTGAAGCTCTTCGCGAAGCCGAAGCCGATGTCATCGAGGGCGCGGATTTCCTGATGGTGAAACCGGGTCTGGCGTACTTGGACGTGCTTCGCACGTTGAAGGACCAGTTCGATTTGCCGCTGGTCGCTTACAATGTTAGCGGCGAGTATGCAATGGTAAAAGCTGCAGCGATGCAGGGCTGGATCGACGAGAAGGCCATCGTGATGGAAACGATGCTGAGCTTCAAGCGGGCCGGCGCCGATTTGATCATTACCTACTTCGCGAAGGATGTAGCAAAGGCGCTTCAGGAGCAGCGCTAAGCGGCATTCGTGTTCGCTGAATTTTTTTAAAATGACTTTACGGGTGCGTCCGAGCACGGCTTCCGTCAGTAGTTTTCTTGTGGAAAATTGCTGGGAGGCCGGCTAACGGGCGCGCTCTTTTTTGATGGAGCCGGGAGTCAGGCATCGGGCTGGACTTTAAAAAAGCCTGATCCGAAGCCGCTTCAATTTTGCATATTTGCCGATACGGCAGCCGTTCTCCATTTTATTTCTGCGGTTCTTGTCATACTTTTGTCGGAATCTGAAAGGGGAATGAGTTGTTACATGCTGGCAAATAGGGCATAATGGTAGTAGGTCTTAGGAGTAAACGGAAATGAGGAAAATCGGATGAGCTACAACGATCGTTTTATTAAAGCCTGTAAGAAGCAGGAGGTACATACTCTGCCCGTATGGTACATGCGGCAGGCGGGACGTTATGATCCGGATTACCGCAAAATCAAGGAAAAATACAGTCTGCTCGAAATTTGCGAACAGCCGGAATTAGCGGCAGAAGTGACATTGATGCCTGTGAAGAAGCTGGGCGTCGACGCCGCTATTTTGTATTCGGATATTATGAATCCGGTTGCTTCGATCGGCATCGATTTTGATATAGTCAAGAACATCGGCCCCGTGATTCATAATCCGGTGCGTACGGCCGCTGACGTGGAGAAGCTTCGGCCGATTCAGGTGGAGCAGGATTTATCCCATATTTTAAAAACAATTGAAATTTTGAATGCGGAGCTTGAAGTGCCGTTAATCACCTTTGCAGGAGCGCCGTTTACGATAGCGAGCTATTTGATCGAGGGCAAGCCTTCGAAGAGCTATATCCGCACGAAGGAAATGATGTACAGCGAGCCGGCGGTCTGGTTTCAACTGATGGACAAGCTGGGCGACATGGTGATCGCTTATTTGAAAGCGCAGATCGCAGCCGGGGCCAAGGCGGTACAGCTGTTCGACAGCTGGGTAGGGTCACTTTCTCCGAAGGACTTCCAAACCTATGTTCTTCCGACGATCACACGTATCTTTGCCGAGTTAAATTATCTGGAGCAGCCTAAAATTTATTTCCCGGGTGTCAGCTCGGGTGAGCTGCTGCCTACGCTTCGTCAGCTGGAGGCGGATGTCATCGGGCTGGATTGGCGTGTGCCGATTGCCGAAGGCCGTCAAAGAGTCGGCTCTCGCTTTGCGGTGCAGGGCAACCTCGATCCGTATATTTTGACTGCTCCGATGTCGGTGATTCAAGAGCAGGCGAAGGCGATTATCGACGAAGGAATCCGCCAGACGGGCTATATTTTCAACCTGGGGCACGGGCTGTTCCCGGAAGCCTCGCTCGATAAGCTGCGGGAGCTGACGGAATTCATTCACGCTTATTCTACGGAAGCAATTGCCAAACTGAAGCAAGGAAGTGGTGTCTAAGTGACGAAGCAGCGTATCGGCGTTCTGGTCATGTCCTACGGGACTCCGGAGAGCCTGGACCGAAGTGGAAGCCTATTATACCCATATCCGCCGCGGCCATCCGCCGACGCCGGAGCAGCTGAAAGATTTGACAGACCGGTACGAAGCGATTGTCGGGGGATTTTTCCCGCTGCGTGAAAATACGAACAAGCAGGTTAGAGCGCTAGAGGAACGGCTGAATGCCGATCATCCCGAGCTGTCGTTCGTCTGCTACCAAGGCCTGAAGCATGCGGCCCCGTTCATTGAGGACGGCGTCGAGCAGATGGTGAAGGACGGCATACAGCAGGCGGTAGGCGTTGTGCTGGCTCCCCATTACTCTGTCATGAGCGTAGGCGGCTACATCAAGCGTGCTCAGGAGAAGGCAGCCGAGCTTGGACTTCCGATTCATTTTGTTAAGAGCTATCATTTGCATCCTGAACTGATCGACGCTTTATCTCAACGGGTAACGGAAACGCTCCAGCGGTTCGGTGACACGCCGAAGGATGAGATTCGGGTCGTGTTCACCGCCCACAGCCTGCCCGAACGGATTCTGGAGATGAAGGATCCTTACCCGGATCAGCTGCTGGCCACGTCCAAAGCTATTGCCGAGCAAACCGGCGTGACCAACTGGCAGTTCGGCTGGCAGAGCGCAGGGCGAGACCGGTGTGCCTTGGCTCGGACCGGATATTCTGGATATGCTGAGAACGGTGAGCAAGGAAGAGCAAGTGAAGCATGTGCTCGTATGTCCGATCGGTTTCGTATCCGATCACCTGGAAGTGCTGTACGATCTGGATATCGAGGCTCAAAAAACGGCTGCGGAGCTGGGGATTCATCTTGAACGCACACCATCTCTTAATACCGATCCATTGTATATGAAAACCTTAAGCGATGTCGTTTACGCCCAGCTGAAGGAGCAATAGATTCGAACGGGTAATACTAACCGATAACCGATACAAGCTATTATGGCGGCTTCCGCAAGGGGGCCGCATTCATACGTTATTGTAAAGAAAGGGGAACGACGATGAGCTTAAAGAAAAGAGAAGATTCCCGGTCGGCAAAGGCGTTTGCAGAAGCGAAAGAGGTAATTCCGGGCGGCGTAAACAGTCCGGTACGGGCGTTCAAATCCGTAGGTTTGACTCCTTTGTTCATAGAACGCGGGGCCGGCTCGAGAGTCTATGATATCGACGGCAATGAATTCATTGATTATATCGGCTCATGGGGGCCGCTCATTATGGGGCATTCCCATCCGGAGGTTATTGAAGCCATTAAAACAACAGCGGAGCTCGGCACGAGCTTCGGTGCTCCTACAGAGCTGGAGACTTTGATGGCCAAGCTGGTCATCGAGCGCGTCCCGTCTATGGATATGGTTCGTATGGTCAATTCCGGTACGGAAGCGACAATGAGCGCTTTACGGTTAGCCAGAGGCTATACGAAGCGTTCCAAAATTGTGAAGTTCGAAGGCTGTTACCATGGGCATGCGGATTCTCTGCTCATAAAAGCAGGCTCCGGCGTAGCCACCCTGGGACTGCCGGACAGCCCGGGGGTTCCGGAGAGCGTAGCGGTCAATACGATTACGGTTCCGTACAACGACCTGGATTCGGTCCGGCTGGCCTTTGAGAAGTTCGGCGAAGAAATCGCCGCGGTCATCGTAGAGCCGGTAGCCGGCAACATGGGTGTCGTTTTGCCGCAGCCCGGCTTTTTGCAGGGACTGCGCGATATCACAACACAGTATGGCAGCGTGCTGATTTTTGATGAAGTGATGACCGGCTTCCGCGTAGGCAAGCATTGCGCTCAAGGATTGTACGGTATCAAGCCGGACTTGACCTGTCTGGGCAAGGTTATCGGCGGCGGTTTGCCGGTGGGCGCTTACGGCGGCAGGAAGGACATCATGGAGCAGATCGCGCCGAGCGGCCCGATTTACCAGGCGGGGACGCTTTCCGGCAATCCGCTGGCGATGGCGGCAGGCTATACGACGCTTCGCTTGCTTGGCGAGCCGGGCGTCTATGAGAACCTCGAGCGGTTATCCGCGCGGCTAGAGGAAGGCTTTAAACGGAACGCCGAGGAGCTGGGCGTTGCAAGCACGATCAACCGGGTCGGCTCTATGATCTGCCCGTTCTTTACCGATCAGCAGGTGGTCAACTATGAAACGGCCAAATCCTCCGATCTGCAGCGGTTCAACCGCTACTTCGGCGCTTTGCTGGATGCGGGTATCAGTATCGCTCCTTCCCAGTTTGAGGGCATGTTCGTTTCCGCCGCTCATTCCGATGAAGATATCGAGCAGACGATTGCAGCCCATTATGAAGCATTAAAGCAGCTGGGCTAAATGAAATAAAATAGTTTTCAAAAAAAGAATGTCTCGAATCAATGAGACCACTGAAAAAAGTTATCGCTTCGAATGCGAATCATTCTTCCGATCGCTGTTGTCCCCGAATTTCTTTGATTTTTCCGCTTTTAGCGGTTGAAACCCGGGGACAAAGGCGAACGCTTGCGCTTCTGCAGAACGATTCCGCACTCTCCGCTCATTTTTCAGTGGCCTCGAATCAACGAGGCGTTCTTTTTGCTTTCGACCAGCAAAAAAAAGGCCTGCCGTCCGTAGAGGAGGCAGGCCTTCATTTTAACTGGCTAAGCAGCCGAATCGCTTAGTTCGTTTTCCCCGCAGCAGGGGAATTGGTAGAGGAAGTGCTAGGCGGCGTCGGAGCCGTCGGGGTTGTCGGAGCCGTTGTCGTCGTTGGAGTGGTCGTAGTTTTGGTGCCTGTGCCAGTAGTTGTTCCACTACCGCCGCTGCTGCCGTTGCTTCCACTGCCACTACCATTACTGGTCGTTCCCGCTCCCGTACTTCCGTTGTTCACCGCCGGTTCTGTCGGTGACGTCGGTTTCGTTGTCGTCCCGGCGCCTTGGGCCGGCTTGTTCGTTTCCGTACTGCCGCTGCCGTTATTGCCGTTATTGCCGTTGCTGCTTGGCGGCTGTGTCGTCCCGGCAGGCGGCTTCGTCGTCGTGTTGTCTTTCGTGCTGTTGGAGGTCGCCGGCTTTTCCGTATCGGTCTCCGTGGAGCTGTGGCTTCCCGACCCCGTTTTGCCCGTATCCTTATCGCTCGAACCGGAAGTTCCGGTGCCTGGCGCTTTGGTGGAGCCGCTGCTTCCGGACTCCGTCGATTTGGATTTATCCGTCTCCGTTTTCGACGGTGTCGTTGTCGTCGTCGGATTGTTTTTTTGTTTCGCCTTGAGCTCCGCTTGTTCCTTCAAGTAGTCCGGATGGTCATAGGAGCCGCCCGGGTCGATTTTGTCCACACCGTCCCAGACGCGATTAGCTACGACGTCTTCAGGATTGGAGTAGACGAGGAAGGCCGAAGGCAGCCGTCTTTCGCCGTACCGGCTTGAAGGCTTGGTGATCAGCTCGCCGTTGACAACCATTTCGGAGGACGCGCCTCCGTCCAAGAACCCGGCGTTGATGACGCCGTCTTCCATAAACAAGTCCTGTACTTCCTTCAACGTAGCCCCGACACTGTGCGTCTGTCTGCCGTCGATGACGATGAAAATAACGGTTCCGTCGGCTTTTTGCCCTACGGCTGTCCGCGGCGCGCGGCTGTTGTCGTTAATCGCCAGCGGCTTGCCGTTCGCGATAACGCGCGGATAGAAGGAAGCTGCTTCCGAGATGCCCATATCGAGCAGCTCGTTAATCGTATATTTACCGATGATAAGCGTTCCGTCCTTCAAAAATCCGACGATATGCTGAGGAACCGTACCGTCCTGGTCCGTATAGATGACGTCTCCGCCCGAGATGACGGCTCCCAGTGCGGCGAAGCCGTTCCCCAAACCTTCGGGGTCATTAAATCCGCCGGCATTGACACCGGCTACAGCTCCGGTCCGCTGCACCATGGAGGTGATTTTTTCTCCTTCACCGGATTTGGCGGGGGTCATGAGACGGATCGATTTGGGATCGTATACGTACATCCGTTTCCCTTTCCAGAGGGTTCCCGAAATATCTTCAACCTTGATCAGCTCATCCATCGAACGGATTCTTCGCTGCGGCGTTTTGATTAATCCGGATTGCTGCTTTTCCTTGGAATTATCTTCAACGAACTCCTGCATTTGGCGGATCAACTCATCCCGCTGCTCGGCGCCGACGAAAATCCAGGCCCAGTCCCGGTGCTGCGTAATGATAACCGTCTGCGCCATCCAGATGCGCATCTGCGTTCCCGGTCCGGTCAAGAAGAGGAAGCTGGAGGAGAGAAAACCGATAAGAGCGATCATCAGCAGCGTTCTTTTCAACCAGCTCCAATGACGAATTTGGCGACGGGTCGATTTCAAAAGTTGTATTCCACTACTCAACGTGTGTCCACTCCTGTTAATATAAAATATGCAAAAAAATAAGAATAGGCGTTAACCAAATCTCATCTATTCTATCATATTCGTATGCTTTTTAATAGACTGGCAGCATTTGGCGACGCCGCTGGAAAACCTTGTTTTGTGAGAGGTCCTGCCATTTGTTAAGATAGCATCATCATAAGAAGCGCAAAGCGAACGGCTTGGCGCGGAGGGGATTGCAAAGCATGAAGTTGAACTGGCAAAAAAAAGGGGAATGGCTCGAGTTGAAGCTGCCCCGTCCGATTGAGAACGAGGATGAAATCAAGTCGTTTATCCGGATGCCGGATAAATTCTGGGCTCGCTGCAAGCAGGCCGGCAGCGTATCGGCAGCTGGAACGCGCGTGCGCATTAAGCTGTTTCCGAACGAAACGGAGCGGCAGGCAGCCCGCTGGGCACCGGTGGAGGTGCTGTACGAGGACGATTTTTGCATGGTCGTGAACAAGCCGGCGGGCATGAAGCTTCATGCGGACGGAAGCCGCGCCTCGGAGAGTGCCGTCACTTTGGCCGAAGCGGTGGCAAGCTACATGGAGACCACCGGGCAGAATGGCAGGCCAAGACATATTCATCGTCTTGATGAGGACACGACCGGGCCTGTTTTGTTCGCGAAGCATGAGTGGGCGCAGCTGATTTTGGATGAAGCGATGCGCGAGAAACAGATCGGCCGGGCTTACTGCGCTGTTGTACAGGGGCGCCTCCGGCAGACGAAGGGAACGATAGACGCTCCGATCGGAAAGGATCGCCATCACGCCGCCAGGCGACGGGTTTCGCCCGGCGGCGACCGTGCCGTGACGCATTATGAGGTGGCGGAGCAGTGGAAGGAAGCGGCGCTCATCCGACTGACACTGGACACCGGACGGACCCATCAAATCCGGGTGCATATGAGCTATCTCGGCCATCCGATCTGGGGGGATACGCTGTACGGCGGCAGGAAGGACGGCATAAACCGGCAGGCGCTGCACGGGGAAAAGCTGATTTTCGGCCATCCGTTAACGGGGGAGCGTACGGAAGTGGAAGCGCCCTGGCCGCAGGATCTGAAGTCTCTTTGTTCGGATTTGCAAAAAATATAGTCATGCTCTCTCCTTTCAAACCATATAACTTTATAGACAAGTGAAACTGACCGTCTCATGATTTGCTTGGGTATGAGATGAGTTTGGCGGAGGGAGGACAAAACATTGGCTGAACAACAAAGCGGGTTACGATTTGATATTTATGAGCGAGTGCATTTGTCAGAAGGGGTAGCGGGCATTAAAGAGTTGGAGGATGTCGAGCTGGTCCCGCATATCCAGGTGCTTCCGCAGGGCGAGCAGGCGCTGCTGCGGGGCAATTTGCTGTTGTCCGGGACTTATGTGGATGAGCAGGATGCCGAGAACCGGACGCTGGAGCATCTGATTCCGGTAGAAATTACACTGCCTATGAACCGCGTACAGCGGATGGAAGACATCTCCGTGGAGATTGAAAACTTTGACGTGGATCTGCTGTCTGCCCGCAGCTTGAATATTACCGGCGTACTGTCTTTAAACGGTCTCGAGGTCGCTTCCTCTAATACAGGAGGGGAATGGAAGGAAACGGAGGAGGAAGTCGTCTTTGTTTCCGAAGCTCCCGACCCGAGGCTATCCGAGCCGCGCTATCCGGAGCCGAATTTCTCCGGCTGGCCGAACCCGGAGCTGTCCGCATACGACCCTCAGGCGCCGTTTGCCCAGCCGGGCCAGTATCCGCAGCAGCCGTACGCTCAGCCGTATCCGCCGCAGCAGGAGTGGTCGAGTCCGTCATTGGCCTACGCGGCGGCGAATCCGATCGTAGAGCCGGAGACGCGTGACGGCGATCAGGATAGGCAGTCGCTGACGCTGGAAGCGGGCGCTGTTCCGGCTGAGCAGGAGGAGACGTCAGCGGCAGCGAACGCAGTCTCTGAGGAGGAGCCGGTTCAGACGGCGGGAGCGGGGGAGGCGAACGAGCCTCCGGCCGCCGAGGAGAAGAAGGAGCTGAAAATCGCCTTCAACGGCAAAAAGGCTCCGGAGGAGGAGCCGGTTTCGGAGAAGCCTGTCGGCTTGACCACGCTGCTGCAAAATGCGGTCGCCTCCAAGCATGAAACCCGGCAGGGCAGAGATAAGCAAGCGGAGCCCGCGCAGGCACCGGCCCCGGCTGTAAATGAGAAGCTGGAGTGGAAGAAGCTTCTGCTCAGCTCGATGCAGGAGCAGAATGAATTCCGCCGCGTAAGGCTATGTATTGTACAGAAAGAAGAGACGCTTGAGATCATCGCCAAACGGTACGAATTGAATCCCCGCGAAATCGCGCTGTTTAACCGGCTGGGGGATGCCGAATTAACGGAAGGGCAGATCGTCTATATCCCTAAATAATCGGAAGTTTTATTCGTATCAAGGCACCTCAACCCCCGTTTTCGGGTTTGGTTGGGGTGTTTTTTGGTTACAATGAAAGATATCCCTTGAATTAGACGCATCCTGTATTGACTCTACCCTTAATGTTGTTTATCATAGGAATGATTATATCGAGCATATTGCTGCAACAACTTGGAAAGGGAGTAATAGGCAGCCAACCCTTCAGAGAGCGGAATTGTGACGCTGTGAGATTCCGCAGGATGTAACTGGCCGAAGTCGCCCCGGAGTTGCAGAGTTCAAGGCACAAGGCATACGCTGCCTGTGAGCTAGACTCTGCCGGTCACAGCCGTTATCTGTTGAAGTGCCGCATGAAGAGCTTTGCTGCGATCCGATTCGATTGTCCTTAGGACAACGGAGAGACGGACAGCCGATCTTCAGCGCGGAATAAAGGTGGTACCACGGAAGCAGATCCTTTCGTCCTTTGCGGCGAAAGGTTTTTTTGTTGTTTAAGAGCTTGTTTTTAAGTATGGATAATGGAGGTTGTTCAAGATGGAAGAAACCAAGACCACCCAGGCCTCGACTTCGATGCCGACGACGTACGATCCGAAGGAAGCCGAGAAAAAATGGTACGATTACTGGCTGAAAGGTCAATATTTTAAAGCAGGCCAGCGTCCTGACGCCGAGCCTTATACAATCGTGATTCCACCTCCGAACGTAACGGGGATGCTGCACATCGGCCATGCGCTTGACTGCACGCTGCAGGATATCATGGTCCGCACGAAGCGGATGCAGGGCTACGATACGCTTTGGCTCCCTGGCTCCGACCATGCGGGCATCGCGACGCAAACGAAGGTCGAGCAGAAGCTGCGCGAGCAAGGAATCAGCCGGCACGATCTCGGACGCGAGAAATTTTTAGAGAAGGTATGGGAGTGGAAGGAGCAGTATGCGCAATCCATTCATGAGCAGTGGGCCAAAATGGGCTTCTCGCTGGACTACTCCCGCGAACGGTTTACTCTGGATGAAGGTTTGTCCAAAGCCGTACGCAAAGTATTTGTGGAGCTGTACAAGAAAGGTCTGATTTACCGCGGCAATTATATTATCAACTGGGATCCGGCAGCGCGCACGGCCCTTTCCGATATTGAAGTGGAGTACAAAGAAGTACAGGGGAATCTGTATCATTTGAAATATCCGGTCAAGGATAGCGGCGAATCGATTACGGTAGCGACGACGCGTCCGGAGACGATGCTCGGCGATACGGCGGTTGCGGTGCATCCGGAGGATGACCGGTATAAGCACCTGATCGGTAAAATGCTCGTGCTTCCGATTATCGGACGCGAGATTCCGATTATTGCCGATGAGTACGTAGAAAAGGAATTCGGAAGCGGTGCGGTGAAAATTACGCCGGCACACGACCCGAACGACTTTGAAGTCGGCAAGCGTCATGACCTTCCGCAAATATTGGTGATGGACGAAGGCGGCCAAATGAACGCCAATGCCGGCAAATATCAGGGTCTGGACCGCTTCGAATGCCGCAAGCAAATTGTTGCCGATATGAAAGAGCAAGGCGTTCTTGTCAAAATCGAGGAGCATGTTCATCAGGTTGGCCACAGCGAGCGCAGCGGGGCCGTTATCGAGCCTTACTTGTCCACGCAATGGTTCGTTAGAATGAAGCCGCTCGCCGAGCGCGCGATCGAAGCTCAAAAAGCGGGCGCAGGGGTTAACTTTGTTCCGAACCGCTTTGAAAAAATATATTTGAACTGGATCGAAAACGTCCGTGACTGGTGTATTTCCCGTCAGCTGTGGTGGGGACACCGCATCCCTGCATGGTACTGCGAAGATTGTCAGGAAATTCATGTAGCGCAGCAGGATGTTACCGCCTGCTCCAAGTGCGGCAGCGCAAACCTGCGTCAGGACAACGATGTGCTGGATACTTGGTTCAGCTCCGGACTATGGCCTTTCTCCACGCTGGGCTGGCCTGACGAGACCGAGGATATGAAGCGTTTCTACCCGACGAACCTGCTGGTTACCGGCTACGATATTATTTATTTCTGGGTAGCGCGGATGATCTTTACTGCGCTTGAATTCACAGAGCAAATTCCGTTCAAAGACGTGCTGATGCACGGACTCGTCCGCGATGCCGAAGGCCGCAAAATGTCCAAGTCGCTCGGCAACGGCGTCGATCCGCTGGAAGTGATCGAAAAATACGGCGCGGACGCCATGCGCTTTATGCTTTCCACGGGCTCTACGCCGGGGCAGGATCTTCGCTTCCGCTGGGAGAAGGTGGAGCAGGCGCGCAACTTTGCCAATAAGATCTGGAACGCTTCGCGCTTTGCGCTGATGAATCTGGGCGATTTCAAGGTGGAGGATATCGATCTGAGCGGCTCTCTCAGTACGGCAGACCGCTGGATTTTGCATCGCTTGAACGAAACCGTGCGCGACGTCACCCGTTTGATGGATTCTTACGAATTCGGGGAAGTCGGCCGTCTGCTGTACAACTTTATTTGGGACGATTTGTGCGACTGGTACATTGAGTTCAGCAAGCTGTCCTTATATGGCAATGACGCACAGGCGAAGAAAACGACGCAATCTGTCCTCGCTTATGTACTGGATCGAACGCAGCGCTTGATTCATCCGTTCATGCCGTTTATTTCCGAGGAAATATGGCAGCATCTGCCGCATGAAGGCGAGACAATCACGCTGGCTTCGTGGCCGGTATACGAAGCGCGCTTTGAAGCCGCGGACGCGGTTGGCGAAATGGAGCTGCTGATGGATATTATCCGCACCGTTCGCAACATCCGGGCGGAAGTGAACGTGCCGATGAGCAAAAAGATCGAGCTGATGGTGAAGCCGTCCAGCTCGGAAACATTGCCGATTCTGCAGCGTAACGAAGAATATATCCGCCGCTTCTGCAACACATCGCTGCTGGACATCGCCCTTGAGCTGGCGACGCCGGACAAGGCGATGACGGGCATTGTAACCGGAGCGGAGCTGTATCTGCCTCTGGCCGGCTTAATCGACATTTCCCAGGAGATTGCAAGGCTCGAGAAGGAATTGCAGACTTTGCACGGCGAAGTGGAGCGGATCGAGAAAAAGCTCAGCAATCAAGGCTTTGTAGCCAAAGCGCCTGCGAAAGTCATCGAGGAAGAAAAAGTAAAGCTGGCCGATTATGCCGACAAACGAGATAAAGTCATTGCCCGTTTGGCAGAACTGAAAGGGTGATTGCCATGAGCGGAGGAATGACGCAGGAAACGGGCGGTTTTCAAACCGCGGCGGAAGCGGTGGACTGGATCGTCCACCTGGTTCCGTTCGGCATCAAGCCGGGACTGAAGCGGATGGAGAAGCTGATGGAGCTTCTGAATCACCCTGAGCGCCGCTTGAAGTTTATTCATGTGGCGGGCACGAACGGGAAAGGCTCCGTCTGCGCCTACTTGAGCGAAGCGCTTAAGCAGGCGGGCTACGATGTAGGCACCTTTACCTCTCCATATATTGAGAAGTACACGGACCGGATTCGGGTCAACGGAAACAATATTGCCGATGACGATCTGGTTCGCGTAGTCAACAAGCTGAAGCCTCTCGTTGAACAGGTGGCGGCTTCCGAGCTGGGACAGCCTACGATGTTCGAGGTATCTACCGCACTCGCGATCGAATATTTCGCTCATGTGGCTTATCCGGATTTTGTGGTTTGGGAGACCGGCCTGGGAGGAAGACTGGATTCTACGAATATCGTAACTCCAATCGTAACGGCTATTACTAATGTCGGCCACGACCATATGGAAATTTTGGGAGATACGATAGAAAAAGTAGCTGCAGAGAAAGCCGGCATCATCAAGGCGGGCGTACCTGTCGTCAGCGCAGTGGATCAGCCGGAGGCGGTCGCTGTGCTGGAGCAGACGGCCAAATCCAAGCAGAGCACGCTCTATCTCAGCGGACGCCATTTCCGCTATGAAGCGGTGGCGGAACGCGAGAACGATCAGGTATTCGATTTCTTCGGTCCGTTTCGCGGGATACCTAAGGTAGGGATTTCGATGAACGGAAGACACCAGCTGCAGAATGCCTCCGTCGCTCTGATGACCCTGGAGGTGCTGCGTCAGTACTATGCGCTGATCATTGAGGATGATGTGCTGGTAAGTGCCATGAAAGCCACGAAATGGGCGGGACGGCTCGAAATGATTTCCCATTCGCCCCGCATTCTGATCGACGGCGCCCATAATCCGGAGGGAGGAGCCGCCCTGGCCCAAGCCCTTCGGGATACGTATTCGTACAAAAATTTACATTTTGTTATGGGAATGCTCTCAACAAAGAATCATTCCGGATATTTGCGGCATATACTACCATTGGTGGATACACTCATCCTTACCGAGCCGGATTGGCATAAGAAGGAGGATGCTGCCAAGCTAGCCGAGCTGGCCAGGACATTGCTTACGGAGATCGGCCGCACCGATGTGGACGTTATTGTTGAGCCGAACTGGAAAGCGGCGCTGGAGCTGGTCAAAGGCAAGACGGCACAGGACGACCTGGCTGTCGTTTCCGGTACATTATATTTAATAGGTGATGTTCGTTCCTGGATCGTACATCAAACCGATTCTGAAAAAGGCTGGTGAGAGCGGCGTGAATACATCTGAGCACATCCATTTTATCGGAATTGGCGGGTATGGTATGAGTGCTATAGCCAAGGTGATGCTGGAAATGGGTTATCAAGTATCGGGTTCCGATTTGGCTCGGCAGGAGCTTACCGAAAAGCTCGCTGCCAAGGGAGCACAGGTTTATATCGGGCATGAAGCGAACCATGTCAAAGGGGCCGATGTGGTGGTCTATTCCACGGCATTGACTAAAGATAATGTGGAAATAGCTGAAGCCCAGAAGCTGAATATTCCGATCCTCCATCGCTCCCAGATGCTGGGGCGTTTGATGAACGCGAAGAAAGGGATTGCCGTAGCCGGAGCTCATGGAAAGACGACGACTTCATCCATGATTGCGCTGGTTTTGGAAGGATGCCAACAGGATCCTACATACATCATAGGCGGAGAAATTATGAATGTAGGAAGCAACGCGAAGGCAGGTCAAGGCGATTGGGTTGTGGCGGAAGCGGACGAGAGCGACGGCTCCTTCCTGCAGTACCATCCTTATATCGCACTGGTGAACAATATTGAAGCGGACCATTTGGAAAATTATAACGGCGACTTTGAAAATTTGAAAAATGCGTATGCTCAATTTCTAAGCCAGGTAAAAGAAGACGGCAAAGCGGTTGTTTGCAGCGACGACGCCTACCTGCGGGAGATGATTCCGCAAATCCGCAGTAAAGTTATTACTTACGGGATCGAGGACGATGCCGATTATATAGCGCGTCATATCGAGCTTGGCGACCGGAAGGTGCCGGTTCGATGTGGAGTTCGAGGGAGAGACGCTGGGTACGATTCAGCTGTCGGTTCCCGGCAAGCATAATGTGTATAATGCTATGGCTACGCTGATCACTTGTATGGAAGCGGGCTTAACCTTCCAGCAAGTAGCCGAGGCGATTACCGAATTCCGCGGGGCGAAGCGCCGTTTTCAGGTGCTTGGAGAAGTCAACGATATTCTCGTTATCGACGACTATGCCCATCATCCGACCGAAATCGAAGCGACCATCAGTGCCGCCAAAGCGACGGGCAAACGGATTCGCGCCGTATTTCAACCTCAGCGTTATACAAGAACGTATTTCTTGTTTGAGCAGTTTAGCCGCGCTTTCCCTGATGCCAATGAGGTCATCATCACGGATATTTATTCGCCTGCCGGGGAGAAGCAGATTGAAGGCATCAGCTCCGCGAAGCTGGTGGAGCTGATTCGCGAGAACAGCAACCCGAATGTCCGCTACATTCCCAGCAAGGAGGAAGTGCAGACCTACTTGCTGGATACCGTGCGCAGCGGCGATCTGGTGCTGACGATGGGGGCCGGGGATATTTGGAAGGCGGCCGACGGGTTGGCGAAGACGCTGGAAAGCCAGGCTAAAGGGCACAACGAGCAGCGGCAAGCCTGATTGCAGACCGGATATTTATCAGCTAACCAAATATAAGACAAGACAGCAGCCGTCAGGCTGCTCAAGCTGTCGAGAGACCCGCCTTTGAGTGAAAAGGGAGCACGGACGCAGGTGGGGTATCTAAGCTTACGAAGCCCGTTTTTCTTTGAAAAACGCTTAGTTTACGTCCGCCTTTGAAATCCGTGAAAATACCTTTAAATTTAATCGAATTCACGGATTTCAACAGCGGCTGGAGGAGAATACCCCACCGGAGTATCGCACAAATTCAGGGCTTCTCGACAAGCTCAGCAGCCGTCAGGCTGCTTTTTGTTTTGTTCTTTTATTTCGTTCTATTCGGAGCTCTACTCTCATAGTCTAGTAATACGAAACTTGGACAAGGGAGAGAGGCGGAAATGAACAAAGCTAAAATGACGTTTCGATTTGACCACGGCCCACAAAAAACTCAACAGCGCCAGCGGAGCGCTGAACGTACGGGTAAGGAGCAGCAGCCGAATATTATTCCGCTGCACAGCGAGGAATACCGGGTGCTGGATGAGCAGCCGGCGCGGGAGCAAGGCTGGCTGGTGTCCGAGAACGGTGCTTCCGTTCCGCCGGCATCCCAGCGGGGAGCTTCGGCCCCTCCACTCATTGACGGGCAGATGCTGAATCAATATACGACCGATTTTGGAGGCTGGCAAAGCTCCTTCGATATGGAAACCCAGCGTGTGGAGAAATTAATCCGCGATTCAGGAGGCGCGACCGTTACACGGGAGCCGTCCGTAAGCAATGAACCCGGCTACCGACGCAGAGGAGGAGAGCCATCCCCAAGCTACGAGCCCGGGTACAGGCACGGAGGAGAGTTACCTGTAAGCAATGATCCCGAATACAGGCAAGTAGAGCCCTCCCCAGGCTATGAGCCAGGATATAGAAACGGAGGGCCGGCGGAAAACCATGAGCGGGAACCTGTTCATGAGGACTATGCCCACCCGCCGGTGGAGCCGTTAAGAGATCATCGGTGGTATGTGCCCGAAGAGACGGCCTATATCACCAAACGTCCGGGATCGTCATGGTTTAAAATCATCACTTCCGTTGCCGGGGCGGTCATTACCGGCGTTGCCTTCGGGTTCTTCGTGCTTTCGATGTTCTCAGGGGAATCCAAAGATGCGCAGAGCACTGCAGGCGCCAATGTGCCACCGGGACAAACGGCTGCCGTTCCGGCTTCCGCCTCCTCTTCGACTGCGGGGACAAATGGGACGAGTGCCGCCGGCGCGGCGGCCAATACGGCGACAGCCGCTGTGAGCCTTCCGGCCAAGACCTACAGCTTTCTTCAAAGCGGCGTATTCAGCACCGCGCAGAGCGCCAGTACGGCTCAAGCCGAGCTGAAGACGAAAGGCTACGGCGCCGTAAGCGAAGCGGGAGACAAGTATACCGTATATGTCGGCATGTCCATGTCCAGAGACGAGGCGCTGGGCTTGGCACAGCAGTTCCAGCAGAAGAAAATCGATGTCATGGTCAAGAATGTAGAGCTTCCGGCGCTGAGCCAAATGAAATGGAGCGGCAAGACGACGGATGCATTTGTCAGCTATATTAATCAAGGGGATAAGCTGCTGGGCTTAATTGCTCCGCTGACTGCAACGCACTTGTCGGAAACGAAGCCAAGTCCGGTGGCCGATGCAGCTCTGCAATCGATCAAGACTGCGCATCAGGCTTGGACGGGGATGGCGAATGCGGCGTCGGAGGGGCTGTCGGAAGAGGGGAAAGCGGCTGTGCAAAAAATGAACAGCGCCTTGAACACGGCGGTAGTCTCGCTTGACGAATACAAAAAGAATCCGTCGGCCTCCTTCATGTGGCAGACGCAAACCGCGATGATGCAGTATATCGTCAGCCAGAAGGAGCTGCGCAATCTGGTAGCGGCGCAATAAACGGGTCAAAAGATGCAAATAAGCCGAAATGACGGGCGCAGCCCCCATTACGGCTATTTTTGCATGATAGAATATATGTTTTCGGGGTCCCCGCAAAGTACCTGAGTCCGCTTCGAAGCATAAGCCCCACTTTGTGGGAGTATTTTAGCATACTTGAGGGCAGAATGCGGCCGGAAGCCAAGTCTGCCTGCCCATTCTATCCTCGTGCGGCCTGAACGTTCATCCATTTCGGCTTAGAGCAGCTGTTTCGGCTCCTCGCGCGGTTTCTCTGCTTCATCCTCTACAATGCCGCGGGTGGAGTTGCGGAATTCGCGCAGCGTATCGCCGAAAGCGCGTCCAAGCTGAGGCAGCTTGGCGGGACCGAAGACGATCAGAGCGATCGCCAGAATAATGATTAAACCGGAAACGCCGATATTGTTAAACATAGGTAGCCCTCCTTATATATCGTGATCTAGCTGTTGGGAAGCGGCTGCTTCATCGCCCGGTACTGCCAGCCTGAGACGATAATGCTGATCTCAAACAGCAGGATCAGCGGAACCGTGACCGACAGATGCGAGAAGAAGTCGGGCGGGGACAGACAGGAGCCGATAATAGCGAGTCCCACGTAGGCATGCTTGCGGGCCTTTCGCAGCGTATCCGGCGTTACCAGTCCGATTTTGGTCAGGAACAGCAGAACGACCGGAAGCTCGAAGGCGGCGGACAGCGGGAAGACGACATCGAACAGGAACGAAAAATATTTATCGATCCCGTACGTCTCCACTGCCCCGATGCTTTTGTTCATCCGCATCATGAAATGAACCATCATCGGAAAGACGACGAAATAGCTGAAGCAAAGCCCTGTCAAAAACAAGACAAAGGAAGCCGGGAGATAGAGCAAGGTACTGCTGGCTTCCTGCTCTGTCAATCCCGGACGCGCAAAGGCCCACAGATGGTAGAACAAGACGGGGAGGGTGAACAGCACGGCGAGCACCACAGCGCATTTCATGTAGATGAACAAGCCGTCCGTAAATGAAAACACGTTCCATTGGATGCCTGCGGCCGTAGGCTGGGACTTGATAAACAGCAGGAGGGAGGGAGCTATGTACAATCCTCCTCCGAATGTAACAACAAACCAGCCTGCAACAATCATTAGCCGCTTGCGGAGCTCCGTCAAATGTTCAACCCATTCCTGATTTTCCATGCGAGCACCTGCCATTCAATTTAAGGGTTTCAGGCTTAGACGAGCGAGCCGCCGCCCTTTTTGATGTAATTGGTAATCCCTTCGACAGCACGGTAAGAGAGAGCGCCTACGGTTGCCGTTGGATTGTAGCCGCTGTTATGGGCGAATGCGGAGGCGCCGACGACGAATACATTTTCCGCGTCCCACATTTGCAGGTAATTGTTCACTGCGGAGGTGCCTGGATCGGCCCCCATAACGACGCCGCCCGTGTTGTGGGTCGACTGGTAAGGAACGATGTTATACGGCTTCAATTGATCGGAGGAGCCGATGTTGGTCGGGTTCATCTCCTTCATGATGGCCGTTGTTTTGGTAGCGAGATATTTGACCATTTCTCTGTCCTGATCTTCAAAGTCGAACGTGACCCGGGGCAGCGGCAGTCCATAGACGTCTTTGTAAGTAGGATCGAGATCGATGTAATGATGCCTCCACGGCATGTTGGAGCCTTGCGGCGAGATCGTAATCGTGCGGTTGGCGTAGAAAATCGATTTTTGCTTGAACTCTTTCCCCCAGCCCGGCGTTCCCGAGGGAACCGAGTTGTTGGCGATCGGCCTTTGGCCGGCCTGATAGACCCGCATACCGGCGCCGTGAATAAAGTTCAGGGAAGCATGATCGAAGTTGTCTCCGTTGAAATCGTCGACTTCCATCCCGAGTGCCCCTGCGCCAGCATACAAATTAAATTCCTTATCGTCGAAAAAGCCGGTTGCAGAACCGCCTTGCACCTGGTAAGCGTAGTTTCGTCCGATGACGCCGGTCCCTGAGGCCGGATCGTACGGCTTGCCCAGCTTCGAAACGAGCAAAAGCTTGACGTTATTGAACACGTAGCTGGCCATGACGACGATATCGGCAGGCTGTTCGAATTGCTCGCCTGTGACCGTGTTGACATAGACCACGCCGGTTGCCTTCTTACCGTCATGCAGCACCTGAATGACGTTAGAAAAGGTACGAAGCTCGAAATTGCCCGTTTTTTCCGCGACGGGAAGGACGGTGACCACGGGATCCGCCTTGGCGCCGTACTCGCAGCCGAACCGTTCGCAGAAGGCACAGTATTGACAGGCCGCACGGGTAATCCCGTCAGGATTCGTATACTGCTGGGACAGATTGGCGGAAAGGTCCCATGTAGGGATGCAGGCCGAGCTTCTTGGATGCATCCTCGAACATTTTCAGGATCGGCGTTTTTATCATGGCAGGCGTCGGATAAGGCGCGGACCGTTTGCCGATGGTCGGATTTTCTTCAGAATCTCCTGAAATGCCGGCCATATTCTCATATTTAACGAAATACGGTTCTAATTGATCATAGGTGATGCCCCAGTCCTGGATGGTCATGCCTTCCGGAATTTTATTTTTCCCGTAGCGTTCCACGGTTTTACTGTAAATTTCAAAATCATACGGCAGGAAGCGGAAATATTGTCCGTTCCAATGGATGCCTGAGCCGCCTAGTCCTTCGCCCAGCAGGAAAGAGCCGTAAGTGCGCATAGGGACAGCGGTCAGCTTTTCCGTATTGCGGAAGGTTACTGTTTCCTTGGACAAGTCCTGCATCAAATCGTAACGCTGCGCATAGCGTAGCTCATCATGCACCATATAATAATCCGTGGTTGTCCGCGATTTGCCGCGTTCAAGTCCAACCACTTTGGTCCCTTGCTTAGCCAGCTCGGCAGCAATAATGCCGCCCACCCAGCCCATGCCTACGATAACAACCGGTACTTTCGGTAGCTTTGTCGCCATGCTATTGTTCACCTCATGTTCAATGTGCCATCATGTGATCGTGAAGACTGGCCGGATCGATTTTGACAAACTCGTCCTTTGCCATAATTTCGGTATAGCTCATTTGGTTGCCCGGGAAGTTGCGCATTTTCCAGCCCTGCATATCCTTGTTGCCGCCATACAGCGGATCGGCATAGACGCCTTCGAGCGTGAAATTTTTCAACAGATTGAAAAACTGCTGGGCTGTGGCCCCGGTCACGGTGACCTGCTCGCCTTTTTCGAATAGACCGAGCAGCTCGTCCTGCTGTTCCGGAGTAAGCTCTTGAAACGCCTTCTGGTATTTCGACTGACTTGAATCCTGCAGTGCTCTTAAGCCGTGTGTAAACAAATCGTGGCGCTTGATGCTGGGGTAGTTCCCCTGTGTGGGTTCTCCGGTAATGAAAGGGCCAAGCATATATTCCTTGCCGTTGTTTCCCCACTGGCTGGCCAGCTGATGATCGATAAAATAAGCTACACCCAAATCTTTAGCGCCGGGGCCCAGATCGTCCTTTGGAAAAATGCGCTCTGCGGCTGCCTCCGTCGTATCAAATTGGTCCTGCGTAAAATACATTAACGCCTGACTGTAGTCCTTGGCGGCAGGGGTTGTTTCCGGTTGGCCTGTCGGCGGATTGGCCGTATTATTTTTCCGGTTAGCGGCAATGGCGCCGCCGATCACGCCGCCGACAATAGCACCGCCGATAGCTGTCCCGGAATATTTAAGGAATTGACGCCTTGATTGGCTTTCCGGTGTTTGCGATGAATCCTTGCTCATACCGTTTCCCTCCTTGATTGGTAAATTTGTTTGTATTGTGTCAAAGGCAGGAAGTTTATATACACTTCGGCAGTATCTTTTTCCTGTAACAGGGGAGAAGAGGTGGCTGTCATACAAAAAAAGGTATACAACCGCTTTGATTTATGATAGAAAGTAAGTGATATTTTGCGCTTGTAAACAAAGTCTGATTTAACCCATGGGAGGAATAAGACGCGTATGGATACAAGAGAGCTTTTTGAAGCATTGGAGTATGGGGCAGGACAGCTGGCGGGGCGGCCGCTTTTTGCTGCGGGCCGAAGCGAGGCGAAATGGGAGGAAATCCGCACCTCTCCCGAATACAGCAAGCAGCTGCGGGAAGTACAGGAGGCCGGGGACAAGCTGCTGGAGGAACCGATTGCCGCGCTGCCATTCTCCAAATACAAGATCTTCGATACGTCAGGCTCCCGGATGGAATTTGAAAGGGCTTACTTCCGTAACCGGCTGCGCATCAACACGTTTGCCATTCTGTCGCTGGCTTTCGGAGAAGACCGATATATAGAGGCGCTGGAGGATATCATCTGGGCCATGTGTGATGAATATACTTGGTGTCTGCCTGCCCATCTGGGCGGGAACTCGTTAAAGCCGATTGAGAAATGGAACCAGAGCCTGGCGGCGGAGGTGAACGGGCAGCTGTACGGGAAAGTGAAGGAGCACCGCCAAACGGTCGATTTGTTCGCGGCGGAAACCGCCTTTACTTTGGCTGAAGTATGCAGCCTGCTGGAATCAAAGCTGTCCGAGGTCGTCGTCTATCGGGCGCGCAGGGAAGTCAGGGAACGGGTGCTCGAGCCGTACGGCGATTTAAGCGGATTTCTGTTCTGGGAGCAGGCGACCCATAACTGGGCTGCCGTCTGCTCCGGATCGGTCGGGGCGGCAGCTATGTATCTGATGCCGGAAAGCGCCGGATTGACGCCGATTTTGCAGCGGGTGCTGAAAACGATGGAATGCTATCTCAGCGGCTTCGAGGCCGACGGGGCCTGCACGGAGGGCATCGGGTACTGGAATTACGGCTTCGGCTATTTCACTTACTTTGCCGATCTGCTGAAGGAGCGTACCGGAGGGCGGATCGATTTATTTAACAACGATAAAATAAAGCAAATCGCGCTGTTTCAGCAAAAATGCTTCCTGAATGAAGATATGACGGTCAGCTTCTCGGATGCTTCCCCGCGGTCCAGCTATTCGCGCGGGTTGACCGGGTATTTGAAATCGATTTATTCCGAGGTAGAGGTGCCGCCGGTTCGCTTCGCCTCCACCTTTACGCAGGATCACTGCGCGCGGTGGCCCAATGCGATCCGCAATTTCGTCTGGAGTTTGTCTCCTTCGTATGCTGTCGAAGCCGGCGAGGCCGTCCATTACTTGGCCGATGCGCAGTGGCTGATCAGCCGTACGGCAGCCGCCGGGCAGGTTGTCAGCTTTGCTGCAAAGGGCGGACATAACGCGGAGCCGCACAATCATAACGATGTCGGCAACTTTATTCTTCACGTCAACGGGACGACCTTGCTGGCCGATACGGGAGCGGGTGAATATACGAAGTCGTATTTCCGCGAAGGACGGTACACCTATATAGGCAACCGGTCCAAGGGACACTCGGTTCCGATCGTGGAGGGCTTCGAGCAGCAGGAGGGGCGGGACTTTGCCGCCAAGGTGCTGAATGTGTCTACGGGCGAGGAGCGGGATGCGTTTTCCGTTGAACTGGGAGCAGCTTACCCTGATCCGAATCTGGAGTCGCTTCAGCGCACCTTTGTTTTTGAGAAAAAGGGACAGGTACGGCTTGAGCTGACGGATCGGTACCGGTTTAAACAAGCGCCGGAGTCGATTGTAGAGCGGTTCGTTTCCTTCCAGCAGCCTGAAGTAAGGGAGCAAGGCACAATCCGGCTGCAGCAGGGACACTCGGCGCTGGATTTGATCTATGATGCGGAGCGGCTTCGCTGCTCCGTAGAACGAGTTGATTTCATGAACCACAGCGGGATACGCGAGGACTTGTATTTAATCGATCTCACAGTGGCGAATCCTGCCTCGGAAGAAACCGTTCAAATTTTGCTGGAGCCGCTCCGCCCGGAGCTGTAGAAGGAACGCTGCCGATTAAACGGATTGAATCTGAATCTATAGAGCGCTGCCGGTCAAAACCGGGGTGGACGCCGCCGGGGAACCGGCGATGAAAAACCCGTCACCCAAGCAGGGTCCGAAGGACTGCTGGGCGGCGGGTTTTTCATCGTCTAATCTTAAGGCTCCTTCCTGCTTCCGGCAGAGGCGGAAACGGTGCCGCCCTTCGACCGCACATAGCGGTCAAGCAGCGCAGCGGCCTCAGCCCGGGTCATGCGGCGGATCCGGCATGTCAGCGGTCCGCCGTGACGCCGTCAATCCAGCCTGCTTGCTTCAGGCTGTAGATCGAGGCGGCCGACCAGGAGCTGGCCGGCACATCCTTGAACGGCGTCGGCTGCGAGGACGCAGCCGACGCCGTTGCCTGCGGCAGCGCCAGCCGCTGGAACATGGCGGCGACCTCCGCCCGCGTGACGGGCCGGTCGGGACGAAGCGTCCCGTCCTCGTACCCGTCAAGCACGCCGGCGCGGATGGCTTTGTTCAAGGCCGCGGAGGCCCAGTGGCCTGCCGGCGCGTCCTTGAACGAGGCGGGGGCAGCTCCCTGGCACCCGCTGCCGTACACGGCGCCGGCGACAGCGCTGCACGCGCCGGCAGAGGACGGCTGGATCTTCGACAAGTCGAAGACCCGGTCCAGCAGCGTAACCCACTCCGCTCGCGTCAGCTCGCGGTCCGGCTGGAACTGTCTGCCGACTCCGTCGACAATGCCCTGCGTTTTCAAACGCAGAATCGCATCCTTCGCCCAATGGGTGCGCGTATCCGTAAATACGGCGCTAGCGTCATCCGGCGGGAGATAAGCCTCGATGCCGCTTTCGATGGCCTGGGCCATGCGGGTTCGGACGCCGCTGTCGGCGAGCATGGAGGCATCCTGTCCGTTGGTCAGGTAAGCCGTCTCGATGAGAATGCTGGGGGTTTTCCCCATGCGGACGACGTAGACGGCGCTCGGGACAAGCCCCCGGTTTTCCACGCCCATCGTACTCACGAACGTATCGAGCATTTGCTGGGCGAATGCCCGGCTTTGCGGGGTAAGCGCGGACATTTCGGTGCTCGCGGGGTAATCCTCTTGAGGGTAGGCACTGTCATAATAAAGCACCATCGCTCCGCGGGTGCCCGGATTGGAATAGGAATTGGCATGAATGGAGACGAACAAATCCGCGTCCTGGGCATTCGTTATTTCGACGCGGTCACTTCAAGGAAATAAAGGTATCGTCGCTGCGGGTCATCGCGACTTCGTAGCCGCGGGCTGCGAGCAAATCTTTCAATTTCTCGGCGATATCGAGATTCACTGTCTTTTCATAGAGGCCGTTCACGCCGACAGCCCCGGGATTGGAGCCGCCATGTCCGGCGTCCACCACGATTTTGGCCGCTTCCGAGGTGGCCGGGCAAGCGATGGTGGCTGCTAGTAAAATGTTCATGATAGTCAAAGGCCGACGCATAAAAGATGAATCCCTCCTGTTGTTCATTGTACCCGGCGTCGATGAGCGCTGTAAGCAGGTAACATTCTCCAAAACTATGATATAATTTAAAACGGGAACTGAGAAGGAAGAGATTACCAGAGGATGGGAAAGGGTCATTCACTTGAAAAAAAATACATTTACTTTCATTTTATTGCTCATCATAGGATTAGTGGCAGGGACTTTGGTAGGCCAGCTGCTGGCACCGATTTCGGCGCTGTCGTTTCTGACCAAAACGATAGGTCTGTCCTGGCAGCCGAAAGCCGATCTGCTGGTGCTGAAATACGACCTTAACCTGGAGCTGAAGCTGAGCCTGATCAGTCTGGCCGGGTTAGCAGCTGCCTTCTGGCTTTACCGCAAGCTTTAGCCCTATATCATTCGGGACAAGGAGTCTATATATGTCGATTTATAAGCAAAAAAAGCTGGTTTTGGCGTCTTCGTCACCGCGCCGCCAGGAGCTGATCCGCAGCCTTCAGCTGCCCTACGAAATCCGTGTCAGTGACGTCAACGAGGATACGGAACCGGGATTAACCCCGCAGGAGATCGTGGAACAATTATCCAGTCGCAAAGCCGGGGCGGTCTTCGAATCCTATAAGGTAGAGCCGTCTGCCGCCGCGGAAGCGATAATAATCGGCTCCGATACCATCGTCGTTCTGGACGACGCCGTCTTGGGCAAGCCGAAGGACAAGCAGGATGCATTCCGCATGCTGAAAAGCCTGCAGGGAAGAGGACACCGGGTGTTCAGCGGTGTGGCCTGCATCGATTTTGCGACGGGAAAGACGCTTGTTTCCCATCAAGTCACATTTGTTTACATGAAGCCATTGACGGACGAGCAAATCGAGCGTTATATTGATACGGGCGAACCGATGGATAAAGCCGGCTCCTATGCGATCCAAGGACTGGGAGCCACTATTGTGGAGCGGATCGAAGGCGATTATTTCAACGTCGTCGGGCTTCCGCTGTCGCTTCTCAGCGATCTGCTGGGAGACCTTGGCGTTGCTGTTATTTGATCGGGCATCATGCTATAATGGGTGTTCATCATATTATTCAATGAAAGAGGGGAATGAATGGAATCGAGCAATATCACATTGCGCGATGTCCCAGACGAAGAACGACCTAGAGAACGCATGATGCAGTATGGGGCTCAAGCATTAAGCAACGCGGAGCTGCTGGCTATTTTGCTGCGGACCGGAACCTACCAGGAGTCGGCTGTGTTTTTGGCGCAGCGGGTGCTGAGCCAGGCCGGCGGGCTGCGAAATTTGGTGGATATGAGCCTGCAGCAGCTGACCGAAATCAAAGGCATCGGCGCGGCCAAAGGGCTGCAGATCCAAGCAGGCATTGAGCTGGGCCGCAGGCTGGCGCGCAGCTCGATGAACGAAACGGTCACCGTCCGTTCGCCTCAGGATGTGGCGGACTTGTTGATGGAGGAGCTGCGATACTTAAATAAAGAGCATTTTGTTTGTCTGTTTCTCAATACGAAAAATCACGTCATCGGTCAGGAGACCCTGTCTATGGGAAGCTTGAACGCGTCGATCGTGCACCCGAGAGAAGTCTTTCGTGCGGCGATCAAGCGAAGCAGCGCTTCGATTATTTGCGTTCACAACCATCCAAGCGGCGATCCGACCCCTAGCTCCGAGGACGTTCAAATGACGCAAAGGCTTGCGGAAGCCGGTGAGATCGTCGGCATCGAGGTGCTGGATCATATCGTAATCGGCGACCGGAAGTTCGTCAGTTTAAAGGAGCAGGGTTTGATGTAACATATGGGTTAGTTCAGAAAGTTTCGATACTATTCGGGCAGTGAAGAGGAAGGGAGTACCTACATGTTTGGTGGTTTCACAAAAGACCTGGGCATTGACTTGGGCACGGCGAACACGCTGGTTTATGTAAAAGGAAAAGGTATCGTGGTTCGGGAGCCGTCCGTTGTGGCGCTGCGCACCGATACGAAGACGATTGAGGCGGTCGGAGAGGACGCGAAGAAGATGATCGGCCGTACGCCCGGCAACATCAGAGCGGTTCGTCCGATGAAAGACGGCGTCATCGCGGATTTCGACACGACGTCCACGATGATCAAATATTTTATTCGCCAGGCGCAGAAGCAGCGCTTGCTGTTTCAGCGGCATCCGAGCGTTATGGTCTGTGTGCCGTCGGGAATCACGGCCGTAGAGAAGCGCGCGGTTGAAGATGCGACCCGTCAGGCGGGAGCGCGCGACGCTTATACGATCGAGGAGCCGTTTGCGGCGGCGATCGGGGCGGATCTTCCCGTTTGGGAGCCGACAGGCAGTATGGTGGTCGATATCGGCGGAGGCACGACGGAGGTTGCGGTCATTTCCTTGGGAGGTATCGTAACAAGCCGTTCGATCCGTGTAGCCGGCGATGAGATGGATGAGGCGATTACGCAGTACATCAAGCGTACATACAACCTCATGATCGGTGAGCGCACGGCGGAATCGATCAAGATGGAGATCGGTTCGGCCATGAAGAGCGACGAGCCGGTACGATTCGAAATCCGCGGACGCGATCTCGTGACCGGATTGCCGAAGACGATGGCGATTACCTCCGAAGAGATCACGGAAGCTTTGACGGATACGGTGAACAGCATCGTGGAAGCCGTGAAGGTGACGCTGGAGAAATGTCCGCCGGAGCTGTCTGCGGATATTATCGACAGGGGGATCGTGCTTACAGGCGGAGGCGGCTTGCTCCGGAATCTGGACAAGCTGCTCTCGCGCGAAACGGGGATGCCTGTGCTTGTAGCGGAGAACCCGCTGGATTGCGTGGCGATCGGTACGGGAAGAGCGCTGGAGAACATTCATTTGTTCCGTAAATCCGGGCCGGCAGGGAAATCCAGAAGGTAACAACTAAATTGCAGTAAAGGTTAAAAAGGTGGTTGCGGTGAAATTACTGGGGAACAAGAGGCTGCGTATTCTGATGCTGGGCCTCATCTGTTTTATTGCCCTGATGGGCCTGACGTTAGGCAAACGCGAGCGTTTGACCTGGCCGGAAAAATTTATAACCGACACCGTATCCTGGACTCAAGGATTGTTTTATAAGCCCGCTGGCTACGTAGCGGGTTTCTTTGAGGATATGGGGCAACTGCGGACCATTTTCGAGGAAAATAAGGTGCTGAAACAGACGCTGACCAAATATGCGCGGGATACGACGCGATTGAACGACCTGGAGCAGCAGAATAAGAGACTGCAGGAGGCGCTCGGCTTTACCGAGCGTCAGAAGCAGTCCAATAACTACACCTTCCGGATTGCGGAGGTGGTTGCGGTCAATCCGGATCTGCTTAATAATACAGTTCGGATTAATCTTGGGGAGAAGGACGGCGTCAAGCCGAACATGGCCGTCATGTCCGTCGAAGGACTGGTCGGCAGGGTGGTTCAAGTATCCTCCTTCTATTCCAATGTTCAGCTGCTTAAAGGGATTGACGATACGGCTAACGAATCGAAGGCGATTGCGGTGACCGTCAAGGGCAGAGAGAACGAATCGTTCGGGATCATTGAAAGCTACGACCGGGAGAAGCAGACGCTTCTGATGACGAAGATCGATCCGAACGACAAGCTGGCCGTCGGCGATGTAGTCATCACCTCCGGTCTGGGACAAATTTTCCCGAGAGGCATTGAAGTCGGCAAGGTCATTTCCAGAGAGCCGGGCACTTTCGGCATATCGCATGTTGCGGTCATTCAGCCGTTTGCGGCGTTTGACCATTTGCGCGAGGTATTTGTCGTGATGGTGCCGGAGCAGGGAGGATGATCGTGACCAGAAAGTGGCTTTGGCTTATTTTACTCGCACTCTTTATTTTAGAGGGGACCCTGCTGCAGTGGATTATTCCTGAAGTATGGCAGTCGAAGGTTTATGTGGCTCCTCATTTTATTTTAGTTATCGTGCTGTATATTGGGCTTTATGTCGATCGGCATACGGCCTTGGTGTATGGACTGGTGTTCGGCTTACTACAGGACTTTCTTTATTATTCTCCGATGCTGGGCCCGATTTCCTTTGCTATGGGATTGACCGGCTATTTGGCCGGACTGACGCACCGCCGCCTATTTTCCAATATAGCGGTCAGCATGGTGGTCATCGGTCTTGGGAACTTGTTTTTTGAATGGATACTGTACGGTCTGTACAGACTTTTCCAGGTCACGCACATGGATTTGCAGTGGGCTTTCTTTCATCAGATGCTCCCCAGCATGCTGATCAATCTTCTCTTTGCCCTGATTGTCTACGTTCCGGTCAGGAAACTTTTTGAAAGCATGCAGAACGCATCCCCCGCTTCCGATGAATAATTTTCCCGGGAAGAAGGAAATGGGGAGAATTTTGCCGAATTGTATAGGCTTAGGAGGTTGGGGATGTGTATGACTGCGGTAAAGCATCATGTAACGATCAAAGGGGTCAAGGACGGCCTTGTCTTTTTGCTGGACGACGCCTGCGAATTCGACGAGGTGATGAAGGAGCTTCAGCATAAGCTGGAGAAAACCCATCAAAAAATTTTGACGGGTCCCATCATTCATGTATATATAAAGCTTGGCTCGCGCCGTGCCACGGAAGAGGAAAAAGAGCAGATCCGCGAGGTGATCGGCCAGAAGGGGAATCTATTGATTCAGTCGATTGAATCGGCGGAGGAGGACCCGGCTTCCGAGCTGGTTAACCTGTCGGATGTGAAGCTGCTGAAGGGGATTGTCCGTTCCGGACAAACGCTCACACAGGAGGGGAACATCCTGTTTCTTGGCGATATTAATCCGGGCGGGACGATAGTCAGCTCCGGCAGTATTTATATCATGGGGTCTTTGCGTGGAATGGCCCATGCCGGGGTAGACGGGGACGAGAAAGCCGTCATCGCCGCCTCTCATTTAAGACCGACGCAGCTGCGGATTGCTTCGATTATCAGCCGCCCGCCGGATGAGTGGGGGATTAACGACGCGTTCATGGAATACGCCTACGTCAAGGAAGGCAAGATGGAAATCGATAAAATACATCAATTGCATAAATTAGAAATGAAGCACTAAAGTGAAGGGGTTGATCGGTATGGGAGAGGCAATCGTGATTACTTCGGGCAAGGGCGGCGTCGGCAAGACGACCACGTCCGCCAATATCGGAACGGCACTGGCGCTTCAGGGGAAAAAGGTATGCATGGTGGACACCGATATCGGGCTGCGCAACCTGGATGTCGTGATGGGCCTGGAAAACCGGATCATTTATGATTTGATCGATGTGGCCGAGGGGCGCTGCCGCCTGGCTCAGGCGCTCGTAAAAGATAAGCGGTTCGATGAGCTGTACATGCTTCCGGCCGCGCAAACCAAGGACAAGCATGCCATTTCTCCGGAATCGGTAAAGGATATCGTGCTGGAGCTGAAAAAGGATTTTGAATTCGTCATTATCGACTGTCCGGCAGGGATTGAGCAGGGCTTTAAAAACGCCGTAGCCGGCGCGGATAAAGCGATCGTCGTGACGACGCCGGAGAATGCGGCCGTTCGGGACGCCGACCGGATTATCGGACTGCTGGAAAACGAACGGATCGAGTCGCCTAAGCTGGTTATCAACCGCATTCGCGCCAATATGGTGAAGAAGGGCGAGATGCTCGATATCGACGAGATCTGTTCGGTGCTGGCCATCGATCTGCTGGGGATTGTTCCGGATGACGAGTATGTCATCAAGGCGGCGAACATGGGGGAACCGACGGTGATGAATCCGAGCTCGCGGGCGGCCATCGCTTACCGTAATATTGCGCGAAGGATGCTGGGCGATACCGTTCCTTTGATGCCTATGGAAGAGAAGCCGGGCGTGATGAGGAAATTAAAGAAGTTTATCGGAATAGGATGAGCGGGTCTTGCTGCATAAATTAAGAAAAATCGATATCCCTATTGTAGTCATTCTGCTTGCCTTTATGGTCATCAGCACCCTGCTCGTTTACAGCGCAACGTTAGATGATCCGACGATAAAATTCGATCTGCAAAAAATCATTATCATCTATATTATTTCCATTATCGCCTTTGTCGCCATTACGTTTGTAGACTTTCGGGCTTTATTGAAGATTTCGCCGTATCTGTATGTCGCGGGCCTCTTATTGCTTATTGCGGTTTATGCCTTCGGGAAAGAAATCAACGGGGCCAAGAGCTGGTTTGAACTGCCGGGCGGCCTTCTGTTCCAGCCTGCGGAGATGTCCAAGCTTCTGCTGATCATTTCGGTGGCGGCCTTTCTGGCAAGAAAACAGGGAGAACCGCTGCAGCTGTTAACGGATGTCATTCCGACCGGAGTGATCGTGGCGGTTCCCTTTGCCCTCGTGCTGGTTCAGCCGGACTTAGGGAACGCAATTATATTTATCGTTATCTTCATCGGTATGCTCTGGATCGGCAATGTGAAGTATCTTCACTTTCTGATAGGGGCCTTGCTGGTAGCGGCTATGTTTGCGGCTTTCTTGTATGTATTCAACCATTATCATGAGCCGATCAAACAGTATTTTACCGATCAGGGCAAAGGCCACTGGGTGGCCCGTCTGGATACGTTTATTAATCCGGATTCGGCAACCAAGGATCAGAAGTTCCAGGTCGATAACTCGATTAAGGCGATCGGCTCGGGCGGTTTGACGGGGGAGAAATATTTACAAGGCACCTCGGTCCATCGCCACTTTATTCCTTATGCCTACTCGGATTCGATTTTCGTTGTGCTGGCTGAGGAATTCGGGTTCGTCGGCTCGTCGATTCTGCTTCTGCTTTACTTTGTTCTGATCTATAGAATGATTCTCATATCTATTCAGTGCGGGGATAAGGGCGGCTCGTACATCATCGTCGGCGTCGTTTCGATGTTTGTATTTCAAATCTTCGAGAATGTCGGGATGCTGATAGGCATTATGCCGCTGACCGGGATTACGCTGCCGTTCATCAGCTATGGCGGTACGTCGCTGCTGATTAATATGCTGAGCATCGGGCTCGTCATGAGCACGAAGGTTCATCAGGAGAACGAACCCCGCTTCTAGCCCGGAGTATATTCCATTCATTATATAAAGAGATTCGATCTCGGAAGGTGGCAACACGTCCGAAGGGTCGAGTCTCTTTTTTGTCAGGCGGCTTGCCTCTCCTGTTATATTCAAGTGTACAGGCTCATAGGATGAAGTATATGAGGAGGAGTCGCCTATGGAAACCAAAAACAAGGTGCGCCAAAGGCGCATGGAACGAATCCGCAGCATACAGGAAGCCGGAGCGGGAAGCCGCCCTTATCATATGCCGGGGCAGGATGAGGAGCTTAGACCCTTCCGCGCGAGGCACGACGAAGCAGAAAGCCGCCGGGAACGAGGCCAATTGACACAGCCGGAGCTGTCGGGCCGCTGGGATGATCCGGAATACGCCTGGAGACACCGGTGGGAAAGAGAAATGGGGGACAACCCCTATGAAGATCCGGTGCGCTACGCTGGAGGCGGACGCTGGATTCCCGGTAAAAAAGGCTTCCGCTGGAAGCTGATCGTCAGCTGTGTCGTGTTTGCGCTCGTATACGGGATGTTCCAATGGAATCATCCGTGGGCCAACCAGGGCAAAGCCTTTGTTTCCGGTGCGCTCCAGGATCCTTTTGATTTCCAGGCCGTTGCGCTGTGGTATGAGCGCCAGTTCGGCGGTACGCCCGGACTGCTGCCTGCGCTGAACCCCGTTAAGCAGCCGGATGCCGAGAAGGTAAGCGTTCTGTCCAAGCATTATTTCGTTCCGGTCAAAGAAAGCAAAATTATCGCTCCGTTCGAGCCGAGCCGTCTCGGAGTGACGCTGGAGACGAAGCCGGACGCGACGGTGTCCGCTATGGATACGGGATTGGTCGTATATGTGGGAAGCAAGGAGGATACAGGCTATACGGTCATCCTGCGGCATGCGAACGGACTGCAGTCCGTTTACGGCTGGATCGATCAGGGGCGTGTAGAGCTGAACGATTGGATCAAAGGGGGGAGACGATCGGGACCGTGTCCAAGAACAGCACGAATCAATCGGGCTACCTGTATTTTGCGGTATCCAAGGACAACAAGTTTATGAACCCTGCGGATGTGGTTAAGTTTGAATAGATGGAACCATTGGTTTGGGGTCACCTATCGCTTTCATCCCCTGTTCTCTATCGTCATCCTGCTTTCTTTCTTTGCCGGTTATTTCCTTGAGACGATTACACTGTTCGGCATTGTATTGATTCATGAGCTGGGCCATGTGTCTGCAGCCAAAAGCTTCGGCTGGCGCGTGAGGGAGGTACAGCTGCTTCCGTTCGGCGGCGTCGCGGTTATGGACGAGCTGGCCAGCGTGCCGGTATGGCAGGAGATTGTTGTATCGCTTGCAGGTCCTTTGCAAAATGTATGGATGATGCTTGCGGCCTATTTGCTGCAATCGAACCGGCATGGCTACGGAGGAATGGTGCCATTATTTTATACAAGCCAATGCGTTCATCGCCTTGTTCAACCTGCTGCCGATTCTTCCTCTCGACGGAGGGAAAATCATGCAGGCGCTGATGAGCCTGTGGCTTCCTTACCAACGAACGATTGCGATCAGCTGCGCACTGAGCCTGTTGTTCAGCGCCTTGATGGTTGCGGGCTCCGTGCTTCATCTGTTCTGGGGCGGCATTCAATTGAATGTGCTGATGATCGCCTTATTTTTGCTGGTTTCGAACTGGTATTCCTACAAAGGCTTATCGTACCATTTTATGAGATTTCTGATTAACCGGGAAGCGGCACAGCAGCGGCTGATGAGCCGCGGCGCGCTCGCACAGCCGATTGTAGTCCATGGGCGCCGCAAGGTGCCCGAGATTGTAAGGCTTTTTATGCGTGAGAAATACCACCTGGTATACGTAATGGATGAGCAAGGAGCTATACGCCATGTCCTTCCGGAGAAGCCGCTGCTGCACACCTATTTCAACGAAGCGAAGCGGGGGAGTGCGATTTCCGAGCTTTTCATGTAAAATGAGACCGAGGTGGAAAATCATGAAGCGTATGCTGGTGCAATGCGGTCATGGACCAGATCCAGGTGGCCGTAATGGAAGACGGGAAATTAGTTGAGTACGATAACGAGTCTCGTGGGATGGAGCAGTTGGCCGGCAACATGTATTTGGGACGAGTGGTGAGCGTTCTGCAGGGGATGCAGGCCGCATTTGTGGACATCGGATTGGAAAAGAACGCATTCCTATATATAGACGATATTTTGCCAGCTCATTTGGAAAGGCAGCCCAAGCAGAAGCCGCCTATTACCGATTTGATCCAGATTGGACAAACGCTGCTTGTTCAGGTGGTGAAAGAGCCTGTAGGGACGAAGGGAGCCCGCGTAACCACCCATCATTCGATTCCCGGACGCTGGGGCGTTTATATGCCGGAAGCGGATTACATCGGAGTCTCCAGGAAGATAGAGAATGAGACGGAGCGCGACCGCTTGAAATCACTGGCTGAACGAATACTCGAGCCGGGGGAGGGCTTTATCGCCCGTACGGCGGCTGAGGGTGCCGAGGAAGAAGCGGTCGCTTCCGATTTGGCCGAGCTGCGGCAGCGCTGGCAGGTCGTCGCCGAGCTCGTAAACCGCGAGGGACCGGTTCCCCGCAAGGTGTATACTGACTTCGGCCTGCTGCCGCGCTGGATTCGCGACGTGTTTCAAGAGGATGTGGAGGAGCTGTGGGTCGACGACCGGGAGGCTTATGCGTTAATTATGACGCTGCTGCGCCATACCTCGGCCTCTCTCGCCAAAAGAGTCAGGCTGTACGAGAACCGCAAGGTCATGCTGTTCGCCAGCTTTAATATCGAGGAGCAGCTTCAGAACGGATTTAAGCGCAAGGTATGGCTGGAAAACGGCGGTTATTTGATCGTGGATTATACCGAAGCGTTGACAGTATTTGATGTTAACACGGGCCGATTCACAGGCAGCGTCGATCTGGAGCAGACTGCGAGGGATACGAACCTGCTGGCCGCCAAGGAAATCGCGAGGCTGCTCCGGCTGAGGGATATCGGCGGGCTGATTGTGATTGATTTTATCGATATGGAGCAGGAGGCTCACCGCCAGTCGGTTTATCAGATGCTCGCAGGCGAAGCGAGAAAAGACCTAGACCAAGACGGTGATCGCCGGCTGGACGAAGCTTGGCCTTGTTGAATTGACCCGGAAAAAAGTGAGGGACGGCAAGGACAAGCTTTCCGCCAAGCGCTGCTCCGCCTGTGAAGGCAACGGCTGGGTATGGTCCCAGGAGGGCAAGGGCTGACAGGCTCTTCTTGACATGATAGAATATATAGGTTTTCGGGGTCCCCGCAAAGTACCTGAGTCCGCTTCGAAGCAGTAGCCCCACTTTGTGGGGTTGTTTCATCAAATAAGCAGGAACTAGGCATTGCATTGGTGTCCCGCTTGTGATAAGATATTCAGGTATGTTGCAAAACATGCTGTAACCGCACGAAGCGGGTTCTCAAAGCACATCGCCGCAAGGCGTATGTCACCTGGCTTTTAGGCGAGTCTGAGACATGAGGGAGGTGCAACGAAAATGTACGCAATTATTGAAACAGGTGGTAAGCAGTATAAAGTTCAAGAAGGCGATGTTCTTTACATCGAGAAATTGAACGCAGGCGAAGGCGAATCCGTTACTTTCGATAAAGTCCTGGCTGTATCCAAAGAAAGCGGCTTGGTGCTTGGCGCTCCGCTGGTTTCCGGCGCAGCTGTATCCGCGAAAGTGGAGAAGCACGGTAAAGGTGAGAAAATCATCGTTTACAAATACAAAGCGAAAAAGAACTACCGTCGCAAGCAAGGTCACCGTCAGCCTTACACTAAAGTTGTGATTGACAAAATCCAAGCTTAAGGACAGGCTATGATTCGAGTAACGATCAGACGGGATGCGGACGGTCGGATTCAATCGTTCCGGGTAAAAGGTCATGCGCTGTACGACGAATCTGGCAAAGACATTGTCTGTGCCGGCGTCTCGGCGGTGACTGTCGGTACCGTCAACGCGGTGGAGGCTTTACTGGGTCTGGAGCTGAGAGCGGCCACCAAACATGGCTTGCTGGAAGTAACCGTTCCCGATAAGCTGGAACCGTCGTTGTCAGAGAAGGTACAGATGCTGCTGGAATCGATGATCGTCATGCTGCAATCCATAGAACAATCGTACGGTGCATATATAGCTATGCAAGACAAACATTAATGAAGAAGGAGGTAGACACCATGCTACAATTAAATCTTCAATTGTTCGCTTCCAAGAAGGGTGTAGGTTCCACAAAGAACGGTCGTGACAGTATTGCGAAACGTCTGGGCGTAAAACGCGCTGACGGTCAGCAAGTGACTGCAGGCAGCATCCTGGTTCGTCAACGCGGAACGAAAATTCACCCAGGCAACAACGTTGGTATCGGTTCCGATGACACGCTGTTCGCGAAAGTGGAAGGCGTTGTGAAATTTGAGCGTTTGGGTCGTGATCGCAAGAAAGTTAGCGTCTACCCTGTGGACGCTGCGCCTGTGGCTGCGGCTTTGGAAGTATAATTCCGTCATCGACGATAACCCCGGCGATTTAAGTATCGCCGGGGTTATTTTTGTAGCTGCGAATAGACGTCGAACCGATGAATATTTTGGAACAACATGCTATACTGTTAAGGCTAGGATCAAGCGCGGGTGCGTGGATCGAAAGAGGTCAGGCAATGAATTCTAACCGTTCGAACAACGAGCAAGTTAATCAAACGGCTGTAGGCATGGCGAACGTTCCGGAGCTTCCTGTCGGTGCATGGGAAACGGAACAATATCTTCGGATGATCTCCTTATTTAATCATTACCGCCACGATTGGATGAATGAGATCCAGTTGCTGTTCGGCTATATAAAATTGAAAAAATATGATAAATTAGACGGCCTCATGGAGAAAATAAGAGTAAAGGTACAGACGGAAAGCTTGGTTGCCAAGCTGGGTGTGCCGGAGCTGGTGGTTTATCTGTTTTCATTTCAGACCGAGGCGAAGAATCTGCTGCTGGACGTACATATGGAACAGGAAATTCATTTGAATGAGCTGTTTGCGGATGCGGAAGGCATAGGTCACATGCTCATAGCGGTCATGGAGCTGTTGAAGAGCCAGGCGGTTAAGCATCCGGATAACGAATATCGGATGACGCTTCGGCTAGGTGCGGAGAACGATGCTCTCAAAGCGGATTTTCGTTATGAAGGCCGACTCGACAGTCGATGGGTAGACGAGAAGGTTCAGCCGCTGCTGCGGCAGTGCTGTGTACAGACCCGATCGCTCATTAACGTGGAAGATTATCAGACGGATATTGAAATTTGGGTACCGTTGAATATATAAAGAGGTGGAACATGTTTGTAGATAAAGCGAAGATTTACGTCAAGGGCGGCGATGGCGGCGACGGACTGGTGGCCTTCCGCAGAGAAAAGTACGTTCCGGAAGGAGGCCCGGCCGGCGGAGACGGCGGAGACGGCGGAGATGTGATTTTCCGCGTGGACGAAGGCTTGCGTACGCTGATGGATTTCCGCTATCAGAAGCATTTTAAGGCGCAGCGCGGTGAAAAAGGCCGTAATAAGAGCCAGCATGGCGCGAATGCCGATGATATGATCGTAAGAGTGCCGCCGGGTACGGTCGTCATTGATGACGACACGCAGGAGATTCTGGCCGATTTAACGCGCCACGAGCAAGAAGTGGTTGTAGCCAAAGGCGGACGCGGCGGACGCGGTAACATCCGCTTTGCAACGCCGAACAACCCGGCTCCGGAAATCGCCGAGAATGGCGAGGAAGGCAAAGAACGCTGGGTCATTCTGGAGCTGAAGGTGATGGCCGATGTCGGCCTGGTCGGTTTCCCGAGCGTGGGCAAATCGACGCTGCTCTCCGTTGTTTCGGCGGCGCAGCCTAAGATCGGCGCCTATCATTTTACAACGCTAACCCCGAACCTGGGAGTTGTTGATGTAGGGGACGGCCGCAGCTTCGTAATGGCGGATTTGCCGGGACTGATCGAAGGCGCCCATGAAGGCGTCGGTCTGGGCCATGAATTTTTGCGGCACGTCGAGCGGACGCGCGTTATCGTTCATATCGTGGACATGGCGGCGACCGACGGGCGGGATCCGTTCGAGGATTGGCAAAAGATTAATGAAGAGCTGAAGCTGTACAACAGCAAGCTGGAGGAACGGCCGCAGATCGTCGTTGCCAACAAGATGGACATGCCTGAGGCGGAGGAGTATCTCGCCGTGTTCAAGGAGCAGCTGGCTGAGGTGAATCCGGCGGCGGAGATCATCCAAATTTCGGCTGTCACGAAGCGTGGGATTCAAGAGCTGCTGTATAAAATTGCCGACCTGCTGGAGACGATTCCTGAAATGCCGCATGTGGAGGAATTGGCGAGCCTGTCCGAACGGAAGGTATACCGGCTGGAAGCCAAAGATGACGAGGATTACACGATCCGTCGGGATAACGACGATTTTGTTGTGGAAAGTCCGAGTCTGGAGAAGCTCATTAAACGAACGAACTTCAGTACGGAAGAAGCGGTTATGCGCTTTGCGCGGATACTGCGTAAAAAGGGAATCGACCAGGCGCTGCGTGAACGCGGAGCGAAGGATGGACAAACCGTGCGTATCGGCGATTTTGAATTCGAGTTCGTTGAACGGGAATAGAATACGATCGGTCTAAAGTCGGTCTGAAAAATAATTGGGACTAGGCGTCCTGTGCTCATGTTAACTTCATGGGAGCAGGGCGTCTATTTTTTTTGCTTATTATCGATAAATATACGAACAATGAAGAAATTTTATTTTAATAATGTTCGTAAATAAAAGTTTTTAATCACCAAAAGGAAAAATGTTTATAGGAAATAAATCAAAAACATGAACTATTTTTAAAAAATAGGATTGAAAATTCCGCTTTTGAAATGTATAGTAGCAATATGTCAATAATTCTTACATAAATGGTACACGAAAAACAAGAAAAGCGTTATAATGAGGAGGTAATGTAGAATGGATGTACGAGAATTTCGGAAATCAGGACATTTTCCGAGTTTGTTGTCAGCATTTCTCTATTTCGATGTAAGTTTCATGATTTGGGTATTATGCGGTGCACTTTCCCTCTACATTACAAAGGATTTCGGGCTGACGGATGCGCAGAAAGCGACGATGGTCGCTATTCCTACTTTGGGAGGCTCGATCTTCCGGGTACCGATGGGCATTCTGGCGGACCGGATCGGATCGAGAAAAACAGGGATCATCGGTATGGTGCTCACCATCATCCCGCTGCTATGGGGCTGGCTTGGAGGAACGAGCTTGAGCCAAGTACAGTCTCTGGGCTTTTTATTAGGGATTGCCGGAGCAAGCTTCGCCGTTTCCCTGTCGCTCGCAAGCCGCTGGTATCCGCCGCAGTATCAGGGACTGGCAATGGGCATCGCCGGGGCCGGGAACAGCGGAACCGCATTGGCCACCTTTTTCGGGCCTCAATTGGCCGCCTCGATTGGCTGGCATAACGTATTCGGCCTGACGATGATTCCTTTGACGCTCGTTCTTATCATTTATATTTTCCTGGCTAAGGACAGCCCGAACCAGCCGGCGCCTAAGAAATGGATCGATTATTTATCTGCTTTTAAAAATGCGGATACGTGGTGGTTCAGCCTGTTTTACGCGATTACCTTCGGCGGTTTCGTAGGCTTTTCCAACTACTTCAGCATCTTCTTCTACGATGTGTACGGCGACAATACGATAGCCGGAGGGCTGAGCAAAATTCAAATTGGCTACCTCGTAACGATTACGGTGATCGCCGGCAGCTTTTTTAGGCCCGTGGGCGGGTATATCGCCGACAGAATCGGCGGTATGCGCTTCATGCTCGTGCTCTACTCTGTGATCACGGTATGCGCCTTTGCCGTTTCGACGATGCCGGGATCCTTTGTAACGATGCTGATTTTTACAAGCATTATGATGGCCTGCCTCGGCATGGGCAACGGTTCGATTTTTCAGCTGGTGCCGCAGCGGTTTCCCAAAGAAATCGGCGTAGTCACCGGAATTGTCGGCGCGGCCGGGGGATTAGGCGGGTTTCTGCTGCCGAACAACGTGCTCGGTCCCTTAAAGCAGGCGACAGGATCGCATGTTACCGGATTTCTTGTCGTCGCCTGCCTTGTGTTTGCCGTCACCTTGGCCTTCTATGCGGTAACCCGCAGCTGGAGAAAGGCATGGGCGGCATCCGGCTCCGGAGTTAACTATTGAACGAAGGAAGGCTGTACTACTGAAACGGCGTTCGTAAGCAGAGATTCTGCTTGCGATTTTGCCCTTTAACGATACCGGGAACGTGCTGCAAATTCGCATATGCGTTCATCCGACCGATTCCGAAACGAGGTGACATCATGAAGCAATGGATCAAAACGGTAGGTACCGGAAAAACGGGCTCGCGCCATTTGACGTATGATGAAGCGGTCGCTGCGGCCCACGCGATTGCGCGGGGAGAGTCGACTGACGCACAGACCGCTGCATTCCTTATGGCTATGCGGATGAAAGGCGAAGCCGATGAGGAAATGATGGGCTTCATCGATGTATTCCGTAAATATTCGCTGCCGTACCGTTCTTTTTCCAATTCCTTAAACTGTGCGGGTCCTTATGACGGACGGCATTATTTTCCGGTGACGCTCCCGGTCAGTCTGCTCCTCGCCTCCGTCGGATTTCCTCAGGTGCTTCACGGGAGCGAATCGCTGCCGCCCAAGCTGGGGCAGTCCGTCAAAGAGCTGCTGGAAGGCATGGGCGTACAGGTGGAGCTTGAAGCGAGGGAGTGGGAGAAAATTTTCCTCGCTCTGAATATCGGATTTATCTGGACCGATCTGATCTGTCCTCCGTTCGGCAGAGTCCGCCATATTCGCGAGCAGATGGGACTCCGCACGTTTTTTAATACGGTCGAGAAGGTGATGAACCCCGTTCATTCCCAAAATATCATTATTGGCGTGAATCATAAAACGGCGATGGACCATCTGATCCACCTGCTGCCGAAATCCGGCTTTGAAACGGCCTATATCGTTCAAGGGATCGAAGGCTCGGAGGATCTGCCGATTTATAAAACAAGCGCGATCCGGAAGGTGACGGCCTGGGGAGACGAGTCCAGCGTCATCGATCCGGCTACATTTGGCTTTCGCGGAGACACGCTGGAGAAGTGCAGCAAGGAAGAGCAGTTGCGGACGCTGTCCCGAGTTATTGCCGGAGACGAGTCCGACGATATTCATAACGAGCGGGAGCATGTCATTTTTAATGCGGGCTTGCGGCTGTATTGGTTTGACAAGGTCGGCTCTTACGAGGAGGGCTTCCAGCTGGCCCGTTCGCTGCTGCAGCGCAAGGAAGCCTTGAAGGTGCTGGATAAATGGCGGGATATGAGCAACAAGAGCGAGTTTCGTCCGCGAAAGCAGGCGAATTAGCGGGAGCGGCGAGCTAGCGCTATTTTGGCAAAATAGTCTGGCGCATTTATTGATTAGCGGCATCAGCAAAGACGAAAACCGTAAGGACAGGCAGCAGGCTGCGTCCTTACGGTTTTTTTGACATGATAGAACGGGTCCCCGCAAAGTACCTGAGCCCGCTTCGAAGCATAGCGCCACTTTGTGGGGATGTTTTATATGGTTCCGGGGCCCCCGCAAAGTACCTGAGTCCGCTTCGAAGCATAGCGCCACTTTGTGGGGATATTTACTGCATGGCTAAAGCGCCATCGGATCGATAAGCGGGGCCCACTGGACAACGGGGCGGCTCTCGTGATCGAAGCCTGCGCTGCCCACCCATATATGAGCTGTGGGCCCATGGGTGAAATAATGCTCAAGCAAGCTGTGAAAAATAAAAGGGATTTTCCGGTTCAGCACCTGATCCAGGGGGATCCAGTGCAGCACGCCCTCGTCCGTTTGGAGAATGTCGCGGCGTGCGGTTCGCGCGGTATAAATAAACTGCTGCCGGACTTCGTTCTGGTTTAGACGCAGCAGGATATATTGCAGATGAAGATCGTGGATTTCGTGCTCGGCAAGGCCGGTTTCTTCGTATATTTCCCGGAGGCAGGCCGTTCGCGGATCGTTTAATTCCTCGGGCTCCAAGTGCCCGCCTACCGCGGCCCACATCCCCGGATTTAACGTGCGGGTCATTGAGCGTTTCATCATCAATAGGTCATTGCCGTTAAACAGCATGGCCGTCGCCAACATGCGTGCCCGGATCAAAAGGCTTCTCTCCTTTACTGCCGTGTTGCAGCGCAGGGGAGCTGCGCTCCCCGCCGCCTATACCCCACTGTAGCACGAACCGGTTTCGGTTGGATAGCGTACAAAGGTGGAAACTTTGTGACTAGCGGGGATTGCGAAAACTGCCTATTGCCGATAGGACGCATTTTCGATATAATGTCCACTATGTAGAAACAATCGTCTTTTTAGAGAGGACTGTTACTGTGCTGGGAAAAAAAGAGGCGGAGATCGGCAGTGAACGGTACTATTTGGTTCGCGAGGATATTTTACCTGAAGCGCTCATCAAGACGGTGCAGGCCAAAGAACTGCTGGCCCGGGGCGAAGTGAAGACGATTCATGAAGCCGCAGAGCAGGTGGAATTAAGCCGCAGCGCCTTTTACAAGTACAAGGATGGTATTTTTCCGTTAAGCAAGCTCGATCGAGAGCGCATTGTGACGATATCGATGGATCTGGAGCACCGTTCGGGCATTTTGTCCCGCGTGCTGGCCATGATTGCAGGTTTGGAAGGCAACGTGCTGACAATTCACCAGACGATTCCGCTGCAGGGAGTGGCCAATGTCGTGATTTCCGTAGAGACTTCGCTGATGGGAGAGCCTGTCGCTCATCTGCTGGAGAAGCTGCGCGAGCAGGACGGGGTCAGCCGGGCAACGATCGTAGGGCAGGGTTAAATAAAGAGAGACATGCAATTACATTAGGAGGGAAACGAAGATGAAACCAATTAAAGTCGGCCTACTCGGCCTTGGAACGGTAGGGACAGGCGTTGTCCGCATAGTAGAAGGAAACCAGCAGGATTTGATAAGCCAAACGGGCGCTTCGCTCGAAATTTCCAAAATTTTGGTTCAAGATAAGAGCAAGGCGAGAAATATTGCGATCTCAAGCGACAAGCTGACGGAGAATGCGTGGGATGTTATTGAAGATCCGGAAATCAACATCGTGATCGAGGTAATGGGCGGCATCGATCTGGCCAAATCCTACATTTTGAAGGCGCTGGAGAACGGCAAGCATATCGTTACCGCCAATAAGGATTTGATGGCGCTGCACGGTCAAGAAATTTTGGCCAAGGCTTCCGAGAAAGGCTGCGACGTGTTCTACGAAGCGAGCGTAGCCGGCGGGATTCCGATTATCCGCACTTTGGTGGAGGGGCTCTCCTCCGACCGGATTACGAAAATCATGGGGATTGTGAACGGAACGACCAATTATATTTTGACGAAAATGAGCCAGGAAGGCGCGGCTTACGACGATGTGCTGAAGGAAGCGCAGCAGCTCGGCTATGCGGAAGCGGATCCGACCTCCGATGTGGAAGGCTTTGACGCGGCGCGCAAAATGACGATTCTCGCTACGCTCGGCTTCCATGCCAATGTCGCTTTGAGCGATGTGTCCGTTCGCGGCATCAGCCAGGTGACGAAGGAAGATATTCTTTATGGCAAGCGTCTCGGCTATGAAGTGAAGCTGCTCGGCATCGCGGAGTCGCAGGACGATCATATCAGTGTCAGCGTGCAGCCGACGATGGTGAAGCAGTCCCATCCTCTGGCCTCGGTGAACGGCGTGTTTAACGCAGTTTATGTGTACGGCGAAGCGGTTGGCGAAACGATGTTCTACGGAACCGGGCGCAGGAGAGCTGCCGACGGCGACGTCGGTCGTAGCGGACTTGGTTGCGGTGGTGCGGAACCTGAAGCTCGGCATCAACGGCCAACGCGGGTTTGCTCCTTATAAAGAGAAAAAATTGAAGTCCGACGAGCAGATCGCTTCGAAAAACTTCATCCTGCTGCACGTGGAGGACAAAGCCGGGGTATTGGCGCAGATCACGCAGGTGTTCGCCAAGCATGAAGTGAGCCTGGAATCGGTGCTGCAGCACCCGAACCGGACGAATCCGAAAGCGGAAATCATCATCATTACCCATGATGCGAATCAGGCGGCAATGAAGAAGGTGCTCAAGCAGTTTGAAGAGATGGATGTCGTTCACGAGATCAAGAGCGTGTATCGGGTAGAGGGGTAAGGTACGCATTTATGGGAGCTAATGCAAGCGCAAATTTAAACGGAAGCAAGCAGAAGGTATACGTCAAGGTGCCTGCCAGTACGGCGAATCTCGGTCCCGGCTTCGATACGCTGGGCATGGCGCTCAATTTATACGAATGGATTGAAATGGGCTTTGCGGAGCAAACGAAAATTCATCTGTTCGGCGAGCAGGTCAGCGGCATCGCAACGGATAAATCGAATTTGATCTACAAGGTCGCCCAGATGGTGTTCGAGAAGGCCGGCGTACAGCATCCGGAGCTGGAAATCGCGATGTACAGCGACATTCCGCTGACACGCGGACTGGGCAGCAGCGCGGCGGCTATCGTCGGCGGACTGACGGCAGCCAATGCGCTGATCGGCAGCCCGCTGTCCGACGATACTCTCTTTCAGATGGCGACGGAGCTTGACGGACCATCCCGACAACGTCGGGGCGTCCCTATTCGGCGGACTGGTCGTCGCCTTCTGGGACGGGCAGCGCGCGGAGCACATCCGCGTCGAGCCGGACGACAGACTCGAAGTGCTGGTGGCGATCCCGCACTTCGAGCTGTCGACAGAGAAGGCGCGGCACGTGCTGCCGCGCGAGCAGAGCCTGACGAATGCCGTCTTCAACGTCGGCCATTCGTCCGTGCTTGTCGCCGCCCTGTGCACCGGGCGGCTCGATATGATCCCGCGCGCGATGAAAGACGCGCTGCACCAGCCTTACCGGGCCGCCATGGTCCCAGGGCTGGCCAAGATCCTCGCCGAGGCGACGGACCACGGCGCCCTGGGCGTAGCCTTGAGCGGCGCGGGCCCGACGATGCTCGCGCTGGTCGACCGCGGCAGCTCCCGCAAGGCGGAGCTGGAGCGGTTCCTGCTCGCCACGCTGCAGAGCGAGCAGATCGAAGCGACGCTGCTGTGGCTGCAGCCGGATACCGGCGGCGTAAAGGTGTTGACACACTTTGATGCAGGGTGTACATTATTCGAAAACATCAAAGGAGATGTCCGCACATGAAGCGAATCGCGCTTTTAGGTCCGGGCACATTCACGGAGGAATCGGTACACAGCTTTCTGGGCAGCAGCGACGCTTATGAGTACGTCAATTACAAGCTGATCGACGATGTATTCATGGCCACGGTGAATGGGGAAACGGATTACAGTGTCATTCCGATCGAGAATACGTTCGACGGCTCGGTCCGTCTGCATCTCGACTGGCTTATTCATGAGGTGGATCTGCCGATGCAGGCCGAGTGGGATTTCCCTATTTCGATCAATCTGCTGGGGATTGAGCCGGGAACGGGAAGTCTGGATTCGCGCTGCGGCGGCTTGACCAAAATCATTTCGCACGGCGTCACCTTGACGCAGTGCAGGCAGTTTTTGCGTCAATATTTGCCGCACGTGGAGCTGGAGCAGGTGGGCAGCAACGGTGAAGCGGCCCGCATGGTCAGCGAGCTGAAGCGGCCCGACGTGGCGGCTCTGGCCCCGAATGGAGCGGGCACTCTGTACGGCCTGCATACTTGGGCTCAAGGCGTGCAGGATCATCAAAATAACCATACCCGCTTTGTTCTGGTCGGCAACGAACCGCTCCGGCTGCCGGAGCGGCCGGCCAGCCTGACCAAAACGACGATTCTCGTCACCTTGCCGGACGACTATCCGGGCGGTCTGCATCAGCTGCTGTCCGCCTTTGCATGGCGCCGGATCAACTTGTCCAAGATCGAGTCCAGACCGACGAAGAAGAAGCTGGGCACTTATTACTTTTATATCGATGTTGAGGCATCCCTGGATTCCGTGCTGCTCCCGGCGGCGCTTCAAGAGATTGAAGCGATTGGCTGCCAGGTTCGCATATTAGGCTGTTATCCTACCTATTCTTATGAGCCTGTACACTCGGAGGTGTAGTAAGGTATGCCGCAAATCATCTATTTGAATGGAAAGTATGTCGGCAAGGAAGACGCGCAAATTTCCGTCTATGACCATGGATTTTTGTATGGAGACGGTATTTTTGAAGGCATTCGGGTCTACAACGGCAATATCTTTAAATCGAAGGAGCATCTTGACCGTTTGTATGACTCCGCCAAATCGATTATGCTGGATATTCCGCTTTCCCAGGATGAAATGCAGCAGGTGCTGAGCGAGACGATTCGGCGCAACGGACTAAGGGACGGATATATACGTCTGGTCGTATCCAGAGGCCCTGGAGATCTCGGTCTTGACCCGCGCCGTTCGCCGAAAGCGAATGTGATTATCATCGTTGAGCAGCTTTCCATTTACCCGGAGGAGGCTTATCAGAACGGGCTTAAAACCGTCTCGGTGTCTACACGCCGCAACGTGCCGGACGCGCTGAATCCGAAGATCAAATCGCTGAACTATTTGAACAACATACTGGTGAAAATTCAGGCGAACCTGGCCGGAGTCGGCGAAGCTATTATGCTGAACTCGCAGGGGTACGTGGCTGAGGGCTCCTCGGACAACATTTTTATCGTCAAAAGAGGCGTCATCTACACCCCGCCGTGTTATGTCGGCGCACTGGAAGGCATCACGCGTGCGGCTATCATGGAGCTGAGCGAAAAGCTCGGGTATAAGCTGAAGGAAGAGCCGTTTACCCTGCATGACGTTTATGTGGCGGACGAGGTTTTCTTCACCGGAACGGCTGCAGAGGTTATCGCAGTCCGGGAGGTCGATGGCCGAATCATCGGAGAAGGCAAGGCCGGACCGATTACAACGAATCTGCTTCAGGAGTTCCGCAAGCTCGTGGAAATAGACGGCGTAAAGGTTTACGAATAAGCGACAAGCTCATACACATAGAATGAAGCAAGAAGAAACCGGCATCTCGCAAGGGATTCGTTTTCTCTTGCTTTTTTGACGTATAGACCAAGACGGCCGGACTTGCATATCCGCATACGTAGGGGCGTGGATTTGAATGGCCGACAATGGATATTCAATACAGCGCACACATTTTTTAGCCAAATCGATGGTCAAATGCCTACCTGCCTGCATAAACTGTATTGTCATTTTATTTCGTCGCGTGTCTCATGCCGGAAGCGGAAACCGCGTCGACAGCAAAGTGTTCTCTGGAACGAACAAGTTGATGGAGAAAGGCTGCTAAAGTGAATACTTGAAGGAGGTTTGTGCAGTGAAAATCCATATGGTCAAGAAAGGCGACACCCTCTACCAGATTGCGCAAAAATACAATGTAGATCTGGATGCGCTGATCGCGCTGAATCCTCAGATCCCCGATCCCAATGTCATTGATGTAGGTATGAAGGTGAAAATTCCAAGCGCGCCCAAGCCGGTTGAACCGCCGTCAGACTATCTCTACAAGCATATCGTCATGCAGGGGGATACGCTATGGAAGCTCGGCAAGGCTTGGAATGTTCCCTTGAATGACATGATTGAAGCGAACCCGCAGTTGAAAAACCCGAGCGTGCTGATGACGGGCGAAACGGTGTATATCCCTAAGACTAAGCCACAAACAGGTCAACAGGGCTCGCACCATCACTATCACGGAGGCCAGGGGCATAAGAAAAATACGGCGCCGATCCAAACCGAGCCGGTTGCCCCGATGCCTGTCGAGCCGTTGCCTCAAGTGAATGTTCCGAATGCGGAAGCCGAACCGACGGCGGAAATGCCTTTTATCCCGTTCCCTAACATTCCTAATATCCCTAACATCCCCAATATGCCTAATATGCCGAACATGGAAATGCCTCAGCACACGGCGCCAAATATGGAGCTTCCATACCACCATACTCCGAATATGGAGATGCCTCAGCATACATTACCGAACATGGAGATGCCCCAGCATACATTACCGAACATGGAGATGCCCCAGCATACATTACCGAACATGGAGATGCCTCAGCATACATCGCCGAATATGGAGCTTCCGTATCACCATGCTCCGAATATGGAGATGCCGTATCATCAAATGCCTAATATGCCGGCTCCGTACTCTCCGTTTACAATGGAGCAGCCGATGGCGGAAAGTAATCCGAACCAGCCTATGTATGTGAGTCCGTTCTCGCAGCAGGCGCCGGATCAGATGCCGGAAGTGCCTGCGAATCTGCCGAATTTCAGCGCTCAAGGGCCGGCATCGGACCTGTTCAAGCCTTTCCATGTACCTGCGACGGAAGTGATGTCCTCGCAGCCGAACGATGTGAGCCCGGCCGCATGGCAGGCGCCTGATCTTCCGGCTTTCCCGAATATGCCGTCTGCGGGGCAAATGCCTTTTGGCGGCTTCCCTGCTCAGCCGTATCCGGATTTCACGCACCCGCTGTATGAAAAAGACTGCGGCTGCGGTGGCCCGGGTCCGCACAGCCAGCCGATTCCTTATCCGCTGACGCCTCATGCGGAAATGCCGGCCTTGACTCATGCGCCGCAAGGATACCAGCCTATGTATCCAGGCCATGGCTTTCCGGGCATGATGCCTTCGGCAGAATTATCGCCTTTCCATCATGGATTCGATCCGACGGCCATGACATCCGCTTTTCCCGGCGGAATGTACCCGAACCCTGGGTATCCGGCGCACCCTTATGCAGGGTTCCCTTATCCCGGACAGCATGAATACGTCTGGGGTGATAAATCGAGAGGCGATGAAGAAGAAATGAGAACCTCCTCGGGTCAAGTGTCGTCCGTATCTTCGGGAGCGGCGGAATCCGTGCAAGCAGCTCCGAGCAAGAAAAGAACCCGGACACAAGGCTCCGGCCGCAGCTCCGCACCGAAAACAAGCGGCAGAACCTCTGCCAAACCGAAGTCGAAACGCTCGCCATGGATTAACGTATAGCAATCCGGCTCATTGCATGAAACCCGGGCTGGCCCGCCGCTGAAAGTATAGCGGGGCCGGCCCTTTTTTTCGTTTGAGCAGGCTTCCGTATATTCAGACCAGCAGATGGGAAAAATGGTAAAAAAAGATACATAGGTTGTCGAGAAAGCCGCCCTGAGTGATCCATGCGTACTAACGCAGGCGGGGGATCCAAGCTTACGAAGCCCGTTTTTCTACGAAAAACGCTTAGTTCACGTCCGCCTTTGAAATCCGTGAAAATACCGCTAATTCCCATCCAATTCACGGATTTCAACAGCGGCTGGAGGAGGATACCCCACCGGAGTATCATGCCAATTCAGGGTTTCTCGACAAGCTCATACAATCGATAGAAGGGGATGCGGATGATTCTTCTCAACTTGCTAAACAAAATTAAAAAAAAGCTGCGTTGGAAGCGTCGCTGGATCACTTTGGCATCTATTTTGGCTGCAGCCGGACTGACGATGCTCGCATTAGCCATGCTGAACAAAGGAACGTTATTTCCAGGGCGGGGCGTGAGCGAAGAGCAGCCGGTATTCGGCAGAGGAATAAGCCAGGTGGTTCAGGTTCAGCCGGAGGAAGAGGTAATGTCCGTTGTGAATCAGATGAAGGGCCAGCGGGAGGCCTATGCGAAAAAAGCCTACGTTTGCGGCGAAGAGCTGCAGCTGCTCGGCAAGATGACGCCGCAGCAAATTTTACAATATCATAAAGAGCACCCGGTTCTCACGGTTACGATGGGGGAAGCGGGAGACATTTACTTTACGGAAAAGATAGACGACCTGTCGCCGCAATGTAAAAATAATGCTTACTTCGGACTGGATGCCGGGGGTAATTTATCGCTGTTCGAAGGAGTGCCCGAAAGCAAGCAGGTGATCCGCACCTTTTTCCAGCTGAATATTCAATATCTGGAAAGCAGTCTGCCGAAAGAAACGGTGAAGCAGCTGTATCGCGGCATTCCCGTCAATAATCTGGAGGAATACAACAGCGTGCTGTCCACCTTTGCCGATTTTGCCGTTGAAGAGAAGCTCAAACAGCTCAAATAAGCCGAAACGAACCTGCGGGACAAGCCGCGGGTTTTTTTATTTTTCCGGAACTGCGCAAAAATAGGGTGTGGTTATGTTATCCAGCCGTTTTGTGTCTTTTGGGGCGTGTCAGGTGAGGCAATATCTGCTATAATGGCAGGTGAACACATATGTTCGCTTTTAGAATGGAGAGTGCAGCGGTTGCGGATTATGGGGATCGACCCGGGGATTGCGATTGTCGGCTTCGGGTTTGTGGATAAGGAAGGCTCCCGGCTTGTGCCGGTTCAATATGGCAGTATTCAGACGGAGGCGCATACGGATCATGCCCTGCGTCTGCAGATGGTTTACGATGCGGCGGTTGCAGCTGCTGGACAAATATAAACCGGATGCGGTGGCGATCGAGAAGCTGTTTTTTAACCGCAACGTGACGACGGCGTTTACGGTAGGGCAGGCGAGGGGCGTTCTGCTGCTTGCGGCCGTGCAGAAAGGTATTGCGATTGCGGAATATACGCCGCTTCAGGTGAAGCAATCGGTTGTCGGCTACGGGAAGGCAGAGAAAAAGCAGGTGCAGGAAATGGTGCGGATGCTGCTGCATTTATCGGCCGCTCCGAAGCCGGATGATGTGGCCGATGCGCTTGCTATCGCGATCTGCCATGCCCATGCCTCGACGCTTCAACAAAAAATGAACGAGGTAACCAAACGATGATCGATTTTTTAAGAGGAACGATTGTACATAGAGAGATCGACTATGTGGTGATGGACGTAAGAGGCGTGGGCTACCGCGTATTCTGCGCCAATCCGTACTCCGCTTCGTTGAAGGAGGGGGAGGAGACGACGCTCTTTATTCATTATCAGGTACGTGAGGACGCCCATCTGCTCTTCGGCTTTACGACCCGCGAGGAGCAGTCTTTGTTCCGTCTGCTCATTGAAGTGAACGGCATTGGGCCGAAGGTGGCCATCGGCATTTTGGCCGGAGGCGGCAGACCGGAAGCCATCGCGGCTTCCATCCAGCAGGAAAATATTAATTTCCTGACCAAGCTGCCGGGCATCGGCCGTAAAACGGCGCAGCGGATCATTCTGGATTTGAAGGACAAGCTGGGCGGCATCTCAACTCCGGCGGAATCGCTGTCCGCCTTCAGCGGCGCGGACGATCTGTTCGCTGCGCCGCAGGGCCTCAACTCCTGGAGCGAAGCGAAGGCCGCGCTGCTTGCGCTCGGCTACACGGAAGCGGAAGCCGACCGGGCGGGGCAGGCGATCAAGCCGAAGCTGATCGGCGGAGAAACCGTGGATGCGGTGATGAAGCTGGCGCTGCAGGCGTTGTACCAGCAGTCCATGCGGTAGAAGGAGGACGACACCATGGAGGACCGGATTATTTCAGCCAATCTGATGATGGAAGAACAAACGATGGAATTAAGCCTCCGTCCGCGTTATTTGGCCGAATACATCGGTCAGACCCAAGCGAAGGAAAATTTGAAAATCTATATCGAAGCCGCCAAAATGCGCAAGGAAGCGCTCGACCACGTGCTTCTCTACGGGCCTCCGGGACTCGGCAAAACGACGCTGTCGAACATTATCGCCAACGAATTGGGCGTCAATGTGCGCACGACCTCCGGCCCGGCTATCGAGCGTCCGGGAGATCTGGCGGCGATACTGACGAATCTGCAGGAAGGCGACGTGCTGTTCATCGATGAAATTCACCGCCTTCACCGGACCGTTGAAGAAGTTCTTTATCCGGCGATGGAGGATTTCGCCTTGGATATTATTATCGGCAAAGGCCCGAGCGCCCGCTCGGTTCGTTTGGATCTGCCGAAGTTCACCCTGGTCGGAGCGACGACACGCGTAGGCTTGCTGTCCGCTCCGCTTAGAGACCGTTTCGGAGTCGTCAGCCGGCTGGAGTTTTACAATGTCGACGAGCTTGCCTTCATCGTCAGCCGGACGGCGGACATTTTGCAGGTGCAGATCGTCGGCGAAGCCTCGGAGGAGATCGGCAGAAGATCGCGGGGAACGCCGCGGATCGCCAACCGGCTGCTCAAGCGGGTAAGAGATTACGCGCAAGTCATGGGGGACGGTATTATTACCGTCGATATTGCGCGGACGGCGCTTTTGGGCATCCAGGTCGATCATCTCGGTCTGGATGAGATCGATCATAAGATGCTCCGCGCCATTATTATGAGCTTTCAAGGCGGGCCCGTCGGATTGGATACGATCGCGGCAACGATCGGCGAGGAAAGCCAGACGATCGAAGACGTTTATGAGCCTTATTTGCTTCAAATCGGCTTTTTGCAGCGAGCCCCCGCGGCCGGGTCGCGACTCATCAGGCCTATCAGCATCTGGGTCTTCCTATACCGGATAACCGCTGACTCGGCCCCCGCCGCCGGACGGCGGGATACATACAACTTCGGGGAGAGGATGGCACAATAATAATGAAGAAACGGCATTCTGCATCGGGATCTATGCGGCAGTGGGCGTTAGCCTTAGGGATACATACGCTGGTTCTGGGAGCTTTTGCAGCGGTTGTCCCGGCGGCGCCCGCAGAAGCGGCAGCGGCAGCATCTGCGGCATTGCCCAAGCTGGATAACATAAGAGTGGCACTATTTATCGATACGGGGAAATACAGCGATATTACACCGTCGGTCACCTTATCCTCGGATAAAGGATTGACGGCGGCATTGACCGGAGCCGATGGGAAGCCCGGGACTCCTATTCCGGTTGTGTCCGGCGCCAAGACGCTCAGAGCCTCGCTGGACGGTTACCGGGCGCTGCTGCTAGAGACTGGAGATGCAGCGCAGGCGAAGGCGGCAGCGGCGAAGCTGACGGCGGCTAAAGAAGCCGGCGTCATCGCGGTGCGCGAAAAGCTGGGCAAGCCTGTGTATCAGCTGCTTGCGGGGCCTTACGCTTCGAAGGCGGCCGCAGCGGCCGCAATCAATAAGCTTGCGGCCGTTTCCGCCTCCGCAGGCGCTGCCAAAGGGTTTGCGCCGCGTGTGGCAGGCCCGCTGCACTGGAATGCAGGCGTCTTCGCTACCGAGGAGGCTGCAGCGGCCCAGGCCGCAGCGATCGGGCAGGCAGGCTTCGACGCCGACGTCGCTCTCATCGGCTCGGCTAACGGCGTGGCGTCGTTTGCCGTCATGGCCGGCAGCGCTTCGGATACGGCAGAGCTGAACGCTGTAAAGCAGCAGCTGACCGCAGCGCTGCCTGGGGTTGCTCTGCAGGCGCTAGATCCGGCTCAGCCGTATGCGCTTAAGCTAATGGAGCTGCCGGCTGCGGAAGCCGGAACGGCTGAGAGTTCCCCCCATCTGATGATCGGCAGCACCGCAGGCAAATGGTCCGTTTCGCCTGCGACGGCGTCGACCGTGAAGGTAATGGAGCGGTCGGAGTATACATATCACGGCAGCATAGAGCTGTCCGGACTGAACGGAAAGCTCGCCGTTATTAACGAGCTTCCTTTTGAACAGTACCTCGTCTCCGTCGTCAGCTCGGAGCTCAGCAAGGACTGGCCGCTGGAAGCGCTGAAGGCGCAGGCTGTCGCAGCGCGTACATATGCCTTGATGCAGGGAGTCAAATACCAGATCGCTCACGTATCGGATACGACGCTGGATCAGGCTTACAAAGGAGCGGAGGTGGAATTCCCCTCCGCCGCCGAGGCGGTTCAAGGCACCGCAGGCGAGGTTTTGGCCGACAAGAAAGGTTTGATCTCGCCGCTGTTTTATTCGAATGCCGGCGGGCTGACGGCCGATTCCACCGAGGTGTGGGGTAACAAGGTCGATTACCTGCAAAGTGTAGCTACGCCGGATGAAGGCGCCGCTAAGGGAAAAGCGATCTGGTACCGGATTGTGCAGCCGAACGGCAGAATGGGATACATTCATTCGGATTACGCCCGGGATACGGGGGAAAAGAATCCCGCGGGTCTGCCTTACTACGAGGCGACGGATATGGGGGTCAGCGTGCGTCCGGCGCCTTACGTCGACAACGCCGCCAATCCGGCCTTGTTCAAGGTGGATATCGGGGACCGGTTCGTCGTCTTCGATCAGGCGGTGGAATCCAATGCCTACTCCTGGATCCGCGGACCGTACGACAGCGAGAAGCTGAAGACCAGGATCAACGCCGTGCTGGCTAAGCCGATCAGCGGGGTGATCGATCAACTGGAGGTGTCCCAGCGCGGACCTTCCGGACGCGCGCTGCAAGTGAAGGCGAACGGCCAGGAGCTGAAGCCTCCTTACCCGGACGCCCTGCGCAGCCTGTTCAACAATTTGCCGAGCACCCGGTTTGATATTGAAGAAACGGGAAGGTATACTATATTGGGAGCGAACGGAACGGTTCGCAGCCAATCGCCTGCTATGCCGACCGTGTATTTGAGCGGCGACGGCGCAGCCAAGGCGGAGCCGGTAACCGATGCGTCCATGTTCGTGCTGAACGGCAGCGGACAGGTCCGGGCGACGGACAAGCAATCGACCTTTATTTTTAAAGGAACGGGCTTCGGTCACGGGCTCGGGATGTCGCAATGGGGCGCCAAGGGCTATGCGGAGCTTGGCTACGATTACAAAAAAATATTGCAGACCTACTATGTAGGAGTCTCTATAATCAAGGAATGAAGCCGATATGCAAGTAGAATGGTTTGACTATGAACTGCCGGAAAGATTAATTGCCCAAACGCCGTTGAAGTGACCGTACATCCTCCCGGCTGTTAACCTTGAACAAAGTGACGGGGGAAACCCGTCACGAAACATTTGAAGCGTTGATCGATTATCTGGAAGCCGGGGATGTGCTCGTGTTGAACGATACGCGGGTGCTGCCTGCCCGGCTTTTTGGCGTGAAGGCGGATACGGGAGCCAAAGCCGAGGTGCTCCTGCTGAAGCAGCTGGAAGAAGACCGCTGGGAAGCGCTCGTCCGGCCGGCCAAACGGCTGAAGGCCGGTTCGGTCATTGTCTTCGGAAGCGAGGATACCGAGGGCGGCGCGAAGCCGCTGCTTACGGCGACGGTGGAGGAAGAGCGGGATATGGGCAGCCGCGTCATTCGCTTCACCTATGAGGGGATATTCCCCGAATTGCTGGACCGGCTGGGGCAGATGCCGCTGCCTCCTTACATCAAGGAGCAGCTGCCGGAGCGCGAACGGTATCAGACCGTCTATGCGAAGCATGAAGGCTCGGCCGCGGCGCCGACCGCCGGCCTGCATTTTACGAAGGACTATTTGCATAGGCTGGAACAAAAAGGTATACAATTAGCGTATATTACGCTCCATGTCGGTCTGGGAACGTTTCGTCCCGTCACGGTGGACGATGTCGAGTCGCACGAGATGCACGAGGAGTATTATGAGGTCAGCGCCGAAGCGGCGGACCGTATCAATACTGCGAAGGCGTCGGGGCGGCGCGTCGTCGCCGTGGGCACCACTTCGGCACGGACGCTGGAAACGGCCGCACGGGTAAGCCCGCATCCGGGCAAGCTGGCCGAATGCAGCGGATGGACGAGTATCTTCATCTATCCGGGTGTTGAGCTTCAGGTGGTCGATGCGCTGCTGACCAACTTTCACCTGCCGAAGTCGACGCTGCTGATGCTGATCAGCGCATTGGCAGGCAGGGAGAAGATTATGGCGGCGTACAAGGAAGCGGTGGAGCGGGAATACCGGTTCTTCAGCTTCGGCGACGCGATGTTTATTTATTAGCTCAGACTCAGACGCATCGGAAAAGTCCCCGGGACGGCGGAAGCTCCGCCTTCCGGGCAGAGGTAAATATAGAAAGAGTGATGATCTTGCCTGCAGTAACTTACGAACATATTAAAACGTGCAAACAATCCGGAGCCCGTCTGGGCCGGGTGCACACCCCGCACGGCGTTATTGAAACGCCTGCTTTCATGCCGGTCGGTACGCAAGCGACGGTGAAAACGATGAGCCCGGAAGAGCTCAAGGCGATGGACGCGCACATTATTTTAAGCAACACATACCACCTCTTTTTGCGTCCGGGCCATGAGATTGTCCAAAAAGCGGGAGGACTCCACCGGTTCATGAACTGGGACCGTCCGATTCTGACGGACAGCGGCGGCTTCCAGGTGTTCAGCTTGAGCGATATGCGCAAAATCAGCGAAGAGGGCGTTGCCTTCAAATCGCATTTGAACGGGGACAAGCTGTTTCTTTCGCCGGAGAAGGCGATGGAAATACAGAATGCGCTCGGATCGGACATTATGATGGCGTTCGACGAATGTCCGCCCTTTCCCGCTGAGCATGCTTATGCGAAGCAATCGCTTGAGCGTACGACGCGCTGGGCCGAACGCTGCCTGCAAAGTCACGCCCGGCCGGACGATCAAGCCCTTTTTGCGATCATTCAAGGGGGCATGTACGAGGATTTGCGCAAACAGAGCGCAGCAGAGTTGACTTCCATGGATTTCCCGGGGTATGCTATTGGGGGATTAAGCGTCGGTGAGCCCAAGCACCTAATGTACGAGGTGCTGGATTATACGGTGCCGCTGATGCCGTTCAACAAGCCGCGTTATTTGATGGGCGTAGGCTCGCCGGATGCGCTGCTCGAAGGAGCGGTACGCGGGATCGATATGTTCGATTGCGTGCTTCCGACTCGTATTGCACGGAACGGCACCTGCATGACAAGCTCAGGCCGGCTGGTCATACGGAACGCCAAGTTTGCCGAAGATTTCGGCCCGCTGGATCCGGAATGCTCCTGCTACACGTGCACGAATTATTCGCGCGCGTATATACGGCATTTGCTCAAAGCGGACGAGACGTTCGGGATTCGTCTGACAACGTATCATAACCTTCACTTCCTGTTAGAGCTGATGCGTCAGGTCCGGCAAGCGATTCGAGAAGACCGGCTGCTGGATTTCCGTGATCATTTTTTTGAAAAATACGGCTTAGATGAAAACGGAAAAGGTTTTTAAACGTATAGTAAAGGGAAAGGGGGGATAACGCATGTGGTTAGCAGCTGATGCACCTGCTCAAGCGCAGGGGCTGGAAGGTTATTTAATTACATACGGTCCGTTAGTTTTAATGTTTGTCGTCCTGTATTTCTTATTGATTCGTCCCCAGCAGAAGCGTCAAAAGACACGTTCCATGATGCTGGGCAATCTGAAAAAAGGCGATAAGGTCGTCACCATCGGAGGCCTTCACGGAACGATCTTGGAGATTACCGACGATACGGTTATTTTGCGTGTCAACGATGTAACCAAGCTCACCTTCGAGCGTTCTGCGGTGAATGCGGTGTCAAGCACCGCTTCTGCGGAAGAGAAGAAGTAAGTACGGAGAAACACCAAAAAATGCGAGCCTCCTGGCAATAGGATGGCTCGCATTTTTTGTTGCCGGTCGCATGGGGCGGCGGGGCGGATGACCCGTCCTATTTTTTAACGTTAACACCAATCATGCCTCCCAACGCGCCGGCTGCAAAGGACAGTAGAGCCAGGTAGAGGGTTTGCGCCGAGAAGCCCGCATCATAGGCCAGGAAGCCGATGAGCCAGACGATAAGCGTATACACGATCCCCAGCACGCCGCCGTGATACCAGCCCTTGCTCTCGCTTCGTTTCCCGGAGACGATGCCCCCGATAAACATGGCGATGCCGTGAATGGACATGGTATAGGCGAACAAGGAGCTTTCCTGCAGACTGGTTGCAAGCATCAATAAAGAAGTCAACAGCGTGCCGATGAGCATAAATACCATAGCGAACATTAAACCAGAGAATAAAGGCGATTGCTTCATGGGTCCGGTTCTCCTTTCACAACTCTTCTATCATCATTGTATGGGTCCGTACATAAAAATAGTACGGGTTGTTCTGGACGGAGAGGAGGGAAATCAAGTATAATGTCGGGTGCATCCTACCACGTTCAATTTGGAAAAAACCGGAATGAGTTTTTTTCGGAAATCACCGAAAGGAAGTGGAAACAATTATGGAATGGCAGCTTGCACAATGGCAGCAGATAGCCGGAATGATTATTTTTATAGCAGCTTTTGCACTGATTGTATCAGGGAGTCTGCCTCGGGCTTACGTGGCCTGGGGCGGCGTAATTCTTATGCTCCTGCTCGGCGTTGAATCGTTCGGCGCGCTGTGGGGAAGTCATCTGGCTTGGGAAACGATTTTTCTGTACGCGGGCTTGATGGTTATGTCGGGGATGGCAGCCGAGACCGGCCTGACGGCATTCCTGGCCGTTAAACTGGCGCAGCGAATCGGCGGAAGCGCATTCCGGCTTTTCGTTGTCTTGACGCTTGTCGCCGCATGCGGGGCGGCGTTTCTGGATTCGGTAAGTATGGTGCTCATTCTGGTGCCGTTAACCTTGTCATTAACTAAGAAGAACGGATGGCCGCCGCTTCCCTGGATTATAGGGGAGTCGATAGCGGCCACGCTGGGAGGAAGCGCGACGTTAATCGGCACCGTGCCGAATGTATTGCTGGGGACGCTGGAGGGGGGAGCGCTTACTTTTAACGATTTCTGGATGCGCTTGGGGCCGATTATGGTGCTGAGCTATGGCGTACTGCTGGTTGTCTTTCGTGTAGGGTATGCCAAGGTATGGAGAGAAGCCGTCCTGCCGGCAGCGACGTTGCAATCGTGGGACACGCCGTCTCTCCTCCGGGACAAGAGGGCGGCAGCGGCTGCATCGGTTGTATGGCTGCTCGTTATTGCCGGGTTTATTCTCCAGTCCAAGCTGCCGTTCTCGATTGCCTGGATTTCAATAGGCGGCGCGGTCCTGCTGATTTTGCTGAACGTGAAGCAGGGCAGATGGAAGGATGCCGTATTTTCCGTAGATTGGGGAACATTGGCTTTTTTATTAGGGTTTATTGTTTTAGCAGGCGGGGTTACACGGACAGGCGTAATGAACCAGGCGGCGGTCAAGCTGATGGAGCTTTCTTCCGGAAATCCCGGATATCTTTCCCTGCTTCTACTCTGGGTATCGGGCATTGCTTCCGCCACGCTGGATGGAGTACCTTACACAGCCGCGGTCATCCCGCTTGTCCGGACTTTGATTTCCCATTTGGACGCAGCGGACGGAAGTCAGATCCGTGCCTTATGGCTGAGTGTGGCATTGGGAACGGGGATCGGCAGCAGTGCTACATTGCTTGGTTCGACGGCTCACATCATCGCTTCCGGACTTGCCATGCGGGAAGGGCACAGGCTTACCTTCGTACAGTTTATGAAGTTCGGAGCATGGACGGCGCTGTTCTCGTTAATTGCTGCATCAGCCTATGTGATATTCGTGCTGCTGTAATACATAGCCGGTTCAAACAGAGATTATTGCCAACAATTCGTAAGCCGGTAAACGGTATGACATGATAACCCCAAGGTCAAAATATCCATGGAAACAGCCCTGTACTCAACCGAGGAAGGAGCCGCGGATATGCTGACCCTTTTTTTTCGCACCATTTTGGTTTACTTTATCGTTTTCCTGACATTGCGCATTATGGGAAAGCGCGAGATCGGAAAGCTGTCGGTATTTGATCTGGTCATTTCGATCATGATAGCGGAAATTGCGGTTTTTGTGCTGGAGGATACGGAGAAGCCGATGTTCGAAGGAATTTTGCCGATGATCACCTTGGTTGGCGTTCAAATCTTCATTGCCTTTTTGTCGCTGAAAAATGAGAAGCTGCGCCGGCTTTTTGAAGGAAAGCCCGCTTACATTATTCAGAACGGAGAGCTGAACCGCAAAGTGATGAAGCAGCACCGCTATAACTTGGACGATCTTTTGCTGCAGCTGAGACAGAACAGGGTGATGGATGTGGCGGATGTGGAATTTGCCATTCTGGAGCCGTCCGGAAAGCTGACCGTTGTGGAAAAAAAGCCCCCTGCACCGCAGGAGGCGGACGATAAGCAGCCGAAAATTCGCTACGAGGGCCTGCCCGTACCGCTTATCATGGATGGAAAGGTACAGGACGATGGCCTGGAAAAAATCGGGAAGACGAGGTTTTGGCTGAAAAGCCAGCTGCAATCCAAAGGAGTTCGTGAGTTTAAAGAGGTTTTTTTCTGTACGATCGATCATCGGGGGAGATGGTTTATCGACCGGAAACGGTAAAAGGTAAACCGGAAGCCGGAAGAACGGAACCGGAAAATCGTATTCCGCCGCCGGCTTTTATTTGACGAATTTTTTGCCCAGCCATACGATCCGCAGCAGATCGCTGCGCTGAATAAGGCGGAGGAAGACCGAGCAGATCAAGTATAAGAGCATGCCTGCGGTGCAGGCCGCCATAAAGCGGATCAAGCCGTTATCCGACCACTGAAACTGCATGATGGAATAGCTCGCCCAGCCCGAAACCGCTACCGCGGCGGCTATTTTCAGAAAATCGGCGCCATGCATCCGGAAACGGAGCAGCTTGACCACACTGTGCCAATGCAAAAGAGTGACCAGCACAATATTGATGTTGATGGCTACAATCGCGCCCAGGATGCCGAACTGCGGCTTGCTTGCAAGCAGGACGATAAGTGCAAGCTTGGCTACGGAGCCGATCAAAGTATTGACCAGGGCGCTTCCCGGCCTGTTCGATTGCCTGGAGCGTTGCCTGAAGCGGAGCCTGGCAGTAGATGAACAGCGCCACCGGCGCCATGATCTTGAGCATGGAGGCAATTTCGCGGCTGCCGTATAAATACTGGCAAAGCGGCTCGGCAAGCACGAACATCATCATGGCAAAAGGGGCGCCTGTCACCAGGGCGAGCTTCAAGGATTGATGGAGTCTGGCATGAATCGTTTTCATGTCCCCTTGGGCCGCGGCCTCCGATAAGGACGGAATTAAGGAGACGGATAAGGAGTAAGTCAGAGCGCTCGGGAGCAGCAGGACTGGCATAATCATTCCCTGCAGAGCGCCGTACTGTGCGGTTGCCAGCCCGGGGGCTACGCCGGCCAAGGCCAGACTCTGGACAATCAGGATCGATTCGAAAAAATAGGAGCATGAGCCGACAAGCTTGCTCCCGGTAATCGGAACGGCCAGTCCCATCAGCTGCCGCAGCTGGTGCCATCTTCCGGCCATGAGCTCCGAGCCGATTCTGGCCGAAGGAACGCCGTGAGAGCTTCTGCGGCTGCGGCGATAAGAAATGTAGAGCACGGCGACGGCGCAGATTTCTCCGATGAGGACGCCGACCATCGCACCCGCCGCGCCATACTCAATCCCGTAAGGCAGCATCCAATAGGCGAACAGCAGAACGGTAAATATGCGGACGATCGTTTCGACGACCTGCGAGAGTGCGGTGGGCACCATATTTTGCCTTCCTTGAAAGTATCCCCTGTACACGGAACCGACGGCCACGAAGATGAGAATCGGCGTCATGCAGATGAAGGTCAGGTACACGCGGGAATCCGTAAACAAATGGTCCGTAATCCAGCGGGCTCCCAATAGGCTCATGGCCGCGAAAAGAATGCTCAGGCCTGTAGAGAAGCTCAGCGCAAGCCGAAAAATACGCCGGATCCGGGCTTCGTTGTTCTCCGCCTCGGCCTCGGCGACCAGCTTGGCTACCGCAATGGGGATGCCGCCTGTAATCAGAGTCATCAGGACGATCAGGAAGGGATAGCCCATCTGATAAAGCCCTACGCCTTCGGCACCGATCAGCCGGGGGAGCGTAATTCTGGGAATGAAGCCGAGGATGCGGTTAATTATGCCGGCTGCAAGCAGAATCATGGTGCCGTGTATGAACGACTGTTTCGTCATTGTAAATCCCTCTTCCTCCCATGGGTTACTTAATGGATATGCGGAACCTGTCCTATGGCATGCACAATTTTTATCAATTTTGAGCTGCCAGGGCAGGAAATGAACGGTTCGCAGCGAATATTAGCTTACAAATCAGAATGCTGCGCGGCAGGAGGGAACGGCGATGGGGGAAGAGGAGCGTGACGCATCGGTTTTAAAGGCTGAAGAGGAAGCGGAGGAGCCTATGCTTGCGGAGCAGGAGCAGACCGAGGAGCCATTGTCCGATGAGGAATTGAGTGGGGTCATTGAGAATATATGTAACAGCAAGGCGGAGGAATTTCATATGCTCGGCTACGAGCATGTGACAGGCAAGGAGATATGGGAGTGCGTAAGCGACAAGTACCGGAAAACCGGAATTCCGCATCTCCACAGGATTGTAAACGATATTTTATCGCTTAAGGTCACGAGCTTTATGAACTGGCTGACCATGAGCATTTATAAATCGGACCCTTTCAAATAACGGAAGGGTTATTTTTTTTCCGATGGAACGAACGCTTCTTGCGACCGGCTGGAAATTTGTCAAATTGACTCGTTTTTCGCAGGTAGGTATAATAGGCATATTGAGACTGGAAGGAGATCGTTATTTATATGAAACGGATTGTGATCTTTATTCTGGTAGTGCTTGTGACGCTGGGCATTGCCGGGTATACCACTCCAAGCTTGGTTAACAACATTAAGCTGGGATTGGACTTAAAGGGCGGTTTCGAAATTTTGTATGTCGCCGAGCCGATTGAGGCAGGCAAGCAAGTCACGCAGGACGCGCTGAAAGAGACAGCCCGCAGCCTGGAGAAGCGCGCCGATTCCTTGGGCGTTGCCGAGCCGGAAGTGACGACGGAAGGAACGAACCGCATTCGTGTTCGTTTGGCGGACGTAAAGAACGAAGAAGAAGTCCGCAAGAGCATGAAGGAGCCGGCTGAACTGACATTCCGCGGTCCTGACGGCACGAAGGAAATGATTGGGAGCGATTTCGTAGAGGGCGCGGCCAAAGTAGGCTTTGACCAGTCCAACCGTGCGCAAATCAATATTAAAGTAAAAGACGCCGAGAAATTTAAAAAGGTCACCGAGAAGCTGGTGGGTAAACCGCTTGCCATTTATTTGGACGAGCGGCAGTTGTCCGCGCCTATCGTACAGAGCGTACTGTCGGACGGCAATGCTACCATTTCCGGTAATTATACGTATGAGGAAGCCAAGGAGCTTGCCGATACGATCAACTTAGGGGCTCTGCCGCTGAAGCTGACCGAGAAATATACGCAAGTGGTCGGCGCATCGCTTGGCCAGTTGTCCTTGCACCAAACGGTCGAAGCCGGTTTAATCGGCGCGATTCTGATTCTGATTTTCATGGTTGCTTTTTACCGCTTGCCGGGTCTGGTTGCAGCCTTTACCCTCATTACTTACATCTGGCTGCTGCTGGGCGCATTCTGGCTGATGAAAGCGACGCTGACCCTGCCGGGGATCGCGGCCTTCGTGCTCGGGATCGGGATGGCGGTCGACGCCAACATCATTACGTATGAACGGATCAAAGAAGAAATCCGCAGCGGCAAAAGCTTGCTTTCTTCCTTGAAATCCGGTTCCAAGCATTCGTTCCGTACAATCATGGATGCGAACATTACGAACTTGATCTCCGCCGCTGTATTGTACTACGTGGGGAACGGAGCGATCCGCGGATTTGCCTTAACGACGATTATGAGTATTATTTTGAGTATTCTGACGAACGTATTCTTCTCGCGTCTCCTCATTCACTTGTTGATCAAGAGCAACAAGTTTAATAAGCCGTCCTTGTACGGTGTGAAGGAGGCCGAAATCCGTGGACTATAGGAACCATTTTGATTTTATAAAAAACCGCAACAAGTTTTTCGGCATTTCTTCCGCGCTTTTGCTGATCGGCCTGATCGTGCTTGTAGCCTTCGGCCTGAATTATGGCGTTGACTTTAAAGCGGGGACCTCGCTCGATATTAATGCGGGACAAACCGTGACCCGGGAGCAAGTGGATAAAACGTTCGACAGTTTGGGATTGAAGCCTGCGGTTGTTTCGATCAGCGGCAACAATGACCATATCTCGGCGCGGTATGACACGATCCTTTCCGAAGCCGATGTGAAGAAAATCAATGAAGGCATGAAGACCGCCTTCGGCGACAAAGTTTCGCAGGAGGTCAACACCGTATCGCCGGACATTGCCCGCGAGCTGGGCGTCAAAGCCATGATTGCGGTAGCCATTGCCAGCGTTGCGATTTGCATTTACGTAAGTATTCGCTTTGAATGGCGGTTTGCCATTGCGGCCATTATCGCCATCTTGCATGATGCTTTCATCGTTATTGCGGTATTCGCTATTTGCCGCTTTGAAGTGAATCTGCCGTTTGTTGCGGCTGTTCTGACAACAATCGGTTATTCTATCAACGATAAAATCGTTATTTTTGACCGGGTCAGAGAGAATCTGCGCTTCACCCGCCTGAAAACCTCGGAAGATTTGTCCAATATGCTGAGCAACAGTATTTGGCAGACGATGGCGAGAAATATTAATACGGTCGTGGTTGTTCTTATCGCCGCGCTGTGCTTGTTTATTTTCGGCAGCGAGTCCATCAAGCTGTTCGCGCTTGCCAAAATTATCGGATTGACCTCGGGGGCGTATTCCTCCATTTGTATTGCCAGTCCTTTGTATTATCTGCTGAAGAATAAATCCTTGAGTTCTAAAACCAGGGCTGCTGCAGTAAAAGAATAATAGCTGGCCGCGTAAATCTATATTTCCGCGGCCTTTCTATCAATTCCCTTAAGGAGTGGCCCCATGACTGAGGAACGTATGCAAAAAGCCGAATTCGGCACTTGGATCGGTATCGTCGGCAATCTTGGCCTGGCGGTCATGAAAGGGGCGATGGGATACTTCTCCGGAAGTAAGGCGCTGATCGCGGACGCTCTCCATTCGGCCTCGGACGTGGCAGGCTCTTTTGTAGTGCTGACAGGACTAAGGGCGGCAAAGCAGCCCAAGGAGGATCAGCGCGCGCTCGGACAGGGAAGACCCGAAGTGATGATCTCCATTATCGTCTCTGTCGTTCTGCTGGCCATCGGCTGCGAAATCGCCGTGACATCCCTGAAGACGCTCTACCATGGCGTAGCGTCTGCGCCTAGAGCCTCCGCTTTGGTTGCTATCGCGATCTCTATTGTGGTAAAAGAATTCATGTTCCAGTATAAATCCCGGCTGGGAAGCAAGCTTTCTACTCCTAGGTTCACCGTCTTTGAAGGGGAGCGCAGGTCGGATTTATATAGTTCGCTGGCCGCTTTGGTCGGCGTATTGGGAGCCATTATCGGCAATTATTCCGGTTATGCTTATCTTTATTATTTAGACCCTTTGGCGGGTGTTTTTATTGCGTTTCTGGTGTTGAGAATGGGCTGCCGTCTTGTGATGGAAGCCGTACATAGCCATATGGAGCACAAGCTTCATGAAGATGACGCAAAAGCATTGATTCAGACGGTACAAACGATTAAAGGCGTTATTGCGGTTGACGAGCTGCGGGCGAGAGAGCACGGACATTACGTCCTGGTAGATATTCAAATCAGCGTGAACCCGAGAATCTCGGTTCAAGAGGGGCATGAAATTGCAAGGCTTGCGAAGCAAGCGCTGATGAAAAGATTTCATCATGTTTCGGACGTATCGATTCACGTTAATCCTTATGATCCGGGATATCCGTACAAGAACAATGCGGATTCCGATCCCGATCATTACCCCACTTTATTGCATTAAAACGGAGGTTACACATGCTTCAAGCACGGGCAAGGTGGAAAATAAGCGAGGTTGATGCTCGTCAGGTGGAGGAATTGTCGAACGAGCTGCATATTTCTCCTCTCGTAGCCCGACTGTTAGTCGTGAGAGGAATTGCGGACAAGGAGCATGCGGCGGCATTCTTATTCGGAGGAACGGATCTGATTCACGATCCGTTCCTTTTAGATGGTATGGACCAAGCTGTCGCTCGGATTCGGGAGGCGTTGGAGCAAGGGCAGTACATTCGGGTGTATGGAGATTATGATGCCGACGGAGTAAGCAGCACCACGCTGATGGTGCATTTGCTCCGCCAGCTGAATGCTTCCTTCGATTACTATATCCCGCACCGTGTTCACGAAGGCTACGGTCTTAACAAAGCGGCGATGGAGGCTGCCCGCGACCAAGGGGTGCAGCTGATTATTACCGTGGACACGGGGATTAGTGCTGTGGAAGAGATTGCTTATGCGGCGGAGCTCGGCATTGACATTATCGTGACCGATCATCACGAGGCGCCGGAACGACTGCCGGACGCATTTGCCATCATTAACCCGAAAAAGCCGGGCTGCCCCTATCCCTTCAAGCAGCTGGCCGGCGTAGGCGTTGCGCTGAAGCTGGCGCAGGCGTTGTTAAACCGCTGGCCCGAAGAGCTGCTCGAATTTGCAGCCATCGGGACGGTGGCCGATCTGATGCCGCTGCTTGACGAAAACCGGGTTATCGTCCGGCAGGGCATCGAACGGATGCGGTCAACCTCGAATAAGGGGATCCGCGCCCTGTTGGAAGTTGGCGGCATCGCAGCGAAGGACGTGAATGCGACCCATATCGGGTTTGCCTTGGCGCCGCGCATCAATGCGAGCGGCAGGCTGAACAATGCCGATGATGCGGTTCGTCTGCTTATTTCGGAGGATTTGGCTTCCGCGGTGCAGATGGCTGAAGAGCTGGATCATCTCAATAAAGAACGGCAGCGGCTTGTTGAGGAAATGACCAAGGAAGCGATTGAACTGCTGGAGCAGAAAAAAGCCGAGCAGGGAGGCCTGCCCGGCGTGATCGTGCTCGCCCGGGAGCAGTGGAATGTGGGGGTTATAGGTATCGTCGCCTCGAAGCTGGTCGATAAAGTATACCGCCCCACGATTATATTGGGCATTGATCAAGAGACCGGCATGGCGAAAGGCTCCGCGCGCTCGATCGCCGGGTTTGATATGCATCAGGCGCTTACCCGCTGCCATGATCTGATGGATCATTTCGGCGGGCATCAAGCGGCGGCGGGCATGACCTTGGCCCGGGAGAAGCTGCCCGAGCTTGAGCGCAGGCTGAACCTGCTGGCCGAGGAGTGGCTGTCTCCGGAGGACTATACGCCGATTCTGCAGGCGGACCTGGTCAGCACCCTGGAAGACGTCTCCTTGGAGACGATTCGCCAGCTGGAGCAGCTGAGTCCGTTCGGCATGGGGAATCCGACGCCTCGTTTCGTTATTCCAAGCGTCCGGTATCAGGAGCTGAGGACGATAGGCAAGGAGCAGCAGCATATCAAGCTGACGCTGCAGCAAGCCGTTCAGGAAACCTCTGCCGCGCTGGATGCGGTAGGGTTCAATAAGAGCGGGCTGCTGCCGTGGATATCTTCAACGGCGGCGATGGATGTTTTGGGCGAGCTGTCGGTGAATGAATGGAACGGCGTGCGCAAGCCGCAGATGATTCTTCAGGATGCCCGAATCGAACATATTCAGCTGTTCGATTGGCGCGGAGCGGCGAAGCTCGAGAACAGGCTCAAGGAGCTTGCCGAGCGATTGCAGCAGCAGTCCCCGTCCCTCGGTAAAGGAGGGGAGGGAACTCCGATGTCCGCTATTATTGCATTCGATTCGAACGCGGCCCGAACGCAGCGGTATCTGTTCGAGTCTTATCCGGTTTGGGGGATGGAGCCGGGCGGGAAGCCCGGATTGATTCCTTTAAACGGTATGGCAGAGCGGGGATCTCTGGCGGAGGCAACGGACTGGATCTTATACGATCTCCCTCCTTCGTTATCTGAGCTGGAGTCGGCTGTGGCACAGGCTGTTAAGGTTCAACGCTGGTATGCCGTCTTCAGCTCCGGCGATAAGAAGGAAAGCTCTCTGCCGACCCGGGATATGTTCAAGAAAGTATACGGCGCGGTACAGCAGCAGCAGGGAAGGCCGCTGGCGCGAAACGTATTCCTGGACGGGATTTCCAGACGCTCCGGTTTATCCCCGGCCTTAGTGCAGTTCATGCTGGACGTGTTCACCGAGCTGGGGTTTATCCATCAAAGCCCCGAAGGAATTACGGCCGTACCGCAGCCGGCCAAGAAAGATTTAGCTACCTCGGCTTTGTACCGGAAACGGCAGCAAAGCATGGAGGTGGAGCAGATACTGCTGTATTCCAGCGCACAAGAGCTACAGGAATGGCTTCTTAAAGCCGCACAGACGAAGGCACAATCGACATTATTGGAGGAAATAGTATGAATTTCAAAGAATATATCCGCGTCATTGAAGATTTCCCGCAGCCGGGCATCAGCTTCAAGGACATCACGACCTTATTGCATAACGGACCTGCATACAAACAGGTCATTCAAGAAATGGCGCGTCAGCTGAAGGATAAGCAGATCGACGTTATTGCCGGGCCGGAGGCGCGCGGCTTTGTTATCGGAGCGCCGCTCGCGGTTGAGCTGGGCATCGGATTCGTACCTATTCGCAAGAGCGGCAAGCTGCCGGGCGAGACGATTGAGGCCGACTACGCGCTTGAATACGGCAAGGATAAGCTTGCGATGCACAAGGATGCCATCCAGCCGGGGCAGAAGGTGCTGATTGCCGATGATTTGCTGGCAACCGGAGGAACGATTGCGACGTCGATTAATTTGGTTAATCAGCTGGGCGGCGAAGTTATCGGTGCGGCCTTCCTGATCGAGCTGGAGGAACTGAACGGACGCGAGAAGCTGGGCGGAATCGATATCGTTTCCCTGGTTCAATATTAATAAGTCAAAGACCCGAATCCGGATAGGAATTCGGGTCTTTTTTTTGTTTAAACGATGCATGCTTCCGACATGGCGGATTACGGCAAATGAACGCTTTTAATATGATCCATATGAAGAAAAACCGGTTCGCCGCCGGCTGCGACCAGCTCGATCAAATGATTTTGTATCGTTTTAAGCTGGCCGATTCTGTTCGCATGCTCACCCAAATTCAGGATCACGAACTGGCCTTCCAGCTTTTTGAGCTGCTGGTCGAAGGTCCGGGCCAAGGTCATTGTCGCGGGACTGAGCGGAAAACGCTCGGGAGTCAATGCATAAGGCGTTACATTCGGATCATAAGGAATCATATATTTTAAATGCTGCATGGGAATATATACTGCATGAAACACGGGGGAGTAGAAGACGAAGTAGTCATTCATAATGCTTGTCACATAGCCGTGGATGGTCTGATTCCCGCTTGTATAAATCTCGCTGAAAACCCCTTTGGCATTCATGAGAATCTTTCGATAGGCGATATCCGTTTGATTTTCAAAAGGGAGCTCATCCGTTAGGTTATCCTCGCAGGGGATCGGGCTTTCTTCGGATAGAGTAAGCTGCTTCAAGTGAAGCAGAGGGGTATATTGAAACTTTTTTCCGTTATATAAAACGAGAATATCGCTGCCCACATCGATCAGCTTGCCCTGCATCGGTGTTTTTTTGCCTGAAATGAGAAGCTCGACCTGTTTTCCAATCAAGGCTTTGATGGCCGTCATAGTTGCACCTCCAATCCCAATGGATTGCTTGTATTGTTTGAGGGAATCACTCCACAAGGAAGCGGAAGTTTCTATTATAATCTCCCCCGTGAAACAACTAGCTTTGCTGAAGTCTATAGAATCCCGGTGCGCCAAGTACGGGATCCTGCCCTCCTCTGTTGAAGCATCTATTGGAAAAATTGCCGATAGTCTATCGATTTACCCCATCGGCACCAGCCTCCTTCCAACAGTCATGATAGGGAATCCATAATTTAAATATATGTATCCGGTAAGGATTGGTACTGGTTTGAAATCTAGAAATAGTAAATTCCACTTCTATCTCCGCTAGGATTGTAAGATACCAAAACATAGGGATATTGATATATTTCCGAATCTATGAACTATGGTCCAGAACCTTCCTATGATTTCTTCATAGAATAAACTAATTCTAAAAATAGGAGGCAGATGAAATGAGTGTTGATAGAAGCAAGGGGAAGAGCAAAGGTAAAAGCTGTGGATGCGCTAAGGAGAGCAAAAGCAGCCCTAAAATGAAATCTTGGAAGGAATGCAGCAAAGGAAACCATAGCCACAAAAGCCATCGCAGCATGCAGGGCGAAACAACAAAAGGCAATCGCAGCCAACACTGCTGCTGGGAGCACAAAAGTCATAAAAGCCATAAGAGCCATAAAAGTCATGTAAGCCAAGGCCACAAAAGCCATCGCAGCCATTACAGCCCTATCGCGCAGGAATATTGGTGCTTGTGCGGTCATAATAAGCATCAAGAGGGCGGCTATAGCAGCCACGACATCGGATAATTGTTCCTATGGGAACAGACGCCGTGGCTTCAGTATGGATAATCGCATACAGTGAATTACCTATAAGAAGTCTATCAATTCATTTGATAGGCTTTTTTCTTGGTTGGTTCACGGGTGAAAATAAGCATTTGCCGCCAGGAATCAATCACGTCATACGCACACGTCTTGGGGCACGGTCTTAGGGAGCAGTCCTTGCGCCGTCACTTCTACGAGACGTCGGAGCGGTCATCTTTGACATAGAGAGGCGGTTTTCAGCAGATGGAGCTTCCCACTCGAAACATTGTGATTGGCGATCAGGATCTGAAGACATTGGAGAAAGATATATGGAGCGACAAGTTCGTCGATGCTTTTATCGTTAGCGGAGGCAAAAGAGAGCCGATTCAGCTGCGTTACCGCGGGGGGCATACGCGAAACTACCCTAAACGGTCGTATGAGATCGTCCGCAGGGGCAAAACCTTCCATTACAATGCGGAATATGACGATCCTTCCATGATACGCAATGCTTTATCGTTCAAGTTTTTTGAATGGATCGGAGTGCCCTGCTCCAGTACCCGTCACTGCCTTCTGAAGCTGAATGAGGAGAGCCTGGGGGTCTACCTGGAGATCGAGGGCGTAGACCGGATGTTTTTCCGGCGGCGGGGGATTGCGGTTCAATCTTTGTTCTACGCGGTGAATGATTACGCGAATTTCAGCCTGCTGGGCCCGGAATCCGACCGGAAGAAGTCGTCTTTGTTTAAAGGCTACGAGCAAAAGATGGGCAGGCAGGCGGATCGTACCGAGTGGAAGGCGTTCATTTCACGGCTGAATACGCTTAAAGAACCGCAATTAAGCCGATACTTGATGAAGGAGCTGGATATCGACAACTATTTGCGATGGCTGGCGGGAGCGGTGTGTACGGGAAATTACGACGGCTTCGACCAGAACTACGCCGTATACCGGCATAAAACCAGAAAGAAATACCGGATGATTCCTTGGGATTATGAAGGAACCTGGGGCCGGAACTGCTATGGCAAAAAATGCGGCAGCGATCTGGTCCGGGTAACCGGCTATAACGAGCTGACCAAAAAGCTGCTTTCCAATAAAGCCGTCAGGCTTCGCTATAAAAACCTGTTAAAGCAAATTTTGAAGTCCCATTTTACCGTCACCAAAATCGATCCGCTTGTACTGAAAATGACGCAGAGTATTGCGCCTCATATATATAGGGATACCGCCAGGAAGTGGTCGCTGTCCGTTTTCGACGGAGAGCGCCAGCTGATCCGCAGCTACATTCGGGAGCGCAGGGAGCTGATTAAGGAGGCGCTGAGCAAGCTCTAATTTGACCTGAGCAAGCTCCGGCTTGAGCGATTGTCCCCTCCGGGATGCTAAAACCTCTTAGACAGCAGCAAAATATGTCGAAATAGAGCAAATAAGTTGACGTAGTGCCTATCGGGGAGGCATAATGAATTAAAATCGATTTAAGGGAATGGATAAACGAATGGGGATAGAGCAGCTTCTTGAGAAGGCGGCCGGCTACGTCAAAGAAAATGATCTGAAGCGGATTAGGGAAGCCTACGAGTTCGCTGAACAGGCTCATTCGGGCCAAGTTCGCAAATCCGGGGAGCCTTATATCCTGCATCCGCTTGCGGTTGCCGAAATCTTGGTTAACATGCAGATGGATACGACATCTATCATCGCCGCGCTGCTCCACGATGTGGTAGAGGATACGACGGTTTCTTTGGAGACGGTTGAGGCCAAATTCGGCAAAACCTGTGCCATGCTGGTGGACGGCTTGACTAAACTGGAAAAAATCAAGTTCAAAAGCAAGGAAGAGCATCAGAACGAAAACTACCGTAAAATGTTTGTAGCTATGGCTCAGGATATTCGGGTCATCCTGATCAAGCTTGCCGATAGATTGCACAATATGCGTACGTTAAAGCATCAGTCCGAGGAAGCGCAGCGCCGGATTGCCGACGAAACGCTGGAGATTTTTTGCCCGATTGCACACCGTCTCGGTATTTCCGCGATCAAGTGGGAAATGGAAGACATCGCACTCCGTTATTTGAATCCGCAGCAGTATTACCGGATCGTTAATTTGATGCAGAAGAAGCGGGCGGAGCGGGAGAAATATATCGATGACGTCATCTCCACAGTTAACGAGAAGCTGTCCGAAATGGGGATAGAAAGCGATATTTCCGGACGACCTAAGCATATATACAGCATTTATAAGAAAATGACGGCGCGCAACAAGCAGTTTAACGAAATTTACGACCTGCTTGCCCTGCGGATCATTGTAGATAACATAAAAGACTGCTATGCCACTTTAGGCATTATTCATACGCTTTGGAAGCCGATGCCCGGCCGGTTCAAGGATTATATCGCGATGCCGAAGCCGAACATGTACCAGTCCCTGCATACGACGGTTATCGGCCCGAAGGGAGAGCCTCTCGAGGTTCAGATTCGTACCTTCGAAATGCACAAAACGTCGGAATACGGAGTGGCTGCGCACTGGGCTTACAAGGAAGGCAGCATGGTGCCTTCAGGCAGCTTCGAGGATAAGGTCGGCTGGTTCCGGGAAATTCTGGAGCTGCAGCAGGATACGGAAAATGCGTCCGAGTTTGTGGAATCGTTGAAGATGGATTTCTTCTCGGACCTTGTTTTCGTCTTTACACCTAAAGGTGAGGTGATCGAGCTTCCGGCCGGCTCGGTCCCGTTGGACTTTGCCTACCGGATTCATACGGAGGTCGGCAACCGGACGATCGGCGCCAAAGTAAATGGCCGGATCGTACCGCTGGATCATCGTTTGAAAACGGGGGATATCGTGGAAATTTTGACCTCCAAGCATTCCTATGGGCCCAGTCAAGATTGGATTAAGCTGGCCCAGTCTTCCCATGCGCGCAGTAAAATCCGGCAGTGGTTCAAGAAGGAAAAGCGCGAAGAGAACGTGGAGAAGGGCAAGGATGCGATCGAGCGCGAGCTGAGACGTCTCGGCATCGATCCGCCTACGCTGATGAAAGACGATGAGCTCCTTGAGGTGGCCAAAAAGTTTAATTTCAACGAAGTCGAGGACATGTTCTCTGCCGTCGGCTTTAGCGGGATTACGGCCGCCCAAATCGTTACCCGCCTCACCGAGAAGATGCGCAAGGAAGCGGAGGAAGCTCAGGCGCAGGCGCTTCAATTAACGAACGAGATCAAGGAAGTCGTTAAAGCCCCTGCCGAGCGCAAAAACCGGCCAACCCACGGTATACGCGTGAAAGGAGTGGACAACCTCCTCGTTCGCTTTGCCCGCTGCTGCAATCCGGTGCCGGGAGACCAGATCATCGGTTACATCACGCGCGGCCGGGGCGTATCGGTTCACCGCGCGGACTGCACGAATATCCCTGCGCCCGATTGCGGCGAGGAAGGGAACCGCGTCATTGAAGTGGAATGGTCGGACGCGGTGGAAGCGAACTACAGCGTAGAAATTGAGATTACCGGCCATAACCGTCCGGATATGCTGAATGACGTGCTCCATGTCGTTTCGGAGAGCAAGACGCTGATCTCTGCGGTGACAGGCCGTTCGGACAAGAATAAAATGGCGATCATTCATATGACGATTCTGATCCGCAATGTGGAGCATCTGCACTCGGTTGTAGAAAAGATCAAACGGGTGCGGGACGTTTATTCGGTGCAGCGGATCATGCAATCCTGAGGAAGCCAAATAGAATAGAGGTAAGACAAGCGATGCGAGTAGTAGTACAGCGAAGCAAGCAGGCGCAGGTGACGGTGGAGGGGAATATCGCCGGAGCCATCGAGCACGGGCTCGTGCTGCTGGTCGGAGTGACCCATGAGGATACCGAGCAGGATGCGCGCTATGCGGCCGAGAAAATAGCCGGTCTGCGTATTTTTGAGGATGAGACCGGGAAAATGAATTTGTCCGTTACGGATACGGGCGGTCAGATTTTGTCCGTCTCCCAGTTTACGCTTTATGGCGATTGCCGCAAGGGCAAACGCCCGAACTTTATGGCCGCAGCCCGTCCCGAGCAGGCTTTGCCCTTGTACGACAGGTTTAACGAGCTGCTGAGAGAGCAGGGCCTAAGGGTGGAAACGGGCGTCTTCGGCGCCATGATGGAGGTATCGCTGGTCAACGATGGGCCGGTGACGCTGATCGTGGAAAGCCGTTAGGCTGATCTGGTGCGGCAGACGGCAGGGGAAGCCCCTGCCGTATCGGGAAAGGGTTGTCCTGCAGTCAAATGGCTGTGCGGGACAACCCTTTTTTGGGTTTAGTAGGTTTTCAGAGGCCGTGACCAGAGCCTATACCGATTTTCTCAACTCTGAGGCTCAGCGGCCCCATTGCAAGCGGAACGCGGCACAATCGGAACGGCCGGTTGGGTCAACGACGACAAGCGGCTTGCGGCAGAAAGAGGCGAATACCGTTTCTCCGGCAGGCGCTCCATTTATCGTTTCCTCCCAGATTAGCGCTCCCTGAAATTGGACAACATAGACATATATCCTCACAACAAGGAGCTCATCTGATGCATCAATCGGGAAAAGAGAAACTGACGGTTCAACCGGAGCAGCAGCTGCTTTGCTGCAGCATGGGAGAAGCGGTTGCCATGACAGCCGCCGCATTAACGGTAGACGAAACGGCCGCTGATTACTCCTCGATCAGCGAGCAGTTGAAGCGGCTGCCCCGCAAAACCTTTCGCTGACGGAGGGGGACATGAAAAGGCTTCCGGGAGGGAATTCTCCCTGGGGCCTTTTTGCGCATTTTATTCGCGGGTCTACATGTGGTAAACTTAAATCTAGTTTTGCGTTTGATAGGGAAACAAGCATTGTTGCCCGAACTCGTTGCAGTAAGGAAGCTTAGTTGGCGGGCAGTCAGCAGGAAGCGGCTTTGGCTTTAAGGTAAAAGTGAAACCAATAGCGCAGCAGCTTCGTCAATACATAAGAGATTTGTCTGTTGTCGAGACAGGTCTGACTACTATGATGAAATACGGGGTGCAGGATGGGTAGAGAGGGGTATTCAACCGGTAATAAAAAAGGATGGCTGCTGGCCATCGCCGCCGTTGTGCTTGTTGCGGCGATCGGAGCAGGGTCGTATATGCTGGCCAAGCGAGGAGCGGGAGCGGGAACAACCGCGAAGCCGCAGGCGCTGCAGGAAGTCAAGTCGGTGAAGAATGTTAAGAGCAGCTACGATGTGATTGTCGTCGGGACGGACCGGAAGGGGTGGCAGCCGCTGTATCGGCGGCGCGCAACGGACAATCCACGCTGCTTGTGGACGGGCATGACCGCGATGTACTGGGGGGGCTTATGACCGAAGGCTGGCTGAACAGCATCGATATGAACTATGAGCCGACCAAAAATGTGCTGACGAAGCACGATATTATGAATAAGGGTATATTCAGCGAATGGTATAACCAAATCGAAGGGGATTCCTTCGACGTCACAACGGCAGCCAACGCATTCTACCAAATGGTGGCCAAGGAGAAGAACATCGATGTGCTGATGAAAGCCAAAGCGATTGAGCCGCAGGTTGCGTCCGATGCGGGAAGTGCAGCCGCCCAAATAAGCGGAGTGACCCTTACTAAGGCGGATGGCACCAAGCAGACGGTTCAAGCGAAAGCGGTTATAGACGCTACGCAGGATGGTGACATTGCGGCTGCGGCAGGCGTTCCGTTCACGGTCGGCCGGGAGGATCTGGGCGATCCGAAGAGCCGGATGGCCGTTACCGCGGTGTTCCGCCTGAGCAACATTACGCCCGAGCGGTGGAAGCAATTCGGCAAGACGATTGCCGCGGAGGATAAAGGGCAAGGGAAATACGGCATTAACGAGATGAGTCTCTGGGGCTTCGATAAAATGCAGGAGTATCCTGCCGTCAATAAAGAAAAGGTCCGCATGCGCGGTCTGAACGGCGGCCGTCAGAAGGACGGCACGATGCTGGTAAACGCGCTGCAAATCTTCGGAGTCGATCCGTTCGATCCGAAATCGAAGCAGGAAGCCTTTCAAATCGCGAAGGACGAGCTGCCGCACGTGCTTGCCTACTTGAAAGAAAAGTACCCTGATTTTGAGGGCGTGGAGCTCGACGGTATCGCTCCCGAGCTGTATGTGCGCGAATCGCGTCATATTCAGGGAGAATACCGGCTTTCCATTAACGATCTGCTGGAAAACCGGGACCAATGGGACCGGATCGCTTTCGGAGGCTACCCGGTAGATATTCAGCGAACCAGTCCGAAGGACAACGGAGCGGTAGTCATCGATCCGGATAAATATGCGGTTCCTTTCCGCAGCATCGTTCCGCTGAAGGTGGATGGTTTGCTGGTCGTGGGGCGTGCAGCGAGCTATAACACGCTTCCTCATGGAAGCGCGCGCGTGATTCCGGTCGGTATGGCGGAAGGTGAAGCGGCAGGAGCGGCCGCCAAGCTTGCCAGCGAGAGCGGCATGAGCTTCCGGCAAATGTCGGCGTCCAAGGAAACGATCGCCAAGCTTCAGGATATGCTGAACAAGCAGGGAATGGACTTGAAGCCATTCGCGTTAAAGCCGGCTCCGTTCATGGAGAACAAGTCGTATGAGGGCTTGAAAACGGCTGTTAGTCTTGGACTCGCTACAGGCGGATACAAGAACGAGTTCGATTTGGACAAGGCTTCCAATTTGCAGCGGATGGTTAATCTGCTTGAAGGCATGCGCAAGTTCAAGCCGGCTTCCATGCAGGGGAGCGCAGCGGCCGTTATCGCCAATGTCAAGGACGCGGCCAAGCAGCCTCTCACGCTCGACCAAGCGGCGCAGTTGGGCGCAGCTTTGCTGAAGGTGGATGCGCCTCAAGGGACTGCGCTACAGGTACTGCAAGCCCAAGGCGTTCTAAGCAAAGCCACGGTCGATGGCATCTCCAACAAACAGGAGCTGACCAACGGGGACACTTATATGATCGTTCGTGACGTATATAAGAAGGTAACCGAGGCAAAATAAAGGGCAGTTGGCCATTCCTGTCGCAAGAACGCGCATTTTGCTTGACTTTGCCAAATTTCGATATTACAATACTAACATTACAGGCTAGTTTTGCTGAAACGAATCTTGGATCCGTTGAAGGGACACAGTACTTCGAACCTCCATACCCAGAGAAGGAAGCCTCAGGCTGCAAGCTTCCCGATGTGAATCGAACGAACAGACCTCCCCGAGGACATGCAGGGAACCGTACATGACTTTGTCGTGACACAGTAGCTGCAATGCGTAACGCGGGCGTTAACCGCATGAGTGTGAATGGAACGCCTCTTTCAGCGGGCAGGCTGCACGTGCAGCTTCTGCGCCGGGAGGAAGTGCTTCGATTCGAATCGTGGGTGGTACCGCGGGAGAACGTACGTTATCAATCTCTCGTCCCTGACTTTGTCAGGGGCGGGAGTTTTTTTGATTTAGGGACCAAGCCAAGCATTGCGCCGATTTCAGAAAGGAGTTGCCATAGATGAGCATTCAAAAGCCCAAAGGAACGCAGGACCTGCTTCCCGGAGAAATTGAGAAATGGCAGTATATCGAGAACAAAGCCAGAGAGCTGTGCGCCCGGTTTAATTACCGTGAAATCCGTACGCCGATTTTTGAGAACACCGAGCTGTTCCAGCGCGGCGTCGGCGAGACGACGGATATCGTCGAGAAGGAGATGTACACCTTCACCGATAAAGGGGACCGCAGCATGTCCCTCCGCCCTGAAGGAACGGCCGGCGTGGTCCGCGCTTATGTGGAGAACAAGCTGTACGGCGAACCGGACGTCAGCAAGCTGTATTACATCGGACCGATGTTCCGCTACGAGCAGCCGCAGGCGGGCCGCTACCGCCAGTTCCACCAATTCGGCATCGAAGCGTTCGGCGCTGTGGATCCGAGCATCGACGCTGAGGTCATTGCGCTCGGCTACACGTTTTATAAGGAGCTCGGGCTGAAGGAAGTGACCGTCGAGATTAACTCTGTCGGCAACCCGTCCTGCCGCGCGGTATACCGCGAGAAGATCCAGCAGTTTTTTGCCCCTGTGAAGGATAAGCTGTGCAAGGACTGCCAGTCCCGGTATGACCGTAATCCAATGCGTATTCTTGATTGTAAAATCGATCAGAAGTACGGGGAAGGAGCGCCGACGATTCTGGAATATCTCGATGAGGAGTGCACGGTGCATTTCGAGGCCGTACAGGAGCACTTGAAGGCGATGGACATTCCGATCCGCATTAACCCGCGTCTCGTACGCGGACTCGATTATTACACGCACACCGCTTTCGAATACAAGGCGGCGGGGATCGGAGCGATCGATACGATCGGCGGGGGCGGCCGTTACAACGGGCTTGTCGGTCAAATCGGCGGCAACGATCAGCCGGGCGTGGGTCTGGGTCTTGGCATGGAGCGCATTCTGCTCGTGCTCCAGGCGCAGGGCGTAGAGATTCCGACGGCTCCTCCGCTGGATGTCTACTTGATCGGACTTGGAGCGGCGGCGGAGAAAGAAGTGGCGAAGCTGCTGCAGCAGCTCCGCGCAGCCGGCCTGAAGGCCGAGAAGGACTACTTGGGCCGCAAAATCAAAGCCCAGATGAAATCGGCGAACCGGTACCATGCGAAAGCGGTAGCTATCCTCGGGGATGATGAGCTGGCCCGCGGGGAAATTACCGTGAAGACGATGGCCACGGGCGAACAGCAGACCGTATCGCTGGAGCAATTTGCCGCTGCAATGCAGGAGCGGATATCCCATTGATTTTTGCTTTATTAATCTTAGGAGGTAGATGGTAATCATGTTGTTAAAGACACATCATTGCGGAACATTAACGAAAGCCAACGTAGGAGAAACGGTTATTTTGAACGGCTGGGTGCAGCGCAGACGCGACCTGGGCGGCGTATTGTTCATCGACCTGCGCGACCGCAGCGGTCTGGTGCAAATCGTATTTAACCCGGACTTTTCCGGTGAAGCGCTGGGCGTGGCGAACCGTGCGCGCAACGAGTACGTGCTTGCTGTCCAAGGGAAAGTGGTCGAGCGCGATGCGGCGACCGTGAACCCGAACCTGGCGACAGGCGAGATTGAAATCCGCGTAACGGAAATCGAAATCATGAATACGGCGAAAAACCCGCCGTTCTTTATCGAAGACGGCATTGAAATCGACGAATCGCTGCGTTTGAAATACCGCTATTTGGACCTGCGCCGTCCGGAAATGCAGCGCACGCTGTTCCTCCGCTCCAAAGCGGCCAAGATTTTCCGCGATTTCCTGGATGAGAACGGCTTCCTTGAAGTGGAAACGCCGATTTTGACCAAAAGCACGCCGGAAGGCGCACGGGATTACCTTGTGCCGAGCCGTGTGCATCCGGGCGAGTTTTTCGCGCTGCCGCAATCGCCGCAAATCTTCAAGCAGCTGCTTATGGTCGGCGGTGTAGAGCGTTATTATCAAATCGCCCGCTGCTTCCGCGACGAGGACCTTCGTGCCGGACCGTCAGCCTGAATTCACCCAGGTCGACATCGAGACCTCGTTCCTGTCCCAGGATCAGCTGCTGGACATGATGGAAGAGCTGGTTGTGAAGCTGATTAAGCAAACGACGGGCAATGACATCGCGCGTCCGTTCCAACGCATCAGCTATGCGGATGCTATGGGCAAATACGGCTCCGACAAGCCGGACCTTCGCTTCGGCCTGGAGCTGAGCGACGTCTCCGATATCGTAGCGAACTCCGGCGTCAAGGTATTCGCTTCCGTTGTTGAAAAAGGCGGTCAAGTCAAAGCTTTGAACGCAAAAGGCTGCGGCAGCTGGAGCCGCAAAGACATCGACGATCTGGGTACCTTCGCTTCCCGTTACGGAGCCAAAGGCTTGGCATGGGTTGTGCTCAAGGACGGCGAAATGAAAGGGCCGATCGTGAAGTTCTTCACGGAGCAGGAGCTGGAAGCGCTGAAGGAACGTCTCGGAGCGGAAGAAGGAGACCTGCTGCTGTTCTCGGCCGATACGAAAAAAGTCGTTGCCGACGTGCTGGGCAACCTGCGTCTCAAAATCGGACGCGATCTGGGCTTGATCAACGAGAAGGAATTCAAATTCGCATGGGTAGTTGACTTCCCGCTGCTTGGCTATGATGAGGAAGCCAAACGTTATGTTGCGGAGCATCATCCGTTTACCCGTCCGAAGGAAGAAGACCTCCACTTCTTCGACACCGATCCGGGCCAAATTCGCGCCCAGGCGTATGACCTTGTACTGAACGGGTACGAAGTCGGCGGCGGCTCGATGCGGATTTACAAGCGGGAAGTACAAGAGAAAATGTTTAACGCGCTGGGCTTCTCCCAGGAAGAATCGCAGGAGCAATTCGGCTTCCTGCTCGAAGCTTTCGAGTACGGCACGCCTCCGCACGGCGGCATCGCATTCGGCTTCGACCGTCTGGTTATGCTGATTGCAGGACGCACGAACCTGCGTGAAACGATTGCGTTCCCGAAAACAGCGAGCGCGACGGATCTTCTGATGGATGCGCCGAGCGAAGTGGATAACAAGCAGCTGGAGCAATTGTCGATCCGTTTGGCATTGAAGCAGCCTGCTTCCAAGTAAGCAGCCGGCAGGGCAAGGGGAAAAGCGGATTGAGCGGTCACTGGCAATACAAAAGTGGCGGCTTGATCCGCTTTTCCGGCACCAGCCGTCCCCGGCGGGGGAACGCGCTGATTCAGCTTATTTAAAGGAGGGCAGCCCGAATGCTGCATCAATTTTCAAGAACGGAGCTTGCCATCGGTCCGGAAGGACTGGAGGTTATGCGCAACAGCTGCGTAGCGGTGCTGGGCGTCGGGGGCGTCGGCTCCATCGCAGCGGAAGCGTTGGCCCGGACAGGCGTCGGACGCATTATACTGATCGATAAAGACGTGGTGGATATCACCAATATTAACCGGCAGGTGCATGCGCTGTTATCGACCGTGGGTCAGCCGAAATCGGATCTGATGCGCGATCGTATCAAAGAGATCAATCCCGAGTGCGATGCGGTGTCGCTGCGCATGTTTTATACCGAAGAAACGTATGAACAGCTGTTTGCGTATCCGCTGGACTATGTCATTGACGCCTCGGACACGGTCAGCTACAAAATCCATGTCATCAAGCAGTGCCTGCAGCGGAAAATCCCGATTATTTCGAGCATGGGGGCTGCCAATAAAATGGATCCGTCGAAGTTCCAGGTGGGCGACATTTCAAAAACGACGGTCGATCCGTTGGCCCGCGTCATCCGTCATAAGCTTCGCAAGGAAGGCATCAAGAAAGGCGTGAAAGTGGTGTTTTCCACGGAGGAGCCGCTGAAGCCGCGGCCGGATGTAACGCAAAAGATCGTCCCGGACAATGCGCCGGATATCCGCAAAGCCCAGCAGCCGCCTGCGAGCAACGCTTTCGTCCCGCCGGTGGCGGGTCTCATCGCGGTCAGCGTCGTAGTAAAGGATTTGCTGGATAAAGCGGCTAAAGCCGGATCGTAAGCGAGGTTCCGGATGCCGCCGGCCAACGGATGGCGTTCACGGCCTGGGGCCGAATCCCGAAGCGATAAGCTTTTATAAATAGCCAAAAAACATGACGTTAGGGCGCAGGCCTTCAGCGTCATGTTTTTTTGATTTATTTTCCAAACGGACTGCCGAAATTACCGCTTCGTATTTCCTCATAGGACCTGCCCGGAGCGTATTATGCAATTTGTCTGCAGGGAGCAGGCAGGGCCGCCGGAGCCCTCAAACTCGCAGCATATTGGTGTTTCGGGCGGGCGGGCCTTATAATATATAATGAAGTAACTGCAGCGCAGAAGTCTGCAGGATAAAGGTTGGGATTACGATGGCTTTCGATTTGTTTACATTTGCCGCGGAGGAGAGTCCGCAGGGAAAATTGCTGGCTGACCGGATGCGTCCGGTTGCGCTTCATGAATATATCGGGCAGGAGCATATCGTCGGACCGGGAAAGCTGCTGAGACGCGCGATCGAAGCGGATCAGGTGACCTCGATCTTGCTGTACGGCCCTCCGGGGACGGGCAAGACTACGCTTGCCAACATCATCTCCCGCGCGACGCAGGGGGAGTTCGTCAAGCTGAATGCAGTCGACGCGTCGGTCAAGGATGTGCGCGAGGTCATTGAACAGGCGAAGAACAATAAAGACCTGTACGGCCGCAAAACGATTCTGTTTCTCGACGAGGTGCACCGCTTTAACACCTCGCGCCAGGACGCGCTGCTGCCGGCGGTCGAGCAGGGCATCATCGTCTTTATCGGCGCGACGACGGAGAACCCGTTCCACCATGTGAACGGGGCCCTGCTGTCGCGCTCGACGCTTTTCGAGCTGCACGCGCTGACGCACGAGCATTCGCTTGTCGCGCTGCGCCGCGCGCTCACCGACCGCGACCGCGGCCTCGGCTTTATGCCGCTCGAGGCCGTGGACGAGGCGCTCGAGCACATTGCGCGCATGGCCGGCGGAGATATCCGCCGCGCGCTCAATGCGCTCGAGCTCGCCGCGCTGACCACCCCGCCGGATGCGGACGGGGTGGTGCGCGTAAACCTGGCCGTCGCCGAAGAGTCGATTCGGCGGCCGACCGTGAAGGCCGACGAGTCGACGCAGTACGACGTCTTGTCGGCCTTCCACAAGAGCGTGCGCGGCTCGAGCGACGCCGCGCTGTTCTGGTTCCTGTATGCCGTCGAGAAGCTCGGCATGGACCCGATGACCTTCCTGCGGCGGCTGATCGTTGCCTGCAGCGAGGATATCGGTCTGGCGAACCCTCAGGCCATGGTGCAGGCGGTGACGGCGATGGACGCCTACCACAAGATTGGCTGGCCGGAATCCAAATATGTTATCGCGCAGGCGATCTTGTTTGCGGTGGAGAGTCCCAAATCCAATGCGATTCCAACGGCGATTGCCTCGGTGATGGGCGCTTTCGATGCCATCGGGGAAGCTTCCGTTCCGCTGCATCTTCGCGATGCCCATTACAAGGGAGCGGAGAAGCTTGGTCACGTAGGATATCAGTATCCGCACAATTTTCCGGGGCACTATGTCGATCAGCAGTACCTTCCGGACAAGCTGGACGGCGCTCATTTTTACCAGGCCACAGAACAGGGGATGGAAGACAAGATTCGTCAAAATCAGCAGAGACGGAGAAGGAAATCGCACCCAAAACAGCCGTAACGGGGCGTGAGGGTCCGATTTTCGGCACGATAAAGGCGTTTTCGCTTGGTTTTGTCAAATAGTTCAAGCTTTTTAAGGGAATATTCCGTAATTTTGAGCATAGCACGAGCTTTGACTGTATAACTTATTAATATATAATTTATTTAATATAGTTTAAACTTCTTTTTTAATGCATCACAAATCGAAACCTAAGGGAGGTGTACCTATTCACCTAAACGAGGGGAATAGGAAATGTATTGGATAGTGACCCGTTACCGATGCTGTTGAATTTTGGTTTAGTATTGCTTTTGGTATTTTTGAACGGTTTTTTCGTGGCAGTCGAGTTTGCCATGGTCAAAGTCCGCAACAGCCGTCTTGAAGTGCTGGCGCAGGAAGGAAGCCGGAATGCCAAATTTGCCAAATTGATGATGAGTAACCTGAACGGCTACTTGTCAGCCTGCCAGCTCGGCATTACGCTTGCATCGCTTGCGTTAGGCTGGATTGGCGAACCAGCAATTGCTAAACTGCTTCAGCCGGTGCTTGAGCCGCTACAAATCCCTAATTCGGTTGAACATACGATTTCATTCGTTATCGCATTCACGCTGATTACCTCTTTTCATATTACGCTCGGCGAGCAGTTCCCCAAAACGTACGCCATTCGGATGTCGGAGCAAGTCGCATTGCTATCGGCCAGTTCGCCATGATCCTATTCTACAAAATCATGTACCCGTTTATTTGGTTCTTGAACGGGACTTCCAACTGGATGCTGCGCAAAGTGGGTATTGAACCGACGGCGGAGCATGACTCGGCGCATACCGAGGAAGAAATTCGCGTCTTCATGAAAGAAAGCAACAAGAGCGGTTTAATCGATAATACCGAGCTGACGCTGGTGGACAACATTTTTGAGTTTGCCGAAACGAATGCCAGGGAAATTATGATTCCGCGAACCGAGATGGAGTGTCTATACGCGAACTTAACCTATGAAGAAAACCGGCAAATTGCCGTTACTCAAATGCATACCCGCTATCCGGTCTGCGATCCGGACAAAGATAACATCATCGGATTCGTGCACATTAAAGACCTGCTGAAAGCGGACGGCAGCCTCGATACGATCAAGAACATCATGCGGCCGATCACGAAGGTGCCGGAATCGATGCAGATCAGCGCGCTGCTGAAGCTCATGCAGAAGAGAAAAACGCAGATGGCCCTGCTGATCGACGAATACGGAGGCACCTCCGGATTGGTTACGTTCGAGGACATCATTGAAGAAATTGTCGGTGAGGTGCAGGACGAATTCGATGAAGAGCGTCCGCAGATCGAGAAGAAGGATGAGGCGACGCATTCGATTGACGGCAGATTGTTGATCGAAGAGGTAAACAGTTATTTCGGTATTGAAATCGAATCGGACGACTACGATACGATCGGCGGGTGGATTTACTCCCAGGTGGAGATGCCGCCGAAGAAAAACCAGCGTATTCAATATAACGAGCAGTTTGAATTTATCATTGACGAGACCGATCATCTGCGTATCTCACGCATCGTGGTGCGCAAACGCACCCAAGGACAGCAGGCGGCAGGCTCTATAACCGCAAGCATGTAAGCTTGAGCAGTCATTGAACTCCTTTATTTCATACTCGACACGAAAATAAGAAGCGGACTTCCCTTCTGCCCGGACGGCAGCTGAGAAGTCCGCTTTATTTAGTTGATTTGCTACAATTCGGTACGGGCTTTGCCGGTATCTGTCTAAGCTTGAAGAACCGTATCGATCGTGGCGCCGCCCAGGCAGATTTCGCCGTCGTAGAACACAACCGCCTGCCCCGGCGTAATCGCCTTTTGCGGCTGGTCGAATGTCACCTCACAGGTGGTGCCGTCGGCTCCGAAGGCAACCGTAACGCCTTGATCCGGCTGGCGGTAACGGAATTTCGCCGTACAGCGGATCGGCTCTTGGGGCAGAAGCCCGCTGATCCAGTTGACATCGGTGGCCCGAAGGCCGGAGGTATATAGACTAGGATGCTTCTCGCCTTGGACGACGTACAAAATGTTCTTCTCCAGATCCTTGCCCGCCACGAACCAGGGCTCGCCGCTTCCTGAGCCGCCGATGCCAAGTCCTTGGCGCTGTCCAAGCGTATAGTACATCAGTCCGTCATGATGTCCTTTGACTTCGCCTTCAAGCGTGCGCATTTCACCGGATTTGGCGGGGAGATAGCCGCTAAGAAATTCTTTGAAATTACGCTCTCCGATGAAGCATACCCCGGTGCTGTCTTTCTTTTTCGCTGTGGCGAGTCCGGCTTTTTCAGCCAGGGCGCGTACCTCGGGCTTGGGCAGATGACCGATAGGGAACATCGCCTTGGACAGCTGATACTGGTTCAGTGCGTTAAGGAAGTAGGTCTGATCCTTATTGTTGTCCACGCCTCTCAACAGCTGGAATCGGCCATCGTCACCCTGTCTGACTTGGGCGTAATGGCCTGTAGCGATATAATCTGCGCCCAGGTCCAGCGCTTTTTGCAAAAATTCGCCGAACTTGATTTCGCGGTTGCACATGACGTCCGGATTCGGTGTTCTTCCTTTACGGTACTCGTCAAGGAAATACTGAAACACCTTGTCCATGTATTGTTTTTCAAAATTTACCGTATAATAGGGAATACCAATCTGCTCGCATACGCGGCGAACATCCTCGGCGTCGTCTTCAGCGGTACAGTGGCCGAATTCGTCGGTGTCATCCCAGTTTTTCATAAAAACCCCGATGACCTCGTAGCCCTGCTCTTTGAGCAGAAGCGCAGACACGGAGGAATCGACCCCGCCCGACATCCCGAGCACAACGCGTGTTTTTTTATTCATCCTGCAACCCTCGCTTTTACTGCTTGATCTATGCGGGTGTTCAACACATTGAATACAATCTGCTGGACAAGCTCATAGCATGTATTATACATAGGTTTGGTCAAGAATAAAATATTTCATCAATATGTCACGGTTTTACTCCCATAATACGGGGTTTTATGATAGGATATAATTGAAACAAAAATGTATGAAATGTGAACGAGGTGCTTTATTTGAAGATATCTACCAAAGGCCGATATGGTTTAACCATTATGATGGAACTGGCAACTAGATACGGAGAAGGCCCCACCTCTTTGAAAAGTATCGCGGAAAAGCATCAGCTTTCCGAGCATTACCTGGAGCAGCTGGTTGCTCCATTACGAAATGCAGGTATGGTCAAGAGTATTCGGGGAGCTTACGGAGGGTATATCTTATCCAAGGTTCCAGAGGATATTTCCGCCGGGGATGTGATCCGTGTATTGGAGGGGCCAATCAGTCCGGTGGACTTTACCGAGGAAGACGACCCGGCCAAGCGCGATTTATGGGTACGTATCCGCGACAGCATCGCAGAGGTGCTGGATTCCACCACATTGCAGGATTTGATCAATTTCAAGGATGATGGTTTGACAGACAATTACATGTTCTATATTTAAGTTCAGTGGAGTTTTGAAGATGACACACATTTACTTTGATCATGCAGCGACAACTCCGGTTCATCCGGAGGTTGTCCAGGCTATGCTGCCGTATTTCACACAAGTATTCGGGAACGCCTCCAGCACTCATAGCGCAGGAAGAGAAGCGCGTGCCGCTATCCATCAAGCAAGAGAGAGCATAGCTTCCTTTATTGGCTGCGCGCCTCCCCAGCTGCTGTTTACCAGCGGCGGAACGGAGAGCGACAACACGGCTATTTTCAGTACGGCCCAGACCGGGGCATCCAAAGGCCGGCATATCATTACTTCGCAGATCGAGCATCACGCCGTTCTTCATGCCTGCGAACACCTGGAGCAGCAGGGCTATGAAGTGACGTATTTGCCGGTAGATCAGACCGGTCGCGTAGATGTCGGACAGCTGGAGCAGTCCATCCGTCCCGACACGATATGTATCAGTATTATGTACGCCAACAACGAAGTGGGAACCATTCAACCTATACACGAGATTGGAACGATCGCGCGTGCGAAGGGCATTCCTTTTCATGTGGATGCTGTACAGGCGCTTGGACATATACCTATCGATTTGCATGTGCTGCCGGTGGATATGATGAGCTTTTCCGCCCACAAGGTGCAAGGCCCCAAAGGGATCGGAGCTCTCTACCTGGCGAAGCAGACCCCTCTTCAGCCGATGCTTCACGGAGGGAACCAAGAACGCAAACGCCGGCCCGGTACGGAAAATAACGCGGCTGTCGTCGGTTTTGCCAAAGCATTGCAAATCTTGGCTGCCAACGCGTATGAAACGCAACAAAAGTTGGAAAAACTACGTCTAGATATGGTGACAAGGCTTACTGAGCTTTTGGGAACGGAGCAGGTGGTCGTCAACGGACACGCTGTGGAGAGGCTTCCTCACATCCTGAACGTGAGCTTTCCCGGCGTCTCCACGGAAACGATGCTGATGAACTTGGACCTGGAAGGCATCGCCGCCGCGAGCGGATCAGCCTGCACCTCCGGTTCCTTGGAAGTATCGCATGTACTGAAGGCGATGCACCTGCCGGAGGAAGTTCTGAAATCGGCCGTGCGCTTCAGCTTCGGCGAAGGAAACACACCGGATGAGATCGAAATAGCCGCCGAAAAAATTGCAACCATAGTCAGACGTATCCGTAATAAATAGGAAGCAGCTTGAGATTGTTTAGCTGCTTTTGGGAGGCAGCACGATTGAAGAGAGCACGGGACGTCATCGGTTTGCCGGTTATCAGCGTGCAGTCGGGCAAACAGATCGGTACAGCGAAGGATATTCTGCTGGGGGAAGACTGGAAAATCAAAGCGGTGCTGCTGGAAACGAAGCATTGGTTTACTTCTCCGAGCTGTATTTTATGGCACGAACCTTGTAGCTATCGGCGACGATGCCATTACGATCGAGCAGGAAGAAGCGGTCACCCGGTTGGATGCATTGCAGGGCTGTACGTCCCTCGTTAACGGGGACCCGCAAGCTCAAGGGACTTCCGGTGCTGACGGCGAACGGACAGCAGTTAGGTATCGTGGATGACGTTTATTTTGACCAGAATTTGGGTATAAAAGTAATAGGATATGAGTTAACCGAAGGGTTTATATCGGATTTGAAAGAAGGCCGTAAATGGCTGCCCTTACCAGAATCAGTGACAGTGGGTGAAGATGCGATAATTGTGCCTGTGCATTGTCAGGATGCGTTGGAGGATAGCTTCATACCAAAAGAAGAATAGGGTGATAAATGATGTTACGTTGTCCAAATTGCAACTCCAAGGATATCGGGAAAATCGGTTCCCACCAATTTTATTGCTGGGGCTGCTTTATTGAATTAACCGTCAACGGCGAAAAAATGTCCGTCTACCAAGTGGAAGAAGACGGTACGCTCAGCTCGCTGGATGATTTGTTCTTTGAAGAGGAAATCCCTCAAGTTCATGCCAACTAATTGGATGCAGAACTTTCTATAAAGATACGAATAGTATCGCACCGGCTTTTTCCGTATTCATGCGGGAGGGGAGGGTGCGATTTTTTGTTGCTTTCCGGCGGCCGGGGCCCACAAGCTGAGTAATAATGACAAAGAGTACACATACTGTAAGTGGAAGTTGCGAGGCTTACCGAATGCTTAGGGCAGGTGAAACCGGATGGAGCCATTTTATAAAAAGCGGATGTTTACAGTCCTTATATATATTATCCTATGCTTGCTTATCTTGTTTATGCTGCTGCAGATCAAGCCGATGCTGCTGGGGATATACCGTTTTCTGAAAGAAATCTTGACCCCGTTTATCATTGCGATGATCATCTCCTACGTGCTGAACCCGGTCGTCTCGATTCTGAATGCGCGCAAGATGCCGCGGCCTGTCGCCGTGCTGACGATCTATACGGTGTTTATCGTTTCGGTTACCGTCGTTATGATGAATATCATTCCGATGTTCATGAAGCAGCTGCAGGAGCTGAATGCGCACCTTCCGCAGCTGGCGATGAAGGCGCAAAGCATCGTCGATGGCGTAAATCATGAGAAATCGATTCCCGACAGCATCCGTTCAGGGATTAACCAGGCGCTGGCCAAATTGGAGAACAGCATTACCGCCGCCATTTCCGAATATATCAACGAGATCGGCAGCACGATTAACATGCTGTTCGTTGCATTCATTGTCCCGTTCCTGGCCTTCTACATTTTGAAGGATTTTCAATTGATCGAGAAAACGGCGCTGGCCATCGTGCCCAAAACCCAGCGGAAGCAGGTCATCACCCTGCTGGTGGACATGGATACGGCGCTGGGCAACTACATCCGCGGCCAGTTTCTCGTCTGCGTCATCATCGGCGGGCTGGCTTACGCAGGGTACTGGCTGATCGGCATGCCTTATCCTCTGCTGCTGGCGAGCTTGGTTGCGGTCTTTAATATTATCCCTTATTTAGGGCCTTTCTTTGGCGCCGCGCCGGCCATTATTATGGCTTCCACCGTTTCACTGAAAATGGTGCTTCTCGTCGTGGTCGTCAATACGATTTGCCAGGTGCTCGAGGGGAATGTTATTTCTCCGCAGGTCGTCGGACGATCTTTGAAAATGCATCCCCTGGTCATCATCTTCGCCCTCCTGGTCGGGGGAGAAATAGCCGGTGTACCGGGGCTGATCCTGGCCGTTCCTTTTTTCGCGGTGATGAAAGTGATTTTGCAGCATGTATTTATGTACTATATTCACCGCCGGGCGGTCTAATCCGAAAAAAATGACGGACTGGCGAAACCGGACAGCGATTCCTGCGTATAAAAGGTGGACTGAAAACACGAGGAAAGAAAAAGTTCATAATAGCATTGGTATTTGGAGGAGCCTGTCACCAAGGGCTCTTTTTGTGTTTTTTCGGGGATACATGAAGCTTGTCCGCGGTGCGCCAGGGTTGTCTCGCTTTTTCTTGAACAAGTGCAGTGCAGACAAGGAGGGGTCCCTATGGATCAACAAGCATGGATGGCTATCGGTATTTTTTTAATTATTTATGCATTAATCGTTTCAGAGAAAATTCATCGGACGATTGTCGCCATGATCGGCGGCCTGCTAATGGTAGGGCTTGGCATCGTAAGCCAGGAAACAGCCGTGCATCATATCGATTTCAATACGCTGGGCCTGCTGATTGGGATGATGATTATCGTCGGCATTACCGCGGAAACCGGGCTGTTTAAGTACATTGCCATATGGGCCGCCAAAAAAGCGGGAGGGTATCCGGTACGCATTCTCGTAGTGTTGTGCCTGGTGACCGCCGTAGGCTCGGCGTTTCTCGATAACGTGACGACAGTGCTGCTGATGGTGCCTGTCACCTTCAGTATTACGCGGAAATTAAATGTAACGCCGATTCCGTTCCTGATCTCGCAGATTATGGTGTCCAATATCGGAGGGACTGCGACGCTGATCGGAGACCCGCCGAATATTATGATCGGCAGCGCTGTGAAGGAGCTTACCTTTATGGCTTTTATCAACAATTTAAGCTTGATCGTGCTCGTTATTTTAATCGTTACGATTCCGTTCTTCATTCTGATTTACCGCAAGCAAATTCAAACGACGGAAGAGCTGCGGCTCCGTATTCTGGATCTGGATGAGAAGGATGAAATCAAGTGACCCGGCGCTGCTGCGCAAATGTCTTGCCGTGCTGGGGCTGACCATCGGCGGTTTTTTCGTCCATCAGCTCGTTCATCTGGAGTCGGCAACGGTGGCGCTGGCAGGCGCATTTCTGCTTCTGCTGCTGACCGGAGAGCATTATTTGGAGGAAGCGTTCCGCCGTGTCGAGTGGGCTACGATTTTTTTCTTTGTCGGCTTATTCGTCCTTGTGGCGGGCCTGGTCGAGACGGAGGTTATCGCAGCGCTCGCGGATTATGCAATGGGCGTCACGGGAGGAGACGTCGCCAAGACGGCGATTCTGATTCTTTGGCTCAGCGCTGTAGCCTCGGCGTTTCTGGATAATATTCCGTTTGTGGCAACCATGATCCCGATGATTCAGGAAATGGGGACGATGGGGATAACAAACTTGGAGCCTTTATGGTGGAGCTTGGCTTTGGGCGCCTGCCTGGGCGGCAATGGCTCCCTGATCGGGGCAAGCGCGAACTTGATCGTTGCGGGCATTGCGGGCAAGGAGGGGTATCCCATTTCGTTTATGTCTTATTTCAAAATCGGATTCCCGCTTATGCTGCTGTCCGTTCTCATCGCTACCGTGTATATTTACTTCCGTTATTTAATATGAGAAGATGAAGTTGACCGGTAACGCGTTGAGGAGGATTTAAAGAGGATGTTGACTTACGAGTATGACCGTTCGCGGTTTACTATAACGGAATCGAAGCAGGAGCGGGATGTGGAGATTCATTTTCACTGCCACCAGGAGGAAGCGTCGGTGCATCAGGCTTTCCATCGGATGAGGCAGTATTTCGATGGGAATAATGAAATTACCGATGTGCTGCTGTACGCTCATGCCCATGAAGAATATCACTGGATAGTCCGGGACGACTTTTATGTCGAGTTTGTGATGAGCCTGTTCAAGCACAAGCTGATCACATCCGTAGCCTGGAGCTGAGTTCAGTTGACATGGCCTGCACATAACGTATATAATTTCCTATAACTAACATCATATCAGGTAACACGTTGATGAAATTAAGTACGCCATAGACCATAACCCAGAGAGAAGGTTCGGCATTCCGCTCTAAGCGGCTGCAGCTGGAAGAACCTTTATTATGAAGGATGGCGGAAAGCTCATTTCGGAGTGCGGATCAAATCCGCCGGATGGACTCGTTATAAGTCTGAATAAGGAGATTGTGCTGGCATTCTGCGCACGGAAGGCGCGGACAGCATAGTAACCAGGGTGGTACCGCGATCCATTCGTCCCTGTTATCAGGGGCGATTTTTTGTGTTTCAGGGATGTTTTTGCGTTGGCTTATGGAGCAAGAAGCATGGCAAACGACGTGTTCAAAAGGGGGCGCTGCAGGATAGAAATATGTCTCCGATCGCTGTTGAAATCGTGAATAGATTATTAGAAACAGCAAGGTATATTCACGATTTCAAAGGCGAACACTTCGTTTCTACGACATATTTCCATCCCTTCGCCGGCTTTTGAGTCAGAACTTTATTGCGCCAGCCGTTTGTTCCCAGCCATCCCAAAAACAGAAGCTAGAGTATAAGTAGGAGGAAGATGTAATCATGAAAGCTAGTGAAATCCGTTCCAAATGGCTGGCCTTCTTCGCCAGCAAAGGACATAAAATCGAGCAGAGCGCTCCGCTCGTTCCGCATAACGACCCGTCGTTGCTGTGGATCAATGCGGGCATGGCGCCGCTGAAGCCGTATTTCGACGGACGCGTCGTACCGGACAATCCGCGGATTGCCAACTCGCAGAAGTGTATCCGTACCAACGACATTGAAAATGTCGGAAAAACCCGCCGCCACCATACGTTCTTCGAGATGCTGGGTAACTTCTCCATCGGCGATTACTTCAAGGAAGAAGTCATCACCTGGGCATGGGAATTTCTGACCAGCCCGGAATGGATCGGCTTCGATCCGGAGAAATTGTCGGTGACCGTATATCCGGAGGACACCGAGGCATTTGAATATTGGAATAAAAAAATCGGCTTGCCGGAAGAACGCATCTACAAGCTGCAGGATAATTTCTGGGATATCGGCGAAGGCCCTTGCGGCCCTTGCACCGAGATTTTCTACGACCGCGGCGACGCTTACGGCGATCTGAGCGATCCGGAATGCTGGCCGGGCGGAGAGAACGAGCGCTTCCTGGAAGTATGGAACCTCGTATTCTCCCAGTTCAACCACAATAAGGACGGCAGCTACACGCCGCTTCCGAACAAGAACATCGATACCGGCGCGGGCTTGGAGCGTTTTGCTTCGATTCTGCAGAACGTGGATTCCAACTTCGATACCGACTTGTTCCAGCCACTCATTCAAAAAACATGCGAGCTGGCCGGCGTAAAATATCACGAGAACAACGAGCACGACGTTGCGCTAAAGGTGATTGCAGACCATATTCGTACGGTCGCTTTCTCCGTCGGCGACGGCGTGCTGCCTTCGAATGAAGGCCGCGGCTATGTCATTCGCCGTTTGCTCCGCCGCGCGGTTCGCTACGGCAAAGTGATCGGCATGGATAAACCGTTCCTGTATACATTGACGCCGATTGTCGGCGAGATCATGGGCGTCTACTACCCGGAAGTCGTAGAGAAACGCGAGTTTATCGAGAAAGTCATCCGCACCGAGGAGGAGCGCTTCCACGAGACGCTGTCCGACGGCTTGGCTATTTTAGGAGACATGACGGAGCAGGCCCGCAAGGAAGGCCGGACTGAAATCAGCGGTCCGGACGCGTTCAAGCTGTATGATACGTACGGCTTCCCGTTTGACCTGACGGAAGACTTTGCTGCGGAGAAGGGCATGACCGTCGACCGCGAAGGGTTCGACCGCTCGATGCAGGAGCAGCGCGACCGTGCAAGAGCGGCCCGCCAGGATTCGGACAGCATGAAGGTCCAAGGCGGCCCTTTGGCCGATTTAACGGTTAAAAGCGAGTTTGTTGGATATACTGATTTGGTAACAACTGCTAAAGTCGAAGCCATCGTACATGAAAATCAGCTGGTGGATCTGGTGGGCGTCGGCGAAACGGTTCAGGTTGTACTAGACCGGACTCCGTTCTATGCGGAAAGCGGCGGCCAAGTAAGCGATCACGGCTATATTACGGCAGGCGACCTTCGCTTGAAGGTGGAGGATGTGACGAAAGCTCCTCACGGCCAGCACGTGCATACGGGAGTGATCGAATCCGGCGTACTTCGCCTCGGAGAGCAAGTGCATGCTGTCGTAACGGAAGCCATGCGCGAGGACACGATCAAGAACCATACGGCCACGCATCTGCTTCATAAAGCGCTGAAGGAAGTGCTCGGCGAGCACGTAAACCAAGCCGGCTCCCTGGTTGCGCCGGAGCGTCTGCGCTTCGACTTCTCCCACTTCGGCAGCATCAGCTCCGAGGAGCTTCAGGACATCGAGCGCCGGGTGAACCAGCAGATCTGGAAAAGCACGGAGCTGAACATTTCCTTAAAGCCGATTGCGGAAGCGAAGGCGATGGGGGCGATGGCATTGTTCGGCGAGAAATACGGCGATGTCGTCCGCGTCGTACAGGTCGGCGGCTACAGCCTGGAGCTGTGCGGCGGCTGCCACGTCAAGAACACGAGCGAAATCGGGCTGTTCAAAATCGTCAGCGAATCGGGCATCGGCTCCGGCGTACGCCGGATCGAAGCGGTGACGGGACGCAACGCTTACGAATATTTGGATCAACAGCTGCAGCTGCTGCGTGACGCGTCGGCGCTGCTGAAATCGAACATCGCCGATGTGCCGAAGCGTATCGACGGCCTGTTCGGCCAGCTGAAGGAGCTGTCCCGCGAGAACGAGTCGCTGAAAGCGAAGCTCGGCAAGATCGAGGCGGGCTCTCTGACCGACCAGCTGAAGGACATCGGCGGCGTACCGGTGCTCGCGGCGCAAGTGAGCGCAGGCGATATGGAATCGCTGCGCAACATCGTGGACCAAATGAAGGCGAAGCTTAGCTCCGCGGTTATCGTACTGGGTGCCGCGGCCGAAGATAAGGTGAACCTTGTCGCTGCGGTGACGCCGGATCTGGTGGCCAAAGGCTACCATGCCGGCAAGCTGATCAAGGAAGCGGCAGCGGCAGCCGGAGGCAGCGGCGGCGGCCGTCCGGATATGGCGCAGGCCGGAGGCAAGGATGCCTCCAAGCTGGGCGATGCTTTACAAGCGGCTGAACAATGGGTTGCTGCTCAGGCAACCGTTTAAAATATTTTGCTTTCTCAACAGGAATTTTTCGACAGCTAGCGAATATGTAAGAAGATATCAGCTATTGCTATAACATAATGCTTTTCCATTTATGTTTCTAAGGGGGTGTTGGGATGAGTTCGATGGATAAAACGATGAAATTCAACGTAAAAGCGGAAGAAATCGAAACATCACCCAAGGAAGTCATGCTGGCGGTATATGATGCTCTTCAGGAGAAAGGCTACAATCCGATCAACCAGATTGTCGGATACCTTTTGTCCGGAGATCCGGCCTATATACCCCGCCATAACAACGCAAGAAGTATGATCCGCAAGCGGGAGCGCGACGAGCTGATTGAAGAGCTGGTTCGTGCTTACCTGCAGCAGCATAAATCTTAAATGAACGTAAACGGGCAGGCCGGGGCATAAGCTTCCTTTAGCGCCTGCCCGTACTTTAGGGCTTAGGGGCTAATTACAAACAATGAATCGTCTGATGGGCTTAGATTACGGAGATAAAACGATCGGTGTCGCGGTAAGCGATGAACTGGGATGGACGGCTCAAGGGCTCGAAGTGATCCGCCGTTCGACGGTAGAGCGGGATCTCTCCCGGCTTCGGGAGCTGATTGCCCAGTACCAGGTTCAGGAGATCGTCGTCGGCTTGCCGAAGAATATGAATAACACGATCGGGCCGCGTGGAGAAATTTGCATCGCATTTGCCCAATCCCTGCATGAAACACTAGAAATGCCCGTTCACTTATGGGATGAACGACTGACCACAGTCTCCGCGCAGCGGACGCTGATCGAAGCTGATGTGAGCCGCAAAAAACGCAAGCAGGTTATTGATAAAATGGCGGCTGCGCTTATTTTGCAAAATTATATGGATTCCAAAACGAAGAGGTGATGTTCATGTCTAAAGAAGAACAACTCCAGGATGAACCCGAAATTATTTTTATCCCGGACGAAGAAGGCAACGAAGAAGAGTTTGAGGTCATCATGAAATTTGAAGTGGACGGTTCGGATAAGAAATATATGATGGTTGTCCCGGTGGACGCCGAAGAGGAATCCGATGAAGTGTATGCTTTCCGTTACGAAGAAGACGGCGACGACCTTCAGCTGTACACTATTGAAGACGAAGAAGAATGGAATGTAGTGGAGGAAACCTTCAATACGCTGATGGATGAATTTTCCGAGGATGAGGAAGACTCCCGATAAACCGGCACAGGAGGCCCGCTTTTGTACGAATTCAAGGATATGAAACCGACGAATCAGTTGCGCGAAGCATACGGAGATGATATTATTTTGTATGATGACCGTGAACAATCCGTTGTTTATAAGCTGCTCGCGGAGTTTCGGCTGGGCGACCAAGGGTATGCGGTGCTGCAGCACGAACGCGCCAAGAAGGAGGATGAGCCTGAAATCTTCAGGGTCACTCCGGGTGAAGACGGCGAGCTTGAACTGGAAACGATAGATGATGACGACGAATGGGAGAACGTTTCTGAGCTGTATGATGAAATGACTTTCCCGCAAGACGATGTGTTGTAGACTACAACTTGTTTTGTAAACGGAAGCGAGCGGAGACGATCCGCTCTTTTCGTTGTTTATAAACAATGGGACGTAGCCATAGCAGGAAGGAGCTCCGGTGGAGGACAAAAAGCAAATGACGACGAAGAGCAAGCTCGTCATCGCAATATTCATTTTCTTAATAGCGGCGGGGAGCGCGGCCGTTCTATTCGTCAGGCAGACGCTTCAGCCCGTGCCTTCTTCCCCGGAGCCTCACCGGATAACTATCGCTCCGGGCACGGGCTCGGCGAAAATCGCCGCCATGCTGGAGCAGGCCGGTCTGATCCGCAATGCGCAGGCTTTCACCTATTATTTGAAATGGAAAGAGCAGGGAAGCAAATTTCAGGCAGGGGAATATGAGCTGCAACCCGGGATGACGCTGGATGAAATCATAGCTGCGTTTAACCAGGGGCTGGTCGTTAAGGAAGAGGGAACGAAGGTGACGATTCCCGAAGGCTTCACCGTCCGGCAGACGGCCGACAAGATTCATCAGCAGTTCGGTGTCGATCCGGCTGTGTTCCTGCAAACGGCGCAGCAGTATAGGCAGTTTACCGCCAAATCGTTTGCGCAAATTCCGAACGATGCCCAGCTGAAAAACCGGCTGGAGGGCTATCTGTTTCCGGAGACGTACGAATGGACGCCGGATACGAAGCCGGAGGACATGCTGGACCGGATGATGCTCGAGCTGGACAAGAAGCTGGAATCGCTGCCCGCTTCATGGCAGCAGACGCTGGCGGACAGGAAGCTGACTTTTCATCAGATGATGACCGTCGCTTCATTGATCGAGCGGGAGGTTGCCGTCGAGGAAGAGCGGACCCTCGTCTCCGGAGTCATTTATAATCGGCTGAAGAAAGGGATGCCGCTGCAGATCGATGCAACGGTTCAATATTTATTCGACAAACCGAAAGACCGGCTGTTTGAAAAAGATTTGCAGCTGGAAAGCCCTTATAATACTTATTTGCATACCGGCTTGCCTCCAGGTCCGATTGCAAGCCCGAGCTTTGCTTCCATTCAGGCGGCGATCTATCCTGCCGAGACGAAATATTTATTTTATGTAACGAAAAAGGACGGCAGCAAGGGGCATTTATTCGCTGAAACGTATGAACAGCACCAGCAAAATATAGCGGCCAGCAAGAAGAACCCGTAAGCCAAACGCGCTGAAGTAGAAGTGCGGTGAATGCACAGAGTCGAGGATATTGATGAAAAGCGCTGCGTTCGCTTTTGCACCCGATTCAATGGAGGAAGCGTTCTGCTTACTCGATCCTGGAAGCGGGTATCCATTTACAGCGGACTGTATTCACCGTTCTTCTACCTGAAATATTGCACAAGAAGGGACGAGCAAGGGATGAAAAAACCGGAGCTGTATATCACGGCAGGTTCAACGGAGCAGATCCGTAAATATATCGAGGCGGGAGCGGATGCGATCGCCGTAGGAGAGCATCGTTTCGGCATGCGTCTGCCCGGCGAGGTGACGCTGGATGAATTGGAGACGTGGATCCCTTGGGCCCACGAGCGCGGCGCCAAGGTTTATATCGTCATGAACAAGATCATGGATAACGAACAGCTGCCGCAGCTGCCCGATTATTTGCGGCGCGTGCAGGAGCTGAAAGCCGACGCCGTTATTTTCGGAGACCCGGGCGTTCTTATCGCGATCCGGCAGGCGGCGCCAGGCATGCCTCTGCATTGGAACGCCGAGATGACCTCGACGAACTATGAGACGGCAAGCTACTGGGGCTCGAAGGGAGCAACCCGCGTCGTTCTGGCGCGTGAGCTGAATCTGGAGGAAACGCTGGAGATCAAGAGCAAGCTCCCGGCGATGGAGGTTCAGGTTCAAGTACACGGCATTACCAACATCTATCACTCCAAGCGGAGCCTCGTTTCCAATTATCAAGCCCATCAAGGCCGCGAAGAAGCGGCGCTCAAAGGCTTGGAGGACGGTTTGTTCCTGATTGAGCAGGAACGTAAGGATGAGCGTTACCCTGTGTATGAGGATCAGAACGGGACGCATATTATGAGCTCGGACGACATCTGCATGCTGGAGAACCTGCATGAGCTGATGGAAGGGCATATCGACAGCTTCCGCATCGAAAGCCTGCTGAAGCCGGTTGAATATAACGAGACGGTGCTGCGCGGCTACCGCCAAGCAATTGATGCTTACTGCGCAGATCCCGAGCAGTATGAATTTCAGGAAGAGTGGCTTGATGCGATTCGTGAACAACAAGATCCGCGGCGCGAGCTGACGTTCGGATTCTTCTTTAAAGAGCAAGTCTATTAATCATTACACATTAAAAAGAGGATAGGGGTGGAACTTGTGACCATGTTACAACAGGATTTACTCGGCAAGCGCGTTCGCCTGGAGAAGCCGGAGCTGCTGGCGCCTGCGGGAAGTCTGGAGAAGCTGAAATTTGCCGTTCATTACGGGGCGGACGCTGTCTATATCGGCGGGCAGCAGTACGGGCTTCGCTCGAATGCGGATAACTTTACGTTCGAGGAAATGCGCGAAGGCGTGGAGTTCGCAGCACGTTACGGTGCCAAAGTTTTCGTCGCTACGAACATTTATGCGCATAACGAAGATATCGCCGGGCTGGAGGCCTATTTGCGCGGGATTGAAGCGACGGGAGTGGCAGCCATTATCGTGGCGGACCCGATCATTATTGAGACGTGCAAGCGGGTGGCGCCGAAGCTGGAAATCCATCTGAGCACGCAGCAGTCAACAATGAACTGGCAGGCCGTCCAATTCTGGAAGGAAGAAGGCGTGGACCGGGTCGTGCTTGCGCGCGAAGCCAGCATGCAGGAAATCGTCGACATCAAGCAGAACGTCGATATGGAAATCGAAGTGTTCGTGCATGGAGCTATGTGCAGCTCCTGGTCCGGACGCTGCGTATTGTCCAACCACTTCACGGACCGGGACTCCAACCGCGGCGGCTGCTCGCAGTCCTGTCGCTGGAAGTACGATCTGTTTACGACGGAGGAAGACCGGTCCGGCTCTCAGATCGGGATAAAAGAGCTGCCGTTGTTTAACGACAACGACGATGCTTTCTCTATGAGCTCGAAGGATCTTTGCATGATCGAGCATTTGCCTGAGCTGATCCGCTCGGGAGTGGACAGTTTCAAAATCGAGGGACGGATGAAAAGCGTTCACTACGTGGCTACAGTAGTCAATGCTTACCGGCAGGCAATCGACGCTTATTTTGCCGATCCGGTAAATTACGAATTGAAGCCGGAGTGGCTCTATGAAGTGCAAAAAGCGGCCAACCGCCCGCTCAACACCGGCTTTTTCTTTGATACGCCGGATCATGAGGATCATATTTTCGAACCGGAAGATAAAGCCGCTCCTTATGATTTCGTCGGGGTGGTCATGGAGTATGACGAAGCGACAGGCACCGCAATCATTCAACAGCGGAATCACTTCAAGCCGGGACAGGAAATTGAATTTTTCGGTCCGCAGGGCACCTTCTTTAAACAAACGGTCGTCGACATTTTCGACGAGGCGGGTATTCAGCTGGATGCCGCGCGCCATCCGCTGCAGCGGATCCGCATGAAGGTGGAGCAGCCTGTGAAGCCGTTCGATATGATGCGCAAGAAAATGGGCAAAGCCAAGTAATGAATCGAAAATGACCAAAAGAGCCGCCCTTCGGGGGGCTTTTAGGCTGTCGAGAAAGCCGTACGAAGTGAACCATGCGTAGCAACGGAGGCGGGGGATCTTCCGGAAGAGTTTACGTCCGCCTTTGAAATTCGTGAAAATACCTTCAAATCTAATTCAATTCACGGATTTCAACAGCGGCTGGAGGAGGATACCCCACCGGAGTCCCACCGGAGTTTCACACATATTCGCGGTTTCTCGACAAGCTCAGAGCCTCCCTTCGGGGGCTTTTTTGCGTTTCCTGCCAGAGAGCTGCCGCGCATATTCAGTTAATCCGGGCGGCGGAAGCGATGGCTGGGACATTTGGCCCATGGACAAAACTGGAAAAAACAATTAAGATGCTACGTGTCGAAAAAGAAAAGAAATGGAATGGAATTCTAAGGCGATGGTACTATATTTTTGCAATGTAAGCGATTAAACAAGAGGAAATGGAAAAATCGTGTCGAATAGTACTAGAGCAAGAAGAATCGTCCTTCAAGCAGCAATCTAACAAATTAGGGTGGTGATTCCTTTGAAAGGAAAACTGTCTAAACTTCAAGAGTGGACAGCTAAGGTTGGTCAATGGTTCTCAGCGAAGACGGCCAATGGAAAAGCATCAGGTAAAGGAATGGGACTCGCGAATGCCTCGGGCGGTTCCGTAGAAGGATTCAAGCTGGAAAATCCCATGAAATCAGTGGGCATGAAGCTGTTTCTTATTTTTCTGATCAGCATCCTGTTCTTCGTATTGACGGTAGGTTTTACTTCTTACAGCATTTCTAAAGGGGTCGTTCAGAAAAAAGTTGCCGATGCCTCGGAGCAGACGATTACGCAGGCCGGGCAAAAGCTGGATTTGCTTTATGCAGTTTATGAAGACTTGTCCATGCAAATTTTGCTGGACGAAGACATGAAGAGAATGCTATCTGATATCGATACGCTCAATAGAGGGGGCTATGATTATTTACAAACGAGGCAAAAAATCGGGGATAAATTAAATGTTTATTCTTATTCCAACAAAACGATCAAAGCACTTCACCTGATCAATGCCAAGGGAGAGCCGATCAGCTCGTCCGGCAACCCGCTGAACAAAGATAACGTATCCCAGGAAGACTGGTACAAGACCGTTATGGACAACAACGGCCGCGCTACCTGGCTTGAAGCAAGAGCCAAAGGCTTCTCGGAAGGATCGGGCAGCGGAGCGGCAACCTTCGGATTGGGACGCGTGCTGAAGAATACTTCGACTAATACCCAGCAGGCCGTTCTCCTTATCGAAATCAGTCTGGATGCGGTATCGAAGGAGCTCGCCGATATTCAGATGGGCGAAGGCGGACAGACGCTGATTCTTTCGCCGGATTTAAACGTAGTCTATGCCAAAGACCTGAATACGATCGGACAGAAAACATCGATTGCTATTACCAAAGAAGGGCTTCCGGACGAGAACAAAAGCACGCTCAGTACGGATAAAGCAATGCAGCTCGTCTATTTCAAATCGGCCAAAACCAGCTGGTACCTGATGGGGGCAATGCCGATTGCAGAGCTGGTAAAAGACGCGAAGGTCATTTCCAACATTACCTGGGTTATGGCAGGGATTGCCGCGCTGATCGCTATCGTGATCGGTATTGTCGTTGCTCGCATGATCGGTACGCCGGTTATCAAGCTCCGCAATCTGATGAAGGAAGGCGAGCAAGGGAACCTTACCGTACGGATGAACGTATCTTCCCAGGATGAAATCGGCCAGTTGGGCCAAAGCTTTAATCAAATGATGGAAAAAATTACGGCACTGGTACAACAGACGAACCGTTCGGCCCAGGAAGTTCTGGAGACGGCGGCCGAGCTGACCGATGCCTCGAAGAAAACGGCGATTTCCGCCAAAGAAATTGCGGTCGCAACCGAAGAAATCGCAGGGGGCGCTTCCAGCCTGGCGGTTGAATCGGAACGCGGGAACGAGCTGACACATAATATCGGGATGCAAATGAAATCGGTGATCGATTCCAATGTAGTCATGGGAACTGCCGCTTCCGATGTGCAAAAGTCCAGTGAGCAAGGGATCGAGTACATGTCCGAATTGATACATAAGACGAATGCTACGGAAGCGATGACCCGGGATATGGTAGAAAAGGTCGATAAGCTGAAGGAAAGCACACGTTCGATCCGCAAAATTCTGGATGTACTGAACAATATTTCGAAGCAAACGAACATCTTGTCCCTGAACGCTACGATTGAGGCGGCCCGCGCAGGCGCGGCAGGTAAAGGCTTCATGGTCGTTGCCGACGAGATTCGCAAGCTGGCGGATCAGTCCCGCCAATCGATCGAAATTGTCGGTCAATTTACGGAAACCATTCAAAAGGAAATCGACGAGACTGTTTCCGTACTGTCCAATGCGTATCCGATTTTCCAAGAGCAGATCGTTTCCGTCAAGGAAGCCGATTCGATCTTTAAAGAGGTTCAGAACCACATGGGCGGCTTTATCGGCAGATTGTCGGAGGTAACCGAATCGATCAGCAATCTGAATACGTCGCAGCTGGTTCTTTCCGATGCGATGTCCAACGTAAGCGCCGTTGCCGAAGAGTCCTCCGCAACTTCCCAAGAAGTCGCTTCGCTCAGCGCAGAGCAATTGAACATCAGCTCCGGCCTGGTTCGCTTGTCCGATAAGCTGGAGCAATTATCTACATCGCTGCAGGAATCGTTATCCAAGTTCGATGTATAATCGATCTCTATAAATATAATATTCGAACGAAAGAATCGTTTTCATGGTGTATCCGCACTATGAAATACGATTCTTTTTTTGTTTGAGCTGACGTATGGAAGCCAATACTGTTTACTATTCACATCATCTTACATCTTAGCGAAAGATAAGGGGATGTCAGCAGCCGATGAAGTCACCCAGTTTGAAGAAGCATCGCCTATTTTATATTCTGCTGTGCTTTATTGCAGCTTTGGTCCTGCTGAATGTAAGACTGTTCTGGATTCAGGTTGCGGCCAGCCGGAATTGGTCCTCCCATGGCGTGGATCTGGTTCAAAACTCTGTAATCCAGCGCGAGCAGGGAATTGTATTGGATAGCGGAAGAGGCGATTTCTACGACCGTAACGGCGTGCCGCTAACCGGCAGTGAGCGGAATGTATTGACGGTATTCCCGTTTCCCGCCGAAGAGCCGGAGGATCATTTCCCGGAAAATAATCCGGCCGCGGCAATCGCCTCTATTCTAGGCGTATCGGAGCCGGAGTGGGAGCGGTTCACAGCGTCTTTAAAGGCTCCTGAGGTGTGGAAGCAAGCAGGTAAGCCTGTGGATCTCAGCGATGCTCAAATTGCTCAAATTCGAGCCTTGCAGACACCGCAGCTGGCGGTGACCAAGCTGAAGCAAAGATATGCCGATGAGCAGCCGGCCAGCCATCTTATCGGGTATATCGGCCAAAATCCGGAGCGTATTACCCGGCAGTTTACGGATCAGTTTCACCGCGGAGAGCTTCAGCTGACGAGCAAAATCGGCGGAGCCGGCCTGGAAAAAACGTTCGAGCCTTGGCTCCAGGGGATTGGAGCGACTACTTTGTCGTTGTTTATGGATGCCGCCAAACATCCGCTGCCCGGTCTGGATGCCCGGACCGTCCTGCCGTCCAATGCCTACTATCCCTTGAAGGTCATCACCACGCTGGATGCGTCTGTTCAAAGCAAGGTTGAGCAGGCAATGCGAAAACTGCAGGTTAAGGAGGGGGCGGTGGTCGTGCTGGATGCCGCCAACGCGGATGTCGTTGCCATGGCAAGCCAGCCCGGATTTAACCCGGAGCATATCGATTTGGCAGGAGGCACCTGGACGAATAAGGCGCTCAAAGCGACGGCGCCGGGGTCCATCTTCAAGACGGTTACCGCAGCGGCTGCGTTGGACGAACACGTTGCCCGTCCGGACGAGACGTTCCAATGCGATGGAGAACTGGGTAAGTATGGGTTAACGTGCTGGAAGAAGGATGGGCATGGCATGCTTACTTTCGAGGAAGGATACGCGCAGTCGTGCAATATTGTATTTGCCAAGCTGTCCGAACGCTTAAGCGGAGCGCAGCTGGAGAGCTATGCGGAGCGGCTGGGGCTCGGCGTGCAGGTTGGCTGGGCGGATGCCTTCATGGAGCAGCCGGATTTTCACCAATGGGACGGAGAGGAGACGGGGCAGGTGTTCGCTGCGGCGACACCGAAGGAGGACGGAGGCGTGAAGGCACAGTCTTCGATCGGGCAGCGCGATGTCCAGGTTACGCCGCTGCAGGCGGCTAACCTGGTCGTTACTTTGCTGAACGGAGGAAAGGTTGAAGCGCCGCGGGTTGTGAAAGAGGTGCGCTATCGGAACGGCAGATTGCTGGAGGCATTAAAGCCGGAGGAGGTACGCGGCTTGCCGGAGCGAATAACGGACCTGGACCGCGAAGCGGCTTGTGACCTGGATGCAGGATGTGGTGCATGAAGGAACGGGCACGGCGCTGCAGCAAGCCCGCTGGCCCGTCGCCGGTAAATCCGGTACGGCTCAGGTGACGGATGCGCGCGGGAGCAAGCTGGTCAATCAATGGTTTATCGGCTACGGCCCTGTAGAGAAGCCGAAGTATGCCGTCGCCGTCCTCGTACAAAATGTCCCGGAAACGGACAAAAATAAATCCATCCCTCTCTTTCGTGAGGTGATGGATCAATTGGCCGATCAATGATAAGACTTGACGGGCAGCGAAGGAATGAGCAGGGAAAAGCAGGTTCCTTTACCGACCTCGCTGGTGACGTCGATTTTGCCTTGGATCATCTGGATGACACGGTAGGTGACCATCATGCCGAGTCCGGTTCCCTTATCGCGCGTCGTGTAAAACGGCGTTCCCAGCCTGCGGATTTCCTCCTGCGTCATGCCGACTCCATGATCGATAATGTCGATGCAGACACTCTGGTTCTGGACGGTGCCGATGATTTGCAGCTTGCCGCCGTCCGGCATCGCCTCGATGCCGTTTTTGAACAGATGCGTCATGCATTGAATAAACTTATCGCGGTTTGCGCTGATGATAAGCTTATCGTCAAGCTGGGTCTCCACCTCGACATGGTACAGGTCGGCAAACGGCTTGATGCTCTGCACCGCCTTTTGAATTAAAGGCTTGGCGTCAAGCAGCTCGATCGCTTCGAGCTGAGGTTTGGCAAACGTTAAATAATCGTTGACGATCGTCTGGGCTTTATCGATTTCTTCGACGACCATGCTTGTATAAATTTGGCGTTTGTCCTCGGAAATGCCGGGCTGCTTTAAAATCTGCATAAAGCCTCTGGCTACCGTCATCGGGTTGCGGATTTCGTGCGCGAAGGAAGCGGCCAGTCCGCTCAGCACGTTGATTTTATCCGTATCCTGCGATTGCTTGCGGAGCAGCATGTTTTCTTTAATCTGCTCGACGATTCGAATGACAAAGCCGAACGTAACGCCTTGCAGCAAACTGTAGACCAAGTAATAAAGAGGATAAACCGGCAGCATGGTGACATCGACCCATACCTGGATACAGTAGGTCAGGATGGAGGTGACGACGCCCAGCATAAATCCGATGGCAGTGGCATTCACCACATTGCGAGTCCGATTGTCCAGAAGCATCCATGGCTTGCAGCATAACACCAGAACGCCGCAGCAAATACAGGACAAGAGATTGCCGTACAGCACGACTGTGCTGCCTCCAATATAGAACAGATAGACGGCGATGAAGGCAGCTACAATAAGCGCAGGTCTCAAATGGAGATAGAGTAAACAGAGCGCTAACGGAATGATGCGAAAATCAAACTGCAGGCCTTCCGTTAGTTTCATCGGATGGGACATGCAGAATAAGGCGGCTAATGAACAGAGTACGGCAAAAATAACCTGATTCAGCAAAGCGTCCATGTTCTGCTTTCGGTTGATCCAAAAAATTTGAAAAAGCGTGATGGCAGAAATGATGATAAGCATGTTGAGCAGAAGCTGATTAATAAAGTTCATACAATCACCTTGGATACAAAATGAAGTTCATAATGGATCTTCTTCATCATGTATTCGACAATATTTTTTTATTTCCTCTACTTTTTTAGCCCGGACATGCATTCTTTTTTCGACAATCAGACGATGGGGATGTTCCAATCGGCGGAATCAATCCAGGTGCGGTCGCTGAATTCTCTGCCCCGAAGCACGACTTCCTGCGGGTACACCTGAATGAATAACCCTTGCGCGGCTGTGCTGGCCTGGCCGGGAAGAACACTCCGGGTTCTGCCGACAGAAGCATTGTTAAACCAGTGAAACGAGTTTTGCCGGTTATAATGATTTTCGTTGACGAAGCTTCTATGGGTATGTCCGGACAAGACAAACACGTTGCGGTAAGGCTCCAATATTTCGCGGAACGCCTTGGCGCGGATCAATTGATGGGTCCGCCCGTCGCTGCCCGGTTCAGGCAAAGGCTGATGAATAAATACGAACGCAGGCTTGCCGTCCTCATGTGCCTTCATCGTCTCCCGCAGCCAATCGAGCTGCTCATCGGAATACCAGGCCCCTTCGCCCACATCGGGCTTCTCTTCCACATAGGCCTCCTGTGACACCATGATCAGATGAACACCGTTTACCCACACATCCTTATAAGGCTTACCGCTATAACCGATGAAGCTCATAAACCGTTCCCTGGACATGGCATCCGTTTTGCCGTTCGGAACGGTGTCTGTTGAAAAAGCCCCCCGCTCATTAAGCCAAATATCGTAATAATCATGATTACCCATATTGCCGTACATTGGCGGCAGCGGATATTGATCGAGAATCCGTTTCAGCAGCTTATAGTCGCTATCGCGCCCGAAATCCGTCAAATCGCCGCCGAGCACAATCGTATCCAGCTTGGTTTCCCATTCGCTGATATCTTTCAGCGCCAGATGAAGCTTATCCGACATGGAGGATTCGCCGACTGAAATGTGCAGGTCGCTCAGCAGGAACATCGTTAACAGAGGCGGCTTGGGCAGCGAAGCCTCCTCCTGCAGCTGGAGAGGGGGAGGTTCGATTTCATTCATTGCCTTCTCGGGCTCCGCTTCAGCGAACCAGCGCCGTACGAAAGGAATGGAAGCCGCGGCGCCTGCGGTAAGCAAGCCGAGAGAGAGCAGCATTTTTTTAATAAAACGTCTTCGTGACATCATGACCAATCACCCAATTCCAGGAGTACTTTCATAGTTAAGTATACCTAGGAAGCAGGCGGACATAAAGATAGATCTTGGATTGCAGCCCTTAAAAAGGATATATTTTTTTCGAAAAAAAAGATTGACTTAAGGCATGTACAACATGTAATATACTAACATAAAGTAAGTTGTTGAATAAACTTAAGGGAGTGTTGAATGTGGTTAGTACAGGACTTTTAATTATTCGTTTGGTTGTGGGGTTGTTATTTGCGGGGCACGGCGCACAGAAGCTGTTTGGCTGGTTTGGAGGTCACGGGTTGAAAGGAACCGGCGGCTGGTTCGATTCCATCGGTTTAAAGCCAGGCTTCCTGGTGGCTCTGCTGGCAGGCTTGGCTGAGCTGATCGGCGGACTGCTGTTCGCCGCGGGAGTGTGGACTTCGGTAGGAGGCATTTTGATTGCGCTGACTATGATCGGGGCGATTATTACCGTTCACGGGAAAAATGGCCTATGGGTGACCTCGAACGGAATTGAGTACAACCTGGTGCTGCTAGCGGTCGCGATCGGCGTCGCATTGATCGGCCCTGGGGCTTATGTTCTATTCTGATCCAACCACAGCCTTGAATCGGAATTGGAGCAGGATATTCCGCGGGGGTACCGCTTAAATCCATCGGTTTCTCAACAAGTTCGAGCTTCCAGCTTTTTAGCTGGAGGCTTTTTTGTGTAATAAGTTGTATGGAAGCCGACCGGTACTAGAGAAAGATAGTACTTCTTTTTATGAAAGGAAAGGCTATACTGAAAACAAAGGTACTGGAAGAAAGAGGTGTTCTGCAATGAGTCGGAAGTGGGTTGAAAAGGAAGGACTGGGATGGGTAGAGAAAAACATCATCTCGCGCGAGCAGTATGACCAGATCGTTCAATTATACGCGGAGCAAAAGCATGCGATCGGCATGCTCCCTTTACTCGGCAGCGTTTTGCTGGGACTGGGCATTCTGAGCTTCATCGCCGCCAACTGGCAGGAAATTCCGCAGCTGCTCCGTTTGTTGATGATCGTTGTGGTAATGGTCGGATTTTATGCCGGCGGCGAGCAGTTTTTGCGTAAGGGGCACGGCAAGCTGGGAATAGCGCTGACGGCGCTGGGGCTAGTATCGTTCGGCGCTGGAATCATTCTGGTCGGACAAATGTTTCATCTGGTTGCCTATGACCTGACCTCGTTCACTGTGTGGGGGCTGGCAGGAATTGTTCTAACCTATATGTACCGGAGCCGGTTCCTATACCTGATCAGCCTGCTTATCTTCACAGGGGCTCAATGGTACAGCACGCTCGAGCTGCATCAATTCAGCTATGCCGCTCTGGTCATCATGGCCGTCGGCCTCGGTTATTTCACATGGCAGCGTCAAAGCACGCTGTTGACCTGGTGCTACAGTCTCAGCTTTGTACTGCAATGCCTGATGCTGGTTTTTGTCAAGGACTGGCCGCTGCTGTGGCTGTTCATTCCGGTGATGGCGCTGTACGCCGCAGGCGATTGGATTCGGGATCGCAGCAGCGGCTATGCGGTACAGACGGTGCCATTGATTGCGGCGTATGTATTCGCTGTCTCTATGGTGCTGCTATGGGATATTAGATCTTCTTCCGATCTGGATGAAATTCTCGCCCAGCCAGCCTATTATTTGATTGCATTGGTGGTGCTGTTCGCTATTTCGGTATTGGGCAAGCTGCGGCAGGCAAGGGGCTCCAGTGCTTTTGAATGGATCCTGCTTGCGCCGTTCGTTTATTTGCCGGGCGGGATTGAAGTGCTGTACCTGCTGGCCTTGTTCTTCTTCTCGTTCTATGTGCTGTGGCGCGGCTATATGGAGCAGTGGCGGTTTAAAATTAACTTCGGTACCGTCTTGTTCCTCTGCAGCACGATGGTTGCCTACGGAAAGCTGACGTGGGATTTCATGGACAAATCGTTGTTCTTTATTATAGGCGGGCTGCTGCTGCTTGCTCTCAGCTGGGTGTTGAACCGGCGCAAAAAACAAGTGCTGGAGGATACCAAGGGAGGGAAAACGTCATGAGCCAAAAAACAATCGGCCGCTGGACTCAGCTGATCATCCTGCTTGTTCTCCAGGTGCTGTTTCTAGGCGGGATAGCGGGATCTTATTACGCCGTTGGCTGGTTCGGTCAAGAAATCCGGATCAAGACAGCGCCCGTAGACCCGAGGGATCTGCTGTATGGCGATTATGTCACCTTAAGCTATGAAATCAGCCAGCTGCGTCCTGAGCTGTGGAAGGATCAGGCGCCGGTTCCTGCGCGGGGAAGCAAAGTTTATGTTCTGTTGAAGCAGGGAAGCGGGAATCCCGCTGTTTATGAGGCGGCAGGGCTGTACGGCTCCAAACCGTCTGCACAGCCTGGAGAGGTCATCCTGCAAGGACAGGTGGACAGCAGCTGGGATCAGGCGATCCGGGTAACATACGGAATTGAGAAATATTATGTGCCGGAAGGCACGGGAAAAGAGCTGGAGAAGGAAGCCGGAAACATGATTGCCAAGGTGAAAATCGCATCCTGGGGGCAGAAGAAGCTCGAAGGCTTGGAAAATTTTTAGAGCGGGGCGGCCGCGTTTCTTAACGTTGTTTTAAGGTTCCTTTCATGCTTCTATGCCACAATAAAGGCAACGGCAAAGGGAAGGGATGGGACGACAATGGAACTAAAGAAACGAAGCATACGCTTGGTTATGGCCGCTTTTATCTTATTCGGGGCGACAGTCGGTATTTATGAATGCCACGAGGCAGTTGCGTCGCACGCGGCTAACTCGGATCTGCTGCTGAAGCAGGAGGTTCCGTCCCGATAATGCGCGCGATGAATTCCCGTTACTATAAGAAAATAAACCAAAAAACTGGCTTGTGACCACCCGGGTAGAGGTCTCGCCAGTCTTTTTGGATTTTAGCTGAAATTATTTTGCTTGATTAAGCGTTCCGACGAGTCTTCTGGCCGGTTCGCTCGGCGTATCGATCACTTCATACATATTCAGCGTTAACGGATATTCCAGCTGATCGGATTGCGTATCTTTGAAGTAGATCAGCTGCTGGCCGGTCGTCAACCGGTTTTCTCCGTTCAAGTCGAGCGTTGTAGACGCTATCGTGCGGCCGCTTGCATTCTCAAGCTCCATCAGAAGCTTGCTGTACTTCGCGTCCACCATTACAGAATCATTGCTGATTAAGTCCATGTTAATACTCAGCTTGTAGTTGTATGCATAGGATTGCGTCGTTTGGTTGATCCCGGCAATGGTGCTCAGAGCCCAGTCATGAATGTTCAACTCGTAAGGATACATGACCAGATGCAGAGGCTCCTGCGAAGGGTGGGAAACATTCAAGATCGCTTGCGAGAAGGTGACCTTGTAAGGTGCCGCCGTTTTATCGTCGATAAGCTTCAGCACATACTGCTCTTTGGCGTCTTTCAAAGGAAGAACGAACGCATACGTCACGACATAATCGGTGCCGGGCACGACCAAGGCTGCGGCTGCATTCGTGCGAACGCCGGCATAGGAGAAGCCGCTGCCCACCAGTTCAGCCGCGAATTGCGGAACCGGGAGCGGCTTATCGCTGCGATTCGAAAACTTCAGCTTGACGACGCCGGTCTGGTAGCCCATGCCTTTGTTTTCATACATTTGCAGATCAACGACAGACACGGAAATATTCGGATTGACCACATTGTTGATCGGATCAATAGGCAATGGAGTATTCATCGTATAAGAAACCGGCTGCGTGCTGTCATTCGTCGTTTGCTCGGCGGTTGGAAGTCCGATGCTGAGACGGCCGATAGTATAGCTGACATTGGCGGCAGCATCCGTGCGGTTAGGCGAAATATAGGACTCCGTGGTCGACAAAGTAAAGCTGTTCAGCTGCGTATCCAAATCGGTCGGTATCGAGAAGTAAATGTACTTTTTCCCGCCGGGATCCAGCGAACTGACATTCTGATCGGACGGGCTGCCTTTGTAAATCTGAGAAGCCGATTTGCCGTTCAAAGTAATGGCCGGGATCGTCTCGGTCTGAATCCCCGGATTTTGTACGAGCAGCTTGACCAGCTGTACAGGATTCTGCCCCTTGAAGTCGGTTGTCAAGCTTACCGGAGTGTAGGTTAAAGCTGAGTCGACGGAAGGAATCGTAAACGTTTCGCCCCAGGCTTTAACAGCCGATGGGTCGGTCACAGCCGAATTATCGCCGTACCAGACCAGGTTGCTTACCGGCAGGTCCAGCATCGTCGTCTCTACTTTCGGGTAAACGTCCTTGTTGACGTCAATCCAGATAAGATCCGTGGGCTTCACGTCCACGGGCAGATCCACCTGCGCCAAATAACTCAGCGTGCTGTTGGACATCGGCGGAACGGAAACCGGGTTGTCGGCACTGCCCCGCAGCACATATTTCGCGCCGTTTTCCGTCAGGACACGAACTTCAAAGTCCGGGACGCGGACCGTGTCGTTGGATACATTATACATTTTGACCTGTACGCCGATACGGGTGCCGCTTAGTGTATGCTCGCTCAGCAGACCGTTGATTTTGACCTGCAGCGGTCCTTGCAGCGTAGCGGGATACCGGTTGTCGATCGCGATTTCCTGAGCGCCGTCCGCGAAGACGGCTGCGCCTTGGAACGTCAGCAGCGCGGATGAAATAAGAGCGGCCGTCACGGCCTTTTTCAACATGATTTTCATGGTTCTCCTCCAATGATATGCTTACGGCTCCAGCAAGTCTTACTTGCGAACCTCGACTTTATCCTGATCCTTCAGATCCTGCACGCCGGAGACGACGATCTGTTCGCCATCCTTCACGCCGCTCAGCACTTCCTTGGCGGAATCGACGCTGCGTCCCAAAGTCACTTTTCTTTCTCGGCCTGCTCGCCGTTTACCACATAGACATAGCTGTCGTTGCCTTCTTTTACGATGCCGGCGGTAGGTACGGTCACGATATCCTGAACCGTATCCTCGCCGAGCTGCAGCTTGACGCGCATCCCGCTTTTCAGCTTCAGGTCGGGATTCGCCGTACTCAGCTCAAGCACGAAGGTTTTGCTCTGCGGACTCATCACGTCCGCCAAATAACTGACGGTCCTGGTCCATGTATCGCTGCTTCCCGGTACGGTAAATGTCAGCTCTTTCTTGCCGCGGACAAGCTTGACCGCAGTTTCCGTCAAATCGGCATGGATTTTGATCGGATTTTGCTGCTGGATAACCCCAACGACGGAGTTCGCCTGCACGGTAACGCCTTGCTCGGGACTCAGCTCAGTCAAGATGCCGCTGATCGGCGCTTTAACCTCGAAGTCGGAGAGCGTCTTGTCGATATCCTGCAGCGATACGTCCGCGGCTTCCAGCTGAATTCTCAGTGAGGCCAAGGGATCGGTGGCATCGAGATTGGCCAGCTGCTTCTGGGCCGTATCAAGATCAAGACGAGCGGTTTTCAGCTGGGTCTCCACTTTCTCCATCTGATTCTTGGTAGCAAGACCGGCGTCGTAATCGTTGCGCGTGTTATTGTAGGTCTTTTCCATATCGGCGATACTCAGCTTCAGCTTCTCGACCGTATTCTGAAGAACGCCGCGGTTCGTGGCGAGATCCTCTCGGGTTTTATCGATTTGCGCCTGCAGGTTTTGCTTGGACAGCTCCGTCTTGGTCCGGGCTCTTTCCGTATCCTCCGTGTCGAGCGAGAACAGCACCTCGCCCTGCTGGACGGCATCCCCGCGTTTTTTCAGCATGTTTTTCACGTCGCCGCCGGCTTTGGCTATGACGTTGACTTGAGAGGAAGACACGACATCCGCATCAATCTCCTGCTTTTCATTGACTTTCTGCTTCGCGGCCAGAGCCGTTTTGACGGATTTGACGCCGCTGCCGCTTGCTCCGCTGACGGAGCAGCCCGCTGCGACCATGCCGCTCAAAGCGACAATCATACCGGTGAGAAGCATGTGGTTCAAGCGGTTACGTTTGGAAATCCTACTCATCATTTGGATATGTACCCCTTTACAATAAAATCGTTGCGTAAATCGGTTTATTCACCCATCACATGGGCTTTAGGTCCGCCTGCGGACTTTGTATTTTTCAAGAAGATGGAAAGCACAGCCGCTGCAAAAGAGAGCAGGGAGGTGATAACAAATACGTCCTGCAAGCCCATAATGGTCGACTGCAGCTGCACCTGACCGCCTAAATAGCTCAGTGCGCTGACGTGTGCCTGGGCGGCGGACTGCCCCATGCCCATATACTGATTCTGCAGCTGGGCAAAATGCGTGGACACACTCGTTGAAAACATATTTAACTGACTGGATAAATCGGCGCTGTGAAACGTCGTCCGCTGCGAGAACATCAGTCCCAGCCAAGCGATGCCGAAGGAGGCGCTGATTTGGCGGATCGTATTGGAGAGCGCGGTGCCCTGGCCCATCTTGTGCATCGGCACCTGGTTCATCCCGGCCGTTTGAATCGGCATCATCATCAGCCCCATGCCGACGGCGCGCAGCACCAGCCAGAAAATGAGCGTCGAGAAGGCGGTCGTGATATCGAGCGCCGAGGAAAGGTACAGCGAGATGCCCGTAATCGTCAAGCCGATGACAGCAATCAGCCGCGCGCCGATTTTATCGAACAAAGCGCCGGCAATCGGCATCATGATGCCTGACATGACAGCCTGCGGCAGCAGGATCAGACCGGTCTGAATCGCCGACAGACCCGATAAATTTTGCAGAAACACCGGGAGCAGGAACAGAACCCCCATCATAATCAGCGTAGCGATACTTGAAATAATAAGCGAGAGCGTATAAGTCAAATTTTTAAGCAGCGACAAATCCAGCAGAGGATGATCGATCGTCAGCTCGATGACGACGAAAATGACAAGACAGACCAAGCCGATCGTAATAAAAGTGACGACCTCCGAATCGGACCAGCCCTTCTCCGTTACTTTGCCTACCCCGTACAGCAGTGAGGCGAGGCCTCCGCTGGAGGTGATAAAGCCCCACAAGTCAAATTTCTGAATGACGGGCGCTTTGAATTCTTTGAGCACGGCTAGCGCCAGGAAAAAATCGATAATACCGATAGGAACATTGATCGTATAAATCAGGCGCCAATCCAAATATTCAACGATATAGCCGCTGAGCGTCGGGCCCGTTGCAGGCGCGAACATGATGGCGATCCCGAACAAGCCCATGGCCATACCCCGCTTCTCGGGAGGGAACATGCGGAAAATCATCGCCATGCTGATCGGCATCAAAGCGCCGCCGCCCAAAGCTTGAACAATGCGGAACAAGATCATGCTGTTGTTGCTCCATGCGACTCCGCACAGACCGGAGCCAATGGTGAATACGACCATCGAGATGAGAAACATGCGTTTATAGCCGAAGCGGTCGCCTAAATAGCCTGTGGCTGGGACGAGGGCGCCGCTCACAAGCGCGTAGGCTGTAACGACCCACTCAATCTGGGACTGGTTTACGCCGAACACCGACATCATCTTGGGAATGGCCACATTGACGATACTCGTATCGAGAATGGCCATGAATACGGCAAGGATGACAGCCAGCATAGGCAGAGCGACGCCGCCGGATTTAGCCGTTTGCGGCACGCCGGCCGCAGGGGCAGCAGTAGAAGCCAAGCAAGCTCCTCCTTCCTGTAAGTGCATTTACTTGCGAAGCGTTATTTTTCAATCTTGACGGTGACGTTTAAGCCCGGTACGAGACGCTGCCCTTGATAGCTGTCCAAGGCGATGCGGACCGGGATACGCTGGATCACTTTGGTGAAGTTTCCGCTGGCGTTGGAAGAAGGCAGCAGGGAGAAGGACGCGTTCGTGCCCAGCCCCAGACGCTCCACATGGCCGGTAAGGACGGCGCCCGGATAGGCGTCAACCGTAATGGTTACGGGATTGCCCACCTTGGCATCGGCAATTTCCGTTTCCTGGAGATTGGCGGATATGTACAGCTGGTCCAGGTTCGCGCTCATTGCGATAGCGCTGCTGGAGGATACCATCTGATCCTGGATCCCGTTAAACTGCAGAATCGTACCTTCCTCCGGAGCAATAATGTCCTGCGTCTGCGCAGGCGTATTTCCGTGTGCAGGAACGGTCTCGACAATACCGAGCACGTCGCCTTTCTTGAAGGAGTCGCCTTCCTTGTAATTCCATTCGATTAATTTACCGGCTCCCGGCGGGTAGATGGCGCGCAAATCCCCCTGGATGCGGGCATCCTCCGTGCTGATGTATTTGCTGGCAATCGCGTAATAATAAGTGCCTCCGGCCCCGCCTCCGAGTAGAATCAACACGAGTACCGTCAATAAAATGACCTTTTTCTTCATTGCTTGTGATGCTCCTTTCCTGTCCGGAAAAATAAAATTATTCTGGATCTTTAATGCGGCTCAGCATTTTGCAGGTGATGGCAAGAAACTGATCTACCTCGGCCTCCGTCAAATTGCTGAACATACGCAGCAGCAGCGACCTGCGGAAGCTTCTCAGCTCATTGAGCATCCCTGTCCCCTGTTCTGTCAGTTCAACCCAAACCACTCTTCGGTCCGAGACGTCCCTTGTGCGCAGTATGTAGCTGTCGCGGACAAGCCGGTTGACGGCAATCGTTGTGGCGCTCGGTGAGAGGTACAGCTGTTCGGCCAAATCGCTGATGGTCATGCGGCGGTGATGGTTCAGGGTAAACATCAATAGAAACTGCTGCTTCGAGAGCGTATGCTCAGGCATGCTCCATTTGTTGGTTTGGCACATTGCCCGTTGAACAAGCTGCTCGAACTCGTCCAGTTTGTCCTCCAAGTGCCCCAAGTCGGCTCCCCCCTTTCAATAGGCATGGAACATTTTTACCTTTAAAAAAATAAAAGACAAAAACATTCATACTTATAAATTTTTATGTTAAAACTATTTATGGAAAAAATATCATGCGAACAGGAGAATCGTCAATATATTTTTGTGTGAAAAATTCGTGAAACAATTTCGGGACATCTTCGTATTACATGTTAAAATAGTTCTAAGCCCATTACAGAAAGGAGGCAGCCTCTTGACAGATCACCGCCATCTATTTGAATTCGAAGAGATCTTCCGGCAGTTTTTCCGGACAATGACCAGCTCGTGGAACAAATTCAGCGAAAACGGAATGACCGCGGCCCAAGGCTTTTTTCTTGAAAAGCTGGAATTGGAAGGACCGCAGAAGGTGTCACAGATTGCGGAAGCGCTGTGCTATACTTCAGGAGCCATTACGGCGCTGACGGATAAGCTTATTGCTTCGGGTTATGTGGAAAGAGAACGTAACGAGGAAGACCGGAGAGTGGTTTATTTGACCATAACGGAGGAAGGCCGCAAAATGCTGGGCTCCATCCGTTCGAGACGCAAAGCTAACGTTGAAAAATATTTCGGCGATTTGCCCGATGAAGATATAGATCACTTAATCCGTATTTTTAAACAAGTGCTGTACAATAATGAAATGAGAAACGAGAACAAAGAGTAGGGAACAGAGGAGCACGATGGTGGAAGAGGAAGCATGGTCGTTACCCGGCAATATTTTAATTTGGGACCGGACGCAGCACTTGGAGCAGGAAGAGGTTTTGTATTCGTTTGCGCTTGAAGAGCTGCTCTGCCGTCAGGTCGGAGAAGGCGGAGCGCCGCTGATTCATCTATGGAGACACCCCAGGGCTCTGGTGATGGGCTTAAGAGACAGCCGCCTGCCGCAAGCTGCAGACGCCAGACATTGGCTGGAGGCGCAAGGCTACTCGGTAGCGGTAAGAAATTCCGGCGGCGCAGCCGTTCCGCTTGACTTAGGCGTAGTGAACGTATCGCTCATTCTCCCGAAGAAGCAGGGGCAGATCGATTTTCGGAGCGATTTTGAAACGATGTACCGCCTGATTCAAGCGTCGCTGCTGTCTGCAGCGTCGGATGTGGCCAAGGGGGAAATCGCAGGCTCTTATTGTCCGGGAGATTATGATCTCAGCATCCGCGGGAAAAAGTTTTGCGGCATTGCCCAGCGCCGGCAGGCGAAGGCGATCGTCGTGCAGGCTTTTGTCGTGATTACGGGCAGCGGCGCCTCGAAGGCTGAGCTTGCGCGGGAGTTTTACCGCCGAGCGGCGCAAGGAGCCGAAAGCGGCAGCTATCCTCATGTAACCGAGGATAGTATGGCGAGTTTGGAGGAGCTTGCGGGGATTTCGGATCCCGTGCGGTTTATCGATGCGGTGAAGCAGACGGTCAGAAGGCATAAGCTGCCGGCTGCGGATGACCGGCCTGTGCAGGCGCCGGAGCTGCCGGCGGAAGAGCAGGTTTTGGAAATGATCGACGCTATGAAGACCAGATATGGCATTTAAATAAAAAACTCTCCTGTTAGGGCCGGCGGCCTTCTGCAGGAGAGTTTTCTTCGTTTCGGGGCGAAATAGCGCGTGCCCTTTTATAGAAAAAGCTTCATGGCGGCAGGCAGCTCATTCTGCCAGAAGCCCCACAAATGCTTGCCGGGCTTTTCCTCATAGGTCATGCGGCAGCTTTTGGCTTCCAGAATCGTCCGGGTCTGCCGGTTGGCATCGAGAAAATCGAAGGTTCCCCTCTCGGTGGTGACCTCCAGTTCGTCGAGACCGATCAGCATATACAGGCGCAGCCAGGATAAATCCGCCTCCCGGCCGATCCGCTCCCGGGTCGACTGCAAAAATGCGCCGGACAAGGATATAACGTTCGAAAATAGGCTAGGATAATCTAAGGCAAGGTGCAGCGAAACCGTTCCGCCCAAGGAATCGCCGGCCAGAATCCGCTCGGCGGGCTCGGTGCGTACGGAATATTTGCTCTCGATAAAAGGAAGCAGCTCCTCGGCGAAAAATTGGCAGTAAGCTTTAAATCGTGACCCCTCAGGCGCATATTCCGATGTACGGACGGCGGTATTCACATCTACGCCTACGATAATGGCGGGCTGGACATCCTCATCGAATATGAGCCGGTTCATATGGGTAACGATCCGGCCGAAGTTAAAGAACTGTTCTCCGTCCTGACAATAGATGACAGGATATGACACGATTTCCTGATAGCCGGGCGGAAGAAACACGCGAACCGCTCTTTCTTCTCCCAGGGCCTGAGAGGGAACCAGCTCTTTGACCACGGTCCTTTTATAATAAATACTGTCGTCCATACGGGCTTACCTCCAAGTGTATTATAATAGTTTGCTCGCTTTTTGTTATCTGTACCATATGTTTTTTATAACTGTTATATACGTTGTTATTGGGAAAGTTCATATTTTTCAAGTAAGTAGTTGTGTTATTAGAGAAAACAGGTTTATAATACTACTATAACAGAAACAATGCTTTCAAGGCATCAAAATCTATCGTTGAGGTGAATGTACATGAGTAAGCCATATGAAGTGGCAGTGTCCAAGGTGCAGCCTTTATCTGTTTTAGCACCGGACGGTACCGTGGTAAACGAACAAGAAATGCCGAATTTGTCGGATGATCAGCTAAAAGAACTTATGAGACGTATGGTGTTCACACGTACGTGGGACCAGCGCGCAGTTAACTTGACTCGTCAAGGACGTCTTGGTTTCTACGCTCCGGTATCCGGACAAGAGGCTTCCATGGTCGGCAGCGAGTTCGCTTTGAATAAAGATGATTTCATTTGCCCGGGATACCGCGACATGCCTCAAATCGTATGGCACGGTCTTCCTATGTACCAAGCCTTCTTATATTCCCGCGGTCATCAGCACGGCGGTCAAATTCCTGAAGATGTACATGTATTGATGCCGCAAATCATCATCGGCGCACAAATTCTGCACGCGATGGGCGTTGCAATGGCATTCAAAAAACGCGGACAAAAGCGCGTAGCGATCACATATACAGGCGACGGCGGTTCCTCCGAGGGCGACTTCTACGAAGGCTTGAACTTCGCAGGCGCATTCAAATTGCCGGCCATTTTCGTAGTACAAAACAACGGCTATGCCATCACGACTCCTTTCGCTAAACAAACGGCTGCGGAATCCGTTGCGCACAAAGCGGTTGCTGCCGGCGTAAAAGGCGTTCAGGTAGACGGTATGGACGTATTGGCTGTAGTCAAAGCAGTTCAAGACGCAGCAGAGCGCGGCCGCAACGGCGAAGGCGCTACACTGATCGAAGCTATTACTTACCGTTTCCTGCCTCACTCGATGTCCGGTGACGATCCGTCCAAATACCGTACGAAAGAAGAAACGGCAGAGTGGGAAGCGACGAGAGATCCGTTGACCCGTTTCCGTACGTACTTGACGGCAAAAGGCCTATGGTCCGAAGAAGAAGAGAACAAAGTAGTGGAAGAAGCAAAAGCGACTGTAGCTGAGCAAATCAAAAAAGCGGAAGAAACCGAGAAAATGACGGTTCCAGGCTTGATCGATAGCATGTTCGAAACGACACCGGCACATTTGGAAGAGCAAAAAGCCGATTATATCGGGTAAAGGAGAGGAACGTACCAATGGCTCAAATGACAATGATTCAAGCGATTAAGGACGCCATGCGCGTAGAGTTAGAGCGCGATCCTAACGTTGTTGTATTCGGGGAAGACGTAGGTAAAGTAGGCGGCGTGTTCCGTGCGACGGAAGGCCTGCAAGCAGAGTTCGGCGAAGAGCGCGTATTCGATACGCCGCTGGCGGAGTCCGCTATCGGCGGTATGGCCGTAGGGATGGGGATTCAAGGCTTCCGTCCGGTAGCCGAGATCCAATTCGTCGGTTTTATTTATGAAGCGTTAGACCAAATCTGTGTTCAAGCAGCCCGTATGCGTTACCGTTCCGGCGGACGCTACAATGCTCCTATTACTTTCCGTACGCCTTTTGGCGGCGGCGTAAAAGCGGCTGAGCTTCACACGGACCCGTTGGAAGGCTTGCTGGTTCAAACGCCTGGTATTAAAGTGATTGTTCCTTCGAACCCTTACGATGCCAAAGGCCTGCTGATCTCCGCGATCCGCGATAACGATCCGGTGTTCTTCATGGAACATTTGAACTTGTACCGTTCTTTCCGTGCGGAAGTGCCGGAAGGTGAGTACACGGTGCCTATCGGTAAAGCGAATGTCGTTCGTGAAGGCTCCGATGTAACGATCATCACGTACGGCGCGATGGTTCATACTTCCCTGAAAGCTGCAGAAGAAATCGAAAAAACTCGTGGCGCCAAAGTCGAGGTTATCGACCTGCGTACGCTGATTCCTTTGGATATCGACACCATTGTTGAATCCGTGAAGAAAACAAACCGCGTCATTATCGTACAAGAAGCGCAAAAAACATCCGGCGTTGCCGCTGAGGTTATCGCGCAGATCAACGAAAAAGCGATTCTGCACCTGGAAGCTCCGGTGCTTCGCGTTACGCCTCCGGATACAGTATATCCGTTCGCGCAAGTCGAAGATCAATGGCTGCCTAACCCTGCCCGCATCGTAGCCGGTTTGAATAAAGTACTGGATTTCTAGGAGGGCGCTCCTGATAGGGAGCGGCCTGCTGACAAAAGCCCGGAGGACTGCGAGCGGGCTGCGTGGTTGGAACATATTTGCCTCCGGCCGCTGTTGAAATGGTGAATCATTTATTGCATTGTTCTATTGTGGATTCACCATTTCAAAGGCGGACGCTTTGCTCCTGCGGCAAATATGTTCCACCCCTCCACGCTTCGCGGCCGGTTTTGTCAAAAACGCTCCCCTTATCAGGGAGCGTTGATATATAGGTAACGTTTGCGGAGACAAGCAAACGGGTATTTTAACTAAAAGCGTAGCGGGAGCTGACGCGTGGCTTTTGCAGTGAGCTAAAACCTTGCGATGAGCGAAGGTGGAGGCATGTGTAACCGCCGGAGAGTTTACGCGCCGCCTTTGAAAACGGGCTTTACCCCTTAAAGGGGCGTACATATTCAAGAAGCCCGTTTTCAACAGCGGCCGGAGGCGGTTTACACATGGCGGAACCGCAGTTTCTCATCGCATACCGGTTTAAACTTGCTGCAACCCCACCTCCTCCCGGTACGCCATCCCTTAGGAGGTTGTATCGTGGCGATTTTTGAATATAAGTTCCCAGAGCTGGGCGAGGGGATTCACGAGGGCGAGATCGTCAAATGGCTTGTCAAGCCAGGCGATGTTGTAGATGACGAAACAATCATCATGGAAGTTCAAAACGATAAATCCACAGTAGAAGTACCTTCTCCGGTAGCAGGTAAAATTGTGGAAATCAAAGTGGCCGAAGGCACCATGTGCACCATCGGCGACCTGATCGCAACGATGGAAGTCGAAGGCGCCGTGCCGCAGCAAGCGGGCCACGGCCACAGCGAGAGCGCAGCTCCGGCGGCACCTGCTGCTCCTGCAGCGGCGGCGGCGGCTCCAGCTGCGCCGGAAGCAGCTCCAGCGGCACCTGCGGCCGCAGCACCGGCACCGACAGCGGCAAGCGGCGCGGGTCCTGGCAACCCCTAGCGTGCGCAAGCTGGCACGCGAAAAGGGCGTCAACATCGCGCAAGTCACAGCTACCGGCCGCAACGGCCGCGTGACGAAGGAAGATGTACTCGCTTTTGCCGCAGGCGGCGCACCGGCGGCGGCAGCTCCAGCAGCGGCGGGCGAAGCTCCGGCATCCGCAGCGGCACCTGCAGCAGCGCCATCGACGGCGGCAGCGGCTGTAGGCGGCGACCGCGTCGAAGAGCGCGTGCCGCTCAAAGGCATCCGCAAAGCGATCGCCAACGCGATGGTGAAATCGGCTTACACGGCTCCGCACGTGACGCTGATGGACGAAGTCGACGTAACGCAGCTCGTCGCCCTGCGCGGCAGAGCGAAAGCAGCGGCAGAGAAGAAAGGCGTCAAGCTGACGTACCTGCCTTTCATCGTGAAGGCCCTGGTAGCGGCTGCGCGTCAATTCCCTGCAATGAACGCGATGATCGACGAAGAGAAAAACGAGATCGTCTACAAAAAGTACTATAACATCGGTATCGCAACGGATACGGACAACGGCTTGATCGTTCCTGTAATCCAGGATGCGGATCGTAAAAATATTTGGACCATCGCCGAAGCGATCAAAGACCTTGCTACACGCGGACGCGACGGCAAGCTGAGCGGCAGCGAAATGAAAGGCAGCACCATCTCCATTACGAACATCGGTTCCGCAGGCGGCATGTTCTTTACACCGATCATCAACTTCCCTGAAGTGGCGATCCTGGGTACAGGCCGCATTACCGAGAAGCCGGTTGTGAAGAACGGTGAGATTGTCGTAGCGCCTGTCATGGCATTGTCCTTGAGCTTCGACCACCGTATTATCGACGGAGCTACGGCTCAAAACTTCATGAACTATATCAAACAGCTGCTGGCTGATCCAGAGCTGCTCATTTTGGAGGTGTAAGCAATGGTAGTAGGAGACGCTTCCGTTGAGATAGACGTTCTCGTCATTGGTGCAGGTCCCGGCGGATATGTGGCGGCCATTCGTGCCGCCCAGCTGGGCAAAAGCGTACTGGTCGTAGATAAATCGGAATTGGGCGGCGTGTGCTTGAACCGCGGATGTATCCCTTCCAAAACGCTGATTACGGCTGCGCACCATTATGAGCAAGCCAAGCATGGCGAATCTATCGGGATTTCGGCTGAAAACGTAAAAGTTGATTTCACGAAAGTCCAGGAATGGAAAAGCAGCATCATCAAGAAGCAAACCGGCGGCGTATCCGGATTGCTGAAAGGCAACAAGATCCAAGTGTTCAACGGTGAAGCTTTGTTCATCAACGATCACGAAGCGCGTTTGTTTAACGACAACGAAACGGCCCGCTACCGCTTCAACCACTGCATCATCGCGACAGGCTCCCGTCCGATCGAGCTGAAAGCATTCCCGTATGGCGGCCGCATCCTGTCTTCGACCGAAGCATTGGATCTGCCGGAAATTCCGGAAAGCCTGATCGTCATCGGCGGCGGCTATATCGGTATCGAGCTCGGCCAAACGTACGCGAAATTCGGTACGAAGGTTACGGTGCTGGAAGGCTCCGACACCGTGCTTCCTGGCTTTGAGAAGGAAATGTCGCAGCTGGTTGCGCGCAACCTTAAGAAACTTGAAGTGGACGTGCACACCGAAGCTCTGGCTCAAGGCTGCGAGCAAACGGACAAAGACGTGACAGTAACGTTCACGGTTAAAGGCGAAGAGAAGAAAGTAACGGCACAATACGTGCTCGTAACTGTCGGACGCCGGCCGAACACCGATGGCGATCTGTCGCTTGAGCTGGCTGGCATTGAAGTTGGCGAGCGCGGTATGATTAAAGTGAACGAGCAAGGCCAAACGAACGTTCCGCATATTTATGCGATCGGCGATATCGTACCGGGTCTGGCTCTGGCGCACAAGGCATCCTATGAAGGAAAAGTCGCTGCCGAAGCGATTGCCGGACTGCCTAGCGTTGTGGATTACAAATGTATTCCTGCGGTTGTGTTCTCCGATCCGGAAATCGCAAGCGTAGGCTTGAACGAAACCGAAGCCAAAGCGAAAGGCATCAACGTGGTAACAGGTAAGTTCTCTTACGGCGCCAACGGACGCGCGCAATCGATGAACCTGAAGGAAGGCTTCGTGAAGCTGGTCGGCGATAAAGATTCCGGCTTGCTGTTAGGCGCTCAAATCGTTGGCGCGGAAGCATCCAACTTGATCGCCGAAATGGCGCTTGCTATCGAAATGGCCGCTACATTGGAAGATATCGCATTGACGATTCATGCGCATCCGACATTGGGCGAAATTACGATGGAAGCGGCGGAAGTCGCTTTGGGCCACCCGATTCATATTTTGGGCAAGTAATAAAGGCGCATAGCCTATGAATAATTAAAAGCTTGGGGCTGCAGACTGCTGCGGCTTCAGGCTTTTTTGCCGTTATCGGCAGGCCAAGGGGCCAGCCCTCAGCGGAGATAGAGCGGGAGGACAGGGGATGAGGAAAGGCAGCATCATTGAGTCCCGCGAGAACGGGAGCTGGGGACGAGGCGTCCTTGGACGCTGCGCAAGGGGAAGTGAGGCGTCTTTGAGCATGGGGGACGGGAGACAAGGAGATGAAGGCGCGTTATGAGTGTTGCAGGAGAGGAGAGCCGAGGAAGAAGGCGTTATCGAGCGTGCAGAGGACTGGGGTGAGGAAGAGGCATCCTCGAACGTTGTAGTAGACGAGAAAAACGAGGAAGGATGCGTCCTCGAGTGCTTCTTGGGATAAGGGCCGAGGAAGAAATCGACTGGATGCAAAGAACCCAAGCCGCCGCTGCAGAAATGAATGCAGCGGCAGCTTGGGCGGCTGCGATTACGATAAGCCGGCTTTATAGCCGAGCTCGGAGGAGATGGAGCGGGTCGTGAATAGAACCGCTTCGATCCACTCCTTCTCGGATACGAGCATCCGGTCGGTCGGGCCGATCGTGCTGACGGCGGCAATAGCCTGTCCAGCCGTATCAAATATCGGCGCGGCGATCCCGGTGACGCCGACGTTCCGCAGATTGGAGCTGACCTCGTAGCCGCGCTCGCGAATCGTCTGCAGCCGCTGCTTGATCTCGGCAGGCTGCTTCAAGGAATGCGGCGTAAAGGTGCGCAGCTCCTCGCTCAGCACGACGGAATCGATCCACTCCTCCGGCTGGAAGGCAAGGATGGAGCGGGAGGCCGAGGTGGCGTACAGCGGGAAACGGCGGTACACCTCGATATCGAAGCGAATCGGATACTGCGAGTCGATCTTATCGACATAGATGGCATCCTTCCCGTCTATCACGCAGAGGCAGACCAGCTCTCTGGTTGTAGCGGCAAGCGTCTTCAGATGGGGACGCGCAAATTCGACCATATTATGATCGACCAGTACTTTATTACCTAACTCCAGCAGCGTGTAACCGAGCGAATACTGCTTGTTGGCCGGATTTTGGCGAATCAGCCCTTCACTTTCCAAGGTGATAAGCAGCTTATGGACGGCGCCTTTGGACAACCCTAATCGTTTGCTGATATCCGTCACCCCGAGCTCCTTGGACGTGCCCAAGAAGAGCTTCAGCAGGTGGCAGCTGTTTTTAACCGATGACAAGTAGGTTTCCATAAATAATCCCTTCTCCCCTTGGGACGAGTACGAAAATATTGGTATTTTAACATACCTAACCCTTTTTTACTAGTTGGAAACTTGGATATTTTTCGTTGTAATCAGAACCAAATCATGCTAAAATTTGTTTATGTTTTTCACGTATAGAAAACATTGTTCGTATATAGTGAACAATAAAGAGATTTATCGGTATATCATTCCATCCGTATTGTATTGGAGCGCGTTGAAACAGTCAGGTTTTTCTATCAAGCAAGCTTGAACGGGCGCGGTTTCTGATCAAGAATATTATTTTTGGGAGGTCACATCATGTTGAAAAAGGCAACCTCGGCATTATCTGTAGCAGTATTACTCGGAAGTTTGTTGGCAGGCTGTGGAACGTCGGGAGACAAGGCTCCGGCATCCTCGGCGCCCGCTGCAGGCGGAACGTCCGATGCGGCGTTGAAGCCGGAGAAGCAGCTGATCGTTGCAGGCAACGGGGCAACCGTTGAGCAGCTGATGAAGGACGAAATTTTCAAACGGTTTAACGAGAAATATCCCGATGTAAAGCTAACCTACGTATCCGGCGTATCGACGGAGATTGTAGCGAAGGCTAAAGCGCAGAAGGCTTCTCCGCAAATGGACGTTACCATTGTGGAAGGTGGCGAGCAGGAGGCCGGCCGTGTCGAAGGGCTGTGGGAAACGCTTAGCGAGAAGGATATTCCGAGCATGAGCAAAATTTCGGACGATCTGAAGACGAAGGATAACAGCGGCGTTGCCGTTAACTTCACTCCGATGGGGATTTCCTATAACGAAGCCCTCGTGAAGGAGAAAAATCTTCCGGTGCCTACGTCATGGAACGATTTGACCCGTCCCGAAATGAAAGGTAACTTGACCCTGTCTGAAATCTCCAGCAACTTCGGGCGCTCGACGCTGATTATGCTGGCTTATGCCAACGGCGGCTCCGAGAAAAATATGGATGCAGGCTTTGAGAAAATGAAAACTATTGCCGGTTATATGCCTACCTTTGCGAAGAGCGCAGCCCAGCTGCAGCAAAATCTTCAAAACAAATCGGCAGTCTACACGACCTGGACGATGGCGCGCAGTCTTGTTCAGAAGGATGCAGGTCTGGATATGAAGTTCGTCGTGCCGCAGGAAGGCGCGAATCTGGTACCGAATGTAGCGACGATGATTAAAGGCGCGAAAAATCCGAACGCAGCGAAGCTGTTCATCGAGTTCCTGCTGTCCGACGACGTTCAACAGCTTTATGCGACCAAGCTTTATTATAATCCGGTAACCAAAGTGAACCTGCCGATGGAAACCGCCAAAATGCTCAGTTTTGACAATAGCAAAATCGTCAAATTCGATCTGGAAACCGTAGGCAGCAAGACGCCGGAGTGGATTGACCGTTTCAATAAAGAGATTGCACCTAAAGTCGGCAAGTAGAAAGGTAGAAGGGTGATCGGGCGTGGCAAAAACATTTGATGTTGAACTTCATGGGATACGAAAGACCTTCGGCTCGAACGTGGTTGTAGACCGATTCGATCTGCAGATTGAACGGGGAGAATGCATTTCCTTCCTCGGCCCGTCCGGGTGCGGCAAGACGACAACATTAAATATGATTGCAGGGTTTCTGGACCCTGATCAGGGCGAGCTGTGGATCAAGGGCAAGCGGATGAACGGCGTACCGGCGAACCGCAGAGATCTCGGGATGGTGTTTCAGACATATTCGCTGTTTCCGCATATGAGTGTGGCCGATAATGTAGGCTACGGCTTGAAGCTCCGCAAGGCAGCCAAAGAGGAAATCAAGACGCGCGTAGCCCAGGCGCTGGAGCTGGTTAAGCTGCCCCACGTGGCCGACCGGTATCCGAAGCAGTTGTCCGGCGGCCAGCGGCAGCGGATCGCCATTGCTCGTGCGCTCGTGACGGAGCCGTCCTTGCTCCTGCTCGACGAACCGCTGAGCAACCTGGATGCGAAGCTCCGCGAGGAGCTGCGGGAGGAGCTTAAGCGGCTGCACAAGGAAACGGGCGTTACCACGATTTTTGTCACGCATGACCAGGAAGAGGCGCTCTACCTGTCGGACCGGATCGTTGTTCTCGACCACGGGAAGGTGGAGCAGATCGGTACGCCGTACGAGATTTACAATGAGCCTGCTTCGGAATTCGTGCATACCTTTATCGGCAAATCCAACCGTTTGACCGGCCATGTAACAGGGCTGCGCGGGGAGCACGTTGAGCTTCTCGCCGGCCAGGGAGAGCAGGTATTTACACTGACGGCAAGCCCGAGAGGCCGCGCTTTCGCTTCGGGTCAGCCGGTGTCCATTTATTTGCGCCCGGAGAAAATTTATCTGGAGCCGGCGGGACAAGCGGAAGCATCCGTAACACAAGAGCGCGTGTCGGTTGCCGGGCAGATCAGGCAGCTGGCCTTTCTCGGCTCCTTCATCGAGTGCGAGGTCGCGGTCGGCAGCGAGACGATGATGGTCCGCGTTCCGGCCGGGCTGCAGCCTCAGTCTTTGACTGCAGGACAGCAGGTAAGCTTATCGTGGCATCCGGCGGATGTATTCGTTTTTCCGGGAAAGGGGCAATAAGCGATGGCTGGAGCGGTTCAAAGCAATAAAGGATCACTGCGGACGGCTCTCTTGCTGCTGACTCCCGGTCTTGTCCTGTTGATCGTCGCTTTTTTACTGCCGATGCTGTATATCTTTTTGCAGAGCGTTCAGGATGAGCATCAGCAATTTACGATGAAGCAATACCTGCTGTTCGTGCAGGACCCTTATTATGCGCAGGTGCTGTGGCGTACGATCAAGCTGAGCCTGTATACGGTAGCCGCGTCTTTGCTGCTGGCTTATCCGGTTGCCATGTTTATGGCAAGAACGACGGGGAAATTACGCGGCATCGTGACCTTCCTCATTATTTCGCCCCACCTGATCAGCGTCGTCATCCGTAATTTCGGCTGGGTCGTTATTCTCGGAGACAAGGGATGGATCAATACGACGCTGCTCAATCTGGGCCTTATCGATGAGCCGCTTCGGCTGCTCTACAATGAATTGGGGGTCGTTATCGGTCTGGTCGATTCGTTCGTCGTTTATATGGTCTTGTCGATTGCAACGAGCCTGTACGCTATCGACACCTCTTTGTATAAAGCGGCGGGAATTTTGGGGGCATCCCGGCTGCGCGCTTTTCTCACGATTACCCTTCCGCTTAGTCTTCCAGGCATGATTGCGGGCATTACACTGGTGTTCAGCTTATCCATGAGCGCCTTCGTGACGCCTGCATTGATGGGGGGCACCTCCGTCAAGGTGATGCCGGTTATTGCGTACGAGAAAATTATGGCTACGCTCAATTGGCCGCTCGGGGCGGCGCTGTCCTTCCTGCTGCTCGCATCCACCTACGCGCTGGTCGCCTTGTTTACGCGCCTGATCGAAACGAAACGGTATAAAGAGGTGTTCTCATCATGATGCGGCGCATTCCTTGGTTAGGCATGATTACGTTTGCCGTCATTTTGTTCGTGATTTCGCCTTTGCTGGTGGTCATCCCGGTTTCGCTCACGTCCAACAACGTGCTGTCGTTTCCGCCGCAGGGCTTTTCTTTTAAATGGTATGAAAAAATAGCGGATCGGCCGGAGTTTATCGATTCCTTCATCTTTAGCATCGAGCTTGCGGTCATCACCGCGGTGTTTGCGACCTTGATCGGCACGATCGCGGCGCTGGCGCTGCATAAGTACGATTTTCGCGGCCGGAGGCTCATCAACGCACTGCTGCTGTCGCCTTTGACGATCCCTTCGCTCATTATCGGGATTGCGGCGCTGCTCTTCTTCACCCGCATCTCGCTTGCCGGGACGTTCTGGGGACTGCTCGCCACGCATCTGCTGATCTCGGTGCCTTTTGTCGTCAGGCTGACGCTGACCGGACTCAGCTCTTACGATTATACGCTGGAGCGGGCGGCTTATATTTTGGGGGCCAAGCCAGGGCATGTGTTTCGCGACATTACGCTGCCCCTGCTGAAGCCGGCGCTCATTTCCGGATTTATTTTCTCTTTCTTGACCTCGTTCGATAACGTGACGGTGTCTCTGTTTATGGTGTCGCCCTCGATGACGACGCTGCCGCTGGCAATTTTCAGCTATATGCAGGAAACGTTGGACCCGCTGGTCGCTTCGATTTCATCGGTGGTCATTTTGTTAAGCCTTGTATTTATTCTTATTCTTGAATTTGTTTTCGGATTGGACCGGTTGTTCGGCTCCAATTCCCAGTCACATTAACCCTTCGACGGTGATTCTGAAGCGGAAAGGTTTGGAAAGCGTTATGTCACTACTTGCTCAGATTGAAACTTACATGCCCCGGCTGCTTCAGCAGCTGGAAGCCTGTGTCAACATGGACTCGCCTTCCGCCAGCAAAAAGCACAATGACCTGATGGCCGATTGGTTCACGGCTCTAGCGATAGAACTGCTCGGCGCCCGCGTACAGCGTCTGGTTCATCCGGAGGCCGGAGACCGGCTGGCGATAGAGATCGGGACAGGCAGCCGCCGGGTCATGCTGGTTGGCCATTACGATACCGTGTGGCCCGAAGGGGAAGCGGCCCGGAGGCCTTTTACCGTCAAGGACGGAAAGGCTTACGGCCCGGGGGTTTATGATATGAAAGCGGGCGTGCTGCAGGCGCTGTATGCAATGAAAGCCCTCCAGGACACGGGTGCCTGGCCGGAGGACAAAACAATCGTGCTGTTTCTCAACAGCGACGAGGAAATCGGCAGCCCGACATCGCGCGGGCTGATCGAGGAGCTGGCGCGCACTGCGAGCGCCGCCCTCGTCCTGGAGCCGCCCATGGCCCCGCTGGGCGCGCTGAAAACCGCCCGCAAGGGGAGCGGGCGTTACAAGCTGGAAGTGCGCGGCATCTCCGCGCACGCCGGAGTCGCCCCGGACCGGGGCGTGTCCGCGATCCAGGAGCTGGCGCTCCAGATCCAGCGTCTGCACGCGATGTCCGACGCGGCCGTCGGCACGCACGTGAACGTCGGCATGGTCCGGGGAGGCATCGGCACCAACGTGGTGGCCGATTACGCCGAGGCGGACATCGACGTTCGCGTGCCGACGCAGGCGGAGGCCGAGCGCGTGCATGCGGCGCTGCTTGCGCTGCAGGCGCAGCACCCGCAGGCGCAGGTCGCCGTGCGCGGGCGGATGATGCGGCCGCCGATGGAGCGCACGGCGGAGAGCGCAAGGCTGTTCGCGCTGGCGCAGCGCATCGCGGAGGCGGAGCTCGGTCTGCCGCTCGGCGAGACGGCGACCGGCGGGGTGAGCGACGGCAACTTCACCGCAGCCTGCGGGGTGCCGACGCTCGACGGGCTTGGCGCAAGCGGGGACTTCGCGCACTCGCCCGAGGAGTACATTACGCTGGCGGAGCTGCCGGTGCCGCACAGCCCTGCTGGCCCGCATTCTTGCAGCCTGCTGATAGAAATAACAAAGAGTTTGCCTGCCGATTCGACGGCGGGCAAACTCTTTTATTTAGGTTTACGAGCGGAGGGCTGCTGCAAGGTTTTAAGTGATTTCTCGAAGCGGGCTCCAGCCTCGGCGGCAGCGCCTATTTAATAGGAAGGAAAATGGTTGAAGAAGCGTGAAGCTCAGCTATTCGATAGACGGACCTTCGTCCTAACGTTTCACGCGGTTTACTTTTACGGCCGGCTTGCTTTTTTGTTTGGCCGATGCTACGGAAGCCTGGCTGAAGATCCGCAGCGTCTTGGTCGCTTGATTATATTCAAGCTTATGCCGCTTGCGCGGAAGGAGGCCGAACGCTCTCAAATTGGCCGGAGACAGACGGAAATCGTCGTCGAGCTCATTTTCCGGAATGGTCAGCTTCATCTTTTTGGTGCGGGAGCCTTTCGTTATAGTAATGGAGGGCTCCGAGCTGCTGATGCCGAGCCAGCTTAACAACGCATAGCCGATGGAAATGCGGTCATCGCGCTTTTTCCCCGGATCGGCGAGCAGCAGCCCTAACGCTCTGCTGGACGTAATACGGCGCATGGTCAGTGTCTTTCCGTTATCCTCTTGGGACAGCACAAACCGCATCCCGTCCCGGATGCCGAATCGTTTGGCGTTGTCCGGGCTCATCTCCATATAGTTATAGCCGCTTTCTTTGTCGCTGTCCTGAACGAGCCGGACCTCGGCCTTGACGCTCTCACGCTGCAGAACGACCGGGGTTCCGGTTCGGATCGTATTCAAATTGTGGGGGATGCCTGTTGCACAATCTACGAAAAGGACAATGGTACTATCATCCAAATCCTTTGAGACATATACGTCGACGACGCCTTTTGCCACAATGTTCACTCCTTAATTCTTGGTTTTGTTTGCATCGGGTGACCCTAGCAACCCTTCTACGGGATATAAGTCATGTATATGAAAATATCACGAGTATTGATTGTATAGTTGTACCGAATATAGCGGAGAGGTATACTCATTAAGAAAAAAATAGATGGATGAGTATCGGAAAGGCAGGCTCCTTATGCTAGACATAGACAAAAGAGAGAGACAATTGGACGAAGCGAGGCATTATGTCCGGGAGCAGCTGGGACAGGACTCCAGCGGCCACGACTGGTGGCATATTGTCCGGGTGACGAATACCGCCAAACGGCTTGCGGCGGAGGAGCAGGCGGACGGCTTCGTATGCGAGCTGGCGGCACTGCTGCATGATGTGGCCGATGAGAAGCTGAACGACTCCGCTGAAGCAGGCCTGGACAAAGTGAGGACCTGGATGACGGGGCAGCAAATTGAACCGGTTGTGCTTGAGCACGTGATGGAGATTATTGGCACGATTTCATTTAAAGGCGGGAATCAGCCGCCGGTAACGACCAAAGAAGCCCAGGTGGTGCAGGATGCCGACCGTCTTGACGCGCTGGGCGCGATAGGGATTGCCCGGACGTTCGCCTATGCAGGCTGGAAAGGGCATGCGATCTATGATCCGGAGCTGCCTTACCGCGAGCAGCTGACGCCGGAATCGTACCGGAGCGGAGCGACTTCGGCAGTCAATCATTTTTATGAGAAGCTGCTGCTGCTGAAGGGCCGGATGAATACCCGAAGCGGAAAAGCGCTCGCCGAGAGCAGGCATCGGGTGATGGAAGCTTATTTGAAGCAGTTTTATGCGGAGTGGGAAGGAACGGACGGAGACTGGGCTGTGCCTTCTGATACAGCCGGCGCTCCCTTATAACCTGCCCGAACCATAGCGGGTAACGGGTTACCTGATCACGGAAGGAGCGGTATCATTGACCTCTGCGCGCAAATTCGTAGGAGTAGACGGCTGCCGGGGCGGCTGGATAGCGGTCGCGCTTGAGACGGACGGGAGCTGGGCTGCGGAGATTTATCCGAAGCTGCTGTCCGTATGGGAACGGAACCGGGATGCGGCCCTCTTTCTGGTCGATATGCCCATCGGGCTGGCGAGCGGGAGTCATGGCGGCAAGCGGCGCTGTGACGGGGAGGCAAGACAGCGGCTGAAGCCGTTTCGCGCGTCCAGCATTTTTTCTGCGCCGATCCGCGAGGCGCTGGCTGCGGGCAGCTATGCCGAGGCTAATGCACTGAGCCGGCAGTTGACCGGGGCGGGCTTATCGAAGCAAGCCTGGAATCTGGCGCCCAAAATCCGCGAAGCGGATGCGCTGGCCCGCTTGCTGCTTGAGGGCAGCGGCTCGCCGCTGTTCGAGTCCCACCCGGAGCTGTGCCTGGCGGAGCTGTTCGGCGGTCCGATGCGCCATAACAAAAAGACGCCGCAGGGCTTCGACGAGCGGCTTAGCCATATATCCCGGCTGTTTCCGGAGGCGCCGGAGGTTGTTGCTTGTGCAATGGAGCGCTTCCGCCGCAAGGATGCGGCGCGGGACGATATCGTCGACGCGCTCGTGCTGGCCGCAGCCGCATGGAGCGGCGGAGGGAGGCTTGAGCAGGTGCCTGCCGAGCCGGAGTACGACGCCTGCGGGCTTCCCATGCGGATTGTTTTTGCGCCGCCAGGCCCGCGAAGCGCATTTGACCAAGCGGATGTACGCAGCCATACCGAGCAATGAAGGGCTGGATGGCTGCCCATGCTTCAGCTTGCTGAGCAGCTCAATAATCTGCTCGGTACTCCGGTGAGCCGGTGAGTGGCTCTTCTATAGCCGTTGTTGAAGCTTTTTCGACTTACCGAGAGAATATGGAAAAGCGGGATAGTCCATGTTTCAGAGCAGGTATATCCATGGTTTCTTATGTTCATTCGGAGTAATCTATCTATAGTCATTGAGCGGATAGTGCAATCTATGCATTCATCGTACATTATTACTAATAAGGAAGGTTACTCTGGATGGAAGCATGGAAACGCAATTTATTCATTTTATGGTTCGGCACGTTTTTTAGCTCGGCGGGGATTGGGATGATCATTCCGTTTCTGCCGCTGTATGTTCAGGAGCTGGGCATTCATGATGTGCAGCAGGCGGCGCTGTGGGCCGCAATGATTTTTGGCATCAATCATCTGATGATTGCGCTGGTTTCTCCTTTCTGGGGACGATTCTCCGATAAGTACGGGCAGAAGGTGATGATGGTCCGCGCAGGTCTCGGATCTGCCGTCATTATTGCTGCCATGGGGCTTGTCCATACGCCGCTCGAGCTGCTGCTGCTTCGGGGCGTTTTCGGGACGGTGGGTGGCGGCTTCGGTGTCAGCGCCGTCGCTTTGATGGCGATTGAGGCTCCGAAGGAACAAGTGGGGAAAGCGCTGGGTACGCTGCAGACCGGACAGGTTACGGGTCAGCTGCTGGGGCCTTTGCTGGGCGGGCTGCTCGCAGAGTGGCTCGGGATGCGCAACTCGTTTTTTTTCACGGGCTTTTTTATTTTCGTTGCCGGCCTTCTGGTCTGGCTCGGTGTCAGAGAGACGAGGAAGTATCCGAAATTCCGCTTTCAATGGCCGCACAAGCGGGAAGCGCTGGCTGTTGTAAGCAGCCAAGGCCAAGGCGGAGTTTCTGTCAAGCCTGAGAAAGCGGAGCTTAGAGCTGTCATCAAGGGCGCGCCGGTTATTATGACGCTGTTCGTTTCGACATTTCTGATTTCGATCAGCTTTCAAAGCATCAGCCCGATCATTACGTTATACGTGAAAAGTATGCATGTAGAGCATCATGTGGAGCTGATGGCCGGTCTGATTTTCGCTTCGAGCGCATTAGGCACGATGATTTCCGCGCCGATGCTGGGGCGAATCGGGGCCGTTACGGTCATCTGCCGGTGCTGCTGTGCAGTCTGCTGCTCATTTCCATACTATATATTCCGCAGGCCCGAATCACGGATCCGTGGATGCTCATGGGAGCCCGGTTCTTGTCCGGCCTGTGTGTGGGCGGCCTGATTCCGTCGATCAGCGCTCTGCTTCGCAGCTTGACGCCGACGGCGATCCAGGGGAGCGTCTTTTCCTATAATGCCAGCGCCAGCTCGCTCGGGAACGTTTCCGGTTCCTTGTTCGGCGGGGTCGTTGCAAGCCATATGGGAATCCCGGTCGTGTTCTATATTATTTCAGGCGTGTTTTTGCTTCATTTTATGATGCTGGCGTTTCAAGCCAAACGAATCCACCGGACGCAGCAAACCTCTCAGTCGGCTGTGAACGGTTAACGCAGCGTTCTTTTTCTTTCTATACAAGGCGGCAGCTATCTGCTGTCTGATTTGCAGCCCGGGCGGGTTTATCGTCCGGGCTTCTGCGCGTTTTCAGCTTAACAGCAAAATCGCAGAAGGCGTAACCTATCTGCCACGACAGGAAGCGAGAGCGGTCAGTACAGGCATGCGGCAGGATCGCACAAGGAAAAGGGCGTTTTTTGTCGAACTACTACAAACACAGGTCTGTCCTGAAGGAGGATGATCCCGAACTGCGGATTAGCCCTGCTGTATTGCGATTTACTTGGAAACGATGGGCCCGATGGATGACAATCCTTGATCTATCGCTGTTTTTGCGGTGCTGGTCAAGAAATGTCACTTACCTGCAGTCGGTATAGATCCTATAATAAACCCGAAAACGTTGTCTTGTCCGCTGTATTGGACTCCGGCAAGGTTGAAAAGAAGCAAAGAAAACAGGGAGGTTATTATGAAGGTTCTAACGACAAAAACGGTCAGCTTAACGATGCTGACAGCGCTTTCGCTGGGAGTGATGGCAGGCTGCAGCAGCGAGACCCAAAAACCGCAGGCAGGAAGCGCCCCAGCGGCCTCGGATTTGAAGGTGCAATTTATGGTTCCGTCCTATGCCGATATTCCGGATATGAAGGATGAATATTGGACTAAATTCCAAAAGGACAATAAAGTCCAATTGAACGTAGAATGGATTCCTTCAGGCGATTACGACACAAAGTTTGACCTGGTGCTGGCCTCAGGCAATATTCCGGAAGTCATTGTAGCTAACAGCATTACACGCCCGACGCTGCAAAATGCAGTGAAGCAGGGGGCTTTCTGGGATTTGACTCCGTTTCTCGGAGACTTCAGCAAATTCCCGAATTTAAAAAATAACAGCTATAAAGAAGTTTGGAACTATGTGAGAATGGACGGCAAAATATTCGGTATCCCGAGAAACCGGCCGCAGATTGACCTCAGCATTAAGATGAGAAAAGATTGGCTGGATAAATTCAATCTGCCTGTGCCGACCACGTTGGATGAATATACGGCGGCTATGAAAACGATCGTCAACGGCGATCCGGACGGCAACGGCAAGAAAGATACGGTTGGCTTGACGGGACAGAGCAACTCGGGCAGCTTTATTGCCGACAGCGACGGCAGCTTCCTGGCTGCTTTCGGCGGGCTGGATCCAATCTATAACAAGGACGGCGGGCTTGTTAATAAATTTTTGACACCGAATTACACGAGCATGGTCGATTATTTCCGCCAATTATATGCAGATGGTATTCTCGCCAAGGATTTCTCGGCGGTGAAGCAGACGCAGGCGGAGGAAATCTTCACCACAGGACGAGCCGCTTCTTATGGCCGGAATGTATGGCGGGACTACACCTTCGAACAGAGCATCAAGAAGGTGCAGCCGGATGCCCAAGTCATTTCGCTGCCTCCGATGAAAGGTCCTGGCGGTAACAGCGTTCAATTATCGGTTCCGTTCTCGGGCGCATTCTTTATCTCGAAGCAGGTACCAGAGGAGAAAGTCAAGCAGATCCTGGATTTCTTCGAAAGAACGACGACGATGGAGCAAACCGATTATAACTACTATGGCATTGAGGGTGTCGATTACACGATGGTTGACGGACAGCAACAGCTGACCGAGGTCGGCAAAAAGCAGGTCACTGCGAACGGTACAGGCGCCATCTTCCCGCTTGCCTATAACAACAAAATGAAAGTGATCAACCCTGCCGCGCCGAAGGCGTATAACGATGCCAAAGAAAAATCGGTGGAATCGTATGCGCAAGCAGGCAAAATCGATCCTTTCTCTATCATTAACTCGAACACGTGGATATCCATTTGGCCGAAATACCAATCCGAATGGCAGTCTATGGTGGTGAAAGCCATAGTCGGACAAATTTCAATGGATGAGTACAAAGCCTATATCGACAAGCTGAACGGGAATGCTGATTTCCAAACGGCCTACCAGGAGTTTGCGAAGGACTATAAAGAAAAGTTTCCTAAATAAACAGCAAGCGCTGCGGTCAGCGTGTCTTCAAATTAAAGATGCCGCTGTGCGCGCGGCTGTATGAACTAGAGCGTTAAAGACAGGGAGGACCTATGGCGAACTGGAGCGGCTTTCTGAAATACCTGGGCATCAAGCGGCAGACGAATCCGCGAAAATATTTATACAGACTGATCTGGCTCGGCTGCATTTCGGTATGTATCCCGGTTGTGCTGGCGAGTATGGTATATTACCAGATTTCGACGGACCGGATGGAGAAATATATTCAGACGGAAAGCGATTCGTCGCTAACTATCATGAAGGACCGCGCCGAGAGGGTTTTGCAGGAAATGGAACAGGAATCGCTCCAGTTAGCCAATGATCCTCTGATTCAGCAAGCATTGTCCGGCCCGCAGGACCCGTCCGGCATCTTGACGATAGACATATTGAAAAAGATCGCGCTTGTCAAAAATTTTAACAGCTTCATCAACGATATTTATTTGTACAACAGCACCGAGCATGTCGTTCTTTCCAACGAGTACGGTTCCATCGCACTGAACAATTATAAATATAAAGACAATATTGAGAAGCTGCTGGCCAGCAAGCGTCCGACCCAATGGACCCAGCTGAGCGGCCGCGAGGGGTATATTACCTTTGCCCGGCTGCTTCCGCTGATTGGAACGGGCGGTCACCAGGGTGTGCTGGGGTTTGAAATCGAAACCTCTATGCTCAGTAAATTCATGGAGACGGACACGGTGCTGCTGACAGGCGACCGCGAGCTGGTCGTTGTCAAGCTGAACGACCCTTTCGGGGTTGACCGCAAGCCGGGAGTCGATCTGACGGAGCAAACCGCCAAGCTGAAAGGGATTGCGATGATCAAAGCGTCGGACCAGGGCGCGGGATTTTTTGTTGCGGAAGGCATCGACGGGAAGCCGGCTCAATACCGGTTTGTCAAAAATGTGTTTTCCAGAACATATGTTTCCGTAATTCCGGAGCAGGTGATCACCGACCAATTGGGCTGGATCCGCAAGCTGATGGTGATGATCGTTACGGTGTTCGTTGCCGTCGGTATTCTCTTGACCTATTTTACCTCCAAAAAAGCTTATACTCCGATTGAGAAGCTGATTACCCACAGCCGATCTCTGCGTGTTGATGGAGTGGAGCAGAAGGAGGACGAGTTGGATATTATTAAGGAATCGCTCGATTATTTGAGCCGCGAGACGCAGAAGCTGGAGTCGTATATGCAGGATATCGAACCCTCGCTGCGCGAGAAGTTTCTTTTCCAGCTGTTGAGCGGCGATTATACGGCCAATCAGACGCTGATTCAGGATTGCGGGACGTATGGCGTGGAGGTGGACTGCACCTACGTTACGCTCATTGTCGACGCCGAAAATATATACAAGGAAAAGCGGTTTTTACCGGAGGAAAAAGGGATTGTCGCTTTCTCTCTTGCCAATGTTATGCAGGAGCTGCTAAGGAATCACGGGCTGAAGGGCTATGTCGTGCCGTATCAGGGACGAGGCGTGGCCATTCTGCAGTTCAAGCCCGACATGACGCAGCAGACGATGCGCAGCCTGACTTCGGATTATGTTCAAGCCATGATCGAGGCTTTTCATACCTACCTGTCCTTCGAGGTAACGGTAGGGGTCGGCAGATATTATCCGTATGTCGCCGACGTTCCGGTTTCCTACAAGGAGGCCGACCATGCGCTGCAGTACCGGCTGTTCCGCGATGCGGAGCCCGTGCTGTTTATCGACGATGTGGAGCATGGCAAAAAGCAGACTTTGCTGAGATATCCGGGCGAATGGGAAGCCGCCATTATGGAATCGCTTGAGCAGGAGGATATTGCGTCTGCGGTTCAGCATTTCAGGAAATTTACGGAGATGCTTCAGGGCTCGCAGTCGTATGTCTTCATTTACCAGAGCTATCATGTGTTTCTTTCTTCTTTTATCGTATCTCTGGAGAAGCAGGGCGCGAATGTGGTGGACATTATGGAGCATAACCTGTTCGGGCAGCTGAGAAGCAAGCAGACGTCCAAAGAGATGTGCGACTGGTTTGAAGAAACGCTGTTTCCGCTTTATTTGTGGCTGACGCGAAACGACCGGGAAGCGGCCGGAGATTCGGCTATCCAATGGATTTGCAAATATATAGTTGATAATTGCGGCAGCGATCTGTCCCTGGTGCACTGCGCCGAAAGGGTGGGCGTCAGCCCTTCTTATTTAAGCCGCCTGTTTAAGAAAAAGATGGGCAAGAACTTCCTGGAATATGTCGTGGAAACGAAAATTGCCGAAGCCAGACGGCTTCTCAAGGATACCGATCAAAGCATCAGCGAGGTTGCGGCCGCGATCGGCTATTCCGAGCGGAACTTTATCCGTGTCTTTCAGCGTCATACCCAGATGACTCCGGGGCATTTCAGGACACTGCACCGGTAGCTTGTCTGCCGATGGTGCATAGGCGGTGTATATGCCGATGCCATAGGGGCAGAAGCGTTCCTTTTAAGTGAAATCTATACCAATACATTTTACATTCGAATGGAGAATCAGGATGAAAATTAAAAGTATCGAGACCTTTACTACTCGCCAGCTTTCCGTTGTCCGTGTCACCTCCGAGGATGGACTGCAGGGATACGGGCAAATGGCTCCGTATCACGCCAATATTTCGGCGCTTGTTCTTCACCAGCAAGTCGCTCCCCACGCGCTGGGCGCCGATGCCAATGACATCGAGGCTTTGGTGGAGACGGTGGTCCGCGAGGAGCACAAATTTCCAGGCTCCTACATTTGCCGGGCCGTCGGCGGTCTGGATACCGCGCTGTGGGACTTAAAAGGGAAACGCGCGGGAAAAAGCGTCAGCGAGCTGCTGGGCGGACGTCCGGGCAAGGTGCCGGTGTACGGCTCGAGCATGAAGCGCAACATCACGCCGCAGGCCGAAGCGGAAAGAATTGCGCGCTTGAAGGAAACGCAAGGCTTCGAAGCGTTCAAAATCCGCATCGCCAATAACTTCGGCAATGACGTCGATGTGTACCCTGGCCGCTCGGAAGAAGTCGTGCGTGCGGTTCGTGCGGCGATTGGAGACGATACGCAGCTGTATGTGGACGCGAACAGCGGCCTTACGCCCGCCAAAGCGATCGAAATGGGCAAGATGCTGGCGCAGTACGGGGTTTGCCACTTTGAGGAGCCTTGCCCTTATATGGAGCTCGAATGGACGAAGCAGGTAGCGGATGCGCTGGATATTCCGGTAACCGGCGGGGAGCAGGATACCGATCTCGCTCAATTCAGACGCATGATTCAAATGCGCGCCGTAGATATCGTCCAGCCGGATATTTGCTATGTCGGCGGGATCAGCCGGGCGATGGAAGTAGCCCGAATGGCTGAAGCCGCAGGGATGACTTGCACGCCGCATGCGGCAAACCTGTCCATGCTGACCGTATTTACGCTGCATATGGTTACGGCTATTCCTAACGCCGGAAAATATATGGAATATACGATCGAAGAGGATGCTTGGACGAACGGGCTGTTCACAGAGCCGCTCCAGGTGATCGACGGGCAAGTGCAGGTTCCGCAAGGTCCGGGCTGGGGAATTACGGTTCGGCCGGAGTGGCTTGAGCAAGCGGACTATCAAATCAGCGAATAAACGGACGAGGTGCTTTTTATGGAGACAGCAATAAAAAGGCAGAGCGCTCAGGCCAAGGAGCGCACGCATCTGTGGCAGGCCATGCTGCAAAATAAATGGATGTACGTGCTGGCGCTGCCGGGCATCCTGTATTTTATTCTATTTAAATTCGTGCCCCTGTGGGGGCTTCTGATCGCCTTCAAGGAATACAACCCGTTTAAGGGGCTGTGGGGAAGCGAATGGATCGGATTTACCAATTTTACCGATTTGTTCTCCGATCCTGTATTTTACCTCATGCTTAGGAATACATTTGCAATCAATATTTTCGGGATCGTCTTTATGTTCCCGCTGCCGATCCTTCTGGCGCTGATGCTGAACGAAATCCGGCATGAGGTATTTAAACGGATTAATCAATCGATCGTTTATTTACCGCACTTTTTATCTTGGGTGGTTGTCGCCAGCATGACGTTCTTCATGCTTTCCACCGATGTGGGGCTTATTAATAAGCTGATCTCGGCTATGGGCTTCGAGACCGTGTCCTTCCTGTCGAACCCGAATTATTTCTGGGGGCTGCTCACCGCCCAAAGCATGTGGAAGGAAGTCGGCTGGGGAACGATCATTTTCCTGGCGGCCATGGCCGGCGTAGACCCGCAGCAGTATGAAGCGGCAGTCATTGACGGGGCGTCGAGGATGAAGCAGATCTGGCATGTCACGCTGCCGGCGATCCGCCCGACTATCATTATTTTGCTTATCCTGAGACTGGGTCATATGGCCGACGTAGGTTTCGAGCAAATTTTGTTGATGAATAATCCGCTCGTCACTTCGGTTTCGCAAGTATTCGATACGTATGCGTACACCGTAGGTATCCTGGGCGGCAAAATCAGCGTCGGCGTCACTGTCGGCATGTTCAAAGGCGTTGTCGGGCTTGTTCTCGTGGTGCTGTCCAACTATGTTGTGAAAAAGCTGGGTCAAGAGGGCATATACTAAGGAGGGAAATTCATTGAGTTACGTCGCAACCAAGAAGCTGACACTCTTCGACTATATTAATTACTCGCTGCTCGCCATTATTTCCATCGCCTGCGTGTTTCCGTTCATTTACGTGTTCAGCGTCTCCTTTACCGATCCTGAGGTTTATGTGCCGCTGCAATTTTATTTATTTCCCGAGAAATGGTCGTTGTCCGCGTACAAATATATTTTGTCGACCAACAGCTTCGTGAATGCATTGAAAAGCACGGTGTTCGTCACAGGGGTAGGTACTCTGATCAGTATCGTCATTTCGTTCGCTTTTGCTTACGTGCTGACTAAGAAGCATGTGCCCGGGCGCAATCTGATGCTGGGCGGCGTGGTATTCACGCTCGTGTTTAATGCCGGCATTCTGCCGAACTACTTGCTGATGAAAGAAATGAACCTGCTCAATTCGTACTGGTCCCTGATTTTATCCGGCTTGACCAATGCCTGGAGTCTGATCGTCATCAAGGGTTTCCTGGATTCGCTGCCTCCCGAGCTGGAGGACGCGGCGCGTATTGACGGCTGCTCCGACATCGGCGTCTTCTGGCGTATCGTCATTCCGCTGTCGATGCCGGCTATCGCCGCGTTCATCTTGTTCTTCGCGGTATCGTACTGGAATACTTACTTCAACGCTTTGATTTACTTGAGCGATGCGAAAAAGTGGACGCTGCAAGTGCTCGTCAAATCGCTGGTTATCGACTCGGATTCCAACGGCGTCGGAGCCTCCGGCGGCAGCGACGATCGGGTGCTGCCGCAGGAAACGATCCGGATGGCTTCGATTGTATTGGCTATGGTGCCGATTCTGATCGTATATCCGTTCCTGCAAAAGCATTTCGCCAAGGGCGTTATGCTGGGCTCGGTGAAGGGCTAATACGAGACGGTTGGATCGAGTTATATGCAGTAGTCGTGTTTGCCTATATTAGAAAAATCAGCCTGGCCATTAGGGTCAGGCTTGTTCTTTTATGGTCTCATAGACCTGTCTATATGGCCGGATAACCATATTTTGTTTGTTATTTGTAAGAGTTTTCTGATATATTTAGGTCTAAGTTACTAAATTCGGGAGCTAGCGATGCCGATATGTTCTGAGAGATACCAGAGGAGGCGTAGAAGCCTTGGCTAAGAGTAAAGAGATGACTCTGCATACGTTTATGCAAAAGAAACCATGCGATCTTGGTACTTTTGTGGTACTTGCTTTGACACTTGCAGAAATGCTAAGGAAGCTGCACCTTAGAGGTCTCTTACGTTATAATCTGCATCCTGAACGCATTACCATCCATCCGCCATCTGGCAGATTAACATTTCTGGCCGTACAACCGGATGCGCTGCCTGCGGATGAACGAGCTGCGGAACAGCAGGAGAAGGACCTGATTTCGGCGTTTGCGTACATTTCGCCGGAGCAGACGGGCCGTATGAGACGGAAAGTTGATTCTCGCAGCGACTTGTACGCTTTAGGGGTTCTTTTATACGAGCTGCTTACAGGCATTCTTCCTATGAAAGGCGGCACCGCTAATGAGTGGGTCCATGCCCATATGGCTTGGCTGCCCATTCCTCCCCGGACGATCAACCCCGACATCCCTCCGATTTTGAACGATCTTGTGTTAAAGCTGCTCTCTAAATCGCCGGAACATCGCTATCAAAGCGCATACGGTCTTCATTACGATTTGCGTAAATGCTCGGTTCAGCTGCAGGAGACAGGAATCGTGGAATCGTTTTCATTAGGCGAAGCGGATGAAATCGCCCGGTTTCAGCTTCCGGAGAAGCTCTACGACAGAGAACAAGAGGTGCAGGCGCTGCTGTCTGCTTATGAACGAAGCCGTTCGGGCTCTATGGAGCTCATGCTCGTCGGAGGCTATGCCGGGAGCGGCAAAACCGCGCTGATCAAATCCATTCATGTTTCCATGGTACATAACAGCGGCTATATGATCTCGGGCAAGTTTGACCAGCTTCGGCATTCCATTCCCTATGCTGCGTTAATCAGCGCCTTTCGGGATCTGGTTCGGCAGGTGCTGTCCGAGTCCGATACCCAGATTGTCCGCTGGAAGAAAAAGCTGCTGGCGGCCCTTGGTCCAAACGGGACGGTGATTGCCGAGGTGATTCCGGAGCTGACGTTGATTATAGGGAAGCAGGCGCCGGTAACAGAGCTGCCGCCGTCCGCATCGACCAGCCGATTCCAGACGCTTTTCAGCCGATTCATTAAGGTTTTTGCGGACAAGCGGCATCCGCTGACCCTCTTTCTGGATGATTTGCAATGGGCCGATCCTGAATCGTTTCAGCTGCTCCGTTCTTTGATCCATGATGCATCCAATCAATATGTTTTGATCATCTGCACCTACCGAAGCAATGAGCTCCGCGCGGGATCGGCGAATACGGAGGGATTGGACAGCTTGCTTGGAACGGGAGTCCGTATTCAATGGTTGACCGTCAAGCCGCTGGGGTACCGGCACGTTCTCCGGTATATTGAGGGTGTGCTTCATACCGAGCTGAATAGGATCAAGCCGCTGGCAGACGCTATTTACCGGAAAACAGCGGGGAATCCCTTTTATATCAGGCAAATGCTGCAATGCATTTATGACGAAAAGCTGCTCTATTTTCATTCGGACCGGATGAGCTGGGAGTGGGATATGACAGCGATCATGGAACGGGAAGGCTTTAAGGACGTCATCAGCCTGATTGAGGGAAGGTTTCATATGCTGCCTGAGACAACGCATCGGGTGCTGCGGTTGGCGGGCTGCATCGGCAATGCGTTCGATATTCGGATGCTGTCGCTGCTGTGTGAACAGACGATAGAGCATACGGAGAAGGATTTGCTGCCTGCATTAAACGAAGGTCTGGTTCTGGCTGAACAGGATACCTATCTATTCTTGCACGATCGTGTGCAGAAAGCAGCTTATGATCTCATACCGGATGAGGAGAAGGAGCGCGTCCATTTGCAAATCGGCCGTCTGCTGCTGGATTTCTTCGATACGGAAGCGACGGAGGAGCATCTCTTTGACGTTGTGCATCATTTGAATTTGGGCAGCGGCTTTATGACCGATCCGACGGAAATGGAGCAGTTGGCGCGGCTGAACCTGCAGGCGGGGAGAAAAGCCAAGGCCTCCGCGGCTTATGTCTGCGCTCTTCAGCTGTTGAAGAAGGGCGCTCAGTTAATTGAAGCCGAGGGCTGGTCCCGGAAGGACATGCTGTATTATCAGCTGCTGCTGGAAAGCTCGGAATGTGAATATTTTTGCGGATATTTCGACCAGGCGGAGGCTGTACTGGAGCGGCTGCTTCTGCATGTCACCCGGCTGGAGTACCGCGCCAAAGTCTATGTCGTACAGATTACGATGTACGCATTTCTTAAACGAGAGGACATCGCGGGTGAAATCGCCCTAAAGGCTATGGAGGAGTTTCATCTTATCATCCCGTCTAAACCTTCACGTCTGTCCATTGCCGCTGAGATTTTGCTTACCCAAGCATGGCTTGCCAAACATAGAAACCGCCAAGGCTTGATGCAGCCGTCCAGCAACGATCCGCTGCATCAAGCCTTGGCGGATATTGTCATGGCTGCGTCACCGATTTTATTTAACGTTAATTATGAGAAGGCTGCCATTGTATTTGCCAAATATGTGCGAATATCAGTGAAGCAGCGATATACCGAAGCGTTCGCCATTGCGCTTGGTTCTTATGCGATTACACTGGCTTACGGATTAAAAAGCTATCGAGCCGCTCTGCAATTGGCCGACCTGGCGCTGAAGTACTCTGAGCAGACAGCCAGTGGCCTCGTGAGGGGCAAGAATCTGATGATTTTGACGCTGATATCGCAATTTGTGCGTCCTCAGGAGCTGGGCCAATCGTTCCAGCAGGCGGGACAGCTAAGCCTGGAAGCGGGAGATCTGGTGTATGCTGGCTATGCGATTTCTTCACAGCTGATTACGGACAGTGAAGATCTGCGGCATTTGAATCAAGTATGTATAGCTTATAAGGAAAAGGCTTCGCGCGTTTTGGACGAATTAACGCTCAAGGTGCTGCATCAAACGATGCATTATGTTCATCGATTGCAGCATGGGGAGGAATCATATCACCAGAGTAATGAAAAAGAGCAGGCAGGTGAGGAGCGTCTGCTGCCGGAAGAAGCCCCGGATAATCAGTCCAAAGGAAATAGGTTCTACTATTACACCTGCAAGATTGAGATTTATTACCTCTACGGCCATTATTCAGAAGCAGCGGCATGCGCGGAGAAAACCAAGTCACTAGGGAGCAGCATATTACAGGCCGTCAAGCAGAGACACTGCTTCTATCATGCTCTTGCGCTCATGGCTCAATTATCTGGAGCCTCCGCTAAGGTGAGACGGCGTTTCCGTAGAATAGTAAAAACGTTATTGGCCCAGATGAAACAATGGGCCAAGTCCGTACCTGTTAGCACCATGGCCAAATATAAGCTGATGCAGGCGGAGCAGGCGCGATGGGAACAGGATCCGATGAAAGCAACTGCGTTGTATGATCAAGCGATTCAATGGGCGCAGCAAGCGGATAGTGCTCGTGATGAAGCGATTGCCAATGAATTGGCGGCGCAATGCTATTTTTCACTAGGCAAACAGAAAGTGGCGGAGGCTTATCTCGAGGAAGCCTGCATGGCTTACTTCCGTTGGGGTGCGACGGGCAAGCTTCGTCAACTGCAGGAGCGTTATCCTGCACTCAAGCAGCTTTCCTTCGCAGAGCAGGCAGCAGCCGAGGAGATTCCCGTTCACACAGAAGGGAAACGGGCTGCACAGGGTGGAATGAGCAGAGGGCTCAATAAAGTGTGGGACATGGACATGCTCAGGCAGGCTGCGAAGATGGAGTCCATGGACGGGGCGGAGGAATCGGGGCTGCCGGGGAGCTTTCTGGAGCTGGCCGTTGGCAATGCCGGCGCCGAGAGAGGCTTTCTCTTGCTGGAGAAGAAAGGGGAGCTGGTTGTAGAGGCGAAGAAGGATATCAATCGGAGGCAGATGGGGCCAGGCTGTAACGAACAGCTTTATTCCGCAGCGGTGGTCCAATTCGTCCTGCGAACCGGGGAAGCCGTCGTCCTCGGCGAAGCGCATCAAAGCCTGTTCGCTGCGGACCCTTACATTCGCCGGAATCGGCCCTTATCGATTCTATGCCTGCCCATTCGGTACCCTGATCAGCGGACGGCGTCCTGTACCTGGAAAATAATTTAGTGGCCGACGCCTTTTCGGGGGCCGGTTGGAAGTGCTGGAAATTGCCTTCTCCCGCATGGTTTATTTAAAGCAGCGCCAATCGCCGGACCGTGCCGGTGAAGCTGATTATATCGGAGGAACTTCGATGCCTGCGCTGATCGAACCGCTTACCCATCGCGAGAAGGATATCCTTCGTCTTATTGCCGACGGGCTCTCCAACAAGGAAATTGCCTCCCGCTTGACAATCACGGAGGGGACTGTCAAAATCCATGCCTTCAATATCTATGGAAAGCTGCAGGTGAATAGACGAGTACAGGCGGTCTCCAGAGCCAAGGAGCTGCAGCTTCTGGATTAATACGAGGGAATTGACGACCGGTCAATCGGTGAGCGGTAAGCCGGCGGGAACAGCCGTTGTTGACATAGCTGTGCTATGAAGACACAGCCGGTGGTTGACATGGGATGCTTGGAGGTCCGGCGGCTTGGCCGGCGGCGAGTCTTTTGAAAAACCGTTTGCCGCTGACCCCCGTCTCTCGGTTGATCGTGCCTGATCCTTTTAGAGGATGCCATGCTTCAACGTCATCTCGATAAGGCTGCTTTCTCTTTGTTCTGATCAAGCAATTCCCCTCGAATGATCTGTATATCGTGCGGCGCATCGATGGCCAGACGCAAATGCCCATCTTCGCTTTTGAGCACCTTGACCATAATCTGTTCATTAATAACGATGTATTCTCCCGGTTTTCTTCCCAGCACCAGCATCTATCGTATTCCTCCTTAGGCTTCGGTTTATGAGCTTCACACTACACTGTCCGACCGGATAAGTAACCTAACGAAAGTTATAGCAGGAAAAAATAATATCGAAATCGGCTTTTGGCGAAAATTTTCTAAAACAGCTATTAACAATAAGAATCATGCTGCCGATATAAATAGTAAGCAAATATACTTTGAACACTCAAGGACGAGTGAATAGGCGCGGGCTTCAGGACGAAGCTGCCAGTACCCCTGCCTATTTACTCGTCTTTTTTGTTTTCGGGCGGTTCCGCCCGTTTATCGATGTACAAGTGGATATTGGAAAATCGTATGGCTCATGGATGAGCAAACAGGTCGCTGTTCTTTCTTCAGGACGAAGAGGAGGCATCGGCCGTTTGCTCATCTTTTTTATTTCTTGAAGGGAGAGATGCGGAATGTTGGTGCTTGGCAGAAAACCAGGAGAATATGTAATCATTGATGGTCAAATTATGGTAAAAGTTGTTAAAAGTGATGAGGGTCATCTTCGGCTGGCGATTGATGCACCGAAGCATATTTCGATCGTTCGCGGGGAACTGTTCGAAGAGAACGAACAAACGAATAAGCTATCGTCGTAGCAGAAAAACCGTCTTCGTCCACTAAGGGACTAGTGGATGCAATCAGGGACGACACGCACATGAACTTGCAGTCTTGTGCTCAGGATTAGCGCGCAGTCCGGCAGCGGCATGCAAGGGAAAATGTACGGCATGTACAAAGGATGCAAACGGATGTGCATTCTAAAACCATCACACGGAGGTAGTAGCAATGATCATTAACCACAACGTAACGGCTTTGAACACGTATCGCCAGTTGTCCACGAACAGCACGAACCAATCCAAAAATATTGAGAAGCTGTCTTCCGGTCTTCGTATCAATCGTGCAGGCGATGATGCAGCCGGTCTCGCGATCTCCGAGAAAATGCGCTCGCAAATTCGCGGATTGGACCAAGCGGGCCGTAACTCGCAGGATGCCATCTCGCTGATTCAAACGGCGGAAGGCGCACTGAATGAAACTCATAGCATCCTTCAGCGTATGCGTGAGCTTGCCGTACAGTCTTCCAATGATACGAATACATCGGACGACCGCGTTGAGATACAAAAGGAAATCAGTCAATTAACTTCAGAAATTAACCGTATTGGTAACACTACGGAGTTCAATACCAAAAAACTGTTAAACGGTGAGCTGGATTATTCCGCAGCTACTTCCGGTGCAACCAATGGTAATGTGGCTGTCAGCGCATCCACGATCATTACGAATGCGGCTACGGCGGGTTATGCTACGGGCGGGGCCTACGGAGGCGGAGGCTCTACCAATTCCAAAGCTTCTGCGGCTACGGCGACAGGCACCGTGGATACAAGCGCGCTTACCGTTGCTGCAACGAATGATGAATTAACGCTGAAAGTTGACGGGACGGAATATACCCTGAATATCACGACTGGTGCCGCAGCTGGACAAGCGACATTGGATAACATTAATGCAGCTTTGGCCACAGCAGGTGCGACGGCGTCGGTAGATAGCACGACAGGAAAGCTTACGATTAAATCCGACACATTGGGCAGCGGGGGTTCCGTAGAGATCCTTGGCGGTAACTTTGCAAGCACGTTCATGTACGATTCCGCTTCAGAGACGCTCGGCGATATTACTCATACGGAAGGCAAGGATGTTGGAGACGTATGGATTCACAGCGATACGGCTTCTGAAGTTACAGGCGGTCTGTCCTTTACGGACGGCGCAACCGGAACACTTGACGGCGCGAACCAAGTCGTTGTTGACGCTGCTGCAGGTATGAACGAATTGACGGTTACCATTGACGGCGTACAAAAAACGCTTACATTGGCGACGAAAACCTACGATGGTACGACTGCAGGCAGCCAAGCGAAGGATTTGTTAACGGACTTGAACGCTGCATTAAATACGGCGTACGGTTCCGCAGCCGGTAAGTTCACCCTGGATTCCGGCAATAAGCTGGTGCTGACTTCCGCAACTACCGGTACGACAAGCGACGTGACGGTTGATGGCGGCGGCTTGGCTGACAAGCTGTTCGGCGCTGCATCCACCCGTGTTACACAAGAGCGTCTGGCGGCTAACAACCAAATGACCGTGGATGTTGACGGCACATCGGCAACGGTCAATTTGGCCGACAAGGTTTATCAGGATCTGGATGATTTTGTTACATCCAATGCGGCTGCATTTACCGCAGCGGGCGTGACGGCAACCAATGACGGCGGTAAGCTGAAGCTGACCAGCAATACCAGCGGAGTGGACAGCTCCGTAACCAATGTTACAGATAGCGATGCAACGCGTCAGCTGGGCTTGGTACAATCCGACGGTTCAGCTCTCGGAGCCGGTAATTTTGTAGACGGTGCGAACGGGAATACCACTCTTTCGCTCACAGTAGACGGAGAATCGGTTGATGCCGTCATTCAAGAGGGGAATTATACCGATCGTTCGCTGCTTGCCGCAGCGGTTCAAAGCGCGATTAACAATGCAACGACGACAGCCAAAGACGTTAACGTCTCGGTCAACGAGAATAACGAGCTGGTCATCACAAGCGGCAGCACAGGCACGACTTCGGGGGTTACCATTAATACGCATGCGACCAAGGATGCGGCAGGTATTCTCGGATTGACCGCTAACACGGCAACAACAGGTAAAGCCGAGGAAAACAGCGAGTTAACTTTCCAAATCGGCGCGAACCAGAATCAGTCTATGGCGCTGAGCGTAAGCGATATGCGTGCGAATTCTCTGGGACTTACAGGCACAGGGACCGGCTTCTCCAGCGGAGACAACGTAACGAACGGTACCAACAATGTTGAGAACGAAAAAGCTCTGGACGTGACAACAAGCGCAGGCGCTTCAAATGCAATTACTGTCATTGATGCGGCGATTTCCAAGGTTTCTAGCGAACGTTCTAAATTAGGGGCAAGTCAAAACCGTTTGGAACACACCATTAACAACCTGGGAACATCCTCTGAAAATCTGACTGCGGCCGAATCCCGGATCCGCGACGTAGATTATGCTTCAGCCGCTTAAGAGGCAGCAAGCACAGTCGTCCTGACTGGTAACGGTCAGTGATCATGATCGGGTGAATTGCTGGAAACCCCTTAAGCTACCCGCCCCACAACGCAGCTGGAAACGGCAGACGTGACGGGTCGAAAAGCGGGAAGATTGGGCAATCAGCAGCCAAGCTCCTGTCTCGAAAGAGTGGAGAAGGTTCAACGACTAAGATATACCGCCTTAGGTGCAAGCGATGGCGATGAAATCTGTAGGAAACGAACAGCGTGAGAAGCGTTCGTTCCGAAGTGCCCGGCCCCTAGCAGGTCAAGCTGAGGGTGAAGATATAGTCTGGTCAATCATGAAAGTGATTGTTCGCACGATGGCGAAAGAAATGATGGAGCAAACCAAGAACTCCATTCTCGCACAAGCAGCGCAAGCGATGCTGGCTCAAGCCAACCAACAGCCGCAAGGCGTGCTTCAATTGCTGCGTTAATATCAAGTTACAAAGGAGAGAGGTTGGCCCAATAGTGACTAACCAATTAAGATAAAAATTTTAAACACCGGGGAACTAAGCGGTCTATTCTCGCTTAGTTCCCCGGTGTTTTTGCATCCATAGCTGACTTCTTGAGCAGATTAAGGGTGAGGGCCAACCAACGACCTCCAGACTAACAAAACTTACTTTGGATTAGTCTCGTCGTTTGACAATTATTACAACTATTACTGGTACCGGTGGAATCTGACAAAGATGAGAAACGGCGGCCAGGTCCTTCTCAATTCACGCTCATGCCCTTGCCATGCAAGTAGTCGGTCATTTCGGTAAGAGGATGCTTCATTTTCAGCCTCTCGATGTGTCGACGCGACCAGCTGTCCTGGCGGTTGTTCTCGCTGCGAGTCTGATAATATTGGCTGATCTCGCGGTCGTAAGACTCGATGCGTTCCCGCTGCTCTGCTTCGGGGGCATAGCGGTTCTCGAAGTAGACTGCATCGAGCGGAAGACGCGGCTTTACTTCCGGCTGCTGATCCGGCACGCCGACGGCGATGCCGAACAGGGGGATGACATATTCGGGCAGGCCGAGCATTTCGTCAAGCCGCCGGATGTCCCTCCTGACCGAGCCCATAATTACAGTACCCAGCCCGAGCGACTCGGCGGCAAGTACGGCATTCTGAGCGGCGAGCGCAGCATCGACAATAGCGATTTGGCAGAAAGCGGAGCTTTCCAGCGTCGCTTCCATATCCTGCTTCTCTTGTTCCGTAGCCATGATAGTGAGGCGCTGAAGATCGGCGCAAAAGATCAACAGATGCCCGTTCTCTTCGACATAAGGCGTATTCGTAATTTCCCTCAGCTCGCGTTTTAAGGCGGGATCGGTAAGGCCAATAATCGAATAAGCTTGCATAAAGCTGGACGAAGCGGCCATTTGGGCGGCTCGAACAATCGTTTCGATCTGCGCGGGCTTTAAGAGCTCATCCTTGAATTTGCGTATCGAACGGTGATTCATGATGGTGGACAATACTTCGTTTGGCGTATTACTGGACGGTATATTCATGAGATCCACTCCTTTATCATTTTTTTGTTTCCTGGAAACAATATAACTTACGAAAACGTTTATGTCAATAATGTTTCTTGGAAACAATTTTTACATACTGTATTGGACTTGCTATAATGAAAATAACCAAAGATGAAGGTGGCGTTAATAATGAATCAGCCCCATGATGAACAGCTTTATCAAGATGTGTTCGAGGCGTTCAGGCAGTTCGCTATTAAAATACAGCAGGAGGACGACGAGGAGGGGGCCTGGCTCCTTTCCCAGTGCCCGGATTTGCAGCTGCAGACGGTTTTGAAGGAAATGACCCTGATGATGCTTCATGTGTTGGACGGGATCGGGAAGCTGGGACGGGCGAACGGCAGCGCGTTGTCCAGCACATTCGGTTTTCCGAAGGGACCGTATCCAAAGTAACCAAGCGCCTTGCTGCGCACGACTTGATCGTGATTGAAACGATTCCCGGGAATAAGAAGGAGCTGTACTTCAGTATGACGCCGAAAGGCGAAACGATCTATAAGCTTCATGAGCGGCTTGACGAGCGTATTAAGTCGGGCGCGATTCGTTTTATGGCGGAGTATACGCAAGAGCAGCTGATGTTTGTAAAGGATTTCATACAAAAGCTGACTTCCATCTCGTTTGTCCAGCTGGGTGAAGAGAATGAGAAGTCTGCAGCGACGAAAGCGAAGGCTGCAAGGCCCGATGCCTGAATGTTTTATAAAACTTCAGGAGTTCGGAAGAAAAGTCATCGTCCAAAGAAGTACCCGCAGAGCTGTGTTTATTTGAAACGTACAGGCACGTATAGGCCCTAGCCCACATAAAATGTTACTAATCTCATCGTGGGGGTGGCTCAACGTGCCTGGATTTTTCTCAGCTATAGCTTTATTTATTAAAGAATTAATGCTGTTGGTTTCCTATGTTAAAAATAACGCTTTTCCCCAGCCGCTGTCTGAGTCGGAAGAAGATAAGCATCTTCGATTAATGGCCGAGGGCAACCAGCATTCGAGAAATTTACTTATTGAGCATAATTTACGGCTAGTCGCTCACATCGTAAAAAAATTCGACAATACCGGTGAAGACCTAGAGGATCTGATCTCTATCGGAACGATCGGACTGATTAAAGCGATTGAATCGTTCAGTCCGGATAAAGGGACCAAGCTGGCTACATTCGCCGCGCGATGCATTGAGAACGAAATATTAATGCATCTGCGTTCCCTCAAAAAGACACGCAAGGATGTCTCCCTGCATGACCCGATCGGAACGGACAAGGAGGGAAATGAGATCACATTGATTGATATTCTCGGTACGGAAGCCGACGATGTCGTGGATAAGGTGCAGTTGAAAATCGAGAAATCGAAAATATATAAGAACCTGGATATATTGGACGACCGTGAGAAGGAAGTTGTCGTGGGCCGCTTCGGGCTCGAGCATGGCGGGGAAGAGCGGACGCAGCGGGAGATTGCGAAGGAGCTGGGGATCAGCCGCAGCTATGTGTCGCGGATCGAGAAGCGGGCGCTGATGAAGCTGTATCATGAGTTTTATAAGGCGAAGCGGTAAGGCCGGTAAGGTTGATAAGTCGCATACTTCATTTATTTGGGATCAAGTAATGGAGGCGCAGGGAATGACCTTAATCCAGATCGAGCATGTGAGTAAGAACTATGTGATGGGCGGGGAAATGATTCGGGCATTGGATGATATATCGTTAGAGATTGACTATGGCGAGTTTGTGGCGATTATGGGGCCATCGGGGTCGGGCAAGTCGACGTTGATGAATATTATTGGCTGCTTAGATATTGCCGATCATGGAGACTACGTGTTGGATGGGAAGGCAATTCATCAGCTGAAGGATGCCCAGTTGGCCGAAATAAGGAATCGGAAGATTGGATTTGTTTTTCAGAGCTTTAACTTGCTGCCACGGCTTAATGCGTATGAGAATGTGGAGTTGCCGCTCATTTATCGCGGTATGAGCAGGCGTGAAAGGGAGCCGCTTGTCATGCAGGCTTTGGAAGCGGTCGATTTAGGAGAGCGCAAGCGACACCTGCCTTCAGAGCTTTCCGGCGGGCAGCAGCAGCGGGTTGCGATTGCCCGGACGCTGGCTGGCGATCCGTCAATTATTTTGGCGGATGAGCCGACAGGAGCACTGGATTCGAAGACGGGTGTGGAGATTTTGGACATTTTTAAGAGATTGAATGAGCAGGGCAGGACGATTGTTTTGATTACGCATGATCTGGCGATTGCGCAGCAGGCGAAGCGGGTAGTGCATTTTCGGGATGGCCGGCTCTTTGAGGCTGGATAGGTGGATGTTAGCACCCGGGCTCGGATGGCTAAACTCAAGGAGATCCATTTAGACTGGCCCTAGAAACGCTGTTACGTGAAAAGCACGCCCCCCCCATTGGATTGCGGAAATCAGTGGGAGGCGTGCTTTTTTGTCAACAATGAACGTTATTCACTTTCGCAAGCATTCAATTCCTTTGTCCATAAGCAATTTAATGAATAGCCCGCCCTGAACGGATCGGTTTTGGAAGCTTTCTATTTTTGCGGTGGTCGTTGAATAAAAATCCGTCATCGGAACCCGGCTTTCCGACTCATTATAAGCAACCCACAGGCGGTCCACGAGGGTCGTGAAATCTTCCTTGTTGTCACAAAGCGCAGCGCTCCACACCAGCCAATCCGATTTGGTGTAGGTATTGCGATTATCCAGCATGAGGCCGTAAGGACCGGAATGCTTCTCGATATAGGCTTTCGTCTCTGCCTTGAAAGTATCTTTAGGGAATAAATTCAGACTGAAAATTTGATCCCATACCGCATTGTATTTCATACTAAAGGAGCCGGGACGGTCAAAGGCCAGACGGAAGGTACCATCCTCATTTGCGGCCATCATCAGCCATTTCTCAACCATGGACCCGGCAATTTTCATCAGTTCTTCTGCTTTGTCCTCGTTTCCGGCTAAGCGGTTCAGAAGAGAGAAGCTGGCGATCCCCATCATCGCTTTAATCGACAAATTGCAGTTATGGGCCAGATGCCCCGCGAAATCGTCCGTGCATAACTGGTTATCCGGGTCTACTCCGTTAGCGATGAGGTAATTACACCATTTGTCGAGGTGGCTCCAATGCTCCTGAGCGAACGAAATGTCATTTTCCGCAAGCGCAACTGCCGCGCAGCAGATCAGCATATTTCCGCATTCTTCTACGGGCATCTGCCAAGTCGGGCATGTCCCGCTGCTATATACCTGTCCGTTAAGGAGAGGATAGGTCCCGACATCGTGGGGAGCAAAATCGTAATGCCAAACCTCCATGGCGGCATATTTGAAAATCGGTCTTAGCATCCCTTTGACAAGCTCCGGGTTATAAAGCAAAAATTGAGGGATGGAAGGGTAGGTCACGTCGACCGTCGCGGCACACCCGTTACTGAAATTTTCCTTAGAAATAAACAACACGTCTCCATTGGCATCCACGCAAACTTTATGCGCAGCAACAGCTTGCCGGTAGGCAAGGGATAACAGATCCGCATATTTTTCATTGCCTGATTCCTTGGCATCCTGATACAGCCTGGATGAGAACAGCTCGCATTTCCTGGCAAGATGATCGTACTCGTCCAGAGCTTGCTGGATCGCTTCCTCGATGGTTTGGCCGTCTTTTTTCCAATAAGCATTCAGCGGCTCGTGAAAATATTCAATCGCCTTGATATCGTCATAAGCGACGGCAAATAGTCCCTCCGCATTGTGTTCCGTATCTAATGAGATCGACAGCGCCATCGTATGGTTCAAGGTGCCGTATGTATTCGTCCCGGTTGAAGCCTTTAGCACGGAATGCTTGTGGCTTGAAGCGAGGTAAAGGTATCCCCAATTAATCCTGCGATCATCCCCCGCTGCGCTTAACACTCTCTGGATCTTGCTGCCAACCCTGCCGCAGGCAAAGCCCGGCCGGCTAAGATCGGCATATTCGGTCGGAAACTCGTATTTCAAATTTTGGCATAACTCGTCGTCCACTGTAATGGTAATCGTCACACTATGGTTACGCCCGTCATGGCTCCAGGCTTTCGTATGAATATAAGATACGGGTCTGGACAACAGTTTCAAATCATCCATCAGAAGAGGAGTCGTGAAGGTAACCTCTAAATGAATTTCATCACATATAAAACGATAGGTGGTTGAGAGTGCAGTGATGTCCAGACTAATTTGTTCCATTTTCAGAATGTTTGGCGTATCGCCCATAAAAAGATACTCTTTGCCATCTACCGAAGCCGTTCCGGTCATCCGATGAGGTTTGCCCGTCCAATGCTTGGTGTCCGAATCATTCAGACGGTCGGCCATCGACCAAACGGAAAAATAAGGATCTACCGTAATTAGTGGAACAGCTGGAGCCCGCAAATTCATTTCAATTCCTCCTGTTTTCGTCCTGGATAAGGATAAGGTATGATGCAAAACAAATGTACTGCCTATAGTTTAATTTATCACTTTATTGGGGTTATAATAATAGGAAATGTAATTGAAAATGTGAGGATTATAATCATGCGGGAAGAAGTATATAATTTTTGGCATATGTGTGATTCCAGGTTTCCACTGAATGTTGTCATGTCGGGCATCTCTTATTGCGACAAAAATTACCGGATTGAGCGGCATGGACAGAACCTGTTTTCGTTCGAATACATCATGGACGGCAGCGGCGTTCTGGAGATTAACTCCCAAACCGTGTATCCTCACAAAAATGACGTCTATATTTTGACCCGAGACAGCGATCATATTTATTATTCCAGTGAAGATCATCCTTGGACTAAAATCTGGGTTGTTTTTTACGGGGAGTTTGCCGAGTATTTGTTTAAGCAATATTTACCTGCAGATACGTATATCGTAAAAGACTGCAGCATTCTTTCTTATATGAATGAAATCATCAATATCACGTCCGCCAGCAATAAGAGTTATTCCGAAATGGTCGATGAAGTCTCGGTGATGCTGTTGAAGATCGTTCTGCATTTGAAGAACCATTTGGAGCATAAAGTGCTCTCCGCTGCGGCGCAGATCAAATTATGCCTGGACGTTAACATTGAAAACCGGCTGGACCTGGACGATGTTGGCATCCAGCTTGGATATTCGAAAAATTATATCATCAAGCTGTTTCGGGAAACGTACGGGATCACGCCTTATGCTTATTTCCGCAAACATAAAATCGAGCTGGCCAAGCATTATTTGCTGAATACGCATCTCACCATCAACGAAATTTCCACCAAGCTGCACTTTGCGGACCAACATTATTTTTCTTCAACTTTTAGCGACATTGTCGGCCTATCGCCGTCCCATTACCGGAAAGGAAAAAATAACATTGGAGGGGAAGGTAATTAATCCGAGTTCAACGGGAGGCTGCCGAGAAAGCCGCACGAGGTGAACCATGCGTACCAACGCAGCGGCTGGAGGAAGATACCCCACCGGAGTATCACACATATTCAGGGTTTCTCGACAAGCTCAGGCTGCCGGCACGATCGGCAGTCTTTTTCTTAACATGATAGAATTTATAAATTTTCGGGTGCCCCGCAAAGTACCTGAGTCCGCCTCGAAGCATACGCCCCACTTTGTGGGGTTTTCTTGTGATTGGCAAATATAAAATTATTACAAAAATAATTTATAAAATTACATTTTAATAAAAAGTCATGAGAGTATAATTCTTTGCATGAGATCTCTTTACAAGATTGGTACTCAAATGATTTCGCAGGAGGTTATGTTCGTTACACATTAGGAGGAGAGGAACGATACAAATGAAAGCGGTTTTAGAAAACTATAGAGAGAATACGCAATTAAAGAAAAAGAACCGTATTCTGCATAGTTTAAAAAGAGATTCACTCTTATACCTGCTGTTACTGCTGCCGATGGCGTATATTCTTATTTTTAAATATGCCCCTATCTATGGCGTGCTGATGGCTTTTCAGGATTATAACATTTTCGAGGGAATCAGCGGCAGTGAGTGGGTTGGGCTTGATGTCTTCAAATTCATTTTCGAACAAAATAGTTTTTACCGTGCGCTTACCAATACGCTTGTGTTGAACCTTCTGGATTTGGTAGCGGGGTTCCCTGCACCGATCATCCTGGCCATATTGTTGAGTGAAATCCCGTATGTCCGATTTAAAAAAGTGACCCAAACCATTTTATATTTACCGCACTTCTTATCCTGGGTCATCATTGGCGGTATGGTCTATCTGCTATTCTCATCAGGCGGTATGGCGAATACGGTCTTATCCAGTATCGGGATTGGTAAAATTGAGTTTCTTTCTCAGAAAACAAATTGGTTGATTATGTATGTGGCTATCGGGATATGGCAGAGCGTGGGATGGGGAACCATTATTTATTTGGCTTCCATCATTAGCATCAATAAGGAGTTATATGAGGCGGCAGATATCGATGGATGCAGCAGGCTTCGTAAAATATGGCATATTACTTTGCCTGGGATTAAGCCTACGATTATTATTTTGCTGATTTTACAAATAGGCAGGATGCTCTCGATCGGGTTTGACCGGCCATTTGTGATGGGGAATTCACTGGTCAATGAATACTCCGATGTCATCAGTACCTATGTGTATCGGATTGGCATTGGGTCCGGCGATTTCTCGCAGGCAACCGCCGTTGGATTGTTTCAATCGGTTGTAGGGTTAATCTTGTTAGTGGCAGCCAATTATATTTCCAAAAAAATGGGTGAGCAGGGAATTTGGTAAGGAGTGTGAGTTTGTTGAATAGAAACAAAAGAATCGATTTTACCGATATAAGTATTATTTTAATCATAACGATTGTATCCATTACTTGTTTAATTCCATTTTTATATATGATTTCGCTCTCTCTTAGTTCGAATGATGCCATTATTTCTCAGAAGGTCGCCATTTGGCCGGTAGACTTCACACTTGAAACGTACCGAACGATTCTAAGCGATGTTGAAATGATTTATACACTTGGGTACACGATTGTGCTGACGATTGTCTATACACTGGTTTGTATGTTTTTAACGGTTTGTGCAGCTTATCCGCTGACAAAGCAAAGACTAATGGGAAGAAGCTTGATTTTAACCGTTCTGGTATTCACCATGTATTTTAGCGGAGGTTTAATACCCAGCTATATTCTTGTGAAAAATCTGGATTTGATGAATACGATGTGGAGCTTAATTTTGCCAGGCGCTATGAGTGTTTTCAATTTAATCATCCTCAAAACCTTTTTTGCATCGCTTCCGGAAAGCTTGGAAGAATCGGCCTCGATTGACGGTTGTAATGATCTCGGAATCCTGGTACGAATTGTTCTTCCGTTATCTTTGCCTTCTATAGCAACGTTAAGCCTCTTTTATGCGGTGGATAGATGGAACGGTTTTCAGGATGCGCTGTTTTATATCACAGATAAGAATCTGTATCCGATGCAATTAAAGCTGTACCAAATCATCACGGCGAACCAGCAGCTCGATACCCAGCAAGGTGAAGGCAGTGTTGGGGCTTATATTGTTCCTGAGTCATTGAAAGCGGCAAGTGTTATGTTTGCAACCGTTCCCATCTTGGTTGTTTACCCGAAACTTCAAAAATATTTTGTGGATGGCGTCATGACGGGGGCAATTAAAGGATAGGAGGGCGGAGTGAAGGGTGGTGGTTATTGGACCAGGCACTGCGGAAAAGTCGGTTTTTTTGCTGAAAATGATAAAGGAGAGGTCATAAAAATGAAAATGAAAAAAATGTTGGTTGTACTGCCGGTTTCAACACTATTCATAGGTGCTTTGGCAGGATGTGGAGGCGAGAGTGATAAAGTAAGCCAATCGGCATCACCGGCAGCTTCAACACCTTCCAGTCCTCCGGTTACACTAACAGTTGAAGTATTTGACAGAGGCATACAGGGACAGCCGGATCTGAACAATAATACGTGGACCCGGTATATCAATGATAATTTCGGTAAACAGAACAATGCGATTGTGAAATTTGTTGCGGTACCCAGATCTCAAGAAATTGACAAGCTCAATGTATTGATGGCAGCAGGGGAGGCGCCCGATGTCTCATTTACTTATGACAGCGCAACCGTATCCAGATACGCTAAAGTGAACGGTATTGTTCAATTGAACGATTTATTGGCTAAGCATGGCAAAGAATTAACGAATTATTTGGGTAAGACCGTGCTTTCTTATGGACTATTCGATGGAAAACAGATGGCGATTCCTGCCAAACGAACTTCGCTGGCATGGAATGGCATGTTTATTCGAAAGGATTGGCTCGATAAATTAGGGATGCCTGTTCCTACGACGAGGGATGAATTATATAACACTTTAGTTGCATTCCGCGATAAAAATCCGGGAGGCGTCGATGGCGTTATCCCTTGGGGCTTAGCTGCAACGGGTTTGAATTATAACTATGGAAACTTAGGCGAATCCTTCTGGGGGAAAGAGTCGGAGGAGCAATTCGTTACGGCTCCGTACAGCTGGTTAAGACCCGGCAACAAGGATGCGATGAGGTTTCTGAACAAGCTCTACAATGAAAAATTAATTAGCCCTGATTTCGCTTTAGACAAAACAGCCAAGCAAGCGGATGCCGATCTGACGAACGGCAAAATCGGATTTTTCAGCGCCAATTGGGATTATCCGTTACGGCAAAATATTAGCCAGCCCTTAAAAGCCAATGTGCCGACTGCAAACTATGTGCCGATTGACGTGTTCCAAAATTACGAAGGTAAGTATAAGAAAATCGCATATAACGAGAACGGCGTCAATGTCATTATTCCTAAGAGCAGTAAAAATGCGGAGCTGGCTATTAAATATTTGAACTGGATGGCCGACCCGAAAAACTTGTTCTTCCTTCAATATGGTCAAGAAGGAGTCAACCACAAGATGGTGAACGGGATTCCGCAGGTGATTAATCAGACCGGGGACAATATGCAGACGAGTTATCTGAATCTGGATTACACACTGGTGGTCAATGGGGTGGAGCTTGGCGACCCTGAGAAAAATATTAAGGCTTTAGCTGCATCGGCGCCTGGATATGAAGAAGTGGCAGAACAATCGTACAAAATCAGTACGACGGATACGTACACCAGCTTCTTCTTTGATACGCCGAATGAGTCCAACATTAAGTTCGGCAAAACATTAGGGGATATGAACAAGCTCATGACGGATAAACTGATCGTCTGCAAGCCTCCAGAATTCGATGCTTTGTACGATAAGCTGGTTGCAGAATACCTGGCAGCAGGCGCGCAGGCTGTGACGGATGAAAATGTGAAGATCTACAAAGCAATGCAAGCAAGTAAGAAGTAAGCGGAAGAGCATGTACAACAATTCATATAAGCCGTTGTTCAATCATCGGCTTATATGAATATCAATCAATCGGCTTATGATGAGAACTCCAATCATCCAAGATGGTCTGTGATTCCAACCGACCGCGGCTCCTTCTGGATTACATCGGGCAGCAGTGGCGGATACAGCCTGTAGGAGGTGGTGAATATGTAAATGGCACCGGAGCTGGCATTACGAATGGCACGTCAGTCATTCAATCGCCGAAGACAACGGTTTTTGACAGCGCTTCCAATGGAATGGGGAGTATAACAACTTGTGGGATTACAAAAGGAGCCGACAATCAGCAAGTAAAATTTTGTTGTTAAACAAGGAAAGTAAATTGTAAGTCAAAAAAGGAGGTTGTCTCATGGGAAAAATCAAAAAATCCAGTTGGGTATTGTTTTGCGCTTCAATTGTCATTAGCTTGTTCGCATCCTCGTCGGGATTAGCTTACGCTGCTCCGATTCACGCCGGACCACAATTCGTGGATGGCTATTATGCAGACCCGGATGTACAGATTTATGATGGGCCTATTGGGTGTATCCGACTCGTGCAAGTCAACCTGGCGAGCCCTCCAGCGCGGGCGCGAAATCGATGGATATCTTCTCTTCAACCGATATGGTCAATTGGACCAAACACGCCAATGTCATAAGCTCTGCTAATATATCATGGTTAGAAGACTCATTGTGGGCACCCAACGGGGTTTACCGCAATGGGAAATACTACATCTACTTTGCTGCTAACGCAATCAATGGCGATGGTCAATTAGGCGGAATTGGCGTTGCCGTGGCGGATAACCCAGAAGGTCCCTATACCGATGCGATCGGCGCCCCCCTTATAAATGTTGTCAGAAATGGCGCAGGTCCAATGGATCAGGATGTATTTATTGATGATGACGGTCAGGCTTATATGTATTATGGCAGCTGGGGCGAATGCAATGTTGTAAAGCTTAACGCTGACATGAAATCGCTGGGAACATGGCCTGACGGAACTGTCTATAAGAAAGTTACGCCCACTAAAACGGGCGATAATGATTATTTTGAAGCGCCCAAAGTGTTCAAGAGAAACGGGATCTACTATATGAATTATGCTGCCGGGGTATGGGCAGATTCTTCTTACAAGGTCATGTATGCAACGTCGAGCTCGGTAACAGGACCCTTTGTACCACAAGGCATTATGCTGCATACGGATACGACAACAGCAGATGGGCCTGGTCATAATGGTATTGTTCAATCGCCTGTAACCAATGATTGGTACATTTTTTACCATAAGCGTTATCTAAGCAGCGGACAACGCGTGCTGGCATACGATAAATTTGAGTTTAATGCCGATAATACGATTAAACCCGTCGAAATGGCCGTGGAAGATAACTTTGAAGACGGTAATGATACAGGATGGACCCCATATGGCGGCACATGGACAGCATCAGGCGGTCAGTATAATGTAGGATCAAATCCAGGGGCCAAGGCTCTTCTGGACACCAATTTCTCAGATCTGGTTTATGAAGCGGATGTGACACCCGGTTCAACCGGCGATGCGGGTCTGGTATTCAGGGTATCTAATCCTGGAACAGGTACGGATGCTTACCAAGGCTACTATGCCGGACTCGATGTTCCCAATCAGAAGGTGTTCATTGGCAAGGCCAACAACAACTGGACATCGCTCGCCGCTGCTTCTATGAGCTTAACGGCGAATACAAAGTATCACGTCAAAATTGTAGCACAAGGCGCGTCCATTCAGGTTTATGTGGATGATATGGCTGCACCTAAGGTTAGTGTGACGGATTCCACCTATACTGGGGGGAAAACAGGAGTCAGGACATTCAATTCAGCTGCCAAATTCGATAATATTTCCGTTCAAAGCAGCCGATATGAAACTGAAAATTTAATTGTAAGCGCAACCTCGGGTGCCAAACACGCCATGTTCGGCAATGGAACCGGCCGGGACCTCAGTCTGAGCGGGGGATTTGGAACTGCGCTGAACGCCAGTGGAGTCAACGACTATGTGACTTACACAGTGAATGTGCCTGAGGCACGCACCTATACTGTAAAGGTCGGTGTGAAAAAGGGTAACAACAGGGGACAGTTCCAGTTGTCGGTCAACGGTATAAATCACGGTGCAGTTCAGGATTTATATTCAAGTGCATTTAACTATGTGGAACTGAATGTGGCAACGATAACCTTCAGTTCCGCAGGCGATAAATCCTTCAAGTTTAATGTTACAGGTAAAAATGCTTCAAGCTCAGACTACGATCTGTCGCTTGATTATATTAAACTCGTACCTAATTGATGTACTCTAAACCTAGGCCCCGGCCTAGGTTTTTTGCTTTAATTGAGTATATACTTTCACAACTGAAAGGCTTACAATACCATTGATCAGATAAAAACATAAATAATTACAAAATTAATTTATAAAAATACATTTTATTCATCAAAATTTAGAGTACTATTATTTACATAAAAAATCTTCATCGGGAAGTCATTAACAGGTTTCAATGATCAACGATCACGGAGGTACTGATGTATAGTGTAATTATTGTAGATGATGAACCTTGGGCGATAAAAGGAATAAGGAATGCCTTTAACTGGCATCAATACGGGTTCGAGATCATAGGTCAATTTACAAGTGCCCACAAGGCCATGGAGTTCATTTCTGAGGGATCTCCCGATCTGGTCTTTACCGATATCAGAATGCCCGATATTTCCGGCCTTGACCTTATGAGGATGACGAAAGACATGGGATTGGACGTTGACTTCGTTGTTGTAAGCGGTTTCGCTGAATTTGCTTATGCGCAGGAGGCTATAAGATACGGTGCGCTGGATTATTGTCTCAAGCCCTTGGATATCGAGCTGGCGGATCCCTTAATGGAAAAGCTGGCCTTGCATTTCTCCAAGAAGCGAAGCGTTCGAAATAACCTTATTTTAGAGGCGCTTACCGCACCGGATAAAAGTGATTTAAAAAGTTTGACGCCATTTTTGGATAATGCATCGGATAATTATTTGCGTGTCGTTATCGTGTATTCCAATAGTGAGATCAAGGAGGGTCAAGCCATTCAGTTTGGCGGTATTGAGCAGACCTTAGAGGTTGAATTGGGCTCAAGAAAGACGCTGTACATTCTCAAAAGTGATAAGAAATCAGAGCTGGATGTTCAATTGGATGCGGCAATACTCACAGGCTCGAATATAAAATCGATAGGAATTAGCTCCATTTCTACGAATTACGATCACATGGCCAAGCTCATCAAGGAATCCGATCTTGCAGCTTCACAGCCATTTTTGCATGAGGAACAAGGGATATTTGAATATGAGCCCAAGCTCAGTTTGGTGAATTCGTTTATCGATGGCATGGCTTCCAGTATAAAAGAGAAAAGGTTTGAAGACCTGGATGACATCATGCAGAAAATGAAGAATTTCTTCTCATCTTATCATTTAGGTATGGGAGAAGTCGTTTATGTATGGAATCAAGTGGTCAGCACCTTGGTTGGCACCTATTACGAAGAATTGAAGGACATGGAGCTTGATTTCCTCAACTATTCTGAACTGAAGGAACGATTTGAAAACTTTGATTCCTTATGCAGCTTTTTAAATGATATTTTCATCTACTTAAAGCAGCTTAACGGCCAGTCCATCCATGAAAACGATAAGCACGCTTATTTTACCCAGCTGGTGAAATATATCGACAATCATTATCAGGAAGAGCTGTATTTGAAAGATTTATCTGTCAAATTTCTGATCAACCAAGTGTACTGCTGCCAACTGTTCAAAAAAGTTTTGGGCAAAACCTTTTCGGGCTATGTAACCGATTTGAGAATCAAAAAAGCTTGTGAGCTATTGAAAAGTACAGAGCTGTCCATTGAAGAAATTGCAACCAAAGTAGGTTATTTGGACTATTATTATTTCAATAAAGTATTTAAGAAGCATTGTGGGATTACGCCTACGAAATTCAGAAAAGGCTGACTGGAGTGGGGGAAACTTGAAGATTAGCAGACTCAAGCTTAAACATCAGATCGTACTGATCTTTTTATTTTCGATTCTCATATTTACCATCATGGAATGCTATTCCTACTATAGCTTTTATAATTTAACCCAAAAGAGAGCTATAAATTATGGGAATACGATCATAGAACAAACTCGCCAAAAGATCGATTCCGTTTTTAACGATATTCAAGTCAGCACCAACATAGCTGTGGATAATAAATGGGTACAGGAATTTACCGTTGCAGAGGATGACTATAAAAGGAGCTTTGACATTGGCACGTATGTCATCGACCTCGTTGAATATATGAGGCTCTTTAATTCTTATTTGAGCGGCATTGTGATTACTGATAGCCAAGGAAGGAGAATTTCCAGTCTGGCGACGGCCAACGGGGATATTACGTTTTCCAATCAATATACTGCTTTTATTCATTCATTTACAAATGAGAGTGAAACAGCCGGTAAAGGGAAATTTACAAGCCTATTAAAGGATGAGAAAACAGGAAATGAATATTTCTTTTATATAGCCCCCATTATTGAGGCGATTGGCGGGGTTCAATTTGCTAAAAAGACAGGCTATTGTTCAGTCATCGTGAATAGGGACAAGATGCAAGAGCTTGTGGAAAACACAGAATTGACGCCTAACTCAGCTTTGTATATCCTTAACAGCCAGAATGAGGTCATTGCGGCAAATAATGCACAATGGCATGGCAATGTATTCAAGGAAATTCTTGCGATAGATAGTCAAAGTTTAACTGATGGGGTCAAAACCAAAATCGATGGGGAAGAGGTCATCGTACAGGCCAAAGGCTTGAGGCAGGCGGACGGATGGCGGATCGTCAGTATGATACCGGTGCATGAGCTGACAACGGACATGAAGGCGATTAAGAACATTAGCATTATTGCAGGAATTGGTATCATTGTAAGTATCATGATTCTGGGGTACTTTTTCTTAAACAATCTGACTAGACCTGTGATGGGGCTTGTCTCCGATATGAAAAAAATTGGAAATCGCGACCGAGGCTTCCGGGTGAAGGTTCGGTCAACCAATGAAGTTGGCGTTCTGGCTTATGATATTAATAATATGATTGACAAAATGGAAGAGATGACGAGTCACGTTGTTACTACCCAGGCAAGATTATATGAGGCTGAATTGAGCAAAAAACAGGCGGAGTTTTCTGCCTTGCAAAGTCAAATCAACCCGCATTTCCTTTATAATACTTTAAATTGCATTAGTAGTATCGGTCTGGAATACGGCAGTAAGGAAATCGCGCAGATGACTTCAAGCATGTCCAAGATTTTTCGATATAGTATTGAAAAAAGCGAACTCGTTTTAATAAGCGATGAGGTTCAATGTATTAAGGCCTATCTCAATATTATTTCCATTCGATATGAAAACAAGTTCTCTTTGGAAGTGAAGGTTGATGACAAGCTGTTGGGTATGAAAACACCTAAAATGATCCTGCAGCCCATTGTGGAAAATTCCGTCTATCATGGACTCGAAAGTATGGACGCAGGAGGACGACTTTGTGTCAGCGGCCGTATTGACGAGAATGGCGATATCTGTTTTCAAGTAACCGATACGGGGAAAGGGATAGGTCAAGAGGAACTGGAACGCATAAAGGCGAACCTGCATATGGAGTATTCGGAGAGAGCGAAAACTAGTTTAGAAGGGAAAAATATAGGGCTTTCCAATATTAATAATAGGATAAAGCTGCTGTTTGGAGAGGGTTACGGGGTAGAGATAGAGAGTCAACTTGGTCGTGGAACGACAGTGATGGTTAAGATTCCATCTATATGAAAAAATAACGCGAACAGAACCCGCCAACATCAATGATAGGCGGGTTCTTAGGCTGTTGAGAAACCTGTCTTGAGTGAAAAATGAGTACAGACGCAGGTGGGGTACTCAAGCTTACGAAGCCCGTTTTTTCTTCGAAAAACGCTTAGTTTACGCCCGCCTTTAAAATCCGTGAAAATACCGTAAATTCTAATCCCATTCACGGATTTTAACAGCGGCTGGAGGAAGATACCCCACCGGAGTATCACGCAAATACAAGGTTTCTCAACAAGCTTGAGCCCCGCCAGAGACAGGCGGGGTCTGCTGCGTACAAACCTTTTAACGCGCCCGGATCCGCACAGCGGCCTTCGGCATACAATCGGAAATGCACATCTCTACACCGCCGCAGCTGTTCATCGTCCAGTGCACGGTACATCCTGTTCCCTCAGCTTCATAGTGCAAGCCTTCCGCCATGTTGACCACGATGCTGAAGGCTTGTTCGGCTTCACCCGCATAGTGAAATTCCGCCTGATACGCCGTATAGCTTTCGTTAAAGGACTGCTGCAGCATCCAAACATGAAAACCGGTGGAAACTTTGCCAAGCTGGTAATAAGCAGCAAACCAATTGACGACCGGAGCCGACAAACCGCCGAAATGATGCCAGCCTGCGCCTCGGCCTGTTTGCACGATAAAGTGCTCATAACAGTTATAGGTGGCCTCGGTCTCACGCTTCCATAACTTTAAAGCGGTATCCGCGATGCGGAAAGCAAGCTCGGGGTAACCCAAATCGAGCATGGTTTTCCAGAAAAACCATTGATGCGGCATCCAAACCGCACCGTTCCAGTAGCCGTCCGCCCGATAATAAGGCGCGCTTTGGTCAACGGTGGACAGGCCGATTGGCGTCCATAAACGTTTCTCATCGAACAGCGCGGCAACCAGGCGCTCCGCACGCGATTTACTGCAGATGCCGGCGACCAGCGGGTAAAGCCCATCCATCCCCATGTTGTAATTGGCCCCGGAGCTGTGCCGTAGTGGGCCTTCCGGCTCGCCCTGCTCGCTATGCACTACATAGCCGTAATAACCGGCTTCTTCATCCCAAGCGTACTTCTCCAAAGCATGGCTCCATCGTTCGATATCCTGCTCGTATTCTCTTATGTCTTTCTGCCAGTTCTCCGATATGGCGGCAGCCATTTTCAGGATTTTGGCAATACGAATGGCCTGGCTCGTTGTCACAATAGGGGCAACGGCTGCTTCCAGCGCTTGCTCATGCACATATTTTTGCGGCGGATAGTCGTCCCACCCCCCGGAATTATAGAAGTAATCCCATGTTTTCAGCAATCCTGAGCGCAGCAGGCCGGTAGTAGACCCGTTAATTTTCCCGGCCAGGAACAAATAATACTGACGTAATCGCGGATAAAAATGATTCAAGAAGGCGGGAGACTGCCCTTGGTTCCACAGCTCAAGAAACACATAATGCTGCACGGGCACCGGGCTGCCATGATGAATGAAGGCGGCCTGACGGTCACCAGGCTCTGTCATATACGCATTCAAGCAGTCGATGGAGCGCCCTGCATCCAAATCGGAGAACCCGAGTGCGATAAACCCTGAATCCCATGTATATAGGGAATCCCACCAGCGCCCTGGCGTGTTGTGGCGAATATACCTGCGTTTGGTGTAGACCGGGAAGACGGTATTGGTTAGCAGCGCAGCTCGCATAAGCTGCTGGCTGAACGCATAGGCGCCACCGGCAGCATAGGAGGGAGGCGGCATTACCTTCGCGCGTTCAGCTTCATACAAGGCTTCGCAGGTGTCGTAGTCCAGCGAAATTGCTGTCAGGGAGGCGAGCACTTCTTCGTACGTGCCGGAACAGACCATGCCATGCAGGATCTTCGAGGAAGCGGGTACGACATGGATGGGACGCATGAACACATTCGTAAAGTGACCCTTCCCATTCCCCTGCAAGACGGCATCCACGTGGTTATGCACCGTATGACGGGCATACCGATCCAGCTCGTCGTTGTTGTATTGTCGTATCTCGACATTGGGATAGTTCCACAAAAGGCCGTAATGATAAGGGCAATCTTTATATCGGAGGATCAGGCTGCCGGGAACGGGCCCTTCCAATAATTCAGGCTCGATGTGCCAGGAGCGGTCGGCAAAGACAACCTCCTCGACAGCATTGTGTTCGAGCAGGGTAAAGCCGTCCAGTACCAAGGGGCCGGAGCCGCAAGCAGATAAGGTAAGCGTGAAGTCACCTGCTGCAAGCGTCCCGATCGGCAGAAGGGCAACCCGGAGGGAGTTGGAAGCTTCTACATCGAATCGGTAGGTCTGATGTCCAATTTGAAGCTCAAGCTCTCCGCTGTTCTCCGCTTGATAGCGCAGCAGGAGTACGGCGTTTGTTAAAGAATCTGCGAGGTGGATCTCATAGCGCAGCAAGTCCCCTTGGCCGGCACCGAAGTGGCATCCTATGGCGGATCCTCCCGTAAAATGCTGGCCGCGAATTTCACCCCTAAGAAAACCGTCATAGACCAAGCCGTCCGACGGCCGCGGGCGTGCGAAATTCAATTCGCTGTAATCTAGCGCATCAACCCACACAGCGCCATCTGGCAGCTGCGCCTCTGCACAGATTTGTACGTCACCGTGCCCGAGAAGGCGAGGCGGCTGAAGCGAAGCCATCCAGTGCAGTACCAGGTTTTGCGGATGCTCGGATTGGTTCACGAACGATACTCGAATCAGACGGCACTGATCGGCTAGGCGGCTGAAGGAAATGTCGGCATAGACTCGATCTTTCCATTCAAGCTCATGGCGGTGGGAGAAGAAGCTGTAATCCGCCGTCGCCTCCCATGGATGATAGCCAGATTCCCACAGCACGTTGGGAATGTCCATTTTTCTCCTGTAGAAGCCAGGCATTAAACTAAGATCAAAACGCAAGCCGCGCGCTTGATCGCTGATATGGGAGATTCCCATATATTGTTTGGTATAAGGCCCCAAGCAGGCAGCCTAAGATCATGGTCATCGGGGAGTGTCTCGATTTCATGCATTGTGTATCGCTCCTTCGACATGTAAACTCTTCTCTTTATTCTAAAGGAGTCCATACCCCAATGCCTCTTGATATAAGCTTCAATTATCTTGAAAACGGACATTCATGATATGATGGGAGTAACAGTGAAGTGCAGGAGGAATCTCATGCCAGTGAATGTGAATCTGACAGCTTACGATAAAGAACAAGTGGATTATGCAGATCCGAATTTCCGGATTAAACTATGGACCGTACATCATTCCAGCCAACCATCCGTTCAATATGGGCCCTGGCACTATCATGAAGAAGTGGAGTTCATCGCTGTGCTGCAAGGTACGCTGACGATGGAAACAACACATTTCAGCTATAATCTGCAAGCTGGTCATGTGGTGATATTGGGCTCCAATGAGTTGCACAGATCTCATAAACATAAACATGACGATCTGCTGTATATCGTCTGCCATGTTGATATGGCGGCTTTTATGGACCCATCCTTGCTTCCGTATCTCGCCGCATTTACCGGCCGCTCGGCCAATTTAACTCAGCTCAATGAAACGCTGCGCAAATACCCGGCAAGCCTGCAGGTCACTTCACCAGCTTATCCATCAGATGCTGCACGATATGACGATACAACAGCGGGGCTACGAGCTCTCTATCAATGCCAGCTTGAAAAGGCTCATGTACACGTTAATTCAGATGGATGATGCCGGCATCATCCAACCGATGGACCCAAAGCTGGCGGAGAAATTGCGGCCTGCCCTTGTCTATATCGAGCAGCAGCTGGAATGTTCTTGCCAAATTGCGGATATAAGCAGCAAGCTGAACTATAATAGCAGTTATTTTGCCAAACTGTTCAAAAAAGGAATGGGGATGACGTTTACGTCGTACGTCCAGATGCGCCGAATGAAACGGGCAGAACAGCTTTTGCTGACAGAGGCGTGGTCAGTAACTGAAATCAGCGGCAAAGTAGGGTTTACCAGTCCAGCCCAGTTTTATCAATTATTCAAAAGGCATTTCGGCTGCTCGCCGAGGCAGTTTGTTGAGAAACGGACCTTGCCTAAACAAAGTAGTGAAGTTCTGGAAAAATAATTTTTTGATTTATAGAATAATCATTCACTCAAATAATGATTTTGCGGCAAAATAGCGGCAATGGTATAATGTTATTAAGGAAGGTGATGTTATGTTCACACCCAAGTATTCAATAACAGACGCTATTGCCCGCAGACTAATGGATATACAGCGTGCAAGTGTTGTGGTGGATCTGCTTCCATTACCTGCATCAATTTTAGATTTGCTTAAGAAAGAATCGATGGAACAGACGGTCATTCTTTCCACAAAAATTGAAGGAAACACACTTGACGAGGCGACGAAGCGAAAAGTTTTGTACCAAACCAGCAATGACAATGAGGAGCAAGAGGTTTATAACTTAATGAAAGCTTTGGAATACCTGGATGAAGCCGAAAAAAGGCAGCTCCCGGTCACAGAGGAATTTATTAAAAAGCTGCATGCTATTATCCGAATATCGCATGGACGAAGACCGCGTATCAGCGACTACCGCGAAGAACAAAATCAAGTAGGCAGCCGAAACGCTTCCGGTTTTTATTTGCCGCCGGAATGGGAAGATGTCCCTGTATTAATGGAAGATCTGGTGGCCTGGGTGAACTCACCGGAAACGTATTCGGTTCCGGTTCCTATCAAGGCTGGTATATTCATGTGGCAGTTTCTGACAGTACATCCGTATATGGATGGGAATGGCCGAACGGCCCGAATGATTACGACCTATCTTTTACGCCGTGGCGGATATGGCTTAAAGGGATTATTTGTACTCGAGAATTTCTATGACCGCAACTTGGCTGAATATTATCGCCGACTCCAGTTGGGTCTCCATCACAATTATTATTTTGGGCGGAATGAGGCTGACTTTACGCCTTGGCTGGAGTTCTTTATTGATGGTTTGGCGGAGGTTTTTCAAGAAGCCGCAGCCATCGTAACGGAGAAATCCGCCCAAATGACGAAAATCGAACCGGATCTGATTCGCAAGTTAGATCCCCAGCAAAGAATGGTGTTCGCTCAATTAACCTTTAAACAAGACACCCTAACGACAAGCGAAATGAGGGAACTGCTGCGTTTGTCGGATCGTTCAATAAGGGAAAAGGTAAGTCATTGGAGAGAAGAAGGATTCATTGAGCCGCGCGATCAAGATGCCAAAAGAGTTCGTTCGGTCAAATTATCCGCTGAATATGAGAAGTTGGCTCAAGACATTCGGAATGCCCCGGATAAGTTCGCTCATTTTTTAAAATGAATACAGCACTGCGATCTCAAGTTGAGATATCGCAGTGTTTTTTCTCTTAGTCAATAACTTATCCTGTGCCGGTAAAGTCAGCCTTGAACCACATCGTGCTGAAATCTGCTCTCGGGTCGTCAGTAACAGCCTGCCGGACGCAGACCGCTCAGGCTCATGCCTGACTCTGCTTGCCTTCATCAACCCCGGCTAAACTGATGCGCATATCTACGCAAGTCCCAAGCCCCTGCTCAGACGTAATAGTCATGCCGCTCGAAGGCTCGTTCTGCGAATAGAGCCGGATCCGTTCATCTACATTGTACAGGCCAAAGCTTTGAACGGCTGCCGGCTCCGCGGGCGCTTTAAGCAAGGCTTCAAGACGTTCCGGCGGTATGCCTATACCGTCGTCCGTCACTGTAATGCGGAGCGTTGCATGGTCCAGCGAAGCTGTAATAGTAATCGTGCCGTGCTTGGGGCGCTTCTGATGAATGCCATGAAGCACAGCATTTTCAACCAATGGTTGAATAATCATCTTGGGAATGGTGCAAGGCAAGGCCGCTTCGTCGATCTGGTAGACCATCCGGATGCCGTCGTCGTTTCGTTTGTTTTGAATATGCATGTAGGATCGGATCAGTTGAAGCTCTTCTTCAAGTGTGACGATATAACGTCCCTTGCTGAGACTTTGCCTGAAGTAGGAGGATAACGATTCGATCATATCGCTGATGTCGTCAGCCTTCCTGCGAATGGCCATCCAATGGATGCTGTCCAGTGTGTTGTACAGAAAGTGCGGATTAATCTGTGCTTGCAGCACTCTAAGCTGGGCATCCCGCTCTAACAGCTTGGCTTGATACGATTCAGCCGTCAGGTCATGCACGGTCTGCACCATGCGGGCCACACCCTGCTCCAGCTCCCGAAGATCCCCGCTGTGCCGGGCGTCCAGCCGATCGATGCCATCTCTCTTCATGCTTAGAATCAGCTCCCGAATTCGGCGGCTCAGTCTTTCTGCTGCGTAAGCAAACGAGAGCACAAGGATGAAGATGAATACAATCGATGAAGCAGCCAATATGATGACAGCCGAGATACGCGTTAAGGCAAGGCTTTCGCCCGATACCTCGACGGAGGGAAGCTTGGCAACGATCGTCCATCCCGTGAGGGGAATTTGACGGTATAGAACAGCGACCTCGGCGGAGCCGTTCCATTGAAAGTATCCGTCCTCATGACCCAGCATCGAATGCAGCTGTGCGTCGGTCAAGTCGATTTTGCTTCCGATTTTACTGCTGTCCCGGTAAGATACAATAATTCCTTCCTGATCTATAATAGCCACTTCCTGAGAGGGGGCCAATTCAATATGGTCAACGATCTGGCGCAGCAATTGTTCCTTCACATCGACACTCAAGACTCCGATGATCTTATCGTAATCTTTAGGATCATGAAGAATGCGTGAGGCCGAAGCAACATAAGCGGGGTCACCGCCTACATAAGCTTGCAGATGCGTGCGTCCCCAATAAATCGCACCGTTGCGGGAACGGGCTTTGGCGAACCAGCTTTCTGCTTGAATATCCTGCAGCGAGAAGAAGTGCAGGGTTTCATGGGAGTATAACAGATCAGGCTGGACAAATAGCCGGATTTGCCGGACGTCGCCGCACGTTTCCTCATACCGGTCTCTCCCTGAACTCACTCGGAGTGAATCCCGTATGCTTCTTGAACAGCTTGCTGAAATAACTGGGTCCTTATATCCGACCGCATAGCAAATATCGTAGGTCTTGTTGCTTGGGTCAGACAGCAGACGTTTGGCTTCCCGCAGGCGTACCTCGATGACATAATCGTTAATGGTCATGCCGGTTTCCTGCTTGAACAATAAACAAATATACGTCGTCGTCAAGTAAACGGATGATGCGATTTCAGCGATGGTCAGCTCTTTGGCGTAATGCTCCTCGATGTAGTCTTTAATTAGCGTGACCACGTTTCGGGTCTTTCTCTCCCTTTTATCTGCAATCACATCGTAGGTAAGACGGACATGGTCCAGCAGGGTCTGCTTCAGCTCGGCAACGGTTTCAATCGCAGGCAGCCGGTTCATCAAATGCCGTTCGCTTTGGTGAAGGGCGCCAACGGAAATATCAAGCTCAAGCAGCAGCTCCGAGCAGGCGATAATCATGTACATGCAGATGATTCTTCCATAAGGGACGGGGGCGGCCTCCTTGCCTTGTCCGAAGGCGTCATCCAGAAAACGGGTTACCGTCGGCCAGCTCGGTGATTTGAGCACAGAAATGCAGGAGCGTACATCGAGCTGTAACGCAGAATGGTGTGAGCCGGGGGTGCCGGCCAGACTGTCCATCGTAATAATTTGGTTTTTGCCGAGAAACCATCTGTGCTCTGCGGCCTCCGCAGCAATCCGGTACGCATCCGGAAGGGAGAACCAATCGTGCACGGTGGAGCCGACTCCTATCGTGACATTGCGCTTCAGCAGAAGATTGATTTGCGTTCTGCATTCTTGAATGATCGTGAACAACCGTTCTTCTTCCTGGTCGCTGCCAAAATGAACAAGGCCGACATACTCGCCCGGCTTGCTTTCAAAAGCATGGCCGCCATAGGCCTGCTTAATTATATCTTCGCTAATATTCAGCAAGGCGAAGGAGAGCATCTGCTTGTCTCGCTCCGTCATTTCATGAGAGGCAGCGGAAAAGTCGTCGACGCGAATCACGAACACGCCCAATTGCTCCACTTCAACGGGCAGCTGGATATCGAGCAGCTGAAATTTCTCCTCCAGGCTGTCGCGCGATTTAATACCGTCCACCACGAGTGTGGTTAAATACCTTTCACGCAATAACGGAATACTCTGATTCAGCTTCATCTGCTGATCGAGCCAGCTTTGGCGGGCTGCGTCCTCTTCCTGAAGGATACGCACTACACGCGATAAAACCTCATTCAACTCCTGAAGCCGGACAGGCTTCAATATATAATCTACCGCTTCCAATTTAAGCGCCGACTTCAAATAGTCGACATCTCCGAAGCCGCTGATCAAGATAACCTTTACCGACGGATGGGTTTCGCGCAGCTTTTGGGCCAGAGCGATGCCATCCATATGCGGCATTCTTACGTCGGTCAATACAATATGAACCGAAGCGGATGCTGCAAGGGGTAAAGCGATTTCGCCGTCTTCTGCTTCACCTGCGATTTCAAGCCCCAGGGCTTCCCAGTCTACGCAATCGCGCAGGCCTGAACGAACAGACGACTCATCATCAACAATGAGCACACGATACATTTGCATTCCTCCTAAGGCTGCCCCTGTAGAGAAACCGGCCCCGTAAGCATCTGCTGCTTGGAATGGAACCGAACGAAACTCTATACACTAGCACCAGAAATCGTAATCCGCCCCCTATATCCAATGCGGGAGGGACTATACAATAAATACAGAAGCTGCTTCTACCCAAGCTTATTGTAAGAGGAAATCGAACGTGATGTAAACCCTTTCGGAAAGGAATGATGTTTTTGAGCAAAACGACCGCGTTATCCGAACAGGCTTCGGTTAGGAAGAAGAAACGCAGGATAAGAGTCCATACATTAGGTTTTTGGAGCTACGCTCGTAAAAATACAGATCTATATCTCATGTCCATTCCCGGCCTGCTGTTCCTGGTGGTATATAAGTTTGTTCCGCTCTATGGACTTACGCTGGCCTTCAAGGATTTCAATTTATTTATCGGCGACAACATCGTAGACTCGGTTATGAAAAGCCCCTGGGTCGGATGGAAGCATTTCGATCGGATTTTTCACGATCAGGCTTTTTTTCAGGTTATTACGAACACGCTTTTGATCAGCTTATACAAGCTCGTATTTTTGTTCCCGGTGCCGATCGTCATTGCGCTGATGCTTAATGAGCTGCGGCTGAAATGGATGAAACGTTGGATACAGACCATTGTGTATATGCCGCATTTCTTGTCATGGGTTATTATTTTTGGCTTATTTTATTCGCTGCTCGGCTCGTACGGCATGGTCAACCAGCTATTGGGGGCGTGGGGGATAGCAAGCATCAGCTTCTTCTCCGACACGAGCTGGTTCCGTACGCTGCTTGTTTTTACGGATGGCTGGAAGGACACGGGCTGGAATACGATATTGTTCCTTGCGGCGATGACCTCGATCGATCCGCAGCTTTACGAAGCGGCGATTGTAGATGGAGCGGGGCGGTTCAAACGGATGTGGCATATTACCGTGCCGAGTATTGTTCCGGTGATTTTACTGGTGTTCGTGCTCCGCTTAGGGCAAGTGCTGAATGCGGGCTTTGAGCAGGTGCTGGTCATGTACAATCCTGCTGTATACGATGTGGCGGACATTATCCAGACATATGTGTACCGCATTGGATTAGGGAAGCTGGATTTCAGTCTGTCCACTGCGCTGGGACTGTTCGAATCGGTAGTAGCCTTTATTCTGATTATGTCCAGCAATGCCATCAGCCGCCGTTATCTGGGCAGAAGCATATGGTAGGAGGGAGTACAGCATGAATAGTAGAAGCTGGGGAAGCCGTCTTTTCGATGCAGCCAATGTGCTGGTGCTCGTCATCGTTGGCCTGGTATGTATATTGCCGTTCCTTCACGTGCTTGCCAAGTCGTTAAGCGATCAGGCCTCGGTCATGGCGAACAAGGTATCCTTTTATCCGATCGGCCTGAACTTGAGCGCATTCGAATTCGTCTTGACCAAATCACGGTACTTTGAGGCTTTGAAGGTGACATTGTTTGTTACGGTCGTAGGTACGATGCTGAGCATGGCCATTACGATTATGGCAGCTTATCCGCTGTCCAAGCCGGAATTTCGGGGACGGAAGCTGATTACGCTCCTCTACGTGTTCAGCATGTTATTTTATGGCGGGATTATTCCCGGTTATATCCTTATGAAGAGCCTGGGGCTGCTGGATACCGTCTGGGCCATGATTATTCCGTTGCTGGTGGTTCCGTTCAATCTGTTTGTGTGCAAAACGTTCTTTGAAGGACTGCCGGAAAGCATCGAGGAGTCGGCCCGTATGGATGGAGCGTCCAACTTCCGTATATTGGTCTCGATTCTGCTGCCGATTTCCTTGCCCGTCATCGCGACATTAGGCATATTTTATGCGGTCGGCTACTGGAACAACTATTTCCATCCTTTGATTTATATTAACGCGGTGGATTTGAAGCCTCTGCAAATCTTTTTGTACGATACGATTTCCAACACCGAGGACGTCATCGCCCAGCAGCCTGAAGAAGTGCGGTTGAGTCTATCTTCCGAAGGACTTCGAGCGGCAACGGTTATTTTAACGGTGCTTCCTATTTTGCTGGTGTACCCGTTTTTGCAAAAATATTTTGTACACGGCCTGACGGTCGGCTCGGTGAAAGGATAACCGCATTCGAAGTTGTTGAATACGTTTTTAGGGTGATGCCTTAAAATAGATAACAGAACTTAAGGGAGGGTACACAGTATGGCTGGATTTAGACGTAAACCTAGTGGGTGGATACCGGCTGCATTATCGCTGGCTTTGCTGGCAGGCTGCTCGGCAGGCGGCAGTCAGGAAACCAAGAGGGCGGATCAGCAGCCCGAAGCGGCGAACAGCTCCGCGGATGGGAGTAAACAGAAGCCGGCGCTGAAGGTGCTCGGATTTAACGTAGCCTTCGATCCGAATGCGGACCCGGTGGCCAAGGATGTGGAGACCAAGACAGGGTATAAAGTGACTTATTCCGTGCTGCCTAAGGATAAGCCCGAAGAGAAGCTGAATATTGAGATTGCTTCAGGCACCGAATATGACATTCTGGATTTGACGCCCAGCCAGTTTTATACCTTAGTAGCCCAGGGAGCGCTGCAGCCTATCGACGAGCTTGTTGAAAAAAACGGCACCCATATGAAGCAGGCCATTTCGTCTTCTTCCTGGGAGCTTGGCAAATATAACGGCAAGCTGTACGGCGTGCCGCAAAAGAACGAAAGAGCGAACATCGAGAAAACGATGATTATGCGTCAGGACATTTTGACCGAGCTTGGTCTTAAAATGCCGGAAACTCTTGATGAACTGTATCAGACGCTCAAAACGGTTAAAGCGAAAAAGCCCGACATGATCCCGTTAACGGGCAACAACATGGATGTGTTTATGATTTATAGCGGTTTCGGTCTCTACACGGACTGGGCCGAGGTGAACGGGCAGCTGCTCCCGAGAATTATACAGCCAGCGATGAAGGATTACATGGCCTTTATGCGCAAGCTGTATACCGAGGGCCTGCTGGATAAGGATTGGGCCGTAAACAAGACCGCGCAAACCCAAGAGAAGTTCGTCAGCGGCAAAGCGTTCATGATTCCGGGGAACTGGAATGACGCTTCCAATATGAATGCGGCCTTCGCCAAAAATGTGCCGAACGGCAAGATGGGCTACATGCTTCCTCTCAAGGGGGCGGACGGTAATGCAGGCGTCCAAATGGAAGATAAGCTGCTGTATGTCCATGCGATTCCTAAGTCGTCCAAGCATGCCGAGGATGCGATCAAGTTCATGGATGCGAAGCTGCAAATGGATACCTTCACCTTTCTGACGATGGGCGAGAAGGGAAAAACGTTCAACGAAGAGAACGGTGTATACAGCCCGATCATGCCTGCTTTTACGGAGCAGAGAGGCAATGCTTACTGGTTCCTCGACGGTATCCAGGAAGTGAAATATGCGGACATGTGGCTGGCACGGCTTCGCCGTACGCCTACGCTGTTCGAGGCTTTTAGCGCGATCAACAAAGATTTCGATAAATATGCGAAAAGGAATCCGGTTGCTTTCATGCCGCCAATCGAGGTGGTTGGTAAAAATCAGGCAAGCTTGACGCAAAAAGAAACCGATTACTTTATCAAGCTGCTGCTGGGCGGCGAATCGATCAACAACTTCGATAAGTTTATTAAGGATTGGGATGCCAGCGGGGGCAGCGAGGTCGTCAAGGCTGTGAACGAATGGTATAAAACAGCGAAGAAATAAGCAGTGCATTTCATTATACGAATTGGAGTGAGATACAGATGAAATATTTCAATGAGCCGGTCTTGCATGTGCCTGTAATAGCTGAGCCCGATGTGCTTGTTATTGGCGGAGGGCCTGCCGGGATCGGTGCGGCAGTAGCTGCGGCCCGTAACGGAGCGAAGGTTATGCTGGTGGAGCGGTACGGCTTCGTGGGCGGGAACCTGACGGTAGCTATGGTGAATCCGATGTTTACGTTCCACGATGTGAACGGCAAGCAGGTCATTCGCGGAATTGCAGGCGAGCTGGTGGATCGTCTGGTTGCCAAAACGGTTTCCCCCGGGCATGTGACGGACCTGACCTTCGATAATGCGTCCATGTCTCCGTTTGACCCGGAAGGCATGAAGCTGGTCTTGTTCGAGCTGCTGCAAGAGGCCGGAGTAGAGCTGCTGCTGCATTCTGCCTTTGCTCAGGCTTATACGGACGATCAAGGAAACGTGGCGACAGTCATAGTGGAAAATAAATCGGGCCGGCAGGCGATTTGCTCTAAGCTTGTCATCGACTGCTCTGCGGATGCCGATGTGGTGGCAAGAGCCGGCGCGCCGTTCGTCAAGGGCCGTGAGTCTGACGGAGCTATGCAGCCCGTCACGCTGTTCTATCGCGTAGCAGGCGTCCATATGGCTAACTTAAAGGCATGGATGAAGGAGAACCGGCACCTGCTCAAGGATGCGCCGACCGATGAAGAGATTGATGCGCAAAGCGCGCTCGCTTTCCTGGGGATGAAGGAAATCATTAAGGAAGCCATGGAGCGGGGAGAGTATCCGGCGGATGCAGCGCCGCGAATCTTAATGTATGAGCTGCCGCAGGACGGCCAATTCGCGATTAACTGCACCAGGCTGCAGGGGATTGACGGTACCGATGTGTTCGATCTGACCCGCGCTGAGCTGGAGACCAGACATCAGGCATGGGCCGTCACGGAGTTCATGAAGCGTTATATTGGAGGCTTCGAGCAGGCGTACATTCTTGATACCGGCGTGCAGGTCGGCGTGCGTGAAACGAGACATATCATCGGCGACTACACCATGACCGAGCAGGATGTGCTGAACAGCCGGTCGTTTAGCGACGGGATTGCCTGCGGAACGTTTGCCATCGATATTCACCCGCCGGAAGGCGAACAGCAGGTATTCACAGGCTCCGGAAAAGCGGTGTATGAGATTCCTTACCGCTGCCTGCTTCCCCAAGGCCTCGATAACGTGCTTGTGGCCGGCCGCTGCATTTCCGCAACGCACACCGCGTTCGGCTCCGTTCGTGTGATGGCGACGGCTATGGGAATTGGCCAAGGGGCGGGGACAGCCGCAGCGATAGCAGCTGCGAAGGGCCTGACTACACGTCAGGTAGATGTAGGCTTGCTTCGAAGCAAACTTGTGGAGCAGGGGCAGTATTTAATGACCGAGGATGCGGAAGCTTTGGTCGATGCAGGGTTGCGCCTGTTGAAGACAGATGGCTCAGGGGGGACGGCAAGCCACCATAATCCTTTCGCTAACCAAGCGCCGGACCGGAATTGATAAGAAATCGACATTTTCAATAATTGTAACACAATACCATATTAGTTCGGCAGGAGGGGAGCATTTCTCATGAAAGCGTATTTGAAGGTGTGCCCGGAACAGCAGCTTGGCGAGGTGCATCCGTATATTTACGGGCAATATTTCGAGCATTTGGGCAATTGCATTTATCCGTCCGTGTGGGATGCCCAATCGCCGCATGCGGATGCAAGCGGGGTTCGGCTTGATGTGATCAAGGCGGTTAGAGAGCTTGGCGTTCCGGTAATTCGCTGGCCGGGAGGCTGTTACGTTGATTTATACGATTGGCGGGACGGCGTAGGCCCTTTGAAGGATCGTCCGACGCGAGTGAACTGGCATTGGGGAGGCTTGGAGTCCAATCAGTTTGGTACGGATGAATTTCTGCAGTGGTGCCGGAAGGCAGGGGCGGAGCCTTATGTCAATGTTAATTTGGGCACAGGCACGTTAGTGGAGTCGCTTCGCTGGATCGACTATTGCAACGGAAGCGGAGAAACGGCGGACGCCCAGTGGCGCAGGTCCAATGGACACGCGGAGCCTTATGATGTGAAGCTGTGGGGCATCGGCAATGAAACCTGGGGGCATTGGGAAGCGGGGCAGCTAAGTGCCGGGGAATATGCGCATAAGCTGGCCAACTGGGCGCAATTTTATAAAAAATATGACCGCTCGCTGCAGCTTCTCGGTGTAGGCTCCAGTTACGGCGACGATCCCGATTGGGACCGCGAGGTGATCGTTCATGCCGGGAAATACCTCGACTATTTAACCTTCCACTTGTACGGAAGTAGTATGGACCGGGAGAGCGGGGAGGAGTTTTATCCGGTAGTGTTTACGCCGGTCTACTTCGAGAAGCAGCTGCGCAAGATGGTTGAAACGATCCGAACGACGATTGTGAATCATAAGCTCGAGCTGCCGGGGCCGATCCGGATTTCTATGGATGAATGGAACATCCGCCATTATGAGCCCGACCCGGACAACTTGGGAAGCTACCGCTTGGATCGCAATAGTCCCCGCAATCTGCAGGACGCACTGTTCGTCGCCGGTATTTTCAATACCATGATTCGATTGGGCGATTCGGTCGGGATGGCTAACTATGTTTTCCTGGTCAATGGAAACGGCATTCTTTCGGTCACGGAACATACGGTTATCAAGACCACGCTGTTCCATGTATTCAAGCAGTATGCGGAATGGATGACGGGCCAGTCGGTGCAGGTGCAGGTAAGCTCGCCTTCGATGCGCATCCCGGCGCCGCAGGTCAATCGAACCGGCGATGAACGAGCGGATGCAGAGCCTGTACGAGCCTAGCGACGAAGCATATATCGACGCGGTTGCCGTCCTTCGTGAGCAGGGAGAGCTGAATCTAGCCATAGTCAATCGCCATAAGGATGATGGGGCGGAAGCTGAAATTACGCTGCCGGAAGGCTACCGGGTTGAGCAGGTCTGGACACTCACCCATGACCAGCTCTATGCCTCCAATACCGAAGAAAATCTGGAGAACGTAATGCCTGTGATCACGGATGTGACCGACAGGGAATTGAAGTCGTGGAACGTTCCGGCCCATGCCGTTGTTCTCATTCATTGTAAGAAAGCGACCTACCAACTGTAATAAAATGTAAAATTTTTATGTGAAATAATCCAGCCGCGCATTGCGCGGCTTTTTGCCGTTCCTAATATGAAAATCCGCGAGGAACGGGCGCTACGCCCTGCGCGAGATGATCCAGCGCTGCGGTATATGGGACGGACCGGTTTGCTTATCCTATGCAGGGAATTTTCTGAATTATCCCAGAAGGGATAGGAAATCCTATCCTTGACATGGACTTAAATCAAGGAGGCCGTTTAACCATTGACACACCTGACGCTAGCTCCCCATGAAGCGCTTGAGCTGCATGAAGCGCTGAATTTCAAGACACTCTGTCTCATCAAATCGAAGCTGATGCAAGGGCTCGTTTTCGATCAGGAGCTGAAGGCGCTGATGCAAAAGGACGTTGTGCAATCGGAAGAAGCCATCGCCGAGCTTCAGGCGATCTATGAGCGCGCTCCTTTTCAGGCGCCGGTTCCCCCGAATAAGCCTACTCCTATCCTAAACTGAAGGAGGTACCCGATGAATAACGACTACCTCGATCCGATCAATTCGCTGAACATGCCGGAAATGGCGGATATGACTTTTGCCGTGGACTTCCTTATGCGTGCCAAAGAAGGGTCCGCAACACGGCTGCCGCGCTGACGGAAACGGTATCGCCTGATGTCAGAGTACTTTTGCGAAAGCAATTGAAGCAGGCCATAGCGCTGCATCAGGAAATTTCCGATTTGATGATCCGCAAGAAGTGGTTTCACCCCTATGAGCTGCAGGAGCAGTATCAGCTGGATCAGCTCTCGGCCCGCAATACGGCGATGATCGCCCGAATGAATCTTTTCCCGGGGATACTTCCCGCAAGGGCATGTTCGACCGCACGCCAGATGAACAAATGGGGGCAACGCAGGCATGAAGGCAGTCACTTATCAAGGGATCAAAAATGTCGTGGTCAAAGAAGTCCCGGACCCCAAAATTGAAAAAAACGACGATATGATCGTCAAAATGACGACCACGGCCATTTGCGGCTCCGATCTGCATCTCATTCATGGAATGACTCCCAATTTGCAGGAGAATTATGTGATCGGGCATGAGCCGATGGGGATTGTAGAAGAGGTGGGTCCTGGCGTAACGAAGCTGAAGAAGGGAGACCGGGTCATTATCCCTTTCAATATTTCTTGCGGCGAATGCTTTTATTGTAAAAACCAGCTGGAGAGCCAGTGCGATCATTCCAACGAGAACGGCGACATGGGCGCTTATTTCGGATACAGCGGGAATACAGGCGGATATCCGGGCGGACAAGCGGAATATTTGCGGGTGCCTTTTGCCAACTTCACCCATTTCAAATTCCGGAAAGTAACGAATAGCCGGATGAAAGCCTGTGCTTGATTGCCGATGCGCTGACAACGGCTTACTGGACTGTCGACAACTCGGGGGTGAAGCAGGGGGATACCGTTATTGTGCTGGGCTGCGGTTCGGTCGGTCTGCTTGCGCAAAAGGTTTGCTGGTTTAAAGGAGCCAAACGGGTGATCGCGGTCGACTACGTAGATTACCGTCTGCAGCATGCGAAACGTACGAATAACGTAGAGATAGTGAATTTCGAGCAGTATGAAAACGTCGGCAGCTACCTTAAGGAAATCACCAAAGGGGGAGCGGACGTCGTCATTGATGCGGTTGGTATGGATGGCAAAATGAACGATCTCGAGTTTCTGGCGAGCGGCCTTAAGCTGCAGGGCGGGACGATGAGCGCGTTAGTTATCGCTGCCCAGGCGGTTCGCAAAGGGGGAACCATCCAAATCACGGGCGTCTATGGCGGCAGATATAACGGTTTCCCGCTCGGCGATATTATGCAGCGCAACGTAAATATCCGATCCGGGCAGGCGCCGGTTATTCACTACATGCCTTATATGTATGAACTGATTACGACAGGCAAAATAAATGCCGGCGACATCATTACGCACATCATACCGCTTAGCGAAGCCAAACGGGGATACGAGGTATTTGATACGAAGACGGATAACTGCATTAAAGTTATTTTGAAGCCGTAGGCTAATAAACGGAAAGGAGGCTGTCTATTGAATCCTGTATTGGAATATTTGACAGGCATGAATACATTAACGGATGAAGTGATTGCGATGGATTTTCTCAATACGTCAAAGAGCGCCGTCCGCAGCTACGCTATGGCTGTAACCGAATGCGCTACCCCCGAAATCAGGGCTGTGCTGGCAGAACAGCTGGAGCAGGCGATGGATACCCATGAGACCATCATGGAATATATGATTAGCAAAGGCTTGTACCATCCGCATCAGGTCAGCGAACAGATCGAGCTTGATTTGAAAAACATTCAAATCGCATTGAGTATTCCGTCCTGATTATCGAGACTGGGATCTTGCTTCGAAAAGGATTGCTGCCGGCTTAGGAGCGGCAGCATCTTTTTTTAAAAACAGGTAAAATTTGTTGCATGGATAGACTCTGAAGAAGGTCAAGTCCATTTTCACGCTTCGCGCTTGTATTGTTCGTTGCATGCTCCGGCTTCCTGCCGCTAGCCTTCATCCGTCAGCACATAGCCTTGTGCGGGCTCTACTTCTATAAAGCCTGCCAATTGCCTGGCTTGAAAGGCGATGGGTCGGTTACCGGCGGCAAGGATCATATTTTTTACGTCATGGACACTGCCTTGAGGTAAGGCAAAGGCTTTAGTGTAACGATACACTTCGGTAAGCGTGGTGTGGATAGCGCCGATTCGGCTGTCCTGTTCGCCTCGGCCCATCAGGTTCAGGAAGAGGTACCCCTCAGGCTGCAGCTTCTCCTTGGCCATAAGGAAGAATTGCTTGGAGATAAGATGTAACGGCGTCCCTTTCTCGGTGAACGCATCGACAAAAATATAATCGTGAACGGCAGCTTTTTCCCGGCTCAGCACCTCGCGTCCGTCGCCGACGATCACATTATCGCCTGTATATCCAAAAAAGTCTCGGCTGTATGCCGCTACAGCTTCGTTAAGCTCGGCGGCCGTAATCCATTTCCTAGAGAAATAACGGGCTATCGTCCCGATTCCATGCCCGATAATAAAGCCTCTCTCAAAATCCGGATTGTTATGTTCCATTAAATGAATGATCGCTCTAGGGTATTCAAACACAACGCGCCGCGGATCGTTCAAATCCATTGCTCCTTGAACCGCGTTATCGGAAAACTTCAGAATCCGGAAGTTTCCTTTTTCCCCGTACAGCTCTTCCGTATCGTAGACGCTGACGGACTGTCCATCCTCTGAATGCTGAGCAAGTAAATGCAAGCCGGTGATCTCCTTTTTGCTTGACTTTATGCCAAGTATAGCACGGCGGAGCATTCTAACTGAACAAGAACCTCATCATTGTCACGATCCCTGAGGCTGAGGTTCCTTCTGTTCGCTTGGCAGCCCATAGTCTTTCCTGTCCAGGAATAAGGATGCCGCCATGCCCCCGATTAATCCCCAGAAAGGCGCTCCAATGTGGAGGATCGATATGCCCGAAACGGTAATTAAGAAGGAAAACAAGGCGCCGGATTTAAAACGGCCGGAGAAGCTCATTTTAAACGAGTCAATCAGTACGCCGATCATCGCCATACCGCCGAGCATCTTGATCAAGGAAGCAGGGATCAAATGGGGAATGGTTGCCGCCATCGGAGCGAACAAGCCTACTAGACAGGCCAACACGCCGAGCACGATAGCCGCGGCATAACGATTCTCGTGGCTGCCGGACTCCTTATCGGCCAAAATGGCGGTCATCGGGCCGGCGACGCACGCCGAGTGGGCTCCGATCACACTGTTAACTATGCAGCCGATGCCGCTCCAGCTGCTCATCGAATTCACGGGCGGCTCGTATCCGCTGCTTCTCAACACCGCGATGCCTTGCGCATTTTGGATAGCTACGACAGTGAGCACAAGCGGCACGACCAGCTCGCCCATTGTCGACAGGTCAAAGGAGGGCAGCACGAGCTGGGGGATCGCAACCGAAAAAGTGAGACCGCCCTCAGAGCCGCTGCCAGGCAATACTTTCAGCAGGACTGCCGCAGCCAGCATGGCGCCCAGAATGGGCGGGAATTTTTTGGACAGCTTCGCGAATAAAGAAAGTATGAGAAAAACAAGCAGAGGAATTCCGTTGAGCAGCGGATTTTCCAATACCGAGCGGAACAGATCGGTCCCGAACGGGAGCAGCACCCCGGCAACCATTCCCATCATAACAGGTAAGGGCAGGGACCTCATCAATGTGCGTATAAAGCCGGTGAGGCTTAACAGCAAAATAAGGAGCCCGGTTGCGAGATAGGCTCCGGCCACCTGACTCAGGCTATGATGGGCCAGGGAATCCCCGACCAGAATAACTCCTGGAATAGAGAACGCATAACCGATGGGCAGTCGATAATAAAACGACATTATAAGGGTTAATATTCCCCCGGTTCCATAAATGCCCAGAATCCATGAAGAAGTGGCTGCGTCGCTCAAGTGACCTTTAGCGGCGGCTTGCAGCACAATAAGTAAAGGCCCCGCAGCACCGAACATTGCCGCAACCAGCCCATTCGAAAAGCTTCCCATCGTCAGATGGCGGGGAAGCTCCACAACATTCTTTTTCCACAAAACGACCACTCCTTAAAAATACCTACAATTAGTGTATCAGAGAGTTTCATTTAATGAAAATATATAAAATGCATAGCTTCCATGCTTTTTGTTTATAGTCGGCCGCCTGATTCGAAGGAAGAACATCCGGTTATCTGCGTTTTTTCCAGATCATTCGACAGAAGTGTAAACGGGACAATCTAAAGATTTGATAAAATTCGTCAAAAAAAGAGATTTTATGGGATTATTGTAGTATAATCCGAAGTATAAATAGGAAATTTGGCACTGGTATTAAATATTTAATAGTTCTTAAGAACTTGTTAGCGAATTGTTAGCGAAAGGAAATAAATGGAAATTAAGGAAACCCAAATAAATGATTATATAGGAGGATCATCCAATGGAAGAGGTTATGTATGGAAATCGGAATGCAGCGCATGAGTTTTATTTAGATGAGGGTAATGGCACTCGAGTGTCCAAGTATTCCAAACGTAAGAAAAAGTATTACCTTGGTGTACTGCTGATTGCGGCTATCGGCGCTACCGCCGTCGGTACTACTCTGCTGTGGGCTGGCGGGGAGCTGCTTTCAAAAGCACCGAGCTTTACAAGCCAGGAAGCTGCGGCAGGACGAACCGCGTGAGGATGCGATAGCAATGAACTCCATAGCCTTTGCGGAGGGCCTCTACGCCCCTCTATCTAGATTCGACAATAACGAACAGGCAGGCCCGCTTGTTGAAGCGGACAACGTTCAGACAGCGAGCGGTGTCATCAGCGCTCCGAAAGCCGGTGAATCAGTACAGGCTCAAGCTCAGGATAAAGCTAAAGAGGCGCCTAAAAAATCGGCATCGGAGCTCACCAATAAAAGTCAAGCTGCTGCCGAATCCAGGTTATCTGTCGTCACGGCTAAAGAGAACACGGCGGCCCCCTCTGAAAAAGCCGCGAAAGCAAACGTAAAACCAAGCGAAGATAAGGTGCAGACTTCCGCCGCGACGGTTAGTACCAATCCGCAGTCCTCTACTTATCGCGTAAAAAACGGAGATACGCTGTATAGTATTTCACTTGCTTTCTATAACACCGGGGACTATGTACAGTTGCTGGCGGATACGAATCATCTTCAATCGTCCGGTATGTTAAAAGAAGGGCAGCAGCTAGAAATTCCGTACCTGCCGCCGGCAGATGCGAAAAAGGCCGGCTCGAAGGCAAACGTTGCCGCCAATGGGTCCACATCGTCATCCGATGCTGCGCAAAGGGCGATTAGCGACAATGGGAAGATGATCAACCATGTTGTCAAGTCGGGAGAGAGCCTTTCCAGTATCTCGCAAAAGTATTTCGGTTCTCCGAACTTCACGGAGTTCATCGCACTGCTGAATAACCGCTCTGCAGATGCTCCATTAAAAGTAGGCGAGACGCTCGTCATTCTGCCGTCTGGCCAGGATTAGAACAAACAGAAAATTCATGATGCCATAAATAAAGGTTGATCTCCCGCTGAGGAAGATCAACCTTTTTTGTATGGAAGGCCAGTCCAAAGGCGCCGAGCGGCAGGCTCTTCAAGAATCGATCCGGTTTACCGCATTCGTTTCATGGATGACCCCAAGCATAATGGCGTCGACGAGCGTGGCTCCGGCAGACATTTTCTCAATATCATAGCGATGATCCAGGATGCCGAAGCAAAAGCGGTATTCCTCAGGAAACTGTAACAAAGTATAATGCCCCCCATATCGCTGCCTCGCTATACTTTCCGCCGTTTCTAACCAAAAGAGTGTGTTTTTATGCAGCATTTTAATTCCTCCTTTGATATCCCGATATTCTTAAAATCTTGTATAGCTTCAGCATCGACAAATCTATCGATTTTTAAACCGAATCTCTCGACCAATCTAGCGAAATGTCCGCGGCGAACGGAGCGTCTAAAGCCATGTTTGATAGCATGGAGGAAAAAGAAGCGGAACGTCGAAATAAAATGTAACTAATAGTAAAATGTGTATAAATATACTGTGAGGGTCAAACACCATGGAGAATAGAACGCAAAAATTAGAGGATATGGAACCGCCTATACATTTTACACGGCAAATGAATAATATATTTGATTTATACTTTAATAATACAAATGTCAGTGTCGCCGTAGTCGACTTGAATCACCGGGTGTTTCAGGTTAACAAAGCTTTTGAAACATTATACGGATGGTCGGGCGAAGAAGTGATTGGCAAGTTTTTGTCCACCACGCCTCCCGGCTTGGCAGAGCAGGAAAGAGCGATTCATCAATCCGTTATAACGAGCGGACAGCCGTACAGCTACGAGACGGTGAAGATCTCTAAAGAAGGCTATGAATTTCCAGTGAGTGCGACGCTTTCTCCGCTTAAGGATCATTCCGGCCATATCCTGGCCCTCGTCGAGGTAGTTAGAGATATTTCCCAGAGGAAAGTGGAAGAAGAGAGGTTCAGGGAGAGCGAGGAACGGTATCGAAAACTGGTGGAGCTGTCCCCTTTACCGATCTTGGTATATAACGAGTTCCGTATTACTTATGTCAATGCCGCTGCAGTGAAGCTTCTGGGTGCAGATAACCAAGAGCAGCTGATAGGCAAGTCGATGCTGGAGTTCATCCATCCCGATGACATTGAGCGGCACCAGGCGCAGGTGGAGCAGCTCCTCAAGGAAAAGCAGCCTTCGGAGCTGATGGGAAATAAGCTGGTACAGCTCGGCACTCAGCAGGTTATCGAGGTGGAGATCAGAGCGGTTCCCGTCGAGCATCTGGGTTCTATGTCCGTTCAATTGTTGTGCCAAGACGTGACCCAGAAGAAAGTGATGGAACGGATCGTCCGGGAGCGGGACGAGGAATACCGGAGAATGGTGAGGCTGCTTCCCGAGCCGATCATCGTGCATCAGCAGGGAGTGATCTGCTACATCAACGACGTAGGCTGCAGGCTGCTAGGAGTGGCGTCTCCTGCGGAAATTGTAGGGGCATCCGTGTATGAGTTTATTCATCCGGACTCTCTCGAATTAGTAAATCAACGGCTGAAGACGGTGGCGTTAGCCGATGACTATATTCCTTTTATCGAACTGAGGCTAATATTGAAGAATGGGGAACAGCTGGCCATTGAGGCGTCATCCGTTGTGCTGCATTCCTATTTGGGCATACCCGTCATTCAAACGGTGTTCAGGGATATTACGGGACGCAAGCTTGCCGAGGAGATGCTGCGCCAATCGGAGAAGCTTTCGGTTGTGGGGCAGCTGGCCGCCGGGATTGCTCATGAAATCCGGAACCCTTTAACCAGCCTTGTCGGATTCTCCAAGCTTATAAAGAACGCTTCTCCGAATAAGGTCCAGGAATATGCCGATATTATGCTGGATGAATTAAGCCGGATTAACGGCATTGTGAACGAATTCATGCTCATCGCCAAGCCTCAAGACGGCAGATTTGAAGACCAGAGCATTAACGGGATTATCGCCAACGTGATCTCCCTAGTTCAACCGCTGGCCATCTTACATAATGTGGAAATTCGTATGGAGAATGAGAATGATTTCACTTATATCATCAAGTGTGATGAAGGGAAGCTGAAGCAAGTATTTATAAATCTCATTAAAAATGCAATTGAAGCGATGCCAGCCGGCGGCACGATAGACATCATCCTTCAACAGATGAAAGAACGCAGGCTGCAGATTACGCTGAGGGATAGCGGAACGGGGATCGCAGAAGAGCTCATCCCTAAGCTGGGTGATCCGTTCGTTACTACCAAAAACGAAGGAACCGGGCTGGGACTTATGGTCTGCTATCGTATTATTGAGGCCCACCAAGGGACATTACACATTCACAGCCAATTAGGAAAAGGGACCTCTATCGAGATTGAGCTTGAATATAGTAACGCTATTTTAAGATAACGCGTTAAAGTGTCGAATCACGGAACATGAGGCGGGATCTGATTGGGACCGAGCAGTAAACCGCGATGAAATCCGGCTTCCTGAGAAGGCAGCCATTCGCTGTATAAAGAGGAGGAAGCCGTGGCGGCTTCCTCTTTTTAGCTGCTACAGCTTGATTTGGACTTTCATTAAATGGCTTGCCTTTGGCTGTTCAAGAAAAGCCACCGTTTCTTCCAGACTGATTGTTTGGGAGATGAGAGGCTTGACATCGATCCGGCCTTCCTTGATCCAGTGAAAAGCAGGGATGAACGTATGATTAATGGCCATTGAGCCGAGCAGGGTCCAGTCTTTGTTATACAATTTGAACGGGTTGACCCGAATGCTCGCATGCTCCGGCGTCACGCCGAACTGCAGGTATTTTCCGGCGGGACCGACATAGTCCAGCGCCTGCTCGATCACCGCCGGAATGCCGGTCACATCTACGACGGCATCGAAGCCGTGAGGATAATTGTCTTTGCTTAACTCGGTATCCACATTCCGGCTCAGGATCCCCTTGGTTGCCCCGTATTGCAGCGCGAGGTCCAGCTTTTCCTGCGCCACATCGACGACAACGAGCTCAGAGGCGCCAGCTCTGGCGAGGGATTGGATCAGCTGCTGTCCCATGGCTCCGGCGCCGAACAGCAGGACACGGTTGCCGACTTGAAGCTGCAGCCGGTTCATCCCATGCACGACGCAAGCCATCGGCTCAATGAAAGCGCCTTCTTCAAACGACATCGAATCCGGAAGTTTAATTACGTTGCCGGCAGGAACGGACACGAATTCAGCCATGCTGCCGTTCACCGTGTTGCCTAGCGCTCCCCAATTCTCGCACTGATTGCCTCTCTGTGTGAGACAGAAGGAGCATGCGCCGCAAAATAAGGACGGGTCGGCGCTGACCCGGTCACCCGGCTGAAAGCCGCAGACGCCTTCGCCTACTTCATGAATGATGCCTGAAAATTCATGCCCCGGGATAATCGGATACGGAGAGATAAACTCTCCCTCATAAATATGAAAGTCGGTCCCGCAGATGCCAACCTGCTTGACTTGAATGGTGACTTCTCCGCGTTGAGGAGCAGGGTAAGCCACTTCCTTGATGACGGCTTGCCGTGGAGCTTCGATAACTAATGCTTTCATCGTATCATCCCTTCAATGGAAATGCGCTGTATATAACTGGCTATATCAGACGGTGGTACCTATTTCCATTTTACTATACCCTGATTGCTCCTGTAAGGGAATAGATGGAGTTCTGTTCTTCTTGTACGATGGTAATAAATCTTACCAAACTGCAAGAAGAGTCGAGTTCTCTCCATTCAAAGGATGCCTTCTATCCTTTATATTGAGGATGGATCACAAATGAAGGAGGGGTCATCGTGAACTACGAGAAAAGGCTGCCTCGCAGCCGTCCGGAGGAGCAGGGGATATGTTCCTCGGCGATTACCGGTTTTCTGGAAACCGCAGAGAAGCAGGGGCTGGAGCTGCACAGCTTCATGTTAGTACGGCATGGTCATGTTGTGGTCGAAGGCTGGTGGTCGCCGTATCGCCCGGAGCATCCTCGCATGCTTTTTTCACTAACGAAGATTTTTACGTCCACGGCTGTAGGCTTGGCTTTGGAGGAAGGGAGACTTACGCTGGAGGATAAGGTGTGCCGCTTTTTCCCGGAATATGATCGTAATCGGATGGATCCGCGCAAGTCGGCGCTAAGCATTCGCCACTTGCTCACTATGAGCGCGGGGCAATCCCAGCCCGCTATGGGAGCGGATTTTCGCCGGAAGGAAACGAGCTGGGTGAAGCATTTCCTGGAGATGCCTCTGGATCACGATCCGTCGGAGCGATTCGTTTATAACGGAGGCGCGAGTCACATGCTGGCAGCCATTGTCCAGAAGGTGACCGGGCAGACCTTGACGGAATACATGCAGCCCCGTTTTTTGGTCCGCTCGGCATAGAGGAGGTAAGGTGGGAAACCGATCCGGCAGGTCTTCAATGCGGAGGCTTCGGACTGATTCTGCGGACAGAGGATATAGCCAAAATAGGCCAGCTCTACCTGCAGCGAGGCAGCTGGAAAGGGCGGCAGATTCTGTCTCCGTATTGGGTGGAGCAAGCTGTAAGCCTTCAGATAGCGACGGCTGATCGTGCGGGACATGCGGATGCCCAGCAGGGATACGGCTATCAATTTTGGCTGAGCCGGCACGGAGCTTACCGGGGGGACGGTGCCCACGGGCAGCTGTGTGTCGTGATGCCGGAGCAGGATGCCGTCGTTGCGATTACGGGCGGGGAGAATAATATGGGGAGCGTGCTGCAGCTCATCTGGGACCATCTGCTGCCGGGCATGCTGAACGAACCGGCAGCTGCGGAGGAATCCGGGCAGGCGCTGCTCTCCGGCAAGCTGGCTTCTCTTGCCTATCCGCCGGCCGCTGCATTCGGCGGTAATGGCGAGCAGGCCAGGCTGGCCGACGGGAAGCGTTACTGCTTCGAAGCCAATCCATATGGCCTTCAGGCGGTGTCGTTTCGGTTCGAAGAAGAGGCCTCGGAAGTTACCTTTTGGGATGAGCAAGGAATGCATCGGATTGTTTGCGGCAATGGAGCTTTTATTGAAGGAGAAACGACCCTGTCGGCCAAAGAGCTTCATCACCAATGCCGACTTCCGGTCATGAAGGTGGCGGCGAGCGGGACCTGGCAGGACGAGTCCGCATTTATTATAACGCTGCGCTATCTTGAAACGCCTTTTTGCGACACGCTGGTATGCTCTTTCGAAGGAAAGCAGCTGCGCCTGGCCCATCAAGTCAATGTAAATAATGGACCGTTGGAGCGTGAGCTGCTTCAAGGACGATCCGAATAAGCTGAGGGAGCATATTACATTTCTCCAAGAAGAGCGGAGCTGTCTCCATTCCAAATGGCGTTGTAAATCCTTATATTAAAATGCATAAGCACCAAAAAAGTAAGAGGAGGGTACGAACAGCTATGAACAAGTTACTCAAAAAAAGCGTATTTATCGGAATGAGCGCCCTGCTTGCCGCGTCCGTGTCTGCGTGCAGCGGAACTACGGCAGGCTCTTCGGAAAAAGCCGTCTCATCCGGCTCCGCCCAGGAGAAGGTAACGATCCGGTTTGCATGGTGGGGCGGGCAGGCCCGCCAGAAGCTGTATGACGACATGATCGCCGATTTCGAGAAGAAGCACCCGAATATTAAGGTGGAGCAGGAGTTCAGCGATTTCGATCCCTATTGGCAGAAGCTGGCTACGCAAGCCGCTGGAGGCAATGCGCCCGATGTGTTGAGCATGCATCTGACAAGGTATATGGATTATGCCAACCGCAAACAATTGCTGCCGCTGGACGACTATATCCAGTCCAAAGCGATCGATATGTCCGGCTTCGATTCGAAGATCATCGATATTGGAAAAGTAAACGCGAAAACGATCATGGTTTCGATAGGCAACTCGTCCAAAGGCTTTTTCTTTAATTCGGACTTATTCAAGAAATATAATATTGAGCCACCCAAATTCGATATCACCTGGGATGAATTTTCCCAGAAAGCTGCGGAACTGAAGAAAGCAGTCAATAAAGACGGCTTTTACTTTATTGATGACCAGAGCGGGATTACCGACACCTTCGGCTATTTTCTTCGCCAGAGAGGCAAGGATCTGTATACGAACGATGGCAAGCTGGGATTCACGAAGGAAGATATGACGGCTTACCAGCAGTATTGGGATCAATTGCGCAAGGCGGGGCTCGTACCTCCAGCTGCGCTTACGGCGGAATATAAAGGGAAGCAGCAGCCGGAATCGATGCTGGTCAAAGGTGTAACCGCTTCCGCTTTCGCGGCGGGCAATCAGATGAAAATATTCCAAATGTATATGAAGGACCCATTGGATATCGTAAGGCTTCCAAGCGACCCGAAAGGAAAGCCCGGCGAGGATATCGGAGGCGTATTCCTGAGCATTTCCTCCAAGTCGAAGCATCCGAAGGAAGCGGCGGAATTTATTAATTACTGGATCAACGATGCGGATGGCGGCAAGATGTTTAAAGATGAGATGGGCATTATCCAGAACAAAAGAATCAGCGAAATTATTCAACCGCTGCGTGTTCCGGCCGATGTGAAGGTAGCGGATTATCAGAACAAAATTACACCTTACGTCAATGTCCCCGTTACTCCGCCGGCAGGGAATGCGGATATCAGCAAGCTGTTCTCCACGGCGAGCGAAGCCATTGCCTTCGGCAAGAAATCGATCGAACAAGCGGTTAACGAATTTTTTGACGAATCCGCTAAAGTTTTGAAGTAAATGCAGGAGTGATTGAATATGCGAATGAGCAGCTTTCTGAAAAAAGACGGAATCGGCTACTTGTTTCTAAGCCCGTGGATTGTAGGCATGCTGGCTTTCACCATCGTTCCTGTAGCGGCATCCTTGTATTTATCGTTTACGGATTACGAAATGTTCGACAGCCCGGTCTGGAATGGCACCTATAATTATGTGCAGATTTTTACTAATGACAAACAGTTTTGGGAATCGCTGCGCGTTACATTGACCTACGTTTTCCTCGGCGTTCCGTTGGAGCTTGCCTTTGCTCTGCTCATAGCACTTATGTTAAACAAAGGGCTCTCCGGACTGCGGCTGTACCGGGCGCTGTACTACGTGCCGTCTTTATTCGGCGGCAGTGTGGCGGTGGCGCTGCTGTGGAGGCAGCTGTTTGGCGCCGAGGGGATGGTCAACGGGTTTCTGGCTTACTTCGGCATCGAAGGCATCAGCTGGATTGCGACGCCGGAAACAGCGTTATATACGATTATTATTATGAAAGTATGGCAGTTCGGGTCGCCGATGATTATTTTCCTGGCAGGCCTTCAGCAAATCCCGAATGATTTGTATGAAGCGGCGTCCATTGACGGCGCCGGCAAGGTATCCCAGTTTCTAAGGGTAACGGTGCCGCTGCTGACCCCGATTATTTTCTTCAATTTGATTATGCAAATCATTTCGGCCTTTCAAGCTTTTACACCGGCCTATATTGTGAGCGGAGGGACCGGCGGCCCTCTGAACTCAACGCTGTTCTATACGCTGTATTTATATCAGAAGGGCTTTATCAGCTTCCAGATGGGCTATGCTTCAGCCTTGGCGTGGATTCTGCTGATCATGATCTCGATCTTTACGGCGATTGCTTTTCTTTCCTCGAAGAAATGGGTCCATTATGAGAAGTAAGGAGGGAGCGGGATGAGAGGGAAAGCTTCGCCGTTACTGCGCCATGGTTTGAATATCGTTGTAACGCTGCTGATGATTTATCCGCTGTTGTGGATGTTCAGCAGTTCCTTTAAACAGCCGCAGCATATATTTACGGATACGGGCTTATGGTCGGATGCCTTCACGCTGGATAATTACATCCTGGGATGGAAAGGTCTGACCTCCGTTACCTTTGCTACCTTTTTCAAAAATTCGTTCGTGGTCAGCGGCCTGTCGATCATCGGCAATCTTCTCAGCTGTTCTATGGCCGCTTATGCCTTTGCCCGGCTGCAGTTTCGATTGAAAACGCTTTTATTCGGTCTGATGCTTCTGACGATGATGCTTCCCCACCATGTAACGATGATTCCGCAGTACATTATCTTCAATAAGCTGGAATGGGTGAACACCTTCTTACCTCTAATCGTTCCGAAGTTTACGGCAACGGACGGCTTCTTTATTTTCTTGATGATCCAGTTTATCCGCAATATTCCGGCCGAGCTGGATCAAGCGGCAACGATGGACGGCTGTGGAGCCATCCAGATCTACTGGCGGCTGATCCTGCCTTTGGCGCTGCCGGCTTTGGTAACAACGGCGATATTTACGTTTATTTGGACATGGAACGATTTCTTGGGCCAGATTCTTTACTTGAGCGATATTAAGCAGTATACGGTTTCCTTGGGGCTGCGCACGTTCCTGGATTCTCAAGGGGATTCCCAATGGGGCAGACTGTTTGCAATGTCCACTTTGTCGCTTGTTCCGGTATTCGCGATCTTCATTTTCTTCCAGAAGTATCTCATTGAAGGCATTACTTCAGGAGGCGTTAAAGGCTAGGGAGACAGGAAGAGAACGAGCTATACTTTTCCCCCTTTTTCATATAAAATCATTAATAATTCTGAAGCAGATTGGAGGCTGCCGCCTGATATGTACCGGGCGCTGCTTCCTGTTTTCATTAAAAGGCGGTCGTTCCCAACATGCAGCAATGGAGATTGAAGCCGTTCCTGTTTGGCGTCATGGTGCTGACTATCAGTTTTTTCTTACTCTTGATGACGATGGCGACTTATTTCAGCGTCTCTTATTTTTTTACGAAGCAAAAGAGCGATGCGCGGATCGAGGTCTTAAACAGCAATCAGCTCAAGCTGAACGAGCGGTTGGGAGATATGGAAGGCACGGCTTTGTCGATCTCCACGCACCGCCTTACCAAAGAACTGCTGGAAAATACCGATTCACCCGATCTGTACGAATATTTGAAGCTGCAGCGGGATGTGACGGAGTGGCTGGACACGTTCACCTATATTAAACCGTTCATTACCAGTATTCAGATCTATACCGACCGTTTTGTCCAGTATGAGAAATACGGCCAGGTCGGGAAAAATCGCATCCTGCCGATGTCAAAGATTCCGTGGAAGGAAGACATGCGGCGGTTTGAGGATGTAGGCGCGCAGTGGATTCCTTCGCATGGCGATGACTATTACTCGGATTCGAATGCGAAGCCGACTGTGCTCACGTATGTTCTAAGCATTTATGACCGGAAAGGGAGCGTCATTGGCTATGTCGCGGTGAATCTGCTGGAGGATTCGTTAACCCGGCTGTTTTTTAGCGAGACGAAGGAAAGCTCCCCAACGAACCGGTCCTTAATGCTGCTGGATTCGAGCGGCCGGCTCATGTCTGGAATGTCGGCACAGGTCAACGCACAGCTGATAAATGCTTTTCAATCCGCTATCGGCGGAATAGATAAGCCTTCCTACGGCTATCAGCCTACGAATGTTGCCGGCAGCAACTATTTGATGATCTACACGGCACAAAGCGAGAACCATTGGAGACTCGTCGAATTTCTGGAAACGAAAGATATTTATCGCGATACGAACATCATCCGCAATATTATGCTGTTGATCGGAACGGTTGTACTCTTGCTTGTTTTTCCCGTAGCTTCTTATTTATCAAGCCGGATTATTCGCCCCGTCCCACTGCTCCTAAGGGGATTTCAGCAGATCGAAAACGGGAATTTCGAGGCGAATATGGGCAAATATTTTATTGTGGAATTCAATAAATTGATCCATGGTTTTAATAAAATGGCGCTGGAGCTGGAGCGGATGATTGAAGAGCTGGAGCACAAAAACCGGTTGAAGCGGGATCTTGAGCTCAAGGTGCTGCAAAGTCAGATCAATCCTCATTTTCTATATAATACGCTGGACATGATCAATTGGGCGGCGGCGATGAAGGGGAATACGGAGATTAGCGTGATGGTGACGCGTCTGGCCAGGCTGTTCCGGATCAGCTTAAGCGGCGGCGGTACCTTTATCCGGCTTCAGGAAGAATTGGAGCATGCAAGGCTCTATGCGCAAATCCAACAAACCCGGATGGAAGACAAATTTGTGTACCGCGAGCAGATTGATCCTCTTTTAAAATCGTGCTATGTGCCGAAAATTATTTTACAGCCGTTTATCGAGAATTGTATCGTCCATGGCTTTGGGGATTTCCAAGAAGAGAAAGCGGAGGTCTCTGTCTGTGCCGAGAAAATGGGCGATCATATCAAAATTACAATTATAGATAACGGAGCCGGATTGGAGCAGCAGCGCAGTAAAAGCCCGCTTCATGTGTCGGGAACGAGCGGATACGGGATTAGAAATATTAGAGACCGGTTAGAGCTCTACTTGGGCTCTAATTACAAGCTGGTCATTTCGAATGCGGATGCCAGAGGAGTTAAAGTTGAAATGGTGCTTCCTTATTATGATTCCTTGGAGGAAATTAAGCATATAGCCACATAACATAAGGGGTGCGGGTATGAAGGTCTTGATCGTCGATGACGATGCTTATGCTGTGAATGGGCTGAAGCGCATGATTGCGTGGGATAAGCTGGGCATTAACGAGGTGATGACGGCGAAGGATGGGGAAGAAGGGTGGCAGTTATTCCAGAAGCATCCTCTGGATTTGCTGATTACGGACGTATACATGCCCAGAATGAATGGACTGGAGCTCATCAAGCGTATCCGAAGCGTGAATGCGGATATCCCCATCATTATTTTGAGCGGGTACGATGAATTTAATTATGCCAAGGAAGCGATTCAGCTTGATGTAGCGCAGTATATTCTAAAGCCCGCTGTCTTTACGGAAATTGAGCGCGTGCTCAAGGAGGTCGTCAGCGAGAAATTCGTTGCCGACAAGAAGGAGCAGTACCTCTGCGGATTAAGAAGCCACTTGGAGCAAAGCGTGCCGATCCTGCGGGAGCAGTTTTTGTTTGACATGCTCTCCGCTGCCTTAATGGAAAGGGACATTACCGGGCATCGAACGCAGTTTCTTGATCTGGATGAACAGGTCTTTGACGGGGGACTGGTCATGAGTCTAATGATTTACCGCGACTGGAATCATAAGACCGAATCGGAGCGGGATTGGCAGCTGTACAAATTCGGCGCTTACAACATCGCGCAGGAAATCGTTCAGGCCAAGGGAAGCTGCTATTTGCTCCGTTATATGGAAGACAGGCTGCCGCTATTGCTGTACGGAACCGAAAGAAGAAACGCTGCAGAGGGCTAAAAGTATTGCCGCCGAGTTCATCGAAAGCGTCGGCGCCTACCTCGAGCTTAACGCCAACGCAGGGATCGGCCGATGGTACGGCAGGTTTACCGCCTACCCGATTTCGCACAAGGAATCCAGAGATATGCTGGCCATGGTGGAGTATGAGGGATACCAGCAAATTTTCGATGCAGAAGAGAAACGGGAGCAGTCCGGGGGAACATGGCACGCCTATCCGTTCGAATATGTCCGTCAACTGACGGAAGCTTTATTTCACATGGATCATGAGAAAGTGATGCAGCATTGGGCAGAAATAGAAAGCATGCTTCTTGACGGAACCGGCGGGTCGCTCAAATACTTGAAAACGTTATGTATAAGCATGGTAAACAATCTTGTATTATACGGTATGAAAGAAGATCCTTCGACGCTGGAGCTTGGGCAGCTGGCCCAGTTTCTGCAGGATATCCAGTCCGCGCCCAGCCAGCAGCTGCTGATGGAGCGGGTTCGGACCATTTTGAGCCAATTGCTCGAAACACTGGAGCGCAAATATCGTTCAGGCAAGCAGAATGCCTATGTACAGCACGTGAAGCGGGCAGTAGCCAAGCAGTATAAGGAGAATATCTCATTTGCCCGCATTGCGGATGAGCTTCATGTGACCAGAAATTATTTGAGCAGCTTGTTCAAGAGCGAAACGGGTGAAAGCTTCACCAACTATTTAACGCTTTACCGGATCGAGAGGGCGAAGGAATTAATGAAGCTGGGCCGTTATATGATCTATGAAATAAGCGAAATGGTAGGCTATTCCGATCCGGCGTATTTCAGCAGGGTGTTTAAAAACGTGGCCGGTATGAACCCGACAGAATATGCGCTTGAGCATTGGAATGGATAGGCCTTTCCAGGAACCGTAAACCTTATGCAAAAGCTTCCAAACAAAGCCCCCTTGACCAAGCGGATAAGGGGGCTTTGAGCTTGTGGCAATTATTTACACTTGTGGTTTGATGCGAGAATTAACATTTCCTCAATACAGCGGTAACATACACTTGACACTCCTCTGATAAATTAGGGTTACGTGCCTCAGTGGACAGGTATGACACAATACATCACAGAGACATAACAGACTAAGAGTATCGGAGAGTGTGGAGCAATTGAACAGAGGAATGTTGTTTAAAAAGCTTGTACTGCATGCATCCCTGGCCAGCTTGCTGGCCGGGCCATTTGCATCGCTTGGAGCGGACAAGGCCGGGGCGGAGCCGCTTCAGACAACGGTTGATTATACCAAAGTGCCGAAGCTGCTAATTACCGAGCTGGCGCCGGACAGCACGAATGTGTCGGGGGCCGACGCCTACGAGTTTATTGAGGTTTATAACAATTCGAGCGAGCCGGTCTCGTTTAAGGATTACCAGTGGAATTATCACTATTTCGATTCCAAAAATGTTGAAAAAAATGATATTTGGCCGCTGGTCTCCGCAACGGATCATCCGGTGATTCAGCCGAGAGGGTCCGTTGTATTTTGGGTTATGAATAGTAGTAATACGACCTTGACTGCAGAGCAGTTTAACGCTAACTACGGTACTTCCTTGACTGAAGGCACCAATTTGTTCCGATTGTCGGGCGGAGGAGGCATGAGCAACAGCGCTCCGCGCGATCTCATTATTAAAGACGGCAGCGGGCAGGTCGTTGTGTCGGCTTCCTACCAGAACGACGACCAGACGCTGCCGGACAAAGGGATTTTCTATGCCTACCCGGCAGACGGAAGCACGAGCATGTCCATGGTCACTGCAGGTGCCTATGCGGCTGGCCTGCACAATGCAACGCCCGGGATGGTTGAAAGTCAGCTGGTTCCCGAGTTTACCTATGACGATCCGAATCCGCAGCAGCCTTCGCTTGTCATTTCGCATGCGCCGGTTACCGAAGCGATTGATGACAGCGATTTGGACATTGCGGCAACGATTGCCACAGATGTGCAGGGAAGCCCTTCTAATGTCACGGGAGCGGTTTACTACAAGCTCAATTCCGAGAGCTCTTATACTAAGCTGCCCATGAATATGAATCCGGATCGTTCGACGGCGGATCAGTTTGCCTTCGAGGCATCTATTCCGAAGGAACGCCTGCTGGAAAGCAAGCTTCAATATTATATTGAAGCGAATGACGGCCAGGTGACGAAGGCTACGGAGGTTTATACGGTTAACATCCGTCCGAGCTTTAATTATAACTACGTGCCGGCCATCTTGATTACGGAGCTGAATCCGAACTCCGCTAATCTGACGAATGGGGCCAAGACGGCCAACGGCTATGAATTTATCGAGGTGTACAATAACTCGGACAAAACGATCAATCTCAAAGATTACAAGCTGATGTACCGGTATACGGATAAAACGCCCAATACCGAAACTCTGTGGGATACGGGCAGCGTCGTTATTCCTTCCCAAAAGTCGGTTGTGCTGTGGATTGCCAACGGCTCTAACGACGATAAAACCGATACGGATTTCAACAGCTTTTTCGGATCGAATCTGAAGCTGAATGAATCATTGTTCAAGATAACTAATGACGGCATGGCCAACGGTGGAGCTAGAAGCATCGTGATCCGCAACTCCGCAGATCAGGAAATCGTCTCCGCCCACTATGAGAAAGAAGTCAGCGGCGTCAGCGATAAGCCGATCTTTTACAAATACCCTGACGATGGAACGACACAGATGATTCTGGATCGCGCCGGCACTGCCGCAGCGACTCCGGGAACGGTAGAGCCGCTCCAGGTGCCGAAGCTGCCGGCTTCTTTGCCGGAGGAAGGCGCAAACGAGCCGCCGGTCATTAAACATACGCCGGTGACCGAAGCGGAAACGAACGTTAATTTGCAGATTAATGCTGAAATTACGAACAAGGAAAGCGCACAGGGCTTGGTTGATCCCGTTATGGCTACCGTGCATTATAAAACCGGCTCGCAAGCCGATTTTACGACAATGGAGATGAATGTGACCTCGGGCAATCATTATTTGGCCGATATTCCGCGGGAAGAGCTGAAAGAAGCAACCTTCCAATATTACATTGAAGCCAAGGACGCTAAAAACACGGTCAAAACGGATACCTATACGGTAGCGGTTCATGTGCCCGATTTTGATCCGGCCAAAGTACCTCCGCTTCTTGTGACGGAGCTGGTGCCGAATACGACGAATGTCGGCAGTGCGGACGGCTATGAATTTATTGAAATCTACAATAATACGGATCGGGCTATTAACCTGAAGGATTACAAATTGTATTACCGCTATACGGATTCCGGTTCGGCTGCCGACATTGTATGGCCGACCGACCGCGAGGATATGATTATCGGGGCCGGCAAGACGCTTGTGTTCTGGGTTATCAACAGCGCTAACGGAAGCAAAACGGCGGCTGATTTCAATGCCCTGTTCCATACGAATCTGGTAGAGAATCAAGATATTTATAAAGTGTACTCGGATGGCATGGCGAACACCGGCAAGCGGGGCGTTGTGATCGGAACGAATACGCACGTGGATATTTCGGCTGCTTATTACGATGGCTCGCTGCCTAAAGAAACGGCTGAGAATAAAGGCATTGAATATAAGTTTCCGACCAACGGCAGTACGACAATGCTGAAGCTGAGTGCAGGTGTGGAAGCGCCGTCCCCGGGCAGTGTGAATCCGGCTCAAGTTCCGGATGTGCCTGTTACGGTTGCCGACGACACACAGCCGCCGGTTTTCACGGACATGACCGGAATTACGAGCATCGATCAATCGAAGGATCTTGCTATTGTAGGGGATGCTTCGGACAATGTAGCCGTCAAATCGGTCAAGCTCTTCTACAAGTCGGATCAGCAGGCTGACTATTCCAGCCGTTACCTGTATGTGGATTATAACGATTTCATGTACCATTTTACGATCTATTCACCGGACCTGATCGGCAAGTCTTATATGGAATACTATTTTGTCGTATCCGACGGCACACATGAAATCACCTCCAATACTTACAGGGTCGATATTACCGGGGGGCCGGACTGCTCCGCGCTTCGCCTGAATCTGAAAGATGGAGATATTCTGAGCGGTACGAAGGCGATCAAGGGAACGCTGGAGAACGGCTCCCCTGACTCTCTGCAGCTTGAGATGGATGGCAGCCCGCTGACTGCAGGAACCTACCATGCGCTGGAGCAGGATGCTTACTTTGCCTTTGAAGCGAATGCCGTCAATTATTATTTTAAAAACGGCGTTACTATCGGCAATGAAATTTTATATACGTTTATGGATCCGATCAATTCGTATACGACGCTTTCGGTACCGATCCAGGCTTCCCGTCTGAAAGAGGGCGGCAATACGATTTCGATTCGCGCGGGCTCCAAATCTTCGCCGTTCGATGACCGTCCGGAGGAGAATAAGGACGATTTCACGGTCAAAAATATTCGTCTTGTCTTTGCCGACGGTACGGTCCTTTACGATCCGAACTATGCCGATCCGAATAAGGAAATTAAAATGGGCGACAGCGCAGGGAAAAACCCGGTCGTTGACTTCAACTTCAACCTCCCGGCAGAACGGCTGAAGTCCCAAGCCTATGACCTGGATACGACGACGCTGCCGGATGGTCCGCATACTATTACTGTTAACAGTGCAGAAGGACAGAAAACAGCGAATATCGTGGTAGATAATACGAAGCCTGAGATTGTTCCTTCCATCGAAAGCGGTAAGATGATTCGCGGCGAATTTACGCTGGATGCTCAAATTACGGATGCCCTTGCAGGTGTTGCATCGGTGGAAGCTTCGCTGGACGAACAAAAGATCGAGCTGCCTCTGGCAACGGCTTCTTCCAAGCTGAGCGCCGGCGCTCATACCTTCGTCGTCAAAGCGGCGGATAAGGTGGGCAACGCCTCGGAGCAAACGGTCACTTTTGAAGTGCCTGATGAGAATCCGGCCAAGCCTGAGCTGATGACTCCTACCCATGATCAAAAGGGGGCGACCCCTCAGCTGTCCGTCAAGGTGCAGGACCCGACAAAGGATGCAATGAATGTCAGCTTCTATAAAGGCTTTCTCTTTGACGCGCTGCATCGTACCGGACTTGCGGCATTCAAGAACGCATCGGAGGTTGAGCCTCCCAAGCAGCTGAAGCCGGAAGGGGAACAAGCTTTGAGCGAGGAAGAGTACAGCCTGATCGGCACTCCGGACGGCAAGTATCTTACGAACGATTCGGATGATAAATTTCCGTATCACCGCTTTGAAGTCAAGCTGGACCCTACGGTGAAGCCGACCGATAAGGTCGAGATCGACTGGCAGGGGAAATCGCTGGAAGGGCGCCAGGTGAGCATGTACGGCTGGAGTCCGGCTGACGGCAAATGGAACAAGCTGGACGGCACCGTTGCCGGGAATGAGGATTTCTCCCTGGCTGCAGAAGTGCCTGCCGGTGATTATGCCGTGGACGGAACGATCCATGTCATTATTCAGGATGAGCTTCCGGTGAAACAGGATCCTTATGATTTCAGCTTTGTATGGATGTCCGATACCCAATATTATTCGGAGAGCTACCCTGAAATTTATGAAGGCAATGTCAAGTGGATCGTGGATCACAAGGATGATATGAACATCAAATATGTGATTCATACCGGCGATATCGTCGATGAAGCCGACAAGGAATACCAGTGGCAGGAAGCGGACAAGGACATGAAAGTCCTGGAGGATGCGAAGATTCCTTATGGCGTGCTTGCGGGCAACCATGACGTGTCGCACCAATATGCCGACTATACCAAGTTTTACCAATATTTCGGTGAAGACCGCTTCAAAAGCCAGCCTACCTACGGCGGCTCCTACCTGAACAACCGCGGCCATTACGATCTGGTCTCGGGCGGCGGGAACGATTTCGTTGTCATATATATGGGCTGGGATATCCGCGACGAAGATATTCAATGGATGGACGATGTTGTCAAAATGTATCCGGATCGCAAGGCGATTCTGGATTTCCACGAATATTTGCTCGTTTCGAACAACCGAGCGCCGATTTCTGAAAAAATCTATGACCGTGTTGTCGTACCGAACAAAAATGTCATTGCCGTATTGTGCGGACATTATCACGATGCCGAAGAATTGGTCGATGAGATCGACGATAACGGCGACGGCGTGCCGGACCGCAAGGTTTATCAGCTGCTGGCCGACTATCAAGGGGCCGAAAAAGGCGGCTTGGGCTACATTCGCCTGCTGCAGTTTGATGTGAAAAACAACCAGATTCATGTGAAGACTTATTCGCCTTATCTGGACGATTACAACTATTACGATCCGACGACTTATCCGGGCAAGGACGAATACGATCTCGATGTCAATCTCCAGCCTATGCATAAGCAGGTGGCTACGGACTATTTTGCAGTCAAAGTGTATACCGATCAGCTGATCGGCAAGCAGACAGAGGTAGCCAGCGGGGGGACGGCGAGCACGTACTGGGGCGGCCTATCGAATGGCGGGTATTACCAGTGGTATGCAGAGGCAGAGGACGCCTACAGTGGCAAGACCCGTTCCGATGTATGGGGCTTTACCGCAGCGGTCCGAAGCTCGCATTCCCATGGCTCGCAGCCTTCGTCATCGCCATCGCCATCGGCGCCGGCGAATCCTCCTGCGGAGACTGTACCTGCGCCGGAGACTGGCTCGACACAGCCGCCTGTAACGACCGCGCCAGGCTCGACAACACCGTCAGCAGAGACGCCGCCGGTTGAGCTTCCGTTCAGGGATGTCGACAGCAGCTATGACTGGGCGAAGGAAGCGATCGGCATGTTGACGGCAAAAGGGATTATTCAAGGAACCACGGAAACAAGCTTTGAACCGGGTCAAAATATTACCCGCGCCGACTTTATGACACTGCTCGTGCGGATGCTCGACTTGAAAGCAGACGTGGACAGCAACTTCAGCGATGTAAGCGCAGCGGACTATTACTATGAGACACTCGGCATCGTTAAGAAGCTGGGAATTGCTGATGGGGTAGGCGAGAACAAGTTCAATCCAAGGGAGTCGATATCCAGACAGGACATGATGGTGCTGCTTATGCGCGCATTGCAAGTCACGGGCAAGCTGAACCTGTCCGGTACGGCGTCCGATCTGAACTCGTTCCAGGATAAATCCGACGTAGCAGTTTATGCGCTGGATGCGATTGCTGCGATGGTGCAGGCAGGGATCGTACAGGGTGACGGTACCTCGTTACATCCGACGAATCCGGCGACAAGAGCGGAAACCGCCCAGCTGCTGTACCGGGTGTATGCTCAATTGAAGTAAAGCTGCTTCTTCAGCTGCTTTTGCGTCATAAAAGAACAGATTAGGGAAAGTAAAAATAAGGCAGAAGCGCCCGAATGAAAGACTGGGTGCTCCTGCTTTATTTTGTTATCACTTGTTTTATTTGTTGAAAGGTCAAGACGATATCATCGTGGATTACATAATCAAACAAATAGTCCAACGGCGTAGCTTCATTATTTACGATGGCTTTAGTAATCTTATGGGCATTCTGAATATATTTCGGCAGCTCTTTGACCGGGCAGACCCGTAGAGACGAGCCAAGCGTCAAAAATAATTCTGTGTCGCATACCGCTTGATGGTTTCCTCCATATATTTCACTTTGCCTTCATAAAGTACGATATCCGGCTTTAATACGGCTCCATCCACATTACATAACGGGATCTCGTTGCTCAACAGATAAGCCATTGCATATTCGCGGTGGCATAAGGGGCATCTGGCTGTTCTTAAAGAACCGTGGACTTCAAGCACATTGGAGCTGCCGGCCTTTTGATGAAGTCCATCTACATTTGATTCCTGCAGATGAGAATTGGAAACAACGATGTGCTTGCCTAGGATGAGCGGAGACGCGAACAGGGAGCCGCCCTCTGCAGCTCTACTCTACGGGGAATACTGCTTGCGAAACCGCAGAGGCGAGATGCCGGCGTACTGCTTGAAGCAGTTGGAGAAGTAGGGAGCATGCTGAAAGCCGGTCTGTTCTGCGATCTGTGCGACAGGCCATTCCGTCTTGATCAGCAGCAGCTTCGCCTGCTCAAGCCGGTATTCGTGCAAATATTCCATTGGCGTACATTGGTACATTTCTTTCATGCATCGGACAATATAGTTCGGGTGAAAATGAAGCGCCTCAGCCAGCGTACTATTCGTCACCTGGGTCTGATAATGCTGCCGCAAATAAGCCTCCGTCCGATGAGCCAGCCGTAAGGCGGGAGTGACGTCGATCCCCGGGTGCTTCTCCTCAAGCAGGCGCAGCAGCTCAAGAAATAGCTGCTGCTCGTTCCAAAAGGCCGCCGATCGATGCTGATTCGAGTCGGCCAGCATTTTGTGAAGGTGACGCTCGGCTAAAGGAAAATCAGGCGGCGAGGCATACTGCGGGATCCGGATCGTGTAGGGATTGGCCCATATTTGCCGGCCCGGGACGGCTATAATCGCCTTCTCGTCAGATTCCTGCTGCCACGATCCATTGAAATCAAAATGAATCCAATAGAACACCGTTTCGGTTTCGCAGGCCTTTACCGGATAATGATACCGGTCCGGCAGCAGCAGCAGGGTTTGGCCTCTTCCGACTTCCCATTGCCGGTCATCCTCACCGATGAATAGGGTCCCTTTGACGACCCACAGCAGGTCGAAGATACCGAGGCGGCGCCGGCTCGGATGCTGCTCACCCGGACGAAAGGCTGACAGGCCGATCGTGATGTAATAAGGCATCGGCGGCAGCTCCATCGCAATGCATTCCCTGTCCATTTGAAATCACCTCAATAGTGTGAAATTTTATAAAAAAAGGTTTGATTTATTCGTAGATGATCTTTTATTCCAAGGATAAACTGGATGAAGGCTATAATCAAATGTTATATAAATGGGTTCACGAATGAAGGAGGGAAGACAGATGACAACAAGCTCAACCAGAGGACAGCGGAACGCGGAAAAGGTACATATTGAAGATGCATTTTGGAACCCGTTGATGGAGCTCGTTCGAAAGACGGTTATTCCTTATCAATGGGAAGCGCTGAATGACCTGATCCCGGATGCCGAGCCCAGCTATGCCATCCGCAATTTCCGGGTTGCCGCGGGACTTGAAGAAGGGGAATTCGGCGGGATGATCTTTCAGGACAGCGATGTGGCCAAATGGCTTGAAGCGGCCGGTTACTCGCTTGCCAACCATCCCGATCCCGAGCTGGAGCGCACAGCGGACGGAGTGATCGAGCTGATCGCCCAAGCTCAGCATGAGAACGGCTATCTCAATACGTACTTCACGATCCGGGAACCCGGCAAGCAGTGGACGAATCTGCATGAGGCTCATGAGCTGTACTGCGCGGGGCATATGATGGAGGCGGCTGTTGCTTATTATGAAGCGACCGGCAAACGGAAGCTGCTTGATGTCATGTGCAAATTCGCAGATTATATTGGAACCGTTTTCGGTACCGAGCCCGGCAAGCTGCGGGGCTATGACGGCCATCAGGAGATTGAGCTTGCACTGGTGAAGCTGTATCAGGCGACAGGGGAGGATCGGTTTCTGAAGCTGGCGCAATTCTTTATTGACCAGCGCGGAACAGAGCCGAATTTTCTTGTGGAGGAGTGCAAACGAAGAGAGGGGTACAGCCATTGGGCGCAAAAGAAGGTGCCGATTCCGTCCGTCGAGCAGCTGTCGTATAATCAGGCGCATAAGCCGGTTCGCGAACAGGATGCTGCCGTCGGGCATGCCGTGCGGGCCGTATATATGTACACGGCGATGGCCGATTTGGCAAGGCTGACGGGCGACCGTGAACTGTTGGAGGCATGCCGCCGTTTGTGGAGCAATACAACGACAAAACAGATGTACATTACCGGCGGCATCGGTTCGACACATCATGGCGAGGCGTTTTCCTTCGATTACGATCTGCCGAACGATACGGTTTATGCCGAGACCTGCGCGTCCATCGGTCTCATCTTCTTCGCCCGCCGGATGCTGCTGCTGGAGCCGAGAAGCGAATACGCCGATGTGATGGAGCGGGCGCTGTACAACAATGTGATCGGCAGCATGTCGCAGGACGGCAAGCATTATTTTTATGTGAATCCGTTAGAGGTATGGCCGAAGGCGTCCGAGCACAATCCGGGCCGCCGTCACGTGAAGCCGGTACGGCAAAAATGGTTCGGCTGCTCCTGCTGCCCGCCGAACGTAGCGCGGCTGCTCAGCTCGCTGAACAGCTACATTTATACCGCCTCGGCAGAGGAGAACAAGATATATGCCCATCTGTTCATCGGCAGCGAAGCGCAGTTCGGGCTTGCCGCCGGACAGGTGGCGCTCAAGCAGCAATCGCGTCTGCCGTGGGAAGGCTACGCGCGCTTCGAGTTCACCGAAGCTCCGTCAGAACCTTTTGCGCTTGCGCTTCGTATTCCGTCCTGGAGTCTCAATCAGGCCGTGATGAGAATCAACGGCGTTACGGCGCATTATGACGTTGAGCAGGGCTACGCGGTAGTAAACAGGCAGTGGGTACCGGGAGACATTGTAGAGTGGGAGCCCGCTCTCGAGGCTCGGCTGATCGCAGCCCATCCGGAGATCCGGGTGAACGCCGGCAAGGCTGCCTTCGAACGCGGACCGCTCGTTTATTGTCTGGAGGAAACGGACAATGGCCGTCCGTTGGCGTCCCTGTCGATTGAGCGGAGTGCAGAGCTAAGATCCGGCTATGATGCCGATTTGCTTGGGGGCGCGGTTACAATTGAAGCACAAGGCCGTGCAGATGAGCATGATTCCTGGGACGCGGCTGCGCCTTACCGTCCATTAATTCAGCAGCAGGCATCCGAACCGGTTACGTTAAAGGCGGTACCCTATTATTTATGGGGGAACCGGGAGACGGGGGAAATGACGGTGTGGATACGTACGTGCAGTTAATGCCGCTTCTATAGTGGAAGCTTCATACGACAGCCTGCCCCGAATCGGCAGGCTGTTGCTGTATGAAGGCAGCGGGCACAATGTCCAATAAATGGAAAATAATTACATTCACGGCGTGTGCTTTGCACTGTGTGTTATTTCGGACATAAAGAAACCGGGTAGCCATCTTAGATGGTTGCCCGGTTTTTTAATAAATTATTTTGCGAGGGATTTGTGAAGCGCAAGAATCAGAGAAACGGCTTCAGCGCGAGTCGCATTTTCGTTCGGGGCGAATACATTGTTGTCGCGTCCGCTGATAATGCCCGCTTGCTGTGCAGCAGCGACGGAGGCTTGAGCCCATTGTGGGATGCTGTCCGCGTCGGAGAAGCTGGCGCGTGCGTCAGCTTCCACATCCAGCTTCAGGGAGCGTGCAATAATAACGGCCAATTCCGCACGGCTGACTTGACGGTCGGCGCGGAAGCTTCCGTCCTCATAGCCGGTAACGATGCCGGTCTCTACGACCGGAGCGAGATAAGGCTTCACCCATTGCGGGATTTGAGCCGCATCGGTGAAATTCAGTTCGCTGTCAGAGCTTTGGCCCAATTTCAGCGTTTTGTTCAGCAGAGTAATAAACTCGGCACGGTTAATGTTAGCGTCCGGACGGAAGGTACCGTCTTCATATCCATTCACGATGCCAAGCGCTACCGCTTGCTCAATTGCTGCTTTGGCCCAGTGATTTTGCAGATCTGTAATAACTACCGGCTGCTCGGTCGGCTGGTTTGCACCGTCGCCAGGAACAGGCTCTTGACTTGCTGCAATGGTGGTTTCGTCAAATAAGAGATCGGCTTTAACCTCTTCCGGATCTTTACCTGGAAGCGACAGAGTGAACTGGGTCGACAACCGGTTTTGAGCATTAGCAATTTCAAATCTTACCGTTCTCAGGTGAAGCTCGCTGTTTACGTCAACAACTTGAGCGCTTGCTAGAACGCCATTCGTTCCGCTTACTTTCAATCCGGACACTTCCTGGCTGGAGACGGTTAATTCCACATAGCTTTTGCCGTCAGCGACAACCAGCTTCGCCGGATGCTTGAAGTAGGCATCCGCAGCAGAGGCTTGCGTTGTCCCCTGCGAATAAAGTGCATACTCGATGGTATACTGACCGGCTTCCAGCTTATCGGCTAATGGCTGGATAACGACTCCGCCGCCACCGCCGCCGTGGGAGTGGCCGCCGCCTGTATTCGGATTCGTTCCCGGATCGGTCCCAGGATCTGTACCCGGATCCGTTGCCGGCGTCAAGGCGATATCGGAGAAGTTAATTTCGAAAGCGTGCTCGACTTGGTCGGCATCCAGCAAGCTTAGTACATATACAGCAGAGCGGTCTTTGATTTCAAAGCTGACGGTTGCAGGCGTGCTGTCTGCAGCCAGTACTTTTACAAGACCTGTCCGTTTGGCCGCTGCCAAGGTCGAAGCATCTTCCAGCGAACCGTCGGCTTTCTTGATTTGGAGCTTTTTGAACGTCACGCCGTCAGCGAGATTCATCGTGACGATTTGTTTGCCTTCGGTTACGTTCATCGTAGCACCCGACGAGATGAAGTTGGTCAACGGTGTTCCGGTGCTGTCTGTAATCGTAGACGGCCAGCTAAAGGTGTATTTGGCGTCAGCCAAAATAACGGATGCGGAGAAGACGGCAATAGCTTTATTCAATGCCGTTACGGCATTATTCACGGTCCGCTGCGAAGCTTCGGCGTTGGCTGCTACTGCTTCAGCCGTAGTGATGGCTGCTTGCAGAGCTGCTTTGGAGCCTGCAACGTATTGTCCCGCAGCTGTGCCTTCCACTGCTTCGTTCAGCTTAGCTTTGGCTGTATCTACCAGAGCGGTCAACTTCGATTTGTCGGTTTGGAGATCGAAGCCGAGCTCTACATCATATTCATGATCATAGATGCCGATTGGAGCGGGAAGAACCCAATAAATTTTGACCCAGCCGTTCAAGCGTGCATCCAGATCGGTGACTTCAAAACGAACGACGCGCGTATTGGCGGCTTCATCCGTACTAACCGTATCTGTTTCAGTCAAGGCGCCGTTGTGCTCGGTCTTGAACGATAAAATTTCGGCGTTTTGCTTCAACATGAAGGAAACGTACTTTTTGCCGTCGATAACGGTCAATTTGCCGCTGTTGTGATCGACATAATCGTACATGACCGATGTTTCGTCAGTGCCTTTTTTGTAGATGGTAAATCCGAGAGGATATTCTCCGTCAGGGAGTGTGTCGATAATGACGGAAGCTTTAAAGGCAGCTACGGCTTGCTGCAAAGCTTGCAGTGCCGCCGCTGTTAGGGCGTCCGTGCCGTTAACGCGGGAAGCCTCGGATCCGGCCGCATTGATTGCTGCTTGCAGGGCTGCTTTGGCTTGCTGCGGATATTGTCCCTGCTCCGAACCCGCCACAGATGTGCGGTAAAGCGTGTTGGCTTCGGTAATGGCCTGGGATAATGCCGTGTTGTCCACATTGTTGAAGTTCAAACGAATATCGTGCGTACGGTCATAATTTTGAGCGGGTATAGAGATGTGAACCTTGGCGTCGCTCAGCGCAGACAGGCTGTCCACTTTAAAGGAGACAATTCGCGTATCTTGTTCAGCATTCTCGCTGACAACGGCTGCATCCACATACTCGCCGCCTGTTTTCACTTGGACATTCTTAATGACCGAGCTTTGCTTAATCTCGAAGGAGACATAAACCGCGCCGTTCACTGTCGTAGCGGTCGCCGGCTTCGCAAAGTAGCTTTCGACAGCGGAGAACGCATCGTTCGTCGCATGCACCGACGTGTAGTAGAGCGGATAAGTCGCTGTGTCTGTAAATGCAGTCAGCGCTTGCGCTAATGCGGTACTGGCAGCAGTCAGCTGAGGACGTGTGCTCGCCAGGTTCTGAGCGGTTGCTGCAGCCGCGTCGATTTGACTTTGCAGACCGGTTTTGGCTGCTGCATAAGCGGCTTCGGCTCCCGGCTTGGCGGTTGCTGTATTAGCTACATTGCGCGCAGCTGCCACAGACTGGCTCAAAGCCTCGAGCTTGTCCGCGTTGAAGCTCAAATACGTTACTTGAGTCACGCCGTCAAGCTTGTAGCGGACATAATAATGGCCGAGCCATTTGGTGTCGTCATCCACATTTGCAGCTTTGACGGTCAATTGATACACTTTGATATTGCCTTGAGAGCTCTTGGTAACCTTAGGGACAAGATTTTCTGTGGCTTTATAGCCGCCGGTTACAGCAGTAGCGTCTGGCGCCATCACATCGGTAATCGCGGAATCGGTAATAAAGGCAATGTTTGCTTTATATCCAGGTTTTGGCAAGTTTTTTAATCCAATATATGCCGTTGTGCCCGAGATTTGCGGAAGCTTGGTGGATGGAGCGGTTGCTTCGGTTAACGAATCCAGCGCCATCACTTTCACCGAGTCATTGCTGATGTAATAGTAAGAGTCTTTGGAGCCATTGTAGTTACTTTCCAAGCTAGTTTTCGCTCTGTCGACCTCTGTTTGCGTTGCCTTGGGATTATCGTAAACGGCTTGGGCAAGGCCGATCTGACGTATCAGATTGGATTGCGAATTTCCGACAAACTCGCCGGGAGTAACCGCACCAAGAACGCTGCCCGGAAAGCCTTCCTCTGTCCCTATCTCCTTCATGTTATTTGCAAATTCCGTTACGATGGCGATCAGGGAACCGAGAGCTGTTTTATTCGCCGAATGGATCAGTGCTTTGAACGTATTCAGGGCAGCTGTCAGCGCATCATAGGCTGATTGCACCGCAGCAGCCGACGTATTGCCGGAATCAATGAATTGTTCGGCTTGTACGATGGCGTTGTAGAAAGGCTGTCTGCTGCCTTCAGGCGCCTCGCCGAGCTCCGTTCCTTCATACGTATTCTCGTATACGGACTGCGAGACGGTCACAAGGTCCTGCAGCTGATCGATCGTAATCGGCTGCTCTGTTCCGCCGCCGGTATCGCCGCCGGTATCGCCCTGCAGAGGCAGGTTCTTCGTGTCGATTTCCAATTGCACATTGTACCAATAATCATAGGAGAAACCGGCTCCGAACTCGGGAGAATCCTTGATTACGACATGCATAAGGATATCTTGCTTCTTCGAAATGTCTTCTATATTAATAGAAGCAATCTTATTGCTGTTGGCTGCATCACGCACGGGGTAGTGGGTGTAGCCATCCAGCCCTTGTACCGTGTTGGTGGAGGTGTTGATTACGGCTTTGGCAGCGCCGGGATTACGAAAGCCAATGTATTGAAAGTATCCGTAGTATTGCGGATAGATCTCATGCTCGAATGTGATGCTGCCGTTCTGGGCGATCACCTTGCCTGTGTTCTCAACGAACAGGTACGAATAGGCTGCGGAGATACTATTGGTTCCATCCTTTATATACCGGTAGTTTGCCGAATATACACCGTCGGGCAGCGTCACCGCTGCATCGGCTGTCTTTACGTTAAAGTTCAGGGCAGTAAACAAGGAGGATAGGAATAAGGCGAGAGACAGGCATAAGGCGATGGACTGCTTGAGATTGCTCTTTGACACTTGTATGTACACTCCTTTTTCTTGGTCTCGGACCAAAATGCCAAAACGAAAAGCAGTCGGACATAAGACCGCTTTTCGCCTTGGCACTTATTTTATTGGGGTGGAGCTAGACGATTAGTTCCAGTGAATAGTCAGCTCGTACTCGGAAGAGTGAGGTCCAGCTGCAACGGACAGTTTTGTATTGATGTCAGCGGTTGGGTTCGAGTTCGTGAAAGTGAAAACAGTGTTGCCGTTAGCATCGTATGTTGGGTAGTAAGTTACGAAAGTGCCGGTGCCGTTATCGGCTTGCAATTGAGGGTAATAGTCATCTTGCAATGTGATAGTAACGGTTGTGCCTGTTACGTCAGCATCCCCAACGATGTACGAGTTCACGTGCGCATTGTAAGAGGAAGACGGGTTGTTCTGGTAATAGAATTCATACGATTGGCTGGCAGCCGAAGCCGGTACCGCGAAAGCAAGAACGAGCATAAATACGAGCATCATCATCGAAAAAGATTTTTTCATGGATAATTTCATGGATTAACACACTCCCTGGTTTTGGTATGGTTTTTCATTTCATGAAACAACAGGATTACTTTGGCATGAATGATACTACATTAAGCAGCTGCTTCAGCATTCGATTTGGGAACGGCTTACGACCCTCCTTTCAAAAAAGTGTGACGCCACAGAACACCAAGCTATTTCGATAATGATAATCATTATCAATCTCGTTGTAAAAAAAAATCTGCGGCTGCTGCCCGGTGGCAGGTACCTCGTCTTACGGATGTCGATAATGTGTGCACCAACTATCGACACATTTATCTTATTTTTCATTCTAAATTTTGTCAATTCCACAAATTGTCATTTTTTTGGCGGGCCGATTGCTCAAAAAAGCCGAAATCTCTTGATACGACTGGGTTCTCGGCTTTTGAAGAAAAAAACGGAAGAAGATCTATTAAATTTTCTAATATCCATTAAATGTTAAAAATTAAATATTTTATGCAAAAAGTTGACCGGAAACTTCCAAATTTATTTCAAATGACAACTTTCAATAGTTTTTAGATTGTTTATGAAAGAAACATTCGACAGCAATTATTTCAGCTTCATGATGGGGATTTCAAAATAAATGGAGAAAAATAACGCAAAGCCAATAAACAGGAAAGAGGCGACAAGCGGTTTGTGCTGATTGAGCTTGAGCAGGGAAAAGGCGATGCAGTTTAAAATAATCGACCAGTAAAGTGTCCAGCCATTGTCGTATTTCATCAGTTTCAGCGTATGGGTCACCCATTCGAGGACTGTATAAATGGCCACCCACATAAGAATATAGCCCAACTGCCGGAGCCAGGATAAGCCGGAAGGGTATTGACTCAAATAAATCAGGATCGAGCATGGAAACGCAACGAAGGTGATGGCAATGCCAATAATGGTATGATTCAAGCCGAATCCGGGAGAGAGATATTCCCAGTAGGAATGCTGTTCCGTCGTCAAAATGCCGTAAACCAGGTCTCCTGTCATCATCATGAAAATAGAAGCCTGATATATTTTAAAGCTTTTCCAATGCCCCCATTTAAGCGAGGCCATCACCCAAAGGATGATCCCGATAAAAAAAAATATTTCTTTTTGCGCAATCGATTCCATTGGATTACCTCTCGATTTTCAGGATAAGAATATAACCTAGTATTGTAAATTAATTACACAATATACATTTAATTTCCAGTAAATATGTGATAAGGAAGCCGTTATTCAGGACGAGACGGGTGTAAAGAAGGTTTTTACCCTGTCTGCTTCGAATTTTATAAGGAAGAATCAAATGGAGAACTTGACCGCTGCGGTAAAAGAATGGAGGCGCGCCTAAAGCATGCGTTTATCAAAGACCGTTTGGTGGATGGGATTACTGGTGTTTCTGGCGGAGCTTTCTTTCGGGTTCTGGATGGCCGTCACGAATCAGTACATTCCGGGCGATGCGCTGAGCAGGGTCGCTAATGCCTATTATGTCTTATACAGCCGGGATCCGCATCTTGCGGCTATCGGGTTTGTATGGAATCCGCTGCCGAGCCTGCTGACCTTGCCGGTGTTACTCGCTTGGCCGCTCTATCCCGAGCTTGCTTCCTCAGGCTTGGCAGGAGTGATCCTGACCGGCTTAGCCGCCGCGGGTACCGCTATGATGCTTTTTCATCATTTTATCAAACGCGGACAGCCCTATTTCCTAAGCCTGATCCTTTGTCTGCTCGTTTCCTTTAATCCTTTTCTGTTTCTATATGGATCCAACGGAATGAGTGAGAGCTTATTCATCTTTTTCCTGGTATGGGCTGTTCTTTATTTAACGAAATGGTTTGACCGAAGCGGCATGGACAGCATTATTCATGTAGGAGTGACGCTGACGTTCGCCTTCCTTACCCGGTATGAGGCTGTAGCCTTCGGCGCTTGTCTGGCTCTATCCGTCGTTCTGTTTATCTGGAGCCAGAGACGGATCATCCTGGAGCAGTGGACCTACCGCGAAATTTACCGGAAAATCGAAGCGACGGAAATTGTCTTGCTGTCCCCGGTTTTTTACAGCGGGATATTGTGGATTGTGCTGAACTATATGATCATGAACGACCCGCTGTATTTCTTAAGGTCGAACTATTCCAATCTGGGGCAGGCTCAGCAGTTAGCCGAAAATACATCGATCGGTCCTTTAATCGGCCATCCGGGTGTGGCGATGCAGTTTATTCTGATTCGGAGCGCATGCTTCGTACTGCCGCTGGCTGCGATTCTGTTTATGCGATTGTGGCAAAGAACGCTCTTTCACATGGATTTTGCGATTATTCTGCTGCTGATCGCTTCCATACCTGCGATGCAGTTCGTGATGCTGGTCAAAGGCTCTTCCTACGGCTGGCTTCGCTTCTTCGTCTATCCTTTGCCGCTGGCTGCGGCCTGGCTTCCTTATGAGCTGCAGCGTCAGCGGGCGAAAGGCCCGTTCGGCTATTGGACAGCCGCGGCGGTCAGCGTACTGCTGCTACTCGGCAGCGCCGCGATGACCTGGCAGGCAATGCAGAAATATGAGCTTGCACCCGAAGAATATGAAGCGATTCATTATAAGGAAAGCGCAACGCTGCAAAAAACAATCGTCGCCAAGCAAATAGCGGAAGACTTGGACCGGCGGGTTGCAGAAAATCCGGAGCTCCATATCTTAACCGATTCCTTTAACGCCTTTCAAATCATTTTAAATGTCAGGCATTCGAACAATTTGGTCATTACAAGCGACCGGGATTTCACTCCGTCGCTGGCAGCTCCTTATGAACGGAAGGTTCAATTCATCCTCGTGCCCAATCCGACCGGCATAGCGGGACTGAACGCTGTGAACCAAAAGTACGGGGAGCTCTATGAGAAGGGAACCTCCTGGGCCCGTCTGGAGAAGGAATACAACGGCGGCTGGCGGCTGTACCGGGTTACGGGACCGATACCGGCCGAGAGAAAACCTTCATAAAGGCTGCGGCCGTTGAAAACTAGCGGAGAGTACGGAATCGTTCTTGTAGAAGCGTAAGCGTTCACCTTTGTTCCCGGATTCCAACCGCTAGAAACGGAAGGCAATCAAAGCAATTCGGGACAACAGTGATCGGAAAGAAGTTTCCGTACACGCGGCGGTGACGTTTTTTGGAGGCCTCGCAAAGGTTGAAGGCCTTCTCTTTTTTTATATGATAGATAATGATAATCGTTATCAATTAGTGGCCGTTAACGCATGACGAGAGTGGAGGCAGGTTACGATGTCGGAGCAAAATGCAATGCGCTTCGTCTACCCGGGTCCGCAAACCGTGGATCAATAAAAAAAATGGAGAAATCCCCTAATGAAAGTATTCATAGGGGATTTCTCATCACAAAACGGATCGCCTGGCTGATCAGCACCGGCAGGACGGAAATATGATTTTCATTGGCAAACTCGTTGTATTCAACGGACAGCCGGCCTGGAGCAACGAGCGACAGACGTTCGGCAAGCGCTTGAGCTTTGGCGTTGACCAGACTTTCGTGCGTCCGCTCGAGCTCTCCTGCGGCCAGCAGGAGGCGGACTTGGTTGGTTTCCAGCAGCCGTCCGCTCAGGAGAAGCTCCTGCTCCTGCAGCATCCTCTCATTCCAATAGATGGAAGGGCTGCCCGCTACATAATTTTGAAAGCTGTAGGGCCGCGTATACAGCGCGAATAAGACGAACAGCCCTCCGAGCGAATGACCGTACAAAGACTGCTTGGCCGTATCCACGGGAAATTCGTTCGCGATGATCGGCTTCAGCGTCTCTTCGATAAAAGCCAAGAAGGCCTCGGCGCCGCCCTGCTCCGGCCATTCCTTGCCGTCAGGGCTTGGCGGCAGCTCCGATCTTGGCACGGGGAGCGTGAAGTCGTAATGGCGGGATGGATGAAACGGAGCTTCCGTGTCGTAGCCGATGCCTACGACGATGGCCGGCCATACCCCGGTTCTTGCGGGAAACCGCGATTGGGCCCGCACGGCTTCGGTCATCGTGGCGAAAACCGAATTGGCATCCAGCAGGTAAATGACCGGAAACCCCGTCGGGGGAGGAGCTTCAGCCGGAACGCTGATGAAAATGTGATATTCCCGTCCCTGATGCGTCACAATCCGCTTCTGTGAGCGGGGAATCACAACCGAGTCTAATAAATGATTGTCCATGGCTGGAGAGCACCTCGCCTTATTTTCATTATATCTGGTATTGAGAAACATTCTCATATACAAGCAAGTTTATTCTGGGCCCAACTATATCAAAGTGAGAGAAAAAGAAAAGATGGCACGAAAAAGAAGTTCAGTCACACTCATCGCCATGATGATGATCTCAGCTCGGCTGCTGGGCGTCCAGCTGCCCCAGCATCCGCGCGAGCGGATACGCCGTACCGGCAGTGCCGAGAAGCAGCTGTCACAGGGAGTTCCTCTGTGACAGCTGTTTTTTTTGCGTCCGGGGGCTGCACATCCGGCGGGTACCGCTGCGGCTGGCTGGCTCGCAGCGGTGTCTCTCCTGCCGTGCAGGCCCGCAGCGTGCAGCCTGTCCCTGCCATGCCGGAAGCCTGCTGCTCCGTCCAGGCATATGGCAGGGACAGAGGCATTTTTGTGCTAAGAAATTCGCGCCAATAAATGAAAGATAGGCTTTGACAATAAAAGGATTCTTGTGTTACTTTTATAATAATTTGTGTCACCGGTAGTGAAAGGGGATTGGGAGTGCGGCAGTGAAGAAAACCAGGTTTATTATGAAGCGTATCGTCCAAATCCTTCCTATGCTTCTGGTGGTCTCCGCTTTGGCTTTTACGCTGAGCAATTTGTCGGCAGGCAATGCTGCGGAGATCGTCATTATGAATCAAGGGGGGCAGGTGACCCCGGAGTCCGTTGCGGCAGTGAAGAAGGAATTGGGGCTGGATAAGCCTCTCTATATCCAGTATTTTGTTTGGCTTGGCAAGGTGTGCACATTGGATTTCGGCGTTTCGTTCCGCAGCAAGCTGCCTGTGCTGGACGAAATTAGGCAGCGGTTTCCGGCGACCTTGAGCCTGATCTTGTGCGCCACCTTGTTTTCCATCCTGCTGGCCGTCCCTACAGCCATCCTGTCGGCAAGGTACAAGAACAAGTGGATCGACCACTTGTTTCGGGTCATCTCTACCGCCGGGGCTTCCATTCCCGACTTTTGGCTCGGCTTGATCCTGCTGTACGCATTTGCCGTTCAGTTCAAGCTCGTGCCTGTCATTGCGGGCAATAAGCTTCAAAACATCTTTTTGCCCGCGTTTACTCTAAGTCTGGGGTATGCGGCCATCTATACTCGAATGCTCAGAACGAACTTGATTGAAATTATGAAGCTGAACTATATGAAAGCGGCACGGGCGAAGGGACTAAGCGAGAGTGCGGTGCTGATCAAACACGGCTTGAAAAATGCGGTGATTCCGTGCCTGGTGCTTGTGGGCAACAATATCGGTTCGCTGATTGCCGGCAGCTTTGCCTGTGAAGTGATCTTCTCGTGGAACGGGATCGGCAAATTTGCCATCGAAAGCATTAAGATCAAAGACTTTCCCGTAATCCAGGGATATGTGCTGTCGGTCGCGTTCACTTTTATCGTGATTAATTTGATAATGGATATTTGCTATGCATATATTGACCCCAAAATAAAACTAGATTAATTGGAAGTGGATGTCATGAAAAATGCATATGCGCCTACCGCTGCTCCGGCTTTGTTCAGCCATGTATTCTTCTACTTTAAAAAGGACAAGCTGGCCTTTGCCGGAGGGACTATTTTTATACTGCTTACCCTTGTCAGCCTGCTGGCTCCTTATCTTGCTCCGCACGATCCTATAGCCGTGGATTTGGAGCAGCGACTGCTGAAATCATCGTTCGAGTATCCTTTAGGAACAGACCAGCTGGGGCGGTGCGAGCTGTCCCGCTTAATCTTCGGCATTCGCGCCTCGTTCGGAAATGCGCTGCTCGTCCTGGGCGGCATCCTGATCATCGGCGTTCCTCTAGGCATTGCTGCAGGGTATGCGGGCGGCTGGGTCGATAATCTGATTATGCGGGCGGCTGATATTGTTTCGACGTTTCCTTCCAGTCTGCTCGCGTTAGCGGTCGTAAGCATTATCGGAACCGGGCATGTCGAATATTATGCTGGTTTTAGTCTGCTTGTGGTGGGCCCCGTTTGCCAGAATCATTAGAGGAACGGTGCTCAAGATGAAAGAACAAGATTTCGTCATGGCTGCGGTCGCTGCCGGAACATCCCGATTCAATATTGTCGTCAAGCATATTTTATTAAACTCGGTTTCCCCGATTGTCGTGCTCTCCACGCTCAAAATTGCCAGCATTATTATGCATATTGCGGGCTTTTCATTTATCGGGCTCGGAGCCCAGCCTCCGGCAGCCGATCTGGGCGTAATGCTGAACGACAGCCGGCAGCTCATCTCCTCGGCCCCGATCCTTATGCTGTGGCCGGGCCTCATGATTATGATAATTGTGTTTGGGCTTAACATGCTGGGAGAGGGCTTGAACGAAGCTTTGCTGCCGAATTCAAGCAACCAAATAACAAGAGTAAGCAAAGGTGATTAAATGGAGGCCGGAGCGGTTTTTTCCATCAAGGATTTGAAAACTTATTTTTACAATCATAAGCAGGGCGCGGTCATTAAGGCGGTGGACGGGGTCAGCCTGGACGCCTATGCGGGAAAAATTACCGCAATTGTAGGGCAGAGCGGCAGCGGCAAATCCGTGATGGCTTTATCGGTGTTCAACCTGGTGGACGAGCCGGGCAGGATCGAAGCCGGTGAAATCCTCGTTAACGGCAGAGATGTAATCAAGCTGAGCAAGCGGAAGCAGCGCCACGTCTACGGCAAGGAAATAGCTATGATCTTTCAGGATCCGTCCAGCGCGTTGAATCCGGTCGTCAAAGTAAAGAAGCAGCTGCTTGAAGCGATCCGGATTCATGAGAAAACGAGCAGGCCGGATGCATTAGGGCGATGCGAGCAAGCGCTTCTCAAGGTCGGCTTGACAAATACCGGCCGCATTCTTGAAAGCTATCCCTTCGAGCTGAGCGGAGGCATGTGCCAGAGGGTGATGATTGCGATGGCTCTGCTGACCAACCCCAGCGTGTTAATAGCGGATGAGCCGACAACGGCGTTGGATTTGACCATTCAGGCGGAAATATTGGACGAGCTGCTGAAGCTGAAGGAGCAGGGAATGGCGATCATATTGATCACCCATGACTTGAGCGTAGTCGCGCAGACAGCCGATTACGTATATGTGATGAGCCAGGGCAGGATTGTGGAGAGCGGGGAGGTCTGCGGCATCTTCGAGCATCCCCGGCATGAGTATACGAAAGGGCTCCTGGAGGCCATCTTGTAGAGCTTAAGAGGGAAGGAGAGAGCGCATACGATGAATTTGATCGAAGCGGCTGGTCTGAGCAAATGCTATGACGTCAAAGCGAAACCTCAAATCTATGCCGTCAACCACGTCGATTTAACCATCCGCCAGGGCGAATCCGTGGGGCTTGTCGGCGAATCCGGCTCCGGGAAAAGCACGCTCGGGAAGCTGTTACTGCAGCTGGAGAAGGCGACAAGCGGCACTGTGCATTATCGCGGGAACCGTATTTCAGCTTATAGCTTTAATGAAATGCGCAGCATCCGGAAGCATATGCAGATGATTTTTCAGAACAGCGGGAACCTGTTCAATCCTTACTTCAATGTCAAGCAAATCATTCTGGAGCCGATCGATAATTACAGCCGGGAAAGCGAAGCCGAGAAGGAGCGCCGGGTGGTGGAGATGCTCGACAGAGTGGGCTTGGATCGAAGCTATCTGACCCGGTTCGGTCATGAGCTGAGCGGCGGCCAGAGGCAAAGAGTAGGCATAGCCCGGGCGCTCGTGCTCCATCCGGAATTTGTCGTATGCGATGAGGCGGTTTCCAGCCTCGATTATGTGATAAGAAATCAGGTGCTGAAGCTGTTAATGGAGCTGAAGGAACAGCTCGGCTTGACTTATTTATACATTTCGCATGACGTGTCGTCAGTCCGGAAAATATGCGACAGGGTGCTGGTCATGTACATGGGCCATATCGTGGAGATTCTTCCGCGCATCGACGAAAACGTTCTTCATCCTTATACGCAGGCGCTGATGGGGGCCATATTGGACAGCAACCCAAGGAACCGGCAGAAGCGCAAGCCGCTGTTCAAAGCGACGGATGAGCAGCGCGCACCGGACCAAGGCTGTATCTTTCAACACAGGTGCTTATATGCGAAGCCGGAATGCGGGGTCTTGAAGCCCAAGCTGGAAAATGTTGACGGCAGCCACTTTGTTGCCTGTCATTTACATAAAAAATAATCGTCACCTGGGGAGATGAAAATGAGAAAGCATACATCCATTGTTACAGCCATCCTTGCTTTTCTGATGCTGTTTGCCTCAGCTTGCTCCGGCGGCAGCCAGAGTCAGCCATCTTCGGACGGCGCAGAGCGCAAGAAGGAGCTTGTCGTAGCTATATCCGGCGACGGGCAGATGGACCGATTCGATGCGGCATCGTATAACGGTCCCCATCCGATCTACAAGATGATTTACGAAGGCTTTGTGGAAGACGGCGGAGCGGAAGGAATCCTCCCGTCGCTGGCCACGGAGTGGAGCGTTGCCGAGGATGGAAGGACGTACACGTTCAAGCTCCGGCAGGGGGTTAAATTTTCCGACGGAACGGATTTTGACGCGGACGCGGTTATTTTCAATTTAAACAGATGGGTGAATAACAAGCTTCATGCCGCTCTGACCTCGGTTAACGTGGAAAGCATGGAAGCGGTAGATAAATATACGGTCAAGATGGTTTTTACAAACCAAGCCTACCCTATACTAACCGAGCTTTCGTTTCCAAGACCCGTCCGGTTTCTGAGCCCGAGCTCGATTCAAGCGGTCGAGGGCGACCCGATGGGGAAATTCACCAAGCCGGTTGGGACGGGGCCCTGGATGCTCGAAAGCTACAAAAAGGATCAGGAATTCGTCCTCGTTCCGAACCCGTATTATTGGGGCGGGAAGCCGAAGCTGGATCGTATCGTATTTAAAGTAATTCCGGAAGGCCAGGCCAGAATCATGGCGCTTCAGAGCGGGGAAGTGGATATCATTGGGGGAGACCTGCTGGGTAAGATCCCGCTGGACAGCATCGAGGCGCTGAAAAAAGACAGCAGCATCACCGTCTACAACGATCAGACGATGAGCTCTCAATTCATTATTTTCAACCAGGATAATCCGGTGTTTCAGGATAAAAACGTCAGACTGGCATTTAATTATGCCATTAACAAGGAAAGCATGGTCAGCAAGCTGCTGAACGGGATCGGGCAGGCGGCGGACGGACTGAACCAGTACAGCGTGCCGTATGTGACCAAGGAAAATAACCAGTGGTACAAGTATGACAAGCCGAAAGCGAAGCAATTGCTCGAGCAGGCCGGCTTCAAGGATACGAACGGGGACGGCATTGTAGAGAAAGACGGCAAACCGCTGGAGATCAGCTTCGTATTGACGACCGATATGTTTCCCGAATGGAAGCCGATGTGCGAATTTATTCAATCGGAGCTTCTAGGGATCGGGGTCAAAGCCAATCTGAATGTGCTGGATGCGAACGCTTATGCGGACGCTCAAGTAAAGAGCCGCAAGTTTGATATATTGATCCAGCGTACCTCCTCTGACTCCTGGCTGCCGCACAGCGACCTGCTGCAATTTTTTACCATATTCAATGCGAATAACAAGGCGCGTGTATGGTATGACGAGCGTTTGGTCGAGAGCATCAACGAAACGCTGCAGACGATGGATGAGAAGAAGAGGCAGGAGAACTATGACAAAGTGTTCAAAATCATGCATGACGAAGTGGTGTGCATTCCGCTGTACTATCCTGTGACGACCTTTGCGGTGAGCTCCAGGGTTCAAGGCTTTAAAACCGGCGTCAACGGCTATGCGCCGATTGAATGGAGCCAGCTGGATATTGCCGCCAACTAAACGCGATCTAGGAGGATCTTATGGAGCTTCAGCAAAGAATTGAAAAAAATTGGACGGACGGTGCCGTTAATTACAGCAACAGTGTGAAGGGCGAGCTGGGCAGCATCTCGATGAAGCAGGCATGGATCGATATGATCCTTGCCCATGCTCCTCACACGGGAACGTTGGATATATTGGATGTGGGAACAGGCCCCGGTTTCTTTGCAATCATCATGTCGCTTGCCGGGCATCGGGTTACTGCAGTCGATTGTACGGAAAAGATGATAGAGCAAGCGCGAATGAACGCACAGCATGAAGGAGTACAGCCGAGCTTTCACGTATCGGATGGACATCAATTGGATTTTGCCGACGAGTCCCTCGATTTGATCATTAGCCGGAATGTCACATGGACGCTGATCGATGCCGAGAAAGCGTACCGCGAATGGAGACGCGTCCTGCGTCCCAACGGAAGAGTCATCATTTTCGATGCCAACTGGAACATGCGTTATTTTGACGAGGAATATATGAGAAAGCATGAGGAGGATAAGCGCGAATATGAGGCCAGGTTCAATAAACCGGCACAGCATTACACCGATGAAATGCATGAGTATAGAAAACGCATGCCGATGTGCAGCAGGCTTCGTCCGCAGTGGGATTTCGATACGTTGATGAAAATTGGCTATTCGAAGTTTTACTGCGAGATCGATGTGACGGACAAAGCATGGGACGAAGAAAGCCAGGTGAAATTCAAATCGACGCCGATGTTCATGCTGGTTGCGGAAAAATAGAATTTTATGGTGCTTGCACTGTTTATTCATTCCCTATATGATGGACAGTAAGACAAGTGAATATGATAAAGATCAGGTGTCTTTGCGAAAGCAAAGAGTAACAGGGAATTGGGTGTAAATCCCAAGCGGTCCCGCCGCTGTAACCGGGGAGTTGCCTTCAACGATGTCACTCAAAGAAATTTGGGGAAGACTGAGGGCGATGACGATACGGAAGCCAGAAGACCTACCTGATGGTTGCACCAAACAAAGCCTTCGGAGAAAAGGAGTGGTGTGCATGGAAGACGATGATGATTGGAGTATCTCGTTTTATTTAGCTGTGCACGGACGCCTGCCTCTTGATGAAGAGGCGGGCTTTTTTGTTGATGGAAATGGATGAACAGCAAGTATGATTATCCATTCAGCCATTTGGAAGTGAAGTAAACAGAGGGGAATAAGGGGAAAGGGGAGGAAGCATGGCTACATGGGACTTATCGGGTACGCAGCATCATGTCCTTATTTGTAATGGAGGAAGCTGTCTGCGCAAGCAGGGAGACGAGGTTACGCTTGCTTTACGGGAAGAGGTCGCATTGCATGGAGCGGAGAATCTTATTCATACGACCAGAACCAGGTGCAACGGCCGCTGTGAGGACGCATGTGTCGTCACGGTATATCCGGAAGGCATCTGGTATAAGGATATCGGACCGGAGAGCGCAAGGCTGCTCGTAAGGGAGCATTTGCTCCAAGGCAGGCCGCTGTATGAACGAATGGCTTATTCGTATCGGAACGAACGATTTGTTCCTACAGGCAGCGGCGCCAAAGGCGTTCCTCGCCATTAGCACGGCCGGTGACCCGGCTGTATAATGAGAGGGACTGGTTAGGACAAAGAACTTACGGAAAGGGGGAGCCGCTTGACTTTACAGCAATTAAAGTATGTTATCGAGGTCGCCAACCGCGGCTCCATCAATGAAGCCGCCAAACGGCTGTTTATTTCGCAGCCGAGTCTTTCCAATGCGATCCGGGAGCTGGAGGAAGAGCTGAAGATTTCCATTTTTGAACGAACGAACAGGGGCATCTCCCTTTCCAAGGAAGGGGCGGAATTTTTAAGCTACGCGCGCCAGGTGATAGAGCAGGCGGAGCTTCTGGAAGGACGCTACCTGCACGCGAAGCCGTCCCCGCAGCATTTCTCGGTGTCGACCCAGCATTATGCTTTTGCGGTAAATGCGTTCGTCAGCCTGGTCCAGGATTACGGGCAGGACGAATACGAATTGGCGCTGCGCGAGACCAAAACGTATGAAATCATTGAAGATGTCAAAACGATGCGAAGCGAAATCGGTATCCTGTACCTCAATGAGTTTAATGAAAAAGTAATAAAGAAGATGCTCCAAGCGGCGAACCTGCAATTTACCGGCTTGTTTACCGCTAAGCCCCATATTTTCGTCAGCATTTATCATCCGCTGGCGAAGCAGTCTGTCGTGACGTTCGATCAGCTGCAGCAGTACCCTTATTTATCGTTCGAACAGGGGGAGTACAATTCGTTTCATTTTTCCGAGGAAATTCTGAGCACAATCTCACATAAGAAAAGCATACGGGTGAACGATCGGGCTACCCTCTTCAATTTGTTGATCGGATTGAACGGCTATACCATCTCGACCGGGGTGCTGAGCGCCGATTTGAACGGCAATGAAATCATTCCGGTTCCGCTGGACTGCGAGGAAACCATTCACGTCGGCTGGATCTCGCATAAAAATACACAGTTAACGAAGCTGGGCGCGGCTTACATTGAAGCGCTCCGGAAGGCCATTGGCTGTTAAACGAAACTGACGGAACCATTCCGTCTCCATAAAATGGTTAGAGGCGGGGGGATGCGGTTCCCGGCCTCTTTGCTGCGCCTAGATAAGTCTCCTGTTCGAAAGTACCTTCCAGGTCGTTGAGCTGCCTCCGGCCGGAGCACCCTGCCGCACAGCTCGAGCCAGCGTTCCCGGGTTGCGGGACTCGTATATTCGAGATGGTGCATGAACGTTTCGAAATCTTCGAGACCGAAATGGCGGATGAGGGAGGTCATGCGTTGCTCATCTTCCACGTGGGATAAGAAATGAAGCAGCTCATATCGCATAAGAGGTTCCTCCTTGCCGGACGGATGTAAGTTTTCAAGCTGCTTGTATAAGCCTGCTTGACAGGGCAGACTAAGCAACCGCAGGACTGGTTTTTTTATTTTATTAGGCGGACACCGTTTTCATGATTGCAGGATCGGATTCGAAGCCCTGTGTGAGCGCTTCATGATGTGCTTGGAGTCTTTAAAATAATTCGTTGACGGATTGGGGAAACACATATATTATATAATATATGTTGTATACATCATTCGAAACAAAGGTGGAAGTGCAATGAGCTTACCGAAGATCGACACATCCAATTTATGGGATAAAACCTATGCGCTCTTGAAAGAAAGCATTATTCGCCGGAAATATGCACCGAACCATAAGCTGTCGATTCCGGAGCTTTCAGAGCAGTTAGGCGTAAGCCGTACGCCAGTAAGAGATGCGTTGACGCGTCTCGAAATGGAAGGACTTGTGAAAACGGTCTCTAAGGTGGGAACATTCGTGGTTGCTATAACGAACCAGGATGTGCAGAACATTATGGACACCCGGCTCATGCTGGAATTTTGGGTTATTGAGAAACTGAACAACGTTGATAAGGAAACGCTGAAATTCAGAATTTCGAGAATGCAGGACATTCTGAGGCAATCCGCCGCCAAGGTGGAGTCCAACCATGTGGACGAGTATTTGAAATCCGATTTTAATCTGGAGTTCCATCTGGAATTTATGGAGCTCGGACAAAATAAAAATAACCTCGATATTTATTTGAGAACGATGAATTACCGGTATATTACAATGAAATCATCGATCGTGACCGATGAAATGGTGAAAGTAGCTATGAACCAGCATCAGCAAATTGTCGATGCCATCTTGGGTGGGGACATCGGCGATATGAAGCAGGTCATCCAATTGCATCTGGAAGATTCGAAGGAACGGCTTCTCAAAGGAATTAGAGAAAACGGCGGAAGTATTTGAATGGAGCGTGGAGCGTTCCTTTCTAAGCGAAGGTTCGTAAGCCAGGCTGTAAGATCAGGAACGAGAGGATAGAGCATGCTTCTATTCAATCATCCTTTTTCTTCAATAAATGATGTATACAACATACTACACACAACAAAAGCAGTTAGTGTCGGAGGGGGCAGCTGGATGTTTAATGCAGAGGGAATAATACCGGCGATGATAACGCCGTTCAACGAGCAGCAGGAGGTTAACGAGGAGGCCTTGCGCTTTCTTGTAAAGCGCTTTCTTAAAGCCGGCGTTCACGGATTGTTTTGCCTGGGCACGAACGGCGAATTTTTCTCGTTAAGCTTTGAAGAGAAAATAAGGGTCGCAGCGATTGTCATTGAAGAAACGAAAGGGCAAATTCCCGTCTATGTCGGGGCAGGCTGTATCAGCACGGCGGAAACGGTCCGGCTGATACACGAGCTGGAGAAGCTCGGGGCAGATGCATTATCGGTCATTACGCCGTATTTTCTCTCCTTCACCCAGAAGGAATTGGCGGACTATTACCGCACATTGGCCGACGAGACTTCGCTGCCTATCGTCTTGTACAACATTCCGGGGCGAACGGGCAATGCACTTCATCCTTCGACGGTCAGCGAGCTGGCGCAAATTCCGAACATCGTAGGCATTAAGGACAGCAGCGGCAGCTTTGATACGATACTCAGCTATCTGATGGAGAGCAACGAATCGTTCTCCGTGCTGGCCGGCACCGATTCCTTAATTTTATCGACGCTGATGTCGGGAGGACGGGGAGCCATCGCAGCTACGGCGAACTTGTTCCCCGAGCTGGTGGTGTCGATCTACGAGCTGTGGAAGCAGGGAAGGATCGAAGAGGCGGAAGCCATGCAGCGGGGGCTGAGGGAAATCCGCAGTGCATTTCAATGGGGGACGCTGCCTTCGGTATTGAAGGAAGCGATGAACTGGATGGGGCTGCCTGCAGGACCGTGCCGCTTGCCGGTCAGTCCGCTCAATGCGGAGAAGAAACAAGATATTTCCCATTTGATGGATATGTATCATAAGCGCGGGCTGCTGATCGCCGACGATACTGTTCCTATGAAGAAGGTCACTTAACAGCTACATAAAGGAGGAATACTTGTGGGTTGGAGAACAAATCTTGTGAATCAAGGAATCGACAAGGACGGTATGCTGCGATCCCGCTATAACGGCGGAGCCGAATCGTACCTTCCTACCTCTTACCGCGTGAATCATGCGCCCAGCATGACGGAGCTCGCTAACGGGGACCTGCTTGCAGTATGGTTTGCCGGGCATACGGAGGAAGGACGCAGCGATATTGAAATCGTCATGTCCAGGCTAAAAGCGGGGGCCTTCCAATGGAGCGAGCCGGTGAGGGTATCCGATGACGATACCAGATCGGAGCAGAATCCGGTGCTGTTTGAAGCCCCTGACGGCAGGCTGCTCTTGATGTACACCGCGCAGGAGGCAGCTTCGATGAGCCGCGCGGAATTCAAGAAGCTCTATCCGAACGGGGCCTTTACCCGGCAGGAGACGGCGGTCATCCGGTGCCGCGAATCGGCGGACAACGGATATACCTGGGGACCGGCCCGCACGATGTTCGAAACGGAGGGCTCGTTTTGCAGGGCGCCGATTCATGTCGCAGCTGACGGAAGCTGGCTGTTCCCGATGTGGTACAGTAAGGCCGACGGCCGGACCGAATATGGCAGCGATTACAGCGTCATTCAACGCTCTGTCGATGAAGGGAAGACGTGGGAGGAAATCCCGGTCCCGAACAGCCGCGGCCGTGTTCATGCCTCGCTGATCTCCGGCGAAGGCACGAAGATGCAGGCCTTTTTCCGAAGCCGCGCCGCCGACCGGATTTATGTGAGCGAATCGTCCGACCTCGGACGCACATGGAGCGAGCCCGAGCGCACCGTGCTGCCCAACAATAATGCGTCCATCCGGGCGATCCGCCTGCAGAGCGGGCGGTTGGCGGTCATTTACAATCATGCAAGCGCGAACGCTAACCCGGAGCTCACGGTTTGGCCCAAGGTCAGATATCCCGTAACCGTGGCCTTGTCTGAGGATGGCGGACTCACCTGGCCGTACCGCAGGGTGATCGAAGGCGGAGACGGTTTTTGCGGAGAGGCGAATGAAGCCCTCAATCGCCGGTATGAATATCCGTGGCTCACGCAAACCAAGGACGGCCTGCTCCATGCTTCGTTTGCGTACGGCGGGCGGGAAGGCATCAAGCATATCGTTTTGACGGAGGCGTGGGTAAGGGGCACAGAGCAATAATATTTACACCGCGGTTGAAAGCGTTTACCGATTGTTGTAAGGATAACAATACCTTCTGGGGGGATCCACCTTGTTTACGAAAAATTGGACGAACGTATCGAAAAAAACGATGAGCGTGGTTATGGTTGGAGCACTGCTTGGAACAACGGCCTGCGCCGGAGATCAGCCTGCGCCAACGAATCAAGCGGGTGCAGGCACGGACGCTTCGGCGGGAGCGGCCAAGTTTTCTTATACGCTTCCCGGCAAATTCGTTAACTGGATCAAGGATATGAACTGGATTCCGGTGCTCTTGAAAGAAACCGGCGCCGATATTGAATTCGTTAATGGCGGGGACGGAGACCCTTATTATAAAAATATCGACCTGAAGGTAGGTTCAGGCCAATTCTCCGATGCCGGCATTGTGCAGCTCAGCCAGGCCGAGGTGTACGGCTCCAAAGGAGCTTTCGCGGATTTGCGTCCGCTGATCGACAAATACGCTCCGAATATCAAAAAGTTCATTGATGACCACCCGGACTACAGCAAGCTGATTACAAGCAGTGACGGGAAAATCTACGCAATTATGCCTCAGTATCCGAGAATAGCCAATACCACCTTTTACCGCGATGATATGTTCAAAAAGGCGGGAATCACATCGGATCCGAAAACCGTTCAGGAATTTACGGATGTGCTCCGCAAGCTGAAGGATGCGTTTAAAGACAATAAAAACTTTTATCCGTTCGGGGGCCGGGACGATTTCCTCAGATTTCAATCCGCTTTCAGCGCGAATGATTTGATCGATGCCCAAGGCAAGGTACACGGGGTATATAACGGCGGACAAGGCTATGACCTGAAGGCGCCGGGCTTTAAAAAGCTGATCGAATGGTACATCGGTCTGTACAATGAAAAGCTGATCGATCCGGAATGGGTCAGCGGGCTGTCCACCGAGGAGGCATGGCAGACCAAAGTGCTGAACGGGAATGTGGCGGTTGGCAACGACTTTTACACCCGTCCTTCCTGGTTTATGCTGAACGGCGGAGTCAAGACCGACCCTAACTTTTCGATGAAAGTGATGCCGCCGTTCCTGAACGATGCGGGAGCCCAGTCCAAGTTCCCTACCGTTCCTGAATTCCGGGTGACCCGCGCGTTTGTCATTAATGCCAAGTCTGTCGATAAAGCTCCGGGCATTTTGAAATTCCTCGACTACTTGTACTCGGACAAAGGACAAACCTTGGCGGGATGGGGCGTAGAAGGCACGACCTTCAAGAAGAATGCAAGCGGCAAAAACGAGTTTACGATCAAGTTCGAAGAGGAATCGACGAAGCCGCTGGGGACTCCGGCGTGGACGTTCTTCCAGGACCGCCTGACCTTCCCGATACCGGTAAATAATGAAGCGTTCTATGAATTTAACGCTGACTTGACGAAATCGTACGCGAACGACTATTTCAGCAAATATGCGGAGACGTTCCCGATTATCAAGTACTCCACAGATGAATTAAAGGAAAGAAGCAATCTGGTCGCCAAGGTCAACGAAGCCTTGAAGGCCAACCTGGTGAAGTTTGTCAGCGGCAAACGCCCTATGAGCGAATGGGATGCGTTCTTGAAAGAAATGGATGCGATGGGCTACTCCAAAATCGTCGAAATCGATCAAAAAGCTTATGACTCCATGATGAAAAAATAATATGCAGCCATAAAGGCCGAGGTCATGCCGGAAAAGCCCGTGAGAGCGGGATTTCCGGCAGGCTGAGGACGCAGCCTCATGCAAGATTTCCAGTTCGCACACCGCTGATCCGGAAGAAGAGCTATTCGGAAAATACAATAACAGGGGTACATTCTTATGGAAATCAAACAAACGCAAGCTGGGATTAAACCAAGACCGCAAGCCGTAGTTTTTTCTGCCCGCCAACGTCTGCTTAGACAGCTGTGGAATACGAAGCTGCTCTATTTGCTTTTGCTCCCCGGGCTGCTGCATCTGATTCTGTTCAAGCTGGCACCGCTGTTCGGGCTCGTGATTGCCTTTCAGGACTACAACACCTTCCAGGGGATTCGAGGGAGCTCATGGGTCGGGCTGGACAATTTCGTTACATTCATCCGTGATCCTTACTTTCTGGTGCTGCTGAAAAACACGCTGCTGCTGGCTATCTATAACCTCGTGTTCGGTTTCCCGGTTCCGATTCTGTTTGCTTTGTTTTTAAATGAAGTGAGAAATATGTTCGTCAAACGGTTCGCGCAGTCGCTCAGCTTTTTCCCCTACTTCATCTCATCTGCCGTTACGGTCAGCATCGTATATACGTTTTTGTCCCCGCAGACCGGGCTCGTGAACCGGCTGATGGAGTTTCTGGGCATGCAGCCGGTATTTTTTATGGCGGAGCCGGGCTGGTTCCGCACCTTGTACGTCAGCCTGAATATATGGCACTCGTTCGGCTACGGCTCGATTATTTATTTAGCCGCGATTGCAGGCATAGATCCTTCGCAGTATGAGGCTGCCGAGATTGACGGAGCTACCCGGTGGCAAAAAATGTTCTTCATTACCCTTCCGTCCTTGTCCAATATTATCGTCACGATGTTTATCCTGAATATCGGTTCCTTCCTGTCGGTGGATCTGGATAAGGTGCTGCTGATGTACAACCCGAGCGTGTACGAAACGGCGGATGTGATTCAAAGCTTTGTTTACCGTCAAGCTTTCGCATCGCAGGGCTTCCCGAATTACAGCTTCGGCGCGGCGGTCGGGCTGTTCCAGTCCTTAGTGGCGATGCTGCTCGTTGTCAGCGCCAATAAGGTTTCCAAAAAATATTCCGAATCCCGATTGTTTTAGGAGGCTGCAGCATGAGAAAACAAAAATTTGACTTGTTTGAAGCGGTGAATAACACCTTGCTCATTGTGCTGGCCCTGATCTGCGTGTATCCGTTCCTGAACATCCTGTCGGTTTCTTTAAGCGACGGATTGGCCGTCATCACAGGCAAAGTGTATTTCTGGCCTGTCGGCTTCAACATAGAGACTTATAAGTACGTTCTCGGCAACTCCCGGCTTGGGATATCTCTCGGCTTGTTCAACTCGATCTTTTATACGGTATCCGGCACCTTGGTAGCCGTGCTGCTGACGTTCGTTACCGCTTACGGTTTATCCCGCAAAAGACTGAAGGGCCGTTATTTCATTATGCTGCTGTTTCTGTTCAGCTGGATCTTCGAAGCCGGCCTTATTCCGAGCTATCTCGTCAATAATGCGCTCGGCTTGGTGAACTCGCGCTGGGTTATGATCCTGCCGGGCGCTATCAGCACGTTTCTGCTTATTATTGCCCGCTCGTTTCTGGACGCCATTCCCGGCGAGCTGGAGGAATCGGCGTTTATTGACGGAGCTAACGAGCTGCAGCTGCTGACCCGGGTGTTCTTCCCGCTCTCTACGCCGGTGCTGGCGACGATCGGCGTATTTTATGCGGTGCACATTTGGAACGCTTTTATGGTGCCGCTCATTTATTTGCAGGACCAGTCGCTTCAGCCTCTTCAGCTGATCCTATACCGGTTAATTATTAAGCCTGACGGGGAACCTCCTTCGAGAATTTAACGGTCAATAATCACCAAATTTTACCGGACAACATCGAGGCGGCGACGATTTTTCTGGCTATCTTTCCGATTCTGTTCGTATATCCGTTTGCCCAAAAGTATTTTACCAAAGGGATGCTGCTCGGCTCATTGAAGGGGTAGGCCTTTAGCACGCCGGCGGCGGGTATTTCTCATCATCCCATTTCAACTACGAAAGGACTTGCGGCAATGAAACCTTTTCAATTCAAAACGGCCGGCACCATCGTGACAGGGCGTCACGAGGCCGGGAACATCGTCACGCATTTGCGTTCCGCATTGGGAGACGTCCGTACGGCGCTCGTCGTTTCCCAGCCGTCGATGCAGCGGAGCGGTTATCTCGACCAGCTGTGCGGAGAACTGCACAAAGCGGGGATCGGCTTCCGGTGCATCACGGATATCAAGCCGGAGCCGACGGAGGAACAGCTTACGGAGCTGCACAGAATGGCTTCGGAAGCGAGCTATGACGTGATGATCGGCATGGGCGGCGGCAGCGTGCTCGATGCCGTTAAGCTGCTGTCCGTGCTTGCGACCAATGAGCTGGGCATCCGCGATATGCTGGGAACAGGGCTGGTAGCCAAGCCGGGCATCCCGACGGTGCTCATTCCGACCACTTCGGGGACAGGCTCGGAGGTCACGCCGAACTCGATCGTTACGCTGCCCGAAGAGGAGCTGAAGCTGGCGGTTGTAAGCCCGCATTTATATCCGAGGCTGGTGATTCTGGACCCGATGCTCACGCTGACCCTGCCTCCGTCCATTACGGCGGCCACAGGAATGGACGCGTTCACCCATGCGCTGGAGTCTTACATATCGAATAAAGCGAATCCGATGAGCGATATGCTGGCATTGGAATCGCTTCGTTGGATCAGCTCCAGCCTGGAGGAAGCTTATCATGACGGCACTTCCATCGAAGCGAGGGAAAAGCTGCTGCTCGGCTCCATGTACGGGGGCATGGCGTTGTCCTGCTCCGGGACGGCAGCCGTCCATGCGCTCGCGTACCCGCTGGGAGGGAAATATCACATTACGCATGGCGTCGCTAATTCGATGCTGCTTACTCATGTGATGGAGTACAACTTCGACGCCATTACCGGCCGGCTCGCGGAGGCTGCGGCCGCTATGGGACTCGCCGAGGCCGGCACGGCCAATGCGGCGGAGGCGGTAATCCGCCGGATCGCCGATTGGACCCGCACACTGCGCATCCCGCAAAATCTCGGCGATTACGGGGTCGGCGAACAAGATATCGACGCACTGGCTGTCGCAGCCTCGAAAGTGACGCGCCTGCTGTCCAACAATCCGAAGCCGTTGGCATTGGAGGATATGAAGGCGATCTACCGCAAGCTGCTTGCCTAAGAGAAGGTAGGGCAAAAGAACAGATCATCATACCAATTATAAGGGAGAGAAAAAGAATGAGCGGATACAAAGGAAACGGAATCACGCCAACCCATATGGAGCATGTCGTACTTTATAAAAATAATCAGGAATTCAGCTCCTGGCCGTTTAACGCCGGGATGTGGAAAATTGCAGACAACAACATCCTCGTCGGGTTCATGAACATGCCCTGCGACTATACGAACCCCAAGCATCTGACGCACCGCCGGGTCGAATTTTTCGGACGCATTGCCGCGGTACGGTCGACCGACGGAGGACGGAACTGGGGGCCGGCGGAGACGATCGCCCGCAATCTGGAGGTCAACGAAGACCTGCAATTTGGCAAGCTTCCAACGATCGAAGCTCATGATTTCAGCGATCCGAACACGCTGCTCTGCTGCTGGACGACGCCGAATTCCGGCGCGCCCGATGCGAAGGCTTGGGTGAAGCTGTCGAAGGACGGCGGCCAAAGCTGGGGCCCCGCCGCCCTGCTGCCTTTCTGCAACATTCCGCGCTTCCAGGGAAGATCGTCGTATCTGGTTCGTCCCGACGGAGTGATTCTGCTGTTCCTGACGGCGAAGCCGCAGCACAATAATTACGACCGCCCGGTCGTCTACGGCTCCTTCGACGGAGGCGCCAACTGGACGCTTCTCTCTTACATGCCCGACAGCAGCGAATATCGCGTCATCTGCCCTTCGCCGGTGCTGATGAAGGACGGCACGATTGTCGTCGGCGTCCGGTGCAAATCCTCGATGGAGGGCGCGTGGGGCGAGGTTTACGCCTCAGAGGACGGCGGATTGTCATGGCAGAAGCGCTCGCGTATCAACGATCACGGAGATACGGTGCATCTGACGCTGCTGGAGGATGGCCGCATCTTCGCGGTCTACGGCTACCGGATCGCCGCCTTTGGCATCCGCGCCAAAATCAGCGAGGATGGCGGCCGCACATGGGGGCCTGAGCTGATTCTGCGCGATGACGGCGGCAACAAGGATCTGGGCTATCCGCGTGCCGCAGAAGTGGGCAAGAATGAGATCCTGGCGACCTACTATTTTAATTCCAAGGACGATCCGATTCAAATGAACGGGGGCGGCGTCCGCCACATCGCGGGAACGATCCTGAAGGTGTAGCGGGCAGGGAAGCTCTTCTCTACGGGGACGAACGAATTGTACGGGTTTAGTATTAGTAAAGGAGATTCGGAGCCCATGAAGCAAACGATGCGCGAAAAGATAACACAGCCTCTGATCGATCAGGCTCTGGGGGGCGGGAAGCGGAGCCTTCGCACGCTGCCCAAATCGAACTTGCTCGGACCTACCGGGGCCCGCTTGTGGGCCGACTTCCTATGGCCTCAGCCGGGCTTTGCCGGAGCGGTCGATTTTATCCACAAGCTGAATATTCCCTCTTTATTTACGGTGGAATGCAGCGCCGTGACGAGCTATGAACCGTCCAAGAGCGATTGGTATCCAAGCTATCTATCGATGGAATATGCGTCGAATAAAATTAGCTTTAAGGAGAGCAAATACATTACATGGGAAGACTGCGCGGTCTCCTGCCAGACCTGGACGAACACAGGCCCGCAGGAGGCGACGCTTCGGCTGGTAGCGGAGCCGCTGCTGTTCGGGAATGAATCGCGGTCCGAAGGATTATCCGGAAGCCTCGAAGTGCCGCGCCACGGGTTTACCCTCCTGGCGGCGCTGCGCACTAGCCGGCCTGAATTGTTTACCGGGCTGACGCTCAAGCCGGGGGAAACGGCGGAGATCATCATTGCCGCCGCCTTGGGCTTGCAGGAGACGGACGAGCCTGCCGCTTTGGAGCAGCGGCTCGACGGGCTGCTCTGCCCGGGCGCGAGCGCCGAACAGCTGCTTAGCGGGCAGCAGCAGGCGTACCAGCGGTGGTTCGACCTTGCGCCTGTCTTTACGAGCAGCGAGCCCTTGCTCGATAAGACGTGGCTTTACCGCTGGTTTGTGATGCGTCATACACTGGCCGAACCGCGGTACGGCCAATTGCAGCATCCGGTCTTTTATGAGGGGCGCTCGCACAAGATGAGCAAAACGCCGCTGTAACCGAAAGGGTGGGAGTTCAGCAAAATGATCCCGCTGACCGTTCCCATGCATCTGCTTGAATCGCGCTGGTACGGCGATCCCGTCTACTCGCGCGGAGCTATGCGCAGCATGAAAGCGAGCCAGGACGAGGAGGGCTTCTACAAGTGCCTGTTCGTCAACGGAACTCTTCATTCCTATGCGAATTTCATGGGCTGGGCGGCATACCAATCGTATTTGGTGCATAGGGACATGGACCTGCTTAAGGAGATGCTGCCGTCCTTGAAGGAGCAGATTCGCGGGGAATCGCTCAAGCTGGGCAATGACGCTGACGGCCTGCTGATCGAATATATGCATAACCGGACAGGCAAGGAATACCAGCCGAGCTACTGGTACTTCCATGATTTCCCCAAAGACTGCAAGGATCCGGCGACCTTCACCCCACTGAAAAGAGTCGACCGGTCCATATATCATTATTTGAACTGCATCGGCACAGCCCGTCTATGCCGGGCGGCGGGCGACAGCGATGCGGATGAAATCGAAGCCAAGGCGGAATCCATCCGGCGCGATATTCTTGAGAAGATGTGGGATGAGGACACGCAATTTTTCTATGATCTTCATCATCTGACCGACGAGAAGGCATGGGTGAAAAATATTGTCGGATTTTATCCCTACTGGGCGCAGATTACGGATGCCGAGCATACGGACGGCCTGCTGCATGCTTTTGATGAAGCGGAATTCGGTACGCCGGCTCCCTTCCCATCGGTCTCTGCGGATTGTCCCGTCTATCAGCCGGAAGGCAGCTGGCAGGGCAATTTCTTCAAAGGACGCAACGGCTGCGTCTGGGACGGCCCGACCTGGCCGTATACCAACAGCATCGTACTTGATGCGATGGCGATGGAAAGCAAGCGGAACGGCCATGTGTGGGATGAGGCGTTCGGACATTTGCTCCGCGAGTATTCTCTGCTGCATTACCGCAGCCGGGATCTGACGGCTCCTTATCTGGTCGAGCATTATAGCAGCCAGAGCGGAGAGCCGTTGAGCGATGAGGCGGATTACAATCATTCCTATTATATCGATTTGATCGTGAAGCATATTGCAGGGCTGAGCGTGGAAGAGGACCGGCTGGTGCTCGATCCGATCGATATCGGCTTGTCCTGCTTCCGGTTGGACCGCATCCATGCAGCCGGACGCGAATTGAGTATCACGTATAACCGCGGGGACGATCCGAATACCGATCTCGCTGTCGGCTATCAGCTTTTTGTGGATGGAGAGCTGGCCTTGGCAAGCGAGCATCTGTCCCCAATGGTCTATCCGTTGAAAAGCAGCTGAGAGATCAAACGAGAGAAAAAAGAGAGAACAATCGAATCGAATAAGCGGTGCGCTGATCCCCGTCAGAGCGGCCGCATGACAGATTATTGTCATCCATGCCCCCCTTTTTATGAGTGAAGGGGGGGCCACTTTTTTCAGTATGAAATAATTTGTCAACCCCATGCTGACACGCAGCCGGTTTCGAGATATATTTAATACTAGAATGGATACTCGGGAATGAAAAAGTGGGGATCGTTTTGTTAGGAATAGACAACTTATTATTGAACTTCCTGTTCATTTTGGTGAGTATCCTGATTTATTTTTCCCTCGGTCTTTACAAAACGAAGTATAAGTCCCTCCTCATTGGAGTGAACGGGAGTATTTCCGTCATTTTCTGCATGTCTTTTCCATTTACCGTTTTTTCCGGATATATCTATGACCTGAGAATCCTGCCTTTTATCATTACTATTCTGTATGGCGGGGTGCGTCCAGGTCTATTTGTCGCGTTGGTGCTTTTGTTGTACAGGTATCTGTTAGGGGGCAGCGGCTTTGTAGTCACCAGCTTTTGTTACATTCCCATTTTTTTATTTACAGCGGTCTTTGTGCGGTTTTACGCGGAGTTATCCAAGACTAAGGTCATTACCTTCGGCACCCTGCTGGCTTCAGTGTCGGCGCTGTTCGTCACTGTCGGCAGTATTATCAAATCGGATGAGGCCATCCTTCAGCATCTTTCATTTTTTGTGTACTATTGCCTTACTCTGATGACTTGTACGTGGATTACCCTTTACATGATTGAGACGATAAAAGATAACGTGAAGATGAGGGAGGAAATACACCGTTCGGAGAAGTTAAACGTCTTGGGGGAATTGGCGGCGACCATTGCGCATGAGATCCGAAACCCGTTGACGGTTTCCAAAGGCTTCATTCAATTGATGAAATCGCGGGTGAATAATGAAACGGATCTTAAATATTCGACGCTGGCGCTCGAAGAAATCGATCGGGCCGAATCCATAGTTTCAGAGTATCTGATGTATGCGAAGCCGCAGGCCGACAAAACGGAACAGATCCACATCAAGAAGCTATTTCATAACGTTTTACAAATTATTGAGCCGTATATTACCTCGCACGGGCACATTTTAAATTACAAAATAGAGGACGCCCTGTACATTCATGCGGATGCCAAAAAATTCACGCAGGTCATGATTAATTTGATGAAAAATGCGGTAGAGGCTATGGAGCACAGCGGTCAGCTTACGATTCATGTGTATGGCGGTCAATACGATGTGGTCATTGAGATTTCGGATACAGGGACGGGGATGACCAAAGAGCAGCTTTCGCGGCTGGGCGTTCCTTTTTATTCGACGAAGGATAAAGGGACCGGATTGGGACTGATGGTATGCTACCGGATCATCGAGGCACTGGAGGGAACGATTCAAGTGGAAAGCACGAAGGGCGTCGGCACCAAATTCAGTATTGCTATTCCTAAAGCTGCAGAGCCAATGGAGAGCAGATAGATTGAATCCCCCAAATGGCCCTGCCTTTATTGAAGGCCGCTGATTAGCTGTCGGAGAGTACGGACTTCTTCTATTAGATGCGCAGACGTTCGCCTTCGTCCCTGACTTCAGCTGCAAAAAGCTGAGGATTCAAAGACATTCAAGGATAACGGCGCTCGGAAAAAGAACCGTACATCGCAGGAGGCCACTGAAATACAAGCGGAGGGTACGGAATCGTTCTGTAGAAGCGAAACCATTCGCCTTCGTCCCTGGATTTCAACCGCTACAAGCGGAAGAAAATCCAAGAAATCCAGGGACAACAGCGATCGTAAGCGTGTTCCGTACTCGCAGCAATGACTTTTTCAGCGGCCTCCATCGCAGCGAGGATTTTTCAACAGCCTCCATAGGGGCAGGGCTATGTTTAATTACGAAAGCTGATCTTCATTATTATTTGCAGTATTTCCAAGCCGTGCTTGGGCTAATTGCTGTTGGGCCTGGTCAAGCTGTTCTTCCGCTTCTTGGATCGCATGATCTTGATTTCTGCTATTGTGCGCTTCGTTTATTTCACTGAGAGCGTGGTTCACGGCATTGCGGGCTTGTGTCACGTCATTGGCTTCTTGTTGGCTGGATTGTTGTTCGGACAAGATAAAACCTCCTATATTTTGTTATGTTTCCGAGTTAATATGGTCTTTAGCTTAAGGAATCATGCATAGAAGGGGAGTTTTAGTTTGATTATAAAATATGCTTGTATTCCTGCAAGAACTGTGATAAATTAAACACCTTGCTGTTAAAACCAACGGAAAAGTTTAGCAGCTTTCAAAAAATATTATACTTGCAAATTGTAATTGACCTATGTTATATTGATTCAGCTGCTTCGAGCCGTAAGGATGCAAGCGAAGATCAAACAAATCGTCTCCATATGATGTGAGATGACTGGTAAAAATTACAACTTGCAATCAAGTAAGCAAATGTGGTAAATTGATGTTCCTGCTGTTCGAGAGAACAGTGAGAAAACAAGAACTACTATAATGAAGCATTGCCCTTTGAAAACTGAACAACGAGTGAGTGAAATAAAGAGAATGCAAATTCTCGCTAGCAAGAAATTTTGAGCTTAAGACAAGCTTGATACTTGATATACCCATGAATTCATGGGGCCCCGAAAAGTAATAGGAATCGGCTTCGGCAGGTTCACTTCACTTTTTGGGGTATCGTGGAGAGTTTGATCCTGGCTCAGGACGAACGCTGGCGGCGTGCCTAATACATGCAAGTCGAGCGGATTTCACCTTCGGGTGAAGTTAGCGGCGGACGGGTGAGTAACACGTAGGCAACCTGCCTGTAAGACCGGGATAACTATCGGAAACGATAGCTAAGACCGGATAGCTGGTTCTCTCGCATGAGGGAATCATGAAACACGGAGCAATCTGTGACTTACGGATGGGCC
>NZ_JBIFNP010000001.1:1475000-5910000 GCF_043945595.1 Paenibacillus sp. TAB_01
CCCCGAAATAGCTTTAGGGCTAGCCTCGGGAGATGAGTAGTGGAGGTAAAGCACTGATTGGGTGCGGGGCCCGCCAAGGGTTACCAAGTCCAGTCAAACTCTGAATGCCACATACTTTATCCCGGGAGTCAGACAGTGAGTGCTAAGATCCATTGTCAAGAGGGAAACAGCCCAGATCATCAGCTAAGGTCCCCAAGTGTGTGTTAAGTGGGAAAGGATGTGGAGTTGCAAAGACAACCAGGATGTTGGCTTAGAAGCAGCCACCATTGAAAGAGTGCGTAATAGCTCACTGGTCGAGTGACTCTGCGCCGAAAATGTAACGGGGCTAAACACACCACCGAAGCTATGGCTCGTGCAAACAAGATTTGCACTTGGGTAGGGGAGCGTTGTGTATAGGTTGAAGGTGTACCGTAAGGAGCGCTGGACAATACACAAGTGAGAATGCCGGTATGAGTAACGAAAAGATCAGTGAGAATCTGATCCGCCGAAAGCCTAAGGGTTCCTGAGGAAGGCTCGTCCGCTCAGGGTAAGTCGGGACCTAAGGCGAGGCCGAAAGGCGTAGTCGAAGGACAACAGGTTGAAATTCCTGTACCACCGTGAACCGTTATGAGCAATGGGGTGACGCAGAAGGATAGTGACGCGGACTGATGGATGTCCGTCCAAGCAGAGAGGCTGGTGTGTAGGCAAATCCGCACATCGTTAAGGCTGGTCTGTGATGGGGAGCGAAAATGATAGTAGCGAAGGTCATGAGTTCAGGCTGCCAAGAAAAGCCTCTAGCCAGGGAGAAGGTGCCCGTACCGCAAACCGACACAGGTAGGCGAGCAGAGCATGCTAAGGCGCGCGGAAGAACTCTCGTTAAGGAACTCGGCAAAATGACCCCGTAACTTCGGGAGAAGGGGTGCCTCGGTAGGGTGAATAGCCCGAGGGGGCCGCAGTGAAAAGGCCCAAGCGACTGTTTAGCAAAAACACAGGTCTGTGCGAAGCCGCAAGGCGAAGTATACGGGCTGACGCCTGCCCGGTGCTGGAAGGTTAAGGGGAGTGGTTAGGGGTTTACCCCGAAGCTATGAACCGAAGCCCCAGTAAACGGCGGCCGTAACTATAACGGTCCTAAGGTAGCGAAATTCCTTGTCAGGTAAATTCTGACCCGCACGAATGGCGTAACGACTTGGGCGCTGTCTCAACGAGAGATCCGGTGAAATTTTAATACCTGTGAAGATGCAGGTTACCCGCGACAAGACGGAAAGACCCCATGGAGCTTTACTGCAGCTTGATATTGGACTTTGGTACGATCTGTACAGGATAGGTGGGAGCCTGAGAAGCCTGAGCGCCAGCTTGGGTGGAGGCGACGTTGGGATACCACCCTGATCGTATCGGAGTTCTAACCTGGTACCGTAAGCCGGTATGGGGACAGTGTCAGGTGGGCAGTTTGACTGGGGCGGTCGCCTCCTAAAAAGTAACGGAGGCGCCCCAAGGTTCCCTCAGAATGGTTGGAAATCATTCGAAGAGTGCAAAGGCATAAGGGAGCTTGACTGCGAGACAAACAGGTCGAGCAGGGACGAAAGTCGGGCTTAGTGATCCGGTGGTACCGCATGGAAGGGCCATCGCTCAACGGATAAAAGCTACCCTGGGGATAACAGGCTTATCTCCCCCAAGAGTCCACATCGACGGGGAGGTTTGGCACCTCGATGTCGGCTCATCGCATCCTGGGGCTGAAGTAGGTCCCAAGGGTTGGGCTGTTCGCCCATTAAAGCGGTACGCGAGCTGGGTTCAGAACGTCGTGAGACAGTTCGGTCCCTATCTGTCGTGGGCGCAGGAAATTTGAGAGGAGCTGTCCTTAGTACGAGAGCGACCGGGATGGACGTACCGCTGGTGTACCAGTTGTTCCGCCAGGAGCACGGCTGGATAGCTACGTACGGACGGGATAAGCGCTGAAAGCATCTAAGCGTGAAGCCCCCCTCAAGATGAGATTTCCCAGTATGTAAGACCCCTTGAAGACGACGAGGTAGATAGGTTCGGGGTGGAAGTGCCGTAAGGTATGGAGCTGACGAATACTAATCGGTCGAGGGCTTATCCAAGAGAAAGCAAAGAAGAAGGATGTATGCTTGTTTCGTATCTAGTTTTCAAGGTGCAACCTTGAACAAATAGCTGCATGTCCCTTATAGGGATGGATATTTTCTTGCAGCGTTTTCGAAGAAGCAACGCTTCGAAAAATCCCAGGCTTACGTAGCCAGCTTTCTAACGAAAGCACATCGTTTGGTGATGATGGCGGAGGGGAGCCACGCGTTCCCATCTCGAACACGACCGTTAAGCCCTCCAGCGCCGATGGTACTTGAACCGAAGGGTTCCGGGAGAGTAGGACGTCGCCAAGCACAAGAAGATCCTGAGACCATACGGTTTCAGGATCTTTCTATTTTACCGATCGCCATACGGGAAACGAAGGCGCGAGTATTCATCTTATGACATAGAGAAAGCCAAAAAACACGGACCGTCGGGGTCCGTGCTTTTACTATCGCTTCTAATCCGCCGAAGCCGGTTCAATCAACCGGTGTTTATACCATTGCTCGCCCCTAAACCGCCATAAAAACACGAGGCTCCTGACGCCCCACTCGCAATTCATCGCTATCCACACCCCGATAATGCCAAAGTGAAAAACAATGCCGAGGATGTATCCGAGAACGACGCGGAACAGCCACATGGACAGCATGGAGGTGATCGACGTAAACTTGGAATCGCCCGCCGCCCGAAGCGCCGAAGGCAATAAGAAGCTGATCGGCCAGAGCAGGACTTGGGCTACCGCATTGATCACCATGATGATGAAGATATCGTCCACAATATCGGCCGGAGGGTGGAATAATCCGACCAGTGGCTGAAACATAGGCAGAATCAGCATAGCCATCAAAAAGAAGGACAACGACGACAGCCAAAGAAACGATTTGGTCAGCTTTCGGGCATCCGCGATGTTTCGCCGGCCCATGCATTGACCCACTACGGTTATTGCGGTCAGGGATAAAGCGCTGGAAGGAATCTGCAGCACGACAGCAATGGATGAGCAGATGGCATTGGTCGCCAAAGCGTAAGTACCCAGACTCACAACGAAGATCTGAGTTAAAATTTTCCCGCCATTAAAGAACATCTGTTCCGCCGCGAAAGGGATTCCGATAAAAAGAATCCTTTTGAGCATCGTCACTTCGACTTTGACCAGCTCCCTGAGTCGGAAATAGGAGTTGGTGTTTGTTACGATTTTTGCTAGGAAGAACAGGGAGCAGACGGCCGCCAAATATCTCGATATGTTGACGGATATGGCCATACCAAGCACACCCATATGCAAACCGTTAATAAGAATAATGTTTAGAATGACGTAGGACAGATTCATAATCAAAGATAAAATGAGCGAGGCTCTCGTTTTTCCGATGCCCCTCAGCGCGCCGCAAACGGCTTCCTGAACGGCTATTCCTACATAAGAGATGCTGCTTCCGACCAGATAGATCTGGGCGTTGCCAAGCACATCCGGCGAAGCGTTTCCGAACAGAACGTTCAGCAAGGGCATATGAAACACGCCCACAAGTGCGCTGATGCACAGCGCGAACAAGAACACGGCGGAAACGGTACTGGCCGTAGCTTTGGAAACCATCGGTTCGTTACCGCTTCCTTTATATTGGGCAACCACAACCGTTCCGCCTGTAGCCACGGCGATAAACGTACTGATCAGGAACATATTGATCGAATCGACCATATTGACCGCGCTGACCGCTTCAACACCGGACGAGCTGATCATGGCGGTATTCACCAGGCTTAGACCTACCAGAAAAGCTTGATCGATCAGAATGGGCGTAAACAGCGAGATGATTTGACGGTAATCGATAGACTCTCCGGAAAAATATTTCTCCAGGAAAGCTTGCTTCCGGCTTACAAAACTGGGCTGGCCCACGTTATCACATTCTTTTCTGTCAAATTCAAGGATCTGTACGAGATTGAATTGAAGCGTTTCATCCGGATCGACCCAAGTATGCAGACTCCTGATTTCCCGTGGAAGACTGGAGTTTGCATGTGCGTTTTCATTACTGCGGTCCGCCGGCCGCCTTATAATGTCTTTGAAGATACTATCACCGCGGGCAGTACCTGTCAATGCCTAATATCGTTGGAAGGGTCCGCCGCAGCTTGCCGATGTACGGGGATTCTTGTATCGTAAGAGGTTAAAAATGAACGATTTGGGGTAAATTATGCCTATGCATCTTAACGTCCGGAAGCTGTTCTTTAAGGAGGGAAATCCATAATGAGCTTATTTCACTTGAGCTATATCATTCTATTTAGTGTACTGCTGGCGATTGGCATTATTGGCTCGGCCTGGTTCGTCTATCATCGCAGGAGCAAAAATCGCGCGAAATGATATGGATAACCAATCAGAGCTTCGATCGTCACGCTGTTGAGCAACCATTGTTAAGTGATCAATGAGCACAAACCTTCCTATCTCAGCATAGGAAGGTTTTTTCTTTATTTAATCGGACATAGTGCGGCTTGTCAGCTCATACATAGAGATAGTAGGAAAGAGAAAGCTCCAGCAAGTCAGCAGCTATCACAGCCCTTATCGTCAATGCGAAGGGAATACATGATGAGGTGAGACGATGTCCGAAAAGCCCGTTACCATTTACGATATCGCACAGCTGGTCAACGCTTCCGCCGCAACCGTGTCCCGAGTGCTCAGCAACAGCGATTATCCGGTTAGCAGCGAAATGAGAGATAAAATAAAAAATGCCGCGAAGCAGCTCAACTATACGCCCAATATGCTGGGCAGGCAATTGAAGAAAAATGACAGTATGTCTATCGGAGTTATTATTCCGTCGATTAGCAATCCGTTTTATGCCGACGTGGTTCTGGGGATTGAAGAGATTGCGAGAAATGGCGGCTATCAAGTGCTCTTGTGCAATTCTCACCAAAACCCGAAGCTCGAGGCGGAATACTTGCAGACGCTTCAGGAGAAGCAGGTGAAAGGAATTATTTTATCGTCGATTTCACCCAAAAAAGGCTGGCTCAATGCTTATTTGGATAAAGGGGTGAAAATGATTTCCATCGACCAACGGATCAATAACCGCCAAGTCTATCAACTGGGGTTCGATTACCAGTATGGCGCGTATCTTGCATGCGAGTATTTGATCCAAAGCGGGCACCGCCGGATAGCTTTTCTATCTGCGGCGTTAAATCGTCCAAGCCGGCTCCAGCTGCATCAAGGCTACCAGGACGCGATGCGCAAAGCCGGAATCGTTCCGCTTCAGGAATGGGTCCAGATATCGGAGGACTGCGAGAATACGGCGTACAGCAGTACGTTTGAATTCAATAACGGCAAAGAGCTGACACGCAAGCTGCTAATGGCTGACGAACGGCCGACGGCTGTTTTATGCTGCAACGATCTGACCGCCGCCGGCGTGATTAACGAGCTGAAGGAGCAAAAGGTGGATGTGCCGGGTCAGCTGTCGGTGATCGGATTTGACAATATCGATCTGTCCCAAATGCTGACGCCTTCCTTATCTACCGTCAATTTGCCTAAATACCAGATGGGCGTACTGGCCTGCCGGATGCTGATGGACCTGATGAACGGCTCCGCTGCAGCGGAAAAAGAGATCATGCTGCAGCCTGAATTTATCCCGCGGGACTCGGTTGCCAAGTTGGAATAAATCGCGGATTGCCGCATAAAGATACAACATCTTCATTAATAGAAATCGATTTCTATTGATGCGGAGCATCGGATAAGGAGGAGTTAAGATGAACGTAACTATTCTGGAGAATGCAAGAGAGCTTGGACGTGAAGCGGCGAAGCTTTGCTCCCGGGAGCTGCAGCGCTGCATTGAGGAACAGGGAGGGGCGCGCTTGCTGCTGTCGACGGGAGCCTCGCAGTTTGAAACGCTGGCCTCGCTGATCACGAAGGATATCGATTGGAGCAAGGTGGAGATGTTTCACCTGGATGAATATGTGCATCTTTCGCAAGAGCACCCGGCAAGCTTCCGTAAATATTTAAAGGAACGGTTTGTGGATCTGCTGCCGGTTCCGCTCCATCGTGCCCACTTCGTAAATGGCGAGGGAGATCTTGGGCAGCAAATCGCCGCCTTAACCTCGGAAATCCGCAAGGCGCCTATCGATTTGGCGTTAATCGGCATTGGCGAGAACGCACACATCGCCTTCAACGACCCGCCGGCCGATTTTAATACCAGAGAGGCCTATATGATTGTAAATTTGGACGATCGTTGCAAACAACAGCAGGTAGGGGAAGGGTGGTTTGCTTCGCTCGAAGAGGTTCCAAGCCAGGCCATCACGATGACCGTGCACCAAATCCTGCAAAGCAAGATGATCGTATCCTGTGTTCCCCATAAGGTAAAAGCACGGGCGATAAAAGATATGTTCACCCATGGCGTCACGAACCAGGTTCCGGCCACGATTCTGAAAACCCACCCCAACTATACGTTATTCATCGATGAGCAGTCGGCTTCCGAGGCGGATCGCGCGCTCTTGGCAGCCACGGAATAGAAGCCGGTTTGTGAAGCCAGGAACAATCAAGGGCCTATTCATCGCGGTAAGTTAAGGCCTATTCGTTGTGTAATCAAAAGGAGCGAGCCGTATGAGAAAGTCATGGACAGGTAAACACTGGCTGACCGGACTTCCGGTTACCGTCAATGTGGAAGACGGCAGGGTCACAGCCGTAGAGCAGACGAATCAGCTTACGGCGGATCGCTGGATCGCGCCAGGGCTCATTGATGTGCAGCTGAACGGGATCGGCGGATTCGATTTGAACGGCACGGACGTCACTGTCGATACGGTGAGGCAAATCGTTAAAGTACTTCACCAGGGCGGCGTAACCCGCTTTTGCCCGACGATTGTCACGGGACCGAGGGAGCGTATGCTTCACTGCATCCGGACCTTGGCCGCAGCCTGCGAGACGGATCCCCAGGTCGCTCATGCCGTTATCGGCATTCATGTAGAAGGTCCGTTTATTTCTCCGGAAGACGGTCCGCGCGGAGCGCATAACCTGAAGTGGGTGAGAGATCCGGATTGGGATGAGTTTCTGGAATGGAACGAGGCAGCAGCTGGGCGTATAAGCAAGGTCACCTTGGCGCCGGAGCGGCCGGGTGCCATTGAGTTCATTAAGCGGCTGCGCCAGCTCGGCATTGTCGCATCTATCGGTCATACCGCCGCATCAGAGGCAGACATTCAGGCCGCCGTCGAGGCGGGCGTCACGATGAGCACGCACCTCGGCAACGGTGCGCATCCGTACATAAAGCGGCATCCCAATTACATTTGGGCGCAGCTTGCGGAGTGACCGGGCATGGGCAGGACTCATTGGAGACGGTTTTCACCTGCCGATGTCTACGCTGAAGGTGATGATTCGCACCAAAGGGAGGAAGGCGATTCTGACCAGCGATGCGGTAAACCTGGCCGGTATGCCGCCGGGCAGATACCACACGCATATCAATGATGACGTGATATTGGAAGAGAACGGCTTCCTGCACCTGGCAAGCACGCCGGATATATTAGCCGGATCGGCCACACCGCTGCACAAGGGAGTCCACAATGTGGCAGCTGCGGGAATCGCCTCGCTCGGCGAGGCCATCACGATGGCTTCCCTGCATCCGGCGGAGCTGTTCGGTCTGGATGGAGAAGGGATCGGCACGATTCAGCCCGGTTCTCCGGCGGATATGATTCTGTACGAAGTGAGACCGGAGGGCGGCTGGACGATTGTAGAGACGGTAGCCGCAGGCGAAACGGTCTATGAGCGCAGCTAAAGGGATTTTTCTGGAAATTATTGACAGAATATTCCGAATATTCAATCATAATCGAACAAGGGGTGAGCGTATGAAAACCTACGCGATTGTCGGAGCGGGAAGCCGATGTACATCGATGTTTGCACTTCCCATGGTGAAGCAATTCTCGGATGTCGCCAAAATCGTTGGCGTATACGACACCAACATCAAGCGCGCCGAGCTTCTTCAGCAAAAGTGCGGCGGAGGGTTTCCGGTATATGAAAGCTTCGAACAAATGGTTCATGATGCGAAGCCTGACATTGTTCTCGTCACCACCATCGATAAATACCATCATGAATACATTATTAAAGCGATGGAGATGGGCTGTGATGCGATTTCAGAAAAACCGTTGACGATAGATGAGGACAAGTGCAATGCCATTCTGGAGGCGGAGCAGAGGACAGGCCGCAAAGTAACGGTGACGTTTAACATGCGATACAGACCTTTTGCCGCACGGATCAAAGAGCTTCTGCAGCAGCGGACGATCGGCTCCATCCTGAGCGTCCACTTCGAATGGTTCCTCGATACCCGTCATGGCGCGGACTACTTCAGAAGGTGGCACCGCCGCAAGGAAAATTCAGGCGGGCTGCTTATTCATAAATCTACCCATCATTTTGATTTCATTAATTGGCTGCTGGAAGAAGAGCCCGTACAGGTTTCCTCATACGGCACGCTTCGGTTTTACGGGCCGACCCGGGAGCAGCGGGGGACGCGATGTCTTACCTGTAGTCATAAGCAGACCTGCGAGTTTTATTTTGATATCGAAGCCTTCTCTAACCGGGACCTCTATCTGGATTGCGAAGATGTGGATGCTTATTACCGCGATCAGTGCGTTTTTTCGGAAGAAATCGATATCGAAGATTCCGTCAGTCTGCACGTCAAATATGCCGGCGGCGCATTGATGAGCTATTCGTTGACGGCGCACTCCCCTTTGGAAGGGTTCCGATTGGCGATCAACGGGAGCGAAGGCCGGATGGAGGCCGAAACCTATCACGGCGAGGTAGGGCCCTATGCGGGAGAGGACATCAACCGATTGCGGGTATACAACCGCATGCAGGAGGAGATCACCTACAAAATCCCTGTTGCAACGGGGGCGCATGGAGGCGGTGACGAACGGCTGTTAAACATGCTGTTCCGCGGGAATCTGAATGATCCGCTGCATCAGCAGGCCAGCTCTTGGGACGGAGCGATGTCCAATGCGATCGGTTTTGCAGCCAACAAGTCGATGCGGGAAGGCAGCTCGATTCTCATCGGGGATTTGATCAGGAAGCCGAATGGAACAAGTGAAGGAACGAATTAAGGGAGCGAAATCAAATTCAAGGGAGGCTAATTTATGAGAAAGACGTTTGCGCTAACGTTATCGTTGTCCATGCTCCTGACAGGTACGATCGGCTGCAGCTCAAGCAATACCGCCCCTGCTGCAGGAAACGGCGAATCGCAGCCCTCGCAGGCTCAGACCGATACCGGCAAAGGCAAGGAACCGATCAAGCTGCGCGTCGCCTGGTGGGGAGGACAGTCACGGCACGATTATACGCTGAAAATGATTGAGATGTACGAGAAAAATAATCCGAATGTCAAGATTGAGGCGGAGTACGCTTCATTCGACGATTATTGGAAAAAGCTTGTTCCGCAGGCGGCAGCTAACGATCTGCCCGATGTCATTCAAATGAGCGTGGCTTACGTCAGCCAGTTTGGGGACAGAGGCCAATTGGAAGACCTTGCCCCCTATATGGCGAACGGCAAAATCGACAAAAGCTCGATTTCCGACAGTTATTTGAAAATTGGCCAGTATAACGGCAAGCAGTACCAGCTTACGCTTGGCGTCAACGCGCTGGCGGTTGTTTATGACCCGCAGATGATTAAAGACGCCGGCGCCAATCTGCCATCCAAAGACTGGACATGGGACGATCTTGAAGCGATCGGAGCCAAGCTGAAAGCAAAAGGAAAGCTGGCCGCCGCCAATATCGATGACCGGAACTTCCTGGCTTATTATCTCCGCTCCTATGGAGAAAACCTGTTTAAGGCGGACGGCACTGCGCTCGGCTACACGGACAATAAGCTGTTCACGGATTACTATACCCGACTTCAGCGGATGTACAATAACGGGTATTTGCTTCCCCTGGATAAACAATCGCAGAAGAAAGGCGTGCCGGAGGACGACGAGCTCGTGCTTGGCAATGCGGGAACTACGTTCACGTGGTCTAATCTGTTCGCAGCGGATGCGGCTATTGCCAAACGTCCTTTAGAGATTGCGCCGCCTCCGGGGCCGAATATTGACAAAGGCTTATACCTGCAGTCCAGCCAAGGTCTCTCCGTCGCCAAAAATTCGAAAAATAAAGAGGAAGCCATCAAGTTCGTTAACTTTATGATTAACGATATTGAAGCCAACAAAATTATGAAAGGGGAAAGAGGGGTTCCGATTTCCACGAAGGTGCAGGATGCGATCAAACCGCTGCTGAAGCCGGAGGAACAAAAAGTCGTGGAGTACGTGGCATGGGCCGGTCAAACAGCGGTCTCCGATAACCCGATCGATCCCGTTGGCGCCGTAGAGGTAACCAAATTACTGACGGATACGAGCCAGCAAATTTTGTATAACAAAATTGCGCCTGCCGACGCGGCCGCCAAGTTCAGTAAAGAGGCGAACGCCATTCTGGCGAAAAATAAAAAATAAAAAATAACCCGCACACCAATGTCAGAACAGCGCCGCACGCGCTGTTCTGGTTCCTTTTACCGCATTGTACCCTGTCTGCTGCCAAGGGAGGTAATCTATGAAGCTGCGTGAGAATGACCATGTGGTCGGCTATGTATTCATTGCGCCGTTTGTACTCGGATTTCTGATTTTTACGCTGTACCCGATCCTGTCTTCCTTCTATTATTCATTCACGGATTATAATTTGTTTGAATCGCCTCGGTGGATCGGCATCGACAACTACCGGAAAATGGTGCTCGACGATGAGAAATTCGTCAAATCGCTTCACGTGACGTTCACCTATGTGTTTGCGAGCGTACCGCTTCGCCTGATTTTCGCATTAATTGTTGCCATGCTGTTGAACAGCACCGCCCGGGGGATCGGGATTTATCGGTCCGCTTACTACTTGCCTTCGCTGATCGGGGGCAGTGTGGCCGTATCCATCATGTGGGTGCAGATTTTCGGGACCGAAGGCTTGTTCAACTCGGTGCTGGGGCTGATCGGGATTCATACGACGACTTCCTGGATCGGCAGTCCTTCGACGGCTTTATGGACATTAATCGCGCTTTCCGTATGGCAGTTCGGCTCCTCGATGCTTATCTTTCTGGCGGGTCTGAAAAATATTCCGGCAACCTATTATGAAGCCGCAAGCGTAGACGGAGCAAGCGGCTGGCGCCGGTTTTACAAAATCACGCTGCCTTTGCTGAGCCCGATTATCTTATTTAATCTGATCATGCAGATCATCTCGGCTTTCATGACGTTTACCCCCGCCTATGTCATATCCCGGGGAGAAGGAGGCCCGCTCGATAATACTTTGCTGTACTCGCTGTACTTGTACCGCCGAGCCTTCGCTTTCTTCGAAATGGGCTACGCTTCGGCCATGGCCTGGGTCATGTTAATTATTATTGCTGCGATTACCTTCGCCATCTTCAAAACGTCCTCGTATTGGGTGCATTATGAGTCGAAGGGAGAGAGGTAGCATGCGGACACGGAATAGGAAAGCCATTCTGTATCATGTGGTGATAAGCCTCCTGGCTCTGGTGATGATCTACCCGATCCTCTGGATGGCTGCCAGCTCCTTGAAGCCAAGCAGCGAAATATTTTCCACCGCCTACAGCCTGATTCCGAGCCGGCTGGAGTTCGGCAACTATGCGAGCGGCTGGAAGGGCTTCGGCTCGAACAGCTTCACCGTCTTTTTCAAAAACTCCTTCATTATTGTGATCTTCGCAACGATCGGAGCGGTTTTCTCTTCTGCATTAGTCGCTTACGGACTGGCCCGGATTCCGTTCTGGGGCAAGTCGTTCTGGTTCAGCTGCGTCATGATGACGATGATGCTGCCGCATGACGTGACCATCATTCCCCAATACGTGATGTTTTCGAAGCTGGGGTGGCTGTCCTCGTTTAAACCGGTGATCGCTCCGCATTTTTTCGGTACGCCTTTCTTTATCTTCTTGATTATGCAGTTCATTCGGACGATTCCTCCGGAAATGGATGAAGCGGCGAAGATGGACGGCTGCAGCAAATATTCGATATTTTTTCGGATCATTGTGCCTCTCATCGTGCCTGCGCTGGTGACGTCGACGATCTTTTCGTTTTACTGGCGATGGGACGATTTCATCACACCGCTGCTGTATTTGAACAAGCCGCAGCTTTACCCGGTCTCGCTCGCGCTGAAGCTGTTTCTCGATGCGGATTCGCTCAGCAATTGGGGCGGCATGTTCGCCATGTCGACTTTGTCGCTCTTACCTGTCGTAATCGTGTTCTTCTGCTTCCAGAAATATATCGTCGAGGGCATCAGTACCAGCGGATTGAAGGGTTAAGGAGGAAAAGTATGGAAAATCGCGAATTTAGTATCATAGGCTGCCGCCATGGCCATATCGAGATGTTCATTCGGGAGATGATAGGCTTCGGGTACGCGTGTGCGGGAATTTATGAGGCGGACGATCCGTCACTGGCGATAGCCCTGGCGAAAAAGTACGACATCCCGCTGTGCGATAGTCTGGAGCGTGTGCTTGCTCCCGAGGTGGCGATTGTAGGCAGCTCAGCCATCAATAATGAGAAGATAGGCCTTATTGAACTATGTGAAAAGCACGGAAAGCACATCATGCTGGATAAACCGGCCGTTACTTCAAGAGACGGACTGAACCGTCTTGAAGCCGTGTTGCAGCGGGATCAGATTCAGGTAGGCATGCTGCTGACATCCCGAGAGAGAAGCTGCCTTGTTACATTGAAGCAGCTGACGGAGGAGGGATATTTGGGCGACCTCATCAGTATCACGATGCGCAAGCCCCATAAGCTGACCCCGGCGTCACGGCCTGCGTGGCATTTCTCCAAGGAGCAAAACGGCGGCATCATCGTGAACCTGCTCATCCATGATTTCGATTTGCTCCGGTGGCTGACAGGCAGGGAGATCCGCCACGTTAGCAGCGTCATGATCAAAAATATTTTGCCGGAATATCCGGATTTTTACGATTGCGCTGCCGTTCAGGTTCGGATGGAGGGGAATGTAATGGCCCAGCTGTATACCGACTGGCATACTCCCGAGCAGTGCTGGGCATTCGGCGACTGCCGGGTTTTCGTAACGGGAACAAAGGGCAGCGTGGAGCTGCGGTTATTCGGCGATCCGTCGGTCGGTGGTGACGAACTGATGTTTGCCATGACGCATCAAGAGAAATTTCATCAGGTGAATCTGGTCCAGGCACCCGTATCGGTGACCGGGGATCTGCTGCAGCGGATAGCGGGGAAGCCGTACCGCATTTCGCATCAGGACCTGCTGCTCGCCAGCAAAGCCGCTATTGAAGCGGATGAACAAGCGGTATTATTGAGAGAATGAATGGTTATGGTTATGGAGGACGATTTATCGGAGGTGTCGATCATGTGGAATCCGGATGACTATTTAACGTTTTTGTACAACAGCACTTCATTAACGGATCGTTTCCAAGGCGGCTCGCAGACGGAGTGGCATGCCTGGAAGCAGAGTTTCAGGGAACGCTTCATTCAGCTGTTAGGCGGCTTCCCGCAGCAAGCGCCGCCGCTGTCGGTCACGCTTCTGGAATCGGTCGACTGCGGCACTTATCGAAGGGAAAGGATACAGATTCAAACCTTCGAGCAGCTGTACATGCCGATATATGTCCTGATTCCGAAGGATGCTGCCGAGGAGAAGCGGCGGGCTGTCATTGCTTGTCACGGGCATGGCTACGGGAGCAGGGACATTGTAGGGCTGAATCCCGACGGATCGGATAAAACGGGAGAAGCGGGCTACCAGAAAAATTTCGCCGTCGAGCTCGTGAACCGGGGATTTCTTGTCGTGGCGCCGGAGCTGCTCGGGTTCGGAGACCGGAAGCTCGTCGAGAATGCCAAGGACGGAAATTCCTGCAACCGGATTTCCAGCTTTTTGCTTGCGATGGGCAAAACGATGGCCGGATACAGAGTGTATGAAACGATGCGCTGCGTCGACTATTTGCTTGAAAGAAACGATGTCGATGCGAAGCGGATCGGCTGTATGGGCATCTCGGGCGGCGGATTGGTATGTTCATATACGACCGCTGTCGACGAACGGATTTCGGCGGCGGTTGTCAGCGGCTTCGCCAATACGTTTCAGGCGAGTCTTCTCTCCATCCATCATTGCATCGACAATTATGTTCCCGGTCTCTCGCTCGCTGCGGAGATGCCGGATGTGCTCAGCTTGATTGCCCCGCGTCCGCTGCTTCTCGAAGCCGGGACAAGGGATCGTATTTTCCCGGAGCAGGGCACGCTGGAAGCTTATGAGAAACTTGGGTCTGTATATTCCTTATTGGATGTCAAGGACAGGCTGGCGCTCGATCTGTTCGACGGGGAGCATGAAATCTCCGGCCGGGTGGCCTACGACTGGCTGGACGCTCAATTATAATCGGATAAAAAGGAGAGGGCAGAGCATGGCGACCTTTGATCCGCATCATTATCCTAACCCGTCCCGCCGCACATGCACTTACGCTTCCCGCGGCATGGTAGCCACCTCCCAGCCGCTGGCAGCGCAGGCGGGGCTGGACATGCTGAAGCGGGGCGGTAACGCAATCGATGCCGCGCTCGCGGCGGCGATCAGTCTGACGGTGCTGGAGCCGACGTCCAACGGGATCGGGGGCGACTTGTACGCGCTCGTATGGACGGAAGGCAAGCTGCATGGACTGAATGGCAGCGGGCCGGCGCCGCAGAGTCTGTCTATTGAAGCGTTGCGTTCGCGCGGGTACCAGACGATGCCGCAGTACGGCATCGTTCCTCTGACGGTACCGGGAGCGCCTGCTTCCTGGGCGGAGCTGTCGCGGCGGTTCGGCAAGCTTCCTTTTGCCGAGCTGTTCGAGCCGGCGATTCAATACGCCGAGCGGGGCTTCCCCGTGTCGGCTACGCTTGGCGCATTATTCGAATACGAATTCGCGAAGTTCAACCGGATGGAGAAAGGCCCGGAATTCGAGCCTTTGTACACAACTTTCGCCCCCGGCGGCAGGTATCCGGCGACGGGGGACTACGTCACGTATCCGCACCATGGGGAGACCTTGCGGTCTATCACGGAATCGAATGCGGAGTCGTTCTACCGCGGGGGGCTGGCGCAGAAGATCGACGCCTTCATCCAGACGCACGGCGGATATTTAACCGCGGACGATCTGGCAGCATACAAGCCGGAGTGGGTAGAGCCGATAAAGGTTCATTACCGCGGCTACGACGTATGGGAAATTCCGCCCAACGGCCAAGGCATCGTAGCGCTGATGGCGCTGAATGTGCTGAAGCGTCTTGCCGTCACGAGCAGGGATGACGTAGAGATGGTTCACAAGCAGATCGAAGCGGTCAAGCTGGCCTTCGCCGACGGCTTCGAGCATGTGACGGATTGTGCGAAGATGAAGGTAACGCCTGCGGAGCTGCTGTCGGATGCATACGCGGAGGAGCGTGCGGCCCTCATCGGAGATAAGGCACGCGAGCCGCTGGCAGGACAGCCTCCCCGCGGAGGCACCGTTTACATCGCCGCGGCGGATGAGCAGGGCCATATGGTTTCGCTCATTCAGAGCAATTACATGGGCTTCGGCTCCGGAGTGGTGATCCCGGATACCGGCATTGCAATACAAAACCGCGCCGCGGACTTTGCTCTTGACGCATCGAAGGCGAATGCGCTCGCGCCGGGGAAAAAATCGTTCCACACGATCATCCCCGGCTTTCTGACGAAGGATGGGGAGGCGGTAGGGCCTTTCGGCATTATGGGCGGATTCATGCAGCCGCAGGGGCATGTACAGCTGATGATGAACCTGCTCGACTTTCATATGAATCCGCAGGCTGCGCTGGATGCTCCGCGCTGGCAGTGGAAGCAGGGGATGACGGTCGAGCTGGAGCCGGGCTTCCCGGCGCATATCGCGCAGGCGCTTCAGCGCAAAGGGCATCACATCCTGTGCAGCCCGTCCTCTCTCAGCTTTGGCCGCGGGCAGATCATCCTCCGCAATCCGGCGGGAAGAGGGTTCGTCGGAGGCACGGAGCCGAGAACGGACGGACATATCGCCGTATGGTAAGCGGCAGAGGCGGATTGGCTGGATCGCTGGATCGCCCAGCCAATACACGCTTAATTTTCCAAAAGCAGCCCCGGTACCTTTTTTAAGGTGCCGGGGCTGTTCCTTTTGGGCCACCGAATGTCGAATTTTCAGGTATCCATTGCAATTTGGGACAAAACAATCTATCATTTACGATAATGAGAATCATTATCGAAGATGAGCTTGGGATACTCATGGCGCACGGCGGTTTCCCGTTGTTCCGCCTGGGGTATTATGAAAGGGGATTTATCACATGAGTTCAGTATCCGAAGCGCCTGCCGCTTCACGACCGAAGCTGCGTTCACGGCCTTTGGTCGCCACTTTGATTTTGGTTGGAGGTCTCGCGGCCTTATTGCTCGGCTTGATGGTTTCCGTATCCGTAGGAGCGGCCGATATTCGATTGGCCACCGTATGGGAAGCTGTTGTTCACTTTAACCCGGATTTGACGCAGCATCAGATTATTCAGGAGCTCCGGCTCCCGAGGGCTTTTGCGGGAGCGCTCGTCGGGATTGGCTTTGCGGTATCCGGCGCAATTATGCAGGGGATGACGCGCAATCCGCTCGCCGATCCCGGTTTGCTTGGAATCAATGCGGGAGCCGGCTTCGTGCTGGCGCTCTGCTTCGCTTTTTTTCCGGGTCTTCCGTTTCATTATTTGATTCTGTTTTCCTTCGCCGGTGCGGCTGTCGGTACAGGGCTCGTTTACGGCATAGGGTCTATCGCCAAAGGCGGGCTGACGCCCGTGCGGCTCGCCCTGGGGGGCGCCGCGGTAAGCGCGCTGCTGGTCGCTCTTAGCGAAGGCATCGCCCTTTATTTCCACATCTCGCAGGACTTGGCCTTCTGGTATGCGGGAGGGGTGGCGGGCACCAAGTGGCTGCAGATCAACATCGTCTGGCCATGGATTGTCGGCGGCACCGTCGCCGCGCTGCTGCTGGCGCGTTCCATTACCGTGCTGAGCCTCGGCGATGAGATCGCGTCGGGACTGGGGCAGCGGACAGGCTGGATCAAGCTGGCCGGCACGCTGATTTCGCTGGTGCTTGCCGGTGCAGCGGTATCCGCTGTCGGCTCGATCGGCTTCGTAGGGCTCGTGATTCCCCACATCGCCCGCGCGCTCGTCGGAGTCGATTACCGGTGGATCATTCCGTGCTCGGCCGTGCTGGGCGGGCTGCTGATGGTTATTGCCGATATTGGCGCAAGGATGGTAAACCCGCCTTTTGAGACGCCTATCGGTGCGCTCATCGCGTTGATTGGCGTTCCGTTCTTCCTCTATCTGGCACGCAAGGAAAGGAGGGAGCTCTAATCTGATGGAATCCGTTACCGAGAATGTTATTCGTAAGCGGGCCGTAAGAGCCTATACGATGATGGCGCTGCTGTTAGGCGCTATTGTCATTACATTCATCATTAGTATGAATACGGGGTTTATCCGGCTATCGCCGGGAGACGTCATTGGCACGCTGTTGGGGAACGGCACAGCCAAGCAGGAGCTTATCCTGTTTGAGTTTCGTCTGCCGCGCATCGTCATCTCCGTACTTGTGGGAGGAGGACTGGCTCTGTCCGGGGCCATTCTTCAAGGGCTTTCGCGCAATGCGCTGGCTGATCCCGGTATTCTGGGCATCAATGGCGGAGCCGGCTTGGCGGTCGTCCTATTCATCTCGTTCTATCCGGTAGAGAAGATGGGGTCCGTTTATTTGCTGCCGTTCTGTGCCTTGTTGGGTGCGGGAGCGGCTGCGACTCTGATCTATCTTCTGTCCTATAAAAAGGAAGTCGGTATATCCCCGACACGGCTTATTCTGGTCGGAATCGGGGTAGCGGCAGGCATCACCGCGCTGATGATCGTGCTGACCATCAGGCTGGACCCGCAAAATTATCAATTCGTCGCCGTCTGGCTGGCCGGCAGCATTTGGGGGACGAACTGGAAATTCGTGCTGTCCCTGCTGCCGTGGCTTGTCGTCTTCGTCCCTTACGTGATACTTAGAGCCAATGCGTTGAATGTGTTGAATTTAGGGGACCAGATGGCCACAGGCCTCGGGGCGCATGTCGAGCGGCAGCGGCTGGGTCTGCTTGTGGCCGCGGTTGCGCTCGCAGGCTCCTGCGTTGCCATCGGCGGCGCAATTGGCTTTATAGGGCTGATCGGGCCGCACCTGGCCAAGCAGCTGGTAGGACCGAAGCAGCAATATTTGCTGCCTGCGTCCATGCTGACCGGTGGTTTATTGTTGATCGTGGCGGATACGCTCGCCCGCTGGCTTTTGCAGCCGACGGAAATTCCGGCAGGCATTGTTGTGGCCATCATCGGCGCGCCCTATTTCCTGTATTTGCTGGCGAAGGCCAAGGCTTGATAACGCATGGAGCGGAAGAGGTTCAAGCCACGGCTTGGGCCCAAGCTGCGTCTGCGCAGACTGGGCTATATCCTTGCTGCAAACGAAAGATAACACAATAAAGGTAAAGTAAGCTATAATATCTTCGTACACATGAACCGATATAGTTTTAAGGAGGTTATGTACGTGGATATCCTTTTTAAAATGAAATCCTTTTGGCATAAAACGAGAAGGAACTATTACCAGCTGCTCTATGTGAGCTGTATAGATGAAGCTATGAAAGTCAAACTATGGAATAAAGCGATGTACCATCAAAGCAGAGTGTGATAATTTTCCAAGTCTAGCGAGCGATGCCACTCGTCTAGTATTCCATTAGCGTCAACTCAGCGCTTACAAGCTCGGGGCCAATAAAGAGAACTCTTAATTTTTGCGGTGTCACCTAAATTGATAAGCTTAATCGCGTGAAAAACCTGATTGTTGTCTTTTGGAAGGTTCATCTCCATCGGACAATGCTCAGGTTTCTTTTATTTTTCCTGCCCTTTTTGTTCATTTTTGAATTGACATTCTGTCATCTAGTTGTATAATACAAGTGCATAATTAAATGTATTATACAACTACATACAAATGAACATTTTTCTATTAAACGGAAGCGGGTGGAAGCACGATTGGAAACCAAGACGGCAAAAAGCACTTCATTCTGGCTTATTATTTTATCTATTTTTTTCGGGAACTTCATGTCCATCCTCAGCTCAACGACGATTAATGTGGCCTTTCCTATATTTATGAAGGACTTTCAGGCGGAGCTGGGCGTAGTTCAGTGGATGATTACGGGATTTTTGCTGGCGACAGGCGTCGTCGCTCCGGTGGTCGGTTACTTCGGAGACCGGTGGAGCTACAAAAGGCTGTACATTTTTTCGTTGTCCGGTTTTACGCTGTTCTCCGCTTTATGCACGGTGGCTTGGAACATCGAGGTGCTGGTGTTTTTTCGCATTATGCAAGGGGTTTGCAGCGGCCTGATCATACCGACGACGATGACGATGGTATACCAATTTATCGAGAAAGACAGACAGGCGTTCGCGCTGAGCTTGTGGAGCCTGTCCTCGATGCTGGCGCCGGCTTTCGGGCCGACATTGGGCGGCTGGCTGGCAGGGTATTTTGGCTGGAGATCCTTATTCCTTATTAATTTACCGATCGGATTGATCGCGATTGCGGTTGCCCTCAAGTGTCTGCCGTATTACCGTGCCAGCCAATCGAAAACATTCGATTTGCCCGGCTTTGTGACGGTTATTATTAGCAGCTCGTGTATCATTCTTGCATTCAGCGAGGGGAACGGCTGGGGCTGGACCTCCGGGAAGACGATTACCTTCCTGCTCATTGGCATCCTTACTCTGATCTATTTTATCCGCCGGGAGCTGGCTTTGAAGGAGCCGCTGTTGAATCTAAGCGTCTTCCGGACGAAACGGTTCACCTGCAGCGTGATTATCAACTGCGTCATAACCGCATCGTTATACTCGGGCACCTTTCTCATTCCTATTTTTCTCCAGGATATTCAACAGTCGACGGCGTTTAATACGGCCTTAGTGCTGCTGCCGGGCTCCTTGGTGATGGCGGTGTCGTCTCCGATCGTCGGTAAGCTGTATTCGAGAACGGGTCCTTTCTGGCTCATTCTCGGCGGCATCATCCTGCTGATTGTATCGACCTGGGAATTAAGCCATATTACCCTGGAAGCGACGCATATGTATGTGGCGTTCTGGATGACGATCCGTTATATCGGGATCGCGCTGGCGTTTATGCCGGTTATGAACGCGGGAATGTCGGCCATTGCCAAGGAGAAATCCGGCCACGCCTCATCGGTGACGAATTGGATGCGCCAAGCGACGGGGGCTTTATCCATTGGGATTTTCAGCTCCTTACTCACCGCCCGCTCGGTCTCTCATCAGAAAGAATTGACTGCGGGAGCAGGGGCAAGCGCCCAGTTTATTAAAGAGCAGGGGATGACCTTGGGGGTTCAGGACGTTTTCCTGACGGCCATGATCATTTGCATCGTTGCGGTGCCGCTGACTTTTCTTCTGAAGGAACGGCGTAAAGAAGCGGTCCGGCAAAGCGTAAGCTAGAATCTGGTCTATAAAAAAATCTCGTCTCTCAGGAGACGAGATTTTTTGCGTACAAGCCATGGGAAGCTTAAAATTTGCTGTCAGGCACGTAATAAATTTTCTGCGTATTCTTCTTATTTACGGGGTCTGTCACGATAGTAAAATAAACGTTGCTGTTTTTCGTCTGAACTCCTTCGATTTCATGGGTTCCTACGATAGTAATATTTACAAGGGTCTTGTATGTCCCTGTATTGGACATCATAGCAATCTGCGGAGTATCGCCTTCCGCCCCGCCTGATGTATAGATTTCCGTATTGCTGAGCATATCGGTTCCTTGGAAAGAACCGTTCGGTCTGACGATGTCGCTGCCCGACTGCGTGAAGCTGCCAACGCAGGCGCTTTTTGCCGCTGCGCTGTCCATGCGTACCTGTTCATTGCCGTCAAGAAGCTGGTTCAAGGCGACCGTGTCATAAATCGGACCAGGTTACCGTTCCTTCGGCCGTTTGCACGCGGAACACGGTGTGGGTACTGTTGCCGCCGGCATCCACTCGGTAGGTTTCGCCTAACCGGCTGCCGGTTTCGTTGGCGTAATTCATATAGGTGAAGCGATGAAGATCCGTATAATCATAGGTTGCGCCAGGCGAGTATTGAAGTCTTGCTACTTGAAGCGACCAGTTATACGTTGTTGAGGAGTCGCCCTTCGAGCTGAAATAAAAGTAATTTATATCATTATAGGTGTACATGTCCAGTGTTTGGCAGTGATCGGCATTGGTGACGGTCATTTCATCTACATACGTCGCATCGCTCCCGTTAATCAGCAATCTGGAGAGATAGCTGTCATAAGAAAATAAAGTACTAGACTGGATATCCTTATTCCACGCGACAATTCGAATCGTCAAACCGTCGGGCTCTGGAAAATAAGTGTTAGACTGACCATAGAAATTGAAAGAGCGACAGCCAAGGACGAGAAAATATAGTCCTAGACTGTCGCTCTTTCATTCAACTAACGTATCCGATAGTTAAATAATGTCTATTCCAAATAGCCAAACACCCTGAGTTGCTTGTAGCGATTAACGGCCAGAATGCCCTTCCAATTTTTCTTTGCAACTCGAAATTGTTCCGGAAAATCTGACCACCCCCACGAGATGTCCCAGATTCCTTCTTCAGACATTTGTTCAATAAAAAGATTGAGATTTTGTTCTACCAATGAACCGAATCTTTCACATAGAGGATGGTCGGGTCCGTCAATAAAATCAAGTGGAAGAGGTTTATAGCCTTCTGTCCATGTGGATGCATCCTTATCAACACATTGTTCCGCTAACCCCAAAATTTTTTCGGAAACGTCATTCAATGAATATTGAATTCTGACACTAAACATGGCTTCATGGGGCTTTATTATTTTAAGCAATTGCTGAAAATTGTTAATTTCATGCCTGTCCATTTCAGTTCTGCTCATTAGATGTGATACTGCCTTTTGGATGGAATTCCAACCTAATTCCGCAGCTTCACTTTTTTCGGGAGACCAATGAATAAGAAAAGCAGCAAGTTCTGCACTGGGATTAAACATCCATTTTTTCTGAACACCCAGATGCCAATGCCACCAAGGAGCATGTGGGTAATCGTTATTCTCAGGCAACACGGAGTCCCACATTCCTGTTTCAATGTCATTTGTGTTTGTCAAGTAACCAATCATCGGCCCAACTATTGGTTCATTAATGTCCGCGTCTATTTCCATAAGGATTTGTCCTGCAGCCCATGTGGCCATTGGCGATGAATGTGGTAACCAAAAATCAGGCTCTATGCCATGCCCAAATCCACCGTCCACGTTTTGAAATGTTCGAAGCTGAGCAATAACACTTTCCCTGCTCCCATTTTCAAATTCGAATTCGAACCGAGCGCGTTCTAATTCTCGCCCTTTTGACATTATGTATGTTTTTGCTTTTTCAAAGCGACTTTTAGAAATTCTGCTTGGAGTATTCAATTCCATTCGCCTCCTGCATTGACTGTCATAAAAATACTACTTGCATAATACCATATTTTGTATTTGAAATACTATTCAACTAAACTGCCCGTTAGCTTAATCAAGGGGCGCTAGTCTAATACTTTATTTTTCAGTTCATAACTTTATTTTCTTTAGACAATAGCACGTGCCTCCCGACCGCTGGGTGACGTAAACATACGTTGAAGCGATGTAAGCTTTCTGAACAGCCACGTTGTGGTTAAGTCCTTTGAGATTGTAAGCGAGTGTTGCCGAAGCGTTGACAGTATTCTGTGGAGTCGCCGCAAATGCGGGGAAAACAGACAACCCCGAAATAAGAAGGGAGAGAACAACCGATGCGAGTAGTTTGAACCGCCTTTTCATCAGGCTCCATGCTTGAACTTGAAGCATACCGCTACCTCCTTCGTTATGTGATTCTTTCCGTCTTGATTCAATACTTCATCCTGCTTGGCCGTAAACTGAGGGACCCACCTCCTTTATCCGGGAGGAGTCCGGTCAACAAAACAAAAACCCGAACGATCGGATAAGCTCGCAGGCGAGCGTATCCGATCGTTCGGGTTTTCTCTAATGGACTCCAACCGTCACAGTTATATTCATAAAACTGACAGTAAGCGCTCTCTAGGCGGTTACATGCTTATGCTAACAGTTTGCTACCGGAGAGTCAAGCAATATTTAGCTGCCATACAGCGGCCGCTTTGTCAGGCTGCGGATTAAAGCAACGGCTGCCTTTAAGCTCGTGTCCGCACTACATAGATTAATAGAGTTACACAGCGTTGGGAATCTCATTCCCCACTTCTTCCAATGGCTCAAACGCATAGGTTTAATTGCTCGCGTTTCCAGCCTAACGGTCATAAATTCCCCGCATGCCCAATATAAGTAGTATCAAGTAAACCGTAAAAACGTTTACAAACAAATACCAGCACAAAACGAGGTCCGATCCATGAAGATAACGATTAAAGAGGTTGCACAGCTGGCCGGCGTCTCCATCGCTACGGTCTCCCGCGTATTGAACGAAAAAAACAAAGTCAAGCCATCGACGCGCGACAGCGTACAGCAGGCGATTGAGCAGCTAAACTTTCAGCCGGATCAAAATGCGCGAACGATGATCAAAAAGTCGACCAAAACGATTGGCATGCTCGTCCCGGAACTGACCAATGAATTCTGGGTCTTCCTGCTGGATATTGTGCAGAAGGAGCTGTGGGAGCTGGGCTATACGCTGCTCATCGGTTCGACCGATCACCAGAGGGAGAAGGAAATTGCGTTCGCCAAGTCGTTTATCGAGAAGCGGGTGGACGGCATCATCTATGGCTCCTCCGTCATCGAGACGGCGAAAGAGATGTCGGATCTGATCGCGCTGACGAAGCGGTACGACATTCCCATTGTGACGCTGGATCCAAGAATCCCTCAAGCGAACTGCATCTTCGGCGACCATATTCAAGGGGCGACGGATGCGACGGATCATTTAATCCGGCAGGGGCACCGTCATATCGGGTATATTGGCGGTCCTTCCGTTTCCGCCAAGCGCGAGCTCGGATACCGGAATGCTTTTATGACGAACGATCTCATTGTTAACGAAGCTTTGATCCAGCGCATCGAAGGCCTGCCTACATTTGAGAACGGATACGAGGCGGCGCGCCGGCTGCTGGAATCCGGGGAGCGTTTCACAGCCCTCTTTTGCGGCAACGATGTGCTGGCTTTCGGCACGATCAAGGCGTTGGAGGAGCACGGATGGTCGGTTCCCCAGGATATTGCCGTCGTCGGCTACGACGATGTGCATTCGGCCCGGCTGTGGAAGCCGGCGCTGACGACTGTGCGGCAGCCCTTGCAGGATATCGGCAGGACGCTGGTCGAGATGATTATGGATTCCTTAGGCAAAGACATACATGAGCTGGTACCCAAAAAAATTATTTTTCAAATGCAGCTCGTCGTTCGGGACAGCTGCGGGGCGAGCCTCAGGAATGAAGAGCAGCAATAGAAGGGAGGGGTGTTTAAAGGGGAAGCTTCCAGGAAAATGAAAACGTTTTTACCCGGCTTATCCGCAGGGCAGGGGTTTACCACACTAAAGAGGAGTTGAGTGGGATGAAAAAAACGATGCTTGTGCTGCTTACAACGGTATTGGCCGCTTCCGCAGCGGGTTGCTCGGGGGATGCCGGACAGCAATCCCAGCCATCCGGTTCCGTTCAAGACGCCGCCAAATCGAATCCATCCGCCGGCAATGGCGCCAAGGTCGAGCTGCAGTTCTGGGACATGGTCTGGGGGCCGCCGGAATATATCGATACGGCCAAGGCGCTCGTCGACCAGTTCAACAGTGAGAACCCGAATATCAAGGTCAGCTACCAGTCTACACCGTGGAACAATTGGTACCAAACCTTCACTTCGGCGATCGCTGCGGGCACGGCTCCGGATATCAGTACCGGCGCAGGCTATCAGGCGTTTCAGTTCTCGCAGATGGGCGCCATTCTGCCGATTGACGACGTTGTCGACGATCTCAAGAAAAACGGGGATGATTTTCTGCCCAATACCGTGGATTTAATGAAGTACGATAACCATTATGTGGCTCTGCCGTGGGCCATAGATATCCGCGTTCCTTATTACCGCAAAGACCTGTTCCAGCAGGCCGGCGTTACACCGCCGAAAACGTGGGAGGAGCTTAGAGCGGCTGCCAAAAAATTAAGCGGGAACGGGAAGTACGGCATGGTCATGCCGGGCGATACCGGGGGGACGCACTACGTATTTTCGCTTATGCTGAACAACAATGGCGGACTGTTTAACAAAGACAAGAAAGTCGATTTCTTGAATTCACGCAATGTGGAAGCGGTTCAGCTGCTGGCCGATATGGTGAAGGACGGCTCGATTAACCCAGCCGGAGCAGGCTTTACCGGCGATGACGCTACCAAGTCGTTCGGGCAGGGCGACGCCGCCATTATTATCAAAAATCCCGGGTTTCCTGCCCAGCTGCCGGAGCTGAAGGATAAAATCGGGCTGATGGACCCGCTGACCGGGCCGCATGGCGAGAAAGGGACGATTTATTGGATCAATAACATCATGCTTTACAAGCAATCCAAGCACCCGCAGGAAGCGAAGCAGTTCATGAAATGGTGGTCGCAAAACAATAAGGCGCTGTGGACGAAGGGGCATGTCACCCAGCTGCCGGTTAAGAAATCGTTTACAGAGGATCCGTATTTCAAGGACGATCCGGAGCGGAAAGAAATTCTTGAGAAATGGATTCCGATCGGCAAGACGACCGCTTATCCGTACCCGGCCGTATTCCCTGAGCTGAATGAAATTGAAGGCGAAGGCGTCATGCAGACGCTGACCCAGGAAATTATGCTCGGCAAAGATCCGAAGGCGATCATGGATAAAGCGAATCAAACGATGAAATCGATTATGAAGGAAAAATAAACGATGGGGCCAACGACAAAACGAAGGTTCGAGCTGCTGCCGGTTTATTATCTGCTTCCGTCCCTGTTTCTCGTCCTGCTGATTAATTTCTACCCCTTTGTTTCCGGGCTGCTGTACAGCTTAAGCGACGGCTCGCTCATTCAGCAGGGGACGTTTGTGGGCATTGTCAATTACTTGCGCTTGTTTACGATGCCGGACTTTATCCATTCCTTATATTTCAGCGCTATCTTCGCTTTTTTTTCCGTCATTGGCAGCTATGTTATCGGCCTCGGGCTCGCCGTCCTGCTGAACAAGGATATCCCGGGGAGGGGCTTCTTCCGGGTTGCGCTGCTGGTGCCCTGGATTGTTCCCTCCATCGTATCGATTATCAGCTGGCGGTGGATGCTCGGGGCGCAGGAGGGCTTGGTGAACACCTTCCTCGTGTGGCTGGGATTCAAGCCGATCCTGTTTCTTGCCAATGAGCAATGGGCTATTTTTACCGTCTGCCTGATCAAAATATGGCGCAGCTTTCCCTTCATGATGATCTCCTGCCTTGCAGGCCTGCAGAGCATAGACCAGTCGCTGTATGAATCCGCCTCTATGGACGGCGCCGGCAGATGGCAGTCCTTCGTGCATATTACGCTGCCGCAGCTCAAGTCGATTACAGTGGTGTGCTGGATTCTGATGACCATCTGGTCGTTTAACGACTTCGATACGATCTGGCTGCTGACGCAGGGCGGGCCTGCCAACGCAACGGAAAACTTAATTATTCTCGCCTATAAGTATACGTTTACGAAAAACGATGTCGGCACCGGCTCGGCGATGGCCATCGTCGCTCTCATTATTCTGATGACGCTCGCCACCCTGTTCTTGCGAAATCAAAATAAAAGCCAAGACTAAAAGGAAGGGGATCGAATGAAACACAAGAAGCTGCGCAAATGGATGCTGTTTACTACCCTTCTGATCATTGTGATTCTGGTCAATTTGCCTATCATTATGGTGATTTTGAACTCCCTGAAGCCGACGTCCGAAATCTTGTCATCCAAAAGTTTGCTGCCCAAGCAGCCTTCGCTGGACAATTTCATTTATTTGAATTCCCGGGCGAAGTTCTGGATGTATTTCAAGAACAGTATAATCGTTGCGCTGATCGGAACGAGTGCAAGCATTATTCTCGCCGCTTTCGCAGGCTATGCGCTTTCGAGATACCGTTCGGTCTTTATCAAGCTGTACTCGAATTCCCTGCTCATGCTGCAAATGTTCCCGGTCATCCTGGTGCTCATTCCGCTTTTTATCATGTTCCGTAAATTGGATCTCATTAATACGTATTTTGCGGTTTGTATTCTGTACATTACAGCCAATCTGCCGTTTGCGATCTGGATGTACAAAGGTTTTTTCGATGCGATCCCGAAGGACCTGGAGGAAGCCGCCTGGATTGACGGCTGCACCAAGTCGCAAAGCTTTGTCCGGATCATCCTGCCGATCTCAGGCCCCGGGATTGCCGCCGTCGCCATCTTTTCGTTTCTGTTCTCCTGGAACGAATACTTAATTGCCAATGTATTCCTGCGTAAGAACGAGCTGATGACAATCCCCGTCGGGATTCAAATGTTTATGCAGCAGTACGCAACGGATTGGGGAAGCTTGAGCGCAGCCGCCACATTGGCTCTGCTGCCGACGTTCGTGATTTTCCTGTTCGTGCAAAAGTATATGATCCATGGGGCCGTGGCCGGTTCCGTGAAAGGCTAAGGCAGTATGCAACGAATCCAGCAAGCAGCGAAATTACGGGAGGGATACGATGAAAAGATTAAAGGTAGGCGTTGTTGGCTTGGGGGAAGTGGCGCAAATTATTCATTTGCCCATCCTGGAGACGCTCTCGGACCGGTATGAGATAGCCGCCTTATGCGATATTTCGCCGCAATTGCTGCAGGCTATGGGGGAACGGTACCGGGTCAGGAAGCTGTATGCGGATGCGCATACTATGGCGGCTCAGCCGGACCTTGATGCGGTATTCGTGCTGAACAGCGACGAATACCATGCCGAATGCGCGATAGCGGCCTTGCAGCAGAAGAAGCACGTGTTGATCGAGAAGCCGATGGCCCTAAACCAGGCGGATGCGGACGCCATCATTGCGGCAAGGGACGAAGCGGGTGTGCAGGTCATGGTAGGCTACATGCGCCGCTTCGCCCCGGCCTTCGTGCAGGCGGCGGAAAAAGTGAGGAGCATGGACCAAATACAATATGCGCGTGTGCGCGATATTATCGGGCAGAACCGTCTGATCATCGAGCAGTCCAGCAATGTGCTCCGGTTTCAGGATATATCCGAGGAAATGATGCGCGACAAGTCGGAGCGGGCGCAGCGGATGGTGCTGGACGCGATTGGCGAGGCGCCGCCGGAGCTGGTGTCCGCCTACCGGCTGCTATGCGGGCTCAGCAGCCACGATTTGTCGGCCATGCGCGAAATTATCGGGGTGCCGAAGCGGGTAAAAGCGGCTGCGCAGTGGAATGGCGGGAGATATATCAGCGCTCTTCTCGAATACGACGGGTTCTATACGACGTTTGAAACGGGGGTGGATAACCAAAGACGGTTCGATGCCCATATCGAGGTCTACTCTTCGGCCAAATCGTTGAAGGTACAGTACGACACGCCTTATATCCGTCACCTGCCTACACGGCTGATCGTATCGGAAACGATCGGCGACGCTTACTATGAATCCGTCGTCCGGCCCACGTTCAAGGATCCTTATACGCATGAGCTGGAATATTTTTACGATGTGGTCACGCAAGAACTTCAGCCTAAGACGACGCCGGAGGATTTTAAACAGGATTTGAGCCTCTTTCAAGGCATTATCGAGAGCTTGAGATGAAGAGAAGGGGAGGATTCCGCTTGAAGAAATCGTTATCCGCGCTCGTTGCTTCCATATTGGCATTGATGCTGGCCGCCGGGTGTACGTCTTCCAACAATGCGACTCCGGCTTCCACCGATACCGCTGCTCCGGGCACGGAGGCGCCAGGGAAGAAACCCGACGGCGGAACTGCGGAAATTACGATGATTACGCTCTCGGATTGGGATAAACACGGCTTGAACGATGTTATCGCCGGCTTCGAGAAGCAAAACCCGGGTATCAAAGTCAAGCTGGAAATGTACCCGTTCCGGCAGCTGTTCGAGACGATTGAAGTGAAGCTCGGCTCCAGATCGAAGGAATACGACGTCGTTACGATCGATGGGCCGCTGGTGTCGAATTATTCCGCCAAAGGCTATGTCGACCCGCTCGAGCCGCTGCTGTCGAGCCGGGATTGGCAGAGCAAATGGATCGAGTCTTCTATTCAAGCCGGTACGTATAACGGTAAGCTGATGGCTGCGCCGATGAATACTTCCTCGCAGGTGCTCTATTACAATAAGGATATTTTTGCGAAGAAGGGGATCGCTCCGCCTTCGTTCGAAATCGACAAACGATGGACGTGGGAGCAGGTCATCGACGCCGCCAAGCAGCTGACCTACGATACGAACGGCGACGGCCAGAACGATATTTTCGGGTTCAGCTTCGAACAGATCGGCCGTGCTTATCAGATGCTTGCGCTGTCCGAAAGCTTGGGGGCGAAGCCGCTTAGCGGCAACGGCTTGACGGCGACCGGCTTCGTCAACTCGGAGAAATCGCTGCAGGCCGCGAAGTTTTATTCCGACTTGTACAACACATGGAAGGTCAGTCCCAAGATTACTGCGGAGGAATCGGGGGATTTCTTTGCCACCGGCAAGGTCGCCATGTTCGTCGGGGGAACCTGGAATACCGGCAAATTTAACGAGGCGAAGGTAAATTACGGAATTGCGCCGCACCCGTTTTTTGCGGGGCAGAAGATCGCGACGCCGACCGGAAGCTGGCATGTGGGCGTCAGCAAATATTCAACCAAGAAAGAGGCGGCCGCCAAATTTATTGACTATTTAACTGTCGGGGAAGGATCGAAAATCTGGTTTAACGGCAACCACGACCTGCCGTCCAACAACGATATTTTGAAGATGATTAACGACGACAAGAAATACGACCAGTTCCCGGATAACATTTACCGGATCGCGACTTACGAGGCGCAGCATACGGCGGTGCCGAGACCGGTCACGCCGGGCTTCCTGGAGTTCGAATCGCTGTTCAATAAAGCGTATGACGACATCAAGAACGGGACGGACCGAAGAAGGCGCTGGACGACATTGCCGTACAGATGGACCGTCAGCTGAAAAAATACGAGTCATTGGCTAAATAAAGGAGCGGGCCATGATGAAAGCGAGATACGTGCCTTATCTGTTTTTGGCTCCCGCCGTAGTGCTGCTGCTGATTTTCAAGGTATACCCGATTGCTCTCGGTTTGAAGAACAGCTTGTACGCTCCAGGATTTATTGCCGGCCTTGATGCCTTCGTAGGCTTGGACAATTATACGGGCTTGTTCGCGGATCACGTTTTTTGGCACTCGGTATATGTGACCTTGTTCTTCAACGTGTTCGTCAATCCGATCCAGATTGGCCTGGCCTTCGGACTCGCGCTGCTGCTAAACTCAAGGCTGAAGGGCATCCAAGCTTTTCGCAGCGTCAGCTTTATCCCTATCGCCGTTTCTCTGCCAATCGCATGTATTCTGTGGAACATTATGCTCAACCCGGAACAAGGCGTAATGAATTCCATACTTATCGGGCTCGGCTTTTCACCGCAGCCCTTCCTTACCAGCAAGGATCAGGCGATCTGGATCATCATTCTCATTGCCACCTGGAAGGGCGTCGGCTATTGGGCCGTGTTCTTGCTGGCCGGCCTGCAGGAGGTGCCGCAGGTTCTCTATGAGGCAGCCAGCATAGACGGGGCCGGAAAGTGGGACCGGTTCCGGGATGTGACGTTCCCGCTGATGAAGCGTCCGCTGACCTTCGTCACGGTTGCAGACACCGTCGCCAATTTCCTGTTGTTCGCGCCGATGTACATCTTGACGAAGGGCGGGCCGGAGAACAGCACGAACGTGCTGATGGAGGAGAGCTTTAACAGCGCCTTCGTCTATTCGGACCCGGGCCGTGCCTCTGCCATCGTAATTTTGCTGCTTATCCTTATTTTGCTAATTATCGGATTGCAGTTTCGACTGCTGCGGTCTAAAGTATAGTTAGGGGATGATCAAGATGAAAGGAGCGGCGAGCTTAACGAAATCCGCCATTTATTTGGTACAGATCGTAACGGCCTTTTGCATCCTGTTTCCTCTGCTGTTTGCGGTCGTTTCCTCGGTTCGGCCCTTGAACGACATTTATAAATACGTCTCTCCGGTGACGTGGCGTACGTTTTTCCCGACGAATGTGACCTTCGAGGCCTATATCAATCTGTTCGCGGAACGGAACTTCGGCTCGGTGCTGTTTAACACCTTCTATGTTGCTCTGATGACCGTGCTGTTCGGCGTTCTGCTGGGGTCGATGGCGGCATTTGCGTTCGCCAAATTCCAATTCAGAGGAAAGCATGCATTGTTCGGCCTTGTGCTGCTGACCTTTATGATTCCGTTCGAGGTCATTGCGATTCCGCTGTACGGCTTGGTCAACCAGCTGGGCTGGATCGACACCTACTACGGCATTGTCGTTCCCGCGGTCGCGAACGGACTCGTGATTTTCTTGTTTCGCCAGTTTTTTCTCGATCTGCCGGACTCGCTGCTGGAATCGGCTCGGATGGACGGCGCCACTTGGGGGCGAATCTACGCTTGGATCGTGATGCCGTTAAGCAAGCCTGTGACGGTAAGCGCGGCCCTCATGCTGTTCATCTCGCAATGGGAATCCTTCATGTGGCCGTTGATCGTGACCCGGTCGAAGCAGTATAAGGTCATTCAAGTGGCGATGAGCGACTTTACGACGGAGCACGCAACGATCTGGAATGAGATGTTTGCCGCCTCGGTCATTGCCTTTATTATCCCCATTCTGCTCTTGCTGCCGCTGCAGCGCTATTTTATTCAGGGCGTTACCCATTCCGGAATTAAAGAATAATCGTTGAAGGAGTGCTGTACCATGTCATTTCCGAAGCTGTCTCAGGAGCTGCTCATTCGCCGCCTGAATCCTCCGCAAGGAAAAGTAAGCATCGTGCTGGATACGGATACATACAACGAGATTGACGACCAGTTTGCGGTCATCTATGCGCTGCAGTCGAAGGATAGCATACAGCTGGAGGCTTTGTACGCCACGCCGTTCTACAATTCGCTCTCTACGGGACCGAAGGACGGCATGGAGAAAAGCTACGACGAGCTGGAGAAAATATTGTCCGTGATGGGCAAAACGGGCGAGATCCCGATATACAAAGGCTCGGAAGCGTACCTGCCGGCCGCCGATGTGCCGGTGGAGAGCGCTGCGGCGCGCAATCTGGTGGAGCGGGCTATGGCGCGCAGCGAAGACGACCCGCTGTATGTCGTAGCTATCGGCGCGATCACGAACGTGGCTTCGGCGCTCCTGATGGAGCCTAGCATCGTTGAGAGGATCGTCGTGGTGTGGCTCGGCGGGCATGCCCTGCATTGGCCGGACACGAAGGAGTTCAATCTGGCCCAGGATTTGCACGCATCCCGAATCGTCCTGGACAGCGGCGTCCCGCTCGTCCTTGTCCCATGCATGGGCGTAACCTCGCACCTGCTGACGACCTTGTCGGAGGTGGAGGATTATGTAAAGGACAAGGGAGCGGTCGGAAGCTACCTGTACGAAACGTATAAAAACTGCCACGACGACCATACGGGCTATTCGCGGGTCATTTGGGATATTTCGACGATTGCTTTCTTGAATAACGACGCCTGGCTGCCCAGCGCCCTCGTGCACAGCCCGATCCTGTCCGAGGATTTCAGATGGAGCTTCGACCCCTCGCGCCATTTCATCCGTTACGTCCGTCATGTAAACAGGGACAAAGTATTTCAGGATTTGTTCGCGAAATTGGAAGGCTGAGGTGCACGGCGATATGAGAATGAAAGCCAGCGTGATTACCGGTAAGCGGCATAGTGAGCTTGTGGAGCTGGACATTCCTTCGATCGGGGACGAGGAGGTTCTCATTCGGGTGAAGGCGTGCGGCGTATGCGCGTCCGAGCTGCATCCTTGGCTGGAGGCCTCGGGCCGCCGCCTGTTCGGGCACGAGCCGGTAGGCATCGTGGAGGCGGTCGGCCCGCGCGTCACGGGCTTTCAAGAAGGCGACCGCGTCACCGGCTTGATACATCAGGCGTTCGCTCAATTTACGAAAGCGGATTACCGCAGCATCGTCCGGGTCCCGGACGGCCTGGACGATCTGGAGGCGCTGGGCGAGCCGCTGTCCTGCCTGATGAGCGGAGCGAACCGGACGCCGGTATCGCTTGGCGATGACGTGGCCCTTGTGGGAACCGGCTTCATGGGTCTCGGCTTTCTTCAGCTGATGAAGCTCAAAGGAGCAGGACGGATCGTTGCCGTCGATCCGCGCGAGGAAAGCCTCGGGCATGCGATGCGCTTCGGAGCGGAGGAGGTCTGCACGCCGGATAACGTTAAGCCGGAATACAAGGTCACCGAGTGGAAACATATGGAGCAGGGCATCCCGGGGGTCCGGGTCGCCGTCGAGGCGAGCGGCACGGAGAGCGGGCTGCAGCTGGCGGGAAATATGGCCGCCGTCCATGGGACGCTGTCCGTCGTCGGCTATCATCAAGGCGGCATGCGCAGCGTTAACATGGAGCTGTGGAACTGGAAAGCCCTTTCGGTCATCAACGCGCATGAGCGGCGCAGCGCCGTGCATTTGAGGCAAATGGAGGCCGGCTTGAAGCTGATTGCCGCAGGGCATTTTAACATGAGGGACTTGATTACGCATGAGTTCCGTCTGGATGAGGTAGATCAAGCCTATGAGGCCATTCGAAGCAAGCCGCCCGGTTTTATCAAATCGGTCATTCGGCTGGATTGAGTCAGGTTGAGTCTGGATAGCAAAATGAAAAAAGATAGCCGGTCACCCGATAAAGGTGATGCGGCTATCTTTTTTTCGCCAAGCGCTTATGGGCAGGCTATACGCCCTTCGGTAGAAGCCATAAATTTCAATACCATACCGCTATGGTGGATGGCGCAGGTATTCTATTTATTCACGGACAAATACATGTAGTTACAGGAACGGAATAGTACTTGCCGTCCGATATGGAGATGGGCTTCAGAACCGAGTCGGAGTAATTTTGCTTGACCGGCTCCATGACCTCGTTGATCGGCTCGAGAAAGCATGCGTTTTTAAACGTAGCCGTTAATAATTCATCGAGATGAACGATGTCGTAGTTGCTGTTCTGGGAGAAGAGGGAGCCGGTGATTTTGGAAACCGGATCCGAGTAATTTTGGGGAGCCTTTCAATTAAATGATTTATCGAAAACGCTTCAAAATTTACTCAAAACCGGCCGGCGGCAGGCACAGCCTTAGTCGGTGACGAGAGAGGAGCAAAACTGGCTTAAGCTCGTGCCGGTCTTGTTCTTAAACATGCGTCCAAACGTATGGACATCCGAATAGCCGACAATTTGCGAAATTTCACCGATGGATAAATTCGTTTGAATGACGAGCTCCTTCGCTCTTTCGATCCGGACCAGACTTAAATACTCAAACGGGGTCATGCCGAACGCGTGGCGGAACTTCACTATGATGTAATTCCGGGTCAGTCCCGAGACGTTCTCCAACTCCTTATGCTGCAAGTTTTTGTTGTAATGCTTGGCGATATAATTGCGGATCAGGACCATCTTGGCATTCGTCTTTTCCTGGACCTTCGTCTGGCTTTGCTCTTGGCTCCAGCTTTGAAGGTCATGCAGCAGCTGGAGCAGCAGGCTTTGGCAGACGATCTGATGCTGCGGCCCGGGCTGGTGATAAAGCGTAATCAGCTGCGACAGCTTATGCTCGACAGAGTGGTCGGCGAAATTGCCGATGAGACGGCTCGGTGCCCATCATGTCCTGGATCGGAAACCGGGAAGCGCCGAAATGAAATACGATTGAAATGCAGACGTAAGGCTCATCCTCCACCGTTCGGACGTAATGCTGAACGTGCGGTGTGTGGTAAACGAGATCTCCTTTCTTCGTCAGAATGGTACTGGCGCCGATGCTGTACTCGGCCATGCCTTCGAGAACGTACTGGAATTGGTACTGGTTCAAGGTTCGGCTTTTGATCTCCCAGCCCTTGGGAGCGTTGAACAAATGTGCGAGGGTGATATAGGGAGGGAAATAATATTCCTGCAGCTGATCGATCGTTTCAGCGGGTTCGAGCAGATGAAGTGAGTTGGATGGATTCGGCATGGATTCACACGCTCCTTTCCATCTTTAACATAAATCAGCGTCTCCAGAGACGTCAAGAAAAGAGTGATTTGAGCAACTGAATTGTTACTATGTGCTAAATACAATCGGCAGGGGATTGAGTAATATGTACGTTGAGCTATGGAAAATACAGATGGAAGGAAGAATGTACATGTCATCGAGTCAGGTGGAAATGCCCTTTGTGGATGCACGGAGGCAGGAGAAGATTACGGACGAACAGGCGCAATTTTTTCTGGATAATGGGTTCATGGTGATACGCAATGTGCTGGCAGGCGAAGAACTGGCTATTGTGCAGGCCGAAATGAACAAGCTGTATGAGAAAGGGACGGCCGAGGTGGTGCAGGACCCGGATTACATGTATGGGAAAGGAGCCAAAACGGGCAGGGACACGCTGCGGAGGATCGAATATGTGATAGACAAGAGCGAGCCGATGAAGGCTTTGCTGGGCCATCCGTTTATTCTGAAATCGGTTGAACGGCTGCAGGGCGTGAATTTCATTCCTACGTGGGACTCTATGGTGCTCAAGGCGCCTGATGAGGGAATAATTGTGGATTGGCACCGGGACGCCGCCGTACCGGAGGGGTGCACGGATACGAGGCCGATTTTCAATGTTGATTTTTATTTGGATGAAGCCGACCTGAAAACATGCCTGTGGGTTATTCCGGGCAGCAACCGGTGGAGCAAGGAAGACGCTGATGCGCGCTGCAGCCGCCCGGACTTCGATACCTCCGATGCAATTCCGGTTCCTATGCAGCCGGGAGATGTCATTCTGCACGACATTCTGGTCCGTGCACGGGCCCCGAGCGGTGACGGGAATCCGCTTCGCCGCACCGTCTATTACGAATTCCGCCCCGGCGAGATTGAAGCGCAGTTCGGTCCGCATACGCTGCAGTACTTATCCTTGAAGCAGCAGGTGCTGCTGGATTGCATACGCCGCCGTCAGTCGACTCCTTATGGGGCAAAGGAGCAGACGTTTGAGTATCGGCCGGAAGGCGCCTTTGCGATCGGCGAGATCAGGGAGCCGCTGACCTACAGGTACCCGCATAAACAGTATTGGAGAGGCTAAAGCGCCATACGGTAAGGCAGCTGGAAGGTCCTGCCGTATCGTGGCGCTGAACAAATTATAGGATATACGGGAAAGAAATCTTTTGCTCCGGAGCCTCGGGTTCCGGGGCTTTTTTGCATTGGAGAGGATTCGTTCCTCCGCAAAGATCTTATTTTAGTCCAGAAACTACCCAGTTTTAGACAGGTTTTTTTGCTGTTCACCTGTGTTATATTAATTTAGTTAAGCAAATATTTCGTTGGGGGTTTCGTTATGCGGCATGGCTTGCATGCGCTGTTTGCTTCGATAAGGGGCAAAATTTTGCTGTCCTTTTTTGTCTGCATTATTGTTCCGGTCGCCTTTATTATTTATAACTCCTACAGTTCGTCGCAGGCAGTGTTGAAAGAGCAGTGGGGACCGGAACCAGCAGGAATCCATGCGCAGTGTCGCTATGAATATGGACGGTCTGTCGGAGCGGATGATGAATGCTTCCAATTTGATCGTCAACGATACGGAGCTGCAAAATTTCCTGCAGGCCCCGCCCGAATGGACGGATAATTACGCCTCGTTCCAGCAGTACCAGAATGTTCAGAAAAAGCTGTCCAACATAAAAGGAATTATTATGGACAGCAACGCCATGGTGGCTGTTATCGACTTTCGCGGTTATGTGCATACTTCTTCCCTTGAGTCTGGCGGGAAGCCGGTGTTCAATGGACTCACCGGAGAGCCTTGGTACCGGTTGACGGTGCAGCAGCAGGGCTGGCCTTATTGGCAGCTGCCCTATCAAGGCGCGCTGGCGCAGGGTGCCGATGCGAAGCCATGGTTCATGCTGACCCGGCTGATCAAATCTCCGCATGGTGATGAAGGGATCGGTATCGCGCTTATCGCCATTCCGTCCGAGTCCTTCTTTCCCGGTACCGCAGCGGCAGGGGACAGCGAGCAAGCTCATACCTTGATGCTGGTCACCGGAGATAACAGCAAGGTCCTGGATGTGAAGGGAAGCCCGATCGCCGGAGACCCGGAGCAGCTTGTGACGGAGATCGCGGCAGATAAGGGTCCGGATGCCGTCCTGTCCAGATTGCCCGTCGGCGGGCGTGACTATTTATACAGTACGGTGCCGGTTCCACGCATTGGCTGGAAGGTAATCGAATTCGTGCCTCAGACCGACTTGACGGGGCAGCTGAACCGGATTAAAAATCAATCCTTTCTATGGTTATTCGCATGGTTTGCCGTATTTACGATCGTCTTCGTCATTCTAATGCTGCGGTTTACCGGGCCGCTCCGGGAGCTGTTATTATCGATGGGCAAGCTCGGGCAGGGGGATTTCCATGCCCAGGTCGCGGTGCGCGGAGCCGATGAGGTGGCCAAGCTGGGCGTGCACTTCAACTTGATGACGGAGAGCTTGAGGGGGCTGGTCGCCAAGCTTTCCGATGAGCAGAAACGGAAGGAAGCCGCCAAATTTCAAGCGCTGCAGGCCCAAATCAACCCGCATTTTCTTTTTAATACGCTCAATTCGATTAAATGGATGGCCGTCTTGTCGGGCTCGCAGCATGTGAGCCAAATGATTACCCGGCTCGGCAAGCTGCTCGAGTTTTCAATGAAAAACGACCGCGAGATCATCTCGCTGGAGGAAGAGTTTGCTTATCTGGAGGATTACCTGGAATTGCAAAAAATCCGCTTCCATGACAATGTGCAGATCGAAACGCAGCTGCCGGAGGCAGTCAAGGACTGCGGCATTCTTAAATTTACGCTGCAGCCCATTGTGGAGAACAGCATTATCCACGGTAATCGGACGCCGCTCTCGATCCGGATCTCCGCTGCCGAATACGACGGCGGCCTTGAGCTGACCGTCAAGGATAACGGCAAAGGGATGAGCGCGGAAAAGCTTGAGCAGGTGAAGCTGGCGCTGCATCCGGAGCATGCGCGTTATAACGGCATCGGCATCGGCAATGTGCATGAACGGCTCCGCATGCACTATGGCGTCGAATACGGAGTAGAGCTGCAAAGTATGGAGTCCGAAGGAACAACGGTGACGATCCGGGTACCGCTCATCATGCCGGAAACGGGTCAGCGAAAGGGAGAACAGCGACATGATACGAGTATTAATAGCTGATGACGAGATCCTGGTGCGGGTCGGATTGAAGACGATTATTCCGTGGGAGCAGCACGGTTTTGAGCTGATTGGCGAGGCGGCCAACGGTCTTGAGGCATTGGAGCTGATTCGCGAGCGCGGCTGCGACATCGTGCTGACCGATATCCGGATGCCCGAATGCGACGGCTTGACGCTGATCGAGAAGCTCAAGGCGGAGTTCCCCGGCATCAAATGCCTGATTCTATCGAGCCATAACGACTTTGAATATGTGCAGAAGGCGCTGCAGCTGGGCGCAGTCGATTACGTGCTGAAGCTTACGATGGAGCCTGGGGAGCTATTGGACAAGCTGATCGCGCTTAAAGAACGGATTACGATAGAGAACGAGCAGCAGCTGCAGGCTTCGGAACGCGAGTTTAAGATGAGCGTGTACAGCAGAGAAGCCAAGGAGAAGCGTCTGAAGGAGCTGCTCGTCAAAGCGTGCTCTCCCTGGGATGTGGAGGAATTCGTCCGCGAGTTCGGCTTCCGCGAGCCGGTCGAACCGTTCTATGTCGTTACGATAAAGCTGGACCGTTATCAGGAGGAACTGGAGGAAAACCGGTTCCGCAGCGAGCGGCTGTTAAATTTCACCGTGACGAATATTATGGTGGAAATCGGCAAAAAGTACGATGCCTGCGAATTTGTTGAAATCGATAACGGTCAATTCGCGATCCTCACTTCGATTGATCCTTGCGAGATGCTGACGGAAATCGGCTCGGCGGTGCAAACCTTCCTGCAGCTATCCGTATCGTCCGGTTTATCGCTGCCGCTGGCAAGCTTGAACGATATGCACGCAGGCTTCCTTCAAGCGGAAGAAGCGCTGCTTCACCGGTTTTATCAGGGGTACGGAGGGATCATAGCTTACAAGCCGGACCGGTATCCCGGACATATTGGGCCTCAAGCGGATGAAGAATGGCTGAAGCTGCTTGAGCTGAGGGATGAAGCTGGTGTGCTTGAACGGCTGAACCGCTGGTACGCGGTTTCCAGTACAGGCCAGGAGCATCCGGACGAGCTGCGGGAGCAGTGGATACGGCTCGTGCATATTTTTGCAAATTATGCGGCCAAGCTGGGCGGAGATTTATACTCCATCCCTCTGCATGCCGACCGCTATCCGTTCCATGCGGTACGAAGCCTGGAGACGCTCCAGGAAATTTATGATTGGTTTACAGGCTGGACCCGGGTTTATTTCCGCTACATTCAGCAGCTGACGGTCAAAGTATGGAGGCCGGAAATCCAGGCGGTCATCGAGACGATCCGGAGCCGGTATAACGAGAATTTAAAAGTATTCGAAATTGCCAAGGAGATCGGCTTTACGGAAAATTATCTCAGTGTACTTTTTAAGAAGGAAACCGGCGAAACTATAATGGATTATTTGACGCGCATTCGCATGGATCAAGCAAGGGAGCTGCTGAAGGACCAATCTTACAAAATATATGAAATATCCGAAATGGTCGGCTACAGCGATTCCAATTATTTCAGCAAGCTGTTTAAAAAAATGGAAGGGATGTACCCGCTGGAATTTCGCAAGCATGTGCTTGGCCGAGGTTGAACATCTAAGAATTCGACAGATTTCGGCAGGAATTGTCCATTCTCTATGCCGCTGCTGTTTTGTTAATCTGAAAACGCAAACACCAGCATATAGAAATCGGAGGGGAAATGATTTGAAGACATGGGTAAAGGGCACCGTCGCTCTGGCGCTTGCTTCGACTATGATCATCAGCGGCTGCGGGAGCAATGCGAAAAGCACGGCTGACGAAGCTCAAAATAACGGAGGCTCGGCCGCCAAAGGCGTCAAATTGAAATTATGGGGAGGCGTTCCGGAGGAGAACGGCCCGAAAGCCGTTGTAGATAATTGGAACAAAAGCCATCCCGATATTCAAGTGGAATATGTACGTTACGTCAATGACGACACAGGGAACACGAAGCTGGATACGGCATTGATGACGCAAAGCGATGCGCCGGATTTGTTTTTCAGCTACGGGGAGAACAACCTGTTCCGCCGAGAAAATGCCGGGATGACCGCATCGCTCGATGAATTGGTGAAGAAGGCGGCCTTTAATGTCGATGAAGTGATCGGCAACGATAACGTGATCAAGTTTAAAGATCAAATTCATTACCTGCCCGGCTACAAAAACATCGATTTCGTCGTGTTGAATAAGAAGGCTCTGGAAGCGGCAGGCGAGAAGGTGCCGACGGATTGGACTTGGGAAGAGTTCGCTGCACTCGCTGCAAAGCTGAACAATGGCGCGATGAAAGGCGCATTCGTGACGCCGGGGGCGGATTTGCTGATCGGCAAATTTACACTCGTCGGCTCCAAGCCGAACGATTCGCTGTATACCGAGGACGGACTGACGAATTTCAACAATCCGGCTATGCAAAAAGGGCTTGAAATTCAGAAGAGCCTGTACGATAAAGGGATCATGGTGCCTTGGGCGGAAGCGATCGCCAACAAGCTGGACCCTGCCAATGAGCTGCTGACCGGCAAAGCGGCTATGGTGTACGGCGGCGCCTGGATGATGAGAAGCTTGAAGGATACGGCGAAATATCCGCGTGATTTTGCGGTGGCGTTCGCTCCGGCTCCGCAGCTGGAGAAGGGCAAGAACGTGAACAACGGCGGCATGAACGACTTCATGTCGATCAATGCGAACAGCGCCAACAAGGAAGCGGCGTTCCAGTTTATGTCCTGGTATTTGACGGAGGGCAACATGGGTATGGTGGAAGGCGGACGCATTCCGACCAGCAAAAAAGCCGATTTCGATAAAATCACGAAGCTGGTTGTCGGCGATTCGAGCAGCATCCTGGACGAAGCGTCGCTCAGCCAAGTGCTGAAGGCGAATTATACGTTCGCGACGCGCGTCAAGTCCGACGCGTTCTCTCAAATTACCAATGTGATGAAGGAAGAAGCCGAGAAGTACTTCATGAATGTCCAGCCTGTCGACAAGACGCTGGAAGCTATGAAGAAACGCGGCGACCAAGCGATTCAGAGCGCGAAGAAATAATCATAAAGCCAGGCCCGTAAGCCGAATATCGGCTGCGGGCTTTTTTTAATATCTGAGGAAGTCCGGTTTGTGAAGAGGTGGAACAGAGCAGACCGCAGCACCGAGAGGGAATTGGATATGGGGTGGAAGAGCGATAGCGGCCGCCTTTAAAGCCGTGTGGCTACCGCTAAATGTATTCCATGCCACACGGCTTTAACAGCGGCTGTAATCCCATATCCAATTCTCTCCCCGCTCAGACGTATGGGTTTACACAATGAACTAACCGGAGGCTGACTTTTTGTCGAATTTCGTAGAATTGCACCCAAAACGGAAGGTTTCATCCATGTCGCTCGCGGCGCTGCTTTTTTACAATGAAGGTAATAACAGAAGAGGTGTGAAAGCGATGAAGATGAATCGACAGAAGCTGGCGGAGACGCTGGCGGGCTACTTGTTCATTTTGCCTAACTTTGTGGGCGTGCTGGTTTTTGTGCTGTTTCCGCTTGCGGTCAGCTTAGTCATGGTCTTTACGGACTGGGATTATTTGAAGGGCTTTGCCGGGATGACGTGGGTCGGGCTGGATAATTTCAAGCAGCTGGCGACAGACGAGTATTTTTTGAAATCACTGCAAAATAACGTCATCTTCACGGCGGTTACGGTGCCTGTCTCGATGGCGGTCGGCCTGATTATTGCCGTTGTGCTGAATAAGTTCGTTTACTTGAAAAACGTGCTGCGGGTCTTGTTTTTTCTCCCCTATGTCAGCAGTGTCGTAGCCATCTCGGTCGTATGGAGCGTGCTGTATAACCCGACGAACGGTGCCTATCAACTCGGCGCTCCGTTCCTTCGGCATCGACTCGCCGCCGGGCTGGCTGGCGGACCCGAAATGGGCGCTGATCGCCATCATGATTATGGTCATTTGGACCTATACAGGGTATACGATGGTGCTGTATATGGCCGGTCTCCAGGGCATCTCGAAGGAGCTTTACGAGGCTTCGGACATCGACGGAGCGTCCAAGCTGCACGGCTTTTTCCAGATTACGGTGCCGATGCTGAAGCCGACCAGCTTTCTGATCGCCGTAACGCTCATTATTTCTACGTTTCAGGTATTCGCCGCGATTGCTGTGATGACCAAGGGCGGACCTGTCAATTCGACGATGGTGCTTGCGTATCACATCTATATCGAAGCGTTCCAGCATTACCGGATGGGCTATGCGGCTGCCGTCTCGTGGGTATTGTTCATCGTTATTTTCATCATCACTATGATTCAATGGCAGGGCCAGAAACGCTGGCAGAGCCATTTCTAAACGAAGGAGGCGTAGCTTGTGAATTTGTATACGATGAAAGGGCGCCAGACGGTGGTGAAGCTGATCACCACGGTTGTTTTCGCTTTACTTGCGGTGCTGGCGGTCGTACCTTTTATTTGGATGTTTTCGGCGTCATTTAAGCTGCCGGCCGATTTGTTCAAATACCCGATCGAGTGGATTCCTAAGAAGTGGTATTTGGGCAATTATCAGGAGGTTTGGTTCGGGAAATATCCGTTCTTCCTGTATTACTGGAACTCGATCAAAATCACGTCGATCACGGTGATCGGCGTGCTGGTCACCAGCTCGCTGGCGGGCTTCGCTTTCGCCAAGCTGCGTTTTAAAGGCAGGGAAGCGATGTTCCTGCTGTACCTCGCGACCATGATCATTCCGGCGCAAATTTTGCTCGTGCCCCGCTTTGTCTTGTTCGACAAGCTTGGGATCATCAACACGCACTGGGCCGTGATCCTGCCCGGCATGTTCTCGGTGCTCGGCACCTTTATGATGCGCCAGTTTTTCAGCACGCTGCCGAACGAAATTCTGGAGGCGGCACGGGTGGATGGAGCCGGGTTCTGGCGCCAGTTCTGGCAGATTACGCTGCCTCTGACGAAGCCTGCGCTCGTGACCTTGCTCATTCTGACATTTACGTGGCATTGGAACGAATATGAGAATCCGCTGATTTTTCTGCGGGATAACAAGCTGTATACGATTCCGCTCGGCCTGACCAATTACGTCGATGAGAACAGCACCAATTATACGCTCATTATGGCCGCATCGGTTTCCGCGCTGCTGCCGCTCATCGCGATTGTGGCTGTATTCCAAAAATGGTTTATCGAAGGCATTGCCAGCTCCGCAGTCAAAGGGTAAAGGCCGGGGCGCCCGATTCAGCATGAATGATTAGCAGACCCTTATAAACAAATCAATGGAGGTAATAAGCTTATGAGTCAAGTGATACAAACCGATGTCGTTGTCGTGGGAGGCGGGCCGGCGGGCATTAACGCCGCCATTGCCGCAGGCAGAACAGGCGCACCGGACCGTGCTGGTCGAACGGTACGGATTTCTCGGGGGCATGTCCACCGCCGCACTGGTTTATCCATGGATGACCTTCCACACGATGGACGGCAAGCAGGTCATTGCCGGGATTGCGCAGGAAATCGTCGAGCGCCTGCAAGCGCTGAACGCTTCGCCGGGCCACGTTCGCGATACGTGCGGCTTCGTGCATACGATCACGCCTTTCCATCCCGAGGTGTACAAGGTGCTGGTGATCGATATGCTGAAGGAAGCGGGCGTCAAGCTGCTGCTCCACAGCTTTGTGGATGAAGTCAATATGTCCGGGGATCACATTGAGTCCGTGCGCGTTTCATCGAAGTCCGGCCCGATCTTGATTCAGGCCCAAACCTTCGTCGATACGACCGGCGATGCGGATCTGGCTTATTTGTCGGGCGCGCCGGTGCTGCAGGGACGCGAAGCGGACCGTTTGACGCAGCCGATGACGATGAAATTCCGGATGCGCGGCGTCAATCTGGACGCGGTGAAGCGGTATATGATCGAGCATCCGGACGAGTTCTACCGCAAAACGCCGATAGCCGAGCTGCCTCAGCTTCCTTTATCCGCCGTGCAGGGCTTCTATAAGCACTGGAAGGAAGCGGATCTTCCAATCAACCGGGATCAGGTGCTGTTCTTCACCGGCCCGGAGGAGGATGAAGTGCTCGTGAACATGACCCGCGTCCAGGGGCTGGACGGTACGAATGTCGAGTGAACTGACGCTGGCCGAGGAAATCGGGCGCAAGCAGGTGCTGATGATTGCCGGCTTCATGAAGACGCTGCCCGGCTTCGAGCGCGCTTCGATCTCGCAGGTCGGAGCCCAGATCGGGATCCGGGAGACGCGCCGTCTGGACGGCCAGTATACGCTGCAGATCGAAGATGTGACGGAAGGCGGCCGGGCTGAGGACGTGATTGCGCGCAGCGGCTACCCGATCGATATTCACGATCCGAAGAATAAAAGCGTCACCGCAGCGTGGATTGCAGGCGACGGCGCATACGATATTCCTTACCGGACGCTGCTTCCGAAGCGAATCGATAATTTGCTGGCCGGCGGCCGCTGCATTTCGACCAGCCACGAAGCGCTGGCAACAACCAGGCTGTCCCCGAGCTGCATGGCAACAGGACAGGCGGCGGGTACGGCGGCAGCCATGGCGGCCCTTGCGGGCATCTCGCCGCAAGAGCTGAAGGCAGCTGAGCTGCAGGAGAAGCTGGCAAGCGAAAAAGCCATTTTGATATAGAGAAATAAGGCGGGAGATAGCCAAGCAGCTGAATGGAGCGGGGGCGCGGTTCATCGAGGTATTCGAGATGGAAATGAAGACTATCTCCGGTCTACTAAAAGAAAAAGGAAAAGACGGCCTCTGAATGTATCAAGGCCGCCGCGCAGCACTGCAGCGAGCGAGCGGGATTCGCGCGCGTTGGAAATTGTATGTACTGCCATGCGAGGGGAGGGGCCGTGTTTACTGGCCCTCCTTTTGTATTTTGGCCGGGTTGTTGATCTTATAAGGGACGGGATGCTTAGTGAGCTTCTTTGCTACAATTTTGCCCTCGAAGGTAATCGTATCCCCGACGTTTAACTCCAATTTTTTGAGCGTGGCGCTGTGACTGGACCAGGCCAGGCCGACTTCGGCCGCAGGCTCAGCAATGGATACCGCTTCATAGATGATAACCTCATCGTCAGAATCGGAAAAATGGTTTGGGACAGTTGTGAACTCCTGCACCGTAGCGGTCATTGTGACCTTTCCTTCCGGCAGGACCAGCTTGGCTGCTTTTTCTTTTTTCGCTTTGCCTTTCGCAGGCGCTTCAGCCGCGGGTTCTGCGTCCGCAGGCTCTACGATTGCCGCCGCTTCGAGCTGAGATGCTTCCCCCAAAGACGCGTCCGACGCAGGTTCTTCGTCCTTGGCTGCTGCAGCGGCAGGCGCTTGCGTCTCCGAATTAGCGGCCGCCTCAGACTCAGCCGGCTCAGCTGCCGCTGAAGCGGACACCGTCGCTTCCTCTGCCGCGGAGGCAAGCTTTTGGCCGTAATTTGCCGCCTGCATCTCTTTCAGATAAGACGGGTGAATGCAGTGCCTCTGCTTATTCTCAAATTCAATGACTGCGGTCATCTGATCGACAAAGCCGACGATGCTGCAGGCTAGACTCATCCCTTTTCTTTTATAAAAGAATGCTTTGGCTTTAGAGGCTTTCTCCGTCAACAGCCCCCATTCCTTGCATTTCTCAATTAATGCCGTCTCGTCCGCAAAAGCATGGTACGTATCGGGCTCAATGGCGAACGCGTATCCCATCATCTGTTCCACCTTTCTCGAATAGCTAGACTTATTTTATCATGTTCGCCGGTTTATGGGAAAAAGCCCCTTTGGATTAAAAGGCTGCGCAAGCCAAAGGGAGCCGGTCCGCTAGCGTCAATCCTCCGCTTTGTCCGAATCCGCATTAGGCTGAGTTTCCGTGAAAATCGCCAAATATTTCACCTGCTCGGTCAACGGCGTCACCGAATGCTCCTCAAGCGAGTTGAAGTAAACGCTGTCCCCTGCGGAAAGCTCGTACTCGGCTCCCCCGACCTTATACTTCATTTTTCCTGAAATGACGTAGATAAATTCCTCGCCCGCATGGGAGAATTGCCGCTTCTTGACCTCCCCTTTCTCCGCCAGAAAGAGATACGGCTGCATCACTTTGTCTCTGCGTTCGGAAGCAAAAGCGAAGAAGGAATAGCCGTTGCTGGTCTTGATCCATTTGCTCGTATCCTTATATTGCTCGGCCCGGTTGAGGATCGTATCGTTGTGCGAATCCTCATCCAGCAGATCGGCGACCTTGACGCCAAGCGCATTGGCGATCTTCATCAGCGTGGCGACGGCGGGCATTGTTTTGCCGCTTTCGATTTTGGAGAGGAGGCTCTTCGTAAATCCGCAGGCCAGCGCGATTTCGTCCTGCGTCCGTTTTTGTTCTTTGCGAATCAATCGTATTCTTCTGCCTAAATCCATATGGTTTCCCCTTATTCTAAAATCATAGATATGTTTAATATACTTCAACTTTGTTAAATGGCGCAAGCGCTTATACATTGATGTAAAATTTTAAAATGTGTAAAAGTGCCTATTCGAGTAACCCTATACTTCATATGTATTAAAAATATTTCAACAAAGTTGAATCTTCCGAGTTTGAATGGATCCGGAGCGAGATGGATAGGGGAGCATCGCACCTTAGTTGTCGATGCGGGGGGATCGGTGAGCTGTTGATGAACTCCGATGTGATTATGAGGAAAAAATTTCGTGTTGAAGCCAATAAACAGAGCGCGCTGAATTCGTCTTCGCAGGCCTGTGCGGCTATGAAACTGTAGCATGCTAACCGCCGTGAGTCGGACAAAGTAAAAGTGCGGATGGCAAAGAAGGATGGCGGTTCCGTCATCCTTCAGGCCGCCTCGAAATCCGCACTAAGTGTTTCCGGATTTACAAATGAGAGCCTCCACTCGCATCGATCCATTGTCCGGTTACCCAACGGCTGTCGGAAGAAGCTAGAAAAGCAGCTATGTCCGCGACATCCTCCGGCTGTCCCCATCGTCCGAAGATAGAAAAATCGGCGCCATATTTTTGTGAGGCAGGATCTTGCAGCATGGCGGCATTCATATCCGTGGCAATAAATCCGGGCTGGATGGCATTGATCGTAATTCCACGGGAGCCGAGCTGGTTGGATAAAGCAAGGGTTAGTGAGTTGATTGCCCCCTTGCTCATACTGTAAGCAGGAATAGCAGGCAGGGAAATTCTTGTGATAGAGGACGACAAGTTAATAATTCGGCCTTCGTCTCGTAAACGCGGTAAAGCTTGTTGAGTCAGGAAAAATGGCATTTTTACATTTATTTTCATCATTTCTTCGTATGCCTCTTCCGTCGTATCTTCGATTGGGGCCACTAGGGCGATTCCTGCGTTGTTCACTAGGATATCGAAGTGAGTATCGCCTGTACGCTCTTTCAATAGTTCATCCAATGTCTTATAAAGGGTGTGTATGCTTTCTAAAGATCCGAGCTTCGTACCAATCGTGAATGCAGTGCCTCCATTGTGCTCAATATTTTGGACTACCTCTTCTGCAGCATCCCGGTTCGTGCCATAATGAACGGCCACTAAGGCTCCTTCTTGTGCTAAACGCATCGCAATGGCACGTCCGATCCCCCGGCTTGCTCCTGTAACCAAAGCAACTTTACCCTCTAATCTGATCATGGTTTTCGTCTCCTCTTGTGTTCAAATAAGTACACGATAGTTATAACACAAGGTAAATTGTGAAATGTTGCTCTCCTATTCGTGGAACCCCCCATTCGGATCAATTAGTTTAAATAAAGACAAAACGTCATCTAATTTTGTTAATTTTGAATTTTTTGTGAATCTTTATAAAGCGGTTTCAATTCAGGGGATAAGCCTGTAAGCATATCTAGAAAACGTGAGTTTGTATGATCCTCCGGTGGGGTATCCTTCTCCAGCTGCTGTGAACCGGAGCGGCTCCCGATTGCTGCGCAGCCGGAGCGGATTTCAACATCTGCTGAGCGGAGAGACACGGATGGCTGCTTTCCCGTTGATGGTTGACACGGGGAACGGATAGCGTCCATAATGTGTTTCAAATCGGTCGGCCCCTTTACCGGATGACCGGTTCACGATATGAAAAGAGGGAGAAGATGCAGGTCATGATGCACTACGACGCATTGTATTATCCTTACTCCTCGAGGCGCATGGTCGCTTATGCCGCCAAAGGAATGGTATCTACGACGCAGCCGCTTGCGGCCGAAGCCGGGCTGGAAATGCTCAAGCGGGGAGGGAACGCGATCGATGCCGCCATCGCAACGGCGGCCTGCTTGACGGTTGTCGAGCCGAATTCCAACTCCATCGGCGGAGATACGTTTGCCCTGGTATGGACGCAGGGGGAGCTTCACGGCTTGAATGCGAGCGGTCCATCGCCCGCCTCGATTTCGCTCGACAAAGTATTGGCGGAGGGCCATACGAAGATGCCGACCTACGGCCTGCTCCCGGTTACGGTGCCGGGAACGCCCGCTTCCTGGGCGGCGCTGTCGGAGCGGTTCGGGCGTCTGCCTTTGAGCGAGGTGCTGGCTCCTGCGATTCACTACGCGGAGCACGGCTTTCCCGTATCGCCGACGATCAGCGCCTACTGGAAGCTGGGCCAGGACAATATCGGGCAGCAGAATCCGCCGGAGCTGTTCGCGCCCTGGGCGGAGCTGTTTGCTCCGGGCGGGAAGACTCCCCGCAGCGGCGAGGAGGCCACTGAAAAAGTCCATTAATGAAAAGGTACAGACTCTCAATATTTTGAGGGCGCTGTGCCTTTTTTCTTGTATACTTTAAAGTAATACGTCGGAAGGGTGAAGACCATGTTCCAGCCTCAACTTTCTTTTGCATTAAGCCCATACACAGCGCTATATGACCTCATCGTGCCGAAAGACAACATGCTACGCCAGATAAATGAGCTGGTTGACTTCTCCTTCGTCTACGACGAATTGAAAGCTAACTACTGTTTGGACAACGGCCGTAACGCCATCGATCCGTTGCGGATGTTTAAATATCTGCTTCTGAAAGCTATTTTCGAGGTGTCGGACGTGGATCTGGTCGAGCGCTCCCGGTACGATATGTCTTTTAAATACTTCCTTCAGATGGCTCCGGAAGAAGCCGTCATCGACCCGAGCTCCCTTACGAAGTTCCGCAAGTTGCGGTTAAAAAACATGGATCTGCTGGATCTGCTCATCGGCAAGACAGTTGAACTAGCTACTGCGCAAGGGATTTTAACGAGCACCTCCATCATCGTGGACGCGACGCATACAAAAGCTCGTTATAACCAGAAATCACCGAGGGAGATTTTACAGCGACCGTTCCCGCAAATTGCGAAAAGCCATCTACTCTATCGACGAATCGCTGAAGGGGAAGCTACCTGCCAAGAACGCCGTGGATACGCTCGAGGCCGAGATCGACTATTGCCAGAAGCTCATCAAGGTTACCGAAACCGGGCTTGGTATCGCCCAACTGCCTAAGATTACAGAACCGTTGAATCTGCTAAAAGAGACCGTCGAGGATGACATAGAACAACTGCGCATCTCGCAAGATCAGGATGCGCGCGTCGGCCACAAGAGTGCAGATTCCTCGTTTTTTGGCTATAAGACGCATATTGCCATGAGTGAGGAACGAATCATTACGGCGGCAATTGTAACGACCGGAGAGAAGAACGATGGCAAGCAGTTGCAATCGCTCATCGAGAAAAGCAAGGCTGCGGGCATGGATGTAAAGACGGTAATTGGCGATATGGCCTATTCGGAAAAAGAAAACATCGCATACAGCAAGGAAAATCAGATTGAACTCGTCTCCCGGCTTAACCCACAAATCACCCAGGGTATGCGCAAAAAGGAAGATGAATTCGAATTCAATAAAGATGCAGGCATGTATGTATGCAAGGCAGGCCATATGGCGATTCGGAAAGCGCGGACAGGAAAAAAGGGAATCAGCAAAAACCAAAAGGACACTTACTATTTCGATGTGGAGCTATGCAAACGATGCCCCTTCAAAGAAGGATGCTACAAGGAGGGCTCTAAAAGTAAAACGTACTCGGTGAGCATTAAATCCGGGGAGCACGCCGAGCAGATGGCATTCCAGGAAACGGAGTATTTCAAAGAGAAGGCGAAAGAACGGTACAAGATCGAGGCCAAAAACAGCGAACTTAAGCACCGGCACGGGTACGACGTAGCCACGTCCTCGGGTCTGTTAGGCATGCAGATACAAGGAGCTATGGCCATATTCGCAGTAAACTTAAAGCGGATATTGAAACTGGCTGACTAAAAAATAGCGTAAAGCCCTATGAAAAATGCGGTACCCTCCGAGAAAATCGGAACAGGTGCCGCATTTTTTTTCGCCTAACGCCTGGACTCACCGAAAAAACGTAAGTTCTTCAGTGGCCTCAGCGGCGAGCTGTGGCGTTCTCCCGGACATGCGCAGACGCTTCGGTCCATTGCCGAGACGAATGCGGAATCCTTCTACCGGGGGGAGCTGGCGGAACGGATCGGCGCTTACTTCAAAGAGCAAGGCGGCTATTTGACCCAGGAGGATCTGGCCGCCTACCGTCCGGAATGGATGAAGCCGATCGGCGTCAATTACCGGGGATACGACATTTGGGAAATGCCGCCGAACGGCCAAGGACTCATCGCGCTGATGGCGCTTAACATGCTGAAGGGCATGGCATTCGATGCCAAGGATACGCCGGAAACGCTGCATAAGCAGATCGAGGCGGTCAAGCTGGCTTACGCGGACGGCCTGCGGTATATTACCGATCCGGACTACATGGAGGTATCGGTGGAGGCCCTGCTGTCCGACGCTTATGCTGCGCAGCGCCGTGAGCTGATCGGCGACGAGGCGCTGCTGCCGGCGCCCGGAGAGCCGCCTAAGGGCGGAACGGTCTATCTTGCGGCAGCGGATGGGGAAGGCAACATGGTGTCCTTCATCCAGAGCCATTCCGGCGATTTCGGCTCCGGCATCGTCATTCCCGGAACAGGCATTTGCATGCAGAACCGGGGATTGGGCTTCTCACTGGACCCGGCCCACCCTAACGTGCTGGCCCCGCGCAAGAAGACGTATCATACGATCATTCCGGGCTTTATTACAAAGGACGGCCAGCCGGTCGGCTGCTTCGGCGTCATGTGCGGTTCGATCCAGCCGCAGGCGCATGTGCAGGTGGTGATGAACGCCATCGATTTCGGGCTGAATCCGCAGGCGGCGCTCGATGCGCCGAGATGGCGCTGGCTTAGGGAGAAGATGATCGAGGTCGAGCCCCAGTTCCCCGATCATCTGGCGCAGGCGCTCGCACGTAAAGGCCATATCGTGCAGCGAGCGCTCGACTCCGGCATGTTCGGTCGCGGTCAAATTATTTGGCGGGACCCGGTAACAGGCGTATTGGCCGGAGGCACGGAGCCACGGGCCGACGGACATATTGCGGTCTGGTAACGCAGACGGCAGGGCTGGATTTGCTGCAGTTCCGCATTCCAACCTTGTATGGCGGCATCTTTTCTGTCATAAAAACAGGCTTAAACCCTGCGATCGGACGGATCGCAGGGTTTTTCTTTTGAGCTGCTGCGCTTATAGCTGACATGAAGCAGAGAATCATAGGTTTTTATTGAATGCGCTTACTTGTATGTTATATAAAGTGACATAAAAATCGAAAAATGTCCAAAAAAGTGATCTGAGATTAAAAATTTAAACATTATAGTATTTCTATGGGATGGTTAAGCGGATACAATCAGAGGTATAATTACCTTGTCAGTTTTAATGTCAATAATATTCACATTGAAAAGGGGAATGGTCTAGTGAAAAGAACGATTCGTCACACGATGTTGATCACTGCTTCTGCTGCGATGGCTGCTGCTTTAACCGGATGCGGAGGGACGACGGCCGATCAGGGCGCCAGCCCGGCGAGCGGTGCCAAAGAGCCTGTTACGCTGACTATGGAGTATAACTGGTCCAGCCCTAACGCGGACAACCTGCTGTACAAAGAACGGATTCAGAAATTCCAAGAGCAGAATCCGGACATCAAGATTGAAGCCCAGGACATTCCTTCGGCCCAATACCGGACCAAGCTTCGTACGGAAGCGGCGGGCAACAGCATGCCGGATATGTTCATCCTGTTTCCGGGAGTGGAAATGGAGCCGTATATCGCTGCGGATGTGCTGATGCCGATCGATGAGATTATGGACAACTGGAAAAATATTTTGCCCCCGCAAGCGCTGGCCGGGTTTAATGTGAACGGCAAGCAGTATGCGATCCCAACCAAAATGACCTTTGTCGATATCATATATTATCACAAGGACATGCTGGCTAAAGTCGGATACAACGAATTCCCGAAAACGTACACCGATTTTCTGGATCTCGTGAAGAAGCTGAAGGATTCCGGCGTCACTCCGCTGGCGATCGGCAACAAAAATAAATGGCCGATGCAGTCGACCTTCATGTCCGCCGTCGAAGACCGGTTTACCGGCAGTGATTTCCTGACGAAGGTGACCAAAGGAGAAGCCAAGTTTACCGATCCGGACTATATCAAATCGCTGAATGTGGTGAACGATCTCGTCAAGCTGGATGCTTTTAATGCAGATATCAATACGATGGACGAAGTGCAGCAGCAGGATTACTTCCTGCAGAAGAAAGCGGCCATTACTATGACCAGCTCGACCATCGATACGAAATTCAGAGCGGGCAACACGGACAAGGCGGCAGCTGAAAATATCGGAATCGCACTCTTCCCGTCGGTGGATGGCGGCAAAGGCGACCCAACCAAGAGCGCCGGCGTCATTCAGTACGGTATCGGGCTCAGCAAAGGGCTGACCGGTGCGAAGAAGGAAGCGGCCTTGAAGTTTTTGAAATATTTCTACGCGCCTGAGCTGTATCAAAGCTTGATGAGCAAAGGCATCGTGGTTCCGGCCAAGGTCGACATGCCTGCGGACACCAGCCCGTACCTGAAGGAAATGCTGAAGCTTACGCAAAACGGCTCCGCGCTCGTATTTGACAGCGTGATGCAGCCTGCCGTGAAAGATGCGATGGAGAACGGGCTTCAGGCGATCATTACGAAGCAGAAGACGCCGGAGCAGATTGCCAAAGAATTGCAGGACGCTGTGGATAAGAGCAAGAAATAGGCTGCCTGGATAAAGCAGGCCTGGAACCGATCTTAGCGGGGGGTTAGGAAAGTGAACGTTTCTATCGGAGGGTTTTCGTTTTATCAGCTGCTTCAGGCGGGGGAAATGGATATTTTCGGATATCTGGAGACAGCCAGATACCGGTATGGACTTCGAGCTGTGGATTTATGGAACGGGTTTTTCACAGACCGGAGTCATCCGTTCTACCCTATCGCCGAGGAGCGTCTTCTTCGGAAGATCAGGCAGTCGCTGGATGAGAAGGAGCTGACTGTCGCGAATTTTGCGGTAGACCGGGCCCAGGTTTGGGCCCCGACCCGGATATCCGAGAGAAGCTGCACCGGAATGCGCTCGATCATTTGCGCGCTGCCGAGCTGTTCGGAGCGCGGACGGTTCGGATCGATACGAGCCGGGGGCCGGTGGAGCCGTCCGAGGAGCAGTTCGAGTATACGGTCATGCGTTACCGGGAATATGCGCAGCGTGCGGCCGATTACGGGTATACGGTTGGGCCGGAGAACCACACCGGCATCTCGCTGAACCCGCAGTGGATGAAGAAGCTTGCCGAAGCGATCGATCATCCGGGCTATGGCGTGCTGCTGCATATCGGCCGGTGGCAGGACGGGGCCTCGGAGGGTGATCGGCTGCTGGCGCCTTGGGTGAACCATGTGCATCTCGATGCCAAAACATTGAATTCCGAGCAGGATACGGTTCATAAGATACAGATGCTGATGGAACACGGATACCGGGGGCACTGGGCGGTGGAGTATAACTCTCCCTCCCATCCCTACATCGAACTGGAGTGGGCTTTAGCCTCTGCCAAGCGGCTTCTGGCCAAAGCCGGATCGCCCGATCCGGCGCAAGGAAACGGAGGACAATGAAATGCAGCCAATACGAATCGGCGTCATTGGAGTCGGAATTATCGGAAAAGCGCATTTGCAGCAGTATGCGGGTATTCCCGGGGCCAAGGTTGTAGCCGTGTGCGATATTAACGAGCAGGAAGCCCGGCAGGCAGCGGATCTATACGGAATTCCGCATGTATATACGGATTATAAGGACATGCTGGCCAGAGACGATATCGACGCGGTCGATGTATGCCTGCACAACAATTTTCACGCTCCGCTGACGATTGCAGCTCTTAGAGCCGGGAAGCATGTGTACTGCGAGAAGCCGCTTGCCGGCAGCTACGCGGACGGAATATCGATGCTGGAGGCGGCCCGCGAAACCGGAAGAAAGCTGCACATCCAGCTGAATACCTTGTACAAGAAAGAGACGAAGGCAGCCAAGGCGCTGATCGACGACGGTCAATTGGGCCGCATCTTCCACGGGCGCTCGAACGGCTTTCGCCGCCGGGGACGGCCGTATGTGGACGGCTTCGGCACGGTTCATTTCACAAGAAAAAGCAGCGCCGGAGGCGGCGCTTTGCTAGATATGGGCGTATATCATATCGCCCAAATGCTGTACCTTCTCGGCGTCACCGAGGTCGAGCGGATGACGGGACGGATGATCCAGGAAATGGATATGGACCTGCAGCGCCGGGACGAGAGCGGATTCGACGTCGAAGAGCTTGCGTTGGGTTTCGTCACCTTCAAGGGCGGCGTGACGCTCGATATTTTCGAGGCTTGGGCCGTTCATCTGGATGGGATTGAGGGCAGCAGCATTGTCGGCTCCCAAGGAGGCATCCGGCTGCCGTCTTATCATTCGGGCGAGCAGACCGGTTCCTTCAGCTTTCATACGACGGTGGCGGACCTCGATCTGAACAGCACCGTCGATCTGAACCGGATGGATATCCGCTGGCACCGGATGCGGGCGAACGAGGACGCTTACGATTCATCCCAGCATCATTGGGTCGCCGCACTGCAGGAGAGGGTGGAGCTGCTGCCGACGGCGGAGATAGCTCTGGCAACGCTCTTGATCAGTGAAGGTATGTACTTGTCCCATACGCTGGGGCGCGAGGTCGCAATGGATGAAATTGCAGCCAACTCCCGATCGCTTGCCGTGCAAATTTAACTGAACTGAGGAAGGAGGCTGCACATGCATGCACTAAAAAAGACAGGATCAACCGTGTTCTTCGGAATGCTGCCCGCCCTTATCATTTATATCGGAATCGCGCTTGTGCCGATCGGCATGTCCTTCTACTATTCCTTCTTCAATTGGGACGGACTTTCCCCGATGAAGTTTACGGGACTGGACAATTATTTATCAACCTTGAAGGATGCGGTTTTCTGGAAAGGCGTGCAAAACAATCTGTTCATGATGGCGACCGGTATTTTCGGCCAACTGCCTATAGGCTTGTTCTTCGCGCTGCTGTTAAACCGTTCATTAAAAGGAATTAAGGGTTACCGGTCGATGTTGTTTCTGCCTGTCGTCATCTCGGCGGTTATCGTGTCCATCATTTGGGGTATGGTGTTCAAAATCGAATCCGGTCTGCTGAACGGCCTGCTGGATCTGGTCGGATTGGGCGCCTGGAAGCAGGACTGGCTTGGAAGTCCGAAGCTCGGCATGTTCTCGGTAAGCCTGACGTATATATGGCAAAACTACGGCTTCTATATGGTGATTTTCCTGGCGGCCCTGCAAAATATTCCGGAGGAAATTAAAGAAGCCGCCGTCATGGACGGGGCGACCGGCTTGAAGCGGTTCTGGTTCGTGACGCTCCCCATGCTGAAGGAAACGATCTGGGTCACGCTGATTTTTGCAATCAGCAACTCGTTTCGCGTCTTCGATCTTATCTATGTTATGACGGCCGGAGGCCCGGCGCACAATACCGAAGTCATGACGATTTACATGTACAACAATGCCTTCCAGAACATGAATTTCGGGTACGGAAGCGCGGTTTCCATGCTGATTCTTTTGTTCAGCCTGATAGCCATTTATGCGGCCAATCTGATTACACGGCGCAGCCGATAAGAAGCCGGAGGAGGAACTATGCAAACATCGCGCATCAAATTATCGGTACTCCACATTTTTCTTGCCATTCTCTGTCTGGCTAACATCCTTCCTATCCTGTGGATGATCGGCAGCTCCTTCAAATCGGAAGAAGAGTTTTCCATCAATCCGATGGGCCTGCCCAAGCAGTGGGACTTCAGCAACTACTCCAAGGCATGGAAGGTAGCCCATCTCGGCACCTATTTCTGGAACAGCATCTTCGTGACGGTCGCCGCCATCCTGTTAACCGTATTCCTTGGGGCGTTGGCTTCCTATTTTATATCCCGGTTCGATTTCAAAGGGTCCAAATGGGTGTACGGCCTATTCTTGATCGGCATGACGATTCCGATTCACGCCACCCTGGTACCGATCTTTATATTAATGAAGAAACTGGGTTTATTGAACACGCATTTATCGCTTGTGCTGCCTTATACCGCATTCCATCTCTCGATTACCATCTTCATTCTGGTCGGCTTCATGAAGTCGTTTCCGAAGGATATCGAAGAGTCGGCGATTATTGACGGGGGCGGCGCGTACCGTATCTTCTGGTCGATTATTTTGCCCATGACGCGTCCTGCGCTGGCTACCGTGGTTATCATCAACTTTATTTACAACTGGAATGAATTTCTGTTTGCCCTGGTGCTCATCAGCAAGACCGGCCTGAAGACGCTGCCGCTCGGCTTGGCGAACTTCGCCGGGACGGAGACGAAGTTTCAGACGATGCAAATGGCTGCGCTCACGATGGCGCTGCTGCCGCTGCTGGCTTTCTACCTTTTGCTGGAGAAGCAGCTGGTGCAGGGGATGACAGCGGGTGCGGTAAAAGGCTAATAAATTTCCTGTAGCCTCTCCGCGGAACCTTCCTATATGATAGAAGGAAGAAAACGGGATCCACCGGGGCGGCTCAGTCCCGGAGAGGCCGTTGGAGGAGGGCTGCGGTTATGAGATGGAATCTGTTTCGACCTATCCACATCAGCTTGCGAAAAAAATCGGTTGCGATCTTCGTCCTATTGGTCACGCTTCCCTCCGTGCTTGTCGGGTATGCGTTTCTGAACAGGTACGAAATTATTTTGCGGCAGCAGTTCATCGATTCGACGGAAAAGAACCTGAACACGATTGAGATGAACCTGTACGAAAAGATCAAGACCGTGGACGATATAACGGATTATATGATCTATCAAAAAGATTTTCGCGATTTCATGCAAATACCGGAGACGCCGGAAACGCTTGATCAGCTGAAAAGCGACCGGGAGTCGATCGAAGGCTTCGTCGCCTTCCAGCTGATGTCGAAGAACTATATTAAATCGATTACGCTAAAGGGCAATAACGGAAACACGATGCAGCTCGGCGAGCCGGTCGAAGGTGCCCGAGCAGCAGTGGATTGATCAGGCGAACGCGAAGCGGGGAGGTATCGTCTGGTCAAACTCGTATCAGCTGGACAGCTCCTGGACAGGTCCCAAACGCGTCATCTCCTTATTTCGCATCATCAATTCCTTTTATGATCTGACGAAAACGGTGGGCCTGGTCATTGTCCGCCTGAACGAATCGGAAATATCGACGCTGCTGACCTCAGCTGTGCCGGAGGAGCAGGGATCGATTTTTATTCTCCGCCCCGACGGCACCGTTCTGCTGGACAGCAACCAGCAGCTGATCGGACATCCTTACCCGAACGAGGAATTGCTGAAGCGGTCCTGGCTCGACCAATACAGGCAGCGTATCGGAACTGGAAATAGATGGTAAAAATTATTTGGCATTCAGCAAAAGGATGCGCTCCACCGGCTGGAACATTGTATCGCTGGTCAAGGACGAGGCGATCGTCGCCAAGACGAGCGCGCTGAAGGTGTCTCTGCAGGCGTTGTTCCTGATCGTATTTATTTTCGGGCTGTTCGCCCTGATCGGCTTTGAACTCGCCATCATCCGCCCTATGCTGGAGCTGAGGAAAGAAACGAACCGGTTGAAGACCGGCGACTTTTCCGCCCATGTGGCGATCCGCTCCCGCGATGAAATCGGGGATTTGGGCCGGCAGTTTAATAATATGGTACAGACGATAAAGGATCTGATCGACAAGAAGTACAAGCTGGAAATCCGCCAGAAGGAATCCGATCTCCGGTTTCTGCAAAGCCAGATGAACCCGCATTTTCTGTACAATACGCTCGATATTATCCGCTGGACGGCAAGGCTTGAGAAAGCGCCCGAAACAAGCCAGCTGATCGAAGCGTTGTCCGGCTTTTTCCGGATGAGCATGAACAGGGACAAGCAGACGACCACTTTGGCCGATGAGATGGAGTTCGTCCGTTCGTATCTCCACCTGCAGCAGAAGCGGATGGGCAGCAAGCTGTCGTTCTCTTTATTTATGGATGCTTCGCTGGAGCATACGGCGATGCCGCGGCGGCTGATTCAGCCGCTGGTGGAGAACAGCATCAAGCATGGTTTTCTCCCCCGGCAAAAGGGGGAAATCCGGGTACGCTGCTACCGCTCCGCTCCGAATGAGCTGGTTATCGATGTGATCGATACGGGAACCGGCTTCTCGGAAGAGCGGCTGCGCGCGATTCATCAAGCGCTGTCCCAGAAGAACAGCGACGAGCGGCTGGTCGGCCATGCGATCTTTAATATCAACGAGCTGATCACTCTTGCCTTCGGCAGCGGCTACGGTGTCGAGTTCCCGGCAGAGTACAATAAAGCCGGCGCATGCGTCCGGTTGACCATTCCCGCTCCAAGGAACCGAGAGGAGGTACAGGAAGCGATATGACCATCAAAATGCTGATTGTAGACGATGAACCTATCATTTGCAGAGGAATCCGGGAGACGATCCCTTGGGATCAGATCGGCGTGGAGGTGGCGGGCGAAGCGTACGACGGGCTGGAGGCGCTGGAGGCAATCGGCAGCGGGCCGGTTGACCTCGTGCTGACGGACGTTCATATGGACGGCATGGACGGCCTTGCCTTGTCCAAAATGCTGAGAGAACAATATCCGGACACCCGGATTATTATTTTGAGCGGCTACGATGATTTTGAATATGCCCGGCAGGCGATCCGCATCGGTGTGGAGGATTATCTGCTCAAGCCGGTCGATGTCGACGAATTGATGGGCATGGTGAAGCGCATCGCGGACGAGCTGTCGCACGAAGCGGAGCAACGGAAGGAGCGGCAGCGCGAGAGCTGGCTGAGCTGGTTAAAACAGTCCATGCAGAACAGCGGAGTCCTGCTGGACGGCGATCTGCCCGAAGGCTTCGTTCCGGCGGCAGGGCAGCGTTTCCGCATGATCGCAAGCCAGCAGGAGGACTATGCGCTCTGGGCTGAGCGGACCGAAGAAGAGCAGCGCCAGGCGGCGAGGCGCCAATGGGAGCAGGAGGTCCGGGAGGCCCTTGCCTGCGACGGTCAGGAAGCCTTTTCGTTCTTTTATCACCCGAACCTGCTGATCACCCTGTGCGTCGAGCTCGAGCCTGCCGGCCTCAAGGATCCGCTTGCGGCGCTGAGCGAAGTGAAGGGGCCGCTGGCAGGGAACCGGCTTTATTTCGGCGTCTCGCCTGTATTCCAGGCGCTGGAAGAGACGTATACCCGTGGCGAGGAGGCCGTTGCCGCTTTACAGCTTGGCATCGCCCAGGGAGAGCGGAGCGTGCTCCTTTACGGAGAGGCGGTAGTCCCGCCCAAGCCCCGCGGCATGTTTGCTCCCGTCGAGCTGGAGAAGCAGCTGGTGAACCTGCTGTTTAACGGCACCGAGGAGGAGCTGGAGGCGGTGCTGCGCGCGATCATGACCCAATCGAAGGAGCGAGGCTACCTTCCCGCGGATATCGCGCAGGGGATCAAGGAGCTGAAAATCCTCATTCAACGGAGGCTGCGCACAAGCGGGATCGATGTGTCCGGCGATTTGAAAAGCTCTCTGTCCGGCGAACCGGACCCGCATGTTTACAACTCCTACCGGTCGCTCGAAATGCTGATGCGGCGGGAGCTGCTGTCCTTGTTCTCGCTGATCCATTCCTCCGTGGCAGGCAAGAACCATTGGACGATCGAGCGGGTCAGGAAGTATATCGAATCGCATCACAGCCATGATCTTAAGGCTTCCGAGGTGGCGGCCTGGCTCAAAATTACGCCGAACTATTTCAGCATTATATTTAATCAGCATTTCGGCAAAGGCTTTGCGGAATATTTAAACGAGGTGCGGATCGAGCATGCCAAAGGCATCCTGCGCGGGACGCATGACCGGGTGTTCGAAATTGCGGAGAAGGTCGGCTACAACGATTACAAATATTTCTGCTCCATCTTCAAATCGTATACGGGGGTCACGCCCACACAATACCGTAAGCTGGCAGAAAGGACTCCGGTCTAAGGCCGTCCGGCGGTCTCGGACCCGGAAAGGACTAATATTATGGAGGAAGCTTCAAGGATAGGGGCGCGCTCGTTTGCCGTTATCAAGGGCTTTAATTTCTTTATTTACGGCGCTATCGCGATTTATTCGTCATTTTTTCCGCTTTATTTGAAGTCGATCGGCGTTTCGTCTCTGCAGATCGGTCTTTTGCTGGCTGGGGAGCCGTTTATCTCCATTCTGGCCAATCCGTTCTGGGGGTATTTGAGCGACCGTTGGAACCATACGAAGCGCGTGCTGCTGCTGCTCTTGATCGGGAACCTGGTAGTCATGCAGAGCGTATTTCTCCAAAGCTCCTATACGCTGTTATTTGCGCTGATGCTGGCCTATTTCTTTTTTCAAAGCCCGCTGTTCTCCCAGAGCAACAGTTTGATCCTGGATGCCATCGAGCATACGGGCAAAAGATTCGGCGAATTCCGCCTCTGGGGCTCTTTGGGCTGGGCGCTGATGGCCGCCGCTGCCGGACCGGTATTGAGCCTGCTCGGCATCGGCCGGTTCTGGGTTATGTACAGCGCGATCGTGCTGATCTCTATCGGGATCGCCCTTGCGCTTCCGCGGGGCCACGTTCGTTCCAAGGAAAGCAAGCTGCCGGGCGGGTATGCGGCTATCTTCGCCAATAAAAGCTTTGCCGCCTTTCTGCTGATCGGCGTGCTGATCTCGATTCCGAACGGCATGAATACGACGTTTATGCCGATTTATATGTCGGAGCTGGGCGGGAAGGAAGGGCTGATCGGCTTGTCGGCTTTTTTGACATCCATCTTTGAAATCCCGGTCTTTCTGCTGTTTGACCGTCTGCTGCCGAAAAACCGGCGGACGATGATTCTGTGCCTCGGAGCGGTCAGTCTTCTCTATGCGCTGCGCTGGCTGCTTATGTCTCTGGCGTCATCGCCGTATGAGGTCGTCTGTATTCAGATTTTGAACAGCATCACCTTCGGCGGTTATTACTATATCGGAACGCAGCTGACCACCATGCTCATTCCCAGGCAGTACCGTTCCTCCGGGCAGGCCCTCTATGCGTTGAGCTGGGGAGGGCTGTCCGGTATCGCGGCCGGCGTCTTAGGAGGCTGGATCTTCCAAAATCTAGGAGCCGTGGCGATGTACCGTCTTGGTACGCTGCTTGCCGTGCTGGGAGCCGCATGCTTTGCAGCTATGTTCGTATGGCTCCGGCGGACGGGAATTAGAACGGAAGCGGAGGAGTAATTGAACCCCCGAAGCCAGCGCCGCCGCTCTGGCCTGAATATATAGGCAAAGACGCTTCCGTCCCACGTATCTTGTGGTTGTGGAAGCGTCTTTGCTCATGCTCCGGACTAAGTTACGGAGAATGCCCTTTCAGAAAGCAATGGTCTTTTCTCAAAGGCTGAGGTTATTTTCGGGATACAGGAGCGGTCAGTAGCCGAGCAGCTTCTTTCCTTTTTCCTTCCACATCTCTACAAAAGGCTCGTCAATAGCCCACTGGATCATGACGACGGATTCGCTCGGGGCAAGGCTCAGCGTTAGCAGCGGTTTGGATCCGAGCTTTCCGTCGAACGGATAGACGGTAATTTCGCTGGACGACACAACCCCCACCAGCTCGTTATTGGGGGAAGAGAAGGCATCCTTAGCATCCGGACGAATACGCCGGATGTCATTCCAGTCCGCGGACAGCCGATCGTAAGTTACGACGGAGTCGGGCAGGATGAGGGGCACGTCCTGAAGCTGGTAGCCGAAGGCGTTGCTGCTGCCGCGGCCGGTATACGTAGCCAGCTGCGGAACCCACTGCCCCCGTTCGCGGACGATGGCCCAGCTCTCGCCGTTCTCATCCACCTGCGGCGCATCCGGACTGCCCGCGGAAAGCTGCAGCCTGGAGCTCAATGCCCTCAGGCGGTCCTGTACGGTATTGCCGTACAGCTCCTGCATCGACACATGAGGGTCCTGTACCGATGGAGAGCTGCCGAGCGGCTTATTTCCTATAATATCCTGGAGCTCTTTCACCCATACATATTCATATTGCGTATCTTTCCCCTGTGTGTTTTGACGGACCGTCTGAGCGACGGATAAATAACGGTTGCCTGCAAAAAGCAGCTTCTCGGACAGCTTGAGCGGTTGAACCGGCTTCGTATCCGGAGATTTGAGACGGGAGGCATCAGCCGCAAGCGAGGCGCTGAGCACCCGGGATTCTTCATTGGCATTCACGCGGCTCTCGGGAACGATTTTCATAAAATCGGTCTTGTAGGGCATCAGGATGCCGTTGCCTTCGGCAATCTTCTGCAGCTCGCCCTGGTCATCCGCCAGCAAAAGCGTACGGTAGGTGCTGTATTCGGGAGCGCTGCCGGTTTGCGGATGATCTGTTCGGAGGCCGATGAGCACGGCGGAATGAACGAGCACCTCCTTGTGATCGGAAGACGAGAACAGGGAGCTTAAGGAGGTCTGCATAGAGCTGCGCTCATGCTGTGGCTGGGCTGGATTTTGTCCCGGCCCCGTTTGCCAGTCTACCGACAAGAACACGGCCGCTGCCAGGAAGGCCGCGCTGATTCCGCTGAGCCAAGGCACCCACTTCTTGGTTGTGCCGCTCTGCTCATCGAGCCGCTCGCCAATGCGCTTCTTCAACGCATCGGAGAACCCGTTCCGGGTAAGCGGGCCGCCGGCCAGGTTCTGTTTTAACTGATCGTCAATCGACTCCATGACTATGACTCTCCTTTAACTTCGTCATTTTCTTGCGGGCATGGAACAGCCTCGACTTCACCGTGCCTTCGGTTACTCCCAGAACATGCGCCATTTCTTTCATTGATAGTTGATAATGTGCAAATAAAATCAGCACCTCGCGGTATTTGAGCGGCAGCTGAAGCACGAGCTTCCACAGTTCGTTGGCCGCCATGACGTCGATCACCGCCTGCTCCGCGGAGGGAGATTCGGCTGATGGGGACAGGAACTCCATCAAGGTGATTTTGCGGTAAAAGGCCGAGCGCCGGTAATCCAGCGTCATATTGCGGGTAATCGTTAAAATCCAGGTTTTGACGGACGATTCGCTGCGGAACGAGTATAAGTTTTTGTATACTTTAATAAATACTTCCTGGGTGATATCATCCGCCTGATCCCACTTGCGCGTCATGCTGTAGGCGTAATTCCACACATCTTTGCCGTAGGCGGTCATTAAATCCTCGAGGATCGCCTTTTTATCGGAAGTATCCGATAAATATTTCAAGTACTCAAAATTCACATTGGTTTCCAACCATGCCACCTCAATTATTTGACGATCAGACATTAAATGAGTTCAAAAAACGATTCTGCCATAACGACCTCCGGCAAGCAAGCTTCTTATAATATAAGACGATTCAACGGCAGAAAAGGTTTATCGTTTTGCCGGCAATTTTAAAGTTGTGTAACCCGGCTGCCGCCGCTGCAAAACTGGGATATTTTTTTGCCTCAAAAGGCATTGACAAGGATGAGAACCTATGGGAAGATATGGCTAGGCAAGTTTTTTGAACGACGTTCAGTATAATGAACAACATAGGAGGCTGTCAGATGAAGTTTGTCCGGTTTAACTTAAGCGGCGAGGAGACCGTGCGCAGCGGGATTCTCGAGGGCGAGAACATTCGTGAATTTACGGGGGATTTATTTGCAGAGCGCCAGCTGACTGGCCATGTATTTGCATTAGAGCAGGTACAATTGAAAGCGCCGCTCATTCCTAAGCATATTATCGGTATCGGCAAAAATTTCGTCCCCGAGGGGGCGGAGAAGCCTCCGGTGCCGGAGATGCCCATCCTGTTCTTCAAGCCGCTGACCACCGTGGTCGGGCCGGGAGACGCGGTTGTGCTTCCCAAGGGAACCGACGGGATCAAATTCGAATCGGAGCTGGCCGTCATCATCGGCAAAACCGCCAAAAATATTGAACCTGACCAAACGGATGACGTTATTTTCGGCTATACAGTAGCGAACGATCTCGGTGCGTTCAACTATTTTCACCCCGAAGGGCATTGGACTATCGGCAAATCGTTCGATACGTTCTGTCCGATCGGCCCGCTGATCGAAACGGATTTCGATTACCGTTCGGCGCGGATTCAAGCTACGGTGAACGGGGCTGCCATGCAGGATGCTCCGATGGAACGCATCATTACCCCGATTGACGTGATGATTTCTTATATCAGCAATTTTATGACTTTGATGCCGGGTGACGTAATCCTGACAGGCACGCCGGCAGGCTCGGACTTTGTCCGCAGCGGAGATGTGGTCGACTGCTTTATTGAAGGCATTGGCCGGCTGACGAATCCGGTAACCGACTAAATAAAAATTATAATAAAAGGGAGATGCCCTATGGAATCATATGTAAAAGTAGGCAGTCTGCAAGTTGCTTCCGCACTGCACCAATTTATCCAATCCGAAGCGCTTCCTGGAAGCGGCTTGAATCCGGAATCGTTCTGGTCTCAATTCGAAGTTTTAATTCGCGACTTGGCACCTGTAAATAAAGCTCTGCTGAACAAACGCGACGAGCTGCAAGCGGCTATTCATGAATGGCATATTCAGAATAAAGCTTCCTTCGACGCTGCAGCTTATAAATCCTTCCTTACGGAGATCGGTTATTTGGAGCCGGCGGCGGAAGATTTCGAGGTCACGACCACTCAGGTCGATGATGCGATAGCGCTTCAGGCCGGTCATCAGCTGGTCGTTCCGGTGAATAACGCCAGGTATGCGCTCAATGCCGCTAACGCCCGCTGGGGCAGCTTGTACGACGCGCTGTACGGCACGGATGTCATTGGCGAAGAAGAGGGAGCGGGACGCACGGCGGGTTATAACCCGGTCCGCGGTCAAAAGGTTATCGCCTACGGCAGAGCCTTCCTGGATCAAGCGGCTCCTTTAGCAGGCGCTTCTCATGCGGATGCCGCTGCCTATGTAGTGGTTGACGGCCGTTTGTCCGTCACTTTGAAGGACGGTAAAACCGCCGGACTTCAGGAGTCTTCCAAATTTGCGGGATACCGCGGTGCTGCGGATGCTCCTACGGCTTTGCTGCTGAAGAACAACGGCCTGCACTTTGAAATTCAAATCGACCGCGGGCATGCTATCGGCAAAACGGATGCGGCAGGCGTGAAGGATATCGTGATGGAAGCGGCCGTAACGACGATTATGGACTGCGAGGACTCCGTTGCAGCTGTTGATGCGGAAGATAAAGTGGATGTATACCGGAACTGGCTCGGTCTTATGAACGGTACGCTGACGGCTACCTTCAAGAAAGGGAACGCGACAATGACCCGTTCGCTGCAGCCGGACCGCAGCTACACGTCCCCTGCCGGAGAAACGGTGCAATTGCCGGGCCGTTCGCTGTTATTCGTCCGCAATGTAGGGCATCTGATGACTATCGACGCGATTGTGGACGAGAACGGGCAGGAGATTCCAGAAGGCATCATGGATGCGGTCGTCACGAGCCTGATTGCCAAGCAGGATCTGTTGAAAAACAATCCGTTCCCGAATTCCGTCAAAGGTTCTATCTATATTGTAAAACCGAAGATGCATGGCTCGGAAGAGGCAGCCTTCGCGAACACGTTGTTTAACCGGGTGGAGGATATGCTCGGCCTGGAACGCCATACGATCAAAATCGGTGTTATGGATGAGGAGCGCCGTACTTCGCTTAATCTGAAAGCCTGCATCCGCGAGGTAAAAGACCGGATCGTCTTTATCAACACAGGCTTCCTGGGCCGAACCGGCGACGAAATGCATACCTCGATGGAAGCCGGACCGATGATTCGCAAGAACAGCATGAAATCGTCGAGATGGCTGCAAGGATACGAGCAGTCAAACGTGGCGATCGGGCTGGCATGCGGACTTCAGGGACGCGCCCAGATCGGCAAAGGCATGTGGGCGATGCCCGATTTGATGAAGGAAATGCTGAAGCAAAAAATCAGCCAGCTCGAAGCGGGCTGCACGACCGCGTGGGTACCTTCACCTACGGCAGCCGTTCTACATGCGCTGCACTATCATCAAGTGGATATCCGCGAAGTGCAGAACAAGCTGAAGCTGACGAAAGCGGACTATACGGATCAAATTCTGGAGATTCCGGTCAGCTCCGATGTGAATTGGAAGCCGGAGGAAATCCAGCAGGAGCTGGACAACAACGCACAAGGGATTCTGGGCTATGTCGTGCGTTGGGTAGAGCAGGGCATCGGCTGCTCCAAAGTGCCGGATATCAACAATATCGGCCTGATGGAAGACCGGGCTACGCTGCGCATCTCCAGCCAGCATATGGCTAACTGGCTGCACCACGGCATTTGTACCGAGGAGCAGATTATCGAAACGATGAAACGGATGGCTCAGGTCGTCGACAAACAAAACGAGGGCGATTCTGCTTACCGCCGGATGTCGGATAATTATGACGGCTCGGCAGCGTTCCAAGCGGCTATTGAGCTGGTGCTTCAAGGATACGACCAGCCGAGCGGTTATACGGAACCGATCCTGCACCGCTACCGCAGGGAGTTTAAGGCCAAGCAAGCGACGCTGAACGCTTAGGAAAGCGTCGGCAGTCTAGCCGGCTCGGAGCGGGTCGAGCAAGCGATTCAAATAAATATGTAGGACAACAATCCAGTCGGAGCAGCGTTCCGGCTGGATTTTTTTGCTTGAGGGGATAACATGGTGATCCGCGGGAAGGAGGAACGCGCTGCGGCAACCGCTTGAGAGAGCTGTGGAAGTTAAGCAGCCAGGTTTGGACTTCCAGCACGCATCGTGCATTATGGACTCTACGCGGACGGCTATCGAGCTCTACGAGCTTCGATAGGCTGGTTTACAGGCTTCAATATGCGTGCCTGGAAGCCAGGCCAGGGAGCATGGAGGATGGAGGATGGCCTACTGCTTGGCTGCTTGAGGTGTTGCCATTTGCCCAATTGCCAGCTGGCGAAATGGGGACCACGAAGAAGTGGGTCGTAAAATAGCTGCTACAGCAATTAGTTCATGGATGTGCATCGAAATCGTAGACTGGTAAGAGCACATCGGATGACAGGCCGATTATGAATAAAAATATTGCGGCTTACCATAAACGTAAATCCAGAGAAGGAAGGAGTGTGGGGTGGAAAGTTTACGTGCCGTCTTTGAAGTCGTGTTCCCCCCGCTGGATCTAATCAAATGGAACACGACTTCAACAACGGCTGAAACTCCAGACCCCTTCCCTCCCCGCGCGCTAACGTATGGGTTTATACGAAGCTTTTCTGGGTTTACACCAAGCGGTTTACACCAGGCTTTAACCAATCGACGCTTCCAGCCAAAAAGCGCAAAAGTCCGTTCAGGACAAGAAATGCGCAGGAAGACAAATCTTGCTCCTGCCGCCCCCGCAGCAAGAACTGTCAGTTAACCGCCTTTGAACGATAGATTACAATAAGGCTTGAGAACGAGCTTGACGAAATGCATCCAGAGGAAATAACACGATAACGCAGATGAAGAAAGGATAAATGAAAGGGGAGAATAAAGTGGCTGCAACCATTGTTTATCGAGAGGAATCCACGATGATCGGCTTCGCGGCAGACAAGCTGCTGAACGTCTGGAAGACGTTGGGGGAAGAAGCCGATATCACCAATCCGAATGCCGATGCAATCACGGAAGAGTCTGGGAGACCGGCTGCCAACGGCAGTTTTGCAACCGTTATCATCTTGTCGTCAGCGGAAGAAGCGGCGCAGCGATATGGCGTAACGATCGATCCAGCCGTTGCTGCGGAAGGCTTTGAGCTTCGCATTGAGAAGGAAGGGACACAATCCGTTGTATATGTTTTGGCACGGGATGAAGCGGGGGCCATGTACGGCACGCTGGAGCTTGCAGAACGGCTGCAGCAGCAGGGCAGCTTGGACGCCGTGACAGGAGGCGTAACGAATGCCCGTTTTCCGTTCCGGGCGGTTAAATTCAACCTTCCATGGTCTACCTACCGGAGGAACGAATGCTTTGACCTGCAGCGGGACACCGTCCGCGATCTGGGATTTTGGCAAAAATTTCTCGATATGATGGCGGAGAACCGGTACAACGTGCTGACGCTGTGGAACCTGCATCCGTTTCCTTATATGATCCGGTCGAAGCATTTTCCGAAGGCCTGCCCGTTTACCGATGAAGAGCTGGCGGAGTGGAAGCAGTATTCGGACCGCATTATTTCGGATGGCGAAGGAACGCGGCATTGAAACGTATATGGTCAATTGGAACATTTTCGTATCGGAAGCGTTCCGCGAGCATTACGACCCGCAGGCAATCAGCGACGACACCTTTTATCATTTCGGGGATTCGTATTCCACAGAGCAGATTAAGCAGTACACCCGGGAAAGCGTCATCCAGATGATCGAGGAATACCCCGATCTGACCGGTCTGGGCATCTCGCTGGGGGAAAGAATGAACGACATGACGCCGGAGGATCGGCAGGAATGGGTTAAAGAGGTGTATTTCGAGGGGATGAGGCAGGCGAACCGGCCGGTCAAATTCATTCACCGCGCGCCGTTTTCCGTCGATCCTTCGATCACCCGCGAAGCTATCGAGAGCAACGGCTTTATGCCTGAGCCCGTATGGGTTGAGGTCAAATTCAACTGGTCACATGCCTACTCCTCGCCAAAGCTGCTGCTGACCCATGGCGGCTCCGACGGCATGGAGGGCTATTGGAAGCCTGCGCCTGAGCATTACAAGATTACGTGGATGATCCGTAACGAGGACTTTTTCACGCTTCGCTGGGCGCAGCCGGAGTTTATCCGCGAGCATATCCGCGAGAATGGCCAGGACTACGTAGGCGGCTATTATATCGGGTCCGAATGCATAATCCCGGGAGTGGATTATTCCCATGCACAGGACAGCGACCATAAGAACTGGGACTATTTATTCGAGAAAAATTGGCTGTACTACATGCTGTGGGGCCGGATGCTGTACGATCCGTCGACGCCGGATCAGGTGTTTGAGCGGGCCATCGACCGCCAGCATCAAGCAGAGGTGGGAGCGTCGCTTCTGAAGGCTTACGCTTCGGTGTGCCGGATGCCGATGGCGCTGGCATCGATGTATTCGTTCACCTGGGACTTCACCCTGTATGCCGAAGGCTTTCTGTCTACCGGGGAATCGGAATACGACGGAGGCGCGGCGTTTATTTCGCTGCAGGACCTGCTGCAGCGCAAAACGTTCAATCCCGCATACTTGTCGGTGTCCGATTATGTCAGCCGGTTGCTGGAGGGCGGAAGCGCAGCGGATGCGATAACTCCGCTGCAGCTGGCGGACACGCTGGAGTCCGATGCGCAGGAAGGGCAGCAATGTCTGGCTTCCATCTCAGCCGAGACGCCGCTGCTCTGCTGCGAGAAGGCGGATATCGAAGCATGGGCGCAGCTGAATTATTATTTTGCGGATAAGCTCCGCGCCGCCGTTGCCTATGAGCTGTACCGGAGAACCGGCGACGAAGCGGAGCGCGAGAAGGCGCAAAGGCTTCTGGCAGCGCCGCACGCCGCCGGCCACTGGGAACGGCTGATCGAGGTGACGGAGTCCCACTATGTGGAGCAGCCTTTGATGCATCTCGGCCGCACGCCGTTCTCTTGGGGGTTGTTCCGTCCCCAAGTGCTCGCCGATGTTGAGTTCGCCGCGGCAGGAAGCCGCGATTTGTAAGCGGCCGTTTTCCGCCGTTTGCAGCAAGCAGGGCAGGCTTGGCCTGCCGATGCTTTCGCGGGAGAGAAACCGCACGGCAGAGCGATGGCGGACGGCCGGACAAATCGGCTCCCCATTTTCATTTGCACCGGCTGCTTCGGTGTCCGCTTCAAATTCAAAGGGCAGCAGGACAATTCATGTCTTGCTGGACAAATCTTGCGCCCCGTCAGCGAGCGGGGCGCGGCAGCAAAAAGTGTCTATAGGGTGCGGAGAGCGGCTTATTTATAATCAAACGGGAAACGACGGCATGCTTTATGTACAGCTTGCTTTCTAGGCAGCCGGAGCAGAATTGGGGCTTTCTCAAGCTGGCGGCTGCCGCATAACTTATTTGGAGGGATAAACATGGCACAATCGGATTGGCTGAAGAAGCGAAGCAGGGGCGTCCATTTGACCATTCGGGATGTAGACTGCATCGATTTCGATACGGAACGGCTGGCGAAGGATTTGCACGAGCTGGGCGTGAACGTGCTTTCATTTTTTTGCGCAGGATACGTTACGGTGCATCCGACGAGCTTATCGATCAGAACAAGCCCCTTTCTCGGGGACCGCGATTTGACGGGGGATATTGTGAAAGCGGTTCACCAGTACGATATCCGCGCTGTGGCCGCCATGGATTTGAGCCTGATTCCAGGCAATGCCGCGCTGGCGCATCCGGATTGGTGCTCCTGCGATCAGGACGGCAAGCCTTACAAAGCCAATCAGGATTTGGGCGATTTCTATATCGCCTGCCCGCTCAGCGGCTACCAGAACGAATATTTGGCCGAAATATTAACGGAAATCGTTACGCGCTATGACGTGGACGGCATTAAATTCGGCGGCGGCAGCTACGGCTTCTCTTCCTACGGCAACGGCATTTGCCACTGCGCCCGCTGTAAAGCGGCATTCAGCGCCTTCTCCGGGCAAGAAATTCCGGTAAAAGACGATTGGAACGATCCGGTCTGGGGCACGTTCCAGCGCTGGCGGCAGCAGCGTGTCGTCGAGCGGTCGCAATTTTTGTATGAGCTGGTCAAATCGCTCGATCCGAATATGCCGGTCATGTGCAACAGCGTGTGCTTCGGCGAGACGGGCTGGACGCACGAAAGGCGCGCTCGATATCGAACGGATGGCCGAATATATCGATGCGGTTCAGGTCGAGGCTCAAACCCGGATCCGTGTGGACGGGGACTCCGGACATTGGGATTTTCTACTGTGGCCTGCAGAGGAAGCGAACTTCCTGAACAGCGTCAGCGACCACCAGCCTTGGGTACTGGCTTCCTATTTTCAGGCGTGGCCATGGCGCCGCAATGCGGTACCGCCCGCAGAGCAGAAAGTGTATATGGCGCAAATTTATGCCAATGGGGGCAATGCGATTCTGAATCTATCCGGCGGACCGATTCAGGGCCACCAGGATCAGCGCGGCTTCCCGGCCGTACAGTCGCTGTACCGCTTTGTCGCCGATAATCAGCCGTACTTCAACGACGACCGTTCCGGGGCGAACGTCGCCATTGTCTACTCCCAGGATACACTGTTCTATTACGGACGGGATCAGCCGAAGCTGAACTATGTGGATGCGATCCGCGGCGCAGAACTGGCGCTGTCCGATGCTCATATTCCGTTCGATCTTATTTCGGATGCGGTGGTGAAGCGGGGCGATCTCGGCAAGTACCGGGCAATTCTTCTGCCTTCGACAGCCTGCATGTCGGAAGAAACGGCTGAGGCGCTGCGCAGTTACGTTCAGGGCGGCGGCAATGTTATCGCAACGTTCGAAACGTCCTTGTTCGATACGGACGGGAACCGGCGCAGCGATTTCCTGCTGGCAGACCTGTTCGGAGCCGCGTATCACAGCACGGATTCGGTTATGGGCGAGGACAACGGCGTATACAAGCAGAGCTATTTGAATGTACGGGCACCTGAGCATCCGCTGCTGGAGCGGCTGGGCGCGACGAGCGTCATTCCGGCTTCCAACCGCTACTGCAAGGTAACCGCAAACGGCAATACGTCGGTGCCGCTGACCTTATCCGCGCCATTCCGCGTATTCCCGGAAGGCATGTCTTATACGCAGGAGCCGGACACCGGCATGCCTATGCTCATCGCCAAAGAGCATGACGGCGGAGGCAGGACGGTTTACTTTCCGGGTCAGCCGGACACGGCATTCGCAAGAGCCGGCTATCCGGATTGGGCGCTGCTGCTCGTCAATGCGGTCCGCTGGACAACCGGCGACAGGCTGCCGCTCAGCATAGACGGTCCGGAGACGCTGCTTGCTACCCTGAGAGTACAGGAAGGCAGACGGCTGGTTCACCTCGTCAATGTGAACGGGGGCCGAAGAATGTTCAGCGAGCTGATTGCTGCAAGAGACGTGACGGTTCGCCTGCCGTTCAGTGGGGAATTCCAGCCGCAGCGCGCCTTTTTGCTGTCCGACCGGAGTCCGTTAGCGGTTACGCAGGAGCAGGATGCCGTTATCGTTACGGTGCCTCGCGTGCTGGATTACGACGTAGTTGTCTTTGAGTGAGGAGGAGCGGCTATGATACATGAAATTTTGCTGCCGGGCCGGATCGTCATCGGCCTGGGAGCTTTCGCGGAAGTAGGGGCCCTGGCTGCGGGGCTCGGGAGCAAAGTATTGATCGTCAGCGATCCGGTGATGGAACGCATCGGGCATGTCGACGCCTGCCGGCGTTATTTGGAGCAGGCGGGTCTTGCCTGCGCGGTATACAGCGGCGTCGATACGGAGCCGACTGACCGGCATGTGGACGCGGCGCTGGCGGTCTGCCGGCAGGAGCAGTGCGATGTTCTTGTCGCCCTCGGCGGAGGGAGCTGCATTGACGCGGCGAAGGCGGCGGCCGTCATGATGACGAATACCGGAGTCATCGCCGACTACGCGGGAGGGGCGAAGCGGTTTGCGAACAAGCCGCTGCCGCTGATCGCCATTCCGACCACAGCGGGCACCGGCTCCGAGGTTACGAAGGTGACGGTCATCATCGATACCCGGACCGATGTCAAGCTGATGATCGCCCAGCCTGAGCTCGTGCCGCAGGCGGCCATCGTGGATGCGCAGCTGAGCATGTCCTGCCCGCCCTCCGTCATCGCTTCCTCGGGGATCGACGCCTTATGCCATGCTATCGAGGCGTATTGGTTCAGGAAAGCGAACACGGTGACCGACGGCTGGGCGCTGCAGGCTATCGGGCTGCTCGTCAAGCATCTGCCGAACTGCTACTCAGGCAAAGGCCAGGCGGACGATTTTGCCCAAATTGCGCTCGGCTCCATGCTTGCGGGCGCGGCCTTCTCCAACGCTTCGGTGACGCTGATCCATGGGATGTCGCGCCCGATCGGGGCTCTCTTTCATGTGCCGCACGGGATTTCCAATGCGATGCTGCTTCCGGCCGTGCTGGAGTTCACCGCAGACGATGCGGCGGAGCGCCTTGCCGTGATCGGCCGTTTGATGCGGCCCGATCTGTCGGAACAGGGGTCTGCGGTTCTCTCTGCCGCCGTGATCGAGGAGGTCAAAGCGCTGTGCAGGCTGCTGCGGATTCCGAACCTGCGGGATTGGGGGCTGGATCGCGAGGCTTTCGAACAGGCCCTGCCCAAAATGGCCGCCGACGCCATAGCTAGCGGCAGCCCAGGCAACCATCCGAGGACCGTAACGGCCGAGGAGATCGAAGCGCTGTACCGCGTTTGCTACGACTATGAATTTCAAATGAATGAAGGAGCTGCTCTATGACGCTGACTCGTACGATACCGGATTTACGTAATTATATTGGAGGCCGCTGGGTTCCTTCCGACAGCTCCGCTTATGAGACTGTGGTGAATCCAGCAACAGGAGAGGAGCTCGCCCGAGTTCCTCTCTCGACAAGCAAGGATCTGGATACGGCGGCAGCCGCTGCCCGGAGCGCCTTTGCGGTTTGGAAGGAGACGCCCGTTCCGAAGCGGGCGCGCGTGCTGTTCAAATACCAACAGCTGCTGACAGAGCACTGGGACGAGCTTGCCCGGCTCATTACGATCGAGAACGGCAAAAGCTATACCGAAGCTTACGGCGAGGTGCAGCGCGGGATTGAGTGCGTAGAGTTTGCGGCCGGAGCCCCGACGCTGATGATGGGCTCGCAGCTTCCGGATATCGCCACAGGGCTGGAATCGGGAATGTATCGTTATCCGATCGGTATTGTGGGAGGAATTACGCCCTTTAACTTCCCGATGATGGTTCCCTGCTGGATGTTCCCGCTTGCCATTGCCTGCGGCAACGCTTTTATTTTGAAGCCCTCGGAAAGAACTCCGCTGCTGGCGAACCGTTTGGCGGAGCTGCTTGCCGAAGCGGGCCTGCCGGATGGAGTATTCAACATCGTTCACGGCTCGCGCGATATCGTAAACGGGATGATCGGGCATCCGGACATCCAGGCGATCTCGTTCGTCGGCTCGCAGCCTGTCGCGGAGTACGTTTATAAAGCTTCCGCAGCGCAGGGGAAACGGGTGCAGGCGCTCGCGGGAGCGAAGAACCACAGCATCGTGCTGCCCGACGCCGATTTGGAGCTTGCGGTCAGCAACATTATGAACGCCGCGTACGGCTCCGCAGGGGAACGCTGCATGGCATGCTCGGTCGTGGTGGCCGTGGGAGACATAGCGGACACGCTGGTCGGGAAACTGAAAGAGGCGGCCGGCCAGCTGAAGATCGGCGACGGTCTGGAGCCGGACGTGTTCCTCGGCCCGGTGATCCGTTCGTCCCACAAGGACCGGACGATAGACTATATCGAAGCAGGCGTGAGCGAAGGAGCAGCGCTCGTGCTGGACGGCCGCACGGCGGCAGCTGCGGAGGCAGAGGGTTATTTTCTCGGTCCGACGCTGTTCGATGGAGTTCGCACGGACATGAAGATCTGGCGGGAGGAAATTTTCGCTCCGGTCTTGAGTGTGGTCCGGGCAGAAACATTGGATGAAGCCATCGATATTTCGAACCGGTCTGAATTTGCGAACGGCGCCTGCTTGTATACCGACAGCGCCAAAGCGATCCGGCAGTTCCGCGATCGGATCGATGCGGGCATGCTCGGCATCAATGTAGGGGTACCGGCGCCGATGGCCTTCTTTCCGTTCTCCGGCTTCAAGAAATCGTTTTACGGCGACCTGCATGCCAATGGCAGAGACGGCGTGGAATTTTATACTCGCAAGAAGATGGTCACCGCCCGCTATTGATCTGCCCGTGCCCGTGTTAGAATGAGTGAACGGACATTTCATTCCGGCCGGACAATATTTGCGATTGGCCTGCAATAGGCGGTTGAAGCAAGAACTGTCACTAACTTGCCATCCCGAGAGGGACTACAATAACGGTGAAAGCGTTTCCGTAATACAGAGGACATACCGGCGGTTGCGTGTTTCGAATGAAATGGAGGAGGGGTTCAAAAATGTTGAAGCGTTATCGTAAAGGGTTCAAAATGGTTATGGCAGGCGTGCTCTCGGTGGGAGCGCTGGCCGGCTGCGCAGACAATGGAGCGCCGGCGGCAGGAGGAAAGGATACGGCGGCTAAGCCGGGGAGTGCAAATACGGCGGCGGCCGATCCGTTAAAGCTGCAATTTCTCGTACCGTCCTATGCGGATGTTCCGAATATGAATGATGAGTATTGGACGGAATGGCAGAAGAAAACGAATACGAAATTAGATGTGGAATGGGTTCCGTCCGGAGATTACGACACGAAATTTGACCTTGTGCTGGCATCCGGCAATTTGCCTGAAATTATCGTAAGCACTAACATTACCCGCCCTACGCTGCTTCAAGCTATCAAGCAGGGCGCTTTCTGGGATCTGACGCCGTTCCTGGGCGATCTCAGCAAATACCCCAACATGAAGAACAACAGCGGACCGAACGTATGGAACTATATGAAGCTGGACGGTAAGGTATACGGTATTCCCCGCAACCGCCCGCAAATCGACTTAGGGATCAAGATGCGCAAGGATTGGCTGGATAAGCTGAACCTGCCTGTGCCTACGACAATTGACGAATATGCGGCTGATCTGAAGAAAATCGTGGACGGCGATCCGGACGGCAACGGGAAAAAGGATACGATCGGCATTATCGGCCACGGCTTCCTGCTGGCGGACGGCGACGATACGTTTGCAGGGGCGTTCGGCGGTCTCGATCCGGTCTACAACAAGGACGGCGGCTTAATTAAGAATCAATTGACGCCGAATTATACCCAAATGGTGGACTGGTTCCGAAAACTGTATGCAGACGGCATTCTGGCCAAAGAGTTTTCAACCATGAAGAAAACGCAGGCGGAAGAAATGTACGCAACAGGCCGCGCCGCTTCTTATGTACGCAATATTTGGCGCGATTACACTTGGGAGCAGGAGAACAAGAAAACGCAGCCTGACGCGAAGGTCATTACACTACCGCCGCTTAAAGGGCCTGGCGGGGTGTCGGTAAGCTTGGCGAACCCGACATTTGGCGCATTCTATATTTCCAAGAAGGTGCCGGAAGCGAAGGTGAAGCAAATTCTCGATTATTTCGAGAAAACGACGACGGCGGAGTATACCGATTTTAACTACTACGGTATCGAAGGCGTGCATAACAAGGTCGTAGACGGACAGCCTCAGCTAACGGACCTGGGTGTCAAGCAGGTAACGACGAACGCGAACCAGGTCTTCTCGCTGGCGTTTAACAACAAGATGAAAGTGCTGAACCCTTCGGCGCCGAAGGCTTATAATGACGCCAAGCTCAAGGAAGTCGAAGTATACGGACAGGTCGGCAAGCTGAATCCGTTCTCGATTATCAATTCGGATACTTGGACCCGTGTATGGCCGAAGTACGAGAAGGAATGGCAGGCGATGGCGACCAAAGCGATTGTCGGTCAAATTTCGATGGACGAATATAAGAGCTATGTTGATAAGCTGAACGAGAATCCGGATCTGAAGACCGCTTATAAGGAATTCGCGGAAAGCTACAAGCAGTATTTCCCTAAATAAGCGTTATTGCCTTGGGAGGCGGCCGGGCCGGAGGCCGGTAACAACAGGTTCGTCTCCCTCTGCCGCCTTGGAGGAGCTCACAGGCATTGCCGTGGACTCCTCTTTGGCGCATAAAGGTTGTTTTAATGAAAAAAACGAAACCAACACTAGGCTTGGCTAAAGGGTTCATCATGGGAGAGAGAGAAGTATACTTAGACAGTACGATCACGCGATTGATGTGGGGGGCATTATGATTAACTGGATAAAACGCATTCTTCCTTCAGGTTCCAAGCATGTCAACAGTCATGGTAGGTATTTGCATAAGCTGATATGGCTTGGCTGTATATCCGTGTGCATTCCTTTAATACTGGCTAGCGCAGTATACTATCAATTTTCTATGAACCGGGCCCAAGAGCAAATCTTGAGTGAAAGCACTTCCTCGTTATCCGTGATGAAGTGACCGGGCGGAGCGGATGCTTCAGGCTATTGAGCAGGAATCGCTTCAGCTTGCCGTAGACCCGAGTCTGACCAACTTCTTTCTGGAGCCCGATCAGGGCAACAGCTGGCTGTGGCATCGGGATTTCCTGGATAAAATTATGCTTGTGAAAAACAGCGACAGCTTCATTAATGAAATTTCTTTTTACAATACGGTGGAGAATGTGGTGCTTTCCAACCGGTACGGCGTTATCGATAAGGAGGATTATCCTTACCGGGAGGACATTGAGCGGATACTCGCCAGCGGAGAGCTGTCCCAATGGGTTTATCTGCCGCAGGCGCAGAAGGACGGATACGTCACCTTTGCCCGGTTGATCCCGAACCTGGGAGGAGGCCAGGCGCAGGGGGTTCTCTCTTTAGAAATCGAAAGCTCCGCCTTCAGCGAATTTATGGACTCCGATACGTATTTGCTTCCGGAAGGCCAGCAATTGTTCATCGTCCATCATAAACGCGTCCCGGGCAGCGAGGAGCTTGGCTATGACCAGGCGATTGCTTTGCTGGAAGGGCTGGACAGTCTGGACCGCATTCAGGAGCAGGGGCATAATTCGGGCAGCTTTACAGCCAGCGGGATTGACGGGAAGCCGGCGAATTTTCTGTATACCCAAAATATTTACGGCCGGATTTACGTAACGATCGTGCCTGAGCAGATGCTTGCCAAGCAGGTTAACTGGATTCGCGGTGTAACCCTGCTGTTCTTAATTATTTTTATTTCGTTCGGCGTGATTCTGACTTACTTCAATTCGAAGCGCGCATACAATCCGATTGGACAATTGATGAATCATAGTAAGGCACTGCGTATTGGTCAAATTCAAAGCAATGAAAATGAAATCGATTACATTAAAGAATGTCTTGATTTTTTGAACAAGGAGACGGAAAAGCTGGGTGGTTTTATGGCTAGCATCCAACCGACACTGAGGGAGAAGTTTCTTCAGCAGCTGATCAGCGGCGAATATTTGCGAAAAGAGCCGCTGCTCCGCGATTGCGAAGCTAACGGGGTATCCGTGCAGGCGACCAGCGTCGTTCTTATCGTAGACGCCGATAATATCGCCAAGGAGAACCGGTTCCGGCCGGAGGAAAAGGGAATCATCGCATTCGTCATTTCCAATGTGATGCAGGAGCTTCTTCAGAATCATCCGGGTATGCGCGGGTATGCTATCCCGGACCGGGGCCGCGGTGTGGCGCTGCTCCAGTTCGGAGCGGATACGGAGCAGGAGGACATGCTTCTGCTGACCTCCGCCTACGCGGAATCGGTCTGCGACTCGCTAAAGGAGCATTTGTCGATGAAGGCCTCGGTCGGCGTCGGGCGCTTTTACTTCCATATCGAGGATGTGCCGGTTTCCTGCAAGGAAGCGGAGAACGCGCTGCAGTACCGGATATTCAACCAAACGGAGCGGGTTCTGTTCATTGAGCATCTGGAGAATGAGAAGAAGCAGGCGGCCTTCCGCTATCCGCGTGAGTATGAAACGGCGATCATTCATGCGCTGGAGCAGGGCGAGCTGGATAAGGCGGCGGAGGGACTGTCCGCTTTTGCCGAGACGATCCGGGCTTCCCAGTCTTACCGTTCGATTTATCAAAGCTATAATCTGCTGCTGTCCGCGCTGATTACCTCTCTGGAGAAGCAGGGGGCCAGCCTGCTGGACATTTTGGAGCATGACTGGTACGGGCAGCTGCAAACAAGGCAGACCTCCCAGGAAATCATCGACTGGTTCGCAGGAAGCCTGTTCCCGTTCTATGTCTGGCTGACGGACAACTACCGCACTGAATCGGGACAGTCGGTCATTCAACAGGTCTGCAAGCATATTCGCGACAACTGCGGCAGCGATCTGTCTCTGGTGCAGTGCGCAGAGCAAGTGGGCCTAAGCCCATCTTATTTAAGCCGGCTGTTTAAGAAAGAGATGGGTGTGAACTTCCTCGATTTTGTCGTCGAGTGCAAGGTGGAGGAGGCCAAACGGCTGTTGACGGAGACCGATCATAACGTCAGTGAAATCGCTGCCGCCGTAGGTTACTCCGAACGGAACCTGAACCGGATTTTTCAACGCTTTATCAAGGTATCTCCGAGCACGTTCCGGACGCGCCAGCGGTGATGCTGCGGATGCGAAGATTTCCCTTATCCGCTTGTCTATTTCTATAAAGTGAGCGGCGGCGGTTTCCCTGATTTTCCGGGGCGAGCCGCCGCCGTTTGCTGCTTCCGAGAGCCGGATTGACGGCAGGCTGGCCGGACACTTTTTGCGGTAAAGACAATAATTGACGTCCGTTCGGCCAAGACGGATCGGCTCAAAAATTGTCTATTGGCTGCCTTGCGGCCCGGATCTATACTGAACCTAATCATGGAAGGGTTTACATGAATGAACCTTCGCCGTTGAAGATACGAATATTTCAGAGAGAGGTGCATGAAGATGCAGTCAACTGCAGGGGTTAACACCAAGGGCGCGGCGCGGGTCCGATCCCGGGGCTGGATGATATGGTCCAGACACAAATATGTATACATGCTTGCTGTACCCGGAGTCTTATACTTCCTTTTATTCAAATTCGTTCCGATGTGGGGGCTTCTGCTCGCCTTCATGGAGTACAACCCGTATGCCGGCGTCAGCGGCAGCGAGTGGGTAGGGCTGAAGCATTTCAACGAGCTGTTCTCCGACCCGAGCTTCTATATCATGCTTCGCAACACGTTCGCGATTAATATTTTCGGTCTGATCTTTATGTTTCCGGTTCCTATCGTGCTGGCCGTTATGCTGAATGAAGTAAGACACGAAGCATTTAAGCGCTTTAATCAATCGATCGTTTATTTGCCCCACTTTCTATCCTGGGTTGTCGTCGTCAGCTTGACCTTCTTCATCCTTTCCTCGGATGTGGGGATTATCAACAAGCTTATCTCCGAAGCGGGATATGAGCCGATTCCTTTCTTGTCCAATCCGAATTATTTTTGGGCGCTGATCACGGCGCAGAATATGTGGAAGGAAGCAGGCTGGGGAACGATCATCTTCCTGGCCGCCATTGCGGGGGTAGACCCGCAGCGTTATGAAGCCGCCGTCATGGACGGAGCAAGCCGCTGGAGACAGATCTGGCATATTACTTTGCCGGCGATCCGGCCGACTATCATTATTTTATTGATTCTGCGCCTGGGTCATATGGCGGATGTCGGCTTCGAGCAGGTGCTGCTGATGATGAATCCGCTCGTCTCCTCCGTTGCTGAAGTGTTCGATACGTATGCGTATACGATCGGCGTGCTGAATGGCCAGATCAGTACCGGGGTAACGGTCGGTATGTTCAAAGGAGTCGTCGGCCTGGTGCTCGTGCTCGTCTCGAACTATATTGTGAAAAAACTCGGGCATGAAGGGATCTATTGATCGCTGTCTGCCTTAATACCGACAAGGAGGATTGAAGCATGAGCTTTGTAGCCCAAAAGAAAGCGACCGTGTTCGATTATGTCAATTATTCATTGCTGGCGCTGATCTCACTGGTCTGTCTGTTTCCGTTTGTTTATGTATTCAGCGTATCGTTCACCGATCCGAAGGTGTATATTCCGCTTAAATTTTATCTCTTCCCGGATCAATGGTCGCTGTCCGCATATAAATACATTTTGTCGACCAACAGCTTTATCAACGCGCTAAAAAGCACCGTGTTCATCACGGTCGTCGGAACATTCCTTAATCTCATCGTTTCTTTCAGCTTCGCTTATGTTCTGACCAAAAAATCGCTGCCGGGCCGCTCGGTGCTGCTCGGGGCCGTCATCTTTACACTGGTGTTCAACGCCGGGATTTTGCCGGGGTATCTGCTCGTGAAGCAGCTGGGCCTGCTGAATTCCTCCTGGTCGCTCATCTGGCCAAGCTTGACAAGCGCCTGGAGCCTGCTTGTTATCAAGAGCTTCCTGGAGTCGCATCCGCCGGAGCTGGAGGAATCCGCCCGGATGGACGGATGTACTGAAATCGGCGTCTTTCTGCGGATTATCATTCCGTTATCAATGCCGGCGATTGCGGCGTTTACCTTGTTTTTCGCCGTATCCCACTGGAACACCTATTTCAATGCGCTGATTTATATTTCGGATTCAAAGAAATGGACATTGCAGGTGCTGATCAAGACGCTGGTTATCGATTCCGATTCGAACGGCGTAGGCCAGGCGGGCGCGGGCGGCGACGACCGGGTCGTACCGCAGGAAACGATCCGCATGGCGGCAATCATGCTGGCTATGGCACCGATCTTGCTCGTGTACCCGTTCCTGCAAAAGCATTTTGCCAAAGGGGTTATGCTGGGCTCCGTCAAGGGATGATCCGCTTCCAGCGGTTACCAGCCGTTAGTTGTTAGTCGAATAACAATTTAAAGGAGAACAAAGATATGAATTCAATCGCAGAACATGCCGCCGTAGGCTTTATCGGACTTGGCGTGATGGGTAAAAGCATGGCCCGCAACCTGATGAAGGCGGGGTATCAGCTTCACGTATTTACCAGAACGAAGAGCAAAGCGGAGGAGCCTGCTGCAGGAAGGCGCAGTGTGGCACGACAGCGCTGCCGATGTGGCACGTCATGCCGATGCCGTTATTACGATGGTCGAATACCCGCGCGACGTAGAGGAGCTGGTGCTGGGATCTTCCGGTATCGCTTCGGCCGCCAAGCCGGGCGCTTATATTATCGATATGACGACCTCCAGCCCGGCTTTGGCCGCCCGGATTTACGAGGAGACGCGCCAGCGGGGACTTCATGCGCTGGATGCGCCGGTATCGGGCGGAGACATCGGGGCGAAGAACGGGAAGCTGTCCATCATGGTCGGGGGAGACCCGGAAGCGTTCCAATCCGTGCTGCCGATCTTTCGGGCCATGGGCTCCAACATCGTGTATCAGGGTCCTGCCGGGGCGGGACAGCACACGAAGCTGTGCAATCAGATTGCGATCGCTTCCAATATGATGGGGGTTTCCGAAGCAATTGTCTATGCCGAGCGGTCGGGTCTTGATCCGGCCAATGTGCTGAAGAGCATCGAATCCGGCGCTGCGGGCAGCTGGTCGTTGAGCCAGCTGGCGCCGAAGATGATCAGCGGGGATTACGAGCCGGGCTTTTATATCAAGCATATGATCAAAGATCTGGGCATTGCCCTGCAGTCCGCAGAGGATATGGGGCTGGAGCTGTACGGCTTGTCGCAGGCCAAGCGTCTGTACGAGCAGCTGGCTTCGTCCGGTGACGAAAACAAAGGAACGCAGGCGCTGATTCAATTATACCGGCGGGCCTTGCTGGCTTCGAAAGCCTAGGCTGGAAGAGGGTTAGGGCCCTACGTGCAGCGGATACGGCTGCAGATTCACTATGCAGCTAAATAAAGAAGCGGGAGGCGAGCGTATGAAGCTTGTTTACGATCATAAGGATGACCTGGTCCGGTTCGGTATGGAGCAGGTCAAGAAAAGTCTGGAAAAGCAGGGCACATTTTATGTGGAACAGTTTAACGGACGGTGCCAGCGCTGGACCCGGAACGGGGCATCGTCGTACGGAGAGTTCCTATCCGTAAGGAGGACGCGGCCGAAGCGGAGCAGTCGTTCCGGCTGTACCGGACAGGGGAGCTGGTCCGGATCGAGGGAAGCGATTCCCGGGGGCTGCTGTACGGCTGCCTGGAATGGGCTGAACGGCTCGCGCGCGGAGCGGAGCTGGCGGACGGCGAGGAAATCCGCCGCAAGCCTGCGCTTCGCCTGCGCGGCATCAAGTTTAACCTGCCTTACGCTCCGTTCGACTCGGGCGATCCGTTTGTATTGAACGAGAAGACGTGCATGGATATCAACTTCTGGAAAGCGTATATCGACATGCTTGCGCTGAACCGGTATAACTGCCTCAGCCTGTGGTCGGAGCATCCGTATCATCTGATGGTCGTCTCTCCGAGGTTCAGAGACGCTAATCCTTACAGCGATTCGGAGATCGAGCGCAACATCCGTTTCTTCCGCGAGCTGTTCCGCTATGCGGCCAGCCGGGGCATCGACGTGTATCTGTTTACATGGAATATCCGTCTCACGCCGGAGGTGGCGCGCGGCTTGGGCCTGCCGGAGGCTGTTGGGGATTTCGGCAACATGTACGACAATCTCATTCACCGGGTAGGCTATCCGCTCAACCGGTTTCGCGGTGAATCCGAGATCATCCGCGACTATGTCCGCGAGATGGTGCTGCAGCTGCTGCTGACTTATCCGGAGCTGAAAGGGCTTGGGACGTCGGCGAGCGAATGGATGGACGGCAGCGGGTACGAACGGGAGAAATGGATTGTGGAAACGTATGTGGAAGCGATCAAGCAGTCGGGAAGAGACGTACCGTTCATTCACCGCACGAATATGCAGAATGCAGGTAAAGAAATCAAGGACATGGTGCAGACCCAGTTCGAGCCGGAGCAATTCCATATCAGCTGGAAATATTCCAACGCTCACTGCTATTCCCATCCGGAGCCCCAGTTTGAGAAGCTGTGGGGTGCCTGGGAAGGCATCGATTTGGAGCAAACGAACATTCTGTACACGGTCCGCAATGACGATGTCTTTACCCACCGTTGGGGCGATCCCGACTACGTCAGGGCTTATGTTAAGGGGATGCTGAAGCCTTATGTGAAAGGCTTTTACTGGGGCGCTGACGGTTACGTATGGGGAACCGATTTTCAGCATGTCGATCATGGGCATAAGACTTGGGAGTACGATTTTGAACGGCATCTGTTTCAATTCCAGCTGTGGGGCCGGCTGTCGTATGACCCGGAGACGAGCGACGAGGTATGGGTTCATCTGCTGGAAAGCCACTACGGGCCGGTTCACGCGCCGCTGTTCTTAGAGGGCCTGCGCAGCGCTTCCGCCGTCATCCCTGCGATTAACCGGCTGTTCTGGATTGATTACGATTTCCAGTGGCATCCGGAAAGCTGCCTGTCCGAGGTCAGCGGCTTCAAGACGATTCTCGATTTCGTCAACGGCAAGGCTATGCCTGGCATCAACGTAATGTCGGTTTCAGCCTATGCGGCAGCAGAGCACGAGAAGACATCGGACAAGGCTTCAGCAGAGGGTTATGAGACGCCTGTGGATATTATCGGGATATTGCGGCAAGCGGCGGAGCAGTCCGAGCGGACGGCGCTGAGGCTCTCGGAGGAGCTTGGAGAGCTGCGATGCGGCCATGCAGCCTGCACGCTTCATGATTTGTATGCTTATGTGGAGATGGCGCGGTATTACGCCTGCAAATTTGAAGCGGCATTGGAACTCAACCGGTTTAAACTCAATGGGAGTGTACAGCACAGGCTGGAAGCGGTATCATTATTGGAGCAGGCATCCTCGCATTGGGAGAAGCTCGGATATTATTGGAGTCTGCACAATAAGCCTTACTTTATGGCAAGAGTCAAGCGTACCTTCGGCTATCCTTATTACCTGGAAGAAGTGAAAGGGGACATTGCGCTGGCCCGCCAATTCGAAGGCTGAAAGAAACCGGATAAAGTCTGAAGGAGGAAATGACTTGAAAGTTGAGCTGCTGTACGGCAAAGGCGTGCTGCCCGTTGAGGTGCCGGATCACTCGGTGCTGATCGAACCCCGCTATCTGTCCGGTCTGGAGGACGAGAAGCAGGCCGTATTGGGAGCGCTGCGCTATCCGATCGGAGCGCCCCCGCTTAGGCAGAGCGTGCGGGCGACGGATAAGGTGGCTATCGTCATCAGCGATTTGACAAGGCCGACGCCCAACCATAAGCTGGTGCCATGGCTGCTGGAGGAGCTGTCGCATGTTCCGCCCGAGCAGTTCGTCATTATTAACGGCACGGGGACGCACCGGGACCAGACGAGAGAAGAATTCGTGCAGATGCTGGGCAGTGAGGTCGTGGACCGGATTCGCGTCATTAATCATCATTGCCACAACAAAGAGGAGCTGGTCAAGGTCGGCGTCAGCTCGTTCGGCTGCGATGTTTATCTGAACCGGGAATATGTGGAGGCCGACGTCCGCATCGTTACCGGCTTTATCGAGCCGCACTTTTTCGCCGGCTTCTCCGGCGGGCCAAAAGGCATTATGCCGGGTATTGCCGGCATCGAGACGATCCTGACATTCCATAACGCACGGATGATCGGAGACCCGCTGGCCACCTGGGGCAATATGACCGATAATCCGCTGCAGGACATGGCCCGCGAAGTGAACCGGATGTGCAAGCCTCATTTTGTGCTTAATGTGACCTTGAATAAAGACAAGGAAATTACGGCTGTATTCGCGGGCGAGCTGATTGAGACCCATGACCGGGGCTGCGCATTCGTCAAGGAGCACGCTATGGTACCGGTGGAGGAGCGGTTCGACGTAGTCATTACTTCCAATTCAGGCTACCCGCTGGATCAGAACCTGTACCAGGCCGTGAAGGGGATGAGCGCCGCCCACAAGATCGTCAAGCAGGGCGGTGCGATCCTGTGTGCGGCCGAGTGCTCGGACGGTATTCCAGCGCACGGCTACTACTTCGAAATTTTGAAAATGCGTCGGACGCCGCAGGAGCTGCTGGAGCTCATTCATGACCCGACTTTTCAGAAGTTCGATCAATGGCAGGTCCAGAAGCAGGCCGTCGTTATGACCTGGGCTGATGTGTATATGTACTCTTCCCTGCTGGACGAGGAGGTTCGCAGCGCCATGCTGAAGCCGGTCAGCCATATCGAAACGGCCCTCGAGCAGTTGAAAACCGTATACGGCGAGCAGATGTCCGTCGCGGTGCTGCCCATGGGGCCGTTGACCATTCCGTATGTGCGTTGAAATAAGTCAGATACCCTTAATTGGAGTATCTGGCTTGTTTTTTTGCTTACGGTGGGTTGTTCGAAGCTCGTTCTGAACTGCCCGGGTGAGTCCTTGCCGGCAAATGAGAGGACTCATGTGGGGTGACAAAAACATAGTCTCATTAGAAGCCGCGTAAATCGTGGCTTTTATATTTTATGGGAGCAAGTTTTTGTCAAAGCACTGACAAGAACTTGCTCTTATTCCCGGCAAAACTGATTCTAACGATCTTGTTAAGCAAATGTGTGTGAAATATATCAATGACATGTGGTAATATATTCTCATCTTATCATGCTCAGAGTGATATATAATAGTAGAATGAGAATACGTTTACATTGAAATTTCGACTTGCTGAGGAATTAAGGAGTGCATTCGAATATGTCCAGACTCTTTTCATCGAAGTACTTAATTCGCCTTCTGCTGCTTACTCTTCTGATCGGGACGATACCCGTAGTGGCGTTGGGGAGTCTGTCATTTATACGTGCCAAAGACAGCATTCAGGAAAAGGTCATTGAGAGCAACATGCAGTTGTTGCAGCAAACACAGCTTAACGTTGAGCAGGTTCTTCAGCTGTTTGAGAATCTGATGACTCAGTACATCTCCACTTCAACCGTGAACATCGCATTACAGACACCTTTTACACCGGATAATTTTGTGTTGATGAATGAGCTTTCAGCCGGTCTTAACAAACTGCAGCCGTATGAGCTGGGGATTCATGACGTACAAGTCGTGAACCTTGATCTTGAATGGGTGCTATCCAATCAAGGTTTTGGCACCTTGAATGAATCACCAATGAAGGGAGCTATCTTGGACTATGCTGCGTCGAAGGAGAAGTCCTTCTGGAAAACGATTGTTCCACTAACAACAAATTTGGAAGCACAGACTAACGAACCTCTGAACACAGCCGCGGCAGGAATCCGGCTTATCAAAAAACTGCCAATCAACAGGACTATCAGCTCGGGTTTAATTATCGGAGAAATATCTCGCAATAAATTGGAGAAGCTGGTCTTTAATGAAGCGAAGGAGCGGGAAACCGTGATTCTCGACGCGGATTTTAAACCGCTGACACAGCATTCAGGCAGTGTAATGAAATCGGAGAATGAGTTGGACCAGGCCGTCGAGAAGATTCAGCATACAACGGATGCAACTCGGGGATATTTTACGTTCAAAACGAATCAACAAACGATTGGTGTAAATTATACGAAGTCCGCCTATAACGGCTGGTATTATTTATCTTTTGCCTCATTGAGTGACATCACTAAGGATTCCCGCTCGATCGGATGGTACACTTTTTATATCTCGGCAGGTACATTCGCCCTCATTTTACTTTTGGCATGGATTGGCTCCAAGCAATTGTACATGCCGATTCGCCGGGTGTTCTCCGTGGCTGCGGGTGACGAAATTATCAATAAGCCCCAGGATACGGATGAACTGAAATTCATCGGCGACCAAATTCATCTGCTGAGAACATCCCAGACTCATATGAAAGATCAGCTGCGTATTCATTCCAAGCAATTGGAAGCGTTTTTTATCCTCAGGCTGCTCCAGGGAGAAGGCAGGCCCAGCGAGACGCGCGAGCGGTGGAATCAATTCGGCTATGACCCGACGCCAGGTCTATTAGCTGTAGTGAATGCAGAAATTGATACGCTTGAGAATACAAGATACGGTGAGCGGGATAGGGATTTGTTGCTTTTTGCCATCAACAACATAGCCAGCGAGCTGATACCTCTCAATCGTCGGCTTTTACCGGTAGTGATGATCGACAACCAAGTGACCATTTGCAGGGGAGCTGGAGAGACACCTCAGGAATTCGAAAAACAGCTGTGTGCTTATGCGGAACAGATCCAAAAGACGGTTGATGAAATATTGGGTTTGCAAATAAGCATCGGCATCAGCAGACCTTATCAGGATATCAATGAAACTCATCAGGCGTACAAGGAAAGCTTGGAGGCGCTTAAATACCGGGTACGCTTCGGAGATCAGGTCATTTTGCCTTTTCAAAACGTGCTGCCTGACACTCAAATTGCGGTAGCTTACCCCGATTGGTTGGAAAAAGAGCTAATTGATGCCGTGAAGATGGAAGAGCGGGACAAAGCAAGGGAATTGCTGAGCGAATTTGTGCAAAAGGCGATTCAGGATAACCCGCGCTATTATGATTTACAAATGGTGCTGACCCGCCTGCTGATCGACCTCATGAGGGAATGGCAGGATGCCGGGGAAACGGTGAATGCGCTTCAGGCAACCGGCAAGCCTCTTCAGGAGCATCTGCTTGAGCTCAGGACGGCGGAGGAGATTGAGGTGTGGTTTTACCATGATGTGATTGAGCCGATGATTGTATCGCTCCGTCATAAATGGGAAAGTCGGCATCAGAAGATTTCGGAGCGCATGCTGGAAATGATTCATAATGAATTCGATTCCGGCTTGACGTTGGAGCTGTGCGCTTCCCGCTTGAACTATCATCCCAATTACATCAAGACCGTTTTCCGTAAGGAGACGGGAAGTAACTTCAGTGACTATTTATCCAAATACCGCCTTACCATCGCCAAGCAATGGCTGGTGGGAACCGATTTAAAAATTAGCGAAATTGCTGAAAAGCTCCAATATCAGAATTCGCAGAATTTTATCCGGTACTTCCGCAAAATGGAAGACATGACACCAGGGCAATATCGCGAAAAGCACAGGTAAAGGCGGTAATATATATTAAACAGGACCTGGCGACGATCTCACGATCTTTCGCCGGGTCACTTCTCTTTTAGTGAAGCTGCCGTGAAGATTATTTGCACTGCTTCTTTGATTATTGCGCGCTTTAAATCCAGTTCCTGCCACAGGGATTGTCGACAGAAATTCAAATAATGATTACGGTAATATCAACGCTAAGGAATGAAGGGATGGGAGAGATGAATTTGATTACGTATAACATACGCGATTTCGGGGCTGCGGGCGACGCGGTGACCAAGGATACGAAGAGCATTCAGGCTGCGATTGATACCTGCTCTGAGCAGGGTGGAGGTACCGTTATTGTACCGAAAGGGGGATATTTGACCGGCACGCTCTTGCTGAAGCAGAATGTCAATCTGCATTTGGAAGCCGCCGCACGCCTCATCAGCAGTATGGAGGAACAGGATTTTGATCCGGATCCGCACATTGGGAGACGTGGACTGATATGTGCACGTCATGTAAATAACATCTCGGTAACCGGTGCAGGCATCATCGATGGACAGGGCCCCGTTTTTTGGAAGAGGACGATGGATGCGGTGATCATGTGCTTCTTCCGCTGCAGGAATTCCGTCCGAAGCTCATAGATCTGGAAGGCTGCGCCAATGTCCTGTTCCGCGACGTGACCTTATACCATGCATCCTCATGGTGCCTGCATTTGACCGGCTGCCAGCGGGTGAATGTGCATGGCATTACCATTCTCGGTCAGCTGCGTGGTCCGAACAACGATGGAATCGACCCGGACAGCTGCCGCGACGTGCATATTTCGAATTGTCATATCGAGGCGGGCGACGACTGTATCGTTCTGAAAACAACGAAGCATGGAGCGGCGCTTTATGGGGCTTGTGAGAATATTACCGTAAGCAATTGCACGCTCGTGTCTCGCTCGTGCGCTTTGAAAATCGGAACGGAAACGTATGCCGATATCCGGAATGTCGTATTTCAAAACTGCGTGATCCGTAACTCAAATCGCGGCATGGGCGTATGGTCCCGAAACGGAGGAACGATTGAAAATATTTTGTTTTCCAATATAATCGTGGAAACAAGGCTGTTCAGTGATGAGTTCGAGCAGACGCGCAAGCGCAAATGGTGGGGCAAGGGCGAGCCGATCTTCGTCTCGGCGGAACGCCGCCGCGAGCCAGATGCAGGCACACCGGGAATTATCCGTAATATCCGTTTTGACCACATCCTAGCTGAAGGCGAGAATGCCGTTTATTTGGAGGGCTCGGAGGACTGCCTGATCGAGGGAATAGCCATTCGGAATATGAAGTTGACGATGAAGCAGCGAAGTCCTTACCCCGGCGGTGTATTCGATACGAATCCTACAGCCCGAGGCGTGTTCGCACATCCGATCCCGGCGATCTTCTGCCGTTACGGCAAGGATATCTCGCTATGTGATGTGGAAATCGAATGGAGCGGTGCGTATAAACGCTCATTGGAAGCAGGCGCTGTACGGCGAGCATCTGGACAAGCTGTCCTTGATTCAATTCAGAGGTGCGCCTGCCCAGATAGATGGAACAGCCATCGAATTGAAGCAGGTGAATGAATTATCGGTGGAGCAATCTAAGGCCCTTCGGGGAACTAGAACGTTTTTGGAGCTGGAACAGGTGGAACCGGAGAACCTTTTTGTAGTGGGCAATGATTTCGCGAGAGCCGGGACAGCTATCCGGTTTACCGATGGCACGAATCCTGAATTCTATGCGGCCGCAAACCGTATGCCGGAGTGATTATCCGACCTGCTCAACTGATTATCAACAAGAGAAAGCTCCCAAAACCCGCTAAAAACAAGGGTTTGCGGTAATGATCTGCTATTGTGATTGTCGACAGGAATTATGCGGGCGGGTAACATGAGAATCGATCCGAGGAACAAGCAAGGATACCATGACTAACAGACAGGAGGAGAGGATACTTGGAGATGACCAAAGCAATGGCTCGACCGAGAGCGTTTTCAAACAAAAATGTCTTTCTAAGACGCTTAAAGCGTCAGCGCTGGTTCTATATTATGCTTTTTCCAGGTCTGCTGTATTTATTAATTTATAAGTATGTGCCCATGTGGGGGGTTCTCATTGCATTTCAGGATTATCAGCCGTTCCAGGGTTTTTTCGGAAGCAACTGGGTGGGGCTCAAGCATTTCGAAACCTTCTTTTCAGATGAGGCTTTCTGGATGCTGTTCCGGAATACCTTTATTCTGGCGGTGTACAATATTTTGTTCTTCTTCCCGTTACCCATTCTTATTGCGTTACTGCTGAATGAAGTGCGCAAGGATATTTTCAAACGTTTCATTCAGACGCTAATTTATATTCCTCATTTTGTTTCGTGGGTGGTTGTCGTCGGAATCAGCTTCCTTTTCTTCTCTACGGAAGACGGCATCGTTAACAACATGTTGAACAGTATAGGAAGTGAGCCGGTTAACTTCCTGCTTAGCAAGGATTGGTTCCGTACGATCATTACCTCGCAGGTTATGTGGAAGGAGACAGGGTGGGGGCAGCATCATCTTTCTTGCAGCGCTGGCGGGAGTCGATCCTCAGCTCTATGAGGCAGCGCGAATCGACGGAGCCAACCGCTGGCAGCAAATGTGGCATATCACGCTGCCTTCCATCCGAAGCACGATTATTATATTGCTTATATTAAGGATCGGCAGTTTTATGGATTCCGGCTTTGAGCAGATCTTCCTTATGGTCAACCCGATGAACCGTGATGTAGGGGAAGTGTTCGATACGTACGTATACAGCACAGGGATCTCTCAAGGGAAATTCAGCTACAGCACTGCAGTAGGGATGTTTAAATCAATAGTCGGACTCGTTCTGGTGGTGCTTGCGAATAAGCTGGCCAAACGGTTCGGCGAGGATGGAATTTACTAATAAGAAGGATAGACCAACGATATGGCGGATAAAACGATACCCGGCAGAATGCTGGATGGAATCATTTATGTGCTGCTTTCTCTCGTCGCCGCGGCTTGTGTGATTCCTTTTATCTATATTCTGGCAGCATCGGTGACAGCACCGGAAGAACTGATACAAAAAGGATTTGTATTGTTCCCCACCAAGTTTTCCCTCGTCGGTTATGAGTATATTTTGTCCACTGACGTGATTTTATCTAGTTTGGCCGTATCTATTTCCATCACGGTGGCCGGAACCTTGGCGAATCTGCTCTTTACGGCTCTCATGGCCTATCCTTTGGCTCAGCGAGACTTGATGGGAGTAAGCTTGTTCATGAAGCTGGTTGTATTCTCGATGCTGTTCAGCGGCGGGATGATTCCCACATATTTGGTAGTCAAGGAGACCGGGCTGTTAGATAGTCCCGCTTCACTCATTATTCCGGGCTTAATCAGCGCCTTTAATCTTATAATTATGCGGAGCTTCTTTCAACAGCTTCCGGACGGGCTGGAGGAGGCGGCGCGGATTGACGGGAGCAGCGATATTGGGATCTTGTTTCGAATCGTGCTACCCTTGTCAGCCCCGGTGCTTGCTTCACTCGCTTTATTCTACGCGGTTGGCCACTGGAATGCTTACTTCAACGCCATTTTATACATCAATGACAGCTCATACTGGCCTATTCAGGTATGGTTAAGACAAATTGTTATACTATCTCAAGGGGGGATCGGGGATTCATCGCAATTTAGTGAGGATTTTGTTCCACCACCGGCGGAGACTATAAAGATGGCGGTAATTGTACTCTCAACTTTACCTATCTTGATCGTCTACCCGTTCTTGCAAAAGCATTTTGCCAAAGGTGCCTTATTGGGGTCAGTGAAAGGTTAAATTAACTACAGACGAGGAGAATGTGTATGAAAAAATTCGAATCCCACAATATGGCGAAATTGCTCAAGGTTATTTGTATCACTTGCTTATCCGCTTCCCTGTTGGCTGCTTGCACGAATAAGGGCGGAACACCGGCTGCGCAGCCATCGGGAGGAGCAGCAGACAAGCCTTTGGAGTTGAAAGTGATGATGATTCAACAGCTCGCGGAGCCGCCGAAAAAGGACAGTCCGTTTTTAAAGAAAATCGAGGAGCATACCAACACGAAGCTGGATATCACCTGGGTACCCGGAGCGGGAACAGCCTATGATGATAAAGTAAGCGCGACAATCGCCTCAGGGAATTTGCCCGACGTCCTGTTGATCCGTAAAAACAAAGAAACAGCCAATTTGAACGCTCAAATGTCGGGGGTGTTCTGGGATCTTACTCCGTACCTGAAGGACTATCCGAATTTAAGCAAAATGAGCCAAGTCGCCGTGAAAAATGCAAGTATCAGCGGGAAGCTGTACGGTATTCCTCGGGAGCGTGTGCTGTCCCGTTACGGGATGATTATCCGCAAGGATTGGTTGGACAGTCTGGGGCTGCAAATGCCTAAAACGATGGACGACCTCTACAAAACGGCTAAAGCGTTTACAGAGAACGATCCGGATAAAGACGGCAAGAAAAACACGTTTGGCATCCAGGAAGATTCTACGATGGAGCTTTTGAAGCAACTGACCGTATATAATGGAGGCCCGAATGGCTGGGGGGTGAAGGACGGCAAGATTATCCCTGATTTTATGGCTCCGGAATTCAAGCCGGCACTGGATTTATATAAGAAAATGGTTGATGAAAAAATTATTGCCGCAGATTTCCCGATTGCCAAAAAGTATGATTATTTCAATCAGGGCAAAGCCGGTATGTATTTCTCCGTTATCGATGATGCCGCAACACGTCACCTGGATATGATGAAGCAGAATCCGAAAGTTCAAGTTGATGTGGCACAAAACTTCGATGGGCCGCAAGGGCAGCACGTTCGGGGGACTAATGGTTACGACTCTCTGATTGCCATTCCTAAATCAAGCGTGAAGGATGAAGCGAAGCTGAAGCAAATCCTCGGATTCCTGGATAAAATGGGCGATGAGCCAATGTTGTCCTTGATCAATGCTGGTGTAGAAGGAACTGACTACAAGATGGAGGGCGGATTGGCCAAGAAAGTTCCCGGATCCAAAGGCTCGGAGGATTGGCAGAATTTCCGGTGGGGCAATCAAAACGCGGGAGTCAAAATCGAGAAGACTCCACTGGAGCAAAAGATCGATAAGTTGTTTGCCGATAACAACAAAATCGGTACTGTTGATCTCAGCGCCTCGCTGCTATCCGATACGAACACCCAAAAAGGCGCAGATTTGAAGAAAGCCGTTACGGATGCGGAAGTCAAATACGTCTTGGGCGAATTGGATGAAAAGGGCTGGGAAGCCGCTGTTGCCAAGTGGCGTTCCGCCGGAGGCGACAAAATCATCGAAGAATTTACCGCGGACTTTAACAAAAATAACGGTAAATAAGAGATGAGTTTACCTGAAATCCGCCGGATCCTCGGCGGACTTTCTTTTTTAAACCACAACCCTTACAAGAAAGGATGTCATGCGGATGGTTGCATTGCCAAAGAATTTCAAGCCGTTATTTGAATTTCCGATTCGGGATACATCAATCTGTCTAGGTGGGGATGGGAACTATTATGTGACGGGAACCACCGGGTTCCCCGATTGGTGGGCGGTGACGGGGGATATCCAAGTATGGAAATCGGCAGATTTACTGAATTGGACGCCTGTCATTACAACCCCCCGAAAACGAAGCACGGTCTGGAACATTGATCGTGATGGAACCTGGCAGAAGAAAACAGCGATGCGTGACGGAGCACCTTTTCGACCGCTTTGGGCGCCCGAAATCCATTATTTGAAAGATACCTACTGGATCACTTACAGCATTCCTTTGCTAGGCAACGGATTGTTAAAAAGTGTCAGTGGACGTGCGGAAGGCCCTTACGTGGATATTATCAGCTCCAATGAACCGGTCAGTCCACACATTGACGCATCTCTTTTTCAAGACGATGATGGTGAAGTGTACTTCTTGTGCGACAACGGCAAAATTGCCAGGATGAATGAAGACATGACGACACTCGAGGAAGACCTTCGATTGTTAACCCCGGCCTGCGGCAAGCATGTCGGCTTTGAAGGGACGTTTTTGTTCAAGGCTCGCGGACGGTATCATTTATCCGGTGCAGATTTTGTGGACGGTGATTATCACTGCTTTGTGTCCAGCTCGGAACACATATACGGACCTTACAGTGAACGCTATTTGGCTGTACCGCATGGCGGGCATAATATGTTTTTTCAAGATAAAACCGGACAGTGGTGGAGCACGTTTTTCGGAAATAACACCAATGCGCCTTTTCAGGAAAGACCTGGCATTTTGCGGGTCGAATTCGATGAACAATTACGGATTCGTCCAATGATGGAGGGATGAATGTGACACAAGTAGATTTAGCGGGGATTCCATCCCCCATATTGCTGCAGGGCAATCAACGAATTGCTTATCGCGATCCAGCGGCCATTTATCATGACGGGGTATTCCGGCTCTTTTATACATTAACCGAGACAGAGTCCGACGGACAGATCTTTATGTATACGGCGATGAGCCAAAGTGAGGATCTGGTGCATTGGAGTGAGCCTAAGCGGCTTACGCCTAGAGACCGCAGCCTGAATTATTCGAGTCCGGGCAATATTATCCGTTTTCAAGGCAAATGGGTAATGTGCCTCCAAACGTATCCCAGACCCGGCGGTGAAAAATACGGCAATCAAAGCTCCCGAATCTGGATCATGGAAAGCCATGACCTCTGCCAATGGACGGATCCTAAGCTGCTCCGTTTGAAGGGAGAGGAGGTTCCGGTTGAAGATATGGGGCGCATGATCGACCCTTATCTTATCGAAAGCAAGGATGAACCGGGGAAATGGTTTTGCTTCTATAAACAGAATGGAGTTAGCTTATCGGTTTCCTATGATCTGGAGCATTGGAGTTTTTACGGCAATGAACATGCGGGGGAGAACGTGTGCATTCTGACGATAGAGAATCAATACATCATGCTCCACTCCCCGGAAAACGGAATAGGGATCATGAGATCAACGGACATAAAGCATTGGACCCATGATGAGACACTGCTGACGCTTGGACAGCAGGATTGGGAATGGGCGAGGGGAAGAATTACCGCAGGGTTTGTATTGGACTGCAGGCATGTAAGCGGCATAGCGAAATTTCTCATGTTCTTCCACGGCAGCGGCCCGGAGGATGAGCAATTGATCTTCGATACGCACGCATGCATAGGAATTGCTTGGAGTGACGACTTGAAACAGTGGCAATGGCCGAAATTATGAATGGAGGTAGCATATGTTTTTTACCGTAGAAAAGCTGGAGAAGCGTCTTCAGGAATTGGAACCGTTTCGATATCGGGAGCGGTTGCCGCTGAACGGTCTTCGGATCAAGCAAGAGCTCGATACGCAAATTGGACTTTATCCGGATGAGAGCGGCGAATGGAATCCGATTCAACATGGCGAAAGGTGGCAGGGGTACGATCAATACTACTGGCTGGCCGCCGATGTTCACATTCCTGAGACATGGAAGGACCGCAAAATCTTAGGTTACTTTGATATGGGGGTAAGCGGACGAGGGGGAATCAGCGGTTTTGAATCGCTGCTGTTCCTGAACGGGACTCCATACCAAGGTCTGGATGCCAATCATCTGGAGGTATTTCTGGATTCAAAGCTGGCGGGCACGTCCGTCGCTTTACGGTTTCGCATGTGGACAGGGCTAAACGGATATAATCCTGCCCCCACCCCGATAGAGTATAACATTAAGCGTTTGGAGCTGTGCTGGCTCGATGAGCCGACGGATGATCTTTATTTTACGGCAAAAGCTGTTTTGCAAACCCTGCACATTTTGGATGAAAATCGCCCCGAGTACCATACGTTACTTAAGATGCTGGATTCCGCCTTTCTCTGCTTGGACTGGTCGCGCCCGGGTTCAGAAATTTTCTATGAATCGATCAATGAAGCCATACAGCAGTTTCGTAAACAGCTGCAAAAGGAGCCCAAAACCCACGCTATAGTCGTACAATGTATCGGTCACACGCATATTGACGTCGCATGGCTGTGGAGGCTGCAGCACACACGGGAGAAAGCAGCCCGGTCAGTTTCTACCGTACTTCGTTTAATGGAGCAGTATCCGGATTATGTATTCCTCCAAACCCAGCCGCAGCTGTACGATTATCTGAAGCAGGATTACCCCGAGCTGTATGAGCAAATTCGCCAAAGGGTGGCGGAAGGACAATGGGAAGCCGGAGGCGCGATGTGGCTTGAAGCGGACTGCAATCTCTCATCCGGCGAATCGTTAGTACGGCATATTTTGTATGGAACGCGATTTTTGCAGGAGGAATTCGGGGCCAAATGTACATATCTATGGCTGCCCGACGTGTTCGGTTACAGCTGGTCGCTGCCGCAGATTTTGAGAAAAAGCGGAATCAGCACGTTCATGACAACGAAAATCAGCTGGAATCAATACAACCGGATGCCCAACGATACCTTCAAGTGGCGCGGTATTGACGGTTCCGAGATCATTACGCATTTCATTACAACACCGAACCCGGGCCGATCAGAAAATGGGGCTTTTTTCTACACGTATAACGGTGGTATTTCCGCAGAATCGGTGCAGGGCATCTGGAATGGGTACCGGGATAAAGGGGTGAACCAAAAGCTGCTGCTTGCTTACGGGTATGGCGACGGCGGAGGCGGCGTGAACCGCGAAATGCTGGAAATGCGCCGAAGATTCTTCGAGCTGCCGGGAACGCCTCAGGTTACCACGGGCCGGGCAGACGACTATTTCGCAGAGCTGGAGCAGACGATCCGGGAAACGGATGAGTATGTGCATACCTGGGATGGCGAGCTGTATCTGGAGCTGCACCGGGGGACTTATACGAGCCAGGCTTATAATAAACGGATGAACCGCAAGCTGGAGCTTTTATACAGGGACACTGAATTTCTGCAGGTGTTGGGAGGTCTGTTTAACAGCAATTTAGAGCCCTCTGCGGCGCTTTCCGAAGGTTGGAAAATCATCCTGAGAAACCAGTTTCACGATATTATTCCCGGCTCCTCGATCAAAGAGGTTTATGAGGACAGCAAAGTAGAATACGAGGAAGCTCGGGTAATAGCTAAGCAATGTATCGAATATGCTTCCAACATCATTCTGCAGCAAAAGGATCAAGTTTGGACCGTGTTCAACAGTGCTTCGTGGAGTCGTAACGATTATGTTGTCATCCCTTTTGACCAAGCACCGGGATCGGGGAGGTGGATCCGGGAAACGGGAGAGATTTGCTCTTCACAGCGGACCAAGGAAGGCTGGTTTGTACAAGTGAATGACTTGCCGCCTATGGGCTTTGCAGCCATCAGACAGGAAAAGACCGATATTCCGCATAGCTCGGAAGAAACCATTCCATTTCAATTCATGGGTAAACATCATGATCAAGGAATAGAAACTCCTTTCTATATCCTGCAGTGGAACGATGAAGGCCATTTAACCAGAATTTATGATAAGCAAGCCGCCAGAGATGTGCTTAAGGCAGGCGAATTCGGCAACGTTTTCGAGGTGTTCGAGGATAAGCCGAAAAGCCGGCATGAGGCATGGGATATCGATCTGTATTATTTGGAAAAAAGAAGAATCGTCGACCGTTGTACACAGATTCGGATCGTGGAAAAGGGTCCCTTGCGTGCTGTTGTTCAATTTTCCTGGGACTATATGGACTCCAAGCTGACCCAGGAGATGATCCTTTATACAGTCAACCGGAGAATCGACTTCAAAACCCATGTAAATTGGAATGAGCAGCGTCAACTGTTAAAGGTAGCGTTTCCTGTAAACATAAGGGCTACTGAAGCCACCTATGATATTCAATTCGGGAATGTAAAACGGCCTACCCATTGGAATACAAGCTGGGATTACGCGAGATTCGAAACTGTTGGTCACCAGTGGGCCGATCTTTCCGAGAGAGGCTATGGAGTCAGCTTGTTGAATGACTGCAAATACGGTTACGATATTAAGGATCACAAGATGCGGCTGACTCTGATTAAATCCGCCCTGGTGCCTGATCCTACGGCAGATCAAGGGGAGCATGTATTCAGCTACTCGCTTTACCCTCATGAGGGGGATTGGTATGCCGGCGGATCGGTGCAGGAAGCTTGGCATTTGAACAGCCCTTTACTTACGCTGCAAGGCCAATCGGCGGAGCAAGCCTTTTCACTTTTCAGCGTTAGTGCGCGTAATGTGGTTATTGATGTGGTAAAGCCAGCGGAGGATGGCGAGGGGGTAATCATTCGTTTGCACGAGTATGCCGGAGCGAGAGGGCCGGTAAAACTTACAAGCGGTCTAACCGATATAGCATGGCAGGAGACCGATATGCTTGAGAATCCTTTTGCGGATGATAGTAGGAATGGACACGGCTCTATCGATTTCGAAATCGGACCCTATGAGATCAAAACCTTCCGGATTCAAATCTGCAAATGACAGATTGAAGAGGATACCGGGAGCAATTAAGTTTCAAGCCCGATAGGGTGTCGAGGAGGATGGAGCGTATGTACGTATTCAGTTACTTTAAAGAGGAGCAGGAGAGCCTTTTTCTTGCTGTAAGCGAGGACGGTTATCAGTGGCGCGAGCTGAACGGCGGGCACGCGATATTTGCCTCCCATATAGGGTCGAAGCGGCTGCGTGATCCTTTTATTTGGGAGGATAGGGAAGGCACGTTTCATCTGATCTGGACGGATGGCTGGCGAAGCCGAAGCATTGGTTATGCGCGTTCGTCAGATCTCATTCACTGGGAGGATGAGCGGCTGCTTCCGGTGATGGAGCAAATACCTGAAACCCAGAACACATGGGCTCCTGAAATCTTTTATGACACGGCTGCCGGTCGCTGCCGCATTATCTGGTCTTCAACCGTCGGAACCGGACCGCGAAATCATCGGATTTGGTCAGCGACGACAGCAGATTTTAAATCTTTTACCGATTCCAGTCTGTTTTTCGACCCCGGCTATAATGTCATTGATGCTAATATTACAGATCTGGGTGAGAGCTATTTGATGCTTTTCAAGGACGAACGGGGCAGCAACGAAAAAGGGACCGACTATAAGGCTGTTCGTTCGTGTCTGCTCAAAAAACAGGAAGGCGACCGCCCGCAGGTAGCGGGAATCTCAGGTCTGCTTACACCGGCTTTGACGGAAAAGACCGACACTCTATGAGGCAGAGCGAGACGGGAAAAAGGAATGGATTATGCTTGTGGATGGTTTCCGTGAACAATACTACATCGGCTTTCGATCTTACGATTTGGAGGCTTGGGAACCGATTGGTGATGAAATGCAGCTGCCCCGTGGAGCGCGTCATGGTTCGGTAATCCGACTTCAGAATCATGGGAGGGAATGCATACAATGTCCAACAAACTTGCCTTAACACCGCCGATGGGCTGGAACAGCTGGGATTGTTACGGTGCGAGCGTTACGGAAGAGGAGATACGCGCAAATGCAGAGTATATGGCGGTGCATTTAAAGCCGTTTGGCTGGGAATATCTCGTGGTGGATATCCAATGGTACGAGTCCGGAGCCAATTCATCACAGTACAGACCTTTCGTGCCGTTAGAAATGGATGCGTATTCCGGTTAACTCCCGCAGTTAACCGCTTCCCGTCTGCCGGGAACGGGCTTGGATTTAAACCGTTGGCCGACTATGTGCACAGCCTAGGTCTTAAATTCGGCATCCACATCATGAGAGGCATTCCACGCCAAGCTGTCCATGCCGATGGTGCCATTCTCGGTACTGAGACTACGGCAAGGGGGATTGCTCATATCAATTCGATCTGCCCTTGGAACACGGATATGTACGGCGTGAATGCGTCTAAGGAAGGTGCACAAGCCTTCTACAATTCTTTATTCCAGTTATACGCCGAATGGGGAGTCGATTTCGTCAAGGTGGATGACCGGACTGCGATATGCTTCCATTGGGTCATATCGGGATCCGATCGGTTGACGGTGGCGGATCAGACCGATGGACACGGTTCACCAAGGAAGAACAAGTGACTATGATGACTCTATGGTGCATATTCCGTTCGCCGCTTATGTTTGGGGGAGAGCTTAGGGATAACGATGAATGGACTTTATCTCTACTGACCAATCCCGAGGTGCTTCAGGTGCTGAATCATTCCTATGCGAACAAACCGCTGCTTCGGTCCGGGGAACGCATCGTTTGGACGGCCGAAGGGGAAGGATGCAAATATGCTGCCGTATTCAATATTGGAGAAGTCGAGGATAAGGTGGAGCTTACTTTAAGCGAACTAGCTATAGCTTCCCCTTGCCAAGCACGTGACCTATGGAGTCGCGAAGATATAGGCAGAATTGATCAATCTTTTACGTTAGAGGTACCATCCCATGGCGCACGTTTGCTTAAATTGAGTTAAGTAATAGATGCATCAATTAAATATTGGCAGTTGTAAAAATCCTCGGTCCTTAAGCAACCCGAGGATTTTCTCTTATAATTGGAAGGCGCGGATCGGGGATGATCGATTGACGGCAATGGGATCAAGTTATTGGCAGCCGACAACCCATTTATACAACCATGAAAATCTTAAGGGCTTTCCTGCTATCCCCATTTCCGCCTCTGCTTTCGTTGTCGCGGGTACCTTCCGCACGCGTTACAGCTTTTCGACGCAATCCCCCTCCATCCGACAGCCTCCTTCGAACAATTTCTCGCCTCTTCTGGCTTATAATAGACACAATATAACGCTTCGACGGTGAATGATTTCACAAAATTACAAGAATATCCATCGGGATAGGAGACATTCAGCGCGAAGAAGGCTCCGCACCGGAGTCAGATCAACCATGTAGAGCTGCCTCTCTTTCCACCGCAAGGAACAAGCGGAAGAAATGATCGAGCGCAGCGTAAACAAGTGGAAGAAAGGCCCATGTTGACAAAAGAGGCGATGGATAGGGGGCGTAAAGTTTACGTGCCGTCTTTGAAGCTGTGTTCCCGCCATCAAATCTCATCTTATGGAACACGGCTTCAACAACGGCTGCAGCCCCCTATCCATCCCCTCCCCCCGCTAACGCACGGGTTTACTCCAAAATATTTAGAATAAATGGTCATTAGCCAAGCTTTTCACACGTCATGGAAGGGAGGCGCCTATGTACCGCGTTGTTATTGTAGATGATGAGCCTTGGGTACTCAAAGGAATCCGCAGCACGTTTGCCTGGCATGATTACGGCTTCGAGGTGGTCGCGGAAACGACCGATTCGGAGCGGGCCTGGGAGCTGATCCGGCAGGAGAAGCCGGACGCCGTATTGACGGATATCCGGATGCCGGAGCTGTCCGGGATCGATTTGATGCGTTTGAGCAGAGAGGAAGGGATCGATGCTGCCTTCGTCCTGATCAGCGGCGTAGCGGATTTTCAATACGCCAAGGAATCGATCCGCCTGGGCTGCTTCGATTACCTGCTCAAGCCGCTCCAATTTGATGAGGCCGATGCCGTCCTGAAACGGCTGGGCGAACACCTTCAGGCATCTTTCCGGCAGAAGCAGAAAGCGCTGCAGGCTGTGCTGCTGCAGGGTACGCAGGAGCAGCTGGAGCAGCTGCTGAAGAATCAAGGCTTCGAATGGAAGGGGAGAGAGGTCCAGGTGCTGCAGATGAAAGCGGCGTCGGAGGACACGCTGGCAGCTGCGGAGACGTGGCTCGCGCATACCAGCCGCTTCACGCTGCGGCCCGAGTCGAACCAAGCGATTATCATCACGGGCTGCGAGCAGAGCTTGTATCCGATGCTGTCGGCCAAGCTGCAGGAAGCCGGGGCGCAGACAGGCATATTCATCGGAATCAGCAGCCGCTCCGCCCGTGTCGAGGAGATGGCGGAGCGGGTGGAGGAAGCGCGCCAGGCACTGCAATCGTCATTCCTGTTTCCGGAAGGCGGCGTCTTTTTGTACCGGAAGGAGAGCTTGCCCGTACTGAGAAAGATGGTGCACGAGCTTTGCTCGGATCTGCGCCAATCGTCCGGCGCTCTCCTTGCTCCCCGGTTCGAATCGCTTCACGAACTATTTCGAAGGGAACAGGCCGGAATCAAGGACGTGGTCTACTTCTGGAATCAGATGGTGTCTACTCTGCATAACCCGCTCGGCGAAGGGGGACTGCGCCAGGAGCTGCAGTTCATGGATCCGGGGGAGCTGACGGAGCGGTTTGCCGATTTTGGGCAAATGTGCAGCTATTTGAAACGGCAGGCGCTGCCGGAGGCCAAGCCGCAGGATCATGAAATGAACCTTTTGATTAACGAAAATTTCAGCAAGCTGCTGGACTATGTAAACCAGCACTACATGGAGGAGCTGCATCTGAAGGAGCTTTCTCATCAGTTTTATATCAACTATACGTACTGCTGCGACTTGTTCCAGAAAGTGACGAAGTCTACCTTCACGGACTATATGACCCGGCTGCGCATGAAGAAAGCGGAGCTGCTGCTTCGGGAAAGAAGTCTTACGATAGTCGAAATATGCCAGAAGGTAGGGTACAAGGACTATACCTATTTTAATAAGGTTTTTAAAAAGTGGTACGGGCTGACGCCCTCGAACTACCGGAAAAGCAAGGCCCTAAATTAAACGGCAAGGCAGGCGAGCGAGGTGCGGATAGGGAACGAAATGACCTTAAAACAGAAGCTGCTGCTTTTGATCGGTATTTCCACATTAATGATTTTTTTGCTGCAAATTTATTATTATATGAATTTTTACGGGCTGACGGAGGACAAGGAGAGCATTCATACCTCCAATCTGATGAAGCAGGTGGAGGAGCGGCTCCAATCCTTCACTCAGGATATCAAGGACGCTGCGCTGGCTTCCTCTTACAACACGATTACGCATGATTATTTGGGCTCCCGCGATCCGATCTACCGGTTGAAGCTGAACAAGATCGTCGTCGAAATTTTAGCAGGCATCAAGGCGGCCAACAAAAACATTCAATCGATTTTTATGGTGGATAAATCAGGGAATATTATAGGCGCCTCCAATCCGGACGATTACTCCATTCTGGACGGCATTGTGAAGAAGTATCGGCTGAACCTGCAGAAGCCTGCTGCGCAATTTTACGGTAAAATCCACTCGCAGGAAATGACCAACCCCGCTTATGTCTATGTCCACCCAATCTATTCGTCGATCAATGATTCAAGCGACACGCCTGAGCTCGGCACCTGTATCGTCATTTATAAAACGGATGCGCTCGACCACATGGTCAGAGATATTAAAGGGACGCCGAATTCGCGCCTGATGATTGTAGATAATGAGCAGCATATCGTGACTGCCAGCGAGACGATGGCGAAGGGATCGTTCTTTGACGTGCAGGCGCTTCGCGATTTAAGCCGGGACGACCATGTGCAGGTGAAGGAAGTGGAGCCGCTTCATTGGAGCATTATCAGTTTGATTCCGATTAAGGAAATGACGGACGACCTCCGTTCCATCCGCAATTTCGGCTTGATGATCGGCGCTGTGATGACGCTGGTTATTCTGGTGATGGGGCTGTTTTTTATCCGGAGCGTCATGGTGCCCTTCGGACACATTATCCGTTTCGTCCATTACATCGGAGATTACGGAGGCAGGCAGAGGCTTCAGCTATCCGCTCAGAATGAAATGGGCATACTGGCGTCTGAAATTAACCGGATGCTGAACAAAATCGATGAGACGAACGAGAAATTTATACAGGCCAACACCTCCCTTTACCAAATGGAGCTTGCCAAAAAGCAGGCGGAGCTGTCCTCGCTTCAAAGCCAGATTAACCCCCATTTTCTCTATAATACACTCGAATGCATCCGGTCCATCGCTCTCGCCAGCCGGGTGATGGAGATTGTAGAAATATCCACCTCCATGGCCAAAATTTTCAGGTACAGCATTAAAGAAGAGAGCTGGGTATGGGTCCGCAGCGAGGTCGATTGCATTCAAGACTATCTGCGTATCATGTCAATCCGTTTCATGGACAAGTTCCAGGCGGACTTGCAGATTGAAGAGAGCGTGCTCGGGATGAAAATGCCCAAGATGATTCTGCAGCCTATTGTGGAGAATGCAATCTACCATGGGCTGGAACGGAAGGGCGGGAAAGGAAATATTCGCATCAAAGGGTACAAAACCGCGGATAACTGGGTACGCTTTGAAATATGGGATGACGGCAAGGGGATTAACGAGGAAGAAATCCTCGCCCTTCAGCATTATTTGACGAATGCCGGGATTGATTCACAGGCACCGGGGGCAAGGGGAATGGGCCTGCTGAACATTCATAAACGTATCCGGCTGGCTTTCGGAGAGCAGTACGGCATTGAAATACAGAGCCAACTCAATGTGGGCACCTTGGTAAGTCTGCATATTCCTGCACTAAGCCACAGAGAAGAAAAGGACGACGAAGTTCCGAATCCATAACCAAATCGTCCGAAACGAGACACTATTCCAACAAAAAGAATGCGCTTACAATAAAATAGACCCCGTCGACCCAGGCGGCCGCTGAATAACTAGCGGAGGGTATGGAATCTTACTGCAGAAGCGAAAGGGTTCGCCTTTGTCTCCGGAGTTCGACTGCTGACAGCGGGAGAATTCAAAGAAATCCGGGGACGGCAGCGAAACGGAAAAAGGTTCCGTACGCAAAGCGATGAGTTTGTCAGCGGCCTCTCAACCCGGATGCCCGGCTTCGGGGAGGCGAGAGGAGGAGGGGCATATGGTCCGATCAAGGTCCGTCGGCAAAATAGCGGCGCTCCTGCTTTCGGCAGCGGTGCTGCTTACGGGATCGGCCTGCAGCGGCGATCTGCCGGACGGCACGGCTCCTGCAATCCGGGAGAATCAGCCGGAAGCGGTCGGCGGCATCCTGAGCACTGCCGGCAAGCTGCTCTCGCTGAATGTGCTGTCCAATACGCCGCGAGAGCTGCCCGATCTGAACAACCGTTTTTGGACCAAGGTGCAGGAGCTGTTTCAAGTGAAGCTGCACGCGGAGTTCGTCCCTCTGGACGATTATGAGACGAGGCTGCGCCAGGTTCTCTCGTCGGGGGAGCTGCCGGAAGTGATGGTAGTCAACACATTAGACGACGGGGTATTCAACCAGGCGGCCAAGCAGGGCATGTTCTGGGATCTGCACGAGCTGGCAGGCGGCCTGGACGATTTCCCGAATCTGAAAACGAATATTCCCGAGGAAGCTTGGAGGTATTCCAGCGTGGAAGGGAAGCGGTACGTGATCCCGCGCGTACGCCCGATGCTGGACGGCGCGCTTCATTGGAGGCCGGATTTATTTGCGGCCCAGTGTCTGCCGGAGCCTCGAACACTGGACGAATACATCGCAGGCTTGAGGCAAATCGTCGAGGCCTATCCGCAGAAGCATTATGTCGGCCTGCATTTCGAGGAATCGTTCTTCGGGGCCTTTGGCGGCTTTGAACCGGTCTATGACCGTAAATCGGGAGGGCTTCTATACAAATATTTTACAGAGGCCTACACGGATTTTGTCGCCTGGTACCGCAAGGTGTACGCCATGGGCTTGATGTCCGAGGAGTTCGCCGTCCTGAAGGGAAGCGACAAGGAGTACATGTTCCGGTCGGATAAAGCGTTGACGTTTCAGAAAAATATGTATCACAGCTATACGTACGATCAGGATTTGAAGAGAATCAACCCGGATTTCCAGGCCGGTGTAATTACGTATTTAAACGGCCCGAACGGGCATACCGGCGAATTCGGCGTCGGCTATACCGGCGGATTCGTCATCTCCAGGAAGGTGCCGGCGGAGAAAGCGCTGCGAATTCTCCGTATGTATAACGACGCGGTCGTGCCGGAGGTAACCGATCAGCTGCTGCACGGATTCCAAGGCATCCATTACCGCATGGTAAACGGGGAGAGGGTGCCGACGGAATTGGCCCGCAAGGAAATCAGCAATGCGGTCATGCAGGTATTTCCGAACGCGCTGGACCCGTGGCAGAAGGTCACTCACACGGCGGCGCCCAAGGAATGGAACGAACGTATGAAGGGAATCGCCAGAACGCTGTATCAAGCGAAGCATGCCGTCGATCCGTTCCGGGTGATCCGCTCGGAAGCTTGGCTGAAGGAATGGCCCAAGCTGCAGGATGAATATATCGCCATGCGGACCGGGGCTATTATGGGGGTCGTCACGATGGAGGAATACCGGAGCTACGTAGCTAAGCTGAGAGAGAAGCCGGAGCTGCAGCAGGCGTTCCGTGAATTTGCGGAAAGCTACAAAAGTCTGTTTCAGTAGGCTGTATAACCGAAATGACAACGAAGGGAGTCGGCTGTTTTATGTTAAACATTACATCCTGTTATGTAAAGGATTTGAGCAGCAGATGGACTTTGAGGCGGTCCAAACAACGAGCTTCCTGCTGATTTTTATTACGAGCGGGAAGCTGGTGTATCGGGTGGACAATGAGGATTATCCGCTTCAGAAGGGGGATGTGCTGATGATTCCGGCCGGCTCCTTTCGGTGTGCCAAAGCGTTGGAGGCAGCCATCAAAGATATGCCGTCGTGTTCGAACCGGCAGGGGATGACAAGCAGGTGCTCCCTATTTTATCCGAGAACCGGGCTTATAAGCTGAAGATAGACAACACCGCATATTTCAAGCAGCGCATGTCCCTGCTTCTGCATCATTGGCTGCAGAAGGGCCCGTATGTGGAGGCTTCCTGCTCCTCTATCCTGATGGAAATGCTCAGCGTGATCAACCATGAGCTGGACCAAAGGGAGACGAAAGGGAAGAAGACCCGCATGGTTAAGGACATTGAAAATTATATATCGGCCCATTACCAGCACCCGCTGAAGCTTCAGGATTTGTCCGCGTACAGCGGCAGAACGCCCAATTACATTACCTGTGCTTTTAAGGAGGTCACCGGGTTCACGCCGATCGAATATTTGCATGTCGTGAGGGTCTCGGTCGCCAAGGATTTGATGCTGGAGCAGTCGATGTCGGTCAGGGAAATATCGGAGCGGACCGGGTTCTGCGACCAGGCCTATTTTAACCGGGTGTTCAAGAAGATTACGGGTTATTCGCCGACCGATTTCCTGCATCGCAAGTCCGGGTAACCGTTTTCAAAAAAAATTCGCCGTTAACCGTTGAATAGTACAAATGCAGAGGGATTATTAATGGTTCGTTTCCCGAAAACAAATTATGATAAAACAGGAAGCTGATCCCAGAGGATCGGCGCAGGAAATCAACATTTTATAACCAATGAATGGAGGCAGAACACATGAATCCAAGCTGCTTGCAGTATTCGCTGACGGAAGAAGAACGCAGAACGTTTGACGAAACGGGGTACCTTGTTCTGGAGAACGCGCTGAGCGCAGAGCAGGTGGAGGCGTTAACCCGGGAAGTGGATAACATTTACAATGCCAAGGTTCAGGCGGGACACGATAGTACTAAAGCGCTGTTTTATCCTAATTTTATTCCGGACCACAAGCTGTTTCTTGATCTCGTGGATTACGAGAAGGTGCTTCCTAAGGTGTGGGGGATTCTCGGCTGGAACATTTATCTCTACCATGCGCATATGATCGTAACGCCTCCCAGCGGTCAGGAGAAGAGCGATAAAACGTTCGGCTGGCATCAGGACAGCGGACGGATGAACATAGATATGGAGACGGATCCGCGGCCAAGAATGTCTTTGAAGGTAGCTTACTTCTTATCGGACTTGAGCGAAGCGGGCCGGGGCAACTTCTGGATTGTGCCGAACAGCCATCTCAACAACCATCTTGCCAAGCCCGAGGGGGGCGTCGGACAGCCGGAAGGTGCGGTTCCGATCTGCGTGAAGCCCGGAACGGCCGTGTTCTTCGACCGGCGGCTGTGGCATACGGCAAGCCCGAACTGGTCCGATATTACCCGCAAGGTGCTGTTCTACGGCTACGGCTACCGCTGGATTCGGACCAAGGACGATATGACCGTCCAGGATTTGTGGGACGACAACGCGCCGATCCGCAAACAGCTGTTGAGCGCGGGAACGAACTGCAACGGATATTATACGCCTACGGTAGAAGACGTGCCGCTTCGCACTTGGCTGGAGCAGCATGCCAAGGATCAGGTGAAACGCTGAGGAGGTCTGCGGAGTGAGCCGTCAAACGAAACCGGGAATTATCGATTGTGATGTGCATCCGATACCGAAGAGCCTGGATCAGATCAGGCCGTATTTGCCGAAATATTGGCGGGGCCGGTTCCGGGGCGGAGGCAGAGGGCTGTTCTATGGGAACCCGTCCCATGGCATGCGGCTTGACTCGAATCCGCCGGACGGCGGCCCTGCCGGCTCCGATCCGCAGTTCGTGCGCAAGCAGCTGATCGAGCCGAACAACATTAAGCACGCCATTCTGATTCCGCGTGAGAACAGCTGCCAGTTTCCCGATCTGGATTACGGGAATGCGATAGCCTCCGCCTACAACGAATGGATTGCGGACACCTGGATCGGGCCGGATAACCCCGACGGCTTGTTCAAATCCTCCATCGTCATCAATCACAGCGACCCGCAGGCTGCAGCCAAGGAAATCGACCGCTGGGCCGGGCACCCGCATATTGTGCAGGTGACGACGGACTCCGGCGCCCGGTTCCTGATGGGGCACCGCAACTTCCACCCTATCTTCGAGGCGTGCTGCCGCCACAACCTGCCGCTTGCGATTCATCCGGGACTTGACGGGATCGGGATCAATATTCTCCCGTCTCCCGGCAACCCGAGCCACTACATCGAGTGGCACACCTGCATGTCGCTCAGCTTCATGGCCCACCTCGTCAGCCTGCTGACGGAGGGTACCTTCGAACGGTACCCGAGCCTGCGCATCGTGCTGGTAGAGGGCAGCTCGACTTGGCTGGTGCCGCTCATGTGGCGGCTTGATATGGAATACAAGGCGCTGCGCCATGAAATTCCATGGGTGAAGAAGCGGCCGAGCGAATATTTGCGGGACCATGTCCGCCTGACCTCGCAGCCGCTGGAGCGCCCGGAGAAGGACGAGGATCTGCTGCATATGCTCCGCATGATGGACGCGGAACACCTGCTTATGTTCTCAAGCGATTACCCGCACTGGGACTTTGACAATCCGAAGCTGGCGTTTCCGAAGCTGCCGGAGCCGCTGTACAACCGGATCTTTTTTGAGAATGCACAGGAGTTTTACGGCTTGGCTTGAGGCTAATCTAAGCAAAACCCGTAAGGAGGTACGGCGCGAATGGGCAAGCATATTGTAGGCAATCGAAGCGATATTCCGGCAGGTCAGCGGAAAATTGTCAACCTCGAGGGCATATCGGTCGGCGTGTTTAATATTGAGGGGACCTACTACGCGGTCAAGAACAGCTGTCCGCATCAATTGGCGCCGCTGTGTCTCGGCAAGGTGACGGGAACGACGCTTCCGTCCAAGCCCGGAGAATTTCTGTACGGCAGGGAAGGGGAGATCGTCCGCTGTCCGTGGCACGGCTGGGAATTCGATCTGACGAACGGACAGTCGCTGTTCGATCCGAACAAGTGCCGGGTGAAGACCTACGAAGTGGGGGTGGAGGCGGAGACGGAGACGGCGGCAGCCCCGGAGGAAGAGCCGAGGCTGGAAACCTTTCCTGTCCATGTGGAAGAGGAAAGGGTGGTTGTGACTATAAACCGGTAAGAGGAGCCGAACAATCATGGAGCAGGTGAACCGACAAGGCAAGCGTTCATATGGCATTATCGATTGCGATGTGCATCCATACCCAGCGAATAAGGAAGTCATTCGGGCTTATTTGAACCAGCCCTGGCGCGACCGCTTCAGCGGCGGGGGCCGGGGCCACTACAGCAATCCCGTGCACGGGGAACGGCTGGACTCCAGGCCGCCCGGCGGCGGGCCCGGCGGATCCGACCCGGCTTTTCTGCGGGAGCAGCATGTGAACCGCTACGGGATCGATCACTGCATTTTACTGCCCCGGGCCTTCTGCAATCTGCACCCGGACCCCGACTTCGCGACGGCGATTGCCGCTGCGTATAACGAATGGCTTGCCGACACTTGGCTCGGCAAGTACAACCCTGACGGCGTGTTCAAAGGATCGATCACGATAGCGCACCAAGACCCTGCGGCAGCGGCCGCCGAAATCGACAAATGGGCCGGCCATCCGCATTTCGTTCAGGTGATGACCGATTCCGGAGCGAGAGCTCCGTTCGGCCAGCGCCAATATTATCCGATCTACGAGGCCTGTGCCCGTCACGGGCTGCCGTTCGCGATTCATCCCGGCACCGACGGGATGGGCATTAATATTCAGCCGACGCCGGGCTATCCGACCCACTATATCGAGTGGCATACTTGCCTTTCACTCGGGTTTCAGGCGCATCTGGTCAGCTTTATTACCGAAGGGGTGTTCGAGCGGTTTCCGGACTTCCGGGTCGTCCTGGTCGAAGGCGGCGTAGCTTGGCTGCCCGCGCTGATGTGGAGGCTGGATGCGGAATACAAGGCGCTCCGCTATGAGGTGCCCTGGCTCAAGAAACGGCCGAGCGATTATCTCCGCGATCACGTGCGCATTACCTCCCAGCCGTTGGAGCGTCCGGAGCAGGACAGCCATCTGCTGCAGACGCTGGAGATGATGGACGCGAGAAATCTCTTGATGTTTTCCAGCGATTACCCGCACTGGGATTTCGATTCGCCGCAGTTTGCCTTTCCCCGGCTTCCGGACGATCTTCGCAAACGTATTTTTTCCGACAATGCCAGAGCCTGGTACCGGCTATGACGGGCCGCAGGACGCTGCAGCCGGGGCGAAGCCGGCATGTGCTTAACGGGAAATGGATCGGCAGGACCATACGCAGAGCGGTACCAATAAAAGGAAAGGGCGGGGATGCGCTTGGTTCGTATTCCATTGTCAGAGCTGGAGCGGTTGTCTTATCAGCTGCTGAAGGCGGCCGGCTTGTCGGACGAACATGCGGGAACTGTGGCGGATGTGTTTATGAGGGCGACGTACCGGGGTGTGGGACATCACGACATCTATGAGCTGCCCGGAAGAATCGACCAGCTGCTGAAGGGCAAAATCAACGCGACGCCGTCGATTTCGAGGCTGCATAAATATGCCGCCCTGGAAAGCTACGATGGAGACAACGGGCTTGGCGAGCTGTGCGGCATGTTCATTATGCGGCGGGCCGAGAAGCTTGCCGATGAGCATGGCATCGGTTTATGCGCGATTCGAAACACGAATCACATTCTGGCCTCGTCCCCTTATGTGGAGGCGGCGGCGCAGGACGGTTACATCGGTTACATCATCACACGTGGCGCTCCGACCATGGGAGCGCCCGGACGGAAGGAGAAGGTGATCGGACCAGCCCGATGGGCTATGCGGTTCCCACAAGCAAAGGATTTCCGCTCATGTTCGACGCCTGTCTGGCGTATGCCTCGAACGGCGTGCTGGCCGAGAAGGCGCAGGCGGGCGAAAAGGTGCCGTCCCACTGGGGACTCGATGCCGATGGGCATCCGACCGATGATCCGTCCGCTATGTCGATCCCGAAGGGAGGCACGCGTCTGCCCATCGGGGGGCACAAGGGCTTCGGCTTGACCCTGTTGGGCGAGATTCTGACCGGACTGTTATCCGAGGGCGAGCTGATCGACGAGCCGCAAGCAGGCACCGGCGCGGTGGGCGTTCCATCGCATACGGCTATCTGTATCAAAGCGGACGGCCTGGTAGGTGCACAGAGGCTTGCGGACCGAACGGGCGAGCTGATCGACCGGATGGAGGCCCGTGCGCCGGGTTTGATCGTACCTGGCCGGCGTTCCTCCGAGAGCCGGGTCCGCATCTTGAGCGAAGGCGAAATTGAACTGACGAGTCAGCTGGTAGACCGGCTCAATGAAAGGTCGGCCATGCTGGACGTGATCCCGTTATCTTGTTGAACTTGAAGATATAAGAAGGGGAGAGGGTTGACATGTTCAAGAAATCGACTGCTTTTCTGGCGCTTGCCATGACCTTGGCGGTACTGCCTGCCTGCAGCTCATCCGAAACGGCTGCGCCGGAATCGGGGCAAGGGGACGGCAAATCGGGCACATCGGAGGATCAAGTATTTCGCTACAGCACGATGGTATCGACATTTGCCGAAGTGCCGGATATGAAAAACCAATTTTGGACGCGCTTTCAAAAGGAAAACCATCTCGAAATGGACGTTCAGTGGATTCCCGATCCGGAGTTCCAGACAAAGCTGAACCTGGCGCTGGCTTCAGGCGAGCTGCCGGATGTCGTGTCCGCGCAAAATCCTGACGACATTAACACGCTGAATGCGGTGGAGAAGGGCGTGTTCTGGGATTTGGACCCGTTTCTCGGCGATTTCAGCAAGTATCCGAATTTGAAAAAAAATATTCCCGAGGGCGCATGGAAATATTCCAAGTACAAAGGAAAGCATTACTTCATTCCCCGTGCCCGTTCGCAGATCAATACAGGCTATTTAATCCGCAAGGACTTGCTGGATGAAGCCGGCCTGGCGGTTCCCAAGACGACCGATGAGCTGTACAACGCGCTGAAGACCGTCAAAGCGAAGGATCCGAAGATGATAGGAATGCTGTTTATGGAAAATATGCAGTCCGCTTTCGGCACGTTTAAGCCGCAGTATAATGCGGAGGGCGGTATGTACCGCAACGTCCTGTCGGACGCGTATACCGATATGATCGAATGGTATAGAAAGCTGTATCAGGACGGCTTGATGTCGCCGGAATTTTCTGCGGTCAAGGGAGCGGAGCCGGACAATTTCTTTGCCGCCGGTAAGACGGTATTCCATACGAAAAACTTCTGGCATCAGTACCGGATGGAGCAGGAGAACAAGAAGGTCAAGCCGAATGCGCAGGTGGAGATCGTTCCTTTCATTAAATGACCGGGAGGCAATGCCTCGTATCTCGAGCCGGGCTTTACCGGCGGTTTGTTTATCCCGAAAAAGGTGCCTGAGGATAAGGTGAGGAAAATACTGGATGTGTTTAATCAAGCGGCCAGCGAAGAAAATTCCAAAGCGCTTTTCTACGGCTACGAAGGGACGCATCATACGGTGGAGAAGGGCAAGTATGTAATGACCAGCGTCGGCCTGAAGGAAATTCAAAGCTTTACGAACGATCCGTTCTCGATCAAGCGCAATGAGTGGGATAAAGTGGATAGCCCGCTGGCGCCGGTTGAAGTCGATTTGGCAAACCGCGAAAAGGTCAAAGTCGTTTACGATACTCTAACGGTCGATCCGTTCAAAATTATCCGCTCGGCGACCTGGGCGGCGGAATGGCCGAAATATGCCGACGAATTCGAAACGAAAAGAACAGAAGCGATTATGGGCAAAATTACGATGGATCAGTACAAGAAATATATCGAAGGCCTCCGCAGCAACGCTGCATTGAAAAAAGCGTTCGTGGAGCTGGCTCAAAGCTATAAAGAGTATTTCGGAGGATAATGTATCTGTAACAAACGGCCGGCGGCATAGCGAACTGACGCATCCGCCGGTCCCTATCCTTTCCTCGGATTGAAAGGAGCTTGCCGATGAAATCAAATGAGCTTGCCGTAAAAAAAGCTTCTTCTACTGTATTCGGCGGACTGCTTCGCAGGCGCTGGTCCGAATATGTGAAGTACCGGTATATGTACCTGCTTGTTCTGCCGGGATTTCTTTTCTTTGTCGTATTCAAGCTGGTGCCCATGTGGGGGCTGCTGATCGCCTTTAAGGATTATAACCCGATTGCCGGCTTTGGGCAGAGCGAGTGGGTAGGACTTAAATATTTCAAGGAAATGTTTGCCGACGAGCATTTTTACAGTATGCTGCGCAACACGCTGCTGATTAACATTTTCGGCCTCGTCTTTTTCTTCCCGCTGCCGATTCTGCTGGCCGTGATGCTGAATGAAGTGAGGCACGAACTGTTCAAGCGCATCAACCAGTCCTTGGTGTATATGCCCCATTTCTTGTCATGGGTTGTCATTGCCAGCCTAACTTTCTTTATGCTGTCCGTCGATATCGGCATGGTCAACAAAGTGGTGAGGCTTGTCGGGCTGGAGCCCTATTCCTTCTTGAATGACAGCCGGCTGTTCTGGGGGATGCTGACGCTGCAGGGCATATGGAAGGATGCCGGCTGGGGAACGATTATTTTTCTCGCCGCCATTGCGGGCGTCAATCCGGAGCGTTATGAGGCGGCGGTTGTCGACGGAGCGAGCCGGTTCCGGCAAATTTGGCACGTGACCCTGCCGGCGATCCGGCCGACGATTGTCGTCCTGTTGATCCTGCGTCTCGGCCATATGACGGACGTCAATTTCGAGCAGGTGCTGCTGATGATGAATCCGCTGGTGCGGGAAGTGGCCGACGTGTTCGATACGTATGTATACAACAACGGCATTTTGCGGGGAATGTACAGCATCGGCGTGACGGTAGGCTTCTTCAAAGGCTTCGTCGGGCTGGCGCTTGTCATGGCCTCGAACTATATCGTCAAAAAAATGGGGCATGAAGGTATCTATTAGGAGGGATGGCAGCATGAGCTTTGTACATCAAAAAAAGCTAACCTTGTTTGATTACGTCAACTACTTCCTGCTTGCGCTCATTTCGGCAGCATGTATCTTTCCTTTTCTGTACGTGCTCGGCGTGTCCTTAACGCACCGATCCGTGTATGTGCCTTATTCGTTCCAATGGTTTCCGCAGAAATGGTCGCTGGATGCCTACGCTTATATTTTATCCTCGAACAGCTTCGTCAACGCGTTAAAAAGTACGGCGTTCATTACGTTCTTCGGAACGGTGCTGAACCTCGTTTTTACCTTTACGATGGCTTACGGCCTGACAGAAAAGCGGCTTCCCCACCGGAGGTGGATTTACGGCTTGGTCGTCTTTTCGCTTGTATTCAGCGCAGGCATTATTCCGAACTTTCTGTTGATTAAACAGCTGGGGCTGATGAACTCGTATTGGGCGCTCATTCTGCCTGCCCTGACGAATGCGTGGAGTCTCATCGTGGTGAAGAGCTTCATGGATTCGCTTCCGCAGGAGGTGATTGAATCCGCCAAAATGGACGGATGCACCGATATCGGCGTGTTCATCCGGATCATCCTGCCGCTTTCGAAGCCGGCGATTGCGGCGTTCCTGCTGTTTTTTGCCGTATCGCACTGGAACACGTATTTCAACGCCGTCATGTTTCTGACGGACTCGAAGAAATGGACGCTGCAGGTGCTGGTGAAGTCGCTGGTGCTTGACAACAGCGCCAAAACCGCCGGCATGGAGGCCTCGATCGGCGACTCCTCGCCTCCTTCGGAAACGGTTCGTTCCGCATCGATCATGCTGGCCGTGCTGCCGATCTTATTCGTGTACCCGTTCTTGCAAAAGCATTTTGCCAAAGGCGTGATGATCGGATCGGTGAAAGGCTAAGTTTACACCCCTACAGTCTGTCTATGTACAATGGGATGGCAGGGGGCAGGGGACAGAAGGGCCAGTCCGTGCAGCAGCTGCCGCATTTGCCGTATTACGAAGCCAAAAGGAGGATTTTGATATGGATATTAAGGAAATTGCGGCCAGTCTTTACCCGTGGGATTTGCATGATGAAGGGGTGGAGACGTGCATCCGGAACTTGATCGAGCAGGTCGGGGTCAACAGCGTCTATCTCGTCGGCATTATGCACAAGGAGAAAAGACCGCTGCGGGGCCTGTACTATCCTCATAACCCGAAACGGAAGTTTTACTTGCCGGAAGACAGCCGGGTGTATTACCGGATGGATGAGAGCAACTTCAGCCATACGCCGCTGAAGCCTATTTACAGCTCCGTGGAATGGCTGAAGGGAACCGACTGGCTCGATGTGCTGATTGAAAGCGCCAGAAAGCACGGATTGAAGGCGGGCTGCGAAATTTCGCATACGATCTTTGATGCCAAAGTAGCGATGTCGGAATTTCCTTACACGATGCAGCGCAATGTCAAAGGCGAGATTGTGGGCAACATCGGCAAGCTGCTGTGCCCGAACAACGACCATGTCCGCGAGTATATTCTGGCCTTGTTCTACGATACGGCGAAAAATCACGATATCGATTTCATCCAAAGCTGTCTGATTCTGTTTCATGAGGGCGCCAGAACGAAGGTTCCGAATGACGGAGCCAGCACGGACCGTGAATTGGAGCTGCTGCTGGGCTCGCTCGAAGGCGGCTGCTTCTGCGACAGCTGTAAAGCGAAGGCGGTAGAGATGGGCTATGATTGGGACCGGATCAAGCAGGATCTGTCCAGACTGTACGATGTAGTGAAGCAGTCCGAGCTGCACGATCTGATGGAGAAAAAGCTGCTGGACGCCGGGAACTTGACGGCTGCGGGCTTTTTGCTGGAAAATCCGTCCCTGTACCAGTGGCTGGAGTTCAGGCAGAAGAGCATTACTTCGTTGTTCAAAGACATCTATACACGGATCAAGGCCGCCAATCCGAAGGTGGAGTTCCGGTACAATACGTATCTGAAATATCCTGAGCTGGCGGGCTTAAGCTTCTCCGCGATCAAGGATTACATCGATTCCGTCCGGGAATCCGATTATGCGGAACGGCTTGGGGATGTTTCCCAGCTGGTCGCCAAAAGGCAGAAGCTGATGAAGATCCGCCGGGGAGTCGGCTACGAGAAAGACTTGATCGCCGCCGTCGACGTCAGACCTACCGACCAGGGCCAGTCGAATGAAGAGGTGCTCCGCACGAGCGTCAGGCTGCTGAGCGGCTATGGCGTCGACGGCATCTCGCTCGGGCATTACGATGAAGCGACATTCGCCAGACTTCAAGCGGTGAAGGAGGGAATGATCGACGGGGAAATCAACCTGGTGAAGCCCGGGAGCTGATCCCATCGGTCAGAAAAGGCGTCGAATAGTGACTTATTGACTTGGCAAAGCCGTGTTCCGTATATTTCGGGCGGACGTTGTGCGAAGCGGCATTGACCGCTACAACAAGCCGTGTTACGATCAAAGGAACCTGTTTTTAGAAGTCGAAGGTTCACTATTCATAGGACGTGATACCATTGGATACGAAATACTCCGTACCCGCTCTGGACCGCGCGCATGCCGTGTTAAGCCTGTTGTCCGAAGAGCCTTATAAATGGAAATTATCCGATTTGTCGAAGGAGCTCGGCATCAGCAAGAGCACGCTGTATTCCCTGCTTCAGACCATGGAGCGCTTGCAGTGGGTTAACCGTGACCGCAATGAAACCTATGCTGTCGGCAGAACGGTAGGCGATTATGGCAGCGCTTATTTCCGCCAGTTTGACCTTATAGAGGAATTCCGGCGTCTGGGCGAACCGGTCATGCGCAAGCTTCATGAATCGATTCAGCTGGCCCGCTTGGACGGGAGCGAAGTATTATATTTGGCCAAGATTGAAGCGCCGACGCCCGTGCAGATGGTGTCGGGGCCGGGAGTCCGCTTCCCGGCGCATTCCACAGGGCTCGGCAAGTCGCTCATGTCGGAAATGGACGAGGAACAAATCCGGCTTCTGCTGCCGGAGGAGAAGCTCCCCAAACGAACGATGCATACGATCGACAGCCGGGAGGCTTTTATCCGCGAGCTGGAGCAGGTGCGCCGCGACGGCTACGCGCTGGATCATCAAGAGGGTGTCATGGGCTTCTGCTGTGTTTCCGCGCCGATCCGCAGCCGTGGAGAAATTGTCGCTGCGATCAGCTGCTCGATGCCTATGCATAACTGGGAGACGACGAAAGAGACGGCCATTCGGGAAATTTGCAGCCTGGCCGCCGGCTTGTCGACGAATAGGATATAAAATAAGCCGGTTCGCTGTTTTCAGCGAACGGCTTATTTTATACTAGACTCCTTTGGAATATTCTTCTCCAGCCGATTTTATTGATCTCTTCTTCATAGCCTTGCTTCGAATCGGTGTTTTCTTAGCTTTCATTTCCAGCACGTAATGCACGGATCACGAATTTGCTTTCGCTTCCGGATGTAAACATCTACGCATATGCCGAGCATTTTTCTTTTCGGGCATGCTGGCACATATGCTTAAGGCCGTAATTGACCCAAGGCTGCCGCATCTGCGGCAGCCTTGGGCTGTGAGAGAGAGAAAGAAAATTATTGCAAAATCAGCTTATCTTCTTGCAGGGACTGGGCGGATGCGGCTTCATCGGTCCGGAATTCCTTCGGAATCCGTTTGGCGACACCGGATTGCATCGCTGCCTGTACAACCGCGTCGCGGACGCTGCGCACAACCTGATCGTTAAAAATACTCGGGATGATGTAATATTCATTCAGCTCATCCTCGGTCACCATGGAAGCAATGGCGCGGGCCGCAGCCAGCTTCATTTCTTCATTGATGATGGAGGCGCGGCAATCGAGGGCGCCCCGGAAAATGCCGGGGAAGCAGAGCACGTTGTTGATCTGGTTCGGATAGTCGCTTCTGCCTGTGGCAAGCACTTTCACGTAAGGCTCGGCGAGATCCGGATCGATCTCCGGCTCGGGATTCGCCATCGCAAAGACGATCGGATCGCGGCCCATCCGCTGCAAGTCGGTCACCTTCAGCACGTTGGGGCCGGAGACGCCGATGAACACGTCGGCTCCCTCGATGACATCGCTAAGCAGCCCCTGCTTGCGCTCGGGATTAGTCACCTTGGCGATCCGGTCCAGCGTAGGATGGTTGTACTCTGTGCCGGGCACCAGCGCGCCCGGGCGGTCAACGGCAATCAGCCGTTTGACGCCGGCGGCAAGCAGCATCTCGATGCAAGCCGCGCCTGCCGCGCCGACGCCGCAGACGACGACACGGACGTCTTCAATCGCTTTGTTCACCAGCTTCAGCGCATTGAGGATGCCGGCCAGAATGACGACAGCCGTACCGTGCTGATCGTCGTGGAATACCGGGATGTTCAATTCCTCCTGAAGACGGCGCTCGATCTCGAAGCAGCGGGGGGAACTGATATCCTCTAGGTTGATACCTCCGAAAGTCGGTGCGATCGCTTTGACGATCTGCACAATTTCATCCGTATCCTTGGATTGCAGGCAGATCGGGAAGGCGTCGATATCGGCGAACTGCTTGAACAGCATCGCCTTGCCCTCCATGACCGGCAAGGCGGCTTCGGGGCCGATATCGCCCAGGCCGAGCACGGCTGTGCCATCCGTAACGACGGCGACGGTGTTGCGTTTGATGGTTAACGAGAAAGCCTTGCTCGGATCTTCGTGAATCGCCGTGCTGATCCGGGCAACGCCCGGCGTATAGACGCGGGACAGATCATCCCGGTTTTTGATCGGTGTTTTTGGGGTAACCTGAATTTTACCGCCCAAGTGGGCCAGGAAGGTGCTGTCCGACATATGGATAATGTTAATTCCGGGCAGTGCTTGTATAGCATCGGTCAGCCGGTCATGAATATCTACGTTCATTTCGACCGTGATATCCCGAACCGTTACTTGCTTGCCGGCGCGAATAACGTCGACAGCGGTAATATCCCCGCCGGATGCGTTGATAGCCGTTGCCAGCTCTCCGAAGGTCAGCTTGGTTTTATCGATCTCGACACGAAAAACGACGCTAGTGCTTATTGCCATGTGTCCCACTCCGTTTCCATGATTTTCTATTTAATAGGTTGATGCTTTGACCGGATTGCTCAGGCGGCCGATTCCCTCGACGATGCAATCGACCTGATCGCCGTCGCTGACGTTGACGGCTCCCGGCGGAGTGCCGGTTAGGATAATATCGCCGGGCGACAGCGTCATAAAGCCGCTGATATAAGCAATCAGCTCGTTGACCGGCGTAATCATCCGCTCGATGGAGCTGTCCTGTTTCCGGATCCCGTTCACCTCGGACTGGATTCGTGCCGAACGGTAATCGAACTCGGTTTCAATCACCGGACCGAGCGGGCAGAACGTATCGAACGACTTGCCGATCGTCCAGTGTCCTTCCGGGTGGTAAAAGCCGGAGGCGCTCATATCGTTGGATACGGTGAAGCCGAAGATGATGCTGTCGGCTTCGGCCGCCGCGATGTTTTTGGCTGTCTTCCCGATCACGACGGCCAGCTCGGACTCGTATTTAACCGCATCCGGCACGGGAGGCAGGATGATGGTATCGCCCGGCCCGATGACGCTGGTCAGCGGCTTGAAGAAAAGGACGGGCAGCTCGGGAATGGGAGGCTTCGTCACATCGTTCGCCGCAAAGTTTTTTCCGACGCCGATTATATGCTTCGGAATGAGGGGAGCCTGTAGAGAGACGGAACTCAGATCAAATTCCCGGCCGGTATAATCGAACCGGCTGAACGGGTCGCCTGTGAACTCGCGGATAAGCGATTCCTGGATCGTGCCGCTGCGTACTTGGGTTTCACCAGCAAGGGTAAATCGTACAAATTTCATAACCACACCCCTTTGTTCAAAATAATGAACAACGTTTTAAATAATGCATTTACCATATATTCCTACACATTTCGCCGCATGTCAATGGGTTTTAAAAAGTTCTTTGCCGAAAGCCGCAAGGAATATTCTGGAAGGGGAAGAACGTGCGATTCCCGATTATTCCGGCTGACAGCGAAATGTTCGTGACGGAAGCGGAACTATCGGGTAGAATAAAAGTCAAATTTATACCTCATGGAGGTGTGCTATGTACCGGCTTCATAGTTATCATGCCAAGCTGCTCCTGTTCAGTACGCTGATCAGCACGCTGCCGATTATTTTGCTGGGTGTGCTGTTTTACTTTAAATTCTCGCAATCGATTCAGGATAAGGTCGACGAGGGCAACCGTCATATTCTGGAGCAGACCCGTCTGCGCGTAGAGCAGGTGCTGCAGGGGGTCGATCTGTCGCTGCAGCGGCTGGTCGATAACAAGGCGGTTATTCAGTCCATGTCTCAAAACTTGACGCCTGCCGATTTTCAATTCGAGCAGGAGCTGGCATCCAATTTGAACCAGATTCAAAGATTCGACTTCGGTCTCAATGACGTGGCGCTGGTCGGCTTGCAAAACGGATGGCTACTGAGCAATTATGGGCTGCAGCTTGTAAACGCTGTCAGCAGCGGGCCGCAAATTAAACAATATGTGAACGTATCCGGAGATTCGTACTGGACTGCGGAGGACAGCAGCTTGGCTCGCGGCGTATCGATTCCGAACGAGCGTTTCGTCCATCTGGTCAAAAAAATCCCGGCCATCTCCGATCGCCCGCAGGGCCTGCTCATTGCGGAGATCTCTACGCACGAGCTGTTCCGTCTCTTATCGCAAAACAATTCGCTTGGCGAAATCTTTATTTTCGACGGGGCGAACGGGCTGCTGGTCGAGCAGAACCAAAGCTCCGTCTATCCCGTATCCGAGCTGCAGTCTTTTATTCAAGGTCTGGATATGACCGAAAACCAGTCAGGCATCGTCTCTGCCGAGTTCAACCATCATCGGGTCGGTGTCGAATACCAGAAGTCCTCTTTCAACGGGTGGCTTTACGTTTCCATCGTGCCTTCCGATGAAATCCGCAAAGCCACCTGGAAGACAAGCTGGATGATGCTGCTCGGCTGCCTGGGCCTGCTGCTTGCGGCGAATGTGATCTCGATTCAATATTCGCGGCGGCTGTACAGCCCGATTCAGCGTCTGTACGATATTTGCTTTGCGAGTGTCGGTCAAGCGCAAGGCGGCGACTCTCCGTCGCGAAAGGCCGAACGCAATGAATTTGATGTGATTAATCAGAATATCGCCAACCTGCAGGATTTGCAGACTCAGCTGTCACAGCAGCTGAAGGGACAGATCCGGCAGCTGGAGGAGCTGTTCGTGCTGAAGCTGGTCCAAGGAGAGTTCAGGCCGGGCGATATTCGGGACAAGCTGTCGATCATGGTATATGATCCGCCGCTTGAGCTGAAGTGGATGAGCGTTCTTGTGCTCCAGATCGATTCGTTGAAGGGCACGAGGTATGACGAGAAGGACCGCGAGCTGCTGCAATTTGCCGTAAACAATATGGTAAGCGATATTGTGCCGAATAAAAACTGCCTGATGCCTATTATCGTGCAAAATCATCAGGTGACGATCCTGTACACCGATGAGCCTTCGCTGGAACACTTCAAGCAGTTTATGGCAACGACCGCCGAGCGCATTGAGCAGGAGCTGCGGCGCTTCCTCGGTCTTTCGATCAGCATCGGCATCAGCCGTCCTTATGCGCAGCTGATGGAGGCGTATCCCGCCTTTGCGGAGGCGAAGGAGGCGTTGAAGCAGGGCCTGCTGGCGGAGCACGCTTCGATTCTGTACTATGACGACGGCGCCAAGGAAGGGGACGGCCCGTCGGTCAGCTTCCCCGAGCAGGCCGAGAAGGAGCTGCTTCAAGCGATCAAGTATGTGGAGCGGGACAAGCTGGAGCCTTCGCTGGAGCGATTTTTTACGGAAATTACTCTGCAGCACGGCACCTATATCGATTATCAGGCCTCGTTTCTCCGCTTGTTCGCCGATCTGATCCGGCTGCTTCAAGAAGCGGATATACCGCTCCAATCGGTGTACGGGGACAACCAGCTGCTTCTTCAACAGCTGTACACGTTCCATAAGGTGGACGAGATCAGGCATTGGCTGTATAAAGATATTATCCTTCCGATGCTTCCTCATCTTGAAACGCGGAAGCAGTCCAAGAATCAGCTGCTGGTTCAAACGATCACACGGATGGTCGAAGAAGAGTACGATACGGAAATGACACTGGAGCTGTGCGCATCCAGACTGCACTATCATCCGAATTACATCAGCCGGGTGCTGAAGAACGAGCTGGGCATGAACTTCAGCGATTATCTGGCGCATTACCGGCTGCTCATGGCTAAGGAAATGCTGACCAAGACGGATGCCAAGATTTCGGAAATCGCGGAAAAGCTATGTTACCACAATTCGCAAAACTTTATCCGGTACTTCCGGAAGATGGAAGGGATGACGCCGGGGAAATACCGGGAGCTGCATGCCCAGGAGAAGGAGTAAACAACTCAGGAGCCTGTCGTAGCCGTACGCAGCCGCACATCAGGAGAAGGAATAACGCCTGAGAAACAACCGGGGGCCGCATGCCTGTAAGAAGGAATGACGGCACAACCATGGTGTGTCAGGGACGTAAATTGCGGGTTGGATGATGATTATGCAGTGGTTGGCTAAGGATTATAGGGGAACCCGGCATTGTGTGATGCTGGGTTTTCTTATTGTGCGGTTGAGGATTCTAGGATGTCATCGGGCACCGTGTTATGGTTTGAGTACGGCAACGAAATATCGATAGGAGATGGGGGATGAAATTGTACAGTCAAACATTAAACAAAACCCAAAACAAATCCCGGACGATGAATCCAAGGCTCGCCTTAATGAAACGTCTGGTAAAAAACCGGTGGCTTTACTTTATGCTTCTGCCGGGGGTCATCTATTTTATTCTATTCAAATATTTACCGATGTGGGGAGTCATGATCGCTTTTCAGAACTATTCGCCGTTCATGGGATTCTGGGGCAGCGAATGGATCGGCTTCGATAATTTCACGAAGTTTTTCGCCGATCCGTCATTCGGTCTTATTTTTAAGAACACCGTCATTCTGGCGCTTTACAATCTGTTCTTCTTCTTTCCGCTGCCGATTGTTATTTCCTTGCTTCTTAACGAGCTGCGGTCGGAAATGTACAAGCGTTTCATTCAAACGATGATTTACATCCCGCATTTTATTTCCTGGGTTGTCGTTGTAGGGATTGCGTACATTTTGTTTACGCCGGAAGGCGGCATTGTGAACAACCTGCTGGCGGAGATGGGCATTCAGCAGAAGAGCTTTCTTCTAAGCAACGAATGGTTCCGTCCGATGGTCATCGGGGAAGTATTATGGAAGGAAACGGGCTGGGGAACAATTCTTTTTTTGGCAGCGCTTTCGGGTGTGGACGTTCAGCTCTATGAAGCGGCGCGCATGGACGGAGCGAACCGCTGGCAGCAAATGCTTCACGTAACCCTGCCTGCGATCAAGAGCACGGTCGTCATTCTGCTTATTCTGCGGCTGGGCAATTTTATGGACTCCGGCTTCGAGCAAATCTTTTTGATGCTCAATCCGATGAACCGCGAGGTTGGCGAGGTATTCGATACCTTCGTATATACCAGCGGTGTGCAGCAGGGACAGTTCAGCTATGCTACCGCATCGAACCTGTTTAAGTCGGTAATCGGCATCGCGCTGGTCGTAGGCTCCAACTATTTGGCCAAGAAGGCCGGAGAAGAAGGCATTTATTAATACTGAGGATCGCTAGACAAACGTACAGACAAGGAGTGAAGAAGAGATGAATTATAAGTCGCTTGGAAGCCGAATCTTCGATGGATTCAACTATGTTCTTTTGTTTGTAATCGCCATGTGTACACTGCTGCCATTTATTTATATCGTCTCGGGTTCGTTGACGGACCCGGCGGAATTTCTGGCTCACCCGCTGCTGCTGTTTCCGACGAAGTTTTCGCTGGCCGGGTACCAGTACATTCTTTCCTCGAATGTCATATTCCACAGTTTGCTGGTTACAATATTCATTACGGTCGCAGGGCAGCTTCGTTAACTTGCTGCTGACCACCTTGATGGCTTATCCGTTATCGCGCAGAGAATTGGATGGCCGCAAAACGATTATGCTGCTGGTCACGTTCTCCATGCTGTTCAGCGGCGGGATGATTCCGACCTTCCTGATCGTCAAATGGCTTGGACTGCTCGATTCCTACTGGTCTCTGCTGCTGCCCAATGCGATCAATGCCTTCAATTTGATCGTCATGCGCAATTTCTTTCAGCAGGTGCCCGAAGGCTTGGAGGAAGCGGCCAAAATTGACGGCTGCAACGATATGCGCATTTTGTGGCAAATTATGATTCCGCTTTCACTGCCTGCACTTGCGACATTTACATTGTTTTATGCCGTCGGACATTGGAATTCGTTCTTCCACGCGGTGCTGTACATCAACGATAATATGAAGTGGCCCGTTCAAGTATGGCTGCGTCAGATCGTCATCTTGTCGCAAGGCGGAGCGGGAGACTCCACGGTATTCGACAGCTCCTATGTTATCCCGCCTTCACAAATCGTGAAGATGGCTGTTATCGTTATTTCTACGCTGCCGATCCTTTGCGTATATCCGTTTTTGCAGAAGCATTTCGCCAAAGGCGCTATGATCGGTTCGGTAAAAGGGTAAGCAGCGCGATTTTCTACGAATAGACGGTCTCCTTCTATGGAGGCATCTAGATAAAAAGCTTTTGACTGATCCAACAATCAAGGGGGTATTTACAATGGCAAACCAGAAGAACAGATGGCGCAAGCCGGCATTGGCATTAACCGCTGCAAGCGTCATGCTTGCAGCCGGCTGCAGCGGCGGCACAGACAGTAAAGCGGGACAGGCTCCGGCAGCGGGCAAGTCCCAGGAGCCGTTCAAAATTACAATGATGAACCAGAGCATTGTGGCCGAGCCGCCGCGTCCTGACGACCCGGTCATTGCGGCAATTGAAAAGTACAGCAACACGAAGCTGGAAATCCAGTGGGTTCCGGGAACAACGTACACGGATAAGCTGAATGCGACGATCGCTTCCGGTACGCTGCCGATGGTTGTGCTGCTGCATGCGGCCCCAAACGGTAATTAATGCAATGCGCTCCGGATATTTCTGGGAAATCGGGCCTTACCTGAAGGATTATCCGAACCTGGAGCGTTCGCTGAACAAACAGGTGCTCAAAAACGTTTCCCTGGACGGGAAGCTGTATTCCATCTTCCGGAGCCGGGCTTTGGTCGGAAACGGCGTTATTTACCGCAAGGACTGGCTCGATGCGCTCGGCATGAAGGCGCCGACAACGGTCGACGAGCTGTATAACACAATTAAAGCGTTTACCCAAAACGATCCGGATAAAAACGGCAAGAACGATACCGTCGGTTTCGCCGAGGAGATGTCCATCCGCGGATTTAACTTCCTGCTGGCGGCCTTTGGCGGCGGCAATATGTGGGACGTGAAGGACGGCAAGCTGCAGTCCACTCTGTTCAGCCAGGCTTATTTGGATACAATGAATTTTTATCGCAAGCTGTATCAAGAGAAGCTGATGAATCAGGATTTCGCGCTGGCGACAAGACCGCAAAATATTGACAATATGGATAAAGGGCAGTACGGCCTCCGTATGGGCGACCCCGACCAGATTACAAGACATTCTCAGCTGTACAAGGTGAATCCGAAGGCAGAGCTGGAAGTAACGGCATCGCTGAACGGGAAGAACGGCGTCAAAGTTTTAATGGACCCAGGGTATACCGGTGAATTCGTCTTCCCGAAATCAAGCGTCAAAACCGAAGCGCAGCTGCGGCAAATCTTGGCCTTCTTTGATAAAATTTCCGAAGACGGCGCGCAGAACATCTTCGAATGGGGCTTGGAAGGCGTGCACTACACGATGCAGAACGGCAAGCCGACGCGTACGCCGGAGCAGCTGGATAAATACAACACCGAAGTGGTTCAGCTGGAGCAAACGCTTCAAGTATCCGACGGTTCCCGGGCTATGGCCGGCGATGTAGAGCCGAACGTGAAGAAGTATAAAGATGCCAAGAAAGCGGTGGAGGGCAATCTGATAGCGAACCCTGCGGCGGCATACACCTCCGATACCTGGAATCAGAAGAGTGCCGAGCTGAATAAAATCGTCAACGACGCGCGCATCAAATATATCATGGGCGAATTGGACGAAGCGGGCTGGAAGCGTGCGCTGGACAGCTGGAGCAAAGCAGGCGGAGACAAAGTGACCCAGGAATTCAATGACCAGTACGCAAAAGATCCGAACAAATAAACCGGCTTCAGGCCTAAGTTCAGGAGGCGAACGATGAAAGTAACCGATTTGACTTGTTATGTGGCGAGTGGCCTGCTCTATGTAAAAGTAGATACGGATGAAGGGGTATCGGGCTTCGGCGAGAGCAGTCCGATGCGCGCCGAAATTTTGGTCAAAATCATTCAAGAAATCATTAAGCCGCAAATTATCGGCAGCGATCCGTTCAATATTGAACGGATCGAGGAGAACGTCATGCGCAAGCATTACAAAATCTCCGGCCAAATGCTGGCGGCGGCCTACAGCGGCGTGGAAATTGCGCTTTGGGATGCACGCGCGAAATTTTTGAACCAGCCGTTGTACAACCTGCTCGGCGGTAAGTACCGGGAAACGATTCCGCTGTACGGCTCGAGCATGAGCCGGGACCTGACGCACGACCAGGAAGTGGAGAAGCTGAAGGAAGGCATCGAGGCATACCATTTCGGTGCGGTAAAAATCAAGGTCGGTTCCCGTTACGGTACGGGCCTGCCTGTAGATCTTAACGACGATGCGGAAAAGGTTCGGCGCGTGCGCGAAGCAATCGGACCGAATGTCCGTTTGATGATCGACGGAAACAGCTCTTATACTTATATTCAGGCAGTACAGCTGTACGATAAAATCAAGGCTTATGATATCCATCATTTCGAGGAACCATGCCCGTATTTTGATATTGAAGCTTATGTGAAGCTGGCTCATACGCTGCCGGTACCGATTCACGTCGGCGAGCAGGACTGGAACATTTTCACCTTCCGCGATTTTATCGCGCGCGGTGGCTGCCATCTGTATGCCGCCGACCCGATCAAATGCGGCGGGCTGCTGAGCGCCAAACGGGCGTCGACGCTCTGCCGGGCTTTCGGCATCAACTATGTGCCGCATAACACGACGCGCGGAATCGGCTTTGCAGCCGCCCTGCATCTGGCGGCAAGCACGCCGGAATGCAACAGCTACTACGAATATTCCATCGAAAAGCACAACCTGCGCGGGCAGATGGTGAAATCCGATTTCAAAGTGCAGGACGGCCGGATTTACGTTCCGGAAGGTCCAGGGTCTCGGCATTGAAATCGATGAAGAAAAAATGAACGCGATGCTGACGGTAATCAAATAGGCTGACGGTCTTTATCCAGACCGGCACCGGATTATCAGCGCTTTCGCGGGAGCAGGTCTCCGCCTCGTCTTTATGACGGCGGGGCACCTTTTTCATGCAAGGCAAGTAAAGCAGAGAGAAGCGGGAAGTACAGAGAGTAAATTAGTAGTAAAGTAGAAGTATGCACTGAAAGTCGAACCAGAGAGGCCATGGGTATGGGGCGGAAAAGCGTCAGCGGTCGCCTTTAAACCTGTGTCCTTACCATTCTAAGTTATATTCAAATTGGACACAGGTTTAACAGCGATTGGAGCCCCATACCCATGGTCTCCCACGCTCATACGCGTGGACACACAGCTGCACTTAAATCTGTGAGCAGCCTTCTCAAGACTATTTGAACCATGCAAACGCGCTTGTCCGCGTGGTGTCTCTAAAGAGCATCGCCTGTAGCGCTGAGGATTATTACGCCCGCCTGAAGCGGCAATAAGCGCAGCCGGCCCGGCTTTCCCGGGGGTTCGCCGCAACTGTCGCTGTCCGGATTGTAGCCTGTTACCGGGATGTAGGAAATAATGAAGTCATTCCGAACGGGGATGAACACACAATGGAAAACGAGGTGCCTTGTTACGATGAAGAAAAAATACGCGATATGCGGGGTCAGCAACCGGAGCATGAAAATGTTCATCGGTCCGATGCTAAAAACATTTTCCAGCCAGGCTGAAATCGTCGGATTGCTCGATATCGATCCGAGACGATTCGAGGTCTGCAAAAGCAAATATCCGGAGCTCGCCTCCGTTAAGGAGTACGGTCCGGACGATTTCGACGCGCTGGTCCGGTGAGACCGAGCCGGATGTCATTATTGTAACCGGACGGGACGATACGCATGTAACGTACATTTTGCAGGCGCTTGCCAAGGATCTCGACGTCATTACCGAGAAGCCGATGGCGACGACCGGCGCGGACTGCCGCCGCATTCTGGATGCGGAGCAGCGGAGCAAGGGCAAGGTTACGGTATCGTTCAACTATCGGTATTCGCCCATTCACAGCCGTATCAAGGAGCTGGTGCTGGAGGGCAAGGTAGGCCGGGTCACATCCGTGGACCTGAACTGGTACATTGACACTTATCACGGAGCCAGCTACTTTAAACGTTGGAACCGTGTGCGGGAGCATTCGGGAGGCCTCTCCATTCATAAAAGCTCTCACCATTTCGATCTGGTGAATTGGTGGATTGGCCAGCGGCCGGTGGAAGTATTCGCATTCGGCGCGCTGAACTATTACGGTCCTGACGGTCCGTTGAACCCGAAGAAGGAAGACGGGCGCCACTGTGAGACCTGTGAAGTGAAGGCGGACTGTGCTTACTTTATGCGCTGGTCGACCCGCAGCAAGGAGGGGACAGTGAAGGACGATCACATCGGGGCGGTCAGCTCGAATCTTTCCGCAGCCCCTTACAGCGAGTACCGGGCGGATGCCTGTATCTACGATTCCGTCATTAATATCGAAGATACGTACTCGGTCAACGTCAAGTACGACGGCGGCGCGCTGCTGTCCTACTCCGTCAATTTCTCTCTTCCTTATGAAGGCTATCGTTTGGCGATTAACGGAACGAAGGGCCGGATTGAAACGACGGAGTATCACTCAGCCAGCCGGGTTCCGTTCCCTGTTCCGGTGCAGACGATCGACTATTTCCCGCTGTTCGGCTCGAAGGAAACGATCCATGTCGTTCATCGCGAAGGCGGCCATGGGGGCGGCGATCCCGTACTGCTTGAGGATCTGTTCCTGGGTCCCGACCCGAAACGCCAGTATCCGATCTTATCCGGCTCGCGGGACGGCGCAGATTCGATCGGCACCGGCGAAGCCGTGTGGCGGTCCGTGAAGGAGAACCGTCCCGTCCGCGTAGAAGATGTGCTGGCTGCGTCTTATCCCACAGCTACATGAAAGGAGACATAACGCTTGAAAACACAAACGGCGCAGGCGCCAAAGCTCGGGCTTGGCAGCAGGGCGGGCTTGCTAAGGCAGCGAATTATGAAAAGTCCGCATTTGTATGTCATGATCGCCCCGGGGCTGATCTACTTTATTCTATTTAAATATTTACCGATGTGGGGCGTACTGATCGCTTTTAAGGATTACTTGCCTTTCAGGGGCTTTTGGGACAGCCCATGGGTGGGCCTCAAGCATTTCGACCGCTTTTTCCATGATCCTGTCTTTTGGCTTCTATTAAAGAACACGTTTGTACTGGCCATCTACAACATCGTCTTTTTCTTCCCGATTCCGATTGTCATTGCGCTGATGCTCAATGAGCTGAGGATCGAATGGTTCAAGCGCTCGATTCAAACGGCGATTTACATTCCCCACTTCGTATCCTGGGTCGTTGTTGTCGGGATGGTGTACACGTTCTTTTCCTCGGAGGGCGGGATCTTTACGAATATGCTCGTCGACGCAGGGCTGCCGAAGCTGAACTTTCTGATGTCGAACGACTGGTTCCGTCCAATGATTATTTTGGAAGTGATCTGGAAGGAATCCGGCTGGGGAACGATTATTTTCCTCGCGGCTTTGTCCGGCGTCGATCCTACATTGTATGAAGCGGCGAAAATTGACGGGGCGAGCCGGTACCGCCAGCTGTGGCATATTACGCTGCCCGCCATCCGCAGCACGATCGTTATTTTGTTCATTCTGCGGCTCGGCAACTTTCTCGATACCGGCTTCGAGCAGATTTTCCTGATGCTGAATTCGACGAACCGCCAAGTAGGCGAGGTGTTCGACACCTATGTTTATGTCAACGGGGTTCAGCAAGGACAGTTCAGCTTCAGCACGGCGGTCGGCTTGTTCAAATCGCTGGTCGGACTGTGCCTCGTGCTCGGGGCGAACAAAGCGGCCAAGAAGCTTGGCGAGCAAGGAGTTTACTAACAAGAAAAGGAGGCATTGGCCATGATTCGACCTACTCTGGGCTCGCGCTTGTTCGATATCGTTAATGTTGCAATGCTGGTCGTTTTCGCTTTATTTACTATCGTGCCGTTTCTGTTTGTGCTGTCAGGTTCCTTTACGGCTTCGGAGGAGCTGCTCCAGCGCGGTGTAGTTCTGTTTCCGACCAAGTTTTCGCTGGACGGCTACAGATATATTTTTTCCACGAAAACGATTCTGTGGAGCTTGGGCGTAACCGTGTATATCACGGTTGTGGGGCATCTTGATTAACCTGATCTTCACGACACTGACCGCTTATCCGCTGGCCAGAAACGAATTTATCGGACGCAAGCCGATTATGATGCTGGTTCTGTTCACGATGCTGTTCAGCGGCGGCATGATTCCGACGTTCCTCGTCGTCAAATCGCTGGGGCTGCTCAACAGCTATGCGTCGCTGCTTATTCCTGGAGCGATCAGCGCGTTTAACCTGATTATTCTGCGCAATTTTTTCCAGCAGCTGCCTGACGGCCTGGAAGAAGCGGCCAAGATCGACGGCTGTAACGATTACCAGATCCTCGTGCGGATCGTGCTGCCCTTATCGCTGCCGGCGATGGCTACCTTCTCGCTGTTTTATGCGGTCGGCCATTGGAACACCTTTTTCAACGCCGTATTGTACATTAACGACAACACGAAATGGCCGATCCAGGTGTGGCTCCGTCAGATTGTCATCCTGTCCCAGGGAGGCATCGGCGACTCTCAACAGTTGGGCAGCGATTATGTGGCTCCGCCCGGCGAGGTTATCAAAATGGCCGTCATCATCGTATCGACAGTACCGATTTTGCTGGTATATCCTTTCCTGCAAAAGCATTTTGCCAAAGGTGTACTGCTCGGCTCCGTCAAAGGGTAAGCGGGACGGCCGCCTGCCCTTGCCCGCTGGGCTCATCTGAGATGGAAGCGCTGGAAGTTATCCGTTAAAGAAATGTAAAGAAGCTAAAGAAGACGATACTATTAATCAGGGGATCAGGAGGTTTTGTACATTATGCAAACAAAACGTTTACTTAAGGCCGGTGTGGCGGCTGCAGGAGCTTTGTCGCTCGTTCTGACTTCCGCTTGCGGCAGCGGGAATGAGGGGAAACAGGACGGAGCTGCGGCTTCGACAGGCCCCGTCGAGATTACGATGATGAATCAGTATTTGACGGCCGAGCCGCCAAAAATGGACAGCGAGCCGATGAAGCTGCTGCAGCAGTACACCAACACCAATTTGAAGGTGACATGGGTGCCGAGCGCAAGCTATAGCGAGAAGGTGACGGCCTCCATCGCCGTGGCGAGCGATCTGCCTCAGCTGCTGCTGGTGAAGGACGACCGCAATCCGGCGATCATCGACGCCGCCCGCGCAGGCTTGTTCTGGGAGCTCGGACCGTATTTGAAGGACTATCCGAACCTGAAATCGCTCGATGCCACACGCTTGAACAACATGTCGATCGACGGTAAGGTATACGGTATTTTCCGGTGGAGAGCGATGGCCCGCAACGGCATTATTATCCGTAAGGACTGGCTGGATAACCTCGGACTGTCCGAGCCGAAAACGCTCGACGAGCTGCTCAATGTATTCAAGGCGTTCACGTACAACGATCCGGACAAGAACGGCAAGAACGACACGTTCGGCATTTCGTTCGATTCTAACAGCGCGCAAATTTTCCACTTCCTGTCGGTAATGGGAGCTCCGAATACTTGGGAATACAAGGACGGCAAAATGACGCCGGACTTTATGACCAAGCCTTATATCGACACGATGAAGATGCTTCAGCAAATGTTCAAGGATAAAGTGTTCAACAGCGACTTCCCGGTCGTGAAGTGACCGTACGGTATTGGTCAATCAAGGCAAAGCCGGCGTTTATATCGGCGCGCTGGACGATTTGAACGCAAGGTTCACCGATCTGTACAAAGCGAATCCGAATGCCAAGCTGGACACGGTAGCAAGCATCAGCGGCCCGGCCGGCGTCAAGGTACAGGGCGGCAGCGGCTACAACAGCGTATTTATGATTCCTAAGACCAGCGTCAAAACCGAAGCCGAGCTGAAGCAGGTACTGTCGTTTATCGACAAGCTGGGAGACGAGAAAGTGCAAAACCTGATCAACTGGGGGATCGAGGGCAAGCATTACAAGCTGGAAGACGGCAAAGCGGTCCGGATCGATGAGAAGGTGTATACGGACGAGGTGTATAATACGCTGTTCCAGATGATGACGTTCGACGGCAGCAAGGCGCTGCCAGGCAAGCTCGATCCGAGCGTTGAGAAGTATACGAAGCTGATCCAGGATAACGAGAAGTTTGCGGTACCGAATCCGGCGCTGCCACTGCTGTCCAAAACATATATGGAAAAAGGCAAGCAGCTGGATCAGGTCATCACGGATGCGAGAACCAAATTCATCATGGGCGAGCTGGATGAGAACGGCTTTAGCCAGGCTGTGGCCAACTGGCAGAAGCTTGGCGGCGACCAAGTAATGACTGAGTACAAGACCGAGTATGAGAAGAATCAGAAGAAATAGTGCGCAAGCCATACACCAAAGCTGAAGCACATGGAATTGTAAAAAAATACAGCACACCGTCCGTCCGGTTTTCGCTCTAGACCGCTGAAAACGAAGCGGTAAGTGCGGAACCGTCTGCAAAAGCGCAGCACATTCGCTGTTGTCTCCGGATCTTGATTTTCACCGCTACAAGCGCGGGAGGAATTCAAGATATTCGGGGACAACAGCTGCGCGTTTGCTGAGCGAACGGCTTGGGAAGCCTGAGCCGGGAAGGAGGATCCGCACCTGCAGCGATGGCTTTTCAGTGATCTTGCCGGTACCGGGTGGTGTTTGTCCATGATTGTATCGCTGAAGATTATTTGAATTTATGAGTCTTAATGCGATAATGGAGGGCAAAGCAACGATTCTTCGAGAAGGACTGAGCGCATGTGATAAAGCCAAAGCTGTCGCGGTACCAGGTCAAGCTGTTTACGTTATGCCTGCTGCTCGGCGCCATTCCCGTTATGGTGCTGGGCATTTTTTCGTATATAAAATCGTCGAGTCTTATTGAGAGCAAAGTGTTGAAGGGCAACGACCAGCTGCTGCTGCAAACGCAGACCCAGCTGGAAAATACATTGAAAATTATCGATTTTTCCATTTTTCAGCTGGGTAATTCCCAGGCCGTGACCGATGTGCTGCAAACGCCGATTGATGCCAAAAATTATCCGCTCGTCGACAAGCTGCTCGAATCGATGCAGCGTATTCAGATCTACGAGCTAGGTATTCGCGATATCGAGCTGCTCCATATGGAGCAGAAGTGGATTATAAACAACAAGGGCTACGCCAGGCTGGAGGAGCCGCTTGATCCGAGCTACCCGGCGCTGTTCGCCGAGCTGGATAAGCCGATCAAATGGATTACCCTGTCAGCGAAGGATAAGAGCGGCGGCAGTACGGAGCGGCCGTCGATTTATTTGGTCAAGCGATTTCCTAATTATACTTCTCCCCCCACCGCTTTTCTGGTCACGCAAATGTCGTCGCAGCAGCTGTTCAAAATGATTCCGAAAAGCAGCGAGCTGGGCTCTCTGATCGTGCTTGACGAGAGAGGGGAGATCATGGAATCGAATATGACGCCTGATGTAGAGCAGACGCTGCTCAGCCTGCCGATGCTCCGGGATGTCCAGCAGTCGAACGAGCCGAACGGCTATCTGACCGGCCGGATGGGACAGGAGGAATTCGGCTTCACCTACCGCAAATCGTCCTACAATGGGTGGACGTACCTGTCCATGGTGTCGTTGGACGATATTAAGCGGGAATCCAAATCGATAGGCTGGGTCACCTTATGGGCCTGTGCCATCATCATTCTCCTCGTTATTATGCTGTCGCTGCAAGGAACCAACAAGCTGTATACTCCGCTGCGTTCCTTATATCAGAAAACGGCCGATCCGGAGGAGGATTCGACTGCCGAGGAGCCGCAGGATGAGTTTCAGGTCATCGAACGCCGGATCGATAAAATGTCGCAAAGCTATCTGCATGTAAGCAGTCATGTTCAGAGGCTGCGGCAGGAATTGCGGCCGTTCGTCATCCTGAAGCTGGTGCAGGGGGAGCTGCCGGTCAAAGAGATCCAGGAGCAGCTGCGGCAGTTCGGCGATCCGGCCGAGCCCGATTGGCTGGCCGTTGCTGCCATCCGGATCGATTCCTTAGAGGGTACCCGTTTCGGAGAAAAGGATCGTGACCTGCTGCTGTATGCGATCAGCAATATCGTCGAGGATACGATACCGGCAGAGCGCCGGCTGTATCCTATCGTCATGGAGCAGTCGCAGATTACGGTAATTACCGGGGAGGGCGAGTCGATTGAGGAGTTTAAGCAGTTCCTGTCCTGTATTATCAAGCAGGTGCAGGAGAATGTGCTGAAATTTCTGGGCATTCCGGTCAGCGCGGGAATCAGCCGGCCTTATACTTCGTACGAGCTGACACCGAAGGCGTATGCGGAAGGGCTGGATGCGTTGAAATATCGAATTACGAAAGAGACGGAGACGATTCTCTTTATTGAGAATGAAGAGCCGGAGACGCAGATGGTATTTTTCCCCGAGCATTTGGAGAAGCAGCTGGTGGAGGCTGTGAAATTTGCGGATGACAAGCGGGCGCACGTGCTGCTGAGCGAGTTTCTGCAAATCCTGTCCAACCGCGAGCTGAGCCATAACCAGATGCAGAACTGGCTGATGAAGCTGCTGCTGGATCTGCTCTATCTTCCGGAACAGGCGGATACGGCGATTTCCTCGCTGGATACGAACGCGATCCCGCTGTATGAGCAGCTGAAACGGCTGAATACGGTGCAGGAAATCGAGCAGTGGTTCCACCAGCAGATTATCGGCCCGATTGTCGAAGCGGAAGAAAGCAGTAAGGAAGCGCCGTACCAGAAAATTTCAAACGAAGTGATCCGTATTATCCAAACGGAGTATGATCGCGATTTAACGCTTGAGGAATGCGCCTCCCGCCTAAACTACCATTCAAGCTATCTGAGACGTGCGTTGAAAAAAAGCTTAAACGTTAATTTTACGGATTATTTGCTGTCTTACCGGATGGAGATCGCCAAGAAATGGCTGATGGAAACCGAAATGAAGGTGACCGATATTTCCCAGCGGCTGCAGTATAACAATCCGCAAAATTTTATCCGATATTTTAAAAAAGCGACCGGCATGACCCCCGGGCAGTACAGGGGCATGTGGCTGAACGACGAAAGTGGAGAGCGGCATGGATGACATGCGCTCTCCGCTTTTTTTAGGGGGAGAATGGTCATTTGGTGCCGATCTGGATGAGCGCAAGGATGTATGGGGCTAGAAGTAGCCGTTAATTGTGAAGTCCTGGCGTCAAAACTGGGACGAGTTGCCCGCCGTCTGATGACGGTCTTATTTTATGAAGTGTTATGATTGATTTACTTACCTAAAAATCCGCCTTCAGATTTAATTACTTGCCCCGTAATCCAATAAGAATCCTCACTTGCTAAAAATTTAATAATCTTCGCGGCATCAGCGGGTTCTCCTAGACGCCCAGTCGGAAAAAGAGGTAGTAAATCTCGTTTTAAATCGTCATTTATCCAGCCAGAGTCAGTGGGGCCGGGATTAACTGAATTTACAGTTATACCTATAGGTGCAAGTGCAACTGATAGTGGTTCAGTTATTGCGATTATCATTCCTTTGGTCGCTATATAAGCAAGATTATTGGGGTCAGGCCCACCTGAAACCAGATTTAGTATTCGACCTATTTTTTCTTGTGGGAATGAAAATTCATACCTTCTCGCAAATTCCATAGAAAGCATCAAAGTGCCCCGGTTATTAACCATATAATGTTTATCTAATATTTCACCGTTAAATGTACGAAAATTTGTAGGAGATTCGTAGGTTGCATTATTAACCAAAATGCAAGGGGTACCCAGTGTTTCTTCTACCTTATCCAAAATAAGAACTGGTGAGTTCATATCACTTAAGTCAACTTGCATATGATCGGAACGCACACCGATTTTTCTTATTTTATCGCATAATACATTGGGAAAATCTCTCTCTCCACCATTACCTTCAATCTCGTCAAATGAAGACCAATGTGTAAAAAATATATCTACTCCCTCATGAGCAAGCGCAAGACAAACTGCTGCTCCTATACCAGTGGAACGACTTGCTCCTGTCACAATAGCAACTTTTTTGTTCAATTGTTTCATACTTCATCCTCCAATTTTTGAAGGGGCGCTGATAATGAAGTTGGACTAATTTAATACTATATCTACGTCCCTGTAATGTTAATAAATAGACGTACTTATCCCTAAACAGATTAGAAATAGGTGATCTATTAATTTTACCATTTACAAGATAAGCAGCAATACAGAATTCATAATTGTAATTTGTAAATGACGGATTATAAGATGAAGTGCGGCAGCTAAACACAAAGAAGCCCATGAATGGTTCCATGTAAAATGGAAGTTATCACACAACCATCATTTACAGAAGAACCCATCATGAGCTGCTTAGCACGTCCCCACGCCCGCCCAAGCGCCGTGGCTTCAGCCGCTTGCAAGCTCAGGCCCCGCAGCACGTCCCCGTTCCCGCGGAAGCGCCGGACCTCGGCCGCTGGCCGGCCTGGGTACGCAGCCGCAGCGCCGCCGAAGCGCGGCAGCACAAACTTAGCCTTGGAGCTGGCGCTGCAGCCAGTTATAGGCCTTGCGCCCGGACACCTCATGCTTGCCGGGATGCAGATCGTAGTCCAGCAGGCTGCCGCACTCCAGGACGTCGTAAATCGTCTGCAGCGCCTGAATCGCCTTTTGCGTACCGGCGGCCGGAAATCCCGGGTCGTCCAGCCCAGACTCGATGAACAGCGGACGGGGCGCGATCAAGCCGAACAAATCCGGCATTTCCGCACAGCTCAGCAGCCCCGGAATATAATTGTCCAGGCAGTGCGGCTTGGCCAGTATGCTGTCGCGGTAGGTGTTCGTGTAGCCGCAGATGACAGCCGCCCGAATTCGTTCGTCCACCGCCGCCGTCATAGCCATGACCAGACCGCCGCCGGAGAAGCCCATGCAGCCGATCCGGTCCGGGGCGACCTCGGGCTGCTCTAGTAAATAGTCGACACAGCACATCATTTCATGCACCCGGTACCCGGCCAGCGTTTTGCCGATCATCAGCAAATTGGAGGCGAGCCGGAAGCAGGACGGCTCCTTAGGGGGCTTGCTTTGATCGGCTTGAGTCCGTCTATCGCCTAGCCCCAGCATTTCGGGCACGATGACGGTCCAGCCGCGGCGGGCCCACTCGATCGGGTAATCCTTATAGATCCCCGGCTCACCCGGCCTGACGCTGCCGTCGGGAAGCAGGCCGACGAGTTCTTTGCTGCCGTAGCCGTGGCCGGGACAGGCAATCAGCGCAGGCACAGCCGCCTGCTTCGGCTTCAGCACATAACAGGGCATTGACAGATGAGGCGCGGTTTCCAGCTGGATCCGCTCTCTTATGTAATCGCCGCAATCGACCCTCTCAAGCAGTACGGGATTAAGCTTGACTTGATTCCGTTCCGGCATAGCCAGCTTTTGCAGAAAGGCTTCCTTTAGCGCGGAACGCCATGCCTGCCATTGCATTTTATCTGCGGCTTGAAATGAATACCGCGGCGGTGCACTGAACAATAATTCCTCAAGAAACGCATCGGGATTCCACATTCTGATCCTACTCCCACCTGTATGAAATGGCCGTCCCTAGAGGCTCCAGCCTGTATCATTATTGTAATGGAAACCGAAGCAACCCAAAATAATCCTTAACGACACTCTTTGCAGCGAGGCCAATTAGCCGCTGTTATACGCTTCATTGCCCGGGGAATAATCCGAAGGCACGCTTGCGATAATCCGCAGAGCGACAGCCGCCGCCTAAATTTCTTATTTATTTTTCCGTTAAATGTAAAAATAATGGCTGGCATTTTAAGCGCGAAAGCTTTACGATGTAAGCAAAAGATTGCTCATAAGGTGGTCTTAAGCGGAGCGCCGGGCAGGCTTGCCATTCCAGCCATTCCGGTGCTCAGGTTTTCCAGGAGAAGGAGGACGGCTATTGTTTAAGGTGCTGATTGCGGAAGACGAGCAGTGGATCCGGGATGCTGTGGCGGAAATGATCGAGAAGCTGGGGCCCCAATTTACTGTCATTGGAGAGGTAGGCAATGGAGAGGAAGCATGGAACGTCATTCAGGAGCATTGGCCGAGCATTGTCGTTACCGATATTATGATGCCCCGTAAAAACGGTCTGTGGCTTTGCGAGCAGATTCATCAAATGAACCTCCCTATAATCACTATTATTGTAAGCGGTTACGATAATTTTCAGTACGCTAGACAGGCCATGCGCTTCGGGATTAACGAGTATGTCTTAAAGCCGGTGGATGAGGCGGAGCTTCATGAAGCTTTTCGAAGATCGATGAAACGGCTGGAGGGCATGGCTGAGCTGCATGACGGGGTGCTGCGGATTCAGCAGTTTATCGACCGTCTTCCCGGATTCGAACCGGCAGTCGCTTGCCGCCGAAGTACATACGCTGGTTTCCCATATTTTGAAGCTGAAGGGGGCATCCCCGAGCGCTCGCAAAAGCCAGCTTGCTATTCTGTCGTCCAAATGGAATGAGCTGCTGAAGCTCGCGGCCCCCGACGCTGCCTATCTGCCGCTGACAGAGGATGAAGAGGCCGGCATTCGCAAATATTTCGCGGATTTAACCGAAGCGTGGCTGCTGCTGTATCCGCAGTTTGCCGACGACACCAATCATTCTTCTATTAAAAGAGTCTGCGAATATATTGATGTGCATTATTACGAAAACTTTTCGCTGGCGCGCTTGGCGGAGATGTGCCACCTGAGCGTGTCTTATTTCAGCGCTTTGTTCAAAAGAACGACAGGCCAGACCTGCTTAAACTATATTAATCAGGTCCGTATTCAGAAAGCGAAGGAGCTGCTGCACGAGCCCGATCTGAAAATCTATGAAATTGCCGACATGGTCGGCTATACTTCGCTGCCCTACTTCAACCGGATCTTTAAGCAGCTGGTCACGATCACGCCGGTCGAGTACAGAAAGAGAATCGGATTATGAAACCGCGGATGATTTTGGGGAAATTATCGATCAAGATGAAGATGGTGCTTGCATTTCTGAGCGTTAGCGTTCTATCGGTGCTAATGGTAGGCGTATTCTCCAATTATTATTACAGCCGGGCCGCCGAGAAGGAATTTTTCAATATATCCAGCGAAGCGACCGCCCGGTTGAATTACCATCTCGATTATTACTTCCGCCAGCTGCAGCAGTCTACCCACTCGCTGATCCAGAACGATACGATTCAGGACTGGCTGACGAATCCTGAGTACACGAATGCCGATATTCAGAATGTAGAGCGGGAGCTCAGAAGTTATTTGGCGCTGAATTATACCGAAATTCAGGGCATGTTTCTCGTCTCCAAATCGAAGCCTGCCGTATCCATGGCGCAGTATCTCGGCAAATTAAGCCATTTGTCGGAGGAGCCTTGGTTTCAGCTGCCGATCTCTCCGGATATTCGAATTCTTCCGACGCATACAGCCAAGTATGAGGTGGTGAACGGCAATACGGTCATTTCGGTGCTGCTGCCTATTTATGATAAGAAGACGCTGGATTTGGTCGGTACGCTTGTGGTGGATATTTCCTTGGCCGAAATTAACGCTTCCTTTAAAAGCTCTCAATTGGGAAGCTCCGCATCCTTCTTTATTTTATCGGGCGATGACCGCATCGTGTACCATCCCCATGAGGAATGGAACGGACTGACGAAATCGCAGACTTCGCTTGCCGCTTTGCGGATTCCGGAGAACCAGGAGGTCTCCGTGCAAAGCTTTCAGGGAGAGGACTATCTGCTTGCAAGCTCCCTGTCCCCTCAAACGGGCTGGCGCATCGTCTCGCTGGCCAAGTTTAACGAGATGGCTGTGGGGCTCAGCTCGGCAAGAATTTCGATGCTGCTGGTGCTCGGCATGATTACGCTGCTCGTGATTCTGGTCGTGCCGATCTTGTCCGACAGGCTGGTGAAGCCGATCCTGAATCTGAGAGGCCTGATGAGGCAGGTGGCCAAAGGCAATTTGAGCGTCCAGTCCGACTTGGTGCCGGGGCAGGACGAGCTGCAGCAGCTGTTCCACAGCTTCAATCATATGGTGAAGCGGCTGGACGATCTGGTGGCCACGAATACGAATCTGCAGTTTAAGGAAATGCAGGCCGAGCTGCGGCAGAAGGAAGCGTTAATCAAGGCGCTGCAGAATCAGATTAATCCGCATCTGCTGTATAATACGCTGGGCATCATTACCAGTATCGCCTATCTGGAGAAAGTGCCTGTCATCGAAAAGATGGCGCGCAATTTGGCGGATGTCTATCGCTATACGGCCCGTTTTTCGGAAATGGAGGTCTATCTCAAAGACGAGCTGGAGCAGCTGCGCAAATATTTGGAAATCATTCACGTCCGCTTTCCCAAGCATTTTCAGAGCCAATATTTCATCCATGAGAAATTTTTGAACTGCCGCGTCGTCAAATTCATTCTTCAACCCATTGTGGAGAATGCTGTCAAATACGCCATTGAGCCTCGCGGCGGGGAAGGGGTAGTCATTATCAGCGCGTATAATGAGGGCTCGAATCTGGTATTGGAGGTAGCCGATAACGGGCCGGGCATCGAGGAGCAGGAGCAGCAGCGGATCAACGATCTGCTGGAAAGCATTTCGGCGAAGAACGACCCGCATGACGGGCAGGACTCGCTCGGCATTCCGAACGTGCATGCCAGACTTATTTTGAAATACGGACGCGATTATGGCGTCAGAATTACTTCTTTTCCGGGAAGGGGCGCTGTCGTCTCCCTGCGCATTCCGATGCGTCCGTCAGCTTAGCAAATCCAATAAGATTGCATCGGAAATCGAAAGATCGGTTCATACGGTCTCGTTCACGCTTTAGTAAGCTGACGCCGGTGAGGAGAACGCGGTCCAGGGAGGGGAGCGGCGAATAGGAATGGGGAACTAAACTTGCCGTGCGCGAGGCGGAATTTCCCAGTCCATCCAGCGGGATCCAGAAGAGTAAGATCAGTTAGGAAATCGAAAGATCGATTAATGTATTCGCTTTCATTATGCCTTATCCTGAATTTGTAAGCTTCATAATTGATTAAGGGGGAAGGCCGAATGGTTAAATGGTTGAACGTTTCCGTCGCACTAGCACTCTCCACCGGCATTATTGCAGGGTGCTCCGGCAGCGGGGCGAACCAAGCTGCAGGAGATAAGCCCGCGGATACCAAGACTGCGGACGCCAATGGGATCGACACAAGCGAGAAAATAACGATTAATATGATGTCGATCGCCTATGAAGGCGGAGCATGGGGAGAGAAGCATCCCGTTATTGATGAACTGAATAAGAAGCTTAATATCGATCTGAAGATTCAATGGGTACCTTCGGATAACTATGTGGAAAAGCTGGGCATTATGGCTGCTTCCAATACGTTTCCGGACGTATTCCGCATTAACAGCACCGAATATTTGAAATGGCGCGACAAGGGCGTTTTTCTCGATATCGCTCCGCTGCTCAGCAAATATCCGCATCTGACCAAGGAAATGGACGCGGAGACGCTGGCTATCGGGAATCCGAAAGGCAAAACCTACGGCTTGCCGAACTGGAGCCCGGAATACCGCGAAACTTTATTCGTACGTAAAGACTGGCTCGAGAAGCTGAAACTGAAGCCGCCGACAACGGTGGATGAATTGTACGAGGTGGCGAAGGCCTTCACGAAGAACGATCCGGACGGCAACGGCAAAGACGATACGATGGGATATTCCTTCGCCATCGCCAATAACCGGAGCTTTACACGCGGGGCGGAGCCGCTGCGCTTCGCCTTCGGCCTCGCTAACGGCTGGAAGGAGTCGAACGGCGGCATCATTCCGTGGCAGGCGCAGACCAAGGAGCTGAAAGACTTCCTGACATTTACCAGCAAAATGTATGCCGACGGGCTGCTCGATAAAGACTTCGCGATTAATAAAGGGCAGGACCCGGATTTTAAATTCGAAGCCAACAAGGTCGGTTTTACGGACGTTCCCGGCACGAACATTTACGATACCGGGCTCCCTAACTTACAGAAGGTAGTTCCGACCGCCGATGTGCTTCAATTGGCGCCTCCGAAAGGGCCGACAGGGCTGCAGGGCAATACAACGTATGCGACTACGAATAAGGTAGTCATTAATGCGAAGATCGACAAGAAGAAGCAGGAGCGGATTCTTGCCCTGATGGATTATATGGTGACGGATGAGGGGCACAACCTCATTACGTACGGAGTCGAAGGAATTCATTACAAGAAGACAGGCGAGAAATACGAGGTGCTCCCTGCGTTTGAAAGCGACCGTCCGATGCTGATTAACTTCTGGTTCTTCCACCGGTTCGATCCATTCAATACGGTCAGACCATGGGAAGATCAGGAGAAGCCGAAGAAGGTAAAAGCTTTGTTCGAGGAAAACAAGAAATATCTTGTGAAGGATAAAGGAGCCGGGCTGTTCTCGGAAACGTTCACCAAGGTGGGAGCCAATATCGACCAGAAGCTGATGGGCGAGATGGTAGCGATCATTATGGGACAGAAGCCCGTCGATGCGATTGAAGCGGCGGTGGAAGCATGGAAGAAGGACGGCGGCAACAAGGTGATCGAGGAAATGAACGAGCAGTATAAGCTTTCCAAATAAGCGGCGGGCGCATCCTTATGCGCCTCAGGCTGTTGAGAAAGTCATGCTAAGTAAACCATGCGTACCAACGCAGGTGGGGTATCCAAGCTTACGAAGCCCGTTTTTCTACGAAAAACGCTTAGTTTACGTCCGCCTTTGAAATCCGTGAAAATACCTTTAAATTTAATCCAATTCACAGGTTTCAACAGCGGCTGGAGGAGGATACCCCACCGGAGTCTCGCACACATTCAGGCTTTCTCGACAAGCTCGGGCGCATCCCAACTGCGCCTTCTCTTAAACAGCCTGCAGCCTGCACAGTCCGCTTGCACATAATGACCAGGGAAGGACAAGGATAAGATGAAAGCGATAACTCTTGCTGGGAAAGAAGGAAGGGCCGATGTGCTGACGGAGCGCCAAAGAAAGCTGCGCGCTTGGAAGAGGGGAATTCCGCTCTATCTGATGATCTTGCCGGGCCTGCTTTATTTTATCATCTTCAAATATATCCCGATGGGAGGGGTCGTCATCGCCTTTCAGCAGTTCGACCCCTTCGACGGATTTTTAAAGAGTGATTGGGTCGGTCTGGATAACTTTCGAAGACTGTTTGCGGAACAAGATTTCCTGCGGCTGCTGGGCAACACCTTGATGCTGAGCTGCATGAATCTGCTGCTGTTTTTTCCTGCGCCGATTGTGCTGGCCCTGCTGCTGAATGAAGCCAGGCATGCGCTGTTCCGTAAATTCGTGCAGACGGTCGTGTACGTCCCCCACTTTCTTTCCTGGGTTATCGTCGTCAGTCTCACGATCCTTTTGTTCTCGGTACAGGAGGGCGGCGTTAACAAGCTGCTGGTCAATTACGGGTTTGCCCCGATCGAACTGCTGACCGACAGCGATTATTTCCGGTTTCTTTACGTCTCGCAAAGTATTTGGAAGGAAGCGGGCTGGAGCGCGGTTATCTTCTTCGCGGCGCTCGCCTCCATCGATCCGACGCTGTATGAAGCGGCGGTGGTCGACGGCGCGAGCCGCTGGAGGCAGATGTGGCACATTACTTTGCCGGGGCTGCGGACGACGATTGTCATTCTGTTTATTCTCCGGGTCGGCTATTTGATGGATTCGAGCTTCGAGCACATTCTTCTGATGCAGAATCCGACGAACCTGCAGCTGTCTGACGTGTTCGATACGTATGTGTACCGGATGGGGATTATTCAAGGGGACTTCAGCTACACGACGACCGTAGGGCTGTTCAAATCCGTCGTCGGCTTAACCTTGATCCTGCTGGTCAACCGTATCGCCAAGAAGCTCGGAGAGGAAGGGGTGTACTAGGATGAAAGCGCATGATTTCCGGGGAAGAGACCCGCTGTACCAGACAATCGTGTACACGCTGCTGGTGCTCATCTTACTCATCATTTTGATTCCTTTTCTGTATGTCGTCTTCGCATCGTTTGCAACCAAGCAGGAAATATTGACGCGCGGTTTCTTCCTTATCCCGAAGGTATGGACCACGAATGCCTATGCGTATTTAATGAAGAATCAGAACTTTATGACCTCGTTCCAGAACTCGGTGATCATTGCCATATTCGGTACGGCGATCAGTATGACCGTGACGACCTTGATGGCGTACGGTTTATCCAAAACCTGGCTCAAGGGGCGCAGAGTGCTCAACTTCATGGTCTTGTTCACGATGCTGTTCAGCGGCGGCATTATTCCGCTGTACCTGCTGGTCAGAGGATTGAACCTGCTCGATTCGTATTGGTCCTTGTTCTTGACAGGGGCGATAGCTCCCTTTAATCTGATTATTATACGCAGCTCGTTCCAAAATTTCCCTTCGGAAATTGAAGAGTCCGCCAGAATCGACGGATGCTCCGAGCTCAGGCTGCTGCTCAAAATTGTGTTACCGCTTTCCATGCCGGTATTGGCGACTTTCACGCTGTTTTATACCGTGGAGTATTGGAATTCGTACTTCAGCTCGATCCTTTACCTGACGTCTGCAGAGAAAATGCCGCTGCAGGTCTTTCTCCGGCAGATGCTGATCCAGCCGAGCGAGAATATGGGAGCGGTCGTCGAGGGCCTGGAATTCAGCCCGGCTGTAAGGATGGCGGCTGTCGTATTCACTGCGATTCCGCTGCTCGTCGTCTACCCGTTCCTGCAAAAATATTTTAACAAAGGCATGCTGCTCGGCTCGGTAAAAGGCTGATTTCTTTCATTATCTATCTATTCAACCTACAATTCAGAGCGTCCGCAGGCGCAGAAGGAGAACAGGAACATGGAACAATTGTTGAATACGAATGTGATCGCACAAATCGGGATTTTGGTGAACGATATCGAGAAAACGTCTCAGGCTTACGCCGATTTCTTCGGCATTCCGAACCCGGGCTGGTTCGATCACGGCGGCCGTTGACGAAGCTCAGACGGAATATAGAGGCGAGCGCTCGGAGGCGAGAGCGAAGCTGGCCTTCTTCAACATGGGATCGCTGCAGCTGGAGCTGATCGAGCCGGATGAGCATCCGAGCACATGGCGCGAATATTTGGATGAGCACGGCGAAGGGCCGCATCATATCGCTTTCCGCATTCAAGGCATGAAAGAGACCGTTATGAAGCTTGAGCGCAATCAGATGCCGCTGGTTCAAAAAGGGGAATATACGGGCGGCCGCTACGCTTATATCGATACCTTCGAGCCTTTGAAGGTCATTGTCGAGCTGCTGGAAAACGACAAGAAATAATTCCCACCTGAGCGAAGGAGGCATGTCTGATATGGAGCATATCGAAAATCGCAATCTGGTCAAGATCGGCATCGTTGTCGAGGACATCGAAGCAGCCGCCAGACACTATGCCGAATTGTTCGGCATGGACATGCCGGTCATCCGGGTTCCTGACTTGACCCGCGAGCCGAAGCATACGGACAGCAGCTATACGTGGTACCGGGGCAAGTTCGTCCCGGGCCGGGTCAAGCTGGCCAATATGCAGCTCGGAGCGGTGACAGTGGAGCTGCTTGAAGCCTGCGACGAGGAGAGCCCTTGGAATGAGTTCAGGCGGCAGCATGCGCAAGGGGTGCATTTTATAACGTTCAATGTCCCCGGCTTTGAACAGCATATCGATTTTATGGAAAGTCAAGGGTATCCGCTCATTCATAAGGGCGAATATGGCAGCGGAAGATACAGCTATTTTGATACGATCGCGAAGCTGGGGGTTACCTTGGGCCTGCAGGAGCTTGGCAAGCCGTTGGACACGCCCGTCATGCCGAAGGAGGAGGAGCACGCTTGAATATCGTTATTACAGGAGCAAACCGCGGCCTTGGCTATCAGCTGACGGCGGAAGCCGCACAGAGAGGCCACACCGTTATAGCCGGCATCCGCTCGGGCCAAGCCGAAGGAAAGCTGCAGGAGCTGATGGGCAGGTACCCCGGTCAGATCGTGCCTGTGGAGCTGGACGTAGCGCGGGAGGAGACGGCGGAACGGCTGGCGGAGAAGCTGCGCGGCAGCGGGCAAACGGTAGACGTTGTTATTAATAACGCGGCCGTTCTGCTCGGCAGGGGCGTGAAGCTCGAGGAGCAGCCGATGGAGGATGTCTCCGTAAGCTTCGACATTAACCTGTTCGGGCCGATGCGGGTGATGAAGCATCTGCTGCCTTTGATCGCGGAGGGAGGGAACTCGGCGGTCATCAATATTTCCTCGGAAGCGGGAAGCCTGTCCAATGCTTATGGCGGGGATTACGCCTACGCGCTGTCGAAGGCGGCTATCAACATGTTCTCCAAGCAGCTGAGAAAATATTTGCTGCCACGCGGCATCCGCGTGTATGCCCTGCATCCGGGCTGGATTAAGACGGACATGGGCGGAGAGAAAGCGCCAGGCGATCCGGTGGAAAGCGCGCGCGGAATTATCGATATTGTTGAGAACAAAAAAGAGATCGCGCCGGAGCACTTTTTTATTAACTACAAGGGAGAACCGATGCCGATTTAAAAAAAAAGTCCGGCGGGCATGCGGCGGAGCGGGTCAAATGGCGGTGAAAGAGCATTCCGCTCCCGTCTCCGGGCTTTGCCGCTGAAGCGGAGATGTTCTGGACTTCCTGCCATATGCCATGGACCTAAAGATAAAGAGGAGCGTGACCAGGATGAAAACGATTTATGCGATTGTAGGCGACGATTACCATGCCGAAGCCTCGATTCGGGAGTCTTTGAATGAAGCTGTGGGGCCGCTCGCAGCGTACGGTACCTGCCGCTTGGAGTACACCTCGGCGGAAAAACTGCTGGAGCTTTTGCCAACGAAGCCCGCTGCGGTCATTCTGTTTAAGGAAGACCGGGTAAATCCGCGGGAGGCGGTGGTCCGCACCTGGTTAACCGATGAAGTATCGGAGGCCATTTCCCGGTATGTGGAAGAAGGCGGAAGCTTTCTTGCCTGGCATTCGGGCCTGGCTTCTTATCCCGTGGATTCGGCCTTGATCCGGATGCTGAGAGGCTATTTCGAGCATCATCCTTCGAAGCATCAAATCGTTCATTATACGGGGCATCATCCGGCTGAGCCTGCGGCGCAGACGGCATTTGATATTTTGGATGAGCATTATTTCGTTCACTGCGACGAGGCGGACACAAGCGTGTTCCTGAGATCGGAATCGGTAGACGGCTCCTCAATTGGCGGCTGGTCGCATGAGTTCGGTCAAGGAAGGGTGTGCTGCCTGACGCCGGCGCATAACAAAGAAGGCCTGCTTCATCCCGATATGATCGGACTTCTTCGCAGCTCTGTGCAGTACTGCTTGGGTTAAATCGGATACAGAGGGAGAGGTCGGCCTGATGATTCGCGGAAAAACGGCTTTAATAACAGGCGGAAGCCAGGGGATTGGCTTGGCTGTCATGCACAGCCTGCTGGAAGAAGGGGCGCTCGTCGGAATTATGTCGCGGAATGCGCAGCATTTGCAGGCGGCGATCGAGTCGGTGAACACGCTGTACAAGCACAACGTAACGGGAATACAAGCCGACGTGCGGGAGGAAAGCGAAGTCCGGCAGGCTGTGCAGCAGATGGTATCGCAGTACGGGACGATCGATTACTTGATTAATTCTGCCGGCGTCAGCATGCGGGAGAAGCAGGCTCTTCAGGATACGGATGTGAACGAGTGGAAGAACATGATCGATATCAATTTGACGGGAACGTATCTGATGTGCCGCGAAGTCTTTCCTTATATGACGGAGAAGCAATCCGGGTACATCATTAATATCCTGTCCACGGCCGCTTTTCGGAGCGGCAAGGAGAACAGCCTGTACAGCGCTTCGAAATACGGAGCCCGCGCTTTGACCGAATCGATCATGGAAGAAAACCGGCGCTCCGGCGTCCGGATCACCTCGGTAAGCCCGGGAGCGGTCGATACGACGATATGGGATCATAAGAAGCATCCCATTTCGGCCGAAGACAGGGAGACGATGCTGCAGGCGGGCGATATTGCCGGCATTATCGTCTATTTACTGAACCTGCCGCTGCGGGTATACATCGACAATATTACGGTCACTCCGTGGCTTCGCTGACTTATGGAAGCGGAACGGCATAGGCTGCGAGACTCCAATCAATCCTGCGGATAGATAACGAATGAACGTTCGAGAGGAGAAACCGATGAATACGTTAAAGGAACCCCGTAAAATGACGGGACGCAATGTCGTCAGCACGCTGGAAACCGTGGACGTGCAGACCGGCGAACGCATCGCGCTCGCTGCGTTCGATTACTTGATCGAAGCGCCGAACTGGACGAACGACGGGAAGCGGCTCATTTACAACAGTCTCGGCCGCATATATTCGTTCGACATCGCTTCGGGAGAAAGCACGCTTATCGATTCCGGCTATGCGGTGCAGTGCAATAACGACCATGTGCTGTCTCCAGACAACACCCGCATCGCAGTCAGCCATCAAACCCGCGAGGACGGCCAGTCCCGCATTTACATACTCCCGCTCCAGGGCGGCGAGCCTGTCCTGATTACGCCGATGGCGCCGAGCTATCTCCACGGCTGGTCGCCGGACGGCAGCACGCTGTCCTACTGCGCCGAGCGCAACGGCCAGTACGACATTTACACGATCCCGGTAACCGGCGGAGTGGAGACGCAGCTGACCGATACGGCCGGCCTGGACGACGGCCCCGAGTATTCACCGGACGGCAGGCATATCTGGTTCAACTCGGTGCGTACCGGGCTGATGCAGGTATGGCGCATGAATGCGGATGGCAGTGAGCCGACGCAAATGACGTTTGACGAAAGCAATAACTGGTTCCCCCATGTTTCCCCGGATGGGGAGAGCATTGCTTTTATCGCTTACCGCAAGGACGACGTCGCGCCGGGCGAGCACCCGCCGAACAAGCATGTGGAGCTTCGGCTGATGCCTGCGTTGGGCGGCGAGTTCCGCACGCTGGTTCGCCTATTCGGAGGACAGGGTACGATCAATGTCAATTCCTGGTCTCCTGACAGCAAGCAGCTGGCCTTCGTCAGCTATAAGCTCAAGGAATAGCAAGGAGGAGATAACAACGATAGCTTTTCAGAACAGCAGCCTGCCGGTAGCGACGGGCTGCCTGCTTATGTTCGTACAATTTTAAACAAAATCATATATATACCGTATGGATCTTTGGGCGAAACCTTAGTACGTTTAGGCAGGAGATGGTTTATTAAGGGAGGAGTGGCAGAATGAAAGTTTTATTCATAGGCGGAACCGGGCTTATCAGCACCGCCGTTTCACAGCTGGCCGTCGACAGAGGGATTGAGCTGTACCTGTTAAACCGGGGACAGCGGGAAGCCTTCGTGCCGGAAGGGGCTCGGGTAATCAAAGCCGATATCGGGGATACGGCAGCGGTTCAGCAGGCTTTGAAGGGGCATCGGTTCGATGCGGTCGTAAACTGGATCGTCTTTACGGAAGAGCAAATTCAGCGGGATATCGAGCTGTTCCGGGATAAAACGGACCAGTATGTATTTATCAGCTCGGCGTCCGCTTACCAGAAGCCTCCGACGCATTATATGATTACGGAGTCTACGCCGCTCGCCAATCCGTACTGGCAGTATTCCCGTAATAAAATCGCATGCGAGCAGCAACTGCTCGAAGCCTACAGGGAATCGGGCTTCCCGGTGACGATTGTCCGCCCATCGCTTACTTACGGGAACACGATGATCCCTGCGGCTTTGAACAGCTGGAGCAAGCCGTGGTCGATTGTGGAGCGGATGCGCGCAGGCAAGCCTATCGTCGTGCATGGGGACGGAACGTCTCTCTGGACGATGACGCACAATACCGATTTTGCCAAGGGCTTCATCGGACTGCTGGGGAACCCTCAGACGCTGGGCCATGCATTCCATATCACTTCGGATGAAGTGTTAACCTGGGACCAGATTTACCGGGCGATTGGCAGCGCCGCCGGCGTGGAGCCGGAGCTGGTGCACATTGCGTCCGACGATATCGTCTCGCTGTATCCGGACGAGGAGGGCGGTTTGCTTGGAGACAAGGCCGTCAGCGTCGTGTTCGACAACACCAAAATCAAGCGGTTCGTGCCTGATTTCACGGCTGTCATTCCGTTTGTGCAAGGCGTCAAAAGATCGGTCGAATGGTTCGAGGCCCATCCGGAACGCTGCATTATCGATGAGGCATGGAACGAGCAGATGGATCGCTTGATCGCGGTGCACAGCGGGAAGAAGGCAGTGCATGGCTCCTGACCCGGATGTAAGGCCTGTAAGTCTGCAGCCTGTGTAAGCCTGCAAGTTTGTAAGTCAGTAAGTCAGTAAGTCTATAAAGCCAATAAAGCCCGCTGCCGTCCGGCAGCCTGAATAAACGATCTATAATGACTTACTACGGCCGCAGTCCGGTGCAAGAACGGGAGGCGGTCTTTTTTTCATACAGGCATGTTCTATCGGAGATGAAACCGGCTGTTGAACACGACCGAACATCCATGAAAGGCCATCATAGAAGTGCTGCTAGGCAGCTTCAGGCCAAAAGTATAAATTTTTTTAAAGTGGTCATGTTCCTTACTTATGGCTTCCACGCCGCTTCATTATAATAACTAGTAAATCGGACTCATTAAATCATGCATAAGGAGATCATTAGGATGAACACAGCTTTTCCGTACGGAGCGGTTCTCAAGGTGCAGCGGGAATTTTCGCTGGAAGTGATTAAGAACAAGCTCAATGAGATGAAGCAATGCGGAATGAATTTCGTTGTTATTTGGCCGGCCCAGTTCTGGTGGGAGAACAAAGCGAACGCTAATTACCCTTTTCAAACGGGAATCGAGATTCTCAAGCATGCCGAGCAGATCGGGATGAAGGTTATTATGGAGCTGGCCGGGCAGATTACCGCGTTGGAATATGCGCCGGATTTTGTGATGAAAGAGGAGTTTTACGCGAAGAAAGCCAACGGCACGGTGGATAACGATAAAATTATTTTCGATTATTTGAACTATAATCATCCCGAGGTCAAGCAGCTGGTCAAGCAGCATTATACAGCCGCCGCGCAAGCCTACAAGGGTTATGCATCGTTGTACGGATACGACATTTTAAATGAAACGATGTTTACTTCTTACGACCGCTATACGCTGCAGCTGTTCCGCACATGGCTGGAGGAGAAATATGGAACGATTGAGCGGCTGAACGAAGTATGGGACCGGACGTATGCCGGCTGGCATCAGATCGAATTCACGTATTGGCTGTGGGCCAGCGTAATGCCATTCGTCGATTGGGAGCAGTTCCGCAAAGCGAACATGGGCATGATTATGAAGGAATGGAAGGGATATGTCCAAGCGGTCGATCCGGACCGCCCGGCCATTGCTGATAATATCAATTCGATGATCGCAACGGATAATTTCTATACCAGACCGCATGATGACTGGAACATCGCCGACAATGTGGATGAATACGGCATCTCCTTCTATCCGAAGGAAACGCTCGAGGGGCAGCCGCACTACAAACGGTGGGAGACGTTCGTCGGGGTTCATTCGGCCACGAAGACCGGACGCTTCTGGGTCTCCGAGCTGCAAAGCCATCACCGCAATATGTTCAAGCCGAACAGCTTCGTCTATCCACATGAGCTTAAATGGTGGAACTGGGAGGCGATTTCCCACGGCGCGAAGGGGCTTATTTACTGGAAATGGGACCCTTTCATCAAAGGGATTCAAACAGCGGGCCGGGGGCTGGTCGATCCGAACGGAGGCTTGACGCCGAGAGCGCATGCGGCAGCGGAAATCGGCAGAATTCTCGAGGAGAACCGCGAGGCCTTCACGGCCTACGGGCCCGAGCAGCCGCGTGCGGCTATTGTGTACGACAAGCTGACGCACGATTTTACGAAGGCGTTCACCTTAACGGTGCCGGATGAAACGAATATTTACATCAATTCGATTGCAGGCTTGTACGAATGCTTGTGGGAGCTTAACATTCCGGTGAAGTTTATTACGCCTGAGGATGTGAAGCAGGGCAGGGCAAGCGCATTCCAGACGCTGTTCTTGACCAACCAGCTGACGATGGGGCCGGAGATGGCTGCAGCCATCCGTCAATTCGCCGAGAACGGGGGCACCGTGATTGCGGACGGCAAATTCGGCGAGATCCGGGAGGACAGCCTGCTCAACGAACAGCTGCCCGGCGGGGAGCTGAACGCGGAGCTGGGCTTCCGCTTCATCGATATCGATCCGCTTCAGCTGGACATTGCCCTGAACGCAGCAGAGGGAGGAAGCTTAAGCCTGCCGGGCTATTTCGAGCGCAAGCTGCTCAGTATTGAAAAGCCGAAGGTCGAGGTGCTGGGAAGCTTTGCCGACGGCTATCCGGGCGTATTGTGTTCGCCGATCGGCCAAGGCCGCGTTCTGTATATCTCGACCATGCTGTGGTACGGCTATCATAAGAAGCCGAATGCCGAAGTGTTGGAATGGGTCCGCCAGCTGGATGCGCAATATGGACTGGCTCTCCATAAAGTCAGCGATTCGCGGCTGAAGCTGTGCACCCTGAAAGGGGACGACGGTCTGCTGCTGTTCGTGTTCAACTATACGGACGATGCGATTGCAGCGGAAGTGGAATTGAGCGGTATCGGAGCGGCGGTACAATCCGCGGTCAGTTTAACCGGCAGCAGCAGCGGCAGCCCGGCGCTGGAGGTTCGGCAGGAGCAGGGACGAGCGGTGTTTGCCGCAGCGGTTCCGGCCAAGGACGTTGCCATCTATAAGCTGGCATGGAGGGGATAACGATGTCTAACACATCCTACGGGTATTTAGCCAGGCAGCCGCTCGCGCTGCTGCCGAACCGGGTCTGGCGCACCTACTCCGGCGGCAGGCTGATTGACGAATGGCAGGGCAGCGTGCAGCCGGAGGACAGCAGCTTTCCGGAGGAATGGGTCGCTTCGGTCGTAAAGGCCACGAACGTCGGACGCGAGCATGTGCAGGAAGGGCTCAGCCGAATTCAGCTGCCGGACGGCACGGCGGCGACATTGCAGGAAGTGATCGAATCGGAGCCCGAAGCGTTTTTCGGCAAAGCTCATATCGAGCGGTTCGGCTCGGCAACGGCGGTGCTGGTCAAGCTGCTCGATTCCAGCGAGCGGCTGACCATTCAAGTGCACCCGGACCCGCACTTTGCCGAAACCCGGTTCCGGTCGCGCTTCGGCAAAACCGAAGCCTGGTATGTGCTCGGCGGAAGAACCGTTGACGGAGAGGAGCCGTATGTATTGTTCGGCTTCAAGCCGGGGGTCACGCCGAAGAAGTGGAAGGAGCTGTTCGAGCGGCAGGACATCCCCGGGATGATCGACGCGCTGCATCGGATTCCGGTGCGGGAGGGCGATGTTTTTCTTGTGGAGGGCGGGGTGCCTCATGCGATCGGAAGCGGCTGCTTCCTCATTGAAATTCAGGAGCCCACCGATTACACCCTGCGGACCGAACGGACGACGCCCAAGGGAAACGCCGTACCGGATCAAGCCTGCCATCAAGGTCTCGGGTTCGAGACGATGCTGGAATGCTTTCATTACGACACGTACTCGCTGGAGCAGATCAGGAGCAGATGGCATATCCAGCCCCGTCTGCTGGATGAAACGCCCGGCGGCAGCCTGACAGCGCTCATTCAAGAAACGGACACCGACCGGTTTTCGATGAACCGACTGACGGTGGAAGCGGAATACCGTCCCGCTCTTAACGGGGCACTTCGCTATCGCCATCGTCATTCAGGGAACAGGCCGTTTAGTATGGGAATCCGGCGCGGTGGCAGTGAAGCAGGGTAGTACCTTCTTCCTGCCGGCCGCTCTGTCTGATATGAAATGGATTCGCGAAGGGGAGCAGGCATTGCAGATCGTGCTGTGCTATCCGCCAACGGTTTAATTATTCTCCGTAAAGCCTTCCTGGCCCTACAGGAGGGCTTTACTTCACTCTCAAACCTAGCAGGAAACTGGAATACAACTAAAAAATGGAAAAAAGGAGGCGGGACACAATGAAGAAAAGCAACGCTGCCGAAACGCTGACCGGCTACTTGTTTATAGCTCCGTTAGCTATCGGAATGCTGGTGCTGACGCTTATACCGATTATTATTTCGATCGCATTGAGCTTTACGAGCTGGAGTCTCGTTCAAGGATTGGACGGCATCAAATTTACCGGCTTGAAAAATTATATGCTGCTGTTCCATGATCCCGTGTTTCTAAAGGCGCTGGGCAACAACTTTATTTTCATTCTTGTCGTGCCGGTGACGATGATCTGTGCCATTCTTCTGGCGGTCATTATCAATAAGCATGTATATTGGAAAGACTTGTTTAAAGTCGTTTATTTCATGCCTTATATCTCAAGCATCGTAGCGGTCGCGATTGTCTGCCAGGTGCTGTTCCATCCGGAGTACGGTCCGGTGAATGAAACCTTGAAAGCGCTAGGCGTCGTGAATCTTCCCAAGTGGCTGGCAGATCCTCACTTTGCCCTCTATACCATGATGGCGATTACGGTCTGGACAGGCATTGGCTACAATTTAATCATTTACTTGGCCGGATTGCAGAGCATTCCGAGCGACCTGTTCGAGGCCGCCGATATCGACGGCGCGTCCCCGTTCGTCAAGTTTTTCAAAATCACAGTTCCCATGCTGTCTCCGACGACGTTCTTTTTGCTCGTAACCGGGGTCATCGGTTCGTTCAAGGTGTTCGATATCATCGTCGTACTGACCGGCGGGGACCAGTCCGATTCCACTACCATGATGGTGTTTTACTTGTATCAGCAGGCGTTCGTCAATTTGAAGACGGGCTTCGCCTCCGCCGTATCCGTCATTCTTTTGCTTTGCGTGCTGGTCATCACGTTGATTCAATTTTTGGCTCAGAAAAAATGGGTCAATTATTAAGGGGGTTCGCCGAATGCAGCTTAGTATCAAGAAATCCGCAAGCACGCTGGTCATGATCGTTATCGGTTTATTCTTCCTGTTCCCTTTCTTCTGGATGATCTCCGCATCGCTCAAGCAGGAGACGGACGTCTTCAACTTCCCGATCGAGTGGATTCCGAAGCATTGGAACGCGATTCAGAACTATACTCAAGTGTGGGTCGAGACGCCGTTCGCCCGATACTACGGCAACTCGATTGTGGTATCGGTCATCACGACCGCCCTGTCGGTGCTGGTCTCCTGCCTGGCGGCCTATGGCTTCACCAAGGTTCAATTTAAAGGCAGGGAAGCGATCTTCCTTATCCTGCTGGTCGTTTATATGATTCCGCATCAAGCGATTCTGGTGCCGCAATTCATTATTTACCGGATGCTGGGGCTCTACGATACGTTGACGGGGCTCATTCTGCTGAACAGCTTCAGCGTGTTAGGCACCTTTTTGCTCCGCCAGGCTTTCCTGAGCATTAACAATGAATTCATGGAATCCGCGCGCATGGACGGAGCCGGACATGTCCGCATCTTCACTTCCGTCATGCTGCCCTTGGTTCAGGCCGATGGTAGCAACGTACGCGATCTTGAGGTTCATATGGACCTGGAACGATTATCAAAATCCGTTAATCTTCCTGAATTCGAAGCATTTGTTTACCTTGCAGCTGGGGATTCAATCGTTCGGCAATGAGAACGGCCAATTCTATTCGCTGGTTATGGCCGGCGCCGTTTCGGCGATTCTGCCTCTGCTCGTCGTATTCGTTCTGGGCCAAAAGCATGTCATCGAAGGAATCTCCGCAGGCGGGGTGAAAGGGTAGATAGTCGTAAAAATTTTTACCATGAGGTTAAAATTGTTGCTTATGCCGCCTATTTGGGCTCGGCTATAATAAATGCAAGAACGATATATTTTTTAAGGGGGAAGTTGTACAATGAGAAAAACAAGCGCTATCCTGCTGTCCAGCGCCATGATGGTTTCCTTATTAGCCGGCTGCGGCAATAAGCCCGAAGGGGAGGCAAGTGCAGGGACAGGCTCTGCAGACGGAGGCCAGGTTAATTTGAAGTTATACACCTGGTTGTCCGAAGAGACTATGCATTGGAACAAAATTTTGCCGGAATTTTATAAAGATTATCCGAATATTAAAGTGGATGTAAATATTCTTTCGACGAAGGACGACGCGCACGAAGCGATGAATAAGCTGGACTTGGCGGCGGCCTCCGGCCAGGATATGGACGTCGTGATGCTGAATGATTCGACCGGCTATGCACAGCGTGTAAGCGCGGGGATGCTGGCGCCTTTGGATGATTTCATGAAGGCTGACGGCATCAACTATGACGAGGAGTTTAAGGCTTCTACCCAGATTGAAGGCAAATATTATGCGCTGCCGGGCCGATTGCTGAGCTGGTTCGTTATGCTGAACAAGCAAAAGCTTGATGAAGCCGGACTTCCCGTACCGAAAGAATGGACCTGGGATGAGTTTATGGATTACGCCAAAAAGCTGACGAAGGGCGATGGACCGTCCAAGGAATACGGCACGTACTTCCACAATTGGAATCAGTACATTACGCTGGCGCAGATTAATAATCCGGAGGACAATTCCCTCGTGTCGCCGGACGGGAAGGTCAACATTAATAACGACCGCATCCGGAAGTCGCTGCAAATCGCGCACCAGGTGCAGAACGAGGATAAGACGGCGCACTCTTATGCCGACGTTATCTCGCAGAAGCTGACGTACCGGAATGAATATTTTGGAAATAAAGCGGCTATGATACCAACAGGCAGCTGGATGATTACCGAAGCGGCGGGCACGGATACCGTCCCGGCGAAGTTCGTATCTGTATTTGCTCCATACCCGAAATACAGCAAGGACGATCCGAACGGCCCAACGCTGGGGAACGTGGACTATATCGGTGTGGCTGCCAAATCGAAGCATCAGAAAGAAGCCTATGAATTTACCAAATGGTTTACGACCAAAGGGATTCTGGCTGCAGGGAACTCGCTCTCGTCCTGGAATAAAGCCGATTTGAATGCTATGATTGACGGGATGATCAAAACCGGGAAAAATCCGGAAATGGTCGACCGGGCTTCCTTGGAATATACACTGAGCCTCTCCAAGCCGGTGAAGATCGTCGCTCCTCCTACTTATATTAACGATGCTTCCAAACGGTACGTCTCCGAGGTGGAGAAATATTTGCTGGACAAGCAGGATCTGGACACGACGATTAAGAATGCGGAAAAAGCCGTCACCGATGTCGTTAATATTAATAAATAAAGCACCGGCCAAGACCGTGAAGAGGATATGTCTCTTCACGGTTGCTATGTTTCAGGCAAGAAGGGATCGAATGGAATGCGCATATTCGAAAGATTGGCGAAATTATCGTTGCGTCAAAAAATTATGCTGTCCGTCGTCGCCTGCCTCATCGCTCCGCCGTTCATTGCCGTTCAAGTATCCAACTACTTCACGCGCGATGTCCTGCGCGAGCAGGCGGCCATGAACGCGAAGGAATCGTTGGATGTCGCGAATTTATATGTGACGGAACTGATCAATACGATGATTTATATGACCAACAATATTCAATTCGATAATGAAATGACGACCGTTATGAAAAAGCTGGGACAGGAGCCCCTGGACCCGGCCTTGCTGGTCACTTGACGGCAAGCAGGTGACGAGCAAGCTGGAGACCCTCGTGTTCTCCAAGAATCATATCTATATATCGGTGCTGCTGCCTAACGGAGCTTATTTCACCAATTACAACGGCTCGGAATTTAATCCGCTGCAATTTCGCTCCCAAGCCTGGTTCTCCCAATTGGACCGCTTGACCGAGTATGATATTTACTGGGTGGGGACTCATCCGAATTATATCCAATCCAGGACCCAAGCCAGCCCGTATATGATTACGATGGCGCGGACGCTGAAATCGGGCAACGCCAAGCCATACGGCTATATCGTGCTGAGCGCGGAAGAGCAGATGGTCAGCGATTTTTTTAACAAATACGAGCCGCACCAGAAAATGACCCTTGTGGATGACACCGGTACGGTGCTCTCTACTACGGACAAGCAGCAGATCGGCAGCCGGCTGCCGTATTTCGATACGATGGATCAGCTGCAAACCAAAAACCTGCTGCTGGATAACGAAGAATATATTGTGCTGAATCAAAACCTGCCGTTCGCCGACTGGCAGTTAATCAGTCTCGTTTCCTATCAGAATGCGATCGAGCGCATCCAGAATATACGCCGGAACGACTATTGGGTGCAGATTGTCTTTTTACTGCTCTTTATTATTTTCTTATTTTGGATTATTAGCCGTATTATGAAGCCGCTTGTCGTCTTGGCAAGGGTGGCCTCGGTTGTCAAGCTGGGCAATCTGAATGTCAGAGCGGATATTCGGGGCGCGGATGAGATCGGACGGCTGGGACAAGTATTCGATCAGATGCTTGACCGTATCGAGGGGATGATCGAACAGATTACCGAGGAGCAGACACGCAAGCGCAAGGTGGAGCTGGAGCTGCTGCAGGCCCAGATTAATCCGCATTTTCTGTTTAACCTGCTCAATTCGATCCGAATCCGGATTCGGATGCGGGGGACCGGGAGAGCGCGGATATTATCTCCTCGCTGTCGAAGCTGCTCAGAATGACGATTAACCGGAACAACGAGTTTTTACCGGTGCATGTGGAAGTGGAAACGGTAAGGCACTATGTTAAACTAATGAATGTAAGGCACAATCAGAAGATCCAATACGAAGAGTCGGTTGCATCCAATGCGCTGATGGAGGAGATTCCGAGATTTACGATTCAGCCGTTTATCGAGAATGCGTTCATTCATGGACTGAAGCAGAAGTACGGGCATATTACCTTATCGATTTGGAAGTCCGAGAAGTGGCTTTTCATTGCGGTTAAGGACGATGGGGCCGGTATGGAGGAAGCCACAATAGATGATCTGAAAACGTCGTTTAGCCGGGAAGAGCAGCATCACGAGAAGAGCAAGATCAGCGGCATCGGGCTGTCGAATGTGCATGACCGGCTGCAGCTGATTTATGGTTCTTCCTTCCGTTTGGATATTCGCAGCGATATCAATCAGGGCACGGAGATTGTGGTCCGGCTTCCGCTGGCGGCAGCAAGGGGGGAGATGTAGCATGTACAAGGTACTGCTCGCAGACGATGACTACCCGGTCATTGAATTTTTAATGCAGGAGGTTCCTTGGGAACGGCTGAACCTGCAATGCATCGGTTATGCGGAGGACGGGCTGGCGGCGCTGGGTATGGCACAGGAAGACATGCCCGATTTATTGATTACCGATATCGGCATGCCGGGCATGGACGGAATCGAGCTCATTCAGCAGCTGAAGCAGCTTAACGCCGGCCTGCGTACCGTCATTTTGTCGTGCCATGATGAGTTCCAGTATACCCGGCAGGCCGTCAAACTGAATGTGCAGGACTACGTGCTCAAGGAGTCTATGGAGATCGAGGAGATTACCGAGATTCTGGAGAAGCTGGTGATTCAACTGGAAGAGGATCGTTCGGAGACGGAGAAAAACGAACGGCTGATCCATTCGTTCCGGCAAAATGAAGGTGTGCTGAAGGAGAAGCTGGTCAGCCGGTTATTGATATCGCCGATATTTAACGAGCTGCAGTGGCAGGCCGAATTTGAGAAGTTCGGGGTTAATTTCTCCAGGACGTCGTATTTTCCGGTTGTTTGCTACCTGAATGAGCACGATAAACAGCTCAAACGCCTTCAGTCCGAAGAGCTGTTAACATATTTGATGACCAATGTCATTGAAGAAATACTGCACGCGCATCAAGACGCCGCCTGCTTCCATCTGGGAGGACAGGAGCTGATGCTGCTGTTTTCCGAGCCCGGCAGGCAGGGAGGACGAAGCGCAGCCGGCGGGGCGGAGCATGCGTATACATGGCTCAGAGACATCCAGTCGGCACTGCGGCAGTACGTTCATATCGATGTCGGTTTCATTACGGGAAAGCAGTATTGCATGGACCATTAAGGAATTAAAGAAAGATGTTCATGAAATGATGGACGGAGCGGACCAGCGCTTTTATCTGCCTGCTGCCAGCATCACAAGTATCGGACAGCTGAAGACGCCGTTCGCGTCGGAGGGCCTGTTCCAATACTACGCTGAAATGAACGATGCGTTGGAAAAGCTGCTGATCCACGAAGCGCAGGAACCGCTTGCGCCGGCGATTGCCGAGTGGTTCCGCTTGTTCAGGGAGCGCCGGTTCCATCCGGAAGAGCTGAAAAGCTTTATTCTGCGATTAGTTATGGATCAGTATATGAAGGTCAGATCGTCAGCCCAATATTTCGATTTCCCGTTATCGCGAGAGCTGCTGCACCAGGCGGTCTTCTCCGCTGAATCCATTGATGACCTTGAAGCATGGCTGGCTTCTTATTGGAAGTCGCTGCTGGCCTCCATTTCGGATATGTCCAAGCGGTCCAGACGTCTGGAGATTGTGAAGGCGCAAAAGTATGTGCAGACGCACCTCGATAAAAAGATTTCGCTGGAGGAGGTTGCGGAGCTGCTTCATTTGAATCCCGCCTACTTTAGCCGGCTGTATAAAAAGGAGACGCAGGAGAGCTTCATCACCTACGTGACCCGGGTCAAAATGGAGAAGGCAAAGGAATGGCTTGAGACGACGAATAAGACGGTTGAAGAGATTTCTTATCAGCTGGGCTATGATAACAAAAGCTATTTCAACAAATGCTTCAAATCCGTCTTTCAGCTGGCTCCGTCTCAGCTGCAGCACGGCCAGCATTAACAGCCAGCATTAACGGCATGAAGCATTGACAGATGTAGAGCAAAGTGATATTTTGTACTTAATTAAAACGTTATGACAAAAAGATATTCAGACTGTACATGAAGCGATGCCCAGTTCCTGGAGGAAGGGAATCGCCTCTTTTTTAAATAGTTGTCATAACGTTTTTACAAAGAGATAGATAGAGAGAGTAAGAGATATCCTACTGGAAAAGAGAAGAGGAATGAGGATGGATCCACATCGGTTCGGGATCGCAATTGTAGGCTCGGGCATGATCGCCAGGGAGCATGCCAACGTTATCCGCAGGCTTGATAAGGCGCGGCTGGTTGCCGTGTGCGGCAGCACCCGGGAGAGCGCCGACCGCTTTGCGGACGAATTTGGCTGCGAAGCGTACAGCGAGTTAGACGAGATGCTGAAGCGTCCCGATATTCATATCGTCGTCATCTGCACGCCGAGCGGGCTTCACGGAGCCCAGACGATCGCCTGCGCGGAAGCGGGCAAGCATATCATAACGGAGAAGCCCATGGATATACGCTGGGAGCGGGCCAGGCGATGTTAGAGACGTGCCGGAGAAACAAGGTGAAGCTGACCGTCATCTCCCAGAACCGTTTTCAGAGCGATATCGTTCGAGCCAAGGAGCTGGTTGACAGTGGCAGGCTCGGCACGATCGCCGCAGCCAACGCGGCGGTGAACTGGTACCGGACCGAGGAGTATTACGACAGCAGCGCTTGGAGAGGTACTTGGGAATGGGACGGCGGCGGCGCATTGATGAATCAAGGCATTCATACGGTAGATTTGCTGCAATATTTGGCGGGGCCGGTGGAAAGCGTGTTTGCCCGGCACCGGACCGCGTCGCACGAAAGAATTGAGGTCGAGGATGTGGCGGCTCTGACCTTGCAGTACAAGCACGGGGGCATCGGTACACTCTTTGCTTCTACCGGCTGCTATCCCGGACTGCAAACCCGCATTGAGCTATTCGGCAGCGCCGGCACGCTTATTCTGGAGAATAACAAGATCGTCACCCTGCATATCCGAGGCCAGGAGACGTCCGGTGATCCTTCGCAGCAGCAGCAGCCGGCCTCCAGCGGCGTCTCCCCGAGCCCGTCTTCCTCCAACCCGGTCCACGCGGTTGGGGACACTCATTTGCTGCAGTATCTCGACTTGATCGATGCCATCGAGCAGGATCGCGAGTCCTTGATGAACGGGGAAGAGGGAGCGAAGCCTGTTGCAATTATATTGGCGGCCTATTTGTCCGCCCAAAGCGGCCTTATCGTTCCTCTGGAACAACATTTTTCATTATAAGCTTGCACCTGGCAGCCGCATACTGACAGCAACGAACAACGGCCGAAGAGCTCGTCCTCATCCGAGGGCGGGCTCTTCGGCCGTTTGTTCTATGGGGTGGAAAGTTTACGGGCCGCATTTGAAATCGTGTTCAAGAGCGGCTGAAACCCCATATCCACTCCCTCCTAACGAGTAAACGTTTGGGGACGTATAGCAAACGAATGTCCTGCGATTCGCATACTGTTTTCTTATTGCAAGCGGAGATTGCGCATAATTTTTTCCATGGAAGATCATGCTAAGCTACAGGTGATGGTATGATGCGAATGGAGCTTCCAGAGGATGCCAGAAGATTGCAGGAAGAGTTTCGCCATAACGGGGATTTTCGGCTGGAGCCTTATCAAATCCGCGGGCGGAATTTTATTGTCTGCTATTTTGTCACATTGATTGATGTCGCGCAGACGAATCAGGCGATTCATGCTTATGCCGATCAAGGGCAACAAGATTCGGCCACGCTGGCCGACCAGTTGAATGTCCGCTACGTTCCGGCCTACGAGGAATTGGCGGATGCGATTGCCGAAGGGAAGATGGCCTGCTTTGAATTAGGTGCCACCGAATGGATTGTTTTCGATCCGTTCAGCAACAATTTGAACCGCGCTATTTCAACACCGCAGAATGAGAACTCGCTCCAATCCCCTACACAGGGGTTTATCGAAAATTTCCAAACCAACCTGGGACTGCTTCGCGCTCAAATGAAATCCAGGCATTTGTCTATTCAAACGTATCAGATGGGTAAAACAACGCTCAAAAAAATCGCGGTCTGCTCCAAGGCTGGAGCGGTGAACAGTAAGCTGGTGGAAAGCATCTGTGCTTGTCTGGAGCTGCATCAGAACCGTAATGTAAATAATATGCAGCAGCTTCTGCAGGTGCTCGGACAAAAGAAGTTCTCGTTTATTCCGGCAACGTTAACGACAGAGCTTCCGGCCGAGGCGGAAGCGCATTTAAACAACGGCAAAGCGGTTTTATTCCTGGAGGGCTTCCCGTTTGCGATCATTATGCCGACTCTGATTACGGACATATGGTCCTTGAAATCGGATTACAATCTGCCTTACGTCTTTATGCTGTTTACCCGTTCTTTGAGACTGTTCGGATTCATCATCAGTATCGTGGCGCCTGGTATGTATGTCGCTCTCGTATCGATTAACCCGGAGGTGCTGCGTATTCAGCTGGCGCTCTCCATCGCGCAGAGCAGAGAGGGAGTCCCGTACCCTGCCCTGATCGAAGTTTTGTTTATGCTTGTTATTCTGGAAATGATCGTCGAAGCCAGCGTACGGCTGCCCAAGAGCATCGGTCCGACCATCACGATGGTGGGTGGTGTCATTTTAGGGGAAGCCATTGTACAGGCCAAGCTGGTCAGCAATTTGCTGATCATTGTTTTGGCAGCAACGACCATTGCCAATTTCACGCTCAACGGTGTACAAAACGCGTTATTTGTCCGGATTTGTAAATACGGTATTTTGCTGGTGGCGGCTATTTACGGAATCGTAGGTCTTAGCGCTGCGGTCACGGCCTTATGCATCTATCTGGCTCAAATCCAGTCGTTCGGGACTCCGTATTTAAGCGTACATTTAAAGAAAGGGTCTCGAGATGATTGAAAAGATAACGCCTTATGTAACGTTTCTCATCATCCATATCAGCCTGGTCTTTTTCATATATCCGGAGAAAATATTCGAATCCACTGACCGCGCCCATTGGCAGCCGGTTGTTACGGGATGTCTGCTGGAATTTACGATGCTGTGGCTCTATTTGAAGGCGCTGGTCGTTTTTCCTCATGCGGATATTATGGATATGATGAACTCCGTCTTCCCTAAGTGGGTAACGCGGCTGGTGCTGCTTCCGCTTGTCCTCTATTTCTTTGCCAATATCATACTCCACATCCGCAGCCATTCCGAGGTGTTAACCATCGTGCTGACTCCCCATATACCGATATGGGCGTTGATGCTGTTTCTTGTGATCAGCCTGTTCTCCGCTTTGTCCGATATTCAATCCGTCCTTCGGGCATGCTTCATCACCGCCTTGATCTTCGTGCCGATCGTCTGCTTCTGCGTGCTGAGCTCTCTTCAAAATACGAAGCTGCAAAATATTATGCCGCTCGGCAATGCGCATCCCGATTTCTTTTACCAGGCTCCCTTTTATTCGGGATTTTTTACCTTTTCCAGCTTTTTATTTCTGGGCATTATCCGGCCGTATATTCAGTTGGAGGCGGGGGCCAAAAAATATTATTTGCTCCTCTACCTGGGTCTTCTGTTGCCGCTTACCTTGGCGTCGATCTATGTGCCGCTGCTTGTTTTCGGGCATGAGACGGCATCCAAGTATTTGTTTCCGTTCATTGAAGCTATGGATACGATCAATATATTTTGGCTCATGTTTGAGCGCGTCACCATTTTTTACGTAACGGCGACGCTAAGTTTTATCCTTATGTATATCGCTCTTCTAATATGGATGACCGCCATGATGCTTCATAAGCTATATTTTGGCTTTTCCCGAAAAGGATGGTCCGTCCTTATTACCCTGACTAGTTATATCGCGACTTGCTTTATCCCGAATTGGACTACGATTGAAGAGCTGATCTGGCTCGATACGGGGCTGCGGTTTTATTGTATTGTAGGACTGCCTGTAATTCTAAGCATAATCGGTTTGGTATACAAAAGGAGGCGCGCTGTCACTTGAGATTCCGCCGTGCACTGCTGGTTCTGCTCCCGCTCGCTTTGCTGACAGGCTGCTGGGAGAGTAAGGATATTAACAAAAGGGCGCTGCCTGTAGCTATGGGCATCTGTAAAGGCAAGCATCAGAAATACAGAGTCGGGCTGCGTATCCCGGAGCCTAGAGGAGGCACGATGCAGATCCGCCATATCGAATCCGAAGCGGCAACGATCAGCCAAGCTATAGAAGGCATGCGGATGAAGATGGAGAACAGCATTGACCTGCTTCATTTGAAGCTGATCCTGGTCAGCGAGGATCTTGCGCGTGAGGGCATACGGGATATCATAGAATATACGATGCAGTCGAGTGCGATTCAGTCCAAGACATTAGTAGCCATTGTCAATGGCGAGCTGTCCGCTTTTTTAAGCGCGCCCAGTGAGGACGGGGAGGAGGCAGGGCAGGGCTTTTATGACTTTTTCAGCAAACAGGCCGGCTGGACGCCCTATATTTCGGAAGCGACCATCTGGGAGGTTTACCGGTCCCTATATTCTTATACCGAAGACATTGCCATCCCCGTTCTGAGCAAGGAGCAGGAAACGATGTTCCGCTTCAAAGGCTCGGCTGTGATGTACCGGGACAAGATGGTGAATCTCATTACTCCTAGTGAGACGCTGCTGTATAACATTTATCAAAATAAATACGATGGAGCTCATATCGAAGTGATGGAGCATGCGAGTGTAGTGGTGCTTGGAGCCAAAGTCCAGAAAAAAGCCACGCTGGAATCGGGCGGGCCTAGGGTGATGAACCGGCTGAAGGTCGTCGTTACCATCGAGGAGATGAAGGAAGGTACGACGATGAGCATGATTGAGAAAGAGCTGAAAGACCTTCTGCAAAAAAGATTTCAGCAGCTGACCGCCAAGCTTCAAAAGAATCAATCCGATATTTTGGGCTTCGGCCAATATTTTCGCAATAAAATGTCCTTACCCGAGCTGAAGCAGTGGCGCGAGAAAACGTATCCGCAGCTTCAGCTGGAGGAAGCAGTGGAAGTCGTCATACGCAACGGAGGGAGCATTAAAACTCCGAAAAGCGGCGTGGATCGGCCGGCCTTGTCCAATTCCTAGAAACGGCGCAATGATAAGGGGATCCGGCGAAACTGAAGCAAACGCGAAGCACCGCTTATCCCGTTAAGGAGCGGTGCTTCCGTGCTTCATCGCTTCCGTATTACGGCAGCGGATTAAGCGGCGATGGCGGCATTTCCTTTCTTGCGGCTCCGCTTGCGCGCCTGGGCCTTCAGCCTCCAGATCGTCAGCCCGGTAATCATCAGCACAAGCGGCATCATCTCGAACACAAAGCTGACCGCTTTACGCATGGGGCGACTCCTCCGATGAGCTATTTTATTCTTTAATAATAATGATAATCATTTTCATCCAAGCCATATGATAATCATTATCAATTCAAATGTCAATAAGCTTAACAAGCTAAGGCAAAAATGTGACGAATTACACAAGAATCTTTGTGGGAAGACCCGTTTTAGACAAGAAAAGATAGGGACGAGGTCATAATATCTATCAAGGACTACAGTCATCCGGCAGCAGGGAAAGCCGGGCTGAAAGTCCTTTATTCCTTATGCTATGATATCGACAGGAGGTGAGCTTAATGAGCGGCAGAGAGCATACGGTTATTCTCGGCATGGGCTGCTTCTGGAGTCCGGACGCCTTGTTCGGCCAGCTGCAGGGCGTCATCCGAACAAGAGTCGGCTACGCGGGCGGAACGGCACCGAATCCTGTATACAGGGAGCTGGGGGACCATACGGAGGTCGTCGAGGTTACCTTCGAGCCCGATATGATATCGATCGCAACGATCGCGGAGCTGTTCTGGAGCCGCCACAATCCGGTGAATATTAACGATTACAAGGGACGGCAGTACCAATCGCTCTTGATGTATGACAGCGAAGAGCAGCTTCACAGCATGCAAGATGTGCTTGGAACGCTGGAGGAGCAGGGAAAAGGAAGACCGGATACGGAAATCGTGCCCAGGTCTGTCTTTTATCCGGCAGAGAACAGGCACCAAAAGTACTACTTGAAGAGGTATCCGGACGCCGTTCGTCACCTGGAGGCCCTCTATCCCTCCGAAGAAGCGTTAACCGACGGCACTTTGGCGGCCCGCCTGAACGGCTTGGCTAAAGGCTATACCAACTTGACGCGCATCGTTCAAGAGATCGAAGCCTGGCCCGTATCGATGGAAGAGCGGCAGAAGCTGATCCGGCTGGTCAGGCAAATCCGCTGGTGAGGTCAGGGGCTTGATAAGCCCGGAAGCTCGACCGGCCGGAACGGCTGCATTTTGGAAAATTTAGTATTCTCTGCTTTATCATAGCGTACGCGAAGAGCGGCGGATGCTATAATAGAGGTCGGGCAATCCGGTAGGGTATCGTCCTGTATTTTCCAGCATGGTGGAGGGGTTGGCATGGAGCGGTTATATTTGCTGAGCTATGAATATTTAAAAAGCATTCCTGTAGTGGGAGGGCACTTCCAATCCCATGATAATTACGAAATCTTTTATTTCCATGAGGGCAAAGGGAGTTATCTGATCGGCGATAAAATCCACTTCCTTGCGCCGGGTACACTGATTGTCATGCACGGGATGACGCTGCATATGCCGAAGAGCTTTGAAGGACATCCGTATATCCGGACGCTGCTTAATTTCGATCCCGGTTATTTCCGCGCGGTGTCCGAGCATGTGTTCGCGGTCAATCCGCTGGAGCCGTTCGAGCGGCTCGGCAATTATAAGGTCCAGCTCAACGAGGACGAGCGGGCCGAGTTCGAGGACATGCTTTACAGGATGAACCGGCTCTACTCCGCAGACGATCCGTTCTCGCGCGAAAGGTTTCGCGTGGCCTGTCTGGAAGCGCTGTTTTTCATTTGCCAGGTGCTGATGAAGCCGGTGCGGGAGGAGGTTGCGTTCCCTTCGGAGAAGGAGCAGCACGTGCAAAATGCTTTAACCTACATTGAGAAGCACTACATGACCGATATTTGCCTCGATCAGCTGGAGGAGTTTCTGCACATCAACAAATATTATTTGGTCCGCATTTTCCGCGAAGTGACGGGGATGACAATGTTTCATTACATTTACAAGCGAAGAATCAATCAGGCTAAAATTTTATTTCTGGTAGAACCAGGAAAATCGGTGACGGACATTTGCTACTTAACCGGCTTCAAAAACCTGTCTCACTTCATCAAAGTATTCAAGCAGTGGGAGGGCAAAACACCGGATCAATACCGGCGCCTCCTAAAAAGTCAATTATAGAACAACGGCATCCCGAAGTTGGTCAACGGGAAAGTATCTTAAGCGCTTCACCTCCTGCTAAACTAAGTGATATCAACCTTGGTTGAAATCGTTTACAAAGTTTAGGAGAGGTGAAGCCTTTTGCTTATTTTAACAGGATTTGCCGACGAAATCTCTGGGCAGTTGGACGAGCAGCTGGACGTGCTCGCTTCGGAGGGAATTACCCATTTGGAGCTGAGAGGCGTGTACGGCAAAAATGTAATGAATTTGACCGATGATGAATTAATCCGCCTGAAAGCGGAGCTGGACGCCAAGGGCATCCGGATTTCCTCGATCGGTTCGCCGATCGGCAAGTATCCGATTCAGGAGCCGTTCGGTCCCGAACTGGAGCGTGTCGATCGCGCATTGGCTATCGCCAAGCAGCTGGAAGCGCCTTACATCCGGATATTCTCCTATTTTATCCCGGAGCAGGAAGCGCCCGAGCCATACCGTGATGAAGTGCTGTCCCGCATGAAGCAGCTGTCCGTGAGAGCGGAACAGGCGCAGATCACCCTGCTGCTGGAGAATGAGAGCGGCGTATACGGCAACACCGACGAACGGTGCCTGGACATCCTGCAGCACTGCAATTCGGCGAGCTTGAGGCTGGCCTTCGACCCGGGCAATTTCGTGATGAACGAGATTATGCCGATGTGCGAAGCGTACCCGCTGTTATATTCCTACCTGGAATATGTACATATCAAGGATGCGGACCGCCAAGCCCGCATATTTGTCCCGGCGGGCGAGGGAGACGGGGAGTTCCCGACATTCGTTAAGGCGCTGAAGGAGCGCAATTTCTCCGGATTTTTGTCCATCGAGCCGCATTTGACGAAAGCCTTTCCCGATCAAGACGGCCCGCAGCGGTTTAAGATTGCGGTTAAAGCCTTGAAAAGGCTGCTTCAGCAGGAAGGTCTGGCTTGGTTCATGATTTGAACTTCGACTAAGGGAGGTAGCGTCCTATGAGCGCTCGGAAAGTAAAAGTAGGTCTGATCGGTTTAGGCAATATCGGTAAAACGCACATTCGCAATATCAAATCCATGGAGCAAATCGAGCTTGTCGGCGTATGCGATCAGGTGAAAGAAAAGGCGGACCAGTTCGCAGCGGAATGCGGAACAACCGCGTATTACGAGCCTGCGGATCTGTTTGACCGCTCGGGCTTGGAAGCGGTCATTATCGCCGTACCGCATTACAGCCATCCGGATCTGGCGATTGAAGCCTTCGCACGCGGTCTGCACGTACTGTGCGAGAAGCCGCTGGCAGTCCATGTGAACGAGGCGCGCCGGACGATCGATGCCTACAACAAGGCGAAGGAGTCTCATCCTGAGCTGGTGTTCGGCATGATGTTCCAGGAGCGGACACTGCCTTTTTACAAGCGGATCAAAGAATTCGTCGACAGCGGCGAGCTGGGGCAGCTGACGAGAGCGACCTGGATCAATACGGCCTGGTTCCGGTCGCAGGCGTACTACGACAGCGGCGATTGGCGCGCCACCTGGGCGGGCGAGGGAGGCGGCATCCTGACCAACCAATGCCCGCACAATCTCGACTTTTATCAATGGGTGTTCGGTGTGCCTTCCAAAATCAGCGGTCACGCACATATCGGCAAATACCATCATATTGAGGTGGAAGATGAGGTAACCGCTTACTTCGAGCATGAGAACGGCATGATCGGGCATTTTATGGTCACGACGGCGGAGTCGCCTGGGGTAAACCGGCTGGAAATCGTAGGAGAGAACGGGCGGCTTGTCTTCGAAAATAATAAGCTTCGGCTTTTCCGGAACAAAGTATCGATGCTGAAGCATTTGCAGGAAACGACACAGGGCTTCGCCAACGTGGAGAGCGAGGAGAGCGAGCTTGAGGTGGATACGGAGGTGCCGACCGGACACAAGGTGGTCACGGAGAAGTTCATCCACAGAGTCGCCACAGGAGAGGGCGAGCTGATCGCCGAAGGGCCGGAGGGCATCCGCTCGGTTACGATTGCCAATGGGATCATGCTGTCGTCTTTTACGGAACGTCCTGTCGAGGTGCCATTCGATTCGGATCAATACGAATCCATTCTCAAGCAGCTGATTTCGACCTCCAAGTTCCATAAAACGGCTTCCAAAGAGATCGAAGCGGACATCACGCAATCTTTTTCCAAATAGGTCTTTATTCTAAAAATATAGGATTCAGCGGCTGCGCTTTTGTTCTCAACCGGGCAGAGCGCAGCGGTCTGATGTCCAAATCGATTTGTAAGCGTTTTATATAGAGGAGGCGGAAAAATTATATGTCCATGAATATCGTACCGCGTAAGACCGCAGCTGCTGTAGCAGCGCTGCTGTTAGCCTTTACAGCTGCCGGCTGCAGCTCGCTGGGAGTGAAGGAGGAGGCTCAGCCCGCACCGCAAACGGGCGGGACGCAGACCGCGACAAGTACCGGCGCCAAGCCGATCAAGCTGCGCGTCATGTGGTGGGGCTCACAGGCAAGGCATGACGCCACGCTGAAAATACTGGATCTGTATACGAAGAAAAATCCGAACATAACGTTTGAGACGCAGTATCAAGGCTTTGACGGCTATTTGGATAAGCTGACGACCCAGGCAGCTGCTAAAAATGCGCCGGATATTATTCAAATGGATGCCGCTTGGCTGGCGGATTGGAACGGGAGGGGACAGCTCGCCGATTTATCGTCGGGGATCAATACAAATGATATCGACCCGAGCCTGCTGGATACGGGGAAATATAAAGGGAAGTTAACGGCGGTTCCGCTCGGGAACAACGCATGGGGGATGATTTACGATAAGGCAGCGCTGGAGAAGCTCGGCGTAGCGCCGCCAAAGGACGGGTATACGTGGGACGATTACTTTAAGCTGGTGGAAGAGATTAAGCCGAAGCTGGGCAAAGGGCAGTATGTAATCAAGGACGGGACTACGGATACGACGCAGTATGCCGCGTTCCAATTGAGCCGAGGGAAGGGCTGGCCGGTTACGGTAGATGGCAAATTTAACTATGACAAAGAATCCTGGCTGGAGTGGACGAAGAAATTCGCTCAATTAAGAAAAGACGGCGTCGTTCCGCCTCCGGATGTGCAGCTGGCGGACAAGGACCTGGATCCGACGGCCGACATGCTGATTAACGGCAAGCTGCTGTTCAAAGGGCTGCATGCGGCTCAAGTGTCGGCGTATGACGCGCTGAAGCCGGGTGCGATCGGCGTGGCGGCCATGCCTCAAGGAGTACAGGGCGGCGGCTGGTTGAAGGCGACGTTCTACTTCAGCGTAAGCCAGGATTCGCAGTATAAGGAAGAAGCGAAGAAGTTTATCGACTGGTTCATTAACGATCCGGAGGCAGGCGAAATTGGCGGCACGACCCGTGGCGTTCCGATTACGAGCAAGATCGTAGCGCAGCTGCAGCCCAAGTTCAATCTCGGCGACAAGCTGACGGTAGAGATGATCAACAAGACGGCGCTTAAGCCGCAGGTATTCAATCCGGGGGCGCCGGGCTGGACCGACTTCGCCAAGGATGAACAGGACATCCGAGAGAGACTCATGTTCGAAAAGATCACTCCGGAGCAAGCTTTTGACGAGCTGGCGAAGGCTGGCAAGAAATACGAGAAATAACGATGACGGATCGGGGCGATAGCATGAATCAGGATTCTGCAATGACAGTGAGCAAGCCGATGAAAAGCGCGAAGACGGCCAAGCTGAAAAATCATTCCTATTCGCCATTGGCCGGATATTTGTTTATTTCTCCGTGGCTGATCGGCTTTGCCATCTTGACGGTTTGGCCGATGATCCAATCGCTGTACTATACATTTACGGACTTTTCGCTGCTCAGTCCTCCGCGTTGGATCGGGATGCAGAACTTTCAGGAAATTTCCGGAGACCGTTTCTTTTACAATTCGTTGAAGGTTACGTTTATTTTCGTGGCGACCTCCGTTCCGGCCCGGCTGATCTTCGCCCTGCTGGTAGCTATGCTGCTGAACAAAAAGATGCGGGGCATCGGATTTTACCGGACGATCATTTATTTGCCCTCACTCATTGGGGGCAGCGTCGCCGTGGCGGTGCTGTGGAAAAATATTTTTGGCATCAGCGGCTTTATCAACCATATCGTTCCGCTGTTCGGCATCGAGGCGAAGAACTGGATCGGCACGCCCGGGACGGCGCTCGGCACCCTGGTGCTGCTGAGCGTCTGGCAGTTCGGCTCGGCGATGATTATTTTCCTGGCGGGATTGAAGCAAATCCCGGGAGAGCTTTATGAAGCATCCGCTGTAGACGGGGCCGGAAAGCTCCGGCAGTTTTTCATGGTGACGCTTCCGCTGCTGTCCCCGGTTATTTTCTTCAATCTGATTATGGGCGTCATTAATTCGTTCCAATCGTTCACATCGGCGTTCGTAGTTACTAACGGCGGGCCGCTGAATTCTACCGAGATGTACGCTCTTTATTTGTACCAGAAAGCGTTCGCGACCCTGCATATGGGCTATGCTTCCGCATTGGCCTGGATTCTGCTGGTGATCGTGGCGGTGGCTACTGTCATTAACTTTATTGCATCCAAGTATTGGGTATTCTACGAGAATGAAGCGGGAGGGAAACGATGAAGACGTTAACCAAGAGCAAGCTGCTCACCCATATCGTTCTGCTGCTGTTCAGTGCGGTCATGTTTTATCCGGTGCTGTGGTGGGTAGGCGCTTCCTTCAAGACGAACATGGAGCTGAGTCTCCCGACGCTGTTCCCGGGCCAATTTCAATGGAGCAATTATGCCGACGGCTGGGTGGCGCTGCCGAAATATACGTTCACTTACTTTTATATCAACAGCTTTCAGCTGACCGTGACGACGACCGTCTTGACCGTCATCTCCAGCAGTCTGGTTGCGTTCGGCTTCGGGCGGCTTAATTTTCCTTTGAAGAAAATGTGGTTTTCGCTGCTGCTGCTGACGATTATGCTGCCGGCTCAAGTTACTTTGATTCCGCAGTATGCAATGTTTCATAAATTCAACTGGGTGAACACGTATCTTCCGTTTATCGTGCCGAGCGCGATGGGCGGCGCCTTCTTTATTTTCCTGCTGATCCAATTCATTCGAGGGATTCCGGGCGAACTGGACGAGTCGGCCAAAATCGACGGCTGCACCTGGTTCGGCATTTATTGGCGCATTATTATGCCCCTGATGAAGCCGGCTTTGATCACGGTCATGATTTTCTCCTTCCTGTGGCATTGGGAAGACTACTTCGGCCCGCTTATCTATTTGAATACGGTCGATAAATTTACCGTACCGCTGGCGCTGCGCATGTTCATCGATACGCAGTCGGCCGTCTCCTGGGGCCAGGTGCTCGCGATGTCGCTGTTGTCGATCATTCCCCAGATCCTGCTGTTTTTCGCAGCGCAGCGGCATTTTGTCGAGGGCATAGCGACCTCCGGATTGAAGGGATAAAAAATGTTTGCGGAGCGGTGCAACCTTTTTTACACGCTCTCCGTTTAAAGGGTAACTCTAGAGGAACAAAAACATACCCGCTAAAAGGAGAGAAATTACTGTGAAAAAATTAGCCGCTATAACTTTGACATCCGCATTGGTGAGCAGTCTTACCTTTAGCACGGCCTTTGCTTTTTCCGACGTGGAGGATGCCCAGAAGGAGGCCATCGCCGCACTGCAAAACCGCGGGGTGGTGAGCGGCATCGATAACGAGCATTTTGCTCCGAAGGGCCAGATCAGCTTCGCGCAAAGTCTGCAGATGATTGTGAAAGGGCTGGACCTGAATCTGGATGCGATCCGCTTTGCCAACAAGCCGACAGCTTCGGGTATTTATACGCACGTGGCCGATGATGCCTGGTACGCCGATGCTTTCATCATTGCTTATTATAACGGCCTGGATATTCCTAAGGATGTGGACCCGAATGCGGTCATGTCCAGAGAGCAGTTCGGCGATCTGCTGGTCCGCGCGTTGGAGAAGAAGGGGAACTTCCCGCTGGTCAAAATGTATATTGAGATCAAGGACGCCGATCAGATCACTGTACAATACCAAGGCGCGCTGCAGCGGCTCCTGCTGTACAAGATTGCAACGCTTGACCAGGAAGGGAAGCTGTATCCCAAAGCCGCCCTTACCCGCGGCGAAGCGGCGGCCTGGGTTTACAATGCAAGCAAGGTGGTAGAGGCTCATCAGCAAAAGCCTGTGCCGGCTGAAGAAATCGCCGTTTCGGTCGAGCCGGTGAACGATGCGGTCAATAAGGTGACGCTATCGCGCGGTTCCAAGCCAAGCGCCGGCTATGCCATTGCCGTGACGGACATCCAGTTCGGCCAGGATGGCCAAGCCGTCATTCACTACACGCTGCAGGATCCGCAGCCGGACGCGATGAATGCGTCCGTCGTGACGGAGCCGAAGGCTGACGTCTACATCTCCTCGGCTTACAAAGTGACTGCGGAGCCGGCAGCGGGCCAGTAAGCTCAGCCCGTGCAAGGCTTGCGCGGTATTCCGGTAACGTAACAAACGGACTTCGTCTGCCTGAAGCTTGAATACCGCCAGGCATTCGAGCTGCTCTGAAACCCGCCTTAAACAAAAATGAGCACAGACTCCGGTTGGGTATCTCCCGAAAGATACCCAACCGGAGTCCCCTGTCATGTAAGGAGTTTCTCAACAAGCCCGGCGGCGCCTCCTCAGCTAGAGGAAGCGCCGTTTTTTTGCGTTCAGGGCAGTTTATCATAACGGGTTTCAATTTCGCGCATAATGGATAATATAAGAAAAAACCGCACGGGGTGGAACATGTACTATACCATCAAGAGACTGCTGCTCGGCCAGCCCTTGAAGTCCAATGAGCTGGGAGAGCAAAAACTGAATAAAACGAAGGCGCTCGCGATTCTCTCGTCCGACGCCTTGTCCTCCGTCGCGTATGGGCCGGAACAGATTCTGATCGTGCTGGTGACCGTCGGCATGGCCGCTTTCTGGTATACCATTCCGATTGCGGTCGGCGTGCTGGTCCTTTTGCTGGCGCTTATTTTATCGTATAGACAGGTCATATTCGCCTACCCTCACGGAGGCGGCGCCTATGTCGTATCCAAAGAAAATCTGGGCGAGAATCCGGGCCTGATCGCAGGCGGCTCGCTGCTCGTGGACTATATTTTGACGGTGGCTGTCAGTATTTCCGCGGGAACCGATGCCATCACGTCGGCCTTTCCGCATCTGCACCACCATAATGTGCTTATCGCGTGTTCGCTCGTCGTTCTGATTACGATTCTGAATTTGCGGGGCTTGACCGAATCGGCCTCCATATTGGCCTACCCGGTGTATTTGTTCGTGCTGGCCCTCGGCATCATGATTGCGGCAGGCTTGGTTCAGATCGCCTCAGGGAAGCTGCCCGCAGACCTGCATGCTCCGATCGGCACCCCGGTAGCCGGTATTTCGTTATTTTTGCTGCTGCGCGCCTTTGCATCCGGCAGCTCGGCTTTGACCGGGGTCGAGGCGATCTCCAACGCCATCCCGAACTTTAAGGACCCCGCGCCCAACAACGCATCGAGAACGTTGGCAGCCATGGGTCTTTTACTGGCGCTTTTATTTTCGGGTATTGTTTTTCTGGCCTATTATGAAGGCATCGTACCGAATGTGCGGGAAACGGTGCTGTCGCAGATCGCTTCGACAACCTTCGGAAGGGGGCTCATGTATTACTTCATCCAGGCGACGACAGCGATGATTCTTGTGCTGGCTGCGAATACCGGATTTTCAGCATTCCCGCTGCTGGCCGTGAATTTGGCGAAGGATAAATATATTGCCCGGATGTTTACCGTACGCGGAGACCGGCTGGGCTACTCGAACGGGATCGTCTTTTTGTCCGCGGCGTCCATTCTGCTTATTATCGTGTTTGAGGGACGTACGGAGCAGCTGATTCCGCTCTATGCGGTGGGCGTGTTTATTCCGTTCACCTTGGCTCAGACCGGCATGATGGTGAAATGGATGAACGATAAGCCGCCCGGCTGGATCATCAAATTATCGATTAACTGTATTGGGGCATTGATCAGCTTTTCTGTCATGTGGATCTTTTTTATTACGAAATTTGCCCAGGTGTGGTCGGTGCTGATCTTTCTACCCTGCATAGTGCTCATCTTTCACCGGATCAAGAAGCATTATCAGGCCGTTGGGGAGCAGCTCAGTCTGAACACCTGCGAGCCTGCCCCGCCTATCGAAGGCAACGTCATTATCGTGCCTGTCGCAGGGATCACCCATGTGGTGGAGAATTCGTTGAACTATGCCAAATCGCTCTCGCCGGACCAGATTATTGCGGTGTATGTTGCGTTTGAAAGAGAGACCGAGAAGCAGTTCGAGGCGAAGTGGAACCAGTGGCAGCCGGACATCCGCCTGGTCACCCTGCATTCCCACTACCGGAGCATTATTCAGCCGTTAACCAAGTTTATCGATACGGTAGCCAATAAGGCGGAAGAATCGAACTTCCGGGTCACGGTCGTCATCCCGCAGTTCATCCCGAAGAAAAGCTGGCACAATGTGCTGCATAACCAGTCCAGCTTGCTGATCCGCACCGTTCTGCTGTACCGCAGAGATATTATCGTTACGACCGTCCCGTTTCATCTGAAAAAATGAGAACGTCAAAAAAGCAGCGGAAGACGCGAAGTCTTCTGCTGCTTTTGTTCATGTAGCCTACTTTTAGAATACTTTGGTTGTCCACGATTCGCAGTTCCAGATGTCCGTCACGATGTCGCGGTAAAATTCCGGTTCATGGGAAATCATCAGAATGCTGCCCTTGTACGTCTTCAATGCGCGCTTCAGCTCATCCTTCGCATCCACATCCAAGTGGTTGGTGGGCTCGTCGAGCACGAGCAGGTTCGTTTCGCGGTTGATCAGCTTGCACAGGCGTACCTTCGCTTTCTCGCCGCCGCTCAGCACGGTAATTTTGCTCTCGATATGCTTGGTCGTCAAACCGCATTTCGCCAGCGCCGCGCGCACCTCGAACTGGGTGAAGGAAGGGAACTCCTGCCAGATTTCTTCGATGCAGGTGTTGTAATTGGCATCTTTCGCTTCCTGCTCGAAATAGCCGATGTTCAGCAGATCGCCGCGCTGGACGGTACCGGACAGCGGGTTGATCTCGCCGAGGATACTGCGGAGGAGCGTCGTTTTACCGATACCGTTCGCGCCGACCAGGGCGATTTTTTGCCCGCGTTCCATGCGCAGATCGAGCGGGCGGGACAGCGGCTCATTGTAGCCGATGACGAGATCCTTTGTTTCAAAAATCAGCTTGCCGGACGTTCGCCCTTCCTTGAAGTTGAACTGCGGCTTCGGCTTCTCCTTGGCCAGCTCGATCACATCCATTTTGTCGAGCTTCTTCTGCCTGGACATCGCCATATTCCGCGTCGCGACGCTCGCTTTATTCCGCGCAACGAAGTCCTTCAGATCGGCAATCTCCTGCTGCTGGCGCTTATAGGCCGATTCCAGCTGCTGCTTTTTCATATCATATACTTGGAGGAAATAGTCATAGTCGCCGACATAGCGGTTCAATTCCTGGTTCTCCATATGATAAATCAGGTTAATGACGCTGTTCAGGAAGGGAATATCATGCGAGATCAGAATGAACGCATTCTCGTATTCCTGCAGGTAACGCTTCAACCATTCGATATGCTGCTCGTCCAAATAGTTCGTCGGCTCGTCCAGCAGTAAAATGTCCGGCTTCTCAAGCAGCAGCTTGGCCAGGAGCACCTTCGTCCGCTGCCCGCCGCTCAGGTCGTTGACGTCCTTATCCAGACCGATATCGGTCAGCCCGAGACCTCGCGCCGTTTCCTCAATCTTCGCATCGATCAAATAAAAATCCTGACTCGTCAGCGTGTCCTGGATCGTCCCGACATCCTCCAGCAGCTGTTCGAGCTCCTCGGGGGAAACGTCGCCCATCCGGCCGTACATATCGTTCATCTCTTGCTCCATATCGAACAGATATTGGAAGGCTCCCTTCAGCACGTCGCGGATCGTCATGCCTTTGCTCAGCACGGCATGCTGATCGAGATATCCGACACGCATCCGCTTGGACCATTCGATCTTGCCGTCGTCCGGCTGCAGCTTGCCTGTAATGATGTTCATGAAAGTGGACTTGCCCTCGCCGTTGGCGCCGACAAGACCGATATGCTCGCCCTTGAGCAGGCGGAAGGAGACATCGTTGAAGATGGCCCGATCCCCGAAGCCGTGGCTCAAATGTTCTACGTTTAATATGCTCATGCTATAACACCTTTTCCCTTTAACTATATTTCTCGCTTTATTATAAGCTACAAGGGCGGAACAACTCAATGAGGGAATGCAAAACGGGAGGATTCACCATGAAACAGCAAAAGAACACCTCTTGTACGCGCGGCCGTCCTTGCGGCATCAGGCGTGAAAAAGGTGTTTGTTTTGCTGCCGGGAAAGTTGAATATCCCAGCATAGCTTAAGGACTGACGATCCGCTCGTAGTAGATGACCGGGATCGTGACTTTCATCTCGGTTCCCTTGTCGCTGCTTTTGACGATTTCGATGCTGCCTCCATGGGAATTCAAGATCCGCTGGCAGATCGACAGGCCGAGTCCCATTCCGGTTTCCTTGGTCGTGTGGAACGGGGTGAAGATTTGACTCCACCGCTCCTCCGGGATGCCCGATCCGGTATCGTTGAAGAAAATGTTGATATCGTTGCTGTTGCTGGTCACTCGAATTTTAATCTGCCGCAGCTCTTTGCCTTCCATCGCATCGATGCTGTTGTTAATCAGGTTAATGAATACCTGCCTGATTTTATCCTTGTCGACCCGGGCGATCGTCGGCTTTCCTTTCTTGAGCTCGATAGCGACGTCTTTTTCCTTTGCCTTAATTGAGGTCAGTACCATAGCTTCCTGAATAATCTCAATGATGTCGGTTTCTTCCGTGCTGATTTTCCCGCTCTTGATGAATTCGTTATAGTTCAGCACCACACTGTTCATGTGCGCGCCGGCCATTTGAATCTGACTGACCATCCCCTGTGCTTTGCTATCCAGCTCCTCGTATCGGGCCAGCAGCTCTGAATACCCTTTCATAATTGTCAGCGGATTCCGGATCTCATGAATCAATCCGGAGGTCGTAATCTCGATCTGTTCTTCCTGTTCTTTTCGCTTCAGAATCTTGTTGGATTCTTTAAACATCTTGGTGTTCATATGTACGAAGGTGAAGAAAATGAAGATGGAGAAGATCATGACGGCGATTTGGCTGGAATAAATAAACGTGCTCGCCTGCAGGTTCATGACACCGACGGAATAGGTCAACAAGAAGGTGAGACTGAACAGAGTCAGAAACAATTTCACATAGTTATCGACAACCTTACGGCTCGCAAGCAGCGTCAATAAAATACTGACGATCAGCAGCTTGATATGGTTGGCAAACAAGCCGCTCCATTCGCCATAGATCGGGTAGAGGACGTTTATATTCTCATAGCCTTTGATCTTGTCCAGGCCCAGGACGCCAAGGTCGCTCCAGTTAATGATATAGACAAACAATGACCAACAATAGTAAGCGGCCAGCGTATATTTGTTAATGATCCATTTAAGCCAGTTGCCGTTTTCTTTAGTCAAATATTTGATAGCCACATAGCCCACGTACAAAAAAGCCGGCGGAAGCATGATAGACCCGATCCTAAGAAGCCTGAACATGAAGAAGATCACATCCTGGCTGAACAGATCGAGACTGTATAGGAAGCTTACGTCCAACTGCCACAGACTTATAAAAATCATAAACATGATCATGGCATTCGTCATTTTTGTCTTAATCATGATCTTACTGGACATCCCAAGAAACAGCGGCACCAGGGACATAGCCGCCATGAGTATAAAACTCATACGTTAACCTTCTTTCGACACCACGATAGTATTATTATTTCCACCGTAGCCATGGGAAGTGACAGCAACGGATTGAATGTCGCGGGACAGCGTCTCCTTAACGATATTCAAATGCTCGTAGCCGGCAAAATCACTATGTATGGTCGGCGGAATAAATTGTTGCTCCAAGCTGATTAAAGAAGATATAAGCTGTACGACGCCGGATGCGGCAAATGCATGACCGACCATTCCCTTAATGGAGGTAATGGGGGTCGAGGCTCCAAGCAGACGGAGATGGTTCTTCGCTTCGTTGGCATCCTGGATGCCGAGCCCAAGCGCCAGGCTATTCGTATAGGTAATCTGCTGATTGCCTACCGCCTGCACCATCGTTTCGTATAACCGGTCTCCGTGCATATTCATTTGATGTATATTTACTCCGTCATTATTGGCAGCCGCTCCCGTAATATACCCGTAAACGGTTTTATTTTGAAGCTTGGCGATTTGCTCCGATTCCAGCACGACGATCGCAGCGCCTTCGGAGATTACGAAGGTATTGCCGTTTCGGGAAAAAGGGTTCCCGGTCTCGCCGATACCGGCATTAAATTTAATGGCTCGCTGTTTAGCAAAGCTCGCTATGGCTGCGTTGCACAGGGGCGTTTCCGCAGCGCCGGCAATGCAAACGTCGATTACGCCGTTTTCAATTAAAGTCTTCCCTAACAATACGGCATCTGAGCCGGAAGAACAACCGTTTGTTAGCGTAAATACCCAATTTCCTTCCCCGAAGCCGAAATAATTGGCGACTCCTGACGATAAACTATGTATATTCGTTAATCCGGCATTAAGCACGCTTATTTTACGATAGTCGTTATTTTGGTAAAGCTGGTTGCAGTGCTCGATTTCGGGCAGGCTGGAGGTGGAGGTTCCCAGGATGACGGCGATCCGTGCGCCGGACTTGACGAGCCGCGCGCGTTCGACCGCTTCCTTGGCTGCCGCTATGGCGAGCAGGGCCGCTCTTGGATAGCCGCGCAGCTCCCTCTCCGAAGCTTCTTCCAGCTCTTCGTCAATGATTCCGCAAACAAGGCTTTCTTGACGGGGGCCCAGACCAGGGACGATCGAGTGTGTACAAGTTCCGTTTCTCAACAATTGCTCGAATTGAAGACTATTCTGAACTTTTGGCAGCCTGATTCCAAAACCGGTGATGACCGACTTGTTATTCACTTGGGTAATCCCCTTTATCATAGATTTATATCCTAATATTATTTTAATATCTTTTCTACAAATTCCAACGTTTTTTTACAAGATTCCATAAGGGAATAGAAAGAAAAGTTCATTTTTTTGAACGGATGATCCAATTTCTTCTATTTGTAGAAGGCCATGCAAAAAAAGCAGCCTGCCGTTGTTCCGGCAGGCTGCTTTTTTCCTGATTATAGATTGATAGAGTCCTAGACGCTAGGCCGCCAGCAGGAATACAGTTGGCCTACATAGGTCGCTTGATCGGATGGGGCAGTTCCATATGACCCATTAACGATTCTTCAGGCTTTCCGTCCACCAGAATATCGATGGCGCCGACTTCCGGGAACTGGAACAACGTTTTCTTCAACGCCTCGAGCAGCATCTGCTCGCCGGGGGCGCCCAGACGGCCCTCAGCGGAAAGCGTTACGTTTACGGTCAGCGTGCCGTCCTTCAATACGGCAGATTTGAAGCCGAGTGCGGCGGCCAACGGTACCAGACCGCTGTCCGCAGGCGCTTTCTTCAAGGTCCAGAGCGCCGTAGTATATTTGTCCTTCTCTTCTTTGTAGTTGATCGCGACTTGCCGCTCTACCAGCATGGTTTGCTGCTCGTCTCCATAATAAGCTTTAATTTCGCTGTGAATGGCGTCATTTGACTGATTGGGTTGACCTTCCGCCGCATCCTTGGCATTGGAAGCAGGCGTCGTCTTGCTGCTGTCAGCCGGAGGGGGAGCGGACGGGCTCTCCTGGGACGACGGGCCGCTTAAAGGCTTCTGCCCGCAGCCGGACAAGGCCAGAGCGACGGCTCCGATCAGAACGATTCCGCGCAGCGTCATTTTTTGCATCGAATCCACCACCTTTAACTGTTGCTTCCTTACGGAATTTGAAGCTGTTCTTTGATGCCTGCGACGATGGCAGCCGCTACCTTGTTCTGGAAGGCCTCGTCAAACATCGTCGCGCTTTCCGTCGGATTGGAAAGGAAGCCTACCTCAAGCAGGATGGCCGGCATATTAGTTATCTTTACCACGCGGTACGCCTCTTGACGCACGCCGCGGTCGGCAAAGCCGGTAGCCGGCGCCAAATGCTTATGCATGACGTTGGCAAAGTCGATGCTGTCGGACTTGTAATAATACGTTTCCGTGCCTGTGGAAGAGGCGATGTAACTGTTGCCGTGAATGGAAACGAATAGATCGGCATGCAGATCATTGGCGAACTTGCCCCGGTCATCAAGCGGCACGAACGTATCGTCATTGCGCGTCATATAAGGCTCGATCTGGGATTCCTGCTGGAGCAGATTGTATACCTTAAGCCCCATAGCAAGATTGAATTCTTTCTCATCGCGTCCGATGGCCGCTCTGGCGCCCGGGTCCTGATCTCCGTGTCCGGGATCGATCACGACCTTGTACTTGCCGCTGCCGCCTTTACTGCCGCCGCCCTGCTGGAGCACGCCGACTAACGCAGCGGTTTGCAGCCCGGATTCCCAGCTTAGGCTGGCGGATCCTTTCATATCCAGTACGATCCGTACCGTATAGGGCTGGATATTGAACTGCGAGTAACGGACGGTGGAGACGTACACGCTGCTTGACACCGTGCTGCCGCTTTTGGAGGACGCGTCACTGAAGAGCGCCGGGTCCAGCACGGCATTCGGGATGTCCACGACGATCCGCTCGGGCCCGTGCAGCGGGAATACCGTTGGGCTGAGCTTGCCGGAGTCCGCCGTAATTTGAAGCTGTGAGTCGGTCATGGCGATGGATTTAATGACGGGAACGAGATTTCCGTTCGCATCCGTCGCCGGCTTGTCCGCCGAATCGCCCGTATCTTGCGGGGGATGAACGGTTTCCGTAGGATCGGCGCCGCCGGACGGCGTCTCCGTCAAATAGACGGCACGGGTCACGTCGTCCCAGTTTACGTCGATGCCCATATTCTCCGCGATGAAGCGGACGGGGAGCAGCGTATTGCCCGCGATCAGGACGGGAGCGGCATCGAGCTTCTGCTTGACGCCGTTAATCGAAGCCGCAGGCTGGTCGATTACCATCGTGATCTTGGTTTCTTTCTTCGTAATCGTCACCTGGCGGGCTTTCTGGTTCCATTCGACCTTCGAGCCGAGCTCTTCGGCAATAATGCGGACCGGCACCATCGTGACGTCTTTAATAATCCGGGGGGCTACCTCGGGCTTTAATTGTTTACCGTTAAAAAATAATGGGACGCCGGCGTCGGAGTCCTGCGGATTCGCAAACGCCAGGGCCGGGAGCAGTAGGGCAATTAGCAGCAGGGATAATAATGTCGTAACAAGCCTCAACTTCATCGTTCACCTCTAAAAATAAATAATCATAGGGGATCTCGCTCGATCCGCCGTTGGTCTGCGCTTTGGGAAATCGGCTTCAATGACTGGGGTCAGTTCTTTCGTATGTACTCTTGGTTAGACAGCAAAACCCCCTTTTCGACAGTGTACAAACCATTAGACTCCGCAGCATGGAGAATGTTGCATTTTTCCAGCCGATAATTTTGAAATTGAGTCTATGGGCACAGTCGGGCTGCAGAACGGCATCGGTTTATACCGGAAAAAAACGTGCGGAAAAAAAGTATAAGCCGATAAAAAGTGCAATCCTTCGCGGTTGTTCGGAGGAGAAATGTGTTATTGCCGGCAATCGGACCGGCTTCTATGATGGGCATATATTCACACAGAAGGAGGACAGCTATGGCAGGCGGCATCATGAAGCAAACCGGCTTGGCAGGGCAGAGCGAAGTGAAGGAAAGCGGCAGCAAACGAGGAGGTGTACTTCAATCCTTTAAGCGGGATAAATATTTGTATTTGCTTGCGGTTCCGGGAGTCTTGTATTTTCTAATATTTAAGTACGTGCCCATGTGGGGCATCAGCATTGCCTTCAAGGATTTCTCGCCGTATCAGGGAATTTGGAACAGTCCCTGGGTAGGGCTTGAGCATTTTGAACGTTTTTTTTCAAATCCCGATTTTATTCATCTTTTTCGGAATACTTTGGCGATCAGCCTGATGAATCTTTTCTTTTATTTCCCGCTTCCCATCTTGCTTGCCATTTTATTGAACGAATTGAAGAACGAGCTGTTTAAGAAGCTGATTCAAACGATTGTGTACATGCCCCATTTCTTGTCTTGGGTCATCATTGCAGGGATTAGCTTTCTGCTGTTGTCCCACTCGGAAGGAATCATTAACAAGCTTTTGACGGCAGCGGGCTATGCGCAGATCGATTTTCTGACGAATCCCAACCTGTTCTGGCTCATTCTGACCGTTCAAAATATTTGGAAGGATGCGGGCTGGGGGACGATTCTGTTCTTGGCGGCGATCGCGGGCATCGATCCGCAGCTGTATGAAGCCGCTAAGATGGACGGGGCAGGGCGGTTCCGCCAAATGTGGCATATTACGCTGCCTTCGATTCGAAACGTCATCGTCATTTTATTGATCCTTCGCATCGGTCACATGATGGATGTAGGGCTTGAGCAGGTGCTGCTGATGATGAACGGCGCCGTATCGGATGTGGCCGATGTGTTCGACACGTACGTGTTCAGGGTAGGCATACAGCAGGGAGAGTTCAGCTACAGCACGGCTATCGGACTGTTCAAGTCCATGACGGGACTGGTTCTGGTGGTCATCGCCAACAAGTTTGCCAAAAAACTGGGCGAGGAGGGAGTGTATTAAAATGAACACATCATGGAACGACCGCACTTTCACCGCCGCTAATGCAGGATTGCTGACTCTGATCGGACTCGTCACTATTTTTCCGCTGTACTATGTGTTTGTAGTATCGTTTACTTCGGCGCAGGAGTATATGACCAAAGGGTTCGTACTGTTTCCGCAATCCTGGAGCTTGATCTCGTACCAGTATATTTTCTCCACGAAAGCATTCGTCAACGCGATTGGCGTCAGCGGATTTTTGGCGACGGCCGGCACGCTGATTTCCCTGCTGTTGACCTCCAGCTTCTCTTATACCTTATCGAGGAAAAGACTGAAGGGGCGCAAAACGCTGATGGTGCTGGTTCTTATCACAACTCTGTTTCAAGCGGGCATTATTCCCGACTATTTGCTGGTAAAGCAGCTCGGGCTGATAAACAGCTTATGGGCTTTGATTGTCCCGGTAATGACCAGCGGATGGTACGTACTGCTGATGAAGGGCTTCTACGACAGTATTCCGGATGCGCTGCAGGAGGCGGCCTCCATCGATGGATGCAACGAGATTGGCGTGTGGGTTAAAATTATTTTGCCTTTATCCATACCGTCGATGGTTGCCTTCGGATTGTTTTTTGCGGTGGGATACTGGAATACGTTCTTTAATGCCATGCTGTATATTAATAACAGCCACAATTGGCCGCTGCAAATGCTGCTGCGCAACATGATCGTGGATTCTTCGACTTCGATGGGGGGCTCAATGGCTATGGGGAATGACCTCCAGCTGCCTGCCGAAACGATCAAAATGGCTGCCGTTGTCGTTGCGACGGTGCCGATTTTGCTGGTATATCCGTTTCTTCAAAAGCATTTTGCCAAGGGAGCCATGATCGGCTCGATTAAAGAATAAATCAAATTCCATTTTATTATAAACGGTAAAGACATACGGAAGGGGTATTTCAATTGAAAAAGCAAAGCGTGTTGGCGTTATCTTGTTTCATCGGTTTATCGGGGGTGCTTGCCGCCTGCGGCAGCCAAAAGGAAGAGGGTGCGGGTGGCAAGGATGCGGCCGGGAAGCCGGTTGAAATCAGCATCATGTCGGATTATTACAGTCCGGAGCCGCCGAGCGAGCAGGACCCGATCCGCCAGGAGATCGAGAAACGAACGAATACAAAGCTGAATATTACCTGGGTGTCGGCCAACAATTATACGGATAAAACGAACGTGACGCTCGCTTCGGGCGATTTGCCCGAGCTTATGCTGCTGCGCGATCCTTATCAGGCGCAAATCCGGAAGATGGCGGATCAAGGCGCGTTCTGGGATCTGACTCCCTACCTGAAGGACTATAAGAATTTGAGCGCTTACCCGAAGGAGAGCTGGACAAACACTAGCTTGAACGGTAAAAATTACGGTATTCCTTTCGTGCGTCCGCTTTACGGAACCGAAGGCATGCCGATCGTCCGCAAGGATTGGCTCGACAATTTGGGCTTGAAGACGCCTGCAAACCTGGATGACATGTACAAGGTCATGAAAGCTTTTACTGAGCAGGATCCGGACGGGAACGGCAAGAAAGACACGATCGGCTTGACCGCTTCCGTGGCTCAATACAATATGGGCAATCTCGGCTGGGTAGAGAATGTGATGAACGGCAACTACGGCAAGTGGAAGGAGAAGGACGGCAAGCTGATCGATTTGACGTTCGAGCAGGGGACGCGGGATGCCTTGGTATGGCTGAACAAGGTATATAAGGAAGGACTGCTGGCAGCCGATTTTCCTACGCTGAAATCGTCTCAAGTGCGGGAGAACATAACCGCCGGCAAAGCGGGGATTTTGACCGAGGCGATCAAGCCGACATGGCTGTTGACCGGACAGATGCGCTCGGCGAATCCGAAGGCGGACCTGCTGGCTCTATCTTATCTGGAACGGACCGCAGGGCAAATATGCCCCTAAAGGCAGCGGAGCCTATGGATTCTGGGTCATTCCCAAGTCCGTATCCGAGGAGAAAATGAAGCAGATTCTGGCCTTTATGGATTATGGCGCTTCGGAAGAAGGCAGTGTAATGGCGAATTTCGGGTTTAAAGACGAGCATTACACCGTGCAGGACGGCATGTACCTGTTCACGGAAAAGGCCAAGGCCTACACGGGCGTTATCTTCCCGATTTTCCAAAGCAACGACAAGTACGCTTTCGCGTATCAAACGGGCATTCCTGCGGACTTCCTGAAACGGAACATGTCCATTATCGACGAGCTGTCCAAAGTGGCCAAGGGCGATCCGTCCGTAGGCTTGACATCGGAAACCTATAATAAGGTCGGAGTCGATTACGATAAAAGAACGCAGGATTTGAAGATCAAAATTATTCTTGGACGCGAGCCGCTGGAGGCTTGGGATACGTATGTGGCGGGACTTAAAAACGATGCCCAATATCAAAAAATCATCGCGGAAATGAACGAGGATTATCAGAAGCGGCAAGGAGGCAAGTAACCTTCCGGCGAAGCGGGGCTAAAGATCGTTCACTGGGGGGCATGGTGACTTCCCAAGCGGAATGTTAAAATGGATTTCGTCTTCAGCCAGATTATTTCAAACAAAGAGGAGTAAGACCCAGGTGAATAGATGGAAGCCCTCACTTCGCGGCATCAGCAAGCAGAGCTTGTTTCAAAAACGTTTATACCGAAAAAGCCTGATAGCCATTTTATTGGCTATCTGTCTGCCGACCATTATCGTAGGCAGCGGAGTGAAATGGATCGGAACCAAGCAGCTGCAGGACATGGTGCTTACCTCGCGCAATCATCAGGTGGTGCAGTCGGCGCAGCGTGTGGACGATTCTTTGTCTTATTTGGAAAAAGCAGCTACACAGTGGGCATTCAACCGGGAATTCGGCATGAAGCTGAAAACGCTCGAGACCAGCTATGATTTTGAATTTATTCGTAATATTTATACCGACTTACTGCTCCTTAAAGAATCTAATCCTTTAATTGAGCAGGTCTATTTATACCTGGATCGTCCCTCCGTCGCGTTCTCGGACAGCAGCGGCACGATAGAGCTGAACGCAGCGGACAAGTCCCCGTTTCATACGCTTTTGAGTAACGGCAATTCCGCGTTTTGGCTGTCTGCTTTTCGAACGGCAGCTCACCCGGGCAAAGAGCTTCCAGCTCTTGTGTTTCAGCTGCCCGCGGAAAGCGCAGAGCCTTTTGGCGCGCTGGTCGTCTATTTGAATCCGGCTCAGGTGACGCAAATGCTGAACGGCGCTACCTTGGATGAGAACGGAGCTGCTTTTCTGGTCAATGAGCAGGGCAATCCGGTTGGCAGCTCCATGACCGCCGCATCGCCCCCTCAAGCGGTGCAGGCTTCCGTGCTGAATCAAATTCATATACGGAAGAAGGCCAGCGGCTCCTTCGTCTATGATACAGAACAGGGACATTACTCGGTTTCTTATGCTTCATTCAAAAGGCTGGGCAAGAGCTGGACTTACATGACGATCGATTCGCTGGATAAATTAAATTCCCCGGTGATTGCCGCATCGAATTTCGTCTATGCGATTGGATTTATCGGCTTACTGATCTGCATTGCTGCGGCATTGATCGTATCCCGTAAGCTTTATCAGCCTATTCAAGGGCTGTTAAAGGTGTTTAGAGCAAATCCGGGAACGAACCCCGAGACTTCGGATGAGATTGAATTCATCACCGAGCAGTGGCAGCGGCTGAACTTTGAAAGCCGCACGCTTGAGCAGCGTCTGCAGGATCAGCTCCCGACGATGAAGGAAGGATTCTTTCTGCAGCTGCTGCAGGGCCGCTTTCAATCGTCCAAACGCTCACAGCTTGAGGAACGGATGGAATGGTTCGGCTGGGACACGGGAAATCTTGGGTATGCCGTATTCGGTATTCAGTTCCACGGCGCAAGTCAGGCGAACGCCAGATTCCGGGAAGGCGATCAAGAGCTTATTTCCTTTGCCGCGGTGAACATTACAGAAGAGGTCATGAAAGAAAGCCCGTTCAAAAGCGAAATTATTAATTTGCACGATCAGTCTGTCAGTGTTCTGCTGGGTTGTCCTCTATACGATCCGTTCGATGAAAGGACGGAGGAGCTTTACCGGCTGGCCGAGCGGCTTGTCGGTGCGCTTCAGCGTTTTCTTCAATTGAATACGACCGTATCGATCAGCAAAATGGTGGCTTCCGTCATCGAAATTCCGCAAGCCTGGGATGAAGTGAATCGTATAGTCCGGTACAGGGATTTGAATGAATCCAGACAGGTTATTAATGCGGAGGATTTCCACTCCCTGGAAAGCAACGCGGTTCGTTATCCCTTCGCGGCGGAAATGGACATCCTGCAGGCGATTCGCAGCGCGGACGAGAAGGAAGCCTACCGTGCCTTAGAGCAGTTTTGTCTTGAATTGAAACGCAATACGACGAAGGAATATGTGTTCCAGCAAGGCGTGCTCCAGCTGTTCGGCAACCTGCAGTTCGGATTTCTGAAGGCGGGCTACAATCCGTTCGAGACAGATTCATTCGACCTGCGCGAGGAGCTTGCGCGAAAGACGGAAACGTCCGAAATTGTAAGCTTGTTTAACGAACACGTCATCCGGCGATATATCGAGAGAGTCGTGCAGGATTCGGAGAAGCAGGACGTTCGGCTGAAGCATGCGATCGACTCCATTGTCGAGTCCATCCACACCAGATATGATGCCGATCTCTCGCTCGATTTGTTTGCCGAAGAACATAATGTCACTTCTTTGACGCTGAGTAAGTCGTTTAAAAAGCAGACCGGCGTGAATTTTATTCAGTATTTAACGGAGGTCCGGCTCCGCAAGGCCAAAGAGCTGCTTGCCGAGACAGATTACCGGATCAATGACATTGCCGAAATGGTAGGCTATCAGCCGACTTATTTTAACCGGATTTTCAAAAAGTCCGAGGGCATCACGCCAAGCCAATACCGTGACTTGACTTTAGTGGAGGCACCAACTGCCTCCGAGGAGGAATAAAATAAGGATTCGGAAGGAGAGGACAGGATGAAGGCTGTTATGGTAATGTTCGATTCCTTGAACAGGCATATGCTTCCTCCTTACGGCTGCGGCTGGATTGAAGCGCCGAACTTTCAAAGATTGGCCGAGCGGTCCGTTACGTTCGACAGGTGTTATTCGGGCAGTCTGCCCTGCATGCCTGCACGCAGGGATTTGCAGACGGGCAGGTACAGCTTTTTGCACCGCAGCTGGTGTACCGCTGGAGCCGTTCGATGATTCCATGGCTGAATTGTTGAAGGAGAACGGAGTTTACACTCATCTGACGACGGATCATAATCATTATTTCGAGGATGGAGGAGCGGCTTATCATACCCGCTACAATTCATGGGAATTCGCCAGAGGCCAGGAAGGAGACCCCTGGAAAGGCGAGGTGAAGTAACCGGATATTCCGGAAACCTTGAGCGGGAGGAAGCTGGGCAGCCTGTGGCGCCAGGATTGGGTGAACCGCCGGTACCTGGACGCGGAGGAGAAGCAGCCGCTTGCGGTAACCGTAAACAGAGGCATTGAGTTTATCGAACGCAACCATCAAGAAGACCGGTGGTTTTTGCAGATCGAAGCCTTTGATCCGCATGAGCCTTTTTTCACGCAGCAGAAGTATAAGGATTTGTACCCGCATGCGTATGAGGGGCGTCATTGGGACTGGCCCGATTACGGGAAAGTGAAGCAGCAGCCGGAGGAGCTGCAGCATCTTGTCTACGAATACGCATCCCTGGTAAGTATGTGCGACCATTATCTGGGCAGGGTGCTGGATACGTTCGATCGCCTGGAGCTGTGGAAGGATACGCTTCTTATTGTGAACACGGACCACGGCTTTTTACTCGGCGAGCACCGCTGGCTAGGAAAAAACATACAGCCGATGTACAACGAAATCGTACATATTCCGCTGTTTATTTGGGACCCCCGCTGCGCGGAGGCCAATCGGCGCTCCGCTCAGCTGGTGCAGACGATTGACCTTGCCCCGACGCTGCTTGAATATTTCGGGGTAGAGCTCCCTCAGGATATGCAGGGCAGACCGATAAAGGCATCGTCCGACGCCGAAGCGGGCGCGAGAGCGGCGGCGCTTTTCGGGATTCACGGCGGTCACGTCAATTGTACGGACGGGCGCTATGTGTATATGCGGGCGCCGAAGACTATGGATAACGGTCCGTTGTACGAATACACTTTGATGCCGTCTCATATGCACAACCGGTTTAAGCCGAGTGAATTCGAAGGGATGGAGCTTGCAGGACCGTTTCGGTTTACAAAGAGTACCCAGGTGATGAAGTTAAAAGGAAGCACCTACCTGAATCCTTATTATTATGGGCACCTGTTATTTGACTTGGAGCAGGGCCCGTTCCAGGAGAATCCGATCGATCATCCTGAGATCGAACGGCGGATGATCCGGCTGCTGGCCCGGCTGATGCAGGAGCACGACGCGCCGCCCGAGCAGTTCGAACGGCTGGGTATTCCCGCAGACGGAATGGTTACGGAAGCGGAGCTTCAACAGGAAAAGGAACTAAGACGCAGGCAGAGAAACGTTGAGCTGGGTCTGGGGGAAAGCTGGACGGAGCAGGCGAGGGATGCGTTCTTCGCGCTGCAATGTTGTGCTCCCGCGGAGAGCAGAACGCAGCTGCCGGTGCAGTTCGTTTCTTTCCTCGGCCAAGGGACGGAACCGCATCAGCGGGGAGCAGGTATTCGAATTTGCCGAAGCCTTATTCGGTGCCGAAGCTCCAGTCACCCGGGCTGTTCAGTCTGCACTGCTGTAGCGAAGGATACGGCAGGGGATAACCAATAACAAGTCCGACGTACGACTATGTGCGGATGAATGCTGCTTATCGGGTAGCGAAGAACTTAAGTACAACCAATAACAAAGTCCGGGCGGCTGCCCGGACTTTGTTGCATCATGCTGCGCCGGCCGTTGACGGGAGGGCGCCCATATGGCATTGCAGTCTGCCTGCTGATCCGCGATGCTGCAGCAATTCGGCTGTTTGGCCGGGCTGTCAAACGCCCGTGTCGGGCTGGCTCGCTTGTACCGCTTACTTGGGATAGTAGGTATAGGGAGGATATTTCACGACCGGCGATTTGGTCTTATGCAGCGCGTCGGTCAATTCGGGACCGACCTTGAGATTGCTCTGCACGAGCTGCTGGGGCGACAGCGCCATCCATTGATTCAGCGAGACATCCTCGAAGCGGTCGGCCTTGAACATTTCGAGAAACCACAGCGGCTCGGTGCCGGTATTCTGGATGTAATGGCCGAATGCAAACGGAACATAGCCGACATCTCCGGCACGGTAATCAAAGGTCCGTGCTGCGCCGTTGCCTGCAAACACGGTCATCCGTCCCTGGCCTGTCAGGTAATACTGCCATTCGTCGTTATTGGGATGCCAATGCAGCTCCCGCATGCCCCCGGGTTCGATTTCGACAAGCGCGGCGGCAACCGTTTTGCTGATGGGGAAATTGGTGGAATCCACGATGCGCACGCTTCCTCCGGAGGTTTTGACCGGCGGCTGAGCCAGCAGCTCATATTTAAAGCTAAGCGGTACGGTACCCTGCGGGGACGCGACTTCCTGACTGGCGAGAGAGCCGGGTACGGTATCTTGATAGATATACACTTGCTGCGACGGAATGGAGGCGAAGGCGCTCTCCGGCACGCCGAAGTTCGCCGACAGCACATCCTTCGGCGTATGCGCGAACCAGTCCGAGATCGACAGCGTGTTCAAATCGGAGAAGCTGCCGTCGTCGAAGACCAGGAGAAATTCGCAGCCTCCCTCCAGGCCTTGAATGGAATGAGGAACACCGGGAGGAAAATACCACAGATCGCCGGGGCCGACATCGGCAAGAAAATTACGTCCGTTCTGGTTCACGGCGGAAATCCGCGCGCGGCCCCATATCATGTAAGACCATTCGGCCTGCTGATGCCAATGCAGCTCGCGGACCCCGCCGGGCGTGAGGCTCATATTGACGCCTGCAAGCGTCTTGGCGATAGGCAGCTCCCGCACCGTGATTTCCCTGGACCATCCGCCGTAGTTCAGCTGCATATGCGTATCGGAAAAGGAGAATCGCAGGTTGGCGACCAGCCCCGCATCTGTAATCGGCGGCACCAGCATGTCAGGATTCTCCATGTCCCTCATCACGTCGCGGGGGCCCTTATCGATGAAGCCCTCGCCGTTTTTCCGGATCGGCTGCGGAATTTCGGGATTTAAGCTTTGATTCTCATTCCGTTTCGGCTTCTCCATGCCACTAGACAGCTCCTTTCTTGAGACAATATACTCGGAACAGTTATTTTCAATATACAAAAGGTATGCCCTGCGGTATGCATATATGACTGTCTGGAGGGTATTTCCAGCCAAAAAGGAGTATACTATGTCTACATTCACAGCGGTTCTGAAGCGGAGCCGCCGTAAATAAAGGAGTGGGTGCACGTGCCAGGCATTTCAAGCAAAAAATGGGCCCCTTGGCTTACAGGACTCGCGTGCGCGGCAGCTCTGACAGCCTGTCATCACGGCTCGCCCGTTCAGCCTCCCGGCTCGCAGGCCGATTCGCAGGCGCAAGGACAGCAGGGGCAGCAGGGAGCCGCGCCGCCGGTCAAGGAAGAAGCGCCTCCGACTCCGGTGGAGCGGATGAGCTTGGATGAGAAGATCGGGCAGATGGTCATCGCCGGCATGGACGGCTATGAAATCAACCCGCATACGCGGGAATTAATCCAGAATGACCATGTGGGTGGACTCATATTATATAAGCCGAATGTGAAGAGCACCGCACAGCTTACTGAGCTGGTGAATGCGCTGAAGCAGGCGAATGAAGGGAGCCGGCTGCCGCTTTGGCTGGGCGTGGATGAGGAAGGCGGGCGGGTAACCCGGCTTCCGGACGAGCTTCAGAAAACGCCTGCCAGTCAAGTGGTAGGCAGAACGGGCAAACCGGAGTTTGCATACGGCATCGGGAGCCTGCTCGGCAAAGAGCTGAGCGCCTACGGCTTCAATGTCGATTTTGCCCCGGTTATGGATGTGAACAGCAATCCGAACAATCCGGTGATCGGCGACCGCTCCTTTGGCGCAGAGGCTTCGCTGGTCAGCTCTATGGGCGTTCAGGAGATGAAAGGGCTGCAGTCGCAAAAGGTGCTGCCCGTCGTCAAGCATTTCCCGGGGCATGGCGACACCTCCGTCGATTCCCATCTCGGACTGCCGATTGTGCAGAACGACATGGAGCGGCTGCTGAAGCTGGAGCTGGTTCCCTTTGCGGAAGCTTTCGGGCAGCAGGCGGATGCGGTGATGGTCGCCCACATCCTGCTTCCCAAGCTGGATCCCGACGTTCCCGCCTCGATGTCCAAGGAAGTTATGACGAATCTGCTCCGAAAGGAAATGGGCTTTGAAGGCGTCATTATGACTGATGACATGACCATGGGGGCTATTGAGCAGCATTACACGATTGAGGAAGCGGCGGTGAAATCGGTGCAGTCCGGGGCGAACGTCATTATGGTCGGACATGACTATGACAAGGCCGTGGCCGTGATTGGAGCGATACGTCGTGCCGTGGACGACAAGCGCATTCCCGCCGAGCTGATCGACGACAGCGTGAACCGCATTTACAAGCTGAAGCAGAAGTACCAAGTGAACGATCATCCGGTAGCGGTTCCCGATACGCAGGCATTGAACGCTTCGGTGAAGGAGCTGCTGGAAGCTTATCAGCACAAATAAACGGCTTTCCTCTGTACGTCTCAGGAGAGGAAACGGATTTTTGACGAGGGGCAGGGCGGATTTCGGACAGGGGAACGATTGAGTAAAAGCGGCGCTCGGGCAAACGGTTCGATGCCCAGACTGCGGCATGATGCTGCCGCGCGGCGGCCGGTCGAGCCCTGCGCTCTGCCGGAAGGCAGGTGGGAGCCGTTTGCGTAAGTCCCTGCAGGCAAAATACATAAAAAAATAACCTGGCCGGTTAGAGGGCCAGGTTATTTTATGTTCATTGCTGTGCCGAAGCGCGTAAGCTGAGCTTTCGTTCCACCAGCTCTCTGAAGGCGGATGTTCATAGGATTTGCTTTCGAGAAGCCGGCTATACCGTCATGGGGCCGTCCATGCATATTAAGAGCTGCCGGAGCAAAAACAAACTTTTTTGCCAGGCTGTATAAAACCGAATTGGTGCGGCTATACTAAATTTCGACGGTGAAAAGAGAGGTGTGGTTCCGTTGGGCCAACTAACGATCAATACCGGGAAAGTTGTTAGAATCTAAATAGAAGCGAGGGGATGTGCCGCAGAGACGTTATTGTAGTACCCCATACTACAATGGTGGTTTGTGGTAAGACCTAAGATTCAAAAGAGGTTCAAAGCAAAAATCCATTATCAATTCACCGTTAAAGGGACCCTGAAAGGGGTCCTTTTTCTTTATTGAAAAATAATCGAGGTACAAGGAAAACCGGTCCCCCGTCTAGAAATTGTTGGAGTATGGTTATGACAACAATCCGGAACAGGAAAGGGAACGAGTATGAAAACCTTGGTTACCGTATGGAAAAGCGAGCTTCGTCAGCTGTTGTTTTCCGGTCAGGTTCGCGAGCAGCTGGAAGCGGTTTCGCAGGTGGACTGGGTCCCCGAGGATCATCCCTATACGGCAGAGCAGCTTGCCGCGGATATTTCCTCGTATGATGCGGTCCTGACGTCTTGGGGCTCGCCGAAGCTGACAGCGGAGGTGCTGGAGCGGGCCCAAGCTTTGCGGTTTGTCGGCCACGCGGCCGGCACGCTGATTCCCTACGTCGATCCGTCTGCATTCGAGCGGCCGGATCTGGCGGTAGTGAACGCGAATACCGCCCTGGCCCGGTCCACTGCCGAGCTGACCGTGTCGCTGATGCTGACGGGCGCCTGGAATATCGGCGCTTACCGGGAGCAGCTGCGCGGCGGAAGATGGGGCAGCAATGACCAGACGGTCATGGGACTGTACGGGCAAGCCGTCGGCATCGTCGGCCTGGGCGAAATTGCCCGGGAGGTCATCCGGCTGCTGCGCGGCTTCGACGTGAAGCTCCGGCTGTACTCGCCGTACTGCACGCCTGAAGAAGCCGCATCGCTTGGCGTCGAGCTGTGCAGCCTCGAGCAGGTGTTCCGTCACAGCCGGATCGTGTCGCTGCACGATACGCTGACGGCATCGACCCGCGGCATGATCGGCCGCGAGCTGCTGCGGCTGCTTCCCGACGGGGCGCTGCTGATCAACACGGCCCGCGGCTCGCTGGTGGATGAAAGCGCGCTGCGCGAGGAGCTTGCTTCCGCAAGGATTCAAGCGGCTCTCGATGTGTACCACAAGGAGCCGCTGCCGGCGGACGATCCCCTGCTGGGGCTGTCCAACGTCATCTGCCTGCCGCACATCGGCGCTTATTCCGGCTATTGGAAGTCGCAGCTCGGTGCGATGGTCGTGGAGGATTTGACCCGTTTTGCAGCGGGAGAGCCGCTGCTGCGGCAGATTACGGCGGAGAAATTCACCCGCATGACTTCTTCATAGAAGTAACTCAATAATGACGAGAATCGGGAGGAATGAGCAGCATGCAATTATCTTTTACGACATTGGGTTGTCCGGAATGGGAATTGGACGTGATCATTGAGCGGGCCGCGGCTTACGGCTTCGACGCCATCGACTTTCGCGGCGTGACCGGCGAAATGAATATTTACAAGCTGCCGGCATTCTCCGATCAGGCCCAGGCTACGCGCAGCCGGATCCGCGACGCGGGGCTTCAAGTTTCCTGCTTCTCCAGCTCGGTACATATGGTTTCCCGGGAGAACTATGAGAAGAACCTTGAAGAGATCAAGCAGTACGCCAAGCTGTGCTCCATCTTCGATACCCGGTATATCCGCGTATTCGGCGGGGCGATCGGCAGCGTGAGCAGAGAGCAGGCGGTCGAAGATATGGTCCGGCATTTCGGCGAAATGGGGAACGTCGCCAAGGAGCATGGAGCGAAGCTGCTCCTCGAAACGCATGACGATTGGACGTCCTGCGCCGATGTGCGGTCCGTGCTGGAGCAGGTCGACCCGGAGGCTGTCGGTGTTTTGTGGGATCTTCATCATCCGTACCGGACGAAGGGGGAGCAGCCGGAGCAGACCTGGGAGACATTGGGACGCTGGATCGAGTATGTGCACGTCAAGGATTCCCGGCTGACGCCCGATTCGGACAGAGGCTTCCAATATTGTCTCCTGGGAGAAGGCGACGTGCCGTTGAACCCGATATTCCAGCTTCTTCACAGCAAGGGATACAGCGGCTATTACACGCTGGAATGGGAGAAAAAGTGGCATCCGCAGCTGGCGGAGGCAGACATTGCTTTTCCTCAGTACGTTCGCTACATGCGTCAAACGGGCTTATAAAATCATTCATTAACAACGAAGGCGTATCCGTTCAAGGATGCGTCTTTTTGTTTTTCATGAAACCTTCATTTGCTCTTCATCATTTCTTCATGATGTTTACGTCAAGAAGAAGTACAGTTTAACTAAGGTTCTAACAAATAGTAAGTGAAAATGATTATCATCCGCATTGCCTCGATCGGTTATAGCGATTATGAACAGGGGGACTGCCCAATGGAAGCAGCGACATTTATTTTATTCGGATCGACGGGGGATTTGGCGAAGCGCAAAATTTACCCTGCCTTATATAACTTGTTTCTTGACGACCGGCTGCCCAAGCCGCTGTCGATTATCGGTCTTGGCAGAAGAGCTATCGACAACGGGGAATTCCAATCGCGGGTCGAGCAGTCCATTCGCTTGTTCTCGAGACGCCAGGTTCAGGATGAGGGCAGGCTGAAGGCTTTTATCCAAGCGTTCCGGTACATCTCGCTGGATATTCCGGTATCCGGGGATTATACCCGTTTGCTGGGTCTTGTGAAGCAGAGGGAGGCCGAGCTGGGCATTCCGGAGAACCGTATTTTCTATATGTCCGTGGCCCCCGAATTTTTCGGAACCATTGCCCAGAACATCAAGGAGAGCGGACTCGGCAGCGTAGCGGGCTGGAAGCGGCTGATTATCGAGAAGCCGTTCGGCAGAGATTTGGCAACCGCCCGGGAGCTCAATGAGAAGCTGGCCCAATCGTTCGAGGAGCGGGAAATTTTCCGCATCGACCATTATCTCGGCAAGCCGATGATTCAGAAGCTGGAGGATCTGGAATATGCGAATCCGGTGCTGCAGGCGCTCTGGTCCAACCGTTATATCGCCAATGTGCAAATTACGGCCAATGAGACCGTCGGTGTTGAGGAACGCGCGGGCTATTACGACCATTACGGGGCGATACGCGATATGTTCCAGAACCATATGATGCAAATTTTGATGATGTTCGCTTTGCAGCTGCCGAAGCACAGCTCCGCGGACAATGTTGCTTTCAAGAAAAAGCTTGTGCTCGAATCGCTGCGTCCGCTCCCCAAGGAGGAGGTCAAACGCAACGTCGTTCGCGGGCAGTATACCTCCGGAGCCGTTCAAGACAGGGAGGTTGCCGGCTACACGGACGAAGCCGGAATCGACAAGCATTCGATGAACGATACGTTTATTGCCGCGCGGCTCTGGATCGATAATTATTTCTGGAACGGAGTTCCGTTCTATATCCGGACAGGCAAACGTTTGAATGAGAAATCGACCCGGATTGTCATTCAGTTTAAAGACCCGCTGGATAAGGCGAACGGAAAGCGACCGGGAAGCGGCTCCGAATTTGCTCATTATTGAAATCGGGCCGAAAGAAGGCATTTCGTTCCAGCTGAATCTGAAAACGTCAGGCCAGGAAACAAGCACGGAGCCGATCCGGGTTCAATATTCCGCCGAGCAGCGGGATGTGCCCGAGGCTTATGAGAATCTGTTCCGCGACGCGCTGGCCGGCGATTCGACGTTTTTCGCCCATTGGGACGAGGTAGAAATGTCGTGGCAGTGGGTGCAGCCGCTGCTGGAGGCGTTCGAGGAAAACCTGATCCCGCTTCATCCTTATGCGGCCGGCAGCAACGGACCGGAAGCAGCGCACGAGCTGCTGAAGGAGGACGGGTTCACCTGGCTGCTCGATCCCGAGGAGCCTGAGAGCGAGACGGACCTGGATCCAAAGACGAGAATCACCGCCTCGGTTTGATGCGGAGAACGAACGGCCGCATGCTGATCCGCAGCGCGCCTGGGATAGGCTCCGACGAGGAGCGCGTTAAGCTGCCCGGAAAACCGAACTAAGTGAAGACTGGGCACTACAGCAGGCAGGGGTATCCAATAATCCTCATTCAAATTCACGTTCACGGCTTTCAACAGCGGCAGCAGGAGAAGCCCCCGCTGGAGCATCATACAAATTCAGGGTTTCTCAGCAACCTGGACCGTCCCTCTGTGGAGGCCACTGAAAAAGTCATTGCTACGAGTACGGAACATTCTTCCGATCGCTGTTGTCCCTGTATTTCTCTGATTAGATTCCGCTTGTAGCGGTTGAAATCCAGGGACAAAGGCGAACGCTTTCGCTTCTACAGAACGATTCCGCACTCTCCGCTAGTTTTTCAGTGGCCTCCCTCTGTGGGCGGTTCTTTTTGTTCATCCCACAGGCCCATTGGGCGAAAGCCATTGTGGAAGAAGCGGGCTCGCGCATGCTCGTACAAGGCGCGGGCGAAGGAAAGTTTTACCCGGATGCGCAGATAACGCGGGCGGAGTACGTGACCCTGCTGGTTCGATGTGCTGGGTCTGCCGAAGCGCGCAGGAGGGGCTGCCGGCTACGAGGGCGTGAGTCCGGACAGCTGGTATGCTGACGAGGTTATGGCGGCTCGCCAAGCCGGCCTGCTGGGCTGGGCGGAAGGAGCTAAGCTGAACCCGGATGCACCCATTACCCGGGCGGAGATGGCGCAGGCGACCGCGGCTGCAGCTCAATATTTGAAGTCCGGCAAGCTGGACGCTGTTCCGCTTACCGGGTTGAACGGCTTTATCGATGCGGCGCAGGTTGCGGAGCGTGACAAAGAAGCGTTCGCGTGGTGCGCAGCTCATGGGCTTATGACGGAACGGTCGATGCGGCGACGGGCCGGCCGAAGCTTGCCCCGGGCGAAACGGCGACGCGGGCCCAGGCTGCGGCGGTCATGCTCAGACTGTTGAGAGAGCTTGGCTTGATTTAATCTTCAAAGATAGCGGGTAAAAACAGAACAGCCCTCCCGGCCGGAGCGTTCCTATTCCGGCCAGGAGGGCTGTTCCTATTTAACTATGATAACGCGCCATAGATGACATTGCGCATTCTTGGATGGAAATAAGGCTCCTGGCTCGGAATCAGCTGCTGCATATATACCGCAGAGAGCTTCAGCGCCGGGTCGATCAGCGCCCATGATCCTGCCATGCCGCTCCAGCCGAATTCTCCGATACTGCTGCTGCTTCCTCCGGCCGGCGGATCGATCATGACCCTGACCCCGAGGCCATAGCCGTAGCCTGCCTGCTGCGGCCATTCGTAATCCTTAAGCTGCTCTGGACCGAGGTGGTTGGTTGCCATCAGTCTGATAGTATGCGGGCTGAGGAGGCTCACGCCGTCCTTGCGGCCGCCGCCGGCCAATATTTGGGTGAATCGGCTGTAATCGCCCAAGGTGGAAATGAGTCCGCCGCCGCCGCTTTCAAATACGGCGTCCGGCTGGTAGTTGGCATCCAGCCGTGTATTTTTCGTTAACACGCCGTCATCCGAGCGGTCATACATGGAGCACAAGCGGTCTTTCTTGTCGCCGGGAATGCGGAAGAACGTATCGTGCATCTGCAGCGGCTCGAAAATTTCATCCTTCAGAAACTGGCCGAACGATTTGCCGGTCAGCACTTCGATCAAAGCGCCGAGAACATCGTGGCTCAAGCCGTACTGCCAATGCGTCCCCGGATCGAAGGCCAGCGGCACGGAGGACAGGGAGCGGGCGAACGACCTAATATCGTATTTCTCGCCATTGGCCGCCTTGGCTCTTAATTCTTCGTTCAGCTTGGCGATGTCGCGCGCCGTCTCGTGACGATCGCCGCCATAGGTTAAACCGGAGGTCATGGTGAACAAATCCTTGATCCGGATCGGGCCGGCCGCAGGAGAGGTGCTTATCGCGCCGGTCGGATTATGCCGGTACACCTCCGAATGCTTGTACTCGGGCAGGTAGTCGCCGAGCGGATCATTCAGCAGGTAGAGGCCGCGTTCATACAGCATGAGCGCCGCAGTGCAGGTGATTACCTTCGTCATCGAGTAAATCCGGAACAGCGTATCCGGGCGGACCGGGGCTTTCGTTTCTACATCGGCGTAGCCGAAGCACTGCTCGTAGAGCACCTCGCCGTCTTGAACGATCGTGCAGGAGCAGCCGGCAGGGCCTGTTTCCGTAAATCGCTGGAGAAGCTCGGTTAACGGTTGAAATCGATCCATAACAACCTCCTGAATGGAAAATAATGCCTTAACCTCTTCATCGTAGCACTGGAATAAGCTATTTGCAACCGCTTCCGCGAAGGGGAGCAAGTGATAAAACGAGACAAGTTGGACTATAATGGAAGGATAGCTTGTTTAACCGGAAAGGAGCGGAACACCGAATGAAACGAGGATGGATTTGGCTTGTCCTGTTTATCGTCTACTGTACGGCCGTGTGCTGGTATTTCCTGCAGCAGCCGGTCGCCGACGTGCCCGCGTCGCTGCGCGGAGGCCCGGCGGATCCTTCGACTTTTATGAGCGCTGAGCAGCTGCAGAGCGCGCACAGGCTTGCGACGATCGAGTACTTGTCCTACTTTATTTCGACGCCCATCTCCTGGGCCGTATTGCTGCTGATTATGCTCCTGGGCGTGTCCGCCTGGTTTCGGAGCAGGGCGGAGGCCTGGATTCGAGGCTCCTTTTTCCGTCTGGCCGTCTATATTTTTCTGCTCCTGCTGACTATCGAAATCATCGAGCTTCCGCTTCATTATTATCTGCACCAGCTGGAGCGGTCGTACGGCCTTACAAGCCAAAGCCTGGGATCCTGGCTGCTGGACACGGCCAAAAGCTTCGGGGTCAACTGGCTCGTATCCGTGCCTGTGGTCTGGCTGTTGTATCTGGCTATGCGCAAAAGCCCCCGGCGCTGGTGGCTGCTGGGCTGGGCGGTCTCGATTCCGCTGACGCTGTTTTTCACGTTCATTCAGCCGGTCGTGATGGAGCCGATCTTCAACGATTTCAAGCCGCTGCAGAATGAACAGCTGAAGCAGCAGATTTTGCAGCTGGCCCGGCAGGCGGATATCCCGACGGATCAAGTCTACGAGGTGGATAAATCGAAGCAGACGAACACGCTGAACGCGTATGTAAGCGGGATCGGCTCCTCGACCAGAATTGTGCTGTGGGACACGACGCTTCAGAAGCTGAAGCCGGATGAAATTTTATTCATTATGGCTCATGAAATGGGGCATTACGTGAAGCGCCATGTGCTGTGGGGAACGTTATGGGGCATTGCCGAAAGCTTTCTCGGCTTTTGGCTGACGTATCGTTTGTACGGCTGGATAAGCGAACGATGGGGAAGGAGGCTGAAGGTGAAGGGGATGCTGGATATAGCCGCGCTACCCATTCTGCTGCTGCTGGTTTCGATCCTTTCCTTTGCGGCGTCGCCGGCGGACAATGCGATCTCCCGGATGCACGAGCACAGCGCGGATGAGTATGCGATCCAGCTGCGCAAGGACCCGGATGCGGGGATCAGGGCGTTCCAGAAGCTGGCCGCAGACAGTTTGTCGGACGTGAATCCTCCCGGGCTTGTCCAGTTTTTTCTCGGAACGCACCCGACCTTAGCGGCGCGGATCGATTACTTCGAGCATTATCAGCCGGGCGGCAAAAGCTAATTCAGCCGGATGGCGTCATATACGGCTGAATGGAGCTGCACCTTGGCTGTGTTCAGCCGGTCCGCCAGCTGCTTTTGGATATCTTCGTGGATATACAGCTTTTTGACATCGGATCGGACCTCGTCGTAGCTGCTGTAACCGAGAGGCTGCTTCTTGGTCAGTTGAAACTGCGCCTGGCCGTTGTTGTAGGGCAGAGCTCCGCTCCGTTCTCCCGGATTCAGCTTGACGGCTTCGTTGTACAGGCTCCGGCCTGCCTCGTCCTCCTTGGACATCGTCAGCAAATCGAGCGTCACCGTGTCTGCAGCCGTGTTATCCGTCAGCCATTGGCCCTCCAGGAGGTAGCCTTTATTGTAATACCGCTCCTTTTGCCGCTCGTAATAATCACGGTAAACGGATTCCGGTAAGCTGTATTTTTTATCGGACATTAAAGTATTGATCAGGCTGGTATAATGGGCAGATTGCAGATAGGAATAGTATTGAAGCGGACTGAACTGCATTAAGCCGTAGACCTGCTCTTGACGTTCGATTTTGGCGCGCCGGGCCCGGTTCTCTTCCTCAAGGCTTTTCCTGAACTGACCGAAGTCGAGATCGCGGATTTCGCCGTGCTCTTTCATCAGAAGCTGTTCTACCTTGAGCTTTTTCAGCTCGTCCACCGTTCTTTGCTTCACATAGTCAATCGGCTTCTCGCCTTGGTAGGAGCTATTCCAGAACCCCTCGCTGTAGTCCGCATGATATTTGGATTTAAAATAGCTCGCCGCCATCGCCTTATTGTTCTGAAGAAATAAGTTGAACTCGTCCAATGAGACGGGGGTTCCGTTGACGGTCAGGACGGTGTCCGGGGCCATTGTATTACTGCTGTACGCCGGGCGAAAAAAAAGAAAGGCCGCTGCCGTCATCGCAAGGATTAATAAGGCTGCCGCCGCAAGCGGTTTAGGTCTCAATTGCATTGCAGGCACCTCGGTCCGGGAAAGATGATGTAGAATGCATCCCACTCAAGTAAGCGGTTTCATTTTTAACTATTATAGCGGAAAAAGAAACGCATCGCAGCAGCTTATTTTTACTCTTTTGTGCACGATTTTGACATGGCCGAGCAGGTGCAATGTCCATGGTGTAATGCCCGTATGCAATGCCTCATGTCTCTTAAAATCCAGTGAACCGTCCCTAAAAAAATAACCCGCCTATCGCGGAGGCCGCTCAAAAAATCAAAGCTGCGAGTGCGGATCATTTTTGGGATCGCTGCTGAACAGAACGATTCTGCACTCTCTGCTTGTTTTTCAGCGGCCTCTCATGACGGCCGGGTTATTTGGGCTACTTCTTCAAAATATATTTCTCCAGATCGTCGAGCATCAAATTCGCGGAAATAATGCTTCCCGAAGTGTTCCAGATATCGTCGCTCACCTTGAAGGCTTTGCCATTCTTGACGACATTCAGGTTTTTCCACAATGGGTCATTCGTCCGATTCCTGCTCGACCTGGCTTGCTTCCTTCTTGTCGTTATCCCATGTGTAGTAGAACAGGATATCCCCTTCCATATCGGGAATCCGTTCCTTCGTTACGTCATCGGCGAACGTTTCCTTATCCTGCGCTTTCGGACGCGGGAAGCCGATCTTTTGAAGCATGAAGCCGGCGAACGTATCTTTATAATAAATACGCGTTTTGCCCGGGATAAAACGGACGAGGGATACCTGCTGGTTGATGCTGTCGCCCGCCTTGGCTTTAAAATCCGCAATCCGCTGGTTCAGCTTGCTCAACAGCTGATCGCCCTCCGCTTTCTTATTCAGCGCTTCGGCATACAGCTTGAAATTCTTTTGCCAGTCGGAGTTGATCTTCTCCGAGAAGATGGTTGGAGCGATGGCGGTCAGCTGGGCGTATACTTTTTCCTGGCGCAATTTATTGCCGATAATCAGATCGGGCTTTAAGGCGGCAATGGCTTCAAGGTTCGGCTGGTTCTCATCGCCTACGACTTGGACGCCGTCGAGATCCTTCTTAATATGATCGTAGAATCGGGTACTCGGACCACGATTTCACGGCTCCTACCGGCTTTACGCCCAAGGACAGAAGCGCCTCGGTTCCCTCGTTGGTCAGGACAACTACCTTCGCAGGCTTGCCTTTAATTGTGGTCTCTCCCATAGCGTGCTTAACGGTGTAAGCTTGCTCCGCCGCTTTCGGCGGTTCGTTGGACGGCTGGGCGGCGCCGCCGGCGTTCTCTTTCGTTGCCGTTTGGCCGCAGCCGGTCAAGAGAAGGCCGACGCTCACGATGCTTGCCAGAATCAAGGATGCCGGCTTGCTAAGCCCGCGTTGCTTGGTGAAGTACAAGTAAATCTCCCCTTTTTTTAATAATGAAAATCATTCTCAGAAATTTTACTTGTTCTTGAAAAGCGTGTCAATAGAAGATAGGACATTGCAGTTTGGCTCATAAAAGGTTAAGTTAAATATAGGAAATAGATTATAATTGAGGAGGCGTCGCGCAATGAGTATTACCCCCATCGCAAAAGGGGCATCCATCGGTTTTATCGGAACCGGAGTTATGGGTCAAAGCATGGTAAAGAATTTGATGTCCGCAGGCTATAAGCTGCATGTGTACAACCGTACCAAAGCGAAGACAGACGAATTGGTCGCTTTGGGAGCTACATACCAGGATTCGCCCGCACAGCTGGCAAGCCAGGTGGATGTCGTCATTACGATTGTCGGTTTTCCGAAAGATGTGGAGCAGGTGTATTTCGGCGAGCAGGGCGTTATCCGCAATGCCAAGCCAGGCACGTATTTAATCGATATGACCACGTCGAGTCCCTCGCTGGCTAAACGGATCGAGCAGGAAGCGTCTGCCCATCAGTGCTACGCGCTGGATGCGCCGGTTTCCGGCGGCGACGTCGGCGCCCGCGAGGCGAGACTGTCCATTATGGTCGGCGGCGAAGCGGCGGTATTCGATGCGGTGAAGCCGGTGTTTGAAGCGCTTGGTACCAACATCGTCCATCAGGGACCGCGGGAGCAGGCCAGCACACGAAAATGTGCAATCAAATTGCAATCGCTTCCAATATGATGGGAGTCAGCGAGGCGCTCGCGTACGCCAAGAAGGCGGGACTCGACCCGAACGTGGTACTCAAAAGCATCGAATCCGGCGCGGCGGGCAGCTGGTCCTTGAGCAACCTGGGGCCGCGGATGATTAACGGCAACTTCGAGCCGGGCTTCTATGTTAAGCACTTCATTAAAGATATGCGCATTGCGCTCGAAGCCGCGGACGAGATGGGACTGGAGACGCACGGGCTGCAGCTGGCGCGTCAGCTGTACGAGCAGTTGGCTGAACAAGGCGAAGAGAACAGCGGCACGCAGGCGTTATACAAGCTGTATTTTAAATAATCGGGGACGCCTTACGAGCATGGCAACGAAGCAGCATTTCCCGAAAGGCTGGGGGATGCTGTTTTTTTTGCTGTGCATGGGACTTAATGGATAGGAAAAGTTGTTGATTTCATCTTAATATACTAGTATGATCAGTTATATGAGGAAGGATCTGCTTTGAAGCAGCGATTTCACATCGATTCCTTCCGGGAGGTTGGCATGGCTGCACCTATTACTGCATCCAAGGACAAAAAGGGTCTGATCCGCGACTACGTGTATGAGACCTTGAAGAAAAACATCATGGAGCTGCGGCTGGAGCCGGGACGTCAGATTTCGGAGAAAGACCTGGTGGAAATGCTCGATGTCAGCAGAACGCCGATCCGGGAGGCGCTGGTAAGGCTCACTCAGGAGGAACTGATCGAAACGACGCCGCAGAAGGGCTCGGTCATCTCGCTGATCGATCTGGAGCACGCGGAGGAATCGAGGTTTCTTCGGGAAACGCTGGAATCCGCCATTGTTCGGGAGGCCTGCGATAAGCTGAGCGGAGAGAACGTGCTGCATCTGCAGCATCTGGTTTCTTTGCAGGAGCTGAGCGCTTCGGAGGAAAACTACGAGCGGCTGTTCGAGCTGGACGAAGAATTTCACCGGACGATCATTCTCGGCTGCGGCAGAGTGCGGACCTGGGGGCTCATCCAGCAGGTGACGACGCATTATAACCGGATTCGTTACTTGAGACTGGCGGCTAACCATGATTGGCGGGTAATCCTCTCCCAGCACCAGGACATTGTCCAGGCGATCAAGGAGAAGGACCCGGACGCGGCCGAACGGGTGCTCAGGGAGCATTTGAAGCGGGTTGTCGTTGAGAAAGAAGAGCTGGTCCGTATGCATCCTTCCTATTTCAAGGTGTAACGGACAGCGGTTTGGAGCAGGCGCAGGCTTGTTCCATCTTGACTGGTATACTAGTATGATTAATTTGGGTGAAGGAGGCGTGAGCATGAAGATGGTGTTCAGATGGTACGGCGAAGGCAACGATACCGTATCGCTGCGGCAGATTAAGCAAATTCCCGGCGTGGAAGGCATCGTCTGGGCGCTTCACGATGTTCCGGCAGGCGAAGAATGGCCGATGGACAAAATTCTCGAATATAAGCAAAAGGCGGACGCTTACGGCTTTCATCTGGACGTCGTAGAAAGCGTTAACATTCATGAGGATATTAAGCTGGGGCTGCCTACGCGCGACCGTTATATCGAGAATTACAAAAAAACGATCGAAAAGCTGGCCCAAGTCGGGGCCAAGGTCATTTGCTATAATTTTATGCCCGTATTCGACTGGATCCGCACGGATTTGTTCAAGGAGCTGGAGGACGGCTCTACGGCGCTGTTCTATGAGAAAGCAATAGTAGACCGGATGGATGATCCGATGGATCTGGTCCGCAAAATTAACGAAAATCCCGATTTCACCATGCCCGGCTGGGAGCCGGAGCGGCTGCAGCATTTGACCTCCTTGTTCGAGGCTTACAAGCAGGTAACGGAAGAAGATTTATGGAATCATCTTCAATATTTTCTCGAGCAAATCGTTCCCGTGGCGGAGGCCAACGGCATCAAAATGGCGATTCATCCGGACGATCCGCCTTGGCCTGTGTTCGGTCTGCCCCGCATTATGACGAGCCGGGACAATATCCGCCGGCTGCTTTCACTGGTGGACAGTCCGTCGAACGGAGTAACGCTTTGCAGCGGCTCGCTGGGCGCAAATCCGGAGAACGATATTCCGGCGATGGTCAGAGAGTTTGCGGACCGCATTCCGTTTGCCCATATCCGCAACGTCCGCGTGTACGAGAACGGCGACTTTATCGAAACGTCTCACCGGGCATCGGACGGTACGGTCGATATTTGCGATATCGTGAAGGCTTATCATGAGAACGGCTTCACCGGCTATGCCCGACCGGACCATGGAAGGCACATTTGGGACGAGAAATGCCGCGCCGGCTACGGCTTGTACGATCGTGCGCTCGGAATCATGTATTTATGGGGCATTTGGGACTCGCTGGAAAGAACAAAACAGGAGGCAAGGGCATGATTACTTTAAACGATAATTTGAAGGGAAAAGTAGCCGTCATTACAGGAGGAAGCGGCGTGCTCTGCTCCGCTATGGCCAGAGAGCTCGGCAGGCATGGCGTCAAGGTGGCGGTGCTGAACCGGACGGCGGAGAAAGGCGAGCAGGTTGCGCGGGATATCCGCGAGGCCGGCGGCACGGCGATCGCCATTGCGTGCGACGTGCTGAACGCGGAAAGCGTGAAGGCCGCCGAGCAAGCGGTAACGGAGCAGCTGGGCGTCTGCGATATTTTGATCAACGGAGCCGGCGGGAACCATCCGAAGGGGAGCACGACGAACGAAACCTTCAAGCTCGAGGACCTCGGCAACAAAGAGATCACGACCTTTTTCGACTTGAGCGAGGAAGGGTTCGGCTTCGTCTTTAATTTGAACTTCCTCGGCACCCTGATTCCGACGCAGATTTTCTCGCGCGGCATGATCAACAGACCCGGCGCCGTTATTATCAATATGTCCTCGATGAGCGCGCCGAGTCCGATGACGAAGGTGCCTGCATACAGCGCTGCCAAAGCGGCGATCGAGAACTTTACGCAGTGGCTGGCGGTTCATATGGCGGATGCGGGCATCCGGGTCAACGCGATCGCGCCCGGATTTTTCCTGACGGAGCAGAACCGGCGGCTGCTGACGAACGAGGACGGCTCTCTGACCGAGCGCTCGAACAAAATTTTGACGCATACACCGATGCGCCGGTTCGGCAAGCCCGAGGATCTGCTCGGTACGCTGCTGTGGCTGGCTGACGAGAATTTGTCGGGCTTCGTTACGGGAATTACTGTCCCTGTAGACGGCGGCTTTATGTCGTATGCCGGCGTCTAGGCGGCAGCCGTTTTTTTATAAAGCAGGTGCGAAATTCGTATCTGCTTTTTCCTTCCAAAGCATTGCTACCTGGGCAGGCTAGGAGTATAATGAACGGGAAATCTAGTATACAAGTATTACCAGATGATGAAGATGGGGAGCTGATGTCATGATTCGAGTAGCCGTTATTGGAACGGGAAAAATTTCCGAGTCTCACCTGCGAGCTTATGCTTCTTTTGGTCAACGCTGTCATATTACCGCTTTATCGGACATTTATCCTGACAAATGCACGCAGTTGAAAGAAAAGTTCGAACTGGATTGCGACATTGAAAGCGATTACAAAAAACTGCTGGACCGCACCGACATCGATCTCGTCTCCATTTGCACACCGCCTTACATGCATGCCGAAATTGCTATCGCGTTCTTGAAGGCAGGCAAGCATGTGCTCGTGGAGAAGCCGATGGCTTCCTCGCTGGAGGAGTGCGACCGGATGCTGGAAGCTTCCGAGCAGTCCGGCAAAATATTGTCCATCATCTCCCAGAACCGTTTCCGCGACCCGACGATGCGCTTGAAAAAAGTGCTTGATTCCGGCTTGCTCGGCAAAGTGGTTCACGCCCAGGTCGATTCGTACTGGTGGAGAGGGCACGTATACTACGATCTTTGGTGGAGAGGCACATGGGAGAAAGAAGGCGGCGGCTGCACGCTGAATCATGCGGTGCATCATATCGACATGTTCCAGTGGATGATGGGCATGCCGAACCGCATTCAGGCGGTTATGTCCAACACCTCCCACGATAACGCCGAGGTAGAGGATTTATCGGTAGCCATCCTGTCTTACCCGAATGCGCTGGCGCAAATTACAAGTTCGGTGGTGCATCACGGCCAGGAGCAGCAGCTGATATTCCAAACGGAAAAGGCGCGGGTGTCCGCACCGTGGAAGGTGTTTGCCTCCATTTCCAGGGAAAACGGCTTCCCGGTTCGCAACGAAGCGCTGGAAGCGGAGCTCGACGCTTACTATACCGCTATTCCGGAGCTTGAGCATACGGAGCATGCGGGACAAATCAACGACGTGTTAACGGCGATCGAGAACGGACGCACGGATATTTTGGTGGACGGCCGGGAAGGCAGAAAAACGCTCGAGCTGATCACGGCCATTTATCAGGCGGGGACTACAGGGCAGGCGGTAACGCTTCCGCTGCAGCCGGACAGCCCGTTCTACACGACTCAGGGCATCTTGTCCCATGCGCCGCGTTTTTATGAGAAGAAGAATTCCGTTGTCGGCTTTGAACAAAATGAAATTACGCTCGGCAGCGATTATAAGCAGGCTTAAACCGAAGGAATATAGACGAGTCTGAGCCAAAGGACAATAAGCGGGCCTAAACGGAAGAACTGCCAGCAGGCTTATGCTTAAAGAGCGGTAAACGAAGGACGGTGCACACAGTGAGTCAACCTGCAAAATTCAGTATTATCGGCGGGGGAGGATATAGGGCGCAATATTTTCTCAGAATCGCCCAAGCGCTTCCCGAGCGCTTTCAAATCAGCGGTCTGGTCGTCCGCGATGAGGCCAAGGGGCAGGCGATGGAAGCCCAGTGGCAGACGGCGACTTACCGTACTCTGGATCAGCTGCTGGCGCAGGAAAAGCCCGATTTCATCGTGCTGTCCGTGAATCCTTCTGCAGCTACTCCTTACATGCTGGAGCTGGCGGAGCGGGGCATCCCCGTACTGGCGGAGACGCCGCCGGCGCCGGACTTGGCAGGGCTGCATCTGCTTCACGAGAAGCTGACCCGCCAAGGGGCAAAGATTCAAATCGCGGAACAGTATCAGTTCCATCCGATTCAAATAGCCCGCGAGCAGTGGATCAAATCGGGACAGCTGGGACGGGTGACGGAGACGACCGTGTCCATCTCGCAGACCTACCACGCGGTCAGCCTGATCCGCAAAATGCTCGGGATCGGGTTCGACGACGCTACGATCCGGGGCATGCGCTTCGAGTCCGAGTGGGTGGCCGGCCCGAACCGCAGCGGAATACCGACGGAAGACCGGCTGATCCCGCTGCAGCGGGATTTGGCTTGGCTGGACTTCGGCGGGAAGCTCGGCATTTATGACTTTACGAAGGACCAGCACCGCTCATGGACGCGTTCGAATCATTTGTCCGTACGGGGAGAGCGCGGAGAAATATTCGACAACCGGCTCATCGGGCAGCGGCCGGACTGCTCGCCGGTCCATATGGAGCTCAAGCGTATCAACAAAGGGGAGTACGAGAATCAGGAAGGGTATTTCCTCAAAGGTATCGTGGCCGGCGACCGTTGGCTTTACGAGAACCCATACACCCCCGGGAGGCTGTATGACGATGAGATCGCCATTGCGGCCTGCCTGGACAAGATGGCTGCGTACGCCGCAGGAGGGCCCAGCTTCTATGGTCTGCCTGACGCCTCCCAGGATCATTACATCGGCATGCTGATCGAGCAGGCGATCAAGACCGGAGAGACCGTGCGCTCCGAGCCGCAGCCGTGGGCAGGGGAAGTATCCGCATTGCAGCTGTAATGCTCGTGGGTCGGACGACCCCATATAGCGCCGCAGCGCGCGCCTGGAATTGGCGCGCGCTGCGGCGCTTTTTTTGGGGAAGGGAACAATGGATAACTAAAGCCGTACTGCAGTAGCAGGCTACTGATGATCGCTGCGGTACTGCTTCGGTGTCAGACCCGTAATTTTCTTGAACAGCCGGCAGAAATAGGCGAAGTTCGGAATACCGACGCGCGAGCCGACCTGCTCGACCGATAGATGCTCGAGCTTGAGCAGCAGACAGGCCTGCCGGATTCTTCTGGCAATCAAATATTCCGTAATCGTGCTGCCGGTTTCCGAACGGAACAGATGCGAGATGTGATGCTTGGACAAGTGAAGCGCCTTTGCCAGCTCATCGAGCTCGAAGGGCTCGGTATAGTGCTCCTCAATCCACTGCATAATTTTCTCGGCGTGGCGCTCGGCGCGGGGGGACCCTGGATGGGGCTGCTGTCGTGCAACGAATGGAGGTAATCCATAATTTGAAGGATCATCAGTCCCGCCCATTCCATGGAGTCTTCTTCCTCCAGATCCGTCAGCTTCCGGTGGGAGCGTTCAAGCACGGCATCAATATAGGACGTATCGCTGCCCATACGAAACAGTTGGCTGGGGAGATCGTCCTTCCACATATGCCCGAAAAAGCGGCTAGCCGACGGAAGCCCGCGGAAAAAAGGCTCAAAGGTGGCCGGTTCAAAGGTCAGAATCGTACGCTCGTAGGGAGCGTTCTCCGCGACGTCGAAGTGGAGCCTATGAAGCTGGAACGGCTGAAAAAAAAGGATGCTCCCGGATTCAATCGGATACATACTGCGATTGAGTACCAGGTTCCCGCTGCCGCGGTGAACGATTAATATTTCAATCCCCCGGTGATAGTGATAAAAGCCGGGGTAATTTTCTGTTGTAATGTTACGGAAGCGGTAATTTAACGTCTCGTTAGGTCTGAGCACATTATATAGAGACGGCATTCCCTTCCCTCCTTTTTCCTTAAAACAGCCGCTGTTTCCATTATAGCAATTGAGTGATATTTTTTCACAATGAAGGAGAACTCTTTTATGAGTTTTCTTGATATGATGGAGAAAATGAATATCCGGTATGCACAGGGTTGTGATAGAAGGAGTTCATTTGGCACAGTTTTCATAAGGGAGGGGAAGGCCGTGACATTAAATGATCTTGTGACGGAAGCCGAATACTCCGATGTGATGGACGGCGTCAAGGATTTATTGAAGGAAACGTACAGCCTCACGGACAAGGAAGCGAATTCGGTCGTCAGCGGCACGTTAAATCATGTCGACGTTTTCCTAGACGATTACAAGCCCTTTATTCATTACCTTCAGGATCTCCGGGGCGATCTCAGAACTACGCTCGACACGCATCTGCAGCAGGCGGTGGACAATGAACACAAGCTGCAGATGAAAATGAGCAACGACGCTGCCGTATGGCTTGCTTACGAATGTATAAGAAGGTTTTGCCGGAGAAATTTTTAACGAAGATGGCTTACGTTTAAATACAAGCAGCGGAGGTAGCCCCGTCCTGTTTTCAGGCGTGGGCTATTTATTTGTGTACAGCCTAGTGATGGCAACTCATCGCTGCATTGTCAAGCAGTTCCTCTACAAGACCACGTGGCCAAGCTTATTGTTCAAATTGGCGGTTGCCAGAGCTGGAAATATCGTGTAAGATAAAATCAATTAGTGATTGGTCAATCAATAACAAAAAGGAGTTGAGAGTGTTGGCCAAAGGAGCATCGACTTCCGCCAACCGGCGCACGGATATCGTATCCGCCGCCATTGAGGTTTTTGCCGAGATCGGCTATTACCGGGCGACGACCGCACAGGTCGCCGACAAAGCCGCCATATCGCAGCCCTACGTTTACCGCTTCTTCGCCTCGAAGGAAGCGCTGCTGCTGGAAGCGTTGGAAGTATCGTGGCAGCGGATCGTGCACGCTTTCGAGGGCGTGAGAGATTCGGCGGCGCCGGAGCAGCTGGAGAAGGGATTTATCGCAGCGTACGAGGAGATCATTCAATCGCACCGGAGTGAAATTCTGCTCCAGATGCAGGCCCAGACCATTCGTGAGGAGCCCATCCGGGAATCCATGCAGCGTGGAATGCAGCAGGTAAGGCAGCTGGTGCTTGACGCGTTCCGGGAAGCGGGCATCGAAGCGCCGGAGAGCAGGACGTCCGATTTTCTGGCGCGCGGCATGCTGTGCAATGTAGCTATGGCGCTGGATCTGTATGACGAGCTGATGGTTAAACAGCGATAACAAATAGCCAATAATCTACAAATAGCCAATAAGCAAAAAATAGACCAAAAGCAAAACTAAATTTTTTTCAGCTTTAGTAATTGATTAATCAATAACAAATATAATGACAGGAGAGATGAGGCTATGAGAAAAGCAATCGTATTGGGTGCGACAGGCGGCGTAGGCTATCCCTTAACGGAGGAATTGGTAAGCAGAGGCGTTGAAGTCGTCGCTTTCGGCAGGTCCATAAGCAAGCTGGAGCGTATGGCTCAAGCGATGAGCCATACGCCGCTTTTGAAGCTGCAGGCCGGGGACGCTTTTCAGACGGAGGACGTGATTCGCGCCGCCGAAGGCGCGGACGTTATTTTTCACAGCGCGAATGTGCCTTACCATGAAATGGCGGACCGGCTGCTGCCGTTAGGGGAATCGGTGATGGAGGCCGCCGAACGGCTCGGGAGCAAGGTCGTCGTCGTGGACGGCATCTATCCTTACGGCAGACGAACTGTCGAGCGGGCGTCCGAGGAGCATCCGAAGAACCCGCACACGCGTAAAGGCAAGGTGCGTCTGGCTTACGAGCAGCTGATTTTCAGTTCCCGCTGGCGCCGGGCCAGGCCGCTGATCGTGCGTCTGCCGGATTATTACGGACCATCGGCGCAAGCTTCGTACTTGTCCATGACGATGGAGGCGATTGCGGCAGGGAAGCCGACGGCTTTTATCGGGAACATGAAGGTGCCGAGGGAATACGTGTACCTGCCGGATGCGGCGCGGATGATTGTGAACATTGCCGGACGCGACGATGCGTATGGGCACAATTGGCACATTCCCGGCCCTGGGCTGCTGTCGGGCCATGAGATTGTCCGGATCGCGCAGGAGGCCAGCGGCCGGCGCAAGCCTGTCATTCCGCTCGGACGCATCGGCTTATCTCTGATCGGGCGGTTTCATCCGGTGCTGAGGGAAGTGGTGGAGATGCTGTACTTGACGGAAGAGCCATTCGTGCTGAGTGGGGAGAAGTACAGGCAGACGTTCGGAACAATGCCATGGACGCCGCACGGGCAGGCGATTTCGGAGACGATCCGCAGCCTGATGCAGCGAAATAATTCATGACTGCCAACGAAAATTTATAGGTAGTTAGCTTCATTTGTTTTGTGGTAAAATACGGTAAATTGCAGGAGATGATATCCTTGCTGACCCTCAGAAGATCCTTACTTGAGGAAGCCCGGATGCTGCACCATATTCAGGTAGAAGCCTTTCAAGACGATCTGGCGCAATATCAGGATTACGCAACCAACCCTGCGTGTGAAACCATCGATAAGACCCTAAACCGAATAACGAGCTACGATTATTACACTATTCGCCTGGACGATCAAATCATCGGCGGGATCTGTACAAGGGAAACAGCAGAGCAGGAATACAAGATCAGCCCGTTTTTTATCTCTGCGAAATTTCAGAACCAAGGCTTCGGCTCCAAAATAATAAATTTATTATTGGCTCAGTACCCGAATGCCTGCTTATAGTGGCTTAACACACCGAAACAAGACGCAAGAAACTGTTATTTTTATGAGAAATTAGGGTTTGCTGCCGTTGGCTGTACAACTGTAAATGCGAATCTGATATTGACGCGCTATCAAATGGTCATATAAGCCGCGCGGGCAGCCCATTCCCCTAGCACGATTACCGGCAAAATAGGAGGATGCTTACCTAATGTTACAGGACATCATTAATGAAATTATTACAAAAGGATTGCTGTCCAAGACGGTTACCCAGTGGAGCGAATTAAAAGGCGGCACGATGAGCACGCTCGGTGTGCTGGGGACACCTGAAATGCCGAAGCAATACGTCGTCAAAATAAACCCGAAGGAAGTAATCGCAAGCGAGTCCCGATTTTTGAAGCTGTACGAAGATATCGATCTTCTGCCCTCTGTTCGCTATGTCGATACGGAGTTCCGTTATTTCGTTTATGACTTTATTCCTGGCGATACCCGATATGTATGCGGTATGAAGACTGCTCTCATGCACGAGCTCTCGCAGCGAATAATGACCCGGTATGTCCATCCGAAACCCGGTGATCCCTATGAGTATGTGGAGGCCCCGTCCAAAGTGGAGGAATCGATTCGCTATGCCTGTTCGGTTATTGGCGCAAGACTTGCGCCGGAGGATCATGAGCTTGTCGCCTTCATCACGCGTACCCGGGGGAAACGAGCTGCCACAGAAGATCTCTACGTGCTTCACGGTGATTTCGGTGTCCACAATTTTTTGTTTGCGGATGGGAAGCTGTCCGGAGTTATCGATCCCATTCCGGTTATCGGGCGGAAGCGGTTTGACCTGCTCTACGCGTTCTGTTCCTCTCCCGATGAACTGACACTGCCCGTGCTGCTGCAAGCGGTTCGCGAGACGGAACTCTCGAAAGAGATCGATAGGTATGAGCTGATTGGGGATATGCTCGCGGCTCTGTACAGCCGTCTATCGACCTGTCTTCGTTATCATCCCGAAGATTTCGCCGCGTATCAGCAGGCCTGGTCTTATTGGACGTCTCTTAGAAACAACTCGTAGTGCAGATTGATAATTAGAATAAACGGAGGTGATGATGGTGGAGGAGTTACTTTCAACAATAAAGCACAAACATGGAAGGATCATAGAGGGAAAGCGGCATTTCTGGGATGTAGAAAAACTTTGGGAGTTATCTAAAGGCTTACCCGTTCATAAAATCCAAATAAATTCGATAAAGGAACTTGATCAGGATTGTTGGATTACCGATAGCAAAAGCACACCCCTTCCGACTATACGCAATGTTGCTCGTCACTGTCAACGGATTATTAACGCAAACATGGAGTACCCGATATTACTATGTTCAGACGGACAATTAATTGACGGGGGACATAGAATAGCAAAAGCATTAATTGATGAAAAAAGTGAAATTGATGCCGTTTATATTAAAGTGAAATTGATGCCGTTTATATTACATTGCCGACGGCGGATGTGATTTTGGAATAAAGTTAATTTTTTCATTCCATGAGTATTTGTTGTGCGTAAGAATCCCAGTCCGCTTCGTCTGTGTTTATTTCTAAAGTAGGAATCAGTGATTGTGCTGCACAGATACGAAGGTTTTCTTGATCGTCTAAGAACTTCTGACATGCTTCTGTTGCCGTGGAGTGGTTTTCCATGACATATGATTTCCAAGCTTCACCACGGCTTTCGATAAATCTCGGCCGAACAGCATCTTGGGACAGGGTTAAAAGTATGCAGCGTGCATTCAGCCTTGATAATCGTTGTTCCAGCTTCTCAATTTCCGCAAAATTTAAAAATGCTGCCCGATGGTTTAAGTGGAATCTCTCGAGAAGATAAAATACGCCGTTTGATGGTTTCGTATGACCAAGTGAATCCATCCACTCGTACTGCTGCTCGAGATATTCAACATGACGATTTAAAAGCTGAATATGTTCATCCTTGTCCATCGATCTTAAGACGCCTCGGTATGAATGCAAAACTTGCGAATAATGTTCACTTAATGCAATTATCGTTTTTTCATTATTGCTTGTTTGACTATGCAGCCTCTTTATCGCAGAAAAAACGGAAGTTTTTCCTGCAGTAGACAGCCCTTCGATAATGACTCCGCGAATCATAATTCACCTCTTTCAGTCTTATTAGTCTAACAAAAAAAGGACGCTTCCGCGCATTCGCTCGGGCTGCGTCCTTCTCATTATATTACCACTAGCAAAACATCTTCGTCACGCTACAGCCGGACGTCACTGGAAGGCCCGCGGTCTTCCAGCTTTCTCGCTTCTTCGAGCTCGTCGGTTCAGGTCAAATGCCGGTATTCGGCGGCTTCCGGAGCGGCTTCGAACCATTGAATGAAGTCCTGCCAGAGCGCCACGTTCCAGGAGGCGTCGATCTGCGCAGTGGAGTAGACGCCCTCCTTCAGGCGGATGAAGCCGAATACGTCCCGCACCTGGGACTTCTCGGCGCGCACGACGGTCAGCTCCGCCAGATGCGGCGGAATAAAGATGACGCCCGCCGGCGTGCCCAGCACGACATCCCCGGGAAGGCAGACGGCCCGGCCGATCCGCGTCGGGCCGTTCATGCTGATCATCGTGCAGTCCGCGATGGCGGTAGGATCGCTTCCGCGGTAATATACATTGATATTGTCGATTTCCACGACCTGCTGATTGTCGCGGATCCCGCCCCAGATGACGGCTCCGCCTTGCTTGGTGCGGGTGGATATGGCGGTGGACAGGTTGCCGCCGACATAGGTGCCTTGATAAATTTTATCGTACATATCGACGACGGCAACGTCATCTTCCTCAAGCGAATCAATGACCCATTGATTGAAGAAGCCTTTGCGGCCCTCCTGCTCATGGCCGTAGGCCAGCAGCGTATCGTGCAGATCGGGGCGCTTGGGCACTAGAACGGCGGTGACGGCCCGGCCGACCATCGTTTTTTCGGGGTGAATGATTTTGAAATCGCCCTCGAATTGGCTCGTGTAGCCCCGGTTCCACAGCGGGCCCCAGGCTTCCTCCAGCGTAATTTTGCGCATTCGGCGAAGCAGCTCGGCAGGGACCTTGGGACGTCCGTTCGAGAACCGCTCGCCCTTCCATAGCGGCGTAATTTGAATAATATCTTCCGGATTGTCGAATTTCATATCGAGACACCTCTTTCAGGGTTGATTTTGATTTTAGCTCCAGAGCCTGTCATTGCCGTAAAAATGATTCCAAGCGCTCGTCTCTTCCCACAGTCCTGGAATTTGAGGGTGCAAATGCTGTGCGATCACTTCGTCGTTCAGATCCTCAATGCCTAGACCCGGCGCATCCGGAACGGCGATAAAACCATTTTGCAATAAAGGCTTGGGCAGCTTGCTGATCATGATGTCGTCCCACCAATCGACGTCGTTGGAGTGGAACTCGAGCGCGAGGAAGTTTTCGGTCGCTGCGGCAACATGCACGGCGGCCAGGCAGGCGATAGGGCTCTCCGCCATATGAATCGCCATCGCGACCCCATGCTCTTGCGCCATGTCTCCGATTTTTTTCGTCTCAAGGATGCCGCCGGTGCTCAGCACATCGGGATGGATGACGGAGACGCCGCCGGATTCGATCAGCGGACGGAAGTTTTCCTTCAAATAAATGTCCTCACCCGTGCAGATCGGCGTAGATACCGAGCGGGCCAGGCGGACATACTGCTCCGTAAACTGCCAGGGGATCATATCCTCCATCCAGGCCAGATTGTATTTGCCGATCCGGCGTCCGAGCTTGATGCAGTCCTCGACGCCGATATGGCCGAAGTGGTCGATTGCGATCGGCACCTCATAGCCGACCACGGCGCGGACATCCGCGACATACTGCTCCAGCATGTCCAGGCCCTTCTCCGTAATATGAATGCCGGTAAAGGGATGGGCGATATTTTGCAAATCGTATACGCGTCTTCTCAGCTCACGAAGCTCCATCTCGGAGAGCTGGGAGCTGTTGCGGTTGTACCATGCGCGGGACACCGTCCGCATCTCTTCCATAAACCCGAGCGGGGCGCTGACCGTACCGGGCTCGCCGGCGAGAATGCCCAGGCCGAGGTCCATTTTCAGAAACGTAAATCCTTTGTCCATTCGCATTTTTAACGCTTGGCCCATCGCGGTGCCCGTGTTTTTACCGTCGACGTCGGTGTCGCAATACATCCGGATCTTGTCGCGGAATTTGCCGCCGAGCATTTGATATATCGGGATATGATACGCTTTGCCTGCCAAATCCCACAGTGCAATTTCAATGCCGCTGACCCCGCCGCCTTGTCTCGCGTGGCCGCCGAACTGCTTGATGCGCCGGAACAGCTTATCGATGTTGCACGGGTTTTCTCCGATCAGGCGGCTTTTGAGCTGGAGGGCATACAGCTTATCCGCTCCATCACGCACCTCGCCGAAGCCGACCAGCCCCTGGTTGGTGTATACCTTGATCAGGCTGCAGTGCATCGGCGCGCCGGCAATATCGGCAAAGCGGATGTCCGTAATGCGCAGCTCGGACGGCTTGGAGAAAGTATTGACGTGCGCCAGCGTATGTTCATAGGCTTCTTTATTGATCATGCGACAGCTCTCCTTTGCAGGTTCGTTCCGGTAAATTTTTATTTGAATCGGTGCCCTGAGGAATTACAGCAGCATGCTCGCTCCGTCGACACGGATGGAAGCGCCGCTTATAAATTCGGCTTCAGCGGAGGCCAGGTAGCAGACGAGATGCCCGATGTCATGCGGCCGGCCAGTGCGGCCCAAAGGGAATTTCTTGCGGATTTCAGCTTGAGACCGGGCTTCCTGCTCGGGGGAAAGCGGGCGTACGCGAATCGCCCCGGGCTCGATGGAATTGACAGTAATGCCGTAAGGAGCCAGCTCGATGGCGCTTTCGCGGACGAGCATTTTGACGCCGCCCTTGGTCATGGAATATACCGTATCGAAATCGGTAGGGCGCTTGCCGTGAACCGAGCAGATGCTGATGATCCGTCCGGCGCCCCGCAGCTTCATGGAAGGAACGACGGCCTGGATGCACTGCCAATAGCCTTTGACATTAATGTTCATCATCCGGTCATACGTTTGTTCGTTATGCTGAAAAAGAGTGTAATTCAGCTGCAGCGCCGCATTGTTCACGAGGATATCGATACCGCCGAAGCGCTCGGTCGCTTCATGGACCATCCGGTCAATTTCATCCTTTTGAGAGACGTCGGCTTTCACGACGATGCCTTCCCCGCCCAGAGCTTCGATCTGCTTTAAGGTGTCGAGCGCTCCGGCGTCGCTTTCCTTGGAGTTGCAGTTGACGGCGACCTTCACGCCGCGGCGTGCCAGCGCCAAGGCCGTTCCTTGACCGATTCCGGAACCCGCGCCGGTGATAAGTGCGATTTTTCCGGCAAGACTCAGAGGATTCACCCCTTTCCCAATAAATAAGCATTCACAGCTGGATACGCGGGTCTGTCTTAACGGGCTGCTGCGGCCTGCAAATTGCCAACTGTGAACTGTGAACGGAACAAACGGTAAAGCCGATGATCCGTCCCCGCTACCGGGGTTTATTCATCTTGTGATCCATGTAATGCAGCAAAAATCCGCCGTCCAGCCTCAGATCGGCGCCGTTCACATAACGGGAAGCGCCGGCAGCAAGGTATAGCACCGTTTCCGCCAAATCGTCGTAGGTGCCCATTTCGGTGCTCGGGATTTTGTACTTGGCGTCATCGTACAAGGAGGATCGCGTACTGCGGAACGGTTCGACCGCTCCTTCCAAGGAACCGGCCTCAATCGTATTGACATTGATTCCGTAGCGGCCGAGCTCAAGCGCAGCTTCCTTGGACAGCATTTTTATGGAGCTGCGCGATATACTGTAAAGAAAGGAAACGCCGGTCGGCTTCTCCGCGTGGATGGAGCCGATGTAAATAATTTTGCCGGAGCGCCTTGCCGCCATCTGCCTGCCGACCGCCTGGGTACAGATCAAAGCCGATTTCGCATGGTAATTCATCATCCGGAAAAAAGCATCTTCGCCGGATGCTTCAACGGATGCCGGCTCGATACGGTTAGCATTGTGGATCAGCACGTCGACCGGTCCGATCTGGCGCTCGGCTTCTTCCAGCATACCGCTCACCTCCGCGCTTGCGCACAGATCGAGATTGACGACCAGGATGCCGGAGCCGGTCTTGCGGCAGTGTTCGATTTCGGCTTCGATTGCGCCGCCGCCGGAAGGGCTGTTGACGATAAAGGAGGCTCCTTCATCCGCCAGCCTGCGCAGCAGAGCGGCACCGGAGGCGCTGTCCGCTTCGGTTATGAAGACGGTTTGTTGCTGCAATCTCAATGCGGCATCTCCTTCCTGAGCCAAATTCACATCCCCATCATACCCACGGAGAGAAGCGGATTCGATGCCGTAAATTTATGATTTTGTTTAATTTTTTTAGCAACAAGGTTCAGCTCCGAAAAAAACGAACAAAATCGTAAAAAAACCGCCTATGCGCCGGGTTTCCGGGCTAGTAACTTGAATCATGTACCCCAAAAGCAGCGGCTGGAATAAAAAGATGAATCTGATTCTGCCGGCTGGTGTGCCGTCTGCTTCAGCATCGGTTTCATTTCAAGCCGATAAGGCTCTTGTAATTGAGCGCGGAAAGGCTCGGCCTGACGGAGGCTTTTCGCCAATGTGGAAATATCTGCCGCCGTATCGGCAGGCATACAAACTTCAAAGGGAGGGAATCCGATGCTTGCCTTGGGAGTTTTGGATCAATCGGCCATCGTAACGGGAGGGACTCCGGTACAGGCGATGGCTCAAACCATCGAGCTGGCGAAGCTGACGGAACGGCTCGGGTATTACCGGTTCTGGCTTTCGGAGCACCATGCCGCGGATGGTCTTGCGGGCTCGTCGCCGGAGGTGCTGATGGCCGCCGTCGGAGCGCACACTTCCCGTATTCGCATCGGCTCGGCGGGAATTCTGCTGTCCCACTACAGCCCCTACAAGGTAGCCGAGAATGTACGCGTATTGGAGGCGCTGTACCCGGGACGGATCGATGTGGGAATCGGCCGTTCGGCCGGGGGAGGCACCCCGGTGTCCGAGGCGCTGCGCAGAGGGCCGGCGGAGGACGCGGAGTCTTTTGCAGGGAAGGTATGGCAGCTCATCGGCTATTTGGGCGATATCGGGGAGCAGGGCTGGGGAACTGCAAGGCTGAAGGCGGCACCTTTCGTGACGACAGCCCCCGACCCATGGCTGCTGGGCTCGGGCCATTACAGCGCCGAGCTGGCGGCATCGCTGGGCGCAGCGTTTTCCTATGCCCACTTCATCAAGGGAAGCGCGGGGCTGGGAGCAGCGGGGCTGTATGCCGACAGGTTCCGGCCGGGGCCGCTGGGGACGCGGCCGCGCATCAATCTCTGCGTCAATGTCGTATGCGCGGACACGGAGGAGGAGGCCGAACGGCTGGCCTTTCCGGTGGCCCTGCGCATGCTGCTCATCGAGAGAGGGCAGTTCGGCCGAACGTACCTGACGATGGAGGAAGCGGCAGCTTACCGATTAACCGAAGAGGACATGGCGGCGGTTCAGGCTCACCGGCACAACCGGATGATCGCCGGCGATCCCGAGCAGGTGAAGCGTCAGCTGATCCAGCTCAGCGGCGATGCACAGGCGAACGAGCTGATCGTGCTGACGATGCTGCATGATTTTGAAGCAAGGAAACGGTCGTATGAGCTGCTGGCCGAAGCATTTTTCCATACAAACGGTTGACATGTCCGGACATGCAATGGTACAAGGAAGGTGATGCTGTCAACATTAAACTCGGGATGGTGAACGGTTATGGATTTGGGATTGAAAGGGAAAGCTGCGCTCGTTACGGGCGGCAGCAAAGGGATTGGACTGCAGACGGCGCTGACGCTGGCTTCGGAGGGCGCGCAGGTGGCCATCTGCGCCCGCAATGAACAGGATTTGCAGAAGGCAGCGGCGCGAATCAAGGAAGAGACGGGGGCGGAAGTGCTCGTTATTTCGGCAGACGTCTCGCAGGAGGAGCAGTGCAAGCAGGCGGTGCAGCGCGTATTCGAGCAGTATGGACGGCTCGATATTCTGGTCAATAACGCCGGCACTTCGGCTGCGCGTCCGTTTGAAGAGGTGGAGACGGAGCAGTGGACGTATGATTTGGATCTGAAGCTGTTCGCCGCTATCCACTGCTCGCGTGCCGCTGTGCCTTATATGCGCCAATCGGGCGGCGGGGCGATAGTTAATCTGGCCACTTCCTCGGCGAAGACGCCGGCGGCTTCCTCTCTGCCGACGACGGTAAGCCGGGCGGCGGGCCTGGCGCTGACCAAAGCGATGAGCAGGGATCTGGCGAAGGATCAGATCCGCGTGAATGCGGTATGCATCGGCTTGATCCGCAGCGATCAGATCGAGAAGATGTGGCAGCGCACGGCTCCCGAGAAGACCTGGGAGCAGTTCGCAGACGATCCGGCTCATCAAATCCCGCTCGGCCGTATCGGCCGGACGGAAGAAGCGGCCCAGGTCATTGCCTTCCTTGTATCCGATGCAGCTTCTTATGTGACCGGAACGGCGGTCAATGTGGACGGCGGCAAGGGCGCCGCGCTGTAAGCGTGCGCGGGCTTCGACCGGGCACTGTACATATCCGCAGCGTGCCTGGGATTCGCGTGCGTCGGAATACCGCCGGCAGCAGGTGCGTGCCAGGCGTCGGCGGGCAGCAGGCCAGCCGCAGCGGGAGCGTCTACGTGTCGGCGGACGACTGTCCGACCGCAGCGGCAAATGCCTAAGCGCGGTGGGTCGGCCGCCTGGCGATAGCAGGAGCGCTTCCAGTTTCCCTAGCTCACATGGATCGTAACGGAAAGCTATCCCTTTGCTTAACAAGGGATAGCTTTTTTTCATTTAGGCAAAATGCCCAGAAAGTGTTGACGATCCTTTTTAAGTGGTGATATAGTGAGTTCACAACATTAATCCGAGTAAGTTGATATGAATTGTTTGTATCTAACGTGGTATAGGCAAGTCTACCCTGCGATGAGGAGACTTCCGCTTTTTTCGTTTCATTGAAAAAGGTTGGGGTCTCTTTGTCATTTACTCCACTTCACAAAAAGAGAGGGATTCACATGTCCAAACGAAAATTCGCAGTTTCCTGGCAGCCCTGGCTTTTGCCCGTCCTGCTGCTTGCGGCCTGGCAGGCGCTTGGTGCGGCAGGCTTTCTCTCCCAGCGCATCCTGCCTACGCCTTGGGAGGTCGTGCAGGCGCTTATCGAAGTCGTTAAAGACGGTACGCTGCTCGAATATGTCGGCGCCAGCACACAGAGAGCGTTCCTGGGCTTTTTGATCGGAGGCAGCATCGCGTTCTTCCTCGGATTGTTAAACGGAATCTTTCCGGTGGCGGAGCGCTTCATTGACACCTCGGTTCAAATGCTGCGGACCATTCCGCATCTGGCTCTCATTCCGCTCGTTATTTTATGGTTCGGTATCGGGGAAACGTCCAAATTGTTTCTGGTGGCGCTTGGCGTCGCGTTCCCGATTTATTTGAATACATTTCACGGCATCCGCTCCGTCGATCCGGGATTGATCGAGATGGGCCGCGTCTACGGGCTCAAAGGAACGGCGCTATTCACACAGGTGATTCTTCCCGGCGCGCTTTCCAATATTTTGTTGGGCGTCCGGTTTTCGTTAGGTATTATGTGGATTACGCTGATTGTTGCCGAGACGATCGCCGCCGACTCCGGGATCGGCTATATGGCCTCCCATGCCCGGGAATACATGAGGATGGATGTCGTCGTACTGTGCGTCATCTTGTACGCATTGCTGGGCAAGCTTTCCGATATTGCGGCTAAGTTCCTCGAGCAGCGCTGGCTTCAATGGCATCATAACTACGTGAAAAGAGCATAAGAGAGGGGGAAGGACGAGATGACAGTAAAAGATGGCGGTATCAAGCTTCATACACGTAATTTGGGCATTTCCTTCGGTGAGACGGAGGTGCTGACGGATATTAGTCTGCAGGCGGAGCCGGGCGAATTCGTTGCCATTGTGGGCCGCAGCGGCTGCGGTAAAAGCACCTTGCTCCGGCTGGTCGCAGGGCTGGAGAAGCCTACGGACGGGCTGTTGATGATCGACGGCAACGCAACGAAGGGGATTCATCCCGATACCCGCGTGCTGTTCCAGGATTCCCGGCTGCTTCCCTGGCGCAAAGCGGTGGACAATGTGCGGATCGGCGTCCGCTCCAAGGACCGGGAGCTGGCCAAAGCCGCTTTGAAGCAGGTGGGGCTGGAGGAAAAAGCGAACGTCTGGCCTGCGACGCTGTCCGGCGGGCAGAAGCAGCGGGTTGCCTTGGCCCGGGCTTTGGCAGGTCAGCCGAAGCTGCTGCTGCTGGATGAGCCGCTGGGCGCGCTGGATGCGCTGACGCGCATTGAGATGCAGGAGCTGATCGAACGCTTGTGGAACGAGCAGCGTTTTACCGTACTGCTTGTTACCCATGATGTGAGCGAGGCGGTGGCCTTGGCCGATCGCGTCGTACTTATCGAGGGAGGCCGCATTGCGATGGACGTGAAGATCACGCTGCCCCGCCCGAGAGAGCGAGACAGCGGATTCGCTTATTTCGAGAAAATCATATTGGACCGGCTGCTGCTGAAGGAGCCGGGCACGGTGCAGGATCAGCGGGAGCTGTCGTTTTCCATATAAATTCAACTATCAACTAAAAAAAGGCGGGGTAAACGATGAGTCGTAGCGATGTGAATTTAAAAGCGGATGTATTGGTAATCGGCGGATGACCGTCCGGCACTTGGGCGGCATTAACGGCAGCCAAAGAAGGGGCGAAGGTGGTCCTGGCAGATAAAGGCTACTGCGGTACGAGCGGAGCTACGGCGCCGTCCGGGACAGGCGTATGGTATGTGAATCCGACTCCCGAGGAACGGGAAAGCGCAATGAAAAGCCGTGAAGGGCTGGGCGGTTATTTGGCGGACCGCAATTGGATGCAGCGGGTGCTTGACCGCACCTTTGCGAATATGAACCAGATCGCGGATTGGGGATATCCTTTCCCGGTTGACGAAGAGGGCGTTTCGCAGCGCAGAAGCCTGCAGGGGCCTGAATATATGAAGCTGATGCGCAGACAGGTGCAGAAGGCCGGGGTCAAAATTCTCGATCACAGCCCGGCGCTCGAGCTGCTTGCGGATGAGCACGGCGTGGCCGGAGCCACGGGGACGAATATTCAAACGAAGCAGGCATGGCGCGTAGACGCTTCGGCGGTTGTCATTGCCACTGGCGGCTGCGCCTTCCTAAGCAAGGCGCTCGGTACGAACGTGCTGACAGGCGACGGTTATTTGCTGGCAGCCGAGGCGGGAGCGGATTTCTCCGGCATGGAGTTCTCCACGGCATATTCCTTGTGCCCGGCCTTCTCACCGGTGACGAAATCGGCGTTCTATACCTGGGCGACATTTTATTATGAAGACGGCCGCGTCATTGAAGGCGCAGGCTCGCAGCGCGGACGGTCCGTCATTGCGCGGACGCTGCTTACCCAGCCGGTGTACGCGCAGCTGGACAAAGCCGATGATGAGCTGAAGCGCGCGATGCGCAAAGCGCAGCCGAACTTTTTTCTCTCGTTCGACCGTCTCGGCATCGACCCGTTCACGCAAAAGTTCCCGGTGACGCTCCGCTTCGAGGGCACCGTCCGCGGCACCGGAGGCATTCATATCCTCGATGAGAGCTGCGCGACGAAGGTGCCGGGCTTGTACGCCGCAGGCGATGCGGCAACCCGCGAGCTGATCTGCGGCGGCTTCACCGGAGGCGGCAGCCACAATGCAGCCTGGGCGATGTCGTCGGGCTACTGGTCCGGCGAAGGCGCGGCGCGTTACGCCTTGAAGCTCGGAGCGCATGCATTGAGCCGCAGCGGCCAAGGGCTGTCGGAGCGCACGGGCATTCCGACGCAGCCGGCGGCACGTACGACGGGCGTGGATACGAGCGAAATCGTGAAGGCCGTTCAGGATGAGGTGTTCCCGTACGACCGCAACTGGTTCCGCACGGGAGCGGGGCTTGAAGGCGGGCTGCAGCGGCTGGATCGCATTTGGAGCGAAGTCAAAGGCGGGCTGCAGGCTTCCGACGGGAACGCTGTGCGCGTCCGGGAAGCGGCTGCGATGACCGCAACGGCCCGCTGGATGTTTACAAGCGCTGCCGCACGACAGGAGACGAGGGGCATGCACCGCCGTGAGGATTTCCCGGGCTCGGATACGAACCAGCATTACCGGCTGCTGAGCGGGGGTTTGGATCAAACCTGGGCCAAACCGTTATCGGGTAACGGCATCCGTGCAGCTTCTACAGCTGACAATCACAACATTCATAGGGAGGCTGTTATCTAATGATCGAAATTTTAAGTCAAGACCGCTGCGTCAATTGCAATCAATGTGTCTCCGTCTGCCCGACGAATGTATTCGATCCGGCCGCAGAGGAGGGCGGTCTTCCCACTATAGCGAGAAAATCAGACTGCCAGAGCTGCTTTATGTGCGAGCTGTACTGCCCGACGGACGCTTTGTTCGTAGCTCCGCTTGCCGAGCAGGATGCTGACGTTAACGAGTCGGCTTTGATCGAAGCCGGACTTCTCGGAAGCTACCGGACGAATCTGGGATGTACCCGCGGCTCCAAGCCGACAGCGGGCGATGACGGTTCTCATATTGTTTTCAGACGTATGCACGGACATTAATTTCTATAAATCATCATACTAGACACAGACAGGGGTTACTACTATGAAATCATTCCGCAAACCATGGACATTTACCGCACTGCTCCTTACTTCCGTCTTTACTTTGGCGCTCTCCGCTTGCGGCACCTCCAGTACGAAACAATCTGCAGCGGGGGCATCAGCCCCTCCTGCTGCGGCGTCGGCCCAGCAGGGCGACGTCAAGCTTGCGCCGAAGCTGCGGGTTGGCTATATCTCGCCTAATAACAAAGGAACGATTACCGGCGTTGAGGGCTGGGCCCAGAAGAAGGGGGATCTGGATGCCGAGCTGAAAAAATACGGCGTGACCGAGATTTCCATCAAATCTTTTCCGAACGGTCCGAACTTGAACGAAGCGTTAGCTTCCGGCGCTCTCGATGTAGGTATATACGGCGATACGCCGGCTATTAATGCCAGGTCCGTAGGCTTGAAAACAAAGCTGATTAATATTTCCCAATCCGGCATGAATTCGTGGCTTGTCGCCAAAGCGGACGGTCCGCAAAAGGTAGACGGACCTGAAGGGCAAGAAGATCGCTACTGCCGACGGCTCTTACATGAACCGGTATCTGAAGGGGCTTCTGCTGGAAAAAGGACTGGATAAAGACGTGAAGGTCGTTCATTTGCTCCCGGCAGACGCGGAAGCCGCCCTGGCCCGCGGCGATATTGAAGCCTACGCTTACCCGACCGGCTTCGGTCCGCTATTGATCAGCAAAGGGTATAAGGCGATTGATGAAGCGAAGAATCACCCTGATTTGCGGGGTTCAAGCGTGACGGTGGTCAGCGAGGATTATTTGGCGAAAAATCCGGGCTTTGCGAAAATTTGGAACGGAATCCGGCAAAAAGCGGCCAAGGAAGTTCAATCGAACGCGGATGAATTTTATAAGCTGTATGCGGAGTCTTCCGAATTTCCTGTAGATGTGGTCAAAGCTTCATTTGAAATTCAGCAGTGGCAGGTTGAGGATTTCACGCCTGAAAGCTTGAAGCTGCTCGACGGCACGAAGAAATATTTGTTCGACAACGGCATCATTAAAAAAGACTTCGATCTGAACGATTGGATCTACAAGCCTTAAGGCTTGGACGGCGGCAAGGACGCTCTTCCGGTCAACTGGAGACATGTTACCCGAATGGGGCATGTCTTTTTTTACCTATCATATAAATTTTCGGGGTCCCCGCAAAGTACCTGAGTCCGCTTCGAAGCATAAGCCACACTTTGTGGGGTTATTTTATTTTTCATCAGAGAACGCGAGGGACTATTATGGCAATTGAATGGAAGTGGGATATACCGATCCCGGCCGCAATTCGCTGCGTCATCCGGCTTGCAGAAATCGCGAACCGATTCGAAAGCGTGATTTCATTCGGAAAAAATCAGATTTATATTAACGGAAAAAACGCCGCCCAGGTCGTGTCGCTTTTCCTGGCGCTGGGGAGCGAGCCTTCTTTAAGCTTTATCGTGGAAGGAAACGATGCAGGCGAGGCATTTCGATCGATTCATAACTATATTGATCAGCTGGTGAACAGGCGGGAGCCTACGGAAATATACGGAGCGCCGGATTCGGCGCCAGCCGGGCTGCAGCTGCCTTATCATCAGGCCATCTAGCATTTAAGACGCGAACCGAATATGATAAACTGGGAGGCAGGCAGGGCCTTCATCGGCCCGGGCTTCTTGAAATGAGGCTCCCGTTAGGAAATGGAGGGATTGGAAGCCAAGTGAATGGAGTGAAGTGGCTTTTTTTTGATCTGGGGGATACGCTGGTGGATGAATCGCCCCCGTTTGAGGACAGCATTCGGCAGCTGGTTCAAGCTTCGCGCAGCTTGGGCTATGCTTTCGGCGAGGATGAGCTGAGGATCGAGCTGCTCCGCGCCTATGAGGAGCTGCATATACAGCCGATGCGGGAGGCGCTGGGCCGGCTTGTGCCGAAGGAAGACGACCGGCTTGCCGTTCGTTCGGGCATGAAATACCGCAAGGAGATGGAAAAGCCGTTTCCTAATGCTTTGCCGGTTGTTCGTGAGCTGGCTGAACGCTGCCGGCTTGGGGTTATTGCCAATCAGAGTCTCGGGACGGCGGAACGGCTGGAGCAGTACGGTCTGCTGCCTTACTTTCAGGTCATTTGCTCCTCTGCGGAGCTGGGCGTGGCGAAGCCGGACCCCCGCATTTTTAAGCAAGCGCTTGCGGACGCCGGGTGCTTGCCGGAGGAAGCTGCGATGATCGGTGACCGTATCGACAACGATATCGTTCCCGCCAAGCAGCTGGGGATGAAAGCGGTCTGGATCCGTCAGGGCTTCGCGCGGAACCAGCGCGTGCCGGGACCTCCAGAGGGACCGGATGCGGTCATTACCCGGCTGGAGGAGCTGCTGGACTTATTTTAATAATAAAATGAACCCTGTGCCCCGTTTCGGCTTCGAGTCCGTCAGCAGCCTCCCGTGGCGGAGGCCGCTGAAAAAGGCATTGCTACGAGTACGGAATATTGTTCCGATCGCTGTTGTCCCTGGATTTCTCTGATTATATTCCGCTTGTAGCGGTTGAAATCCAGGGACAAAGGCGAACGCTTACGCTTCTGCAGAACATTTCCGTACCCTCCGTAAGTTTTTCAGTGACCTCCCGTTTCGGAGGCTCTTTTTTATAATATAGAATGTTAAAAGGGCTCGTATAAAAGTTACCATGAGCAGCGGCTGGCTAATGCCGCGATTTTATGACATTATTAGAAGATGATAGATTACATTCTGATAGTAGAGGGAACCTGACTTCGTTATGAAAAAGTTTAAGAAGTTTTATATTGAAATTACAAGCGTTTGCAACCTGGCCTGCACTTTTTGTCCGCCGACCAAGCGGAGCGCAACGTTTATTAAGGTCGAGGATTTCACGCACATTCTGGACGAGGTCCGAACGTATACGGATCATATTTACTTTCATGTCAAAGGCGAGCCGCTGCTGCATCCGAAGATCGATCAGCTGCTGGACCTGAGCCACGAGCGGGGACTGAAGGTGAATTTGACCACGAACGGTACGCTGCTGCCGAAAGCCAAGCACAAGCTGCTTGGGAAGCCTGCGCTGCGGCAGGTCAATATTTCGCTGCACAGCTTCGACGGGCATTTGGGTTCGACCGACAAGGAAGGTTATGTGAAACAGGTGCTTGCTTTCGCCCAGCAAGCCGCCGAGGAGCACAAGGTAACGATTTCGCTGCGGCTGTGGAATTTGACGCAGGATAACGCCACGAATGCGGAAAAAATGCGCAACCGGGAAATTTTATCGATGATCGAGAACCATTTCGGGCTGGATTATTTGATTGAGGAGAAAGTGGTGCGCGGCAGCGGCACGAAGATTGCCGACCGGATTTATATTAATCAGGACCATGAGTTCCAATGGCCGTCTTTGAAGGAAGAAGAGGACGAAGGCAGGGGCTTCTGTCATGCGCTGCGCAATCAGGCCGCTATTTTGTCCAACGGCACGGTCGTCCCCTGCTGTCTTGACGGGGAAGGCGTAATCAATCTGGGCAACATTCATGAAAAGCGGTTTACCGATATTATCGAAGGGGAGCGGGCGACCGCCCTGTATGACGGCTTCTCCCGCAGGGAAGTTGTAGAAGAGTTGTGCCGAAAGTGCGATTACCGCAGAAGATTCAGCGTCTAGCTCTGAACGAAGAAGGATACATCGGCCCAGCCGTCCCTGCAAGCCTCCCGCTTTGGGCGGGCGGCTTATTTTTGTTTTTTCAGAAGCGGCCCGACCGGAAGATGGAGTAAAGCAGGAACAGGAACATCAGCGTCGCGACGCTGAAGCCGATCTCGATGACGGGAAAGTCCCACAGCAGCGTCGACTGGCGGCCGAGTGAGGAGCCGATAATCAAGCCGACCATGATGATGCTGAATGCCAGCAGGACGATGCTGAAGGACAGCTGGTTGCTGATCCGGTCGATTTTCTTCATCATCGATTCGAGCTCGTTGACCGAGATGTCCATATGGAGCTTGCCTTTCTTGATGATCCCGAGCAGCTCGCGCAGCTTGGACGGCAGCTCCGTCAGCAGGTCTGCGTATTCCCCGAGCTGGTGCCACACGTTGTCTGCTACATGCCGGGGATGGAAGCGATCGGCGAACAGCTTGCGTCCGAACGGCTCGGCGATCTGGACGATGCTGAAGGTCGGGTCGAGTGCGGTGACGACGCCCTCCAGCGTCAGCAGCGTCTTGCCGAGCAGGGTCAGGTCCGAGGGACCCGAATCTGATGCTCGTAAGCGACGCTCAGCAGATCGTTCACGGATTCGCCGAGGCTGACGCGGCTGAGCGGGATGTCGTAATATTTCTCGCGCAGCTCGTCAAGGTCGCTGCGCAAAGCGTCCATATCCGTATCCTCGGGAATGATGCCGATGCCTTCGATGGCTTTGATCAGTCCTTCGGTGTTATTGCGGCGAAGGGCAATCACGATAGAGCCGAAATGATATTTCATCATGGGGGTCAGACGGCCGACCATGCCGAAATCGATCAGCCCGACCGCCTCATCGGGAAGAATAATGAGATTGCCCGGGTGCGGATCGGCATGGAACAGGCCGTCCACGAAAATTTGCCGGAAAACCATTTGCGCGATCCGTTCCGCAATCCGTTTCCGGTCGTAGCCGAGCTCCGCGAGCCGGTCGGTTTCGTTTGTTTTTACCCCTTGAAGAAAGGTCATCGTAAGCACATTTTTGCTCGTATAATCCCAGTAAATCGCTGGGAATACGATATGCGGATCCCGCTCGAACGATTTGGCAATCCGCTGCGCATTGCGCCCCTCATTCGTGTAATCCAGCTCGGCGCGCAGCGATTGCGACAGCTCGTAAACCATATCCCTGACCTGATATTTGGCCGCCCATTCCAGCCGGTGCTCGGCCAGCCGGGCCAGGTTGTCCAAAATCTCCAGATCCGTCTCCACAACGGAGCGGATATTGGGCCGCTGGATCTTGACAGCGACCTGCTCGCCCGTGTGGAGCCTTGCGAGATGCACCTGTCCGATCGAGGCAGCGGCCATAGGGACGGTTTCGAATTCGGCGAACAGCGTCTCGAACGGGCCGCCGAATTCATGCTCCAGCACTTCGCGCACCTGCTCGAACGGGAAGGCAGGCACCTGGTCCTGCAGCTTGATCAGCTCATCAATGATGTCAGGAGGCAGCAGGCCCGGCCGCGTGCTTGCGATCTGGCCGATCTTGACGAAGGTCGGGCCCAGCTCCTCCAGAAAAATGCGTACCCGCTCGCCCAAAGTACGGGTACGGGCTTCCCGCCTTTCCTGAAGGCCGATCCGGGTTGCCGAAAACAGATCGGGCAGGCCCAGCTCCTTGACGAGAAAGCCGAAGCCGTTGCGGCCGAAGGCCCGGGCGATGTCATGATACCTTTGCAGGTGCCGGATTTTCCGCCCGAGACTCATGATTCGGCAGGCGGCAAGCTTATAGGGGCGTCATTCTTGGCAGGGGGAGCGTCCTGGCCCTCCAGCTCCGCCAGACGCCGTTCCAGCTCAGCTACGCGCTGCTTCAGCCGGACATAGTCCTCCTTGGTCGTCAGGTTCATCTCATGAAGCGCCTGCTGCAGATAACCGCGCACCTTTTGCTCCAGCATAGACTGGGCTTCCTGCCCCTTTTTCACCAGCTCGTCAACGTACTGCTGCGACTCCGCTTTGTTGACTTCCCCTTTCTTGATCAGCTCATCGACAATTTTCTCCGCTTGTTCTTTGCTGGCCATGGCAAATCCGAGGCCCAACGATAAGGCTTTATCAAACATATCTCTCATCGCGCGAATCCCTCCTTGGAAATGGATCTATAGGGCGATTTTACCATAATGATGCGCAAACGCCAAAAGCCGGACAGCTTCTCTGCGAATGGCTTACCGGTACGGGGAATGCTGAGCGGATCAGGGGGCGTTTTGTAAGACGGACGGGCTGAGAAGGCACCGCTTCCCGGCTGCCAGGTTGCCAGGTTGCCTGAAGCGCAAAGCTCCGGCATGCTCCAGCGGAGGGGAAACAGCCGGCAAGAGGGCTGTCAGGCTGTCGAGAAAGTCACATTAAGTGAACTATGAGTACCAACGGAGGTGGTGGGGGATCGAAGCTTACGAAGCCTCAACAGCCGGCAGGCTGGCTGTCCGTGAACGGAGCGGCCGTGCGCTGCAGGCCGCTTGATTATTTATGCCGGTATACGCGCTCCGGCCGTCCGACCACCCCATAGGACAGGTCGGCATACACGTCGCCGAGGCTGACGAGATGCTCCAGATAGCGCCGGCCGGTGGAACGGCTGACGCCGATCATTTTGGCGACTTGCTCCGCCGTCAAGCCTTCCGCCGCATGCGAAATCGCCTGGACGATTTTGACGAGCGTCAGCTTGTCGATCCCTTTGGGCAGATAGGCTGTCTCGGAGCGGGCTTCCTTCTTAGCGGTGCCGGACAGAAGACGATCCACGTCGCTCTGATCGATGGTGCCGCTTTCGTTCAGACGAATCAGCTCACGGCGAAAATCCATGTAGCGCAGCAGCGTTTCCTGAAGCCGGTCGAAAATAAGCGGCTTCATAATGTAGTCGAATGCGCCGCTGCGAACCGCTTCGCGAATGGCATCCAGTTCTTTGGCGGCCGTAATCATGATCACGTCGGTGTCCCGGTAATGCCTTCGAATAAACTGCAGAATATCCAGGCCGTTCGTATTGGGCAAATAAATATCCAGCAGCACGAGATGGGGCTTCAAAATCTCAAGCTGCTCTTTAGCCTGAAGCTCGTCGGTCGCAATGCCGACGGTTTGAAAGCCTTCGACCTTCTCGACGAACCGCCGGTTGATTTCGGCAATCCTTAAATCATCCTCAACGATCAGAACCTCAACGGCCGGTAGCTCCATAGTCTTGTCCTCCTTCCGAATGTTGTTCGCTCTTTGGAATGGCAGCAGTGAAGATCGTACCTCCGCTCGGATGTTTATGAAAAGTGATGTATCCGCCCAGCTTGCTTATGGCATGCTGTACCAGCGCAAGTCCGATGCCCCGGTTCTCTCCTTCCTTGGTCGAAAAACCTTTGGCGAATACGGCGGCGCCGGTATCCTCCGGAATGCCGATGCCCGTATCCTCGCATTCCACGATCAAATCCTCGCCCAGATCTGTGAAGAACAGCTTGACGTATCGTTCAGAGGCGGTCTCCCGGGCGAGAACCGCCTCCATGGCGTTATCGATCAGGTTGCCGATAATGGTTACGAGCAGGCTCCGATCGATCCGCTCCGGAATGTCCCGGAACGAGCTCTCAGGGTCAATCACGAAGCTGAGCTTCAGCTCCTGGGCGTGGTTGTATTTGCCGATCAGCAGGCCGCCCAGCATCGGGTCCGGGATTTCCCGCATGATGAACTGAACGAAGCTTTGATGGACATCGACTTCACGGGAAATCAGCTCGACCGCATCCTGGTAGGACTCCAGCTGGATCAGGCCGGAAATGACGTACAGCTTGTTCGAAAATTCATGGGTCTGCGCCCGCAGCGTATCCGCAAACCGCTTCACCTGGGACAATTCCTCGGCCAGCCGGTACAGCTCCGACTTGTCCCTGAAGCTGGATACGGCGCCGGTTACCTGCTTGTTCCGGTCGGTGATGGGGACGCGGTTGACAACCACCTCGTGATCTCCGATCAGCATCTGGTGATCGAATTCCGCTGCTCCCGTACGGACGACCTCCAGCAGACGCGTATTGGGGATGATCTCCTCCACATGCCGGCCCGTAATGCCGTCATGTGGAGGCAGGCCCAAGAGGCGCAGCGCATAGCGGTTCGCCATCGTGACGGTGCCTTTGCGGTCGACGGCAATGATGCCCTCCCGGATCGATTCCAGGATGGCCTGCTTCTCCGTGTAAAGAAGGCCGATTTCCTCCGGCTCCAGGCCATGAATGGAGCGGCGGACATTGCGCGCGATCATCACTGCGCCGGCGATGCCGACGGCCAGCACCAGCAGGGTGATCCATTCGATATTGGACTGATAGTTATCGGTAATCTGATCAATGTCATCCATTAGAAAGCCTACGGAAATAATGCCGACCACCCGGCCGCTGCCGTCCAATACCGGGGCTTTGCCGCGAAGGGAGGGGCCCATCGAGCCGACGGCACGGGAAATGATCGACTTGCCCTCCAGCACCGGCCCATTATCGCCTCCGACCATTTCTTTGCCGATCCTCTCCGGGATCGGATGCGAATAACGGATCCCTTCGCGGTTGCCGACGACAATATATTCGGCATCGATTTTTTCCCTTATATGTTCCGCGATCGGCTGGATAACGACAGAGGGGTTCGGTTCCTCGAAGGCTTGCCGAATTTCCGGCATGACAGCCATGGTTTCCGCTACCTTGAGCGCGCGGGTGCCGATCTGCTCTTCCAGAACAGAAGTGGTGACGTAATAGAAAATAGCGCCGAGGCTGACGATAACGAGCGCGAGTAAAGAACAGATAATGAGAATCAGCTTGGTTTGCAGTCTCATATAAATTCAGGCCCTCCGCTTGGATGAAATAGTGCAAATGCTGCTGCCGTTAATAGGCTGGCGGGGAACGGTTTCTGCGCCGGCCGTATGGAGGTGCGGGAAATAAAGCGCTGCCATAACAGATCAAATTGTAACATAAAGCGCTGTCATTTGGGGCGGAATGGTCGGAAGTATCCCGTGAACAATATGAACAAAATACCCTTAACGGTTTTAATTGAGTTAATTTTGTTAAACTTTTATAAATTTTATTGCAGTGGTATCCTGAAATCGCTCTTTAAGAAAGCGCATACAAAAAAGAAAACCTATGGAGGGGTTTCATTTGATTAAACACTTTTTGTCTAAATCGTTGAAGATTACTTCGATCGGCGTACTGGCCGTCAGCTTGACTGCCTGTGGCAGCGGCGGGGGCGGATCCAAGCCTGCGGCTTCCGGAGGGGCAGAAGGAAAAGGCGCGGGTGAGCCTGCATCCGCATCCGCGTCCACGTCGAAATACCCCGAGAAGGCGCTGACCCTTGTAGCTCCTTCCGGCGCCGGCGGCGGCTGGGATATGACCGCCCGCACCCTGGCCAAGGTGCTGTCCGAAACGAAGGCGGTGGATAAGCCAATCACTGTAGAGAACAAGCCGGGCGGCGGAGGCACGGTGTTCATGGCGGAGTATGCGACCAAGGATTCTAAAGACAACTACAGGCTGTTCGTCAGCTCGCCTCCGATTCTGATCAATAATCTGAAGAAAGAGGGCAATACGCCGTTCGGCTATAAGGATACGACGCCGCTGGCGCAGCTGACCAAAGACTACGGAGCTATTGCGGTGGCAGCCAATTCCAAATATAACGATCTGAAGTCGCTGTTGACCGACATGAAGGCGGATCCTTCCAAATTGACGGTAGCGGGCGGCTCGGCTCCGGGCTCGATGGATCATCTGGTTTCGATTCTTCCGGCGTTCAAATTCGGCATCGATCCGAAGAAGGTGAAGTACTTGTCCTATGACGGGGGCGGCGAAGCGATTACAGCGCTGCTCGGAGGCAACGCCGATGTGCTGGGAACCGACGCCTCCTCGCTGGATCAGTACCTCAAGGCAGGCAAAATCAAGGTGCTGGCGGTAGCGTCTCCACAGCGGCTCGGCGGCAGCATGAAGGACGTTCCGACGATGAAGGAGCAGGGAGTCGATGCCGAATTCCTGATCTGGCGCGGGGTATTCGGAACCGAAAGAGATGAGCGCGGATGCGAAGAAATTCTGGGATGACGCGATAAAGAAAATGGTCGAATCCGACCAGTGGAAGAAAGAAGTGCAGGCGAACAACTGGGAGACCGAGTATAAGAATGCGGATGCCTTCAAGACGTACCTGGCTTCGCAGGAGACGCAGGTCAAGGACATTTTAACGGCTTTGGGCATGCAGAAATAAGGAGTTGGGGATGAAATGAGCAAAACGTTCGACCGGTACGCAGGAATCGTATTTCTGGCTATAGGCGCGGCGTTTGCGGCCGGGAGCCGGAGCATTGCGGCCAGCGCCTACGGCAGCAACATCGGCGCCAACATTTTCCCGATGGTTCTGGGGATTTTCCTGGTGCTGATGAGCCTGAGGCTGATCTATGAAACCTTTCGCCGGCAGCAGCAGACGGAGAGCAGGAAGAAGGAGCAGCTGGACTACAGACGGTTCGGCATCATTTTCGTATCCGCCGTATTGTATGCCTATTTCCTGGAGGATATCGGATTTGTCCTCTCTACCTTTATCTTTCTGATGATCGGCTTCCAAACGATGCAGCGGGGACGCATCTGGGTGTCCCTTTTGATCTCCGCCGGTTTTTCCGCGGGTGTGTATTATTTATATGTTTATGTGCTGGATGGCTCTCTTCCCGGGTTCCCGGCTTGGTTAGGCCTATCCTAGATTACAGCGAGGAAGAAGCTTCGCTTCGGCTCGGTTGATCCGAAGCTTTGTAGGAGGTTGGAACAGTGAGTACGGTTGAATATTTGCTTCATGGGCTCGGGACGGCGATGCAGTGGCACAATCTGTTGTTTGTCTTCTTCGGGGTGTTAATAGGTACCGTCGTCGGAGTACTGCCGGGCATCGGCCCGATGAGCGGAGTCGCGCTGCTCATTCCCATTACGGCGACGATGACGAGCGGACTGAGCCCCGAGGAAGCGGCGACGAGCTCGATCATCCTGCTGGCTGGGGTATATTACGGCGCGATGTACGGGGGCTCGACCACTTCGATTCTGCTCAACACCCCCGGTGAATCGTCCTCCGTCGTCACGACGCTGGACGGCTATCAGATGGCCAAGCAGGGTAGGGCTGGGGCGGCGCTCGCAATTTCGGCGATCGGCTCGTTTGCGGCGGGCATCATTTCGCTGATCGGCCTGATATTCCTGGCCCGTCCGCTTTCGGCGGTCGCGATCAAGTTCGGGCCTGCCGAATATTTCTCCCTGATGGTGCTCGGGCTGCTGGCGATCAGCGGCTTGGCCGGCAAATCGATGGTGAAGGCGCTGATCATGACCGCTTTCGGCCTGCTGCTCGCCACAATTGGTATTGACAGCGTATCCGGTGTAGGAAGATTTACGTTCGATATTCCAGAGCTGTACCAGGGCTTGGAGTTTTTGACGGTTGCGGTAGGGACGTTCGCCGTCGGCGAAGTGTTTAAAACCATTCTGGAGAAAGAAAGCAATGACGGCGAGATTGCCAGGATCAGCCGGATTCTCCCGACACGCCAAGATTTGAAGGACAGCGCGGCTCCCATCGCCCGCGGCTCGGTTCATCGGATTTTTTATTGGGCTTTTGCCCGGGGCAGGTGCCATTCTTGCGTCTTTCTTTGCATATATTGTAGAGAAGAAGCTGAGCAAGCATCCCGAAGCATTCGGGAAAGGGGCGATCGCAGGCGTAGCTTCACCCGAGTCGGCCAACAATGCGGCTTCGGGCGGGGCCATGATTCCGCTGCTGAGCTTAGGGATTCCGTCCTCCGGGACGACAGCGATCCTGATGGGCGCTTTTATTATGTACAATGTTCAGCCGGGCCCGCTGCTGTTCCAGGATCACCCGCAGCTCGCGTGGGGCGTGATTGCAAGTATGTTCGTCGGCAACCTGATGCTGCTTGTGCTGAATATGCCGCTGGTCAAAGTGTTCGCCAAAGTGATTGAGACGCCGACCAAATATTTGATTCCGCTCATCATCGTCTTCTCGGTATTCGGCGTCTATGCGGTTCAATATTCCACTTTCGATCTGCTGCTGATTATGGGCTGCGGCCTTGTCGGCTATATCCTGGCAAAGCATGATTTCCCGCTCGCGCCTTTGGTGCTGGGGCTCATTCTCGGACCGATGATGGAAAACAACATGCGGCGCGCACTGACCATCTCGAACGGCGATTTTATGATTTTCTTGCAAAAGCCGGTTTCTCTGGTGTTCCTCATCATCGGGGCGCTGTGGATTCTGATTCCGCTCGTCCTCAAGATGAGAGGTAAAAACGTGCTGGTTAACGAGGAAGGATGACCGATGGACATTCAATGGCTGTTGTTAGGACTGCTGCAAATTATTATGATCAACATCGTGCTTAGCGGAGACAATGCTGTCGTCATCGCTCTCGCCTGCCGCAATCTGCCGAAGGAGCAGCAGAAGAAGGCGATTTTTCTCGGAAGCTTCGGGGCGATTGTGCTGCGCGTCGTGCTGACCTTTGCCGCCGTGTGGCTGCTGCAAATTCCATACGTTCAGCTGGCGGGGGGCATCCTGCTGCTGTGGATTGCCTTTAAGCTGGTCCGGCATGAAGAGGACGAAGGCAAGCTGCAGTCCAGCTCGCACCTTGGCACGGCGATCAAGACGATTATGGTGGCGGATCTGGTGATGAGCCTGGACAACGTGCTGGCGGTGGCGGGTGCGGCCGGCGGCAATTATTTGCTGATCGGGCTTGGCTTGGCGTTCAGCATCCCGCTCATTATTTGGGGCAGCAAGCTGCTGATGTCGCTGATGAACCGATTTCGCTTTATCGTTCTGCTGGGCGTAGGCTTGCTCGGTTATACGGCAGGCGAAATGATGCTCGGAGACAGTCAGATCTCCATGTATGCGGAAGCGATGCATCCTGCGCTCCATATCGTCATTCCGGTACTGCTGGGACTGCTCATTATGCTGCTCGGCAAAATTCTGGAGAGAAGACAGCGGGAACACCGGACGAGGGGCGAACTGGAGCATTCTTCTGTCTGAAAGCGCTTCTTCGGAAACTGAACCGAAAGGGGACTCATGAGAAGCGCAAACAATGCAGGGAGGAGCATCCAAACGGCAGAAAGGTGTGCGGCTAATGCCAAAAAAGGAAAAAGCTTAGCGGAGCGTTCGACGCTCAGGCTGAGCTTTTTTGTTATCCATCTGAACTCTGGCGGCTGTCCCGAGAAATACGCAGTAAGGAGTCCGGCGTCGTCTTCTTCGCTGAGCGCGAGCATGGAATCGAAGGCACGAAAGGAAGGGAAGCAAGGCAGCCTGGATCGGGGTAAATAAAGAGCATGGAAGAGGATAAATCTATCCTCAACTGGCTATATTATGCAAAAACATGCTCAACAAGGAGGTTGTAAAATGACACAGCAGCACAATGCAAACGAGCTTCCTCAGTACCCGCAATCCTATTGGCTTGCCTCTGCGTCCCTCCCTGGTTTTTCCGCACTGCAGGAGGATATTCAAACGGACGTAGCGGTGGTCGGCGCAGGCATGACGGGGATCGCCGCCGCTTATTTGCTGGCTGAGCAGGGAGTGAAGGTTACACTGCTTGATGCGGGCCGCATTCTGAACGGAACGACCGGCCATACGACCGCCAAAATTACGGCGCAGCATGATTTAATCTACGACGAGCTGATCGCACATTTGGGACAGGAGCAGGCCAAGCTTTATTACGAGGCGAATACGGAAGCGTTGCAATGGATCGGGAGCACGGTCAGCAAGCATGGAATTTCATGCGGCTATACGGAAGAGGATGCATACGTGTATACAGCCTCGAAAGAATCTGAGGCGAAGATAATTAAAGAATTCGAGGCTTATGAGAAGCTGGGCATTCCCGGCTCCTATGTTCAGCAAACGCAGCTGCCGCTGCCGGTGATCGGAGCTGTGGTGATGAACAAGCAGGCCCAATTCCATCCGCTCGCTTTTCTTTCGGCATTGGTGGAGCAGCTGACCCGCAAAGGGTCCGCATTTATGAGCATACGGAAGCGATGACGGTGGAGGAAGACGGGAACGGCAGGCAGACCGTTGTGACGAGCCGGGGGCATAAAATCCACTGCGGCCATGTTTTGTCGTGTACGCATTTTCCTTTTTACGGCGCGCGCGGATTGTATTTCGCCAAGCTGCATGCGGAGCGTTCTTACGTACTGGCTGTAAAGGCGGGAGAAGGCGTCAAGAAGCCTAAGGGGATGTATCTGAGCGCAGAGGATCCCAAACGCTCTATAAGAACGGTGCGCATCAACGGGGAAGAGCTGCTTCTGCTCGGGGGCGAGAACCATCAGACGGGCCAGGGCCTCTGTACGATCCGGTATTATGAAGCACTGCAATCGTTCGGACAGCAGTTTTTCGATATACAGAATATAGCTTACCGCTGGTCTGCCCAAGACTTGATTTCATTGGATAAGCTGCCTTATATCGGTCCTGCAACGGACAATACGCATCGGGTGCTTGTTGCGACAGGCTATAAAAAGTGGGGCATGACAACAAGCATCGCTGCTGCACAGCTGCTAAGCAAGCAGGTCACGGGTCAGAAGAGCCCGTACGCCGAATTGTTCCGTCCCTCCCGTTTTCATGCCGATCCGAGTCTGCGCAATCTGGTTGTGGAGGGCGCGGATGTGGCCAAGCATTTCGTAAAAGGCAAGCTGGAGATGCCGATGCATTCGCCGGATGAGCTGGGTAACGATGAAGGCGGCGTTGTTCGCGTGAACGGAAAAAGAGCGGGTGCTTACCGCGATCCGCAGGGAAAGCTGCACCTGGTCGATACGACATGCACGCACATGGGCTGCGAGGTGGAATGGAACGCAGGGGAGAGATCATGGGACTGCCCGTGCCACGGCTCCCGGTTTTCGTATCAGGGCGAGGTGCTTGAGGGACCCGCGAAAAGACCGTTGGAAGCCGTCAAGGAGACGGCAAAGGTATAAAGTTTATGAAGGTGCGTGTTAAATACGGGAGGCAGCGTGAGACAAACGTCTATCGTTGTCCTTCTCAGAAAGGTTCGGCCGCGTTCAGCGTTCAATAACGATTTACCGCCGATAGGATTTGGTGTTTACCGCGCTGACGCTTGAACCATTATTAGGTGGTAAAAAAAGTGCGCTGAGCTCCTTTATTGCGGGGACACCGCGCTCCGACTGCGGGCCAGCCGATGATTCTGCCGGCCCTTTTTGACGTTCGAAATTTTTTTATATTCATAAGCGGTTCTTGCAGGGAATAGACTTGTCTTAATCGTATTTTCCTATTTAGAAAGAGAACGCGGGAGAGAAAGTTCCTATTCCATGCCATTCAAAAGGAGGAGCCATAGGATGAAGAGTGCTGCTGAAAGCACTGCAGTGCTGGGATTAGGCACGGCCCTGCCTCCATTTCGGATCGAGCAGACGGAGACGGCGCAGCGGCTCGCGGAGGCATTGAAGGATCACCCGGATGCCATGCGCTGGGCGAAGCGGATTTTCAAGCAGTGCGGGGTGGAAAACCGCTACACGGTCCTGCCCGAGCTGCTGCAGCCGGCGGATCAGTGCCGCTATACGCCGTGCACGCCTGCAGAGGACGTGCCCTCTACCGCCGAGCGAATGGCGGTATTTAAGAGGGAAGCCGTCCCGCTTGGCTTGAGTGCGGCTTGCGAGGCGCTTCAGGACAGCGGCGTAGAGCCTTCGGCGATTACGCATCTGATTACCGTCAGCTGCACCGGCCAGTTTCTTCCCGGGATGGATGCCGTTCTTGCCGCCGAGCTGGGCTTATCCCGGGAAGTCACCCGGATTCCTTTAAATTTCCTCGGCTGCGCCGCAGGGCTTAAGGCGATTGCCCTGGCAAGCCGATTCGTCAAGGCGGAACACAGCGCGAAGGTGCTGATCGTCTGCGTCGAATTGTGTACGCTTCATCTGCAGGCGTCTGTTGAGCGGGAGCAGTTATATGCGGCTTCCTTCTTCGGAGACGGCGCGTCTGCCTGTGTGGTAGGCCGTACGCAGCTCCGGGACAAAGGGATGTTCCAGCTCGGAGAAGAGCGTTCCGTGCTGCTGCCCGACTATGCGGAGGAAATGGTATGGGAGGTGGGCGACCATGGCTTCGACCTGTATTTGTCGCCGAACATTCCCAAGCGGATCGGGGAAGGCGTTCCGCCTTTGTTGAAAGACTGGCTCGATCACGCTGCGCCGCCCGGCCTCTGGGCGATTCATCCGGGAGGAAAAGGCATTGTGGACGCGCTGCAGGACCCGCTTAGGCCTTTCGGAGGAACAGGTTGCCTTCAGCCGCGGCGTGCTTAGACAATATGGTAATATGTCTTCAGTCACAATTTTGTTCGTGCTCAAGGAGATGCGCCGGAAGCTGGACGAGCGGAAGGCTTGCGAGGAGGAAGGCATCGCGCTGGCGTTTGGACCGGGGCTCACCGCGGAGCTGGCCCGCTTCCGTTATTTGCCTTCCGCCGGGGTGACGGCGTCCGTGCCGCTTGAGGATGCTTATGCTTGAGCCTTTGAAGCAAAGAGCCGTCCGGGCGGAGCTGATGGATGATTTTACAGCAGGCGGGCCGGAGCTGACCGAGGCGCTGAGGCATCTCCGCCGGCTGAACCGCTTGTTTGCCGCCGCCGGACCGACTCTGCACGGGGTCCGTCGATTGTGGGAGCGGGCCGGGCGGCCGGAGCGCCTCACCTTGCTGGATATCGGCTGCGGGTCCGGGGATGTGAACCGGGCGCTGCTGCGCTGGGCCGATGCGGAAGGCATTGAGCTTTGCATCACGCTGACGGATATGACCGAGGAGGCGTGTGCGGAAGCCAGGCGGTTTTACCGGGACGAGCCTCGGGTCCGGGTGCTCCAGGGCGATCTGTTCGCCTTGGAGCCCGGCAGTGCGGATATTGTTACCGGAACGCAATTTGCGCATCATTTTACCGCGGAGGCGCTTCCGGCCGTTGCTGCCGCCATGCTTCGGGCATCTGCGCGCGGCGTAGTGCTCGGCGATATTCACAGGCATTGGCTTGCCTGGACGGCGGTATGGGCGGCGACGAGGATTGTATCGCGCAACCGGTACATCCGTCATGACGGGCCGCTATCCGTAGCCAAAGGCTTTACGGCCGCAGACTGGCGTCAGTTACGGGAGGCCTTGGGAGCCGGATTTTTTATTTATCAATGGAGACCGTTATTTCGCTACACGGTCGTGATTGGAGCGGAGCCATGAAGCAAATCCGGGATGTCGTCATTGTAGGGGCGGGAATTGCGGGCAGCTGCTTGGCCAAAATGATGGCGGACTGCGGCTGGGATACGGTGCTGATCGACCGCCAGTCTTTTCCGCGTCATAAGGTGTGCGGAGAATTTTTATCTCCGGAATCCCGCCGTATTTTGCATGCCGCCGGGCTGAAGGAGGATGTCCAAGCGCTTCAGCCCTCCAGAATCAAAAGCGCGCGGCTGATGCTGCCGCGAAGCGAAGGGATAGAGGTCGAGCTGCCCGGCGCTGCGCTGGGCGTCAGCCGCTTTGCGCTGAACCAGGCGCTGCATGAGGCCGCAGTGCGGTCCGGCGCCGAGGTGCGGACGGGCACGGCCGTCCTGTCGCTATCCGCTTCGGAGGAACCGGGCTGCACCGTCCTTCAGACGCGGTGCGGCGGCTCCACGGAAGCTTTGCGCGCCAGAGCCGTTATTGGCGCTTGGGGGACGAATCCGCGTTTGGCTCCGTCAGCGGCGGCATCCGGCGAACGCCGCAGATCGAGGCGGGTGCCGCGTCAGCCGATTTATGTCGGAGTCAAATCGCATTTTACCGGGCTGGATAGCGGACAGGCTGTCGAGCTGTATTTTTTCCCGGGCGGCTACATCGGCATCTCTCCTGTAGAAGGGGGAGAAGTCAACGTATGTGCGCTGCTGAGGCAGGAAGCGGTGCAGGACGATGGGGCCGACCGTTCGGTTCTCGGCCTGCTTCGTCAGGCGGCTCAGCGGCATCCCGAGCTGCGCGGCAGGCTGGCATCGGCGGTGCCGGGCCCGGGCACGCAGGCGGCGGTAGCGCCGGTGCTGCTTAGTGGGCGGCCTGCGCCATGGGGCGATTGCGCGCATGTGGGCGATGCGGCGCTGATGATCCCGCCGCTGTGCGGCGACGGCATGACGATGGCGCTGCGTTCCGCCCAGCTGTGCGCCGGTCTCGCCGACGGCTTCCTCCGAGGCGAGCTGAAGGAAAGCCAGTGGCGGGAGCGATATACGCAGGCGATTGTCCGGGAATTTAGCGGGCCCTTAAGATGGGGCCGCTTCCTTCATCGCCTCGGCGACCTGCCTGTACTGCCGCGGCTGCTGATGGAGCTTGCGCGGCTGTCGCCGCAGCTGGCGGCAGGCCTGGTCCGAAGCGACCCGGCTGAAGGAGAGCGGCCTGTAGGGGCGGGGAGGTTCGATGACCGTGTTCAAACCGAGGTCGAGCGAACAGGTGCAGAAGCCGAACCGGACGCGGGAGCCGGGGCATCCGGCGCGGCTGCCGGGATCGGCGCCGCAGAGGTGCGAGCCGGTGAGGCCGCGTCCCACGAGCGACCCTCCCCGGGGCGAGGTTGGGGCGAACAAGCCGCCGGAGCTTGGGGAGCATCCGGCGCGGCTACCAAAATCGGCGCCGCAGAGGTCCGAGCCGGCGAGGCCGCATCCCACGAGCGGCCCTCCCCGGGGCGTGGCCGGAGCGAACAAGCCGCCGGGGCTTGCGGGACATCCGGCGCGGCTGCGGGAATCGGCGCCGTATCCCACGAGTCGGCCCTCCCGGCGGCACGATGCGCGGATGAACATGCCGCCCGTGCTGCGCTGGCTCACTTTTTTACCTCTTCGCTATCCGAGAACGTTGATTGCGTTTTGGACGGCTTTTTTTATTGTCACCGGTTTCTTTGCGCTCCAGCTGCCCAGCGTGCTCAAGGATCACGGTCTGACGCCGGAAAACGGGGCGTATGCTTATGTCAAACAGGTTTTGGCGGAGGATTTCCGCATACCCGACGCGCCTGTCATTCTCGTATTTGAGAAGGAGCCAGGCATACCCGACCCGTTATTCCGCCGGTTCATCGGGCAAACGCTGGACGGGGTGAAAGACGTCGCCGGCTTATCCGATATTTGGTCGCCTCTGCAGCAGGAAGGCATGCTCGAGGGCAATTACGCTTATGCGCTGCTTGCCTTCGAGCAAAATCCTTACGAGATGGAGGCAGTGCTGACCGCGCTGAGGGACAGGCTGCCCCGCCAGCAGGACATGTCTGTCGCGATCACCGGGAAAGCGGCGATTCAGGAGGAAGTCAACCGGGCCAGCAGACACGACTTGGAGCAGGCGGAGCTGCTCGGTCTGCCGGCGGCCTTTCTCATTCTGTGGCTCGCCTTTGGAGGCTGGTTGAGCGCCATGCTCCCGGTAATTATGGGCATGCTGGCCGTTACGGGGACCATGGGGATTTTGTACGGCGTCGGCATGCGCATTGAGCTGTCCAGCTTCGTGCTGAACGTCGTGCCGATGGTAGGGCTGGCGCTCTGTATCGATTTTGCCTTGATGGTGGTCAGCCGGTTTCGGGAAGAACTGGGAGGGCCCCGGGCCTGCTCGGAATGTGCGCTCCGCACTGCCATGGCCACCGCGGGCAAAGCGGTGCTTTTCTCCGCCGGCTGCGTGCTGCTGGGCCTGGCAGGGGTACTATGGATACCGCTTCCGTTATGTACCACTGTGGCTATAAGCGCTATGGCGGTAGTGGCCGTTTCCACCCTGGTCACCTTTACGCTGCTTCCTGCGCTCCTGGTGATCTGCGGGCCTGCGCTTGAGCAGGAGGCGAAGCGAAAGCGGCGCTCCAGGCGTGAAGGCGGGTGGGGACGCTGGGCGGATACAGTCATGAAGCGGCCTGTCCGCATGCTTATACTGTCATCGCTGCTGCTGCTGGCCTGCCTGCTGCCGCTGAAGCAGATGAACCTCGCAATTCCAGATGCGGCGTCATTGCCCGAAGGGAACGCCGCAAGGCAAGCGATGGAGACGTACCAATCCCGCTTTGAACCTTTCACTGCTTCTCTTGTTTACATGGTTGTGCGGCTAGACGGGGGAGGATTGCTGCCGGGCAGGCAGGGCTGGGAGCAAGCCTACAGGCTTGTACAGCATTGGGAGGCGAACCCTGCGGTGAAACGGGTCGATTCCGTGTTTTCACAGCGGTCTCTTATGCCGGAGCAGTTGGTTCTAGCCACTTCGAATCCGCAGTACCGCCAGGCGCTGGCTCCTTTCTTCCAGCACGGCAGGCTGCTGGTTCAGGTGACGCTGCACGCGCCGCCGGGTTCTGCGGAGGCAATGGAGTGGGTCAGGACGCAGGAACGGATGGGACGTACTGCGGCGCTTCCTTATTATGCGGGAGGGGAAGCGAAATATGAGCAGGAAGTGTTCGATGCGTTCAAGCATCATTTTCCTAAAGCATTGTTTTTCATCATTGTCAGCAACTATGCGGCCTTGGCCTGCGCCTTCCGTTCCGTGCTTCTTCCGGTGAAGGCGCTTGCGATGAATTTCCTTAGTCTCGGGGCAGCTTTCGGCCTGTTGACCCATTTATTTCAGCAGGGCGGTCCGGGCATCGAGCCGAATGACATTGCAATCATGATTCCGCTGTTTATTTTTGGACTTGTCTTCGGCATCAGCATGGATTACGGCGTCTTCCTGCTTTCCCGCGTGGCAGAGAGCTATGAACGGAGCGGGAATAATGAAGCCGCCATCCGGGAAGGACTGGTATCGACCAGCGGGATTATCACATCCGCGGCGGCCATCATGATTGCCGTTACCGCTCCCTTTGCCTTCGGGGAGGTCGTCGGCGTGAAGCAGCTTGGCATTGGCATTGCAACGGCGATTGCTATCGACGCTACGCTGATCCGGCTAGTCGTCGTGCCTTCCCTCATGAAGCTGATGGGGGATTGGAATTGGTGGGCGCCCTGGAGGCATGCAAGGGTAAAATGAAGCTTGACTTCTCTGACTGTACGATGATAGAATGTCAATATTAATTAAGTTTATAAGAATTATCGGAATTATATTGTCCACCGGATAGCTGGAGGCAATCATTTTTTACCCGATGGGGGTGAAGGTGATTGCCTCTTTTTTTTGCGCTCCCCTTTTGACCAGACCACTGGAAAAACACAACATTTTTTTGTTGTGTTTTTTTAGTTGAACAGATTATAGAAGCTTTTCTGTTGATGGCTTGGCTCAAGTACCGGCTTTCGAATATACGTCCCGCCCGGAAAGCCAGCGCTGCCGCCAGACTTGGTTCGGTTCGGCATATCGGGAGCGATGCCCCTGATTCGAATAGCAGGCAGCTTTTACCCGGTGCCTTGGCATGGTCAGCTTCACTCACACAGCTCGACCGTTTGACCGGAGAGTTCGGGCGCGTCTCGTCAATCAAATGCTGAGGGGCGGTGAACAATCGAGCGATCGAGCGGGCGGGGCGCATTGTAGCCCGGCGGGAACGGCAGGATGCCGCCGTCCAATAGTATCCGTGGCAGCACGGTTGTCCGCAAAGCGCTGGAGGCAATAGGTTTGTCATTCATCATTTGTCATTCGCCATTTGTCATTGGTAATTGGTTATTTATCACTATAAGGCACGCTTCCATATTTTCTCTAAAAATTAATGAAAGCAGGGGTGTTCTTTGACTATGAACGCATCGAATCAAAGAAAGCTGCATTTGAATGCATTTTTATTTGGAAGCGGGCATCACGAGGCGTCTTGGCGTCATCCGTCTTCCCGCCCGGAGCTGAATCTGGATATCCGCTATTCGCAGCAGCTGGCCCAGACGGCGGAACGGGGGCTGATGGATTCGCTGTTTCTCGCGGATGGGTATGCAGGCAGAGCGAACAAGCTGGAGCCGTTTACGCAATTATCCGCGCTGGCCATGGTGACGGAGCGGATCGGATTAATCGCTACCGTCGGAACGACCTATAACGAGCCTTTTCATGTCGCCCGCAAGTTTGCCTCGCTGGACCATATCAGCGGGGGGCGTGCCGGATGGAATATTGTGACGGGAGCCCAATCGGCAGCTTTTAACTTCAGCCGGGAGGAGCATCCGGAGCATTCGGAACGGTATGAGGATGCCGAGGAATTCGTGGAAATTGCCAAGCGCTTATGGGACAGCTGGGAGGATGACGCTCTCGTACACGATAAACAAGCCGGTATCCAAATCGCTCCCGGCAAGGTGCATGAAATCGATTACCAAGGGCGGTATTATTCGGTGAAAGGCCCGCTGAACATTCCCCGGCCTCCGCAGGGATACCCGGTGCTCGTGCAGGCCGGATCTTCCGAGAGCGGCAAAGAGCTGGCGGCCAAGGCGGCCGAGGTTATTTTTACGGCTCATCAAACCTTGGCGAGCGCCCAATCCTTTTATGCCGATGTCAAGGCGAGATTGGCAGGCTACGGGAGAACGCACGATCAGTTGAAAATCATGCCCGGCTTCAGCCCGATCTTAGGGGATACCGAGGCGGAAGCCCGGGAGCTGGAGGAGGAGTTAAACCGGCTGACCAGCACGGAATCCGCGGTTAAGCGGCTGTCCGAGCGGTTTGGGACCGATTTATCGGCTTACTGGCTGGACGATCCGGTACCGCTGCATATTGCAAAAAGCGTGGAAGAAGTGAACGGGCACAAAAGCCGCCATCAGCTGATACTGGATTTGGCACGGAACGAAAGCTTGACGATCCGGCAGCTGGTCCATCGTTTGGCTGGAGCGCGGGGACATTTGACCTTTACAGGGACGCCGCTGCAGGCGGCGGATGTGATCGAGCAGTGGTTCAAGCAAGGGGCGGCGGACGGCTTTAACGTCATGCCGCAGCTGTATCCGAGCGGATTGGAGGCGTTCGTCGATAAGGTGATTCCTGAGCTGCAGAACAGGGGTTTGTTCCGTACCGCCTACGAGGGCAGCACGCTTAGAGAGAACCTTGGCTTGGCCCGTCCGTCCAATGCGTACGGCGAACACCTGCGCTCTGCTTCAAACGGTTAAAGTCAGGCTTACAAAGGTCTCCGAACTTTGAATCGAGTTAAATTATAGAAAAAAATTAAAAAAATGGTTGTCAGCTTGAACCATGCTGTGATACAGTATCAAAAACAAATAATTCCAATAGAAATTATCGGTATAAATGCTTCTGACCAGTCGACTGGAAAAGCACAACATTTTTGTTGTGTTTTTTTGACATGTAAAACAGGGGAAGGAGTGATTCAGCTATGGCTGCAGGAGCCTGAATTCAGCTGGTATATGCCTACTCGGGGCGATGGCCCATACATCGGCGTCAAGCCGGAGCGGGTGGTCGATACGGCCTACATGATTAAAGTGGCGCAAGCCGTAGAAGAGGCGGGCTACACATTTGCGCTCATTCCGACGGGAGGCGCGTGCACAGACGCTTGGATTATGGGAGCGACGCTGGCCGCACATACCCAAGTGTTCAAGCCGCTGATCGCTATGCGTCCGGGACTGATTGCCCCTGCGCTGGCTGCGCGGATGGGAGCGACTTTGGATGAGGTGACGGGAGGCAGAGCCTTATTCAATATCGTGACAGGCAGCTCGCCTGAGGATATGAAGGCGATGGGCGACCCGCTCGCTTGGGACAAAGACGCGAGGTATGAACGGACCCTTGAATATATTAAAGTGGTCCGGCAGCTGTGGATCCAGTCGCATGGAGCGGAAGGCAGCCAGCAGCTGGGCAATCTGAGTAAAGCCAAGGAGGTGGAGCCTGTCACCTTCCAGGGGAAGCATGTTTCATTGGAAGGCGGAGTGAGCTATCCGCCGCCGGTTCAGCGTCCGCATCCGCCGTTTTACTTCGGGGGCAGCTCTCCGGCGTGCCGAACCGACCGCTGCGGAAATCGCCGATGTGTATCTCATGTGGGCGGAGCCGCTCGACTGGATTCGGGAGCAGATCGAAGAGGTCGAGCATCACCGCGAGGTGCTGCGGAGAACGCAGGGGCTCGACCGGCCTATCCGCTACGGCTTGAGAGCGCAGGTCGTCATCCGCGATACCGAGGAGGAGGCGTGGGTGGCCGCCAGGCTGATTATCAGCAATGCGGACCCGGCTGCGGTGCAGGAAATCGAGCATCGCTTCGCTCAGGCGGAATCGGAAGGCCAGCAGCGGCAAAACCGGGTTCGCCGGCAGGCGGCCGCCAACGACTATGTGATCGGGCCCAACTTCTGAGCCGGGCTGTCCACGATCCGGGGCGGGGGCGCCATGGCTTTCGTAGGCACGGCGGAGCAGGTCGCGGACCGCTTCCTGGAGTACATCAATATCGGCATTTCCTCGTTCATTCTGTCCGGCTATCCGAACCTGGAGGAAGCCACGATCTCGGGAAATGCCCTGATCCCGGCCGTCCGCAGGAAGCTGGAGGAGAGACGGCAGTCCTCGCAGGACATAGCTGCCGTATAGGCAGGAGTTCATACCCAATAAAAGGAGTGTTAGAGCATGAGTATCGCTTTTCGCAAATTAGGCAGAACAGGCTTGAAGGTATCCGAGGTCAGTCTCGGCACGATGGCATTCGGACGATGGATCGATCAGAAGCAGTCGGCGGAGGTGCTGGATACGGCTCTGGATGCCGGTATTAATCTGATCGATACGGCCGATGTGTACGGCACGGCATTGGACCGGAGCAATCCGCTGGAATCCGGACAGTCGGAGGCGATTCTGGGCCGCCTGCTTGGAGAGCGCAGGCACCGCATCATTCTGGCCACTAAGGTGCACGGACGGGTAGGGCTTGAGCCTAACGATGCCGGGCAGAGCCGGTATCATATTTTCCGCGCTGTGGAAAACAGCCTGAGAAGGCTGCAAACCGATTATATCGATTTGTACCAGGTCCACAGGTTTGACGAAGGAACGCCGCTGGAGGAAACGCTGCGGGCTCTGGACGACCTGGTGCGTCAAGGCAAGGTGAGATACATAGGATGCTCCAACTATGCCGCATGGCAAATCGCCAAGGCCCATGGCATCTCGAATCAGCTGAACCTTCACCGCTTCGAGAGCGTGCAGCCGGAATACAGTCTTATTTCCCGGGGAATCGAGCAGGAGCTGCTGCCCTTTGCCGCCTCCGAAGGCGTGGGCGTCATTGTCTACAGTCCGTTAGGACGCGGCTTGCTGACAGGCAAGTACCAGTTTGATCAAGCGCCTCCCGAAGGCACGCGCGGAGCTGCGGGCGAGAAGCGGCTGCAGGCGCTGCTGGAGCAGGAGCGCAATTTCCGCATCGTGGAGGGACTGAAGGGTATCGCAGAGCGCAAAGGCTGGTCGCTGGCGCAGCTGGCCTTGACCTGGGTCGTCAGCAGGCCGCATATTACGTCGGCCATCTTGGGCGCTTCGCACTCCAAGCATGTGCTGGATTCTCTGCTGCGCATTGAGGAGAAGCTGTCCGCAGAGGAGCTTGCGGAGATCGATGCCGTGGCATCGCAGGAAAGCGTTGGAGCTGGCGTCGGAGCGAACGCCGGCTCATCCATCCATTCATCGTAAAAAGGAGGCAGTCTCCTATGGCGGGAATTACGATCAACCATTTGTATAAAAGATACGGCAAAGACAAGCAGGCCGTAGTAAAGGATTTTCATCTGGACATTCAGGATAAGGAATTTCTGGTGTTTGTCGGTCCGTCCGGCTGCGGCAAATCGACCACGCTCCGCATGATCGCAGGCTTGGAGGATGTAAGCGAGGGCGAGATCTACATCGGAGATACGCTTGTGAACAACCTGCCCCCGAAAGACCGGGATATCGCCATGGTGTTTCAAAATTATGCGCTGTATCCGAATCTGAGCGTATATGAGAACATCGCCTTCGGGCTGCGCCTGCGCAAGCTGCCGAAGCATGAGATCGATCTGGCGGTCAAGCGGGCGGCCCGCGTGCTGGAGATTGAGCCCTATCTGGACCGGAAGCCGAAGCATCTTTCGGGGGGACAAAGGCAGCGTGTCGCTTTGGGGCGGGCTATCGTCCGCAATCCGAAAGTATTTTTGATGGATGAGCCGCTTTCTAATCTGGACGCCAAGCTGCGGGTGCAGATGCGCACCGAGATCATTAAGCTGCACAAAGCGCTTGGCGTGACATTCGTCTACGTTACGCATGACCAGGTAGAGGCAATGACAATGGGCGACCGGATCGTCGTGATGAAAGACGGCATCATCCAGCAGGCGGATACGCCGGAGACGATTTACCGGTACCCGAATAATACGTTCGTTGCAAGCTTCATCGGCTCCCCGCAGATGAATTTTATCGAGGGGCGGATTATTGAATCGGTCCCCGGCAAGCTGGAATTTTCCATGTCCCGCTTTTCCTTGGAGCTGCCCGAGGATTGCGCCCATATTCTCGAGAAGCATAAGCAGGTGAACCGGATCGTGACGTTAGGCATCCGGCCGGAGGACGTTCATTTGGAAGAGCTGTACTCCGATTCCATCGTCACCGGCTTGTACAAGTTCAGCGAGCTGATGGGAGCGGATCGTTTCCTGCATATGGATATCGGTCAGGATAAGCCGCTGGTAATGCGGGTACAGCCGCAGTTTCATTATCAGGAGAATGAGAAAGTCAATATAGCCCTGGATATGACCAAAGCTTTATTTTTCCATAGAGATACCGGGGTCCGATTTACTGAGTAAGGGCCTGCTTCCGGCATGGGGAAGGGTGTGTTTACGATTGTTGTCATTACGTTTCAACATTGCACATAAACGGCTGGGATTGCTTGGTCTTGCCGCAGCGCTGCTTGTTACCGGCAGCCAGCCGGTGCAGGCTGCCGATGCCGCAGGGACGGCCGTTTCTGCGGGGAAAACGGCTGCGGCCGTTCCGCAGACGAAAGCTGCGGCGGCGCAAGGCGGTTCCCCGGCAGACGTGCTGGCGGCGGATACCGAGCCGTACTATGCGGACCAGCTGAAGCAGTGGCAGAGCAAGGGCGTTCCGCAGGCGTCCGCGACGCTGCATATTCCCGCAGCGCAGTTCTCTGCCCGCTCGGACACCGGCGAGTTTCAAGTCGGGGAGAGCGGCGGCAAGCCGAATGTGCTGCAGTGGAAAGGGAATCGGCCCAGCTGGGTGGAGTATACTGTGGATGTGAAGACGGAGGGGCTGTACGAAATGCAGACCTCTTATCTGCCGCTCGCGGGCAAGGGAGTCGGCAATCCGATCCTATGGGATGTGACGCTGGACGGCGGGCATCCATTCCGGGAGGCCGCGTCCATTACGCTGTATCGTGAATGGAAGGATGCCCGCCCGATAGGGAAAAACGACGACGGAGACGAGGTGCGTCCCCGTTCTGCCGAAGCTGCGGCCTGGAGGGTGAAGCCGCTGATCGATTCGGAAGGGGCGTACGCCCATCCGCTGCAATGGCATCTGACCGCCGGGGTGCATACGATCCGGCTGAATGGCAGCGAGCCTGTCGCCCTGGAGTCGATCTCCCTGACGCCTCCGGAGCAGGTGCCGGCTTATAAAGACGCGCTTGCCGGCTATCCGCAAACCGCGCCGGTCCAGGCGGAGGTGCAGACGCTGCAGGCGGAAGACTTGGCGTATAAGAACGACACGTCGATCAAGCTGTTTTCCGACACGGACCCGCGAACGGTGCCTTTGGCGCAAGGTAGAATTACCTATAACACCGTGGGCGGCAAACGGTGGCTGTATCAGAATCAGGAAATTACGTGGACGCTCGATATTCCGGAGACCGGAGCCTATAAGCTGGCGCTGCGTTCGCTGCAGGATCAATTTTCCCAGAAAGCGTCGTTCCGGACGCTGCGGATAGACGGGAAGGTCCCGTTCGAGGAAATGCTGGCCTACCGTTTCCCTTACGGCTCCGGCTGGAGGGGAAACGTCCTGGAAGACAAGGAGAAGGTGCCTTTCGCATTTTATCTGGAAAAGGGGACGCATACCCTCTCGCTTGCAGTAACCCATGCACCGCTCAAGCCTGTGCTGCTCGGGATCGATGAGCTGTCGGGCCAGCTGCGGTTGATTGAGCAGGATTTGCGGTCGTTGACGGGAGGCATTGTAGACCGGAACCGGACGTGGAAGGTAAGCCAGGATCTGCCCGATCTTCAGGAGCGGCTGGTCAAGGCGGCGAGCAAGATGAAGGAGCTGTCGGGCCAGCTGCAGGCGGTCAATGGAGATAAAGACAGCATCAGTCAAGGCTTGGATACATCGGCTCAAGATATTGCACAGCTATTGGAGAAGCTTGATGATATTCCCTACTATGCGGATCAGATTACTAGTATGAATGAGAAGATTAGTAATTTTATTGAAACGCTGCTTCAGCAGCCGCTTCAGCTCGATGAAATTTATGTCGCTCCGCTGGAGAAGGCTTTTCCGAAGATGGAAGCCTCCTGGGTTTCTGAGATCACGGGCGTGGTCGCGAACTTCTTTTACTCGTTTCAAAGCCGGAACCAATTAAGCCGGATGGACGACAAGGTGCTGAACGTATGGGTGCAGCGGGGCCGGGACTACGTGGACCAGCTGCAGCAGCTGTCCGATGAATGGTTCACGCCCGATACGGGGATCAAGGTTAAGGTCAATCTGCTGCCGACTCCGCAGCTGCTGGTCATGTCCAATGCGGCGGGCATCCAGCCCGATGTTGCGCTGGGGCTGACGCAGGATTTGCCGGTCGATTATGCGATTCGCGGAAGCGTCGTCGATCTGTCCCGTTTCCCTGATTTTCCGGAGCTGTACCGGCAGTTCAGTCCGGGCTCCTGGCTGCCGCTTTACTATAATAAAGGCTATTACGCCATACCGGAGACGCAATCGTTCCAGGTGCTTTTTTATCGAAAAGATATACTGAAGCAGCTGAAGCTGCAGGTGCCGCAGACGTGGAACGAGGTGCATGCGATGCTTCCGACGCTGCAGCAGCACGGGCTTAACTTTCAATTGAATTCCAAGGATTATACGCCGTTTTTTTATCAGAACGGCTCTGAATTTTTTAAACCGGACGGTTTGGGGACGGCCCTCAATACGCCGGAAGGCTTCTCTTCTTTCAAGAAATGGACCGATTTATTCAATATTTATGCGCTGGATAAGGAAGTGCCGAGCTTCTATCAGCATTTCCGCAGAGGCACCATGCCGATAGGCGTTTCCGATTACAACATGTACGTCCAGCTGGCGTCGACAGCCCCTGAATTGAGCGGGCGCTGGGGCATTGCGGAAATTCCCGGCGTCGTGCAGCCGGATGGCACGATTGCGCGGTGGGCAGGCGGCGGCCAGCGCACAGGCGTTATTTTTGAAGCGTCCAAGAAGAAGGAGCAGGCGTGGCAATTTATGAAATGGTGGATTTCCCCGGAGGTGCAGGCTCGCTACGGCAACGATATCGAGGCGGTGAACGGTCCGGCCTTCCGCTGGAATACGTCCAGTGTCGAAGCGTTCGTACAGCTCCCCTGGAAGCGCGAGGATGCCAATGTCATTCTGAAGCAGTGGGGCTGGTACAAGGACGTGCCGAATCTTCCCGGCGGATATTTCCTGGAGAGGGAGATGAAGAACGCATGGCTTCGGACCGTGGTCGACGGCATGAATTACCGTTCTTCGCTGGAGACGGCCGTGCTGGATATCGACCGGGAGCTCAGGCGCAAGCAGCAGGAATTCGGGTTCGTCGATCCCGAGGGGCATACGCTCAAAACGTTGGATTTACCGGCGGTAAATAAACCATGGGAAGGAGTGGAGGCCTATGTTAAGTAAACTATCCAATGCCGGCGTAACGGCGGGGAGGGCGCCGGAAGAGGCGGTGGAGCGCCGCAAACGTTCTTATGTCAAAAGTCTGCTTGCTGACATATGGTCTTACCGCATCTCCTATTTGTTTATTGCGCCGTTCCTGTTTTCCTTCGTCGCTTTTATTCTCATTCCCGTTCTCGCAGCGATAGGCTTGAGCTTTACCTATTTCAATGCAATTGAGCCGCCACGGTTTATCGGCTGGCAAAACTATCAGTACCTGATATCGCAGGACCTGCTCTTCCTGAAATATGCGCTGCCGAATACGTTTCAATTCGCGCTCATTGTCGGGCCGGGCGGATACTTTGCATCCTTCCTGCTGGCCTGGCTCATTACCCAGCTGCCCGACGCGCTGCGCAGATGGTTCGCGCTTGCGATGTATACGCCCTCTCTGACGATAGGCATTGCGATGTCGATCGTCTGGCTGCCTATGCTGACGGGGGCCGGATCGGCTATTTGAACAGCATCCTGCTGCAGCTGGGCATTCTGGATGTGCCGAAGCTGTGGGTCACCGATAAAGAATATTTGATGAACTCGATGATTGTGGTGACTCTCTGGTCGAGTATGGGGGTTGGCTTTCTGGCTATGCTGGCCGGAATTCTGAACGTAAACAAGGAGCTTTACGAAGCGGGGCGTCTGGACGGCATCGGCAGCAGGCTGCAGGAGATCTGGTTTATTACGATCCCTTCGATGAAGCCGCAGATGCTGTTCGGAGCGGTCATGGCTATCGTGTCCACCTTCAAGGCGGGGGCTATCGGCGTAGAGCTGTCGGGGACGAATCCGACACCGGAATACGCCGGGCACCTTATCATCAACCATATCGACGATTACGGCTTTATCCGTTTTGAAATGGGTTACGCGTCAGCCATTTCGGTGTTTTTGCTGCTATTGATGTACTTGTCCAACAAGCTCAGCTGGGCGTTATTCGGCTCCAAGGAGGATGAATGATGAAGCCTGCCGCATACCGGTTTTACCCGAGAAGCTTGAAACGGCTCGTCCGTGTGGACGGCTTCCAGCTTATTCTTATTGTCGTGCTGTCCGTGCTGGCTGCATTTATGCTGCTTCCTATCGTCTATATCATCAATCATGCGCTGAAGCCTTATCATGAATTGTTCGTGTACCCGCCCAACTTTATTGTGCGGGAGCCGACACTGCAGAACTTCAACGAGCTGATGCTGGTCGCGGCGAATTCGACGGTGCCGTTATCCAGGTATTTGTTTAACAGTACCGTCATCACCGCTGCAGCGGTAATCGGGGTTACTTTGGTCAGCGCGATGTGCGCTTATCCGATCTCCAAGCATAAGTTTCCGGGCCACCGTTACGTGTTCGCGCTAATTATTTTGACGTTGATGTTTGCCCCGGAGGTCATGCAGATTCCAAGGTACCTCGTCGTGAGCCATATGGGAATTATGAATACGTATTGGGGCCACGTGCTTCCGCTGCTTGCCATGCCCGTCGGGGTGTTCCTGCTGAAGCAGTTTATCGATCAGCTTCCGAACGAGCTGCTGGAAGCGGCCAAAATCGACGGCGCAGGGGAAGTGCGCATTTTTTTGCGGATTGTCATTCCGGTATGTATGCCTGCGGTGGCTACCGTTGCCATTCTGACCTTTCAGAATGCCTGGGGGAACGTGGAAACCTCGTCCTTGTTCATGCAGGATGACGAGATGAAGAATTTCCCGTTCTTCCTGACGACGCTGACCAATAACCAGGCGAACATTGTGGCGCGTCAGGGTGCGGCCGCTGCGGCTGCCCTGATTATGTTCGTGCCTAACCTGCTTATTTTTTTGTTTTTGCAGGGCAAGGTTATCGCTACGATGGCCCATTCGGGGATCAAGTAAGGCCTGGCGGCTTAGGGCCGCCCGGCTTCAACGAGCTATACAGAGAGGGGGGAGAAGGTTGCGTCCATGGTTTACTCACCGCATCGCGCTTAAGCTTGCTGCCGTTGCGCTTGCGCTTGCCGTATCGGTCGTCGCGCAGGCGCAGAACAAGGCGTGGGCCTATACGCCTTATCATACGACCTATAAGGACGGCTACGAGCAGCTCGTCTGGACTCAATCGGCGTACAATCCGGCGGGAGCGCTGGGGCGGGAAATTTATGCCGACGACCCCAAAAAGCCGGGCCAGCAGCAATTTTCGCCGCTCAAGCAGCCGCAGGATCTGTTCATCGACGGAAAGGATGAACTGTACATAGCCGATACCGGCAATAACCGGATCGTGCATCTGGATCCCCAGGGGCGGCTGATCCGCATCCTTGATCTGAAGCAAAGCCCGCTGAATAAACCGCAGGGCTTGTTCATCGCAGAGAACGGCGATATCTATATCGCGGATACAGGCAACCAGCGGGTCGTCCGTTTGGACCGGGACGGCAGGCTGATCCGCGAGTTCAAGCGGCCGGACTCTAAATTTTTAGCCGAGTCGTTTAAATTCGATCCGGTGAAGCTGGTGGTTGACAAGCGCGGGTTTCTGTGCATTACTTCGCTCGGCGGCTACCAGGGATTGGTGCAGCTTGATCCGGACGGACAGTTTCAAGGCTTCTTCGGCGCCAATACGACCAGCTTCTCGCTGATCGACATGTTCAAAAGGCTGGTCTATACCCGGGAAATGTATCAGCGGGAAATCAGCAAGCTGCCGGGCTCCGTCGCCAGTGTGACGGCAGACCGGGACGGGTTGATCTATACGGTGTCCAGCGATACGGAGACGGGGCAGATCAAGAAGCTGAATATCGCGGGCCTGGATCAGCTGGCAAGCAAGGGCGAGTTTGCCGTGCCCGGGGAGAAGACGACGTTCGGCGAAATCGCCTTTGCCCATTATACGGATGCCGTCCCCGTGCTGACGGATTTAACCGTAGACCCGGACGGGAATATTACCGTAATCGATGCGAAGCAGAAGGTTGTCAACCAGTATGACAGCAACGGGAATCTGTTGTTCTTCTGGTGGGGAGACGGCGAAGCGGTTACCACGAAGCTTGGCGTCGTTAAGACGCCTGCGGCTATTGCGAGCAATTCCAAGGGCGAGCTGTTTATTCTGGACGGAGAAAACAATCTGGTGCAGAAGTTCAGCCTCTCCGAATTCGGGGCGCTGGTGCACCGCGCGAATCATTTGATGCTGGAAGGAAAGTATGCCGAGAGCGAAGGTCCATGGAAAGAAGCGAACCGGTTAAACGCGTATTATACGCCTGCACTGATCGGGCTGGGCAAGGCGGCTTACCAAAAAGGCGAATATGAGCGGGCGCAGGCGCTGTTTCTCGAGGCCGGCTATGTGCAGGGCTATTCCGATGCGTTATGGCAGAACCGGCTGAGGTGGTTTCAGCAAAATTTCGGTCTGCTGATGAACATCGCCATTGCCGCCTCGATCGTTGTGTTCGGAATCCAGCGGTTCCGTAGAACCCGCCGCCCCCGGACGGCTGTACGAACCGAGTCCTTGCTGGCCGTGCAGCTCAAGCAGGCATTCTATATTCTCAGGCATCCGATCGACGGGTTCGCAGCATTGCGTCACGAGAATAAAGCCGGCTGGCAGAGCAGTCTTATTTTATTCGTGCTGGCTTTGGCATCGTACTGCATCATGCGGGCAGGGATCAGCTTTATATTCAATCCGGGTATTATTCTGGAAGTGAGCCTGCTGACCGTTTCGATTCAATTTGTCGTCCTATGGCTGGTGTGGGCTGTCTCCAACTATTTGATCAGCGCCATTTACCGTGGCGAGGGGCGGTTCAGGGATGTCGTGTACGGCAGCTGCTATTCGCTCTTTCCTTTAGTTCTTGTCGGACTTCCGCTGACGCTCATCTCGAACGCTATGACGCTTAACGAGAGTGCGATCTATCATTTTATGTACGCAGCTGTTTTCGTATGGATCGGCCTGCTGCTCTTCTGGAAGGTGCAGAGCATGCACAATTACAGTGTCGGAGAGACTGCGGCCAATGTCGTAATGTCTTTGTTTACGATGAGCGTGTTCGGCCTGCTGGTGTTCATTACCATAGGCTTGACCAAAGAATTAACCGACTTTTGCTATTCCGTATTTCAGGAGGTGACGATCCGATGAAACGCTGGGGAACCAAGCGCATCCTTTATAGTTTGACTGCCGTGCTGGCGCTTGTCCTGGCGGCGGGTTACCTGTGGGGACAGGCAAAAGGAGGCGCTCCGATCTATGCGGCGGATCAGCCGGCTGGCAAAGCTCCGGGGGCATCCGCAGACGCGGGTGCGGCAAAGCCTGCCGCAGCATCCGGTTCGGCGGCAGCCCATCCGCAGCCCGCATCGGCGCCGCCGAAGCTGGCCTTGCCGGACGAAGCGGGCTTCCGCGTCATTGCGGAATCTTCGCAGTTAAAGCTGTGGGTGGACGAGAAGACGGGGCACTTTAAGGCGGAAAGCAAGCAAACCGGGCAAGTATGGCGGTCGTATCCCGACCCTGCTTATTGGCCGAAGGAAACGATAACGGGCAATTGGCGGAACAATCTCATGTCCCCGGTGATGCTGGAATATATCGATGCGTCCAATGCCAAGTCCCAGGCCAAAATCGTCAGCTGGCTGGAGGATAAAGGCACGCTGGAGGGATTTCAGACGACCGCCACCGGCTTTAAGGCGGTGTACAACTTCACAGGGACGCAGTTTCGCATCCCGGTGGAGGTCAGGCTGAAGGACGACTACGTGGAGACGGTGGTCCGCGATCCGGAAATTCAGGAAGGCAAGCTGAGCCTGCTGAATCTAAAGCTGTTTCCTCTGTTCGGCGCCGAGCCCTACCAGGAGGGGGAAGAGGGGTACATCGTGATCCCCGACGGCTCCGGCGCGCTGATTCGCTTCAAGCCGAATCTGATCAACGATAAGTCCTTTTACCGTGCGAACGTTTATGGACCGGACAGCGCCTTTTTCAACGAGCAGACCGACCGGAACCCGCTGCGCTTGCCCGTGTTTGGGTTGAAGGCGGGAAAACAGGCGTTTGTCGGCGTGATGGTATCCGGGGAGGAATACGGCAAGCTGTTCGCTGCGCCCGGCGGGGCCTTCGGCCAATATAACTGGGTGACGCCGGAATGGCAGTACCGCACCAAATATTTTCAGAGCACCAGCAAAAAGGGCGAAACGGGCTTCTTCACCTACAGTAAAGAGCGGTTCGGTGTTAAGGAACGCGCAGCCCGGTATTATTTGCTGGATTCGGGAGCGGCGGATTATACGGCGATGGCATCGAAGTACCGCGCCTACCTTATGCAGGAAAAAGGCCTGAAGCCGCTTGCGGCCAAGGGCAGCCAGGTTCCTTTTTACGTAGATTTGATCGGAGCCGATATCAAGAAAGGCCTGCTGTGGGATAAATATTTACAAGGCACCACGACGGACGAGGCGGCTCAGCTGATACAGGATCTTACCGCCAAGGGAATCCGCAATATGACGGTCAACTACGCCGGCTGGCAGGATGGGGGCTACAGCTCCTATGGAGGGTTGTTCCCGGTCGATTCCAGGCTGGGCGGCAATGAGGGGATGAAACGGTTCATCGAATTTGCGCATTCGCAGCAAATTAAGGTAAACCTGACCGCTAATTATACATTGAACAGCAACGGAAGCGACGGCTTCTGGCCGATCCTTGACGGCATCCGGGATTTGGCGGGCACGGTGCTGGAATATGAGAATCCCGCGAACCGGGAGATGACGACACTCGTCAGCCCTAAGCGCACCGAAGAGCTGGTCGTCAGAGATTTGAAGCAGTATCAAGCGCTGGGGGCCGACGGTATTTATTTCAATGAAGGCATCGGGCAATATTTGAACAGCGACTACAACAGCCGGTATGCGGCAACGGCCATGCGGTGCTTGAAAGCCAGCGCGCGATTCTGCAAAAGACGAGAGAAGCGCTCGGCAGCGTCAGTGTCGAGAATGCGAACTTCTACGCATGGGATCAAATCGGACATATTCACCGGTTAGCCGATACGTATTCTTATGATATTTTCGTGGATGAATCGGTCCTTTCACCCAAATCGCCCTTCACGGGCTGCTGACCTATACGTCGCAGTGGTCGAATGAAAGAGAGCAGAACCGCGATGAATTTCTGCGAAGCATCGAATACGGAGCCTATCCGGCCTACGTATTTACTTCCGCTCCTTCCAATACGATGAAGGGGGCCTACTCCATCTGGTACTACAGCATGGATTACCATGACTGGCTGCAGGAGGCGTCCGACGAGTATGTACGGTTTAACGAAGCGCTCGGCGACGTGCAAGAGCAGTTCATTGTCGGTCATCGGTCCCTTGCGCCGAACGTAAGAGAGACGGTCTATGCCGGAGGCCAGCGGGTGATCGTGAATTACAATACGGAGCCTTATGCGGAAGCGGGCATTCGCATACCTGCCCAGGATTTTATCGTGCTGAAAGGGGGAAGCCATCCGTGAGAGCGCTCAAGCTGCACGCTTCCACGCTTCGCAGGCTGGAAGGCACCTTATTTATAACGCCTTGGATCGTCGGTTTTTTTGCCTTCGTCGCATTCCCTCTAGGCTTCTCGCTCTATATGAGCTTTCATCGGGTTAAGGTAACCGTCAGCGGCATTGAAACGGTGCCCAACGGCTTTGATTATTACCGGGAAATCTTATTTTCCGACGGGGGGCTTCTATATGACAGCCTGATCCCTTTCCTGCGGGAAGCGGCTGTGATGATCCCGATCATTCTGATCTTCTCGATGATGGTGGCGATTTTGCTGAATCAGAAGTTTTGGGGAAGGACGCTGTTTCGGATTCTCTTCTTCCTGCCGGTCATTTTCTCCTCCGGACAAATTATGATGGAGTTCATTCAGCAGGGGGAAGGCTCGTTGTCCTTCGTAGATTCGCTGCACATCCAATATTTTATCCAGGACTACATCCCGGCCTCTTGGGCCGAACCGATTAACCATGTCTTAAGCTCGTTTGTGCTGGTTTTATGGTATTCGGGGGTGCAAATTCTGATTTTTCTGGCCGGCCGTCAAACCATTGCCTCCTCGGTTTATGAAGCGGCCCGGATCGACGGGGCGGATCCTTGGAATACGTTCTGGAAAATTACGCTGCCCGGTCTCGTGCCGTTTCTATTCCTGAACATGATCTTTACCGTTATCGATCTGTTCACGTTTCCTTCCAACCCGATCATCAGCAAGGTCAATACGACCAATTACGGATTGTCCAGCGCGCTGGCATGGATTTATTTTGTTATTGTGCTGTTGTTCATCGGTCTGGTTCTGCTCGTCTTTAGCCGGGTAGATAAAGCGTTCGGCGGCAAAGGGTAAAGAAAGGAGGAGGCAGCTATGGCTAAAAGGCTTCCATTGTCCACGCAGAACATCCGCTGGCAGCATTGGGGAAATGCCGTCAAGGAACGAAGCTTTGACGCAGGAAGGCTGCTGCTCGGCAAAGAGGCGGATCAAGGCTTGCTGTTCCGTTTGTTCCTGTATTTGATTCTTATCGACACGGCCTTTATTTATGTAAAGCCGATTCTGTACATGGTAGGCACGATGGTGAAGGATGCATCCAATATGCTCGACCCTTCCGTTATTTGGGTCCCCCGGTCAATCTATACGGGGCACCTTGAGGAGGCGTTCCGGCTGCTGCAATACAGCACCGGCTTCTGGTACAGCTTGACCATCTCGCTGTCCGTAGCTGTGCTGCAGATCATTTCGTGCGCCGTTGCAGGGTACGCCTTTGCCCGGCTGGAGTTTCCGTTCAAAAAGCTGTGGTTCGGCGCGCTCGTGTTTACGTTTATTTTGCCGCCCCAGCTGACGATCCTTCCGTCGATTCTGATGTTCAAGCAGTTCGGCTGGGCGAACACCTTTCTGCCGATGATCGTGCCCGCCTTGTTCGGACATGGACTGAAGGGGGCGCTGTTCGTCATCATTTTCCGGCAGTTCTTCTCCACCCTGCCCAAGGAGCTGGAGGAGGCGGCGCGCATGGACGGCGCCAATGCTTTCCGCTTTTTCTTCAAGGTGATGCTGCCGATCTCCAAATCGGCGATCATCGTCGTGTTCCTGTTTTCCTTTGTCTGGAACTGGAACGACTTTTATTTGCCGTCCATGTATATGTCCGGCTCCAAGGAGGTTCCGCTGTCCATCAGCTTAGCCAAGCTTGCCGCATCGCTGAATGCGGAGGCTGCGCAAGGGGGCGTCAGCATTTACGCCGAGCCTATCAAAATGGCGGCTTCCTTCCTTATTATCATGCCTGTGCTGGTTGTGTACGCGATTGCCCAGCGATGGTTCGTCGAGGGGATTGAACGGACAGGACTGGTGGAATAACCTAGGCGGCTTTATGCAGCAAACAACTTACTCTACTTCAAACTAGGCGGTGCTTTTCTTATGTTGAAAAAAGCTACAATTTTGCTCGGCGCGCTCACTCTGCTGCTGCAGGCGGCTTGCTCGGCCCCGACGTCTTCCTCGCCGGGCTCCGCCGGAACGCAGGAAGCGTCAGCCGGCGAGGCGAAGGCCGCTTCCGAGCCGGTAACGCTCAAGTTCTACACCAGCAGCGGAACGCTGACGAATACCGAATTCAAGGCGCTGATTGCGGACCCCGTTCACGCCAAATATCCGAACATTACGATCGAACGGGCCGAGCCGCCGACGGGAACGACGCCGGAGGATTATTTCTCTTCAGGGGCCAACCCTGATTTGATCTACTCCAGCTCGACTACGCACACGAAAATGATCAGTATCGGCGTGTATCAGGATTTGAGGGAGCTGATCCAAAAGTATAAATTCGACGAAAGCCGGATTAAGCCTTTTCTTTACAATTATGCGAAAGGCTTGGCTCCGAATGGGGAAATATGGGCCATTCCGTTTAACTCCAACCAGCACATTCTGTATTACAACAAAGATATTTTCGATAAATTCGGCGTGCCTTACCCTTCCGATCAACAGATGACCTGGGAGCAGGCGATTGAACTGGGCAGGCAGCTGACCCGGACGGAGAACGGGGTCAATTATATCGGAATCGATGCGGAAGGTTGCCTATCGGAATCGCCAAAAACTTGGCGCTGCCCCTGATCGACCCCAAAACGGGCAAGTCTGCATTAAGCTCTCCCGACTGGCTGCGCGTCTTTAATCTGGCCAAGGCAAACTACGAAATTCCCGGCTATCTCGGCAAAGACGGCAAGTATGTATACGGACGCGATGATTTTATGAAGGAACGGAACCTGGCTATGCGGCCAACCTGGCTTGCCAATATGGTAGCGACCGTTGGAGGAGCTGCGGCAGCAGGGGCTGGAGGTCAACTGGGATATCGCTCCGATTCCGACGTTCAGCGACCATCTGGGCCAGACGCGGGAAGCTCAGGTTCACACGCTGTCGGTGTCGAACAAGAGCAAGCATAAGGACGAAGCGTTCCTGGCGATCGCCCATATTTTGTCCGACGAGGTGCAGAGACTTCTGGCGCGTAACGGCAGGGTACCGGCTATTATTAACAAAGAGCTGGAGAAGGAGTACGGCGCGGATATTCCGGTGCTGCAAGGGAAGAAAGTGCAGAACGTCTTCGTCGGCGAACCGCTGCAGGAGCATAATTTCCATCCGTTCGAATCCGATGTGCAGAAATTCGTAACCGATGCCGCCAAAAGCATTGCGGTGAACGGCACCGACGTGAATACGGCTATACGTAAAGCGTCCGAGAGCATCGATAAGGAAGTGGAACGGCTTCAAAAGAATCAGTAATGTTATCCTAAATCAAACCTAGACGAGGTGTGAATCCATGAGTTCATTCGATCGTAAGCTGCATATCAATCTGTTTCTGCGCAATACCGGACACCATGAGGCGGCATGGAGGCATCCGGACGCACAGCCGGAGCGTACGCTGGATGTCCGCTTTTATCAGCAGCTGGCGCAAACGGCGGAGCGCGGACTGCTCGATTCATTATTCATTTCGGATAATTATTCCGGTACCTGGCGCAGAGTGGAGCCGTTCACGCTTCTCTCCGCGCTGGCCATGGTGACCCGGAACATCGGACTGATCGCAACGGTCAATACGACGTACAACGAGCCTTTTCATGTGGCCCGGCAGTTCGCTTCGCTCGATCATATCAGCGGAGGGCGGGCCGGCTGGAATATCGTTACGGGGGCGGGAGGCAACGACGCTTATAATTTTGGCCGGGACCGGCATCCGGAGCATGCGGAGCGCTATGAGACGGCGGAGGAGTTTGTCGAGGTCGTCAAACAGCTGTGGGACAGCTGGGAGGATGATGCGCTGATTTACGATAAAGAAGCGGGCAAGCAAATCGATGACGGCAAGGTGCACGAAATTCATTTTAAAGGCAAATTTCATGCGGTCCGGGGGCCGCTGAATATACCGCGTCCGCCGCAAGGCTACCCGGTGCTCGTTCAGGCTGGCTCCTCCGAGAGCGGCAAGGAGCTGGCCGCCCGAACAGCCGAAGTGATTTTTACGGCGCAGCAGTCGATTGAAGAAGCACAAGCATTCTACGCGGATGTAAAAGCGAGGCTGCCCAAGTATGGACGCACGCCGGAGCAGCTGCAAATTCTGCCCGGCTTGAGCCCGATCCTTGCCGATACGGAGGCTGAAGCCAGGGAGATCGAAGAGCAGCTGTTCGAGCTGACCGATTCGAAAGCGGCGATCAACCGGCTGTCGGAGCGGCTCGGCATCGATTTCTCCGGCTATTCGCTGGACAGTCCAGTGCCGGTGGATGGCGCGAAGGGCATCGAGACGGTGAACGGAATGAAGGGGAGGCATCAGCTTCTGTTGGACTTGATCGAGCGGGAGAGACCTACGTTCAAGCAGCTGATTACCCATTTGGCCGGAGCAAGAGGGCACTTGACCTTTACCGGTACGCCGATGCAATTGGCGGATGTGGTGGAGCGCTGGTTCCGAGGGCACGCAGCGGACGGCTTCAATGTCATGCCGCCGATCTTCCCGTCCGGTCTGAACATCTTCGTGGACAAGGTTATTCCGGAGCTGCAAAACCGCGGGCTGTACCGCACTTCTTATGAAGCGCCTACGCTTCGCGGAAACCTGGGGCTGGCCCGTCCGGCCAACGTTCGGTTCATTCAGGCGGCATCTAAAGGGTAAGCAGGTACGCCGATACGCCGATACATGATGCGGGAGCGCTCCCTCCTATAGCTTTAAAAGTGCGTAAAACAGCCGCTTCCGGTCTCGATCGGAAGCGGCTGTTTATGCTGATAGGAGGCTCTGGCGGGTTCCGCCCGGGCAGACCGGAGAAGGGCCAGCCTATCCGAACACTCGGGCGGAGTGTGCGGAATCGTTCAGCACGTTCTGCAATCTGTCCGGCCTGATGCCCCGCACACTCCACGATAATGTCCAATTTGCGCCCGAAAAATTCATCTTCCCGCTGTACGGGAGGCGATTCGTTTCAGCGGGGCACTCTTGTGCCCGCAATTCGTGGAATGATGGACAAGCAGGTCTTTCTTAGACCGGCGATAAACCGGAAGGCCGGGCCATGGCTGCGGGAAGCGAGAGGGCCGGCAAAATACAGCCCGGGCTCGCTGCTTTCGAACCACTCGTTCAGTCGCGGGTAAGCGGGGGAGGCTGCGGTCTCGTCGGACTCCCGCTCGATGGCGGCAGCAAGCCCAGGCTCGATAAAAGGGACCTTGTCCACATCGATTCGGTAGCCCGTTGCGGCAATCAGGTGATCGACGATTCGTTCCTCGCCGTTGGACAGGCTCAGCTTCAGCCGCCCTGCAGCCGCAGCTTCCGCCCGGTCAATCCGGACGCCCGGCGTCTCCTTGGCCTTGCCTTCCACCAGCGGCCGGAGGAACTCGGCAACGCTGCCTGCTTGCTGTGCCCAGCGTTCGCGCTTTTTGTCCGCCGGCCATGCGTAGAAGGCTTCGCTCAGCGCGATCAGCTCGGCCCCGGAATTGCCTTCCCGATAGTTCGGCGCTTCCCGGCGATAGAGCAATTCGACCACGCTGCCCGCTTGATGGAGCAGAGCGGCCGCCTCCCATGCGCTCTGGCCGCTGCCGAGCACCGCTACCTGCCTGCCTGAAAAACGGGTAAAATCCGTCAGGTCGAACGTATGGGACAGCAGAGCCGAAGGCAGGCCCCTGAGGACCTCGGGGACATACTCATAATGCTGCAGTCCGGTAGCTACGACGGCATGACGTGCGGAGAGCTGCTGTCCCTGCCTGGTCTGCACCGTATATCCGCCGGGGGTGCGCGATAGGCGCACAGCTAAATCCGGAGTGAAACGAACGCCGGTTCGTTCGGCAAACCAGAAGGCATACTGGACGAAGACGGGGCGGGGGAGCGGATAGGCAATCGTGCGGCCCGTCTCTTCGGCGAAATGCTCCAGCGTGTAGTTCTCATGCAAGTCGGACAATTGAATCGAGGCCGGATGGGTTCGAATGAACATGTTCTGGGGCATTTGACGCTGCCAAAAATGCATTGGCTCCCCCAGCAGCACATAGCTCAAATGATGGGCAGCCGCATGAGCGGCCAGGGAGATGCCGTACGGGCCGGAACCGATAATAATCAGGTCTACCAAGCGGATCAGTCCTTTCAAGGTTGCGGAGCACTAAAAAACCGGAAACGAAGCTGCGCGCAGCTCGTCTCCGGTTGTCCGGTAGAATCAGTTATGTATAGGGTATAGAGAAGGGCGGGAAATGCCCTATCGTTATTTTTTAATGTAGCATCGCGGCGTTAGGCTGTCAACGGGCAGGCTCTTCCTCTTCATTCATTCCCATCGTCCGGTAAGTGCCGAGCATGGCCAGGCGCGTCAGCTGCAGCGCCATGTAATGTGGGGTATACATGGTGTTCTCCTTATACCAGTTCAGAATGACGCCCATAAGCGAAGAGCTTATATAATCGAGCAAAATATCGAGGGGCACGGACAGCTTCTGCTCCATTTTCATATTGGCGATACGGCCGTAGAAGCTCTCCCGGAGCACCTCGTACATCTTTAAGGCAAACCGTTCGGGCTCAAGCCTGGACAGCAGAACCTGATAGAAGGGCTTGTTCTCGTTCAAATGATTGAACAGCATCAGGAAGTAAGGGTCCGGCTCATCGAAATTTTCCTTATACCGCAAAGAACCGGGCCGCCCGGCATCGATGGCCGCCGCCAGCTCCGCGAGCTTCTCCTTTACGCTTTTCTCCAGCAGGTCATATTTATCCTGATAGTGAGCATAAAACGTAGAACGGTTAATATCCGCAAGACGGGTGATATCTTTCACCGATAGTTCATCAAAGCCTTTTTCCTTGATAAGAGCAACAAAGGCATCGACGATCGTCGTACGCGTACGATGAATACGGCGGTCCTGGGAAATGGATTCGGAGCTCACAAGCGCACCTCCTGCACTTAATTATAGAAAGACTTGCTTGATTCATGATCGACATAAATAGATGAAATGACGGAAAAACAACATGATACGCATAGATGTCGGTTAGAAGAAAATGGCGGACTTAAACTGTTCATGAAAGCGGTGAACATTTGGCAGAGAAGGAAAAGAGAGTATGGGCGCGTTTAATCCTAATTCTCGCAAAACAAGACAATTTGGGCTCAAACGTAGCATATACCTGCAATCCGCTACATTTAAAGCAGGAGTGTCGGATACAAGACAAAGGAGTTGAAAGTGTCGGTTGAAGTAAATATTTGGATTAGTATAATAATAAACATATTAAACCTACTTTGGCAATGTGTTTTATAGGTTATATGGATGGGGGAAAGCAGAACGAGTGAGCAGAGGAGATCGGTTTATAAACAGCTTGGCGGATGGGCGCAGCGTCTGGCTTGAAGGGCAAAAAGTGGAGCAGCTGCAGGAGCATCCGGCATTTCATGGAACCTTGCACACGCTCAAACGGCTGTTCAATCAACTGGACGATCCGTCTGTCCGGGATTGCGTCGGATTCATGCCTCCCCATAGAGAGGCTTATGCCCACGCTTCCTTTCTGGTTCCGTACTCGTCTCAGGATTTGGCCAAACGCAGCGCATCGTTTACTTACTGGGCCAAGGATACCCATGGCATGATGAGCCGACTGTCCGATTACGGCAGGTCGATGATTACAGGCTGGTACGCCGCACGCAGGCAGCTGGGCCGTCTCGGACCCGCAGTTCGAAGCGAAGATTACGGCTTATTACGAACAGGCGAGAGATAACGATTTGTTTCTGACGACGGCCATTCTGGATCCGCAGATCGATCGTTCCGCAGGCCTGGACAATGAGCGTATTGCCGAACGCTTCCTGCATGTCGTGAAGGAAACGAGTGACGGCATCGTCGTCCGGGGAGCCAAAATGATTGCGACAGGTGCGCCCTACACCCATGATTTTATTATCTTTTCGTTCCTGCAGTTTCAAACGGAGCACCGCCATCACGCGCACATCCTGATCGTGCCGGCCAATGCGCAAGGGCTTCATATCGTATGCAGGGAATCGTTCGCGGAGGTGACAGAGCCCAATCATATTCTTGGATCGCGGTACGAAGAGATGGATGCGGTGCTGTTCTTCGACGATGTGTTTATTCCATGGGAGAGGGTGCTGCTGTATGGGGACACCGAAAAGGTGCTGACCCTGCGGGCCAATAAAACCGCTAACGCCCTGGCGTTTCATCAAACGGTCGTCCGATACGTCGCCAAGCTGGAATTCGTCACCGGCGTCGCCTTCGCCGTTGCGGAAGCCATCGGCGTCACCGGATATCTACATATCCAGGAGAAGCTCGGCGAGCTGCTGACCCAGGTGGATACGATGAAGGCGCTGGTCATCGCCAGCGAGACGATGGCCTGTCCCGATGAATCGGGCGTGTGGGGCCCGGAGCTGAGCTACATTGATACGGCGCGCAATGTGGGCACCCGATTTTATCCCCGGGCGATTGAAATTTTGCAGCAGGTAGGCGGGGGCGGCTTTGTTCAGACACCTTCGGGAATGGGCGATTTCTACGGTTCCATTTCGAAGCTGATGCACTTGTATTTCGAAGGGGCCTCGGTCAGCGCCGAGAAGAAGGTCCAGCTGTTCAAGCTGGCCTGGGATCTTATCGGAAGCCCGCTCGGAGCGAGACATGAGCTGTACGAACGATTTTATGCGGGCGACCCGGTGCGAGCCTATGCTTCGCAATATACAAGGGCGGACAAAACGGCTTTCACCGAGCCGGTATGGAAGCTGCTGAAGGAAGCCAGCAAGCATGGCGCCAAGCGGATTTAACAGGAATGACGGGATGGAGCAATGAAAGCGAAGAGAGAGGAAGGATAGGTATGGAGGTTTTCTGGTTTATTCCGACACATGGAGACGGACGTTATTTGGGGACGACGGAAGGGGCAAGGGCGGTCAGCTTCGCTTACTGCAAGCAGATCGCGCAAGCCGTCGACGAGCTGGGCTTCAGCGGTGTGCTGCTGCCGACGGGAAAATCGTGCGAGGACGCGTGGATCGTCGCTTCCACCTTGGTCCCGGTTACGGAGAAGTTGAAATTTCTGGTCGCGGTTCGGCCGGGACTCGTGTCTCCTACGCTGGCTGCGCGGATGACAGCCACCCTGGACCGCTTCTCCAAAGGGCGTCTGCTGATCAATGTGGTTACAGGGGGCGATCCGGTGGAGCTGGCCGGTGACGGCCTGTTTCTGAGCCATGATGACAGATATGAGCTGACCGGCGATTTTCTGAGCGTCTGGCGCAAGGAGCTGGAAGGCGAGGAGGTTGACTTCGAGGGCAATTATTTGCAGGTGAAAGGCGGCAAAGTGTTGTATCCGACGGTTCAAAAGCCGTATCCGCCATTGTATTTCGGCGGCTCCTCTGAAGCCGGTCTGGAAGTCGCAGCCGAGCATGTCGACGTTTACTTGACCTGGGGCGAGCCTCCGGCGCAGGTGGAGGCCAAGATCAATCGGATGCGCCGTCTGGCCGAGGCGAAAGGAAGAAAGCTGCGCTTCGGCATCCGGCTGCACATCATCGTCCGCCCTACCGAAGAGGAGGCCTGGCAGGCGGCGGATGAGCTGATTGCGCATCTGGATGAGAAGACGATTGCCTCGGCGCAGCAAATTTTTGCCCGTATGGACTCCGAGGGGCAGCGGAGAATGTCCGAGCTGCACAAAGGAGACCGCTCCAAGCTGGTTATCAGTCCGAATCTGTGGGCAGGTATCGGCCTTGTGCGTGGCGGAGCGGGGACGGCGCTTGTCGGCGATCCGGATCAGATTGCGGCCCGCATGCGGGAATATGAGGAGCTGGGTATCGAAACGTTTATTTTGTCGGGCTATCCTCATCTGGAGGAAGCTTACCGGACGGCGGAGCTGCTGTTTCCCAAACTGAATCTGGGCAATGCCGCACAAAGGCAGGATCCATCCTATATCAGCCCGTTCGGCGAAATGATAGCCAACAATGAGCTGCCCGGCGCTGCGGTATCTTCCCGGCAGGGATGACCTGAGGTAAAGTATTACGAAAATCAGGGAACGCGATTGGAGAAAGGACGCGCACCATCGGAGGCCGTTGAAAAAGTCATCGCTACGAGTACGGCCTCGGAAAGCTTGCAGGTATCCTTATAGATGGAGGTTGGTTATGTCGTTTCAATGGAAGACCATTCGCTATGACAGCGTAAAAGCACCTGGCGCCTGGCAGCTGGCCCTGCAGCTGCAGGAGCTGGCCAAAGATCTGCGGGCATCCGGCATCAGGCTGCATCCCGTGGAGGCAGCACCCGTGCAGCAGGCAGCAGCAGCTACAGCTGCAGCCCCGGTCTATCCCGGTGCGGGGCTGACTGGGACAATAGTGAAGGAGCAGCATCCTTCGGCTCCGGATATCTATATATGCGGCGGCACGGAGCTGCTCCGCCTGCTTCGCCAGGAGCGGGAGATCCGCATCGCCGGACTGTATGCGCTGGAGCAGCACGAAGCGATAAGCATCCGGCCGGAATCCGCGATGCGAAGCGTCCGGGATCTGAAGGGAGCCCGGATCGGCATTGCCTATGACGGGGAAGCCGATCTCGACGTCCGTGAGGCGGAAGCCAAACGGCGCTGGCTGGCGCAGCTGCGCCAGGCGGGGTTAACCGCAGCGGATGTCCAGTGGGTCCGGCTCCCGCTGCCAATCTATAGCACGCACGGCGGTGCGTCTGCGGAAGGCGGCTTGACCGGATCCGCCCGATATCAAGCGTATACCCGCAGAGAGGCATTGGCTCTGCTGCAGGGAGAAAGCGACGCGCTGCTTGCCTGGGGTCCGGCTGGAGCGGATGCGCTCCAGCTTACCGGAGGGCGCTCGCTGGAGCGCACAGCCGCCGGGAACGAAGGCGCTGGTGCCGGCAGCGGCCAGCCCGAGCTGTATGCCGTCGCCGTTTCCGCTTCTCTGCTGGAGAAGGAGCCGGAGCTGACGGAGCGCATCCTGGCGCACCTCCAGTCGGCGGCCGGGTGGGCGGCTCGCCATCCGCAGGAGGCGCTGCGGTATGCGGCGCTCGCAGCCGGTATCCCGGAAGCAGCGGTAGAAGCCGTCTACTCGCCGTCGCTGCCGTACCGGCTGCAGCTTACATGGGACGGCTCCGTGCTCGGGCTGCTTGAGCAGCGGATCGCCGAATGGTCTGCGCTGGGCGCGCTGCCTCCGGCCTTTGGCGCTTCTTTGCACCGGCTGACCGATCGGGACTTGCTCGGCAGGGCAAACGAGCTGCAGGCCTCCGGGCAGGTGCAGGCACCGTCGGCGGGGGGAAGGTCAGCGTTCTCGCCTTATGCTGTGGCCGATGTGCCGCCGGCTTATTTCACCGGCCGCAAGCCGGCATACCGGATTCAGTCGGACGAAGAAGCGCTGCAGATCGCTAGGGCGTTCGCCGATGAAATCCGCGACGGCGCTTCCGACCGGGACCGCTACCGGAGGCTGCCTTTCGAGGAAATGAAGCGCCTGTCCGAGAGCGGACTGCTGGGACTTGTCGTTCCGAAAGCCTACGGCGGGCCTGAGGTATCCACCGTCACGTTGACGGAGATTTTCAAACTCATTTCGGCTGCGGATGGGGCTATCGGGCAAATTCCGCAGAACCACCATTTCTTCGTCAAGGTGCTCGAGCTGAACGGCACGGAGGAGCAGAAGCGGTTCTTTTTCGAAGAAGTGCTGAACGGCGCTCAATTCGGCAACGGCCTGGCGGAGCGCGGACCGAGAAGCGGTAAGCTGATGTCTACGCGGATTACCTGGTCCGGCGAAGGAAGCTGGAAGGTCAACGGCAGGAAATATTATTGCACCGGCTCTTTGTTTGCTTCCTGGATTCCAATTTATGCGGATGACGAGGAGGAGAAGCGGGTTGCCGTGTACATTCCCCGTCATACGGAGGGGCTGATCCTGATTGACGACTGGTCGGGCATCGGCCAGCGGACGACAGCCAGCGGGAGCGTTGTCCTCCGGGATGTGGAGGTGCCGGATGCCTACATTGTGCCGCATTGGAAAACGTTCGAGGCTCCGCAATATTTCGGAGCTTTTGCCCAAATCATGCATGCGGCGCTTGATGTCGGCATTGCCGTCGGCGCCATGGACGATGCGGCCCGTTTCGTCCGTGAGAAAACGAGACCGTCGATCCAGAGCGGTGCGGCACGGGCGTCGGAGGAGCCGTATCTGATCAAAAGATTCGGCGAGCTTGGCGTGAAGCTGCAGGCGGCCGAAGCCCTGCTGGAGAAGGCGGCGCGGGCTGTAGATGCAGCCAGGGAGCAGCTGAACGAGCAGACGGCAGGCCAATCGTCGCTGCTGGTCGCCTCGGCCAAAGCGGTAGCGACGGATGTCGTGATCGAGATCACGAATGCGCTGTTCGAGGCTGCCGGTACGTCATCCATGGATGAGAAGTACAATCTGGACCGGCACTGGCGCAACGGGCGTATTCATACGCTGCACGATCCGGTTCGCTGGAAGCTGCATCATGTCGGCAATTATTACTTGAACGGAGTGCTGCCTCCGAATCAGGCGGGATTATAATCTGAACGATAGAGAGGAGAGCGCAGAGATGGCAAGCAAGAAGCTGTTGTTAAATTTATTCGATATGAACTGCGTCGGCCATAATTCTCATGGCCTCTGGAAGCATCCTGACAACGAACGGCGCCGGTATAACGATCTGAGCTATTGGACGGATCTGGCCCAGCTGCTGGAGAAGGGGATGTTCGACGCGCTGTTCCTGGCCGATGTGATCGGCGTTTACGACGTTTATAAGCAAACACGCGATATTTCGGTTAAACATGCGGTACAGGTACCTGCTAACGATCCGGCGCTGATCGTGCCGGCGATGGCTCACGTTACACGCCATCTCGGGTTTGCCGTCACGGTCTCTACATCTTACGAGCATCCGTTCACGCTGGCCCGCCGGATGTCGACGCTGGATCACTTGACCCGGGGAAGGATCGCGTGGAACATCGTAACGTCCTATCTGCCGAATGCGGCCCGCAATTTCGGACGGGATGAAATGATCAAGCACGACGACCGCTATGCGCTGGCGGAGGAGTTCCTGGAGGTCTGCTACAAGCTGTGGGAGGGCAGCTGGGAGGAAGGGTCCGTCGTGTTCGATCCTGCGAACGACACCTATGCGGATCCGGCCAAGGTGCATGAGATCGGGCACAAGGGAGAGCATTTTCAGGTTGCGGGCCCGCATTTGTGCGAGCCGTCCCCTCAGCGGACGCCGGTCATTTATCAGGCGGGCAGCTCGGAGCGGGGCCGGGCGTTTGCGGCAAGGCATGCCGAATGCGTATTCGTAGGAGGTCAGACACCGGAGGCGCTGCGGTTTTATGTAGACGATATCCGGCGGCAGGCGAAGGCGGCGGGACGCAATCCCGAACAGATTCTGATGTTTAAAGGCTTCTCAGCCATTACAGCGCCTACCGCAGCGGAGGCGAGGGATAAGTTCGAGGAATTCAAGCAGTACCGCAACGGAGAGGCGGCGCTGGCGCAATTTTGCGGGTCGAGCGGGTACGATTTGTCGCAGCTGGATCCCGATCAGTTATTCCAATACACAGCAACCGAAGGCAATCAGACGAGGGCGGCGCAGTATACGCAGTTTACTAAACCGCGTACGGTCAGAGAGGTGATGGAATCGATTGGTAAGCTCGGCGGAGGCTGGATGAAGGTAGGGACGCCGATCGAAATTGCCGATGAAATTCAGCGGTGGGTGGACGAAACGGGAATCGACGGCTTAAATTTCGCACAGGTCGTAACACCGGGGACGGTCAAAGATTTCATCGAGCTGGTCGTACCGGAGCTGCAGAACCGGGGATTGGTGAAAGAGCAGTATGAGGAGGGCACGTACCGCCAGAAGCTGTTCGGCAATGACGGCCCGCTCCTGCCGGAGACGCATCCGGGAGCCGGCTACCGCCAGCTCGATGCGTCCTTCATCAACACCTGACAAAATTGTTCGAGATAGGTTTGATCCGCCGGTTCAAACCGGGCTTCGACCGGACTGTCGATATCCAGCACGCCGACGATGGCGCCGTCCTGATACAGCGGGATGACGATTTCCGAGCGGGATGCCGCATCGCAGGCAATATGTCCGGGGAACTGATGGACATCATCGACACGAAGCGTGCGCGCCTGCTGAACTGCGCTTCCGCATACGCCCTTGCCGACGGGAATCCGCGTGCAGGCGGGCAGGCCTTGGAACGGCCCGAGCACCAGCTCGCCTTCCTCGTCGAGCAGGTAGAAGCCGACCCAATTGATGCGGTCGAGAAATTGGCCCAGCAGGGCGGACGCATTAGCCAAATTGGCGATCCGGCCGGGCTCCCCGTCAATCAAGGCTTCCAATTGACGAAGCAGCAGGGTATACCGTTCTTCCGGTTGCCCTTCGTAAGCTTGGCTTTGAAACATAAGTTCATCGACCTCCTGAAATAAGGGTGTAATGGAGATAACCATAACATTAATGGAGCATTGTGCATGTCATCCCGAAAAGCTTCTGAGTCCGCATGAAACGGATGAACCTCGTATTCGATGAATACTCATTGCCTAATACCAATAAATCCTATATGAATAATTAAATAAAGTCAATCGCACAGGAAGGCGCCGATTCCTATCATAACACTACTTCCCGGATGCGTGAACTCTGCCCATCAGTCGACTGAAGGCAGCTTGGCTGCAGCCACTGCGGAGAAGCTGTCTTTTCCATGTACTCCTGCACCAGCCTTCCTAAACAAATTGCTGAAAAGAGGGATTTCCTATGTCCAATGAACAGAATCATGAGCGCCATTACTTGTTGGATACGCTGGCGGTTCACGCGGGTCAAGAAATCGACCCCACAACGTTTTCGAGAGCCGTCCCGATCTATCAGACGACCTCCTACGGCTTCCGGGATACCGAGCATGCGGCCAACTTGTTTGCCCTTAAGGAGCAGGGCAATATTTATACGAGGGTCATCAACCCGACTACAGATGTGTTCGAGAAACGGATTGCCGCGCTGGAAGGGGGCGTTGGCGCTTTGGGTGTCGCTTCGGGTCAGGCGGCCATCACCTATTCGATTCTGAACATTGCCGGCGCCGGGGACGAGATTGTATCCTCCGCAAGCTTATACGGAGGTACATATAATTTGTTTGCTCAAACGCTGAATAAGCTCGGCATTACGGTCAAATTCCTCGATCCGTCCGACCCGGATCATTTCCGTCAGGCGATCACGGCTAAAACCAAAGCATTGTATGCGGAAACGATAGGGAATCCGAAAGGCGACGTTCTGGATATTGAGGCGGTAGCCTCCATCGCTCATGAGCACGGCATTCCTCTGATTGTGGATAACACGTTTCCGAGCCCTTATCTGCTTCGACCGATTGAGCATGGAGCGGACATTGTCGTACACTCGGCGACCAAATTTATCGGGGGCCATGGCACTTCCATCGGCGGCGTGATCGTGGACAGCGGCAAGTTCGACTGGGCGGCCGGCGACAAGTTCCCGGGGCTGACCCAGCCGGACCCAAGCTACCACGGCCTGGTGTATACGGAGGCGGTCGGACCGCCCGCCTATATTATTAAAGCCAGAGTGCAGCTGCTTCGGGATTTGGGTGCGGCGCTGTCGCCGTTTAATTCCTTCCTGCTGCTGCAAGGGCTCGAGACGCTGCACTTACGCCTGGAGAGGCACAGCTCGAATGCGCTGAAAGCCGCCAGGTTTCTGGAGCAGCACGAGGATGTCGAGTGGGTCAGCTATCCCGGACTTGAGAGCCATCCATCCCATACGCTCGCCCAGAAATATTTGCCGAACGGCCAAGGGGCGATTCTCAGCTTCGGCATCAAAGGCGGAGCGGAAGCGGGCAAACGGCTGATCCATGCCGTGAAGCTGTTCTCTCATCTGGCGAACGTCGGCGATTCCAAATCGCTGATCATTCATCCGGCAAGCACCACGCATCAGCAGTTAAGCGAGCATGAGCAGGCTGCAGCCGGCGTGACACCGGGGTTAATCCGCCTATCGATAGGCACGGAGGCCATTGACGATATTCTTTTTGATCTGGAACAGGCGATTGCCGTAAGCCAGAAGGCGTGAGGCGCCATTTTGCCGTATTTCAATACCGACTAAATCCATAAGAAAAGTATTTTAAAGGAGCGATTCTCTATTTATGAAAAAGTCTGCCGGACTGTTACTATTAGCCCTCATGCTGCTGATCAGCGCTTGCGGCTCGCAAGCCTCCGCACCGACCGGGGGAACGGCTGCTGCCGGAGGGAACCAGGATACGAAGGAACCGAAGAAGGAAGATAAAGTCATTAAGCATATTATGAGCGACAGCGGCTTTAACGGCGATATTATCAAAATATTGAAGGACGAAGTCGCGAAGCAGGGCTATGTGCTTGAGCCGGTCATCGTCAATGATATTATTCAGCCGAACAAAATCGTCGATGATGGTCAGGCGGACTCCAATTCCTTTCAACATGAGGCTTATTTCGATCAATTCGTTACGGATCACGGGCTGAAAAATATTGTGCGCGGCTTCTACACCGTCTTCACGCCTTCGGGCCTGTATTCAAAGAAATATAAGAAAATAGAAGATGTACCGGACGGTGCGACGTTCGGCATTCCGGTCGATCCGGCCAACAACGGCCGCGCCTTGTTCATGCTGCGCGATTTGGGCCGATTAAAGCTGAAGGACGGGGTCACGGTTACCCATGCTTCGCTGAAGGATATTACCGATAATCCGCACAAGTACAAATTCAAAGAGGTCGACCAGCTGATGCTGCAGCGGACGCTGGAGGACGTGGACGTCGGCTTCCTGTTCGCAGGCACGGCGGTGCAGATCGGCTTCAAGCCGAGAACCGATGCGCTGGCGCTGGAGAAGGGCGAAGGACTGCCGTACAAAAGCATCGTAGCTGTCCGCAAAGATCTGGTCGGCTCGGAGAAGATCAAGGTGCTGGAGAAAGCTTATGAGAGCCAGGCGATCAGAGATTTCTATACAAGCAAGTACGGCGATGCGATTGAGTTTATCGACCATTTAAATAAGAAGTAAGCTGCCGGCTTACGGAAGAAGGAGCGATGCGCTGTGATTACGCTTCAACAGATTGATAAAGCTTTTCAAACCCCCGAGGGAGAACCGCTGAAGGCGATCTCCTCGGCCTCCCTTCAGATTGAAGAAGGGGACATTTACGGTATTATCGGGTTCAGCGGGGCCGGCAAATCGACGCTGCTTCGAACGATCAATTTGCTGGAACGTCCCGACAGCGGCAAGGTGATCGTCGACGGTCAGGATATGCTCGCCTTAAGCGAGAAGGAGCTGCGCCAGGCGCGGATGTCGATCGGGATGATTTTTCAGCATTTCAATCTGCTCAATAACCGTACCGTGTACGAGAATGTTTCGTTTCCTCTGGAAATTGCGGGCGTTGCAAAGGCTGACCGGAAGGCCAGGATTGAAGAATGCCTGCGGATCGTCGGGCTGGAGGACAAAGCGAATGCGTACCCGGCCAAGCTGAGCGGCGGACAGAAGCAGCGCGTAGCTATCGCCAGAGCGCTGGCGAACAGGCCGAAAGTGCTGCTGTGCGATGAACCTACGTCCTCGGTAGACCCGTCGACGACCGGCAGCATTTTGGCCTTTTTGAAGGAAATCAATGAGCGTCTCGGCATTACGATCGTTATCGTGACGCATGAAATGAATGTCATCAAATCGATCTGCAATAAGGTGGCCGTGATGGAACACGGGATTGTCGTGGAAAAATTCGAAATGAACGACACGAAGTTTGTGCCGAAATCCAATATCGCGCAATTTTTGTTCAACAATGAAATTATTCTGGATAAGCGGGAGGCGGCGTATGTTTGACAACATTATTTATGCCGGGCCGGAAATCGTGCAGGCTTTGGGCGAAACGTTCTATATGCTGATCATTACGATCCCGCTGGCCGTGCTGTTCGGCACGCCGCTCGGCACCCTTTTGTATTTGACGAGGCCCGGATCGTTCGTGAAGGCGCCGAAATTTTACCTTGTATTAAACGGGCTAGTGAACCTGGTTCGCTCGTTCCCGTTCTTGATTCTGATGATCGCTATTATTCCGATTACCCGGTTACTGGTAGGAACAGCGCTTGGCACGACCGCCGCAACGGTACCGATGGTCATTAATGCGGTCCTTATTTCGCCCGCTTCGTCGAGCAGACGCTGCTCGAGGTGAACCGCGGTGTCGTAGAAGCGGCGGAGTCCATGGGGGCGAATCGGCTTCAAATTATATGGAAGGTTCTGTATTTGGAGGCACGCTCAGGGATTGCCAACTGCATTACTATCATTACCGTCAGTTTCCTGTCTTATTCCACCGTTGCGGGATTGGTAGGCGGCGGGGGCATCGGCGATTTCGCGATCCGTTACGGTTATTACCGGTACCAGACGGACGTCATGTTTTTCACCGTCATTCTGATGGTCGCCTTCGTGCAAGTTTTCCAGTTCGCGGGGAATTTTATCGTGCGCAAGCTGGATAAGCGGCTCTAGCAAATACGGTCCACAATCAACGGAGGTGAGGCTTGCATGTCAGCGAAACCAATTCATTTAAACGCATTCGAAATGAACTGCGTAAGCCATTTATCGCATGGAATGTGGGTTCACCCGGACAATAACCGGCACCGCTACACCGATCTGACGTATTGGACGGAGCTTGCGAAGCTGCTGGAGAAAGGGAAATTCGATGCGTTGTTTTTGGCGGATGTGGTGGGTGCTTACGATACGTATAAAGGGGGCATCGAAACGTCGCTGAGAGAGGCGGTACAAATTCCGTGCAACGATCCGCTGCTGATCGTACCGCCTATGGCGATGGTGACCGAGCATTTGGGCTTCGCCGTCACCTTCTCCACCACGTATGAGCATCCGTACGGGCACGCGCGCCGCATGTCCACGCTGGATCATCTGACCCGAGGACGGGTAGGCTGGAACGTGGTCACCTCTTATCTGCCCAGCGCGGCAAAAAACTACGGCCTCGACCGGATGGTTCCGCACGATGAAAGGTACGAGCGCGCCGACGAATATATGGAAGTATGCTACAAGCTGTGGGAGAGCAGCTGGGAGGAGGGAGCGGTGATCCGCGACACTGCATCCCGTGTCTACACCGACCCTGCCAAAGTTCATGAGATTCAGCATGAAGGGAAATATTTCCGTTTGCCCGGACCGCACCTGTGCGAGCCGTCGCTGCAAAGGACACCGGTCATTTATCAGGCGGGCAGCTCGGTCGGGGGCGGGCATTCGCGGCCAAGCATGCGGAATGCGTGTTTCTGGGCGCGCCGTCCATAGAGGCGTTGAAGCAGTTCATCGCGGATATCCGCAGCCAGGCGCAAGCGTTCGGACGTCAGCCCGAGCATATCAAAATGTTTACAGGACTCTCTGTCATCGTCGGAAGGACGGAGGGGGAAGTCCGGAGCAAGGTGGAGGAATATACCCGGCTGCGCAGCGTCGAAGGCGTGCTCGCACACTATGGCGGCTCCAGCGGCTACGATTTGTCCAAGTACGGGCCGGACGATTTCCTGGAGTATGTAGATACGGATCACGGACAAACGGCGGCAAGCCGGTTTACGCGCCATAACCGCAAAAATGTAGGTCAAATTATCGAAACCTTTAAAACGCTCGGCGGCCAGTCGCCGTTTTTTATCGCGGGAACGCCCGGACAGGTGGCGGACCGGATTCAGCAGTGGGTGGAGGCCACAGATCTCGACGGCTTTAATCTTACCCAGTTTTTATCCCCCGGCACGTTCGAGGATTTCATCGAGCTGGTCATTCCCGAGCTGCAGAGCCGGGGATTGTACCGGACGGACTATGAGGAAGGCACCTTCCGCGAGCGGTTATTCGGAAAAGGGAACCGGCTGACCCCGGCAGGCCACCCGTCCGCCGTCATCCGTGAACAAGCGTTTCCGCTGTCCGTGCAGAACTGAAAAGGGAACCGGCTGACCCGGCGTGCCACCCGTCTGTGGTCATTCATGAACAAGCGTTTCCGCTGTCCGTGCAGAAATGAAAAGGGAACCGGCTGACCCGGCGTGCCACCCGTCTGTGGTCATTCATGAACAAGCGTTTTCGCCGTCTGCACAAAACTGAACAATACAGCTGCTTCCCGTGAATCCGGGCTCGAGCGGCTGTATTTTTTTCGCGGCAAAGGCTTCACAATACCTTCATCAACATTTCATCTAATCTTCATTCAAAATACGCACGAAGCAGGTATGATAGTCACATAAGCCAATTATATCTAAAGCACGCATTGAAGGAGTGGATACGATGTATAAATCAGTTATTATCGGAACGGGGCCTGCGGGCCTGACAGCAGCAATTTACTTGGCAAGAGCGAACTTGAATCCGCTCATTATCGAAGGTCCCGAGCCTGGCGGTCAGCTGACCACAACGACAGAAGTCGAAAACTTCCCTGGATTCCCGCAAGGCATCATGGGCCCGGAATTGATGGATAACATGCGCAAGCAAGCCGAAAGATTCGGTGCGGAGTTCAAATCCGGCTGGGTGAATAAAGCCGACTTGTCCAAACGTCCGTTTATTTTAACCGTTGAAGGGCTGGGCGAGATTCAAACGGAAACGCTGATTATCTCGACAGGCGCTTCGGCCAAATATTTGGGCATTCCCGGAGAAAAAGAAAACGTCGGCCGCGGTGTCAGCACCTGCGCAACCTGTGACGGCTTCTTCTTCCGTAATAAAAAAATTATCGTCATCGGCGGCGGCGATTCCGCAATGGAAGAAGCGAACTTCTTGACGCGCTTTGCATCCGAGGTTGTGCTGGTCAACCGCCGCAGCGAGCTCCGCGCATCGAAAATTATGCACGACCGCGCCCGGGACAACGCGAAAATCAGCTGGAGCCTGAACCGTACACCGCTTGAGGTCATTAGCGGCGAACGCGGCGTAACCGGCCTGAAGGTCAGGAACAATGAGACCGGGCTGGAGGAAGTGATCGAAACGGACGGTGTATTCGTCGCTATCGGCCACAGACCGAATACGGCGTTCCTTGAGGGGCAGCTGACAACGGATGAGCAGGGCTATTTGATCGTGAATCCCGGTACGACGGAAACGAATATCCCAGGCGTATTCGCCTGCGGCGACGTACAGGATAACCGTTACCGTCAAGCGATCAGCGCAGCGGGAACCGGCTGCATGGCCGCGCTGGACAGCGAACGCTTCTTGGAATCCGTCGAGCACAGTCACAAAACGGAAGCTTCCGTTTAATCGAATTTCATCAATATTTTGCGGCATGCCGGGCTAACAACGCCTTGGCATGCCGTTTCTTTTTGCAGAAGCAAGGGGCCTGCTTGAACGTTGCATATTCGCTGCTGTCTGCGACCCGCAGGACAGAATAGGAGGCAAGCAGGGGTGTTTATCGTTATAGAGCGTCTCGTCTCCACGCGATCGCTGTTTATCGAGGCTCCCACTAAGGAACATATACCTTTCAGCTGCGCCTTGGCACGAAGGAAAAATCCGCGGAATATTACGTAAATCCTTCCAGTGTCGTATGAATCACACCACGGACGATTCCGAGGGGGATTTTATATCAAAATCGGCGGTTTCTGCGACTTGAACTTCGCCGCCAAACATGGGATTCTGTTAATGATTCGTCTACAAAAGCTGTATAGACTGACGAATACTAGGAGACGGACAGAAGAGATGAAAACCGGCAAATATGTCAATTTTCTTGGATTGCAAATGGATCGCGGCACCTGGAGCAACTTCCGGTGGGATGTTTTCGGAGCGGCGCTGTTCAGCCTCTTCAATGTAGTGTTCAACCAATTTTACGTGCCGATTTCGATTCGTCATGGAGCGAGCGAGTTTCAAGTCGGTCTGCTGACGGCGGCGCCGGCGATCGGTCTGCTGTTCTCGCCTTTGTGGGCGGGCATCGTGGAGCGAGGCAATCCGAAGCCATTCGTCGTCATTCCGCAGCTTATTGCCAGAGCGCTGATTCTGGTACCGGCTTTTTTCACGGCTCCCTGGGTATTCGTCACGGTGGCCCTGGTGTTTCAGCTGCTGATGGGCATTCAGGCTCCGGCCTATGCGGCCGTTATTACACAGATTTATCCCGCTGCATTGCGGGGAAGGCTGATGGGGAATGTACGCGTGGTCATGGGCGTCTTAATGATTCCAATGGCTTACCTTGTCGGGCTATGGATCGATTCCAGGGGAAGCTCCGAGATCATTGTCGCAGCTTCGATCCTGGGCGTGTTCTCGATTCTTTGCTTCCAGCGGGTGAAAGCACTGGAACCGGAAGAAGCGAACGATAACCCGACGGTTAAGGTAATGGACAAGAAGCCTAAGGAAAGGACAACGTTCATCCAGCAGCTGCAGCTGATAAAAGGAAACAAGGCGCTGATTCTTTTTCTGTCCGCTACGACGTTAGCCGGCTTCGGCAACTTGCTGGCGAATCCGCTTTATTTCATTATTCAAGTTTCTACGCTGGGGTTAAGCAATCTGGAAATCGGCTATATTCGGGTGGCCTATTTTACCTGTCTTTTTCTGGCTTATCTTACGATGGGCTGGGTTATTGACCGCTACTCTCCGAAAACCGCGCTGACCTTCGGGTTTATGGGATATACACTGGTTCCGCTTTTATACGGCTTTATCGGCAACTATCCGGCAGCCATCATAGCCGGAGGGCTGCAGGGCTTCGGCGATGCCGTATGGGATATCGGCTGCTTGACGTATGTGTTCCGGATTGCAAAAGGAAAGGAAGCCGTCGTATTCGGTCTTCATCTGATGCTGTTCGGTATCCGGGGCACGATCGGTCCGCTGCTCAGCACGTCGCTGATCGGCAGTATGTCCATACAGATCATTCTTGGAACGGCGGCCCTGTTCGCCGCGCTCGGACTGCTGTTGCTGCTTCGCTCCGGGAAAAAAGATGCGCGCCTCCCATCGCAGCAGGTCAACCCATCGTTGTCTTTGGGGGATGGATAAAAATAGAAAACAGTCCGGTCGCCATCAGGGTGCCGGACTGTTTTTTTGTGAACAGCTTCGCTGAGAGTTTTAATAACGAAACAAGGGAGGGAGCAGTGCATTCGCAGTGGAAGCGGGACAAAGGACGAAAAAGCAAGCTGAGACTGGAGGCTAGGCGACATAAGCAAATCTGGGCCAGATTTACTTATGTGGCTAAGAGCAAACCAGGGTCAGGCTACATCGCTGAAATGGCTGAAAGCAAACGATGTGACCAGGCTCTATGGGCTAAAAGCAAAACGGGATCATGCTTAATGGGCTAAAAGCAAATCAGGATCAGACTCTGCGGGATAAAAGCAGCCGACGATCAGACTCTATGTGCTAAAGCAAACCAGGGTCAGGCTCTACGAGCTAAAAGCAAGCCGTAGCCAGGCTCTATGGGCAAAAGCAAACCGGGATCAGGCCCTATGCGCTAAAAAGCAGCTCTGCCCCCCTTGGCGTATACAGCCGGGGGCCGGCTGTTTATCCGTCAGCTGTACCCGCAGGAGCAGTTCAGCACCGGCTTGCGGGCGGCCGTCGCCTCATCCAGCCGGCGGACCGGCGTACCGTGAGGCGCCTGGAGCAGCAGCTCCGGCTGGTCGGCAGCCTCCCGGGCGATTTGAATCATCGCCTCGATGAACGCATCGAGCGTCTGCTTGCTCTCCGTCTCCGTCGGCTCGATCATGATGCATTCTTCGACGTTGAGCGGGAAATAAACGGTCGGCGGATGGTAGCCGAAGTCCAGCAGACGTTTCGCGACATCGAGCGTGCGGACACCGTATTTTTTCAAGCTGCGCCCCGACAAGACGAATTCATGCTTGCAGGGTCCGGGATACGGGAGCTCGAAATAAGGAGCCAGCCGGTGCATCATATAATTGGCGTTCAGCACCGCGCACTCCGATACCAGCCGAAGGCCTTCGGGGCCGTAGGTTCGAATGTAGGTGTAGGCGCGGACGAGAATGCCGAAGTTGCCGTAAAAAGCTTTGACCCTGCCGATTGAATCGGGACGATTCTCATCCAGATAAAAGCTGCCGTCCGCCCGCTTCGCAGCAACGGGCTTCGGAAGAAACGGCACAAGCTTCTGTTTGACGCCGACGGGCCCGGCGCCGGGACCGCCGCCGCCGTGCGGCGTGCTCATCGTCTTGTGCAGGTTCAAATGCACGACGTCGAAGCCCATGTCGCCGGGCCGGGTAATACCCATGATTGCGTTGGAGTTCGCGCCGTCATAATAGAGCAGGCCGCCTGCATCGTGAACGATTTTGGCGATTTCCGCAATGTGCTCCTCGAACAAGCCGAGTGTGCTCGGATTGGTCAGCATGAGCGCAGCCGTGTCCGGACCGACGGCGGCCCGCAGCGCATCCAGATCGACATGTCCGCGCGCATTTGACGGAATCGTCACTGTGCGAAAGCCGGCGGCGGTGGCGCTCGCCGGATTGGTGCCGTGCGAGGAATCGGGGACGATGACCTGCGTCCGCCGCTCCCCGCGGCTCTCGTGATACGCACGGATCATCATGAGCCCCGTCCACTCGCCGTGCGCTCCGGCGGCAGGCTGCAGCGTCACTTGTTCCATCCCGGTCAGCGCCGCCAGGTCGTTTTGCAGCGTGTACATCAGTTCAAGCGCTCCCTGAACGGACGATTCGGGCTGGTACGGATGCAGACATGCGAATCCCGGCAGACGGGCGGTATCTTCGTTGATTTTCGGGTTATATTTCATCGTACAGGAGCCGAGCGGGTAAAAGCCGTTGTCCACACCGAAGTTGCGGCGGGACAGCTCGGTGTAGTGGCGGACGACGTCGACCTCGTACACCTCCGGCAGCTGAGCGGGCGTTTCGCGCAGCAGTCCGGCAGGGATCAGCTCGGCCGGATCGGTTTCCGGCACATCGCAGCCGGGCAGCGAATAAGCGATACGCCCAGGCTGGCTCAGCTCGAAGATGAGCGCTTTGTCGGGCTTCATACGCATACCTCCATTTCCGCGGCGAAGGCGTCGATCTCGGCCTTCGTCCTTTTTTCGGTTACGGCAATGAGCAGATGATTGCGCAGCTCGGGGTAGGCACGGCCAAGATCGAAACCCCCGATGATTCCGGCCTTGAGCAGCCGCTCGTTCAGCTCCGTCAGGCGGATATGATCGGGCAGCCGGAGCACGAACTCGTTAAAAAAGGGAGCCTGAAACGGCATTGCAGCGCCCGGCAGTTTCTCGGCCAGCGCCCGGGCGGCATAATGAGCCTTTTGCAGGTTGAGCCGGGAGACGTCCTGCATCCCTTTTTTGCCCATGACGGATAAGTAGACCGAGGCGCACAAGGCGAGCAGCGCCTGATTGGAGCAAATATTCGAGGTAGCCTTCTCACGTCGTATATGCTGCTCGCGTGCCTGCAGCGTCAGGACGAAGCCGCGCTTGCCGTCGCGGTCGACGGTCTGGCCGACAATGCGGCCGGGAATGCGGCGCATGAGCGGCTCGGCCACCGCGAAGAAGCCGCAGGTCGGCCCGCCGAAGGCCGGATGGATGCCGAGCGGCTGGGCATCGCCGACGACGATGTCGGCTCCCAGCTTGCCGGGAGCCTCCAGCAGCCCCAGCGACAGCGGATTGGCGCTGACGACAAGCAGTCCTTTCCCGGCATGGGCGATCGCTTCTATGGCCCGAAGATCCTCAATGCAGCCGAAAAAATTCGGCGACTGCACCAGGACGGCGGCGGTGTCCGCTGACGCGGCTGCGGCAGCAAGCTCCGTCAAGTCGGTGACACCGTCCCGGCAGCCGACTTCAACGACCTCCAGACGCAAGCCCCGGGCCATGATCTGCACCAAGGCTCTGGCCTCCGGATCGGACCGTGCGCGATACGATGAGCTTGCTGCGCTGTGTCGCCGCACAGGCCAGAGCGCCGGCTTCGCCGAGGGTGGTAGCCCCGTCGTACATGCTTGCATTGGCGACGGCCATGCCGGTCAGCTCGCAAATATAGGATTGAAATTCAAAAATAGCCTGCAGCTCCCCTTGGCTGATTTCCGGCTGGTAAGGGGTGTAGGCGGTGTAAAATTCGGCGCGGGAGATCAGATGCTGAATAACCGCAGGGATATGATGATCGTAAATCCCCGCTCCGAGAAAACTGGTATAACGCTCGGTGTCCGCATTGCGTCCGGCAAGCTGCTTCATATGCCGAAGCAGCGCAAGCTCGTCTAGTCTGCCGGACATGGGCAGCGTACCGCTGTAGCGCAGCGCTTCGGGAATATCCCCAAACAAGTCGTCGACCGATGCGGCGCCGATCGTTTGGAGCATTTCGGCCCGGTTCAGGTCCGTCATCGGCAGGTAACGGTGAGAATTCGTCATCGGAGCATTACTCCTTTCACGGTAGGTTGCACAGAGCTTAAACGGACAGAGGGACTAGGTATGGCAGGAATGAATGAGAAGCATAAGGTGGCCAGTGGCCGGCTAAGGGCCGCAAAGCAGCAATATCAGCAAACGCCTAATGAACTTTAGGGACTGAAGGATCTGAAGGAACGGTCTCGAATGGGATTATTATTGGGATGGATAAGGGGATAGGGTGATTGATCGACAATGCGGCCTAGCCGCTTTGTCGGCAGGCTGTACAGGTGAAAAAAATCGGCAGCAGACTAGGCTGCAAGCATCGTTTTTGCTGCTAAGCCTGCTTTTTACGCCGGTAAAAAGGCGTCTCGACGACGACGGCCTGCAGCGGCTTGCCGCGTATGCCGACTTGGCACCGGGTACCGGGCAGGGCATATGCCGCTTGCAGCAGCGCCAGCCCAAGCGGCCGCTTGAGCGTCGGGGACTGCGTACCCGACGTGATTTCGCCGATTTGCCTGCCATCGGCGAACACCGGGTAGTGCGCGCGGGGGATGCCGCGCTCCAGGAGCTCGATGCCGACGAGCTTGCGCGGCACGCCGGCGGCTTGCTGCTTCAACAGCGCATCGCGTCCGATGAATTCGCCCTTCGTCAGCTTGACGAAGGAGGCTAACCCCGCTTCCAGCGGGGTGACGGACGCGCTGAGCTCCTGGCCGTACAGCGGCAGCTTCGCCTCGAAGCGAAGCGTATCGCGAGCGCCAAGGCCGGCCGGGAGCAGCCCGAGCGGCTCGCCTGCTTCGATCAGCATCTGCCAGACGCGAATCGCATCATCTGCGTGCAGATACAGCTCAAAGCCGTCCTCTCCGGTGTAGCCGGTACGGGAGACGAGAGCGGGGATGCCATCGATGGAGGCATCTTGGATAAAGTGAAACGGACGCAGCTCACCGAGCTTTGCTTCCGTCATAACACGGGATAATATTATCTCCGCCTGCGGCCCTTGAAGCGCCAGCAGCGCCGTTTGAGCGGAGCGATTTGCCAAATCGGCACCTTCGCTCAGGTGCTGCGACAGCCAAGCCCAATCCGCCTCGATATTTGAAGCGTTCACGACAAGCATATATTGATCGGAGGCCAGACGGTAAACGAGCAGGTCGTCGACGACGCCGCCATGATCGAAGCATAGGAGTGAGTACTGCGCCTGCCCATCGGTCAAACGGGAAACGTCGTTGGTCGTCACCCGCTGCAGGAAGCTTCCCGCCTGTGGCCCTGTAACGAGAAATTCACCCATATTCGAGACGTCGAACAGCCCAGCCTGATTTCGGACGGCATCATGCTCGCGTTGGATGCCGGAGAATTGGACCGGCAGCTGCCAGCCGCCAAAATCGATACAGCGCAGACCGGGATACGATGCATAAATGGGGAAGAGCGGCGTTGTTTTCAATCCGTTCATAGGACACCTCCGATCGTAAAGTGGACGATGACAAGTCGATGAGGATATTTCAACAAGGGGCGGCAGAACTAGCTGCGGTCCGGCCAAGCTGTACGGCTGACAGAGGTTCCTGCCTTATTATACGCGCCAGGGCAGGCAGTAAGACGTCCAAGGATGACAAGTCCAACCTGCGGAGCTGCGGGTCGGACACCTGCCGCACTCCAGCTTGAATTATTGTCTGTAGCTTCATTAATACGCCTATGGACAAGCAGCTGTCAATACTATTTTGTCTTTTTCCGCTCGTCCGCGCGTACAATACATTATAGAAGTGAAAAGAAGAGACGAGGGGCATATTCCGTCAGGAGGGTGAACGCAGTGAGCGCCATCGAACCGCAATTTAAGTATACGGAAGAGCATGAATGGGCGGAAAAAACCGCAGACCGCATGGTCAGAATCGGAATCACCGATTTTGCCCAGCATCAGCTGGGGGACATCGTGTTTGTAGAGCTGCCTGCTGCGGGAAAGCAGGTGGAAGCAGGAGAGGCTTTGGGCGTGATTGAATCGGTCAAAACGGTGGCGGACTTGTTCAGTCCTGTAAAGGGAAACATCATTTCGGTAAATGAAGCGCTGCTCGATGCGCCGGAGCTGCTGAATAACGAGCCCTACGGCTCGGGCTGGATCATGGAGATAGAGGTGGACGGGGAAGCCGATGAGGCGCTTGCACCGCTGCTTACGGCAGAGGCGTACGCGAAGCTGACCGACGAACAAGCATAGAGGTACGCAGACAGCTGCCTGCCTATACTGCAACGCTGGTTAGCAGTGGACTGGGCGAGGACTTATTCGCAAGCCCTATACAAAGTTATCGCAAAAAGCTGCCTGCGCATGCTGCAAGGATGGCAGGTAGTGGACTAGGCGAGGACTTATCCGCAAGCTAAAAAAGGTTTGCAGATAGCTGTCAGCCCATGCCACAAGGACGGTGGGCAGCGTCTGGACCAGGACCAATCCCTAGGTAGTTTCATGATTTTGAATAATACACACGATTCGTGTAAGGCACAACACAGTTCGTGTAAAGCAAAGCATGCGTCCAGACATGACGCGGCACGGATTAGATAAGGTACAGAAGGAGGGAAGAAGTACTCAGTGCATAACATGAGACTCCTTCCCTCTATATTTTGTGTCCAGCCGGTTTCGGTTTGCAGGAAGGTTCCCTCTAGCTAAGCTCCACCGCTTTGCAGGATTGACGAATAACGAGCTGCGTATCGATAAACGATTTCAATTTGACCTTATCTTCATGCTCTACGACATCGAGCAGCTTTGCGACAGCAAGCTCGGCAATCGCGGCTTTTTCGACGTGACCGTCGTCAGCTCCGGGGTGATAATAGTAGATTCATGAATGTTATCGAAGCCGATCACGGACAAATCCTCGGGAATCCGGATACCCAGCTCGGTGCAGGATTTGATTACGCTGATGGCGATATAATCACATTCGCAGAATAAAGCTGTAGGAAGCTCGCCGTCAAGCTTTTGAAGCCCGAGCTTGAATTCCTCCTGGGAGGAGACAATGGTCGGCGGCACGGAGAACCAGTGCGCATCCTCTACGCGCAGCTGCATTTCCTCCAGCGCTTGAAGAAAGCCTTTCTTGCGCGCATCAAAATTATACATGCGGGAATCGGACTGTACGTACCCGATCCGGCGGTGTCCCAGCTCGATCAGGTGCCGGGCGGCTTGGTAAGCGCCCATCACATTATTCATGACGATAAAATTGACGTTCAGCGTCTCGAAGCAGGTGTCGAGCACGACTAAATTCGGCTGTTTTCTTGCAATGAGCCCGACTTGCTGCGCTGTCAGGTTCGTGCCGAGCAGAATCATTCCGCTGGTTTCATTCTCATTTTCCATGGTCAGAATCGTTTCCTCCATGGTTTCGGTGGGCACTGAGGAGTAGAACAACGAATAGCCTCTCATCCGGCACTGTTCCTCAATATGGTGAATTAGCTCCATAAAGAAAGGCTGCTTGTTGAATTGCTCCAGCACAATACCGGAATTGGTGCAGGCGACAAAGCGAAGCGTGTGGGACAAGCTGGTTTTTTTATCGGGCTTAACCGTCGTTCGCGGCTGGTAGCCGTGTTCCTCCGCGATTTGCCAAATTTTGCTCCGCGTTTCCTCGCTGATCCCCGATTTACCGCTCAAAGCCAGCGATACGGCCGATTTGGACACATTCGCCAGCCGGGCTATATCTTCCATTTTTATTTTCATTTCATATGACACTCCTCGTAGGGGACAACGGTCTGTTCGAACTAAACAAGTTTAGTTTATATGATCCGGTTTAGATTGACAAGAAATAATTTAGCAGCATTTATTTTATGGATACATCTAAGAAAAATGAGTTTAAGCATCATGAGATTAACCAGGGAAAAGCACGATTGAACTAAACTTAGTCATTTATTTTAGTAATTTTTGAAATAAATAAGAAAAATTTTTACTAAAATATATTGACCTGTTTAGAAAACAGGTGTTATGATTTGGTGGAAGTTGGCAGCGAATACAAGGTTTGAGGCTGTGAAGTCAATCGAATAGAATGGTGCAAGCTGGAGTTCGATTGACCACCGCGCAGCGCTGCAATACATGCTTTGGATTCGTGCTGATTGGAAAATAGCAAAAAACCGGCCGACACATCGCTGTAGAACTGCCAGAAGAGATGTCTTATCATTTTTTTGCATTGAAAGCGATTTCGAAATTATTTTTACTGAAGGGGTTTGTTTATAAACGAGTTTAGTTCAACGAAGGTTTAGCAAGCCACGCCGGGTAATATGTCCGGAAAGTCAGGCGGTAAAGCGACCATTCCTGGATAGGCGGATTTTCGGATAACCCGGTGGTTGCTGAAGAGGCCGGCCGGGCAGGCTGCACGGCATCCTAAGGAAGACAGAACAGGAAATCGTTGATTGGAAACGTGAAGTATTAGAAGCACAAGAAGCATGGGAGACAGGGGAAGAACGACAGCGCAAGAAGCATGGAAAGAACGGCAACCGCGAGAAGCACCGCAAGCGCGGGAAGCACGGGGAACTAGTGAATAGGGAGGAGCAAGCAAATGACTATCGGGCACGAACTGAACAGCCGCGAAATCGAATGCTGGGGGCTGCTGGAGCTTAGGCTGCAGGGGCCTTCCGAAGGCAATCCGTTTAAGGAAGTCGAGCTGGGAGCCGAGTTTGTCTACAAGCACCGCGTGGCCCGTGCGGACGGTTTTTATAACGGCCAGGGCCAATATATCATCCGGTTCATGCCGGACGCCGAGGGCGAATGGGTTTATAAGCTACGCAGCAGCCGGAAGGAATGGGACGGAGCAGAGGGAAGCTTCACCTGCACTACGCCGAAGGAAGGAAATCATGGCCCGGTGCGGGTCCGTTCGGCGGTGCATTTTGCCTATGAAGACGGCACGCCGTACCGGCCGTTCGGCACGACCTGCTACGTCTGGACGCACCAGGCCGATACGATTCAGGAAGAGACATTGGAGTCGCTTCGGCAGGGGCCTTTTAATAAAATCCGCATGTGCGTCTTTCCGAAACGGTACAGCTTTAATATGAATGAGCCTGACTGTTTTCCGTTTGCCGGCTCCAGAGATGAGGGATTTGACTGGACGCGGTTTAATCCCGTTTATTTCGAACGGCTGGAGAAACGAATCGTGCAGCTGCAGCAGCTCGGCATCGAGGCGGATCTTATTCTGTTTCACCCGTACGATCAAGGCCATTGGGGCTTCGACCGGATGGACGCGGAGACTGACGCCCGGTACTTGCGTTATGTTATCGCGCGGTTGGGCGCTTACCGCAACGTCTGGTGGTCGCTTGCCAACGAGTTCGACTTCATGCAGACGAAGACGATGGACGATTGGGACCGTTTCTTCCGCATCGTGCAGGAGAATGACCCTTATCAGCATTTAAGATCGATCCATAACGGGACGAAAATGTATGATCCTGCGAACCTGGTCCTCTACGATCATAACAAGCCTTGGGTAACTCACGTCAGCATGCAGTACTGGGAGCTGACGCCTACAACCGCGTGGCTGAAGCGTTACGGTAAGCCGGTTGTCGTGGACGAATGCTGCTACGAAGGCAATTTGCCGCAGCGGTGGGGCAATATTAGCGGGATGGAAATGACCGCACGCTTCTGGGACGGCTTCACGCGGGGCGGCTCGGTAGGACATGGAGAAACATTCCTGAACCCGGAGGAAGTCATCTGGTGGTCCAAAGGCGGCAAGCTTCAGGGCGAAAGTCCGCAGCGGATCGCATTCCTGCGGGCCATCTTGGAGGAAGCGCCTTGGGATGCCGTACCGATCGAACGGATGCGGGATGCGCCGGCGATTGGGGTTGAGGGCGAGTATTACTTGCAATATTTCGGGCTGCACTGCCCGGCATACCGGGAACTGGCGCTGCCGGAGGATCGCTCCTTCCGCATCGATCTGATCGATACGTGGAACATGACGGTCGCTTCGCTGGAAGGCACATACTCGGGAGCCGTCCGCATCGATTTGCCCGGGGCGCCTTATTTTGCCATTCGGGCGACAGCCGCAGCTGCGGAGCAGGCGGGGATGAGCAGTTAACAAACGGCGGCGCAGACGGAGCTCGTTCCGATGCCGAAAGGCTTGAATGATGAGCGTGACCTGCCGGCGCCGCCGTTATTTTTTACGAGACGGGTAAAGGAGGAACTCGGCTATGGGGAAACTAAAGCTCGGCTACGCGCCGACGAGGCGATTCGTGTTCAGCGCGGAGGATGCGTTCAACTATAAAGTAATCATCCGGGAAAAAATGGAGAGCTTCGGACTAAATATCGATATTGTGGATCTGGAGGGGCTGAATTCGGAAGGGCTGCTCTACGACGACCTGTACAATGCCGAGGCGATCATAAAGCATTTTCAGCGCGAGGAGGTTGACGCGGTATTTTTTCCGCACTGCAACTTCGGCACGGAGGACATGGTCGGCCGTGTGGCCAAGGCGCTCGGCAAGCCGGTGCTGCTTTGGGGGCCGCGGGACGAGGCGCCGCTCGAGGACGGAACAAGGCTGCGCGACACGCAGTGCGGCCTGTTCGCTACAGGCAAAGTCTTGCGTCGTTTTAACGTCCCGTTCACTTACATTACGAATTCCCGTGTCGATGACCCGGTATTCGAGAGGGGCTTCCGCAATTTTGTGGCGGCAGCCAATGTAGTGAAGGCGTTCTGCCGCCTGCGCATTTTGCAAATCGCTCCAAGGCCGGCATCGTTCTGGACGATGATGTGCAATGAAGGCGAGCTGCTGGAACGGTTCGGCATCGAGATTTATCCGATTACGCTGGAGGATATCAAGAATGCCGCCAAGCGGATCGAAGCGAAGGGCGGCGCCGAGCTGGAGGAGGCGGTCAGCTACATCCGGGAGCAGCTGGATTTCTCCGAGGTGGGCGAAGAGGCGGTCGGTAAAATCGCATCCCTTAAGGTGGCCATGAAGCAGTATGCCGTAAAAACGGACAGCACGGCCATTGCGATTCAATGCTGGTCCTCGCTGCAGGATGTGATGGGAATTATGCCCTGTCTTGCGAATGCGATTCTGACGGATGAGCAGATTCCGGTCACCTGTGAAACGGACATCCACGGGGCGATTACTTCGGTTATGGTGCAGGCGGCGTCGATGAATACGAAGCCGACCTTTTTCGCGGACCTGACGATCCGCCATCCGGACAATCCGAACGGCGAGCTGCTGTTCCACTGCGGCAATTTTCCCGTGTCGCTCAGCGCCGAGGAAAAGCCGAAGCTGCGCAAGCACTTTTTGTTCGAGGATCATTCGCCGGGGACGCATGAAGGAGAAATCCGGGGAGGAGAAATGACGCTGGCGCGGTTTGACGGCGATCACGGGGAATATTCGATCTTCCTGGGCAAGGCCAAAGGCACGGAGGAACCGTATACGCGCGGCTCTTACGTCTGGGTTGAGGTGAACGATTGGCCGCTGTGGGAGGAAAAGCTTGTGAAAGGGCCGTATGTGCACCATTCCGTAGGGATTCACGAGAATGTCATCCCGGCTTTGTATGAAGCCTGTAATTATATTCCCGGGCTCCAGCCCGATCCGGTCGATCCGACCGAGAGCGAAATTCAAGCCTGGCTGCGCGGCGGCGAGTGGAGATAAGAGCGGTTCGTTGGTGAAATACGGCTGCGGCAGAGCGTTACTGTTCGTTTTCCGCGGAACGATTCCAACGGTTCGACTCTACTGTTTCGATTCTTCTGTTGCGATACCGTCGGACCCGGCAAAGTATGACAAAGGAGGCGTGGCATTTGAAATCGGCTGAGCTAAGACAAAAAGCGGCTCAAATCCGGATGGATCTGCTTCGGATGATTCATGGGGCGAAGACGGGCCATACCGGTTCATCCTTAAGCAACGCGGATATTTTGACGACGCTGTATTATGATGTCATGCGTGTAGACCCGGCCCGGCCGAAATGGGCGGAGCGCGACCGGTTTATCGCGAGCAAGGGGCATGCGGTCGAATCGTTGTACTGCATTTTGGCGGATAAAGGCTTCTTCCCCAAGGAGGAGCTGGCGACGTTCAGCCAATTCGGCTCGCGGCTGATCGGCCATCCGAACAACAAGGTGCCCGGCGTGGAAATGAATACCGGCGCGCTGGGACACGGTTTGTCCGTTGCCGTAGGCATGGGGCTTGCCGCCAAGCTGGATGGCCGGGACTATCGCGTCTTTACACTGATGGGCGACGGCGAGCAGGCAGAGGGGTCCATCTGGGAGGCGGCGATGGCGGCGGCGCATTACAAGCTGGACAACGTCGTCGGTATTATCGACCGCAACCGGCTGCAGATCAGCGGCGGCACTGAGGAGGTCATGGGCCTGGAGCCGCTGGAGGATAAGTGGAGCAGCTTCGGTTGGCACGTGGTCGGCGTCAATGGAAATAACGTGCAAGAGCTGTCCCGAGTGCTAAAAGCAGCGCCGGCGCTGCCCGGTAAGCCGACGCTGGTAATGGCTTATACGACCAAAGGCAAAGGAGTTTCCTTTGCCGAGGACGTCCCGCATTGGCACCACCATGTGCCGAGCGATGAGGAGCTGGCTCAAGCATTGGAGGAATTAGCGAAGGAAGCGCAGGTGGCTGCATGTGAATAAGATTGCCAATCGTCAAGTGCTGTGTGAAACGCTTCTCGGCATCGCCCGGACCGATAAGGACATCCTTGTGCTGGCAAGCGATTCCCGTGGGTCGGCGTCGATGGTGCCTTTCGTCAAAGAGCTGCCGGAGCAGTTCGTGGAGACCGGCATCGCCGAACAAAACCTGGTCGGCATCGCAGCGGGCCTGGCTTCCTGCGGCAAAAAGCCGTGGGTGACCTCCCCTGCGTGCTTTCTCAGCATGAGGGCGATCGAGCAGGTTAAAGTCGATGTGGCGTACTCGGGGACGAATGTGAAGCTGGTCGGCATCAGCGGCGGCGTCAGCTACGGCGCGCTGGGCATGTCCCACCATTCGCTTCAGGATCTCGCGGTAACCCGGGCCATTCCGGGCTTGACCGTAGCAATGCCGGCGAACCGCCACGAAACGAAAAGGATGACGGAAGCGTTAGCCGCCCATCAGGGCGGAGTGTACCTGCGCATCGGCCGGAATCCGGTGCAGGATGTGTATGCTTCCGACGACTATGAGTTCGAGATCGGCAAAGCCGTCACGATGCGGGAGGGCAGCGATCTGACGATTATTGCAGCCGGCGAAACGGTGCGCATAGCTTTGGATACTGCTGAAGCGCTGGCTGCCGAAGGCGTCGGCTGCCGGGTCGTTAACATGCATACAATCAAACCGCTGGACGAAGAAGCGGTCATTCGGGCCGCCAAGGAAACGGGGCATATAATCACGCTGGAGGAACACAGCATTCATGGCGGATTGGGGGCGGCGGTGGCCGAGGTTGTGATTCAGCGGCATCCCGTTTCGATGCGCATTGTCGGTATACCGGATGAACCGGCGGTGACCGGGAGCACGGCGGAGGTGTTCCGCCACTACGGCATGCATGCGAAGCAGCTGTGCAAGCTTGCTCTTGAAATGATCCGTCCGCACGGATAAGGTGGTGGGAATCAGATGGATACGCCTTATATTTTAACAATTGACCAGAGCACCTCCGGCACCAAAGCGCTGCTGACGGATCGAAGCGGGATGATTGCCGGCAAGGAAGCGATGAGTCATGCCCAGCTGTATCCGCAGCCGGGCTGGGTGGAGCATGATCCGCTGGAGATATACGGGAATGTGTTGGCGGTTGTGCGCAAGGTGCTGGATACAACCGGCATTTCCCCCAGGCAGCTGGCGGCTTTAACGCTGACCAACCAAAGGGAGACGGCGGTAGTCTGGGATCGAGATACCGGACTGCCGGTGTATAATGCTATCGTCTGGCAGTGCCGCAGAACGGCGGCATTTTGCAGCGAGTTGAAGGCTGGAGGGGCAGAACCGGTCATCCGCGACAAAACGGGGCTTGTGCTTGACCCATACTTCTCTGCAGGCAAGTTCCGCTGGATTCTCGACCGGCTGGAGTCGGAGGGGCGGCAGCTGCCAGCGGGCGGACTCATGGCCGGCACGATCGACAGCTGGCTGCTATGGAAGCTGACCGGCGGCGCCGGTCCATGCCACCGATGTAACGAATGCGAGCCGCACCTCGCTGTTCAACATCCATACGCGGGCATGGGACGAACAATTAATCGAGCTGTTCGGCGTGCAGCGGCTGGAGCTGCCGGAAGTCAAGTCCTGCAACGGCACTTACGGTTACACGGCCGACCCCGCGCTGTTCTCCGAGCGGATTCCGATTACGTGCGTCATCGGGGATTCGCAAGCGGCATTGTTCGGTCAATTATGTCATAAGCCCGGCTTGGCGAAAGCGACTTACGGTACGGGAACCTCCGTATTAATGAACATCGGATCGGCTCCGGCCACCGAATCGGAACGGGGGCTCGTCACGGCCGTGGCATGGGAGCTTGACGGCCGGATCGATTACGCGCTTGAAGGGATCATCCATTGCACGGGTGACTGCATGAGATGGGTACGGGATCAGCTGGGACTGTTCACGGATTATGCCGAAGCGGAACGGCAGGCTTCGGCGCTCGGCGACAATGGGGGCGTCTACGTAGTGCCTGCCTTCGTCGGACTTGGCGCCCCCTACTGGTCGCCGCAGGCCCGAGCGGCCGTGCTCGGGCTTAACCGCGGAAGCGACAGGCGCCATATTATCAGGGCGGCGCTGGAGAGCATAGCCTACCAGGTCCGCGATACGGTGGAGCTGATGGCCGCCGAGTCCGGCATTCGGCTGGAGGAGCTGCAGGTGGACGGAGGCGCGGCCGAAAACCGCTTCTTGATGCAGTTCCAGGCAGACCTGCTGCACACGCAGGTGAGGAAGCCTGCGGTGACGGAGCTGTCGGCCATGGGCGCGGCGTATGTCGGCGGCCTTGCGGCCGGGCTTTGGAGCAGCCTTGAAGAGTTAGGCAGGCTGCCCCAGCAGCCTTGCATTTATGTCCCGCAGCGGGACCGGGAGCGGACGAACCGCTATTATGCCGGATGGAAACAGGCGGTTGTGGCTGTTATGTCCATCGAAGGAAGCGAATAGACAGCTATCATATAAGTAAGCATGCAAGCTTGGCCGTATGGCAGAGCAAAGGGTACGGGTTCGGGTAGAGTACGCTTCGGCTATACCGTGTGGGCTGGTCACATAAGCCGCGGAGTTGCGCTGCTCGCCGTATAGGGTTAACGTGTTTCAAAATAACTGCAATGAAGCATGACCAAGAAGAAGACAGGATATCGCGAAGGTTTCGCGCGTTCCTGTCTTCTTTTTTTATACGGGGTCTAACACGCGGTTCCGTTTCCACAACGCTGCTTGGGGGAGCGCGCCTCTTGAATACGCAGTCCAGGTTTTATTTTCAGGCAACTTTCAGGAGCGGCTCAAGGAACGCTCAGTTGAGCTTAAGGAGCAATTCAGTTTGGACGGTTACTATCATAACAAGCGCAAATATGAAAATGAATGGTTCACTCGGCGTCATGCTTCCGCTGGACGGGTTAAGCTGACACGATGGGAATAAAGGAGGAAACGGAATGACGACCGCCAAGCGAGGTCAACGGATCGACTTGTTTTTAATAGGAATCGCGTTCTTATCTGCTTTTCTGAATATGTTTAACATCTGGAACGACGCCTATGCAAATGCATACTACACCGCTGCGGTGACCAGTATGGTGCAAAGCTTTCACAATTTCTTTTTTGCTTCCTTCGACCCGGCAGGGTTCGTAACGGTCGATAAGCCTCCGGTAACCTTTTGGGTTCAGACGCTGTTTGCGAAGGTGCTCGGGGTCCACGGCTGGAGCGTCATTTTGCCGCAGGCTTTGGCAGGCGTCGGATCGGTGCTTCTGATATACCGCTTGGTGAAGCCAAGTTTCGGTCTTGCCGCAGCACGCTGGGCAAGCCTGGTCATGGCCGTAACGCCGATCGCGGTAGCCGTTGCGCGGACGAATAACGTGGACGCCCTGCTGGTGTTCACTTTACTGCTGGCGGCTTGGATGCTGTTCAAAGGCATTCGCGGCAAAAAGCCCGGCTGGATTATCGGGGCATTCGCCATGGTCGGCGTCGGCTTTAATGAGAAAATGCTGCAGGCTTACATGGTTGCTCCGGCGTTTTACCTGTTTTATTTACTGGCTTACAAGGTGCAGTGGAAAAAGAAGCTGGCCGTCCTGGCAGCCGCCACGGCCATTATGGTAAGCGTATCGCTCTCCTGGGCGGTAATAGTCGATTCGATACCGCAGGAAAACCGGCCTTATATGGGCAGCAGCCAGACGAACTCCGTACTGGAACTGGCCTTCGGCTATAACGGAATTTCCCGGCTGACGGGAAATAAAGGCACGGGGGGCGGCGGTCAACTGCCGAACCAGCAGCGCGGCAGCGAATCAAGCGGCCAGCAAGCAGTGCCGCAGAGCTTTGCACCTGACGGCGGCGATTCCGGGCAGATGACGGGCGATGGCGGCAGAGACGGCGGCCGCGCAGGCGGAGGCGGCATGGGCGGCGCATTCGGCACCGGTACGGCCGGGCCGCTCCGGCTGTTCCAGACCGAGCTGTCCGGGCAGGCCAGCTGGCTGCTTCCTTTCGTAGGCTTCGCGTGCGTCGGTCTGCTGGCAGGCATACGCCGCAGGAAGGCGTTGACCGACAAGCAGGCAGAGAGCTTGTTCTGGTTAGCCTGGCTGCTCCCGGCGATGGCATTCTTCAGCGTAGCCGGCTTCTTCCACCATTATTACCTGATTATGCTGGCTCCGGCGATTGCAGCCCTGACAGGGGCAGGCTGGGTGGAGCTTTGGAACCAATACAGGAGCCGAGATAGCTGGCAGATGTGGCTGCTGCCTGCAGGTCTATTGGCTGCGACAGCTTTTGAGCTGTATGTACTGCAGCCTTATCAGTCCCAGATCGGCATAGGCTGGTCGATCGGTATCGGCGCCGCAGGGGCCGTGCTGTCGCTCACCTTGTTCCTGGCGGCAGGCACAAGGGAATTGGTCAGAGCCGCTGCGATAGCGGGAATGGCCGCGCTGCTTGTTGCTCCGACCTTCTGGGCAACGACGCCGATTGTGTACGGAGGCAACAGCATGCTGCCTCAAGCCGGGCCGGGTCAGGCCGGCGGGATGGGCGGAGGCCAGCCGCCAAGGTTCATGGGCGGAAACGGCGGAACGGATGCAGGGAGAACGGACGGCGGCCAGCAGGGGAATATGGCGGATGGACAAACGAGCGGCAGCGATTTTGCGGGAAGCGATGAGCGCGGCCCTGCAAACAATGAGGGGCGAACCGCCGGCGGTAATGCCCGGCAAACTCAAGGGATGGGCGGCATGGGTACCAACGTCAACGAGCAGCTGCTGGATTACGTTACGACAAACAATACGGGCGAGACCTATTTATTCGCTACGTCCAGCGCGATAACGGCCCAAGGCTACATCATCCGGACGGGAAAAGCGGTAATGGCGATGGGCGGTTTCTCCGGCAGCGATCCGATTCTTACCGTCGACAAGCTGGAGCAGCTCGTTAAAAACAAGGAAGTGAAATATTTCCTGGTCTCCTCCGGCGCTCCCGGAGGCGGAAACTCCGAGCTGACGGCCTGGATTCGCGAGCACGGGACGGAGGTGCCGAAGGAGGAGTGGCAGCAGACGCAGTCGAACGGGCAAAGCCAGCCGCAGGACGGAAGAGGCGGCGGTCCGGGCATGGGCGCAGAGACGCTGTATCTGATCAATGAATAAGGACAGGAGGATGGCAAAATGAATACACACATCCGATACTCTATCGTGATTCCGGTCTTTAATGAGGAAGAGGTTATTACCAAAACCTACAAACGGTTAAAGCAGGTGATGGACCTAACGGGGAGACCTATGAGCTGCTATTCGTCAATGACGGCAGCCGCGATAGTTCCGCCGAGCTGATTCATCTCTTCGCTGAAATGGACGGCACGGTCAAGCTGATCAATTTTTCCCGCAATTTCGGTCATCAAATCGCTATTACGGCAGGGATGGATTACGCTTTGGGGGATGCGGTCGTCGTGATCGACGCCGACCTGCAGGACCCGCCGGAGCTTATTCTTGAAATGATCCGCCAGTGGCGGGAAGGCTACGACGTAGTGTATGCCAAGCGGATTCAGCGCATGGGAGAGACGCGGTTCAAGAAGTGGACGGCCAGCCTGTTTTACCGCATACTTCGGGCCTCGACCGAGGTCGCCATCCCGGTGGATACAGGGGATTTCCGTCTCATGGACCGCAAGGTTTGCGAGGAGTTGAAGCGTCTGTCGGAGAAAAACCGGTTTGTCCGCGGCATGGTCAGCTGGGTCGGATTCCGCCAAACGGCCGTTGAATATGTGCGGGAGGAAAGGCAGGCCGGCGAGACGAAGTATCCGCTGAGAAAAATGCTCAAGCTTAGCCTCGACGGCTTGACCTCCTTTTCCTTCAAGCCGCTCAAGCTGGCCGGCTGGCTCGGCGGCACGCTTTCCTTCGCCGGGATAGTCTATCTGCTGGTCATTATGGCAGTGAAGCTTTTCACGGATTCGCCGATCAGCGGCTGGCATGCCGTCGCGATAATTCAACTTCTGTGCACCGGAACAGTTTTGGCCGTGCTTGGCGTCACCGGGGAATATATCGGCCGGATCTACGATGAAGCAAGAGACCGTCCGCTGTATATTGTCCGCGACAGCTTTGGACTGGCGGCGCAGGAGTCCGCGAGCGGGAATAAGCCCGAGACCAAGGCGGAGAACCGGATCGGGAGCCCAATCGAAAAAAAGCTCAGAGGGATCATCTAACATGAGCAGGAACCTTTTGCAGGTGATCAAGTTCGGTTTTGTGGGAGGGATCAATACGGCAATCGACTTTGCGGTGTTCAGCCTGCTCGCATGCAACCGGCCTGCCTTATGTGCTTGCGCAATGCTGCTCCTTTCTCTGCGGCAATGTGAACAGCTACTTCATGAACCGGAAATGGACGTTCAGCCAGAAGGGGAGCGGGAACCGCAGCGAGAAGCTGAAGTTTTTGTCCGTGAGCCTGATCTCGCTGCTGTTGACCACCGGTGTTCTGATTGGGCTGCACCAATATTTGCAGGCTCCGCTGCTGATAAGCAAGCTGTTGTCCGCAGGGGGCGGCATGGCCGTCAATTATTTGGGAAGCCGCCTGTGGGTGTTCGTCAAGCAGGCCGATACCGTGAAAGCAACTCAATAAACAGACTAGGAGTGGATGGATATGAGAGTAAGAAAAGCCGTTATTCCGGCCGCAGGTCTGGGAACCCGATTTCTCCCGGCCACGAAGGCGCAGCCCAAGGAAATGATGCCCATCGTCGACAAGCCGGCGATCCAGTATATTGTGGAGGAGGCGATTGAGTCGGGCATCGAGAGCATCCTAATCGTGACCGGCCGCAATAAGGGCTCCATCGAGGATCACTTCGACCGTTCCGTTGAGCTGGAGCAGACGCTGGAGGAGAAGGGCAAGTGGGAGCTGCTGAATCAGGTACGCGGCATCAGCGAGCTGGTCGACATTCACTTTATACGTCAAAAGGAACCGCTCGGACTGGGGCATGCCGTCCTGTGCGCTGAAGCTTTCATAGGCGACGAGCCGTTCGCGGTGCTCCTCGGAGACGATATTATGGTCTCGGACCCGCCGGCCTTAAAGCAGCTGATACATGCTTACGAGGCTTCGGAGAGGTCGGTCATCGGTGTACGGCAGGTGCCCAGGCAGGATGTGAGCAAATATGGGATTGTATCGCATGCCGGACAGCAGAACCGGCTTTATAAAGTGAAGGATCTGGTAGAGAAGCCCGATCCCGATCAGGCTCCGTCCAATGTGGCGATCATGGGCCGGTATATTCTGAAGCCTTCGATCTTTCAAATGCTGCGCACGATTGAGCGGGGAGCTGGGAATGAGTATCAGCTGACCGACGCCTTACGCCGTGTCTGCCAAAGGGAAGGGCTGCTGGCGCTCGATTTGAAGGGGCAGAGGTACGATATCGGGGACAAGTTCGGGTATATGAAGGCCGTTGTGGAAATGGGATTGGCCCGGCAGGATATGCGGACGCAGCTGCTTGATTATTTGAAGGAAATCGTACGGGCCGAAAGCCGTAACGAAGAATGGAGAAGGACAGTGATCTCCTAGTGAACCCGTATCCGCATGCAGCGAAGACCCGGTGATTCGGCCAGTGAAACGGCTGATTGAATCATCGGTTTTTTTGCCGTTACCGGCTTGTATTACCGAGTTTGAACTGCCGCAGCCGTGCGGCGGACCGAGAAAATGACTTGTCTCCCCCGACGCCTAAGTGATACTATAATTTTGGAAATCAAAGGGAAGAAGGGGTATATTTCATGATATTCGGTCATAATGAGAAGCTGGTCATGATTGGGGATTCAATTACGGATGTGGAGCGTAAACGTCCGCACGGCGAAGGGCGCAACGACGCGCACGGCAAGGGCTATGTATCTGCAGTTAACGCGCTGATTACCACGATGTATCCGGAGCTGCATCTTCGTATCGTGAACATGGGAATTTCCGGCAATACGGTGCGGAATCTGAAGGAGCGGTGGCAGACGGATGTACTGGATCTGGAACCGGACTGGGTTTCTATCCTGATCGGTATCAATGATGTGTGGCGTCAATACGATCAGCCGACCATTACGGAGTCTCACGTCTACATTGAAGAATACCGCAAGGAATTGGAAGCGCTTGTAGCGTCGACACTTCCGTCCGTCAAAGGCATCATTCTGATGACGCCGTTTTACATTGAACCGAACCCTGAGGATCCGATGCGGCAGACGATGGATCAATACGGACAAGTCGTGAAGGAAGTCGCTGAGAAATACAATACCATTTTTGTTGATACACAAGCTGCGTTTGCTGGGCTGCTTGAGCACATTTATCCTGCGACGCTCGCATGGGACCGCGTCCATCCGAATTTAACCGGACATATGGCGATTGCGCGCGCCTTCTTGAATGCCACCGGATTTTCGTGGGACGGCTCCAAGGCATGAGCAAGGAGCTGCGCGGACAGCTGATTTACAGCAATCCGTTGGACAGTCCCGAGGCGATAGCCGATTTTCGCTTGGAGGGACAAGCCGCTTGTTCCTTTCCATTAGGCCGTCTGCGGATGGAGAATGCAGCCGACCCGAAGGAAGGGCAAAAGTCCAACTTCGTCCTCTGGTGTCCGGAGTCGTTTCCGGCGGACTTGTCGGTCGAATGGGATTTCTGGCCGATCCGCGAGCCGGGTCTGTGCATCCTGTTCTTCTCCGCTCAAGGCAGACAAGGAGAGGACTTGTTCGATCCCGCTCTGGCGCAGCGGACAGGGGAGTACGATATGTATCATCATGGAGATATCCATGCGTTTCATATTTCCTATTTTAGGAGAAGATACCCGGAGGAGAGGGCGTTTCACCTGTGTAATCTCCGCAAAAGCTACGGCTTTCATATGGTGGCTCAGGGGGCGGACCGGATTCCGCCCGTGGCGGATGCCGCAGGGCCCTACCGGATGCGGGTGGACAAGCTTGGTGCGAAGGTGGCTTTTTATATTAACGATTTGCTGATCTTTGAATGGGAGGACGACGGTGCAACGTTCGGTCGTCTTCTCGGCGGCGGAAAGCTCGGCTTCCGTCAGATGGCTCCACTGATGGCGGAATACGCGAATTTGAAGGTATACGAGCTAGGTTAGAATAATCGCGCGCAATTCAGGTTAAGCGGTTTGCAAATCCATTTAACGCCGGGGCGGCAGCTCCGGTTCAAGCTTCCCTGCGGTGAGGAGGAATAGCATGTTGGCTGTAATAGATCGGGCCGGTGAGGCGGCGACAGCCCGGTTCGAGCGTCATTGGGAGCATCGGGCAGAAGACGTTTGGGCTTTTTTAACGGAAAACGACAAGCTGGCGCAGTGGTTTCCCGAGCTTCGGGCGGACGACCTCCGGAAGGGAGGCGCGATCCGGTTCAACATGCCGGACGGGACTTCCTTGGATATGGATATCCTCGAGCTGAAGCCGTATTCCGTGCTGGAATACACATGGGGCGAGGGCCAGGGCCCGTTTCGAGCTCACTTCGGAGCCGGATGGCTGCCGGTTGATTTTGCTGGAAACGATGAACAAGATTACGGAGCATACCCCCAAAGATTTGGCGGGCTGGCATGTTTGTCTGGATGTGATCGGGCTGCTGCTGGACGGTAAGACGATGGCTTCGCGCAAGAGCGTATGGGAGACGTGGTACCGGCAGTATGTCGAGCTGCTTGAGAAGCCGGCTTCTTCTTAGTAAAACTTCCGCGGCAGGCCGCAGTGCTTTGCCCGGCTGTCTCTTTTATCCCGAAAATAGAGCTTGAAGCAGAAAGGAATGCCTTCTGCACACAGCGAATGGTATAATGAGGAAAAAGGAGCTGATGACCATGCCGAAAATCGTCTGTGTTCATTCTTTGTCAGCGGAACATGTGGAGCAAATCAAGCGGGTAGCGCCGGATTACGAAGTTATCTGCGGGAAAGACAAGGCCATTTGGCAGGAGCATCTGAAGGATGCCGAAATTATGGCAGGCTGGAATGCGGCCGCCAAGGAAGAAGTATTTCAGCCGGGCAGCAAGCTTCGCTGGGTGCAGAACTGGGGGGCGGGCGTGGACAGGCTGCCGCTTGAGGCGTTCAAGGAGCACGGCATTGCTTTGACGACGGCAAGCGGCGTCCATGCCTACAGTATTTCGGAGACGATTTTTGCCATGATGCTGTCTTTCAGCCGCAAGCTTCATCTGTCGATCCGCCATCAGCTGAATAGGAAATGGCAGGATGTATCGCCCTACGGCGAGCTTCACGAGAAAACCATCGGCATTATCGGGGTAGGAGCCATCGGCGAAGAAACGGCCAGGCTGGCCCAGGCGTTCCGGATGAAGGTGCTGGGCGTAAGAAGATCGGGCGAGCCGTCCCAGTATGTCGACCGGATGTACGACAACAACGGGCTGGACACGGTGCTGGCGGAAAGCGATTTTGTTGTCGTCACGCTGCCGCTTACCTCGGAGACCCGTCATCTGTTCGGCAAGCGGGAGTTCGGACTGATGAAGCCGAACGCGATATTCATCAATATCGGCCGTGGAGGCACGACCGACACGGAAGCGCTGCTGGAGGCGCTGCGCAACGGGACGATTGCCGGGGCGGGCCTTGATGTATTTGAACAGGAGCCATTGCCCGAAACTAGCCCGCTCTGGAGCCAGGACAATGTGATTATAACTCCCCATAACTCGGGCTCTACGGACCGCTATGAGGAGAGAGCCATGGAAATCTTCTTACATAATTTAAAAGAATACACCGCAGGCAGCGCCCCTTCGCTGAACCGCGTGGATTTTAGCAAGCAGTATTAATTAAATATGAATGCGGAGGACGGACCGGACTAGCCGGGCGTCTGACCGCAGGAGCAATGGGAAAGGACGCAGGCTCACGGGCAGGCGTCCCTTTTTTTGTAGAAGACATCCAATACGATAATAAGGACCGGCAAAAAAGGATACGATATGTACAGATTTCCATTCTTTATGATTAAAGGAAGAGAAGAATATATGGTTTTACTTGAATTCGCGGTCGTGTCGGCATGTGTGTGGGTGTTGTACCGGCAAAAGCTTCTCTTCCGGCTCAACACCCTGGTCAATGGGCTGTTCTGCCTTTACCTTATCCAGATGGTAGAAGGGATCATCGTGTCGAACCAAAAGTACGTCGTCGTTACCCGTAACGCATGGTCCATTTCTTACCTATCTTATTCATCTGATGGGAACCGTCCCCTGTATTGCGCTGCTGGCTGTTTATTATGCGGGAAGAGAGAAGGACGGAGCGGGTCATCCGGCCGCATCCTCTATCGGCGTTTGGCTTGCAGGGACTATCGTATTGACCTTGGGAGAATTCATGCTTGAGTCAACAGGCATCATTCGTTATTCCCGCGGCTTTCATCCCGGCGCCTCCTGGCTGTTCTGGGCGGTGTGGCTGGCTGCCGTATTCGTCTGGGACCGGCTGGTCTACCTTAAGGAAGCAAAGGATGTGGGCGCTTGTTAAATGCTCCGGTCCGTTTCGATGCCAATGAATGGTTTGTTTGCGTCACGATGCTCGTATTAATTGTGCTGTTTGCCGTGACGCCCAAAATGTTTTCGATGCAGGCCGCTCTCTGCCTGATGCTGTTTCATTCCGCACTCGGCTTGACGGCCGATATGATTATAGGGGTAGCCTATCCGTGGGATTTTTATGATACGATGGATACGCCTGGATACGACTGGTTTGATTTTTTTATCTACACGGTAAATTATCCTTTGTACGGATATTTTTTTGGAACCGGTATGAAGCTGTGGGAGCGCCGGGGCTGGCCGCTGCCGCTTCTGATTGCGGGAGCCGCGCTGCTGTCGTTGCTTCTGGAGTGGCTGTCCGTACAATTCCAAGTGTTCCAATACAAAAACGGATGGCACGTCTGGGATTCGCTGCTGGCGTATTCGGTTATTTTCTGCGGCAGTGCGGCTTTCGTCAAGCTGGTCATGCGATGGGAGGGGCATGTATTTTATCGCGGCAGGGGATAGACAAAAGATGTCGATTGGATTACAATAGCTTCATACAACACAATATCAAACTTGGTTTTATAATGTAAAACATGTGGTTTGGTTTATTTCAGAGGTGCCACCATGCCAATCATTCAATCTTTGGACCGGGCTTTGCAGATCGTCGATTTATTCGATGAGACGACGAAGGAGCTTAAGATTACCGAAATCAGCGCCCGGATGGACTTGCATAAAAGCACGGTGCATTCGCTGCTAAAAACACTTCAGCTTCACGGCTATATCGATCAGGACGAAGAGTCGGGGAAATACAGATTGGGCATGAAGCTGCTGGAGAAAGGGCAGCTGCTGCTGCAGGGAATGGATATCCGCGCTTTGGCCCGGAAGCATCTGGTCTCGTTATCCGCTTTGACAGGCCAGTCCACGCATTTAGTCATACTGGACGGCAGGGAAGGCGTATACATAGATAAGGTGGAAGGGGATAAGGCCGCCATCCGTTACTCGCGGATCGGACGAAGGGTACCGCTGCACAGCAGTGCGGTCGGCAAGGTACTGGCCGCGTTTCAGGTGAAAGACGAGCAGGCGAAGCTGCTGAGCAACTACAGCTACACCGTGCACACCGCTTCGACCATCAGCGATGAGGAAGCCTTTCTTCGCGCTTTGGAGCAGGCTCGCATTGAAGGCCTCGCGTATGACAACGAAGAGAACGAACCCGGCGTCCGCTGCGGAGCCGCTCCGATCTACGATCATACGGGCGCGGTGATAGCCGCGATGAGCCTGTCGACTTTAAAAACCGCGGTGGACGATGCATCGTTTGCCGAATACATGAAGCTGCTGAAACAGGAAGCCTCGGCGATTTCGCAGCTGCTGGGTTACCGCGGGTCCGAGGGTTAAACCAAAATGCCTTAAACAGGCATTTTATTTTACTCGATATTATAAACTGAGTTTTATAATATAAAACATATGAACGAGGGAGCGTGTCCATTATATGCGTATTATCCGTTATTTGAAAGCGTTGTCTTCAGCCCAGCTGGCTGCTGTTACCGATGAAGGGAAGGTATACGAGCTTCCGCAGCAAGATTTCATCACATTGCTGAAGGAAGCGGAAGCCGCCGGTTCCTCCCCGCTTGCGCTGGTCGAGAAGCTGACTGCAGGCGCACAGCCGCTGTCCCAAAGCCTGGAGCAGCTGGAGCTGCTCGTGCCGATCGAAGCGCCTGAGGTATGGGCGGCAGGCGTTACATACGAGCGCAGCCGCGAGGCGCGCAACTACGAAGCGACCGGCGGACGGATGGACGCGTCCACCTTTTACGATAAAGTGTACGACGCGGAGCGTCCGGAGCTGTTCTTCAAATCGACGGCAGCCCGTACGGTCGGTCCGGGAGGCGAGGTTCAGCTGCGCAGCGATTCCGAATGGCAGATTCCGGAGCCGGAGCTGGCGCTTGTACTGGACGGTCAAGGCCGTATCGTAGGCTATACCATCGGCAATGATATGAGCTGCCGTGACATTGAAGGAGAGAACCCGCTGTATCTGCCTCAAGCCAAAGTATGGAAGCGTTCGTGCTCTATCGGGCCGGCTATCCGCTTGACGGAAACGGTTGAAGACCCGTACAGCCTGCAAATCACCTGCCGCATTTACCGCGATGGAAACAAGGTTGTAGAGGGATCGGCCAGCACGGGTCAGCTCAAACGGAAGCTGGAGGAGCTTACTTCTTACCTCGTTCGCGACAATGAAATTTTTGAAGGCACCGTATTAATGACGGGTACCTGCATCGTACCGCCGAATGAATTTACGCTTGCCGACGGGGACCGTGTAGAAATCGAAATTTCCGGTATCGGCACGCTGGTAAATCCGGTCGTCCGCGCCAGCTAATCGCTGAAGGATCGTTCATTCTCATCTTTCATCATTCATTTTCCATCTTACTTTTCCATTTAATAAAGGAGGCATTATTTCATGACTACACCAGCATCCGCATTTATCGGAGGACAAACATATTTGAACTATATCAACGGGGAGTGGAGCGCTTCCGTTACCGGGAACACCGCTGCCAGCATCAATCCCGCTCAACGCTCGGAGGTTGTCGGCTACGTGCAGTCTTCCTCGCAGGAAGACCTGAACAACGCAGTAGCGGCGGCCAAAGCCGCACAGAAAGGCTGGAGAAAGCTGTCCGGCGCGGCTCGGGGCGATTTTCTTTACAAAGCGGCCAATGCGCTGGAGCGCCGGCTGGATGAGGTTGCGGAAACGATGACGCGCGAGATGGGCAAAACGCTGCCGGAGGCAAAGGGTGAAACCGCACGCGGCATCGCGATCCTGCGCTATTACGCAGGGGAAGGCATGCGCAAAATCGGCGATGTGATCCCTTCCTCGGACGCGGAAGCGCTCATGTTTACGACCCGGGTGCCGCTTGGCGTGGTCGGTGTTATTGCGCCTTGGAACTTCCCGGTCGCTATCCCGATCTGGAAAATGGCGCCGGCTCTCATCTACGGCAATGCCGTGGTGCTGAAGCCTGCTCAAGAAACGGCGGTTACCGCAGCCAAAATCGTCGAGTGCTTTGCGGAAGCGGGACTTCCTGCGGGCGTATTGAATTTCGTCACCGGAAGCGGCTCGGTGATCGGTCAAGGCTTGGCCGAGCATCCGGATGTGAACGGCATTACGTTTACGGGCTCGAATGCCGTCGGCAAGCGGGTTGGCCAAGCGGCCTTGGCGCGCGGAGCGAAATACCAGCTGGAGATGGGCGGCAAAAACCCGATTCTGATTGCGGCGGACGCCGATCTCGATCTGGCGGTAGAAGCAACGATCAGCGGCGGCATCCGTTCCACCGGGCAGAAATGTACGGCGACCAGCCGGGTGTTGGTGGAGAGCAGCGTTTACGAGGCCTTCCGCGAAAAGCTGGTTGCAAAAATGCAGGGGCTCAAAGTGGGACACGGGCTTGAAGCCGGAACCTGGCTCGGGCCATGCGCGAACGAAAATCAGCTGGAAACCGTTCTTTCCTACATCCAAAAAGGGAAGGAAGAAGGAGCGGAGCTTCTGTTCGGCGGCAGCCGTCCCGAGGATCCTGCTTTGGCGGAAGGCTTCTATGTTCAGCCGACCGTATTCGATAAAGTTACGCCTCAAATGGCGATCGCGCGCGAAGAAATTTTCGGGCCTGTGCTTGCCCTGATCCCGGTCGATTCCATGGAGCAGGCGATCGAGCTGGCTAACGATTCGGAATACGGGCTGAGCGCTTCGATTTTCACACAAAATATCGGCAACATTTTGTCGTTCATTCAAGATATGGATGCAGGACTTGTCCGCATTAATTCGGAGACGGCGGGAGTTGAGCTGCAAGCACCGTTCGGCGGCATGAAGCAGTCGAGCTCCCATTCCCGCGAGCAGGGGCAGGCGGCAATCGAGTTTTTTACCTCTATCAAAACGGTCTTTTTGAAAGCTTAATTCAACCCGGAGGAGAGACAGACGATGACAGAGCAGCTGCATGAGATCATGGGGAACGGCTCCGAGAAGCTGTATGAGATTCGCACGCATGCGGCCGGGCCGGGCGGCTCGCTGCCTTTGACGCCGGAGATGCTGCTGAATGCGCCGAGCGGAGATTTGTTCGGGCTCAGCCAGAATGTCGGCATGGGCTGGAAGCCTTCCAAGCTGAAGGGCAAGCAGTACCTGCTGCTCAGCACGCAGGGAGGCATCCGCAAGGAAGACGGCAGCCCGGTTGCGCTGGGCTACCATACGGGACATTGGGAGGTCGGCCTGCTGATGCAGGCGGCCGCCCAAGAAATTACGGAAAGCGGCGGCGTTCCGTTCGCCGGCTTCGTCAGCGATCCGTGCGACGGCAGGTCGCAGGGCACCGAGGGTATGTTCGACTCGCTGCCGTACCGCAATGACGCGGCGATCGTATTCCGGCGGCTCGCCCGCTCTCTGCCTACGCGCAGAGGCGTGCTTGGCGTCGCTACCTGCGACAAAGGACTGCCCGCCATGCTGATGGCGCTGGCTGGGCTGCATGACCTGCCGGGCGTTATTGTGCCCGGCGGCGTTACGCTTCCTCCGACCGAAGGGGAGGACGCGGGCAAGATCCAAACCATCGGCGCCCGCTACGCGAACGGCGAGATGACGCTGGAGGCTGCAGCCGACTTAGGCTGCCGCGCCTGTGCGACCCCCGGCGGCGGCTGCCAGTTTCTGGGCACCGCCGCCACCGCCCAGGTCATCGCCGAAGCGCTCGGCCTGACCGTGCCCCATGCCGCGCTGGCCCCGTCCGGCCAGCCGGTCTGGGAGGAGATGGCCCGGCAGTCGGCGCGGGCGATGATGGCGCTGGAAGCGAAGGGCATCCGGATGAAGGATGTCGTGACGGATGCGGCGATTCATAACGCGATGGCCGTGCATGCGGCCTTCGGCGGCTCGACGAATTTGCTGCTGCACATTCCCGCCATCGCTCATGCCGCCGGCCTGCGCATTCCTTCCGTACAGGATTGGATCCGCATCAACAAGGCGGTTCCGCGTCTGGTCAGCGTACTGCCGAACGGACCGGAATACCATCCGACCGTAAGGGTATTTCTGGCCGGCGGGGTGCCGGAAGTCATGCTGCATCTGCGCCGTCTCGGCGTTCTGAAGCTGGATGCGCTGACGGCGACAGGCGAAACGCTCGATACTGTGCTGGACTGGTGGGAGAAGAGCGAGCGGCGTCAGAAAATGCGCTCGCTGCTGCTGGAAATGGACGGCGTCGATCCGGATCAGGTGATTATGAATCCGGAGACCGCGAAGGAAAGAGGGTTGACCTCGACGGTTACATTCCCGATGGGGAATTTGGCGCCGGAGGGTTCGGTCATCAAGTCGACCTCCATCGACCCGTCGGTCGTCGGAGAAGACGGCGTGTACCGCCACCGCGGACAAGCCAAAGTATTCACAACGGAGAAGGCGGCTATCGCGGCAATCAAGCAGGGCGGCATTCAGGCCGGAGATATTCTGGTGTTGATCGGCCGCGGCCCTTCGGGCACCGGTATGGAAGAGACGTACCAGCTGACTTCCGCGCTGAAGCATCTGCCGTTCGGCAAGTATGTGTCTCTGGTGACCGATGCGCGCTTCTCCGGCGTATCGACGGGCGCCTGCATCGGCCACGTCGGCCCTGAAGCGCTGGCCGGCGAGCCGCTCGGGAAGCTGCGCGACGGCGATACGATCGATATTGTGGTCGACCGCACCAACCTGGAAGGCACCGTCCATTTCATCGGGCATGGCGATCAGCTGCTGACGCCCGAGGAGGGCGCGCAGGTGCTGGCCGCCCGCGAGCCGCATCCCGGGCTGGCGCCGGATCCGAAGCTGCCGCAGGATACGCGGCTGTGGGCCGCGCTTCAAGCGGCAAGCGGCGGAACCTGGGCGGGCAGCGTCTACGACGTGGACCGGATCGTCGCCGTGCTGGAAGCAGGGAAGAAGGCGCTGGAGCAGAGCGCCGCTGCGCAGGAAGAGCCGCTTTCTGAGCGGATCGAATAGCATTGGTTTCAGCATATGAAGACACGTTCCCCTACAACCGGGGACGTGTCTTTTTTATTTTGCAGGCGGCTTCAGCCGGGAAGAATGTTTCGTACTCGCAGCGATGACTTTTTCAGTGGCCGCGGCCTCTTGGGCGGAAAGGCTTTTTTTTCAAAAGGCCGTTTTTCCGCCACGATTCAACAACATGTGCGCTTTTTTTATAATAAACTAAGAGGAAAGCAGCATTACGCCTGAAGCCAGGGGGCCTGATTTCGGATGAAAATGAGTTGGTATTATCGGATTTTATTGTCGTATGCGCCGATTTTTTTCGTTGTCATATCGATTTTAATTTTCTCGTTTTCCACCGTGTTGAACAACTCGGCGAAAAACCAGATGGCCTTGACCAATCAAGCCATTGCGATCAAGGTTATGCAGGCCGTCGACTCGAATCTGAAGGCCTCCGAGCGGATGGTGCTGAAGGAAATGTACACGAATGAAAAGTTAAGCGCTTTCTTCGGGCGGGATGCAGTCAACTCCATTGCAGACTATTTCACGATTTCCCGCAAGCTGGACGATTTCTCTTCCATTTTGCCGTTTGCCAACTCCATTTATTTGTACGATGAACAATCAGGGAAGGTGCTGTCCCGCAGCGGCTTGACCTTGCTGGACCGAATTCGGGGATGCCGAATTTTTACGCAAGGCTTATGCCGAAGGCTCCACTCAAGGCTGGACGAATCCGAGAGGCTTCAAGGAATTTGTCCACGAGGAAGGGGCAGAGAGGGTAATAACCCTGTTTAAATATTATCCGTTCTCGGGAGAGCGGCAGGGGGCTGTCGTCGTCAATATCCGCGTATCCGCGCTGATCGGATTTATTAAGGATTTGACCCGCTATGATGCCGGACTGATCCAGCTGTATGCGACGAGCAAGGAGCCCTTTGACAACAATGCAGCGGCTGCGCTGCCGCCGGAGGACTTGGCTGATGCGCCCCGGCATGAAGCGCCGCTTGTTTTGAAAACGGTTTCGGACTACACGGGCTGGTCACTACGTCGCCGATATGAAGCATAACAAGAGCATGTCGCAGCTGTTGCTGTTCCATGATTTCTGGATTGCTGTGGGCCTTATTACAACGGTAGCCGGCATTCTGTGGTTTACTTACGTCACGCACCGCAATTACAAACCGATTCAAGCCATCGCGGCCCGAATCGAGGAATATACGAAGCGCCGCAGCGGCCGGCTGGTTCGTTCCGGCAGTGCTTTTTCCTCCAATGAGCTGAAATATATCGAAGCGGCCATCGATGATCTGATGGAACGATCGAGCGAGTACGAGCAGCAGTATAAGGACGATTTGGTGCTGAGAAAAAGACAACGCCTGACCGAATGGCTGGAAGGCCGGGGGGAGATGACCGAGCTGCAGTGGGAGCAGGAGATGATAAAGCTTCAGGTGCCTGTTCAGCACAGCCGGCTGGCCGCATCGGTTATGGAATTTGACCGGTATCCGCAGTTTATTGCGCGCTACAGCCGCAGAGACCAATATTTGCTCAAATTTGTCGTCGGCAAGGTGCTGCTGGAAATTGCGCAAAGCGAGCGGATCGCTTTATGGCAGGAGTGGCTTGAGCCGCATCGGATGGCGGTCGTGTTTTTTATCCGTGAGCCGGAGGCCGAGGAGCTGCACAGGACCCGGGAAGCGATGAGGCGGCTGCAGGCGTGGGTCGCGGACAATCTGGAGTTTACGGTATCGGTCGGTATGGGACCGGATACGGCGTACTATGAAGGCGTCGCTTCTTCGTATAAAGAAGCCAAGCAGCTGCTGGGCGGCAAGCCCGCTTTCGGCACGAATTGCTTTATCGGGAAGGCGGAAGTGCGTCCGAAGGAGGAAGGGGGCATTTTCCCTCATCTGCCGGTCATGTCCCTGCTGGCGAAGTCCTTCCGGCTCGATGACGGGCAATGGCCGAATCATTTGGAGCAGCTGCTCGCCTCGCTTCAAGCCGGGCGGTATTCGCAGGCGGATCTGCAGCATCTGTCGGACTGTATGCAGTATCACTTTCATAAGGAAATGCTGGAGCTGAAGGAATCCATTCAGCTGATTTGGAAGGAGGAGTACGCTCCTCAGCTGGCTGGGCTTGTCGAGGAGGCGGATTCGCTGGACAGCTGGCACGAGCGTCTTTATACACTGCTGCGGTCGTTCGAGCCGCGGATGCGGCAGATCCGGGAGAGCTGCAGCCACCATTCCTTAATGTTCCGGGTGAGGGATTACATGGAGATGTATTATGCCGATCCCGATTTATCGCTTAACAAAATCAGTGAGCATTTCGGGATGAATTCCCGGTATTTAAGCAAGCTGTTCAAAGAGCAGTTCGGTGAAAAATTCATCGATTTCATGATAAAGCTGAGGCTGGAAAAGGCGAGACAGCTGTTGCTGGAGACGGATCTGCCCGCGCAGCTCATTGCCGAGCAGGTCGGCTATACGCACGTCATTTCTTTTCACCGCGCATTCAAGAACATGTTCGGATGTCCGCCGGGCGATTACCGCAAACGGATGGAACAGGAGCCGGAATGGCGTCCCGACCTGCAGAATTAGACTCCGTAGCGGAGCTTCTTCGAAAATGTAAAGCGCACTGACAAAATGTTAAGAAGCCTGCTGCGGCAGGCTTTTCGTACATTTCGCTAAGCGGCGAATCATGTAAATTGACCGGAATGGCATAATATTTTACTGTAAATCTATGGAACGGCAGTGGAGCCTAGACCGAAGTCATTCGAACCGAATTCGAATCCAATCTGATCCTATCCGGGTCTCTTAAGAAATGGAGGAATTGTATGTCAGACGCAGGCGGCAAAACCGCGACGGAGACGTTGTCCCGGCCTATTGCGAAGAGGCGGAGCCTCAAGCTGTTCGCCAATCAGGATTGGCAATTATATGCACTGCTGTTTCTTCCCATGCTCTACTTCGTCATTTTCAAGTACGTCCCGATGTACGGCGTTACGATCGCTTTTAAGGAATTCAATATGTTTCAGGGAGTATGGAACAGTCCGTGGGCGGGTCTCGATGCCTTCAAGGAAATTTTTAAAATGAACGATTTCTATAAAGTGCTGCGCAATACGATGCTGCTTAATCTGCTGGACCTGGTCGTATCGTTCCCGGCTCCGATTATTTTGGCCGTGCTGCTCAACGAGGTGCGTATCCAATGGTTTAAAAAGGGCGCGCAAACGATTCTTTACTTGCCGCATTTTATTTCGTGGGTTATTATCGGCGGAATTGTATACCAGCTGCTGTCCACCAATACCGGTCTGGTCAACATTTTATTGCGGTCCTTAGAAATGAAAGCGGTTCCTTTTTTGACGGAGCCCATCTATTGGGTGATTACGTATGTAGGCTCGGGCGTTTGGCAGAGCGCAGGCTGGGGCACGATCATTTATTTGGCGGCCTTGACCGGCATTAACAAAGAGCTGTACGAGGCGGCGGAGGTGGATGGCGCGGGGCGCTTCCGGAAAATCTGGAACATCACACTGCCGGGGATCAAATCGACCATCATTATTTTGCTCATTATCAATATCGGTCATATGGCGAGCATCGGCTTCGAACGTCCGTTCGTGCTGGGCAACCCGCTTGTAACCGATGTATCGGACGTCATCAGTACGTTTGTATACAAGGTAGGTATCCAGTCGGCACGCTTTACGATTGCAACGGCGATCGGGCTGTTCCAGGCGGTAGTGGGCTTGATCTTCCTGCTGTCGTCCAACTACATTTCCAAAAAGGTGACCGATCAGGGCATCTGGTAAAGGGAGGCTGCGTTTTATGAGAGTAAGTACGAGCGACAAAATTTTGGATACATCGATCCTTGTAATTATTACGATAGCTTCCTTCCTCGCACTGGTGCCAATCCTTCATCTGGCTGCTGTCAGCCTAAGCTCCAACGCGGCTATTTTATCGAACAAAGTGACGATTTTCCCTGTGGAATGGAGCACGATCGCCTATAATACCGTTCTTCGGGACGGCAAAATGGTCAGCTCGCTTTTCTTCACGATACTGCTCGTTGTTCTGTTTACCCTTATCTGTATGGTGATGACGGTCTGTGCGGCTTACCCGCTGACGAAGTCGCGGTTGAAAGGGAGAGATTTTTTCCTGCTGATGATTGTGTTCACGATGTTTTTCAGCGGGGGGCTTATTCCGGAATATTTGCTGGTCAAATCGCTGAAGCTGACCAACACGATCTGGTCTTTGATTTTACCCGGCATGATCAACGCATTTTATTTGATTATTCTAAAAACGTTCTTCTCCTCGATACCGGAGGAGCTTGAGGAATCCGCCCGGATCGACGGCAGCTCCCATTTCGGCACGCTGTTTAGAATCGTGCTGCCGCTTTCGCTCCCTGTGCTTGCTACGCTGAGCTTATTTTACGCAGTCGGCCGCTGGAACGGGTTTATGGATGCGCTGTTCTATATCACGAACCAGGACTTGTACCCGATTCAGCTGAAGCTGTATCAGCTCGTCATCAGCAACCAGATGAGCGATGCGACGGCGACGGAGGGCGTCAACTCGCTGGCGCCGATTCCGGAGAGCCTGAAGGCAGCCAGCATTATGTTTGCTACGATTCCGATTCTGATCGTGTATCCTTGGCTGCAGCGCTACTTTATTTCCGGCATGATGATCGGCGCGGTCAAAGGGTGATATACGGTGCCGCCGGTTTTGCCGGCAGCGTTAGCTGTAATACCAGCCTCTATAAGACGAAAAAGGGAGTTGAAAGCAATGCCTTTATCTAAAAAAATGACCAAGACCACCTCGGCCTTTCTCGCCGTATTGCTGCCTGCCTTAACATTGGCCGCCTGCTCGGACAGCGGCTCCAGCCCGTCCTCAGGAGACGCAGGCGGGAAGAAGGGCAGCCCTGTAACGCTCAAGATCGAGCTGTTCGACCGCGGCAATACGCCTCCCGGCGCGCCGCCGCTCACCGAAAGCTGGTTCGTCAAGTATATTCAGGAGAAGTTCGGAGACCCGAACAACATTAAAGTGGAATTCGTGACGGTTCCCCGCACCGAGGAAGTGCCCAAGCTGAATGTGCTGATGGCGGCGAACGAAGCGCCGGATCTTATTTTCACCTACAGCGATCCCGCCGTACAGAACTGGGTGAAGCAGGGCGGGCTGACCGAGCTCGGCGATCTGCTTAACCAATACGGCCCGAATCTGAAGAAATACCTCGGCGACAAGCTGCTGAATTACGGCGTGATTAATGGAAAACAGTACACGATTCCTGCCAAGCGGATCATTATAGCTTCCAGTACGCCGGTTATTCGCCAGGACTGGCTGGATAAGCTGGGCATGCAGCCGCCGAAGACGACCGACGAGTTCTACAATGTGCTGAAGGCCTTCAAGGAGAAGGACCCGGGCGGCACCGGCGGCAAGGTGATCCCTTACGGCATCCGCTATAACAATAACTTGGACCCGCTGGTGCGGACGTTCTGGAAGAAGATGACCGAAGAAGAATATTATTCGCTGCCGGATTGGCAGAAGCCGGGCAATAAGGACGCGTACCGTTTCTTGAACAAGCTGTATAACGAAGGCTTGATCAGCCCTGACTTTGCGCTGGATAAAGACGGCAAGAAGTTCCAGGCGGACCTGGTTAACGGGCAGATCGGCTTCGCGATCACGAATACGAATGAGCCGGTCTATCAGGCTTATTACTCTACGCTGCAGAAGAACGTGCCGAGCGCCACGCTGATGCCGGTCGATCCGTTTACGAACTACGAGGGCAAGCACGTGAAGGCGATTTATCATCCGCTGTCCGCGCATTTGATGATTCCGAAGTCAAGCAAGCGCGCGGTCGAGGCGATCAAGTTCCTCGATTGGATGTCCGACTATAAAGTGATTTTCGATCTGCAGAACGGTCCGGAGGGCGTTGCCTACAAAATGGGAGACGACGGCATTCCAGTGTTCCTCGATACCGACGAAGCCAAGAAAATCATGTATAACTATCTCGACTACAGCATGCTGATTAACGGAAAAGACATGGGGGATCAGGAAAAAACGCTTAAGGCGAATGCGGCCGACCCTAAGTATAAGCAGTTCACGATGGACAGCATCAAAGTCGGGGATACGGACGGCCAGCTGCCGGCGCGCTTCGACCGGCCGATCGAGTCCCAGATCAAGTACAATCAGACGTTGTCTGATAAGGGCGTGGAGATTACCGTCAAGACTATTACGGCGAAGCCGGCCGACTTCGATAAAGTGTATGACGACCTGGTAGCGGAATACATGAAAATCGGCGGGAAGGAAGTCATGGACGAACAGCTCAAGGTATACAAGGAAATGAAAAAATAACCGCGCAACCTCGATGTCTCCCCGGCATCGAGGTTTGCCGCTGTCTTAGACCTTATGCTTGGTTGCTTGGTTCCCGGCAGGGAAGGGGGATGAGAAGGGGGCGGCGGCCGGCTAATAAGCGCGGAGACGGCCGCCATATCGAAGGCGCCGGCGGGATGCAGCCGGTGCGGCAGGATATATCGCGCCTGCCCCGCAACCGCAACCGCGGCTAAAAGGCCGGCAGGCGGTGCAGCCTGCAGGGTGGCTAGGGGCACGCCGGCCGCCTCAGGGCAATTCATTCCTGCGGTATTGCAGCGGCGTTCTGCCGCATATTTTTTTGAAGATGCGGTAAAAATGCTGGATGCTTTGAAAGCCGCAGTCCAACGCAATATCGAGGATCGGCTGCTCGGTTTGGATTAACCTTTTTTGCGCTTCAATCACCCTTCGGTACTGCAAATATTCCACTACCGTGAATTGCGTCGTTTGGCTGAATTGGCGGCAGATCGTAAATTTGCTTCGGCCGAAATGATGCTCCAGATCGTGAAGCTGTACCGGCTCCATGTAGTGATCATCCAGATAAGCAATTATTTCCCGGACCGGATCTTCCGAGGGCCGGACTCTTCGGGCGGCGGCAGCCGTTTCGCACAGCTTATCGTATTCCAGCAGCAGCAGGGCCAGGTGGAGCTTGAGCTCCGCATCCGACGGATGGAGTCCGTACCGCTTGCCGTCATTCCCCGGCTGCTGTTCATACAGCTGCAGCAGGCTTCGGTACATTGCCTCCACCCGCATTCTTTGCGGCAGATCAAGGCAGGCCCGCTTGTTCCTCTTGAGCTGGAGCGCAGCGAGACGCCCCTCCAGGCTGAGTGCGGCGAGCAGGTCTTTGAGAAAGCCTTCGTTGAACTGCAGGACATAACGGGTATAATCGTGCGCAGGATTATAGAAGATGCTGTGGATTTCATAAGGATTGATCAGCAGCCAGTCCCCTTCCCGGATATGGTACTTCGTGTCCTTGACGAAGATATGAATGTCCGCGCGGACGAAGAAGGCGAGCTCGAATGTGTCGTGAAAATGCTCCAATGGCTTGCGGTGCTCTTTCCCGCTGTTCGTGTAATCGATAAAGAAGGATTCGTAAGGCAGGTAATCCGCGCTGCGGGTCATACGTTGCATTCGCCTCCTTTTGCCAAAATAAACGGCAAGATACGTTCATTATAATCCGTCCGGCAATTTAATTGAAGACGGTTACACGGCTCGGGCGATACAATTATTAGGAGATTCAAACGAGGAATAAAGCGAGGAGGCTGGATCGATGAATTCCATGATTTTGACAGTGATCGGCGGGGGCAGCGTAAACTGGATGCGGAATTTGATGCGCGATGTGTATTTGATCGACGAGCTGGAGGGCGGGGAGATCCGTCTGGTGGATCCGAATCTGGAGCATGTGCAGGCAGTGGCCGGTATGCTGAACCGGTTCAACGAGCTGCGCGGCAAGTCTTACCGGATTCGCGTGATGGACGATCGGCAGGAGGCGCTCAGCGGAGCGGATTTCGTTATGACCACCTTCAGTCCGGGCGCGATGGACGCCTTCTGGAACGACCTGGAGCTGCCGATCCAGTACGGGATCCGCCAGCCGGTCTCGATGACGGTCGGTTCGGTGCGGCATTTCGGCGTCCCTTCGAACCGCTCCGGTCGCTTATGAGCTTGTAGAGGAAATGGAGCGGCACTGTCCGGGCGCCTGGCTGTTGAACGTCACGAATCCGATGAGTGTCGTCACCGCAGCGATGAGCCGGGCGGCGGCGAAGACGAACGTAGTCGGCCTTTGCCATGAGTTTCACTGCCTGCCGGCCTATTTGGGGCCGATGCTCGGCCTGGCGAAGCCTGATGGCATGGACACGCTGGACTATTTGTACCGCTGGCTCCCCGAGCAGGGGTTTGAGTATAAGGTAGCCGGCGTGAACCATTTTATATGGCTGACGCAGGCGTCGCTGCATGGAGAAGATATGCTGCCGAAGCTGCGGGCGTATTGCGGAACGCATACCGAGCTTGGAGGAGGAGACAAGAACGGCTCCGGTGCAGCCGCTTCGTTTCAAAACCGCGGTGCGGTCAAATTTGCCCTCTGCCGCCAATTCGGCTACTTGCCGCTGGTCGGCGACCGGCATCTGATCGAGTTTATTCCGAGCCTGTGCAACCAGCGCAACGGCTGGGGCATGAAATATGCCGTGCGCAAAACGACGGTGGATGCCAGAAGATTTCTGAAGTCGGAGCAGCTGCGGCACATCCAGGCGGTTGCGGCGGGGACGGAGGAGATTTCATGGGAACGCTCGGGCGAGGAGATGGTCGAGATCATTCGCGCGGTTCGGGGCGGAAACTCTACGCCGGCAATCGTCAACATCCCGAACCGGGGCCAAATCAGCAATCTCCCGCAGGGAGCCGTTGTGGAAACCTTGGCCACCGTATCGGCGGCGCTAGGGGTTGAGCCGGTCATGTCGGGAGAGCTTCCGGGCTCGGTAGGCAGCTTGTGCAGGCTGCACGCGGATATACACGAGCTGACGCTGCGCGCAGCGCTCGAGGGCAGCCGGGAGCTGCTGATCGAAGCATTAAGTCTCGATCCGCTCAGCGCGGGAGCGGATTTCAGCGAGCTGCCGCAGCTGGCGGACGATCTGCTTCTGGCGAACCGCGAATGGCTGCCGAGGTTTTTCCGGTAAGAGGCAGCCGGGCGCTTTTTTCAACTGCATAGGTTGACAGCCTTATCATGGATCAAGGGGGATGCGATATGAAAGGCAGTATCGTCAAACATAACCTGACGGAGCATAAGGATGCCCTCACGGGGCGTACCGTCAAGCAATTGACCTCTCAGCCGGGGAATCATCACCATCTGTATTTTACGAGCAGCAGCTTTACCGCCGATAACCGCAACGTGCTGTTCCTGAGCGACAGCGGCGACGGCAGTCCGAACGTATTCAAGCTGTCGCTGGCGGATGGGACGGGCGTTCAGCTGACGGATAATCAAGACGGGTATATGAAGAGCTATGTGTATTATGACGGCCGGCCTTACCGCGGGCTGGCGAAGGCGAGCCCAAGCTACAATCCGGCGACGCATACGCTGCTCTATATTCAAGGGCAGGAGGTTCGGTTACTGCAGGTCGATACGCTGGAGGAAGAAACCGTATATACATTGCCTGACGGGGTGATGACCGGATTTACCCATCTGTCCCCCGACGGCCGCCTTGCCTGCGTGCCTTATATTGATGCACGGGCTTTTGAGGTAGGAGAGTCGGACAATCCGTTCTCCGCCATCCGGGATAAAGTGACGCAGGAGCGGATCGAATCCCAGCTCCTTGTCATTGACTTGATGTCCGGGCAGGCGGAGATATGGGGCTCGCAGGTAGGCTGGATCACACATGTGCAGTTCCCGCCGGGGGAAGGCAGATCCATTCTGTACAACCATGAAGGCGGAATGGTGGAGCAGCGGATCTGGCTATATGATGAAGGAGCGATGAGCCGTATCCGCGATCAGTCGCAGGAGCGGGAGCCTGTCTGGATCTGCCACGAGATGTGGCTCCAGCACAGCCGGGGCGTGCTTTATCACGGCACCAAGGGGGTGCCGAACGATCCGGCCATGAAGGGAGCGGGCCTTGACAAAGCCGCGTCTGCTCCCGCCCTGCAGGCGAGCTTTGTGGGACGCTTCGATCTCGACAGCGGGAATTACACGGAGCTGGCGTTTCCCGCGGAAATGACCGCCTATGGGCATTTCACCGCGAGCTCGGACGACCGGCTGCTGGTCACCGACGGAGTTATCGACGGCCGGACGATCCATTTGTGTACGCCGGATTGGGCGAACAGGCAGCTTGTCTGGACTCCGGTATGCCGTCATGACAGCAGCTTCAGCGTGCAGGATGTGCATCCGCATCCGATATTCAGCCATGACGACCGCCGCATTCTGTTTACTTCCGACCGGGCTAACGAGAAGGGCAAGGGTCACCTGTATGTAGTTGAAGTGTAGAAGGCCGGTGAATTTCCAACACGTGCGAATCCCAGGGGCACGGCGGCTCTGTACGGCGTTCGGCCGGGCAGCATGAAACAATCTCTTTACCATTACCATATTCTCCAGCGCAAGGACGTCCGGGTACCGGATGATTCTTGCGCTTTTTTTGCAGCTGTTTGTTAGAGGAATAGGAATGGATTCCAGCGGTTGTAAAATATGAAAAATAATTTAAAGTATTCAGAAAATTCTGGAGGAATTTTAAAAATATTGGAGAATAGGTTGTTATATGGACTTTCTTTTTCGATTGGAGAAAGTAAGTTGGAAGTGAGGTACCCTATTGAATAATAAGAGAGAGAGCCGAAGCGGAAGTCAGCAGCTAATCAAGGAAATCAATCAGGTGCTTATTTTTAACGCCATTCGCGAGAGGGGGCCGATTTCCCGCTCGCAGCTCGCCAAGGAATTGAGCCTGAGCCCGACGACGGTCACCGTTATCGTTGATTATTTCAAGGAGCACGGCTTCCTGATGGAGATAGGAAAAGGAGACTCCAGCGGGGGAGAAAGCCGATCCTGGTCAAGCTTGCGCCCGATGCGGGCTGCGTCATTGCGGTTGATCTTGATCAGAGCAGAGCCGCCGTGCTGAATCTGGAGGCGGAAATTTTGCGGGTCAGACCGCTGCCTGAGGCAAGCAAGGACGAGTGGGTTCATTCGCTTATTCAAGTCATTAACGATCTGATACTGGAAAGCGGCGAAGGCTTTCGTTTATTGGGGATCGGCATTGCCGTCCCAGGCATCATCAGCCTGGATAAAGGCGAGGTCATCACCGCCACCAATTTTAACATAAATCATCTTTCCCTGAAGGAAGAGCTGCAAAAGCATTTTCACGTCCCGATTTTGCTGGAGAACGATGCCAATGCGGCGGCCTACGGCGAGTTTCTGTACGGCTGCGGCCAGCAGGTTTCCAATTTCGTGTACCTGCATGTCGGCAAAGCCGTCGGCGCCGGGCTGTTCCTGTCCGGCAGCCTGTTTACCGGCGGAGCCGGGGGAGCGGGAGAATTCGGCCATATTACGATGGATGAAGACGGACCGCTCTGCCGATGTGGCAATAAGGGCTGCCTGGAAAAGCTGATCAGCGAAGCGTCCCTTGTGGAGAAATGGCGTCAATGGGCGCCGGGTGAAGCGGTAAACCCGAGTCTGGTCGAGCTTGTCGAATTAAGCAATCGGGGAGACGAGCGTGCGGAGCGGCTGATGGCTTATGCAGGCTCGCTGCTCGGCCGGGGGCTCGTTACTTTAATTCATTTGATCAATCCGTCGTTTATTTTATTGGGAGGTGAGCTCGCTCTAAACAATACCCGCTTGCTGCAGGAAATTAAGGATTACGTCGGAACGCATTGTATGCCTATGTTTTCGAAGCACGTTGAGATCAAGGAAGGCTTGACCCGCTTGAATGCGGGAATTATCGGAGCGGGCTCGTTGGCGCTGCATTATTTCTTCGAGCACCTGCACATGGAGAACTATACCGAATCTTAGGAGGAAGCCTATGTTTACGATTGGTTTGATTGGGGCCGGCACCATGGGCAATACGCACAGCCAGGCGTACCGGCAAATTCCGGGCGCGCAAATTACGGCGGTATGCGATCTCGACACGGCCAAGGCGGCTTGCATCGCCGATGATTGGGGTGCTGCCGTCTACACTAGCGTTGAGGATATGCTGCGCGAAGGGCAGTTTGACGCTGTGGACGTTTGTCTGCCTACCGACCTGCACCGCTGGGCGGTGGAGCTGACGGCTGCCAGCGCGAAGCCGGTCTTCTGCGAGAAGCCGATTGCGCTGACTGAGGAAGACGCCTCGGCGATGATCGATGCCTGTTCACGGGCCGGCGTCACCTTGATGGTCGGTCATGTGGTACGGTTCTTTCCCGAGTACCGCGCAGCGCGGGAGCAGCTGCTGTCCGGGAGGCTGGGCAAGCCGGGAGTCGTACGCAGCATACGTTCCGGCGCCTTTCCCTGGTCGGACTGGTTTGCTGACGATGCGCGGAGCGGATGACCGCTGCTTGATTTGGCCATCCATGACTTCGACTTCTTGCGATGGTGCTTCGGCCCCGTAAAGCGGGTGTTCAGCCGGACGCTTTCGACCAAGCGGGAGGGCATGGAGCATACGCTGACGCTGCTAAGATTCGAAAGCGGCGTGATGGCCCATGTGGAGGCCAGCTGGGCTTACCCGAAGGGATCGCCCTTTCAAACCTCTCTTGAAATTGCAGGCTCCGACGGCCTGGTCCTGTTCGACAAAGGCAAATCGGCCTCAATCGTTCAATATGGAGGGCCCCGCAAGCAGACAGGCGTGCCGGACAGTCCCTTGATGATGAGCCCTTATGCGTTGGAGCTGGAGCATTTTATTCACTGTGTTAAAGAAAAGAAGCAGCCGTTGACCAGCGGAGAAGAAGCCCTCGCTTCGCTTAGGATCGGTTTGGCGGCTTACCGCTCTGCCTTAACCAAGCTCCCTGTAGAAATGGAGGTTATCTCACAATGAGTACTTTGCGGATCGGCATGATCAGCTTGGCGCACCAATCGCATGCTTACGGCTATGCCAGAGGCTTGCTGGAGCAGCCCGGCGTTGAAATCATTGGGGTCTATGATGAGGAAGAGGAACGCGGTCAGAAGGCGGCGGCGCATTTTCAGACCGATTTTTATCCGGATTATACGACATTGCTGGAGCAGGCGGATGCCGTGCTGATCTGCTCGGACAATCAGAAGCACATCGTGTACGCCCGTGCGGCAGCGGAAGCGAAAGTACATATAATGGTGGAGAAGCCGATTACCGTGCAGGGGGAAGATGCGCGCGAGCTGATCGACCTGTGTGAAAGGCAGGGAGTTGTGCTGCAGACGGCATTTCCTGTCCGGCTGGACGCATCGGTGCAGAAGGTGAAGAAGCAGATCGAGAGCGGAGAGATCGGCGAAGTTGTAGCGATTGCAGCGACCAATCACGGAAAAATGCCCGGCAGCTGGTTTATTCGCCCGGAATTGTCCGGCGGCGGCGCCGTACTGGATCATACCGTGCATGTCGTAGACATCATGCGCTGGCTTTTGCAGAGCGAAGTGGCGGAGGTATACGCCGAAGTCGACACCCTGCTGCACGATATCGAGGTGGACGATTGCGGGCTGCTGTCCATGATCTTTGAGAACGGAGTTATCGCGACGCTCGATACGAGCTGGTCCCGGCCGAAGTCGTTCTCGACGTGGGGCGACGTCACGCTGCGGATCGTCGGAACGGAAGGCGTTCTTCACCTCGATGCCTTTGCGCAGAGCGGCGAGCTGTGGGAGAACGGGGCCGATTTATCGCACCGAACCGTTCCATGGGGAGATTCGGCGAATAACGCTTTAGTAGCGGAATTTATCGCCGGTATCCGGGAAGGACGGCCCTCCTCCATTTCCGGTCTGGACGGCCTGCGGGCGGCGGAGGTGGCATGGTCGGCTTACGAATCGGCCAAGGAAAATAAACCGATGGCCGTCCGGCATTTTTAAAGACGGAGGCAGGGAAATGGAGGTGAACGTCAATGGCACAGGCTTCCCTTTCGGAAGAAACCGGGCTGAAGGCACAGGCCAGGCGCAGGAAATCGCGGATCCAACCGTTTTTGAGAAATTGGGAGCTGTATTTGATCATTTCCCCTGTTCTGATTTATTTTATCGTATTTGAGTATTTCCCCATGTACGGCGTGCAGATCGCCTTCAAAAACTTTGTCGCAACCAAAGGCATCTGGGGAAGCTCGTGGGTCGGCTTCAACCATTTCGAACGTTTTTTTGACAGCTATTTCTTTTGGCGCTTATTGAAAAACACGCTGGGCATCAGCTTGTATCAGCTGGCCGTAGGCTTTCCGGTGCCGATTCTGTTAGCGCTGATGATGAACGAGCTGCGGCTCGGCTTTTTCAAAAAATTCGTCCAGACGATCACCTATGCTCCGCATTTTCTTTCGACCGTCGTCCTGGTCGGCTTAATCGTTATCTTCCTTTCTCCCCAAAGCGGACTTGTGAACCAGATCATCGTGCGGCTGGGCGGAGAGCCGATTTCCTTTATGACCGAGCCGGGATGGTTTAAGTCGATTTACGTATTTTCCGGCGTATGGCAGCAGATGGGCTGGGGCTCGATTATTTATTTGGCGGCGCTGGCCGGCATCGATCCGCAGCTGCATGAAGCGGCCAAGGTGGACGGGGCAAGCCGGCTGCAGCGCATTTGGCACGTGAACCTTCCGGGGATTATGCCGACGATCGTCATTCTGCTTATTTTGAATGCAGGCACGATTATGGGCGTCGGCTTCGAAAAGGTGTACTTGATGCAAAATGACCTGACCCTCGAAACCGCCGACGTCATTTCCACTTATGTATACCGTACGGGGATCATTCAAGCGCAGTACAGCTTCGCTGCCGCCGTCGGCCTGTTCAATTCCGTCATCAATCTGATTCTGCTCGTCACGGTAAACTATGCGGCCAAACGGTTGAACGAAACCAGTCTATGGTAAGGGAGGTCAGGGGATGCCCCGCAGCTTTGAGGATAAATGCTTCGATACCGTCAACGGTCTATTGCTCGTGCTGATCAGTCTCATCGTACTATACCCCCTGGTCTTTGTTCTGAGCGCATCCGTCAGCGACCCTTCAGCCGTAGCGAAAGGAGAGCTATGGCTCCTGCCCAAAGGGATCAATTTTCAAGGCTATGTGAAGGTCTTCCAAAATGAAGAGATCCTTAGCGGATACGGCAATACGATCCTGTATACGCTGGTCGGCACGGCGATCAATCTGGTGCTTACTATCTGCGCAGCATACCCGCTGTCCCGTAAGGATTTCAAAGGACGCCACGTCATTACCGGATTTCTTATGCTGACCCTGTTTTTCAGCGGGGGCATTATTCCTACTTATTTACTATTGAAAAAGCTCGGCATGCTGGGAACCATCTGGGCTATCGTCATCCCCAATGCGGTGGCGGTCTGGAACGTCATTATTATGAGAACGTTCTTTCAGACGAGCATTCCGTATGAAATTCAGGAGTCGGCGTCGATTGACGGGTGCAGCAACACGCGGATTTTACTGCTGATCGTCCTGCCCTTGTCCATGCCGATTATTGCGGTCATGCTGCTGTTCTATGCGGTCGGTCATTGGAATGCCTTCTTTAACGCCTTGATGTATTTATCGAATCGCAGCCAATTTCCGCTGCAGCTGATTTTGAGGGAAATCCTGATTCAAGGGCAAATGCAGGCCATGCTGGATATGGCCGACGACTCGCTGGCGAAGAAGCTGATGGAAGTGGAAGTCATTAAATACGCGGTCGTCGTTATCGCCAATTTGCCTGTTCTGCTGCTTTATCCGTTTTTGCAAAAATATTTTGTGAAGGGCATCATGATCGGAGCCTTAAAAGGATAAACATCAAACGACAGGTAAGGGAGAGGGAGCTATGAAGGGAATTCAATGGACTTCCGTTCTGCTGACGGCGGTCGTCACCGGAGGAATGCTCGCGGGCTGCAGCGATGGCGGCAGCGGATCGGGCGGAACCGCGGACGGAAAGGACAAGGATACGAAAACGGCGGAGACTAGCGTGAGCGCAACCGGCTTTCCGATTGTAAAGGATCCGGTCAGCATGACATTTATGGCGGCTAAGGCGCCGACGACGGCGAACAACTGGAACGAAACGATGCTGTGGCAGGAATATGCGAAGATGACCAACATGCAGATCAATTTTCAGCTGACGCCATTCGATGCTTTTACGGAGAAGCGCAATCTTGCGCTGGCGAGCGGAGATTACCCGGATGCGATCTTCCTGGCCCGAATGACCACCTCGGACTTGGTCAAGTACGGCGGACAAGGCACGCTGATCAAGCTGAACGATTTGATCGACAAGTATGCGCCGAACCTCAAAAAGATTCTGGAGCAGTATCCCGATATCAAAAAGGGGATTACGATGCCGGACGGCAACATCTACAGTTTTCCAAATCTGCTTGCGCCCGAGTTCACCTCCGTGCGTATGGGCAAGCTGTGGATCCGCAAGGACTGGCTGGAGGCGTTAAATATGCCGGAGCCGAAGACGACGGAGGAATTTTACAATTATTTGAAGGCGGTCAAGACGACCGATCTGAACAAAAACGGCAAGGCCGACGAAATTCCGCTGGGCGGCACGAAGCTGGTCGATGTCGTGGCCCAATTCAAAGGATATTTCGGGGTGATGAACCGGGGCGCGAACCATCCGTATGTCGATCTGGACCCGGCCGGCAATAAGCTGCGCTTCATTCCGACCGACGACCGTTACAAGGAAATGCTGCAGTACTTGAACAAGCTGTACAGCGAAGGGCTGATCGACAAAGACATTCTTCCCAATGAGAAGGATCAGAACAAGTTTTTCGCCAAAGGCGCCGAAGGGGTCTACGGAGCTTTGAAAATCAGCAGCCCGTTCACGCTGATGAAGCAAACGAATTACATAGGGCTTCAAACGCTGCAGGGACCGCGCGGAGACAAGGTATATTCCGAGTTCCGTCCGGCGGTATCCGGTCCGGGGGCGTTCGTCATTACCGACAAAAACAAAAATCCGGAAGCGACCGTCCGGTGGATGGATTATTTCTACAGCGAGGAAGGCAACAAAATGTTCTTCATGGGCTTCAAGGACAAGAGCTATGTGGAGAAGCCGGACGGCAGCGTAGAATATACCGATGAAATTTTGAAAAACCCGCAGGGCTTAACCTTCGAGCAGGCGCTGGTGAAGTACGTTACGTGGCCGGGCGGAGGCTATCCGGGCATCGTAAGGCAAAAATATTTCAAAGGCGCCGAGAGCCTGCCCGAATCGCTCGACGCAGCCAAGAAGATCGAGGCGAGCCTGCCGAAGGAGGTATGGCCGAGCTTCAGCTATACCGATGCGGAGAACGAGAGGATGATCGCGTTGAGCACGGACATCCAGGCCTATGTCGACGAGATGACCGCCAAATTCATCACCGGCGGGGCGCCTTTCTCCGATTGGGATAAATTCGTGGCCACGATCAAGAAAATGGGCATCGACGACTACATGAAGCTGTATCAAGCCGCATACGAAAGATACAAAAAATAAACCAAAACCGCACCCTCCCGGCCGGGAAGGTGCGGTTTTGGTTTCATGAATCGGTTGAAGGCAAACGGCGGGGAGGCGCCGAAGATATAATAACGGGCATGAAATGAAGTTTGTCATTTGCACGCCGGCTGATTCGCTGCGGTCCTGGAGTACTATTACAGACGGCGATCAGAATACTATGTATGTATCGGCACAAGAATGGGCGTACGATTTGATTGGAATTCCGATACGGCTTCTTCTATAAGGAGGGATACGATGAAGCAGTTAACTCCGGCACAGCTGCGGGCACTGCGCCATGTGCGAGATCAGGCCAAGGCAGCGCAATCACAGGCCCTTGTCAAAATAGAGCGTGTCCTCAAGAGCGGGCACGTATCGTTCACGAACCTTGAAACGCTCTTGGCGAGCCTCCGCGCCTATGCCCGCGTGACTTTGAATTTCCACCCGGACCGGGTGCTTGCTGCCGGTTACACGGTAGCGGAGGGGCTGTCCCGACGGGGGAAGTACGACAGCCAATTTCTGACCGGCGTGACGAACGGGAGCCGGACGGCATTCCCGGGAGGAGACCGCGACGGCTGGGAGCGGAAGCTCTTCGGCGGCGCGTACCATACGCCCGGAGGCAAGCAGGAAGAGCGCCCGAAATACGGGGCGCTCAATGTAATGAATTATGGCGACGGGGCCTCGCCCCGCTACGGCTCCTGTTATATCGTACTGGCTCCCGAGGTGCTGAACCGGTGCACGTTTACTTTCGGGGACAGTCATACGGGCCGGAGCCCAAAGGAACGATCGATGTATTCGAGCCGGTGCTGGCTGCTCTGCTGGAGACCGTCGAGACGACGGGGAATGCGTTGGGAACATCCGGCACGGGTGTGGAAGCCGTAGTCCGGAGGCTGCTTGAGCTTGGTTCCCCGCAAGGGGATGCTGCCCGGGGACAGGTCGGACGAGCGCTGGACGATTACATCGAAGCGCAGGTTCACGGCGACCTCGATCTGCACGCCGATGTCGAGGCACTGGTCGCCGACCCGGCTTATCGGGGCACCGCGACAGCCAAGATGCTTGAGACCTTGTGCGATGCCTACGCGATTCGGCTGCGCTGGCATCCGGGCTTCCAGCTGCACGCGGACGACGTGCCGGAGCACTTTCGCGGTCCGGCGATTCCTCCGCTGGCTAGGCGCATTGCCGGCCGGTTCCCGGGCCGGGCCCCCGGCCTGCTGGATGCCGAGGTGCTGGGCCGGGCGGCCGCCACACTGCAGCATCAGCCTGAGACATGGGCCGACTGGGCGAGCCCGGCCGATACGTTCCAGCATATCAAACAGCTGTGGCATGTTCTTGTGCAGTATGGCGAGCCGATAATAACCGATTAAGGGGCGGATAGGTTCTTTTGTCAGCGGCTTTAGCTCACGCCTTAGCCCATACACCTGGTCCGTGCCTTGAGTCCTCGGCTTTTGCCGTGGCGATCCGGGCTTCGGCGCTTCGTCCGGCCAACGCTGGTCTGCTGACCTGCCTCTGCGGCCGGATGGCCGGATAACGGAGCCCGCTGCTCAAGCCTAGCTTTAAAGCATGCCTGCAGCCGATGGCTGCTGCTCACGCTTCACCTGCAGCGTCTGATCCAGCCATTCGAACACGCGGTGATTGTAAAGCTGCAGCGCTCCGAAGTGGCAGTGTTCTTCCGCCCCCTCTTCGGCGGTGAATTTCATGTAGGTTTTCGGGCAGGTCAATGCGTCATATAACCGCTGAGGCTGGCCTGCAAAGAAATGATCCGCCTCGGCCTCGCATACAAGCGTAGGGCATTGGATCTTCTCGGCGATCCCGTCCAGTGTAAACGGCTCCGTTTTCTGAATTAAATCGTAGTAGGAGCCGGCTTGAAACGTAAACAGCCCGTTCTCAATCGCCCAGCGGATGCCTGTAGAGAAGCCCATAATTTTGGCGGCGGCTTCATTGTATTCGTGCGGCTCGGGCGTCCGGTCGCCCGGGTTCAGGAACGGACGGGTCTTCTCGCTGAACTGGAAGTTATACACCCCGTCATTTGCTATGCAGGCGGCCAGCCGGTGCTCGAAGGCGGCGGCGCGCGGAGCCAGCAGTCCTCCCAGGCTGATGCCCATGAGCGCGATGCGCTTCGGATCGGCTTCCGGACGGGTCAGCAGGTAGTCGACAACCGGTGTGAGCGCCTGCTCCCAATCCGGCCGGAAAGGAAGCCGCTGCTCGCGGATCATCGCGCCCTGTCCCGGTCCCTCGAACGTAAGGCAGTTATATCCGCGCTGCAATGCGGCAGCAGCCACCTCCAGATACAATTCCTCGCCTGTCGAATCATAGCCTCCATGCACAATCAGCGTCGGCCGAGGCGTCGACGAATTATCCACCCTATAAAAATAACCTGAAAGATGCGTATGCTCATACGGAATCTCTATGATTTCAGCCAGCGAGTCCAACAGCCGGATGGCCTGGCGGAAGGTTGTGCGGCTGCTGCCCCATGTTGTCATAATCCGCGGGTCCTGCGGGTCGCCATGTAGAAAAAACTCCGCCGTACGATAATAGTTGGAGGCGCGCAGGTAAGCTTCGCGTGCGCTGACGGTCTGGCCGCCGGCCAGTGCCGCATCGGCGAGCGCATGAACTTTTGTTGCGGTTGCATGCCATTCCTTATACCAGCTTTCAAAATCTCCCTCCTGTATCCGGTAAGCGGTCATCAGGCATTCGCCGATATCGGCGCCGCCGTAGGAGGCATAGCTTAAAGTTCTCAGTAATTCGAAGGAAAACGTCTGGTCTTTGAAAATCAATTGCATGGCTATCTCTCCTTTAAGGTTTCAGATGGTTGAATCTGTTAAATTAATAAGTTAATATTAACCTATAACAATTTCGTTTATATGTCAACGATAACTTATGTTAAATTTAACTTATTTTTTTGAGGCGGGGGATTGTATGAGTTCCATTCAATACATCATGCTTAGCTTATTGGCACGCGAGCCGTTAAGCGGCTACGACATCAAGCAGCAGATGAACGGAAGGATCGATTCGTTCTATAAGATCAATAACAACCAGCTGTATCCGGTGCTTGCCAAGCTGGAGGGGGAGGGGCTGGTGGAGCTTCAATCCCATGAGCGGGAATCGTACCGCCCGGCGCGTAAGGTTTACAAAATAACCGATGCCGGGCTCGAAAGGCTGAAAGCATGGGTTATCGAGCCAAGCGAGCCGGAGGCGGTCCGCATGGAATTTTTGCTCAAGCAGTACAGCTCCTGGCTGATCGAGCCGGACATTCTGATCCCGCAGCTGGAGGCGAAGAAACGGGAGCACGAACAGCGCTTGGAGGTATACGAAACGAGAGTCGCCGGCTTTCGTGAGGAGCATGGTCCGTTAACGAGCCGTGATCCTCTGTTCTCCACCGTGGCGGTTATCGAGATGGGGGCGGGGTTCGAACGAAGCTGCATCGAATGGTGCGATAAAATGATCGGCTGGCTGAAGGCGGACAAGATCTAGGACGAGCCGCGATCGGCTGGCTGGAGACGATTACATTTGAGAGAAAACAGCCTCTTGCCGTGTCCGGCCCAGCTCTGCCGCGGAGCTGAACATAAGCAGCATGCTTTACCATAAGGCGAATATTGACCAAAGCTCAGATGTTTTGTATCTTGTAGGGATGGGTTATATATGATTACAGCTGAAACAGCTTCATGGCAGCCCGAATCAACATCTTGAACGAAATGAGGGAATCTATTGTCTTTTGGGGCACGTATGCTGAAGACGGGAATAGCGGTGACCCTGTCGCTGTACATTTGCGCGTGGTGGAACCTGTCCCCCGCCGTTATCGCGGCGGTCGCGGCCATCTTTGCCATGCAGCCGTCCTTGTACCGCTCATGGCGCTATTTTCTCGAGCAGCTCCAGACCAATACGCTGGGAGCGGTCATCGCGATGCTGGCCGGGATGTTCTTCTCCAAGGACCCGATTGCGATCGGGGTTATCTGCATATTGGTCATTATGATTTGTCTGAAAATCAAAATGGGCGACACGATAGGCTTAACGCTGGTTACCGTCGTTTCGGTGATGGAGGCCTCGGGCCAGTGGGATTTTGCGTTAAACCGTTTTTTGCTCAGCCTGATCGGGATTGTATCGGCCTTTCTCATTAATATTATTTTCCTTCCGCCCAAGCCAAGGGAGCAGTTCACGGACCAGTTTCACGATGCGTTCAATCAGCTGTCGCTGCTGCTTAGAACGGTCATATCCGATGAAATGAAGAAAAAGGTGTTCAGAGAACAGAAGCAGAAGCTGAGCGACGCGCTGCGCTCCTTGTCGGACAAATACAAGCTGCTCGAAGAGGAAATCAAAAATCCGAAGCGCACGAAGTATAGTAAAACGCGGCATGTTGTGGTCTATAAGCAGATGCTGTATGCGCTGCAAAAAGGCTACGAGGTGCTGGACGCCGTCGAAGAGCATTATTTCCAGGCCGGACCGTACGGACGCAACCGACGAGACGTACGACCGCCATCTGGAGAGGCTGATCAAATACCATGAGTATGTGCTGCTCAAATTCGACGATAAGCTGAAGAAGGACAGCTCCGAGTCCGCCGCTATGGAAGAGGAGAACGACCGGTTTATGCAGATGGCTACCGATTCGTACAGCCAGGGCCGCGATGGAGCGTTCCGCCTGTTTGTCGTGGCGGCGGCCATGTACGATTACGGCTTCCAGACACGGAGGCTGGACCGTCTCGTAGAGCATTGGGACGGCGGCGGTGAGGAAGAAAAGGAAGCTTGAAAGCAAGCGTGAAGAGGGCGGGTGCCTCCTTTCGGGGAGCGCATCGTACAGAGGCTTTATCGGCCACGTGCAGACGCATTTGAAACAGATCGACCGGATTAAAGGCTTTGTGCGCAAAGCTTGACCGGATCTAAGCGTGTAAGGAAAAAATATGCCCCAAGAGGCGGCCGGGACGAATCCGGCTGCCCTTTGGGGCATTGTTATTCCATGTTCAATGGTGCGTGACCGGATAGGTTCCGCATTCCGAGCCTAAGCCCGCACGTACCATTGGCCTGACGTCCATTCGCTTGCTTTCCAGCGAAGCACCTCCGGATTTGCCAGGTGCGCAATTTCCTTGAAGAATTCGACGCGCTCGGTTTCCGGCATCGGGGTGAAGCTCTGGGCAACGCTCAAATTTCTTTCGAGCTGCTCCATCGATTCCATCCCGACAATGGCCGTAGAAATCGGCAGGGAGAACGTATACCTTAATGCTTTCTCATACCAAGGAGCAAGCTTGCCGAGGGCAAATACCTTCATCCCGACAATGGCAACGCCCTTCTCGTTAGCCTTGGGCAGAAACTCGTGCGCAAAGCTGTAAATGAAGTGATCCGCAGCCGACAATGCGACCAGCACGCTGTCAAACGGATGCCGATCGATCGCTTCGAGCTGAACGCGCGGGTTCGTATGCCCGCTGATGCTGAGCGATTTGACGATGCCCTGCTCTTTGGCTTCGATCAGAGCTTCAAGCGCTCCGCCGGGTGCGAAGCAGCGGTCCAGCTCCTCCATCGTCATAACGTTGTGAAGGCGCCATTCGTCAACGTAATCCGTTTGCAGCCGCTTGAGGCTTTCCTCCAGCAGCTTCAGGGAACCGTCGCGCGTGCGGTCATGGGTTTTGGTGACCAGATGTACGTCCTTGCGGCGTGCCTGAAACGCTTTGCCGAGCCGCTCCTCCGATTGTCCGTTGGAATAGCTGGGCGCCGTATCGAAGTAAGTGATGCCGGCATCGATCGCGCGGTTCACGATCCGAATAGCCTGCTCCTCCGTACAGTTGTGGGCGTCGACGATGCGCTGAGCGCCAAAGCTTAGAATGGGAAACTGCTTACCTGTAGATCCGTAGGCTCTTTGTTCCATAAAAGCTTCACTCCTTCAAATGAGAAATGGTATGCTGGACAAGAATTAGTATACCATATTTTAGGTGAAATCCAGACTGGCGTCTGGATAGAGACGGCTGGATCAGATAGAGACTGGAAAGGCAGGGGAAACGATGAGGACAGCATACGATGTAATCATTGCAGGAGCCGGCTCGATGGGGATGAGCGCCGGATATTATTTGGCGAGCCAAGGAGCCGAGGTGCTCCTTCTGGACGCGTTCAATCCTCCCCATACGTTCGGCAGCCATCATGGAGACACGCGTCTGCTCCGCCATGCCTACACGGGAAGCCGTACGTATACGGAAATGGCGCTCCGGGCCGACAAGCTTTGGACGGAGCTGGAGCAGGCCGCAGGGGAGCCGCTGATCGTCCGTTCCGGTGTGCTGAACATAGGAACGCCGGATTCGTCCCTGCTGGCGGCGAAGCTGGAACGTTCGAATGAATATGGGATTGAGCTCGAGACATTGAGCTCGGCGGACATGGGGAACCGCTGGCCCGGCCTGACGCTGCGGGATTCCTATACCGGCATGTTCGAGAAGCGGGCGGGTTACTTGCTGAGCGAAGCCTGCGTAAGTGCCTGCCGGAGGCTTGCCGAAGCGCAGAACGCGGTAGTGCGGCCGTTCACGCCGCTGCGCAGGCTGGAGGCTGAGCGGGGGGACGTGAGGGCGCATACCGGACCAGGGCGTCTTTACCGCCAAAGCCGCAGTGCTCAGTCTCGGCGCCTGGTTCGGCGGCATCGAACGGCTTCCGAGGCTACCGATTCGCGCTTACCGCAAGGCGGTGGCCTGGTTTGAACCGGCGGAGCGGAAAGACTTGTTCGAGGCTTCCGTATTTCCGGGCTTTACAATCGACAGGCCCGGCGGAAGCTATTACGGCTTTCCGAGCCATGGAGGCAGCGGCGTAAAGATTGGAAGACATGACGGCGGAACGGAATGGACGCCGGGAGAGCCCTTCGAGCCTTTTGGCCATGAGGCCGGGGATGAACGGGAGCTTAGGCTCGCGTTGGAATTCATGATGCCCTCAGCGGCCGGCAGGCTGCTGCGGGGGAGCGTGTGCAAATATGAAATGACGCCTGACGAGGATTTCATCATCGACCGTCACCCGGATTACGAGCAGGTGCTGCTGGCCGGAGGCTTTTCCGGACACGGCTTCAAATTCGCGAGCGCAGTAGGCGAAATCTTGTCCGAGCTGCTCATCCGGGGGGAAACGGAGACGGATATTCGTCCGTTCGCCTTATCGCGCTTTCGGCAGGTATAAGAAAGGGGATGCCTTCGGCGCTTTAAGGCCGGGGCATCCCCTTTCTTTTTAATAGAAAGAAGCCGGAGAGGCTCCGGCTTGTCATACGGGCGGCCCGAACCGGTTCAGCTCGGCCGAGGCGAAAAACTTCGTGATGGCAAAGGAGCAGGCGCCCAGCACGGTCGCACGAATGCCAAGCTCGGAAAACTGCACGTTCAGCTGGGCCCGGGGATAAGGAAGGGAGCGTTTCTCCAACGCTTCCAGCATCGGGCCGCGCAGCCATTTTTGCGCGTCGGCGAGACGCCCGCCGATAATGATAGACTCGGGATTAAAGCCGTTGATGATGCTGACGATGCCTGCGCTCAAATAATAAGCGAGCCGCTCGAACAGCCGGACCGCTTCCGCATCGCCCTCATCGGCAAGCTTCAGCAGCGCCTCGACGGTGATATCTTCTATGCCGAGCACGATGCGGGCCTGCTCCAGAAGCGCATGCTCGGAGGCGTACAGCTCCCAGCAGCCGTAATTGCCGCAGGGGCATTTGCGCCCATCGAAATGGATCGACATATGACCGAGCTCGCCGGAGAAGCCGGAGGAGCCCCGGTACAGCTCATGATTAATGATGATCCCCGTCCCGATCCCCATCCCGATACTGATGTAGACGAGGTGAGAGGCCGATTGGCCGACGCCGAACTGTTTTTCGCCTACGGCGCCTGTATTCGCCTCGTTGTCGATGACGACCGGGATATCGAAGGCTTCCTCCAGCATGCTCTGCAGCGGGACGTGATCCCAGCCCAGATTCGGGGCGAACAGCACATTGCCTTCTTCGTCGCTGATCCCGGGAATACCGATGCCGATGCCGACGATGCCATAGGTGCTTTCCGGAGCGCGGGAAATCATTTCGCGGATGCTTTGCGTCAGCTTGGCAAAGACCTGCTCGACGGATTCGTTGCGGTGGGACACCCGGTACTCTTCAAGAATAGTGCCGTTCAGGTCGGTCAAGGCGGTGAAAATATAGTTGACCCCCAGATCAATGCCGATGGCGAAGCCCGCCTTCCCGTTAAACAGCAGCATCATGGGCTTGCGTCCACCGCTGGATTGGCCAACCCCGATCTCGTAGGTCAAATGGCTTTCGATCAGCTCATTGACGAGGCTCGAGACCGTGGCTTTGGTTAAGCCGGACAGCTCCGCAATACGGGCTCTGGAGATAGGAGAGTGGGTCCGGATAAAATCGAGCACAAGAGATTTATTTATTTTTTTGACTAGGCTTAAATCGCCGGTTGGTTTCATAGCTGCCCCCATTAATTCGTTCCGAAAGGTTTGTAGACTTGATTTTAACATGGAAAAGGCGCATTTGCACCAACTAAGTTTGTTTAATGAATTTACAAACTTTGAAGTCGGTGGTATGATAGGGATGTAAGCGTTTCTGTGCATGAAATTAGCAGAGTGCTCAGAGCGGAATATCATTCATCATAATAAATTAAAACATTCCGGAGGGAAGATCGATGAGTTATTTTGGTAATTTGGAGAAAGTGAAATATGAAGGAAAGCAATCCACGAATCCGCTGGCATTTAAATTTTATAACCCGGATCAAGTGGTTCTCGGCAAAACAATGAGAGAGCACCTGCGGTTTGCCGTAGCTTACTGGCATTCCTTTACAGCGAACGGAACCGATCCATTCGGTACCGGAACGGCGATTCGCGGCTGGGACCGGCTTCTCCGGAATGGATTTGGCCAAAGCGCGCGTTGAAGCTTGCTTCGAGCTGTTGAACGTGCTGGACGTTGATTATTTCGCATTCCATGACCGCGACATTGCGCCTGAAGGCAGCACCCTCCAGGAAACGAATCAGAATCTTGATCTTATCGTATCTTTAATCAAAGATAACATGAAAGCGACTGGTAAGAAGCTTTTGTGGAATACGGCGAACATGTTCACCAACCCGCGTTTCGTACACGGTGCGGCAACGACTTGCAATGCTGACGTATTCGCTTACGCGGCTGCTCAAGTGAAGAAAGCGCTGGAACACGGTAAAGAGCTTGGCGCCGAGAACTATGTATTCTGGGGCGGACGCGAAGGCTATGAAACGCTTCTGAATACGGATATGGGCTTTGAGCTGGATAATCTGGCGCGCTTCATGCACATGGCTGTCGATTACGCCAAAGAAATCGGCTTCGACGCGCAGTTCCTGATCGAGCCTAAGCCGAAAGAGCCGTCCAAGCACCAATACGATTTCGACGTGGCAACCGCGTTGTCTTTCCTGCAAAAATATGATTTGAAACAGCACTTCAAAATGAACGTGGAAGCAAACCATGCGACTTTGGCAGGTCATACGTTCGAGCATGAGCTGCATGTAGCGCGGATTAACGGCGCACTCGGTTCCATCGATGCGAACCAAGGCGATATGCTGCTCGGCTGGGATACCGACGAATTCCCTACGGATCTGTACTCCACTACGCTCGGGATGTACGAAATTTTGCAAAACGAAGGCGGCATCGGCCGCGGCGGCGTGAACTTCGACGCGAAGGTTCGCCGTTCTTCCTTCGAGCCGATCGATGTCGTGTACGCACATATTGCCGGTATGGATTCGTTTGCGAGAGGCCTGCAGGTTGCCGCCAAGCTGATCGAAGACCGTGCGTTGTCCAGCATCGTTGAAGATCGTTACTCGTCCTTTAACTCCGGTATCGGTGCGGATATTGTTTCCGGCAAAGCAAACTTCCGCACACTGGAAGCTTATGCGCTGCAAAACAATCCGATCGAGAACAAATCGGGCCGTACCGAGCTGATCAAAAACGTGCTGAACCAATACATCATCAACGTTTAATACTACTGAATACTACAAGAGATACAACAACGGCCTGCGAGAGCGAACCAGGGTTCCAAATGGACCTGCGGCTCCTTGCGGGCCGTTTTTTATTAGGCATTTATCGAACGGCTCGACAGGAAATCGAGCACGGGAAATTTGGGCTCGGGACAAGCTTCCGAGTTGTGAAAGACTCTTGATTCATACATAAAGGCTTCCTGTCCCTTAGGGGCGAAGGACGCCTTTTGGATGCTTCCGCATTTCCCGACAAGAGGCGACATGCGGGTTTGCTTAACTCGCATTTATTGTTATAATAAGGTCAATTATACAGTTGAGGGGATAGCTATGGACTTTATTAGTACTAGAGGCAAGATTCAGAAGGTTGGATTTATCGATGCGTTCTTGATGGGCTTGGCAGATGACGGCGGATTAATTATCCCTGAACATATACCGGTTGTTCCGCAAGACCAGCTGAAGGCGTGGGAGCAGCTGTCCTACCAGGATTTGATGTTTGAAATTTTCTCTCTTTATACGAACGGTGAAATTCCGGACGAAGATTTGAAGGCTTTGATTCAGGACAGCTATGCGACATTCCGCAGCCCGGACGTGACGCCGATTCATACGATTAACCCGTCCCTGCATATTCTGGAGCTGTTCCACGGACCGACATTCGCGTTCAAGGATGTGGCGCTGCAGTTTATCGGCAACCTGTATTCTTACGTTTCGAAGAAGCAGGGCAAGATCATCAACATTCTTGGAGCGACCTCCGGCGATACCGGCGCTGCCGCGATCCAAGGCGTAAGAGGCAAGGAAGGCATTCAAATCTGCATACTGCATCCGCATCAGAAGGTCAGCAAGGTGCAGGAGCTGCAAATGACGACCGTGCATGACGACAATGTGCTGAACCTGTCTGTCGAGGGCAACTTCGACGATTGCCAGCGGGTGATCAAAGAGCTGTTCGCCGATATCGAGTTCAAAAACAAATATCATCTGCGCGCGATTAACTCTATCAACTTCGTGCGGATTTTGGCGCAAACCGTATACTATTTTTACGCTTACTTCCAGGTAAAGAAGAACCAGCAGCTGAATTCGATCGATTTCAGCGTGCCAACAGGCAACTTCGGCAATATTTTCTCCGGCTACCTGGCCAAGCAGATGGGGCTTCCGATTCGCAAGCTGATCCTAGCGACGAACGAGAACAACATTCTGGAGCGGTTTGTCAAAGAAGGCATTTATATGCCGGGCGATTTCCTTACGACTTACAGTCCTTCGATGGACATTCAGATTGCAAGCAATTTCGAGCGGTACTTGTATTATCTGAACGGCAAAGATTCAGGCAAAGTATCGGAGCTGATGGGCGAATTCCAGAAGGAAGGCAAGCTCGTCATCGATCCTGCGCAAATGCCTCAGGTGCAATCCGATTTCGATGCGCACGGTGTTAAAGGCGCGGAATGCCTGCAAATCATTGAAAAGTACAACAAGGAGAGCGGGTATTTGCTCGACCCTCATACCGCTTGCGGTGTAGCCGCTTATGAGGCATGCAGCGATAACCAGGAAGTGTGCGTCGTATTCGCGACCGCGCATCCGGCCAAATTTAACGAGGCGCTGGCCTTGATTCCTATTGAGCCGCAGTTCCCCAAAGAAATCAAGGGGCTGTTTGACCAGCCGCAATACCAAACGGTGCTTGATTATTCCAAAGAAGAGATCGTACGCCAGCTCGAAGCTTTTTATAAAATTTAATGAACGACAGCTGTCGTTCCCTTAACCGGGAGCGGCAGCTGTTTTTCTTTTGCGGATCGCAGCTTAAAGATTCATCTCCGATAAACAACCGGAAAGCCGTCACCCTGGATGATTTCCCCCTGCTTTACTTGGATATGCGGCTCCATCGGATGTTTGCCGTTGGGCTCGTAACGGGTATGACCGGGCATATAATGGACCGCGATCGCTCTGCGCTTCCGCTCGGAACGGTTGTTGGGGCTTCCATGCCACGTCAGGCAGTGATGATAACCGACCTGCCCTTTTTTAATCTCAAAAGGCACCGCCTCGACCTGAGCGGACTCGGGCAGCAGCTCCGGATGCTTGTGATAAGGCATAAAATCCGGCGTGCTTTTTAAATGCTTCTGGTGATTGCCCCACTTATGACTCCCGGGCACCATCCACATGCAGCCGTTCTCGACGGTGGCGTCATCCAACGCGACCCAAGCGCTGACCAGGTCGGCAGGCTGAATAATAGGCCAAGCGGGATGGTCCTGGTGCCAGGCGGTCGGCTTCGCCCGTAACCGGCGGCTTGTATTGAATTTGATCGTGCCAGATGCGCAGCGTATCGGTACGGCACAGCTGCGCCGCCTCCTCGCAGAGCGTACGGTTGGCGGCGTGCTGCAGGAACAAATCGCTGGCCATCCAGATGTTCACGATCTGGACGACCGTTTCCTTGCTGCTTATGGACATGCCGTACTCCGGGCTGCCGTCCAGCAGATTCCGGTTTAATACCGGTTTTTTGACCGTTTCTCCATTCATTACCCGGTCCAGCTCTTCACGCAGCCGGTCTACCTCCTGTTCACGCAGCACCACGCTTCCTTTTATAAACCCATCCTTGTAAAACGCTTCCAATTGGTCTAATGTAAGCATCAGGGTCTCCCTCCCGGTCATAAAATGATTCATGCATTGCAAGCTCGCAATCTAAGCATAGCAAGCGGGAGGATGCTCGTCGTTACAGCTTTCGCATAACGAATTGCACTTTTCACAGATGGATGGACGAACAAGCCGATGGCAAGGAGGAACCGTGTGAACGAAGAAAGCCGGCGGGAAGCAAGGACTGTATATCGAACGCCGCTTTCGCGGCTGAGACCCGTCGTCAATTTTGCTAACCGGCTGAAGTCCTATGAGGGACAATCGTGGGGGCCGCGGACGATTTCCGACTGCCAGCTTGTTTATGTGATTTCCGGGCAGGCAGAGGTTACGATAGGGCCGCAGCATTACCGGATCAGCTCGGGAGAATGCCTCTTTTACGGTGCGGACAGTCCTCATTCCATTCTCTCCTCGCGAACCGACCCGGTGACGTTCAGCAGCATTCATTTCAGCTGGGATCAAGACTCGCTGGAGCCGGTTATGCCGCTTCCCGGCATTCGGGACTGCGGTGCGACGGAGCTGTGGCGGGAGCCGGCATCGTATTTCATTCAATCGGCGGCAGAAGAAAGGACGATGGTTCCCCATCACTGCTTGCTGCCGGAGCTGGAGCCGATTTTTTTGAGCATCGTTGCGGAATACCGTATGGAAGCTTATGGTTATCAGGCGAGCATGAGAGGGCTGCTTATCCAGCTGTTGTCGCTGATCATCAGGCACCAGCGGCAAACGGTCCGTTTGGTCTCCGCCCAACAGCAGCAAAAAATCGAGCCGGCGCTCGAAGCTATCCGTCTCAAACCGGATGCTCACTGGACGACGGAGGAACTGGCGCGTCTATGCGGCTACCATCCGACTTATTTTGCAGCCTTGTTCGGAGAGATCGTGGGGGAAGCGCCGAAGCGCTATATTATGCTCGAACGAATCCGCAGAGCCAAGCTGCTTTTGCTGGAAGACTTGACCGTCGAGCAGACCGCGAACAAGCTTGGCTATGCCAGCATGCATTACTTCTGCAGAAGCTTCAAGGAGATTACAGGGCTGACACCGACCGAATTCAAAAGGCAGATGCACATTTTGTAAGCGCTTGATTCATTGTCGGCAGAACAAAATCAATCCAATTTATATGATCGATGGAGGCGTTGTGGAAGATGGCGGTTATTATAGGTTCGGGATCGCACCGTTACGAGGTGAAGGAGCATTGGGCAAGGCTGCCGGAGGGAATGACATTCGGTTATACGCATGGAGTCGACACGGATTTGGATGGCCATGTGTATATTTTTCATACGGGAAGCCCATCGGTAGCGGTGTTTGACCGGGAAGGCAGCTTCCTGAGAGCCTGGGGCGAGGAATATGAGGGCGGAGCCCACGGATTTTATATTCACAAAGAGGAGGCCGGAGGCCCGTTTATTTATTTGACGGATACGAAACGGGGACTTGTCGTGAAAACGACTCTTGACGGGAAGGAGCTGCTGCGTATCGGAACGCCGGATCTGCCCGATATTTATGCGGAGGGTCTGCGGTTCGTGCCTACCGACGTCGCTGTCGGGCCCAACGGGGATATTTATATTGCCGACGGTTACGGTCAAAGCTGGATCCACCAGTACGACGCGCAGGGACAATACATCCGGTCCTGGGGAGGCAAAGGCAGCGAGCCGGGGCAGCTGAACTGCCCGCACGGCATTTCGGTAGATACCCGAAGCGGCCATCCCGAGCTCTACGTGGCTGACCGGGGCAATCATCGGATTCAAGTGTTCACGTTGGACGGGAAGCATCTGCGGTTCGTTACCGACGAGATGAGAATGCCCTGCAGCTTTTACTTTTACGGCAGCGAGGTATATTTTCCGGATCTGCACAGCCGAATTACCATTCTCGACGGCAGCGACCGGCTTATCGCTCATCTGGGATACGACCCGGAAGCGCACCGGCAAACGGGCTGGCCGAATCTGCCCAAGGCGTATTATACGCCGGATAAATTCAGTTCCCCGCACGGCGTCTGCGTAGATCAACAAGGAGATGTGTATGTGGCGGAGTGGATTTCAGACGGGCGCGTGACCAAGCTGATCCGGCAGCGGTAACCAGCGGCTGGGCCGTAGGCCGTACATAGGAGTAAATAATCTTTTTTCCAGGCACAGCCTCCTGTGGGCCGCAGTTAGGCTTTTTCGGGAGGCTGTTTGCTTATTGACGGGCGAAGGGACGCTGCTATTGTACGGCGATGAACGGACGTAAAGCTGCTGCGATTGTTCGACCAGGAACAAAATCGCCCTGCGAGAGGGGCTAGACAGGCTTAGGCTCGTAAAACGTCAGCCGGTTGCTGAACGGATCCCATACAGTGCATTCCCGCGTACCCCATGGGGTAGTTTCCAATCCGGGCCGTGCATGCTTGTACTTCTTGGACAGCAGCCGCTCGTGCAGCGAATCGATGGAGTTCGCCGCGATCCGCAAGTGAACGCCGGGACTGCCGTCTCCGTGATGGCCGGACAGGTGGAGCATGCAGGCGCCGTGCGAAATTTGCATATATAACGGCAAGTCGTCCTCGAACCGATGCTCCCAGTCCAGCGTAAATTCAAGAAAATCCAAATAAAATTCCCTGGCCTTCGCCTCATCGAAAATCCTCAATATAGGTGTGATTTGTCCCAATGCCAACCAAGATCCCTCCTGTTTTGCCAGATAGACTGTAACCCTTTATTTAATCAAAAAATATATTCGTGCTGCAGAGGCAGCTTTCCATACGAGATAAGAAAAAAGATGAAGCCCTTACGGCTTCACCTTTCCTTCAAAGACCACTTGACTCAGCTCGACGCGGGAGTTCGGTACTTCGCGTTCGCGCAGGCCTTCCGGCAGCTGCTCCGGGTCGCCTTTATAACCGAGAGCGATAACGGCATGCAAATCGTACTGCTCCGGCACGTTTAACAAAGTACGGGCCTTCTCGCGGTCGAAGCCGCCGATCGCATGGCTGGCAATGCCGAGCAGGCTGGCTTGCAGCGCGATATAGCCCCATGCGGCACCTGCGTCAAAAGCATGAGCGCCGTTCGGGTCGCCGTTCGCTCTCAGCTTATCGGAGGCTACGAGCAGGAGCACGGGAGCTTTGGAAGCCCAGGTCCGGTTAAATTCATTTAAAATATCGTGGAACTCTTGCAGCTGTTCCCCGGTTTTAGCGACGATGAAGCGCCAAGGCTGGTCGTTATAGGAAGATGGAGCCCAGTGAGCCGCTTCAAGAATCGTGTTCAAATCCTGATCGGAGATAGGGCGGTCGCTGAATGCGCGCGGCGACCAGCGATTCAGGAAAGCAGGCGAAACCGGATGTTCAGACTTGCGGTTCGCGCTTACTTCAGGTGTTAATTCAGCTGTAAATGCATTCACTTGACTCATGAATAAATACCACCTTTCAAATGGGTAACTGCTTATTTAAATATAGCATTGGGTGGAAATGATTTCAACTCTAAAATATACTATTTTTATCGGAAATATATGAATTATAGGTCTTACTTGATTCATCCTTATATTTAAACATTTTTCAGGAAAATTCTTCATATCTCTTCAAAAATCCTGCAAGCGTTTCCGAAAATAAGAACCGATTTCTGATATTCATAAGACGGACCCTGTCTGACGGTTTACAATGACAAGGAAGCGTACAACGAAATCCAAATTGAGTTTATACAGGAGGTCCAACCATTATGGCGGTAATTCAGCTTGGGATCATTATGAATGGAGTTACGGGAAGGATGGGGACGAATCAGCATTTGATCCGCTCCATTCTGGCCATTCGTCAGCAGGGCGGCGTGAAGCTGCCGAACGGAGATACGATTATGCCTGATCCGATTCTTGTCGGAAGGCAGGAGCATAAGCTGCAGGCTTTGGCGCAAGCTCATGGCCTGGAACGCTGGAGTACCGATCTGGATGCTTGCTTGGCCGATGCTTACAATGTTATTTATTTCGACTCGCAAACGACGGTGCAGCGCGCGCAAAGCATCCGCAAGGCTATCGCTGCGGGCAAGCATATTTACTGCGAGAAACCGACGGCGGAAAGCCTGGAGGAAGCGTTCGAATTGGCGAAGCTTGCGCGCGAAGCAGGTGTGAAGAACGGCGTCGTGCAGGACAAACTGTTTCTTCCCGGCTTGATCAAGCTGAAGCGTTTGGTGGATTCCGGCTTCTTCGGACGCATCCTGTCCATCCGGATGGAATTCGGCTACTGGGTGTTCGAGGGCGACTGGCAGCCGGGGCAGCGGCCTTCGTGGAACTACCGCAAGGAAGACGGGGGCGGGATCGTCGTCGATATGTTCGCTCATTGGCGTTATGTGCTCGATAACCTGTTTGCGCCCGTCCGTTCCGTATCCTGCCTTGGCGTAACGCATGTGCCTGAACGCATCGACGAGCAGGGAGACCGTTACGAATGCACGGCCGAGGATGCCGCTTATGCGACCTTCGAGCTGGAAGGCGGCATTGTCGCTCAGGTCAATTCCTCTTGGGCCGTCCGGGTCGACCGCGACGATCTGCTCACGATTCAGGTCGACGGCACCGAAGGCAGCGCCGTGGCAGGGCTGCGCAACTGCAAATCGCAGCATCGCGTCAATACGCCGAAGCCGGTCTGGAATCCGGATATCCCGAACCCGTTCCAATTCCGTGAGCAGTGGGAGTCCGTACCGGATAACCAATTGTTCGACAATGGCTTCAAAATTCAATGGGAGCAGTTCCTGAAGCATGTGGCGACGGAAGATACGCCGTTCCCTTGGGATCTTCTTGAAGGGGCTAAAGGAACACAGCTCTCCGAGCTTGGATTGCAATCATGGCGCGAGCGCCGGTGGATTGACGTGCCGGAGCTGACATTCGACAAGTAGGAGGGAAGCGAATGACACAGCAAGCCAGAACATTGAAGCTGCCCCGCACGGGCGGCGAGCTGTACACTTATGAGCTGAACCGGGGAGCGGCTTTCGCCGTTCCGCAGGGAACGCTGCAAAAGCGGATCGCTTATTCGGCGGCGCATGTCGTCTGCGATCCGTTCGCGGGCACGGATCCGCTGGCGCAGTCGCGGATCGACTTCGAGGCGTCGATGGCGTACCGGCGCTACTTGTGGTCGCTCGGCTTGTCCGTCGCCGAAGCGATGGATACGGCCCAGCGCGGCATGGGCCTGGACTGGCTCGCCGCCAAGGAGCTGATCCGCCATTCGATGGCGGAAGCGCGTGCGGTCGGCGGGCGGATCGCCTGCGGCGCAGGGACGGATCACCTGGCGCCGGGCGCACAGGTCACGCTCGAAGCGGTGGAAGCCGCCTACGAGGAGCAGTGTGCCTTCATTGAGGGCGAAGGCGGCCGGATCATACTGATGGCAAGCCGTGCGCTGGCGGCCTGCGCCAAAGGGCCGGAAGACTACGAGCGCGTCTATGGCCGCATCCTGTCGCAAGTATCGCAGCCTGTCATTCTGCACTGGCTCGGCGATATGTTCGATCCTGCGCTTGCCGGATATTGGGGCAGCAGCGATCTGGACGAAGCGATGGAGGTCTGCCTGCGTGTCATCCGCAATAACGCCGACAAGGTGGACGGCATCAAAATTTCGCTGCTGGATGCGCAGAAGGAGATCAAGATGCGCCGTCTGCTGCCGGACGGCGTCAAGATGTACACCGGCGACGACTTCAACTATCCCGAGCTGATTCTCGGAGACGAGCAGGGCTTCAGCCATGCGCTGCTCGGTATTTTCGACGCGATTGCTCCTGCGGCGGCAGCGGCGCTGCATGCGCTGGACGAAGGGGATACGGCGAAGTACCGCGACCTGCTCGACCGGACGCTGCCGTTATCCAGACATATTTTCCAGAAGCCGACGTTCGCCTACAAAACGGGGATTGTGTTTATGGCTTACCTGAACGGCCACCAGCCGCATTTCCGGATGATCGCCGGAGCGGAGGGAGCAAGGTCCGTGGTTCATTTATCGGATTTGTTCGTGCTGGCCGATCAGGCGGGACTCTTCACCGATCCCGACCGGGCGGTCGAGCGGATGCGGCGGGTGCTCGCTTTGTCGGGCATCACGGATTAGCCGGCGGCCGGCTGGCCGACGAAACCGGATCTGTGTATGGATTCCTGCATCCGTGGGGATGCAGGAATCCATTAAGGATGGAACAGCAAACTTACAAGCCGATCAGTACGGAAGGAGCAAAGCTTATGTCGATAGAGCCATTAGCGGATTGGAAGCGTCTTAGCTTGAATCAGATTACGACGGACCGATGGAGTTTGCGGGAGGCGGTGGAAGGCTGCCTGCGTGCAGACATCTCGTGGATTGCCCCTTGGCGCAATAAAGTGCACGAAACGGGTCTTGCGGAGAGCAGAAGGCTGATCCGCGACGCCGGCCTGCGCGTATCCAGCCTGTGCCGCGGGGGGATGTTCCCGGCAGCTACGGCGGCGGAACGCGAGGCGAGACTCGAAGATAACCGCCGGGCGGTGGAGGAAGCGGCCGAGCTTGGCGCGGAAGCGCTGGTTCTGGTGTGCGGTCCGGCGCCGAACCGGGATATTGACCAGGCGCGGCAGTGGGTGGCCGAAGGCATCGAGCGGCTGGTGCCTTTTGCCCGCGAGCACGGCATTCGGCTCGGGATCGAGCCGCTGCACCCGATGTATGCGGCGGAGCGCTCGGTTATCGTGACACTGGGCCAGGCGAATGCAATGGCGGCCGCGTTCGATCCGGCCGATGTCGGGGTTGTGGTGGACGTGTTCCACGTCTGGTGGGATCCCGAGCTGTATGCGCAGATCGCCCGTGCCGGAGAGCAGCGCAGAATTGTCGGCTTTCACGTATCGGATTGGATCGTGCCGGTGCCTGATATGCTGCTCGGACGCGGGATGATGGGCGAAGGTGTCATCGAGCTCCGCCGCATCCGGGAGGCCGTCGAAGCCGCAGGCTACAACGGTCCGATCGAGGTGGAAATTTTTAACCAGGCTGTCTGGGATATGCCGGGGGATGAGGCGCTTGCCCTGATTAAGCAGCGCTATCTCGAGCATGTATAAGCTTGCGGCACAAACCGCATGAAAACGGTTGTAGGCAGGCTCCCAAAGGGGTAGAATGGTCACAGAACCATTATTTCCTAGCGTGTTGGGGGCCTCCTTATGTTGCTGAAAAGGATTGATTTACCGGTGAACGGCATTCATTTATATGAGAGCAAGCATCAGGACGGGGACATCGTGAATGAGCATCATCATGGAATCCATCAATGTTTATTTGCGCTGGAAGGTGAAGGTGCCATTACTCTGGATGGGGTGCAGCACGAATGCCGGCAGGATTGCGCGGTACTGATCGTTCCTTATTCCAACCATGCGGTGATTTCAGACTCCAAGCTGACGCTGCTCGTCCTTGCCTTTGAGGAAGCGGGAATGGATTCGTTCGCCCGCTCCGAGCTGCTGCAAAGCTGCTTCAAGGCGTCGGCTATGCTGCGCTTGAACCCTTTTGCCGCTGCGGAGGTCAGGCAGCTGCTGCGAAAAATGCTGTTCGAGCAGAGCCATGAGGACGCTTACGGACCTTGGGCGCTGCACATCTATCTGCACGAATTGCTGCTTGTGCTGGCACGCTCCAGCCAGTCGGCGATCGTAACGGATTCGAACAGCTTGCGTGCGGACCGTATACGCAGCTATATCGACAAGCATTATTTCGAACCGCTGACAGCGTCGGATTTAGCGTCAAGACTTGGCATCGGAGCGCGTCAGGTGAACAATATTTTTAAAGAACAATACCGGATGACACCGATTCAATATGCGACGGAAGTCAGAATCAAGCTGGCTCAAAAGCTGCTGGAGGAAACGGACAAAGACATCGTCTCGATTTGCTTTGAGGTCGGTTACGAAACGCTGCCGACGTTTTACCGGGCATTCAAAAATATCGTGAAGATGTCGCCGAATCGGTTCAGACAGCAGAGCCGCAGCGGGAGGAGCGAGGGGAATGAGTAAGAAGCAGGTTAAGGTCGTCATGGTAGGCATTGGGGGCTATGGGGCCACGCATGTCAGGGATATGCTGCGAAATATTCGCAAGGAGGATGCCGTGCTGGCCGGCGTCGTTGATGTAAAGCCGGAGCTGAGTCCGTTTTACCAGGAGCTGAAAGAGGCGGGCGTTCCTATGTTCGATTCGCTGGAACGCTTTTACGAGCAGACACCGGGGGGCGCCGACCTGGCCGTAATTTCGACGCCGATCCAGTACCATGCCCCGCAAACGCGCCTTGCGCTCGAGCACGGCAGTCATGTGCTGGTGGAAAAGCCCATATCTGCAACCGTTCAGGAAGCCAGAGCGATGATGGAGGCGGAACGTCAGTCGAATGGGCTTTTTGTCGCGGTCGGCTACAATTGGTCGTTCACTACGCAAATACAACAGCTCAAAAAGGATATTCAAGCCGGATTGTTCGGCCGCCCGAAACGGTTCAAAACGCTGGTGCTGTGGCGCAGGCCGCTTAGTTATTTTCAATCCGGGTGGAAGGGACGCCAGAAAAGTCCTGACGGCGCGTGGATTCTGGACAGCGTTGCGCACAATGCGACCTCGCACTATTTGCACAATATGTTTTATTTGTTGGGCAAAGAGACCGCTGCCAGCGAGCAGCCATTGCAGGTGCAGGCGGAGCTGTACCGGGCTAACGAAATTGAAAATTTCGATACCTGCGCTGTAAGAGCGCAAACCGGAGACGGCACGGAACTGTTGTTTATCGCTTCGCATGCGGTGACAGGCGTAGAAGGGCCTCTTTTTTGTCTGGAATTCGAACGGGCGACCATCACCTTTGCTTCGGGACAGCAGGATGATGAGATCAAAGCGGTTTTTCAAGACGGATCGGCTAAAATTTATCCGAAAACAGGTGCCGGAGGCGCCAGGGAGCGCAGCAAGCTGCTTACCTGCGTTGAGGCGGTCCGAAAACCGATCGTCCGATATTTTGTGCGGGCTGGATGCCGCTTACCCTCAATTGCTGTGCATGAACGGGATGCTGGAATCATCCTCCATCCAAAATTTCCCCGAAAGCCTGGTGCGCTGGGATGAGGAAAGCCAGGTCGTGTGGGTCGAAGGGCTGAAGGAAAGTCTGAAGCAGTGCTATGAGCAGTGGTCGCTGCCGTCCGAGAACGGCATATCCTGGGCGCAAGCGGGACGTATAGTGGACTTATCGGATTACTCCATTTATCAAGGGTAATTGAATCTATCGGTTCACGGCGATCGGAAAAAGGCTGTAGCCCGCAGCGATGATTATCGGCGGTTTTCAATGAAATAAGCGATATTTTCCCAGGAAACAAAAAAGGCATGAGTCCGACGCATTCGTCGTGAGTTCATGCCTTTTCAATTTACAGACTAATCTCTCTATCCTTAAAGATTCTCATAACTACGTCCATTGCGCTGATGGCTTTGGGAAAGCCGACGTAAGCGGAGCAGTGCATGACCAATTCTACGATTTCGACCGGCTTCACGCCGACATTCAACGCAGCGTGAACGTGAAAGTTCATTTGATCGATGGCTCCCTGGCTGATGAGCGAGGAGAGGGTGATCAGCTCGCGCTGCTTGTGATCCAAAGCCGGTCTTGCGTATACGTCCGCAAAACCGTTCTTGACGATCATATCGGCAAAATCCGGATAAAAGCTGCGGATCGCTTCCAATGGAGGGAAGACGCCCCCTCCGACCATTTTTTTCAAAATATCCATTCCTTGCTCATGACGTTGATCTGACATATTTTTTTAATCCTTTCATTATATAATTTAGTCCAGGCTCAGCAGTCTCGATAAAATCGGCGGAATCTCCAGCGGATCGACGATGATCTCGATGACGGTAGGCATAGAGGACTTCAATGCCGCGGATACCGCCTCGCGGATGTCATCCGTTGTACGGCAGCAGATGCCGTCCGCTCCCAGAGAGCGGGCGAATTGGGTGGCGTCGAGCGGCTTCTCATAGATCGCGCCGATGCTACGGCCCGTGTTGTAGGACATGCCTTTATCGACCATATCCAGGCGCCCGTTATTCAGAATAACGAACAGCGTCGGAATCCGGTGATTTACCGCCGTAGCAATTTCGGTGCCATGCATCATGGCGCAGCCGTCTCCGGTTAAGCAGACCATTTTGAGGTCGGGACGGGCGGCCTGCGCGCCGATGGCATAGCCGATAGCATGGCCCATAGCGCCGAATACATCGTCGAAAATAAACGTCCCCGGCTCATAAATATCGTAATGCCGGATCGCATAAAAGGTGTGGCTGCCGTCATCGCCGAACAGGATGGCGTCTGCAGGCAGCGAGGCCCGCAAAGCTTTTACCGCCTCAACGGCGGACAACACGCCGCTGCCGGCTGACGGATTCGCCGGTTCCGTCACAAGCTCCAGGCTCGCCGCGGCTTCATAGTGCCGGCCTTGGGCGCCCGCCAGCTCGATCAGCTGCCGCAAATTGGCTTTGGCGTCGCCCAGAATGGCGCATGTCGGCACCGGAATCGCTTTGCCGATAAAGGTTAGCTCATAGTCGAAATGAATGACCTTCTCCGGCATCATGTCCGGCGTAAAGCCCGACAAGGTCATATCGCTCAGCTTGCTTCCGACGACAATCATCAGGTCTACGCCTGATTTCAGGTAAGCTTCCGCTTGCTTCGTGCCCCCGAGCCCGAAATTACCGAGGCAAAGCGGATGGCGGGTAGGGAAAGCGCCTTTGCCGCCCGGAGTCGTAATGACGGGAATGTTCCAATGCTCCGCAAGCACGCGCACTTCCTTGTAAGCCTGGGAAGAAAGCACGCCTTTGCCCAGGAACAGAACCGGCCGTTTGGCCTCGTTCAGCAATGGAATGGCCTCGGCCGCATTCGGAGATACGGCCTGGGGGATATGCTTCGGCAGATCGAGCTCGAACGGTTCGATCTGAGCCGTGAGGATGTCGAAAGGGATGCACAGATGCACAGGGCCGCGAATGCCGGTTACCGCCCGCTCTACGGCATGCTTTAAGTAAAGCGGCAGCAAATCGGCCCGGTCGACCCGAGCGCTGAACAGTGTTACAGGCTCGAACATTTTCACGAGGTCCGTGCCAAATAAGCTGGAGTCTTGCCCCATTGCTTTTCCTGAATCCAGTGCCGAAGGCTGTCCTGTAATAATAAGAGTCGGGACGTGATATGCCTTGGCTTGTCCTGCCGCTGTCAGCAGGTTCGTGCCTCCCGGACCCGAGGTACCGATAGCTACGCCCATCGTACGGTTCGCCAGCGCGTAACCGCCGGCAGCGAAGCCGGCTCCGGATTCATGACGGGTCAAGACAAATTCAACCTCTTCGCTGTCCAGATCGAGCATCAGCGGAGAGATTGATTTTCCAGGGATGCCGAACACATGCTGGACGCCCCATTTTTTTATATTGGCGGCAAGCACCTGAGATACTCTTTTCATAGCTTCCATTCATCTCCAACTTCTATGATATGCTGTGTTTCAAAAATTTTTGTTCCAGCTCGTCTGCCGAAAGCGGCGGACTATAATAGTAGCCTTGGATTTCGTCGCAATGCTGTTCCTTCAGGAAAGCAACCTGTTCCGGTGTTTCTGCCCCTTCTGCAATAACCTTCAAGCCTAAATGATGCGCCATGGAAATAATGACGCCTACGATCCGCGCATCGCTTTCGTCAGTGGTGATATCCCGGACGAAAGAGCGGTCGATTTTTAACCGGTGAATCGAAAACTTTTTCAAATAATTCAATGAACTGTAGCCGGTACCGAAGTCGTCGATACTGATCTGAACGCCCAGCCGGCTGAGATCATCCAGAATGACGCTGGCTCTCTCGACATCCATGGTCATGGTTTCGGTAATTTCCAGCTCCAGGCAGTCCGGATCGAGGCCGGTTTCTTGCAGCACCTCCGCCACCGTAAGGTTGAGGCTCTGCTTTTGGAATTGGGCCGTGGACAGATTGACGGCGATACGGATCTTCGGATAGCCCGCATCCTGCCAAAGCTTGTTCTGCCGGCACGCCTGCTTCAAGGCCCACTCGCCGATCGGAACGATAAGTCCCGTCTCCTCCGCCAAAGGAATAAATTCCCCGGGAAATACAAGCCGGTTTCTCGTCGGCTGCCAGCGGATCAACGCCTCGACACCAACGATTTGTCCTGTATGCAGGTCAATTTGCGGCTGATAATGAAGCACCCATTCCTGCCGCTCCACCGCCTTGCGAAGCGCATTTTCCAAGGCCAGCTTCTCATGGGAAGACTGATTCATCGACGGAGCGTACAGCACGTAGTTGTTTTTCCCTGTTTCCTTGGCTTTATAGAGAGCCGTATCCGCATGAATCATCAGCGTTTCTGCATCTAACCCGTCCGCGGGGAAGAAGGAGATACCGATGCTGGCCGAGATATGAAAATCGTGGCCCTGGATACGGAAATTGCGCTTCAGCTTCTGAATAATCGCATCGGCGATGCTGACTGCAGCTTCGGGATCCGAGGCGTTGGGGAGGATAATTGTAAATTCGTCTCCACCCATTCGGGCCAGTGTGCTTCCAGACTTGAGGCAGCTTTTGAGCCGCTTGGATACTTCATACAACAGGTTGTCGCCGTTCTGGTGGCCGAGCATGTCGTTGACCATTTTAAACCGGTCGAGGTCGATATAAAGGATGGCGAACGAATGATTGTTCTGCTTGGCCGACTCGAGCATTTCGTTAAGCTGCTTGTAAAAAAGCCGCCGGTTCGGCAAGTCCGTCAAGTCGTCATGGTACGCCAGATGGTTGTATTTTTCCTCGGCGTTATACAGCGGCGTGACGTCCCGAAACTGTCCGAATGCGCCGATAATTTGATAATGCTCATCATAAATAGGAAGTGCATCGAACAAGCAGACAACCTTGGACGAGGCGTTGGGTCTTTCAAAAATGAGCTGAATATTTTCATATTTGCTGCCTTTTTCAATTACGTCGCAAATATACTGGCCCATCGGCTTGAACTGGCGCACCGCCTGCTCAAAGACAAGCTCCTTCTTTAATCCGGTCAGCTGCTCGGCAATATCGTTGAACTCTATGATATCCCCGGCCTTGTCCGTCATTATGATTCCGCTACGGGTCGAGTTGATCATAATCTGATTGAGCACGTTGAGCTTTTGATTCTGCTTGATAAGCAGCAGCTCCCGCTCGATTGAATCTACCGCCATCGAAAGCAGCGTCAGATAGGAAGGATCTGCCATCTCGATGGAGGTCATGATGGAAATTGTGCCCAGCAGATCGTTCATGTCAGTATAGTGAAAAGGGACGGAATAGCATGCGCTGTCAAAGAGGTAGCGGTGATAGTGGTCTTGCCCGATCAGCTCTATCGGAATGCGCTCCGAAAGCGCGAGATTAATGACGTTCGTGCCGCACGACTCTTCGGTGAAGCGCACTCCGTTGCGGATGCCCAGCTGGGAAATGGTTTGCTTTATCGTTTCGTCGCCGTCCATCTCGAGCACGACGCCGTTTTCATCCGAAATCACGATGAGAATGGGGTTTCCCTTGAGAGAATCCAGCAATTTTTTGACAAAAAAACGAACGACATTCAGCACGCTTTCGTATTCAGCAAACTTGCGCTTCAGCTCCAATGGGGACAAAATTTCGTCAAACCCGGGGATCGTGTCGGGATCCAGCTGGTATTCCGCCGATTTCCGCTTCGATTCCTGTATATATTGCGGTTTGGTTAGCGTCATGTGGGACCTCGTTTCCTCTCTTCCTTCTTCTTATAGTGTGTAATTCGTTTCTGTAATGAAAAATTCCTTCTTCCCTTCAAATAAAATCGACAAGGTTCTTTTCTGTTCGCTTTCTTTTGCCGTTTCGCCTTGTACAGAGGCACATAAAATCCTACCGTTGGTGAACAATAACCGTGCATAACGGGTCAAAGGGTGAGATGAATTGAAATGGAAGCTGGTCATGGCCGTCTTTATCAGCTTAGTTTGCATGGGATATAGCTTGTCCGGTCATATCCTTGCAGCGGCAGCCCCTTCGTCCATCCCGCTTGAAGCGCTGCGCGAAGAAGGGGTTTATATTGAAATTAATAAACGAACGAATTATCTTTCCGTCATTGTCAACGGAAGAGTGATGTACGGCTTTCCCGTCGCTACAGGAAGACGTACGGACCTAACCCCGGTAGGGGAGTTTCACATTGTAACCAAGATCGTCAAGCCATGGTATGTCCGCAAGCAAATTCCCGGGGGTTCTCCCAAAAATCCGCTCGGCAGCCGCTGGCTCGGCTTAAGCGTTCCTGGAACGGGCGGATACACGTACGGAATCCATGGGACGAACCGGCCTTACTCGATCGGCAGCCATGCTTCGTCGGGCTGCGTCCGGATGCACAACCGGGACATTGAATGGCTATACCGCCATATTCCTCTGGGGACGAAAGTGATTATTAAAGAAAAATAAGCACGGGCGTATAAAATGGAAAGCAGCGGACATACTAGAATCAGCGGTGAAACGAGAGAGGTGTGGTTCCGTTGAACGATTCAACGAAACATTCCGGGAACATTGAGTTAGACTCCAGATAGAAGCGGAGGGATGTGCCAAAGACACGTTAGCGTAGTACACGTACTGCAAGATGTGACGAGGTTTCTGACCTAGCTTTTGGAAGGGATCGAGGCAAGTGTACCAACATCAATTCACCGCGGAAAGGGACTCCGAAAGGGGTCCTTTTTTTGCATATCAGCGTACTATATCAAATAGTTTTTTAGATATTTTGAGCAACCTAAACACACCTATGTCTTTGGATTTCCAAAAAAAGTTAGCAACTGACAGGAAAACGATAGACAGAACCGACTTTTCTCGAATTTGAAGGAAATAGCCTCGTGTTTCAATCCTGCGATGCAATCTGGCTGAGTGCAGAATATACGCTAACGTACAATGCGCATTTACAGGACGAGGTGGATAAGGCTAATCTCCGAGGTCCGTATGGCCTCCTGAATTTAATCCGATCTCTCCTCAATCCCAGAAAGAACGGCTCTGTTGTTTTTCGTTACGATCTAAGCAGCTTGATGAGAAGCGGTAATAAAACAGTTGTACTTTAATTTCTTATTTATCTCCGTGGTGACCTGGTATTTCGTGCTTTGGGATGCAAACGGAACTTGATCCCGCAGCATGGCAAACGCGATTTTGAGCATTTTATTTCCCATCGCAAGGAAGATGGCGCGTTCATGCTTTCCGCGGCTTTTTAGCCGCTCATAGAACGTCTTTAAGTCCTGGTTATGAAGGCAAAGGTTACGACCAGCAAGAAACACCACATAACGAAGATGGTTGTTTCCTTGCTTGGAGATATGACGGTAAGAGCCTTTGCTACCGCCCGTCTGCTTGATGATGGGATTCGTGCCTGCTTTCTTAATCAATTGACCTGCATGAGTGAAATGCGACAGGTTTCCCATTTCAGCATAGAGCTCTGCGGATGTCGAGACACCAAGACCCGGTACGGTCAGGAGAAGTCTGCCATCGGTTTGAAGCAGCAAGCCTTCAATTTCCTGCTCAAGCCTATCGATTTTGGCGTCGAAAGCGTGAAGGTCGTGCAGCTTCATTTTGAGCAGCATAAGCTCAGGACGGAGTTCTTCTGTATTCCGTGATAAAGATTGCTCAGCAACGAACAGAAGCTTGTGTATAGCTGTGTTGCGCAGCTTCAGATTATGCCTTATGGATAACTCGCGAAGGCCCATCTCACCTAATTTCAGGATCATGGACGGGTGTGGATAATGCTCCATAAAGAAGAGCGAAGCCTTGCCCCAAAAGTCGCTGAAGACTTTAATTTTACGTGCCTTGCCTTGACTGTGGTCGGCATAGCATTGGAATTCACGCCAGATGATGTCCATGAGAGTCCGGATTTCTACACGCAATATGGAGCGTTTGCGAATCTCGAAGCGTCTGGCTCTTGTAAGTACCCGTAGGTGTCGTTGGATGCCCTCCAGCAGACGAGTTTCCGTGGCGTTGTTGTTTTTAATCGCATGAGCAATGGCGACCAGGTCGAGATCATCGGTCTTGCACCAGTTCAGCGCGCTAGCCCTCTCCTCAAAGGTAGAGTACGGATTAAAGATTTGTACCAGATCCCCTCGCTTGGTCATTTCACGAACCACATCTTCGTAATAATGTCCAGTAGCCTCAACGCCAAGAAAGATACGCTGTGCCTGAATGGTTGTAACAGCAAGATCAATTTTTTGACACAAGAGCTTCATACCCGATTCACTAACAGAGAAGAAAAAGGGTCTTTCAATCACGTCACCGAAAAAATTGCATATGAGGGCTTTTTGGTGTAGTTTAGCGGCATCAATGGCGACGATAAGGACTTGTTCAAGATTAACCCCTCGTAGCTGTTGACTAAACTTTGTACCCTTGATACCTTGAATATGTGAGGATTTCCCATGTGACTCCAACCTCCTGTGGTGGGATAGGTATAGATTGAAGTTCCCTGTCAGGTGCTTCTTTCTTCGGTAGTCGCTGGGAATTTCCTCTTTTTGTGTTGATTATATTACACGCCAGAATTTATAAATTTTCGGGGTCCCCGCAAAGTACCTGAGTCCGCTTCGAAGCCTGCGCCCCACTTTGTGGGGCGCAGGCTGTCGAGAAACCCGCCTTTAAGTGAAAAAGGAGCACAGACGCAGGTGGGGTATACAAGCTTACGAAGCTCGTTTTTCTACGAAAAACGCTTAGTTTACGTCCGCCTTTGAAATCCGTGAAAATACCTTTAAATTTAATCCAATTCACGGGTTTCAACAGCGGCTGGAGGAGGATACCCCACCGGAGTATCGCACAAATTCTGGGTTTCTAGACAAGCTCAGCCCCACTTTGTGGGGCTGTTTTTCGTCTGTCCAGGGAAGAAAACAGAATCTTTTTCCCCTATTGGTTCAACTTACATATTTCACAGTTTTTTTACATTTCAATCATAGTTTCATCATGAATGTGCGCTAAGTTGATGATATGCTGGAGCATCGGCTTTTTTCATGCATCCGGAACCGTTGACTTTGAAGAAGCATTCAAGGTGTCTCCTCGATGGGAGCATTTCCCGGTGATGGATGGGCGGATAAGAATTCGTGGAGGGGTATGGGCAAAATGATCAGGTGGATTCAGAATGTATCCAAAAAGTGGGTAGTTGCGGCTGTAGCGATTATTGCCATCGTAGCGGTTGTCGGCGCGACCGTATGGAATGGAGCGGGGCTTAAGCCGAGCCAAGGCGCTCAGCAGCCCGGAGGGCAAAGAGGCGGAGCGGGAGCACGGCAGTTCCCGGTGGAGACCCAGGTCGTCAAGATGTCGGAAGTGACCGGAGGACAAGTATTTACCGGGTCCATCACGCCGATCTATACAACGAATATTTCTTCCAAAATTTCCGGTAGAGTGACGGAGCTGATGGTGAAAGCCGGCGACCGTGTCCAGGTAGGACAACCCCTCGCCAGAATCGATACAACCTCCTTGCAGCAGCAAATCGCGCAGACTGAGAACTCGGTGGCCGTGACGGAAGCGCAGGTTCAGAAAACAATTAACGATCAGGCCAACAGCGTCGCTACAGCGGAGAAAACCCTTTCCGTTCAGCAGGCCAACCTGAATAAAGCAGTCACTGACCAGCAGAATGCGGTTGCTGCCGCCAAGCAGCAGGTAGAGATTTCCCAGGCGAATTATAACAAGGCGCTCAACGATCAGCAGAACGCCATTGCCGCGGCCAAGCAGCAGGTGGCCATTTCGCAGCAAAACTTGAACAATGCTCAGGTTGCCTACAACACCAATCTGACCAATGCGCAAAATACCCTGAACGCCCAGCAAGACAGCGTACAAACCTCGCAGGTCAGCTCCAACAATTCGCTGGAGTCGCTGCAGCTGAAGCTGGAGCAGGCCATTATCAATTATAACAATGTGAAGCAATCGACCGAGAGACAGACGGATATCGATGCGGCGCTGCAAAAGCTGCAGCAGGCGCAGCTGGATCTGGATCAGGCGCAGCAGACAACGCCGAACGCACTGATTTCGGCCAACAGCTCGCTGTTGAAAGCACAGGCGGATCTGATCGCCGCGCAAAATTCACAGACGGTACAGATAGCTCAAGAAACATTAAATAAAGATACGATCACTCTCGCCAACGCGCAAAATACGCTCGCCGTCATATTGGATGCGAACCAGAAATCGCTGGAGAAGGACCAAATGTCCTATACCAATGCGCAGGCCTCCCAGGATTTGGCGTTGAATGTGTCCAAAGCTCAGCTGGCGCAATCGGAGCAGGCGCTGCAGAGCGCCAAATCGACCGATGCGATAACCGTCGGCAATGCGCAGCTGCAGCAGGCGCAGACCAATCTGAGGCTGTTAAACGAACAGCTGCAGGATGGGGAGCTGTTATCTCCCGTTGAAGGAGTCGTAACGGCAATCAATACGCCGGTAGGCCAGAATGCGGGAGCGAACGCGAACATTATCTCCGTGGCGGCTCTGAACCCGACGCAGGCGACGGTCAACGTCTCCGAGGCGAACATCGGCAAGATCAAGCTAGGCATGGAAATGAAGGTTACCGTTCCTACCTTGAATAAAACGTTCGACGGCACGGTGTATACGATTCGTCCTACCATGGACTCGGTGACCAAAGCCTACGGTGTGGACATCAAGGTCAATGATCCGAACGGCGAGCTTCTGCCGGGTATGTTTGCGACCTCCAGTCTGAAGAGCGAGGGCCGCAAAGCTCTTATGGTGCCCGCCGATGCGGTGCTGAGCCAGCCAAGCGGCAACTCGGTATTCGTCGTATCCGAAGGCAAGGCGAAGAAGGTTACCGTCAAGGTAGGTACATTGACAAGCGCTCAGTTTGAAATTACAAGCGGTTTGAAGGAAGGCGACGAAATTGTCGTCAAAGGCCAGGAGCTTCTGTCTGATAAAGCGTCGGTACAGGTCATTCAGCCGAACCAGCAGGGCGGTCAAAAGGGCGGCCAAGGCGCTCAGAAGCAGGGCGCAGGCGGTCAGCAGGGCGGACAGCGACAAGGCGGGGGCGAGAAGCCGAAGGCAGACAAGGCCGCAGGCGATAAGCCCGCGACGGAGAAGCCGCAGGGTGAGAAAGCCACGGAAGAACGTCCGAAAGGGGAAGGCGGCGCCAATCCTAACGGCGGAAGCGCCGGTCAAAGCGGGAGAGCAGGTGGCACGCAGTGAATTTAGCGAATTTCTCGGTCAATCGCCCCGTTACCATCTTAATGATTATGATCGCCTTAACGATCCTGGGCTCTATCGCGGCTCCGCTGCTGCCGGTGGATTTATACCCGAACATGGAGATTCCGACAGCGACGGTCCAAACGAGCTGGGCGGGCGCTTCTCCGGCTCAGGTGGAAACGCAGGTGACCAAACGGGTGGAGGCCGCGGTGGCGACAATCGCCAACGTGCAGTCGGTCAATTCGACTTCGCGAACCGGCTCCAGTATCGTAACGGTGCAGTTTAACTTCGGTACCGATATCGAGGATGCGACTCTCACGATGCGGGACAAGCTGGACCGCGTGCGAAGGCAGCTGCCGACGGATGCGGATGCGCCGGTCGTGTCGAAGGCGAACCCGAACAGCCAGCCGATTATGAGCTTGTCCTTGTACGGGAACAGCGTTGACCTGGCGACGCTGCGCGATTTGGCCGACAATATCGTCAGCCCCGCCGTCCAGCGGGTGGACGGAGTTGCGTCCGTCGGGGTATCGGGCGGCCGGGTGAGACAGATTCAGCTGCTGCTCGATCAGACGAAGCTGAACCAGTACGGCCTGACCTTCAGCCAGGTCACCTCCGCGCTGAGCAACGACAACCAGTCTATGGATGCGGGCTTGGTGTACAAGGGCGACCAGCTGATTCCTCTGACGATTGAAGGCGAATTCAAGTCGGTATCCGATATTGATAAAGTACGGGTGACGCTCGGCAGAGGCCAGTCCATTGCCATCGGGGAGCTGGGCCAGCTGATCGATACGTATCAGGATATTACGTTCGACTCCCGCCGCAACGGAGAGCAGAGCGTCGGCATTTCGGTGCTCAAGCAGTCCGACGGCAATACAGTGGCGGTAGCCGACGGGATCCGCAAGGAGATTGCGGAAATTCAGAGCAAGCTGCCGGAAGGCGCCAAGCTTGCCGTGCTCAATGATACATCCAAGTATATCAGCAACTCCATCAATACCGTAATAGAGCATACGCTGCTTGGAGCCGTTTTCTCTATCATCATTCTGATGCTGTTCTTAAACAGTATCCGCGCCACGCTGATCATCGGGGTCGTTATTCCGATTTCGGTTGTCAGTACGTTCAGTATGATGTATTTCTCCCATCAGACGATCAACACCATTACATTGGGAGGTCTCGCGCTCGGTCTGGGCTCGCTCGTAGACTTCGCGGTCGTCGTACTGGAGAGCATTTTCCGTAAAAAAGAAGAAGGCTTGTCGCCGGTCGAGGCGGCCAAGCAGGGAACGGCCGAGGTCGGAACCGCCGTGCTGGCGTCCGCCCTGGCCCAGATCGCGGTATTTGCGCCGACCCTGTTCATCAACGGCATGATTAAAAACTTCTTCGTGCCGATGGCGCTGACGGTCAGCTTCTCGCATATCGCGGCTTTGTTCGCGGCGATTACGCTCGTACCGATGCTGGCGGCCAAAATCTTGAAGAAGCATCACGACGAATCGCTGCCTGAAGGCCGCTCCTATAATCCGGCGGTCTGGTTCGGCAGAGGGATGAACCGGTTGACCAACGGTTACTCGTTCCTGCTTAAATGGTCTTTGGGACATCGTTGGACGATCGTGTTCATCACGGTGCTTATGCTGGGCGGCAGCGTTTTTTTAACGAAGTTCGTCGGCTCGGAATTGATGCCCAAGACGGATGAAGGCCAGTTGAATATTAACATCAGCTTGGCACAGGGAACGAAGTTTGAAATTACGAACGCACTTGCAAGCAAGATTGAAAGCCAAATTAAAGATCTGCCCGATATTGATACGATATTTACTAATGTGGGCAGCAACGGCGGCGGCGCCTTCCAGAGCGCTTCGACCAACTCCGCCAGCATATCGGTCACGCTGAAGCCGATCGGGGAACGCAAGCAAACAACCGAACAGGTTGTGGAGCAAATCCGTAATTTGACTCAGGGCAACCCGGGAGCGCAAATTTCCGTGAACAGCCGGTCTTCGGTCCGTCTGCCGGGCTTGGGCGGCGGAGGCGGCGGGGCGGACATCCAGGTTAACCTGAACGGTCCCGACCAGGCGGTGCTGGGCAAGCTGGGCGATATGGTCGCCGAGGAGCTGCGCGGGATTCCGACGCTCCGCAACGTTCAAAACACGCAGGAACGCAGTATTCCTGACTTTACGATGACGATCGACCGCGATGCAGCTACCTATTACGGTATCTCCGTGCGCGAGGTCATGACTTCCCTACGTACGGCCTACCAAGGGGCCGCTGCAACGAATCTGAAGTCAGGAGATACGCAAATTTCCATTTTGGTTAAGTACCCAACGGAGTTTACGAACAACCTGGAAAATCTGAACCAAATCGTTCTGACGACGAGCTCCGGCGCGCAGGTTCCGCTCAATGCGATTGCCAAAGTGGAACCGAGCTCCAGCCCCGCTCAGATCCGGCATATCAATCAGCAGCGTCTGACTACGGTGCAGGCTTTCGTTAACGGAGCGCCTGTCGGGGATGTAGCCAAGGTTGTCCAGGAAAGGCTGGATACAATTCAACCGCCGGACGGCTACTCGATTACGCTCGGGTCCCAGGCGGATTCGAACAGTACGTTCAAGAGCCTGTATATTATGCTGGGGCTTTCTCTCGTCCTGGTATACATGGTTATGGCGAGCCAGTTCGAGTCGCTGTACGGTCCGTTTATTATCATGTTTTCGATGCCGCCGACCTTTATCGGGGCGATTCTCGGTCTATTCCTCACGCACCGTACCATTAACATGAACTCGGTTATGGGGATGATTATGCTGGTCGGGGTTGTGGTGAATAATGCTATCGTTCTGATCGACTATACGAATCAGCTGAGAAAACGGGGGTATACCCTTTACGATGCCCTGGTCGAAGCGGGCCGCATTCGTCTTCGCCCGATTCTAATGACCACGGCGACAACCGTTCTGGCGATGCTGCCGCTCGTCATCGGTTTTGGCGAAGGCGCGGAGGCTCAGGCCTCCATGGCGACTGTCGTTGCTTTCGGCTTGACCTTATCAACGATGGTTACACTGCTGCTCGTTCCTGTCGTGTATATGCTGATGGATGGATTCGTGGAAATAGTGAAAAGCAAGTGGAAGCGTCCGTCTCCTCCGGCTCTGCCTGCGAACCATTCCAGCCGGTAATATCGACATAACAATTGGAGGAGAGGGATAGAGAATGCTTCAACGCAAAAGCAACTCAACACGTAAACGCCGGCTGGGCCCCTTATTTGCCCTGCTGCTGGCGGTTCAAGTATTCATGACGCTTGGAACGGCCTGGGCGGAGGAGCAGCCGTCACAAGAGAAGGAGGCTTCCTCTCCGGCGGCCGCTTCCGTTCCAGGTCTGGGCATCGTTCAAATTACGGGAGGCTTGGGACATACCGTCGCTTTGAAAAGCGACGGTTCCGTCTGGACGTGGGGCGACAGCCAGCACGGTAAGCTGGGTACAGGACCGAATGCGTTCCGCTATGCGCCGACGCAGGTGGGCGCGTTGTTCGACATAACTTCCATCGCGGCCGGACTGAACCATACGCTTGCCCTGCGCAAGGACGGTACGGTGTGGGCGTGGGGACAAAACAACAGCGGCCAGCTGGGTGACGGCACACAGACGGACCGTCCGGAGCCCTTCGAGATTGAAGGCTTGAACAATATTGTTGCCATCGCAGCTGGAAATAACTACTCGGCTGCGCTGAAGCGGGACGGCACGATCGTAACGTGGGGCGACAATTCCAAGGGACAGCTTGGCAACAGCACGTATGACAACAAGCTATCTCCTTCGCAGCTGACCTATCCGACGAATGCGATCGCCATAGCGGCAGGCGGAAATCATATGCTGGCGCTGCTGAGCGATAACACAGTTCTAGCCTGGGGCGACAATACGTACGGCCAGGTAGGCAATGCGGAAACGCAAAGCAAAACCAATCGCCCAACCATTGTAAACTTCACTTATGATACGGTCGCTTTAGCAGCCGGAGCCAATTTTTCGGCGATTCTCAAAAAAGACGGACAGGTGTGGACATGGGGATACAATATTTCCGGCCAGCTCGGGAACGGCAATAATACGGATCGTAATTCAGTCAATACGGTCGTGGGCGCGGACGATGTGGTCAGTATGGTTGCAGGAAACTCTCATATGATCGTTCTTCACAAGGACGGCAAGGTAAGCGGCTGGGGCCTGAATAACTATGGCCAGCTGGGTACCGGCGACTATGAGAACAGCGATCATAACGTTCCGGTGGAAGGCTTGAAGGATGTGGCGGTGATCGGAACCGGCAGCTTTAATTGTATGGCGGTCAAGAGCGACGGCACGCTCTGGTCCTGGGGGAACAGCACGCTGGGGCAGTTGGGCGACGGAAGCGCCGTCAGCCGGATTTTGCCGGTCTCGTGCCCCGGTTCAATATGATTGTACAGCCGCCCAAAGGAGGCAGCTTCAGCAATGAGCCGAGCTCGAACAGAATCGCTGCTGGGGACAGCTTTACCGTCGTAAGAAAGCTGAACCGGCTGTGGACCTGGGGAGAAAACACGTACGGCGAGCTTGGCACCGGAACCGTTGGCGGCAAAAATACGCCTGCGGAAACCGCTCCGGGTGCAGGCGAAGTCACGGCTGTGGAGGCCGGAAGCCACGATGCGTTCGTGCTTAAACCGGACGGCACCGTTTGGAGCTGGGGACTTAATCTAAACGGACAGCTGGCCGATGGAACCAGCGATAACCGGAATGCCCCCGCTGCGGCGCCGCTGCTCAAGGATGTGGCCGCCATCGCTGCAGGTAATGCATTTACTCTTGCTTTGAAGAAAGACGGCACCGTCTGGGGGATCGGCGACAATACCTTCGGACAATTGGCCGATAACACCGCTTCGCCGAGAACCACACCGGTTCAAATTTCCGGGTTGTTCCGGATTAAGGCAATCGCGGCAGGGTATAATCATGCGCTTGCGCTGGCGGAGGACGGAACGCTGTGGGCATGGGGGGATAACAGCAACGGCCAGCTCGGAGACGGTTCTACGATGCTGCGCAGAGCTGTTGTTCCGATCGAGGGGCTCAAGGATGTCCAGGCGATCGCGGCGGGCCGCAATCACTCCCTTGCCCTGAAATCCGACGGTACGGTCTGGACCTGGGGTTACAACGGTTTCGGCCAGCTGGGTGACGGCACGACGACGAATAAGTCGCAGCCGGTTCCGGTCGCCGGACTTACCGGCGTTGCTTCGATTGCCGCAGGGAGCTACCATTCGCTGGCCGTTAAAACAAACGGCACCGTCTGGGCTTGGGGCCAAGGCACCTTCGGCCAGCTTGGCGACGGAGGCACCGAGAACCGGTCCCAGGCCGTTCAGGCCAAAGGCATTCTCGGCGCCGCAGAAGCCGCCGGAGGCAGCTATCATTCCGCCGCTATTTCGGCGGACGGTACCGTTTGGACATGGGGCTCCAACATGTCCGGCCAGCTCGGGGACGGTACGTACAAGAACCGTACCTTCCCTGAGGCAGTGACCGGCTTCGTCAGCGCGTTCCGCGACACGGCCGGTCACTGGGCGGAGGCGGCGATAGCCTCCGCTGTGGAAAAAGGCTATGCCGACGGGTACCCGGACGGCACGTTCAAGCCCGACGGCACGCTGACCCGTGCCGAGTTCGCCAAGCTTACCGCCTCGGCGCTCAAGCTGCCCGATACGGCAGCTCAGGCTGCAAGCGGCAGCGCTTGGTATCAGCCCTACGCCGATGCGCTGACCAAGGCCGGGTACTACGGCCCGAAGGAGACGCAGGGTGCATGGGACGAGCCGATTACGCGCGCAGAGCTGGCGCGTATCGCAGCGAAGGTAACGACCCAAGAGCTGCAGGGAGCGAATACGGCGATGACGGACGACTTCGCCATGCTGACGGCCGTGAAGAAAGGGATTTTGCAGGGGCTGCGTAACGGCGAGCTTGCTCCGGCTGAATCCTCAACCCGGGCCCAGGCAGTTACCATCATCGAAAGAATGCTCTCCGTACGCGCCGGCGTGGCTCTGCCGGTCGATACCTTGGCGCTGACGCATGCGCAACAGCCTTAAATGCGCTCGCTAGCCTGCGAGAAGCAGATGTCCAGCAGGCGCTTCCGCGGATAACCCGAAATTCCTTGGGCATAACTGGGCATTTGCATATGCCGATTCGCCCGGGATGGCATAACCTACAGCATGGTTAACTATGCGGGAGGGAGCGGGCACAAATGCTTAAGGACAGCTCGGCATTGCTGATATTGGTACTATTTATTTTGCTGATGCTCTTGCTCATGCTGCTTGGATGAGCGGTATGGCAAGAGCGGGTCTGGCTATAGAATACAAGTTTTTCATGAATACAGCCTTGTGGAGGCCGGAGACGGCAAACACAAGGCTGTTTGTATTTTATTGGCTGCCGCTCGCTGAGAATCATTATGTAAAAGCGAACCTTCCCGGAGAAAGGTTCGCCTTGTTTCAATTTAGAAGCCTTTGTATTGAGGCTCTTCATTTTCCAATTGCTGCACGCGGCTGCTTACTTGGTCGCAGATTTGCTGCGTTTGTTTAGCCGCATTTTCAAACAATTGTTTTGCTTCCTGGTTTTGTGTGCTCAAAGCGAAAGTCTCCAGGCTGGCTTGTGCGCTTTTCAAAGAGGCCAGGGTTGTTTTGACGCTGGATGCTACAGTCATGTGTGTCACCTCCCTTACGTGGTTTGCAGATAGTAATGTGCTCTATAATCTCCATAATCATAACTGGTAGCGGCTGGGAATTAATTGGGAAAAGTTTAATAAGCGGACATTTTATAACGACTTGGCATTTGGCAAATAATTTAATCGCAAGGCAAATATCAGGGACAACATGAAGGGAGATGCGGGAATGGATTGGCTTCAAATTGCGCTGAAATCGCTTGGCGCCATTGTCATGCTGTTTATTCTGACGAGAATTCTGGGGAAGAAGCAAATTTCACAGCTGACCTTTTTTGAATATATAACCGGAATTACCTTGGGAGAGCTTGCGGGTTTTATTTCGACGGATCTGGAGAACCATTACATGCACGGCGTCACGGCGCTGCTCGTCTGGTTCTGTGTTCCTCTGCTGGTTGAGCTTGTTACTTTGAAGAGCAAGACGCTGCGCCAGTGGTTCGAAGGAAAAGGAACGATTCTGATCGAGAAAGGCAAGGTTCTTGAAAAAAATTTGAAGAAAGAAAGATACACGGCAGACGAGCTGTTGGAGCAGCTGCGTACGAAGAGCGTGTTCAACATGGCCGATGTCGAGTTTGCCGTATTGGAAGCAAGCGGCGAGCTTAGCGTTCTGCTCAAGAAAGAGAATCAGCCCCTGACGCCCAAGCATTTGGGAATCAAGGTAGCGCCGGAGAGGGAAACGCAGGCTGTCATCATCGACGGAAATTATATGGACGAGCCGCTGTCGACGGCGGGCTTCAACCGTGAATGGCTGGATACCGAGCTGGAGAAGATAGGCGTAATCAAGGACAATGTTTTCATCGGGCAGGTAGATTCTTACGGCCAGCTGTATGTGGACTTGTATGATGATATTCTTCAGGTTCCTCCCAATACGGAGAAGCCTTTATTATATGCCACGCTGAAAAAATGCGAGGCTGATTTGATGCTGTACGGGCTGTCGACTCAGGACGAGCAGGCCCTGGACCATGTATCAGCAAGGAGCCGAGCAGATGCGCGGTATTTTGCAGCAAGTGATGCCTCTGTTGAAACGATAATTCGAAAGGAAGGGTGCTCATGGCCACAAAAGCGAAGCAAAAAATGACATGGACGCAGCAGGAATACCACACCTTAGCCAAGAAAAAGGAGCCGGCCCGACCGGTAGTCAAGAACTGCTTGAGAGCCTTTGTGGCCGGAGGCATTATTTGCACGATCGGTCAAGCGCTTATGGAGCTGTTTATCCGCATGTTCGGCTTTTCGGAGAAGACCGCAGGCAATCCGACCGTTGCGATCCTGATTCTGCTTTCGGTCATTTTAACCAGCTTTGGAGTTTATGATAAAATCGCCCAATGGGCAGGGGCAGGCTCGGCCGTTCCAGTGACCGGCTTCGCAAACTCTCTCTGCTCTGCGGCTTTGGAGCATAAGAGCGAAGGCTATGTGCTGGGTGTCGGCGGAAATATGTTTAAATTGGCCGGTTCGGTCATTGTATTCGGTACGGTAGCGGCGTTTTTCGTCGGTATAGTCCATTTACTCTTTGGAACGGGGAGGTAATCCGCATGCTGCAGGGGCATCAAAGCTGGAACTTTAGCAAACGCCCGGTGATTCAGTCGACCGCAACCGTTGTCGGCCCTGACGAAGGGAAGGGCCCTTTGGTACATGATTTTGATCTGGTGCACGGCGATATGCTGCTGGAGCAGGACAGCTGGGAGAAGGCCGAGCGCAAGCTACTGGAGGAGTCCGCCAAGCTGGCTATCGACAAAGCCGGCCTGACCAAGGAACAGATCCAGTTTTACGTCGGTGGCGATTTGATGAACCAAATTATTAGCAATACCTTTGCCGCGAGAACGCTGACCATTCCTTATATCGGCATTTTCGGCGCCTGTTCCACATCCATGGAAGGTCTTGCTCTGGGCTCGCTCATCATGAGCTCGGGGTATGCCAAGCATGTGCTGGTAGGCACGTGCAGTCATAACTGCACGACGGAGAAGCAGTTCCGTTACCCGACAGAGTACGGCTCGCAGAAGCCGCCCACGGCCCAATATACCGTGACGGGTGCGGGGACTGCTGTGCTGGGCACCTCGGGAGACGGGCCTGTCGTGACCGGGGCAACGATCGGAAGAGTGGTCGATATGGGGATCAAGGACCCGTTCAATATGGGAGCGGCAATGGCTCCTGCGGCGGTCGACACCATTCAAGCCCACTTCCGGGATTTTCACCGGGAGCCGGGCTACTATGATTTGATTTTAACCGGGGATTTGGCGAAGGTCGGCTATGACATCGCCTGTGAAATGCTCGAAAAGCATCAGGTGCCGATGCATCAGACCCAGTATTACGATTGCGGCTTAATGGTTTATGACGTTGAGAACCAGCCTGTCATGGCCGGCGGCAGCGGCTGCGGCTGCTCGGCCGTCGTGACCTACGGTCACATTATGAAGAAGCTTCGCAAGAAGGAATTGAAACGGGTGCTTATCGTGGCTACCGGCGCGCTGCTGTCACCCTTGTCTTTTCAGCAGGGGGAGAGCATTCCGTGCATCGCTCATGCCGTAGCAATCGAGAGTGGAGGTTGAAGATCGATGGAAATATTTATGCAGTTTGTTTGGGCTTTCGTAATTGGAGGGGCTATCTGCGTCGTCGGGCAGCTTATGATGGATGTGATGAAGCTGACGCCGGCGCATACGATGAGCACGCTCGTCGTTGCGGGAGCGATCATTGACGGCATTTTTATCGGGGACAAAAGCTTGTACGACCGCTTCATCGAATTCGCGGGAGCCGGTGCGACCGTTCCTATTACCAGCTTCGGCAATTCCTTGGTGCACGGGGCGCTGGAGGAACTGGATAAGAACGGGCCGATCGGGATTTTGACGGGGATTTTCAAAATAACGAGCGCGGGCGTATCCGCGGCTGTCATTTTTTCATTCCTTGCGGCCCTGGTTGCAAGACCGCGAGGATAATCCGCTGACCCGATGCCCTCAGCCTTAAGGCGTATGCTGCCTTAAGGCTTTTTCGCTGCCGGGAAGCTGTGAAAAGTGGTACAAATCAGCCATAATGTGTAATTTTACAAACAATTTTAGCAGGATTACACGTATACGGCCTTTTTTGAATCCTGTAAAATAGAATGAGGCGTACTTTAACCATTGCAGCAGGCCTATTCTAACCCCAAGGAGGATCAGGAGCATGGAGGCTATACTAAGAGAAGACATTCAAATACTAAAGCGTATTCAGGCAAATTTGGAATCTTGTATCCTCGGTAAATTCGACGAAATTAAGCTTCTCCTGACAGCAATGCTTGCAGGAGGGCATGTCCTGCTCGAGGATGTTCCCGGAACAGGTAAAACGGTGCTGATTAAATCCTTGGCCCGGTCGATCGAAGGCCAGTTTCGCCGTATCCAATGTAATCCTGATTTACTGCCTACGGATATTACCGGGGTTTCGATATACCATCCGAAGGATGAGGTGTTTATTTTTCGGGCAGGCCCCATTATGACGAATATACTGCTTGCGGACGAAATTAACCGGGCGACCACGAAAACCCAGTCCGCACTGCTTGAGGCGATGGAAGAGCGGCATATTACGGTGGATGGTCAGACGTATCCGCTGCCGCAGCCGTTTTTGCTGCTGGCGACGCAAAACCCGATCGATTTTGAAGGGACGTATATGCTGCCGGAGGCGCAGCTGGACCGCTTTATGATGAAGTTCAGCCTGGGCTATCCGGACGAGGATACCGAAATGAAAATGATTTTGTCGCAGAGTGTCGTGCATCCGATCGAGCTCCTCGAGCCAGTTGCTGATGCGGAGCAAATTCTCGGCATTCAGCAACGGGTAAAGCAGGTGCATATGGATGACGCGGTAGCAGGCTATCTCGTCTCCATAGCAAGGCAGACCCGGGAGCACCCGTCGATTTTCCTGGGGGCCAGCCCGCGGGCCACGCTGTCTCTGGTGCAGGCGGCCAAAGCGTATGCGCTGCTCCAGGAGAGAGATTATGTGATCCCCGACGATATCAAGTTTCTGGCGCCTTACGTGCTAGGACACCGGATCCTGCTTCACGCGGAAGCGCGTATGGACGGAGCCACGGTACAGTCGGTCCTTCAATCGGTATTCCAGCAGGTTAGGGTGCCGGTTCGGATGGAGAGATGAGTATGATGAGGGAACCGTTCATTCAGAAACTTGTTGAACGTCCCCGCATGAGCCGGCCGTTCTGGGCGGTACTGGCCAGCTTTCTCGGCAGTCTCGGTTATCTGCTGTTTCAAGGCGGCAAGCTTGCGCTCATGCTTTTTGTTATTATGCTCCTGCTGAGCGTGTATTTACTCCTGGGCCAATGGAGCGGGATCAAGCGCACGCAGGGAGCCAGATCTTTAAACAACATCGAACACGGCGGAACGCTGGAAGCCGGCAGCTCGCTCGGCGTCAGCATCCAGCTGCAAATTCCCGGCTTTTGGCCTATGCCTTATATTTTTGTCAAAGACCGGCTGTATCATAAAAACGGCAGCGAGCTCGAATTCGAAACGACGATCGTGCCGGATTGGCGCCGCCGCGGGATATGGGAATACAGGACGCCTGCGCTGCGCAGAGGCTCCTACGCCTTCGGCAGTACGGATTGCGTGACTGAGGATATTTTCGGACTTTTCGAGCACAGCGGAACGCTGACGCTGCCTCACAGTATTGTGGTGCTTCCGAAAACGGTGGCGATCAGGGAATGGCAGCAATTTCATCAAATGATGAAAGGGACGAACCACCATTCCACGACCACACGGGCCGTGAGGGAGACGACGCAGATCAACGGCGTCCGCGAGTATATTTACGGGGATCGGCTCTCGAGAATTCACTGGAATGCAACCGCGAAGACCGGAACGTGGAAATCGAAGGAATTCGAGCGTGAATCGCTGCCCAAAACGTACCTGGTGCTCGACCGCTATAATAAAGCCTACGAGGACGATCTGGAACAGTTCGAGCTGGCGGTATCCGTAGCCGCCTCGCTGTTCCAATACGGGGTGAGCCGAAGCCTTGCGCTGGGCTTGGTTTCGACCGGCTCGGATGATGTGTACTACGAGCCGAGACCGGGGCAGAATCAGCATAAAGCGGTTCAGCAGCATTTTATTCATGTGGAGGCTGACGGGAACTACGCATTGAAGCAGGTGCTGCGAGAAAAGATGCAGAATCTTGTGCCGGGCAGCTTTGTGGCGCTGATCACCCCCCAATACGGGGAAGGCATGCTGCAAATATTCAGATGGCTGAAGCAGCTGCAGTTGAACCCCTGCCATATCTGGCTGACAGCTGATTCCGAGAGCGACGAACGCTGGCTCAAGCAGCTGCGCTCGCTCGGTATATCCGGCTATGCCGTTCATTCTCTTCAGGAGCTTCCTGTCGTACTGGGGGGAGAAGCGGATGAATGAACCCGTTACGTGGTGGCGGCAGTTCTTTTTCTCGAATTGGACGCACCGGCTTACCGTCCTGCTGGCAGGACTGCTTCTTCTTCAATTCGTGTTCTGGATTGCAAAGGAAGACGGGGTCTGGCTCCCGGAGACCGTCCGGATTGTCGAGCTGACCCTGCTTGCAACCTTCATCCTCGAACATATCCCGCGCCTTCATTGGCTGTTCCGCGGCCTGCTTCAACTGGCCGTCCTTATCATTATCAATACCCTCGTGCTGGAATCATTTGATGTGATTCAACCGATCCGGCTTGCCAGCTTTTTCAGCTCCAGATTATTTCTGAACTTGTATGAGCTGACGCCTTACTTATGGTTCAGCTTGGGAGCATGGGTCGTTTATCTGAGTGTGATTTGGTGGGTTGAGGTCAAATGGAGGGTATACGCCCTCATGATTTTGAGCGTGCTCGCCATGTGCATTCGCGACTCGTTCTCCAGCGTCTATCTCTGGCCGCAGGTAGCCATGTCGGTAGGCTGCGGATTGTTCCTGCTCATCTTGTGCCACTTTCAGAGCCTCAGGAAAAAAGACCCTGCGGCCTGGGGTCATCTGGCCGATTATCCGACTTCCATCGCCGTTCCCGTCATCGCACTAATCTGCCTGACGGTTACGATCGGTACGGTGATGCCGGAAGTAGGGCCAATATTGACGGATCCTTATACCGCGTGGCGCACCTACCGTGGCGAGCCGGTTAATTTTACGACCGGCAAAGGAATTGAGGTCGCTCCGGTCGTGTCCAATGCGGATACGTCGTCGGGGTACAGCCGTAATGATGCCGCGCTCGGCAGCGGCTTCGAGTTCGATTACACCCCTGTGATGACGGTCGATACGACCCACCGAAGCTATTGGCGCGGAGAAACGCGCTCCTTATACAGCGGCAAAGGGTGGGATTTGAGCGACAGCGATAAACGGGCCGGCGTCTCCGCCGTGCGTGCCGATAATCTGCTGGCGAACGACCCGCGCTCTGCGGGAAGCAAGATGAGAACCGTTGAAGTGAAGCAGACGGTGACGCTGCTTAACGAAGAGCCGTATCCCGTCCTGTTCGGGGCGTTCAACGTGCAGAAGGTGACGGATTTGAACGGCGTCAAAACGGGCTTTGAGGGGCTGCAGTGGGTGCCCATGCAAGGGGAGCTGCGCTACAATGCGCAGCGGCAGCCATACCCGAAAACGTACACCGTCATTTCCCAAATGCCCGTCATTGATGAGGAAGGACTGCGCAAAGCGACGGAACCGGTCAACCGTTCCGAATTCGCCGAGTACTTGCAGCTGCCGGACAATCTGCCGGCAAGGGTCAGACAGCTGGCTAACGACGTCACCAAAGACGCGGTGAATCCATACGACAAGGCGAAAAAGATTGAGGAATATTTGCGTACAACCTTTCCTTATTCGAATAAGCCGGACTTAAGCAAAGGCCGCAGCCGCGATTTCGTCGATCGTTTTTTATTTGAAATCAAGGAAGGCTACTGCGACTACTTCTCTTCCGCGATGGCTGTCATGTCCCGCTCGATCGGCCTGCCTACCCGGTGGGTCAAAGGATACGCGTCGGGCTTGAGCGCGGTCTCCCAGGAGGAAATGTTCGGCTTTATGAGCGATGAGGCAGGTTTGGTCGATCCGGATGCGGCAGGAGTCTATACCGTCCGCAATGCGGACGCGCATTCCTGGGTGGAAGTCTACTTCAGCGGCTGGGGCTGGGTTCCGTTCGAGCCGACCGCAGGGTTTGCACTGCCGCAGGTTTCCATTCCGGAGGAGCTCCAAACGGAGCCTGCAGCCGTACCTGAGACTATGGAAACGGTGGAGGAACCGGCCGATTTGTCCAATCATGTGCATTGGGTCAGACTCACCGGCATCGGACTGCTGCTTGCTGCCCTGGCTGCCTTTCTGGTATGGAAGTTTCAGATCATTGAGGTCCTCCACGAACGGCTGGAACGCCGCCGCGCTTCCCTGCTGAAGCAGAAGGTGATCGTCGAATGCGAGCGGCTGCTGCGGATTTGCAGGCGTAACGGCTATGAACGTCAGGAGCATGAAACGCTTCGTGAAGCGATGCGCCGGTGGACGAAGCAGAGCAAGTGGATGAAGGCGGACCTGGATCAAATTCTGGCCATTTTCGAGAAGGCCAAGTACAGCAAGGCGGAAATAACGGAAGAGGATTGGCAGCAGGCTTCCGAGCTTATTGAAAAGCTGCGTTCCCAGTTCTAGCTTGCGTGCTCCGTAAAATCAATGTGAAAAACGCCGAACCGAAAAGGCGAGGCCACTGAAAAAGTCCATTAATGAAAAGGTACAGACTCTCAATATTTTGAGGGCGCTGTGCCTTTTTTCTTGTATACTTTAAAGTAATACGTCGGAAGGGTGAAGACCATGTTCCAGCCTCAACTTTCTTTTGCATTAAGCCCATACACTGCGCTATATGACCTCATCGTGCCGAAAGACCACATGCTACGCCAGATAAATGAGCTGGTTGACTTCTCCTTCGTCTACGACGAATTGAAAGCTAACTACTGTTTGGACAACGGCCGTAACGCCATCGATCCGTTGCGGATGTTTAAATATCTGCTTCTGAAAGCTATTTTCGAGGTGTCGGACGTGGATCTGGTCGAGCGCTCCCGGTACGATATGTCTTTTAAATACTTCCTTCAGATGGCTCCGGAAGAAGCCGTCATCGACCCGAGCTCCCTTACGAAGTTCCGCAAGTTGCGGTTAAAAAACATGGATCTGCTGGATCTGCTCATCGGCAAGACAGTTGAACTAGCTACTGCGCAAGGGATTTTAACGAGCACCTCCATCATCGTGGACGCGACGCATACAAAAGCCCGTTATAACCAGAAATCACCGTGGGAGATTTTACAGGACCGTTCCCGCAAATTGCGAAAAGCCATCTACTCTATCGACGAATCGCTGAAGGGGAAGCTACCTGCCAAGAACGCCGTGGATACGCTCGAGGCCGAGATCGACTATTGCCAGAAGCTCATTGAGGTTACCGAAACCGGGCTTGGTATCGCCCAACTGCCTAAGATTACAGAACCGTTGAATCTGCTAAAAGAGACCGTCGAGGATGACATAGAACAACTGCGCATCTCGCAAGATCAGGATGCGCGCGTCGGCCACAAGAGTGCAGATTCCTCGTTTTTTGGCTATAAGACGCATATTGCCATGAGTGAGGAACGAATCATTACGGCGGCAATTGTAACGACCGGAGAGAAGAACGATGGCAAGCAGTTGCAATCGCTCATCGAGAAAAGCAAGGCTGCGGGCATGGATGTAAAGACGGTAATTGGCGATATGGCCTATTCGGAAAAAGAAAACATCGCATACAGCAAGGAAAATCAGATTGAACTCGTCTCCCGGCTTAACCCACAAATCACCCAGGGTATGCGCAAAAAGGAAGATGAATTCGAATTCAATAAAGATGCAGGCATGTATGTATGCAAGGCAGGCCATATGGCGATTCGGAAAGCGCGGACAGGAAAAAAGGGAATCAGCAAAAACCAAAAGGACACTTACTATTTCGATGTGGAGCTATGCAAACGATGCCCCTTCAAAGAAGGATGCTACAAGGAGGGCTCTAAAAGTAAAACGTACTCGGTGAGCATTAAATCCGGGGAGCACGCCGAGCAGATGGCATTCCAGGAAACGGAGTATTTCAAAGAGAAGGCGAAAGAACGGTACAAGATCGAGGCCAAAAACAGCGAACTTAAGCACCGGCACGGGTACGACGTAGCCACGTCCTCGGGTCTGTTAGGCATGCAGATACAAGGAGCTATGGCCATATTCGCAGTAAACTTAAAGCGGATATTGAAACTGGCTGACTAAAAAATAGCGTAAAGCCCTATGAAAAATGCGGTACCCTCCGAGAAAATCGGAACAGGTGCCGCATTTTTTTCGCCTAACGCCTGGACTCACCGAAAAAACGTAAGTTCTTCAGTGGCCTCCGAAAAGGCAGCCGGCGTTTTTCTTGTTGCTGTGCGCAGGCGCGGGAAGGAAGCAGTCCCCTTGTGCTGGCCTGCATTGTTATTGTTCCGGGGAGAAGACCGACCCGAGGAACAGCAGCGCTCCGGTCGAACGGTCCTCAATAGCGAAGAAAAAGGGACGGTCGACCGTCATTTCAAAAGGAGCCGCGGCAGGCGCCGGCGCGGAACCTGCCATCTGCACGGAGGTGGCCGCAGCGGCTTCGGTCCTTTTTCATTCACCTCGATAAAGGATTTGTGCAGAACTTCGTCCACGCTGAGCTTGTCGGCCGCAGCCGTTATTCCGCTGAAGTCCGCTTGACCCGGAGCGAAGGCTTCCGCCATGCCGAGCGCCGTCAGGGCTTGGTTAAGCCTAAGCGAGACATTTAATTGAAATCTGGGCAGCCGGAGGGTGCCCGGCTGAACCGGGAAAGATGAGGACCACGTCTCCGGATGAGAGAGCAGACTCGCCTGCAGGCTCTCCAAGGTTAACGCTTCGTCAGGCAAAATCACGAGCATGCTCTGCCGCTTGCCGGTATAGGGGATGCGGACGGCCTGGTACTGGCCGGTACGCATGTATTCGAAGGAACCGGATTGGCTCATCATCGGTACCGGACGGGTCTTACCGCCAGTCAGATGAAAATCGCGCTGCTCGGTTGCTTCCGCCCGGAAGGGACGGGCCCAATTTCCCTTAAAGTAGACGGCATTCATGAGCATTAAGAGCGCTTGCGGATTCAGCGGCGGCTCGACCATGGCGGGAATTTTGCCATGAGTCTGCTTTTTGACCCATTGATTGATGGTTTGGGGCGCGCGTTCTTTCGTGAAATCCAAAGCTTTGACCTCTGAAAGATAATACGTCTTGGTTTGACGCATAAACTGCGGGTTCAATGCCAATCCTTCGCGGACCCACATGGCATTGGCGATGGACAGCACAGAGCCGCTGTCGTTGTGATTTAACAGATCCAGCAGCACCTCGTGGCCGCGATTGACCTCTTCCGGCTGCAGCTCGTTCCACTGCAGAGCCTGGCTCATGGCCGCTCGGGTGGAGCCATGGGCGCCATTATACGCCAAAGCCAGTGCCATGGTTATGCTGATGGGCGAGATGAAAAGGTTGCTTCCCGCCTCTTGCCTTTTCGTCAGCTCGCCGTACAGCTGCAGACCGATCCGGCGGTCGGCCTGCACTACCCTGCTGTCCAACTGCTCCAAAGCATATTTGGGCTTGGAGGAAGCCGGGGTCTGGAAGCAGCCGGCCAAGAGCAGCATAGAGGTGAAGCAGACCAGAGCCTGACGCTTTCTGTTTCGCATAAAACGTATCATGCTATCGCCTTCTTTGAGAGGTTTTGGTAAATAGACGTAAATCAGGAAGGATAGGTTGCGGCGGCACGGCCTGCCGTGTAAAGCTTTTTGCAACAAAAAGGACATATATGGTATAGTTTGCGTATATATGCTCGTTCTGGGGTGAATTTTGTTGCTGAATAATCTGGTTCCACGCTTACAAGTGAACACGATTTACGATATTGATTTACATGAACTTTGGAAGCAGGGGAAACGGGGCATCATTACCGACCTGGACAATACGCTGGTAGGGGCCAAGGCCCCGCTGGCGACGCCGGAGCTGATCGATTGGCTCAAGGTGGTTGCCCAGATCGGATTTCAAGTGGTTATCGTATCGAATAATAACAAGGTACGCGTAGCCCAGTTTGCCGAACCGCTATCGCTTCCATTTATTTATCGGGCCAAAAAACCGACCAGCGCGGCATTTCATAAAGCTCTGCAGCTGATGAAGCTGTCGGCGGACGAGGCCATTGTGATCGGGGATCAAATGATGACCGACGTGCTTGGAGGCAACCGGATGGGATTGTATACCGTTCTGGTGCTTCCCATTGCGAAGGCAGACGAGGGCGTCTTTACGAAGATAGTCAACCGGACGCTGGAAAAAGTAGCTTTAACTTGGATGAAAAGGTAGGTATGACATGACAGAAATTTTAAAAGACGCCGAGGCCTGTGCGGGCTGCGGCGTTAAGCTGCAAACAGAGGATCAGGACAAGCTCGGATACGTTCCCCAGCAGGCGCTGAGCCGGACGCCGGTCATTTGCCAGCGCTGCTTCAGGATCAAAAACTACAATGAAGTGTCGGGAACGACGCTAAATCAGGACGATTTCCTGAAATTATTGAGCCACGTCGGAAGCACGAAGTCGCTTGTGGTCAATATTGTCGACATCTTCGATTTTGAAGGCAGCTTGATCAGCGGACTTTCCCGCTTTGTCGGGGACAATCCGGTCGTGCTCGTCGTCAATAAGATCGATCTGCTGCCCAAAGTGACCAATTTCAATAAAATTGTCAACTGGGTTCGCAAGCAGGCGAAGGAGTTCGGGCTGAAGGTTGTCGAGGTCGTGCTCTGCTCGGCCAAGCAAAACCTCGGTTTCGACCGGGTTATTCAGGCGCTGGACGAATTCCGCGACGGCCGGGATATTTATGTCGTCGGCGCGACGAATGTCGGCAAATCGACCTTGATTAACCGGCTGATCCGCGATTACAGCGATCTGGATGCGGAGCTCACTACGTCGCATTATCCGGGCACGACGCTGGATCTGGTAAAGATTCCGATGGACGACGGAACTTCGATTATCGATACGCCGGGGATTGTGTACCCGCACCGTTTAACCGAGCTCGTCAGCCGGAAGGATCTCGGCAAGCTGATGCCGGACCGTCCGCTCAAGCCGCTTGTTTTTCAATTGAACGAGCACCAGACGATATTTTTCGGAAGCTATGTCCGGTTTGATTTCGTGCAGGGGACGCGGCAGTCGTTTACGTTCTACGTGTCGAATGCGCTGCCTGCGCATCGGACCAAGCTGGAGCGGGCCGACGAGCTGTACGAAGAACATAAGGGCGTTATGCTGGCTCCGCCGTCGCTTGAGGCGCTGGAGCAGCTGCCGAAGCTTGCGAAGCATCCGGTTCGTATTCCGAAAGGGAAAATTTATGATGTATCCATTTCCGGTCTCGGCTGGGTTAAAGTAAACAGCGACGTGGGTGCGGATCTGATGATTCATGCCCCCAAAGGCGTGAAGGTCGCTGTCAGGGAATCGATGATTTAAGAGCGGGACGGGGAGGAACACAGGTCATGGGGAAGCAGCAATTGGACAGCCATACGATCATGTACGGAGTATTCGGAGATCCGATCAGGCACTCCAAGTCGCCGATCATGCTGAATCGGGCATTTGAGGAAGCCGGCTTGAACGCGGCCTATGCGGCGTTTCATATCCTGCCGGGACAGCTGGAGGATGCGATAAAAGGCATTCGCGCGCTGCAGTTTCGCGGGGTGAACGTAACGATTCCGCATAAGCTGGAAGTGATGGATTACCTGGACGAGATCGACGAGGGCGCCCGCATTATCGGCGCGGTGAACACGATTGTCAACGACAACGGCCGATTGATCGGCTATAATACGGACGGGATCGGCTATGTCCGCTCTTTGAAGGAAGAGACCGGCATTGACCTGAACGGGAAAAAAGTGCTGATGCTCGGTGCGGGCGGCGCGGCCCGCGGCGTAGGCTATGCGCTTGCCAAAGAGGGCGCGGCGCATATTTATATTGCGAACCGGACCAAGGAGAAGGCGGTCGAGCTTGCCCACAGCATGTCCGGGTTCACGCAGGTGACCGGCATGGGGCTTGACGAGCTTACCGATGTGGCGGGCGATGCCGCTTTGATCGTTAACAATACGTCGCTCGGCATGCATCCGAACGTCGATTCCGTGCCTATGGATACCGCGCTTGTCCGCTCCGGAACGGTGGTCAGCGATTTAGTCTATAACCCGCTGATCACGAGGTTTCTCCGCGAAGCGGAAGGAAAAGGCGCAGTCATTCACAGCGGCCTGGGGATGTTCATATACCAGGGAGCGTATGCGTTCGAATATTCGGACCGGCGTGCCTGCGCCTACCGCAGCGATGCGAGACGCCGTGCTGCAATCGTTCAAATGACCATTCAGCGTGCGGAACGGGTTCCTATCGCTCCCGCACGCTCATCACATCAGAATAGAGGAATTATCATCATGCTGACAGGCAAACAGAAAAGACATTTGCGCTCCTTGGCGCATCATTTAAACCCTATTTTTCAAGTAGGCAAAGGCGGCGTCAACGATCATCTGATCCGCCATATCGAAGAAGCTATCGAGGTTCGCGAGCTGATTAAAGTGACCGTGCTGAACAACTGTCTTGAGGACCGCAGCGAGATTGCCCAGCAGCTGGCCGAAGGGGCCGGCGCGGAGCTTGTGCAGGTCATCGGCAAAATTATCGTGCTGTATAAAGAGTCGAAGGATAATAAAACGATCGAGCTGCCCGTTTAACGGCTGCTGTGACAGCAAGCTTAATCTCTTGATGAAAAAGAGGTGTATGGATGAAGGTTGGAATCATGGGAGGAACCTTTGATCCTATTCATATCGGCCACCTGATCGCCGCTCAGATTGCCTGCGAGCAGGCGGGGCTGGACGAGGTGTGGTTTATGCCGACGAATGTGCCCCCGCATAAGGAGAACGCTCCGCTGGCCTCTGCCGAGCAGCGTCTGCAGATGGTCAAGCTGGCGGTGGACGCGCATCCTTATTTTCGCCCGCTGGATATCGAACTGCGCAAAGGCGGCATATCCTATACCATCGATACGGTAAAGCTGCTTCGTGAGGAGCAGCCCGGCATTCATTTTTCTTATATCATCGGAGCGGATATGGTACAGTTTTTGCCCAAATGGTATAAAATTGAGGAGCTCACGGCACTGATTACCTTTATCGGACTGATGCGGCCCGGGTATATTCTGGATTTGGAGGATTTGCCGGTTCATATTCAGCAGGCGGTAAGCCTTGCCGAGATGCCCTTGATCGAGCTGTCTTCCACCCGCATCCGCAGCCGGAAAGCCAAAGGGCTGTCCATCCGCTACATGGTTCCGGATCGGGTATACGAATATATCGAGGAGAACGGCATCTATGGATCGTAAACAGTTGATAGAAGCAGTGAAGTCGCAGATGCCCGCCAAGCGGTGGGAGCATACCCTTGGGGTGATGGAAACGTCGGTCATCCTGGCGCGCAGATACGGCTGCGATCCGGAGAAAGCTTATACGGCCGCCATTCTGCACGATGTTTGCAAATTTTGGCCCGTGCAGGAGCAGGCTAAGGTGATTCGGGAGAACAATCTGCCGCAGGATCTGCTGGATTATGATAAAGAGCTCTGGCATGCTCATGCCGGCGCATTTATCGCAAAGCGCAATTACGGCATCGGCGATGAAGAAATACTTGATGCGATCCGGTACCATACTTCCGGCCGGCAGGGGATGTCGCTGCTCGAAAAGGTGGTCTGTCTGGCCGATTATATCGAGCCGGGTCGCGATTTTCCAGGGGTGCATAATATTCGTGAAATCGCTGAACATAATGTAGAGAAAGCACTATTGTACGCGTTTGACGGTACCATCCGGTTTCTGCTGGATAAGGGGAGGAAGGTATACCCGCTTACGATCCATGCGCGAAACGGGCTGGTCGACGAGATAAAGCTGTCGGAACCGGTTGAGCCGGAGCTTCAAAACTGAACGGAATGAATAAAGGAGGAAATTGAATGAGCGTAACCCCCGATCAATTAATGAATGCGGTCGTTGATGCGGCTGACGATAAAAAAGCAATGAATCTGGTGACATTGAACCTGCAGGGTATCTCGCTGATCGCCGATTATTTCGTTATTTGTCACGGTAATTCCGAGACGCAGGTGCAGGCTATTGCGACGGAAGTCCGCAAAAGAGCGGAAGAGCTTGGCGCGCGCGTGCGCGGTACGGAAGGCATGGACACCGCGCGTTGGGTGCTGGTGGATTTGGGCGATGTAGTGGTGCATGTATTCCACCGCGATGATCGCGAGTATTACAATATTGAACGGCTTTGGTCGGATGCGAAAGTGGTAGAGCGGGTATGAGTTTAGAAGCAGGTAAATGGTACGACCTGGAGGTTGCAAGGGAAGTTTCGCCTCACGGGTATTTTTTGACAGACGGAGTACAGGACGTACTCCTTCACTACAGCGAGACGGTAGGCGAAGTGCCTGTCGGCGGGGAAGTGGAAGTGTTTCTATTCTACGATTCGGACGGACCGGCTGGCCGCAACGATGCGGGAGCCGCTTATCCAATTGGGCGAGGTGGCGCTTCTCGAGGTTGTCGATATTCATAAGCGGTTCGGATGCTTTCTGGAGATGGGATTAGGCCGGCATTTGCTGCTGCCGTTCCGTGAACAGCCGGAGCTGCAGGAGCTTCGTCCCCAAATCGGGGACAAGGTGTATGTCGTTCTGGCGCACGACCGTCAAGGCAGGCTGATCGCGAAGACCGCCAACGAGCACGACCTGAAGCCGCTTTGTTTCGACGCGCCGGCGAGCTGGAAGAACAAGCTGATTAAGGGCAGAGTGTACAAAGCGCTGCAGATGGGCACGTTCCTGGTGCTGGACGGCGGCGTGATCGGCTTCGGCGTGATCGGCATGATTCATGCTACGGAAAGAACCCGCCGCCTTCGGCTCGGCGAGGAGGTTGAAGTCCGCGTCGGTTTTATCCGTGAGGACGGCAATGCCAACTGTACGATGAAAGCGGCTAAGGAAGTCGGACGGGACGAGGATGCCGAGCAGCTGCTGGCCTTCCTGAAGGAACGGCCGAACGGGGCGATGCCTTACTCGGACGAAACGCCGCCGGATGTCATTATGCAGCGATTCAAAATAAGCAAGTCCGCTTTCAAACGGGCGATCGGCAAGCTGATGCGCGAAGGTCTGGTCTACCAGCAGGGAAGCTGGACCCATCTGAAGCCGGAAGCGCAGCAGGAGCCGCAGAGCGAATAAAGATAAATAACGAACCGGCAGCGATCTGCCGAGGCATTCCTTGGCCTGTTGAGCGGGAACGGGAGCCTCGGGGCCTGCCGGTTTTTCAATGAGAGGGGATTTCCCAAGTGGCATACGCCGAGTTCGCCTATCTGTACGATAGGCTGATGGAAGAAATGCCGTACCCGGAATGGCTCGATTTCTTAAGCCAATGCTGGAGCAAATACGGCAAACCGCGGACTCTCGCAGATCTGGGCTGCGGAACTGGGAGCTTGTCTATCCCGTTGGCGCGGCAGGGAATCGAGGTGTACGGCATCGATCTGTCTGACGATATGCTTGCCGTCGCCCAGCAAAAAGGGGCGGAAGCGGAACGGCACCAGCCGTTTCCGGCAGGAGGCTCGGTCGCCTGGCTGCAGCAGGATATGCGCGAATGGAGCCTGCACCGTCAGGTCGATGCGGTCATTTCCTTGTGCGACTGCCTCAACTATCTGCTGGAGGAGGAAGAGGTCGCCCAAACATTTCAGCAGGTATTCGCCGGATTGAATCCCGGAGGTTTATTTGTGTTCGATGTGCACACGCCGTATCAGCTGGAGGCCTACGCGGAGGCGCAGCCGTTCTTTTTGAATGAGGATGACGTTGCCTATATTTGGACAAGCGAGCTGGACGCGGAGCGCTGTGAAATTGAGCATGCCTTGACGATCTTTGTAAGCGATATGGAAAGAGGCAGTTCAAATACTGGGAGCGAGCGGTTCCGCCGGGTGGACGAGCTGCACGTGCAGAGAGCCTACCCTATGGCATGGCTGAAACGGCAGCTGCAGCAAACGGGCTTCAGCGAAGTGGAGATGTACGGCGATTTTGCGTGGAAGTCGGTGACGAAGACGACGCAGCGGGCTTTTTTTGTGGCGCGTAAATAAGGTTTAATGGAGAGCTTGCGCAGTCTTTATTGCGGGGTTCAACTGCCGGAACGGTCATTTTAATAGCTCAAGAACCAGGCGGACGACGCCGAAAATAATGCCCCACAGGGGCAGCGATAAAAGGACTCCGTTAACAAGTCCGGTCATTAGAAAGCACCTCGGTTTCATGGATACGGCATGCGCTGCTTTTATAAGCCTATCTTTTCCAGCTTATGCCGTTTCTAATCAGATGTGAGAGACGGCGCACTTGACATGATTGGCGATTTTTACATATAATCGCTGTATATCCTTACAGCTGTGAAAAGAAGTAGTAGCTTGTATCATTTCTCAGAGAGCCGGAGATTTCGGTGGGAGCCGGTAAATGACCAGAGTGAACTCGTCTTGGAGCCAGAAGGGAGAAGCTTGGCCTTGTCGTAATACGGGAATCCGATTCGGCAGCCGCCAGCCTAATCCTGATCGTCGCCCCCGCGTTAAGGGGAAGAGTGAACACGGGCAAAGCATGCCCGCTGTTAACTAGGGTGGTACCACGGGAATTCTGCCTCTCGTCCCTAGCGTTGCGCTAGCGATGAGGGGCTTTTTTGGTAGTTTGGAACGCATGTTGAAGGAGGAGCAAGGAAATGACGCAGGAAACGAAAGAACAACAAGGCTATAACCCGCTGGTTATAGAACCGAAATGGCAGGAGTATTGGGATAAGAATAAGACGTTCAAGGTGCTTGACGATGACAGTAAGCCGAAGTTTTACGCGCTGGATATGTTCCCTTATCCGTCCGGAGCAGGCTTGCATGTAGGTCATCCGGAAGGCTATACGGCGACAGATATCGTATCCCGCTTCAAGCGGATGCGCGGTTATAATGTGCTTCATCCGATGGGCTGGGACGCTTTCGGTCTGCCGGCCGAGCAGCATGCTCTCGATACAGGGAAGCATCCGCGCGATATTACATTTAAGAACATCGATAACTTCCGCCGCCAAATCAAATCGCTGGGCTTTTCCTATGATTGGGACCGGGAAATCAGCACGACGGATCCGGAGTACTATAAATGGACGCAGTGGATCTTTATCCAGCTGTACAACAAAGGGCTGGCGTATGTAGACGAGGTGCCGGTCAACTGGTGTCCTGCGCTTGGCACCGTGCTTTCCAATGAAGAGGTCATCGACGGCCTGAGCGAACGCGGAAACCATCCGGTCATCCGCAAGCCGATGCGCCAATGGGTATTGAAAATTACGGAATATGCGGAGCGTCTGCTGGAGGATCTGGAAGAGCTGGATTGGTCCGAGTCGATCAAAGACATGCAGCGCAACTGGATCGGCAAGTCGACGGGGGCAGAGGTCGAATTCGCGATCGACGGTCATGAAGGCCAAGCTCTGAAGGTATTCACGACCCGTCCGGATACGCTGTTCGGTGCAACGTACTGCGTCATGGCGCCTGAGCATGAGCTCGTATCCGCCATTACGACACCGGAGCAGGAAGCGGCTGTGAAGGAATACCAGGACAAAGCGGCTCGCAAAAGCGATCTCGAGCGTACCGATCTGGCGAAGGATAAAACCGGGGTGTTCACAGGCGCTTATGCGGTGAATCCGGTAAACGGCAGCAAGGTGCCGGTCTGGATCGCAGATTATGTCCTGGGAGGCTACGGTACGGGAGCCATTATGGCGGTGCCGGGGCATGACCAGCGCGACTGGGAGTTTGCCAAGCAGTTCGATCTGCCGATTATTGAGGTTGTCCAAGGCGGAGATGTTGCGAAAGAGGCCTACGCGGGCGACGGCAAGCATGTAAACTCCGACTTCTTGAACGGCTTGAACAACGAGCAGGCGATTGCCGCAATGATCGAGAGTCTTGAAGCCGGAGGCAAAGGCCGCGGCAAAGTAACGTACCGCCTGCGCGATTGGCTGTTCAGCCGTCAGCGCTATTGGGGCGAGCCGATCCCGATTCTGCACCTGGAAGACGGGACGATGAAAACCGTACCGGTCGATCAGCTGCCGCTGCTGCTGCCGGACGTGGATCATATCGCGCCTTCCGGAACCGGCGAATCGCCGCTTGCCAATGTGACGGAGTGGGTGAACACAGTCGATCCGGAAACCGGGATGAAAGCGCGCCGCGAGACGAATACGATGCCGCAGTGGGCGGGAAGCTGCTGGTATTACCTGCGCTTTATCGATCCGAAGAACGATAAAGAATTGTGCTCCCCGGAGCTGCAGCGCAAATGGCTGCCGGTCGATTTGTACATCGGAGGCGCGGAGCATGCGGTGCTGCATCTGCTGTACGCCCGTTTCTGGCATAAGGTGCTGTATGACCTGGGTGTCGTCGAAACGAAGGAGCCGTTCTACAAGCTGGTAAACCAAGGGATGATCCTGGGTGAAAATAATGAAAAAATGAGTAAATCCCGCGGCAATGTCATTAATCCGGATGAAATCGTCAATGAATTCGGCGCGGATACGCTGCGGATGTACGAAATGTTTATGGGGCCGCTGGAGGCGACCAAGCCTTGGAATGTAAACGGGGTGGAAGGCTCCTACCGCTTCCTGGGCCGGATCTGGCGCTTGTTCGTTAACGAGGACGGCCAATTGAACGGTAAGATCAATAGCGACGACGCTCATGGCAGCGATGCGTTCAAACGGATCTGGCACCGGACCATCAAGAAAATTACGGAGGATCTGGAGGCGCTTCGCTTCAACACCGCGATCAGCCAGCTGATGATTTTCATCAACGAGGCATATAAAACGGATGTGCTGCCGAAGCAGGCTATGGAGAATTTCGTACAGCTGCTGTCTCCTATCGCCCCCCATTTGGCCGAGGAGCTGTGGCAGAAGCTCGGACATAACGACTCGATTACTTATGCGGCATGGCCGGCTTACGAAGAGGCATGGACGGTGGATAACGAAGTCGAAATCGTCGTTCAGGTGAACGGTAAAATCGTCGAGCGGACGAACGTTGCCAAGGATGCGGATGAAGCCGCATTGCAGGAGCTGGCGATGGGAATGGCAAAGGTGCAGGAAGCGATGGCAGGCAAATCGGTCCGCAAGGTCATTGCCGTAAAAGGCAAGCTTGTCAATATCGTGGTCGGCTAAGACTTAAAACTAAACTAAGATTAATACTAAGGTTCAAAAAAATAACCGCTCTGTCCGGCGGAATTCCGGCGGGTCAGGGCGGTTCATAGAAGAGAACAGCGAAAGCATCGCGTCTTTAATCATCCTTTGTGGTCAAAAACCGTGCTTCGAGCTTTTCCAAATCCTCTTCGTATTTAGAATGAGTTGTGCGGATCACATGGTTAAACATGTCGCACAGCTCATTTTCCATTATACGGAGTCCTTCGGCGGTGATTCCCCCGGGAACGGAAACCCGTTTTCTAATTCCCTCCGGCGTAAAGCCGCCTGTCGTGAGCAGTTTGCCCGTCCCTAACGTCATTTCGCTAACAAGCTGCGTGGCTTCGGTCTCGGAAATACCGGTTTCCTGAACGGCGGCATCAACGAATTTTTGAAGGAAGAAGGAAAGGAAGGCCTGAACCGCAGCTGGTCAGATCGGAGGAGACCCGGGTATGCTTCTCTGACACCCGGATGGGGGCGCTGATATGGGAAAGCAGGTTTTCAAGCAGTTCCTTATCCTCGGCCGTCATGCGGTCGCTGTAAATGCACAGCGTCGCACCGCTAAAGGCATAGTTCGTAATGCTGGGTATAATCTTGGCGATCTTGCATGCGATCTGGCCTTCCAGATGGCGGATGAGCACGGGGCTGGTGATTGAGACCAGTACCTGGGAAGGACGCGCCGTGGCGCTGATTTCGTCTAAAACGGTTTTGTAATCGTTAGGCCTGACACAAATAAAGAACAGCTCGCAGCTGCTGACCACTTCTATATTGGATGAAGCAACCCGCAGGCCCGGATAAGAGACTGCCAATCGCTCCACTTTTTCGATCGTGCGGTTCGTCGCCACAATTTGATCCGGGTTCAAAGCTCCGGATTGAATGAATGCTTCGATGAGTACACTGCCCATGCTGCCTGTGCCTATGAATCCTACTCTCATGACCATCCCCCCTGAATAAACTGCAGCCTTCTTAATTCATATGAGTTTTAGGGGGGGAATATGTTTTTTTCTTGAAAACCGGGTTTTCATAAACGAATGAAGGAAATGGAGGGAAATCATTGTATGTCAGAAAGCATGCTTCACAAAAAATGGCTGCCGCTTGCTTTGGTGCTCGGATGTCTTGCCTTAGGAGCAGCCGGCTGGTTCGGTTATTCCCTGTGGGCGGCTGCAGCCAAAGCTCAAGCAGGCTGGCGGCTGGCCAACGAGGACATGCGCGAGCTGCTGTTGGAGCAGGCGGAAGAAGGAGGGGCAGCCAAGCCGGCTGCTGCGGCAAAGGCTAAGGCGGGGAGCGTGCCTGCGAGTGACCCCGCCGGCCCGTCCGGCGCCTCGCAAGCAGCCTCCGGCGAGAGCACGGAGCCGGCAGTTCCGCAGCCGGGAGCCGTTTCCGGCGCGGCGGCTCCGCTGGAAGCCTGGGGTGGGGCCGCTGCTGCAGCTTCGGGTGCACCCCAGGCGGCCGCGAGCGCAGCTTCGGGCACAGCAGGCTCGAATGAAGCCGGCACGTCGCCGCCGGCAGCCTCGGCAAGTTCTGGTCAGGCGGACGAAAGCGCCGCTGCTGCTGCGGCGGGAACCCTCGATCCCAAGCCGTCCCAAAGTTCGGCGGCGCCAGCGGCCCAGAGCTCAGCTCAAGCCGGGGGCAGAATCAATCTTAATACCGCCACGGCGGGCCAGTTGACCGCTATTCCCGGTATCGGGGACAGCAAAGCGAAGGCGATCCTCGACTACCGTGTACAGCAGGGGGGACGTTTTCAAAGCGTAGAGCAGCTGCTGGAGGTGAAGGGCATCGGAGACAAGCTGCTGGCAAAGATGAGGCCTTATGTGACCGTAGCGCCTTGATGCGATTACTGCATAACAGCGCTTTCGTTTTTTTACCATTTATGAGAAAATAGCAGTGAACCCATAATCATACTATTATTTATCTATTAAAGGGAGGCAATACCATGTCTGAGGAACGTAAGCTTGGTCTTGAAACATTGGCTGTCCATGCAGGTCAGGAGATCGATCCGACTACGATGTCTCGTGCAGTTCCGCTCTATCAAACGACATCCTACGGGTTTCGCGATACCGATCATGCTGCCGATTTGTTTGCATTGAAGGAATTCGGCAACATCTATACGCGTCTGATGAACCCGACGACAGATGTGTTCGAGAAGCGCGTCGCCGCATTGGAAGGAGCGCCGGCTGCGTTAGCTACGGCATCCGGTCAAGCGGCCATTACTTATTCGATTCTGAACATAGCCGGAGCGGGAGATGAAATCGTTTCTGCCGCAAGTCTTTACGGCGGTACATACAATCTATTTTCGACGACACTGCCGAAGCTGGGCATCCATGTCAATTTTGTCGATTCCAACGACCCGGAAAACTTCCGGAGCGCTATCACCGGGAAAACCAAGGCGATCTTTGCGGAAACGATCGGGAATCCGAAAGGCAATGTGCTGGATATCGAGGCGGTTGCCGCCATTGCTCATGAGCATGGCATTCCGTTGATTATCGATAACACCTTCCCGAGCCCATATTTGTGCCGTCCTATCGAGCATGGGGCAGATATCGTCGTTCATTCGGCAACCAAATTTATTGGCGGCCACGGGACTTCGATCGGCGGAATTATCGTAGACGGAGGCACGTTCGACTGGAAGGCCAGCGGCAAATTCCCCGGCTTGACCGAGCCGGATCCGAGCTACCACGGGGTCGTATACACCGATGCCGTCGGACCGATTGCCTATATTATTAAAGCAAGAGTACAGCTGCTGCGGGATATGGGAGCGGCGATCTCACCGTTCAACTCGTTCCAGCTGCTTCAAGGTCTGGAAACGCTGCATTTGCGCATGGAGCGCCACAGCTCGAACGCGCTGCAGGTAGCGCAATTCCTGGAGGCGCATGAAGCCGTCGATTGGGTCAGCTACGCAGGTCTGCCAAGTCACGATTCTTACAATTTGGTTCAAAAGTACATGCCGAAGGGTCAAGGGGCTATCATGACATTCGGTATCAAAGGCGGAATCGACGCGGGACGTAAAGTCATTAACAATGTGAAGCTGTTCTCACACTTGGCCAATGTCGGCGATTCCAAGTCGCTGATCATTCATCCGGCCAGCACGACGCATCAGCAGCTGTCGGAGCAGGAGCAGGAAGCGGCGGGCGTTAGCCCGGGCATGATCCGCTTGTCCATTGGCACGGAGTCCATTGGTGATATTTTGTACGATTTGGGCCAGGCGATCGAGGCGAGCCAGCAAGCATAAGCATTAACAAACCATTAGAGAGATAGGTTGGGAGAGATCATACGATGCGTAAAGATTGGGATACTTACTTCTTGGACATGGCTTATATGGCTTCAACGCGATCCCAATGCAGCCGCAGACATGTCGGGGCGGTGCTGGTACAAGGCAAAAAGCTGCTGGGCGCCGCTTATAACGGTGCGCCGATGGGCGTCCCCGATTGTTCGGAGGCAGGGTGCATGCTTGTCGAAGAGTTTGAGCTGGTCACTAAGGACGGCAGCGAACAGGTAGTCAAAAAGCAGCGCTGCATCCGGACGATTCATGCGGAACAAAACCTGCTGCTGTTTACCGATCCGAAGGATCGGGAAGGCTCTGCCGTATACGTAACCGATCAGCCGTGCTGGACCTGCGCCAACATGCTGGCTAACAGCGGGATCAGCGAGATTGTCTACCATCGTCCTTATCCGAAGGACAGCGAGAAAGTGAAGGCGCTGATGCAGCAGAAAGGCATTTTGTTCCGCTGCCTGGAAGCTTATGAGCCTCCGCAAGGAACGATGGGCGAAGTTCAGCATTAACGTAATACGATTGTTAGAGGAAGAACCTCTTCTTACCGATGCTTCGGGAGAAGAGGTTTTTTTATTTGAAGCAATGGAGTCCGCAGTTGACTTGCTGCAAGCGGGACAAGGCGGGATGAAATTAAAGATTAGAAGGGAGGCGGGCCACTGGTGGGGTGGATGAGGAGCCGTCCTGTTGTAGCCGTTACGCTGCTCTGGACTGCAGGTTATGCGCTTGCCGCAGGGGCGGAGCTTTCGATACTTTCCTACGTGACGAGTCTGGCGCTGGCGGCGGCGGCTTGTATTGTATGGATATTTCCTTTTCCGGGACATAAGCTGCTGTGCGGTCTGCTGGTCATTCTGGTCGCCGCCGGGTATTACGAGGCGTATGACCGGGGGAATCAGTCCCATTTTATTGCGGCGGGGGGCCAATCTGAGGATGCGGTTACGGAGACATCGATTTCTCTGGAAGGGGTTATTGTTTCACCGGTTGAGGTGGACGGGGATAAGGCGGCATTCATATTAGCCTCCGCAGCAGTGGATGGCGAACGGTTTGCCGTAAATGTCAAGCTGCTCACGCAAGGCGAGCAGGAGACGGCGCGGCGCTGGCAACGCAGCGATCTGGTATCGCTGCAGGGCAGTGCCAAGCTGCCCGAGGAAGCGAGAAACTTCGGCGGATTTGACTATCGGGGGTATTTAAAGCTTCAGCATATTCATTGGCAGATTTCTGTCAAAGGCGCGGAGTCAATAAGCGTGCGGCCTCCGGTATCCTGGACGCTGGAGAGGGTGCTCCGGTGGAACGACCAGCTTCGGGACCGGTTAGGGCAGTGCGTAGAGCAGCTTTTTCCGGCGTTGCAGTCCGGATTTATGAAAGGGATGCTGGTCGGTCTGACGGATGACCTGAATCCGCTGCAGTTCCAGCAGTTTTCTCAGCTTGGCTTGACCCATATCATTGCCATTTCAGGACTGAACGTAACTATCTTTTTAGGCTGTTTGATCTGGCTCATGCGGCGGCTGGGCTTTACAAGAGAAACCTACCTGATAACCGCTATTTTATTGATGCCGCTCTATATTGCCGTAACAGGGGCGTCGCCATCCATTATTCGCGCCGGACTGATGGCCATGGTAGCCTTATATGCGGCTTACAGGCATGCTTTGAAGGACGGGCTGCATATCGTGCTGCTGGTAGGGATGGCCATGCTGGTATGGGAGCCCTATTATTTGCTGGATGTGAGCTTCCAGCTGTCTTTTCTAGTTACGATCGGCCTTATTCTCGGTGTCCCGCACGTCAGCCGTATGCTTCCGATCCGCTCGCGGGCCTGGAGAGACGCCGTATCCATTGCGGTTGTGGCGCAAGCGGTTTCCTTTCCCGTTTCAATTTACTATTTCAATCAGTTTTCTTTGCTTTCACTGGCCGCGAATCTGTGTCTTGTACCGCTTTTCAGCATGGCCGTCATGCCGGCGGGAACGGCGGCTATGCTGCTTGGGCTCATCTATTTGCCGGCAGGCAAAGTCATAGCTTGGCCGGTCACCTGGCTGAATGAATGGATCTTTGCGATTGTCGAAACGGCAAGCCGATGGGGTGTTTTTCAAACGATTTGGCGGACACCGGGCTTTGGCTGGATGTTTTGCTATTACGGCGGCGCCGTGTTTTTGCTGTATGGCGTTCACCTTTACAAGCAAAGCTTTATACCGCCAGAGGCGGGGCCGATGCTGCAGATCGGATTTTCTGCAGCTCCCCAAGAACAGGCGAAGAAATGGATGCCGCTGAAATCGGCTGTGCTGCTCTCAGCGGCCATGCTATGGATGATCCTGCTTTTATTCTGGGGATATGATGCGGAGCGGCGGGGCGGACAGGGAGAAGTCGATTTTATCGATGTCGGACAAGGAGACAGCATATTGATTCGTTCTCCGGTCAGCAACAGCATTCTATTGATTGATGGCGGAGGTACGGTTACCTTTGGCAAGCCCGGAGATGATTGGAAAAAACGCAAGGACCCCTATGAGGTAGGGCGCAAGCTGCTGGTGCCTCTGCTCAAAAAAAGAGGCATCCAGCAAATCGATTATTTGGTTATTTCTCACCAGGATGCGGACCATATCGGCGGCTTGCAGGCAGTATTGGAGCAAATTCCTGTTAGAGAGGTCGTATTCAACGGGCACCTTCAAGCCCGGGGCAGCCGTGGAAAAGCTGTTTCAAACGGCGCTTGCCCAAGGCGCTCAACTGGTAAAGGCGTACTCCGGAGATAGACTGGAGGTAGATGAGAAGACAAGCCTGCAGGTTTTATTCCCCATAGCGGAAGCTGGGGCTGATGCGATCCGCATTGAAAAGGAACAAAACGGGGAATCTCTCGTGCTGCTGATGAGTATGCTAGGAACAAAGTGGCTGTTTACAGGCGACGTGGATGAAGCCGGTGAGCATCGCATGCTGGACAGCATAGCACAGGCTGCCGGGAAGATTGGCAATCAGACGCAGCCGAATAGCTCAGCCCCACTTCCTGCTTTGGCTTCTACCTATACACGATCCTCCAGGACGTCTGTTTTAGCGCCCATCGATGTGCTGAAGGTTGCCCATCATGGGAGTAAAACCTCCTCCAGCGAAGCATGGCTCGATGCATGGCAGCCGAGGCTTGCCGTTATTTCCGTAGGAGAGCATAATGTGTACGGACATCCCAGTCCGGTGGTGACCGCACGTTTGCAGGAACGGAAAACGGGGGTGCTGCGAACGGATCTCCACGGTGAAGTTCAAATGCGGGTAACGGAAGACGGACAAATCCATGTGCGCAGCAAGCTTAAGCAATGAGCTCATGATTTTAATCATTCTCCATTGACATACCCAAGGGGGGTATTGTATATTGAACTTAAGAGGTGAGCACATGACGAATGAAACCATAGAGGCTGAAGGTCATGAATGCGGTTTGAATGGAGGCGAGCGGAAGAGTCATCATTCCTAAATGAAGACGAATCTTGTTTCCAGGCTGAATCGGAGCGAGGGACAAATCCGGGGTATCAGAGGCCTGATCAAGAAGGATACTTATTGTGATGATGTGCTGAGTCAGATCGCCGCAATCCAATCCGCACTGAATGGCGTCGGGAAGCTTTTGCTTGTGGGACATATGAAAAGCTGTGTGATGGAACGCATTCAAGCCGGGGATCAGGAAGTCATTGACGAGCTCCTTACACTGTTAATAAACTAATGAAATAATCGAATGGAGGCCATGGGAATGACCAACGTAAAATTGAAAGTCGAAGGTATGTCCTGCGGGCATTGCGTAAATTCTATTGAAGGAGCGCTTCAGAAATTGGGCGCTGCCGCCAAGGTGGACCTGGGCGCCAAGTCGGTCACCGTCGATTATGATGAGGCGAAGCTGTCGCTGGCAGCGATTAAAGAAACGATTGAGGAGCAGGGTTACGACCTTGTTTAAGAACTTAAGGAGCCATCGGCCGGTGGCTCCTTTATTTCACTCTTTTACATACCCCCATAGGGTATATGGTAGTTTTCTAATTGAAATCGGCTTTCATCGTGTGGAGCGCGCTTCGCCTGAAGCAGCTTAGCTGGGCGAAGCCGCTGAAAAAACAGGAAGAGGTTTACAAACGAAGAAAAATGGCTATTCTGACGACAAATGCCAATCATTTTTTCTTCTTAAGTGTTGCATGGATAAACTTTAATGAGGCTATAGGAAAAACGTTTCAGGGAGGATTGTTTTATGAAAAAGCTGGTTGTTGTACTTTTAACCGTTGTGGTACTGCTGAGCGCGTGCAGTAAGTCCAAGACGGAGCATGTCATGCAGCAGGACGGAAGCGGGGGCGGACATGGCACTCATGCCGGGATGGGCCATGAGGCTGCAGAGAAATCAAGCACATCCGATACGCAGACGCAGGTGGATTGGAAGCTTTCAGCGGAAAAACCGGAGGCTAAGCAGCAGATAACGATATCACTGCAGGTTAATGACCAGAAGGGTAAACCGTTACAACAGTTCGATATAAACCACGAGAAAAAAATGCACCTGATCATAGTCAGCAAAGACTTATCGTACTTTGATCATATTCATCCGGAATATAAAGGCAATGGCAGCTTTGAAGTCACAGCTTCGTTCCCTGCCGGAGGAGATTACAAGCTTATTGCGGATTTCATTCCTGCAGGGCTGGGAGCGGTGACGCAGACGCACTGGGTTCAGGTCCAGGGAGCCGCTTCGCCCTCCGTCCCGATTCAGCCGGATACAGCTATGACCAAAACGATAGACGGGAAGTCGATCACCTTATCGGCCGAGAGCCTTACGGCAGGCAAAGAAACGCTGCTGACCTTCCATATGGAAGAAGCAGGGACGAAGAAGCCGATTACTAACCTGCAGCCCTACTTGGGCGCGGTGGGGCATGTTGTCATTCTGAGTGCGGATACGGAGCAATATTTACATGTGCATCCGATGGATGAGAAAGCTGCGGGGCCGGACGCCCAATTCATGACGACATTTCCGAAGGCGGGAACCTACAAAATTTGGGGACAATTTCAGCGGGACGGCAAAGTATTTATCGTAGCCTATGTCGTTCAGGTGAAATAGAGCATGCTGCCGCGGCTGGAACCGATGATCGTCGGCTTGGGGAGAGAGGCGTTTGACGATGACAGCTATATTTTTGAGCCTAAATGGGATGGATGGCGGCTGCTGATTTATGTCGGCGGCAATGCTGCCGGTACCGGCACCGGCAACAGTAAATCCCGCACCATCGAGGCTTATACCCGCAAAGGAAAGCGTGTGACGCACCAATTTCCTGAGCTTCAGGAAGCGCTCGGCGCCATCGACGTGGCCGAAGCCGTGCTGGATGCGGAAGGGATCTGCCTGCGCGACGGGAAACCCGTGTTTGATGATTTGGCTTTTCGCGGCCGCCTGGGCAGGCAAGCTCGAATAGAACAGGCGCGGTGAACCCATCCGGCTACTTTTGTCGTGTTCGATATACTGTTCCTTGATGGCAAGTCCCTGCTGCAGGAGCCGCTCATGAGCCGCAAGCGGCTGTTGGCGGAGCGGGTTTCCTCCACGCAGATTATGACGCTGACGATGTATGTAGAGAATACCGGCAAGGCATTATTCGAATTGGCACGGCAGCAGAATCTTGAAGGGATGGTAGCCAAGCGCAAGGATGGCCTGTACATGCCGGGCAAGCTGTCCCCCGACTGGTTAAAGTTCAAGCATTGGAAAAGCATCGATACGGTGATCCTCGGGTACCGAACCGTTCCCCGATTTGCTCTCCTTGTAGGTCTGCATTTCAGAACGGTGCGCAATAAGCCGGTTTCGACCGTCGAACTGGGTATTGCCGAGGAGGACAGGCGGTACTTTGCAGAGTGGGCGGCCAAGCACGAAATTCATAAAGAAGGAGCCGTGCAGCGGGTGGAGCCCAAGCTTTGCTGTCGAATCGGCTACCAGGATCGAACGGACACGCATCAGCTGCTTTCTGCGGTATTTCAGGCCTTTCTTCCGGATAAGCTCCCGGAGGAATGCATGTGGGCTTACGAATGATTTGTTCGTTTCAACATATTTCGTCAAATTACACCTATTTACAGGGAATTACATTCAGGACATAATGAAAGGATGGTTCGTCCAAATATGTCCAAGGAGTGGTTTTATGTCCAAATCCATTTTGATCGTGACAGGCGACGCAGCTGAAGTACTGGAGGTTTACTATCCTTATTACCGTGTGCTGGAGGAGGGCTATGAAGCCGTTATTGCCGCCCCGGTCAAAAAAATGCTGCATACGGTCGTTCACGATTTTGTAGAGGGCTGGGACACCTATACGGAGAAGCCGGCTCACCTGCTTCCGGCTCATGTTTCGTTTGCCGATGTGGATCCGTCCAAGTATGACGGCTTGATTATTCCTGGAGGAAGAGCTCCTGAATATATCCGGTCGGACAAGCATTTGCCTGCCATTCTCAGCCACTTTCTGGAGGAGAACAAGCCGGTCGGCGCCATCTGCCATGCAGCGCAGGTGTTTTCCGCATTAAAGAATACGGACTATTTTACGGGAAAAACGATGACGGCCTACACGGCATGCCGCTTTGATGTCGAGCAGCTTGGCGCGACCTATGGCGATCAGACGCTTCACGTCGACGGGAAGCTGGTGTCGGGTCATGCCTGGCCGGGCAGCTGCCTGGCTTTATGCGCGAATTTCTTAAGCTTCTGAAATGAAATAACGGCGAGTTCACCAGCGCTTCCGGCCATCCGGTGGCGCTTTTTTTTGTCTGTGCAGCCAGAAGCTGGAGGCTGTTTTACCTTGAATAAATGAATTCGATCTGTTATATTGGTTCCTTGTGAGGCACCTTCGTCAAACGAAGGGGCTTTCATGGGTGGGTGAGGGATAACGAAAAAGAAGGAATGGGTATGACCCCAATGAATCGCTGGAAAGCCATCGGGCTTGTATTGACGGGAGCAGCTTCTTACGGACTGCTGTCCTCATTCGTCAAGCTTGGCTATCAGCAGGGCTTTACGCCGGAGGAAGTGACCGGAAGCCAGGTGTTTTTCGGCTTTATCGGACTGTGGCTGCTAAGTCTGCCGCAGCTTCGCAGAATGAAAGGAATTTCCCCTTCCGGGATAGTCAAGCTTATTTTAAGCGGCACGTTTACCGGGTTGACCGGTTATTTTTATTATCATTCGCTGCAGAGCCTCGACGCGTCGTTTGCCGTCGTGCTGTTGTTCCAGTTTACATGGATGGGGATGCTGCTGGATTGGCTTCTGGAGAGGCGGGTGCCGAGCCGGTACCAATGGATAGCGGTCATTCTTATATTGGCGGGTACCGTACTGGCCTCGGGACTGCTGTCCGGATCGTTGAACCGGGTGAGCGCAAGCGGCATCGGGCTCGGATTGCTGGCGGCCTGCTGCTACACGATGTTTATTTACTTCAGCGGGCGTGTGGCGACGCATCTGCCGGCTTTAACCCGTACGACGTGGATGATCACCGGCGCCGCGCTGATCGTATTGACTCTTATGCCGCCCCACTTCCTGTGGAACGGCGCGTTAGGTAAAGGATTGTGGCTGTGGGGCATCCTGCTGAGCGTATTCGGCATGATGATACCTTCCTATTTATTTGCCAAGGGTGTACCGCATATGGCTACAGGACTTGCCGCTGTGCTGGGTTCGATCGAGCTGCCGGTCGTCATTATTTGTTCGGCGCTGCTGCTGAAGGAATCGACCAGCCCCGTTCAGTGGGCGGGTATTGTTATTATTCTGATCGGGATTGTCGTATCAGAACGGCGGGTAAAAAAACACGCAAGCGTTCCGAACGCGTAAAACCTGGATTCCCGCATCAGCGCAAGAATCCTGCGGTGTCCAGGCGCCGCATAACGGAGGGTAAAAAATAAAGCACAGGATTGGCCTTTTCGGCCGCCTGTGCTTTTTTGTTCATGATTTCCATAATAACGCCGCGGTCATTCATCAGCGTTTGACTTAGTACAAGGCTTTATCGATCGGGAAGCTTTGACCGCTCCAGGCTTTTTTCGCTGTCCAGTCCGCTTCTCCCTGCCAGAACGGGTCGTCGGCGGGCAAGCCCAGCGGCAGGAACACGGCAGCGCATAAATATAAGCTGCCCGTCGAGATATAATGCTCTCCGACTTCGGGCTGATGGCCGCAGAAGCCGATGGTCAGCCAGCCGTTCTCGTCAAAGGTGCCGGGCGCTTCGATCATTCGGCGGATGACCGCCGTCAGCGCGCAGCGCACCTGAGCCGGCTCCAGGCCGGCGTCGAGCCGGTGCTGCAGAGCCATCTGACTCAGCAGCTGGAAGGCGCCGAACCGGTAAGCCAGCGACCGGCCTACGGCAGGGAAGGTGCCCTCCGGCGAGATGAGCCGTTCCTGCTGAACGGCGTAGCGGGCCGCCCGCAGCACCGCTTTTTCTTTCATAGCCGCCCATGCTTCTTCTTCATGGCCGACCTTCTCGATAATATCCACCAGCATCGGTTGAATCACGAAGCTGTTATAATAATCCGCATGGTACTCCGTCCGTCTCCATAATTGCCGTCGCCTTTATACCAAGCCTCATGCTGTCTGAGCGCGTAATCGACACGCATCCGGTCCCAATCCGCAGCTCCTGCCTGGTACAGCGCCGTCTCGATCATCGCTGCGAACAGCAGCCAATTGTTAAAGCCGGGCTTGCGCGTACGGGTCGATTTCAAGGCGGCTACGACATTGTGCTGAACCCGCGGCTCCAGCTTGTGCCACAGCTCCTTCGGGGCCCGTATCAGGGCGTGGGACAGAAACGCGGCATCGACAATCGGCTGATAGCCTTCCGAGAAATTCATAAAATCAGGCGACGCCGGATCGGTAGCCGCATCGATGGCTTCTCTTGCCCATACGGCGTAATGCTCGCGCAGGCGGCCTTCTTCGCCGTCCTGGCTCCCGGTTTCCAGCCAAGGGGCTATTCCCGTCAGCAAACGGCCCAAGGCCTCCAGGTAGGTATACATATGGCGATCCTCGATCTTACGCTCAATCGGCATCGTCTCTTTCAATTTGCGCTTGGTCAGCTGGAATAACACGGGCTGTGCGATCCGGCTCAGTGTGTCGATCCAATAGTTACGATCCTCAGTAGCATGCGGCATGTTTCTTTCCTCCCGGTTGTTTCGACAATTAAGTTTCAATACCGTCCATTTTATAACAAAATGAAATAAGGGTCATTGGTGATCCTGACAATTATCTTTGTGGTTTTTTATCAGCTTCCGCTTTTTTCGGTGTTGTGCCGGAGGCGCTGCCGACGCTTCAAGAAGCTCCCACACGAGAGCCGGACGGGGGAGTTTCCCGGTATACCTTCAGACAAAAATTTGATATTCTTAGTAAGGTTCATCATTTTTTGACTTGTATACAGTTTGCTGCAACATTCTTTTATTCTAGTACGTTTATATGGTTGCAAGAGAGGGGGATCCCAGTGGTAGCGCCAGAACTGATAAAGGCTGCCCAGTCGGGCGATCGCGACGCTCTAATTACCCTACTGCGTGAAATTGAAAACCATGTGTACCGGACTGCTTATTACATTCTGGGCAATGAGCAGGATGCCATGGACGCCGCACAGGAAGCGTTAATTCGAATTTATACGAAAATTAATTCATACGAAGAAAAAGCGCAGTTCAAAACATGGGTGCAGCGGATCGTAACGAATCTGTGTATCGACAAATTCCGCAGGTCCAAACCTACGGTATCCATTGAGCAGCATGACATGAATTTTACTGCGGGTTTTACGGTTGAAGACGAGGTGATGAACGGGTATATTGCCCAAGATATACGGGAGGCGATTGACAAGCTTCCGGAGCATCACCGTTCGGTGGTTGTGCTGCGGTATTTACAGGATTTTTCCTACAATGAAATTGCGGAATCGTTAGATTTGCCCATTAATACCGTGAAATCTTATTTGTTTAGGGCAAGGGCACAGCTGCAGACTTTACTAAAAGATTATAAAAAGCCCCGAAGTGACGCCATACATGGCTGACAGCCGACGGTTGACGTGAGTAGATCCGGTTTTCTACTTCGTTGTACAAAATTTCCCTTGTGAATCGACTAGAAAGGTAGTGTGCGGGATGATGTGTCAAGAGGTGATCGATCTGATGCAGAGATACCTCGATCAGGATCTCGATGAAACTGAATATAATGCCATGCTCCGGCATTTGCAGCAGTGCGACGAGTGCACGGAGCTGTTCCAGCGCCTCGTCTCGTTGTCCCATGAGCTGGAGCAGCTGCCGAAGGTGACGCCTTCCTACAGCTTGGTGGATGCGATTATGCCTAGGCTCGATCGGATCGATGCCGGTGCGCCTTCCATTGAACCTCCAGCTGTCTTGGAGGCTGCTGCTCCAGCTGCAGCGGCGCCTGCTTTTGAGCGAAGCGTGCCGCAGACGGCCCCGTCCGTCAGCGCCGATAACAGATGGCGCCAGCGGATGCGCGGCCTCATATCGCCGCGGTGGCTCGGCGGGGTCGTTGCGGCCGGTCTGGTGCTTGGATTTTTCGTTTTTGAGCAGCAGCAGAAGCATACCGATATGACGAATGCCGACGGGCTGCTGGCGACTTCCCCTCAAAGCGGAAGTGCCCAGAAAAGCTCCCGGAGCGATAACAGCGCTGCAGACTCGGCGGGCGGAGCATCTCCTGCGGGTTCGTACGAGCTGAAACGGAGCGAAGTGACCGCTCCGGAGGCGAAGGAGCCGCCGACGGGAATCAGCGGAGCCGACGACTCGCTGAAGGCTCCGGCCATGGCGGGAGCCAGCCAGCCGGGGAACATGGCCGGCGGCGCCGCGGCGAAGAAGAAGCCGGCGGCGGATGCGGGCTCGACAGCCCCGGCTGCGCCCGAAGGGGCCGCGGCTAAGCCGGACCCGGTCAGCGGCGGCGGGGAATCGCCGGCCGATACAGCGACGCAGCAGCCGTCCCCGCAGGAGCCTTCGGCAGGCTCGCAGGCGGCGGAGCCGAATTCTCCGGCGGCGCAGGGGCCCGTGCTGAACGAGCAGCAGCGCATTCAGCTGGCGAAGCCTCCGCTGGACGCTTCGAAGGAGGCTGACAATGCAGCCGGTTCGAATGCCGCTTCGACGCAGGATGCCTCGGATATTCAGCCGAAGATGCAGCTGATGAATCCGAACCAGGGCTTTGCGGCTGCCGGCGGAGCCTCCGAGCCTCAGGCGAAGCAGCCGGATGGGGGGAGCGGCGCGATGTACGGTATTGCCGCCGCTCCGCCTCCCGAAACCTTTGCGGCGAAGGTACAGCCGCTGGCTTCCCCGGACGGTGCGTACAGCGCGGTCATAAGTGAGGATCGCCATGTCGTGATTAGCGACAGACAGGGCAAAAAAGTGTTCGCTTCGCATGAATGGCTCGCCGCAGCCAAAGTAACCTTAGGCAGCTGGACTGCGGATAACAAGCTGTCATACCGCATTACGGAAAATAATGTGACAACTACGTATGATATTGATGCGGTGAAAGCAACCGAAACCCGCCAGCAGGGTTGAGAACCGATCAACACCAGCGGGCGTGCGAAGCCGTTTATAGATGCGCAAGTGCAGCGGTCGGAAGAAAGGTCCGTATTTAAAGGTAAAAATATAGGTGCAGCGCAGCCGAAATCGTCACAAGCGCCGGCTTCGCTGCATAGGATATGGTAGTTTCAGCTTACGATTTCACGTCGTATGACCACTCATGAGGGAAGTTTCTAGAGCTTTCCTCCAAGTGTTTATATAGATGGGGTTTCGTACAAAGGGATTAAGTCGGAAACCGGCAGGTTTTGACGTAATCCCTTTGTTGTTTTACAATGCTTTGTAGAGAATAGAGGTGGGGTAAGGACATGGATTACAAAACAGCAATGAAACAGATTCAGAAGGGGCAGCCTGCCCCGATTTATGTGTGCTACGGCGCCGAATCGTATCTGGTGCATTCGTTTATCGAGAAGCTGACTGAACGGCTGATCGAGCCGAACCAGCGCGAGTTTGCCGTAACGAAGTATGATTTGGCCGAAACCTCGCTCGATACCGTCATTGAAGAAGCTGAGACGCTGCCCTTTATGGTGCCGAGGAAGCTGGTTATCGCTTCGAATGCGCTATTTTTGACGGGGGCCAAGGAAAGCGCCAAGGTCGAGCATAAGCCGGAACGGCTGCTGGAATATATGAAATCGCCGGCTGATTTCTCGGTGATTGTGTTTACAGTGAACGCGGACAAGCTGGATGAGCGCAAGAAGCTGGTCAAGTCGCTGAAGGAGACCGATACGCTCGTTGCATGTACTTCACTTTCCGCAGATGAGCTGACCCATTGGGTCAAGAACGAAGCCGACAAGGCAGGCGTACAGTTTGCCCCGGGAGTGATCGACCTGTTTATTATGTATACCGGGACAAGCCTGCAGGCATTGGCGAGCGAGCTGGATAAATGCGCATTATATGTAGGGCGCGGAGGCACCTTGACGGCGGATGCGCTGGATCAGCTCGTCACCCGGAGCGTGGAACAAAATATTTTTATTCTTATCGAGCATATCGTGCAGCTTCAGCTGGATAAAGCATTTACCATGCTCTCCGAGCTGCTTCGGCGCAAGGAAGAGCCTATCAAGATCATGGCTTTGATTGCTAGGCAGTTCCGGATTATGCTCCAAGTGAAGGATTTGCAGCAGCAGGGGTACTCCCAGCAGCAGATGGCTTCCCAGCTGGGGCTTCATCCTTATGCGGTTAAAATTGCCGCGGGACAGTGCGGCCGGTTCGAGCCGAAGCGGCTTGCCGATATTATGGCTCAGCTGTCCGACCTGGATTATCAGATGAAGAGCGGCAAAATCGATAAGGTGCTTGGACTTGAAATGTTCCTGCTCCGGCTGGCGGCTTAAAGAAGACGCCTGCTGTCATGGCTGCCGCTGCCGCAGTGAAGGAAGAGCAGGGGAGTTGAATGTGGAATGACGAGATCTATTGCACCCTACCTGAGGAGCGTGGCGCTGGATAGTGAGGGAATCCCTTCCTTCGACCGCTATCCGTTTCATCTGGGCGCCGTTAAAAGTTTAAAGGAACGGAGCCAGCTGCGGCTGCATCCGAAGGTCACTTACATCGTCGGTGAGAACGGGATGGGAAAGTCGACTTTAATGGAAGCGATTGCTGTCGCGTGGGGCTTCAATCCGGAGGGCGGGACGAAAAACTTTTCATTTTCGACCCGTGCGACCCATTCCCCTTTGCATGAATGGATCCGATTGGTCAGAGGCATCCATAAGCCCCGGGACGGTTTCTTCTTTCGGGCGGAGAGCTATTACAATTTGGCGTCTCACATTGACGATCTGGATAGCGAGCCTTCTCCGGGCCCTCCCATAAAATCGTCTTACGGCGGGAAATCACTGCATGAGCAGTCGCATGGCGAGTCTTTTTTCGCAGCTTTTTTGCACCGTTTCGGCGGGCAAGGACTGTACATATTGGACGAGCCCGAGGCGGCGCTGTCCCCCTTCCGGCAAATGGCAATGCTTGCCCGGATTCATGAGCTCGTGCAGCAAAATTCCCAATTCATCATTTCGACGCATTCTCCGATCGTGATGGCTTACCCGGATTCGATCATTTATGATTTGACGCCGGATGGAATTGAGCGCAAAGCGTGGGAGGAAACCGATCATTACCTCATTATGAAGCAGTTTCTTCTGAACCGGGCCCGGATGACCGGGGAGTTGTTCGGCGAGCCGGCGGACGGGTAGAGCCGAACGGGAATGGAGGGAAAGACAAGAAAAAAAGACCGGCGGCTCCTTACGGAACCATCGGTCTTCGCTTTGAACAAGTGCTTACGCTTGTGCAGAAATCGCGTTCAGCTTTTTAGCCAGACGGGATTTTTTGCGTGCAGCGGCATTTTTATGGATTAAACCTTTGGTCGCTGCTTTATCCAGCTTTTTGCTGGCAGTTACCAAGGCTGCTTGTGCAGTTTCCACATTGTTGCTAGCAGCAGCAGTTTCGAAGCTTTTTACTGCAGTGCGAAGAGCGGATTTGTGAGATGCGTTGTTCAAACGACGCTTTTCACTTACTTTTACTCTTTTAATCGCGGATTTAATGTTCGGCATTGACGTTCACCTCCTAAACCAACTTGCATAAAACGCACATTTTCATGTTTGTTGACAACTCTTGATATTCTAACATGCCCCATATTAAATTGCAATAGAGTTCCAGGGCTTGTTCCTACATTTCTTTGAAGCCCGGGAAGTGCGGCTCTTGGAAGCCGAAGAAGTGCGGGCACCCGCCGCTTTGTATAAGGTGCTCCTCTTTTTCACACAATAGACAAGCATACTGATGTTGAAAGGAGACGAGGCTCAGGTGGTGGATTTAAGCGCATTTTCCGTTCGTACGGACCTGGCTTTGGAGGCCCATGATCTGGCTTCCCCAGCGGGACAGGCGATACCGGGTGTACATACGTCGTCAGAGGAAAAGGATGGAATCCGGATCAGTATCGTTGATATTACGTCAGAGGAAGGCTCGCGCGCGATAGGCAAGCTTCCCGGTCATTATATAACGCTTGAGGTTCCGGAGCTGCGGCGCAAAGACAGCGGTCTTCAGGATCGGGTGGCGACTGTGTTTGCTCAGGAGTTCGAGTCGTTTCTTCAAAAGCTGAACATCGGTCCTAACGCCAAGGTGCTTATTATCGGCTTGGGCAACTGGAACGTGACGCCTGACGCGCTCGGTCCCATCGTCGTCGAGAACATTATGGTGACGCGGCATTACTTCGAGCTGATGCCGGGACAGGTCAGTCCCGGGTACCGGCCTGTCAGCGCCGTGGCTCCAGGCGTCCTGGGCATTACCGGTATTGAAACGAGCGAGATCGTCCAGGGGATTGTCGAGAAATCGCGGCCGGATCTGGTTATTGCCATCGATGCGCTCGCTTCAAGATCGCTGGAGCGGGTGAACACGACAATTCAAATTGCGGACTCGGGCATTCACCCCGGATCGGGGATCGGCAATAAACGCAAAGGGCTGACCCTGGAAACTTTAGGTGTTCCGGTGATAGCCATCGGTGTGCCTACCGTCGTATATGCGTCCACGATTGTCAATAATGCATTCGATATGATGCACCATCATTTCCGCCAGCAGACCAGCAATACCGGCCAAATTCTCGGGCTGCTGGACAACATGCAGGAAAACGAGCGGCTGGAGCTGGTCCGTGAAGTATTGAATCCGCTCGGCCACGACCTGCTGGTCACCCCGAAGGAAATCGATCAATTTATCGAGGATATAGCGAACATTATCGCGAGCGGCTTGAACGCTGCGCTTCATGAAGCGGTGGATGCGGATAACGTTTCGGCTTATACGCATTAAAGTGAGTGTGGCTGTTAAGCCGTCCCGGCCGATCGGGACGGCTTATTTTTGTGGAAAAAAAGGGGAATCGCGGAACATTGTAGAAACATCCAAGTAACGAATTTTATTTTAGGATGTGGATACTATGACCAAAGCCGATAAGCCGAGGCTGTTTATAGGCTCTTCTGCCGAAAGCGTAGAGGTAGCCGAAGCGCTGCAGACCAGCCTGCATTACACCTTTGAAGTGACTGTATGGAGCCAGATGCTGTTCCCGCCGTCGCAGACGACGCTCGCCCCTTTGATCCGAAAAGCGCAAAGCACCGATTTCGCCTTATTTGTATTCGAGCCGAACGATCTTACTCTGCTGCGGGAGCAGGTGGTGAGCACGGTCCGTGACAACGTCATTCTGGAGCTGGGCTTGTTTATCGGGCAAATCGGATTGGAGCGAACCTATTTTATGATCCCTGAAGGGGAACAGCTTCATCTGGCTACGGATCTGATAGGACTGACGCCTTTAAAATATAATTCCGGACACGGAGATGGCCTACTCGCAGGACTGGGACCGGTGACATATATTATGAAGCAGATGGCCAGAGAACTGGGAATGCGCAGCAGATGAGGCCGAAACTATTTATCGGCTGTTCGCCGAACGGAACGCTGCTGTCCGAGTTTTACCAGACCCAGCTGGCTTCCCAAACGGAAGCGGCTGTCGTGAATCAGGGCATCCTGTCTACCTCCAACCCGATATTAAAAAGGCTGGACCGCCAGCTCAAGGAATCGGATTTCGGCCTGATCGTCCTGACCGGAGCAGACTTTGCCGATCCTTCCATGTATGCGAATCTGATATTTTTGACGGGCCTGTTTATTGGAGAACTGGGGTACAAACGCACCTTCATCGTCATGCCCAAGGGGCACCGGCTGCCGGATTATTTGGAAGGCTTTAATCCGCTAGCTTTAGAGGAGGAGAACGGGGAGCCGCGGCTGGAGAGGGCAGGAGTGCATCTGTATCCTATCCGCCAGGCGATCAGCGGTCTCAAGCTGAGATACAAGCTTTCCGATTACCGGAAAGCGGATGCCGACCGGCAGTTTTTGTTCTCGGCGCTGGATGCTTTGAATCTATCGGGTAATGTAGACTATGACAGAGTGCTGGATAAATTCCATAAGACATTCGATCCTTCGTGTGGTATAATCGAATTCCAGGAAGTGACAGCCGCAACGCTGTTTGAACTGTTGGAAGACGGCGTCACCCTGAAGCAGTTTGCCCGTGCAGGACAGGTGGGAAACAACCATACCATCCTGCTGACGGATAAGAGCAGTTATTTGGCCGAATGCTGCCGGGCCGCGGACATTAACGTGCATCTGGGCCGCGCCAAGGATAAAGAAGACGGTGTATTTGAATATATTTACTGCGTGAAGCTGCATCCGACGATTATTTCCTCGCTGCATTTTACGACGGACATCCATATCCCGCCCCATCATCATCACACCATCATGATGGAGCTGTCGCAAAAAAACGCCAAGCTGGTTTCTTCGCTGAAGTCCATTGTGAAAGGAAGGATCAACTATGCTGAAGCGCATGAAGAGAGCTCATAAAACCAAGATTGCCAAACAAAGCAAAGAGCGGTTGGAAGCGGAACCGGAACAAAATCTACAGCGGCCCGACCGTGCTTGCCAAGACCGGCGGAGTGACGATCGTTGCCAAAGGCAGCTTCGATTTCGAATCGGTAGTCTGATAGTTTAGTTTATTGCCCCAACAGGACTCATCCGAAGTGCCAAGCACGGCAGCAGCTGCCGGATGCTCGGCGCTTTTTTTGTTTTGCCGGAGAAAGGCTTCGCCGGATTGCTGTTTTTGCCCCCAGAGCACTCCTCGTTATCCTTGCTTTCACCACTCATAACTCCCCTTCTTCTCGTTACTCCCACTGCTCTTCCTTGCTCAGCGTGCGCTCCTTGCCTTTGTTTTTTCTTTGCACTCAGCCCGTTCTTCAAAAGTATGTCCATGCTTTAAGCTCCGCCGTTTCGGCCGCTCTTTTATCGGAAGAGCGGTTTTTGGCGTCTTCAGCATCTCAGTACACCGCTCCGGTCAAAGCTCTCCCCGTCCCGGTGAGGCCGCACATCAGCTCCTCGCCATGCGTATGAAAAAATTTTACAGTCGCTGTTGGCATAATCGCCAGGCTTTCCGTGTCATTGCCCGAGCAGCCATTCTTTAATAGGCGTCCTTCCTTTCACTCTGCGCTCTATTGCCTTCGTAACAGCATTCGACAGCCGGTACATAAATTTGTTGTACTATCTTCTACTAAACGCTCATAGATTTGTTACTAGAGGTCGTTAAGCTAGTGAACTGGTAGTGCCTGAGTTTGAGACCGAGGGAGGCGTACATAATGAAATGGACGGCAGTAACGGTAAATGTAAGCAAGTACCGTAAATTAGGACAGGAGCTCAGCGTATATGTGAAAATATTTTCCGTTCTTATCTCCGGCTGCATTGTATTTTTTGTAGCGTTGGGGTTACTTGGATACGCACAAACGAAACTAAGCAATACGGAACCCAGCTCCTCGATGAAAGGGCTGGCGGCTTCCGTATCGAGCCAATTTTTTATGGACATGCTGGGGATGGAAGTGGCCCATATGCAGACCGACCGGCAGGCGTTTACCTTCTCGCAGGCCAACGTATCGGGCTTTCTGTTCTCGCTGCTGACGGACTTGAAATGGAATGATCCGAAAACGTTCATTGCTCGGGAAATGCCCGGCATGATGGAGGATCGCTCCGTGGTGCTGCGCAAGGTGGCGGCCACCCAGGACGACGGAACGGAGGATTATGGTCGTAGGGCGGATGCGATCGCCAAGAACGGGGAGGGCGGAGAAGGCTCCATTACGGCCAACCCTACGGCGCCCAAGCCCCCGGCAGAGACAGGACAAGCCCCGACGGCGAAGCCGCCGCGGACAGCGGGCAAAAACGTGGCGTTCATTTATCAATCGCACAACCAGGAGTCGTACCTGCCTGACCTGCCGGGGGTAAAGGATCCCGATAAGGCGTACGATCCGAAGAAGAACGTCACGCTGGTCGGTCTGAGGCTGGCGCAAAAGCTTGAGGAGGAAGGGATCGGCGCGGTGCATTCGGATAAGAACTATCCGGCGATCGAGAAAAACTTCAACTATTACTATTCCTACAAATATTCTTTGAAAACACTCCAGGAAGCGTCGGCATCCCACCCGGACTTGAAATTTTATTTTGATATTCACCGGGATTCCCAGCGCCGTGAGAAGACAACGATGCATTTGAACGGCAAAGACTATGCGCAGGTCTACTTTATCGTAGGCGGCAAAAATCCGGATTGGAAGGAAAACGAGCATTTTGCTTCGCAAATTCATGAGGCGCTGGACAGCAAATATCCGGGTATTTCCAAAGGGATGTTCGCCAAGGCGGCGGAAGGGAACGGCGTATACAACCAGAATTTCTCGCCCAACAGCGTGCTGATCGAGGTTGGGGGTGTAGATAACTCTCTTGAGGAATGCTACCGGACAGTCGATTTGCTGGCGGAAGCGATCGCCGAGGTCGTGCTGAACGTGCAAAAAGTGGACGGCAGCGCGCCTGCCGAGACGAAGGACGACAAGAAACAAAGCTAAACCTGGCATGGCAACGGGGGAGAACGAGGATGAGAACGTGGTATGTTAGAATGCTGCTGATTTTGCTTACCGCAGGGTTTTGCATCTTTTTCGGGGTCGATCTCGCGACACGCGGGGTCGAACGGATTCAGGGGCCGATCTACCAATCGGCCGTAAACGTAAATGCCGCAGGGGAGGGCGCTGCTGTCAAAAGCGGCCCTACCCCGGCTAAGCCGGGCGCCCAAGCGGAGGGCCCGCATGCCGCCGCAGCGGGCAAGGCGAAAGCAGCGGCCGAGCCGAAGAGCCAGCCGGAGCCGAAGGATGTCGAGCCGAAGGAAGATATTTCCGAGGCGTCCGGCATTAATCTGCTGGGCAATAAAGTGGGCGAATTGCTGCAAATTATCGCGCATCACGGTATTCGGTGGTTCGTCGCATTGTTCGATGCGATAACCGGCTGAGCCGGGCCGGACGGCTGTTTTTCCCGCTCGTGTCAGGCGTGAACGCGCGCAGCTGCGCGGCGCAGCAGCCGCTCGAAGCCCGCGCGGCGTTTGCTCATTGAAGCGCCCCCTCACAACTGCTATAATTAGAGGTATTGTAAATTTGTAGGTTAGTGAGGGTCAGCGTACATGGATATTTTAGACAGACAGAAGAAGATCAGAAACTTTTCAATCATTGCCCACATCGACCACGGTAAATCGACGCTGGCGGACCGCATACTAGAATACACTGGCGCACTGTCCTCGCGCGAAATGCAGGAGCAGGTGCTCGATCAGATGGACCTGGAGCGGGAACGGGGCATTACCATTAAGCTTCAGGCCGTCCGGTTGAACTACAAGGCTGACGATGGCGAAGAATATATTTTGAATTTGATCGATACGCCGGGACACGTCGACTTTACGTATGAGGTTTCCCGCAGCTTGGCTGCCTGTGAAGGAGCGCTGCTGGTCGTCGACGCGGCGCAGGGCATCGAGGCGCAGACGCTGGCGAACGTATACCTTGCTCTCGATAACAACCTGGAGATTATTCCGGTCATCAACAAAATCGATTTGCCGAGCGCGGACCCTGAGCGGGTCAAGCAGGAGATCGAGGATGTCATCGGACTGGATACGAGCGAAGCGGTGCTGGCTTCCGCGAAGGCCGGAATCGGGATTAAAGACATATTGGAGCAAGTTGTCAAGCAGGTGCCGGCGCCGACAGGCAGTCCGGACAACCCGCTGAAAGCGTTGATTTTCGACTCGCATTACGACCCTTACAAAGGCGTCATCGTATATGTGCGCGTACTGGACGGCTCCATCCGTTCCGGCTCGAAAATCAAATTTATGGCCACGGAAAAAACCTTCGAGGTCATCGAGGTCGGCGCGTTCAAGCCGCGCATGACGATCGTCGACTCGCTCGATATCGGCGATGTCGGTTTTATCGTGGCAGGTGTTAAAAATGTAGGCGACACCCGCGTCGGGGATACGGTGACCGATGCGAAGAATCCGGCGCCGGAGCCGCTGCCGGGCTACCGCAAAATTAACCCGATGGTATTCTGCGGGCTGTATCCGATCGAGACGAGCGATTATAACGATCTTCGCGAAGCGCTGGAGAAGCTGCAGTTAAACGACGCATCGCTCAGCTTTGAGCCGGAAACGTCGACGGCATTAGGCTTTGGATTCCGCTGCGGCTTCCTCGGGCTGCTGCATATGGATGTCATCCAGGAGCGGATCGAGCGGGAGTTCAACATTCCTCTAATTACGACGGCGCCTAGCGTTGTGTTCAAGGTCACGCTGACGAGCGGGGAAGTTCTGCAGATCGAGAATCCGTCGCTGTTCCCGGAAACAGGCAAAATCGATTACGTCGAAGAGCCTTATGTGAAGGCGGCCATCATCGTGCCGAACGATTATGTCGGAGCGATTATGGAGCTGTGCCAAGGCAAGCGCGGCGAATTCATTAATATGGAATACTTGGACACGACCCGGGTCACGCTGACTTACCAGATCCCGTTGTCCGAGATCGTATACGATTTCTTCGATCAGCTGAAATCGAGCACGAAGGGCTATGCTTCGTTCGACTACGAGCTTTCGGGCTACAGACAGTCCAATCTCGTCAAGATGGATATCATGCTGAACGGCGAGCAGGTCGATGCTCTATCCTTCATCGTACATCGCGACCGTGCGTATAACCGCGGCCGGATCATCTGCGAGAAGCTGAAGGATCTGATCCCGCGTCAAATGTTCGAGGTGCCTATTCAAGCCGCGATCGGGCAGAAAATCATCTCCCGCGAAACGGTCAAGGCGATGCGCAAGAACGTATTGGCCAAATGCTACGGCGGTGACATCTCCCGGAAACGGAAGCTGCTGGAGAAGCAGAAGGAAGGGAAAAAGCGCATGAAGCAGGTCGGCAGCGTCGAGGTGCCGCAGGAAGCGTTCATGGCGATTTTGAAAATCGACGAGTAATTATAATCAGGCAGGTGCGCCGGAACAAGCGCATCTGCTTTTCCGTTCAACGGGGAAGGAGGGGATACGAATGATTCAACGTCAAGAAACGCCGCAGGCCGTCTACATTCATATTCCGTTTTGTACGAACAAGTGCCATTACTGCGATTTTAATTCGTATGTGTTGAAGGGCCAGCCGGTGATGGATTATTTGGATGCGCTGGAGAGGGAGATGGAGCGGACGGTGCTCGAGACGCCGCCTGGCGAGATCGAGACCATTTTTGTCGGGGGCGGAACGCCGACGGTGCTGCTCCCGGACCAGATGGAAAGCTTTCTGAATAGGGTCCGGACTTATTTTCCGAACACCTCATCAAACCTCGAGTTTACGATGGAGGCGAATCCGGGAACGACGGACAAGGAAAAGCTGCAGGCTATGATCGAGGGCGGCGTGAACCGGATCAGCTTCGGCGTGCAGTCCTTTGACAATAAGCTGCTCGAAGGCATCGGACGCATTCATAATACGGATGACGTGTACCGCAGTCTGGAGAATGCCCGGGCCGTCGGGTTCGCCAATCTGTCGATCGACCTGATGTTCGGCCTGCCGAATCAGACGCTTGCGGCGATGAACGATTCTTTGGATAAAGCTCTGGAGCTCGGGCTGACGCATTATTCCATTTACAGTCTGAAGGTCGAAGAGAATACGCTGTTTCATACGCTGTTTCAGAAAAATCAGCTGCCGCTGCCGGACGAGGATGTCGAGCTGGACATGTTCCTGCTCATTATGGACCGCTTGAAGCAGGCGGGCTACGGGCAGTATGAAATCAGCAACTTCGCCAAGCCAGGCTACGAAAGCCGCCATAACAGCATGTATTGGCTGAACCGGAGCTATTATGGCTTAGGTGCGGGAGCGCACGGTTATGTACGGGGCAGCCGCCACGTGAATATTAAAGGCGTTCAGCCGTATATTGATGCGACGCTGAGCCGGCGCCCGCTGCTGGAGCAATTCGAGGTCAGCGAGCAGGATTCGATGGAGGATTTTATGATGGTCGGTCTGCGTCTGACCCGGGGAGTGAAGCGTGCGGATTTCATCCGCCAGTTCGGCCGGGAGCCCGAGACGGTGTTCGGGACGGTGCTGAATAAGCTTGTAAGCCGGAAGCTGCTGGAAACGACGGAAGAAGGCTATCGTCTTTCGCCGCAGGGACTGCTGCTCGGCAACGAGGTATTCGGGGAGTTTTTGAGTGAGGACTAGTATTTGAGCCGGGCCGCTCTGAAGCAGCAAGGTCTCGTTAGAACATTTTCTTATTGAATTATTTATACGGTTTGTTGTATATTTATTCATATCGAATTTTTAACGCGGATTGGTGGGTTTGCTATGGCGGTCACATGCAGAAAAGCGACAGAAGAAGACATTGATATGTTGCATGATATTATTCAAGGATATGCCGAACAAGGAATTATGCTGCCCCGTACCAGGGAAACGCTGGCAGAGCAAATCGATACCTTCGTAGTGGCTCACATAGATGAAGAACTGGTCGGCTGCGGCTCGCTTACAAGGCTCGGCAAGGACCTCGTAGAAATACGCTCTCTGGGGGTTACGACAGGACATAAAGGACAAGGCATCGGCAACGCGCTGGTCGACTTTTTAATAGAAGAGGCGAAAAGACAGGAAATTCCGAAGGTGATGGCGTTGACGTATGCCGTGAATTTTTTTGAAAGAAACGGGTTCAGCGTCGTGCCGAAAGAAATTTTTCCGGAAAAGGTATGGCGCGACTGTATCCACTGCAAAAAGCAGCATTGCTGTGATGAAATCGCGGTTTTAAAGCGCCTGGATTGACTTGACACAGACCTTCGGGTCTGTTATTTTTGTATTATGATTTAGCACTCGACACAACGGAGTGCTAACGAAGCCCGGATGAGGCTGAAGTAAGTCACGTTTAGTTTGAATGTGTACAGGTTAATGGACTTTATGTACGTGTGGAAGTTCAGCTTAGCTGTTTGATGAATAAGCGGTAAACGATGGGTTGAGCTGATGAATTCGGAAGTCTTAGAGAACCGCCGCCGGTCCGGCGCGTTGCGAATAATTTATGGGGGGTTATCTTATGTTGACTGAGCGTCAAAGGCAAATTTTAAGTGCAATCGTAGATGATTATATTCGTTCAGCTGAGCCTGTCGGCTCCCGCAGCATCTCCAAACGCGGCAATGTCGGCTTCAGCCCTGCCACCATTCGCAATGAAATGTCGGATCTGGAGGAAATGGGTTTTCTGGAGCAGCCTCATACCTCTGCAGGGCGGATTCCTTCTCATAAGGGATACCGCTATTATGTCGATCATCTCGTTAACCTGGGCGGATTGGGACAGCATGAGGTTGATGTGCTGAAGCTTTTTTTTGCTGAGAAAATGCAGGAGATGGAACAGGTCATTCAACAGGTGGCCATGATTTTATCCAATCTGACGAATTATACTTCCATCGTAATGGGACCCGAAATGTTCAACACTACGCTGCGACATATGCAGATTGTGCCTTTGAACGAACGTACGGCCGTGGCTATCGTCGTGACCAATACGGGTCAGGTGGAGAACCGGACGGTCACGCTGCCGGAAGGCATTCCGATGTCCGAGATCGAGAAGGTCGTGAATATTCTTAACGCCCGGATGAACAATGTGCCTTTGCATCATTTCAAAGCCAAGCTGTACACCGAAATCGGCGAGGAAATGAAGAATTACGTTTCGGGCTACGAGGAACTGCTTACTATGCTGAACAGCGTCGTCCTGCAAGGGGAAGATGACCATCGTATTTTTCTCGGCGGCACGACGAACATGCTGACGCAGCCGGAATTTCAGGATATGGAGAAGGTTAAGAGCATTCTGGATCTTCTCGCGGAGACGCCGACCCTTGCAAAGCTGTTTTCCGGCGCATCCTCGGGGATTCATGTCCGGATCGGCAGCGAGAATACGGTGGCCGCGATCAGCGATTGCAGCTTGATTACCGCATCCTATTCCATTGAAGGGCAGCATGTAGGCACCATCGGTATTCTTGGCCCGACACGGATGGATTATGCCAAGGTGATCAACCTGCTAGACCATTTATCCAGGGACATGACCTTGGTATTGGAGCGATGGTATAAATGAGCCAGATCAAACCTGTCTCTCCCGAGGGAGACGACACTTATGCGACGCTGCTGAATAATGCGGGCGCAATACGCGCGATTTGCTCTGCGGTGGAGGGCACCCTTGGTCCCAAGGGGCTCGATACGATGCTGGTCGGCGGCCAGGGAGAAGTGATTATCACCAATGACGGTGTGACGATCCTGGAGAAAATGGACGTGACGCATCCTGCCGCCCGGCTGCTTATTCAGGTGGCGCGTTCTCAGCAGCAGCAGATCGGCGACGGCACGACAACGGCGACGGTGCTTGCCGGCGCTCTCGTAGCGGAGGGAGTTGCGCAGGTTACGCGCGGCGTGCCCGTGGCCAAAGTGGTCAAAGGCATTCAAGAAGGCGTCGCGTCGGCCTTGGTTTCGCTGGCGAAGCGCAGCCGCCGCCTCGAAGGCTTGAACGACCCGCTGCTGTACCGGATCGGCTATATCGCCGGAAGAGAACATGGCGACTTGGCCGAGCTTATTCTCGAAGGGGCGAAACGCTTAGGGGTGCCCAAGCTGCAGGAGGAGAGCTTTCGTTTCGCGGATACGGTTCTGTCGCACAGCCGCGCGGCCAGCGAGGTTTGGCCGGGCTTGCTTGTCCAGAAGAAGCCTGTGAACGCGCAGCTCGACTTTCCTCCGGATTCGGCAGCGGTGCTTGTGTTCCAGGATGCATTCGAGCCGGAGAGCATTGACGAGGAAGCTTTGATGACCGAGGCGGGATTTCAGAAGCAGATGCAGCTGAGAGAGCAGTTCCGCCAATCGCTCGAGAAGCTGGTCGAGCTTCAGGTCGGGCTGATCATCGCCGACCGAGGCGTGAATGCCGAGGCGGAGCAGTTCTGCACCGACCATGGCATCATGGTCCTGCAGCGGGTTCCACGCGGCGAGCTGCGCCGCGTGTGCGAGTATACCGGCGCGCGGCCGATCCGCCGCAGCGGGCTGCGCAAGCCTGCGGCGGAGCTCGCAGGCTATCTCGGCTACGCCGGGAGCGTGTCGTACGACGAGCGTCTCGAATGCGTCCGGCTGGCCGAAGGCAGAGGCCGGGCGCAGGTGACGATCGTCGTCGGCGCCAGCACGAGCGAGGTCGTCGGCGAGCGGCTGCGCATCGCGCGCGACGCGGCATCCGCCGTGCAGGCCGCGCTGCGGGGCGGATGGCTTCCCGGCGGCGGCACGGCCGAGATGGCCGCCGCCTACGACCTGGATCGGCTGCGCGAGACGATCCAGGGCATGGAGGGCTTCGGCATCGCTGCCGTCGCCCAGGCGCTGCGCAAGCCGATGGCGCAGATTGTCGTCAACGCGGGCTACAATCCGCTGGAGAAGGTCGAGGAAGTGAAGGCGGCTCAGGTTAATGCCGGCTCCGACACGCTTGGAATCGACTGCGACAGCGGAGCGGTGACCGATATGCTGGAGCTCGGAGTGATCGACCCGGCTCCCGTCAAGCTGCATGCGCTGCAGGCGGCCGGTGAGGTTGCAGCCGCCGTGCTGCGAATTCATACCGTAATCAAGATGAAGCAGCCCCGGGCGGAAGAATAGACGAACGCATGCATCCATTTCCGGCGGCCGGAAAGATCTTGACGGCTGCTTAAACCGGATGAGGCTGGTTAGAATAGATGGAGTACGAGCAGGATCGGATTCGGATCAAGGAGGTGACAGACATTGAGTACTGAACAAAAAAACCAAGCGAACACGGAGCAGGAAGTGGACGCTACATACAACGAAAACGCAGAAGCGGAAGCGGCTGACGCAGGTCAAGACGAGTCCAACGCTCAAGAGCAAGCCGGACTGACTCCCGAGCAGCAGGAGATTGAGAAGCTGAAGCTTCAGGCGGATGAGCATCACCAGCGTTTGCTTCGGGCGCAGGCGGATTTCGATAATTTCAGAAGACGCACGCGTCAAGAAAAAGAAGAGTTCGCGAAATATGCTTCGTTGAAAGTGGTAGAGCAGCTTTTACCCGTAGTGGATAACTTCGAACGCGCTTTGGCAGCAGGCAAAGACAGCAATGATTACGATGCATTGATCAAAGGCGTGGACATGATTTTCCGTCAGCTGGATCAGGTGCTTGCCGCAGAAGGCCTGACACGGATGGAAACCGTAGGCCAGCCGTTCAATCCTGAATTCCATCAAGCGGTCATGCAGGTGGAGTCCGATGAGCACGAAGAAGGCATCGTCGTTGAGGAGCTGCAAAAGGGCTATCTGCTGAAAGACAAGGTGCTTCGCCCTGCCATGGTAAAGGTAAGCTCATAAGGCGCAGCAGGATGCCATTTTACGATCATTCATGACCATATTCGGGTGACATTTAAAATAGACAGTTTTTTTACAATCTAAGGAGGTTGGAAGAGCATGAGCAAAGTAATCGGTATTGACTTAGGGACAACAAACTCTTGTGTGGCCGTTATGGAAGGCGGCGAGGCTGTAGTTATTCCTAACGCGGAAGGCAACCGTACAACACCATCCGTCGTTGGTTTCAAAAAAGACGGCGAGCGGATCGTCGGCGAAACGGCAAAACGTCAAGCCATCACGAACCCGGACCGTACGGTTATTTCCATTAAACGTCACATGGGTACGAACCATAAAGAAACGATTGACGGCAAAGATTATACGCCGCAAGAAATTTCCGCTATCATTCTGCAAAAGCTGAAGGCTGATGCCGAAGCTTACCTGGGAAGCCCTGTAACCCAAGCGGTTATTACCGTGCCGGCTTACTTTAACGACAGCCAGCGTCAAGCGACGAAGGATGCGGGTAAAATCGCAGGTCTGGAAGTACTGCGTATCGTGAACGAGCCGACGGCTGCGGCACTGGCTTACGGGATGGAGAAATCCGAAGACCAGACGATCCTGGTTTATGACTTGGGCGGCGGTACGTTCGACGTATCCGTGCTGGAATTGGGCGACGGCTTCTTCGAAGTAAAAGCAACAAGCGGGGACAACCACCTGGGCGGCGACGATTTCGACCAAGTCGTTATCGACTATCTGGTAGCCGAGTTCAAGAAAGAACAAGGCATCGACCTGAGCAAAGATAAAGCGGCTGTTCAACGTCTGAAGGACGCAGCCGAAAAAGCGAAAAAAGAGCTTTCCGGCGTACTGACAACGACGATTTCCCTTCCGTTTATTACGGTTGTGGACGGCGTGCCTCAGCACTTGGAAATTAACCTGACACGCGCGAAGTTCGAAGAGATTTCTGCCGCGCTCGTAGAAAGAACGATGGGCCCGACTCGTCAAGCATTGAGCGATGCAGGCTTGTCCGCTAACCAAATCGATAAAGTAGTGCTTGTCGGCGGTTCGACACGGATCCCTGCCGTACAAGAAGCGGTGAAGCGTTTGATCGGCAAAGAGCCTCACAAAGGCGTTAACCCGGACGAAGTGGTTGCGCTTGGCGCAGCGGTTCAAGCGGGCGTTTTGACAGGCGATGTGAAGGACGTTGTATTGCTCGACGTGACTCCGTTGTCTTTGGGTATCGAAACGGCAGGCGGCGTATTCACCAAAATGATCGACCGCAATACGACGATTCCTACGACGAAATCGCAAGTATTCACAACCTATGCCGACAACCAGCCTAGCGTAGAAATTCACGTGCTGCAAGGCGAGCGCGCAATGGCTAACGATAACAAAACACTCGGCCGCTTTATCTTGGGAGACATTCCGCCGGCGCCGCGCGGCGTACCGCAAATCGAAGTTACCTTCGATATTGATGCGAACGGTATCGTAAATGTCAACGCCCTGGATAAAGGTACGGGCAAGAGCCAAAAAATCACCATTACTTCCTCGAGCGGTTTGTCTGACGAAGAAGTGGACCGCATGATGAAAGACGCCGAATCCCACGCTGAGGAAGACCGTAAGCGCAAAGAGATGGTAGAAGCTCGCAATAACGCTGACCAGCTTGTGTACTCCGTAGACAAGACGATCAAGGATCTGGGCGACAAAGTCGACCAAGGCGAAATTGACAAAGCGAATGAAGCTAAAGAAAAAGTCAAAAAAGCGTTGGAAGGCGACAACCTGGATGAAATCAAAGCGGCTACGGAAGAGCTGACTCAAGTGGTTCAGCAATTGTCCGTGAAGCTGTACGAGCAAGCGGCTCAGCAGCAGCAAGCTGGCGATGAGGGCGCGGCTGAAGGCGGAGCGAAGAGAGACAACGTCGTCGATGCGGATTACGAAGTGGTTGACGACAAGAAACAAAACTAATTTCATTGCCGAATCAGAAGTCAAAGCCATTTTTTTGGCTTTGACTTTCCCTTTGGATAATGAGATTATAATTGTTTAGAGTGTTGTGTCTTGAAAGATGGGAGTGGAACGATGAGTAAACGCGATTATTACGAGGTGCTCGGATTAGGCAAGGATGCTTCGCAAGACGATATCAAGAAAGCTTATCGCCAAATGGCCCGCAAGTTCCATCCGGACGTGAACAAGGCAGCGGATGCAGAGCAGAAGTTCAAGGAAGCCAAAGAAGCTTACGACGTGCTGAGCGACGATCAGAAAAAGGCGCAGTACGACCGTTTCGGCCATGTGGATCCTAATCAAGGCATGGGCGGAGGCGGCTTTGGCGGAGGCAATGCGGACTTCGGCGGCTTCGGCGATTTGTTCGATATGTTCTTCGGCGGAGGAGGCGGTCAGCGCCGTAATCCGAATGCGCCTCAGCGGGGGAACGATCTCCAGTACACACTGACGATCGAATTTAAGGAAGCGGTGTTCGGCAAGGAGCTGGACATTCAAATTCCGAGAACCGAGACTTGCGATACGTGTCACGGCAACGGCGCCAAGCCGGGAACGAAGCCGGAGACATGTACGGTATGTCATGGCAGCGGACAGCAGGAAGTCATTCAGAATACGGCGTTCGGCCGTATTGTGAACCGTCGCGTATGTTCTGCCTGCGGCGGCCAAGGCGTTACGATCAAGGAAAAATGCGGCACGTGCCACGGCTCGGGCAAGGTGAAGAAGCAGCGCACCATTCACCTGAATATTCCTGCCGGTGTGGACGAGGGAGCTCAGCTCCGCGTTTCGGGCGAAGGCGAAGGCGGTACGCGCGGAGGTCACTCCAGGCGATCTGTTCGTGGTTATTCGCGTGAAGCCGCATGATTTCTTCGAACGGGAGAACGACGATATTTACTGCGAAATTCCGTTGACCTTTACTCAGGCAGCGCTTGGAGACGAGATCGAAATTCCGACGCTGACGGAGAAGGTGAAGCTGAAAATCCCTGCGGGCACCCAGACGGATACGTATTTCCGGTTGAAGGGCAAGGGCGTGCCGCGTTTAAGAGGCTACGGCCAAGGAGACCAGCACGTGAAGGTTGTGGTGGTAACCCCGACCACCCTGAACGACGAGCAGCGGGAGCTGCTGCGGGAATTCGCCCGTCAGAGCGGAGAGCACACGCACGAGCAGCAGCAATCGATTTTTGAACGAATGAAAAAAGCGATTCTCGGCGACTAAAATGATAAAGCACATCCGATGAGTTTTCTCAGGATGTGCTTTTTGCTTTTTTGGCCCGTATGGTAGCCGTATAGGATCCGCAATTATGAAGACAATAACAAAAGGTTGCCCGGCACCGGCGCTGGTCCCGGCTTCTGTATTTCATTAGGCCTAAGGAGGAATGCCATATGACTCAATCATCAGATGAATCCTTTGAACAGTATAACCCCAATCAGCTGGCTGCAACGAAGAATGAAGATGTGGAGTTTAGCCGTGAGCTGGCGGATGAGGATGATCTGGAGGCGCTTGAGCGCTCCAAAGAAGCGGATGCCCGGCAGCAATCTTAAAGAATGGGCGTAAGAAAGCAGGAACGGAGGCAGTACATGTATGGCTGAAAAAAACATTCTGGCTTACTTCCATTCTCCGGCGCAAGCCGAAAGCATCGTCCCGAAGCTCAGGGCGCTGCGGGTAGCTGAAGTGAGCGTCGACCGGATCGGGGAGCTGCACGGTGCCGAGGTCGGGCAAAATGTGAACCCGATGACCGGGGATTTTCCCGGACTGGCCTACTTGACGCTGGGATCGGACGGCCCGGCCGTCACGGGGGGCATTCTGGCCGCGGCGAGCGTCGATGCGAACGGTCTTTCCAGCGGCGGAGAGTATGATGAAGATAACCGGCTGGATACGATTATGACGGTTATCGTAGATGAGCAGTATCATGAGCAGGCGCTGCGCGTGATTCAGGACGGCGGCGGCAAAATATAACGGCGTAGAAAGCTTCCCTTGGATGGAAGCTTTTTTGTTTTGGCAATTTATTGTATACTGGGAATCATGTGCTTTTTGAACAGTTGAGGTCTAGGGAGGATTTGGACATGCGTTGGCATGAAGTAACGGTGTATACCACCGAAGAAGCGATTGAAATGATTTCGAACTTTATACATGAGCTCGGAGCGGGCGGAGTGGCGATTGAAGAATCGGGTACCTTGAACAAGGAGAGAGATACTTCTCTGGGGCAATGGTATGAGAAGCCGCTGAACGACATTCCCGAGGGGCGCGCCGAGATTAAAGGCTATTTCTCCGAGGGGATTGATATGGAATCCATCATGGAGCAGCTGAAAGCCTCCGTAGCGCAGCTTACGGAATTCGATATCGATACAGGCAATCCTACTTTCGAATGTAAGGAAGTGGATGATGAGGACTGGGCTAACAATTGGAAGCAGTACTTCAAACCGATCCGCATTACCGACCGGATGACGATTAAACCGACCTGGGAAGAGTATACGCCGGGCGCGGATGAGTTGATTATTGAATTGGATCCCGGGATGGCTTTCGGCACGGGAACCCATGCAACCACTTCCTTGTGTCTTAAAGCATTGGAGAACGTTATTCAGCCGGGAGACGATGTGATTGACGTAGGCACGGGCTCCGGTGTGCTGGCTATTGCAGCCGCCAAGCTGGGAGCCAAGCATGTACTGGCGCTGGATCTGGATCCTGTGGCAGTATCAAGCGCTAATGAGAATACCCGATTGAACGGGCTCGAATCAACGATTACGGTCAAGCTGAGCGATTTGCTGGGTGTGCTGAGAGAAAGCGCCTCAGATGCTGATGCCGCGGCTGCATTGGGCGTCAAGGTGCCCGTTCAGGTAGCTGTTGCCAATATCCTGGCAGAAATTATTTTGTTGTTCGTGCAGGATGTATATGACGTACTCGCGCCGGGCGGCACTTATGTCGTATCCGGCGTTATCAAAAGCAAACAGGACGATGTGGAGCAAGGACTGGAGCGTGTCGGATTTACGGTCGCCGAACGCCATGAAGACCAGGATTGGGTTGTCATCATCGCCAGAAAGCCGTAGGTGTTTATTTGATGGATTGGAGTTCCTTTCTGCCGTATCCGGTCAGTCATCTGCCGTTCGTCTTTGTCGTGCTGCTGATCGGATTTGCGGTACATGAATTTGCCCATGCTTATCTTGCCGACCGGTTCGGGGCCCTACACCCCGTTCCATGGGCCGGTTGACGCTGAATCCTAGAGCCCATGTCGATTGGCTGGGGATGATTTTTTTTCTCATTATCGGCATCGGCTGGGCCAGACCCGTTCTGGTTAACCGTTCCCGTTTTAAGAAGCCGAGAATCATGGGGATTCTCGTTTCGCTTGCCGGTTCCGTCAGCAATTTGATTCTCGGATTTATCAGTATTATTATCTTGTATTTGCTGCAAAAAAATCATGTGCTTGGAAGCATGTCGACAGGCGTGCAGATGGCCATCCAGTTATTTTTGACCTACATGGTCATGCAAAATATTTTCCTGTTTATTTTAAACCTGATTCCGCTGCCTCCGCTGGACGGCTACCGCATCGTGGAAGATCTGCTGCCGCGTCCTTGGCTGGCCAAGGTGAAGGAGCATGAGCAGTGGCTGTTTTATGTCATCTTATTGATGTTCTTTATCCAGCCGATCCGTAATGTGACGCTCGGCCCGATTTTTGCCTGGCAGTGGGATATATTGAACGCATTTAACTATATCGTTTCGGCGGTTTTCGGCAAATAGCTTCCGACCCTTAAGAGCAGTCTCCGGCATGAACTGGAGATTGCTGACAACGGTGGCTTTTTTACCGGAAAAGTTGTATGATGAGGGTTGATGTTTTCATGCTTATTTCTGTAAATCAACACGAAAGTAGAGAAGAACATGCAGCGTTACTTTATTGCTCCGGAACGGTTCGAAGCCGCGTCGGTTACGATTACCGGTGACGACGCCCATCACCTGGTGCGAGTCATGCGGGCCAAAGCCGGCGATCAGGTCATCGTCAGCGACGGCATCAGCCGGGAAGCGCTGGTGAAGCTTCGCGAACCGGAGAAAGACCGGGTGGAAGCGGATATCGTGGAAATGCTGCCGCTTGACCGCGAGCCGGAAGTAGAGGTCTGGATTGCCCAGAGCCTGCCGAAGGGCGACAAGATGGAGCTCGTCATTCAAAAGGGGACGGAAATCGGCGCAGGCCGGTTTATTCCTTTCGTATCCGAACGGACCGTGGTTCAGCTGGATGCGAAGAAAGAAGGCAAACGCATCGAGCGCTGGCAGAAAATCGCCAAGGAAGCGGCCGAACAGGCGCACCGGAACCGGGTGCCTGCCGTTGAAGCCCCGCTCTCTTGGAAGCAGCTGCTCCAGCTGGCAGGACAAGCCGATGCGGCATGGATTTGCTACGAGAAGGAAAACGGGTTACAGTTAAGACAGCAGATTCAAGAAGCTTTATCCAAAGGAAAAGCGATTCGTATAGATTCGGCGGCGCAGGGCGAGGCTCCGGCAACAGACGGACCTGAAGCTTCTGCGAAGCCTCAAACCGAAAGCGGCGGCGACCGTATAAGGCTGCTCCTGATTATCGGGCCCGAGGGCGGGTTCACCGAGCAGGAGGTTGCGAACGCGGAAGCGGCAGGCTGCCGCTCCGTCAGTCTGGGACGCCGCATATTACGGACGGAGACGGCCGCGATGGTCGGTCTCACTTGCATTTTGTACGAATCCGGCGAGATGGGAGGATAACGAAGATGCCTACAGTTGCGTTTCACACGCTGGGCTGTAAAGTCAACTTTTACGATACGGAAGCGATCTGGCAAAAGTTCAAGCACGATGGCTACGAGCAGGTAGATTTTGAATCTACGGCTGACGTATACGTTATTAACACTTGTACCGTTACAAATACGGGCGATAAAAAGAGCAGGCAGATGATTCGCCGCGCTGTGCGCCGCAATCCGGAGGCTATTGTTGCCGTAACGGGCTGCTATGCGCAAACCTCCCCTGCGGAGATTATGGCTATTCCGGGCGTGGACCTTGTTATCGGAACACAGGACCGGGATAAAATCATGACTTATGTTCAGCAGCTTCAACAGGAGCGGCAGCCGATCAATGCGGTCCGCAATATTATGAAGACACGCCAGTTTGAAGAGCTGGATGTGCCGGATTTTGCCGACCGGACACGCGCGTTTTTGAAAATCCAGGAGGGCTGCAACAACTTCTGTACTTTCTGTATCATTCCTTGGTCGCGCGGTCTGATGCGCAGCCGGGAGCCGGAGAGCGTGATTAAACAGGCTCATATGCTTGTCGACGCGGGATACCAGGAAATTGTACTGACAGGAATTCACACGGGCGGTTACGGGGAAGATATGGAGAACTACAGCTTGGCGAAGCTGCTGTGGGATTTGGACAAGGTCGACGGCTTGAAGCGGATCCGCATCAGCTCGATTGAAGCAAGCCAAATTACCGATGAAGTGCTTGAGGTGCTGAATGCCTCGGATAAAATGTGCCGTCATCTGCATATTCCTCTGCAGGCGGGCGATGACCGGGTGCTTTCGAGAATGCGCCGCAAATACACAACGGCCGAATTCGGCGGCAAAATCGAACGGATTCATCAGATTATGCCGGGCGTAGCTATTACGACGGATGTCATCGTAGGATTTCCGGGAGAAACGGAAGAAATGTTCCGAAACGGCTACCGTTTTATGGAGCAAATGCAGTTCTCGGAAATGCACGTATTCCCGTATTCCAAACGGACGGGAACGCCGGCGGCACGGATGGAGGATCAGATCGACGAGGAGCTGAAAAACATCCGCGTGCACGAGCTGATCGATTTGTCCGAGCGTATGCAGCTCAGCTATGCGAAGAAATTCGTAGGCCAGGTGCTGGAGGTTATTCCGGAGCGGCCGCATAAAGGCGAGCCGGGAAGCGGCTTGATCATGGGTTACTCGGATAACTATTTACAGGTGGTGTTCGAGGGCAGCGAGGATTTGGTCGGCAGCGTGGTTCAGGTGAAGGTGAACGAAGCCGGAGTCAACGAGTCCAAAGGCCAGCTGCTGCGTGTATTGACACCGATGGCAGCTGCTCCCAAAGCACTGATTGTGTAAACCGCAGAACCAAGGATTTCATTCTATGTATAAGGATGAAATCCTTCTTCTTTCTCGGTGAGGCGATGCATTGAAATCCGACTCGGAAAGGATGGAAATGGTATGAAGGAAATTTCCGCAGGCGGCGTCGTTTTCCGAAAGCAGGGAAACGATACCCATGTACAGATGATTCAGGATCGTTATGGCAAAATTACGCTTCCCAAAGGAAAGATGGAGCCCGGCGAAACGATTGAAGAAACCGCGCTCAGGGAGATCTTGGAGGAAACGGGCATTGTCGGAGCGATTGTGAAGCCTTTGGAGACGATTAAATATCAGTTCACCATGTCAGGCGTCGGTGTGATCGATAAAGAGGTCCACTATTATCTTGTAGAGGCCAAGAGCGGCGATCTGCACGCACAGGTGGAGGAGATCCGCGGCGTCGAATGGCTGCATCCGCTGGAGGCATGGCACCAGCAGGTCCACTCGGGATATGGCAACAACGATTCGGTTTTGAAAAAAGCGCTCCATTCTTTGGGGTATGAGGTAAACTGAATACGGCTGGCTGAAGTCTTCAGCGAAATGAAACATTTTACATATCATATAGAAAAATAGCGGCTTCGGCATTGTTCCGCACGTGGATGCGGGAACCTGACGCCGGATTTTTGCGGTTTGAGAGGAGCTTGACCTATGGCAGTAGTCATTTTGGATAAGAAAAGAAAGAAAAGGCTGGAGGCCGGACATCCCTGGGTATACCAGTCTGAAATCGAGCGGATGGAAGGCGAGGCGAGCCCGGGACAGCTGGTTTCCGTACATAATCATTTGGGCCAATATCTTGCTACGGGCTATTGGAACCCCGCTTCGCAAATTACTGTGCGCATTGTGTCTTACGCGCCGGTCGAGGCAATGACTCATGACTTCTTCGCAGAGCGGTTCCGCCGCTGCCTGGAGCAGAGAGAAAGGTTCTTGCCTGGAGCCCGTTCGTACCGTTTCGTGTACGGGGAAGCGGATTTCTTGCCGGGATTGATCGTAGACCGCTTCGAGGATGTATTCGTCGTCCAACTGCTGACGTTAGGCATGGATCAGGTGCGTGAAGCGATCGTTTCCGCCCTTGTAGAGGTTGTAGAGCCTGCCGGCATATATGAGCGCAGCGATGTTTCGGTAAGAGAATTGGAAGGCTTAGAACAGCGTACAGGGCTTCTGTATGGGGAATGTCCGCAGCATGTGCTCATAACGGAAAATGGGCTGAAGCTGGAGATCGATATTCAACAGGGCCAAAAAACCGGTTATTTCTTCGATCAGCGGGAAAATCGTGCGGCCATTGCTCCTTTGATGCAGGGCTGGGGCAAACGCAGCGGTATCGAGCTAAGGGAGATTCCGGCAGAGGATGGGTCAGAGCGTCTGGTTCAGGCTCCGGTCAATGCCAACGGCAAAGTGGTCACCTTTCCTCTGTGGGACGGTGCGACCGTGCTGGAATGCTTCTCGCACACGGGCAGCTTTACGCTGAATGCTTGCAAGTATGGCGCGAAAAAGGTGACTTGTCTTGATATATCCGAGCACGCTATCGAGAGCGCCCGTACGAATGTGAAGCTGAACGGCTTTGAGGATCGGGTAGAGTTCGTTGTTGCCGATGCTTTCGAATATTTGCGAGAGCAGGTAAAAGCGCTCGATCTGCGCCAGGAACGGGGACATGCGGACAAGAAGAAGGTGGATACCTCGCAGCCTTTGCACAATAAAGGGAAGACTTGGGATGTCGTTATTCTTGACCCGCCGGCTTTTGCCAAAACGCGGAGCGCCGTGGAGGGCGCCTGCCGGGGCTATAAAGACATCAATCTTCACGGGATGAAGCTGGTGAATGAAGGCGGCTATCTGGTTACGGCAAGCTGCTCGTATCATATGAAACCGGACTTGTTCCTGGAAACGATTCATGCCGCGGCGAACGACGCCAAGAAAATTTTGCGGCTCGTGGAGTTCAGAGGAGCGGGTAAGGATCATCCGCGCATTCTCGGCGTCGACGAAGGCCACTATCTGAAATTTGCTATTTTTGAGGTTCGCAGCAGGTAAATGACACCTATGCCGGCCGTCCTTCCATAACGAAGGGCGGCCTTTGTGCTGTTCGCAGGGAAAGGTGAAGAAAGGAGATTTCATCTCTCTGGGCGCAACAACAATCTTGCTATTCCGCAACACGACTTTTATAATGGTTTGTATGAATGATAATAATTCTCAATGATAGGAGAATCAAATGAGCCAATTATCGAATTTATCTATGAGTCTTGGAGAAGCTATTCGCGGGCGGCGCAGCATCGGGCGAGTCAAGCAAGACCCGGTTCCGAAGGAGCAGATCGAAGCTTTGCTGGAAGCGGCTTCGTGGGCGCCCAGCCATCATGCGACCGAACCATGGCGTTTTTATGTTATGACAGGTAATGGAAGACAGGTGCTTGCTGAAGCTTATGCGGATGTAGCTATGCAAAGCAGCGTCGGAACGGCTTCCTCGCAGGAAGAACAGGAGATGCGCGCCAAGCACGGCGGGAAGGCGTTTCGCGCTCCCGTTGTCATAGCTGCGGTCGTTTCTCCTTCCAGCGCGCCTGGAGTCAACCGGCTGGAGGAATTTGCAGCGGCCCATTCCGCTGTGCAGAATCTTCTGCTTGCGGCGCATGCGCTTGGGCTTGCCGCCATATGGAGATCGGGGGAGCCGATGTACCACCCGAGAATGAAGGAGGCTTTCGGTCTGGCCGAAGCGGAAGAAGTCGTCGGCCTTATTTATGTAGGCTACCCTGACATTCGGCAGCATGAAGGCAAACGAGAGCCGGTCGCGTCTAAAACCGTTTGGCTCGAGAATTAGCGCATTGAAGAAAAGAGCCGTACTGCAATGATTGATTTATACGGAGAAGGCGTACTCAGCTCGGCTGAGCGCCTTTTTTTATGCTGCGAGACGTCTGGAGGACGAGGCTCATTCCAGTACGGAGAGCAGCAGAGGGTCATCGGCGATCCTTTTGGAAAGGAACTGTACCGCCTTTTGCACTGCCTTTCGGATCATTGCCCGGGGGTCTGCTGCGAGCTTCGCGAAGAGCGGCTGGAGCAGCTCCCAGCGCTGGGCGGCTTCCGCGGTGGCGAACAGCCGGGCGATGTGCCAGCGGGCTCCGGGAGTGTCCGCCTCGAGCCATCGTTCCATGCGGCGGTAGACCTGCTCCGGGTAGAGTGGCAGCAGCCCGCTCCCGAGAACGGGTGCGCCCAGCGCTTTTTTTATGGCGGCATCGGTGTCGGAAAGCAGCGACTCAGTCAGATCCAGAAGCTTCTCCGGGTCAACGAGGCTCCGGGAAGCAGCGGCATATTTCACCGCGAGAAGCGAAGCGAGCCGTACATTGGCAGACGCATGCTGCGTCCACAAAACGATCAGAGGGTAAAATAAACGGAAATGCTTGCCGAGCAGGGTGCCCGCCGCACGTGCGCTCCAGTCCCGCACTTCCTTAAAAGGGCTGTCGGCTAATTGCATAAGCTTCAAATTCGCCGCTTCGGGATTAATCGGGAACTGGTTTGCAAGAAGAAACACGGCTAGCTCCTGCGCGGCTGCGTCGCTGTATCCGGACAGCTTGTGCGTCAGCTGCTGAAGCCGAGCCGGGTTCGAGTGAAGCTCTGCTTCCATGAGCAGCAGCGCCCGATGGGTGACGGTTTGGGGCTTGCGGTTAGAAGAGGCTGCCATTGCGCTGCGAAGCGTATCCAGCATCACGTTGATAGAGGATTCGCGGACGGCGGCAATCCAGGCGGCTTCCCAGGCTGTATGTTCGTTCGTCATCGGCTTCTCCTTGGATTTGAGATTAGTTGTATTTAATATTACTATAAAACCGCATACAGAACAAGTGTTCTCATTCTATTTTGTGTGCTATAATGAAGCCAAAAGATCCCTTTCCCTATGTTTCGGCATTTTTGGTAGAATAGTAGAGTTAAGGATTTACGGAGCAGGTAACAACAAAGCAGGAGGAACAAACGATGGCCATACGTTTTGTGCTGGGAAGAGCAGGCAGCGGAAAAAGCGAATATTGCTTACGGGACATGAAGAGCAAGCTTATGGAATCGCCGCAAGGACGGCCGTTGATCCTGCTGGTGCCCGAGCAGGCTACATTTCAGGCTGAGTATGCTCTTGCCTCGACGCCCGAGCTGAGGGGAACCCTGCGCGCTCAGGTGCTCAGCTTCCGGCGGCTGGCGTGGCGCGTTATGCAGGAAGTAGGGGGAACGGCACGGCTGCCGATCGACGATACCGGAAAAAAACTGCTTATACATAAAATTTTAAATAAGCAACGTCAGCACTTGAAGCTTTTTGCCGGCTCATCCGACCAAATGGGCTTCATTGAGAAAATCAACGATTTGTTTAAAGAGCTGAAGCGGTACGGCGTCAATGCGGAGGGGATGTCGGCTTTTCTTGCGGATACGAGGCAAAAGCCGGCTGCGCTTTCCGATAAACTGCACGATGTGGAGCTGATTTATAAGGAATTCGAAGCGGAGCTCTCCAAGGCCTATCTGGACGGGGAGGACTTTTTGACGCTGCTTGCGGAGCAGCTGCCCGAGTCAGGCTACGTTCGCGGAGCGGAGTGCTGGATCGACGGCTTTCACGGCTTTACGCCTCAGGAGATGGCTGTCATTGAAGGGCTGGCGGGCGTCTGCAGCGAAGTGTCGGTCACGCTTTGTCTCGACCGTGAGTACAAGCTGGGCGACAAGCCGCATGAGCTGGATTTATTTCATCCGACGGCCCTGGACCATGCTGCAGCTGCAGGAAAGGATCGGACCGGCTGGGCGTTGAAGTGAAAGAGACCGTGGAGCTGCCTTCGGCGCCTTCCGTTCGTTTCCGCTCCAACCCGATGCTGGCCTACATGGAAAATGTATTTGACCAGAGACTCAAGAAGCCGTATACTTCCGTATCCGGCGCCATCCCGTTGGAGCACGGGGTCACTCTATCGGCCGCTGTAAACCGGAGAGCGGAAGTGGAAGGCGTGGCGCGCGACATTTTACAGCTGGTCAGGGATAAACAGCTTCGGTACCGCGATATTGCCGTGACGGTTCGTAACATCGAAGCTTATGGCGATTTGCTGTCAGGCACGTTCAAGGATATGAACATCCCTCACTTCTTCGACCAAAAAAGAACCGTTATGCACCATCCGTTAGTGGAACTGATCCGTTCCTCTATGGAGGTGCTGTTGAATCATTGGAAATATGATGCAGTATTCCGCTGTGTGAAGACCGATTTTTTCCTGCCATGGACGAATTCGGCCGATAGAGCAGGCGGAAGCGAGCATCCGAGAGTAAGCCGTCATGCTATGGATCAGCTTGAAAATTATGTGCTTGCCTTTGGAATCCAGGGATCGCGCTGGTATGACGGAAAGCCGTGGACCTACTCGCTGCGCGCCAGTCTGGAGCAGCCGGAGGCGGGCTCCACAGAGTCCGAAGCGGCGATGCTGCGCCTGATGAACCAGTGCCGTGAAATCATCGCGAGGCCGCTAATTGCTTTTCAGGAGAAGATGAGACGGTCGAAAACCGTTCAGGACAAAGTCCAGTCGCTGTATGAGCTGCTGACCGAGCTCAAGGTGCCGGACCGGCTGGAGAGCTGGAGTCAAACCGCCGTTCAAGCGGGTCAACCCGAACAAGCGAGAGAGCATGCCCAGATATGGGACAGAGTGATGGATATGCTGGATCAATTGGTAGAGCTGATGGGGGAGGAGACGGTATCTGCGGAAACGTTCGCAGAACTGCTTGAAACGGGCATGGAGAGCATCCGGCTCGGTCTTGTGCCGCCCTCCCTCGACCAGGTGCTGATCGGCAGCATGGACCTGAACCGGACAAGCCGGATCAAGCATATGTTTGTGCTGGGTGTGAATGAGGGCGTCATGCCGTCCAAGATTAGCGAGGACAGCATTATTTCGGAGCAGGAGCGGGAGCTGCTGACGGGTTTTGGCATGCCGCTGGCCGAAAGCGCGAGACGAAGACTGCTGGATGAGCTGTTCCTGATTTACTGCGCCTTTTGCACGCCGTCCGAACGTTTATGGCTGAGCTACCCGCTGGCGGATGAGGAAGGGAAGTCACTGCTGCCTTCCGAAATGATCCGTCATGTGAAGCGGATGTTTCCTTTTCTGAAGGAGCGTCTGCTGATGAGCGAGCCGGCGGATGCCATGGGCTTGACAGAGCAGCTCAGCTACGTGGCGCATCCGGGAAGGACGTTATCTTACCTGATTGTCCAGCTGAAGCAGTGGATGAAGGGAGTCCCGATTTCCGGCGTGTGGTGGTCCGTTTACAATTGGTTCGCCGCACATCCCGAATGGAGCGGCAAGCTTCGCGGGCTGCTGCAGTCTCTGCTTTATACGAATGAAGCCAGGGCGTTGAGCAGGGATACCAGCAGGCTGCTGTACGGCGAGCATGTGCTGACCAGCGTGTCGCGGATGGAGCGGTTCGTCGCCTGTCCTTTCTCGCAGTTCGTCTCGCATGGGCTCAGGCTGCAGGAGCGAAGAATTTACCGTCTGGAGGCGCCCGACATCGGGCAGCTGTTCCACGCGGCTTTAAGCCTGTTCGCCGAGCAGGTGGTCAGTGAAGGTACGGATTGGGGGGCGCTGACCGCAGAGGATTGCTTCGTCAAGGCCGAAAGCGTAGTAGATCTGCTGGCTCCCCGGCTTCAGAGCGAAATATTGTTTAGCTCGAAGCGCCATCATTATATTGCGCGTAAGCTGAAGCAGGTTGTTGGCCGTGCGGCGATGATGCTGGGCGAGCATGCCCGGCGGGGGCAATTCGTGCCTGTCGGCCTGGAGATCGGGTTTGGGGAGGGCCAAGCGATTCCTCCTTTATCCTATGAGCTGGACAATGGGATCCGGATGGATGTCAGGGGACGGATCGACCGTGTAGACCGGGCGACGACCGAGCAGGGAACGCTGCTGAGAGTCATCGATTACAAATCAAGCCCGACTTCGCTTCTGTTATCGGAGGTGTATTACGGTCTTTCCCTGCAGATGCTGACCTATCTGGACGTTATCTTGACGCATGCGAAAGCATGGCTTGGAACGGACGCCAAGCCTGCAGGGGTATTGTATTTCCATGTGCATAACCCTCTGCTGCAGACGAAAAACCGGATCTCGCCCGAAAAGGCGGACGAGGAGCTGCGCAAACGGTTTAAAATGAGAGGCCTGATCCGTGCGGATGCCGAAACGGCCCAGTTAATGGACGGGGCGCTCGCAGGGGCCAGCGGCCATTCGCAGCTGATTCCCGTCGCCATGAAAAATGACGGAAGCTTCTATAAATCGTCTTCCGTCGCGGATGATGCGCAGTGGCAACTATTGCGCCAATATGTCCGGGGCACGATCAAAAGCATCGGAGAATCGATGACCGGCGGCGAAATCGGCATAGAGCCTTACCGTATGGGTCAAGAGATTCCGTGCACGTTTTGTTCCTACAAGCCGGTCTGCCAATTTGACGGCCAATTCGAATCGAACCGGCACGCGGTGCTGAAGCCGTTAGGAAAGGAAAGAGCAATGGAGCTGATGGACGAACGGCTGCAGGCGGCCGACAAGCCTAAGGGTGTTCCGTTTCGGCCGGCCAGAGCGGTGCAGCCTCGTGCAGCCGGCGTCTTACCGGGGGCAGGAACGGAAGAGGAGCAGGAGGTGCTTGAGCTCGAGCTTGAGCTGGAGACTCTGCCGGAACTGAAGAAAGGGGAGAACGGCCATGATGGACAAAATCCAAAAGCCTGAGGGCAGCACGTGGACAGACGACCAATGGGATGCCATCGCCATCCATGGTCATGACATGCTCGTTGCCGCTGCCGCAGGCTCCGGTAAAACAGCGGTTCTCGTCGAGCGCATTATCCGGAGAATTTCCGATGAGCACAATCCGGTTGACGTGGACAGGCTGCTGGTAGCGACGTTCACCAATGCGGCCGCCGCCGAAATGCGCCACCGGATCAGCGAGGCATTGGAGAAGGCGCTGGAACGTAATCCCGGCTCCGATCACATTCGCAGGCAGCTTGCCTTAATTGCCCGCGCTTCTATCACGACACTGCACTCCTTCTGCTTGGAGGTCATCCGGACCCATTACCAGCGAATCGGGCTCGATCCCGGCTTCCGAATCGCCAATGAAACGGAAAGCGAGCTGATGCGGCAGGATTTATTGGAGGAGCTGTTTGAAGAACAGTATGAGGCGGCGACGGAGCAAAGCGATTTTTGGCGACTGGTGGAATGGTTCGGTGGCGAGAAGAGCGACGATGCGCTCCACCGGCTGGTGCAAAGACTGTATGATGAATCGAGAAGCCATCCGAGTCCCGACCGGTGGCTGAGAGAAATGGCGGCTATGTTCAATCGGTCTGAACATAGACCGAGCGGCGCAGAGGAGAATAACCCATGGATTCCGAGCCTGCTGGTTTCGGTTCGGCTGGAGCTGGAAGGTATCGTGTCCGTTTTGAAAGAGGCGGTGCAGCTTGCCGATGCTCCTGGAGGGCCGGCTCCGTATTTGTCCAATTTGAAGGAGGACTTGGAAGCGGTCGCTTATTTGCAGCAGGTAGCGGAGTATTCCTGGACTCATTTGTACGACGCTTTCCAAGGCACGGCGTTCGGTAAGCTGAAGCCCAGCAGGGGCGATCAATACGATAAAGAGCTTCAGGAGCGGGTGAAGGAGCTTCGCAATAAAGCGAAGGAGGAGCTGACCGGATTAGCCGAAGAGCTGTTCGACCGGACGCTCGAGCAGTACGAGCAGGAGCTGGAGGAGCTCGCGCCGTTAATGCTTGCGCTGGTAGAGCTGGTCATTGAGTTCGGACGGCGCTATCAGGAAGGGAAGAAAGCCAAGGGGCTGGTCGATTTCGGCGACCTGGAGCATTTTTGTCTGCACATCCTGTCCGAGGATGCCGGCAGCAGTGTTCTTCAGCCTTCTTCCATCGCTTTGCAGTACCGCGAGCATTTTGCTGAAGTGCTTCTCGACGAATACCAGGATACGAACCGGGTGCAGGAGGCTATCGTCTCTCTGATCTCCCGCGAGGGTCCGGGCAACCGGTTTATGGTCGGGGATGTGAAGCAGAGCATATACCGTTTCCGGCTCGCGGAGCCGGGTTTGTTTCTGGAGAAATATAAAAGCTATAAAAGTGATGAACCGGAACCCGGCCAAAAAATTGATTTGGCCAAAAATTTCCGCAGCCGCCGTTCTGTCGTTGACGGAGTAAACTATATTTTCCGGCAGACGATGGGGGAAACGGTCGGCGAAATTGCTTACGATTCGCGGGCCGAGCTGGTGTACGGCGCATCGTACTATCCCGATTGGCCCGGAAGCAACGGGTCCGAGGCGGCGGAATTGCTGCTGATGGACCGTTCTGAAGACGAGCTGTCTCTGACGGATGACGCTGTCGTCTACGAAACTTCCTCGGAGCAGGAAGGACAAGAGGCGGCTGCCGAAGCCGTTAGCGAAGCGCGCGAGCTCGAAACGGCTCAATTGGAAGCCAGAGTCATCGCGCAGCATATCCGGAAGCTGCTTGGCGCCGAAGGCGGACCGGTCTTCCAGGTTTACGACAAGGCGTCCGGAGGGCAAAGAGACATCACGTACCGCGATATGGTCATCCTGCTTCGGGCTACCCAGCAGTGGTCGCCTGTTATTATCGAAGAGCTTCGGCAGCAGGGGATTCCGGCCTATGCGGAGCTTAGCAGCGGTTACTTTGCGGCGACGGAGGTCGAAGTGCTGCTCTCGTTGCTGCGGATTATCGATAATCCGTATCAGGACATTCCGATTGCCTCCGTCCTCCGCTCGCCGATCGTCGGTCTGACGGAGGAGCAGCTGGCGTATATTCGGATTGCGGGAAGACATAAGGCGTTTTACGAGGCTGTCATTTCCTATGCTAAAGTCAGTCGCCGACCGGACATCGATACGGGGGTTGGAAGCGATGAGGCGCACGCAGCGGCTGCGGAAATCGGGGAAGGGTTGAACGAAGCGGCTGCCGGCGAAGAAGCGGGAACTATGGAGCGGCGTGCTGCTTCTGCATCATTGGACATCGCTTCCGAGGTTCCTATGGAGCAGGTGAGCGATCGGGATCCTGAGGTTCAGAGCAAGCTGGAGCTATTTTTGAAGCAGCTTCAAGGCTGGAGGGAGAGCGCCCGGCAGGGTGAGCTTTCCGAGCTTATTTGGACGATTTACCGGGATACCGGCTTCTATGATTTTGTGGGAGGCTTGCCTGGCGGGCAGCAGAGACAGGCGAATTTGAGGGCGTTGTATGACAGGGCCAAGCAGTATGAAGCTACGTCGTTCCGCGGATTATTCCGGTTTCTGCGTTTTGTCGAACGAATGAAGGATAGCGGAGGCGACCTTGGAACGGCCAGAGCGCTTGGAGAACAGGAGAATGTAGTCCGCATCATGTCGATTCACAAGAGCAAAGGGCTGGAGTTTCCCGTGGTGTTTGCTGCCGGGATGGCCAAACGGTTCAATCAGCGGGATCTCACGGATACGTTCATGGTTCACAAGGATTTGGGCTTCGGGCCGAAATATATGGATGTGCAGACCCGTACCAGCTATCCTGCGCTGCCTTGGCTTGCCATTCGCCGCAAGATGCGGACGGAAATGCTGGCTGAGGAAATGAGGGTGCTTTACGTTGCGCTGACCCGCGCGAGGGAAAAGCTGTACCTTCTGGCTACGGTGAAAGACACGGACAAGCTGCTGCAAAAATGGTCGCGTTATTTGGAGCATCATGAGGAGCTGCTTCCGAACGATGCGGTGGCCCAGGCCCGTTCTTATCTGGACTGGATCGGTCCGGCGCTGATGCGCCATCCGGACGGCCGCGCCCTTCGCGAGTATGCCGGGGGTTCCCAGCGGATCCCGGCGGCATGCTCCGGCGATCCGTCCCGGTGGGAGGTGCGTCTGCTTAGACCGGAATGGTTTGCGTCCGTGGCAGAAGCGGCAGGCGCTGCCGATATAGATGAAGAGCGTATGCAGTCTGTATTCCATTTGGAGCCTGTCAGCGATAAAGGGGATTTGACAGACCATCAGGTGTGGGGGCGGTTGTCTTGGGAGTATCCTTATGCCCAGGCATCGGCGTTATTGTCCAAAACATCCGTCACCGAGCTGAAGCGATTATCGGAGCATCACAGGCTGCTGGAGCTGATCTCGGACGAGCCGCAGGCCGGTATGCTGAACGATCCGCTGCTTTCTTCTCCATCGGCTTACCGACCGGCCATTGTCCGGCGTCCGAGATTTCTGGAGCAGAAGAAGCTGAATGCGGCAGAGCGCGGAACGGTATTTCATGCCGTCATGCAGCATATACGTATGGACAAGGTTCCATCTGCTGACGACATCCGTGAAACGTTAGCCGATATGCTGCGTAAGCAATTATTAACCGAACCGCAGTGCGAGGCTGTAGATGCTGACGTAATAGCCTCTTTCTTCCGGAGTGATTTGGGCGGCAGGCTGCTGCATGCGGATCGCATCCATCGCGAGGTACCGTTCAGCTACGGTCTGCCCGCTAAAGAGGTATACAGTGATACGGATGAGCAGACAGCCGAAGAGACTATTCTTCTGCAGGGGATTATTGACTGCATGTTTGAAGAAGGACAAGGGCTCGTGCTGCTGGACTATAAAACGGATCATGTGAAGAGCGGCGGCACGGCCGAGCTGCACGCTATTCGCGAGCGGTATCGTCTCCAGCTCGATTTATACGCCAAAGCGGTTGAGAAAATCTGGAGGCGTCCGGTCACGGGGAAATACATTTTCCTGTTTGACGGGGCTCATATCCTGGAAGTGTAGTTCGGATGCTCGGCAATAAGATGATTTAAACATGAAGGGGGATTGTCTCATATGATTTCGACCCGCAAAGCTGCCCGCCTAGGCGCAAAGCTGCTTATGGTCATTTCTCTAGCTGTAGGACTTCTGGGTGGCGGCGCCGGCGCTTGGGCCGATCCGATTTGGGATCGCTGGCAGGCTGCCGATGCGGCTGTGAACAGCGGACATCCGGAAGCGGCGGTCCCCATTGGCAGTACCTTGTCGAGTATTACGCCTCGATTGCCGATTGGCAAAATGCGGCATTGTTTTGCGGCAGGCTGGACGAATATTACGACGGAATCCAGGACTATGTGAATGCAATCCGTTATTATGAGCTGGAGAATGAGTACTGGCTGAAAGACGGCAAGGATTGGGGAGCCGTCGATCTGCAGCGCGCGGAACAAATCCGGACGGTCGTAGAGCTGTATCAATCGACCTCCGATACGGCTCTGCTAACCCGGCAGGGGGCGCCGGCGAACGGTAAGCTGGCCAAGTTCGAGCCTGCCTACGGCATGTATATCGGTATGTACTCCGAGCAGGATCCGGCCATGCAGAACCACTTCAGCCGGTCGGAATCGATCTACGGCAAAAAGCATGCGCTCTACCTCGCCTATTCGCCGGTAGGCGGGGCTTTTCCCAAGCAGTATGCGGTACGAGCCAAGGAAACGGGAGCTGCGCTGCAGATTGCCTGGGAGCCGAAGAACGGCCTGGATTCGGTGAAGGATGACGCTTATTTAAGGGAATGGGCCCGTGCGGCCAAAGCTTCGGGGATACCTATCTTTTTGCGCTATGCCAGCGAAATGAACGGCGACTGGGTTGTATGGCATGGCGACCCGCAAAAATATATCGAAAAGTTCAGGCTGGTCCACGACGTGATGGCCGAAGAGGCGCCGAACGTTGCGATGGTCTGGAGTCCGGGAGATGTGCCTGCCTACTCCATGGATGTTTATTATCCGGGAGACGATTATGTCGACTGGGTCGGCGTCAGTATGTATACTGAGCCGTACGAGAACGGCGATCCGGCACAGGGGAATATGCAGGCTACATCGCCTGTTGAAAGGCTGGATTATTTGTACAAGACGTATTCGGACCGGAAGCCGCTGATGATCAGCGAGACGGCCGTATCCCACTATGCTCATATTCCGCAGGAGTCTTTTACAGACTATGGGCTGCTGAACCTGCAGCGGCTGTACGAAATCATGCCGCTCAAATATCCGCGGCTGAAGTCAATTACGTACTTCAATGTGGATCTGAAGGATCGGGAATCCCGCAACAATTATTTGTTAGGGGCTAACGAGGCGATGAAAAACCTGTACAGCCGGATGATCGCTTCCCCGTTCTATTTAACCAAGGTAGAGCAGGGGGCCGTACCGGCAGACGGAACGGGGCATACGAAGCTGCTGGATACCCAAAATACGTTTACAGAACGCACGCATATTACTCCATGGGTTAAAATTCCGGATATTTATATCGGCAAGCTGGATTATTATTTGAACGGCAAGCTGATCGCCACGCAAACCGCTCCGCCGTTCGGGATCGATCTGGAGGCAGGGAGTGTCCCGGAAGGCTCCAATGTAAAGCTGGAAGTCTACAATCAGGCTGGAAAGCAGGTAGCTTCCAAGTCGGTATCAATCTCCTCCGGGGTGGCTGTACGGATGAAAGGGAAGCTGCAGGCTTACGAGCAGCCGCCGGTCATTCGTCAAGGCAGCACGCTCACCCCGCTGAGAGCCATATTTGAATCTATGGGAGCTACCGTTACATGGGATGCCGCTACGCAAACCGCGACCGGACGCAAGGGGGATACCGTGGTGACGCTGAAGATTGGCGATCATCAAGCCTATAAGAATGGGCAGCCGATTACGCTGGAGGTTCCCGCTCAATTGGTGAACGGGTATACCTTGGCTCCTGCCCGCTTCGTAGGCGAGGCGTTCGGCGGCGAGGTACAGTGGGACGGCAGCCTGCGAGCCGTTAAAATTACGGTTCCTCCATCCCAGGTATCCAAATCCGCAGCGCCTTCGGCTTCATCCGAGCGGCCTGCGGAGCAGAAGCCTGAAGCGTTAGCTCGTACGGCTGCTTCTTCCTCTGAAAGATCTCACCCAGACCAAGAGCAAAAACCCGATTCCTTCGAATCGGGTTGGCTCTTTCAGCTTTTCTCCATAGTTCGTTCCTTGCTGCAAACAGCGGCAGCCTGGTTATCGCACTGATTCTCCGCCGCGTAAAGCCCTTGCTCACTGTGCATTAAATGCGAACAGGTACTTTGACTTCCTCCATAATCGCTTTCGCTACTTTACGGGCGCTCGAGAAGGAACGCTCCGCCAATTCTCCTTTACCTTCGCAGCCATCGCCGCAGAAATAGAACGGCACATTCTCCAATCGGGTCGGCAGCAGCTGGTTCGTTACAATATTTTTAACGCTGGCCACCATAGCTTTCTTGGATACCCGTTTTACGGCCGTTTCATCCCGCCAGCCCGGATAATAGTGATCGAACAGGTCTTCCATCTGCTTGGTTTTGCTGTCCAGGTAAGCCTTTCTTTCTTCTTCATTCGAGAAATTGTCGCTCAAATAAGCGATACCCTGCAGCAGCTGGCCGCCGTCCGGCACCAAGGTATGATCCGTGGCGGATACATCGCTGATAAACAGCTTGTTGTCCATGTCGCTGATATAAGAGAATGGACGGGCGACAACCTTGTTCAGGCCGATATCGTATACCATGACTTCCGTAGGGGTATTCTCTTCGAACGGAGCCATGAACGGTTCCCAAGGCGTTCCTTTCATCAGCTTGCAGATTTGCTGTACCGGCATTGCAAAAATTACTTTATCGAAAACGAGCTCCCTCGTTTTGGTTTTCAGCACATATTTTCGATCCTCGTACCGGATTTCCTCTACGCCTTCCTTGAGAGCCATCTCCCAGGTGCCGGGCAGCTCGATTTTTTGGCGCAGCTGGTTGGTAATGACGGCCCAGCTTCCCAGCACGTAGTTAACCGGACGGGAGGAGAGGAACAGGTTATGGTAGTATTCGCTGATCACTTCGCCAGGAACCTTGCGGGCTTCTTCCGGCGTGATGAAGAAGTTGGAGCAGACGAGATGCTCCCATAGCTCTTTTACATCCTCATCCGCATCGGATTGAGCGAGGTAGTCGCCTAGCGTCTCATAGTTTTTCACTTTATGAATATGGGCGATGATCGCGGAAATTTCCCCGACAAACCGGCACCTTCTGCTTCGCATTCAAAATTTCCGTCCGCATTAAATTGACAAAATCAAGCGGCGCGGGAGTTAACTGATCGTTTTTGTAATACATGACTCTTCTCTTATCCACCTGCTTGGAGCTGAAGGACAGACCAAGCTCACGCTCCATCGCGCTTAGTTCGTGCCGGTCGATTCCGTATACGGCATGAGCGCCGTAATTGAGCGTAAAGCCTGCTTTCTCATATGTAAAAGCACGGCCGCCCCATTGCGGACTTCTTTCAAATATAACACCTTCAATTCCTTCATGCTCCGATAAATAAGCCGCGGCAGTCAAGCCGGCCAATCCTCCGCCAATAATTGCGATTTTCATCTTGTTAGCCTCCTTAGCGTTCTGTATCAGCCTTGATTCGATGGGTATAGAGGATGCGCCTTGATCGGAACGCAGTCCGGACCAAACCCAAGCGAGATTATTTCGTACCATGCCGAGCAATTCCTGTTCTTCCTGAGAGCACCACATCCATAAAGTTCCGCGATAGGCCGCGATGAGCAGCTTCACCTTGGTCGGGTTCGGCAGCCAGCGCAGCAGGCGGTTAAACAGCAATTGATACTGCTCTTCTTCAATGGCTTTTAAAGCTTCGTTCTGAAGCGAAAGGGAGATCAAGCTGCGAATCAGCCTAGGATACGTTTGAATATTGGACGACAAGTCTAAAAAGAGCCTGTTAATATGACCCTCAAGGGATTGAACCTGGGATGGGGTTGTGTCCGCCCATTCGGAAATAACATGAATTTGCTTGCGGGACATTTCCCTTAATATCTCATCTTTTCCTTGAAAATAATGATAAAAAGTGCCCTTTGACGTGTGGGTAGCGGCAATGATATCGTCGACCGACACCTGCTCATAACCGCGCTCCATAAATAAGCGCAAAGCCACCTCGATCATAAACTCCCGCTTTTTACGGGTTGAAGCACGCATAAACCGACTCATCCGAACCACCCCATCGTCCATCATCGGCTTCATTATACATAATATTAGACTTACAGTCTAGAAGTGAAACAGGGCTATCGTTTTTTAGTTTTGGCAGGAACGGAAAGTCTATGCGCCGCTTTCAAATACGAGAAAATAAGGGGAAAATCGACGTTTAACGAACATCCTTAATTTTTCTTTGATTCGGAGTTTCTTTTTTGCGAAAAATTCGGTATAGTAATAACGATATAGAATTACCGTCATAGCTTTAGGCGCTGGGAGGACAACCCGTCATGGATTGTATTTTTTGTAAGATCATCGAGGGGAGCATCCCTTCCAAGAAAGTGTACGAGAACGAGCACGTGTTGGCGTTTCATGATATTCAGCCGGCCGCTCCCGTACATATTTTGATTATCCCCAAGAAGCACATCGCAACCATGAACGACGTTGAGTCAAGCGACTGGGGCTTGCTCGGTGAGATTCATCGTGCCGCGCAAGAAATCGCCAGACAAGTTGGTGTGGCGGAAAGCGGTTATCGTTTGATTAATAACTGCGGTACAGACGGAGGACAAGTTGTTTTTCATATTCATTATCACTTGTTGGCAGGAGAGAAGCTGGGCCCGCTTAACGCGAGGCAGTCAACAAACTTTATTTCATAGGTTGACACCCAGTTTAGCTATGCCATATAATGAAATTTGATGAATTGCTTTTTTTCGTCTTGGACGGTCTGTTCGGAGGGAGGGAAAACTGGTGTCAGAAACTCGAGTTCGCAAAAATGAAACTATAGATGCTGCACTTCGCCGCTTTAAGCGCTCCATCGCAAAAGATGGCGTATTAGCGGAGGTTAAAAAACGCAAGCATTATGAGAAGCCAAGCGTGAAACGTAAGAAGAAATCAGAGGCTGCTCGTAAGAGAAAGTTCTAGGGGGCTTAATCGATGAGCTTAAGCGAGAGATTAAACGAAGATATGAAGCTAGCGATGAAGAGTCAAGACAAGTTTAAACTCTCCGTAATCCGTATGGTTCGTGCAGCTATCAAGAATATTGAGATAGATCAGCGTAAAACCTTAGATGACCAAGAAGTACTTGACGTTCTGAATCGTGAAGTTAAACAGCGGAAAGATTCCCTCCAAGAATTTGAAAAGGCAGGTCGTGACGACCTCGCCGAAACCGTGAAGGCAGAAATTGAAATTCTGATGGAGTACTTGCCGCAGCAGCTTTCGGAAGAAGAAGTAAAAGCCATTGTATCGCAGACCATCCAAGAAGTGGGAGCTTCTTCTAAAGCGGATATAGGAAAAGTCATGGGTGCATTGATGCCTAAGGTGAAAGGGCGTGCCGATGGCAAGATTGTCAATCAGGCCGTTCAACAACTCTTATCATAGTAGGACATGGAAAACACTCCTGGAAACAGGAGTGTTTTTTTATTTATTCGGTTAATCGAATAGGTTAGCCGAATGGTTTTTTTTGCAAGTTTGAATCGAATAGGCTATCCTTTACGTAAGTATGAACAAGGAGCAAATAAGGAAAAAGGAGGTGAGGGTCACATGTGGAAGCCTAAGCCTTCGGCTTTGCTGCTCAGAACGGGCATGCTTCTGCTGGCAGCCTTGTTTATGTTAACAGGCTGGATTCCTGTTTCTGCTGCGGTGCAAGAGACAGGACAGACCGCCCCTGCCGCTTCAAGCCAGGCTCCATTATCCGCTCCAGTCGTGGTCATTCCCGTTCACAAGACGATTGAGGCGGGGCTGGAGAAGTTTTTAACCCGTGCGGTAAATGAAGCCGCGGAAGCACAAGCGATGTATATTGTTCTGGATATCGATACTTTGGGCGGAGAGGTTATCGCCGCAGAGGAGATTGGAGAATTGATCCGGGGCAGTAAGGTGCCGACGATCGCCTATGTTCACGGTAAAGCGGTTTCTGCAGGGAGCTATATTGCTCTGAATGCCGTGCAGATTGCGATGGAGCCAGGCAGCTCGATAGGAGCGGCCGCCGTTGTGGACGGCTCCGGCAACGAGATCGATAATGTAAAGGTTGTTGCCCATTGGGCTAGTGAAATGCGTGCTGCTGCCGAGCTTCGGGGGCGTGATCCGCAGATAGCGGAAGCGATGGTTGACAAAAATGTCGGCGTTACCATGCAGCCGATCGGGCGCGACGTGCCGAAAGGCCAGCTCGTTTCCTTGACGGCGGAGGAGGCGGTGAAGGTAGGCTACGCCGAGGTGCTGGCCAAAGATATGGGCGAGGTGATTCGTCATATCGGAGGGACGGAGCACCCGCTTCTTACGATGAAGCCTACGCCGGCTGAGACATTTTCCCGATGGATTACCGATCCGCTGGTATCGACGCTGCTGCTCTTTATCGGCATCGCAGGGATTGCCATCGAGTTGTTCGTGCCAGGATTCGGTATTCCGGGAATATTGGGGCTGCTTGGTTTTGGCTTGTACTTCTTCGGCCATTACATTATCGGCTTCGCGGGGGTGGAGGATATAGCGCTCTTTATCATTGGCGTCGTGCTGCTGATCATCGAGATTTTCGTTTCCAGCTTTGGTATTCTAGGCATCCTGGGGATCGTCTGCTTATTCAGCAGTGTCGTGATGGCGGCCTACAATACGAAGCAGGCGGCATTGAATCTGTCTATCGCTTTCGTGCTTGCAGTCATTGTGTTGGCTATCTTTATTAAAATATTTAAGCACCGCGGCGTCTGGAACCGGTTTATTTTACGCGATTCGCTGACGACCGAGGAAGGCTACACCTCAGCGGACTCGAGAACAGAGCTGGTGGGCCGGACAGGGACGGCGCTTACGCCGCTGCGTCCCGCAGGCACCGTACAAATCGGCGAGGATCGGATCGATGTCGTAACCTCGGGAGAATTCATTCCTGCCAGCACTTCAGTCATCGTTATTCAAGTCGAAGGCTCGCGCATTGTTGTTCGCAAGGAAGAGGAAAGACATGCTTAAAGCCTGAAATCAGGCCTATTCACTTAACAGGAGGTTATGTATGGATTCCATTGTTTACGTGCTGCTGCTTGTAGTCATTGTTATTATCGCGCTGTCGGTCTTTTTAAGCTTCGTTCCCGTGATGCTCTGGATCTCGGCACTCGCGTCGGGAGTGAGAATCGGGATTATTACGCTGGTTGCGATGCGTCTGCGCCGGGTTATTCCAAGCCGGATCGTCAATCCGATGATCAAGGCAACGAAGGCCGGTATTGATATTACGATTAATCAGCTGGAGAGTCACTTTCTGGCGGGCGGTAATGTAGACCGCGTTGTTAACGCTTTAATCGCCGCGCACCGGGCGAATATTCATCTGGAATTCGAACGTGCGGCCGCGATCGATTTGGCGGGCCGCGACGTGCTGCAGGCGGTGCAAATGAGCGTCAATCCGAGAGTCATCGAGACACCGACAGTTTCTGCGGTAGCCAAGGACGGGATTGAGGTCAAGGTTATCGCACGGGTTACGGTACGTGCTAACATCGACCGTCTGGTCGGCGGCGCCGGCGAAGAAACGATCATTGCCCGTGTCGGCGAAGGGATCGTAACGACGGTAGGTTCTTCCGGCTCCCACAAGGACGTGCTGGAAAATCCCGATTTGATTTCCCGAACCGTTCTGGGCAAAGGCTTGGATGCGGGAACGGCTTTTGAAATATTATCGATTGATATTGCGGATGTCGATGTAGGCAAAAATATCGGCGCTCATCTGCAGACCGAGCAGGCGGAAGCGGATAAACGCATTGCGCAGGCAAAGGCGGAGGAACGCAGAGCGATGGCTGTCGCCCAGGAGCAGGAGATGAAGGCGAGAGTGGTCGAAATGAAAGCGAAGGTCGTCGAGTCCGAATCGCAGGTTCCTTTGGCTATGGCTGAGGCGCTGCGCGGCGGCAAGCTCGGCGTGATGGATTATATGAACTTGAAAAATATCGATGCCGATACGCAAATGCGCTCGACGCTCGGGAAAATGAACGATACCGGGAAAAACGAAGAGCAGGAATAACGCCCCGAACCAAGATGACATAGCAGAAGGGAGCGTGTCCGAAGTTGAAACTGATCGAGCTGATTTTGCATAACTGGGTGTTTTTTGTTATCGCCTTTTTCTTTCTGAGGGGCGTTTTTAAGCGGAGCAAGGGCGAGAGCAAGCCGTCTGGAACGCGTCCTGCAGCTCCGAACTCGGGGATGCCTCCATTCGGCGGCGGAGGTGCGGGTACAGGTACGGGATGGGGGAAGAAGGTTCCTGGGCTCCATAAAGGAAAATCCGTTCCCCCCGCCTCGTCGGAGAGGCAGGGCGAACGTACGTCTCCGGCAGCCTCGAGGACTGCCGTAAAGCCTCAGAGCCGCCAGGATGCGGCTGTTCCTGTATTCAAGGGGCAGCAGCAGGGCAGAGATCCCGAAGCCTCGTTCTGGGATGCATCACCGCTTGAAGGCGATTCGATTGCAAGACGGGCCCGGAAAAAGCCTGTTAACGGTGATAACGGAGATTTTACCGATTCCGGCAGCATGAAGCCTTTGTCAAGGAATCAGCTGGCCCAGGGCGTGATCTGGGCGGAAATATTAGGTCATCCGCGGTCGCAAAAAGCCATACCGCAAGCCATAGTGTATAGTCCGGTTCAGCACCGGGTTCCTGTCTTCTCAGGAATCCGGTGCTTTTTTGCGTGGTCGGATGAAGCGGTTTGCTTCGCCAGGTTCTCATAAATCACGCGGCTCGCGCATATGGTGTAAATAGCCTATGCTGCGTGTATCCGGTTCATTTCTTGACAGCTGATACGAACGGCTGCCGTGCAGCCATATGCTTATGCTTTGGGAAATAAGTATTGCGTAACCGAAAAACGCTCAGGAGGGTAACTATGCGCAGTCTTACTCGAAAATGGAATCAATTTACGGCGAAGCTCCTGGATGTCCCTCAAGACGTTGTTTTGGACCTGCCCCGATTTACCATGATCGGCAACATGCAGCTGTACATAGAAAACCACCGAGGGGTGCTTCATTTTTCGAGCGAGCTGCTGAGGCTGGCTCTTTCCAAAGGGAAGCTGGAGGTGCATGGCAAGGAACTGGTCATCCGGGCCATTTTATCCGAGGAAGTGTTTATTGAAGGGGTCATTGACGAAATCAAATTTATTCCGTGAAGAGGTGCAGGGTATTGAAATCATCGATTCTTTTATCGCTCCGCGGTTACGTGCTGATAGAGGTAAAGGGCCGGCGGCTGGAGGCTTTGATCAACAAGATTATCGAGCAGGGGGGGACGGTATGGGATATCCGGCTGCTCGGAGATTCGCGGGCTGAATTGTTTATCCTGCTCAAGGATTTTTTCAGGCTTCGCCCGTGGTTAAAAGAGACAGGCTGCCGGGTCCATGTCCTGAAGCGCTTCGGGGCTCCGTTTATGCTGGACAAACTGGAGAAGCGCAAATTTTTTGCAGTGGGCCTGATCTGCTTTTTTATCGGCATTTACCTGCTGTCTTCCGTGGTCTGGCAGGTGCGTGTGGAAGGCAATGAAACGATTAGCACGACGCAGATTTTGGAAGCGGCCAAGAAAGAAGGCCTCTATAAGATGCAGTGGAAATACCGTTTGAGGGATGCGGACGTATTGTCCAAGAGCCTGCAGAATGACCTGCCCCAGGCGGCCTGGGTCGGTGTGGAAATTCACGGCACGCATATCATCATCAAGGTCGTGGAAGCGACGATTCCGGAAAAACCGCCGCTTGCAAGTCCGAGGCATCTGGTGGCATCCAAAAACGCGCTGGTGACTTCGATCTTTGCCGAGAAGGGAAAGCCCATCGTAAAGGCGAACACGTACGTCCGCAAAGGGGACATCCTTATTTCCGGCATTATTGGAGACGAGCTGCATCAGCAGACGGTCGTAGCGGCTGGGGAAGTCAAGGGGCTGGTGTGGTATTCGCCTACTGTAGAAGTGCCTTTGACGCAGCGCTACAAGGTGTACACAGGCGAAACGAAGAAGCGGTTCTACCTCGTGCTGGGCAACCGCGGATTGCAATTGACAGGGTACGGCAAGCTGCCCTTTGAACAATATGAGAGCATACCGGAACGTAAAACGCTGCAATGGAGAAATTGGAGTCTGCCCGTAGGCTGGATCAATGAGAAGCTTATGGCGACGAGCGAGGTGGAACGGCCGATCGATCCGCAGGAAGCGAAATCGCTCGGAATTGAGCAGGCGAAAGCGGAAATTTTGTCGCTCGCTGGCAAGGATTCGAAGATCGTAAGCGAAAAAATTTTGCATGAAAAGACGGAGAATGGTAAAGTTTATATGGAAGTACATTTAGAGGTGGAAGAATCCATTACCCAAGAACTACCTATTGTCCCATAATTGCGTTCGCTTGAAGGAGAAGAGGCCTGTTGATTGACAATGCACGCATCGTGAAAGTGGCTTTGAAGAATACTTCGGAAGGGCTCGCGCTGTTCGGACCGCAGGACAAATTTCTGCATCTGATCGAAGAGCATACTGAAGCCAAGATCCAATCTCGAGAAGAGGAAATCGTCATTCAAGGCAAGGCAGCCGAGACGGAATCCCTCCAGCAGCTGTTCGAAGTTTTGCTGGAGCTGGTGCGCAACAACTACATTTTGAATGAACGCGACGTGCTGTACGCACTCGAGTTGGCCAAGCAGATGAAAGCGGACCAGCTGCTGGATTTGTTCAAAGGGGATATTGCCACGACCCATAAAGGGAAACCGATTCGAGTGAAAACGATCGGACAGAAGCAGTACGTTTCGACCATCAAGAAACAAGATATCGTTTTTGGCATCGGTCCTGCGGGAACGGGGAAAACGTACATTGCCGTCGTGCTCGCCGTCACGGCCCTCAAAGAGGGGAAAGTGAAGCGGATCGTGCTTACCCGTCCGGCAGTGGAAGCGGGAGAAAGCCTGGGCTTCCTGCCGGGTGATTTACAGGAAAAGGTTGACCCTTATTTGCGCCCATTGTATGATGCTCTTAACGATGTGCTGGGGCCTGAACAGGTGCTCAAATCGTTGGAAAGAGGCTTGATCGAAATCGCTCCGCTTGCCTATATGCGCGGCCGGACGCTGGACGACTCGTTTATCATCCTGGACGAAGCGCAGAATACGACGCCGGAGCAAATGAAGATGTTCCTGACCCGACTCGGGTTCGGCTCCAAAATGGTCATCACCGGCGATGTGACGCAAATTGATTTGCCGCGGGGAAAATCGTCGGGGTTAGTAGAAGCGCAGCGGATATTAAAACCGATCGATGAAATCGGGTTTATTCACTTTTCTGAAGCAGATGTTGTGAGACACTCCTTGGTGCAAAAAATTATCGTGGCTTACCATGAGGAACAAGAAAAATAGACCGACTCTATGATCAGGTAAGCGGAATAGAGCTCGTGAAAGGGATGACCTTTCGAGATGAAAAACCAGGTTTCAATTCAAGGCAAATTTCAATATCGGCTTTCCGGATGGAAATACAGCGCCATGGTGCGCTTTCTTCTGTTTTTGGTGCTTACTCTTCTTTTTTATGCAGCTTTAATGAGTAAAATCATACCTCCGACCTATGATATCCAGCTGGGTTCCGTGGCGGAGAAGGATATTTTGGCTCCACGCGCGATCGAGAATGCGGTAGCTACCGAGCAGGCGAAGGAAGAAGCGGCGCAGCATGTGCAGCTGGTCTACAAGATCGTTCCTTTGAAGAATGAAGTGCTGGTGGAGTCCATTTTCGAGAAGCTTCTCCAGATTAATGCCGACTCCGAAGTGACGCTCGGCGACAAGGTCAATATTTTTAAGACGGTTCTCCCGAGCCTGATTCTCGATCATGCCGACAAGCAGCTTAAGAGCTTTGCCGACAGCGGTCAATATAACGATCTCCTGCTGCAGGAGATGAGCAAAAAAATCCGCGAGCAGCAGTACCGCATCCCGGAGGAAACGTATTATAAAATGCCGCGCCTCTCCAAAGAGGATTTGACGGCGATGGAGCCGGTGGCTAAAGATATCGTTACCCGGCTGATGAACGATCAGATTCTGGATGCACAGACGGTCCGGGCGAAGGTGCCAGAGCTGGTAAATGCTTCTACGCTGACCAAGAGCAATACGAGGGAAATGGTGCAGGAGCTCGTCAGAGCGGCAGTGACGCCGAATAAATTTTTCGATCAAAAAGGCACCGACGAAGCCAAGGGCCACGCCCGGGACAATGTGAAGTCGGTTTATATTAACAAGAATGAAGTGCTCGTCAAAAAAGGCGATCAGATTACCGAAGAAATCTATCAGCGGCTGAGCGGTTTGGAGCTGCTGAAGGACCAGTCCAGCTACTGGCCGAAGATCGGACTGCTTCTGATCGTGGTGATGCTTAGCCTCGTCATTTATATGTTTATTAAGCAAAGCAAGCTGTCGGTCAGTTACAACAACGCTCAATTGCTTATGCTTGTTCTTATCGTACTTATCAATATATTCAGTATGAAGCTGTTCTCTTTAGTGCAGAATTTAGATTATCCGTTTATCGGGTTTCTCGCGCCGACGGCGCTCGGAGCCATGCTGATTGCCATCCTGCTCGATACGAACTTAGCCTTTATTTCGGCTGTCGTATTCAGCGTGCTGGCAAGTGTTATTTTTAACACGGATCATCTGCAGCCGTTTGATTTCCGTTACGGGCTGTTCGCCCTTGGGGCATCGCTTGCCGCTATTTTCTCGATTCAGCGTGCCAGTCAGCGCTCGTCGATTCTCAAGGCCGGTATCGTTGTAGCCTTGTTCGGTATGGCGCTGGTCGCTTCGTTATTGTTTATCGAGGACCACGATTCGAAGAGGGAAATGCTGTTCGCGCTTTCCTTTACGGTCGGAGGCGGCGTGCTGACGGCGGTGTTTGTCATCGGGCTGCTGCCGTTTTTTGAAGTCGCTTTCGGGATTCTCTCCCCATTGAAGCTGGTGGAGCTGTCCAACCCGAACCATCCGCTGCTGCGCAAGCTGCTGACGGAAACCCCGGGAACATACCATCACAGCGTAATGGTCGGCAATCTGGCCGAAGCGGCGGCGGAGTCGATAGGAGCCGACGGGCTGTTGTGCCGCGTGGGAGCTTACTATCATGATATCGGTAAAACGAAGCGTCCGATTTATTTTATCGAGAACCAGACCAACATTGAGAATCCGCACGATAAAATGGACCCGGCTTTAAGCAAATCGATTATCGTGGCTCACGCCAGGGACGGGGTCGAGATGCTGAAGGAGTATCATCTGCCCAAGCCGATCCGCGATATAGCGGAGCAGCACCACGGAACGACGCTGCTGCAGTTCTTTTATCACAAGGCGAAGAAGCTTGCGGAAGCCGAAGGGGATACGACGCCTATTGAGGAGCAGGATTACCGCTATCCGGGGCCGAAAGCCCAGTCGAAGGAAGCGGCCATTGTCGGTATCGCCGACTGTGTGGAAGCTGCGGTTCGCTCGCTGCGAAGCCCTACATTGGAGCAGATCGATTCGATGGTGCGCAAAATTATAAAAAACCGGCTTGATGACGGTCAGTTTCACGAGTGTGACTTGACCATCAAGGAGCTCGACCAGATTGCCAAAACGCTGAATGAAACGCTGCTTGGCATTTTTCACTCAAGAATTGAATATCCGAATGATTTGCAGGCGCAGGCCCAGAGCAGTCAATCAGCCGGAGCGAAAAGCGAATAAAAGGAGTTTAACCGGATGAGCTTACGTTTGGAATGGAATAACGAGCAGCAGGTGATGGAGATTTCGCCTGAATTTATTGCAAAGCTGGAGCAGCTTTTGCAGCTTGCGGGACAGTCCGAGCATGTATCGGAGGGCGAGGTTGCTCTGACCTTTGTCGATGATGCGGAGATCCAGCGTCTGAACAAAGAATACAGGGGACTTGACAAGCCGACCGATGTCTTATCCTTCGCAATGCAGGAAATGGGCGAGGATGAGATTGAAATCGTATTTGACGACATTGATTTTGTCGAGGAAGACGACCTTCGCGAAGGAGCGCTTCTGGACGGGACTGAAGAGGAAGATAGTCTGGAAGCGGACGATGCCGGCGAGCCGTTCGAGGAACCGCTCGGCGATATTATCATTTCGGTGCCGCGAGCCATTGCGCAAAGCGAAGATTACGGGCATTCCGTCGAGCGTGAGCTGGGCTTCCTGTTCGTTCACGGTTTTCTGCATTTGATCGGTTACGATCATCAGACCGAGGAAGAAGAGAAAGCGATGTTCGGCAAGCAGGAGGAAATTCTGCAGCAGGCGGGCCTTGTCAGATGAGACCCAAGGTGAAGTGGCACCGAAGCTTCCGCTTTGCCTATGAAGGCGTCAAGTACGCCTTGTCGACTCAGCGCAATATGAAGTTTCATTTTTTCGCTGCTTTTGCCGCGCTGCTGCTGGCGTTGTTTTTCCGCCTGCCGAAGCTGGAAATTTTATTTATTTTGCTGGCCGTGACGTTAATGATCGTGACAGAGCTGATCAATACGGCGGTTGAAAAAGCCGTGAACCTTGCCATGCCGGACCTGCATCCCCTTGCCAAAATAGCCAAGGATGTGGCCGCAGCCTCCGTACTGGTGTCTGCGGCTTTTGCCGCTATGGTCGGGATGATTGTGTTTTACGAGCCGGTTGACCGCTTGTTCCGCGAAGCCCGCGTCAGCGAGGGACACGGCTTCTCGGCCGCGATGGTATGGATCTTGCTCAGTCTGGTGATGCTGACGGTCATTGTGGTGGAGACCCGGTTCTCCAAGCCGGGCAGCCGGGTGAAGCCGAGCCTGCTGAGCGCGGTCGCTTTTGCCGTATCGACGCTGATCACTTGCTTCGTGGGCGTGACGCTGGTCGGGCTGCTCAGCTATTTGCTTGCAGGCCTTGTGGCGTTCGTGCTGTACGACAAAAGCGACCGCGGCCTGCCTAATCTTGCGCTCGGCGCAAGCATAGGCGCCTTCGTGGCGGTGCTGGCCTATTATTTATTTCAATTTTAATCGTGTACAATAAAAGGAGCGGGATTCGATGGATCGTCAACAACTGATTGCTCACGCAATGGAAGCCAGAGAGCGGGCCTACGTGCCTTATTCGCAATTCAAGGTCGGCAGCGCATTGCTCGACCGTCACGGTAAGGTACACTTCGGCTGCAATGTGGAGAACGCCGCGTACGGGCCGACAAACTGTGCTGAGCGCACCGCCCTGTTCCGGGCTATCGCAGACGGCGAGCCCGCCCGTTCCTTTCAAGCCATTGCGGTCGTTGGAGACACCGCTCAACCGATAACCCCGTGCGGCGTATGCCGTCAAGTGCTCATTGAGCTCTGCGCGCCCGACATGCCGGTCTATCTCGCGAATCTTCAGGGAGAGGTATCGGTAACGACAGTGGCGGAGCTGCTGCCCGGGGCGTTTACTATGAAGGATCTTAATGGAGGCAACGATTTAACATGACAGCCAATGCAAGCAAGCAAGCTTTTAAATCCGGCTTTGTAGCCATTATCGGCAGGCCCAACGTAGGGAAGTCGACGCTGATGAACCAGGTCATCGGTCAAAAAATTGCGATTATGTCGGACAAGCCGCAGACGACGCGGAATAAGATACATGGGGTTTACACAACCGACGAAGCCCAGATCGTTTTCCTGGATACGCCGGGGATTCACAAACCGCAATCCAAGCTGGGCGAGCATATGATGAGAGTGGCCGAAAGCTCGCTCGGCGAGGTGGATGCCGTATTGTTTTTGATCGATGTGGTGGAAGGCCTCGGAGGAGGAGACCGCTTCATCATCGAAAACCTGAAGAAGGTCAAGACGCCTGTCATCCTCGTTCTGAACAAGATTGACCAGGTTACGCCGGAGGAGCTCCTGCCGGTTATCGTGGCATACAAGGACCTGTATTCGTTTGCGGAGATCGTGCCTATATCGGCGCTGCAGGGCAACAACGTCAACACGCTGCTGGATCAGATCGCCAAATATTTGCCGGAAGGCCCTCAATATTACCCTGCCGATCAGATAACCGACCATCCGGAGCAGTTCGTCTGCGCAGAGCTGGTACGGGAGAAAATTCTTCACCTGACACGGGAGGAAATTCCGCATTCCATCGCGGTTTCGATTGAGGATATGAAGGTGGAGCCTAATGGAGTAGTTCACATTTCCGCCGTGATCTACGTGGAACGCGACTCGCAGAAGGGAATTATTATCGGCAAAAAAGGGGCTTTGCTCAAAGAAGTGGGCAAGCAGGCGAGACGGGATATCGAGGCGCTCCTCGGCTCCAAAAGCTTTCTTGAGCTGTGGGTGAAAGTGAAGAAGGATTGGCGCAACCAGGAGCGGGTGCTGCGCGACCTGGGCTTCCGTAACGAATAAATGTTCATCCTGCACCGTTTGGAGTAAGCATGGCAGTAATTGCATGGCATACTTCAAGCGGTTTGGTATCATCCTAATCCTGTTGACAGGTACCGTTCATCCGTCTTACAGGAGAGGAGATTGATACACATGAGAGATTTTTCGTGGAAGTATTTTTCAATGACCGGTGATGTGGATGCTTACCTGCTTTATAAGGAAATTTCAAACGATTCCGAAGAGCCTGTTCTGGAATCGGAGGAGGATCCCGATTTCGACGCTGTCGACGGGATATAATTAGAGCCTGTAAGTCACGGCTTGGGGGAAGAGCGGACGATGCAGTACAGAGTTCAGGGGATTGTAATCCGCAGTATGGATTACGGCGAGGGCAACAAGATCATTACGTTGTTCTCCCGGGAAATAGGCAAAGTGGCGGTCATAGTCCGGGGCGCCAAAAAAGTCAAAAGCCGTTATGCTTCCGTGTCCCAGCTTTTTACGTATGGCGATTATTTATTTTTTAAATCAGGCCAGCTGGGGACGCTTAATCATGCGGAGATCGTAGAGTCGCATCATACCATTCGGGGAGACTTGCATAAGGCGGCCTACGCATCTTATATGGCGGAGCTAACTGATCGAGCATTAGGCGATCAGGAGGCAAACGCTTTTTTGTTTGAGCAGTTGAAAGCGGCTCTAACGGCACTGGACGAAGATAAGGACATACAAATCACTACGTTCATATATGAAATGAAAATATGGATGCAGGCCGGATACCAGCCCGAGCTCGATGCCTGTGTATCCTGTTCAAGAGATCAGGGCGATATGTATTTCAGTGCGCCGGTCGGCGGTATTTTGTGCGAGAACTGCCGTCCCAGAGATCCGGAAGCCATTCCATTGGCTCCGGGTACTTTGAAGCTGCTGCGGGTTTTTGCCAAAATGGATCTTCGGCGGCTGGGGCAGATCGATGTGAAGCAGGCGACAAAGGATAGTCTGAAGCAATTGATCCGATCTTACTATGACGCGCATATTGGAGTGCAATTAAAGTCCCGAAGCTTCCTTGATCAAATGGAAAAGTACGGAGTATAAAGCTTTGACATTTTTATCCGGCTTTGATAATATATTATATTAACATTAAAAACGACTTCTCGTCCGACCTAGTCTTGTTAGGCTTGTCGGCGGGAATTTTTTTTGGAAGACGTATCACCGAGACGCTGTGATCTGGTTTGTATTTGCGTTATCTATTCTAGCAAAGCCTTTAATAGTTGGGTAAGTAGTAAGGTAGATTCGCGAGAGAAGGCTGAAAGAAGGTGGAATATGAATCGGCGCACGAACCCTATTATTTATATAGCTTCCGATTCGGCCGGGGAAACCGGCGAGGCAGTGGTCCGGGCGGCTTCCGTGCAGTTTTATCCGCAGCAGGTCGATGTCCGGGTCGTACCGTTTCTGGACGAGCCGTTCGGGAATTGATAAGCTGATTCAAACAGCGAAGGAACGCGACGGCATTATTGTATTTACTCTTGTTATTCCCGAGCTTCGCGATTATTTGATTGAACAGTCGATTCGTCATCAGCTGCCTTATGTCGATCTGCTCGGTCCGATCATCGGTTCGCTTGAGCAGAAGCTCAATCAAGAATCGCGTCATCAGCCCGGGATGATCCATCCGCTGGATGAGGACTATTTCAAGAAGGTCGAAGCGGTGGAGTTTGCGGTGAAGTATGATGACGGCAGAGATTTCACCGGCGTGCTGCAGGCGGATATCGTGCTCGTCGGCGTATCGCGAACCTCGAAAACGCCTTTGTCGATGTATCTGGCGCACAAGAAATTCAAAGTGGCGAACGTTCCGCTCGTACCTGAAATTCAGCCGCCGGAGCAGCTGTTCACGGTATCCAATCGTAAGATCGTCGGACTCCGCATCACGCCGGAGAAGCTGAATGTGATCCGTTCGGAGCGGCTGAAGACGCTTGGCCTGCCTCAGAATGCGACCTATGCCAACGTAGAGAGGATCAATAAAGAGCTGGCTTACGCCGACAGCATTATGAAAAGGCTTGATTGTCGAATTATTGACGTGTCCAACAAAGCCGTAGAGGAAACGGCGAGCACAATAATCGACTGGTTTCACGGAAGATAACCTTTTTTCCCGAAGTACGGCAGGATTTTTTATTTCTTCATCGTATATAATAGTACGGTAGGATTCCAAAGAAATTCGGTGGGTCGAATGATGCAGCATAAAATTATTGTCGATGCCGATGCGTGTCCGGTGAAATCGGAAATTGTAAAAGCCGCGGCGCCCTTCAAGGTAGAAGTCATTATGGTGGCTTCGTTTGACCATCGTCTTCCCGAAATGGAAGGGGTACAGACGGTACAGGTCGACCGTTCCGATCAATCGGTAGACTTATATATTGTAAACCGTATCGCAGCGGGCGACGTGTTGATTACGCAGGATTTTGGTCTGGCCGCTCTGGCATTGGGCAAGAAAGCCATTGCTCTTTCGAACCGGGGGCAGGAATATACGAACCGGACGATCGATTTTTTGCTGGACCGGCGTCACGAACAAGCCAAGCAAAGGCGCGGCGGAAAGCATTCAAAGGAACCGAAGCCGTTCACCGACGAGGATCGACATTTTTTTCAACAATCTTTGACAAAAGTTTTGCGGCGCATGCAGGAGATTTCACAGCCGTAGCGAATACTATTACGTGTTAATTTGATTGAAGGTGGTTAGGATGAGTAACGGACGCATTCCGGAAGAAATCATCGAAGCGGTATTGAAGCACCATGATATCGTCGATGTTGTCGGTCGTTACGTGCATTTGAGCAAGCAAGGGCACTATATGAAAGGGCTTTGTCCTTTTCATTCGGAGAAAACGCCATCCTTTACCGTCACACCGGAAAAGCAAATTTACCATTGCTTTGGCTGCGGCGCCGGAGGCGGAGCCATTCAATTTCTGATGGCGATGGAAGGCTACTCATTTGCCGAGGCGATAAGCCATATGGCCAAAGAGGCCAATCTGGATATCGGCCTGGACCCCCAGGCGGGCGGACGGACACAGCAAAATCCCGAGAAAACGAAGCTGCTCGAAGCCTACGAGCTGGCCGGCAAGCTGTACCAGTACATCCTGAAGAACACGGAGCAGGGAAAACAGGCGATGCAATATTTGCGATCGCGCGGACTGCATGATCGAATGATCGAAACCTTCGGGATCGGCTACGCGCCGCCGCAGTGGGATACGCTCGCGCAGCTGCTGGAAAGACGGGAATTTTCGCTTCCTTTAATGGAGAAGGGCGGACTGCTCTCTGCACGTCAAGACGGCCAAGGCTATTTTGATAAATTCCGGGACCGGATCCTGTTCCCGATTCATGACTGGAAGGGACAGCTGATTGCATTCGGCGGCAGGGCGATGGGCGATGCCCAGCCCAAATATTTGAACAGTCCTGAATCGATGCTGTTCTATAAAAGCCGCAGCCTGTACAATTTTCACCGGTCGCGCGCTCAAATCCGCAAGCAGCAGCAGCTTGTGCTGTTCGAAGGCTATGTGGACGTGATCAAGGCATGGGAAGCGGGAGTAACGAACAGCGTTGCCACGATGGGTACTGCCTTGACGGAAGAGCATGCCGAATTCATCCGTAAGCAGGCCGATCAGGTCATTGTCGCTTACGATGGAGACGGAGCGGGCCAAGCGGCAGCCTATAAGAGCATTCCGATTCTGGAAAAGGCCGGATGTCTGGTCAAAGTGGCCATGATCCCGAATAATCAGGATCCGGATGACTACATCTCTACACAAGGTTCTGAACGATTCGTACGGGAAGTGATTGAAGCTGCCGTACCGTCGATCAAATATAAACTTCTTTATTTTCGCAAAAATTTCAAACTGCAGGAGGATGGGGATAAGCTTCGTTACATTCAGCAGGCTCTCAAAATCATTGCGGACATTACGTCCCCTATAGAGAGAGAGCATTATGTAAAGGAACTGGCGGCGGAATTTCATTATTCATTCGAAACGGCGATGCAGAACCTGAACGAAATCCGGCTGCAATCGGAAAAAAACAACAGGTTCGGGGATAATAACGATAAACCGTGGAATAATGTTATGAATGACGCAAGACCTCGAGAACGTACGCCTTCTTTGTTTCCAGCTTACCACAACGCGGAGCGGCAGCTTCTTGCAATCATGATGTATGACCGGGAAGTAACGCATTACGTGGAGCGTAAATTGGGAGATCAATTCAATGTTGATACTCATGCGGCGCTTGCTGCTTATTTGTACGCTTATTTTGCACAGGGCTTCGAGCCGAATGCCAGTAATTTTATTGCTATGCTGCAGGAAGCGGATCTGGAAGGATTGGCGAGCTCGCTTGCAATGATGGGAAACTCTCATGGGGTCAACGAGAAAGTCATCGACGATTACATCCGAGAAATAAAAAAATATCCGCAGCAGCAGCAAATTGAGCGAAAAAGAGAAGAAATGATTCGTGCAGAACGTTCAGGGGATATCATACGTGCGGCACAGATTGGTATTGAGATTATTTCCCTAGAAAAGCAGTTAAAATCTTCTTAGTCTATTGGCTAAAGAAGCTCTAGGGAGGAGGGAGTTGGATTATGGCGAACGATCAACGCACGGAGATAGAGACGGAGTTGACGTTAGATCAAGTAAAGGAACAGCTAATTGAGCAGGGGAAAAAGCGTTCCTCTTTAACCTACAAAGATATTATGGAGAAACTGGCTCCCTTTGACCAGGATCCTGAGCAGATCGATGAATTCTTTGAGCAGCTCTCTGAAATGGGTATCGATGTAGGGAATGAATCGGATGAAGAGCACGATATGAACCCGATGAACCAGGAGCATGACGATTTTCATTTTGACGATGATCTGTCGCTTCCGCCCGGTATTAAAATCAACGATCCGGTTCGTATGTATTTGAAGGAAATCGGGAGAGTTCCTTTGCTGTCCGCAGAGGATGAGGTGGACCTGGCGAAGCGGATCGAGCTCGGAGATGAAGAGGCGAAGCGCCGTCTTGCCGAAGCGAACCTGCGTCTCGTCGTCAGTATCGCCAAGCGTTATGTCGGACGCGGCATGCTGTTCCTTGACTTGATTCAAGAAGGAAATATGGGCTTGATCAAGGCGGTTGAGAAGTTTGACCATACTAAGGGCTACAAGTTCAGTACGTATGCAACCTGGTGGATCCGTCAAGCGATTACCCGGGCTATTGCCGACCAGGCAAGAACAATCCGGATTCCGGTACATATGGTCGAAACGATAAATAAACTGATCCGCGTTTCCCGGCAGCTGCTTCAAGAGCTCGGGCGCGAACCTACACCGGAAGAAATCGCGAAAGAAATGGATCTGAGCACCGATAAAGTGCGTGAAATTATGAAAATTGCCCAGGAGCCGGTTTCGTTGGAAACTCCGATCGGGGAAGAAGACGATTCGCATTTGGGAGATTTCATCGAGGATCAAGAGGCGCTTGCACCTGCGGATGCGGCAGCTTATGAGCTGCTGAAGGAACAGCTGGAGGATGTGCTGGATACCTTGACGGAACGCGAGGAAAACGTGCTGCGTCTTCGCTTTGGCTTAGACGACGGGCGTACGAGAACACTGGAGGAAGTCGGCAAAGTGTTCGGCGTCACCCGCGAACGGATCCGCCAGATTGAAGCGAAAGCCCTTCGTAAGCTGAGACACCCGAGCCGAAGCAAACGGCTTAAAGATTTTCTTGAATAATGTACTGCCCATGACCTCTCTGCATCCGTGCAGTTAGGTCTAATTTTTTGTCTCACCTCAGCCGATATAAGGATTTAGGCATATAGATCGAAACGGAACATTCGGTTAATGAGGTGAATAAGCTGAAATGGATGACAAAACGAAACGGACCGTATTGATCCGGGAAATTGAGCATTGGCGTAAAAGCAAGCTGCTGCCTGAGCATTATTGCGATTTCCTGCTGCATCTTTACTTGGAAGACGCTGCTTCGGGGCAAGGGAAATCGACACAGGATACGGGATTTATGAAGTCTTCGGCCGAAGCTATAAAAAACAGTAATTGGAAAAAATGGGTTTTGTACTTCGGTCTTTTAGCAGCAATTTCTTTAACTGCTCTTAATTTTAACGCTTTTGAATTACCAATGCAAATTGGGGTATCCGTTCTGTTCCTTTTTCTATGCTACACGCTGGGGAGCGTACATAATGGCAAAGAGCCGATAAAGGCTCAAGTTTTGTTTGGCATGGCCTCTTTATTTCTTTTGTTTATCGGCGTGTATTTGTTACATCAGCACGGAATCCGGGATAAGCCGGCGCTTGTCGTGGGCTATGTCGTCTTATGCAGCTTGATCTGGATGTTGACCGGATTGCTGGCAGGCCGGATGCTGTTCCAGCTGAGCGGCTGGGTAGTCCTTGTTTTTTGCTATGGCTGGCTGCTGCACTATCGGCTCGATTCGATCAACTGGATTACGCTTGAACTGAGCTGGGTACCGTTGAGTATCTTCTTTGTCTGGCTCGGCTGGATGATTCTCGGCAAAAGCAAGCAGATCGGGACCGTGTTTCTTATGCTGGGCTGCATAACTTGGTTTATGCCTGAATTGTATGGTATGCTTTATGCCGAGCAGTATGGCGAACAGGCCGTCCAGCTGGCTTTGATCGGCAAAATGGTGACGGAAGCAAGCGTATTGTTCGCGTCTCGAAAAAAATGGACAGAGTGGGTTGCTTAAGATGCTGAAAATTTCAAAAAGACTGGAAATGATAGCCGGTCAGGTGCCTTCGGGAAGCCGTATGGCCGATATCGGCTCGGATCATGCGCTGCTGCCGACCTTTTTGGCGCTGCAGGGGAAAATTACGAAAGCGGTAGCGGGTGAAGTCAACCCGGGGCCTTTTCAAGCGGCAGCCAAGCAGGTGAAGGAAGCGCAGCTGCAGGACCGCATTGAGGTACGTCTTGGAGACGGCTTGGCCGTCATTTCTCCTGATGAAGTCGATGTGATTACTATTGCCGGCATGGGAGGGGCGCTGATTGCTTCCATCCTTGAAGCGGGCAAAGCGAAGCTGAGCGGTGTCGGCACATTGGTATTGCAGCCGAACGTCGGCGAATCGATTGTGCGTTCCTGGCTTATCGACAACGATTGGATACTTACAGGCGAGCAGATCCTTGAAGAGGATCATAAAATATATGAAATTTTGACGGCCGTGCCGAAAGCTCAGACGGAGCTGGATAACGAGATGATCTACCGCCGCCGTGAGCTTGTCGAGCATGTCGCTTTAGACCGGGAGCTTCTCCTGAAGCTGGGGCCTTATTTTATAGACCGGCCCGATGAGGTATGGTTTCGCAAATGGTCGCTTGAGCTGGACAAGCTGGATAAAATCCGGCGCCAAATGGCGATGTCCGACTTGGACGAAGCCAAGCGCAAGCGGCAGGAATTGGAAGAAGAGATGAGGCAAATCAGGGAGGTATTGGCTTGTTTGCAAAAGGACAGACGATAACTCAGCTTATGGAAGAACTGGCCCCCAAGCACTATGCGGTGGAGAACGACAAAATCGGTCTTCAGCTGGGGACGCTGAATAAAGAAGTGCCGAAGGTACTGGTGGCGCTTGATGTGACGGAGGAAGTGGTCGAGGAAGCGATCGAAGCGGGAGCCAATCTGATCATTGCGCACCATGCGATCATTTTTCGCCCGCTTGCCCATTTGCAGACCGATTCGCCGGCAGGACGCTTATATGAGAAGCTGATTAAAAACGACATTGCCGTCTACATAGCGCATACCAATCTGGATGTGGCCGAGGGCGGCGTCAATGACTTGATGGCCGAAGCGCTGGGGCTCACCGGCTTGTCTCCATTGGAGGATGTGCACACCGAGAAGCTGAAGAAGCTTGTGGTGTTTGTGCCTGAGGATCATCTGGAGAAGGTCCGGGATGCGGTTTTTCATGCGGGAGCCGGCTGGATCGGCAAGTACAGCCACTGCAGCTTCAATATCGATGGTACCGGAACGTTCATTCCTGAGGAAGGGAGCGATCCGTTCATCGGCAAACAAGGCAAGCTGGAGCAGGTCCGTGAGGTAAGGCTGGAGACGATCGTTCCCCAGAGCGCCGAGCGCCGTGTCGTCCAGGCGATGCTGAAGGCGCATCCCTATGAGGAAGTGGCTTACGATTTGTATCAGCTGGACTTAAAGGGCCGTACCTTCGGCCTGGGCCGCGTCGGCAGGCTGGCGGCGCCCATTACCCTGGGCGAGCTTTGCGAGCAGGTCAAGCAGGCCTACGACGTCCCTGCGCTGCGCCTGGTCGGCCATCCCGGCCGGACGGTTCACAAGGTTGCCGTGCTTGGAGGCTCGGGAAGCCGTTATGTGAGGCAGGCGCAGTTTGCGGGTGCCGACGTGCTGATTACGGGCGATATCGACTATCACACGGCGCATGACGCGCTGGCGGCGGGCATAGCGCTTATCGATCCCGGCCACAACATAGAGAAAATCATGAAGCAGGGCGTGGCGGACTACCTGCTGAAACGGCTTGCCGAGAAGAAGATCGGGACCCAGGTGATCGCATCGCAGCTGAGCACGGAGCCTTTTCGCTTCGTCTGAGCTGTCACGGCTTGTGACCTGTTAATAACGACCTGAATTGCAAAAAAGGTGACGGTTGAATTTTGCCGCGATACGCTGTATACTAGCAAATGCACATCAGGAAAGCTTGACAGACAATCGCTGGTGAGAAATCACGAGAGGAAAGTCCGGGCTCCATAGGGCAATGATGCTGGATAACGTCCAGTCAGCGCGAGCTGAAGGCTAGTGCCACAGAAATGGACCGCCGATGGCACAGGATTCGTCCTGTGCACAGGTAAGGGTGGAACCGTGGTGTAAGAGACCACGAGGAGATATGGTGACATATGTCCTGGTAAACCCCATCTGGAGCAAGACCTAATGGAACGCAGGTTTTCCTTGCGAAGACAGTCCCGGCCCGGGACGCGTTCGGGTTGGTCGCTTGAGCCAAGCAGCAATGTTTGGCCTAGATAGATGATTGTCGCTTCAACGGTGGGAGGGTGGTACCCGTTCTGACCACTGGAAGTACAGAACCCGGCTTACGGCACGCTTTCCTGTAACCATGACAAAACCGCCTGAATCGGCGGTTTTTGTGCTTATTAGCGATATTGTAAGTCAATATAATGAACGATGCAGCAAAAAAGATAGCTTGGAGTGAAGCCGGCCCTGCAGCCGGTCCAGCAGCCGCTGCGTCCAGTCCGACCAAATCGAGCCGGGCTCCGTCACCTGCTGACCTTCGCCCGCTTTGTTCTCGGCAGCTGTCGTGCCGCCGGGCGTTTTTGACGCTTCTGCGCTTTTCAGGGCGGCCACGACATCGATCAGGCCGTAGCCGAAATATTTATCCTGGCCTTTAGGGCCGATATCTTGAGCGGTATGGCGCATAATGTCCATCACTTCCGTATTCTTCAAAGCAGGATTGACCGAACGGATCAGCGCGGCAAGAGCCGTGACATGCGGGCTGGCCATCGAAGTTCCGGATAGGGCCGCATACTGATTGTGCGGGTAAGTGCTGGCTATATTGACGCCGGGCGCCGCAACATCGATGTAATCGCCGTAGTTGGAAAAGGAAGCCTTGCTCTTGTTGGCGTCCGTAGCTCCTACGGCGAACACTTCCGGATAAGCGGCCGGATAGCCCGGCTGCTCCGTATTGTCGTTGCCGCTTGCCGCGACGATGACCACATCATGGTCATAGGCATATTTGATAGCGTCATGCAGGAAGTTAGCCTCCGCATAGTTGCCCAAGCTCAAATTAATGACCTTGGCGCCGTTGTCCGTAGCCCATATGATCCCTTGGGCTACGGAATAAGTGCTGCCTGCGCCGGTCTCATCGAGAACCTTAACCGGCATAATCCGGTTGTACCAGCTCATCCCGGCCACGCCCAAATTGTTGTTGACCAGCGCGCCGACGACACCGGCTACATGCGTGCCATGCCCGACATCGTCCAGCGGCTCGGCATTTTCATTCACAATGTTATATCCGCCGACCAGCTGGTCACTTCAGATCGGGATGGTTCAAATCTACGCCCGTGTCGACAATGCCTACTGTAATCTGCTCGGAGCCTTTATTGATCGTCCAGCCTTTCTCCGTGTCGATCAGCGGCAGATTCCATTGGTACCGCTGGTACAGGGAATCGTTTGGAGTAATCATACCGCGGGCTGCATCGGATGTCTGCTGCTGTACGGCCGGTTCCTGGCCCACATGATAAGTGGTATTGGTCATATACAGGAAATGCGGTTCCGCATACTCGATATTCCAGCTTCTGAAATAATTCATCAGCTGCTTGGCTTCCATTTGTTTGGATTCGAATACGTAAGTATAGCCCAGCTTCCGATGCCCGACGGCCCCGATATCGGATTGGATTTTGGCCAAATCAGCAGCGCTCGGTTCTGTCTTGAATTTCACCACAATTTGGTCGACATGATAATGGCTTGTCCCTTCGTTCTGTTCAGGATGATCGACCTTGACGTCTTGAAGCGTGTCGGAATCGACAGATTCAATTTTATAGCGTTTATCGCTTGGATACGGAACGATCCGCAAATTTTTGAGCTGATGCTCCTTCACCTGCTTTAAAATTTCCTGCTTGACGACGCCGATCAAGGAAGCGTCCTTGGAAGCGGCCGGAACTCCCAGAACAAAATAAGTGGCGCCATTGCTTTGAAACGGCTTCGACTGAAAGCTTTCACCCTTGTCCGCTTTGGCTTTCGCTTTTTTCAACTCAGCCTGCGCCAGGGAGCTGGTGGCTTTATTCAGCTTGCCGACGGTAAGGCCGTCCGACAGCTTTTGATTCCGTGACACCCAGATCAGCTGTTCCATATGCGGATGCTGAGCTTGCAGGGTCTGCAGCTCCTGAAGCTTTTTGCCGTCAGGCTGCTGCTCGGTTTGCTGAAGCACATGGCGCAGCTCCAGGCTGCACTGGGTCCGGCACAGCTCATCGGTTAACTGCATGTCCTGGGACATGGTTGTTCGTTTCATCTGTAGCTCTGCGGCCGGAGACAGGCTTTCAATACGGGGCACTGCTTCATTTCTTGGAAAGAGAACGACGCCAAGAGCGATCAGAGCGATAAAGGACAGGGCATATTTCCACATGGGGCTGGCTCCTTTGCTTAATATAGATATATGCCTAGAATCCCCGGACCCGCTGTTCTTACTACCGGAAAACATCTCCTTCTGACGGAAGAGATGAATACCTGGACTTTTTTCGTATTACTTTTACCCCTGATTTGTGGTAGGATGATTTTAGTAGTATTTCATTATATAATAAAAATGGTGTTGTGCTGATTAGAGGAGGTCTTTCAATATGGCGACGTTTAACGTCAAGAATGTATGTGAAACTACGAAGAGCAAATTAAGCGAAGCAATCGCGAAAATGGAAAAGTTTTTGAACGAGTATTCTTTACAGCAGTTGAATACGGAAATGGATGCGGCAATGGAAGATTTCTACAAAGGCTATTTGTCGGATACAAGACATCTGCTCGTATTCAGTGAAGTCGCTTACGAGAAGCTGGGCGTGAGCCTGCGCCGTCCGACGTTCAATGTGGAATATGCAGAGAAAGTGCTTTATGAGGTATACCATGGCTGCGTGAACAACTTCTTTTATCCGAAGAACGAATGCTATTCCGAAGACGGACGCTATGCTTATACCGGACAAGATGCCATTCGTTTCCGCAAAAAACCGACCCGCGCCGTTCGCGATCTGACAATCGAGCTGTCCAAAATTTTTGAAGCGCTTCGTGAAGAGCTGTCTTACTATGAGACGGATTACATCACGCAAAAACGGATGCAGGGCGAACGCGTTTAAATTCATACATCTGGGAAATAATGACAAGAGGTGCTGAACAAGCATCTCTTTTTGTTTAAGGAGGAGATGGGCAATGAACGATAATAATAGGTCTGACGCTTACATATCGGCCGACGAGCTGGCCCGGATCAGTAAACAGATCATCAAGCTGAACCAGCATCCGAGCGGCAGCTATGTTGCCTGCCCATTGTTCTCCAATTATGCATTCAGCTGGCTTCGGGACGGAAGCTTTATCGCTTATGCAATGGACGTATGCGGAGAGACGGAAAGCGCCGGAGCTTTTTACGAATGGGTGAACGGAGTATTGGCCCGGCAGCAGGACCGCGTCCGGCATTTGCTGGAGAAGAAAGCCCGCGGCGAATGGATCGACCAAAGCGAATATTTACATACACGCTACCATTTGGACGGAAGAGATGACGACCACTCCGAATGGGGACATTTTCAGCTCGATGGCTATGGAGCTTGGCTGTGGGGCGTAACGGAGCATTGGAAAGCGATCGGACAGGAGACGCTGCCGGAGTCTTACCGCGCAAGCGTGGAATTAACGGTCCGTTATTTGTGCGCATTTTGGCAGCTGCCCAACTTCGACTGCTGGGAGGAAAGGAACGACCAGATTCATCCTTCGACGCTTGCCTGCATTTATGGAGGGCTGGAGGCGATCCGTTCTTATATCGATTTCCCGGAGCTTGCGGCGATTCCCGAGCAGATTAAGCAGCTCTTGTTAACGCACGCGGTCCATCCGCAAGGCAATTATTTCGTAAAAAGCATTCGCCCTCTTCCGGAGCCGGACCGCTATGAAATTAGCTACGACGGGGTCGACGCGAGCCTGCTGTGGCTTTGTCAGCCATTCCGTATATTGCCTGCCGAGCATCCTGTGATGGAGGCAACATTAGCTCAAATTGGGCAAAAGCTGAAAACCCCTGCGGGCGGCATCAGACGCTATGCGGCTGACGAGTATTACGGGGGCGGAGAATGGATTCTGCTGACGGCTTGGCAGGGATGGGTCGATGCCCAATCCGGCAAGCAGACCGAAGCGCAGCAAGCGCTACGCTGGATCGTTCAGCAGGCCGATGCAAGAGGGAGGCTGCCGGAGCAGGTTCCGCACACGGACATTGACCGGGGAACCTTCGATCAGTGGACCGGCACGGTGGGGCACGCCGGCAGTTCCGCTGCTGTGGTCGCATGCGATGTATCTTGTGCTATATTGCCAGCTGCACGAATAGGATAGCGTCCCCCTTTGCCGGGCACATTGATAAAGGGGTGATGATGATGCCAAATGTAAAATGCAGTGTGGCCAATTGCAAATTCTGGGCAGAGGGCAACAACTGTGCAGCCAAGGAAATTATGATTGATATCGATGAGCATGCAAAAGCCGATTTCAGCTCCGAGTTCGCGGATGAAAGCTTTGATCACCAGGACAAAGCTTCAAGCGTCCGTAATACCTGTTGTCACACGTTTGAGCAGAAGAACTAGCTCAAACGTGTAAAGCAGAGAAACCCGTCCGGACTTTACCCGATTCAAACGGGTAAAGCTTGGATGGGTTTCTTGACAACTTCTAGCGCCAATGAATTTCAGTAACGCTTAGGAGGCTGAACCGCATGAAAGAACAAGAGCACCGGGAACTCGAAGCCGCATCCAAGGAACCCAAGCGGTTCCCTATGGATCAGCTGCGTAAGGAGACGGGACAGGAAGCGACAGAAGAATACGCGGCGGAATTAGCCGCGCCTTATGCCGCTCCCAAGCAAGCTCCCGTGGAGGCAAGGGAAGCCGAAGCTTCCGCTGTAGTGGAAGAGACGGATACAAGATCCTCGGCTGGGACCGCTGCCTGGATAGGGTATACTTCTATTCTGCTGTCCGTTATCTCTTTGTTTATTTACCCTGTATTGTTCGGAGCGGCCGGTTCGCTGCTGGGATTGCTGGCCTACTCGCAAGGGCAAAAAGCGTTAGGCGTATGGTCCGTCATTTTAGGTTTGGTTTCATTGGCAGGCTATTTCCTGCTCGTCCCGCTGTATTCATAGAAAGATCGTGCTGCGCAAAAATATGCGCTGAGAGAGCAAGCCGTCCACGGCTTGCTTTTTCAGTTCAATGGAAAGAACCAAAAAAAACTGGATGGCCGGTCCAAAAAAGTGTACAATGTATGAATAGATCAGACTGTACTTATGGGAGCTTACCTTCGATGAATATCAATCCGAATACGATGAAGGAATTACTTCAGCTGCAGCTATTGAACAAAATGAGTTTTTTGTCAGGCGACGATCAAACCGGCGACATGGGAGATACCGGATCTTTCTCGGATCTGTTAAACGATATACTTTCTCAAGCTTCGGGGAATGGGGATGCATCCTCGGCTGCGGGCGCAGTCAAGGCTTCCTCTCTGAAGCCTATGGCCTATAATCCGCTGCTGGCTTCTTTGAGTCAAGACGGCTCGGAAGCGTTGTCCGGACATGAAACGGCTTACGATTCCATTATTCAAGAAGCGAGCCGGTTTCACGGGGTGGAATCCAGCTTGGTGAAAGCGGTTATAGATGCGGAATCTTCCTTTAATTCGCGGGCGGTTTCCGGCGCGGGAGCCAAAGGACTGATGCAGCTGATGGATCAGACGGGCCGCGGCTTGGGCGTAACCAATCCGTTCGATCCTTCGCAGAACATCCAGGGAGGGGCCCGCTACCTGTCCAATTTGCTGTCGAAGTATAACGGAAATCAAGGCGTTGCGCTGGCTGCATACAATGCCGGGCCGGGACGTGTCGATCGTCTGGGCATAACCAACGATAAAGAGCTTGTGTCCAAGCTTCATTTGTTGCCATCGGAGACGCAGCAGTATGTAAACAAGGTTATGAAGCTGAAGCAACATTACGAGGCATAATCGATAATCAAGACCTGCTGTAAGCGGCCTGCGTAGGTGCTTAAAGAGGTCTATTTTTTCGTTCGTTGAAGAAGAGCATGACGAAGACAGGAGGTTCATTATGTATTTGGATTATGCAGCCACGACGCCTCCCTACGATGAAGTGGTCGAGACGATGGCCGAGGTGATGCGGACATATTACGGGAATCCGTCATCGCTGCATCGGGCTGGAGCGGATGCCGAGCAGCTGCTTAAGCAATCCCGCGGCGTTATAGCCGAGTGTCTGCAATGCCGGGCGGATGCCATCCGGTTTACTTCCGGCGGTACCGAAAGCAACAATCTGGCGATCCAAGGAGCAGCGGAGCGCTATCGGCACCGGGGAATGCATCTGATTACGAGCGTGATCGAACACGCCTCCGTATACGAAACCTTTCGCCATTTGGAGAAGCGGGGCTACGAAGTGACTTACCTGCCTGTCGATGAAACGGGTCAGGTAAGTCTGGAGGATTTGAAGAACGCTTTAAGAGAGGATACGATCCTGGTCAGCATCATGGCCGTGAATAATGAAACGGGGCGTATACAGCCGATTCGCGAGATCGGTCAAATGCTGAAGGAAAGCGCGCCGCGGGTGCTGTTTCATGTGGATGCGGTACAGGCCGTCGGGAAGCTGGACCTTCAGCCGGCAAGCCTTAACATTGATCTGATGTCAGGTTCCGCGCATAAGCTGCGCGGCCCCAAAGGAGCGGGCTTTCTGTACTGCAGGGAAGGGCTTGAGCTGCAGCCGCTCCTGTGGGGCGGAGGGCAGGAAAAAGGCCTGCGTTCAGGAACGGAGAACGTGCCCGCTATTGTCGGGATGGCTAAAGCGATGCGGATTGCTTACGGACAGCGCGAGGCTTTTCTCGAGCATACGGCTCGCCTGAGAGTATATTGGGTACAAGCGATCCAAGAAATGCCGGAGCTGCAAGTAAGCGGGCCCCCGACGCGTCCGGGATGGCTCCCTATATTCTTCATTTCAGTTATCCCGGAATGAAATCCGAGGTTATAGTTCACGCCCTGGAAAAGCATGATATCTATGTATCGACCCGCTCCGCCTGCTCCTCGGGTACGGAGAAGCCGAGCCGCGTGCTCCAAGCGATGGGCTACAGCAATGAGAGGGCGCTGGGCGGTATCCGCATCAGTTATTCCCTGGAGCAGTCACTCGATGATGCGAGCCGGTTTGCCGGCATTTTGCGGCAGGTTGTCACAGAGCTGAAGCCGAGTCTGCCCCAGTCCTATCAAACAAGACTTAGACGGAGGTAAGGGATGGAACCCGAATGGATCGTTCTCCGTCACGGAGAGCTGACGTTAAAAGGCAAGAATCGGCACCGGTTTGAAAAAACCGTGTTCGAGCAAATAAAAAAAGCGATGAGGCCGTTTGGAAAAATTACCTTTACCCGTGAGTTCGGCAGAGTGTATCTGGTTCTGAACGGGGAGCCGTATGACCTCATCTCCGAACGGTTGAAGAAAATATTAGGGCTAAGCTCATTCAGCCCGGTCTACACCGCACCTTTGGAGCTGGAAGCTATCCAGCAGACGGCTCTGACAGCCATGGGCAGCCTGAAGCAGGCGCCTGCAACGTTTAAGGTATCCGTTCGCCGCGTCAACAAAAGCTTTCCTCACGATTCCCAGCAAATGAACCATCTGATCGGGGGATACGTTCTGCGTGCCACCCCCGGACTGAAGGTGGATGTGCAGAAGCCCGATGCGGAGCTCCGAGTTGAGCTTCGGGAAGAGAGAGCTTTGCTATATTCAGAGGTCGTCGAAGGGGCCGGCGGATTTCCGCTCGGCACGAACGGCAGGTCGATGCTGATGCTGTCCGGAGGCATTGACAGTCCGGTTGCCGGTTTTCTGGCGCTTCGCCAAGGCTTGCAGCTGGAAGCGGGTCGATTTTCACAGCTTCCCCTATACGAGTGAACGTTCTCAGCAGAAGGTGCGGGATTTGGTCAAGCAGTTAACCGAATATGCCGGTGATATTAAGCTGCATATGGTGCCTTTTACTAAGGTGCAGACGCGAATCCACGAGGTTTACAGGGACAACCTGTACATTACTCTGCTGCGCAGAGCGATGTTTCGCATCACGGAGAAGCTGGCGGAAGCCGCTGGAGGCTCGGCCATCGTCACCGGCGAAAGCTTGGGCCAGGTAGCCAGCCAGACGCTTGGCAGCATGAATGTAATTGGCAGGGCGGTCAGTCTGCCGATCATTCAGCCTCTCATTTGTATGGAGAAGCAGGAAATTATCCGGGTTGCCGAAAGAATCGGCACCTATGATATCTCGATTCTGCCTCACGAGGACTGCTGCACACTGTTCCTGCCTCCGGCGCCCAGCACAAATCCGAACCTGCGGGTCGTGGAGATGCTGGAACGCAAGATGGAGTGGCTTGAAGAGGAGCTGAACCAGGCCGTGCTCGAAACCGAAACGGTATGGATTCAAGCCAAAGGGCAGGAGGAAACAGTCCGTCCATTCGCCGATTTCTTCTAGGAGCGGCGAAAACGCAGGAGTGAAATGCGGAAATTAACGCAGGCCGCCGACAATATGAGACAAAAAATGAAACCTGCAAAGCTTGTTTACGTAACATCGTTACAGAAGAATTTAAAGATTATTTGAGGCTGGAGGGTCATAAGCATGTTGGAATGGTTTCTGTTGTTTTTGCAAATTATGCTGATTAATATCGTATTGAGCGGTGACAATGCGGTGGTTATAGCTCTCGCGAGCAAAAACCTGCCTCTGCATCAGCGGAAGCAGGCGATCTGGTGGGGAGCGTTCGGCGCGATTGGCCTGCGTCTTATTTTGACTATCGTTGCGGTGTACGTATTGACGGTTCCCTACATTCAAGCTGCCGGCTCGCTGCTGCTTCTCTACATTGCGATCAAGCTGCTGATCGACGATGAAGGCGAAGCGCATGTGAAAGAAGCGTCGACGCTCGGCAAAGCGGTTTGGACCATTATCGTTGCCGATTTTGTTATGAGTCTGGATAATGTTCTTGCCATCGCCGCCAAAGCGGACAACAATTTAACCGTCATTATCCTCGGTATCGGGCTGAGCGTGCCGATCATCGTATGGGGCAGTACGCTGGTCATGAATTTGCTGACGCGCTTCCCGGTTCTCGTTTATATCGGGGCAGGCATCCTGGGATATACCGCTGGAGAAATGTTCGTGAAGGATGAGATTGTAGCGGACATGCTGCTTCACAATTTCCCGCATTGGATCGTTCCGATCGTGACGACGATTCTGGTCATCGGGGTCGGTTTGGCTAAAAAATTGTCGGCGAAACCGAAGCCGAAGCACCCATAGGCAGGATTTGCAAGCAGAAGCAATGTTTAGCTTACGTTAAAAATGTCGTTTTGCCTTGCGTTTTGCCCAAGTTCCACGTATAATAAACATAAATGTCAAGCGTCGGCGCTTATGTCCGACGCTTGTTTTATGAACGGACCCGGTCCTAAGCGTCAGATCAGCAGGACTGGCAGGGTCAAACTAAGGAGAGGTTAGGGAAACCATGCATTCAAGAGATAAAATACGCAACATTGCGATTATTGCACACGTTGACCACGGTAAAACAACATTGGTAGACAAACTGCTTCAACAATCCGGTACGTTCCGTGATAACGAAGCGGTTCAGGAGCGGGCAATGGACTCCAACGATTTGGAGCGGGAGCGCGGCATTACAATTTTGGCTAAGAACACGGCCATCAAATACAAAGAATTTTTGATTAACATTGTGGATACACCGGGACACGCCGACTTTGGCGGCGAGGTTGAGCGTATTATGAAAATGGTTGACGGCGTATTGCTGGTCGTTGACGCATTTGAAGGCACAATGCCGCAAACGAAGTTCGTATTGCGCAAAGCTTTGGAACAAAACCTAACACCTATTGTCGTCGTTAACAAAATCGACCGTCCGAACGCTCGTCCGGCGGAAGTCGTTGACGAAGTGCTGGATCTGTTCATTGAATTGGGCGCTAATGACGAGCAGCTGGACTTCCCGGTTGTATATGCATCCGCTCTGATGGGTACCTCCAGTATGGAGTCGGATCCGGCGAAGCAGGACGACAACATGCAGGCGATTTACGATACGGTTGTCAGCCACATTCCGGCTCCGACGGAGAGCGTAGTCGATCCGCTGCAATTCCTCGTTACATTGATGGATTACAACGAATATTTGGGCCGTATCGCTATCGGCCGCGTTAACCGCGGCGTTGTGAAGCAGGGTCAGGCTATCGCGGTTATTAACCGTGAAGGGATCACCAAGCAGGCTCGCATCGAGAAGCTGTTCGGCTTCCAGGGCTTGAAGCGGATCGAGATCGACGAAGCGGGTGCAGGGGATATCGTTGCGATCGCAGGGATCAAGGATATCAACATCGGGGAAACGATTGCCGATCCGACGAACCCTGAAGCCCTGCCGGTTCTGAAAATCGACGAGCCTACACTGCAGATGACGTTCCTTGTCAACAACAGTCCTTTTGCCGGACGTGAAGGGAAATGGGTAACTTCCCGTAAGCTTCGCGAGCGTCTGTTCAAAGAGCTGGAGACGGATGTCAGCTTGCGCGTAGATGAAACGGACAGCCCGGATGCCTTTATCGTTTCCGGCCGCGGCGAGCTTCACCTGGGTATTCTTATCGAGAATATGCGCCGTGAAGGCTTCGAGCTTCAGGTTTCCAAGCCTGAGGTTATCATCAAAGAGATCGACGGACAAAAAATGGAGCCGCTGGAGCGTCTGATCATCGACGTACCTGAAGAGAGCATGGGTGCGGTTATGGAAAGTCTGGGAACACGCAAAGCCGAGATGGTCAACATGATCAACAACGGCTCGGGCAACGTTCGTCTGGAATTCCTCATTCCTGCCCGCGGCTTGATCGGATACCGTACGTACTTCCTGACGCTGACGCGCGGCTACGGTATTATGAACCACGCATTTGACAGCTATGGCCCTTACTACGGTGCAGGCGTCGGCGGACGTCACGAAGGCGTGCTGGTGTCCAGCGAAACCGGCACATCGACGCTGTACGGTATGCTGTCGGTCGAAGACCGCGGCATTCTGTTCCTTGAACCGGGTACAGAGGTGTATGAAGGAATGATCGTTGGGGAGCATACCCGCGATACCGACATCATCGTTAACATCTGTAAGGAAAAACAACTGACCAACATCCGCTCTGCGGGTAAAGACGATACCGTCAAAATGAAAACCCCGCGTCTGTATTCCCTGGAGCAGGCTCTGGAATACTTGAATGACGATGAATACTGCGAGATTACTCCGAAGTCGATTCGTCTGCGCAAAAAGATTTTGAATAAAAGCGAACGCGAACGTGCCGACAAGCACCGCAAAATGGCGGAAGCTAATTCTAGATAATAATAGGCCCTATGAGAAAGCTCTGATGATTCAGAGCTTTCTTTGCAGGCTTTAAAGCTTATATGGGATCCAAGGAGGTTGAAGCTGCATGACTGAATGGTTTCGTGAACACCCTTACATTACATACGTGATCATTTTCGTTCTGATGACCTACGTATATAACAAAGTATTCAAAATGAGAAGGCTGCCGATCCTGAAGGAAGCGATCGTGTATATCGTGCTGGGTATCGGTGCGCTGATGCTGCTCATGTTCCAGCTGGGAGCTCTGCCCATCGTGCCGAGCCTGACCGTAGCTGTAGCGATGATGTTCCTGTACCGAATCCGTTACTTTTTCTCAAGCCGCGCAAATCGCAAGTAAGGTGATCGACCAACCGAGAACGAGGTGAGACGGCAATGGCCCGTTACTGGTTAACTCCTCTCCTCTGTGAGGACGAGGACGTGATTCTGTTGAAGGAACGCGAGGAGCTTTCTGCGGAACAGGCGGCAGAGCTCATGAACAGGCTGAAAACGGTGCATCCCCGCATGCTCGTTTCGTTCAAAGCGAACCTGCTCTTAAGCGAGGAGGCGGAGGCGGCCTGCGGGGTAGATGAGGTGCCTTTTGCATTAAGCTCAGGCGAGAGTATTGTCTTCGGTGCCGAAGACGCAGGAGAGACGCTGGAGCTGTCTCACTGTGCGCAGGCTTATCTTGACAGGCTGCCCTCGGCCGCTGAATTCGCCGCTTGGCTTATCGAAGCGGAAGCCTTGCTTCAAGGTGATGGAGGGAGCGGTCTGCTTTCTTTTGTTCATACGATGAGAAGCTGGCTCGAACGGGGCTGGAGCGTCACACTGCTGCGGGAGGATGAATAGAATGAGAGTAGAGGATGCTTTTTTCAATTGGCTGCAAATGAAGCTGGTGTCGGACGCCAGGCCGGAGGATCAGGCAGCTGAGGATACGCGGGTGTTCTTCGAGCAAATATTGCGGGAGGATCATGCCGTCTCCGAATGGGAAACTACCTCCGATGATGCGAGAATCTTTATCGATTTCGAGCAAAACGGAGGCCGGCAAAAGCTCTTTTTTGACAAAGAGCTGGCGGGGCAGCTGTTGATGGACATAAATTCCAATCCGAAGTACAATCAGTGACATAATTAAAAGCCACTCCCGATAAAATAAATTAATCCCTAATCTGAAAGGAGTGGCCCCTCACATTGAAATACATACCGGCTTATACTGTAATTATTCTACAATCCACGACTGTCTGTGGTTGCCAAGCATCGCCTGTGATATAATATAGTCAACAGCACACAAACCCATCTACAAATAGCCGCAGGAGGGGTACCCATGGCAGAAACAATTACAGTATTGTCGGAGCCATTGTATGCAGCCTTGCAAAAAGAACCGTTTGTGCTCTTAAGTACGATGGATTACGAAACCGGCTCGCCAAGTATGAACGCCGTTTCCTGGCTATATGCCAAGGACCCGGAAACGCTGCGCTTTGCCGTGAACCAAAGATCGAGAATTGTTACGAACCTGAAGCATCATGAACTGGTCAATGTGACTTTTATCGGTCAAGGCTCTGTCCATGCCATTTATGGCAAAGTGCGCCCAGTGGCGGAGGCATTGGAAGAGGTGCCTTTCAAGCTGGCCTGCTATGATATTGACATTACGATGGTGCGGGATGCGATGTTCTATGGATCTCGGATTTCCGTTGCGCCTGAATACGAGAAAACGTATGATAAACGCGCCGCTGAAAAGCTGGACGCGCAGGTTTTCACTGCTATGAAAAAAGCCTAGAATGCATCGATTCTAGGCTTTTTCTCCATATGTTTTTTAGCATCACATGTTTTTATTCGGCATTTGCGGTTCTGTGCTCTGCGGGCTCGGCTCCACTTCTCTTGGCAGCTGAGGCATGATCCGCCCGACGATTTCCGCCATCTCCTCAGCAAAACCGCTAATCGGTTTTCCTTCTCTAACATGCTCTCTGATTTTATGCAGTCGGGCTGACAAATCCATGTCAGAGGTTACAATCGCATCAACACCATAAGGATCTTTTTTTAGTGCTTCCGCAACCGATAGCTTGATGGTTCCCACTTTGGAACGGTCCATATCCGGAGGCAAATTGATCCCGACAACCGCTGTGTTTCCGAAAACGACGCAATTTGCGCTTTCGACCTGAGGGATGCTGGTGGCAATTTGCTCCAAACGTTCGGAAACGGCCCGGGAATCGACGATTTCCTTTTTCTGGGGCGCGGTTTGCTTCACTTGTACTTGTCGATTCGTCTCATTTGTCGGAGAGGGGGAAGCTCCATTTTTTGGTGATTGGTTACATCCTGCTACAAGGGATAGCATGACCAAGCAGCTGATCCACAATTTCATCATCTTTTATCGTTCCTTTCATCCCTATATTGCTTTGGTTATCTTGTCCTTACTTGCTCTATCTTATGTACAACTAAACCAAACACCAGACCTGGGAGGGGACTCAAATGAAAAAAGTTTTTGTGCTGGATACTAATGTACTCTTACAGGATCCAAACGCTATTTTTGCTTTTGAGGATAATGAGGTGGTGATTCCCGCAATTGTTCTGGAGGAAATCGATTCCAAGAAACGGAATGCGGATGAACTTGGCCGGAATGCGCGGCATATTTCCAGAATGATGGATGGTCTCAGATCGCAAGGAAGGCTCCATGAAGGCATCGCGCTGCCAAGCGGCGGGAGGCTGAAGGTAGAACTGAATCACCGAAGCTTCGTCAAGCTGCAGGAAGTGTTTGCGGAGGTGACGAACGATAACCGCATCTTGGCGGTTGCGCTCAATTACCATTTGGAAGAACAGGAACGGTCTGACCCCAGACCTGTAGTTATAGTAAGTAAAGATACGCTCGTACGCATTAAGGCGGACGTGCTCGGTTTGACCGCGCAGGATTACTTGAGCGACCGGATTGTCAATATGCCGGACATGTATATGGGTTACCTGACGATTCACGTGCATCCCTCGATCATTGACGAGTTTTATACGTACCGTTACTTGAGTGTAAACTCGCTCAATCTGGCTTATCCGCTGCACCCGCATGAATTCGTCATCCTCAAGGATGAGATGGGAACGTCCAAATCGGCGCTTCTGAAGGTGAATGCCGAAGGGAAGAAGCTGGAGCCGCTGTTCCTCAGCAACGAGCCGATATGGGGCATTGGAGCCCGCAACGCGCAGCAAAGAATGGCATTGGAGCTGCTGCTTAACGACGAGATTCCGATTGTCACGCTGACGGGCAAGGCAGGAACCGGGAAAACGCTGCTGACGCTCGCCTCCGGACTTATGAAGGTGGAGGATGAGCGCAAGTATAAAAAGCTGCTGATCGCACGCCCCGTCGTTCCGATGGGCAAAGATATCGGCTACCTGCCGGGGGAAAAGGAAGAGAAGCTGCGCCCGTGGATGCAGCCGATTTACGATAACTTGGAATTTTTGTTCGATACGAAAAAACCGGGGGACATCGATAAGGTGCTGGCCGGGCTCGGCAGCATTCAAGTCGAAGCTTTGACGTATATAAGAGGACGGTCGCATTCCAGGACAGTTCATTATTATTGACGAGGCACAGAACCTGTCGAAGCACGAGATCAAAACGATCGTATCGAGGGTAGGAGAGGGCAGCAAAATTATTTTGCTCGGCGATCCCGAACAAATTGACCACCCTTACTTGGATGCATCAAGCAACGGGTTGACGTATGTGGTCGAACGCTTCAAGGGGCAAAGCATCAGCGGCCACATTACGCTGGAACGCGGAGAACGTTCGCATTTGGCTCAGCTGGCCGCGGACTTGTTATAATACCTTTTACCTCCTCACTTGCAAAAAGAAGCGCGGCGGGGAACTCTGGCACACAGAGCTCCACCCGCTGCGTTTTTTTTGCTGCATAGGTACGGTTTAGAAGGGAAGCGGCTTCGCTTCACAATGATAAGCCCGGGCGATCCGTTCGGCAAGCTCCTTGGACTCGATGTCCGTCAGGTAAGCCTGGGCGGACTCGTCACCGAGCTGAAAGCTTGCCCACAGATGCTCCTCGAGCTGCAGCAGGGCTTGTCCGGGCTCAGCGTCCGGATCGGCGTCAGCGGCGGCCAGCCGGAAAATATAAACGGCGTCCGCGTAGACATAGGGATACCCGGAGCGGGTAACCCAGCCGTAATCGCTAAAAGCCGGACGGGCCTGCAGGTTTTCCGGCAGCTGCAGCAGCTCCGCGTCTTCCCAGGCGATCTTGTACTGCTGCATAACGGAGCAAGCGGCCTGCCGTTCTTCTAGCGTCCGGAAAATCAGCATCTCCTTGTCCCTGTCAAGCAGCGGGGCTTTGGCCGCCAAGGCCTTGATCAATTGAGCGTAAAAACCGGGAAGCTTCCCTTCGGGAAGCTCCATCATTAGTCCATAGGCACGTAATAATTCCACGGCTGCATCGGTTCCTTTCACGAGAATTTTAATTGGCATGATCGGAAGGGACGATAGCCAGTCTCTGACCGAAGGATAGCAAATTACGAGGCTATAAAGCAAGCTTAAACAGCAGGCTCAGCTTGCCGTTCTCTACTTGTACGCCGGTAACCTGAAGGAAGGAGGCCAGCATTTGAGGGTAGATGCCCAAATCAAACTCTTTTTCCATTGCTTCTATCGTGGTCTGCGGCAGGTCGAACCCGTTAAACCGGAGCTGGTCCATCCGGAAGCGCACATATGTCTTGGGCTTATCTTCGCCTTTGGTAGCGAGCTCATAATGTCCGATAATGGTAACCTCCATATCGTCCTGCTTGCCGGAAGCCGTAACGATGCCGCTGTTAAACTGAAAATTTAAGTTGCGAAAAATCGGATTCTTGCTGCGGAGAAACTCGTTTAAATCCTGATCGCTGATTTGGAATGTATACTGAAAACCGTTGATAATCAGATGCTGATTTAGCCCGCTCTGATCCTGGGAGCTGTTCGTACCGGGAGCCGACACCATTTCCGGAAGCTGCTTCATAGCCTGCGCCAAGGCTTGAAAATACGTTCGGAATAGAGGAATACCCTTGTCCTGCCATTGGACGGTCAGCTGGGCCATTTGCTGAAGAATCACCGCGTTTGCAGCGGCCGGCTGCTTGGCCAATTCGGCATCAAGCTGCTGCTGGAGCTGGAGGCGCTGGTCTTTTTGGGCAAGGAACCGGGCTTTGGCCTGCTCCAGACTGGTCTTGGAGGTCAGAAGCGAGGATTGAAGCTCTTGCAGCTGCTTTTGGTTCGTCAAATGCTTGTGCAGCGTATCGCGGTCATTGCGCACGATCATTTGCAAATAGTCGAACAGGGTCAGGGCGTCTTTGAAGGACGCGGTCGAGAAAAGGAGCATCCACAGGGAATCGCGGTCTCCCATATAATAGGCTCTCAGTACTTTGGCGGCATGCTTTCTCGTTTCGGCGGAAAGAGCTTGCTGGGTTTGAATATCCTGCTCTGTCTTGCTTATCTTTTGTTCGAGCTGCCGCTCCTCGCTTTCAATACGCTCGAGCTCTTGGTCGATTTCGTAGGCGGTCAAGCTTTTTTGCAGCAGCAGCTTCAGCTCGTCCGCTGTTGCGGCATGAATCGGGGGAGAGGGGCAGCTGTCAGGCAGGTGATCAGGCAAAGGGCGATGAATGCGGCTTGTCGCAACAGCCTCATCTGTGTACCTCCCTCTTCAATTAACTCTCACTGTTAGATTATCACAACTTTATGAGAGAAAGGATAAAAAAATGCCTTCTTCCTGGGAAGAAGGCATGAGGCTTGCTTATTTCTGTGCCGCAGGGGCAGGCTTGACCAGCTTCAACAGCTGGTCAAGCGATTTTTGCTTCGCAGGAGCTTCTTTGGTGAAGGGAGGAGTCTGGTTCAGCTCGCTCAAGGTCTGATCCCAGACCACCCGGCTGACATTTGTGCTCGCTCCGGTATGAAACGTCACGTCCCACCGCTGCTCGCGGATAAATCCCTGACTGTCGACGACCAGCTCGACGGTTGAAGGAGCGGACCAGACGATCTGCTTCAATACGGTTGTCCAGGCATCCGCGGCGGGGCCCGCTTGTACGAGCCCGTTCGTCTTAAGCAGCTCCATTAGACTGGGCGCGGAGGCTGTCCAATAATCGGAGAATGCCTTCTCATTCTTCTTATCGACGGTCAATACGATTTTCTTACCTGTGTCTCCACCGGGAAGGGTGACCGGTTCTTTGGCAGTGGAAAGCCAATGGGGATCGATCCCCTCCCACAGCTTTTGGCTCAGCTCGGAGGTAAGCTTGCCCGTGTTTTTCAACGAATCGGCATTAGCCCCGGAAGCAGCTCCCGTTTGGGAGGATGGGATCGGCAGCATCATATATTCATCCGGCTGATTTAATGGTGGCATATGGAAATACAATTTGCTATCTTTAATGAGAATAGGAATATCGATCGCGCTGCCGCCCGCCGGGGTGACTTTTACGTCCGATTCCATTCGTGCCGGTTCCAGTGAAGTCAGACCGCTGTAATCAAGCTTGCTGTCTTTTAGAAGGCTGAATAAAGCGATGGTCATAGGACTGGTTTGTCCCGATCCCAGCAAGGAAGAATCGGCATGCAGCTCCAGTGAGCCGTTAAACCGGTAGCTGGCGATCTGCTCTTGTTTGGCTGCGGCCTGAAGTATTTCCTGCTTCAGAGCGGCGTTGTCCGTGCAGCCTGCGCTGAACAGCATCAGACCAAGGGAGGCAAGCATCCATCCGGTGCGTAGTTTCTTTCGTTTGGCTGGCAAAATAAAAGCTCCTTCCACAATCCATCGTTGCTGTACTTATTCATGAATTACTTTCATTATATCGGTAATCGCCCGCTTTGTCTTTAGTAGAGAAATAGGAGCGCAGGTGAAATCAACTAGGGGGGAAGGAATTGAACGCGGACCGCAGACTGATTCAGAAGCTGATGGAAACTATACATAACCGCCCGGAGCGTACGATCTCATTTCGGGAGTACATGGAAATATGCCTGTATGATCCGGAATTCGGATATTATATGAAGGAGAAGTGACCGAATCGGCCGGGACGGCGATTTTTATACAAGCGCTTCCATCGGAGGGGTAATGGGTGAGGTAGTGGCCCGTTATATAGCCGATACGGTCAAGCTTTGGGGAGTACATAAGCCCTGCAGCCTCGTGGAGTGGGGAGGCGGAACGGGCGCGCTGGCGCTGCAAATATTGGACGAGCTGAAGCGGTCTTTTGCCGATGCATATGAGAGCCTGGCCTATATCAGTATCGAAGTCAGTCCGGCACATCGGGCTGTGCAGGCGAACAAGCTGCGGGAACACACGAACCGTATCCGCTGGATGACAAGCGAGCAGTGGCTTCAGCAAGGTTCTTGGGAGCGGGTCATCGTTTTATCGAATGAGCTGCTTGATGCTTTTCCAGTCCACCTCGTGCAAATGCGCGGGGGGCGGCCGTATGAAGGAAGGGTCGGATGGGATGATGCCGCAGGCTGGTTTACTGTGAGCTTCCCGGAAGAGGCCGAGCCGGCCGTTCGGGAATATGTAGAAGCCTGGGGAGCGGGATTGGAGGAAGGCCAGCGGCTGGAGGTCAATTTGGCTGCGGCCGGATGGCTGCAAACGGTGGGAGCGGCAATTCAGAGCGGAGAGCGGCCCTCACGATCGATTACGGGGAACCGGGCGGAGGAGCTGTATGCGCCGCACCGTTTCCAGGGCACTTTAATGTGCTATGAAAAGCACCGGGTGCAGTCCGATCCTTTCCAGCATCCGGGAAATCAAGATATAACAAGTCATGTGAATTTCTCGTCACTTATACGCGCAGGCGAGGCGGCGGGATTCGAGACGAAAGTATACACTACCCAAAAGCAGTTTCTTGTGGATAACGGTATCCTCCAGCTTCTTCAGGACACCCTGCTTTCCGACCCATTCAGTCCTGCCGCCAGAAGAAACCGGGCGATCCGTCAGCTTCTGCTCAGCGACCAGATGAGCGAGCTGTTCAAGGTGCTCATACAGAAAAAAGGCGAGCTGCGTTAAGCAGCCCGCCTTTTTGTGACCCGTCCATTACAAAGGCTACACGGACATTTTGAAGAATGACCAGTATGTAAAGCCTGTAAACGAAAGGATCATGTACCCCCAAAAAAGCAATATGTAGGTACGCTCGGATAATCTCAGGTATCCCAACAGTACAAAGAGAGCCGTTTGGGCGAAAAAGAGCATCGCCATCGGAATCATATCACCGGCCAAAGCCATCAATCCGATGACCAGCGTCCAAAAGCCAAGAACACGAAACATGCGATCCAATGTGCATCCCCCTTTCTAAAAAGCGGTACTTTACTATTGAACATTATACCTGCCCGGCCATCAAGTGTAAACGCCCAAACTTGTGACGATATTACAACATTTTTGCCGAAATAGGGTAAATTTTTCCCAATCAAGCTTGATTTACTGCGGATAGAGATAGCTTTCCCCGTTGTCCGCCGCAACATGTATGAGTCCATGAAAAAATGGCAATACAAATTAGTAGAAAAAGATTCTATGAACTCTATTATGGGCATAGAGATGAAGTAACGCAACATTCCATGTCTTACTTTCAATAGATCAGTGGATGATTGATACCCAGGGGTTAGGAGGACTGCTTCTGTATGACTGCCATCAGACAAGATGCTTGGAGCGATGAAGACGATTTAATTTTAGCGGAAGTCACTTTACGGCATATTCGTGAAGGAAGTACGCAGCTATCCGCATTTGAAGAAGTAGGAGAAAAAATAGGTAGAACGGCGGCTGCATGCGGCTTTCGTTGGAATAGTTTTGTTAGAAAGAAGTACGAAGCGGCGATACAGATTGCCAAGGCCCAGCGGCAGAAACGAAATCAGCAGAAAAAGCATTCCGCATTTGCGGCGGTATCCCACAGCACGGCTGTATTGGAAAGCGGCAGCGATGCTGCAAGGTCTCATGATTCTTTTGTGGAGGAGTCCATTTCCTTCGATGCGGTAATTCGGTTTTTGCGCCAATGGAAGGGCACTTATCAGGAAATGTCGCGTCATATCCGGCAGCTGGAAAAAGAAATCGGTGAAAAGCAGGATGAATTGGACCGTCTGCGAAGCGAGAACGATGTGCTGAATAAGCAGGTAAACGAGGTCGAGACGGACTATCGGGTCGTCAATGACGATTACAAAGCTTTGATTCAAATTATGGATCGGGCGCGAAAGCTTGCCTTCCTGGTGGAGGAAGAGGACGAGAACAAACCGCGGTTCAAAATGGACGCGAACGGAAATTTAGAAAGAATAGATTGAGAGGAGTCTTGCAGGCGCTGCCCTGCAAGACTTTTTTTCATCGCAGCGCCGGCTTCGCGAAGTTTTTCTCGTCTACCGGTTTCTGTTATGATGAAACCATAGGAGCCGGGAGGGGACGTAGATGAGGTTGGAAATCATTGGCGCAGGGGCCATGGGTATGCTGCTAGCCGCGGCGCTGCTGGAATCGGGTGCGGAAGTAACGCTGATTGCCCGCACCTGCGAACAGGCGGAAGCTATACGCGCCGGCGGGCTGCTGTGGCCCGCACCGTGGACGGAGCGGAGTGTTCCGCCGCGCGGACGGAGAACGCGACAGTGCATCCGGCGGCCGTCTATTCCTTCGAGGAGCTGCTGGAGAAGGAACCGCAGGTAACGACACAGGCGGACGGGGTTCTGCTTACCGTGAAGCAAACTTCGATCACGGAGGCGCTCGCCGGCTGGATCGGCAGGCGGCTCGGTGCCGGTGTGCCGCTGGTTTGCTATCAGAACGGCATAGGACATACAGACCTGCTGGCGCGCTATGTTCCGGTGTCGTCGCTGCTCGCGGCCGTTACGACGGAGGGGGCTCTGCGGCATTCGATGCGGCATGTGGAGCACACGGGACGCGGCACGACATGGATCGGGCAGCTGGAGAGCGAAAATGTGGACGAGACGTCCATACTTTTTCAAAAAAAGCTGCAAAATCAACTGAAACAGGCAGGATTCGATGTTTCTTTGTCGAACCAAATCACTAGTAAGGTATGGAACAAATTGCTGATTAATGCGGTGATCAACCCTTTAACGGCTGTGCTGCAGGTATCGAACGGGACTTTGCCCGAGCTGCCGGCTGCGCTGCCGCTTATGCGCTCGCTCTATGAGGAAGGCTCTTCGCTTGCAGAAGCGCTGGGCATTCCGCTTGCACCCGATTTATGGGAGCAGCTGCTGGCCGTATGCCGGCTCACCGCGAACAATCGTTCCTCCATGCTGCAGGATGTTCAGTCCCGACGACGTACGGAGCTTGATGCGATCACCGGAGGTTTGCTGAAGAAGGCCGATGAAGCGGGAATGCAGCTTCACGCCCATCGAACAGTCTATGCTCTGGTACGATCGATCGAGCAGCAGTGGCAATGAATAAAACTGTAAAGCGGGGGATCTGCCGTGAGCGGATGGTTGGCTTGGCTGCAGACGGTTTACACTTTTCTGGCTCTCGTGCCGTTTGTTTCTTTTTTTGCAGCTTGGGGGATCGTTTACGGAATGACGAAGGACAAAAAGAAAGCAACGTCTGCCGCTATCGATGTTACTACTTTATTTTTGATCGGTTCTGTGTCGGTGCTAACCAAAAGGCTGCTTGACAGCGAATTCGGTCTCTGGTTTGTCGTTCTTATGTTCCTGATCGCCGGAGGCTTGATCGGCAATATGCAGAACCGGCTGAAGGGGAAGGTGGATCCCGTCAAAGTCTTGAAAGCTATGCTGCGGTTAGGATTTGTCGTGCTGTCCGCCTGCTATTTGTTACTCCTATGTATAGGCTTGGGGAAATATATCATTACCAGTTAAGGAGGGTCCTGACATGGCTGTACATAATTTAATGGAAGATATCGTGAAGAGCTGCCTGAAGGATTGGATGCAGCATCAGCCGGAGTTGGCCGGCATGGATGAAAAAGCGGAGAGCGACATTATGGCTATCGTGTTAAATCAGCTGCCCGCCAAATACGTTTCTACTTTGCAGGGCGAGGTTTTCGCGAAAACGCAGCTGCGGGCGCAGGTCGAGAGCGATGTTTACAGGGAACTGGCGCTTGGGGTGCAGAAAGTATTCAAATCCGACCGGAAGTCGGTTCTGAGCTCGGATTCGCAAGCTTAGGAGCCTGGCGCAGGCTGAAGAGCTGCGCCGATTGTAGATGGCGCTTACATTTTGGGAAATGCTAAAAACCTAGCAAAGCTGTCGGTATAAAACCGGCGGCTTTGCTTTTTTTCATTCGTTTCCGATTTCCCTCACCGCCCTGATAAAAGCGATCAGCTGCCTCACTTCGCGCGAGCTTAACGCGACGCCATCCACAGATAAAGGAACCGTTCCCAATTCTTTTAACGCAGGAAGGGGTTGTTCGTGATTCTCGCCTTGGTGCTGCGGATCCGGATCATCCACACGGCCGAGCAAATAGTCGACGGAGGTTTCGAACAGCTCCGCCAGCATTTTCACCGCCTCCAGGGAAGGTTCACGGTAACCGGATTCATATCCGGCGTATGTGCTTTTTGCAATGCCGAGCCGGTCAGCTATGTATTGTAAGTAACCAGCGTTTACTTTTTCTCAATTCGGTTAATCTATTTAAAACCATATCTAAATCTAACCCCCTGACTCCCAAAACTATTATAACATCAGCTGGCGTATACTCAAGCAAGATGTACGCGATTCGCGATGTTGATGCTTGATTTATCTTTTTTTCGTCGCTATAATAGGATAAGGGTCGCTATAAGCGTACTTTTTCTTTCATTTGAGGTGCGAATCGTGAAAAAATTACTTTTGTTGGCTACCGGCGGCTCCATTGCGTCCGTCGAAGGAGAGGAAGGGCTGTCTCCTCAATTGGATGCCCCTGATTTATTAAGCTTCCTGCAGGCTAAAAATCCGCGTTATGTTATCGAAAGCAAGCTGCTGATGAATATTGACAGCACCAATATGCAGCCGGAATCATGGGTTCAAATTGCGGAAGCGGTCTATGATAATTATGAGCAGTATGATGGATTTGTCATTACACACGGTACCGATACAATGGCTTTCACCTCAGCCGCATTGTCCTACATGCTGCAGAATGTCAGCAAGCCGGTCGTGATTACAGGTTCGCAGATCCCCATCAATTTCAAGAAAACCGACGCCAAGAAAAATGTAGTGGATGCGATCCGGTTTGCTTGTGAGGAGGTTGGGGGCGTATTTCTTGTGTTTGACGGTCGGGTGATCCGGGGAACGAGAGCCGTGAAAATTCGAACCAAGAGCTACGATGCGTTTGAAAGCATCAATCATCCCTATGTAGCGCATATTCATGACTCGGAAGTGAAGTATGTCAGCTCGATGTCTTCTATCAAGGCCCAAAAGCATCCGAAGAAGCTGAAGCTGGATACAGCTTTATCCCCTGACGTTTTTTTGTTAAAACTGATTCCCGGGACGAAACCGGAAATATTTGATTATCTTAAGCCCTTGTATAAAGGCGTAATCATTGAAAGCTTCGGAATCGGAGGAATTCCTTTTCAAGGAAGAGACCTGGTGACGAAAATTAAAGAGCTTGCCGCATCCGGCGTCGCTGTGGTTATTACTACGCAATGCCTTGAAGAAGGCGAGGATTTAAGCTTATATGAGGTCGGACGCAAGGTCGATCAAGATCACGTCATTCTTTCCGGAGATATGAACACGGAAGCCATCGTTCCTAAATTAATGTGGTGTTTGGGGAAGACGGATCAGCTGCAGGAGGTTAAACGGCTGATGGAAACACCTGTTCATTTCGATACGACGGTTTGATTTGATCTGCCCTTTGGAGTTCTGCATAATCGCGTTTGCTCAGGAAATAATAAACTTGGATTAGAAGAAGTTTTGTTTCCGGAAGCTGTCGGGATTGGCGGATTTCATCCTGAAGAAGGGGCAGATGAGTGATGGAAAGAAGCTTAAATGGCCAATGTATAGCCGATGAGACCTGTAACCCTGTCCAATGCTTAATTTATAGCGGTAACAGGGTTTATTTTGGTGTACGCAAGAATGCGGGCAGGGCTGTGAGGCTGGAATAATATACAGCTTATATTAATTGACCATTGGTTGTATAATTTTTGTTTGGCAACGGTTTCAATCTATTTACAAAATCACATAGTTGCTTTAATATCTTTTAGTGTTATCTTTACGTCATGAAATATGACATTTAGTAAAGATGCCATATAATTACATATTTTATGAGGAGGGCGTTACATGAAGTTGAATAAACTTCTCGTCATGGCCACAGTTACAGCGATGCTGGGCAGTGTTGTAGCAGGTTGTGCGAGCAATAACAATCAGCAGGCCGGGGGTGGGGATAACAAAGCACCGGTACAGGAATTGAGAATTAACCTGACGGCGGAACCGCCGGCACTGGACAGCTCCATCGCAACAACAAACCCTGCGTTCACGATTATGAATGCCATCAACGAAGGGCTGTACCGCCTGGATAAAGACGGTAAGCCGCAGCCGGCGCTTGCCAAGGATATGCCGAAAATTTCCGCTGACGGTCTTGTTTATACGATTACGCTTCGCGATGGACTGACATGGGCTGACGGTTCGCCTTTGAAGGCCAGCGACTTTGAATTCGCTTATAAACGCACGCTGGACCCGACCACTAAAGCGAAATACGCCACTATGCTTGCATGGATTAAAGGCGGGGCTGCTTTGACGGCTGCGAAGCCTGAAGAGATCGAAGCGAAAAAGGCTGCCGTTGGCGTAAAAGCGATTGACGATAAGACGCTGGAAATTACATTGGAGAGACCGATAGCGTTCTTTACGGATCAGCTGTCGATGCCGATTTTCTTCCCGCAAAAGCCTGATTTCGTGAAGGCTCAAGGCGATAAATTCGGCGCCGATGCGGACAAGGTCATTGGTGCAGGTCCGGTTCAAGCTGGAATCCTGGAACCACCAGCAGCAGCTTGTGATGGTGAAGAACGATAAATATTGGGACGCAGCGAACGTGAAGCTGAACAAGGTTACCGTCAATGTGGTGAAGGAAGCCAGTACGTCCTTGAATATGTATGAGACAGATCAAGTCGATTTGACGGAGCTTAAAGGCGATCAATATGCGATGTACAAGGACAAGCCTGACTTGACGCTCAAAAAAGAATTCGTATCGTCCTACGTGATGTACGAAACGAAGAAATTCCCGGCGTTCGCGAATGCGAAGATTCGCCAAGCCCTGGGTATGGCGATTGACCGGAATGCTTTGAATGATGTCGTATTGGGCGGTTCTTCGATTCCTTCGACAGGCTTGATTCCGGGTACGGTGTCTGACGGCAACAACCAAGAGTTCCGTAAAGTAGCCGGAGACACGCAGCCGAAATTCGATGCGGCCAAAGCAAAGCAATTGCTGGATGAAGGCTTGAAGGAACTGAACATGACTTCTCTGCCGACCTTCAAATTGACTTCTGACGATACGGACGTTTCGAAGAAGACGATCGAATTTATTCAAGCTCAGTGGAAGCAAAACCTGGGTGTGAATGTAGAAGGCGAACCGCTGCCGTTCGCGCTGCGCGTAGAAAGAATGCAGAAGAACGACTTCCAGGCGCTGATCGCGCTTTGGGGTGCAGACTATAACGACCCGATGACGTTCCTGGATATGTGGTTGAGTGATAACAAATCGTTCAACTACATGGAATACAACAACAAATCGTACGATGATCTGGTTAAAGCCGCAGACAAAGAAACGGATCTTGCGAAACGCTCGCAAATGCTTGTGGATGCAGAAAAGGTTTTGATGGCTGACATGCCGCTTAGCCCGCTGTACTTCCGTACCAGACCATACGCTAAGAAAACGAATGTCGACGGTATTATTTTACCGGCGATGTCCAAAGAATGGGAATTGAAATGGACTTCCATTAAGTAATCCGCCGTTATCCAGGCGGAAGGCAGGCAAGGAACAAGAATAAGGAGCCGTTCCGGGGGAACGTGACGGGCGGCTCCGCTTTTATTTTTTGGTCAGCAGAACGGCTTCGCAAACATAGTCTTGTTAAGCTGAAGGTCTATGCTTGCGAAACCGTTTTGCTTTTCATAAGCGCCGGTTTATTGGATGACGGAATAGGCGTTGACCCTAAGCTGATAGGATTCATCCGATAGGTTTATGTTGTTTTTTTCTTAATTTGTTCAGGAGGTGCCCCATGCTGCGCTATGTGCTGCGACGTTTTTTTTACATGCTGATCACTTTATGGCTCATAGTCACTTTTACTTTTGTTTTGATGAAAAATTTGCCCGGTGATCCGTTCGGCGAAGACTCCATCAAGCTGACGCCCGAGCAAAAGCAGATATTATTCCAACAATACGGGCTGGATAAACCGATCGGCCAACAATATGTGAAGTATTTAAACGATATTCTTCACGGTGATCTGGGCGTGTCTTACCAGTTTCCTACGCAAAAGGTGACCGATATTATCAAACAGAGCTTCCCGGCTTCGCTGGAGCTTGGATTATGGGCGCTGCTGATTGCCATAATCGTCGGTTTGCTGCTTGGCATTATCGCTTCATTGAATCATAACAAAGGTCTGGATGTGGCAGCCATGTTCACGGCCGTCGTTGGGATTGCGATTCCATCCTTCGTGCTTGGACCTCTGCTTTCCTATTATGTCGGGGTTAAGCTTGGGTGGCTTCCTCCGGGGATGTGGTCAGGCCCATCTTCCCGTGTACTGCCGGCCATTGCCTTATCGTTCGGTACGATAGCCATTCTCGCAAGGCTGATGAGGACGTCCATGCTGGACGTGCTGAATCAGGATTATGTCAAAACAGCCCGGGCCAAAGGCTTGTCCGAGCGCGCGATTGTCGTGCGCCATACGGTCCGCAACGCGATTTTGCCGGTAGTTACGATTCTGGGGCCGACCTTCGTTAACTTGATTACAGGGACGCTGGTAGTTGAACAGATCTTTGTCGTTCCCGGCTTGGGTAAACACTTTGTGCAGTCTATCTATTCCAATGACTACACTATGATTACGGGTTTGACTATTTTTTATGCATTTATTCTGGTCATTGTTCTGTTCGTGACTGATATCATTTACGGTTTAATTGATCCACGGATCCGGATTGCTAAGGGAGGTAAGGCATAATGGAAGTCACCAAAGAGCAGTTTAAGCCCGTCGACAAATCCGGCCCGGTGAAAGAAGCGATAGTCCGGCCTTCACTGACCTATTGGCAGGATGCCTGGAGACGGCTTAAGAAAAATAAGCTGGCGATGTTCGGATTGATTACGCTCGTCTTATTAATACTATTTGCCATTTTTGGTCCTATTTTTACATCGTACGACTATGCCACACAGAATTATAATATAAAGAACCTGAAGCCTAACGGTGAACACTGGTTCGGAACGGACGATTTCGGCCGTGACCTGTGGGTTAGGGTATGGTGGGGCACGCGGATTTCGTTATTTATCGGGATTACCGCTGCTTTGATTGACTTGGTTGTCGGCGTGCTCTACGGCGGTGTTTCCGCTTACTACGGGGGACGTGTGGATGACGTGATGCAGCGGATTATCGAGATTATATACGCGATTCCGTTCCTGCTTATTACGATATTGATGATCATGACGATCGGTCCGGGGATCTGGACGATCATTATCGCCTATTCCATTACCGGCTGGGTGCCTATGGCCCGCCTGGTGAGGGGGCAGATGCTGACCTTGAAGGAGCAGGAATATGTTCTCGCAGCGCGTACGCTTGGCGCCGGCTCCGCACGCATTATTTTGAAGCATCTGGTTCCGAACGCTCTGGGTCTTATAATTGTACAAATTACGTTTGTCGTACCGTCGGCGATTTTTGTTGAAGCCTTCCTGAGCTTTATCGGTTTGGGAATCCGTGTTCCATTGGCTTCGCTCGGTTCGCTGTTGTCTGACGGTGTGGCGGCGATTCGTTTATATCCGCATCGGGTTATTTTCCCGACATTTGTTTTCAGCTTGATTTTGTTAAGCTTTAACCTGCTGGGCGACGGACTGCGCGATGCGCTGGATCCGAAAATGCGCAAATAAACGTAATTATTACGATTATAAGAAGATTTGGGTTTGCAAAGATTCTTTTTATATCGAACCATCTTCGTGCTTGCGAAGCCATTAGGCTTTCGATTAAGCGCTGCAAGGCTTACGAACCCGCTTTGCTTAGGCAGAGCTTGCAGGAGGGAACCTCGAATGAGTAAAAATATATTAGAGGTCAAAGACCTCAAGGTATCATTCAATACGTACGCCGGGGAAGTACAGGCGGTACGCGGCGTTTCCTTCCATCTGGAGAAGGGGGAAGTGCTGGCGATCGTCGGCGAATCGGGCTGCGGCAAGTCCGTGACGGCGCAAACGATCATGCGGCTCATTCCGTCGCCGCCCAGCGTTATTAAAGGCGGATCCGTTATGTTTGACGGAAAAGTGGACATTACGAAAACCTCCAAGAAAGAAATGGAGAAAATCCGCGGCTCCGAGATGGGGATGATCTTCCAGGATCCGATGACCTCGCTCAACCCAACGATGACGATTGGCAAACAGATTACTGAAGGCTTGATCAAGCACCAGGGGCTGAGCCGAAATGCCGCTCATGAGCGTGCGGTCGAAATGCTTCGTCTTGTCGGCTTGTCCAATCCTGAGGGACGTGTGAACCAATATCCGCACGAGTTTTCCGGCGGGATGCGCCAGCGGGTTATGATAGCTATCGCTTTGGCCTGTAGTCCGAAGCTGCTGATTGCCGATGAGCCGACCACCGCGCTGGACGTAACGATTCAAGCGCAAATTATCGAGCTGATGAAAGATTTGTCCGAGAAGACGGAAGCGTCGATTATCGTCATTACGCATGATTTGGGCGTTGTGGCGGAAATGGCGCAGCGGGTCATTGTCATGTATGCGGGCAAGGTTGTGGAGCAGGGAACGGTAGATGAATTGTTCTACGATCCGAAGCATCCTTATACATGGGGACTTCTGCGCTCCGTGCCAAGACTGGACCAGGATACGGACAGCGAGCTGGTTCCGATCCCCGGTACGCCGCCGGATTTGTTCTCTCCGCCGAAAGGCTGTGCGTTTGCGGCGCGTTGTCCTTATGCGATGGGCGTATGCTTAGAGATCGATCCGGATCAAACGCCGTTAACGGATACGCATTCGGCAGCCTGCTGGCTGCTGCATCCGGATGCTCCGCCTGTGGAGCGGCCTGTTGAAGTGGGGAGGGTTGCGCAATGAGTGAACAACCGATTTTAGAGGTGCGAAATTTACAAAAGCATTTTCAGGTGGGCAGCGGCAAAACATTGAAGGCTGTCGATAACTTGAACTTCGCCATCAACCGCGGAGAAACGTTCGGACTGGTCGGCGAATCCGGCTGCGGCAAATCGACCGCAGGCCGAACGATTATCCGGTTATATGAAGCGACGTCGGGCGAAGTGCTGTTTAACGGTGAAAACGTGCATCAGCTTAAAGGCAAAAAGCTGCATGACTTCCGCCGCCAGATGCAAATGGTGTTCCAGGATCCGTACGCCTCGCTGAATCCGCGGATGACGGTCGGCAATATTATTGCCGAAGGCGTCGACATCCACGGGATGTACTCCGGCGCAGAGCGCAAGGAGCGGGTCATCGACCTGCTTCGCGCGGTCGGCTTGAACGATGAGCATGCGAACCGGTTTCCGCATGAATTCTCCGGCGGACAACGCCAGCGGATCGGCATTGCCCGTGCGCTTGCCATTGAGCCGCAGTTTATTATCGCCGACGAGCCGATCTCGGCGCTGGACGTTTCCGTACAAGCGCAGGTCGTCAACCTGTTTAAGAAGCTGCAAAAAGAGCGCGGTCTGACCTACCTGTTCATCGCGCACGATTTGGCCATGGTCAAGCATATTTCCGACCGTATCGGCGTTATGTACCTGGGTAAGCTGGTGGAGGTAACGACTTCCGAGGCGCTGTATGCGAAGCCGCTGCATCCTTATACGCAGTCCTTACTGTCCGCTATTCCGATTCCGGATCCGGAAATCGAACGGACGCGGGAGCGCATCATTCTGCAGGGGGAAATTCCGAGTCCGCTGAATCCGCCGAGCGGCTGTCCGTTCCGCACGCGCTGTCCTCATGCGATGTCCGTGTGCGCCGAAGTGATGCCTGAATTCAAAGAAGTGGAGCCGAACCACTATACGGCTTGTCACCTGTACTAAAATCAATTCCTACTATTATATATAGTATATACAAGATTTTATAAGGGCCGGCTTTCACCGCTGCGATGGATGGATTCTTTCGCGGCGGCGGGGGCCGGCCCTTCTCTGTGACTTTTTGGGAAATACAGTTTTGACGGCGGGGGCCAACATGTGTACAATCAAGAAAGGTACTTATTAATAATGAGGAAGGGTGGCTGCCGAGTTGAAGATTGAATCGATTCATTGGAGGTCCAGCCAGCCTCTAACAGAGGATTATGTTCACAATTACAGCAAGGTCAGCTCCTTGTTTGATTATAATCCGTGGGACAGCAGGTCGCTGCAGGAGAGAGCGGTCTGGCTGGATCAAGAACGCGGCGCTGCGGCGGAACCGGCAGCAGCTGGCGGAAGTGCTGCTAAGCTATAATAAAGCTGTACATAATGCTCCGGAGGCGCTGCAAGCTGTGGAGCAGCTGAAGGATGCGCGCACACTGTGTATCGTGGGCGGCCAGCAGGCGGGATTGTTCACGGGTCAAGCGCTTGTCATCTACAAAGCGATTACACTGATCCGCTCCGCCCGGGAGGCGTCGGCCAAGCTTGGAAGAACCGTCATTCCTATATTCTGGATTGCCGGAGACGGACCATGATTTCGACGAAGTGAATCATATTCAGACGTTGTCGCAGGATCTGCAGGTGCAGAAGCTGAAGATTGATCCCTCTTCGCAGAAGCGCACCTCCGTAAGCCGGCTGGCAATTACCGAGGAACAGTGGGAGCAGGCGCTGGAGCAGCTCGACGCCTCGCTTATTCCTACGGAGTTCAAGCCTGCATGGATGGAAGCACTGCGCAGCATGGCGTCTTCTTCCAAGACGCTGGTCGATCTGTTTGCGCAAATGCTGGCGAAGCTGTTCGGCTCTCAGGGGCTTGTGCTCCTGGATTCGGATGATCCGGCTCTGCGCCGGGTAGAGGCTCCGATGTTTCGGACCCTGCTTGACCGCAACGGCGAGCTCCGCGAGGCTTTCCATCAAGGAGCCGGCAGCGTAGAGGCGCTTGGCTATCACCCGCAGGTTGAAATGCAGGAGCGGCAGGCGAACCTGTTCGTGTTCGATGACGAGGAAGAGCGCATCCTGCTGTACGCCGGGGACCAGGCTCAGGTGTTCACGGACCGTAAGCAGGAACGCCGCTTTCCAAAGGAACAGCTCGTGGAATGGCTCGAAACGTCGCCGGAGCGGTTCAGCAACAATGTGCTGACGCGGCCGTTAATGCAGGATTATTTGTTCCCTGTACTGGGGTACCGTGCTCGGACCGGGAGAAATTGCGTACTGGGCTTTGACGAAGCCTGCGTTTCACCAAGCCGGCATGACCATGCCTTTGATTATTCCAAGACTCGAATTCACCTTGATGGAGGGTACGGTTCAGAAGAACATGAACAAGTACGGCTTGTCTCTGGAGGATGTGCTGTACCGTCTGGAGGAGAAGCAGCAGCAATGGCTGAAGGAGCAGGATACGCTCCGGCTGGAGGAGCGCTTCGAGCAGGTGCGGTCGCAGTTTAAAGACAGCTACCAGCCGCTGGTAAGTCTTATCGCAGGGATTAATCCGGGGCTCGGCAAGCTGGGCGAGACGAACATGGGTAAGATTGTCGAGCAGATCAGTTTCCTGGAGCAAAAAGCGGCCGATGCCGTGCGGACGCAGTTCGACGCCTCGCTGCGCCAGTTTCAGCGGATCGCTTTGGCGGTCGTTCCCGGAGGGAAGCCGCAGGAGCGGGTGTACAATATTCTCGCTTATCTGAATAAATACGGCACCGACTGGCTGTATGAGCTGCTTGACGCCGAGGCCGGCGAGCTTGCGGCGGACGGCCGGCATAAAGTGCTGTATATGTAAGCTGGACAGAGCATGATAAAGTAAGCAGCCATAACGATAACTTAACCTGTAAATGATGGAGGAAATCAAATGAATACAAAGGATCGCAGCATTATCAGAGATCTGTCTCTGGCACCGGAAGGGCATTTGAAGATTGACTGGGTTAACGCGCATATGCCGGTATTGAACCGCATCCGTGAGCAGTTCGAGAAGGAGCAGCCGTTTAAAGGGCTGAAGGTAGCCATTTCCCTTCACTTGGAAGCAAAGACGGCCTATCTGGCTAAAGTAGTTCAAGCAGGGGGCGCAGAGGTAGCGATTTGCGGCAGCAACCCGCTGTCCACACAGGATGACGTTTGCGCAGCATTGGTGGAAGACGGCGTTACCGTATTTGCCAAATATAATCCGGAGCCGGCGGAGTATAAAGAGCTGCTGATCAAAACGCTCGAAACCGAACCGGATCTCATTATCGACGATGGCGGCGACCTGGTTTCCATTCTTCACTCCGAGCGTCAGGATCTGCTGAAAAAAGTCCGCGGCGGTGCCGAAGAAACGACGACCGGTATTTTGCGTCTGAAAGCGATGGAGAAGGAAGGTCAGCTGCAATTCCCGATGGTAGCGGTGAATGACGCCTTCTGCAAATATTTGTTCGATAACCGTTACGGTACGGGCCAATCCGTATGGGACGGCATTAACCGCACGACCAACCTGGTAGTTGCGGGTAAAGCAGTCGTTGTCGTAGGCTACGGCTGGTGCGGTAAAGGGGTTGCGATGCGCGCCAAAGGGTTAGGCGCTAATGTCGTCGTTGCCGAAGTGGATGCGATTAAAGGCGTAGAAGCTTATATGGACGGCTTTGCTGTGATGTCGATGACGGAAGCGGCCAAAATCGGTGACTTCTTCGTTACCGTCACGGGCAACCGCGACGTTATCCGCGGCGAGCACTACAAAGTGATGAAGGATGGCGCGATCCTGTCCAACGCAGGTCATTTCGATGTGGAAGTTAACAAGCCTGAGCTGGACGCGCTGAGCGTATCGAAGCGTACGGTTCGCCGCAATATCGAGGAGTACACGCTGCAGGATGGCCGCAAGTTCTATTTGATCGCGGAAGGCCGTCTCGTGAACCTGGCTGCAGGCGACGGACATCCGGCGGAGATTATGGATATGACGTTTGCGCTGCAAGCTATGTCCTTGAAATATGTGAACGATAACTACAAGCAAATCGGCAACAAGGTCGTTAACGTTCCTTATGAGCTGGATGAGCAGGTAGCGCGCTTCAAGCTCGCTTCTCTGGGCATTTCTATCGATGCGCTGAGTGAAGAGCAGAAATCGTATTTGGACAGCTGGACGGAGCATTAATCTGCTGCTGTATTGAGCAAAAGCCTCTCTTTTGATCCCGGTGATCGAAAGAGAGGCTTTTTTTACTGTATAGAAAGGCCTAGGAAGGCTCGGACTTATTAAAAGCGTCAGCAGGATAAGTGAGGCAAACGCGGTTAAAAGCAAGTTCTATCCGCTATAGAAACGACGATGAAACGTGGTCGAGTCCCCGCGCAGGCCGAGGCCACTGAAAAACTAGCAGAGAGTGCGGAATCGTTCTGTAGAAGCGAACGCGTTCGCCTTTGTCCTTGGATTTCAACCGCTACGAGCGGTATATAAGCAAAGAAATCCAGGGACAACAGCGATCGGAAGAATGTTCCGTACTCGTAGCGATGCCTTTTTCAGTGGCCTCCGCAGGCCGCCGGTTCTTTTTTTGATGCTAGATCTGTTAAAAAAATGAAACAAATCCAAGTCCCTCCACGTTTAGAAGGTAGCACGCCATTCAGGCGGTGCAGAACCAATATACAATGGGGGGATCGTATGGAGGTCAAAAGGGGGATCAGAACAAAGGCAGGGAGACCGTTCCGGCTGTTCGCCGGGATCGGCGGGCAAGGCATGCTGCTGCTTGCGCTGTTAGCGGCGGCGCTTTCCGGCTGCAGCGCCGCGGACAGCAGCGGCGGATCGGAAGCGGCAAAATCAAGCGCCGCTGACGTAAGGACGGATGCGCTTGCGCAGAGCGGGGCTGCTGCCGCATCGAATGCGGCGGTGCCGGCCGAGGGCAAGAGCGCAGCACCTGCAGCGGACGGAAAGCAGAGCGCGAGTCCGCCTGCGGACAGCTTCAACGGAAGCGTCCCGGCTGCGGCCGGGGATGCGTACGGCGCGGTCGACCGCAAAATTATTTATAAAGCGAGCCTGACGATGCAGGTAGATAAGTATGCGGAGGCCCAGACGCAGATCGAGAGCGCAGTGCGTCAGGCCGGCGGTTACGTGCTGCAGTTTACCGAGAACGAAACCTCGTATGAAAAACGAGGCAGCTTCGTCATTAAAGTGCCTGCTTCGGGCTTCGGTTCGCTGTTAAATCAGCTGGAGAGCATCCATCCCACTACACAGAAAAATATGGAGGGGCAGGACGTATCCGAGGAGTATGTTGATTTGACGGCCCGGCTGAAGGCGAAGCAGGTGGTGGAGGAACGGCTGATCTCCTTCATGGAGAAGGCTGCCAAAACGGATGAGCTGCTGGCTTTTTCCAATGAGCTCGGCAAAACGCAGGAGGAAATCGAACGGATCAAAGGCCGGATGAGGTATCTTGAGCAAAATGTAGCCTATTCCACGATTGAACTGAGATTGACGCAGAAGCTTGGCTCTGCCGCAGTCATTCAGGCTCAGGATCAAGGACCGCTGATGCAGCGGGTCTCGGCGGCGCTAAACGGCAGCACTGCCGCGCTTGCGCTGTTCTTCCAATGGGTTGTCGTGGTGCTGGCTGCCATTCTTCCGGTGGCTCTGGTGCTGGCCGTTATTGCTGTCCCTTTCTGGTTTATCCGGAAAGCGAGGCGGAAGAAATTGCACGAAATCCGGAGGAAGCTGTCGGATTCTGACGATGCATTGGCGCCGCTTCCGCCGGCTGACGAAGGTTCGGCAGAAGCGGAAAAGTAAATATTTTAAGCAAATCCTGCATATTTGCAGGATTTTTTATTTATGTGGAGAATATTAGCTATACAGGTGGTGGAAAGTGGGGTAAAGTGGTGAAAAGGGGTGAGGTTCTAAATGTTCATGGGAGAATACCAGCACACTATCGATGACAAAGGTCGAATGATCGTGCCGGCTAAATTCCGTGAATCTCTGGGACCGAGCTTTATTGTGACCCGCGGCCTGGATCAGTGCCTGTTTGTTTATCCGAGGGAAGAGTGGAGCGTGCTGGAGCAGAAGCTGAAGGCGCTGCCCTTAATGAAAGCCGACGCGCGGGCGTTTACCCGGTTTTTCTTCTCCGGGGCGACGGAGTGCGAGTTGGACAAGCAAGGCCGTATGAACTTGCCTAACAATCTTATTGAGCATGCCAAATTGGAAAAGGACTGCGTCGTCATCGGGGTTTCCAACCGGGTTGAGATTTGGAGCAAGCAAATGTGGGAAAACTATTCCTTACAATCGGAAGAATCGTTTAATGAGATTGCCGAGAAGCTTGTGGATTTTAATTTCGACTTGTAGAAGTGCCGTATGACAAACTCAGGAGGAAGTGCATCATGTTTCATCATGTTACTGTTTTGAAGGAAGAGGCCGTGGAGGGCTTGAATATCCGGCCGGACGGCGTGTACGTCGATTGTACGCTCGGAGGCGCGGGGCACAGCTCGGTGATTGCCTCAAGGTTGAACGAGCAAGGACTGTTAATCGCATTTGACCAGGATGATGCGGCACTGCATAACGCACAGACCCGGTTGGCGCCATATATGGATAGAGTGATGCTGGTACGAAGTAATTTCCGCGAGATTGAAGCGCAGCTGCGCGCTATACCGCGCGCGCTGAAAGATGGGCAGGTACAGGTCGACGGCATTTTGTTCGATCTCGGCGTCTCTTCCCCGCAGCTGGATGAAGCCGATCGCGGCTTCAGCTATCACCAGGATGCGGAGCTGGATATGCGGATGGACCAAACGGCCGATTTGACCGCGAGAGAAATTGTCAATCAGTGGTCCGAACAGGAGATTTCCAAAATTTTGTTCGAGTACGGCGAAGAAAAATTTGCCCGCCGCATTGCGGCGCAAATCGTGGCGGCCCGGGCCAAGGGGCCGATTGAGACGACGGGCGAGCTGGTCGAGCTGATCAAGGAAGGCATTCCCGCCGCAGCCCGCCGCAGCGGTCCGCATCCGGCGAGACGCAGCTTTCAAGCACTGCGCATCGCGGTGAACGATGAGCTGGGAGCTTTTGAAGAGGCGCTGGAGCAGTCGATCCGCTGTCTGGCTCCCGGCGGCAGAGCCTCGGTGATTACTTTCCACTCGCTCGAGGATCGCATCTGCAAGCAGACATTTGCCAAACACTTGGAGAAGTGCACGTGCCCGCCCGATTTTCCGATGTGCGTTTGCGGCAAGAAAGGCGTCGTAAAGCTCGTCAACCGCAAGCCGATTGAGGCTGGCGCAGAAGAGCTTGAGGCCAACCCGCGCGCCAGATCGGCAAAGCTGAGGGTAGCGGAGAAGCTCTAAGGAAGCTTGATAAGACGATGAAGTTTCGCAAATACATCCATACGCGTCATGAAGGGGGAGATTGATTACATGCCTGCCTATATTCATGGAAACTTGGCAGTTGAGCAGAAGTCGCAGCAGAAGGTAAGCGTCAAGGAAACGAAGAAAGTCATCTATCGCAACAAAACGCTGCCGGTACAAGAGAAGCTGTTCTATTTGTTTACCGTGCTTGTGTGCGTGGTAGTGGCGAGTCTGATCATTTGGAGATACGCTCAAATCTATGAAATGAATACGAAGATTCTCGATATGGAGAATAATATTCAAAAGCTGCAGGCGGAAAACAGCGTGCTGAAGAAAAAAGTAGACGCCCTCTCCGCTCCCGACCGGCTGCGTGAAGAAGCGGTCAAGCTGGGACTCGGGCCGGTGAAGGACAAGCAAATCAGCAAGGTGGCCAACAAGAGCGGCGCAGGCTCGTCGGCTGTAGCGGATGCCAACCAGGGGAAGACGGACGTCACGCCGTGAAGATCTGACTGGGAGAGTGAAAAGGTATGTCTAAAAAAATAAAGCTAAGATCACTACTCATCGGAGGGTTATTCACCCTCCTTTTTGTTGCCTTGGTAGGGAGACTGTATTGGGTGCAGGTGGTGGATGGTGCGGAGCTGCTCGCAGCAGCGCAGAAGAAATGGGAGGCGGAGGAGGTTCTGCGTCCGATTCGCGGAGCCATCGTAGACCGCAACGACAAAGTATTGGCGGAGGACGCTCCGGCGTACACCGTTGCTTTGAATCCGACGCTGATTAAGAAATATCATCTTGAGAATGCCGTATCGAAAGGCTTGGCGGCCATTCTCAAAACATCTGACGATCCGACATCGATCGCCGCCCTGGAAGATAAAATAAGCTCAAGGCTGAACAAAACGTATACGACGGTAAATCCTCAGATCGAAATTCGCAACGAGGGCTGGAAGATTGACGTAGAGGTGGCCGACCAGGTAAAGCAGCTGGTAGAGCAGTTGAAGCTGCAGGCCGGCACGACAGGCAGTATCGGCATATATTTAATGAAGGAACAGAAGCGGTTCTATCCGGGCGGGAAATTGGCTGCCCATCTGCTTGGTTACAGCGATAAAGAAGGGAATCCGAAGCTGGGCTTGGAATCCAGGTTCGACAGTGTGATGAAAGGAACGCCGGGCTCGTTGACGTATGAGAAGTGACCGCAACGGAGTTGAGCTTCCGGATGCGAAGGTAAACTACATTCCTGCAATAGATGGAAACAATGTAAAGCTGACCATTGACAAGAATATTCAATTTTACATAGAAAGCGCACTTGAGAAAGTATTCGATAAATACCATCCGAAAAGCTTGACGGCCATTGCGGCCGATCCGAAAACGATGGAAATACTCGGTATGGCCAGCTTCCCGAATTTCAATCCGAACAAATATTGGGAGACGGAGAACCAAAGCGACTTTTTAAATAATGCCGTTGCATCGCAGTACGAGCCGGGTTCTACCTTTAAGCTCGTCTCCTTGGCGGCTACCGTACAGGAAGGCATCTTTAACCCGAACGAGCTGTACCAGTCCGGTTCGATCAAGGTTCCCGGCCGGACGCTTCATGACTATAATATTTCCGGTTGGGGTCAAATTACGTATTTGGAAGGTTTGAAACGGTCCAGTAACGTTGCCTTTGTCAAATTGGGCGAGAAGCTGGGTAACCCTAAATTTCTAGATTACATTGGGAAATTCGGATTCGGGGCTAAAACGGGCGTTGACCTGCCTGGAGAGGTATCCGGTATCGTAAATATGCACTACCCGGCGGAATATGCCACGGCGACATACGGGCAAGGCTTGACGGCTACGGCGATTCAACAGACAGCCGCTTACGGGGCCATTGCCAACGGAGGGAAGCTGATGTGGCCGCATATCGTCAAGGAAGTGTACAATCCGAAAACGAAGGAAGTCGTCCAATCCTTCGAACCGAAGGTAATCCGGCAGGTGGTAACGGAGCAGACGGCAACCAAGGTTGGCGAATATCTGGAGCAGGTCGTCAGTGACAAGGCGATCGGCACAGGGAAGAACGCGGCGATCGAAGGCTACCGGGTTGCAGGGAAGACCGGGACGGCCAATAAGGTTGAGCCCGGCGGAAAGGGCTATGCGGAAGGCAAATGGGTTATTTCGTTTATCGGCTATGCGCCCGTGGAGGATCCGAAAATTTTGCTGACGATCATTGCCGACGAGCCTGACCTGGGCGGGGATTTCCATTTAGGGGGCGAGGTTGCTCCTCCGGCCTTCAAGGAAATTGTTTCCCAAACGCTTCGTTATATGGGCGTTCCATCTTCTGCACAGCAGATGAAGTCGGCTGAGAAGGAAACGAAGGAAATCATGCCGGATATGACCGGTCAGTCTCTGGATCAGGCTAAAACAACGATGAATAAATACGGAGTTGAAGTAGAGGGCGTAGGTAAAGGCTCGAAAATTGTGTCGCAATCACCGCCGCCAGGTACTGAAATCGGAGCTGCGCAGCGAATTTATGTAGTTATGCAGGAGGAAGGCGATATTTCGATCCCGGATATGACCGGCAAATCGCTTCGGGAAGCGATGGAGGTGTGCTCCATCATCAAGGTGAAATGCCAGTCCGCGGGTGAAGGCTATGTCGCATCGCAATCTCTTGCCGGGGACGGGGATGCTCGGGTATTAACGCTTCAGCTGAAGCCGTACAGCGAGCTGCTGTCATCGGATAACGACGGGCCAGGCAATGTGCCGGCTTCGACAGGCAAATCCGACAAAACGAAGTCATCCAAAGGCAATGATACGTCCAAGACGGCGGATACCGTCAAAACTGCAGACGTCAAAAAAGCGACTCAGTAATCGAGGAAGCTTGTTCTATCCCCGGGTTGTCCTGAATATTCTGGATATGAAACAATCTAGACAACCTATTCAGGAGGGGATCGAACGGCCATGAGGGCATCGAATGTAACGGTTCGTCGTCGACTATTCACTGCATTGATTATAGGAACGATCCTGTTCGTCGCGCTGATCGTGAGGCTCGCGTATGTTCAGATATGGAAGGGACCGGAGCTAAGCCAGATGGCGGAGGATTCGTGGCGGCGGGAAATACCTTTTGCAGCGAAAAGAGGAGAGGTGTGGGACCGCAACGGCGTACAGCTGGCCTACAATATCAGCTCGCCGACGGTATTGGCCATTCCGGCTCAGATCAAGGACAAGAAGGCAACGGCGGCCCAGCTGGCCGCTGCGCTGCAAATGACGGAGGACTCGGTTTTTCAGATGATTTCCCAGCGGAAATCGAGCGTCTACATCAAGCCGGCGGGGCGTAAAATGACGATGGAGAAGGCGCAGGAAATTCGTGCGCTGGAGCTGCCCGGAATTTTCGTAGCCGAGGACAATAAACGGTATTATCCTTTCGGAGAACTCGCTGCGCATATTCTCGGGTTTACCGGAATTGATAATCAGGGTTTGACGGGCATAGAATTGAAGTATAACAGTCTGCTGACCGGTATCGGGGGCAATATTTCCTATTTGGCTCAAGCCAATGGGGGAGCGATGCCGAATTCTACTGATAAATATGAGAAGCCGCATGACGGGATGAACCTTCAGCTGACGATCGACAGCCATTTGCAATCGGTGCTGGAGCGGGAGCTGGATCAGGCTATGGTCAAGTACCAGGCCAAGAATGCGATCGCGATCATGATGGATCCGAACAACGGTGAAATATTGGCGATGGGGGCCCGGCCGGGGTACAATCCCGGCAACTTCAGAGATTATCCGAAGGAAACGTATAACCGCAACTTGCCGATCTGGATGACCTATGAGCCCGGATCGACTTTCAAAATCATTACGCTGGCGGCCGCCCTGGAGGAGAAGAAGGTAAACCTGACCGAGGGCTTCCACGATCCCGGCGCAATCGAAGTGGCCGGAGCCCGGCTCCGCTGCTGGAAACGCGGCGGTCACGGCAGCGAGACGTTCCTGCAGGTCGTCGAAAACTCCTGCAACCCCGGCTTCGTCGTGATGGGGCAGCGTCTTGGCAAGGAGAAGCTGTTCGACTACATTTCCAACTTCGGGTTCGGCAAAAAAACCGGCATCGACTTGGGCGGCGAGGAGAACGGGATTTTGTTCAAGCTGTCCCGCGTCGGTCCGGTGGAATTGGCAACGACTTCCTTCGGTCAAGGCGTGTCGGTCACGCCGATTCAGCAGATTAGCGCGGTTTCGGCTGCGGTCAACGGAGGAAAGCTGTATAAGCCGCATGTAGCCCGCGCATGGTACAGTCCGGAGACGGGACAGCTGCAGGAAACGATTAAACCGGAGATGGTAAGGCAGGTCATTTCCGAGGAGACCTCCAAGCAGGTGAGGGAAACCCTCGAGAGCGTGGTCGCCAACGGGCACCGGCCGCAACGCCTTTATCGAAGGCTACCGCGTCGGGGGCAAAACGGGGACGGCGCAGAAGGTTATCAACGGACGCTACTCCGCCGACGAGCATATCGTTTCGTTCATCGGCTTCGCGCCGGCAGACGATCCGAAGGTCGTTGTCTATGCGGCGGTAGACGACCCGCAGGGGATTCAATTCGGCGGCCTGATTGCGGCTCCGCTGGTCAAGAACATTATGGAGGATGCTCTCCATTATATGAATGTGCCTCCGCGCAAGGATCAGCTGGAGCGCAAGTACGTGTACGGGGATACGAAGCAGTTGGAAGTGCCGAACCTGGTCGGCATGAGCGTGACCGATATTTATGAGGATTTGAACTCGGACTTCCTGCTGGCCAAATCCGGCGTAGGCAACTTTGTGACGAATCAGGTGCCGAAGCCGGGCGTTAAGGTGGAGCAGGGCTCGACCATCCGCATTTATTTATCAGATAAAGACCCGACTCCCGAAGGGCAGCAGTAACAATTTGGCGTTTTTGAAAAATTGGGCTTTTCAGCGGCGTATTTTTTGTCCATAATAGATACCATGTGTTAAAAACGGAGGGGAACCCATGAAGTTAAAGGAATTGGCTTCCCAGCTTGCGGTCAGCCGTATTTCGGGGGATGACAGCATAGAAATTACGGGGATCGAAATCGATTCCCGTAAAGTCAAGCCGGGAGATTTGTTCGTATGCGTTTCGGGCAAAACCGGAATCGCAGATCGGCATCTGTATGCGGCGCAAGCCGTTCTGAACGGCGCCTCCGCCATCGTGGTCGAGCGGGATGTGGACATCGAAGCGCCCAAGCTTTTTGTAACGGACACTTGGGATGCGCTGGCCGTTTTGTCCTGCCATTTTTACGGCTATCCGAGCAGGGAAATGAAGCTGATCGGCGTTACGGGGACGAACGGCAAGACGACAACGACCATTTTGATCGATCACATTTTTACCCATGTGGGAAAAACAACCGGGCTTATCGGAACGGGACATACGAAGGTCGGTACCGTAACCTTTGAAACGGTCGGCACTACACAAGACGCGCATGAGCTTCAAAAAAATTTGGCGAAGATGCGTGACATTCGCAGCGATTACTGTATAATGGAGGTTTCCTCCCATGGCCTGGATTTGGGCCGGGTCAAAGGCTGCAGCTTCCGCACGGCGATTTTCACCAACCTGACGCAGGATCATCTTGATTATCACGGGACGATGGAGGCTTATCGGGAGGCCAAAGGACTGTTTTTTGCCCGGCTCGGCAACGATTACTCCGGCGACCCGGATGCGCACAGATATGCGGTGCTGAACGCCGATGAGGCCGCTTCCGCTTATTTTGCCAAGCTGACCTCGGCGCAGGTTGTTTCTTACGGTATTGATCAGCAAGCCGATGTGCGGGCGGAGCAGATCCGTTTCAGCTCCAAAGGAACCAGCTTCCGCTGCGTGACGTTCCGCGGAACGGTTGATCTGGAATTGAAGCTTGTCGGCAAGTTCAATGTGTACAATGCTTTGGCTGCGATTGCCGCCGCCCTGCTGGAAGGCGTATCCTTGGAGCAAATCAAGTCCAGCCTGGAGACGGTCAAGTCGGTCGAGGGCCGAATGGAGGTTGTCGATGCCGGACAGCCGTTTCTTGTGCTGGTCGACTATGCGCATACGCCCGACGGGCTGGAGAACGCACTCTCGACCATCCGCCATTTTGCGGAAGGGAAGGTTTACTGCGTATTCGGCTGCGGCGGCGACAGGGAACCGGACGAAGCGGCCGTTGATGGGCAAGGTTTCTGCGGCTTACAGCGATTATGTCTACGTCACGTCCGACAATCCGCGTACGGAAAATCCGGAACGGATTCTCGAAGATATTGTTCCGGGCCTTCATGAAGCCGGGTTGTCGCCGGACCGGTACGAAACGGTTGTGAACCGCCGGGAAGCGATCAGTCGCGCGGTCGCCAAGGCCGGGCCGCAGGACATTGTGCTGATAGCAGGCAAAGGCCACGAAACCTATCAGGATATTATGGGAATTAAACACGATTTTGACGACCGTGAGGTTGCCAGAGCCGCGATAAGGGGACGATATCATGATTAAACGAACGGTGGCGGAAATTGCCGCAATGGCAGGAGGCACGCTGGCGCCGGGAACCGACCCGTTATTTCGTATCGAGGGCGTTTCGAAGGACACGCGGACATTGCCCCCGGGCTGCCTGTACATTCCCTTGATCGGCGAATCGTTCGACGGTCATCAATTCGTTCAGGATGCGCTGGATAAGGGAGCGGTAGCTTCGCTCTGGCAAAAGGATCACGAGCAGCCGCCGGAGGGTGCTGCGCTCATTCTGGTAGACGATACGCTGACGGCCCTTCAGGCATTAGCCAAAAGCTACCGTCATCAGCTGAATGTCCGGGTTGTCGGCATTACCGGCAGCAACGGCAAGACGACGACGAAGGATATGACGTCGGCTGTATTATCCACCACTTATAAGGTGCACAAAACGCTGGGTAATTATAACAATCATTTTGGGCTCCCGCTGACGCTGCTGCAGCTGGAAGAGGACACGGAGATCGCCATCCTGGAGATGGGCATGAGCAGCAGAGGGGAAATTCGGCTGCTGTCGGAGCTGGCGGAGCCCGAAATTGTATTGATTACGAATATCGGGGAATCGCATTTGCTTCAGCTAGGCTCCCGATTGGAAATTGCGCGAGCGAAGACCGAGATTTTGGCGGGGCTGCAGCAGGACGGCACGCTGGTATATAACGGGGATGAGCCGTTGATCGAGCAGGTGCTGCCGGAGCTGCGCGAGCCCGGCGCGATGAAGGCGGCTCGGTATCATCGCGTCCGCTTCGGAGCGAAGCCGGATAACGACCTGTATCCCGTGCAGCAGCGTATGGATGCTTCGGGAACGCATTTTGAAGTGCAGCGCTTCAACGGAATCGATTTTTATATTCCGCTGCTGGGCTCGCATAATGTCATTAATGCGCTGGCTGCGCTAGCGGTCGGCGTGCACTTCGGCATTCCCGCAGCGGTGATGGCGGAAGGCCTGAAGCAGCTGTCCATGACGAGCATGCGCATCGAGAAAATCCAAGCCGCATCCGGCTTGACGCTGTTGAACGATGCCTACAACGCGAGCCCTACCTCGATGAAAGCGGCATTGAAGCTGCTGACCGAGCTGCAGGGCTACAGAAGCAAAATCGTCGTACTCGGCGATATGCTGGAGCTGGGTGAGCAGGAGGCCGAATTTCACCGGCAGATCGGCGCCATGCTGAAGCCGGACAGCATCGATCGCGTGTACGTCTTCGGCACGTTGGCTAAGCATATCGCCGAGGCGGCTGCCGTGAACTATCCGGCCGGACACGTACATGTGTTTGACGACAAAAGCAGGCTTGCGCAGGCGGTTGCCGCCTATGCGTCGCCGGACGATGTGGTGCTCGTCAAAGGCTCTCGCGGCATGAAGCTCGAACAGGTGGTCTCCCTGCTGAAGCAGCTGTAGATCCCGCAAGGAAAGAACCAGGTTTATTATAGGTTGTAGGAGGACACTACCGTGGATTTTAACGTGGTCATGATTACTTTGGGGGCAGCCTTTTTGCTGGCTGTCATCATGGGGCCATTATTTATACCTCTTCTTAGAAGGCTTAAATTCGGCCAGCAGGTCCGGGACCGACGGACCGCAAAGCCATTTGAAGAAAACGGGGACGCCTACCATGGGCGGCACCATTATTTTGCTGGCATTAGCCTTGGCTGTGCTCCGCTTTGCGGATAAGAGCATGGAGATGGTTATTTTGCTGATCGCCGCGCTCGGGTACGGACTGGTCGGCTTTCTGGATGACTATATCAAAATCATCCTGAAACGCTCGCTCGGCTTGACAGCGAAGCAGAAGCTGCTTGGCCAGCTGATCGTCTCGGTGATCGTTTGTATTTTACTTGCCCAAATCGGCCACAGCACGGATGTGCGGATTCCTTACATCGATTACACCATCCCTATGGGCTGGTTTTACTATCCCTTTGTCGTGGTGATGATGCTCGGTACGTCCAACGCGGTGAACTTTACCGACGGGCTGGACGGCTTGCTGGCCGGTACCAGTGCCGTGGCGTTCGGCGCCTATGCGATCATTGCCTTGAACAACACCCAGCCGGATGTAGCGATATTCTCCGCTGCAATGGTAGGGGCGGTGCTCGGGTTTCTGGTCTTCAATGCGCACCCGGCGAAGGTGTTCATGGGAGACACCGGATCGCTCGGCATCGGCGGCGGCCTGGCGCTTGTAGCCATTTTGACGAAAGCGGAAATTTTGCTGATCCTGATCGGCGGCGTGTTCGTCGTAGAGGTGCTGTCAGTGATCATTCAGGTCGTATCCTTTAAAACCAGAGGAAAGCGTGTATTCAAAATGAGCCCGATTCATCACCATTTTGAATTGACGGGCTGGTCCGAATGGCGCGTTGTCATTACGTTTTGGACTGCCGGCATCGTACTGGCGGGAATCGGACTAATTTTAAATGAGGTGTTATAGCAGATGAAGCATCCAAGAGAGTACCGCGGAGAACAGGTTGTAATACTGGGCCTGGCCCGCAGCGGGGTAGCCGTTGCAAAGCTGTTTCATGAGCTCGGAGCCGTTGTCACCGTTAACGATAAAAAGGAAAAAAACCTATGCCCTGAGGCCGATGAACTTACGGCTCTGGGTATTTCTGTTATTTGCGGCAGTCACCCCTCTGACCTGATTCACGAGGGTGTCCGGCTTGTGGTCAAAAATCCGGGGATTCCCTATACGATTGAGCCGATCGAACGCGCGCAGCAGCTCGGTATCGAAATTGTGACCGAAGTAGAGGTGGCCGGTCTTATTACCCAGGCTCCGATGATCGGGATTACCGGCTCTAACGGTAAAACGACTACGACCACCTGGATCGGCCTCATGCTGGACAAGGCGGGCCTGCGTCCGATTGTAGCAGGGAATATCGGCCGTGCGCTGACGGAAGCGGCGCTGGAAGCAACGCCGGAGAATACGCTGGTCGTCGAGCTGAGCAGCTTTCAGTTGAAAGGGACGTCGGCGTTTCGTCCGCGCATCGCCTGCTTGCTGAACATATACGAGACTCATCTGGACTACCATGGAAACATGGACGATTACATAGCGTCCAAGGCAAAGCTGTTCGCCAACCAAACGGCAGAGGATACGGCTGTATTGAATTGGGATCAACCGGTATGCCGCAGAATCGCAGGCGAGGTGAAAGCTTCGGTGCTGCCTTTTTCCGTGACTCAGGAGCTGGAATATGGGGTCTTCGTGAGTCCCGGCTTGAACATGGAGGCTGCGGCGGGAGAGCGGACTATTGTCTACAAAGATAGAGCCGGAGCTGTACATACCATCCTGCCCGTTGACGAAGTCGGCATTCCGGCCAGCTTCGACGTGGAGAATGCGCTGGCGGCTTCCTGCGCAGCCATAACGGCAGGCGTGCCTTTGCCGGTCATCGCGGAAGCGCTGCGGGAATTCCGCGGGGTTGAGCATCGTCTGGAGCATGTCCGCACGCTCGACGGCATACAGTTCTACAACAATTCCAAGGCTACGAATCCGACAGCCTCGATCAAAACGATAGAAGCGCTCGGCGCTCCAGTAATTCTCATCGCAGGGGGGCTGGATCGCGGCTCCGATTATATGGAGCTGCTTCCGGTATTCCGCGAACGGGTGAAAGGTTTGGTAGCGATAGGACAAACGAAGGAAAAAATCGTCCGCGTTGCCGAGCTCGCAGGCATGAGCCGGGTGAAAACCGTCGATACTGCTAACAATGTGCAGGATACGGTCATAGAGGCGGTTCGTCAGGCGGCGGCAATGGCTGAAGCCGGAGACGTGGTTCTTCTTTCGCCGGCATGCGCCAGCTGGGACATGTTTTCTTCCTATGAGGAAAGGGGAAGCATGTTTAAGCAGTCCGTGCATAACCTGTAAGAGGGGGGTAATACAAGCTGCCCCTCCCATTTTGCGAGGTTAGAGGTGGCATGTATGGTCAAAGCGCGTTCTGCTCCGGATGTAACCATGTTGATGTGTACCTTGGTGCTGCTTACCATCGGCGTCGTGATGGTGTACAGCGCCAGTGCCGTGCTGGCATTTCACGAATTCGGCGATTATTTCTACTATTTAAAAAGGCAATTGCTTTTTGCCGTGCTAGGAATTGTCGCGATGTTTTTTACTATGAACGTAGATTACTGGGTTTGGAAAAAGTATGCCAAAATCGGGCTGATCGTCTGCTTCATTCTGCTCGTCGCCGTTCTGATTCCCGGCATCGGGGTTGTGCGGGGCGGAGCCCGTTCGTGGCTCGGGATCGGATCGTTCGGGATTCAGCCCTCCGAGTTTATGAAGATCGGCATGATTCTGTTCCTGTCCAAATGGCTTTCCGAGCAGCAAAGCAAAATTACGCTGTTTACCCGGGGCCTGCTGCCCCCGTTAGGCTTGGTCGGACTGGCCTTCGGCATGATTATGCTCCAGCCTGACTTAGGGACAGGCGCCGTGCTTGTCGGCGCAACGCTGCTGATCATTTATACGGCGGGCGCAAGGCTGCTTCATTTATCTTATTTGGCGCTTGTCGGAGTCGTCGGTCTGGTCGGCCTCATCATTGCCGCCCCTTACCGGTTGCAGCGGATTACGGCATTCCTGGATCCCTGGCAGGATCCGCTTGGTGCCGGCTATCAGGCGATCCAGTCGCTTTATGCCATCGGCCCCGGCGGTCTGGTCGGGCTGGGCCTGGGTATGAGCCGTCAAAAGTACAGCTATTTGCCGGAGCCGCAGACGGATTTTATTTTTTCAATTATTTCCGAGGAACTAGGCTTTATCGGTGGTTCATTTGTACTCATTTTGTTTATGTTACTTGTGTGGCGCGGCATGCGCACGGCCATCACGGCCCCGGATACGTTCGGCAGCTTGCTGGCTACAGGGATCGTAGGTATGATTGCGGTTCAGGTCATTATTAACATCGGGGTCGTTATCGGTATGTTCCCGGTTACCGGGATCACCCTGCCGCTCATCAGCGCAGGCGGCTCGTCGTTAACGCTGATGTTGACGTCCATCGGTATTCTATTAAATATTTCCCGTTACGCGAGGTGAATTTTTTGAAAACCATCGTCTTTACAGGAGGCGGTTCAGCAGGCCATGTGACGCCCAACCTCGCTATTATTTCCAAGCTCCGGAAGCAGGGCTGGAATATTCAATATATTGGCTCCAAGGATGGCATTGAACGCGAAATTATCCAGCATGCGGGGATTGACTATCATCCGATTTCCTCCGGCAAGCTGAGAAGATATTTTGATCTGAAGAACATGAAGGGCACCCTTTCAAGGTAGTTAAAGGGATCGGAGATGCTTATAGATTGATGCGGAAGCTCAAGCCCTCTATTGTTTTTTCCAAAGGGGGCTTCGTTTCCGTTCCGGTCATTATCGGGGCATGGCTCAACCGGATTCCGGTGATCAGCCACGAATCGGACATTTCACCCGGACTGGCCAACAAAATATCGCTGCCCTTCGTCAGCCGGATCTGCGTCAATTTTCCGGAGTCTCTGAAGTACATTCAGGGAGGCAAGGGAATCTGCACAGGACTGCCTATCCGTGACCAGATTTTGCAGGGCAAGGCGCTGAAGGGCTATGAGCTGTGCGATTTCCATAAGCAAAAGCCGGTGCTCCTCATCATGGGAGGAAGCCTGGGTGCGCAAAAAATCAACCAGGCCGTCCGCGAATCGCTGCCGTCGCTGCTTGAGCGTTATCAGCTTGTACATCTATGCGGCAAAGGTCAAACCGATCCTGCCTATGCCCATCTTCGGGGCTATAAGCAGTACGAGTATATGAACGAAGAGCTGGCCGATGTGCTGGCGATGACCGATCTGGTCATTTCCCGGGCGGGGGCTACCTCGATTTTCGAATTTTTGGCGCTGCGCAAGCCGATGCTGCTGATTCCGCTTACGCGCCAGGCCAGCAGAGGAGACCAGCTGCTAAATGCGGCTTCCTTCGAACGGCAGGGTTACGCCCACGTACTGTTTGAAGAAAATTTATCCCGGGAAACGCTGATCTCAGGCATCAACGAGGTGTATGAAAACCGGGAGCAGATGATTGCCAGCATCCGCTCCAACGAACAGACACAGGCTGTGGACACGATCATTCGTCTGATCGAAGAAACCAGCAAATAGCGGTATTTGACCCGTTTGAAGAAACTATCTAGGCGATTGTCACACTATTTCCGATTGAACATAAACTACACTATAACCGTGACAGACACCCGGAAGAGAAAGCGGGAAGCAGAATAAGCGAGCATGAATGGGGTAAGAAGAGTTCTCGCTGACTCGTCCGCTGCCTACTATTAGGGCTCCAGGGGTTCTGTGAAGGAGGTTTTCCCATGCAGCAGGTCATTACTCAATTGCAAAGCGGATTATTCGGCGAATGCCGCCTGAATGAACCGCTGGCGCCTCATACCACTTGGAAAATCGGCGGTCCGGCCGATGTGCTCTTGATTCCGGGAAGCAAGGAGCAGCTGGTTGAAGCTGTGAAGCTGCTTTACCGGCATCAGGTGCCATGGACTGTGCTAGGCCGCGGTTCCAACATGCTTGTATCCGATAAAGGCATACGGGGGGTCGTTCTGAAGCTCGGTTCCCTGCTGGAGACGCTGCGGTTTGAAGGCGATGTGGCTTATGCCGGAGGGGCTTATTCGTTCATTAAGCTGTCCGTCATGGCCGGCAAGGAAGGGTTGACCGGATTGGAGTTCGCCGGAGGTATTCCGGGAACAGTGGGAGGCGCCGTCTACATGAACGCCGGAGCTCACGGGTCCGATGTGTCACGCATACTGTTAAGAGCTGAAGTGCTGCTCCCGACAGGAGATTTGGTCATGATGCAGCAAGCGGATTTCGAATACGCCTACCGGCATTCTCTACTGCAGAAGCAGCCGGGCATTGTCATCGAAGCTGTATTCCAGCTGAAGGCCGGCGACAGGAAAGAGATTGCCGGAGCGATGGCGGCTTATAAGGACCGGCGATTGCGTACCCAGCCGCTTCAATTGGCCTGCGCAGGCAGCGTCTTCCGTAACCCGGAAGGACATCATGCCGCAAAGCTGATCGAAGAAGCGGGACTTAAGGGACTCAGAGTCGGAGGCGCCGAGGTTTCACCGCTGCATGCCAATTTCATTGTCAACACCGGGCAGGCGACAGCTCAGGATGTGCTCACCCTCATTGAACAAGTACAGCGACTCGTTTTGGAAACATACGGCGTATCGCTTGTTCCCGAAGTATTGGTGGTGGGGGAGCGGTAAATCGGAGGTGGGACTTTGGAAAAGTTGGTTATCGAAGGTGGGAGACCTCTATCGGGAGCCATCAAAATTCACGGCGCAAAAAATGCGGCGCTGCCCATATTGGCAGCCGGAATGATGGCGGAAGGGACGATTACGATTCATAACGTGCCCGATCTGTCGGACATTCAAGTCATGACAGGGATCCTGCGCGCATTAGGGTGCCGGACGGAGCATCAAGGAGATACCGTGACAGTCAATACGTCGACGGCGAACTCGTCTCATATTCCGGAAAGCTTGATGAGCCAGATGAGATCCTCTATCTTTTTGATGGGACCGTTATTGGCCCGTTTTGGTAAGGTGCAAGTCTATCAGCCGGGCGGCTGCGCTATTGGTGACAGAAAAATAGATTTGCATTTGCGGGGACTCGCCGCGTTGGGAGCGACAATCGAGGAGTCGGGCAATACCATCGTTTGTACCGCCGCCAAGCTGCGAGGAGCGGAAATCGTACTTGATTTTCCGAGTGTGGGGGCAACGGAAAATATTATGATGGCTGCGGCGATGGCCGAAGGCATGACGACGATTTCCAATGCGGCCAGAGAGCCGGAAATACAAGATTTGCAAAATTTCCTGAACAAAATGGGCGCGAAAATTATTGGAGCGGGAACCGATACGATTACGATCGAAGGCGTATCCCAATTGACCCCATGTACTTATCGCATTATTCCTGACCGTATTGTGGCTGGAACAATGATGATCGCCGCAGCGGTAACCCGGGGGACGATCACGCTCGAGAACGTTTGCGCCGCTCATCTGACTTCTGCGATCCACGTATTAAAGCGCTCAGGTGTTCAAATAGCAATTAACGGTGATATAATAAATGTAAGCTGCTTGACGAGGCCGAAAGCGGTAGAGCGAATCGTGACTTCGCCTCACCCGTCCTTTCCTACCGATTTGCAGTCGCAAATCATGGTTCTGCTATCCTTGGCGGACGGCTTAAGTATTGTGAAGGAAACCGTGTTTGAGAGCAGATTCAAGCATGTCGACGAGCTGACACGTATGGGCTCGGATATCCGGGTCGATCTGAACTCGGCATTTATCCGGGGAGTGCCCCGTCTGTATGGGGCTACCGTCGAAGCGACGGATTTGCGCGCGGGAGCCGCGCTTGTGATTGCGGGATTGGCTGCGCAAGGAACGACCGTCATCGAACAGATTCATCATATTGACCGGGGCTATGACCGAATCGAACATATGCTGTCCCATCTGGGAGCGAGCATCCATCGTGTAACGCCGGTAGCTACGTAAGTTCCTGCTATCTTTTCTTATATATCCTTATGACCACTGCCGCTGAAATATCCCCTTTCTTTACTAGAATCGGGATGTTTGGCGGTTTACATAGTTTATATCCGCTAGCCCCGTCTTGGAGTGCCCAGCCTTGCCGCACCGATATTTCTGAGACCATGCCCGGCCGTCACGAAACGAATACGCATTTCTGCGAAATGCCCAGCAATACTTACGAAGTGAGTTTTTGCCTACGCAAAAACTCAGCGAATGCTTACGAAGTCAGGCATTTCTACGAAATGCCCTTAGGAGGGACAACCCTTGCAGCCAGAAAAGAGATTGCCCGTCATCCAAAAGCCCAAAGCCAAGAAAAAGTCCCGCAGCAGCAAAAGGCTGCTAGTCTTTTTGTTCATATTTTTCGTAACGCTGCTCTGCATTCTATTCTTTCAATCTTCCTTAAGCCGAATCAGCGTAGTCGAGGTCCACGGACAGGAGCTGCTAACCGCGGAAGCAGTCAGCCAAGCGGCGGCCGTTAAGCCGGGGGATCATTTTTTCTCCGTTTCCTCCGAACGGATCGTAGAGCAGGTCAAAACGCTCAAAATGGTAGAGTCCGCTGTCGTGACAAAGCATTTTCCCGGTGTCATTCATATCGAGGTAAAGGAATTTCCGAAGGTAGCTTATCAGCTGGGGGATGCGAATCAGCCGGAGGCCATTTTGGCTGACGGGAGCATCGTGCCGGTGTCCAGCCAAGTCAATTTTGTGATGGACAAGCCTATCCTGACCGGATGGTCGGGAGCGGAGGCGATGAAGGATAAGCTGTGCAAGGCGCTGGCCTCGATTTCCGAGTCGTATCTGACCGATGTGTCCGAAATTAAGCCGGATCCTACCGAGTCTTATCCGGACCGGATCAAGATGTACACCCGCTCCCAATTCGAAGTGATAACGACCATCGGGTATTTGCCTGAAAAGCTCAAATATCTCGATACTTATATCGCAAATTTGAAAGAAAACAAAATTCATACCGGCGTGCTGAAGCTTCTTGAGGCCGACACTCATGCCCCGTTCGACACGGACGCGGGAAAAAGCGGAGCCTCCTCCAAAGATACGAAGACGGATCCTAAAACGGCCGCAGGCGCTTCCGGAACCCCGGCCGATCCGAAAAAAGATCCAGTCAAAGATGCCAAAAGCGAGAAGACGAATACGAAGGATTCTTCAAGAAACTAATGGAATTCTAATGGAATTAGTCTACTCAACCGATAGAAATAATGATAGAATTGGCATTACGGTATCATTTTGGTCAAGAAAATGAAAAAAGTTTGCAAAAAAAGAGGGAAAATCCCAAGCGTGTTGAATATGTACAGGAGCTTTTCTTTAACAATCAGCTAACAACAATTACAGATCACAGGAGGTGCCACAGGTTGAGCAGCAATGACATCATTGTTAGTTTGGACATCGGTACATCCAAAGTTCGTGCTATTATTGGGGAAGTCGTTAACGGCGCCATTAATATAATAGGGGTTGGATCTGCCGACTCGGAAGGTATTCGCAAGGGAGCCATTGTCGATATCGATCAGACAGTCCAGTCGATTCGCAACGCAATAGATCACGCGGAGCGGATGGTCGGTATTCAAATAGCAGAGGTTTACGTTGGAATTTCCGGGAATCATATTGCTTTGCAATCTAGCCATGGCGTAGTTGCCGTATCTAATGAAGATCGCGAAATCGGAGATGAAGATATTGAGCGGGTCATTCAAGCGGCCAAGGTCATTCCTTTAGCTCCCGAGCGTGAAATCATTGGGGTCGTGCCTAACCAATATTTGGTCGACGGTTTGGATGAGATCCATGATCCTCGAAGTATGATTGGCGTACGACTTGAAGTAGAAGCAACCATAATTACCGGCGCCAAAACAGCAATACATAATTTGCTGAGAGTTGTCGAGAAGGCTGGCGTAAAAGTATCTGGCTTGATCTTAATGTCACTGGCAGCAGGACATTTGAGCCTGTCCAAGGACGAGAAAGCCGTTGGAACGGTTCTTGTCGATATTGGCGCAGGACAGACGACGATTGCGGTATTTGAACAAAATAATCTAGTGGCAACGTCTACATTGCCGATTGGCGGCGAATACATTACGAACGATATATCTATCGGACTTCGTACACAAGTAGACATCGCAGACAAAATCAAGCTGAAATTCGGCTGTGCCATTATTGAACACGCGGCAGCGGATCAGGTTTTTAAAGTGAACCGGATCGGCAGCAATGTGGACAAGGAGTTTACGCAGATCGATTTGGCGAATATCGTCGAACCTCGTGTTCAGGAAATTTTCCACTTGATCCGTATGGAAGTACAGCGTCTCGGTTTTGCGGAAGTGCCTGGCGGTTATGTATTAACCGGGGGAACAGTGTCCATGCCGGGGATGCTTGCCGTTGCACAAGCGGAGCTTGCCACTTCCGTCCGTATTGCAGTTCCTGATTTTATCGGTGTTCGTGACCCTTCTTATACCAGCGGTGTTGGGATTATCCAATATGCTCATAAATATTTGAGAGCAGCTAAACAAGCCGGCGGAGCAAAGAAAGTCATCACTAACCCGGCGAACACGAAAAAATCGTCCGTTGCCAGCGAAACAAAGCCTTCGGTTATGGAACGTTTTAAAAATTGGTTGAGCGAATTCATCTAAAGGGATTTCCTGGCTTATGAAAGCTTATTGAGGAGGATAATGAAGGCTATGTTTGAATTTGATATGGACGCGGATTTGTTAGCCAAGATAAAGGTTATCGGTTGCGGCGGCGGTGGCAGCAATGCCGTCAACCGCATGATCGAGAATGGAGTGAAGGGCGTAGAGTTTATTACCGTCAATACGGATGCTCAGGCTCTGCAAAACTCCAAATCGGAGCAAAAACTGCAAATCGGGGATAAACTGACTCGCGGTTTAGGTGCCGGTGCCAACCCGGAGGTTGGCAAGAAGGCGGCTGAGGAATCGAGAGAGCTGATCTTCAATACATTGAAGGGTGCCGATATGGTCTTTGTTACAGCCGGAATGGGCGGAGGTACAGGAACAGGCGCGGCTCCCGTCATCGCTGAAATCGCCAAAGAATGCGGCGCTTTGACCGTTGGCGTGGTAACGCGACCATTCACCTTCGAAGGCCGCAAACGCGCTTTGCAGGCGGAGCAGGGCATCTCTGCTCTGAAAGAAAAAGTGGATACGCTGATCGTCATTCCGAACGATCGTTTGCTTGAGATCGTCGATAAGAAGACGCCGATGCTGGAAGCTTTCCGCGAGGCGGATAACGTTCTCCGTCAAGGCGTACAGGGTATTTCCGACTTGATCGCCGTTCCCGGCCTAATCAACTTGGACTTTGCCGATGTAAAAACGATCATGACCGAGCGCGGCTCGGCCTTAATGGGGATTGGGGAAGCTACAGGCGAGAACAGAGCTGCCGAAGCTGCCAAGAAAGCGATTCAAAGTCCGCTCCTGGAAACATCGATTGACGGCGCACGCGGCGTCCTGATGAACATTACAGGCGGAGCGAATCTGTCTCTGTATGAAGTCAACGAAGCGGCGGATATCGTTGCCTCGGCTTCCGATCTGGAAGTCAACATGATCTTCGGTGCCGTCATTGACGAATCGTTTAAGGACGAAATTAAAGTTACGGTTATCGCAACCGGCTTTGAACACAAAGCTGCACCGTCACAACCGGTCCGTAAGCCTAATGCCAATAGCTCCGCACCGTCGTCAGAACCGGCCGGAGACAATCGCGGCGGCGCAAGCAACTTGCGTCCTTTTGGAGGCCAAACTTCCGGAGACCAGCTGGATATTCCGACATTCCTGCGCAACCGCGGCAGAAGCAATCTGGATAAATAAAGCTATGATGACAAGTTATCCCTTGATCGTTTGGATCAAGGGATTTTTGCTGTATGGAAATGTATGCTTTTGAAACGGAAGGCTTTCCGCCTGGCCGGTTCGAAGCTTGGATATGATATGCGCAAGGACCGTCAGGAGGATTTGCCTGACGGTTTTCTTTTGCTGCAGGGGCTTCGGCATCCATTGCCGCACCCCCACTATATGACAAAAAAAGTTACGGCTAATCGGCAAGTTTAGACAGACTTTGGAATAGGCTTACTATATACTTGTCTCATTCGCATGAAATGGAAGAAGACAGGTTCTATTAAGCAGCAGCTTGCGGCTGGGAGGGCTCGGAGAATGATTGTTTACATCGATATCATTTTCCTGACGAATGTACTGATTGACGGGGCGCTGCTGTGGGTTACCGCAAGATCGCGCAAGCTCGCTTTCCGCTGGTGGAGGCTGCTAAGCTCCGCTTGTTTGGGAGGGGCTTATGTAGTCTTGATGTTCTTTCCGCCGGTATCGTTTATGTTCACGTTTGCCATTAAATTTGCCTTGTCGCTGCTCATGCTGTGGCTGGCCTTCGGCTTCGGAGGCATTCAGCATTTCATGAGGAATGTCAGCGCATTTTATGTGGTGAATTTTGCGGCGGCCGGCACCGTATTGGGAGTGCACTATTTTTGGATGTCCTCCACAGAGGTGCTGAACGGCATCTGGTTCGCCCAATCGGGCGGGGCTTCCCACCAAGTGCATATCGGACTGATTTTTCTTCTTGCCGTATTGATTTTTGCCATCTGGCTGTATCGGCATGTTCATCAAGCCGCCAAGCGCAAGGAGGAGATGGCATCCTTTTTTGCCAAAGTGGAGGTGTATATCGATGAGTATGCTTCGAGCTGCATGGGATTAATCGATACGGGGAACCAGCTGTACGATCCGCTGACCAAGACCCCCGTGATGGTGATGGAGGTGTCTCAATGGGGCGAGAAAATCCCCGATACCTGGAAGCAGCGAATTGAACGGTCGGAGGTCGACCAGATCGTGAGCGCAATCGGGACCGATGAATTCGAATGGCAGGATCGGCTCCGCCTGGTTCCTTACCGGGGCGTGAACCGGAATACGCAGTTTATGCTGGCGATCAAGCCCGACCGGGTCATTATTACGTATAACGACAAACAATTTGAAACGCTTAAAGTGCTGATCGGGCTCGATGGAGGCAAACTGAGCTCCGACAATGCCTATCAAGCTATTATCCACCCGAATCTGATGCAAGCCTAATCTCTGTCATGTGGGGCTGGAACGGCCCTAAACATGCTGACGAAGAACGTTTTGCCGGCGGCAAAACGCCTAAGGAGGACACACGATGCTCGTGAAGTGGAAGCTGAAACTGCAAATCTATTATTTCCGTCTGATGATGAAGCTGGGACTCAAGGGCGAGGAAATCTACTACATAGGCGGAAGTGAAGCCTTGCCTCCTCCACTTACCCGGGAAGAGGAAGAATACTTGCTGGAGAAGCTGCCTTCCGGGGATGCGGCGATTCGCGCGATGCTGATTGAGCGCAACCTGCGGCTCGTTGTGTACATTGCCCGCAAATTCGAAAACACGGGAATCAACATTGAGGATCTCGTGTCCATCGGCGCGATCGGCTTGATCAAGGCGGTCAATACGTTTGACCCCGAGAAAAAAATCAAGCTGGCCACATATGCTTCCCGCTGCATTGAGAACGAAATCTTAATGTACCTGCGGCGCAACAGTAAAATCCGTACCGAGGTTTCCTTCGACGAGCCGCTGAACATCGACTGGGACGGCAACGAGCTGCTGCTCTCCGATGTGCTCGGTACGGAAAACGATACGATTTACCGCAACATCGAAGAGCAGGTGGATCGCAAGCTGCTGCATAAAGCTTTGGATAAGCTGTCGGAGCGGGAGCGGACGATTATGGAGCTGCGGTTCGGTCTGCAGGACGGCGAGGAGAAGACGCAGAAGGATGTGGCTGACCTTCTCGGCATTTCGCAGTCCTATATTTCCCGTCTAGAAAAGCGCATTATTAAAAGGCTTCGCAAGGAATTTAATAAAATGGTTTAAACTGGAAATTATTTTTTTTGAAAGCCATGAAAGCGAATCCGGGCTTGTACGGCTTGGATTTTACGGCATTGAGGCATTTGGTTAAAGAATCAGACAAGCATAGGGGGCGCATAAAAAACCGGACCGAGGAGATAATTAACAGTAATGTTTCTCCTTGGGAGGTAATCACGGTGACCCGAAACAAAGTCGAGATTTGCGGTGTAGATACCGCAAAGCTACCTGTTCTGACCAACGCGGAAATGCGTGAATTATTCGTTCAACTGCAATCGAACAATGAACGAACGGCAAGAGAGAAATTGGTTAACGGCAATCTGCGACTCGTACTAAGCGTTATTCAACGGTTTAATAACCGCGGCGAATATGTGGATGACCTGTTTCAAGTCGGCTGTATCGGACTCATGAAGGCGATCGATAATTTCGATCTGAGTCAGAATGTTAAATTCTCCACCTATGCCGTTCCGATGATTATCGGAGAAATTCGCCGTTACTTGCGTGACAATAACCCGATCCGGGTATCTCGTTCGCTGAGGGATATTGCCTACAAAGCGCTGCAGGTTCGCGACAGCCTGACGAATCAAAATTCCCGCGAGCCCTCCATTTACGAAATTTCCGAGGCGCTTAACGTGCCTAAAGAAGATGTCGTCTTTGCGCTGGATGCGATTCAAGATCCCGTTTCCTTGTTCGAGCCTATCTATCATGACGGTGGCGATCCGATCTATGTTATGGATCAGATCAGCGACGACCGCAACAAGGATGTGTCGTGGATAGAAGGAATTGCTCTGAGAGAAGCGATGCGGAAGCTGAACGACCGGGAAAAAATGATTTTGTCCATGCGGTTTTTCGATGGCAAAACCCAGATGGAAGTAGCAGACGAAATCGGAATATCGCAAGCGCAGGTTTCCCGTCTGGAGAAATCGGCGATTTCCCAAATGCAAAAACATGTGAAAAATTAACTTGCCCGCCAGGCAAGCTTTGTATACTCCCCTGAAATGATAATCATAAGGCCGGCTCTTGAAAGAGCAGGTCTTTTTTTACACGCCAGAATTTAAGTACCTGAGTCCGCTTCGAAGCATAAGCCCCACTTTGTGGGTCAGGCTGTCGAGAAACCCGCCTTTAAGTGAAAAAGGAGCACAGACGCAGGTGGGGTATCCAAGCTTACGAAGCCCGTTTTTCTACGAAAAACGCTTAGTTTACGTCCGCCTTTGAAATCCGTGAAAATACCTTTAAATCTAATCCATTTCACGGGTTCAACAGCGGCTGGAAGAGGATACCCCACCGGAGTATCATACAAATTCTGGGTTCCTAGACAAGCTCGCCCCACTTTGTGGGGTTATTTTTCGTGAGGAAGGACATTTTGCCCAAGTCATACATATAGTAGGTAATAAAGGCTTTAGAGAACAGGCTCGAAGAATCCATGAAGAATACGTGGTGGTTGCAGCGTGAAAATTTCAGATTTTCAAACCAAAGACGTCATTAACATAGTGGATGGGAAAAAACTGGGGCAGATCAGCGACCTGGAGCTCGACTTACGCCAGGGACGGATAGAGTCGATTGTCGTTCCGAACAGCCCCCGTTTTTTCGGATTGTTCGGCGGAGCGACCGATGTCGTCATTCCATGGAAAAATATCGTCAAAATCGGTGCCGATGTAGTACTCGTCAAGCTGGAGGACGTCCGAAGCTTCCGGCAGCAGGAAGAAGTGGAGATGAACTACGATTATAACCGTTCCTATCGAGGCTAGCCGCACACGTTTAAACAGCACGCCGACGCAGGCATCCCGCCGTTTGCAGGAAGGGATTTCCGGCTATGGTGTGCTGTTTTTTACGGGTTGTTGTATACTGGAGTGAGGATGAACGACAAGACCGAAAGAGCGGGAGGAGAGCGGCCGGCTATGGAACCTTTTGTACTGCAAAAAGTAGAGAACGGATGCGAGTTGTTTTTTCTAAAAGGATGGATGAAGGAGCATCCTGGTTTGACGGCGGGATGTACTTCCCGGCTAGGCGGCGTCAGCAAGACGGCGTTTGCCAGCCTGAACTGCGGTCTTCACGTATCGGACCAGCCTGAGCACGTGGTGGCTAACAGGGAGAAGCTTGCCGAAGCGCTGCGGGTTCGTCTGGAGGATTGCACCTACGGAGAACAGGTGCACGGCAGTGAAGTGCAGGTGGTCACCAAGGAGTTAGCCGGGGCGGGGACGAGAACGAGAGCGACGGAAATCCCCTCGAAGGATGCTTTTATAACGAATGAACCGGGACTTTTCTTGCATGCCTTGTTTGCGGATTGCGTTCCTTTATTGTTCTTTGATCCGGTCCATCGGGCCGTAGGCCTGGCGCATGCCGGCTGGAAAGGGACGGTGCTTGCTATTGCCAAAGCTACGGTTGAAGCGATGAGCAGGGAATACGGCACGAACCCAAGCGAAGTCTATGCCGCGGTAGGCCCTTCCATTCATGCCTGCTGCTATGAAGTGGACGATTACGTCCTGTCCCGGGTTAAGCAGGTCATGAACGAGCTGGAGCTGTCCAATGAGGCTGCAGACGGTTTTCCGCCGATCTATGTGGAGCGGTCCGACGGCAAATACAGCTTAAGCTTGCAACAAATGAATCGACAAATTATGATGAAAGCAGGAATTTTGCAGTCTCATATCGAAATGAGTAGTTTATGCACAAGCTGCCGCACGGATCTGCTGTTTTCCCATCGCAAGGAGCATGGCAAAACGGGCCGGATGGCCGCTTGGATCGGTCTGCGCGATTGAACTGCGCCGGCTAAGGTTATGTAAGAATAGAGGTGAAAAAGACGTTATGCAGCTTACGCAAACGATACCATATGTTGAAGACTTGATTCATAAAGCTTGCGCCCGTTCCGGCAGAAGCCGAAGCGAGGTTCAGACCATTGCCGTAACGAAATATGTTTCTGCGGAGACGACGGGGAAGGTGCTGCAGAGCGGCTTGCTCCATATTGGCGAGAACCGGTGGCAGGATGCGCAGGCCAAATGGGAAGCCTATGGAGAGCAGGGCCTGGGCGTGTGGCATTTTATCGGGCATCTGCAGACCAACAAGGTGAAGGATGTCGTCGGTAAATTTGCCTATATCCATTCATTGGACAGGCTATCCCTTGCCAAAGAAATGGATAAGAAGGCGGCGGCGCTCGGCATTGCGGCGCAATGCTTTATTCAATTGAACGTTTCGGGCGAGGAAACGAAATACGGCCTGGAGCCGGAGGCGTTACACGGGTTTGTGGACGAGCTTAAGGCGTTCCGCCACATCCGTATCGTCGGATTGATGACGATGGCGCCGTATGAGGCCGAGCCTGAATCAACCCGGCCGGTATTCCGCCGTTTGAGAGAGCTGAGAGATGAATTAAACCGGGAGCAGGCGCTAGGCTATGAGGTGCCGCATTTGTCCATGGGGATGTCCAATGACTTCGAGGTGGCGATTGAAGAAGGAGCCACGTGGATTCGGCTGGGATCGATATTGGTGGGCAGGGAATAACCTGCGCTTACGATTCGAGCTTCACATGAAGTGAAGCTTATAGGAGGAGAGGACATGGGCGTAATGAACAAATTTATGAACTTTTTGGGTTTGCAGGATGAAGAGGAAGTCGTTGTAGAACGTGAAAGGGTAGTTGAGCCTGCCGAGGAACAACATGAAACCAATTTTGCGGAGCAGCGTAAGAATAAAAGTAATATTGTCAGTATACATTCGCAAAAAAATGTACGAGTGGTGCTTCTTGAGCCTAAATCGTATGAGGATACGCAGGAAATTGCCGACCATCTTCGCTCGCGCCGGCCGGTTGTCGTCAATCTGCATTTGGTGCGCTCCGATCAAGGAACGCGCATTGTGGATTTTCTAAGCGGCACCGTTTATGCGCTGAACGGTTCCATTTCCAAGATCGGACCGAACATTTTTCTGTGTACGCCGGATACGGTTGAAATTCATGGCTCCATCTCGGAAATAATGAATCATGATGTATACTCTCAATAAATGAAAAATCGAGGTGAACAGCTTGTATAATATCGACTATTACATCTACACACTTATTGAAATCTATACATACATGCTGATCGCCTATGTGCTGCTGTCGTGGCTGCCGAGCGCCCGGAACAGCTTCATTGGCGAAATGCTGGGCAAGCTCTGTGAGCCGTATTTATCTGTCTTTCGACGCTTTATTCCACCGATCGGCGGGATGATTGATATTTCCCCGATCGTTGCGTTGATTGCTCTGCGGTTTATCGGCGAAGGCGTCCGCGCGATCATCCACTTCTTCGTCTAGGTACCGGTCCGTGAATAACGAGAACATTTACTCGCATTTTCACCCGGATGAGCATCGCTTCGTGGATAAGGCGGCCGAGTGGGTGGAGAAGGCGGAGCAGCATCAGGCGAAGCTGACGGATTTCCTGGATCCGCGGCAGCAGTTTATCGTGGAGTCTCTGGTGAATCGGAGTCAGGACGTGCAGGTTCGCTTTGATGGCGGACATGAGCAGGCGGAGAGAAAACGAGCGCTGATCGCGCCGGATTACCGGGTGCTGGACGATGAGGAAATGGGCATCCGTCTGATTGCCGTCACTTCTCTGGACGATAAGCTGAAGGAACTGGATCACAGCGACTACATGGGATCGATCCTGGCTTTGGGAATGAAGCGCGACAAGATCGGAGATATTCATGTGTCCGATACGGGCTGCCATTTTCTTGTGGCCGAGGAGGTGGCGGATTATATGCGGCTTCACCTCCAGCAGGTCCACAGGGTTCATGTGCAGACCGAGCTTCTTCCTCTGGAAAAGCTGCAGGCATCTGTCGTCAAGCTGGAGGAGATGAATCTGTCGGTCGCTTCCATGCGGCTCGACGGCATCGTGAGCGACGTATACCATCTGAGCCGCGCCAAGATATTAGTCCCGATCAAGGCGGGGCGCTGCAAGGTCAACTGGAAGCAAGAGGAGGACTCCAGCCGTGCGCTGAAGCCGGGAGATGTCGTGTCTCTGCAGGGGTTCGGCCGCTTCAAGGTGCTTGAAGTCGAGGGAGTCACAAAAAAGGGCAGATTTCGCGTGAAAATCGGCAAATATGCATGAATGCCAATTTTTTTTCGTTTCGGATGCAGGAAAATGCGGCCTCCTGTCGAATATAGCTATACGCATCGGACAGAATTGATGACAGTCTGCCCCAACTTTCAGGAGGTGCCGCAATGGCTTTAACACCGTTGGACATACATAACAAAGAGTTTGGCCGCTCGTTCCGCGGCTATGACGAGGATGAAGTCAACGAGTTTCTGGATCTGGTCATTAAGGATTATGAAGCGCTCATTCGCGAGAATAAGGATTTGCAGAATCAACTGCTGGCGATCCAGGAGCGCCTAGATCATTTTTCCAATATCGAGGAGACTCTGAGCAAAACGATCATCGTGGCCCAGGAAGCAGCGGATGAAGTCAAATCGAACTCCAAGAAGGAAGCGCAGTTGATCCTTAAGGAAGCGGAGAAGAACGCAGACCGGATCATCAATGAATCCTTGGCCAAATCCCGTAAGATCGCAGTGGAAATCGAAGAATTGAAGAAGCAAGCTTCCATTTACCGGACCCGTTTTCGCACGCTGCTTGAAGCTCAGCTGGAGCTGCTCAGCAAAGAAGACTGGAGTTCTCTCGAACGAATGGAAATCGAACAGCCGTAAGACCTGCTTAAGGACTTAAGGCGTGTCTCGTGTTGACGCCGCACGCCATTTTCGCTATACTCCTGTATATGCAGCCTCCTAAGAGGCAATCATGATGAGGAAAGCGTTGACTGGGAAGAGTAATTCACGTACGCATCTGCCAAGCGAGTCGGGGGCCGGTGAAAGCCCGATCTGTGCAGTGAAGGAAAATCACCCATGAGCATCTCTTGAACTAATAGTAAAGAGCATCGGCTGATCCCGTTACCGATCATTTGAGCGAAGGCTGGATGCCGGCTTGGAAGGAGCAACGTCGAAGGGCGCTGCTTGAATTCATGCCGTTGGTCTTAATCAGGGTGGTACCGCGAGACTTCTCGTCCCTATTGGGGATGAGAGGTTTTTTTGTTGTGCTTGAGCGTTTTTAGCAAACCCCTTGCGCTTATCCTGAGGAGCGGGGTTAACCTGTTGAATATTGAAGGAGCTGGAATCACAATGGATTATGGAAAAACGTTAAACCTGCTGCAGACGGAATTCCCGATGCGCGGAAATCTGCCGCAAGCGGAGCCGAAAATGCAAGACCGCTGGAACGAAATGGACATTTACAAGAAAGTACAGGAGAGCCGCAAAGGCAAGCCGAAATTTATTTTGCATGACGGACTTCCGTACGCTAACGGAGATATTCATATCGGGCATGCGATGAACAAAATTTTGAAGGACATTATCGTCCGCTTCAAAACGATGCAGGGCTTTGACGCTCCGTACGTGCCCGGATGGGATACGCACGGTCTGCCTATCGAGCAGGCTATTGCCAACGGCGGGAAAGTGGACCGCAAAAAAATGAGCGTCTCCGAATTCCGCGAATACTGCAAGGAGTATGCGCTGCAATGGGTAGAGAGGCAGAAGAAACAGTTCCAGCGTCTCGGCATCCGCGGCGACTGGGCGAATCCGTATATCACGCTGCAGCCGAAGTATGAAGCCCAGCAAATTCGCGTATTCGGCGAGATGGTCAATAAAGGGTACATCTATAAAGGTCTGAAGCCTGTTTACTGGTCTCCGTCTTCGGAGAGCGCTTTGGCTGAAGCGGAAATCGAATATCACGATAAGCAATCGACTTCCATCTATGTCGCGTTTCAAGTGAAGGACGGAAAAGGAAAGCTTCCTGAGGATGCGGCAATCGTCATCTGGACGACGACGCCATGGACGCTGCCTGCCAACCTCGGCATCAGCTTGCACCCTGATTTCGACTATGCCGTCGTACAAGCCAACGGCAAAAAGTATGTGCTTGCCCACGGATTGCTGGACGCGGCGGCTAAAGAAATCGGCTGAGCCGACGTCCAGGTGCTGTCGCAAATCAAAGGCAGCGAGCTCGAAGGCGTGCTCTGTCAGCATCCGTTCTATGACCGCACCTCCCTTGTTATGGTAGGAGAGCATGTCACGCTGGATGCCGGTACCGGCTGCGTTCATACGGCTCCCGGCCACGGGGAAGACGACTTTGTCATCGGCCAGCGCTATAATCTCGGCGTGCTGTGCCCTGTGGACGATCAAGGCCATTTTACGGCCGAAGCGCCCGGCTTTGAAGGCATGTTCTACGAAAAAGGCGGCAAACAGATCGTGGAGATGCTGAAGGAGTCCGGACACCTGCTGCATGCGGCGACGATTCAGCATCAATACCCGCATGACTGGCGTACGAAAAAGCCGGTTATTTTCCGGGCGACTGAGCAGTGGTTCGCATCGGTGGATAAATTCCGCCAGGAAATGCTGGATGAAATCAAGCGGATTAACTGGACGCCGAACTGGGGCGAGATCCGTCTGCACAACATGATCGCCGACCGCGGAGACTGGTGCATTTCCCGTCAACGGGTATGGGGCGTGCCGATTCCGATCTTTTACTGCCGCAGCTGTAACGAGCCGGTCGTGAACAACGAGACGATCGAGCATGTGGCTCAAATTTTCGAGCAGGAAGGCTCCAACGCCTGGTTCCAGAAGGAGGAAAGCGAGCTGCTTCCGGCAGGAACCGTGTGCCCGAAATGCGGACATGATCATTTCCGTAAGGAAACGGATATTATGGACGTTTGGTTCGACTCCGGCTCCAGCCACGTGGCGGTTCTGGAAACGCGCGAAGAGCTGCAGTGGCCCGCGGACCTGTACCTGGAAGGTTCCGACCAATACCGCGGATGGTACAATTCCTCTCTGATTACAGGGGTTGCGGTCAAGGGGCAGTCGCCTTACAAAGGGATTTTAAGCCACGGCTTTACGCTGGATGGCGAAGGGCGGAAAATGTCCAAATCGTTGGGCAACACCGTCGATCCGAACCAGGTATGCGATAAGCTCGGAGCCGATATTTTGCGGCTGTGGGTGTCCTCGGTAGACTACCAGCAGGATGTCCGAATCTCCGATAACATTCTGAGCCAGATTACGGAGGTATACCGTAAAATCCGTAATACGCTGCGCTTCCTGCTCGGCAACCTGTCCGATTTCAATCCGGAGACGTAACGGGTGGCTGTTGAGGAGATGAACGAACTCGACCGCTTCGCGATGATTCGTCTGAACCGGATGCTGGAGCGGGTCGTCAAAGCTTACGATGCATACGAGTTCCACGTCGTATATCAAACGGTGCATCATTTCTGCGCGGTGGAGATGAGCGCATTCTATCTGGACATTATTAAAGACCGACTCTATGCGAGCTCCCCGAGCGATCCGGGACGTAAAGCGGCCCAGACGGTATTATATGACGCGCTGACGGCAATAACTAAATTGATTGCCCCTGTGCTGCCTCACACTACGGACGAAGTGTGGAAGTATATTCCAGGTGCGGCCTTGGAGAGCGTACAGCTGAGCGAGCTTCCGCAGGTAGACGCTTCTTTATTCGATGTCAGCATGGAGCTGAAATGGGAGCAGTTTATCGCTTTGCGTGACGATGTGCTGAAAGCATTGGAAGAAGCGCGCAAGACGAAAATTATCGGCAATTCGCTGGGGGCCGCCGTCCACTTATACCCGGATGCTCCGGCTTATGAGCTGCTTCAGGAATTCGAGGCATTGGATCAGCTGTTTATCGTATCCGGTGTGGTGGTGCACGAACCGGGAACGCAGGCTCCGGAAGGGACTCATGCCAGCAAAGGCTTATCGATTCGCGTGCAAGTGGCGGAAGGGGAGAAATGCGAACGCTGCTGGATCGTGACGCCGGAGGTTGGGCATGATCACGATCATCCGACGCTCTGCAAACGCTGCGCCCAAGTTATCAAGCAGAATGCTTTAGTTTAATGGAACCCAGCTCGGCAGAATAAAATAAAGCATCCCGGCAGGCCGAACGGCCTCGCCGGGATGCATATCGTATCAGATCCAAAATCGGAGGGGATGACGGATGGTTGATCGGGACCCTTTGTCCGGTTCGGATAAAGAGCTTTTAGCCAAAATCAATAAGCAGTTAATCCATGTCGCCAATCAAATGGAGAAAACCCAAATTGCCGATTACGTTCAACTGCTCAACAGCCCTCGAAGATTAATCTGGACTAATATTTTGGCGGGAATCTCAAGAGGCGTCGGCATCGCGATCGGATTTACGGTGTTCGCCACGACGATTCTTTATTTCCTGAAAATGCTTGGAGCTTTAAACCTGCCTATCATTGGCGACTATATTGCCGAGATTGTGAAGCACGTGCAGTATCAGCTGGAAGGCCGGGGCTATTAGCTGTAGGCGTCGCCGTCATAGTAGGATTCATCGTTTTCGAGCAAGCCTTCGCCTTCGCCGCTGTTCATGTAATCGCGGTAAGCCTTGTTCCGGACAACGGTCACGTGCTGTCCGTACATATCGGTAGCAAGAAAGCTTTCAAACGATTCGACATAGCCGACATGCTCATCCGCTTCGATTTCCATGTCGTCGTAATCGCTGGACACGTTCGGATTTTCCGCCATCGCCGGAGTATTGGATGTGCCCCAGCTTTCTACGATTTGCCAGGCGTCCTCGCCGTCGAATTCGGTTTGGTTGTTTTTCTCGTCGAGACTCGATCTTCCGAATGGTGGCGCGAGCAGCTGCTCTTCAACGGGCCGGCGCTCGGAAGCATGCGGGTCCGGCACGTGCTCAATGCAGTAAAGAGTGGTAGGGATCGCTTCTAAACGCTCGAAAGAGATGGAAGCGCCGCAAGTAACGCAACGGCCGTATCCGCCGCTATCCATTCGCTGCAGAGCCTCATTGACGTCAATCAAATGCCGCTCTCTATTTTCATTTAGTGCAATATCTTTGCTTCGCTCGAACATTTCCGTTCCGAGATCGGCCGGATGGTTGTCGTATGCCGACAGCTCTCCGGTCTGAACTCGTAATGAATCGTCCAAGCCCATATGATCGTCGTCATCCTCCAGCTTTTGCTGAAGCCACTGCTGTTCTTCCTGCAGCTTGCTTTTCAGATAACCGAGCTGCTCGGGGGTAATGGCGTTTTGCGGGATATTAGGCATGGAAGACACCTCCTTGTAAAATCGCTATGCACCTATTTTTTACGGTTGCCGTGTTTTTTAGCTAGGAAAATCCTTGTACCACAGGAAGCGAATAAGGAGATGAAACCTTGATATATTACATCTATGCGTTAATCGTGCTGCTCTTGGATCAGGCTTCCAAGTGGCTGATTGTCAATCGGCTTTTGCTTGGAGAGTCCAGATCGGTGATCGGGGAGTTTTTTCAAATTACTTCCCATCGCAACCGGGGAGCGGCATTCGGCATTTTACAGAACCAGCGGTGGTTCTTCATTATTATTACTCTAGCTGTGGCCGCAGCTGTTATATGGTATCTGCAAAAGACCGTAAAAGAAGGGCGTAAGCTGCTCCCGTTTGCATTGAGCTTGCTGCTTGGGGGCGCCATTGGAAACTTTATCGACCGGGCGCTGTTCGGCGAAGTGGTCGACTTTCTGCAGTTCCGCTTTCAGTTCAATTTCTTCGGTACGCCGGTGGATTACACGTTCGCCATCTTTAATTTGGCCGACTCGGCCATTTGTATCGGGGTTGCATTAATATTTATCGATTCATTTATTAGCTGGAGAAAAGAAAAGAGGGACGCGTAATCGTGATGTCGGCTACAGAGCAGGAAGGCATGGACAACTTCAGAGAATGGACGGCTGAGGCGGAAGACCGCGGTGAGCGGATCGATAAATTTATTACCGACTCCTTGGAGGAAGACGTTTCCCGTACGCAGGTTCAGCAGTGGATCAAGGAAGGTCACCTGACGGTCAACGGGGGACAAGTAAAGCCAAATTACAAGCTGGCCGAAGGAGACCGCCTTCAGCTGACGATCCCGGAGCCGGAAGAGCTGGATTTGGCACCGGAAGCTATCCCATTGAATGTAGTCTACGAAGACTCGGACGTCATCGTCGTCAATAAACCTAGAGGATTAGTCGTGCATCCGGCCCCGGGCCACTACAGCGGCACCTTGGTGAACGCTTTATTGTATCACTGTCATGACTTGTCAGGGATTAATGGCGTCATGCGTCCGGGGATTGTGCATCGAATCGATAAGGATACGTCAGGTTTGCTAATGGCAGCCAAAAACGATCTGGCTCACGTTTCGCTTGCCGCTCAATTGAAGGAGCACAGCGTAAACCGCAAGTATATCGCCGTGGTGCATGGAAACGTAGCGCATGAGCATGGGACGATCGACGCTCCGATCGGCCGTGACCCGAAGGATCGGAAGCTGTATACCGTTACCGAGAGCAACAGCAAGCATGCGGTAACGCATTTTGTCGTGCTGGAGCGGTTCGGCGACTACACGTTGATGGAGCTGAAGCTGGAAACCGGACGCACGCACCAGATTCGGGTGCATATGAAATTTATCGGGCATCCGCTGGTAGGCGATCCGGCTTACGGGCCTTCGCGCAGCAGAGATATCGCGATGGAAGGGCAGGCTCTGCATGCAGCCGTGCTTGGCTTCGTCCATCCGCGGACCGGAGAGCATTTGCAGTTCGAAGCGGAGCTGCCGGAGGATATGACCAAGCTGCTGCATGTGTTAAAAAATCGATAAGGACGGGACGGATGGATGATGGAACATTTGGTCAATCCCAAAGTAAGAGACATTCAAATTTCGGGTATCCGGAAAATTTCCAATCTGGTCAGCACCTACAAGGATGCTTTGACCTTGACGATCGGCCAGCCGGACTTTCCGACACCGCAGCACATTATGGATGCGGGGAAGGCCGCGATTGACGCACATAAAACAACGTACACTCCGAACCCGGGGATGCTGGAGCTTCGCCAGGCCGCCGCGGCTTTCGTCTCGGGAAAATACGGGCTTTCGTACCGTCCGGAGACGGAAGTGATTGTGACTGCGGGAGCGAGCCAGGCGTTGGATATTACGCTGAGGACGATCCTGGAAGCGGGCTCCGAGGTCATTCTGCCGGGCCCGATTTATCCGGGCTACGAGCCGCTGGTCCGTCTCTGCGGCGGGGAGCCTGTCTACGTGGACACGCGGCAGAACGGCTTTAAGCTGACCGCCGACCTGCTTGCGCCCCATATTACGGAGAAAACGCGCTGTATTATTTTATGCTATCCGTCCAATCCGACAGGAAGAGTGCTGAGCCCGCAGGAGCAGGCCGATATCGCCGCACTGCTTGCGGACAAATCGATCTTCGTTATCTCCGATGAAATTTACAGCGAGCTGATTTACGGTCAGCCGCATACTTCGATTGCAACGATGGGCGGCATGCGCGACAAAACGATCGTCATCAACGGCCTGTCCAAATCCCATTCGATGACCGGATGGAGGATCGGCTTTACGTTCGCGCCTGAAGCCATTTCACAGCATATGGTGAAGGTGCATCAATATAATATCACCTGCGCCAGCTCGATCAGCCAATATGCTGCGCTGGAAGCGTTGACGAACGGAGTGGACGACGCGCTGCCGATGAAAGAGGCCTATGTGGCGCGAAGAGATTATGTTTATGACCGGCTGGTACAGATGGGCTTTGAGCTCGACAAGCCGGAGGGGGCGTTTTATTTGTTCCCATCGATCGAACGCTTTAAGCTCTCATCGATGGATTTCACGATGAAGCTGCTGGAGGAACAAAAGGTCGCAGTCGTGCCCGGCGACGCTTTCTCGATTTACGGCGAGGGCTATATCCGCATTTCTTATGCGTACAGCATGGAAGTGCTGGAGAAAGCGATGGACCGCCTCGGAGCTTTCGTCAGCAAGCTGTAGTTTAGCCTTTCGGCACTTATTCTTATTTAACCGATCCAACCTTAATCCAAGAAAAGCTCCTCCCTCACTGGGAGGCCGCTGAAAAAACTAGCGGAAGGTGCGGATGCATTCTTATAGAAGCGCCAAGCGCTCGCCTTGTCCCGGATTTGAACCGCTCACAGCGGGATCCAGTCAAAACATCCGGGACAACAGCGATGAAAGAATGAGCCGTGCTCGTCCAGCGATGATTTTTTTGATCGGCCCCACTAGAGAGGAGGCCACTGAAAAACTAGCGGAGAGCACGGAATCGTTCTGTAGAAGCGAAAGCGTTCGCCTTTGTCCTTGGATTTCAACCGCTACAAGCGGAAGATAATCAAAGAAATCCAGGGACAACAGCGATCGGAAGAATGTTCCGTACTCGTAGCGATGACTTTTTCAGTGGCCTCCTAGAGAGTAGGGGCTTTTTTGCGTTGAGTAAAAAAGAAAAGCTCTTGCCTGTCCCGTAAGACAGGTAAGAGCCTGAAAGGTTCAGCCGTAGGGCTGCTGCATTTTTAGTTGGCGGATTTCCACTCCAGGTAGCTGCTGATCACGTCGATCGCCAAATCGATAGCCTGCTCGTCCGGCTCAATTTTGGCATGATGCAGCCCGTAGGGGGTGTCCACGCCGAGCCAGAACATGAAGCCCGTGATTTTCTCCAGGAAGTAGCCGAAATCCTCGCCGGTCATCGCTTCCGTACATTCGAACAGCTTCGCTTTACCGCTCTCTTCAAGCCAGCTCATAAATTCGCGCGTCGTTTCCGCGTGATTGAATACTTGACGATAATTGGCTCCATAATCGATATCCACTTTGCAGTCGAAGCCTGCTTCGATGCCGGCCGTGAGCGACTCGATCCTTGATTTGACGAGCGCCATCGTTTCGGCGGACAGCGTGCGGATCGTGCCTTCCAGCCGGGCCTTTTCGGCAATGATGTTTTGCTTGGTGCCGCCCTCAATCTTGCCCACGGTGATCACCGCGGAATCGAGCGGATTGACGTTGCGGGAAATGACGGTCTGCAGCTGGGATACGAGCTGGCAGGCGGCAACGACCATATCGTTAGCCAAATGAGGAAACGCCGCATGGCCGCCTTTGCCGGTCAGGTCGATGAACAGCTCCGAAGTGTTGGCGAACAAAATGCCCGGCTTGGTCGCGATGGTGCCGACAGGGTATTCGGGGGCGATATGAAGCGCGACGATCTGATCCGGCATCCAATCCTGCAGCTCCTCTGCTTCAAGCATCGGCTTGGCCCCGCCGGGCCCTTCCTCTGCGGGCTGGAAAATAAAGGTGATATTATCCTTGATCGGCTGCTCGACGAAATGAGTCAGCACACCGAGACCGATGGACATATGAACATCGTGTCCGCAGGCGTGCATATACCCGGGATGGGTCGAGCGGAAGTCATAGCTCGTATCCTCGGAGATAGGCAACCCGTCCATGTCGGCGCGATAGCCGAAACGGCGGGTAGGGGCGGTTCCTTTCACATTGACGAGGATGCCCGTCCGCCAGGTGCGGATTTCAATCCGTTCTTGAGGAAGGGCTTGAATATAGTCCAGCAAAAACTGCTGCGTTTTGAATTCGGCAAAGCCGGGCTCGGGAATTTGGTGAAGCGCTCTGCGGATCGTAACGAACCGGCCCGGGGCCGTTCCTTTGCCGGTTGGGGTTGTGGATGCCGTCATAGGTGAGAATCCTCCTTATATAATTAAAAGCTTGCGCCGCATAACCATGGCTGAGCCTGCAAAAGAAAAGGCCCGGCGACAATCCGCCGAGCCCCCTTGAGCACATCACCTTACAGGGTGCGCAGGTCTTGTAAAATTTCTGTTTTGGATTTCGTTTTGGCGTCTACGGTTTTGATGACGCGGGCAGGAGCGCCGGCAACAACTGTGTTCTCCGGAACGTCAGCTACTACTACTGCGCCAGCGGCTACAACGGAGCCTTTACCGATGCGTACGCCTTCGAGGATAACGGCATTCGCGCCGACAAGCACGTCGTCTTCGATAACGACCGGTTGAGCGGAAGGAGGCTCGATTACGCCTGCAACGACGGAACCTGCGCCGATATGGCACATCGCGCCGATTTTGGCACGGCCGCCGATAACGACGTTCATATCGATCATCGTGCCTGCGCCGATGGATGCGCCGATGTTGATCGAAGCGCCCATCATGATGATGGCATTGTCGCCGATAGCCACTTTATCGCGGATGATCGCGCCCGGCTCGATGCGGGCGTTGATGTTTTTCAAATCCAATGTAGGGATAGCGGAGTTGCGGCGGTCATTTTCCACCACGTAATCTTCGATTTTCGCTTGGTTGGCATCCAGGATGCTCTTGACGTCGGTCCATTCACCGAACAATACGCCGCTTTTGCCGGAAATAAAGGATTGAATGCTTGTCCCGAAATCGATCGATTCCAGGTCGCCTTTCACATATACTTTCACCGGGGTTTTCTTGGTGCTGTTTTTAATAAAAGCAATAACTTCTTCTGTATTCATTTCCAACATGCGTTTATCCAACTCCTTATGTAAAATTGCGCGTGTCTCGTTTCTGCCGGACATCACGAAACCATTCTTTCTCTTTATAGCATAAAAGCCATGTTCTAGCAATGTCGGAAGCGACAGCTCTCGACACTCCTATTGACATCGGCTGTCGAACGTGGGATAATACTCGTAACTGAATAGCACCTTTAAAATCAGTCCCGTGAGGCTGGCAAGGTGAACGAATGGAAAGAACGGATCTTATAGGAGGCCGGAGTCTATTGTCATAGGCTCAGCTCTATCTGAACATCCGATTCTCTCTGTGTGTCCACGAACCTTGCCTAACGGCAAGGTTTTTTTGCATGATAGAATTTATATGTTTTCGGGGTCCCCGCAAAGTACCTGATTCCGCTTCGAAGCATATGCCCCACTTTGTGGGGGTTGTTTTATCCCATTACAGGAGCAGGAGGTCGAAGACCTTGGTGCAGGAAATGAACAAAGAGCACGAGCATGTGCTGATGGATGAAACGGGTATGCGCCGTGCGTTAACCCGGATTGCACACGAAATTCTGGAGAGAAACAAAGGCTTCGAGAATTGCATGCTGATCGGCGTGCGTACGCGGGGCATTTATCTAGCCCGACGCATTGCCGAGCGCATTATGGAAATTGAAAATGTACCCGTGCCGATCGGCGAGATCGACGTCACCCGCTACCGGGACGACCGTTCCGGCAGCCTGGAGCATGCAAGCGACGAAGGATCGCCGGCCATGGACATTCATAATAAAAAGCTGATTTTATTCGATGATGTACTGTATACCGGCAGAACGGTCCGAGCCGCGATGGATGCCTTGATGGACCTGGGCCGTCCGCAGATGATTCAGCTGGGCGTGCTGGTGGACCGCGGACACCGCGAGCTTCCGATCCGGCCCGACTATGTGGGCAAAAACATTCCGACCTCCCGGCTTGAAAATATTGAGGTTTTGCTGAGCGAAGTAGATGGAGTGGACCAAGTCGTCATAACCCAACAAAGGAGGCACCACGGATGACAACAACATTGAAGGCGGCATCGGAGAAGCATTTGTTAGGCACCAAAGGGATGAGCGCGCAGGAAATTACGTCGATACTTGATCGGGCGGCATATTGGGAACAATACCCCGTAAAGCTGTCCAATCATCTGAATGGCCGGTTTGTGGCCAATATGTTTTTTGAGAACAGCACGAGAACGCGATTCTCGTTCGAGGTTGCCGAGAAGCGTCTGGGAGCGGAAGTGCTGAACTTTGCCGCTGCCGCCTCGAGCGTGGCCAAGGGCGAGTCGATTTACGATACGGTAAAAACGCTGGAGTCGATGGGGATCGACGCGGGCGTTATCCGGATGAAGCCGAACGGCTTGCTGGAGGAGCTGGCCCAAAAGATCCGCGTGCCGCTCATCAACGCAGGCGACGGCAACAACGAGCATCCGACGCAGGCGCTGCTCGATCTGTATACGATGCGCAAGCATTTCGGCGAGCTGAAAGGGCTGAACGTAGCGATCATCGGCGACATCTTACATAGCCGCGTGGCGCGTTCGAACCTATGGGCGCTGCAAGCGGTCGGCGCCAAGGTCAGCTTCTGCGCGCCGGAAACGATGCAGGCGCCGGAGCTGGCGGCACATGCGCCTTACATCCCGATGGAGGAGGCCATCCAGGCCGACGTTGTGATGATGCTGAGGGTGCAGCTGGAGCGTCACGAAGGCGGGCTGTTCAAGTCCCAGGAGGATTACCGCGAAGCTTACGGCTTAACCGCCGATCGGGCGGGCCGCATGGCTCCGCATGCGATTATCATGCACCCCGCGCCGGTCAACCGCGATGTGGAGATTGACGACGAGCTGGTGGAATGCGAACGGTCGAAGATTTTTACGCAAATGAGCCACGGCGTGCCGATTCGGATGGCCGTGATCGAGCGGGCATTGAGCTAAGCCGGCAAACGGTGCGGCAGGCTGTTCTTAAATAAGGATTGCAGGAGGTTATCATGGGAATCTGGATACTTAACGCTCAGGTGGTTGCCGAAGGTAACGAGCTGGCGAAACGACATATTTTAGTGGAAGGCCGGACGATCGAGCAAATCGTCGAGGCGCGGCCGGATACGGCGGGACATACCGTCATCGACGCGGAAGGAAAGCTGGTAACGCCCGGGCTGATCGATATGCACGTGCATCTGCGCGAGCCGGGCTTCGAGCATAAGGAAACGATCGCAAGCGGAACGCGCTCTGCTGCGCGCGGCGGTTTTACAACAATCGCCTGCATGCCGAATACGCGGCCGGTGATCGACACCGTGGATACGGTGAAGTATGTGTTGGACAAGGCTGAGACGGAAGGCGTCGTCCGCGTCCTGCCATACGGCTGCATTACGAAGAACGAGCTCGGCCGCGAGCTGACCGATTTTGAAGCGCTGAAGGAAGCCGGAGTTATCGGCTTTACGGATGACGGCGTAGGCGTGCAAAGCGCGCAAATGATGAAAGATGCGATGGCGAAGGCCGCATCGATCGGTCTGCCGGTGATCGCGCACTGCGAGGATAACACTTTGGTGGAAGGCGCTTGGGTAAGCGAAGGCGAGTTCTCCAGGAAGCACGGCTTGAAGGCGATCCCGAACGAATCCGAAGCGATTCACGTCGGCCGCGACTGCCTGCTGGCTGAAGCGACAGGCGTACACTACCACGTATGCCACGTGAGCACGGAGCAGTCGGTACGCCTGATCCGCCACGCGAAGCAGTTCGGCATCAAAGTGACCGCCGAGGTGTGTCCGCACCATTTGATCTTGTCCGATGAGGATATTCCGGGCATGGATGCAAACTGGAAAATGAACCCGCCGCTGCGCACGCCGAGAGACGTGCAGGCATGCATCGAAGGGCTGCTGGACGGCACGATCGACATTATCGTTACGGATCATGCGCCTCACAGTGCTGAAGAGAAAGCGCGCGGCGTGGACCTGGCTCCATTCGGCATCACCGGCTTCGAGACCGCGTTCCCGCTGCTCTACACGAAGTTCGTAGCGACAGGCCAATGGACGCTGCAGTTCCTTGTGGACAAAATGACTTCGCTGCCTGCTCAAGTGTTCGGCCTGCCTTACGGGAAGCTGGAAGCGGGCAAGGAAGCGGATATTACGATCATCGATCTGGAGAAAGAAAAACCGGTCAATCCGGATGAATTTTTATCTAAAGGCAAGAACACGCCGTTTACCGGCTGGAGCTTGAAGGGATGGCCAACCACGACGATCGTGGGCGGCAAGGTTGTGTGGACGGAAGCTTAAAGCTTGCGGTAGATGGGCTGGACATACAAGGGGAAGTTAACTGATAAGGAGTTGAAATCGATGCAGGCAAGATTGTTGTTGGAAGACGGTACATTGTTTACCGGTAAAGCATTCGGTAGTGAAGGCGAATCGACGGGTGAGGTCGTTTTTAATACAGGGATTACAGGCTATCAGGAGGTACTGTCCGATCCTTCGTACTGCGGACAAATCGTTACGATGACGTATCCGCTGATCGGAAACTACGGGATTACGCGCGACGACTTTGAATCGGTGCGTCCGTTCATTCACGGCTTCGTCGTACGCCGTCTGGAAGAAGTGCCGAGCAACTGGAGAGCGGAATATTCGCTCGACAGCCTGTTGAAGGAATACGGCATTATCGGGATCAGCGAAATCGATACTCGTATGCTGACGCGCCGTATTCGTCATCACGGCGTTATGAAGGGCTTGCTGACGACTTCCAATAAGCCAGTGGCCGAGCTGCTGGAGCAATTGAAATCGAAGCCGCTTATGACCGATCAAGTATCCCGCGTGTCGACCAAGAGCGTCTTCAGCGTGCCGGGAACGAAAGAGCGTATCGTGCTGGTCGATTTCGGCTCCAAGAGCGGTATTCTGCACGATCTGACCAAACGCGGCTGTAACGTAGTGGTCGTTCCTCAAGATACGACGGCAGAGCAAATCCGCCGCCTGGCTCCAGACGGCATCATGCTGTCCAACGGCCCTGGGGATCCGAAGGATGTGCCGCATGCGGCCAAAATGATTTCCGAGCTGCTCGGCGAATTCCCGATCTTCGGCATCTGCCTCGGTCACCAGCTGCTTGCGCTCGCTTGCGGCGCCGACACGGAGAAGCTGCCTTTCGGACACCGCGGAGGCAACCACCCGGTCAAGGACTTGATCAGCAACCGCTGCTACATTACATCGCAGAACCATGGCTACACCGTAAAAGAAGATTCCATCGCCAATACGGAGCTGGAAGTTACGCATATCAACAACAACGATAAAACCGTTGAAGGTCTTCGCCACAAGAAATATCCGGCATTCTCGGTGCAGTACCATCCGGAAGCCGCGCCAGGGCCTTTTGACTCGAGCTATTTGTTCGACGATTTTATCGAATCCATCCGCAAGTTTAAGCAGGATAACCCGCAGCTTCCGAAACAAGCTCAGCTATCCGCCGCTTCCAAGCTAGCCGGTCAAACCGGTGCGGCTGACGCATCGAAGGGAGAACTTCACTATGCCAAAAAATAACAGCCTCAAAAAAATATTAGTTATCGGCTCCGGCCCGATCGTTATCGGTCAGGCGGCTGAGTTCGATTACGCGGGTACGCAAGCTTGTCAAGCTTTGAAAGAAGAAGGCATGGAGGTTGTGCTGATCAACAGCAACCCGGCCACCATCATGACGGATACGAACATGGCCGATAAAGTATATATCGAGCCGATTACGCTGGAATTCGTAACGCAAATCATTCGCCAGGAGCGTCCTGACGGACTGCTGCCTACATTGGGCGGCCAAACCGGCTTGAACATGGCGGTAGAGCTGGCGCGTGCAGGCGTGCTGGAGCGCGAAAATGTAAAGCTGCTCGGTACGCAGCTGACAGCGATTGAGAAGGCCGAGGACCGCGATTTGTTCCGCGATCTGATGAGAGAGCTGGAGCAGCCGGTACCGGACAGCACGATTGTAACGACCGTGAAGGAAGCCGTTGATTTCGCGAACGAAATCGGCTATCCGATCATCGTGCGTCCGGCTTACACTTTGGGCGGCACAGGCGGCGGGATTTGCGCCAACGAAGAAGAGCTGCTGGAGACGGTAGCTTCCGGTATCCGTTACAGCCCGATCGGCCAATGCTTGATCGAGAAAAGCATCGCCGGTATGAAAGAAGTCGAATACGAGGTTATGCGCGATGCGAACGACAACTGTATCGTCGTGTGTAACATGGAGAACTTTGACCCGGTTGGCGTACATACGGGCGACAGTATCGTCGTCGCACCGAGCCAAACGCTGTCGGACCGCGAGTATCAAATGCTGCGTTCCGCATCGCTCAAAATCATTCGCGCCCTGAACATCGAGGGCGGATGTAACGTTCAGTTCGCGCTGGATCCATTCAGCTTCCAGTACTATGTGATCGAGGTAAACCCTCGCGTAAGCCGTTCCTCGGCGCTCGCCTCCAAAGCAACCGGTTATCCGATTGCCAAGATGGCCGCCAAAATCGCGATCGGCTACACGCTGGACGAAATCATCAACCCGGTTACGGGCCAAACCTATGCATGCTTCGAGCCGACGCTGGATTACATCGTATCGAAAATTCCGCGCTGGCCGTTCGATAAATTTACCGCTGCGAACCGCAAGCTGGGCACGCAGATGAAAGCAACGGGCGAAGTAATGGCCATCGGCCGTACCTTCGAGGAATCGATTCATAAAGCGATCCGCTCTCTGGAGATCGGCGTACACCGCCTGTTCTTGAAAGAAACGGATCTGCTGGATCAAGAAACGCTGGAAACACGTCTGGCGAAGCCGGACGACGAGCGGATGTTCCTGATCGCGGAGGCTTTCCGCCGCGGCTACACTTTGCAGCAAATCCAAGACCTGACAAAGGTCGACTGGTGGTTCCTGCACAAGCTGGAAGGCATGATTCAATTCGAGGAAGAGCTGAAGCAGCCTGAATTGACCGAGGAGCTGCTGTACCAAGCGAAGCGCAAAGGCTTCACGGAACGGCGCGATCGCCGAGATCCGCAGCAACGCGAACAAAGGCTTGAACTTCACGAACGAAGCGGACATCCGCGCTTACCGGATCAGCCTGAACCTGAAGCCGGTATACAAAATGGTAGATACGTGCGCAGCCGAGTTCGAGGCGACGACGCCATACTACTACTCGACTTACGAGCAGGAAGATGAAGTGAAGGAAACTTCGAAGCAAAAGGTTGTCGTTCTGGGCTCCGGTCCGATCCGTATCGGTCAAGGGATTGAGTTCGACTACTCTACGGTTCACGCGGTATGGGCCATTCAAGCGGCAGGCTACGAAGCGGTCATTATCAACAACAATCCGGAGACGGTTTCGACGGACTTCAATACGTCGGACAGACTGTACTTCGAGCCGCTGTTCTTCGAGGACGTAATGAACGTTATTGAGCGCGAGAAGCCGATCGGCGTTATCGTTCAATTCGGCGGTCAGACGGCGATCAACCTGGCTGCGCCTTTGGCAAAAGCGGGTGTTCGTATCTTGGGTACCGATCTGGAAAATATCGATGCGGCGGAAGACCGCAAAAAGTTCGAAGCCCTGCTTCGCGGCCTGGATATCGCACAGCCTCCGGGCGGCACGGTAACCTCCGTAGACCAGGCTGTAGGCATGGCGGCCAACTTCGGCTATCCGGTGCTGGTGCGTCCTTCGTACGTACTGGGCGGACGCGCGATGGAAATCGTGTATTCCGACGAAGAGCTGCTCAGCTATATGGAATATGCGGTGAAAATCAATCCGGAGCACCCGGTTCTGATCGACCGTTATATGCTGGGTAAAGAAGTGGAAGTTGATGCGATCTGCGATAAGGAAACGGTATTGATTCCGGGCATCATGGAGCACATCGAGAGAGCAGGGGTTCACTCCGGCGACTCGATCGCGGTCTATCCGCCGCAAACGATCTCTGAGGAAATCAAGCAGCAGATTATCGAGATTACGACCAAAATCGCGCGCGGCCTTCAAGTGGTGGGCTTGGTCAATATCCAGTTCGTTATCTTCCAGGATCAGGCGTACGTGATCGAGGTTAACCCGCGTTCTTCCAGAACGGTGCCTTTCTTGAGCAAAGTAACGAAAATTCCGATGGCTAACGTAGCTACCCGCGTCATCATGGGCGAGAAGCTGACGGATATGGGTTATGAAACCGGGCTGTGGCCTGAAGATAACTATGTATCGGTGAAAGTGCCGGTCTTCTCCTTCGCCAAGCTGCGCCGCGTAGATACGACGCTCGGACCTGAGATGAAATCGACCGGTGAGGTTATGGGGCGTGACGAGAACTTCGCCAAAGCATTGTACAAAGGCCTGATCGGCTCAGGCATGAAAATCCCGCCAACCGGCTCCATCATCGCAACGGTTGCGGATAAAGATAAAGAAGAAGCGATTGAAATTTTGACCGGCTTCTATAAGCTCGGTTACAAAATCGTCGCTACGGGCGGTACGGCCAAAGCATTGGAAGAAGCAGGCCTTGTCGTGACGCATGTGAACAAGCTGAGCGAAGGCTCGCCTAACATTCTTGACCTGATCCGCAACGGGGAAGCGCACTTCGTCGTGAACACGCTGACCAAAGGCAAAACGCCTGAGCGCGACGGCTTCCGCATCCGCCGTGAAGCGGTTGAGAACGGTATTGTCTGCATGACCTCGCTCGATACGGTGAGAGCGTTGTGGCATATGCTTGAAGCCATCAACTTCCAGTCGAGACCGATGCCTGCATTTAATTAATAGCCAAAAATCGATTAGCACAGCAGCCCGAGAGCAAGCAGGGAAGCTGTGCTAATCCCTTGATTAGGCGCTTGCGCCGCTTATTAGAAAAAGGAGGCGAACGATTCATGACCAACGGAGCTCAGGTAGCGGAGCGCATCATGGTTGCGCTGGATTACGCCGAGGCGTCGGAAGCGCGTCAGCTGGTAGAAGCATTGAAGGGCATTCCATGCTATATGAAGGTGGGCATGCAGCTGTTTTACAGCGCAGGACCGCAATTCGTGCTCAGCTTGAAGGAGCAGGGCTACAAAGTATTTCTGGATGTGAAAATGCACGACATTCCGAACACGGTCAAAGGCGGCTCGGAGAGCGTGACCCGTCTCGGCGTGGATATGTTTAACGTGCATGCGGCCGGAGGCAAGCAAATGATGGAGTACGCGCTCGAAGGCGTAGATAAGGCCTGCACAGGAGCGGCGGCCGAAGCTGCCAAGCCGATCGTCATTGCCGTCACACAGCTGACCAGCACAAGCCAGACCGTGATGAACGAAGAGATCGGTCTCGCAGGTACGGTCGAGGACGCGGTCATCCGCTATGCGCGGTTCGCTCAAGCAGCCGGGCTGCAGGGCGTCGTAGCCTCCCCGCTGGAGGTTACCCGCATTAAAGAAGCCTGCGGCAGCGGCTTCGTAACCGTGACGCCGGGCATCCGGCCCGCGGGAGCGGCGCTGGGCGATCAGTCGCGCGTTATGACGCCGCCTGAGGCGTTTGCCCAAGGGACCGATTACGTGGTCATCGGACGCCCGATCACGGGCGCAGCGGACCCTAGAGCGGCTCTGGAGGCCATCATAGCATCGGTACAGCAGGCTTAATACACATAGATCTTATTTTGAACGAGAAAAGGAGCTAAATCCATGTCTACCAAAACGATCTCGACGAATCCGCAATTGGCGGAGCAAGTAGCAGCGGCGCTGCTTAATATCCAGGCGGTCGCGCTTCGCCCGAACGAGCCTTTCACCTGGACTTCCGGTCTGAAGTCGCCGATTTACTGCGATAACCGCATCACAATCTCTTATCCGGAAGTGCGCGAATTGATCGCGGACGGATTGGTTGCCCTGATCCGTGAAAACTTCCCGGATGCCGAAGTGATTGCAGGCGCGGCGACAGGCGGCATCCCTCATGCGGCATGGGTGGCGCAGAAGCTGAACCTCCCGATGGTCTATGTGCGTGATAAAGCCAAAGGACACGGCAAAGAGAACCTGATCGAAGGATACATTCAACCCGGACAAAAAACGGTGGTCATCGAGGACCTGATCTCCACCGGCGGCAGCTCGCTGAAAGTCGCACTGGCTGTCAATGATGCCGGCGCTCAGGCGCTTGGCGTGCTCGGCATTTTCTCATACCAATTCGAAAAAGCCGTCGAAGCTTTCAGCGGCGCCGGCATTCCTTTTGAAACCTTGACGAACTATTCCGTCCTGGTGGACGTTGCTTTGAAGCAGGGCAGCATCCAGGCTTCGGATCTGGAAGCTTTGAAAGCTTGGCGCTTGAATCCAAGCGAGTACGGTAAATAAGAGCGATAAGCAAAAGCAGCTAGAAGATACGACAGCTAGAAAACGATAGGATAGATAAACGATTGCTGGATGAAACGATTGATAAATGGCTGGTCGGATGAATGATTCATTCAATAAAGAGGACTGTCCCATAAGTGGGACACCGATAAGGCTAGTCTTAAATGATGCAAGACGTACTAAACGTACAGGATGTACAAAGACGCTGCCAAAACCACGATATCAGTGGAACTGGCAGCGTCTTTTTATGTTTATTCAGGTCAAGCGGGGAATGAAGCAATGAAGCATGTAGCATCTGAAACTGACTGCGCACACTGCCCGTTCCACTTTTCGAAAAGTGGAGAGACTGGGACTTGATGCCATGCAAAATGCGGTTTAGCAATACCCTCGAAGTATTTAGCTGAAAAAAAGTAGAAGAGAACTCGTAGCAGATCAGAGGAGGGAATAGGTATGGGGTGGAAAGTTTACGTGCCGTCTTTGAAGTCGTGTTCCCCCTACCTTGTCTAATCCAATGGAACACGACTTCAACAACGGCTGGAACCCCATACCTATTCCCTCCCCCCCACGGACTACCGGATGGGTCTGCTCCAAGATTGTTGCTTTTAATACAGCCCAGGATTCCAGACGGCAGTGAAAGGAGACTGCGTTCCGATCCAGCTGTGACCCTCGCCCCGAGCACAGCAAAAAGGCGGTCCGAGACGCCTTGTCCAAGGCTTCGAACCGCTGCTCACCGTTATAAGCGCGGCTGTTATTTTTTCAAAAGCTCCAGCCGGTACACATATTCGAACAAATATTCGAAGGCTTCCAGGTTGCGCTTCGCTTCGAAGGAGTTGGCGCCCCAGGCATAAATACCGTGCTTGCGCAGCATAATGCCAGGCACGCGAGGCACGATCGCCCCTTGCACCAGCTCTGCAATGCGCGGAATGTCCGCATAGTTCGGCAAAATCGGAATTTCGATCTGCGCTTCCTCATCCCAAATATTGAACGCTTTAATCAGCTCGACGCCGTCCACCGGAATCGATTTGCGCTCCCAGAACAGCTCGGAGACCAGATTGTTGAAGACGGTATGAACATGGAAAATAGCGCCGCAGCCTGTGGCTTTGTAAATTTCGCAGTGAATCAGCGTTTCCGCGGACGGTTTCAGACTAGTTTCATCGGTCGGCTGTCCTTTTTCATTTACGAGCAAAAAATCGGACGGGGTATTCACCGACTTGTCTTTCCCGCTAGCCGTGATGGCGAAAGTAAACTGATCCGGGTTGAATTCCCCGACACGAATGGACAGATTGCCGCTTGTCGCCGGGAACCAATTGCGGGCAGCCAGAATGGTCTTGATTTCGCGCAGCTCGGCAAAAGCCTGCTGCTTTTCCTCTAAACGCAGAGTACTGCTCACCTTGCATTCATCTCCTCTAACCGTTGAATGATATCGTGAAAGTCATGAAATGGGTAATAAGGCAGGTGCAATTCCTCGCACAGGTCGATCAGGTGGGAGCGGGCGAACACCGTGTCCACCAGCTTGGCCCCCTCAAAATCGGTTACGCTGTCGCCGATCATGATGCGCTCGTACTGCTCCTTATCGTAGCCGCGGATGATCGTCGTTTTGCACATCCCGCAGCGGCCGTGCGTGTCGCAATGATCGTCGCAGGAATGCGGCCACAAAATTTCGATATGCGATCCGCTGAAATCGCTGCCGTTGCAGTAAACATGCTCTTTCGGAATCGGAAAGCCGGAAAGCACCGAATAGACGAAAAAATCGATGCCTCCGCTCGTAACCAGAAACTGAATGTGCTGCTGCTTACAGTATTCCAGCAATTCGGCAAAGCCGGCACGGATCTTGACATTGCCGATAGCATAGTCAATCACTTCCTGCTTGCGAGAGGTGGGCAGGAGGGCGAACATTTTCCCCACACCCTCGCGGATCGAGATCTGCTTGGAAAGCACCTGCTCGACCAGCATATCCCATCCCGGCGGTTGAAAATGCTTCATGATCGCTACGATATTGTCGTTTTCCGTGATGGTTCCGTCAAAATCGCAAAAAATGATTTGCTGGCGCTTGTGGCTCATTCCTTGATCCCCCAAGCTTCAATCGCCGCTTTCAGCTCCGGATGGCCTTCGGCATAGCTGCGCAGCGATTCGCCAGCGAGGCAGGCGTCGATCGCTTGGCGGAAGGCTTGTCCGCCCGCAATGGTACCCATCGGATGGCCGTGAATACCGCCGCCGGCGTTAACGACGACTTGTCCGCCGAAATCGCGGAGAATGAGCGGGACAAGCCCCGGATGAATGCCCGCGGAAGGGACAGGGAAGCTCGTTTTCAGCTGCAGTTCGCTTGCAGCCGGCTGCTCTGACGCTTTGACCGGTGCGCCGGCCGCTTCAAGCCGTTCAACGCTGACGGTGTAATCGGCAGCGTTTTCCGTAAGCAGCACTTCCTTGATGGCCATATTCTCCTCGCGCGGCATCACCACGGAGCCGTAAGGCGAAGGGAACAGGCAGAGATCGGCTCCGGCGAGACGAAGCAGCTTGCCGAGCAGCACGTTGGCCGAGATGCCGTGGTGCGGCGATGGGTAGAATGCGCCGGCAAGCGCCGGGTGCGCCATAATCGGCACGTTGATGTCCGGATGGCGGCTGAGCTCGCTCAGCACATCGAAGCCGTAGGACAGCACGTTAAACAGCAGCGCGTTGGCGCCGGCATCGATCGCTTTGCGCGCCTGATCGAGCAGACTGAAGGTCGGTCCGGTCAGGTTGACTGCGTACAGCAGCTTTTGCCCGGTTTCTTGTCCGGCCTGTTTAGCCGCCTGCATGCAGATTTCTACACGCTTCTCAATCGGTGTGAGCGGGTTTTCGAACAAAATCTCATCGTCCTTGATAAGGTCGACGCCGCCTGCTGCCTGCAGATAAAACTGCTCTCTCAGGGTCGACAGGTCGTGCCCGATGACGGATTTGAAAATACTCATCAACAGCGGGCGGTCGTGTACGCCCAGCAGCTCGCGGACGCCTTGAATACCGAATTTCGGTCCGGGAAACCCGGCCAGGAACTGATCGGAGAAGGAAAGGTCAATCAGCTTGATGCGGCCGTCCATCGACAGCTTGCCGAACACCGTGACGAGCAGCGCAGGGATATCGCGGCTGAAGTTGGCATCCGGATAGGCGATCTGGATATCGGCATACCGTTCGGAGGCAGGGGCTCCCGGCGCGGGATTATGCTCCTGCACATCCATCACAATGCCCAGGTGGCGCTGCATCTCGGCCTTCCGGGCTTCAGGAAGATCGGTCCAGCTGCCGACCGTTAAGCCTACGGCGATACCTTGAGCTTTTTTGGCAAAATCGGCTTTCTCGTCAAAGCAGCGGTATGTCGCTACACAATATGCGTTAGTCAAGTTAAGACACCTACTTTTAATTTAAATAATTACTTGGTTTCTACGGCCGAAGCTTGAGCGCTGATGGCTTCGCCCAGCTCGCCGGCGCGCTCCGCAGAGCGCAGCACCGCTTTGGTGACACCTTCGGAGAACTGATGGGCGTCCATCGTTTCAAGCGCGGCTTGTGTCGTGCCGTTCGGTGAGGTGACCTTGCGGCGCAGATCGGCAGGGTTCTCGCCGGTCAGCTGCACCATTTGGGCGGCGCCCAGCACGGTCTGTACTGTAAGCTCCTTCGCCGCTTCAGGGGAAAGACCGCCCCGGATGCCGCCTTCGATCATCGCTTCCATCATATAATAGATGTAAGCCGGGCCGCTGCCGGACACGCCGGTTACGATATCGAGCTTCGACTCGTCCACGACCGATACGATACCGGTCGATTTGAACATGTCGATGGCCAGCTGCTGCTGCTCCGGTGTGACCGACGAAGAGAAGCTGATCCCGGTGGCTCCGAGACCGATGGAGCTCGATGTGTTAGGCATTGTGCGCGCGATCGGCTGGTCGGAAGTGCCGAGTATCGTTTCGATAGTAGCGATGGAGAGCCCGGCTATCACGGATACGAGAAGCTGGGACGGTTTTAACAGCGAAGCGATGGAGCGTAAGCCCTCGATCGCATCCTTCGGCTTGAAAGCGACGACGACGATATCTGCGTCGGCGATCGCGCTGTTTTTGCCGGCTGTATCCGCTGCGTAGCTGACGCCGTAGCTCTCCTGAAGGGAGAGCAGGCGGGCCGTATCCTGACGGTTCAGCACGGTGATGCGAGCCGCATCGCCGTCGGGCTGCTGGGCGAGGCCGCGAACGATCGCTTCGGCCATAGAGCCAGCTCCGACAAAAGTAATGGAAGCCGTAGTTAAAGACATATCGGAAAGTCTCCTTTTCTTAAGTTGATGTCCAATACACCAACCTTGTGTCCGTCAGCCGCGAATTTGGCCACTTCCGTTGACAAGGAATTTGGTGGAGGTTAAAGCAGGCAGACCCATCGGCCGCGGGCATGCAGCTTTTGGGTGCTGATGCCGATTTCTGCGCCAAAGCCGAACTCGAAGCCATCCGTGAAGCGGGTGGATGCGTTATGGTAGACGGCGGCGGCATCGACTTCCTGGAGGAAACGGGCCGCATGTCCGGCGTTCTCCGTCACGATGCATTCCGAATGCATCGTGCTGTGGAGGCGGATATGATCGATAGCCTCATCCAGTCCCTGGACGACACGCACATTTAGAATGTAATCGTTGTACTCGGTATCCCAGTCCTGATCGCTTGCAGCTTTGATCGACGGCACCAGCTCAAGGGTGCGGGAGCAGCCGCGAAGCTCTACTTTAAGCTCTTCAAAATGGGCGGCAATCGATGCCAGATGCTCTTGGGCGAACGCTTCGTGCACAAGCAGCGTTTCCATCGAGTTGCAGACGGAAGGACGCTGAACTTTGGCGTTGGTCGCAATATCCAATGCCATTGTGTATTGTGCCGATTCGTCCACATAAGTATGACAAATGCCGGCTCCTGTTTCAATGACAGGCACTTTGGCGTTTTGAACGACATTTTGAATAAGGGAGTGGCCGCCGCGCGGGATGAGGACGTCCAGCAGCCCGGTCAGCTTCAGCATTTCGTCCACAGAGGAACGGTTCGGGTCAAGAATCAGCTGCACTGCATCCGCAGGCATGTCGGTTTGGGCCAAAGCTTCATGGATGACCTCGACAATACGTTTGTTGGAATACAAGGCTGCCGAGCCGCCGCGTAAAACAACGGCATTGCCCGTTTTCAGGCACAGGCCCGCGGCATCGACCGTCACGTTCGGACGGGCTTCATAGATGATGCCGATCACGCCGAGCGGCACGCGGATTTTACGGATATGCAGCCCGTTCGGACGGGTATACTGCTCAAGCGTATCCCCGATAGGATCGGGGAGCTCGACGACCTGGCGCAAGCCTTCCGCGATGCTTTCGATCCGCTGCTCGTTCAATGCGATGCGGTCGAGCAGGGAAGAGCTCGTGCCGTTCTCCCGGCCCCGGCGCAGGTCCCTTTTCGTTTGCTGCGATAATCGACGCGCTTTCCGCTACGAGCGCATCGGCCATCTTCAGGAGCGCGTCATTTTTCTGTTCGGTTGTCAGCAGGCTCAAGCGGGGAGCCGCCTGCTTGGCAAGCGTCGCTTTTTGCACGACCTCGCTTGCTGCGGCTGTCTGAGTGGATGATGTCATAGGTAAATCCTCCTCGCCAAGTTAGTAGTTCATATACGGCTGCCGCCCTTATAAAAGGGCGCTTGTCTTATCGTACCGGCTTGCGCCTAAGGCAGTCGTGCCGCTAAGGTAATCCATTCATCTCGATGGATCACTTCGATCCGGTGCACCTCGATGCGCTTCTGCACTTCCTCGGTGCTCAGTCCGGCTACGGCCTGCAGCTGCCAATTCGCGTAGTTGACGATGCCGCGGCCGATAGGCTGCTGCTCGAGGTTTACGACCTCGACGACGTCGCCGGGATGAAATTCGCCGCCGATTTCCTTCACGCCGGCCGGGAGCAGGCTCCTGCCTCCGCGAATAAGCGCGGCCTCGGCGCCGGCGTCGACGGTGATTTGGCCCTGCGGCAGGGAATGAAAGCCGAGCCACTGCTTCTTCATCGGCAGGTTATGCTCATGCGTCTCGAAGTACGTCCCCCGGCCGCGGCCTTCGGTGGCCAGCAGCAGGTCGCCGTCCTCGACGACGCGGCCGATGAACACCGGTACGCCGCCGCGCATCGCAATGCTGGCCGCTTCGATTTTGGAGCGCATGCCTCCGGTGCCGACAGAAGAGCCGGAGCCGCCTGCGACGCGGTAAATGTCCTCGCCGATTTCCTGAACGCGTTCGATCCGTCTGGCATTCGGATTTTTGCGCGGGTCCTCCGTGTACAAGCCGTCCATATCCGTCAGGATAACCAGCTGGCGGGCGCGGATCAGATTCGCGACGAGGGCGGAGAGCTTATCGTTATCTCCGAACTTCAGCTCGTCGACGGACACGGTATCGTTCTCGTTAATAATCGGGATGATCCGGTGACGGAGAAGCTCCTCAATCGTCATTGACGCATTGTGGATCCGCTTGCGGTTCGAGAAGTCCGAGCGGGTGAGCAGAATTTGCCCGACCCCGATATGATGGGCAGCAAAGGCTTCATGGTAAGCTTGCATAAGCAGCGCCTGACCGACCGAAGCGGAGGCCTGCTTTTCATGCAAATTTTTCGGGCGGCTCAGGTAGCCCATTTCGCGGAAGCCTGCCGCTACCGCGCCCGAGGTGACGAGCAGCACTTGAAAGCCTTGGTGCTGAAGCCTCGCAAGCTCGGAAGCGAAGAAAGCGATCTGGCTCCGGTTCAGCCCGCCCTCATCGGAGGTTAGCGAGCTGCTGCCTATTTTGACAACGATGGTTTGCTGCGGTTGCATGAGGAAATCACTTCTTTCTACATGGATGTTTCAGGGCGGGATACAAACACAAAAAGCCCCCGTCCTCTAAGGACGGAAGCTTCAACTTCCGCGGTACCACCTTAATTGATGTTCGAATAACATCCAACTTTAACAACGCCTTAGTAACGGCAAGACACAAGCCGTCCAACTCTTCGTTGGCCGTTCCGGGGCGGGTTCGGTGGCGGTTCGCGGTAAATTCTTTCAGCCGGTGGAATTTACTCTCTGAGCGCGGAAGAGGCTACCTACTATTCCCTTCATCACGTTTGGTATCATTTCATTTAAGCATAGCACGGGGTCAGCCAGTTTGTAAAGGTTCGGACAACCAGCGGTTACTTGAATAAATTCAATTTGGCGATCCGGTCAACCGCTTCCTGCAGGCGGGCCTCCGGCGTCAACAGTCCGAGGCGCACATAGCCTTCGCCGCTCTCGCCGAAGCCGATGCCGGGGGCGACGACAATTTTGGCTTCCTCCAGCAGCAGATCGGCGAGCGACGCCGAGGTATGCCCTTTTGGAACGGGGAGCCAGGTGAAGAACGAGCCCTGTGAGCGGTTTGCCTTCCAGCCGATTGCATCGAGTGCCGAGTACAAGACATCCCTGCGGCTCTGGTACATCGCAAGAAGATCGGCCACACAGTCCTGCGGCCCTGTCAGCGCGGCGGCAGCCGCTGCCTGGATTCCTCCGAACAGGCTGCAGTAGTAATGATCCTGAATCAGATTGATCAGCCGGACAACCTCTTTGTTGCCCAGCGCAAACCCGACGCGCCATCCCGCCATGTTATAGGTTTTGGACAGCGTGTAAAATTCGATGCCGACTTCCTTCGCTCCCGGGAGCTGGAGAAAGCTGACGGGCTTATGGCCGTCAAAGCCAAGCGCGCCGTAGGCGAAATCGCTGGCGACGACAATGCCGTGCTTTTCCGCGAAACGGATCGTCTCTTCGTAAAAGGAGGCCGGCGCCGCCGCACCCGTCGGATTGTTCGGATAGTTGACGAACATCAGCTTCGCTTTGTTTAAATCGTCTGCAGACAGAGCGCTGTAGTCGGGCAGGAACGCATTCGATTCGCGCAGCGGCATGAATGCCATCCGGGCGCCGGACAGCGCTACGCCCGACCAGTAATCGGGGTAGCCCGGATCGGGTACCAGGCAGACATCGCCGGGATTCAACAGACATTGGGCGATCTCGACCAGGCCGGTTTTGCCGCCGAACAGGATGGCGACTTCGGTCTCCGGATCCAGATCGACATTGTAATCTTCCTTGTAACGCTGCGCGACGGCCTGCTTCAGAAACAGAAAGCCGTTGAACGGAGGATAACGGTGGTACAACGGGTTCTCGGCCGCTTCCTGCAGCGTCTTGACGATATGTGGGGGCGTCGGCTGATCGGGATTGCCCTGACCCAGGTTGATTACATCATGTCCTGCGGCGATCTGCAGGTTGGCTTTGCCTACGAGCGTTGCGAAAAACTGCGTAGGCAGCACTTTCATGCGTTCTGCAGGCTGAATCGGAAAGGCGGAAACACGGGAACTCATCTATAGTCACTCTCCATACTTATTTTCATTAGTTTGGCCGACACATCGGACTAGCATTAATGTAACACGAAAGACGAGCAGATGTATAGGACTACTCTGGTTTTTGTGCTTTTCAACATTAGTAAAAGATAGTAAAATAGTAAAAGAATATGTTTCACTTGTCAATATAATGTTTCATTGAATGAAACAAGAAAAAAGCCGGGAAGGGAGTGGAGAAATTGCCGATCCATTTTCATGATCCTAAGAATCGCTTTACCTATACAACTAGGGAGGCGGATGCCGAGTGGCTGGAACTCATTTCGAAGCACGCGGCAGTGGCAGGCCGAAGAGCGGCGGATATCGGGTGCGGCGGGGGAATCTACACGAAAGCGTTGGCCCGGCTGGGAGCCGTGTCCGTGACAGGGATCGATTTTTCCGAAGCTATGCTGGAGGGGGCCGAAGCTAACTGCGGCCAGCTGGCGAACTGCCGGTTTTTACGGGGCGACGCCTCATCCGTTCCGCTTGAGGATTGCTCTGTCGATGCTGTGCTGGAAAGGGCATTGATCCACCATTTAACGCCGGATGAGCTTCAAGAGGCCTGCCGCGAGGCTTACCGCATTCTCGATGCATCAGGCGTGCTGATTATGCAGGACCGGACGCCTGAGGACTGTTTGCTTGCCGGAAGCCGGGAGCATCCGCGCGGTTATTTCTTTGAGGCTTTTCCCAAGCTGTCGGCGAAGGAAACCGGCCGCAGGCACTCCTCCGCTGCGGTAACCTCTGCGCTTCGGCAGGCAGGGTTTCATGAAGTGAAGGAGCTGCAGCTCTGGGAAATCCGTGAGCGGCACGCCTGTTTTGCCGATTATCGCACGGATCTGCTTAACCGGACGGGGCGTTCTATTTTGCACGAGCTGACGGATGACGAGCTTCAGGTGCTTGCGAAAACCATTCAGCAGCGGACGGGGTACGCGGATGAAGATCCTGTCGTCGAGAAGGACCGATGGACCGTATGGATTACCTGCAAAACCGCCGCGAAGCATTGAAGTTATATCCGGGTTCGACTATGATGAATACATCTGAACAGTTCATTTTATATAGAAAAGATAAAGGGTGAAGCGGCATGTCGAGTCAAAAATGGAATGTGGCCTTATTGCAAATGGATATTGCGATTGGAGAGCCTGAGCGGAATTTTGCCAAGCTGGAATCCATGCTGGAGGAAGCGGTTAGCGGTCCGGTGAAGCCCGATGTGATCGTGATTCCGGAAATGTGGAATACGGGCTATGCGCTTGAGCAGATTCACGAGCTGGCCGACCGGGACGGAGAACGGACAAAAGGGCTGCTGTCGGCATTCAGCCGCAAGCATGGCGTCCACGTGATCGGGGGCTCCATTGCCGAGAAGCGGCAGGAGGATATCTACAATACGATTTATGCGTTTGACCGCGAGGGCCGTCCCGCTGCGGACTATTCGAAGATTCATCTGTTCAGGCTGATGGACGAGGAGAAGTATTTGAAGGAAGGCGGCAAAATAGGGCAATTCGAGCTGGACGGCATTCCTGCCGGGATGATGATCTGTTACGACATCCGGTTTCCCGAGCTGGCCCGCAAGCTGGCCTTGGGCGGCGCCCAGGTTTTGTTCGTTCCGGCCGAGTGGCCGAATCCGCGGCTGCATCATTGGCGCACGCTGTTAACAGCGAGAGCGATTGAGAATCAAATGTTCGTTATTTCTTGCAACCGTGTGGGCATTAGCGGAACGACGGAATTTTTCGGCCATTCGATGATCATCGATCCTTGGGGCGAGGTGCTGGCGGAAGGGAACGAAACGGAACAAATTATCCGTGCCGAAATTGACTTGGGATTGGTGGCGGAGGTGCGCAGCCGGATTCCGATTTTTGAGGACCGCAGGCCCAATCTGTATAACTAATCTGTACAGCTAGTCTGCATAATTTATGCAGCAGCTTACACTTAAAGAGCCTTCCTGTGAACGAACGGGGCCTGCAACAGGTCCGAGGTTCGTCATCGGGGAGGCTTTTTTTCATTGCCGCAGCTTACCCGGTTCGAGTTGGGAGGAAGCGTGCGGGCCGCTTATGTACATGCTGCAGCGGGGGCAGCACCCGAGCGCCGTTGGCAGAGCAGAGCGACAGCCTTTACGGTGCTCCCGCTAGCAGGTGCTCTCCACGCATCCGCCTTTACGGTGCTCCGCTAGCAGGCGCTCCCGCGCATTCGCCGTTACCGCTCCGCTGACGAATGGTTCTGCGCGTCCGGTTTTGCGGGCTCCGCCTGCCACTGCATCTGCATGACCTCGCTGAAGGTGCTCATAAAAGCTTCCACCGCTTTGGACAAGTACCTTCCCTTGCGGTAGGCGATCACAAGCGTCCGGGTTGGATGCTGCTTCAGGGAAAGGTATGCCGGAGCAAGCTCGCTCCAGCCCCGGGAGACCATGTGAGGCACGAAGGCGATGCCCATGCCCGCCGCGACCAGCGACCGCACGGTTTCAATGTTGCTGCTTTCAAAAACGATATTGGGCGAAAAGCCGGCCTGGCGGCACAGCTCAATCGTAATTTGGCGGAAGCCCTGGCCTTTTTTTAGCGCGATAAAAGGCTCCTCCTGCAGATCCTCGATCCGAACCGAGCCGTCCGGCGAGGCCGCCAGGCGATGCTGGCGCGGAAGGGCCAGCATAATCTCTTCTTCGATCAGCGGCTGGTAGGTCAGCGAATCGTCCAGCAGCGGCAGCGACAGCAGACTGATATCGATCTGCCCGTTTGCCGTCAGATGCTCAAGGTTAGCCGTCGTTTCTTCCATCAGCGTAATTTCGATCTCGGGATAGCGGGCCTGGAATACCGGCAGCACGAACGGCAGCACATGCGCGCCGGTGATCGGCAGGCTGCCGACGACGAGCTTGCCCTTGCGCATTTGGGAAATGTCGTCCATTTCCCGCTTCAGCTGCTCGACCATGTCGAGGATCGCCTGGGCTTTGTCGACGAAGAGGACCCGGCATGGGTCACCTCGACGGAATTGGTCGTCCGCTGAAACAGCAGGACGCCGATTTCTTTTTCCAGCTTGGATAGCTGCTGGCTGAGGCTCGGCTGGGCGATGTGCAGCTTTTCCGCCGCGCGGGAGAAATTTTTGTCTATTGCGATTTGCAGCGCGTATTGCAGCTGTCTCAGTTCCATTTTTTAATGCTCCGTTTCTATATAAAATAGTGTATGATAGAATCATAGTGTCTAAGCTTAGCGTCAGAGGTTCTTATTATGTTTTCCTATCAAGCTTATAGATATTATATCTTGGAACAATGAATAAAGAAATGCTAGACTATGCACAAAGGATGAATTGATTATCATTCATGACTAATGAGGTGAATCTGATGGCAAAAACAATGTTCGAGAAAATTTGGGACAATCACGTAATTCATCAGGAAGAAGGCAAGCCTAGCATCATCTATATCGACCTTCAGCTGGTGCACGAAGTTACGTCCCCGCAAGCATTCGAAGGACTTCGCCTGTCGGGCCGCAAAGTACGCCGTCCGGATCTGACTTATGCGACAATGGACCACAACGTACCTACGAAAGACCGTTTCAACATTACGGACCCTATCTCCAAGCAGCAGATCGACACTTTGTCGCAGAACTGTAAGGATTTCGGCGTAACCCTGTTCGACCTGGACAGCATCGATCAAGGCGTTGTTCACGTTATGGGACCTGAGCTGGGCTTGACTCATCCGGGCAAAACCATCGTATGCGGCGACAGCCATACTTCCACTCACGGTGCATTCGGCGCGCTGGCGTTCGGTATCGGTACTTCCGAGGTTGAGCACGTATTGGCTACCCAATGCTTGCAGCAATCCAAAGCCAAAACATTGGAAGTTCGCATCACCGGCAAGCTGAACCCTGGCGTAACGGCTAAAGACTTGATCTTGGGCGTTATCGCCAAATACGGCACGGACTTTGCAACAGGCTACGTTATTGAATACACTGGCGAAGCTATCCGCAATCTGTCCATGGAAGAGCGTATGACCGTTTGCAACATGTCCATCGAAGCGGGTGCAAGAGCAGGCCTGATCGCTCCGGACGAAGTGACTTTCGAATATTTGCGCGGCCGCGAGTACGTGCCACAAGGCGCTGCTTTCGACGAAGCGGTAGCTCAATGGAAACAGCTGACAACCGATGAAGGCGCAGTATACGACCGTGTCGTTGATTTCGACGCGGACAGCCTGATTCCGCAAGTAACCTGGGGAACGAGCCCTGGTATGGGTACCGATGTAACGGCTCTGGTTCCAGACCCGCAAAGCTTCCCAACGGAAAACGAGCGTAAAGCAGCTGAGAAAGCAATTGAATATATGGGCATTACTCCAGGCACGCCTATGACCGATCTGGCTGTAGATTATGTATTTATCGGTTCCTGTACGAACGGGCGTATCGAGGATCTTCGCGCTGCAGCGGCAGTCGCACAAGGTCACAAAGTATCCCCTAATGTAACGGCAATCGTTGTTCCGGGCTCCGGACGCGTTAAAATTCAAGCGGAAAAAGAAGGCTTGGACAAAATCTTCACAGAAGCTGGCTTCGAATGGCGCGATGCAGGCTGCTCCATGTGTCTGGCGATGAATCCGGACGTATTGAAACCGGGCGAACGCTGTGCATCCACATCCAACCGTAACTTTGAAGGACGTCAAGGCCGCGACGGACGTACGCACCTGGTATCTCCGGCTATGGCGGTAGCGGCAGCGGTTAAAGGACACTTCTATGATGTCCGCAACTGGGAATTCAGAGTGAAGCAAGAAGCCTAATATCATTTTCTAAGTGAGGAGATTAACGACTATGGAAGCTTTTACAAAGCATACCGGCCTGGTAGGTCTGTCGAACCGCGTTAACGTAGATACAGATGCAATCATCCCGAAACAATTTTTGAAACGGATCGAGCGTTCCGGCTTTGGCCAATTTTTGTTCTTTGAATGGCGTTTTGACAAACAAGGCGAAGTGATCAAAGAATTTTCCTTGAACCAGCCGCGCTATCAAGGCGCTTCCGTTCTGATCTCCCGTGCGAACTTCGGCTGCGGCTCTTCCCGCGAGCACGCTCCATGGGCGATTCAAGACTACGGCTTCCGTGTAATCATCGCTCCGTCTTATGCGGACATTTTCTACAACAACTGCTTCAAAAACGGCATTCTGCCGATCAAATTGAGCGAGGAGCAGGTTGAAGAGCTGTTCCAGCGCACAGCGAAGCAGGAAGGCTACAAGCTGACTGTGGATTTGGAAAACAACAAGATTACGGACGATCAAGGTCTGGAAATCACTTTTGAATTGGATGAGCACCGCCGTCAATTCCTGCTGCAGGGCTTGGATGATATCGGCTTGACGCTTCAGCATGCGGACAAAATCGCAGCTTATGAAGAGGCTCACCAAGCTCGCTTGGCTTATAAATAAGTAATTGTGCAAGATAGAAGCTGTCTGAGTGAATACTCGGGCAGCTTCTTTATTTCTATCGTATGGAAAGCGTTCAAGGAAAAGTATGTTAAAATAACTCCAAAAGTGTCATTTGCGATAAAGAGGAGGCGGTTTCGTGAAATCAAGAAGGACGCAAGCGGAAGCGCTGCTGGCTGCCTATGGTCAAGAGCAATTGCTCCGTTTTTATGACGAATTGCCCATGGACTTGCAAGAAAAGCTGTTAGATCAAATTTTTCAAATCGACTTGAAACAGATCGATTCCATCCGAAACAGCACGAGTGCTGCGATAGAAGCTGAATTGGAGGGGAGTGATTTTTCACCGATACCAGGATATAGCTGGGATGACTTTACCAATGAGGCGAAGGTTCAATATGAGCAGAAGGGATGGGAGCTGCTTCAAGCCGGACGAGTAGGAGCTATTGTGGTTGCAGGAGGACAGGGGAGCAGGCTAGGGTATGACGGGCCCAAAGGAACGTATGATATCGGACTGCCGTCAGGCAAATCTTTGTTTCAACTGCAGGCGGAACGGCTTCTCAACATTTCAAAGAGAGCGGGAGCTGCCATTCCCTGGTACATCATGACAAGTCCGGAGAACGATGAGGAGACCCGACATTTTTTTGAACATGCGAACTATTTCGGGATGGATCCGGCGGATTGTTTCTTTTTTCAACAAGGCGTCATGCCTGTTCTGGACGATAACGGTAAAATATTGCTGAGCGGTAAGGGGGAGATCAGCCTCGCGCCCAGCGGTAATGGCGATTGTTTTGCTGCCCTAGAGCGTTCGGGAGCGCTTAAGGATATGAAGCGGCGGGGGTTGGCTTGGTTGTTTTATTATAATGTGGACAATGCCTTGGTCAAGGTGGCAGATCCATGCTTTGTCGGGTTGGCGGCATGTCATAATCATCCGGTTGCGGCCAAGGCTCTTGACAAATCGAGTCCTGAGGAGCAAGTGGGAGTGCTATGCTTGAAAAGCGGGCGACCCGCCGTTGTCGAATATACCGTCATTCCGGAACAAATGAAAAATGAACGCGATGAGAAAGGCAAGCTTGTTTACGGTCTTGGCAGCATATCCATGCAGCTGTTCCGGTTCGATTTCATAGAGAAATTTGCAAAAATAGATTTACCCTACGCTATGGCTCATAAAAAAATCCCTTTCATCGACCCTTCAGGCAAACGAATAAACCCTGACACCCCGAATGCGTTCAAATTCGAACGGTTTATATTCGACTATTTCCCTTTGGCCGAGCAAATTACCGCATTGAAGGTGAAGCGGGAAGAAGAATTTGCCCCTGTCAAAAACAAGGAGGGCGTCGACAGCCCTGCGACTGCACGGCAAATGATTCTGTCTCTCCATCGCAGCTGGCTTCTTGCCGCGGGTGTCCCCTGTGAGCGTCTGAAAGATCGCGAGATTGAAATCTCGCCTCTGCTCTCTTACGCCGGCGAAAATCTGAGCGAAGAGGTTATCGATTCGCTCGGTCTTTAGCTCCTTCTCTTTAAGACGAAACAAATCCCCGCCTGCCTATTGAGTCCGCTGACGGAGGGGAATGGGGTGTGCCGTAGGAACGAAGTGTTCGCCTTTGAACTCGTGAATATACCGCTGAGCGGCAAAATTCATGATTCACGAGTTCAACAGCGACCGTAGGCATACCCCATTCTCCGGAGTCTCAACGGATTCAAAAGGCATTTCCCCCTCTAAGAGGGATTTTTTTCGTCCTTATCTCCCCTTATCCGATATTTTTCTACCCTCCTCCTTATCAAATTCCCCTTACTGAAAGTTAGAGAAGCTTATAGAATGAGGATAGAAACGAAAGGGGAGAGTAAGAACATGAAAAAAATTACTAAAGCTAGTTTAGCGATGCTGACTGCTGCGACCATGCTTGCAGGGTGCGGGGGCCAACAGTCTGATGATAAAGGAGCGGCCGCAAGCGGCGGTTCCAAAGAAAAAGTAAAGCTTTCCGTATGGCATAACTGGACAGGCCAGGATGCGAAAGCGATCGCAATGCGCAAAATTTTGGACGACTACCAAGCGGCGCATCCCGAGGTACAGCTTGAAGTGGAAGGGCTGCCGACGGACGGCTTGAAAACACGTCTGCGCACGGTTGCTGCTGCTGATGAGATGCCGGATATGTTCGTGATGTGGCCGGATGCCATGACGAAGGAATTCGTTAACGGCAATCTGCTTCAACCGGTTGACGAATTTTTGAACAGCAAGCCGGAATGGAAAAATAACTTCATCCCGAACGCGCTCGACGGTTTTACGGTAGACGGCAAAACCTATTCTGTACCGATGAACCTGGCGCCAAGCTCCTTTATTTATTACAACCAAGCGATTTTTGATAAATACGGCGTGAAAGTACCGAAAACGTGGGACGAGCTGAAAACGGCAATTGATACGTTCAACAAGAACAACGTGATTCCGGTAGCTCTCGGCAACAAAGCTAACTGGGTATCTCAATCGACGATCTTCAGTACAATCGGCGACCGCGTAACCGGAACGGATTGGTTCCTGAAAGCCGTTACTCAGAACGGCGCGAAATTCACCGATCCTGAATTCGTCAAAGCTTTGACGGTAATGCAGGACTTGGGCAACTCCAAGGCATTCCAGGACGGCTTCAACAGCATCGACGAAAACCAAATGATCCAGCTGTATACGCAAGGCAAAGCGGCTATGTTCATGGATGGCGGCTGGGCGCTGGCTAACCTGGTAAAAACGGCTCCGAAAGAAGTGCTCGATACGACGCACATCACGATCCTTCCGGCTGTTGACGGCGGCAAAGGACAACCGCAAACGACTGCGGGCGTTGTAGGTACAGGTATGGGAATCAGCAAAAAGGTTTCCGGCGCCCAAAAGGACGCAGCGATGCAACTGCTGTACGCTTTGTCCGGACCTGAAGGCCAAAAAGCTACATTGGACAGCAGCACGCTGGTCAGCTACAAAATCGATGTAGATAAAGCCAAAGCACATCCATTGTTTGTAGAGCTGAACGAACTGATGAAGAATGTGAAAATTACGCCGGTGTATGACTCCAAGCTGAGCTCTGCGGCTGTCGAAGTCATCAATAACGGATTGCAAGAGCTGCTGATGGGCGGTAACCCTGAAGCGATTGCGAAAAAAATCCAGGACGCACAGGCAGGGGCTATCGGTAAATAACCAAAATCTCTTAAATCAGCCAGCCCTCCAATACGGAGGGCTGATTAATTACCAGCAAAGGAAGTGAAATTGATGACTAATACATTGAATGTGCGCCGCTTTGTGGTTCTTGGCTTGCTGCCTGCCTTAGTGCTCTATTCTTTGTTCGTTTTTGTGCCGGTCATTTGGTCGGCTTACTACGGCTTTTTCGATTGGAAAGGAATCGGCGCTGCCAAATTCATCGGGTTGAAAAACTATGTGGAGGTTATCCACGATCCGGTGTTTTGGCGGGCTTTGAAAAATAACGTGATCTTCGTCCTTGCTTCCGTGCTCGGACAGCTGCCGCTGGCGCTGGTATTGGCCATCGTACTGTACAAAAGCAATCCGCTTCAGCGGTTTTTGCGTTCCGCTATTTTTATGCCAATGGTTATGTCGTCTGTTATTATCGGGATGATCTGGCAGTACATTTATCACCCGCAAATCGGGATTTTGAACTTTTTGCTCGATGCCGTAGGTTTAAGCAGCTGGAAGCTGCAGTGGCTGTCGGATGACAAAATCGCTATTTTCTCTCTGATTCCTCCGCTGCTGTGGAGCTTTGTCGGCTTGTATCTGATCATCTTTATATCTGCGCTTCAGAACATACCGGGAGAGATTCACGATGCGGCTTTGATCGACGGGGCGGGCGGATTGAGAAAGATCGTATCCATCACGCTGCCAATGATTTGGAGCACCGTGCAGGTCGCCATTATTTTATGTATTTCCGGGAGCTTGAAATCGTTTGACCTTGTGTATGTCATGACCAAAGGCGAACCGGCGCATTCAACCGAGCTGCTCGCCACTTACATGTACAACTCTACGTTCTCTTCCTACCGCTACGGCTACGGAAGCGCGATTTCGACATCCATTATTATTATCAGCCTGCTCTTTATCGGAACCAGCCAATGGCTGACCAGCCGTAAATCGAAGCAGGAAGCGAAAGGAGGACATGCCTAATGAGCGGATTACTGGTCGAAAAATCATCGGTATCACCATTCAAAGCCGGCAGCGGGGCGTCCGCTAAGAAGTGGAAGAGTACGATCTTCTGGATCCTGCTGACCATTTACGGCTTGCTGACGCTGTATCCACTGTTCTGGCTCGTAATCAGCGCATTCAAGACGAACGCCGAATTTATGAACCGGCCCTTCGGACTGCCGGAGGCATGGCAGGTGGATAACTTTGTCCGCGCCTGGAAATCTTCTAAGATGGGAACGGCTTTTGCCAATTCCGTCATTGTTTCCGTCGTCTCACTGGTATTGACTTTGTTTATTTCCGCGTTGGCGTCGTTTGTTATCGCCCGATTGAAATTTAAAGGCAAAGGACTTATTTTAGGCTTTTTCGTTGTAGGGATGCTGATCCCGATTCACAGCACGCTCGTGCCGTTATTTATTTTGATGAAACAAATGTCGGTATTGAATACGTACTGGGCCTTGATTTTGCCTTATACAGCTTTTGCTTTGCCTACGGCTATATTCGTTTTGACGGCCTATCTGACTTCGGTGCCGAAGGAGATTGAAGAAGCGGCATTTATTGACGGAACGGGACTTTGGGGTGTATTCTTACGAATTATGCTGCCGATTTCGCTGCCGGCGCTGTCTACCGTTACAATTCTAAGCTTCCTGCATTCCTGGAACGACTTCTCGTTCGCTTTGGTGTTTATCAGTAAATCGTCCTTGAAAACTCTTCCGCTCAGCATTGCAACCTTTGCGGACGGCTATCAGACGGATTACGGCTTGACTCTGGCTGCGATGACGATTGCAGTGATTCCTACTATTATAGTTTATCTGGCATTCCAGGAGCAGGTAATGAAAGGCATGACGGCGGGAGCGGTGAAAGGCTAAGCGTCAGCGGCTTTACTGTGAACTTGACTGCAATGGAGGCTACGGTTTAATGCGGCGATGGTTGGGACTTTCTTTAGGACGTAAGCTGTCATTTATTATGCTGATTACTACGCTCATTCCCTTGGTGTTCCTTGGCGGCTTCGCCTACCGCATTTCCTCTGGCATTACAGAGGAGAAGGCGGAGCAGTCGGGAATCGATACGCTGCGCCAAATGGATGCGAATCTTCGCTTTATGCTGCAGGACGTCGAGAATTTGTCGATCACCTTAATCGGCCAAAGCGATATTCAGCAATATGTCAACCGTCCGGACGCGGATTTCGCCTCCCAGACCCGTATATTGGGGCTTATGGCTAATTTGGTCAGCTCCAAGGATTATATATCGAATGTGACGATCTATCCGGCCAATGCGAATCCGGTTCTTTCGACGGCTGCCATCTACAGCTCGGATCTGGAGGAGCAGGTAATGATACGAGAAGTGGGGACCAAGCTCTGGACGGAGCTGTACACCGTGGAGAAATATAACGGAAAATCGAAGGTGCTTTCTTTTATCCGTCCGCTTCGCAGTGTGAACAATTACCAGACGATGGGCTGGCTTGTCATCTCATTGGATGAGAGAGCCATTTCCCGCTACTGGTCTCAGCCGAAGCTTGGCGACGGGCAAGGGAACGTAGCTTTGATTAACGATAAAGGACATGTCGTGTCCGCGACGGACGATCAATGGCTGGGCAGGCCGTTCGAGTCGTTATATCCGGGGATATCCCCGGGATTGAAATCGGGAGCTTACGGCACGATCACCTACGGAGAGGGCAAGCACGAGAAGAAATCGATGCTCTATTATAAAGAGCCGCTGGTCGGCTGGACGCTGGTAGGGGTAATTCCCTTCGAGCTGTACAGCGCGCAGAACCGCTATATTTTGCAGCTGACGGCCATTGCCGTGCTGATTTCGATATTTGCGACGGTCGGCATCATTTTTTTCGTCGTTCACCGGGTCACCAATCCGCTTCGTGCGTTAACGAGGCTGTTATCCAAGGTTAATCCGGAGGAGCCTCTTCCGTTATACGCGACAAACAGCTCCGACGAGATCGGGAAGCTGGCGGAGAGCTACAACATGCTCGGCTCCCACATTGAGAAACTGAAGATGCAGGTGATTCGCAATGAGGCCCGGAAGAAGGAAGCGGACATGAGGGCGCTGCAGGCGCAGATCAATCCGCATTTTTTGTACAACACGCTTTCTTCGATTCATTGGATCGCCCTGTTGACGGAGGAGAAAAGGATTGCCGACATGGTCGGCGCGTTGAGCGATTTTTTACGCTTCAGCTTGAATAAAGGCAAGGAATTTTGCCCTGTTCATCAGGAGCTGGCTCATATTCGCAACTATGCCCAGGTGCAGTCCATCCGCTTTCCGGACAAGTTCGACGTCGATATCGTCGTCGATCCGGAGCTGCAGGATCAATACATGCTCAAGCTGCTGCTGCAGCCGTTGGTGGAGAATGCGATGATCCATGGCGTCCAGAAAAAAGACGGCAAAGGCCATATTACCGTTTACGTCGAGCGCAAGGAGGAGCAGATGTTTTTTCTCGTCCTGGATGACGGAATCGGTATGACGGAGGAACAGCTGGCAGCCATTTACCAAAGCTTGCAGGAGCCGCCGGATCAGCAGGACTTTTCGGACGTCGCCAGCTACGGTTTAAGGAATGTGAACGAACGGCTGCGGCTCCATTACGGTCCGGACGCAGGGCTGGTTATTGAGAGCAAGCTGCATTCGGGAACCCGCATTTCCTTTACCATCCCGATGCTGGAAGGAGGGGGAAGCCATGAAAATCTTGATCGTGGATGATGAAGTCATCATTCGTACCGGTCTGGCCAAAGTCATCAAATGGGATGAGCTCGGTCTTGAGCTGCTGGAGCCCGCCGCCTCGGCCGAAGAAGCATTGCAACGGCTTGCGAAAGAACGCCCCAACATATTGCTGACAGACATTCGGATGACCGGGAAAACAGGGCTGCAGCTGGCCGAGGAAGCGAAGCTGCTCATTCCGGGGCTGGAGGTCATCATTTTATCCGGCTATGACGATTTCTCCTACGCACAGCAGGCTATTCGCCAGGAGGTCAGCGACTATCTGCTGAAGACGAGCCGGCCGGAGGATATTATCCGGGCGGTGCTGCGAGCCAAGCAGCGGGTAGAAGAGAAGTGGGCTGCGCACAGTCAGGATCATTTCAAGCAAAAAGAGGCGGTTCACCGGCTGTTTGAACGATGGGTCATCAACGGCGAGGCGAATGCCGTGGATTCGAGCTCGTTCTCGGTCTACTTTCCGCGTCTGGACGGAGGCGGGCGTGACCCCAGCTATCAGATTGTTATCCTTTCCGCGGAGGGCTGGGAGGATACCGCGGTTTCCGGCTCGCTGCTTCACTTTGCCGTCGAGAACATGCTGCATGATTTGCTGAGCTGCGAGACGCTTTTGGAAAAGAAGCGGATCATTGCCGCGTTTGCAGCCGACCGCGGAGCGGAGGAAACCAAACGGCATCTGCGTTCCGTCTTTCACAAGATTGAGCAGCTGCTAAAGTGCAGCCTGTTCGCCGCTTTAGGCCGGCGCGTGGAGCGCAAGGAAGAGCTTCACGATTCTTATGTAACCGCAGCGGCGGCTTTCGGCTATAAAACGTTAATCGCCGAGAGCCTGTGCGACTTTGCCGATATCGTGCAGCGCAAAGGCGGCAAAACCGTCTGCACGCACGAAGAGGAGCTGGAGCTTTCCTCCATCCTGCTAGAGGATGACCCGGTCGCCTTGAAGGGCTGGGTGAACCGCCTTCTGCAGGCGCAGCTGGAGGACCCTCAGATGACGCTTGCTTCCATGGAGGCGCTCATCCATTCCGCGGTCATTGCCGCGCACCGCTGGCTGGAGCGCGTACTGACCGCTACCGGACGTCCGCTTGCCGCAGAAGGCAGCGAAGGCAGCGTGCCGCTGCGTCTCAAGCCGTCCGTCCAGCCGAAGGATGCGCTGTTTCAGCGTCTGTATTCGGTGATGAAAATGTATCATAACCGGCTGGCGGAGGGGCAGGCCACGCATGCCCAGAAAGCGATGGCCTATATTGAGGAGCATCTCGGTCACGATGTCGGGCTGCAGCAGGTGGCCAAGCACGTGCATCTGCACCCGAATCATTTGAGCGAGGTATTCAAGAAAGAAACGGGCATGACGTTCGGCGATTATGTCACCCGGCAAAAAATACGCCGCGCCACGGAGATCCTGAAGGTTTCTCCGGCAAAGGTCAGCGAGGTTGCGGCGCGGGTCGGCTATGAGGACGTTAAATATTTCAGTCAAATTTTCAAGAAATATACCGGCAAAACGCCAAGCGAATACCGTGAGGAGGCGGCTCAGCCGACAGGGCCGTCTTAAGCAATCGGATGGGTTTACTTATAATAGGGAGCAGGAGTGGGACGTTATGGAGCTTAAGAGCTTATGGAGAATTCAGCATTTTGACGTGGGACAGGTCAGGCCGCAGGAGCTTGCCTTCCCCGGATTGGACGACCGTTTCTGGATTACCGCCAAGGTGCCTGGGGATGTGCATTCCGCGTTAATCGAGAGAAATATTATCGAGAACCCGTATTTCGGGCATAACGATGCCAAAAGCCGCTGGATCGAACAGAAGGAATGGTGGTACCGGACATCCTTCGACTATGTGATCGAGGAAGACAGCGAAGAGAAGCATGAGCTGATTTTCGAAGGGCTGGACACCTTCGCGACGGTTTTCTTGAACGGTCTTGAGATCGGCAGCACGGACAATGCGTTGATGGCGCACAGCTTTGATGTGACGCGTGTGATCCGCAACGGCTGGAACAGCATTGCAGTGAAATTCGATCCGTTGTATCTGCACAACAAGAACAAGGAACAGTTCCAATGGTCCTCCTACACGAAGGAACGTCCGTGGCTCCGCAAAGCGGCGATGAATTTCGGCTGGGACTGGGGTCCGAGAATGGTAACGGTCGGCATCTGGGGCAAGGTACGCGTGGAGCGTTACCGGCAGGCGAAGCTGGAGAGCGTCTATGCCCGTACGGTATCGGCTTCTGCCGATCAGGCGCTTGTCCGCGTGGACTTAGATGTGACGTCGTATCGTAAACACGCAGTGAAGTCCTGCAAGGTACGTCTAGTTGACCGGGAAGGACGGATTGCCGCCGAAGCCGAGCTGCCTGTGAACGGCAAACAAGGAACCGCCGACTTGACAGTCGCTTCTCCTCGGCTTTGGTGGACGCATGATCTGGGCGAGCCGTATCTGTATGAGCTCGAAGTCGTGCTTTTGGCCGACGGGCAGCAGGTAGACGCTTATAAAAAGCCATTCGGTATCCGGACGATCGAGCTTCAGCTGAAGGATGAAGAAGGGAACAACGCCTTTGCATTTCTTCTCAATGGGGTAAAGGTGTTCGCCAAGGGCTCCAACTGGATTCCGGCCGACAATTTCATCGGCGCCATTCCGGATGACCGCTACCGCGATTTGATCGATTTGTCGGTCGAATCCAATATGAATATGCTTCGTATTTGGGCGGGAGGCATCTACGAAACGGACGTATTTTACGACGAATGCGACCGCCGCGGCGTGCTCGTATGGCAGGATTTCGCTTTTGCGAATGCCTTGTTCCCGGATTTTAACCGGAATTTCATGGACAACGTGCGCAAGGAAGTGGTGTACAATGTCACAAGACTCCGCAACCATGCGTCGCTGGCGCTATGGTGCGGCAACAACGAGATCGACTGGCTGTATGACATGAAGTCCTCCGAGGGGAGCATCACGACTCCGTTCTACGGCGAGAGCATTTACCATGAGCTGATTCCCGAGGTGCTTGAAGAGCTGGATGACAGCCGTCCTTACTGGCCGTCCTCGCCGTTTGGCGGCAATGACGCCAACGACCCGGATGCAGGCGACCGCCACAACTGGCAGGTATGGCACGGTTCGGTGTATCCGCGCAAGTTCGGGGAGAAGCCGATTCTCGACTACAGCATTCAAGGCGTCACGTTCAAAAATTATAAAAAAGATTTCACCCTGTTCAGCAGCGAGTTCGGCATGCATGCCTCAGCCAACCGCTATACGCTGGAGAAGCATATTCCGGATGGCCAGTTCTACTGGGGCAGCGTCGAGATGGCTTACCGCAACAAGGATACGAACCATCAGAAGGGCATTCTGCTGATGGAAGGCTATACGGGGATTCCGACGAATATCGAGGAGTATATGAACTTCTCCATGCTGACGCAGGCGGAGGGCTTGAAGTACGGGATCGAGCATTACCGCCGGAACAAAAAGCGGACAAGCGGCTCCCTTGTATGGCAGCATAACGACAGCTGGCCGGGGACAAGCTGGTCGCTGATCGATTACGAGCTGCTGCCGAAGGCATCGTTCTACTATGCGAAAAAGTTTTACCATCCGCTGCTGCTCACGGTAGACCACGAGCCGGGACAGCCGCTTCAGGTATGGGCTGTGAACGACCGTGTGGAGGCTTATCAGGGCCAAGTCACGCTTCGCGTCTACGATTTCGCCGGGAAGCCGCTGTTTGAGCGTACGTTCGACGCCGCGGTACCTGCCAATGGAGCGGTGCAGCTGGGCAGCCTGACGGAAGCCGAAGTATTGAACGGAAGCGCGGCGGAAGAGGTTGTTGTGAAGCTGACGGCGAACGGCTTCGACGCGCCGGATAATGTGTATTATCTGCGCGATCCGAAAGAGCTGCGGCTGCCTGCCGCATCGCTGAAGGTCGTAGCTGACGAAGAAGAGCAGACCGTTACCGTGACCGCCGAAGGGCATCATGCGCGTCTCGTCAAGATCGATTTGCCGCAGGGCAACATCCGCTTCAGCGACAACTTCTTCGATCTGCTGCCGGGCGAGTCGGTCACCGTTCGGATCCGCGATCCGAAGGGGAACCGGGTATCGTTTGCCGGACTGAACGTTTCGGCTTTGAACGGCCGTAGCAATAACTAAAAGCTTTAGCTCGGTCGGAGTTTGCAGGTGCTAATTGTAGAAAATAACCAAAAGCCGGTTCTCTGTTCATAGGAGAATCGGCTTTTGGTTTAGAAAATGCTGTGTGGCTTATGGGCCAAAAAAGATCAGGAGCAAGCTTCACAGTGATAATATACCAAAGAAATTGTAGCAATCGAAATAGATATCTTGTTATTTTAAATGTTGCATAATGTCACTAGGTTGTACTCCGAAGTGAGTACATATTTTATCCAAGACCTCCATAGATACGTATTCATTTTTTCCGAGCTTGGCTAGGGTAGCTGTTGAAAGGCCAAGAATTTCACGGAACTCAGTTTTAGATAAATTTGCATCAATTAAGAGCTTCCAAAGCGGGTTATAGGAGAAAGGCAATTTAACCAGTCCTTGTGATATATTATTCAAATTATAAAATATAATATTTAACTTTGCAAATATTATGTTTGACCTCAAATTTTATAATGATATAATTTACATATTAACTACAACTTGTCTTACGGAGTAGCGGAGTTGGATATGCATTCTAGTACAGTTAATTATATCCAGCTTATCCACTATTAAATGTGGCATATTTTGGGATGTTTGATATAATCAAGTAAAATAATTGACCCTATGGTGATGAGAATGTATGAAGTAGTGGATATAACTAACTGGAAGACAGAAAAGATTAGAGCATCGGGATCTAAAGAAAAAAGTTGGTACAGAAGACCGGAAGATAATAAATTGTTTTTGTTCAAACTCCCGGTATCATTGACTTCAGAATCATGGAGAGTATTAAATGAGTCAACTGGAGAGATGTGGTCGGAAAAAATCGCTTACGAAGTAGGGAAAGTTTTAAATATATTTACTCATACAGTTGAAATTGGTTGTATCGAAGCAAATGATGAAATTATCAATTCATATGGCATAACACCTGAAAAAATAAAGTCAGGGGTGATATATGGAGCGCTTTGCTGCTCTTTTCTTGAAGAAGGGTTAGAGAGTTTAATTGAAGGTGCGGATATGATTTCTGATTTTGATTACACCTATGATCGAGAAACATTACGAGGAACAATTGAGATTTATAATTATGATCTTCTAATTAGGGTGTTTCAAAAATACAATATCATTGATAAGTTGTATAGTATGCTAATCTTCGACACGCTTATCGGCAATACTGATCGTCATCAAGATAATTTTGGGTTAATTAAAGACGAGGTAACTCGCAAATTATTTTTTGCTCCCCTTTATGATAACTCTTCAAGTCTTGGCAGGGAACTGACGGATGATCGAATTAAATTAATGTATAGAGATGCACAAATGCTTAATTCTTATTACTTTGGAAAGAAATCTGCGTCACGTATATGGTGGGGGGACATTAATGACTACAAGCGGTTAAATTCTTTTGAATTTTTTAAAAAAGCTGGTGAAGTTACTCCGGAATTAAAAGCTATGCGGTATATAGTACAATTGCTTACTGATGATAAAATAGATGAAATAGTGCACAAGGTGCCAGTAGAAGTAATGAGTGATATGAAAAAGGATTTTGTTTCAGATTTTTTGAAATTTAGACGAAATTACATTCTTGAGGGTGTATATAAATGAGTAAGGTATCTTTTAATAAATTGTTAATTAATTGGAAGAGTCAAGAAACCAAGAAAAACTACTTGGTTGGGGTCCTTGAGAAAAAAGATTCAAAATATAAGTTCTTCTATATCAGTAATATCTTGATCGAAGCAGGTAAAGAAGGATTTACGCCATTTGTTGGATTAAGCGAAACTGAAAAAATTTACGAAAGTGAAAAATTATTTCCTGTTTTTGAAAGAAGGCTTCCGAATAAAAATAGAAGCGATTTTAAAAAGTTTCTGCAAGATAACAATCTCGATTTATCTGATGATGTCTACTGGGATTACTTTGTTATTACTCACGGCAGATTAGCTACGGATTCCCTCTCCTTTTCTAACCCTGTAGTAATTGAAAATGAGCGTATGTTTTTCAGTTTCGATGTTGCTGGATGGTCAATTTATAAAATAGCTAATGCTCAAATTTCTCGACTAACAGAATTGACATTACATATTGAAGAAGATAACGAACATGATCCATTTGCTGTTAAAATCTTGGATTCAAAAAAGATGAATCTCATTGGCTATATTCCGAGACCATTTAATGTTCTATTTTATAGGCTACTGAAAAATAATCTTTTGATTTCAGCCCAGATTTATCATATTGACCCGGAAAACTATCGTCCAAGTGTCATTATTACGGCGCTTGGCAAGTCTGTTGAGTTTATTAGAGAAGAAAATGACTTACAATATTTAATCGACTATCATGGGGAATGATTTAGTCAAATCTTCCTTACCCGATGTGAAGTGCACCGCTTAGAATACATATTGGAAAAATTGAGTATTCCAATGGTTTCTAAGGGGTGCATCTTTATGGCAATCAAAGGACAAGAGAGGGAGGTTCGATGACTGAGCTAGAGGGGAGACGCCAGAGATGTCGATCAAAAGCGATACGTTCAAGAGTTAAATCGGGAGAATCAAATGCTAAAAAGTGTTTGGAAATAAGATGCGCAACCGGCGAATGCAACTTAAATGAGCTCTGTAGCGTGCCGAGTGTACCGGCGCTGCGCAATAATACACGCGTGTGCGCTAGACTACCGATCGGACCGTGATTGTATATCTCGTGTTCAGAATAAAGCAAAGGTTTTGTTAAAATTAATCTCCATCCGCTGCCGTCTCCGTGCCTGCGCCGTGATGAAGATGACGCAAGCACCACAGAGTAACGACGAGCAGCAGCGGAATCCAGAAAATCAATACCGACTGAATGGCGGCAGATACGCCGCCGCGGTCGGCAAGGGCACCGATCGTCCAGAAGGTGACGATCATGCCGCACGAGATCATCATATTGAATACGGACAGCATGGTCGCACGCATGGAGGAAGGGACCAGCTCATTCAAATACGATTCGAGCAGCGGCTCCAAATAGCTGATAAATACAGATAGCATCAGGAAGGCGCTGACCAGCGGAAGCGGCTTGCCTGTAGCGGACAGCATGATCAGAAAGGCGGTAAACCCTGCCGCCGATATCACAATCGAAGCTTTCTGACCGAGCCGCCGCTCCCCTATATAGGCAATGGCGGTGATGCCGGCGGAGATCCAGGTTTCGGCTCCGTTCAAGGTACCGATCTCTCCATGGGAGAAGCCGTTGGATTGGAAGAGGAGCTGGCTGTAGAAGGTGATGGTCCAGGCCATGGAATGAAGCATCATGCCGAGCAGGCTCAAGGTGAGAAAAGGCCGGTTGTCCTTGAGGAAGCCGAAGCATTGGGCGATCTGTGCGGCAAAACCAAGCTCGGTTACGCCTTGAATCAGCGTAGAAGACTTGTGCTCGGCTGTCTCCGCCTTCTTACCGCCGGCTCCTCCGGCGGCTGACGCTTCCGCCATAAGACAGACGAGACCGAAGGACAGCAGATGAATCGCCGCTTTGCCCAAATAAACGTATGTCCAGTTCACATCCGCCAGCATTCCGCCCAGGCTGCCGCTGACGCCCATGGATACCAAGGCGACGGCGGATAAATGGGAGGTCATCCGTTTGAACAGCCGTTCCTTCTTTTGCGCTTGCAGCGATTCGTATACAAGTGCGCTGGTCGCACCGGACTGCAGGGTGCCGACAAGCCCGCCCAGCAGAAACCCGAGGATGATGGCGGCCGGACCCGATCCCAGGCCCAGAGCTAAGGCGGCCCCCAGCCCGAGCAGCTGGGAGAGCAGCAGGCTGGACCGGTTTGCCGTAACGATCGGCCAAATACCCTGTCGGAATTTCGCATAGGAAAATGACTGTATGATAGATGGCTTCGATCAGCCCGATCTCGGCAAGCGTGAAGCCGCGCGAAACGAGAAACAGCATCCAGATGCCGCGGTCGAGGATGAAGGAGTTCAATAATTGATAGCCGAAAAACAGAGGAATGTTTCCGGCAGGCGATGGTTTACGCATAGGTTCTTCTCCTTTGGGATGAGGCCTTATGCCGTAGATTACCATATTTTGGACGCGTGAACCCGATAAAAAACAATTATAAATATTTCCCCGCCTCTATAATTCATTGTTGAATAGGGAACGGGAAAGCTAACCCCGGGGCTTTAGCCCGGTCTCGGCCGGCTGAAAGGGCTGGCCGCCCTCATGACCGAGCCGGTACTGCTTGGGAGAAACGCCGTACTTCTCGCGGAATACGCGATGGAAGTATGAATAGCTGGCAAAGCCCGACGTCTCGGCAATTTGCTCGAGGGTCATCCCGGTATACTGCATGCGTTCGATCGCCGAGGAAAGCCGGATTTCCAGCGCATACTGGATGATCGTTTTGCCGAAGCTCTCCTTGAATAAGTGAACCGCCCGGGAGACGCTGATGCCGACGTGGCCCGCGACATCCTCTACCTTGAGCGGAAGAAAGGCGTGCTCTTCAATGAAGCTTTTCATTCGGGAAGCGAGGTAGGAGCTGCCGTGCAGCATGCGGGTCTCCGTAATGGCGCGGTCGATATGCAGGCACAGCGCCCGGAGCAAATAATCCGACAGCTCCTTGTTCTCCTCCTCGAACCGGCGCTTCTCCAGTATAATCTGACGCCACAGGGTCAACAGCCGCTCGTAGGCGGCAATCCGGACCTTTTTGAGGCTTTTTTCCTTTTCTCCACCAGGCATCGAGCCAGTCGCCCTTGCAAAAAATGTAATAATCGCCGCTGGACACCACCGTTTGATTCAGCTTGTTCCAATGCTCCTCGACGCGAAGCTCGTAAGGATCGCCCGGCTGGATCAGCAGCAGATCGCCCTGCTCAAGAGTGTGAAGCGTCCCGCGGACAAGCGCTTGCGACGCGCCCTCGGTTTGCAGCCGGAATAAGTAGGAGGGAACCCCTTCCTTATGGCTGTTCTGAAACGGCTGGGCATGATAGGAATAACCGCAGGTTAAAATGGTGGAAAGCATCTCGTACAAGACCCCTTTATCGTTTCGCGCCGCATAAGCCCGAAAATATCTTAGCCAAATAGTTCATGTCATGACCACATCGTTCATAGCTATTATAGGGCATGTCTGATTAAATTAATATCAAATACATCATTTCTATGGAGGTACTGATTCGATGAGAAGAATGGGTATTGGTTTGCAGCTTTACACTGTGCGTGACGACTTGGCTAATGATTTCCGCGGAACGCTGCGCCGTGTGGCCGAAATGGGCTATGAGGGCGTTGAGTTTGCCGGTTACGGCGGACTGTCTGCCGAAGAGCTGAAGGAATTGCTGCAGGAACTGAATTTAAAAGCGATCGGTGCTCATGTAAGCCTTGCCAATATGAAAGCCGATTTGAATAAAGAGATCGAATATTTGCGTACGATTGGAGCGCATTACCTGATTTGTCCTTTCATCGCTGCCGATGACCGTAAAGATGTGGAAGCCTGGAAGGGCTTGTTCTCCTACTTCGCGCAAGCGGGACAGCAGGTGAAGGAGCAGGGGCTTCAATTCGCTTACCATAACCATGCTTTTGAATTCGAGCTGAAAGTGGACGATCAATACGTATTCGACGCTTTGTACGCGTCTGCGTCTCCGGAAGCTCTGCAGGTGGAGCTGGATGCGGGCTGGGTGCAATTCGCAGGTCTGGACACGCTTCAATATATCGCTAACTATGCAGGACGTCTGCCGCTGCTGCATCTGAAAGATTTTAAAGGCATCGTCAACGGACAAATCAATACCGTAGAGCTGGGCCACGGCGAAATCGATCTTCCATCGGTTATCCAGGCAGGCTCCGACGCAGGAGTCGAGTGGATTATCGTCGAGCAGGACCGCTGCGCGAACCCGCCGCTCGAAAGCGTTGCAACCAGCTATAACTGGCTGAAAGATAACTATTTGTCCAAGTTTTAACGGATACCGGCCTGAAATAAGCATCAATTTACTAAATCAAGAGCATATAAGGAGTCGAACAAGACAATGAGCAAAGTTAGAGTAGCGGTTGTGGGCTGCGGGTCCATTTCCAAGCATAGACATATTCCGGAATACGCGGCCAATCCGAACGTGGAATTCGTAGGCTTCTGCGACCTGATCCTGGAGAGAGCGGAGCATTACGCACAGCAGCACGGCGGAAGAGCGTATACAAGCTATGAAGAAATGCTGAAGGCGGAAAAGCCTGACGCTGTCAGCGTGTGCACGCCGAACGTGCTGCATGCTCCTTACGCCATTATGGCGGCGAACGCAGGCGCTCACGTGCTTGTCGAGAAGCCGATGGCAACGAGTGAAGCCGATGCTCTGGCTATGATCGAAGCGGCCAAGAAGAACGGCGTCTACCTGATGGTAGGCCATAATCAGCGTCTGATGCCTCCTCACCAGAAGGCAAAAGAAATTTTGCAGACCGGCAAAATGGGGAAAGTGATTTCCTTCCGTACGTCCTTCGGACATCCGGGACCGGAGCGTTGGAGCATCGACGGGCGAGACAGCTGGTTCTTCCGCAAAGAAGAAGCGATTATGGGCGCTATGGGCGATCTTGGCGTACATAAATCCGATTTGATCCGCTGGCTGCTTGATGACGAGGTTGTTGAGGTTGCGGCTTTCGTCAATACGCTGCACAAAGAAGGTACGGATGTAGACGATAACGCGACTTGCGTCCTGCGCATGAAGAGCGGCACGATCGGTACGCTCGTAGCCAGCTGGACTTATTACAAGGGCGGCGACAACAGCACCGTGCTCTGGTGCGAGAACGGCGCAATGCATATCGGTACGCATCCGGTAGATCAAGTGATCGTTGAGCTGCGCGACGGCTCCGTTGAGAAATATCAAGTCGGCGCAATGGCGACGAACGAGAAGCAGCTGCCAAGCGGCGTGATCGACGCTTTCGTGGAATCGATTGTGACGCAAACTCCGCCGAGCATTTCGGGCGAAGAAGGCTTGAGATCGTTGAACGTTATTCTGGCTGCGTTCGAATCGCAAGCATCGAAGAAAGTTGTTCCGTTGTCCTAATTTTGCTTCATTCACATATAATGAAACCAAGCAAGCCTGCGAAACCGGATGTCCGGCCGCAGGCTTTTTTTTCATGATAGAATTGATATGTTTTCGGGGCCCCCGCAAAGTATCTGAGTTCGCTTCGAAGCATAAGCCTCACTTTGTGGGGTTTTTTAGGGTCTAAATGAACTTGGCATATAATGGAGCCGGCAAACAATATTCAACAAATATACCCAGAATGGAACGCATAATCAGGTTATAATAGACATGTGGGATAGTTGGTGAATAGGGGGAATCGGCATGCAATGGAACAGAATTGGAGTTATTGGAGCCGGTACAATGGGACAAGGCATTGCAGAGATGCTTGCCGCTCAAGGCATTGAAGTGGTGCTGGTGGAGCGGACGGCAGAGAAGCTGGATCAGGCTATAGAACAGATCGAGATCAGCCTGGACAAGCAGATGGAGAAATGGGCCATTACGGCCGTCGAAAAGAAGCTCGTTTTATCGCGTATACATAAAGAAACGGATATGAATGAAATAACCGATTGCGAAATGGTTATCGAATCGATCAGCGAAGACCTCGAGTTGAAGAAACAGCTGTTCCGCCAGCTGGACGCGCTGTGCCCGTCGGCAACCATACTTGCGAGCAACACGTCGACGCTCAGTCTTACGGAAATTGCGGCTGAGACGCAGCGGCCGGAGCGGGTGATCGGCATGCATTTTCTGTATCCGGTATCGAAAATACATCTTGTCGAAATCATCCGCGGCTTAAAGACATCCGAAGCGACGTTCAACCTGACCAAACGCTTCGTAGAAGATACGCTTCAGAAGCGGGGCATCCAGGTATATGAATCCCCCGGTTTTGTGACGACGCGTCTCATCTGCGTGCTGATCAATGAAGCGATGCATACGCTGTCCGAGCGTGTGGCAAGCGCCGAGGATATCGATACCGCCATGCGGATCGGGTATGACTTTCATTACGGCCCGCTGGAAATGGCCGACCGTTTCGGCCTCGATTCCGTTCTATCGGCCATGGAGCGCATGTTCCGCGAGTTCGGGGACGTGAAGTACCGCCCATCCGTGCTGTTGAAGCAGATGGTACGGGCAGGCCAGCTCGGAACGAAAACCGGCCAAGGCTTTTTCCGTTATGACAAGGAAGGTGACCGTCTATGAAAATTTTGGTAATCAACGCAGGCAGCTCATCTGTTAAGTTTCAGCTGTATGAGATGGAAGACGAATCGGTGCTGGCCAAAGGCAAGGTGGAACGCATCGGGATGGATTCCGCTATTTTGAGCTACGAGCCTTCCGGCAAGCAGGAGGTACGCCAGGTGGAGGAGATTCTGGAGCATACGACGGCCATTCGCAAGGTGCTTGACCTGCTGACTGACCCTGAGCATGGGGTACTCGTATCGACCGGGGAAATCCAGGCTGTCGGCCACAGGGTCGTTCACGGGGGAGAATCGTTCTCCAGCTCCGTCATTATCAATGATGAGGTGAAGCAGGAAATCAAACGGCTGTTTGATTTGGCTCCGCTGCACAATCCTGCGCATTTGCTCGGCATTCAAGCGGTGGAGAGGAACATGCCGGAGGTGCCGCAGGCCGTCGTATTCGATACGGCGTTCCATCAGACGATGCCGCCGCAGTCTTATTTGTACCCGATTCCGATGGTGCTGTACAAGAAGCATAAGGTTCGGCGTTACGGCTTTCATGGCACCTCCCATGCCTATGTGAGCGAGAGAGCTGCGAAGCTGATGCAGCGTCCGCTGGACGAGCTGAAGCTGGTGACGTGCCATATCGGGAACGGTGCGAGCTGCACGGCTGTGCTCAACGGCAAGTCGTACGATACGAGCATGGGAATGACCCCGCTGGAGGGACTGATGATGGGGACGCGCAGCGGCGACATTGACCCGGCGATCGTGCCTTATGCGATGAGCAAAGAAGAGCTGACGCTGAGCGAGGTCAACTCGATGCTGAATAAACACAGCGGATTAATGGCTATTTCCGGCATCAGCAGCGATATGCGGGAAATTGTGCAGGCGATGGGCACCGGCGACCGCAGCGCCGCGCTGGCCTTCGATATGTACGAGTACCGTCTGCGAAAATATATCGGCGCCTACGCCGCGGCGATGAACGGCATCGACGCCTTGGTGTTCACGGCGGGAGTCGGAGAGAACTCGGCGGATCTTCGCGCCTCCGTCTGCCGCAAGCTGACCTTCCTCGGATTGGAGCTGGACGAGCAGGCTAATGAAATTAGATCCGGCGAGGAGAGAAGGATTTCCACAGAGGGCTCGGCCGTTCAGGTGTGGGTCATTCCCACCAATGAGGAGCTTGTTATTGCACGGGATACGCATCAGTTGATTTCTGACCGCATAGATGTAGTATAATGAGCAGGTTAACCCTAAGATGCAGGAAGGATGAATCCAAACGATGAGCCGTAATTTATCCATGATTCGCGATATCCATCAACACAAAGACGGTACGGTAACGATTGGCTGCTGGCTGCATAACAAGCGGTCCAGCGGTAAAATTCAGTTTTTGCAGCTGCGCGACGGCTCCGGATTTGTCCAAGCCGTTGTCGTGAAGAGCGAGGTGCCCGAGGAAGTATGGGAAGCCGCAGGCAAGCTGACGCAGGAAAGCTCTCTGTACGTCACAGGCACGGTTCGCGAGGATACGCGCAGCAAGAGCGGCTACGAGCTGACGGTAACAGGCATCGAGATTATACAAATTACGGCGGATTACCCGATCACGCCGAAGGAGCACGGGGTCGATTACTTGATGGATCACCGGCATTTATGGATCCGGTCGCCGCGGCAGCGGGCTATTCTGGTCGTGAGGGCGCAAATCATCCGCGCCATTCAGCAATTTTTTGACGAGCGGGGCTTTCACTTGATCGACCCTCCGATTCTGACGCCTTCGTCCTGCGAAGGAACGACGAATCTGTTTCATACGAAATATTTTGACGAGGACGCCTATCTCACGCAAAGCGGTCAGTTGTATATGGAAGCTGCGGCTATGGCTCTGGGTAGAGTGTATTCGTTCGGACCGACGTTCCGTGCGGAGAAGTCGAAGACCCGCCGGCATTTGATCGAGTTCTGGATGATTGAGCCGGAGATGGCTTTTGTTACGCATGAGGAAAATCTCGAGGTACAGGAGCAGTTCGTCTCTCACATTATCCGGTCCGTACTGGACAACTGCCGTGCGGAGCTGGAGGTGCTGGAGCGGGATACGTCCAAGCTCGAGAAAATTCAAGCGCCGTTCCCGCGGATTACGTACGACGAGGCGGTGCAGTTCCTGAAGGACAACGGGCACGAGTTTGAGTGGGGAGAAGACTTCGGAGCGCCTCATGAGACGGCTATTGCGGCCAGCCACGATAAGCCGGTGTTTATTACCCACTATCCGACGGAGATCAAGGCGTTCTACATGAAGCCGGATCCGCAGCGGCCGGAGGTGGTGCTGTGCGCGGATATGATCGCTCCGGAAGGCTATGGCGAGATTATCGGCGGCAGCCAGCGGATCGACGATCCGGAATTGATGGAGGAACGTTTCCTGCAGCACGAGCTGTCCAAGGAAGCGTACCAATGGTATATGGATTTGCGTAAGTACGGGACGGTGCCGCACTCCGGCTTCGGATTGGGGCTGGAGCGGACGGTAGCCTGGATTTGCGGATTGGATCATGTAAGGGAAACGATTCCGTTCCCGAGATTGCTGTATCGTCTGTATCCTTAAGGCGCGGCACAACGCCGCAAGGCTGGGTACAGGCGGGAACGGCGTACGTTTGCCAGTGAAGAGAGGACATGGAAGAGGATGAAACGTAACGAGATAGAACAGAGCGAGCTTTTGGCGGCTTTCACGGCAGGCTGGCGTTCCGGCAATGTGGCGGTACCCTATCTGCTGTTAGCTTCTTACCGCCAGTTAAAGCTGTCCGAGGCGGAAGTGATGCTCATCATTCATGTGATGGCGCTCATGGAGAAGGAGAACAAGGACTTTCCGACGCTGGAGGAGCTGCAGGGGAGAATGAGCATTCCGCCGGAGAAGGTGATCGCCGCGCTTCAAAAGCTGCTGAAGGAAGGCTTGCTGTCCATTGACGAAGGATTCGACCCGGTAACCGGCGTTCAGAATGAGAAATACAATTTCAATCCGCTCATGGAGCGGCTGGCCGCCTGCTGGCTGGAGGAAACGACCAAGCGTCAGCAGCAGGAGGAGCCTCCGGTGCGTAAAGATATTTTTTCGATCTTCGAAAAAGAATTTGCCCGTCCGCTCACGCCGATGGAGCTTGAATCGATTACCGGCTGGCTGGATAAAGACGGCTATCCCGAGGATTTGATTCTGGCGGGGCTGAAGGAAGCGGTGTTTGCGGGAAAAGTGCATTTCCGGTATATCGACCGGATTTTGCTCGAATGGAGCCGCAACCGGATCAAGACGGTGGAGCAGGCCAAGGAGCATTCGCAGAAATTCCGCACCCGATAATATTTTTATAGCATGTTATGTTAGTTAGGACTTGAAGAAGCAGCGTCTTTCCCTGAACGGCTCGTGGGGAACGGCGCTTTTTTTATTCATTTTGTTGAATCCTTTTTCATTCGAGGTTCGTCTTAAGAAGAGTGATGGAAGAACTAACCATAAGCAGAACAATTTCGGTGGAGGGAGGCAGGGGCAAGGACAGCTTCGCAAGCAATCGGACCGGAAGTGCGGCGGGCTCACTCGTTAACCGTTTCGAATTATTAAGCTTTGGTCAATTGCCGATTTCAGTATTGACACATATTCCCATGTCCATTATGTTATGTTCGTTAATAATTTTCTTAACGATCGTAATTTTCGCTTTGGCAAAATCAGCTGTGGAAGTATCGCTGCGGCTTCGCCTGCATGAAATGCGCATAAACGGTCGTCTATTTCGGCTTGCGGCAGCAACGGCTTTAGTCTGAAGAAATATTTGCGATAAAAGAGATTTCCTTTTCATACCAAAACTTGAAGGGGAGATGACGGCAGCTTCGTCTAAGTAACGTAGCCCATGTGATGGAGGAGTAAAAAGGATGAACAAATTAACACAATTTTCCATGAAGAATATAACAGCGGTCATGATTATTATGCTGCTGCTGTTAGGGGGAGGCATCTATACTTCCACGACCCTGAAGGTGGAGAGTATGCCGGATATTTCCTTCCCTGTGGTCTTGATTAACACGCAGTATACGGCGCCTCCGAAAGACGTGCTGGAGGATATTACGAAGCCTCTGGAAAAGGCCGTAACCGGGCTTGACGGCATCAAAAACTTGACCTCCACCTCAAGCGATAACTTCTCGTCGATTGTCATCGAGCTGGAGCAGGACAAAAAGCCTGACGATGTGAAGAAGGACGTGGAAAGCCTGATCGCTAACGTCATTCTGCCTCAAAGCTCGGAGAAGCCGAAGGTGGAGACGATGGGCTTTGCATCGGAGCCGGTGTATTACTTGTCGATCTACGGCAGCAACGGGATGAGCCAGCAGGAGCTCGACAAGGTGTATAAGGATGTGATTCAGCCTGGGTTTAATACGATCAAGGGGATCGACCATCTGGATTCGATCGGCAACCAGGAAGCGGTTCTGACGATGAAGCTGGACGCTAACGCGCTGGCGAATTACGACTTGACGCCCTCCGCAGTGATAGGCAGCGTCCGGTTCCGCGCTGTTGACCAGCCCGGCGGGGTCGGTTGATTTTAACGGGAACGAGCAGATGGTTCGTGTGAAGAGCGATCTCAACACGGTATACAACCTGGAAAATATGAAGCTCAACACCGCCGGCGGGGATACGCTGCTCCTCAAACAGCTCGCCAAGGTCGAGGCGATTACGGAATCGACGTTTTTGTCCCGTCTGGACGGCAAGCCGGCGATCGGCGTCAACCTCTACAAGACCAAGAACGCAAACGCGGTCGAGTTCGCAGCCGAAGCGGACCGTTTAATGGCCGGCTGGAAAGAACAATATCCGAACATAACTTTCCACACCATTTACAATAGTGCAGTCGATATCAAGCATTCCATCAACGGGATGGTGCAGGAAGGCGCTTTGGGCGCTGTGCTGGCCTCGATCATGATTTTGCTTTTCCTGAGAAATCTCCGGATGACCCTCATCGTTCTGGTATCGATTCCTTTATCGATTCTGATTACTCTTCTGTTTATGGGCCCGCTGGGCATTTCCCTGAACATCATGACGCTCGGCGGTATGGCGATAGCGATCGGCCGGGTCGTCGACGACAGCATCGTGGTGATCGAGAATATATACACGGAGCTGCAGAAGGCGCAGGAACGCAACGAATCGGTCATCAAAATGGCGACCTCCCAGGTCGCAGCGGCCATCACTTCCTCTACGATCACAACGGTAGGCGTGTTCGGGCCGATTGCTTTTGTCAGCGGCGTGCTTGGCGAAGTGTTCCGTCCCTTTGCGATCACGCTGGTCGTAGCGCTAATGTCGTCCCTGCTCGTCGCTCTGACCGTCATCCCGATGCTTGCTAAGCTGCTGGTGATGAAAGGCAAAGCCGGCGGGCACCATGACGAAGACTCTCTTGGCAAATTTTCCGCGGGTTATAAGAAGTCGTTGATCTGGTCGCTGAACAACCGTAAAAAAACGGCCTTTCTTGCTTTTCTTCTTTTTATCATTACGGTTGCAGTGACGGTTCCGAATCTGTCGACTTCCTTCATGCCGGAGAGCGAATCGGACAAAATGATGTACTTTACAATCAAAATGCCGCGCGAAACGACAATTGAATCGATGGACGCGAAGGTCAAGGAAATTGAAACGATTATGCGGGAAGCGAAGGATTCCACAGGCGCGCCGACATTCAATTACGTGGAATCCTTGATCGGCTACAATAACAGCACAGACCGGATTCCTTACCGCTCCTCGATCTTTGCCGAGGCGTCTCCGGCCTCCAATGCCAAGCAGGTGGTCAATGAATTTAAAGACCGAATCGCTTTTACGCTGCCCAAAGGCTCCGAGGCCGAAGGCACGCTGATTTCCGCAGGCGGCCCGCCTTCAGGCGGAGCGGACTTCTCCTATGCGCTGAAGGGGGAGGATTTGCTGCTGCTGCAGCAGGCGGCGCAGCTGGTCAAGGAAAAGATGAAAGAATTCCCCGAGCTGACGGAAATTAAGGATACGCTGAGCGAATCCAAAACCGAGGTCGAAATTAACGTCGATCAGAATAAAGCGCGGCTTTACGGGCTCTCGTCGGCTCAAATTACCGATACGGTAAGGAGCTGGCTGGCCGAAGAGAAACTCGGCGATTTGAAATTCGATAACACCACGTTCAAAACCAAGATCATGCTTGACAAGTCCTTCAAAAACTCACTGGATAAACTCGGGCAGTTTCCGCTGAAGACCCCGTCCGGCGCGACGGTTCATCTGAATGAAATTGCCAAGGTGCGCCAGGTGGATGCGCCGGTATCGATTTCCCGCGAGCAGCAGGAACAGATCGTCAAGGTGAATGCCAAAATCGACAGCCCGGATAAAGGCGGTGTGAGCAGCAAGGTCGGCGCAGCCCTTAAGACGCTCTCGCTGCCGGACGGCGTGAGGCCGGAGGTCAAAGGGGTCACCGACGATATTGAAGAGAGCTTCAAGCAGATGTTCGTGGCAATGGGCGCTTCGATCTTTATCGTGTACCTGGTGATGGTGCTTGCTTTCGGCAACGGAAGCGCGCCATTCGCGATCCTGTTCTCGCTGCCTCTGGCGGCGATCGGGGGCTTGCTCGGCCTGCTCGTGACCCATGAATCGGTCAACATTACCTCGCTGATCGGCTTCCTGATGCTGATCGGGGTCGTCGTCACGAACGCGATCGTGCTCGTAGACCGGGTACAGCAGCTGAGGGAAGGTGGGCACAGCGTGCGGGATGCGTTGATTGAAGCGGGCATGACCCGGTTGCGGCCGATTATTATGACCGCAGGCGCGACGATCATTGCGCTTCTTCCTCTGGGGCTGGGCCTCTCCAAAGGCACGCTGATCTCCAAAGGGCTGGCGGTCGTTGTTATCGGCGGCTTGACGACTTCGACGCTGCTTACGTTGATTATCGTTCCGATCATCTATGAGATGATCGATAACTTTAAACGCCGGGTAGGGCGTCTGTTCAAGAAAAAGAATGCGGCAGCGGCGGATGCGGCTTCCGCTGGGAATTAACAAGCGATGGAAGCCGGCGATGACGCGGATACATTGAGACTCGCCGGACTTTCAAGGAAAAGGAGAATTCGGAATGAACCTTAACGAACATAAACATGTGATCAAACATAGCGCGAAGATGCTTGGCGCCGTGCTGCTGAGCTCTGCACTTCTGGCGGGCTGCACCTCGGCTCCGGCGGCTCAGCCCGCAGCCCAGACCGCGGAGCCGGCCTTGAAGGTCGTTAAAACCGCAGCCATCGAAAAGAAATCGATCGGCGATCCTCTGGAGCAGGTGGCGGACGTCGTGTCTTCGATTCAAATGGACGTGGTGACCAAAGTTTCCGGCGACGTGCAGGAGATTGTGAAGAAACGCGGAGAAATGGTTCAAAAGGGAGACGTTATTTTGAGGCTCGATCCGACCGATATCCAGCTGCAGAAGGATAAAAACGTGCTGGGGGCCAAAAGCGCCTCCCAGCAGCTGGATAAAGCCAGAGAGGAGCTGTCGGATTCCAAGGTCGATCTGCAGAATGCGGTGACCAAAGGCGAACAGGCGGTCAAGGACGCCGAGAAAAATTACGCCAAAATGCGTAACGATTTTGATCAGGGGCTTGTCACCAAGTTTCAGCTGGATCAGCTCGAAACCCAGTTGAACAATGCCCGTTTGGATCTGGAGAGCACCAAGAACAAATTGAAGACGCTGGAAACGACCAATTCGCTCGCGCAGCTGCAGACCCAGCTGGAATCCTCTAACTTAAGCGTCCGCGAGGCCGACCGTTCGCTTAACAATATGGAGATTAAAGCTCAAGTGAACGGGGTGATTACAGACCTGCCGGTAGAGGTCGGGATGACGCTGCCTGCGGGCTTCAAAGCCGCTCAGGTTCAGCAGCTCGACCCGATCAAGATTAAAGCGGAGCTGACCGAGGAATCGGCAAAGCTGATTCGCGGAAAAAGCGAACTGATGTTCTATATTCCTGGCAGCGCGGAGAAGCTGAAAGGAACGGTCAGCTACCTGGCGGATGTGATGAGCACGCAGACCAAGTCGTATCCGCTGGAGCTTGAAATTCCGAATGCCGACACGAAGCTGAAGCCGGGCATGAAGGTGCAGATTCTTTTGACGGACGAGAAGGATGAGATCGTGGTGACGGTTCCTACGCTCAGCGTCGTGCGCGAAGGCGGAGATACTTATGTGTTCGTGCTGAACGGCGATACGGCCGAGAAACGGAAGGTGCAGCTGGGACGGTTGAACGAGACGAACCAGGAAGTCCTGTCGGGTGTGAAAGAAGGCGAGCAGCTGGTTATTTCCGGTCAAAATCAATTGAAGGACAAAGAAAAAGTCAAGCTTACGCAGTAATTACCGCGGATATATTTCATACGTCCGATAAAACGAGAGCCGCTCTTTTCAATAAGAGCGGTTCTTTTTTTCGTATGGTGCAAATAGGAAAACCTTTTCGCAAGGGCTTTCATATTCTAAACTATGCTTTCATCTGTCATGCAGCGAAAGAAAGGGGCGATGCTACGATGAAACGTCAAGTCCACAGCAAAGAGACGAAAGCCGCGGTCTACCGCAAGCTGGCAGAACGGGGAGTCACGGTCGCGGATATTGCCTTAATTGTGCTGGAAATGCAGAAGCCGTACGAGCCGAATCTCCAGTTGGAGGCATGTGTCGAATCCGTCCAGGCTGTATTGAATAAAAGAGAGATCCACCATGCGATTCTGGTCGGCATCGAGCTGGATGAATTGGCGGAGCAGGGGAAGCTGTCCGAGCCCATCCAATCGATCATCGAGTCGGACGATGGATTGTTCGGATGCGATGAAACATTGGCTCTAGGCTCCGTTTTCGGTTACGGCAGCATTGGTGTTACAACCTTCGGCCATTTGGATAAACATAAGGTAGGCATCATCAAACAGCTGGATACCAAGGGCAGCGGCCAGGTGCATACGTTTCTCGACGACCTTGTCGCAAGCATTGCCGCTTCGGCGTCAAGCCGGATCGCCCATCATACCCGGGATGCGGAAGAGAGCGGGCATGAGAGCGAACAGGATCAGGGGACGGACGGAGTCTGAAATCGGCGTTAAGTTCCATCCGGATCAAATAAGAAGACCGAAAATTGGTTATGCTACAAAATAACGGACAGTTAGATTACGCAAACGGAGTGAGATTATGATGAACTGGGTGTACTGGGGCAAGTTGTACGAGAGTAAATTTCAAGCCGGCTGTCTGGCCAAAAGAATGGAAGAAGACTGGTGGATTTACGGTTATGAGTGCCCGCAGGAAGTCGAAGTATTCCGGTTGAAGAAAGGAAGATTTGGCGTTCGCTATATGGTATGATTTTTTTGTTGACATTTCATTTTTGTTTGTTGTACAATAAGGTTCGTCGCTATGAGAGGCTATCGTACTAACGCGGGGTGGAGCAGCCCGGTAGCTCGTCGGGCTCATAACCCGAAGGCCGCAGGTTCAAATCCTGCCCCCGCAACCAATTCATCCAGGGCCCTTAGCTCAGTTGGTTAGAGCGGTCGGCTCATAACCGATTGGTCGGGGGTTCGAGTCCCTCAGGGCCCACCATATACAGTACAAGCTTTGCCATAAGATCTGGATCAGATCTTTTTGCCGGAGTGGCGGAATGGCAGACGCACTGGACTTAAAATCCAGCGGTAGGTGACTACCGTACCGGTTCGAGTCCGGTCTTCGGCATAACGAATTACATAGCGTACCACAGCGAATTCCGTTGTTTCTTTACTTAGGTAGAGAGGCAGCGGAATTTTTTGTGTTTGCCGGATATATCGATCAAACCGAAAGCGGATTTCTTCCGTTATGTGAAGAGGAAGGCCATTAGGCTGGAATAGTTGAGACTCAGGGAGGAATCGGCGGAATGGGAAAAAAACGGCAAACGGCAGTATGGCTATTGGCAGGCAATCTGTTATTGGCGCATGCAATCCCGGTCATGGCAGCGGAGGATGCCGCGGCAGGTGCGGTAAAAACGGATGCGCAAACGATGGAGGAGCTCGGGGTGCTCCAAGGAGAGGGAGGCGGAGTATCGGCAGCCTATTTGGCCAAACCGGCCACGCGGATGCAGGCCGCTCTGCTGTTTTTGCGTTTAAAGGGGCTGGAAAGCGAAGCGCTCCGTTACAAGGGGACGGCGGGCTTTACAGATGCCGGCGAGGTCAATGAGTCAAACCAGGCGGTTCTGGGCTATCTTCAAGCGAACCCGCAATGGGGATGGAGCGGTACCGGCGGCGGGAGATTCGAGCCGGGAGCTCCTGTGACGGCTCAACAGTATTATAAAGTGCTGCTGGAAGCGCTAGGCTACAGGCAGGACAGTGATTTTACATACGAGGATACGCTCACCTTTGCGCGGTCACTCGGACTCTCACAGGCCGCGGACGCAGGGGCGCTGCGCAACGGTCACATCGCTTCAGCCACCGTCGAGGCTTTAGCCGCCCGTCTCAAGGGAAGCGATACAACGTTGCTGGCCTCCTTGGCCAATCAAAACGTTGTGGATGCGGCAAAGGCTTCGGGGGTTCCTGCCAAAGCGGTCACCATCGCAAATAACGCGCAGCTGGGCCCGTACTTGGTTGACGAAAAGGGCATGACGCTGTACATGTTTATGAAGGATACTCCGAATGTCAGCGCCTGCAAGGAACCAATGTGCGGCCAACTGGCCCGTTTACTACGCAGATTCGCTGCGCATTTCCGCGGAATTGAATGCTGCGGATTTCGGGACGATCGTCCGGGAGGACGGGACCAAACAAACCACTTACCGAGGCATGCCTTTATATTATTTCGTTCGTGATATGAAGCCTGGGGATACGAACGGACAGGGGGTCAATGGCCTGTGGATGGTGTTCAGCCATGCAGGGGTGACCGTTTCCTCGAAGGCGGAGCTTGGCAGTTATTTGGCGGATGCCATAGGGATGGCCTTATACCGCTTTACCAAGGACAGCGCCGGTCAAAGCGCCTGCAAGGGAAGCTGCGAGTCGGCGTGGCCGATATTTTATACGGACCATATGCCTGTCACGGGAGAGCTTGCTTCGGCGGCAGCTGATTTTGGCACCATAACGCGGGACGACGGTACGAAGCAGACCACCTTTAGAGGGATGCCGCTTTATTACTATGTGAAAGATCAGCAGCCGGGCGATACGCTGGGTCAGGATGTGCTTCATGCCTGGTATGTTATAGATCCGGCGGGTTCGGCTTCAGAAACGGCGAAGGAAACTGCCGACTCCAGTTCACCGAACCAGTATGCTGTGGAGATCAGTCATTTTGCATTTTCGCAGAAGGAACTGACGGTTGAAGCGGGAGCGACGATAACTTTTACGAACCAGGATCAGGTGATGCATAATGCTGTGTCCGATCAATTAAACGCCGACGGGACGCCGGTGTTCGAGACGAGGCTGCTTGGCCAAGGGGAGTCCGCGTCGGTAACGCTGACCGAGCCGGGAGAATATACGTACTACTGCCGACCGCACCAGAGCGTAATGAAAGGTAAAATTATTGTCAAGTAATGCAAAATGCATTGAAGCCTGAGGGCGAGTCATCGCCTGAAGGCTTTTTTTAACATATCATAATTTATAAATTTTCGGGGTCCCCGCAAAGTACCTGAGTCTGCTTCGAAGCAAAAGCCCCACTTTGTGGGGTTATTTAGCTGCGGGCCGGTCGTTGGATTGTAAGCTATGAGAACGTTTACTATTGCCAAATATAACGGATTCGTAGAAGATATCAGTATACCTCTTGTTACCTGCCGATCCGTTTTCATTATACTGATAGAGTCGCCGTAAGACTCGGGGAGTGCCGATCGCGTGCAGTCATATTCGGACGAACAATTAATGCAGCTTATTCAAGAAAAGCAAAGCTTTGCGCTTCGTATTTTGTATGACCGTTATGTCCGGCTGGTCTATTCCTTCGCCATGAAGTCTGCGGGGGATACCCAATATGCCCAGGATATCGTCCAGCTTGTATTTACCCGGCTGTGGACGACGGAGCATGGCTACGATCCGGCCAAAGGAAAATTCGTAAGCTGGCTGCTTACCATCACTAGAAATATTGCCATCGATCAATTGAGAAAGCAGCGGAACCAGCAAGCCACGATCGCTTATGAGGAGCAAACGCTGGCGGCTGCCCGCCTTTCATCCGCAGGAAGCGACGATTTGGACCATGAAATTACGAGGCGGCTGTTGAAAGAGGAAATCGAGCAGGCGTACCGCTTCTTGTCCTCCAGCCAAATTCAACTGATTCGCCGGCTCTACTGGGAAGGATACACCTTGAATGAGATCGCCGTACAGAACGGGGAGCCGTTAGGCACAGTCAAAAGCAGGCTTCACCAAGCGTTAAAGACGCTTCGCAAGCATTTGAACACGATAGAAAGGAGTGAGCTGCCATGACAATTTCTCAGGATTCATGCGATACTCTGCTGCCTTACTTTTTAAAAGAGCTGTCTGCTAAAGAGGCGGAGGCTTTTGAGGCGCATTTGGCACATTGCGCGGATTGCAGAGAACAGCTTCAAGAGCTTCGGCAGGTCTGGCAGGCGCTCCCGTATGAGATGGAAGAGGCGGAGCTCCCCGATGAGCTCAAAACGCAAATGTTCAGCCGGATTCAGGAGGAGCTTGCTTTAGAGGCTGAAGAGGAACAGCCCATACCGTTACCGCTCCAGTCTGTGAACGCCCCGCAGCGTTTGTCCTGGTACCGGAAGCCGCTGCTGACCGCGGCAGCCGTGCTGGCGGCAGTGATAGGCGCTGCGGTCTGGATGAACGCCAAGCCTGTCAGCGGCCCGGCTTCCGCCGTGGTAGAGCCTCCGGCTTCCGCCAAAGCGCAGTACGTGCTGAAAGCCTACGATCCCTCGATGCCGTCTGCAGGAGGAACCGCATGGATTGTACAGAAGGGCGGCACGGAACAGCTTGTCCTGAAAATGAACGGGCTGAAGGACGTGACCGGCGAGCAGGCATACCAGCTCTGGGTCATTAAAGACGGCAAACGGTACAATGGAGGGACATTCCGCACGGATACCGGAGGGAATGCCCTATTGACGTGCGACTTGCAGCCGGTGCAGGGTACGTTTGAAGCTTTGGGAATTACACTGGAGCCCGACGCCCAGGGAGTTCAGCCAAGGGGAAAGAAAGTGCTGGGGACTTAAGAGCCGAGCCGGAAGGGGGATCCCGGCTCTATCCGGGTATGCAAACAAAGCCCTTGCCCGGCCGAATGGCCAAGCAAGGGCAGATGTCCGAAAGGAAAGCGGCGGCTATACTTTTTCGTTGTTATATTCCATCATGGCGTCCAGATCAATCGTCAGGCGCCCGGTTCCCGGATTGTATTGAATTTGCGGAATATCCTTATCGTAAAACCATTTTTTACGGATCGGCTGCCCCGGCTGTTCCACGAAATAAAACAGATTTAAGTCGGCTGCATACCGGGTTAAAAGCTCGGCGGCGGCCGGCTCGACGTTTTCTATGACAAAGCTCCACCCTCTGGGCGATTCCGCCAGCCTAAAGCGTTTGTGCGTACCGGACACATCGAGCAGCATCCGGCTTCCTATGGCATGCTTGATATATAATGTTTCATTGGTCTGGCTTTCGGACATACAGGTCACGCTCCTCTGCAAATATAAAAATCCGGCTTAGGGCAGGTCGATGAGCAGCAGCGCCGCTCCCTGTCCGGAGTTTAACTCCAATATTGTCGTATCCGTGATTCTGGCGGCATCGCGCTTTTGCAGCTGCGCATTCCCGTTCAGGGCCAAATCCCCTTCAATGACAAAGACATAGATCCGGCGTCCTTCCGGCTGCGTAAACGTCAAGGAACGGCCTGCTTCGAGCTTGGACAAATAAATAGTCATGTCCTGATGGATATGGGCCACGCCCGGACCGGATTCGTGTGAAACCACAGGCAGCAGCTGATTTACCATCTGCTCCGGGTTGTAGTGGCTTGTTTCATAAGAAGGCGGCAGCTGGCGATGGTTCGGCTTGAACCAGATTTGCAGCAGCTCGACCTCTTCGTCTGCCGGGTTCACTTCGGAATGGATAATTCCTGTGCCCGCGGACATGCGCTGCACCCCGCCGTAGCCGGTGACCGCCGAATGGCCTGTGCTGTCTTCATGCTTCAGCTGGCCGCGCAGGACAATGGATACGATCTCCATTTCCCGGTGGGGATGTGCGCCGAAGCCCCGGTGTCCTGCAATCGTGTCGTCATTGAAGACGCACAGCGGACCGAACTCTGTATTATCCGGATCATAGTAATCGCCGAAGGAAAAGCTGAAATTGCTCTGAAGCCAGCCGTGGTCGGCGGAATAGCGGGATTGAGCAGGATAGATGTTGATCATAAGTCCACTCCTTTGAAATTGAAGGCATGTCTTCATGGAAAAGCCAGTTCTACTTTCAATATATCGAAGCGGGAACCGATTTTCAAATTCATCCCCCAAAAACTATCAAAACGCGCCAACGCGAATATGGTATGATAGGAAGGCTGGTTTGAAAGGTCTGCAAGAATGGAAAAGGAGTAGAATGGTTTTGGCTAAAAAGACAAAAATTGAGGAAATCCAATATTTGCGCGGATTTGCGTTTTTGGCGGTCGTACTGCAGCATGCTATCGGTCACTATGCCTATGAGCCGGAGGCGGGGCTTGCGGACGGCACACTGCTCGGAGCCTGGCTGATTGCGGCAAAATTCGCGGTGCCGATGTTTATATTCATCACCGGACTCGTACTCTTCTATAATTATCCCAACGGCGTTTCTTACGGAACGTTTCTATTAAAAAGATGCAAGGATATCATGCTGCCTTATCTGCTTTGGTCGCTGCTTTACGCCGTCGTCTTCGGCGGCATCCGTTCGGTTCAATGGCCGCAGCTGCGCGAAGTGCTGCATGACTGGCTGACCGGCAAGGCGTCCTACCATCTCTGGTATGTCGTGATGGTTATCCAGCTTTATATTGCCTTTCCGCTTATTCAAAGCATCGTACAGCGGGTTTACCGGGCGCTCAACGGTGCTCCGTGGCTGTTAAGAACCTTGTTTCTCCTGTTGTGCGCGGGATATGTGCTGCTGACCGGCATAGTGGGTCGGGTGAGCGAGGTTGCCGCTGCCCTTCATGTGCCCGTTCTGACACCGCTGTTTACCGAATATGCGGACCGGAACGCGCTTTATTTCATTGTTTATTTCCTGCTTGGCGCGGCGGCCGGCTTACAGGTTCAGGAATGGAAGGAGCGGCTGTGGAGGTGGAGATATGCCTGCCTGGGGACCTATGCTGTTCTGGCTTCCATCCTGCTCTATCGAATTGTAGACAGCTTCGGCAGCCCTGCTGTTATCCAGTTTAACGCAACGCTGCTGCTGCAGCCGTTCATGGCGCTATTTCTGCTGGCCTCCGTGCTCGCCATGTGCATCGTATCGATCGGCTGCCAGCTTCATGCGGGGCAACGGCTGAGAGGACTGATGGCCTTCGTCGGCCGGCATTCATACGGCGCCTACCTTGCGCATGCGCTAATGCTGACCTTCAGCACCGCGGCGGCGGATGTCCTGCTGCCCGGCATGAACGTGTCGCTGCGGACGCTGGCTGCGTTTGCGCTCTGCGCCGGCTTGTCGCTTCTGACGTCTGCGGTGCTCGGAAGATTCCACTTCGGCAGCCTGCTGACCGGCGCTCCTGCACCGCGAAAGCCCGTTTCCCCGGCGCAGGGAGGATAGCCGCCTCTGTGCGGCGTACAAGCTCAAAATATTGTTGCCGGCGGACAGGCAGCCCTTGGCCGAGCGCGGTACGCGCAGCCTGCGGATTTCATAGTATAAACCAACCTAAGTGTTGAGGTGAAGACTATGAGTGGCAAAAAGGTCAAGAAAAAAAGCACGCCGCCGTCCGGTATAGACAAAAACAAATTTAACATGAAAATCGTGACCTCCGATGTGTGCAGCCGGTGCAGAAAATGCGAGCGGGGGCTGCGTTATTTGGAGAGAATGTCCCAGCCGGGAGCCGTCGGCAAGGGCATCCCCTGTATTTTGACCAAGGGAAAAGCTTATGTATAACGATACGCTCAAGGTCTCGTCCATCAACGGGCCTTTTTTCGTGGCCTTGCCCGGCTGGCTTTTCATAAGACTCTCCATAGCCATCGGCGGGTGCTTGTTTCAAACAAGCCCGTACCGGTTAATACAAAGTATCTTATTTCGAAATGGAGGGCGAAGACAGATGAGGAAAACCTACTATGTATCTGTTGCGTCTGCAACCATTGAAGATAATGACATGCTTGCGGATCAGGCCAACTATGCTTACGAATTTGTCGTAAAGGCGAACGAAGAGGAGCTGCGCAACCTAAGGGAGCTGCTTGATGCCTATACGACGGATATGGAGAAAACATTTGCCAGGGCACCGGCCCCTACAAGTCCGCGGATCATGACGCGGCGACGGAGGAGCACAATGAACGAATGCTGAGTCTGTATTCGCTGCTGTATCAGCTGGGTACGCTGGACACCCAAAAGCATATTGAACGCATGGGAATTATGGACAAGCTGAGGCAGCCGGATTACCATCATGCAGGCTATGAAAACGAAGCCAATTACTAGGCAAAGCGGAAATGGAACTGAATATAGATCAAAAAATAAGCTGCGGGACGAGTTCTCGACAGCTTATTTTCTTTTTCATGCTAAAAACCGAAAAATAGTTTAAATCGGAGCCCAAATTTCGAGCATCTTTTTACAGGGATTAGTATATAATCCAACGTACTACTATAAATTTAAAACTAACAAGAATAGGGAGATGCGAATGTTATATGTAAATCATCTGAATATTGCTAACAAGAGCGAGAACGTGTACTGCTGCCTAAGGAACAAAATTGTACAATTAGGTGAACCGCAAGTGTCTAAATATTGCTCGGGATGCTCGATGTTCAATGGCTTGGAAGAGAACTATAAAAGTGTGCGTTGCCTCTGGAATGACTGGCGTCATACTCAGGATGATGAAGATTATGTTGTATTGGACCCGCAGCTGGAGTTTATGAGCATGCAATCGAGAGATATTCGCTGCGGTTAATCGTTTGGCCATTTTGCGCTTCAGTTTAAATCTTGACCTTTTGACCATCATCCTAGGAGGATTGTTACTTTGAGAAACAAATACAACAACTTTCGCGTTCAAATCAAGTGGTTTATGAATGAAGAGATCGAAACCACAATTAAAAATTTAGAAATAGGATTAATTAGCAGAGATCAAGCGATCGGCAGCCTGAATACGGTTTTCCGCATCGCATCGAACATAGAGGACAGCAATTATATGGGCAGAATATGCCGGGTTATTTCCTATATACGCAGCTCAAGCAATTATTTCAGATTGTTCAAGACTTACCAGAACAGCTTTAAAGAAGAAGAGATTCCGCAGGTAAAGGAAATGTAATCCTGTACGCATAACCGGAGAAGGTTTAAGGGGAAAGGGCGCAAATCGTTATGGATTTGTGCCTTTTTGCTGTTCTTCCTCAGCAGGCAAGTCCATGTGCGGGTATAAAAAAAATCCCTGTCGCGTCGATGGCAGCGACGGCAGGGATCTACGTGATATATGTTGAATGTGGGATCAACGGTTTTTATTATAAGGGGCCGTTCTTAAATTTAGATGAAAGCAACCTTAAATGAAAATAAAAATGAAAGCCAAACAGAGGTATAAAAAGTAATTTTTTTACAAATCCTTAAACCGTTAACTTTCCTAGGAGGTCAGGCAATCTATGGCGCAAGAGGTAGTTCAGCAGTTACAGCAGAAGCTGCAGGAAACGGCTCAGCAGGTGCAGGAAGTATCGCAGGCGACGGAGCAATTGGCGCAGGAGATCAATGTCCAGCAGCTTGAGCAGATTCAGCAGCAGGTCCAGCAAAACGCTCAGCAGCTGCAGCAGCTGCAGTCGGCCGTGCAAAATTCAGGCTCGAACAATGCCTCCGACCCTTCGCAGAACAACGCGGGAGCCGGCTCGAATGCGGATTCTTCATCCGCGTCAGATCAGTAAAAGAGTAGGGAAGAAGAAAAGAACCTCGAGGCATCGAGGTTCTTTTCTTGTACTATAGTAAGAAAATATGTGAAAGAATAGAAAAAGAACCTTGATTCCTCAAGGTTCCTTCTTTATGACCTGTGCTGGGTTCGAACCAGCGACCCCTACCCTGTCAAAAAAGAGCAGCGCCTGTATTGTCGGATGTACGTTAGTGCATAATAGTGTCAAAAGCCTTGTTATATGGGGGTTTCTTGCGGCGGGTTAATGTATGTTAGTCCGTTTGGAAATGGGGTGTTTTTCGTTAATGCGTTGGCAAATTGTTGGCAAGTGTGGGCAAAAAAAATTTAACTGAATAATAGCTTACCGACCTTCTCTGCTGCATCTTTCTGCATGTGGGGGAGTACGTGGGAGTATATCTCTAAGGTGACCCTCATATCTGCGTGCCCTAGCCTCTCAGCTACAACCTTTGGGTGAATCCCTTGGGTAAGTAATAGTGTGGCATGTGTGTGCCGTAGGTCGTGGAAAGTTATATGCGGTACTTCGGATTGGCTTAATAGTCTGTAAAATGTCCGCGATAGGTTTCTTGGCGTTACTGGTGTTCCCTTGCTTGTCGGTGTCACCAGATCATAATCTGTGTATTCGCCCTCTTGAGCTTTTAATCGCTCCTGCAATATACGAGCTTTTTGTTTGCGGAGGATTTTAACAAGATCGGCGTCAATACTGACAGTCCTATTCCCTGATTTTGTTTTTGTTCCGGCTGAAAGCTCTTTGCCGTCATGGGAGAGCGTTTGCACGATGTGAAGTGTGCCGGCTTCCAGGTCAACGTCCTTCCAACGTAATCCGAGGATCTCACCTTGACGCATTCCCGTACTAAGAGCGAGGAGAAAAGCGACGTAAAGCCGATCAGTTAGGGCTATTTTTAAAAATTCCTTTGCTTGTTCGGCAGTCCAGACGGACAACTCTTTCCGGCCGGCTCTCGGTTTCTCAACCAAAGCCGCGGGATTCCGCTGAATGATTCCCCACTTAACGGCCTGATTTAGAGCCGCGGTAAATACCTTATGAACATCTCGCACCGTTCCCTCAGCAAGCTTTTTCTCATTTAACAAGGTAGCGTAAAATTTTCCGATCTCTGCTGGAGTGAGCTTAGTTATGTCGATTTTACCCATAGCGGGGATGATGTGATATTCAATGTGGTGCTTGTAGCTGGCGTAAGTGTTGCTTTTAAGGCTTATCCGTTTTGACTCCAGCCAATCCGATAGATATTTCTCTAGGAGCTGCTTAACAGGTTTTCGATAATTATTATTTTCCAATTGCACAATTAACTCGGCTGCGGCAGCTTGCGCCTCTTTCTTGGTTTTAAACCCGCCCTTTTCCTTTTGACGCCTTTTCCCGGTTGCTGGATCGGGCCCGAGGTCCACGATATAGCTCCACTTGTCGCCTCTTTTCCGGTATGATCCGTTCATAATATCCTCCCCGAATTAGTATTTAATGACATTCATTTTCAACTTACCGATAATTTGCGTTTCGGCTGGCGGGCAAAACACAGGTGGGTAATTAGGATTTTCAGATTGAAGAACCAGCGTATCCCCGTTACGGTACACCCGTTTTAAATAGGCTGTATCGCCAATTAAAACCGCAGCAATTTCACCGTTTTCAACTTCGGGCTGTTTTCTAATCAATAACAGATCGCCGTCATATATCCGGGCGCCGCTCATCGAATCGCCATTGGCACGTAAATAGAAATACTCTCCGCTGCTAAGCCATTCTTTTGGCGTAGGCTCATACCCCTCAATGTTCTCGAAAGCAAGGTTACCATTTCCGCACGAAATTTTCCCGACAATCGGAAGTAATACAAGCTCCCCGCCAACAGGTGTCAGAGTTTTCGCGTCGTCTTTGTTTTCTTTATTATCTGAAAATATATCATCAATGTTAACCTGATAAACTGCAGCCAGTTCTCTAATCGTGTCTAAGCTAGGACGTCTTTGCTCATTCTCATAATGGGAGTAGGTCTGTTTACTCACGCCTAGCTTTTTTGCGACTTCTTCTTGAGTCCATTTTTCTATTTTACGAAGTTCTTTCAGTTTTTTACCGTACACTTTAACTCCTCCTAAGTCTATCTTTAGTGTATTATACCCATAAAGTACGGACGTGTAAACAGAAAGTTGACAAATTTGTTGATGAACGTAAAAACAACGTGTTGACATCGCCCAATTGTTGATTTATTATTTAGTCAACAGGCAGGCGACAAACAATGAGAGGAGGTTTAGTATGTTGGGTGTTGTTGAAGCTAGGCGAAAAGAATTAAAGCTTTCACAGGAAAAATTCGCCAATAAAATTGGAGTCAGCAGGCAATATTACAACGCTGTAGAAAATTTTAGGTGTAAGCCGTCTGTTAAATTGGCAAAAGAGATAGCGGGTATTCTACAAGTTAATTGGACTATTTTTTTTGACAACTAAGTCAACAAATAGGCGACTCGGTTGGAGGTGATGCCATGACCGAGCAGGAGAAAGCAAAAAAGAAGGAGCAGTTACTCCGAGAAATCTGCTGCGAATTGAAAGTTTTGGAACAAAGCGGCTCTAAGTGAGCCGCAGAGTACCTATAGGAGGTGGACAAGATGTCGGTCCAAATAAATAACAGCCTTCCGGAAGTGTTGACGCCAAAAGACATTGCGGATTTCCTAAGGGTCAATGTTCGTCGGGTATACGATAACCTGCAACTTAAACCGGAATCAGGCGGCATACCGCACATACGAATTGGAAAGCAAATGCGTATCGAAAAAACCGATTTTGTTGCTTGGCTGGCTAACCAAAAGAGCTGAAAGGAGGTGTGGCCGTGCCAGTACCGACGGACGAGTTGCTGGAGCACTTAGCGGATAGTTTCCTAGCCCTAAAGCCTTCCGGGCTTACCTTCATTCAGTATTTAGCCTTGGAGGGGTACAGCGTATGCGAGTAGTCAAGAAGGACGGCAGGCTATACGTTAGGACAACAGGCGGCAACCTGGTAAGCCTGGCCCTGGTGTTAGCTGCCCTGGATGAGAGCCGATGCTAATCGAACGGCTACGCGATAGAAGAAACAACAAAAGCGCTCTTTGCAGAGAGCGCCTAGGAAAAACTTATCATCTTAAAATATATCATATCTGGAGGTAATTATCCATGAATTTTACAATCACAATTAACGGTGAGCGCGCAGAGCTTGCCGCCGTACTCGCAACTTTGAACGCTATTGCAGGCTCAGAGGCTGAGGTTTCCACAACTAAGGCCGCAAAGGATACCCCTAAGAAGGAGGATACCCCTAAGAAGGAGGAAACCACTAAGAAGGGCGCTACCAAGCCGGAGGAGACGACAGCCGAGCCTAAGAAGGACGACGAGCCTAGCTTTACGGCTGAGGACGTACGGGCGGCGGCTAACGAGCTTGTGCAGAAAGGCATGCGGCCGAAACTCGTAGAGATCCTTGGTGATTTAGGAGCTAAAAAGATTTCCGAGCTTGATGCTTCGAGCTATGCGGCGTTTATCGAAGCGGTCAAGGGGGCTCAGTCCGGTGACGATGCACTCGCATAAGGAACGAGCCCACGCCAAACTGTCGGCCTCCGGCGCTGAGCGCTGGATGGCCTGCACAGGCTCTCCGCAGTTCGAGGAAGGTTTCGAGAACGAGGAAACGGACTATGCAAAAGAGGGCACGTTAGCCCACGAAATATCTGAAATCCTCTTGCGTAAAGAGCTAGGGCTGATTGATAAGCGGAAAATAAATAGCTTGCTTAAAGCCAAGCAGAAAAGCGAGCTTTACAGTGCCGATATGCTGGATTATGTCGGGGGCTACGTAGATTACGTTATGGAGCGAGTAAACAGCGCCAAGGCTGTAACGCCGGACGCTGTAGTCATGCTGGAGCAGCGGCTAGACTTTAGCGAATGGGTCCCGGACGGCTTCGGCACCGGTGACGTGGTTATCGTATATGAGGGCACGGTGGAGGTTATCGACCTCAAGTATGGACAGGGTGTTAAGAAAGACGCCCCGGACAACCCGCAGCTGAAACTATACGGCCTTGGCGCTCTGAATATGTACGATATTCTATACGATATCAAGCGTGTACGCATGACTATTGTGCAGCCGAGACTTGACCATATCAGTACGGACGAGCTTACCGCTTTTGATTTGTACGATTGGGCCGAATCTACGGTTAGAGTTCTAGCGGAGGCGGCAGACAGCGGTAACGGGGAGTACATTCCCGGCAAACACTGTCAATTTTGTAGAGGCAGGGCGGCATGCGCTACGAGGGCCGCGTCCATGATCGAAGCGGCTACAGAGTTTGACTATCAAGACCCTAACAGGCTAACCGTAGAAGACACAGCAAAGCTGTTAGGTATCATCGACGATATCAAAAAATGGTGCGATCAGGTTGGGGCTTATGCCTATAAACAAGCCACTATGAACGGCATTAGATATCCGGGCTATAAGCTGGTATCCGGTAAGAGTAGCCGGAAGTTTACTAACATCGGCACGGTGAAGGAGATCCTTCTAGGCGAGGGGTACGAGCCCGAGGATATCCTAAAGCCGGAGGAGCTTATCAGCCTGACAGACATTGAGAAGAAGCTGAAAAAGAAGCGCTTCGAGGCCCTGTTAGGCGGCTGTATTGAAAGATCGGAAGGCAAGCCTGCTCTCGTTCCAGAATCGGACAAGCGTAAAGAACTAAACACCGGCGACTCTGCACGTGACGACTTCGCGGATGAATTATAAAAACTATAAACCATAAAGGAGCCTTCATATATGTCTACTAAGGTTGTTACTAAGAAAGTCCGCTTTTCATTCTGCCACGTATGGCAACCGCAGGAAGGCGACGACGGCCGGAAAACCTACGGCGTTTGCGTCATGATCCCTAAGAGCGACAAGGAAACCGTCGCAAAAATCAAAGCAGCTATCGAGGAAGCGAAGCAAGAAGGGAAAACCAGCAAATGGGGCGGCAAGATCCCGCCGAATTGTAAGACACCTTTGCGTGACGGCGACACTGAGCGCGACCTGGATATTAACCCTGAGTTCGAGGGCCATTGGTTCCTTAACGCAAACTCGCTGCGCCAGCCGGGAATTATTGATGCGGACAAGGAGGATATCCTCGACACTACCGAGTTTTATAGCGGGTGTTACGGCCGGGCATCTCTTAACTTCTATGCCTATGATAGCAAGGGCAGCAAAGGGGTTGCGGCGGGGCTTAACAACTTGCAGAAGCTTTCAGACGGTCCGGCTTTGGGCGGCGGCGCTTCCCGAGCTGAGGACGATTTCAATGACGACTTTGAGGACGAGGACGACGACCTTTTAGATTAATCAACTAATACCGGGAGGGAACGGAAACTATGAATCATCTCAGCAGAGAATCACTTTTAGAAATGAGAGCCGCAGCGATTAATAACATGGTGGCTGAGGCAGCAACTAACGCGGCTGAAAAAGGCTGGGACGAAAAGCCCGTTACACCTGGCGAACAGATTGCCCTCATGCACTCCGAGCTATCGGAGGCGCTGGAGGATATCAGGAACGGCCTGCCGGTTTACGAAATGCACTACGAAGAAGACGGGAAGCCTTGCGGCGTCCCTTCGGAGCTAGCGGACGTGATAATCCGTATTGGGCACTTTTGCGGCAAGTACGGTATCAATTTGGGCGAGGCGATCAATGTAAAAATGGCCTACAATGCCACAAGGCCGCACCGTCACGGAGGTAAGGTGCTATGACAAAAGATAATATTCTCCGGCTTGATCTTTACGACCTTGGCCTAAAAGTGGAGGCGGCTCTCGGTAAACATGTAAAAGAGCCCAATACGGACATAGCTGGCGCTTGGTTCATTGTGGAGCACTTACGGGCTGAGGGCTTGACAGTTGTTATTCGCACGGTGAGCCCTGACAGCAAGGCCGTAAAGAGCGGCGAGGCTAATAGTGGGGATTGGGTTGTTAAGATCGTTAGCGAGTCGCCTGTAGACAATGACGTCTATTGGGCGCACGCCCCCGAATTGCCTGAAGCGGTATGCAGAGCTTTCCTGATTTTCCATTATGGCTTGTGAGGAGTGCTGCGGGTTATGAACATACAACAGATTATGGCCTTAAATATTAACGATTTGGGGCAGAAGGTTAGGGAGGCCACAAAACTCCCGTTGTTCCTGCCTGCCCGGGATAACGCCAGCGCATGGAGTCTAGTGGAACACCTGCGAGAGAAAGGGGTGGACGTAACCATAAACACGGCGTCCGAAGAAAGCTCGGCCGTAAAGAGTGGTACTGCCGACTTGTGGGATTGGCATGTATGCTTATCGGTCAAAACCCCTGAATGGGGCCGATTGTGGCACCGTGTTTATGCTAAAACTATGCCCGAAGCGGTATTCAGAGCCTACCTGCTCTATCATTTTGGACCATGAGAGCCCTTAGAATCGACCTTGAGACATATAGCAGCGTGGACATTAAGACCCAAGGCGCACACAAGTATATAGAGTCGCCCGACTTCGAGATTCTTATATTTGCCTACGCTTTCGACGATGAGCCGGTAGTGGATATTGACCTTGCGAATTTTGAGGACATTCCGGCTCATGTCCTTTCCGCTCTGTTAGATCCGACAGTTAAAAAGACGGCGTATAATGCCTCTTTTGAAATCGGTTGTCTTGAGAAGCATCTAGGCTTAAAGCTCCCTATCGATCAATGGGAATGTACGGCGGTTTGGTTCCCGTTACCTGGGTCTGCCGGGATACTTGGACGGCGTGGCCAAGGTTCTCGGCGTAGAGATCCAGAAAGACGCAAAGGGTAAACAGCTTATCAAATATTTTTCCGTGCCGTGTAAGCCCACTAAGGTTAACAACGGCAGGACGCGCAACTACCCGCATCATGACCCTGTGCGCTGGGACGAGTACCGGTCTTACTGCCGGACAGACGTTGACACTGAGAGGGCTGTAGCAAAAGCCCTCGCACGCTTCCCGGTTCCTGCGGATGAGTGGGAGCTGTGGCGCCTAGACCAACAGATAAATAACCGCGGCGTTGGCGTCGATCGGGAGTTTGTCCGGCAGGCCATGGCGTGTGATGAGCAGTTCAAGGCTAGAGCCCTGGAGGAAGCAAAAGAGCTTACCGGGCTTGATAACCCTAACAGCGGGCCTCAGCTCATGAGCTGGTTAGCTGATGAAGGTATCGAAACCGAGGACATTAAGAAGGATACCGTCAAGGATATCCTTTCTACGCTAGATGAGGGAGTCACGGCTCAGGTGCTGCGGCTGCGGCAGGAGCTAAGCAAGACAAGCGTTAAAAAGTACCGAGCTATCAGCCGGGCCTTGTGTGCTGATGATCGGCTGAGGGGAACGCTTCTGTTCTATGGGGCTAACCGCACGGGCCGATGGGCCGGACGAATATTCCAGCCGCAAAACCTGCCGAAGAATCTCTTAAACGACTTGGAGCTTGCCAGGGATATTGTCCGGCGCGGAGACTTCGAGCTACTGGAAATGTTATTTGACAGCGTGCCGGACACGCTTTCTCAGCTCCTACGGACGGCGCTAATAGCCGAGGCAGGCAAACGATACATTGTATGTGATTTTAACTCGATCGAGGCGAGGGTGTTAGCCTGGGTGGCCGGGGAGCAATGGGTCCTTGAGGTGTTCGCTACTCACGGAAAGATATACGAGGCTACGGCTTCAAGCATGTATAACGTCCCGCTCGAGCAAGTGACCAAGGGTAGCAAGATGCGGCAGAACGGCAAAGTGGCGACGCTGGCCTGCGGTTACGGCGGCGGCGTTAATGCGCTTATCGCTATGGGTGCATTGCGTGATGGTATCGCAGAGTCAGAGTTGCAGCCTATCGTAACCGCCTGGCGGGCGGCAAACCCCATGATAGTCAAGCTATGGCGCTCTGTAGAGGCTGCGGCGGTAGCTGCGGTGGAGCGAGGCGGCAGGCGCAAAGTCCGAAACCTTATCACCTATTTTGTTAGTGGAGACTGGCTTTTCTGTGAATTGCCTAGCGGGCGGCGGCTTAGCTATTACAAGCCTAAGCTAGAGGAGGGCAAATACGGCAAAAAGCAGCTCAGCCATGAGGGCGTGGATCAAAAAACGTCCAAATGGGGCAGGCGGCGCACCTGGGGCGGGACGCTTGTGGAGAATATCATCCAGGCGATAGCGCGGGACTGCCTAGCGGTCAGCATGCTGGCCGTAGAGAGTGGAGGCTATCCCATTGCCATCCATGTACATGATGAGATTGTCTCAGAAGTACCGGACGGCTTCGGCAGCGTGGAGGATATGGGTGAGATCATGTGCCAGCCTATTCCATGGGCACCAGGCTTACCGCTTAAGGCTGAGGGGTACGAGACACAATTCTATAAGAAGGATTGATTAACTTGGCTCATATGAATTGCTACACATGTGAGGATGAACGGTGCCAGGCCAATTTTGCTATCAGCTCATTTTCTGATACGGGTTCTCCTTGCTGTCCTTTATGCGGAGGGCTGGAAGTTGTAGATACACATGAGGTTATTGTAGACCCTAATATCGTAGGGCATAGCGTTGCTCTGAAAAAAGGGCTGATATAAATGTTCAACTATATAGAGCTATTCGCCGGTATCGGAGGCTTCCGCACAGCATTCGATACCGTAGGCGGCAAATGTGTATTTGCTAGTGAGATAGATAAGTACGCAGCACAGTCATATAAAGCTCTTTACAACGGGGCGCCGGAACTACACGGCGATATAACGAAAGTAGACGCGCACAGCATACCGGACCATGACATTTTGCTTGGAGGCTTTCCGTGCCAAGCGTTCAGCGTGGCGGGCAAGCGCGCGGGCTTTGATGATGCTAGAGGAACGTTATTCTTCGAAATTATTCGTATTGCTAACGTTAAGCGTCCGGCGCTCATGCTCCTTGAGAACGTGAAAGGCTTGCTGTCACATGATAGGGGAAAGACCTTTCAGACTATGTGCGAGATTATGGACGATATCGGCTATGCCATCGACTTTAAGGTGCTGAACAGCAAGCATTACGGTGTACCGCAGAACCGTGAGCGCATTTTCATTGTGGCTAGTAGGGATGTTGGGCACGCCGAATGGACTATTTCCGGAAACAGTGTGGAGTCAAAAGCCAAGAAAGCGGCGAAGGAATACGGTGTCAAGACTTTTAACTTTGATTGGCCCAAGAACGACACGGTGACGGTTAGGTTGCGGGATATCTTAGAGCCTAGCGTCCCTGAGAAATATTATCTTTCAGACGAGAAGGCTGCGGCGCTGATTGCCCAATTAGAGCTACACGGCCCGTGCATTCTACAGATGCCTCGCGGGAAGAACAAAGGTGGGCTCCATGAGGAGGCTCCTACGCTAACGTCTAACGCATATCAAGAAAACCATAGAGTGGTAGAGCCTATCATGATCGGACATGTCGAAGGTATCAGCGGTCATGATATATGCAGGCGGGTCTATTCGGTTGATGGTGTGTCACCTACCGTACCTACCGGCTCTAGCGGAAACACTACGCCGAAGATTCTAATGCCATATACCGTGTTTCAGAAAACGACATCCTGGACAACGACCATCAAGCACGATGAGGTTGGGACTCTACAGGCGGCTAGGCTAGATAAGGTTCCGCAAGTGGTGACGCCGGAAGTCCGTCCGGTACTCACACCGGATAGGGTAGCAAAGCAGCAGAACGGACGCCGCTTTAAGGAAGATGACGAGGAGTCCTACACCCTAACCGCGCAAGATACGCACGGTGTGGCTATCGGGCATTACCCGGCATATAGGATACGTAAGCTGACGCCCTTAGAGTGCTGGAGGCTTCAAGGTTTCACCGATAAGCAGTTTTATAAAGCAAAATACTTCACATTGGAAGAAGCCAAAAACATGGTGCGCGTAAGCAGGCGTGATATCCCTATGAACACGCGGCTAGAGCGCATATCAGACAGCCAACTATATAAGCAGGCGGGGAACGCGGTAACCGTTAATGTAATTGGCGCATTGGCCGCCCGTATGCTGCCGATGATCGATTCTGAGCTATGGGAGGTTCTATATGCCTAACGAGAGATACGCTAGACGGGACTTGTCACGGGAGGGCTCTCCTCCGGGTAAGGTTAAGACTTACACGCTATCGGCTCAAGAGCTTGCCGAGCTGAGAGCCCGGACAGATGGGGGCGTAGTGAGGGACAGCAGCGGCAACGCGGTTAAAAAGCCAATCAACAGATTTAATCTTGGGGGCTCGATCAGATGAATGTATATTCGGTGGTTTGTAACCGCCCAGCTGAGATAGAGGCTGTGAGAGCAGCCCGCCCTTCGCACATACTGATATCATACTTTTACTTCAAAAATAAGCCAGTAAGCTCGCTAATCGAGGATCTAGGTTATAGACCTGCCATTATGCTCGACAGCGGAGCCTATAGCGCATTTACGCAAGGGAAAAATATTAGCCTTGTGGATTACATGAATTATGTGGCAGCTAATAAAGATCATGTTGACGAGTATATCTCCCTTGATGTGATCGGGAATGCTAGGATGTCGTTTTATTATTGGCAACTTATGAATTGGGAAGGGTTTAGACCTGTTCCCGTTTTCCATTACGGCGACCCTATGACTTTTCTTCTGCGATACGTGGAAACGAACATAGACCGGGTAGCACTCGGCGGGTGTGTGCCGGTGGAGGACAAACAGGTTGTTGCGAATTGGGCTAACAAGTGCATTAACGCCTTCCCTGATATTAAGTTTCACCTATTGGGCGTTAATCACAAGATCATAAGGGAGCAATGCGAGAGGCTCCATAGTAGGGACTTCTCAACGTGGATTATGGCTGCGGCTAATGGCTACCCGAAAAGCATACCGGGGAGAGACAGAGCTTCCCGAATCGCAAGAGCAATAGAAAATCTAAGATCGATTAAAGACACAGGACAAGTGGAATGGGGTGCTTAACATGAGCTACAGAAAATTAGCTAATGAGATCGGGCAGCTTGTGGAAGAAAAGCAGGCAGCCTATGGCGATTCCTTTAGCAAGTGCGGAGAGTTTTTGAAGCTCCTCTACCCTAAAGGCATTGAGCCAGCTCAGTACGTTGACGCTCTTTGTGTGGTGCGTATCTTTGATAAGCTGATGAGGATAGCCACGGATAAGGACGCGCTAGGCGAGTCACCTTACCGGGATATCGCTGGGTATGGGCTGCTTGGCGCCATGCTTAATGGGTCCGGGCACATCGAGACGGACATCCCAAGCGTACCGAGGTGCTACAGTTGCGGCATTCGTTCGCTGGAGGTTACGAGTAAGATTATCGACGGCAACGAATACCTGCGCTGCCCTGATTGTATGCCTAAGCCTGAGCCCGAAAAGGCGCCCTTGTGCATGGGATGCGGTGTCCGGTCGTCAGATGTTACGAATAAGGAGGTCAACGGGTACAGATATCAACGGTGCCCGGACTGCATGCCTAAGCCTGAGCCTTTGCCTAACGATAATATCAAGGACCCTAAGATGAAAACAGGTAGGACTTGCAGGGCTTGCTTAACGTACGGACCTGACGTTAGGCGAATACGTATCCCCGGTACGACCATTACCGGCTTACGATGCTTAGCTTGCATCCCTTTGCAAACCCATGAGGTAAACGAAACAGAATAGGAAGTGCAGCCATGCTTAATATATCTTACGGACGCAACCGAGGTGAGAAAAACTGGAAGCCTAAGTATGGCGTAGAGTGGGCCGACTTTGTGAAGGAGCTTCGGGCTGTCCGCTACACGGATGAGACCATGCGCGAATATGACGCTATGGACAATGACGCCCGGAGCGCGGTCAAGGACGGTCCGGCCTATGTGGGCGGCGAGGTTAACGGCGGCAGGCGGCTAAGAGAGAGTGTTAGCTCTCGGTGCCTTATCACACTTGACGCGGACCACGTAGAGAGCGCGGAAGACTTCCTATTCGATGTGGATCTTAACCTAGACGGCTACGCCTACTATATCTACTCGACGCATAGCCACAGAGCCAAAAAGGCTAAATTCCGGCTAGTCCTGCCGATGGATAGAGAAGCCAGCCCGGACGAGTACGCAGCAGCCAGCCGGAAACTTGCGGCCGAGATCGGCATGCACTACTTCGATCACACGACATTCCAGGTGCATAGGCTGATGTACTTCCCTTCCTGCTCCAAGGATGCTAAGCCGGTAGGCATAGAGGGCACGGGCGATCTTATCAGCCTGGACGGTATCCTCAGCCGTTACGACAACTGGCGGGACGCCAGCACCTGGCCCCGAGCGGCAGGCGAAAAGACCTACCGTGAAGGCGTTAAGAAGATGCAAGATCCAAGGGAAAAGGAGGGGCTAATCGGTGAGTTTTGCAGACAGTATTCAATCACGGAGGCCATTGCAGCCTTCCTGCCCGACATATACGAGGAGACAGCTCACCCCGACAGATATACTTACGTGGGAGCTAGCTCTAGCGCTGGTCTTATCGTCTATGACGATGATACCTTCGCGTACTCGCAACATGAGAGCGACCCGGCGAACGGTAGGGGCCTCAACGCTTTTGACCTGGTAAGGATTCACCTATTCGGAGATCAGGACGCGGACAGCAAGGAATCGACTAATCACACGAAGCTACCGAGCTACGAGGCCATGCAGGAGTTTGCTGTAAAGCTCCCGGGTATACGAAGCTCGCTCATTCAAAAGAGGCTTACGGCAGCGGAGGACTTTGCAGAAGATTTAAAAGCAGAGGGCGCCTGGCAGGAGCAGCTAGACGTAGATAAAAAGACAGGCGCTATCCTTTCAACAGCAAATAATGCTGAATTGCTCCTGCGGTACGGTGAATTTGAGGGCGTGCTAGGCTATGACGCCTTTCAGAATAGAGAGGTAATCCGAGCCCGCCTACCGTGGCGGGACCGAAGGCTTAAGCATGAAGAATATGAGGCGTGGCTTGCGTCCGACGATGCCCGCTTACAGCATCATTTCTCCAAGAAATACGACTTTAATACGCAATACCTGCTTAAAAATGCCTTCACCGAGGTTGTGCAGTCCAAGCAGTTCCATCCGGTCAAGGAGTACCTAGAGGCTAACGCCTGGGACGGCGTAGAGCGCCTGGATACCTTATTTATAGACTACCTGGGGGCAGAGGACACGCCCTATATTAGAGAGGTTACAAGGAAAAGCCTCACAGCAGCCGTTAAGCGGATATACGAGCCTGGGTGCAAGTATGACACAATGGTTGTCCTCATAGGCCCGCAAGGCTCGCATAAGAGCAGCCTCATATCCCGGTTGGGTGGGCCATGGTTTAACGATAGCCTCAAGACATTCGAGAATAAGGAAGCCTCAGAGCAGCTACAGGGCGCCTGGATTATCGAAATTGGCGAGCTTGCGGCCATGAAAAAGGCCGACGTTGACGAGATAAAAAATTTCCTTTCAAAAACGTCTGACAGGTACCGGGTGGCATACGATCGGGTGGTATCGGACTTTCCCCGGAAATGCGTATTTTTCGGCACGACGAATAATGAGGACTTCCTAAAAGATCCGACAGGCAATAGGCGTTTTTGGCCGGTCAAAGTCAACCCGGCTGATAGGCTTATGAACCACTTTGAGCATTTAGACGACTACGCGATAAGCCAGGTATGGGCCGAGGCGCTTGTCGCTTACCGGTCCGGGGAGAGCTTGCTATTGAGCCCAAGCTTACAAGGCGTATTGTCTGAGCTGCACAAAACACACACAGAGGCCGATCAGTGGGAAGAACCTATACGTCAGTTCCTTGATATACCGATTACGGAAGATTGGGACAGCCTGGATGAGCAGCAGCGCAGACAGTACTTTTACGACAAGCCTACAGGTACGGTTCGGCGTGACAGCATAACAGCTCAAGAAGTAGCTAACGAGTGCCTGCGGAAGGATATTCTATCGTTAGCTAACTGGGAGGCTAAGAGGATTCATGCGATTTTGCGCAGCTTACCGGGGTGGGAGCAACGTGACAAGCGCGGAGTACATTCCATATATGGAAAGCAATTCCATTACGATAGAGTGGTATAAACGGCAAAATTCAGCGGACAGCGGAGGACAGCAAAAATTCTGCTGTCTGGACAGCGGACAGCAAAAAAAATCCGCTGTCCGCGTTTGCTGTCCATGAAAAAAGCCTTATGTACCAAGGGTTTGAGGCACCTGTGGACAGCAAGACAGCAGATTTTACTATATTTAGAAATAATAATAGTTAGCCCTATATTGGCCTATCAAAATAGGGGCTAAATGAAAATATAGCAGGAGAAGGAAAACCCGCTGTCCTGCTGTCCGCTGTCCAACTAAAAATTTTGGAGGGGCTATGCGAGAAAGAGCGCTGGAAAGACGTTTAAAAATGGAAATTGAAAAGCGTGGAGCTATGTGCTTGAAGTTCGAATCTCCTGGGACGGCTGGCGTGCCGGATAGGGTTGTCCTGTTACCTGGTGGGCGTGCTGTGTTTGTGGAAATGAAAGCTCCTACCGGCAAGCTTTCAGAGATTCAGAAATACCGGATTAAGCAATTTAGCGATTTGGGGCATACGGTGTATGTCATTAACTCGCTGGAAGGAATAGAGGCATTCGTTAATCATGAGCTTAGCCTATAAGCCGCACAACTACCAAGAGTATGCTATTAGTCGCGTGGAGGATTCTCCGATAGCTGGGCTGTTTTTGGATATGGGGCTTGGCAAAACAGTAATCACCCTAACAGCCGTTAACAGCTTGATGTTTGACAGCTTCGAGGTTGATAAGGTGCTTATCATAGCGCCCAAACGGGTAGCCGAGGACACCTGGAGCCGTGAGAGCGTCAAGTGGGAGCATACCAAGCACTTACGGCTGTCGAAGATATTGGGCTCTCAGAAACAGCGCCTAGACGCCTTAAAAGCGGACGCGGATATTTACATCATCAATCGGGAAAATGTCCCTTGGCTGGTAGCGCAGACCGGTAAGAAATGGCCCTTTGACATGGTGGTTATAGACGAGCTGTCAAGCTTTAAGAATAGTGATTCGCAGCGCTGGCGGGCCTTACGACGTGTCCGGCCTTTCATCAAGCGTATTGTTGGCCTAACGGGCACCCCGGCGCCAAATAGCCTCATGGACCTGTGGGCGCAGCTCTACTTGCTTGATGGTGGGGAGCGCTTAGGGCAGACGCTAGGCGGTTATCGGGAGCGGTATTTCCAGGCGGGGGCAAAGCGGGGGCATGTCGTCTATGAGTGGAAGCAGAAGCGAGAAACCGAGACTAAAATTTATGAGGCTATCAGCGACATATGCGTAAGCATGAAGGCTGAGGATTATCTGGATATGCCGGAGAAGATCCTTAACTATATTCCGGTTGTCTTGGATAAAGAGAGCCGAGCAAAGTACGAGAAGCTGGAGAGAGACCTGCTTTTGCCGCTTGTCGATGCGGACACGACGATCATAGCCAACGGCGCGGCTGTCCTGAGTAACAAACTGCTACAGATGGCTAACGGTGCTATCTACGACGAGGATCGGGCAGCGCACGTTATCCATGACGGCAAGCTCGACGCCTTGGAGGATATCATTGAAGCCGCTAACGGAAAGCCGGTGCTGCTGTTCTATGGCTTCAAGCACGACATAAGCCGGATAGCTAAGCGCTTTAAAATAAAAGAGCTTAAGACCAGCGAGGATATAGCCAACTGGAATAAAGGCAAAATTAGCCTTATGGGCTGTCACCCCGCTTCGGCTGGGCATGGGCTTAACCTCCAGGACGGCGGCTGTATCATTGTTTGGTTCGGGCTCACCTGGAGCCTGGAGCTGTACGAGCAGGCCAACGCTAGGCTATTCAGACAAGGGCAAAAGCAGAATGTTATCATTCATCACATCATAGCTGAGGGCACAATGGACGAGGACGTAATTAATGCGCTAGAGCGAAAGGCTACCGGTCAGAATGCGCTCATGAGCGCGGTTAAAGCCAGGATAGATAAATACAAAGGGAGCTGATAAGCGTATGGCTTTGAGACAAAGCACCTTCAAGAATATCGAGGACGAGCTGCGGGACTATCACGCTACAGTTCAGCATATCCGCGCCAACCGGCAAGCCCTTCTACATGGTGAGTCAGACGGACGGGCAGTTACGGCTCTAGCAAGTAACCGAGCGCTGGCCGAAATGGAGAACGTGACACAGGCTATTGAGTATGTGGTCAGTCTCCTTCCGGACGAACGGAAGCGCATGCTGCACTTACGCTATTGGATGCGGCCGCAGGTGCTTACCTGGGACGGTATAGCCATGAAATGCAACGCTAACCGGTCCACGGTTATCCGATGGCGTAATGAAATTGTGGCGGCTGTCGCTGAAAGGCTAGGAAGACGATGAGGGAGGCGGGGGAGCATGCACACGATTGATATGAAAAACAGAAACGTTGTATTAATTGTTTCGGCGCTTGCAAGTATGGTGGAAGACGAAGGAAAAACGCCCCGAGAGGCGTTTCAGATGCTCGAAGACATTAAGCGTGATACCTGGCATGCCTTGCAGCAGATACACATGGAGGCAAAGGGCAAATGAATAACGTTAAGCTTCTCAAGTCCGACGTCCCGGTTTACAAGGGGCTCATAGCCGGTAAGACCGTAAAGCAGCTTACTAGGGAGCTGGGAAACACCAGCAACTACGTTAGGGCGCGCATAAGACGCCTTAAGCGGGCGGGCTATATCGATCCGAGCGGGAAACCTATATCGGACACATGGGAGTTGATAACCCGCAAAGCTCAACGCGGAGAGGACGTCGGGCTAAGTAAGCCGGAGGATAACTTTGGGGAAATTAAGCTGACAGCACGGCAGGCTGAGTTACTGCGAGAGCATCAAGGGTCTATGAGGCGGTCAGAGCTTGCCAGGCTGACGGGCCTATCACGAACGGATCTATGCTTTGTGATAATGCGGCAGGACTGGCGCGATACAACAAAATGAATATCGAAGGACATAAGGAGGAATTAACGTGATTACTTGCCCTGTGTGCGGACCTGATTACGGAGCTAACGGTACTCGTAAATTTAATGGGAGAGAACATTGTTGCAATACCGAAAAGCATCATGGATTTTACCACGCCTTGCAATATACTTGCACTCACGGTCTTGAGTATAAAGATTGCGCCGACTGTCAGGCCGAAGATTACGTCAAAGAAATGAACGAACAACGATCGAGCATGCAACTGGACATTGGCAATATAGTGTTTTTCGAAAAAGAAAAGGACCATTACATCGTCAAGGCATCCAATTACAAGTTTTCAATCTGTGTAACAAGTGCAGGTGATCTGTACACTATTATTGATTGGAGTAGAGGGCAGCGTAATCGAAATAACCTGATTTTTAATCCATATGATTACAGAAAACAAGAGGACATCGAAAGATGCCTGCGCGATCTTAGCGACCCGGAGCACGTCTGCGAATTATCACAACGTGGAGCAGTAGATTTAGACATTGTGAAAGTAGAACAGGCTTGAATATGGAGGGGCATGGGATGAAAATACAATTTTTGTTAAACCAATTCTTTTGCGACGAGTGTAACTTTGAATTTTATACTCCCGATGCTCATGATCCTGAGCATTGTCCGAAATGCACTGGCATGAATTTATCAGATGCACAGAAGACGATAAAAGCTGAGCAGTGGCGTGGCGAAGAACTTCAATGAACATTCATGAATAATCAAATACATGGGAGGCGCTAAACATGCTTATAGGTCATATTATTAAACTGCCATATATAACGGTCGTTCCTTTCCGCTATAAAGGCGGCGGCTATGACTGCGTAGTGGTTAGAGGCAGCGAAACTTACCCGGTAGGCGGGTATAATTTGTACATTCCAGATAATGAGTTAGAAGCTGGGGAGCGTATTATCTTATAGATGTTGCGACTATGATGCGACTTTTGATGCTTAGTTTCGGGCTATATTATAAATACCTCCTCCTTGTAATAGAAAAAAGGCCTTTCCTTGTTGGAGGGGCCTTTTTGCTTTCTACAGAAAGGTAGCTATGGCGATTAGAAAATTATGCAATAAGCCGGGATGCGGTGAGCTGATAGCGCCGGGCGAGATCCGGTGCGCCAAGCATCCAATAGACACCAGTGAACGGCACCGATATTACGACAAGCACCAACGCGACCAAATAGCTAAAGCGTTCTATGAAAGTAAAGAATGGCGCAGGCTTAGGGCCGTTGTGATTAAGAAGTGCTTCGGGCTGTGTGCCAGGTGCAAGGCTGAGAAGCGTATCCGGGCTGGATACATATTAGACCATATTATCCCTATTGCTGTAGCCTGGGAGCTACGGTTAGAGGAAAGCAACCTGCAGTACCTTTGTCACGCACATCATAACATGAAGACCTGGGAGGACAAGAAGCTATACGGCTAGGGGTAGGGGGGTGGCTAAAATGTTTTTAGCCTATTAGCCTCACCGCATCCGGCCTTTTTAAAAGTGAAATGTCCCTTTATTTTCGGGTTTTCTATGGGTTTGTTCACATAATGTTCATAGATTGGAGGTGCTAGCGTGGGGAGACAGAAAAAGCCGATAGACGTGCTCATTCAAGACGGTAAGAAACACCTGACAAAAGCCGAAATTGCTAAGCGGCGACGAGAAGAAGCCAAGGTTAAAGGCGAAAACGATAAACTTGCTTGCCCGGATTGGGTGCAGGGCCGGGTAGCCCGGAATATCTATCAGGCAACAGCCCGAGAGCTTAAAAAGATAGAGCTACTTGCTAATTTGGACGTAACCACGCTAGGCCAGTACGCCAACGCAATGGCTAAGTACAGGGAGGTTAATCAGGCGATCCAGGGCGCTCCGCTGCTAGTCCCTAAACCTACCGCTTACGGTGACGTATTAGTTGAGAATCCGCTGTTTAGGCTGCATGTCCGCTACGCCGAGGAGACCCGGAAATATGGCGATAAGCTAGGGCTAACGCTAGGCGCCCGGCTAAAGCTATCGACAACGCCTAAAGGCAAGGAACCGCCTAAGCCTAAGAGCAAGTATGCCGAGTTTACCGATGAGGACGATAATGGATAGGGTGACGCAGTACGCGCAGGACGTAATCACCGGCAAGATACTAGCGGGCCGGTCGGTTATCCTGGCGTGTCAGCGGCACATGGACGATTTGCGACGGGCTGAGGTGTACAACGCCTTAGCGACGGACAGCTTCCCGTATGTGTTCAATGAGAAAAAAGCCGATCGGATATTGAAGTTTGCCGGTAAGCTCCGAATAGCCGAGGGAACCGGTAAGCCTAAGAGTTTAAAGGTGTCCGGCTGGCAGGCTTTTATTTTAGGCTCCTTGTTCGGCTGGGTGCATCGAGATACCGGATACCGGCGCTATAGGCAGTCCTATGTCCAGGTAGCGAGGCAGCAAGGTAAGTCACTCCTTAACGGGATCTTAGGTACGTACAGCTCAAACTTCGCGGGCTATAAGTACGCTCAGATAAACATAGCTGCTACGAAATTGAAGCAATCAAAGATCGTTTATAACGAAATGGTCAAGTTTATCGAGGCTGACCCGGAGCTAGCGGAGACATTCAAGATCCAAGATTATAAGTCCACTATCCAGGCATTGCTCACCAAGTCTACCGTCACGGCCCTATCTAGGGACGATAAGCTAGACGGATTCAGGAGTTACTTGGCTATCCTGGACGAATATCACCAGCATGCAACAGATGAGATTTACTTAGCGTTGCTGTACGGTCAGCGGACGCTCCCCGAGTGCCTGCTTAGCATCATCACGACAGCCGGGGAGGATTTCACGGCACCTTGCTACGGCTTTTATGAGTATTGCCTTAAGGTGCTGGAGCAGCCGCAGACAAACGAGCAGATATTTATCTATATAGCTCAGATGGACGCGGGGGACGATATTTGGGACCCGGACAACTGGATTAAATGTATGCCGCTCATCGACGACATACCGGGTATGAAAGAGAACATTCTCCCCGATGCCCACAAAGCGCGGTCGGTAGGCGGCAAAGAGCTGTCAACGTTCTTGACAAAGGTATTCAATATTTGGTGTGTGGCCGGTGACACGCAGTTTGTCGATGTCGTCAAGTGGAAAAAAGCCGGTTGTAATACGACCCTGGAGGATATGAAAGGGCGCGAATGCTATGTAGGGATTGACTTATCCGGCGGCGGCGTCGGAGACTTGTGTTCGGTGGGGTTAGAGTTCCCGCTGGACACGCCGGGACACTTTTTCATAGAGTCCCAATCCTTCATGGCTAAGGAGCATTTAGCCGCAAAGACTCAGGGTGACGACGTGCCCTATAACAAGTGGGTAAATGACGGATTGCTCACACTGACGCCAGGCTATAAAACGGATTTCAACGCGATCCTGCAATATCTGAGGGACGTTAAGGAAAAATACGCACTTCGCTTTCGTATGATTTGCTACGATACCCACAACATTAACCGGATACTTGACGAGCTTGATACGTTCGGCTGTGACGTTGTGGAGGTTGTGCAGTCGGCCAAGTCGCTAAATGAGGCGGTATGCGACTTTAAGCTTTCCGTGGAAGAAGGCTCGATATTCTACAACCGGCGTAACGAGCTGCTGGTGTGGTCTGCTCTAAGCTCTAAGCTGGAGTTCAATTCCTTCGGGGAGTGTAAGCTGGAGAAGCGCAAAAGTAACAAGCGCATAGATCCAGTGGACGCGATCATAGACGCCCACAAGCACGCCATGCTGATGAAAGAACAATGGGTCATGTCTGATAGCGATATAGACGACATTTACGCGGATTACGTATAGCTGAAGGGGGTGATAACTATATGAAATGGCCTAGATTTAGGCAGCCCAAAGCGGCCGGCGTGCCTGTGACGAATGATTTTACCTTCCAGGACGTTCAAACCTTTCTGCAATCGCTCGGTATGTCGTCCGGCGACATTAGCGCCGACAAACTTAATAGCGCTACGTATTTTGCCTGCATGGACATCCGCTGCAAGGCTATATCAACGTTACCGCTGCGGGTCATGAAGCGCGATGTCGACGGCGGCAGCGAGCAGGACAGAGCACATTACTTGTCTCCTTTGCTCCAATACCGGCCTAACCCATATATGTCTATGGTCGATTTCCTGTATGCTCGGGAGTTTATGAAGCTCGAATACGGAAACGCCTATGTGTACATGCACACAAGGCGCGGAAAGATTGTGGGGCTTTATCTCCTGGACAGTGCCCGGATGCAAGTGTGGGTGGACGACGCGGGGATAATCGATAAGACCGGGGCCGTGTGGTACTTCTATACGGACAAGGCAGGCAAGCCGTACACCTTCAAGCATGAGCAAATAGTCCACCTAAAGAATCACACGAAAGACGGATTGATCGGGCATTCTGTTAAGCGCTATTTAGCCGAAACGATTGAAAATGAGCAGTATAGCTCAAAATTTATCAATAATTACTGGAAAAACGGCGTACAAGGCCGGGCGATCCTTCAATATACAGGCTCCAAGGACACCGCAGAAATCGAAAAAATGAGGACGACATGGGATAAAATTGTCGCCGGTATCAAGAACGCCGGGCGCATTATTCCGGTAGGTTTGGGCTACGAGATTAAAGAATTTAATCCGAAGCTCGTAGATTCTCAGTTTTTCGAGCTTCAAGGGCTCACAATCCGGCATATAGCTAACGCTTTTGGCGTGAAAATGCACCAGCTTAACGACCTGGGCCGCAGCACATACAACAATATTGAGAGCCAAAACCGAAACTGGCTCACTGATACGTTGCAGCATGAGCTAGTACAGTGTGAAAGCGAATCTAGCTGGAAGCTGCTCACGCCTACCGAACTAGAGGCCGGGTATTACCTTAAGTACGACCTTGATTCCTTGCTACGTGCCGATATCTTGACACGTTACCAGGCTTACGAGATTGGCGTCCGCAGCGGCATTGATACATCTAACGAGGTTAGGGCCCTGGAAGGCAAAAAGGCGCTGCCTGGCGGCGACAAGCTCACCGTTAACGGTGCGGTTATGCCTCTTGAGCTGGCCGGAGCAGCGTATAAAGAGCCGGAGGGAGGTGACTAAAATGCTTAAGTACTTGCAGGTTAAGAACCAAACGGGCGATTCCGCAGATATTCATTTCTACGGCGATATCGTGGGCAGCGAGTGGGATAAATGGGACGATACCGACACCGCGCCGTCCGACGTTATGGCGGCTCTGGACGAAGCGAAAAACGCCAGCATGCTAAACATTTACATCAATAGCGCTGGCGGCTCGGTGTTTGCCGGACTTGCCATCTATAACATGCTCAAGCGGCACCAAGCCCACAAAACCGTGTATGTGGACGGCGTAGCTGGCTCTATTACTTCTGTTATTGCTATGGCCGGAGACAAGATAGTTATCCCTTCTAACGCCTTCCTGATGATACACAAGCCGTGGAACATCATCCAGGGAAACGCTAATGATTTTAGGAAGATGGCCGACGACCTGGACCGAATCGAGACCGGCATGCTGAATGTCTATCAGTCCCGACTCGCTTACGGTACGTCCATCGAGACCGTTAAGGAAATGCTCGAAGCCGAAACCTGGCTGGATGGCAAAGAAGCCGCTAAGTATTTCACGGTGACGGTAGGCGACGAGGTGCGGTATGCTGCTTCGGTGAGTGACCTATCCATATACGCCAAGGCTCCTAAAGCCCTAACGGCTGTAGAGCCGGACAACAGCGCAGAAATTGAGCGCTTGAGCCTGGAGCTGGAATTGCTGACCGTTTAGAACCAAAAATAACTTATAAGGGGCAACATCAATGAAACTTATCGACGCTATGAAAGCGAAACTCGAAACCTTGAAAGCCGAAGCTCAAGCCTTTTTGACTGACGGCAAGGTAGCCGAGGCTAAAGCCAAAATGGAAGAAGTTAAGAGCCAAAAAGAGGCCGTAGCCTTACAGGAAATTCTCGACCAAGAAGAATTAGAAGCAATCCAGGCGAAAGCACCAGGCGCGCCGACTCCAACCCCGGCAGCAATCGACCCGCAGGCGGCAAAAGAAAATGCTTCCTTCCTCCGGGCTGCTATTAAGCAAGGTATGGGACGCAGCCTGACCGCCGCAGAGAATGCTTTGCTAGTGCCTACCGGCCTACCGACACCAGGCTCGGACGGCGTGGGGTTGCTGTTCCCGCAGGACATTCGGACAATCATTCAGAAGAAGATCCGTCAATACCGCTCTTTGCGTGACGTGCTCGGCTATTTCCCGGTAAGCACAATGACAGGCTCCTTGCCGGTTGAAAACTTCGAGACCGTAACCGAGCTTGTGGACTTCTCCGATGGTACGCCGGTTGACGATATCGCGGATATCAAATTTGGAAACGTGAGCTACTCGCTGAAAGAAAAAGGCGGCTTCATCGCTCTATCTAACACGCTCCTAGCTATGACGGACAATGACCTGATTAACTACATTGCCGACGTGTTTGCGCGTAAAGCGGTCGTAACTGAAAACAAAATGGCTATCACAGCTTTGAAAGCTGGCAAGACGGTTAAGGCTATCGCGGACTGGAAAGCGCTGAAAAAGTCTATCAATGTGGACCTGGACGAAGGCGTTAAGTACAACCTTGTTATCGTAACCAACCAGGACGGCTTTGACGTTCTGGACTCCGCACTCGATACTACGGGCCGTCCAGTGCTGCAGCCTGACCCAACCAACCCAACGGCTAAGCGTTTCATGGGTATTCGCGTAGAGGTTTACAGCAATGCTATGCTCCCGACTACCGGAACGGACACCCTGGAGGCGCCAATCTTTTACGGTAACTTGGACGCTGCGGTTAAAATGGTCGACAACGGCCAGTATATGTTTGCTACGTCCGCGCATGCCGGGTTTACGACTAACACGACCGTAGCGCGTGTTATCACTTACCTCGATGTTATGAAGCTGGATGCCTCGGACAAAATCTATATCGCCGGTACGCTGACAGTAGCCGAATGATAGACGAGCTTAAAGTCTATTTACGGATAGACCTGGACGCCACGGAGGAGGACGCCCTCCTCCAAGGCCTGATAGGGGCCGCTAAGATCCAGATAAAAGCCGCTACGGGAAAAGATATTGACGAAACGAATGAGATCCACAAGCTAGCCGTGTATATGTTGGTAACTCACTGGTATGAGAATAGAAACGTTATTGTAAATGCCACAAGACCGCCTACCGAGATACCGCACACGTTGACGCCAATTTTGCTTACTATCGAATGGAGCGATTAACATGCTTGAAATCGGCAAAATGGACAAGCGCGTAGAGCTATGGGCTAACCAAACCGTCACTAACGAGGTTGGCGCCCAAGCTAACCAGCCGGGCAAGGTGCGCAGCCTATGGGCGCAGATTGAGAATATGGCCGGCAAGGTGTCCGAGCGGTCCGGCGTTGATACGAACGTGAACACAACGACACAACGCGTAACGGTCCGATATGCGAAGGATATAAGTAAAGACAATTGGCTAGTATTCCGCGAGCGCCGCTTCGATATTGACTATGTGGACGATGCGTACTATCGGCAGGATAAGCTCATCTTACATTGCCGGGAGGTGCAAGCATGAGCCGGGACGTAGACACACGGCAGCTTGACGCCTTTGTGCAGAGCCTGGTAGACATTGCTACCAAGACGATCCCCAAAGAGTCCAAAAAGTTCCTAAGAGGCGAGGGAACGAAGCTGCGTAAAGCCACAGCAGCACAAGCCCGGAAGTCTGTTAATAAAAAGTCTAACCGGTATTTCAAGAGTATTAAGCGTGGCCGGGCTTACGATTTCAACGGGGTGCCTAGTATACGCGTATACTCCACCGCTCCGCATGCCCACTTAATCGAAGACGGGCACAGAATCGTAGGGCGTGACGGCACAGAGCACGGATTCCAACCGGGTCTAAAGGTGTTTGAGAGGGCCTCAATGGCTTTTGAGGATACCTATGTAGACGACGTGGAGGCCTGGGTAGATAAAATGCTGAAAGAGGGAAAGTTATAATGTTTACGCTTAAGGACCTGGCTCGGGCTATCAATTTAAGGCTGTCTGCGGCTGTCTCAGAGATTCCAATCGTGTCCACGGACATTCGAGAAGGATTCCATAGACCTAGCTTCTACGTCGATTTCGACGAGGCTACGAAGGCGCCCCGTTTTGATTGGGCTGTAGAGCGAAACGTCCAAGTGACCATATACTTTTTCCCTACCAGCCAGTACGACTACCAGCTTGAAATGCTCGACATACAGGACCGGGTAGAGAGCGCGTTCACTGGTACGCTTGACTTGGCCCCGGGAGGCGCGTTTAAAGCCTGGATTGACGAGGTGTCTACTATCCGGGTGGATGGTGTTCTACAGACAAGCTTTGAGATCCATTACGTAGAGGACAAAGACGACGACGGGGGCGCCGACGCGGATATGATGGAGGAGCTAAGCCTCGATGTTGATTTAGAATAGGATGGTGAGTAAATGGCTAACACAATGCCCCAGATAGAAATTATTTTTAAGCAGCTTGCCGGTACGGCAGTAGCCCGCTCGGCGCAAGGTATCGCTGCCTTAATCGTACTAGACGACACCGACAAGAGTTTCGATACGCTGACGCTGACAAGCGTTACAGACCTTGACGCCACGAAATTCACGGCAGCTAACGCCGGATATATCAAAGATGTTTTAACCGGTGTGCCGTCCAAGCTTATCGTTATTAGGGTGGATGCTGACAGCGAAGCGGTAGTATCCGACGCAGTAGCGGCGCTAGGCGTAACGAGATATAACTGGATCGGCCTAGTAGGCGGGGCCGCCGAGGACCGAAGCAGACCTAGCCGATTATATCAAAGCTCGGGAGGCCGCTGGCGATACGAAAAAGGCAGTTGTTTTTAACGTAACGGCTCCAGACTGCCAGCACGTAGTCAACTTTGCAACGGCTAATATCACTTATGTTGACGGTCCTACGGTAACAGGTGAAGCTTTTGTTCCTCGTTTGCTCGGGGCGCTTTCCGGTATCGAGGTAACACTAGCGCAATCAGCTACGTACAAAGAGTTCCCCGAGCTGCTTTCTGTAACGGATCAAGCCGACAACGACGCGGCCGTAGCAGCTGGAAAGCTATTCCTTTTTAACGATGAGGGAGCCGTGCGCCTGTCCACAGCAATCAACAGCCTGACCACGTTCACCGGTGATAAAACGGAGGACATGAGTTCTATTCTTATCACGGAGTCTATGGACATGATCCGGGCTGACATTGCTTCTACGTTTAAAAGCGGCTACCTGGCTAAGTACAAAAATAAATACGACAATCAAGTGCTGTTTATCTCGGCCATTAACGCATATTTTAATGAGCTGGTGACGCTTAACATCTTGGATAACGCTTTTGCTAACCTGGCGGGCGTGGACGTCGAGGCGCAGCGTAACGCGTGGCTGTCTGTGGGTAAGACGGAGGCCGCGACCTGGACAGAGGCACAGGTTAAAAACAACAGCTTTAAGCGTAACGTGTTTTTAAGCGCTGATATTAAAATACTGGACGCTATGGAAAACTTTAAGTTTTCTGTATCGCTGCAATAAGGAGGTGGCATGAGTGGACTACAGCAAACAAAACAAGCTGCTATCCGGTACAGATGGGAGCACCTGGGTTAACGGTGAATTGCTTACCGACATGGCTAGCTTTGAGTTTAAAGTAACGGGCAATTTTGAGGAAGTTAGCTTTGTGGGTGATTACGGAACATATAATCGCTTCATGGGCTTTTCTATTGATGGCACTCTCGGCCTAAATAAAATTATGTCCCGCGGTGCCCGCCTGGTCGGTGACGGCTTCAAGACGGGTATCATGCCTGATATTAAGATTATAGGCTCGATCAAGAATCCTCAAACCGGCGAGTCTGAGCGCGTGGAGCTTCTGGGCGTTGTGTTTACGGAGTTCGGGCTTAATTTCGAGAACAAGACGCTGCTGAAAGAGGACCTGCCTTTTAAGGCCGTGACTTACAATTACATTGACCGAATCTAATAGGGCGGGGGCTCTGGCCCCTTTCCATCCTGGGAGGGCTGTACATGAAAAAGCCAATGACGCTTGATGAGCTTATCGCTAAGAAGCTGAAAAAAGATGAAAAACTTAACGCCGAGGAAGTATACGAGCTCCCCTCGGGCGGCTGTGTAACGCTCCAGACTCCGACTGACGACATTATAAGCTCGACACTAGACCGCCTAAGTGATAGCAGCGTTAGCGGCGTTGCAGATGCTTACGATTTCCTTATTTACAATTGCGTCAAGGAGTTCAAGGACCCAGCTTTACATGAGCAGGCTGGCATTAGCGTGCCTACTGATACCGTGCGGGCTATTCTGGATCTTAACGACCGCTTGACGTTGGGCACGCACTTGATTGAGAAGGCCGGGCTAAAAGACATGGCAGATGAGGTAAAAAAGCCGTAGAGAATGACGGCGAAATGGCCCTAATTGGGTTCTGGATGCTTCGCGGTCATTCTGCTGAATCTTTACTCAATCTGACCTACCGGGAACGACTTTTTTATGCTTATGTCATGGAGCAATACAACAGACAGGAGGGTTAGACGTTGGCCTCCAGATCAAAAGTTATTAATACGATACTTAACTTAAAGTCAAACATGGCTGCACAAATTGCGTCCATAACCAACGCTACAAACAAGCAGCAGAAAGCAATGCAGAAGCTGACCAACAATATCAATAAATTCAAGTCCAACACCAAGACGGCTTTTACCGAAGCCGCCAAATCGGCTGTCAAGTTCGGGGCCACGGTGGGCGCTATCGGATTTACAGCTATCGGGGCTACCGCGGGCCTGGCGCTTAAAAAAGGGTTAGAGGATTCAATGGACTTCGAGGGCCTTAAGAATCAACTCTTAATCGCTACGCGGGACCAGACCAAAGCGAGTGACCTGTTTAGCTGGGCTAACAAATTCGCCAATACTACGCCGTTTGGCAATAAGGAAGTTATCGACGCGACCAGCCAGCTAACCATGCAAGGGTTAGACGCTAAAAAGTGGATACCACTTTTAGGTGACATGGCTGCATCGAAATCCGGTAAGACTCTCGACGATGCGGTGCAGGCGCAGCTGGACGCGCAGACCGGGGAGCTGGAGCGGCTCAAAGAGTTCGGCATCACAAAGCAAAACATCATCGACGAGGGCAATCGTATCATGAAGGGTAAACAGCTCGTTAACAACAAAGGGCAAATAACCGACATGGACAATTTCCTTGTGGCCTTGCAAAGCCTAATGTCCAAGAAGTATTCCGGCGCTATGGAAGCTCAGTCCAAAACGGTTAAAGGTATTTGGGACAATACTAAAGCGACGGTAAGCACAGCGCTTACCAAGATTTGGGGCATACAAGAGGACGGAAGCATTAAGGCCGGATCGGCTTTGGATAAGCTCAAGAATAAAGCAAAAACGCTAATGGACTTTGTTGATACAGCTGCCGGGGGCGCCAAGCTCGACGAGTTGCAGGCCGATCTATCCCAGGTATTTGATTATGCAGAGGTTGCGATCCCCAAAGCCATAACTGCGGCAAAAACAGCGTGGGATAAGTTAACCGGTGCGCTGTCCTGGATTAATGATAACAAAGGCTGGCTGATTCCTACGCTTGGAGGCATTGCGGCGGCTATCGCAGCCCAGAAAGTAGCCTCTACGATTGTTACGATATATGAGTCATGGATTGTCGTTACAAAAGCGCTGACCTTAGCGCAGGTGGCTTTTGCGGCGGCTTCGGCTCTCACGCCTTTCGGTATTATAGCTATAGCAATCGGTGCTGCGGTGGCTGCGGCGATACTGCTCTACACTTATTGGGACAAAATAAAAGCAAAATTGGACGTGTTCGCTGAGGCCGCTAAGTCTGTTTTGATCGGGCTTGTCGGGCCTTTCGGTATGATTATAGAGGCGGGCACTCTGCTCTATAAGAATTGGGACACTATCCGGGAAAAAGGAACGGTGATGTGGGCCACTCTGAAAGACGCCTTTAACTCCTCGGTCAACGTCATTATCGATAAAATCAATTGGCTGATTGAGAAGATCAACCTCATACCCGGCGTAAACATTCCCATAATTCCTAAAATCGATATGAGCAGCTATAACAACGCCGCCCCGATGCTCACGCCGAGCGCTATCGATAACGCCATTAAGCCTAACAGCCCGATGCTTGCTAAGCACGCTCTAGGCACGAACTATGCGCCTGGCGGGCCGTCACTTGTCGGTGAGCAAGGGCCTGAGATTGTTAACTTGCCTAGAGGCTCCCAGGTACTGAACGCAAGCAAGACAGCCGGAGCGCTTGGCGGTAAGTCGGTGACCGTTAATATTAGTGTAGGGACGCTGGTAGCGCCGGATGGCTACGCGGACAAAATAGGCGAGCTGCTTTATGATCGTATATCGCTTGCTATGACTAACGTATAAGGGGGCCGAGGATGGATATTGTTTTTGCCGTCAATAACTTTGCGGATTCTATCATCCTGCCGGTCAATCCTACCAGTGATTTCATGGCAGACATGAACAAAAGGAAGAACGAACAATTTGAACGGGTGGACGGTACGCCTTTAAACCTGCCGGGGCCTCGGGATCTTAAGACGCTTACGCTGACGTCGTTCTTCCCGGTCAAGTGGTACCCCTTCATGAAGGGCGAGCGCTTAGGCTGGGACTGTGTCGTATGGTTCAACACGTACATTAATCAGCGAATACCCTTACGGCTCATTGTGACGGTGGGCGACGTGGAAATGATGAATATAGCTGTAATAGTTGACGATTTTAGCTATGGGGTCGACAAGCCGGGGGATATCCCGTACACACTGACGCTTAGCGAATTTCCGTTCGGAGATGGTACGCAATGAGCCATATATTGGTTTTGGTGCAAGATAACATATTGACCGACATAACAAGTTTTGCAGGTTCTCTGAGCTGGAGTTCTAACGTTGATAGCCTAGCTGTAGAATGCCAATTCGACTATATCAACAGCTCCAACGCGCGATACCTTGACTCTAAGGCTATCAACCTAGGTGACCAAATTTTATTACAGGATTCGGCAGGCGTTACGCTGCATAGGTTTATCATCGTCAAGCAGCAGAAAAACGGCCCTTTTAGGATAACTTACAACTGCTTTGACTTTGCTTGGTATCTCAATAGTAACGCCGCAGCCGTCCAATTCAACGGCGTGGCGGCGTCTACGGCCATAGAGCAATTATTAAACCGGTACAACGTTAAGCACAGCGTAACGAGCATCAAGACGCCTATTAAGAAGATTTACAACGGTGACAGCCTATCGGACGTTATCAAGGATATTATCAGCCAGGCTACGAGTGAGACAGGTAAAAAGTATTTTATGGAGATGCGACTAGACACGCTCCACATCACGCCTTACGAGGACCTACTTATCACGCCTACTGTCCAGATAGCTAACAACACGGCACCGTTCCCGGTAGCGGCTGCGATAAGCAACCCTAGCCGGACGTTAAGTATAGAGGATTTGCGTAACAGAGTTACGGTGGTAAGCGAGAGCGACGACCGCCTAAAGATCCTACAGACCGTGGACGACGCGGATTCACAGGCCCAGTACGGGCTCTTGACGCACGTTGAAAGTGTAGACAAAAAAGATGAATCGCAGGCCCGGAACATAGCGCGTAACAAGCTGGCCGAGCTTAACCGGGTGTCAGAGGATACGAGCATTGACCTTCTGGGCTCAGACGAGCTAAGAGCCGGGCGGCTTATTGATGTTAACGAGCCGATTACGGGCATAACGGGCCGATATCTCATCACTCAGGCCAGCCATACGGAAAACAACGGGGTCCACAAGACAACTATTAGACTAGGGGTGACGTAATGCAACGTTGGGACGTAGGTTTAGCAAGGCTGCTCAAGCAGCCGCCAGGCGTGCAGGCCGTTAGCCTGGGCGTTGTAGTGTCGGTGAGCCCGATCAGGGTAAGCCTGGGTGACTTTCTGCTAGAGGCCGATCAGCTCATGTTGTCTAGCCGGTTGAATGACCTGGTGGTAGCGGATCGGCTTAGTGTAGGTGATGCGGTTGTTTTGCTCACAAGTAATTTTCAGCAGTTTGTCGTAGCTGACAAGATCGGGGGCGGCTTGCTTGATACCAACGAATAACACAGCGTCAATCCTACCAGCCACGGCTATTCCTTTCGGTTTAGCGCCACTATTCGACTTTGAGACAGGGCAGACTGTATTCCAGGACGGCCGGCCGGTCATGGCTGATTATGGGCAGGCCATTGAGCAATGGGTGCGAATGCTGCTAGGCACAGAGCGCGGAAAGTATCCGATTTATAGTGACTTCGGCGTATCCTTATATCAATTCATTGGGCGGCGTGACTTGCCGGTAGGCGTGGTAGACTCTGAGGTTAAGCGGCAGGTATCCGAGCAACTACTCATGCACCCCGAGATAACCGGTATTACAGGCTTTAGCACAAAGCGAACGCCAAAGGGCGCGGAAATATCCTTTATGGTTCAAACAAAGCAAGGGGCCGCTCAGAGATTGGAGGTTAGGCTAAATGGATAATTACAGTAAGCTCATGGCGGGCCTACCGGACACATACGACAAGCGGCCCGGCCTGCTGCCTGCCGATTTGATGAAAAGCTTTAGTCTGCTGCTGGATGGATTAGACGGCAAGCTAGCAGGGGTGGAGGCGCAGATGGACATTAACAACTTAGCGGGCGATCAGCTGGAGCAGTTTGTCAACCAACGTACAGGCTTGACGCGCAACCCCGCGACATATGCCATTGGTACGGTTACCGTAACCGGCACAGGCGTGGTTAACACCGGGGACATATTCGAGACTAAAAGCGGCATACAGTACCGGGCCACGCAGACGGGGACGGTCTCCGGCAGCGCGTCGATCGAGGTTAAGTGTGTGCTTCCCGGGATGGCAGGTAACGTGCCTGCTGGGCAGGTGGTGCAGATCCCGGTAACCTTGCCGGGCATTACTGCCGTCACCAACAGCGCCCCTATGACGGACGGCTTCGACGCTGAATCTGACACATCACTAAGGGAACGGTATTTCCTGGTATTGCAGACCCCGGCGACAAGCGGCAATGTCTACCATTATAAGCTATGGGCGCGGGAGCAGGCGGGCGTAGGTGACGCGAAGGTTTACCCGCTCAGCTTCGGACCTGGTACGGTGGAGGTTAGAATAATCGATCAGAACAAAGGCGCTGCCTCTCCTACGTTGGTTGACGTCGTTCAGAATTTTATAGATCCCGATTCAGAGGGTAAAGGCTTAGGCCAGGCCCCTATAGGCGCTAAATGCACGGTGCTATCAGCCGACGCGAAGCTGATAGATATTTCTGTTAGTGCCATTAAGTCAGCCGGGGCAACGGATTCGGACGTTCTCACCAGTATCGAAAACTCGGTATCTTCTTATTTAAAGAGCATAGCCTTTCAGGCGGCCGCAGCCTCTTACGCAAAGATCGGGGAGGCGATTATCAGTGCGGAAGGCGTGGAGGATTACTCCGGCCTTACGGTTAACGGGGATATCGTTAACGTGCCTATAGGCGATAAGGAAACGCCGGTCCGTAGGGGTGATTACGCTTGTATAAGGACAAGGTGCTTTCTAATCTTAACGCTATCAGCCGGTCGGATAAATTTGTTATAGACCTGGCGTCTTCTGCTGGAGAGGCATTAGACACGGTGCTAAATATGGTCGGAGATGCTATAGACAACCTTAACGTTGATACGGCCACGTGGGCGTTATCCCTATTTGAGCGAGACTTGGGGCTACCCACTGACGTCAGCAAGCCGCCGGCCGAGCGCCGGGCCAGGATAAAATTTAAGCAGCGGACGCTTGGGGCCGTTAATGTCGATACAATCAAAGCTGCATGCCTATCATATCCTAACGGTGATGTGGAGGTAGACTTCAACGGCGCGGTGATTATCCGATTTACCAACGTGCAAGGGACGCCGAGCTTCCTCGACAGCCTAAAGTCTGACCTAGAAAAGCTCATACCTGCACACCTGGCTATCATATGGGAGTACAAGTTTATCACCTATCGGCAGCTTCTAGGCATGACTTACGGCCAACTACAGAATACCAAATATGACAAATTTTCAAGAGGGGGATTTTAGGTGCCTACCTACACGCAGAATTTAGGTCTGAGGAAAATCGACACGTCCACGGACTTAGACCTTACGGTTAACGTCGATACGGATTTCAATGCTAACTGGGATGAGCTAGACATGAAGGTGCCGGTAAAATCTACAGCTGACACGACATACTACGTAAGTGTGGAAGGCGACGACACCAATGATGGTTTGAGTGCGGGTACGCCGTTTAAGACGATAACTAAAGCGGTCAGTATGATTCCGCAGGTGTGTAATCACTTGTATACAATCAACCTAGCAGACGGGACGTACAGTGAGGACGTTACCATTACAGGGGTTGTGGGTGGCGGCACGATCGATATCACCGGAAATATAACAACTCCTGATTCGGTTGTCATTAACTCTATTATGGTAAAACATTGTGTCCCCATATTGGGGATATATGGTATTAAAGGTATCAGCACCGATAAACCATGTTTCTATGCCGTTCGATGTAAACACGTCATATTCAGTGCTTGTAAAGTAACAGCAACAAGTGCTACGTCTTCAGGTGTTATGATGGATGCGACTGATGGCCGTATTGTAGGGTGTACCCTATCAAACCGAAAATATGGTATTCAGGTAGGATATTGCGCAAATGTATATTGTTCCAACAATACAGGGGAAGGGAATAGCTACGCGATGCACGCCCACGAGGGGGGCCAAATTCGATTTACAGGAACGATCCCCGGCATGGGATTACTAAGTATATCAGCTGGGGCCATTAATAATGTCTTCCCCGGTGCTACGGAACAAAATATCACCTTGTATGTGTCTACGACAGGAAATGATACCAATGATGGATTGACCAGTGAAACGGCATTGAGAAATATTCAAACGGCAATTAACCGGATTCCTCAGATGGTCAATCATCAGGTAAAAATCAACGTAGCTGCGGGGACCTACAGCGAATCCATAGGTATAAACGGGTTCATCGGTAAAGGGTCGATCCTGCTGGTCGGTGGGACTAGCGTATCCGATAACTATGTTGTGAATAGTGTGGATGTTTTTAACTGTGTCTTGGATGTAACCGTTCGAGGTCTAAAGGCCATATCCACTACACATGATGGATTTTCGGCGTATGGCAGCTCGGCCGTCACATTCGACGCGTGTCGGTGTAACAATGCGACAACATCCTTTAGTGCTGTTATATACAATAAGTCGAAAGGAACGGTTTCAGGATGCGACTTATCCAATAGACAAGCCGGGCTTTTTATCCAAAGGCATTCGATTGTATTTAGCACAACAAATACGGGCACAGGTAACGCGACTGGACTGTATGCTGCAGAAGCATCAACGATAGGGAAGTTCAGCACACAGCCAACAGGAACGACTGCGGAAAGCACAGGTGGAGGGGGAGTTATACGATGATAGCAGTTCTATACAAAGATGGGGTGCTCGCTAGTTTTATTGATAAGGTCACATCGATTGATGGGGATACCATCGAAGCTGAAAGCGGCGGGGCCAAGGGCGTACAGCATGATATCCTTGTGCTCGATCAGGCAAGCATCCGGTATGAACAGGTTGAATCGGGTCGTATCTCCTATACGGATTGGGTGCCTGACGAACAAGGCATCCCACAGCCCGAAGAAAAGGTAAACGTCTATTACACCGATATTCCCATATTGGTCACGACCCAAGGGGAATATCGTTCAGGTGACGATTTTGACGCTTCACTTTTTACTGATGAGCGGGATCTCATCCCAAAGACTCAAGCACAGATTGACCGCGAACGCCTATCCGACTTGGAATTAATGATAGCCGATATTATTACGGGAGGGCTATAAAAAATGGCAAATATGACAGATCTCCAAGTAAGGATTGTTGGTCGTGCGTGTATTACACGGTTTGATGCGGGTGAGGCGCCGACACTTTCCGGGGTGATCGCGAATAATTACGCTGTGTTAAATAATCCCGAGCGCGAGGAGGATCTTAACGCTATCGTCGCATTTATCGTCAGCGAAAGGCCGGACATTCCGCTCTAAATGAGGATCATATTATCTATTAATAGGGGGTTATTATGGAAAAAAGTATTATTTCAACTGTGTGTGTAGCTATATCGGCTTATGCCTTCGGCGGGTGGAGCAGCTTGCTCGGGCTTTTAGCCTTAGCGTGTGCCATCGACTACGGAACCGGTATTCTCGCTTCTATTAAGGAAGGAAAGAAGATCAGCAGCAGCGTAGGGTATTGGGGCTTCATGAAAAAAGCCCTCATGTTTACAGCTATTATGTTAGCTCACCGGTTGGACGTGTCCCAGGGTACCACGGTCATAATGCAAGGGGCTGTATATTCCTTCTTGGCTAATGAATTAGTATCGATCAGCGAGAACTATGCCCGGTTAGGCTGGCCGCTGCCCAAGCCGCTACAAGACGGCATATCTTTCGTTAAAAGCAAGCTAACCGGCAAGTAGGCAGAAATCGACCGGGATTGTAAAATTCCATAATTGGAAATTAGTGGTCATGTTTTCAGCGGACAGCGGAGGACAGCAAAAATTCTGCTGTCTGGACAGCGGACAGCAAAAAAAATCCGCTGTCCAGGTTTGCTGTCCATGAAAAAAGCCTTATGTACCAAGGGTTTGAGGCACCTGTGGACAGCAAGACAGCAGATTTCACTATATTTAGAAATAATAATAGTTAGCCCTATATTGGCCTATCAAAATAGGGGCTAAATGAAAATATAGCAGGAGAAGGAAAACCCGCTGTCCTGCTGTCTGCTGTCTTGGCCTATTTTGAGCTGGAAACTGGAAATTAACAAACCTTAAAAAGTGGGTGGGTATCGTGGCAAAAGGATTTGATTGTGCTACGCCTTTAAGCGCTAGCCTGGCAGCAAAATTTGCTTCCCAAGGGTTTACCTTCGTATGTCGGTACCTAGCACCGGTAGGATCACGGAAACGGCTAACAGTCGGAGAGGCTGCGGATATCAGCGCTGCGGGGCTTTACGTTGTATCTGTATTCGAGAGAGGGGCGGCTAACGCTCTCCAGGGCGCGGAGCAAGGCCGGGAGGATGGCGCGCTGGCGCTCCAGTATGCGCGGGAGGTAGGACAGCCGGAAGGATCGGTTATTTACGCGGCAGTAGATACGGACGTTAACGCAGCCAGCTACGACGCTATAGAGGCATATATGCGCGCGTTTGACGAGCAGATCCCAGGCTATGAGCTAGGGGCCTACGGTGAATATGAAGTGTGCAAGATGCTCCAGGACCGCGGCGCTATAAGCAAGGTATGGCAGACCTACGCCTGGAGCAGAGGTGCTAAGCTGGACGCGCCTAATCTCTATCAGTTTGAAAATGACGTACAGGTTAACGGTATTGGTATAGATCGGGATGAATCAGACGGAGACGCGGGAGGGTGGAAAGTAGGCATGGCTATTAAACAAAATGTGCTTGATGCAGATTTAGCAAACGAGGCAATTGCATTCATCGAGAAAGATTATGAAGCAAACAAGGAGCTGTATCTTGAGCATCTCGACAGCGGTAATATGGACGGTGCGCAGGCGTGCAGCCGGCAAATGGCCTATGATAATACGGTTGCTAATCGGCTGCGTGATGCGGCTGGGTTGCCAAGAGAATAAATGAGGAAAGCCCTCTGTCCTAGCGGATGGAGGGCTTTTTTGTTACCGGCTTAACTTATAAAGCAGATACTGATTTAATGAGATACCTTCTTGGTCGGCCTTAAATGCCAATTGCTGATGCAGCGATTTAGGAAGCCTAAGAAGGATCTTTCCGCTAAACTCCTCCTGCGGCTCGGGGATCGGGTCGCCGTGTTCTAACTTGATTTCGATGTGATCCTTTAATACCTCTTGAAGCTCCGAATAGGCTTCCTCCCATGTCTCCCCGGACGTATGGCACCCGTCTAATTCTTTTATATTGGCCCAAAAGTACGGCTTACCTTGATCCTCGACGTGACGGATTTGGAAGGTATACGGCAGCGATAAATAATATGCAGCATCTTTTTGATTTTTCATAAGTTTAGGCATAAGATAAAGGGAGAGGATAGGGGGAGGGGATTGCTCCCCTCTTAGTGTCCTAACCTTTTGAGCGCGTCTTTCACAGCCTCCGGGTTTACCGGGCTTTCGCGCTTCACTGTTGTGAGAAGTCCTTGAGCATTTCGGAAGTGATGATGTGAGCCGCGAACTCTTATCTCACTATATCCGGCATGTTCGAGGACTTTTTTCACTTCGTGGAAGGTTATCCCCTGATAACTCCTTCTCATCTTTTCGATGAGCTTCTCTATCTTTGCCATGTCTCAGCTCCTTTCATATTTATATGATATCATATATAGTATCACTTTGCAAGAAAAAGTTACCAAAGCAAATATCACTTCATACTTGAATATAGAACCTGTGTTCGCATATAATAGGAACAAATGTTCTGTATTGGAGGCGAACAGGTATGGAAAAGTACATCGGGAAAACAATTGAAATCATTTATCTTGGAGGCGACGGACGGATCACGCAGCGGCAGATCGAGGTCAAATCCGTAGTAAATGGCACTGTTAAAGCACGGTGTCTCCAGCGAAATGCGCCGCGAGTGTTCCGAATAGAAAATATTCTCGCGGCGCAGCAGGTAAGGAAGGAGGCATCATGAAGCCGAATAAGTTGACGCCAGGAGCTAACGTTTTTTGGGAATCGAGCCGGATAATCCTACCGCAGCACAAAGGGGCCGCGATCAGGCAGGCGGAAGAAGCACGGAAGCAGAGTAAGCCGGAGCTGATGGAAGAAGAAGAACAGGAAATGTTCGGCCGGTTAAGTGCGTCAAAGGCGAACACTCTGGAGGTTACGATTACAGTTTATGGAGAATACGAAAACCGGCAGATACGGGGCATCGTAACGGGTCTGGAGGCGCGGCATCGGCTCATCAAGCTTCAAGCCGGGTATGATTGGGAGCTGATAGAATTTAAAGACGTGATTCACGTTGACTTGGACGGCTTTATCGATTGAAGACGCGCCGCGGGCCGTCCGGAAGAATAAACAGCAAAAAGCCTCCCTTCACCGGGAGGCCCTTTTTGCTGTTTAGCCTTTAGCTTTTAACTTGGCTTCTTTCCGGGCCTGAGTTTTTGCTAAAGCGTCACGGCCTTTTTTGTCTAATATCTCATCTGCTACCTTGCTGTATTTAGCCGTTTTAATTATGAAGATTCCGAACAGCAAAATTAAACCCAAAACAATAGACGCCCCTAAAATCATATGTCCCGATCCTCCTAGTAAAAAGTCGATTGCAGGCAGATAGAACGCGAGCTATTTCGTAGTATCACCAGTTTAGTATATATTTCCATCTAGCTTGCTGTCTATACAGGAGGAAAAGTTTTTGGGGTAGTTGAATAGCTTCTGTTTAGGTTTTAGTCTTGCATGTTTAATACCATTGTTTATCGTTAGTGCGTTGGCAAATGGTTGGCAGCGGCAATAATTTGGAGATATCCCAAGTGGCAATAAAAGCAAAAAACCCTTATATATCAAGGGTTTTTCTGTATGACCTGTGCTGGGTTCGAACCAGCGACCCCTACCCTGTCAAGATAGTGCTCTCCCGCTGAGCTAACAAGTCTTATTGTTTTCGCCGCTCGTTCCCGGCGACATGTATTAATATATCAGGACGCTGAGAGATTGTCAACAAAATCTTAAAAAAAGTTTTTGGGCCTTGATGACTAGGCGGAACAGTCTTTTTTTGTAAACTTTGGGAGGCGGGCAAACGGGCCCTATGTTATAATACATGCATATCATTTTCATAGAAAGAGGGTTCATGATGAAAGAGTTTCAACGTTCTTTTCAACCGGTGCCCATGCACATGCAGCAGGATGAGAGCGAGGCACTTAACGTGGATTGGGGATCGAACGAATGGGGAACCCACCGCTTCCATATCCGTCAGCTGCTGGAACACAGCTTGGACCTGCTGCCTGTGAAGGAGAAGGCGGTTGTATTAGGTGCCGGTAATCACGGCGATGTCGATCTGCCGGCTCTGGCAGAGCATTTTACCCAACTGACCGTACTGGACACCGAGGAGAATGCGATTGAGGAGGCGTTGGGGCATCAAGGAACGGCTTCCGGCACAATTCAATCGCTGACCCGGATGGATTACACGGGACTGGATCAGATTCAATTCTATGAAACATGGGAAGAAATGCTGTTGAATCAAGCCCCTGCCGCGGAGATGGCGGCCTACATCCGGGACAGCGCCTTCCAGGCCAGACGAAGAGAGGCGCTTTCCGGATTGCGCGGGAGCTTTTCCCTGGTCGTATCTAGCGCGGTGCATACCCAGCTGTTCTATGTGCCTGCACTGACTCAATTCGCCGGCTATGCTGCCCAGTACGAGCAGAGCGAGGTGCGCCAAATTGTAGATGCGCTGACCTATCTTCGCAACAGTCTTGTAGCGGATTATAACCGGTTGCTTATCTCCCTGCTTAAGCCGGGCGGCCGTATCGTTATGTGGTCCGACATGATCCGGCTGGATGAGGCTAATCAATCTCTGCTTGAGGGCTTATATGCGCTGAAAACGGAGGGAGAGCGGATCAGCTACCTGTTCAAGGCGTTCGGTCAATACGGGATGGAAGCGGCCGTTCTGGGCCTGAAAGGGCCTGCATGACCGGCTGCTTCCGCAAAACCAGATGTTCAAATGCTGGGTATGGCTGCAAAGTCCGGAAAAGCAGTATGTTACAGCCGGATTTTCCGCAGCTCTGCGCAGTTGAGGCAGTAACGGGAGGAAACTTTGCACTGTGACGACAGATGAAAAGCAGCAGCAGCTGCACGAAGTGCTGCAGTTCTATTTTGATAATCAGGCATGGCGTTTAGAGAAAAAGGAGAGCGGGGTCAATAACACGACCTTGTTTGTGTACTATCAAGAGGACGGCTATGTGCTGCGGATATACGACAACCACGAGGACGAGAATAAAGTCAAATTCGAGCTGGCCGTTCTCGAACAGCTGCAGCGTTGCCGCTTATCCTTTCAGACTCCGCGGCCCGTCAAAACCCGCGCAGGGGACAGCTATGTCCGTCTGCGCTCAGGGAAGCTGGCCGTTCTTTTCCGCTTTATCGAAGGGGAGAGGGCCGAGTTAGATAATGCGGCTCACGTCTTTGAAATAGGCCGGGCTATGGGGGAGCTAGTGACAGCTCTCGCCCAGGTACAGGTAGTCCAGGAGGCGGCCTATGAGCCGTACTATGACCTGGAGCAAGTCCATTCTTTAGTGACGCGAGCGAATCGGGAAAACTGGCTCAGCAGCCTTCAGGGCGGCCCGCTGGCCAAGGAAGCCTCGCTGTTTCAGGCAGAAGTTCAGCGGCTGGAGGACAAGCTGCCCGAGCTGAAGCAGCTGCCGGTGCAGCTGGTGCATTCCGACATCGTCGGCGGCAATATTATCGCCAGGGGCGGCGAAGTATCGGGGATTTTGGATTTCGAATTCGTTACGCCTGACCTGCGGGCGATGGAGGCCGCGGTCTTTCTGAATGAGCTTATCCGCTGCCACGGCGGACGCTGGGAGCTGGTGGAAGCCTTCGCCGCGGGCTACGGCTCGACCGGAAGCTTGGAGATGAAAGAGGTGGAGGCGCTGCCTCAGCTTATTTTGCTCCGCAGTCTGGTGCTGTGTCTGCATTTCTTGGGACGGCAATGGGCGATTGGCGATCAGAAGAACAACCCGGAGACGTTCCTTGCCAGCTTCGGACAAGTTCATGCTTGGCTGGAGCGCAACCGGAGCCGGCTCGCGGAGCTGCTGCGGACCCATATAGGAGGTGAGCGGATATGAAAAAGCTGTACAGCCAAATGTCTCCGGAAGAGCTGGAGGCGGAGATGAACGAAATTATCGAAGCGCTGGAGCACGCTGAATTTCCGAGCCATAAGGAACAGCTGGAGCGTAAATATTATACGGCGAAGGCTTATACGCTGAATCCGGCGGACTTTCCCCCGGGACGTTATGCTGTAGAGGGCCATGAGGAGCCTCTGGAGCTTCAATACGTAAACGGCATGATGGGTTGGGGCGTTCAAGGCAAAGACCCGGAAGCGAGCTTTCCTTTGTCTATGCTGTCCAAGCTGTAAATTTCTGTGCGGATGCGAAAACAGGACAGTTGCTGTGTCTTGAAGGATTTGGACTTACCGTTCAGCATGCATAGAAACAACTTGGTTTATGAATGATATAACTGAGGTGATTGGATGAACCGAGGTTTTATCACCGCGCTGACCACCATAGGTCTCGCACAAGCCTTGAAGGTGCCTGTACACTATAGTCAGACAGGGAAATGGGACTGGTGTGAAATGATAAAAGCCGGAGGGATGCCAAGCTCCCATTCCGCCGGAGTCACCGCACTTGCCACTTATGTAGGGTTTAAAAAAGGGGTCTCTTCCATTCATTTTGCCATTGCCAGTATTCTGAGCGTAATTGTTATGTATGATGCCATGGGGATTCGAAGGCAGGCCGGCATTATCGCGACGGAAGTGAACGAGCTGGAGGAAGCGGTAGGCTTTCTCGCCGAGCAGCATCCGGAGCTGGTTCATGAGAAGCGCGGGAAGCAGCTGGAGGAAAAGCTTGGCCATCTGCCGGAAGAAGTTCTTGCAGGTGCTATGCTGGGGATCTGTACAGGCGCATTAAGCTACGCGATGGAAGTTAAAGCCTGAAAGCTAAAACAAGCTCTTACAAGCTCGAGAATCCGAGCCCTAAGAAGCTTGTTTTTCTTTTAGATGCGATCTAGATACGGCAATTCGTCACTAAACGGATACATGATGACCGGCTTCTTTTTCCTTGAGAATAATCCGTGATGGCGTATCCTCTTCCACGGTAGGCACGGTAATAATAAACTTAGTGCCTTTACCCGGCTCGCTCTCGACTTCCATCGTGCCTTCATGGTCCTGAACGATTTTATGGCAGATGGATAAGCCTAGGCCCGTTCCGGAATCTTTCGTTGTGTAGAAGGGAAGGAAGATTTGATCCAGCTCCGATTCGGGGATGCCGTTGCCCGTATCTTCAATTTCAATGACGCCGTGATCCTCGGAGGTCGTCAGCTTGATGCGGACAAAGCCTTGATCCGGCATCGCTTCAAAAGCGTTCTTGATCAGATTGAGCAGAAGCTGAAGCATTTTATCCTGATCCATCAGCATATATACGGGCTCCGCCGGCGTATCGAAATCAATCTGATGTCCCAGACGGGTGGATTCCGAATCCAGCAGCGAAATGACTCTTTGAATGCATTCTTGAATGGAATGTACCTTGAACTGAGTTACATGCGGCTTAGAGAATTGTAAAAATTCAGCTGTCAGCATACTCATTCGCTTGATCTCATCCATGATTAAATCGTACCAGGGCCGGATGTTGTAGTTATCGGCTTTGGAGAGCTGCAAGAATCCTTTGATCGTGGTCAAGGGATTGCGGATCTCATGAGCCATGCCGGACGCCAGCTCGCCGACAACACGCAGCTTCTCGGAACGAAGCATATGCTCTTCCCGCTTGAGCCACGATTCTCTTTTCATATCGTACAGATTGCGCTCCGCATTAAAGATAAGATCGTCCTTCGTTAAGCCGTCTTCAGGATAAAAGGCCAGCCCGTAGTTGATTTCGATGCCGGTCAGCTTGGGGAATTCGGAAGCCAGCAGTAAGGAGATGCTGCTCTTGGACTGCTCAATATCCGTTGCCTCGAGCACGATCGCGAACTCGTCGCCGCCGTAGCGGCAGATGACCAGCGCCTCGGGAAACATAATTCGCAGCAGCTGGGCCGCCTGTTTCAGAATCCGGTTCACTCCGTGGAAGCCGTTCGTCGTATTCAGCGACTTCAAATCTTTGCAGTCCATCAGGACTAGCAGAACAGGGCGCTGCATATGAACCAAATGCTCAAGCTGGCGATGGCACTCCTCGTAATTGTACAAGCCGGTCAGGGCATCGTGGGTGCTGAGATGCTTTTTCTCGTTATCCAGCAGCTGGGCCTGGCTGACCATCAGGTGAATATAGCGGTAAAAAAGGATCGCCAGCACAAAGCAGCCGAACGAGCTGAAAATCAAAGAGAACACGGTGTAGGATTCCATTTGGATGTAGGTGCAGGAGACCACGGCGTAAAGCAGCGTATATAGAAAGCTGATCGTTGTGGCCATGGATATCGTACGGATTCGATAAAATTGCTTGCCCATTTGGGCCAAATACAGCGGAAGACACCAATCCATGACGCTGATCCGATGGAAAACGACGAGAAGCACGATCTGCAGTAAAGTAAAAACGACATTTTTCCTTTCAAGAAAATGAGAGAGTATGTATAGAAGTCCGGCCGTGACGAGAAGATAGGGGGCCGCGGTTTTTTCGAAATAAATGGACGAAGCGCATATGACGGAAGTGTAGACGATTAATACCCAATTATAGCTCATGCTTTCATACTCCTTATCACAAAGTCAAAGTTAGGAATGAAAGAATAATAAATGAAATTCTCTACGTTCATAGCAAATCCTGCAACTCGGCCCGGAATTTGTTGGAAGCATGTATAAAATATTCTTTAGGTTCTAAATATAAGTTCGTCGGCTCCGCTGCAATTCAGTCAGCCGATGTCCAAAATCGTAAGGAGGAATGTCCCGATGCGTGAAAATTTTATAGCTGTGCAAAAAAATGGCGACGGCGATATCACAGCCTTCAAAACGTCAAGCGGCCGTGTACTCCAGTATGATCAGGCGCTTCAGGAAGTCCGGAGCGGAAACATTGAAGGCGTAAACGTTTTCAAAGGAAGAGACGGTGACTTCTATATTCGCGGAGACGCCGATGGAGATCCGACGAACAATCTGGATCAGCTTCCCGGTTTTTAAAAAAGCAGATGATCTCCGTGAACAGATACAGCAAAAACCTGATCTCAAGCCGAGATCAGGTTTTTTTATGGAAACTCATACAGGCGGTGCTGTTCGATGAACGTCATATGGCCTGTTTTGCCTGCATAGCTGTCTTTGGCATCGTCGTAATGCATAAGCAGAACCTGCTTCTGCACAGGCTCAGGCAATGTCAACAGCTCGTCGAGGCTGGCATGCACATGGCCCGGCGAGGCAAATTGGCAGTCGTGAAGAATATATTCGCATTGCCCGGTTTCATACAAATGAACCAGCAGCGAGTAATCGAATTGCGTATCCGCGCTGTAAAACACCTTGTCATTCAGCAGCATGGAGAAGCTGGGCTTGCCGGGAATATGCTTGGTCGGGATCAGCCGGACGCTGAGGCCGGGGAAAAGCTCCACAGCCGTCTCAGGGGCTAACGCAACGACATCGAAATAATCGTTAAGGTTATCTAATCCTTCCGCGGTATTCTCGAGCCCGCCTCTTAAGCAATGGTTCCACAATAGACTGAGCACCGGAACGGGAACGAACAGCTTGATCCGCTTCTGGTACGTATATTTCAGCCGGAAGGCAAACTCTTCCAACCCGCCCACATGATCTGCATGAATATGAGAGATCAGAATGCCGTCGATCCGATCCAATGAAACGTCCAGGGCGTGCAGAGCCCTGGGCGCCGTTGCCCCGCAATCCAATAATAAGGTAAAGCCGTTACTGTATATCAATGCGTTGTTATTAAAATATTTTTTTGAAAAGGCACTTCCTGTGCCGATCATTTGGATTTGCAGACTCACGCGCAATCCTCCGCTCTTCGTTCCAACGACGCTATAAATCAATTTAAATCTATCATGCTTTAGACATTTTTTTCAAGAACTTTTAGCGGCGGAGCCTAAAATGCCGTCTGTGCCTAGCGGAGCGGAAAGCCGCGCGAGAGAAGGCATTCTGTATATTCAGAGCCGGTCTTGCGGCGCGGATAGCGGTCGTGAGAATAGTAGCGGGCCCGTTAACGTCCAGCATATTTTGTATGAATTTGTTGAAAGGACAGCTTTTTTTACTAGATCTAGTTGAATTTTTTATTTTTTTTCCGTTTTAAAAGAAATCTGCGCAACTCTTGCCAACCATTGGAGTATAAGATTAAAGAAGACTCAGAACAAGACATGATGGAGGTTACAGAAATGAAAGTACCACGGCTTCGGGTGCTAACGCTGGTGCTCTCGCTTTCGCTGTTCGGAACGGCGGGAACGCTTGCCAGCTCTATGTGGGGCGATTATGAAGGATTCAGCAAAATCAAAATGGTTGTCAACGATGTGGAGAAACAAGTCGCCGAGGGCGATACGCCTGCATTTTTGATTAAAGGCAATACGGTGTTTCCTGTAAGAATGTTGTCCGAGTCGCTTCAATCGCTGGTTCGGTGGGATAATAATACGAAGACAGTCTCCATTTACAAGCCTAACGTACATATGTTTGTCGCAGAGAAGGTGAATGACGACTATTCCATTAAATCGCCGTTTGGACGCGTACCGAAGGGCAAGAAGATCGATTTTGCGGTGTTCGCTCAAGTGGACAGCATGAAGACGCCTTTCTATTCTTTCAAGATTGCTATCGAGACGCCGAGCGGAGAACAAGCTGTAGCTCCTCATGAGAAAATCGTCAACGGGCAGAAGGAAAACTTCTGGTATCCATGGCCGTTCAGCGTGGATTTCAGCGAAGCGGGCGAGTATGTCATCACTTTCTCGATCAAGCTTGATGAAGGCGGAGACTACACCGTCGTTTCCAAAAAGGTGATTGTATCCGAATAATTCGGGGCCGTCATGTGCCTAAAGCCCTACTTACGTTGACCCGAAAGCATGAAACGTGTTACGATACAGGGGAAAAACATTACATAATGAAATGAGGTTTTCCCATGAGCGATCACGTTCACGGACCCGATTGTGATCATGACCACGACCATGACGATGATATTTTCATTGTAACTGATAAAGATGGCGTAGAACACGAGATGGTTATGGTGTATACTTTCGAGGCGAATGACCAGCCTTATGCAGTACTGCTGGATCGTAACGATCCTGAGGCAGACGGCGTTATTTTCCGGATCGAAGAAGAAGACGAGGAAGCTTTTCTTGCGAGCATCGAAGACGAAGAAGAGTGGGACCGCGTCGTTCAAATCTACAATCAGATTGTGGAAGAACAAGAAAAAGAATAGTCCTGTAAGGAAAAACCCTTCTGTTGAGAAGGGTTTTTCGCTTGTGAGCCGGACCTGTGCCTGCGAAGGGGCTGGGGTTATTTTCTCGGGTTGAAGTACATAACGCGGCCGTTAAACAAATGAAGCTCGGCCTTCCACAGCTTGGCTAAATATTTGCAGAATTCATTGCCTTTGGCCTTGTCGCCGTGCGTGCAGTCATCGGGGAGCACAACCTGAACGAAGCTTCTGGCAGCTCCGTCCGGCTCGGTGCCGGTTCCCATAATAATATATTTATACAGCGGATTCGTGCCTTTGAGGTAAAACCATTGGTTCTCCGCTCCCGGCTTGCTCTCAATCGAGTACGGAAAGCCGGCCTCGTCGTAATCCCACCCGAGCTGCTTGCCGGTTAGCGTCAGCTGCTCCTTGTAGTGCAGCAGCTGCTGTTTGAGTTCTTCTAACGAAAGAGTAGGTAGGGTAGAGCCGTCGACAAACTTGATATATGCGCTTTGCGCCATAAGAGACACCTGCCTATAAATGGACTGGAAAGGTTTTCATAGGAAGAGATTGGATTCCATGACCATCATAGCACTTTTGCCGACGAATTGACAATACGAAGCCTTGATTCATACACGCCTCATGGGCTGGAGGACGGAGAGGGGAAGAAATTGTTTATGACAGAGAAGAAACTGGCCGGCTATATGCTGGTGACGGATATGGACGGCACGCTGCTGGACAGCGGCAAACAAATCAGCGGGGAGAATCGTGCCGCGATTGAGCGGTTCGTTGCTCAGGGGGGATTATTCACCCTGGCGACCGGACGCATCGCCTCATCGGTACAGCGTTATGCGGACACACTGCCGCTGTGCGCCCCGGCCATCGTGTATAATGGCGCGATCATCTATGATTTCGCGCAGGGGAAGCCGATTTGGCAGCGTACGCTAGATAAGGAGCAGGCGATTCCGGCGCTCAAGCGGCTGATGGAGCGTTTTCCCGAGCTGGGCGTGGAGGTATACAGCGGGGAAGAGCCGTATTTCCTGAAGGAAAACGGCATGACGGACCATCACCGGAGAATGGAGCACTTCACGAGGCCGCTGACCCCGAACATAGAGGAGCTGACGGAGCCCTGGTTTAAAGTGCTGACCGCCTGGGAGCCTGCGCGGCTCGATGAAGTCCAGAATTACGTGATGGAGTATGAGTCGCATTTGACTTGGGTTAGGTCTGACGACAAGTATTTGGAGATCCTGCCGGATGGCGCCACCAAGGGCCATGCTTTGGAGCATTTGATGGAGCTTACCGGAATCGAGAGGGACAAATGCATCGCTATGGGAGACCATCTGAACGACCTGGAGATGATTAAGCGGGCGGGAATCGGCATTGCGGTAGCGAATGCCCATGAGCTGCTGCTGGAGGCGTCCAACCGTACGTGCTGTCATCATAACGAGCATGCGCTGGCGGATGTTATCGGCTGGCTGGAGCGCGAGGCAGATCAAGGGAAGTAACGAATGGCGGATTAAGGCGTAAAAGCAAAGCCTCTTTCTTCAAACGAACCGTTTGAGGAAAGAGGCTTTATTTTATTTATGCACACATTCGGATAGAAAGGTCTAGAAAATCGCTTGGGTTTCCACGATGACCTTTACATTTTCTATGCTCCGGTCTTCCGGGCCTTTTACCGGCAGGCCGACGTCCACATGCTCGGTAATGTAATCGATCAAATCCTGCGAGATGACTTCACCCGGCAGCAGGATCGGGATCCCTGGAGGGTAGACATAGATGAATTCGGCAATGATCCGGTCGGCCGATTCCTTGAACGGAATTACCTCGGTATCGCCATAGAACGCATCGCGCGGCGTCAACGTAAGCTGCGGAATTTTCGGCACCTTGATCACCAGCTCCGTAGCGGGACGCACATTGTAGTTTTGGCTGGACAGCTCGCGCAGCGCGTTAAGCAGCGTATCGATGTTCTCCTTGGTGTCGCCTGGCGTAACGAGGCACAAAATATTGTACATGTCGCTAAGCTCGACTTCAATGTTGTAATGGTCGCGCAGCCAGTTTTCCGCATCGTAGCCGGTAATGCCCAGATGTCTGACGTGAATGTTCAATTTGGTCGGATCATGGTCGTAGGTCGCTTCCGTTCCGAGAATATCTTTGCCGAAGCAGCTGAGCCCCGGAATTTCATTGATCGCTTCGCGCGCATGCTGGGCCAGCTGGATTGCCTGCTCGGCCAGACGGGCGCCGTTCAGGGCGAGATGACGGCGGGCCGTGTCGAGGGAAGCGAGCAAAATATAGGAAGTAGAGGTCGTCGTCAGCATACTGATGACGGTTTTTACCCGGCGCGCATTGATCCGGCCTTCTTTTACGTTCAGCACGGAGCTCTGCGTCATGGAGCCGCCGAGCTTGTGCACACTGGTTGCCGCCATATCCGCGCCGGCTGCCATGGCCGACATCGGCAGCTTGTCGCTGAAATGAATCAGTACGCCGTGCGCCTCGTCTACGAGCACCGGCATATTGTAGCTGTGCACGAGATCGACAATCTCTTTGAGATTGGCACAGACGCCGTAATACGTAGGATTAATGACCAAGACGGCTTTGGCGTCAGGGTGACGCTCCAGCGCTCTTTTGACGGAACGGGTCGTGATGCCGTGGTCGATTCCCAAATTTTCATCGCGTACCGGAGAAATAAAGACAGGCTTCGCACCGGCGAAAATAATGGCAGCCATAACGGATTTATGTACGTTGCGGGGGACGATAATTTTGTCGCCTTCCGAGCACACGGTTAAAATCATAGTCATGATGGCGCCGCTCGTGCCTTGAACCGAGAAGAAGGTATAATCGGCGCCGAACGCGTCGGCAGCAAGGAGCTGAGCTTCCTCGATGACGCCGGTCGGTTGGTGAAGGTCATCCAGCGGTGCTATATTAATAAGGTCGATGGACAGTGCGTTGTCCCCGATAAAGGCGCGGAACTCCGGGTTAATCCCGACTCCTTTTTTGTGGCCTGGAATATGAAACTGAATGGGGTTGCGCTCTGCGTGGTGTTTCAAAGCAGAGAACAAGGGAGTGCGATGATGATCCACTGTCATCCCTACCTTTCTGTAGACTGAAATTAGTTTTAACCAAACTCTTTCTACTCTACCCATATTTCGACAAGGATGCAAGCGGTTTTTATAAACCTTTTGTTAAATTTATATATGTTTCTGAAGGGGAAGTCCCGCTTGACGGGGCGAAAGGAGAGACAGGGATGGTTTTGTCGATTTTGTTAATCTTCAGCCGATTATTTCCATGAAGAAAAAAGTTATGTTAGTATATCAGTATCTATATTATTGGGAGGCTTTGAACGTATTATGAAAAAACAGCTGGCCATCATTGCGGTACTGCTGATGACGATATTTGTCGGATTCGGTATTATTATTCCTGTCCTTCCCGATGCGATTACCGGGTCAGGAGCCAGCAGCTTTCATCTTGGCATGCTGCTCTCCGTTTATTCGCTGGCATCCTTCTTAATGTCACCTGTGTGGGGAAGTCTCTCGGACCGCATCGGCCGCAGACCGCTGATTATGATCGGAGCGCTGGGCTTCAGCCTCAGCTTTTTCTTGTTTGGCATTGCCGGCGATAACCTTGTATTAATGTATGTGTCCCGCATCCTGGGCGGGTTGTTCTCCGGAGCGGCTACGGCTTGCGCGGTGGCGTATGTGGCGGATATTACGACCGAGGAAAACCGGACCAAGGGAATGGGGCTCGTCGGTATGTCCATCGGACTCGGATTTATATTCGGGCCGGCCTTCGGGGGCATTTTGAGCCAATGGGGGTACCGGGTCCCGTTCTTCACTTCTTCGATTATCGCTTTGGGCACGTTTGCGTTCGCTTTCTTGATGCTGCCTGAATCGTTAAGCGAAGAAAAGCGCCGCAAGCCGCAGGAGGCCAAGCCTTCGCGCTGGTCGGCCTTCGTCGGATCGGTAAAATATTTGTATGTGCTTTCGTTCTTCGTCTCCTTTACCCTGGCAGGGCTTGAAGCGACGCTGCTGCTGTTCGAGAAGGACAAGATCGGAGCGACCTCGCTGCAGCTCGGCATCATGTTCGCCGTAAGCGGAGTGGTGGGAGCCTTGATTCAAGGAGGCGTCGTCCGGCGCTTCATTAAAAGAGGCGATGAGACGAGGGTCATCGGTCTCGGACTGGTCTTGTCGGCCGTCGGCTTCGTGCTCATTCTCTTCTCGTCGAGCATGGTAACCGCCTCGATCTACTTATCGGTATTCGCTGCAGGCAATGCGCTGATCCGGCCTTGCGTCACCTCGCTGATTACGCAAAAAACGAAGGTCGGACAAGGCGTCGCCTCCGGGCTCAGCTCGTCCATGGACAGCCTGGGGAGAATTAGCCGGTCCATTGCTCGGAGCGGGCATTTATCAGTACAGCCAGCAACTGCCATTCTATATCGGCGCGGTGCTGTCATTGGCTGCGCTGTATCTGCTGAACCGGTTTATCGCTGCGGACAAGGAGACACGGTCACTTAGCCAGCTAATTGCATTAAAAAAGAGGGTGTCCCAAAAGTAAATTTGGAGACACCCTCTGGAACAAAATAAGATGACATTCGAAAAAACCAAGGAGCTATGCGATCTGTTCTCGCTTAGCTCCTTGGTTTTTGGTATCTATTGCAGCTTTCTTAAGTAGATTGTGGGCAAGGGAAAGCCACCCGACCTCCAGACTTACTTTTGGTAAGCCACGAAGCAGAAATCTTCTAAATCCTCTGTTGTGTTTCATATCACCAAACACAGGCTCCGGCTCGATCATGCGCCTCACTGCCAGGGCATAACCCTCTTCACTGCGGAGCTTTTGCCTTGCTTGGCCCTTTAGCCGCAAATACTTCATGCTGACTTTGATCTCACGGTTACCTTGGGCCTTCGTACACTGTGGTTTCAGCGGGCATTCCTCACAGCTGGTGCTTCGGTAATGCCTGTGTTCGATTTCATACCCACTTTCTTTTTTTTCCTTACTTACCCTACGAAAATGGAGCGGTTGTCCGGCTGCGCATGTCCACGTGTCTTGCTCGCTGTTGTAGGTCCAGTTGTCGATCTTACTGATGTCCTTTTGCCATGCCTTGCTTTTTTCGCGATGGTACGTGCTGTACTTTACAATGGCTTCGACTTTGTTCTGCTCCAAATAGTCATAATTCTCCTCACCGCCATAGCCCGCATCAGCGATGACGGTGTGTGGCAGCTTGCCGAACTGTGATTTTATTTTCTCCAGATGAGGGATGAGGCAGCGCGTATCGGTCGGCCGCTGGTGAACGCTGTAGCCGAGAATGAATTGATTTTCAGTGCCAATCTGTACGTTGTAACCCGGCTTGAGCTGGCCATTTCGCATGTGGTCTTCTTTCATTCGCATAAATGTGGCGTCATGGTTCGTTTTGCTGTAGCTGTTTCGATTTCCTAAGATGATCTCATGTGTCTCATACTTTTGGAGCCGCGGAAGCAAGTCCTTGCGGAGCGCACGCACCGCCTTCTTTAGCGGTTTATCTTTAGGCTTCTCCTGCAGGCGCTCTTCCAACTGCTTGACGGCATGTGCCAGCTTTTCACTTGTGATGGCAGATGACTCTCCCAGCTCGTGAAGATCCCTGCCCTCATGTGCTCCTTCTTCTTGCCTCTCAGCTTCTTCAATGGCGGCGAACAAGGTCTGGACTTTCTCCTGGAGCTTGGCCTTGTGCTTCACGACAGCCTTTCCCCAAACAAACGTATAGCGGTTGGCATTGGCTTCGATCTTCGTGCCGTCCACAAAGTAATGCTCCAACTGCACATAGTTCTCCTCTGCGAGGAATTGAAGAACGGCCGTAAACACAGTCTCCAGTACAGTTTTCATTCGTTCCGAACGAAAGCGGTTGATGGTACGAAAGTCCGGGCGCTGCCTGCCTGCGATCCACATAAACATGATGTTTTCACGGACAGCCTTGGCAATCTGGCGAGAGGAGTAGATGCGTTGTGTGTAGGCATAAATGATGACTTTGGTTAACATCTTGGGGTGATAGCTATCTCGTCCGCCTCCGGGGTAAGCGGCGTCGAAGATAGCGGCGTCGAGACGATTGACGGCAGTGTTTACAACGCGAACGAGGTGGTTTGCTGGAATGTCCTCTTCTAAATCCATTGGCAGGCAAAGTTGATCCATGGTATATTGAATGTACAAAAGAAACCTCTCCTTTATGTGAATGGTGGGTGGTACTTCCATTTTACCAAAGGTAGGTTTCTTTTTGTTGTACAAAATGAGAGGGCGTCCCTCAGTCATTTAATGACTTATGGGACACCCTCTTTTTTGTGGAGATGTCCGCTGGCACGGGGACGCTACGAAACGGAGGCGTCGATCAGCCGGTAAATGACGGCTGCGGCTTCGCCGCGCGTCATTTTCTGATCGGGGCGGAAGCTGCCGTCCTCATAGCCGTCAAACAGCCCGGCTTGCTGGACGGCGAAGATGGCATCGCTTGCCCAGTAATCCTCGGGGATATCGGCGAACGAAGCATCCTCTGCGGGGGGAAGCATTTCGCTGCGAGACAGGATAGCCGCGATCTCAGCCCGGGTAATGGTCGAATCGGTCCGGAAGGTGTGGTCCGGATACCCGTTGATCAAGCCATATTCGACCGCGGTAATGATGTAGCCTCGATCCTCTTGGCTGCTATCGCCGAGGTCGGTAAATTCCGACTCGGTATTATTGGATAGAGGTAGCCCCTTGGATTTGACGAAATAGCGCACAAATTCGGCGCGTGTAATATTTTGATTCGGTTTGAAGGACAACGAGCCGTCCTGTGTATTCTTGTAGCCGTCAAGAAATTGTTTGTCGGACAATGCCTTGATTTCTTTCTCCGCCCAGTGGCCTTGAATATCATTAAAGGCTGCGGCGGCTCCGCTGTCTGCCGCATAGACGGCTGCGGCGGCCTGCACCGTGCCGAAGCCTTTCCCGTTATCATAGAACAGCTCGCCTCCGGCTGCGATGGCAAGTCCCAGGAGCAGGAGAGAGATACGGCGTAGCTTCAATTGGAGCTGCATAGGGCACCAGCTTTCCTTGGGGAATTACTCCAATTATAAACGATAATCATGACAGAAGTGTGAAAAAACTAACAAATTTTTTACTTTGTTCGACAAATAACCCAAAGAAAAAACCGCTCCTTCGTGAAAGAAGGAACGGCTTCTCTGGTTACATAGGCGGCGTCTTACGATTTAGGTTTGCTCTTGTCGGGAACGGAATCGTCTCCGCGTTTGTGATCGACTATTTTTTCGATCCGCGGCGTCAGCTCTTCTTTAATTTTGGCAATCAGCTGATCCCGGCTTATGCCTTGGGCCTGAGCGATCTCTGCCAGCGATTTGCCCGCTTTCAGCTGGGTTTTCAGCTGCTCCTCGGTGATATTCAAGAGGGAGGCCAGCTTATCCGGTGCAGGCAGTACGGCCTTCTTCATGCCATGGCCTTTGCCGTGGAAAAAGCCGAGTCCTTTATGGTTCACCATAAATTTAAGGTGCTTGGCCATGCCTTTTTTCATTTTCTCCGCCTGCTCGGCAGTCAGCTTGCCGGATTTGACGGCTGCGTCGATTTTCGCGGCGCGTTCCGTCTGCAGCTTGGCGATCAGGTCCGCTTCGCCGATGCCTTTTTCCTTGGCGATCTCTGCCAGCGACTTATCCTTCATGGCCGCAGCCAAGGCATCCTTATCCATGCCGAGAATCGCGGCGGCCTCTTCGGTCAGCGCCATTTTCGGGCCGAACCGTCTTTCGCCCTCCTTGCCTTCGAAAGGCTTCATCTGCCCTTCGTGCTTCCACTGCTTAGCGCCGTTCTTTTGCCCGTCTGCTGCCTGCTCCTGAGCCCCTAAGCTCTCGGTTGTTTCGGCTTGAGCCTTTTGCTGAGCCGCATACAATGTACCTCCGCCAAGCAAGAGGGTGAGCGCAAGGCTGGTGGCAACCATCTTTTTACTATAAAGCTTCATCGTGTCAATCCACCTCTTTCTTTCAGGCTTGGTATGTGGGATATGTAACCAACTATAGGATAGACAGGAATGCTTAAGGATATCTAAATTCAACCTGAAGCTTACATTAAAATTATTCGCCGACTCCGGCTGCGTCCATGGCGATTTGATACAGCGGCATTAAGGTGCGGACGGTTTGCTCCGCCAGCTCGAGGAACGCTTCGCCGTCCGATACCACCGGCTGGTCCGAGCCTAACTGCAGGCCGATCAGCAGCTCGGCTTTCTTAACGTCGCGGAACCGGGTCAGGGCGGCTTCCAGCTCATCCTCCGTCATCCCGCGAAGCGTTTCGGCATCCTTCTTCATATGATCGAACGAAAGCATATATGGCTCCGGCAGCAGGCTTCTCCATTCCGGCAGGCGGTTCGAAGAAACGCTGGGCAATGAGCTGCTTGTTCGGGAGCTCGTAGATGAGCGCGAGCCAGATGAAGACCCGGTCCTCAAACAAGCCGACCTGAAAATGAGGATACTGCTTGTAACCGCGTTTGTTGTGGCACACCGCCATCCAGGTGTCTACGGGAGCGTTGACGGTGCGGCGGGCATGCTTGGCGATATGCAGAAACATTTCTGTTCCTGAGAGCAGTGCGGCTTCGTGAACGAGCCTTTCGCCGATTGCTTTAAATTTAGGCTGAATCCGCGACTGAATGCCCTCCATGCGGGCTTCAAGGCCGGGAACGGTAAATACATCGAAATCAGTCTGTGTAAATCCTTCAAAGGTCATTGTGGTCACAGCAGGTCCTCCTGACAAATCTTCTTATTATATATGTGTATACGGGGGCCGCGATCATGCGGAATATCCTTGCTTGGATAATGCTACTATAGCATACGATGAGGGGAGAGGTGAACAAGCAGGGGGATTTTGTCGATCTATGGGACCTTACCTAAAAAAAACACAAGCGGGATGAAAGGGATTCCATTGTTGCGGCGGCCGATTCCGATTAGGATATAAATAGTCAAGAGGTACATTGCAGACGATAAAAAGGAGGGACCGGTATGGCAAGCAAAATTCAAGCAAGCGACCAAGTGGGCTATCGTGCGGTCACGAAAAAAAGCTTGTTAAGCTTTATGTGGAAATATAAAGCGCTTTATTTGATTTCGTTGCCGGGCATTATTTATTTCATCATTTTCAAATACGTTCCGCTGCTCGGTTCGGTTATTGCCTTTCAGGATTACAACATGTTCCAAGGATTTACCGGAAGCAAATGGGTAGGACTGGAGCATTTCAAGCGGATGTTCGCGCATTACGACTTCCTCAATATTTTGAAAAATACGCTGCTGCTGGGGCTTTACGATTTGATTATCGCGTTTCCCGCCCCGATCGTCCTGGCGCTGCTGCTAAACGAGCTAAGGCTGGTGCTGTATAAGCGGATTCTGCAAACCGTCGTATATATGCCGCACTTCTTGTCCTGGGTTATCGTCGCCGGGATCGGCGTAGGCGTATTGTCCCCGTCGACAGGGATCGTGAACCATTTTATCCAATGGCTCGGACATGAACCGATTTACTTCCTGGGCGAAGAATCTTACATCCGTTCCGTGCTGATCGGATCGGGGATTTGGCGGGATTCCGGATACGGGACGATCATTTACCTAGCGGCGCTGGCCGGCATTAATCCCGATCTGTACGAAGCGGCCGAGGTGGACGGCGCGAACCGTTGGAGACAGACCATATCCATTACGCTGCCTTCTCTGCTGCCGACCATTATGATTTTGTTCCTGCTGCATATCGGGAAGTTCTTGGATCTGGGCTTCGAGCGCGTGTATGTATTCTTGAATCCGTTGAACCAGAACAGCGGCGAAATTTTGGATACGTACATTTATAAGGCGGGCTTGCAGGGACAGCAGTACAGCTATACGACTGCCATCGGATTGTTTAAATCGCTGGTCGGCCTCGTATTGATTGTCATCGGTAACATTTTCAGCAAAAAAACGACGGGCGAGAGCCTGTATTAAGCGGCAGGGAGGTGAACGGTTGTGAGGAGAGTAAGTACAGGACAACAAACATTTAACGTGGTAAACTTGGTGTTCTTGACGGTGTTGGCTTTAATCATGTTCCTGCCGTTTCTGAACGTGCTGGCCCAGTCGTTTAGTTCGTCGGAAGCGGTTATTAACGGAAAGGTTTTCTTCATTCCGGTTGAATTTACATGGATTAATTATCAATATGTGTTTAGCGACGCCTCGATTTGGAGATCGTTCGGAGTAACGGTATACATTACGGTGGCGGGGACGCTGATTAACCTGATCGCGACGGCCTCGCTGGCGTACCCGGTATCCAGACAGGAATATGTCGGACGCAAATATGTCGTGATGCTCGTGCTCATTACTATGGTGTTCAGCGCGCCGCTCATTCCGAACTTCATTCTGATGAAAAACTTGCATTTGACCAATTCCTTATGGGCATTGCTGCTGCCCGGCGCGATCAGCGCATTTAACTTCTTCGTTATGAGAGCTTTCTTCATGCAGATCCCGCCGGAAATTATCGACTCGGGACGCATCGACGGCTGTTCCGAAATGCGAATGATTGCGAGCATCGTGCTGCCGTTGTCCAAACCGGTGATGGCATCTCTAGGGATTTTCTACGCGGTAGGCCACTGGAATACGTATATGGCTGCGCTGTACTATTTGAACAAACCGGCTTTGTGGCCTCTGCAGGTAAAGCTGAACCAGCTGATCGCGGCTGACGACATCAATATCGACCCGTCCGCATCCCAATTCAGCACGCTGGCCCATTCGAATCCGGAGGGCATTAAGATGGCTACCATCATTATCGCAACGATTCCGATTGTCTTGATTTATCCGTTCCTGCAAAGACATTTCGTCAAAGGGATGATGATCGGTTCGGTGAAATCGTAATCGGCGAATTCTAAAAAAATGACAACCGGAGCCAAAGTCATTCCATTGTCGACAAGGTCCAGTCCTTTTACAATGAAGCTACTATGAAAGCGCTGTAAATCATTTTCTAGAGCTTTTATACAAACTTACACAGAAGAGGGGAATTAGCAATGAAAAAATGGATGAAGGTTGGTATGGCTTCCGTGCTTGCGGCAACTGCGCTTTCCGCATGTGCGAAATCGCCGGAAACGCCTGCAGCCGACGGCGGCAAAGGCAACGAAAAAGCTAAATTTTCGATATCGATGCGTACGCTTGCCTTTAACTACGTAGAAAAATCGCCAAATATCAACGAAGATAAATGGGTCAAAAGGCTCGAGGAAAAAACGAATACGGACCTGGATATCGTTCTGGTGCCGCATAAAGAGTTCGAGCAAAAAATGGCGCAAATGTTTGCGACCAACGATATCCCGGATGTCGTACAAGGCAGCGGCGGCATCGCCGGTAAGGAAATGGCGGGCTCCGTACAGGCAGGCGTGTTTATGCCTCTGGACGATCTGCTGCAAAAATACGGCCAAAACCTGCTGAAAAAAATTCCGAAGGAAGCTTGGGCTTCGCAAACGTATCAAGGTAAAATTTACGCGATTCCGGAATTCCTATCGAACCCGTCCCGCCGCGCTACGGTTATCCGTAAAGATTTGCTGGACAAAGCCGGACTGCCGGTGCCTAAGACGGTTGACGAGTACTTAAACGTGCTTCGCAAGTTTAAAGAGATGGGCGTGGAGAATCCTTACCAAGGCCGTGAAAACTTCAAATACGCGGATACGTTCTTCGGTCCTTACGATGTGTACCCGTACTTGTCCATGATGATGCAGCAGGGCGATCAAGTCGTTCCGAAGTTCTTCAACAGCGAGAACATGATGAAAGCGCTGCAGACCTATAAAACGATGTTTGACGAAGGCTTGATCAACAAGGAATTTGCGACGATCAACCCGACCACGTACAAAAACTCGATCCTGGCCGGCAAATCCGGGATCTGGTCGATGAACGCGAACGAAGTGCTGCAATGGGAGCAGCAGCTGAAAGCGACCGTGCCTACGGCTAAGCTGGAAGTGATCCCGTCTCCTGTAGGTCCAGGACGGCAAAGGCGGCTCTTACCTGTACAACTCGGTTACCCGTGCTTACTTCATTAACAAAAATGTGAAAAATCCGGAAGCGATCGTGAAATTCTTCGACTGGATGCTCTCCGATGAAGCCGAGCAGTTCTTCACCTTCGGCGTCGAAGGCGAGAACTATACGATGGACAACGGCAAAATCAACTACAAAGCGCCTACAGATCCGCAGGCGGTCGATGAAGAGCGTTACCGTCAAGCATTCTTGTGGATGGTTCAAGACACGACTTATAACAAAGGCACGCTGAGCTTGTCCGAAGATGGTAAGAAGCTGATGAATATTTATGATACAATATTGGCAAAAGAAGGACGTGACGGTATCCAATTCGCTCCGCGCTTGGACGCTTACGTGAAGAACCCGGACATTTCGCCGGAATCCGACTTCGCCGCACCGGTGATCCTGCAGCATATGGTCAAAATGGTGTACGGCAAAGAGCCGATTTCCGACTGGCCGAAAGTTCTTGAGGAATGGAAATCCAAAGGCGGAAATGACGTTATTAAAGAAGCGACAGAGAAATTCAATAAAAAAGATCCGAATGTGACGATCAGCATGCCGCGCCGCTAAGTTGAAATGAACTCAAGCGCAGGTTAGCAGCATTCGCCCAAAAGCTCCTCACGCTTAAGCGGCGTGGGGAGTGCGTTTTTAACCGCACAAGCGGGGAAGAACGCGCTTTATTAGCGAAGCACCGCTGCATCCGCTTGTGCGGCCGCTCATGTTCAACTGCCTCATTCAGAGGCGGATCTTAATTACATCCAGGGGGCGTTTCTATGTACAGAATTTTGATTGCAGACGATGAACCGATGATCCGCAAAGGCTTGGAAAAGCTGGTCGGGCAGTCCGGGCAGCCATTGGCGAGCCTGCGGCTGGCCGATAACGGATTGGAGGCGCTGCGGCAAATTCGTGAGGAGCGTCCCGATTTTTTGTTCACCGATATTCGCATGCCGAAGATGGACGGTCTGGAGCTGTGCCGTCAAGTATCCGAGATGGATCCGGATATCCAGATTGTCGTCGTGTCCGGCTATAACGATTTTGAATATGCGCAGAAATGTCTTTCCTACGGCGTTAAGGAGTACCTGCTCAAGCCGGTCAGCAAAAAAGCGGTGGAAGGCGCGCTGTCCAAGCTGGTGAGCCTTCACGCGAAGCAAAAGTCGCAAGCCTTCGTTTCCGTGAAAAAGCTGGAGCAGTGGGCGGTTCAGGCCGAGGAAGCGATCTGGTCGCTTCAGCAGGAGGCGCTGCAGGCTGTCATGGCTGAGGCGAAGCAGGAGCTGTCCTCGTACCGGCTGAAGCTGAGCCACCTGGTGGATGTGCTGGGCGAGTTCTCGGCGCTGTTAAATCAGAAGCTGAACGTTCGCGATGTATTCACCTTTACCGAGCGGCTGCAGCTGCATGACGTAGCCGGCGAAGAAGAAGCGTGGATCCGGTTTGAGGCGAGCCTCGAGCTGCTGCTGCAGGATTTGAAAATCAAGCGGAAGGGCAAGCTGAAGGACCCCGTGGAGGAAGCGAAGCAGTATATCGAGGATCATCTTGCGGAGGACGTATCGCTGGAGGAGGTTGCCGAACGCATCGGGCTGAACGCTTCCTATTTCAGCCAGCTGTTCAAGCAGTCCACGCAGGAGACGTTCGTACAGTACCGGACCCGCCGGCGGATTGAGCTCGCCAAGAAGCTGCTGGCTCAGCCGCATTACCGGATTACGGATATATCGGGCGAAGTCGGCTATGCGGATCATCCGCATTTCACGAAGACGTTTAAGAAATATACCGGTTTTTTACCGTCCGAATACCGCCACAAGCTGGGGATCGAATAAATGAGAAAACGTTCGCTCTCCGCACAAATTTTCAATTATTTTTTAATTGTGATCGTGCTCTCCGTCGCCTCGCTGGGCGTTGTTTCCTACCTTCAGTCTTCCCGTGCGCTGGACCGTCAGGTTGAGCAGTATATGGAGCAGATGATCGAGGGGGCCGCCTATCAGACGGACATTTATTTGCAGACCTACGAGCTGCTGAGCAACTCGTTCTCATCGAACTCCGATGTCAGAGCCTTCTTCGAAATCGGGGCGAACGATTCCTATGAATACTATTATTATTCGGAGCAAATCAAGAGGTTTGCGCTGAGCTCCGTCCAGTCGATCGTGACGCTGTATAAGCAGCTCAACGCGATTTATATTGTCGGCCAGCAGGGGCGTTCGGTAATCTACGACAATCAGAATTTCTTGATTCAGGATACGAGTATGGTCAGCGATAAGTACAACCAGCTCACAAGCGAGACGCCGAGCAACGGCAAAATTGTGCTGCTCGACATGAGCCTTCGTCCGGAGGACCAGCGGGACGGTCGTGACCATGGCCCGTAAGGTGCGGGGAGCGGCTTACGACGAGTTCAAAGGCATCGTGGCCATCGAGTTCAAGCTTCAGGAGCTGGCGAAAATTTGGGACCGCGTCAACATCGGGAAAGAAGGCTACTTCTTCATTCTGGATGAGAGCGGGCACGCCATTTATTTGCCGCCGAATGTTAATCCCGGAGAGGAAGCACTTAAGGAGCTGTCCGACCGGTTGAGTACTAGCGACAACAAGGTGTTCACCTCCAAGTTCAATGGCGAGAACCGGATGTTTGTCGCGCGCCAGTCCGATTATTCCAAGTGGCAGCTCGTCGTGTCCATGCCGGTGCAGGAGCTTCGCAAGCCGATCTCGACGATTCGCACGACAACTATTGCGGTAGGGGGGATCGTGCTGGTGCTGGCTCTGTATCTTGCTTACCGGTTCGGACGCTCCATTCTGGCTCCGATTCGGGAACTGAAGGACAGCATGCGGGAGACGGAGAAAGGCAACTGGCAGCACATTGAGGAAATCGGCCGTACCGATGAAATCGGAGGCCTGATTCACAGCTACAATCTGATGGTCACCCGGCTGTCGCAAATGATCGACAAGGTGTATGCAGCCGAGCTCCAGCAGCAGAAGGATGCGCTGCAGATTCAGGAGGCGGAGCTGGAGCGGCACCGCGCCGAATTCCAGACGCTGCAGATGCAGATCAATCCGCACTTCTTATATAACACGCTCGAGACGATCAACTGCTACGCGATCGTGCAGGATTCGCACGAGATCACCGAAATGGTTGAGGCGATGGCCTTTATGCTGCGGTATTCGATTCAGACGAATCTGGAAGAAATTACGGTGGCGAACGAATTAAACCATGTCCGAAACTATATGATCATACTGCAGCATCGCATCGACCGCGAGTTCGAGATCGAGGTCATCATACCGCCGAGCCTGCTGCTGGAGAAAATGGTCCGGCTGACACTCCAGCCGGTTGTGGAAAATATTTTCCAGCATGCCTTCCCGAACGGCATCGAGCCGCATCATTATATCCAGATCGACGCCCGCAAAGGGGACGGACTCTTCCAGGTTATCGTGGAGGATAACGGGGCCGGGATGGCGCCGGAGCGGCTGCAGCAGCTGCAGGAGCGGCTGAAGCTGAACCGCTTGTCCGACGAGGAGTTCGGCAAAGGGAGCGGGCGGCGCGGTGGAATTGGTCTCATGAACGTCCATCGGCGCATCCAGATGGTCTTTGGAGAACAGTATGGTCTGCAGGTGGAGAGCGTTTGGGGACAAGGAAGCCGTATGATTTTAAATATGCCTGAGCTGTCAAATCAAATGAAAATATAATCATGGGAGGAATTTTACAATGAATACGCAATTAACGGGGAAAATCGCTTTGGTCACAGGCTCGAACGCAGGAATCGGGCGGGGCATCGCGCTGCTGCTGGCGGCTAATGGTGCTAAAGTCGGCGTGACTTACTTGAATAATAAGGAGCAGGGGGAAGAAACCGTCTCCTTGATCCGTCAAGCCGGCGGGCAGGCGGAGCTGTTTCACGCGGATGTTACGGACGTAGAGCAGATTGACCGTCTCGTAAACGATGTGGAAAAAGCGTTCGACGGCACCGTCGATATTCTGGTGAACAATGCTGGGCACATGGTCAAACGCGTGCCTACCGCGGAAATGACGGAAGAAATGTACGATAAAGTGCTGAACGTCAACTTCAAGAGCACGGTATTCATGTGCAAGCGCGTGCTGCCCGGGATGAAGGCGAAGGGCGCGGGCCGGATCGTTAACATGTCTTCGGTAGCGGCCCACAACGGCGGCGGTCCGGGCTCCGGCATTTATGCGGCAAGTAAAGCGGCGGTTTCCGCTTATTCGAAGAACCTGGCTAAAGAAGTGGCGGGCAGCGGGATTACCGTAAATATGGTTTCCCCCGGATTCATCGGCCAGACCGCATTCCATGCTACCTTCACGACGGATGAAGGCCGCAAAGCGACGGTCAACGGCATTCCGCTGCAGCGTGAGGGAACGCCGGACGACGTAGCCGGCGCGGTATTGTACCTCGTTTCGGATCTGGCCGCTTATTTGACCGGCGAAACGATCGAAATTAACGGCGGGATGTTTATGCGATGAGAATAGCGGAGAAGCTGTCGACGACGTCATGGGCGCAAGGTCTGCTGCTTCAGCTGAAGGAGGAGCTCGACGAGCTCTCCTCCCGCGGCAGCATCAACATTCCGGAGGAGCCCGGCGGCTGGTGGCACCAATACGTGTGCCCGACGCATCATACGGAGCTCCTGTTTGATCCGGCCGAACGCGATGCACACGCGTTCATTTGCCCGCACGGCTGCCGCATCGAAGGAGACGCGTACCGCGGCGCATGGCTGGTGTTCAAGCACCAGGCCATTGCGCGGTACGCTCTCCAGGCGGCAGCGGTCTATGCGGGAACGAAGGAGCCGGCGTACGCCGATCTTGCGAAGCGGATCGTCGTCAGCTATGCGGCGCAGTTCCCGCTGTACCCGGTGCATCCCGATGCGCAGCCGTGGATGCTGAAGGGCAGAGCGTTTCACCAGGCGCTGACAGAAGCGATCTGGGCGACGACGCTGCTGCGGGCGTATGTACTGCTGCGGGATGAAGGCGTTGCCTTCGATACCGAAGAGCAGGAGCAGGTGGATCTGTTCTTGTCCATGCTGGAATCCAGCATGACGCAGTACCGCCATATCCTGATCCATGAAAAGAAAAATGCCGAGAACAACTACACGGCTTGGCTGAACGCAGCGTTATCCTGCGTCTATGCCGCCCGCGGCGAGGTTGAGCCGTTGAAAGCGCTTATTGAAGGCGAGGGCGGATGGAGACATCATTTGTCCATCGGCGTGAAGCCGGATCAATTCGAATTTGAAGGCAGCACTTATTATCATATTTTTGTTCTGAGAGCGTACTTGATTTCCGCCGAAATGGCGGAACGATTCAGCATTGATTTGTATCATGAAAAAGGCAGCGACGGCCAATGCATGCAGGGCATGTTCGAGGTGCTGATCGGCATGGCCGACAACCAGGGCGCCCTCCCGGCACTGCATGACGGTCCGCTGGCCCGGCTGCCTTTTGCAAGAGAAATAGCGGAAATTATGGAAATCGGACTGGCGCAATACGGAATCGGCGCCGGACGGTCATCCGTTCCGTCTACGGTCATCCGGCCGGAAGACCGCGGCGCGGCCTATGCCGCCATCCTCGGGGAAGTATACGCCCAAATGTCCGGCGAGCGCCGCCGCAGCACGCTGGAAGCGCTGGTTTACGGGGAAGGCGAGCTTGAGCTCGGACAGAGCATGCCGTCGAGAAGCCCGCAGTTTCTTGAGCAGTCCGGGTTTGTGACGGGAAGGCTCGAAGGCAGCGAGCTGTCGTTTCTCTCCGATTTCGGAGCGCATGGCGGCTCGCACGGCCACTATGACAAGCTTCACCTGACTTTGCAGCATGCCGGTGCCGCCATTTCGCCGGATTTGGGCATGGTCCCTTACGGCTCCGCATTGCGGAAATCCTGGTTTGCGGAGACGGCAAGCCATAATACGGTTTCCGTCGGCGGCTCTTCCCAGGCGCCTCATGAAGGCCTGTGCAAGCATTATGCGGCGGACGGGGATACGGTTTCTGTCTGGCTCCGGTCGGAGCACGCCTATGAAGGCTGCCTGCTGGACAGACATTTGCACTTATCCCGGAACGGACTCGTCGATTGGTTTGAAGTGAAACTGGAGCAAGCGAACACCATCGATTGGTGGATGCATGCGCTGATGGCGCCGGAAGCCGTGAACGGCTGCTGGGTTACTACTGCCGAAGCGGGTGCATCGCAATTGGCGGTAAGCGCGGAAGGGGAAACGGCTTCAGCAGCAGGCGGATACGATAAGGTCCGGCATCGTGGCTGGCTATGCGGACGGGCAGGAGGAAGCTGACGCACCGGCGGACAGCATTACGCTGCGATACGGTCTCGGTGCTCAAGACGGAGCGCCTTACCTGTATCAGACGATCGCTGCCGTACCGGCAACGGAGCTGTACCGGATTGAAACGCCGGGCACGTCGATCGATCCGAGCGAACCGCTGCAGGGCCTGCTTCACCGCCAGCAGGGACAGCAGGGACGATTCGTCCAGGTGTATACGATGGGCGAACCTGCCGCAGTGCGGTGGGATGACGCCGCAGAGCCTGGCGCTGCCCCTGAATTGATCGTAACCACCGCCGGATCGGAGGAACGATTCACCCTCGACTCGGCGCAAGGATTGACAGTGACACGGAGGAACGGACTATGAGCGCAAATCCTAGCATGAGCAAACCTTTATATCAGCCGCAAAGCGGCGTGCTGACGTCCGAATACGAACCGAACGAAAACAGCAGGCTGTTCGAGAATCCGCCGCGGTTTACCTGGATTCCGGCCCAGCTGGAGAAGGACAGCTACGTCCTTCAATATTCATCGTCGGCTCGGTTTGAGCCGGAAACTACGGTGACCGCACAACCGATTCCGTACAATTTATATACGCCGGATCATGCGCTGGCTCCCGGGATTTACTACTGGAGATATGCGCTGCTGCTCTCGGATGAAGAGTCGGCCGAGGCGGGCGGCGCCGAGCATACGGAATGGAGCGCCGTGCGCAGCTTCACCGTGCCGGAAGGCTTGCCGGAGACGCCGCTTCCGGGACGGGGCAGCCGCTACGCCGGCGTGACCGCAGCGCACCCTCGGCTGTGGCTGCAGCCGGAGGAGCTCGCGGCCTTCCGCGCAGCCGTAAGGCAGGGCCCTGCCGCTTACGGCTGGGAGGCGTTCTTCGAACGCTCGGTGAAGCCGTGGATGCAGCGGGAGCTGATTGCTGAGCCGCTGCCTTACCCGAATCATAAACGTGTGGCCAGCCTCTGGCGCCAGATGTATATCGACTGCCAGGAGGCGCTGTACGCGATTTGTCATCTGAGCGTGGCCGGGGTTGTGCTGGAGGACGAGGCGCTGATTGGGCTGGCTAAAACGTGGCTGCTGCACGTGACGGCTTGGAATCCGGATGGGCCTACCTCCAGGGATTACAACGACGAGGCGGCCTTCCGGGTTGCCGGAGCACTCGCATGGGGGTACGACTGGTTATACAATTATTTGAACGAAGAGGAGCGGGAGCGGGCCCGCAGCATGCTGCTGCAGCGTACCCGTCAGGTCGCTTTTCATGTAATCGACCGCTCCAAGATACATCAGGTGCCTTTTGACAGTCATGCGGTACGCTCGCTTTCCTCCGTTCTGGTGCCTTGCTGTCTCGCCATGCTGGATGAGGAAGCAAATGCCCGCGAATGGCTGGACTATACGGTCGAATATTACGCAGGGCTGTACTCCCCTTGGGGAGGCATGGACGGCGGCTGGGCGGAAGGCCCGATGTACTGGACGACCGGGATGGCCTTTGTTACGGAAGCGATGAACCTGCTGAAGAAAACGACCGGCATCGATTTTTACAAACGGCCGTTTTTTCAGAAGACAGGGGACTTCCCGCTATACTGCTTCAGTCCGGATACGCTGCGCGCAAGCTTCGGAGACCAGTCTACGCTGGGAGATCCGGTCAGCCTGAAGACGGGCTTCAACATCCGCCAATTCGCGGGGGTGACCGGGAATTCGTCATACCAATGGTATTTCGAGCAAACCCGTCAGGTCGACACCGATTCGGAAATGAAATTTTACAATTACGGCTGGTGGGATTTCCGCTTTGACGAAATGATGTATCTGCACGATTATCCGTCCGTGGAGGCGAAGGCGCCCGCAGACATCGAGCCGGTCAAATGGTTCCGCGATATCGGCTGGGTAGCTTTCCATGCTAACATGGATCGGCCGGACCGCCACATTATGCTGCTGACCAAAAGCAGTCCTTACGGCTCCATCAGTCACAGCCATGGGGATCAGAACGGCTTTCTGCTGCATGCTTACGGCGAGCCTCTTGCAATTGAAAGCGGGCATTATGTCGCTTTCGGCAGCACGATGCATATGAACTGGCGCAGACAGACCCGCTCGACCAACTCGATTCTGATCGATGGGCTGGGACAGTTCGCCGGGACGGATAAAGTGCGGAACATGGCGGCTTCGGGCAAGGTGGAGCGCGTGGAGAAGCATAAGAACTATACGTATTCCCGCAGCGACGCTACGGCGGCTTATGCGGAGCACGTGCCTTATCTGCAGCGCTACGTCCGGGAGCTTTATTTTGTGGGAGAATCCTATATCGTCGTTGTAGACCATGTGGATCTGACCCAGCCGGGACGGGTAGATTGGCTGTTCCATACGCTGTACGAGATGAAGCTGGACGGACAATCGTTCAAGGTCAGAGGGCGGCAAGCCGATATGGAGGGGCGTTTCGTATACAGTCTGAGCGGGGATTTGGAACTGTCCCAGACGAACGAGTATGCCGACGTAGATCCTAAGGAGATCGAAGGGCTGAGCAAGCAGTGGCACCTGACTGCAACGACGAAGGCGGCGAGCCGCCACCGGATCGTAACTCTGCTCGTGCCGACACCGAAGAATGAGCCGAAGTATGTTTCCTTCTTTATGGACGACCAAGGTCACGGCGTGCATTTGTATTTTACCGATAACGGTGTGACTCAGAAAATAGATGTGCCTAAATTATAGCTAACGGCTTTTCAAAGTGCAGCTTCATGTGCCTTGCTCCAGCTTTCTTCTTTGGGAGCAGGCGCGAGGCCTGCGTTAAGTTGATAAACAAGAATGCCTCGTTTCTCCGGCGGAGAGCGAGGCTTTTTTCACTAGCGGGCAGAGTATCTATACGGCTGCTTTTTATGCTTTGCGCGGAAAAACAGCCGATCCTTGCCGATTGGAACGTTACCGTAAATTTGGCTGCAAATAAAATAAGCCGCCCTATTGATTTAGGGCAGCTGTCAGTGATACAATGAATGACGGTATTCACTAAAGTGCTATGGTAACGTGCATTAAAATCCTAATATGAGTATAGCACATGTAAAGCTGAAAAGTCAAATGGAATTTGACGCGGTTAGTACTGCCTATACTCTGGTGAAGGGGCGATTCTGTGAGCTTGACGGAAAAGGATTGGTCTGAGGAACAACAACGCATTAAAGAGGTAATAGCTAATATTGAAAAAACAATCGTGTCGCTGGAAGCGGAGACCGGCGACGTCAAGTCAGAGGTCGTCGATATCCGCAAGCATTTTTGGGATGAGGTTACCGTCAATTTAAGCACGTCGGAAGATATGGTAGAGACGCATTTCAGTCTGCGTCAGCAGGCCGAGGTGCTTTCAGACCGGGAAAGAAGATACCGCCAGGCTTCCGAGACGCTGAAGCGGCTTAGACGGCTTGTCCGTTCTCCATATTTCGGACGGATTGATTTCCGCGAGACAGGCAAAGTAGGAGAAGCGCCGGAGCAAATCTATCTCGGGATTGCCTCCTTTCGGGACGAAGCCGCCGACCGGTTTCTGGTCTATGACTGGCGCGCACCCGTCTCCAGTCTCTACTATGATTATCCTCCGGGGCCGGCCGTTTACGAGACGCCGGGAGGGGAGATCAGCGGGGAGCTGCTACTAAAGCGTCAATTCGTAATCCGGGACGGAGCCATTCACTGGATGTTCGATACCGGCATTACGATCGGAGACGAGCTGCTGCAGCAGGTGTTAAGCCGCAATTCCGACGCTCAGATGAAGAGCATCGTGGCCACGATTCAGAAGGAGCAGAATCAAATTATCCGCAACGACCGCAGCCGGCTGCTGATTGTGCAGGGGGCTGCGGGAAGCGGCAAGACGTCCGCTGCGCTGCAGCGCGTCGCTTATTTGCTTTATAAATACCGCGGCCACCTGAAGGCCGATCAAATGGTGCTGTTCTCTCCGAATCCGATGTTTAACAGCTATGTATCTACCGTTTTGCCGGAGCTTGGCGAGGAGAACATGCAGCAAACGACGTTCCAAGAATATTTGGAGCGCCGTCTCGGCAAAGATTTCAAGGTGGAGGATCCGTTCGGACAGATCGAATATGTGCTGACAGCTGCAGGCAAGCCGGGCTACGACAGCCGGATGCAGGGCATTCAATATAAATCGTCGAACGATTTCTTTCATGTTCTGTCAGCCTATAAGTCTTTATTGGAGCAGGAAGGCATGCTGTTTAAGCCGGTCAAATTCCGCGGCAAAGACATCGTGTCCTCCGCGCAAATGAAAGACCGCTTTTATTCCTACGATCCGTCCATTCGTCTGGCCAACCGAATAGCTCTGCTGCGGGACTGGCTGCTGAAGGAAGTGTCGCACTTTGAGCTGACGCAGCGCAAGGAGGGCTGGGTCGAGGAAGAGATGGATCTGCTTGAGCCGGAGGATTACCAGCGCGCCTATGCGAAAGTAAGAAAGATGCAGAAGGATCAGGACGAGGCATTCGACGATTACAAGAAGGAAAAAGAACTTCTGGCGCGGGTAATTGTCTACGAACGGTTGAAGCCTGTGCGCAAACGGCTGAAGCAGCTGCGCTTCGTGCACGTGCGGGCGCTGTACCGCCAGCTGTTTGCGGACCGCGAGCTGTTCACGAAATTATCCGCACAATCGGGAGGTGCGGTGCCGGAGCACTGGCAGGAAATCTGCGAGGCTACGCTGGAACGCCTGGAAGCCTCGGAGCTTGGATTCGAAGACGCGACGCCGTACCTGTTTCTTGTGGAGCTTGTGCAGGGCTTCCAAACGAACAACACCGTCCGCCATGTTATCGTGGACGAGGTACAGGATTACTCGCCGTTTCAGCTTGAGTTTATAAAGCGGCTGTTTCCGCGCAGCCGGGTGACGGCGCTGGGCGACTTGAATCAGGCCATCTACGCTCACGGCTCCGCGTTAGGGGAGCTGGAGCCGCTGATGGAGCTGTACGGTCCCGAGCAGACCGAGATAATCCGGCTGACACGGAGCTACCGCTCGACGCGGCAGATCGTAGAGTTCACCCGCGGCATGGTGCCCGGGGGCGAAGAGATCATCCCGTTCAACCGGGATGGCGAGAAGCCGCTGGTCCGGTGTGACCGGTAGAGAAGCGGACCTTCAAGAGGCGCTGGCGGCAACGATCGAGGCGCTGCAGGCCGAAGGATGCCAGTCCGTGGCCGTCATCTGCAAGACGGCGGAAGAAAGCGCCGCGGCGTTTCAGGCGCTCCAGCAGCGGATTGCGGGGCTGCGCCTGGTCACGAAGGATACGCAGGGCTTTGAGCAGGGCGCGGTTGTCATTCCGGCCTACTTGGCGAAGGGCGTAGAGTTCGACGCGGTCCTGATTCGCGACGCTTCCAAGCGGAGCTACAGCAGGGAAGCCGAGCGCAAGCTCTTTTATACCGCCTGCACCCGGGCGATGCACTTCTTGTATCTTTTCAGCCCGGAGCCGCAGCTCAGCCCGTTCATTACGGAACAGCAGCCGGATACCTATATCCTTCAGGATTAGGCGCCACTTTTTAATAGACCGGATGGACCCCCCATGAAAAAATCCCTTGTTCCTCTAAGAACAGATCTCATGCGAGATCTCGTTCCGTGAGGACAGGGGGATTTTTTATTTTTATCCGCCGATCTGCTTTGATTGACTTCTGACCTCTGACCTCTGACTTCGTCCAGCAGCACAAGCTGAAAAATTTGCTCCAATGAAGTTTTGTTAGTGTATATGCAATTATGCCGACTTGTTTGGTTGGAAATGAATCTATTGTCATTATACTCGTTCATAGAGGAATTTGTCGGTTTGTGGCGAAAATGATAAATAGCAGGATTTGACAAAGCATGCATATGTTAAGAGAAAGGTTGGAAGAAGAATGAAGCGATGGAAGCGAGTGCTGATATTGGGATCCCTCCTGACCGGGACGTTTACTGCAGGGGTTTACGCGGAGGATATCTTGCAGCGGGTGGAGGCCTACCTGCGCCCGGATTTTAAGATTGTGCTGGACGGGAAGCAGGTTCAATTGGAAGGGCCGCCGCTTGTGTATCAGGATAAAAGCTATCTTCCCTTGAAGGAGCTCGGCAACCTGCTCGGAGCCAACGTGCTGTGGAAGAACGATACGAAAACGATCTATATCAACAGCCGGATCAACAGCGAACAGAAGGAGCCGGACCAAAACGGCGTATATGAAGAGATCAAGCTGCGCAATCCTTACGCGCAGACGGTCAACTATTTGGGAGCCGATTATCCGCTGCTCAGTACATACGGCGATGTGAACAGCTCGGAGATGTACTACAGATTATCTGACATTAGAAGGATGGGAATTAATACAGACGGCTTGACGCTGGCCAAGGAAGTGTTTACGAACGTGCTGTACGTCAGCGAATCGGAAGTGAAGAAACGGTGGGGCCAAGGGCCGAGACCGAGCGGCACAGCTTCCAGAGACAGCGTTATGATCACAGGCGAGCTGAATACCGACAAAACCAAGGTGCTGCAGGATTACGTAAAAAATACGCTTTCTTATAAAGTGAAGGATACCCAATATTATACGAAGCCGATCATTATGGACAAAATCGACGGGGAAGACCGTTATCAATATTTGTACTACCAAACGATTTATCTAAAGGACATTACGGTGAATCATTACTATTCGTCCATTATCCGATTGGGAAAAGACGGCTGGGGGGATACGCTGACTTACACGATCAATGCCGACGAGAGAACGGATTTGGAAAGCAAGTATCAGGAAAACATCAACAAGCAGGCCAACGAGGCGGCAGCGCAGCCTTAAGGCCGTTTATGGGAAGGACAAGCAAGGACCGCCTCTTCTGCAGAGGCGGTCTTTTCGCTTCTATGGCGCCGGGAGAGCAGGTATTCCGGTCATCCGCAAATAAAAAATGGGTAAAATATAAAGAAAATAGTCAATAATCCAAGTTGCTAAATCATATGATTCATAATAAGATAGAATTAAGTAACTGAATTATCAGAAAATTCTATCAAAACCCGGTTGAGTCAGAGAAAGCGTTGACAGCGTGCAGTCAATTAACACAGGGACACAATTGGGTCGGGGGTAATGTACCATATCGGGAGGGGATTGCCGTGAGTAAAAGTCATGAAGTGGAATATTGCAACCTTGAGTTACGATTTGACCGTCGGCTAATCCGCAACTTCATTAAAGCCTTGATTCAGGAAGGATATTCTCTGTACTGGAATGAGAGCGAGCAGCAATTTATCGTATCGATTCGAACCGGAAGAAAGCTTGTGAAGCTGAAATTTCAACGCATCGGCGAACGATATAAAATTGTCGGCAACTACTCATTTAAGGACGAGAAGCTGGCTGAATTAATGGAGAAAATGATTGGGGATACCCGGGGTCACGCAGTTGTCAAACGCTTTAAGGATCGGCAGATTTTGATTGAGAATATTATGTTTGGCGAAATCATCCGCATGGTGGAAATTTCGGGCGTGGAGCATAAAGTCATTTTCCAAAAGGAGCCTGTTGTGACGGTGGAGGAAATGATGCAGGCGTTTCGATCCAAGCGTCCGGACGACCGGATTCCGGTGCTGCGGCTGGAGCTTGATTACGAGCTGGCGACACTTCATGACGCATTGAAGAGCGGGGACGCGGAAGCGGTGAAAATATGCAAGGAACGTCTGGTCGAGCTAAGGCATGAAATGCTCCAATTGGAAATGTGAATACGAGAGATGAACCCGGTCTGTGCCGACTTGCGCAGGCCGGTTTTATTTTGGGCTCGCAAGACCGATCCAGAGCAAATCAGGCACATCGACCGCAAAAAAAGTTCGTTGTTAACGTGTGCAGCATTATGGTATGATACGTGGTGAGGTGGTAGGATTGAGCGTGACAATTAAAGATATCGCGAAGCTCGCCAATGTATCTCACACAACAGTCTCCAGGGCGCTGAACGACAGTCCGCTCATCAATCAGGAGACGAAGGAACGAATCCGGCAGCTCGCGGAGACTCTGAATTACACTCCGAACTATAATGCGAAAAGCTTAGTCCTTGACCGATCATACAACTTGGGCTTGTTTTTTTCAACCCTTCACACGGGTACTTCTGCAGGATTTCTGTATGAGGCCATTAAAGGCGTCAACGATGTGATTAAGGATCAGTACAATCTGATCGTTCGCGGGATTGACGACTACAAAAGCTTCGAGAAGATTAACCGCAAAAGCTATGACGGCATTCTGGTCATGAGCCAGAGTTCAACCGACCAGTCTTTTATCGAGTATGTGTCGGAGCGGGAAATTCCGCTAGTCGTGTTGAACCGGCCGATCGACAATGTCAAGGTGATGAATTTGATCCCGGATGACCAGAGCGGCGCGTTCCGTTTAGTGGAGTATTTACTTCAGCAGGGACACCGGAATATCGCCATCATCGAAGGGAAAGAAAACTTCAAATCAACCCAGGCTCGGCGCGACGGCTACATCGATGCGCTGGTGCGGCACCAGGTGCCTTTAAGGGATGAGTACAGAGTTCAAGGGAACTATGATTTGGAGAGCGGACATGCCGCCATGGCCCGCCTGCTGAAGGTGGAGCCGAGGCCTACGGCTGTTTTTTGCTGTAATGACGACATGGCGCTCGGCGCGATCAAGGCCATTACGGAAAGCCGGCTGACGGTGCCGGGCGATATTTCCGTTGTCGGGTTCGATGACCACATGTTTTCAGGGTTCGTAACGCCGGCTTTAACGACGGTGCGCAGACCCATTGAAGATATCAGCAGAGAAGGAGCTTTAAAGCTGCTTACTTTTATAGAAACCAAGCAAATTGAAAAAGAAACGATTTTTGTCCGCACGGAGCTCGTGATTCGGGATTCCGTCAAAACGATTACAGGAGGCCACAATTAATGAGTATTTTAAGAACCGTTCTAGAAGAAGTTCCGATTCCGCAAATGGTGCGTATTCGTCAGAAGTTCGATGCGGCGAAGATTGACAACCTGGAGGAAGTGCTGCAGCAGGAGCTGCAGAAGCCGGGAGCGATCGAGCGGATCAAGCCGGGCCAGCAGGTAGCCGTTGCGGTAGGCAGCCGCGGTGTGGCGAATATCGCCTTGTTTACCAAAATTACGATTGACGCGATCAAGCAGGCAGGCGGACATCCGTTCATCGTCCCTTGCATGGGCAGCCACGGCGGCGCGACGGCGGAAGGCCAGAAGGAAGTGCTTCATCACCTGGGAGTGACGGAAGAAGCGATGGGCGCTCCGATCCGTTCCTCGATGGAAGTCGTCAAGCTTGACGAGCTGCCGAACGGCCTGCCGGTTTACGTGGACAAAATCGCTTCGACGGCGGACGCCATTGTCGTCATTAACCGCGTGAAGCCTCATACCGCCTTCCGGGGCAGAATCGAGAGCGGCATTATGAAAATGATCGCAATCGGTCTCGGCAAGCAAAAAGGCGCGGAGGCCTGCCACCAGCTCGGGTTTAAATATATGGCGGAGAACGTGCCGGCCATGGCTTCGATTATGATTCAAAAGCTGCCGATCGTGTTCGGCGTAGCGCTGGTGGAGAATGCTTACGACCAAACGTGCCGTATCGAAGTGCTGCCGTCCGAGCAGATTGAAGCCCGCGAGCCCGCATTGCTGGAAGAAGCCAAGGCGCGTCTGCCCAAAATTTTGTTCGAGCAGATCGATGTGCTCGTCATTGATTATATCGGTAAAAACATTAGCGGCGACGGCATGGATCCGAACATTACCGGCCGTTATCCGACGCCATACGCGCACGGCGGCCCTGACGTGTCCAAGATGGTCGTGCTGGATTTGACGCCGGAAACCAAAGGCAACGCCAACGGCGTCGGCACGGCTGACTTTACGACACAGCGTTTGGTCGATAAAATGGATAGAGCGGCTACGTTCGTCAATGGCTTAACCTCGACGGTGTGTGCGCCTACCAAAATCTCCACTACGCTGGACAACGATTTCTATGCGATTAAAGCCGGTGTGAAAACGTGCAATATTTTGGATTATACGAAATGTAAGCTGGTACGCATTCAGGATACGCTTCACCTCGGGGAGATTGAAATTTCCGTCAACCTGCTTGACGAAGCGAGAAACCATCCGGACATCGAGGTATTGACCGAGCCGTACGATTTACAATTCGACAGTGAAGGGAATTTGACGAAATGAGTTTGTCTTTGCAGAAGCCGTATATTATCGCGGCGGATTTGGGCACGACCAGCACCAAGACGCTGGTGATCGACAGAAACGGCCGGGTCCTGGCTTCCCATTCTATTGAATATCCTTTATACACGCCGAGACCGGATATGGCGGAGCAGGATCCTGATGAAATTTTCCAGGCGGTGCTGAATGCGATTCAGGCCGTCGTAGCCAAGGCGAAAATATTGCCGAGCCAGGTGCTGTGCGTTTCTTTCAGCTCGGCGATGCACAGCCTGATTGCGGTGGACCGCGATCTGAACCTGCTGACGCAGTGCATTACGTTCGCGGACAACCGCAGCGTCAACTATGTCAAGGTGCTGAAGGAACAGCTGAACGGCCATCAAATTTATTTGAATACAGGGACGCCGCTGCATCCGATGTCTCCGCTGCTGAAGCTGATGTGGTTCCGCGACAACCGTCCGGATATTTTTGAGCATGCGCACAAATTTATCGGCATCAAGGAATATGTGTTTGCGAAGCTGTTCGGACAGTTCGTCATCGACTATTCGCTGGCCAGCGCTACAGGGCTGTTTAACCTGCGTCAGCTGCAATGGGACAAGCTCGCCCTGGAAGCCTGCGGCGTCAGGGAAGAGCAGCTGTCGGAGCCGGTTTCGACCGTGCACCGCATGCAGGGCATGAAGGCGGAATACGCTGCAGCGATGGGGCTTGACACCGACACGCCGTTTGTCGTCGGCGCTTCCGACGGCGTGCTGGCGAACCTCGGCGTCGGCGCGTTCGAGCAAGGCGTGTACGCCGTAACGATCGGTACGAGCGGCGCCGTCCGCGGTGTGGTTCGCGAGCCGATCACCGACCCGAAGGGACGCCTGTTCTGCTATGCGCTCAAGGAAGATTTCTGGGTTGTCGGCGGAGCGATTAACAACGGCGGCATCATGTTCCGCTGGGTGCGCGACCAGCTGGCGACGCTGGAGGCGGAGGAAGGCCGCAGGCGGGGCATGGATCCTTACGATTACCTGACCTCCCTGGCACAGGAAGTGCCGGCCGGATCGGACGGTCTGATCTTCCTGCCTCTGCTTGCCGGAGAGCGCGCGCCTTACTGGAACGCGAACGCCCGCGGCGTATTTTTCGGTTTATCGCTGTACCACGAGAAGAAGCATATGATCCGCTCCGTTCTCGAAGGCGTCGTGTACCGTATCTACTCCGTGCTTAACGCGCTGGAGGAGCTGTCGGGGCCGACGAAGGAAATCCGCGCATCCGGCGGCTTTGCCCGCTCCAGCTTCTGGCTGCAGGCGATGGCCGACGTTACGGGCAGCTCCGTAGCCGTTCCGAACTCGATCGAGAGCTCGGGTCTTGGAGCCGCACAGCTCGGATTGCTTGCGATGGGAGAGATCAGCGATTTCTCGATGGTGCATGAATGGATGCAAATTACGCACAGCCATCAGACGAATGCCGAGAATTACGAGACGTACCAGCAGTTGACAAAAATTTATAATCGTGTGTACCATCAGTTGAAGGATGAATTTGATGCCATTGCCGCTTTTCAGCATACGCATACCCAATAATTCATAGTCAAGTGATAAGAATGGTGCAGACTACAGAACCCAAATCCTAAGGAGGATCACCATGAATTTATTTGATTTGACAGGTAAAACGGCGGTAATTATCGGCGGAAACAGCACGCTGGGCGGCTCGATGGCCGTAGCTCTGGGCGGTCACGGCGCAGATGTTGCGATCGTGGGACGGAACCAGGAGAAGGCGGAAGCCGTAAGACAACAGGTGGAGGCAGCCGGCGGCGGCAAAGCCAAGTGCTTTGCTGCGGACACGACAAGCCCTGAGGACCTGAAGCGCGTGCTGGAGGAAGTACTGGCATGGACAGGCCGCTGCGACGTGCTGATGAACTGCCCTGGTATGAACAGCCCTACGCCGTTCTTCGAGCTCACAATGGAAGAATGGGATGCGATCATGGAAGTGAATCTGAAGGGCGTCGTGCTAGCCTGCCAAATTTTTGGGAAGCATATGGTTGACAAAGGGGAAGGCGGAAGCATCATCAACATTTCTTCGGTTTCTTCCGAGCCGCCGCTGTCCAAAGTATTCACGTATTCGGCTTCCAAAGCAGCCGTGAACAACGTAACGAAATTTTTGGCACGTGAATTCGCTCCTGCCCGGGTACGTGTCAACGCCATTATTCCCGGCTTCTTCCCGGCAGAACAAAACCGCAAAATCTTGTCTCCGGAACGGACGGCATCGATTTTGGGACATACGCCGATGAACCGTTTCGGCGATGCCGAGGAGCTTCAAGGCGCGGCGGTCTATCTGGCAAGCGACAAAGCTTCCAGCTTCGTAACGGGCTCGCTGCTGCGTGTCGACGGCGGCTTCGGCGCCATGACGATTTAAGAATCGTCCGTCCTAATATCATACAAAAACAGAGAGGAAGAGAAACCAAATGTCGAAACAACAAGTTGGCGTGATCGGATTGGCGGTCATGGGCAAAAACCTGGCATTGAATATCGAAAGCAGAGGCTTTACCGTTTCTGTGTATAACCGTTCCCGCGAGAAAACAGACGCTCTGATTGCAGAAGCGCAAGGCAAAAACCTGGTAGGTACATATTCCGTTGAAGAATTCGTCGCTTCCCTGGAGAAGCCTCGTAAAATTCTGATCATGGTTCAGGCGGGAGCAGGAACCGACGCAACGATCAATTCCCTGATTCCTCACCTGGAAGAAGGCGACATCATCATCGACGGCGGTAATGCCTACTTCCCTGACACCCAACGCAGAAACAAGGAGCTTTCGGCTCACGGTCTGCGCTTCATCGGTACGGGCGTTTCCGGCGGTGAAGAAGGCGCTTTGAAAGGTCCTGCCATTATGCCGGGCGGTCAAAAAGACGCTTACGAGCTGGTTGAGCCGATCCTGACGGCTATTTCCGCAAAGGTTGGCAATGACCCTTGCTGCACTTACATTGGACCGGACGGTGCCGGCCATTACGTAAAAATGGTGCACAACGGTATCGAGTACGGGGACATGCAGTTGATTTGCGAAGCATACCAGCTGCTGAAGGACGTACTGAACGTGAGCACCGAAGAGCTTCATGAAATTTTTGCCGAGTGGAATAAAGGCGAGCTGGACAGCTACCTGATCGAAATCACAACCGACATCTTCACGAAAAAAGATCCGGAAACCGGCAAACCGATGGTAGACGTGATCCTGGATTCCGCAGGCCAAAAAGGTACGGGTAAATGGACAAGCCAAAGCTCCTTGGATCTTGGCGTGCCATTGTCCATTATCACGGAATCCGTCTTCTCCCGTTTCTTGTCCGCTATGAAGCAAGAGCGCGTGGCGGCAAGCAAATTGCTGAACGGACCGAAAACAGAGGCGTTTGCCGGAGATCGCAAGGAGTTTATCGAAGCGGTTCGCAAAGCGCTGTATGCAAGCAAAATCTGCTCCTACGCTCAAGGCTTCGCTCAAATGAGAGCTGCTTCCGAAGAGTATAACTGGGGCTTGGATTACGGCAGCATCGCTATGATTTTCCGCGGCGGCTGCATCATTCGCGCACGCTTCCTGCAAAACATCAAGGATGCTTACGACCGTAACCCTGAATTGAAAAACCTGCTGCTTGACGAGTATTTCCAAGGCATCGTCGACAACTATCAGGACGCATGGAGAACGGTAGTCGCTGAAGCGGTAAAACGCGGTGTGCCTGCACCTGCTTTTGCCTCCGCATTGGCTTACTATGACAGCTACCGCACAGAGCGTCTGCCTGCAAACCTGCTGCAAGCTCAACGCGATTACTTCGGGGCGCACACGTTTCAGCGTTTGGATAAAGAGGGTTCCTTCCACTTCAACTGGATGGAAAACTAAGCTTTACGCTTCCCATTCGGCTTGTGAGGCTGCAGCCCGAAAGAGGCTTCATACATCCAGTCTCTTAACCGGTCGGCCTCAAATTCGAAGCCGCTGCGGCGATGGATAAGCATCAATGAAATTTCCGCAAAATATCGAAAGTTCTGCATTAAGCGTGGCTGGGAAAGATCCGAAAGTCTGGGGTCTTCTTCAGCCACCTTTTTTTTAATAAACTCCAGAATCCAGACGACGTCTTCTTTGCACAACGGGTGAGCGGGATTGAGCAGCTGCTCGAGCTTCTGCTCGGCAGGATTGGGATAGGGGTTCTTGGAATGGGATAGAGCTGAATGCGTCAACGGATAATCTCTCCTCGTTTGATAGCTTTGATTATTACCATCATGGCGGAAAAAGCTGGAATCTATTCACATTCCAGCATATGATTTTGTCGACAATTCTATTCATACTAGACAACGTATGATATGATAAAAAAGTTTATTTACGTACAATCGTAAACGTGAAAAGCGAAATGATCGTTATTTTCTGGAGTGTGAAAACGATGGGTAAATCGAATATTGTGTTAATAGGTTTTATGGGAACGGGTAAGTCTACTGTAGGCAGGATGCTGTCCGAGCGTTTGGGTTGGACGTTTACGGATACGGATATCCTTATTGAGAGACAGCAAGGAACTACGATTAGCGAAATTTTCCGCCTTCATGGGGAAGCGGCTTTCCGGAAAATTGAAAGCGAAACGATTGAAGCGGTGCTGCAGGGCGAACGCCAGGTGGTGTCCACCGGAGGCGGAGCGGTTTTGGCTGAGCAAAACCGCCGGAACATGCTGGAGGGCGGGCTGGTCGTGGCACTCAGCGCCACGGCTGAAACGATCATCGAGCGCGTAAGCCAGGACCAGACCCGTCCGCTTGTGCAAGGCGATGTCTCGGAGCGGGTTCATACCTTGCTGGAGACACGCAAGCATGCCTATGATTTCGCCGAGCTGCGCATTGATACGAGCGAGCTTTCGGTAGAGCAGATCGTGCAGAAAATAGTGGATGCTTTGCAGAGCTAAGCTTCTAGAGAGCTTCCCATTCGAGCATGCCGCCGCTCATATTGATCAGCCGGTTGTAGCCCTGCGCGGTCAGGAAGTCATAGGCCCGGCCGCTTCGGTTGCCGCTGCGGCAGACCAGGATGGCTTCTGCGTCCTGGGGAATTTCCGACATGCGGTCGGGAATTTGCATGAGCGGAATATGCTTCGCTCCAGCGATCATGCCCTGCGCGACCTCTTCGTCCTCGCGTACGTCGATGATAATTAAAGTCTCGCCTTGCTCGAGTCGTTCTTTTAACTGCCGGGGTGTGATGGTTTGCATGAAATAACCTCCTGCCAGGGGCATCGTAATAGGAGCTGACCCGTATCCGGGATGACAGCTTATTTCTTGTCGTTGACCTTGAATACCAGACGTCTTAATCCGAGAACGCATATCGGAAGCCGCTTATTCAGGTACCTGTGATCATGATATCGACAAATGCCCGCAAGTGTCAAACTTGGCGGTTTCCATCCCTTGCCTCGTATGGTAAACTGGCTTTAACCTTGCTTCATTGTATATATTTGCGCTTTTTTAGCGGAACAGGAGAGATACATATTCATGAAAGCCATTGTAAAACCGACAAATCAATTAGAAGGTACAATTAACGCTCTTTCATCTAAAAACTATACGACCCGGTATTTATTGATCGGAGCCTTGGCGGAAGGAACCAGCACGATCTATTATCCCGCCCACAGCGAGGACAGCGATGCGATGCGGCGCTGCATCCGCGATCTCGGAGCTGTTGTGGAGGAAGACGAAGAGAAGATGACGATTCAAGGCTTCGGCAGCCATCCGAAGCACGTCAAGGAGCTGAACGTCGGCAATGCAGGCGCCGTATTGCGGTTTTTGATGTCGATCGCGGCGTTCTGCCCGGAGCTGACTTTTGTCAATACATACCCTGATTCCCTCGGCAAACGTCCGCATGACGATCTGATTGCGGCATTGAAGCAGATGGGCATCGAGGTGGAGCACCGCGAAGGCAAGCTGCCGATCACCATTCGCGGAGGGAAGCCGCGCGGCGGCAATATTCAGGTGTCCGGCAATGTCAGCTCGCAGTTCCTGAGCTCCCTGCTGTTTATGACGCCGCTGCTGGAGGAAGACAGCGAAATCGAAGTGCTGCACGACCTGAAGTCCAAGGTTATCGTCGGACAAACGCTGGAGGTTATTGCGCAAGCCGGCATCCAAATTGAAGCTTCCGAAGATTTGATGCATTACAAGGTGCCTGGCCGCCAAAAATACGAGCCGCAAAAATATGTCGTGCAAGGCGATTATCCTGGATCTGCCGCGATTTTGGCCGCAGCCGCGGTAACGAATTCCAACGTTAAAGTTCTGCGTCTTGAAGAGAACAGCAGACAGGGAGAGAAAGCGGTCGTGGACGTGCTTCGCGCGATGGGAGTTAATTTGACGCACGAGAACGGAGTCGTGCATGTCCTGGGCAACCAGCAGCTGAAGGCCGGCGAATTCGACGGAGACCATTTCACGGACGCGGTACTGGCTATGGTAGCCGCAGCGGTATTTGCCGATGGGACATCGAGATTTTACAATGTGGAAAACCTGCGGTATAAGGAATGCGACCGGATTACCGATTTCCTTGCAGAGCTTCGCAAAGCCGGGGCGGACGTGGAAGAACGTCAAAGCGAAATTATTATTCACGGTCGTCCGCAGGGCGTAGAGGGCGGCGTTGAAATCAACGCGCATTATGACCACCGGGTGATTATGGCATTGACGGTAGTCGGCTTGCGTTCGGCCCAAGGGCTCGTCATTAACGACGCCCACCATGTTGCGAAGTCGTACCCGCATTATTTTGAGCACCTGCTTTCGCTTGGCGCTCAGATTGAGCTGGTGGAAGAATAATATAGACATAAGGCCGCCGGTCGGCAGCCGGCCGCTTCATGTTTAAGCACATAACAACAACAAGCGAGTTGAGTCTGATGAAGGTATTGTGGAAAGGGATTCAGGTTACTTTCGGATTTTTTCTGATAGGCGGGCTTCTATTTGCCAGCGCGGTATTTTCCATTCTGTTATATGCCAAAATAACGGGACAAGCCTGGTTCGAGCCGTCTGCCTCTATCGTCTATGCCGAGACGCTGTCCGGCAAGGAACACCCGCCAGCGGTTCCGGCCGCCGGTCAAGCGCCAGCGGCTCCCTCGCCCTTGGCGAGCTCGGCAAGAATTGAAGCGCCGATCGTCAAGCAGAAGCCGGAGCTGCCGTCAGGCTGCGAGGTTACGGCGCTGACGATGCTGCTTCAATTCTACGGCCTGCCCAAGGATAAAATGGAGCTGGCAGCGGAGATGAAGCACGATACGACGCCGCTTAAGCGGAACGCTGACGGCTCGATTGCTTATTGGGGAAATCCGAACCTGGGCTTTGTCGGAGATGCAACGGGAGCGTCCAAGGGCTTCGGCATTTACCATTCCGCCTTATTCGATTTGCTTCACCGTTATGTCCCGACTGCGGTCGATTTAACGGCACAGTCCTGGGATAAGGTGGAGCAGCAGCTGCGCGAGGGTATACCTGCCGTCGTTTGGACGACGATCGATTATCAGGTCCCCGATCGATGGGTTGTATGGGATACCCCGATCGGACCGATCCAGACAACATTTATGGAGCATGCCGTGCTGCTGGTCGGCTTTGATGAGCAGCACGTTTATATCAACGATCCGCTGAGCGGAAAAGGCCAGGTGGAGCTGGATAAAGCGCAGTTTATTTCCACCTGGGAGGCTATGGGAAAGCAAGCCTTGTCTTACACCAAACCATAATGGAGAAGGAGCTGGTCATGAATGGCATTTGAAAACCCGTCCCGCGAACAAATCAAAGCACTGCTGCAAGCGTCCCAAACCGTTGCGGTTGTAGGCTTGTCCGATAAGCCGGACCGCGTGTCTTATATGGTTTCTGAGGCGATGCAGAAGAAAGGCTATCGCATTATCCCGGTCAATCCGAATGCGACCGAAATCCTGGGAGAAACCTGCTATCCTTCCCTCTCGGACATTCCGGAGCCTGTCGATATCGTCAATGTGTTCCGTAAAAGCGAGCTTGTGGTTCCCGTTGCCGAAGAGGCTGTGAAAATTAAAGCCAAAGCCTTCTGGCTGCAGCAGGGCATCTTCAATGAGGAAGCCGCGGACATTGCGAAAGCCGGCGGATTGGAAGTCATTATGGACCGTTGTATCAAAGTAGAAGATTCGATTCTTCTTCCGGGAGGCAAGTAAAGTTGTATCGTGAACAGATGGCCCGGCATTTGCCGGTATACTTAGTTTTGGGACTGGACGGAAACGGCGGAAGGACCGCTTTGGAAGTTGCGGCGGAAGCGATCGCAGGCGGGGTTACGCTTATTCAGCTTAGGGAGAAGAAAGCCCAGCTGAGACGCGTTTTGGAAGAGGGCGCTCGGCTAAGAGAGCTTTGCCGCAGCCACGGCGTTCCGTTCGTTGTGAACGATCGGATCGATCTCGCTATACTGCTCGATGCGGACGGCGTTCATGTCGGTCAGGATGACGTTCCCGGCCTTCAGGCGCGGCAGCTGCTTGGCGAAGATAAGATTGTGGGTATCTCGGCAGGAAATTGGGAGGAAGCCGAATGGGCTATGTCCCAGCGGCCGGATTATCTCGGTATCGGTCCTATTTATGCGACTGCTACCAAGCAGGATGCGGGAGAAGCCATCGGCACTTCCCTGATTGAAAAGGTGAAGGAGCGCTGGAGCATTCCTGTCGTTGGAATTGGCGGCATACAGTCCTCCAACGCAGCGGCTGTCATTCGCGCAGGGGCGGAAGGCGTCGCTGTAGTATCGGCGATTACAACTCACACAGATCCTCGAGCATCTGCCTCCAGACTCCTGGAGGTTGTGACTTCGAAAGGGATTTAAAAAGTCTTCTTAACCAGCAGCTTCCATAAATAAAATAAATCCTCCTTAGAGACAATAATAAAGGCTTCCGTAACAGAGCAGAATTAGCCAGCTCCGGAAGACTTTAACTTAACTCCTAAGGAGGACTTTTTACATGTATCAAGGCTACCAGCAAAACAATTTTCAAAATCAAATGGGTGCTAACGTGAACTCTCAATACCGCGGTCTGGATACTAAGTACCAACCGATCGGCTACGTTCAATCCCAATATAATCAATCGCTGAACCCAAGCTTCAGCAACCAGTTCCAAAACAGCAGCAACCAATACTCCAGCTTTCAGGCTCAAGCTCCGCAGTCCTATCACACGGCGAATTACCGCGGCGACCAGCCGGGCCATGACGCCTACTTGAGAAGCGATTCGACGCAACCGGCTCAAAGCCAGTATGCCACAGGCTTCAGCAGCCAAACGCCTGCTTACGGCAGCTACGCTTCTTCCTTCAGCAATCAGCAGCAATTTATTCAACAAAGCCCGCAGTCCTATCACACGGCTAACTACCGTGGAAATCAGCCGGGGCATGATGCTTACTTGAGAAGCGACTCTTCCCAGCCGGCTCAAAGCCAATTCGGCATGGGCGCGGCAGCTAACTATAACACATTCAGCACAGGGATGGGCATCGGCAGCTCCTATGGGGCTTCCCAGTCCCAACAATTTCAGCAAAACCCGCAAGCTTACCACACAGCAAGCTACCGGGGGAACCAACCGGGCCATGACGCCTACTTGAGAAGCGATTCTTCTCAGCCTGCCCAAAGCCAATTCGGCACTCAAAACATCGGCATGAACCGTTACCAGTTCTAACTTATAGCTTTACCGATGGCGAGCCTAACGGCTCGCTATCCTTCTTTTTAGCGGTAAAAATGGAATACACGAATGTATCTTCTATAAACCGGCTCTACTCAGTAATTTTTCTTATGGGCTTGTTTGACAAATTTCTATATTGGCTATACCATCGAATATGAAAGGAGGGAGCGGGTGGTTTGAACTGGATGGGGAATTTGCAGCAGTTAGGCCGGTCGTTAATGCTTCCGACCATTACGATCCCTGTTGCGGCTATACTGCTCAGACTGGCAGCACTGCCGTGGCAAGATCTACATATGTCCCATTTTGGGGAAATTCTGCTGTTTTGCGGTAACACGATCTTTACCTACCTGCCGATGATTTTTGCCGTTGGTGTGGCGCTTGGCTTGACTGAGAGCTCCAGCATTGCAGGGATGTCCGCTTTAATCGGGCATTTGATGTTTACTCAGGCAACCAAGCATTATTTAGGCAATGAATTTCATCTGGGGGTACCGGGTGGAATTCTGATTGGACTGATTGCCGCGATTCTGTATCACCGGGTCAAGCATGTCCAGCTGCCTGAATATATCCAATTTTTCGGTGGCCCACGGATGGTTCCGCTGCTCATGGGACTGTCCATTTTTATTCTCAGTGTGATTATCATTGAGATCGGACCGTATTTGGAAAAGTTCATGGAAACGCTCTCGATGGCAATCATCAGTCTGGGAGGATTCGGAACGTTCCTGTATGGAGTCATTCACCGGCTATTGGTTCCTTCCGGGCTTCACCATGTCTTCAACAATTTCTTCTGGTTCCAGCTCGGGGCCTATCAGAGGCCGAGCGGGGAAGTCGTATTCGGCGATCTGCCGCGTTTCTTCGCGGGGGACCCGACGGCAGGGGCGTATATGGCGGGATTGTACCCGATCATGATGTTTGCTCTGCCTGCCATCGCGTTGGCTATTATTCAGGAAGCGCGCGAAGACTTGAAGCCCAAAATCCGGGCGACCTTCCTGACGGCGGCGCTCGCGTCTTTTTTGACAGGGGTAACGGAACCGATCGAGTTCGCTTTCCTGTTTGTGGCACCTTATTTGTTTATCGTGCACGCGATTCTGTCCGGTCTTTCCATGTGGCTTGCTTATGTCCTGGACATTCATCACGGGTTTTCGTACTCGGCGGGAGCCATCGATTACATTATCAATTATCATTTGTCCCATAACGGGTGGATGCTGATTCCGATTGGACTGGCGTACGGCTTCGTGTATTACTTTCTGTTCAGCTGGGCGATCCGGCGATTCCGTATTCCGACACCGGGACGGGAGGAAGGCTCGCAGCTCGAGGAATGGGCGGGCGATATCCCCCACCGTTCTCCGCTTATTTTGCAGGCGCTTGGCGGTAAAGAAAACATCAAGAGCTTGGAGGCGTGTATTACCCGCCTTCGCTTAACCCTGCAGAATGACAAATTGATGGATGTATCGTCCCTTAAGCATTTGGGGGCGGCCGGCGTCATCAGTCTTGGCGGAGGGAACGTACAAGTGGTATTCGGTACGTATTCCGAGCTGATTCGCGAGGAAATCAAGAAAGTGATCATGAGGGACGTGCAGCAGGTATCGTTTCATTCCCCTATGCAGGGCCGGATGATTCCTCTGGAGGAAGTACCGGACAAAATTTTTGCCGGGAAACTCGTTGGCAACGGCGTTGCGTTCATGCCGGATAAAGGGGAACTGGTCGCGCCGGTCGCCGGAAAAATCATGATTCTGTATCCGACGCTGCATGCGGTAGGTATACAGACGGACGAGGGCCTGGAGGTGCTCCTGCACATCGGCATCGATACCGCCCAGCTGCAAGGAAAGTGGTTTACCGCGGCTGTCAAGGAGGGCGACTACGTCGAGGTGGGCCAACTGCTGGTTCGCTTTAATCTGCACAAAGTGAAGAGCAACTGCAAATCGCTGGCTACACCGATGATCATCACAAATGTAGATAAAGTGAAGTCGTGGAGCTTCGCGCCGTTCAAATCGGTGAAAAAAGGACAGGCATCCGTCATGTCCGTGGTCATGAAGAACGAGGCGGCCACAGGGGGAGGGAACGGTTTTGGTTGAAGGAATCGGAGCTTCATCAGGCATTGCCATGGGCAAGGCCTTCGTCATACCTACCTGGGAATGGGATTTTCCGGAGAAGCTGATCGACGTTACGGATTTGGCCTTTGAATTCGAAAGGCTGTATGACGGAATTCGCTCCTCCAAAAGCGAGATTGAGACGATCAAGCAGGAATTCGTCACGGTGCTGGGGGAAGAGCAGACGTCTATTTTTGACGCGCATCTGGCGATTTTGGAAGATCCGATCTTTATGAATGAAGTTCAGGGGATCATGCAGCGGCAGTACAAAGCGGCGGAGGTCGCCGTAAAGGAAGCCATAGAAAAATTCGTGAACATGTTCGACCTGCTGGACGACCAGTATATGAAAGAGCGGGCGCTGGACATCAAAGACGTCGGAAATCGGCTGCTAAAGCATCTGCTCGGAGCGCTGGAGGAAACGCTCCCTCCGAAGGATCAGCCGTACATTCTCGTAGCCAAGGAGCTGTCTCCTTCCCAAATGGTGCATCTGGACATTAACCAGGCACTGGGAATGATTACCATGCTCGGGGGCAAAACATCTCACGTGGCCATTATGGCCCGGGCGATGGGGGTCCCTTATGTGCTGGGATTGGAAGGAAAGCTGAACACGCCTATTCAGAACGGCGATTTCCTGATTATCGACGGCGATGAAGGACGCGTCTTCATTAACCCGCCGGACGATATTGTCGAGCAGTACAAGCTGCGCAAGGCCATCTGGCAAAAAATGCGCGACAAGCTGCAGACGCTGGCGCCTGTGCCGACGCAAACCCAGGATGGGGTTGTGTTTCAGCTGGCAGCCAATATCAGCTCTGTCAAAGAGCTGGACCAGGTCATCAAGAACGGGGCTTCGGGCGTAGGGCTTTTCCGTACCGAATTCATCTATATGGACCGCGACAGCCTGCCGCCGGAAGACGAGCAGTTTCATGTGTACCGGCAGGTTGCGGAGAAGCTCGGGGGCAAGCGGGTCGTGATCCGCACATTGGATATCGGGGGCGACAAAGCGCTCGATTACATCGCCTTGCCTGAGGAGGACAATCCATCGCTTGGCTATAGAGCCATCCGGATTTCGCTGGGCCGGACCGATTTATTCAAGACCCAGCTTCGCGCTATTCTGAGAGCGAGTCATTACGGCAATATTCAAATATTATATCCGATGATTTCCACCCTCGAAGAGCTGCAGAAGGCGAACGAAGTGCTGGAAGCGGCGAAGCAGGAGCTGCGGGCGGAGAAAATTCCGTTCAAGCCCAATATTGAAGTTGGCATTATGATCGAAGTGCCTGCAGCAGTTATGATCGCCGATCTTCTGGCCGCCAAAGTGGACTTTTTCAGCATTGGGACGAACGATCTGGTACAATACATTTTGGCGGTGGACCGGATGAATGAGACGGTGGCTCATCTGTACGATCCGTTCCATCCGGCGGTGCTGCGCATGCTGAAAACGACGGTGGAAGCAGCCAAAGCGAACAAGATTCACGTCAGCGTGTGCGGAGAACTGGCGGGAGATATCCGGGCGCTTCCCATCTGGCTGGGGCTTGGCATTACCGAGCTGAGTATGTCCGTTCAGTCGATTCTGCGTGTGAAGAACAGCCTGCTTCAGAGCCAATACAACACGAGCGGAGCCGTATGGGAAGAGCTGCTGCGATGTACGAGCGGCAAAGCCGTGCTGGACGTGCTGAACCACCATTTGCGCCAGGATGTGCTCACGAAATAACCAAATGACGAGATATAAGTAAGGATGGAGGGGTTTCCATGGAATTGAAAGGCTATAAAGTGCTGGCATTTGTCGATGAAGAGTTTGAGGATTTGGAAATGTGGTATCCCGTGCTGCGCTTGCGCGAGTCGGGAGCGGAGGTTCATTTGGCGGGTCCATAAGGCGAATACGGTATACTATGGTAAATACGGCGTGCCGCTGACGACGGATTACAGCATTGCGGAAGTCAAATCGGAGGATTACGTCGGCTTGTACGTTCCCGGCGGCTGGGCGCCTGACAAGCTGCGCCGCTATGCGGATGTCCTTCGTCTTACGAAAGAATTCCACGAGGCTCAGAAGCCTATTGCACATATATGTCATGCGGGATGGGTACTGGCCAGCGCCAAAATTTGCGCGGGCTATACAATGACATCCACACCGGGAATCAAGGATGACCTGGAAAATGCCGGAGCCATTTGGGTTGACGAAGAGGTTGTGGTTGACCGCAACATCGTTTCCGGGCGCAGACCTCCCGATCTGCCTGCCTTCACGAAAGAATTTGTTCGGGTACTGGCTGAATTTGCAGCCAAATAAACGGCCCTGCACAAGGGTAGGAGCGGTAAATGAGATTTCTTTATCATTGGCTGCCCGTCGCGATCTGGATGGGGGTTATCTACAAGCTGTCCTCGCGCACGGGTGAGGATATGGACGGCTGGTTAGCCATCATTCACCGCTGGATTCCGTCCATGCAGGGGTTTGATTGGGGACATTTTGTCGCTTATTATATTCTCGGGCTTGCCTTTGCCTGGGCGATTGCCGAAAGCAGGCTGACTTGGTCCCGAATGCTTATTGTCGTGCTGCTCTGCATCCTTTACGGGGTGACGGATGAGTATCACCAATCCTTCGTCCCCGGCCGTACGCCCGACCTGGCCGATATCCGCAACGACGGAATCGGCGCGGCTCTGGCGATGCTCACGCTTCGCGTTCCTGTTGTCCGCAGAACGATAGAACGGCTGCACGGTGTTAAATATTACTAGCCTCAGATCAGCAGGAGAATACGATCGAAAGTAGAATATTTGTACACTGTGGAGTTATGAGTAAGTGTGGGTTGTATGGAAAGAAGGAGTGGTTTCGGTTGCAGAAACATTGCAAGTGTGGCAGCTCGATGAGCATCAGACTGCGGACTGTCATTTATCAAAACAAAGTAGAGATAGAAAACGTGCCCGTGTTCTCTTGTGATTCTTGTCAGAGGAGCGAAGTGCTTGCAGAGGTAAAGCCGGAGCTTACGGGAATTATCGGAAAGCTCGGCCATTTGCCGGAGAAACAGCAGCTTGCCTTTAATGACATCAGTGAAATCGCTCACCTGATGAAAAGAGTGACAGAGAAGCATTACGCGGCCGCCCCCGTAGAAAAAATTGTCGAAGATCGGATTAACGAGCTGCTGGATCTGCTGCTTCTAGCCCAGTCTTTGCAGGACGAGCCGTGGATTGCGGATGTCCGCAAGCGTCTGGAGCAGGTAGCCAAGCATTCCGTATCTACGAACGATCTGGCCTGAACCGGCCTTATCTTTTGAAAGCCATCTGCCGTGCAGTTGGCTTTTTTTGCATTTTTTGATACTATACATGTAGGAACATGCCGAATTCATTGCGTAAAACCGCATTTTGTCGTATGATAATGCTTAATAGCTAATGATCGCAGCATTATACATTTTAATATATTGGAGAGAATGACCGTGACTGTAACCATTTATGATGTAGCCAGAGAAGCAGGCGTTTCCATGGCAACCGTTTCACGCGTTGTCAACAATAACCCGAATGTGAAACCCCAAACGCGCAAAAAAGTATTCGAAGCCATAGAACGTCTTGGTTACCGCCCTAATGCTGTTGCCAGAGGATTGGCCAGCAAAAAGACGACGACGGTAGGCGTGGTTATTCCGGATATATCCAACTCCATTTTCTCAGAAGTGGCACGCGGTATTGAAGACATCGCCAACATGTATCATTACAACATTATATTGTGTAACGCGGATAAGAAAAAAGAGAAAGAAATTCGCGTTATCAACACATTGCTTGAGAAACAGGTGGACGGGCTTTTATTTATGGGCGGAGCCGTGACCGAAGAGCATTTGCAAGCGTTCAAAACCTCTTCCGTGCCTATCGTGCTCTGTGCGACGACGGATGAGAACAACACCGTCGCTTCGGTCGATATCGATCATGAGAAAGCGGCTTTTGACGCCGTATCGTACTTGATTCAGAACGGACACCGCAATATTGCGATGATCTCCGGAACGCTGCAGGATCCGGCGAACGGATTTGCACGGTACCAGGGCTATAAGAAAGCAATGGAAGCGGCGGGGCTCCCGATAAACGAGGAGTACGTTCGAATCGGCAACTACAGATACGAGTCCGGCCTTGAAGTGACGAAGCATTTCCTGGAGCTGAGCGAACGCCCTACGGCTATTTTCGCCGCAACCGACGAAATGGCTATCGGAGCGATACATACGCTTCAAGATAACGGCTTGAAGGTGCCTGAGGATATTTCCGTCATCAGCGTGGACAATATTCGAATGGCTTCTATGGTAAGGCCTCAGCTGACGACCGTAGCTATGCCGATGTATGATATCGGAGCGGTGTCGATGAGACTTTTGACCAAGCTGATGAACAAGGAGACCAAGGACGCGTCGGAGCTGATGCAGGTCGTTTTACCGCATGAGGTCATTCATAGACAATCGGTGGCTCATCGTTAATGAGCCTCTTTCTTTTGTTAGTGGCAGTTTAAGCTTAGGGGGTATTCAGTTGTCCGGAAAAATCGGCGTCATTGGCGCGATGAGAGAAGAGATTGAACAATTTCTGCAGCATATGCAGGACGTACGGGTTACGGAAAAAGCGAAGATTCAGTTTACGGAAGGGCAGCTTCACGGCAAGTCGATCGTGCTCTGCAAATCGGGCGTCGGCAAAGTGAATGCGGCGGTGACTACGCAAATATTGATCGATACCTTCGGCGTGGAGGCGGTCATCTTTACAGGCGTGGCAGGCGCGGTGGATCCTGAATTAAATGTAGGAGACATCGTCGTGTCTTCCGAAAGCTTGCAGCACGATATGGACGTGACGGCGCTGGGCTTCCCTAGAGGCACGATTCCTTACGAGGAAACGTCGCTGTTCGTCTCGGACGAGAAGCTGCGCCTGCTGGCGGCGGACGCCAGCCGTGAACTGTTCGACGGGCGTGTGAAGATCGGCCGCGTGTTATCCGGCGATCAGTTCATCGCGAACCGCGATACCGTTGCAGTGCTGTATCAGGAGCTGCAGGGGGCCTGCACCGAAATGGAAGGGGCGGCCGTTGCGCAGGTCAGCGTCATGAACGGCGTTCCGCATGTGATCATTCGCTCCATGTCCGATAAGGCGGACGGGTCGGCGCATGTGAACTTTGCAGAATTTACGGTTCAAGCCGCAGAGAATTCATATCGTATCGTCGATCATATGCTGAAGCATTTGTAGAACGTAGAAGGAGAGAAAGTATAATGACAGTAACGATGGATCAGGTTGTAGCGTTAGCGAAGCACCGCGGCTTTATTTTCCCGGGCTCTGAAATTTACGGCGGTTTGGCCAATACATGGGACTACGGCCCATTGGGCGTCGAATTGAAGAACAATATCAAGCGCGCTTGGTGGAAAAAATTCATTCAACAATCCCCCTACAATGTAGGCTTGGATGCGGCGATTTTGATGAACCCTCAAGCTTGGGTGGCTTCCGGCCACGTAGGTAACTTTAACGACCCGATGGTCGACTGTAAGCAGTGCAAAGCGCGTCACCGCGCAGACAAAATTATTGAGAACGCGCTTGGCGAAAAAGGCATCGAGATCGTCGTGGACGGTATGACGTTCGATCAAATGATGGACCTGATGAAGGAGCATCACATCGTTTGCCCGGATTGCGGAGCGTTCGATTACACGGACATCCGTCAGTTCAACCTGATGTTCAAAACGTTCCAGGGGGTAACCGAATCCAGCGCGAACGTGGTGTACATGCGTCCGGAAACGGCGCAGGGGATCTTCGTCAACTTCAAAAATGTGCAGCGCACGATGAGAAAGAAGCTGCCTTTCGGGATCGGCCAAATCGGCAAAAGCTTCCGGAACGAAATTACGCCGGGGAACTTTACGTTCCGTACGCGCGAGTTCGAGCAAATGGAGCTTGAATTTTTCTGCAAGCCGGGTGAGGATCTGCAGTGGTTTGAATACTGGAGAAACTTCTGCTACCAATGGCTGCTGACACTCGGATTGAAGGACGAAAATATCCGCCTTCGCGACCATTCCGACGATGAGCTGTCTCACTACAGCAATGCGACGACGGACATTGAGTTCAAATTCCCGTTTGGCTGGGGCGAGCTGTGGGGCATTGCCGACCGTACGGATTATGACCTGAAGCAGCATATGGAGCATTCCGGCGAAGACTTCAATTACATCGAACAGGAAACGAATGAGCGCTACATCCCATACTGCATTGAGCCTTCCCTTGGGGCGAACCGCGTTACTCTGGCCTTCCTGATCGACGCTTACGAAGAGCAGCAGCTTGAAGGCGATGACAGCCGCACCGTGCTTCGTTTCCATCCGGCGCTGGCTCCGATCAAAGCGGCAATCTTCCCGCTGTCGAAGAAGCTGGCCGAAGGCGCACAAAGCATTTTCCAGGATTTGTCCCAATATTTCATGGTGGACTACGATGATGCCGGTTCGATCGGTAAAAGATATCGCCGCCACGATGAAATCGGTACGCCGTTCTGCATCACGTACGACTTTGAGTCCGAGCAGGATGGTCAGGTGACGGTGCGTCACCGCGATACGATGGAACAAACCCGCATGCCGATCAGTGAGCTGAAAGCTTATATTGAGCAGCATATTCAATTTTAAAGTATAGATGAAAAGCCTGAGTATTCGCGGTCTTGAAACGCGGTACTCAGGCTTTTTTCAACATGATAGAATTTATCACTTTTCGGGGTCCCCGCAAAGTACCAGAGTCCGCCTCGAAGCATAAGCCCCACTTTGTGGGGTTATTTTATATGCTAACTGTTATTAAATGGGATCGAATTTTACTTTACGTACAGTAGCGCTATGTCTTTGGTCTGCCGGTTTTTGAGGGTAATTTCTTCGCGCCGCGGCATCGGCGCCCATTCGCTCTTGCGGTCGAGCCAGGTGGCGGGCAGCTCGACTGGGCTCAGCGGCTGCCATTGCTCCAGCCACGCTGCTGGCAGCTCCAGTCCCGGCTCCCGCTCAAGACAGGCGATCAGCGGATGATCGCTCATCTCGAGCCAGAGCAGGCTCCAGGCGCGAGGCACGACGCGCCAGATGTCGTATCCGCCGCCGCCCAGCGCCGCCCAGCGCCCGCCGCAATGCTGGTGGGCGAGACGGTGGATCAAGCGCGGCATAGCCTTGTAGATGTCCATGCTGCAATGGACATGGGAGAGCGGGTCGTAGGCATGGGCATCGCACCCATGCTGCGACACGATCAGGTCCGGCCGGAACTCGGCCGCGACCCGGGTCAGCACCGCCTCGAGGCACTCCAGCCAAGAGTCGTCCTCGGTGTACGGCTCAACCGGCATATTAATCGTGGTGCCGAACGCGGTTCCCTCGCCGCGTTCGTTCACCGCGCCCGTTCCGGGAAATAAATATTTCCCGGTCTCGTGAATGGACAGCGTGCACACGTCGGGCTCGCTGTAGAAGCTCCATTGCACACCGTCTCCATGGTGGACATCGGTGTCGATATAGAGGACACGCGCCCCGTAGCGGTGTTTGGCATGCTGGATGGCTACGGAGGCGTCGTTGTAGATGCAGAAGCCGGAGCCTTTGTTGGCCATTGCATGGTGCAGCCCGCCTCCCAGGTGCAGTGCGTGGTCCGTACGGCCGCTCATGATCTCATCGACGGCCCGGATGGAGCCGCCGACTAGGAGGGAGGTGATCTCGTGCATCTGCGGAAAATATGGCGTATCTTCTGTATCCAGGCCGTAAGCGGCCGCTTTCGCGGCTGCGGTTTCCTCGGGCAGCCGCTCGCTCAGCGCCTTGACGGCGTTTACATATTCTGAGCTGTGCACGGTCAGCAGCTGCTCCTCGGCCGCCGGTTCCGGCGCGGCGATGCTGCCGTCGTCCAGCGCTCCCAGCTTGCGGAGCAGGTCTACCGTAAGCGTCAGCCGCTTTTGGTCAAAGGGATGCTCTTCATTGAACCGGTAATTCGTCTCCTGTTCATCGAATATAAAAACAGGTGGTTTCGTCATTCGTTCCGCCCCCAAAGCTCATTGCTTGACATGCTTAATACATAAACCGTTGCTGAAAGCGGATGCGGTCAAACTGCTCCACAGACGCAAGAGGAACGTTTTTGCCGATCCGAACCATCAAGCAGTTCGCCGGATGCGAGCAAATTTCCGGATCGTCGGTCGCAAACCAGACCATATCCACGCTTTTCATCAATTTTTCCATCATTTTCCGGTAGTCCCATACGGACAGCTTGCTTTTCTCCAAATCCCAATGCCAGTAATACTCGGTTGTAAACGTAATCACATTCTCCAGCTGTCCGTCCTCGAAGGCCAGCCGGATCATATGCTTGCCAAGGCCGAACGAACGGTAATCATCGGCGACTTCAATGGCGCCGAGCTCGATCAAATCCTCCATATGGCCCTGAGACCATCGTTCCATTTCGTCGGGATAATGAAAGGTGACGTAGCCGACAATCTCATCTTCATGCCGGGAGATGATAATACGCCCCTCGGGCAGCTCCGCTATTTCAATCAAGGCTTCGAACTGTTCCTTGGGCCGACGAAATGCATCCAGGTCAGGATGCATTCGCAGCTGCTTGAGCTGCTCGGGAGGGACGGGGCCTTCTACGACAAGGGCTGTCGAATTGCGGTAAGGTACAAGTCGGGAATGATATCGTTTCATATGCTCCATGGGCCTGGTGTCTCCCTTCCGCCGAATCAAGCGGATTCAGGACCGGTAGGCGGAACAATTCCCGACCTTGCCGGCTGAATCCGTACTTGTCTGATACTATAACAAAAAAAGGCGTGCAAGAAAAGAAATAGAGGATTAAAATAGTCTGTGGTATAATACTCGTTGTAGAAAGGCCATCTTTTTAAAGCATCGGTTGTAAGCGTTTCAAAAAAAGATGGAAATTGTTGAACATTGGAGGTAGCAGAATGGATCACGCAAATATTGAAAGTATTGAAGCCGTTTCCACGACATCGAACATGAAAAATTATGAAGAAGAGCGTGCTCAGTTCAGCTGGGAGGCTATCGAAAAGCAATTTACCTGGTCTACTACCGGTAAAGTAAATATGGCCTATGAGGCCATAGACCGGCATGCGGAATCCACTAAAGGCGATAAGGTCGCACTTTATTACAGCGATGATAAACGAGACGAACAGTATACTTATCAAGACTTGAAGCTGCAGTCCAACCGCTTCGGCAATGTGCTGCGCAAGCTCGGAATCGGCAAAGGGAACCGGGTATTTATTTTCATGCCGAGAACGCCGGAATTATATTTCTCTCTCCTCGGCACGATAAAAATCGGTGCGATCGTCGGTCCCTTGTTCGAAGCTTTCATGGAAACCGCGGTTCGCGACCGTCTGGAAGACAGCGGTGCCGTGGCGATTATTACAACGCCGTCGCAAGTATCCCGCGTACCGGTCGACCAGCTGCCTGCGCTGAAGCATGTGATTCTGGTCCGTGAAGATATTGAACTGCAGGAGGGGCAAGTCGATTTCCATAAAGAAATGAAAGCGGCTTCCGAAGAGCTGGATATCGAGTGGGTGGACCGCGAGGACGGCCTGCTCATTCACTACACCTCCGGATCCACAGGGAAGCCGAAGGGCGTATTCCATGTTCACAATGCTATGCTGCAGCATTACTATACAGGACGCGTCGTTCTTGATTTGCAGGACGAGGACGTATACTGGTGTACGGCCGACCCGGGCTGGGTGACAGGGACGTCATACGGCATTTTCGCGCCTTGGCTGAACGGGGCGACCAACGTGATCCGCGGCGGCCGCTTTAGCCCGCAGGACTGGTACGGCACGCTGGAACGATACGGCGTTACGGTCTGGTACAGCGCACCGACCGCATTCCGTATGCTGATGGGCGCAGGCGACGATGCGGTGAAAGCTTACGATCTGTCGAAGCTGCGTCATGTGCTGAGCGTAGGGGAGCCGTTGAACCCGGAGGTTGTGCGGTGGGGCTTGAAGGTCTACAACCAGCGTATTCACGATACCTGGTGGATGACGGAAACCGGCGGTCAGCTCATCTGTAACTATCCGTGTATGGATATTCGTCCGGGCTCGATGGGTAAGCCTCTGCCGGGCGTTGAAGCGGCGATCATCGATGATGCGGGCAATATTTTGCCGCCTTACCGCATGGGCAACCTGGCTATCAAAACCCCATGGCCTTCCATGATGCGTAAGGTTTGGAACAACCCGGCCAAGTACGAGGAGTACTTCCGCATTCCGGGCTGGTACATTTCGGGCGACTCCGCTTATTGTGACGAGGACGGTTATTTCTGGTTCCAGGGCCGCATCGACGATGTGATTAATACGGCCGGGGAACGCGTGGGTTCCGTTTGAGGTAGAGAGTAAGCTGGTTGAGCATCCGGCTGTTGCGGAAGCGGGCGTTATCGGCAAGCCGGATCCGATGCGCGGTGAGATCATTAAGGCGTTTATTGCGCTTCGCGAGGGCTATTCGCCGTCTGAAGAGCTGAAAGCCGATATTTCCAAATTCGTTAAGGTCGGTTTATCTGCGCATGCTGCGCCTAGAGAAATCGAGTTTAAGGATAAGCTGCCCAAAACCCGGAGCGGTAAAATTATGCGCCGCGTACTGAAAGCTTGGGAGTTGAATCTCCCTACAGGCGATTTGTCTACGATTGAGGATTAGAGTGAACCGAGGAGTTTCACCGGGAATCTAATTTATTTGAAAATAGAATTGCATACAAAAACACGCTGCAGCGGCTGCAGCGTGTTTTTGTATGCTTCTTTTACATATCAGAATCGGGGTCCCCGCAAAGTACCTGAATCCGCTTCGAAGCGTAAGCCCCACTTTGTGGGGGTATTTAGCTTCAAGCTACTTTTTAAACTTGATCGTGGCAGAGGACTTGGATTCACCCGCATCATTAACGGCTACGATGCGGTAGTAGCCTTCATAGTCCGATGCGTAATAACGGAACTCGGTTCCCTTTGTTACGCTGCCCAGTTTTTTGAAATCGCCTTTTTCTTTCTCGCTAAAGTAAATCACATATTGCTTCACTTTATCCTTGCTGTCGTTGGCTTTCCAGTTCACAACTACACCCGCTCCGCTGGCTTTGACCGTTACGCCGGAAGGAGCCGCAGGGGCCTCTTTGGCCGGCGAGCTGTCTTTATCCTTGGAACCGCCCTCGCTGCCGTCGTCTTTGCCTCCGGGGATAACGGCCGTCGTTCCGTTCTCATCCGGGGTCAAGAACAGCAGATCCACGCTGGTGCCGTCGGTATAGCCGGCCTTGCTCGGAACGGATTCCTTGCCGGCTACATCCACTGCGGTGATATAATAGCCGAGCGTGCCGCCGCCGCTGACCGCATCGCTGAATTTCGATTCCTGGCCTGCATAGACAACCTTGCCGTTCACTCTTTGGAATGAGCCCTTGTTGGTGGAACGGTACAGCCTGTAACCGACAATGTCCGCATTATCGCTCGGCTGGAAGGTAATGGTGCTTGTGCCGCTTGCATGCGTCGCTACGACCGTTGTAGGCGGTGTAGGAGCCTTTCCGTCATCTGCGCGCGGGTCCGTCTCGGAAGGGGCGTCCTGATCATAATCCCTTGGCAAATATTCGCTCAGAGGCATCCGCTTATCCGCCGGAACCTTCTGAAGCACATCCTGAATTTCTTTCATGATTTGCGCAATCGATTTTTCACGCTTAATGACGGTTTTCTCTGTCACGAAATCCGCCGGCGTCGTCGATTGGGCAATATAATTGATCCCGTTGTACGGCACGATAGGAAGCTTGGTCAGCACATCGTCTTCCTCGGTCGGAATATATTTTTTATTGAACAGATCCGTCACGAGCTTGCCTTCTTTGGTGATGGCTTCGCTCGGGAGCTTGCCTGAAAGACCGGAAACCGTCATTTTAACAATATTGTCCGGCCGAGTAAATTCTTTGGTCGGAAAATAATCCGGCTTCTTGTCAATGGCGGCGTCCATGGCCAGCGCCCAAATGTTTTTGGCGCGGCTCGTTCCGCCGGATGTTTTGCTGAGCTTATACACAGGCGAGTCATAGCCGGCCCATACCCCAAGGGTAATGTCGGGAGTATATCCCATATACCAGGCATCCGCGTCATCTTGCGTCGAGCCTGTTTTGCCCACGATCGGAATTTGGCCGTAATGCTTGAACTTGCTCATCAAGTCGCTCGCCGTACCGGCTGTCACGACGGTACGCATCATATCCGTCATCAGATAAGCCGTTTCTTCCGAGAACAGCGTCGTCGGCTTCAATTCGTGCTCATAAACGACTTTATCATTGGAATCCGTAATTTTACGGATCATGAACACATCGTTATGTACGCCTTTATTTCCGATGGTAGAGTAGGCTCCGGTAAGCTCTTTGACCGATACGCCGTTGCGCAGTCCGCCTATAACGCCGGTTTGAGCGGTATAATCTTCCTGGGCGATACTTGTAATGCCCATCTTCTTGGCGAGATCCCATGCCTCGCTGATGCCCACATCGTTCAGGAACAGCTTGATAGCCGGAATATTGTACGAATTGTTCAGCGCCTGCCGGGCCGTCATTAATCCGTGATACCGGTTGTCCCAGTTTTGCGGGATATGGTAGCCTTTGGAGCCGTCCTTCAAAATGATCGGAACGTCGTCAATGATGGAAGCGGGCTGAATGGCGCCCTTTTCCAAGGCTGGAACAAACGCCGCAATCGGCTTCATCGTTGAGCCGGGCTGGCGGTAAGCCTGGGTCGCGTGATTCAACTGCTCCGTGAAGAAGTCGCGTCCCTCAATCATGCCGAGCAGCGCTCCTGTCTTGCTCTCGATCATAGCGGCGCCGATCTGCTCTACACCCTTGGTTTTGTCGTCGGGGGTAAAGTTTTTCGGATCCTCTGCAATTTTGTGCATGGCATCGTAAATGTCTTTATCGATCGTCGTATAAATATGATAGCCGCTGCGGCTCATTTGCGCCTGCACATTTTTCAAAGCTTCATTGTAAGCGTCCGGATCGGCCTGCGGATCCAGCTCAGGCTGCTGAACGGAGAGCAGCGCTTTAGCCGCTTCCTTTTCCACCTCGATCATCAAATAAGGGTAGGTGGAATAAGCTTTCTTCGCCGGCTGGGCGAGCGAGCCTCTCAGATCGAAGCTTAGGGCGTCCTGATACTGCTGCTGATCGATTTTGTTCTCTTCGAGCATCCGCCGCAGGACAAGCTGCTGGCGGGTGACGGCACGCTTGAAGGCTGCTCCGTCGAACTGCCCTTTACTGGTAAAAGTAGAATAATTGCTCGGCTGCTGCGGAAGGCCTGCGAGATAAGCCGCCTGTGCGATATTCAGCTGACTCAGGTCGCTGATGTCGAAAATGCCTTTAGCCGCCGCCTTGATTCCGTACAGATTATAGCCGGTCGATCCGTTTCCGTAAGGAATTTTGTTCAAATAAGCTAGCAAAATTTCGTCCTTGGACATCAACCGCTCCATACGCAGCGCTAGAAAGATTTCTTTCGCCTTCCGGCTGTCCTCACGGTCGAGGGTTAGGAACACGCGGCGGGCGAGCTGCTGCGTAATCGTGCTGCCTCCGGTTTGCACGTCCTGCTTCAACAGCTTCTGGACTACGGCCCGGGCCAAGCCCTTGAAATCGATTCCGTTGTGCTCGTAGAAGTCGGTGTCCTCAATGGAAAATACCGCATCGAGCACCTGCTGGGGAATATCCTTCAGCTCGACCAGCCTTCGGTTCGTCCTCGGAGCGGAGCTGGCCGATCACGGTATCGTCGTTGAAATAAACAAAACCGGTAAGCGCATTCTCTTGAATCTGAGTGGTCATCGTTTCTTTGCTCCGGACAGGATCGTCCTTTACCAAGGCGGAGACATAGCCGTAAGCCGCTCCAGCCCCTATACAGCCGGCAATGATACCGACGATGAGCATCCATTTCAGAGTGATCAGCGTATATTTACCTATGCTCCACAACACTTTTTTTACATCGCGTTTCTTTGTCTCCATCTCCATACCGATAAAAATTCCTCCCGATTTTGGAAAACATACGTGAACATTATAGCATAAAGCCATTAGGGGTGGACACTTTCGTTCCTTAAGAATCCATGACATTTGGGTTTGACAATGAGAACGAAGTTGTGTTATATATTTTGTAATCGCATATGACAAATGCATTGAAGGACTGTCCCGGGAGGCTCACTCAGCATTCCAGGACGCAGTAGAATAGGGAACCAAGCTTGCAGAGAGCCGGTGGCAGGTGAGAACCGGTACTTGACCTTTTATTCGAATTACCGTCCTGAGCAGGGGAAGGGAACGCGCACGCGCGCCAGTAGCTTCCAGCCGGGTTTGTCCCGTTATCGGTTTCAAGTGAAAGCTCCTATCCCGAATCCTAAAGGTTCCCTTTAAGGATACGATTCGGTTAAGGCGCTTTAATTAGGGTGGTACCGCGAGCAACAGCCTTCTCGTCCCTTTGTGGATGAGAAGGCTTTTTTGTATTTTTACAGAGAGGAAGTAGAAGAAATGAACATTTTAGAGGAACTGCAGTACAGAGGATTAATTCAGCAATTGACGGACGAAGAAGGCCTTGCCAAAAAATTGAGCGAGGAGCCTGTCGTATTGTATGCAGGCTTCGATCCGACCGCGGACAGCCTTCATATCGGGCACCTGCTGCCCGTTCTGTGCCTCAAACGATTCCAAATGGCGGGTCATCTGCCAATTGCTCTGGTAGGCGGGGGCACGGGGCTGATCGGGGATCCGAGCGGGCGCTCCACCGAGCGTTCCTTGAACACACAGGATGTCGTGGAGGAATGGACGGAGAAGCTGAAAGGCCAGCTGTCCCGCTTTCTTGATTTCGAGTCCGGCGTCAATCCGGCGCGTATGGCCAACAACTACAACTGGCTGGGTGATTTGAACGTGATTACCTTCCTCCGGGATATCGGTAAAAATTTCTCGGTAAATTACATGCTCGCCAAGGACAGCGTTGATTCGCGTCTGAGCAACGGCATCTCGTTCACCGAGTTCAGCTACATGATTTTGCAGGCGTATGATTTTTACCGGATGAACACGGATATTAATTGCAGCCTTCAAGTGGGCGGAAGCGACCAATGGGGGAACATTACCGCCGGACTCGAGCTGATCGGCAAATCGACCGGCAACAAGGCGTTCGGGTTAACGATGCCGCTTGTGACCAAGAGCGACGGCTCCAAATTCGGCAAAACCGCCGGTGGCGCGGTATGGCTCGATCCGGACAAGACGTCTCCGTACCAGTTCTACCAGTTCTGGATCAATACCCACGACAACGATGTGGTGAAATTCCTGAAATATTTCACCTTCTTGTCCCGTGATGAAATTTCGCGCCTGGAAGCCCAAGTTAACGAGAGTCCGGAGAAGCGCGAAGCTCAGCGTGTTCTGGCGAAAGAAGTGACCGAGCTCGTACATGGCCAGGAAGCGGCCGAGAGTGCGATCAAAATTTCTGAGGTGTTGTTCAGCGGCAACGTCAGTATCTTAACCGGCAAAGAAATCGAGGATGCGTTCCAGGACGTGCCGTCCACAGAAGTGTCCGGCGAAATCAGCCTGATCGATCTGCTGCTGGCCGTGAAGGCGGCTCCGTCGAAGCGTCAGGCCAAGCAGGATATCGAGAGCGGCGCGGTGTCGCTGAACGGCACGAAGGTGACCGAGCTCGATAAATCGCTTCAGCAGAGCGACCTGCTGGAAGGCAAGTACATCGTTATCCGCCGCGGCAAGCGGAATTACTACCTGGCTAAGTTCGTTTAGCCTCTGCGGCGGCGCCGTTTCGAGAAAGAACAAGCAGTCCCTGAACGCTCCGGCAAGGAGCAGGCAGGGGCTGCTGTTTTTTTAGCGCAACAAAAAAGCCGCCTTCCCGTAAAGGAAGGACAGCTTTGTGGGAGACTACAGATTAACGGCTGTAGAACTCGACGATTTGTTTCTCGTCGATTTCTTGAGGCAGCTCAGAGCGCTCAGGAAGACGAGTGTATTTACCTTCGACGGAAGCGTCGTTGAATTCCAGGTAAGCCGGCAGGTAGTTACGGTTAGCCAAAGCTTCTTTAATGGAAGACAAACCGCGGCTTCTTTCACGAAGACCGATCACATCGCCAGTGCTTACTTGGTAAGAAGCGATGTTTACTTTTTTACCGTTAACGGTTACGTGTCCGTGGGAAACCAATTGACGTGCGCCTGCACGGGAGTTGGCAAGACCAAGACGGTAAACCAGGTTGTCCAAACGGCTTTCAAGCAGAATCATGAAGTTTTCACCCGCGATACCTTGCAGCTTGGAAGCTTTATCGAACAGGTTGCGGAATTGTTTTTCGTTAACTCCGTACATGTGACGAAGCTTTTGTTTTTCTTGCAGCTGAATGCCGTAGCCGCTCATTTTTCTGCGTTGTCCCGGACCGTGTTGTCCTGGAGGGAATGGACGCTTCAATTCTTTGCCAGTGCCGCTCAGGGAGATGCCCAGACGACGGCTGAGTTTAAATTTAGGACCTGTGTAACGTGACATGTAATGTTGTGCTCCTTTGAAATATAATGGTGGATGTGTTTGATTCCTCGGGTGAAGCGTGTGCTCGATTTTGTTTCAAAGTCATGGGTTGTCCCTTCGACATCTGCCAGGAAAGTTCAGCCGCTGTCCTGTCAGCAACAAAATCTATGAGGGTGACACAGGCTTCCACCATAAGCACAAATTCAAGAAGAATTGAGCTTATTCTCGACTTCTAATTCTATAAGACTCGACCTGCCTATGTCAAGTGCAGGGGGCGATTTTATGCTATCTTTTTGCCGGGAAACACGTTTTGTGAAAGAGGCGGTGAAAATGGTACAATAAAGGGTGTAGAGGAGGAGAGTTTTGTGGGTAAATGGAATGTCCACCACTTATCCGATATTTTGGATTCGTGGGGGTGGATGGGCCACCTGGCCGGAGCGCTTCTGGCTTACGTCCAGACGGTCTTTCCGTTCGTGCCGTTCGTCGTCGTTGCAGGCGCGAATGTGCTGCTGTTCGGTTTATGGCTTGGGTTTATCGTCAATTATGTGATGTCCGTTCTGGGGGCGTCGACCGCCTTCTGGTTCGCACGCAATTACGGAAGAAACTGGGTCGAGAAGAGGCTGGAGAAATATCCGCAGCTCAGCGCGTTTAACGAGAGGCTCCAGCGCAACGGCTTTTTGTACATAGCCATCGCCAGGGTCATTCCGGTGCTGCCTTCTTTTGCGATCAATTTGGGTGCTGCCGTGACGAAGGTGAGGGGAAGAGATTTTATTCTTGGAACTGTGGTGGGGAAGCTCCCGATGATTTTTTTGGAATCGCTGATCGGGCATGACCTGCTTTATTTCCATCATAATAAAGGAAGACTGCTGCTGCTTTTGGTGATATTCATCGCCCTGGTGCTCATCGGCAACCGCTACAAGCGCAAATGGTTCGGAAGCGGGAGCTGACGGATCGGCGGCGGGTAATAGAGGTAAGGGCGGCATCCGGTGGCGCTGGAAGTCAAGAAAAGCGGCGGTACGCAAAATGTATGAAACATAATTTTAGCTGAAAAGGAGCTGTTCATTCGATGAGAGACCCGCGTATACAGACATTGGCACATACCATTGTAACTTATTCTTTAGATGTGCAGCCCGGGGAAAAGGTGCTGGTCGAAATGATCGGCTCGGAACGGGAGCTGCTTAAAGCGATTGTGGAGGAGGTACACGCCCGCGGGGGCCATCCGTATGTAGAATTGACCGATCCCGGAGTGCAAAGCGCGATGCTTCAGTCGATAACGAAGGAGCAGGTGGAGCATTGGGCCGAAATGGACTTGAAGCGGATGAAGGACATGAACTGTTACGTCGGCATCCGGGCCGGCGAGAACGTCAGCGAAATGTCCGATGTGCCGGAGGAGCAGATGAAGCTGTATCAAACGTACTACAGCAAGCCGGTTCACCTGGAGCAGAGGGTGAAGAAGACGCGCTGGGTCGTTATGCGTTATCCGAACGCTTCGATGGCGCAGCTGGCTAATATGAGCACGGGGAAATTCGAGGACTTTTACTTTAACGTATGCAATCTGGATTACGCCAAAATGTCCGATGCCATGGACCCGCTGCAAGCGCTGATGGACCGGACGGACAAGGTCCGCATCGTGTCGCCGGGCACGGATATGTCGTTCTCCATTAAGAATATCGGCTCGGTCAAGTGCTGCGGCCGCCGCAACATTCCGGACGGGGAAGTCTATACGGCTCCGGTTCGCGACACGGTGAACGGCGTCATCAGCTACAACACGCCATCGGTCAAATCCGGCATTACTTTTGAAAATATCGTTTTCCGCTTTGAAAACGGCAAAATTGTCGAGGCGACGAGCAACGACACGAAGCGGCTGAACGACATTCTCGACGCGGATGAAGGCGCGCGCTATATCGGCGAGTTCAGTCTCGGCTTCAATCCGCATATTCTCACACCGATGAAGGATACGCTGTTCGATGAGAAAATCGACGGAAGCCTGCACTTCACGCCGGGCCAAGCGTATGAGCAGGCGGACAACGGCAACCGCTCTTCCGTGCACTGGGATCTGGTGCTGATTCAGCGTCCGGAATACGGCGGCGGAGAAATTTATTTTGACGATGTCCTGATCCGCAAAGACGGCCGCTTTGTTATTTCGGAACTCGAAGGATTGAACCCCGAGCATTTGAAATAGTTGTTGCGTGTTATAGATTTCCAATGTAAAATCTAAAAAGAAAGCGATTTACATATTCCAAAGTTACTGATCCGCATGGAGGGATTCCAAATGTCAAGTGCCAATAATGCAGCTATCGTAGAAATTTCCCAAACCGCAAACAAATTCAGATCTTCGATTGTTTTGCAGTATGATAACAAGTATATCGATGTAAAAAGCATTTTGGGTCTGTTCACTACGTTGCTGACAAGCAGTAACTATGATCTGCACGTCCATGGACCGGACGCTGAAGATGCGAAAAAAGCGATGGCTGAAGTGTTTGCCAAGCACAATTTGAAAATCAACAGCATTCAAGATTAAGGTTAAGACAGCGGCGCTTTTCACCGAAAGGGGAGGCGCCGTTTTCCATTTTTCGGGTGAATGACGGTTAAAACGTTGCAAAACAAGGGTGGAAAATAAGAGATTCGTCGGTTTCATAGAAGAAGGACATCGGGCTCTCTTGTGTATTGTGCCGTTTTCGTCTAATATTAAGCTATGAACTCGTACGTACAGGGGGGAAGGCTTGATGTCATCATCCGATTTGTTACTAAGCTTATCGCAGAAAGCACTCCATCTTATTCAAGAGGATGCGGATAAAATTGAAAAGCTCATCGAAGTACAGATGGAAAACTTGGCTACACGTAAATGTCCTCTGTATGAAGAGGTGTTAGATACACAAATGTACGGGTTGTCCAGAGAGATTGATTTCGCCATTCGCGCAGAGCTGATTACAGAGACGGCTGGCAAGCATATTATGGTGAAGCTGGAGCGGAATCTAGCTCAGCTTTATGAGGCGCTAAACAAAAAAGAGTAACCTTCTATTCAGAAGGTTACTCTTTTTTTTGAAAAGTATGTAGGGAACAAGGGGTTACACGAGATAGAAGGCAATTCCAAGGATGCAGTATACGATGAGCAGCAGCACGCCCTCGTACCAGTTGGTTCTGCCGTCCTGGGAGATGGATTTGGCGATGATGACGGATACGCCGATAGCCACAAGCTCAAACGTACTGAACACGATGTTCATTGTTTTGCCGAACAGAGCGGAGACTAATACGAGCACCGGTGCGACGAACAGAGCGATCTGCAGGGAGCTGCCGACGGCAATCTCGACGGCCGCTCCGATTTTATTTTTGCGCGCCAGCATAATGGCTGCACTGTGCTCGGCCGCATTGCCGATGATGGCAATCAGGAACGCGCCGACGAACAGCTCCGACAGCCCGAATTGATGGGTGATCGTCTCCAGCGTGCCGACAAGCCATTCGCTGACGAAAGCGACCATGGCGGTGGCGACGACCAGAAAGAGAACGGAGGTGCCTTTGGACCAGGCGCTTCCCCATGTTCCACGACCTCGTCGGCGAGCTCATTCTTGTGCGTCACCATGGAGAAATAAAGCCACAGCAGGTAGGCGATAATCAGGATGACGGCTACCAGGATGCTCAGGTTCATCGTCTCGCTGGTCGTCAGACTCTTCGTGAAGGCTGCCGGGATAAACAGGGCAATGACGGCAAGCAGCATCAAGGAGCCGTTATGGCTCGCCAGGTTGACGTTGAACTTTTGCTCCTTGAACTTTAAGCCCCCCAGCAGCAGGCTGGCCCCGAGAACGAGCAGCAGGTTTCCGATGATCGAACCGGTGATACTGGCTTTGACGATATCGAACAAGCCGTCCTTTACCAGGAAAATGGCAATGATCAGCTCAGCCGCGTTCCCGAAGGTGGCATTGAGGAACCCGCCCAACCGTTCCCCTGCGTAATGCGCGACGCTTTCGGTCGCTTTGCCCAGAAAGCCGGCCACGAACACGATGGCGATACAGGAAATAATAAATTGCACCGTAGCGGAAAATAAACCGGAGTAATGAGCGAAGGCGCTCAATACGAAGCTTGCGATAAGCCCGATGCTGAACATGCGTTTCAAAACGATCACCTCTTATGGTAAAGTATACCTTATCTCTATAAAACCTATTCTACTATACCCATATTTTGGGTTGGTGTAAACTCTAATCAGCAGGAGCGTGATCCCTATGGATTTATATTTAACCGGAAAAACCATCGTCGTAACGGCGTCCAGCAAAGGGCTCGGCAGAGCGGTCGCAGAACAGCTGGCCGCCGAGGGCGCACACCTGCTCTTATGCAGCCGGAATGAAGATTCAGTCAAGGAAACGGCAGAGGACATCCGCCGAAAGTTCAAGGTGAAGGTCGAGGCGATGGCGGTCGATTTGAGCGAGCCTGCCGACATCGATAGGCTGGTCACTTATGCAGACGACCATTTCGGGCGTGTAGATGCGTTGGTATGCAATTCGGGATGAGCCGCCGAGCGGCAGTTTTCTCTCCTTCGACGATGCGGCTTGGGAGAAAGCTTTTACAGGCAACCTGATGAGCGTGGTACGGCTGATTCGCGGCTTCCATCCGAAGCTGAAGGAGCATGGCGGGCGTATCGTAACGATCGCATCCACCTCGGTGAAGACGCCGATTCCCGGACTCGTGCTGTCCAACACGTTCCGCACCGGTGTCCTTGGACTGATGAAGACTTTGTCCCAAGAGCTTGCAGCCGACCAAATTCTGCTCAATACCGTATGCCCCGGCCGCATTATGACGGATCGAATCGTCGAACTGGATTCGGCGAAGGCGGAGAGGGAGCAAATCACCATGGAGGAAGTGCAGGAAACTATGGTGCGGGATATTCCGCTGGGACGCTATGGGGAGCCGCATGAGCTCGCTTCGATTGCCGCTTATTTGCTCTCGCCGAGAAACAGCTATATGACCGGTTCCGTCTTTTATGTGGATGGCGGCGCAGTGAAGTCGTTGTAATTTCGACATCAATTGTCGAACGTATGAAGCATATGACGGCGGGTCAAGTTGCTTTCCTATAGGGAAGTCATTACAATGTAGGTATAACCCTCTAAGGAGTGATCCGTATGTCCGAAGAAATTCAATCCGGTCTTATTCGCATTTCAGATGATGTCGTTTCGACAATCGCAGGCTTGGCTGCGTTGGAAACTCCTGGGATTGCCGCCATGTCGGGAGGGATTTCCGAAGGTTTAGCCAAACGGCTGAGCGGTAAAAATGTACAAAGAGGCGTCTCGGTCGAGGTCGGACAAGTAGAAGCCGCTATCGATTTACGTGTCATTGTCAACTATGGCTCTAGCATTCCCGAGGTCTGCCGCGATTTGCAGCAAAACGTACAAGAAGCGGTAGAGAACATGACCGGCTTGACCGTAGTTGAGGTGAACGTCAAGGTTGAGGGAGTCGCTTTCCGCGAGGAAGAACCAACGACTGCTGTGGATGATCCGCAACGGGTGAGATAACGCATGCGCGGTCCGCATTGTACATACGCATACACATGAAAAAAGAGAGCTGACACATTGTTCAGGCTCTCTTTTTTATTTCTTTTTCCTTCTCGGGCTTGTTGTACGTTCTTGAAATACCGAGCAGGATGCCGATGCTTGTAAGCGTGACCAGCATAGAAGATCCCCCGTAGCTGATCAGAGGCAGGGTAACCCCGGTCAACGGAATGCTGCCGGTGACGCCGCCCAAATTAATCAGCGCTTGAATCGCAATCATTCCGACAATGCCAACGCTCATTAAAGTACCGAACGAATCTTTGCAGCGGATGGCGACGTACAAGCCACGCCATAGAAAGGCCAGGTAGACGAGAATAAAAAAAGTGCTTCCTATAAAACCGAGCTCTTCGCCGATAATGGAAAAAATAAAGTCATTGTGCGCTTCCGGAAGATAGTGCAGCTTCTGAATGCCTTGTCCGAACCCTGCGCCTGTAAAGCCGCCGTGGCCGAACGCATACAGCGATTGAATGATCTGATAGCCGCTTCCTAACGGATCTGCCCATGGATTCAAAAAGGTCGTGAACCTTTCGATACGGTAGCTGTTTCCATTGGTCTTAATCAAATAAGCCGTGACCAGAAGAGACAGCATGCCTGCGCCGGCGGCTCCCAAATAAAAAATATGCTTCAGGTTGGCCCCGCCGGCCACAATCACAATGGCTGTAATCATCGTAAGAATCATTAACGAGCCGGTATCCCCCTGCAGGAGAATGAGGAAGAACATCACGCCGTAGATAGCTATAGCAGGCAGCAGACCCGTCTTGAAGTCGCGAAACTTCTCCTCTTTCTTGCTGATCAAGGCGGCCAAATAAATAATGATGGCCAGCTTGGCGAATTCGGACGGTTGAATGCCGAAGCCCCCGATATAAAACCAGCTCCGTGCGCCGTTCACCTCTTTACCGACCATGGACACCATCAGCAGCAAAATGACGACAATGACAAAGCCGGGGCGGATCCATTTGCGCAAAATCCGGTAATCGATATTCATAAAAAAAAACATGGCTACCGTACCCAAAGCAATAAAGACACCCTGACGCGTTACGAGATACCACGGATCGTTCACCATGGTTTTGGTGAGGGGGTCCAGGCGTGTATACGCCATGCTTGCGCTGAATACCATAGCCAAACCGAAACATACCAATGCAAAAGTTAAAAAAAGCAGCAGGAAATCCGGCGTGCCTCGTCGTGGGGAAGTCATGATGACCTCCTTTCTAGTGGGACAATTCGGTTTTCAGCTGAGACAGCTTGGACGTAGCAATTTTCATAACTTGATCCGGAATCGGCGACTGATAGTCCAGGCCGTGAGGGAAAGTAGCTTTGCCGATATAAACGTCTTCTATGTAAAGAATTGCGTATGGCGATTCCAGCTTGCCGGTTTCTACCCTTGTATTGATGCGAAGGAAGTAGTCGCCTCCCGTAGCCTTGTCTTCGATTTTCAAATCGTATGTAGCGCGGTAATATTCCCATTGCCAGCGAACAAAGCCAAGCTTAGCGCTAACTTCATCCAGATGGGCCAAATCGCTTTTGAGCCCTTTGACGCCGTTGTTTTCAATAATCACTTTGAAGCCCTCCTAATAAAAGTCAAGTCCATTAAAAAAGCTTCCTACTTATAGAAGCTTTTCTTTTTCATGATAGTATGTTTCCCAAAGTTGTGCAACCCTATTGCAAAATGTACAGGGGGAAGATGAAGCAAAGTATGAAATTCCTGTGACACCGCGGTGACAGATAGATGAAAGTCGGAGGCAGATTTGATAAAATGAAAATAAAGAAGCGGAGGGAAGAGCCATGGAACAATTATTAGCAGCGGTGGACCGGCTGTATCCGGACATGGTGGGATGGCGCCGGCATTTGCATCAGCACCCGGAGCTGTCCTATTACGAAGAGGAAACGGCGTCCTTCGTGGCTCACAAGCTTCGCGAGTGGGGACTTGAGGTACGGAACCGGCGTCGGCGGACACGGGGTAGTGGCCCGGTTAAAAGGCAGCGGCAGCGGACCTGCGGTCGCGCTGCGTGCGGATATGGATGCACTGCCGATCCAGGACGAGAAGAGCACGGAGTATGCGTCCAGAACGAAAGGCGTCATGCATGCCTGCGGGCACGATGCTCATACCTCGACATTGCTCGGCGTGGCCAAGGCGATGTCGGAGCATAAGGAGCTGCTGCGGGGGGACGTTGTTTTCCTGTTCCAGCACGCCGAGGAATTAAGTCCGGGGGGCGCTCACAGCATGATTGAAGCGGGAGCGCTTGAGGGCGTCGATTACGTGTACGGAATTCATTTGTGGACGCCGTTTCCCGTCGGCACGGCCTGCAGCAGAGCCGGAGCCTTAATGGCCGCCGCGGACGAATTTGAAATCACGGTCAAGGGCAAGGGCGGCCACGGAGGATTGCCCCATGAAACGGTCGACAGCATCGTTGCCGCATCGCAGCTGGTCGTCAACCTGCAGACGATCGTCAGCCGCAACGTCAATCCGACGGAGCCTTGCGTCGTATCGGTCGGCTCCTTTCACAGCGGCACGAGCTTTAACGTCATCGCCGAGACGGCTAAGCTGTCGGGCACCGTTCGAACCTTTGATCCCAGGCTGCGTATGGAAGTCAAGCAGCGGGTGGAGGACATTGTCGAGCTTACGGCGCGGCTTGCCGGGGCGGAGGCGGTCGTCGATTATAAATTGGGCTATCCGCCGGTCATTAACGATCAGGGCGAGGCGGAGCGCTTTTTCCGGGCGGGAGCCAGGGTGATGCCCTGTGAACCGTCGCCGCTCATTATGGCGGGGGAAGATTTTGCCTACTATCTGCACCATCGTAAGGGCTGTTTTATGTTTGTCGGCGCAGGGAACCGGGAGAAAGGAATAATCCATCCGCACCATCACCCGCGCTTTGACATCGACGAGGAAGCGATGCGCCATGCGGCGAGATTGTTTATCAGCATGGTGACGGACTGCCAGCAGCCTTAGCTGCCGATATGTGTTAATACGCTCCGGCGCATGAGCGAATCCCTTTCGGGAGAATCTATGTCTGCGACGAAAGAAAAGCGGGTTTTCGTAAATCCGTTGTTTCAATCGCCAGCCAATTCTTCTGGGAGGGATTTTCTTTGAGCCGAACATTAAAGGAAATCATGACGACGGATTGCTCTACAGTGACATTGCTGGATAACGTGTACGAGGTTGCTGTCAAAATGAAGCAGGAGGATACGGGCTTTATTCCTGTTGTTGACGGGAAAAAGCTGATCGGCGTCATCACGGACCGCGACTTGGTTATCCGCGGCTTCGCGGCCAAGAAGGAAGGCTCGACCGCGGTGAAAGAAGTGATGAGCAGCAATCAGATCACGACGGCTACGCCGGAAACGACGGTCGATGAAGCAGCCAAATTAATGGCTAAGCAGCAAATCCGCCGTCTGCCGGTCGTTGAGAACGGCAACCTGGTCGGCATCGTATCGATCGGTGACCTTGCGGTCCGCGATAAGTTCGAGGATGAAGCCGGCGAGGCGCTCAGTCAAATTTCGGAAAAAGATAAAGTCACGGTCTAATCTGTCTTTTCCCATGCTTCGATTTGCTGTTTTGGAAGGAGCTCGTTCCCCTGTCCGTCATGGAGGGGGAACGATTTTTTTTAGATTGCTTATTGCTATGTTCACGTGTGCATTATATAATGGGATTGAGCTTGAAATTGCTTACATAGCTCTGATTAATGAAACGAGAGGCAGGGGAACCGAGGAAATGGATAAAGTGCGCATTGGTATAATCGGGATGGGCAACATGGGTAAAGGCCATACCGAATATTTTTCGAAAAATGCTGTACAGGGCGCTGAATTGACGGCAGTTGTGGACATTGATCCAACCCGGCTGGAATGGGTAAAAAACAACCATGGAAATATGAACATTCAATTATTCGATAATTTGGATGCGTTCTTCGCTTCCAAGGCGTTTGACGCCGTATTGGTAGCTACGCCGCATTACGATCATCCGACTTCGGCCATTCAGGCGTTCAATCATGGTTATCATGTGCTGGTCGAGAAGCCTGCAGGAGTATATACGAAGCAAGTACGCGAAATGAACGAGGCGGCAGCCAAATCGGGCAAAGTGTTCGGTATTATGTACAACCAGCGAACCAACCCGTTGTATCAGAAGCTCCGCGATCTGATTACTTCCGGCGAGCTTGGCGAAGTGCGCCGTACGAACTGGATCATTACGAACTGGTACCGTTCCCAGAGCTATTATGACAGCGGCGGCTGGCGCGCTACCTGGGCCGGAGAAGGCGGCGGCGTTCTGATCAACCAAGATCCGCATCAGCTGGATTTGTGGCAGTGGACCGTGGATATGATGCCGAAGCGGGTACGCGCTTTTTGCGGCTTTGGCAAATACCGCAACATTGAAGTGGAAGACGACGTTACAGCTTATGTTGAATATGAGAACGGCGCGACAGGCCTGTTCGTAACGACAACCGGCGAAGCGCCGGGAACGAACCGCTTCGAGGTTTCGGGCGACCGCGGTAAAATCGTCATTGAGGACGACAAGCTGACCTTCTGGCGTCTGCGCGTGTCCGAAACCGAGTTCAACCGTACTTATACAGGCGGATTCGGTTCGCCGGAATGCTGGAAATGCGACGTGCCGGTCATTGGTGCTCCAGGACCTCAGCATAAAGGCATTATGCAAAACTTCGTCGACCACATCCTGAAAGGGACGCCGCTGCTGGCGCCGGGCGAAGAAGGAATCAAAGGCTTGACACTGTCCAATGCAATGCACTTGTCTTCCTGGACGGACAATTGGGTTGATCTGCCGATCAACGAGGATCTGTACTACGAGAAGCTGCAGGAGCGCATCAATAACTCCACCTATCAAAAGGAAACCCGCGAGCTTCAAATGGACGTTAAAGGAACTCATTAATATAAACAAAAAGACGACGAAGGAGCGGTGCTCCCCCGTCGTCTTTTTTTGTTGGCTGACGTTACTGTTGTAAAAAGAATGCAGTTATTTTTTCTTCTCGAACGCTTTATCGTAGTTGGTCCACAAGCCTTTCTTGGCGCTGCGGGCCTGTTCCTGGTCTTTCTTGAACTGGTCGACATATTTCACATTAGGAGGAAACGTAGCGATACGGGCATAGCCTTCGCGGACCAGCGTGCGATTCAGCATTTCGTCTCCGATCCAGACATAGGCCAGGAAGCGTCCGTATTGATCCTTCCGCTCCACGTCCCATTCCAGCTCAACCGTATTGCCTTCCAGCCGCTTTGCCGTATAGTCGGAGGCTTCTTTGCCGTAAAACATAACGGGCGTCTCCGGCTTCTTCGTCTCCGGCGTATCGATTCCGATCATCCGTACCTTTTCTTTCTTGCCGTCCTTCTTGATCTCAAACGTATCTCCGTCGACAACCCGCTCCACCTTGACCGGTTCCCGACCCGGCTGTACGGCGGCGGGACGATCGTTGCAGCCGCTGAACACTGCAGCGAGACCGGCCAGAAACAGCATTGTCATGACGCATAATAACAAGCGCTTTCTCAACTTTTCACCGACACCTCTTCCGTTCCATGCTTCGTTAGGTAGATTACCCCAAATGCACCGGGTTGTAAAGGGAGGACATGTTTAAATCCCGGCCATTCCCCTCATACTAGAAAGGATGGAAATGAAAAGGAGCATCAGGATCAACCGAAAAAACCGCTTATCGTGCAAAACGATTTCACCATTTTACTGGAAGCCCGCCACCCTGACTTCGACACGGTTCGCCATGGATTGGCGCGCTTCGCAGAGCTTGTCAAAACGCCTGAGCATATGCACACTTACCGCATGTCGGCTTTATCGTTATGGAATGCGGCGGCGGCCGGGATGAAGACCGACGAGATTACATCATTTCTGGAGAACCATGCCAAGTTCGGTGTTCCGCTCGCGGTAAAGCAGGATATTCGCAGATTTGTCGAGCGTTACGGGAGAATCAGGATGGAAAGCCTTGGCGAGGATTTGCTGCTTATTTCCGACGATATTGAGGCGATCAAGGAAATGGTCTCTTACAAATCCCTGCGTTCCTATGGGCTTTGTCAAGTGAATGCCAACACGCTCCGGTTCTCCTCTTCGTTCCGCGGGGCATTGAAGCAGGAGCTGCTGAAGCTCGGCTACCCTGTCGAGGATTTGGCCGGGTATACCCGCGGCGAGGAGCTGCCGATCCGGCTGAAGCAGCAGAGCGGCAGCGCCAAGGGCTTCCGGCTGCGCGATTACCAGACCTCGGCCGTCGACTCCTTTTACCGGAACGGCAGTCTGCAGGGCGGCAGCGGGGTGCTGGTTCTGCCCTGCGGCGCAGGAAAAACGGTCATAGGCATAGCGGCTATGGGCAAGCTGAATTGCGCTACGCTCATTTTGACGACCAACAGCACGTCCGTCCGCCAATGGAAGCGTGAAATTTTGGAGAAAACGGATGTCACCGAAGATATGGTGGGAGAGTACACAGGTACGAAAAAGGACGTCCGTCCCATCACGATCGCCACGTATCAAATTTTGACCTATCGCAAGTCGAAGGACGACTTGTTCGTACATATGGATCTGTTTAACAAAAGGGACTGGGGGCTCATCGTATACGATGAGGTTGCCATTTACTGCCGGCTCCGGTATTCCGGGTCACAGCGGATATCCAGGCGACGCGCAGGCTCGGGCTGACCGCTACCCTGGTGCGCGAGGACGGGCGGGAGGAGGACGTATTCTCGCTGGTCGGGCCCAAGCGCTTCGAAATGCCGTGGAAGGAGCTGGAAAGCAAGGGCTGGATTGCTTCCGTAACCTGCACCGAAATCCGGATTCCGCTCCCTGACACCCAGCTGGAGCAGTACCGCGGCGCTGAAGCGAGGCATCAGATGCGGATTGCAAGCGAAAATCCGGAGAAGCTTGAGGTGGTGCGGGAGCTGCTGGAGAAGCATGCCGGCGAGCAGATTATTGTGATCGGGCAGTATCTGGATCAGCTGAAGCAAGTGGCCCGGGCGATCGATGCGCCCCTGATTACAGGAGAGATGCCGCACGAGCAGCGGGAGCAGCTGTACGGGCAGTTCCGGCGGGGCGAGCTGCACACCATCGTCGTATCCAAGGTAGCGAATTTCGCCGTGGATTTGCCCGATGCGTCGGTAGCGATTCAAATTTCCGGCAGCTATGGCTCCAGACAGGAGGAGGCGCAGCGGCTCGGTCGAATTCTTCGTCCCAAAGCGGAGGCGAATGAGGCGAGCTTCTATTCCGTCATTACTGCGGATTCGAAGGAGCAGGATTTTGCCTTGAACCGCCAGCTGTTCCTGGTGGAGCAGGGCTACCGCTACCTGATCGACCAGCGGGGAGACAGGCAGCGGGAATCCACGTATGCAGCGGAGCAGGGACATATGGGGGGCGCGAATCCGAATCTGAACCTGAACCGGGTCAGTGAATGGATCGAGCCGGAGGAGGTGAACGCGCCGTGAATCATACGTATTATTTAGCCAAAATGCCTGCGGAGCTTCGCGCCCGCATCGAGTCCGAAACGGTGTACTACCCTTGGCTGAAACAGGGAGAAACGCTGGAGGGCATCTGGCGTCAGCCCGCTATCATGGAAACGATCTATAATCAGCTGTCCGCAAGAGAGCGGACGCTGCTGGGCTGGATCGTTCAGGCGATCGGCTGCGAGCCGTTTGACGGCGGGAGGCTGGAGAAGCTGGCCTCCGCCGGCATGTCGGGAGCTGACGCGAGGGTCGGACTGCTGCAGCTGCTCAAGAAGGGATTGGTGTATCCGTTCCGCAAAAGCTGGGGGGAGCAGGTCTATGTGATGGCCCAGGACGCGCTGGAGGTGTGGCAGCAGGTGCTATTCCCTCTCGCCGGAGGCGGTGCGGAACGATTCGCAGATATGGATGAAGCATCCCACGGGATTGGCCTGTCCGATACGAACGGTCCTGGGCTTGCCTATGACCTGTTTCATATGCTGGTTTATATAGCGGGTCAGGAGGTCAAGCTGACCAAAAACGGAACCCTGCACAAAAAACAGCTGCAGAAGCTTGGCGTGCTGCTGACGCTGCCGGATGCTTGGCTCAAGGGAGTTGGGATCAAGTATGCATACGCCGATGTGTACCCGCCCAAAATAGCGGTCATGCTTGAGTTTCTGACCCGGCTTCAGCTCATCGAACCGCAGGATGATATGCTTCTGCTGCAAAAGCAGCCGGCCCGGCAATGGCTGGCCTTATCCGAGCCGAGCCAAAACAGAGTGCTGTACACGCTGTGGAAGCAAGCGGCGTTTCCCGGCGCGGTATGGCTGCAGCATGCCGCCGTGCTGCTGGAGAGGCAGGAGGAGGGACGCTGGCTCCACGGTCCCGGCCTGCTGCGCTGGCTGCTTGGCCGCGGTTTGCTGCCATGGGGCAGCGGCAGAGAAGCGGGGGTTGCTGCGCCGTCCGCCGAGCTGGAGGCGGAAGCGCTGCGCCAGCTGGAGCAGCAGTGGCTTCTGCCGTTAATCGCCTTCGGCTGGATGGAAAAAGGCAGCGACCGCGAGGGGCAGCCGGTTTACCGCTGGCTGAAGCATCCGCTCGGCCGGGGGCAGGGCTCCGATGCTCAGCCGGATATCGGATCGCAGGAGGCCGAGGCGGATCAGGAGGAGAGTCAACGCTTTTATGTGCAGCCGGATTTTGAGCTGCTGGTTCCGCCCGGCGTCGGCTTCGCGGTTCGCTGGGAGCTGTCCGTCATAGCGGATCTGCATAAATCGGATCAGCTGTCTGTCTACCGTCTCACGAAGGAGAGCCTGCAGCGGGCGATGGAAAACGGGCGCAAACCGGAGGAAATCGTCCGTTTTTTGGAACGGTTTTCGATCTATGGAGTCCCGGATAACGTAAAGCTAACCTTGGAGCAGTGGGCCAAGCCGTTCGGTAAAGTAGGACTCGCGCAGGTTATGCTGCTGCGCTGCGAGGATGAGACCGTTGCCGAGGCGATCCGCAGGCTTCCCGGAAACGGCGAATGGCTGGGCGAGCCTCTCGGGGACAGGGCATGGATCATTAGCCCCGATCAGGTGAAGCGAGTGACGGAGGTGCTGACCAAGGCGGGGTGGATGCCCGGTAAGGTAGCCCGGCTGGATGGGACGGCCGGCAGGCCTGCCGAAGGCAGCGGCGCCGAAGAAAGGTGGCTGAAGCCGGACCTGAACTCGCCGGCTCTGCCGTCGGTTGAACCGGGAAGCCCATGGCCCGTGAGCGGGCAGGGCTTTATTTATGCCCGTCACGGCATCGGGTATTTCGATATGGAGCAGCGGCTGCCGGACATTCGGGACTTTTATCCCGATTTAAACGGCATCCCTGCCAGCTGGACGAAGGATTACAGGGCATATCATGTCTCCACGCGGCGCGAAATGGTGGAGAAGGCATTGGAATGGCGCGCCGCTCTTCAAGTGCGCTGCAATGGCCGGGATCATTATATCGCCCCGCGGAAGCTTCAGGAAACCCGGGGCACCTGACCCTGATCGGCCTCGAATCCGCGCAGCAGCAGGAGATTTGCTTGTTCCCGGAGGAATGGCAGGAGATGAAGATGATTTTACCTGGCATTAATGATAAATATTGATGCAACAAAACGGCCTCAGGTGTGGTATGATAGATTTGTCTAAAGTAGATGATAAAACTATCTGTAAGGCAGGTGCTGGTCATGGCAGTAATTGAGGCCCAATCGTTAGATATGTCTGCCATACTGATGCAGGCATATGATTTAGGCGATATGATTAACGTTTCCGCGGAGACGGCGGATTACTTATATTGGAAGCGTCGGAAAGACGAAGATCCCGAGGTTCACGAGCTGGTCAAACAGTTTAACAAAAAGAAAGAGCTGTTCGAGGAATGCCAGCGCTTCGGTCACTTCCATCCCGATTACCATGCTGCTTTGGAGCAGGTTCAGGCGATTCAGAGCCGCCTGGACGGCCTGGAATCGGCCCGCGGCTTTAAAGCGGCGGAGCAGCGGCTCGACGAGCTGCTGTATGTGATATCCGAAACGATCGCCCGAAGCGTATCCGATACTATCAAGGTTCCGAGCAACGACCCGCTTGCCAAGGGAGGCGGCTGTTCTTCCGGCGGCTGTTCCAGCGGCGGGAGCTGCTCCGGCAGCTGCGGTTAAACACTTCAAAGCCTTCCTTACATGTAAGGAAGGCTTTGGTGGAATCAGCAGGCTACTCCGTACGACGAAGCCGAAGCACCGGCAGCAGCTGTCCGACGACCGCTTGCTGGCAGTTGACGATGAAAGGCTTGTGGAACTCGCTCAACGCTTCGGCCTCCGAAGCGTTGAGAAGCCCAAGCTGGGCGAGCGTTTCCGTCACAGCCGGATATAAGGCTCTCATCGCGCCGTCTTCGATTTTGACGGCTATCCCCAGTCCTTGAGCGGGAATCGTCAAGGCGAACACGCCTTCCGCTCCCATTTTACCGAGAATGCGTCCTTGCGTCACCTCGATCAAACGCGTGTCGAAGCGGCCGGTTCCGGCTACATAGAAAGGCTCTTTGCGAATGCTCTCCACAATCTGCCTGCAGGCCTCGGCTCGAGGCTGAGGAAGATCTTCAGGGTTGCCCAGCCGGGCGTAAGCGTAAGCCAGCGCACGGAGCGGGAGGGCGAACACAGGAACCCCGCAGCCGTCGGTTCCCAGTGTAATTTCACCCGCGGAAAGACCCGCGAGCTCGGAGATGACCTGCAGCATACGCTGCTGAACCGGGTGTGACGGTTCCGCGTATCGGCCGGCAGGCACATCTAACAGCCGGGCAAGGGCCAGCATGCCCGAATGCTTTCCCGAGCAGTTGTTGCGAAGCGGTGTCGGGGACGATCCTTGAGCCCTGAGCCGGTCTGCGGTCGGCTGATGGTACGGATCGTGCACCCCGCAGGTAAGAGCGGTTTCATCGAGCCCAAGTGCTTGCAGGATCGCACCGGCCTCGGCCGCGTGTTCATCTTCGCCGTTATGGGAGGAACAGAGCAGAGCAATCTGCTTGTCGGTCAGATGGTACCGGCTGACACCGCCCGACTCGACCAGCGGAATCGCTTGCAGCGGCTTGGCTGCGGAGCGGGCAAAGGTAACATAATCCGGATTCCCGGCGGAAGCCACGGTTTCGCGGCGGAGATTGACCGCTGCGATGTGCCCCCGGTGCACGCTTTCGGTTAAGGGGCCGCGCTGGGCGGTAACAACGATTGGAGATTCCTGGACATGGGGAAGCATAGGATATACCACCTTTTGGGATCAGCGTTTCATTATTCATGCTTATATTTTATCATAGAGAGAAGGGTTGACTTATGTTTACCGATCGCAGCGGAATCATTGTCTGGGTAAGCGACAGTAAAGCGGCGGCAAAGCACCTGGAGCGCTATGGCAGCGTTCATTTTATATCCAAGAGAATGCATTACGCAGCGATGTATGTTCACTCCAGCAAGCTGGAGGAAACGATGAAGCAGCTGCAGAAGCTCCCTTTCGTCAAAAAAGTGGAGCGGTCATACCGCAACGAAATTAAGACGGAATACAGTAGTAATATGCCGGATAAAACAAGATTTTACACATTATAAGCCGGGCGGCGCCAGTCAGCCTGCTGTCTATATATTATGCACGAAGCAAGCTTCCGGTTTACCGGAGGCTTTTTTTATTCGGCTGGATGAAATCTAAAGATTTTTTTATTTGGAATCTATTAGCAAATCAAGTAAAATATATATGACTACTATCTTGTACATAGGTTTAAAGGACTATTTTACTAGGCTGGGGGTTGTGGTTAATGAGGGATAAAACGGTACAGCGTTCCATCAACTGCGAGCCGTCTTCTGTTGCTTTAGGAGACAAGAATATAGCGGATATCGTCATTACGAATCATGCCAAAATCCGGTGGGCGGACCGGGTTGAAAGCCAGAAAACCGGGTTTGTGGACATATGCGATTTTTTATGGAACCGGCTGCGTGAAGGACAAGTCAAATCCTATTACAAGAACGGCGAAGACGTTTACGTGGTAGAAGATGACCTGGTTTTTGTAGCGGAGTTTGCCGATTATCACCCGTCGCCCGAATTTGAAATGACTGCGCTTCACCATAGTGCCCCCTCTGCGAGCCAACCGCTGCATCGAATGATTATCGTTACGTTTCTCGGCCGGATGTCCGAAACGATAGAGCTTCGAGACTTGAAATCGTATTATTCCTGGCTGCGTCACTCCCGGCGGATGACCTTGATCAAAAACAGCAGGAAACGCAGGTAGAGGCCGCCAACAACGGCTCAAGCCAAGACGCAGGCGAGCCGTCCCAACAGCTTCATAAGCCAAACCCAGAGCATTCCGTGCTTGCGCGAATTGCTCTTTTTTATTATGTTTGAATCGGTAAGAAAGCCAGTATTTCTGCTTCGCTTCGGAAATGATGACGTCAGGGCGGCTGGAGCGGCAGCTTTCGCGGGTTGCGGGCGGACGGACTTACTTTCGGGGGAAATGGTCTTTTGCTATAATAGGTCTACCAAGGCAAGTTGGAGGTAAGAAAGGCTATGGCACTTAATTTTCATCAGCTTCATATTTTTCATACCGTTGCGGAGAAAGGAAGCTTCTCTAACGCTGCGCAGGCGCTTCATATGACGCAGCCCGCAGTCACGATGCAGGTTCAATCCCTGGAGGACTATTTCGGTACGAAGCTGTTTAACCGTTCCACCAAAAGGATCGAGCTGTCTGAGGCTGGCAGAACGCTGCTTCCCTATGCCAAGCGGAGCATAGAGCTGATGAAGGAAACGGATATCAGCATGTCGAGGTTTACGCATATGCTGGAGGGAAGGCTGCATTTGGGCGCAAGCATGACGGTAGGGGAGTATATTTTACCTCGTCTGCTGGGACCTTTCGGCAAAGAATATCCCAATATTTCAATCAGCTTAAAGGTGATTAATACACGGCAAATTATGGACGAAATTTTGAATCATCAGCTCAATTTCGGTATCGTGGAGGCGGAAGTGCACCATCCCGATGTATATACGGAGGCGGTGCTGAATGACGAGCTGGTGCTGATTGTGCCGCACGATCATCCGCTGGCCCAGGCCGATAAGGTGACGATGGAGGAAGTGCTCAGATACCCGTTCGTACTGCGCGAGCAGGGCTCCGGTACCCGGAGGGTGATGGAGGAACAGCTGGAGCAGGCGGGATACGATCCTTCGGCGATGAAGATAGTAATGGAGCTGGGCAGCACAGGAGCTGTAAAATCCGCGGTCGAGGCGGGTCTCGGCATCTCGATACTGTCGCAATCATCCGTAAAGCATGAGGCCGCATTGGGTGTCCTTCAAGTCAAAATGATTGAAGGCGTCCGTTTCTCGCGCAGCTTTTACGCGATTTATTTGAACTCTACGATCTTGCCTATCTCGGCGGTGACCTTCGTTTCTTTCTTGCGGGAACGGGATTTGAGTCAATGGCTGTAGGCTTTTCAAGACGTTTGGTGGTTGATCTTCATTTGAACTTATCCATCCGAACTTAAATATCCGTTGCACCTGCGGTGACGGTGATCTTTCTTTATGGCACATACGAACAGGGGAGTGAGCGGAACTTATGCTATACGCTGATTTACATACACATACGTTAGCCTCGGACGGAACGCAGGCTCCTGCGGAAAATGTCCGCCTGGCGGCGGCTGCAGGTCTCGGCGCTGTCGCCATTACCGATCATGATACCGTGGCAGGAATCGAAGAGGCGCTTGAAGCGGCCGACAGATACGGAATCACGGTAGTTCCCGGCGTAGAAATCAGCACGGTTGCCGGCGGGACCGATATTCATGTGCTTGGTTATTACATTGATTATACAAGCCGGCAGCTGCTGGACCGGCTGGCCGAGCTGCGCAGCGTGCGGGATAAGCGCAATGACATGATGCTGGAGCGTTTGAACGGCCTCGGCTTGGAAGTGACGATGGCCGGTGTGCTTGCTTCGCTGCAAGCCTCCAAAAAAGCCGACGAATCGATAGGCAGACCGCACATTGCCGATGCGCTGGTACGCAAAGGGTACGTCGCTTCAATGGCGGAAGCGTTCGACCGTTATTTGGGCAAGGACGGAGCGGCATATGTCAACCCTCCGCGGATCGGGCCGCAAACGGCGCTGCAGTGGATTGTGGAGGCTGGCGGTGTACCGGTGCTGGCGCATCCCGGCTTATATGGCCAGGACGAGCTGATTGGCGAGCTGGCCGGTCTGGGCTTAGCGGGCCTGGAGGTATACCACTCCGACCATTCGCCGGAGCAGGAAGCCCATTATTTGGCTCTGGCCGAGCGGCATCGTCTTATTGTAACCGCAGGCTCCGACTTTCATGGAGAGCGCAACGGGGTCGTCTTTCATGCGCCGGTCGGTGCGCGTAAAACGGACATCCGCGTTCTGGAGCAGCTTAAGCAAGTAAAGGAGAGCCGCAAATGACCATTCGCAAAGCGATTATTCCGGCCGCGGGCCTAGGCACCCGGTTTTTGCCGGCCACCAAAGCGCAGCCGAAGGAAATGCTGCCGATCGTCGATAAACCGGCGATTCAATATATTGTTGAGGAAGCGATAGCCTCCGGTATCGAGGATATTATGATCGTAACTGGACGCAATAAGAGAGCGATCGAGTGACCATTTCGACAAATCCGTCGAACTGGAATGGATGCTTGAGGAGAAAGGCAACCAAGAGCTTCTGCACATGGTTCAGACGATATCGAATCTCGCGGATGTCCATTATATTCGGCAAAAACAGCCGCTTGGCCTTGGACATGCGGTGCTGTGCGCGCGTAAGTTTATCGGCAACGAGCCGTTCGCGGTGCTGCTGGGGGACGATATTATCCAGTCGGAGCCGCCCTGTTTAAAGCAAATGATCGATTTGTACGATCAGACGAATACGTCCGTCATCGCCGCGCAAGAGGTGCCTTGGGACGATGTTGATAAATACGGCATTATTTCGCCCTCGCAAAATAACGATTCGCACCTCTATATCAGCGACCTGATCGAGAAGCCGGGCCGCTCCAGGCGCCGTCGAATCTGGCGGTGATCGGGCGCTATATTTTGACGCCTGAAATTTTTGGGATTCTGGAGAAGTGCGAGCCGGGGCGCGGCGGAGAAATTCAGCTGACAGACGGGCTCCGCATCCTGAACAAGGAAAGGCAGATGGTCGCGTACCCGATTCAAGGGAAACGCTACGACGTAGGGGACAAGCTCGGATATATCGAAGCGACCATCGAGATTGCGCTGCAGCGGACGGATCTTCAGGACGAGCTGAAGTCTTATCTGCGTAAATTGACCGATCCGTGGAAGGCGTGACGGTAGCCGGCAGCTGCTCCGCAGCAGGAGCTGCAGGCACAGCATGGCCGGCCCGCGCGTAGCGCTTCCGCAAACTCGGGATGCGGCTTGGCGGCAGGAGCTGCAGGGCCTGGTATGGCTACGGGAGTGCCGACCTTGCTGTGCTGGGAGCGGGCGGTTCTTGCCTTGCTTGTCCCAGAACGAAGGCTCAGCTTCTATTCTATGTCCTATGCGCGCCGCTTGTCAGAGCGGACTCGGCATAACGAAAAAACTTGCAGACCGGAAGGAAAAATTCCTTCGGTGCTGCAAGTTTTTTTGTTTGCTTCGGCTATGCCGTTCCGTCGCCGGAGCTGATTGTGCAATGACGCTTCATTAATAAAATGCAGCTATTTTACGCTCACCGGCATTCGTTTCATCGCTTCGGCGTCCGGCGTGACGAACAGCGTTTTCTGATGGTCGTAAATGACGAAGCCGGGCTTCGCTCCGCTCGGCTTGCGGACATGCTTGATCAGTGTGAAGTCGACCGGTACCTGGCTCGACTCCTTCGCTTGACTGTAAAATGCTGCCAGCTGAGCCGCCTCGTGCAGTGTAGCTTCGCCGTATTGCGGACTGCGGATCACGACGTGCGAGCCCGGAATATCCTTGGTATGCAGCCACGTATCGGCGGCCTGGGCAAGCCGGTTGGTCAAGTACTCGTTCTGCGTATTGTTCTTGCCGACGTAGATAGGGATTCCCTCGCTGGAGGTAAAGCAGGAAAGAAGCGGCTTGGCGTTCGCCTTCTTTTTCCGCGTCTTTTTGCTGCTGGTCCCGGATGTAGCCCTGCTCGACCAGCTCTTCGCGGATTTCCTCGATATCTCCAAGCGAGGCGATGTGAAGCTGCTGCAGCAGGCTGTCGAGATAAGCGATTTCCTTATGCGTTTGCTCCAGCTGTTCGCGGACGGCGATCAGGCTGTTTTTGCTTTTCGTATATTTTTTAAAATATTTTTGCGCATTTTCGGACGGCGTCAGCAGCGGGTCCAGCGGGATGCTCACCGTCCGCTGCTCCACATCGTAATAGTTGACGACTTCAATCGTCGTCTCGCCCTTTTGAAGCTGGTGCATGGAGGCCGTGAGCAGCTCCCCGAGGATCCGAAACTTGTCGGCGTCCTTCGCGTCTTCCAGCGTTTCCTGCAGCTTCTCCAGCTTTTTCACGTTTTTGGCCCGTTCATTCTGGAGAAAACGAAGCAGATCGGATACCCGCTGCTTGACCGTGTCGCGCTCTGCCTTATCTCCATAGAAGGCTTCCAGGCACTCGCTGACCGTCGAAAAACGTGTTATCGAGCCTTGAATATGCGTCAGCTCAAGGATTGAAAAATAAGCTTTGCCGTTCGGCTGCCGCTCGCAAATCTGCGGCTCGCTTTGCCCCTGCTTCATACGCTCGATTAGCTCGCGGAAAGGCTCCCACAGCAGCGCGGCGTTCGCTTCGTCGGTATTCGCGACGGTCAGCGCAGGGCTTGTGCGGTAGACCAGCTCTTTGGCCACCAGCGGGCTGAACCCGCTGATGCGGTTTACAATGCGCTGCTCCCAGGTTTCCTGCCCCGGCCCGGCTGCCGGCGGTCTGCTGTCTTCCGTTTCTTCCGCTTCGGGAAGCGGGGAGGTGAGCAGCTGGACGAATGCATCCTTGGTTAATTCGAAGGGATGCGTCTTGTGCTGCTCCGGCGGTGCGGTATAGCGGCTGCCCGGCATGACGATGCGGTAGCTGCTGATAGCAGGCGTGACGTGGTGAATTCCGTCGACGATCGTGCCTGTGGCAGGATCGATCAGAATAATGTTGCTGTGACGCCCCATAATTTCGATAATGAGCGTCTTGATGCTCACATCGCCCAGCTCATCTCTTTGGCGGATTTGCATATGAATGACCCGTTCCATGCCGGGCTGCGTTACGCTCTCGATAATCCCGCTCTCGCAGTGCTTGCGCAGCAGCATGCAGAACATGGGAGCTTCCATCGGATTGATGAAATTTTGCTCGGTAAAATGTACTCTCGGATATGTCGGATTGGCCGAGAGCAGCAGCTTGCGGTTGCTGCCCTGCGCTCTGAGCTGAAGCACGATATCATGAGCCGAGGGCATGTGTACTTTATTGATCCGTCCGCCTGTGCAGGCTTGAAGCTCCTGCACAAGGGAGTGGACGACGAGTCCGTCTAACGACATAACTGTGACAACTCCATTTCGCGTACTGCTATAATGTATGAACGTTTTGCCTGTAATGTGGAGGAACGAGGAGGGCCCCGAGGCGATAACTTTAAGCGCCCAAGCTTTCTCGAGCTCCAAGAGACCTGGAGTCCCTTTAAAGGTCGAATCCTGCGTCTTCCACTCTCTATCATGCCATAATTTGAACAAAAACTTAAGTCCGTTTTCTTTTGACAGCTATTTGTTCCTATCCTGGGGTGCTAAACTGCGGCTTGTCTGAATAAACATGATGGTAGAGGCTGTCCTAGCGGAAGCCGTATTCGGGACAGTATCAGTACAACCTTTTCTAGTGCCTTTTGGGAGGGAATAAGCAGATGGCTCACAAACAGTGGTATCAAATGACGGCGGAAGAAATTTTGCAGACGCAGCAAATCGAACCGTCCAAAGGACTGTCAACCGAAGAAGCCGGGAAGCGGCTGGAGGAGCATGGCCGAAACGAATTGTCCGAGGGGGCCAAGGTCTCTCCGGTCGCATTGTTTTTGAACCAATTCAAGGATTTCATGGTTCTCGTGCTGATGGGGGCGACACTCATTTCCGGGCTGCTCGGGGAGTACCTGGATGCGATCACGATTATCGCCATTATTATCATGAACGGAATTCTGGGCTTCGTCCAGGAATTCCGGGCAGAGCGTTCGCTCCGCGCATTGAAGGAGCTGTCGGCTCCGAATGCCAAGGTGCTCCGCAACGGATCGCTGGAGCTTCTGCCTGCCAAGGATCTGGTTCCTGGAGATATCGTGCTGCTGGAAAGCGGGGACCGGATTCCCGCGGATCTGCGGTTTCTGGAAGCCAACAGCCTGTACGTAGAGGAATCCGCGCTGACCGGGGAGTCGGTTCCCGTCAGCAAGCATACGGACATGCTCGCCAATGATGAAGTGCCGCTTGGGGATCAGCGCAATCTCGGCTTCATGGGAACGATGATTACCCGGGGAACGGCCAGAGGGATCGTTGTCCGCACGGGGATGGCTACCGAGATGGGGAAAATCGCGGACTTGATTCAAAGCACGGAATCGATGGAAACGCCGCTCCAGCACCGCCTCGAGCAGCTGGGGAAACTCCTTATTATCGTTGCGCTTGCGCTGACCGTCGTGGTCGTGATCGCAGGCATTGTGCACGGTCAGGAGCCTTACGGCATGTTCCTCGCCGGCGTCAGCCTGGCTGTCGCGGCCATTCCCGAGGGGCTTCCGGCCATCGTCACCATTGCGCTGGCGCTTCGGGTCCAGCGCATGATTCAACGCAAAGCGATCGTACGCAAGCTTCCTTCCGTGGAAACGCTCGGCTGCGCCTCGGTTATCTGCTCGGACAAAACGGGCACGCTGACGCAAAACAAAATGACCGTCACGCATCTATGGGTGGGCGGCGAGATTCTGGAAGTCACCGGAGACGGCTACGATCCCAGGGGAGATATTCTGCAGAACGGAAAGTCGGCGGATATCCGCAACAATCAGATGCTGAGAAGGCTGCTGCAGGTATCCGTACTGTGCAATAACGCTTCTTTATTTGAGGAGAAAGCGGAGCACAAGCGGAAAAAGGGAGCCGACGAGGAGCCCGCGGGCACCTGGAATATTAAAGGCGACCCGACCGAGGGCGCGCTGGTGGTGCTGGGGGCAAAGGCGGGTTTGACGCATCAATCGGTAGACGGGCTGTACCGCCGGATCGGCGAGTTTCCGTTCGATTCGGAACGCAAGCGCATGTCGGTGCTCGTCGAGCATCAAGGCGGACGGATGGTCTGCACCAAGGGAGCGCCGGACGTGCTGCTGCAGCAGTGCAGCTATGTGCTGTGGGAAAACCGCGTCATTCCTTTCACGCAGACGCTGAAGCAAAAGGTGCTGGCCGCAAATGAAGGCATGGCCAAAAACGCGCTTCGCGTGCTCGGGCTGGCTTTCCGCGAGGTCAAGCCGACCGAGCGGTGCGAGGAGGAGTACGAGGTCGAGAACGGGCTCGTCTTTATCGGACTGACCGGCATGATCGATCCGCCGCGCAAAGAGGTCCGCGACGCTATCGCCAAGTGCCGCAAGGCGGGCATTAAAACGGTTATGATTACGGGCGACCACCAATCGACGGCGGAGGCGATCGCGAAGCAGCTCGGCATCATGCCTTCAAACGGCGGTCTCGCCTTGAACGGACAGCAGCTGAGCCAAATGGACGACGACGAGCTGGACGGCCGCGTCGAGGATACGTATGTGTATGCGCGGGTTTCACCCGAGCATAAGCTTCGCATCGTCAAGGCGCTGCAGCGTAAAGGGCATGTCGTAGCGATGACCGGCGACGGGGTGAACGATGCGCCGGCGATCAAAGCGGCGGATATCGGGATTGCCATGGGCATCAGCGGCACCGACGTTTCCAAAGAGGCGTCCGCACTGGTGCTGAGCGACGACAATTTTGCTACGATCGTCGCCGCGATTGAGGAAGGACGCGGGATTTACGAGAACATCCGCAAGTTTATCCGCTATCTGCTGGCCTCCAACGTCGGCGAAATCATGACGATGTTCCTGGCGATGATGGCGGGGCTGCCGCTGCCGCTCGTGCCGATTCAGATTTTGTGGGTCAATCTGGTGACGGATGGACTGCCTGCGATGGCGCTTGGCGTGAACCAAGCGGAAAAAGATTTAATGCAGCAGAAGCCGCGCGGCGCGCGGGAAAATATTTTTGCCCGCCGGTTAGGATGGAAGATCATCAGCCGCGGTATCCTGATCGGGCTGTGCACGTTGGCGGCCTTCTGGATCGTGCTGAAGCAGGGAGAAGGCGACGACGCGCTGGTGAAGGCTCAAACCGTAGCGTTCGCAACGCTCGTTATGGCGCAGCTGATCCATGTATTCGACTGCCGCAGCTCCCGGTCGATCTTCCACCGCAATCCGCTGCAAAATATGTATTTGGTGCTGGCCGTGCTGTCCTCGCTCGTTTTGATGCTGGCTGTGCTGTATATTCCACAGCTTCAGCCGATTTTCAAGACGGTTCCTCTTCACTGGATGGATTGGATCATCGTGCTGATCTTCGCAGGAATTCCAACCTTCCTGATGGGAATTGGCAGCGTGATGAGCAAGCCGGCCAAAAAGAAAACGCTCCGGTATGGCGGCGCCAAGCCCGTAGCGAGATAAGAGGCTTCAAGAAAAACCGGTTTACGGGCAGAACGGCCCGCAAGCCGGTTTCTTGCTTTTTCCGGCGAAATAGCGTAAAATTTGGCGGAAAAACTATGCACGGCCCTTCATTTGCGTTATGATAATGGCTAAACCGGATTTGAGCATGAGATGCAAGGAAAGCAGGGGAGACATACGATGAATTTTACCAAAATGCATGGACTGGGCAATGATTTCATCGTCGTTGCGGGCGAACAGCAGCTGCCGCCGGACGCAAGCGAGCTTGCGGTCCGGTTGTGCAGCCGTTTTTTCGGTATCGGAGCGGACGGTTTGGTATATATACTGCCTTCGGATAAGGCGGATTATAAAATGCGGATCATTAATTCGGACGGCTCGGAATCCGAGCAGTGCGGCAATGCGGTCCGCTGCGTCGCGAAATATGTTTACGAGCACGGCATGGTCGACGCGTCGGCGCACGAGCTGACGATTGAAACAATTGGCGCAGGGGCGCAAAAGGTGCAGCTGGCGGTCGAGAACGGCATTGTAACAGCTGTACGCGTCGATATGGGGGCGCCGATTTTACGCGGAACGGAAGTGCCGACGGCGGTGGATCAAGAGGTTGTGTTGAATTATCCGCTTGAGGTGGACGGCGTCGAGTTCCGCTTTACTGCGGTATCGATGGGGAACCCGCACTGCGTCATTTATGTCGACGACGCGGTACAGTTCGACTTGAACACATGGGGGCCGAAGCTGGAGGTGCACCCGATGTTTCCGCGCCGCGTGAACGTCGAGTTTGCAACCGTCAAAGCGAAGAATTACATGGATATGCGCGTTTGGGAGCGCGGAGCCGGCCCTACGCTTGCCTGCGGTACCGGAGCCTGCGCGACGCTCGTTTCTTCCGTTCTGAACGGTCTGTCCGACCGGACGGCGACGGTTTCTCTGAAGGGCGGCGATTTGTTCATTGAATGGAACGAAGAGGATAATCATGTCTATATGACAGGCCCCGCCGAACAGGTTTACGAAGGAACGGTGTCGTGAGAACCGGCTGCTTTACCGTTTTCATTCATTATGTCTAGGGGAAAGGCGGGACCGAAGAAGATGAAGCTTGATTTAAGAGAAACGCTCCGCCGGCACATATTGGTTGGCGACGGGGCGATGGGGACGTACTTGTATCAGATGGGCTTTCCGGTGGGCATTTCTTATGAGGAGCTTAATTTGCTCAAGCCGGATGTTATAGCGGACGTGCACCGCCGTTATTATGAAGCGGGGGCGCGGCTTATCGAAACCAACACCTTCTCGGCTACGCGCGAGAAGCTGTCCAAATACGGGCTCGAAGAAGAGGTCGAGGCGATCAACCGTGCGGGCGTCGCCTTGGCGCGCAACGCAGTGGGAGCCGATGCTTACGTGGTTGGGGCAATCGGCTCGATTCGCGGCGGTAAGCGCAAAAATGTCCGCACTTCCAAGGTGAAGGACGATTTCCGCCAGCAGGTGGAAGTGCTTGCGGACAGCGGAGTCGACGGCTTTTTGCTTGAAACGTTCTATGATCTCGAGGAGCTGCTGCTCGTGCTCAAGACGATCCGCAAAATAAGCGACCAGCCGGTGATCTGCCAGTTTGCTACGGAAGGCACCGGCACGACGCATGACGGCGTGTCGCTTCCCGATGCGTTTGCGAAGCTGGCGCACAGCGGAGCCGACGTAGTCGGCTTTAACTGCCGCAGCGGTCCGAACGGCCTGCTTCGCTCCCTGGAAAGGGTGGCAGGTTTGCAGGATGGGCTACCGTTCTCCGTCTTCCCGAATGCGGGCATCCCGGATTATGTGGACGGACGCTTTACTTATGCGGCGACTCCGCAATATTTTGCCGAAACCGCGCTGAAGTTTGCGGACTTGGGCGCGCGGATTATCGGCGGGTGCTGCGGTACGACCCCTGAGCATATTGCCGCGATGGCTCAAGCTCTGAACGGGTACACGCCTCAGCCGGTGGAGCAGCTTTCGGCAGAGCCGGCGAATACAGAGGCGAGCGGTTCTGCAGCATCCGGCGCGGCGGCTCCGTTAACGGTCATTAGCGGCACGGCCGCTTCCGATGGCGCGGCGCCAGTACCGCCGGAGGAGCCGAACATCGTCGATCTGGTCAAGCAGCGCCATACGGTCATCGTAGAGCTGGATCCTCCGCGCGACCTGGATATAGACAAGTTTATGAAGGGCGCGCAGGCCTTGAAGGAAGCGCACGTCGATGCGCTGACGATGGCGGATAACTCGCTTGCGGTAACCCGGATGAGCAATCTTGCTTTGGGCTATCTGGTCAAGGAACAGACAGGCCTTCGGCCCCTTATTCATATCGCCTGCCGGGACCGCAACATGATCGGAACCCAGTCGCATATGATGGGACTCCATGCTCTTGGGATCGATCACGTGCTCGCGGTAACCGGCGATCCGGCGCGGTTCGGCGATTTGCCCGGCTCCAGCTCCGTTTATGACTTGACTTCTTTTGAAATTATCCGCATGATTAAGCAGTTGAACGAGGGCGTAGCCTTTTCCGGCAAAGCGCTGAAGAAGAAGGCGAACTTTATCGTCGGGGCAGCGTTTAATCCCAATGTCAAATATTTGGAGAAAGCGGTCCAGCGGCTGGAACGGAAAATCGAGGCGGGCGCGGACTATATTATGACCCAGCCGGTTTATAACGCCGAGCTGATCGAGAAAATCTACGAAGCGACCAAGCATTTGAACGTGCCGATTTTTATCGGCATCATGCCGCTGGCGAGCGGCGGGAACGCCGTGTATCTTCATAATGAGGTGCCCGGCATCCAACTGTCCGACGAAGTACGCCAGCGGATGGGAGACCTCAAGGGCGAGGAAGGCCGTGCGATGGGGGTTCAAATCGCCAAGGAGCTGCTCGATACGGCGATGAAGTATTTTAACGGCATTTATTTGATGACGCCGTTCCTTTCCTACGATATGACGGTGCAGCTGACGAACTACGTTTGGGAGCAGACCGGACGGTTAGTTTCCACTTGTACCCATTAGGAAAATGAATTAATATAGAATAACGGATGTGAATGCCCATGGCTATCAGTATGACCGGCTTCGGACAAGCAAGCCGTTCTTTTGCCGGGTATACGGTGCAGATCGACGTGAAATCGGTCAACCACCGCTATTGCGAGATTATGGTCCGGATGCCGAGAGAATGGCTGAAATACGAGGACCTGCTTAAACAAACCGTGCAGCGAAAAGTCAAGCGCGGACGTGTGGATGTGTTCGTCACTATCGAAAGGGACGCTTCCGCTTCCAGGTCTATCGAGCTGAATTGGCCTTTGGCTGAAGCCTATCATACGGCTGCAGAGCAGCTGAAGGAACGCTTCGGCTTAACGGACTCGCTGACGGCTCGCGATTTATTGCACATCCCTGAGCTTGTTTCCTTTCAACAAGGCGAGGCTGCGGCGGAAGACGAAATCGAACGGGAGCTGTCGGATTGCGCCGAGGAAGTGACGGAGCAGCTGGTTCGCATGCGCGCCGCCGAAGGCAAGCATCTTGCCGCAGATACGGAACAGCGCCTGCACATTCTGGAAGGGCTGGTCGAACAGGCAAGGCAGCTGGCGCCGCAGATCGTTACGCAGTATGCCGAGAAGCTGCGTGCGCGCATCCAGGACTTCATGCAGCAGCCGGTCGTGGATGAGACCCGTCTTGCCACCGAGGTGGCGCTGCTTGCGAACCGCGCGAACGTAGACGAGGAAATGACCCGTCTGCAGAGCCATTTTCAACAGTGCCGGGAACTGCTTCAATCGGCGGAGCCGATCGGCCGAAAGCTCGATTTCCTTGTGCAGGAAATGAACAGGGAAGTGAACACCATCGGCTCCAAGGCGAACCATGCCGGATTGACCGCGCTGGTCGTGGAAATGAAGGCCGAGCTGGAGAAAATGAGGGAACAAATCCAAAATATGGAGTAAGCTGGTATAGCTTTCGGGCTTCAGGCTTACAATGAATTTAAGATGACTTGCGATGCGGCTTCCGTTCGGGAGCTATAGCTTACGCTATAATGCTGCTTTCTTGCTGAGAAATTCAGCAGATGCATAGACGCTTACGATGTAGCTTCCTTTCGGGGGCTTTTGGGAGGAAAAAGATGGCTATCAAACTTATTAATATCGGTTTCGGCAATATTGTATCCGCAAATCGAATCATTTCCATCGTGAGTCCGGAATCCGCTCCGATCAAACGGATTATCCAAGAAGCGCGCGACCGTCACATGCTGATTGACGCGACCTATGGCCGTCGCACGCGTGCGGTGATTATTACGGACAGCGATCATGTCATCTTATCTGCGGTGCAGCCTGAAACGGTGGCCCATCGACTTTCCAATAAGGACGATGATCATGACGAGTAGGGAAAAAGGAATTTTGATTGTATTATCAGGACCGTCCGGCGTAGGAAAGGGTACGGTATGCAAAGCGCTGCGCGAATGCACACCGGAGCTTATTTACTCCGTATCCGCAACGACACGCGAACCGCGCGAGGGCGAAGTGGAGGGCGTGAACTATTTTTTCAAGACGAAAGAGCAGTTTCAGCAGCTGATCCGCGACGATCAAGTGCTGGAATGGGCGGAATATGTCGGTAATTATTACGGCACTCCAAGAAGATTCGTTGAGGATACTTTGAATGCCGGTAAAGATATTATTTTGGAAATTGAAGTTCAGGGCGCTTTGAAGGTCAAACAGAAGTTTCCGCAAGGCGTGTTTATATTCCTGCTGCCTCCTTCGATGGATGAGCTGGAGAACCGCATCGTAGGCCGCGGCACGGAATCCGAAGAATCGATCCGCAGCCGGATGTCGGTAGCTATGGATGAAATCCGTTTAATGGAGCATTATGATTATGCGATTGTGAACGACCGTGTCGAGCACGCCTGTGCTCGCATTAACGCGATTATCGAAGCGGAGCATTGCCGTAAAGATAGAGTAGTCAATAAAATCAAACAATGGATGGCAGAGGTGAAATAGCATGTTATATCCTTCAATTGACAAGCTGTTAGATAAAGTGGACAGCAAATATTCATTGGTCGTAGCGGCGGCTAAGCGTGCAAGATTGCTGCGTGACGGTTCCAAAACCGAGGTTCGCAACAAACGTTCCCACAAATTCGTAGGTCTGGCGTTGGAAGAGATTTATGAAGATCATATCTCTTACGAGAAGCTGCCGAGTAAAGAATTAATAAAGTAACACCACTCCAACAACCCTCCGTGGTTGTTATTTTTTTCTCGAAGCGAGGAGGCAGGACGGATGTTGAAGGGAAAAACGATACTGCTGGGCGTCAGCGGGGGCATTGCGGCCTACAAAGGCGCAGCTCTCTGCAGCAAGCTGGCTCAGGCCGGGGCGGACGTCAGAGTGATTATGACAGAGTCGGCGACCAAATTTATTGCGCCGCTGACGTTCCAAACGTTGTCCCGGCATGATGTAATTGTCGATACGTTCGATGAAAAGGACGCTTCGGTCGTGTCGCATATCGATTTGGCGGACCGGGCGGACCTGGTCATTGTGGCGCCCGCAACGGCCAATACGATTGCCAAAATGGCTCTAGGGCTCGGAGACGATATGCTGAGCACGACCCTGCTCGCAACCACCGCGCCCATTTTGGTGGCGCCGGCAATGAATGTGCATATGTACGCGCATCCGGCCGTTCAAGCGAATATGAACACGCTGGCGGAACGCGGAGTGCTGTTCGTAGAGCCGGGAACCGGACAGCTGGCCTGCGGCTATGTTGGAAAAGGGCGGCTGGAGGAGCCGGAGCAAATCGTGGAGGCGGTCCGCCGTTTTTTTGCGGATAAAGAGCTGCTGAGAGGTAAGAAAGTGCTGGTGACGGCAGGCGGCACGGTGGAGAGAATCGACCCTGTCCGTTATTTGACGAATGATTCTTCCGGCAAAATGGGGTTTGCCATCGCCGAAGCGGCTCTTCTCATGGGCGCCGAGGTGACGCTGGTTAGCGGGAAGACGACGGCCGTTCCGCCGCAAGGGTCCGGATCGTTCAGGTGGAGTCCGCTGTACAGATGCTTGACGCTGTCGTGGCGCGAATGCCGGAGGCGGATATTGTAATCAAGGCGGCGGCTGTTGCGGACTATCGTCCGGCCGAGCAGGCGGATCAGAAGATCAAGAAGAAGGAAGACGAAATGACGCTGAAGCTGGTCAAAAATCCGGATATTTTGCAGACGATCGGACAGCTGAAAACGAATCAGTTCATCGTCGGCTTTGCTGCGGAGACGCAAAATATCGATGAGCACGCGATGGACAAGCTGAGCCGGAAGCGGTGTGATCTGCTGGTCGCCAATGACGTGACGCAGGAAGGCGCGGGCTTCGGCACCGATACGAATGTCGTTCGGATTTATGATGCCGGCGGACTTGTTGAGGCGCTGCCTGTGATGACGAAGCGGGAGGTAGCTCGGCAGCTGCTGATGCATGTGGCTGAACGGATGCCGAAAGGAGATCGGGCGAACTGATGTACGCAAAGGTCATTGTGGATGTACCGGCGAAGCAGACCAACCGTCCTTTCGATTACTCGGTGCCGGCCTCGCTCCGGGATTGGGTTGCAGTAGGCAGCCGGGTCAGCGTTCCGTTCGGTCCGAGAAAGCTGCAGGGGTTTGTCGTTCAGCTGGATGAACAAACGGACCTGGACCCGGCGAAAGTAAAGCCGATTGCGGATATCCTCGATTTGTCCCCGCCTTTGACGCCCGATTTGGTTCAGCTCGCCCGCTGGATCAGCAGAACCTATTTATGCCATGAGATTACGGCGCTGCAGGCGATGATTCCCGGCGCGCTGAAAGCGAAATACGAACGGCACGTCCGTGTAAGAGAAGAGGTGGAAACGGCCGGCGGCCAGGCTCAGCACAGCTTTTTGCTGCCTGCCCAGCAGGAGATCATCCGGTATGTCGCCAGCAAGGGCTCGGTAGAAATGGGGGCGCTGCTGCACAAATTCGGCTCGGAGAGCAAGCTGATTCAAGAGCTGATGGCCGAAGGGCACCTCCAGGAGGTGCAGATGATCAAGGACCGCATGAACACGAAAAAAGTGCTGACCGTGTTTCCTCCCGAGGATGGCAGCCAGCTGCGGGAATGGGCGGAGCAGCTGCCCGCCAGATCGGCCAAGCAAAAGGAAGTTCTGCTGTATTTGGCCGAACGGCCGGTACCGGTGAAGCTGACGGAGCTGCTGAACGAGCTTGGCATCAGCGCCGGTACGGTGAAAAGTCTGGCGGATAAAGGCTGGCTTGCGCTACGCGAGGTGGAGGTATTTCGCGATCCATACTCCAGCCGTTCGTTTCAACGAACGGCGCCGCTGTCTTTGATGCCGGAGCAGCAGCAGGTATTCGAACGGATTGCCCGTCCGGTTGCCGAGCGGGAGCATCGCGTATTTCTGCTGCATGGGGTGACGGGGAGCGGGAAAACCGAGGTATATCTGCAGTCGATTCAGACCTGCTTAGACCAAGGCCGCGAAGCGATTGTGCTCGTGCCCGAGATTTCGCTGACGCCTCAGATGGTGGAACGGTTTAAAGGGAGATTCGGCGATCTGGTCGCCGTGATGCACAGCCGATTGTCTCACGGAGAGCGGTATGATGAATGGCGTAAAATTATGCAAAAGCAGGTGCGCGTCGTGATAGGAGCGCGGTCGCGATTTTCGCTCCGTTTACGCAAATCGGCCTTATTATTATAGATGAAGAGCATGAATCCTCTTACAAGCAGGAAGAAAGCCCGAAATACCATGCGCGTGATGTAGCTGTAGCCCGCGCTTCGCAGCATGAAGCGGTCGTCGTGCTGGGCTCGGCGACGCCGTCGCTCGAGAGCATGTACGGCACCCTGCAGGAATCTGCGGCCGTCAAAAGCGCGTCGCAGCCGGCGCAGAGCTATTCCAATAGAGCTATGGTCCGCGCCGGACAAATGGATGTTTTCGCCCTGACCGAGGATCCTCCAGCATTGGGGAGCGAGCCGGCTGCCGATCCGACGGAGCGGCGGGTCCGCTTTGAGCTGCTTACGATGCATAAGCGGGTGGAAGGCCGTCCGCTGCCCCGCGTGAACATAGTGGATATGAGGGAGGAACTGCGTGAGGGAAATCGTTCGATGTTCAGCCGGGCCTTGTATAAAGCGATTGAAGAACGGTTACACAAGAAAGAACAGACCGTTTTGCTGCTGAACCGGCGGGGCTATTCGACGTTCGTCATGTGCCGCACGTGCGGCTATGTGGCGGAATGCCCGCACTGCGACATCTCGCTGACCTATCATCAAAGCTCGCGGGCGATCCGCTGCCATTACTGCGGCTATGCCGAACGGGAGCTTGCTCTGTGCCCGAGCTGCGGCAGCGAGCATATCCGGCACTTCGGCACGGGAACGCAGCGGGTCGAGGAGGAGCTGACGAAGCTGTTCCCGGGCATCCGCGTCATCCGCATGGATGTAGACACGACGACGGAGAAGGGCTCGCATGAGAAATGGCTGACAATGTTCCGCAACCGCCAGGCGGATCTTCTGCTTGGCACCCAGATGGTAGCCAAAGGGCTCGATTTCCCGCATGTGACGCTGGTTGGGGCTCTGGCTGCGGATACGGTGCTGAACCTGCCGGATTTCCGGGCGGCGGAGCGAGCCTTTCAGCTGCTGACGCAGGTGGCGGGCCGCGCGGGACGCCATCAGCTGCCTGGCGAAGTTTTCGTGCAGACGTATGCGCCCGAGCATTACAGTATCCTGAGCGCCAGCCGGCACGACTATGAAAGCTTTATGGAAAAGGAAATGACGCTGCGCAAATTTCATGAATATCCGCCGTTTCACCGGCTGATTTTGATTACTTTGTCGCATGAACAAATACCGCTGCTGATGCGGACGGCTGAATCGCTGGCTTCCCGATTGAAGGAGCTTGCGAAGGAGCTTCACCCGATGCCTATTGAGGTTTTGGGCCCTGTGGCTTCGCCGATCTCCCGAATCAAAGATAGATATCGGTTTCAATGCATGATAAAATATCGGGGGGAAGCGTCGATATCCGGGCTTGTGCAGCAGGCGGTCGCCGGCTTTGAGGAGCTGGAGCGGCAGCAGAAGCTGACGATCAGCGTCGATGTGGATCCTCAAGTATTAATGTAGGTTTATTTGTCGTTTTACGAAACAAGACGAGGATCTTTAACTTAAGGAATATTCATATACTTAATATAAATCAAGCGTTGAACAGAGGTCATACGCTCATAGACGAAAGGTGTGCTCATTTATGGCTATTAAAATGATTGTAAAAGATCCGGATCCGGTGCTGCGCGAGGTATGCAAGCCGGTAACGAAAATTACGCCGAACATCCACAAGCTGTTGAACGATATGGTGGATACGATGTATGACGCCGAGGGTGTGGGCCTGGCAGCGCCGCAAATCGGTATTTTGAAGCGTGTCATCGTTATGGACTGCGGCGAAGAGCACGGCGGGCTGATCGAGCTGATTAATCCGGAAGTGTTCGAGACCGAAGGGGAGCAGTTCGGTCCTGAAGGCTGCCTGAGCATTCCGAACCGGACGGGTGACGTGAGACGCGCTCAACGCGTGAAGGTCAGAGGCTTGAACCGCGAAGGCAAAGAAATCGTTGTGGAAGGAACGGATTTGCTTGCGCGCTGCATTCTGCACGAGGTCGATCATTTGAACGGCGTGCTGTACACCGATTTGGCCGAAACAATGTACCGCAACGAGCCTCAGGGCGGTGAAGCATGAGAATCGTGTTTATGGGGACGCCGGATTTCGCCGTCCCGTCTTTACAAGCGCTGCTGGAGAGCGGCAGAGAAGTTGTCGGCGTTGTGACCCAACCGGATCGTCCGGTTGGGCGCAAGCGTATTTTGACGCCTACGCCCGTGAAGGTGGAAGCGGAGAAGCACGGCCTTCCCGTCCTGCAGCCGGAGCGGCTTCGCCGTCCCGAAGCCGTCGCGGAGCTGAAGGCGCTGCAGCCGGATTTGATCGTTACGGCGGCTTACGGGCAGATTTTGCCGAAATCGGTGCTGGAGCTTCCGAAGCACGGCTGCATTAACATCCATGCTTCGCTGCTGCCGAAATACCGCGGAGGAGCGCCGATCCATCATGCGGTCATGAACGGCGATCCGGTCACGGGTGTGACGATTATGTACATGGCGGAGGGGCTCGATACGGGAGATATGATCAGCCGGATCGAAGTGCCGATTACCGACGAGGATACGACTGGAACGATGTTCGACAAGCTGAGCCTTGCGGGCGCGCAACTGTTGAAGGAGACGCTGCCGGATCTGCTGGAAGGGCGGATTCAAGCCGTGCCGCAGCAGGATGCGGATGCGGTCTATTCGCCTAACATTACTCGGGAGCAGGAGCAGATCGACTGGAGTCTGCCGGCCTTAAACATATGGAATCAGGTTCGGGGCTTGCATCCCCGCCCGGGCGCGTACACGTTATGGAACGGCGACGTGCTCAAAATTTGGAGCTGCGCTAAACCGGACGAGTCCGTGCAAACCGCAGAGAAACCGGGGACGGTTCTGCATGTCTCCGAGCAGGGGATTCAGATTGCTGCCGGTGCAGGGTGCCTTACGGTGACCGGGCTGCAGCCGGCAGGGAAAAAGGCGATGGATGCCGCGCAGTTCGCCCGCGGCGGTCAGCTTGCGGCAGGCACGGTGCTTGGATGAGCGGAACCGCGGACGCGATAGGAGGCAGACATCTATGAACAAAAGCACGGACAACACGAGACGTCCGGCGGGTAGACCGCCAGGAGGAGCCGGGGGACACGGCGCAAAGGGCCGTTACGGTTCCCCGAACGGGAGCAAGGCGCAGCCCAAAGCCAAAGGGACGGCTAGGGAAGCGGCGCTGGAAGTCTTGGTGCGGACGGAGCAGGACCCGCTCCTACAGCAACCTGCTTCTGCATCAGACGCTGCAGAAATTCGGCCTGGACAAACAGGATGCCGGGCTGACGACCGAGATCGTCTACGGTACGATTCAGCGGCTCAACACGCTGGACTACTTCTTGGAGCGCTTTGTCGCCAAGGGGCTGGCCAAGCTGCAGCCCTGGTCCGCAGTCTGCTGCGGCTCAGCTTGTATCAAATGCTTTACTTGGATCGCATTCCGGAGCATGCCGTCGTCAACGAGGCGGTGAACCTGGCGAAGAAGAAAGGCCACCAGGGCATTTCGGGGATGGTTAACGGGGTGCTGCGCAATGTTATCCGACAAAAGGAATCGCTTAAGATTCCGGATCATCTTCCGGCGGAGGAGCGCATCGCGCTTCAGCATTCGCACCCGCAGTGGATGGTGCGGCGCTGGACTCGCCAGCTTGGCGAGGCGCGGACTGAGCGGATCTGCGAAGCGAATAACGTGCCGCCGCGGGTCAGCATCCGGGTCAATACGATGAAGCTCAGCCGCGACGAGCTGATCGGCCGGCTTACGGAAGCGGGACTGGACGCGGAAGCTTCCGAGCTTGCTCCGGCGGGGGTGATCGTCAAAGGCGGCGGGAATATGGCGCTGACGCCCTGGTTCGCCGAAGGCCTGTTTTCGATCCAGGACGAGAGCTCGATGCTGGTCGCGGAAGCGGTCGACCCGCAGCCGGGGGAGAAGGTGCTGGACTGCTGCGCCGCTCCGGGCGGCAAGTCGATGCACATGGCGGAGAAGATGAAGGACCCGCGGCGAGCTGTGGTCCTGCGATATTCACGAGCATAAGGAGAAGCTGATCCGCGAGCAGGCGGAGCGACTCGGTTTGACGTCGGTGCGTACGCTCGTATCGGATGCGCGCAGGCTGCCGGAACGGTTTGCCGAGGGCACCTTTGACCGTATTTTGCTGGACGCTCCCTGCTCCGGACTTGGCGTTATCCGGCGCAAGCCTGACATGAAGTGGAGCAAGACGGAGCAGGAGCTGGACGATATCTGCGTGATCCAGGCGGAGCTGTTGAACCAGGTGCACAAGCTGCTGCGTCCGGGCGGCGTACTCGTTTACAGCACCTGCACGATCGAGCATAAGGAGAATGGCGGGAGGATCGAAGCCTTTTTACGGGAGCATCCCGAATTCGAGATGGATCCTTCCCAGCCGGAGCCGCTGCAAATTTACCCGTACGAGCATCAATCGGACGGCTTCTTTATCGCCAAGCTCCGCAAGCGAGCGCAATGAAGCGATTTGTGATAAAATAGGTTCAATCTACACAATTAAATGACAAACAGGTTGTGATAAATATATGGAATTGAAAGCACCGAAAGTATTGGAAGCCTCAAAGCCCTACGCATACGACTACACGCTCGAGGATTGGCAGGAGTGGATCAAAGCCAACGGCGAAGCGGGCTTTCGCGCGGGGCAAATCTTTGACTGGCTGTATGTGAAAAGAGTATCAAGCTTCGAGGACATGACGAACCTACCGAAGCCGCTTCGCGAAAAGCTGGCCGATCAGTTCGATTTTGTGACGCTGACCGAGGTGGCGAAGTATGAATCGAAGGACGGCACGGTGAAGTTCCTGTTCGAGCTCGCCGACAAAAATGCGATCGAGACCGTCATCATGAAACATAGCTACGGCAACAGCGTTTGCGTGACGACGCAGGTCGGCTGCCGCATCGGCTGTACGTTCTGCGCTTCCACACTGACCGGGCTGAAGCGGAATCTGACGTCCGGCGAAATTATCGCCCAGATCGTCAAAGCGCAGCAGCTGCTGGACGCATCGAATGAACGCGTCAGCAGCATCGTCATTATGGGCATCGGGGAGCCGTTCGAGAACTACGATGCGATGATGAAATTTTTGAAGGTGATGATTCATCCGAAAGGATTGAACATCGGCCAGCGCCATATTACCGTATCCACCAGCGGGATCGTGCCGAACATTTACCGTTTTGCCGAGGAAAATACGCAAATCAATCTGGCGATTTCGATTCATGCGCCGAACGATACGCTGCGCTCCAAGCTGATGCCGGTAAACCGCCGCTATCCGTTTGCCGAGCTGCTTGAGGCCTGTCAATACTATGTGGCCAAAACCGGCCGCCGGATTACGTTCGAATACGCCCTGATGGGGGGCGTCAACGACCGTCCGGAGCATGCGGAGGAGCTGGCCCAAGTATTGAAAACATTCCCGATGGCCCACGTGAACCTGATTCCGGTGAACTACGTATCGGAACGGGATTATGTGCGGACGCCTCGGGACGATATCTTTACGTTCCAGCGCATTTTGGAGCGCAACAAGGTGAATGCAACGATTCGCAGGGAGCAGGGGAGCGATATTGCGGCGGCTTGCGGCCAGCTGCGGGCGAAGCATATGGAGTCGGGTGCGAGGTGAGGAGAACGATGTTGAAAACAGCGAGTCTTACGGATGTCGGCCGTGTTCGGACGGTCAATGAGGATCGGATGCTTGTACAGGAAAGTCTGAACGGTTTTGTTCTGGCGATTGTCGCCGATGGGATGGGCGGACACCAGGCAGGGGATGTCGCGAGCCAAATGGCCGTCGATCTTATTCGCAGCGAGCTGCAGACGATCCCTCAGGGGGCATCCGTAACGGAACGCAAAAGCCGCCTCCAGGCCGCCATTGAAATGGCGAACGAGACGATCTTCCAGTTCGCCTCCGAGCGTGAAAATTATCACGGGATGGGGACGACGGTCGTCGCCGTACTGGCGGATGAACAATCGGTTGTTATCGGTCATATCGGGGACAGCCGTGCCTATAAAGTGGATGCCGCCGGCATGGGGCAGCTGACCGAAGACCATTCGCTCGTTAACGAGCTGGTCAAAAACGGGCAAATCACCCGCGAGGAAGCCGGCCATCACCCCCGGCGCAATGTGCTGACCCGGGCGCTGGGCACGGAAGCGACGATCGAGGTCGATACCGCGGATTGGGTCTGGACGAGCGGAGAAGTGCTGCTGCTGTGCAGCGACGGTCTGAGCGGCCTGGTGAGCAGCGATCAGATGCTTGCGCTGATCAACACCGGAGATGCGCTGGACGAAAAGGCCAAGCTGCTGGTAGATGCCGCTCTGGACGCGGGAGGCGACGACAACATTACGGTAATACTGGTTAGCAATATAGTGGAACCCGACCTAGCTGACGATCATGCTGACGGTGAAAAGAGGTGATGATGAATGATAGGTAAGCAGTTGGGAGGCCGCTATGAGATCCTTGAGCGTGTGGGCGGCGGCGGCATGGCGATCGTGTATAAGGGACTCGATATTTTATTGCACCGCCATGTAGCCGTTAAAGTGCTGCGTCAGCAGTATGTCCACGATGAGGAGTTTATTCAGCGTTTTCGCAGAGAAGCGCAGGCCGCGGCGTCTTTATCCCATTCGAACGTAGTCAGCATTTATGATGTTGGCCAGGAAGAGGACGTTCATTATATTGTGATGGAGTACATTGAGGGTACGACTTTGAACGAGCTGATTAAGGAAAAAGCACCGCTGCAGGTGGAGGAAGCCGTACGTATCGCCAGTCAAATCTGCGATGCACTCGATCACGCGCATCACAATCAAATCATTCATCGCGATATTAAGCCTCATAACATTCTGATCGGCAAGAACGGCAGGGTCAAAGTGACCGATTTCGGGATTGCCCGCGCTGTCACCTCCTCTACGATTACGCAAACCGGTTCGGTTGTCGGTTCCGTTCATTATTTCTCCCCGGAGCATGCCAAAGGGACGTTCACTGGCGAGCAATCGGATTTATATTCTCTTGGTATCGTCATGTATCAAATGCTGACGGGCCGCCTGCCCTTTCTGGGCGAAAGCCCGATCAGCGTTGCCCTGAAGCATCTTCAGGAGGAAGTCGAAGACCCGCGCAAGGTGAACCCGCTGATTCCGCAGAGCGTTGAGAATATCATCCTGAAGGCGATGCGCAAAAATCCGGCGGAACGGTACCGTTCCGCCAAGCAAATGCTGGAGGATCTCGACAGCTGCTTGCAGCCGCACCGGCGCAATGAAGCGAAGCTGAATTTTTTGGATGAGGACGAGCTGGATGAGGAGAAAACGCGTATTATCCCGGCGATCCGTCCGGGGCAATATATGCCTTCTCCCGCCGATGATGAAGAGGAGCCGCCCGAGAAACAAGCGGAAGGACCCGGCGACGGAAAAAAGAAGAATCGCTGGGTGAAGCCGCTGATCTGGATTGTGGCTCTGCTCATTCTGCTCGGCGGCATGTGGTATGCGGTCGGCTACCTCAGAACGACGCTGAAGGTGCAGGATGTGGACGTGCCTACCGTCGTCAACATGCCTCTGGCTGACGCTCAGAAGAAAATTAGAGACGCAAAGCTGGATTACGATGTCGTACAGGAAACGTCCAAGGATGTGCCTAAGGATGTGGTCATCCGGCAAAATCCGATGGATATGAAGCTGAAGCCCAACAGCAAGGTGACGCTCTATGTAAGCAAAGGCGTGGAGCTGCAAAAAATGCTCAGCCTGACCGGCACGCAGCTGGCCGATGCTAAGTCGAAGCTGATGAATATGGGGATCAAGGAAGAACGAATCGCGGTGGAGCAGCAGTTCGTGGATGAAGCTGCGGGAACCGTCATTCAGCAGGCTCCAACGGCGAATGAAGATATCGATCCTGCGACCGTCAGCGTCAAGCTGACCGTAAGCAAAGGCAGAGAAACGTTCAAGATGCCTGATTTGGTCGGATTGAGCGAAGCGGAAGCGAGAAGCCGGATTGCGGTCAGCAATCTGAAGCTGGCGAAGGACGGCATCAGCGTGGAGCCGAGCTATAAGCAGCCGAAGGGCAAGGTAATCAAGCAGTTCCCTTATGAATATAACGACGAAGTGTCGCGCGGAGAGGAAATCGGCCTGATTATCAGCTCGGGACTTCCGTCCGACGCCGGACCGATGACCATTCAAGTGCCGATCAAGCCTTTGAAGGAAGGCACACCTTCTACGGTCAAAATTCTTTTGAGCGATGCGACGAACGACAACACGCCGGTTGAGTATAAAACGATCCCTAACGTGACCAAAGCCACGACGACGGAAGTGAAGCTGGTGCTTGCTCCGGACAAAACGGCGACAATTCAAATCAAGGCCGATAATTCGCTGACCGATCTGCTGACGGTTACGTATCAGGATTATCTGGCGCAGAAAAACGGCAAGCCGTTCAATCCGGTTCCTTCCAACTCCGGTGAAGGAGGTACCACCCAGCCGTCTGGAACAACGCAGACTCCAGGCACGAATACGGCGCCGCCGGCCGGAAGCAGCGGGGCGACGACCAACGGGACCGGAGGAACCAACGGAACCGGCGGCGCCGGCACTCCAGGCACGCAGGGAAGCAATCCCGCCTCCGGCAGCGGGGGCGGAGCGGCTACGCCGGCCAGCACGACGACTAACAAACCCAAATAGCACAGGAGGCCGAATGGAATGCCAGCCGGTTTAATCGTAAAGGCGCTTAGCGGTTATTATTACGTACTCTCGGAAGAGGAACAGACGATGTCCTCGATTTCGATTCAATGCCGCGCCAGAGGGATTTTTAAAAAGAGAGGCATCTCCCCTCTGGTAGGGGATCGGGTGATGTTCGAATTGACGGAAAACGGCGAGGGGATGGTGGATGAAGTTTTACCCCGTACTTCCGAAGCTGGTCCGGTCCGCCGGTCGCCAATGTAGAGCTCGCCGTGCTTGTTTTTGCCGTGCAGGAGCCGGCGCTGAACCTGCAGCTGCTGGACAAATTTCTGGTGCATACGGAAAGCGCCGGCCTGGAGACGATCATCTGCTTAACCAAGCAGGACCTGGTTGGCGGCGAAGAGGAGTTCGGGCTTGAAATGACCGCCGGCTCCGAGGGAACGGAGCTTACCCAGGATACGGTGAAGGATGCGATGAATATAGTCACGATGAACGATGTGGTTCGTCTGTACGAATCCATCGGGTATCAGGTCGTGGTTACAAGCGCCAAATTCGGCATCGGGATTGAACCGGTGCTGCAGCGGCTGGCAGGAACCATCAGCGTATTTGCCGGCCAGTCCGGTGTAGGCAAATCCTCGCTGTTGAACGCGATGGTGCCGGGGCTGCAGCTGGAAACGAATCAGATCAGCTCCAAGCTGGGCCGCGGCAAGCATACGACTCGGCATGTCGAGCTGATCCGTCTGCAGAACGGCGGACTGGTTGCCGATACACCGGGCTTCAGCTCGCTGGACTTTTTGCAGGTGGAAGAAGCGGAGCATCTCAGTGATTCGTTCAAGGAGTTCCGTCCTTATGCTGCGGAATGCAAGTTCCGCGGCTGCCTTCACCAGCATGAGCCCGGCTGCAAGGTTATTGAAGCGAAGGAGCAGGGAAAAATCGCCCCTACCCGGTATGAACACTACTTATATTTCTTGGGGGAAATTAAAGAGAGAAAAAGGAGATACTGATATGCTGCATATTGCACCGTCTATTTTATCAGCTGATTTTGCAAAGCTTGGCGCTGAAATCGCCGACGTGGAGCGGGGAGGAGCGGATTGGATCCATGTGGACGTGATGGACGGGAATTTCGTGCCTAACATCACTATCGGCCCTTTGGTGGTTGAAGCGATCCGCCCTCATACGGCGCTGCCGCTTGACGTTCATCTGATGATCGAACAGCCCGATGCTTATATTCCAGCCTTTGCCAAGGCGGGGGCGGACTTGATTTCCGTTCACGTGGAGGCGTGCAGACATCTGCACCGTACGCTCCATTTCATTAAGGAGCAAGGGGTTAAGGCCGGCGTTGTACTGAATCCGGCAACGCCTCTGTCCACGATCGAGCATGTGCTGACCGATTCTTTGGATCTGGTATTGTTGATGACGGTCAATCCCGGCTTTGGCGGACAGCAGTTCATTCCCGAGGTGCTGCCCAAAATCGCGAAGCTGCGCGAGATGCTGAACGAAAGAGGCCTCTCGCATGTACATATTGAGGTAGATGGAGGCATTAATGCCCAGACGGCACGCCAGGTTACGGCCGCCGGCGCGGATGTGCTTGTAGCAGGCAGTGCGGTATTTAATACGGCCGACCGGGCGCAGGCGATTCGTGATATTCGAGGCGGGGAGTGACGTAATTGAGATTTCTTACGGTCTTAGGGTACAGCCTGCTTTGTGCCGGCTTGCTGAGCTTGTTTTCCAATATTCAAGACATGCTGAAATATTTGTTTTCTTTGGGCGCTTTATATGTAGGCATTCAATTTTTTAGAAGACACGAGAGTCGCGGCATGCGGATTGCTTTTGTCGTAACGACGGTCGTGCTGTATTTTATTATGGCTGTCATCTATGCCGTCTATCTTACCTTGAAGACAGGTCAACTGCCGGCACCGGCTTAAGAGGGCACCGTCCTTATTCCAGAATGATATCCAAGTCATAAAACGGCTGTCCGCCGCATAACATGGTTACAAAAGTTTCAGGCTTTTGTAGCCTTTTTTGTTTTTTAGGTCAAGGTGAAGTGGGATAGGCACGTTTTCGAAAACGCGGAATATAATGGAGTATCAAGGAACATTGTGCTTGTAACGCTAGAAGAGCGCGGACTGGTGAAAGCAGGGTTTCCCACGATACTTGAGGAGGGGTAGAAATGAAATTTTATACGATCAAGTTACCGAGAATTATAGGCGGTTTTGTGAAGGCGGTACTTAGTACATTCAGTAAAAACTGACCGTATCGGAAATGCATACTTAGGGCGGTCTATAAATCGACGCAGGCTTTTACGCAGCAGAGGGAGCCTGCGAATCGAAGAGGATCTGAAGGATCTGCCGTTTTAGTTATACGGCGCTATCCATAACTAAAAAAAGCACCTGTGGCCAGGTGCTTTTTGTCTATCAGCGGATGGAGAAAAATTACACGCGGGTAACTTTTCCGGATTTCAAAGCTTTTGTGCTTACATAAACGCGCTTCGGTTTACCGTCCACCAAAATACGAACCTTTTGAACGTTAACACCCCAAGTACGCTTCGCTTTGTTGTTAGCGTGAGATACGTGGTTGCCAGTGCTTGGTCCTTTACCAGTAATGAAACATTTGCGGGACATTGTGTTACACCTCCTTAAAAGCCTCGACGACTTTCATATTGCTTGTCTTCGAAATGCGAACTCTCCGTGAGCAATTCCTAGAAAACACACTCAAATATCATATCATAGCTGAAACAAAGCCGTCAATGTCACAAGCTTGAAATTATGCTCGTTTAGCCAAATTTTATTTATTTCTTGCGTTTGATATAGTAGAATGAAACATAGTCCATCCTAATCTATATCAAAGGAGCTGCGAAACATGGCTATTGAAATGACTTCGGAATATGGCAAGGTCTATATAGCGGATGAGGTTATTGCCGTGTTGGCGGGCTCGGCGGCTTTGGATTGTTATGGACTGGTCGGCATGTCTTCGCGCAATCAATTGAAGGACGGCATTGCGGAGCTGCTCCGCCAAGATAATTTGAGCCGAGGCGTCGAGGTTCGCCGGGACGGGCAGGGAATGCTTTCTATTGATTTATATATCGTGGTCAGTTACGGAACGAAAATATCGGTTGTAGCCCGCAATGTGCAGACGAAGGTGAAGTATGTATTAAACGAGGTTACGGGGCTTCAAGTGGAGGCTGTGAACATCATCGTTCAGGGTGTACGTGTCGCTCAGTAACGCGAACAGGCGGCCTGGCCGTTCTAAGCAGGAAGGGGAATATTTTTGAGTAAGCGCTTAAACATAATTAATGGGAATGACTTTATCCGTATGGTGGAAAAAGGAGCCCGGCAGCTTAGAGATCACGTCGACAATGTCAATGCGCTCAATGTGTTTCCGGTACCTGACGGGGATACGGGAACGAATATGAATTTAACCTTGACCTCCGGCGTGGAGGAGCTGCGCCGGCGTCCTTCTGAGCATATCGGCAAAGCGGCCGAAGCTTTGGCCAAAGGACTCCTGATGGGAGCCCGCGGCAATTCGGGCGTTATTTTGTCCCAGCTGTTCCGCGGCTTTGCCAAATCGGTAGCGGATCGCGCCTCGATCGATACGGTTCAATTCGCGGCTGCGCTGCAGCATGGTGTGGACCTGGCCTACAAGGCGGTAGTTAAACCGGTCGAAGGCACGATTCTTACGGTTTCTAAGGAAGTGGCCAAGCATGCTGTCCAGCAGGCGAAGCGGACGACCGATCTGGCGGAGCTGATGGGCGCTGTCCGGAAACAGGGGCAGGAGGCGCTCTCCCGGACGCCGGACCTGCTGCCCGTTCTCAAGCAGGTGGGGGTCGTCGATGCGGGCGGTCAAGGGTTGCTGTACATTTATGAAGGCTTTTGGGAGGCACTGCTGGACGGCGGAGAAGAGCCGCTTTATTCTGATCCGGCTGCCGGCGGACAGACGAATCCGCTGCAGATGCCTTCTGGGGTCCATGCGCATTCCAGCGCGCACACATCGGCCGAGCCGTCGCGTGCTCAGGCTAAGCTGGCTACGGAGGATATCGAATTCGGTTACTGCACTGAATTTATGGTGGTTTTTAACGATCAAGGGCGCAAAGCGTTCGATGAGGGCGACTTCCGCCGGGAGCTGTCCCGTTTCGGCGATTCGCTGCTTGTGGTAGCCGACGAAGATTTGGTTAAAGTGCACATTCATGCCGAATATCCCGGCAGCGTTATGAACCATGCGATGCAGTACGGTGCCTTAAGCCGGATCAAAATCGAGAATATGCGAGAGCAGCATTCCCACATCTTGTTGGAGGAAGCGGCCGAGCTTCAAGGGCAAGGACAGAAGGAGGGAGCATCTTCTGTCTCAACGTCTGCGGCCCAGGGGCTAAAGCCGTACGGGTTTGTGGCGGTATCGGCAGGAGCAGGCATTTCCAAAATCATGACAAGCCTTGGTGTGGATCAAGTACTCCATGGCGGGCAGACAATGAATCCGAGTACCGAAGATATTGTAAATGCGGTCGCTCGTGTGCAGGCCAGGACGGTGTTCGTGCTGCCGAATAACTCCAATATTATTTTGGCCGCGCAGCAGGCGGTAGATCTCGTCGATGGCAAGAAACTGATCGTCATTCCGACAAAGTCGATTCCTCAAGGGATCGCTGCCGTAATCGCCTACCGGGAGGGCGCCTCAGCGGACGTAAACGCCGAAGCGATGGAGCAGGCGATCGGTCAGGTCCAATCGGGGCTGGTGACCTATGCGGTCCGAGATACGCAGATGGAAGGCATCGATATCAGACAGGGCGACTATCTCGCTCTTCATAACGGCAGTATGGCTGCCGCAGCACCGGATTTGCTTACGGTATCGCAGCGGCTGATTGACCGTCTCGTGGAAGACGGAGCCGAAATCGTTACGGTGTACACCGGGGAAGAGGCGGCGGAGGAGCAGACGCATCTGCTTGTCCGGTACATCGAAGAGACGTACAAGGAAATCGAAGTGGAAGTGCATTCCGGCGGTCAGCCGCTGTATTATTATATTATTTCTGCCGAGTAAGCTTCGCTTGCGGGCAGATATTCAAGCATAGATGAGGTGGATGGATTTTGGGTCAGGTTCGAGTGATAACGGACAGCACTGCCGATATTCCGGCGGAGCTGCGTGAACGCTTAAACATAGAGGTGGTTCCTCTAAAGGTACATTTCGGAACGGAGACCTATAAGGACGGGGTGGATTTGAGTCCGGAGGCTTTCTTTGACAAGCTGGCCTCGTTCCCTTCGCTGCCCACGACTTCACAGCCTTCGCCGCAGGAATTTGTCGAGGTCTATAAGCGTTTGGCTGCTGCAACGGATGCGGGAATCGTTTCGATCCACCTGTCCTCCGCGCTGAGCGGGACGTACCAGTCCGCCGTATTATCCGCCTCCCTTCTGGAGGAGCAGGCGGAACCTGGCGGTCGTCGATTCGCGCTCCGCTTCATACGGTATCGGTACGCTGGCCGTTGCGGCGGCCGAAGCGGCGCAGGCAGGGAAGAGCATGGAAGACATCGTTGCGCTGGTCGAAAAGCTGCGGCGCGAGATGCGGTTATATTTTCTGGTGGATACGCTGGAATATTTGCAAAAGGGCGGACGTATCGGCAAAGCCGCCGCTCTGGTCGGTTCGCTGCTGAACATCAAACCAATCCTGTCGATTTCCGATGAAGGAGAAGTCTACTCGGTGGATAAAGTGCGGGGACATAAGAAGGCGATGGCCCGCATCATTGAGCTGCTGCAGGCGGACTTTGCGGGAACGCCGATTCATGTCACAGTGGCTCACGCGAATACATTGGCTTCGGCAGACGAGCTTAGCGGCCTGCTGAAGCAGCATTTTGAGGTGAAAAGTATGCTTTATACAACGATTGGTTCCGTCATCGGAACGCACGCCGGCCCCGGAGCCGTAGCGGCTTTCGTCACGCCGGCGACATGACGGGCATGAATTTATACCATATTCCGGTCAAGGATGTTCATGGAGTCAAGGGAAAGAAGCTCGAGGAGTTGTCCGTTCTGGGCATCGCCACGGTTGGCGACCTGCTGGATTATTATCCGTTCCGCTATGAAGATTACACGATCCGCGATCTGACGGAAGTCAAGGACGGCGATAAAATTACCGTGAAGGCGACGATTGTCGGGATTCCGATGGTCCAGATGTACGGACGGGTGAAGTCGCGGCTAACCTGCAAGGTCATGGTGGATTCGCTGTTTGTCACGGCGGTCTGGTTTAACCGGCATTTCCTGAAAGACCAGCTGAAGAACGGAACGGAAATGGTTCTGACCGGAAAATGGGATCAAAAAAGGCTGCATCTGACCGTATCGGAGTCCGAGTTTCCGGGGAAGGAACCTCCCAGATCGGTACGCTGCAGCCTGTTTACTCGGTGACCGCGGCGCTGACGCAGAAATGGATGCGCCAGACGTTAACGCAGGCGCTGACGCAGTACGGCGGGCTTATTCCGGAAGTGCTGCCACAGGAGCTGCTCTCCAAGTATGATTTGATGCCCCGCAAGCAGGCGGTAACGCTGCTCCATATGCCGGGTTCGATGGAGGAGGGGCAGCGTGCCCGCAGGCGGATGGTATACGAAGAGCTGTTTATGTTCCAGCTGAAAATGCAGGCCTACCGGGCGCTCAACCATGATCGGGCCGATGGCGTCGCGCATCCGCTGGACATGCCTGCGGTACGCGCCTTCGTGCGCGCGCTGCCGTTTACGCTGACCGGCTCGCAGAAGAACGTGCTGGCCGAAATTTTGCATGATCTGCAGCAGCCGTTCTGCATGAACCGTTTGCTGCAGGGCGACGTAGGTGCGGGGAAGACGGTCGTAGCGGCGTCCGCGCTGTACGCCGTCGTGAAGGCCGGCTACCAGGGAGCGCTGATGGTGCCTACGGAAATATTGGCCGAACAGCATAAACGGTCGCTGGAGCGGCTGTTCGAGCCTTACGGCATCCAGGTGGCGCTCCTGACGGGAAGCTTGACGGAACCGGCAGCGCAGAGACGTGCTTGGCTCGCTGCAGATGGGCATGATCGATGTCGTCGTGGGCACGCATGCGCTTATCCAGGAAGACGTGTTCTTCCGCAAGCTCGGTCTGGTCGTGACCGATGAGCAGCACCGGTTCGGCGTCAACCAGCGCAGTATACTGCGCCGCAAAGGCTTGAACCCCGATGTGCTGACGATGACGGCGACGCCGATCCCGAGGACGCTGGCTATTACCGCCTTCGGCGACATGGACGTATCGACGCTGAGCGAGCTGCCGAAGGGGCGCAAGCCGATCAAGACGTATGCGGTCACGCATGACATGCTGGAGCGTGTGCTCGGTTTTATTCGCCGCGAGGTAGCCGAGGGACGCCAGGCTTACGTCATCTGCCCGCTTATTGAGGAATCCGAGAAGCTGGACGTGCAGAATGCAATTGACGTGCACGCCCAGATGCAGTTTGCCTTCCCGGATTATAAGGTCGGCCTGCTTCACGGGCGGATGACGCCTGCGGAGAAGGATGAAGTGATGCGCGAGTTCAGCGCGAACCGCGTTCATGTGCTTGTTTCGACGACCGTCATTGAGGTTGGCGTCGATGTGCCTAACGCTACGCTGATGGTCATCTACGATGCCCACCGCTTCGGGCTGTCGCAGCTCCATCAGCTCCGCGGCCGCGTCGGCCGGGGAGAGCATCAGTCCTACTGTGTGCTGATCGCCGATCCGAAGAATGAGGTCGGCAAGCAGCGAATGAAGGCGATGACGGACACGAACGACGGCTTCGAAATCGCCCGGCGCGATTTGGAGCTCCGCGGGCCGGGCGACTTCTTCGGAACGAAGCAGAGCGGGCTGCCGGATTTCCGGATTGCCGATATGGTGACGGACTTCGAAGTCATGGAGCAGGCGCGCGACGATGCCGCGGAGCTGGTACGGCGCCCGGACTTCTGGACCGCCGCGGGCTATGCGCACCTGCGCGAATTTTTGCAGCGGGAGCATATTACCGAAAGCGAGCTGCTGGATTAATGCCTATTTGTTATTCGAGCGGAATTTTATAGGACACATGTCCGAGCCCTCCGTCATAAACTTACGGTGAGAGGTTTGCAGCATACCCGAATTGGATGAGCATACCTGTATTCATATCCGTTATCGGAGGTGTTCGTGACATGAGCTATCAGAAATACGGGTTCGATCCTGCTTTTGTGGAACGCGTCAAGCTGAAGATGAAAAATCCGGATACGAAAGAACGGATTAAAATGATTCTGCAAGGGGTGACGAAAACGGATCTTCAAGACCGCACGAAGGTCAGAAGGTTTGTCGCCATGCTGTCCAAGGTGCTGGGGGAGAGACCTACCGACCAGCAGACGGAGCATATGGTTAATTTCGTCATCGCGCAAAAAATCGACCCCAACAACACGTTTCATCTTATTAAATTATGGGGGATGTTTCGTTAAAGCGGGCCGAGGCCTGCCAAGGAAACGGATTCCAGGCATTGAAAACAGGCGGACGGCCTGTTTTCTTTTTTATTCAGGCGTCTCCCAAGGATTGGTATCCCAGCCTGCTGACTGACAGGGTTGCCTTCTTTCTCTATGAAAGCTATAATTTTCATAGAATTGCCATGAAGAGGGGGAGCTTTTCGTGCCAACCAACGACACACCGAACGATCAGAATCAGAAGCCTATGACCCGCAGGCAGCTGCTGGCTTCTATGGGCGCGGCGGGCGCTTTGCTTGCTGCGGGCGCAGGTTTTGGGGGAGGGGGAACCGCCTACGCCGCTTCCTCTGCCGCTCCTGCGAACAGCACCGGAATCTATTATAATGTAAAAGATTTCGGCGCCCGGGGAACCGGCCGGCTGGACGATGACGACGGTCCCGCGATTCAGGCGGCTGTTAACAGCGCTGCGTATTCGGGAGGTACGGTTTTTTTTCCGGCGGGGACTTATACCATTCGATCGACGATTTTTATTAAATCCAAGGTTCATTTATTAGGCGAAGGCGCAGAGGCCACGGTTCTCAAATCCGGGGTGAATAACCTGCAGATGCTGATCTTCGGCAGCAGTGCAAGTCATTGTTCCATTCAAGGATTTACGATCGAGGGCATCGGGGTGCCGAACGGAGCGTCGGCTGGCGTGGAGAAAGGCGTTACGGCGTTCGAAGCCTCGCACATTCTCATCAGCCGATGCGCATTTAAATACATAACCAATGGTATTTATTTGACCCGCGCCGAGCATGTTTCTATTCATCAATGTACTTTCCAGTTTATTTTAGGCTCCGAAAGCTTGTACGAAGGCTACGGCATCGTTGTAGAAGGCGGAGTGAACCATACCATAGCGGGAAATCATTTTAAAAATGTGTATCGCAACTGCATTTATCTTACATCGGGCAGCACCTACTCCACGATTGTTAATAATGTCATAGAGCAGTGTAAAGATACCGCTATTCTCTTATCCTCCAAGCTGAGCGTATGTTCGCATCATCTGATTGAAGGGAATATGATTTCGGCTTCCGGACTGGGCTCGGAGGAGACGAGCTGCACTTACGGCATCCGTCTGAAGGATGCGAGCAGCTTCAATACCGTAGTTAATAATGTCGTAGCGCAGGCCGCCTCTGCCGGCATCCAGCTGGATGCGGAAGAAAATGCCGGAGACGACCGTCCTTACGGCAACAGCATAGCGGGCAATACGGTTTATGATGCGCCGCGGGGGATTGCCGTGCTGAACGGCGACGGCAATGCGATCAAAAATAACGATGTGCGCAAAACGGAAGCCGGTATTTTGATCGATACGATCGGCGAAGGGAGCGGCTACTCGGCCAAGGGGAATCTCGTGACCCATAACAGCCTCTTTCAGTGTTCGGCTGCAGCAGTGCGGATCGGTTCGGCTCGATGCCAGTTGAATACCGTATTCAGCAATGCCGGGACAGGCAATACGGAAGGGCTGCAAGACAACGGCACAGATACGGGTACAGCCGGATTTTGAATAATCCATCGAAAGTCGTCCTCCATTTCATGGGAGGGCGGCTTTTTACATGGTTGATGAGATAAAGGCGGATCCATTAGCGGGCAGCCGTCCAATTTGCCGCCTAAACCGTAAGGATAAGCATCTATTCCGATTTGGACGGCATAAGTTGTGGAGGTAATGAACCATCTTATCGACATGGAAAAGGGAGGATTTTCTCAATGGCTCAAAATAAAAGATCGTACCAGCAATATCCTCAGCAGGGAACGCAGCAGCAGCAGTGGATGCATCATCACCCTCATCCGCACCCTTATCACCCTTACGTCTACCATCCGCATCCCTATCATCCTTATCACCCTTACGGGCATCATCCGTATGGCTATCATCACTATCCGCACTATCCTTACGGGCACGGTCATGGATATGGTCACGGACATGGGCACGGACAGGGCCACGGACAGGGCCACGGTCAGGGACATGGATACGGGCAAGGCCACAGCTAACTTCAGGTAAGCACAAGTCCCGTCAACGGGCTTCAGGGAAGGTCCGTCCATCTTGCCTCCTTGGGCGGACCTCGCAATGAGGCCGACAGGCTGATGGCGGGGCGTCACAGCGCCGCAGCGAGCGCTTGGATAGATGTCTTTTCTTTCTCCTCATAGACCTTTCCGGCTCTAAAAAAGAGTTCCTTTCCCATTAAATGAGATTGTTATCGTCAAATATATGATTGAAACCATCAAATCTATGAAATATAATTACATATATTATAGAGACATCCTATATTTAGATGAGAGGAAGCTGCCGGTTTGATGACACCGTTAGAGGTGAAAGGAAATCAGTTTCTTTGGAATGGAGAGCCGGTCAGGCTGTTGTCCGGCGCTATTCATTATTTTCGCGTTGTTCCCGAATATTGGAAGGATCGCCTGCTGAAGCTGAAGGCTTGCGGCTTTACTATTGTAGAAACGTATGCAGCCTGGAATGTGCATGAGCCGAAGGAGGGTGTATTTTGCTTTGAAGGCATGGCGGACATCGTCCGTTTCATTGAATTGGCGGGCGAATTGGACTTGCAGGTGATCGTTCGTCCAAGCCCGTATATTTGTGCCGAGTGGGAATTCGGAGGCCTTCCGGCCTGGCTGCTCGGTTATTCGGATATGCGTCTGCGCTGCTCGGACCCGCTCTTTCTGTCCAAGGTCGACGCTTACTATGATGTGCTGCTGCCGAAGCTGAAGCCGCTGCTTAGCACAAACGGCGGACCGATTATTGCAATGCAGGTGGAAAACGAATACGGCAGCTACGGTAACGATAAGCAGTATCTGGAATATTTGCGGCAGGGCATGCTGAGCAGAGGCATTGACGTGCTGCTGTTTACTTCCGACGGTCGCTACTGACGAAATGCTTCAGGGCGGGACGCTGCCCGGCGTGCTGGCGACGGTCAATTTCGGTTCGAGGGCGCTGGAATCGTTCGCCAAGTTCCGCGAGTATCGTCCGGACGAGCCGCTGATGTGCATGGAGTTTTGGAACGGGTGGTTCGATCATTGGATGGAGCCGCACCATACCCGAGACGGGGCCGATGTAGCGGAGGTGCTGGAGGAGATGCTCGAGGCGGGCGCCTCGGTGAACTTTTATATGTTCCATGGCGGGACGAATTTCGGATTTTACAGCGGGGCCAATCATATTCGGGCGTATGAGCCCACGGCGACCAGCTATGACTACGATGCGCCGCTCTCCGAATGGGGCGAGCCTACGGCTAAATTTTATGCGGTGCGCGATTTGTTGAGAAAGTATTCTCCAAAGGCGGAAGAAGCGTGGGAATTGTTCCCGGCGCCTATACCGCGCAAGAGCTACGGCGAGGTGCGTTTGGCACGATACGCCCGGCTGCTGGAGCAGCTGGACCGTTTGGGGATTCGAGCGGAGCTGACGTATCCGGAGCCGATGGAGAAGCTTGGCCAGCAGTATGGATTTATTGCGTACACGACCCGCGTGAGCAGCTCGCGCCGGGGGCAGGAGCTATGGCTGCAGGAAGTGCGCGACCGGGCGCAGGTTTTTATCGACGGCGTGCCGGTCGGCGTCGTGGAGCGTTGGGATCCTAAGCCGCTGCGAATCGATATTCCCGCCGAAGGCGCGGAGCTGACTGTGCTTGTTGAGAATATGGGACGCATTAACTACGGCCCGCTGCTGCAGGACAGGAAAGGGATTACCGAAGGCGTGCGTCTGGACAATCAGTTTTTGTATGGCTGGACGGTGTATTGCCTCCCGCTGGAAACGCCGGAAGGACTGTTGTTTCAGCCGATGCCGGAGAGACCGGTTTCTTCGCCGGAAGGCCCTGCTTTCTATGCAGGCACCTTTCACGTAGACGAGGCGGCCGACACGTTCATCCGGTTTGACGGCTGGACGAAAGGCTTGGTGTTCGTAAACGGCTTTCATCTGGGACGTTATTGGGAACGCGGGCCCCAAAAGACGCTGTACCTTCCGGGTCCGCTGTTAAAGCCGGGCGAGAACCGTCTTGTGGTCTTCGAGCTGCACGGCGCCGGCGAGCCGGTTGTGCTGCTCACGGACACGCCGGATCTTGGCGAGCCGGCGGGTGTAGATCCTGATGTATTGAGTTTTACAGAACAATGATCGCATGGACGGCGGCAGGGGATTAACGATCCCTTGCCGCCTTTTGAATAGCTGCCGCCAGGCTTCTTGCGTACCTGCCGATCTTCAGGCTGATCTCGGCCCGCATAAAGTCTTTGGTCAGCAGCAGCTTATCCTCATACCCTCGGCACACGTAACGGTAAGTGAGCTGTGTATCATCCTTGGCCTCCTCGAACATCCGGATGCTTTGTTCCGCCAGCCGTTTTCTCGACTGCTGCAGCTCATCGCGAATATGACCGGCCAGCACCTTCGCGGCGGCGGCGTACAGCAGCTTGAGCGTCTGCCCCGACAGCTCAATTTCTCTGCAGTTTTTCTCTACAATATGAAGGGCGACGGGAAGGATGATACAGTCCTTCATCAGCTCCAGCTCTTTTTTCGTCGGGGGCTCGCGCTTGAGAGAGGGCTTGGAGTTCTGAAGCGACAAGGCCTGCTCTTTATGCTGAGGCAGCATCATCCGGCTGGATTCCCATAATCCGTTGCCTTCCAGCTTTTTGCTCATTTATAGTGCCCCCCGATTTTCTGTGATCTGACTTGCGCCTGTCCGGAAGCTGTGACCGAGGAGGCTCTGACGATCGACGCGCTGCCATAGCGTTCTTTGATCCGGTCGGTAGCCTGATCCAGAGCTCTGAGCTTGACCTGATCCTCAAACAGCGTCAGCTGATAGCCCCGGTCGTCTATCAGGCTGCTCAGCGTGACGCCTACGCGGCGTACAGGCATTTGGTCCCAGTAGCGGTAAAACAGCAGCTTGACTGCTTCATACACGGCGCTCGTATGATTCGTCGGATCAGGCATTTTCATCTGCCGGGAAAATCCGGTCGGCGACTCGAACGGACTGCACATGCAGCTGACGGTAACGACGCCTCCCATATATCCGCTGCGCCGGCAGTCGCGGCATACCTCTTCTACAAGCTCAAGCAAAATGGTGTTGACCTCGGAGGACTCCGCGTAGTCTCTGGGCAGCGTCATCATGTGGCCGATCGATTTCGGCGGCGTATTGAACGTGCCCGGAGTAACGGGGGAGTCATCGAGCCCGTTCGCCGTGCGCCACATGACCTCGGCGTGAATATCGCTTTGCCTGCCGAAGTGGGCCCGGAACCGCTCTTTCAGCCGCGTCAGCGGCGTTCGGGCGATATCCCCGATGGTCAGCATGCCGAGCCGGGCGAAATGAGCGGTCATCCGGGAGCCGACGCCGAACATTTTATGGACGGGCTCTTTCCACAGCAGCTCCTGCACATCCGAAACCGGCAGGGTGAAAATGCCGCTGTCGTTCTTTTTAGCCCAGATGTCGGTGGCGATCTTCGCCAATACTTTATTGGAGCCGATGCCGATCCGCACCTTGACGCCGGTTTGCCGGAGTACCTTCTGCTGAATCGAACCGGGCAATCGACTCGGGATCGCCGAGCATGCGCATGCTCCCGGACAGATCCAGAAACTGTTCGTCGATCGAAAATATTTCGACAAGGTCGGTATATTCTTTGTAAATTTGTGTAATCATGAGGGAAACGTCGATATAGTGCTGCATCCGGGGGCGCATGACGATAAGCTGCGGGCACTTGGCCAGCGATTCGCCCAGCCGTTCGGCCGTGGTGACGCCGAATGTTTTGGCGACCGGACAAGCTGCGAGAATAATGCCCGAGCGCAGCGCAGGGTCTCCGGCTACCACGACCGGCTTATCGCTCAGCCCCGGGTGCTCGGCCTTCTCCACGCTGGCGTAAAAGCTCTGGCAGTCCGCCAGAAAGATGGTGCCTTTCGTTGGTTAGGGTTCCGCTCATTCTGCTCGCCTCCGTACATTCATAAGCATGTTCATCAGCTCCGCTTTGATCAGGCTTCGTAACATATTGAAATGATGGATATAGCCGCGAACCTTGTATTCCACATCAATGCCCAGCGCGTTCGTTTCCGTATGCAGAATCTGAATGTTCTGCTTCCTCATCCGGCCCTTCAGCCGGTACAGCTCCTCATGAATCGATGTCTCCACTTCTTTCAGGTAAGCAATCGCATGATAATAAACAATTTTCCCTTGATGCAGGGCCAGCTCGTCGATATCCCTTGCCAGCATATCCAGCAAAATGGGCAGTAATGTGTGATCTTTCACGATTTGAACGTCTTCTTCCGTCTCGAGTCTCGGGTTAACAGTCATCTTCTACACCACCATAATACGAACGTGTATTCGTATTCTATTATATACAGAACACACGTTCGTTATGCAAGTGAATTTTCTGGAAGTTGGCGTGGGATTTATTTCCTGCCGCCGGAGGCTCGTTCTGCAAAATTGAGAACAACGGCCTACGCATCTTTTGGCGGGCTTGCGCGTATTACATACATCACGGTTCAAGTCATGGTGAGTATTATCCACAAGGGAGAAAGGGGCATGCGCTTGGCACGCTTGGAATATCGTTTATATGAAGAAGGCGGGGATCTGCCGCTATTGTATTATTACGAGGCTATCGAACGCGAAGAAGCGGCTTTACGGTTCGCTTGCGATTATTTGATCAAGGACGGGACGGTCTATGAGAAGACTTCCTGCGCGGTGGAGCCGGACTGTTACGTGATTTATGTGAAGACGGCGGAGGATGAGAAGGCTATGCCTTGGGACCGACCGTCGCCGGGAGTGTCCGGCGGTTTATGTATGGAGCTTAGGGAGTATCGGGAGACGGGGGCTGATTATCGCCTCGTGCATACGTTCAGCTTCCAGGACAGCCTTGAGGCTATGCTTCATCTGCAGGCGAATTATTTGTACGTGGACGGCCAGGAATGGTACCGGACCTCGGTAGAAATCGATGAAGAGCGCGAGACGTTCGTTTATTATGCGGAGATGACCTGAGCATGATTTCGATGAAGCGGAGACAGGGAGGGCTTGCCTGGGCGATAAAGCCGGTGCAGGCCCGTCTTCGCGGAAAAGGGCTCTTAACTTGAAACGTTGATGCGGGCGGAGAATCGCCTGAAGGCAGATCCCGTGCAAGCATTCGAAGCAGGCAGCGCCGAAGGCGTGCTCTTGGGAGGAAGGTAAAGTGGAACAGAACAGACACGGCAAGACGCATAAGCTGGTTACTCTGTTTGTAGCCGCTGCGCTGGTAGCGGGAACCGGATGCTCGAATACGAGCGCCAATTCAAACTGCGTCGACCAGAATAAGGACGGGTATTGCGATAACGGAGGCGGAAGCAGCTCGACTTCGTCCCGGAGCTTCTTTCATTCAGGCTCCTCGTCCAGCACGGGGGGAGCCTCGGACGGCTCCTCCGGCATTTCCCACGGTTCTTCGTCACACGGAGGGATCGGCAGCAGCTCGGGCTCCAGCTCGAGCTAACCTTGAACGAACCTCAAGCTAATGAGGGAGCAAAATACGCGTTACATGCGATATTCTAAAATTAACAGCGTGCGCTGAGCGTACGCTGTTTTTGTTGCTGCGGGCGTTTGCGCAGTCTGCGCGCAAAGGGCCATAAAACCGCGGAAACCGCGCGGCTGCTGGCATAACAGAGGTTCGGGAGGAAGTTAAATAAAGACGATTGTTTGTTATTTGAACGCCAACGTATAATTTGCTTATCGCAAGCGGAGCTGGTTCTGCGAGCGGAGGGCATCGGTTCTCGGATGAACCAATCAACAAAATAAATGCGCTTACATGAGAGGGGTTTCGTGTCGAAGGGGGTATCGGAAATTATACCGGGACTGCAGCCTTATCAGACGGCAAGGTAAAAAACGAAAAAATGAAAACGTTGTCAAAAAACGCGTGTGACTCGTGTCCGTATGGGGGACAGCGCCCATGCAAATAATGATTAAAGGAGTTAGTGCCTAATGAACAAGAAACGTAATAAATGGATCGCGGCTGTAGGAGCCGTTACTGTAGCGGCTGGCGTACTCGCAGGCTGCGGAGGAGAAACGCCGGCCCAAACCGCTCCGGCAGGCGACAATAAAACGGCGGCGAAAGAAGATACGACTCCATTGGAGCTGTCGGTCGTTATTCCTCAGGTCGGGGATATTCCGGCTAAGGGCAACGTCATCGAGCAGGAGATTGAGAAATATACGAATACGAAGCTGAACATTCAGTGGGTGCCAAACTCCACCTATGACGAGAAGGTCAATGTTATGATCGCGGCGGGGAGCCTGCCGAAAATTCTCAGAGTCAACTATATTCCTACTTCGATCAGCGCTATGCAGTCGGGCCAATTCTGGGAATTGGGGCCGTATTTGAAGGATTATAAAAATTTATCCGCACAAAACCAGCAGTATTATGAGAATATCAAGGTAGACGGCAAAATTTACGGCATTCCTCAATTCCGCGAGATTGGCCGCAATGCGATTGTATACCGGAAGGATCTGCTGGATAACCTCGGCCTGCAGGTGCCCAAAACCATCGACGAATGGTACAACGTATTAAAAGCGATGACTTTGAACGATCCGGATAAAAACGGGAAAAACGACACCTACGGCCTTCTGCTGGATAAGAAGTATAACGACGGCACGGCTTCTTCCTTGACCCGCTTTGCGGTGACGCAAGGCGCTCCAAACCGCTGGGGCGTGGACAACAACGGCAAGTTTACGCCGGAGTTTGTTACGCAGCCTTTCATGGATACCTTGAAGCTGTTCAGAAAGCTGTATGCGGAAAAGCTGATCAATCAAGACTTCCCTGCGCTGGATTCTACGGAGCTGGAGAAGCAGTTTGAATCCGGCCGCGCCGGCATGAAAATCAACAGCGTAGCGACGAATGCTACGGGGCTGCAGGACCGCATCGTGAAAAATATCCCTTCGGCCGTGATCGACGTTACGCCGTGGGAAGGAACCGCAGGGCATCCGCATCGCCGGCGGTACAGGCAACAACGGTATTCTGGTCATTCCGAAGTCGTCCGTCAAAACCGAAGCCGAGCTGAAGCGCATTCTGACCTTCATGGATAAATTGTTCGATCCTCCAATGTCCGTACTGCAAAAACGCGGTATTGAAGGCACGCACTACAAGAAAGTCGACAACGGCATGGTAGAATGGGTAGATTTCACTGCATTTAACCGCGAGGTAAAGCCTTACCGCGATAACTTCTTGAACTTCGAAACCTACAACGTGCCTGTAGTAAAAGATACGCCGCTTGGTATGAAAGCTACGAAAATGGAGCCGGACGGTTTGAAATACTCCGTGGCTAACCCTGCCCTGAATTTGACGTCCCAAACGTATTCCGAACGCGGAAGAGACCTGGAGCTGATGATCACGGACGCGGAGACGAAGTACATTGTCGGCAAAATCGACGATGCGGGCTGGCAGGCAGCAGTTGACGCGTGGCGCAAAGCAGGCGGTGACAAACTGATTAAAGAGTACGAGGAGTCCTACGCCAAAAACAAAAAATAAGGCTGTGAGAAGCGGAAGCGGGCTGCCGGAAGGCGGTCTGTTTCCGCTTTAACGTCTATGGGAATATTGCCCAACATCTCCGAAGGGGGTATACTAACAATGTGACAGGATCATGAATACATACGACAAAGGATTGAAGAGCTTTGACCTATCGTCAAAACAGGGCTTCCATCTATGATCGAATGAAGTCCGAAGGCATATTTACATGGGACCACATCGACGGGGAAGAGTATGCGCTCGCTTCCGTTATCACGCTTCCCGGGGAGCTTCACCGGCAGCTGCAGGAGGCGGCGTCAGGGCTCGCGGGCATCTTCAAGAAGACCTTGAGCATCGTTCAGCATAACGACGAGCTGATGCTCCAGCTGGGCATCCCGGAGGCGGCGCTGGAGACAGTGAAGCTGACGATGGCTTCGCAGGCCCCGACGGTGGTGGGGCGCTTTGATTTTGCCAACACGCCGCAGGGCTTGAAGATGCTGGAGTTCAACAGCGATTCGCCCACGTCCGTAGTCGAGGCCTATTATGTGAACGGCATCGTATGCGAGCATTACGGGTTCAAAAATCCGAATGAGGGATGCAGCCGCCACATCGAGGAGGCCTTCTCGGAAGTGGTCCGCGACTACCGGGAGCAGGGCTGCGCTTGCGAGTCCGTTTATTTTACGGCGCTTGAGTGGCATGAGGAGGACGCGGGCACGACGCGTTATTTATTGAAGCAGTCGGGGCTTAACGGGCAATTCATCGATTTGGCCGACCTGCGCGTCTATGAGGATACGCTATGCGCCTGGGACGGGGAGGAGCACACGCCCATCGATCTGCTGTACCGGCTGCATGCGCTGGAGAAAATCGCCTATGAAACGGACACCGACGGGTATCCGACAGGGGAGCATCTTCTGGATCTGATCGCACGGCGGAAGACGGCGATCATTAATCCGCCCGAAGCTTTTATAGCGCAGAGCAAAGCGTTTCAGGCGCTGGTCTGGGGACTGCATGAGGCGGGGGAATTTTATACGGCGGAAGAGCACGAGTTGATCGGTATCTATATGCTGCCGACCTATTTGGACAACAAATTTATAGGCAGCTCTTCTTATGTCACGAAGCCGATTTACGGCAGGGAAGGCGGCGGAGTCGCTATTTTTGACCGGGAGGGCGCTTGTTCCGTTAAGGATGAGGGAGAATATTATTGGGAGCAGCCGATGGTGTACCAGCAGTTTGCGGAGCTGGAACGGATTCAGGTCGAGACGCTCCGGGGGGAGAAGGAAGGACACCTTTTATGGGGGGCCTTTGTGATGGGAGGCAGGCCGTCTGCCGTCGCAGCCCGCTTGGGCGGGCGGATTACGGACAATAACGCCTATTTTGTGCCCATACGCTGTGAAGATAAATAAAGAGGGGGAGAACGGGTGACACAGCTTGACGCTATCGTTAATTTTTTAATTTATTTGGGGATTACCGCTCCGATGCTGGGACTGGGCATTTTATTTTTTGCCTGGACGACGCCTTACAGCGAGTTCAAAATGATTCGGGAAGGTTCGAATGTGACCGACCCCGTCAAAGTAGGGGCGGCCCGTGCCGCGGCTTACGATCTGGGCGGGAAAATATTGGGTCAGACGCTGGTGCTGGCTTCAGCGGTGTACCACTCGGTAGGCCTGGTCGATTTGATCGTCTGGGGACTGCTCGGCATTGCCTTCCAAGTCATCGTGTTCTATTTATTCGAGCTGCTGACACCGTTTAAGGTGCTGGCGGAGATTCCGAACGGCAACGTATCCGTGGGGCAGTTCTCCTTTTGTCTGAGCCTGGCTTCTGGGCTGCTCATGGCATCGCTGATCAGCTATTAGTATGGAAGCGGAACTGGAAGAGCTTTATGCGGCTTACAAGCCGCTGCTGCAATCGATCGCCTACCGGATGCTTGGCTCGATTACGGATGCGGAGGACATGGTGCAGGACGTTTTCGCCGCAATGCAGCGGACTCCTGCCGGAGACGTGCGTCATATGAAGGCTTACCTCGTCAAAATGGTGACGAACCGCTGCTTGAATGTGCTGAAGTCAGCGGCTCGGCAAAGAGAAGTGTACGTGGGGCCATGGCTGCCCGAGCCGGATATCGGTGACGTGTTCTCCGTGCCGACGATGATGACGCCCGAGGAACGCGCTGTGCGGGAGGAGACCGTTTCTTATGCCGTGCTGGTGATGCTTCAACAGCTTTCGCCTGTCGAGCGGGCGGTGTTTGTGCTGCGCGAGGTGCTGGCTTACGACTATAAGGAAATCGCCGGGATACTGGGGAAGACGGAGGCGGGCTGCCGGAAAATATACAGCCGGCTCCAGCCGAAATTAGCGCCGGAGCCGGGATCGGATAGGCTGAAGGCCGTGTCTTCCGTGACGCCTGCCGACGCATCGCCGCTTGTGGCGGCCTTTCTCCAGGCGTCGAGAACGGGGGATTTTCAGCCCTTCATCCATCTGCTGGTGGATGACGCGGTGCTGGTGTCCGACGGCGGAGGCAAGGTGCGCGCGGCGATCCGTCCTATCCTCGGCAGGGACCGTGTTCTGGCTTTCCTGGAAGGGATAAGCGGCAAAGGCTCGTTCCAAGGCGAGCTGCGGCCGGCCCGGATCAATGGGGAAGCAGGCCTGCTTCTGGTCCGGGACGGCATCCTGCAGGCAGCTGTATGCTTCGGCTGGGCCGACGGCGGGACGTCCCGCTGGAAGACGATTTATCTTATTACCAATCCGGATAAGCTGCAGCGGCTGCGCTCCTGATTTATTTTTTGCTGAAAGGGCCATGACGGTCACAAAATCTCTTCGCCAATTGTCTTAGTTATGGAAAGACAGAAACTAGACGAGGAGAGATCGATATGGAACCAAGAATGGATTACAGGAGCGTTTACCCGGAGGCTTTTCAGACGATGCTGAAGCTGGAACAGTTTATGGCAGGAACAGGAATCGATAAGCACTTGTACGAGCTGATCAAAATCCGCGCTTCCCAAATAAACGGCTGCGCCTTTTGTCTCGATATGCATACGCGGGATGCCCGCAAGCTGGGCGAATCGGAGCAGCGGCTGTACCTGCTCAGCGTCTGGCACGAGGTTCCTTTCTACACGGAGAAGGAGCGGGCGGTATTGGCATTGACCGAAGCGGTGACCCGGATTTCTGACGCGGGCGTGCCCCAGGAGATCTATGATAACGTGCGTAAGCACGTGAGCGACAAAGAATATGTCACGCTGCTGATGGCGATCAATACGATTAACTGCTGGAACCGGATTGCCATTTCCACTCAGATGGTTCCGATTGAAGGCTAACGGAAAAACATAATCGTTATACATCACATCACCTTAATCTGATACGTCAGGTTAAGGTGCTTTTTTATGTGGATAGCTGCACCGCATACCGTTCAATTTCATTGTTCACAAGAAATGATGTAAAATATATTTACATGTACATAACATAAATATATAGTGGATAGAGAGCTGTTTTACAGATAGAGAGGAGCCTGTTGTATGTGGAGAAAAACGAAAACGAGAAAAAAAGCGGTGTACGGCTTAACGATTGCCCTTCTGCTGTGCTATGTGTCCGGCTGTGCCTCTTCGGCCCCTGCAACGGGATCGAAGGAAGCTGAAGCCGGAGCCGGAGGAGAGCGTAATGCGGCTGCGAAGCCTCTAGTCCCCGCCAAGCTGATTACCGCCTGGTTTGCCAAAGGAAACGACGGAGGGCTGTTTGCGGCGCTCCAGCAGGGCTATTATAAGGACAACGGCATCGATATGACGATTCAGTCCGGCGGTGCCCGGCATTTCAGCACTGCAGATCGTTTCATCCGGTAAAGCGGATTTCGGCATCAGCTATGCCGACGATATTTTGAAAGCGAGAGAACAAGGCATTCCGGTTGTCGGTCTGATGACCACGTTTCAAGTCGACCCTCGGGTGCTTATTTACCATCAAGGGAATCCGATTTCCAAGTTCGAGGATCTCAACGGGAAGAAGCTGTTTGTGAGCAACGGCGTGATGTATTGGGAGTTTGTCAAAAACAAATATCACCTGGATCAGGTGAACCAGATTAACTATTCCGGCCAGCTGGCAAATTTTATTTCGGATAAGGATTCGTTGAATCAAGGCTACATTTCCAACGAGCCTTTTGTATTGAAAAAGCAGGGGGTGGATGTGTCGTATTTGAAAATCGCCGATTCGGGCTATGCGAATTATGCCAACATCTTGTTTACGACGGAAAAATTTATTGCCGAGCATCCGGACGTAGTTGAGGCCGTTGCTAAAGCGAGTCAGAAGGGATGGGAATATTACAACGAACAGTACCAGACGGTTAACCCGCTGATCCATCAATATAACCCGGATTTGCCGGTTGAAAACTTGGATAATGAGGCGAAGACCTAAAAAGACCTGATCGTATCCGGTGACGCCGCTTCCCACGGGCTCGGATATATGTCGAAGGAAAGATGGATCACGCTGCAAAACCAGCTGCTGGAGTTGGGCATCTTGAAGGAAAAGCAGGATGTCGCTGCGATGTTTACGATGAAATTTTTACAGACGAAATAAGCGGCTGCAGAGTGGAAGTGGAGGGGGCGGCATGAAAAAAAGCCGCTCAGCGGCCTTTTTCGCTCCTTCCGGCAGGCTGGTTGCCAGCTCGCTTCTCCGTGTCCTCTCCGCGTTCTTGAATCTCTGCGCTGAACTCCGCCGGTGCTTGCCCTGTGATGAGGTCGAAGGGAGCATGGTCCTGAGCCGGCATCCTTCGGTTTGACCGCATTTTGGAGAAGACGATGCCTGCGAGCAAAAGGATGGGAACGATTAATGACAGTGTAGCGTAAAACCCGAAGCCGTACATACCATCTCCCCTTGGACGCCATAATCTCTTTATTTTTTGACCGGATTGACCTTGCTGTATGTGAGCAGCTCTGAAATGGTGACGAACCGGTATCCTCTCTGCTTCAATTCAGGAAGGATGATTTTCAAAGCCTCTACGGTTTGCGTTCGTCCTTCGATATAGTCGTGGAACAGGACGATATCTCCGTTTTTCGTATGGTTCAGCACCCGGCTCGTTATTTTACTGACCCCGGGCGTTCTCCAATCCTTCGTATCCTGATGCCAGGACCACAGCACTACTTTATAGCCCTCCTCCTTGGCGACAGCAATAAGCCGTTCATTAAAAATACCGCCCGGCGGACGGAATAAGTGGCATTTTTGCCCGGTAATGCCGTAGATCAGCTCTTCCGTTTGATTGATTTCCTTCTTGATGTTCAAGTTTCGGCTCAAGTAGGCGTGCGTGTAGGTGTGATTGGCCAGCTCGTGCCCTTCGGCCACCTCTCGTTTGAGCAGCTCGGGAAAGCGGGCTACTTTGTTGCCGACAACGAAAAACGTCGCCTTGGCATCGTACTGCTTGAGCAGATCAAGAATTAGAGCCGTATGCTCCGGATGAGGACCGTCGTCAAAGGTCAGCGCGATAATTTTCTCCTCCGTCGGCACTTCCCACACGACCTCGCCCCGGTTTTCGTAGTAGGCGCGATCTTTTTTGGGGGCGGCCGCCGTTTCGATCGGGTACAGGAGCAAAGACAAGACGGATGCGGTAAGCGTTAGTTTGGTCCAGCGAAATCCCATGGGCTCTCCTCCAAAGCTGTAGTTAAACATGATTAAGATTACATTTTCCTGTGGGAATTGAATCTATACATGTATAAACAACATGGGCGGGAGCGGCAGGCCGGAATACGTTGAATCTGCAGGCAAAAAAAAGAGAAGGACGGCATCCTTCTCCAATAAAAGGGATATTCGAATTCGAGTTTATTTTAAAAGCGCAAACAAAATAAGAATGACAATGACCAAAGCGATGATGCCGAAAATAATTTTGGAAGCGTTGTTTGCGGGCTTCTCGGCCGTCAGAGCGGAAGCGTCCGTGGTGTTGTTCTTGACAGGCACATTGCAGTACTTGCACAATAACCAGTCTTCTTCTACTCTTTCGTTGCAATTTGAGCAAATTTTAAATGCCATTTCGTTCACTCCCCAATCCCATGAGATTTAAGTGAAACATAGCAATACTTATCAGTATGTGCATGAAATGAGATTATTAATGCTCAAATGCGAACAGTGTCCAAGCTAATAGGCTGAAAAGTCATATGGGACGGGCTGCGGCCAGTCCATTCTTACTCTTATTTCACTAAAAACTGGACTCTTGTGCCGTCGGGATAAGCGTCCAGCTGATTGCTGACCCAGCTGCCGGCTCCGCGGTTATCGGACGGCGTTATGTATCGGATATCTGCGCCGGAGCCGCCCTCGTCGCACATGGCCATCGGCCATTCGTCACGGTCATACCCCTTGCGGGTAGGATAATCGTGCAGCGATTTTTTTCGGTTCTCCTCGGCTCCGGCCCGGTCGATGGTACAGATGGAAGATTCGCCGGCCGCGATGGCCTCTTTAATGTGCTTTCCTGTTTCGGGATAACGGTTCGCCGGAAAGACCAATTGGACGGCCGCTTCGCTGTTGGTGACCGCATCGTAAGAGGGATGATACTTCTCGTACAGCGCGGCTGCGATCAACAACAGGAGTGCGATAACGATAGTTATGCCGCGGGGTTTCTGTTTCCTTCGTCGTTTCTTCACTGGAACGCTGCCTGCCCTTCAAGTCAAATTTCGATAATTTAAAATTGTAAAGGTTTGGGCTGCAGGTTGTAAAGCCTGAATTCCTCCTCCTTATGAACAGGAAAACCGCAAGGCTTCCTTCATATACCGCTTTAGCCTGGCTTTGATCTCCTGCCTTGCCGTTTCTTTCTGAATGACAAACTCAAGGCGCCGTCCCTGATAGAGATAGGGAAAACGGCCCCAGTCACCGTCCTGCTGTTCTTTAGTATGAATTACCGAGATGTTGAGCTCCTTCAATTGGCCGCGCACGGATTCGAGATCCGCCCGCATTCGGTTGATAATGATTGAAGCAATGGCAGTGTAGAGCGAGCGGAGCGTGTAAGGGGAGTCCTTCAGCTCTAATCGGTTTTTGTTGACAATGGTAATAACGATGGGGAGGATGAAATAATCGCAAATCAGCCTGAGTTCCTTCTGATTGTCAGAAATCATAAGGCTCCCTCCATTCAACCTGGGTAAGAACAATGGTTCCCTGATGCATTTGGAGATATACAAGAAACAGAACATATGTTCTTGTTTAATTATAATACAAAACGGGGACGGGAGTAAAGGCGCTTCGTGCAGTATGGATGTCATGCCGTGGGAAGAGAGGTAATTCAATCTTGGGGGGATAAAGGAGGACGCTTAGTCCTCCGGGGTACGATCGAGGAAGAGGCGTGTGACGGAAGTGTAATCGCCTTGACTCTTTTCTTCCTCTGTTGCTTTTTCTTCCAGACCATCGTGGGTGTTCATACCTGGGGCGATGGTAGGCTCTTCATCATGCTGGTTCTCCATTGTTTATCACCTCAGCGGTTAGCATTGACCATGCGCTGCCAAGAAATACACGGACGGGCTGAACGTTGAAAAATGGCCGCCGGCAATCTTTTACCGTGGCCATTCAGATCAGGATTTCGGCAATCCTGGCGGGTTATAGTACGGAGGCGACTTGAGCCAGCTCCGTTTTTTCATCAGAGCTTTGAGCGTAGCGCCATATTTGAGCTTCTCGGCCTGAAACTGTGTAAACATCATACCGACATCGCTGCGGATGGATTCGGAAGCGGATGCCGCGCAGTGGAGGATGGCCGCAACGGTTTTGATGCTTGATCCGTTGGCGATTTCATCGTCCGTCATTTTGACGCCGATCGGAATATCGTCGGGTTCCGACTTCGGCTTCGCTTCCGATGTCGGCGGTAAAGAGAGGCCTTCGTGTCTCATGAAGTCCGTTAACTGCCTGGATTCAGACTGACACTGATCTCTCGAATCGACTAATGATTGAGACAGGTCTCTGTCGGTCGTCGTATTCAGAGCGATCTCAAGATAGCGGGAGGCCTCGTTGAGAATAGCCAGATAAGTCCAGCATGCCATCGCTTCGCCGATATGTAAAGGCGGCTTCGGTTCATCGTCCATAAAGGTTTCGAACACACTTTTTAAAGCTTCTATAGCCGTTGTCATCGTGTCACCTCCTTCTGCATTAATATCTCACATTTGCGGCAGGAGGATTCTTTAAGCCATACTTTTGGCAAACGGTCATTGCAATTTATTGTAACGCTCCCTTTTAGTAAAGTAATAAGCTATCAAATAAATCAGGATTTGAATCGGAACGGAATAGGTATATTTCCAGTTTTTCGTAACATAGATGCCAAGCCAATGAAAGATCGGTTCGCCGATATACGAGGTTAACAATCCGAAGATGACGGCTTTTATAAAAGGACTTGCTTTCGGTTTAATTTGAAGCAAAAACATAATGGTGACGGGCATTAGAGTCAAGTCCCAGGGAAAGTAGGTGGGCAGGATCGGAATTAAGTTAAATCGGTAGTACCAAAAACCGAACTGGTCGCCTAAAACATCCAATACGAGCGCGGTAATCATCACGAACAGTCCGGCATGCATCAACCGGTCGGAGCTTTGCTTTTTTCTAAATACAATCCATAGGATCCAAGGAATAATGGACAAGCAAAAGGCGAGCCACCAATAAGAGGAGAACACCACGTGTTCGGAACCAGATTTTTATTTTTTGGTGGATTAGCTGCTGAATTTGTTCCGTATTTTCGTCGATAAGCTTGGCTATTTTAGCTTTTTCGTTGTCCACGATGGATCTCCTTGCAATTGAGGCGGATTTTTATGTTTAATTTGCCCATAAATAATTAGGAAATTCCGGAGCGGGCGGTTTAGCTTGGCCGTTCTCTATATATACTTTTTTGGCGAATTTTGTTATTTTGTTATTAAACTTTTATAAAAGGAGAGATACAAGCATGAGTTCAGGTATACTAGGCCTATTTTTGCTTCTGGCTGCTTCTCTGCACTTTATTAGTACAAGCAATGACAGTTCCGCGGCCCTAAACGATAAACGAACGGAGCAGCGGGTCGAGATCGATAATAGTGCTGTTGTGAAAGAAGAGGCCGGCAAAAAACAGTACGCCAATCCGCCGGAAATGACGATTGATGTGAATAAGTCGTATCAAGCGCGCTTCAAGACGAACAAAGGTGATTTTACAGTTGAGCTTTATGCTAAAGCGGCGCCCAAAACAGTCAACAATTTTGTGTTTCTTGCGAGGGAAGGGTTTTATGACGATATCGTATTCCATCGGATTATTAAGACCTTTATGGTTCAAACCGGAGATCCTACAGGCACCGGCACAGGCGGTCCGGGGTATCAGTTCGAAGATGAACTAAGCTCGCAGTATACGTATGAGCCCGGCATTGTAGCGATGGCTAACGCAGGCCCCGATACCAACGGCAGCCAGTTTTTTATTTGTACGGGGGAAGATAGCAAGAGCTTGGATCAATTCCCGAATTATACGATTTTCGGCAGGGTTACTGACGGCATGGATACGGTTTTGAAGATCGCAGATACGAGGGTGGAAAGAAGCAAGATAACGGGCGAGGAAAGTCAGCCGGCTGAGAAAGTAATCATTGAATCGATTATCATATCTGAAAGTTGAGAAGGAGAGTGAACAACCCAGTCTATATTTATGAAAGCGAGCGGCTCAAGTTTCGAAGAATCGGCATAGAAGATTATGACGATCTGGCAGAAATGCTCACAGATCCCGAGGTCATGTACGCCTGGGAGCATACTTTTACACGGGAGCAGATAATAGAGTGGATAGACCGGCAGCTTGAGTATTACCATCGGGACGGTGTCGGCTATTTTGCGGCGGCCTCTAAGGATACAGAGGAAATTGTCGGCCAGATAGGACTGCATTACAGCGACTTTCAGGGGAATCGCGTACTGGAGGTTTGCTACATGCTGAAGAAACGGTTCTGGAATCAAGGCTATGCGCTGGAAGGCGCGAAGGCCTGGTTAGATTACGCGAAGGAGCAACTAGGGGTAAACGAAGCTTATGCCTTCGTGAGGACATCCAATCCATCTTCCATGCGCGTGGCCGAAAAAGCCGGGATGCACAGAGCAGGCACTTTTGTGAAGCATTATAATGGTATGGATATGGAGCATTTTATTTATTTGGTGAGATGGAAGGGGGAGTGTTAGTGCGGTGGTTGAGGAAAAGAGGTCAACGGAGCACGTAAAGTTAGGATCCTAGAGGAAGATGAGATCCCACGTAAACCTTTGGGCAAGTCCAACGAGACGCCTTCAATAGATTATGTTGTTCCCTAGTCCTATTTACTCCGATGATAGTATATGATCACCTAAACTGTAATAACAGTAAATCGAATGTCATCCCTTCTGAGAGTGTAATTATAGAACTGGAGGAAAAGAAGCTGAGGCCGCTTAATCAGCTATGAGCATCTGGAATAAATAAGGACAAACATATATACAAACTTGAATTTGCAATTCAAAATAATCCGGTACGGAAATTCTGGATTTCATGCCAGGGATAGGTGAGGAAAATGAAAATCTATAATAAACTCATCCGTGATAAAATTCCCCAAGTTATGGATGCAAAAGGGGTTACATATTCAATTCGAAAGCTGAGCGATCAGGAATACGTCGAGAAACTTAATGAGAAGTTACAAGAAGAACTGAACGAATATCTGGAGGCTGATGAAGAGGACCAAATTGAAGAACTTGCAGACTTGGTGGAACTTGTATATGCTGTCCTAGATAACAAAGGAGTAAGCCTAAAGGATTTTGAAAAGGTAAGGTTAGAGAAGAGAGAAGAGCGGGGCGGATTTGAACATAAGTTATTATTGCTTGAGACAGATTAAATCAACATTTACATCAAGAGGGGTCATTAAGAAATGCAAAGCAAAAACTCAGGTACCACAGTAATGGCTATAATTATTATTGTCTTGTGTTTATTTGGAATACTTTTACGGAGTTGCCGTGAGTCAGAGAAAGAGAACCGCGAGAAGGAGCTAATAAATAACTTTAAGAAATATAACATTGAATCCATGTTGTTTGATGAAGAAGATATTGCTAAAAAGATGAAGACAGAATATAACATTATCTTCGCAAAAAATAAGGAGCCAAATCCCGATACATATGTCGCAGAAATAAGAAAGGGAACATCAGTACTATTACATGCTTATGATGAGGATTATCATAAGGATAACTTTGCTCATAAGGTAGCGTCTGTAGCAATTTTATCCGAACCTGAATATTTAGCATCGCCAGAAGGTATCCAGTTAACGATGCAGTTGTTAAAAGCATTAAATAAATCTTTAACTGAGAATGAGATTAAGGAAACCAGTCTCAAGTTTTTCGAGAAAGTAAAAGGAAAGAAATGTGTCTATGGTGAGGAGTCATTAAAGGAAATCGAATATGAGCGTAGTTGTGGATCGAAGGGATTAGACATGACTGCATTGAGAATTAAGGTTCTAGAAGAGAACGTGGTCAAATTAGCAAGAGAAGCCGAGGCAATAAATAAGAAGAAAGAGCAGTAAATAGATTTCCAGGAAGAGCTATACGAATATTGGGAAGCCGCTTATATCTACTATTTAAATTTATTGTAAGAAATTAAAGCAAGGGGAATTCAAAGTGAACAGTAGGTTCTGGGAATTTTATTTAGTTAGGTATCTTGCTGGTACAATATTTGGCATCTTAGTTCTATGGTATTTGTTTTTGAACCATGGACCAGAGATTAGTAAGTCATTCTATAATGGGAACCTTGATAATTATCTACCTAAGCAAATTTACGGTATGTTATTTGAAACTACATATACCCTTGAGAATTTAAATATCAACATTGATGGAAACGACATTGACTTGAGGGATAAAATTGTTTTTGATGGATATAACTTAGGAACCCGAAACTCAGATGGAGTGGTTACTTTTAAACAAGATGGTCTTACGGTATTAACATCAGTAATTTTAGCAATTGCTGGATTTTTGTATATGTATATTTCGAGCATGTTTATTCTTGTATATCATTCACTTAGAATTATAATTTTTAGAGGAGAAAAAAGTAAGGGGATTTACAAGTTCTATAGAAGCTTAAGTCAGCTTAGGGCTAGAGGGAACTTTAAGAAAACTATTAAAACTGATATGGGCCTTCTCAAAAAATCAGAAAAGATAAGTTATAATGAAATAAAGGAATTTGTAGAATCTTATAGGCATCTAAGAGAGCATGGGAATGCATTCTTTATTTTACTATCAGAAATATTATTTGCTGCTTGGTTAATCCTTTTCGATTTTCATCTTTCCGGATTGATTATATGGTTTTCTATTGGAACAATAGCGTGGTTTATTGGGACATATCTTGAAATAAAGTTTGTTGAGGATACCTCAAGTAGTGATCGCTAAACGAATTGTAGTTGGATCCATTTTAATGGGTCTTTTTTTATGCTTGGTATATCAACGTTTTTGAAAAACTATTCCATAAAATAAATTCGGGCCCCCTTGCGGGAGCCCTTCATGGGAGAGGAGAAACCGGACGAAGAGCTTATGGGGAACGTAAGTCTTCTCCGCGGTTGTCTACGACATTTTCGGATGTCGATGATATAAGGATAGACACATTTGGGCAGTTGTATACATCGTTCTACAAAATTTTGTGCAAAACTTTCCGTTTGTGGTACGATAGCATTACTATCCGGTAAAAGGTGGACAAGCATGAGAGTCATTTCAGGAACTGCCAAGGGAAGGTCGCTGAAGGCCGTACCCGGCATGAACACCAGGCCGACAACCGATAAGGTGAAAGAGGCCATTTTCAGTATGATCGGCCCTTATTTTGATGGGGGCCATGTGTTGGATTTGTTCGCCGGCACAGGCGGATTAAGTATTGAAGCGTTAAGCCGCGGGATGGACCGGGCGGTATTGACCGACATCGAGAAGAAAAGCATCGATACCATCAAACATAATCTAGAGGTTACAGGGCTGAGCGGACAGGCGGAGGTTTACCGCAACGAGGCGGCTCGGGCTTTGAAGGTTCTGCACAAAAGGGAGGCGAGATTCGATCTGGTGTTTCTGGACCCGCCTTACCGGTTAAAGGTTATCAAGGATCTGATTGAACAGCTGGACCATAACAGCATGTTGAATCCGGATGCAACGATTGTGATCGAGCATGATGCCGAGGATACGTACAGCGATCCGATCGGCCGTTTGGAGTGGGTACGGCGGGCCGAATACGGAGATACGGCGGTTACCATTTATAGAAACACCGCTTCGGGGAATACAGTAGAGCAAGCGGAAGCGACGGAAGGAGCTGAAGGACGTGAGCATTGAGCATTTTGGCGTCAAAATAGCCGTCTACCCGGGGAGCTTTGATCCGGTAACCAATGGGCATCTGGACATTATTCATAGAGCGTCCAAAGTATTTGACAAGCTGGTTGTAGCCGTTTTGAACAATACGAGCAAAAATCCGCTGTTCAGCTTGGAGGAGCGCGTGGAACTGCTGCGTCAGGTGACCAGCGATCTGCCGAATGTCGAAATCGACAGCTTCCGGGATTTGCTTGTTAATTATATGAGGCAAAAAAATGCGCACCTGATCGTCCGCGGACTGCGGGCGGTGACGGATTTTGAATATGAGCTGCAGCTGGCCTCGATGAACCGTAAGCTGGACGATAAAATTGAAACGTTTTTTATGACATCGACGCCGCAGTACTCGTATTTAAGCTCCAGCATTGTAAAAGAAATCGCCCGCTTCCATGGACCCGTCGGCGATTTGGTGCCTGACGAAATCGAACGGGCGCTGCGGGCGAAATATGGGAGCGAAAGTAAATAACATATAGACCAATACATAGAATAATTAAGATTTGGCATTCCCGTCCGGACTGCGAAGAGCAAGCGACGTGAAAAGGGACAAGACCAGCATGACCAGCAAAATGCCGCTGAACCAGAGCATGGCGGGGCTAATCATAGGCCATAGATTAAAGCCGTCCAGGCTCCATGCCTTTGCGGAGACGGAAGCGGAAGCGTCGGGCTCGGCAAGTATGGTCATATGCTGCAGCGTCGGGGAAGCTTCGAAGACGAGCCTGCTGAGCGGCTGCCACAGCGTTCCTGCGGCAGCGAACGAGAGGGCTGCGTGGATCAGCCGGGCGCGCAGAAAAGAGCTGTAACGGATATCTGTGGAGAAGGTAAAGCTTTTGACCTGGGCGTGTGTGGACAAGCCTCCCCAGGCAAACAAAGCGCTAAGCAAGGCGTACTGCCACGACCCGGAAATCGCATCGCTTTGACCGAGTGTGAAGGCGCCCAGATGCATTTCGAACAATCCCGGCAGGAGCGCGCTCAATACATTCTGCACGTCGGCGGAGCTGCTTATGCCGAAGGCGGACACGAGATGTCCCGCAAAGCTGAGCACTTGGGTTAAGGTCACGACATGGATCAGCACGGAGAACATCATCATCAGGCCGCCGACAGCCATAAGCTGCTGCACCGCATGGACGACGGAATCGCCGAGCAGCTTGCCGAAGCTCCGCCCGTCTTCCGCCTGTGCATGCTTCCAAGCCGTCAGGCTTCGACTTACCAGACCCTGTCCGTTAAACAGGCTTTCAGCGGCCCGCCGGTTTACGACCACATCGGGCTGAGCAGGCACCCGGGGCTGCGACAGCCGATGCCAAATCCCGAGCAGCAGCGCGGTACCGTAATGAATAACCGCAAGGACAAAGCCGGTTTGGGCATTATTTAAAAAGCCCACGCCGACAATAGTGACAAGAAATACGGGGCTGAGCACATGGCTTATCGACAAGAGCCGCTCGGCCTCTTCGCGGCTGATTAGCCGGTCGCGGCGCATTTTGCTTACGGCTACGGCGCCGGACGGAGCTCCTGCGGTAAAGCCCAGAGCGATAGCCCAGCCGCTGATGCCGGGGAGACGGAATAAGGTTCGCAGCAGCGGATCGAACAGCGAGCCCAAGGCGTGAAGAACACCGAGACCGCGGGCAATTTCCGTCACGATGAGGAAGGGGAGCAGGGCCGGGAAAACTAGCTTCCACCACAGGTTCAACCCCTGAAGCGACGATTTAAAGGCTTGATCCGGGAACAAAATGATGCTGACGACAAGCAGCAGCGCCAGGCCTCCCAAGACGAGGGTAGTCAAGCGCTGAGAAGACATTAAGGCTAAGCGAGCCATAGGGAACCAACTCCGGAACATAGGATGGTACATGTTTACGCTTTGTCCGTATGGTTTAGACCAAGCAGGTCAACCCTACTGACGAGAAGAGCTGTAAAAGGAGCGGCGGCAAGCGAGGTAAGGGGGAAGAGGATGGAAGACGCCAGACACATGAAACAAGCGTCACGTATTGTCATTTCCGTTTTTGCAGCGATAGCTGTAGTGTATTTGGTTTATTTTTTACCGCTGCCTTTATTTATTTTTTCGGCGGGGACGGCTGAGGTGACGAGACCGATGGTTCAAGTGAAGCCGGATTCCTTCGAGGAGAAGGGATCCTTAATGCTCACAACGGTACGGGTCAGCGACGCCAGTGTATTTAGTTACTTATTGTCCTTTTTCCGGCCTTATGACGAGCTGCACAAAAGATCCGAGCTGCTGAACAAGGACGAGTCCGAGGAGGAGTATACCCAGCGGCAGGAAGTCAATATGCTTTCTTCGCAGTCCGATGCCATTCAGGCGGCCTACCATAAACTAGGCATCCCTTATCATATCAGTCACGATGGTGTAGTTGTCGTGCAGGTATTTAAGGATTTTCCTGCGGCAGAGGTGCTGCAGCCGGGGGATTTTATTGTGAAAATCGACGATGCGGAAATTCAGGACAGTGCGGATCTGCAGAAGCGGCTGAAGGATAAAAAAGCCGGAGACACCGTGAAGGTGGAATACAAACGCAAACAAGCCGTCCAAACGGCCACTCTAACGTTGGCCCTCCTGCCGCCGGATCCAGGAGCAAAGCCGGAGGAGCGCAGAGCGGGACTTGGCATCTCGCCTGCCAATCTGCAGAGCGTGAAGGCGGATGACGAATCGAAGCAGGTGACGATTCAAGCCGGAGAAATTGGCGGCCCCTCGGCCGGACTCATGTTTTCGCTTGAAATTATGAACAAGCTGACGCCGGAGGATCTGACGAAAGGCTACCAGATTGCGGGTACCGGCACCATTGATGTCCAAGGAAACGTAGGCGTCATCGGAGGGATTCAGCATAAAGTGATCGCAGCCGACAAAGCCGGCGCGGAAATTTTCTTTGCTCCCAAAGATTATGTATCCTCGGACGGTCAAAGAATTAATAATTATACGGATGCGATTCAGCGGGGCGATGAGATTCATACCAAAATGAAAATCGTTCCGGTCGGAACGATGGATGATGCGCTGCAGTATTTGCAGTCGCTTCCGCCTAAAGCCCCATAAATAAAGCCTCCAGTCTTCGTGCCGGATAAGTTATCCGGAGCGAGGGCTAAAGGCTAGGAGGCTGCGAACAGCTCGGGGCTCACTTGGTTCTGGGCTATCGCATGGGAAAGACCCAGCCGGCGCGAAGCACGACAAAGCGCGCCCGGATTCGCATGCGCTGGATGGCGGGGCGGCTCCCCTGTAACCCTGTAAGTTCTCTGTTATCTTAGATAGCGGAAGAAAGCTCGATCGCCGCCATGTGCCCGGCAAGTTCCAAGTGCACTCGCCCGGTATTCGAGTATGTTGGAACTTACCGGTCGCAGATGCAGGCGTCCTTCGCCATTAAAGCTGGACAGGGGGCTCGTAGTAGTCCCGGAACAAATCTTTGTCCGTGGGGGAGGCGTAGCCCAGCGCATAGACTGAAGTCGCTTGCAGGTCAAGCTGCAGCAGCGGCAAAGCTTCCGGAGCGTTCGCCACTTTGGTGATGATCGGAGCTTTAGCCGTTTTTTTCATTCGCTTCAGCAGCTCCCGGCCCACAGGGCTAAAGCCGAGCACGCGAAGGTACGGCACGCCCTGCCGGAGGACGTCAGCGGATAGTTGCGTCTTCCGGTGGTTCAGCAGGATGCGCAGCAGCATCCGCTGCAGCTTGGTGCGCGTGTAGCGCTTCGTCTTGAGCCGCGCGAGAAGCGCCTCGACGACGCCTGTACCGTCGGCGCCGCCCAAGGCTCCAAGCGCGGGCAGCGCCTGCTTGACGCGGTGCTCGAGCCCCTCGGTCACCTCGTGGAACTCGGCGAGCTGCTCCGCGCTGTGCTGCAGCAGCTGGAGCAGCAGCGGCCGCGCGTAGGCCTCCCAGCCCACCGGCGCGCGCCCGGCGAGCCACTCGCGGCGCAGCACCTCGTACGTGCCCTCCGGCACGTACGGAACCAGCTCTTCGAGCGTGCCGTGCTCGAAGAGCAGCCGCCGCAGCGCGGTAGCGCTTGCAATCCGCCGGTCGGTAATCTCGACCTGGCTGTAGCCCGCTTTCTCCCGCGTGAGGGTCAGCGGCCGGATCGCGCTGCCGAGCCGCCGCAGCGCGAGCAAATAATGCAGCCCAAGCGTATTGTTGGGCTGGGCGAGCGCGGCCGCATCGGTGCCCGGCACGAAGGCGGCCACCGCTTTGCCGTAAGCGGCCGGGTACGGCAGCCCGGCCTTGAGCTCCCGCTGGAGCAGCTCGCCGAACTCGGCGGACTCGCTGCTCATCGCGTCGGCGACGGCGTGCAGCCAGCCGATCTCGCCGCTTTCGCTGCCGAAGCAGAGGCTGTCGACGACGCCGGTCGCTTCCAGCGCGGATACGGCGCCGTAAGCGAACCATTCGGCCGGCTGGGCCGAGAAGGCGACAGGCAGCTCGAGCACGAGATCGACGCCCATGCGCAGCGCCATTTCGGCGCGGGCCCACTTGTCGACGACGGCAGGCTCGCCCCGCTGGAGAAACTGGCCGCTCATGACCGCAATGCTGGCCTCGGCGCCCGATAGCTTTTTCGATTGTTGGAAATGATATTGATGACCGTTATGCAGCGGATTGTATTCCACGATCAGTCCGACGGTTTTCATGGAAGGACCTGCCTTTCGTATAATGGCCGCGGCTGCAGGGCTTGGCTTAGGCTTAGCTTATCCCGGCAGGTCGAGTGCGGCGGCTTTTTTAGGAGCGGTAGGAGATGAAGCCGGCTGGTTTTACCTGTTTCTATCTACGTTCCTTAATTATTTCACTATAGCATGATCTGAAAATGTTGACAAAATAGAAGGATTATCGCTATAATAATCTTTGTTTGTTTGGGGTGATACTATTGTTCATTCGATTGAAAGAGTTGGCGAAGAAAGCGAACACGGTACATATTAATGAGACCATTGATTTGACCGATGTTTTGAAGAATCGCAAGGATTTGCTGAGCTTCGGCCCTCTGCAGGTGAACCTGCAGGCCCGTCCCCTTGAAGAAGGGAAGGCGGAAGTGACCGGAGAGCTCGGCATCGATGTGGAGCAGGAATGCTCGCGTTGTCTGAATCCGGTGAAGCAAAGGCTGGAGATTCCTTTTCACGAAACGTTTGCCCTTGCTGCAGATGAGTCGGAGCCTGATGACGAAGATGATGATACGCATTACGTCACAGATGAGAAGATAGAATTGATGCCCTACTTGATTGAAAATGTGCTTTTGGATTTACCGTTCGTGCCGCTGTGCGATGAGAACTGCCAGGGCTTATGCCCGACTTGCGGCACCAACCGCAATGAATCGTCTTGCGAATGCAAGAATGATAAGGTGGATCCTCGTCTCGCGGGCTTAGCGGACTTTTTCAAGCCGTAAGGCCGGCAAACAATGGTTTATCGAAAGTGGTTTTAATTCGTTGAAGGAGGTGGGATAGATGGCAGTACCTCAAAGGAGAACATCCAAAACGCGTCGCGACAAGCGTCGTACTCACTTTAAATTAGTAGTTCCAGGCATGGTAAAGTGCGATAACTGCGGTGAATTGAAATTGGCTCACCGTGTTTGCAAAGTGTGTGGTTCCTACAAAAAAAGAGAGATCATCAAGCAATAGTTCATTCGAACGCAGAAGCGGTAGCACTTCATCTGACGGTGAGGTGCTATTTTTATGCTTCCCTTTTCCTAAGGTATCCATTATACTATCTCTTATTACTTGGTCATAAGATAAAGTGTCATCCCATTTGGGTACACTAGGTTACATAGATCTCCGAAGATGATCTTCAACCGGTTTACACGATTACATGGAAAAGGTGGTGTCCGGCATGGAACGCCTTCCTAAACGACAGCGTCAGCAGCAATTGGCCGGCGCTATTGAAGACAACCCGTTTATTACCGACGAAGAGCTGATGCGCACGTTTCAAGTGAGCATCCAGACGATTCGGCTGGACCGATTGGAGCTGGGGATTCCCGAGCTGCGGGAACGCATGAAGCTGATGGCGGAGCAGTCGTACGATCAGGTTCGCTCGCTGCCTCTGCACGAGGTAATCGGGGACGTCATCGATCTTCAGTTGGACAAGAGCGGGATCTCGATGTTTGAAATCAAGGAAGAGCACGTATTTTCAAGAACGAAAATCGCCCGCGGCCATCATATTTTTTCCCAGGCGAATTCGCTTGCGGTTGCTTTAATTAACGATCCGATAGCCTTGACGGCAGCGGCGGACATCCGTTTTGTCCGTTCGGTGCATTTGGCGGAGAAATGTATTGCCAAAGCTTACGTCCGCTCGATTTCCAAGGGCAAGGCTAAAGTGGAAGTATTCACCTATGTCGGAGACGAAATCGTGTTTCAAGGTAATTTCATTATTTATCATTCAGCAAAAGATCGTACAGAGGGGGAGCCAGATGCGGATAGCAATTGATGCGATGGGCGGCGACGATGCTCCTGACGTGGTCGTGGCCGGGGCGCTGGAGGCAGCGCGGGAATGGTCCGATACGACCATTATTTTAGTAGGAGATTCCGCCCGGATCGAACCGCTGCTTCAGGGCTCCAAGCCCTCCAATCTGGTCGTCCGCCATGCGGCGGAGACTATTGAAGCCGATGACGAACCGGTAAAGGCCGTACGCAGGAAAAAGGATGCCTCCATGGTCGTGGCCGGCCGGATGGTCAAGGAAAAAGAGGCTGACGCGATGATTTCAGCAGGCAATACAGGCGCCCTTATGACTACGGGACTGCTTGTCGTGGGGCGGATCAAGGGCATTGAGCGTCCGGCGCTCGCTCCGATGATTCCGACGGTGGACGGAAAAGGCGTACTGGCCCTGGATTTAGGCGCCAATATGGATTCAAGTCCCGAGCAGCTGCTCCAGTTCGCCATTATGGGCAGTATATATAGAGATAAGGTTCATGGCGTTTCCAAGCCGAGGGTAGGACTTTTGAACGTGGGCACCGAGGCGATGAAAGGCAATGAGCTGACCAAAGCCGCGTTTCCTCTGCTGGAGAAAGCGCCGATTCAATTCATCGGGAATGTGGAGTCAAGAGAGGTGCTGAAAGCTCCTTGCGACGTTCTGGTATGTGACGGCTTCGCCGGTAATATTATGCTGAAGTCGATCGAAGGAACGGCTTCCGTCATTTTCTCCGTCCTGAAAAAAGAGTTTACGCAGAGCTTGTTCACCAAGTTGGCTGCGCTCATTTTAAAACCGGGCTTGACCAAGTTCCGCCGCAGCTTCGATTATTCGGAGCATGGCGCCGCGCCGCTGCTCGGCATAGACGGGCTTTTGCTGAAGAGTCACGGCTCTTCCAATGCACTTGCTATCAAAAATGCCGTCAGACAAGCGCGTATCGCTGTAAAAAATGATCTCGTTGGCAGCATATCGAAGGAAATTAGTAACGGAAGCGAGTTGTGACCTATGAACTTACTGCCGGTTGGCATTATTGGATCAGGAAAATATGTGCCTGAACGGGTACTGACTAATAAAGAATTGGAGCAAATGGTCGAGACGAACGATGAATGGATCGTGACTCGGACCGGAATCCGGGAGCGCCGTCTGGCGAGCGCCGAACAAGCGTCCTCGGACCTGGCTTACGAAGCGGCGCTCAAAGCGCTGGATATGGCCGGGATTACGGCCGAGCAGCTGGATCTGATCGTGGTGGCGACAATTACGCCGGATATGTCCTTTCCTTCGACGGCCTGCATTTTGCAGGACAGGCTCGGCGCCAAAAAGGCCGCGGCATTCGATCTGTCCGCTGCTTGCTCCGGGTTCATCTACGGCTTGGCCAATGCGTCGAATTTCATTGCGGCGGGGATTTATAAATATGCGCTTGTGATAGGCGCGGAATGCCTGTCCAAAATTACGGATTATACCGATCGTAATACGTGTATTTTGTTTGGTGACGGAGCGGGTGCGGTCGTTCTTGGACAAGTGCCGGAGGGCCGCGGCTTTAAATCGTTCGAGCTTGGCGCCGACGGTTCCGGCGGAGAGCTGCTGAACATCAAAGGCGGCGGTTCCCGCTGTCCGTCTTCGTCTGAGAGCCTTGAAAGCAAACGGCATTTTATTTATATGGCCGGCAGCGAAGTCTTCAAATTCGCAGTCCGTATTATGGGCAGCGCAGCGGAAGAGGCTCTTCGCAAAGCGGGACTTGAAAAAAGCGACATCGATCTGCTTGTGCCTCATCAGGCGAATATCCGGATCATTCAGTCGGCTTTGAACCGGTTGAATTTAAATGAAGACAAAGCTATGATTAACTTGGATAAATACGGCAACATGTCCGCAGCCTCCATTCCGGTCGCTTTGGCGGAAGCCGTGGAGAGCGGAAGAGTCAAGGAAGGCGACTGCCTCGTGCTGGTCGGCTTCGGCGGCGGATTAACATGGGGAGCCTCCGTATTGGTCTGGTAAGACGTTTTTCTTGTAAAACGGAGGCTGTTGGTGAAAGGAGCTACGGTAAATGGGCAAAATAGCATTTGTATTTCCGGGGCAGGGCGCGCAAGCCGTCGGTATGGGCCGCGATATTTATGAAGCGGACGCTGCGGCCAAGCAGCTGTTCGATCGGGCCGACGCTGCATTGGGCTATTCGCTTTCTTCCATTATTTTTGAAGGTCCCGATTCGGAATTGAAAATTACGTATCACACGCAGCCCGCGCTTCTGACAACCAGCGTAGCGTACCTGGAGCTGTTCAAAGCAAAAGGCGTTAAGCCGGATTACGTAGCCGGCCACAGCCTGGGTGAATACAGCGCCTTGGTGGCGGCAGGCGTGCTCGGCTTCGAGGATGCGGTGCGCACGGTGCGCGCCCGCGGCGAGTTCATGGAGCAGGCGGTTCCAAGCGGACAAGGCGCTATGGCCGCCGTGCTCGGCGGAGAGCGCGAAGCGCTGCAGCAGCTGTGCGAAGCTATCTCCCGCGAGGTTGGCGTCGTGGAGCTGGCCAACCTGAACTGTCCTGGACAGATTGTCGTTTCCGGCAGCAAGGAAGGCGTACAAGCTCTGGTAGAGCGCGGAAAAGAAGCCGGCGCGAAGCGCGTCATTCCGCTGGAAGTAAGCGAACCGTTCCACTCTTCCTTAATGAAACCGGCCTCCGAGCAATTGGCAGGGGTGCTGTCGGAGCTTGAAATGAGTCCGGCTTCCGTTCCTGTAGTAGCGAATGTGACCGCGCGTCCTGTCCAGGATCCGGCGGAAATCCGCGATCTGCTGGTGGAGCAGGTGCATTCCTCCGTCTTGTGGGAAGACAGCGTAGCTTGGCTGATTGAGCAAGGCGTGGATACGTTTGTGGAAATCGGATCCGGCACCGTATTGGCCGGTTTGATTAAGAAAATCGACCGTTCCGTGAAAGTATACGGCATCAACAGCAAAGAAGCGTTGGATCAGTTCCAATTGGAGCCAACCGTTTAAACCGGAAGCGCAAGCTTCCCGGTTTAATCTAATGAGGGAGGAAAAACGCGATGTTGACGGGGAAAGTAGCACTGGTAACCGGCGCATCCCGGGGAATCGGGCGTGCGATTGCGCTTACGCTTGCAGAGGCCGGAGCCGATGTAGCGGTGAATTACGCGGGAAGCGAAGCGGCGGCGGCCGAAGTGGTGGCTTTGATCGAGGCGATGGGCCGCAAGGCTGTGAAGGTGAAGGCGGATGTCAGCTCCACGCAGGAAGTGGAGGAGATGTTCAAGCTTGTGCTTGAAACATTTGGCAAGCTGGATATTCTGGTGAATAATGCGGGCATCACGAGAGATAATTTGATTATGCGTATGAAGGAAGACGAGTTCGACCAGGTCATCGCTACGAACCTGAAGGGCGTGTTCAACTGTGTCAAAGCAGCGACGCGTCCGATGATGAAGCAGCGTTCCGGACGCATTATTAATATTTCTTCGGTCGTTGGCGTGCTGGGTAATCCCGGTCAGGCTAATTATGTCGCTGCGAAAGCGGGCGTCATCGGGATGACCAAAGCGACTGCGAAGGAGCTGGCTTCACGCGGTATTACCGTTAATGCGGTAGCGCCGGGCTTTATCGAGACGGATATGACCGACAAGCTGCCTGAGGAGATGCGCACGCAGCTGCTGCAGCAGATTCCGCTGGCGAAGCTCGGGCAGCCTGAAGATATCGCCAAAGCGGTACGCTTCCTGGCTTCCGATGACGCGTCTTACATGACGGGGCAAACCATTCATGTAGACGGCGGTATGTACATGTAAACCGCCCGAATAGGCGCGTAATAAATGACAGCTGCTGTTGTCAGGCAATTGTCACTATTCGCAAATATTGTTTTTTTCAGACGAACCGTGTGCTTCCTATGGCAATTTGTCCGCAAGTTCAGTATAATACCATGGAGGAGGTGAACCGGATGTCCGATGTTTTGGATCGCGTGAAACGTATCGTCATTGATCGTCTTGGTGTGGATGAGGCCGAAGTTACCCTCGAAGCCAATTTTAAAGATGATCTAGGCGCTGATTCTCTAGATGTAGTAGAATTGGTTATGGAATTGGAAGATGAGTTTGATATGGAAATCTCTGATGAAGATGCGGAGACAATTACTACTGTAGGTCAAGTAGTTGAGTACATAAAATCTCATACTTAATGATATAAGTCCCGTTTGGTTCATAAGACGGGACTTATCTCCATTCAGCCCTGACGACAGGTGAATAAGCGAATGAATTTTTAACCAAGTAAATACATAACAAAATGTTATTTTAGATAGAGGTGGATGGAAGTGAAGCAAAGAGTTGTCATAACGGGTATGGGTGTCATGACCTCCTTGGGTCATGATCTCGAAACGTTCTGGGGAAACCTGCTTGCCGGTAAATCCGGGGTAGGGCCGATCGAACTGTTTGATGTAAGCGAATATCCTACACGTATTGCTGCAGAGATTAAAGATTTTAATCCGGAGCAATATTTCGATAAGAAAGAAGCGCGCCGGATGGACCGCTTTGTGCAGTTCGCCGTTGCGGCGAGCCTAAGTGCGCTGAAGGACGCAGGCTTGAACGTAAAGGAAGATACGGATCCGGAGCGCGTAGGCGTTTACGTCGGTTCCGGCATCGGGGGATTGAGCACTTGGGAAGAACAGCATAAGATCCTGCTGGAAAAAGACCGAAGCGTGTCAGCCCGTTCTTCATCCCGATGATGATTGCCAATATGGCTTCCGGCCAAATCTCGATGATGACCGGTGCCAAAGGGCCTAACAGCACGGCGGTAACGGCATGTGCCACGGGGACGCATTCCATCGGGGATTCGTTTAAAATGATCCAGCGCGGCGATGCGGACGTGATGATCTGCGGCGGAGCCGAAGCGACGATCAGCCCGACCGGGGTGGCCGGCTTCTGTGCGCTGCGCGCCATGTCCACTCGCAATGATGAGCCGGAGCGGGCCAGCCGTCCGTTCGATACGGACCGCGATGGTTTCGTTATGGGAGAAGGCTCCGGTATTCTGATTCTTGAGTCGCTGGAGCACGCGCAAAAACGCGGAGCCCGCATTTACGGTGAAGTGATCGGCTACGGTATGAGCGGCGACGCTTACCATATGACGGATCCGGATCCGGACGGCGCTGCCCGCTGTATGGCTAAGGCGATCAAAGACGCCGGCATTGCGCCGGAAGAGGTCGGCTACATCAATGCACACGGAACCTCGACGCCGGTAGGCGACCGTTCGGAGACGACGGCTATCAAGAAGGCGTTCGGCGACCATGCCTACAAGCTTGCGGTCAGCTCGACCAAGTCGATGACTGGGCACTTGTTAGGAGCAGCCGGCGGTGTGGAAGCGCTCATCTGCGGCTTGACCTTGAAGCACGGGATCATTCCTCCGACGATTAACTTGGAGAACCAGGATCCGGAGTGCGATTTGGACTATGTGCCGAATACGCCTCGTCAAGCGGATGTTGACATTGTCATGTCCAACTCGTTTGGGTTTGGCGGTCACAACGCTACGATTATTTTAAAGAAATTTGAACAGTAATTCCCGCCGCATGACGGAAATGACAATACAGGATGCTCTTGAGTAGGTGGTGAAGGTATGCATCGAAACCTGAAACAGCTGCAGTCGGCGTTGAATATTACGTTTCGGAAGCCTGAGCTTTTACGGCAAGCGTTTACCCATTCTTCCTATGTGAACGAGCATCGTGTCGGCAATTATAAGGATAACGAACGGCTGGAATTTCTGGGCGACGCGGTGCTGGAGCTGACCGTTTCCGAATATTTGTTCGATACGTATCCGGAGCGTTCGGAAGGCGAACTGACGAAGCTGAGAGCTTCCATCGTATGCGAGCCTTCGCTCGTCGGGTTTGCCGAGGAATTGGATTTCGGCGCTTATGTGCTGTTGGGCAAAGGTGAGGAACTGACAGGCGGCAGAACGCGGCCTGCGCTTCTTGCCGATGTGTTTGAATCGTTTATAGGAGCATTGTATCTGGATCAGGGGCTTGACGTTGTAAAGACCTTTCTCCGCAAGCATCTGTTTCCGAACTTGCCGCATCAAGGCAAGCTGTTGACCGTAGACTTCAAAACACATCTGCAAGAATATACACAGCAGCACAATATGGGCGCGCTGGAATACAGGATTGTCGATGAGCGAGGACGGCCCACGAACGAGAATTTGTTGCCCAGGTTATGGTGAATGAAACGCTTCTCGGACAAGGCTCGGGCCGATCGAAGAAAGAGGCGGAGCAGCATGCGGCTGCGCAAGCCCTGGAAGCGTTGAAAGTCAATGTTCAATAAGGATAAGGAAACACGTCCTTCGGTTTCGGTCAGAATAAGGAAGCGGCGGGGCAGCTGTTAAGGCTGCTTTCGCTGCTTTTTGTTTTCAGGATAATTATGCTGCTGTGCAGACGGTTTCGCTGCGCGGGCTTCCCGGCACTGGCGGGCCTGGAAGGTATCTACAGCAGGGAATGTGTGGTACAATAACGTTGAGGTGAGACGATGTTTTTAAAGCGTATTGAGCTGTCAGGATTTAAATCGTTTGCCGATCGAACGGAGCTTGAATTCGTCCAAGGCATCACGGCCGTTGTAGGGCCGAATGGCAGCGGTAAGAGCAATATATCCGACGGCATCCGCTGGGTGCTGGGAGAGCAGAGCGCCCGCAGCTTGCGCGGCGGTAAGATGGAGGATATTATTTTTGCCGGCAGTGACGCCCGCAAAGCGGTAAACTATGGCGAAGTCTCGCTAACCCTCGATAATACCGACCAGTCGCTCTCGCTGGACTTTAACGAGGTGACGGTGACGCGCCGGGTGCACCGCAGCGGGGACAGTGAATATTTAATCAATAAGCAGCCGTGCAGGCTGAAGGATATTACCGAGCTGTTCATGGATACGGGGATAGGCAAGGAAGCTTACTCCATCATTGGACAAGGTCGGATTGAAGAAATATTGAGCACGAAATCCGAGGACCGCCGCGGTATTTTTGAAGAAGCGTCGGGTATCGTAAAATATAAATCGCGCAAACGCGAAACGGAAAAAAAACTGCAGGAAACCGAGCAAAATTTGCTGCGGATTCATGATTTGGTGGTAGAGCTGGAGGATCAGATCGAGCCGCTTCGTCTGCAATCCGAGAAGGCGATTCGCTTCAAAGAGCTGAAGGAACAGCTGAAGAGCAGCGAAATCGCCATGTATGTGTATCAAATCGAGCAGATCTATGCTTCTTGAACCGACACGAATGCGAGGCTGGAGAAGCTGAAGGAAGAGCAGCTCGAGCTTGCTGCCATTGTAGGCCAGCATGACGCTCACCTAGAGAAGCACCGCTGGGAAACCCGCCGTCTTGAGGAAGAGATCGAACGCTTGCAGCAGCACTTGCTGCAGCTCAGCGAAGAATTCGAGAAGTGCGAAGGACAAGGCGAGGTATTAAAGGAACGAAAGAAGAACTACGGAGCGAATCAGGCCCAGCTGAAGCAAGCGGTTGCCCAGCAGGAGCAGCGGATGACGGAGAAGCAGGCCGATTTGCAGCAGCTGCAGGAGAAAATCGCTGTCATTTCGACGGAATTGATCCAGTTCCAGGGAAAGCTGAAGGCGGAAGAAGACCGTCTGCTCGGCGTAAGCGGAGGAATCAGCTCCGGCGAGGAAGACCGTCTGAAGGCGGAGCTGCTGGAGATTTTGAACGAAATGGCGAACGCGCGCAACGAAGTGCGCTACGCGGAGCAGCAGAGCGAGGGATTAACTAAGCGGTTGGACAGGCTCGGGGATGAGCACCGTAAATGGAAAGAGCAGCAGCAGAGCATCACGGAGCGCAAACGCGATTTGGAAGAGCGTCTCACGACAGTTGTAGAGCAGATTGCCGAAGCGCGCAACCGTTATCTTGAACTCAGCCAAGGCTTGAAGTCCAAGCAGCTGTTGTCCGAGGAGACGCAGTCGACCGTCCGGAAATGGGAGCAGAAGCTGGATGCGATGGTTTCGCGCCGGGATACGATGCGGGAGATGGCCAACGACTACGACGGTTTTATGCACGGGGTCAAGGAAGTGCTGAAAGCCAAAGACCGCGGTGATCTTCGCGGTATCCGCGGAGCGGTCGCCGAGCTTGTCAAGGTGCCCGCCAATGTCGAAGTCGCGATGGAGACCGCCTTGGGCGGGGCGCTGCAGCACGTAGTGGTGGACAGCGAAGGCAACGGCCGCGATGCGATCGCTTTTCTGAAGCGGCGTCAGCTGGGCCGTGCCACGTTTTTGCCGCTCGATGTCATTCGAGGCCGTTCCATTCCCGAAGGGGAGAAACGGGCGATCGAAGGGATGGAAGGCTTCGTCGGCATCGGCGTCGATTTGGTGCATTTCGACGAAACTTACCGGCAGATCGTCGGAAGCTTGCTCGGCAACGTCATTATTGCCAGCCAGCTTGACATTGCCAACCGGATTGCGGCTAAGGTGCAGTACCGCTACCGCGTTGTGACGCTCGAGGGAGACGTTGTTAATCCCGGCGGATCGATGACCGGGGGAAGCCAGCAGAAAAAATCGACGAATTTGCTGAGCCGTCAGCGTCAAATCGAGGAAATGGACAAAGAAATCGCCGACTCCGAACGTCAGCTTCAGCTGCTTCGGACGAAAGCGGATGCCGTCCGCAAGGAGATCCATACGGAGACGCATACGCTGGAGGAGATTCGCCAAACCGGAGAGACGCTGCGTATCGAAGAACAGCAAATTCGGGCCGGCTTGCAGCCGCTTGAGCATGAAGCCAAGCAGGTCAGCGACCAGCTGGCGCTGTACAGCCAGGATGGCGATGCGCTCGATACCGAGCGCCGCGATCTGGACGGGCGGCGTACGGCTGCGCTGGCCGCGCTGGAGAGACTGCAGGAGCAGGAAACAATCCTGCAGCAGGCAATCCGTGAAGCTGAGCTTGCGCGTAAGGCGGGTGAACTGGCGAAGGAAGAGCTGCAGACGCAGCTGACGGATCTGAAAATTAAAGTCGCTTCCCATTCGCAGGAGAAGCAGCTGCTGCAGGAGCAGGAACGGCGGTCCAGCCTTGAGACGAATGAGCTTAAGAGGGAGCTGGATTTGAACCGCAGTCTGATCCAGCAGCTGGAGCGGGACATGGCCAACCACGAGCAGGAGACGGTTCAGCAGATCGAGCAGTTAAACGATCTCAAGCTGAAGAAACAGCACTGCACCGAGCAGCTGGAGCTCAAACGAGCCGAACGGGCTCAATGGCAGGCCAAGCTGGAGTTCGAAGAGAACAAAACGAGAGAAGAGCGCACGCAGCTTCGCCAGGTTGAGGAGCAGCTTCACCAGACCGAGGTGCGCGTCACCCGTCTCGATGTTGAGCTGGAAACGCTCTTGAAAAAGCTGTCGGACGATTATGAGCTCAGCTTCGAGCTGGCGAAAATCCGTTATCCGGTACCGGAGGACGTGCTCGGACCAGAATCTCGTGCGCGAGCTGAAGCGTGAGATCGCTATTCTGGGAGATGTAAACCTGGGTGCGGTGGAGGAGTTCCAGCGGGTCAACGAGCGCTTCCAGTTTTTGAGCGAGCAAAAGAACGATCTTGTTGAAGCGAAGACGACGTTGTACCAAGTGATCCGGGAAATGGACGAGGAGATGTCCAAACGGTTCCGTACGACGTTCGATGCGATCCGGTCGCACTTCGTGGTTGTATTCGCCAAGCTGTTTGGCGGAGGCCGGGCGGACCTGATTTTGTCCGAGCCGGACAGCCTGCTCGATACGGGGATCGAGATCGTAGCCCAGCCGCCGGGCAAAAAGCTGCAAAACCTGCAGCTGCTGTCGGGAGGCGAGCGCGCTTTGACCGCGATTGCGCTGCTGTTCTCCATTATCCGCGTGAAGCCGGTTCCTTTCTGCGTGCTGGATGAGGTGGAAGCCGCATTGGATGAGGCTAACGTCACACGGTTTGCAGAGTACCTGCGAGAGTTTTCGGAGCAGACACAATTCATCGTGGTAACCCACCGCAAAGGAACGATGGAGGAAGCCGACGTCTTGTACGGAGTCACGATGGAGGAAGGCGGCGTATCTAAGCTCGTATCGGTACGTCTGGAGGAAGACGAAGCGATTATTGCGAGCTGAGTGAGCTGCGGAACAGAATGAATTAGACAAACAGGGGGCTGAAGCCGGTGAGCTTTTTTAAACGATTGAAGGAGAGCATTTCCTCGAAGGCCGAGGCGGTGACGAATAAATTTAAAGAAGGCTTGACAAAGACTCGCGATGTATTCGTAGAACGTGTGGAGGACTTGTTCACCCGCCGCAAAAAGATTGACGAGGAATTTTACGAAGAACTGGAAGAAATTTTGATCGGCGCCGATGTAGGCGTCAATACGGTATTGAAGCTGATCGACGATCTCCGCGCGGAAGTGAAGAAGCGGAAGATCGAGCAGCCGAGCGAGCTGCAGCCGATTTTATCGGAAATGCTGATTCATCTGCTCAAGGGCGACGAGAACACCGATTTGAAGATGGCCGATTCCGGTCCGACGGTCATTTTGTTCGTCGGTGTGAACGGAGTAGGTAAGACGACGACGATCGGGAAGCTGGCGCATCATTTGAAATCGCAGGGCAAGAAGGTTATGCTGGCTGCGGGAGATACGTTCCGCGCAGGAGCGATTGAGCAGCTGGAAGCATGGGGACAGCGCGCAGGTGTGGATGTGATCAAGCAGCAGGCGGGTTCAGACCCGGCGGCTGTCATGTTCGATGCGCTGCATGCGGCCAAAAACCGCGGCGCGGACGTGCTGCTGTGCGATACGGCGGGAAGGCTTCAGAACAAAGTGAATTTGATGGAGGAGCTGAACAAAATTTACCGCGTCATCCGGAGGGAAGTACCGGACGCCCCGCATGAGGTGCTGCTGGTGCTGGACGCAACTACCGGTCAGAACGCGCTCAGCCAAGCAAAGAACTTTGACGAGAAATCCGGTCTGACGGGTCTCGTGCTGACCAAGCTGGACGGCACAGCCAAGGGCGGTATTGTTGTTGCCATTCGTCAGGAGCTGAAGCTGCCGGTCAAGTTCGTCGGACTGGGCGAGAAAATGGACGACCTGCAGCCGTTTGATTCCGACCAATTCGTTCATGCGTTGTTCAGCAAATGGATTCCGGAAGGCGAACAGGAGAGCTCGGAAACGCTGAAATCGTAGCTCGGGCAGCGGTTTTTGAAGTTTTATCGGGGTGACAAGGAAATATGCTTGACATCGTTCTTCATTTTGAGTATTATAATTTCTGTTGCTGTAAAGTGTTTTACCTTAACGGAGGCGAGACACTATGACGGAAGATAACGTACTGATGAAGACGAACCGCATTAACCTGCTGTTTGACTTTTACGAGAAGCTTTTGACCGAGAAGCAGCAAACGTTTTGCAAGCTGTATTTTCATGACGATTATTCCCTTGGCGAAATTGCTGCGGAGTTTCAGATCAGCCGTCAAGCGGTTTATGAGCATATTAAGCGGGCCGAAGCGGTGCTCGAGGATTACGAGACGAAGCTTGCGCTGCTGTCGAAGCATGAGGAGCGCGTCCAGCTGGCAGGCCAGTTTGAAGAGCTTTTCTCAGAGCTTCCGGAGGAACGCCGGAACCAAGCGGGCGCACTGCTTGAGCAATGGCTGACGCTGGATTGAACCTGGTAAGCTTGGCAGTACCGGATGAGCTGATGATTTCAATACTTAACTGGTTTTCGTTTGCATAGATGATGCAGGTACTTACGGAACACAAGGAACGCTTTAGGAGGTGAATTCGTATGGCATTCGATGGATTAGCAACCCGTCTGCAGAATGTATTCAGCAAGCTGAGGGGCAAAGGCAAGCTAACGGAAGACGATGTAAACGAAGCTTTGCGCGAAGTTCGTCTTGCGCTGCTTGAAGCGGATGTCAACTTTAAGGTTGTCAAAGAATTCATCGCCAAGGTGAAGGAACGGGCGATCGGCCAGGAAGTGCTGCAAAGCTTTACACCTGCGATGATCGTTGTCGATATTGTAAACAAAGAACTGACCGATCTGATGGGCGGTACGCAAAGCAAGCTGGCCCGCTCGAATCGGCCGCCGACGGTCATTATGATGGTCGGTCTGCAAGGGGCAGGTAAGACGACAACAACCGGTAAGCTGGCTAAGATGCTTCTCCAGCAGAACCACCGTCCGCTGCTGGCGGCGGGAGATATTTACCGTCCGGCAGCGATCAAGCAGCTGCAGGTGCTCGGTGAGCAGCTCAAGGTGCCCGTATTCTCGATGGGCGACCAGGTCAGTCCGGTCGAGATTGCGAAGAACGCGCTGCAGCACGCCAAGGATCATGGCAATGACTACCTGATCATGGATACGGCGGGACGGCTTCACATCGATGAACAGCTGATGGAAGAGCTGAAGCAGATCGTCGAGGCGATCAAGCCGGATGAGATTTTGCTGATCGTCGATGCTATGACCGGTCAAGAGGCGGTCAATGTCGCGGAGAGCTTCCACAAGCAGCTCGAAATGACAGGCGTCGTCCTGACGAAGCTCGACAGTGATACCCGCGGCGGTGCGGCCATTTCGGTTAAAGCCGTTACCGGCCTGCCGATCAAGTTCGCGGCGATGGGCGAGAAGATGGATGCCCTCGAGCCTTTTTATCCGGACCGGATGGCCTCCAGAATTCTGGGGATGGGGGATGTGCTTACCCTCATTGAGAAGGCGCAGGCAGGCATCGATGCGGAGAAAGCCAAAGAGATGGAACGCAAGATGCGGACCGCCGAGTTTACCTTTGACGATTTCCTCGATCAGATGGAGCAGGTGAAGAAGCTTGGACCTCTCGATCAGATTCTGGACATGCTGCCCGGAGCGAACAAGATGAAGGGCATGAAGGATCTGAAGGTGGACGATAAGCAGATGGCGAGAGTTGCTGCGATTGTGAAATCGATGACGAAGGAAGAGCGGGCGAACCCGGATCTCCTGAGTCCGAGCCGCCGTAAACGGCTTGCTGCGGGAAGCGGCAACTCTGTTCAGGACGTGAACCGGTTCATCAAGCAGTTCGACGATATGCGCAAGATGATGAAGCAGTTCTCCAGCATGATGGGGCCTAAGGGCAACAAAATGATGAAGAACCTGAAGGGCAAGATGGGCAAAGGAATGAAGTTTCCGTTCGGCTAAGCCGTCCGGATGACTATACAGCTTTTATTCTATGATGGAGGTGATTTTCAACATGGCAACACGTATTCGTCTTAAGCGTATTGGTGCTCACAAAGCTCCTTTCTACCGTGTGGTGGTATCGGATTCCCGTTCCCCGCGTGACGGCCGCTTTATCGAAGAGATCGGTACTTACAACCCAGTGGCTAAACCAGCACTTGTAAATATTGATGAAGAGAAAGCATTGAAATGGTTGCAAACAGGTGCTCAAGCTTCTGATACAGTTCGCAGTCTGTTCAGCCAAGCAGGTATCCTGAAGAAGTTCCACGAGTCCAAACTGCAGAAGTAATCTGCAATTTCGGAGGGTGCTATGAAAGATCTAATTACCGTTATCGCTAAGGCGTTGGTGGATCATCCCGAAGAAGTGCAAGTGAAGGCAGTGGAAGATGAGCGCAGCATTACGTTCGAGCTGTCGGTTCATCCCGATGATGTCGGGAAGGTAATCGGCAAGCAGGGACGTATTGCCAAAGCTCTTCGGACCGTCGTCACTTCAGCTGCAGTCAAGGAAAGCAAGCGAGTCTCGGTTGAGATTGTATCATAATGGATACATTGGAGAGTTAGGAGGAATCCTAACTCTTTTCTCGTATCCTGAATTATTGCCGGAGGGGCACAATGAGCGAAAAACTATATACGGTTGGAAAAATTGTCAACACGCACGGTATTCGCGGAGATTTGAAAATTTTTCCGGAAACGGATTTTCCGGATGAGCGGTTTGCCATAGGCAGCGAACTGATATTTTTTGATCCGCAAAGTCAAAAAACATTGCCGGTGGTCGTAGAAGCGGCCCGAGAGCACAAAAAGCTGTTTATCATTAAGTTCAAAGGCTTTCACAACATCAACGAGGTCGAGAAGTATAAGGGCTGGCTGTTGAAGGTGGAAGAACAATATTTGTCGGAGCTGACGAACGACGAATTTTATCACCATGAGATTATCGGCTGTAAGGTTATCACTGACGAAGGAGAAGAGCTCGGCACGATCAGTGAAATTCTGTCTCCCGGGGCCAATGACGTCTGGGTGGTCGAGCGCCCGGCAGGCAAGCCGGTCCTGCTTCCCTATATCGACGATGTCGTGCTGGATGTGGATGTGGAGGCCAAGCTGGTTAAGGTCCATGTGATGGAAGGCTTATTGCAAGCTATGAGGATCGATGTGCTGACCTTATTTCCTGCCATGTTCGACGGCGTGTTTTCCTCGAGCATTTTGGGCAAAGCCCGGGAGAAGGAGATCGTCCGGCTGAACACGGTAAATTTCCGCGATTACGCCAACAATAAGCACAATACGGTGGATGATTATCCGTATGGCGGAGGCGGAGGCATGGTATTGAAGGCGGAGCCGATTTTTTCGGCGGTAGAAGCGCTGACCGAGCCTCTGGCAGCCAAGCCGCGCATTATCCTGATGTGCCCCCAAGGCGAGCCGTTCACTCAGCAGAAGGCGGAGGAGCTGTCCCAAGAGGATCACCTCGTTTTTATTTGCGGTCATTATGAAGGCTACGACGAACGGATCAGGGAGCATCTGGTGACCGATGAATTCTCTATCGGCGATTATGTGCTTACGGGGGGAGAGCTCCCGGCCATGGTGATGATCGACAGCATCGTACGGCTTCTACCGGGCGTGCTGGGCAACGAAACCTCGGCTGTGACGGATTCGTTCAGCACCGGGCTGCTGGAATACCCTCATTATACCCGTCCGGAGCAGTTCCGGGATTGGAAGGTGCCGGATATTCTGCTGTCAGGTCACCATGCGAACATTGAGAAATGGCGCAAGCAGCAGGCGCTGCTCCGCACCTTAAACAAGCGGCCGGATTTGCTGGAAAGCTATCCTTTAACCGCCGCCGAAAAGCGTTGGCTGGAGGAAGAACGGCGCAAGCTGGGACCGTCGGAGACGTAGACGGAACATATCAGAATTATAGCTTTTCGGGGCCCCCGCAAAGTACCTGAGTCCGCTTCAACGCATAAGCCCCACTTTGTGGGGGTATTTTATTAAATCTATGACCAGGCGGGATTATTGCTTGTGTTTCCATAGAGTTTATGCTAATATATACAACGTTGTGGCATTTTTGCCCGATTACGGTGGTCCTCTACGCATGACATCGATGGAATTGACTTCAGAGGCGGAATGAACACCTGTGTGGAAGGAGGGAGTCATACATGAGTTTAATCCAGGAGATTACGAAGGAACAACTTCGCCAAGATTTGCCTAAGTTTCGTCCAGGGGATACAGTTAAGGTACACGTAAAAGTTATCGAGGGATCCCGTGAACGTATTCAGCTGTTCGAAGGTGTTGTTATCAAACGCCGCGGCGGCGGTATCAGCGAAACTTTCACTGTTAGAAAAATTTCTTACGGTGTTGGCGTAGAAAGAACGTTCCCGATTCATTCGCCGAAGATTGATAAGCTTGAGGTGGCTCGCCGTGGTAAAGTTCGTCGCGCGAAGCTGTACTACTTGCGCGGTCTTCGCGGTAAAGCGGCAAGAATTCAAGAGATTCGCTAAGACGAAAACAAACAGGGGCTTGTTTACAAGCTCCTTTTCGTTTTTTCGGAATTCTTTTTACGGGCACATCATGAGAAGGGCAGGTCTATTATGGAGCAGGAACAAACGATGGAGAAGTCAAGTCCGCTGAAGAACGAAGCCTGGGAATGGATCAAGGCGCTGCTCATTGCAGCGGTTCTCGTTTTTTTTATCCGCTGGCTGATCTTTGCTCCGTTTATTGTAGAAGGGCCGTCGATGGAACCCAACTTTTACACCAGTGAGCGCCTGATTGTCAACAAGATTATTTACTCGATACATAAGCCGCAGCATGGCGAAGTGGTTGTATTTCACGCCACGAAGGATAAGGATTACATCAAGCGTGTCATTGCGCTCCCAGGGGAAACGGTGAAAGTCGACGGCGACAAAGTGTATGTGAACGGTCAGCTGGTCGACGAGACTTATTTGAAGAAAGCGTTGGATGACGCCGCAAAAAAAGGGATACCCTATAATACAAGAAATTTCCCGGAAAAAACGGTTCCTGAGGGGGCGGTCTTTGTTATGGGAGACAACCGTTCCAACAGCCAGGACAGCCGTGATATCGGTTTTGTTAAATACGATCAAATTGTAGGACGTGCCGACCTGATTTTCTGGCCTTTCGATAAAATCAGTTTTGTGCATTTCAAGTAAAGTTCTGCAGCATATGTTGAAAGAGAAGCAGAGGTGACCGTATGACGATTCAGTGGTTTCCAGGTCACATGACGAGAGCCCGTCGTCAGATTCAGGAAAAGCTGAAGCTGATCGATGTCGTGATTGAGCTGTTGGATGCGAGAATTCCTTTGTCCAGCAGAAACCCGATGATTGATGAAATATTACAAAACAAGCCCCGGCTGGTGCTGCTGAACAAGCAGGATCTGGCGGATCCGGAAGTAACCGCCCAGTGGGTGGCGTATTTTGCGGAGCAGGGCCTTCAAGCGCTGCCTGTGGATGCCGCTACGGGGAATCAGATGAAGGAAATTATGTCCCGCTGCAAGCAGCTGATGGCCGAGAAAATCGAGAAGCAGCTGAGCAAAGGGATCAAGCCGCGTGCGATCCGCGCTTTAATCGTAGGCATTCCGAATGTCGGAAAATCCACGCTGATCAACCGGCTGGCAGGCCGTAAAATCGCGGCTACCGGGGATAAACCCGGCGTCACGAAAGGTCAGCAGTGGATCAAGGTCGGCACGGAGATGGAGCTGCTCGATACGCCTGGGATTTTATGGCCGAAGTTTGAGGGACCAGCAGGTGGGCATGAGGCTCGCGGCAACCGGAGCGATCAAAGAAGAAATTTTATACCCCGAAGAAGTGGCCTTATTCGCGGTACGCTACTTGGCAGGCCATTACGGAGCTTCGCTGCAGGAGCGCTTTGGCATCGCGAAGCTGCCTGAGGATCCGGGCGATACCGAGGCTATTATTGAGGTCATGGAAGCGATAGGCCGCAAGCGCGGGGCTTTGCTGAGCGGAGGCCGCGTCGACTTGGAAAAGGCGTCGTTAACCATCTTGCGCGAGCTTCGCGCCGGAAAGATGGGACGGGTCAGCCTGGAAGCGCCAAGCGATATTCCCGTTTTGGACATGGAGCCGGAAAGCCGTTAACCGAAGCATGTAATTGATTTGAAAAGAGTCGTCCCGGCGGCGGTCACTGAAAAACTTACGGAGGGTACGGAAATGTTCTGTAGAAGCGTAACCGTTCGCCTTTGTCCTTGGATTTCAACCGCTACAAGCGGAACATAATCAGAGAAATACAGGGACAACAGCGATCGGAAGAATGTTCCGTACTCGTAGCAATGACTTTTTCAGTGGCCTCCCCGGCGGGCGGCTTCTTTTTTTGTTCAATAATAGTGCCTACGCATACATTCTGAAAGTCTCGCTAAGAGAGGCCGTTATGGAAGGATAGCATGTCCGATGCGTTAAGAGCGGGCTTGGAACGCGGCGATAGTTTATGCAAAGTTTGCCTTTGGAGAAAACATATCCGTTTCTGACGAATTCTAGTATAATGAAGTGCAGGTTTTAACAGATTGGGAGAGTAGAAAGCCGGGAAGGAAGATCAGAGCGCATGCTGTTGGAATATGAGCAGTCATTATGGAATCAGGGCAGGAGCGCGATTGCGGGTGTCGATGAAGTAGGCCGGGGCTGTCTGTTCGGCGATGTTGTCGCTGCGGCGGTCATTTTGCCGGAAGGACTTGTGCTTGAAGAAGTGAACGATTCGAAGAAGCTGTCTGAGAAGAAGCGCGAGAAATTGTTCGAAACGATCCAACAGGAAGCCGTGGCGATAGGTATCGGCATTGTGGATGTAAGAACGATTGAGACGATAAATATAAAGCAGGCGGCGCGGTTGGCCATGAAGCAAGCAGTGGAGCAGCTTGTAGCAACACCCGATTACTTGCTGGTGGATGCGGAGCGGGTTGACAGTCCTATCGAGCAGATGGCCGTCATTCACGGAGATGCGCTGAGCCAATCGATAGCGGCCGCTTCGATCATTGCCAAAGTAACGCGCGACCGCATGTGCCTGCAATGGGATCTGCAATATCCTGAGTACGGCATCGGATTACATAAGGGGTACGCTACCAAGCTGCACCGGGAAAGGATCGCCGAATACGGTCCGTCGCCGCTGCATCGCAAAACGTTTTTGAAGAACATACTGGCAGAGCAGCAGCTGTTATTTTAGCGGAGCGGGCTGCTGATGGAGAAGGGCTGGCTTGAGCAAAGCCGGTCCTTTATTTTCGGAGCCCCGCTGCCGATAAACAATATATACGTATGTGTAACGCCATAGAAAGGTCGGGAGGAATGCACCCGTGAATATAAGCGGTTTGATACGAAGCTTTGTTGGCGGCGATCTGCAGGCAGCCGAGCCGAAGAAGCTGGAGCTTAAGGCAGGAGAGGTCGTCAAGGGAGTTGTGCAGCAGCAGCTGCCGAATGATGAGGCCATACTGAACATCAGCGGCGTGCAGGTAAGGGCCAAGCTGGAGACTCCGTTGAAGCAAGGCGAGGTGACGATGCTTCAGGTGCAGCCGGAATCAAGCTCGGAACAGATCGTCTTGAAGCCGCTAAGCGGGTCCAGTGTGCAAATAGCGGACAGCTCCATGTCCGAGCTGATGAAAAATATCGGTCTGCCGGATACGGCGGCAAACCGCCAGCTGGTGCAGGCACTGCATCAGGCCGGAATTCCTTTGGCGAAGGAGACGATTCAAGCGTTTGCCGAGCTGCAGACGAAAATGCCGGAAACCCTAAAGCAGGAAGAATGGCTGCCTTCGGCTATTATCGCGTTTCAAAAAGGGCTGCCGCTTACGCCGGACAGTGTCTCGGCTGTCCGGCAAGCGACCACAGGCCCTGCTTTTCATGAGACGCTGCGGCAGCTGGACACGCAGATCACCGCATTGCTTCAAGGCGGTGAGGGTTTATCGGCTTCCTCCAAGTCGGCATTGGAAGCATTTCAACAAATATTGGGTGAGATGAAGTCGGTTTCCGGGCAGGTGATGCGGCCATCAGACGGGGCAGCGGCCCTGAAGGAGTCTGCGGAAGGCATGGGAAACCCGGTGCCTGGGGCAGGTACATCTAAAGGCTCAGACGGAACGGCAGGCCGTCTGACAGCGTCTTTGGACGGTGCTGCTGTGGGAAAGCAGGCGAATCCCGGAAGCCTGGGAGGCAGCCCAGCCGCTGCAGGAGCTGCAGCGGCTGGGGCACTGGAGGCGGTTGGAGCCGATCAGGAGGGCCAAACCGCCGCAGGCTTGAGCCTGCCTGAAGCGGTTGAAGAAGCCGCCGCGGAGCCAAGACGGCAAGGGCAGGCGCCGCCGGCCGGCACAGCGGCTCAAGCTGCTAGCGCTGGGGCTGCGGCAGCTGCGGGCAGAGGCGTGCCTGCAGCCGCGCCAGGCGGCGTGACGCTCCAGGGGCACGAGCCCGATCCGGCGGGATCGGGCGGTGGCCAGGCGGCCCCGGCTGCGGGCGACGAAGGAGCGGCTCCCGGCGGTGCCGCCGCCCCAAGGCAGGAGCCGGCGATGCCGGCCGCGCCGCAGGGAAGCGCTGGAGCGGGCGAAGCGCCTTCGGCCCGCAGGCCCGATGCCGCGGGGATGACGCCTGAAGCTCCGGCGGCAGCCGCTGCGGATCCGAACGGCGCGGAGCCGGCGGCCGACACGGCGGGCCGAGCGTCTGGGGCCGACGGCCAGGAGGCTGCCGTTAAGAGCGGCGCTGCTGCGGATTCGCGCACTCAAGCTTCGAACCCGAACGGGGGTGCGGCGGCAGACGGAAGCGAGGGGCATTGGCTATCGCGGCTGGTGAAATCTTTGGGCATAGAGCATGAGAGCAGCCTGTTCAAGCTGCCGGAGCACGGTCGAAGCCAGGCACCGATGCAGGCGGACCACGACGGGGCTGGCGGTGGTATTCCGGTACTGGCGCAGGGCCAGGGAAGTTCGCCGGAGTCGTCGAGGATGACGGAGACCTTAAAAGGCGCGCTGCTGCAAATGATGCAGGCGGACGATATTCCCGCTTCCTTGAAGGAAACGGCGCAGCAAGCGGTGCAGCACATTACGGGCCAGCAACTGCTGCTGAATTCAGATAAAGCGTCCATGTTTTCGCATATTACTTTGTTCGTGCCGTTGCTCAACGCGAATGGAGAGCAGACGGCGGCGATTCATATTCAATCCCGCAAAGGGAAGCGGGGCGAGATTGACGCGCGCAACTGCCGTCTCGTTTTTGATCTCAGAATGAAAACCTTGGGCGACACCATGGTCGACGTTCAGGTGGTCGATCGTATTGTCAGCCTTCAAGTCCATAATAATCAGCCTTATATTCCAGCGCTGCTGGAGGCGCGCAGGGACGATATCGCGGCAAGTCTTTCAAAGATCGGCTACCAGTTTATCTCTATAAAATGCAGTCCTTATCCTGAATTAAGGCAGGCTGGCTCTTTATCCGGCGATTCGGATAAGAGGGATACCGCAACTGTGCCTGTGCCGCTGCAATCGGTATATGGCAGCAAACCATACAGGGGAATGGATGTTCGTGTATGAAGGATCCAAGGATGAAGCAGGAGCAGACGCCCTATCCGATAAAAAAAGCGGTCGCTCTGAAATATTCCCCCGATCAGTCCAAGGCGCCGACCATCGTCGCCAAGGGCAAGGGGCAAATTGCGGAAACGATTATGAAGAAGGCACAGGAAAACGGCGTGGCTATCCAGGAGGACGCCTCGCTGGTGGAGGTATTGTCGAAGCTGGAGCTGGATCAGGAGATCCCTCCTGAGCTGTACAACCTCGTTGCCGAAATTTTAACCTTCATTTATCGCTCGGATCAGCGGGCCAAGGAAGCGGGGGCGAGGTACTGATCTATGAAAGAGACAGGCTTGAACCGCAAGCAATTAGGCGCTTTGGGAGAAGAGAGAGCGGCGCAGTATTTGGAGGGCCTCGGCTACCGGATCCGGGAGCGGAATTGGCGCTGCCGGACCGGAGAGATCGACATCATCGCTGAAAGCGGCCCGCTTCTCATATTTGTTGAGGTCCGCACACGAAGCGGAAACCGGGCTTTCGGCACGCCGCAGGAGTCGGTCGATTACCGGAAGCAGCAGCAGGTAGCGGGTACCGCGCAGGTTTATATCCACCGCTGCCAGCTTCAGGAGCTGCAGCCGAGATTCGATGTAATATCCGTCATGACCGATAAAGCAGGCGGCAGCATTTCCATAGAGCATTTCGAGAACGCATTCTAGCGGGGGAAGCCTGCGGAATGCGTTTTTTTGTCCAGGCTGCGGTACTGGAGCGCCTCCGCGAGATGAGGGGTGTCCAGTGTGTCGCTGCCGTCCAAATCGGCAATGGTGCGGGCGATTTTCAGAATCCGGTCATAGGCCCGAACACTCAGTCCGAGCACCTCGAACGATTTGCGCAGCAGTGTCTCCGCTTCCTTATGCAGCCTGCAATGAGCGCGCAGAAGCTTGCCTTGCAGCTCGCCGTTAAATGTAATCCCCATTTGCCGGTATCGCTCCAGCTGGAGCCGGCGCGCCCCGTCCACCTGCACTTTCATTTCTGCGGAGGAGAGCTGAGGCTGCGCCTCCAGGATTTGATTGTAGTCCATACGTGGGACTTCTACCTGCAGGTCGATGCGGTCGAGCAGCGGAACGGAAATTTTGGAGCGGTAATGCTCGATCTTCAAGGGACTGCACGTGCAGGGGTGAGCCGTTGTCTCCGCCCCATAATAGCCGCATGGGCAAGGGGGTGTGCCGGTATCACCAACAAATCGCCGTTTTCGGCATTTTTAGAGGCAATACCGGCCAAATCAAAAGGGACGGCTTCCTCCACCAATCTCTTGTTATATTCTTCAAGCACATATGCCACTGTTTGAAGAACAGTTCCTTCATCCTCCGTAAGTTCTTTCTTATCCCACAAATACGAAAGCATGTACAGAAGTTTTCTATGATCAACTTCTTCTGCTATGTTTCCTTTAACCCGCTCAATCAGTCTTTGTTGTTTCTCAAACTCTGCTTTCTTTACTTTTTCATCATCAGGATTGTCAACCTCAACTCGGATATCCCTCTTGGCAAATTTTAAATGAATAACAACCTTGTCTTTGTAATAGAAGACACATTCAATAATTGTTTCTAGATATCTTCGTAAGACAGGTCTTTGTTCATCAGCAATCAACTCAGGTGTCTTTAAAAGCATTCCCACTAATTCATGCAGGTTAATTTTCTTAACAGAAGCACTTTCTTGCCCTTTAACGAACAGTTCTTTTTCTTTCTTTACCTTTTGCAATTCATTTTCTTTTTCATCAATCGATTCCATGAACCTCCGTTTTACATTTTCACTTGTAGTGTAACGAAAACTATCCATGTCTTTTTCAATTTCATCATTTAGGACACGAATACGATTCTCTAAACCACTAAGTTTATTAATGTAATTTTGTTCGCGATCCTTATTGTTCTCCTGATGTTCTGCAATGGTTTTAATGATAGCCAGGATTGTTGCTGTATTTCCAAAAAGTCGCAAGACTACATCATCGATCACACGGCACGGAACATTGTCTTTGTTGTCACATGCTGCTCCAAGGGAAGAATGTGTTCGGCAATAGTAATAGTGATGAATAGTCTGTGTGGTTGAACCCCGTTCTTTTCGGCCTGTCATTGCATAACTGCAACATCCACATCTTAATAATCCTGACAAAAGGTAAGGAGAGTTGAAGCGCCGTGGCTCGTATTCTTTCCGTTCCTTTGGGTTTCTTGATTTTCTAATATGCTGTGCTTTAAACCAAGTTTCTAAATCAACTAGGGGAGGAAAGTCTGGTTCCTTACCCTCAAGAAAATTATTGCTCCAAATCCATTCGGATTCGGGCAATTTCCTGTGTTTTATTTTTGAAACCTTTTCCCTTGTTTTGCAAGCGTAGCCTGTGGCCTGTGTGGAACTTAAGATCCTAACAATTTTGCTTTTGTTCCACTTCAGAACGGATTTTCCGTCCATAAGATCTTTTGCTTTTCCTTTTCGATATTTTTTTACTGCTTCAACATCGACAAGGTGAGAATAATTTTGATTAAGAAAACGAACAATTTCCATATCAGTTACATTATCTTCCGTATACATTTTATATATCAGCCGGACAAGTTCAACCTTTTCCATATCGTCATATTCGTAGGATGTTCGTGTTACTTCCTTATCACCGATACGAAACTTTATTTTGCATTTTTTTAGCGCAAACATTGCTGGCGATCCTATCGAGTGGCCATCGGCCACCATCTTATTGAAATTAGCCTTTACTGTTGCCCGGATATCCTCCCTCTGTTGGTGAGCGAACATGGCCTTAAAAATGCTGTACATACTGTTGTAGTTCCAATTTCGTAAATCGATGTTATTGTTATCCTCTGCTGTCCAGAGGTTAACTTGTTGTGCCTGAAGTTGTCTTGTCATGTCTATGAAGTCGAAAAAGTCCCGTGTGTACCGGCTTAAATTCCAAAACACAATTGTTTTAATGTTTAGTTTTTGAATATCCATCAGCATACGGTTAAATTCAGGGCGACCAACCATGCTCCCGCCGCTGACGTCGATATCCCTATATATCTCGTACACTTCCCAACCATTTCTATGTGCAAAAGAACGAATTGCATCTGCTTGTTGCTCAGGGCTGACTTTTTCACCTGTCTTGTCAACGGATACGCGAACATATCCTACACAGTAAACTGCCATCAAAATCTCCTCCTCGTTGTGTTAATGAATGCTATGATTTTCCTCCTTGCGGATATATGTTGTGGGGGAAAAGAGAACCCCTCGGCTTCAAGGGGTCTGTGCTGCTTTCTTCTTTCTATATATTTCTTTCATCCTTTGGCTGTGTTCAGAACGTCGTTCAGATGTCCACCATGATTTAGCAATCTTACTCATTTTTTCTCTATCATATTTATTTAGAATGGCAATCATGGACTTCATATGGTCATCTAGTTCAGAACTAGGAGGCGTTAACTGCTCCCTTGTTTGAGCAAGATATACAATCAAGTTTTCTTGAACGATTAAATCTAAAAACTTATAGTAAACAAACATGTCTCTTGTAATACGACTAAGGTCGAAAAAAACGATTGTTTTTTCGTTAAATGAACTGAAATCAACTTGCTGAATGTCACTGAACTCTATGAATATGGGAGTAAAACCCTTCATTTCGCAGAACTTATTGATTTCTACTTTTTGTTGCTGAATTTGTTCCTCCGACTTACCTCTAAGCAATGCTAAAACTTGCATGCAATAGTTCCCTCCTTGTCGCTTGTACGGTCTTTGACTTGCCAAGAAATATTATGAAAGAAGTTGGATACTTGGATATTGTTAAATTCAGTTACACCAACAGATTTTAAATAGCCTTTACAGACTTTGTAGAAAGAGAATGAATGCACAACCTCCATGCCATAATCAGAGAATAAAATGCAGGCATCCTTTTTAATAAGTTCCCTCACATTTTTCAATGAACCAATGTGCGATGGATTAGGCATAATAATAAGGAAACCTTTTGGTAGTCTTTGGACAAACTGTTCAAACAAAATGTTGCTACCTACCGGCTCCAATGCCCAAATAGAAGGGGCAATTGTCATGTCATGATTTTCAATTGCTTTATTTATCTTTGAAATCTCATTTTTGGCTTTTATTGCTTTCTGTTTCGTGTCTCTAAAGTAAATCAGTGACATATTAGTATTTTCGTTTTTACGATTAAAAGCACCAAAGTTATTTATCATCGTTTTCTTCCTCCTTATTTGCTTTTTCAATCAATTCATTTGCTTCTTCACGGGTAATCGAAAGGACTGGAGTATAATGCTTTTCCAATGCCTCCGTAATCGTTAATTCCACTCCACGGAGTAATGCTTCTGTTAAACTGAGTTGAATCAATCCTTTGTCCTTCAATAAATTGAAGTTTTGATGAGTGTTTCTAGGAATGCGGATACTAACTTGGATGGACTTACTGTTGCTTGTCATCTTGATTCCTCGCTTTCTATTTTTAGTCTAACCAAATTATCATTTCGAATACTCAATTTGACTATTCAAACTGACTACTCACTTTGTATATACAGTTAAACGCGGCACTAATAAAAAAGTTGCGTGGGGTCTCAAAACTTTTTTGAAAAATAAAAAAGTAGGCTTTTCGCCTACGTAACTGTGTATGTGTATGTTGGCCGTTCTTCGTTAATTAGTGCTCCCATGTGGTCTTTCACCGTAAACACTGATCCTGCAGGATAGTGCATTTCTCCTCGAGCAAACATGTAGAATTGCTGCTGGAACTGTATAATCAATTCGTAAAATTCATCTTTACATTTTTCAAGAGAGTGCCCGTCCCAGAGCAAAAGTAGCATAGGGCTTCGTTCCAACAATTCTCGTTTAAGATCGGCAACGGTGTGGGCGAAAGCAACAATTTTATAACCAAGATGGCCGGTTAACTTTCGGATGTTGTCCAGTTGTTCTTGTGGTACAGATGGAATAAAAAACACTACCTCGTTGATTCCCATTCAATCTCCTCCTTGATATTGTTTAATATGTTGAAGTCCTCTAAATGCACATGAAACCACTTCCGTTGTCCTACAGCCATAACCAACCGAAGTTTCTCTACGTTGTTCCAGTTTGCATTGAAATCCTTAATGGCAATTACTTTAATATCTTGTTCCTGCAAGATACTCTTAAGTTCATCAACACCTCTTGCTGTACCAACATATCTAAATCCTCTAGCCGCAAACTGTTCTTTTACTTCAAGAATTTCATGTCTCCTCATATTAAAAAGGGGATAGAACCCAACGGCCTTAATCACAGAAGCACCTCCATACCTCATTATAAAACGAGAACGTGTTTTTGGTCCATAGCGATGCGCGTCGAAAAATATAACAAATACGGGATTAGACAGTTGATGAAAAATAAAATAAAATTATTGGAGAAATAAAAAGGATATTTAACTTGGAAGTATAAATATAGAGTGTAAACTAAATTTGAATACTTAAACACACAACACCAACACACCCACTGGAGCCGCGACCTCCTAAAATTTAGTTACACGCGGCTCCTAAAGGTGTGTTTTTTATTTACGGAAAGGAGTGATTACGATGGTAGGCTACGAGTTCAGCAAAAAAGGCTTGCTTGCCCAGGCAAAGGATTTCCATTCCCTCAGCGAAGATGTAATGGAACAAGAATATGGATTGGTAAAGGTGAAGTCTCGAAACGGAAAGCCGCTAAAAATCGAGGGTTACAACGTCTACAGAAGATACCTTGCGGATCTCGATGATTGGGAGTTCAAATACGTAAGCAAGTCTGGAAGAAAGACATTGCGAAACATGAAGTTTCAGGACTGGGAGTTAATTAAGGAAGTCGGAAAGCCCATTGCACCTCATGCAAACTTTATAAATTACTTGAATGCTGCGGGGTAAAATAATGCTCCGCACCATTCAAAGAATATTTATATTTTTTCTATTTTTTATCGGAGAAAAAAGCAGGAGGTTATCAAGAAAAGTTTAAATGTATAAGTGTAAGCAATGAGAACGAATGTTCTGTAATGGGTTATGTCTTAATCCCACATACAAAAAGCACCGCATAGGGAGGGGAAATGAATTATGAAAGATATTAAGTTTGAAACATTTACGAAGGAATTTGAAGGTAGAAAGGTGATTTTCGAGGTTGCTGCAAAAGAAGATAATCATGGTGGTATATATCTCATCATTAAAGGAACTGGACATAGCAAATTTGAAAAGGAAGTAGTAACAGCCGTTATAGAAAAGAATGGAGTTTACTATTACAAATATGGAACTGTTGGAATTAGTTCTCCTAACGCAAATAAAGCAATTGTTTTTAGAGATAACATTCAAGATGAGATTGACAGAATGACAGTTTTCTTCAGTCCTCAAACGGTCTGCTGGACAGTACCTAGTTTTAGATTAGAAAGCAGTGTTGATAAAAGAATCTTTAATCTTCTTTTGAGCAATGGACTATACAAACAAGAATATGACGAAGAAACTGAAAGCCGTTTTTCTGGTTGGGCAATAAACGGTGAAGAAAAGTTTACAGAGGTAAAAAGAGAATTAGAAGCAATAGGATATAAAGTTTTATTAGGTAAACAAGTGAAAATTAAATAATCACATTTGGCTCGGTTGGGTTATCCATTTGGACACCAACGGAGCCCTTGGTAGTACAAGGGTTATGTCTTTATCCCTTCTACAAAAAAAGCGCCGCATAGCGAAAGGGGAATGATTTATATGTTATTAAAAAATCAAGCAGTAAAGGTAAGTTCAAATGGAGGTACTAAAAATATCAGTTTTGGAATGTTGAGACACTACTACAAAATGGGAGAACACAAAAGCGAAATGTTCCACAATGGAAGATGGACAATCATTTTTTGGTTGGATAAAGGTACTAAGTTCGTAACAGCAAGCCTCGGTGAAGGTGAACACGATTTTGTAACTTCGGAAGACACTTACTACGATAGCGAAATTGCAATTTACGATAGTATTACAGCCTAAAAACCGAAAACCAACCCCGTGAGTAGGGGGTGGCGCATATGACAGAGTTTTTGCAACTAAAGACAAACCGGGTGGTTCCGCATAGCCGCCACTGGCAATACTGATGTTGAGGTGATAGACATGTTCAAGTTCATGTTCGCAGTAGTAGTAACAGTAAATATCCTTGCTGTTGCAAGTTTGTTCCTGTACTTTGCAAAATTCACTGCCAACCAACAAAATTTAGTATTCCAGGCTGTTCTCGTCTTGCTGCTTACCATCATGTTGGTAAGTTACATAAAACTGATAGTAGCGCATGTAAAGTATGCTAGAGAGAACTATTAAAAAAGGAGGAGATAATCATGCAAAATGTTTTAACACTTAAATTGCTCGACATTAACTACTACGTAATGGCTCACACTGACGAAGAGGACGAAATTCAGTTCATTTCTGTCACAACCATTAATCCGCTAACCATGAAGAGTCAGCGGGAAAATTATTTCGACCTAGATGATTTCAGAAGCATCTTCATTTACGGGAAGTTGAAGAACCTTTGGAATGATTATCAATTCAAAAAAGTTGAAAACAAAAGCAGGGTTTACAACGAAATAAACGAAGCAAAGAGACAACTGAATTGGTTCGTTGATATTATGAAGATTTAAATGCAAGAACTTACTTAGATAGACAGTCCCGCTTCACTAAAGACAGAACAGGTGGCATCGCATAGCCCACCAAGGAGACAAACACAACAGTTCAATAAAGCACGTTCTCCCTTATCGAAAGGAGAGCGATATATATGAATAAAATTAATTTACCGGCATTCGACGATATGCCAACAAAAAAGGTGTCCAACTTCCAAGGTGTTGAGTTTAACACCAGACCGGTTCCCGCTCCTACAGAGGAACTGATTGAAGAGGAAGTTGAAGAAGTAACTACTGTTGAAAGCAAGCCACAGGAAAGCAATGTGGTTAACATAAACACAGCAACAAAAGGATCAAGTAAAAAAATAAAAAAAGAAAAGAAGGAATTAGACACTTCAGAACGATTAGAGTACTACAAATACAACGAAGACGGTGAGGTTGTTGGAATTAATACCGGTCTCTACGTTGAGAGTATTGCTTTCAGAGTACCCGCGATATCCGTTCACGGCGATTTTTACCTCTACAAAAACGGTTACTATCAAAAATGTGATGAAGAGGACGCATTAGAGTTTTTAACTGGAAGTATTCACCCGGCCGTGAGAACATACGGCACGATGAGCGATATAAGCAAGCAATGGCATGTGCATTACCATATCAGAAAGAAGCCGCACCAAGTCAACGCAGACCCCTACAAACTCAATTTGACGAACGGTATTTACAACTTAGCAACGGGGGAGTTCGCAGAAGGGCATTCCGCAAATGACCTAATGACACATAGAGTCCATGCGAACTACAATCCAAATCTATCTCAAAAAGATGGTGAGGTATGGCATAAGTTTTTAGACTATGCTTTACCAGATAAGCATACCCAAATGGTTCTTCAAGAGGTCATGGGGTACTGTGTCACACAGTTTGTGGATGCTAAGAAATTTTTCGTTTTTGACGGTATCTCAAATAGTGGTAAGTCTAAGATTATTGAATTCCTTGTTAAGTTGTTAGACCCAACGAATGTGAGCCATGTGCCAATTCAAGATTTAAAGGGATTTAATTTGGCAGAACTACATAATAAGTTGCTTAATACCTTCGCTGATCTACCTGCTAAACCAATAGATGACGCAAACCTAATTAAGATAATGACCGGGGACGATGACGCTTCTGCAGAAAGAAAATTTAAAACAAGAATTAGTTTTAAGAATATTGCTAAAATGCTTTTCTCCACAAATGGAATGCCTAAAAATTATGGGGACAAGAGTACAGCGTTCTATAACCGTCTTATTATTATTCCTTTCAACAATGCAGTAACTAAGGAAAATAGGGATAAAGACCTTCCATACAAATTACAAAAAGAAAAAGATTATATCTTTATGTGGATGCTTGAAGGTCTTGAAAGATTGATTGAAAATGGATTCGTTTTTACAGAAGCCGATGAAATCAATTCTGCTGTAAAAAACTACATGGAAGACGGTAACACGGTTATCCAGTTCGTAAAAGACAAGTGCAGCATTCAGGAAGACAAAAAAATGCAATCATTACTGTTATTTAAAGACTACAAGAAGTATTGCAAAGATGAATTAGGCATAGATGGAATGGGCAAGAACAACTTCTTTAGAGAACTAAAAGAAAAGTTCCCTGAACTTCGTTATTATAAGAGCGGGCCTGATTACTACTTTAAAGGTATTATTTTTGGCAAGACAAAGGAACAGGAAGCAAAAGAGGCTGCGGAAATCTTCAACGAAGAATTGGACGAAGCAATGGAAGCATTAGGAGTAAAAGCACCAAAATTAGAGTTTTAATAACAAGAGGGCTGTGGAAACGGCTCTCTTTTCTTTTACTCTAAAAACTCTAAAAGTTGCTCTATTTTTGGAGTATGCTCTATTTTCGAAAATCACTTTTAGAGCATGGGTCGAGGCTGAAAACCCTTGATACATAAGGATTTTTTTATAAAAACTCTAAAACTCTATTTTTATTTCGAAATCTAAATATAGAAATTTGCTTATTTAAACAACAGCAATAGAAGGAGGTAAATACATAATTCTATTTTATATAAATGGATTTGCGATAATTTTTAGAGTTTTAGAGTTTCAGCCTTAAACCCCTTGATATATAAGGGTTTTGCTAACTCTATTTTTATTTTCAGTTTTAGAGTTGCTCTAAAAGTAACTCTGTTTTTAGAGTTTTTACCTTTGGATAGGAATTAAGACAAGATTCCGTCTTCGATGAAAAAGACGATGAAAAAACAGCCGCTAGAATTGAGCATAGGGACTTTAGGCATCCTTAACGCTACATCTTGTATTCTGATATCTGGAGGTTGCAATAAAAACAGATGCACGCTATCATACATCAACAATATTTTCCAATGACAAGGAGTGATAGTATGTGTCTCGAATGCTCAACCGAACGAAGCCCAATATATCCTATGGCTGTCTATAAGGCCACCAAACGAATGGAGCAGTCCACAATCACCAACCCGCTCCGAATTAACGGAATAATCCTGCATGAGGTGTCCAGGCACGGCTACAACCTCTACAAAGACCATGTGGAGTGGTTTGACGAAGGTAGCGAAACATGGATAGCAGCGGAGATACCGGCTGTTGTTTGGTTCATGGAGAGTGCTGCTGAAATCGTGAATTATCTAGATGATTATTTTAATTTTTTGGAAGTGTGAGTCCCGCTTCACATGGGAGGAAAAACAAGGATATGGCCGGTTGACCGCCAATTAATAAGTAAATCATTTACCTACGAAAGGTGGCTAATCGGCATGGCAAAACTTGTGCTAGAAAACGAAGAAATTGAACAACTTACAGAAGCGGGACACACACTTTATATAACCGTAAAGCACTTTACGACCCATTCGGTCTTTTTAAACCGTGTGGTTGCACCCGATGGTGCTGAATTGCTTAATATCCGTAGTTGGGAAGCCCTACCCTCTATGCTTGTTCTTGCGAAAATCTACACTGAGTACAATAAGACTTCCCAACTTGAAATGCTGAAGGAAGTATTTGACGAAATAAAGGAGGATTTTATCGATGAACATGGATCTCAACCGGTTTGGGAATTTTAACAGAACCAGAGTGTTGGAACTCGTAATGCAACAATATAAGGTATACATAGTTAAAAGCGAAAACATCCTTCGACCAGTCGAAACGAACTATATGTACTTCTTAACAAATACTATTCAAACGGTTGAAGGACAACTGTTTGAGGAACTGATTGATTTCCATTACACTGTAATTCCAGATGACGTTTGGTGCTATGTACTAGCAAGTCATGTTAATTTCGTTCCTGAACCTGACGATCAGTTTATCGAATCAATGATGCTCGAAATAAATGCCCTCATATCATAAGCGGCGGGAAACCCTCCCCTGCTTCTTTTTTTGTCCATATATTGGAGATAAAAATAAGATAAAAAAAGAGTAAGAAAATAAAGGAGATCGTATAGATTTGTTTAAATAATGAGTAAATAATAAAATAACCAATAAACTCAACCAACACACCCATTAACCCGCTTCCATGCGGGTAGATCGGTGTGTTTTCGTTTTTCATAAAGCATAAGGAGGCGATACATATGAAAAATAAAAAAGTAAAAGTATCACATGAAGGGTTCGTGTTGGAAGTTGAATTGCTTCCACACAGCAAAAAAGAACAAAAGAAGACAGGAAGAAAATATTACTTTTCTTGCTTGTTGTACAAGGTGCGGGGACGTTTTGAAATTATTGCTCAAACCACCTACTTCCCGTCCATTAAGGACAATGCTTCATTCTTGGCTTATACCAAGAGTTTGGACATTCTGGAAGCATTGTATGAAGATGCAGAGTTTGAAGTAGTTGGTCTGTTAGCAGCAGAGGAGCAAGAACCAAAAGTAGTGTAATCCATGAGGCGGTCAGTGGCTGCTGGCCGCTTGTTTTAGCGAAGGAGGTGTCTATCATGGTTGCAGTAAAAAATCCACAGGAAAGGGGATTAGAACAAGCCTCATTTGGGTTTGAAAACGAGGCTTCACTTTGGTTTTATAATAATGCGAAAACACTCGGTATCGAATGGCGAAGCGGGAATGTGAAAGTAAATAATATCCGAGAGCATATGAAAGCGAAATACTCTAAGGATATTGCATACTGCTTTAAAATTGATGTCCTTACCGAATACAACGAAATAGACAGAGTGGAAAACGATCAAGTTGAAGGTACATGGTTCTATCTTTCCTTAAAGGAAATAAAAACGGATGTTCCCGAACGATATTGGAAGGACATATTTGAGTGGAATAAAGGCGAATTTTATCTTCCTGATTATATGGTAGTTGATATGAATGAAACAAAAGAAGCAAGAAATAAAAAAACTCAATATGTAGCCATTAAAGACAGCAAATACGGAGGTTATTACCTTTATTGTAGAAACGACATTCTATACTCCAAAGTTTCTTCTTATTTGCTTGAACCAGAAGGAGGGCAATTAAAGCCTGATCAAGAGTTTAAGAGACCTCACCCCGATATGGAAGAAAAGGAAGGCGATATAAAGAGGAAGTATATCGTCAAAAAGACGAGTTTACGGTTCGATACCTTCGGTGAAGTCGTCTTACACTTAAATGACCAGTATGTGGAACCGGCTACGGACTGGGAAGCGATGAACGAAGAAGCGGATTTACGAGTAGATCTAATAAAGCAAAACAATGGAAAAGTGTACATAGCAGCACCTTCCCCGTATAAGGTGAAAGACCCCAAACGAACAAAACCCATCGAACTCACGATAAAATCCATTCGTAAAGTCACCAAACCCGATCCCGCTCCTGTAAGAGCAGAAATCCCGCTTCCACCTTTTGAAGAGGTTTCACCATGATACTTGCTATCGATCCAAGTTTAGCAAGTACGGGTATTGCGGTTCTCAACAATAAGAAGGAGATCCAATACATAACTACCATTAAGACCAAATCAGATGAAAGTATCGGTAAGCGTATATCCCGCTTCTGCGAAGAGATAGAAAAAATCATTGATACATATAAGATTGATTTGGTTTTGACGGAGTTCAACTATTCAGGCGGTTCTAAGGAAGTGAATTGGGTTTTAGGCAACATATTTCGCATTACAGAGGAGCAGGACATAAGGATAGTCACATATGCACCCGCTACCGTTAAAAAGGTTTGTAGCGGCTCTGGGAGAGCGACAAAGGCTGATATGAAGAAAGCAATTATAAAAATATATGGGGATATGAAATCCAATGAGCATATTCGTGATGCTCTTGGTGTAGCACATTGCTACTTTGTGAAGGAGGAGATTAATCATGGAATTTGTAACTGACGGAGTGAAGCATGTAGTTGAAGAATGGCCTGCTGGTTTTGAGGTTACTTCAAGTTTCAATGGACGAGTGATTCATTCAACGGTATTGAGAAAAGACGTTGGAGGAGTAACTGCTGACGATAAAGTATTGCGAATCATTTTTGATATGGTGGACAACAACCACAGGGAACTAACCCGCTCCGAAGCGGGAGTAAAGGAGGAGATTAAATAATGAAATATTCAAAAAGAAGTTATGAAGTACAGGAAGCAAAAAGTGAATTAGGTCTTTATCTTTGCAAACTTGTCAGTGAGTTTGGTTTAGAACTAAATGAAGTAATCTACATTCTTCAAGACCTGCAAAGCAGGTATATTGGACGAACGTATTCTCCATTTGAGATTGAAATAGAAGATGATACTATTTTTCGCCATAGTTTTAGTAATCTCATGAAAGGTGGAAAGGTTGATAGGCCAAAAATTACTGAACCAATTCACTTTGATATAACACCTGAAGAAAGGGAACGGCTTGAAAAACAAATGAATGAAGCATTCAAAAAGTTGGCTGAACAGATGAAAAACAAAGGAGGAGACTTACGATGAAAAGTTTGCATAAACAGTGCCAAGAGGCATTAGATAAAATCGTTCGTGAAGACGCTAATAAGGAGAATTTGAAGCAGTTCGTAGCGGCCATTAATAAAATCAAAAACGAATATAAGTAAGTGCAGTTTGTGGGGCTGGACAAGCCCCTTTTTATGTTCCTGCAGGAGCGGGATCGGGAAGGAGTGAGTTGTGTGAGTAGTACATATGGAGTTATTAAGTTTAAGGACAACCAGATTTTATCATTCGTGTATTATGGGACTTCTGACATTGTAATACCCGGTTTACATACAGATGTTAAGGAGATATGGGACAAAAATAAAGAAAGTTGGGATAAGTTATTAGATTGCAATCACACTGGTGAAGAAGTTGAAGCCTATGCTGAATACTTGGGATGTTCATGGATAACAACAGCATGTAGAGAATGCGGAGTTATAAATGGTCTACTAATGACAGATGACTTTGAGGATGAACTTGTAAGAGGGAAGCCTGATTGGGTTAAGGAGTTCTGCATTAAGACTTGGGGAAAGGAGTGAGTTTATGGAACAAATGATTATTAGATTTTTATTCGTGCTTTTTTTTATCGTTATATTCGTTGTTTTATTTAAAGAAATCACGAACTGGATTGAAGAGAGACAAAGAAGAAAACGCTTAGAAAGATTTATGCAAACCGAACTATACCAACAAATGAAAGAAGATTTTATGAAGGTACATATAGAAATGGGCAAGGCCATTCTCCCTCCAATGGTTGAGTTAACCAAGGCTTTGGCCTTTGTAGCAGAAGAAATGAAAAATTTCATGACTGATGAAGAATACGAAAAATTTGATATTGATGCTCATTTAAGAGCAGATAAAGAAGGCGTTCATATTGTTGAATCCCGCTCCAATGAGCAAGAAAAGGAGGACGATCATAATGCAAGATAAAGTAACCTACCGCTTTCAGAGCGGTACTGTGGAGGTTGAGATAGTAAGACAAGGGGATTACCCAGTTGAGAAAATAAAAGAGGAAATAAAGGAAATTGAGCAGGTATTTGCGAACAGCCCCGCTCCTATTTCACAAGAACAATTCAAAGAAGAGTATGTGGCAAGTTGGGGTGTTTCTGAAAAAGAATATCGTCAATATGCAGAGGGAGATTGGAATATCAAAAATGAGAAACAAGCCCGCTCCGAAAGTCAAATTGTAGCAATTCTAAAAGAAGATAACAAGCGAATACCTACTCTTAATCACATGGACGATGTTCTGCATCAATGCTGTACTGCTGCAGAACTTTATGGAAAAGACATTCCCATAATGAGTTCTAAATACATACATGATTTCCACCGGAAAGCATTTAATATCCGAACCGAAGATAATTTGAAATATTACGATATGGAGCGAGAGTATAAGTGCCTGATTAGGGCTCTTGGTTTGGAAGACATGCCGTTTTTATCGAATAAGACATTTGAGGAATTTATTGTTTACTGTTACTACGATGCTATTGACGAGAATATTGACGAGTGGGATGAGGACTAATCATGAAGTTCTATCTTGTGTTTGAAGACCATTGTATGGATGATATGTCTGCTGCCCTTATAGGCATATTCTTGAATGAAGGAACCGCTAAAAAGTGCATGGAAATAAGAATGGAAGAAAATAAAGATGCTATTTATTGGGGTGAAGAACATTACCTAGATGTTATTACTCCTGAAATATATAAAGACCCAGATATGTACCATAAAGGATATAAAATACCAAGAGAATGTGAAGGCAAAATCTTAACTCAACAAGAACTTTCTAAGTTTGAATGGTCCCGCTCCAACGGTAAGAGACCGAAGAGCCTGACAGAACAGTTAATTGATAGAGGAATAAAGAAAGAGAACTTTGAAATAAAATACAAACAATCTGGATGGGGCTATCTATACGAGGAAGAATGGGTTGTAGGGATAGAATTAACCAATAATGGATTTTGTGACTGCTATGATATTTGGATATTTAACTTAAAGGACGACTCAAAGACCGAACTTCACAGCGGTAGTTGGGATCTCCAATATGAGAAAGATGCCATGGAGGAAGTCTTAGAAGTAATAATTGATAATTTTAAAGACTTGGAGCGGGAACAGTTAAGAAAAAGATTTCATTCAAGACAGGAGGATTAACTTCCTGTCTTTTTTGATATCCATATCAGTTGACCAGGATTGGTTAAATGCGCTAACATCTGTCTAAACTATTAAATGGAGGCGATGCTAGTGTTCAGATATAGAACAGACTATGTTTCATTCTTTGTTTTCTTGCTTTTTCATTATGTCTTTACCTTACCCATCGTAGCGGGATTGTTTTACTTTGCCTTTTGGTATATGGGTTGGATCGCGGCGGCCACACCTCTATTTGTCTTTGTTGTGGTATTGGTCATGATCGTGCTGGCTATGGAATCCTATTTTAATGTGAGAAACTTTGCACAGAAGCGGGATCTTGAAGATTTAGGATTTAGATAAATTTTATAGAAAAATAAAGGTTTTCCCTTGTTAAAATAGAATAGTATATATAATACCGAACAAATGTTTGGTGACATCCTTTTTACGGGCTATGCGGGCTTTAGTAAATTAAAAAGACGATAATAACAGAGAACAGACCATTTCAACCTACCCCCTTTCTATCACGGGTTGATCTGGTCTGTTTTTTCGTTTTTATTTGCAGGATTCCACGGTTCGATGAAAAAGGATGGTAATAAGCAGTTACGTGATCATACGTGATTGAAGATACATCAAGTCCATTGAGATTCCAGTTCTCGATGAATGAAAGGATGAAAAATGGCTTGATAAAAACACATGATGTGTTGATGCAGCAAACATGGTGTTTGCTTTAGTAATTTGTCAAAGGAGGACGATATTATGATTTTTAAAATTGGAGGTATGTACTATAAGGTACAGGAAGAAGAAAAAATTCAATACCGATACGAGGTTCTTGGACAGGTCGATTACCTGACAGGAGAAATCGTGGTAGATAACAAGTTAGACATAAATAGAAAGAACCAGACAATAGCCCATGAATTGCTTCATGGAATGCTATTTGAAGCGGGATATAAGGAACAAGACGAGGATTTAGTCCATCGTCTAGGTATCGTCTTTTATCAGTTCCTTAAAGACAATGACTTGTCTGTCTTTAAAGAGGAGGCTGATCTGTAATGAGTGATAGAAAGTTATTTTTCACCAGCAATTATGCAGATTACTTAAGAAAAGATGTTGCTGAACTATATAAGCAGCATGAGTTAATCCTTTGGAATTACATACAAAAGAAGAAGGGAAAGAAAAGCGATGTGAATTCGAATGCTTAACATCGTTAGTGCAGATTGGTATTACATTTATAAGATGGTATTAATAAAACTAAAAGAACGCGGCTACAGACTGGAGGACTGGATTGAAAGTCCGGAAGAACTGCAGAACGAGACTTATGTGAAGTTCAATTACCTTTTGAAGACTTATGATAGTTCCAAAAGTAATATAAATACTTGGTTATCTAAGACTTTGCCAAATAAAATTGTTGATACCTATGTTAAGAAGGACTCTCAGAAAAAGCCAATTGTAACGGTTCCCATAGATCAAGTTGAGAATGAATTAATGTACGAGTTTGAATACGAAGAAGAACTCAATTGCCCGTGGTTCAAACCTGATTTCGATAAGATGTTTTTCCTTACTGATAAACAAAGAAATTTATCAGATCTTTATTTTAACCAAGGAATGTCAGACATTCATATCTCCGAAATTCTTGGGCAGGAAACCTTTACTGTTCATAGGGATCTAAAACTTATCAGCAATAAAATCAGAGAGTATTTATCTAATAATGTCTATAACTTCATTTACCTGACGAACCAGGCTATAGAACTTTCGGACTTGGACTTTATTGAGAACAAGAGACAGAAGAAGATTCTGTTTATGCTGCTGAATGGACATAGAAAATCGCATGTCCGCAAAAAGTTAAAGATAACGATAGATGAATTAGAAAAAGAACTTGAAAACGCATTTGAATTGATTTCAGAACATTGGAGTTTTGAATTAGAAATTAACTCTGTCCTAATGGATAACGACAGAGATTTTATAAATAGGGTCGATTTTTGTATGGAGTAACAGTATGTTATATGTATTGTCCTCCAGACATACATAGGGTTGTGCAGAAGAGGATTACACCGTCCTGCTAAGACCGTGATGCAGGTTCGAACCCTGCCGTTCAGCAGAGGCTGAATGTCGGCTAATCGGTAAGCCACGTATTAAATCCTCTTCGCTTTTCTCCCGCCATATATCATGGTATGATTCTATTATCTTGTAAAAATTTGGGGGATGATAGAATATGATGAAGGTCACTGTCGAATGCACCAAATGTGGTAATAAAGTTGAATTAACCCCGGTTACGAATGGACAACATGCTTATTTAAACCGCAATCTTCGGGAAAATGATTTTCGTATCCACGAAGTTGTGATGCCGGTGGAGATTACAAGCAGCCCATACATGGATTTTACAGATAAATTAACCCAATCACGAACGAATGAAGAAACAAATGAAATTTTAGATGATGACATTCGTTACAATGTAGATTTAGAAAAGAAACTTGAAGAAGTGCGAATTGACTGCGGTAACTGCGGCGATTATATCGTACTTACAGAATTTGAATAATAACTTTCCAAGGCGGCCTGCTAATGTGGGTCGTCTTTTTACTTTGCAAGGAGGGGAGGGAAATGAGCCAAACTGAAAGAGGCACAAAAATTCATAACGATTGGAGTGAAGAACATGTTCAAAAGATCGAAGTATTAGAAAATGAAAAAGAAAGAGCAATATGCGGTGCTAAGAACCGCCGCGGCGAACCCTGTGCTAAAACACCGTTGGAAAACGGCCGCTGCAAACTCCATGGTGGCAAAAGCACCGGCCCGGCTGACCAGGTTGGGAATACCAATGCCATGAAGACGGGCATAACCGCTGCGAAGACGCAAGCAAAGATTTACGAAGAATGGTACGGGATGATACCACGTCAAGAACGAGACCCGCTTATAAGAACAAATAGACTTCTGATGATACAGAACTTTCTTTTAACGAAGTATGCTTACGAAATCAAAGATAATCCAACTTTGGAGGATTTGGAACGGTTAAACAACGCGGTTGATCAGTTAAGTCGTTCTGAATTGAGAATTGATACTGCCATGCAAAAGAGATTGAAAAAGAGCGGTCTCACAAAAGAACAACTAGATGCAATGTCTCCGCAGGAAAGAATGAACTTCATAAACAACAACCTTTTGGAAATCATGCTTGAAGATGATTATGAGTTTAAAGGTATGTTTCAGTTGGCTTCTATGTCTCTCAAAGCCGAAGGTGATTTAGCATTCAAGGCAGAGGAGAATAAGAATGAGGAGTATGACGATGAAGATATAGACGACTCCATTGAAGGGGTCGATGACGATGACTGTTAAACTCTTTGCAAAATATAAACCGCATGAGGAACAGAAGAAGTTTCATAAATCAACAGCCCGATTCAAAAATCTGTGCGCAGGTGTCCGTTCGGGGAAGACATATGGAGCCGCACGGGAGTTTATTAAGCAAATACGAAGGGATGTAAAAATAAAAAATAAAAAGAACTTCCTGTATTGGGCGGTTGCACCGGATTATGTCATCGGGCAAACCCAAATGGAAGAAGTGTTCAAGGTTCTGACTGAACCCTTTGGCATCCATTATGAAGAAATCAGAAAGTCTCCATTCGTTCGTTACTGGAATGAGAACAAGAAGACCTTGGGATTAGTTTTCAAGGTAAAGAAGAATGGAAAGACAATTAAGAAGTTCGTTCGTATTCGCTTCCGCTCCGCAGAACGTCCAGAATCGCTTGTAGCAGACACAGTAGACGGTACATGGGTTGATGAGGCTGCTCGTCTAAAACCCGCTGCATGGCCGAATATTCGTGCGAGGGGTGTTACTACACAGGGATGGGTGATATTCTCTACAACACCGTTCGGACGGAACTGGTATTACGATCAGGTTTACCTCTTGGGAGACAAAGGTTCAGAACAGTATAATCCCGAATTTGAGAACTTCGTGTTCTACACAGTGCATAATACTGCAGTTCCAGGCATTCAGGCCGAAGTTGAACTGGCTCGTAAGCAGATGCCAGAAAAATACTTCAAACGAGATTTCATGGCTTCCTTTGATACCTTTACGGGGCAGATATACGATAACTTTGACCGGAAGAAGCACCTTGTTCCAAGACAATATATAAACGAAATTATTCAATCAGGTAAAATCAAAACTTTCATAATGGGTAAGGACTGGGGAGATACGAACCCCGGTACTTCCGTAGTAATTGGAGTCGATGGAGACTTCAATTTTTTTGTCGTTGATTTGATTTATAAAACTCAAACGAATGTCGATTCAAGTGATCCCACAGAACAAACATGGGTGAAGATGGATAAGGAATTATTTAAGAGGTATCCCATTGAGTATGTTTATGCAGATCCCGAAGATGCTGCTTATATCCGTATATACAAAAAGAACCATTTCCCTATCACGAAGGTTGATAAGACAGTAAATGCTGGTATTCAGGCTGTTTCTACATTGTTACATGTAAATGAACGAACGGGGAAACCCAAACTGTTCATTTGTGAAGACCTGAGAGAATTGATAAACGAAATGCAATCTTACCAGTGGGCAGAGAACCGCAGCGGCGATTTAAAGGAAGAGCCGGTAAAGAAGAACGACCATGCAATGGATGCTCTCCGCTATGCACTGTACAACTATTGTCTGAAATTTATGGATAGACCTCAATATACGGCTTATGACCGTGAAGAACTTGATATGGAAGGGTGGTGATTAAATGAGGAAGATTAAACCTGTAAAAACAAGGGAACAGCGATTGTATGAATGGGATAAATGGATGGATATCTATAATGGCGAAGTTCATGATTATTGGATTCCCGAAAGCAACAAAAAAGAGAAAAAAGAATATATCGTTGTAAACTATGCTCAAAAGGTTCCGCAGCATATAGCAAGGATATTAACCAATAAAAAACCTAAGATTACGGTTCAAGATCCCGATATTCAAAAATTTATTGATAAAGTGGTGTTCAACAATCATTTAATCGAAAATCTACCCGGCGCTATTATTGCAACCATGGTTCTTGGGGATTATCTTGTAAGAACAACATACAGAAGAATAAATGAAAATTCCCCCAAACCCCAAGTCTGCATAGATTTCGTTCATCCAGAATGGTATGTCCCTAAAATGGACTCATGGGATAAATCGAAAGTAAAGACTAATGAACTTATTTTTGAGAATGAAGAAGAGGGTGTTCAGTATAAAAGAATTGAAAAAGACTCGTACAACTTATTCTCTGAAGAGTTCTATGTAAAGACAGATAAAGATGCTGATTTTGTCTTAGTAAATGGTCAGAAAATCGAACATGACGGTGGGTTGCTTATTCAGCATCTGGCCATCGATGCTTTACCTAATGAATTTTGGGGAAGAAGTATTTATAAAACAACGGAATCCTTATTCAGAAGTTTAAATGAGTTTATTACCCAAGTCGCAGATGTAATAAGAAAACATGGAAAACCTAAAATGGCCGTTCCACCTTCCACTTTTAGAGAACTTGTTAAGAGATCTCCGGTGTATGAAGATGCACAAGGAAATAGGTATGTCATGGTGAAAAACCGTGAAGTTTATTGTGTTGAAGAAGGGGAAAAGAACCCTGAATACATCGTTTGGGATGCGAAATTAGATTCAACTTTTGAGTTAATTAAACTTCTTCAAATTGCGATTTCGGTTATAAACGATATTCCCGCCGATGTTCTCCGAAATACAGATACTTCTATCCCCGCCTCCGGTGTGGCCATGGATATTATGCACTTAACAAGCAAGTACCGTGCTGCTGAAATTGCGAAGATATTCAAGAAGTCGCTTGAAACCGCGTTGTATCAAGCACAACTTTTAGAAATAGACAAAGGAACAGAATTAACAGGTAAAAAGGCTGAATGGGTAAATGTTGAATTTGAGTTGGATATTCCAGTGAATAACGATGAACATGTTAAGAATGAAATATATAAATATGAAAAAGGTGTTCAGAGCAGGAAGAGAACGGTTATTCGTGTGAATGATCTAAATGCAAATGAACTTGAAGAAGAACTCGAATTGATCAAACAAGATAAAGCGGCTCCCAAACCTTCAGAAACGTCCCACAATCAATTAGAACAGACTGGTTAAGGGGTTTGTTCGTCTAAGAATAAAATAATAGCCCAGAAGGGATTTAGAAGGCTCATTTGAGAGCCTTTTTTTGTTGTCTTGACGTAACTTCGGCGTCGTTAAATAAGCGAAGGTTACAGTGGCACTCACCACTTAAATCATGAGGTGAAGGAGGAATGATTTTATGAAATTGAAAGAATTACTTGAAAAGGCTTTGGCAGCGGGATTGATTACTCAAGAGCAAGTGAATGCTTGCCAAGATGATGTAAATCGTATCGTATCTGAACGTGTAAATGATACAGCAAATAAATATAAACCACTTACAGAAGAAAACGAAAACTTGAAGAAGCAGGTTGCTGAACTTGAACCGTTCAAGGCAGAAAATGAAACTCTTAAACAGCAAGTTTCAGAACTCGAACCTATTAAAGCGGAAAGAGAAACTTTGCTTAGTGAAAATAATGATTTAAAAACAAAGGTTCAAACACGTGTATACGAAGATACGGTTAATTCCGTTCTCAAAGAAGTCTTTAAAGGTAAAGATTTCCCCGACATTTACCGTGAAAAAATCGTTAAATCAGACGATTTAGAAGCAGTAAAGCAATCTGTTATCGATGCTGTAAATCTTTACAAAACTAATCACCCTACCGAGTTTGGTGGCGGTGCAAATCCGGGTCAAGTGAAACCGGATTTCAGCAAGGAATCTATTTCTTCCTTGCTTAGTGAAGGTATTAAAGAAACCTTCATGTCATAAGAAGAGGAGGCTGAAAAATTATGGCATTTTACACATACTCAGAAGCAGTAAATAAATCTAAAACTAAATTAGAAGCAGGTATTTATCGTACATATGCTTTGAAAAATCCATTGTCTAAAATTTTACCTATCTTGCCTGTAAACGATCTTGTTTATAGTTTTTTAACAAGTAATGGCCTTGGTAATGATATGGCAAACCGTGAATTCGAAGGCGCATTCAACGAAGGAACAGGTACAAAAACCGAATTAAGAACTATTCCTCTTGGTGTTTATCAACAAACTCGTAAAATCGAACGTTTGTTCCAAGAGTATAAAGGGGATTTGTCTGAAAACGGCTCCCTTTTGGATGACGAAATGATCGATATTTTGACTGTTCTTACTTACAAGTCCATGTATGACTTTATCAACGCTGATATTGCAAATGGTAAGAAATTTGATGGTCTTACTAAAATTGCTGTTACGAAAGGTCACAATTTCTCTATTGGGGATGGTGCAGTAGCGGCTAGACTAGATAAGGACAATATCTTCGATGAACTTTCTCGTCTTCAAGATGCAATCCTCGGTGAAGACAGTGATAAAGTGTTCATGGTAGATAAAGCGATTTTCACAAATATCCAAAAAAATCTAAGACTTTCTGGATTGGAATTTGTAGTAGCATCAGACGACTTTGGCCGTCCATATGCTTCTTTCCGTGGAAGTTTGATTATCCCTTTCGGTTCTTATGTAGTAGATCCTCAAGGCGGTGCTGGTCCAGAGAAAATCGACCTTATCCCTACGGCTACATACGGTGGAACTGCTAATACTCACAAAATCATCTGTGCAACTTTTGGTCAGAAGAACATTCATGCTCTTCGTGGTTCAAAAGGCACGAAAGTGCGTGCAGACTTGGAAGCAACTCGTCCTAACACTCACCCAATGGTAGATGTGGAGGACACTTTTGCAGTGGTTGATAAAACAAACGGTAACTCCGTTGCAGTTCTTGAAGGTATCATTCTTTAATCTAGGGCAGGGGTAATTCCTGCTCTTTCTTTTTGGAAAGGGGGAAGGAAAATGAAATTCAAAATTATTGTAAGAAATCAGCGATACAATCAGTGCTTGTTAGGCATTCAGTTCACTAACGGAGTCGGCTATACAGACGATGACAAGAAAGCACAATACCTTCAAGAAACCCTTTGCTATACGGTTGAGCAGAATGAGACACCTGAACCCCTTCCTGAAAAGAAGAAAAAGGTAAGAGGTGGTTCTCATGTTTAATGCAGTTACTATTGCTTTTGCGGATACATTCCTTTCCGCTCTTCCAGAGGGAAGTAAGTGGCTAGGTGTAAGTGATGAGGACAAAGAAAAATACATTCGTGCTGCTGTAATGGATTTCGCAGATGTTTTATTTTACGATGATTACTTTGTAGAAGGTGTTGCTGTTCCTGAAAAAATCAAATGGGCTATATGCTACCAGGCATTATATATTCTGCTTGATCCTAATCGGATTGAGAATGAAATAAGGAAGAAGAACGGTCTGAAGAGCGAAGAACTCAAACTCGATAAGATCACGGATAAAACCACTTATGGAGGCGCAGACAAGCGTTCTCTCTACCCGAAAGCATATAATCTTACAAAAGACTTCATGATATTGTCTGCTGATTGGTGGTGATTGTATGGGTCTTCAAAGCCTTGTCATAAAAACAAATAAAGAAATAAATAAGTTTGGAAATGACACCATGCTTATCAGCCAGAACAAAACCAAATGTGCTGGAGCCTGGAATATGGATGCTTACGATAAACTGCAAGATGCTACTTATCATAAACAAAATCCCGCTGCTCCTGTCTGTTCTATGGGTCATATTGTTGCAGAGAGTACAGCAACGGAGAAAGCCATTATGGACTTTGTAACCGTTGTTTCGGATAAAGTCCTGTACGCCTTCGGGAATGTAGAGGTCGGAGATATTATTGCTACCTACAAGGAACAGGTGAACATTCGTAATTACGAAATAGTTCAGTTCCAAGGAAAGAGATACAAAATTGAAGCAATAAAGGAAGATATCTTTGGCAATATCCGGGTACGGTGGCTCGTTCACCTGAAACGGGGTGATGCTTATGGCAAGTAAATTTACCATCACGCAAAAGCCCAAAATCTTTGAGACTATGAGGAAAAATGCTCCAGCAGCAAAAGAAGAGTTCCTAAAGCGATTAGCAAAAGAAGTAGAGCAGGAGTTATTTAAGCGAACACCAAAGGACACCGGCCGTTCGGCCAGAGCCATTATCCACATTATTGAGGATAACGGCTTTTTTGTTGGTTGGACAGATGAAGAGTTCATTACACATTTGGCTACTCTGAATTATGGTTCTACAAACAACCCTGACGGTTGGCTTATCTCCGCAAAGGGTGCTAATGCTGGCGGCTCGGACTGGCTGATATTCCCGGAGAAAGAAGGATACGGTCCATACAACCTCCCGCAGATAACCATTGACGGTAGGAAGTTCTATATAGCCAAGAAGGTTCATCATCCGTATCAGAAGGGGCTCAAATTCATTGAAGGTACGGTTGAGGAGATCCGCAGCCTAATTCATCGGTTAGCAAAGCAAAGTTATTTCAGGACCTTAAAGGGAGGTGGTCGCAAATGATTGATAAAAACAGAATGATAAACAATTCTCTTTCTCTGCTTCATTCGTTCCTAGACGGCCATTTTGCCACAATAGAAGGCTTTGAAACGGTGAAGGTAAAGAAGTCTTATCTTGGGTTTGAAGACCTTCCTCTGAACGACAAGGTGGTTCTCTGCTTGAGTTCTAATGCTGATCCCATTAAGGAAGAAAGCAGAAAGTTGGGAGCAAAAGATTTAGATAAGATTGAATTTATGCTTCGGATTGATTTAGACCTTTTCGGTCATTTTGAGAACGATTTGTTTCTAGAAGATGTTTATAACGAACTTATTAACGTCTTAACTCTTCAAAACGGCGAATTGTATCGTCAGGGGCTACGTCCGTATGCAATCAGGTACAGGAACAAGTCAAGACCTGACAAAGATAAAACCGTGAATATCACGGCTGTATTATTAGCCTATGTCTAGGCTTAGGAAGGAGGAAAAATAATGATTAATAATCAATCAATTTATATGAATGGTAAACCCATTACTCATATGGTTCCAGATTTCGGGATGACACCAAATTCAAGCGAAGATGTTCGCAAGAAAATGGGATCGCTTGTTCCTAAAAATGCGCGTGCAATTACAGAGTCGGTGAACGGTGATATTGTTATAGATGAAACAGATATCCGTGAATTTGACGTAATCAGAGGAAAATTAACTGCTGACGGGAAACGTGTTAAGTATGCACCTGAGTCAGATATTAAGGTTGTGAACACGGACGAGACAGGAGCAATTGTCTATACGGAAGTAATTCCTGTTGCTGTAATTAAGGATACCGGAGTTCCTAAGAAAGAGAACTCAGCACAATACCAACAATACGAATTCGGCTTCACTGGTTGGGGCTATGAGCGTATTTACAGTAATTACGTGGCAACGGAAGAGGTTGCTACAATTACAGGTGGAAAAATCACTCTCAAGTATCAGTTAAACGATAAATCAGATGTAATGCTTCTTCGTATCGGAGAGAAAATTTTATCTGAAGACTTGTACACTGTCACAGTAGGAGCAACCGGTGGGAAATCAGAAATTCAAGTTTCATCTTTGGTCTCTACAACAGGCCAAAAAGCAAAAGTCGTTTATGTTTCAACATTAAAAGCAGTGCCAACAGAGTAACTTTTAACGGAGAGCAGACATACTGTTCTCCGTTTTTCTATTTTAAAGGAGCCATTCCTGTAATGAAGTAATTTGAGCTTTGAACGAAAAAAGCGCCTCTTGTATACTGGGAATCGTTGTTCTCGACCAAAAGAACAAAACCCACATACGAAAAGAGGCACCTACTATGAAGCATAAGCTAAAACAGAAACAGAATCAACGGATTACACGAATTACCGATTCGACGCTGGTTGTCGGTGCGGACATTGCCAAGAAGATTCATGTAGCGCGTGCAGTAGATTTTCGTGGAATTGAACTGGGCAAGGATTGCGTGTTCCACAACGATCAGGGAGGGTTGACAAAACTGGCGACGTGGATGAAGGAGCTCGGACAAACACATGGCAAGACTGATATTGTGTTTGGAATTGAGCCAACCGGACACTATTGGTTCCCGCTCGCAGCATTTCTGCAGGAACAAGGCATTCAGGTCGTTGTCGTCAATCCGCATCATGTCAGCAAGACGAAAGAACTTGAGGACAACTCGCAGACGAAAAGCGACTATAAAGATGCCAAAGTCATTGCGGATCTCATTCGGAACGGGAAGTACTCGGAGCCGAAATTGCCTACAAAAGAATACGCAGATTTACGAATCCTGATGAACCTGCGGGAGAAGGTGTCGGCCAGCTTGACGCAAGTGAAAGGTCGCATCGGCAACTGGTTTGACAGGTTTTTTCCGGAGTACATCGGTGTCTTTAAGGATTGGGACGGCAAAGCTTCGCTCATGACGATGAGGGCATTTCCGTTGCCGGCAGACATCGTCGCCAAGGGGGCCAGAGACGTCCTGGCTCACTGGAAGACGGACGTGAAGCGTGGCGTGGGGATCAAGCGTGCAGAAAAGCTATACGCTGTCGCTGTTGCGTCTATCGGACTGGTAGAAGGCGCCGTCGCGGCTCGAATGGAACTTCATACGCTGCTCGGGCAGTTCGACCTGTTTAACGATCAACTGGAATCCATTATGGGGCAAGTCATGCGGATCCTGGAGAACATTCCTGGAGTAATACAAATGCTGACCGTACCGGGAGTTGGAGCGATTACCGTGGCTGGATTTCTAGCTGAGGTTGGGGATCTAAACAACTACGATCACGGTCAACAAATTATTCGACTCGCCGGGCTAAACCTCAAAGAGAACAGCTCGGGTAAACGCAAGGGCAAGACGGGAATTAGCAAGCGAGGACGATCACGCCTGCGAGCGCTCTTGTACCGCGCGGTGATGCCAATGGTGGCTAAGAATGAGGCTTTTAAGTCGCTTCACAAGCACTATACAACGCGAAGCCAAAATCCACTCAAGAAAAAGCAGTCCCTCATCGCCTTGTGTGGCAAACTCATTCGAGTTCTGCACACGCTGGGGACAAAGCAAAGAGAGTACAACGCAATTGACGTTATGGGTCCCGTTAGGAGCTACCAGATACAGCAAGAGGCTGCTTAGAGCAAGAAAGCAAATACCTGGAATCTCGCATTATTCACAAGTGAACAACTATGACAACGGAAGCACCGGAGAAGCCGACGAACAATATTCCATAAGGGCAACGACCCCGTAAAGGAGCAAGAATCGGCATCCACCCCTTGAGAGGTAGAACGAAGGAATGTGAGGGCATAGACCCAGCGTGACATGGGAGGGTAAACCTCGAGGGTGAATGTGGATATCCAACTGTGCGATCATACCGAATAATCCACAGTTTTGGAATCTGATATCCTAAGCTCTATTCCCGCCTACGCTCTGACTTCAATCAGTTGCACAGGCCGCATTCTCCACTATTATCGCTCAAGCTGTCAAAGTTGAAATATTGAGAATTCGTGAGAAACCAGGAGAAAACATTACTTTATAGTAGGAGGTATGTCATTATGACTGAAAATATTGAAGTTCAAAATAACGTTGAAGAAAAAGAGGCTAAATCCAAGTTTGAACGTGTATTCGTTGAGGGTGGAAGCCAATTTAAATATAAAGATAAATGGTATCTAATCAAACTGCCTAATCGTGAAACTGAAAGCGCAGTGAATAGATACAGAAATGCACGTGTCCGCTATTGGTTGGATCAAGGCCAGCCATCGTATTCCGAGATTGAATTATACATTGAAAAGAACAAAGCAAAGTTCCCACCACAGTACTACATTCAAACTAAAAAAGTAGAAAAGGATGAAAACGGTAAGGAGCAAACTAGATACGATTTAGATAAAGTTTCCTTAGAAGAAGTTGCGGTTATCGAAAAAATGAACAAGCAGAAAGCCAAAATAAAAGACATTCTTAAAACCTTGAAATATAACCCTGACAAACAAGAATTGATTGCTTATCCAAGTAAATCTGAGCAACTGCAATATCAAGACACCGCAGAAGTATTGGCCGGTGTCGATGAAAATGCGTTCTTGCTTTCTAAGATTGTGCTTCTTGCTAACACCGAAGAGCCTGTTTGGGCAACCGCAGATGAAGCACAAGACGATGAAGAATTGTTAGAAGTTGCGCTTGAAGAATACAATGCGTTGCAGAAAGAAACGGATAAAAAAAAGTAAGAGAGTTGATAGAGAAACTTCCCTTTCTGAAGAACTATCAACGAATGGCAGAGGATGAGCATAGCAATATCTTTCGACACCGTTATGGTATTGAGGTTCTTAATGATCTACAAGAAGTCTTCCTCATGTATTTAAAAGAAGCCATACATGAAGATGACATGGAGTATCAAAAGGAACAGGAAGAAAAAGAAAATAAAAATCAACACCAAATTAGTTATTCCTTTAGGTAGTAGGGAGAAAGGAGGTGCATTTTATGTCTAATACTCAAGAGCGATTAGGTATGCGTGCTGAATTGGATGATAAACCGTTCCTACAAGCCCTTGCCCGAATTGAAAAGCAGTTAAACAAACTTAATCAAATGACTAACAAGATGGGAACTGGTTTAGATAAGTCCCTTCAAAAACCATTAAATTCAATGAAGAAAATGGAAGCGGCGATCTCTAAATTGGAAAAAGGCATATCAAAAGTGGCTACAATTAATCAGAAATTGGGGAACTCATTCAATACAATGAACACCCACATGAATAGAAATGTAAGCATTGCACAACAACAAACATCAAACTACACCCGCCAAGCACAGGCAATTTCCCGCTTGAATACACAGTTGACTACTTACACCCGAAATTCCCAAACAGTGGCTAGGACGGCTCAACAAACCGCCCAGGCAACGGCCTCTGCAACAGCCAGTGCTTCAACTAATGCAAATGATCTTATCACGTCAGGCAACGCTCTTAATAGTGTTGGTAATCAGATGATTGCTGCTGGTGGTGCGACTATTTATGGGGCAAAAAGTCTTAGTGATAAATACGAAGAATTCGCAAAGAACCAACTTCGTATTTACGTTCTTGAAGATGACATGGATTCCAAGGGATATAGAGACATGCAGGATAAAGCCCTTAGTACCGCTAAGAAGTACGGTGTAAATGCAAGTAGTTTCTCACGTGGGATGTATGATGCAATTTCAGTTATGGACTCGTATAAGAATTTTGAGCCTGATATGGATTTGTTGGGTAAAGGAAGCATGGGATTCTTAGTTGATCCAACTGTTATGTCCAGCACGATGAGCACGGGCTTTGTTAACTTTAACCTTGATAATAAAGACAAAATGTCAGATTTCATGGATTCCATGTATGCGATGGTAAAGACATCAAAAGCCGAAATGAGTGAATTGGCTCCTTATATAAGTGAAATTGCACCTTGGTTTAGTAATGGAGATCCTGATTCAGAACGAGCATACAAGGAAATGTTCACGTTATACGGAGCGGTATCCAAGACCCACCGTCCTGCAAAGGCGGCTACAATGACTCAACGGTTCATGGTCGATTATTTGGATTTGAATAAAAATATGGAGTTAAACGAAGCAATTCACTACTTGAACCAACAACCTCAGTTCCAAGACAAGCAATTTGATTACTTAGATACAGGGTATATGAAGCGAAACGGTGCCATTCAAACCTCCCTTAAAGCGGCTGAAGTTTATGAAGCATTAAAGAGCATGGAAGGTGACGCAGAAGCGACCGAGCATGTTCAAAGCGGTTCTTTTTTTGGACAAGTAAATACAAAAAAATATCTTGAAACGTTGATAAACAACAATGGACGTGCGTTGAACGAGTCCATCAAGAATATGAATAATCGGGATGGTATGGTGGACGAAGCCTATGACAAAATAATGAAAACAGACGAAGGGAAATATATGGCTGCAAAAGAGCGACTAGATGCCGAACTTGTAGAATTGGGACGCAATATTACTCCAGTTCTTGCTGATTTAGTTGAAGTCTTGAATGGTGTATTGAAAGCAGTAAATGCATTGCCCGACTGGTTGCAAAAACTTATAGCGGCTATAGTTGTTTGGGGTGGTGCTGTTTCTATACTAGGTGGTGCTGGTATGAAGGTTTGGGGGATGACCCGGAAAGTTAAAGGTGGTATACAGTTGTTAAAGGGTGGTAGCACGATTGCCGCTGCGGGATCAACTGCTGCTTCAACAGCAACGGCCGCAGCCGGTTCATCAGGTCTCTGGGGAACTCTTGCCGCCACTGGTGTAGGGTCATTCTTCGGGAACATGAGAAACAGAATAAGCGGTCATGAAAGCACCCGTTTGAGTGCAGATTTTGAACGACTTAGCAATAGATTGGGTAGTACAACGACCCGCATGGGAAGGTTCTCTCAGAACCTTAGTGCTATTCTTGGAAGGTTTCCGGTTCTCGATGGGGCATTAGGCAGACTCACTCAAAATTTCAAAACCCTAAGTCTTACGTCGAAACTGGTTGGTGGAGCGACAGCCGTTGGTGCTGGTGTGGCTTCTTATGGCCTTACAACAGCAGCACTAAATGCTAATGATGGATATTTAGGGAATAAAGTTAATGATTATTTCACAAGTGTTTCTGACAGCAAGTGGAGTGCTAAACATTTGCTCCCGTGGAATGCGGCTATTAAGGGTTTAGACTCTACATTAGAAATGATTGGTTTAGGTGGCTTCGGCACAAACTGGAATAGAAAAGATATCGGTGCTGAATTAAATCAAGAAAAACTGAATGAGTTAAAGAAAAAAGGGTACGAGGTTGACGAAGAAACTGGACAACTCTACAAAATGGAAGATGACTCGGACTGGTCAGAAACACCGAATGACAACACTCTTTCTCCTTATTATGGTTCAGACATTTTTGATGACGAAAAGGAAAAGAAAAAAGAATCGAGTGGCTTCCAATGGCATTATGGAACTCCGGATCGTGTAGATTTCGTTGAAATGCCCACATTAAGAAAAATGATGGATATAACGGGTGGTCAATCCGCAAAACAAGCAGCGACTGCTTCTGCTGAACGAAGCAAGCAGAATATTACCAACAATCTCGGTGGTATTACTTTTGTTGTTCCTAAAACGGACGATCCAAAAGAAATAATGAAGTTGATTGAGTCAACGATGACAAAAGTACTTACGGATTTAAGCAAGAACACTGGACGCGGAGGGGCGACTCTTAACTCCAGTTCAAGAATTTAATTGGAGCAGGGGAACCTGTTCCTTTTGTTTTTAGAAAGGAGTGAATGGCATGGTACTTACCTTTAAATATCCCGGAGGAGAATACAGAACTGATGAAATACTTAGTTATGAACCTAGTCCTGTAGTTAATTCACAGACACGGTCAACGGCTGGTGGAAAAACGGATACCGTATTCATAAAAACGACTGGACAAATGGATTTAGAAATTCAACTAGATGTTTATGAACCTGAACTGGTTGATGCCCTAATAGCAGCAGCCCAAAATTGTGATGATATTCAACTTTATAAGAATGGAGTGCTTGTTGGGACATTTCGGGTTCCTGCCTCAATAAAAATGCCGTATGTTGAAGACTCATATGATACTCACCATACATTCACTATCCCATTACAGAAGGTGGTGGTGTGATGCAAAACTTTAATGCTCAATTAAAAGCAAAACTGCAAGGTAATAAGCATAGTTTTACGGCAAAGGTTGAACTTTACGACATGACCGGCGGGATAGAAAGAACTCTTGCTCCTGAAGCAAATGTTTCTGTTATTTCGGGGGAGTATAAGAGGATTTTCTATGACCCTATCCAGAACATACCTTTAACACATGTTTGTCCTATCCGCATAAATAACAAAATCATAAATTTTCAAACCCTGTCCTATATCTCTACTCCCTTCAATACAGAAGTGATTTATAGTGACTACACAATTGGATTTGGGCTGGCGTACTTAATTAGTTCAGATGAAGGTTCAACTTGGAGTTCTCCATTAAAATTGCCGAACCTGACACTTCCACAGGGAGTCAATGTATATAAGCCGGTAAAATACTGCCCTGTGTACTTTAACAACAAGATTTACTTCTTTTATGCTTGGGGAGGTATGACGAACTTAGGGCAACTGGGCTATACTGACCCACTTTCAGGAAGTGTTCCAGGATCGGGATTACAGACAGCCGAAATTCGTTGCAAAATTCTTGCTTATGATGAAGCAAACGGAGTGCTTACCCAAGAAGCAGATGTAAGACTAATGCAGAAGGAATATGTCTTCCATGCTTTCGTTCAAAACAATGCTTTATACATTGCTTATCACCGAGAAATGAATATATTAATACAGAAATTTGATACAACAACAAACACACTCGCAGCAACCGCAACTTCCGTAATGAAGGACTTTCCCGATCTTAGCAATATAACAGTAGCAACTAAGTCAAACAAAGTCATATTGGCCGCGGCGGTGAACGACACGCGAAACGATAGTAAGGGGCGTACTTTCTTCTATGCTACTACGAATGCGTCTGCATGGACCCTACAAGGAAGCACTAACTATCATGTAAGTCATCTTCATTACCAAGCAACAGGTGACAAGTTCCATGCTCTAATTAAGTACAAGAATAGTAACGGATATCTTATTTTAACGAGCATAACCGAGTGCAAATATTGGAGTGGATACGAAGTATTCGGAACAGAAGGAAAAGAAACTATGATACGTGTGAATGATCACCGTATGATAGTTGAGAATGGCAAGGTAATGGTTTACTACATTTATTCTTCTTTGGATTATTACTGCAATAAAAGAGATACAAAAGTAACTTATACAGATAACCGTAACACTGTAAAAATTGCAGATATCCCTGAAGAGCGAATTCGCTATGTGGAATGGGATTATCTCATTGGTGATGGGGTAAGCAGAACTGCCCGCATAGAGTTAAGCAACACGGGAGAATACTTCAGCAAAAATGGAATAGATTCAACGACCCAAGTCCCGTATTCCGGGATTTTTTCATTTTCTAGTAAATACAACCTCGTTAACAAGATGATTGTATTAAAAATTGGGGACAACCAAATATCCGATCCTTCTTACAGATATGAAACAGTTTTTACCGGAGTATTAAAGAACCATTCGTTTTCTGGGAAAATCCTAAGTTTGGATTGCGAGGACATGCTCTATCTTGCAAGACAAGCGAATGTGAATGAAAAAAAGTGGGAAGGTTTCAGCGCGTCGTATTTGGTTGGACAACTATTAGACATGTGCGGTGTTCCATCATACGTTATTAATCCTTTTGCAATTGAAGTAGACAATTTGGAATTAGACAGACGAAGCACCGTATTGGACAACATATTAGAAATTCTAAATGTATCTGGCACAAAGATGTACTGTGACCGCTTCGGTGTTATTCGAACAGTAGACATAGTACCGACAACAAACCCTGTTATAACTCTAACAGACAACGACTTCTTTGGAGATATTACTCGGAATGGTCCAAGTACCGAACAAACCAAAAATCGTGTAAACGTCTTAATAGACAGTCAAATTGAAGATGAAGATGACAAAATAAAATTCATAACCGTGGAGGACAAAGAGGCACAGCAACAAATGAGGCGTATCGCAGTGTATGAGTTAGACATTACCCCTATGATTCAAAGCGGCAATATTGCCGAAAGCAAAGTAAGAGAAATAGGGCAATATTACCTCAGAAAAGTTTGTAGAACAACTACAACCGTTGCAGGCTCCATCAAAGGTTACTATTGGTTAGATGTTTATGATGTTGTTGGATTAAGTGTTTCCAGTCCGTATACTTCCGGTTACTTCTACATGCAGAATATGAAAGCATGGATTGGCTTGCATTCTGACAATCTTGGATATGATTTCTCCATCAATATGATGGACACGTAAAGGAAAGGAGGTGCTTCTTTTGGATGATTTAATTAAAAAGATAACCGAACAGCAGAAGCAAGTTGTTCGGGACATGATTAAAAAGGAAAGGCGTAGGCGCAGTTCTTCGACGTCTGTGGGGTCTGGACAAAGCCAGGCTTACACAGAACTTCAAATGAAAAAGAATCAAGCAAATGTAGATAAAATCCCTACACTAGAGACTTCGATTAGTGGCAATACAACTGAAATTACTAACTTGAAGACAAGGGTTACTGCGCTGGAACAAGGGGTAGGGGCAAACATATCTGCGGAACTAACAAAAATAAGGAACAATTTAAAGAATACAGATTTGAATTTAATGAAGAACACACTTAATGACAGGATTTTTAGAGAAAAAGAAGACCCCACAAAACCTATTGCCCAAATGAATAATTTTGTTACGGACACTCTTGAAGACGGGGATGGGTTAGATGCGGAGTTAAGCATAAACTGCTTTTATGATTGGAGTACAGGGACAATTAAGAGTACTACTGCAGTCAACAAAAGACCTGTATTTACAACAGATGTTCAAAATCCTATGCTCTCAGAAGGGGGCTCGATCTTCTACGTCCCAACAAAGTCTGAGTGGGGTAACGATTGGTATGCTGTCGTCTATCTATTAACGAGGGATTTTAGGCTTATTAGGTTCTCTGAATATGGAAGTGGCGTGTCTGAACCTGTAGAAATTGAGATTCAGAATAGAGAAATCGTTGAGGGTTCTTCAGAATTCACGGGTGCGTTTGCATTATCACGGAACAAATATTATTTTACAACATATTTATTCGCTGAATTTCGCTTATTTGCTTTAGATTTAACCAATTTTTCCTTCGAAGAAGTAATTGCTGTTGGAGACCTCCCGACTACTATGATTGATGGAAACATCATGTGGTGGGACAGCAATTATAATGTCTTGGCCTTCAATGGTGGCTACAACAATGACGGAGACTTCTTTATATATAATCCCGCAAATAACAATATGATCAGATCCTATTGGGGCATGTGGCAATTGGATGAAAGTAGTACTCAAAGAGCATATAATCCTCAAACTAATAGATTTATACATTTTATACCGGAGTATCGTGAGTTGTATCAATATTTTGTAACTAACGGAACAGACATTGTAATAAGTGAAGACATTATTCAAGGTGTGGTTCCAACCGGATTAACCCCTTGAGTTTGGACACAAGCTCACCCTTACTCATCCAGGCTTAGTTTCTTAAGTTATACACGAACTTCTTTAATTGGGATCGGTTTAATCAGGTTCTGCTCATAGAATTGGTCTGGCGACATATCCCGGATGCTGGAATGGATTCGCCGCTCATTGTAGAATCGAATGAACTCGGTGACTGCTTCATAGGCTTCGCTGTAGGACTCAAAATCATATCGAGCTAAACAGTCGTCCTGCAGCAACCGGTGGAAAGACTCAATGTGTGCATTCATGTTCGGCGTTCTCGGTGGAATCCGTTCATGTTCTATTTCAAAGCCTTTACAAGCTGCTTCAAAAACATGTGAGACAAATTGAGGTCCATTGTCGGAACGAATGACAGGCTTTAATTCTGCCTCAAACAACTGACGTTTAAATAGGGCCGTTTGCAGGGTCCGTACCACATCGGTAGCTTCACAACGTAAGCCAATGTGGAAAGCGACCACTGAGCGGTCGTAGACGTCTAAGCAGGATTGAATAAAAAAGAAGCGATCCTCACCTACAATGTAGCCATATTTAATATCGGTCTCAAAAAGTTGATTAGAGGCCGTAATGATCCGGTTTCGAGCAAGTTTCCTCGGGTATTTAGAGTGAATTTTTCGCTGTGGGCGCAGAATGTCCAGCACTTTGCATAATCGGTAGACTTTCTTTTTGTTAATCACAAGGCCGTATTCCCGGCGTAGCGCCACGGTTAGTTTCCGATAGCCATACGTATAGCCGTCCCCAGCTACCAGTTCCATTAACCATTCCTGAATCTGAGCATCCGCCACTTTGGTGCCGTCTTGCTGAATGGAATATCCGGGTGCTTGGCGCCCCTCACTTACTGTTTTCTCCACTACTTTACTGAACTTATGGTAGTAGTAGCTGGATCTCGGAATTTGGACCAAACGCAGCACAAGCGTTACGGCATATCCCTGGTTAATGTAGCTGTCCGCTACTTCAACTTTGTCAGCAAATGAGGGTTTTTCTTTTTTATTAAGCCACGAAGGATCGCAATCTCTAGGGCTTGTTCACCAAGCAACTTCTTTAATTGATCGTTTTCCTGAGCCAGCACTTTCGATTCCAATCCTGTAACGGCATCATGTGATGTCTCACCGTACTTGCCTTCTTCGAATTCTTTCACCCAACGGTGAAGCATATTGACCGCAATCTCATAGCGGCGCGCCACCGCGGATTTATTCCCGGTTTCTATTGCTTCTTTGACAACCTGCTTCTTAAATTCTTTTGAATGTTTATTTCTTGTCATTTCATCAGCCCCTATCACTAATAGTGTAAACCATACACACTCTTAGTGTCCAAGTTCTCTAGGGGGCTAAACAGCAACAATATTTCATGCAAAAAGTTTTGTGAAAGACAATGAACTTATAATAATGTATCCGAGTGGTTACAAGGAGAATGTGTACAAGATAAATTTAGATAGCAAAGCCTTTACAGGTAGCAATGATTTTAATTTTGTTGGAAGGAAGGTGGCAGACTATCAATCCTTCTTTGACTATATTGAAATTCTTAAGGATACAGAAAACAACTTGCTCATCAACCCAATAAGAAGTGTAGTTGTGGTCAATATGCTGAACGAAGCCACCTATCAGATGGACAACAGCATAAGTGCATGGAGATTTAAATACAAAGGAAACGGTGAGTATAATCCGAGCGATCCTCTTAATCAAACACCTTGGATATTCGTTAGTAAGGAACTAACAACGACTAAAATTCTAAACTGGGCTTACGGATTGTTGACAGCATATTCCAATCAATATGGGGAACTCGTAGGTTTTTACTTTAGCCGCAACAACGGAACAACATGGAGTTCCTTGTCCAACGCAGAGGATTTAGTTAATATTACAACCCAACCGTCTGGACAGAGTTTAAGGATTAAGATAGCGGCAAAGCATGACTATGAAATAATTGCATATGCGTTTGGTGGCATGGAGTGAGGTGATTAGTATTATGGGTTTTATTCAAATTGAAACACTCAAAAACAAGCAAGAAAAGGAAGCACAACTACAAGAGTTAAACCAAAAAATTGATTTGGTACTTGAAGTGAACGAACAATTGCGGGAAGAAATCAAGCAATTAAAAACTGAATTACAAAAAGGGGACGGGGAGTCCTAACCCCTATTTCTGAAGAAATTTCGGACAAATCCTATATATTAATTATAGGAAATGTCCAGTTTTCCTTCAGATTTCATACTTGAGAGTAGTCTTTATAGGCTGCTCTCTTTTTATTTGGAGGTGCTGCGAGGGGAGGGATTTTCGCATGGATACAGTGGTATTGTTTTTTCAAAGATTAATTTTATTGTTGAGCAAGGCTTACACATATGTAGTTGAAATTATTCTAACCCCATTTGGTTTGGCCATGACTGATGGCTTAATGGAGAAATTCGTAGTAATGATCGTTATTATGACAATAGCAATTTTTGCTGATTTCTTTTTAAAATTCATACACGTACTTTTGTTAACCAAAAAAGAAAAGGTTAAAAGTGACAAAATGGGAAACACCGTAACGAAATTAGTTGCAGCATATTTTCCTTTTTTAGTTTTATCATTGGTTACTTTTATTTCTTTGAAGGTATATCCAGCAATTAGCATGATTTCAGAAAGTGCAACATTCACATTGTTTATCCTTGTTGTAACTAGAGAATTGCTTTCTTTATTAGAAACTGCTGAAAAAATGGGACTTCCGGGTGCAAAAAGAGTAATGGATATCATTAATTCCTTACCGGATCTATTTATAAAGAAAGGAGGAAAATAAGATGAAGTATGAAATTCAATTTAAGTATATTGAAGGGCTTCCAAAGAAGTCATACCGTAACGGGAAGCCAGAGGGCATTGTCATGCATGAAACTGATAATGAAAAGTCTACAATTTGGAATGAGATTGCTTTTATGAGTAGAAATTTTTTGAACGCCTTTGTGAATGCTTTTGCAGATAAAGATAACATTGTTGAGATTGCAGATCCCAGATATATTTGTTACGGAGCAGGTGCAGTGGCGAACAGATTCCTGATGGGAATTGAACTTTGTCACCACAAGACAAAAGCGGATTTTGAAGCAAGTTTTGATCGCTGGTGCTTCTATGCCGCGGCTAAGTTAGTTCAATTTGATTTACCTGTCATCGATGCAGAAAAAACGGGAAAAGGAACCTTATGGAGCCACGCTGCTGTTTCAAAACATCTGGGAGGAACAACTCACGATGACCCTCACGATTACCTAGCAAGGTTCGGATACAATTGGAGCATGGTTGTAGACCGAGTAACTAAGTATTGGAATGAATTGAAGGGTGTAAAGACCGAAAACTCTCTACCAACAGGGAAGGTTTATGCTTACGAAGTTTATCAGTCAAAATCAGTAGGGTTTAGTACAAGCACTTATTTGTCAGGTTTTAATGATTACTATGCAGCCGTTGATTTTTGCAGACGGTGGGATAGTGCTTTCGTTAAGGAACACAACACTGGAAAGACTGTATTTGGACCAACACCTGCAATAAAGCCTGCGATAGATGTAAGTAAATATCCAACACTAAGAAAAGGTTCAACCGGCCAATACGTTAAGACCCTCCAGAAAGCCTTGGGGGGTCTTGTTGTTGATGGAAGTTATGGTTCTTTAACGGATACTGCTGTTCGTGCGTTCCAGAAGAAGAACGGTTTGACCGAGGATGGAATTGTCGGCCCAAAAACATGGGATAAGGTTATCAATGGCTAATACTTAACATTATTAAATAAATCTATTCATAACCGTTATTATTGAATATTAAGTACTTCCTATTCGATTTTATAAGTAGTTCAAAATCATTTTATAGGTACTTCAATACTTTTAATAACGGTTCATATCCATACCTAATAGAAAGGGGTTGATAATAATGGATATTAATATTTATGTTGTTGTAGGTTGTGCTTTGGCTGCTCTTTTGGCTTTCGGATGGGTGTATTTTAGCAAGAAGTATTCTCCAGTCATCCAAAATCAGATGAATTCCATCAAAGATGCAGTAAAACAGAAGGTTGGAGTTGGTCTTTACGGTGAAATTGAGCAAACAGTTATCCTTGGAATACACCAGGCAGAGGAAAAATTCATGGGATTCGCGCATGATAAGTACGGAATCAACCGTCATACCTTCGCAAAAGACGTGATCCGCACGGTTATTAAAGAATTCAACCTGCGGGACAAGATTTCAGATGAACAAATTGACTTGTTAATTCAGTTTTATGTAAAGGCACTAGGCTTTGCTAAAGGTGAAAACAAGGATAAATAAGCATTTCCCCTCCCACTGCGGAGGGGATTTTTTTTCGTTTTATAACACTTAAATTATAAAAATAAAATCAAACTACAGGAGATCATACTCTCATAAGAAAAATCTTTTAATAGAAAATCCACTCCCTAAAATAGATATCCATTAGTCTTTTATTTTAAATGAGGATATCTGCTTGAATATCAGTCTGAATCGACCCAAATCAAAATAGGAGAAAATAATAGGATAAATAAAAAAGGGTTTAGTCCTGATTTATTGAAGTGTAGGGTAGGAAACGTATTTACTGCAGACAAAAGAGGCTTACCACAGACAATTTGGGATCACACCCTATTGTTTGGGTAGGTCTCTTTTTGTTTTTGTCAGTCGTTTTACTACTCAGTTTAGGAGGAGTCACATGGAAGAGAATAACCCGTTTGGGAAAATAGCATTCTTGTACTTCGTGGTGGTTATGATTGTTGCAGTTGTGCTGAATGTAAAGTAAGGCTTTTGAGGACTGGCCAGTCTCCAAAATTCGAAAAAACAAATATAATAGGGAGGTTTTACAATGACAGCAAAAAAGTTCGCTAAGATCTGCAATTTGTTCGTAAAGGCGCTGCTTACAACTTTGGCTTTGCTTGCTATCATGATTGTAGTAAACAGCATCACTCACTAAAGACAAGGCCGGGGATCTCCGGCCTAACTTTTTTAATACGGGAGGATTTGCATGAAGTATTTAGGTGTTGTGATCCTTGTTGTGCTTATGTTCGTTCTTACGTTACCATTTCAGATGCGGAAAGAAACAGAGACTATGGAACGATGGGACAAGATAAAGCACAATTGGAAATACGAAACATTTGACAATAAAGCATGGCTGGTTGGGCAGTACATTATAGCAGTCATGTTCATGCTCAGTTGTCTGTTGTTTCTTGGAATGCTCATAAAAGAACTCTTTGTGAGGTGGTTTTAGGTGAATTGGGAACAACTATGCAGACCATTTAGCCAATCTGAAATCAAGCAGAGAAAGGGCCGCAAGGGAATGTATTTCAACTATGTCCCTTCGGATTCACTCGTTATTAGGTTGAATGAGTGCGGCCCGGACAAATGGCAATTCATTATAAAGGAAAGCAAGGAAATAAGGGACGAAATTATTGTCTTGGGGAGCCTGACTATATGCGAAATCACAAAGGAAGGTTACGGTTCAACACTGATTGAGGAGAACAAAGGAGTAGGAGACTGTTTCAAATCTGCTTCCGCTTTGGCATTAGTTAAAAGTGCCAGCCTCTTTGGAATTCCGTGTATCTTCCATGCCAAACCGCAGAACCAACAAGAGCAGCCGCGGCAAGAGGAGAGAGAACCAAGTCCGCAACTTCCTGTTCAGACGAAACCAGGTTGTGCAGAGTGTGGTATTGAATTAACTGAGAAAATCTATAATTGGAGTATGAAGAACCTCGGAGCAGCATTATGTCTACGTCACCAAAGAAACCGAGGTGCTATTTAATGAAGGAAGCGGACTAAACCGCTTCTTTTTTTTGTTACATTTGGGGTATGGACCTATTAAGTTTTACATGGTATAATAACTCCACAAGTGATAAGATAGAAGGCTATATAGGAAGTGGAGTGAGAATTTTGGCATACAATGTAATTTCCCTGTTCAGCGGAGCAATGGGATTGGACTTAGGACTGGAAGCAGCCGGTCTAAAAATAAAAGTAGCACAGGATGTAGATGAGTCATGCGGGAAAACAGCAGAGGCGAACAAGAAGAATTTTATTTTGGGAGATATTAAGAAATTAGTTGAAGAAGATCCTGAATGTAATTTTCTTTTAAAGAAAGCAAAATTAAAAAAGAAAGATGTATTCGCAGTTGTCGGTGGGCCTCCATGTCAAGCATTCTCAACGGCTGGTAAGAGGGAATCCATTGATGACCCTCGTGGAAGTTTGTTTATGGAATTCGCTCATGTAATTAGAACAATTAAGCCAAGATTTTTTGTAATGGAAAATGTTAAAGGATTAATGTCTGCTTCCATTAAGAAGCCGGAGAAAGGCAAAAACCCTAAAGATTATACACCGGAAGAAATGCCCGGCTCGGCATTTAAGATTATCAAACAGACCTTTGAGGATATCGGGTATAAGTTAGTTCATGATGTTCTGGATGCCGCTCACTTCGGTGTTCCGCAATTTAGAGAGCGGCTAATCATTATTGGTTCAAGAGATCATGAGGATATCTTCCTTCCTCACCCTACACATTTCCAAAAGCATCAAGATCCGAAATACAGATGGCAAACATTGGGTGAAGCAATAAAAAAATTAGAAAATGACCCCGGACTTTGTGGTTCTTTTTCTGCAGATAGAGTTGAGTTCCTTAAGCAGGTTCCAATGGGTGGTAATTGGAGAGACTTGCCGGTAGAACTACAAAAGGCTGCTATGGGTGGAGCATTTGAAAGCGGTGGGGGTAAGACAGGTTTCTACAGAAGACTCGACTACAATCAGCCGTCCCCAACCCTTGTTACAAGTCCGGTGCAGAAAGCAACCCTTCTTTGCCACCCAACGAAAGACAGACCGTTATCTGTAAGAGAATATGCACGTATCCAACAGTTCCCGGATAAATGGAAAATTGAAGGAGCAGTTGATGATTTATACCGTCAGATCGGAAATGCGGTTCCCATTGGCTTAGGAAAAGCAATTGGACAAGCATTATTGGCGGTAGCGAAGGATGACGCACAAATCAAGACAAAACGGACACGCGGTACTAGCGTGCATAAGGCAATGCAAGAAGTGGCCGCTACAGCCAAAGAAGTAGCCGTGATGAAGGAATTTATTGAAGTGTAAGTCATGAAGATCCTGCCTGTAATAGGTAGGATCTTTTTTTTAGGTCCTTTTTTGTATGGTTATTTCCAATTTAGGTCCTAGACAGCGGATTCCGTTTAGGTTATACTCCTAACAGATGCAGATGACAACTGGAGGGTATAAGATGAACCATACAACACGGCAACTTGTAAAAGATCACATTCAATTCGCAATGGATCGCAAGATCCGCAGTTTGACGCTTGAAAATCCGTTCGATGAGGATGCAGTGCTGCGAAACAACCCGTTCGGGTCGCGAATTGTTCCAAACGAAGTGTGGTTGGGTAGCAAATTCGAGCGTTCCTTCGTCACGACTTTGGGGCAGGGAATCTTCGAGCAGTTGGGCAAAATTATTGCCGTCGGTTCCGGGGCTTACGCCGAAAATCAGCATACAAGCGTGCTCACACTCAACACATTCCAGACGCAAACAATCGAGCAGACGGTCGAGCGGCAAGGTGCTGTTAGAGCGGACGCAGTACCCGATATTCACCGTGAGATCAACAATTTACGGGGATTGAATATCGACTCCACTGTGCGTGTATCCGTTATTAGCGACTTGTATGTACGTCGCCCCGACGGGCACGAAGAATTCTACAGTTTCAAGACGGTGAAGCCAAATAAGGATCAGAGCGCCATTGCAAAGAAGAGCCTTCTGTATCTGAAAGTGGCGAATCCTGATTGTGACGCATACTTCGCGCTTCCGCACAACCCAGCGGGGGAAGGTAACTCCTACGGTTCACAATCGCACAAAATTCCGTACAAGTACTTCGACATGGATGACCGGGACTTCGTTCTAATTGGTTCCGACCTTTGGAATCGAATTGGTGAGGATGACAACACGTTTGACGAACTTCTTGAGGTTTTTGAAGAAGTCGGTGAAGTGACGCGGGCACGCATTCGGACGGAGTATTTCGGGCTTTAATCAACGATGAGTAAACGCAGGGGGCAAACATGGACAAAGAAACAAGAAAAAAGGTAAAGAAACATATCATGGATGCCATGGACAAAAAAATCGAGGATATGACAATAAATAATCCATACGATGAAGAAGGAATAATAGAGGTAAATCCTTTTGGAGCAAGAATCGTTCCTTCAGAGGTTTGGCGGGGGTCTAAGTTTGAACGCTCGTTTGTCACTTCCTTAGGCCAAGGCATACTTGAACAAGTTGCTAAAATAATTGCTGAAGGAACTGGTGCTTCAGCAAAAAATCAATATAAAAAAACAATTAAACTAAATACACATCAACGTGATACTATTGATAAAATTGTTAATCGTCAGAAAAAGGAAAAGGGTAAAAAAGTAGTGACTCCTGATATAAAGGATGAATTAAAGAAGTTAAGGAATACGGATCATGATGCTACAGTTGAAATAGAAATAATTAGCGATTTATATGTTAAACGTACGGATGGAACAAAAGAATTCTATTCCTTTAAAACTGTAAAACCCAATAAGGATCAGACTGCGGCCGCTAAAATGAATTTGCTTTTCCTTAGAACTGCAAACAAAGATTATAAGGCTTATCTGGCTCTTCCTTACAATCCAGCCAAAGAAGGCAACAGTTATATGGCTCAAAGCCATAAAATCCCTGCAAATTTCTTTGATATGGACGATAAAAATTATGTTTTAATTGGTTCTGCTCTTTGGAATAAAATTGGAAACGACAAAAATACTTACAATGAACTTTTGAAGATTTTCGATGAAGTTGGAGAAATCACAAGAGATCGTATTAGACGTGAGTATTTCGAGTTGGAATAGGCACGGTAGGAGCGGATATAAACCGCTCCTTTTTAATGTGACTATAAAAGGGGGAGATCGATATTCCTACATTTCAATCGTTAATCGATGTTAACATTTTTCAAGATGAGTATAACTACAAATGTGCTTCACTTAATGTCATCTTTCATGAAGCACCTAATATAGTCTATGAATTCGAAATGAATTATTTATATGGAGAATGGGAACCTGCTTATGTTTATCATTCCATTAATCATGCGTGTCCATTTTGCAAACAAATTCCTGTTAACCAAGTAACAAATGAAAGAACCATTTGTAAATCGTTGTCGGAACCAATAACATTGGACGGAATCTACAAATATATCGAGACCCATGACAACATAATTCTTTTAGACCTTCTTGAGTAAAGTGGCTTATTTCTGCCGCTTTTTTCTTTTTCCATTATAATAGTAGGTATATGAGATCATGAGTTCATCAACTAAGTCCTCAGTGATTTTTAACGAAATGGCTTCTTGTTGTGGGTTCCGGCACACTCCTGCAGGGGTTCATAGAAGCGGCCAGAATGAAATGGGCCGGAAACACATACACGGCCCGCGCGCGTCCGATGGTCACCTGGCGGTCCTCCAGAGGCTGACGCATCACCTCGAGCGCAGCGCGGGAAAATTCGGGCAGCTCGTCGAGGAAAAGGACGCCCCGGTGGGCGAGGCTGATTTCGCCGGGCTTCGGAACGGAGCCCCCGCCGACAAGGCCGGCGCTGGACACCGTATGGTGAGGCATGCGGAACGGACGCTCCCGGATCAGCCGGCTGCGGTCGGCGAATTTGCCGGAGGCACTGTAAATTTTGGTTACATCTAAAGACTCCTGCTCGGTCATCGCGGGCAGGATGGTCGAAAGCCGCTTCACGAGCATCGTTTTCCCGGTTCCCGGAGTGACCGACGAGTAGAATATTGTGCATCCCGGCAGCGCAGATCATCAGCGCCCGCTTGGCATGAAGCTGGCCGAACACGTCGCTGAAATCTTCCGGATTGGCTGGCAAAGCAGCGAATCCGGCTGGGGAGGACGGCTTTGCCTCAGAAGCATCGAAGGTGCAGGACATTCCGTCTCTCATCTCCTGAATATGAGACAAAGCGCCGATCTCGATTTCTTCTATAAGAGAAGCCTCCGCTGCGTTGGGGCGGGGGACAATAACGCGCCGGATCCCCTGTTCCTTGGCTGTCGCGATCATGGAGAGGACGCCGGGAACCGGCCGGATCGAGCCGTCCAAAGCCAGCTCTCCGAGAATCAGCGTCTGTCCGGCATCGGGAAGCGTAATTTGTCCGCTGGTAGCCAGAATGCCAAGAGCGATCGCAACATCGAAGGCGGAGCCTTCCTTTCGAATATCGGCCGGAGCCAGATTGATAGTGATTCTCTGCAGCGGGAAGGTGAAGCCGCAGTTTTTGATCGCGGCGCGGACGCGTTCCATCGATTCCTTGACGGCGCTGTCGGGCAGGCCGACGATATGCATCTGGGGAAGTCCGTTGCTCAGGTCGACCTCCACCTCCACCAGTCTTCCATCCACGCCATGCAGGCAAGCGCTCATTACTTTTCCATACATAACTAAAAACACCTCTTCCACGGGAGTCTGTCGCTTCCATTGGCAAAAGGTGCTTCCTTATCGGCCGTATCATTTTGAAATTATTGTAACGTCTGCAGCTCTATTACGCAAGTCATTCGCTAAGCGAGGCGATGTGCACAAAGTTTCACCTTTGGAAGGTTTAACCGGATGAAAACTGGATATACCATGTAATGAGGTGATGACAATGCAGGATAAACCATATTTTTGTCCGAACTGCCGATCCAATCGCGTCAAATTCAGCATCATTTCCAGTTTTAATCAGCGGTTTATGAAGGATGCCGTGACCGGCAACGTTCAGGAAGTCGACGAGCCGCAGCAGATTCAAGACAGCGAGCCGATGATTCAATGCCAGGTATGCAGCTTTACAGGAAACGAACTGCGTTTTATTAAACAGGCGGAGCGGGAGCCGAGAACGATGACTCCGACCAACCCGACTTATACGTAATGAAGGAATCAAGCTAAAGCAGCGCATGACGCATGTTTTCTTTTCGGAGAAAAGATGCGTTTTTGTGTTTGTTTTCATTTCCTTGGGAATGATATTATACGGGAAATTTTTCAGCCGCATAAAAAACTTTAATTGAAAAATGAAATGTTTACATGAAAATTTAAGGAAACTGTCGAAAAAAAGTGGTACAATAGTGAATGTTTGCTGCGACACATGCATCAAACCAAATTGTGAATGCATCATAGCGAAAAAAATTTTCGTTTGATGCGGGACTTTGCAGGCCTTATGCCGCAGTTCTGATTCATATAGAAAGCTATTACTGATAGGAGGATTTTGCTAAATGAATATCCATGAGTACCAAGGCAAAGAAGTGCTGAGACAGTATGGTGTTGCCGTTCCTGAAGGAAAAGTTGCTTTCACCGTGGATGAAGCCGTTGAAGCTGCCAAGCAGCTGGGCACTTCCGTTGTCGTAGTTAAAGCGCAGATCCACGCGGGTGGACGCGGTAAAGCCGGCGGTGTTAAAGTTGCGAAAAACCTGGACGAGGTACGTACATACGCCGAGCAAATTTTGGGTAAAGTGCTGGTTACGCATCAAACCGGACCGGAAGGTAAAGAAGTGAAGCGCTTGTTGATTGAGCAAGGCTGCGATATTAAGAAAGAATACTACGTTGGTGTAGTTGTTGACCGTGGAACGGGTCGCGTAGTTATGATGGCATCTGAAGAGGGCGGTACCGAGATCGAGGAAGTAGCGGCTCATACGCCTGAGAAAATTTTCAAAGAAGTGGTCGATCCTGCGATCGGTCTGCAAGCGTTCCAAGCGCGTAAATTGGCTTATGCCATTAACATTCCAAGCGAGCTCGTGAACAAAGCGGTTAAATTCATGATCGCCTTGTACACTGCATTCGTGGAAAAAGACTGCTCCATCGCTGAAATCAACCCGTTGGTTGTAACTGGCGACGGCAACGTTATGGCTTTGGATGCGAAGCTGAACTTTGACTCCAATGCTTTGTACCGTCATAAAGACATTCAAGCGCTTCGCGACCTTGACGAAGAAGACGAAAAAGAAATCCAGGCTTCCAAGTTCGACCTGAGCTACATCGCGCTGGATGGTAACATCGGCTGCATGGTTAACGGTGCAGGTCTGGCTATGGCGACTATGGATATTATCAAATATTACGGCGGCGACCCTGCGAACTTCCTTGATGTAGGGGGCGGTGCTACGAAGGAGAAAGTTACCGAAGCTTTCAAAATTATTCTTTCCGACGACGCGGTTAAAGGGATTTTCGTTAACATCTTTGGCGGCATCATGAAGTGTGACGTTATTGCCGACGGCGTAGTAGCCGCAGCCAAAGAGCTTGGCTTGACGCGTCCGCTTGTTGTTCGTCTGGAAGGCACGAACGTGGAGCTGGGCAAGAAAATTTTGAACGAATCCGGTCTGAACATTGTGGCGGCTGACTCGATGGCTGACGGAGCACAAAAAATCGTTGCTCTTGTAAAGTAATCGTCTCCAGGCTGACATTTTGTTTTTCTTCAAATAAATCAAGGGATGTGAACTATACAAATGAGTATTTTAGTTAATAAAAATACAAAAGTAATTACACAAGGGATCACCGGTTCCGTGGGTATGTTCCATACAAAAGGCGGTCTGGACTACGGTACGCAAATGGTAGGGGGCGTGACTCCAGGTAAAGGCGGCACGAACGTCGATATTACCTTGGAAAACGGTTCTACCGTGTCTCTCCCTGTATTCAATACTGTGCTTGAAGCGAAAAACGCAACGGGCGCTACCGTTTCGGTAATCTACGTTCCGCCGGCTTTTGCAGCAGATGCCATTATGGAAGCTGTTGACGCTGAATTGGATCTGGCTATTTGTATCACAGAAGGTATTCCGGTACTGGACATGGTTAAAGTAGCCCGTTACATGGAAGGCAAAAAAACGCGTCTGATCGGACCGAACTGCCCAGGCGTCATTACACCGGGCGAATGCAAAATCGGTATTATGCCAGGATATATTCATACTCCAGGTCACGTAGGCGTTGTTTCCCGCAGCGGAACGTTGACTTACGAAGCGGTTCACCAATTGACTACACGCAACATCGGTCAATCCTCCGCAGTCGGTATCGGCGGCGACCCGGTTAAAGGCTCCGAGTTTATTGACATTTTGAAATTGTTCAACGAAGATCCGGACACCTATGCTGTTATCATGATCGGTGAAATCGGCGGTACTGCGGAAGAAGAAGCGGCAGAATGGATCGCGGCTAACATGACGAAGCCGGTTGTCGGCTTTATCGGCGGACAAACTGCGCCTCCAGGAAAACGTATGGGCCATGCCGGTGCGATCATTTCCGGCGGTAAAGGTACAGCTGCAGAGAAAGTAGCGACAATGGAACGCTGCGGAATCAAAGTAGCTCCGACACCTTCCGAAATGGGCTCCACTTTGGTGAGCGTATTGGAAGAAAAAGGTCTTCTGGACAAATGCATCACAAAATAATAAGCATTTCCGGATAAGCTTACTTATCCTTAGAGCAAGGCAAGCAGCCTTCTATTCCCGTCCCGGGAATGGAAGGCTTTTCTTTTTATTCGCTGCCCGAGAGGGCAAAAGTTGTTCTCAAAGAAGGAGTGAGATATACTAGATGGACAATAGAACGATTCTCATCGCTCTGCATCATATGGAGGGCATCGGATGGAAGACGATCGACAGGCTTGCAAGGCATATGCCTGACCTGTGCGAGATGGTCTCCTTGTCATCCGCAGAATGGAAAGCGCTTGGCATTCCGCAGACAAAGGCCGAAGCGCTGACCGGCAAGCTGCAGGCTTGGCTGCATGAACAGGCTGCGGTCTTGCTGGCATCCTATGAACAGAAGCGAATCGGCATATTGACGATTTACGATGAAGGGTACCCGGCTCTGCTGAAGCAGACGGCACAGCCGCCATGGGTGCTGTATACACGTGGCAGGTCCGAGCTGCTGCACAGCCCATGTCTCGCTGTCGTCGGAACGAGAACGCCAACCGTCTACGGCCGGCAGTCTGCGGAGCAGCTCTCGGCCTCGCTGTCCTCGGCGGGGATGTGTATTGTAAGCGGCTTGGCACGAGGCGTGGACAGCGCAGCGCATGAAGGGGCCGTCAAGCATAGCGGGAGTACGATTGCCGTTCTCGGCTGCAGCATAGATCAAGTGTACCCTCCGGAGAACAAGTTTTTGTACCGGCGGCTGACGGAAGAAGCGCTGGTGATCAGCGAATATCCGATAGGCACCAAGCCGCATCCCGGGCTGTTTCCGCAGCGCAACCGAATTATCGCGGGATTAAGCCTGGGGGTTCTCGTCGTTGAGGCGGCGCTCAAAAGCGGTTCTTTAATTACGGCGGATCAAGCTCTGGAGGAATCAAGGGATGTGTACGCGCTGCCCGGACCGATCAACTCTCCGAAGAGCCAAGGGACGCTGTCTTTGATTAAGCAGGGGGCGAAGCTGGTTACTTGTGCGGGCGATATTTTGGAGGAATACCCGCAGCTGGCGGTAAGTCCGGAGAAACGATCGCAGGCTTCCGGCATTATAAATGAAGGAACGCCGTTATCTTCCGAGGAGCAGCTGATCGTCGATTTGTTACGGGACAAGCCGTTATCCATTGACGAGCTATTGGCCCTCAGTCAATTTACCTTTGGACATTTGCATGCAGTTCTGTTAAATTTACTAATGATTAAACGTGTGGAACAATTACCAGGTTCAGTCTATGTTCTCTGCTGATTGACTGCACATCACATACATTGAGGGGGGAAGGACGCCTATGGCAGATTCATTAGTCATCGTGGAGTCACCCGCAAAAGCCAAAACCATCGGCAAATATTTAGGCAGCAAGTTTATCGTGAAAGCATCGATGGGCCATATCCGTGATCTTCCGAAGAGTCAAATCGGTGTTGAAATAAAGAAAAATTTCGAACCCAAATATATTACCATCCGCGGAAAAGGCTCTGTTCTTAAGGAATTGAAGGATGCGCGCAAGAAAGTCAAAAAAGTTTATCTGGCGGCTGACCCGGATCGCGAAGGAGAAGCCATCGCTTGGCATTTGGCGCACTATTTGGAGCTCGAAGAGACGGAAGCGTGCCGGGTTGTATTCAATGAGATAACCAAGCAAGCGGTGAAGGATGCTTTCAAGACGCCGCGCAAAATCAATCTGGATCTTGTGAATGCGCAGCAAGCCCGTCGTATTCTTGACCGGTTGGTCGGTTACAAAATCAGCCCGTTGCTGTGGAAGAAGGTCAAGAAAGGATTGTCCGCAGGCCGCGTGCAGTCCGTTGCCGTCAAGCTCGTCTATGACCGCGAGAATGAGATCAAAGCGTTCGTTCCCGAGGAATATTGGTCGATTACCGCCAAGCTGCTGGCCGGTAAGACGGAATTCGAAGCGAAATTCCACAGTGTCGGCGGCGTGAAGAAGGAGCTTTCGAACCAGCAGGAAGTCAATGAGATTCTGGCCGTGATCGAGAAGGCGGACTACATCGTTCAAGATGTGAAGGAAAAAGAACGCCTCCGCAATCCGTCGCCGCCGTTTATTACAAGCTCCCTGCAGCAGGAGGCTGCGCGCAAGCTGAACTTCCGGGCGTCCAAGACGATGTCTGTAGCCCAGCAGCTGTATGAGGGGATCGATATCGGCAGCGAAGGAACCGTCGGTTTGATTACGTATATGCGTACGGACTCCACGCGGATTTCGCCTATTGCTCAAGAGGAAGCGAAGGAGTTTATCCTGCAAAAATACGGCGACAGCTACTACCCGGAAACGCCGCGCGTATATGTCAAGAAAGCTGCAAATGCGCAGGACGCGCATGAAGCGATCCGTCCGAGCTCCGTACTGCGGGAGCCCGACCAAATTAAAGAATATTTGAGCCGCGACCAATTCCGGTTGTACAAACTGGTCTGGGAACGGTTCGTCGCAAGTCAAATGGCTTCGGCCGTGTTGGATACGATGACCGTGGATATCACTGCGGGAGATACCGTATTCCGGGCGGTCGGCTCCAAAATGAAGTTCCCTGGTTTCATGAAGGTGTATGTCGAGGGAAACGACGACGGCACCACCGAGGAAGATAAGCTTCTGCCTCCGCTAAAGCAGGGAGATCAGGTACAGAAGAAGAACATTGATCCGAAGCAGCACTTCACGCAGCCGCCTCCGCGTTATACGGAAGCGCGCTTCGGTCCGCGCTCTGGAGGAAATGGGAATCGGACGCCCGAGTACATACGCTCCGACGCTCGAAACCATTCAGCGCAGAGGCTATGTCGCGATCGAAGAGAAGAAGTTCGTTCCGACAGAGCTGGGTGAGCTGGTGATTCAGCAGATGATCGAGTTTTTTCCGGAAATTCTCGATGTGGAATTTACCGCACAGATGGAGGAAGAGCTTGACCATGTGGAAGAAGGCAAGGAAGATTGGGTAAAAGTGCTGGATACCTTCTATCAATCGTTCGAGAAACGCCTCGAGGTCGCGGAAGAAGAGATGGAGAAAATCGAAATCCAGGATGAGGTTTCCGATGAAATCTGCGAGAAATGCGGACGACATCTGGTATACAAAATGGGCCGCTTCGGCAAGTTTCTCGCCTGCTCCGGTTTCCCGGACTGCCGCAACACGAAGCCGATTGTGAAGGATATCGGAGTGACCTGCCCTAGCTGTAAGGAAGGCAAAATCATCGAGCGCCGCAGCAAAAAAGGCCGCGTATTCTACGGCTGCGATCGTTACCCCGAATGCGAATTCGTTTCGTGGGATAAGCCGGTTGCCGATCCGTGTCCGAAATGCGGTTCCATGGTGATCGAGAAGCGTAACAAAAACGGTGTGTTCCACCAATGCGTGCAGTGTGATTTTAAAGAGGAAGTACAGGAGAAGGAGTAAAACGAATCCTGTTTCTTCATTAATATAGACCCGTCTCAGGAGGCTAATGATTGTGTCACAGATTGATGCTACACCTAAAGTAACCGTCATCGGGGCGGGGTTGGCTGGCAGTGAGGCCGCATGGCAAATCGCCAGTCAAGGCGTTCCCGTCGTATTATATGAAATGAGGCCGGTCCGAAAGACCCCTGCGCATATTTCCGATCAGTTTGCCGAACTCGTATGCAGCAATTCGCTGCGTGCCAACGGGCTAACCAATGCCGTCGGCGTCTTGAAGGAGGAGATGCGGATTCTCAATTCGCTCATCCTCCGCTGCGCGGATAAGCACGCCGTACCGGCAGGCGGAGCGCTTGCCGTCGACCGCGAGGGCTTCTCGGCCGAGGTCACGACAATGCTTCGCAGCCATCCGTTGATCGAAGTCCGCAATGAGGAGCTGGAATCGCTCCCCGAGGGGATTACCGTCGTTGCGACCGGGCCGTTGACTTCTCCCGGCCTGTCCTCCCATTTGAAGGAGCTGATGGGGGAAGAATATTTGTACTTCTACGATGCCGCGGCGCCGATTGTAGAGAAGGATTCCATCGATATGAGCAAGGTATATCTTGCATCCCGTTACGATAAGGGAGAAGCGGCTTACCTGAACTGCCCGATGACCGAGGAAGAGTTCAACACGTTCTACGACGCGTTAATATCCGCGGAAGTCGCGCCGGTCAAAGAATTCGAGAAAGAGATTTACTTCGAGGGCTGTATGCCGATTGAGGTCATGGCCAAAAGAGGCAAGCAAACGGCGCTGTACGGACCGATGAAGCCGGTCGGACTAATCAATCCCCATACGAATGAACTGCCTTATGCCGTAGTGCAGCTTCGGCAGGACAATGCGGCGGGAACACTGTACAATCTGGTCGGGTTTCAAACCCATTTGAAATGGGGCGAGCAAAAGCGGGTATTCTCGCTAATCCCCGGTCTGGAGAATGCGGAATTCGTTCGTTACGGCGTCATGCACCGCAACACGTTCATTAACTCTCCGAAGCTGTTAAAGCCGACGTATCAATTCGCCAAACGGGACGACCTGTTCTTCGCAGGACAAATGACCGGTGTGGAGGGATATGTGGAATCAGCGGCTTCCGGTCTGATTGCAGGTATGAATGCAGCGCGCTACGCGCTTGGCAAGGAGTGCCTCGTGCTTCCTCAGGATACGACGCTCGGCAGTATGGCCCACTATATCACTACGGCGGATTTTAAGCATTTTCAGCCGATGAATGCGAATTTCGGACTGCTGCCACCCTTGGATGAAAAGGTAAAAGTGAAGAAAACGCGCTACGAAAAAATCGCATTACGAGCAATTGAGAAAATTCAGAATTTTTCTAAAAATGAATACAATTTCACTTGTAAGTAAAAGCTTTACTGTGTTACTATAATAATGTTTTACCGTTCCGCCTTCCCATTCATGGCAGGAGGCGGCGGATCCACTATTTATCAACGCTTTAATTGGATACGATTTTCATTCAAATGAACCTCTGCATCGCGGCTGCACTTCCTATGCGACCTCGATCGGGGTTTTTCTATTGCACTTCGTTGTGCGCTCCCTATAGTCCAATTCTTTGGAGGTATGTCTTGTATGGAACAAACCTTTCATGCTACAACCATTTTTGCTATCCGCCATCAAGGAAAAGGGGCTATTGCCGGGGACGGGCAGGTAACTTTCGGCAACAGCATGGTCATGAAGAATACGGCGAAAAAAGTCCGCCGTTTGTACCGGGGGAAGGTTGTCGCCGGTTTCGCCGGCTCCGTTGCCGACGCTATTACTCTGTTCGAGAAATTCGAAGCGAAATTGGAAGAGCATCAGGGCAATTTGCAGCGGTCTGCCGTTGAACTGGCCAAGGATTGGCGGTCCGACCGTGTATTGCGAAGGCTCGAGGCGATGATGATTGTTATGGATTCGCAAAGCTTGCTGCTGATTTCCGGAAACGGCGAAATTATCGAGCCCGACGACGGGATACTGGCTATCGGCTCGGGAGGCAACTTTGCTTTGGCCGCAGGCCGGGCGTTAAACCGGTACGCGCCGCATATGAGCGCCAAGGAAATTGCGCAGGCGGCTTTGACGATGGCGGCGGAAATTTGCGTATTTACGAATCACAACATCATTGTGGAAGAAATCGAGTAGAGGACGAGGAGGTTTTCCATTGAAGCATATCTCGCTAACCCCCAGAGAAATCGTTGCCCAATTGGATAAATATATTGTCGGTCAAAAGCAGGCGAAAAAATCCGTTGCCGTCGCTTTGCGCAACCGGTACCGCAGAAGCCTGCTGGAAGAATCGATCCGCGATGAGATTGTTCCCAAAAATATTTTGATGATCGGTCCGACCGGTGTCGGGAAGACGGAGATCGCCCGCCGGCTGGCAAAGCTCGTCAATGCCCCCTTCGTCAAAGTGGAAGCTACCAAATTTACCGAGGTCGGTTATGTTGGCCGCGACGTCGAATCGATGGTCCGCGATTTGGTAGAAACCTCTATCCGTATGGTGAAGGCGGAACGGACTGAAAAGCTGAAGGATCGGGCGGAGAAGCTGGCCAACGAGCGTATTGTTGCGATCCTCGTGCCCAATCCGGCGAAGCATAAAGCCCAGCGCAATCCGTTGGAGATGCTGTTCGGGAACCAGACGGCCAATGAACCGCAGGAGCCGGAAGCTGACCAGCATATCACCTCCCGCAGAATAGAGATGCGGGAGAAGCTGGAGAAGGGCGAGCTGGAGCAGCAGGTCATCGAAATCGACGTGGAAGACAACTCCCCGACGATGCTCGATATGCTGTCCGGGCAAGGCAACGAACAGGCCGGCATGAACATGCAGGAGCTGTTCGGCAGCCTGATGCCGAAGAAGCTCAAGAAGCGCAAGCTGCCGATCAAGGAAGCGCGCAAGGTGCTTACTCAGGAAGAAGCGCAGAAGCTGCTGGACATGGATGAAGTGATTCAGGATGCAGTGACGCGCGCGGAGCAGCATGGCATTATTTTTATCGATGAAATTGATAAAATTTGCAGCTCCGGCCGCGGCGGCGGGCCCGACGTATCCAGAGAAGGCGTGCAGCGGGACATTTTGCCTGTAGTTGAAGGCTCTACCATCGTGACCAAGTACGGTCCGGTACAAACCGATTACATTCTGTTTATCGCGGCAGGCGCTTTCCATATCGCCAAGCCTTCCGATTTAATACCGGAGCTGCAGGGGAGATTTCCGATCCGGGTGGAGCTCAGCAGTTTGACGAAACAGGACTTTATACTTATTTTAAAAGAGCCGAAGCATGCTTTAACGAAACAATACACGGCTCTTTTGGAGACGGAAGGCATTCAAGTAGACTTCTCCGATGCGGCTATCGACGAAATTGCCAAAATCGCGGCGGAAGTCAACCAGAACACGGACAACATCGGGGCGCGGCGTTTGCACACCATTTTAGAGAAGCTGCTTGAAGATTTATCGTTTGAAGCGCCTGAAATCACATTGGAGCAAATTGTCATTACGCCAGAATATGTCCGCGAGAAGCTCTCGGACATAGTGCAGAACCGTGACTTGAGCCAATATATTTTGTAGGCTGTATGAATTTATAAAGCGTTGGTCGCACTGGAGGCAGTATCATGACATTGTTAACGAAGACTAGAAGGCTAAATAAGCTGTTGCAGAAGGAAGCGGGAAATCCCGTCAGCTTTATGAATATGGCGGAAGTGCTGAGCGATATTTTGCAGGCGGATATTTTTGTAGTCAGCCGCAAGGGCAAAGTACTCGGCAAAGCTCTGACGAATATGGAGCAGGGAGACCTGCTTCACGAAACGATTTTGACCGAAAACCGGTTTCCGGCCGAATATAACCAGCTTCTGCTCAAGGTAGAAGAGACCTCCTCCAACATGGATGCGCAGAGCGTCTATCATATTTTTGGCAGCCGCCTTCCCGAGGAGCCTATTTATATCACGATCGTCCCGGTGATCGGCGGCGGGGACCGGTTAGGCACGTTGATCCTGACGAAACGGGAATCCGGCTTTATCGATGACGATCTGATTGTAGCGGAATACGGTTCGACCGTAGTTGCGATGGAAATTCTGCGCGAGAAGGCGGAGCAGATCGAAATTGAAGCAAGGGGCAAAGCGGTGGTGCAGGTCGCCGTCGGTTCGTTATCGTTCAGCGAGCTTGAAGCGGTCGACCATATTTTTGAGCAGCTCGAAGGGCATGAGGGCCTGCTTGTCGCAAGCAAAATAGCGGATCGTGTCGGAATTACTCGATCGGTTATTGTCAACGCGCTGCGTAAATTGGAAAGCGCCGGTGTGATAGAAACTCGTTCTTTAGGCATGAAAGGGACGTATATCAGAGTGCTGAACGATCAGCTGATCAGCGGGATTCAAAGCGTAAAACTATAGAAAACGCCGCAGGTTCTAAGCCCTATATCACAAATATAGGGCTTTTTTCATATTGTAATAATTTTCATATTTATTCATATTAGATATAGTTCTCGTATACTACATTTACTTCCAATAGTGCAATAATTTTTGATTATTATGTCGAAGAAAGGAGGATAATGCTGCTGACTCGTTGAATAGTACACATAACATCAACTTGAAGGTAGGATGAAGCATGAATATTTTAAACAAGCCTGGCTTTATGCAGATGGAACGTTCCTTGGATGCGGCTAGTCTCAGACAGAAGGTAATAGCCGACAATATTGCAAATGTGGACACGCCTTATTTTAAACGCTCGGAAGTCCGTTTCGAGGATTTGCTGCAAAATGAATTGAACGGCTCGTCCATTGAAGGCAAACGTACGGATCCACGGCATTTTTACATAGGAAAGCCGGCCAGCCCGGATCCTCAGATCGTGCGAGATAATTTGTCGGCGATCAACAATAACTTGAACAATGTGGACGTCGATTATGAAATGTCCTTAATGGCCAAAAACCAATTGCGTTATAACGTCATGATACAAGAGGTCAACGGCGACATAAAAAAAATGCGCACGGCTATAGGAGGGAGATGATAACCGATGAAGCTTACAAACGGATTTGATATCAGTGCTTCCGCATTAACCGCACAACGCTTCCGGATGGATGTCATCTCCTCCAATATCGCGAATGCGGATTCGACCCGGGCGAGAGTGGTCAACGGCAAATGGGTACCGTATCAGAGGAAGCTTGTTACGCTTGAACCGAACCAGCCTTCGTTTGATCAGGTGCTCAAAAATGCGCAGTCGGACACGCCTACAGCCGGAGAAGGAGTGAAAGTGACGAAAGTAATCGACGATACTTCTCCCTTTAAGCAGGTTTACAATCCAACGCATCCCGATGCAGATGAGAATGGGTTTGTTATGATGCCGAATGTTGATGTGCTTAAGGAAATGGTTGATATGATTTCTGCAACACGATCCTATGAAGCCAATGTGACTGCGCTGAATGCTTCCAAGTCGTTGATCAGCAAAGCGTTAGAAATAGGCAAGTGAAATGATAAATAGATAGGGGAGAGCAACACATGATCGATAAATTAACCCTTCAGCCCATACAAGCTGCTGCACCGCAGCCTAGCAAGAAAATGTCCGCTTCGGAAGTGACGGAGCAATTCGGACAATTCCTGAATGACGCGATCACGAAGCTGAACGCTGACCAGCAGACGGTGGACAAGATGAATGAACAGTTCGCTAAAGGAGAAATCACAGACGTACACCAAATCATGATTGCCTCGGAAAAAGCCTCGTTAGGCTTGGAGCTTACGGTTCAGCTGCGAAACAAAGCGCTCGATGCTTATCAGGAAATGATGAGGATGCAAGTGTAATCATTAGGGGAATCCTTAGCGATGGTCATTCAGATGGGGTGAAATAGTGAACGAAAATATTACCCAGTATTGGAGGAAGGTGACCCAGTACTGGAATCAATTCAGCAAGACGCAAAAAATAACGTTTATCGCAACCGTGGTATTGGTTATTTTGACGCTCGGCATTATCAGCTATAATTTTTCGAAAACCGAATATGCTTTGGCTTATACGGATTTGCAGCCGAGCGATGCGGCGGCAATCAAAAATTATTTGGACGGAGCGAAAATTCCTTACCAGCTGAGCGAGGACGGCAAAAGCATCGGTGTGCCCCGCAGTGAGGTGGCCAACGTCAAGTTGGCGGTTGAATCTCAAGGGTTGAACAAGACCGGCAACATCGGGTACGGCGCTTTTGGCCAGAACAGCACGTTCGGCACAACGGATAAGGAATTCAACGTAAAGTATGTCAATGCTGTGCAGGGAGAGCTTCAGCAGCTGATCAACTCGAATACGGCAGTAAGCAGCTCAAAGGTATTAATCAGCCTTCCGGAAGAGACGGTGTTCCTGCCTAAAGGCTCCGAGAAGGAGAAAGCGACCGCTTCGGTCGTCCTGAATATTAAGCCGGGCTATCAGCTGGATCAAGCCAAGGTGGACACGATGTACAATCTCGTTTCCCACAGTATTAAAGGGCTGCCTGTAGAAAATATTACGATTTCGGACCAGAACGGCGAGCTGCTCGAGTATTCGAAAGGCAACAACAAGATCAACAGCACGAGTCTTGCGACGCAAAATTTCGAGATCAACAACCAGTTCAAAAACGATGTGCAAAAAAATGTGCAGCAAATGCTCGGCGCCATTCTGGGCAAAGACAAGGTTATTGTCTCCGTATTCTCCACGATGAATTTCGACCAGGTCAACAGCAAGGAGCAGCTAGTTACGGCACCGAATACCGTCGATCAAAAAGGATTGGAAATTTCGGTACAGGAAATTCAGAAGAACTATACGGGCACGAGCGCAGCGCCGGCAGGCGGTGTGGCAGGAACGGGGCAGACGGATGTTCCCGGATATCCCGGCAGCAATGCCAATGGCGATACCAAGTCGGAAGAAATTCAGAATACGATCAATTATGAAGTCAACCGGATTACGAACGAAATCGTTGCGACACCATACGTTGTTAAAGATTTAACCATTAATGTCGGGATTGAACCACCTAATCCGGCAGATCCGAATTCTTTAACGCAAGAAACGAAAGATGCGGTTCAACAAATCCTGGTCAATGTCGTCAGAGCGGCGTTGGCGGACAATAAGCAGACACTGACGGATGAAGATCTTGCGAAGAAGGTTACCGTTTTCGCGCATTCCTTTGCTAGACCGAATTCCAGCGCGGTTGCAAGCTCCAATGCCATGTTGTTGTACGGCGGACTTGGCGGCGTAGCGTTAGCTCTATTGGCTGCAGGGGCCTTTATGTTCATGAAAAGACGCAAAGCAAGACTCGCAGCGGAAGAAGAACTGGAAGCCGAACCGACCAAGCTCGAATTCCCGACCATTGATATCGATAGCGTAACTAATGATAATCAGGTACGTAAGCAGTTGGAAACTTTGGCCAAACGAAAACCAGAGGAATTCGTTAATCTGCTTCGCACTTGGTTAGTAGACGAATAGAGGTGTGCTTTATTGGCTAAGGTTCAGCAGCAAGGGTTAACAGGGCGACAAAAAGCCGCTATCTTGTTGATTAGTTTAGGTCCGGAAGTTTCGGCGCAAATCTTCAAGCACCTTCGCGACGAGGAAATTGAGCAGCTTACTTTAGAAATTGCAAATGTGCGCAAGGTGGACAGCGCGGAGAAAGAATCTATCCTTGCTGAATTTCATCAAATTTGCTTGGCGCAGGAATTTATTTCTCAAGGCGGTATCGCATATGCCAAGGACATATTGGAAAAAGCGTTAGGCTCGCAAAAAGCGCTGGACATTATCAACCGGTTGACGGCAACGCTGCAAGTGAGACCGTTTGATTTTGCCCGAAAGGCGGATCCTGCACAAATTTTGAACTTTATTCAAAATGAAAATTCGCAGACGATCGCTTTGGTGCTTGCTTACCTGCAGCCGGAGCAGGCTTCAATTATTTTGTCTTCGCTGCCGCAGGAGAAACAAGCGGATGTGGCTAAAAGAATTGCGTTGATGGACAGCACCTCGCCGGAGGTCATCAGTCAGGTGGAGCGGGTGCTGGAGCAAAAGCTTTCCGCTACCGTTACTCAGGATTATACGAACGCCGGCGGCATTACGTCGATCGTTCAAATCCTCAATGGCGTGGACCGGGGAACGGAACGTACGATTCTCGACTCGCTTGAAATTCAAGATCCGGAGCTTGCCGAAGAGATCAAGAAAAGAATGTTCGTCTTCGAGGATATCGTCAGTATCGACAACCGTTCGATTCAGCGTATTATCCGGGATATCGAGAATGCCGATCTGCAGCTGGCGCTTAAGGTGGCGAGCGAGGAAGTTCGGGATGCAATCTTTAAGAACATGTCCAAGCGTATGGCCGAAACCTTCAAAGAGGAAATGGAATTTATGGGTCCGGTTCGTTTGCGTGATGTAGAAGAAGCACAGACGCGTATTGTCGCAACGATCCGCAGACTGGAAGAGTCTGGTGAAATTATCATCGCTCGTGGCGGAGGAGATGATATTATTGTCTAATGTCATCAAATTTACTCAATATATCGCAATAGACGATAAAAAAGTGGTTGAAGTTGCACCCCAGCATAATTATGATGTTTCGGCCGATGAAGCTGAGGAAGGCTTGAGCTTGGAGCAGCAGGCCGAGCTTGACGAGCTGGCTTCGGTCAGAGACCAAATTCTGCAGGATGCGGAAAGCTTTGCCGAAGAACAGGTCCGGCAGGCGATGGATGAAGCGGCTGCTATGCGCCAGCAGGCCCAAGCCGAAATCGAACAATGGTGGAGCGAGCAGCGCCGAAACGATGAAGAGCTGCAGAAGCAATTAAAGGAAGACGGCTTTCAGCTCGGTTACGAGGAAGGCTTGAAGCAGGCGGAGCAGGATCTCCGCGAGCAGTACAACGACATGCTGCATGAGGCTTCACAAATTTTGGAGCAGGCCTATGTACTCAAGCAGCAAATCGTTCAAGAGGCCGAGCCGTTTCTCATTCAAATGAGCTGTGCAATTGCCGAGAAAATCGTTGCCCGCCAGCTGACGGTCGAGCCCGAATGGGTCGTGGATTTAATCCAGAGCGTATTGGCCCGCCGCAGAGAGAAAGGTATTATTACCCTTTGCGTTTCCCCGGCTCATTTCGCTTATATCCAGGACGCCAGGGAAGAGCTGCTGCTGCATATTGATTCGCAGGCCGAGCTGCAAATTATTCCGGATCCTTCGGTGCAGTGACCATGGCTGTGTGATTCGATCGTCGTTCGGAAGCATTGACGCGAGAATCGATACCCAGCTGAAAGAAATCAAAACTGCGCTGCAGCAGCTTGCCGTACGAAACGAGGGAGCTTAACATGAATCAGGTTCCAGATCCTTCTAAGTACATGGAGCTTCTAAGACAAATGGATCCGATCCGCGTGAACGGAAAGGTGACGCAGGTCATCGGGCTGACGGTCGAATCGGAAGGCCCCGATGCCAGTATAGGCGATGTATGTTACATTTACCCGTTGAAATCGAACCAGCCTCTTAAAGCCGAGGTGGTCGGTTTTAAAAATAATAAAGTGTTGCTGATGCCTCTCGGCGAGCTGCAATCGATCGGACCCGGCTGCGATGTCGTCGGAACAGGAAAGCCATTGACCGTACAGGTGGGTCATGAGCTGCTGGGAAAAGTGCTGGACGGATTGGGACAGCCGCTTGACGGTACGTTCCTTCCTTCCAGGATGACTCATTATTCGACGAACAACATCCCGAGCAATCCTTTGAAAAAGCCCCGCGTGCTGGAGCCCATCAGTGTCGGCGTACGCTGTATCGATGGTTTGCTGACGATAGGCAAAGGACAACGTGTCGGTATTTTCGCGGGATCGGGCGTCGGTAAAAGTACGCTGATGGGCATGATCGCCCGAAATACATCGGCCGATGTCAACGTCATTGCGCTTATCGGCGAACGCGGACGGGAGGTGCTCGACTTCATCGAGCGCGATCTCGGTCCGGAAGGGCTGGCCCGCTCCGTCGTCATTGTTGCGACATCGGATCAGCCGGCGCTGATTCGGATCAAGGGGGCCTTGATTGCAACGAGCATCGCGGAATATTTCCGCGACCGCGGATTGAATGTCATGATGATGATGGACTCCGTCACCCGTTTCGCGATGGCGCAGAGGGAAGTCGGATTGGCGGTAGGGGAGCCGCCGGCAACCCGGGGCTACACGCCGTCGGTATTCGCTACATTGCCCAAACTGCTGGAACGATCCGGCACGGGGCCGAAGGGCTCGATTACGGCCTTTTACACCGTGCTGGTGGACGGAGACGATATGAACGAACCGATCGCCGATGCGGTCCGCGGTATTTTGGACGGACATATTGTGCTGAATCGAAACATTGCCAGCCGGGGGCATTATCCTGCGATCGATGTGCTGGCGAGTGTAAGCCGCGTCATGAATGAGATCGTCCCCCGGGACCATCGGACGGCAGCCGAGCATTTGAAGCGGATGCTATCTATTTACAAGGATTCGGAGGATCTTATTAATATTGGGGCGTACCAAAAAGGCTCGAATGCAGAAATTGACCGTTCGATCGAAAATATTGAGTCCATATGGGATTACACCAGACAGAGAACGGACGAGAAGCTCACTTTTGGTGAAGCCCAGGATCGGCTGATTCGACAATTTTTATAAAGGGTGAGGCAGACGATGCGGTTCCGGTACGCTTTTCAAAAAATCGTGGATCTCAAAGCGAACGAGAAGACGCAGGCGGAATGGATATTAACGGAAGCTATCGGCAAAATGCGTGAGGAAGAATCTTCTTTGTCCGAGCTGTATTCGGCTAAGGATGAAATGATTGAACAGCTGCAAACGGCATCCGCGCGCACGGCGACCATTTCTCAATTGATGATGATGCAGCAGTACGTAGATCATATTGATCATCAAATCATTCGGAAAAATAAGGATCTGGAGCAGGCGCAGCAGGTGGTCGATATGAAGCAGCATGATTTGGCCGGGAAAATGATGCAAGAGCAGGTATGGAACAAGGCAAAGGAAAAAGCATTGCGTCAATTTACTGCTGCAATGCTCAAGAAAGAGCAGGAGCAGCTAGACGAAATGGCAACCAACCGATTCCGGAGATTGTCATAAAAGCCAGGATAGGGAGGCGAGCTTCATGTCAGAGGTGGATGTAGAAAATACCTCCTCGTACGGGGCGATGGAACGGTTTCTTATTTGGTTTCTCATCCCATTTGTATTTACAGCAGTGCTGCTTGGCGTCCTGCTGACGATTTTTGATTATGACGTCATGAACGGCGTTCTGCGTGCAGCCAACAAGGTTCCGATCATCAAGTCGATCGTTCCGGAGCCGAAGACGACGAAAGCGGCGGATCCCGCCAAAACGCCGGCGAAGACGGCGGCGCAGGGAGAGAATGCGCAAGAGCCTCAGGAAGAGACCGTGTCGAGCTTGACGGACAAGCTGAACCAGATGCAGCAGCAGCTCAAGACTTCAGAGAACGCCTTACAGCAGCGGGATGATACGATCAAGGAGCTTCAGCTTAAGAACAGTACGCTTGAAGAACAGATGAAGAGCAAAGCCCAATCCGACGAGGAATACGCGGCGCAGATTCAGCAGCTGGCTTCCATGTACGCCAAGATGTCGCCATCCAAATCGGCGCCTATCATGGAAAATTTGACCACGGCGGAAATGGTGCTGGTTTTAAATTCGATGAAAACGGACGACCGCGTGAAAATATTGGAGAAGATGGATCCCAAGAAGGCGGCGGACGCTTCGATCCTGCTGAAGGATCAAAAGACGGCCAAGGATCAGGAAATCGCGGCTCTGCAGGAACGTCTCAAGCAGGTAGCGACACCGGATCCGAAGTCAGGACAGAAGCTGAGCAAGGATGATCTCGGCAGTACCTTCGCCAATATGACGCCGAAGAGCGCAGCGACGGTTCTGATGGAAATGCAGAGCTCCAATCCGGACAAAGTGATCTCCATCCTAAGCTCGATGGACAGTGCGGGCAGATCGAGAATCCTTACGGCGATCTCGGAGCAGTCCAAGGAGACGGCAGCGCTGATCTCCGCCCGATTGGCACAATAACGACTGGAAAGGAGGTGAAATCAATCTTATGGATATTCAATCAGCAGTAAGTACAACAGCAGCAGCCTCTGCAGGCATAGGAGCTTCAGCAACCGCCGGGAAAGCAGGCGCACAGAACGGCACTGCCGCATCCTCCGGTAACGGCAGCGGCTTCTCGACCGCACTGACTCAGCTTATGAACGCTGCTCCTGCCGGGGAAACGGCAAACAATACAGCAGCTCCGCTGCCGGTCCCTGCCGGTGCTGGTGCAGCTATTGACAGAGCTTTCTTCGCAGGAAGAAGCATCCGGCATTCCCGCTTCGGAGGATATATCCAAGCAGCTGGATGCCCTGATCGAGAAGCTGGGCTCGGACGATGAAGGCGCTAAGAAGCTGCTGGACGATCCGGATGTGCAAGCTTGGCTGGCACAAATTCAATTGCTGCTAGCGGTGCAGCCTGCAGCCAATACTGCAGCCGCCGATGCCTCAGCCGAGACGGCGGCGAAAACCGATGATTCTGTGCAGTTGATCACAGCTCCGGCAGCGAATATCAGCGATAATCGGAGTCAGACGATAGCATTAGACCCTTTGTTATTCGTGCCGCTTGAGACGGCGGGCGGACAGGACGCCGCCGTGCAGCAGACGCAGGCCGTATCCTTAAAGCCGGTAACGAAGGAAGAAGCCGTTGAGCTGTTAGCCCAGTTCAAGAAAACGCTGGAGAAGGAGCCTTCCTCACCGGCGGTCCAATCGATTCAACGTTCGCTGGCATCATTGCTGGCTTCGCCGCAGCAGCCGGTTCAGCAGCAGGTATTGAACGCGGAAATCCCGCTGCCTGTGACAGCTGCAGTCCCTGCCGTGCCGCAAGCGCTGGAACTGCTGGCCGCCAAAGTTTTGTCTCCAAGGCTGGAGTCCAAAACGGAAGCTTCTGACGAGCCTCTTTTTGAGCCGTTGGCCGATGTTCAAGCGTCTGACCACGAGAATCCGACGATGCCGATTCAAGAGTACATAAAGCAGGCTTCCACCGCAGCACATACGGCTAAAACGCCGGTGCTGGTTGCGAATGCTCCGACATTTGCGGAGGACATGACTCAATTCGTAGTCAAATCCTTTTCAATGAATGTGCTGGCTGAGGGCGTGACAGAAGCGAAGCTTTCTTTATATCCCCAGCATTTGGGGCAAGTCGATGTGAAGCTGACAATGCACAACGGGCAGCTCATAGCGCAGTTTATGGCAGACAGCACAGCCGGTAAAGAGATGCTGGAAGGTCAGCTGACTCAGCTGCGTACCAACCTGCAAAGTCAAGGCATTCATGTAGAGAAGCTCGAGGTGTCACAAAACCAAGCGTTCCAGTCCGGTTTGTTCCAGGAGCAGCGTCAGCAGCAGCAATCGCAGCAATCCTCGAAGCAGTCTAAGGGAAATGGCGCTAACCAAGCGGTTTCTATGGAGGAAGAGCTGGCACAGGCTGCATCGGCATCCGCTCAAGCCCAGCAGGCTTCTAACAACGGGGTAAGAAGGACTTCTATCGACACGACTGCTTAACAAAAAAATGGATCTAGAGCCGGGAGGTGAACAGATGTCGGATTCAGTTACAGGCACCAAAAACGTGTGGCCTTATTACGCCAAGACCAACGTGGATAGCGCATCCAAGCAGGCGGCGGCGGATAAAAGCAGCTTGGGCAAAGACGATTTTCTTAAAATTTTGATCGCCCAGCTGAAAAATCAAGACCCGTCACAACCTCTGGAGGACAAGGAGTTTATCGCTCAAATGGCTCAGTTCTCCTCCGTTGAGCAGCTGTCCAGCATTAATAGCGAGATGAAGCTGCTGCGTCAATCCCTGGGCTTCGCCTCAGGCTTAATCGGCAAGGATATCACTTGGGACGGCTTGAACGACCAGGGCGAGGTTGTCGCCAAGACTGGCGCCGTAGAATCTATCGTAGTGAAGGATGGATCGCAATTTGCCGTCGTCAAGGGCGAGCAAATCGCCATGGATCGCATAACCCAAATTGCGGATCATGCGGAAGAGGCGGCCGCAGGTGAAGCGAAATGACCGAACGTATCTCTGTCGGACAGCTATACCCCGGTAGCCTAAGAACGCCTCCGTTAAAGCGGAGCGAGACTCCTGCGGCTCAGCAGGGGAGCAGCTTTCAATCCGTGCTGCAGAACGAGCTGGTCCGTTTCAGCCATCATGCGGAGCAGCGTTTGAAGCAGCGGGGCATTGAGTTTCAACCGGAGCACCTGGCCAAAATTCAAAATGCGATCGACCGCGCCGCCTCCAAAGGGGCGAAGGATGCGCTGATGCTCATTAACGATACGGCTTTAATTGTAAATATTAAGAACAGAACGGTTGTAACGGCAATGGACGGAGAGTCCATGAAGGACAACCTGTTCACCCAGATCGATAGTGCAGTGATTATTTCTTGATAACGGGCTGGACCTGATTGGAGGCCCTCGGCTGTGGAGCGACGGAAGCAGCCTTTCCATTAAACCAGTATAAAAGTCCTTAGAGGAGGCAATTGTTCATGTTAAGATCCTTATACTCCGGTGTATCCGGTATGCGCGGATTTCAGACGAAGCTTGATGTTATCGGCAATAACATTGCAAATGTAAATACAATTGGTTTTAAAGCCGGTCGCGTGATGTTTAAGGATATTTTAAGCCAGACGGTTTCCGGCGTAACGGCTCCGGTCGAAGGGGAGAAGGGCGGCGTGAACGCCAAGCAAATCGGTCTCGGCGTTGCCATTAGCTCGATTGATACCGTACATACGCCGGGCAGCGCGATGACGACGAACGTTCCGACCGATTTGCGGATCGACGGCGACGGATTTTTTGCCGTATCGCCTGACGGCACCTCAGATAGTATGTATCTCACCCGGGCAGGGAACTTTACGGTGGATGCCAGCCGGCAGCTGGTCAATTCCGACGGATTGTTTGTTCTCAGCACGGATGGAGCTCCTATTACTTTGGATGCGGAGGTTACTGCCTTCTCGATTTCCCAGAACGGGGAAGTGCTGACGACCTTGGCTGACGGTACGACCGGTACGGCTGGGACGGTAGCGGTAGTGAAGGTGCCGAATCCTGCCGGTTTGGAAAAAGTGGGCGGTAATCTATATCACGCTACGGCCAACTCGAATGTCGATGATCTGGAGCTAACCGCTCCTAACGATACAGCACTGGGAACGGGCGCGATCGTGGCAGGCCAATTGGAGATGTCGAACGTGGATCTGACCTCCGAGTTTACCGAGATGATTGTGGCGCAGCGCGGATTCCAGGCGAATTCCCGGATTATTACCACTTCAGACGAAGTGCTTCAAGAAGTTGTCAACCTGAAACATTAATAGCTTAAGCGTCGGAGGCGGCAGCCTCCCGCCATTATTCATTGGGAGGCTGTCATGATCCGACTGACCCGTTTAAATGCAAAACAGATAACTGTGAACGCTCTGATGATAGAAAGCATGGAAGAAACACCCGATACGATCATTACATTAATAACCGGAAAGAAGCTTACCGTTTTGGAGTCCGCTGAAGAGGTCACTCGTCTTGTAACGAGCTATATGCAATCCATCGGGCTGATCGCGGGGACGATAAAGAGTTTGGATTCGGAGGGGTTGTAGTTGTTAAAGAGTAGAATTTTTCTTATGGTTGTTGCTATTCTCATAGCTATAACCTTAATTTTGACGGCGGCTTTTGTATTGTGGAATTATATGGATAAATCCAATCAGGACCCTCAGGATTTAGCTCAATCTTCAGCTAGCCAGGTAAAGGCGGCGAAGAAATTATCCCCTGACGAGTCGAAAGCCAATACTGTGATTATGAAAGATATTTTGACAAATCTCGCTGCAAGCAACCGGTTTATTAAAGCGAGCTTTGCCGTTGAAATGGAAAATCAAAAGGCGAAGGATGAATTCGAAAAGCTTGATTTTAAAATGAAAGCAATCATTGTACAGACGCTTGCGGATATGACTCCCGAGCAGGTACAGGGCAGCAAAGGCTTCGATAATCTTACTTCGGTCCGTTATGAATAAAATGAATCCTTTATTATCTGCAGGCAAAATTAAGCAAATTTGGATTACGGACAGCGTGCTTCAATAAGCCGCAGCATTGCATAAGGGAGGTGACGCAAAAATGGTTGATGTTCTATCACAAAATGAGATTGACGCCTTATTGGCTGCGTTATCCTCGGGTGAAATGGATGCCGAAGAATTAAAAAAGGAAGAGACTCAGAAGAAGGTCAGAGCCTATGATTTTAAGCGGGCCGTTCGGTTTTCCAAGGGCAGATATCCGCAGCTTGACCCGGATTCATGAGAACTTTGCCCGTTATCTCACAACCTATTTTTCCGCTCAGCTGCGGACGTTTGTGCAGATTAACGTCGTTCAGGTCGAACAGCTGCCTTATGACGAGTTTATTCGCTCGATTCCGAAGATGACGATTCTGAACATTTTCGAAGCGGAGCCCCTGGAAGGCCGAATGGTGCTCGAAGTTCATCCGAACGTAGCCTTTGCGATGCTCGATCGCCTTCTGGGAGGCGCAGGGACGTCTCCTGCCAAGATCAATGCTCTGACGGAGATTGAGACCATTGTTATGGAAAGAATCTTCAGCCGGGCGTTTGAGAGCCTTCAGGAGGCGTGGAAGAGCGTAGTCGACCTGTCCCCGAGAATGGAAGCGTTGGAAACGAACCCGCAGTTCATGCAAATCGTATCTCCCAACGAAACGATTGCTTTAATCTCGCTAAGCACGAAGATCGGCGATACGACAGGGATGATCAATCTATGTATCCCGCATGTGGTTATCGAGCCGATCATGCCGAGGCTTTCCGTGCACCACTGGTTTGTTTCGCAGAAGAAGACCAGCGCTCCGGAAGAAGTGCTGGCTCTGCAGGCAAGGCTTCATAAGGCGAAGCTGCCCATTATCGCCGAGCTGGGGGACTCTTCCATTTCGGTAAGAGAATTTCTCAACCTGTCGGTGGGCGATGTCATCTCACTGAATAAGCCTGTGGATGAGATGCTCAAAATCCGGATTGGAGAGAAGCTGAAGTTTATCGGCACCCCAGGCACCGCGCGGGGAAAGCTGGCAGTGCAAATTAGTGAGATCGTCGAAGAAGGAGCTGAAGAAAATGACGAATAGCAAAGATTATTTGTCTCAAGAGGAGATAGATGCATTATTGAGACAGGCCAGCGAACCTTCGGAGGGGCCGGCTCAGGAGCTGCACATGGAAGATTTCCTATCCTCCTTGGAGCAGGACGCGCTCGGTGAGATTGGCAACATTACGTTCGGCAGCGCGGCAACGGCGCTCTCTACATTGCTCGGCAAAAAAGTCGATATTACGACACCGAAGGTGTCCGTGATCGCAAAAGAAGAGCTGGTCGAAGAATTTCCCAAGCCGCATGTTGCGGTACACGTGAATTATGTCGACGGCTTTCATGGCATTAACCTGCTGGTCATCAAGACCCGCGACGCACAGGTCATCGCTGACTTGATGATGGGGGGAGACGGTACATCTGTAGAAGGAGAATTGACGGAAATCCATATCAGCGCCGTGCAGGAAGCGATGAACCAGATGATGGGATCCTCCGCAACGTCCATGTCGACCATCTTCAACCGGTTTGTCAATATCTCTCCTCCAGGAATCGACATATTAAATTTGTCGGATACAGAAGGAACTTCGACACTTCCTCCCGAAGATGTATTTATAAAAATATCTTTTCGTCTAAGAATAGGAGATTTGATCGATTCCACGATCATGCAATTGCTTCCGGTTCGATTTGCAAAAGATATGGTCTCAATTTTGATGGGGGGGGGAGACACCTTAGAGGAAACCGCCGCAGCTTCCGCACCCGTTGCTCCAGCTGCACCGGCTCCGACGCCGACACCTGCGCCGCCTGAGCCGGCACCGCCACAAGTACATATGGCACCGCCTATGCAGGATCCATATGCGCAGCCGATGTATCAACAGCCTATGCACGCGCCGCAGCAGCCAATGTACCAACAGCCGATGTATCAGCAGCCCATGTATCCGCCTCAGCAGCCGGCCTATCAACAACCGCCTGCAGGCTATGGAACGGCTCCGCAGCGTGATGTGAATGTACAGCCTGCGCAATTTTCCAGCTTTGCGCCGCCTCAGCTGACACCGCCGGAAGATACGAATTTAAATCTTCTGCTGGATATTCCGTTGAAGGTGACGGTAGAGCTGGGAAGAACTCACAAAGTCATTAAAGATATTCTTGAATTGTCTCAGGGGTCGATTATTGAGCTGGACAAGCTCGCAGGTGAGCCCGTGGATATTCTGGTCAATAACAAACTGATTGCCAAAGGCGAGGTAGTCGTTATTGATGAGAACTTTGGGGTTCGAGTTACGGACATTGTAAATCAGTGGGACCGTATACAGAAATTACAATACTAAACATAATTCTAGGAGGACGATTCACCCATGGCAAACCGAATTTTAATTGTAGACGACGCAGCATTTATGAGAATGATGATCCGCGATATTTTATCTAAAAACGGTTATGAGGTTTGCGGCGAAGCGAATGATGGCGCTCAAGCGATTGAGAAATATAAAGAATTGAAGCCGGACTTGACAACGATGGATATTACAATGCCGGAAATGGACGGTATTGCAGCGCTGAAAGAAATCAAAAAGATCGATCCGAACGCGAAGGTCATTATGTGTTCCGCAATGGGACAGCAGGCTATGGTTATCGATGCCATTCAAGCGGGGGCCAAAGATTTTATCGTGAAGCCATTCCAGGCGGACCGTGTTATCGAGGCTATCAAGAAAACCATGGGTTAAGCGTTTCGGGGAGAGTCTACACCGGAAGGAATGTGAATGTTGAAAAGACTCGCAACCAGGTTGACTTCACTGCTTGTCATGGGCATGCTTCAAATCGCCGGTTTCTCGATAGTTTGCTACGGGGAACCCGGCTCTCCTTTGGAGGAGAGCACGAAGGAAACGGCCGATTTGCCGTATGCTAATGCGAGCTCGGGCGATACGTTCTGGATGATATTGAAGGTTATTTTCTTCCTCTTACTTATTATCGGATTATTTCTTCTCATAATTAAGGTTCTTGCGCAAAAAAACAAATGGAGCTCCGGACGTTCCTTGCGCTCGCTGGGTGGACTGCCTCTGGGTCAGAACAAATCGATTCAGGTAGTAGAAATCGGACGGTCTCTCTATATTGTGGGAGTAGGCGAGAACATCCAGCTGTTGGAGAAGATCGATAATGAGGAAGAAGTGGCCTATCTTGCGGAAATGCTCGCATCGAATCATTCGCTCAACGGGGCAGGATTCCAAACCGTCGGCGGATGGCTGAAGCAGCTGTTGAAGAAAAAAGATGATCCTGAAGAAACAGACATTACGGATTCGTTCCAGCAAGTATTCCAACATAAGATGCAGCAATTGTCCGACCGCAAAAAAATGATGGACGAACTCCGAATGGATGAGAATAACACAGATCGGTTGAATGATAAGCCATGAAATGGAAAGTATTTGCGTATTCGTTCCTGCTGTTGGGCGCAGCTGCGGCCCTGTGTTCCGCACAGGCTTATGCGGCTGACCCCATCCCTGGCATTAATATTGATATTGGCAGCTCCGGGAGTACCGCAGGGGCGTCCAATACCATCAATATTATACTGCTGTTGACAATTTTGAGTATTGCTCCGGCCATTCTCGTCCTGATGACCAGCTTTACCAGAATTATTATCGTACTTGGCTTTGTGCGGACTTCCTTGGGAACGCAGCAAATGCCGCCGAATCAGGTTTTGGTCGGGTTGGCCTTATTTTTAACCTTTTTCATTATGGCTCCTACGCTTGGGGACATAAATCAGAATGCGCTGCAGCCTTATCTTCAAGGCCAGATGACGCAAACCGCCGCTTTGGATAAAGCGTCCGTCACAATCAAGCAATTTATGTTTCAGCATACAAGACAAAAGGACTTAAAGCTGTTCCTGGATTATTCCAAGGCCGCCCCGCCAAGCGGAGTGGAGGATACACCGCTGACCGCGCTGGTTCCGGCTTATGCTATCAGCGAATTGAAGACGGCGTTTCAGATGGGATTTATGATTTTCATTCCGTTTTTGGTCATTGATATGGTTGTATCCAGTACCCTGATGGCCATGGGGATGATGATGCTGCCGCCCGTCATGATTTCGCTGCCATTCAAAATTTTATTGTTCATTCTGGTGGATGGCTGGTATTTAGTAGTCAGATCGCTGCTGCTAAGCTATAACACGTGAATCATACTAGAGACCATGCAGGAGGAGAAAAAACGTGGGTTCGGAGTTTGTCATTCGTTTGGCCGGAGAGGCTGTCTATACGGTTCTTAAGGCCAGTGCCCCGATGCTGATCCTTGCCTTGGTGGTAGGTTTAATTATAAGCATCTTTCAAGCGACAACGCAAATTCAAGAGCAGACCTTGGCCTTTGTGCCTAAAATTGTGGTGGTGCTGCTGGCCATTCTCATTTTCGGGCCATGGATTTTAACGACACTGGTTGATTTTACGTATAACTTGTTAAATAACCTGTATAAATTTATCGGCTAGGCTGTGAGTCAATGGATGTTTTAACCCAATTTCTTCCTGGTTTTATGCTTTACTTTTGTCGTATCGCCTCGTTTTTTGTCGTGGCTCCGGTCTTTTCGGCCAAGAACGTTCCGGCGCAGTTCAAGATCGGCATTGCTTTTTTTGTTACGCTGATGGCTTTTACGATCGTGGGCAATTCGGAGCCTATTCCGATGAATGCCTTGTATCTGCTGTCTGTCATTCGTGAAATATTGGTCGGCTTGGTCTTGGGCTTCATCGCCTATTTGTTTTTCACGGCTGTCCAAATTGCGGGAGCGTTCATTGATATTCAAATGGGGTTTGGAATTGCGAACGTGATCGACCCGATGACGGGGGCTTCAAGCCCGGTGCTGGGTAACTTTAAGTATGTTATCGCTACATTGCTGTTTCTTGCTTTTAACGGCCACCATTTGTTATTGAAGGCGATCATGGAAAGCTATGAATGGATTCCGCTTTCGAACGATTTATTTGCGAGATTGTACAGCGGCCAAATCGCCCAGTTTATGGTCAAAACGTTTTCCACGGTTTTTTCCTTGGGCTTTCAGCTATCGGCCCCTTTGATTGCAGCGTTTTTCTTGACGGATGTAGGCTTGGGCCTGCTAGCGAGAGTGGCGCCGCAATTTAATATTTTTGTGATCGGGATGCCGCTGAAAGTGCTGATCGGATTTATGCTGCTGATTCTGCTGTTTCCCGGCTATGAATTTATATTCAAGGATTTGTTCGGGACCATGCTGAACTCTATGCAGCAATTTATTGGTTTGTTTACAGGTTAACCGGGAGGACTCGATGTGGACCGTTTTCGCTTAAAGCTGGATTTGCAAATGTTTTCCGGAGAAAAGACGGAACCGGCCAGCCCGAAGAAGCGGCAGGAATCCAGGCAAAAAGGGCAAGTTGCCAAAAGCATGGAGCTGCCTGCAGCGTTCATTTTATTTTTCACCTTTTTATCCTTTATGATTTTCGGCGGTTATATGAAAGAGCACTTGATGCAGCTATTCCGCTCCGTATTTTACGATTACCTGCTGTGGGATTTGACGATTGAGAATGTTACCGTGCTGCTCAAAACTTTGTTCGTGCAAAGTATGCTGCTGATGATTCCGATTTTTCTCGTGACTATGGTTGTTGCAGTTTTCAGCAATTACTTGCAGATCGGTTTCTTGTTTACGGGCGACCCGTTAATGATGAAATTCAGTAAGTTGAATCCGATTGAAGGCGCCAAAAAAATCTTTTCCATGCGGACCTTGGTGGACTTCGGTAAATCGGTACTCAAGATGTCGATGATCGGCTATGTGGTCTATTCCTCCCTCTGGGGCGAGAAAAGCCATCTGCTGGACCTGGCCAGTCTGCCGCTCGAAAATGTGTTTTTGTTCACCGCATCCGTAACGCTGAAGCTCGGAATTAAGATCGGTCTCGTGCTGATTGTACTGGCCATCTTCGATTACATGTTTCAAAAGTATGAATTTGAGAAAAGCATCCGGATGTCCAAGCAGGACATCAAGGACGAGTACAAGAAAACGGAGGGCGATCCTCTGATTAAAGGAAAAATACGCGAGAAGCAGCGCAGAATGGCGCTTCAGCGTATGATGCAGGAAGTTCCGAAGGCGGACGTCATTATAACGAACCCGACGCACTTTGCCGTAGCGATCAAGTACGATGCGAAGAACATGCAGGCGCCGACCGTCATCGCTAAAGGAACGGATTACATGGCTCTGAAGATTAAGCAAATCGCGAAGGAGCACAGTATTATTACGATGGAAAATAAGCCTTTGGCCCGTGCGCTATATGCCGAGGTGGAGATTGGCGACGCCATTCCCGCCGAAATGTTTCAAGCGGTAGCCGAAGTTTTGGCATATGTTTACAAAATGAAGGGTAAAGCCAATTAAGAAAGGAGGACATCGGCAATGAGAGTAAAAGATTTGGTTGTGCTGATAGGGATCATCGGCATTATCTTGATGATGGTGGTACCTGTTCCGATATGGTTGTTGGATGTCCTGTTAATAATTAACATTTCCATCGCTTTGATGATCATTCTGGTCGGGATGAATACGCAGGACGCTTTGCAGTTTTCGATCTTCCCTTCCTTATTATTGATTACGACCTTATTTCGTCTGGCTTTGAACGTATCCACTACCCGGAATATTCTTGCCAATGCGGAAGCCGGCAATGTGGTCAAAACCTTTGGTTCCTTCGTTGCCCAGGGGAACATTGTCGTGGGTTTCGTCGTATTTATCATCTTGGTTCTGGTGCAGTTTATCGTCATTACCAAAGGTTCTGAGCGCGTTGCCGAGGTAGCGGCCCGTTTTACATTGGATGCGATGCCTGGTAAGCAAATGAGTATCGATGCGGATTTAAACGCAGGTCTTATCAATGAGCATCAGGCGAAAGAGCGCCGTGAGAAAATTTCCAAAGAGGCCGATTTTTACGGGGCGATGGACGGTGCCAGTAAATTCGTCAAAGGGGATGCGATTGCAGGGATTATTATCCTCATCATTAACATTCTCGGCGGGTTAATCATCGGTATGACGATGAAAGGCATGTCCGTCTCCGAAGCGGGACAGATTTACTCGATCCTGACGATCGGCGACGGCTTGGTCAGCCAAATCCCGGCGCTGCTCATTTCGACGGCCGCTGGCTTAATTGTAACGAGAGCTTCCTCCGAAGGGAACTTGGCTCATGATTTGACCAGTCAAATCCTATCCTATCCGAAGCTGCTCTACATCGTGGCGGGAACCATTACGGTGCTCGGTATTTTTACGCCGATTCATTTGATGACGACGCTGCCGATTGCGGCTTTGCTAGCTTATGCGGCGATGAAGATGCAGCAAAATCTCGTCCGCAAGCAGGAGCAGGAGGATCAGCTGGAGGAGGAGCAGCAAATAGAAGAAGTGCGCAGTCCGGAAAGTGTCATCAGTTTGCTGCAGGTGGATCCTATCGAATTCGAATTCGGCTACGGACTGATTCCGCTGGCCGATACGCAGCAGGGCGGCGATTTGCTTGACCGCATCATTCTGATCCGCAGACAATGCGCATTGGAGCTGGGGCTGGTCGTGCCCGTCATTCGGATTCGCGATAACATCCAGCTGAAGCCGAATGAATATGTGATCAAAATCAAAGGCAACATGGTTGCCCGCGGTGATCTGCTGTTAAACCATTACTTGGCGATGAGTCCTGGCATCGAGGATGATTCCATTACCGGGATCGATACGCTGGAACCGGCCTTCGGGCTGCCGGCGCTGTGGATTGACGAGGCGATGAAGGAGCGCGCAGAGCTGTCGGGTTATACGGTGGTCGATCCGCCGTCCGTTGTGGCGACTCATTTGACCGAAGTCATCAAGCGCCATGCGCATGAGCTGCTGGGCCGTCAGGAAACGCGCGCGCTCGTCGAAAATGTCAAGGAAAGCTATCCGGCTCTTGTGGACGAGCTCATTCCGAGCGTACTGTCCATCGGAGATGTACAGAAGGTGCTGGTGAAGCTGCTGCGGGAGAAAATTTCGATCCGCGACCTGGTGACCATCATGGAAACGCTGGCTGATTACGGAACCTATACGAAAGATCCGGAAATATTAACGGAATATGTAAGACAAGCGTTATCCCGTCAAATTACACAGCAGTTCGCCTCCACGGGAGACTCGCTGAAGGTAATCACCGTCGGGCCGACGCTGGAGAAGAAGATTGCGGAGTCGGTGCAGCAGTCCGATCAGGGCAGCTATCTGGCGCTGGACAGCTTCTTCTACGCAAATGATCTATCAGCGGTTGTCCGACCAAGTGACGAAGCTGCTGCAATCCGGCCTGCAGCCGGTTGTGCTGACCTCGCCGACGATACGTATGTATCTGCGCCAGCTGCTGGAGCGTACGATGCAGGATATCCCTGTACTATCCTACAGCGAGCTTGAGCCTAACGTTGAAATTCAAAGCATGGGGGTCGTTAATCTATGAGGGTAAAACGCTACGTGGTAGATACCATGCCCGACGCCTTGCAAAAAATCCGCTCCGATCTGGGAAAAGACGCGGTCATTTTAAATACGAAAGAAATTCGATCCGGCGGTTTTCTCGGCATGTTCTCCAAGAAGCGGATCGAAGTAATAGCTGCGACGGATGCTTCAGCGCCTCCGCCGCCGAAGCCGTCCGCGTCGGCTGGCGCTCAGCCCGCACCAAGGCCTGGTGCGGGAACGGTACAGCCCGCTTCGCAGCAGCTGTTCAGCGCGTACACGAGGCCGCACCCGCCGTCCGAAGGACGGACAGAGCCTAAGGCTGCGGAGCAGCTTTCCTTCCCTGAGGTGCCCGATGTGCTTCCGGCGCCGCAGGCACCGAAGCCGCAGCCGGCACCCAAAGCGGCGGAAGCGGCGCCCGCTTCCCAACCGCCCGCCGAGCCGATGCGGGAGGATGCCGTTCTGGCGGAGCTGAAGCAGATGAAAACGTATATGCAGAAGCTGTCCGCTCATTCGCTTCAGCCGGCGATGCCGGACCCGGTTATCGAGCGCTTGAAGGAGCGGCTTGCCGGACAGGAGCTGAATGCTCAGCTGATCGAGGAGCTGTGCGCGAAGCTGACGGAGGAAGCGGACGGCGAGGCTTTGACGGAGGAGCAGGCACGGGGTTTGGCCAAAGACCATTTACTGGACTATTTCCCAATAAGAAGCGGTAAAGCTATTGCGGGGAACACCAAGGTCGTTCACTTCGTCGTGCTCCGACCGGCGTAGGGAAGACAACGACGATTGCGAAGCTGGCGGCGGAGCAGGTGCTGAAATATCACCGCAAGGTAGGCTTTATTACTTCGGATACCTACCGGATCGCGGCTGTTGAGCAGCTGAGAACTTATGCTACGATTCTCAACGTTCCGCTGGAGGTCGTGTTCTCTCCCCAGGACTTGCCGAAGGCCTTCGAGCAGCTGAAGGACCGGGACATTATTTTCATGGATACGGCGGGACGCAATTTCCGTAACGAGATGTACGTGTCCGAATTAAATTCCCTTCTGCATGCAGGCGGGAAGAGCGAGACCTTCCTTGTATTGAGTCTGACCACGAAATATAAGGATATGAAGGCGATTGCGGACAATTTTTCCAAGTTCAAGCTGGATAAAGTCTTGTTTACCAAAATGGACGAGACGGATTCCTACGGTGCCGTAGTCAATCTCGTACACGATTTTCAGCTGCAGCTGTCCTATGTGACGAATGGCCAAAGCGTACCCGATGATATTTCCGAGTTGTCCGAGCAGCACATCGTGGATCTCTTGTTGGGGGGATAGCGGCAATGAACGATCAGGCGCAAGGGCTGAGGAATTTAATCCTCAATCGAAAACAGAATGCCGGCCAAGAGCCGATATCGTCGGTGCCGCAGACAAGAACCACCCAAATTTTAACGGTTACGAGCGGTAAGGGTGGAGTTGGCAAATCCAACTTCACATTGAATTTTGCGTTAGCTTTGCAAAAACGGGGGTATAAGGTGCTGGTATTCGATGCCGATATCGGATTAGCGAATATCGACGTCTTAATGGGGATTACAGCCAAATACAATTTGTATCATTTGTTAAAGAAAGAAAAAAGCATTTGGGATATTATCCAGAAAGGTCCGCATGATCTGCAATTTATTGCCGGCGGCAGCGGGTTTCATGATTTAATCCGGCTGACGGACGGCCAACTGGACGATTTTGCCCATCAGGTCAAGCTGTTGAACGGTACGGTGGATTATATCATTTTTGATACCGGTGCCGGTTTGTCCAAAGAAACGTTAAAGTTCATTCTGGCGGCCGAGGAAACGATCGTAGTCACGACGCCGGAGCCGACATCGATTACCGATGCTTACGCTATTATCAAAATGATTCATGCCATGAGCGCCGACGTAAAGTTCAAGCTGGTGGTGAACCGGGTGACCGACAGCAAGGAAGGCAAACAAACTGCAGACAAAATCAGCATGGTGGCCCAGAAATTTCTCCAGCTGGATATTCCGGTACTCGGTTATGTGGCGGACGACAGCAGTGTTTCGAGGGCTGTGAAGAAGCAAGTGCCGTTTACGGTGGAATTTCCTAACAGTGCGGCATCGAAATCGATCGCGGGCCTTGCGGATCACTTTCTTGCACGGCATAGTCCGAATCCAAGGTCGGAATCGGCTGTGGAAGGGTTTATGAGCCGTATGATACGCTTACTGAAATCGTAAGCATCCTCGTACCAACAAACCTAGACAGCCTGGAGGAGAATATGATGAAATCTTACGACGTGTTGGTTGTCGACGATTCGATATTTATGCGGAAAATTATTTCTGATTTTATATCGGAAGATGCGTCATTCCGCGTTGTGGCTACAGCCAAAAACGGCAGGGAAGCGATTGAGCTTGTCAAGAAGCTGAAGCCTCATGTGGTGACGATGGATATTGAAATGCCTGAAATGAATGGTCTGGATGCTTTGAAGATCATCATGAAGGAACAGCCTACCCCGGTCATTATGCTCAGCAGCCTGACGCAGGACGGGGCAAGAGAAACGATCACAGCTTTAGAGAGAGGGGCCGTCGATTTCGTAGGGAAGCCGTCGGGCTCCATCTCGCTGGATTTACATAAAGTGAAGGCGATGCTTCTGGAGAAGCTGCATATGGCGGTAAAAACCAATATAGCCAAATTTGCGGCACGTCCTTCCGGCACGCTCTCCCCAATGAAGAACTCTCCGGCGGCAGGTTTGCCAAGCAGCGGGCTGCAGCAGCGGCGGCAGGAGGCTCCACCGTCTCCGGTCTTTCCCGCAACCGATCCGCAAACGTCCGGGAAGGTTACCCAATTGGTTGCGATAGGAACCTCAACGGGGGGCCCGCGGGCGCTGCATCAGGTGATGTCGAACATGCCGCCGAATTTTCCGGCTCCGGTCGTGATCGTGCAGCATATGCCGCCGAATTTCACCAAATCGCTCGCCCAGCGGCTGAATTCCGTATCTCCCTTGACGGTGGTCGAGGCGGAGGACGGGATGGTGCTGAAGAACGGGACGGCGTACATCGCTCCAGGCGGGTACCATATGATGGTAGCCCGCAATGGCCCCGGGGCGTATCGTATATACATAAACAAGGACGAGCCGAGAGGGGGCCATCGGCCGTCGGTGGATGTTTTGTTCGAATCGCTGCTTCCTTTAAAGGAATTGAAGCGTCATATTGTGATTATGACAGGGATGGGGGCTGATGGCGCCAAAGGCATGCGGGCGTTGAGACAAGCAGGGGCCGTTACGACGATAGCGGAATCGGAAGAAACCTGCATTGTGTACGGTATGCCGAGAGCGGCTGTAGAGCTTGATGGTGTGATGCATGTAGTGCCGCAGCAGGACATTGCCGCGAAGTTGGCGCAGGCCGTAGTCACTTAGCCTGGCTAAAGCAAGAAGAGGGATGGATTACATTGACGGAGGTGCATAGTTGTGGAACTAAATCAATATCTATCGATGTTTATTGATGAATCCAGAGAACATCTGCAGGCTATGAACGACAACTTGTTAAGCTTGGAAAGCAGCCCGGAGGACGTAAGTATCGTACATAATATTTTCCGTTCGGCACATACGCTCAAAGGGATGTCGGCTACGATGGGCTTTGAAGATCTGGCTTCCTTGACGCATGAGATGGAAAATGTGCTGGACTTGGTCCGGAATCATAAGTTGAAGATGGATTCCTTTATTTTTGACTGGATCTTCAAGAGTCTGGATGCCCTGGAAGCCATGGTGGAGGACATTATTCAGGGCGGAACCGGTAAGCTGGATGTAACGGCCATCGTTGCGGCACTGAAATCGATTGTCAGCGGCGATTATTTGAAGGGCGGGGCGGCTGCGGCCGAATCAGGATCGGCGTCCGCTAAGCAGGGGGCTGCCAAGGAACCGCTGCTGGATGAGTTTCAGCTCTCCATTATTCAACAATCGATTGAAGCGGGCATGATGGTATGTCTGATCGAGGTTTCGGTCCGGGAGGACTGTGTGTTGAAGGCCGCAAGGGCTTATATGGTATTTAATGCGCTTGAGCAGCACGGCGAGGTCATTAAATCAACGCCTTCCGTAGAGGATATCGAGCAGGAGCGGTTTGACCGTTCGTTCTCCGTATTTTTCGTTTCGGGTACGGATAAGGAAACTTTGGAGAAGCAAGTCTCCAGCGTTTCGGAGATCGAAAAAGCGACGGTTACTTTGGTCGATCAAGCCAAGCTGGACGAGCTCATGAACCCGCCGGCCGCTCCGGCGCAGCAGGAAGTAGCCGCCGCCTCGGCAGTGGCGGAAGCGCCGCCGGAACCGGCGAAGCCGGCTTCTCAAGCCGAAGCGAAAAAGCCTGCGGCAGGCAATGCGCCCGTATCCAACCGGACAATCCGCGTAGATATCGAGCGTTTGGATACGCTGATGAACCTGTTCAGCGAGCTGCTGATCGACAGGGTTCGGCTGGAACAGCTGGCAAGCGAAGTGAAGCGCAGCGACTTGACGGAAACGGTCGAGCATATGACGCGCGTAAGCAGCGACCTGCAGAACATCGTGCTCAAGCTTCGGATGGTTCCGATCGATACGGTATTCAACCGCTTCCCGCGGATGATCCGCGACGTCGCCAAGACGTTGGATAAAAAGGTAGATCTCGTCATCACCGGGGCGGACACGGAATTGGACCGTACGGTTATCGATGAAATCGGGGATCCGCTGGTTCATCTGCTTCGCAACTCGGTCGACCACGGAGTTGAGCCGAGAGCCGACAGGATCGAAGCCGGCAAGTCGGAGACCGGAACGATCAATCTACGGGCCTACCACAGCGGGAACCATGTTTTTATTGAGATTGAGGATGACGGCCGCGGGATCAACCGCGACAAGGTATTGAGTATCGCAATGAAAAACGGCATCGTCACGCAGGATCAAGCGTCGAAAATGTCAGACGAAGAAGTATATCTGCTCTTATTCGCCTCCGGCTTTAGCACGGCGGATAAAATTTCGGATATTTCCGGGCGCGGTGTGGGCCTGGACGTTGTCAAAACCAAGATCGAGAGCCTTGGCGGCGTGGTAGAGGTGAGCTCGAAATGGGGAAAAGGCTCGAAATTTTCCGTACAGCTGCCCTTGACGCTGTCCATTATATCGGCGATGCTGATTCGCTTGAGTCAGGAGAAATATGCGATTCCTTTGTCTTCTATTGTAGAGACGTCCGCAATCAAAACCGATCAAGTCCGCGTCGTGCACGGAAATCCGATGATTCATTACCGGAATTCGGTGATCCCGTTAGTTTCCTTAGGAAAACTGTTTGATGTGCCGAATACGGAAGATGCAACGGAAGGCGAAATTCAAATCGTCGTCATCCGTAAAGGCGAGAAGCTTGCAGCTCTCATCGTAGACGAATTTATCGGGCAGCAGGAAATTGTCTTAAAATCGCTCGGGAAGTACTTGACGAACCTATTTGCGGTTTCCGGCGCTACCATACTGGGAGACGGTCAGGTCGCTTTAATTATCGATACCAACGCTCTGATTAAGTAAATACATGGATTAAGAGGAGGCACGTACCTATGGGAGAAGAAGTGAAAGTTATCGTATTTGCTTTGGCACATGAGGAGTATGGCGTCGAGGTGGAAAAGGTTCGCACGATTGAACGGATGCAGCCGATGACCCGCGTACCGAAAACACCGGAGTTTGTGAAAGGAGTCATTAACCTTCGCGGCGTCGTTACGCCGGTGATCGATCTCCGCGGCCGGTTCGGTTTTCCGGAGAGCGAATATACCGACAACACGCGCATCATTATCGTTGCCGTGAAAGATATCGAGGTCGGCCTAATCGTTGACTCGGCTAATGACGTCATTGATGTCGATACGGATTGCATCGACGATCCGCCGGAAATCGTAGGGGGGATCAAGGCGAAATATTTGCGGGGCATCGCCAAGATCACAGACGAGCGGCTGCTCATTTTGTTAAATCTCGAAGAGGTCTTGAATAAAAGCGAAATTATTCAACTAGAAAGCTTAGAGGAGTAGACCCTGTGGAATTATTTCATCGATTCGCCGATTTTCAAATGGATGTACTGAAAGAAGTAGGAAATATCGGTGCGGGTCATGCGGCTACCGCATTATCCAAGCTGCTGGATAAACCGGTTGATATGCTTGTTCCGAAGGTGCGGATGGTCGAATTCGAGGAAATTGCCGATAGTGTCGGAGGCGCCGAACAGGTCGTTATTGCGATTTTTCTTAGGGTGGAAGGCGAAACGCCGGGCAATTTATTTTTCATTCTGACGCTGGATTCCGCAAAGAAATTGCTGCGTAATCTGGTTGGAATCGAGGTTGTCGACGACGAGCACTACTCGGAAATGGAAATTTCCGCTTTGAACGAGATCGGCAATATTTTGGCGGGCTCCTACTTGTCTTCTCTGGCCGACTTTACCCAGCTGTATATGTCCCCGACAGTCCCGTCGCTGGCCATGGATATGGCTGGGGCAATCTTGAGCTATGGTCTTCTCCAATTCGGTCAAATGGGAGACCATGCTCTTCTTATCGATACGAAATTTTTGGACGGAAACGAAGAGGTGGAGGGTCACTTTTTCCTTATTCCCGATCCGGAATCGTTCGATAAGATTTTTGCCGCTCTTGGTGTGGGGGACGCATGATCCAAGACCAATATATAAAGGTAGGCATGGCGGATCTGAATGTGGCGCACTTGACCGGCGTACTTAAGACAACCGGATTAGGCTCATGCGTAGGACTGACTTTATATGATTCGAAAGCGAAAGTGGCCGGCATGGCGCACGTGATGCTTCCTAATTCCGAAATTGCCCGTGAAGGCAGTCTCAATATAGCCAAATATGCCGATACCGCTATCCCTGAGCTGGTCCGCAGGATGGAATCGCTCGGCGCTTTCGTGAGGCGGATGGAAGCCAAAATGGCCGGAGGCGCACAAATGTTCGCCTTTGCCGGCAATTCGGATACGATGCGGATCGGTCCGAGAAATGTGGAGTCATGCAAGGATATGCTGGAGCGGTACGGCATTCCGCTGCGGGCGGAGGATACCGGCGGCAGCTATGGAAGAACGGTTGAATTCGATTGCGATAACGGCATTCTCCTTATTCGAAGCGTTCAGCAGGGAGTGAAGGAACTGTAGCTTATGATGGGTACAATCAGATGGAATCTTATAATCGGACTGTTATCCTTTGTCATTACCTTTATCGGGTCGATTAGTCATAACATTTGGACGACGACATTGCTGCGAAGCTTTTATAGTTTTATCATTTTGTTTTTGCTTGTCTATTTGTTCCGCTGGATACTTGGAACGATGGCAGGGTTCAACAAATTAGCCGTAACCGACGCACAGCAGGATTCAGCAGAAGAGAACAAGGGAACGGCGCTGGATGTATCTACACCTGATGAAGAAGCGGTCTTGCATCAAATGCTTAAGGATTCGCTTGATCCGAATGCAGCTGCTGCGAGACCCGGCTTTTCCCCATTGAATCCCCCTAAGTTATCGACGAGGGGCAATGCCGCGGATCCGGGAGAATTGGCTCAAGCTGTACGTCGTATGACGGAAGAATAAGGGTGGTGACAACCGGTCATGATTCAACAAAAGTCGCATTTATCCAATATGGACGTTTGGAAGCAGTGGAAGGAAGACGGGTTGATTTCAGCCAAGCAGTCCTTGATCGAGACATATTTGCCTCTGGTAGACTATGTCTCGAACCGGCTTTCTATCGGCTTGCCCAAGAATGTGGCCAAAGAGGATTTGAATAGCTTCGGCATTATGGGTCTTATTGACGCGATTGAGAAATTTGATTATCAGCGTGGCTTGCAATTTGAAACGTATGCTTCCTGGCGTATCCGGGGAGCTATCATTGACGGTTTGCGTCAAGGGGACTGGGTGCCCCGTTCCATTAGGGAGAAATCGAAAAAAATTGAAGATGCCTACCAGAAGCTGGAACAGCAGTATTTGAGATCCGTCACCGATACGGAAATCAGCGCTTATCTTCAGGTAAGCGAGGCGGAGTTTCAACAAATGGTGCAGGAACTTGCTGTCACAACTGTGTGTTCTATTGACGATCCAATTCGAGAAGAAGATGCTGAGACGCGGCTTTCCTTATTGATTGACGAAAAAGCCAAGAATCCTGAATATAAAGTAAACGAGTTCTATTTGAAAGAAACATTAGCCAAAGCCATCGAAAGATTGACGGAAAAAGAACGGACGGTCGTTTCGCTGTTTTATTTCGAAGAATTGTCCTTAAGTGAAATTGCGGAAGTGATGGCTCTCTCGCCCTCCCGCATTTCACAGCTGCACTCCAAAGCGATTCTGCGTCTTCGCGGGGCATTAACCCGGCACAAAGCGCAGCTGTTCGAAGAATTTTAATCTTAGAAAGTGGGGGGCATAATGAGCAATCAGACAATGCCTTTGAGTTACTACGTAGAAATCGTTCTATCGGATGACAAGCTTAGCGCGTTCTTGCAGTTCAAGAACAGTGAAGACGGATTAACGTTTACCTTGTCTCAGCTGGAAGAAGTTCTCGCGTCCTATCAAATTGTGCATGGGGTCGACCGCAGTAAATTGGAAGACATCATTAAAACGCCTCATGCGTATTTTTTCGGTCAAACGCTCATTGCTCTTGGAACCCCGCCGGTTCCGGGACAGGACGGCCAAATAAAACTCATGCATGATCTTAACACGGATACCAAAAAGCCCTCCGAGCTCGAAGACGGAACGGTCGATTTCCGCCAAGTTACTTCTATTAATAATGTCCGCAAAGGTCAGATTATTGCAAGGAGGCTCCCACCTACACCGGGAATTCCGGGCAGAGCGGTTACTGGAGAGGCGCTTGCCGCCAAGGATGGCAAAGAGGTGCGGCTGAAGATCGGTAAAAATGTCGTTGCCGATCCGGAGCAGACCGGGCTGTATGCCGCAATAGACGGCATGGTTACCAAGACGGAACGCGACAAGCTGAATGTGTTCCCGGTTTTTGAGGTCAATGGAGATGTGGACTACAGCGTAGGGAACATTGATTTTGTCGGAACGGTCGTTATTCGCGGCAACGTCCTTACAGGGTTTAAAATCAAATGCTCCGGCGATATCCGGGTGACAGGCAGCGTCGAGGGGGCGGATCTGGATGCGGAAGGCTCCATTGAAATTAGCGCCGGGGTACTGGGTCATAATAAAGGCGTAATCAAAGCGGGGAAGCGTGTCAAAAGCTCTTTTATCCAGGATGCGACGGTCATCGCAGAGGAGGTGCTTGTGTCGCAAAGCATTATGCACTCCAATGTGCGCGCTGTCAAAAGCATCACGTGTAAAGGCACGAAAGGATTGATTGTAGGCGGAATCATTCAAGCCGGAGATACTGTAACGGCACGAACCGTCGGCAATTCGATGTCTACCGCTACGGTGATCGAAGTTGGTGTCGTTCCCGAGCTTCGAAATGAGCTGAACCAGCTTCGACTTCAGCTGAGAGCTATGAGAGAAGGGATGGACAAAACCGAGAAAGCGTTAGCCATTCTGGATCAGCTGGCGGCGGCAGGCAGCCTGACACCCGACAAGATGGAGATGCGCGTGAAGCTGAACCGGACCAAGAAGCAATCGATTGAAGAGCAGAGCGCCATGAGGGAGCGCGTGCTGGAAATCGAGAAGTCATTGGAAGATTCGGAGAAAGCGAAGGTCGAGGTCGTTTCGACGATATACAGCGGCGTCAAAATTGTCATCGGCCGCTATACGAAATTTATTAAAGATCCGATTTCCCACGTGAGGTTCCAATTGGCTGACGGGGATGTCGCCATGTTTCCGCTCCAGTAACTCTATAGAGAGGGAGGATGTTCATGAGCTTGAAACCGGTAGAGCTGCAGTTCGCCTTGCATAAAAACGAGGAAGCGGGCTTGAAGCAAAATCAGTTGAATCATAAACCGGTAGAGGATCAGGCCCATTTGGCGGATGCCTCCATGAAGCAGGCGGAACGGCAGAGACAGTCATTGGCCAAGCCCGATCCCTCCAATCAGGCTGGCATCCGCGATCACAACAAGGAATCCGCTTCCAAACGGGACGGAAGGAAAGGAAGAACGTCAGCTTCTTCGTCAGCGTCCGATCAACCCGGGCTCGCGGATCGGCGGGATCACCCTTTTAAAGGAAAGCATATCGATCTGACGATGTAACAGGAACGCCTTCGCAAAGAACAATATTTGAGAAACTGGGTGAATCGTTTTGGATCAACCTTGGGTATACATTGTTTTATTCGGGCTGGTATTCATCGTGTATGCCAAAATCATGCCTAAGTCGGCTGCAGAGAAAGATCGGCAGGCGGCGCCTTCTATTCATGAAATAGAAGAAACGATGGAGCATTTTGCCGCAGAGCTCGAAGATCAGAATCGTGTGCTTCTGGAGCAGCTCGCCGGTACGAAGAAGGAATACGAGCAGCAAATTGCACAGCTGGGAGCACAGGTAAGCAAGCTGGAGGCCGAACAGGGCCCTATCCATCAGGAGCTGGCGAAGCTGTATACTATAACGGAGGAGCTTCAAAAGCAATCGCTTCTTCATCAGACGGAGATGACAACCGCTCCATCCGCCCATTCTACTTCGAAAATAACGGCCGGGGCCGTTGAACATACGCAAGAGGAAGCCGTTCCCCCACCGGCGGAAGCTATGAATATGAAGTCCAGGTATGCAGAGCTGTTCCAGCTGTACGATCAAGGCAAATCAACCGATGTGATAGCCAAAAAGCTAAACATGACCAAGGGCGAGGTCAGTCTCATCGTCCAGCTGGCCAAGCAGGAGGACAAGCTGCATGCTCAATAAAAAATCGTTGCTGTACGGCCTGGGCAGCGGCCTCATTGCCGGTGCGGTGCTGCTGCAGCTGATGAACGTCGCCAAGCCCGCTCCGCTGCCTTCGTCTCCGCCAGGCTCCGTTTCGGTGGATGAGATGAATGCCCAGCAGCTGAAGCAGGCGGCTTCCATTTACTATCAGGTATATGAGAAGGATCAAAAGCTGTACACCCAGGCACAGGTGGATACGCTCGTACAGCAGAAGGTGAAGGAAGAACGGGATAAGCAGCCTGCGGCTCCCGCACAGCCTGCGCAGGAACCCGCAAAGGAAACGTATATTTTGATTACCAAAGGGATGACAGCGGGCAATGTGGCGGATCTGCTGCTGCAAAGCGGCGTGATTGCCGACCGTCAGGCATTTGAGGACGCGATGGCCGCACAAGGCTTGAATGATAAGATTGTGGCGGGCGTCCATGTTTTTAAAGGGGCTCAGGATGTCAATCAGGTGCTTGGGAACTTGACAAGCCAATAAGAAAAGTCGGACTATTGCAAGAAAAGTCCGGCTTTTGTTCTTTCGTGGGAAAATGTTGCATACACTATTGAGTTGTGGTATATTAATTGACGGTGTTAAAACGCACGCTAATCAATTCGCATAATGGTGCTTCGAAATTGGGAGTTTTATGTCGAAGATGCGACTAGCGGAGGAGACCCACAAAAAACCAATTTAGAGGAGGTGTGTGAAGATGGCAGTAATCTCCATGAAGCAGCTTTTGGAAGCTGGGGTACACTTCGGTCATCAAACCCGTCGTTGGAATCCGAAAATGGATCGTTACATCTTCACTGAAAGAAACGGAATTTATATTATCGACCTGCAAAAAACGGTCAAAAAGGTAGAAGAGGCTTACAACTTTGTGAAGTCCGTTGCTGAAGAAAACGGCACACTTTTGTTCGTAGGTACTAAGAAGCAAGCTCAAGATTCCGTTGCGGAAGAAGCAGAGCGTTGCGGCATGTACTACATCAACCAACGCTGGTTGGGTGGTACGCTGACGAACTTCCAAACGATTCAAAAACGTATCGATCGTTTGAAAACTTTGGAAAGATGGGAAGAGGACGGCACGTTCGAAGTTCTTCCTAAGAAAGAAGTCATTATTCTCCGCAAGGAAAAAGATCGTCTTGAGAAATTCCTTGGCGGGATTAAAAATATGAAGGGTCTTCCGAGCGCATTGTTCGTAATCGATCCTCGTAAAGAGCGTATTGCTGTTGCAGAAGCTCGCAAATTGGGTATCCCAATCGTTGGTATTGTAGATACTAACTGTGACCCGGATGAAATCGACTACGTTATCCCTGGTAACGACGATGCAATCCGTGCCGTGAAATTGCTGACAGCTAAAATTGCTGACGCAGTTATCGAAGCACACCAAGGTGAACAAACAACAGCTTAATTGCTGAATAGGAAAGGGTGGTTCAAAGGTGCAAAATCCTTTCACCGCCCTTTTTTTAGGGCTACATATTCCAAAATATAAGGAGGCCAACACAGATGGCGGTTAATGCAGCATCGGTTAAAGAATTGCGTGAAAGAACAGGAGCAGGTATGCTCGATTGCAAAAAAGCGTTGGAAGAAGCGAACGGCGATCTGACCAAAGCGGCTGACATCCTTCGTGAGAAAGGTTTGTCTGCAGCGGCTAACAAAGCAGGACGTATCGCTACGGAAGGCGTTGTAGAATCCTACATTCATGCCGGCGGCCGTATCGGCGTACTGGTTGAAGTAAACTGCGAAACGGATTTCGTTGGTAAAACGGATCAGTTCCGTGAATTCGTAAGAGACGTAGCTATGCAAATCGCGGCTGCAAGCCCGCTGTATGTTCGTCGTGAAGAAGTGCCTCAAGACGCTCTTGATAAAGAACGCGAAATTTTGACGGCTCAAGCTTTGAATGAAGGCAAACCGGCTAACATCGTTCAAAAAATGGTAGAAGGCCGCTTGGGCAAATACTACGAAGAGTACTGCTTGATGGAGCAGCCTTTCGTTAAAGATCCGGACAAAACCATCAGCCAATTGGTCAATGAAAAAGTGGCTACGATCGGTGAGAACATCACGATCCGCCGTTTTGCTCGCTTCGAGCTTGGCGAAGGTCTTGAGAAGAAACAAGAAAACTTCGCAGAAGAAGTTATGGCGCAAGTTAAAAAGTAATTCCATCCCACCGTTCGATGCGGGATGCTCCAATTATTGCACAACAAATGGGGGAGGCAAGCCGTTCGCGGCTGTTCTCGCCCTCTAAATACGGAAATAAAAACGTGGGAACACTTAGTGTTCCTTCTTTTTTAAGTCGAATAGATCGTACCATGAACATAACATAGCTGCTTTTGAACGGGGGTATTCAGTTTGGAACGTCCTATCTTTAAACGGGTCATATTGAAATTGAGCGGAGAAGCGTTAGCTGGACAGCAAGGATATGGCATTGATTCGGAAATGATCTCCTCCATTGCTCAACAGGTGAAGGAAGTTGTCGACTTGAACGTAGAAGTTGCGGTTGTCGTCGGCGGCGGTAACATCTGGAGAGGGATTGCGGGAAGTGCCAAAGGCATCGATCGCGCTACGGCGGATTACATGGGCATGCTGGCTACCGTCATGAATTCCTTGGCCCTGCAGGATGCGCTTGAAAGCATTGACGTGCCTACACGGGTTCAAACGTCGATTACTATGCAGCAGGTGGCAGAGCCGTACATTCGCCGCAGAGCGATCCGTCATTTGGAGAAGGGGCGCGTCGTTATTTTTGCGGCAGGCACAGGCAACCCTTACTTCTCCACGGATACAACCGCAGCGTTGAGAGCAGCCGAAATCGAAGCCGAAGTTATCCTGATGGCGAAAAATAAAGTGGACGGCGTGTACTCCGCAGATCCATTCAAGGATGCTTCCGCTGAAAAATTCGAAACACTGACTTACATGGAAGTGCTTAGCAAGAACCTGGGCGTTATGGACTCCACGGCATCGTCCCTATGTATGGACAACAATATTCCGCTAATCGTGTTCTCTATTACGGAGAGCGGCAATATTAAGCGTGTGGTGCTCGGGGAAAAAATCGGTACGATTGTAAAAGGGAGTGTATAATCATGCCACAAGCAATTAAGAAGAACGCAGAAGAACGTATGGAAAAAGCAATCGGTGCGCTCAAAAGAGAATTAGCAAGCCTGCGAGCCGGCAGAGCGGCACCTTCGCTGCTGGACCGGATTCAAGTCGAATATTACGGAGCCATGACGCCGATCAATCAATTGGCGAACATTAATACTCCGGATTCGCGCACCCTTATGATTCAGCCATGGGACAAAAGCTCGGTTTCCGCTATCGAGAAAGCGATCATGAAGTCGGATCTGGGGCTTACGCCATCCAACGACGGTTCCATGATTCGTATCGTGATTCCTGCCTTGACGGAAGAGCGCAGAGCCGAATTGGTCAAAATGACCAAAAAGTTCGGTGAAGAAGCGAAAGTAGCGATCCGCAATGTGCGCCGCGATGCGAACGACGAGATTAAGAAGCTTGAGAAAAACGGCATCTCCGAGGATGAATCCCGCGGTCATCAAGATGACATCCAGAAATACACCGACAAATATATTAGTGAAGTAGATAAGGTACTCGTGGCTAAAGAGAAAGAAATTATGGAAGTATAACCATAGAAGACCCCCTCTAGAAGGGGGCTTTTAGTCTTTCCTTACTGGAGGCAAAAGAAATGATACCTTTCAAGAAATGGTTTGGTGGCGGCAAGCCGCAACATGAGGAGCTTATTGCCGGTCTTGCTGCAGATAACATTCCGAACCATGTAGCGGTCATCATGGACGGCAACGGCCGGTGGGCCCAGAAGCGGGGACTGCCTCGAATCGCGGGGCATCACTCCGGTATGAAAAACGTAAAAAAGATCACCATGGCTGCGGATGCTATCGGAGTCAAGGTGCTTACGCTGTATGCTTTCTCTACGGAGAACTGGAAGCGTCCGAAAGAAGAAGTCGAGTATTTGATGAAGCTTCCGATGGAGTTTTTCCCCAAAGAGATTGAAGAGCTGATCGCCAACAATGTGCAGATCCGCATGACAGGCTGGCAGGAAGGGCTGCCGGACTATACGCTCAAAGCGATCCAGGACGCCATTGATCAAACTTCGCATAACACGGGTCTTATTCTCAATTTTGCGTTGAATTATGGAAGCCGCAGAGAAATGCTGTCGGGGGTCAAGAAGCTTGCGGAAGACCTTAAATCCGGAAAAGTAGACGAAAGTCAATTGGACGAAACATTATTCTCATCTTACCTGCTTACACACCCCTTGCCTGACCCGGACTTATTGATTCGTACCAGCGGCGAGCTGAGGATCAGCAACTTTTTGATGTGGCAGCTGGCCTATTCCGAACTCTGGTTCACAGAACTATGCTGGCCGGAATTTACAGAGCAGCATTTTTACGAGGCCATTCAGGAATATCAACGTCGAGCCCGGAGATATGGCGGTTTATAGAGGCAGCGGCACGGGAGGAATTCATTTTGAAGCAGCGAATTATTACGGGAGTTATCGCGGGGGCGGCCTTTTTTGTTTTATTGTATTTGGGCACGTATTGGTTTACCGCTTTAATTCTCCTTCTTTCCTTAATTGGAATGGATGAATTTTTACGCATGAACGGATTGAAGAAATTTAAGGCAACCTCTTTGATTGCTTATTTGGGTGTTGCAGGGCTCACCGTTCCATGGCGGGTCTCAAGTACATATTCCATCTTGACGATAGACCATTTGGCGTGGCTGTGCTTGTTTTTGTTGCTGTGCGTCACGGTCATTTCGAAAAATAAAGTAACCATTGATGAAGTGGCACTCGTGTTTATCGGTGTTGTTTATGTGGGAGTCGGGTTCCATTATATGATTGAAACCCGCATGATTGAAAATGGGGGGCTGTTTTGGACGGTGCTCGTCTTTTTTTGCATTTGGGCAACCGACTCCGGAGCCTACTTTACGGGTTCGGCTTTTGGCAAGCACCCGCTGTGGCCGACGATCAGTCCTAAGAAATCCATTGAAGGCGCTTTGGGCGGCGTAGTCATTTCCATTATTGTGGCTTGCTTGTTCTCCTTCTTTCGCCCGGACTTGCTGTCATGGAATCAGGCGGTTCTTCTTGGCCTATTAATAGCCGTAGTCGGACAAATGGGGGATTTAATGCAGTCGGCTTATAAACGGGTGAAAGGAATCAAGGATACGGGAACGATTCTTCCCGGACACGGGGGCGTATTGGATCGGGTAGACAGCTGGCTGATCGTGTTTCCGATGGTACATTTGTTATCCTTAATTCCCCATGCATAAAATCAGTTGAGGTGAAGCATGAAACGCATTGCCATATTAGGCTCGACAGGATCGATTGGTACGCAGACGCTGGATGTGATCGCTCATAATACGGAGCAGTACCAGGTAGAAGCGCTTGCTGGCGGATACAACATTTCACTGCTTGCGGAGCAAGCCCGCATATTCCGGCCCAAGGTAGTCTCGGTTGCGACGAAAGCGCTGGCCGAGGAGCTCTCTCAGGCGGTTCCAGAGGGAACGAAGGTATATCACGGGGAAGGGGGCTTGTTGGAGGCCGCTGCGGGTACGGAGGCGGACTTCGTGGTGACAGCTTTAGTCGGCAGCCAGGGCCTGCGCCCGACTCTCGCCGCTATTGAGGCAGGGAAAGACATCGGATTGGCAAATAAGGAAACGCTTGTCACGGCAGGTCACCTTGTAACCGAGCAGATAAAACGCCGCGGCGTTCGTGTGCTGCCTATCGACAGCGAGCATTCGGCTATTTTTCAATGCTTAAACGGCGAACAGATGAAAGACGTGCGCAAAATTACTTTGACCGCCTCCGGAGGCTCCTTCCGGGACCGGACGCGCAAGGAATTGGAGCATGTGACCGTTCAGGAAGCGCTGCAGCATCCGAACTGGTCCATGGGCGCCAAAATTACTATCGATTCGGCTACCATGGTCAACAAAGGGCTTGAAGTGATTGAGGCGTATTGGCTGTTCGGTAAGCCTTACTCCCAGATTGAAGTGCTTATTCATCCGGAGAGCATTATTCATTCCTTCGTTGAGTTTGCCGATTACAGCATCATTGCTCAGCTCGGCAACCCGGATATGCGGGTTCCGATTCAGTATGCGCTTACGTATCCCGATCGTCTGCCGACCCCGAGCCAGCCGTTGAACCTTGCGCAGATCGGGAAATTGCATTTTAGGGAAATGGATTACGAGCGGTTTCCCTGCCTGAAGATGGCCTTTGAGAGCGGACAGGCCGGAGGTACGGCTACGACGGTGTTCAATGCTGCGAATGAAGCGGCCGTGGATTTGTTCCTGAAAGGTCAAATTCGCTTCTTACAGATTGAAGACATCATTGCCGATGCATTGGATAAGCATGAGACGATAGCAGCACCGTCTTTGGAGCAAATTCTGGAAGCCGACCAGTGGGCGAGAAAGATGGCCTGCGCCCGTTTTTAAAATTTCTTGTTTTTCCTTAGCATGATTTGAAGGACAAGGTAATATGTTCATATCATGGCTCAGCTTGTATTCGCATCGTAATTAATGTTAATCTTATTACCAAGAAAGCAGGAGCCGTAACCTGGAACTTGTCTAGAGGAATCGATTGCTTAAGGGAGGACGTTGCGAATTGGCTACATTGCAGAATGCATTTCAAATTATACTCTTGTTCTTTGTCCTGGTGACAATACATGAATGGGGTCACTTTTATTTTGCCAAGCGCGCCGGCATTCTCGTCCGTGAATTTGCCATCGGCTTTGGGCCGAAGCTGCTCTCATTTAAAAAAGGGGAAACACGCTATACGCTTCGGCTGCTGCCGATCGGCGGTTTTGTCCGCATGGCCGGGGAAGATCCGGAAATCGTACAAATCAACCCGGGACAGCGTATCGCTTTAGCGTTGAATAATAATGAAGTAACCCATATTTATTTAAATGAATTCGATCAGCGTTCGAATGCGGTTGAAGGTGTTGTGGAAGATATCGATCTGGAAAGACGTCTGTTTATCAAGCTCGATGTTGACGGTGAAATGAAGCAATACCCGGTCCGATCCTCAAGCTATGATGGTCAGCAAGGATAAGGAAACGCAAATCGCGCCATGGGACCGCCAATTCGGCAGTAAAACCGTGGGACAGCGCGCGCTTTCTATTTTTGCCGGACCGATGATGAACTTTATTTTGGCGTTTGTGCTTTTTGTTTCCGTCGTCTTTATGGCGGGCGTGCCGGATAAAGTGAAGATTCAAAGCACCGTACCCGGTTCTCCGGCGGAGAAGGCGGGACTGATGGCTAACGATATCATTGTTAATGTGAACAATGAGCCGATAGGTGCCGACCGCAATAAATTAACGACATTAATTAAACAGTCGGTCAACAAACCGATGGTTTGGGTTATCGAACGGAATAAAGAGCAGCTGCGCAAGGAAGTGACGCCTGAGGATAAAGGCGGCGGACTTGTCGGAGTTACGCTGATGGCAGAGACAAGAAAAGCTTCGGTAGGCGACGCCTTCAGCAACGGCTGGAGCAGTATGACCTCTGCCACGATGTCGATTCTGGACAGCTTCGGCAAGCTGGTTACGCTGCAGTTCAAAATGGACGATTTGGGCGGTCTAGGTCCGGATCGTGGAGTTTACGAGCGAACAGGCAAGCGCAGGGCTTGCTCAATATACATTCTGGGCAGGGCTGATGAGCTTGTACCTGGGCTTGTTCAATCTGCTGCCGTTCCCGGCTTTGGACGGAAGCCGTCTTGTATTTCTCGGTTTTGAGGCGCTGCGCGGCAAGCCGGTCGATCCGAACCGCGAGAGCATCGTCCATTTCGTCGGCTTTGCCATGCTGATGCTGCTTATGATTGCCGTCACGTATAACGATATTTTACGATTAATCAAAGGTTAACGCTCGGCGCCCTATAAGGTGCAAGTTGTTAGTTTAGGGGGATTACACGGATCATGTCCAATGAAAAGCAATTTGTGAAGGAGATTACTCCTCAGGGCGAGGATTTCTCCAGATGGTATATTGACGTTATCAAGAAAGCGGATTTGATGAGCTACTCGCCTGTCCGGGGATGTATCGTTTTTAAACCGGACAGCTATGAGATCTGGGAAAATATTCAGCGTGAGCTGGATGCAAGATTCAAAGCGACGGGCCACCGCAATGCGTATTTCCCGATTTTTATTCCGGAGAGCTTCTTCAATAAAGAGAAGGAGCACGTGGAGGGCTTCAATCCCGAGCTGCCGTGGGTAACGGAAGCGGGCGGAGAGAAGCTGGAGGAAAGACTGGCCATTCGTCCGACATCGGAAACGATGATTGGCCATATGTACTCGGAATGGATTAATTCGTACCGTGATTTGCCGCTTCTGATCAACCAATGGGCGAATGTGGTGCGCTGGGAGAAGCGTACGCAGCCGTTCCTGCGGACAAGCGAATTTTTGTGGCAGGAAGGCCACACCGCCCATGAAGATGAGGCTGACGCGCGTCGCGAAACGATGCAGATGCTGGAAACGTACCGCGATTTTGCCGAAAACTTCCTTGCGATTCCTGTTATTGTCGGTCAGAAGACCCCTTCGGAGAAATTTGCCGGTGCTGTGGACACTTACTCCATTGAGGCGATGATGAAGGACGGCAAAGCTGTTCAAGCCGGAACTTCTCACTATTTGGGCACCAACTTTGCGGTTGCCTTCGATATCAAATATTTGGACCGCGAGAACCAGCACCAATTCTGCCATACGACTTCTTGGGGCGTAAGTACCCGCCTGATCGGCGCGCTCATTATGGTCCATGGAGATGACAGAGGCTTGGCTATGCCGCCGAAGGTGGCTCCGACTCAGGTCATTATGATTCCTATCGGGCCACCGAAGACGCGGGAGCAGGTCGTTGGCCGCGTCAATGAGCTGTTTGCCGAGCTGAAGCAGGCAGGGGTACGCGTCAAGGTCGATGACCGTCCGGATCAAAGCCCGGGCTGGAAATTCAATGAGTACGAAATGCGCGGCGTACCGGTTCGCGTTGAGCTGGGTCCGCGTGATATGGAGAACGGACAAGTCGTGCTCGTTTCCCGGATTTCCGGCGAGAAGCGGATTGTGAAGCAAGAAAATTTTGTCGAAGAAGTGCAAAACATGCTGGCGGAAATTCATCAACAAATGTATGATAGAGCTAAGCAGTTCCGTGATGAGAATTTCACCTCGGTAGACACTTTGGATGAATTCAAAGCATTCCTGGAGCACAAGCGCGGCTTTGCGCTGGCAGGCTGGTGCGGCTCCGATGCTTGCGAGGCCCAAGTGAAAGAGGAAACCGGCGCAACAAGCCGGAACATTCCTTTCGAACCGGCAGAGCACAAGAGCACATGTTTGGTATGCGGCGAGGGTGCCAAGCATACCGTCGTTTTCGGCAGAGCTTATTAATTGAGGTTTGGAACATAAGGGCAAATCGGACATCTTCATCTCCTGTTTGCCCTTTGTATTTTTTCAAGGATCAGCAGGCTGCGTTATCGGATCTTCCGGCTCCTGGTGAGGGCATGCAGGACGGATGCCGTAATGCCATGGGTAAGCATCGGAAGGCTGCAGCATGGGCAGGAAGGCGATAACAGGCCGCTGATTCCTGGTTTATTTGGGGGAGGACGTTCATGAGCAGTACAGCACTGAAGAGAGAGCGTTTTGAGATGCTAATGCAGCAGGCGCATGTTCCGGCGGACATCATCCAAGCCTTTTTTCAGGACGGCTATATTGATCGGGTGGAAACAAGCCGCAAGAATAGGGAATGGACGTTTTTTATTGCTAAAACTACGATCGTACCACAGGATATTTACCGCTCCTTTTGTAAAATGATCCGGGACAAGTTCGCTCATATTGCGGCGATCCGGTTTATGCTGCGGTACAGCGAGGATGTGAACCCGTCCGAGGTCGCCCATGAATATTGGGGCATGTTCGTGGAATGGGTGCAGCGGGAGGCGACATCGGTCAACGGCTGGATGTCCCGCGCCAAGATTGAGGTGCAGGGAACGCAGCTGACCTTGATTTTATTGGATTCGATCGGCTTGGAGCTGGCCAAGAAGAAGAACATCGGCCAGTGGGTTCAAACGTATTTTCATGATTTTTTCGGTATCGACCTGCAGGTTCGCTATGCGATGAACGAAGCGCGTGAGGAAGAGTACGAGAAGTTCGCTCAACAGATCGTTGAGGAAGGCAAGGTTGTAACGCAGGAGATTATGACGTCCATCGAAGCGGAGGCGGAAGCGGAAGGCGACGGCTTGTCCGATGCGGAGATCAAGCTTATGGTGGGCTATGATATCAAGGATGCGCCGATTCCGATTCAGATGGTGCAGGATGAAGAAAAGAAAATTACGGTACAGGGCTCCGTATTCGGCATTGATTCCAAGGAGCTGCGCAACGGCAGTACCCTGTTTACGTTCAATATAACGGATTTTACGGATTCCCTGCAGATCAAGGCGTTCGCGAAAACAAAGGAAGATGTCAAAATTTACAGCCTCATCCAGAACGGCACCTGGCTGAAGCTGCGAGGTAAAGTAGAGTATGACCGGTTTATGCAGGTTCCGGAGCTCGTTATGATTCCTAATGACATCAACGAAGTGATGGCCCCGCCGGACCGTAAGGATGACGCGCCGGAGAAGCGGGTAGAGTTCCACCTGCACACGACGATGAGTACGATGGACGGCATTACGCCGGTGGATCAATATATTAAGACGGCCGCCAAATGGGGACATAAGGCGATAGCCATCACGGACCACAGCGGAATCCAATGCTATCCGGATGCGCACAAGGCCGCGAAGAAGCATGGAATTAAAGTAATTTACGGACTTGAAGCGAATGTTGTGGATGACGGGGTACTCGTAACGGTTAATCCAAGGGGACAGGACCTGAAGGAAGCCGAGTATGTCATATTCGATATCGAGACGACCGGTTTATCGATTGTCAATAATAAGATTATCGAGCTGGCCGGCGTGAAAATGAAAGACGGTAAGGAAATAGACCGTTTTGCGACCTTTATCAATCCGCATGAGAAAATTCCTTATAATATTCAGCAATTAACCAATATTACCGATGAAATGGTGCACGATGCGCCTGAACTGGAGGAAATGCTCCCGAAGTTTATCGAATTCGTCGGCGACAGCATTCTTGTTGCGCATAACGCGCGATTCGATATGGGCTTTATTCATGCCAACTGCAAGGCCCTCGGACTGCCGGAGGTGCGTAACTCTTCGCTTGATACGCTGGAGCTTGCGAGGCTGTTATTTCCTACGATGAAGAATCACCGGTTGAACACGCTGGCCGACAAATTCAAGATCGGTCTGGATAACCATCACCGCGCGATTGACGACTCGGTAGCGCTTGGTCATATTTTGTTCCAGCTGATTAAAGAAGCGGTCGACAACGGATATAAGACATTGGATCAGCTTAACGATAACGTAGGGAAGAACCTGAGAAACACAAGGCCGTTCCACTGCTGTATTTACGCGAAGGACCAGGTGGGCAAGAAAAATCTGTTCACACTTGTTTCCTTGTCGCATACGGAATATTTTCACCGGGTTGCCTGCATTCCGAAGAGCGTGCTGACGACTATGCGGGAAGGCTTGATTATTACTTCTGGCTGCGAAAAAGGCGAGTTTTACGAGGCTGTGCTCAATAAAACGGTGGAAGAGGCGGAGCAGGTTGCCGAGTTCTACGACGTTCTTGAGATTCAGCCGCTGACGGTCAATATGCATTTGGTCGACAAAGGCCTGGTCGGCAGCAAAGAGCAGCTGGAGGACGCGAACCGCCGCGTGCTGCAGATCGGACGCAAGCTGAATAAACCGGTCATTGCGACGGGGAACGTACATTACTTGCAGCCGCGCGATAAAATATGCCGTGACATTACGATCCACGGTATTACAGGCTTTAGCCCGTTGAAAGATATCCGCAAGCCGGACGTTCATTTTCGGACAACGAAGGAAATGCTGGCTGAGTTCCAATATTTGGGCGAGGAAGCCGCCTACGATGTCGTCATCAAAAATACGAACGAGCTTGCGGATCAGTTTGAGTCGCTTGAGCTCTTCCCCGATAAGCTGTTCACGCCGATTATCGAGGGGGCCGATGATGAGATCCGGACCAAATGCTACGATACGGCCAAACGTATTTACGGCGACCCGATTCCGGAAGTCGTCACCGCGCGTCTGGAGAAGGAGCTTGTGCCGATTATTAAATACGGCTTCTCTGCGAACTATTTGATTTCCGAGCGGCTTGTAAAAAAGTCCAACGAGGACGGGTATCTGGTCGGTTCCCGGGGCTCGGTAGGGTCGTCCATTGTTGCCACGTTCCTCGGCATTTCCGAGGTTAATCCGCTGCCGCCGCATTATGTATGCTACAGCTGCAACCACAGCGAATGGATTTTGGACGGCAGCATCCCGAGCGGCTTCGACCTGCCGGATAAGGATTGCCCGAACTGCCATACCAAGATGAAAGGCGACGGGCAGGATATCCCGTTCGAGACGTTCCTTGGATTTAAAGGGGACAAGGTTCCTGATATCGACTTGAACTTCTCCGGGGAATACCAGCCGGTTGCGCATAACTACACGAAAGTGCTGTTCGGACCGAAAAACGTGTTCCGTGCCGGAACGATAGGTACGATCGCCGAGAAAACGGCGTTCGGTTACGTCAAGAAGTTCGAGGAAGATCAAGGGAAGAAATGGCGCGGAGCGGAGATTAGCCGTCTTGCCTCCGGTTGTACCGGCGTCAAGCGAAGCACGGGTCAGCATCCCGGCGGTATCGTCGTCGTGCCGGATTACATTGATGTCAATGACATTACGCCGGTGCAGTACCCGGCCGACGATACCAGCGCGGAATGGCAGACGACGCACTTCGACTATCACGCCTTCGATGCGAATCTGCTCAAGCTCGATATCCTCGGTCATGATGATCCGACCATGATGCGGATGCTGCAGGACTTGACGGGTGTCGATCCGACCACCATTCCGATGAACGATCCCAAGGTCATGAGCATGTTTAACTCGACGAAAGCGCTCGGCGTGCCGCCGGAGAAAATCCGCACGCCTGTCGCGACCTATGGCGTACCGGAGATGGGGACCAAGTTCGTTCGTCAGATGCTTGAGGAAACGCAGCCGACCTCCTTTGCCGACTTGCTGCAAATTTCCGGTCTTTCGCACGGAACGGGCGTATGGCTTGGAAATGCGCAGGAGTTGATCAAGAAAGGCACCTGCACGATCAAGACCGTTATCGGTTGTCGTGACGAGATCATGCTGTATTTGATCTATAAAGCGGGGATGGATGCCAGTCTCGCCTTTAAAATAACGGAAAGCGTTCGTAAAGGGAAGGGGCTTACCCCTGAATGGAAGGAAGACATGAAGAAGCACAAGGTGCCTGCATGGTACATTGAATCGTGTGAACGCATCGAATACATGTTCCCGAAAGCCCATGCCGCGGCTTACGTTATTTCGGCCGTGCGTACGGCATTTTTCAAGCTGTATTATCCTATCGCTTACTACGCAACTTATTTCACCGTACGTGCCGAGGATTTCGAACTGGATCTTCTATGCCAGGGCTACGACGCGATTCTGCGCAGGCTGATCGAGATTGAGGAGAAGGGCTTCCAGGCGCTGCCGAAGGAAAAAGCGATGATTTCCATTCTGGAAATGGCTTTGGAAATGACGGCTCGGGGCTTCTCCTTCAAAAATGTCGACCTGTACCGGTCCGATGCGACGAAGTTTCTGGTAGACGGCGATTCGTTAATTCCGCCATTTTCGGCGGTTGGGGGAATCGGGGAGAACGCGGCGAAAAATATCGCGGCGGCCAAGGATGCGGGCCCTTTTCTGTCGATCGAGGATTTCCAGGTCCGAAGCAAAGCCTCCAAGACGATCGTCGAGCTTCTGGGGGCGCTGGGCTGCTTCCGCGGCCTGCCGGAGTCGAACCAGCTATCGCTATTCTAAATCAACACAGCACTCATCATATTGCATACCTATAAGCCTTATGGTATAATCTTCTTTGGTAACAATGTTATATGTTCCGATCTTAGAGAGTGGGGAAACCCACTCTTTACATTTTGTTACAGACAAGAAAGCATAAGGCTTTCTTTAATCGATAGGAGGATGCTGGTTGATTTCGCAAATCAAACCCGTAGTTGAAACACTGCTTCAACCTTTTATGGAAGAAAACGGATTCGAATTGGTCGATGTAGAGTACGTCAAGGAAGGCAGCAACTGGTTTTTACGCGTCTATGCGGATAAAGAAGGCGGCATCGATATTGATGATTGCGGCCGGATCAGCGAATATTTAAGCGATCGTTTGGATGAGAAAGATCCGATTCCTACCGCTTATTTCTTGGAAGTCTCTTCTCCCGGAGCGGAGCGTCCTCTGAAAAAAGTGCAGGATTACCATAAAGCCGTTGGCGAGCATGTTTTCGTTACGACTTACGAGCCTTTTGAAGGACTGAAGGAATTTGAGGGACTGCTGCAGTCGTTCGACGAAGAGACCGTTGCGGTTGAAGTAGGAAAGAAGACCTACCGCATTCCATTCAACAAAGTTGCCAGCGCCCGGCTGGCCATTGTGTTTTAATTATCGCGCCGATTTTATGAGAGGGGGAACTCCAGTCAAATGAATATGGATTTTATTGAAGCACTGTCGGAGATTGAGAGAGAAAAAGGAATTGCTAAGGATATTTTGATTGACGCTATTGAAGCGGCGCTGATCTCCAGTTACAAACGGAATTTTAACACAGCACAAAACGTTCGCGTTGATATTAACCGTCATACGGGACTTATTAAAGTATACGCTAGGAAAACCGTTGTGGATGACGTACTGGATCCGCGGCTGGAAATCTCTTTGTATGCAGCACGTGAACTGAACCAAAACTATCAGCTAGGCGACATCGTTGAGATTGAAGTGACGCCGCGGGATTTCGGACGCATTGCCGCTCAAACGGCTAAGCAGGTTGTTACTCAGCGTATTCGCGAGGCGGAGCGGGGTTTGATTTACAACGCTTTCGTCGATAAGGAAGAGGATATCGTAACCGGTATCGTACAACGCCAGGATTTGCGCAATATCTACATTGATTTGGGCAAAATCGAAGCGGCGCTTCCTTTGACAGAGCTGATGCCTACCGATAAGTTCAAACAGGGAGACCGTGTCAAAGCCTACATTACGAAGGTGGAGAACACGACAAAAGGTCCCCAGATCATTTTGTCACGTACCCATCCGGGGTTGTTGAAACGGTTATTCGAGCTTGAGGTACCGGAAATTTTCGACGGCGTTGTTGAAATTCGTTCCGTAGCCAGAGAAGCAGGTTTCCGTTCCAAGATCGCGGTTTATTCGCGTAATGCCGAAGTCGATCCGGTTGGTTCCTGTGTCGGCCCTAAAGGCATGCGCGTGCAGACGATTGTTAATGAGCTGAAGGGCGAGAAAATTGACATCGTTCGCTGGGTCGAACAGGTTGATGAGTACGTCGCGAATGCGCTCAGCCCTTCTAAGGTGCTTGAGGTAAACGTATTCGAAGCGGAAAAAATGGCCCGCGTCATCGTACCGGACTATCAATTGTCCTTGGCGATCGGTATCAAGGGACAGAACGCCCGCCTGGCGGCCAAGCTGACCGGCTGGAAAATAGACATCAAGAGCGAAACTCAGGCTGAACAAGAATATGGACGGCCGAAAACATTTACCGAAGAAATGCACCAGGATTCCGTCAGTATCGATTGAGCTTCTGGTAATCGGACTAGTAGAGGGTGATCACGGATGAAGCAAAGGAAAATTCCTCTTCGCAAATGTGTGGCGTGTCAGCAGATGATGCCGAAGAAAGAATTGATCCGCGTTGTCAAAACGCCTGCGGACGAGATGCTTATTGATTTGACGGGCAAAAAAGCGGGACGCGGCGCCTACTTGTGCGGCAAGCTTTCCTGCTTTAAACTGGCGAAAAAGAGCAGGGCGCTGGATCGGGCTCTCAAGCACGCGGTCAGCCCTGAAATCTACGATGCTTTAGAGCAAGATTTCATCAAGGTGGAAGATGAATTCATTGCCGGCAAGGAAGCGGCGGTGGACGATGAAGAATAACTTTTTCAATAATTTAGGAATGGCCATGCGGGCGGGGAAAATCATTACCGGGGAAGAATCCGTTATTGATGCCGTCCGCAAAGGCGAAGCCAAGCTCGTGATCGTAGCGGAGGATGCTTCTCCGAATACGAGCAAGAAGATTCAGGATAAATGTAACACTTATAGGGTTCCCCTACATCAGTACGGCAGTCGTGAGCAGTTAGGAGCCAGCATCGGGAAGGAAACACGGGTGGTAGTCGCCGTGTCTGATGCGGGGTTTGCGAAAATGCTGAGAAAAAGTCTGGAAAATCGTACGGAGGTGGACAGTATTGACTAAACAAGACAATAATAAAGACAAACTAAGAGTGTACGAATATGCCAAGTCTCTGAACATGAGCAGCAAAGAAATTATCACTATTTTAAAAAGACTGGGCATCCCGGTTAACAATCATATGAGCGTAATGGAGAACGATACTGTGGACAGTGTAGAAAAATTTTTTAAAGACGTGAAAGCAAACGCAGCAGCCAAACGCGATGGCGCTAGCGCATCGGTAAGTACAGCGAGTGCAGCAAGCACCGCAGCCTCTAAAGAATCGAGCCAGCCTGCAGCAGCGTCTGCACCACAGGCACAGGCCAAGCCAGCATCAAATTCACAGCCCTCTGGCAATGCTCCTAGATCCAACGGAGCACCTCAAGGCCAAGGCAATGGATCCTCCAACAGAGGAGAGGGCCAACAGCGCTCGGGATACCAAGGTCAAGGCGGAGGCAACCGCGGACAGCAAGACCGCAGGCCTCAAGGTCAAGGCGGCGGTTATCAGCAGCGCAGCGGTCAGCAAGGCGGAGGCGGCTATAGCCAACAGCGCTCCGGTCAACAAGGCGGCGGCTACAATCAAAACCGCGGCGGCCAGCAAGGGGGCACAAGCGGCTCTCAAGGCGGGCAAAACCGTCCTAACGGCGGCGGTGGCCAGCAAGGTAACCGCGGCGGCGGCTATAACAGCAACGGCGGAAACAACCGTCCTGGCGACCAACGCTCGGGTTCAGGCAACCGCCCTCAAGGTCAAGGTCAAGGTCAAGGTCAAGGCGGCTATTCCGATCAACGGAAACCGTTTGAACAGCGCAACGGCGGTGGCAACCAAGGCCAATTTAACCGTTCGATCGGCGTAACTCCTCCTAAAACGAATGGAGCGGTTGATGTCGAACAGGATGACGCATCGAGAGGGAAGACAACCAAGAAGACGAAGCCGAACCAAAAGCGTTTTGACGACAACAAGGTAAGCACCTCGAGAGGTCGCTCAGAACAATAGAGGCGGCAACAATCGCAACCAAAGAGGCGGCAGATATCAGCAGGAGCCTGTTAAGAAAGAGAAAATCGACAACACGCCTAAGAAAATTATCGTTCGCGGAACGATGACGGTGGGCGAATTGGCGAAAGCTTTGCACAAGGATGCTTCCGAAGTCATCAAGAAGCTGCTGTTCCTTGGCGTCATGGCGACAATTAACCAAGAGCTTGACCTGGATGCCATCCAGCTGCTGGCGACTGATTACGGCGTTGAAGTAGAACTGAAAATTCCGGTAGAGGAAGACAAGTTCGAACAATTCGAGGAAAAAGACGATGAAGCGGACTTGATCGAGCGTCCGCCAGTAGTAACCATTATGGGTCACGTTGACCATGGTAAAACGACATTGCTCGACGCGATCCGCAAAACAAGCGTTACCGAAGGCGAAGCCGGCGGGATCACGCAGCATATCGGTGCTTACCAGGTTGAAGTTCACAATAAGAAAATTACGTTCCTGGATACGCCGGGTCACGAAGCATTTACATCCATGCGTGCCCGCGGTGCGCAGGTTACGGATATTACGATCATTGTTGTTGCAGCTGACGACGGTGTTATGCCGCAAACGGTGGAAGCGATCAGCCATGCGAAAGCAGCTAAAGTGCCGATCATCGTTGCTGTGAACAAGATCGATAAAGAAGGCGCAGATCCGGATCGGATCAAGCAGGCTCTGACTGAGTATGAGCTGGTACCGGAAGAATGGGGCGGCGACACGATTTTCGTCAGCATTTCCGCCAAACAGCGCATCGGTCTCGAAAACCTGCTGGATATGATCCTGCTGGTTGCCGAGGTGCAAGAACTGAAAGCAAACCCTGACAAGCGTGCCAGAGGTACGGTCATTGAGGCGGAGCTGGACAAAGGTAAAGGTCCGGTGGCTCGTGTCTTGATCCAGCATGGTACCCTTAAAGTCGGCGACAGCTTTGTTGCCGGTGTTCATTTCGGCCGCGTCCGCGCCATGGTGAACGACCGCGGCAAGAAGCTGAAAGAAGCGGGACCGTCGACTCCGGTGGAAATTACGGGCTTGACCGAGGTGCCTCAGGCAGGCGATCCGTTCATTTGCTTCGAGGACGAGCGTAAGGCCAGAGCGATTGCCGAGAAACGCGCCGTGACCTTGAGACAATCCGAAATGGGTGCGAATGTACGTGTTACATTGGACGATCTCTATAAGCATATTAAAGACGGCGAGATCAAGGATCTTAACGTTATCATCAAAGGCGACGTACAAGGCTCCGTCGAAGCACTGCGCGGTTCGCTTGAAAAAATCGACATCGAAGGCGTACGCGTCAAAATTTTGCATCACGGTGTAGGGGCTATTACGGAGTCCGATGTTATTTTGGCTTCCGCATCCAACGCGATTATTATCGGTTTCAATGTGCGTCCGGAGCCGCAGGCTAAAAATACGGCGGAACAGGAAAAGGTGGACATCCGCCTGCACAGCATTATTTACAAAGTAATGGAAGAAATCGAGCACGCGATGAAAGGGATGCTGGATCCGATCTTCAAGGAAGTCGTGATCGGTCAAGCCGAAGTGCGTAATATTTTCAAAGTTTCCAAAATCGGGGTTATTGCCGGATGCATGGTTACTTCCGGGAAAATCGCACGTAACGCCCAAATGCGCTTAATCCGCAGCGGTATTGTTGTCTTTGAAGGAAATATCGATTCCCTTAAACGATTTAAGGACGATGCCAAGGAAGTATCCCAAGGCTACGAGTGCGGTATATCTCTTGATAAATTCAACGATATTAAAGAGGGCGACGTCATTGAAGCCTTCGTGATGGAAACTGTTGAGAGGTGATTGGGCATGGCGCGTGTTCGCGTAGGTAGAGTCGGAGAACAAATCAAGAAAGAACTTAGCCAAATCATTCAGTCGGAGTTAAAAGATCCGCGCATCGGCTTCATTACGGTAACCGGTGTGGACGTGACGAACGACCTGTCCCAGGCCAAAATTTTTCTGAGCGTCCTGGGTACGGATGAGCAGAAGGCAGAAACGTTGAAGGCGCTGGGCCGCGGCAGCGGGTTTATCCGTTCCGAGCTCGGCAAAAGAATCCGTCTGCGCAAAATTCCGGACCTTATTTTCCGCTTTGACGCTTCGATTGATTATGGCAGTCATATCGAGAAGCTGCTCGGTCAAATCAACGGGGAGAACGTCCAGCCATGACAGAGGCCGGCGTTCCTCTCGAGGCTTATTCGAAACAACTGCAGGAAGCGGCCCGCTTTATTCAAGAAAAGGATGATTTTCTTGTGGTATCCCACATCCAGCCGGATGGGGATGCCGCGGGCTCCACTTATGCTGTAGCCTGGATGCTGAGCGCCTTAGGTAAACGGTTTACTCTGATGAACGAGGGGCCGATCCCGGGCAAGTTCCTTTATATGGCGGCAGGCAAGCATGAAGTGTTAAGCTATGAAGCTCTGCCGATTGCCGAGCTGTTTAACCATGTAATTGCGGTGGATTGCGCCGATTTTTCCCGGATCGGGAAGGTTCATCAAGTTTTCGCCGAGGGTGCTTCTCTATTAAATGTAGATCATCATGCAACCAACGATCGCTTCGGGGCCTGCAATGTCATCCGGTCGGATGCCGCGGCAACCGTCGAGATCTTATATGATCTCTCGCTTGAACTGGGGATATCGCTGTTTCACGAGCTGAACGTTTGTATCTATTCCGGTCTTCTGACGGATACCGGAGGGTTTCGTTACGCTAATACGACTCCGAAAGTGATGCAAATTGCAGCAGATTTGCTGCAGCGGGGCGTGCAAGGCCACGAACTCGCCGAACGGCTGCTGGAAAAGCTGACCTATCCGCAAGTAACGCTTCTTCAAAGAACCTTGAATTCGTTGAGCTTCGCGCATAACAATCAGGTAGGCTGGCTTGCGGTAACATTGGACGACTTGGCTGTAACCGGCGCTTCCGGCGAGGATCTGGACGGGCTGGTCAATTATCCGCGGAATGTGGAGGGCGTCGAGGTCGGACTTCTTTTTAAGGAGAGGGACGGCATCGTAAAGGTGAGTCTGCGCTCCGCAGGAAAGGTAGACGTGGCTCAGGTGGCCCAAAGCTTTGGCGGCGGCGGACATGTCCGTGCGGCAGGCTGTGCCGTGCAGGGAACGTTAGAAGAAGCGATTGAGCGGGTCGTAAAGGAAGTAGGGCTGGCATTAGCATGACCATGGATGGATTGGAAGGCGTATTACCGGTGTGGAAGCCTGCGGGCTTCACTTCGCATGATGTTGTAGCCAAGCTGAGGCGGATCCTCCGAATGAAGCGGATCGGTCATACCGGAACCCTGGATCCTCAGGTAACCGGCGTTTTGCCGCTCTGTTTAGGGAGAGCCACACGGCTTGTAGAATATATTCAAGAGCTTCCCAAGGAGTACGAGGCTGCGCTCAAAATCGGTTATGCCACGGACACTGAAGATGCGGGCGGTCAAGTTATTGCACGAGCGGATCAAGAGGTACGCTTAACCGAAGAGCAGGTACGGACGGCAATTTTTTCGTTCATAGGTGACATCCAACAGGTGCCGCCTATGTATTCCGCTGTTAAGGTGGACGGGAAGCGGCTGTATGAGCTGGCACGTCAAGGCATGGAAGTAGAGCGAAAGTCCCGAACGGTCACCATACACGATATCCAGATCCTGCAGATGGATTTGACGCAGGCGTATCCGGAGGTGCGGTTTCGCGTGCAGTGCTCCAAAGGAACTTATATCCGGACGCTGTGCGTAGATATCGGTAAGGCATTGGGTTATCCGGCCGTGATGTCCGAGCTTGTGCGCACGTCTACGGGCAACATCCGGCAGGAGCAGTGCCTGACGCTGGAGCAGATCGAGCAGCTGCAGCAGCAGGGGACGCTGGCGGACAAGCTCATTCCGGCGGAAGCGGCCCTTGCTCATATGCCTTCCGTGCATTTGAACGAAGTGCAGACGAAAAAGGCACTGCTTGGCCAAAAGCTGGTCGTGCCTCCGCCAAGTAAGCAGATGACGGACGAAGAGTCCGGCGATCTTTATGCCGCCTATGCCGCGGATACGCGGTTTATCGGGATTTTCAAATGGAATCTCAGCAGCGGAGAGCTTCACCCGGTGAAAGTATTTTCTTGAGCTGTTAAGCCCTTACGAAAGCTTCGTTTCAATAGAATTGTAGGTGACGACGGAAACTATGCAATCTATAAAGTTATCATATCCTATCAGCGCGTCCGACTCGCAGGCGGTTAAGCAGCCTCAGGTACTGGCGATCGGGGATTTCGACGGCGTGCATCTAGGTCATCAGGAAGTGATCAAACGTGCGCTGGAGGACGGGAAGCGTCTTGGCATCCCGACGTCTATCATGACGTTTCATCCGCATCCCCGCGAGGTGCTCGGCCAGCAAAAGTACACCACCCTGCTGACGCCAGTCAGCCAAAAGCAGCGGCAGCTGGAGCAGCTGGGCGTGGATTACCTGTATATCGTTTCGTTCGACGCGGATTTGATGAAGGTGACTCCCGAGCAATTCGTGGAGCATATGCTGATCCCGATGCAGGTGAATACGGTTATCGTCGGCTTTGACTTTACCTTCGGCTATTTGGGCGCAGGGACGCCGGATACATTGTGCGAGCTTGCACACGGCCGTTTTGCGGTGGAGATTATCCGCCCGTTTCAGCGCAACGGCAGCAAGGTCAGCAGCACGCTCGTTCGCGAGCATTTGCTGGCGGGACAGGTCGAGGAGGCCAATGCCTTGCTCGGCCGGCCTTATGCGGTCAGAGGAACCATTGTCACGGGAGACGGCAGAGGCAGAACCATCGGTTTTCCTACCGCCAATGTTGAATTACACGAGCCGTTCGTCACGCCCGCATTAGGGGTTTACGCAGTTCGGGCCGTGCTGGACGGCACAGCCTATAACGGTGTGATGAATCTCGGGAAGAAGCCGACCTTTGTGGATAATTTGGAGAAGCCGACCTTGGAGGTCCGATTTGTTCGATTTTTCCGAATCCGTCTATGGGAAGGAACTGACTATTGAATTCATCTCTTACCTGAGACCGGAACGCAAATTCAGTGCAATTGACGAATTAATCAGCCAGATTCACCGGGATGCGGATCAGGCAAAGACCTTATTAACCAGCGGCCGGGGATAATTCGGGCATTTATTTTACTTTTATGCTCTACCTGTGCTATACTAAAACTCGTTGTGGATCGATAGATCCGTCAGCATGAACCTTGGCGTGGAGAAACGAGTACTCCGCCGCTCTCTGGGCCAATGGGGATATACAATTAACGGAGGTAGATTGAACATGGCATTGACACAAGAACGTAAGCAAGAACTGATCCAAACTCACAAAACTCACGAGTCCGACACAGGGTCTCCTGAAGTACAAGTTGCGATTCTTACTGAGAACATCGTTAACTTGACTAACCACTTGAAAACGCACAAGAAGGATCACCATTCCCGTCGCGGTCTTTTGAAAATGGTAGGTCAACGCCGTAAGCTGTTGACGTATTTGAAAAACAAAGACGTTAAACGTTACAGCGCATTGATCGAGAAGCTGGGTCTTCGCCGCTAATACGATGAATTACGTGAGCAACCATCGTTGTTTTCTGTTCATGTCCAGTTTGGGCTTGGACAGGAGCGCGCGGTTGCTTTTTCGTATGTTTTAAGGCCGAAGAGAGATTTATTTCGAAAAAGAAGGAAATACTAGGCAGTATGCAGAAGTGATATGTGGATGTAACTAGCCAGACAACAGCAATGTTGCTTAGGAGGATTTTATGGAGAAAAGAGTTCAAATGGATTTGGGCGGGCGTCCGTTCATTCTTGAAACGGGCCGTTTGGCCAAGCAAGCCAATGCAGCGGTGACAGCAAGATACGGGGATACGGTGGTGCTTTGTACGGTAACAGCGTCTTCGGAACCGAAGGATCTGGATTTCTTCCCGTTAACCGTTAACTATGAGGAACGTTTATATTCCGTCGGGAAAATTCCCGGAGGCTTTATCAAGCGGGAAGGACGTCCGAGCGAGAAAGCGATTCTGGCCAGCCGGTTGACTGACCGTCCGATTCGTCCGTTGTTTCCGGAAGGTTTCCGTAACGATGTTCAGATCGTAGCCATCGTCATGAGCGTGGATCAGGAATGTACGCCGGAAATCGCGGCAATGATCGGCGTTTCGGCAGCGCTCAGCATCTCGGATGTGCCATTCAACGGTCCGGTAGGCGGAGTTATTGTAGGACGCGTAGACGGACAGTTCGTTATTAACCCGACGCTGGAGCAAGCCGATAAGAGCGACCTGCACCTCGTCGTGGCAGGCACGAAGGATGCCATTATGATGGTTGAAGCGGGCGCGGACGAAGTGCCTGAAGAAGTGATGCTTGAGGCCATCATGTTCGGTCATGATGAAATCCGTAAGATCGTAGCTATCCAAGAGCAATTGGTTCAAGAAGCGGGCAAGCCGAAGATGGAAGTGAAATTACATACGGTTGACGCGTCTGTGAACAGCGACGTTAGAGCATTCGCTCAGGCAAGACTGGTCGAAGCGGTCAAAATTGCGGAGAAGCATGCAAGACAGGAAGCGATCGACGCGATCAATGCGGAGAGCGTGGAGCATTTTACCGAGCAGTATGCCGATGCACCCGAAAAGCTGGCTGATGTGAAAGAAACGCTGTATGATATCGTCAAAGAAGAAGTACGTCGTCTCATTACGCATGACAAAGTGAGACCGGACGGACGTCAGCTGGACGAAATTCGTCCGATCGAATGCGACATCAACCTGCTTCCGCGGACGCATGGCTCCGGCTTGTTTACACGCGGACAAACTCAGGCTTTGAGCATTTGTACGCTTGGCGCATTGGGCGACGTTCAAATTTTGGACGGGTTGGATTTGGAAGAAACCAAGCGTTTCATGCACCATTATAACTTCCCTCCGTTCAGCGTAGGGGAAGCAAGACCGCTTCGTCCTCCGGGCCGCCGCGAGATCGGTCACGGCGCATTGGGCGAACGCGCGTTGGAGCCGGTTATTCCTTCGGAAACCGACTTCCCGTATACGATTCGTCTTGTATCCGAAGTGTTGGAATCGAACGGTTCGACCTCCCAAGCCAGCATTTGCGCAAGTACCTTGGCGATGATGGATGCAGGCGTTCCGATTAAAGCGCCGGTTGCAGGGGTAGCCATGGGCTTGATCAAGGATGGAGATCACTTCTCGATCTTGACGGACATTCAAGGGATGGAAGACCATTTGGGCGACATGGACTTTAAAGTAGCAGGTACGGCGGCAGGCGTAACGGCGCTGCAAATGGATATCAAGATCGACGGAATTAACCGCGACATCTTGACCCAAGCGCTGGAGCAGGCGAAAAAAGGCCGGATGCACATCCTCGGCAAAATGCTGGAGCGCATTCAAGAGCCTAAATCGCAGCTTTCCGAATATGCGCCTAAAATTATTACAATGCACATCAATCCGGATAAAATCCGTGATGTCATTGGCGCAGGCGGTAAGATCATCAACAAGATCATTGAAGAAACCGGCGTGAAAATCGACATTGAACAGGATGGACGCGTCTTTATCGCATCGTCTAACCAGCAAATGAACGAGAAAGCCCGCCAAATCATCGAAGGTATTGTGAAAGAGGTTGTCGTAGGCGAAACTTACCTGGGTAAAGTAAAACGTGTCGAGAAGTTCGGCGCATTCGTAGAAATTTTACCGGGCAAGGAAGGCTTGGTGCACATTTCTCAGCTCTCTACCGAGCGTGTAGCTAAGACAGAGGATGTGGTAGCTGTCGGTGATTCCATCACGGTCAAAGTGACGGAAATCGATCAGCAGGGCCGCGTCAATCTTTCCCGCAAAGCGGTGCTGACAGCGCAAGTTCCAGCACAATCTTAAACCAATCTCATAAGCAAGAACGATAAAGAGCCAGATCCATCTGTCTCTTTTTGTTTTGTTCTAATCTTGTCCGCGCCCGCATATGATGGGACAAACAATCTAACGACAGGAGCAACGGTATGAAACGTGTTCAGGTGTTAGTGCTGTCCGGTCTATTTGTCAGTATGCTTGTCGGACTCCAGCAATCCCAAAGTATGCAGGCCTTTGTTCAGCATGCAAGACAGCAATCGAACTTGTCCTCGGCAAGCTCGCCTTATTCTTTGTCTGCCTTATCCTCCAGACTGGGAATGCGCCAGGATCAGACGGGGCTGCTGGAGAAAATTCAGGCGGAAGCGGTCAAAAGGAGAATCGCCCCCGTCAATGCTCAAGTAGATCGGGTATGGAAAGCCATTCCTGGCTATAACGGGCTGGAGGTGGACGTAGAGAAGTCTCTCGCTTTGACGCAAGAGCTCCCTCTAAGCGATAACTTAAAGCTTGTCATGAGGGAAGTGCCGCCAGCCGTGGGGTTGGACCAGCTGGGAGCCGTCCCCATCTATAAAGGAAATCCGAAGAAACCGATGGTTTCCCTGATGATCAATGTGGCGTGGGGGAACGAATTTTTGCCGAAAATGCTGGAGGTTCTCGAAAAGGAGCAGGTGCATGCAACTTTCTTCTTTGACGGAAGCTGGCTGAAAAACAATATCCCGACGGCCCGTTTAATTAAAGAAAAGGGACATGAGCTGTCCAATCATGCCTATTCGCATAAAAATATGAGCCAGCTGTCCAGATCGCAAACCATCTCGGAAATCAGTAAAACCCAGCAGCTGCTGGAAAAGGAATTGGGCGTGCAGAACACCCTGTTCGCGCCGCCTTCGGGCGATTTTAATCAAGCGACCGTCGACATTGCCCACGAGCTGAAGCTTCGCACCATTCTATGGACGTTGGACACGGTGGATTGGACCAAGCCCCAGCCGGCCTCCATCGTTCGCAAAATTTCTACGCGTGTCGAGCCGGGCTCGCTTATTCTTATGCATCCTACCGCTTCCTCAAGCATAGCCTTAGAAGAGATGATTCGTGTCATTAAGAGCAAGGGGCTTCGCCTCGGTACGGTGAGCGAGCTTATTTCACCTAACCGTATCCCCGAGGTTGAGTCTGCCGTCCAATAATGGTAAGATCAGAAACGTACATACAGAGATTTACAAGGAGGCTCCATTCATTGAATAAATACAGATTGAGCAATGGACTGCGGGTCATTGTTGAACCCATCCCGACATGCAGGTCGGTATCCTTCGGGATTTGGGTCAAAACCGGATCACGCAATGAAACGATACATAATAACGGTATTTCCCATTTTATCGAACATATGCTTTTTAAAGGCACGGAGAAATATTCGGCCAAAGATATTGCAGAGCAATTCGACGGGATCGGGGGCAATGTGAATGCCTTCACATCCAAGGAGTACACATGCTACTATGCCAAGGTACTGGATGAGCATCTGCCTATCGCCGTAGAAACGCTGTCCGACATGTTCTTTCGCTCGGCATTCGATCCTGCGGAGCTGGAGAAAGAAAAGAACGTCATATTCGAAGAAATTTCGATGTATGAGGATACGCCGGATGATATGGTTCATGACCTGATTGCGAAGGCAGCCTTCGAGGAGCACTCTCTAGGGTATACTATTATTGGCACGGAACAGAATCTGACCGCCATGAATTCCGATACGCTGCGCAATTACATGAAAGAGCATTATACGATTGACCGTACGGTTATCGCTATTGCAGGAAATGTGGACGATAGTGTCGTCCAACTCATTGAGCAGCATTTCGGCGAATTTCAAAATCAGGGCAGCGAACAGCCGCTGACTGCTCCTGGCTTCGCGGGTAATTTGAAATACCATGAGAAGAAAACTGAGCAGAATCATATTTGTATCTCGCTCCCCGGCTTGGCGGCAAACGACGATCAATTGTATGCGATGATTCTGTTGAATAATGCCGTGGGCGGCGGAATGAGCTCCCGCTTGTTCCAGGAGATCCGGGAAAAACGCGGAATGGCTTACTCGGTCTATTCCTATCATACGTCTTATCAGGACGGCGGCATGTTTACTATTTACACCGGAACGGCGCCTAAGCAGACAGCAGATGTGCTGAAGGTAACGATGGAAATGATGAGTGAAATTAAACAAAAGGGACTGACCGCATCCGAGCTGAGAAAAGGCAAGGAGCAGATGAAGGGCAGCCTGATCTTGAGTCTGGAGAGCACCAGCAGCCGGATGAACCGGATCGGTAAAAATGAGCTGATGCTCGGCAAGCATTACAGCATGGATGAAATTATCGAGCGGATTGAAAGCGTGGAGCTCGAGCATATTCATAAGCTGGTACAAAGCATGCTCTCCAAGCCGTTCGCCCTGTCCATGGTCGGACAAAAGCACGATGTGATCGATGGCTTCAGGAGGGATCAGCTTGTATAACGTTCAAATCAAACGGCTGCCGGGCAGCGAGGATGTCCGTCCCCCGCAAAAAATGTCCGCGCTGGCCAGCGGCTATGATATTCACGCAGCCGTATCGAAACCGGTCATTCTGCAGCCGGGAGAACGCGCTTTGATTCCGACCGGATTTTCGCTGGCTATGCCGCCGGAGCTTGAAGCCCAGATTCGCCCGAGAAGCGGGCTGGCGCTCAAGCATGGCATTACGACATTGAATTCTCCTGGGACGATCGATGCCGATTACCGCGGAGAGGTCAAGGTTCTGCTGATCAATCACGGGGCGGAGCCTTTTAAGATAGAACGCAATGAGCGTATTGCTCAGATGGTTTTTCAAATCGTTCCGCAGATCGAATTGCTGCATGTGGAAGAGCTGAGCGACACCGAGCGGGGCTCAGGCGGCTTCGGACATACGGGAACCAAATAAACTTTAATGCGAACACCTTCCTAATAGAAGGTGTTTTTTTGTTGCACGCGATCTGTGTCCCGTGCCTTTCTTTCTAAGGCAAGTAACCCATTCATGGGCGACGGCATAAGATGAGTTATCGAAAGCGACTTAGAAAGAGGTGAGAATGAATGCTTACAGGAATTCAAGTGGCCCTGATCGGTGGTGATGCTCGCCAGCTTGAAGTCATTCATAAATGTGCTGAACTGGATGCTTCTATCGTTCTGATCGGATTTGATAATTTGCAAAATCAATTTTCCGGCATTACGAAAGCGGAGCTGAGCCCTGAAACCCTTGAGGCGACGGACGCAATCATTTTACCTGCTGTAGGTACAGATGATCACGGTCATGTAGAAAGTATTTTTTCATCGAAAGAGCTAATTTTGAAGGAAGAACACATCCAAGCTTTGCCGAAGCACGCCAAAGTCTTCACGGGTATGGCAAAGCCTTACTTAAGGAAGCTGTGCGCTCAAGCGTCCATAACGCTGATTGAATTGTTCGATAGGGATGATGTGGCCATACTTAACTCCATCCCGACAGCGGAAGGTGCGCTGATGATGGCTGTGCAAAATACGGATTTTACGATACACGGTTCACAATCGATGGTGCTCGGTTTCGGAAGAACGGGAATTACGGTTGCAAGATCGCTTCAAGGGCTGGGGGCCAAAGTGAAGGTGGGCGTCAATAAGCCGGAGTATTTTGCGCGAGCTTGGGAAATGGGGTTCAGCCCGTTTTATACAAAGGATCTGCATGCTGAGGTGGCGAATATTGACTTGCTTTTTAACACAATTCCGTCTATGATAGTCACAGCGCAAATTATTGCCAATATTCCACATCGCGCAGTGATCATTGACTTGGCCTCCAAGCCGGGCGGGACGGATTTTCGTTTTGCCGAGAAGCGGGGGATCAAGGCATTGCTTGCACCGGGACTTCCCGGGATCGTCGCGCCGAAGACAGCAGGTCGCATTATTGCCGACACCTTAAGCCGTATTATTCTTGAGGATGCAAGTCAGAGGAGGAATGTGGAATGAATTGGCAGGGGAAAACCGTAGGTTTTGCGCTAACAGGTTCTCATTGTACGTTTGAAGAGGTAATGCCTCAAATTCAACGCTTTGTCGATGCGGGAGCAAGAGTGATTCCGATTGTTTCCAATACTATTTTAACGACGGATACACGCTTTGGCACCTCGGAAAATTGGCAGAAGCAGTTGAAAGAGATTACCGGGAATGATATTATTGCTTCAATTGTAGATGCCGAGCCGCTCGGCCCGTCGAAGCTGCTGGATGTGCTTGTGATTGCACCCTGCACGGGGAACACAACGAGCAAGCTGGCTAATGCGATGACGGAAAGCCCGGTGCTGATGGCCGCTAAAGCGCAAATGCGCAATCACCGGCCGCTGGTTTTGGCCATTTCGACCAACGACGGTCTTGGTTTGAACGCTATGAATATCGGTAAACTGCTTATTACCAAAAACATATACTTTGTTCCGTTCGGACAGGACGCGCCAACTGCGAAGCCGAATTCCCTAGTTGCCCGTATGGATTTGATTATGGAGGCTTGTGAATCGGCTCTGGAAGGGAAACAGCTCCAGCCCATGGTAATTGAACGGTTCAATTATTAATATTCACTCAGCACAGGGGAGAGACAAACTGATGTCCAGTCAAAAGTTATTCAATGTGGCAGTAGTTGGAGCAACAGGTGCCGTAGGCGAGCAAATCATCCGTTTGCTGGAGTCGCGCAATTTCCCCATTCATGAGCTTACCCTGTTATCTTCCGAGCGTTCAGCCGGAACGAAGTTGACGTTTAAAGGAAATGAAGTCACCGTCAAGGCGGCGACTCCAGATAGCTTTGAAGGCATTGATATTGCACTGTTCAGTGCAGGAGGCAGCGTCAGCCAGGAGTTGATTCCTCATGCGGTGCGGCATGGCGCGGTATGTATCGATAACACGAGCGCATTCCGCATGGACCCTGAGACTCCGCTGGTTGTGCCGGAAGTGAATATTGACAAGATCAACGAGCACAAGGGAGTCATTGCAAATCCCAACTGTTCTACGATTCAGATGGTAGCTGCTTTAAAGCCATTGTATGACCGTTATGGGATTTCGCGCATTATCGTCTCGACTTACCAGGCGGTATCGGGAGCCGGAGCGCGTGCAATCGATGAAATGCTTCGCCAATCCAAGGAAATTTTGGCGGGTAACACAGTGGAACCGCAAATTTTGCCTGTCGGCGCACTTCCGGTCAAGCATCAAATCGCGTTTAACGCGATTCCGCAGATTGATAAATTTACGGACAATGGCTTTACCTATGAAGAAATGAAAATGATTAACGAGACGAAGAAAATCATGGATGACGACTCGCTGGAAGTCACGGCAACCTGTGTGCGCATCCCGGTCGTTTACGGCCATTCCGAGTCGGTTTATGTAGAATTGAAGCAGGATTTCGATGTCGAAGAAGTGAAGCAGCTTCTTGCGGACGCTCCGGGCATTGTATTGCTGGATAATCCTGCCGAGCAGCAATATCCGCTCGCGACCGACGCCGCCGGCAAGCTGGATACGTTCGTCGGACGCGTACGACGCGATTTGAGCAATCCTCGCGGCCTGAACATGTGGATTGTCTCCGACAATCTGCTGAAAGGCGCAGCTTGGAATGCGGTTCAAATTGCGGAATATATCGCTATTGAACAGGAATAAGAGGCTGGCTTCCGCTATGGAAGCCTAGCTTTTGTTTCGTCATCGTGACGGAGGGCTTTATCAAGAAAGGTTCTTTTTTGCTGAAGCTCGACTTATGATGTTACAAGGGGCTTCTCTTTGGAGAATCCCGATTTACGCTTACGAAGTATGCTTCTCTTCGTGGAAGCTTTTTAGGGGGATCCTCATGAAGATTCTAGTGCAGAAATTCGGAGGCACGTCCCTTTCTACTGTCGAAGCCAGAGCTCAAGTCATACAACACATTCAAGATGCATTATCGCTAGAGTACAAACTAGTTATCGTCGTATCGGCAATGGGGAGGAAAGGCGAGCCCTATGCAACGGACACTTTGCTGGATTGGATAAGCAGCAACGGCAACCAGCTGCCGGCCCGTGAGAAAGATATGCTTATGTGCTGCGGGGAACTTATTTCTGCAGCGACACTGTGCAGCTTGCTGCATGCTAGCGGAATTTCGTCGTCCGTTCTTTCGGGAGCGCAGGCAGGGATTATCACGAATGAAGATTTCGGCAATGCGCAGATTGTGTCGATTCATCCCGAACGGATTCTTAAGCTTCTGGAGAAGGACAAAGTCGTCATTGTTACGGGGTTTCAAGGAGAAAGCAAGCTTCATGATTGGACGACGCTGGGACGGGGCGGCAGTGATACGACCGCTACGGCGTTAGGCGCAGCATTGAAAGCGGAAATGGTCGATATTTTTACCGATGTAGAAGGAATATTGACCGCCGATCCTCGAATTGTAAAGGAAGCGAGAAGAATTCCTGTCGTTTCCTATATGGAAATTTGCAACATGGCGCATCATGGCGCCAAAGTAATTCATCCGCGGGCGGTAGAAGTGGCCATGCATGCTGGCATCCCGATTCGCGTACGTTCAACGTTTAGCAAGGATACAGGAACGCTGGTAACTCATTCCGATGCTATTGTTAACAAAGAGGACATGATACAAGACCGTTTTGTTACGGGCATTGCCAATTTTTCCGACATTACTCAGATCCATGTAGCAGCGGGAGACGGAGTATATGATTTACAGCTGAAAGTGTTTAAATCGATGGCGCAGCATCATATCAGCGTGGATTTTATTAACGTGAATCCTTCTGGTGTTGTGTACACGGTGTTCGATTATGAAGCCGAACGGGCTTTATCCATTTTAACTGAATTGGGATATAAACCGGCCTATGTTCCGCATTGTGCGAAAGTGTCGATTATCGGAGGCGGCATGAACGGCGTTCCGGGCATTATGGCGCATATTGTTGAGGCATTGACGGAAAATGATATAAATATTTTGCAGTCCGCGGACTCCAATACGACCATTTGGGTTCTTGTAAAGGGAGACGATATGGCCGATGCGGTCCGTGCCCTGCACAAAAAATTTCAATTGCACCGATAAAGATAGTAGGAGGAGTTTGCAGTGGATTTCGGAAGACTGATTACAGCTATGGTGACGCCATTTGACAGCGAGCTTAACATCGATTGGAATCAAGTAGGCAAGCTAATGGATTATCTGATCGAAGAGCAAGGAAACGACGGCTTGGTTATCTGCGGAACAACGGGAGAATCGCCGACGCTCACGGAAGAAGAAAAGCTTCAATTGTTCGATTTTGCCGTAAAGCATGCTAAAGGCCGTGTTAAAATTATTGCCGGAACCGGCAGCAATGATACCGCACATACGATTCATCTTTCCGAGGAAGCCGAAAAGCTTGGCGTAGACGGGCTGCTGCTCGTTGCGCCATATTATAACCGTCCTTCCCAAGAGGGTCTGTATCAGCACTATAAAGCGGTTGCAGAAGCGGTAAATATCCCGTGCATCCTGTATAACGTACCAGGCCGTACAGGGGTTAATATTAGCGCAGAAACAACCATCAGACTTTCCCAGCTGCCTAACATTGCGGCCACCAAAGACTGTGCCGACCTGGATCAATTGACCCAGATCGCGGCAGGCGCGGCGCCGGGCTTTCTGGTATACAGCGGAGAAGACAGCATGACGCTTCCGGCTTTATCCATTGGAGCGCATGGCATTATCAGCGTAGCCAGTCATGTGATTGGAAAAGATATGAAATCTATGATAAACTATTATTTACAGGGACAGGTTCGTGAAGCAGTTCAACTGCATGCGAAGCTTCACCCGGTATTTAAGGGATTGTTTGAATGCCCGCACCGTGTTCCTAATCCAGCCCCTGTGAAGTTCGCTTTGAACCACAAAGGGGTACAGGTAGGCGGCGTTCGGCTCCCACTAATAGATGCAACCGAAGAAGAAGGACGATTCATTGCTTCCCTATTTGAATGATGTCTCTTTATAAAATCGGTGTGTTTTTCAGCATCGGTTTTATTTTTTTAGGGAACAATAGGCAGTAAATTAGACAGCTTGTAATTGTAGTTTTTCATCATGTATAATGGTGGCAAGTGACTGGTGCGGTATTTTGGTTTGATGCTTCATACAAAAATTCGTCGTCAATTTTAAATAGGAGGTATTTTTCATTGTCTAAAAAAAATATAGATAAGCTTTCGATTTTCGCTCTGGGCGGCGCGGGCGAAATCGGTAAAAATATGTACGTTGTGCAGTACGCGAACGATATTGTGGTGATTGACTGCGGGTTGAAGTTTCCCGAAGAGGACATGCTTGGCATCGATATCGTTATTCCGGACATCACGTACTTGTCAGAGAATCGGGAGAAAGTAAGAGGTATTATCATTACTCATGGACACGAGGATCACATTGGCGGTTTGCCTTATGTACTTAAGCATCTGAACGTTCCTGTATACGGTACCAAGCTTACTCTTGGTCTCATCGAGACGAAATTGAAGGAAGCCAACCTGCTGGGAGAGACCAAACGCATTCTTATCAATGCGGAATCGGAATTGAAGCTGGGTGTCATTACGGCTACTTTCTTTAAAACCAATCATAGTATTCCTGATTCGGTAGGCGTATGCTTGGAAACTCCGGAAGGAAACGTCGTTCATACGGGAGACTTTAAGTTTGATCAAACTCCAGTAAACGATCAGTATGCGGACTTGCACCGGATGGCTGAGATCGGCAGTAAGGGTGTTCTTGCCCTCTTGTCGGATAGCACCAATGCCGAGCGTCCTGGCTATACGGGTTCGGAGAAAAGTGTCGGCGTACAAATCGAAGAAATATTTAGAAGAGCGAAGCAGCGTGTAATTATCGCTACCTTCGCCTCGAATATTCATAGAATTCAGCAGGTAATTGACGCTGCGGAAGTGACTCGCCGTAAGGTAACGGTGATCGGCCGCAGTATGGTGAATGTAGTAGGAATAGCTCATGAGCTCGGATACCTTCGTATCCCGGACGGTATGCTGATTGAACCTGAAGAGGTAAACAAATTAGCTGCAGACCGTGTAGTTATCTTGTCTACAGGAAGTCAGGGAGAGCCTATGTCGGCTCTGACGCGCATGGCCAGATCGACTCACCGGAAAGTGGATATTATGCCGGGAGACACCGTTATTATCGCGGCAACTCCGATTCCGGGCAACGAGCGTTATGTAGGCCGTACGGTTGACGAGCTGATGAGAATCGGTGCTCATGTTATCTACGGGCCGGGCTCCATTACGGGAGTCCATGTATCAGGTCATGCCAGCCAAGAAGAGCTGAAGCTGATGCTGAACATCATGAAGCCGAAATATTTCCTGCCTATTCACGGTGAGTACCGTATGCAGCGTCAGCACGGATTGCTTGCGGAGTCGGTTGGCATTCCCAAAGAAGATATTTTCATTATCGACAACGGAGATACGGTGGAAATTCAGGATGGAGTTGCGCGCAAAGGCTCCAAGGTCACTTCGGGTAACATCCTGATCGATGGTCTGGGTGTCGGCGATGTAGGTAATATCGTTCTGCGTGACCGTAAATTGTTGTCTCAGGACGGTATTCTGGTTGTCGTAGTTACGCTAAGCAAACAGGATGGTACGATTTTATCCGGGCCTGATATTATCTCTCGCGGCTTTGTGTATGTAAGAGAATCCGAGGGCTTGCTTGACGAAGCGAACCGGATTGTGACGAGTACGCTCAACCGGTTGATGAGTGAAAATGTAAATGAATGGGCATCGCTGAAGACCCATGTTAAAGATGCATTAGGACGATTTTTATATGAACAAACCAGAAGAAGACCAATGATTCTTCCAATTATTATGGAAGTGTAGTTGCAGCATTAGTCACTTGATCCCTTAGAATATACGCACCAAGGAAGCTTATACGGTTTAGGCCGTATAAGCTTTTTTGACATGATAGAAGTCCCCGCAAAGTACCTGAGTCCGCTTCGAAGCATAAGCCCCACTTTGTGGGGTTATTTTGTATAGTTTCCCCGATTTCATCCATACTAGGGAGGATGATGACATGGAAAATTAGGGGGATAACAATGACTACATTTAATCAGGAACAGCCTCAGCCGCAACAGCCGAATCCGGAGGAAGCGAAAAGAAATACGGTTGTCGATACGATTCAGCAGTTGGGACAAACGGCTGCGCCGGCAGGGGAATCCAATATTTTTTGCATGACGATCATTGGTCAGGTGGAGGGTCATTTGGTGCTCCCGCCGCAAAATAAGACAACGAAGTATGAGCACCTTATCCCTCAGCTAGTAGCCGCGGAGCAAAATCCGAAAATCGAAGGCGTGCTTATCATTTTGAACACGGTGGGCGGTGATGTGGAAGCGGGACTGGCTATTGCCGAGATGATTGCCACCCTATCCAAGCCGACCGTTACGCTGGTATTAGGCGGAGGACATTCTATCGGTGTGCCGATTGCCGTGTCTTCGAATTATTCGATTATTGCCGAAACCGCCACCATGACGATCCATCCGATTCGATTGAACGGTTTGGTTATTGGCGTGCCGCAAACTTTCGAATACCTGGATAAAATGCAGGAACGGGTGATCCGGTTCATCATCAGCCATTCTCGGGTGACAGAAGAGAAGATTAAAGAACTGATGTTTAAAACAGGGGAGCTGACCCGCGATATCGGAACGACGGTTATCGGGGCGGATGCGGTCAAATACGGACTAATAAATGCAATGGGCGGCATTGGCGATGCGATTCGCGAGCTTAACCGCCGGATCGAAGAGAAAAGACAGACTTCTCCCGGAGGGATGGTACAGTGATTCAATATACGGTAATGCCTCTCGATGTAGTGATGAGCGGGATGGAAGACATGAAGGACCACCCTATGGAAGTTTCGGTCAACGGGATCACGATGCAGGTGCAGCCTATTAATGCAACGCAGGCTTCTATTGTTCGGATCATTAGTCCGAACCCGCAGGATTATTTGAATCCGCAGTACAGTCCGGGACGAGTGATCGCTTTTCAACCGGTTATTTCCAATAGCCCGGAATAGTTTCAGGGTCTGATTTTGAAGTCGGCATTAAGCTTCGCTCCAAAGTATGGTATAATTTGTACTTGGGGGTGAACGCTTTGGCAAGGCCGAAGAAGAAAAGTAAGGCATTGAAAACCAATTTAAAGTATGAACTTTACGGGATTATTATTCTGACCTTGTCTGTTATTGCCCTCTCCCAAGGAGGTCCGGTCGCGAGAGCGCTGACTTATTTATTTCGATTCGTCATCGGCAGCTTCGATTTTATCATTCCGCTTATCTTCATCTACATTGGATTGTATGTGATGGTCAAGCGTGCCTGGCCCGTATGGAGAACCTCTCGCAAGTCGGGCATTTTGCTGATGATTTTAGCCGTGCTGATCATGAGTCATATCAGCCTGTTCGACAAGCTGTATCCTAACGGGAAGTTTACGGCGGGGATGATCATGACCCAGTCCTGGGACAGCATGGTAGATGGCCTACAGGCGACGGATAAAGGAAAAGATATATTAAAGCTGGAAGTAGGAGGCGGGATGCTGGGGGCTGCGATGTACAGCTTGCTGTATTTTTTGTTCGCCAATATCGGTGCAAAGCTGATCCAGTATACGCTTTTTATTATCGGTTTTATCCTGCTCACAGGATGGTCCATCGGCGATTTAATGTCCAAGCTCAAAGGGCGCCGTTCCTTTGCGGATACGCTGCTGGGCCAATACATAAAACGCAAACTGATGGAACGAAGCCAGAAGCCTAAGGCGGAGGCAGTCAAAAAGAAACCGGCACCCGTCGTTTACCTGCCGGAAGAGAATGAGTTTGATGAAGAGACGCTGCGGCCGGATCGGAAGGAACGAAAAGCCGGAAGCACACGCAAGCTTTTCTTCGATTTGCTTCAGCCTAAGCCGGAGGCCGCTTCCAAGTCTGCCGGACGTAAAGGAGCCTCGAAGGAGCCTGACGAGGAGATGCTAGTGTACTCGGCACTGCCGCATGTGCAATCGGCCAAGGCTGCTGAGGTGCATTATGCGGATGCAGGAGATGATCTCGAGCCGGAACCGGATCCGTTGATCCCGGTGATTCGGGATTTCCAGGAACAGGTCCTCAAGGAAGGGTCGCACAAACCTCAGCAGGAACACGTACCGTCTACCTCCGCTGCTGACAACAGCAAGGCCGCGCAGTCAACGGAGGGGCAGGATGACGGCGAAGGCTCGGCTGATGATTTCGACATTAAAAACAAGCCGCTCGCGATTCCTTACGAGCTGCCATCTTTTTCGTTACTATCGAAACCGAATGCCGGTAAAGGGTCGGATTCGCTCGATTACAAGGCTGTCGCCCGCAAGCTGGAAGCAACCCTAGAAAGCTTTGGGGTACGAGCCAAAGTTTTGGAGGTTGTAAGAGGCCCGTCGGTAACCCGTTACGAGATCCAGCCGGATGTCGGAGTGAAGGTAAGCCGGATCGTAAGCTTAACCGACGATATTGCGCTGGCGCTGGCAGCCAAGGATATCCGGATGGAAGCCCCGATTCCGGGTAAAGCGGCCATCGGGATCGAGGTTCCGAATTCGGAGGTTTCGATTGTTACCATGCGCGAAGTCATGGAAAGCGGGGCTTTCCAGGAATCCAGCGCTAAGCTGTCTATAACATTGGGCAGAGACATTGCGGGTCAGCCGATCGTCGGTAACCTGGCTAGAATGCCGCATATGCTTGTGGCCGGGGCTACCGGTTCCGGTAAATCCGTTTGTATTAACGGGATTATCACGAGTATTTTGTATAAGGCGAAGCCGGATGAAGTCAAGTTTCTTATGATTGACCCCAAAATGGTCGAATTGAATGTGTATAACGGGATTCCGCATTTGCTTGCACCGGTAGTTACGGACCCGCGCAGAGCCTCGCTGGCTCTGAAGAAAGTCGTCGTCGAGATGGAGAAGCGCTATGAGCTGTTCTCGAAGAGCGGCACGCGGAATATGGAAGGCTATAACGCCATGCTGCTGGAGACGCAATCCGGCGCCCCGCTGCCTTACATCGTCGTTATTGTGGATGAGTTGGCCGACTTGATGATGGTCGCAGCCAATGACGTGGAGGATTCGATCTGCCGTCTTGCGCAAATGGCGAGGGCCGCAGGGATCCATCTGATTATTGCCACCCAGCGGCCTTCGGTTGACGTTATTACAGGCGTTATCAAAGCGAACATTCCTTCGCGTATTGCATTCGGCGTATCTTCACAGGTCGATTCCCGGACGATTCTGGATATGGTCGGTGCGGAGAAGCTTCTGGGGCGCGGAGACATGCTTTACCTGCCGATGGGCGCATCGAAGCCGGTTCGGGTTCAAGGGGCGTTTCTGTCCGATAATGAAGTCGAGACGGTGGTCAATTTCGTAAGGACACAAGGGCAGGCGAACTATGTTGAAGACATGGTTCCTGAGGTGGAGGAGCAATCCGATGCGCCGGACCAAGTGGAGGATGAATTGTACGATCAGGCGGTACAAATTATTTTGGAGGCCAAGCAGGCATCCGTTTCGCTGCTTCAGCGCCGTATGCGCGTCGGGTATACCCGGGCCGCCCGGCTGATTGATTCAATGGAAGCCAAAGGCATCGTGGGTCCCTATGAGGGAAGCAAGCCGCGGGAGGTTCTCGTTTCTCTCGAGCAGTACCAAGGAAGGATGTCTTCTTAGTCGTTTAGTTATGGCAGCACACCCGCTTCAGCTTTCCGGGTGTGCTTTTTCTTTGGGCGCCGTTTCCTTCACTTTCCTTTTTTGTCTGAATAGAAGCTTTCTTCCTTTCTCATAATAACCTTAAAAAGGTTGCCAATATGAATGTGGGAAAGGTGAGTATAAGTAGATGAACAAACGTCTGGTTGTTATTACATTTTGCTTGATCATCGTTCTATTTGCAGGCTATCAGCTGAAGGACCATTACACCGTGCAGCAAACGTTCAGCAAAAATGATATCAAATACGGTGCCGCCGGCAAGGATGTCTACGAGCTGCAGGGGAGACTGAAGCTGCTCGGCTTCTACACGGGGAAGGTAGACGGTGATTTCGGTTACAATACTCTGCGCTCCCTTAAGTGGTTTCAATCCGAATTCGGCCTGGATGTGGACGGAATCGGTGGCGATAAGACAAAGCTGAAGCTGTGGGAAGCCACCAAAAATTACAAACCAACCGCAGATGAGCTGCCGCCGGCAAGTCAAGGTGCAGGAACCGGCGGGGGTGGAGGAACGGCAGGAGCGGGAACCGGCGGAGGAGCAGCATCGACGCCTTCGAATTTGGCCCCTTCGAATCATTTGGGCTTATCCGAGCAGGACTTGAAGTTGATGGCGAATGCAGTATATGGCGAATCGCGCGGTGAACCTTACATAGGACAAATTGCCGTTGCGGCGGTCATTCTCAACCGCGTGCAGTCTCCAAGCTTTCCGAATACGGTATCCGGGGTTATTTTTCAGCCGGGAGCCTTTACTGCTGTAGCGGACGGTCAAATTTGGCTGACGCCCAATGAAAGTGCGAGCAATGCAGTCAGAGATGCGCTGAACGGAATGGATCCGACAGGCGGCTGCATTTATTACTTTAATCCGGAGACGGCAACCTCGAAATGGATTTGGTCCCGGCCGCAGGTGAAGCAAATCGGTAAGCATATCTTTTGCAAATAGATTGCCGAGAAGTAACCCTCGAGGTTGCTTCTTCTGTTTCTGAAGGAATATAATGGTATAACGAAATGCATTATGAAAGGAGCCATGTCCCTTTGAAGCATATTCAATTTGAACGGGGCGCTGCCCGCAATATCAGGGTACACGTGCTGCCCACGGAACAATTTAAAACCTACGCCATCTCGGTTTATATCGGTACTCCGCTGCAGGAAGACAAAGTGACGCCGACGGCGTTTATTCCTTTTGTGCTTCGCCGCGGCACGCAAGCCTATCCCGAAACGAAGCAGTTCCGGGAACGTCTGGACGATCTTTACGGCGCCGGCTTTGGTTTTGATATTTACAAACGCGGGGACTACCAGATGGTTCAGTTCCGTATGGACCTGATCCAGGATCACTTTGTGGACAGTCCGGAATCTCTGCTTCAGAAGGGCATTCAATTTATTGGCGAAGCCATTACCAAACCTGCCTTGGAAGAGGGCCGTTTCGTCAGCAAATACGTGGAATCCGAGAAGATTTCTTTGCAAAAGCGCATTGAGTCTATCGTCAACGATAAAATCAAATATGCCGCGGAACGCTGCGTGGAGGAAATGTGCAAGGAGGAGCCATACCGTCTTCATCCGCTTGGCACGATAGAAGCGTTGAAGCAGCTGACTCCGGAGGGCTTGTACAGCTACTATAAGCAATGGCTGAAAACTTCCCCGATTGACATCTACATCGTGGGGCAGGCCAACCTCGAGCAGGTGCTTCCGTGGATTGAACAAAGCTTCGACATAGACCGCTCCGAGGCCAGCATAGCGACTTATACGGCCAAGCCAGAGCATCGTCAGGTTCATGAGGTTCACGAGGTCGTGGAACGTCTGGACGTCAATCAAGGGAAGTTGAATCTTGGGCTGCGAGCCCATTTGACCTATGCCGATCCATCCTATCCGACTATGCTGATGTACAACGGCATCCTCGGCGGTTATCCGCATTCCAAGCTGTTTGTTAATGTAAGGGAGAAAGCGAGCTTGGCCTATTACGCTTCTTCTCGTCTGGATGGGCATAAGGGAATCTTGACGATTCAGTCAGGCATTGAGATCCAGAATTATGAGAAAGCCGTAACCATCATTCGCGAGCAGCTGGAAGCCATGGTCAAAGGAGACATAAGCGATGTCGAGCTGCAGCAGACGAAGGCCATGATTTCGGGCCATTTGAAGGAGCTTCAGGACTCTGCCTTTGAGCTGGTTGCATTTGATTTTAACAATATTTTATCGGGAATCGAGCGCACGGTGCCTTCCCTAGTAGAAGAAGTTCTCGGTGTAAGGAAGCAGGATATTCAGAACATTGCTTCACAGGTTCAACTGGACACGATTTATTTCCTGCGCGACCGGAAGGGAGGAGAATAAGCGATGAAAGCCATTCCGTATCCTCACGTCAAAGAAACGTTATATGTAGAGCAGCTGCCGAACGGGCTATCCGTCTTTATCCTGCCGAAGGAAGGCTTTCAAAAGACGTATGCGACGTTTTCAACCAAGTACGGCTCGATCGACAACCACTTCCAGGTTGAGGGCAATCCCAAATCCAAGGTGCCGGACGGTATCGCGCATTTTCTTGAGCATAAAATGTTTGAGGAGCCGACAGGCGACATTTTTGCGGTTTTCGCTTCGCAGGGCGCTTCGGCCAATGCTTTTACTAGCTTTGACCGCACGGCTTATTTGTTCTCCGCGACGGAGCATATTCATGAGAACCTGACCACGTTGATCAATTTTGTCCAAAATCCGTATTTTACGGATGAAAATGTGGAGAAAGAAAAAGGCATCATCGGTCAAGAAATAAAAATGTATCAGGATAATGCGGACTGGCGTTCGTATTACGGTTTAATTGAAGCCATGTATCATATCCATCCGGTACATATCGATATTGCCGGAACGGTGGAGTCGATTTCTCATATTACGAAGGAATTGCTGTACGACTGCTACTACACCTTTTACCATCCAAGCAACATGAGCCTGTTTGTGGTAGGCGGGGTCAATCCCGAGGAAATCATCGAGCTGGTTCGCGCGAACCAGGCAGCCAAAGATTATGAGCCTCAGGGAAAAATTCACCGCTATTTCGACCCGGAGCCGGCAGGCGTCAGGCAAAAGGAGAAAGTGACCGTGCTGCCGGTTTCGCTGCCCAAATGCTTATTCGGCTGCAAGGAGCCGGAACAGACTTTGACCGGAACCGATTTGCTGAAGCGGGAATTGACGATGCGGGTGCTCCTGGACATTCTGGTAAGCCCGAGCTCGGCCATTTACCAGAAGCTGTACGACGAGGAGCTGATTTCAGATAACTTCGGCAGCGAATATAATATTGCTCCGAACTATGCCTTCTCCGTCATCGGCGGCGATACGAAAGATCCTGATAAGCTCGTAGCCCGCGTGCGGGAAGAAATTGATCTTATAAAACAGCAGGGCGTACAGTCGGCGGATTTCGAGCGGAGCCGCAAGAAGAAAATCGGCGGCTTCATGCGCCAATTGAATTCACCTGAAGCGATTGCGAATGAATTTACCAAATACCGGTTTAAAAATATTGATTTATTCGATATTTTACCGGTTTACGAGCAGATGACGCTGGAGGACGTTAACGCTCTTCTTCGTCAGCATTTTGACTGGAATCAATTGGCGGTTTCCATCGTGAGAAGTGAACAAAAATGACCGTTTCTGGCGCGCATAAGCCTTTTACGGAGCAGACAGTGCTCATTACCGGGGCAAGCCGCGGGATTGGCGCGGCGATCGCCGAGCGATTCGCTTCTGTGGGGATGAATGTAGTCATCCACTACCTTCAATCCCATGAAGCCGCCAATGAGGTCGCGAGAAGCTGTATGAAGCACGGAGCCAAGGTGCTGACGGCTGCCGCCGATTTACGCAGCAGGGAACAGATAGTTCGGCTGCAGGAGAAGCTCGACCATCACGGGTTGGTCCCCGATATCCTTGTTAACAATGCGGGCATCGCGCATTACGGCCTGCTTACCGATGTCAGCGAGCAGCTGTGGGATGAAGTGATGAACGTGAACCTGAAGGGTACGTTTTTAACGACACAGCAATTTATGCAGCCCATGATTTCGCAAAAATATGGAAGAATCATTAATGTCTCCTCCATCTGGGGGATTTCCGGCGCCTCCTGCGAAGTCGTTTATTCTACGGCAAAAGGCGGTATGAATGCATTTACGAAGGCGCTGGCTAAAGAGCTGGCGCCTTCGGGCGTGACGGTCAATGCCGTTGCGCCCGGTGCCGTAGATACGCTGATGATGGCCAATTTCAATGCTGACGAGAAAGCGGCGATGGAGAATGAAATTCCTGCCGGTAGATTGGGCCATCCCAATGAAGTGGCTTCCTTGGTTTATTTTTTGGCGCTGCCAGAATCCGGCTACATTACCGGACAAATCATAAGCCCGAACGGGGGCTGGCTGACCTAGTGCACTGCATATTCAACCTCCTTTTTGCGAACATTAGTATTCGTAGTGATACTTCATCTAAGGAGGATGACATCATGGCAACTGTACTAAAAGCATTCGACAAATGGAAAGAGTTTTTGAATGACCGCGTGGAGCAAGCGCACAAAGCAGGCATGAACGATGAAACCATCAAAAATCTTGCCGTCCAAATCGGCGATTTCCTGGCAAACAAAGTGGATCCGGAGAACAACGAAGAACGGATTCTCAAAAGCTTGTGGGATGTAGCCGACGAGCAGGAGCGTAAAACGATTGCCGGTTTGATGGTCAAATTCGTAACACCAGGCAAATAAAGCCGGTTTCCTCATTAGCCTCCTGCATTGGAGGCTTTTCCCTGCTTTTCGTGTTATACTTAAACCGGATGTTAATTTTGCAGACATAGAAAGGCGGATCGTTTGGTTTGAGCACACGAAGATGGACAAGATGGCTGATGTTGACTGTAACTCTAACGCTGCTGTTAAGCGGCTGCGGCAAAAATATCCCCGCAATTGATCCGGCATTATTGCAGAATAAATTATCCGTTCTGCTCATTTCGAAACCTAATCTTCCCGATACGGTAAAGACGGTATTCTCCCAAACGCTGCTCTCCTGGAGAGACAATGAGAAAATTTCGTATGAATGGCTGCCGGATGTAGCGGCGCTGCAGGAGCAGCATGTGAATAAGATCCAATCCACGGCGTATGATTACATAATAGTAGTAGGCAACGAGCTCACGGCTCAAATTCAGCCTTATGCGTCGCAAATTCCGGACAAAAAGTGGATTTTGCTCGATGACGCTGTATCGGTCAATGCCTCGCAAACCATGAACGATAAGCAAATCGCCTGGAAACAGACAGGCTCTGATTTTATGCAGCAGCAGTGGGACCAATGGGTTAAGCAGGAACAGGGGATGGGGAAGACGCTGGAGTGGGTAACCACCAATGACCGTCCGATTCCATCGGCATGGGCGCCTTCGGAAGAAGCGGAGTATATCTCCTATGCGGATGCGCAGGGATGGTACACGCCTTTTCAGAATCAGGTCAAGCAGCACGGCCCGAATTGGATTGTCGTCTACAGTCCGTTGGAGGCTTCGGTATTGCAGCGGATGAAGAACCTGCCGGCTCCTATTATGAACATGGCTTCCACATCCGTTAATGTGAATTGGAGCGTTGTGCTTGCCGGAGTGTTGGATCAGATGAAAAAACATCAGCTGACGCCGGGGCTGCAAAATTATACGCTTCAGGAGATTCAAGTAAATAAACCGCAATAAGTTTTTCTTCGGTACTAGGAGGATTTTAGCGAATTTTGTAGAATATTTTCGTAATTAATCACAAAAATATGAATGGGATGGGCTATTGACATCGATACGAGGTGTAGAAATGGAAGTTAAGCAATGGTATATGGAATATCGAATTCATAAAAACCGGCCGGGGCTCCTGGGGGATGTAGCTTCCCTGATGGGGATGCTCGATATTAATATCGTAACCATTAACGGTGTGGATGACCGCACGCGCGGCATGCTTTTGCAAACAAATGATGATGAAAAAATTGATTTAATGGGTAAAATGTTAAGAAAAGTGGATAATATAACTATAACGGCTTTAAGGGAGCCGAAGCTCGTAGATATTTTGGCTGTCCGCCACGGGCGCTATATCGAAAGAGATTCGGACGACCGGAAAACGTTCCGTTTTACACGGGATGAATTGGGCTTGCTGGTCGATTTCTTGGGCGAAATCTTCAAGCAGGAAGGAAATCAGGTTATCGGACTCCGCGGGATGCCGCGTGTAGGCAAGACCGAATCCATTATTGCGGGCAGCGTCTGCTCGAACAAGAGATGGACGTTCGTTTCGTCCACGCTGCTCAGGCAAACCGTGCGCAGCCAGCTCTCCGAAGATGAAATGAACCCGAACAATGTGTTCATCATCGACGGCATCGTATCGACTATTCGCTCCAACGAGAAGCATCATACGCTTCTGCAGGAGATTATGAGCATGCCTTCCACTAAAGTGATTGAGCATCCGGATATTTTTATCCGGGAATCCGAGTTTACCTATGATGATTTTAGCTGCATTGTAGAGCTGCGCAATTCGCCGGACGAAGAAATTTCCTATGAATCGTTCCTCGGCGGTTTGGACGAATATTAAATAGGTCCCAGTAGGATTGCAGAAAGGGGTGAGAACATGTCTGAGCTCGGCCAGATGCTTCGTAAAGCACGGTTGGATCATAATATTTCATTAGAAGATCTCCAGGAAATGACGAAAATTCGAAAGCGTTATTTGGAAGCGATTGAAGACGGCAATTTCAAGGTGCTGCCAGGCAACTTTTACGTAAGGGCCTTCATCAAGAGCTATGCGGAAGCGGTAGGGCTTGATCCGAACGAAGTGCTTCAGCTGTATCAAAATGTGCTTCCGGCTCCGGAGCAGGAGCAGATTGAACCGATACGTACCAAGCGCACTTCCCGCAATAGTGAAAAAATCGGCAAGTGGGCCTCGAATGTTATGATGATTTCGTTTGTGGTTCTCATCCTGGGAGCCATCTACTATTATCTCAACACGAATTACAACGGCGGTCAGCGCGACGCCAATGTCAATGAGGAGCCGAAGCGGGTAACCGATAAGGTGGAGACGACAAATCCGAGCGTTAACAATAACACGTATCAGGTGCCGGTGGCTGACAATGCCGCGGTACCGGCGACGCCTCCTCCAACGCCTCCTCCGCCACAAGCCGAAGTGAAGCTGGTGAAAAGCCAAGGGGGCACCGATTACTATGCCGTATCCAATGCCAGCAAGCTGACCATAGAAATGAATGTGACGGGCGATGCCTGCTGGTTCCAGATTGATTCCTTGGGAGAAAAGAAGGAAACGCTTGAGCAGGGAACGTATACGAACGGGAAATCGCAAAAGTGGGAGTTGGACAACTCCGCTTTTATGATTTTCGGACGTTCCAATGCGGTTGAACTTCTTGTAAACGGCACAGCGATTACGGTTGGGGATACACCTAACGCGAAGCGGATTCAATTTGACCTGCAAAAAGGCTGATGAGGCGGAATCCCGGCAGTTTTTACTTTCGTGCGCAGGTTAGGTATAATGAAAAGAGGCAGGTTCTTCCATGACAGCCAACTGGATCGTTATCATTGTTGGAATTGCGGTTAGCTTCTTGGGTTGGTATCTAACTCCGCATGCCTGGGGCTATGGTTTATTCGGTTTTGGACTCGCGCATATCATTCTCGGCATCATCGATATGTTCAGGTTCGCGTCGGATGAAGAGCCTCAGAGCTAATAGGCAGCATGGACAGACACCTGAAGCGTCAGCGGAGGGTGTCTTTTTAGTCAATGTGCGGTCATAGATCATAAGCGGAATCTATGCTGATGTACATAAATAAACAAGTATGGGGGTAAGGAGTCATGAGTTCGGAAAGCTCGTTTGACATTGTGTCCAAAATGGATATGCAGGAATTGAATAACGCGTTGAATCAGGCGGAGAAGGAAATTGCAACCCGGTTTGATTTTAAAAACAGCAAAAGCAAAATTACTTTAGAAAAAGAAGAGTTGGTTATCGTATCGGATGACGAATTCAAGCTGCAGAACGTACTCGATATTTTGTACTCAAAAATGACGAAGCGCGGCATTTCGGTGAAAAACCTGGATCACGGCAAGGTGGAGCCGGCCTCTTCCCAAACGGTAAGACAAAGAATCAAGCTGAAGCAAGGGATCGATCAAGAGCAGGCGAAGAAAATCAATATCTTGATCCGCGACTCCAAATTAAAAGTGAAAAGCCAAATCCAAGGAGATCAGATCCGCGTGACCGGCAAAAGCAAGGATGATTTGCAGCAAGTTATTCAATTGCTTCGCAAGGCGGATCTGCCGCTGGAGCTGCAATTTCAAAATTTAAAATAACCATTTGCATACATACAGAGCTCTTGTGCTGCTTGTGAAGCATAAGGGTTCATTTTTGACACCCTTCCTCTGCATGGTTTATACTTGTAAATGATTAAAGACAGGCTTGAATATTGGAGGATTTAACATGACAGAGAGAGTCAAGGTAGTTACGCTCGGCTGCGAGAAGAACCTCGTCGATTCCGAGATCATGTCAGGTTTGATTCACGGGCGTGGCTACGAGCTGGTGAGTGAGAAAGAAGACGCTACGGTAATTATCATCAATACGTGCGGATTTATCGACGCTGCCAAAGAAGAGTCGGTAAATACGATTTTAGATATGGCTGAGCTGAAGCAGACAGCTAACCTGAAAGCTTTGATCGTGTCCGGCTGTTTGACCCAGCGGTACAAGGAAGAATTGATGAAGGAAATGCCGGAAATCGACGGGATTGTCGGAACGGGCGATTTTCACAAAATCAATGAAATTGTCGATGAAGCTTTGGCCGGCAAAAAGCCGATTCTGGTAGGCAATCCGATCTTTAACTACGATCAGGCGCTGCCGCGCCGCGTGACTACACCGAGATACACCGCCTATGTCAAAATAGCCGAGGGCTGTGATAATGCCTGTACCTTCTGCAGTATTCCGATTATGCGGGGCAAATTCCGCAGCCGGAGTATGGAGTCCATCATTGCAGAAGTGGAACAGCTGGCTGCACAAGGTGTTAGGGAAATTAGTCTGATTGCACAGGATTCTACCAATTACGGTACGGACTTGTACGATGGCTTTATGCTGCCCGCTCTATTGAATAAGGTCAGCGAAGTGGAAGGAATCGAATGGGTTCGTCTGCATTATGCGTACCCTGGATTTTTTACGGACGAATTGATCGACACGATTGCCAGCAATCCAAAGGTTTGCAAATATGTCGATATGCCGCTGCAGCATAGCGAGGACAGCATTTTGAAACGGATGAGAAGACCGGGCAGACAGCAGGATGCGAGAGCGCTCATTGAGAAAATCCGTGCGAGAATTCCGAACGTATCGTTAAGAACTTCCCTGATTGTCGGGTTCCCGGGTGAAACGGAAGAAGACTTTGAAAACTTGAAGCAGTTTATCCGCGATGTGGAATTCGACCGTTTAGGCGTATTCTCCTATTCTCAAGAACAGGACACGCCTGCTTCCCGCCTGCCGAATCAAGTACCGGACGACGTCAAAGAATACCGCGCCAACACATTGATGGAGATTCAACGCGAAATTTCCAACCTTCGCAACGGACACCGCATCGGGGAAACCGTTGATGTGTTAATCGAGAAGTATGACGGAAGAAACGATATTTATGTCGGACGTTCCCAGTACGATGCTCCTGAAATTGACGGAGAAGTGTTCGTGAAGGGCAGCGAGCTCAAGATTGGCGAGGTGACGAAAGTCCGGATCACCCATTCGTTTGAGTTTGATTTATCCGGGGAGGTCGTGGCATGAACCTGGCCAATAAAATCACTATAGCGAGGATTTTTTTGGTCCCGATTATTATGTTTTTCCTGCTGGTCAATTTAAAAACGCCTCATATTCGAATTGAGCAGTTTACCATCACGTACAATCAGATCGTAGCTGCGCTGATCTTTATTGTTGCAGCAAGTACGGACAGCCTGGACGGTTATATTGCCCGCAAACATAAGCTGGTTACAAATCTGGGCAAGCTTCTGGATCCGTTGGCCGACAAGCTGCTTGTATCCGCTGTGCTCGTCTCCCTGGTCGAGATGGGCAAAGTGGATGCCTGGATCGTTATTGTCATCATCAGCCGTGAATTTGCGATTACCGGCTTGAGACAGATTGCGCTGCTGGAAGGGCATGTCGTTGCGGCAAGCAAGTGGGGGAAATGGAAAACGGCTACCCAGATTATTGCCATTATCGCCTTGCTGATCAACAACTTTCCGTTTGCGTTTCTCAATTTCCGCTTTGACTTGTACGCCAGCTGGGCCGCAGCCGTGATTACCTTGTACTCGGGTATCGATTATTTCGTCAAGAATAAACATATCGTGACGTTCAATGAATAAAAACAGTAGGGGATGCCTATTGTTTTTTGTTCTATATAAGGAGGAGAGCTGAAGGTGAGAGCAGAGATTATCGCTGTAGGAACGGAGCTTCTGTTAGGACAAATCGTGAACACGAATGCGCAATTTATTGCCCGGGCTTGCGCGGATCTGGGGGTCAGCGTATATTTTCAAACGGTAGTAGGGGATAACATGGCCCGTCTGACTGAATCGCTGGCGCTGGCCAAGAGCAGAGCGGATCTGGTGATTTGCACAGGCGGATTGGGACCGACGCAGGACGACCTGACCAAGGATGCGCTTAGCGCTTTTCTGGGACAAAAGCTGGTCGTTCATCAGCCTTCGCTGGAATACATAGAACAATTTTTCCGTAACCGCGGCGTCACGATGGTTGAAAGCAACATACGTCAAGCCTTGATGCTTGAACAGAGCGATCCTTTGAAGAACGATAACGGAATGGCGGTAGGGGTTGCGCTTACGCAGGATGGTACTCATTATATTCTGCTTCCCGGTCCTTCCGAAGGAAATGAAGCCGATGTTCGAAAGCTACGCAGCGCCGTGGATTGCCTCCAAAATCGGCGGATTGCAGCCGCTTTACTCCCGCATGCTCAAATTCGCCGGCATTGGCGAATCGGCATTGGAGCATGAGCTGCTTGATTTAATCCGCGCTCAAACCGATCCTACGATCGCTCCTTATGCTAAAGAAGGCGAGGTGGCTATCCGCATTACGACGCGTTCTTCTTCACAAGCGGGAGCGGATAACAAGCTTGAGCCTCTGGAGCAGGAAATACGCCGCAGGCTGGGCGCGCATATTTATGCGAACGTGGATGTCACCCTGGAGCAGGAGATCCTGCGCATTCTTAATGAGAGAGGGCAGCGCCTTGCGGCGGCGGAAAGCTGCACGGGCGGACTGCTCAGCGATATGATTACTGCCATTCCCGGCAGCTCGTCCGTGTATCAGGGCGGCATCGTCTGCTACACGAACGGCTGGAAGCATAAGCTGCTCGGCGTCCCAGAAGAGGTATTGGAAGGCCCGGAGGCCCCCGGCGCCGTGAGCGATGAGACGGCCCGGCTGCTGGCCGGCAATTTATTAAGGCAGGCTGAGGTGGACTATGCGGTAGCAGTCACCGGCGTTGCAGGTCCCGGCGAGTCCGAGGGGAAGCCGGTAGGACTCGTCTATGTGGCGGTGGCCCGGAAAGACGGAGAAACCGTTTCGAAGAAGCTGCAGCTGTCGGGAAACCGTGAGTCCATTAAGCTTCGCGCGGCTAAAAGCGCCTTATACCTTCTCTGGCAGCAGCTTCAAAAGTGATGCTTGTAAACGTTAATAGGTTAGTATATAATAGACTAACGGAAGCACCGTAGCAAAGCCAGTTTCTTTGTTGCGGTTTTTCTTTTGACTCTCAATCGAATGTATGTTCGCAAAAAATACTTGGCAACATAAACAAAACCAGTTATCATGTAGTTATCTAATATGAAGAAGGAAGTGAGTGTTTTGACAGATCGGCGCGCAGCTTTGGAGAATGCTCTTCGTCAAATCGAGAAGCAATTTGGCAAAGGCTCCATTATGAAATTGGGTGAATCCACCCATATGCAGGTTGAAACTATTCCCAGCGGTTCCTTGGCTCTTGATATCGCACTAGGTATCGGAGGTTACCCGCGTGGTAGAATTATAGAAGTGTACGGACCCGAATCTTCAGGTAAAACAACGGTAGCTTTGCATGCCATTGCAGAGGTGCAACGAGCCGGCGGACAAGCTGCTTTCATCGACGCGGAGCATGCGCTGGACCCTCTCTACGCAAGTAAGCTAGGCATCAATATTGATGATCTGCTCTTGTCTCAGCCGGATACGGGGGAGCAAGCGTTGGAAATCGCCGAAGCTCTGGTACGCAGCGGCGCGGTAGATATTATCGTAATCGACTCGGTTGCGGCTCTCGTGCCTAAGGCGGAGATTGAAGGCGAAATGGGAGATTCCCACGTCGGTCTGCAAGCCCGTCTGATGTCTCAGGCATTACGTAAATTGTCCGGTGCGATTAACAAATCGAAGACGATTGCGATCTTTATTAACCAGCTGCGTGAAAAGGTTGGCGTTATGTTCGGGAACCCGGAGACGACACCAGGCGGACGCGCTTTGAAGTTCTACTCTTCCGTACGCTTGGACGTACGTCGTGTAGAGACGATCAAGCAGGGCAATGATATGGTCGGTAACCGTACACGAATTAAAGTTGTGAAGAATAAAGTGGCGCCTCCGTTCAAGCAGGCCGAAATCGATATCATGTATGGCGAAGGCATCTCGAAAGAAGGAAGCATCATCGATATCGGTACGGAGATGGATATCGTTCAAAAGAGCGGTGCCTGGTATTCGTACAACAATGACCGTCTAGGTCAGGGCCGTGAGAATGCGAAGCAGTTTTTGAAGGAAAACCCACATATTGCTGACATCATCGAGAAGAAAATTCGTGAGAACAGCAATTTAACGGTTAATCCGTCGGACCTTCAGCATGATGATGAAGACGAGGAAGAAGCAGATTTGCTGGCATTTGAATAATAAGACCATGAGGGCACCTGTACAATTTTGTATCGGTGCCTTTATTATTAGGTTTGAGGTGCTGCATAATGGATGATAATGAAGAAGTAACGATTCGTTCCGGTACAATCACGAAGGTAGAGCGGCAAAAGAAAGTAAATGACCGCTACAACCTGTTTATTGATGAGCAGTACGCTTTTTCGGTGCATGAGGATATTTTGATCCGATACAAGCTGGTAAAGGGCATTCAGATAGACCAGGATGACCTGAGAGCGATTGTACACGCGCAGGAGAAGCAGCAGGCTTACTTGTATGCCATCAGGCTCCTGTCGTCACGTCTGCGCTCAGAACAGGAATTGAAAAGCCGGCTTTTGCAAAAAGGCTACGATCCTTCCGTAAGCGGCCAAACCGTCGAGCGCTTGAAGCGGGAGCAGTACCTCGATGATGGGATGTTTGCCGAGCAGCTGACGCAGCAGCGGATCCGATCCCAGAAGAAAGGACGTAATTGGGTCAGACAGGAGCTGCAGCATAAAGGGATAGCGCCGGAACAAATCTCACAAGCCATGGAGCAAATTGACGAAGGATTGGAATACCGGACGGCCTACAGTCTCATTTACAAAAAATACCTTGGGACGTTCGAGACGGATAAGCTGCAGGCCAGAAGAAAAGCAATGGGCTTTTTAATGCGGAGAGGATACAGCGCCCGTCTGGTTAATCAGGTCATTCGAGAAGTATTTCAAGCTTATGGAGAAGAGGAGCTTCTGGAGGATGAGTTTGAATAAATCCTAATTAATTGACCATGATAATCATTAATGGGGTTAATTATCCGTTGTATAGTGCTGAATGCTCATCGAGACTCGGGAAGGGAATCATTTCTGAGCCTGACACCTTGACAAGCTTCTTCGACAAAAGCTAAAATAATCATGTATATTTTTATACACAGAATCTTCCTTTCCTAGATGAAGGGAGGTTCGTAAAGTAAAATCGCCAATTTTTACTTTTTCTTATGCTTGTCAAACGGATTAAAAACCAAAACCATACTGTCCCAAGCTACCCCTTGGAGAAACAACGAGGAGGTGAACTGGATGAATAATCCGGCCATCTGGATCTTAATTATTCTCGTTGTTGGTTTACTTTGCTTAGGGATTGGTTATTTTATCCGCAAGAATCTTGCAGAAGCGAAGATTTCAAGTGCTGAGCAAGCCGCCGAGCAAATTAAGGAAAATGCTATGAAAGAGGCGGAAGCACTCAAGAAGGAAGCGGTTCTGGAGGCTAAGGACGAGATTCACAAGCTTAGGTCCGAGGCTGAAAAAGACATTCGTGATCGTCGTAATGAAACACAACGACAAGAGAGACGATTGTTGCAAAAAGAGGAATCGCTGGATAAAAAATTAGAATCTCTGGAGAAAAAAGAAGAGCAGGTCGCCAACAAAGAGAAAAGAATTGAAGAAACCCAATCGCAAATTGATGAGATCTACAAAAATCAAGTTGCGGAGCTTGAACGAATTTCTGCTCTTAGCATGGAGGATGCCAAGCAAATTATCCTTACGAATGTTGAACAGGAAGTTCGTCATGAAACAGCTCAATTAATTAAAGAAATCGAACAGCAGGCGAAAGAAGAAGGCGATAAGAAAGCACGCGAAATTATCACCTTGGCCATTCAACGGTGCGCAGCGGATCATGTGGCGGAAACTACGGTATCCGTAGTATCGCTGCCGAATGAAGAGATGAAAGGCCGCATCATTGGACGCGAAGGCAGAAATATCCGTGCACTGGAAACGCTGACGGGTATCGATCTTATTATTGACGATACGCCGGAAGCCGTTATTCTTTCGGGCTTCGACCCTATCCGAAGAGAAATTGCCCGTACCTCTCTTGAGAAGCTGGTGGCTGATGGACGTATCCATCCCGCTCGTATTGAAGAGATGGTGGAGAAATCCCGTAAAGAAGTGGATGAACGAATCCGCGAATACGGGGAGCAGGCTACCTTCGAGACAGGCGTTCATGGTTTACATCCAGATTTAATCAAAATCTTGGGTCGTCTTAAATTCAGAACGAGCTATGGACAAAATGTATTGAAGCATTCGATGGAAGTGGCCTACCTGACCGGATTAATGGCTGGAGAACTTGGGGAAGACGTGACATTGGCGAAGCGTGCCGGTCTCCTGCATGATATCGGGAAAGCATTGGATCACGAAGTTGAAGGCTCTCATGTTGAAATTGGTGTAGAGATTGCCAAAAAATACAAAGAGCATCCGGTTGTTATTAATAGTATTGCATCCCACCATGGCGATTGCGAAGCTACATCCGTTATTGCCATGCTGGTTGGAGCTGCAGATGCCTTATCTGCTGCACGTCCTGGAGCGCGCCGTGAAACACTCGAAACGTACATTAGACGTCTTGAGAAACTCGAAGAAATTTCGGATTCGTTCGATGGAGTCGAGAAGTCCTTTGCCATCCAGGCAGGCCGTGAGGTGCGCGTGATGGTTCAGCCGGAGAAGGTTGACGATACGGAAGCATTCCGGTTAGCTCGTGATATTACGAAGAAAATTGAAGGTGAACTGGATTATCCAGGTCATATCAAAGTAACCGTTATCCGCGAGACACGTGCGGTCGAATACGCTAAGTAATCAATTGCATACACTACAAGGAAAAGTGGCTGAATAGGCCACTTTTCTTTTAGCTTATTATCAAACATCAGGCTGCTGTACATATAGGAAGGGGTTTCGTATGAGAATTTTATTTATCGGAGATATTGTCGGCTCAGTAGGCCGTAAGGCGGTAAAGACTTGCCTGCCCGGCTTGAAGCAAAAGCTGAACCCGACGTTTATTATAGCTAACGGAGAAAATGCGGCTGCAGGCCGCGGGATTACATCTGCGATTACCAAAGAGCTGTTTGAGCTTGGCATTCATGGAATCACAATGGGCAATCATACGTGGGATCAGAAAGAAATATTTGATTTTATTGACAACGAGGAACGAATGGTGCGTCCGGCCAATTTTCCAAAAGGCACACCGGGCCGCGGATATACCTTTATAAAGGTGAAGGGGCATGAGCTGGCTATCATCAATATGCAAGGACGGACGTTTCTTCCTCCGTTGGACTGTCCTTTTGAGAAAGCGGACGAAATTCTTGCCCTGATAAAAAAGCGGACTCCATATATCTTATTTGATTTTCATGCGGAGGCGACTTCCGAGAAGCTCGCTATGGGCTGGCATTTGGACGGTAAGGTGTCTGCGGTCGTCGGAACACATACCCATGTGCAAACGCATGACGAGCGGGTATTGCCCCAAGGAACCGCTTACGTGACGGATGTGGGGATGGTCGGTCCCGAGACGGCATTCTCGGCATGGAACGCGTGGCGGTGATGCAGAAATTCAAAACGCAGCTGCCGGTTCGTTTCGTAGTGGATGAAGGCAAATGGCATTTTCATGCTGTAAGTATTGACCTAGATCCGTCTACAGGACTAGCGAAGAAGATTCAACTGATCCGCATGGAAGAAGATAAGTTTATTTTCGAATGATTCTGAATAGTTAGAAAATACGATCTTCGGGAAGAAGGAATTATCGGCAATTTCCTAGAATATGAATAGTACTGGAAGCAATCCATCATTCCCGAGGAGGTACTTTTCATGGAAGTATTAAAAGTTTCAGCAAAGTCCAATCCTAACTCCGTAGCTGGAGCGCTGGCAGGGGTTCTGCGCGAACGCGGGGCAGCTGAGCTGCAGGCGATCGGGGCCGGCGCACTTAACCAAGCTATTAAAGCTGTAGCGATTGCACGTGGATTCGTGGCTCCCAGCGGGGTTGATCTGATTTGCATACCAGCGTTTACGGATATTGTCATTGATGGAGAAGACCGGACGGCCATCAAGCTTATCGTAGAGCCGAGATAATATGAAAGCTTGCTAGAACCCACTCATTATATGTGCTTAACATCACCTGTTTACTCTGTAGACAGGTTTTTTAAACATGATAGAACTTATATGTTTTCGGGGCCCCGCAAAGTACCTGAGTCCGCTTCGAAGCATAAGCCCCACTTTGTGGGGTGAGCTTGTCGAGAAACCCTGAACTTGTGTGATACTCCGGTGGGGTATCTTCCTCCAGCTGCTGTTGAAACCCGTGAATTGGATTAAATTTAAAGGTATTTTCACGGATTTCAAAGGCGGACGTAAACTAAGCGTTTTTCGTAGAAAAACGGGCTTCGTAAGCTTGGATACCCCACCTGCGTCTGTGCTCCTTTTTCACTTAAAGGGGGGTTTCACGACAGCCTGACCCCACTTTGTGGGGTTATTTTAGTTGTTTTGCCATTGTCCTAAGGAGGGATACGATATGTATATTATCGATGGTCATTGCGATGCCTTATGGAAAATGTATGAGAAGCCGGTGCTGGATTTTTACAATCCGCAGGAGACCGGAATGGATGTAACCGCTTCAAGAATGGCGGCAGGGGGAGTCAAGATTCAGTTTTTTGCAATCTATTTGTCCGAGGCGATCCGTCAGCCGCAATTCGAGCATTACCTGGAGTACATAAATATTTTTTATCAGAAAATTGTGTCAACAAACCAGATCTATCCGATTAAAAACGTAACGGATCTCGAAACTGTCATCCAAAGCAATGCCAGAGGGGCGATTCTGACTTTGGAGGGAGCGGATGCGATTCGAGACAACCCTTTGTATACAAGGATTTTGTACCAGCTGGGCGTTCGAATGATTGGGGTGACATGGAATTATGCGAATTGGGCGGCCGATGGGGTTTTGGAGCCGCGGCAGGGCGGATTCTCGAAAAAAGGCAAAGGGTTTATTAAAGATTGCAATGAATTGGGTATAATATTAGATGTGTCCCATTTGTCGGTCAGGTCCTTTTGGGATGCAGCCGATTTATCGCAAAAGCCTTTTGTCGCTTCGCACTCTAACGCGAAGGCCGTTTGCAGCCATCCCCGCAATTTGGATGACGATCAGATCCGGACGATTATCATGAAGCAGGGACGTATCGGCGTTACGTTCGTGCCTTGGTTTGTAGGCAATAAAGGAACGGCTTCGATCGATCAGCTAGTAAAGCATATTGAGCATATATGCGGGCTGGGCGGCGTTCATAACGTAGTGTTAGGTTCTGATTTCGATGGGATCGATCAGTGGATTCCGGGCCTGGAGCATGCAGGACAATTCGGTAATTTGGCCCAGGTTTTAAGCAAATATTACAAGGATGAATGGATTGAAGGCTTTCTCCATGGCAACTGGTTGAGCTTTTTAAGGAGCAATCTGCCCAGCAGTTAGCAATTGTATCTATATCGGAGATGTATGACACAATAATTAATCTCTTTTTGATATGGATATCATCTAAAATAACTATCTTTCAAAATGGTCGAAACCACTTGCTTTTTAACATGTAAAGTCATAAAATTTGGTTGACAACTGAAAGAAATTTTTTATCCAATTATGAAATTTCTTTTAAAGTATAGTTGATCTGTCGAACAACGACAGTGATAATTCAAAGGAGTGGACAACGGTGATTAGCCAATTATCTTGGAAGATCGGAGGACAACAAGGGGAAGGTGTTGAAAGTACCGACAAAATCTTCTCGACGGCATTGAATCGTCTTGGATATTATTTGTACGGATACCGTCATTTCTCCTCTCGTATTAAAGGGGGGCACACCAATAACAAGATCAGAATCAGTACGAAACCAATTCGTGCGATTTCCGATGACTTGGATATCCTTGTTGCATTTGACCAAGAAACAATCGACTTGAACGCGCATGAGCTTCGTGAGAACGGCGTAATTGTTGCAGACGCCAAATTTAATCCTGTTGTACCCGAAGGTGTTAAAGCACGTTTGTTCCCTGTGCCGATTACGGCGATTGCTGAAGAGCTGGGAACTTCCCTATTTAAGAATATGGCTGCTTCCGGCGCATCCTGGGCTCTGTTGGGCTTGCCTCTGGAAGTATTTAATAAAGCGGTTGAAGAAGAGTTCGGACGTAAAGGTCCGGCTGTCGTTGAAAAGAATATTGAAGCGGTTCGTAAAGCGGCTGAGTTTATTTTGGAAATGAACGGCGGTCTCGCTGCCTGAGTTCCAATTGGAGCCTGCAGACGGCAAACAAAAGCTGTTCATTATCGGTAACGATGCGATCGGTCTTGGAGCTGTAGCTGCTGGCTGTCGTTTCATGCCGGCCTATCCGATCACACCGGCATCCGAGATTATGGAATACTTAATCAAGGTCCTGCCTAAGTTCGGCGGTACGGTAATTCAAACAGAAGACGAGATTGCAGCTGTAACAATGGCTATCGGCGGTAACTACGGCGGCGTTCGTACCATGACCGCTTCCGCTGGTCCTGGTCTGTCCTTGATGATGGAAGCAATCGGCCTTGCAGGCATGACGGAAACACCGGTTGTTATCGTTGATACACAACGCGGCGGCCCAAGTACAGGTCTTCCTACGAAGCAAGAACAATCCGACGTATTGGCAATGATCTACGGTACGCACGGTGAAATTCCAAAAATCGTATTGTCCCCTTCGACAATCGAAGAGTGCTTCTACGATACGATCCAAGCATTTAACCTGGCTGAGAAATATCAGCTGCCGGTTATCCTGTTGACTGACCTTCAGCTTTCCCTGGGTAAACAATCCAGTGAACTGCTGGATTACAATAAAATCGTTATCGACCGTGGACGTCTGGTTCAAGGCGAACTGCCTCCGACGGAAGACAACAAGCTGTTCAAGCGTTATGAATTTGCTGAAGACGGCGTATCGCCGCGTTCCATTCCTGGCCAAAAATACGGCTTGCACCACGTTACCGGCGTAGAGCATGACCAAGAAGGCCGTCCATCCGAAAGCACGGAGAACCGTAAGAAAATGATGGATAAGCGGATGGAAAAGCTGAAGCATGTTAAAGTAGAGAACCCGATTCTTGCAGATGCTCCTCATGCAGAACCTGAGCTGCTGATCATCGGTATGGGCTCCACAGGCGGTACCATTGACGAAGCTAGAGCGCGTCTCGAGAAACAAGGAATTACGACTAACCATGTGACAGTTCGCTTATTGCACCCGTTCCCAGCAGAAGAGCTGAGACCATATATGGAAAAAGCAAAAACCGTTGTCGTTATCGAAAACAACGCTACGGCTCAACTGGCATCTTTGATCAAGTTGAACGTTGGTTTTGAAAGCAAAATCAAAAGCTTGTTGAAATATAACGGTAACCCATTCTTGCCGGCAGAAATCACTACATTTTGTCAGGAGTTGAAACTAGTATGGCAACGTTAAAAGATTTTCGTAACAATATCAAACCTAACTGGTGTCCAGGATGCGGTGACTTCTCGATTCAAGCGGCTATCCAAAGAGCGGCTGCCAACGTAGGCTTGGAGCCTGAAAATTTGGGCGTCGTTTCCGGTATCGGCTGTTCCGGGCGTATTTCCGGTTACATCAATGCATATGGCCTGCACGGCGTACACGGACGTTCCCTTCCAATCGCGCAAGGCTTGAAAATGGCTAACCGCGAATTGACGGTTGTAGCGGCTGGCGGCGACGGTGACGGCTTTGCGATCGGTATGGGTCATACGGTACATGCAATTCGTCGTAACATCGACATTACTTATATCGTCATGGATAACCAAATCTACGGTTTGACGAAAGGTCAAACTTCCCCGCGTAGTGCGGAAGGCTTCAAAACGAAAAGTACTCCTGCCGGTTCGATTGAATCCGCTTTGTCTCCGCTTGAAGTGGCATTGGCTGCAGGCGCGACTTTCGTTGCTCAATCGTTCTCGAGTAATCTGAAGCAGCTGACATCCTTGATCGAGCAAGGGATGCAGCACAAAGGCTTCTCCTTCATCAACGTATTCAGCCCATGTGTTACTTTTAACAAAGTCAACACGTATGACTGGTTCAAAGAAAACATCGTGGACCTGGAAGAAACGCCTGACTACGATCCGTCGAACCGCGTTATGGCCATGACGAAAATCATGGAAACCAAAAGCATGCTGACTGGTTTGATCTATCAAGATAAAACCAAAACAAGCTATGAATCCCACGTTCCAGGCTTTAAAGAAGAGGCTCTTGCAAAACAAGACCTTAAACTTTCGGAGCAGGATTTCGAAAAATTGGTTGCTGAATTTAAATAATTTCATAAATCGTTCAAAGCATACGGCGCTGCCGTATGCTTTTTTTGTAAAGGATGCGTTATAATCAGGTCAAATCTAGAAACACTAGATGATGCGATTACACTACATATACAGAATGGAGAGTCGAACATGAAACAAGTTCCTGTAGGAGTTTCCGCAAGGCACATCCATCTATCGGTTGATCATATTGAGCAGTTATTCGGTAAAGGCTACGAGCTCCAAGTATTGAAGGATCTATCTCAGCCAGGACAGTATGCGGCTGTAGAAACCGTCGCGGTTGTAGGACCGAAAGGAAAGTTCGACAAGGTTCGTATTCTTGGCCCTGCCCGGGGAAAGACACAGCTTGAGGTGTCCCGAACCGATGCTTTTTCGTTAGGCTTGAATCCGCCGGTTCGTGAGTCCGGACATACGGAAGGAACGCCGGGCTGCAAATTGATTGGGCCTGCCGGTGAAATAGATATTGAGGAAGGCGTTATCGTTGCCGCGCGGCATATTCATTTTCACACAGACGATGCTAAACGCTGGGGGATTCAGGACAAGCAGCTGCTGAGCGTGAAGCTGGAAGGGGAGCGTTCTTTGATCTTTGAGCAAGTCATCGCGCGGGTTTCCGATCAATATGCGCTGGATATGCATATGGATACGGACGAGGCGAACGCGGCTGGTGCGAAGACGGGGGATACGGCCATTATCCTGGCGTAGGGAAGCGACATTCTCTTTGAAATTAACGCTGCAATAATGATATAATAGCAGGTATGATCTTTTTATACGATGCTTGCAGCTTATTTCAGGAGGAACCTATGCATGAAGACGAAATCTGAGAAAGATTTTTCTATATACTTTCAACCTCCTTCCTTAACCGATGCGAAGAAGCGGGGAAAGGAAGACATTAAAGTTCATTATGACTTTGCCATTCCCGAGGAAATGAAGCAATTTGGCAAAGATAAGTATTATTTAATCCAAACGTACGGATGTCAAATGAACGAGCATGATACGGAAACGATTAAAGGCTTGCTGGAGCAAATGGGCTATCAATCGACGGACGACCGGCGTCAGGCTGACGTGATTCTGCTGAATACCTGTGCGGTCGCGAGAATGCGGAAGATAAGGTGTTCGGAGAGCTGGGTCATCTCAAGCATCTGAAGACGGCGAAGCCGTCCCTTGTGCTGGGCGTCTGCGGCTGTATGTCGCAAGAGGAAGCGGTCGTTAACCGGATTTTGCAGAAGCATCCCTTTGTGGATTTGATCTTCGGCACACATAATATACACCGCCTGCCTTCCTTGCTGAAGGAAGCGTTTTTTAGCAAAGAGATGGTCATTGAGGTTTGGTCCAAAGAAGGCGACATCGTTGAAAATATGCCTAAGAAACGTGAAGGTATTAAAGCATGGGTCAATATTATGTACGGCTGTGACAAATTCTGTACCTACTGTATTGTACCTTACACACGCGGCAAGGAGCGGAGCCGCCGTCCTGAGGACGTATTGGCTGAGGTTCGCGACCTGGCAAGACAGGGCTTCCAGGAAATTATGCTTCTTGGGCAGAATGTCAACGCCTACGGCAAAGATTTTGAAGATATAAACTATCTGTTCGGCGACCTGATGAACGATATCTCCAAGATTGACATTCCGAGAGTTCGGTTCACGACGTCGCATCCGCGCGATTTTGACGATCACTTGATCCAAGTGCTGGCTCAGAAAGGCAACCTTGTCGAGCAGATTCATCTTCCCGTTCAATCGGGGAATAACGAGATTTTGAAACGAATGAGCCGCAAATATACGCGGGAGCATTATCTTGAGCTTGTCAGCAAGATCAAGAAGGCTATTCCGGACGTCGGTCTGACCACGGATATTATTGTTGGTTTTCCAGGCGAAACGGACGAGCAGTTTGAAGATACCTTAGCTCTTGTGAAAGAAGTAAGGTATGACAGTGCGTATACATTTATTTATTCTCCGCGTGAAGGGACGCCTGCGGCCGATATGAAGGACGATGTGCCAATGGAGGTCAAAAAAGCCCGTTTGTACCGTTTGAATGCGGTTTTGGCGGAATTCAGCAAAGAAAGCAATGAAAGCTTCAAAGGCAAAGTTGTGGATGTGTTGATTGAGGGCGAGAGCAAAAATAATCCGGAAGTCCTCGCAGGGCGGACACGGACGAATAAGCTGGTGCATCTTGCGGCTCCTAAAGAGCTGATCGGCAGAATTGTACCGGTTCAAATTACAGATGTTCAAACCTGGTATTTGAAGGGCGAGTGGGTGCCTGCAGCCGTTGTATAACGCTGGAGGATTAGTATAGATTATATAATTTTTGTTAAGGGGCGTGGCCGGCAATGTCGGAACATCATAATCATGATCATGGTCATAAACATATGCAATGCAGCGATATGGAGCATTATACCAATACTGAGATGATCGTAAGAGAAGATATTTTATCGAAAGCGAAGGAATTGGCGGGTTTGATCTCTACTTCAAATGAGGTTCAGTTTTTTCAAAAAGCCGAATCGCAGATATCATCTAACGATCAAATTCAAACATTAATCAGCGCTATCAAAAAGAAGCAAAAAGAAATCGTTGCCTTCGAATCGTTTGAGAATAAAAAAATGGTTGAAAAAATAGAGAAAGAAATTGAAGAATTGCAGGATCAGCTGGATTCCATTCCTATTGTTAATGAATTCAGACAATCCCAAGAGGATATCAATTACTTGCTTCAGCTGGTGATGTCCGTCATCCGTGATACGGTTTCGGAGAAAATTACAGTTGAGGCGGGAGCCGAATAGTTCATGGAAGAGTGCCACCTTGCAAATGAATGCAGGGTGGTTTTTTTTTACATATCAGAATTTATAAATTTTCGGGGTTCCCGCAAAGTACCTGAGTCCACTTCGAAGCATAAGCCCCACTTTGTGGGATTGTTTCAATTTCTTATGGTGACGCGGGTTCCGATTGGAACGATCTTGGAGAGGGCCAGCACATCCTCGTTATACATTCTTACGCAGCCATGGGAAGCTTGGGTCCCGATGGAATCCGGGTTATTCGTTCCGTGAATGCCATAATGGGGACGGGATAAGCCCATCCAGAAGGCGCCGAAAGGCCCTCCAGGGTTCGGTACTTTATTAATAATGGTATAGTTGCCCACAGGCGTTTGGGTCAGCTCCTTTCCAATGCCGATGGGAAAACCTCGGATAACGATATTATCCTGAAGCAGATAGAGCATGCGTTTAGATAATTCGATGATAATCCGATACATCTTTCACCCCTCCGCTATAAATATCTTATTGGAATTTCATGATAGGTTTTATCCAGCTTTTTTTTGCGCATTTTAATCTGCAAAATGCCATCCTTGTATGAGGAACGGCTGTACTTTGGAACGACGTGGCACGGCAGCTGGATAATTTTTTTGTCACCGTTATCCAAGCCGTCGACCCGAACCTGATCCGTTCTTACTTTAACGGTTGGATTCAACTGATCGGGGAGCTTCATTTTTACAATCACGTAGTTATGCGTATCGAAAACTTCCGCCTGAGGTTGGCTGCGTTTTGCTTTCGAGCTTACATTCAGCTTGGGAAGGCTTTTCGATAAAACCTGTTGAACGTAATTCTCGACCCATGAAGTATCATTGAGCATCTCTAATTGCTGAGCTGAGGGCAATGCCGGCAATTTACTGCCTAGCAGCGATTCAAGCTGTTCCCATTTGGAGGCATTCACATTATTGCTGGTGCGGCTCATACCCATGTCCTCCCCTAAAAATATTTATTTCCATTATATGAGCGGAGAGAAGGCGGTGATACAGCAACTTTGAACCGACGGAGCGGATTCCTGCCGCGGGGTTACCACTGGGCGAATATCTACATACAATACAGGAAGAGTGATTTCTACGTCAGACCCTAAGGAGTTTGCTTATGCCATCCATTGTAGGCAACATCAAGATATTAAATGTGGGGCCGAGCTCCATTGTACAGATCGGGGATGCCGTACAGCTGGCTCCGGAGAGCACTTCCAAAACGTTTGCCGGATCGGGATCATTCAACGTTGGGGATTTTGCTCATACCAATAACGCAATTAGCAATACGAACACGAATGATCAAGACGTGAATGATGCTAATCAAACGGCCATCGGCAATAAAGGGGTGGTTTAAATGAATTTGGTTGTGAACCAACAAATTGTCATTCATCAGCTGCGGGTCGACACCGTATCCAATTCATCTATTTTACAAATTGGCAGTGCCGGTATTATGAAGCCTTTATCTAATTTATATAACACTGGAGGATTTACCGAATCGGCTCCGGCCATGGAAAGCGCATCGACGCTGCCTCTTGTCCCGCTGCCAAGTCCCACATAAGCCTTCTGCTGTTCTGGGCTAACACCTAGTTCGAAGCTGCTGCATACCTTGGAAGCATAAGGGGGGATGATACGTGTACACATGGCAGCAATGGTATCAATATGCACAGCGGATGCACAGCTATATTCAAGCCCAAAGCGTTAAAATGGCGGATATGGAAAAAGACTTGGAAGTACTTAAAGCGGAGCTGAGCCAATTAAAAGAAAAAAAGAGCATTCATATTGATAAAATCGAATATAAATTCGATCAGCTTAAGGTGGAGACTTTGGAGGGGACTTTGAACATCGGAATGAATCCGAGTGCTATAGAGGATTTGGCTGTAAGCAAGCAAGAGGAAGGCGCATCCGCACCTGCAGTATCTGCGCAGGCAAACGGGTTTAATGGAGTTTTTGAAGGGACGCCGCCAAGCTTGCACGGAACGATTCCCGGAGCGGAAGCTTCGCAAGGCTTACGGGAGGAAATTTCCAAGGAGCTTATGGATTTTATGGGCAGACAGGTACCGAATCATCTGGTTTTGCTCCAGGCAGAGTATGGGCATCGGTTGGATAATTGGCATCAGCAGCTGATCATTGAGGATATTGGAAGACAGATTGATCAAAGAATCCGCTTTTATCTAAAGCAGATGGAGCCGGGAGCGACGGTGGATCAGATTTCCTCCTTGAAGGACTCGGTCATTTTCAGAACCAAGAACGATATCCAAACCGCGTTGAAAAATTATTTTAGCAAATTGCCTAAGAAGGATGGGGAATCAGAGTGAATTTTCATGTTACCAATAAGGTGCTTTGTGTGGGAGATATTCGTCTATTGGGTATTTCCAGTTCCTCCGTCTTTCTCATCGGCGACACGGAACAAATTATTTGCTCATCGATCTTCGATACGCCGCCAGAATCGATTATCGTAGCGACCTCTTGTTCCGCTGCCGCCGGAGGAAAAAGAAGGGACGGAAAGTAAATGAGTGTTCGCTGGTCTATTGTACGGGATATTCATGTTCACAGCATTGGGCAGGCATCTATTGTCCAGATTGGCGATAACGAGGTAATTGAGCCGAAAATGAAAGTGCTGGCTGTTCAGCGTGCCATTCCCTATTTTTTGGGGGAAGAAGGGAATTTCGATTATCCCCTTTTCGAACGCGAGATCCCCCTTATGCATAAATATGAAGATTTGCATATGTCGCTGGATAATCAGGAAAGTGCAATCCAGGTCGGATGCGTTAAAGTATTAGCGCTTGCCGGCTCCTCCGTATTCCAGGTCGGAAGAAATGAGAAAATTATTTCCGAAGCCAGGATCAAGCATTTCCGTCAATATGTGACGAGTCTGAGCGCTCCGAGTAAGCGATAAGAACAATATTTTCGTTGGCTTGTGAGCGCAGTTTTTCTTCCAGCAGTTTAATTTCCGTTATAGTCTCCGGTGTCAGATGGGCTACCGCAAATTCTGAAGTCATGATTGATTTCCTCCAGTTGAATAAGAATTAGTCTTGTTACTAGCTTGTCCAGCGGTCTGCAATCTTATAGCTGCAGGTCAGGAAGCTGTGAAATCGACTAAGCTGCAGTAAATAATTGGATTTGATTTATGTGCAAGCGAAGTGGTATATTATAAATCTGTCTTCGAACATGTGTTATAAAGTCATATAAATGACGGCATAATATTTATGAGATTGAAAATATATACTTGCATTCCGATAGGAAAGTATGGTATATTGATGTTCCGGTCGTTGAGACCGAGACAATTGCCCTTTGAAAACTGAACAACGAGTGAGTGAAATAAAGAGAATGCAAATTCTCGCTAGCATTGAATTTTGAGCTTAAGACAAGCTTGATACTTGATATACCCATGAATTCATGGGGTCCCCGAAAGTAGTAGGAATCGGCTTCGGCAGGTTCACTTCACTTTTTGGGGTATCGTGGAGAGTTTGATCCTGGCTCAGGACGAACGCTGGCGGCGTGCCTAATACATGCAAGTCGAGCGGATTGTTCCTTCGGGAACAGTTAGCGGCGGACGGGTGAGTAACACGTAGGCAACCTGCCTGTAAGACCGGGATAACTATCGGAAACGATAGCTAAGACCGGATAGCTGGTTCTCTCGCATGAGGGATCATGAAACACGGAGCAATCTGTGGCTTACAGATGGGCCTGCGGCGCATTAGCTAGTTGGTGAGGTAACGGCTCACCAAGGCGACGATGCGTAGCCGACCTGAGAGGGTGATCGGCCACACTGGGACTGAGACACGGCCCAGACTCCTACGGGAGGCAGCAGTAGGGAATCTTCCGCAATGGACGCAAGTCTGACGGAGCAACGCCGCGTGAGTGATGAAGGTTTTCGGATCGTAAAGCTCTGTTGCCAGGGAAGAACGCTTAGGAGAGTAACTGCTCCTGAGGTGACGGTACCTGAGAAGAAAGCCCCGGCTAACTACGTGCCAGCAGCCGCGGTAATACGTAGGGGGCAAGCGTTGTCCGGAATTATTGGGCGTAAAGCGCGCGCAGGCGGTTATTTAAGTTTGGTGTTTAAGCCCGGGGCTCAACCCCGGATCGCACTGAAAACTGGATGACTTGAGTGCGGGAGAGGAAAGTGGAATTCCACGTGTAGCGGTGAAATGCGTAGAGATGTGGAGGAACACCAGTGGCGAAGGCGACTTTCTGGACCGTAACTGACGCTGAGGCGCGAAAGCGTGGGGAGCAAACAGGATTAGATACCCTGGTAGTCCACGCCGTAAACGATGAGTGCTAGGTGTTAGGGGTTTCGATACCCTTGGTGCCGAAGTAAACACAGTAAGCACTCCGCCTGGGGAGTACGCTCGCAAGAGTGAAACTCAAAGGAATTGACGGGGCCCGCACAAGCAGTGGAGTATGTGGTTTAATTCGAAGCAACGCGAAGAACCTTACCAGGTCTTGACATCTGGGTGAAAGCACTAGAGATAGTGCCCCTCTTCGGAGCACCCAAGACAGGTGGTGCATGGTTGTCGTCAGCTCGTGTCGTGAGATGTTGGGTTAAGTCCCGCAACGAGCGCAACCCTTGACTTTAGTTGCCAGCATTGAGTTGGGCACTCTAGAGTGACTGCCGGTGACAAACCGGAGGAAGGTGGGGATGACGTCAAATCATCATGCCCCTTATGACCTGGGCTACACACGTACTACAATGGCCGGTACAACGGGAAGCGAAGGAGCGATCTGGAGCGAATCTTTAGAAGCCGGTCTCAGTTCGGATTGCAGGCTGCAACTCGCCTGCATGAAGTCGGAATTGCTAGTAATCGCGGATCAGCATGCCGCGGTGAATACGTTCCCGGGTCTTGTACACACCGCCCGTCACACCACGAGAGTTTACAACACCCGAAGTCGGTGGGGTAACCCGCAAGGGAGCCAGCCGCCGAAGGTGGGGTAGATGATTGGGGTGAAGTCGTAACAAGGTAGCCGTATCGGAAGGTGCGGCTGGATCACCTCCTTTCTATGGAGTCCATGGTGACTGTAGGTCATCGGACATAAAGCAGCGCAAGCTGCAAACTTTGTTGACAACTGACATCGTCTAGCACGATGTAACAGTTGCAATATCACTCACTCGTTGTTCAGTTTTGAGAGGTGCAATAGACTCTCAAACCTACTGACAACTGAAACGATGGAAACTTCGTTTACCCGTTGCAGGATAGCTTGTTCCTTGAAAACTAGATAACGAAACAAAGCATAGAATCATCCTTGAAAGAGATAGATCTGATGATCTTACTCTTATAATCTTTAGCTGCCGTTCGATTCATCGAACACGGGTTAAGCTAATAAGAGCACACGGAGGATGCCTAGGCGCTAGGAGCCGACGAAGGACGTGGCGAACGACGAAATCGCCTCGGGGAGCCGTAAGCAGGCGTTGATCCGGGGATGTCCGAATGGGGGAACCCAGCTGAGGTAATACTCAGTTACCGCTATCTGAATACATAGGGTAGTAGGAGGCATACGAGGGGAACTGAAACATCTAAGTACCCTCAGGAGAAGAAAACAAGAGTGATTCCGTCAGTAGCGGCGAGCGAAAGCGGAACAGCCCAAACCAGGGGGCTTGCCCTCTGGGGTTGTGGGACGTCAATGTGGGTTTAGCAGAGTAGATGAAGCGGTCTGGAAAGGCCGGCCACAGAAGGTAACAGCCCTGTAATCGAAATTTTGCGAAAATCCTAGACGGATCCCGAGTACCGCGAGACACGTGAAACCTCGTGGGAAGCAGGCAGGACCATCTGCCAAGGCTAAATACTCCCTAGCGACCGATAGTGAAGCAGTACCGTGAGGGAAAGGTGAAAAGAACCGCGGGAGCGGAGTGAAATAGAACCTGAAACCGTGTGCTTACAAGAAGTCAGAGTCCGTTAATGGATGATGGCGTGCCTTTTGTAGAATGAACCGGCGAGTTACGTTCCCGTGCAAGGTTAAGGTGAAGAGCCGGAGCCGCAGCGAAAGCGAGTCTGAATAGGGCGTATCGATATTTTCTTACGAAAAATCGCAGTACGTGGACGTAGACCCGAAACCGTGTGATCTACCCCTGCCCAGGGTGAAGGTGCGGTAACACGCACTGGAGGCCCGAACCCACGAATGTTGAAAAATTCGGGGATGAGGTGGGGGTAGCGGAGAAATTCCAATCGAACTCGGAGATAGCTGGTTCTCCCCGAAATAGCTTTAGGGCTAGCCTCGGGAGATGAGTAGTGGAGGTAAAGCACTGATTGGGTGCGGGGCCCGCCAAGGGTTACCAAGTCCAGTCAAACTCTGAATGCCACATACTTTATCCCGGGAGTCAGACAGTGAGTGCTAAGATCCATTGTCAAGAGGGAAACAGCCCAGATCATCAGCTAAGGCCCCCAAGTGTGTGTTAAGTGGGAAAGGATGTGGAGTTGCAAAGACAACCAGGATGTTGGCTTAGAAGCAGCCACCATTGAAAGAGTGCGTAATAGCTCACTGGTCGAGTGACTCTGCGCCGAAAATGTAACGGGGCTAAACACACCACCGAAGCTATGGCTCGCGTCACCTTCATTGCATCTTTGAGGAAGCCGTTAGACACGGGACATTCGCCAGATTCCACCTCTAGGGGTTGGATCAAAGAATCTGGCTAAATGCCCTCAGGCTAAACGCGCCGCTTCGAAGCTGGAATGAAGGTGACGCTTGGGTAGGGGAGCGTTGTATGTAGGTAGAAGGTGTACCGTAAGGAGCGCTGGACAGCATACAAGTGAGAATGCCGGTATGAGTAACGAAAAGATCAGTGAGAATCTGATCCGCCGAAAGCCTAAGGGTTCCTGAGGAAGGCTCGTCCGCTCAGGGTAAGTCGGGACCTAAGGCGAGGCCGAAAGGCGTAGTCGAAGGACAACAGGTTGAAATTCCTGTACCACCGTGAACCGTTATGAGCAATGGGGTGACGCAGAAGGATAGTGACGCGGACTGATGGATGTCCGTCCAAGCAGAGAGGCTGGTGTGTAGGCAAATCCGCACATCGTAAGGCTGGTCTGTGATGGGGAGCGAAAATTGCAGTAGCGAAGGTCATGAGTTCAGGCTGCCAAGAAAAGCCTCTAGCCAGGGAGAAGGTGCCCGTACCGCAAACCGACACAGGTAGGCGAGCAGAGCATGCTAAGGCGCGCGGAAGAACTCTCGTTAAGGAACTCGGCAAAATGACCCCGTAACTTCGGGAGAAGGGGTGCCTCGGTAGGGTGAATAGCCCGAGGGGGCCGCAGTGAAAAGGCCCAAGCGACTGTTTAGCAAAAACACAGGTCTGTGCGAAGCCGCAAGGCGAAGTATACGGGCTGACGCCTGCCCGGTGCTGGAAGGTTAAGGGGAGTGGTTAGGGGTAACCCGAAGCTATGAACCGAAGCCCCAGTAAACGGCGGCCGTAACTATAACGGTCCTAAGGTAGCGAAATTCCTTGTCAGGTAAATTCTGACCCGCACGAATGGCGTAACGACTTGGGCGCTGTCTCAACGAGAGATCCGGTGAAATTTTAATACCTGTGAAGATGCAGGTTACCCGCGACAAGACGGAAAGACCCCATGGAGCTTTACTGCAGCTTGATATTGGACTTTGGTACGATCTGTACAGGATAGGTGGGAGCCTGAGAAGCCTGAGCGCCAGCTTGGGTGGAGGCGACGTTGGGATACCACCCTGATCGTATCGGAGTTCTAACCTGGTACCGTAAGCCGGTATGGGGACAGTGTCAGGTGGGCAGTTTGACTGGGGCGGTCGCCTCCTAAAAAGTAACGGAGGCGCCCCAAGGTTCCCTCAGAATGGTTGGAAATCATTCGAAGAGTGCAAAGGCATAAGGGAGCTTGACTGCGAGACAAACAGGTCGAGCAGGGACGAAAGTCGGGCTTAGTGATCCGGTGGTACCGCATGGAAGGGCCATCGCTCAACGGATAAAAGCTACCCTGGGGATAACAGGCTTATCTCCCCCAAGAGTCCACATCGACGGGGAGGTTTGGCACCTCGATGTCGGCTCATCGCATCCTGGGGCTGAAGTAGGTCCCAAGGGTTGGGCTGTTCGCCCATTAAAGCGGTACGCGAGCTGGGTTCAGAACGTCGTGAGACAGTTCGGTCCCTATCTGTCGTGGGCGCAGGAAATTTGAGAGGAGCTGTCCTTAGTACGAGAGGACCGGGATGGACGTACCGCTGGTGTACCAGTTGTTCCGCCAGGAGCACGGCTGGATAGCTACGTACGGACGGGATAAGCGCTGAAAGCATCTAAGCGTGAAGCCCCCCTCAAGATGAGATTTCCCAGTATGTAAGACCCCTTGAAGACGACGAGGTAGATAGGTTCGGGGTGGAAGTGCCGTAAGGTATGGAGCTGACGAATACTAATCGGTCGAGGGCTTATCCAAGAGAAAGCAAAGAAGAAGGATGTATGCTTGTTTCGTATCTAGTTTTCAGGGTGCAATACTTCATCCGAATCGATGAGGTGGCTCTGATATGGTGCAGTATGTATTGTACACATTTGTAACACAATAAGTTAATACGCGGTTGTGGTGGAACGGCAGACACGCCATCTTGAGGGGGTGGTGTCCTATGGACGTGCAGGTTCAAATCCTGTCAACCGCATTAAATGAAAGAATACAAAAGATCCTCTTTAAGCTGACAATGTCCAAGACATATTGTCCGTTTAAAGAGGATCTTTTCATTGGAATGAAATGAACTGTGACGGCTCAATCTAGCTGACACATGAATTAGATGGAAAGTGGAGGACAGTGGAAGCTATTAGAAGCTTGCAAATGATTCTTGAAGAAGAATCCGTTTGCGCATCGGGACTGTCCGATGAATAGGCCCTGTTGACAAGGCGGTTTACGATTATCGAGGGATTTCGCCAAGAAGAGTCGGCCGCTTTTCATAGTCGCGCTGCTATCATCTCTGAGGGCAAGACGGAATCCGAGCTGTTGAGCGCGGTGATGAGTCCCACAGTGCAGGTGATGGCGGATCACATGAAGAATCAGAGCAATTTTACCCTACCGGATCGCCGAGGCTATTACTTATGCCATCAATGAACCTGTGGCTTCCTCGATTAGCGAGATTGTGAATAGGCCGACAATGCAGAGTATATAAGAAGAATCGGCCTGAGCTTTCCGGCGGGATCCTTTCCTTCTTAAAATTAGCGGATTGATGCCCCATGCCAGGCCAAGAGTCCGGCCTCTCTTTTATTAACGGCAGTCCAAGAGTTATACTGAGTAAGCAGGAAGCCGATGGAAGTCGATTATTTTTTCATTTGGATTCGATGAAATGATTATGAATAGCAGGGGGGAACCCATGGTACACAGCAGAAGTACAACGAAACGCGTTGTGGGAGTAGGCTCCGGGCAAAACAGCACGGGATATGGAACATATATTTGTTCGGAGCCGTTTCCAATCGATAGGCTTATCTAATTCGTGCGGTTTTGCTCGCTATTTACATGTTCTATAAAAATGTAGATAGGAGCATTCTGAATGAAATACGAGAAAGCAGAGCAGACGCTGCCAGACTTTATAGTTAAAATGATTCAGGAATATATAGACGGCTGCTACGTTTATATCCCGAGAAAAGAAGAAAATCGTAAGGCGTGGGGACAGCAGACCGGCTATAAGAACGATTTGAAGCGGAGAAATTCCGCGATTTGCGGCAAGTTCAAAAAAGGCGAGACCATTCGCAGCCTTGCCGGCGAGTATTATTTGACGGAACAGACGATTCGCAGAATTATTCGTGAAGAGAAAGATCATGTTCCTGCCAGAAACAAGCATCAACTTGAAAAATGAAGCCAGCACCTGTACCATTTCATTTGTACGGTGACATTGTTCAAGGAGAGGCTGCTATGAAGCAAAATAAATACGACGATCCGGGCTTTTTTACTAATTATAGTCAGATGCCCCGTTCCAGGCTGGGATTGGATGGAGCGGGGGAGTGGATGGTTTTTCGGGCGATGTTTCCGGAGCTGAGGGATAAGAGAGTGCTTGACCTCGGCTGCGGATTTGGCTGGCATTGCCGATACGTGAGAGAGCAGCTGGCAAGTTCAGCGGTTGGAGTAGATCTGTCGGCGAACATGCTGGAACGTGCCAGACAGATGACCGACGATCCGCAGATACAGTATTTGCAGGCTGCGATTGAAGATATTGATTTTGCGGAAAAAGAGTTTGATCTGGTCATCAGCTCGCTTGCCCTGCACTATGTAGAGGATTTCGAGGAGATCTGCGGAAAAGTGTACCGCGATTTGGCAGACGGAGGCTCCTTCGTCCTTTCGGTTGAACATCCGGTTTTTACCTCGGTGGCAGCCCAAGACTGGCATTATAGCCCGGAAGGGCAGAAGCTGCATTGGCCCCTCGATGATTATCATGAAGAAGTTACCGCGGGTGGCCAAATTTCTAGATCATGATGTCGTCAAATACCATCGGACGATGGCCACGCTGGTGAATGCGCTTATCCAAACCGGATTCCGCATCCGCGAGCTGTCCGAGCTGAAGCCGCCGCAGGACAAAAGAAACGATCCGGAGTGGGAGGAGGCCAACCGGCGTCCGATCTTCCTCTTAATCGCGGCGGATAAGGAATAATACAACATTGCCAGCCCTGGTGCAGTCCATGCACTGGGGCTGGTTCTTTTTGCGGCAGGTGGAGTGGAATCAGTGAGGTTGCAGATCAGTGCGTATGGAGTGTAGTCGTCGAGGCTAACCCCTGCAGCACAGATTGCCGCGTATGGAATGGGGTCTGCAAAGCTAACCCTGCAGCACAAATTAGCGCGTATGGAGTGGAGTCTGCATAGCTAACTCCTGAAGCAGATTTTCACTGCTTGGCTCAAGCTTCATGGGGAACAGCTCCGTTTTCTCGGGGAGCAGCTTCTTCAGCTCCGGGAATGCAGCTCCGGAAGCATAAATTTTGTCCGAATACCGTGCTGCTTCACGCAGTCGTTCCGGCTCGTTTAGGCCCAGGATATCGAATTGGATCTGTTGGATTCCCGCCTCGCGAATACGGTTTGCCATCCATTCTCCCCCGGTTTTTCCCAAACAGGCGAAGGTCACATGGCTTCCCTGCTTCAAGCCTGCAATTTCCAGCAGTACGGAAGGCTCAATTGTAGCCCCGATGACGATAATTTTGCTGTCGAACCGGGCGAACTTTGTTCTGACCTCTTCGGTATGATTCAGCGTAGTGACGATGGCATGGGAGCGCTGCACGGCCTCCGTCAAGGCTTGTTGATCTTCATTGGTGAAGTCCTCCAGGAACAGAGTTTCCACGTCTGCGCCTGTGGCGAGTTCTATGGCTTGACGGTAGAAAGGATGATCGTGCCCCCTGCATTCTACAAAAAGAATATGTAGCTTACTCGCTTGAGGCGGGTTTTGAAGCAGCGTGTAGGCAAGGCCCGCAATAAAAAACGAAGGAAGATCGAGACCGGACTGCGATGCTTCATGAAGGATAGGGTCCAAAAGCTGCCGCATCCGCTGCCGCTCATCGCGAAGCTGCCTGGTTTGGGCTCCGCCGGTAACGTGCGTACCGCGGCCTTTTTGCATCGTAACTAGCCCCTCATCCCGCAATTGCGTATACACCCAGTTGACAGTGTTCCGATTCAGTTCAAGCTCGTCCGCCAAATGGCTTGCGGAAGGGAGCATGTCACCGGGTTCGATTTGTCCCATACCAATGAGCCATTTGAGCTGTTCGTTAATCTGTGTATTCACATTAAAGGTCAAGTGATTGTTGACTTGAAGCAGGTATTGCTTTTTGTCCATCGTAAGACCTCATTTCCTAGTTGTCTAGATATATTATAGCTCTTTGATTATGAATTCATCAACTGAAATCAGATTCATTCATGTTTTTATTGACATATAACTCTAAAAATAATATAACTAAATAACTAGTTAAATATATATTTAGAGGTGTGTGCAATGGAAAAAACGAAGTTAATTGGTTTTTGGGGCAAGATGAAAAGCTCGAAGAGAAGCCCGATCCAGGTTGTTCCCCGCAATGCGCTTATGGGCGCGATAGGCGGCTTTGCTGCAATTGCTCTACTGGCGGCTCTTTCCGAACTGACCACAGCGGTCTGGATTATGGCTCCGTTCGGCGCCACGTGCGTGCTGGCCTTCGGGCTATGGGACGCGCCGCTGTCGCAGCCGAGAAATATTATCGGCGGGCACTTGATATCCACCTTTGTAGGCCTGCTGTTCTCCCACTTGTTCGGAACGAGCCTATGGGTGATGGCGGCTGCCGTGGGCGTGGCGATTGGGCTGATGATGTTAACGAAAACGACCCATCCGCCAGCGGGAGCGGACCCTTGGTTGTCATTTTAAGCGGCAGCAGCTGGACATTTTTGTTTGAGCCGGTGCTGGTCGGAGCGGTGGCGATCGTTCTGATTGCCTTGCTTATCAACAATTTGGACTCAAAACGCAGTTATCCTACATTCTGGTTGTAAAACCTTGTTCCGCACGCCCGACGTTGAATTTTTCAGTGGCCTACCTCTTCGGGAAAATCAGCTTGCTTCTTTCATTTGCTAGTTGACTTTTGCTGCCGGGAATTGCTAACAGAGACAAATAAGTATATAATGACCACAGTCATAAATGACTGTGGTCATTATTTTGGGGGTGGAAGGCTTGCGAAGAGAAGCCCGAAAAAAACAAATAGAAGCAGCGATCGTTGAACAAGCAATCGCCCTGTTCAAGAAGAAAGGCTACGACCGGGTTACGGTCGAGGAAATCACAAACCAAAGCGGTATCGCGAAGGGCACCTTTTTTAACTATTTCCGCAAAAAAGAGGATGTTCTCCTTCACTTGGCCAATTCGCATATGGAACTGTTAAGCCAAATCGCGGAAACCCATCAGGGAAAGCCTGTGAAAGAACGGCTGGCATACATTTACCGTGACTTGCTTAAAATTTACTTTCAGCACGCCGATTTAATGCGGCTGACCTTGGTCGAAACGCTCAGAGCGTCTATCGGGTCCAAGGAAACCGCATCGAATCTCTCGCTCTTTCAAGGAACGCTGCAGACGGTTATCCGGGAAGCGCAGCAAAACGGAGAGCTGCCAAGCCGATGGGATGCCGGCATGATTGCTTCCATGGTGGGCGGATTGTTTATTAATGCTCTGATTACGGGCTCTTCGACGATGGATGAGGAGCAGATATTCGCTTTGCTCTGTTCTCAGCTTGAAGCGGTGTGGGAGGGCGTTGCGAATGCGTAAATCGAAGCGGATCAAATGGCGCGGATTCCTGCTTGTTCTTGTGGTCAGTCATCCTATTCATGTATTGGAATAACAGCTCTTATTGGGCCGAACCAAGAAGCGGAGAGCCTCAGCTTCTGGCACACCGCGGTCTTGCGCAAACCTACTCCATGGAGGGAATCGCCAATGACACCTGTACGGCCGAGCGGATTTATCCGCCCGAGCATGATTTTCTCGAGAATACGATTCCTTCCATCGAAGCGGCGTTTCAGGCAGGAGCCGACGTCGTGGAGTTTGATGTGCACTGGACGAAGGATAACCAGTTTGCCGTTTTTCACGATTGGACACTGGATTGCCGAACGAACGGGAAGGGCGTCACAAGAGACTACACGATGGATGAGCTGAAAGCATTGGATATCGGGGACGGCTATACGGCCGATCACGGACAAACCTTTCCTTTTCGCGGCAAAGGGATTTATCAGATGCCGTCCTTAACCGAGGTGCTGCGCCGCTTCACCGACAAGGCTTTTTTAATTGATGTGAAAAGCAATGACCCCAATGAAGGAAAGCTGCTTGCGCAATATTTATCCGCACTGCCTAAGCAGCAGCAGGAGCTGTTAGCGGTATATGGAGGAGACCAGCCTATTGCCGCTTTAAAAACAATGATGCCCGATATGCGGATAATGTCTAAAGCAACGATGAAAAGCTGTCTTATTCCCTATCTAGCTGCGGGATGGACGGGGCTGACGCCTTCCGCATGCCGGCATACGGAGCTGCATATTCCGGAGAAAATCGCGCCATGGCTGTGGGGCTGGCCGGATCGATTCCTGAACCGGATGGACCGGGCGGATACCCGCACGATTGTAGTGGGGGGAGACGGCAGCGATTTCTCGAGCGGGTTCGATACGTCAGAGGATATCAAGCGTCTGCCTGCCCATTATACAAGCTGGATATGGACGAACCGGATCGATCGTATTGCCCCTTTGTATAGAGCGGTGAAAAATTGAAAAGCTTGGCTTGTTATGGATTACGGCCGCGCATGCCCGAAAGGGTATGGGCGGTTTTTTCGAGCGGAGGTTGACATAGAAAGACCCTGTGTATAAACTGTATATAAACATATATACAGTAATAACAGTGATCCTTGTGAGGTGATATCCGTGTCGACTTCGAAAGGAGCATGGCTGCTGCTGCGGTATGAATGGAGGCAGAATTGGCTGGGGAGTCTGGTGACACTCCTGCTGGCAACGTATATCGTTGCGTTCACTTTTCCGCTTTATAAGGTCAATGATTTCTCGCAAGAAGCTTTTTTAGCGGGAACGATCGATTTTATCATGCTATGTATCGTGCCTTGCCTGGGATTTTTTATGAACCAAACGACCTTTCGCAATGTGAAGGAGGACTATACCGCGCGTAAGCTCGCCGCGATGCGGGCCATGCCGATTACCGTTAAGCAGATCGCCGCGGGCAGGGTCATGTCCATGCTGTCACTGCTTCTGCCGATGTGGATATATTTTTTCACCATGATATTTCTGCTCAGCGTTTGGTTCTTCCAACAAAGCTGGGTTCAGCTGCTGAATTATGCCTTGTTTTGGCTGGGATATGCCGTCTTTATGAGCGTGGTATATCTTATCATGGAACTGGGATTCGCGAGCCGCAAGTATCTGTTATCCTGCATCGGAACTCTCCCGTTATTTGCAGCTGTCGTTCTGCTTTGCCGTTTGTCGGGTCACTCTCTTGTAGGCGATCTATTGGGAGCGGCTGCAGTTCACAACTGGCGGCCGGCTTTAGGCGCGCTGCTTGCCGGAGCTGTCTCTATCCTCGCCGGAGTACCGCTGCTTGCGTCCATTATTTCACGCCGCAGCCTGCTTGGATAATAAAAGTAAGGTGAGGAGCCATCGATAACACACGGTATACGTTTCCGTTTCTGTGAAACCGTGCTGCGGCTGAGATCGAGCGACGAATTTTAAAAGAAGGTGCTTATTATGCGGCTGCCCATCCATATCAATGAGAATAGCGCCGAGCCGCTCTATCATCAGATTGAATCCCAATTAAGGACGCTGATCCTAAGCGGCAGGCTTCAGGAGAATGAACTGCTTCCATCCAACCGGGAGCTGGCCCACAGCTTGAAGTGCAGCTTAATAACGATCCGCCGCGTGTACCAGGATCTGGAGGCGGAAGGGCTGCTCCGTACGAGACAAGGCACGGGCACCTACGTTGCTCCCGTCGACCGGACGCTCTATCGGCAAAAGCAGCTCGCAGGCGTACGGGAAGCTGTAGCTTCGGCGATAACTGCAGCAATCATGGCAGGCTGCGACCGGGAGGATATCGAGCGCTTCGTCCGCGAAGAGCTGAACCGCCAGATGGGCGGGGAAGACGCTCTACAGCCTGAAAGATCTCCGGATTACGATCCGGCCGCCCAATGACAGAGCGTGCGGATTACAGCAGAAGGAGGAATCGTATGACTTATGCTGATTATAACGATGAAAATAAAGAAGGATATCCCGTCCTGAAGATGCACGGCGTTACTCAGAACAAAGAAAACAGCTTTCGGCTCGGCCCGCTGGATTTAGAAATACCCGCTGGCTATGTTACCGCCATTATGGGGCCCAACGGGTCGGGCAAAAGCTCGCTGTTCCGGCTGGCTCTCGGTCAGTCCAAGCCGAACAGCGGCGAGATCAGCCTGCTGGGGAAAGCTGTGGGAGGAACGGACGACGCGGATGTGAAGCGTAGAATCGGTTACGTCGCGGACGAAGATACCTATCCGGAACGATCCATCCGCGGAACGGAGAAGGCCGGCTTCGTGAGCCAGTGGTACCCGAAATGGGATCGGGCATGGTTTGAGCATTTGCTTGAACGGTTCAAGGTCGATGCGACCCTGCGTCTGGACAAGATGTCCAAGGGCAGCCGGCGCAAATACGAGCTTGCGCTGGCACTGGCTCACCGCCCCGAGCTGCTCCTGCTCGATGAACCGAGCTCAGGGCTTGATCCCATCTCCTGCAAGAAGATGGTGGAGGAGCTGCACAAGTATATGGAGCAGGGAGACCGCACCATTATTATTGCGACGCACATGCTTGAAGAAGTGCGACGCCTGGCGGATTATATCGTCTGCCTGGCGGACGGCCGCCTGATTGGGATGTACGAGAAGGATGAGCTGCTCGGGTCGTGGCATACCTTTTATGCCGGCTATGAGAGCGGCGGCTCATCGGCCGCGATCGCGGAAGAAGCGGCGAAGCTGCCGGGTCTGTACAGCATCGAGGAAGCGGGCGGCGGCACATGCCGCATCGTGACTTCACGTGCACGGGAGGCCCAGGCATGGTGCAGAGAGCGGGGCTGGTCTGTGACAGGCGAGCGGCCGCTGGAGCTTGACGATATTATGGAAGCGCTGATTGAGATGTCCAGGCAGAAAGGCGGTAGCTGAATGAAACCTTTAACCGTAGAAAACATAGTCAAGCAGTACGGAGAGAAAATGGCTGTCAACGGAATCAGCTTTGAGGTGGATCGCGGTGAGATCTACGGTCTGCTTGGTGCTAACGGGGCAGGCAAAACAACGACGATGCGTATGGTGCTGGGCCTGATTTTTCCGGATGCGGGACAGATTCTGTATGATGGCAAAGCTTACACGAAGGAGCAGCTCAAAACGCTCGGATACCTTCCGGAAGAGCGCGGATTATACGCCAAGGTGAAGGTGAGCGACCAGCTCGTTTATTTGGCTCAGCTGCGCGGCATGTCGCGCAAGGACGCCCAGGAAAGCTTGCGCAAGTGGCTGGAACGCTTCGAGGTGCCGGAATATTACGACAAGCGCGTGGAAGAGCTGTCCAAGGGCAATCAGCAAAAGATCCAGTTCATTGCCTCGGTCATTCATAAGCCGCGGATCATCATTATGGATGAAGCGTTCAGCGGACTCGATCCGGTGAATGTCGAGCTGCTGAAATCGACCGTCAAAGAGCTGAGGGATCAAGGGGCGACGATTTTGTTCTCGACCCATCGCATGGAGCATGTGGAGGAGCTGTGCCGCAGCATTACGATTCTTCACCGGTCGAATGCGGTGCTGGCAGGCAGCTTGAAATCGATCAAGGGCCAGTTTCCGAGGGAACGTGTTCTATTGGCTGCCAATGGAGAAATCCGCGGACTTGAAGACCTGCCCGGTGTAATCAGTGTCATGCGTCATGAGCAGGCATATGAGATCCGAATTGCAGACGAGCAGGCGGGGAGCCGGATTTTACGGTACGCCATGGAACAGGCGGAAGTCACCCGGTTCGAGATTATGGAGCCGACGTTAAATGAAATCTTCATCAGAACGGTAGGTGAGCGGCATGCATGATTTAAGAACGGTAATCGGCTTCACGTTCCGCAACAAAACGAGAGGCAAATCCTTTATTATTACGACGCTGATTCTTGTCTGCATTCTTTCGCTTGGGGTGAATCTGCCCCACCTTATTTCCTTGTTCAGTAAAGGGGATACCGGACCGAAGCAGGTCGGGTATGTCACTGTGCAGAGCGAGCAGCTGCAAAGCCGTGTGACCCCTACGCTGCTGGGAGAGAAGCTCAAGCAGTATTTTCAGCAAAAGTCGGAAGCAGAACGGGATATGCAGCTGATTCCCTTTGAGGGGAGCGGGATCCCGGATAAGGATGAAGCGTTGCTTCGGCAGGGTATGAAGGAAGGGAAGATCAAGGGATATCTGTTGTTTAAGGAGAACGCGGACGGAACCTTCTACGATGCGGTGTATAAGTCGGAAAAGGTGCTGGACAGCGGCTCCGCGGATGCATTGAAGACCGCTCTGCAGAATGTGAAAATGCAGTTCTCCGGGCTTACGCAGGAGCAGCTGCAGAGGCTGTATGCTCCGGTTAATGTACAGTCGCTGCAGATTTCCGCCGGCGAGTCCGCCGGACTGACGGCAGCTCAGCAAGGCGTTAATATGGGGGTTGTATACGTTGTGCTGTTCCTGTTGTTCTTCTCGATCATGGGAACCGGTCAAATGATTGCAAGCGAAGTGACGACGGAGAAAAGCTCGCGGATTATGGAGGTGCTGATCACCAGCGTTTCGCCGCTGAACAGTATGTTCGGTAAAATTATCGGCATGTTTCTGGTGGGGCTTCTGCAAATTGCCGTCTATGTCATCGTTGTTGTCGCTAACGCGCAAATTCCGGCCAATCGCGAGGCGCTCGGCAACCTCAACATTCATCTGAGCGATGTGAACGGCGGGCTGCTGCTGCTGGCGCTCCTGTTCTACTTGACCGGCTACTTCCTGTATGCGACGCTGTATGCGGCCGTCGGTTCCATCGTCAGCCGCACCGAGGACTTGAGCCAGGCGGTGATGCCGCTGACCTTCCTCTCGATGATCGGGTTCTATATCGGCATATTTAATTTGACGCACCCGGATAGCACCTTTGTGACGGTCTGTTCGTTCATTCCTTTCTTTGCTCCCTATGCGATGGTGCTGCGGGCAGGGGTCAGCGATCCGCCGCAGTGGCAGATCGCAATCTCGCTATTGATTATGCTGGTTTCCATCTATGGATTCGGCTGGCTGTCCGCCAAAATTTACCGCACGGGGGTGCTGCTGTATGGCAAGCGTCCGAGCATCAAGGAGCTTCGCAAAGCGATGAAGGCATATAAATTATAGAAGGTCTCAGGAGAATGGCATTGGGTAGCAGACGGAAAAAAAAAGCTGTCGGCCAACCGGCTCGGCAGCTTCCATACCGTATAGAGGTATAATTTTAGGCGTGAAGCTGCTTTTTGACTTTTTCGCTCTCCATTGGTATAATAAAATATGCTTTAAAAGTAAGTATTAGACAAGCACTTGCTTTAAGTTTTTGCCATGTTCCCTTAGCTCAGCTGGATAGAGCGTTTGACTACGAATCAAAAGGCCGGGAGTTCGAATCTCTCAGGGAACGTTATTTTTTTAGATTTAATGAAAAAGCCTGCGATCGTATGATCGCAGGCTTTTTTTGTCATGCAGCTTAGATTTTCAGAAGAAGACTATTCGTTTGCTTCTTCGTTTTGAGCTTGATTGTTTTGCGTGCTGTTTTGCAGCAGGGAAGACAGCTGTTCTACCTGTTGTTGTTCTTCCGTGCTCTCTGCATTGGCTTGTGCTGCGTTCAGTGCATGCTCCACTGCATTTTGCTCGTTGTTAGCCATGGATTCTTCACCTCCTCAAATCCCTCTAGATGTAAGTATTCCACCCCTTGCTTGGGGACATGCAAGCTTTTGTTGGGAAAAATCAGCCTCACTCTGTAAAGCGGAGGCGATTATTCCTCTTCCGCTGCGCTGCTGTTCCGCTTAGAGGTTTCCTCGTAGCCCGTTGACGGGATTTGTACTGCACCCTGCTCCAGCTGCACGTACCCGTCACTTGTTCCCGCTGCGTATACATCGCTCAGCTGTTCTTTCGTCAGGCTTTGGCCATCCAGGGGATGATCGGCCTGACTTGTGTTGGCTGCATTTGTCACTTGCTGCTGCTTAGAGGACGACTTCATCAAGGCTGTCTCCTTTTATGGATCGATTGAACTCTTCTATCAAGAAGCGGAACTCCTTTAGATGAAGAGAACCATTTGCTAATGTGTCACGTTTGTTATCTTTTCATACCCTTTTGAACAAAAAAACTGCTGTCTCCGCATCAAAAATAGGCCATTCAGAAATGTCTGAATGACCTATTAATTACGAAGAAACACTTCTCATCCCGCTTGCATGGCGATTTTGAAGCCGTCTTACACGTCGTTAGAGACTGGCTCTATCGGCGGGCGGTATCCTTTTACTACAGACTGTTCTAAGGCTATTTCAATGAGGAATAAGATGAAAGACCCTGCAGCCCGAAAATGACGAAGATGAAAATAAGCATAATAATATATAAAACAATAACGATGGCCGCCAGCAGAAGGGAAGCCCGCGCATAGTTCTTCTTATTCGGATTGGTTTGATCCCCGAAGGCCCAGACGAACAGCATGATCAGATTCACCAGCGGAATGGCCAATACGATCAAGGTCACAAGCCATTGCTTCACGGTTAACACAGGCGCCTGCAAAGAGCGGGCTTGACTATCAGCGGTACCGGCATTCAAAGACGGGTTGGATTCAAAACTCATACAATCACCTCTTTAGTCGAAATATGAATTTATGACACTCCCCGAATTGTAATATTTATAGGACATTAGGCGGATTCATTGGTTAGGGAAGGAGGAAAAGCCCTCGTAATGAAGAAAGTATGTATTTATACAGAAAAATAGGGATGCGAGGGACAAGCATGGTTGAATCGATATCTGGTATGGATCATGGGTCTTCTAAAAGTGTGCCGTCGTCAAACGCATTAACGGATGGGAAGGATAAGCTGTTCCAGCATGCTTTTGACTATGCTGCAATCGGGATGGCACTTATTGCCCTGGATGGAACCTGGTTAAAAGTAAATCCGGCTCTTTCCAACATATCGGGCTATTCGTCGGCTGAATTAATGAAGACCGACATTGCGGCTATTATTCATGCCGACGATCTGAAGAGCCTGCAAAGACTCCATAGCAGACTGTTGAGCAGCCGTAAGGACACCTATAACAAAGAAATCCGCTGTTATCATAAGCAGGGTCATATCATATGGGGACTGCTGTACGTATCATTGGTACGGGATGAAGCAGGGGCTCCTTTATACACCATTGCACAGATTCAGGATATTAGTGCGCGCAAGCAGTTAGAACAAAAATTCAGTTCTTTAATCGAGTACAACCCTGCCGGCATCATTTCTTTGGACATGCATGGAAGAATGAACGGGTTGAACGAAGCGATGGAGCAGATTATCGGGTACAAGTCCTACGAATTGATGGATAAGCCGCTTAAAACGATCATTGCCGGCGAGCGCGAGCATCTCCATATATTTCAGCATGCGGTGGAAGACAAAGAGCAGTACAACCATGACATTACGGTAACGCATAAGGACGGAAGCCTGATCCACCTGGGAGCTAAGGACGTGCCGATTATTGTCGACGGGACGATTGTCGGATTTTATATCATTGCGCGTGACATTACAGAGCATAGAATGACGCAGGAAAAGCTGGGAGCGATTCAGCAGGAGCTGATCGATGTCGTTTCCAAGCAGCATGGAATGACCTATAAATTCAAAAAAATAGGCGATCGCTTTATTCACACATTGTGTGACGGGGAGCTAGTTTATCGTTTGGGCTACCGGCCGGAGTTTGTCGTCGGAAAGGAACTGAGCGATTTTCCTGTAGAGTCCGGCAGTATCGCACAAATAGAGGAATGCTACAACAGAGCCTGGTCCGGAGAAGAGACGGTGACTTATGAGGGCCAGAAAAATAATCTGACCTACCTGATCCATATGAAGCCTGTTAAGCGAAGCGGGAAGGTCGTAGAGGTGATAGCCTCATGTATTGATATCTCGGAAAGAAAGCGGGCCGAGGAAGATTTAAGAGCGACCAAGGAGATGCTGGAATCGTTTATTAACAATACGCCGGATGCGATCGATGTCGTCGATTTGAACGGGAATGTCGTCCAGGTAAACCGAGCTTTTGAGAAAATATACGGTTACACCGAGGAGGAAGCCCTCGGCAAGCAGCTGCTTATCATTCCCGAGGATAAGACGGAAGAAAAGGACATGCTGTACAGCAAACTGACTTCGGGGACGGATATTGAAAACTATGAAACGACGAGACTCCGCAAGGACGGCAGCTTGCTCTATATTAATCTGACCTTGTCGACGATCAAAGATGCCAACGGCAAGACGATAGCTTACGCCGCGATTACAAGAGACATTACCGAACGCAAAAAAACGGAAGAATTGCTGCGCAAATCGGACCGTCTGTCGGTTGTCGGACAGCTGGCCGCCGGGCTGGCCCATGAGATCAGAAATCCGCTGACGTCGCTGAAAGGCTTTCTTCAGCTGATGCAGGCCGGGGTACCCTCCCAGGAAAAATATTATGAGATTATGATCTCGGAGCTGGACCGGATTAATTTTATCGTCAGCGAATTTTTAATTATAGCCAAGCCTCAAGTTACCCAGTACGATAATAAATCGCTGAACCGGATTCTCGATACGGTCATTCAGCTGATTGAACCGGAAGCCAATATGAAAAACGTCGAGATGCAGGTCGACATGGGCCTGAAGCCGGTATTGGTTCGCTGCTCGGAAATTCAATTGAAGCAGGTTTTCATTAATTTGATGAAAAATGCGATTGAGGCTATGCCTCAGGGCGGGCAGCTGAAGATCGATGTGGATAATGGAGAGCAGGACGTTCTGGTGCGCATTGCGGATACCGGCAGCGGCATTCCGAAGGAACGCTTGTCCCATCTGGGAGAGCCTTTTTATACGACGAAGGAAAAGGGAACGGGGCTTGGGCTGATGATGTGCTTTAAAATTATCGAGTCCCATCAAGGCAGTATCGATTTCCGAAGCCAGCTTCATGAAGGGACGACCGTTGAAGTGGTTCTGCCTGTCGTTCAGCCCTACTTGAAATAAACCGTATACGATCTGAAATTAACGTTAGCACGGAGAGGACAAGTCGTGTTATGCTGGAATAGTGTGCACAAAGCGAATAGATAACGAAGGAGTGGATACGAAGGATGAAGCACAAGCGTCTGGGAAAGACGGAGTTGAATGTCTCCAGCATTACTTTCGGTTGTTGGGAGCTGGGGGGACGGACCTGGGAATTTACAAGCGACGACAACAACATCAAGGCTATTCAAGCGGCTTATGAGATGGGCATTACAACTTTCGATACGGCGGAAGGCTATGGCTCCGGCCACTCGGAAGAAATTGTCGGGGCGGCATTGGAAGGCATTCGCAGCCAATGCGTGATTTCGACCAAAGTAAGCCGCGCTCACCTGGCGCCTGATGACGTTAGACGTTCGGCAGAGAACAGCCTCAATCGGCTCAAAACGGATTATATCGATATTTATTATATTCATTGGCCAAGCTTTGAAATCCCACTGGATAAAACGCTTTCAGAATTCAACAAGCTTAAAGAAGAAGGATTGATTCGTGCGATCGGCGTTTCCAATTTCTCTTTGGCACAGCTCCAGGAAGCGGGACAATACGCTCAAATCGACGTTATTCAGCCGGAGTACAGCCTTCTCCACCGTGAGATTGAGCAGGAGATCGTCCCTTACTGCCTGCAAAACCAAATCGGGATTATGAGCTACAGCTCCATCGCGAAAGGCATTCTGACCGGAGCATTCCATCTGGGCGGAAAAACATTGGACGAGAACGATTTCCGCAGTACGAGACGCCTGTTCCTGCCGGAGCATTTAAAATTAGAGGAAGAGCTCATCCTGCTGCTGAAGCAAATTGCCGATGCTAAAGGCAAAGCGGTTTCTCAGATAGCGATTCAATGGCTGCTGCAGCAGCCTGCGCTGACTACGGCGATCGTCGGTTCCCAAAGCATTAAGCATATGCAGGAAAATGTCGACGCAGTGGATATCGAATTAACCTCCGATGAAATCCAGGCTTTGAGTGCGGTGAGTCAAAAAGTGATTGCCGGAATCGACGCTGCACAATAAATAAGATGAGCTCTTCAAAAAGTATCATGTCTTGCTTGCAACCTTGCTGCCTTGCATCAAAACTAGCATTTGTGTCCTAAAACAATGAAAGCCCTACCTCTCTTTCATCCTTGCGGCTCCGATGACCGCGCCAGTGTGAATCAGTTAACACGAAAAACAAATTCTTGGGTTCATGGAATTTGAATAGTTTAAATGGGTGGAGGAATAGCGGGGCAACACTTAATTGAGGCTGCTTTGCAAATATATAATTGATACATCCATACATCATATCATAGATTGATTTTGTTGGCAAGTCATTTGTTGCTTTCTTAATAACCGGGAACAGGACTCTTCTTGATTGGATAAGCAGAGCGCTTTCCCGGCTCTTTTTTTTGTATATTTGGGCTAAATCGGGCGGCTGGTTATTCTCGTTTTGAGAAATGCATAAAATGGGTAAAATACGTTGGAAATAAACTGGGAGGTGCAGTGATGAGTTATAGAATTGAACGGGATACGATGGGGGAAATTCAGGTACCTGCGGATAAGCTGTGGGGAGCACAGACTCAACGGAGCAGCGAAAACTTCAAAATCGGTACGGAACGGATGCCTTTGGAGGTCGTCCGGGCTTTTGCCGTGCTTAAGAAGTCGGCAGCGCTCGTGAACAGCAAGCTCGGCAAGCTGGAAAGGGAAAAAGCGGAGGCCATCGTTCAGGCGGCGGACGAAATCCTTGAAGGGAAATGGGACGAGCATTTTCCTCTGGTGGTGTGGCAGACGGGCAGCGGTACGCAATCCAATATGAATGTGAACGAAGTGATCGCCCACAGAGGCAATCAGCTGCTGGAGCAGCGGGGGAGCACGGCGCGAATTCATCCGAACGACGATGTGAACAAATCGCAAAGTTCCAATGATACGTTTCCTACGGCGCTGCATATTGCCGGCGTGCTTGCGGTTGAGGATCAGCTGCTGCCGGCGATTGCCAAGCTGAAGGAGACGCTGCAGCTCAAGATGGAGGCATTCGCGGATATTGTCAAAATCGGGCGTACCCATTTGCAGGATGCGACACCCCTGACGCTGGGACAAGAGATCAGCGGCTGGTGGGCCATGCTGGAGCACACCGGCAAAATGATCGAGAGCAGCGTGCAGTCGATGAAGGAGCTGGCGATCGGCGGTACGGCCGTTGGGACGGGTCTGAACGCCGATCCGCGGTTCGGAGATATGACCGCGGAAGAAATCAGCAGAGAAACCGGCAAATCGTTCGTATCGGCAGCGAACAAATTCCATGCGCTGACGAGTCACGATCAATTGGTATTCGTCCATGGAGCGATCAAGGCGCTGGCCGCCGACTTGATGAAAATCGCCAACGATGTCCGCTGGCTGGCCAGCGGGCCGCGGTGCGGCATCGGCGAGCTGACCATTCCGGAGAATGAACCGGGGAGCTCGATCATGCCCGGCAAGGTGAACCCGACGCAGAGCGAAGCGATGACGATGGTCGTATGCCAGGTGATGGGCAATGACGCGGTGATCGGTTTCGCGGCGAGCCAGGGGAATTTTGAGCTGAACGTGTTCAAGCCGGTGCTGATTCATAATTTCCTGCAATCTTGCCGCCTGCTCTCGGACGCGCTCCATTCCTTCAACGACCATTGCGCGGTCGGCATTGAGCCGAATCGCGAGGTGATCGAACGCTACCTGCAGCAGTCGTTGATGCTGGTCACCGCTTTGAACCCGCATATCGGCTACGAGAAAGCGGCGAAGATCGCCAAGCAGGCGCACAAGGAAGGGCTTTCGCTGAAGGAATCGGCGGTTCGCAGCGGGTTCCTGACCGAGGAGCAATTTGACGAGTATGTCCGTCCGGAAGAGATGATCGGGCCCAAATAAGCTTCCCGTCCGCGGCGTTTATTTGGTAAACTAGGCTTATAGAACGGATGGACAAGGAGACCGAAGCATAGATGAGCAAGGAACTGGAACAATTCGATATTTTTGATGCTCGGATGAATCCGATCGGGACAGCCCCGCGGCCGGAGGTACATAAGCAGGGGTATTGGCATCAAACCTTCCAATGCTGGATTGTCATGATGCCGGTGCCAGGCGATAGTGCAAATATTCGACAGACGGTGACCGAGCCGGAGCTGCTCTTTCAAATGCGGCACCCGGGAAAGGATACGTTCCCGAGCCTGCTCGACATCTCCTGCGCCGGTCATCTGCTGGCGGGTGAGCGGGTGGAGGAAGGAGTACGCGAGTTGGCGGAGGAGCTGGGCGTCGAGATCGCTTTCGAGCGGCTGCGCCCTTGCGGCGTGTTCCAGGAAGAGCAGCGGATCTCGCCTGTGCTGATCGACCGCGAGTTTTGTCATGTGTTCGTCCTGCCGTACGATCAGCCGCTGGAGCAGTATAAGCTTCAGGAAGACGAAGTCACCGGCTTATACCGGATTCCCCTGTCGGATGTGCGAGAGCTGGCTCAAGGCCGCTTGGGCACGATTACAGCGGATGGTGTAGAGCCGGATGAACGGCAGCGGTTGGCTCCGGTTCAGCGGCAGTTCACTCAAGGTGATTTCGTACCGCACAGCGCCGCTTATTATGACCTGGTGCTAAATACGATCGAGCAGATAATGAGCTGAGCCGGTTGGGGCTGGTCGTGTCCCAGCGTCGCTAACACTGTAGAGCCTTGCCGTCCTCCTGGCCTGCTGCACGGCTCGTGCCGCCCTGGCCTTAGAATCGCTAATGCAGCGCGGCTCTGCGGGTTGCCTTGGCTCATTATCGCTAACGCTGCGGCCCTGTCGGCCTGGCTTCCGAGACGCCAATAACGCTGCGGCCAAGGCCAGATTCAAATGAGCGTATTTCGCCGGAAGCCGGTTGATTTACGGCCGGATTTCGGCTATAATCAATCCACAATCGAATTCACATTCATTATGCCGATGATGAGCATCCAACTCGGAGGCGTTCTCGTCAAGAGTGATCCAGCAGCAGGCTTGCTGCTTTCATACTCCTAAGTTAACCGGGCCCGCCCGTTACCGCGGAACCAAAGAGGATCCGAACGCCTGAGGCGTTCGGGTCAAGTTGGGTGGCACCGCGAGAAAAACGCTCCTCGTCCCATATGGACAAGGGCGTTTTTTGCATTTTTATCAAAAGGAGTGTGGAAGTATGTTGGATATGCAGTGGATACGGGATCATGCGGAGAAGGTACAGGAGCTGGCTCGCCTCAAGAAGATTGACGTTTCGGTGGAAGAGCTGCTTGCGGCGGATCGTAGGAAGCGCAGCCTGTTTCGGAAAACGGAGGCGTTGAGAGCGGCACGAAATCAGGCCTCCCGCGACATCGGTGCGATGCTGCAGCAGACTGGCGACACGAAGGCAGCGGAGGCATTAAAGCTGCAGGTGAAGCAGCTTAACCAGCAGCTGAACGTGTTGGAATCAGAGCTTGAGCAGGTGGAAAAAGACATCGAGCGGCTGATGCTGCTGATGCCGAACGAGGTATCGGCGGATACGCCGTCAGGGCAATCGGACGCAGATAATGTAGAGGTGAAGCGAGTTGGTCAACCGCCGTTATTCGACTTTGAGGCGAAGGACCATGTATCGCTTGGGGAAATGCACGGCATGCTGGACCTTCAGCGGGGCGTCAAGGTAGGCGGGACGCGGAACTATGTGCTGAAAGGGACCGGCTTCATGCTGCACCGCGCTGTGCAGCAGCTGGCGCTCGATCTGCTGATTGCCCGCGGCTTTACGCCGATGGAGGTGCCGCTGCTCGTCAGGCGGGAGGCGCTGCAGCATACGGGATTTTTTCCGCTGGGGCAAGACCAGGTGTACCAGCTGGAGGCTGCGGACAGATGGCTGGTCGGGACCTCGGAGGTGCCTCTCGTTTCCTGCTTCAGCGGCGAGATTATCGATGTGCAGGAGCCGATGCGGCTAGCCGCGGCGACCACCTGCTTCCGCAGCGAGGTGGGATCGGCGGGCAAGGATGTCCGCGGGCTTTACCGGGTCCACCAGTTCGCGAAGGTGGAACAGGTCATTCTATGCGAGAACGACGTCGAGCTGTCGGAGCGGCTGCTTCAGGAGCTCACGGACAATGCGGAACGGCTGCTGGAGCTGTTGGAGCTGCCTTACCGGGTAGTGGCGGTATGCACCGGCGACATGTCGCAGAAAACATATAAGCAGTACGATATCGAGACATGGATGCCAAGCCGGAACGCTTACGGGGAGACTCATTCGTCGTCGATGCTGCTGGATTTTCAGGCGCGGCGCGCGAATATTCGCTACAGGGATGCCAAGAGCAAGCTGCGCTACTGCCATACGCTGAACAATACGGCGGTGGCTACGCCGCGCATCCTGATTCCTTTGCTGGAAAACCATCAGCAGGCGGATGGAACCGTCCTGCTTCCGAAAGCGCTCCGGCCGTATATGGGCGGCTTGGAAAAATTGGTGCCGGCAGATAGACAGACGATGGGAGAAGAAGGGACGACAAGCAATGGAGAGGGAGAGTCAAACAGTGGATATTGAAATCAGAGAAATGTCGATTCAGGACTATGAGCAGGCGGTCGAGCTGTGGAAACGGATTGATGGTCTCGCCTTGAGCGAGGCCGATTCCAAGGAACGGATCGAGGCCTATTTATTGAGAAACGAGGGGCTCAGCTTCGTCGCGGCTGCCAATGAACGGATTGTCGGCACGATATTGTGCGGACATGACGGCCGGAGAGGATTTATTTATCATGTGGCGGTAAGCCCGGACTACCGGGGCAGAAAGCTCGGGAACCGTCTTGTCGAAAAAAGCCTGGAGCAGTTAAAGGCGCAGGGGATCGACAAATGTCATCTTTTTGTGCTTGAGGATAATGCGCTTGGAGGTAAATTCTGGAGCGCCGTCGGCTGGCAGAAGCGGAGCGGATTCTACGTCTATTCCAAAAATGTATAACTCCGGCGCAGGTACGACCGGCCGCGTGTGAGCGCCGCAGCGCTCGCCCGGGATTCACGTTCGCCGATGCTATGAAAAAAAGCTTTGAACCGAACGGCGTATTCTGCGCCGCGGTTCAAAGCTTTTTTTGACATCCCCTTATAGAGAAGCGCGCTTTACGTAATCAAGCAGCATTTGCTCGGTGACGAAAGGGCGTACCGGAGAGATGCCATGATTCGCATGCTCGTTAATACGCGCCGTGGCCCGGTTGATTTCCTCCACCGAGAACGTCTGTCCGGCTTTGCAGGCTTGAACGGCCTTCTCAATAGCTTGCTCCCGTTCGGCATCCAATGCCTGAAACACTTCAAGATGGGAATGCATTTTGCGGGTATGCGCAGTAATCGCTTCGTGTACGCTCATGATCTGGACTCCTTTACGTGCAGAGCTATAAATAGCCGAAGTTACTAGTATGATACTACGTAAATAGCTGTAGCTGCTAGTATGATACTACGTCCCCGTGACCAGGGCAAGTCCTTCCTCAACGGGACAGGCTGATTTTGCAGGAACTAGGCATGCGCCCAACCCAACTGCATATGGTAATCATAAGATGGATATGTGATGACTGCCTAATTATTATTATCTGAAAATTCAATCATTTCAAAACCGATCGGATACGCCCGGGCTCACATCCTTCCTTATCCTTCTCATTTCATAAAAAACGTTCTTGCCTGTACGTGTCCGCGGAACTGCGAGCGGGGTGAGACCTGATGAAAAGAAGTCAAGAAATGATTCGAAAAATGGAGAAATACGGGGCAAACAACTATTATCCTCTTCCTATTGTCGTGGCGCAGGCGGAAGGTGTATGGGTCCGCGATGTTTCCGGAAAGCGGTATATGGATATGCTCAGCGGATATTCGTCCTTGAACCAGGGGCACCGCCATCCCAAAATTATTCAAGCCTTAAAAGATCAGGCAGATAAGGTCACGCTGACCTCACGAGCTTTTCATAACGAACGGCTGGGAGATTTGCTGGAGCTGCTCGCCGGCTTAACGGGGAAGGAAGCGTTCCTCCCGATGAATACCGGCGCCGAAGCCGTCGAAACGGCTATCAAAATGGCGCGCCGGTGGGCTTACAAGGTCAAGGGGGTGCCCGAGGACAAAGCGGAAATTATTGTGTGTGACGGCAATTTTCACGGCCTGGACCGTCACGATTACCTCTTTCTCCAGCACGCCGGAATACCGTCATCAATTCGGTCCGTTCACGCCGGGCTTCGTTTCTATTCCCTACGGCGACTCGGACGCGTTAGAGCAGGCGATCGGTCATCATACCGCCGCCTTTCTTGTGGAGCCGATCCAGGGCGAGGCCGGTATCGTCATCCCGCGCGACGGTTATTTACGCGATGTGGAGGCTTTATGCCGCAAGCATAATGTCCTGCTCATAATGGATGAAATTCAGACAGGACTCGGCCGGACCGGCCAATGGTTCGCCTCCGATTGGGAGCATGTCCACCCGGATGCGTATATATTGGGCAAAGCGCTCGGCGGAGGGGTCATGCCGATATCCATGGTTGCGGCAAACCGGGATATTATGGACGTATTCGATCCGGGCACCCACGGTTCTACGTTCGGAGGCAACCCGCTCGCCTGTGCGGTAGCTATCGCATCGCTGAAGGTTTTGCAGGAAGAAGGGCTTGTGCAGCGTTCCTTGGAGCAGGGGGAATATTTCCTCAACCAGCTGAAGCAGGAGATCCATTCGCCGATTGTGAAGGAAATCCGGGGAAGAGGGCTTTTTATCGGGATCGAGCTTCATGAAGATGCACGGACCTATTGCGAGCGCTTGATGAATCTGGGACTGCTGACCAAAGAAACTCACCATACGCTGATTCGCCTTGCGCCGCCGCTTATTATTACGCAGGATCAGATCGACTGCGCCGTCAGCAAGATCAAAGCCGTTCTGCCAGTATAAAACAAGGAGGCATGATAGCCATGATGCCGTATCGTCCAGAACCGTTTACGGATTTCAGCAACCCGCTCCATAGCGAAGCCCTGTCGGATGCGCTGGCAAAGGTGAAGGAAGAGCTAGGGCGATCCTACCCGTTAATTATCGGCGGAGAAGAGATTTACACGGAAAAAACGTTCACTTCCTTGAATCCGTCGCGGAGCCAGGAGACGATCGGGCTGGTCAGCAAGGCTGACAAAGCATGGGCCGTCAAGGCGATTGAAGCGTCGGCGGAAGCCTTCAAGACTTGGTCCAGGGTACCGGCCGCCCAGCGGTCGGAGCTGCTGTGGAAGACGGCGGCCGCCCTCCGCCGGAGGAAGCAGGAATTTAACGCCTGGCTGATGCTCGAAGCGGGCAAAACCCGCGTAGAAGCCGATGTGGAAACGGCGGAGGCGATCGATTTTCTGGAATATTACGCGAGACAGATGATCGACCTCGGAGAGCGGGGACGCAAGGAGCTGATCCCGCTTGCAGGTGAGCGCAACGAGCTTGAATATTTGCCGCTCGGCGTCGGCGTAGTCATTCCGCCATGGAATTTCCCGCTGGCGATTCTGGCCGGGATGACGGTCGCAGCCGTGGTGACAGGAAACACGGTTGTGCTGAAGCCGTCGAGTCAGACGCCGGTTATCGGGGCGCAATTCGTCGCCCTGCTCCAATCGTGCGGGCTGCCTGCAGGTGTCGTAAATTTCGTGCCGGGAAGCGGAGGCGAGATCGGCGATACGCTTGTGGAGCACCCGGCAACGAGGTTTATTTCCTTCACAGGCTCCCGCGATGTCGGCATACGGATCCAACAGCTGGCCGCCAACGTAGGCCCGGGCCAAATATGGATCAAACGGTTCGTCGGCGAGCTGGGCGGAAAGGACGCCATCCTGGTGGATAAAGAGGCGGATTTGGAGGCGGCTGCCAAAGGAATTGTCGCAGCTGCCTTCGGCTTCTCGGGGCAAAAATGCTCCGCGTGCTCGCGGGCCATCGTCCATGAGGATGTTTACGACCAAGTGCTGAGCCGTTGTATTGAACTGACAAATGCGTTGAAGGTAGGAGAGGCGGACGATTTTGCCAATGATATGGGACCCGTCGTCGACCAGGCCTCCTATGACAAAATTTTGCAGTATGTCGAAATCGGCCGGCAGGAAGGGCGGATCGTGACAGGAGGCAGGGCGCTGGAGCTGCCGGGCTATTTCATTGAACCGACCATTGTGGCGGATCTTGCTCCCGAAGCGCGTCTGATGCAGGAGGAAATCTTCGGCCCGGTGCTGTCTTTTTCCCGCTGTTCGACCTTCGATCAGGGACTTGAAATCGCGAATAACACCGAATACGGATTGACGGGCTCCGTTTATTCGCTGAACCGGGAGCATATTGCCAAAGCCAAGGCGGAATTTCATGTAGGCAATTTATATATTAACCGGAAATGCACTGGAGCTATGGTGGGCGTGCATCCATTCGGCGGCTTTAATATGTCGGGAACGGATTCCAAAGCGGGAGGCCCGGATTACTTGTTCTTATTTACGCAGCCGAAGGTGTGCTCAGAGCTTCTTTAAGCAAGGGGGCTGGTGCTGAAAATGAATTCGTTATACCGTCGGATCGTCCTGAAACTGGCAGGGATGGGAGCTGTCCAATCCCGATTTCAAAAATACGGTTCGCGCCTGGGCGTCCGGCGTTTCGTCGCCGGGGATTCGCTGGAGGAGGCTTTGGAGCAGGTCAAAAGCATGAACAGCCAAGGGCTTGAGGTCACCCTGGACTATTTGGGTGAAAGTATTGTTGATCCGAGGCTGGCCGGCGAGGCGGCCGATCAAATGATCCGGGCGCTGGAGGCGATCGGCAATCAGGGGCTGAATGCGCATCTTTCGGTTAAGCTGACGCAGCTCGGATTCCAGGCGGATCCGCTTCTGTGCCTGAAGCATATGGAGCGGATTACGGGGGCGGCCAAATATTATAACACTTTTGTCAGAATCGATATGGAGGACTCTACGCTGACCGATTCTACGCTCGAGCTGTTCCATTCGCTTGCCGAACGTTTCGGCACGGGGCATATCGGTGTTGTCATCCAGGCCTATTTGTATCGCTCGCCGCAGGATTTGAAGCAGCTGGGGGATCTGGGGACTAACGTCAGGATCGTTAAGGGCGCATACCATGAGCCTGCCGAAGTGGCTTTTACGAAAAAAGAGGACGTGGACCGTCAATATTTGGAGCTGGCAAAGGCGCATTTGGCCGGAGGACACTACACAGCTGTAGCCACCCACGATGAGAACCTGATAGCGGAAATCAAGGCGTATACTTCACTGTTTGGGATCCCACGTTCTCAATTCGAATTTCAGATGCTGTACGGGATTGCTTCCAGCCTGCAGCTTCGGCTTGTCGAGGAAGGATATCGCGTGCGAGTCTACACACCGTTCGGCCGGCAGTGGTATCCCTACTATTCCCGCAGGATTGCTGAGAGACCGGCCAATCTCTGGTTCGTGCTCAAAGGCCTGCTGCGCCGTTGAACGGCTTTGTTTATTCATAACTTCAACTTCAAATGCAATTGTACCTTGGGAGGAGGACGAAGTCTGTGAGCCTAAGGGAACAGGCGGTCGATGTGATAGGCGTTCCTTTTGACCTCGGGGCTTCCTGCCGGGGCAGCCGGATGGGTCCGGATGCGTTTCGCTGCGCCGACCTGCTGAGCAAGCTGCGTAAAGCGGGCTGCGATGCAGCGGATTGCGGAGACGTATCGGCGTCAAAAGGAAAGCCTGCTCGGGGCTCGGAGCCGGAGGAGGGGAGCCCCGATGCGAAATATTTGCAGGATATTGTCCGGTTAAATAAACGGTTATACCGTACGGTATTCCAATCCCGCCAAAACCATCGTCTCCCGGTCGTGATCGGAGGCGATCACAGTCTGGCGATCGGGTCCGTTGCAGGGACGGCCGCTGCGGCAGATGGCCCCTTGGGCGTGATCTGGTTTGACGCGCATGGCGATTTGAATACTTATAAGACGACACCGACAGGGAATATTCACGGCATGTCTCTGGCGGCATTGCTAGGTTACGGTCATCCTCTGCTTGCGCGGATCGGAGGGCTGCGTCCCAAGGTGATGCCTCAGCATGTCGTTTTAATAGGCACCCGCTCACTGGATCCCGGCGAACAGGCGCTCATTCAGGAAACGGGCATCCGGGTGTTTCCGATCCGGGAAATCGACCGGGTAGGCATACAGGACGTGATGAATCAGGTGCTGTCGATTGTCGGGGATGGCACGGCCGGATTTCATCTGAGCTTTGATCTGGACGGTCTGGACCCGACCGATGCTCCTGGCGTCGGCACACCGGTACCGCACGGTGTCCGGCTGGAGGAGGCGCATCTGGCGCTGAGGGCTATCCGGGAAGCGGGAGGGCTTCTCAGCGCGGATTTCGTAGAGCTCAATCCTGCGCTGGATTTGCGGAACCGGACGGCTAGAACGGGTGTGGACCTGATCTGCACCTTATTCGGCGGCTAGCGAAAGCAGTGTTGACTTAAAGGTAAAGCGGCAAACGGCAAACGGGCTTATTGACCTTGAACAAACGGCAGAAAAAAAGGGAGAAAAAACAAAGGTAAGGACAGAGCTAAAGCCTTGGGCGCATCATTCGCGTTCAAAGCGACTTGACTGGAATCGGACATTCTCATTGGGGCAGAAATCAATGCTTGCTGCTTATGCCGCTGCAAACTGTAACTGGATCCGTCGTTCGGAACAGGGGGACTCACGAACAAAAAGAAGGGGGAAATTGAGGACGGCCCTGCGGAAAGCGGGGCTTGACGAGCATAGCTGAAACTCATAAAACAAGCGGTTATGACGAAGACGAAAATGGCTGCGAACGAAATCCAGCGGTTCCAATGCTTCATATTTGTCACCCTATTCTTGGTTTATATGGTACATAATGTATCATATAAACCGGACGATTTCCACTTGAAAATGAGCAGGCTGAGGATCGAGCAAAGCCTATGAGGAAAGAAGACAAATTCCGCGTAACTAGCGGAATTTCGACAAAATTAGCAGAGTTAAAAGTTAATAATATTAATTAAAATAGTAAGGATTTTTTGCCTGCGCAAAGCAACTTTTGGACGCAGATTTCGTCTAAATAAATGCCATATTATGGGATAGAACAGTCCGGCATGTTTTTATTTTATTTTAATCCAAAGGAGAATGGAATGCTGTATCATTTTAGTGAAGACCCTGCTATACGCAGGTTTCATCCGAGGCCTGCCGCGGCCATCCAAGGGAATCCTTCCGTGGTATGGGCCATTGATGAGGAGCACGCTCCTCATTACTTTTTTCCGAGAGCTTGTCCGCGTGTGGTCTGCTGGTGTGAAGAGACGACCTCGCAGGAGGATCGGGAGGAGCTGTTTGCTCTAACGTCCGCAACGAAGCTGGCAGCAGTGGAAAGCGCATGGCTCGAAAGAATACGGCAGACCGTTTTATACCGGTATACGATGCCGGACCAGGCTTTTACATTACATAACGCCCATGCGGGCTACTATGTTTCCTATGAAACCGTAACGCCGATGCTCGTCGAGCCGATGGGGGATTTGCTTCAGCGGCTGACGGCTTCAGGATTGGAGCTTAGACTCACGCCGTCGCTGGTACCTCTTAAAAATCGGATCATGGGGTCTACATTGGGATTTTCGATCATCCGCTTTGCAAATGCCGTCCAGTAGCAGGCGGGAGGATCGGAACATATATTTGTTGTCAAGACAGAGGGGGAGGCGGGCTGTATGGCAGAGAGAACGATAGTAATAAGTGATATTCATGGCTGCTTGGACACCTTTAACCGGCTGCTCCGGCATACGGCCTATTGTCCGGGCAAAGATAGGCTGATGCTGCTGGGCGATTATGTGGACCGCGGACCCGACAGTAAAGAAGTGGTAGAGCAGCTTATTCGCATGAGCTCCGACGGTCTGGTTACGGCGCTGCGGGGAAATCATGACCAGCGGTTTGTCGAATGGCTGTCCAGTCCAGACCCGGTCGTGCAGGCGAAGTTTCTCGAATATGGCGGTTTGCCGACCTTGCAAAGCTACTGCGGCTCCGAGTGGACCGGGTGCGAATGGGATGAATCCAGGCTGTGCGAGCTTAAAGCCTGGATTCTGGAGCGCTATGCGGAGCATGTGCAATTTCTGGCCAGCCGGCCGCTCTATGCGGAGGATGAGCACCATATTTACGTTCATGCAGGATTGAATCCGGCTTTCCCGGAATGGAAGGAGCAGCCTGAAAGGGATTTTATGTGGATTCGCGATCCTTTCTATAACCGTCCGACGGTTGTAGATAAAACAGTTGTTTTCGGGCATACGTTGACGATGGAGCTTCATGACCGGGCGGATATTTGGTTCGGCGGCGACAAAATCGGAATCGATGGCGGCTGCGCTTACGGCTTGCAGCTGAATGCGCTGGAGATACGAGGAGCCAAGGAATACCGCTCGTTTCACTTACCGTCCGATGCGAATGCGGACACGGAGGCGGTTCAGCCGGGGAATGCCGTTTAGTTTGAAAAGCCAATGAAAACATCCCTCTTCTTGAAGCCTGGACGGCTTGGAAGAGGGATGTTTGTTATGCGCGCAATATTCCGGGCTGTTCTATTATAAGGAAACCTTCGGTTTGCGCTTCAACAGCTCGATCAGCTGCTCCGGCTGGTTCGTAATGATGCTGTCGACCTTCAGCTCGAGCATTTTTTCCATCAGCTTGGGATCATTCACCGTCCAGACATAGAGCTGCTTATGATTGGCGGCGGCCGCCTGAGCAAACTCGGCATCCATGAACGTATAGGCTGCGCTGATTACCTCGTAGTCCGGGCTTGTCAGAAGCTGCTGCCTGGATTCCGGGCTGGAAGGCTTCCGGTCTACAATCAGGCCTGTTTTGATGCCGGGATTTCTATGTTTGACCTTCTGAAGCAGTCCTTTATCAAAGGAAGTGACCGTACACTGCTTCTCGAAGTGATGTTTTTCCAATAAATCGACAGTAGCCTCCGCCAGCCGCTTCTGATGTCCGTTGTTTTTCAGCTCGATATTCAGCTTGATCCGGTCGGAAGCCGCTTCAATAACTTGCTCCAGCGTCGGAACGCGCTCGGACTCATACTTTTTGTGAAACCAGCTTCCCGCGCTTGCTTGCTGCAGCTCTTTATAGGAAAGATCCCATAGCGGCTTGTCGATGCCCGTGGTTCGCTTGGCGTTCTCATCATGCATTAATACAAGCACACCATCTGAGGTTTCCTGCACGTCCAGCTCGGCATATCCGGCGCCGTCGTCTATCGCTCTGCGAATGGAGCTTAGCGTATTCTCGGGTGCCGTAACGGAACTGCCGCGGTGGGCGGTGACAAGGCTGCTGTCGTACGATGGTGAAGCTTCGGTTGAAGTGGCGGTCGATATTGCTGTTTCGTTGACTGTGGCAGCGTTTGCGGCCAAGAGGAGGGTGAGGGCGAGAAGGAATTTGTGCATTCTGGGTGTCTCCTAGCATGATGGGATATCCATATTATTATACGTGAAAAACCTTTTTCCTTCTTTTCAAAAAAATAAATTTTCAAAGGGCTAAGTGGAGATTCAGTGCCTAAACGGATGGAGATGACAGGAATGAGGAGCTATTGGTAGAATAAAGCGCTTCACTCGCAAATTTCCCGGGAATAATCACTAAAAACGGCAGGATTGGTGGCGGCTTTCGGGTGAAATATTTAGGTTGCCGAAGTATAATTAAGGACTGAGACGTTACGACAAACAAAATAACAGGATGTGGATGCGATTGAAAGTTCAGTTACTTACCGATTATCTGAAGTCGCGTTGGTATTTCTATGCTTTGGCCATTATGCTCACTGCAAGCGCTAACATCATTCAGTCTTATTATCCCAAGGTTTTGGGGAAGGTTGCGGATGAGCTGCAGGGAAACGGAGCGACAGAGGCCATCATCGTGCACTACAGCTTGGTCAGTGCTTGGCATAGGAGTAGCCTACGGACTGCTGGGAGGGTCCGGGCAGTATACGGTGATGCGTCTTGGACGGTTATTTGAATTTCACACCAGAAGAAGATTGTTCGGCCATTTTACTTCTTTAAGCGAAAGCTATCACTCCAAGCAGGGGATCGGCAGGCTGCTCAGCTATGTCATGAATGATGTCACAAGCGTGCGGGAATCGATCTCTGTCGGGTTGAACCAGACTGTCAACGCAGTGATCCTGCTTTTATCGGTTATCGTCATGATGGGAATCAGCGATATCCCGGTCTCCCTTATCGTGGTGAGCGTACTTCCGCTGGCCTGTATTCCATGGATCGTCGTTTATTTCGGTCCAGGCCATCCGCAAACGTTCTTTGCAGGTGCAGGAATCGCTGGCGCGGATGACGGAATCGGCCGAGGAGCAGTTCGGCGGCATTCGGGTGACGAAAACGTTCGCTGTAGAACCGACTATGCGCAGCCGCTTCGGCGCAACGGTGGATAATATCATTGAGAAGCAGCTGCGGCTCGTGCGATTATCGTCGGTTTTTCAGGCGCTGCTTCCCTTTCTGGGCTCGCTCTCGCTGATCTTGTCTATCGCGGTCGGCGGTTATATGACGATCCATCATCAGCTCTCCCTCGGAAATTTTGTTTCGCTTACGCTGTATTTGCGGATGATGGTCAACCCGCTGCAGCAGATCGGCAACGTAATCAATACGATGCAGCGTTCGAGAGCGTCCTTGGAGCGGATCAACCAGCTGCTGGCCGTCCAGCCGGCTGTGTTGGAGATTGAAGGGGCCAAGCCGATCCATATGAAGAAGAACGGGGAAATTCGCATCGACAACCTGTCGTTTACGTACCCGGATTCCTCTCAACCGGCGCTGCATGACGTCAGTTTGAAGCTGGAACCGGGTAAAACGCTCGGAATCATCGGCAAAACAGGCAGCGGCAAAACGACGCTGGTCAAGCTGCTGCTCCGGATTTATGAGCCGCCCGAAGGGACGATTAAGATCGGTGGGATGGACATCCGCAGCGCTACGCTGGAAAGCCTACGCCACCAAATCGCTTACGTGCCCCAGGATGGGTTTCTGTTCAGCACGACCGTTCGCGACAATATAGCGTTCCATGACCGCGAAATTGCTTTTGAAGCGGTAGAGACGGCCGCCAAGCAGGCCCAGATCTACAATAATATTATGGAATTCCCCGACCAATTCGAAACGAAGCTGGGGGAGAGAGGCGTTACCTTGTCAGGCGGCCAGCGGCAGCGTACCAGTCTCGCCCGAGGTTTTATCAAGGACGCTCCGCTTCTCATTCTGGACGATAGCGTCAGCGCGGTGGATGCCGTAACGGAAACGAAGATCATTGAGAACCTGCGCCTGCGCAGAAAGAACAAAACGACGATCATCATTGCCCATCGCATCAGCGCTTTAAAGCATGCGGATGAAATCATAGTTATGGATGAGGGAACGATTGTGCAGCGGGGAACGCATCATCAATTAATGGCGGAGGAAGGAATTTACGCCTCCCTCTATTCGATCCAGGAGGAGGGGACGCGCTATGTCGAAGGAAGCGGCAACCGGAAATAAGAAGCCGGAAGAAGAAATCAACAGCTCTTATTATGTCAGCAAGGAAGACCGGCGTGCGGCCTTTCGTGCGACATTGGCTTACGCCAAGCCGCACCGGATGAAATTTCTGCTGATCTTCTGCTGTACGCTGCTCGTTATTGCAGCCGATCTGCTGCAGCCGTATCTCGTCAAAATAGCCATCGACGGCGATTTGTTGAACGGAAACAACGATTTCAAGCTGCTGCTGATCATCTGCGGCGTTTATCTGGCGTTATCCGTTGTCAGCTTCGTATTTACTTATATTCAGAACAATCTGCTCCAGTATACGGGCCAAAGCATTGTTGGCCGTATCCGCAAAGAACTGTTCGAGCACATTACGAAGCTTTCCATGCCGTTCTTTGACCGGTTTCAGAGCGGAAGTCTCGTGACGCACGTATCCAGCGATACCGAGGCGCTGAACCAATTTTTTACGCAAGTGTTTCTGAGTTTGATCCGGGATGGCATGACGCTGATATTCATCATTTTGCTTATGTTTCATCTCGATCCGGTGCTGGCCGGATACAGTATGATCCTGCTGCCGATCATAGCGGCTATTGCGATCGGGTTCCGCTCGTATATGCGCAAAACGTACCAGAACGCAAGAACTCAGCTATCCCGTCTGATCGCGTTCGTGGCGGAGAACCTGGCCGGTATGAATATGATTCAGGCGTTCCATCAAGAGAAGGAGCAGGAGAAACGGTTTACGGAGCGCAATCGGATTTATTACCGCGCTAACCTGCGCGAGATCAGAACGAACGTGCTGTTCAACCGGTCGTTCGATATGCTGGGCAACCTGTCGGTTGCCTTCCTGACCTGGCTGGGCGGGATGGCTGTTCTGCACCATTCCATCGAGTTTGGCGTGCTGTATGCGTTTATTACGTATATCCGCCAGTTTTTTCAGCCGATCAACTCGATCACCCAGCAGTGGAACACTCTGCAGTCGACCACGGTATCCATGGACCGTCTGTGGAGATTGTTCACTACCGAGCTTCAGGTTAAAGACGTGCCTAAGCCGATTCAAGTGGAAATGTCGGGTATTCAGGGACGGATTGATTATAACCACGTCCAATTTGAATACCAGGAAGGCGTTCCGATTATTCAGGATCTCGATCTCCATATCCGGCCGGGCGAGATGATCGGAATTGTCGGCACGACGGGCGCGGGAAAAAGCTCGCTGATGAGCCTGCTGTGCCGCTTCTACGATGTCAAGAAGGGCAGCGTCGAGATCGACGGGATGGATGTAAGGCTGCTGCCGCAGGCCTCGCTGCACCGCATGGTCGGCCTTGTTCAGCAGGAGCCGTTCATGTACTCGGGCAGCATCATTGACAATGTCCGGCTGTTCGATGAGACGATTTCCCGCGAGAGGGTTATCGAGGCCTGCACCTTCGTGGGGGCGGATACGCTGATTTCGCGCTTGAAGAACGGGTACGACACCCAGCTGTCGGAGCGGGGAAGCGGACTATCGGCAGGGGAGCGGCAGCTGATTTCTTTTGCGCGGATCGTGGTGTTCCAGCCTAAAATTCTAATATTGGATGAGGCTACCGCCAATCTGGATTCCCACACGGAGCAGCTCGTACAGTCCGCCCTGCATATCGTTTCCAAGGGAAGGACGACGCTCGTCATCGCTCATCGGCTCTCCACCATCATGCAGGCAGACCGCATCCTGGTGATGAAGCAGGGACGGATTGTGGAAGAGGGCAGCCACCGGCAGTTGATGGAGCAGCACGGGTACTACGAGCAGCTGTACCGCCATTCCCAAGGCAAGCCGGTGCAAGGAGCGGTATAAGGCTGGCATCCTACGCTTAATAGAAAAGAACAATGTCATTTCAGGAGACGAATCTTCTGTATTTGGCCCAAAGTACAGCGGCTCCGCGCCATAGCGGGGCCGTTGTTACTTTATCAGTGACTGGAACCCTATATCCATTCCTCTACGCACGTGTGTATGCTTATGCGCATGCCAGCCGGTGAATAACAGAATCTTTTGATTATAACAATCTTGCATCCTGTATAATGGGACTAAATGGATCTTGAAGGGGGCCGTACAATTCATGAAGAGAATTGCCATTGATATGGACGAGGTTGTAGCTGACTTTAATCCGAAAATGCTGCGGGTCATTAATCGCGACCATAACGACAATCTGACGATGAACGATCTGATGGGGACACGCCTCAGGCACCTGCGTCCTCATTTGCACAATGAAATTAACGCTTACCTGCGTGACCCGTTGTTCTTCCGCGATTTGGAGGTCATGAAGGACAGTCAGGAAGTGATCAAGCAATTGAGCGAACGCTATGAAATTTTCATAACGACCGCGGCCATGGAGCATCCGGCTTCCTTCACCGCAAAGTATGAATGGTTAAAGGAGCATTTTAGTTTTTTAAATGAACTCAATTTTGTGTTTTGCGGGGATAAAAGCATTATCCATGCCGATTATTTGATTGACGATAATGCCCGGCATTTTCAACGTTTTACGGGGCAGGGAATCCTCTTTACATCGCCTCATAATATTCATGAGTCCGGTTACGTACGGGTTCACAACTGGCTGGAAGTGAGGGAATACTTTTTGAACTGACGGGGAGGGAAAGGCCGGCGATCGCTCGAAATCCATTGGCTGATGGGCGAGGGGCATCCGGCGCTTTTTCGGACCGCTTCGTTCAAATGAGGGAACGAAGATAAAGCCGAAGGGCCCATAGCCCCGGCTTTATTTTCGTTTGTTGTGGGGGAAATCAATAAACGTCGCGTGCATATCGTTTGGATTTCGCCATTTCCTTCACATAGCTCTCCGCGTCAGGCCGGGTCATGCTTCCATGCTGTTGGATGATTTGCTTCAATGCTTCTTCAACCTCTGCGGCCATTCGGCTCGCATCGCCGCAAATGTAAAAGTGAGCACCGTCTTGCAGCCATGCCCAGAGCTCTTCTCCATGCTCCCGCATCCGGTGCTGCACATACAATTTCTCCTGCTGATCGCGAGAGAAGGCTGTACTCAGCCGGTGAAGAATCCCGCTGTCCCGCATCGCCTCCAGCTCATCCTTGAAGTAGAAATCATACTCGGAGCGCTGTTCGCCGAAGAAGAGCCAATTTTTCCCCTTCGCGCCGGCAGTCTGCCGCTCTTGAAGGAAGCCCCGGAACGGCCCTACGCCGGTGCCTGCTCCGACCATGATCATCGGTACATCCGGATGGGCAGGCGGGCGGAAATGAGCGGATTTCTGTACAAAGATGGAAACCTCCTCCTCGGGTTTGATTCGCTCAGCGAGGAAGGTGGAGCAGACGCCTTTGCGGATACGTCCGTTGAACTGGTAACGAACGGTAGAGACGGTTATGTGAACCTCGTCTGAGTTCACTTTGGAGCTGGAAGAGATCGAATACAGTCTTGGCTGTAAAGGCTTCAGCAGCCCGATCAATTGTTCGGCATTCAGCACAGCGGGAAATTGCTGAAGTAGATCGATCAGTTGGCGACCCTGAAGCCACTTTTTCAGCTCGGCTTTATTTTCCTTCTTCAACAGCTGTCCGAGCGTCTCGCTGCCGGAGCGTTCCTGGAGGAATTGGAGGACGCCGGGAGGGATACGCGCAATCTCAACATGCCGGAGGAGCGCTTCCTCGAGCGGCATTTGCCGGTCATTTACCGTTACGAGCGCAGAGGGAGGCAAGCCGGTCGTATCAAGCAGCTCTTTAACAAGCTCCGGGCAGTTGGAAGGCCAGACACCCAGCGCATCGCCGACCTCATAATGCAGACCGGTATTTTTTAAATCGAACACGTAATGGCGCGTGTCTTTCTCGGAGCCTTCCCTGCTCAGGCGACGGCTGGAGAGCATGCACGTACGCAGCGGACGATTGCGGTCATACGTCCTAGCCATGGAGATGGAGGCTTCCGTCGCTGCGGCCGTTTCCGTTTCATGGCTGATCAGCACAGCGGCTGCAGAATGAGCTGTCTCGACTGAAGCGCTGTTTCCCGGTTCCGCTGTCCAAGAGATCGAATTCAGCCATACATCGACTTGCTCTCGAGTATCGGTATCGCAGTCGAGACGATCCCTAAGACGTCGTGCTCCAAGCTGTTCCAGACGGGCATCGAGATTTCGTCCGAACCCGCAGAACAGGTCGTAGCTGGAATCGCCGAACGCAAGAACGGCATAACACAGCTCCGGTAGTCGAGGAGCGTTCTCCGCTTGTAACGCCTGCCAGAAGCTTGTGCCGTTATCCGGCGGATCGCCGGCGCCAAACGTGCTGGCGACTATCAGGACACAGCGCTCCGAAGACAATTCATCGAGTGCAAAGGCGTCCATGCTCTTTATTCGAATGCTGCGGCCTGCCGCCTGCAGCTTCTTGGCGCATTCATGAGCCGCTTCTTCGGCGTTGCCTGTTTGCGAAGCCCACAGAATCGTCACCTGCGCCCGGTTAGTTTCGGCCTGCGCAGCCGGGGCAGGGGATGGCGTCCATGCGCGCTCTGCATCCGGAAGATAGGTGCGGGAGAACATCCCGGCCAGCATCCCGTCGAGCCAATACTTTTTGGCAGGCTCGAGCGGCGCCGTAGGAGGAAGGACGGGAACGCCCGAAGCGCTTCGTGCATCGTCTGTACGCAAGCTGGTCATAAAACCGGCAAGATACAGCTTCTCATGACTTTCTAAAGATAAGCTGGCCGGTGATTCGATGCCTAACATGGTTGCGAGTGTATCCACTTTGGTCATGTAAACTTCCTCCTTTTGCGCCGATTTCACTGCCGCTGCCCCAGAGAGAACGGGTGTTCTTTCGCCCGGCGATGGCGTTTGCTCAGCCGGAGCCTTCTCTGCAGCCCGAGCCAGCGAAACGGCGCAAAATTTAAATTCCGGCTGAAAAGAAATCGGGTCGGTCGCGTCATTCGTCACCTCGTTAATTGCAAGCTTCTCGCCGAACACATCGTTCCAGTGAAAGGGAGCGAAGCAGTTGCCCGGACGCACTCTGTCGGTAACGATGGCCGGTAAAATGGCTGAACCCCGGCGCGACCGGATCTCTACCCGATCTTTGTCGCTGATGCCAAGCGCCTGTGCATCCTCGGGATGAATCTCAAGGAAGGGACCTGGATTCAATTTATTGAGCATCGTAATTTTGCCGGTTTTGGTCAAGGTATGCCATTGATGCTGCAAGCGGCCTGTATTGAGAACGAATGCGAACTCGTCGTCCGGCATTTCAGAGGGGGGCAAAAAAGGACGGGCGAGAAAAACGCCTTTCCCGCTTTCGGTTGCAAAAACGACGCGCGGACGGCTTCCATCCTCATTTTCCCTCAGCTGCTGGCTGACGCCTGTGTTCAAATAGCGGATCGGATTGCGGTCATTCACGCTACTGGGAGCGCAGGGCCACTGCCATGGCGTTTCCCGTAATCGCTCATAGGAAGCGCCGCGAATATCGTAGCCCGTCTTCGGATTCCAGGCTTGTTGGATTTCAAGGTATACATCGGCTGAAGAGTCATAAGTAAAAGCCGGGGCAAAGCCCATTTCACATGCGACCCGCGCGATAATCTGCCAGTCCGGCATTGCTTCGCCGGGAGGATGAACCGCCTTTTGCATCAAGGTCAGATTCCGTTCGGAGTTGATCATCACGCCCTCAGCTTCCGACCATAGAGCTCCGGGCAGCATCAGGTCCGCATAGCGATTCGTTTCGGTGTCGAAGAAGGCGTCCTGCGTAATGACGAGATCGGCAGCCTGCAGGCCTGCGATCACGTTCTTGCGGTTAGCTACCGTTGCGACCGGGTTGGTGCAGATGATCCAGCAGGCGTTAATCTCTCCCTCCTGCATCTTTTGGAACATGGACACGGTGCCCGTACCTGTCTCGGTCCAGGAGGGAGCCGCGCGGAATTTGCCACATATCTTCGATAAAATGACGCTCCGCTTCAACGAGCACGCTGCGCTGCCCGGGCAGACCGGGCCCCATATAACCCATCTCCCGGCCTCCCATGGCATTCGGCTGTCCGGTAAGCGAGAAGGGGCCGCTCCCGGGGCGGCATATGGCACCGGTGGCCAGATGCAGATTGCAGATGGCATTCGTATGCCATGTGCCGTGCGTGCTCTGATTCAGCCCCATGGTCCAGCAGCTCATCCACTCGGGGGATTCGCCGATCCATTGTGCCGCCCGGCGAATATCGGCTTCGGGAATGCCTGTTATCTCAGACACCCTGTCGGGAGGATAGTCCTCCAAAAATCCCGGCATAGCATCCCAGCCTGAAGTAAATTCGGCAATGAAGGCGGGGTCGGTATGGCCGTTTTTGACGATCAGGTGCAAAAGTCCGTTGAGCAGAGCCAGGTCGGTGCCCGGCTTGATCTGCATATATAGCGCTGCCTTGTCTGCCGTGGCGTTGCGCCGGGGATCGACTACAATGAGCTTGGCGCCTGCTTTCACGCGGTCCATGATTCGCAGAAACAAAATCGGATGACAGTCCGCCATGTTGGCCCCGATAACGAAAAACAGATCCGCCCGGTTCGATATCCTGGTAAGAGCCGGGCGAGCCGTCCGCTCCGAGCGAAAGCTTATACCCGCTGCCGGCGCTAGCCATACATAGCCGGGAGTTGGATTCGATGTTGTTGGTCCGGATGAAGCCCTTGGCCAGCTTGTTAATAAGGTATTGTGCTTCCAGCGACATTTGCCCCGATACATAAAACGAGATGGCGTCCGGCCCCTGCGCATCGAGAATAGCCCGCAGCCGCCTTGCTGTCTCGGTGATCGCTTCGTCGATTGCGAGCCGAACCGGCTCAGCCCCTCGCGCTGGGCGGCGATAAGCGTATTCCATTCGTCCCGATTCCGTTATGGCTTGCGCGCAAGTGCTGCCTTTCGTGCATAATCTGCCGAAATTAGCGGGGTGCTCTTTATCGCCGGTCACTTTCGTTACACGATTACCGGCCACTTCCAGCACGATGCCGCAGCCGACACCGCAATAGGGGCAGACGCTTTTCACTTTTTTTGTCGTCATAGTCGTCATTATCGATCACCAGTGTTCACGTATTTAGCACGTTTGGAATAGGAAACGGTTGAAGCGGGAGAACTGCCAAACTAACTATTTACAACTAAATATATATCGCACTACGAATGAAGTCAATAAATCGTGTTATAATAACTAACATAAAATAATAATTTTTATGAAAATCTTTCTGGATTCGTAAATTTGCGTCATAAAACATTACATTAAATGAGCAATGAGTTTGTCTTGGAGCTTCCTATCCCATACACTGAGATATAAATGGAACGGAGGAGACGGCAATGGAGCAGGAGCATTTACCTAAACATATCTATGAGCAGCTGGCATTCTTCCGGTACCGTATTCGCAAATTTATCCGGTTTAGCGAAGAGGCCGCCAGAAGCAAAGGGTTAACCCCTCAATCTCATCAGCTGATGCTGTCGATCATGGGATTCCCCGAAAGAAATTATGCTACGCCGAAGGAGTTGGCGGAGCGTCTGCAAATTACGCCTCATGCGTGCGTAGAGCTTATCCAGCGCTGCGAAGAGCAAGGGATGGTGCAGCGTTGTCCAAACCGGCAGGACAGGCGGAGCATTCTCATAAGTTTGACCGAAAAGGGAATGGGGATCTTGGAGGAGCTTTCCGAAATTCATGTCGATGAATTGAAACGGGCGGGGCTGCTTGTATTTGATAAGGAATGAACCTCTTCCGGGCGGAAGAGGTTTTTTTGGAATACAGCCGATGTCTTCTTAGGTCTCCACTAAGATGTCTCCCGTACGGGACAGATCGTATCCGGAGATAGCCTGGAGTTCTTGCTTGAATGCTGCAGACTGCAATATTCGCAGCAGCGAATCGATCCAGGCCCGGTTTTCCGGTTTCTTGAGCATCACGAGGTCATACCGTTCCTGAATCAGCGGAATGAACTGGACATGTCCGACAATCGATGCAGCTTTCTCAATGCCAACCCCGACATCGGCTTTGCCGGACGCCACTTTTGAGGCCACCCCGAGGTGGTTGGCTTGTTCGTTCTCGTAGCCGTCCAGCTGCTCCGGCTTGATGCCGTGAAGACGGAGCTGCTCGTCCAGAAGCACCCGCGCGCCGGAGCCTTTTTCCCGATTCACGAATTTGAGCCCCGGCCGGCTTAGGTCAGACCATTGCTGAAGTCCGAACGGATTTCCTTGCCTTACGTAAAGTCCGGCGCTGCGGGAAAGCAGGTTGACGACCAAGTAAGAGGAGCCGACGAGCAAGCTTCGGATGTACGGAAGGTTATACTCCCCTGTATCTCCGTCCAAGAGATGGGTGCTGACAAGATCCGACTCTCCGCGGTACATCGAGATCAGGCTGTCGAGGCTGCCGACAAAGGAGCGCAGAGGGCGGATGCCCGGAATGGTTTTCTCCATATGCTTAGCTAAAATATCGAGACCGATATCATGCCCGGTAATTACGAGCGGGCGAATGGCACTGGTGCTGACGGAGACGGAAGAGGGCGTCGATTGGCTCGCCGGAAGAGGACGATCCGCCGCGGTAAGCGTCCTTGCCCGCTGTTTATAAGCTTCCAGATCGGAAGCGTCCACCCGCATTTGCTTGCCGACGCGATAAGAAGGCAAATCGCCTTTTTTTATGAGATCATACACGGTGAGCTTGGATATTTTGAGCAGCTTGGCGATTTCTTCGGTTGTATAAGACATATCGCTTGACAAATCGCGAACCTCCTAGTCAGAAGCATAACTGGCTTATGTGATATGCCTAATTATAACACAATCCTATGAACGAGATTATCATTGCAGCGGAATGGGAATGAATTTAGACAGGGCAACATTTTTTTGCTGTTCGACGTAATACGTCGGGATAAAACGTCTGCGTAAGTTTACAAGGAGGTGTACGGCAGGTATAATAATCATGTTTATTTATAATTAAATCCTACTTAGGATAGGGGAAATGATTTGGAATGATTAAAAATAGTTATATCTTGTGTTTGATTGTATCCGTAATGCTGGTATTTGCTGGATGCGGTACTGCATCCAATTCGGCTGCCGGCGGCAGTAATGCAGGTTCGCAGGCTCCAGCCGCAAATACGCCAAGTCCAGCGCCGGCGGAAAAGGTGGAACTGACCGTGTCGGCTGCAGCGAGCATGACCGACGCACTGAAAGAAATTCAGAAGGCTTACGAAGCGGAAAATCCGAACATCAAATTAAATTTTAACTTCGGTGCTTCCGGCGCGCTTCAGCAGCAGATTGAACAGGGAGCTCCGGCAGACTTGTTCCTTTCGGCAGCGGCCAAAAATATGAAAGAGCTTGTAGATAAGCAGTACATCCAGGCGGATCAGCAAAAAAAGCTGCTGACTAACGAGCTGGTGGCTGTTGTAGGAACGGATGCGAAGGCGCAAATCGCACAGGTCGCAGACTTGGCCCAAACGGATGTGAAGCATGTGGCTGTCGGCATCCCCGAGAGCGTGCCTGCCGGAAGCTATGCCAAGGAAGCACTGACGAACGCAAAGCTCTGGGATTCGCTGCAGCCCAAGCTGGTGCAGGCCAAAGACGTGAGACAGGTGCTGCAATATGTGGAAACTGGAAATGCAGAGGTTGGATTCGTTTATAAGACAGACGCGTTAACCTCGCAGAAGGTCAAGGTTTCCTTTGCCGTCGACCCTAAGACATACACGCCTGTCGAATATCCGATCGGACTTGTTAAGGCGACGAAGCATGCGAAGGAAGCGGGAAGCTTTTACACTTATTTGCAGTCTAAGGCAGCGCTGGACGTATTCGTTAAATACGGATTTTCCGTAATTCAATAAATGTGAACATGATGAGCTGGCATGAATTCTGGACGCCGATCAGGCTATCGCTGCAGGTTTCGCTCTTATCCAGTTTAGTCGTTATTGTTCTTGGTGTAGGCGCAGCCTGGTGGATGTCCCGGCATACCTTTAAAGGAAAAATGATTCTTGAAACCTTTGCGATGCTGCCGCTGGTTCTTCCGCCGACGGTCGTCGGCTTTGTGCTCCTCGTCATGCTGGGACGGAAAAGCCTGCTCGGCCGGTTCATCGAATGGCTGTTTGCCGCCCCGGTCATTTTTTCCTGGTGGGCCGCCGTGATCGCTTCGGTTGTCGTGGCCTTCCCGCTTGTGTATCAAACGATGAAGGTTGGATTTGCCGCGGTAGACCGCGATTTGGAAGGGGCTGCGCGCTCCTATGGAGCTAACGAGCGGCAGGTGTTCAGATATATCACGCTTCCGTTGACGGTTCGTTCGCTCGTCACCGCCTATATTCTCGGGTTCGCGCGCAGTCTGGGCGAATTCGGGGCCACGCTGATGATCGCGGGCAATATCCCCGGGAAAACGCAGACGATTCCTACGGCTATTTATGTCGCTGTGGATTCCGGACATGTGGGGATGGCTTGGGCCTGGACGGTAGCGATTATCTTTATTTCGTTCCTTATGCTGCTGCTTACCCGATCTAAACCATAGTTGTTTATGAAAAGTCGCCCGATGGGGGCGGCTTTTTTGCGTCCAAAAACGTCTTGTTTTGTAACATGAGGTGTGGGTTTGACATATTTATATGAAAGGTTTGTGTTAGGGAATTACGGAGGTTAACGGCGGAAAAGTTTCTTGTTGACGCTGGATGCTGAGAGTGATAGGATATTGAAAAAGAATCATGTTATATAATATAACATAAAAACTCTTGTATAAGCTCATTAATCGGAATGGGCGTTTCTACAGGCAACCGTAAATTGCCCCAGGCTACAAGAGGCTGCAGATGCAAGTAAAGAATTTCTTCCGTGGATGATCTATGCGTTTCCGCCCGGAAAGAAGCTCTGGTCTGCGCCTCTTGTTCCTCGGGCTGTTTGTGTTACCCAGACAAGACTTAACTTCAGAGGAGTGAAGGACATGTACAGCAGCCTATCTGAATTGAACAGCTCTATCAACGGAGCGCGAACCGTCAAGATCGTAAAGGACAGTAAGACTACGTACGATTTTAAACTCTACCCGTTCGGCGAGAGGGGAACCTTTATTGAACCGAAGCTGACGGAGGAGATAACGGAGCATTTGACTGGAAGTATTACGGAACATTTTCCGGCATTCGATTACATCGTCTCGCCTGAGCCGGGCGGTCATACATGGGGGATGCTTGCCGCCTACCGGCTTCGGAAGCCGATCAATATTTTGAGGCTGAGTACGGACTTGTACGAGGATTTCCCAATATGCGTGCGGCGGGAGACGGCGTACAATGAAAATTATATTTGCTTTGACGGATTCAACGAAGGGGACCGGGTTCTCCTGCTCGATGATGTTATCAGCTCCGGCGCAACCATCCGTTCGATTGCCGCTCAGTTGAGGCAAATGGGCATCCAGCTTGTCGGCATCCAGGCGATTCTTGCCAAAGGAGAGCATTATTTGCAGCTTGAGCAGGACTTGAAGGTCCCTGTCTATTGCTTAGGCAAGGTGTAAGGAAAGGAAAATCATATAAATTACTTGGCAAGGAGAAGATGCCCATGGCTTTTTATTATGACCAGCCTTCGAGAACGTTCAGCGATTATTTGCTTATCCCTAACTTAACGACCAAGAACTGCATTCCGGATAACGTCGTGCTGCGCACGCCCATTGCGAAATTCAAGAAAGGCGAACAGCCGCCGTTGGAAATCAATCTGCCTGTCAGTTCATCCATTATGCAGGCGGTGTCCGATCATAACATGGCAATCGCCTTGGCCCAATGCGGGGGCATCTCATTTATATACGGATCGCAGCCGGTTGAGCAGCAGGCGGAAATGATCCGCAAGGTGAAGAAATTCAAAGCAGGCTTTGTATTCAGCGATTCCAACCTCAAGCCTGACCACACGCTCGCGGATTTGCTTCGATTAAAGGCGCAAACGGGCCATTCCACTATTGCCGTTACGGACGATGGAGGGCCGTCGGGGCAATTGCTGGGAATCGTCACGAGCCGCGACTACCGGGAGAGCCGGATGCCGGCCGATACGAAAATTGCCGAGTTCATGACTCCGCTGGCTTCCTTGGTGGTGGCTCACGAAGGGATTACGCTGTCAGAGGCGAATGAGTTGATCTGGGAGCATAAGCTGAACTGCCTTCCGGTCATTCATGCGAACGGAAATCTGCTGTACCTTGTTTTTCGAAAAGATTACGACAGCTACAAGGAGTATCCTCTGGAGCTGCATGACGCAAACAAACAGCTCATCGTCGGGGCCGGGATCAATACGAGGGATTATCGGGAGCGGGTTCCGGCTCTGGTCGAGGCAGGGGCGGACATTCTCTGTATCGATTCGTCCGACGGCTATTCGGAATGGCAGGCGGAAACGATCCGCTATGTGAAAGAAACGTTCGGCGAGCAGGTGAAAATCGGCGCAGGCAATGTAGTGGACCGCGAAGGCTTCCTCTATTTGGCCGAAGCCGGAGCGGATTTCGTCAAGGTCGGCATCGGCGGCGGCTCTATCTGCATCACCCGCGAGCAGAAGGGGATTGGCCGCGGTCAGGCAAGCGCCGTCATTGAAGTGGCGGAGGCGAGGCAGAAGTATTACGAGGACAAAGGAGTCTACGTCCCCCTTTGCTCGGACGGAGGCATTGTCCACGATTATCATATCGTGCTGGCTCTCGCCATGGGCGCGGACTTCGTGATGCTGGGCCGCTATTTTGCCCGCTTTGACGAAAGCCCGGGACGTAAGCTGCTGCTCGGCAGCAACTTTGTCAAGGAATATTGGGGCGAAGGCTCCAGCCGAGCGCGCAACTGGCAGCGCTACGACTTCGGCGGCGAGAGCAAGGAAGCGAAGCTGGAGTTTGAAGAGGGAGTCGACTCTTTTATTCCGTATGCAGGACGGCTGAAGGACAATCTGGATTTGACTGTAAGCAAGATCAAATCGACCATGTGCAACTGCGGCGCGATTACAATCCCTGAGCTCCAGCAAAAGGCCAGGTTGACGATGGTCTCCTCGACCAGCCTTGTGGAGGGCGGCGCGCACGATGTGATTCTGAAGGAGCGCAACGGACAAACGACGATGCAGGGGGGATAGGCGCTCCCCCCTTGTAATTCAAGCTCCGATCAGGAGAAAGAGATGAAGGGACATGGCGGCTGATTTATATGCCCGATGTCTCTTTTCATTTTGGAGGGTGTTTCAGAAAAGCGGATTAAAGGTGCACATACCTGGAGGAACGAACTTATGATATGATGAATTCAAAGTGAATATCAATAGGCAGGTGCACCGTGAAAAAGCAAATTTGGCTCCCCTTACTTTCGCCGCTTCCTTTCGTTTTGATGTATTATCTGAATTCCCGGAACGGTTTCGAAGCGCTGGTTTATTATGTTATTTTTTCGGTTTTGATAAGGGTATCGATGTTTTTTCATAAGAGAAAATCCAGCAGCGGCAGTAAATACAGCGATAGAACGTATGACGACTATATGATCTGATACAGCTCTGGGGCTGATTCATATATTGCTAATACGCCCCCGAAATTAAGGCTTGAGGGAGACGCTCAATGCGCAAGTGCAATAATGTTTACAGCAGTAAAGGAGCAAGGCGGCTTGAATCTGCCTTGCTCCTTTATTTTTTTCGTCTGCCGCCGCTTTCTTCAGCAGCTGCTTGCGGGCCGCCTATTTGCTGATATCTTTATACTGAGTAAAGCCGCAAGCAAGCGCAATTTCATCTTGCGTGCGTTTTTGCTCATTTCGTATTAACCTTATTCTTCGGCCTAAGTCCGACATGTCATTAATCCCCACCAGTATTAGACTGAGAATGCGCAATTACGTTCACAGGCAGGATAACGACAGTGAGGAAGCGAATTCGATTGAGGCACAATTTTCCATATTTTAGTTCTTGGAAGGAGAAGAGAAATGGCAGAGATTCTTTTGTTGCACCACTCATTGGGACTGACAAAGGGTATTCATGCTTTCGCCGACGAGCTCAGAGGGGCGGGTCACACGGTTCATGTTCCTGACCTTTTCGACGGTCATCTGTTTACCACGATCGAGGATGGCATGGCCTATGTCGATGAGATCGGCTTCGAAGAGATAACAGAGCGAGGTATACGTGTCGCCAGTGAGTTTCCGCGGGAGATCATCTACGCGGGGTTTTCACTCGGTGTGGTTGCGGCTCAGAAGCTCGCTCAGACTCGTGAAGCCGCACGTGGTGCATTGTTGTTTTACTCTTGCGTTCCGACCTCGATGTTCGGTTGTCCCTGGCCAACCGAACTGCCGGTGCAGATTCACGGCATGGATGCGGATCCCTATTTCGTTGATGGGGGCGACATTGAGGCAGCATGCGAGCTCGTGACTACTGCCGGTCACGCCGAACTCTTTTTGTACCCAGGAGATCAGCACTTGTTCGCAGATAACAGTTTGCCGTCATATGACGCCAACGCAACGAGGCTGTTGTTGCAGCGTGTACTCGAATTCCTCCAGCATTTGGATAACTGAGCGTTTGCTTAGGAACAGTCACATTCATGCGGTTAGCCAGTTACGCTAACTCGATAGATCAATTTGAGGCAGTCTACGACTTTATTTTCCAAGTCTTAAGACTGCCTTTCGTTATTGTGAAGTTTAGTCTAATACTTATTTCTTAAAGGCAGCCGATTCTCTATCCCTAAAATCATGTCAAATTCAAGGATTCCTGTCTACGACTTTATTCTCATCGGAAACTCATTTTTGTTTAAAATAATTCAATATAGTTGAACAAAGAAATATGAATCTCTGCCGTATCAGCCTTATCTTCATCACTGGAAAATTATTTTAATAAAGGTATTGAAAAGTAGCCATGGTTGATGTATCCTAATATCAATTCAACTTAGTGGAATAATGGTGTTCAAAGTTTAATAAAATAAACTAAAGTTGAATATTATTAAAATTTGTGGAAGGAGGGGTCGTATGGAGAAGGTAATCGGCTTGATTGGGTCGATGGATACAAAAGGTATAGAGTTTGACTTTGTTCGCCAAGAGCTGGAACGGCTCGGGCACCAAACTTTGATCATCGACACCGGCGTCATCGGAAAACCGCTGCTAAAGCCTGATATTACACGCGATCAAGTAGCGAGTGCTGCCGGACGCGATGTGAATGAGCTTGCTGCAAAGCAAGATCGGGGCGAGGCGATGGCTGTCATGTCACAGGGAGCGGCTTTGATAGCCAAGCGGCTGTTTGACGAACGGAAAATAAACGGTCTGCTGGGGATGGGCGGAACGGCCGGAACGATTGTAAGCAGCACTGCAATGAGAACGCTTCCAATCGGATTTCCAAAGGTGATTGTCTCTACGGTTGCATCAGGAGACACCCGCGGGTACATAGGGACTAAAGATATCGTATTGTTTCCGGCGGTGGTAGACGTTGCTGGAATAAACCGCATCAGCCGCGAAATTTTCACCAGGGCTGCAGGTGCGATAAGCGGGATGGTGAAAGCAATCCCGGTCTCTGCCAATGACAAGCCGATGATCGGGGCCAGCATGTTCGGCAATACGACACAATGTGTTGAACGTGCACGGTTCCGCCCTCGAAAAGGAGCAGTATGAAGTGCTTGTATTTCACTGCACAGGGACGGGGGGGCAGACGCTGGAGAGTCTGGTGGCTGACGGATACATTTCCGCCGTGCTGGATATCACCACAACGGAATGGGCTGACGAAATTGCCGGTGGAGTCTTTGCTGCCGGTCCGGATCGGGGGGATGCCGCCTCCGCCAGGGGGATCCCGCAGGTTATCGTTCCCGGCTGTGTAGACATGGTCAACTTCTGGGCTGAGGAAACCGTTCCGCAGCAGTACTTGGATCGAAACTTGTACGTATGGAATCCGAATATTACATTGATGCGAACCACGCCTGAAGAGAATGCGCAAATCGGAAGGATCCTTGCCGACAAAGCCAATGCGAGTACGGGCCGGTCGCCTTCCTTCTTCCACTACAAGGAGTTTCCATTCTCGATAGTCCCGGGCAGCCTTTCTGGGATCCGCAGGCAGACCAAAGCTGCTTCGACGCCATCAAGCAGAATGTCAAGCCTGGCATTCCGGTATATGAAATGGATTGCAACATCAATGATCCGGCGTTCGCGGATCGGGCTGTAGAGCTTTTACTGAACTTAACCCAATCTAACTCTTAGGGAGGAAACGGAACTATGAAACAGTTTAAAGTAGGCTTGATCGGAGCAGGCGGAGTTACGGAGCTGCACTTGGGCGGGTACAAGGATCATCAAGAGCGGGTGAACATTCATGCTATATGTGACCTCAATGTGGAAGCGCTTAACGCGAGGGCGGATCAGTACGGTATACCTAACCGGTTTACGAATCTTACCGACTTTATTGAAAATAGCGGTGTCGATGTCGCGATTGTATGTACGCCTACCTCGATTCGCAAGCAGGTTGTATTCCCGCTGCTGGACGCCGGAATCCCCTTGTTCGTAGAAAAACCATTCTCCGATACGCTGCAGGATGCGGTAGAGATTACAGAGAAAGCGGCACAGTTAGGCATCCCGGTATCCGTGAACCAGAACTTTCGGCGGCATTACCCTTTTGAAGTAGTGAAGCAAATTGTTCGCGAACAGACGATCGGCAAGGTAACGGCGATCAATTTCAATAATCAGTTTTTTCGCCAGGATACCGGCTGGAGACTTCAATGCGAGCGGCACGCGCTTTCCGTTATGGGCATTCACTGGTTCGACGGCTTCAGGCAAATTCTCGGATCGGAAGCGGTGTCTGTCGCGAGCTTGATGACCTCATCTTCAGCGGTCCAGTGTGCAGGCGAAACCGATGCTACTGTTCAGCTGCAATTTGAGAACGGCACGATCGTGACCTATGTTCAAAGCTTCTCCTCTCCGGTTCGGCGCACGGATATGATCGTCATCGGAGAGACCGGGACGTTGCTGTGCAACCATACCTCGGTCCAATTATTCCGCCGGGGTGACGAGCAGCCTTCGCAGACGTGGGAAAACCGCGTATCCCGTGAAGTGGCAACATTCGAAGGGTTGAATCATCTTCTGGTCTCGATCGAAACCGGGGCGGAGGCGCCGAACAGCTCTCGCGACAATCTGAAGACGGTAGCGATACTGGATGCAGCCTACACGTCAGCCAAGGAACAGCGGATCGTGAAGCTGAACCAGGGAGTCCTGGTGTAGTAATAGAAGTTTCGCCCATTATTGTTATTTGATATTAGGCATTAGGCATGTCCCTAGGCGGGGAGGCGCATCTTTCGCACTTCAGGATGGCTTCCCCTCAAAAAAATGATTGAATGGGAAGGTAGCGGACGATGCGCACTGAATCCACTGTTATCCAGACGTTGGCATCCACAAATAAGAAAAGTAAATGGCGTATCCTGCTGTCCGATCTGCGACGGGATAAATATCTTTACCTGCTCGTTTTACCCGGAGTGCTCTTTTTTATCATATTTAAGTACATTCCCATGTGGGGAATCGTCATCGCATTCCAGGAGTATTCTCCTTATTTGGGAGTATTACAAAGCGATTGGGTAGGCTTGGACCATTTTACACGATTCTTCTCCAACCCTGATTTCATCCTGCTGTTTCGCAATACGATGATGATCAGCTTATTAAATCTGGTATTTTTCTTTCCGCTGCCCATTATATTATCACTGCTATTGAATGAAGTGAACAACCAGGTGTACAAGCGAATCATCCAGTCTATCGTTTATTTGCCGCATTTCTTTTCCTGGGTCATCATTGTCGGCATCTCGTTTCTGCTTCTATCGGACTCGGGAATCATCAACATTCTGATGCAGAATGTAGGGTTGCACAAATATGATTTTTTGACGAACGAAAATACATTCTGGGGCTTACTGGTTTTGCAAAATATTTGGAAAGAGACCGGCTGGGGAACCATCATCATTCTTGCAGCCATTACAGCTGTCGATACGCAGTTATATGAAGCTGCCAAAATCGATGGGGCGAACCGCTGGCGGCAAACATGGCATGTTACTTTACCCTCTATCCGGAGCGTCATTCTCGTGCTTCTTATTCTAAGGCTGGGCCATATCATGGATGTCGGCTTTGAACAAGTATTCTTAATGTCGAATGGAGCTGTCTCCAAAGTTGCGGATGTATTTGAGACCTACGTATACCGCAACGGTATTCAAAATGGTCAATTCAGCTATACGACGGCTGTTGGTTTATTTAAATCCGTAGTAGGACTTATTCTTGTCATACTGGCCAACCGGTTAGCCAAGAAGTTCGGTGAAGATGGAGTGTACTAGGAACTGAATCGATTTGAGGTGAAGCGAATTATGAAATTAAGCTCAGGGGCAAAGCTTTTTAATCTAGCGAACATCGTCCTCATGGCACTCATCGGGCTGATTACTATATTTCCGTTATACTACGTTTTTATCGTTTCCTTCACCGATTCGCATGAATTTTTACAAAAAAACGGGTTCGTATTTTTTCCTCAGAAATGGACGCTGACTTCTTATCAATACTTATTGACGACCTCCTCCTTTCAAAACGCAACCTTAGTGAGTACCTTTCTGGCGACCGTGGGGACGGGGTTAAGCTTGATTTTCACCTCGGCAATGGCTTTTGGCATGTCACGCAAAAGATTAAGAGGCAGAAAAATCATGATGCTGATGATTCTGCTCACCATTTTGTTTAATCCGGGCATCATTCCGAATTATTTATTGGTTCGCGAGCTTGGGCTGATCAACAGCGTATGGTCATTAATCATACCGGTTCTAGTAAGCGGATGGAATGCGATCCTAATGAAAAGCTTCTTTGACAACATCCCGGCAGAGCTGGAAGATGCGGCCATGATTGACGGCTGCAATGATATCGGAACGTTCTTCCGGATCGTTCTTCCGCTTTCCGCAGCGGCCTTGGCGGCCTTCGGACTATTTTACGCAGTCGGGTACTGGAACACGTTTTTTAATGCGGTCTTGTATATTAATGACTATACCAAAGTGCCATTGCAGATTGTTTTACGGAACATGCTAATCGATTCTCAGACATCAACGGGCGGCGCAACGGCTGTGGAGATGATTTCGGACAATCAAATTCCTACGCAGACGATTAAAATGGCGGCAATCGTTATCGCTACGCTTCCGATCCTGCTCGTGTATCCGTTTCTCCAAAAGCATTTTGCCAAAGGTGTTATGTTAGGCTCGGTTAAAGGCTGATCGGTGCTTTTAAAAAGGGAGGTATTTTTGTGAAAAAGAGATCAAATCGAACGACAGTTTGCACTATTTTATCGCTCACGGTATTGGCAGCCGGCTGCTCGAGCGTTCAAGAGGCAAGTGGGGGCAATTCCGGCGGGAGCAAAGCAGAAGCACCGGTTGATATTAACATTGTGGTCGATTTCACTATTGCCCAGCCGCCCGCCCCGGATAATCCGGTTCTAAAGGAATTTGAAAAACGAACGAATACGAAGCTCAACATCACGTGGGTATCCGGCAGTGCCTATAACGATCGGTTAAACGTTTTGTTAAGCTCAGGCGACCTGCCGGATCTGATCAAAATTAACGATATTTCGAATCCGCTTCTTCAACAAATGGCAAGACAAGGCGCTTTTTGGGATTTAACTCCTTATTTGAAGGATTATCCAAACCTGATGACGACTCCGAAGCCCATCTGGGACCGAACCACAATCAATGGGAAGAATTATGTCATTCCCGTCGCGAGACCGTTGGAAGGCAATACTTTTATGAATATCCGGAAAGATTGGCTCGATAAATTGGGACTGAAGGTTCCGGAGACGATGGACGATTTTTACAAGGCACTCAAGGCTTTTAAAGAAAATGCGCCCGATGGAAAAAAAGATACGTACGGTATCGCCAATTCATTAAAAGTCATTGAAGATGTGTTTACCGGCACGAACGGATTGTTTAACGGCACGTCCGCAAGATGGGGAATCAAGGACGGCAAGCTATATGATGCCAACCTGGTACCCGAAATGAGAGAAGCCTTGCTGTATGAGAAGAAGTTGTTCGACGAGGGCATTCTTGCGCCGGACTTTGCCGCTATGAAATCGGATCAAGTGATCGAGCTGTTCCAAAACGGGAGATTGGGAACCAATTCGGAAACGATAGAAGCCTTATGGCGTTGGCAGTATGATCAATGGAAGCGTGATCCCAAAGTAGACTGGCTGCCGTTAACGAGTCTTAGCGCGTCTCATGGGCCCTACGTTCCTCAATACACCGGATTTATCGGCGTGCTGGCGATCCCTAAGAAAGTACCAGAAGCCAAGATGAAGAAAATTTTATCCGTGATCGACTATGGCGCCTCCGAGGAAGGAGGATCGTTATCGCTTTACGGCATCAAGGATATCCATTACAAGGAACAAGACGGCTTTAAGGTTGCAACAGAGCAGGCGGTCAAAGACAGTGTCGGCGTAGGGGCCTTCGGTAAATTGTTTATGCGGTATGATCCATACATGTATGCATTTGCCCCAGGCATGACGAAAGAAGTATTTGAACGCAATAAAAAGATCATTGATGCAAGATCGAAGCTGAGTGTACCCGATCCGTCCGTAGGTTTGGTTTCAGATACCAGACTTAAAGTGGGGGCAGATTACGATAAAAAAATCAATGATATGAAAACGCAAGTCGTCATGGGGAAGGTTAGCATCGAGGCATGGGATAAGTTCGTCAACGATCTGAAACAGGATGCCACCTACCAAAAGATTATAGAAGAAACGAATGCGGCCTATGCGGCACGTGTGGCAGCAAAATAAATCAACTCAAGGGAGTGGAATGACACATGGCAACAATCAGTAACGTATATGAAAACAATGTGAAGAGAGTTTTAGACAACGACTGGGGGAAAATTCACTGGCTGTGCGGCAAAGAAATCGATCCCGACAGCGAAATGACTTTCGGCATGGTCTATATTCTTGCAGGAGAAGCCAATCCGAGACATGTGCATCCGAACTGCGAGGAACTCATCTTTGTGTTATCCGGTGAGTGCGATCATACACTGGGAGATGAAACGTATCACTTAAAGCCCGGCATGATGCTGCGTATTCCGCGCAACGTTCCGCATAACGCCACCACGACAAGCTGGGAACCGTGCCGGATGATCATCGCCTACTCGGCCCCGGACCGCCAGACGATCGGGGAGTAATAAGCTTAATTCATGTCCCGGGGGGATGCAGCCGATCCCCTCGGATACAAATTAGGGGAGTGTTTCACATGAGATGCAGAGCCTGCTTGTTGAGACCGTTATATGCTTGATCTCCATTTGTGGCAAATCGCTATTATTGCGGCGGTCGGGATTTTTATCGGCTTTGCCAAAACGGGGGTATCCACCCTTGGCATCTTTAATGCTACGCTGATGACGCTTGTTTTTCCTTCAAAGCTGTCCGTCGGTTTCCTGCTCCCCATGCTGATTATCGGGGATGTCATAGCGGTTGCTTATTACCGGAAAAATGTGATCTGGAAGCATTTAATCAGCCTCATTCCCTGGGTTATCCTCGGTATTCTCGGCGGTTATTTTGTTTTGACGAAGGTAGATAACCATCAATTAGAGATTCTGCTGGGGGCGCTCATATTCAGTATTATTGCGCTGCAGGTGATCAGGGATTTAAAGGGCAAGCAGCTCGATTCCCAATTGCCATCATCCTTATGGTTTATTGCCCTCATGGGTTTTCTGGCCGGTTTCGCCACGACGATCGGTAACGTTTCGGGCGCGATCATGGCGATCTATTTGTTTGTCAAAAAGGTGCCTAAACAAGAGTTTATCGGTACAGGCGCATGGTTTTTTCTGCTTGTGAACCTTATCAAGGTTCCCTTTTATTTGCAGCTCGGGATGATGACCTCAGCATCTATGTTATTTGCTGTGTGGACCCTTCCGCTTATTGCTGCCGGCGCCTACGCGGGTATTAAGCTGCTGCCTTTAATTCCTCAAGTTATGTTCCAGCGAATCATTCTTTCGATCGGGGCTATCGGTGCTTTGAAGCTGCTTGTCGAAGGGCTCATCCATTAATAAAAGCAGGAGGAGTACACAATGAGCTTTAAAATCGCATTTTCAAGACCCACTGCAAACGAAGAGGATCAAAGAACTCTCTTTCAGCAGTACAGTGCGGCAGGCTATGAAGGACTGCAATTGAAAGCTGCGCAATATATGCCCTACATTCACGAGCCGGAAAAATTCAAGGAAGCATGGGGGCATTTATCCGGCGTTGGTTCCGCACTCATTACAGGGGGGAGGCTGGATGAAGCCAATCTCGAACAGCTTCGCGATGTGTTTCGTTTCGCTTCCAAAATCGGAACAGACCTGATCGTGTACTGCCACGGTATTCCCCGCAAGGAGGTCACGGCTGACGACATTCGTCAATACGCGGTTTTATTGTCGGAGCTCGGCCTTGAAGCGCAGCAGCAGGGCGTTAAGCTGTCGCTGCACCATCATTACAACAATCCGGTGATGTATCGCGAGGATTTTGACGTGTTTTTTGATCAAATTTCGAATAAGCCGGTTGGTTTGACTATCGATACCGCCCATTTGGTTAAATCCGGGATTCACGATGCTGCCGAGGTGATCCGCAGTTTCGGTCATGTGATCGATAATTTCCACCTTAAGGATTTCGAAAACGGCGAATGGAAAGTGCTGGGTCAAGGAGCCATTGATTTCAAGCCGATTTTCGGAGCAATAAAAGATATCGATTATAGCGGATGGATTTCGGCAGACGAGGAAAGTGGAGGCGGGATTGTCGAAGGCTTGAAGGCGTGCTACAGCTATATCCAACACGGATTGAAATCGTAAATTATTTCTACAAATTTCAGAAAGAAGGTTATCGTAAACATGGCAATTCCCAGACAAGAAATACTTCATAGACTGCGTTCCCAAATGGAGCAAGGCCGTCTGCTGGTAGGGGCTGGGGCAGGAACCGGCCTATCGGCGAAATGTGCGGAAATGGGCGGTGTCGATTTAATCATTATTTATAATTCAGGGCGGTACAGGATGGCGGGCAGAGGCTCCTTGGCCGGTTTGATGCCGTACGGAGATGCGAATCAAATCGTGGTAGATATGGGAGGAGAGGTCCTGCCCATCGTGCAGGATACGCCGGTGCTCGCTGGAGTCTGCGGTACCGATCCTTTTCGGATCATGGAGGTTTACCTGAAGCAGTTGAAGGAGATGGGCTTCTCGGGGGTTCAAAACTTCCCTACGGTTGGTTTAATTGATGGCGTATTTAGACAGAATCTGGAAGAAACTGGAATGGGGTATCATTTGGAAGTGGAGATGATTCGTAAAGCCCATGAACTGGATTTGCTGACCACTCCTTACGTCTTCAACGAAGAGGATGCGATTCAAATGACTAAAGCCGGTGCGGATGTGCTGGTAGCCCACGTTGGTTTGACTACCAAGGGCAGTATAGGAGCGAAGACCGCTTTATCGCTTGAGGAATCGGCCGACCTTGTACAGCGCATTTATGATGCCGGAAAAAGCGTGAATCCGGAAATCATGGTCATTTGTCACGGCGGTCCGATTTCCGAACCGGAGGATGTAGAATATGTGCTCCGCAGAACGAACGGCATTGCCGGATTTTTCGGAGCGTCCAGCGTAGAGCGCCTGCCAACCGAAAAAGCAATTACCGAACAGGTGAAAAGCTTCAAAGGCTTGAACTTGAGCCGGTAGAGAAGCGGTTAAATTTGAAAAAAAGGAAGGTGCCCCCAGCCATTTTCATGGCTTTTGGGGCACCTTCCTTTTTGCGACTGTATCTCCCATGAAAAACTCATTAGCGTTACGGCACTAAATAAATGTACCTGAGAAAATAATGACAAGAAGAATAAACAAGACAAGAATAACACCCGTTGTTGTATAGCCAACTCCACCGGCCCCTGACATGGAACGACACCTCTTTCCGTTGAGTTAGTCTATTGTATGACGCACAACGGCCCAGCGTATGGACTCATGCCCTTGATAACAATTTTTAAATAGGCTGCTCTGACGAACCGGCGAATCGGCGGGGCCTATCTTCCGGTAGGGCTCCATTTCCCGTGCAAAATTGTCTTATTTTCCTGACCCGTATTGTCACCTATAATGGTACCGTACAGGAAAATTTTATAAGCGAAGGGAACACAGCGGATGAGTACAGGGAGAGAGAAATCGAAAAATTTGAATATTGCTTATATCGGCGGCGGTTCCAAGGGCTGGGCCTGGGGATTAATGAGTGATCTTGCACTCGAAGGCTCCTTGTCCGGTACCGTAAAATTGTACGATCTAAAATATGAAGCCGCCCAAAGAAACGCGATGATCGGCAATCGCTTGAATCACCGTGACGATGTGGCAGGTAAATGGAATTATGAAGCGGTTCCAACGATAGAAGAGGCTCTGCAGGGAGCGGATTTCATTATTATATCCATCCTGCCCGGCACGTTCGAGGAAATGCATTCGGATGTACACCTGCCGGAAGAGTACAGCATCTATCAATCCGTAGGCGATACGGTCGGACCGGGAGGACTTGTACGGGCATTGAGAACCATCCCGATGTATGTGGAATTTGCGAATGCGATTAAACAGCACGCTCCGAATGCATGGGTGATCAATTATACCAATCCGATGTCGCTGTGCACACGCACACTGTATGAAGTATTCCCCGAAATCAAGGCGATCGGCTGCTGTCACGAAGTGTTCGGCACCCAGCAGCTGCTGGCTTCCATGGTCGAAGAGAAGCTCGGTTTGCCGAAGGTGAACCGCAGAGAGATTAAAGTCAACGTACTGGGCATCAACCATTTTACATGGCTGAACAAAGCTTCGTACCGGGAGCTGGATTTGTTCCCGTTGTACCGGGAATTTGTGGAGCGCTATTATGAAGAGGGCTTCGAGGGGACGAAGAAGGGACATTGGCTGAACGACCATTTCTCATCGGCGCAGCGGGTCAAGTTTGATTTGTTCCGCAAGTATGATGTCATTGCTGCAGCAGGGACCGCCATTTGGCGGAATTCATGCCCCATGCCTGGTACTTGAAGTGACCCGGAAACGGTCCGCGAGTGGAAGTTCAGCCTAACCAAAGTCGATTGGCGCAAGGAGTACGCCAAGGAACTGTCGCAAAAAAGCGACCGTCTTGCTTCGGGGGAGGAGCAATTTGAGCTTAAAGCGACCGGGGAAGAAGGGATCGATATGATCAAAGCCCTGCTCGGCTTGGGAGAGCTGGTGACGAACGTGAATATGCCGAACCGCGGACAGCATGCCGGACTTCCGGAAGGCGCGGTAGTGGAAACGAATGCGATCTTCGGCTATGACAGTGTACAGCCCGTCGTATCGGGACAGCTTCCGGCTCCGGTGAACAACCTCGTCCTGCACCATGTATATAATCAGGAAACGACGCTGCAGGCCGCCTTGGAAAACAATGCGGAAATGGCTTTCCGGGCTTTCGTGAACGACCCGCTGGTTTATCACCTTGCGCCGCAGGAAGCCAGAAGCTTATTCGACCGCATGCTGGACAATACGAAGGCTTATCTTCCGGGCTGGGCCGGCAAATAATTTTTTGGGATAGACGAGGCCAGGGAGCAGGGTAAGGCGAAGCGTACCTGGCTTCTTTTTTTCACAAATCGCTGGCGATGGATGGGAATTTCAGCGAACAAATCAATGCAGGAGGCGATAGTATGGCGAAGGGAACGATTTGGCCGACGGAACGGAAAACGGCGACGGACCGGTTCACGGGGCTTGAAGTCACGCAGCTGACGGATTATAAAGCGCACAGCCACCATTTGTATTTTACCGAAAGCGGCTGGTATGATAAGGAGCAGAGGCTGCTCTTCGTGTCTGGACCGCGGCAACAGCACGAATCTGTACAGCATGCACGTGGAGAGCGGTGTCATGACACAGCTGACGGATTATATCGGCAACGACCAGCTCGACGCCTGCTTACTGCCCGATGAAAGCGCTGCATTCGTCAAGCTTGGACGGAAGCTGATCCGTCTTGATCTCGCGAATTACGATGAGCGGGTGATGTATGAAGCGCCGCAGGGCTACCATCTGGGAAATGTCAGCGCTTGCGCGGACGGACTGCATGTGTGCACCTGCGTGCAGGAGGATTTATCTCACCGGATCCGGCTGGACCTTGGCAACGGGTATGTCGGTCATCAGGAGCTGATGGAAGCGGCTCCGCACAGCATGATCGTCCGCATCGACGCCGAAAGCGGGAAGGCGGAAACCATCTATGAAGCCAGCCGGTTTATCACGCACATCAATGCGTCTCCCAAGGAACCCTGGCTGCTCACTTTTTGCCATGAAGTGACCTTGGCATTTGGTGGATCACCGTATTTGGGGGCTGGACCTGCGTACCGGCGAAGCCTGGAAAATCCGGGAACGGTTCGAGCCGGGCGAGAAGGTGGGACATGAGTTTTTTTATCCTGACGGCGTTACGATCGGCTACCACGGGTTTCGGACGAACGGGACGAATTTCTTCGGAAGCATCAAGTATGACAACACGGAGCTTGAGGAAACGGAATTCGGCTTCGATACGTGGCATGGCTATGCGGACGGTTTGGGGCAAGCCATTGTCGACGGCAGAGGCGAGGTGAAGACGCTGAGCATCTGGCGCAAGCAGAACGGCACCTACGAAGGGCCGCGAATGCTGTGCGAGCTGCGCTGCAGCTTTCATTCCCAGAAGGTGCATGCCCATCCGCGGTTCGATGCAGAAGGCAAGCGGGTACTGTTTACAAGCGATAAGAACGGGTACGGCAATCTGTACCTCGTGAACGTGCCGGAGGATTTCAGCGTACTGCCGTTGTTCACACCCTAGAAGAAATGATCCGGGCGCATCAAACCATTCCGAAAGGGGAAAAATTGCAATGGCGTTAAAGCAAAGCGATGTGCAGCAGGCGCAAAAGCGCACGGCAAATATGCTTGCCGCGGCGGGGATGGTACTGACACCGGCCGAACAGGCTTCCATTGAGGTTGCGGAGTTCGGTCTCGGCAATCTGGAGGTTCAAGGGCTCCAGCTGATTACCTATGTCAATACGGACCGGTATTGCGCGAAGGATCTGGTGCTGTTTCCCGGTCAAACCTGCCCGGAGCATAAGCATCCTCCGGTAGGGAACGATCCGGGGAAAATGGAAACGTTCCGCTGCCGCTCGGGTCAAGTGTTCCTGTATGTGGAATGATCCTCCCGCAACCAACCCTCAGGCGCAGGTGCCTGCAGGAAGAGAGCCGTTCTACACCGTATTTCACGAAGTGGAACTGCACCCCGGCGAGCAGTACACGATCCAGCCCGGAGTAAAGCATTGGTTTCAGGGCGGGCCGGAAGGGGCGGTTATTTCCGAATTTTCAAGCACAAGCCGCGATGAATTCGATATTTTTACCGACCCTGCTATCGTTAGAATACCAATCATTGCAGAAGAATAACCGCGGGTTTCGAATTGCATCTAATGCGGCATACCTCACGGTTCAATAGGCTTCTCAAAAACGAACACCGAGACGGCCACATCATCCTCGATGTTGATGTCCGAGAATAAATGAATTAACTTGGAGCCGGCTGCCTCCTCTAGCCCTTCGGGAATCTCTGTGGAGTAAATCTTCTGGATCATCCGCGTTCTTGCGGTATGAACCATTTCTCTGCCTTCCGGCGTGCGGGCGATAAATTTCTCCGTCGGTGTCAGGTTCCCGTAAAGCATTGTGATCGCTTTATTGCCGACGAATTCGGTTTGGATTCGTTCGGGCCCTTTGCCGAACAGCTCTTTGCGCACTTTTCGAATGATATCGTTAAACCTGGTTTCTTTTTTCACAATCGGACCTCACCCTGTTCAGTTATTCGTTTAGATTATACAGCAAATGAATCGGCTTCATCCACGCCCGTTTTTTTGTTGTGTATCGTAAGAAATTGAATTATAATGTGAAATAGTTATCAAGAGAGCAATGGAGCTTTGATATCGTTTGTCAATGCTCTATCTCACGGTCAGATAAGAACAAGGGATTGGTAGTTAGTATCGATTGCTAATTATACTACTCCTCTGCAAGGATAAGCCTGTTTAGGCGAACCTCTGCAGAGGAGTTTTTTGGTTTTTACCAAATAACGGAGGTTTTGCATACCATGTCTTGGGTCGTCTTGCACTTTATCGGGATTATCGCGTACGCGGCTACCGGCGCGCTTGTAGCGATTGAGGCCGGGTATTCCTTCATCGGAGTGTTTGTGCTGGGGTTAACCACCTCCTTCGGAGGGGGGATCATCCGTAATCTGATTATTGATGCCCCCGTATCCGGCCTGTGGGAGGCTAATATTGTGGCCGTTGTATTCGCTACGCTGACAATTATTATCCTGCTGCCGGTCAAATGGATTCATCATTGGAGAAGATGGGGGTTGTTCTTTGACTCCATCGGTCTGGCCTCCTTCGCATTACAGGGGGCGCTGTCAGCCAGCCAGCTTCACAATTCTTTGGGGCTTGTGCTGCTGTCGGCCATCTTTACAGGTCTCGGAGGCGGGATGATTCGGGATCTGCTGGCCGGCCGCAAACCCCTTGCTCTGAAGGAAGAAATTCATGCCGTGCTCACTTTGATCTGCGGCTTTTGCGTTTGGCTGGATTGGACGCATCCGTTTCAGCTGACGCTGGTCATTTTTGGCGTCGTCACAATTCGTATGCTTGCCATTCAGTTGAAGTGGAAGCTTCCTTTTCTCTCAGCTGCGCTAGGGAAAAAGCCGCTGCCGCTTCCGGTTTCTGCGATCCGGCGCGAGATGGATTAACCGGAAGAAACGGAACGGCGCTTTGAAAGCCGATATGACATTTGTCATTCTGCACATATGACATCTGAGCCTTTTGACAAAATGGGGAATGGGGTATGCTGTTCATGTAAACAATAATTTTACGTGAAAGGATGTTTCCATACTTTATGAATACACCGACTTTCATCGGATATGGTGTCGCTGTTGTCGTTATCCTGCTGGTCATCTGGCTGAGAATCCGCCGGGGCAGCCGCCCCATCCGAAATAACGGAGTGGGCATGCTGACGCCTGTCGTACTCTTGATCGTCATCTTTGGTTTCAGTATTTATTCGCTGACGCACGTACCGGACCATCCGTTCCATATGCCGGCCTTCTGGGAAATACTATGCGCAGGACTGCTGGGCATCGGACTTGGCAGCATCATGCTGTATCATACCGGTTATGAAAAGCGCGAGGACGGGCTCGTTTACACCAAGCCCAACAAAAATTTCAAGTATGTAATTATTGCAGTCATTGTTATAAGGGTTGCGCTGTCGCAATATTTCAAAGGAATGGATTACACGGAGTTTACTCTGTTAACCATGGTGCTGGCTTATTTATATATTTGTGTTTGGCGTATCGGCAGCTTTATCAAGTTTCGCCGGGTCGTCTCGCAGACGAATTAAAATCGTAATCGCGCTTAGCGCGATTTTTTTTTGTTTATCGTACTTTGCGAACTAATGTAAGGGGATTTGAGGCATCCATGTGAACATGGTAACATTTGAATCGTACTAAAGTAAGGAGGTGCGGTATGCCGAAAACGATCTTGATCGTGGAGGATCAGCAGGTGCTTCGGGAAATCATGAAGGAATACTTGGCGGATGAAGGATATGAAGTGCTCGAGGCGGGCGATGGAAGCCGGGGATTGGCATTGTTCCGGGAGCATGAAGTCCATCTGATTATTCTGGATATCATGCTGCCGGAGCTGGACGGATGGTCCGGTATGCCGGCGGATTCGCAAGACATCGAACGTTCCGATCCTGATGCTGACCGCACGGTCGGACGAGGACGATACGCTGCTCGGGTTCGAATTGGGCGCGGACGATTATGTCGTCAAGCCTTGCAGCCCGCCCATTTTGCTGGCACGGACGAAGCGGCTGCTGGAAAGCCGGCAAATCCGCAATCCAGGAGATGCGATGTCAGGGGGCGGAATTGAGCTCCAGCTCTCGGCACGTACCGTTACGCTTGACGGAAAGCTGTGCAGCTTAACGCATACGGAGTTTGAAATTCTGGCCTGTCTGATGAACAATAAAGGGATCATTGTCACAAGGGAGCAGCTCATCACGAAAATATGGGGCTACGATTTCGCCGGCGACGATCGTACGCTAAGCAGCCATATCCGCAATCTGCGTTCCAAGCTGGGCGGTCACGGAAGCCGGATCGTCACGGTTGTTCGTTCGGGCTATAAGTTCGTGGAGCAGCCATGAGGAAGAGCATCGTCTTCAAGCTGTTTGTATTGACCGCCGGTTTATGTACAGCTGTCATCGCGGCCATAATGATCGGACAAGCCGTTTTCTTCAAGCAATTTTACGTTCATCAGAAGGAGGAGGATGTCCGGGCCGCACTTCAATCGGCTGCCCAGGACGGCTGGTACGAGACCGGAGATGCCCGGTCTGCATTCCGGAATGAGCAGCAGGTTTATCAGCGGTACAACACATGGATCGCCGCGTTGGATGCCTCGGGCAGCTTGAAATTTACGGATGATTACGAGATGGAGGTGCAGTTGGAAACCGTGGACGCTGTCCCGGCTATCTCCGGCAAGTCGATCACTGCACCGTTATACACAGTCATGAATGTGGAGCAATGGAGCGCGGACAATCCGCTCCTGCCCAATTCATTCATCAAGCCGGGCCAGCGCATCGCGATCGAAGGCGTCTGGATCGACAATCGGCTGTTCGCTCAGCGGATCGGCAGGAGCGCTTCCAATTTGCGGGAGGAAAACCGTCTGGAGAACGATCAGCTCGTGAACAAGGAATACGAAGTCGTACCAAGGTTCAAGAGCCCGACCGAATACCATAAGCGTTATCCGAGCGTTCTGGTGTACGGAACCGTCACGCAGGTCCGACTGCCGGAAGGCACGGCTGCATCGAGGTATGCAAACCAGCTGTTTCTGGACCGGGCGAAGGCTTTCCAGGCGAACCTTCTCTACGGAGATTACAATGAGAACAGCGATACGGTCATCGATTACGAGCAGAACCATATTCCGTACAAAATAGTTGTGCAGCGCTTGACGGATCGGACAGGAAGCACCGGATACCTGTTCGCCATGACGTCGCTGCAGCCGGTGAACGAAGCCGCGGGGGTAATGCGCCATTATTATATCTATATCGCTGCCGGTACGCTGCTGCTTGTTCTGCTGGCTGCGTTCTATTATTCCCGCCGCATTGCCAAACCTTTGCTGCAGATGAATGATGCGACGAAAAAGATGGCCAGCCTGGATTTTTCCGTCCGGCTTCCCATCCGAAGCGAAGACGAGATCGGCCACTTATCCGGCAACATCAATGCGCTGTCCGGCTTGCTGCATATCCATATCGTCCGTTTGGAGCGGGATATCGAGCAGGAAAAACGGCTGGAGCAAACGCGCAAAGAGTTCATCGCCGGTGTGTCTCATGAATTGAAAACTCCGCTCAGCGTGATTGAAAGCTGTCTTTACGTTCTGAGAGACAAGCCCGACAGCTCGAAGCGGGAGTATTATTTTGCGGCGATGAAAGATGAAGTGAAGAGGATGAACTTGCTGATTACGGATATGCTGGAGCTGGCGAAATATGAATCCGGCATGTATAAGATGGAGATGGCTCCGTTCCGCCTTGATGATTTGCTTGAACGGGTATGCAGGAAGCTTGCTCCGGAGATGGCGGGCCGGCAGCTTAGTCTGCACACCAGCTTGGTCCCGTCGAGGTGGTCGCCAACCGGCTTCGCATCGAACAGGTCGTCGTGAACTTCCTGACGAATGCGATCCGCTATACGCCGGAAGGCCGGGACATTTTCGTAACGTTAGTGGAGGAGCGTGCGGCCGTCAAAGTGTGCGTAGAAAACAAGGGCGCCCGCATTCCGGAGGAGCAGCTGGAGAAAATATGGGACCGCTTCTATCGCATCGAGCGTTCCCGTCAGCGTGCGACCGGCGGCACCGGTCTCGGCCTGGCGATCTCCAAGCAAATTTTGGAGCTGCATGAAGCGCCATACGGTGCAGCCAATACCCGGGACGGTGTCTTGTTCTGGTTCGAGCTGAACCCAAAGAGCGGAGGGACTGGTTCAATAGGCTAACGCCGGTTGAGCCAGTGCCGCACAGCGGGCATGGGACTGGCGCTGACGCATCACGAATATTGAATTATTTTCCATATTTATATGAAATCCTTCCCGCCCAAGAAGGATTATTTGTTATGCGCAGAAACCGGCAACCGCAGATCAAAAAGTGAAATGTATCCAATCTGCAATTCGTCTGCACATGATCTTTATCTTCATGGAGTAAGCTTTCCCTTGACTAATGGAAAGGGGAAATGAAGATGCTCAAGAAAATAACGGGAATGCTGCTGATTGGAACCGTTGCTTTGACAGTCGGGGCATGCGGCGATCAGGGAGAAAAGGCACAGACACCGGCTTCCGCGATATCCGGACAGGAGGACGGAGCCGAAACAAGCGCTGCAGCGCAGCAATCGTCTTCATACGAGCCGCTGTATCGGACAAGTGTCTTTCTGGGAGATTCGATTACGGAAGGATTGTCTTACCACGATGTGCTGGAGAAAGACAATGTGCTCGCCGGCGCGGGGAAGACCGCCGAATTCGCGCTGCGGGATATCGACGAACTGGCCCGCCGCAAGCCCGATCACGTGTTCATCCAGCTGGGATCGGACGATATCTTGTGGCCGGCGGATGATCCGCAGACCTATTCCCTCGCGCATTACGCCCGATTGATCGACAGCGTCCGGGCCAAGCTCACGACAGCGAAGATCACGCTGCTGTCGGTTACTCCCGTCACGTCCGAAGCGGAGAGAACGGAGCCCCGTTACCGCAAGATCGGCGATTACAACGAAGGGCTCAAGGCGCTGGCTGCCAAGGAGCAAGTCGGCTTCGTCGATCTGACGCCGCTCGTTTCCGCGCATTCCGATTTGTACGACACGGACGGAATTCATTTTCAAGCGGCGTTTTATCCGATTCTGCTGGATTTCCTGAACGATCAATCGGATGTGACACGATGAATGTCCGCGATTTGACGGGAGGGAACGCGCGGTGGTTTTTAGCGGCCTGATCTTTTTGTTTCAATTTTTGCCCGCTGCGGTGCTCGTTTATTATGTATCGCCCAAGAAGCTGCGGAACGCGATTCTGCTCGCCGAAAGCCTTATTTTCTATGCCTGGGGCGAGCCGTTGTATATTTTCCTGATGATCTTCTCGACGGTCTTCGATTATGCCAACGGGCTTCTGATTGACCGGTTCAGACATCGGAAACGGGTGGCAAGGACGGTCTTTATCGGCTCCATCTCCGCTAATTTGGCCATGCTGTGCTTGTTCAAGTACGCCGGGTTTGCCGTCGAGAACGTGAATCGATGGTTCGGTATGCACTTGCAGGCTGCCGACCTCCCCTTGCCGGTAGGTCTCTCCTTTTATACGTTCCAAACGATGTCCTATGTGGCCGACGTCTATCTTGGCAAAGCTGCGGCGCAGCGCAATATCGTTGCCTTCGGCACCTATGTGACGATGTTTCCGCAGCTGGTTGCCGGCCCGATCGTCAAATACGGAGAGATCGCGAGCCAGCTGGCGTCCCGCAAGGTGACGATGGAACGGTTCGGCGAGGGTGCGGAATGGTTCATCCGGGGACTGGCCAAAAAGGTGCTGCTGGCCAATCAGATCGGGATGCTGTGGACGAGCGTCAAAGCAGCGCCCTCGGAAGAGCTGAGCGTGCTCTCCGCCTGGCTTGGCATCACGGCGTTCACGTTCCAGATTTACTTCGATTTCAGCGGCTATTCAGATATGGCGCGCGGGCTCGGCAAGATGCTCGGCTTCGAATTGCCCGAGAACTTCCGCTATCCGTACATTTCCCGAAGCGTGACGGAGTTTTGGCGCAGATGGCACATTTCGCTCGGTTCCTGGTTCCGGGAATATGTCTATATTCCGCTCGGCGGCAATCGGCAGGGCATGGGCAAGCAGCTTCGGAACCTGCTCATCGTTTGGTTTTTAACCGGCCTATGGCATGGGGCAAGCTGGAACTTTGTCATCTGGGGCCTGTATTTCGGGCTGTTCATTACAATCGAGAAGCTGTTTCTTCTGAAGTGGATGCAGCGTTGGCCGAAACCGGCGGAGCATCTTTACACGCTTCTCGTTGTCATGATTGGCTGGGTGTTGTTTGAATTCGATCAGCCGGCTTCGGCGCGGACGTTTATCGCAACGATGTTCGGCTTCGGTGCCCACAGCTGGGCGAGACCGCCAGGCGCTCTACGAGCTGTCGGCGAACGGGAGTCTGCTCGTTCTGTCGATGCTGTGCGCGACGCCGCTTCCGAGGAAGCTGATCTTGCATCTAAAGGACCGATGGCGTTTGGGAGGCGCGGTTGCCGTTCTGGCAGTTTATTTTGCTGCTCTGGCGCTATCATCGGCTTATCTGGTAAACGAGACTTATAATCCGTTCTTATATTTTCGGTTTTGAGGGGAGAGGGCGATTCTGATCGAGTATGACAAAAAACGCAAATCCGCTTCGGGCATCCTGCTGCTGCTGTTTATCGGGGCGGTGGCCGTGGCTAACCTTCTGGCGCACGACAGCCCCTTCTCGGAATCGGAAAACCGCGTGCTGGAGCAGCGTCCGGACCTCTCGCTCCATGCGATTCTGTCGGGGAAGTTCGCTTCAAATTACGAAAGCTATACGTCCGACCAATTCGTGCTCCGGGATGCTTGGGTCGGCGCTAAGACCGATGCGGACCGGGCTTTGGGCAAGAAGGAAAGCAACGGCGTCTTCCTGGGCAAGGATGAGTATCTCATCGAGAGGTACCGTTCGCCAGCGGAGACGGAAATGGAGAGCAGAGTGAGCGCGATGGAAGCCTTCGGCAGCGCCATGCCCGGTCTTCGCAAGTATGTCATGCTGGCGCCGACCGCCGCTGGGCTGCTTCGTGACAAGCTGCCCGCATACGCTTCGGTCGGCGACGAGCTGGCCGATCTGGAGCGAGTGCGGCTGGCGCTGCCGCCGGATATTCGTTTCGTCGATGTCTATCCCGTGCTGGACGCCGTTCGGGAGGCACCCATCTACTATAAAACCGACCATCATTGGACGACGAACGGCGCTTATTACGCGTACCGGGAGCTTTGCCGGCAGATGGGGCTGGCCCCGCAAGCGAAGGAATCGTTCGACATTCGCGAAGGGACAGACCGGTTCTACGGTTCGCTGTATTCCAAGAGCGGTTTCCGTCATCTGCAGCCCGATCGGATCGACCTTTATTTGCCGAAAATGACAAGCAAGCTTGAGGTGGCGTACATGGACGAAGGGCGGATTACGGATTCCATGTACGAGCCGGAGAATCTCGGCAAGAAAGACAAGTATGCGGTTTTTCTGAACGGCAACCATGGGCTGGTAAGAATCACGACGGACGGTCGCTGCGGATAAGAAGCTGCTCGTGGTCAAGGATTCGTACGCCAATTGCTTGATTCCGTTCTTGACGAAACACTTCGGAGAGATCGATGTCGTCGATCTGCGGTATGACGATGAACCGCTCTCGAAGCTTGTGCAGGAACGCCAAATTCAAGACATGCTGATTCTTTACAATATCAACACCTTTTTCGAGGATCCGTCCATTTTGAATTTAACGGAGGGATAATAATGACACGCCAACGAATCATACTGCTTGTGCTGGCTGCAGCCATCGCAATGGTAACCGGATGTTCCGTTCACGGCGGGGCATACGAAGCGCTGACGGCCGCCGAAGTCGGCGAACGCATTCAGCAAGCCGCAGACCTCAGCGGGATGAAGAGAGGGCAGGCGGAGCAGCTGCGCAAGTTATACCATATCGAGACGGCAGATGTGGCCGATTATGTTCTATACACGGCGTTATCGAATGTAAAAGCGGATGAACTCGCCATTATTAAAGTCAAGGACACGAGCGGTACTGGACGCGTTATGGATCAAATACGGCAAAGGATCGAGGAGCAAACCGTCAAATTTAAGGACTATAGGCCTGAGGAATATTATTTGATCGAGAAGCATGTTTTAAAATCGCGGGGGCCATTCGTCATCTTCGCGGTTTCGAAGGATGCGGACCTGATGGAAGCAGCGTTTGATAAGATGGTGAAGTGAGCAGGGCAGCAGCAAGCTTTAGCAGGGCGAAGGGAAAGGAGGCTTGCTCCAATTCCAACGCGTGCGAAACCCAAGCATGCGTGCGGCGAGATGCGCCGGTCAGTCGAACTTCACGCGGATTTTCGGTTTACATGGAAAGGTCCGCTTGGTACGATGGAATTATATTGAATGAGCTTGGCATAATGGGAAGGAGCGCTGCAGCAATGAATTTTACCATGAATGAAGCTATGGAGGTTTTGGAGCGGACGCCGCAGGCATTGGAGCTGTTTCTATCCGGGCTATCCGAGGGCTGGCTTCAATGCGATGAAGGCGAAGGCACCTGGAATGTGGCCGAAGTGATCGGACACCTGATTGAGGGGGAGAGAACGAACTGGATTCCGCGCCTGGAATTTATTCTCCGGGAAGGAGGGAACCAACCTTTTCCTCCGTTTGACAGGTACGCTCATTTACAGGAAACGGCTGAAACGACGATTCAACAAAAGCTGCTCGCATTCAAAACGATTCGATCCAGCAATCTAATAAGACTCAAGGAGCTTATTCAGCATGAATCACAGCTGGAATTAACCGGCTCACACCCCGAGTTCGGTGCGGTGAAGGCAAAAGAATTGCTGTCGACGTGGGTCGTTCACGATTTGACGCACACCGCTCAAATCGTTCGCATTATGGCAGGGAGATACAGCGAGGATGTAGGTCCCTGGAAAGCTTATCTAGGCATTTTAAAAAAGCAGCTAAATTAAGGGAAGAAGATATTGAAATTCCATGATATAATAAATTGGTAAATTAAAGCATGGGAGGCGTTAAGTATGCGGTATCGGAAATTGGGGACAAGCGGATTGGACGTTTCGGTGTTAGGGTTGGGTACGAATGCATTCGGCGGACGTGCGGACAAGGATACATCGATTCGGGTGCTGCATCATGCTGTCGACAACGGGATCACGTTCATTGACACGGCTAATATTTACACGGGCACGAAATCGGAGGAAATTATCGGCGAGGCGTTCGAAGGACGCCGTCATGAGGTGATTCTTGCGACCAAAGCCGGTATGAAGCGCGGCGATGGTCCGAACTCCAGCGGTTCCTCGCGCCAGCATATTTTCCAGGAAATCGAAGGAAGCTTGAAGCGTCTGCGGACAGATTACATAGACTTATACCAGATTCATGCATTCGATCCGAAGACGCCGCTCGACGAAACGCTCCGTGCTTTAGATGATCTGGTCTCCTCCGGAAAAGTGAGATACGTGGGAGCGTCAAATTACTCTGCATGGCAGTTAATGAAATCGTTGGCTATTAGCGACAAGCGGCAGCTGACCCAATATGTGTCGGTTCAACCCGGCTATTCGCTTGCGGATCGCGGCGTGGAAAGAGAACTGCTGCCGTTTTGTTCGGATCAGGGGATTGGCGTCATTCCGTATTTCCCTCTGGCAGGAGGCATCCTGACAGGAAAATATTCGGGAGGCTCCGTACCGAGCGGCTCCCAGCTGGACAAGAACCCGAACTTCGCACAGCGGATGGATGCTGCACGTATGGAATTGGGCGAACGCGTGGCCAAGATTGCCGCAGAGATCGGTACGTCGGCAACGGCGCTCTCGCTGGCATGGCTGATGCATCAGCCTGCAGTAAGCACGGTCATTGCCGGAGCGACCCGCGAAGCGCAAATCGACGAGAATCTGAAAGCGGTTGAGCTGGAGCTGAGCCAAGATGTTCTGCAGGCTCTGAATGAAGCCAGCGAAGAGTTTATTTATTCGCCTCCGTTTGGAAGCGCGCCGCGGCGGAAATAATTCGGAATAAGCTGCAGATGGACTTGTCCCGATGAATGATCGGATGATCATGGTATTATTAATATATTAGTTCCTGAAGGGCACCCCGGGGTGCCCTTCGCATTTGATTAGAATGTTCTGTTACTGTAGAAAACTTCATAGTGAAATCAAGGTGAAACGATGAATACGAAAACAATAGGCATGTTTGCCCATGTGGATGCGGGGAAAACGACCTTTGCCGAGCAGCTGCTCTACCATACTCGAAGCATCCGGGAACGGGGCAGAGTCGATCATAAGGATGCATATCTCGACAGCCATGACATCGAGCGGGAGCGAGGCATTACGATTTTTGCAGACCAAGCTGTCATGTCGTATAAGGGAGACACTTATTATTTGATCGATACGCCCGGTCACGTCGATTTCTCTCCGGAGATGGAGCGCGCTGTACAGATCATGGACTATGCCATTCTGATTATTTCGGCTGTGGAAGGCATTCAGGGGCATACGGAAACGGTATGGCAGCTTCTGCGGAAGCATCGGATTCCGACCTTCTTGTTCATTAATAAAACAGACCGGGCCGGAGCGGACGCAGACCGGATCATGGAAGAGATTCGTATGCATCTGACGGAAGATGCCTGTATGCTTACCGGGAATTTGACGGACGAAGTGGTAGGAGAAGCATTGCTCGAAAGCATGGCGGAGCGGGACGAGCTGTTGCTGGAACAGTTTCTGGCCGGAGCGGGCGACCGGCAGTTCTGGCTGCAGGCGCTGCAGAGCAAGGTTCGCGGCTGCGAGCTTTTTCCCTGCGCGAGCGGATCGGCTCTGCAGGACGCCGGTGTCACGGAGTTTTTGGACCAGCTGCATGTCCTGACAAAAGTCGATTACGACGATCAGGCTCCGTTCGGCGGGCGTATCTACAAAATCCGCCACGACGCTAGCGGTGTGCGGCTGACCTATATCAAAGCGTTGAGCGGAAAGCTGAAGGTACGGGACGAGCTCTCCTATAGCAGCGGCGAAGGCGATGAGCTTCACGAGAAGGTAACGCGGCTTTTTATGGTGAACGGGAGTAAATTGCAGCCGGTCGAGCAAGCATCCGCGGGGGATCTGTTTGCCGTGACCGGATTGTCCGCAGCCGAGGCGGGACAGGGGCTGGGCATCATCTCGGACAGGCTGACCTATGGTATGGTGCCGACGCTTACATCGAAGCTTCTGTTCGACGATTCCCTGAACGTGAAGGATGTGCTGAAAGCGTTCCGGCTGTTGAATGCGGAGGACCCGTCCCTGAATGTCATCTGGGAGGAGAGCCTGCAGGAAATCCACATTCATGTGATGGGCCTCATTCAGCTGGAGGTGCTGCAGCAGCTTGTGAAGGAACGTTTCCAGCTGGACGTCGCCTTCGGCCGTCCTGAAATTTTGTATAAAGAAACGATTCAATCCACGGTGAACGGCTACGGTCACTTCGAGCCGCTCAAGCATTACGCGGAGGTGCATCTGCGTCTGGAGCCGGGAGAGCGGGGCAGCGGGATTACGTTCATGAATGCCTGTCATCCGAACGATTTAAGCATCGGCAACCAGAATCTTGTCAGGACACATATGTATGAGCGGGAACACCATGGATTACTGACGGGGATGCCGGTGACCGATATCCGGATTACGCTGCTGACGGGCCGCGCGCATAACGAGCATACGCATGGCGGCGATTTTCGCGAAGCTGCGTTCCGCGCACTGAGACAGGGATTGGAGAAAGCGGAGAACGCGCTGCTCGAGCCTTATTATGATTTTAAGATCAAAGTGGAGCTGGATGAGATGGGCAGAGTGTTATCCGATATCCAACGCGCCCACGGACAGTTCGATCCTCCGCAGACGACAAGCGCTCACGCTGTCATTACGGGCAAAGTGCCTGTAGCTACCTTTATGGATTACAGCACGGAGCTCGCTTCATTCACGCACGGCAGAGGCAGCATACAGCTGGTCTTTGGCGGCTATGATTTGTGCCATAACGCGCAGGAAGTGATCGAGCGCAAGGGCTACAACAAGGATGCCGATCCGCTGTACAGCTCCTCTTCGATTTTCTGCGCGAAGGGACATGGCTACACGGTGCCGTGGGATGAGGCGGAGGCGAAGATGCACCTGCTCTAAGGGATGCCGCGATGCGGAGGCGCATGGCTGGACTGCGGTTACAGCGCGGCCGTAAAGGCCTGCGTAGGAGCTTGGCTGAAGCAGCGGTGCGGCCGCAGATGCTTAAGCGAGAGCCTATCTGAAGCAGCAAAGCGGTCGCAAAGGCTTGCGCAAGAGCCGGCTGTAGTCGCAGCAAACCGGACGTGTACGCGGTAAGAACCCGGCTGCGGTCGGCAACAGGAGCAAGAGCCCGTCTGGGGCCGCAACAAACCGCACGTGCACGCGGTAAGTGCCTGGCTGCGGCTGCAACAAGCTGCGTAAGCAAGCTGCAAAGGCCCGGCAAATGCCGCACCGCGGCCGCCTCCGCTCTCACCTGAGCCTGGCTGCAAACCGCACATCAAACTGTACTGGTACAGTTTGATGGTATATGCATTGCAGAAGGGCAGCTTCTGTCTTTACAATAGAAACTACGCAGCAGCAGGAGCATCCCGGCAGCAAGCGATTTTGGAGAATCAGAGGTGACACGCCATGTATCTTATGACCAGGGATACCCTACAAGCCTACCTGGACAGCATCGGTATGGCGGAGCAGCAGCCGCCTACCAAGGAGCATTTGTTTGCGCTGCATCAAGCCCATGTAAAGACGTTTTCGTGGCAAACGATAGATATTTTTGCAGGGAACCCGGCAGACATCGGGTTTGAAGCATCCGTCCAGCTGCTGCTCAGCCGCAGAAGCGGCTACTGCTTTCATCTGAACGGGGCATTCAGCGCTCTGCTCCATGCCCTCGGCTATCGGGTCAATTTGCACCGGGCCGGTGTGCAGCCTCTGGGAGCGGAGCCGCGCGTGAATTCCTTCCACCTGGGTCTGACGGTCGATCTGCTCCATGACCGGCATACGATGGAACGGTGGATTGTCGATGTGGGGCTGGGAGATATGCCCTATGAGCCGCTACCGTACCGATACGGCGAATACGAGCAGGGGCCTTTGAGCTACAGGCTGACGGAATCTACCGTTGTGACACCCGGCTGGCGATTGGAGCACGATCCGCTTGCGTCTTTTGCAGGGGTGGACATTGATGCCGCTGTACTCACGGACCTGCAGGAGTTTATTCCGAAGCATGCATTTTACAGCCGATCGCCTGAATCGCCATGGATCAATATGTTCCTGGTTCGGCAAAGAGACGCCGACGCAAGCAATGAGCTTCGCGGCTGCGTATGGAGCCGGCGCGATAAGAACGGCCTGACGAAAACCGAGCTGGAGAGCAAGCGGCAATGGCTGGACGTCCTGGGCGATGTATTCGGGGAGCATCTTGTGAATTACAGCAGGCTGGAACGCGATGAGCTCTGGAACAGAGTCGCGGCCGCGCATGCCGAGTGGAAAGCTTCGAGGTTTGCAATGGGCAATTAACTGGTAAGCAGCTGGAAAATAGCTGGATAAAACGGTGCATACCGATTACACTTGAGATTTAAGCGGAGGTCAATCATGCAAGGATATAACGTGCTTATGATTTACAGCAAAGATCGGGACCGTCTGCTCATGTGCAGGCGGCTCAAAGATCCGTACAAAGGCTTGAACAATCTGGTCGGCGGGAAAATAGAGGACGGGGAAACCGGACTGGACGCCGCTTACCGAGAATTAAAGGAAGAAACTGGTATTCCATTCGAGGATGTGACCCTGCATCACATTATGGATTTTACATACTATTTGCAGCAATGTTATGTTGAAGTGTATGCCGGCAGACTGAAGCGCGAGGTGGAGGTCTTCGGCGACGAGAATGAATTGTTCTGGTCCGATTTGAATCAAGATTTTTTTGACTTGTCCCTTTATGCCGGCGAAGGCAATATCGGGCATATGATTGAACAAGTGAATATGAGCCAGGTTCTGCTATTGGGGGATGATGAGGCCGATATCTGTTCCAAGTAAGTAAATGTCCGCAAGGCAGGGCCCTCCCGCAAGTCGATAAGACCCAGGGAGGGTCTTTTTTTGCCGCATATAGAGGGCTGCCTAAGACTGCTAAAAGCGGCGGTTGGATGCAGTCGAGCATCCATGAAAGGACACCGATCGACATTTTTGCGTTTTTTGGGGGAAGCGGGTTGAATGAAGGGGACTAAACCTTCCGGCGTTTTTTTACTTGAAAATAAAGGAGGAGACTTTTATATTGAAGGCAGTACAAATATACCGGGAAAGGAGTGCCGAGGGGGAAGGAAATCATTCCGCAGCCGTTCTTCATTTCACAAAAAGGAGGCTAAACATGCACCGGTTAGACAACACGATTCAACGGTTTTATCGCGTATTCGGCTGGTTTCGACTAAAAAATCATAAAATTGAACGGAAGCTGCTGCTGACCTATCCTTTGCTGATTATTATTTCGATTACCGTCGTCAGTGTCTTCGCTATCTATTTCAGCATGTTTCTGTTTCGGGAGAAATCCAAAGACAATTTCCAGAACATTTTGAAGCAAATCAGCTTTAATATGGACACCCAGCTTAAGCAGCAGGATCTGGATACGTACTTGTTCATTCAAGACCTGGAGGTGAAGCGGTTCTTCAATTCAGGAGGTTTGCCGGATTCACCGGAGTCGTACCAGCTCAAGATCAACCTGCGCAATCTGCTGACGAACTACCTGCTGTCCCATTCCAATATCGAAAGAGTCGTTCTGATTAATAACCGGAACGAGATCGTCAGCAATACCGATGAACCGCTCCCGCTGGCTTTGGACGAGTACCGTAAAGGCGCCGTGCAGGGCGACGGCAAGATGGTGTGGATGAACAGCCAAATTCTGCCTGAGGGGAAGGTGGTCATTCCCGTTCTGAGACAGATCAACGATCTATCGACGCTCAAGAACAATGGCGTGCTGCTGCTGTTCGTGAAGGAAAAAATTTTCCGCAATAGCGATTTCAACGGGGAACTGGTCGTGCTTGGGAAGGACGGCTATGTCATTTCCAGCAACGATGTCCAGAAAACCGGGAAGAAATATACGGATTGGCAGGAAACGGACTTCTCGGGGCCGACAGGCTCGTTTGTCGATAAGACGAACGGTATTTTTCTCAATTATTACAAATCGGAATATACGAACTGGATCTATCTCTTCAGCATTCCGACCAAGGAGCTGTACTCCGGCATTGAAATTGTGTGCAATTGGGTCATTGTCGTCGCTATTTTGTTCACGGTGATCGGTATCTTACTTGCCAAAATCATTGCAAGCAATATTTCCAGGCCCTTGATCCATATTATCCGCGAAATGCGGAATATCGAGACGAACGATCTGTCGGTCAATCTGGATTACGACGGCAAGGATGAATTAACCTCGCTCGCCGCCACGTTCAACAATATGATGAACCGGATCCGGCAGCTGATCGCAAGAGATTCCGAGCTGCAAAGGCTGAAGCACGAGCTGGAAATGAGGGCCCTGCAGGCCGAGATCAATCCCCACTTTCTGTACAACACTTTGGAAGCGATTAACTGGATCGGCCGCATGCACAAGGTGGACGAGATATGCGATATTACCACCATGCTCGCCGACATTATGCGGTACAGCATCAACCGCAGCAAGGATATCGTGACGGTCCAGGAGGAATACGGGCACACGCAAAAGTATGCAGGCATCCAGCGCATCCGCTACGGCGGCAACCTGTGGATTTATATGGACATTCCCAAAGAAATGCTCGCGTGCACCGATCCCCAAGCTAACCCTCCAGCCTTTGGTTGAAAACGCTATCCTGCACGGCTTTGAGAATAAGCTGGACGTCGGGAAAATCAAGATCCTAGGCTATGCCGGAGAGGACCGGATGAAAATTACGATCCAGGATAACGGCTGCGGCATGACGCCGGAGAAGGTAAGCACGCTGTTAACTCCCCAGGAGGAGCGGATGCATACGGGTATCGGCATCTTTAATGTTCACCAAAGAATCCGCTTATTGTTCGGTGAGCCTTATGGTCTCGACATTCGCAGCGAGCTTGGCAAAGGAACGGAAATTACGATAACTCTCCCAGTGAAAGAGGTGAACGCACATGTATAAAGCGGTCATTATTGACGATGAAGCGATGATTCGCAAAGGTCTGCATGAATCGATTCCGTGGGCAGATATCGAGTGTGCGGTGGTCGGTATTGCCAGCAACGGACATGAGGCGATGCAGGTGATCGATCAATGGAAGCCGGACATTATTGTAACCGATATCAAAATGCCGGGGTATGACGGCATCCAGGTTGCAGGCAGCGCGATTAAGGCGAATCCCAGGGCCAAGGTGATTCTGCTCAGCGGATACAGCGAATTCGAGTATGCGAGACAAGCCATTCAGCTCGGCGTGTTCCAATTTATGCTCAAGCCGACGGTCTACGACGACATGAAAGCGGTCATTGCCGATGCCGTCCGGCATATTCAAGCGGAGGAACGGCGCAGCCAGGAGCTGGCCAAGTTCAAGAGCGAATTTCAGCAGCAGCTCCATACATACCGCAGCTTGTTTCTGCGAAAGCTGATCTTGAACGGTCAGCTGGAGACGGATACGGCGATTTCGGAGGAATCGCTCCGGCTGTATGAAATTCCATTGGACATGCCGCTGCATCTTATTTTATTCAAGCCGGACGAGCCGGAAGCGTTCTTCAATCACGAGGAAGAGAAGCAGTATTGGATTGCGGCTATCACCGAGCATATCGAAAAGTACGTGAAACAGGTTCCCGCTTGTTATTTCGTTCCTTTGAAGGACGAATGGTTCAGCATCGTCTATATGACCGAGGAAGAGGACGCCAGAGAGACGATCACGCACATGTGCGAGGAAATGCAGAGCCTGCTCTCGTCCCGGGATGTGCCGTTCACGCTGTCGTTCAGCATCAGCCGCAAAAAACCGAAGCTGGTCCATGTGAACCAGGCTTACTTTGAAGCTGCGGACGCGCTCCAGCATATATTTTATACCGGCGCCGGTGCCGTTATCTTTCATGCCGATGTGTCGCAGGAACCGGATAAGGATGACGACAGCGCTCCTTTCTCGTATTACAGCGAGTGCAGCAAACAGATTATTAAGGCGCTGCAGGTAGGGGATGAGGAGAAATGCAGGCAGACGCTGGTGGAGCTGTACGGCGCCTTCTCCCGCAACCAGGAGCGTCCCAGCATGGTCAGAGCGGTCAGCGTGGAGCTGGCGGCACAGGTGCTCAGCCTCGTTGTTCGGGGCAATATTGAGGTGGACTTTCCGATGCGGGAGAAGGTCATCAACGAAATCTTGCTGTGTGAAACGTCGGAGGGCTGCTTTAAGATCATTGAGACAGCGGTCGTGCAGATGTCGCGCGAAGTGTACAAGCAGACGAAAACGCAGCATAAGAAGGTGATCGAGCAGATTATCGCCCTGCTGCAGGAGCATTACGCCGGCAATATCAGCCTGGAATGGCTGTCCGCCCAGATTCATCTGAACAGCAATTATATCAGCCGGCTGATTAAGAAGGAAACGGGCGAAACGTTTACCGATCTGCTGACCGGCATCCGAATCCAGGAAGCCAAGCGGCTGCTGCAAAACCCGTTGTCCAAAATTTACGAGGTCTCCAGCCAGACCGGCTTTGAGGATCCTCATTACTTCTCGGTGAAATTCAAAAAAAGTACCGGGATCAGCCCGAGCGAATACCGCGACCATTTCAAGGAGTTATTTTAATGACTTTGTTGGTCATGATTTTAAACCAAATGTACATTTTGTGATCTACTGTTTCCTTCGGCATTGCTTTAAACTAAGTTCTGTAACCGGTTGCAATTCGTTAAAAAGGGGAGCTAGGGATGAAAAAGATTGGAAATGCTTTCAAATCAGGAATAGCCGGCTTAGCATTGACGCTGGCGCTTGCAGCTTGCTCATCCGGAGGGGGAACGGGAGCGGCAACAGACACAGGGGGAGCTAAACAAGCGGCAGATCCGGCCAAGAAAGTAACGCTGCAGCTGATGTTTCCCAAAAACAGCGGCTCGGCCGACCCTCGGGCGCAATGGATGCACGATAATGTCGAGGCGTTTAAGAAGGAGCATCCGAATATCGATTTTGAAGTGATCGACAATCAAAGCGGGGACAACTACTTGACGACCGTGACGACAAGAATGGCGGCCAACGACGTGCCGGATATTTTCCAGACATGGACGCTGGAGAGGCTGAGACCTTTTGCCGAGTCTTCAAGGGTATACGATTTGACGGATTTCCTGAATTCCACACCTGAATTGAAAAGCAAATTTTCGCCGTTGTCCTTGAGCGCGACAACCTTCAGCGGGAAAACGTACGCGATGCCGTTAACCCAGGACCTGGAAATTGTTTATTACAACAAGGAAGTGTTCCAGAAGTTCAACCTGCAGCCGCCCAAAACCTACGATGAGCTGCTGACGATTATCGACGTCCTCAAGAAAAATGAGATTATTCCGATCACGATGCCGAATAAAGAGCCTTGGGTCGGCACGATTCTGTTTATGATGCTTGCCGAGCGGATCGGTGGCATGGACGTTTATCAGAAAACCGTCGTGGATAAAACCGGCTCCTGGACGGATAAACCGTTCCTCGATGCGGCGAACATGATGCAGGATCTGGTCAAACGGGGCACGTTCGAGAAAAATGTCAACAGCCTGACCCGGGCGGAATCGGAAATTAAATTAAGCCAGGGCAAGGCCGGCATGTATATCGGCTTGACGTCGTCCAGCAATGCGACTCTGGTTCAGTCGATGGGAGATAAAGTAGGATTCTTCAACTTCCCCGACGTAGCCGGGGGCAAAGGCAGCAAGGACGATTATCTCCAGACACCGACCAATGCGTATTCGGTGGCGGCAGCCACGAAGCATCCGGAGGAAGTCAAGCTGTTCCTCAAGTTTATGTATTCCGAGGCGCGCCAGCTGGAACTGGCGAAGATGGGAAATATGCTGGCCTATCAGTTTACGGCCAAGCCGGGCGAGCTGCCTGCGCTTAGCGAAGACTTGATGAAAGCCGGGCAAAATGCAAAAGGCTCGATGTATTTCTGGGATCTCCCTCTGGGCGTCTACATGGGCAAAGAGCTGAACAATACGACCCAAGGCTTCTATATGGACGTCAATCCGCAGCAAGCGCTTGCCGATCTACAGAAGAAAGCCGAGGATCAGAAGAAGCAGGCTCAGGCGGGAGCCAAATAATACTGCAGGGAGCTCTGCCCGAAACGCAGGCCGGGCTCCCTCCCCAGAGATAAAGGAAGCGTGTGGAAGGGGGAGACTTACCGAAGTGGAGAAGCTGCTGCGCAATAAAGGAACGATTGCATTTTTTGTATTACCTGCATTGCTGATTTATGTGTATGTGCTGCCGATTCCTATTCTCAAGTCCATTTATTACAGCTTTTTCGAATGGAATCTGGTAGGAACCCAGCTGTTTATCGGCTTGAAAAACTATGCCGACTTGTTTTTTCATGACGACATCTTTTTGTTGTCCTTACGGAACACGCTGATTTTTTCATTGGGCTGCATTGTGCTGCAGCTGCCGATTGCCTTTCTGCTGGCCAATCTGCTGAACGGCGGCATACGAGGGCTGCATTTTTTCCGTAATGTTTATTTCTTCCCGGTCATTATATCGGGGCACCTCGGTCGGCCTGCTGTTCTTATTTGTTTTTCACAGCGACATTGGGCTGCTTAATCTGTTCATCCGGCTGCTGGGTAACGCCGCCTTCGATAAAGACTGGCTGTCCGACCCGAAGCTGGCCATCTACGGCCCGATTATCGCGCTGTCGTGGCAGTACTTCGGCTATCATATGGTCATTTACTTAACCGGCATGTCCACGGTATCGAAGGAAACGTATGAATCCGCCAAGATCGACGGAGCCAACAGCGTGCAGACATTGTTCCATATTACGCTTCCGCTGGTCAAGCCGTTCATCATCATCAGCCTGATTCTATGCTTGACCGGATCGGTCAAAGCGTTCGATACCGTCATTTCATTAACCGGCGGAGGACCCGCCCATCATTCCGACGTGCTGGCGCTGCACATGTATAATACCGCCTTCGTTGAAATGAGGTACGGCTACGGCAGTGCCGTTGCGGTCGTGCTTTTGCTGTTGAATATCCTATTTACGCTTGCGCTGTCTTTGCTCGCGCGGGAAAGGAGGGCTTGAAGTGAAAACCTCCGCATCCGGCTACGCCGTGAATGTGTCCCGGTACGCCCTCTTGATCGTGCTGGCGGCAGCGGTCATCTATCCGATTATTTGGGTCATTCTGGGCTCTCTGAAATCCGAGGAATCATTCTACACGAATCCATGGGGGCTGCCCGATCAGTTTCATTGGGAAGTCTATAACGTTATTTTCACTCAATTCCATCTGCAGGTGAACGTCTGGAACAGCTTTTATATTTCGGCGGTTTCTACCTTGGTGGTCATTCTGTTCTCGGCTATGGCGGCGTACGGCATGATCCGGCTGAAATGGAAGGGCAGCAAAGCCGTATTGGGCCTTATTCTGCTGGGCATTATGATCCCGGTGCATTCGACGCTTATTCCAATTTATCTGGATCTGCAGAGCTATAACAAATGGATCGATCCGAGAATCCTGCTGATGCTGCCGTATGCCGCATTCGGCATTCCTACATCGGTCCTTATTCTGACAGGTTATTATGCGACGATTTCCAGAGATATGGAAGAGGCGGCGGTCATTGACGGGAGCAGCTTGATCGGGTGCTTCTTCCGGATTATTTTGCCTATATCGATGCCTGCCATAGCGACCGTAGCGATTCTCAGCTTCATCCACTCATGGAACGAGCTGTTATATGCGCTGATTTTCCTGAAGAAAACCGCTTCCCAGACGCTTCCGGTCGCCTTGCTGCAATTTATGGGCTTCTATTCGACGGATTGGGCCCAGGTGCTGGCGGCGATTACGGTCGGGATGGTTCCCGGCATTCTTATTTATATGATACTGCAAAACTATATCGTACAGGGCATTACTGCCGGTGCGGTCAAAGGGTAACGGCAAGCCGGTCGAACCGAGATCCATCGGTTGAACCGAACGAATTCAAAACCATTTCTGGAGGTCATGGCAATGATGAAAAAAGCGGCGATTGTCGGAGAACGGCAGGCGGTATTGGTGGAAGCGCCGATACCGGAGCTGAAGCAGGATGAAGTGCTCATTAAGGTTCATGTAGCGCCTATGTGCTCGGAGTACAAGAAATTCATTAACGGAACAGTCGGCAATTGTCTCGGGCATGAAGCGGCCGGGGAGATTGCAGCCGTAGGCGGAGCGGGATCGCATCAGGTGGGAGACCGTGTCGTTCTGATGCCGCTCAGCGGATGCGGGCACTGCGCGCTCTGCGAAGCCGGGGATTATATCCACTGCCTGGACAATAAAATGTCGGACTGCACGATGTCGCAATATATCGTGAAGCCGTCCTTTATCGTGAAGAAGATTCCCGACGATATCAGCTATGAGAAGGCGTCGCTCGCCTGCTGCGCGCTGGGGCCGACCTTCGGCGCCATGCAGATCATGGGCGTCAACGTATTCGACACGGTGCTTGTGACCGGTCTCGGTCCGGTCGGCATCGGCGCGGTCGTGAACGCACGGTACAGGGGAGCCCGGGTCATTGCGGTAGAGTCCAATGAATACCGGAGCCAGCTGGCCCGGGAGCTTGGCGCAGTCGATGTGATCGATCCGCGCGATCCGGAAGCGCTGGCGAAGATACGTTCTTTATGCAATGAGACGGGACCCGACTACGCCATCGACTGCTCGGGAGCGGTTCCCGCTCACCGGCTGTGCATCGATGCGGTCAGACGGAAGGGGAAAATCGCTTTCGTCGGAGAAAGCCATGTGGAGACGCCCGTCACCATCAGCAAGGATCTGATCCGCAAAGGGATTCATCTGTTCGGCGCATGGCATTACAACCTGAACGATTTCCCGAAAATTATGCAAGTGATCCGCCATTCGCCTCTGGTGGAGAAGATGGTGACGCATCAATTCCCGATGAGCCGGATTCAGGAAGCGTTTGAAACGTCGGCGCAGCAAAACAGTGTCAAAATTTTATTAAAGCCCTGGGAATAAGGGGATTCGAGGAGGAACAAACCATATGATCGCAGCATTAAATCCGGTGACAACCGGCAAGCAAGTCCCTTTTATCGATTTCCTGGATGCTGCGGCATCCGCAGGATTCCAGGCCATCGATTATCCGATCGTGCCGTTCAGCCAAACGGCGGAGCAGCGCTCCAAGGATGCGGCCCATGAGCTGCTGCTGTCCAGAAGGCTCGTCCTGGGCAGCTTCGGACTGCCGGTTGAGTTCCGCAAGGACGAGCAGACGTTCCAGGACGAGCTGAAGGAGCTGCCCAAGCATGCCGCATTGGCCAGGCATATGGGGGTCACCCGCTGCTGCACCTGGCTGTTTCCTGCGACGGATGAACCGGTGGCGGAGCATACGGCCCGGTTCGTGCGCAGATTAAGGGAATGCGCCAAGGTGCTGGGAGCCTACGGCATCCGCTTCGGGATCGAGTGGGTCGGACCCAACACGCTAAGAACCTTGAAGCATGATTTCATACATACGATGCCCGGCGCGCTGGAGCTGATTGGCGCTATCGGGGAATCCAACGTCGGGCTGCTGTTCGACAGCTTCCACTGGTTTACTTCCCATGCACGAGGGAAGACATTCTCAAGCTGACGCCGGAGCAGATCGTGCTCGTTCACATTAACGATGCGCCGGACAAGCCGGCCGATGAGCAGATCGACAGCGAACGGCTGCTGCCGGGCGAAGGCATCATCGATCTGAAAGGGATGCTGGATTCGCTTAGACAGATCGGCTACGACAGCTTCGTATCCGTCGAAACCTTCAGCAAGGAGCTTCCGCTGCTGGCTCCGGGCGTCGTTGCGGCGAAAACGAAAGCGGCTGTGGACCGCGTGCTTGCTCTTTGAATGACATCCAAAAGTCTGTATATTTACAAAAAACTCCTTGGCAGAAGAGGCCACTGAAAAACTAGCGGAGAGCACGGAATCGTTCTGTAGAAGCGAAAGCGTTCGCCTTTGTCCTTGAATTTCAACCGCTACAAGCGGAAGATAATTAAAGAAATCCAGGGACAACAGCGATCGGAAGAATGTTCCGTACTCGTAGCGATGATTTTTCAGTGGCCTCTGGCAGAAGGAGTTTTTTGTACTTTTCACACGAATATCCGATTTGTCCAGATCGTTTATCGTATTTCTCCATGGAGGAATCGCAAAGCCTGATGCTACAATACGATCAAGCGATTACAAGAGGAGTGATTCAAGTGAGAAAATTGACGTTGGAAGAACAAAAGCATTATGATGAATTGGGTTATGTGGTCATTTCGGATACCATTGTTAAACGCGACCCAGCTGGCCAGTCATCTGCATCATTCCGTGTTCTCGATCGCTTTTGCCGGTAAGGCGATTCTTCGGGCCGGTACGTATAAGGCACCGTACGTTCACAACATCCATTCCATTCATTACATCGTACGGGGATCGGGCGTCTACGTAATGAACCATGTTCAATATGCGTTGGAAGCAGGCTCTGTTATGATCTTCGTTCCCGAAACGATATTCGAATGGTCCGATCTCCGACACGGAGGATGTTGAGATTTACCATATCCGGTTCGATTACCGGCTCTGCAATCAGGAGAAGCAGGAATGGATCTTCAGGTCTGCGGACAACTGGCTTGCTCCTTTGCGAGGCAAGCTTGCGGCGACTCGTCCGGCCGAAGTCCATAGGCGCTTTGACCAGGTATTTCAGCTGTGGAAGGCGTACGATCCTATGTCTCAGTACCACTGTAATTTAGCGTTTCGCGAGCTGTGGCTTTCCTTGATCGATACGATGTACGAGCAGCAGTACAGCAGCGATGCGGATGCTGCCATCCAGTTCACATGCCGGTATATCGGGGATCATTATCCATCTCCGTTGACCGTTGAGCAGCTGGCCAGGATGGCCGGGCTCAGCACCGGCTACTACTCCCGCCAGTTCAAGAGGCTGTACGGCTTCTCGCCGAAGGACTATCTCATTCGCTTGAGGGTCGCCAAAGCCAAGGAGCTGATGGAGCTCTCCGGTGCGGCCTTATCCGATATTTCCAGGCTTGTCGGCTATGAGGACGAATTTTATTTCAGCCGGATTTTTAAACGGATTACCGGCATAAAGCCATCGTCGTATGCCAGGCAAGCGCAGAAGCCGTAATGTGCTGTGCTGTTATCGCTCTGTTATTCTTAAAGCCGTATCATTACGGCTTTTTCGTATTATTAGGGACGTCTTGCCGAGTCTGGCTTCAAGCCGAATAGAAACGCAAAAAGGAGAAAAGGATATTTTTTATAAAAACAGGAAGTTTGTAGCAATATATACATACGTTAATCATCTGAATTAGAAAGGTTGGAGGGAGGATGTCAGGTAAGGGGAACATCAGTTCCGGCCATTTGTTTGCAACGATGATATTATTTGAGTTCGGTACTGCATTGGTGGTTCCCATCGGGTTAACGGCGGAGCAGGGATCCTGGTTGGCGATTCTCATGGCTTTACCTGGAGGCATTCTATTATTCCTTGTTTTCGACTACTTGTTCCGCCAATATCCGAAGCTGATTCTGAGCGGTTATATCCGGGCCATTGTTGGCCGATACCTGGGATGGCCGATTAGTTTGCTCTATGTTGCTTTTTTCATCTATATTGCTGCTAGAAATTTACGTGAAGCCGGTGATCTGCTTGTAACGACGGCCTATGACCAAACGCCGATCCTCCTGATTCATGCCGTCATGATCACAGCCGTTATTTATACCTTGTACAAAGGATTGGAGGTCTTCTGCCGATTAGGCCAAATCTACCTGCTCATTATCATAGGACTGGGTTTCTTGGGCAATGTTTTTATCCTCTTCTCAGGAGCGGTTGATCTGCGGAATCTGCTGCCTTTGTTGGGTAAAGGCTGGAAGTCTGTACTCCTCACGGCCTATCCCAACATTTTCTTGTTTCCGTTTGCAGAGCTGGTTTGTTTTTGTACGATACTTCCACATTTGAATACCATTGAATCGGCAAGAAAGACAGGAGTGGCAGCCATGATCATAGCCGGCTTTTTGCTAAGCATGACACATGCTATAGAATTGATGGTTCTCGGGGGAAACGTCTATGCCCGCTCTACCTTCCCCTTGTTTACAACGATCAGTTTAGTCAATATTGCTCATTTTTTGCAGCGATTGGACGCCATTGTCATTCTTACATTAATTATCGGCGTTTTTTTCAAAATGTCCATCTATTGCTATGCCGCGATGGCTGTGGCAGCAGATCTATTCCATATTGAGGATTTGCGTAAAATGGCGTATCCGATCGGGATTATCGTTTTATTCATCTCGATTTTTTCGGCTTTAAGCTATCCTGAACATGTGGAGGAAGGCATGGCTTCAATCAAGTTCATTCTCCCTGTCTTTGCATTCCTTATCCCGATGTCGCTTTTCATTATCCATCTCATACGCAAACGATTCAGTCATTAACGGTGGTTAAGCATAAGGAGGAAAAGAAGCCATGATCTCCTGGAATCGATTATTAAACAGAGGGACCTCTGATGAGAGATGGGGACCAACAGTGCCCACAATAATAATACTAACCAGACCCAGGTCAAGCACCTCATCGATCCGCGTTTATCGGAAAACTTGCAATATATCCGGACGCAGCTTGGAAACAGCCCTGATATTACGGTTCGCCAATTTGAAGTGGGAGGCTCCCTAACTCAAGTAGCTGTCGTTTATACCAATGGAGTTACGGATAAGAAGTCGGTGAACGAGTTTATTCTTCATTCCCTGATGATCGATACGGCAAAGGAAACCTTCGACCGCTTGGCCGCCGGGAAAAGCATGTTTGATTTTGTCCATAAAAACGCCTTGACGGTCGGCGAGGTCAAAACGTTGAGCAGCTGGGACGGAGCTATTTTATCCATATTGTCCGGAGATACGGCTATCTTCATTGACGGCTACACGGAAGTTATCGCGTGCGGTACTAGAGGCGGAGAGCTGCGGAGTGTAACGGAGCCTTCTTCTCAATTGGTTATCCGCGGGCCCAAGGATGGGTTTAACGAATCGATAGGTACCAATGTATCTCTTGTACGACGGCGAATCAAGAGCTCTCAATTGTGGCTGGAGACGATGACCATTGGCCGTATGACCCAAACGGACGTCGCCATAATGTATATCAAAGGGGTGGCCAATGATAAGATCGTACAGGAAGTGAAGAAAAGATTGAACGAGATTGATATGGATTCTATCCTGGAATCCGGTTATATTGAACAGCTGATTGAAGATAATTCTTACACTATTTTTCCTACCATATATAACACGGAACGTCCCGATACCGTTGCGGGCAATCTTCTGGAAGGAAGAGTTGCGATATTTGTTGACGGGACACCGTTTGTGCTGATTGCTCCCGTTACGTTTTTCATGTACCTTCAGGCATCTGAGGACTATTATCAGCGATTTGAAGTAGCGACTGCAATCCGGATTTTAAGATACGGAGCGCTCCTTATCTCTTTATTTGTTCCTTCGATTTATGTTGCATCCATTACTTATCATCAAGAAATGATACCGACACAGCTATTGGTCAGCTTGATGGGGCAGAAGGAGAGCGTACCGTTTCCCGCTTTCGTCGAAGCCATTATGATGGAAGTGATCTTCGAAATTTTACGGGAGGCCGGCATCCGGATGCCGCGCGCCATCGGTCAGGCTGTTTCCATCGTAGGTGCGCTCGTTTTGGGACAAGCTGCGGTGGAAGCGGGGATCATTTCTCCTGTGATGGTCATTGTCGTGGCATTGACGGGGATTTCCAGCTTCGCAACACCCAGTTACAGTATGGCGCTTTCGATACGATTGCTGCGGTTTGCGATGATATTTGCTGCCGGATTTCTAGGTTTTTACGGGATCGCCATAATCAGCATTATGATTCTGGCGCATATGTGCGGGTTACGTTCATTTGGGATACCGTATATGAGCCCATTGGGGCCTTTTGTTCTTGAGGACAATAAGGATAACTTGTTTCGTTTTCCCTTAAAGCTGTATTTTTCACGCCCCCACTTGATCAGCCAAAGCAATATTGTAAGAAAGAACGATGGAATAAGCAAATCTCCTCACAAGGAGCAAAACGGAGCGGATAAGCAGTGAAAATGGTAAAGACGGTCTGCATGATCTTATTGGCTTCCATGGCGTTATCGATTACGGGGTGCTGGAATGGAAGGGAATTAAACAATATAGCTCTAGTAGTCGGGATGGGAATAGATAAATCAACGGATAGCCATAAATACCGGTTAACGTTTCAAATCATTATCCCGGGTAATGTCGCACAGGGCTCGAAAGGTACGGGAAGCGGCTTGGAGATAGTCGTTTATTCGGAAGAGGATGCGACCTTATTCGGAGCGCTGCGGAAGACATCGCAGAAAGTGCCGAGACAGCTGTTCTTTGCTCACATTCAGCAATTAGTTATCGGCGAACCTTTGGCTCAAGAGGGGATCGGGGATTTGTTTGATTTCTTTGAAAGGTCTCACGAGCTCCGTATGAACTCGCCTGTTCTTATAGCAAGAGGAACCAGCGCGGAATCTATTCTAAGAGTCATACTGCCGCTGGAAAAGAACCCTTCCTCCGGGCTTGCCAAAAGATTGGAATTAACCAACAAAGTATGGGCGCAAAATGTAGATGTTAACGTAAAGGACATATTAAAGGAACTTCTCGGCCAGGGGGAAGCCGCAATAAGCGGCGTTCAAATCGTAGGAGACCCGAATAAAGGGGAAACGAAAGCGAATTTAGAGCATTCGAAGCTGCCCGCTTATTTCAAGATTGAGGGAGTAGCCTTATTCAAGAATAAAAAGCTTATCAAATGGCTGGATGGAGAAGAATCGAGAGGGACCTTATGGCTTCAGGATAAAATGAAAGGGGCGGTTTTAGATATCCCCTGCAAGAATAAGAAAGAAGGAACATCCATTGAATTGATCCGTTCTAATACCAAAATCCGGGTGGATATGGAGGATGGGCATCCGATCATCCGCATCGGCATAGATGAAGAAGGCATTGTGAACGAGGTTCACTGTCCGATCGATCTAAGCAAACGCAAAGAAATTATCGAGCTTCAGAAGCAATGGGCAAAGCTGACCGAAAAGGAAATCATGCTGGCAGTGAAGGCGGCTCAACAAAAGAAGAGCGATATATTTGGCTTTGGTGAAGAAGTGGAGCGTACCCATCCTAAGCTGTGGAAGGATGTAAAGGAACAATGGCCCGAAATATTTGCCGAGAGCAAAATGGAGGTGCAGGTAAAAGCATTTCTCCGACGTACGGGGATGCGAAGTAAACCATATTTTATGCAGTAACGTTCCGTTTCTTTAATCCGGATTCCGCAGGGAGCCGGTTTTCTTGCGACGGCCTCTCATATAGGTTACGAAAGGAATAAGAAGAGGGAGCAGCAGCAGGATAACGATAACCATATTCTCTTCCCGTGTTGTTACAGAGAACGATTCTTTAAGAATCTCAACAGCTGTCGTTAGATCCATTCCTGTCAGCATGTCTGTTGCGATTAAAAAAGCGATGCTCAATAAAAAAATAGTGATATAAGCAACGACCATTCTCATTTTGGAATCACCACCGTTTCCATAGATTTTCCTGCGTAATAAAGTGTCCATTACCATGGGAACATATCCATGTAATGGATTTTTTTATTTTTAGTATCTATTAAAAAATGAAAAGTATGTTTTGGGCGGGCGCTGCCCATACTTTATTGTAAATACAACTATTGTACTTACAAGGGAGAACCGGCATGGAAATTGATCTAAGAAAACAGATGCTTCTGATGGTTCGGGCGCTGTATTTTACGCTGGAAGAACGCTGGGCTTTGTTGACCCGGAATTATAACATCTCTACGGCGCAGCAGCATGTGCTGTACATTTTGTTTACGAATGAAACGGCTTTGACGGTGACGCAAATCAGCAAAATGGGGTGCTGGCATATTTCCACGGTAACCAGGCTGCTGAAGCCTTTAATTCAAGAACGATACATCGTGGTGTGTCCGGATCCCTTCAGCAGTAAAACAAAATGTGTGGAAATAACGGAAGGCGGAAAAGCATTAGTTCAAGCCATACTGACCGACTTGGTGAATGCAGCGGATTTTCCTTATGATTTATCCGACGTGTCAGAAGAACAAATGAAAGGATTTCTGAGGCTGGGACTGCATATTTTACAAAAGCAAAAGGGAGAAGGCTTCGTCAATTGGGTGCATCAAGCCGAAGTCATCGTGAATTCATAATGAACCTCGAACTGTTGTGCAGATCATACATATAAAAGGGTGTTATACTATTGAGTCTTATGCTGATAACTATAGCCGTATTTAATTTAATCGCATTCTTTATGCCAAAGAAGCTGGAGAAATTGGAGCTCTATGCAACCTCCGCGTTTGCGCTGTGCTTGTCGCTCATAGTAGACATCATTTTCGACTTAAAATACGATTGGTACGGATATTTTGAAAAGGGAGTCCAAATTCCTTTTGTGATCGGCGTCATAGGGGTTTATCCGGCGGTCAATATGATTTTCTTGAACTTTTTTCCGTTCCATAGATCGCTTACGGTAAAAGTATGCTACATTCTGGGCTGCTCCTTGTTTGCAGTAGGGTATGAATGGTTTGCTGACGCCCATTCGACGTTCTTTTACCATAATCAATGGAAGCTGTGGCATTCTGCCGTCACCTATCCTTTTTTATATCTCATTTTGTTAGGGAATCTGAAATGGGTCCGACGGCTTGGAAACAAGGAATAGCGGAGGTTTACCGATCGGCTGTTCAGCAGAAAAGGATGCTGGCGGCTTTTTTTCTGTTGCAATATACAGTCATGTTGTATATAGTGTAAATATACAGTTTAACTATATAAAGTTTGCCGGTATAATTTCGAAAGCTGTGGAGGAAAAGATGAAAAGAGATAAGCATTTACCGCTTACCGAAACCGTGTATTATATTTTGCTGGCGCTGAAGGAGCCTGCGCACGGATATTTGATTATGCAGAAGGTGGAGGAGCTCAGCGGAGGGCAGGTCAGAATGGCGGCCGGAACGCTTTACGGAGCCGTCGAGAATCTGCTGAAGCTTCAGTTTATCGAGCCTGTCGCCAGCGAGGACAGCCGGCGCAAGGTATATGTCATAACAGCTCAAGGAATGGACATTCTGCGGCTTGATTTCGAACGGATGAATCACATGATTGAAGTGACGAAGGCTGCATTAAGATAACCATGGAATGGAGGAAGCCCCGTGAGAAAATTCAAGTTTTTTACCAGCTTCGAGAAGGAGGAGCAGTGGCTGCAAGACATGGCCAGACAAGGCTATGCTTTTACTGGCAAGTCGTTTGGGTACGTATTTCAACTTGCCCAACCTGAAAATACTGTGATAAAAATGGATTACCGCAAGTTTCGAAAGCAGGCGGATTTGGAAGATTACCGCGCTCTGTTCGAAGACAGCGGCTGGCGGCATCTTTCGGGAACGAAGAGCTCCGGCTATCAATATTTTAAAAAGGCGGCCGAAAACGGAGATGAGGATATCTTTTCGGACGTCGATTCCAAAGCCGCCAGGTATAAACGGCTGTCGGATATGTGGATTTCTTTGGCCTCCGCCTTTATTCCCATTTTTGCCGTGCTTATTTCTACAGGTTCTATTAATTCGGCAGCCTTGTTCAACCCGAAATTATTGTATTATACCCCAGGGCTTTGGGAGCAATCGGGAGCCGCTTTCTGGAGAGCCTTTCTGTTTGAGACGCCGTTTGCTGTAGGGCGGGGATTCATTTGGCTGCTCATCCCGGCGATGATTATTTTATATGCTCTGTTTGCTTTCAAAGCGAATCAGCAGTACAAGAGGACCCATGAGGAGATAAGGTAAAGAAAGCCGCGGCAAAGCGGCTGTTGAGCTGTCCCGAAACCGTCAAGTGGTGGGGGACTCCGGTGGGATATCCTCCTCCAGCCGCTGTTAAAATCCGTGAATGTGATGAGAATTTGCGGTATTTTCACGGATTTTAAAGGCGGACGTAAACTCTTCCGGAAGATACCCCACCTGCGTCTGTGCTCATTTTTCACTTAATGAGGGTTTCGGGACAGTCTGAAAAGCCGCGGCAAAGCGGCTTTTTCTTTTGTTAGAAATTACCGCTAAACCCCTTTGGTTTTCCATGGTAAGCTAGTGCTGAAACCGCAGGAGAGAAATTTTTCTTATTCAATGTTTCCATCTGTTTGTGATATGATATGGAGTCATAGCTCGCATTCAGAAATTCATGACATCATGTCGATTAAACCATAAGGAGTTCATCCATGAATGATCTTTTCACGGACTTCTTGACGATTCTTTTGCCGACCTACTTTTTCTTTTATATGGCCATTACGTTGTACTCCCGAAACAAGAAAAGCCTGCTGAATCGGGTTGCAGCGCTGCTTATGCTGTCTTTTCTGTTTTATTTTCTTGGCGAATATATTAAAACCTCCTTGCTTCCAGAGTATCAGATGCAGATTGTTCTTTATGGAAACGGTCCCATGCTGCTCTTGATGATCTGTTTTCTGGTTCATCTGTGTGTTCTTGTCGGCCGGCCGGTTACCGCTCCTATGCAGCGGTGGCTGTACCCGATCTATGCGGCGCCTTTCATATCATTAATAATTATGCTGCTCAGCAAGGATCACCGCGTCCTGTTTAACCCGAACGTAACGGACGGGCGTAGCCCGCTGGACCCGCTTTTTCTTTTTCTGACCCTTCTGTATGTAGCCGGCTATATTCTGCTGTCGGTCGTCATCCTGACGGTATCCTGGCTTCGCACCAAGGAAGCAAAGAGAAGGCGGCTCTTGCTTTCGCTGCTTACCGGCTTGTTCGGTTTGTTTGCGTGGTTTATGCTGGTGACCGTTCTATTGGAGTCCGCCTTCTTAACCAGCCGGGAGTCGATGGTATTGTATTTTATCGGTTATTTATTATGGGGAATTTCCCTGCGAAATGTGATAGGCAAATATGATTTTCTGCCTGATTATCGGAAATTGTTTCACATCCTGTTCGGATCGGCTCCGACCGCCATCCTGCTTCTGGATAGAAAAGGAGGTGTCCGGGAGATGAACCCCCGCGCGCAGCAGCTGTTCGAAGGACTGCCGTCTCAGGATATCGCAGAGCTTCCGATTTGTGATGAAACGCTCAACTTGAAGGATAAATTGGCGTTGTTCTTGCAGGATGGCAAGAAGGAGCCCCATTGGGAAGTTAGCCTAAGCCATCCCCGGACAGGCCCGATGGATTTGATTGTCGGTCTCGATTTGATCAAGGAAGCGGACGAGGAGCTGCTGGTGATGCATCTGACGGACGTTACCTCGTTGAAAGATACGAAGCGCAAATTAATGGAATCCGAGCGCAACTACAAATATTTGGCTCATCATGATGCGCTGACGGGGCTGTATAATCGAGTGGCCATCCAGGAGCGGCTGCAGCAAAAGATGGCGGGCGGCCAATCGTTTGCCCTTGCTTTGATCGATCTGGACAATTTCAAGCAGATCAACGATACTTACGGGCATCTGGTTGGGGACAGCTACCTGCAGCATGTGGCCGGCAGCCTAAGACGTTATGCCCAGCCGGATGACTTGATAGGACGCATCGGCGGGGATGAATTTATAATGATCATTCCATTTGCGGACGAAGCGATTGATCCTTACCATGAGGCTCACCGCCGGTTATCGCCTTTGCGTTCCCATTCTTTCCGGCATAACGACGTCGAGCTGCCGATCTCGTTCAGCGCAGGCGTCAGCTTGTATCCGAAGCATGCGTCCGATGTGACGTCGCTTTTGAACAAAGCGGATGAGGCGATGTACGGTGTAAAAAGAAGCGGAAAGCGCGGCATTTCCCTATTTTCAACGAACCCAAATAAGCTGCCTTGAGAAGCGGATCTCAAGGGCAGCTTATTTGTACAGGAAATCATATGATTGCGTTGGAACCGCTATGAATGGCGGGCTTGAAATCAGATCTTATAAGAATCGTAATAAGCAACCTTTAAATCGATAATGTTCAAATTTTTTTTCAAGTCATCGATTTGCCTCAGCACTTCTTTACGGTGAGAGATGATGATATCCCGGCGCGCTTCCAAGGTTTCTTCGCCTTCCATGGCCATGGTGATATATTTGCGAATTTCTTTAATCGGCATTCCCGTATTTTTTAAACAGCAGATCAGCTTGACCAGATCCAGATCGCGCTCCGAAAAGACCCGGTTCCCCGCTTCATTGCGGCCGACAAAAGGCAGCAGCCCCTCTTTATCATAGAAACGAAGGGTGTGTGCGGTCAGATCGCAAATCACAGCGACCTCGTTGATACTATACATACAATCGTCCCCCTCTGGCACCGGCTATAGATACAGTTAGACTTCGATAAAACTCTAAGTGTTCGCCTGTAGTATATCGAAGAGCCGGCTGCTTTACAACCGGTAAAGTAATCGATCTATTCATTTTAGTTATACATCCATCAAATAATATATTATTAATGGAAGAGTCGGCTGTGTATACTTAAGCTACCAAAGGAGGTTTACTCACAATGAAGAACAAGAACGCAACAGGGAAAAGAGTGCTGCTGTTCACGAGTCTGACATGTCTTCTCTTGTTAGCTGCCTGCTCTGAAAGCATAGCACAGCCGAGCGGCGGCTCGCACACCATTGCCGTGGAGGTGAAAACAGTACAAGAGGTGCTGCAGCCCGGACGGGCCATTCTGCTTGACGCTCATATAGCGGACGGAACGAACCGCGTGGTAGAGGCGAACGATGTCCAATTCGAGATTTGGAAGAAGGACGCCGATAAGCATGAAAGGGTCCAGGCATCCCGCTGGCTCGAAAATACGTACCGCACCCGGACAAGCTTTCCGCAAAGCGGAACTTATTATGTAAGCGCACAGGTGAAGAGCGAGGGGACAGAGCACGTCACCCCGCCCAAAGAGCTGGTAGTTCAGGACATTCTTCCAGCCAAGAACTAAAAAGCGTACTGCTATAGATAAAATTAACAGAATATTCAGATAATAAAATCTTAGGCTCAACCTGTCATCCTGCACAGTCCTAAAGCGGGCCAGGGATTTCACGCATGCTGTCGGGTGCTTCTGAACACATGATTACTCCATGCTTCTGATGACACGAATACTCACGTTAAACTCCACGGAATCTTTCTTCCATGGAGTTTTTTTGTTTTGTGTTACTATGCTTGGGGGAATCCGGCCGGATGATCTGTTCAAGCTTTATTATTAAGCACGATCGAAATAAAATCGCGGATATATCCTTCCAGATAGGCGGGCTCATGAGAGCAAAGCACGATCTTATTGATCAGCCGGACACCCTCTACATCCACCTTGGCGAGCTCGCCGCGCCGAATAAATTGGCTTGCCACCAGCAGCGAAACATAGCTGGCGCCGTACCCCGCCACTACCGCTTGAATCGTTTCGTTCAGTCCGTCAAATTGCAGTTCGATATTGGGCGGATTTACCTGCTGGGCTCTGCACACTTCGATCAGCCGCTTTTTTGTCGTGCTGCCTTCTTCTCTCATAATAAACGGTTCCTTGATCATTTGTTCCATGGATATCTGTTGATTGGCATATTGATGGTGGGGCGAAACGACGAATACGAATTCATCGCTGTACAGCTCCAAGCAGTGCAGGGAATGGCCGGTTTGGTTCGTTATATTGCTGTCTCCAAAAATTGCGATATCCACCTCAAAATGAGTCAAACGTTCAAAAGCGGCTTGGGAATTGACCGTTGCAATCTCCACGGCGACTTGGGGAAATTGCTGCTTGAACAAAGACGCCCACTTGGGGATAAGGACGCTCGTGGCAAGATAGTTGCCGGCGATCCGCAGCTTGCCATGAGGATGCTTGTGATAATCCCCGATCATGCTTCGAATCTGTTCTTCTACGATAAACAGCTGCTCCGTCGGCTTGAACAGCTTCTGACCGAATGGCGTCAGAACCAGGCTTCTGCCTTTTTTTTCGAATAAAAGGATGCCGTACTGCTTCTCGAAATTTCGTATTTGCGCTGAGATTGCAGGCTGGCTGATGTTCAGTTTTTTGGAGGCTTCGGTAACGCTGCCAGCCAAGGCTACTTCATAAAACAGCATCAAGGCGTGCAGATTGATCGACATGTCAGCACCTTCTAACGATTCTCTTGATACCAGGATCTCAAAACTCACTTCTATCTTTCCCAAATTAAGGGGGATCCATCTGCGGTTCTTAGAAATCGGTTGGCGACAAAAAAATCGGAATGGATGGTTACGAGGCAGAACAAAACCATTATATTCGGATTAATTTCAAAGAAAGAAAGGCGCAGGGAGCTTTTCGATCCTATACCACAGGCTTCCTGTTTTCCATTGTCTTAACCGCCGTCCCGGCAGCGGTAGTTTGGGGAGAATGGCTTGCCGGAAACATGAAAGCAATCGTATTGATGGCAGCCGCTGTGCTGCAGCTGATCGTCCAGCTGGTTTACTTCATGCATCTGCGGGAGGAGAAAAAGCCGCGCTATAATTTGATTTCGCTGTTTCTGGGCATCGTGATTCTGATCGTCATTGTGGCCGGATCGATGTGGATTATGCTGTACAACACGGTCGCCGTATAGAATGTGAAACGGCAGTTTCGTTCCCATTACAGGGACACGCTCCGATAAGAGGCCGTTTGCAAAGGATAACTTTAATGGAACCAGTCACCGATAATATGCAAAAGACGCTTCCAAACCACGGCATACGCGGGAATGGAGGCGTCTTTTCTTGAATATTCAGGTCAAACAAGGAGGATACGAAGAACCGCTACTGGAAAGACCGCAGCGCTTCGGCGAATCTGGCGATGCCCGTAGCGATTTCCTCCGTTTTCGGCCGGGCATAAGTAAGCCGCACATAGCCGGCATCCGAGCCATATACGCTGCCCGGCACGAATACAACGCCTCTTTTGACCGCTTCTTCCAGCAGCCTGCCGTCAGGCACCTCCAGCTGCAGCTTACACCAGAGGTGCAGGCCGCCATGGGGAGCTGTCCATGTTACGAGGTCCGGCAGCTCCTTTTGCAAAGCTTCGACCATCAGGTCCTTTTTAAACTGCAGCTGCATACGCAGCCGTTCCAGGTGAGGCTGGAAATAGGAGGACTTGATAAATTGGGCAGCCACCTGCTGGGGGATCACGCTCAGCCCGAAATCCATCTGCTGCCGTGCATCGGCGAGTCTCTCCACAATGGATTGCGGGGCCACCATCCATCCGATGCGCAGACCGGAAGCGGCGATTTTGGAAAAGGAGCCGATATAGAGGATGGAGCCGTTCGAATCCATCGCTTTGAGCGGCTCCGGTGCGGCCGTCTCGTACGCGGTTAAGCTGAAAGGGTCATCCTCCACAATCGGCAGACCCAGCTCGCTCGCAACGTCGAACAGCTGCTTCCGCCGCTCCATGCTCAGCACCGTACCCGTCGGATTCTGAAAATTCGGGTTCATGAACACCATCTTGATCCGGTGCTTCTTGTACAATGAGCGGATGTCCTCGGGACAGACGCCGTGCTGGTCGACGGGAAGCCGGAACAAGCGGAGACCGGCCGATTGAAACATCGGCAGGGAATAGCAGTATGAAGGATCTTCAATCGCAACGGCGTCTCCCGGAGACAATAAGCATTGGGTAATCAAATATAACGATTGCTGCGACCCCGATGTAATCATAATGGACGATTCGGTCGTATGGATGCCCCGGTAATCCGCGAGATATTGTACCAATGCCTGGCGAAGCGGGATATATCCTTGCGGATTGTCGTAGCCCAGGTAGGAGGTGTAGCGATGCTCGCTCATAAGGGCTGCGATCTCCTCAATCGGGGCTAAATCGCCCGACAACTCGCCGCTGGCCATATCGATCAGGGAAGTCTGACGTGTCAGCGCTTCCCGAATTTTGCGCATAAAGGGCAGGTTCGGCAAAAAGCTGCCGCCCTCCGCATACCGGCTCCAATTCGGAGTATGCTTCGGCAGTGCTCCCCATTTGGAGGTGCTGACGCGCGTGCCGCTGCCTGTCCTACTTTCAATGATTCCCATCGAACGAAGCTCCGCAAAAGCCAGGACGACCGTGCTTCGGTTAACCCCCAGCTGCTCCGCTAATTTTCGTTCGGAGGGGAGCAGGCTTCCCGGCGGAAATTCCCCGTAAGAAATTCTTGTTTCCAAATGGTCGGCAATTTGTTCATAAAGAGGTTTTTTGCTGTGCCGGTCGGGCTTCCACATCATGTCACCGCCTTGATCTGTAAGTAATCGCTTCTGTGATTTTATCATAACACTTCCCCGCCGGCATCAAACCGTTCATTTTCATCCTAAGCATGACAAATATTTATCTATTTGTTGAACACGGATGGATGGGAAAGCAATTGGATGGGAAAATTGTTTTTCATTTGGATGTTTTATTTCCTGCCTTTATCCTTTATCATAGTAAACAAATCGGAATTTATATTTTTGCATCGAGAAGGATTGGAAGGGATGACGTTATGGTCAAGGGCTTAGAGGGAAAAAGAGTGGTCATCACCGGTTCCCGCAAACTGCAGGAGCTTAGCGAGATTATTGCAAGGCAAGGCGGGATCCCGCTTATTCGTTCACAGCAAGGCATGCTGGTGCTGCAGGAGAGCGAGATGGAAGCGGATTTGTTCCGCTGGCTCGCAAACGGGAGCGACTGGTCTGTCTTTACTACGGGAACCGGGCTCGAGGCGCTGCTTCAGCAGGCCGAACGATTGGGGGCCCGCGATCGGCTGCTGGATCGGATCGGCTACTCGAGGGTTGCAGCAAGAGGTTACAAAACGTTAGCCTTGCTGAAGCAACTTGGCATTCAACCGGACGTTACGGATGAAGACGGGACGATAGAGGGGCTGCTTCGCTCGCTTCAGGCTTGGGATTTTGAAGGGCGGAGGGTGATGATCCAGCTCCATGGCGAACCGGTGCCTGCGCTTACCTCCTTTTTAGAAAGCAAAGGCGCGGCAGTTCATGCTCTGCTTCCCTATAGTCATGTGCCGCCGGATGAGGCTGTGTCCTCCGAGCTTTGCAGCGAAATTGCGGAGGGCTCCGTCGATGCGGTTTGTTTTACAACGGCGGTGCAGGTTCGATATTTTTACACATATGCCGGCAAGCGCGGCTATACTTCGCTGATCAACGAACGGTTCCGTGAGCGCGTGCAGGCGGTTGCTGTAGGAAGAGTAACGGCGGATGCCTTGAAGGAACAGGGCGTGAAGCGGGTATTGGTGCCCGAGAAGGAACGGATGGGTGCCATGATTATCGAGCTGGCGCAGTACTATCTATCACTGGTAGAGCGGGGGCGAGTCTAGTGGAACACCGTTACATCAATGTTGCTGTCGTTCAAGCGGCACCGATTTTGTTTGATAAACAGTCGGCCATGGACAAGATCGCAAGCATGACGCGGGATGCGGCAGAGCAGGGGGCTCATTTGGTCGTATTCCCTGAGGTCTTCCTTCCGGGATACCCGCGGGGGTTAAGCTTCGGGGCCAGGGTAGGCAGCCGCACAGCCGACGGAAGAAAGGACTGGGAGCGCTACTGGGCCAGCTCAATCGATATTCCGGGGGCTGAAACGCAGCTTATGGGCGAATTGGCAAAAGAATGCGGCGTTTATCTGGTCGTTGGCGTTGTGGAACGCGACCAGGAATATAGTACGGGCACCTTGTTCAACTCGATGGTGTACTTTGGGCCGGACGGAGCACTTCTGGGCAAGCACAGGAAGCTGGTCCCGACCGGCTCCGAGCGTCTTCTCTGGGGACAAGGGGACGGCAGCACGCTGACGGTGATCGACTCTCCATTCGGCCGCATCGGCGGATTAATTTGCTGGGAAAATTATATGCCTCTGGCGCGGACGGCTATGTATGCGCAAGGAGTCACTATTTATATCGCGCCCACGGCGGACGCCCGCGACACTTGGCAGTCCACCATTCGGCATATCGCTTGCGAAGGGCGCTGCTATGTCATTTCCTGCAACCAGTTTGCCACCAAGGCTTCCTACCCGGCCGATCTAGCTTACTATGAGGACATTGAGCAGGACGCCGATATTCTCAGCAAAGGCGGAAGCGCCATTGTCGGACCGCTGGGCGAGTATGTCGCCGGCCCGCTCTACAACCAGGAAGATATTTTGTTTGCCACATTGGATTTGTCGGCCATTACGCAGAGCCGGTTTGACTTTGACGCGGTAGGCCATTACAGCCGTCCGGATGTATTCCAGCTGGTTGTAAACGATCGGAAGCAAGAGATCGTACGGTTTACCCGGTCCTAAGCCTGATTGGGGAAGGAAGAGGCGTGAATAAAGCCGCAGGCCGCTGACGGGAAGGTTTCAGGGGGAAGGGAACTGTCCAATCATGCTGGACAAACGTCAGTGTTCACCCTTGCGAGCGGACTCCCGTCTCCGTTATTTTAGTAAGGAATCCGCTCGCAACAGCGATTGGAACAATATCCGGCTGCATAGTGAATTGGGCAGCCAATTCTGTTTTAATGAAATGGGGTGTCCCAAGAGCATCAGCGATGTTTTGGGACAGCCCTTATTTTTGCTGTCCATATAATGAAGAAAACTGTCTTGACAGTTGAAGCGTTGTGCTGCACTCTTATTAAAGATGCTTGAACCCGCCGTTTGGCAGCGGGAGGGCAGGACAGCAGGACAGCAGGACATTAGGGCCGTCAAATCCAGAGCAGTGAGACGAAAGGTGCGGAGTAGCATGAGTTTATGGGTCCGAGAAAAGTCCTTTTACAAAAATTTTTTTCTGTTGACTTTGACTATAGGACTGCAGAACGTGATATCCTTCGGCGTTAACCTGTCCGATAATTTGATGCTGGGGGGCTACAGCGAATCGGCGTTGTCCGGCGTGGCGATTGCGAACCAGATTCAATTTATTCTGCACATGCTGATTATGGGCGTCGGCGAGGGCGTAGTCATTATGGCTTCGCGGTATTGGGGCGCCAAGGATTTGGAATCGATCAAGAAAGTCGCAAGCATCGGGATGCGTCTTGCGGCCTGTTTGAGCTTGATTTTATGGGGAATCGTCTGCTTTATGCCCGAACAGTGCCTGTCGCTTTTTACGAATGGTACGAGCGTTATCGCCGAAGGCACCCGTTATTTGCAAATCATTTGCTTTTCTTATTTGTTTTTTGCCGTCACCAATTTGCTGCTTGCATCCTTGCGGAGTGTGGAGACCGTGAAAGTCGGTTTTATGGTGTCGGTTTCGACCTTGATCATCAATGTCTGCTTGAATTACCTTTTGATTTACGGGCATGGGGGCTTTCCGGCTATGGGCGTACGCGGCTCAGCGATTGCTACGTTATGCGCAAGGATTATCGAGTGCCTTATTGTATGCGTTTACCTTAAAGCATTTGATCGGAAGATCAGGTTTCAGCTGCAGCATTTCTTCCGCAAAATAGATTTGACCTTGTTAAAGCAATATATCAAAATCGGGTCGCCGATCCTGATGTCCAATGCGGTCTGGGGAGCAGCGATGGCGACGCAAACCTCTATTCTTGGGCATATGGGGGAGGCCGCTATTGCGGCCAACAGCGTAGCAACCTCTGCGTTCCAGATCGTATCGGTAATTACCTATGCATCAGCGAGCGCGACGGCCGTCATCATCGGCAAAACTATTGGCAGAGGACAGCTTGACAGCATCAAAGCTTATGCCAAGACGCTGCAGATTTTATACGTCATTATCGGATTAGGCACCGGAGCGGTTTTGTTCGTTGCCAAAGATTTTATATTAAGCTTTTACAGCATCTCGGTCGACGCGAAAACGCTTGCGCTGCAGTTCATGACCATTCTGTCCATTACCGTGTGCGGAACGGCTTATCAGATGCCTTCTTTAACGGGGATTGTGCGCAGCGGCGGGGATACCCGCTTCGTGCTGTACAACGACTTTATTTTCATGTGGCTGGTCGTTCTTCCGGCTTCGGCGGTCTGCGCATTCGTGTTTGACCTGTCTCCTGTCATCACGTTTATTTGTCTCAAATCGGACCAGATTCTGAAATGCTTCGTAGCGATCGTGAAAGTGAACCGGTTCAGGTGGATTCGTGTTTTCGATACCGAACCCAGCGGCAAGCTGAAGGCTTAAAGTCCGGTTTTCTGGCAGCGAAGCCTGCAAATGGCAGCCTTATGTCAACGGGCGTCTCGTTCCTCCGTACATCGAAGGAAGTGACGCCCGTTCTTTTTTGAATATTCGATGGATGTACTTTTTACCAATTTTTGGTATTTTTTGGTAGAATAAAGCTTGTGACTTTATGTTTGTGCAATTCTGAATGGAGTCCATTACTAATGTTATCGCGGGAGGAATAAACCGGAATGATGATTAAAGTTGACTTTTCCCTTTTCCAGCAATATATTTCCTGCTCATCGGAGATAAGCGGGCAGATCGAACAGCTGCAGCATGATTTCTTGGAATGGATTTATAATAAACAGATCGATCATCCATATTGGGTCTATAAAGATGGCAGCAAGTTCGGTGTCAATTATAGAGCGGATGCTTTTCTCTACTGGCTTAACCGGATCCGGTTTAATCATACCGTTGCGGAGCTGGTAGAAGCGGGTCCTGACGCCTCGGATCAAGCAGCGAAAACCATTTGGTTTTAATATAAGAGGGGGCTGTCATGTACTTAAAGAAACTGAATCATCAATGGTCAGCGTTCCTGGAAGCCCATGGAATCTGCAAAAGGATGATCATAGCGAATACAACCAGGCTTAATCCTTTTGCAGGAGCTTACATGCTTGAGCTTCAAATTGAAGCTAAGCGGTTTCATTTATACCACACGCTGGACCGCACCGATTACGAATTGCGAATATTGGACGAAGCCTATGAAAATACGGGCTTTGAAGCTGTATTAGGTATAAGTGAAGACGGCTCGAGAGCCTTCCTGGCTTTGATCAATCAGTTTATGCTGCAAAGCTATGCGGGTATCCAAACATCCGTCGACTGTTCCCAGGGATTGGAGCAAGCCAAGAAAGCGATTCAAAACGTGCGTTTATACCATCGTTAAATGGCTGTCACTCGATTCCGTCCCTTGTGCTTGGATTGATACAAGCTGTCGTCGGCCTTTTGATACGTCTCGGTAAATGTCGAGCCGTCCGGGCTCATCCAGGACACCCCGATGCTTACCGTACATTGAAGAAGATTGCCGGAAGCAGCGTCTTCGATAACGTTTTGCTCAACGTTGCCCCGAATGACTTCCGCCAGCATAAGCGCCTCCGCCAGTTCGATGCCGGGCAAAGATACGGCAAATTCCTCGCCGCCCATTCTGCCTACAATACCTAGGCCACCTACCGTTTCACGCAGGATGGCCGCCACTTTCGTTAATGCCCGGTCTCCGGCCTGATGGCCGTATTGGTCGTTAATGGCTTTGAAATAATCAATATCAATCAGCATGAAAGACAGCGGCTGATTGCGGCTCATGTATTCCGAGGTCGTCTCAAGCAGGCATTGCCGGTTATACACCTGCGTCAATCCGTCAATGTTCGCCCGGCGTAACAGCTCGGTTTCGTAGGCAATCCGTTCGCTGATATCGGTGAAAATAAACAGGGTTCCGGCTCGCCGGCTTCTCGGTCCGACGGGAATGATACTGACGGAGTAATGAAAGGGAGCGGCATCCAGCTGTAATTCCCGCACCTCTTGTGCCACAGCATGTTCATAATGCTCAAGCAGCCTCGGCTGATGCTCAAAGCAAGCCCATATGCTCTTCCCCAAATGCTTTCTCGCATACGCAGGACCGCCCAGCCGTTCCAAAGCCTTGATAGCGGATGGATTCATGTCCAGGATAATCCCATGCGTGTCCGCGACCACAACTCCTTCTTTCATATGCTCAATGATTGTATCTTTAGCCAAGGGGCGCACGCGCAGCAGCTTGTATTGAAATACCGCCAAGCATAGAAGCAGCCCGCCCGGCACGTTGGAAACGGAGATACTAACCTCCACGTTCAAAAGCTGTGCCGGCAAGGTAATGATGTAGGGAATGATCGAACTGATCAGGATTAACCCGTATTGAATGCGGTTATAGCGGGACACGGTTCTGAAGCAGTATAAGAGTCTCAAGGTGGCGAGCAGTCCAATAATCCGCGCAAATGCAATAAAGAACAAGCTGAAGCCTGTTGACTGCAGTTGAATTCTTGTTAAATATCCGAACGGCTCAAGAGTCATCTGGCTTCGCATCAAATGATGGGACGAATCCGTAAAGATCAGAAGCAAATAAACGATATTGGGCAGGCTGATCCATCCTAATTGTCTTCGAACCTTTTGCCGGTCGACTCCCGTCATGATCATGGACCATGCCATAAAAAGAAAGAGGAATCGCAAATAAAGGAATTTGCTCGATATTGCGCCACATCAGCTTCATTGCCATTCCCGAAGATAAGAGCTCCGCTGCGCTCGATAAAGCCAGAAGGGCGTTGAGCAGCATCAATACGATGAAGTAGGATGCTCCGGGAGCGTTACGGAAACGTATGGTATACAGCATCAAGGCCAGAAATATAAAAAAGCTGAATAGTGTTGTGAAAGGGATTTGAAGTAGCACGATGTTAACCTCGTGTTTAGGAAGTGTTAGATAACTTTTAAGGATTGTTTAATAGATTCATAATAACACGTTTCCAGCAGACAAAGAACAACCGGATGAGAGCAAAATTTAGGAAGGAGCGGTGCCTGTGCATAGCTGCCGGACTAAACATACCGGCAGCCTTGAACGGTCCTGCATATATGCGTATCGGGGATACTTTTTTTAGGGGGAAATTAAATTTGAACATTCTGGGCAGAATATAGCTGATCAAACTTATTTTTTAATTCGGCGGCCGCATTCCCGGAGAACAGCAGCTCAAGATTATCATCCGACTCTTTAGCCGATTCGGACGAATAGGCATACATGTTTTCCTCGTAGACCTTGACCGCCTTATGGATATCGTCGTGACGGACGAGGGAGAGGGCCAGCTCCGCGGCATCCCGCATAGCTAAATTCACACCTTCTCCTGCAAAAGGGGACATCAGATGCGCTGCGTCGCCGATCAGCGTAACACCCGGCTTAGATGCCCAGGTAAGACCAACGGGCAGCTTGTAGATGCGTCTTGGAAGAAGGGCTTCCTCCGCATAGCGGATATAATTTTTCAAGGAGTCGTCCCAGTCCGCAAACAGCCCCAGTAATTGCCGTTTCGCTTGCTCGGGCTCATGGAACGGAATGCCGCAATGATCCAGCCACTCCCGATCGGATCTGAAGCATAAGTATACTTTAATTTTCCCGTCTCCATTCAGCTGTCCCATTATCGCCTTACAATCCCCAAGGCCGAACATTTTGCCCCGCGCATTAAAAGCTGCAAGATCGGGATGCAGGGCGGCGTCTATCGTAAGCTCTATCATGCTGATTCCAGTGTACTCCGCGGCGCAATCCGTCAAAAGAGGGCGAATCCGGGAGAAAGCCCCGTCTGCGCCGACGACCAGATCTACCGTATCCGTATGTCCGTTCTCAAAATAAAGGGTATGCTGACCGTTCGCCAGAGGAACCGCCCGGACCAGCTTGTGGCCATAATGGATATCCTTCGAGTTGAGCGCATTCAGAAGCATTTCGCACAGCAGCCCGCGGTCGATTTCCGGACGGCCTCCTTTTTCATCCGCTTCAGCGGCCTCATCCATATAGATGGTACCCGTCTTATCCATAAGCCGGAAGTCTTCCCCTTCATACCGGGCGACCGCTTGGAATTGGTCATATAATCCTGCTTCGGCAAGCGCCCATTGGCCGGATTCTTCGTGAATGTCGAGCGAGCCGCCTCTATGCGCATAAGTGCCTGCGACCTCGCGCTCATAAATGACCGATGGAATGCCATGGTTTCTTAGCACGAGAGCCAGCACTAAACCTCCGGGGCCCCCGCCTATAATGGCAATTCGCCGCTGCTTCTGAACTTCTGCTATCGTTTTTAGCATGATGGATTCCTCCTACTAATTATTTAAAGTTACGGCTTGCTGCAGTGATGAAATCACTATTTACAGTATGGCATGTATAAATAAACTGAATGTAAATGCCGGACGAATCTTTCCTTTGATAGAAAAATAAAGCGCTTTCCATTCGTGATTTACGTTATAATAAAGACTGTAAACCTGCTTGTCCCTGGGGCGAAGCGTATTTGGAGACCAAGCGGAGCATCTGTTCTCCATTGCGGGGCGCAGGCCGTTTGGTCAAACGGGGCTTTCGTCCGGTAAAGGGATCGTCAGACGATCGGCTGTAAAGAAACGAGCTTGGTTGTCACAGCATTTCATAAGCAAACGAGGCCTGCTCGGGCAGGCTTTCGCAATGAAACGGGATGGAGGCGGAACATATGGATACGATGCGTAACTGGATGAAATTATTTGCCGGCATGAGGTTGATCGATTTATCGCATACGCTGGAGGAGGAGATGCCGGTTTACCCGACGCATTCCCGGTATTTTCATACGAAATGGGATTCGTTCGACACGGGGAGTCCGGCGCTGGTCGGACAGCTTCTAATCAATGAACACTGCGGCACGCATATGGACGCAACGGGCCATTTCCTGCAGGAAGGGCATCCGGAGCATCGCTATATGGCGGAAACGCCGCTCGCCAATTGCGTAGGGCGCGCCGTTACGCTGGACTTCGCCCAATATACGGACAAGGATCTGGTATCTGCCGAGGAAGTGCAGGCTTGGGAGCAGGCGAATGGGCCTATCGAGTCTGGAGATATCGTACTGTTTCGTTTTGGCTGGGACCGCTACTGGGCGCCGCGGAATGTCGACCGCTCCTACACGGCGAACTGGCCGGGACTCAGCGGAGGGGCCGCGGAATATTTGGTTTCCCGGCAAATTAAAGCGGTCGGCTGCGATACGCTCGCGATTGACGGCTCGCACAGCTCGGGCAATCCGGCGCATTATGCTCTGCTTGGGAACGGCATCAATATCTTCGAAAATTTGAAGGGATTGGACCGGGTGCTCGGCGAATCGTTCTTCATCGGTCTGCCGCTGAAGATTAAGGGAGGCTCCGGCTCTCCGGTGCGGGCGATAGCGATGGTTCCGGAAGCGGCAAGCTCCTGAAAATAGCAAAGACCTTCGCAGACATGCGAAGGTCTTTGTTCCTCCTAATAATTAGGCACCGAATTCCTCCTGGACGGATGAACGCAGGTTCCGGGATTTTTGCGCCAAGCTGAAGTAAGCCAGCAGCGCCAAGAGGCTGGTGCATACAATGATTACACCCATCGGAACGGCCGAATATTCACCGGCAATGCCGACGAGCGGCGAGGTCACGGCGCCAAGCAGGAAGGGCAGCAGCCCAAGCAGCGCCGACGCGCTTCCGGCCATCTGGCTTTGGGATTCCATAGCGAGCGAGAACGACGCGGTGGACGTCATCCCAATCGAGGCCACGAAGCAAAACAGCGGAGCTACCAAAGCGAGCAGCGGCCCGTGCAGCAGAATAACCATAAGCGCCGTCAGGCTGGCCGCGGCCGAAAGAAACAAGCCGAAAACAAGAAACCGGCGTTCCGAAATGATATGATTCAAACGGCCCACAAGCTGAGAGCCGATAATCAGGCTGATGCCGTTGGAGCCGAACAATAAGGCAAAGAGCTGCGGCGAGGCTCCGTAAATTTTTTGATAAATAAACGGTGTCCCGGAGACATACGCGAAGACCCCGCCAATCATAATGCCTTGCGCCAGCGCATACCCAAGAAACTGGCGGTCGCGAAGCAGGGCTTGAATCCCTTTGAACAGCTGGCTGAAATTACTCGACATCCGGTTCTCGGCCGGCAGCGTTTCCTTCAGACCTGCCGTCGCCCATAAGACGAGCGCGATCCCCACGATCCCCAATACGACAAATACGCCAACCCAGGTCGTAAATGATATGACGCCGCTTCCCGCTACCGGTGCGATAAGGGGAAATAAATTGTTCACGAGCATGAGCATGGAGAAGAAGCGGGTCAGCTCAGGGCCGCTGTACAAATCGCGAACGACCGCTCTGGAGATGACGATCCCCGCGGAGGCGGCGAAGCCTTGAATAAAACGCGCGGCGATGAAGCAGTAAATGTTCGGCGAAATAGCGCAGACGAACGAAGCGATCAAATAAAGAATGAGCGATAAAATAACAGGTCTGCGTCTTCCGTGCACATCGCTTAAAGGTCCCATAATGATCTGGCCCAATCCTAGCCCGATCAGACAGGCGGTCAGACTCAGCTGCACTAGCGACGCCTGGGTTCCGAAATCTGCCGTAATTTCAGGAAAGGACGGCAGATACATATCAATCGTCAGCGGCCCGAGCGCCGAGAAAGCCCCCAACAGAAGGACAAGCCTCCAACGATTTAGATTGTTCTTTGACTGCATGGTTTCTTACTCTCCTATTCTTTTTTCTTTATACTTTTAAATATTTAGCCACTTATGATTATACACCAGTTACTTCGTCCTTTGAAGCTCCTTTTACAGGAGCGAACGCAGCAGTGCATCCGTTTGGTTTCGTCCGTCCTCAAGCTGCAGGTTCTTTTTTGCCGCCTCTTCTCATCCGTATTCCTTTACGCTAGAATAAAAGTTGTCCATATATGAGAATTATTCTCACTAATGAATGACAGTGACAAGAGAGGAGTGCGCATCCCCATGTTTCTCCGTAACTCCGCGATAAAGCGTATGAAGCAAGTTATGTTTACGATGGATTATATAGTAGAAAAGCAATGCCGGATGGGATGGAGCTTACAGCGAAGGCTGATCAACCGTCACTATTTGGTTTTTATAACGAAAGGCCGCTTGGAACTGTGTATCGATAGGGAAAAGCTCCTTTTGCAAGCTGGAAATTATGCGCTACTTATTCCCGGCAATGTGGCTGAGGCAAGAGCGCCCTTATCCGAAGCGCCGGAAATCGTGCTGCTCGCTTTTTCCTATGTTGAAGCACAGACACCACACAACCGCAGCGATGACAAGGAACCGGAGCATAGCAATCCGAAGGACGCTCCGCTAATCGAAAACCATTCCGGCAAGCTGCTGTCTTACGGACATTCGGTCCTGCATGGTTTAAAGCAGCTGAAGGCGGCTGGGGAAGAACGAGACGCGATGGGAGGCTGGAAGCAGCAGGTACTGCTGCAGCAGCTGCTTTTTACTCTCGCTTATGAGACGCACCGGAGTGTGCAAGCCCAGGGCGGCATGCGTGAAACGATCCTGCAGCTGGCTGCTTATTTGGATGAGCATTATATGCAGCCGGATCTATCTTTACAAGCTTTGGCCGAAACTTACGGCATCAGCTGGAGCAATTTTTCCGGCACGTTCAAAAAATATGTCGGCGTCAGGCCGATCGACTATTTGACGCAGCTGCGGATGAACCATGCGAAGTCAAGGCTGCTGCTGCCGCTGCGGATGGAGGAGGTGGCTCAGCAGGTCGGTTACCGCGATCCGCTGTATTTCAGCCGCACTTTTAAAAAAACGGTAGGCATTTCGCCAATGGTATATAGAAAGAACCGCGAGAGAGAAAACATTATTACGCTGTCGCCCCACGTTAACGACTATTTGCTTGCCCTGGAGCTTCTGCCGTTCGCCACGATACCTTATGCGGGAAATGACCAGCTGGACGGGCGGCTCCCCTATATTGCAGACAAGCTGAAGGATACCCGTATTTTGCGCAAAGTGACCGCATCCCGATTTGGAGGCGCTCATTAAAGCGAATCCGAGAATGATCCTCGGACAGATCGGCAGCATGGACAGTCCGGCCCAGCTGGATAATATAGCGCCGACCGTCAAGCTGCTGCTGAGGGACGATTGGAGGAGCCTGCTGCTCGAGTTATCCGAGATGTTCGGAAGAAGGGCGCAGTATACGAGGTGGGTCCGTTATTTTGAGCAAAAGGCGGCCAAGGCGAGAAAGAGCTTATCCCAGAAGCTGAACCGGGAAGAAACCGTGATGGTGCTCATCGCTTCCAACAACGACCTGAGGGTGTATGGCGGGAGAAGACAGCTGGGCGAAATTTTGTACAGAGAATTAAAGCTGCATCCGCCGCAGGGCATTACGCTACACGGACCACTACACATGCGTGACCCCGGAGCAGCTCGAGATGTATGAGCCGGATCATATTTTTCTTGCGACGACGAACTCGAACCTTCATCGAGCACAGGTGCGTGAACTGATGGAAAGCGAGGCATGGCGCAAGCTTTCCGCCGTTCGCAGAGGCAATGTGTACGAAGTGCAGAGCTGGTTGAACGGACACGCGCCGATTCAGCACAGCTTGTCCATCGATATCGTGCTTCACCATTTATTGAAGGGATCTGTGTAGCGCTCAGACGGTACCATGGAAGCCGGACCGCGGACGGTTGAAGCAGGATTTTGTCCATAGAAATGCAAGATTATGTGCATTGTATGTTCCAAACCGCTCTCCTATAATGTAAATGAGAATTAATATCAACTAGAAATGGTGGGGAGTCGTTACAATGTACTTAAGTCGACAAGTAAAGAAAGGGATCGTTCCGCTGCTGCTGCTCGTGCTCATGATGGGAATCGCTGCAGGCTGCGCCAGCAAGCAGGGGACGGCTGCGGATACAGAGAAGGGGGCAGCTCCGGAAAAGGCCGCTCAGGAACGGACGGTCAAGCATTTGCTTGGTGAAACGGTGATCAAAGGCGAGCCGAAGCGAATCGTATCGCTGCATCCCTGGCTGACCGATTTCTTATTGTCCGTAGGCTTGACGCCGGTGGCGGCACCAAGCTCAGGACCGGACAGCAGCAAGTTTTCCTGGTATCTTGCGGACAAGCTGACGGATGCCAAGAACATCGGATGGCAAATCCCGCAGGTCAATCTGGAGTCCGTCTTGGCTGCAGAGCCGGATTTGATTGTGGCGAACAAAAGCCATGAGAAAGTGTACGACCAGCTTTCCAAAATCGCGCCGACAATTGCAATCGAACCGGTCAAGGACGAGAAGGGCAACCGGCAAATGCGGGAAACGTTCCTGTCGTTGGCCGGAATGTTAAACAAAGAGGCGGAGGCCAAGCAGGCGATAGCCAAGTACGATGAACTAGCGAAGAAGCAGCGTGAGCAGCTGAAGCAGAAAATCGGCAATCAGACCGTCATGTTCCTCCGGGTCACGGATAAGGAGTTAAGATATTACTCTCCGGCGCTCTTTGAAGTATTGTACAGCGACCTTGCCCTTACGCCGCCGCCACTGATTCCGGATTCGTCCAAATCGTTCGAGGCGCTGTCCGTTGAGAAGCTGCCGGAGGTTAATCCGGATCATATTTTCCTGCTGGTGGAAAATGAGCAGAAAGTTACGGAGATCGAGCAGTTGGCTTTATGGAAGCAGCTGAATGCGGTGAAGAACGGACATGTGTACAAAGTCGACTACGATCTCTGGTTCCAAGGCTTCGGCCCGATTGCCAACGAGAAAATACTTGAGGACGCCGTGAAGAAGCTGGCTCCGTAAACAGCGAGAACGCAGGAGGGAATATACTATGAAGCCTGTCACCGGCAGCACCGCGGACAGCCTGGAAGAAGCTGCTGTCCGCAGACAATATTGCGCTCAAGTATCTGCAGGCCATCGGGAAGACCCTATCGGCTCCGCACCCGGACACCGGGTATACCTGCTTGTGGAAGTACCGCTTCCCTGGCAGGATCAGGTCGAGCAATCGGCACATTTTCCTGCCGGCTTGAACGAAGTGCTGCGGGAAGCAGCCAAGCACAGCAAATTCCGGTTTCTGGGCTTTTGCTCCGAAACGAACGCTTCTCCCGTAGGCTGGAGAAGGGTTATCCGCTACAGCAAGGCCGGGCAGCCGCTCACGCTGTTCGACAAGAAGGAATATGTTGTGCCGGAGGGCGAGTTGAATGCTTTGGTTCAAGCGCTGCTTATGGACAGCGAGTTGTCTTCCTTTGACCGGTACACCGAGAAGCCGGGTCAGGTACGCGATTTGCTCGTATGCACTCACGGCAGTCACGACGCGTGCTGCGGCAAATTCGGCTATCCGCTGTACAAGGAGATTGAGCAGCGGTATGCCGGAACGGAAGAAATGCAGCTCAGGGTATGGCGAACGAGCCATTTTGGCGGTCATCGACATGCGCCTACGCTGATTGATTTTCCGGAAGGGCGCTATTGGGCCCAATTGAAGCCGGAGCTGCTGGACACGCTGATCAAGCGCGAAGGCAGTGTGGAGCGGATTTCCCGTAATTACCGGGGATGGGGCGGCATTAACGCCTTTGCCCAGGTCGCGGAGCGGGCGGCGTTCGTTCAAGAGGGGTGGAAGTGGAACCATTACGAAAAAAAATGCACCGTAGTGAATCAGGACGAGCGCTCTGCGTATGTCACCTTGGAGTACCGCACCCCAGACGGTTCGGAGCAGGGGAGCTATGAAGCCCATGTCAGCGTCTCCCAAACCGTCATTCCAATCGGAGGCTGCGGACAAGCTGGCAGCGAGGCCAAGCAGTATGAACTGGTGAGCTGAACCAAAACGGCTGCGGCTCAGAGCATTTAGGAGCCAAGCGATATAATGAGAAACCGCGCCGGAGCTGAAGCGCGGTTTCTTTTTTCCATTGGCTGGAGCCCGTATCCAATTTCCTTATCGAACTCAGATGGATGTGTTTAGAGAGAGCTGTCCGACTGGGCGCGTCCTATCCAGCCTGATTTGCGGGGACGGCAATACATTGGGAAAACTGTTCTTGAAACCAGGCTTGGTCTAAGTTTCGGCCTATAATGACAATCTCGCTTCTTCGCTGCTCGCCTTCCCGCCAAGCTCGATCCGGGACCGAGTCGAACAGCATATGTATTCCTTGAAATACGACTCGCTGCTTCAAGCCGTTAATGTTCAGGATGCCCTTGTAACGAAACGTATCAGGCACCGTGGTCCTGAAGCCACCTTCCAATGAAAGCTTCCAGCTTAAGCAGTTCTAGGGGACGCTCGTCAGACAGCACGAGGGAAGTTACGTCGTCATCATGCTCGTGGGCTTCTTCCTCCAGAAAACCAGGATCGAGCTCAAGCTTTTTGCCGAGATCGAATGCGTCTATTCCCAGAATTTGCCCGACATCAATAGCGGACTGATGGGTGCGGTAAATTCTCGCATAGGGATTCATCGACCGGAGTCTTTGCTCCAATCCGTTCAGCTCGTCGGCTTCCACAAGGTCCGTCTTGTTCAGCAGGATGACATCGGCGAAGGCGGCCTGTTCCTGAGCTTCGTGCCCTTCATCCAAATGCTGCGGTGCATGCTTGGCATCAACCATTGTGATGATGGCGTCGAGCTTATAAAATTCAGCCATTTCCTCATCCACAAAGAAGGTTTGCGCGACGGGAGCCGGATCGGCAAGGCCGGTCGTCTCGATAATGACCCGGTCAAAATGTACCTTACGGTCGCTGATTCCTCTTTTGGCATCCATCAGTTCACCCAGAATCCGAATCAGATCTCCGCGAACGGTGCAGCAGATGCAGCCGTTGTTCATTTGGAAAATTTCCTCATCGGCTCCGACGACAAGCTGGTTATCAATGCCGACCTCACCGAACTCGTTAACAATGACAGCAATTTTATGTCCGTGCTCAGCCGTCAAAATATGATTCAGCAGTGTCGTTTTTCCTGCGCCAAGGAAGCCGGTCAACACCGTGACGGGAATTCGGCTGTCTGCGCTTTCTTTTTCATACATGAACGCTCACTCCTCGATTTCGAGTTTAATAGTAATATTTACGATTATAAGTATAAATAGACGCAGTACCGTTGTCAAATGCAAGCTATGCTGCCGGCTCCGGAAATCGATAAAGAACAGGCTGAAATCCTTCATAAATTGAAGTCCTTTCCGAACAGAACCGGATTAGGACTTTTTTGCAATTTCAAAAAATAGCCAGAAGATGTATGCGGTTTCATTCAATAAGAGGGTCTGCAAGCCTGCAGGCTTTTTCTATGGTTTGCAAATGACACAATAGGTTATGAAAGGACATCGCCCCGCGTTTTGTGCGGTAAGTGAGCGGTAAGATAATTCAGGACAATAGACAGTAAAGCGGGTGTACGATATAGTCCAGATAGATCAGGTTATACAGCGGGTTCCGCTTGCCTGACAGATCGCCTGACGGAAGAAAACACAAGAACAAGGATGAAGGAGAAAGGAGAATGGGGATTGGACGCCAAACAGACCACCTTATCGCACAAGGCTTCATCGAATGAGCGGAGCGGCAAACGGTCATCCTTTATACTAAGACAGCTAGTGATCAACCGGTGGATGTATGCGATGATGGTGCCGGGCATTTTATTTTTTATCATATTTAAATATGTTCCCATGTGGGGGGTTATCATCTCATTCCAGGATTATCAGCCGTTTCTGGGCATCAGCGGCAGCGAATGGGTAGGGATGAAGCATTTTAACCGGCTGTTTACGTCACCGGATTTTTGGCTGCTGTTCAAAAATACGCTGATGCTGTTTATCTGGGATTTGACGTTCGCTTTCTTCACGCCGATTGTGCTGGCGTTGATGTTGAATGAATTGCGCAGCATGTTTCTCAAACGTTCCATTCAAACGATCATTTATATCCCGCATTTTATGTCATGGGTCATTGTCGTGTCGATTACCTACATTATGCTCACAACGGAGGGCGGTATTATTAATGAGGCGATCGTCCGTTTGGGCGGCGAGCCGGTTAACTTCATGCTGAGCCAAGGCTGGTTTCGGCCGCTGTATACCCTGCAAACGATATGGAAGGAAGCGGGCTGGGGCACGATCATTTATTTGGCAGCGCTTGCAGGCGTTGATCAGCAGCTGTATGAAGCCGCACGGATGGACGGAGCCAGCCGGATCCGCCAGATTTGGCACGTAACGCTGCCGGGGATTCGCAGCACGATTGTCGTCCTGCTTATTTTAAAGGTCGGCGATATGCTCGACCTCAGCTTTGACCATGTGTTTCTGATGCTAAACTCAATGAACCGCGAGGTAGCCGATGTATTCGATACCTTCGTGTACTTGACCGGTATTTCGCAAGGGCAGTTCAGTTACTCCACAGCTATCGGGTTGTTTAAATCCGTCGTCGGCCTCATTATGGTCGTGGCTGCGAACAAGCTGGCGAAGCTGCTGGGCGAAGAAGGAATTTATTAATCCAATGACCGCTAAAATGAGAGCGCTCCCAAAGGTGCCGGATTTAAAGGAGGCAGTCCAACATGAATAGACACTCGCTATTCAGCCGTCTGTTCGATGGTATCATTATCGTTATCGTATCCTTGTATGCTCTGATCTGTCTGCTGCCGTTTATTCATATTGTAGCGGGATCGTTTACGACCGGGGCGGAATTGCTGCGCAAAGGCTTCGTGCTGATTCCAACCGAATATTCGCTGGAGGCGTACCGCTATATTTTCTCCACGAGTACGCTCGTCCGCAGCTTAGGCGTCACGATTTATTTGACGGTGGTCGGAACCGTGATCAATGTCATCTTTACGGCGCTGCTGGCTTACCCGCTTGCCCGCAAGGACGTGGCCGGACGGCAGGCTATATTGAAGCTGATTCTGTTCACGATGCTGTTTAACGGGGGGATGATCCCGTCCTTCCTGCTGGTGAAGCAGCTCGGTCTGCTCAATTCGCTGTGGTCGCTGATTTTGCCGGGACTCGTCGGCGCTTTTATCCTGATTATTTTGAAAACGTTTTTCCAGCAGCTGCCGGACAGCATTGAAGAATCGGCGAAAATCGACGGAGCGAACGACCTGCAAATTTTGCTGAAAATTGTGCTTCCGCTTTCGATGCCGGGGATTGCTACCATCTCGCTTTTTTATGCGGTAGGCCATTGGAATACGTTCATGCAGGCCGTGCTGTATATCAATAACTCCGAGCTGTGGCCGATCCAGGTGCTGCTTCGCCAAATCATCCTGATGTCCAGCGGTAACATCGGCGATTCCAGCATTATGGACGAAGGGGTCGTGCCGCCGGCGCAAACGGTCAAAATGGGCGTTATCGTCATTGCGACGGTTCCGATCCTGCTTGTGTATCCTTTCCTGCAAAAGCATTTTACCAAAGGCGTTATGCTCGGGTCGGTCAAAGGATGATTTCCCCATCCTTTCCTATACAATATATTTCAAGGAGGTCACTATGAAAATGAATGCGAAGCAACGTTATGTGGGGGTTCTTACCTGCAGTATCCTGCTGACCGGATCACTGCTTACCGCTTGTTCCAGCAGCGAGCCGGAGGCGCGGCCGGCGAAGGGTGCCGATGGAGGTACAGCGGCCGGGCCGCTGAAAATTTCAATGATGACGGCATTGAACAAGCCGGAGCCGCCGAAGGCGGATAACCCGCTGATCAAAAAGGTCGAAGAAGTGACGAACACGAAGCTGTCCATCAACTGGGTGCCTGCCAGCAGCTATGCCGATAAATTGACGGCATCGATCGCGTCCTCGGATTTGCCGAACCTGCTGGTCGTATTATCTGCGAACCTTCGCAACCCGGTGATCTCGAATGCGGTCAATTCCGGCGTATTCTGGGATTTGACGCCTTACTTGAACGACTATCCCAATCTGAAAACAATGAATCCGGTCGTCGCCGACAACATCAAATTTAACGGTAAAATTTACGGTATATCCCGCGACCGCGATTTGTCCCGCAACGCTATCATTATCCGTAAGGACTGGCTGGACAATCTGGGCTTGCAAGAGCCGAAAACGATCGATGATCTGTACAATGTTGCTAAAGCGTTTACAGAGAACGACCCCGATAAAAACGGCAAAAAAGACACGTACGGCTTCACCGATTGGAAGCAGCTGACCACCTTCGGCAATATCCTCGTTTGGATGGGCGGGCCGAACGGCTGGGCCGATAATAACGGCAAGCTGTCCTCCGACTATGTGGCGCCTGAATATTTGGACGCGATGAAATTTATGAAAAAGCTGTATCAGGAGCAGCTGATCAATAAAGATTTCCTGCTTGTCGACAAGGTTCAGCAGCAGGACAATTTCGCCAAAGGCAAGGCAGGTATGTACATCGGCGCCGCCGACGATATCGAGAAAATGCAGGATAACTTGACGCAGCTTAATGCCAACGCCAAGGTAGCGTTCGTCAACCGGATCAACGGACCGAAAGGGGAGCGTGCGGTTGGGGGCTCCGGACATGAAGGGATCGTCATGGTTCCCAAAACGAGCGTGAAAACGGAGGCGGATCTGAAAAATATGCTGAAGTTCCTCGACTGGACAGCCAGCAAGGACGGCGTGAACCTGCTCAAATGGGGAATAGAAGGAACCACTTACAAGCTGGATAACGGAAAAGCCGAGGTCATTGATTCCAAAAAGTATCTGGACGAATGGGAATCGTACGGCGCTTCCTTAATGACGCTGCGCACCAATGTGCTGCCAATGATGACGACCGATCCGATTACGCAGCGGGTAGAGGATATCCGCAAAGACAGCTCGTCGATTGCGGTCAGTAACCCGTCGCAGGCGTTTGATTCCAAAACGAATGCGGAGCTCGGCGGATCGCTGAAGCAAAAAATTGAGGATGTCCGCAACCAGTTCATTCTCGGCGCGGTGGACGAAGCTGCATGGAAGGCTGCGGTCGACAGCTGGATTAAAGGCGGCGGCGACAAAATTACCGAAGAATACAACGCCCAATACAGCGCAGCCAAGAAATAATGACGGCATGCCCCCTTCCGCCAATAGATTTCGTAAGGGAAGGGGGTATCGTTGTTCTTCTTTTCCGGGAGTAGTGGTAGACTGAGGTTGACATTACTTTTTGAGAAAGGATCATTCATGAGAATTTCTTTTTCCGGATATTTTGTAAAGGTTGTCAGCTTTGTTCTTCTGCTCAGCACGATCCCCGTCCTGCTGTTAGGGGTGGCGGCTTACTGGAAATCTTCCAATATGGTGCAGGAGCAGGTCGTTCAAAGCAATATGCAGGTACTGCTGCAAACCCATATGAGGGTAGAGAAAGAGCTGAAGCTGATCGATCAGATGTCCACGAACCTGGTTGTTTCCAACCTCGTTAACCGGATGCTGAGACAACAGCTGGATGAGCAGGATTTCATCGTAGTGAATCAAATTCAACAGAGCCTTAATCTGTTTAACTCGTACGAGCTCGGGATACGCGATGCCGTATTATACAGTCTGGAGACCGGTTGGCTTATCGGGGCGGGCACCTTTTATACGGAAGGAGGCTCGCGGTTCGACAGCAGGGAGCTGGCTGTCTATAACAGCTCGCCGCTCAACTCCTTCTGGGTTGTGGACAAATCGGAAACGGGCGGCGGTAAGGGCGTGCCTGCAGGCAATGTCATCAAGTTCGTGCAGAAGCTGCCGATCTATGCGGCCAAGCCGCTCGGCCTGATGGTCGTATCCGTATCGGTTCCCGACCTGCAAAGCCTGCTTGCGGATAACCGGCTTGCCGGGTCCACGTTTATTCTGGACGGCAAGTACGATTGGGTCGCTTCCAACGGCGCCGTTTCCGCTCAAACCGATACGCTCAAGCAGCAGCTTGTGCCGGAACTGAGCGGCCATAAAGAGACGGACGGCACGTTCATGCTGTCCACGGCCGAAGGCAGCTTTGCGGTCATTTACCGCAAGGCGGCTTATAATGGCTGGACGTACGTGTCGCTTGTGCCCACTGACGAGATATACAAGAAATCGAAGGATATCGGCTGGTATACGTTCTTTGCCTGCGCCGCCTTGGTGCTGCTGACTGTCGGGCTGTCGCTGCTTGGCTCGAACCGGATTTACCGGCCTGTCCGCAAGCTGTACGATTCGGTCCAGGATGAAGTGGATCAGCCGGAAAGCGGCCCGCGCGGCGATGAGCTGGAGGTCATCGGACAGCGCTTTCGCTCGATTTGGCGGCTGCGCAACGAGCTGTCCGCCAAACTGGAGCGGCAGCGTCCGCAGCTAAAGGAATTTTATTTGTTCAAGCTGTTTTCCGGCGGAGCCGGTGAGGCGGCGGAAGCGGCGGAGAAGCTGTCGGAGCTCGGCTTCGATCTCCAGGCGTCGGGCTATCACGCACTGGTGCTGCAGATCGACCAGCTGACCGATACGCGCTTTGAGGAGCGCGACCGGGATTTGCTGCTGTTCGCCATTAACAATATGGTCGGGGAATTAATTGACGCTCCGCACCGCCTCGATCCGATCGTGATTAACCAGTCTCAGGTGACGATCATCGGCAGCCACGAGGAGCTTCCTGCGCAATGGAAGCAGGAAGCTTCCCATTGGGTGAAGCTTGTGCAGAATAAGGTGCGCGAATTTTGGGGGCTGTCCGTCAGCCTGGGCATCAGCTCGCCGTTCGTTCATCTGAAGGACGCCGGCCAAGCCTATAATGAAGCGCTGGAAGCATTGAAATACAGGCTGAAGCTTGGCAATGAGGCGATTCTGTTTTATGCCGATGTCGTCCCTGCCAAATCGCCTGCGGCTTACTTCCCGCGGGAGCTGCTGGAAGGTCTGGTTGACGCGATCAAGCTGACGGACCGGCAGACGGCAAACGACAAGCTGCATGAGTTTATCGCTCAGATTGTCAGCGGTGAGGCCAATCACCAGGTTTACCGCATTTCCTTTGTGCGGCTGCTGGCGGAGCTGCTCAACGTGGCGCAGGAATCCGGCACCAGTGTACAGGAGCTGGCCGGCGACCGGCTGCTGCTGTTCGAGCAATTGTTTCAGCTGCAATCCGTGCAGGAAATCGAAGAATGGTTCCAAGGGCGTCTGTTGGAGCCGTTAATTCAAATGCTGGAAGACAAGCGGAAGGTCCGCTTTCAGAAAATATCGGATGAAGTCAAGCTGCTCATCGAGCACCATTACGATTCCGAGCTTACGCTCGAAATGTGCGCGGACCGGCTAAATTATCATCCGGTCTATGTGAGCCGCATCTTCCGCAAGGAAACCGGCATGAGCTTCTCCGAATATTTATCCGGCTACCGGCATGAAGCGGCCAAAAAGCTGCTGGCGCAGACCCAGCTGTCGGTCGCGGAAATCGCAGGCAAAGTCGGCTACAATAACGGTCCGAACTTTTCGCGTCATTTCAAGAAGGTGGAGGGGGTTACCCCCGGGCATTACCGGGAGCTCGCGCAATCGCAGGCTCCTCTGCAATAACCGAAAGGTCATTTCATCAATCCAAAGGAGAGAGTGTGCCATGCAGGGAACCAAATTTCGTCCGGAATACCGGGAATATCAAGATAAGGTATCAGGCCGCCGCATCCTTCAGCTGACTGACTATTTCACGCACAGCAATCATTTTTATTTTACGAACCATACGTTTTTTCAAGGAGATCTGATCTTCAAATCCCAGCGGGGCAACTCGAGCAATGTGTTCCGTCTGTATATGGACACGATGGAAATCGAACAGCTGACGGATTTGCCGCAGACGCTGCTGGATGACCGGTTTTACGACCGGATGCAGCACTCCTACGTTCACGAAGGCAACGAAGAGGTGTATATGTTTTATTTGGGCAAAGTGTTTGCCCTGCATTTGCGCACCTTGAAGCTGCGCGTGCTGTACGAAGCGCCGGACGGCTTCAAGCTGAGCTCGGGCTCGCCGAGCGCGGACGGCAAGTATGTATTTGCTTCGATTAACGAAAATAAGGTGCACCGCGAATTTGAAGACGGTTTCTTCGAAACCTGGGCGGCGTTTCCGGAAACGCGGATCGTCCGGATTGACGTCGAGACGGGCAAATCGGAGGTCGCCTATGCGGAGAAGTATTGGATCAAGCACGTGAACATGTCGCCGACCGTGCCGAACCTGATGACCTTCTGCCATGAAGGCCCTTGGCACAAGGTCGATCACCGGGTCTGGCTGTTGAACACCGACACGGGTGAAACGTCCAAAATCGTTACGGACCAAAGCCCGCAGAAGACGGTCGGCCACGAGTATTGGCTCGCCGACGGGGAACGGCTTGGTTATCACGGGAAGAAGACAGAGGCCGACGGCTCGGTGCACGGCTATTTCGGATTTATCCGCCATGACAATACGGAGAAAATCGAGCTGGACTTTCCGTTCCACAGCCAGCACTTTCACAGCAACGACATGGATCTGATTGTCGGCGACGGCCAGCGGATCGTCAATCCGCATATTTTGCTGTGGCAGCGCGAGGGCGGCGGCTTCAGCGAGCCGCGGGTGCTTGCTTATCACGGCGGCATGTCGATCCTGCAGGCGTCGCACGTGCATCCGCGCTTTACCGAGGACGGCCAGCAGGTGCTGTACACCTCGGACCGCGGCGGATACGCTAACATTTACCTCGCCGAGGTAGGCAGCACGAAGCGACCTGCCGACACTGGCCGAGGTGCAGGCGAGAGGGAAAGAGTAGAATCAAGCGAGGAGGATGAGCATGCAGGGGACCGTATTCAAACCGGAATTCCGCGAGTACCGGGATCAAATTTCCGGCCGCCGCATCGTGCAGCTGACCGATTATTTTGCCCACAGCAATCATTTGTACTTCACGAACGAAACGTTCTTCCAAGGCGATATTATATTCAAATCGCAGCGCGGGAATGCGAGCAATCTGTTCCGGCTGGACATGAATTCGATGCAGATTGTACAGCTGACCGATTTGCCCCAGCCTGGATACGACGACCGCTATTTCGACCGTCTGCTGTTATCGTATGTGCATGAAGGCAATGAAGAGGTGTATATGTTTTACCTCGGCCAGGTGCTGGCCTTGAACCTTAAGACCCTGCGGCAGCGTGTGCTGTATAATACCCCCGATGGGTATTATTTAAGCTCAGGCTCGCCGAGCGCCGACGGCAAGTATATCGTCGTCTCCATTAACGAGAACAAGGTGCACCGCGAATTCGAGGGAGGCTTCTACGAGACGTGGGCCGCCTTCCCCGAAACGCGGCTGATCCGTATCGACATTGAGACCGGCGCGACGGATACGGTTTATGCGGAGCCCTACTGGATCAAGCACGTCAATCTGTCACCGACGGTGCCGAACCTGCTGACCTTCTGCCATGAGGGGCCGTGGGCACCGCATCGACCACCGGGTTTGGCTGCTCGATCTGAACACCGGCGAAGCTTCCAAGGTGGTGTTGGATCAGGGGCCGCAGAAGTCGGTCGGGCACGAGTATTGGTTCACCGACGGCGTACGGCTCGGCTATCACGGCCGCAAGGTGCAGCCGGACGGACAGATTCACGGCTATTTCGGCTCGATCCGTTACGACAATACGGAGCAGACCGAGATCGACTTTCCGTTCCAAAGCCATCATTTCCACAGCAACGATCTCGAGCTGATCGTCGGCGACGGCCAGCGGATCACGAATCCGCATGTGCTGCTGTGGAAAAGAACGGACGCGGGCTTCGATCAGCCTCGCGTCCTGGCGTACCATGGCGGCATGGCGATCAACGCCGCCACCCACGTGCATCCGCGTTTCACCGCGGATACGTCGCAAGTGCTGTACACGTCCGACCGGGGCGGGTACTCGAATCTGTACCTCGTTGAGGTTGGAGACGTGGAGGAGCTTCCGCTGCTTGCCGATGTGCAGGCAAGCAAACGAACCTAAGGGCGGCGTATAGGTGACGCCCCTTGCTTACCGGACCGGCGGCCAGCAGAGGCCGCCGTTTTTTTTGCATGGGAAGCTCCCGCGTCTCTATTGTTTCATTCAGTGAAGCACTTCGGCGGGGTCCGGCCTAAAGCATTTTTGTAAACTGGCTGCGGAAGGTGCTCGGCCTCATGCCTGTTTTGCTGTAAAACAGGTTCGAGAAATAATGCGGGTCGACATAACCGAGCTTAAAGCCAATTTCGCTTATGCTCAGCTGCGTGTCTAACAGCATCATTTTCGCCGATTCAATCTTTTTGGAAATGACATAATTATAGAGGGTCGTCCCGACCTCTTTCTTAAACAAACGATTCATCTGCTTATTGGACATGCCGATCTGCGCAGACAGCTGAATGGAATCGTAAGGCTGAAGGATACGGTTATCCAATTGCCGCTTGATCGCCTGCACCGTTGGAGATAGGGCTTCTCCCTTTTTACGCAAAGCTTCGGATAGGCTTATAATGATTCGCATGACAACCATTTGCAGCTCGCTCTGCAGCTCCTCCAACGATTTGTGTACAGCGCTTTCAACCGCTTCAGCAAAAAGAGCTTGGAGTCCGCTGTCAGGAATCACGATATGGGAGAGCAGCTGATAGGCTTCCAGCAGCTTCAGAATCCAATTGCCGCTGATGTTCAGCCAAATATAGCTCCACGGCTCGCTGGGATTCGGATCGGCGGTAACTTCATGGTAAAACCCGGCAGGCAGGATGAAGAGGTCACCTTGACGTGCGGCAGAGCTGTGGGACCCTACCTGAACATGGCCCTGCCCGGACAGCACATAACCGAACACCGTAATTTTGGCGAGCTTTCGAACGTTACGGTAGTCCTTATCGCAGTAGTTGATCCCTAAAAATTGCACGCTCAGAGGAGGCGGAGCTCCCAGCGGAGGCAGGTGATAGATGGGGCCGTGCTTGCTTGGTTTGTCTAACATCATCGGGAGCCTCCCATGACAACTCATTTCTAGAATAATTATTATATTTTAGCATGATTTATCGTATTGGGACATGCCCGCACAAATTCATCGTCTGCAACAAGCTCGATCCCCCTCGCGAAAGGCAGGGGGATTTGCCATGTCCATTTTCCTCACCTGGAAGCACCGGATTCTCTATTAAGCTGTTGTGCAAACCGCGATATACTGAACTAAACCAAGGACAAAAGGAGCATATTTCAAATGCTTACATCAAGCAGTAATCATCAAAATGCATTTCTCATGGGTTATTTTCGCTCAGGTCCCGGACAGAGCCACAAGGCTGAACAGCTGCATTATGCCTACAGCCGGGACGGTCTGCATTGGTATGAATTGAACGGCAACCGCCCGGTATGGACATCGAGCCTAGGGCAGGGAATTTTAAGAGACCCGTTTATAAGCAAAGGACCGGATGGCAAATGGCATCTGGTGTTTACAATTCGTCCCCGCGGTCCAGCTATCGGCTATGCGGCCTCGGATGATTTGATTCATTGGACTGAAGAAAAAGCGCTTCCAGTCATGAAAGAAATTCCCGATACGGTCAACAGCTGGGCTCCCGAGTTTGCCTATGACCCGGTCCGGAACGATTTTCTTGTTTACTGGGCTTCCAGTACAGGCAAGGATCTAAGTAACAGTAAGCATTATTGCGCCCGCACCAAGGACTGGACAACCTTTTCCCAAACCGATTTGTTCTACGATCCTGGCTTTCAGACGATTGATGCCAGTCTTGCCGAGCATGACGGAAAATATTATATGGCTATTAAAGACGAAAGTCATGTCTATGAGCCCTTGAAATATCCGCATCCGCCGATGAATTTCCTGGCCGTATCGGATGAACTGGCGGGGCCTTATGAAATCCTGCCCGGCGTTCAAACACCGGACTATACGGAAGGGCCTGAATTTCTATGGGTCGACAGTAAGCGGAAATGGCTGCTGTACTATGATTATTGGGCTTACGGCAAGTTCGGCGTGATGGAATCCGCAGATATGATTCATTGGTCCGGTGAACTGGACGAGAAACGGATTCGCTTCCCTTACCGGGCCCGGCATGCCACGATGTTTCCGGTCAGCCATCAGGAGCTTCAGCGTCTTCTGGAGCAATATGCATTGCTGGCGCAGTACAGAACGCCGACGTATGCGCCTGTCAGAGTAGCTGCGGAGGAGGCAGACGGCTTTTTCCATGAAGCCTTCTCCATGCGTTCGGTCATCATGGATATTAAAATGCAGTCTGCAGCCGGCATTCAAGTTCTGTTCGATGAGGGAGATTCGGTCAACGGGCTCGCCCTTCGGCTGCGGGACGGGTACCTGGAAGGCGCGGTATGCTCGAACGGTCACCGCTGCATCGTTACCGGGGAGCTTGTGCAGCAGACGGACCCGGCGGAGTGGATTCAGATTGCGGCGGCCTATGAAGAAGGGAAGCTGTGCCTCTATGTGGACGGCCGTCTTTCAGGCGAAGGCAGCGCTTCGTTTGCATTGGTAAGAGCGCATGACAGCGCCGGCGGTTACGGAGGGCGCTTCGGAACGGACGCTTTTGGCGATCACGGAGGCAAAGCCGCTTTTGACGGAGCCATCAAAAATGTACGTATCTACTCGGTCCCGCTGCAGCAAGAGGATGTATCGCTAGCAGCGCAAGCCTGAAAATTCGAATGTGAAAGGGAGAACACAATGAATCGTGATTTTATCGTTCAACCGCCTCATCCCGAGACGGAATGGTCCGCATGTACAGGCTATTCCGAAGAGGCAGCCCTTATCGAGCCTATCCTGGACGTGCCCTTAAGCGACACCAGTATTTGCGCACTGACCGGACAAGACGTACTACTTGACCGGAACAACGGACGATGCGAGCCTGCAAATCTGGACATCCCGCGATCTGAAAAGCTGGGCGGGGCCCAAGGAAGTATGGAGCCTGGAGCGGGAGGGCACCTGGCAAAAGGTAAGTGAAGCCGAAGGCGCCTGCGGCATTTGCGCTCCCGAAATTCATTATGCGAAGGGAACGTTCTGGATTTCCTATGGCTTGCGGCAAGGCGGCACCGGCCTGCTTAAAAGCAGGTCAGCTTCTATCGAAGGGCCGTATGAGGATAGGGGGCAAATGACTGCTGACGGGCAGGATGCCTCCTTATTCGAGGACGAAGACGGGACGATGTACTGGGTTTACGGCAATGGGCGACTGGCCCGGATGAAGGAAGAGATGACAGGGCTTGCCGAGACCCCCGTTATGGTGGAGGTACAGCCGTGGAAGATTGCGGGACGGGAAGATCATCCGTCTTATACCGGAAATGCCCAAGTGGGAGCGCATGGAGCCTTCTTGTACAAGCGGGACGGCTACTATTATATGTTTTGCGCGGATCCGTTTGAACGGATGGGCAGCGATGCCGTCGATACCTTTGTCGCGGTGAGCCAATCGATTTACGGTCCGTACAGCCGGCGGTATTTGGCTTTTCCCCATGGAGGACAAATCACCTTATTTGCGCAGCAGGACGACCGTCTGTATGCCGCCTTCACGGGCAGCGGCAGCTATTCGCCGGTTCAAGGGTATCCATCCATCGTCCAGCTGTCCATTGCGGGACAGGGCTTCATCCGGCCGGTTGAAGAAGCCGTGCTGGAGAAGGGAGCCGTAGCCTTGTTAAAGCCTACAGGCGATTTTGTGATTCGCGACCCGCATGTTAGTAGATGACCGGACGGGATGTATTATTTGACCGGAACGTCAGATAAGCCGTACGGCAATTTTTGGGACCGGAACAACCAGCTTCACGTGTGGAGCTCCAAGGATTTAAAGGAATGGAACCATGTGGCCAAGGTATGGGATCTTGCCGAAGACGGGACATGGGAAAATAACATCTACGAGAACCCTTGTCTCTGGGCTCCGGAGATGATCTATTTGTACGGCGCGTTCTGGATCACTTATTCGCTCAAAGGCGGAGGCACCGGCTTGATCAAAAGCGTTTCCGGCCAAGCGGAAGGGCCGTACATCGATATGGGGCGCATGACGAATACGGATATTGACTCCAGCCTGTTCCAGGATGACGACGGTCAAGTATATTTCGTATGGCAGGACGGCAAGATCGCCAGAATGAAGCCCGACATGACGGGCTTTGCCGAAGATCCCCGCAAGCTGCTATGCTCAGACGGGCAGCGCGTTGGATATGAAGGCGCCTTTATTATCAAGTATAAAGGGAAGTATATCCTTGGCGCGGCAGAGTGGAACGGGGATAAACGTGTGGACGGCACGTATGATTTGATGTACGCGACGGCCGATGAGCTGTATGGACCTTATACGCCAAGGCGGCTGGCGGTGCCTCACGGCGGGCATGGAACGATGTTTATCGATCATCGCGGCAGGCTCTTGTGCACGCTGTTCGGTAACGACCGCACGGCTCCTTTTCGTACCCGTACCGGTATTGTGCTGCTTCAAGCCGAAGCGGATGATCAAGGCATGCGCATTGAGCCGTCCTTGGACTAATGGATCAAAGATACATGAATCCAGCTCTTGACCGGGCGGGATTCATGTTTTTTCATATTCGAGCCTAACTACGTTATGGACAAGAGGAGAGTGACGGGATGAAATCAAAAAAGCTTGCTGTGCTGCTTCTACTGGTTGCGGGAGCGATGTCGGCAGCCATTCTGCTGTCCAAGCCGTTAAGAACGGCACCTGCAGCGACCGAGAAGAAGGAGGGTACGGGAATGACTGAGAAGCTTAAAGACATCCATACCTATACGAATGGTATGACATTAATGGCAGACGCGAAGGAACAGTATGCGGACGATCCCCGCAACGGACAGTCTTATCCGGCGGGCGATCCTTATATTTTGAAATATAACGGGGTGTATTACCTGTATCCCAGCACACACTTTGGCCTGGACGATGTTCGGGTGTGGAGTTCGACCGATCTGGTAAACTGGCATTATGAAGGTATTGCAGCTAAAGACGCACGCTTAAAAATGGCTTATGCTCCCGAGGTGATTTACTGGAACGGCGCTTTCTACATGGTGACATCTCCGGATGGTAAAGGGCACTATGTCCTTAAGAGCGGCAGTCCGACAGGCCCGTTTACCATACAAACGGATAATCTTGGCATGAGCATTGACGGTTCGATCTTTATAGACGATGATGGCAGATGGTACTTCTATCACGCCGGCTCCAATGGCATCCGGGGGCGGGAAATGAAAGACCCGTATACGTTTGGGCCTGAAACGGTGCTGAAGGGAACGAGCATGAACCACTGGACGGAAGCGCCGGCGCTGATCAAAAGAAACGGGACCTATTTTATGACGGAATCGGGCAATCACTTGATGAGTGCAGGTTACCGGGTGAACTATGCGATCTCCCGCGAAGGTCCGCTTGGCGATTTCACGACGCCCTATAACAACCCGTTAATCATTAGCACGACAAGCGATTTTCACGGGCTGGGTCATAGTACAACGGTCATAGGTCCGGATCTCGACTCGTATTACATCGCTTATCATAACAACAAAAATCCTATCGCTCCCGGCATTGGGCATGACCGGCATCTGAATGTGGACAAGCTGGTGTTTAACGGGGACAAAATGGATGTGCTGGGGCCGACACATTTTGCCCAGCAGGAGCCCAGGCGGGCGGACTTTTATACATGGATTCAGAAAGAAGGGTTGGAAACCAACTGGAACCAGGCTATCATCGGGGATGCACAGATCATAACGAGCAAGAAGAAAACGGCCGCCAGCTTTACGGCGGAATTTAATTTCAAGACAACTTCTGCTGATAAGCAGAATAAAGAGGCCTATGCCGGAGCGGTGTTCAGCTACCGGGACGATAAGCATTATGCTATGGCCATCGTCCATGCTTCCAGTCTGCAGCTCGAGCTTATTCAGGTAAACGACGGCGAACGGCGCTCGTTAGGCTCCGCTGCTCTGCCTGCCGCAACGGATCTGTCTTCTCTGCATATGCTGCGGATCGAGCAGGATCATGGCCGGACGGCGGTTTATTTCGACGGCATGCAGAAGCTGGATGTGAACAACCCAGACTTAGGCGAAGGCCAGATCGGTTACATCAATGAGGGGATGGCATTGGAGCCGGATTACACTGCTTTCAGCGGCGAAGTCAACGGCACAAGCGATTACGATGCCTACAAGCCGCTGCCGGGGCGTATCGAAGCCGTGCATTACTTGAAGGGAGAGGGCAGAGGGTATAAGATGACAAAGGATACTTTGTCTGCTAACCCGATTCGCACCGATGACCATACCGTAATTGAAACGGCAGAGGATCGCTCTTATTTGGTCAGGCTCAGCCATACAGGCGATTGGCTTCAATACAATGTCAATGTTAAGGAAAGCGCTGTCTACGGGATAGATATGAGATTGAAGGAACCTAAGGGCGAGCTGGTATTCGCCGTCTATTCAGACGATCAGTTTTTGGGAAATATACAATTTCCTGCGGCCGTTCCTACTGAGCCTGCTGCGCCGGGTTGGACGAAGGTTAAAGGGGAAGGTCAGCTCACTCTCCAGGCGGATTTGCATACGCTCAAGCTTCAATTAATTAAAGGCGAAGCGGGCCTGATGGGATTTGATGTGTACCAGGTAGAAGACAAGCCGCTGAATATTGTGTATCCTCTTGATAAAGGCGGCGACCTGCCTAATGGCTTGTTCAGCGATTGGACCTACAACGACAGATGGTCTGTCGGCCCGCAAGGGATGAAATCGGATTTAGACCAAACCAATATGGCGTTTACCGGATCGACCCGCTGGGAGGATTATACGGTGGATGCGGATATCACTTTGGGGACGGACGCAGCTAGCAGCGCCGGCGGGCTGCTGGTTCGCGTCAGCAACGAATCGGTTCACAAAGCTCAAGTCGTTGACGGCTTAATGGGCTACTACATTTCTTTATCTTCCCGTCAGCTGGCATTAAACAAACTAAATTATGATTCAACCGTGCTCCAGAAGACAGAGGTTCATCTGGAAACGAATACACCGTATCCGATCCAGGTTCGCGTCCAAGGAAGCCGCATCCAGGTATTTCTCAATCATGCCTCCAAACCGGTCATAGACTACGTCGACTATAATGCGTTTACAACGGGCAAGGCGGGCGTCCGGTCCAGTACGAAAGGGGCGGCGATCTTCCATAATATGAAGATTACAAGCAGCAAATGAAAGCGGTTCTATAGAAAGGGGTTGCAAGCGGATGAAGTTTTTCTCCATCAAAAAGCTGATTTCACCGACTGTAAGCATTCAGGGGAAAATCTTTGTCGCGTTTAGTCTGGTTACACTGCTCGGAATTGTTGCCGTAACAAGCATTGTTTACTTGTACATGAGAGAAACCGTCAAAAATAACGCTTTTACTTCCGTGACGGACAGCATACGAAAAGCGGATGAATCCCTCAATCTCCGGCTGGAGGAAATCGACCGGTTAAATACGGTAGTAATTACGAATAAAACCGTGCTCGATACCCTGATGAGTCCTACGGAGGAAGCCAGCTACGAATGGTTTCAGGAGCAAAAGCGGATCGAGGAATTTTTAACGGCTGTCATAGCCTATAAGCCTTATATTTCAAGGATTGCTGTCATCGGAAGCAATGAAAAGGTGTTTTTCGTCGGTACCCCGTGGCTGGATAAAAATGTATTGAAAACACCGATGATGCAATATTTGCGTCAGAACGGTTCGGGCCATGCATACTTTCATCAAACAGGCTCCAGCGATTCTATTGTCACCGGCCACGACATTCGCTATAACCGGAAAGTAATCGGTACCGTGATGTTTGATCTCAATGACGAATTCATTAAGAAGACCTATGATGTAAATCCTACATCGGACAGTATGCTGTTTGTCGTTGACGAGAACAACGAATTCATTTATCAGCCCCAGACAAGCGCGCTTGGCAAAGATACGATCATCCGTCTAAATCAGGAGCTGGCCGGATCTAATGCTTCGGTTGAGAAGGTGATCGATCAGAAGTCTTATCTGGTCGTAAGCCGCAAATCGGATTATACCGGCTGGTTCACGCTGGCGCTTGTTCCTATGAAATCGCTGCTCAGCGAAACGGTACGCATCCGGAATGTCATAGCCGAAGCGGCCATCATAGTGTTCGTCATTATCCTTATCGGCTCATTGCAAGTCTCCTCGCGCATTACGAGAAATATTCGCAGGCTCCGCTCGATGATGATGCATGTGATGGAGGGGAATATGACGCTTCAATCCGCAGAAATTCGATCCAAGGACGAAATCGGCCAGCTGTACCACGTATTCAAAAGCATGGTAGAGGAGCTGAAGCGTCTGCTTGAAGGAATAAAGGCCAGCGAGAGGGAGAAGCATGAAGCGGAGCTGGCTGTCCTGCAGGCTCAAATCCGCCCTCATTTTCTTTATAACACGTTGAACACGGTAAAGTATTTGGCCAAGCTGAACGGAGTGCCGAATATCGAAGAGGTATCCCAATCCTTGATAGAGCTCATGCGGGGCGTACTAGGGAATTCGAATGAATTCCTCACCCTGCAGGAAGAGCTGCAGTATGTCCGCAGCTATGTCAACATTGAGAAATATAAATATGTCGAACCGATCCGGCTGGATATCGAAATTGAAGATGAAAATTTGCTGCAATATAACGTCTTGAAGCTAATGCTGCAGCCTATCGTAGAAAACGCCATTATTCATGGGATAGCTTCGGCGGCGCAGGAGGGCTTGGTGCTGATCCGTATTTATGAAGAGAACGCAGAGCTGAGAATTGAAGTCACCGATAACGGCAAAGGCATGTCGAGCGAGCAGATTGACGCCCTGTTGGAAGTGAAAAAGGGCGAGACATATACGCGCTTCAGCGGCATGGGGGTTCGCAATGTGCATGAGCGGATCGTTCGAATGTACGGGGAGCCGTACGGTGTGTTTCTCTACAGCGAGCCCGAATCGTATACGAAGGTGGAGATCCGGTTTCCTTTATTGGCGGGAGCGGATCGGATGAAGCAGGGGGAATGAGGCATGTTTCAACTATTGTTAGTGGATGATGAAGCGTTGGCACGCAATGATGTGAAGAGTATGGTGGATTGGGAGAAGCACGGGTTTACTTTGTGCGGTGAAGCGCAGAATGGAGCTATGGCGATCTCCATGATCGAGCGGCATGCGCCGCATATCGTTATTTTGGATGTCAGCATGCCGTTAATGAACGGGGTGGAATTAAGCCGCGTCATCAAAGACCGGTTTCCTAAGGTAAAAATGATCATGCTGAGCAGCTTTGACGATTACGATTACGTCCGGGATTGCTTGAAGAACGGAGCCGTCGATTATTTGCTGAAGCATCGCTTGAACGCGACGGCCCTTTTAGCGGTTCTGGATAAAGCCGTTCAAGATTTGCAGGTGGAGCAGCGGGAGGATGAAGCGCGCAGCGCCCAAACGAAAATGATCGAACGGTTAAGTCCGGTCATTCTTCGCGAATATGCAGCCAATTTGGCAAGAGGTGTACAGGATGCGGGGGCAGAGCTGCTGACCTATGCCCGGCACAACGGGCTCTATGCTAATGCCGTAAATTACGGAGCCGCAGCGGTTCAGATTGTTCCTTTCCTGCTGCTGACGGAGCACCTTACGGATGTTCAGAAGAGCCAGTTTATGCAGCGGGTCACCGAGGTGCTGCAGATGGCTGTAGGAGACATTCAGATGCGGACGGCCGCCTATGTAGGGGAGGGACGCTTTATCGTATTGTTTTCTTCCCCGGAGCGAAGCGAGCACACGGCTGCAACTCAAATCAATCAAGCCTTGAGCAGCGTTTCCCATTCGCTTGAGAAATTTCTGAATTTAAAATGCGTCTATGCCTCGGGGGGATTGTGCGGCAGCCTGAAGCAGCTAAGCGTCAGTTACAGCCAAGCGAATCAAATCCTTAATGAAACGTTCTTTCAAGCTTCAGGCGCCTCGATCCAAAGAAAATCACTGTTCATTGAAGAACAGAAGCAGCTGCTGATGTTCCTGGAGCAATTGGACGGGGAGAGGATCAGCCGAATCATCACCTCCATTTTGGATACGGTACGGAGCCAGCCTGTCTATTCGATGACCGTTCAGATGATCGCAAGCGAAATGCTTCATATGGCTGAGAAATCGTTGAAGCGTCATTTGCCTGATGCCTCTGCAGAGAATAGTCCCGTCCTTCCTTCACGGAGCGAGCTTGGGCGTCTGGGAAGTGTCGGCGAGCTCGAACAGTGGCTGCTATCGTATTTTGCCGGTATGGTTGCGGAAATGAAGAAGCAGATGGCGGCCGGGGCGTATTCGCGCCATATTTCACAAGCAATCCAATTTATTGCCGACCATTACAGCGACAATATTTCTTTGGAAATCACAGCCGGCGCGATTAATCTGAATTCCTCCTACTTGAGCCGCTTGTTTAAAGAGGAGACGCAAATGACGTTTACCGAATATTTAAACAGGGTCCGGATAAAATCAAGCTGCCTGCTCATGGAATCGGGGCCGTATGCCTTGAAAGAAATCAGCAGCCAGGTAGGTTTTACGAACTATACTTATTTCTTCAAGGTCTTTAAGGCCGTCACCGGCATGACGCCTCAGGTGTATATCGACAGCCGGAAGCCGTCAAAAAAGTAGAATGGAAAGTCATATATTTGGAATCGGCGGAGCAGCCGGTTTGATTATAATAAAATTACCTTCGGAAACGCTTTCAAATCTGTGGGTGAATACCATTCAATAGGGGGAACGAAAGGATGACAAGAAATTGGGGGACGGTATTGCTTTCCACCTTAGTCGTTTCAGGCATGACGCTGACAGCGTGCAGCTCGGATACCGCGAATAAAGAGAACGGCGGCAAATCGCAAGCGGATTCTGCCAACGGAGTAAGCACAGCGGGATTTCCTATCTCCAAGGAACCGATTAAGCTGAAGATGTTTACAAGAGTTGCGCCTACCAATGGGCCGTTTAAAGATATGCCGGTGTTTCAGGAGTATGAGAAAATGAGCAACATCCAGGTTGAATTTATCGAGGCGCCGACCGATGGGTTTAATGAGAAAAAGAACCTGCTGTTTGCATCGAACGAGCTTCCGGATGCTCTGTACCGTTCCGGCCTGACTCCGTTAGAGGCCATCCGCTATGGCTCGGGCGGTCAATTAATCCCGCTGGAGAAGCTGATTGATTCGTATGCGCCGAATCTTAAAAAGCTGATGGACACATATCCTGAAATACGGTCCTCGATGACAACTCCGGAAGGACATATTTACGCCATCCCGGGCATTGTGACCGTCAATTCTGCCAGAACCGATAAAAAATGGATGAATCAAGCATGGCTGAAGAAGCTGAACCTGAAGGAACCGGAGACGACAGATGAGCTGTACGAGGTGCTGAAAGCTTTCCGGGATAAAGATCCGAACGGCAACGGCAAGCAAGACGAGCTCCCGATGACGGCGCGTAACGGTTTGAGTATCGTGCCAATTATGGCCGGCTCGTTCGGTCTGGATTTTCAGCTGGGCTATAACATCAACCTGGAGAATGACAAGGTTAATATTTGGATGGGGAACGACCGGAATAAAGAATTACTCATGTATCTGAACAAGCTGTACTCGGAAAAGCTGCTGGATCAGGAGCTGTTCACGCAGAAGGAAGCGCAGTATCTTGCAAAGCAGGGCTCCGGCAATACCGGCTTCTTCTTTGACCAGACGAACAATCCGATGCTGGATACGAAGGTGGCCGATCAATATATCGGCATCGCTCCGGTTGCACGGACCGCATGGCGACAGACTGCAGCTGGCGGCTCCGGTGCCAAGGGATTTCGGCGCCTTTGCTATCACGTCCGTGAATAAATATCCGGAAGCGACGATGCGCTGGATCGATTATTTTTACAGCGACGAAGGCTCCACTTTACTGCGATTCGGCCGTCAGGGCGAGAACTATGAATTGCGGGATGGCATTCCTTATTACACGGATACGTTCTTGGCGACAGGCAACCAGTCCAAAATTACGCCTTATGCCGGAGGCGGGGCGCCGCATTTGATCAGTGAGAAGGTAGCTTCTTATATCAATCCGCCGCAGGTCCAGGAGGCTCAAAAGAAACTGGATCCGTACATGCCGAAGGTTCGTTATGCGGCACCGATGTTCGATGAAGAAACGTCCCAAAAAATCAATGTGCTGAGAAACGATATCGATAAATATTACGAAGAGCAGAGCACGAAGTTTATTGCGGGCGCTCTCAGCTTTGACAAGTGGGGAGAGTTCCAGGCTACGCTGAAGAAAATGAACATGGACGAGCTGCAGAAGCTGTACCAGGAAGCTTACGATAACCTCAAAAAGCAAAAATAGAACACCGCGGTGGTTGGAGGGCTACAGATGAAGAGTACAGCCAATACAGCAGGCGCTGCGTCTCGATCCAGGTCGAGGCGCTCCAGCCTCACGAAAGCAGTTTTCAGCCGATTTGATCTTTACCTCATGCTGCTTATCCCTATCGTATGGTACCTGGTATTCCATTACGGGCCTTTATACGGTTTGCAGATCGCTTTTAAAAATTTTAGTCCGGCTAAAGGGATCCTGGGCAGCAAGTGGGTGGGACTGGACCATTTCGAGCGGTTTGTCGAATCCTACTATTTCTGGAGACTGCTATGGAATACCTTGTCCATCAACTTGTTTTCTTTAATCTTTGCTTTCCCGGTGCCGATCTTTCTGGCCTTGCTGGTCAATGAAATCCGTAACAAAGCATTCAGCAAAATTGTGCAAAATGTAACTTATATTCCGCATTTTATTTCCGTTGTGGTTATGGTGGGCATGCTGACGCTGTTCTTGTCTCCGCAAGGAGGGCCCATTAGCGCAGCGATCCGGGCGTTCGGCGGCACCCCGGTGAGATTCCTGGATATAGCGGCCTGGTTCAAGCCGATTTTTATCGGATCTAATATATGGCAAAATATGGGCTGGCAGTCGATTATCTACATCGCCGCCTTAAGCGGGGTCAATCCGCAGCTGTATGAAGCGGCCAAAATGGATGGAGCGAACCGGCTGCAGCGCATCTGGCACGTATCCCTGCCGGGCATCCTGCCGGTTATTGTCATTCTGCTTATTCTCGATGTAGGACATTTTATGAATATTGGCTTTGAGAAAATTTTGCTCATGCAGAACAATTTGAATATGGAAGCAAGCGATGTCATATCTACGTTCGTTTACTCGGCTGGTATTTTAAAAGGAGAATACAGCTATACGGCTGCCATCGGGTTGTTTAACTCGATTGTCAATTTGGCGCTGCTGCTGCTCGTAAACCGGTTCGCCCGTAAAAAGGCCGAGACAAGCTTGTGGTAAGGAGGGCAATAGGATGAAGGAGCATAAGTTGAAGAAAGGCCGGTCGGATGAAAAAATGTTCGACGCCGTTGTAAATGCACTGGCTCTGCTTATTTTGATCATCGTGCTGTATCCGTTAATATTTATCGTTAGCGCCTCGTTCAGCGATCCGGCCCTGGTGCTGAATGGCGAAGTCTACCTGCTGCCGAAACAGATTACTTTCGAGGCCTACAAGAATGTGTTTGAGAACAAGGAAATATGGAATGGCTATGTCAATACGATTGTGTATACGGCTGTAGGCACAGCCATGAATCTTATCATGACCACCTTGGCGGCTTATCCGCTGTCAAGGCCCGACCTGCCGGGACGGGGCGGCATTATGTTCTTCGTGACGCTGACGATGTTTTTCAGCGGCGGCCTCATTCCGTCTTATCTGATCGTTAAGAGCTTAGGGATGGTCGATACGATGTGGGCGCTCATCATCCCGGGAGCCATTGCGACCTATAATCTGATTGTGATGCGCACTTATTTTCAAACCAGCATTCCCTGGGAGCTTCAGGAGGCGGCTCATATCGACGGCTGCTCCAACTGGAAGCTGCTGACCCATGTGATTCTGCCGCTTTCCAAGCCGATTTTGGCGGTAATGGTTCTATTTTACGCGGTCGGCCACTGGAATTCCTACTTCAATGCTTTGATATATATTCGCAGCAAGGATTTGTATCCATTACAGCTTGTGCTGCGGGAAGTGCTGATGGTCAGCCAGGCGGATGCCGTTGACAGCAATGTAGGTCTGGAATCGAAGGTGCTGCTGGCCGAGAGCATCAAATATGTGGTCATCATTATTTCCAGCCTGCCTGTGCTGCTGATGTATCCTTTTGTTCAGCGGCATTTTGTGAAGGGCGTTATGATCGGTTCTTTAAAAGGCTAGATTCGGAAGGAAGAGATGTGGATGAGAGAAAACGAAGCTGCGATACGTTTGGATATGAACCAGGTTGGCAAAGACAAAATTAATCCTTTTTTGTTCGGGCATTTTGTGGAAGATATCCGCGATCATATGGATGCCATGCTGGCCTATCCGCTTAAAGATATGGATTTCGAAAGCCCAGATGAGACGTACAGAGGGCTTTCCGGCAGCTGGCGTCCTTATACGAACGGAAAAAGCACGCGCTATGCCCTTGAACCTGCTGCAAAGCATCATTCCGGTCATAGTCAGATGGTGCGTATTTATAGCGACGATGACGGTTATGCCGGCTTGTGTCAAGCCATTGCCGTAAAGCAGGATCTGGACGGCTATCATTTGGCGGTCTATGCAAGAGCTTCGGTCGAAATTAAATATGTTACAGCCGAGATCGCGGATAAGATGAGCGGTGACGTGCTCGGCTCGGTACGAATAAATCTTACGAGCCATGACTGGCGGCATTATGCGGTGCGGCTTACGGTGCTTAGAGATTGCGAGCACGCGGAGTTCAGGGTTTACGTACCTGCGGAGCATGAGCGCTGGTTGGATCACGTGTCTACCGGGATGCTGTGGCTCGATCATATTTCGCTGCTGCCCTCGGACAGCTCAGGCAATGTGCGCAAAGAGGTCATGGAAATGACCAAGGAGCTGAACGCAGGCATGATGCGGCTTGCGGGCAATTATATCAGCGCCTATCACTGGAAGCAGGCGATTGGTCCTGTGCTGGAACGGCCTTGCGTCGTGAATGAAGCATGGGGAGGCTGGACGAATAAATATTTCGGAACCGATGAATTTATTCAATTTTGCCGGGAGCTGGGCGTGGAGCCGCTGATTTGCGTAAATGACGGTTCGGGAACCCCGGAAGAAGCGGCCGAGTGGGTGGAATACTGTAATGGCGCTAGCGATACGCCGATGGGCAGACTAAGAGCCGAGAACGGACATCCCGAGCCCTATGAAGTGAAATATTGGGAGATCGGCAATGAAGTATGGGGAGCGTGGCAGGTCGGCCACTGCAGCGCCGAAGCTTTTGCCGAGCGCTATGTCCGTTTTGCTAAGGCGATGAAGGCTGCGAATCCCGGCATCAAGCTGCTCGGCTGCGGAGATGCCCGGATGGATTGGAATCAAGCATTGATCGAGCTGGCTGCCGAGCATATGGATTACTTGACCCTGCATTTGTACCATGGATACAACCGGTTCGGCATCCATGATCGCGGCGACCTTACGCCTAAGGAAGATCGCTTTAAGGCAATGCTTTCCTATCCCGAATGGACGAGGGAATCAATACGGCAGCTAAGGGAAATGTTCGGCACTTCTCCTCGTTACGCCCATTTGAAGCTGGCTATTACGGAATACAACACGATGTACTATCCTAATACGATCCGTAAAGGCCTTCCCAACGAGCATACGCTCGAGGCTGCAGCGGCGAATGCGGCGAATCTGAATGAATTTATCCGAAACAGCGATGTGGTGGAGATCGGCAGCTTTTCCGATCTTGTGAACGGCTGGCTGGGCGGCTGCATCCGGGTAGGAGATTACTATGCGGACCAGTTTCGCGGGAAGTCTGCGGGCTGGAGCGATAAATCCTTAACCGTCTACGGCACACCGTCCTATTACGTTATGAAAATGTATGCCAACCGGGACTTGGGCTATGTGGTTCAGAGCTATACCTACTGCGGCAGCTTTAAAGTAAACAGCCGTGTGCCAGCTGCAGCCAGTCTTGAGCACCTGCCGAATCTGGATGTCGTGGCTTGCGTTAATGTTACAGGAGACAAGCTCACGGTCTTTATGGTGAATCGGAGTCTTGAAGATATCTTGACGGACGTGCAGCTGGATGGATTCGCCGAGTCGGGAACTGCGCATTTGCTGGAGCTGACGGCAGACGATTACGAGTCGATCAATAGTGTGCAGCATCCGGATCTTGTGACGAGCGTATCCCATGAGGTGCCTTTTGCGGGAAGTCAGGTAAGCTGCAGGCTGAGAGCATCTTCCGTTTATGCGCTGGAAGTATCGCGTCAAGGCGATAATTGATGAGGCGATGGGAAGGCACGCAGCTTCAGATAAACGAATTTACACATACAATTGAAAATAGGGAAATGAGCAGGGCCGCTGTATTGGATAGGCGGCCTTTTTGCTATGCGGACATTGGCAGCATAGCTAGGCGCTGCGCAGCCAAGATGCAGCAATAAGCGTAGGTGATTTTCCAACGGTCGCGAATCCTCAGCGAGCGTGGCGGTCGGTCGGTTGAACCCTGCACGCTTGTTTAGCCTGCGGCGGCACATGACGTTTTTTTCCTCGCAGCGGCTTCAGGCCCGTGGTTACGGGCTTGGCATGACATAATTTTCCTCGCACAAGGATTATCACTTTCAGCGGCATGGCTGATCTTCTAAGATAAGGATGTGGCCAGGATAGCTTATGAAGGCACAGACAGCTTACCGAATGCATGGGGGAGGATGAGACGAACGAAGACGAAGCGAGCGGTTGTTCAACATACCATGTTAAGTGCAATGCCAAGCATCATGCCAAGTGCTATGCCAAAAGTAATGCCAAGTATCACGCTAAGGGCAGCATCGACTATGCATAATAGAAGCTTTTCAAAACAAGGAAGGAAGTGGACCGTTTGAGTAAAGGACCCATTATTGACTGTGATGTGCATCCGACGCCCAAAAGCATCGACCAAATTCGTTCTTATATGAAGCAGCCGTGGAAGGACCGGTATTCCGGCTCGGGGCGTGGCTTTTACGGCAACCCGCTGCATGGAGCCCGCTTGGACGCCAAGCCGCCCAACGGCTGGACCGATCGGCTGGGACCCGATTTCGTCCGCAAGCAGCTGATTGAAGAATACGGGCACGAGTATGCGATCCTGCTGCCCCGGGCTTTTTGCAATCTGCATCCCGACCCGGATTTTGCAACCGCTATCGCGGCAGCGTATAACGATTGGCTGGCCGATACGTGGCTCGGCAAGGATAACCCGGACGGCGTATTCAAAGGGTCGATCACCATTGCCCATCAAGACCCGATCGCGGCGGCCAAAGAAATTGAGCGGTGGGCGGGGCATCCGCATTTTGTTCAGGTGATGACCGATTCGGGGGCGCGCGCACCGTTCGGCCAGCGGCAGTATTACCCGATCTACGAAGCCTGCAACAAGCACGGACTGCCGCTCGCCATTCATCCCGGCACCGACGGCATGGGCATTAACGTTCAGCCTACGCCCGGCTACCCGACCCACTATATTGAGTGGCATACTTGTCTTTCGCTCGGGTTCCAGGCACACCTGGTCAGCTTTTTGACGGAAGGCGTATTCGAGCGGTTTCCGAATTTCAAGGTCGTTTTGACAGAAGGCGGCGTCTCTTGGCTGCCGGCTCTCATGTGGAGACTCGATGCCGAGTACAAGGCGCTGCGCTACGAGGTGCCTTGGGTGAAGCGCAAGCCGAGCGAATATTTACGCGATCATGTCCGCATATCGTCCCAACCGCTGGAGCGGCCGGACAATGACCAGCATTTGCTGCAAATTTTGGAAATGATGGATGCCGAGCATATTCTTATGTTCGCAAGCGATTACCCGCATTGGGATTTCGATTCGCCGAAATTTGCATTTCCGAAGCTGCCGGAGGCGCTCAGAAACCGGATTTTTTACGAGAATGCCAAAGAATTGTACAATTTATAACGAATCGGGAGGGGATAAGGTATGCGGCATGAAATATGTAAGGTATCTGGACCTTCCTGCCGGCTCCAATAAAATCATGGTGCTGGAGGGCCGGTCTGTAGGCGTATTTAACGTCAACGGCTCGTTCTATGCTCTAAAGAACAGCTGTCCGCATCAAAGCGCGCCGTTATGTGTAGGAACGGTGACCGGGATGACGCTGCCGTCCGAGCCGGGCGAATACCTGTACGGCAAAGAGGGCGAAATCGTCCGATGCCCGTGGCACGGCTGGGAATTCGATATTTTGACAGGCAAATCCGTTTACGATCCGCACAAATGTCTAGTGAAGACATACGACGTAGCGGTGGAAACGGTCGAAGAGACGAAAACGGTGGAAACATATACCGTCAAGGTAGAGGAAGAGAAGGTCATTGTGTACATCTAAAAGGGAAAAGAGAGGTGTTTCTATGAAAAAAGCATGGCGTTCCACCGCTTTGTGCACGCTTAGTATCGCTGCGGCAGGCTCCGCATTGTTGGCTGGATGCAGCAGTAAAGAGGCGGTTCCTTCGAATACAGGCCAAGCGAATCAGAAGCTGACGATCAAAATGATGTCTTCGCTGCAAACGGAGCCGCCCGATATGAACAGCGCTTTCTGGACAGGCCTGGAGCAGAAGACGAATACGCATCTGGACATCGATTGGGTGCCGATCAATGATTATATGAATAAAGTCAACATTGTGCTGGCTTCCGGCAAAATTCCGGAGGTGCTGACGGTAACGGAAGTAACGGCGCCCAATGTGGTCGACGCCATTAATAAGGGCATGTTCTGGGAGCTGGGCGAGCTGCTGGGAGACTTCAGCCAATATCCGAATTTGAAGAATAACGTGCCGGAAAGCGCATGGAAGTTAATGCGCTATAACGGAAAAATTTACGGACTGCCCCGTACCAGACCGCCCATTACGGCAGCGGATCATATCCGCAAGGATTGGCTCGACAAGCTCGGACTCCCTATGCCCAAGACGATGGATGAGCTGCTCGTCACTTTGAAGAAAGTGGTGGACAGCGATCCGGATGGTAACGGGAAGAAGGACACTATCGGCATGAACTTCGATGAAAGCTACCGCACGGCCTTTGGCGGGATCACGCCGGAATTTACCGCAGACGGCGGGCTGTATCCGAAGGAATTGACGAATGCTTATACCGCGATGGTCGACTGGTACCGGAAGGCTTATTCGGAAGGACTGATGTCGCAGGAATTCGCCGTGATGAAGGATTCGCAGTATTACAGCATGTTCGGTTCCGGCCTGGCTGCATTTTACAGAAAAAATCCATGGCATCAATACGGCTTGGAGCAGTCCGCCAAGAAGGTACAGCCCGGCGCCCAGGTGGAATATGTCCCTTATTTAACCGGACCGAACGGGACGACGGCCGTTGCCTCTCCGGGATTTTATGGCGGGCTGTTCATACCGAAGGACGTTCCGAAGGAAAAGGTCGAACGGATTCTTAAGTTTTACGATTTAGTGGCAAGCGCGGAAATCACAGACTATATCACTTATGGCAGCGAAGGCATTCACCATAAAGTTGAAAACGGTGCCAAAGTAATGACCGAGCAGGGCAAAAAAGAAATCAACAATACGACCATTGAACCGTTCGTGCTCAAGCTGGACCCATGGTCCAAAACAGACAGCCCGCTGGCCCCTCAAGAGATAAATCTCAAAAACAGAGAGAAATTAAAGCCGCTGGCCGAAGCGGTCAAAATCGACCCGTACAGCGTCATCAATTCGCCATCCTGGGTAACCCAATGGCCTAAATACCAAGGGGAATTTACGAATATGCGCACGCAGGCCATCATCGGTAAAATTTCGATGGACGACTACAAAGCCTATATTGAGCAGCTTAAAGCGAAGAAAGAATTTGCCGCGTCGTATAAGGAATTTGGGGAAAACTACACCTCGTTATTCGGGAAGTAAGCGCGATGGACTCGACAGAAGCCATGCCAATTCACAGGATGGCTGGTTAAAAAGTTTGATGAGAATAAATGTTTCCGATATGCCGGTGGGGTATCCTCCTTCAGACGCCTTGGCAGCTCCCGAATGGGGCGAAGCTCGGCGGGAGGATCCCTGTCTGCTGAGGACATATGAGGCAGTCGAGGAGGGATGAAATGAAGCATGAAATGAAGCTTGCGAACCAGTCTGCGATTTCCAAGCCATTGATTAAGAACAGCCGGTCCGCCACCTGGAAAAAAATCAATCAGTACCGTTATATGTATCTGTTAGTGCTTCCGGGATTATTATATTTCATTATTTTTAAGCTATTGCCCTTCTGGGGGATGCTCGCTGCCTTTCAGGATTATACCCCCTTATTGGGAATATGGAACAGCAAATGGGTAGGCTTTAAGCATTTCATCGATCTGTTTGAGTATGAGTACTTCTACATCCTGCTGCGCAACACCTTGCTAATTAATGTGTTCAGCCTCGTCTTCTTGTTTCCGCTTCCCATCCTGCTGTCAATCATGCTGAACGAAGTCCGCCATGAAGTATTTAAGCGGATCAATCAGTCGATTGTATATATGCCCTATTTCTTATCCTGGGTCATTATTGCCAGCTTGACATTCTTCTTCTTGTCAACCGATGTCGGGCTGATCAATAAGGCGATTCACGGAGCGGGCTATGAAGCCGTACCTTTCATGCAGGAGCCGAAATATTTCTGGGGGCTGTTGACCGTTCAAAATATGTGGAAGGATACGGGCTGGGGCACGATTATCTTTTTGGCGGCCATTGCCGGCGTCGATCCTTCCCGTTATGAAGCGGCGGTTATTGACGGAGCCAGCCGGCTGCGGCAAATTTGGCACATTACGCTGCCTGCCATCCGCCCGACAATTCTTATTCTGCTCATACTGCGATTGGGCCATATTGCCGATGTGAGCTTTGAGCAGGTGCTGCTCATGATTAACCCGCTTGTATTGAAAGTCGGAGACGTATTCGACACCTATGCTTACCAGCAGGGGATTCTCAGCGGACAGACGAGCGTAGGGGTGGCCGTCGGCATGTTTAAGGGCGTCGTCGGGCTCGTGCTGGTTTTCATCTCGAACTATATCGTTAAAAAGCTGGGGCACGAGGGGATTTACTAGAAGGGGAGGATGCATTCATGAGCTTTGTTCAAACGAAGCGTTTGACCTTGTTTGACTATATCAATTATATCGCTCTTACCATTATATCGATCCTGTCTGCTTTTCCGATACTTTATCTGATTCTCCTCTCCTTGACGGATAAGGATGTGTACGTGCCGTTTCAGTTCAATATTTGGCCCGAGAAATGGTCGCTGGAGGCATACTCCTATATTTTGTCGACGCCAAGCTTCGTCTCCGCTTTCCGAAATACGATCTTCATTACCGTGATAGGCACGCTGCTGAATCTTTTGTTTACGTTTACTATGGCCTACGGCCTGACCGAGAAACAAATGCCTTACAGGAACATCATGATGGGGATCGTCGTGCTGACCCTTGTCTTTAATCCCGGCATCATTCCGAATTATTTGCTGGTCAAAGATCTGGGGCTGCTCAACTCGTTCGGCGCGCTGATTTGGCCGGTATTAACGAACGCATGGAGCTTAATCGTCGTCAAAAGCTTCCTGGAATCGATCCCTTCCGAGCTGAAGGAATCGGCCAAGATGGACGGCTGTACGGATTTAGGCGTATTTATCCGGATTATTTTGCCGCTTTCTATGCCCGCTGTCGCTGCCTTCACCTTATTTTTTGCGATCGCGCATTGGAACACGTATTTTAACGCCATATTGTACTTGACCGACACGAATAAATGGACGCTGCAGGTGCTGGTGAAGACGCTCGTGCTGGATGCCAGCTCCAATATGACCGGCAGCTCGGCCTCGATGGATCAGCTGCTTCCGCAGGAAACGATTCGCATTGCGTCCGTTGTTCTGGCTATGCTTCCTATCCTGCTCGTGTATCCGTTTTTGCAGAAGCATTTTGCCAAGGGTGTAATGCTCGGCTCGATTAAAGGCTGAATTTTATTGTTGTGCATGTCCCTTTCATTTATAATTCGAATAATGAAATGTGAAGGGAGAGGGATACGTATCGTTACATGGATTCGCTATTTTTATCGGCAGAAAAACAATCGCAAATCTTCACTTTACCGATTTATTTGGTTTGGCTGTATATCCACCTGTATTCCGGTATTATTGATCGGCGGCGTGTATTATCATCTCTCCATGAAATCCGCGGTCAATGATGTCGCCCAAATGTCCGAATCCTCTCTGGCTCTTGCCAAGGATAGACTTGAGAGGATTTTTGGATCGATTGAGCTTTCTTCCCTCCAGCTTGCCGCAGATCCATTGGTTAAAAATTCTTTTTTTGACAGCGATTCCAACGATAAAATATTGGCGCACCTGGACATTTTAAAATTGCTTCAGGTGGCCAAAGGCTCGAACGATTTTATAGAGGATGTCATTTTATACGACGATGCGTCCGAGGATATATTGAACAATGAGCATGGCTTCGTGCTGAAAAAAATGTATAAATTGCGCCCGGTGCTGGACTATTTAATGCTGTTCGAGCCCAAGGACCAGTGCCTCTTGATCAACCAGCCGTTTATGGAGAGCACCCTCGCCTGTGTAAGGTATTTGGCCCCGTCCGATATTAAAAAGGCGCGGGGACTGCTGATCACCAAATTGAATAAGGAGCTCGTTCAAAAATATTTGGAGGTTCCCTCGGTGTACAGCGCCAAGCAATCGATGCTGGTGCTGGATTCCTCCAACCATGTATTGGTTCGGGCCGGGCAATATTTTCAAGACGAGGATGCAATTTTGAACGACAGCTCCATTCAAACGATTATCCGATCGGGCAAGGTAACCGACAGCTTTGTAATGAAAGATGCGACAGGCAAGCAGTTTTTCTTCAGCTTCCGGAAAACCGAGCTGGGCCGGACTTATATTTCCAAAATTGCGGAGGCGGATATCGCCGAGCACATGAGCTGGATTCGCTGGGTGCTTGTTTTGACACTGCTGCTGTGTATTAATATCGGCATTGCTGTAACCGTTTTCGCGAGTTTGAAGGCGTACCGTCCGATCCGCCAGCTGGTAGAGCTGGGTGAGAAGTTAAATCAGGACAACCGGTTTAAAGCCCGATCCGACAACGATATTGCCTTCATTCAGGACAGCTGGATGTATTTGACCGATCAAGCCCAGAAGATCAATCACTATATGCAGAAGTGGGAGCCGACCATTAAGGAAAGCTATTATCTGGAGCTGCTGGAATACCACAGTTATGAGAAGAAAGCGCCGGTTTCCGCTGCGGCCGAGCATCAGGATCAGGTATGCGCGGTGATGATGGTTCACTTGGAGAACATGCATAAGGAAACACGGTTCCAGCGGAGCGACGGCCCGATTCTCTCTTTTATCGTCAAAAACGTGATGAGCGAGATGCTGCAAAAGCAGGAGAAGATGGAGGGAGAGGTCGTCATTAACCGCAGCGGGCTCGGTACGGCGCTGATTTTCTTCCCCCGCGGCCTGCCGGACAGCGAGATGAAGAGCCGTCTCACGCAGTTCGCATCCGGTTTGGTGCATGCCTTTAACAGCTATCTGAATCTGAATATCAGCATAGGGATCGGCGGCGTGGTTCCTCGTCTGGAGGACATTCCGAATTCCTATACGGAGGCGCTGGAGGCGCTGCAATACCGTTTGTATGAGGAACGGGACCAGGTGCTGTTTTTTGAGGATTTAGAGACGCATAAGAAGCAGGCGTCCTTTTATTATCCTTTTTATATTGAAGAAGCGCTTATCGACAATCTGGAGAACCGGCGGTTCAAAGAAGCGGAGGAGAACTTGAATGAGTACCTGTTAGCGGTGCGCTCGTCCAAATCCCATGTCATCATTTCCCAGTGCTATTATATGTTATTGTGTACGCTGTGCAAGTCGCTGATCCGCAAAGGCTATTCGTATATTTACGACCATAAATTACTGTACTCCTTGCAGGAGCGCAAAACATCGGTCGAAGTCTACGATTGGTTTATCAATTATATTTTCCCGTTCTTCGATAAAACCTGTGAGTCGCCAAGCCACATCCACAGCCTGATTCAAAGAGTCATCCAATATATCGACGAGCATGTGTATGAGGATATCTCTCTCGGGCAGTGCGCCGAGCTGGTGGGCATCAGCCCTTCCCATCTCAGCAAGTCCTTCAAGAAAGAGGTCGGCATGCAGTTTCTGGATTATGTTCTGAAAAGCAAAATCAACGAAGCGCAGCATTTGCTTCTGACGACCGGACTCAGCATCAAGGAAATTGCCGAAAAAATCGGCTATTCGGAGCGAAGCTTGATCCGGATGTTTCAAAAGCATACTTATATGACGCCGAGTCAGTTCAGGACTTCGCATCAGCAGTAACGGATGGATACGGTCCGATTGGCCCGGATGGGCGAAGGGATTCCTACTGATAAAGGTGCCGCGGGGCAGGCATAGCTTATCGGGGAAGGTTTTGCTCCCGGTTAACCGTTGCATGCCCCGAACAGCACGGAGAAAAGCGAAGCGGGCTTTATCGGAGTGAAAGAAGTGGATCAACATGGAATGTAGAACCTGGAGGGAAGGGGTGTAGGGTGGAAAAGCGAAGCGGCCGCCTTTAAAGTCGTGTGATGACCGCTTCATATAATTCAAAATCACACGACTTTAACAGCGGTTGTAACCCTACACCCATTTCCTGTAACGCACAACCGTAACGCATAGGCATGCAGTAAAGCTTTTAATATGACAAACTGCTGTCATTCCATCCCACGTTTACTCTAAAGCTACTTCAAAATTTGCGAAGTGACCAAATCAATCGACTTTTCATTCACCTGCGGGAAATCCAAGTCTGTCCAGTAAGGAACGATGACAACGTGATTGTTTTTCACCGCCTTCAAGTTTTTCCAGATCGCGCTTTGCTCCAGCTCCGTAAATTTCTGCTGGGCTTCCTTGTCTCCGCCGATTTTCGGAGCGCCTACTTCGATAAACAGGTAATCCGCATCGAATTCAGGCAGTGCTTCCAAGGAGATCGTTTCCCGCCGGTCGATCGGCTTTACTTTTTCCGGCGCTTGGAAGCCTAAGTCCTGATAGATGACCCGCCCCAGTTTCTGATCGTCGCTGTAAATCCGGTATTCCTTGCCGACGATCCGCATGGAAAGGGCGGTCGTATCCGGTTTAATCTTCGAGGCAAGCTGAGCTTTGGCTGCCTTGGCTTTGTCCTCGTACCGGCTCAGCCATTGTTCAGCTTCTTTGGTTTTTCCTAAAAAGCCGGCAAACTGGCGGAAATCAGCTTTCCAGTGGGGGCTTTCTCCAAGAACGAGCGTCGGGGCAACTTTGGACAGATTGTCGTATAGCTTAGCCTGAGTCTCCCAAGAGATAATAAAATCAGGCTGCGCATTCAGCACCGCCTCGGGGTTGCCATCCTCTCCAAGATTGATAACGCCTTCAAGCGCCTTCGGATCGAGCCACTCCAAGGTGGTCGATCCCAGATAGCTGCCCATGGCATAGGGCTTGACGCCGAGCGCCAGCAGAGAATCGGCGAAGCGGAAGTCGGTAATGGCAATTTTCGAGGGCAAACCGGATTTCGGCGGCTCGCCTTGCTTTATAATAGTGCTGGAAGCTTTGTTGTCTGCCGGCGGGGCGGCAGCCGCCTTAGCATCTCCTGCAGATTCAACCGCTTTGGGTTCAACAGCCGTACCACATCCGGACAAGAGCAAAACAATCGCAAAAACGAACAGCAGCCTTGCTTGAAGCATTGAGGATAACAAGAAAAAAACTCCCTTCTGGTATAAATACGTATTGATAAAGATTATCATTATCAACTAAAGTATAGCGAAGGATGTTGTACAATGCAATCATTTTTGCAAATTTTGTCGTATTTTGCTCGAATTTGACGTGGAAGAGCTGTTCTAAACGAAGTAGATTTGAAATGAATTTTAGGGGAAAAGCAGAAGCACTTATACATGGATATGCATAAATGGAAGAGGCCTGAGGACAAGCTAAACAGCGGGAAGAACGCTTTCAAGAGCAGGTTTTTTAGAAGAAACCGGAGGATAATTTTGAGAAGGGAGCAGGCTTACCTTTCACTCCCAAGGATATCTCGTCAGTAAGTAGTCGGCAAATTTTTTGCTTTCTTCCCGCCTGATTTTGCGTAATTCGGCTCTGTGGCTCGCCGTTTCATATAATTTATGTTCCTCCTCCGTCTCTGGGATGATGCGAGGAACCGGAACGGGATGATTGCTTTCGTCCAGCCCGACAAAGGTTAGAAAGGAGGTGGCGGCAATATCTCTTTTTCCCGTACGCAAATCTTCGGTAATGACTTTCACGAATACCTCCATCGAGGTCTTCCCCGTCCATGTTACGAACGATTCCAAAGAGACGCAATCCGTGGGCCGGATCGGCTTCAAGAAATCGACAGAGTCCGTGGATGCGGTAACCGCCGTCACCCGGCAAAGCTTGGAAGCCGTAATCGAAGCGATATCGTCTATCAAGGACATGAGCTTGCCGCCGAACATCGTATTGTGGTTATTGACATCCAATGGAAATACCCTTGAGATTTTAAAGCATCTCGTTTCTCTTACATATTTCTCTTCCAACGGTATGTTCCTCCTCTAAAAAACGCAGTAAATTTAGGATACTCATAATATGAGCCTATGTGCACAGGCCTATCCGGGAAGCGTGTATTTTTTAAACAAGCCGGTACTTCAAAGAAAAATCGTTCATGACTGCGGGCTATACATACTGTGACGATAAAAAAATCATACTATACTGACATGTGTTTCAACAGGCCGAGCCGGAATGAGTTGGATATCCCGGTTTTGGTTAATCATTCTTAAGCGGTAACCTAAAGCGATAATCATATAAAGGCTCAAGCTGGACAGGGCCTTCGTTCAATAAGGAGAGGAGCGGATTTGATGAACCGGGATGTGAAGGAAATAACCGATTGGCTGGAGCAGTTCCGCGGACAAGAGCTCGTTATTACGAAGCTGGAGCAGCAGGATGAGGATTTAACGCAGGTGCAGCTGGAGGAAGTGTCATTAGATACACCTGCTCATGCGCAGGATGATGATTATATTCCCCAGTACGAGCTGGTTCTTCATGGAGACGGGATTGTATTGAATGAGAATCAGGCGCCTTTGCCCGGTAAGAAATACGAAATTCCGCTGCAGGGCGATTGGCAGAGCTCCATTGAAGAAAGCACGCTCCATTTGACGACAGACCGCGCTGAATACACCATTACAAGGCAGTAAGGTTAGGCTTTATTCCAAACACTCCAAGCGGGGTGTTTTTTTTATGTACAAATGAATGCCGCTTTTAGCGGGAAAACGTCAGAGGTCAATAATTGTCTGTTGAAGTGCCCAGTCCCAGTTGGTAATATTTGCACTATATTGCTAAATGATTGTTGTCCTGGAATATGATTCTGTGCATTCAAGGGGTGACGGGATATGCTGAAGGTGATGATCGTTGAAGATGAAGATATCGTAAGAGAAGATATCAAGCATTTGATTAATTGGGAGAGCCATGGCTTCAGGATTGCCGCTGAAGCGAGAAACGGCGGAGAAGGGCTGCGTTATTTCCGGGACCATAACCCTGACATTATTATTACCGACATCAAAATGCCGGTCATGAGCGGCTTGGACATGATAGGCCATATCATGAAGCTGCAGAAGCATGCAAAAATAATTTTGCTTACAGCCTATGGTGATTTCGATTTTGCGCGCGAAGCGCTCAAGCTGGGCATACATTCGTATGTGCTGAAGCATGAGCTGGACAGCCCGCTGCTGCTGGAGGAACTGAATAAAGTGCGGCGCCGGATGGAAGCGGAGGAAAGCGTCGAGTATTTGGCCAGAAAAGAGAAGCTGCGCATGCTCTTGAAGCGGGCAGAGACGCATCCCGATCCGCTCCATCCGCCGATTCCGGAGCAGCTGTTCCGGTGGAAGGGGAGAACGGGGATTTGTATTCTGGGGATTGAACCGTCAGCCGGCGATCCTGACGAGCAGCCTCATTCCAGCCGAAGTATGGACAAAAAGGAAATGATCGACTTTCTGTATTCGCGTCCCTTTCTCGATTTCGAGGCCGATGCGGTGGATATGAATCCGAACGAATACCTTATTTTTTACCGGATTCCTGAGCGCAGCAGCGAACGGGCGATTTTTGAATATGGCACCGCCTTCATGAATCATCTGCTGCGTACGATTTCGGAAGCGTTTCCGGCTGTGCTGCTGTCGATTGCCGCAGGGCCGGTGTTCGAGTCATACCGGGACCTGCGCGGCAGTGTGAAGAAATGCAAGGAGCTGTTTGCACAGCGGGTTTTTCAAAAGGGCAGCGCTATTCTGACAGACAGCCAAGCTTTTGCGGATAAGGAAATGCTTCAGGCTGCGGTCGCGCAGCTCCTGGAACGGATTCAGCAGCAGCTGCAGCACAATGAATATGCAGCGCTCCACAGCAGTCTGGATGAGCTGTTTACGCGGCAGCTTGCTGCCCTCCGGGATCCGGCAGCGCTGCGCAGCAGCATATTTGAGCTGATCCGGCTCATAAATCTGAAGGGATTGCCCAGACAGGGCACCCCGATGATGGATGCGCTGGACGCATGGACGGAAGTTCAGCAGCTCGGCAATGTGTATCAAATGGCGGAATGGTTCCAACGCATGTTGAAGCAGCTGGAAGAAGAATCCAGTTTGAAATACAGTAAAAAAATTAGAGAGCTGCTTCAGTACATTCACGCCAACTATCAAAAGGAACTCTCATTAAATGAAATTGCCGACCGGCTCGGCTTCAGCCTGATCTACACGAGCCAGCTGTTCAAAAAAGAAGTTGGCGTTTCCTTCGTCACTTACCTCACCCAATACCGGATCGGGAAGGCGAAGGAACTGCTGGAAACAGGGAAGTACAAGGTGTATGAGGTAAGCTCGATGGTCGGATACCAGACGGTACAATATTTTTGCAAAACATTCAAGAAGGTGACCGGGCAAAACCCCGGTGATCTGTAAAAAGCGAGCTGTTACGTGATGAGAAAATCGAAGTGGGGACACCGGCAGGATGAAATCCATGCGCATCAAGAGCAAAATTACCGCGGTCGCGTTTATTTCCATCCTGCTGTCCGTCGGATTAAGCGGCTTCTCAATTTATTTGTACGTCAACCCGATCCTCAGCCGGCAAATTGTGAGAGACAACCAGACGATCGTCGCCAAAATAGCCCAGCAGGTATCTTATCAGCTGGAGGATATCGTCAATTACGCGAAAGGGATCGTCGTAAATGACCAGCTGCAGCTGCTGCTGAAGAAAATGTCAACCACCGAAGGCTTCGATTACTATATGAACAACCTGCAGCTGGAGACGGTGCTGAAGGAATACAGCCTGCTGAGAGACAATGTGATTGTCGATATGATCATTGTGGATAAGAACAACAAGGTGCTGGAAATGAACGACGTCTATTCCGGCTCCATTACGGAGGACTGGTATGATAATTTCAGGCTGAATGCGGCGTACAACGGATTTTCTATGAAGCATATCGTGACGAACAATACGAATACGCTGTCCCGCATGACGGTTGTAACCTATGTGATGAATATTTACGATAAGCAGATGCCTGATGTGTATTTGGGCAAGCTGCTCATTCATATTAACTGGGACGTGCTGGTAAAACCGATGATTACCGATGCGTCGCTGGGGATTCGCGTTCATACGCTGGATAAAGACGGGCATATCGTTTATTCGTCCGGTCCGCCGGCCTCCGAGCTTCCGGAGGAAGCGATGAACCCTTGGACTTCCCGGGAAAGCTCTGTCCTGAAGGACGGACAATATTATTTCATCGAGTCCATTCCTTCGTCGCAATGGAAGGTTATGGGCATCGTCCCGCAAAACAAAATGAATGCCAACATGAAATATACGAATTATGTGCTGCTTTCCATCGTTCTGATCTGCCTTCTGATCATGTCTGTCCTGATTTATCCGGTCGTCTCTACGGTAACGAAGCCGCTGATGAAGCTGATCCGGGGGATGAGACAGGTGTCCAAGGGCGAGCTGAATACGACGATTGTCGTTTCAAGCGGGGACGAGATTGAGGAAGTGGCGCAAGTTTTTAATAAAATGGTCAGAGATATCAAGAGCCTGGTCGATGAATCGGTCCTCATGGAGAAGAAGAAAAGAGAGCTGGAGCTCCAAATGTTTATGTATCAAATCAATCCTCATTTTATTTACAACACGCTGAATTCCGTTATTTATTTGGCGCGCAAGGCGAACGCACCGGATATTGCCGCTTTGACGCGGGCGTTTATTTCATTTTTGCAGCGTACGATCAAGAATAAGCCCGAGATGCTGTCTACCATCAGCGAGGAAATGATTTATATCGAGGATTATGCGCAAATTTTGCAATACCGGTATAACGGCCGAATGAAGCTGGAGTGGCAGGTCGAGGAGAACTGTCTGGAGAAGCGGCTGCCCCGAATGATTCTGTATCCGCTGGTGGAGAACAGTATCTTTCACGGTATTCTTCCGTCGCAGCGGGAAGGGTGGATTCGCATCTGCGTTTCTTCGGGTGACGGCCTGCTGACGGTACGGGTGGAGGATAACGGGGTCGGCATGAGCGCGGAGCAGCTTGGGAGGCTGCAGGCCCTGATGGGCACCCCATTCCTGCAGGAAGACCTGGATCATATCGGGATGCTGAACGTGAATAACCGGCTGAAGCTCTTGTTTGGCGAGCAGGCGATTCTTCATATAGAGAGTCAGGAGAACGAGGGGACGCGAATCCGTTTCGCGATTCCTGACAGCTTGGTACAGCAGGAAGATCATAAAAATGTATAACATTTAATAATTTTGGCCTGTAGGAACGCCCCGGGGCGGCTGATATAGTTATCCGTGTAGGAAGAACAGACTTGCAGAGAAAGAAGGAGGATGGTTTATGCGCAAGCGATTATTGAAAGCGATTCCACTAGTTATTCTTACGGCCATGCTGGGATTGGCGGGATGCAGCAGCGGCTCGCAAAATTCGGACGGCACGGGGGCGCAGGGGAAGCAGGAGGCGGCAAGCACGGCAGGGAAGAAGACGGACATTAATATCTGGTTATGGGATAAGACGGATTCCCGTGCCAAAATGTATGAAGAATTCACCAAGCTGCATCCGGAATACAACGTTGTCATGACAGCGGTGGAAAGCAAGGATATGGCGCAAAAGCTGCAAACCGCGCTGGCCTCCGGAGCCGATTTACCGGATATCGCGTGGCTGGAGCAAACGTATAGAGGCAAGCTGTTATCTTTGAATATTTGGGAGGATCTGACGAAAGCTCCGTATAATCTAGACAAATCGCAGGTGCTCGATTACTTGATCCCTCTGGAGACAACGGAAAGCGGTGTCTATGTCGGTCCGGAAGCTCCATCCGTGGCTGGAATGGCGTATAAGCGTTCGCTGACCAAGCAATATTTCGGAACGGACGATCGTGCTGAGCTTGAGAAAATATTCACGGATTGGGACACGTTTATCCAAAAAGGCATGGAAGTGAAGCAGAAATCGAACGGTAAAGTGTTCATGTTCGCAAGCTTGGGCGATGCCTATGCCTTCCTGAAAGGGCAAACGAGCACGCCGTTCATTCAAGGCACCACGCTGAATCTGAAGCAAGGGGTTTCCCCGCTGCTGGATAAGCTGATTCAAATGAAAAAAGCGGGCATCGTCGATGTGCTGGACACGAATTCCCCTGCGGCCAACGCTTCTTATACGGATGAAACGCATATTTTCTATCCATGTGCCAACTGGTCCGTCGATTTCACGATCAAAGCGAATGACAAGGATGGAAAAGGACGCTGGGGCTTTATGATTCCTCCGGGCGGACCGTTTCCGTTAGGCGGTACCGTACAGGCGGTTCCGCAGAAAGCGAAGAACAAAGTCGGCGCTGCCGAATTGATCAAATTTTTGTTCCTGTCGGAGAAAGGCTCCGAGGTTGCGCGCGATTACAAGGGGAACTTCTCGCCATTCAAGCCGATCTATGAAAAACCGGATTTTTACTCGAAGAAAGAGGAGTACTTTGCCGGTCAAGACGTCCAGAAGGCAATTGCACAGGAAGTTTTCCCTAAAATCAAATCGGTCCGCCTGCCAAGCAAATATGATCAGGACATCGATGACTCGATCAATGTAGCGATGAAAACAATTAATGCGTCCAAAGACGGCAATATTGATTCGGCCCAGCTCGTGAAGAAGATGGAAGAGGATTTGAAAAACAAGCAGCCGGATTTGAAGGTGCAATAAACCAAGAGACATAGGGAGTTTGGTTCAGTCGCCGGCTCCCTTTTCATTCCATCATGGAGATTGTAGGTGAGAGGCTTGCTGAGGATTGGCAAACGGGCAACCCCGTATATGTTGTTGACGCCGTACTTTGTATTGTATTTGGCATTCGGCTTGTTCCCGATCCTGTTCTCGCTGGTTATCAGCTTTTCGAAATGGGACGGCATTACCGATATGACCTTCGTCGGATTAAGCAATTATATCCGTATTTTCACAAATGACAGTTTGTTTTATCAATCGCTGTTCAATACATTTCTGGTTATTGTCATCACGATTCCGGCGGAAATTGTTCTAGGCTTGCTGCTGGCTGTATTTTTGAAAGATTTTTTCGGCAAATCGAGGAATGCGCTGCAATTGATTAACTTTTTGCCGTATATTACGACGCCTGTAGCGATCGGGATTATATTCCAAATCTTGTTCGATTGGAAGAACGGTTCGGTGAACGCGGTGCTCGGCATGCTGGGGATCGATACCGTCTATTGGCTCGGGATGCCGTGGGCGGCGAGACTCGTGGTCATCATTATGCAGAGCTGGACCTCGTACGGTTACAAAATGGTGCTCTTTCTGTCCGGCTTATCGACAATTCCCGAGGAGCTGTATGAATCGGCCAAAATCGACGGAGCGAAATGGAAGGACAGCTTCTTCCACATCACGCTGCCGATGCTGCGCCCGATTATGCTCTTTGTCGTGACGACGAGCATCATTAACGGCTTCCGTCTGTTTGACGAGCCGCAGCTGCTGTTCCAGTCCGACTCGCAGCCGATCGGCGGTCCCGATCATGCCGTCTTGACAGTTGTGATGAGATATTACGACGTCGCTTTCCACAATTTTGAATTCGGCTACGGCTCTGCGATTGCCTACAGCTTGTTTATTGTCATTTCGATCTTTTCCTTTGTCTCAATGAAGGTGATGAACCGCGGGGAGGGGGTCTAACTATGGGCGTTCGTATGGCAAAGCTGCCGGTATATATTTTCGTTACGCTTCTGTCGCTATTCGCCTTGATTCCGTTCTATACCATGATTATTATGGGCACCTATGTCAGCGAGGACTTATATACCGGGCTCAAATTATGGCCGGGCGATTACTTGCTGGAAAATTTGAAATCGGTCATGGCGCAAAACTTTTTCCGATTTTATTTCAACAGCTTGCTGGTTGCCGTTACGAATACCGTCTTGGCTGTACTGGTCAGCGCCGTTACGGGGTTTACCTTTGCCAAATACGAGTTTAAAGGCAAAAAAATATTGTACTTCTTTATTATCGGCACGCTCATGATTCCCCCGCAGCTGGGCTTGATCGGCTTTGTTGTGGAGATGCGCTACCTGGGCCTGGTTAATACACTGTACCCGCTTATTATAGGGGGAATAGCGAATGCTTTCGGCGTATTCTGGATGACGCAGTATATTTCGTCCGCCGTGCCCAATGAAATTATCGAAAGCGGAAGGCTGGACGGCTGCAGCGATATCGGGCTCTTTGCCCGCATCATTCTGCCGGTGATCCGGCCGGCGCTGATTACGCTGTCCCTGCTGTTTTTTCTCTGGTCGTGGAACAACTATCTGACGCCGCTCGTGCTTATCAATAAGGAGAGCATGTACACCATCCCGCTGGCCGTTTCTCTGCTGAGCAGCGAATACCGAACCGACTATGCGGCCCGGATTCTGGCGCTGGCGCTGTCGACCATCCCGATCCTCATTCTGTTCGGCTTTGGCTCCAAGCATTTGATCCGGGGGCTGGTCGGGGGCAGCATCAAAGGATAAGCTTCCGCGCGCCAGACTGCGTGAAGCGGATGGAGATAATGCAAGGGTATTATCGCGATTTTGAAGACGTGAAGCTATCGTGATCCAGAAGATGCAAAGCCGGCGTAATGCCGGCGATCTATAGCTATCGTGCTGCAGATGATGCGCAAGCTGTCGCAATACAGATGACAGACGACGTAAACCAATCGAGGTGATCTGAAGATGAAGCTCATAACCGAATTTAATGAGGGCTGGGAGCTAAAGCAGGCTGCGTCGTCCGAGCCATCCGGCCGGTTCGCGGATGAACCGGAGGAAGGACAGGGTTGGATCAAGACGCAGATTCCTGCGCAGGTCCATGAAATTTTGCTGAGAGAAGGCCTGATCGAGGATCCGGCGCTTTACGGGAAGGGCAAGGAATGCCTGTGGGTCGCAGAGAGCGACTGGCTCTACAGGCGGAGCTTTGCCGCACCGGAGCAGGCAGGAAGAACGTATCTGCATTTCAAAGGCTTGGACACGCTGGTTGATATTTATTTGAACGGCCGGCACCTGGCTTACCACAACGACATGTATTTGCCGCTGCGAGTGGAAATCACGGAGCTGCTGAAGGAAGACAATCTGCTGCTACTTCATTTTCATTCTCCCTATACGTATATCGAGCAGGCGGACTTTCCCGAAGCATGGGAGGGTAAAATCCGCAAAAGCCGGCTTATCCGCAAAAACGACCAGGATTTCACGGATTATTTGGGCGCCAAGCCGTATCTGACCCGCATAGGCATTTACGATAAAGTCGTTCTGGAAGTTGTAGACGACATGGAGATCAGCGAGACGGATGTCACCGTCCGGTTAACGGAGGACTATCGGCAAGGACGCGTATCGGTTCGCGTTTACGGCAGCGGCGCGACGGATGACGCTTCGGTACAGATCCGTGTGACAGGTCCTGACCTGCAGACAGCTGCACAGTACAGCGGACCGGTTCAGGCCGCTTCTGGCGGCGGAGATGCAAGCGGCTTGCGGAGCCGCATACATACGGCAGAAGTCACCATAGATCACCCGCAGCTGTGGTGGCCCAGAGGTTATGGAGCGCAGCCGCTTTATGAGCTTGAGGTCACTTTGATCGCAGGCGGTGAAGTAAAGGACAAGGTAACGAAGCGGATCGGATTTCGCGACGTGAAGATGCCGGAGCCGTTCGATTTCCGGATCAACGGGAAACAGATCAAGCTGTGGGGCGCGCAATCGGTGCAGATTCAGGGCATGACGCACTGCTGGGATGACGACAAGTCGAACCGGCTGCTCGATTTGCTGGAAAATGCCAACATGAATGCGCAGCGGATCTGGGGCGGAGCGAACCGGTATGACGATTCGTTTTATGAGGAAGCGGACCGGCGCGGTGTTCTGATTTGGCAGGAATTTTTCCATGATTACGGAATGTACCCGGACACGAAGGAATACCGTGCATTATGTAAACAAGAAGCGGAGTACCAGGTGAAACGGCTGAAGCATCATCCTTCGCTGCTGTTCTGGTGCGGCGGCAATGAATGCTTCATGGGCGCGGAATTCGAGCTGCCGGGCGTGCCGTATATCGGCGGCGGTATTTTTCTCGAGGATTATAAAGACGTCTGCGAGACGCTGGACCCGGACAGATATTATCATATCAACTCGCCATACGGCGGGGCCTACTGCAACGATCCGCTGGAAGGGGACACGCACAGCTATACGAATACATGGTATGTGCCGGGGGCCGACTATCCGGTCATGATTGCCGAAGAAATCCGGACGTCCCCGCCTTCGCTCCGAAGCTTTCTCCGCTACATGGGCGAAGAGAGAGCGTGGCCCGAGGGTTACACGGGCATGATTACAAGCCGTTCGCCTTACCCGTGGCCGGATACGTGGACAGAGCAGACCTCCGCCATGGGCTGGAAAAAGATTCCGCCGATCGAGCTGTTCTACGACGCGGACAACCTGGAGGCGGCCGTCTACAAATTCGGCGCGGCGCATGCGCATTATTTGCGCAGGATTCTGGAGAACAACCGCCGGGGCAAGCCATCCGGCGACCCGGACGGGGAACGGATATGCAAGGGGCATTTCGTATGCCGCTGGAACGACACATGGCCGGTCATTTACGGCAGCATGATCGATTATTATTTCGAGCCGTTCATGCCGTATTACGCGGTAAAGCGGGCTTACGAGCCGGTGCTGCTTTCGTTCGACGTGCAAAATTTCATTTATATGTGGATTGTCAATGACAGCCCGGCGGACGTGGAGGGGACGCTGCATGTGAAGCTGTTTCATCCGCCAAGCAATACATTCGTCCAGGAGCTTCAGCTCCAGGTCCATGCGGCATCCGGTGAATCCAGGCTCATCACCGACCTGAATGCGTTCAAGCAGTTTTCGCGAGAATGTATTTTGTACACGGTTCTTATCGACCACGAAGGAAATACGATCGCAAGGACGAACGATTTCGTCGACATCGAGAAGAAGCTACGCTTCCCGGAAGCGAAATTAAGCATGGAAGTGGAGGGCGACACGGTGAAGCTGACGACCGATACGTTCGCCCGAAGCATTGAGCTGTCCGGGGATGGGGAAGGCGATGCGTTCGGCTGGCTGTTCGAGGATAACTATTTCGACCTGCTGCCCGGAGAGGTGAAGCGGGTGAAGATTAAAGGCCGGCACAAGCAGGGCACGATCCGGGCGAAAGCCTACTATTCCCCTTATATGACGGAAGGAGCGTTCCAACGATGAAGATCATTCGCTATTCCGACCGTTTGGATGAGCTGCTGGTTCCCGGCACCACGGCGCAGAAGCTGGTTTCCGGCTTCGGGTTCGCCGAAGGCCCGGCCTGGTGCCCGCATACGGATCGGCTCTATTTCACCGATTTCATGAACTACCGCATCTATACCTGGAGCGAAGCGCATGGAGTGCAGGTGTTCCGGGAGCCGAGCGGCCGCGCAGTCGGGCTCGCCCTGGATGCGGAGGGACGGCTGCTGTCCTGCGAAACCGAGCCGCGGCGCATTTCCCGCACGGAGAAGGACGGTACCGTGACGCCGCTGATTACGCATTACCAAGGCATGCGGATCAACAATACGAACGATGTCATTGTCAAAAAGGACGGATCGGTCTATTTCACCGATCCGTACAGCACGGCGCTGGGAGCGCCGAGAGACTTGCCCTTCAACGGCGTATACCGCTACGAGCCGTGGTCCGGTACGCTCAGCGTCATAGCGGACGACTTCAATCGTCCCAACGGGCTGGCGTTCTCGCCGGATGAGTCGCTGCTCTACGTCGACGATACGAACGAGCAGAACGTGAGGGTGTACGAAGTGGCTTCGGACGGGAGCCTACACAGCGGCAGGCTGTTTGCGCAGCTGGATACGTCCGCAGGTCCCGGCGCAGCGGACGGGATGAAAGTAGACGAGCGTGGCAACGTGTACGTGACCGGCCCCGGGGGCATCTGGATCCTCGCCCCGTCAGGCGAGACGCTCGGCCGGATGGAGCTGCCGGAGGTGGCCGCCAACCTGTGCTTCGGCACGCCGCCGGCATCGCCGCTTGGCAGCACGCTGTTTATTACCGCGTCCTCCTCGCTGTACAGCGTGAAGCTGCGGGTTCGCGGAGCGATATAATCCAAGCCCGAAACCGGGCCCGAGTCCGGCTTGGGGGAAGGCTTGGGCCGAAGCTGTACCGCCGCAAGCGGCAGCGGGAGACATTCTTGCACGGCAGGGAGGGATAACGGGTGAAAATCACCGGTGTACAGGTGTTCAGAATAAGCGGGTCGATGTCCCGAGCGTGGGAGCACCGCGCCCGTTCAGCTACCCCGCTGGACATGTATGCGGACTATGCGGCGCGCGATCCGCTTCCCATCCTGGACGAGACGTCCGGTCCGATGGAGCTTGTCCGTTATTATGTGTCGATAACAACCGATGAAGGGCTGGAGGGCTTGTACGGCCCGATGGTATATGAGGAACAGGCGGATATTATCGCCAAGAAGCTCAAGCCCTTTTTGCTGGGGCAGGACCCGCTCGATATTGAACGGCTATGGGATCAAATGCGGCACGACCGCCATGGCCGCACCGGATATTACATGATGGCGGTCAGCGCCGTCGACTGCGCGCTCTGGGATTTGCGCGGCAAATATTTCAACGCGCCGGTGTACCGCCTGCTTGGCGAACCGACGAGGACGCAAATTCCGGTCTATGCGAGCGCGCTGGGCTTCTCCCTTGAACCGGGCAAGGTCCGCGAGCAGGCGAAGGCGCTTGTTCAGGAAGGCTACAAGGCGCAAAAATGGTTTTTTCGCCACGGGCCATCCGGCGGCGGCGAGGGCAAAGCGGCCAACCTCCGCATGGCGCAGGAGGTGCGGGAAGCGATCGGCAGCGGGCATGATTTTATGCTGGACTGCTGGATGGGCTGGGATGTCCCTTATGCGGCGGACATGATGGACCGGCTGCGCGAGCTGCGCCCGCTCTGGCTGGAGGAACCGCTCGTGCCGAATCAAATCGACGGCTACCGGCGGCTGAAGGAACGCGGGGCACTGCAGCTGGCGGCAGGAGAGCACCTGTATACCCGCAAGGACTTCAAGCCTTTTCTGGATCAGGGGCTGCTGACCTACGCTCAGCCGGACCCGGATTGAACCGGGGGGATTACGGAGCTGCGCAAGCTTGCCGTGCTGGCCGAGACGTACGATGTCCAGTTCATTCCGCACGGCTGCACCGTGCTCCCTAACCTGCATGTCATCGCCGCGCTGCCTCCGTCGCTGTGTCCTTACCTGGAGTATCTGGTGCTGTACCAGCGGCAGCAGGATCATTTTCATACGTATAAGCCGCGGCCGGTCAACGGATTTCTTCCTTTGCCGGAGCAGCCGGGGCTCGGTATTGAACTGGATGAAAGCGTCATCGAAAGCAAAGTACTTATATTGGGATAAAGGGAGGAAACCGGGTGAAATACGGTTATTTGGGGAAGTCGGGAATGCGCGTCAGCCGCTTATGTCTGGGGACGGCCGCGTTCGGCGGCTTGGTAGGCAAGGGCGGCGAATACGGCAGCATCAGCGAGAAGGAGGCGTTCCGCATGATGGACGCTGCGCTGGATGCGGGCATTAATTTTTTTGATACGGCGAACGTGTACGGCGGCGTAAGGCACCGCGGGGAGACGATCGGCCACCGCGGGATTACGGAGGAAATCATCGGGCGCTGGTTCGCCCAAGGCGGGAACCGCCGCGAGAAGGTGGTGCTCGGCACGAAGGTCGGCCGGGTGTTCGAGCTCGATGAACTGGACGGCCCGAACAAGGCGCAGGGCTTGTCGCTGTACAAAATCCGCCGCCATTTTGAAGCGTCGCTCAGAAGGCTGCAGACCGACCATATCGAGCTGTACCAGATGCACCATGTGAACCGCAATGTGCAGTGGGAAGAATTGTGGGAGGCGTTCGAAGGACTGGTCCGCTCCGGGAAGGTCGATTATATCGGGTCTTCCAATTTTGCGGGCCGGGATCTGGCGCGCGCCCAGGCAGCCGCGAAGGAGAGGCATTTCATGGGACTGATCTCCGAGCAGCACGGGTACAATCTGCTGAACCGCTTCCCGGAGACGGATGCGCTCCCGACCGCGCGGCAGCTCGGCATTGGCGTCACGGTATTCAGCCCGCTGGCCAGGGGGCTGCTTGCCACTGACGTGACGAAGCCGATGACGCGCGTGCTCACCGATGATGCGGCGATGCTGCTTGAAACGCACCGTGCCCAGATGGAGCAGTATTCCGCGCTGTGTAGAGACTTGGGGGAAACGGAAGCGAATGTAGCGCTGGCGTGGCTCATCTCCAATCCGGCGATTTCGGCGCCGATTATCGGACCGAGCAGCGTAGAAGAGCTGGAGGACGTGCTGCGGGCGGTCGAGATTGAGCTGGACGCATCCACCCTGCAGCGTCTGGATGAAATATTCCCGAAGACGACGGAGCTTTCCATGTTTAAATAACAACGGTTAGGGGAGGAACGGACGATGAAATACGGATACTTGGGGAAATCGGGGCTGCGCGTCAGCCGTTTATGCCTTGGCACCGCCGCATTCGGCGCCCTGTCCGCGAGCGAGGGGGAATACGGCAGCGTCAGCGAGAAGGAGGCGTTCCGGATTATGGACGCCGCGCTGGATGCCGGTATTAATTTCTTCGATACCGCCAATGTGTACGGAGGAATCGGACACCGCGGCGCCACCGAGGAAATGATCGGCCGCTGGTTCGCCCAAGGGGGCAGCCGCCGCGAGAAGGTTGTGCTTGGCACGAAGGTCGGCCGGGTGTTCGAGCTCGATGAGCTGGACGGTCCTAACAAGGCGCAGGGCTTGTCCTTATACAAAATCCGCCGCCATGTGGAAGCGTCGCTGCGGAGACTTCAAACCGACCATATCGAGCTGTACCAGATGCATCATGTGGACCGCCATGTGCAGTGGGAAGAACTGTGGGAAGCGTTCGAGGGGCTGGCTCGCCACGGCAAAGTCGATTATATCGGCTCTTCCAATTTCGCCGGCAGAGATATGATGAACGCCCAAACGGAGGCGAAGGCGCGGCATTTCATGGGTCTGATCTCCGAGCAGCACGGCTACAATCTGCTGAATCGTTTCCCGGAAACAGACGCTCTCCCAACCGCCAGGGAGCTTGGCATCGGCGTCACGGTGTTCAGTCCGCTGGCCAGAGGCCTGCTCGCTGCGGATGTGACGAAGCCGCTGCAGCGGCCGCTCACCGGCGACGCTCAGATGCTGCTGGCGACGCACTGCTCCCAGATGGAGCAATTCTCTGCGCTGTGCAGGGAAATCGGAGAGAAGGAGGCGCATGTCGCCCTTGCTTGGCTGCTGGCGAATCCGGCCATCGCTGCGCCGATTATCGGTCCGAGCAGTGTCGAGGAGCTTCACGACACGCTGCGCGCCGTTGAAGTGGTCCTTGACGATGAGATTTTAAGGCAGCTGGAAGCTATTTTCCCGCCAACGAGCGAGCTGTCGATGTTCAAGAAAACCTGAATAATACCAATCTATCACAGTGGAAAAGGGGGTGCTCGCCATCATGGCTGTGAACCGCGAATGCAGAGTGCATGAAGAGGTGATTTCCGGCATTCAAACGGTCACTCTGGAGAACGCGCTGCTGCGTGCGCAAATCTTGACGGGCAAAGGCGCGGACATTTACGCGCTTGTCTACAAGCCGCTTGCCGTCGATGTGCTGCTGAAAGCCGGTGGGGGACTCGCCGCTTTCGAGCACCGCAATTTGGCCGAGCGGCGGCTGAAGCATTATTCGGAGCTGTTCACAGGAGGCTGGCAGGACTGCCTGCCCCACCGGGCCCGATACCTGGAGCTCGACATTACCCAGGACACAGGCGGCATCGCCGCAACAGTCCCTTGGGCGTATGAAATCGTCCGGTCCGGCGGGGAAGCCGTCTCCATCCGCTGCTTAGTCCGGCTGCCGGACGTTCCTTTTGAAGTGGAGAAGAGCTTTACGCTCAGGCAGGGAGAGGCGCAGCTGTACATAGAGCAGCGCATCGGCAATGAAGGGACCGCTCCGGTGCAGTTCTCCTGGACACAGCATGCCGCCTTCGGGGGGCAGTTTCTGGATGAGCATGTGTCCATTGAATTCCCCGGCGGCACCGCTTTCCATGCGCGGCAGTACGACGGCTCTTGCCGTGAGGACGGCTTCAGCCGCTTCGAGGAGCCGATAGACCGCGTTACGATGCCTGACGGCCCAAGCAGAGACCTGCGGCAGGTGCCGCCAAGACAGGCGCATGAGCAAATTTTCACCGTGATTACTGGCATTCGCGAGCCGCGAGTCAAGCTGATCAACCGGGAGAAGAAGATCGGTGTTCAGCTCGAGTGGGAGCTGGATGCGTTCCCTTTTATCCGCTATTGGAGCAGCAATACGCCGGAGATGTACACGGTCGGCATCGAGCCGTCCAATGACGCGTTCGCCAATTTCGACCATTCGCTGCAGCACGGCACTTACCGGGAATTGCTGCCGGGGCAGGAATATGCCACAAGGTATGCCTGCCGTATTTTTGAAACGTGCTGAATGACGATGGCTCGCGGTTGACATGGTATGTGAAGAATGTGAATGGAAGCAGGCACGCCGGCGGCAGCTTACGTCATTCCGCTTGCCTTGAACATCGCAGCATCCAATTGGATGGACATCCGTCCGGTCTTAATATATCCCTCCCGGGTTAGCTCGCTCAGCACGGCGCTGACGGCTTCGCGGCTTGAGCTTAGCATATTGGCTATTTCCTGATGCGTCAGCGGAAGATCAATCTGCACATAGCTTCCCTGCAGAATGCCGAATTTGCCTCCCAGCGCAGCCAGTAAGTGAAGGACTCTTCCTCGAAGATCGTAGAAGGCCATCTGCTCCAGCTGATCGTCGCGCTCTTTCAGCCGCTCGCTGAGCGCTTTCAGAAATTTTAGCGCAAGCTTGGGACGGCTGACCATCAGCCGTTCGAATTGGGATTCGGACATGGAGCAGATGAACGAAGCATCCACCGTCTCGACATACACCTGCCGTGTCCCGAACGAGAAGGATTCCAGCTCGCCGAACATATTGCCTCTCGAAAGAATGCCTAATGTAAGCTGTTTGCCGTTATCGTTCAGCTTGTAGAGCCTGAGTTTGCCTTCTTTTAGAAAAAACAGTCCTTCCTTAGCGGTTTCCGGTGTTTGAAAGACAGTATTGGGAGGGAGCTGCTTAAAATGATGAACCGTATTTAATTGATCGATTTCCCTGATTTCCTCTGGGGATAATTCTTCAAAGATGCTGATTTGAGATAAGTACCAAAGCCTGTTCATCGAAAATGTAGTCCCTCCGAATCTCGTTAGAGTGGAAGCGTCCCGGTTTGCTTGAGCTTATACGCATTGAAAATATGTCCGTTACCGTGATCCGTCCGCTGTTCTTTATATAAATAAGATCGGACACGAGCTAAACTTTGTCAAGCCAAGAAGCTAAGTATTTTGATGCTTCCATAAGGAGTTCACGCCATCTTCCTGGATTGTAAACCGGGCTCTGCCGGTTCCGAGGCATGTAGCAACCGCATTTTCAGGCATAGCGGAGACTGTCTGTAAGCTGGATGACAGAGGCCGGACCGAACGGATGCTATCTTTAATGTGCAGGAGCGCCTTAGAGAGATACGTTCGAGAGGCGTACAGAAAGAGGGAGGATTCGAGCGATGACGATACTTAATTTAACCGACCAGCTGGCTGCAGCGGCTCAAGCGTTTCAAGCCAATACCCCGATGGAGGCGCAGGTCAAGTTCGGGCAAATGATTGAACAGCTTCAGCAAACGGGCAAGGCTTCCGGCATGAAGGTTGGCGACAAAGCCCCTGATTTTAAATTACCGAATGCCCGGAGCAATGAGGTTATTTTGTATGACGAGTTGGGCAAAGGGCCGGTCATTCTAGTTTTCTACCGCGGCGGCTGGTGTCCTTTTTGCAATATGCAGCTGAAGGCGTACCAAAAGGTATTGCCGGATATTCAGGCATTGGGCGCACAGCTTATTGCCATTAGTCCGCAGAAGCCGGATCATTCGCTGTCGCAGCAGGAGAAGGAGGAACTGGAGTTTCAAGTGCTTACCGATCTGGACGGCTCGGTATCCAGCGAGTATAATCTGCTTTTCGACGTTCCCCAGGGAGCAAGAGAAGTGATGGAAGGGTTCGGACTCGATCTGGCGGAATATAACCACGCTTCCAAATGGATTTTGCCGGTTCCTGCTGTCTTTATGATAGATGAAAGCTCGATTATCCGTTCCTCGTATGTCAATCCGAATTTTATGCAGCGGCAAAGCCCGGAAGAAATTATTCGCGAGCTGCAAAAGCTGTAAGCGTCCGCTGAAACAACGGGCAAACAGGAGTGGCGGAGAAAGGGTTTTAGTCTAAATTTCATTGCCGTAAAAACATATTTCAACTTGAAAAAAGGTTCTCGCCAATGATCGATGGCAAGAACCTTTTGCCGTTTCCGCCGAGCGGCCGCCGTACCTTAAACCGGTTCGGAAGACGTGTCAGTAAGAAACGTCTTAACGCTTATTTTATGACAAGCACCGGAATTTTGGCATGCTGGACAATATTATGGCTGACGCTGCCGAGAACAAATTCGCCGATGGCGTTCAGCCCTCTGCTGCCGACAACGAGGAGATCGGCGCCGGTCTCCTCGGCATAATTCAAAATTTCCTTAGTTATCGCACCGCTTCGCACTTCAATATGTATGTTGGTTAAATCCGCGGCAACCGTTTTGATTTTTTCGGTGATCTGCTCGGTGTACTGCGCTTTATTTTCAACGGCAGCAGGCGGAATGAACACAGCTGTATCTACAAAATAAGTGGGAAGATTGAATACATGAATGACATCCACTTTGGAATAATGGTTTAGCTTTGCCAGTTTCAAAGCGGAATCAAGCGCTTTTTCAGCGGTTTGGGAGCCATCGTAAGCTACTAAAATTTTTGAATATAACATGTCGGATTCACCTCGTTAATTTGATAGTTTTATTGTAACTGCTGCTCTGGCGAAATGATGTGATTTATAGCACATTTTGTAAAAAAATAATAGAATGCTTTATCGGCAAGCCGCTTACATAAAGGTTCAGGAGAAACGGCGCATTTCAAAGAAGGCGGATATGTAGTATAAATGGAAACATGTAGTATATTATAGATATAAGATTGATTTAACGGAGGACGAGTGGATGTTTACCCAGCAGGAACAGGAAGCGTTATATAAGATTATTTATACAAGAAGGGACGTCCGGACGTTTCTGCCTGATGCTATACCTAAAGAAACAGTCATGAAATTATTAAATGCGGCCCATCATGGCCCTTCCGTCGGATTCATGCAGCCGTGGAATTTTATTCTCATTACAGAGGATACAGTGAAGGAACGATTGGCTTGGGCGGCTGACAAAGAAAGACGGGCGCTAGCCATTCACTATGAAGAAGACAGGCAGGACGAGTTTCTGCAACTCAAAATTGAAGGGCTGAAACAAGCCCCGCTGACCATCTGTATAACGTGTGATCCGACAAGAGGCGGATCGCATGTATTGGGACGCAACTCTATCCCTGAGACGGATATTTTGTCTACCGCTTGCGCCATTCAGAATATGTGGCTGGCGGCAACGGCCGAGGGTTTGGCAATGGGATGGGTCAGCTTTTATAAAAAAAGCGATGTTCGCGATATTTTGCAGATCCCTCCGCATATCGAGCCCGTTGCGCTTCTTTCTGTAGGCAGGACGGAGCATTACCCAACCCAGCCTATTCTAGAGTCTGCGAACTGGGAAAAGCGAAGGGCGCTAGAGGGGCTTATTTTTCAGGATACTTGGGGACATCACGCGGATTGAGTCTGCACCGGCCCTTGCGCAGCACTGCAGGTTCTCATAATCTTTTTGCTCAACGCCTTTATCCGGCGGATCAAAGCAAAACCTCCAAATGCGATGGCATTTGGAGGTTTTGTTCTTTTTCAGCAGCGATGCGGACTACAGGCTGCCGCGGGTACAATCGACTGTCCTGCGTGCCGCAAATACAAATGCGTCTCAGGAGCCTTGCTCGTTATAATTCTTGTCTGCCCACAAATTCCCGGAGCACTTGGGTGACCAGCCTGTGATCATCCACATACTCGGAAACGCTGATCGTCCCGACCGGGCCTACATCCTTAATAATAATCGGGAACGAACCGCCGTAAGCGGCATATTCCGCAGGATCCAATAAAAATCGTTGCTGCAGCGTTCTGCCTGTCGACTTTAACAAAACTTCCATATATTTCGAACTGTGTCCGAAACGGTCTACGACCCTGCTTTTGCGCAGCACCCATTCATCATTGTCTGCGGAAGTGCCGGGCGACGCATAGTGGAAAAGCTGCTGGCCGTTTCTGCGTATGTCCACAGTTACGGTTTTGTTCTCAAGCCGCACGACTTCCGCAATTCTGCAGCCGATCTGGAGTGCCGTTTCATTGGTGAAGCGGGTAAATTGCAGTTCCTGCTCCTCCTGCAAAAGCTCATGAAGTAAGTCGGTATATTCCACTGACTCTAACCCCTTTCAATCTATCATTATACTAGATTTAGTATATATTGATTTTTAAGGAAATAGAATCCTTTTCTTCTGCGAATGGCCTTCGTTTAGACGGTTCGCCGGGCTTTCAGACGAAGCTCTTGGCAGGAGAGAGCAGCCGGCTGTTTTCGAGCAGGCCTGCCGCGGCGTTTTTTTTCACCGCTTTAATATCTTGCAGAGGGGGGAGCCCGAATAATCGGCGGTATTCCCGGTTAAATTGGGACGGGCTTTCATAGCCGACTTCCAGCGCGGCCGTCGTTACATCCATGGAACCGCTCAACAAGAGACGCCGGGCTTCTTGAAGGCGAAGCTGCTTTTGATACTGCAGCGGCCCCATGCTCGTGACCGCTTTGAACTTGTGATGCAGTCCCGAAACGCTCATGTTGTTTGCTTTCGCCAGCTCTTCGACGGTAAAGGAACGGGTGTAATGATCTTTAATCCAGGCAATGGCATTGCCGACTCCTTCCGCTTGCTGGTCAAAGAACACCTGTTGAAAAAATAAGTGTCCGTATTCGCCCGATAGCAGCTTGTATATCAGTTCCCGCTTGACGAGCCCCGACAGAAAGAGGGCTTCGCTTTCAGGCTTATCCAGCAGCCTGAGGAGGCGGATAAACAGCTCAAGCAGCTCGGTATCGGTTTTTCCGATGAACGCTCCTGCGTTTGCGGTTTTGTCTTGCGGCTTTAATTGCGCCTCGGCAATCACGGATGCGATTTCCCGGGTCGTGAAGTCAAGGCGTAAACCGATATAAGGCACGGCTTCGCCGGTGCTGTTCACCTGTGCATTTCCCGGTAAGGCGATCAAAGAAGTGAGAAAATCGCCTGCCCGCGCTAAAATAATATGCTCGCCAAACAGAAGCTTTTTGGAGCCCTGCAGAATCAGACAAAAGGAGGGCGTCAAAACAACGGGAATCGGGGGGGTCTGTTGACTGTACCGGTTTATCGTCAGAAACGGAATCGATGTCGGATGCCGTCCATCGGAGACGGCTTTTCTTTTCGTCAAGGCCGTGAGCTGCTCCAATGCTGGTTGGCGGACTTCATCCAAATCGGGGATGCCGCTAAGCTCCTCATCCATACTTGATGCCTCCTTTGCTAGAGTTCATCCGGTTCACAGCGTGCTGCTAAGCTGCTTCGGCATTGTATTATCGGTGCCGATGTCAGACTACATTATACCCGCATTGCGCAAGGAAGCAAGCAGGGCGCATGCATTCGAAACGAAAAATTGCAGCTTTAGGCAATTTTTAAGCAGTAATAATCAAGCTTGCGGCCGCTTTTTCGGAGATAATGGACCTATGCAAGAGGTTAGAACCGTAAGAGGAGGAAAACAGCAATGACTAAACAATTACCTATCGGCTCCGGCTTCGGGGCGGCATCGACCACCGCCGATGTGATATCGGGCATCGATCTGAGCGGCAAAATCGCCATAGTAACGGGCGGCTATTCCGGTCTTGGCCTGGAAACGGTGCGGACGCTTCGCTCCGCCGGAGCACAAATTATCGTGCCGGCGCGAGATTATAACAAGGCGAAGAACGCACTTCAAGGCATCGACGGCATTGAAATTGAAACTATGGACCTGCTTGATCCCGGGTCGATAGATGACTTTGCCGGGAGGTTTCTCGCCACCGGCCGTCCGCTTCATCTATTAATCCACAGCGCAGGCATTATGGCTTCACCGCTGGTGCGCGATGCGAGAGGTTATGAATCGCAATTTGCGACCAATCATCTGGGGCACTTTCAGCTTACCGCGCGGCTTTGGCCTGCACTGAGCCAAGCGGGCGGGGCGCGCGTCGTATCCGTTTCGTCGAAGGGGCACCGCTATTCGCCTGTCCGGTTTGAAGATCCCCATTTCGAGCGGGGGGATTATGACCGCTGGGCGGCCTACGGCCAATCGAAGACAGCGAACATCCTTTTCGCGCTCGAACTGGATAAGCGTGGACGGGAGGCAGGAGTGCGCGCCTTCTCCGTTCATCCGGGAAGCATTGCCGGCACGGGACTTGAAAAGCATCTTTCTCTCGAGGAGCTCGTTGCCGGCGGGGTACTCGACGAGCACGGGCAGCCGATTCTTGATCCGGCCAGACAGTTAAAGACGGTCGAGCAAGGAGCGGCGACCATCGTATGGTGCGCGGCAAGTCCGGCGCTTGAGGGAATAGGAGGCGTGTATTGCGAAAATTGCGAGGTAGCTCAGCTGATGATCGAGAGCGGGCAGGGAACGAGCATGCAGGATGGGACACGCCTCTCGGGTGTACTGCCCTATGCGGTTGACCCAGCCGCTGCCGAACGGTTGTGGAAGCTGAGCGAACAGCTTACCGGGGTGGAGATCGGCATGTCGTCTTAAGCGCAGCCGCCGCTTTCCCCAGCAAAGGGCGGCAATGCCCGGTAAGCGCAGAGCCGGCAGCCGCTTCCACGCCTGCGGCCCAGTCAACCGCACGTCAGCCCAAACAACCCGACAGATTCGTTCATATCGTATACGATAACGGTGCCGAAACTGAGGTTGAGCTCGATGATTAACGTTTTCCTGGATGATTTACGTCCGCGGCCGAAAGGCTATTTACTTGCGAGATCCGTACAAGAATGCATAAAGCTCATACGCAGCCACGAAGTCGGCGTATTATCGCTGGATTATAATTTAGGCAGAGGCAGGCCGACAGGCGCCTCTGTTGTGGGTTATATTATCAAGAAGAAACGCTATCCAAAGAAGATCATTCTCCATACGGCCGATCGCTCCGGCCGCCGACGCATGTACCGTGTTTTGAAGAGAGGCATGCCCAAGACCGTGAATGTATTGATTCGGCCGAAGCCTACATTTGTGGGAAGCCGCAGCACCGGATAAATTTGGAAGCCGGCGGTTGCTATTTGAAAAAGGGTATGGTAAGATACACTTAATTTAATGACTGGAGTTGAATAGGATAATGTAATTTTTCTTGCAGCTGTATAAAACAATAAAACAACCATAGCGACAAGCTACGCATGTTTTATTTTTTATATGCAAGAAAGTTACTGAATCTTTTCAACTCAAACGGGATAACTCCTTTTCTAACCCTGGATCGGGTTAGATTTGCTGTATTCATTTGAGCTACAAGAAAGGTAACTTTCTTGTAGCTTTTATTTTTGTCCTACAGGAGGATTATTTCATGTCATTAATCAATGTAAGCAAACTGACCTTTGCCTATGACGGCAGTTACGATAACATCTTCGAAAACGTAAGCTTTCAAATCGACACTGACTGGAAGCTGGGCTTTACAGGAAGAAACGGCAGAGGGAAAACGACCTTTCTTAACTTACTGCTAGGAAAATATGAATACAGCGGGACGATTTCGGCCGATGTCACCTTCGAGTACTTTCCTTACCCGGTCGCGAATACATCGGACCAGACCCTGGATGTCATCAGCGAGATTTGTCCCGACTATCTTCATTGGATGTTAATGCGCGAGCTGTCCTTGCTGCAGGTGGCCGAGGATGTGTTATACCGGCCGTTCGACACCTTGTCCAACGGAGAGCAGACGAAGGTGCTCTTGGCGGCGTTATTTCTGAAGGAGAACAGCTTTCTGCTTATTGATGAGCCGACAAACCATCTCGATATGAACGCAAGGAAGCTGGTCAGCGGCTACCTTCAATCCAAGAGCGGATTTATACTGGTTTCCCATGACAGAGCATTTCTGGATAACTGCGTGGATCATATCTTGTCCATCAATAAGACCGATATCGAGATTCAAAGAGGCAATTTCTCCGACTGGCGGGAAAATAAGCAGAGGCAGGACAGCTTCGAGCTCGCGGAGAATGAGAAGCTGCGCAAAGACATCAAGCGCTTATCGGATTCCGCCAAACGAACGAGCGGCTGGTCCGATGAAGTCGAGAAAACGAAGAACGGCACCAGAAACTCCGGTTCTAAGGTAGATAAAGGATATGTCGGCCACAAGGCGGCCAAAATGATGAAGCGCTCGAAGTCCATAGAGCAGAGGCAACAGGCCGCGGTTGAGGAGAAGTCCAAGCTTCTGAAAAATATCGAAAGCTCGGACAGCCTAAAAATAGCACAGCTGGTTTATCATAAGAATCAGCTGGCGGAGCTTGACGGAGTCTCGATTTATTATGGAGAAAAGACGGCCTGCTCGGACGTCAGCTTTACGATTGAGCAGGGAGATCGCATTGCGCTGTCGGGTAAAAACGGCTCGGGCAAATCAAGCCTTATCAAATTGATCTGCGGCGAGGATCTGAATTATACCGGTACGTTCCGCAAAGGAAGCCAGCTGAAAATATCGTACGTTTCCCAGGACACCTCTCATTTGCAGGGCAATTTAACGGACTATGCCAGGCATCACGGCATCGACGAAAGTCTGTTTAAATCGATTTTAAGAAAGCTGGACTTTGCGAGAGTGCAGTTTGAAAAGGACATCTCCGCTTTCAGCGGCGGACAAAAGAAGAAAGTGCTGATTGCCAAAAGCCTATGCGAAAAGGTTCATTTGCATATTTGGGATGAACCGCTTAATTTTATTGATATCCTCTCCCGCATGCAGATTGAAGAGCTGCTGCTTGAATACTCGCCGACCCTTCTTTTTGTCGAGCACGACAGCGAGTTTTGCAAACATATTGCTACCAAGATCGTAGAGCTTTAATGCTCAGGGACCAAAGGCGGACCTCCGTTTCAATGGACGGAAGGGCCCGTCTTTTTGACCTATCCGCTTTATAAATATTCGGGGCCCCGCAAAGTACCTGAGTCCGCTCCGAAGCCTAAGCGCACTTTGTGGGGTTGTTTTGTCATTTGAAGGGATACCCGTTGCTTCCAATGTATGGTATAGTTCCATTAACGGTGCCTCTCGCAAGCAGACGGCTTTGGCATTTGACACGGATAAGCAAGGGCGAAGGTATCGGCCGCAGACCTGCTGTTCTTACATCTCAGGCCGCACGGGATGCGGCGGATGGGACAACGGCTCCCATTCGATCCTAATGACAGGGTGGATGCAGAAAATGATACTTGGGATGAATTCGTATCAAGGAAATGTTCAAGGCAAAGCAAACGAACCGATTACGGTAGCAGGCTTACTCGATCGTGCCTGGGGAAGCCTAGGGGGCAGTGCCCCGGACTGGTCGCTGGACCGCATTTATGACCGGCTGGAGCAGAATGCGCCCCGCATTGCGGTCATAGGCGGCTCGCCGGACCATCCTGCGCACATCATGGACCTGGAAACGGTGTATAAAGCCGCGTTGAAAATATGGAGGGAGGGCGGAGTGCCCTTTTACTTCAGTACACCGGTGCTTTGTGACGGAACTGCGCAAAACAATATGGGGATGTCCTATTCCCTGCAGAGCCGCAATGCGATTGCGGAAATGGTCGTGAACCAGATGGAAGCGCATTCATATCATGGAGCTTTCGTCATCCAGGGCTGTGATAAGCAGCCGCTCGGCGTGCTGAGCGGGTTGGCGCATTTGGATCTGATCCGACGCAGACGCGGAGAGCATCCGGTGTTCGCGATGTTCGCCCCGGCCCATGTGCTCAAGGGAGGCACGATACCGGACCATGTGAGGCGGGAATTGGAAGCGCTCACAGCCGAGGCGAGGTCGGCGGGATATGAGGACATTGCCGAAGACATTGTAGAGGCGGTCAGCTATATTCTTCAGTGCTCCTCCAATACATCGTTCCAAGGGGTATTTCAACGGGCGGTAGCCTGTCAATTGATTACCGAAGAAAGGCACAAATGGTTTGAGAAGGAGCTGGCGGTGCACACCTGTGATTCCAAGGGCGGAATATGCGCATTCCACGGAACGGGGAACAGCTCCCGCGATGTGACGGCGGCGCTGGGTTTTGTGTACCCTGAACTGGAATTGCTTACGGAACCGCCGACGCAGGCTCAAGTCGACCGGGCGGTCGAAAGCTTATTTTCTATTATACAGCGTCCTGAATGCAGCGTCGGTGAGCTGCTGAGGGCGAATATTCGCAATGCGGTCCGGATTCACAGCTCGGGAGGCGGCTCGACCAACCTGGTAATGCATATCGTGGGAGCGATGATTTACGCCGGATATCCGTTTTCCTTGGAAGATATGGAAGCGATTCTGCTGGAGCACCCGATCCCCGATTTGTTCGACTACAGTCTGACGGAGGGCCGAGACATCTACGTATTGGCGCAGCAGTGCTGCTCGGGCCAAATTCGCGGAACCGAGACGCTGATGTACGAGCTGGTGCGCAACGGCGTGCCGATGGATTTGGATGCGCCTACGGTAACCGGTCAGAGCTGGAGAAGCCGGATGGCGGATACGCAAGGCCTCGCGGCGGACGGCGTGAAGACCAATCCGATTATTTTGAGCAAGCCTAAACGCAGCTTCAGCGGCGTCGATGTGCTGCGCGGCAATTTCTTTGAGCAGGCTGTCGTAAAAATAAGCGGCATGCCGACCAAGCAGCTGGATCTATTCGATAATAAGATCGCTTTCGTGGTCTATTTCGAACACGAAGAGGAAGCGAACCGGCGGCTGCTGGATGTTCATCTGCTTGACGGACTGAAAGCGGACAGGGTCTTCGATATAGAGCATATGAGACGGATGGCGGCCCATAACGGAGGCATAGCCTATGAAGACATTCAGGCTTTGGATTATGACCGGCTGTTTGACCGCATGATCGAGCAGGAGTGGATGCGTCTGGCTTTCATTATCTCCGGTCAAGTGACCGGAAGCGTTCGGCATGCCCGAAATGATGACGCCGATGCAGCATATTAACGCGCACCGGCAGTTAAAGCGGATGTCGACTTTGATCAGTGACGGAAGGTATTCGGGCGTAACCTTCGGTGCGGCCATAGGCCATATGACACCGGAAGCGTTCCATCGGGGAGAAATTTTATATTTGCAGGACGGCGATCTGCTGCAGCTGCGGCTGCGCGGCCGGGGGATCGATCTGCTGAACGCGGGCAAATTTGCAGAAGGAACGATCGAGCTGAATCCGGCGGGCGAAATCTCGTGTCAGCGACAAGCTTTAGGGGAACAAAGGCTGCACGGGCTGCGCCAGCGGCAAAGAATGGTGGCCGCGACGAATCGGCTCCGCGACTGTACCGACGCCTCCCGCGGCGTTGTGCCGCAAGGCGTGGCCCTGGAGGCCGAGCTGGATTGGCGCCGGGCAGATCAGGAATACAAATAGCAGAAGGAGGCGGGGCATTGTGGATCAAGCCAAAGCATTATTAAAATCGTTGGGCTTTCTCGAACAGGAAGCCTATCACCTGCCGTCATCGGACAAGAGGTTTCCGGACGGAGCGCAGTATCGGGTGGAGATCCCGAGTGTAGAATGACCGGAAGCGTTAAAGGCCGTGTTTGAAGAGGCGGATCGCTACGGCGTTACCGTTCACCGGGTTTCCCAAGGCAGCGGGATCATGCTGCTGACCGACGAGGAGATTGCCGAGATGGTATCGCTGTGCGCTGCACGCAAAGTGGAATTAAGCTTGTTTGCAGGTCCGAGAGGGACATGGGATATTAGCGCGCTGCCGTTGACGCCCGGCGGGAAATCCGCGGGCCTGCGGCATGAAGGGATCGACCAGCTCGTCTATGCGATGGAGGATCTGATCCGCGCGAACCGCTTAGGCGTGCGGGGAGCTCTTGTGGCCGATGAAGGGCTTCTTCTGCTGACAAAGGAAATGAAGAAAGAGGGCTTGATCGCGCCTGATTTTGTCGTGAAGGTGTCGGCCCAGATGATGGCCTCGAACCCCGTTTCCATTAAGCTGATGCAGGATATCGGGGCGGATACTTATAACGTGCCGACGGCGCTGACTCTGCCGAAGCTTGCGTCCATACGCCAAGCCGTAGATATTCCGATCGATTTTTATGTGGAAGCTCCGGACACGCTGGGCGGCTTCATCCGCCATTATGAAATTCCCGAGCTTATCCGTATTTTATCTCCGGTCTATATCAAGTTCGGACTGCGGAACCATCCCGATGTATATCCGAGCGGTCTGCATCTGGAAGGAGTCAATGTCCAGCTGAGCCGCGAACGGGTCCGGCGAGCAGCCTTGGGTATGCGCATCCTTCAACAATACGGGGCGGAGCTGACAACCTCCGAGCTCGGCTCCGCGGGACTGGGTGTTCCTGTTCAAGCTTAACTGCTAATCCGGGAAGGCTGTTAAATAAGAATGGAAGAGCAGGGGCTTCGGCTGCCTGCTCTTCGTTATTCCGGGTTAAAATATTGACAATCATTTTGATTGTAACTATAATTGTTACAACGGTGGTGATACTACATTGAAGCAAATCAGTACGCGTTTTTCCATTGCTGTTCATACGCTCTCTCTCATAGCAGTCAGTCCGAATGATTGTACCGGTGATTTTATCGCCGGAAGCGTGCAGACGAATCCCGTGGTTATCCGGAGAATTATGGGGATGCTGAAGAAAGCGGGATTTGTAGACGTTCGGCCTGGAGTGGGCGGCGCTTCCCTGCTCAAGTCTCCCGATCAGATTACACTGCTTGATATTTATCGGGCTGTAGAGGTGACGGAGGAGAACCAGCTGTTCGGTATCCATGAGAATTCCAATATTGCATGCCCTGTCGGGCGCAATATCGAGCACGTTCTCCAGGAGGAATTGAGGGATGCTCAGTCCGCTATGGAACAGCGGCTGGCACAAACGACAGTTGGCCAATTGATTGGCAAGTTTAGTAAATAAAAGCTCTTTTTTAGAGCTCTTATTCATACACACGTTGTAACCTATAATGTTATAACTGAATTAACTACAACAACTTGGAGGAATGGAAAATGAAATTATTAGTTACAGGCGCAACGGGAAAATTAGGCTCGAAAGTCGTAGAGACACTGCTAAAATCGGTACCGGCCGATCAGCTTGCCGTAAGTGTGCGCAACCCGGAAAAAGCGGAAGGCCTTCGTGCACGGGGAGTCGACGTCCGTCATGGCGATTTTGACCGCCCGGAAACGCTGGACACCGCTTTTGCAGGGATGGACCGGATCTTGATCATTTCGGCGGATGGAGACAATGAAACCCGGATTCGTCAGCATACGGATGCAGTAGAAGCCGCCGCTCGCGCAAAAGTCAGTTTCATCGCTTATACGAGCTTGGTGAATGCAAGTGCCAGCAAGCTGTTCTTGGCCCCGCCGCACCAAGCTGCAGAACAAGCGATACGGAAAACCGGCATTCCGTACGCGTTCCTGCGCAATAACTGGTACCTGGAGAATGAGACAGGCGGCATTCAAGGCGTGCTGGCCGGAGCGCCATGGGTAACGTCCGCGGGAACGGGCAAAGTCGGCTGGGCGCTGCAGCAGGAATATGCGGAAGCCGCGGCGGCCGTCCTTACAGGCAGCGGGCATGAGAACAAGGTTTACGAGCTGTCCGGAAAGCTGCTGACACAGGAACAATTTGCATCGGCGCTCGGCGCTGTATTGGGCAAGGATGTGCCTGTACGGCAGGTTGACGATGCTGCATATGCAGACATCATGAAGCAGGCGGGCGTACCGGATTTCGTCATTCCGATTCTTGTGGGCATACAGCAAGGCATTCGGGAAAGAGAGCTGGAGATCGAAAGCGGCGATTTTGAAAAGCTGCTTGGCCGGCCGTTAACGCCAATTAACGAAGCGTTGAGCCAGCTCGTAAGTACAATTTCCTAAAATACAATCATTTCGTAAATTATGTTCCTGCAGCCGCTGTTGAAACCGGGAATTGAACCGGATTCATGCTGTTATTTTCACGGATTTCAACGGCGGCTCCTAAACACTCCGTACGGTATCTTACCGTCAGGCACATAACACCGTTTTTCTTTATTCTTTACCGATCGTTCTCGAAATGGTATGATGTTACCCGAGGGGAGCTTGAGGGCACGAAGCAAAGTAAGCGGTGAGAATGGAGTGCGAATCGCGGATTTTTTAGAATGATCGTTCTCATAATGTACTTTTTCTCAATCGGCTTCAAAAACCTCAACCGCCCGTTTGGATTAAAATAAAAAGGAGTCGATGTAAGATGACGGCAGCACAAGAATTAAACGGTAAAGTGGCTTTTGTCACCGGCGGAGCCCGCGGCATTGGATTGGAAACGGTGCGTGGTCTGGCCCAGCTCGGGGCGGCGGTCGTGATTGGAGCCCGCGACGCGAATCAAGGCAAAGAAGCGGCCGAGCGGCTTAAGCAGGAGGGTCTTAACGTCGAAAGCATTCAAATCGATGTCAACGTGCATGAAGATCATGAAGCTGCCTATAGCTACTTCGATAAGAAGTATGGAAAGCTTGATATTTTGATTAACAATGCAGGAGTATTGCTGGATCAAGAAAGTGTGTCCGTCGAGGTCGTGAACCGGACCAGCACACTGCCGCTGAAGGTGGTGCGCGACACCTTTGACGCCAACTTTTTCGCTCAAATTGAGCTCACGCAGATTCTTCTGCCGCTGATCCGCAAATCCGAGGCCGGCCGTATCGTAAATCTTTCCAGCATTTTGGGCTCGCTTTCTCTGCAAGCAGACCCTGGCTCGCCTGTTTATAACATGAAAACATTTGCCTATAATGCATCCAAGGCGGCGCTCAACGCGTTCACGATCCACCTGGCAGCCGAGCTTCAGGGAACGCCGGTTAAAGTCAACTCGATTCACCCTGGATGGGTTCGCACCCGGCTGGGGGGAGACGCGGGGCACATCGATGAAGCGGAAGGCAGCCGAACCAGCATTATAGCCGCTACATTGCCGGAGGACGGGCCGACCGGTTCCTTCTTTTTCCTGGAAAATACACTGCCATGGTAATCCGAACAAGCGGGTTTCCGGTCATGTCTTGCACATAATAGAATGATCGTTCTCGAAAGAGGATTAGGCCATCCGATTGCCGTCATATTTGGCAGAACCTTCTATACTCTATCCTTACGATAGATTGTATAGGAGGTTTTTTTGACGGCGCTGAGCTGAACAACGACAATTTTGTAAAAGTGATTGACAAACATTTTCTATCTTAGTACTATAAAGCTTGCCATTGATAATGATTATTATTATTAGTAATAGTCGACTACATAGGAGGTCTAATGACGAATGAAACGGAATTTTATGAAATCTAGCTTGCGGCCTGCAGCTCTAATGGCTATTCTGATGCTGCTTTCCGTATGGCTTGTCGCTTGCGGACAGAAACAGACAGAACAGCAAGGTTCAGCCGCACCGGCTGGAGAAACGAAGACAAATACGGATGCGCCGCGTAAAATCAAGCATGCGATGGGGGAAACGGAAGTTCCTGCGCACCCGCAGCGTGTTGTTATTTTGACTAATGAAGGTACGGAAACATTATTGACGCTTGGCGTTAAGCCTGTTGGCGCTGTCAACTCGGCATACGGAAATCCTTGGTTCGACCACATCAAAGCGGACATGGAAGGCGTGAAGCCGCTTGGCGGCGAATCGCAGCCGAACCTGGAAGCTATTGCAGCGTTGAAGCCTGACTTGATTCTGGGCAACAAAATGCGTCAGGAAAAGGTTTACCAGCAGCTGTCTGCTATCGCGCCAACCGTATTCGCGGAGACGCTTCGCGGTGAATGGAAATCGAATTTCTCCTTGTTTGCCGATGCGCTGAATAAGAAGGCGGAGGGCGACAAAGTTATTGCGGACTACGATAAACGCATTGAAGATTTCAAAGCGAAAGCCGGAGACCAGCTGAAGGATAAAGTGGCGGTTGTACGGTTTATGGGCGGCAAAACCAGATTTTATTTCGGCGATATGTTCACAGGCGCTGTATTCAAGCAGATCGGTATGCCGCGTTCGGATCCGAAAAGCGACGAGAAGGCGTTCGAGGACATTACGAAGGAGCGTCTGCCGGAATTGGAAGCGGCGAACCGTGTGTTCTACTTCACTTACGATACCGGTGACGGCAAAGGAACAAGCCAGGAGCAGGAATGGCTGAACGATCCGTTGTGGAAAAATTTAAAAGTCGTAAAGAACAACAAAGTGTTCAAAGTGAATGATGCTACATGGAACACAGGCGGCGGTGTGAGATCGGCTAACCTGATGCTTGACGACATGTACAAAATTTACGGAATAACGAAGTAAGCCCGAATCAGCAGAGCTGATTTGCAAGCACGCTATGAACTGAACAAATCCCTGATGAGAAACATCGCTTCTTCAAGTGAGGCCACTGAAGAACTAAGCATTGTGGGCAAAAATTTTTCGAACCAACAAAAAGACAGCCAATCATCCGGTATTTGGATGGTTGGCTGTCCCTTTTTGGTGCTAATTTTATTCCGTTAATTTCAAGATTCGCTTTAAATTCACGGCGAAGATTGCCATAGCACCTTGTAGCTCCATACCTAATAGACCCGAGGTTGTGGCTACATCGTACCCGTGTCGGTGTTTGAGTTCGCTGTTCTTCGCTTCAATTTTGTATCGTTCTTTCGCCTTCTCTTTAAAGGCTTCGCTTTCCTGGAAAGCCATTTGCTCCGTGTGCACATTAGATTTTATGCTGACGGAGTAGGATTTGCTCTTCGCGCCTTCCTTGTAGCAACCATCTTTGAGCGGACATCGCTTACACTTCTCTATGTCAAAATAATACGTGTCCGTTTGGTTTGCTCCAACGCCTTTCTTGCCCTGACGTGCTTTTCGAATCGCTAGATGACCGGCTTTGCAGACATACATGCCTGCATCTTTATTGAATTCAAATTCGTCTTCTTTCTTCCGCCCGCCTTGTGTAATCTGAGGATTGAGCTTAGAAATTAACGTCAACTCGTGCTCCTTACTGTACAGCAGGTTGTCCTTCTCTGAGTAAGCCGTGTCCCCAATGACCGTTTTGACCTCCATACCAGCTGCTTGGCTCTTCTCAATGAGCATCTGCAATTGTTTCCCATCATTCTTCTCACCCGTTGTTACAATGGCAGCCGTAATCATCCGTTCTTCGGTCATCGCGAGATGTGTTTTGTAACCAAAAAATGAGGAATCTGCCGTTTTGTGACCTACTCGCGCATCGGAATCGTTTTGATGTTGCAGTCGTTCCGTATCATCTTGCACCGTTTCCTTTAGCAGATTGAGCGGCTCCAGAACTTTGGGGATTTGGGCGATACCAGAATTGGTTTCAAGAAACTGAATCAGATTGTTGCAGTATGCTAATTCATCTTCTAGCACATCGCTCACATTCTTGGCGGGGAGCTTGGCTTTCATGGATTCGTCTACGGCGTAGATGGCTTTTCGCAGTTTGCGAGCGCGGTCTTGAAGTACTTCACGAGGCGTTTGTTGGTTGTAGCGCGCTTTCGTATGTGTCGCATCTACAATGATGGACGTGCTTTTCAGGATACCTTGCTCGATCGCGATCGTGACCGTTTTCCCGATCAGGAGATCCAGCATATTCGTGTCTTTCAACCGCAGTTTGCGAAATTTTGTTAATGAACTCGCATCAATCACCGGATCTTCCGGTGCCATATTCAAGAAATATTTAAACGACATATCATATCGGGAACGTTCCACAATATCGACGTCGGAAAGGTCAAAAATCGCTTTGAGCAATAGATATTTAAACATTCGAATGGGATCAATAGCATTGCGGCCGTTATGCAGACAGTACTTACTTTTCAATTCTTCATAGATGAATGAGAAATCCACCAACGCATTGATTTGTCGCAGCATGTTGTCCTTGGGCACCACAATATCGTAAAGCGCCGCGTAGGGGCTAATCATCAGTTCCTGCTGTTGTTGAATCATTCCATCACCTACTCTCCATATTAACTCTATTATAAAACAAAAAAGGAACAAACCCCTCAAGAAAATGAGTGCTTGTTCCTGGTTCTGGTTAATTTTTTCAGTGGCTTCTCTTCAAGTAGCGGTGTTTTTTTGTCGATTCCCGGCAGGCAGCGAGCGGTGGGTTATGATATAGTAGAGTTAGGTCCAGGAAAAAAATAGGCGGGTGATGGATATAAAAGTCGATCTGATACGAAGCATTTATTTGGAGATTCGCGAAATTCATCGTCTTTATAATAAACAAAGCAGGAAGGTATTGGTTGACTACGATATAACGATGCCGCAGCTTTATGTTCTGAGATATCTGCTGGAGATGGAGCAGGCACAGAAGCAAGTTACGATAACGGATCTGATTCTGAAAGTCGACTGTTCGCCGAGCAGCATGTCGATCATGATTCAGCGGCTGGAGCAGGAAGGGATGGTCAATGCCGTTCGGGGGATAAAAGACCGCCGCGAGGTTTTCGTGACGATCACGGAAAAGGGCAAGCAAATCCTCTATCCGGTGGAATTGAGCGCGGAACAATTTATCGAAGAACGGTATAAGGATATAGAAAGCAGCGAATTGCAAGCGCTTTATACTTCCCTGCAGAAATTTAAACGAAGCATTGAATAAATACCGGCAGGCGCGCGCCATGCAGGGTCTCACGATTTATTTTCGTTATGGACTTGATAACCTGGTTTAGGTGTTATAAAATACATATAAATATGAAATACGTTGAAAAGGAATAGTAAGGTTTTCAATACATCCAGAGAGCTGTTGGTTGGTGCGAAGCAGCGGTGGAGAAAATCTGAACTCGCCTTGGAGTTGCTCGCTGAACGAACTACAGTAGGTGGAGCCGGAACCTGACCGTTATCAATCAGGAGGATATAAGGTTTGTATGATCGATCGAATCGATGCGACAAACCCGTATCTGTCAGAGTGTATGCCGGTTATGGCATGAATTCGGAGTGGTACCGCGTAAGATGTTACAGTCTTTCGTCTCTGTTAATGAGATGAAAGGCTTTTTTATGTTTCGCCGGATCATGAACGAATCAGCTGCAGCATAATGATGAAAGGAAGGACAGACAACGATGAAAAATGTTGAAAAATACGCAAGAGGTTATTTTATGCCGCCGGAGACCAGCTTGAACTGGACTCGGAAAGAATATATTACAGAGGCGCCGACATGGTGCAGCGTTGACCTGCGCGACGGAAATCAGGCGCTGATCGTTCCGATGAATCTGGAAGAAAAGCTGGAGTACTTTCAATTGCTCGTAGATATCGGATTCAAGGAGATCGAGGTCGGTTTTCCCGCAGCGTCGGAGACGGAATTCACCTTCCTGCGCACTTTGATCGAGCAGAATTTGATCCCGGACGATGTAACGATTCAAGTGCTTACCCAGTCGCGGGAACACATTATCCGTAAAACCTTCGAATCGCTGCAAGGCGCGAAGAAGGCTGTCGTGCATTTGTACAACTCAACCTCCGTGGCGCAGCGGGAGCAGGTATTCCGCAAATCCAAAGAAGAGATTATCGACATCGCTTTGGCCGGCGCCAAGCTGTTGAAGCAGTGCGCGGCGGAAACGGAAGGGAACTTCCAGTTCCAATATTCGCCGGAAAGCTTTACCGGTACGGAAATTGATTTTGCGCTGGAGATCTGCAACCGTGTGCTGGATGTATGGCAGCCGACCGCTGAGAACCAGGTCATCATCAATTTGCCGGCAACCGTGTCCATGTCGATGCCGCACGTCTATGCAAGCCAAATCGAATATATGAGCGAGCATATGAATTACCGCGAGCATGTGATTTTGTCGCTCCATCCGCACAATGACAGAGGAACCGGCGTAGCCGATGCGGAGCTTGGCATGCTGGCCGGCGCTCAGCGGGTTGAAGGAACTTTGTTCGGAAACGGGGAACGGACAGGGAACGTGGACATTGTTACCTTGGCATTGAACATGTACTCGCATGGGGTAGATCCGAAGCTGAATTTTGAGAATGTTCCTGCGATCATTTCCGTTTACGAGCGGCTGACCAAAATGAGAGTAGGCGAAAGACATCCTTACGGCGGCGAGCTTGTATTCACAGCCTTCTCCGGTTCGCATCAGGATGCGATCGCCAAGGGGATGAAATGGCGCGAGGAGAAAGAACGCCAATATTGGTCGATTCCGTATCTGCTGATCGATCCGAAGGATATCGGCAGAGAGTACGAAGGAGATATTATCCGCATTAACAGCCAGTCCGGCAAGGGCGGGATCGGATTCGTGCTCCAGCAAAAATACGGCCTGGATCTTCCGCCGAAAATGCGCGAGCACTTCGGATACTGCGTGAAAAATGTATCGGATCACCAGCAAAAAGAGCTGATGCCCGATGATATCTATGATATTTTCGTGAAGCAGTATGTGAACATCAACACGCCTGTCGAGTTTGTGAAATACCGTTTTACGAATGACGAGGATTTTCAAACCACGGTCACCATCCGGTCCGGTAATGACGTCAAGGAAATTACAGGCACGGGTAACGGCCGACTCGATGCAATCAGCAACGCCCTGCAAACCCATCTTGGGATCGAATACACCGATTTGGTGTATAAAGAGCACGCGCTGGAAACAGGCTCCAAATCTCAGGCGGTTTCTTATATCGGCATCACCGCTAAGGATGGAAGCATGTACTGGGGCTGCGGGACGGATGTCGATATTATGACATCCTCTGTCAAAGCACTGTTCAGCGCCGTGAATCAATTGAGCCGCAATTAAACTAGCGAAAGCGGGAAGCGGCTGCTAGCACATAAATTAAAGCCCGGGACTTTCCCGGATAATAAGGACTTGCCGCCAACATACTTGGAGGCAGGCCTTTTTTTTAACATATCAAAATTTATAATTTCGGGGTCCCGCAAAGTACCTGAGTCTGCTTCGAAGCATAAGCCCCACTTTGTGGGGTTTTTTTGGCACGTAACAATGTGTAAGCTTCGTTGCCGAACATCCCTGAAAGGACGTCGATAGACGGTACTCTCACCACAGCTATAATAAGTTAAGTTTGTGGTATAACCTTGAAACAATGGTATGTCTTTTCCATTGCCGATCCCGTACACTGAATTCAGAACGATCTTCGAATTGAGGGAGGTTACAGGGCAATGGTTAAACGCTTACACAAAAAATGGATGCTGTCGCTGGCGGCTGTTCTGGGCGCAGGCTCCATCGTTGCTTGTTCAAACAGCGGCGCGCCGGGCGGCGTGACGAAGTCCGCTGCGGAAAGTCCGAGGGACAGCAGCGGGAAATTCGATCCGCCGGTTACGATTACGACCGGACGGGTGCTCAGTCCAACCGTGAAATTCAAGGCGGGAGAGACCATTGAGGATAACGTACATACCCGCTGGATGAAGGATAACATGGGGATCATCGTCAAGCACCAGTTTGTCGTCAATAACGATAACGATTTTGATGTCAAAATGCGACTGCTTCTCGCCAGTAACGATCCGCTGCCCGATGCGTTCCAGCTTTCCAACGTCACGCTGATCGACGAGATGATCCAGTCCGGCAAGGTCATGGCTCTGGATGACGCCATCGAGAAGTATGCGCCGCAGCGGATCAAAGACTTGTATGCCAAGTATCCGGATGGCTTCAATATGTTTAAGCGCAACGGGAAAACTTACGGCATTCCCTTCTACGAGAGCTTGACAGGCGGCACGATCATGTGGGCGAGACAGGATTGGCTCGACCAGCTGAAGCTGCCGCAGCCCAAAACGCTCGACGAGATGGAGAAGGTGCTGGATGCTTTCACGAACCAGGACCCGGACGGGAACGGCAAGAAGGATACCTTCGGCCTGGCCTTGTCGATCAAGGACAGGGTGAACGGAGCGCGGGCGACCGCAGACTGGGTATTCGGCGCCTACGGCAATTATATTCCGTTTCAGTGGGGCAAGGACAAGGATGGGAAGCTCGTGTACGGCTCGATCCAGCCTTCGGTCAAGCAGGCGCTCGGCAAGCTGCGCGACTGGATGCAGAAGGGCTACATCGATCCGGAAGCCGGCCTGAAGGACGCCAATAAAGCGGCGGAATCGTTCGTCAACGGCTCGGCCGGGATGGTCGCCGGAGAATATTTTATGTATCCCGTACCGCTGCTGGATACGCAGAAGAACAACCCGAAAGCCAACTTTCAACCGATACCGCTGCCTGCAGGACCGGAAGGTCATATCGGCCGCAATGAGACGCCAATGGTCAAGCGCGGCATGATGTTCAACAAGGATTTTAAAAATATCGACGCCTGGTTTGCCTATTATAATACGATGTTCGGCTACCAGTTTTTTGACAAGGAATCGCCTTTTTATTTGGGCACGCATGATGGCTACGATTATGTGATGCTGGACGGCAAGCCGGTGTACTTCGATTTCGAGAAGAACGGAGTTCCCAAGGACAAATGGCCGCTCCCGGACGGCAAAACGCCGATTGAAGCGAAAGCCTATGCATCTCTGATCGGGGGAACCAACCTCAACCGTCCGTATTCTTACGACGAAGGCATTATGAAGTTCGCCAACGATCCGAAGGCCACGCCGTCGAATCCGATAGAGGACAGCATCAAGGACCGCGTTCCGGTGCATCAGCTTGCGGGCAAGGTGCGGGTGGAGCAGAATAAATACGATATCAAGGATGAATTCAAGGGAGCGCCCACTCAAACGATGCGGACCAAGAAAGAGCTGCTCGAGAAAATGGAAAAGGAAACGTTCAACCAGATCATTTACGGCAAGCTCCCGTTAGAAGCGTTCGATAAATTCGTGAGCGATTGGAAGGCGAATGGCGGCGACCAGATTACGAAGGAAGTCAACGAATGGTACCAATCTTTAGGCGCACAAAAGTAAACGCTATCATTTATATTTTGATATCGGAGAGGCAGTGAAGCAAATGGACAATACCAGGCCGCTCGCCATGCACGGTACCGCAGCGGCAAGCCGCAAATCGAAGCTGGCTTCGTATTTCCGCCAAACGTGGAGCCTGCATGTACTGCTGCTTCCGGCGGCCCTTATCGTGCTGATATACAATTACATTCCGCTGCTCGGCGTAATTATCGCTTTTAAGGAATATAAGCCTTGGCTCGGCATTTTCGGCTCGGCGTGGGTAGGGCTCGATCATTTCAAATACTTATTTACTTATCCCGACAGCAAGCAGGTGATTATCAATACCGTGGTCATTTCGAGCATTAAAATGATCTGCAACCTGATTGTGCCCTTTATCTTTGCGCTGCTGCTGAATGAGGCAGGGAAAGCTGTTATGAAGCGGACGGTTCAAACGTTAGTCTACCTGCCGCATTTTATTTCTTGGGTGATTTTGGGCGGGATTCTGATCGATCTTCTTTCGGTGAAAGGCCTCGTCAATCAAATTATCGGGTGGTTCGGGGTGCAGCCGATCTTATTTCTGGGCGACGGCAGTTGGTTTCGCTTTACGGTCATTATCAGCGACGTGTGGAAGGACTTCGGTTTTCAGGCTGTCGTCTACCTGGCCGCCTTGGCCGGCGTCAATCCTTCCCTGTATGAAGCGGCCGAGGTGGACGGAGCGAACCGCTGGCAGCAGACGGTGCATATTACCGTTCCCGCCATTCTTCCGATCATGACCGTTGTCGGCACCCTGGCCCTCGGCAAAATTCTGGATGCCGGCTTCGATCAAATATTTAATCTGTACAATCCGCTCGTTTACAGCAAAGGCGATATTATTGATACCTTCGTCTACCGTGTAGGCCTTGTCGGCGGACAATTCAGCTTCGCTACCGCGGTCGGGCTGTTCAAATCGGTCATCGGATTTATTTTGGTGGTGTTCGCCTACCGTGCCGCCTATAAATTTGCAAACTACCGAATCTTCTGACGGGATGTGAGCCGTATGCCGTACAAATCCAATGCCTACCGGGTGTTTGAGCTTTGCAACTATACGTTCCTGCTGCTGCTGTCGCTGCTGTGTATCCTGCCTCTGATTCATGTGTTTGCCGTCTCGCTCAGCTCCAGTGCAGCGGCGATGGGGAACAGGGTTACCTTTTGGCCGGTCGAGCTGACCTTCGAGGCGTATTTCGAGACGCTGGGCAACGATAATTTTATTCGGGCGCTTTGGATCGGCGTGCAGCGGACACTGCTTGGAACCTTGATTTCGATGACCGTCATTTCGCTAGCGGCATATTCGCTGTCCAAGGAGGAAGGACGCTTTCGGGGCCGGACGCTTACTCCTGGTATTTCGTGTTCACGATGCTGTTTCACGCCGGGCTGATTCCGACCTACCTGGTGGTGAAGGGGACGGGCTTAACGAATACCATCTGGGCGCTGGTGATTCCCGGCGCGGCAAGTGTCTGGAATCTGATTCTCATGCTCAATTTTTTTCGAACGCTGCCGAGGGAGCTGGAGGAGGCGGCGTTGATCGACGGGGCGGGGCATTTTACGACGCTGTTCCGGATTTTTATCCCGATTTCACTGCCCGCGATGGCAACGATATCACTGTTTACGCTGGTGCACCATTGGAATTCATGGTTTGACGGCATGATCTACATGTCGGATGCACGTCATTATCCGTTGTCCACGTTTCTCCGTTCCATTATCGTCGCCGAGGATTATACGAAGCTCGGCCTGACGGAGGACGATATCAAGAATATATCGCCGCGCACGGTGAAAGCTTCGCAAATTTTTATCGGCGCGCTGCCGATCCTGGCGGTGTATCCGTTTTTGCAGCGGTATTTTGTGAAAGGCATTGTGCTTGGTTCCGTTAAGGAATAAAAACAAATTGAGGAGGCGTGAAGCATGAAATTGGTTTCGACCTATCCGTTTAAACCGGGTGATGCGCAATGGATGAAGGAGAAGGGGGTTCACCTCGTTCAATTCAAATCGGAGCAGGAGCTGATCGATTCAGAGACATACAGGGATGCGGAAATCATCGTAGCCAACCACAGAACGCTGCAGCAGGATTTCTTGCAAAAATGCGATGCCGTCCGATGGGTTCAGGTGCCGCATATCGGTATCGAGCGGCTGCCGATGGACTATTTGCAAAGCCGCGGTGTCATCGTCATCAACGCGAGAGGCTCGCTCGGCGTGCCGATTGCCGAGGATATTATAACGAAGATGCTGATGCTTTCGCGTAAAAGCGCAGATTTGGTGCGCAAGCAGCAGGAGCGCTCCTGGGGCGGGCTGAGCGGAGTCGTCAATCTCAGCGGCAAAACGCTCGGTGTCATCGGCACAGGCGACGTAGGCACCGAAACGGCCGTCCGCGCGAGACCGTTCGGAATGAAGGTGCTCGGCATTAATACCGATGGCAGGGCGCTGCCGGAGTTCGATCAAACGTATACGCTCGACCATCTGAACGAAGTGATCGAGCAGAGCGATTATATCGCGTTAACGCTGCCTTTAACCGACCAGACGCTCAACCTGATGGATGAGGAGCAGTTCAAGCGGATGAAGCCGACGGCATTTCTGATCAATATTTCCCGGGGCGCGCTGATTAATGAGGAGATTCTGCTTGATTATTTGCGCAGCCATAAGATCGGCGGCGCCGGGCTGGACGTATTCGTAGAGGAATTCAAGCTCGGCAAGCTGCCGCCGGAAAGCCCGTTCTGGAAGCTGGACAACGTGATTATTACTCCGCACTGCGCAGGAGGCGGCGACGGCTTCGACATGCGGTTTACGCAAGGCTTCAGGTTCAATTTGGAGAAATATATAGCCGGCAGTCCGGAGCAAATGATCAATGTCCGTGTCTACGGCAAAGGCTATTAATGCGAAGGGAGGCGGAGCGCATGGCTTGGTCGGGACCGTAACAACCTGCGTCTTATTCAGAACAATATCCGCGAAATCGACTGCAATCTGGACGTGGATCGGCTGATTGGCGAGCTGAAGGATTTCTCAGTCAATGTGCTGATGATGAATGCCGGCGGCATCGTCGCTTTTTATCCGACCCAGCTGGAGTATCACTACCGGGCGGAGGGCCAGACCAAGGATTTATTGAAGGAAGCCATCGATAAGGCGCATGCGAACGGCATGAAATTTATCGCCCGTTTCGATTTCAGCAAGGCGCATGAGCGAATTTTCCGGCAGCGGCCGGAATGGTTTTACCGCTCGAAGGACGGCAGAGAGGTCAACTATTTCGGCATTGTGCACACCTGCCTGAACGGCTATTACCAGCGAGAATATTCGCTTCAAATGATCGACGAGGTTTTGTCGAATTATGAGGTCGACGGCATTTTCTTTAATATGTTCGGCTACCAGAACTGGGACTACAGCGGCAATTATTACGGCATCTGCTATTGCGGCAACTGCCAATCCCGCTTTATGGAAATGTACGGTCTTGCATTGCCGGAATCCGAGGACCCGGACGACCCGGTTTTCCGCAAATATAAGGAGTTTCAGGACGTCACCACCAAGCAGATGCTGGACCGGATTCACGAGCTGGTCAAGAGCAAAAGGAGCGATGTGGCGATCTCCACCTATAATGAGCACAAGGTCGATATTGTCCGCAAGGAATCGAACACGGCCATCATGAGACCTCATCCGGTGTGGCAGTATTCGGCTTCGGAGAATGTCAAGTCGGTGGAGGATACTTGGGACGACAAGCTGATCAGCAACTGCTGCATCAATGCGATCGATTTATTTTACCGGTTTACCGGAGTGTCCCGCCATGAAATGAACTTGCGGCTGTACGAGGCGCTGGCGAGCGGGTCGGGACTTGATTTCTGCATCATCGGGGTGTTCGACGGGTATCCCGACCGGGCGAACTTCGACGATGTGAAGCGCATTTTCCGTTATCATGCGGAGCATGAAAGCTATTACGGGCAGTTCCGATCGATGGCCGACCTGGCGGTTATCAAGCCGGGCGGACCGGCATAAAGCCGTCTCCAAGGAATACTTGGGACTATTCAAGGCACTGAAGGAGGAGCATCTTCAGTTTGATGTCATTCATCAGAACGACCTTGCCCGGCAGGGGGAAAAGCTGAAGCGCTATCGGCTCGTCATTATTCCCTCCATTGCCCAATTCGGGGCAGAGGAGCTTGCCGTGCTGCGGGAGCTGCATGCTGCCGGGATTCATCTGCTTGCCACCGGGCGCTCTTTGACGGCGGATGCGGCGAATTTAGAACTGCTGCAGGATGTATTCGGCGCGCAGCCGCTCCGTGTTGATACGGATGTTCGTTCTGCTTACCTTTCTACTGCGGATAAAGCTGTATTCCGCCGGTTTCCGGAACGGGATTGGGTCATTCTGGACGAAGCGTTCACCCATGCGGAATTTAGCCCGGCATGCAGCGGAATGCTGCCGTTCATTACGCCTTCCACCTTCGGGCCTCCCGAGCGTGCATCCGGCCATATCGTGACGGAGGAATTCGGCGCTGCGGTATGCCGAAGCACTTCCGGTACAGCGGGGGTATATATGCCATGGAACCCGGGGGAGCACTATTACAAGTATGGCTATGCGGATCATAAGCATATTGTGCTCGACCTGATCGATCAGGTGACCGATGCGAAGTATGTGCTCACGGCGCAGGCGCCGCCGCAAGCGGAGATCATGCTGAACCGGATAGATGACCACACGTGCATGCTGCACGTGGTTAACTTGTCGGGGTTCAACGGGGTGACGTATTTTGAACCCGTCCCGCTGCGCAATATTGAGATCACCGTGAACGGGAGCGAAAGATATCAGCAGGCGGAGGAGCTGACAGGCGGGCAAGCTGTACAAATAACACCGTCCGGCAGCGGCGTGACGGTTCGTTTGCCGGAGCTCAAGGAATTCGCAGCGATTGTGCTGCGCCAATAACCATCGACGGAAGGGGTTATACCTATGTCAGTTGATATCAATGACGCTGTAGCGCTGCGGCAGGCGGATACCCAGCAGCTCTTCGATCAGCTCGCCCGTTGCGGCGAGCTGTATCGGCAGGGGCTTAAGCAGGCATTGGAGCTGCCTGTGCCCACGCCTACATCTACACCTGCGTCCGCGTCTGTGTCTGCATCTGCATCATCTGCGGGCGGAGCGTCCATCCATGAGATCGTATTGTGCAGTGTCGGCGGCGGCCCCGTGGCGGCATTGCGGCAGCTAAGCTCGATGCTGTCCGATACGGCGCGCATTCCGGTCGTGCTGCACCAGGGCTACCATATGCCGGCGTACGTGGATGCGCATTCCCTGGTGTTTATCGTCAACTACTCCGGCGGCTCGGAGGAAATCGTCAGCGCCTATCGCTCGGCTATCGAAGCGGGCGCCCAGGTGGCGGCGATAACGGCAGGCGGGGCGATTGCCGAGCTGGCGAGGGAACGCGGCGACCTTCTCTTCATGCTGCCTGCGGGCCAAATTCCGCGGTCATTTCGACCAGCCATGTGCTTGTACCCGCGCTGTCGATTCTACACCGGCTCGGCATCATTCCCGATCCGGCGCCTGCGGTATCCGAGACGGTCGCCCTGCTGCAGGAGCTGGCGCTGCAATATGCGCCGGAATCGGCGCTCGACGCGAACCCTGCCAAGCAGCTGGCTGCGGAAATGGACGGACTTATTCCGCTGGCGTACGGCACGGTTCCTTTTACCGACAGCGCGGCGTACCGCTTGAAATACCAGCTTGCCGAGAACAGCCGCAAGATGGCGTTTGCCGGGGCGATGTCCGCCCTTCATCACGATGAAGCCTACGGCTGGGACGAACCCGGCATGGAACGGTTCCATGTGACGCTGATCGCGGATGCGGAGGATCACGAACGAATGGCCCGGCGGATCGAAGCGACGGCCGAGGTGCTGCAGACACGGGCCGGCGGTGTCCGCATTGTCCGGTCTACAGGGGAAAGCCGCCTGGCGCGGCTGTGCTCGCTGACTTATCTGTTCGATTATGCGACAGTGTACGCTGCGCTTCTGCAGGGGCCGGAGCTCGGAGGGGGCCAGGCGCTGAATGCGTTCCGCGCCGCCTTGAACCGGTAAACGGCAGCGCCGAACGGTCTTTCGACAAAAGCTCCCCCTTCCCGCAGCGTCAAAATTGCGCGATGATAATTATATAGCGGCACAAGCTGAGGCGCATTCGAGAGACCGCTGGAAAACTCGCAGAGCTTGCGGATGCATGCGGTGGAGGCGCAAGCGCTCGCTTTTGTCCCTGGCAGGATGTCAAACGCTGAAAACAGAGACCATCCAAGGGGCCCAGGGATAATCGCGATCGTACAATGAATGCTCCGTTTGCGCAGCGAGGCGTTTTTCAGCGGCTTCCATCCGGGGAGGAGCTTTTTTTGGTGTCCAGACATGTTAGCATATTTACCAAGATTTTTCTGATGGTGCTGCTGCTGCTCATCCCGATCCTGATTCTCTATACGTATTCCAATCAGGTGAGCATGGGCGTCGTGCAGGAAGAGATCCGGAAGTCGAACCTGAGCCGGCTGTCTTTCTTTCTATCCCAGGTCGACACGGCCGTAAACCAGTTCGCCAAGCTATCCTTCACATTGGGGAAAGAGCCGGAGGCGGTCCAGTTTCAGACCGTGCATCAATCCTATGACTTGTTCGATTCTATCAAAGTAAGAAAGACGCTCAGCGAGAAAATCAAGCTGCAAAGCTTGTCGAACAGCTGGGTCAATGAAATCACGATTTTTTCGCCGGATTTGAACGAATTCATCTCAAGCAATCCTGCCGCCAAATACGACTTAAGGTATTTCCAGCTGAATTACTCCGATTCGTGGGGCTACCGCAAGAAAATAACGGACTTCGGGCCCGAATATTATTTCTTCCGTCACTCCGTAGAGCCGTCGATCTTGTTTAACGATATCGCTCATGCGAATATGATCATTGAGGTTGCGTTTGCGGCGCGGAATATTCAAATTATGCTCGACCAATTTAAAAACGGCGGCATTGAGGAACCGATTTTTTACCATCCGGGCTATGAGCCTATTGCTGCTTCCGGCACAGACAAGGAGCTTGCCTCTGCGTTGATCGGTCAGCTCGACCTCGATGCGCTCGGCAAAACCGGCAGTCTTGCCGTCGAATGGAACGATAAGCAGTACGTGGTCAATTATGCGGAGTCAGACACCCTTCATTGGATGCTGTTTGATTATTTGCCTCTGGAAGAGGTGCTGAATCCGATTACGACCAGCCGGAATTTATTTTACATATGCTTTACTTTATTTCTGTTCACAGGTGTACTCGCCTCGTATCTGCTTTATCGAAATGTGCAGGTGCCGATTCGCGAGCTGCTTAAGGCGGTATACCAAATGAAGCGGGGCAATTTCTCGGCCCGGGTCGTGAAACGGACGAACAGTGAGTTTACGATTCTGTTCAAGCATTTTAATTCGATGGCGGAGCAAATTCAGGTGCTGATCGAGAAGGTGCTGGTGGAGAGCATCCGTGTCCGCGACGCTACAGTCAAGCAGCTGCAATCGCAGATTAATCCCCATTTTCTATACAACTGCCTGGCGTTTATCCAAAGCATGGCGCAGCTTGAAAACAAACAAGCCATCATTGCCATGACACAGCATCTGAGCAAATATTACCGTTATACCACCCGTCTGGAAGTGGAGCACACTCCGCTGAGAGGCGAGCTGGATGTGGTCGCCCACTACTTAAACATACATAAATTGCAGCTTCCCCGGCTCGATTACGAAATGGCCATCCCGGAGACGCTGCTCGAGCATCAAATTCCTAAGCTGATTCTTCAACCGATTGTGGAGAATGCCATCGTACACGGCATTGAACAGAAGCTCGGTGCGGGAATCATTCGAATTGAAGGACAGTGCATTGTAGATTCGCTCGTTCTGACGGTGGACGATAACGGGGGAAATGCCGATGAACGGCTGATCGCCAAGCTGAACGAGGATATCGAACAGCCGATGAACGAGAGTAAAGGCTTCGGCATCTGGAACGTGCATCAGCGGCTTGTTCAGAGCTTTGGTCCCGGGTCGGGGCTTGTATTCGCCGCTTCTCCGCTCGGGGGACTGCGGGTTATCATTACGGTTCACGGATGCGTGCACACGAATGAAGGAGGCGGCTGTACCGATGTTTCAACTGCTGATCGTCGATGACCATCCTGCACAAGTCGAAGGGCTGGCACATACGATAAAATCTTTCGGGGCTATCGGCATAGAGGGCATTCATAAGGCCTATTCCGGCTATGAAGCCCTGCAGCTTCTTTCTACAAAGACGATCGATATTCTCATAACGGATATACGTATGCCTGAAATGAGCGGTCTCCAGCTGATTGAGACCGTGCGGAGCTCTTCCTCGTCCGTGGCTCAATTCATCATTTTGTCGGGGTATGCCGACTTCGAATATGCCAAGCAGGCGATCGAGTATCGGATCACGCGTTATTTAATGAAGCCGGTCGATGCCGAGGAGCTTAGGCAGCTGTTGACCGGCTGTATTGAGGAGCTGCGTCAGGAGCGGAGCCGCAAGCAGCAAATTCACCGGTTTATTTATACGCTTAGAGAGAACTATCCGCTGCTTCGAGGTACTCTGCTGCAGGAGCTTATCTCAGGGCAGGCCGTGCCCATGGAGCAACTGGTCTCCAAGCTGGAACGGCTGGAGCTGGCCTTCAGCCCCGGAGATGACGTTACGATGATGCTGGTACGCTTGGACAACGAGATGGCAGACATTGGCGAGCGATCCGAGCTGTCGCTTATGGAATATGCGATAACCAATCTGACGGACGATATTTTCGGGGAACAATGCCATTTGTGGAGCTGTAAAGATTCGCATGGTTATCTGATCTATATCATCAAAGCAAAATGTACGCCTTCGGATGGCATTAAAGCGGATGAAGCCGCTTCCGTGCTGTATCGGTTGGAGCGGCTGGCGCAGCAGCTGAAGCAGAGCGTGAGCCGGTATTTGAAGGGAGACGTGTCCGTCCTTCTGATCCGTAAAAGGGCTGTATTTCCTAACGGCTTACCGTCGCTGTACCGTATGGGAATCAGCGCGATCCGGAGAGCGGGTGAAGGGCGCGGTCTGTTCATCACAGCAGGCGACGAGGAAGAGCCTGTCTCGGTTTGCGAGCTTCAGTCCTTATACGAACCACCGCTGCTCAATCACTTGATGGAAACCGGGAAGTGGCTGCTGGTCGAGCAGCGCATCGGACTGATTTTCCAGGAGCTGGCTGGCAAGTGGCGTCATTCGCCGGAGACGTTAAATGAAGCCTTCCACTATTTTGCCGGCGCGTTTAACTATATTTCCCATCGAAACGGCAGGCAGTTGAGCGATCTGATCGGTCAGGTGAATTTGACGAATCCATGCCTGACGCTGCACGGACTGGAAGGCTGGGTACAGAAGGTGCTGGACATCCTGCGCAGCGATTTGAGTCTCCACGGGGAAGAACGAGGATATGCCATCCGCCGTGCCGCACAATACATTGAGCAGCATCTGGATCAGGACGTGTCGCTGCAAGCCATCGCAGACCGGGTAGGGCTGCATCCCGTTTATTTATCCAAGCTGTTTAAGCATGAAACCGGAATCGGGCTCGGCGACTACGTGATGAAATGCCGGATGGAGAAAGCGGCGTCGCTGTTGAGGGACAACAAACTGAAGGTATACCATATCGCCCATATGCTGGGGTACCAAACCTCCCATTACTTTATTAAGGTATTTAAAAAATATTACGGTCTGACTCCGCAGGAATACAAAGCGGTCCATTCATGATGGATGGGCTTCAATGCAACATAACTTCCCAGTACTCGACAAAACTTCCTATGTTCAGAAATCTCCCATCCCTATAAAATAATAGATAATAGATTATTTCGGTAAGCAGGCCAAATATTCAATTTTCTATGGATAGATAGGGGGATAAGGAGATGGCTAAGCAGCCGTCCGGCAAGGCTTTGTTGAACAAATATTTTAAAGAAGATACGGACGCGATTTTAAAATTAATAGAGAGCATGAGTCATAAATACCCTATGGACAGCGAGCAGTGGAGAAAACTGAATTCGATATGGGTATCGACCGAAACCGTAAGGGAGACGCATTAATTTCCCGCACAGCAAACGGCGCATCTTATAAATGTCGCAATGCTCGCTCCCTCCTTCATGCTATACTTAGGATGCACGTACTTTGAGAGGCCGCTGATACTGCGGAGCCGGCTGCGGCCGACTCAGGCAGCAGGGGCTGTGTGTCATTTCGGAGGAGGAGACGACCCTTAAATGAAGATTTTAATCGTAGGTGCCGGGGCCATCGGCGGCTATTTCGGCGGCCGTTTAGCCGAAGCGGGAGCGGACGTTACTTTTTTGGTTCGGGAACACCGGCAGAGGCAGCTGGAGGCAGACGGGCTGGTTATTGAAAGCCTGCATGGCCATTTTCGCGGAAAGGTAAAGACGATAACGCGCAAAGACGAACATCCCGCCTTCGATGTCATCCTTATCGCACTTAAGGCTTACCATTTGGAAGGCACCCTGCAAGACATAGCCGAATATGTGCATGAGAAAACCTTGCTCGTTCCGCTGTTAAACGGGTATCGCCACTATGAAGCGCTCATTGGGCTATTCGGAAAAGAAAACGTGCTTGGCGGGCTGTGCTTTATTGAGTCCACTGTGCACCCAGACACAGGCGCCATCCTGCAGACGAGTCCCCGGCATGACATTGTGTTCGGCGGCTGGGACGGCAATGAAGACGAGCGGATTCATAGGTTGTACAAAGCTTTTAAAGAGGCGAACTGCAATGCTGTGATGACTGACAACATCGTAAAGGACATCTGGCAAAAATATATTTTAATCACAAGCATGAGCGGCATTACGACGTTGTTTCGATCGGCTATCGGACCTATTCTTGAAAATCGTTTCGCGGATGAAGCCTACCGCCGGCTGATAGGGGAAATATGCACGATTGCCAACGACCAAGCGGATGGTTTGCCGGAGGACATCGAAGCGACGATTTATCAAACGTCTACATCGCTTACCTATGGTATGAAATCCTCTATGCTGAGGGATATGGAGAAAGGGCTGCCAACGGAAGGGGATCACCTTCAAGGCTATTTATTGGAGGCTGTTCCGGGGCACTATCCTGTCCTGGAGCTGGTTTATAACAACTTATCCCTCTATGAAATGAATAGAAGCTCTTAACATCATCGTCATCCTTACGGATGAGCGCACGATCAACAGGATCGAGAATAGGGAGGCTGCATAGTCGGTAACGGCTTTGCGAGCCTCTTTTTTATTTCTCTATTTGCCTGCCTCGAAACTCACTGCTTACGCTAAAGTAACTAAATATCAATAAAATCAGTCCTTATCCAATTGTTTCTTTTTCGGTATGATGTAGACAGTACGTCTATACTTGTACAATCGAAGGAGGATATTGCGTGGAATATCGGTTTATGGGAAAAACAGGTCTCCAGGTAAGCGAGCTGTGTCTTGGAGCGATGACGTTCGGCCGCGAAACAAGCGAGCAGGACAGCTTCCGGATTATGGACTACTTCGTAAATGCAGGCGGCAACTTTATCGATACGGCCGATGTTTACAGCTCCGGGCTCTCTGAAGAAATCGTCGGGCGCTGGCTCAAGCAAAAGCAGCGCGATGATTTGGTGATCGCGACCAAGGTGCGCTTTGGCATGGGCAGCGGCCCGAATGATGTGGGATTGAGCCGCAAGCACATTATGGCCGGAGTGGAAGCCAGCCTCCGCCGGCTTGGCACGGATTACATCGATCTTTATCAGGTTCATGCATGGGATCCCAGAACGCCGCTGGAGGAAACGCTGAGCACTTTGAACGAATTGGTGAAGCGCGGCTGGGTGCGTTATATCGGAGCGAGCAATTTCCGCGGCTGGCAGCTGCAAAAGGCCGTTGATCTCAGCAGACAGAACGGCTGGGAGCCGTTTGCCTGCTTGCAGCCGCAATACAATCTGCTGAGCCGTGCTACGGAATACGAGCTGATTCCGGTATGCGTGAACGAGGGCATCGGAGTCATTCCGTGGAGTCCGCTTCGCGGCGGCTGGCTGAGCGGGAAATACCGCAGAGGCATGGAGCTCCCTCCCGAGGATTCCCGGGTGGCGCAAGCGGAAGCGAACGGCTGGAGCGAATCGTGGAACAATTACAACAATGAATATACATGGAAAGTGCTCGATGCGCTTCATACCGTCGCTGAGGAAACGGGGAAAACGCCTGCACAGACGGCGATCAACTGGCTGCTGCAGCGCGAAGGGGTGACGGCGCCGATTGTCGGAGCAAGGACGATCGAGCAATTAGCGAGTAATTTGGGCGCTTCCGGCTGGTCTTTAACTGCCGAACAGATGAACCGTTTGGATGAAGCGAGCCTGCTGCAGGTGACGTATCCGTATGATCTTCGGGCGGAACAGCAGCAAAGAAAAGGAAGAGAATAGAGCAGACTAGTGCATAGCTGCTAAGGAGGTTATTCCATGTCAACGGTCAAATTCAACAGCCGGTTCCCGACTTTACTCTGCCTGCTTCGAACGGAAGCAATGTGCGGCTCAGCGATTTTCGGGGCAAAAAGGTCGTGATCTATTTTTATCCCAAAGACATGACCCCAGGCTGTACGAAAGAATCATGCGAATTCAGAGATTACAACGGCCAATTTGCAAGCCTGAATACGGAAGTCATCGGCATCAGTCCGGACGATTTGGCCTCGCACGATCAGTTTATAGCGGAGCATCAGCTTCCCTTCCTGCTGCTGTCCGATGTGAGCCAGAACGTGTGCCAGCAATTCGGGGTATGGAAGCTGAGAGAACGGGAAGGCCGGCAGTTCTACGGTGTGGAGCGGTTCACCTTTCTGATCGACGAGCAGGGCGTACTGGTTAGAGAATGGCGTGCGGTTCAGGTGGACGGCCATGTTGCAGAAGTGCTGGAGGCTGTTAAACAACAATAGCTGACGGGGACAAATACAGTAGGCAGGGTCTATTCCGAAAGCCGTGATCCGGCTGAGGGACAGACCCTGCTTTAAATGCGATAAGAATGCAATGAAAGGGAAACGATCGAAGAAGGAGTCATTTCTCTGTCAGTCTTTGCTGAATCTGACTTTCATAGTCGGTGAACGCCCCTGAAGTCAGCCATCCGCGGTCAGCCAGCATGGTTTGATAGCGCAGCTGCTTGGCCGATAATTCGCGCTTCAGCTTTTGGCGCTCCTCATCGTCGCGACAGACGGCGAGCAGGTCGCTGAGCGTTACCATTTCTTTGCGCAGCTGCATCTCCTCGGGAATCAGCCCGGCATTCTTGAGCAGCTTGAAGCCGACCCGAAGATCTGCGGGAACGTTGTCCAGCTCATCGGGAGGCAGCGGTTTGCCGGCACCGGGCAGATTGTCCAATTCGCCGCGGCGGATAGCTTCCAGAATTTTTTCCTCTGCAATCGTACGCATAAAATTCATCGGCTTATCAACTCCTTGACCCCATTTTATCACACTTTAGCGGCATGATTTGAGCGAAATTAGCCGGATTATCGGATCCGCTCAATAAACGTCTTCGCCGCATTGGTGAGCGGCATGTTCCGCATGATCATGATGCCGACCCGCGACGGCGGCAGCTTGACGTCTAATTGAATTTCGAAGAGGGTGCCGTCATCCAGCTCTTTGGACACGAACTCCCGGGTCACGTAAGAAATGCCGAGACCTTTGCGCGCAAGCTCGATCAGAAGGTCGACACTGCCGACTTCAATCTCAGGCTTTAATTCATAGCCGTAATCCTGAAACAACTCGGTAATGGCCATGCGTGCCCGGCTGTTCCGCGAAAATAAAATGATGGGGTGCTGCATCAGCCGTTCAAACGACAGCACCTGATTTTTCAGCCCGGCATAGCGGGCACCGGCTACAAAGCAATCCTGCAGCTGGATGCCTTCCTTGACTTCAAGCTGAGGATCGACGATCGGCAAGCGGACGACACCCAGGTCGATGCGTCCTTCTTTTAAGAAAGTAATGACCTCCGGCGTCGTTCCGTGAATCAGGGACAAGCCTATGGCCGGGTGCCGCTGATGGAACTCTTCCAGAAAAGGGAGCAGGTAATGCTTGAACAGCGAATCGCTTCCCCCGATTTTCAGCTCGCCGCTGTCGAGATTTTTCAGCTCGGCCATTTTCTTCTCGGCCAGCGATATTAAGATTTGGGACTGCTCGATATAGGAATACAGCATGGCGCCTTCTTGGGTCAGGGCGACGCCTTTGGAGTTCCGGTAAAACAGCGTGAGCCCGAAGCTGTCCTCGAGCTGCTTGATGGCGTGACTGACGCTCGGCTGCGTGATAAACAACGCTTTGGCGGCCTGAGTTAAGCTGCCGGTTTTGGCGGCCCAGTAAAATACTTTGTATAATTCATAATTGATCATAGACACTGTCTATATCTCCTCTAAAATATATTAATTACTTGTATGGCTGTGATTTGTATTATAGTTGAACCAAGCAAAAGAAACCAGTGCCGACCCGATCGGGAGGCGCCTGACGGAAGGAGAGAGAAGATGGAGAACGCAACCTTTGTATTGTTTGGAGCGACAGGGGACTTGGCGAAAAGGAAAATCTACCCTGCCTTGTACAATTTGTTTCTTGAGCAGAAGCTTCCGCCCTCGTTCCATGTGATCGGTCTTGGCAGAAGAGAATTGTCTGATGAAGCGTTTCAAGCAAGCGTGGAGCAATCGCTGACCCGGTTTTCCAGACGTACTGCTAACGATTCTCAAGTGGTGAGCAGCTTTATCAGCGCATTTCGTTATAATGTGCTCGATATCGGCCGCAAAGAGGACTATACGAAGCTGCTGCAGCGAATCGAACAGAGGGAGAAAGAGCTGTCGCTCACCCCGAACCGGATGTTTTATTTATCCGTCGGCCCTGAATTTTTCGCAGCGATAGCTGAAAATATTAAAGCAAGCGGCCTTGGCTCGGCTGACGGCTGGAAGCGGCTGCTGATCGAGAAGCCGTTCGGGCATGATCTGCAATCGGCGCGGGAATTGAACCGCCAGCTGAGCGAGACCTTTGCGGAGCAGGAAATTTTCCGGATCGACCATTACCTTGGGAAGCCGATGGTGCAGAAGCTTGGAGCGCTGCAGCAGACGAATCCGGTGCTTGACGCGATTTGGTCGAACCGCTATATCGCCAACGTCCAGATTACGGCTAACGAAACCGTCGGCGTGGAGGAGCGGGCCGGTTATTACGATCATACAGGCGCTGTGCGGGATATGTTCCAGAACCATATGCTGCAATTGCTGATGATGCTGGCTATTCATCTGCCGAAAAGCGGCACCGCCGAAGACGTTCGTCTTTTGAAGAAAAAGGTGATGGAATCCCTCGTGCCTTTGCAAAAAGACAATGTGGCCGCCAGCGTGATCCGTGGACAGTACGCAGCGGGAACCATTCAGGGAACGCCGGTGCCCGGATATACTTCCGAGCCGAACATTGCCCCCGAATCGGTGAACGATACATTTATCGCTGCCAAGCTGCAGATCGATGCTCCTTTCTGGAGGGGAGTTCCTTTCTATATCCGGACAGGCAAACGAATGAAGGAGAAATCGACCCGAATCGTTGTCGAGTTCAAGGAACCGTTGAAGCAGCAAGCCGCCTCCTCCGAGGAGAAGCCGCTGCCGAATCTGCTTGTATTTGAAATGAGTCCTCATGAAGGGATAACTTTGCAGTTAAATACAAGAGATCCGCAGCATCAAGGGGAGCTCAAGCCGATTCATATCGATTTTCAATCGAGCCGGGAGGAGCCTGCCCGAGGCTTATGAAAATTTACTTTACGATGCTTTGCTCGGCAATCCTACATTTTTTGCCCATTGGGATGAGGTTGAATTATCTTGGCAATGGGTGGAGCCGATTCTGCAGGCTTTTGAACAAAATCTGGTTCCGCTGCAGCTTTATCCGGCAGGTACTTACGGACCGGCGGAGTCCGACGCATTGCTAGAGAACGACGGCTATCACTGGTGGTTCGACACTAAAGCCGAGCAGGGAAAACAAGAAGGAAAAGGAGAACACTATGCCTATCACACAAACCATTGATCAGTTAGCTATTAACACCATTCGGACATTGTCCATCGATGCAACCAACAGTGCAAACTCGGGCCATCCGGGTTTGCCGCTGGGAGCTGCTCCTATGGCCTACGCTTTGTGGGCCAAACTGTTAAGCCATAACCCTGGGAACGCCAAATGGTTTAACCGCGACCGGTTCGTTCTTTCCGCCGGTCACGGCTCGATGCTGCTGTACAGCCTTCTGCATCTGACAGGCTATCAAGTATCGATTGACGATCTTAAGCAGTTCCGCAAGCTGAACAGCCTGACGCCGGGACATCCTGAATATGGCCACACGGACGGAGTAGAAGCGACTACGGGTCCGCTGGGTCAAGGACTTGCAATGGCTGTCGGTATGGCTATGGCTGAGGCGCACCTGGCTTCCCGATTTAATCGGGCTGAATTCCCGGTAGTCGACCATTATACGTATGCGCTGGTGGGCGACGGCTGCCTGATGGAAGGAATCTCTTACGAGGCGATGTCTATGGCAGGCCATATGAAGCTCGGCAAGCTGATCGTTCTGTACGATTCGAACGATATCTCGCTGGACGGCGACCTGAGCCTTTCGTTCGGGGAAAATATGCAGAAGCGGGTGGAATCGGCGCAGTGGCAGTATTTGCGGGTTGAGGACGGCAACGATGTCGACCAAATCGTCGCAGCTATCGAAGCGGCGAAGAGCAACGATACACAGCCGACCCTGATCGAGGTACGGACGATCATCGGTTTTGGAAGCAAGGCGGCGGGAACGAACAAAGTACACGGTAACCCTCTAGGCAAGGATGACGCGAAGGCGGCCAAAGAAGCCTATGGCTGGTTCGTACGAAGAAGAATTTACCGTTCCGGAAGACGTCAAGGCGCACTTTGCCCAGCTGAAGCAGAACGGTCAAGCCAAGGAAGAGGAATGGAACGGGTTATTCGCTTCGTATGGTGCCGAGTATCCTGAGCTTGGCAAGCAGCTGGCTCAAGTTATTGACGGCTCCGTAACGATCGAGGCGGGCAATGTTCTTACGTTCGACTCGTCGAAATCGATCTCTACCCGTGTAGCCAGCGGTCAGGCGATCAATCATTACATTCAAACCGTGCCTGCCATCTTTGGCGGCAGCGCGGATTTGTCCCACTCGACGATGACGAATATCGGCGGCGACGCAGTATTCGGAGCGGGCTCGTATTCCGGCCGCAATGTCTACTTTGGCGTCCGCGAGCATGCGATGGGCGCTGCAGGCAACGGCCTGGCTTTGCACGGCGGTGTGAAGCCATTCGTCAGCACCTTCTTCGTCTTCAGCGACTACCTGCGTCCTGCGATACGATTGGCTGCGATTCAAAAGCTGCCTGTCACTTATGTATTCACGCATGATTCCATAGCTGTCGGCGAAGACGAGCCGACCCATGAGCCGGTGGAGCATTTGGCTGCGCTTCGCACCATTCCGGGGCTGACGGTCATCCGTCCGACCGATGCGAATGAAACGGCAAGCGCTTGGGCCTACGCCCTCCAGCAAAACAAAGGGCCGGTTGCGCTTGTGCTGAGCCGCCAAAACCTGCCGGTCTATGAGCAAACCAAAGGCAATGTTGAAGGAGTTTCCAAAGGGGCTTATATCCTGACGGAAACGAATCAGCAGCCGGATGTGATCCTGATCGCCACCGGTTCGGAAGTTTCCCTGGCCGTCAGCGCCAAGGAAGAACTGGAGCGGGAGCAGCTTTCCGTGCGTGTCGTTGCGATGCCGAGCCGTGAGCTATTTGACCGTCAAGACGAAGCGTACAAGGAGAGCGTTTTACCTAGCTCCGTCACGAAGCGTGTAGCTATCGAAGCCGGCATTTCGTTAGGCTGGGAGCGGTACAGCGGTCCGGAAGGCAAAGTGTTGTCCGTAGATACGTTCGGAGCCTCCGGTCCTGGAAACGAGGTTTTGGCCTATTTCGGATTTACCGTTAACAATGTAGTGGCACAAACAAAACAATTGCTTCAAAAATAACATACCCATTGGAGGAATAAACCATGAAATTTTTTATCGATACAGCTAACCTTGCGGACATTCAAAAAGCGTACAAAGTCGGCATTCTGTCCGGCGTTACAACGAACCCTTCCCTCGTGGCCAAAGAAGGAGTAAAGTTTGAAGACCGTATTGCCGAAATTTTGCAGGCAGTTCCGGAAGTTGAATCCGTATCGGCAGAGGTTACTCCGGATGTGTTAACGGCGGAAGAGATGATTGCGCAAGCCAATGAGCTGATCAAAATCAACGGCGGAGACAAGAACATTACGATCAAGCTTCCTATGACTTTGGACGGTCTCGAAGCATGCCGTTATTTGACCAAAAAAGGCGTAAAAACGAATGTGACGCTGATCTTCACCGTGAACCAAGCGCTGTTGGCGGCTCGTGCGGGAGCTACTTATGTATCTCCATTCCTTGGCCGTCTCGACGATATTTCGGAAGACGGCGTGCTGCTCGTAGCGAAAATTGCCGAAATGTTCCGCATCCATAACCTGGACGCTCAAATTATCGCAGCTTCCGTTCGTCACCCGGATCACGTGACACGGGTAGCTATGGCAGGAGCGCATATCGCGACCGTTCCTTTCCAAGTTATCGAGCAATTGGCTAAGCATCCATTGACCGATCAAGGGATGGAGAAATTCGCAGCCGATTGGAAGAAAGCAATCCAATAATAGAGACGTACGCGTAATAAGCAGTTAAAGGAGACGATTCAGATGGCGATTTCATTTGATTACAGCAATGCGCTTTCCTTTCTTCAGCAGCATGAAGTGGATTATTTCGCTGATTTTGTCACGACGGCCCATCACATGCTTCATGATAAAAAGGGGCCGGGCTCCGATTACTTGGGGTGGGTGAGCTGCCCCTCCAATATGACCGGGAAGAGTTTGCCAGAATCAAGCAGGCGGCTGAACGTATCCGCAGCCATTCCGATGCCCTGATCGTTATTGGGATCGGCGGCTCGTATCTGGGTGCAAGATCTGCAATCGAAGCGTTGTCCCACACGTTCCATAACCAGATGAGCGGGAACACCCAGGTGTATTTCGCCGGTCAAAATATCAGCTCCACCTACATTGCCCATCTGCTGGAGCTGCTGAAAGACAAGGATATTTCGGTCAATGTCATTTCCAAGTCGGGAACGACGACGGAGCCTGCGATCGCGTTCCGGATTCTCCGGGACTATATGGAGAAGAAATACGGCAAAAGCGGTGCGCAAAGCCGTATCTTCGCAACGACCGACCAGGCGAAGGGCGCATTGAAAAAGCTTGCGGATGAAGAAGGCTACGAAACCTTCGTCATTCCGGACGATGTGGGCGGACGCTACTCCGTGCTTACCGCTGTAGGGCTTCTGCCGATTGCCGCAGCCGGGCTGGATATCGACCGGATGATGGCCGGCGCTGCCGCGGCGGCGCAGAAGTATAACAATCCGGACCTTGCGTCCAATGAGAGCTATCAGTACGCGGCGGTCCGCAACGCGCTGTACCGCAAAGGTAAAACGATCGAGCTGCTGGCGAACTTTGAGCCTTCCCTCCATTTCGTTTCGGAATGGTGGAAGCAGCTGTTCGGCGAAAGCGAAGGGAAGGACCAGAAAGGGCTTTACCCTGCATCCGTTGACTTTTCGACGGAGCTGCATTCCATGGGGCAGTACGTTCAGGAAGGACGCCGCGATCTTCTGGAGACCGTGCTTTCCGTGAAGAAGCCTCGCGTGGAATGGACGATCGAGAAGGATGAAGGCAATCTGGACGGCTTGAATTTCCTTGCGGGCATGACTATGGACGAGGTAAATAAGAGCGCAGCGCAGGGAACGCGTATCGCCCATGTGGATGGCGGCGTTCCGAATCTGATCGTTGAGCTGGATGAGTTGAACGAATACACCTACGGCGAAATGGTTTACTTTTTCGAGAAAGCATGCGGGATCAGCGGACTGCTGCTCGGTGTGAATCCGTTCGATCAGCCGGGCGTTGAGGCATATAAGAACAACATGTTTGCGTTACTCGGGAAACCGGGATATGAAGCGCAAAAAGCGGAGCTTCTGAACCGTCTTTCGGCGCAGGAGCAGAAATAATCGTTTGTAAGGCACGGCACTAGGGCTTAACGGGAGGTTGTTACAATGAAGAAGCAGCAAATTGGCGTCGTCGGACTGGCCGTGATGGGTAAAAACCTTGCGATGAATATCGAAAGCAAAGGCTTCTCCGTCTCCGTATACAATCGTTCGGCGGAGAAAACGAAGGAACTGTTGGCTGAAGCCCAAGGCAAAGATTTCGTTGGTACTTACAGCGTTGAGGAATTTGTTCAGTCGCTGGAGACGCCGCGCAAGATCTTGATTATGGTCAAAGCGGGCCAACCGACCGACGATACGATTAACCAGCTGGTACCTTACCTGAGTCAAGGTGACATTCTCATCGACGGCGGAAATGCTTATTTCCCTGACACCCAAAGGAGAAATAAGGAGCTGCAAGCTCAAGGCTTCCGCTTTATCGGCGCCGGGGTATCCGGCGGCGAAGAGGGCGCACTGCGCCGGTCCGGCCATCATGCCTGGCGGGCAAAAGGATGCCTACGAGCTGGTGGAGCCGATCCTGACGGCCATCTCGGCCAAGGTGAACGGCGATCCTTGCTCGACGTATATCGGAGAGGACGGCGCCGGCCATTACGTCAAAATGGTTCATAATGGTATCGAGTACGGCGATATGCAGCTCATCGGCGAGGCGTATCACCTGCTGAAGGACGTACTGAATGTCAGTACCGAGGAATTGCATAACATTTTCTCGGAATGGAACCGCGGCGAGCTGGACAGCTATTTAATTGAAATTACGGCCGATATTTTCTCGAAAACCGACCCGGATACAGGCAAGCCGATGGTAGATGTCATTCTCGATTCGGCAGGACAGAAGGGCACGGGCAAATGGACAAGCCAGAGCGCATTGGATTTAGGCGTTCCGCTGTCAATCATTACGGAATCCGTGTTCGCCCGGTTTATTTCCGCGATGAAAGAAGAGCGCGTAGCCGCCAGCAAGCGTCTCGGCGGTCCTGACGTTTCCAGCCATGAAGGCGACCCGAATGAATTTATCGAAGCGGTCCGCAAAGCTTTGTTTGCCAGCAAAATCGCCTCTTATGCTCAAGGGTTCGCTCAAATGAGAGCCGCGTCCGACGAGTACAAGTGGAATTTGAATTACGGCGGCATCGCTATGATTTTCCGCGGCGGCTGCATTATCCGCGCACGCTTCCTGCAAAATATTAAAGATGCTTACGACCGCGACCCGGAATTGAAAAACTTGTTCCTGGACGATTACTTCAAAACTATCGTTGAGAACTACCAAACAGCTTGGAGACAAGTCGTCTCTATCGCCGTGACCCGGGGAATTCCGGTTCCCGCCTTTGCCTCGGCATTGGCTTATTATGACAGCTACCGCTCGGAGCGGCTGCCGGCTAATTTGCTGCAAGCGCAGCGGGACTATTTCGGAGCTCATACATTTGAGCGTCTTGATAAACCGGGCAGCTTCCACTACCAATGGATCGGAAATACGGAAGCGCAAGCGGGAGTTCATTCATAAAGCAGTAATGAATCCTAACGATTCATAGCATATAGTTCGAAGCGCACCCCTAATTGTATTGACATTGGAACAGCACGCTGTGCTGGGCCAATGCGTACCGTACAGGAGGTGCGCTTTTTTTGTATGGATTTTTGGAGGTATCGGGATTCAGAGCGACTTCACTTGCGAGGTAGAGTTTAAGGGCCGCATTTGAAATCGTGTTCCTACCTCCTGATACCCCATATCCATTCCCTCCCGCGCTCTAATATAACTCATTGTTCATCCGATCCAAACCAAGCCTGATGGAAGCAAGCTTTTTGGACAATATAAGAAGGAATGGAAATTCGCACTAGCAGAGCTGCAGGTGTACAGAAAGGATGGTTTCCGATGAAATTTAGCGACGGGCAGTGGTTAACCCGCAAAGGGTTTCATATTATAAGTCCGGCCGAAGTCCATGATGTGGCGGCAGACGATACTTCACTCACAGTATTCGCGCCCCCCAAGCCGATCACGAGCCGGTCCGGGGAACTGGATACCCCGCTCATTGAGGTGAAATTTTCATCTCCGATGCCTGATGTGATCAAGGTACAGATGTTTCATCATAAAGGACAAGTGCGCAAAGGACCGTATTTTCAGCTGTTCACATCGTCCGGGCATCCGCTTCAAATTTACGAGGATGATCAAGATGCGGGACTGACCAGCGGCAACCTAAGCGTTCGTGTGCTTAAAAATCAGCCCTGGGACGTCCGCTTTGAATATGAAGGACGGATGCTGACGGCGAGCAGTTTTAAAGGAATGGGATATATCGCCGCGGACGAGGGTCATACTTATATGCGAGAGCAGCTGAATCTCTCTGTCGGAGAATATGTATACGGACTCGGGGAGCGGTTCACGCCGCTGATTAAGAACGGTCAGAGCGTAGATTTATGGAATCAGGACGGCGGAACGAATTCCGAGCAAGCCTATAAAAATATTCCATTTTACTTGACGAACAGAGGGTATGGCGTTTTCGTCAACCATCCGGAGCTGGTGTCCTTCGAGGTCGGCTCGGAGAAAGTATCGAAGGTGCAGTTCAGCGTAAAAGGCGAATACCTTGAATACTATATCATCGGCGGCGCCTCCAGAAAGCAGGTGCTCAACAATTATACCGCCTTGACCGGAAAACCGGCGCTGCCTCCGGAATGGACGTTCGGCCTCTGGTTAACGACTTCGTTCACGACGAATTACGACGAAGAGACCGTGACGGGATTTATCAACGGCATGGCGGAGCGGGATTTGCCGCTGCATGTGTTCCATTTTGACTGCTTCTGGATGAAGGAGTTTGAATGGACGAATTTCGAGTGGGACAAGCGCGTGTTCCCCGAGCCGGAGCAAATGCTTCAACGTCTGAAAGGCCGCGGTCTCAAAATTTGTGTCTGGATCAATCCGTATATTGCCCAACGATCCAAGCTGTTCGACGAAGGGATGGAGCAAGGCTATCTGCTGAAAAAAGCCGACGGCAGCGTGTGGCAGTGGGATTTATGGCAGCCGGGCATGGGGATCGTCGATTTCACCAATCCGGCGGCCTGCGAATGGTTCGCCGGGTACTTGCGGCGGCTCGTTGAGATGGGCGTCGACAGCTTTAAAACCGACTTCGGGGAGCGTATCCCGACAGATGTCGTTTACTACGACGGCTCCGACCCGGAAAAAATGCACAATTATTACTCGCAGCTGTATAATAAGACGGTTTTTGACGTATTGGAAGAAAGGCTTGGCAAAGGCGAAGCCGCTTTGTTCGCCCGTTCCGCAACGGCTGGAGGACAACAGTTCCCTGTCCATTGGGGCGGCGATTGCACCGCTACGTATGAATCGATGGCCGAGAGTCTGCGCGGCGGATTATCGCTCGGGATGTCGGGCTTCGGCTTCTGGAGCCACGATATCGGCGGCTTCGAGAGCAATTCGACAGCCGACTTGTATAAGCGCTGGCTTGGCTTCGGATTGCTGTCGAGCCACAGCCGTCTGCACGGCAGTCAATCGTATCGGGTGCCTTGGCTGTACGATGAAGAGGCTGTCGATGTGCTGCGATTTTTCACGAAGCTGAAATGCAGTCTGATGCCATATTTGTACGCGGCTGCGGCGGAGGCGTCTAAGCATGGCGTGCCTGTCATGAGAGCGATGATGCTGGAATTCGCCGAGGATCCGAACTGTGATTTCCTGGACCGCCAATATATGCTTGGCGATTCGCTGCTCGTCGCACCGATCTTCAATGAGGAAGGAAAATCCTCCTACTATTTGCCGGTAGGCACCTGGACCCATTTCTTGACCGGGGAGAAGGCGGAGGGCGGCGTCTGGAGACAGGAGAAGCATTCGTATCTCAGCATTCCGCTGCTGGCGCGTCCGAATTCCATTGTCGCCGTAGGGCGGGTCAACAACCGCCCGGATTACGACTATGCAGATGGCGTGGAATTCCATCTGTTCGAGCCGGAGAGCGGCCGGACTGCCTCCGCTTCCATCGTCAATCGTCAAGGCGCCGGGGCAGCCGCTATTACGGCAGCCCGCGAAGGGAACCGTATAAGCGTGACTTATAACTCCAACGAAGCAGATAAGCCTTGGAGTCTGGTTCTGAGAGGAATGGAGAAGGTGAGCGCGGTTACGGGAGGGAAGGGAGAGCCAGCCGCCAACGGAATGCGAATCGTACCGGATGCCGGCGCCGCGGGTTTAGAGATTCGTTTGTGACTGCGGATGACGGGCTTCTCCGCCCATGCCTCGCTAGGGGACGGCATGGGCGGAGGGGCCTGCGTTTTTTTTGCCGCATGATGGAATGTGTAAGGAGAAAATAAAGTTCTAGAATGATGATGCTTGGTTAAGTAGCTAACGGGTAGGAGATTTAAGGTCAATCTCGGTTAACCGTATCATAAGTGACGGCAAGTTGAGAATCTGAAGACCCCTCAAATAAAGGGGTCTTGTTTCCGTATCAATTGGCTTATCCTCGCTGTAACCAGTTAATGAAGGAATTTCGCATCAATCATTCAATTGAATACCGCAGCTGAACGACGTCGCTGCCGAGAGGTTTGCATTCTAGCAATCGTACAGCCTCGTATCGGTAATTGTCTTTGTCGATTAGCAGATTTAACCCTTTACCTTCTAGTACAGGCGCCACATTGAAAATCACTTCGTTTACAAGTCCTTGTTCTAGAAACGAATTGTGAATATCCGCACCGCCACTAATGAGAGCGGTTTGGTGTCCATTCTGCTGGAGGTAGCTTAAGGCTTCTTGTGGCGACTTTACCACCGTTACGCCGGGGATGTTTTCAATGTTTTTAGACAAAACAACGATGTCAATTCCCGTGAAAGGGCCTTCTGCGTTTACCTGTTCCTCTTGGGAGATTCTGCTTGGGTCTGTCATTTCCTGAAAAGTCTTACGTCCGACAATGAAATTTCCTGCTGCCTTTGCTTGCGTTGCGAAGTCGTCCAACGCTTCCTTTCTCGGCGGGTTCTCGGGACTGGATTGTGCATAATTGCCGTTCGCAGTTAAGGTTGCCCATAAAGTGGTTTTCATTAAACTTTCCTCCCTCAATTTTGATTCAGTTTGATCGTATGAAAGTAATCATCCTTCAGGATCTCGCCTCTCCATTCGCATCATAATCGATCTATGGTACAATTGAAAAGTAGTTACATTTAAGTGCAATAGTTTCAAAAAATGAACTATGGAGTGATCGCGATGATGGATCGTACCTGCCCTGGTACCGTTGAACCAATCCTGGAGATTTTGGACGGAAAGTGGACGCTTCTTCTTTTGTTTGAATTATTTAACGGAACCAGGCGTTTCGGGGAATTACGCCGGAGATTGCAGCCCATTAGTCCGAAAACTTTGACAGATCGCTTGCGACTGTTAGAGGAAAAAGGAATCATCACACGTACGCTTTACCCAGGCATACCACTACATGTCGAATATGAACTTACGGAGAGCGGGCTAGGTTTGCAGCCGATTTTCGCCGCAATGTGGACGTGGACACAGGAGCATGGCGCATATTTACGGAAAGAGACGGATGAAATGGGCCAAGACAGTAATAAAGTGATGTGATTATGATAAGAAGTATCAGACAGGGCCGTCTCATAACAGGATGGCCCTAAAAACTTGCCATTACAGACAGCGCGGTGAACCTTATCACAAGTAGGGCGAAATTTCATTGGGACAAGCTCTGTACTTGTACTTGCAATTTGAAAGTACAAACTTTATACTCGATTTATCACATAACGAAGCCGGTGGCGAAATGCCGGTTGACATTCTCGAAACAGGCAAAACCCTGCCGGCCTTATCGTTTAACATTTAGTTTAATTCTTCGTGTGCGGGTATTAATCTTAAACCGAAAGGAAGTTTACAAATGAATGGTAATCATTTCAGCGTTTTGGAATCAGGTCCTATTAGTAATCTTTTAAGTATGTCGAAGGATCCCATCCCAGGTAAGCTCTTTCTGAAGGACAAGCTTGGACTAACCGGCATGGAAGTTTCACTGAATCAACTGCCGGAGGGAGGCTCTGTCCCGTTCTATCACACCCATCGCGAGAATGAGGAGCTATACCTATTCATTGGCGGCCAAGGTCAGCTTCAGGTAGATGGACAGATTGTTGATGTAAAAGAAGGAACGGCTATTCGTGTTTCACCTGAAGGCGAACGCACGCTTCGCAACAACGGTACTGGCGATTTGTATTTCATCGTAATTCAAGTTCAAGCGGGCAGTCTCCGTCAATGGGTACAGACGGATGGCGTCATACTCGATAAACCAGTGACCTGGCAGGTATAGTATTAAGTAAAGGGCAACCTGATTAGAACGATCACAATAAAACTTGCAAAATGCAAGCACAGATCGTATAATCATGCTCATGAAAAAGCGAACATCTACCGTTTGTCCAATTGTATATGCGCTCGATATATGGGGCGATCCATGGAGTCTCGTCATCCTTCGTGACGTCCTTATCCATAACAAGCGGTATTACCGCGAATTCCTGGCTTCACGCGAGCGCATCGCAACCAATATTTTGAGCGCACGGCTCCAATCACTAGTTGAAGCAGGCTTGCTCGTCAAAATTGAAGGCGAGTCAAACCGGGCACAAACGATGTATCGGCCGACACAAAAAGCACTTGACCTGATTCCGGTCATATTTGCCATCATGCATTGGGGCCTTGAGTACAATCCCAATACCGATATGAGTATTCCGATCATGCAAGAACTAAAAACGAACGAAAAAGAGCTGGAGCAACGCCTTCTGCGGAATTTCGACGATGTACGTTCACAGTAAGATCAATCCCATATATATAACAAAGGAGCTGCCACGGCAACTCCTTTTGCGATTTTCGCCGTTATGAGCGTTAAGGTGAACCATATCACAAATAGAGGCAATTTCACTGAAAAACCTTGCAGAACTCTGTATTTACAGAATGCGGACCTTTAAGAGTAGGTTAGGTCAGTCTGGGATTTGGTTTGATGACAGACTTACTCTTTAAAATAGGGAGTAATCCCTCTTGAATATAGGTTCTCCACTAACTTGAAAAATTCTTCTGACGATAAGTCCTTTTGACGCTGAATCCAAAGGCGAAATAAAGAAAGGGAGGTTGTCAGGTAAAACTCAATGAAGTATGGCGTTAAGGAATGGTTTTGCGGAACGTTTAATTCTAATTGATCCAAAGTAATTTCTTTTTTTAAGCGTTTTAAAAAACGGGTACTTCCATAATCACCCAAAAGGGCATTAAGAATCAGGGGATGTTCTCTGTTATCCAGACAATAGAGCGTATCTTGAACCGTATGCTTCGATAGCTCTTTATTCGCCAATTCTTTTTTCAGGTCATTCAATAAGTCAGTTTCAACAGATTCTAACAATTCGTAAATATCAGTAAAGTATCTTTTACCGGCTTTTCCCGGCTTCGGCGGACAGATTAAAGATGGAGTATTGCATGCTCGATTTCTACCAAAGATGATAGCGGCAACTGTGTTTGGAGAAATGAATGGTGCAGTGACAGAACGCATAGAAAACCTCGCAAAATTATTTAAAACAGCAAAGCTTCCCTACGTTATTAAAAAGGATATGCAAGCGTATCTAATCACACATTCCGTATCAGACATGGCCCTGTTGAGCTTTTTGCATTCTGAGAATAAGATAATTGACATAAAAACAGTCAGAACCAGAAAGACGGCACGTAAAATAACAGTCACTTTAAAAGCGTATCTAAGGGCAATACAAAAAGCTGGCGTTTCCATTGATCCGCCCATGCTTAAAATGGTGCTTAAATTTCCAAACTTCTTTTTGGATCTTTTCTTTATGGCATGGCTGCGAACTACAATGGTTAGTGATATGATGCTGCCGGATTATGTGAATATCGCTAACAATGAGATTGTGCAGCTGAGGAATGATTTAATAAAATTTTTAAGTCAGGAGTCTAAGACTTTATTTTCACAGAACAGAATGCTCGCAAGAAAAAAAGTCTGAACCGGCTGCTTAAGCGGGTTCAGACTCTTTTTTTTAAAAATCCAAATTATGCATGATGAATGCGGGGCATAGGCAGCGGCTCTTTGCCAAGCTCGGCCCAGATGTATTTCAGCAGCAGCTCGGACTTCAAAGCCGCATATTCCGGCACGTTCCATAGGTTGCGAAGCTCACCTGGGTCCTCTTGAAGATCGAATAGTTCCCCATAGGTCTGATTGTAGTAAACCGTAATTTTATACCTTTCATCTACATACGTTTTCTGATGAATGGTGGTAGGCTCATGCCGAAACTCGCAGATGGCGTGATCTCTGGCTTGATCCTTAAGCCCGGTTCCATACCTCGCGCTGATCTACTCCCGTCATAGCGTGTGGAACAGGCAAGCCGCAGAAGGACAAAAACGTAAGGGCAAGGTTCACTAACGATTGAATCGCATCGGACCGCCGTCCTGCAGGCACATGCCCGGGGTAGCGGACGAGGAAAGGAAGCTTGATTAAATCTTCATAGTGGAAGCCGCCTTTGGCCTGGAGGCCGTGCTGCCCGAAGAAGTGCCCGTGATCCGTCGTGAACACGACGAGGGTGTTCTCCGCTAATCCAAGCTCATCCAGCTTATCGAGAATTTTTCCGATATATTTATCCATCATGGTGATCATGCCGTAATAAACCGCTACCAGCTTCTTCTTGTCGTATTCCGTTAGCCGGAACTTGGTCCCGTACTCGTAATAATGATGGGCCGATACCCGTGGATCTCCAGCCCGGTCTCATACAAGTCGCTGAAGTCGGGATGCTCTTCCTGCGTTTTTCGGAAATGAGGCGGATTCTGGTCGTGTTCTCCCGGCACCGCTTCCGGAACGGTCAAGGAATCCGGATCGTATAGGGTGTCCCACGGCTCAGGCACCAAATATTCCGGATGAGGATCAAAGAAGCTCGACCACATGAAAAACGGCTCATCCGCTTCCTTATACTCGCTCAAAAGCGCATTGGTTCGCTCGGCAATCCACGTATTGTAATGATATTTTTCCGGAATCGGCCATTTGTAGGTTTGCGCAGGGTCCATAGTGCCGGTTGGCGCACGGAAGTAATCTCTCCAGTTGGTGCAGCCCTGCTCCTCCATCCATAACGCGTAATGCTGTCCCACATGCGCTTCATTCGTATGATTCCGAGCGAGCTCGACGTGATCGAAGCCGTAAAACGACTCGTCGAACGATTTCCAATAGTCCAAATCCTGCAGAACGGGGTAGGCCTCAAGCGAAGGATATTCCTCCGTTGATTTTAAAGGCTGAAAATGCGCTTTGCCGATTAATGCGGTAGAATAGCCCGCCGCTTTAAAATCTTCTCCGACCGTGTGCCGGTCTTCAAGCAGCTTGGTGCCGAGTGTCCATGCCCCGTGCTGGCTTGGATACATCCCCGTAATCACGGAGGCTCGGCTTGGCGTACAAGTCGGGTTAGGGCAGTAGGCTCGGGTAAAGGTCGTTCCTTCCCGTACCAGCCGGTCCAGGTTCGGCGTATCGATTTCTTTATTAAATGCACCTATCGTGTTCCAATGCTGCTGATCGCTTGTAATTAACAATATGTTAGGTTTAGTCATCGTGTCCTATCGCCTCCTAATATGATAATATTAGATATATAAACAGAATCATATGGCATATTGTTATTTTGAATTTATCATTTTGTCACTTTTTAATTCGGCTGTATACAGAGATGAGGGGGACGGAAGGAAGCTATGCTGCAGGAATATGAATATGAGCATGCTGAATTTATTTACTATACGCCGCGGAGTCTGGACAAGGAAGGCCAGATCTGGCCGATCCGCGCAGGGCGGAGTATAGCGAAGCCTAATTATAACGTACAGCCGAAACGAATCGAATGCTTCAGCCTTCATTTAGTTCAAGAAGGCGCAGTCTGCTTCGAGTTTCAGGATCGACGGGTGACCCTTGGCAGAAATCATTTGTTTTGCTTGTTTCCGGGTTTTACTTACCATTACTCCATTTCCGCTTCCTATGCACCGCTCCAATTAATCTGGATCGCTATGGATGGTCCCCGGGCCAAGGCCTTGCTGGAGCTGGCCGGTTTAACGCCGGAAACCCCGTATATGTATCAACCCGATTGTTCGGCATTGGAGGCAGCCATCACCCGGATGCACGAGCTGATGCGCGGGACGGCGAGCTGGACCTCCGCGGTGTCGCTGGAGCTTGCGAGCCTGCTGTTCGCTTTGTTTGCCGGCATTCAACCGGTTAGCCAGCCCAAGCCCGAGCAGGTATCTGCCGGCTGGGTCCAGGAATGCCTTGCCTTTATGGAGCTGCATGCGGCGGAAGGCGTGTCCGTACAGCAGGTGGCCTCCTTCGCCGGACTCCACCGTTCTTATTTTTCCGGTGCTTTTACCCGGGAGGTGGGCATACCGCCGCTCAGCTATTTGCAGAAAATCCGGATGGAGAAGGCGCAGCGCCTGCTGAAGGAAACCGACGCAACCATCACGGAGATTGCTTTATCCCTCGGGTATCCGAATTTATTTTCATTCACCAGAGCGTTCAAAAATTACTATAAAATGGCTCCGCTCATGTTTCGAACCCAAAAATAAAAGCGCTTGCAGGGAGGCGGCGGGCTCGTGCGCTGGAATCGTAAATTCGTTTTATTCGCGTCGTTCAAGAAGAGTATCCAGGCAAAAATTTTTGCGGCGTTCAGTTTATTGGTGCTTGGAGCGTTAATTCTGGTGGGTCTCGTCATCTATATCAATCTTACGAACAGCATCAAGAAGAATGCCACTATTTACGTAACCGACAGCATCCGCAGAGCGGACGAGAATGTCAACGGTGTGCTGAAGGATGCGAGTCATCTGCTGGCTCTCGTTGTAACCAATCAAGAGAATGTGATCGATATTTTGCGCAGCGACAATTATGAGATTTCGCTGGAGTGGTTTAAAGAAAAGAAGCAGATTAACAGCTTTCTTTCCTATTTGACTGCTTACAAATCTCAAATTAACCGTATTTCCGTGGTTGGAACGAACGGGAAAATTTTTGCGGTAGGCGTTCCGTATATGGACCGTACCAATCTGAATGAGGCGTTGATCCGGCAAATTATTGAAGCCCCGGAGCAAAAAACGTTTATTAAGCGGAACAATATCGGCAGGGAGGAAACGATCACCATCGCAAGAGCGATCAGGTATAACCGGGAGCCGATCGGAGTCGTGATGATAGACTTGAATTACCAAATTATTCAAAGTAATTATGACATACGGCCCTCCAATGACAGTTATTTTTATGTGCTGGACAGCACGGGGGAATTCGTCTATTCGTCCGCTGACAAAAGCATGGAGGCTGCCGGGGAGGCGCAGAAGCTTACGGCCCATTTACAAAAGTACATAAACACCAGCCAAGTCCAGGAGGAAACGATCGGAGGGGAGAAGCAGCTGGTTGTCAGCTCGGCCTCGGACTTTACAGGCTGGACTACCGTCGGCATTATTCCCGAGCATACGCTGCTGAAAGATTCGACGGCTTTGCGGAGTCAAATCCTGCATCTGGTGCTGCTTGTATATATGGCCGTTATTTTAGTTTCCATAGCGGTCTCCTCCCACATTACGAAAAATCTTCGCCGTTTAAGAAACACGATGGAGCGGGTGCAGGAGGACAGCTTTATCGCGGCAACGCATATCACTTCGGAGGATGAAGTCGGGCAGCTGTCGCAGGTTTTTCAAAGCATGCTCCGCCGTTTAAGAGAATCGATGAATGAAATCAAGCATCGGGAACGATTGAAAAGAGAAGCGGAATTAACGGCGCTTCAGGCGCAAATTCGCCCTCATTTCTTATATAATTCGCTGAATACGATTAAATATATGGCGGGCTTGAACCATGCGAGCAACATTGAGGAGGTTTCCTCCTCGCTGATTGAGCTGCTGCGCGGCGTGCTTGGGAACACCAAGGAATTTATTTCTTTAAAAGAGGAGCTGCACTACGTCCAGAGCTATGTCAATATTCAAAAGTATAAATATGCGGACCGTTTCAGTATTCATTACCAAGTAACTCCCGAGCTGCTCGACATCCAGGTGCTTAAGCTGATCCTGCAGCCGCTTGTGGAGAATGCTGTGACGCACGGCGTAGGCAGTATTCACGAGAAGGGAATGATTACCCTGAAGGCCTACATGGAGAACGGCCTGCTTAAGCTTGAAGTCACCGATAACGGCGGCGGCATGTCGGCGGAACAGATTGAACGTGTGTTGAAGACCGATTCTGTACACGAGAAGCCGTTCCGGTCCGGCGGCATGGGCATCTGTAATGTAAACGAGAGAATTCGAATGGTTTACGGGCCTGAATACGGCATTCAAATATTTAGCCGGCCCGGCGCATTTACTACGGTTGAAATCACCATTCCCGTTCAAAGAGGGGGAGAACGCGATGCTCAAAGTGCTATTGGTGGATGATGAATGGATTGCCCGGCAGTATCTGCATCACCTGATCCACTGGGAGCAGCATGGATTCAGGGTTTGCGGCGAAGCGGGCAGCGGTTTGGAGGCGGTTCAGCTCATCGAACGCGAGGCGCCTCATATTGTTATTGCCGACATCAGTATGGCGGGAATGGACGGGGTTGAGCTCTCGCGATATATGAGTAAGAATCCGTCGGACCGAATGAAGCTGATTATGCTGAGCAGCTATGATAATTATGAGTATGTCCGTGAAACCATGAAGAACGGCGCCGTCGATTACTTGCTTAAGCATCGGCTGGATTCTGCGGGGCTGCTGGAGTTACTGGAGAAGGTGAAGCGGGAAATACTCGAGAAGGAGGAGCGGCCGTCGAATTTGAATTATATCGAAAAGCATTGGCCTGCGCTGAATCAGGAAGTGGCCCGGACCTATTTCAAGGAGCTGCTTCTGGGAATGGAAGGGAACTTTCCGAGGATTGAAGAATATTTTCGCCACCTGTCGCCTATCGGCATTCGAAATCTGGTCGTGACCGCCATCCATACTGTCGAGAAGCATGATCGAACCGAAGAACAGACGGCATTGGACAGCAACAAAAGAATGCGTTCTATCCTGGATATGATTCAGCAGGGCTTATCCCAAACGGATAACGGGATTGCCGCTGAACTGGATTATGGGAAATTCGCCGTACTGGCCGCTTTTCCGGAAGGGCGGAGCGAGAACGACATTCATCAGCGGCTGCATACTTGCCTTCAAAGAATATCCAGCTCTCTGGAGATGTATCTGAATCTCCGCGTTTCTTTCGCATCAGGATCAATCTGCCATAAGTTTTCTCAAATTCCTTTGAGCTACTCGTCTGCATTGCGGGAACTGGCTAATGAGGTCCCTGCTATGGATGGGCATACCGAGAATAAAGACGTGTTCACTTTAACCGTTCGTCAGGAGAAGGATTTGGTAACGGCCATCGAGCAGTCCGACCGAATCGGGCTGGATGCGCTGCTGGATGATATCCTCGAATCGTTCAGGAGCCGGCGGGCCCCTTCCTCATCGGCTGCTTATTTAGTCAACGAGCTGATCCAGCTTGCCGATAAGGTATGGCGCAAGTCCGGCAACAAGGATGAGGACTATTACGCCGGCGATTTCCCCGGCAGGCAGGAGCTGAAGGCGCCTGATCAGCTGGAGCGTACCGCCCGCTGGATCAAGCAGCTCTTCCGCCAATTGACGGAACGGTTGAACGCTGACGCGAACAACAGCCGTTATACCTCATACGTTCAATACACGATACAATATGTAGACAGTCATTATTCCGAAAATATTTCACTGGATATGGCGGCGGAGCACGCGGGAATTACAGCCTCTTATTTGGGCCGGTTGTTTAAGCAGGAGGCGGGGATGTACTTCACCGAATATTTGAACCGGGTTCGAATTGATCATGCCAAGCGGCTGATCGGCAGCGGCAAGTATAAAGTAAATCAGATTAACGAGCGTGTAGGCTTCGCGAGCTATAATTATTTCTTTAAAGTATTTAAGGATCTGGTCGGGATGACGCCGCATCAATATGCCAAGAGCAAGGAATGAACGAAGAGCAAGGAGCGGGAAGCAGCAGTTATAATTATTGCAGTTTTTTTACGGATTATTGCAGTCTTTTGTAATCGCTTACTTTGATAAGATTAAAGCGTTAACAATACCGTATCGTTAAGGGGGACGCGTCATTGCAGAGGTTAAAAAAAACAGTATCTTTGATGTCGATTACCGCATTGCTGTCAACGGTTACCGTTGCATGCACTTCCGGCGAAGAGGGGAAGAAAGGGAACACGCCTGCCGAAAAAACGGATTCGAACGTCGCGGCAGCAGGCTTTCCGATTGTAGAACAGCCGGTTAAGCTCAAGTTTTTCGCCAGAAAATCGCCGCCCAACGGACCTTACGAGAATATGCTCGTCTTTCAGGAATACGAGAAGAAGACCCAAATGGACATCGAGTGGGAGGATGTGCCCCAAGACGGATTCCCGGAAAAGAAAAACCTGCTGTTTGCCTCGAACGAGCTTCCGGATGCTCTGTATAAAGCCTCGCTGACTCCGCTTGAGGCGGTTAAATACGGCAGCAGCGGCATGCTGGTTCCGCTCGAAGGCTTAATCGACAAGTATGCGCCGAATCTTCAGCAGCTGTTCAAGCAGTACCCGGAAATCAAACCGGCGATTTCCGCTCCGGACGGACACATTTACGCGCTGCCGGGCATCGTGACGCTGACTTCCGGAAGAACGAATAAGTCGTGGCTCAATAAAGCATGGCTGCAGAAGCTGAATTTGCAGGAGCCGAAGACGACGGACGAACTGGTACAGGTATTAAAGGCATTCCGCGATAACGACCCCAACGGGAACGGGAAGCAGGACGATCTGCCGATGAGCGAACGGAGCTGGGATGCGCTTATCAGCTCCATGTCGGGCTCATGGGGACTGGAAAGCCAAATGGGCTACCAGCTGGAAGTGAAGGACGATAAAGTGCATATCTGGCTGTCGGACCCAAGGTTCAAAGAGTATCTGCAATTTCTGCACATGCTTTATCAGGAGAAGCTGCTGGACCAGGAAGTATTTACTCAAACCGAAACCCAGTTTGTCGGGAAGATGGCCTCGGGCAATATCGGCTTCTTCCATAATCAGGCGAACGATCCGTTCACGAAGAAGAAGGATGATTTCACGGGAATTCCGCCGTTTAAAGGGCCGCATGGGGATCAGAAAGTAAACGCAAGCCCTATTGCCAGAGATTTCGGAACGTTTGCGATCACGTCGGTCAATAAGCATCCCGAGGCCACCATGCGTTGGGTCGATTATTTCTATGGCGATGAGGGATCCATTTTCTTCCGTTACGGAATCCAGGGCAAAACCTTCAATCTCAAGCCTGACGGCCTGCCTGAATATACGGACGAGATCTGGAACGATAAGCGCGGAACGGGGACGACAATCGGGCAGTTCACGGCCTGGCCGGGAGGCGGCGCTCCTCATTTGATCAGCGAGAAAAATGCAACCGCCATCAATCCGGCGGAGGTGCAGGAAGCCCAGACGAAGCTAGACCCGTATATGCCTAAGCAAGTGTACGGCGCTCCGTTATTTGACGAAAATACGGCCAAGGAAGTCGATACGCTCCGTCAGGATATTGACACCTACGTAGCCGAAACGACCAGCAAGATGATCACAGGCGCCGTCGGGTTCGATAAATGGGATGAATATGTAAAAACGCTCGGGCAGATGGATTTGACCCGCCTGGAAGCTATTTACCAAAAATCCTATGACACCAACTATAAAAAGAAGTGAGTAACGATGCGGCATAGGGTACAAGGGGCGCTTGTACCCGCCGTAATTTTAACGCCATGCCTGGGGGTGACGACGATGCAAACGAAACTGAAACCGCCGGCTGCCGGTATAGCCGGGACAACGCTGTCACAGCGCGAACGCTTTCGGTCCGAACAGCGCCGGCTGTGCAGACGAATCCTCGTCCGGTATGACTTGTATCTCATGCTGCTAATTCCGGTCGCTTGGTATCTTATTTTCCAATATGGGCCGATGTACGGGGTTCAAATCGCTTTTAAAAACTTTCAGCCTGCCAAAGGAATTGTGGGAAGCCCGTGGGTGGGCGTCGATAACTTTGAACGGTTTTTCTCCTCTTATTATTTCGGAAGGCTGCTCTGGAACACCATTTCCATCAGCCTGTATTCCCTGCTTTTTTCTTTCCCTATCCCGATCCTGCTTGCATTGCTGATCAACGAAATCCGCAGTCAGAGCTTCAAGAAATGGCTGCAGAATGTAACGTATATTCCGCATTTTATTTCTGTCGTTGTAATTGTCGGCATGCTGCAGTTATTTCTTGGGGCGCAGACAGGATTTATCAATGTGCTCCTGCATGCGGCGGGGGCGGAGAAGATCGCTTTTCTGAACAGCGGCGAATGGTTCAAAACGGTGTTTATAGGGTCTAACATATGGCAGAACATGGGGTGGCAGTCGATTATTTATATCGCGGCCTTAAGCGGCATCAATCCGCAGCTGTACGAAGCCGCGAAAATGGATGGAGCCAGCCGATTCCACAGAATATGGCACGTTTCGATACCTGGGATTCTGCCCATCATCATTATTCTGCTTATCCTCGATGTCGGACACTTTATGAATATCGGCTTCGAGAAGATCCTTCTGATGCAAAATAATTTGAATAAGGATGCAAGCGACGTGATCCAAACGTTCATTTATACGAACGGAATTCTGAAAGGCGATTTCGGTTATACCTCTGCGATCGGTTTGTTTAATTCCGTTATTAATTTTGCCCTGCTTATTCTTATAAACCGGTTTGCCCGCAAGAAGGCGGAAACAAGCTTATGGTAGGAGGGAGAGCATGAACAACAAAGCCGCAGGCCGAATTTCCGACGGAAAATGGTTTGATGCGGGGATTTACGTAATTTCGGCCCTGATTCTCATTGTGGTTCTATATCCGCTGCTTTTTGTGCTAAGCGCCTCTTTCAGCGATCCCGTGAAGGTAATGAGCGGAGACATGTGGCTGCTGCCGAAGGGCTTTACTATGGAGGCGTACAAAGAAATTTTTAACTATAATGCCGTTTGGACCGGCTACAGGAACACACTGATTTATACGACGGCGGGCACTTTGCTTAACCTGCTGCTAACGACGCTTGCTGCTTATCCGCTCTCCAGAAAAGATTTGCCGGGACGAAATCTGCTTATGTTTCTCATTACGTTCACGATGTTTTTTAGCGGAGGGCTGATCCCGACCTACTTGGTCGTAAAAGGTCTTGCCTTGGTTAATACGATCTGGGCTTTAATCATTCCCAACGCTATTGCAACATACAATCTGATCGTTATGCGGACATACTTTCAGAACAGCATCCCCTGGGAGATTCAAGAAGCTTCCTTGATCGACGGGTGCTCCAATTTCCGGCTGCTGACCCATATTATTTTACCGCTGTCCAAGCCGATCCTTGCCGTCATGGTGCTTTATTATGCGGTAGGTCACTGGAACTCCTTCTTTAACGCGTTGATCTACTTGCGCAACCAAGAGCTGTACCCGCTTCAGCTGGTCCGTTAGAGAAATTCTGATCGTAAGCCAGAGCAATATTCTGGATCAAGCCGGCTCGACGTTCGGTATGGACGAAAAGCTGCTTTTGGCGGAAAGCATCAAGTATGCGCTTATCATTGTTGCAAGTGTCCCTGTGCTGATCATGTATCCGTTCGTGCAGCGTCATTTCGTCAAAGGAGTCATGATCGGCTCTTTAAAGGGATGACAGAATTGAATGCCGGGAGGTAGGTCCGATTGGACACTGTGAACAAACCGAATGTCATTGTAATTATGACGGACCAGCAGCGGGCAGACGTTTCCGCGAGGTATGGATTTCCGCTGGATACGACCCCCTTTCTGGATCGAATGGCCCGGCAGGGAATCTGGTTTGACAAGGCGTACACCGCTTCTCCTATCTGCGTGGCAGCCCGCTGCAGCATGCTGACGGGGCGCTACCCCGGCGCTCACCGGGTCAGGGAAAACGGGGGCAGCCGGCATGCCAATTATACGCAGGACGTATTCGATGTGATGAAGGGGCAGGGCTACGCCACAGCGCTTATCGGGAAAAACCATACGTATCTCACCGCTGACAGCCCTTCTCTCGATCATCATGTGCCATTGAATCACTTTGGGGATCCGGGCACCTTTCCGAGCGGAGCAGGAAGAAGCATTCGTTCATTGGCTGAGCCGGCGGTCTCAATGCAGCCTGGAAGCCGCACCTTTTCCGGTGGAATATCAAAATCCGGCCCGAGGGGTAACGGCGGCATTGGATTGGGTGGAATCGTTGAACGAAGCGGGGGAGCCCTTCTTCCTGTGGCTCAGCTTTCCCGAGCCTCATAACCCTTACCAGGCACCGGAGCCGTATTTCTCCATGTTCCCTCCGGAGCAGCTGCCCCCCTTGAGAGCTGCGGCAGAGGATGGGAACCGTAAAGGCTTCAAGTGGCAGTGGTGCCGCCGGCAGGGAGATTACTTCAATCCGGATTATGCTGCGGAAATTCCGCGTGTGCGCTCCAATTATTTCGGGATGCTGCGGTTGATTGACGACCAGATCCGCAGACTGGTCGAATCGCTGGAAACGGCGGGAAAGCTGGCGAACACGCTCCTTGTATTTTTGTCAGACCACGGAGATTTTACGGGAGAGTACGGCCTCATCAAAAAAGGCCCGGAGCTGCCGGACATTTTGCTCCGGATTCCGCTATTTTTTAACGGTTCAGGGGATCCTTCCTAACGCCAGGCCGCATCCAGCGCACGTCTCGATCGTGGACCTGCTGCCTACCCTTTGCGAAGCGGTCGGCGCGGACATTCCGGCCGGTGTTCAGGGACGGAGCTTGTGGCCGCTTCTGACGGGCCAAGAGTACCCCGAAGAAGAATTTGCCAGCGCGTACGGAGAGCACGGCTTCGGCGGATTGGAGTTTACGGAGGATGACGGGCTGGACATCAGGGCGTTCGACAGCTCCACGATAATAGACGGGGAGCGTATCGTCCGCTTCGACGAATTGAATACGGTCACACAGGCCGGGTTTATGCGGACGGTGCGCAGAGGCGACTGGAAATTGAACATGAGCATGCAGGGGAAGGGCGGGCTGTACCGCATAACCGACGATCCGCTGGAGCTCAACAATCTGTTCGGGAGTCCGCAAGCCAGGGAAGCGGAGCTGGAGCTGCTGAGGGAATTGGCTGTATGGATGATGCGAAGCGAAGATCCGCTCCCTTATCCCGGCAGCTACTCGTATAAAAGAGATCCGCGAAACTACGCGGCGCCTTACCGCGATAAGGAATAATTTTACTGGGAGGAACAGATGTATGGTTAGCAAAGCAAAGATCAGGATTGACGCTCAAAAAGCGCAGGCTGCGAAAATAAACCCTTATCTATTCGGTCATTTCGTCGAGGATATTCGCGATCATATGGATGCGATGCTTGCCTTTGTCTTGAAGGATATGGACTTCGAGGACGAGGCGGTGAACGGCGTATCCGCGGGCTGGTATCCGATCAATAACGGAAAAAATACGGAATTCGCTCTGGAGCCGGCGGCTCCGAAACATTCCGGTCACAGCCAAAAAATACGCATCTACAGCAGCGACCAATGCGAAGCCGGCATCGGTCAACGGATTTCGCTGCGCGGAGGTATGGAATACAAGGTTCGGCTCGTTGCGAGAGCCGCCATTGAGGTCAGACAGCTGGTCTGCGAGGTGATCGACCCGGCGAGCGGGGAACGGCTGTGCGCCGCACAGGTCGACTTGACCAGCCATAATTGGCGGGAATATTCTTTTTCCTTCATCCCGTCCCGTACGGCCGAGCGTGCAGAGTTCCGCTTGATCCTCTCCTCGGAGGGAGCGGTGTGGAAGGATTCTACGGCGACAGGTATTGTTTGGCTTGATCATGTCTCGATGCTTCCGGCCGATAGTGCGGGGATCGTTAAGAAAGAGGTTGTAGACATGACCCGGGATCTGAATGCCGGTATGATGCGCCTCGCAGGCAATTATATTAGCGCCTATCATTTTGAGCATGCGATCGGGCCCGAGCTGGAGCGACCGAATATGATCAACGAAGCATGGGGCGGCTGGACGAATAAATATTTCGGGACGGACGAATTTATCCGCTTCTGCCGGGATGTATCCAACGAGCCGCTTATTTGCGTCAACGCCGGCTCCGGTACGCCGGAAGAAGCGGTGCAGTGGATGGAATACTGCAATGGAAGCGAGGACACGGCTTATGGCGCACTGAGGGCGCAATATGGCCATGCAGAGCCGTACGGAGTCAAGTATTGGGAGATAGGCAATGAGATTTACGGTCCCTGGCAGGTGGGTCACTGCTCGGCGGAGGAGTTCGCCCATCGGTATATCCGCTTTGCCCAAGCGATGAGGCAGGCCGATCCGAATATCATCCTGATGGCCTGCGGGCACGTCGACCCGGAATGGAACCGGATTGTGCTGGATATTGCGGGCGAATATATGGATTATTTGACGCTGCATATTTACCACGGCTTCGGCACGGTCGGAATTACCCCCGATACGCCCAAAGAGCAGCGCTATAAGGCTATCGTCACCTATCCCGAGGTTACGCGGAAGGTCATTGAAACGACGGGCGAACAGATTCTAAGCAGTGAAAAGCACCGTCATGTCAAGCTGGCGGTTACCGAGTATACCACTATGTATTATCCGAATACCATTCGTAAAGGGCTCCCGATGGAGCATACGCTGGAGGCCGCCGTCGCTAATGCGGCAAATTGGAATGAATTTATCCGGCAAGCCGGCCTGATTGAGATTGGCAGCTATTCGGATTTGGTCAATGGCTGGCTGGGCGGATGCATTCGTGTGGGGGATCAATATGCGGATCAGTATCGCGGCAAGCTCACGGGCTGGAGCGGGAAGAGCCAGACGGTGTACGGGACGCCTACGTATCATTTGATGAAGCTGTATGCGAACCGCAGCATCGCCCATGTCGTGCACAGCGAAGCGGAATGCGCTGCCTTTACAGTAACGCCTGAGAGAAACCGTCATGGGGCAGATCTTCAGCACCTGCCTGTCCTGGATGTCGTCTCCTGCATAAACGAGGCGGAGGATACGTTGACGCTGTTTGCGGTGAACCGGGGGCTCGAGTCTGCCGAGACGGAAATCATGATCGATTCTTTCCCCCTGGAGTCGGATGTCAAAGTATGGGAAATTACTGGAGACGATTACGAAGCCATCAACTCGGTGTTTGAACCGGATCGTATTGCTGCACGGGAAAAAAGGACAACGGCACAGCAAGGCCGCTTGACCTTGAACTTAAATGCCCACTCTATCTATGCATTCGAGTTTAAGAAACGGAGATAAGAAGGCAGCGCTTAAAAGTAAAGTCTTACGTTGAAGCTTACCTGTACTTGACTTGTACAAAAAAGGACTCGCCTCGGCTGAGCTGTCGAAATTCGGCTTAGCGAGAGAGTCCTTTTTCTGTGCGGACCGGAAGGTTTATACAATAATGGTCACGCGAATATCCTGCGGATAATTGCCGAACCCCTTGCCGAAGAGACTGACGCCTCCGCAGTTCACAGCCGTCTCGGGACAAGCGATGCGAAAGCGAAGCTCCTGTCCGGCCTTGATGTTCAGCTGATGTATCGTAATGCCGGAAAATTGGATGCCGTCGATGAAAGTGCCTTCGCGAGTCACGGAAATCGTTTTGTGAAGCCCGTACTGGGTATCGTTCTCGTTCCACCATGACGGAGTATACAGACCCCGCTTGCTGCCGAAGTCTCCCGGGCAGGTCCAGGTAGCCACATCTATGTCATTGACGGAGAACGTAATATCCGACGGCCAATTTTCGTTATAATGAGGGGCCTCGGAGCAGATTTCGAGCGAGAACGTAATGCTTTCGGCTTCGGACTGACCGACCAGGTAATTAGGAATCCGATACTCCACAAAACCGCTGGCAAACCAAAGGTGCTCCGCTTTCGTATGCTCGGGGTCGTCGAAATACCGGGGATCGTCGATCATGCCGATCCGCTTCTCGGAGGATGCTAACCCGCAGGTGGGCCGAACCTCGTAACGGCTGTATTGTCCGACCGGCAGGTCTACCGTAAACCGGTTATGGTTGTTGGGCTTGTCCGCTTCGGCGGTTCGCAGCACCAGTACGAGCTGATCGATATTCAAGGAGCAGCGCTTCTGCGTCCCCCGTTTGCCAACCATATTCTCGGTGGAGACAATACCGGCCTCCTCGAGCTTTTGTATATGCTTTGTAATGATCGCTGAAGACAAGCCTAACGCTTCGGCCAGCTCGCCAATATTATAAGGGCTTACGTTTAACAGCTCGATCATGCGGACTCGAGTTTCGGAAGAGAAGCATTCCAGCACGTTCATATTCTTCGTGGTCACATCTATTTTCATCGCTAACACTCCTAACTGATTCGATTATATAACCTAACGGTTAAATAATCAACTTTTGTGTTGACATTATGCGGGAGGCTGTTTAATATCTTAATTAGGCAATGATGAAGTTAATTATAAAGTTAATGAAAAGAGGCGGAGTATTGACATGACTGAACAATTGTTACGGCCGGAGTATCCTAGACCGCAGCTCGTTAGAGAACCTTGGCTTAACTTAAACGGAGCTTGGGAATTCGAATTTGACGACGAGCGTATCGGTGACGGGGAACAATGGGGGCTGGGCGCCAAAGCTTTTACCAAGCAAATTCAAGTTCCTTTCGCTTACCAAAGTAAATTGAGCGGGATCGGCGAGACCGGCTTTCACGATTTGGTATGGTATAGACGAAGCTTTACCGTTCCGGCCGATTGGTCCGGCCAAAGCATCGTGCTTCATTTCGGGGCCGTGGATTATAAGGCTACCGTCTGGGTGAACGGGAGACAGGTAGCGTTCCATGAGGGAGGGCACACTCCGTTTCAAGCGGACATTACGTTTGCTCTTCAGCAGGGAGACAACGTGCTGGTGGTTCGCGCCGAGGATTACAGCCGTGATGTGACACTGCCGCGCGGTAAGCAGTATTGGAAAGCGGATTCCGCCTCCATCTTCTATACACGGACAACCGGCATTTGGCAGACGGTTTGGATGGAGCCGGTAAGCAAGCTGCATATTCAGAAGCTGAAATTCAAGCCGGATATCGATACGAATGAAATCCAGATCCGCACGTTCCTGAACCAGGCGCCTGCGGCTGGGAGCAAGGTAGAAGCGCGCATCGATATTCGTTTTAAAGACGAATATTCGGCCAGCACGACGATCAGTCTCCAGCACGCGCAAGAATCGAGAACGATAGGGCTGCATGATTTCAACGATCATGGGCTGGGCCGCTGGTGGTCGCCGAACAAGCCTAATTTGTATGATGTAACCGTTACCTTGTTCGTAGACGGGCAGCAGACCGATGCCGTTGAAAGCTATTTCGGCATGCGCAAAATTTCCGTCGAAGCAGGCAAGGTTATGCTGAACAACCGTGTCTTTTTCATGCGGCTGGTGCTGGATCAAGGCTACTTCCCTGATGGCATTCTGACGGCCCCAAGCGACGAAGCACTGAAGCAGGACATTGTGCTGGCGAAGGAGATGGGCTTTAACGGCGCGCGCAAGCATCAGAAGATTGAAGACCCGCGGTTCTTGTACTGGGCGGATAAGCTCGGCTACCTGGTATGGGGAGAAATGGCGAACGCTTATCAGTACTCCGAGGAATACGTGCGCAAGGTGACAGCGGAATGGCAGGAAGCTGTTGAGCGGGATTACAACCATCCTTCCCTTGTGGTGTGGGTGCCGATTAACGAAAGCTGGGGCGTTCCGAACATCCTGGTCGACCGCCGCCAGCAGCAGCATGCGCTTGCGATGTACCATATGACCAAGTCGCTGGACGATACCCGATTGGTCATCTCCAATGACGGTTGGGAGAATATGAGCACGGATCTCGTTACGATTCACGACTATGAATGGAGACGCGAGGATCTGGAAGAACGGTATGCTACCTTGGAGAAAACGTTAGGTCCGAAGCCGCATCGCCGCGAGGTGCTGGTTGGCGGTACTCCATACGAGGGTCAGCCTATATTGGTGACTGAATTCGGAGGTATTGCTTATAAGAAGAGCGACTGGGAAGGCTGGGGCTATTCCGGCGCCGAGAACGAAGAGGACTTCCTGAAAAAGCTCGCGGATGTCGTGGAGCCGTTCCTGCAGTCGCCTCATGTTCAGGGCATATGCTACACCCAGCTGACCGACGTGGAGCAGGAAATTAACGGGCTGCTGACGTATGACCGGGTGCCTAAGGCGCCACTGGAGAAGATCAAGGAAATTTTCGGCGGCAGAGTGAAATATTAAACCTCTGCTTTGCAGAGTCTTATCATCATAAGGGGGAGGAAGCGAAGTGAAGCCTGAGCAGCCGTATCCGGCTCGTACGCCCAAAAGGCTGATGGACGAAATAAGCATGATTTCTCCTCCTTCCGGCTGCGCTGCCGTCTGGTTTTTCGGACAAGAGAGCGTTGTGCTGAAGGGGCGGCAAACGATCATCCACATCGACCCGTTTCATTCCGATTTCTTGGACCATACGCAAGGCGTGAAGCGGGTGTATCCTTCATTGCTGAGGCCTGAGGATATCACCTTGGCTGACCTATGCCTCATTACCCATGAGCATGAGGATCATTTGGACCCGTGGACGTTAAAAGCCATAGCCTCGCAATGCCCGCAGACCACGTTTATGGCACCGGCTTTTTGCCGGCCGATCCTGGAGAGCGAGTGCGGAATTGATTCCGGGCGCATTATCGATGCGCTTACGGGACAATGGATCGAGCTGGAAGGAGCGGGCGGGGATCAGGTCCGAATCCAACCGGTGCCGGCGGCCCATGAAGTCTTGGAGACGACCGGAAGCGACCGGAAGCATCGATATGTCGGCTATTTGATCGAGATGAACGGCGTCAAGCTTTATCATGCCGGCGATACAGTCATTTATCCGGGATTGTCGGAATTTCTTCTGGCGGAGCAAATCGATTTGGGTATGCTCCCGATCAACGGAAGAGATTACTACAGAGGAAGCCGGGGACTGATCGGGAATATGAACTACCGGGAAGCTGCGGAGCTGGCGGTCGGCGCCCGGATGGACACGGTTATTCCGCTGCATTATGATGTGTTCTCCGGCAATAGCGAGAAGCCGGGCTACTTCCTGCAGGAGCTGTATGAGCATACGCCGGAGCAGAAGTGCCATGTCATGGCAAGAGGGGAACGGTTCATGTACGTTTCTCCCGGAGCTTTTTTCCGTAATTAAGAAATAAAAAAAGCAGCACCGATTGCTCCGTTTCACATGCTGTGCAAGACGCCTCCAACCCTGTATAAGTGGGGTGGAGGCGTTTTTCGTATGAACAGGTCAAACAGAGATTACGGGTTGGCCTTTTTGGCAGGCTGTCTGCGGGAACTAAAAAATCAGTAGCCGGTTTTTGAGGCAGTGCCTGTTCTTGATAACCGTAAGCACTGCTAAGTATTGCCGCATAGGATGTTTGCAGCACACGGTTCGTTTGAATGTTTTGTTAGAAACAATTTTCAAGAAGGGATTGTTGACGATATAATCATGTGATATTATAATTTTGTTTCGAACAAAACAAAATTACGGAAATATTGTTTTGTGCGAAACAAAAATGATACAGAAGTCCGCGCTTGGATTCCATACAGGATGGATGGAAGCTTCGTTGTTCTATCCGTAACCATTAAAGGAGGAAGGTCAAATGAATTACGATGTTATCGTCGTTGGCGGTGAACCGGTAGGCATGACGCTGGCCGGAGAATTAGCTCTAGCCGGTGTCCGTGTCTGCGTATTGGAACGATTGGAGCATACGACGCCTTTCACGGGCGCTGAGTATACATCCGCGCACGCTGGAGATTCTGGACTTGCGCGGCTTGAAGCAGGAATTGCTAAACATAGGGAAGCCGATTCCTACCGGACATTATGCCGGATTGGAAACGCGCCTGGACTTCAGTGTCGTTGATTCCTCGTCCAATTATTCATTGTTCATCGCCCAGTCGGAAACGGAAAAAATACTGGAGCATAGGGCCGAAAGAGAGGAATTGCGCGCCGGTATGATCCGCGTGCTGGGGACCGATTATGGCATATCGAATCCATATTGGTTAACGCGTTTTGGCAATGCCACGCGGCAGGCCGAGCGCTACAGGTCAGGAAGAATTTTTCTTGCGGGGGATGCGGCACATATTCATTTTCCAGCAGGCGGCCAAGGGATGAACGTAGGCTTGCAGGAAGCAATGAACCTTGGCTGGAAGCTTGCCGCCGAGCTGAAAGGATGGGCGCCGCCCACGCTGCTGGACAGCTATCATGAGGAAAGGCATCCTGCCGCTTGGCGGAGATCCTGCTTCGCTCCAACGACGGAGAGCTGTACAGCAGCTACGAGCTTTTCCGCGAAGGGAAATATATTTTGCTGCAACTTGCTTCGGACGAGCGGTTTCTTCAGGCAATGAACCCACTCTCAATTCAGCATATTCGATTGGTTCATTCGTCGCTTGCAGGGGCTTATCCAGGGTGGGAGGATGTGCATACCGTATTGATTCGGCCGGACGGCTACATCACCTGGGCCGTTTCCGTGAATGAGTCGAATGATTTGGATCGAATCAAGCAGGGGATCGAGCAGTCGTATCGCAAATAAAAAGGCCGATGCGAACTGTTTTTTCCAAAACCGTCGTGTATAATTGGAAAGGAGAGAGGTAAAGAGGAGAAAGAGCATGCAAACAACGGAGCTTTCCAAGCAGTGGATATTCAAAAATTTCATTCAGCTTGTCAGCCAGCAGGAGGTAAGAGAGAGCAAGTTTGCAATCCGGGTACGCGAGGAAATGCAGAACCTGGAAGCGCAATTTGGAGAGAACATAGATCTTACTTTGTCTGAAATTCATTTAATTGCATGCATTGGGGACTTTTCGCCGATTAATGTCACTTCCATTTCCGAAAAAACGGGTTTAACCAAAGGCTCGATTACGCGAATCAGTAAAAGGCTGCTGCAGCTTAAATTAATAAAAAGACAGCAGATCAATGATAACAAGAAGGAAGTTTATTATAGCCTGACCCCGAACGGCCACAAAGTGCATAAGATTCATAACCGCTTACACCATGAAGTCGAGGAGCGATTTATGAGGTTTCTGGATAAGTATACGACAGAGCAGCTGGCTTTTGCCCGAACGCTCATGCAGGATTTGGCGGAGTGGGATTATTAAACAAGGAAGCATCTTCTTAAACGAAGGTGCTTTTTTGATTTGATGGGCAAGAACGGCCGGGACACACCGTAAAAAAGAGCTGCTAAAATATTTTTGCAGGCTCGCTTCATAAAACAAGGAAAACCGCGAAAAATGTCGAATTGAAATGGATTCGGATTGTAACGGGGTGTCGCATGTGTATGAATAATAGTAACAAAAAGAAAATAAGCTTAACCGTACTCTTAACGGGACTGGTAGCTATCGCTGTCACTCTAACCATAGGGATCACTTTATTTACTTCCTACCAATCTGAAAAGCTTACTTTAATAGACACCACCTTAACCATGAATTATTCGAATGCCGAGGATATCAGCGTTACCATTGATTCTTTATTTAAATCGATGAGGAAAACGCTTCAATCTACCTCCATGTACTTTACCAAACATATGGACGACCCCGAGCAGCTTCAGGAATATTTGGATTTATCCCGTAGAAGCAGCGGTTATTTCAACTCTATTTTTAGGATTGATGAAAACGGAGAGCTTCTGGAGCTTTCTCCGCAATCAATTCAAATGACAGGCCAATTTCTTAGTTCCGATGCGATTAAGGACGCTCTGACGACGCATAGCCCCTCTATTTCTCCTCCTTATATTGCAGCGACCGGGAGACTGATTCTTTTAATGAGCGAGCCCGTTTACGATAGTCATAATGTATATAGAGGACTTATTGGCGGCGTCATTTACCTGCAAGAGGACAATGTGTTAAATTCCATTCTCAGGAATAATAAGGTGGACGGCTTAGGCTCCTATTATTATGTAGTCGGTCCCACGGGCCGATTGCTGTACCATCCCGATAAAAGCCGGCTCGGAGATGATGCCAGCTCCAACAGAGTGATCGACAAGCTCATCCATTCCAAAAACGGAAAAGAAATCGTCGTCAATACGAAAGGGATCGTGAATTTGGCGGGCTATGTGGTTGTCCCGGATATTGGGTGGGGGGTCGTGTCACAAACGCCTATCACGACGGTCTACCAGGAGCTGAATCAGCATATAAGCAAGCTTGTCCTTTATACGCTGCCTCCCGCGCTCTTGTTGATGGTACTGGCTATCGTTCTGGCCCGAAAATTGGCGAAGCCTTTCGTTTCGCTGTCCAATGTGGTTGATTTATTTAGCAAAAGCGGGAAGATGGCTCCGCTGCACAGCGGAAACCATTGGAACAGGGAAGCGGATATTTTAACCAAAACGATCATGACAGCCATTCATAAGATGAAGGAACAAACCGAACAATTGTCCGAAGCGGCATTGACCGATTCGCTTACCGGTTTGAAAAATCGCAGAGCCATGGAGTCTGTTATGCAAAAATGGATTCATGACGGCGTAAAATATGCAATCATCCTTCTGGATATTGATCATTTCAAAGCGGTGAATGACACGCATGGACATCAGATCGGCGACGAAGTGATCCATCATGTCGTCCGAGTCATGATCTCATCCGCCTGCGACCGCGATATTTGCTGCCGGCTCGGAGGGGAGGAATTCGTCGTTCTCTTGCCGGAAATGAGTGCCGGGGAAGCATTCACCATTGCGGAACGTATTCGAACAACGTTAGAAAATACGGTCAGCCCTACAGGCAAGCAGGTTACGGCCTCGATGGGAATATCCGAGAGTGTTTCCCCAACCGATTCACCCTCGTACTTACTGCATCTTGCAGACCTCTCTCTGTACGAAGCAAAGAAAGCCGGGAGGAATAAAACGATGGTTTCGCGGCAAGCGCAATAGCTTGAACGGAGCCGCCGGTGCCGGGATAAAAAAATCGTTTCCTGCGGAACGAGGCAGGTTGCGGCGAAGGTATGCGAAGAAAAGAAGATCTGAATGAAGCTGCGTGCAGAACGCGGCTTTTTCGTATTATTAGGCTAGCTGGAAATATAAAGAAAGAATTGAACAGTCGCTATTGACTCAATACGATATATCGTATTATTATGTTGTTGTAACGATATATCGTATTGGAGGATGATTCGATTGAAATTTAACCATTACCGGAAGAGCTATCAAGGATGGCGGCGGTTTAGCGGTAAGGATGAAGGCTTTCTGGAACTATTCTCGCGGCATCATCGCGGCGGTTCGCGAGAAGGCTTTGGCGGACGGGGAGAAGGAAAACGCCGGTTTTTCGAGCGGGGGGAATTTAAATTTGCTCTTCTTGAGCTTCTCGCTACCGGACCTATGCACGGTTACCAGCTGATTAAAGCGATGGAAGAGAAGACAGGCGGATTGTATACTCCAAGCGCCGGTTCGGTTTATCCCAACCTGCAGCTGCTCGAGGAGCTGAACCTGATCGGGTTTAGTGAAGAAGACGGCAAGAAGCTCTACCACATTACGGATGAGGGGAAGGAGCATCTGCGCCAAAGAGAAAAAGCGGACCCGGAACGATCGGAGAATCGGTGGGAGCGCCGCGGCCGGCATGGACAATCCGGGAGGCACGGCAAGCACGAATTACGCGAGTTCATGAAGGAGTGGTCCGAACTCATTTATTTGATGGCGGGATCGGCCAAAGCGGCGCAGGAGAATCCTTCTTCCAGGCAGGCCAAAGAGTTCCAGGAGCTCATGACCAAGCTTCAGGACGATCTGAAGAAAATAGGGGATTCGACTTCGGCTCCGGCTTCCGCTGCTGCAGATGAATCCGTTACGCCGCCGCTCAAGGAGAATCCTTTAACGGAAGACCAGAGGGCTGGCGAATAAGTGCCGACATTTAATAACCCGGGCAGAGGAAGTGATGGTTTTTGAAGTCGAGCGGCATATTGAAACCATTTGTGGGAGAGTCTTGGCGCATCTATGTCTCGTCCTTCGTATTCCATACGGCCGCCAGTATCGTGTTTGCTTGCTTTCCGATGGTGCTCGGCCATTTCACCGGACCGGCTGCAGGCCGGTGAACTGACGGAGCACGATATCGTTCGATACAGTCTGCTGCTGCTGGCGATCGGGGCGGGCAACGTGCTTATCGGCGGATATGGTCATTATCTGATTATGTATGTCGGCAGACGGTTCGAATACGTGACCCGCCGCAGGCTGTTTACGCATTTCTCGGGGCTGAGCGAGCATTTCTATTCACGCAACGGCGTGGGGAAGATGCTGAGCTACTTCATGAACGACGTTACCGGAGTCAGGGAGTCCATCTCAATGGGCGTGAACCAGACGATGGCGGCAGCCCTGCTCTTGTTTTCCTGCATAGGCGCGATGATCCTGAGCGGGATTTCGCTCTATCTTATCGCAGCTTCTATCGTGCCTCTGTTTCTGATTCCCTGGATTGTGACACGCTTCGGTCCGGTCATTCGCAAACGGTCGCTGAAAGTCCAGGAGGCGCTGGGAGCCATGACGGAAACGGCTGAGGAGCAGTTCGGCGGCATACGGGTTACGAAAAAATTCGCCGTCGAGCCTATTATGGTCGAGCGGTTCGGTTCTTACGTCGACCGAATCCGCGACCATCAGCTGTCGCTTGTCCGCATATCCTCGATTTTCCAAGCGCTGGTGCCTTTTCTCGGGGCTATGTCCCTGGTCGTTTCACTGGCGCTCGGCGGTTACTTGACCGTTAATGGAACGATCACGCTGGGCAATTTCGTGGCACTAACGCTGTACATCCGCATGCTGATGAACCCGCTGCAGCTGATCGGCAACGTGATCAATACCGTGCAGCGTTCGCGGGCGTCCTTGCAGCGCCTGAACGAATTGATTGCAGTCCCGCCGGATATTGTAGAAGCCGAGCATGCAGTAAGTATCGAGCCTGAGCAGGCTGCAGTTCACATACAAGGGCTCACCTTTACCTATCCGGAGGCGCCTCAGCCTGCACTGCGGGATATTGACCTGTTCATCAAGCCCGGCGCGACGATCGGCATCGTCGGACGAACCGGAAGCGGCAAGACGACGCTGGTTAAGCTGCTGCTTCGTACATATGAACCTCCCGAAGGGGCGATTCGCATCGGCGGGACGGATATCCGCGGTCTGACGCTGGAGAGCTTGCGCAGCCAAATGGCCTATGTGCCGCAGGACGGCTTCCTGTTCAGCACAACGATTCGCGAGAATATCGCTTTCTCCAGCCGGGGAGCCGGCCAGGAAACGATCGAGACCGCTGCCAGACAGGCGCGGATCTACGATAATATCGCCGCCTTCCCTGACCGTTTCGAGACGAAGCTGGGGGAGAGAGGCATTACGCTGTCCGGAGGACAGCGGCAGCGAACGAGCTTGGCGCGCGGTCTCATGAAGCAAGCGCCGCTGCTGATCCTGGACGACAGCGTCAGCGCTGTCGACGCGGTTACCGAGAACGAGATACTCCAGACCATTCAGGAGGAGCGGCGCGGCAAGACCACGATCATCATCGCGCACCGGATCAGTGCCCTGAAGCACGCGGATCTTATCGTCGTCATGGAGGGCGGACGAATCCTACAGCGCGGTAAGCATGAGGAGCTGCTCGCCGAACCGGGGCTGTATGCTACGCTCCATTCGATTCAAGAGGAGGGAAGTCGGGATGCGCCAGACCATTAACAACTGGCAGATGGATCAGAAAACGGATACCGGCAAGCAGCCGAAGCCCCGGTATCGGTCCGCCTTCCGAATCCTTGGCTCCTATGCTCGAACACACCGCATCACCTTTGCCTTGGCTGCGGTTTGCACCGTTATCACCGTCGCGGCCGAGCTGTTCCAGCCTTATTTGGTCAAAATCGCGATCGATGACCATCTGATGGCAGGAAATAACGAATATGGCAGTTTAATTACGATATGCCTTATTTATTGTGGACTGTCGTTATCCGGCTTGATATTCACTTACCTGCAGAACAATTTACTGCAGTTTGCCGGACAGAGCATTGTCGCCAAAATACGCAAGCAGCTGTTCGAGCATATAATGAAGCTCTCGATGTCTTATTTCGATAAGACCACGAGCGGCAGCCTGATAACGCATGTCTCCAGCGATACCGAGGCGCTGAATCAGTTTTTTAACCAAGTACTGCTGACACTGCTTCGCGATGGTCTTACTGTAATCTTCATTCTCGTCATGATGTTTCAGCTCGACGTTACGCTTGGTACCTATTGCTTAGTACTGCTGCCGCTGATTGCGTTTATCGCGATTGCTTTCCGTTCCTATATGCGCATTACATACCAGATGGCCCGCACGCGGCTTTCCCGTCTTGTGGCATTTGTGGCCGAGAATCTGTCTGGGATGAACCTCATTCAAGTGTTCCAGCAGCAGAAGGCGCAGGCGGAGCAGTTCAAAGAACGGAATGACGCCTATTTCAAGGCTAACATTCGCGAAATTCGTACCGTCGTTCTCTTCAGCCGTTCGTTCGATTTGCTGAGCAACCTTATGATTGCGCTCATCGTATCGGACCGGCGGCAGAGCGGTGCTCGACCACGCCCTTGCATTTGGTGTTCTATATGCGTTCATTACGTATATTAGACAGTTTTTCCAGCCCATTAACGCTATCACGCAGCAGTGGAATATGCTGCAGTCCGCTACCGTCGCAGTCAATCGAATCTGGAGCGTCTTCGATACCCGTCCCGAAATCGATGAACCGTCCGGCGGCGCACCGGGTCGATCGGTATTCGGTGCAGGGGAATATCGATTTCAATCAGATTACCTTCGGTTATGAAAAGGGATCGCCGGTCATTCGAGATCTTGACCTTCATATCCGTTCAGGCGAAATGATCGGGATAGTCGGCACCACCGGTGCAGGCAAAAGCTCGCTTATTAGCCTGCTGTGCCGGTTCTATGATGTGCAGGAAGGCGGCATCCTCATTGACGGCACAGATATCCGCGATATTCCGCAGGCCCAATTACACCGGATCGTCGGTCTCGTCCAGCAGGAGCCTTACCTGTATGCAGGAAGCATTCTCGATAATATCCGGATGTTCGACGAGACGATTTCCCGCGATGCGGTCATCCAGGCGTGCGAATTCGTTGGCGCCGATCCGCTGATCCGGCGTATGAATGACGGCTACGATACGAGGCTGTCCGAGAGAGGCAGCGGATTGTCCGCAGGGGAGCGTCAGCTTTTATCCTTCGCGCGCATTATCGTCTTCCGCCCGCGGATTCTGATTCTGGATGAGGCTACCGCCAATCTGGACTCTCAGACAGAGCAGCTGATTCAGCAGGCGCTGCAGGTGGTATCCCAGGGGCGGACGACGATCGTTATCGCGCATCGGTTATCCACGATCATGCAGGCAGACCGGATACTGGTTATGCGCCAGGGCGCAATTGTCGAAGAAGGAACGCACCAGGAGCTGCTTCAGCGTCAGGGCTGCTATGAGGAATTGTTCCGTCATTCCCAAGGAAAGATGAAGCGGAGCGGGGCGCAAGCGATCCCGGGCTAACCGGCGGCTCGGGGTTGTTGATTCGCTGGGAACTCGCTGAGGATGGTTCAGCGCGCGCCTATCTCAGGCACGCGTTGCGGCGCTGCGCGGCGGTCAGTCGGATTGGAGAAGCTCGGAGTATAAAGCTAGCGCGGTAAAGGGGCAGCTCCTGTAGGAAGTTACGGATAAAAAATTTACAATCGGAGAACGTATAGATGAGCCGCCGGCTTGAGGCTTCAACATGGCGCTTGATAACGATCATTGATAGGCTCTATTCCTTCTTTCTGTTAGGGTCAAAACTTGACTGCTCCTATTCGAAGGGTCTCTATCTGGAGATAGAGGCTTTTTTTGAATTTCTATCTTTAGCTAGTCGAAACACTACGGCATTACTCGCTAAGATAGGTGCAGGATCGTTTTGAAATTCAAAAGGAGTGGAGCAAACATGAATATATCGTTTAATAATATCCTTATCATAGCTCTTGTTGCTTTAATTATGATCCGGTGGATTCGAGGGAATGTAGGATGGCAGCAGCTGCGGCCGGGCAAAATCGTACTCAAGATGATAACATTCCTGATCGTCGGCTTAGCCTTTTTTGCACTGGGCATTTTTCACCCGGCCAGCTTGATCTCCAATCTGGCGGGAATCGTTATTGGCGTCATTCTTGCAAATTATGGACTTGCCAAGACGGACTTCGAGCAGCGAGATCGAAGCTGGCACTTTCGTCCGAATACCTGGATCGGGACCGGCGTCATGATTCTTTTCTTCCTGCGCGTTATTTCCCGGGCGTATACATTTTACGCTAACGGCGGATTGAATACTGTGCAGACAGCATCAGGCCATGATTTCTACAGTATCGGCTCGACTATCGGAATGTCGTGGACTTCCGGCTTGACGTTAATCACATTTACCTATTACGTTGTTTATTATGTCAAAGTTTTGCTGAAGCAGCGGCAGGGACGAATCAGAGAATAAACAACCGTTCTTAAAGTTAGGGATGATAAAGGTGTCGCTTCAAAATAACAACAGCCGGTCCAGCCTAAGAAAAATAATGAGTGTGGTTATCCTCCTGCTGCTCATGTATATGAATCAATTATTTACAGGCCCCACACCCAAAGCCGTTTTAAGCCTATGGATTTGGTGCTCGTATTCCATCATCTTGTTTATCCCCAAACGGTTATGGACCCAGCCTCGTTTAATCCTTGCTTTTATTACAATCATAGCGCTGGAATCGCATCAGCAGATAAAGGAAGGCTTTGGTTTAAGCGTGATGAAGGCGAGACTGGAAGAGCGTGGCGGGGAGCTCCGCTATGCCATTGCCGAACCGAACGGTTTCGAAATTGTAGCGGAGATCGGGATGGAAATGTGATATAGTTAGGGTCTGTATGATCAATTGGATACGCTAGAGAGGAAGCTGGGAGGCGGGATTGCCTAGGCGTATGTTCTTGTATTTACAAATAATTTAGCTCCCGAGTATTGACAGGAATAACTGTAAATATTATTGTAACAGATAGCGAACGAATATAGTGTCGCATATAAAGAGTTTTTCGGGAGAGGGAAGGGGAATCGTGAATGAAGCAATACAATACGCGAGCCATTATGGCATCGCTGCTTATCTGCGGCTTTATCGGTATGTTCAGCGAGACAGCGCTCAACATTGCGATCAGTAATTTAATGGACGTGTTCGGCATTTCGGCTGCGACCGCGCAATGGTTAACGACAGGCTTTCTGCTGACGCTCGGCATTCTCATGCCGATGACCGGGCTGCTCCTTCAATGGTTTACGACGAGACAGCTGTTCATCATCTCACTTACGAGCTCCATCATCGGCACATTGATCGCGGCGCTCGCACTCAATTTCGAAATGCTGATGGTTGCCCGGGTCCTGCAAGCGGCCGGCATGGGCCTGTTAATACCGCTCATGTTCAATACGATCCTTGTGGTCTATCCGCCGGAGAAACGCGGAGCCGCAATGGGCTTCGTCGGTCTCGTCATTATGTTTGCGCCGGCAACGGGCCCTACCGTGGCAGGGCTTTTGATCGAATATTTTACATGGCATTATATTTTCTGGCTGTCGCTGCCGTTTCTAATCATAGGTCTGCTGGTAGGACTCAAGTATTTGGAAAATGTGACGGAGCTGACGAAGCCGCGCATCGATCTGTTATCCGTCATATTGTCGACGATCGGTTTCGGCGGGGTTGTCTTCGGCTTCAGTAAAGCGGGCGAAGGCGAAGGCGGCTGGACCAGCGCAGTCGTCATTGCTTCGATCCTTATCGGGCTGGCGGGACTCGCCTTGTTCGTACTGAGACAAATCTTTATGCGGGAACCGATGATGAATTTGCGCGTCTTCAAGTACCCGATGTTTATCGTAGGTCTGCTGATGGTCCATCTCCTGTATGATGATCATCTTGTCGAGCATGATTATTTTGCCGATGTATCTGCAGAACGGGATGAAGCTGTCCGCTTTCGCTGCAGGACTCATGCTGCTGCCGGGCAGCGCGCTGAATGGAATTCTGTCCCCCAAAATGGGGCGCTTATTTGATAAGTACGGGCCCAAATGGCTCGTCATTATCGGCCTGTTCATCGTCGCGTCTACGCTGTGGTTCTTCTCCGGCATCACGCTGGCGTCTTCCATCGCTTTCATTGTCGCCCTGCATATTGGTCTCATGGTCGGTATTTCGATGGTTTGGATGCCTGCGCAGACGAACGGCTTGAACCAGCTGCCGCCGGAGCTGTATCCGCATGGCACGGCGGTGATGAACACGCTGCAGCAGGTTGCAGGCGCAATCGGTACGGCAGTAGCGATCAGCATTCTGACCAAAGGCGTGGAGAGCTATCTGCATGCTTCTCCCGCACCGAACGAGCTGACCGAAGTGGCCAAGGCCATGACATTCGGCTCGCAAAATGTGTTCTTCTTCGCAATGATCGTCACCATTATCGGTCTGGCGATCGCATTCTTTATCCGCCGTGTTATTGTCACTCGCGCGGAAATGAATCCGATGCATTAATAATCCCGGAAGGGGGCCTTAGGGCCCTCTTTTTTTGCCTTCTTTTAAATGCCCGCTTCCCGTTGGCACGGAGGACGGCCTCGCCTCATTTTTATATAACACCGATATTTCTTAGTTCTTGGAAGCCTTGATCGTACAGTTGCGACATGGCGTCCTCGACGACTGCAATCCGGAAATCCCGATCGCTCGCCTCGTATATGGATGTTCTCGGACAGTTCGGAAAATTGCAGCCTGTAAACACGACCGTATCGATGCTTTGACTGCGCAGAAACCGTTCCAGCTTTGTACAAACGAACGACATGGATAATCGGGTAAACCCGCTGCCCGGTAAGCATTCAGTATCTTATTCATGTTCTGCAGCACACCGGAAGTTCCTTTAATTTCGGCCGGATCGCCGGGCAGCGTAAAATCGTTCTGCATATCAATCGAAATATTTGTCGAATTATGAAGGTTATTATCGAATTAAGTCGAATACTTCTACGATTGCATGGATTCTTTTGGAAGGGAGGAGCCATTGAAGAAGCGGTATGAGTCTACAAGTCTGTGAGAAATGAATGTCATCCAGGGGGAACGAATCGAATGAAATGGTTTAATAATCTGAAAGTATCCGTCAAAATAATTTCGTCTTTCTTAGTTATTTCTTTTATTCTGGCGGCAGTAGGAATTTACTCCATCCAAAACTTGCACACGGTGGAAAACAATATGGAGCAAATGTACGGAAATAATCTGATATCTGTACGGGATCTGTCCGCAGCTCAAATTAATTATGAGAAGCTGAAGGTTCGGCTGCGGGATATGAGCTTGGCACCGACCAAAGAAGAAAAAGACAAGTATGCTCAAGAGGTTCCAGCTTTAAGAAAAGAGATGCTCGATAAAATAGCCTCTTATCAAAATACGACGCTTACAAAGCCGGAACAGGACCAAATCGACATGTTTGAGAAGTCGTATCCCGTTTACGAAAAGCTGTTTGACACAGCGATCCAATTGTCTTACCAGCAAGACCCATCGGAATTCGTCAAGTTTAAAGACGGCCAGTTGACCAAAGAGGAGAGCAAGGTAAGGGATAGTCTGGTCAATCTGATTAGTATTAATGTAAAGCTGGCAGAGGCGACAAAGGCAGCTTCACTTGAAGCTTACAATTCGTCACGCACGATTACTATTACTGTCGTCCTAATTGCTTTTCTGTTCAGTATCGGTATGGGGTACGGGATTGCCCGCTCCATCTCCCAGCCTCTCAATAAAATGGTTTCCTTGGTCTCCCGGGTAGCCGGAGGGGACCTTAGCGAACGGTCGGATATTGAAAGTAAGGATGAGGTTGGCCAGTTATCCGTTTCCTTGAACCAGATGGTGGACCATTTAAAAGGGATGATCGGCGGCGTCATTCAATCATCGCAAAGCGTTGCCGCCGCATCGGAGCAAATCTCGGCAAGTACACAGGAAATTGCGGGCAGCAGCTCCAGCCAAGCCCAGTCGGCCCACTCCATTACAGAGCTGTTCAAGGAGCTCTCCTTGGCAATCGATTCCGTTGCGCGCAGTGCAGAGCAGGCTGCCGAGCTTTCCGACGCCACGGTGCAGACAGCCAGAGAAGGCGGAAGTGTAGTGGAGGCTTCGATAACAGGCATGCAGCAGGTGAACGTTTCGATGTCCCGTCTGGAAGAAGACTCGCTTAAAATCGGGGACATCATCGAAGTCATTGATGACATTGCGGATCAGACTAATTTGCTCGCGCTAAATGCGGCGATCGAAGCGGCGAGGGCAGGAGATCAGGGCAGAGGATTCGCTGTCGTCGCTGATGAGGTTCGGAAATTAGCTGAAAGAAGCAGCCAGGCGACCAAAGAGATTACTTTAATCATTAAAGTGATGCAGCAGAATACAAAACAAAGCGTGGCGGCCGTGACGGAAAGCGTCGCCCAGTCCGCACGGAACCGGAGAGGCATTCGGCAAAATCGCTCATATGGTCAGCGAATCCTCGCAAAAGGTGAATGAAATTGCCGCTGCTTGCGAAGAAGAGGCTGCTCAAGCTTCCGGAGTCATGCAGTCGGTAGAAACGATTGCCGCAGCAAGCGTAGAGGCAGCTGCGGCAGCGGAAGAGACGGCAGCTATAAGTCAGTCCTTGGCGCTGCTGGCCGATGAATTAAATACATCCATTGCTACCTTCAAAGTTAACTAACACGATGCGGAGTGATAGCATGACAACGGTTCGCCAAGAGCAATTTATCGAGATGGCTATAGGGGAAGAGCACTACGCCATCGGCATTGACCGGATTCGGGAAATTATCCGAATGCAGAAAATGACAGTCATTCCCCACTCTCCACCCTATATCCAAGGCGTAATCCAATTACGCGGCAGCCTGGTGCCGGTGATTAGCCTGCGTGCATGGTTCGGTTTAGCGGACGAGCCGCCGACCAAAGCTGCGCGCATTGTGATCGTCAAAGACGGAGAGGAATCTGTGGGTGTGATGGTAGATCGTGTGACGCAAGTAGCCGTATACTCCAACCTGCACACCCCGCCCGGGAGTGGGGAGGACAGCAAGTCATGCGTTAAGGGGATCGGACAGAACGGCCAGCATTTGGCTGCTATACTGAATATCGATGCGCTTTTACATAAGTAACAATTGAGACAAGCACGTTGGGCCTGAAGCATTCGGCCCCGTGCTTTTTTTGTCGGCTTTGGCGACTGTATGGTGGTTTAATTTTACTCAATACATTGGGTTCTTTCTGAGTTTCTCCTGCCCATCAATTGACAGCTTGAACGAGAGTAATATATACTTTATTTAAACGTAATAATTACTATTAAGCATTCTCTAAATAGGATTGCCGAAGGAATGTAGAGCTTCAAGTTACTTTTCCGGTGCTTAATTACTGACATATAAGGAGTGACAGCTGTTGAACAGATATGATTGTCTCATTGTCGGAGGAGGCGCTGCTGGCGTCGGCATGGGCTGCGCGTTGAAGGATCTGGGCGTCGGCTCCTTCTGCATTCTGGAACGGGAGGAGATCGGCGCTTCTTTTCTCATGTGGCCGGAGGAAATGCGCATGATAACGCCGTCCTTTACAAGCAACGCCTACGGGATGCTGGATCTCAATGCGATTGCGTTGAAAACGTCCCCTGCATACACGCTCGGAACCGAGCATCCGTCCGGTGAAGATTATGCGGATTATTTGCAGGCCGTAGCCGAGTTCAAGCAGCTGCCTGTGCAGACGGGCGTCGATGTAACCGAGGTTCGTCCGCTGCAGGGAGGGGGCTTTGAACTGGAAACCTCGAAAGGAACGATGTGCGCCAGCTGCCTGATCTGGGCAGCCGGGGAGTTCCAATATCCGAAGCTGGATGGCTTCCCCGGAGCGGAATACGGTATACATAACAGCTTTGTCCGCGAATGGAAGGAGATCGAGGGGGAAGAGATCGTCGTCATCGGCGGCTATGAGAGCGGAGCGGATGCCGCCATTCATTTGAGCCGGCTGGGGAAGAAAGTAACGTTGATCGATCGAAACGGCCGGTGGATGGAAAAAGGCAGCAGCGATCCGAGCGTAGAGCTGTCTCCCTTCACGAAGTGACCGCCTGAAGGAAACGGGGGATGGAGCCATCGAATGGCTCGGCGGCTATGAAGTGCATTGGATCGAACGCGCAGAGAACGAGGAGGGGTACCTGATCTGCTGCGAAGACGCTTCAGGCAGCCACCGATTCATTAAGACGGCGCATCGCCCGATTCTGGCTACAGGCTTTAAAGGCGGCTTGGATCGGCTCCGGCATTTATTCGAGCAGGACAGCGAAGGAGTTATCCTGCTCAGCGAGCAGGATGAATCGACCGCCACGCCGGGACTGTTCGTTTCCGGTCCCGGGCGTTACGCACGGCAATCTGCTGTTCTGCTTCATCTACAAGTTCCGGCAGCGGTTCGGCGTGGTGGCGGAAGCGATTGCGGGAAGACTCGGCCTGGATACGAGCATGCTGGAGGAATACCGCAAGCAGGGCATGCTGCTGACCGATTTAAGCTGCTGCGGAGAGGACTGCCAATGCTGACGGAAGCGCGGGAGCAGCCGCATACGGCGGTGCTGATCGGCTTCGAATCCTCCGGCAAATCCGCTCTGTTCCGCGGGCTGACCGGAGAAGAAACCGGAGAAGAAGCCAACTTTCGCGGGTCCACGATCCGTTCGCGCAAAGGGAGGCTAACGGATGGGCTTGAGCTGGCGGATCTTCCGGGCATTCGGGTTCAGGATGACAGCCGAACGACGCAAGAGGCGTTGGACTCGGTGACGCATGCGGATATTGTGGTGCTGGTCGTGCGCGCCACGCACGCTTCGGTGGAGCTGCCGCTGCTGCTCAAAGCCTTGAACTTGGATAGCAAAAAGGCTCTGCTGGTGCTGACCTTTGCAGATAAGCAGCCGAACCGTCTGCCGGAGTCTGCGCGTTATTACGGCAAATGGCTGGGCATTCCGGTGATGACGGCTGACGCACGCCGGCTGAAGGCAGCCGAGCGGACGGAGATTCTCCTGTCGTTTACCAAGGCCCAACCGCTTCGTTCCGGCGCAAAGCGAATGCCGGCACGCCATTTGTCCGTTGTGCATCCGAAAGCTACCTGGTTCGAACATCCCGTCTGGGGGCGTCCGCTTGCGCTGGCGGCAACCTGCCTGCTGTTTGCAGGCACCGGTAGGGCTGGCTTATCTGTTGTCGGCATGGCTGCAGCCCCTAGCGGATCGAACCGTTATCGATCCGGTCAAACGCTGGTTTGAGACGGCCTCTCCGCCGGCGCGTTCTCTGTTGGTCGGCGATTACGGCATAGTTACGCTGGGCTGGTATTCCTTCTTATGGGCGTTTCCGGTCGTCGTGCTGCTGGGAGTCAGTGTCGCATTGGCGGAAGAAAGCGGAATCAAGTGACCGGATCACCGATGCGCTGGACGGATGGATGCGCCGCATCGGACTGAGCGGACGGGATCTCATCCCGGTGCTGTCCGGTTTCGGCTGCAACGTCGTCGCTGTTTTTCAAAGCCGCGCTTGCAGCGCATGCACCCGCAAATCATGCGTATCGCTGATCGCCTTCGGCTCGGCCTGCAGCTATCAGATCGGGGCTTCCTTATCGGTGTTCGGCTCCGCCGGGCATCCGTGGCTGTTTCTGCCCTATGTGGCCGCACTGGGCTTGGCCGGCGCTTTGCATACGCGAATATGGCACCGCCAATCGGACTCGCTCGCAGCGCCGGTGTACCAGACTCCCACCTTCCTCCAGCGGCCCGGGCTGCGCGCGGTGAGCTGGCGGGGCCGAATCGTCGTCAAGCAGTTTCTGCTGCAGGCGATGCCGATTTATATTGCCATTTGTCTGCTCGCGGCGATACTGCAGATCACCGGCCTGATGGAATGGCTGTCGAAGGCGGCAGGTCCGGTTCTGCAGCTGTTCCACCTGCCTGCCGCGGCCGCGGGCGGCATCGTCTTTTCGGTCCTGCGCAAAGACGGGCTATTAATCTTGAATCAGGGCGAAGGCGAGCTGCTGCAGTCGCTGTCAACGAGTCAAATTTTCGTTCTAGTGTATCTGGCGTCGACCTTGACCGCTTGTCTGGTGACTCTGTGAACCGTCAGAAAGGAGCTTGGCTGGTCGTTTGCCTTCTCGCTCGCCGGCAAGCAGGCGGTGACTTCCCTTATTTCGTCAGGAATGATCATGCTTGCGGCAGGCGGATGAACGTTCTGCGCCGTGCCTGAAGCAGCGAGAGCTGCTCCGGGGACGGCTTTTTTAGGCTATGACCGGCCGGGGAAAATGTATATATTTTCTATTCCAGGGGATGGTATGAATAACCAGCGGCACGCGTCGCTGTATTTGGACATCTTGCTTGCTGAGGAGCTGACATCGGGATGAATAACATGAACAGCTGCTCCGGTCATGAAGCCTTACCCGGCACAACCGTTGAATTCATGGACATGGCAAGAAACGCCCTAGGACAAAGCCCTGATATTGTTTACCGCGAAATCATCGTAGGGTTTAAACCGATGGTGATTATATATATCGAAGGCTTGGCGAACCCGCAGGGAGTGCTAGAAGCTCTGCACCAGGACATGTCTTTCTATTCGGAGGGGCAGCGCCTGTCCTCGGAGGAGCTTTTCCAGCTGCTCCAAAAGCGCACGATCTTGATGGGGAAGATCGGTGAAGCGGAAACGATCATTGAGCTGGAAGAGAAAGTGCTGTGCGGCAGCACCATTTTGTATATTGACGGACTTAGAAAAGTCCTGTATGCGGGCACGGAGGCGCTAAAACAGCGCGGTGTTGAAGAGGCGACCTCCCAGTCGGTCGTGAGGGGCCCGAGGGAGGGCTTTACCTAATCGCTTCGCGAGAATACGGCGCTGGTCAGACGGCGGATCCAGAACCGGAAGCTGCGGCTGGAGCAGCGCAAAATCGGTACCGAAACCAATACGCAGGTCTTTATCATGTACATGCAGGGGATATGCGATGAGGAGGTGCTGGCCGAGCTGCGGAGAAGGCTGGACTCCTGTCATGAAAGCGGGAATTCATTCGTCCATGTTTCAGGAGCTGGTTGTCATGCTGACCTTTGTTTCGCTGGTAAACAAGAAGAAAGAAGGGGAGCGGGTATTAGTCTTGGGGACTATCGCGGGAGGAATGGTGCTTCTGGTGATCGTGCTGCTCAGTGTGCTGGTGCTTGGCATCGAACAAACGGAAAACAGTACGTTTCCTGCTTTCGCCCTGGCGAAAACGATCAATGTCGGCAATTTTTTTCAGCGGGTGGAGGGAATCCTGATAACGATCTGGGTGCTGACCTTTTTCATCAAGATCTCCTTGCTGTTTCTCTCGATTCTTCAAGGCCTGCGGTCGATCGGGGGACTTAAGGAGCAGACGCCTTTTATTTATCCGTTATCCGTCATATTTATCGTCGTGGTCTGGAATACGTATATCAATACGGTCTATATTGCGAACGTCATCCAAAAAGTATGGGTAGGGTATGCTATGATGCATTTAATAGCGATTCCCTGCCTGGTGCTGCTGATCGGATGGTTCAGGAGAAAAATCGCTGTTTCGCATTGAAGGCTGCCTCGAATGAGATTCGAAGCAGCCTCTTTTGCGATTCTTTTATTAGTTCTTTACTTGCCCTGTTGCGCTGTCAGTTTGAGCAGTACGGTTACCGCCTCGGCTCTTGTAGTTTTATTGCCGGGAGCAAATTGGTTGCCGTCCTTGCCTTCAATGATCCCTAGCTTTTTCATGGCTGCTACGGAGCTTTTCGCCCAGGCCTGGATGTCCTTGTCGTCGGCGAAGCCTGTTGCCGTTTCCGTAAGGCCGGATTCTGATTCGCCCAACGCCTTCGCTGCCATCATAGCCATCTCCGGACGAGTGATTTCGCGATCCGGGCCGAAGGAGCCGTCCTCGTAGCCGCTGATAATGCCCGCCTCGACCGCCTGCGCGACCGATTTTTGCGCCCATGCGCCGATGTTCGCTTTATCGGTGAACGTCAGCGGTGCGCCGTCCCCATGCAGCTGGAGCGCATTCAGCAGCATGACTGCAAATTCCGCGCGCGTTACGGTGCGGTCCGGCTGGAACGTGCCGTCCGGATAGCCGCTGACCATGCCCGCGCTTACCGCTTTCTTAATGCTTGCTTCGGCCCAATGGCCGGAAATATCGCTGAAGCTGACCGGCTGCTGCTTCGTGCCTGCTTCCGAATCCGGCTTTTGACCAATGCCGAATACGGCAAACTTCGTAAAATGGTTAACATTTATGCTAATATAATTGCCGGTTACCTCGCCGCCGATTTCTACCCAAGCCTGCTTCGTCTCGTCATAATAGAATACGGAAGGCTTTTGCCCGTTCGTCAAACGACTCGGATCAAATGCGAAGGTCAGAGTGATCTCCTTGCTGAAGTTCTCCGAGAAGTTTTTCAAAATTTCAAATACCGGACTGGCCAGCACGTCTTTGCTCGTAATTAGCTTCTGCGAATCCGAGACTTCGGTTATCGCTAATTGCAGCTCTTTATCCGAAGCATCGGCTGGAATCACGATCTTGACGGCATCCTCCAGACTGACCTCACCCGATTTGCCGACGGGCAGCGTCAATATGCCGTCTGTCGAGGCGGCCGGGGCAGAAGATGCAGAGCCGCCATTGCTGCTGCGATGGGAAGATGGAGCTGAACGCGTAACGGTTACCGTGTACGTTTTCGTTGTTCCGTTCAGAGCCGTCACTACGAGCGTGATCGGGTTGGAACCTACGTTCAGGTTAACGGCATCGCTAGCTTGACCGCTTACTGCAATCGCTCCGTTCACGGTTATCGTCGCGCTGCTGTCCGCCGTGTTCGCCGTTACCGTAAGAGTGGTTACACCGTTAGGCACGGTGGAAGTATATTCCGTCGTCCCCGAATCGAAGGCAGGCGTAACATTTCCGCTCGACAGCATAAGAGCGCTCAAGTCCGCATTGCCGCTCACAGCGGGTTCACGGTTCACCGTGAGATGATACGTAGTTTGCATAAGATTCTGAGAAGTTACTACAACCTGGATCGGATTGGACCCGACAAGCAAGTTTGAAACGTGATAGCTGTATACATTGCCCGTTACGGAGCTGTAAGTGGCGCCTGTAGCCGTGAGTGTCTGGCCAGGATCTCCCAGAGTTAAGGAAATGTCGAGACTCGTAACCGGGTACGGCACACCGACACTATAATTTAAAGGCGATTCTTGAATTAACGTTCCTTGATCTACGGCAAGATGGGATAACAAAGCATTTGCTGACTGCCACTTGGCGTACAGCTTCTTCGTGCCCGAACCTGCGTTAAACGTGTCTCCTTCCGCGTAATCCGTTCCCGTTCCGTCCGGCAGCGTATTCCATCCGGCAAACGTATAGCCTGTCTTTGATAGAGCTCCCGTATTGCCCAGGACGGAAACCAAATCGCCGTACTGATACATATGGTTATCCACAGGAATATCGCCGTCCGTGCTGCCATTGCCGTCGTACGTTACGATTTCCGTCAAGGCTTGAGGTCCGGAATATAAGGAAATCGGCGGCAGAGACAAGTCCGGGTTAGGTTTGAGTACGAAGGTTACCGTTCCGTTTTCCGTATAAGAAGAGAAGCCGCCAACCACCGTTTGTACTTTAACAATGCTGTTGTCTTTAGGGTCGGTATTGGAAAAAACAGTATTGTCGGACTTGGCGAATACCTCTGTTCTATTATTTACGGGCGTGAGAGCTTCGTCAAGAATAGCATAAGTTACATCAACAAAATCAGTATCGCTGCCATGAGTCTGCTGATTTATTTTAACGGCATGCACCGCAGGAGTTAAAGGCCTGGAATATGTATTAAGAGTCACATTGACAGCACTGGAGCCGCCGAACGTGTAGTTATATTCGGGTACCCAGCTCACGCTCCCGTCGTAGAGAAAACCTCCGACAATATATTTTTGGCTGTCTGTTGTAACTGTAACCGTCTGGCTGTAGCCGTTGTCGGTTCCGTGATCGGTAGTTCCATCTGCATATCTGATATAAACTTGCTTTGAATCAACGTCAATATCGAATCCAAACGTTACATTGCTGCTATTTTGTACGCATCCGCTTAACAGCATAAAAATTAAAACGAAAGCCATAGTGGTACTGCATGAAATAAAACGTTTCATATACTCCATCCCTCTAGTTAAAATTTACCATATTGGTCACCCCTGCAGCTTTACCTCAAGACAATGTCAAACCGCCTCCCGCTTTGTCGAATAAACAACTTCAGACCTACAATACAACGGTTTGCGGAAAAAGTATATCCCCCATTTGGGAGAGAAAACTTATATTTTTTGTGACGTCAGAAAGACATTATCTAGGCTGCAGCCAAAGAGCTCGGATTGCGCAGAAATCTCAAAATTAAAGTTGAGGGCGGGGAAGAAAAGTATTAGACTAAAAAATGGAAGTGCTATAAGTAAATTCATATAAAGGCTGCAGCTTATGACGGTTGTTCCAGTTATTGAACAGTAATCCAAGGGGGGAAGGTATGATTCATTTTAGCCCGCGTCAGCCTAAGTCCGAGGTGAACAAAGAACAGAGCTCCATGTCTACACAAACTCCCGCAAACGACACTTCTTTTTCTTTAAACGCCCCCTTAAATCAGCGCATTCTGCAAATGCAGCGTCAATTGGGCAATCAAAGGGTTATCCAAATGCTTGAATCGGACACCCGGACATCCTCCACGGCGCAGACCATGCTTATTCAGAAGAAAGATCTGGATTATAACGAACCCAAACAATCGACCGTGTATAAGGATTTGGAAAAGCATAACAACAAACGTATTGTTGTGGAGATCCCTCAAACCGAGCTTGAGAATTATACCTTTGCCAGTGTGCTGAGCAAGCAGAAGGAGATCAAAATCAAAAAGAAGCTCCCCGAAGAATTCGATCAGACCCTTGATACCGGGTTGAACACGCTGACTATCCGCAAATTCAATAATAATCCCTCGCGCAAAGGCGAAAGTCTGGCGATAACAATTGAAATTAAACATCCGAGAGACTTCACCGAACGTGGAGACTTATCCAATACGATGCAGTTTGGGACGGAGTTTACCTTCACCAATGCCAATATGATTGCGGAAGCGAAGAAGAAGGGCGACGGAAGCGTTGCGCTGGAAGAAAGTATAGCCAAGAAAAATGACTGGAAGGACGAAGTGAGCAGGATTATAGATGAGCCTCACAATGTAACCACCTCCAAAAATCAATATGCGGAAGAAGAGGACGTGTACAAGTACACCTTTGAGGATGGATGGTGGTTCCAGATCAATCTCGATCCCGGCGTCATTGAGATCCAGATGCAGCCGATGACCTTGCAGAAAGCTGAAAGTGAAAAGATTACGAACCGCGTGAACAAATATATTTTCGGCATCGCTCAGCAGCTGGGCCTGCATTCCGATGCCAGCTTTGGCGGCGGGCACATTCATTTAGATGCAGACAGCACATTTGGAGGCAATGAATTGCTGTTCCGAAACTTTATCGTGGACTTCGAGAACGAATCCGCCGCGCTGGAAGCTTTCGAGCATGATCCGGTTAATGCGCCGAGAGTTGCACAGAAATCGAAAGAGGCGCGCGAGCAATTCGCCAAAGTGATACACGAGTTCGACCGGGACAACAGAGAAATTGGACAAGAGGCCATAAAGTCGCTTGCCAAAGTCATTGAAGATCAGGTTTATAAAAGGTACTCGGAGGACGATCCGAAATATAATGCATTGAACTATCGGCATATGCTTAAAGAAGACGGGCTGAACACGCTGGAAATCCGCGCGATGCGATCCCAGCGCACGTTTCAAGAATTTATTATGGAAGCCAAATTATTTATGAAGCGGATAGAGTATTTGGAAAAAGAGATTGCCGTAAAGAACAAGGCGGCCGAGCAGCCTAAATTCGATGTCAAAAAGGAAATAACGGATAGCGAGGTGGCATTGGAGAGCGAAACGAAAGTATTCCAGGCGTTGACCAAATACTGCACGCAATTGGGGATTGACCCCGAACCGTACTTGAAAATGGCAGCAGAATATAGAGAAGAGCTTATGAAGACCTTCAAGCGGGATAAAATGGATCAATAAGCCGGCTATCGTCCGCGACGGGGCAAAGGGGGAAATTATGGCCGCAAGCTTGAACCGATGGATCCGTAAAATGAATATTCAGAACCGATTGGTGATCTCTTTTGCTATTCTTTCCTTAATTCCTCTATTCATCACGGGTGTTTTTGCTTACTATACTTCAAGCGAAGCGATAAAAACGAAAATAAGCACGTCCTCCATCCAGCTCATGAACCAGGTCAGCGAAAATATTCAGAACGAGCTGGTCAAGCTCGAAAACGACAGTGTGGACATCGCATTCTCCGATATGATCCAAGCTGCATTGACGGAATTAGATACGATGGATGAATGGAAGAGAAACGATACGGAGTTAAAAATACAAAATACGATGGCGAAACGGTTTTCCTTTATTCGCAGCGTCTCGGACATTCTTGTCTACACCAGAAATAAGGAAAAAATGATTGCTTACGGGGATGTCAGCTTTAAGTTCAACCTTACCGACGATTTTTCAAACCGTCTGTTTGAGCAGATGGATTTGAATAACGGGGTTCCCTTCTGGACGATCGAGAGCATAGAAGACGAACAAAATGCAAGATATTCGAACTATCGAGTCGCCAATTACGGGAAAGTGGGGATTTTGCTGGCTCGAAGCTTTAAATCGTTCAATGGGCTTCCGATCGGCTATATCGTCATGAGAATCGATGAAAAGCATATTTTGAAAAAATTCAAGAATACCAATCTTGGGCAAGGCTCGGACATTTTCATCATCAATGGCGACGGGACGGTCATCTCGAGTCAAAATCCGGAAATTGCAGCAGCCAAGCCGTACCGTGATCCCTCGCTGATCGAAGAGCTGAAATTAAACAAGCACAACGATACGTATTCATTCAACAGCACCGTTTCAGGAAAACGAAATTTGATTGCCTACAATTATATTCCCGGTGCGGATTGGTATGTCGTCAGCATTATTCCGTTTGCTTATTTGAACGCCGAGTCGGTAAAGACAAGTATTTATATTATATTTTTGGGAATCCTCTGCTTTTTACTTGCGCTGGTTCTGTCTTATTACGTATCCAAAAGCATTTCCAAGCCTTTAAAGCATTTGGTGAACTCGATGAATAATGTAAAAATCGGCAAATTGGTCACCCGGATTGAAGATAGCAGCAGCGACGAGCTGGGCAAGGCGGCGACCAACTTTAATCATATGGTGGCAGAGCTGAAATTTCTTATCGACGAGGTAACGAAGAAGGAAAAATTGAAAAGGGCTGCGGAGCTGAAGACGCTGCAGGCCCAAATTAACCCGCATTTTCTTTCCAATTCCTTGAACACCGTCAGATGGCTTGCCAATATGCAAAAGGCCGAGAGCATCTCCAGCATTATGACTTCCCTCATTCAGCTGCTTCACGCATGTATGGGAAAAGGAAGCGTGCTGATCACCATACGGGAAGAAATCGAATATGTCAAAGATTATTTAAATATAATGGCTTACCGGGATTACGATAAATTCAGGGTTCATTACGAATTGGAAGAGGGCATTCTTGACTGCCGCATCCTGAAATTTATGCTTCAGCCGATAGTAGAGAATTGTTTGCTTCACGGCATTGAGCCTATGGAAGGCCAAGGCTTGATTATTATAAAAGGCTACAGGGTCGGCGAAGAGCTGAAAATAAGTGTCACCGATAACGGGATCGGGATGAACGATAATACGCTGAACCGTCTCATGCGGGACGCATCCGCCAATAACAAATACGGGCTGAGCGGGATCGGCATTCGGAATGTGGATGAACGAATCAAGCTGTATTTCGGAGATAAATATGGAATTGCCATTCAAAGCATTCCTCATATGTACACAACCGTTGAAATCACTTTGCCTGCCCTGGGAGAGGAGGACATCGGACAATATGCTGAAGGTGCTTATAGTCGATGATCACGCGATTTCGCGCACGGATTTGAAATCGATGCTTCATTGGGAAACCTATGGGTTTTATATATCCGGAGAAGCGCACAACGGCATTCACGCCATGCAGCTGATAGAGAAGGACATTCCCGATATCGTCATCACGGACATCAACATGCCCGGAATGAATGGACTCGGGCTGATCGAGCAGCTGGAAAGGGAGTATCCGCAGGTCAGAGTTATCGTGCTAAGCGCATATGACGATTTTGATTATGTGCGTCACAGCATGAAACGGGGAGCAATGGATTATGTGCTGAAACATCGGCTGACGGCTCCTGTACTGCTTGACCTATTGAAAAGCGCAGAGCGTTCTATCCTTGCAGTAAAAAGCGAACGCGACAAACAAAATGAAATCGATCAAGAGCTTACCCTTCATAAAGGTATCCTGCGTCAAGAGTTTATGAAAAGCCTCCTGGACAGAAGCCTGCCGGACCGCGAGCAGCTATTAAGCCAAATGAAATCGCTGGACATCCGTCTCGGTACGGAGAACCTGGTGGTGACGGCAGCGGAGATTGACGATTTTCGGTTTATTGAGGAGAGGTTCAGCCCGAAGGAAGTCGATGTATTGATCCAAACCTTTCTCGATATATCCAATGAAATCCTCAACGATTGGGAAGGCTCCGTTACGATTCATACGGGCAGTGGAAAATTTGCGATGATTTTGTCGCTGGGACCTGCCCATAGCCGGATGTATGCATACAATCAGGTCAATACATTCCTGAACCGGATCCGATCGGAGATCAAAAAATATTTGAATATTACAGCCAGCTTCGGAGTAAGCAATGGGTGCGGGGACATTATGCAGCTTCATCACGCTTATGCGGAAGCGGTATCCATGCTGAGGGACAAGTTTCATAAGGGCAAGAATGGGATCTTCATCGAAAGCGCCGGCGGCAAGCTGGAGGAAGGATTCTTCTGTCTCGATATCAAGGAGGAAAAAGCAATTTACGCTGCCTTGAAGAATCAGGATTATGAGGTTGTACAGCGGTTAATTGAAGACGTTTTCAATAAAATTTCGAGCTTGCGGCTGAGCAGCAAGTCTACCCAAATGATTTGTGCGGAATTGATCAATATCGTAACGAAAGCGTCAAAGGATGCCGGGATTGAAATGTCGATGCTGTATGCGGCCGGGGATATTCCTTATCATCTGATGCAGAAATACGAGGTTCTTATGGATATGAAAGCATGGATTCTGAATTTATATCAGAAGCTTATGGACATCCTCCACAGGATGAAATGCCGCGGCTCGTACAGCGAGATGACCCACAAGGCAATGGAATACATACAGCGTAATTACATGAGAGATATTTCCCTGCAGGATGCCGCAGATGTCGTTGGCGTAAGCGGCTCCTATATGAGCAGGCTGTTCAAGGAAGAGTGCGGGAGGGGCTTTACCGAATATTTGAACCATGTACGGATTGAGCATGCGAAGCAGTTTATTGAGTATGGGGATCGAAAGCTGAAGGAAATCATCAGCCAGGTCGGATTTAAGCACTACAACTACTTCTTCAAGGTGTTCAAGGAGCTGACAGGCATGACACCCCTGGAATACGAGCAGACCTGCAGGAAATAAGACGAATTCCTCCGCTGCCCGGACACAGCAAAATCTTGTAGTAGAGAACAAAATATTGGAGTTCGGCTGCGAAATGCCGCTTGTATAATGAGAACTAGGTGGAAGGCGCTTTCACGTTACAGGCTGTCGCCACCAAAATATCGTAAGGGGGTCAAGGTTGTATGAAAAAAGCATCGGTTACAGCGGTCGCTTCTATGCTCCTGCTGGCTTCGGTTTTGTCAGGCTGCAGCGGCGACGGAACGGAGTCCTCCACAGGAGGATCCTCCGATTCAAGCAAGGCGGTTAAGCTGTCGCTTTGGACGTTCCAGGATCTGCATAAGAAATATTATGAAAAAACCGCTGAGCTTTGGAATCAGAGCCATCCCGATCAGCCGATCGAATTGTCGATCGACACGTATCCGAACGCAGAAATGCACAACAAATTGTTAATTGCCCTGCAATCCGGCGTGGGCGCGCCCGATATTGCCGATATTAACATTAACTTTTTCCAAAACTTTCTGAAAGGCGATATCCAGCTGGTAGAGCTGAACAAAATTATCGAGCCGGAGAAGGATAAGTTCATTCAGTCGAGATTCGATATTTACAGTAAAGGCGGAAAATATTACGGCATCGATTTTCATGTCGGCGCCACGGTTGTTTACTACAATAAAGAGCTGATGGATAAAGCCGGCGTCAGCGTGGATAACATCAAGACATGGGCGGATTATATTGAAGCGGGTAAAAAAGTGGTCGCAGCCACAGGAAAAACGATGACCGCTTTCGAGGTAACGGGACAACGGCCGTTCTGGCCGATGATCGTGCAGAGAGGCTCCGATTATTTGGATGAGAAAGGAAACGTTATTCTTGATAACGAAGTCAATGTGAAGACCCTTCAGGCCATGAAGGATATGATTTACAAGGATAAGATCGCTGTTCCGATGCCAGGGGGGAACACGGGGGCAGAGGAATTTTTTACTTATATGAACAAGGGAGAAGCGGCTTCGCTGATCATGCCGATGTGGTACATGAGCCGGTTTCTGGAATACATGCCTGATTTGAAGGGGAAAATCGTGGTCCGTCCGATGCCCGTATGGGAGCAGGGCAATGTCAGATCCGCAGGCATGGGGGGAACCGGCACGGCCGTCACCAAACAAAGCAAGAACCAGGAGCTGGCGATGAAATTTCTCGCCTACGCGAAGCTGAGCAAAGAATCCAATATAAGAATTTGGCAGGAGCTGAAATTCGATCCGATTCGATGGGATGTCTGGAACGATCCGGAGCTTCAGAAGCCTGATCCTTACTTCAACAATGAGAAAATATTCAATGTGCTGCTGGATATGAAAGATGAGATTAAATCGCCGAATATGAGCGAACTTAGCTCAGCTTCCCAAGACCTGGTCAATTCCAATGTCATGTTCAAATCGTTGAAGGACCAGTCGCAAACGCCTGAACAGGCTTTAAAGGCAGCTGCCGATGAACTCCGCAAGCAGAAGAAATAAGAGCCGGAGGAAAGGGAAACGGGCGGCTGCAGAAATGATTGTAAACGGTTTCGGCGGCCGTTCTTGCAAACGGAGGTGTCGGGTTTGACTAACTTCAGCTTTAAAGGATTTCTTTATTCACAAAAGGTGGCTCCATATCTTTTTGTATCGCCATTTGTATTAACGTTTCTTATCTTCTTCTTGTACCCTACAGCGTCTACAATCACGATGAGCTTTCAAGAGGTGCAGGGACTGACCAGCACCAAATTTATCGGTCTTGACAATTATCGGAGAATGGTTGACGAACACTTCTTCAATGCGCTGAAAACGAATACGATCTACACCCTGTTATCGCTCATGCTGTTAATTCCGGTTCCGATACTGTTCGCCGTGTTTCTGAATTCCAAATGGATCAAAGGAAGAACGCTGTTTAAGTCCGTTATTTTCATCCCGGCGTTAACGTCCGTAATCGTGGCCGGCGTTTCCTTCCGGCTTATGTTCGGGGAAGCGGATACGGCTCTGATCAACTCGGTTATAGGCAAGCTCGGTATTTCACCGCAAAACTGGATTCTTAACTACGGTACGGGCATGATGCTGATGGTCATTCTCAATACATGGAGAGTCGCCGGTATTAATATGGTGTATTATCTTGCCGGGCTGCAGAGCATTCCCGAGGAGCTGTATGAGTCTGCCGAGATGGACGGGGCCAATGGATTTACCCGGTTTTATTGGATCACGCTGCCGCTCTTAAAGCCGATTATCATTTACACCTTGACGATCGGTATCTTTGAAGGGTACCGCATGTTCGGTGAAAGCTACGTATTCTGGAACGAAGGGATGCCGGGGGATATCGGCCTTACCATCGTGAGGTTTATTTACCAGCAGGCCTTCCAGCGCAATGACATGGGGATGGGTTCGGCGATCGGCATTACGCTGCTCTTGATCGTTCTTACCGTAAATATGGTGCAGCTAAAGCTGTTCGGACTTTTCAAGAAGGAGGAGGACTGAGATGAATACGAAGCTGAAGAAGAAGCTGTTGACCGTATCGATGATTATTTTCTTCCTGATCGTATGCTTTATCGTCCTCTTCCCTCTTTACTACATGTTTATGGCTTCCTTCAAGAGCTCCAAGGAGCTGTTTCGAAACGGAATGGATTTCAGGATCATTCCGAGCCTGATGAGCCTCGACAACTACAAGCTTCTGTTTTCGGGAAAAGGCAGCGTGTATATGTTCTGGTATAGGAACAGTCTCGGGATCACTGTGCTGCATACCGTGCTCTCGCTGTTTCTTTCCTCCCTGGTCGGTTATGGCCTTGCGGCGTACAGCTTTAAAGGGAGAAACGTTATTTTCACGCTGGTGCTGTTCGTCATGATGATACCGCTTGAAATTCTCATGCTTCCTCTTTACAAGCTGATTGTGAAAATGGGCATCATCAATACGTATGCCGGCGTGATTCTGCCCTTTGTCGTGTCGCCCATGGCGATCTTTTTCTTCCGGCAGTACGTAACGGGCATTTCCAAAGACTTCATGGATGCGGGAAGGATCGACGGCTGCTCGGAGTTCGGCATCTTTTTCCGGATTATGGCGCCCTTGATGCAGCCGGCCTTCGGCGCGATGGGGATTCTGCTGGCGATGCAGAGCTGGAACAGCTTTATATGGCCGTTGATCGTGCTGCGCACCAATACGATGTTTACAATTCCTATCGGGCTGGCCTCGCTGATGTCGCCTTACGGCAACAACTACGATATGCTGATCGCCGGGGCTGTACTTGCCATTATTCCGGTCATTCTCTTGTTTTTGTTTAATCAAAAGGCATTTATCTCAGGCTTATCCACCGGCGGCGTCAAGGGCTAAACTATCATATACCAATTTATTTCAGGAGGCTGGTTAGTATGAATAATAGCATTAAGATCAATACGCAGGGTGCGGTTCACCGAATCGACCGCAATATTTACGGGCATTTTGCGGAGCACTTGGGCCGTTGTATCTATGAAGGGATTTGGGTCGGCGAAGATTCCGGCATTCCTCATACGCGGGGCATCCGCAATGACGTCGTTCAGGCGTTGAAAAACTTGAATATCCCGATATTGCGCTGGCCGGGCGGATGCTTTGCCGATGAGTATCATTGGAAGGAAGGGATCGGTCCGAAGGAACAAAGAGCCCGAATGATCAATACGCACTGGGGCGGCGTCGTGGAGAATAACCATTTCGGGACACACGAATTTTTCGATCTGTGCGAAATGCTGGAGACCGAGCCGTATATTTGCGGGAATGTCGGAAGCGGAACGGTATATGAAATGCAGCAGTGGGTCGAATATATGACGTTCGACGGCGAGTCGCCGATGGCCGATCTGCGAAAAGCGAACGGAAGGGAAAAGCCGTGGCAGCTGACGTATTTCGGGGTTGGCAATGAAAACTGGGGCTGCGGCGGGCGGATGAGAGCCGAATATTATGCGGATTTGTACAGACAATACAGCACGTATGTAAGGGATTACGGGGACAATTCCATCTATAAAATTGCCGCCGGCCCGAGAGGGGATAATTATCATTGGACGGAAGTGCTTATGCGCGAGGCGGGGCATTTCATGGACGGACTGGCGCTTCACTACTACACGAGGCTGAGAGACCACAGCATTGTTATTGAGAATCCGGATGGAAACCGGATTTATCTCAAAGATCCGAAGGCTGTCAGAGGCCAGGCTGTCGAGTTTGACGAGAGCGAATGGTTCGGCATTATGAAGGCCGCCTATTTCACAGAAGAGCTGGTAGCGAAGCACTCGGCCATTATGGATAAGTATGATCCCGAGAAGAAAGTTGCGCTGATCATCGACGAGTGGGGGACCTGGTTTGATGTGGAACCGGGCACTAATCCGGGATTCCTCTATCAGCAGAATACGATGAGGGATGCCGTGTCTGCGGCGATCAGTCTGAATATTTTCAATAACCACTGCGACCGCGTAAGAATGGCGAATATCGCTCAGACGATCAATGTGCTGCAGGCGGTTATTTTAACCGAAGGGGAGAAAATGATTCTGACGCCTACCTATCATGTGTTTGAGATGTTTAAGGTACATATGGATGCGGTGCTGCAGCCGGTTGAAATTCAATGCGGCACCTATACGTTCAACGGGGAAGAAGTGCCGCAGCTAAGCGTATCCGCTTCCGTCGATGCTGCAGGCAGACTGAATATGACTCTCTGCAACACGGATCCGGGAAATGCAGCGCCGGTGGATTGCGATACGGGAGCATTTGCAGGTAAGCAGGTCACCGGCCGGGTATTGGTCTCGTCCTCGATGAACAGCTTCAATTCATTCGAGCATCCGGAGCAGGTAAAGCCTGAAGCATTTACCGGCGTTCAGCTGAATGAACAAGGGTTTCACGCGGATATTCCGCCGATGTCCGTCGTTGTGCTGACGATCGAGTAATCGGAAGGAGAGATGTCCGATATGGCAAAGCAAGGGCCGTGCAAGGATTGCTCTGAAACGGTAACGGTTGCGCCCGAGAAAATAGAGGCCATGCTGCAAATGCTGTCGGACTCACGGCATATGGAGCTTGTCGATGAGGAAACGAGCGGCCGTCGGCTTGCTCAATGCCTGAGCTGCACGGGCTACACCCTCGGGGGTACCTGCAAATATTGCGGTTGTCTCGTTCAAATACGGACGAAGCTAAAGGGCAGGGTATGTCCCTTCCCTTTAGCTCCCAGATGGTAAGCGCGGGGGGTCAGGATGATACAAATCGGCATTCGGCTGGACGAGGAGATTGGGCGCATTCATCCCCATATTTACGGGCATTTCGTGGAGCACCTGGGCGGAGTCGTCTATGACGGCATCTGGGTAGGCGAGGATTCCGACATCCCGAATATAAAAGGCTTCAGACAAGAGCTTGTTGAGAAATTGAAAGAGATTCAACCGGCCGTTATCCGCTGGCCGGGAGGCTGCTTCGCGGAGACATATGACTGGAGAGACGGCATCGGCCCGAGGGAGCAGCGTCCCGTCACGGTCAACTGGTGGTATATGAACGACGGCAAGATCGAATCGAACCAGGTGGGCTCCCATGAATTTGTCGAGTTTTGCAGGCTAGTCAGTGCCGAGCCCTACTTTGCCGTCAATGCGACCACCACAACCGTGCTGGAGGCTAGAAACTGGATAGAATACTGCAATATGGAGCAGGGGATGACTACGCTTGCGCTGAAGCGGGAGAAGAACGGAAGCCCGGAGCCTTTTAACGTAAAGTACTGGGGGCTCGGCAACGAAAACTGGGGCGGCGGCGGCTGCATGACGCCTGAGGATTACTGCCATATTTACAGAAAATATGCGATCATCAGCAAAAGCGTTGGACCGGAGCTTCAGTTTATCGCCTGCGGACCGTACGAGGGCATTCCCGAATGGACGGAGAAATTTTGGGCCAAATATAAGGAAATGTATACGGTTGGGCGCATCGCACCGATGTACGGGTACTCGCTGCATTACTATGTGACGAATACGGGAGCCATGGGCTCAGAGCTCGAATATACCGGCCCGCAGTGGTATGAAATGATGCGGGTCGGGCTGGACATCGAACCGTTCCTCCAATCGCAGTATGCGATGCTGCAAGCCGCCCTGCCTGCGCATCCGGTTGGACTTGTCGTCGATGAGTGGGGAGTGTGGCACCAGCTGTACGGCAAGCATCCGCAGCCTGGCAAATATTTGTATGAGCAGGCCGGCACGATGCGTGAGGCGGTGCTGGCGGCGCTTACCTTGAATATATTCAACCGCCATTGCGATAAGGTGGTCATGGCCAATGTGGCCCAGCTGGTCAACTGCATCCATTCCTTGTTTCTTGCGAAGGGCAGCGCCTGTGTGGCGACGACAAGCTATTACGTGTTCGATATGTACAAAGTGCATCAGAACGCGGCAAGCCTACAAACGGAAGTAGAAGGCAAGCACATCACTTACACGATAGAAGGAGAATCGTACGAAATTCCGGCCATTTCCTGCTCTGCCTCCGTCAAAGACGATGTGCTGGCGGTGACGCTTGCGAACCTGTCCGTCGAAGATGACCAGGACGTGCTGATCCATTTGTATGCGGGGCAATACACAGGCACGGGGACGATGCACGTCTTATCCTCCCCGAGTCCTAAGGATGGCAATTCGTTCGAAGAGCCGTATAAAGTGACTCCGGTGGAGCAAGCTATCGCTCCGGCAGGCTCGGAGCTGACAGTTACCGTTCCGAAGGCGTCTGTCGTATTGCTGAAGCTGAACTGCTATAGTCACAAGCCTGTATAAGCTTTAGCGGTGTCACGTTTTACAAGCGGAGCCGTCCTTCTATAGGCTGTCATAGAATCCCTTGATTTGCCGCATTCCTTGCGGCTTATTTTTTTACTCTTGACAACACGATTCAATTTGATAAACTTGGTTCAAAATGATGATCATTTTTTGGGAATAAAAGGAGGCGCTTTCATATGACAAGGGATGCTGAATCGACCATTCAGGAAGTCAGAATCATCGAAATAGCCGATCATAACCAGCAAAATGAACACAGGTACGTGGAAATTGTGTGCTACGACGGATTAACGGGGCATGCCGGTCCTTTGGACGGGCAGTATCAGTTTCTTGCCGTTAAAAACCGGCTTCATGTATTTAACCAATTTCTTGCAAAACGCAGCATTTTTGATCCCGAAATCGAGTTTGCTTCCTTATGGGATGCCGTCTATCCGGAGCATCCGCTAACTTCGTACGAGCACGGCAAAGACCCACTGACCGGTGACAACATTTGGCGTTCGCACCGGACGTCCAGACATTCCGCAACGGGGGAAATCATTACGGCCTTCAGCGCAATCGATATCGCCATATGGGATTTGCGCGGCAAGGCGAGCGGCAAGCCGGTACATCAGCTGCTGCAGGGCGGGCGCACCGAGCTCGACGCTTACGTCAGCTGCATGGGAAGCAAAACGCCTCAAGAGGCGCTGGACAAGGCAGTTCCTTGGTATGAGAAAGGCTTCAAGCGGCATAAATGCTTCCTGCCCCACAGGCCGGTAGAAGCAGCGGGAGTCAAGAACAATCTCAACATCATGGAAGCGCTTCGCCGGACTTTGCCGCAGGACGCGCAGGTGATGTATGACCTAAGCCGGTTAAGCGATCAGCTGGACGACCCGTCCACTAGAAAGCGAAGACTGTCCTGGCTGAACGAGCAGGTTAAAGAAATGCTCCCTTACCGCCCGGTTTGGATCGAGGAGCCGGTGTCCCCGGACGATATTGAAGGCTATGAGAGCATTAAACAAGCCAATCCAACGGCGGTGCTGGCCGGTGGAGAGCACCTTTATACCCGGTGGAGCCTGAAGCCGTATCTGGATAAAGGACTGCTGGATTATGTTCAATGCGATCCGGAATGGTGCGGCGGCATTTCCGAATCGATCGCCATCTGCAAGATGGTTGAAACCTCCTATCCTAACGTCAAGGTAGTTCCGCACGGTCATATGGTTCTGGCAGCGGCGCAGATTGTAGCCGCCCAGTCCGAAGCCTTATCTCCGTTTACGGAATATTTATATCAGGTCATTCCCGACCGAAACCGTTATTTCAAATATGCGCCCGAACCGGTGAACGGGATTCTGACTGTACCTCAAGACCCCGGGTAGCGACCGGCGCTGGACAGTTCCAAATATAATATCATCCGAATTTATAAGGATGAGGAATAAGAGTAAATGAAACGGCCAGACTCGGACTTTTGTCCGAGTTTCTGCCGTTTTACGCGGCTCGAAGACAATACCGCCGCCCGTCAAAAAAGTACAGATGTTCATACAAATTCGTGATGAATCTGCACCTTGACCTATGATACAATAAGGTTGTACGTACCATTTCATTCCAATCTTACTCGATGAGATAAACAGCAGACGAAAGCGGATCGATTCTTCTCAAGGGAAAGGGAGTTTGCGACCATGAATCTTAAACCAGTTACCCTTCTGGCAGCAAGCGTTCTGATAATGTTCCTTTTCGAAACTGCATGTTCCTCGGACGAGAAGCTGGCTGACCAGCATGAACCGGCAGCTGCTCGAAATAAAGTGAAAATTGATGTTTGGCATTGGACGGCAGAATCCGGCATGAAGCCGGCGTTTGAAGCGTTTAATAAGTCGCATCCCAATACTGAAGCGGTCTTTCATCAGTTTCCGAACACCTCCAATATTCCTTCCAAAGTGAATTCTTTTCTTATTTCCGGCGAATCCATTGATGTTACCGCCCAGTTCAGTCCGGATGACCTTAGGGAGAGGGTGAAAAATAATTTGTATTTGCCTCTCGACGATTTTCTAGAAGAAAACCATATCGATTATGAACTAACCTTCGGCAAGGCCCTTACCGATTTAACCCGAATCAACGGGCATTATTACAGCATTCCTTACGGGGTCAATAGATTTGCCGTGTTTTATAATAAACAATTGTTCGATGAAGCGCATGTCCCTTATCCGAAAGCGGATTGGACCTGGCAGGATTTTATGAAAACCGCCAAGCTTTTAACCAAGGGGGAGGGCCCGGATAAAATATACGGCTCCGTCATTTATCCGCTCGACACGACCATCGGCTGGAGCACGCTAGCCATTCAAACGCTCGGTCTAAACGGGATGTATAAGAACGATCATGAAACGAATTTTGACCATCCCAGCTATAAGCAAAGTCTCCAGTTTTTTATCGATATGCAGAATAGGGACGAATCCATCATGCCTTTAACCGAATTTCCCGCGCAGAAGCTGGACATAGGGACGAATCGGACCAGTTTATTTTTCAAAGGCAAATTCGCGATGTTTATTGAACCGATTTATAATATATGGAGAAGCCGTCTTCCTGAATATAAACATGATTTCCAAATGGGGGTCGTGCAAATGCCAAGGCTTGACGCTCATGCTCCTACGGTTTCCCCGATCACCTTCAGCGACATGAGTATTCCGAGAAGCAGCAAGCATCCGAAGGAAGCGTTTGAGTTCATCCGATTTTATTGCCTGATCCGCCCGGATGAGACGGTGGCGCCCAAAGGGATGATGCCTGCGGCCGCACTGTCCGATCCCCAGGTCGTTCAATCGGTAGACCAATTGATTTACAGTGCGCCTGGAGTGGATGAACTGGAAGCCAAGCAGGTGTTCGAAGATCCTAATACGCGGTATGTGACCCCGGAGACGACCATTACGGTCGCCAAGAAGGAAATATTGCAGGTGATCAACGAGGATGTAACTAAGGCATTTCTCGGAGAATGGAGTGTGGATGAGGCATTGCGGGATATGAAACAGCGGTCCGACGCATGGATTGCTTCCAAAATCCAGCAGCACGATTAGCCATTTTTGAATGCGCTATCAAAACGTGCTGCGCAGAAATTCGGTGATTCAAATGAATTTAAGAGATTGGCTGGGCATCAAAAGCAGCATCCATCGTAAAATTTTTATCTCGTTTATGCTGGTCATGCTGCTGCCGACGACGTTTATTAGCGTAAGCACCTATTATTTCTCTATTGATTTGCTGAAGCGCAAAGTGAGCGAATCCTTCCTGGATAATCTGGCCTACAACAAGAACATCATCAGTATGGAGTTTAAGCAATTCGAGCAAATCGCTGATTATATTCTATATAATTCGGATATTCAGAAGGTGCTTTCGCCCAATTTCAAATCGCGCTCCATTCAAGGCTATTATGATCTGCAAGGGGCGCAGCAATCGCTCAACAATTTTACTATGCAGGCTTTTGCCGTTTCCAATGTGGCTTCCATTCAAATTTTCGGAGACAACGGCATCATTCTGTTTACCGGCGCTTCCAGCGATATTTATCCGGATGACGAGAAGTTCAAGGAAATGATCTGGTACCGGCAGGCGGTTCAGACGGATCAGCCTCAGTTTTGGTTCGGAACGCCGAACGAAGACTCCGACGGGGCGAATGGGCCGGGAAACGGATATAATCCGTCGATGATCAAGACCTTTCGGAACAGCGCTACGCTGGAGAAGCTCGGAGTGATCTACATAAAGATCAGAAGCGATTTGTTCGACAGCTTGTTCGAAGACAGCAATATGAAGAAAGCCGGGAAGTTCGTCATTCTTGATGACAACGGGCAAATCGTGTACCATCCCGATAAAACGATGCTGCTGAACGCGTTTCCAGGCCTGGATAAATTGAGAGAACAAAAGGGAGACCACGGTTCCTTCATTACCCAAGACGGGCAGCTGATGGTTTATTACCACATTGAACGCTACGGCTGGTGGCTGACAGACAGCATCCCTCTCAGCGAGCTTCTGAAAGACAATAAAATTATATTCAATATTACGATTGCAGTCGTATTGATTTGTTTTATATTGTCCGGGATTATTTGGTATTTCGTTGCGTCCGGCATTGTCCGCCCGATTAAGAAGCTTGCCTTCGTCATGCGAAGCGTCAAAGAAGACGGATTGGCCGTTAAATCCGAATATACGGGCAAAGACGAAATCGGTCTGTTAAGCTCCAGCTTCAATTACATGATCGAGAAAATTCAAGAGCTGATCTCCAGGATGGTCGAAGAGCAGACGAAGAAAAAGGATATGGAGTACCAGTCGCTGCAGGCCCAAATTAACCCCCATTTTCTGTATAACACACTCAATTCCATCCGCTGGATGGCTATGATTCAAAAGGCGGACAACATCAAAGAAATGGTCGAGGCGCTCGGCCGTCTGCTTGCGAACAGCACCAGCAAAAGCGAGGCCATGATTACGATTGAAGAGGAACTGGCTATCGTCAAGGATTACATCAAAATTCAAGAGGTCAAATACTCGGACAAATTTCATGTCGATTTTGATATAGACCCGAAATTGCTTCAGGCCAAGTGCGTGAAGTTTATTTTACAGCCATTTATAGAGAATGCCATTTTCCACGGGATTGAGCCGAAAAGCGGTACCGGCTGCATTCGCATCCAAATGAAGCTGAACGGCAGTGTGGCGGAAATCACGGTATTTGACGATGGAGTAGGGATGGATGTAGAGCAGATCATGGGCCAGGGGCATGCCGGGGGGAATGGCCGGCGCTTTAATGGAATAGGGATAAAGAATGTCGATGAACGGCTGCGTTTGACCTACGGAGATAAGTACGGCGTTACTCTGCAAAGTGTAAAAGGGCAATTCACGTCCGTAACGATCCGATTCCCAATAGATGCAGATTTGGAGACAGGAGGACCCCGATGATTAGTGTGATGATTGCAGATGATGAGACGCTGGCAAGGGTTGGCTTGAAAACGTTGGTTCCTTGGGAGAAATGCGGATTTAATCTGGTCGCCGAGGCGGAAAACGGCAAGGTCGCGATGGACTTAGCCCTGCAGCTAAAGCCGGATATTATTATTACCGATATCAAGATGCCGCTGTTAAACGGGGTGGAGCTGATCTCCGCTTTGCGTGAGCAGCTCAAGGAAACGAAATTCATCGTGCTAAGCTCTTACGGCGACTTCGATTATGTGAAGGAGGCGATGCGGATCGGGGCCGAGGACTATATTTTGAAGCTGGAAATGGAGCCGGAGCCGTTTGCCGAGCTGCTTAACAAAGTCAAAGGGAAGATTGAAGCCGAACGAAGCCGGCACAAGGAGGAGCGCGCGGACGAATGGTACAAGAGGCGAAATTTGCCTGCCTTGCGGGAGAAGCTGTTCCAGGATCTGCTGTTCAGCTACTATATCAATGAGGAAGAGGTCCGAGCGCAGTTCGATTATCTGGATATCCAGCTTCATGCCGAAAAGCTGGTATGCTTGTTAGTTCGCGTGGAAAACAGGGAGTTATATGAGAAATACGATGTGGACGACAGGTATGTGCTGACCTATGGCGTCACAAATATGATCGAAGAAATTTTGCAGAATTATCCTCCCGCTTATGTAACCTGTACCAATTCCATGGAGTTCGCCATCATTCACTCTATTGAAGCCGATTCCGAGATTGAAGCGAGGTACACTGCCGAGAAATTAGCCATTCATGTGGAGAATGCTTTAAAAACTTTTCTGAACTTTAAATGCCGAGTCGGCATCAGCGAGGTGTTCGGCCGTCTGCATAAGCTGAAAACCGCCTACCGCCAGGCAAGCACCGCGCTGGATCAAGGGTTTTCGGAGCTGAAGCGCACTATTCATCATTATCAGCGGCAATTTGATGCCAGCCACACGGTTGGCTTCGAAGCGGAGTTTAAACAAATCGAGAAGGCATTTCATGTGCTCGACGGAGAGATGCTGACGGAGGCCTTCGACCAATTCGTCCGAAAAATCGATGACAGCCGATTTAACAAATCGGAGGATTCGCTGCGCGGCATCTGCTGGTCGCTGACTTTTATGGTGACGATCTGGGAAAAGGAATTTACCGGCGAGGACTTGGATACGACCGTTCGCATGTCAAGCTTGGAGCAGTTTCGTACCTTGGACGATTACCGCAACTGGATTCTGGAGCTGAGAGACAGGGTCATATCGCTGCTGCATCAAATTGACGACGGAAACAACATTGCAGTCCGCGCCAAAAAATATATGCTGGAAAATTACGATAAGGATATTTCCTTAAAGTCGGTTTCTCAATATCTTAATATTACGCCGAATTACCTGAGCTCATTATTTAAACGCACCATGAATGAAAATTTTATTGATTTTCTTATCCATGCCCGGATCGAGCAGGCCAAGCATTTGTTAAAAAACAGCAGCAGTAAAGTGTATGAGATCGGCATGAAGGTAGGCTATCCGGATGCGTATTATTTCAGTAAAATTTTCAAAAAAGTAACCGGATTGACGCCGCAAGAATACCGGAATTGTCAGAAATGAAGCAGCCCGCACCCACTCCTCCAATGCTTAAATGTATGTATACGCAAATAAAAGCGCTTTCCGGATTTTACGGACGGCGCTTTTATTTTGTGCATACCACAATGTGTAAAAAACACAACAGATCGTGAATAAAGACAATGCCCGGAGGTGACGTTCCCAGCTGCTGCGGAATGGGCCTATGGGAATGCTTGTATTCTGTAATATAAAACAAAGAATGCCCCAAGAAATCACATGTTAACTAGCTCATCCGCTTTCTATAATAAGCTATGAACACCAAATGATAACTATAGGGGAGTGAATATGTTGAAAAATTCTGCTTTTAGAAAAGTAAAACGTTATTTAGTACCGCTGACGCTTACCGCCAGCACGATTGCAGCAGCGGGGTGCCAGAGTCAAGAGGCAGGGACGGCTGCCAAGCCATCCGATGCAGCGCCGGGACAGACCGTACTGAATGTGTACAGCTGGACGGTCGAGGAGAGCATGAAGCCGTTTTTCGAGGCTTTCGAAAAGAAGTATCCGAACATCAAAGTGAAATACACGAAGATGGCGGATTCCGTCCCTGCTACCGCGAATGCACTGCTGACCTCCGGAGAACCGATCGACGTCATCCCGCAAGCTTCGGTTGACGATATGAGGGTCCGGGCCACAAGCGGGATGTACGAGCCGCTGGATGATTATTTGAAAAAAGACAATCTGGACTATAAACAGGTGTTCGGCGATTCCATTAATGATTTGGAAACGGTAAACGGCAAGCACTATGCGCTTCCCTACAGCATGGCAACCTATGGCCTGTACTACAATAAAGCGATGTTCGATAAGGCCGGCATACCATATCCGACGGATGACTGGACATGGGACGATCTGAGGGCGGCGGCGCTGAAATTGACTTCAGGCAGCGGCGCCAACAAAATTTACGGCTTCTTGCCGGATTACACCGGTCAGTGGGCGTTCCCTGCCATACAGCAGCTGGGCCTCAATTATGTATACAAAAACAACGGCCAGGAATCGAACTGGGACGATCCTGCATTCTTGAAATCGCTGCAATACTTTTACGATATGGAAATGAAGGATAAATCGGCATGGCCGCTTTCGGAGTATAAGGCGCTGAAGATCGATACCAATCCGCATGCCATCTTCATGCAGGGTAAAGCGGCGATGTATATTCAGCCGTCGTTTATCGTCAAGTACAGCTCGCAGGAATCGTACGGCTTCACCAACTTTGAATATGGCGTAGCCAACATCCCTAAAGTGAAAAAAGAAGACGGCTTGAGCAACGTGTACTATTTAAGCGATTTCAGTATTCCGGCCAGTGCGCCTAATAAAGAAGCGGCCTGGACGTTCCTTAAGTTCTACTGCCTGGAGGCGCCGGAAATCTTCGCTCAGTCCAAGGCGATGACGCCTGCCAATCTGTCCTCGATGAACCCTGCCGTGAAAGCCAAGGTAGGTAAAATCATTTTCGACTACCCGCACTTTGATCAGCCGACGGGGATGAAAACCTTCATTGATAACAAAATGGCGCTGACTCCTTACTTGACCACGATCAATACGGCAAAGGCTGAAATCATGGATATGGTGAAAACGGAAATCACGTCGTGCCTGCTGGGCAATCAAACCCCGGCGGAAACCGTCGCCAAGCTGAAAAAGCAGGCCGATGAGCTGATTAAAAAAGCAGGAAAATAGGAGATCTGTGGAGGAATGCCCGATGGAACTGGCCAAGAAAAGCTCATCAATGGCGCTGAAACCGAAGCGGAAGATCAGAAAGGACATTCTGCATGAAAATATAGCCGGCTGGCTGTTTCTTTCGCTGAATTTAATCGGCTACATTGTGTTCAAATTAATTCCGATTATCCTGTCGCTGATTTTCAGCTTTTGCAGCTGGAATCTGGTGTCAGGAATCAAAGGAATTAAATTTATCGGTCTGAAAAACTACATCGACTTGTGGACGGACGACGTATTCATCAAGTCCCTAATCAATACCATTGTTTACGCAGCGGTGACGGTCCCTGCTCCGTATTCCTGGCCCTGATCCTTGCCGTCATCTTGAATGACAAAATCTTCTGTAAAAGCTTGGTAAGGTTGGGCTTTTATTTACCCAATATCGCCTCCATGGTTGCGATATCCGTGGTGTGGAGCATTCTGTACATGCCCACCTTCGGTCCGATCAATATGTTTCTGACATCGATCGGGGTCGAGCATCCGCCGGGCTGGCTGTCGTCCTCCCAATGGGCGATGATCTCAATTATCATCATGAGTGTCTGGCAGGCGGTCGGCTACAACGCCGTCATTCTGCTGGCCGGACTGCAGAGTGTCCCGGGCACCTTGTACGAATCGGCGGAAATCGACGGTGCGGGACCGCTGCGCAAATTTTTCCAGATTACGATTCCGATGCTGTCTCCAACCTTGTTTTTCGTAACGGTCATCTCCATCATCGGGTCGTTTCAGGTGTTCACCCAGGTCAATGTTATGACACAGGGAGGACCCGGTACCTCTACGTCGGTGCTGGTCTACTATATCTATAAAGCTGCATTTACGTACAACAAGATCGGATATGCCAACGCCATCGGCTGGGTGCTGTTCGTTCTGGTCTTCATCTTCACGGCGCTGCAGTGGAAGTTTTCCAATAAGGACTCGCACGTCAACTAGAGGGAAAGGAGGGGCCCTATGAACGCAAGGTCTTTCAAATTAGCGCAAAAAACAATATTAACGGTCATCATGCTCATACTTTCCTTGATTTCCGTTATGCCGTTTTTTGGATGCTGTCCGCATCCTTTAAGCCGACCGCGGATGTGTTCGAATTTCCGATCCGCTGGATACCGAAAGTGGCTACGTTTGATAATTATGTCACCGTATGGTTTGCACGGTTCCAAACATATTTCATGAACTCGGTCAAGGTTTCCGTCGTCAGTGTCCTCGGCGAGGTCATTACGAGCGCGCTTGCGGGATATGCTTTTGCAAAAATCAAGTTTAAGGGCAGGGAGCCTGCTTTCGTTATCTACATCGCTACGCTGATGTTTCCGCACCAGATGCTCCTGGTTCCGAGATTCGTCCTGTATCGTTTGATGGGATTGTACAACAGCCTGTGGGCATTGATGCTGCCCGGGATATTCAGCGCTTTCGGCACCTTCTTATTCAGGCAGTTTTTCACCACGATACCGGATGAGCTGATCGAGGCGGCCAAACTGGACGGCTGCAACCATTTTAAAACGTTTACAAGAATCATTCTTCCATTATCCATGCCGGTAGTATCGACGCTTGTCATTTTCTCGTTTGTCGGATCGTGGAACAATTATGAGAATGCGCTGGTTTTCTTAAGCAATAAGGACAAGTTCACCATTCCGCTCGGACTTCTGCAATTTCAAACCGAGGAGCAGACGAATTACGGCGCTATTATGGCGGCATCCGTTTTATCCCTGCTGCCGATCTTTGTGATCTTCTTGAGCCTGCAAAAATATTTTATTGAAGGCATCGCTACTTCCGGACTGAAAGGATAGCCGTCACGATAGGCATATACACAATTGGAGGAGATAAACCGTGTCAAATGCAAATCAATCGAGCAAGTCGCCGGAGCTTATTATTGTACAGGATCAGCAAACTGCGCTGGCTTCGGAGCCTTCGGTCCAATGGGCAAGGCAAACCTTGATCGACACGCTGGAAAGCCGCGGGGTGGCCGCTGCGCTGGAGCAAGAGGAGGGCAAGCGTGCCGACAAAGTGCAAATTATCGTTTCGGGGAACGATTCTCCGGTCGCCACAGCTTATGCCAATAAGCTTGGCGCTGCTTTGCCGGAGGAAGCGGAGTCGCTGGCGATCCTTGCCACCGAAGGGAGCATCATGCTCACGGCGCCAGATGGACGCGGGCTTGTGTACGCTCTTCTGGAGCTGACGGACCGGATCCGGCATGCGTCCGGCGACCTCATCGGCGAACTGCTGGATGTCCAGACGCTTATCGATAAGCCGGCCAATGAGATTCGCAGCGTGACCCGCTTGTTCGCCTGCGAGCCGGAGGATAAGCCGTGGTTTTACGACAAGTCGTTCTGGGACGAATATTTGACGGAGCTGGCGACGCAGCGGTTTAACCGGTTCACGCTTTCTTTAGGCATGGGGTACGATTACGGCCACGATCCGGACGTGCGCGACAATTATTTTTGCTTCGCATATCCGTTCTTGTTCGAGGTGCCGGGCCATGAGGTGAAGGTTCTCGAGCTGTCCGAGGAGGAAAGAAGCCGGAACTTTGAAACGCTCCGTTATATCGGCCAGGAAACGAAGCGGCGGGGGATGCATTTTCAGCTCGGGCTGTGGAACCATTCGTACATATTTACGGACAGTCCGAACATGGATTACACGATCGCCGGGATCGACGAGAAGAACCACGCCCCTTATTGCCGCGATGCGATCAGCATGCTGTTAAGGGAGTTTACGGAGATCGACGGCTTAACCTTCCGCGTCCATTATGAAGGCGGCATTCCGGAGCCTGCTTACGAGTTTTGGCGCGTTGCGCTGGCAGGCACGAAGGACATCGGCCGCCGGGTAGAAATCGATATGCATGCGAAGGGCATTAATGACGAGCTGATCCAGATCGCATTGGACACGAATCAGCCGATCTTCATTTCGCCGAAATATTGGGCGGAGCATATGGGCCCGAGCTACCATCAGGCGGCCATCCGGGATAACGAATTCTCGCCGCCGAAGAATCAGACGATGAATATGCAGGCCATTACCGCCCATTCGCGCCGGTTTACGCGGTACGGTTATGCGGATTATTTGCAGGACGACCGCAAAATCGGCATTTTGTTCCGATTGTGGCCGGGCACCCAGAAGCTGCTGCTGTGGGGAGATCCCGCGCTGGCCGCCGGCTATGGACGCTATTCCCACTTTAGCGGGACGCAAGGCATCGAGCTGTGCGAGCCGCTTACGTTCAAGGGCCGTAAAGGCTCCGGCGTGGAGGGAGGACGGGAGCCTTATCTCGACGAGGCGCTGAAGCTGCCGAACCGGGATTGGCTGAAGTACAAATATACGTACCGGCTGTGGGGCCGGCTGCTCTATAACCCGGAAGCGAAGCCTGACGTATGGCGCAGATATTTGCGCTTCGAATTCGGCGAGGCCGCAGACAGCTACGAATCGGCGCTGGCGCATGCGAGCCGCATCCTGCCCCTGCTTACCGCAGCCTACTGCCCATCCGCTGCCAACGTGGTGTACTGGCCGGAAATGCATACCAGCCAGCCGATTGCCGATCCGGACCTGCCGTCGCCGTTTGGCTTCGATACGCCGAGACCGGGAACGTTTGGCGCCGCAAGCCCGCTGGATACCGCCTTGTTTTACCGGATTGACGATTTTGCCGACGATATTATTCAAGGCTTCCGTCAGGGCAAATATTCTCCGCTTGAGACGGCGGATCGCCTGGAGTCGATGGCGGCGGCGGCCGCACACTATTTGTCCCAAGCCGAAGAGCTGGCCGTCGACCCGCAAGCGGCGAATTTTCAACGGTTTGCAATCGATACCCGCATGCTGATCCAGATCGGCCAGTTTTTCACGAACAAATTCCGGGCGGCGTTAAGCTACGCTTTGTCGGAGCGGACCGGGGACACAGATCAGCTGGAACGGGCGCTGGATCTTTACAAGCTGGCCAGGGAGCACTGGGTGAAGCTTGCCGCGATCGCTCAGGAGCATTATAAGCCGGATATTGCGTTCGGTTACACCCAGCCGGTCAGAGGACACTGGGCGGACCGGCTGTCGGCGATCGATGCGGATATCCAGGCGATGGAGCAACAGCTGCAGGCAGCCCGGTCGGACGCTAGCCGGACGGTAGATAATGCAAAGCTGCAGGCCGCCTTGAAAGTGCTGGCAGCCTCCCCGGCCGACCGCAGACAGCTGTATGTGCATCGGGCGCCAACGCATTTCACCAAAGGCGAAAAGCTCGGCGTGCAGCTTGAGCTGCCGGGCGCGTCCGACGGCTTGAAGGTGGTGCTGCACTACCGGCACGCCAACCAGAGCGAGCATTACGTCGCCACGGAAATGAAGCGGGACGGCGTGAGCTTTGCCGCCGAAATTCCGGCAGCTTATACGAAGTCGCCTTTCGGCATTATCTATTTCTTTGAGGTCGTGGAAAGTGACGGCGGAGCCCGGCATTATCCCGGCTTGAACGAGGACATTTCGAATCAGCCGTATTATTTTGTCCAAAGCCGTTAATCCGATGGTGCAAGCTTCGCAGTACGAAGGTGCTGCGAAGCTTCTCATGACCATTCATGCAGCACTTTAACTCATCGCGGGAGGGATTCAAGTGAGTTCGAAGCAAGCGACAGGCAAGAAAGGCATTATCGACTGTGACGTGCATGTCTATCCTAAATCAAGAGAAGAGCTTAACAAGTATTTGCCTCAGCCCTGGAGAGACTGGTATCGTCCGCTGACCCGAGCCTACGGCAACATTCAGGGGAACCGCGCGGATGCCAAGCCGCCGAACGGCGGAGGGCCGGGAACCGATCCTGATTTTTTGCGGGAGCAGCTGATTAACGAGTATGGAATCGATTACGCGATTCTGCTGCCACGCGCTATGCTGAACAACCTGCCGGACCCCGACATGGCTTCCGCGGTAGCTGCCGCCTATAACGACTGGCTCGCCGATACGTGGCTGGATAAATACAATCATGACGGCGTATTCAAAGGCTCGCTGTATATTGCGACCCAGGACCCTCAAGGAGCGGCCAAGGAGATCGAGCGCTGGGCAGGCCACCCGCATTTCGTGCAGGTGATGACCGATTCCGGGGCAACCGCGCCCTTCGGCCAGCGGCAGTATTATCCGATCTACGAAGCATGTGAAAAGTACGGCTTTCCTCTGGCGATTCATCCCGGTACGGATGGAATGGGCATCAACCATCAGCCTACGCCGGGGCATCCTACGCGCTACATCGAGTTTCACACCTGCTTGTCGCTTGCCTTCCAGGCACATCTGGTCAGCTTCTTGACCGAAGGGGTGTTTGTGAAATTCCCCAAATTCAAAATCGCGCTCGTCGAAGGAGGCGTCTCCTGGCTTGCGCCGTTAATGTGGCGGCTGGATGCGGAATACAAGGGACTCCGCTATGAAGTGCCATGGCTTGAAAAGCGGCCGAGCGAATTTTTGCGGGACCATGTGCGCATTACAAGCCAGCCGATCGAACGGCCGGATGACGACAAATATTTGTTCGCGATGCTGGAAGCGATGGATGCCGAGCATATTTTAATGTTTGCCAGCGATTATCCGCACTGGGACTTCGACTCGCCGCGAAGGGCGTTTCCGAAGCTTCCGGACGAGCTTCACCGGCGAATCTTTTACGAGAATGCGAAGGAATTTTATAACCTTTAAACGGAGGGCTGCCGATCATGGAGCGATTCGTAGTATGTAAAACGACTGAAATGCAGCCGGGGGAACGAAGAATCGTTCAAGTCGGCGGAAGGTCCATCGGCGTATTTAACGCCAACGGGGAATATTACGCTCTGCGCAACAGCTGTCCGCATCAGGGAGCTCCCTTGTGTGTGGGAAGACTGACGGGGACGACGCTGCCGTCGCAGCCGGGCAGCTACCGTTACGGGCGGGACGGTGAAATATTGGCCTGTCCGTGGCACGGGTGGGAGTTTGACGTGACCACGGGGAAATCGCTGTTCAATCCTCAACAATGCCTGGTCAAGAAATACGATGTGGCCGTAGAGCCGATGGAGGAAAGTCTTGAAACCTTCCCGGTGTCGGTAGAAGAAGGGCATGTCGTTCTGTATGCCTAAAACATAAGGAAGAGGTGTTGGGAGTTGACTGAGAACCAGCTTCCTGATGTCCGGATCTGGAGGGACCTGAGGGACGAAGCGGCCGCCACGGCGGAGAGCGAGTGGGCGGCCGGCTATCTGGCCGAGATGCTGAAGGCTAAACAGCTCGATGTCGTCGTATCGGATCGGCGCAGCGAAGGCCGCCCGGCTAAACTGAGCATTGTGCTGACGGGAAGAGGGGACGCCCTTGCCAAGAGCTTGGCGGAGCGGCAGGGCATCGAGCTGCCGGCTGCGGCGGAGGCGTTTGCCGTGCTCCGGGATACGGCTGAGCGCCAGCTTGTTGCCGTCGGCGCGGATGCCCGGGGCCTCGTGTATGCCGCCCTGGAATTGGCGGATAAGGTCAAGCATGCCGCCGATCCATTGGCGGCGCTGAGCTCGATGGGCTCCTTCGCGGAGCAGCCGGCTAATCCGGTACGCAGCGTGACCCGTTTGTTCAGCAGCGAAGCGGAGGATAAGGCGTGGTTCTACGACGAAGACTTCTGGGAGCCTTATTTGACGGAGCTGGCCACGCACCGGTTTAACCGGTTTACGCTCGGTACCGGAGCCGGGTACGATTACCTGATTGATAAAATCGTAGAGGATACGTACTTTTGTTTCATCTATCCGTATTTGCTGCAGGTTCCGGGGTATTCGGTTCACGTGGACGGACTCGCCGATACGGAAAGGGAGAAAAATCTCCGGATGCTGCAGTATATCGGGGAGCAAGCGAAGCGGCGCGGACTGACATTCCGGCTGGGGCTGTGGAATCATGCATACGATTACGGACCTGACAATACGAACACCAGGTATCAAATACACGGGCTGGACGCCTCCAACCATGCATTGTATTGCCGGGATGCCTTAAAGCTTCTGCTGCAGGCATGCCCGGCCATCGAGGGCATCACCTTCCGGGTGCATTTTGAAGGCGGGGTGCCGGAGCCGACACATGATTTCTGGCGCGCCGTCGTGGAGGGGATCCGGGATGCCGGACGTCCCGTCGAAGTGGATTTTCATGCCAAAGGCGTCAACGATGAGCTGGTCGATATCGCCTTGAACACAGGGATGCCGGTCGTACTTTCAACGAAATTCTGGGGAGAGCATTTGGGGCTCGCGTATCATCAAGCATCGATCCGCGACAGGGAGTTTTACCCCAAGCCGCTCGGGGCACGTTCCAAGTCGGCGCATTTCAGTATCGGAAATCCGAACCTGCAGCAGGGCGGGATGGATGTGACCTCCAAGCGAAGCTATACCCGTTATGGGTATGCCGATTATTACCGCGACGACCGCAAGTATGGAATCGTCCATCGGGTGTGGCCGGGAACCCAGCGGATCTTGACATGGGGCGATCCGGAGCTGGCGGCCGGTTATGGCCGCAGCGCGGGCTTTTGCGGATCGCTTGGCATGGAGTGGTTCGAGCCGCTTTCTTTTAAAGGCCGCAAAGGCTCGGGACATCCGGGCGGACGCGAGCTGTACGCGGACGAAGCATTGCAGCTGGGCGCTCGCGACTGGAGCAAGTTTTCTTATACTTACCGGCTGCTGGGGCGGCTTTCTTATGATCCGGAGGCTGATCCGGAGACGTGGAGAAGATATCTTCGCTCGGAGTTTCGGGATGCCGCTTCGGCATGTGAAGAAGCTATGGCTTATGCCAGCCGCATTCTGCCTTTGATCCTGACGGCCCATGCGCCGTCAGTCGCCAATAACGTCTATTGGCCCGAGATGTATGCCAACATGCCGTTGTATCGAAGAGGGGAACCGATACATAATCCGTATCAATCCTATGGGTATCCGTATAATTATGACTTCGATACTCCTGCGCCGCATACATTCGGTTCCGTCAGCCCGCTGGACCCTGTGCTCATATACGAGATTAACGAATTTGCGGACGATATTCTGCTAGAAAAGCGGAAAGGGAAATATTCGCCGCTCGACATAGCGGAGATGCTGGATGATTTGGCTGAGCGTGCCGAGCAGTCGCTGTCCGAAGCGCTGCAAAGAGTGCAGGAACACGGTGCCCCGCCATTCCGGCGATGGGCTGCCGATGTGCGGATCATGGCCGGCACCGGCCGGTTCTTTGCGCACAAATTTCGCGCAGGGGTCGCCTATGCCTTGTTTGAAAGAACAGGGGAGGCCGGCCTGTTAAAGGATGCCATAGACTACTATCATACCGCCCGGGAACGGTGGAAGCAGGTGATTGCCGCTTCTTCGGGCATCTATAACGAGGATTTGACCTTCGGGCGCGCTCATTATTCGCGCGGACACTGGTCCGACAGGCTGAGGGAGATCGACGAGGATATCCAGGCAATGGAACGCATCTACGAAGAGTTTCAAGCGGATCAGTCGGCGGAGGCTCGTACTCTTGACGCGATGCTGGCCGCCATGCCGCAAGGGCCGCGTCCCCAAGGCGTTCATGCTCCTGCAAGCTCCTTTATCAAGGGGCAGCCGATCGAGCTGCGGCTTACCTTTACAGGCGATGCCCGCGCGGATTCCATGACCTCCATGGCTTCCGTGGCTTCCGGGCTGCAAGTGCTGCTGCATTACCGTCATGTCAATCAAGCCGAATCGTATGCTGCTTTGGATATGGAGCGGCAGGGGGAGAGCTTTCAGGCTTCCATACCCGCAGCTTATACGATGTCACCGTATCCGGTTGCGTATTTTTTCGAGGTGAGAACGGCCGGCGGCGACGCGTGGCTGGTGCCCGGATTGGAAAAGAGCTTATCCAATCAGCCTTACTATGTCGTTCAGGCTGCGAAGGAATAAAAATAAGGATGGGAACGAATGAAAGCTTTGCTGCAATACGGGAAAGGTCAGCTTCAGGTAGAGGTACCGGATACGGCGACGGTCATTGAACCGGTTCATCTGAACGGACTGCCTGATGAGAAAGAGGCGGTGATGCATGCCCTGCGTCAGCCGATCGGCGCCGTCCGTCCGCTGCGCGACATGGTGAAACGGACGGATAAGGTGGCTATCGTCATCAGCGATATTACCCGCCCGACGCCGAACCATAAGCTGGTCCCTGGCTGCTTGAAGAGCTGGCTCATGTGCCGGCGGAGCAGTTCGTCATCATTAACGGTACGGGGACACACCGCGATCAAACACGCGAAGAGCTCGTGCAGATGCTGGGTGAGGATATCGTGAGCCGTGTGCGAGTCATCAATCACCATTGCCATGAAAAGTCGGAGCTCGTTAACCTGGGACGGTGCTCCTTCGGCTGCGATGTCTTTCTGAATAAGGAATACGTCGAGGCCGACTTCCGCATCGTAACCGGGTTTATCGAGCCGCATTTCTTCGCCGGATTTTCCGGCGGGCCCAAGGGAATCATGCCCGGTATTGCGGGTATTGAAACGATTATGACGTTCCATAACGCCCGGATGATCGGCGATCCTCTGGCCACTTGGGGCAATATGACGGGAAACCCGCTGCAGCGGATGGCCGGCGAGGTAAACCGTATGTGTCCGGTGGATTTCATACTGAACGTGACGCTGAATAAGGAGAAGGAGATTACCGGCGTCTTCGCGGGGGAATTGTTCGAGGCGCATGCGGCAGGCTGCGCATTTGTCAAGAACGATGCGATGGCTTCCGTGCCAACGCGTTTTGATGTGGTAATTACATCCAATTCCGGTTATCCGCTCGACCAGAACCTTTATCAGGCGGTGAAAGGAATCAGCGCCGCCCATAAAATCGTCAAGCAGGGCGGCGCCATTATTTGCGCGGCCGAATGCTCGGACGGCATTCCCCATCATGGCAATTATGCAGAGATTTTGCAGCTTCGGAAGACGCCGCAGGAAATTCTTCAGCTGATTAACGAAGGCGACTTTCAAAAGTTCGATCAATGGCAGGTGCAGAAGCAGGCGGTCGTCCAGGTATGGGCTGACGTGTACGTTCTGTCATCGCTTCCGGATGAGGACATCCGGAAAGCGATGTTTACGCCGGTGCACGACATTGAAGTGCTGCTCGGCAAGCTTCGGGAACGGTATGGCAGAGATATGAGCGTAGCGGTGCTGCCGCTGGGACCGTTAACCATCCCTTACGTACAAGGGGAATAAATTCAGGCTCGCGTGCCGGGCGTATGCTGTCAAAGGCTAGATTGAATTTTTGATAATAAACCATTGAGCGACCTCATAGCTGGTTTTTGGAGGGATAGACTGCCTTCAAATCTACCCCTGCGAGGCGCTCGTTTTTGTGTTCGGATCCAGAGGGAAGGAGGAGGTACATGGGATTCAAACTCACCGGGAGACGAGTATTCGGCAGCCGGACAGCGCTGCTTCACCGCATGATTCTGCTGACCTTGGCTGCTTCTATCCTGCCGACTTTACTTGTAGGCATCAGCAGCTATCATCTCTCCACTTCGACACTGCAGAATGAAATTAACCGCGCCCATGTTCAACTGCTGGAGAATACTTCGGCCAATATTGACCGCGACCTGCAAAATATTCAAGACAGCACGCTGCAGATGCTATTTCATCCTCTCTTTGCCAATGAAGCCTTACAGCGGGGACTTAAGGAAAATGAATTTGAATTTAACCTGCAGGTTTCACAGTTTTTTTCAACTTTTCAGTATAATCATAAGCTAATTATGGATATATCCATGTATATCAAAGACAATTATCTGCTTTCTTCCTCTTACGGCTTATTTAAGACGGCCCCGGTTTACGACCGCAACAGGCTGAACGATGCCATGGTTTCTCCGAAGGAGCTTCAATGGAGCAATACCGTATTTCACATTCGGGAGAACGATGAAGCGAAAGGGGTGACCTTCATCTGCAAGCTGCCTCTTCAAGCGCCCAATCCGATCGGCCTGATGCTGGTTCGGATCGATCAGAAGCTATTCCAGGATTCGCTTCAGCGTTCGACCGTTTATCCGGGACAGATGACGGTGATCGTAGACCAAGAAGGAGAAGCCGTAGCCGCTTCCTCCGCCTTTACTCTTCCTTCCGATCTGCTCGAAACGATTCGCCAAAAAAACCGGTCCGAGCACAAGCTCAATTACCATTGGAGCAACCGCGATTATTTGGTCACGACACTGACCTCTCCCTATACCGGCTGGCAGTATATCGACTTGATACCGATCCAGCAATTAAATGCCAAATCGGCGGGAATCGGTGTCATCACAGCCATGGTGCTCATTGTTGTGCTGCTGTTCGCCCTTGTTCTCACCTTTCTGGGGACGCAGTGGATTTACCGGCCCGTAGCCAACCTTATGAACTATTTAAAACGGGAGGCGTCCTTCGGCAATGAAACGGGAGAAGACGAAATCGATTATATGAAGCAAAGCTGGCTTGCTTTAAAGCATCAAACGAAACAGCTGCAGCATCAGCTATCCGCTCAACTGCCCATAATTCGCGAAGCGTTCGTTATGCAGATGCTGCAGGGACATTATCTGCATTATTCCCGGCAGGAGCTGGAGCATTTGTTCGTGCGTTACGGGCTGCCTTACCAAACCCGATTCGCAGTCTTTCTAATGACCTATGACAGAAGCGGTCCTGAGGAAGGGAAGTTTTTTGACCAAGACCGGGACCTCGTTGTTTTTGCAATGAAAAATATCGTCACGGATATGGTGCATTCGGATGACCGGGATTTTCTTGGGATGGCGGTCAATTGCTTGAACGATCAGGTAGCTGTGCTGCTCTGGCATGATGCACAAGCGGGAAACAAAGCCGATGATGAAACGATGGAGCTTTGGGAAGCTTCCGTGAAAGCATTCGTTGAAGAGCTCCGAAATCTATTAAGCGATTATTTGCGGCTGCCGGTCACAGCGGGGCTCGGAGCAGCAGCGAGCGAAATCGGCGATCTGCCGCAGGCCTACCGGCAAGCAGTGGCAGCGCTTACTTCGCGTCTCGTCGTCGGAGGAGAACAGGTCATAGCACCGGACAACGATTTCCTGAGGTCCAATGGAAGCTTCCGCTACCCGATCGAGCTGGAACGGCATTACGAGGAGTCTTTGAAGCAGGGGGATCTTCAGGAATCGGAACGGATGCTGCACGAGTTTTCGAAATATGTCATCGGTGCGACCCAGGTTGCCAAAATCATTCAAATGTCCTATACGCAGCTGCTCGGTACGACGATACGCACCATGTACCTGCTTGGCATTGAACCGGACTCCTTATTTAAAGGAGAAGAGCCTTATGAATACTTGCGCAGGTTTCAGAACATGGATGATTTAAACCGCTGGTTTGTACAGAGTCTGATTACGCCTATCGTGGGGTTCGTCAGCAATAAAACGCTGGTAGAGCACGAGCAGATTATCGACAAGGTGACCGCCTATATTCACGATCATTACCAAGAGGACATTTCCCAGGATCAGTGCGCGCGTAATTTTGGCATCAGCCGTACCCATCTCAGCAAGCTGTTCAAAAAATTCAAGCAGATTGCCTTCAGCGACTACTTAACACAGGTGCGGATGGAGAAGGCGAAAGAGCTGCTGCTTGCATCCGATATTCCAGTGGCGGACATTTCAGAAAAGGTGGGCTACCTGCATACGCAAAACTTTATCCGTGTATTTAAAAAGCTGGAAGGGATCACGCCGGGACAATTCCGTGAAGGACGCGGGTAGAGGAGCAGCAGGCAGAACGGCCCTCTTTACAGCTTGAGAGAAAGCAAGCCCCCGCTGTAAAGAGGTCACTGAAAAACTTACGGAGGGTACGGAAACGTTCTGTAGAAGCATAAGCGTTCGCCTTTGTCCCTGGATTTCAACCGCTACAAGCGGAATATAATCAGAGAAATCTAGGGACACAACGATCGGAAGAATGTTCCGTACTCGGAGCAATGAATTTTTCAGCGGCCTCGCTGTAAAGGGGGTTTTTGCTTGAACCACGCGAATACTCGTTTTGTGACCAGAGCCCGTGAAGTCACAGAATGAGCATGCACAATTGGCTTATTGAGAATTACCGGAGCCTTCCCTAGAATACAGATTGCCGGCATGCAGCAGCAGTATAGAAAGGTGTCATTCCAATTTGTATAGAAAGGATGAGCGCATTGCCAGATCAATCAGGTACTTCAGCACCCGTCAATCAGGTCAAGTCTTCCTTGCCGACGCAGCAGACAAGAAACCGCTTTATACACTGGCTGAAGAGCTGGAAGGCGACTTGGAAGCAGGAAAAATATTTATACGTCCTCGCGCTGCCGGGACTGCTGTACTTCCTTATTTTCAAGTACATCCCTTTATGGGGGCTGTCGCTTGCATTCACCGAGTATTCTCCTTATCTCGGTTTATTCAAAAGCGAGTGGGTCGGATTGAAGCACTTCGAAAGCTTTTTTGCGAACCCGGATTTTTGGCTGCTGTTTCGCAATACATTGGCGATCAGTCTTCTAAATATCACGTTATTTTTTCCGATGCCGATTATTATTGCGCTGCTGCTGAATGAGATCAAGAATGCAGCCTTCAAAAAATGGGTGCAAACGTCGATTTATTTGCCGCATTTTTTATCCTGGGTCGTTATTGTGGGCATCTGCTTTCTGACCTTGAGCGGCAGCGGAATTATTAATAAGCTGGCCGTTGAATCGGGAAGGCAGGCTATCAACTTCCTAACGAATCCCGAAACGTTCTGGGGCATGCTGACCGCACAGACGATCTGGAAAGAAACCGGCTGGGGAACGATTATATTTCTGGCTGCGCTGGCCGGTATTAACCCCGAGCTGTACGAGGCGGCGAAGATCGACGGCGCGAACCGCTGGAAGCAGATGCTGTATGTGACGATCCCCGGTATTAAAGGAACCGTCATTATTTTGCTGATTCTTCGTCTGGGCCAGGTGCTGGATATCGGCTTTGAGCATATTTACTTGATGTCCAGCTCGGCGGTAACGGAGGTTGCGGATGTCTTCGACACTTATGCATACCGGGTGGGGATTCAGAACGGCCGGTTCAGCTTTGCGACCGCAGTCGGCATCTTCAAGTCGGTGGTGGGATTGGTTCTCGTGCTGCTGGCCGACCGCGCGGCCAAGAAGCTGGGAGAGGAGGGGGTGTACTAATGAAGCTGCATTGGGGCTCGCGTCTGTTTGATATTGTTAACTTTGCGTTTCTTGGGCTGGTTGCGTTATCGACCTTGCTGCCGTTTCTTTATGTGATTCTCGTTTCGTTTACCGATCCTATTGAGTACCAGACCAGTCCCATCGTCATCATTCCCAAGCATTGGAGCTTGGCCTCATATGAATTCATTTTGTCGACCCGGACGTTTGTCAACTCGCTTAGCGTAAGCGCTCTTCTGGCGATTGTCGGCACGGCCTGCAGTCTCATATTGACCAGCGGCCTCGCCTACGCCTTATCCCGCAAAAAGTTCAGGCTGAAGCGGGTGTTCATGATCGGCATTTTGTTCACGATGCTGTTCAATCCGGGCATGATTCCGAACTATTTGCTGGTCAAGGAGCTGGGCTTGATTAACACGATATGGTCGCTTATTCTTCCCGTACTGAGCAGCGCGTGGTACGTCATTCTGATGAAAAGCTTTTACCAGGAAATTCCCGAGGAGCTGGAAGAATCGGCCAAAATGGACGGATGTACGGACGTCGGCGTATTTTTCCGGATTATGCTGCCGGTTTCCGTCACGGCGCTTGTCGCCTTCGGCTTGTTTTTCGCCGTCGCTTATTGGAATACGTATTTCAATGCGGTGCTCTATATTAACAAAGATACGCTTCGCCCTATGCAGGTCGTGCTGCAGGTGCTGCTGATTCAGGCGTCGACCCAGGTAGGCGACCCGTCTGTCGCGCAAATGCTGCAGAGCGATCAGATGCTGCCGCCGGAGACGATTAAAATGTCGGCGGTCGTCGTGGCTTCCCTGCCGATCCTCATTGTGTATCCGTTCCTACAGAAATATTTTGCCAAAGGCATGATGGTCGGCTCCGTGAAAGGTTAACGTATATTTCCTGAAGGGAGTGAGGCTTATCGGGACAGATCCCTTTTGAAAAAGGCGTTTCCATATTTGACGAGGAGGTCGTGAACATGAACAAATGGTTAAAAAGAACGAGCCTTGGGACCGCAGCGGTCCTTGTGCTCATGGCGGGCTGCAGTTCTCCGGAGGGAGCTTCCGATTCGGCAGGCGGTTCGGCGGGGAGCCAGGAGCCCACAGAGATCAACATTCTGACTACCACCTATAACTCAGCTCCTGGCAACGATCTGGACAGCTTGAAGCAGATCAACGAGAAATTTCATGTCAAAATCAATGTGACCTACGTTCCGGCGAACAATTATCAGGACAAATTGAACGTGATGCTGGCTTCGGGCGATCTTCCCGATGTCAGCCTGGTGTGGGACATCAATACGCAGACGTTCGCCAACGCGACGAACCAGGGTGCCTTCTGGGACTTAACGCCGTACATTAAGGATTACCCCAACCTGGCGGCTTATCCCGAGCAAATTTATAAGAATGTAGCCTTTAAAGGAAAAACGATGGGCATCCCGCGCGTTCGCCCGATTGACGGGCACCAGTCGCTGCTGATCCGGCAGGATTGGCTTGATAAGCTGGGCTTGAAGGCGCCGACGACAATGGATGAGTTTTACGCACTTATGGAAGCCTTTACCAAGAACGATCCTGACGGGAACGGCAAGAACGATACGTACGGATTTGTCGGCCAGGGCACGCCTACGCTGTCCAATTATTTCTTATCGATGTTTGGCGCGGGGCTGCAGCATTATGTGGATGACAATGGACAGGTACAGCCCAGCTTCTTTAATCCCAAAATCAAGGATGCGCTGGCTTTTTGGAACAAAGTGAACAAGGCGGGCATCATGGTGCCGGATCTTCCGCTGCTGCAAACGAGCCAAACCCGCGATTTCATGACTCAGGGCAAAGTCGGCATGGGCTTTACCAATGTGTATGACGGCCACTTGTATACCGATGACTTGAAGAAGGTCAATCCGAACGCGGTAATCAAGCCGTATTTGTTCCCGGCGGCGCCTGACGGCAAGGTTTATATGGAAGCGGCACCGGGGTCGTTCGGTATTTTCATGATCAACAAGAAGGTCAGCGAGCAAAAGCTCAAAAAAATTCTTGAGGTTTACAACTATACAGCCACGAGAGAAACGTACAATCTGGTCGCTTACGGCATTAAGGGCGTCGATTACAACGAGAACGAAGCAGGGGATATCACCCAAACGGAGGAGGGCAAAAAGAAAGGCTACGCCTTCGACACCTCTGCACAATGGGTATCCAGCTATTACGACAAATACGTTAAAGCGGATCTGCCGGGGATGACGCCGGAAACGAAGGAATACAACCACAAGCTCGTTGACACGATTTCAACGGTGTCCGTGCCGAACCCCGCGCTGGGGCTTGTTACGCCGACGGCATTGGAAAAAAGCGCAGATTGGAACAAAAAGATCAACGACATGATGACGAATGTCATTATAGGCAAAAACAGCTTTGAGGACTTTGACAAGTTTGTCCAGAGCTTTAAGGACGACCCTTCGTATCAGAGGCACTTAAAAGAGCTTAATGAGCTGTACAAAGAAAAGACAGGGGCAAAGTGAGTGCGGCTCCATTCGAGCATATCATTTTAAAAACCAAGGAGGCTTATCCATATGGGAACAAGACTGCAGGGCAAGGTAGCCGTTATAACAGGTTCGTCATCCGGGATCGGAAAAGCAAGCGCCGAAGTATTCGCCGAGGAAGGAGCTCATGTCGTTATTAATGACGATGGCGGACGCGAGGGCTTGGGACAGCAGGCTGCCGATGCCATCAATGCGAACGGCGGTTCAGCCGTCTATGTTCAGGCGGACGTATTCAACAGCGATGAATTGAAGCGGCTGATTGACTATGCTTACGACAAATATGGGAAATTGGATATTTTGATGAATAACGCTTATCGAGGGCACACCGATTCCGTTCTGGAGCAAGAGGAGGCGGATTGGGACCGGGTATTCGCTTCCTCGGTTAAAGCTGTGTTTCTGGGCAGCAAATATGCGCTGCCCGGTATGATCAAAGCGGGTGGCGGCTCGATCATTAATACGGCTTCGGTCCACGGGCTGCTTGGGGGAAGAAGGCACTCCTCCTATGACGCCGCCAAGGCGGCGATCATTAATTTGACCCGCCAGATGGCGGTCGATTACGGGAAGCACGGCATAAGGGTCAACTCGATTTGCCCCGGCCGTATTGTGACGGAGGGGAAGATCGATTTCCTGGAAAAATACCCCGAAGAGGTTCGCCGGCAAAAGGCGGTCTACCTGCTGGGCCGTCCGGGAACGATGCGCGAGGCCGGTCTGGCCGCACTGTTCCTGGCTTCGGACGATGCCTCCTTCGTCACCGGCCATGCTCTCGTCGTGGACGGCGGGTTGACCGCTCAGCTGGCGGACAGTGTCTCCGAGCCGCTGGAGGAAGGGCTGGGCCTTGCCGGTTCCAAGTAAGCCAATACAGGTAAACAGGGAGAATAGCTATGAATGAACAGGGAGCCATAATTGCTTATATCGGAACGCAAACGGACAACAGCGGCAGCGAAGGCATCTATGTTTACCGGATGAATCCGTCTACCGGCGAATTGGACTATTCGAGCACGGCGGCAGCGGGAATCAACCCAACTTACTTGGCGGTGCACCCTTCGAAAAAATATCTGTATGCGGCCAATACGATTGAAGGCGAGGGCCAGATCAGCGCGTTCGCCATCGATTCCCGTACCGGGGGGCTGACGCCTCTGAACCGTCAGCCCTCCGGGGGCTCCAAGCCTGTTCATCTAGTTGTGGACGGAACGGGCAAGTTCGTGCTTGCCGGTAATTTCGGCGACGGCAGCGTGTGCGTTCTGCCGGTCCGGGCGGACGGCCGTCTGGGAGCGATGACGGATTTCATCCGGCATTCCGGCTCCAGCATCCATCCGACGCGCCAGCAGGGACCTCGCGTTCACTCGGTTACACTCGATCCGGCCGGCCGCTACGCGGTTGCCGCCGAATACGGGGCCGATCAGCTGCGGGTTTACCGGCTGGACGCGGAGCGCGGGAAGCTGCTCCCGGCAGCCGTGCCGTCGGTTGCGGTTGCCGCAGGCTCGGGTCCGCGTCATGCCGCCTTTCATCCCAATGGACGCTGGGTTTACGTGATCAACGAGCTGGGCAATACGCTGATGAGCTATGACTATGATCCGGCACAAGGCCTGCTGCTGCCCAAGGAAACGCATTCCACGCTGCCGGAAGGCTTTACCGGTCCGAGCTTCTGCGCCGACGTTCATGTCCACCCGGACGGGACCTATGTCTACGGCTCAAACCGCGGGCACAACAGCATCGTCATTTATGCGGTTGATCCCGATACGGGCAGACTCCGGCTTGCAGGTCACGAGCCGACGCTGGGCAGAGCGCCGCGAAGCTTTATTATCGATCCGACGGGCCGCTACCTGTATGCGGCGCACCAGGATTCGGACGATGTCGTCGCATTGGCGCTGGATCGTCAAACCGGCTTGCTGCGGCCGGCCGGACACAGCATTAAGGTGCCGATGCCGGTATGTATCAAGATGATTTCACTGCCGTAGCAGGCTGATAAGCAGCTGGCTTCAGGCATCCAATATCTGAAATTACCGTCAACCGACGAATGAGAGGAACTCGTATGGATTCTTTGTTAAGAATAGCCATCATTGGCTGCGGCAGCCTGATGTACCACTTTGTGTACGACTGCCTGAAACGGGTTCCGTTCAGCTTGGCTGCGGTCAGCCATACAGACGAAGCGGAGCTGAAACGGTTTACGACCGGTACCGGGTTCCCAAGGCGTATGCGGACTACCGGGAAATGCTGGAGCGGGAGCAGCTGGATGCCGTTATTTGCTTTACGGATGACGTATACGCCCATTTCGGCATTGCCGAGGCGTGCCTGCTCGCCAATGTGCATGTGTTTATGGAAAGACCGGCGTGCTTTACGATAGCGCAGGCAGAGCGTCTTCTGGAGCTGCAGCGGTGTATGGGGAAATATGTGGTGTCGCGGTTTAACAAACGATTTACTACAGCTTACATGATGGCGAAGGAAATCATCCACAGGGAGGAGTTTGGCAGAATTACGATGTTCCTGTCCAAATTCCAGGGCTCGGAGAGCGCGTCGGAGGAGCAGTTCCTGTTCAATCATGTGAGCCATCATCTCGATTTAGCGAGATATTTGCTGGGCGAGATCGGATCGCTGCATGTCGATACCATCAAGCTCGACGCGCACCGGGTCGGATACAATATTTCATTCGTCGCGGAGTCCGGCGCCATCGGCGTCATTCAATCGGGCTCATTGCAGCAGATCGAGTATCCGATGGAGCGGGTGGAGATTACCGGGGTCGGCACGAATGTGATTGTGGACAATATTCGGCATGTCGAGTACAACCGGCCGGCTCCCCATCGGGAAAGCTTCCAATTTGCAAAATTGGCGGACGGGGGAGATACGCTGCTGTGGAATCTGAATCATGGCAATCTGAGCCATTATTCGTATTACGGCTTCGAGCAGCAGCTGTATGAATTTATTGACAGCCTGCGGAAGCAGACGGCACCTGCGCCTAACATGGAGGATACCATTCACACGGTAAAGCTGCTCGTGCATACTCAGTCCTTGTCATCCTCCATATGATGAAACGCCTGAAAAGTCCGCTCCGGCGGGCTTTTTCTTTTATGCTTTGGCACCACCTGGCGACGGCGGCAGGAGCTTACTGGATCAATCGCTTCCAGGAAGCGAGTCGGGAAAGGGGAGCCTAAACTCCACCGTCGTCCCCCCGCCGGACCGGGCTCTAGCCGTACTTTAATACGTTCTCGATAAACGGCTGAATGATCAGCTTCGGCACGGGCGCATCCAGCAGTTCGGGCGCGACCTTCCATTGACATTCGACCTCTGTGCCATTCCTGTAACGATGGATATTCAGAAAAGACGCAGAATACGTTTGAGGATACGCTGACGCGCGTGCCGTTTATTATTAAGCCGCCCAAGGATACTCCGGTGGTCCCGCGTGTCAGCGACGCGCTCGTGGAATTGATCGACTTCCCGGCAACGGTTGAAGCACTGCTGGATTTGCAGCCGGAGCATACGAAGGCGGTCATGTGCCGGACTCGAAATTATAAATATGTGCGGCGGTTGTATGAAACCGATGAGCTGTACGATCTGCAAAGCGATCCCGGCGAAACGGTCAATCGGATCGATGATCCGGCATTGTCAGACGAGCTGGGCAAGCTCAAGGACCGGCTGCTGACCTTTTATCAAGAGACGGCAGACGCCGTTCCGCATAAAACCAATCGACGCATGTAAAATGGAGAGAACCGCCCCTGCAAAGGGGCATTTTCTTCAACCTATCCGAATTTATCACTTTTCAGGGTCCCCGCAAAGTACCTGAGTCCGCTTAGAAGCATAAGCCCCACTTTGTGGGGTTATTTCGCTGCATTTTGTAACAAAAGGTTGTAATTTATATAATACCGAGTATAATTATGGGTATTAAAGGAATTGGAAATTGAATATCGACCAGACAACTGGAGACAGATGCCTCTAAAGATGAATTCTTTAGAATGCGCTGTCTCCTTTGTTGTTTGCAAGAACAGGAGGGGGTACATATATGAGTATTGGACAACCATTGCAGCAATCCGCTTTATTACCGGAGGCAGAGGAGAGCCGAAAGGCTGATTATCCGGCGCATTCGCTTGCTGTACATCATTCACGAAATGAGGGGAAATCCTTGATTACAGTTTCCAGAACTGCATTAGCTGTCCTGCTTACCCTATCGATCCCTTTAGCGGCATGCTCCAATCAGAATAACGCTTCCAGCGGAAATGCCTCGTCTAGCGGCGATCCCAACCAAACCATTACTTTAAAATTTATGTCTAACGGGTCGACCTTCACCAATACGGAGTTTCAGAATCAAATTCAGCAGCCTGTTCAAAAAAGATTTCCCAGTATCCGAATCGAACGCATCGAGCTGCCGGCTACAACGACATTGCAGGAATTGTTCTCGTCGGGGACCATCCCGGATATCGTGTTTGCCAGCAACTACAATCCATTGAAAAAGGTCGGCGCGATTGAAGATTTGCGGCCATGGTTCGAAAAATACCATTTTGACGAAAGCCGGATCAAGCCGTATTTGATGGGCTATGTCAAAGCGGCTTCCAACAACGGAGAAATCTATGCAATTCCTTATAACTCCAATCAGCACATCCTTTACTACAACAAAGATGTGTTCGATAAATTCGGTGTGCCTTATCCTCCGGATGAACAAATGACCTGGGAGCAAACGTTTGAATTGGCGCGTAAGCTGACCCGGGTCGAGAATGGAGTCAATTATATCGGGCTGGACGTGGAGGGCCTGACCGGATTTTCCAAGAGCCTGGCACTGCCCATCTTGGATCCGCAGACCGGGAAATCATTTTTGACAAGCCCCGGCTGGCTTCGCGTCTTCAATGCAACGAAAGAAAGCTTCGAAATTCCCGATTTCCTGCCCAAAGATAAAACGAAATATTTGTGGGGGCGCGATGTGTTTATGAAGGATCGTACGATGGCGATGCGTCCGGCATGGCTTGCCAATATGGTTGGGCCGCTGGAGGAGCTGCGGCAGCAGGGGATTGAATCGAACTGGGATATCGCTCCCGTTCCCAACTTCGAGGATCAATTGGGCAAAACAAGAGAAGCGCAGGTGCATTCCCTCATACTGACTAAGCAGAGCAAGTATAAGGATGAAGCGTTCCAGGTTATGAGCTTTCTGCTGTCGGATGAATCGCAGCGCAATATTGCCCGCAACGGGCGGGTGCCTGCAATCATCAATAAAGATTTGGAGAAAGAGTATGGAGCGGATGTCGGCGTGCTGAAGGGGAAAAAAATTCAAAATATTTTTGTCGGCGAGCCGCTCCAGGATCATTACATTCACGAATATGAGGGGGATGTAAGTAAATACGTGACCCAAGCGAATGTGGATCTTGCTAACGGCATGGATGTCAACACTGCTATCCGCAAAGCATCCGAAGCGATTGACAAGGAAGTGGAGCGGCTGAAGAAGAACGAGTAGGCCCATTAGGCTGCTCCGTTTGCCTGGCGTGAGAAATAGAACGAATCAGCCGTCACCTGCGGAAGACATCTGAATGAGATCTTTCGCAGGTGATTGTCATATTTCCCTCTACGGTTGTTACCGGTTCTGACCCCTAATTAATTTTTAGATGCCACTTTATCCCGATTAACTGCATAAGGCGGCTGTTCCATCCAACCGTTTTCAATCATTACTTTCGCTGCATCCTCAACAAATACGGCAACTTCCGTTAATGCTTTTGCATAAAGAAGTCCCATATCGTGTCTTCCGTTCACAGCTGCAGAGTTCCCAAATGCTCTGATTTTCATTGAGAACATATCCACTTTATGAAATAACATTAATTTATCCGAAAACGGAGAAATGGTGGAAGTGGTAACCAAATGGTCAAGCAGCGATGGCGAAGGTAAATCTTCATCGTGCAGCTTTGCCATATAATGTTCTACGTGTTTGTGGGACAAGTCTTTGCCGCGTAAGAACAGTTTCTGAATTTTTTCCGATTTTACTACTTGGCTAAATGCCATGATCAACGCTTTGCTTGTTACGTTGTTTTCGATATTGTCATATAAATGGGCGATTTCCAATGCGTGTAAAGGCCGTACATGCCCTAGAATAGCATTAAAAAAATCTTGATGAATGAATTCAACCTTGTCCGGAATTGGAATCATCGGCGGTTTAATGATAAGTCCTTTATCCATTAGAATATCGTTGATTTGTCCTATCAAAGCCATGGTAGATTCCATACAGTATGTAAACAGTTCTTTGACATCCCGCCTGTAAACAAGCGGAACCGCTACGTTATAAATACTCATGCCTGCTTTTCCTACATATTTCAAGTAATGAACATAGTAGACGTCTTCAAATAAACGAGGAGCGCCCAGGTTAACGTCCTCTTCCAGTGAAAAACCTTTGGGGATCGGAAAGCCTTCTTTATTTAAAATATCCTCGGTCATTTTCAGAATTCGCTCGCTTAACTTTAACGCGCCCTCTAATAAAGCTTTAATAGTTACATCCTCGACGTGTTGCAGGTAATAGCTTAATATGCATTTGGACATGCTGTTTCCCACATAAGTCGCCCACAGCTTGCCCATTTCCGCTGAAGTTAGATGTTCATTGATACTTGATTTGGCTGAACTGACTTTCATTGGTTTTATCGTTTCCATGAAATGACTCCTTATTTTTTATTTAGTATTTTCCTCCACTCCAAATCATATTCTGAGCAGATTAATTGACCGTGATATCCCCGGTGTTAATAATGATGCAATTCACGGACAGCTCGGTTTCCAGTGATGGATAATACTTATCGCGCCAATTCGGAAGCTGATCGAAGGGCAGCTTGTTTCTGAAATATTGCCCGGTGCCCAAAGCATCGGACCCGAATGCCTTCAGCTGCTTAAACAGCTCCTCGTATCGTTTCTTGATATCTTTGGCGAATGCCTCTTCGATTTGCTGCTCGTTAAGGTCTCCGTTATTCTCAATGAGATGCAAGGAAAGCTGCATATGCATTTGAAGTACGGGATGCTGACCCCGCCAAACGCCCTTTACGCGGTTATCGCATTGAACGATGGCGACGCTCGCCCGGTTGGTTACTTGAACGACGGAGCCTTGAAACAACTCCTCGTATAAATTAATCAATAACGATTGCTCTCTTTTAATGGAACCCTTCATTTTGCTTTTGGCCATGACTGCAGAGCCCATAAACTCCAGCATCGTTGATTTTCCTGAACGCAGAATCGGGATGGTGACATCCTCGGTGTCGGAGTGGATGACGCCGAACATTTTCCAAAGGTAGGCCAGATTGATTTCCGGGCTCCAGCCTGCATTTTTGTTGAAAAAATTGATTAACGAGCCTCCGTCGGTTTGAATGACCCGGCCTGTATGGGTAAGAAATTCGCCTATTTCCTCCGAGGTAATGGCCAGAAGCGCTTTCGAAGGCATTTGCTGGCTTCGCATGATGAAGGCGACCGCTTCTTGTATCCCATCTTCCGCTACCGCACGATCAATTACGACCAGCTGAAGATGCATAAAATCGATGCCCGCTTCGATATCCGTATCGATTTCAGTGAGCGCTTTGCTGATGGTGTCGGCTTCCTTGAAATACACTTTGGAAGTCAGCCCCTGCTGCATAGGGTAAGGGATCTGAATATGGATTCTGTATTTATTGGTTTTCCCGTAGGAAATGCCCATAACGATAGGCAGTACGCGATGGTTAACGTCCTTGATATCCCAGCAGCCGGTTAAAACCGCAGCACAGGTGAGGAGCAGAGCAGCTATGCGGAGCTTATGCATCATTTTTGACAACCTGTTTCCTTGCATGTCTCTCAATGAATCCTCCCCGGGCATAGACGGCAAGCGGAATGATCAGGAAGACAAATAGGCGGAACATCGTATCGGCTTTGTAAAACCCGACGTACCAATCCCACTTAGGAATCATTAAGGCTGCTCCATATACGATCAAGCAAAGGCAGGACCTGATATAGGACTCCTTCCATACCGGCGCTATTTTGTGAAGCAGCCGAGCGGATGACCACAGTGTAAAGGAGGAGATGATCAGGACGAAGGCGAGCAGGGCAACGCCATAAAACAGTGAAATCCGGTTAAAGATGGACCAGGTAATGTTGACGGAATCAATGCTTGTCACGAGAGGGAAGTTCATGATTGCAGCCGCGTTCACCCCGTACACAAGAATTGGAATGTAAACGATAAACACATACAGCACGGCTAAAGGCAGCATGGTAAGCAAAACTGGCTTCATCCGCACTTTGCAAACGGGAGGCAGCATGCCGAGAAGAAGGAATGGGCAGATGGAAAATAAAGAAGTAAACAGCTTTCCATTCTGTAAAAAGTCAAAGCTTGGATTCACAAGCGGGAAGATGTTGACCAGCTTGGAGTTATCCAAACATGCTAGGATTGCGAACAACAGGCACGGCAAATACAGGAGCGACATTAAAGTGCTGACCCTCATAATCCCTTCGGGGCTAATAGAGGAACCGAGCAGCGTAATCAAACAAAGCAAAGCCAATATCGCATATAACGGAGAGCGAATGACGAAAACAATAATCATGAGCTCGGCAAAGCCCCGAAGCCCCATGATCGTAATGATAATAATATAGACGATAAGCGGAAGCAGCAGGATAGTACCGATCCATTTGCCGAGAGGCAGAAGGAGATCTGCGAAATCCTGATTTCCTGCTTTGTTGAGGCCTCTTAGCAAGACGACCACAAGAACCAGCTCAATCAGCATATTGATAACAGCAGGCTCCCAATGACCATATTTCGTTGTTTGCAGCAGCGCCCTGGGATACAGCAGAAACATAATGCTGCAGTGGGTTCCGAAAAAAATAAAGGAACGGTCAAATTTGAAATCCATTGAGAGTTCAACTGCGCTCCTTCTTTCCTGATAAAGTTCACTGCCCCAGCTTCCTGGAGGCCAGAAAGCTCATAAACGGAATACCGAATCGCTGAATGCTGCAGGCATAGAAGCAAATGGCTATAAACGCGGAGAACATGCCAAACATACCGAACATACCTGACATTACTACGATGCCGGATCTTAAGACTCGAATGACCAATGTATTTAAATAGTTCGGAAAAGCAAAGTTGGCCGTTATGGAAGCGGCCAGCACGATGATGACAAGACTGCTTACCAGCTTCGCATCCACGATCGCTTGTCCGAGAATGATGCCGCCGATGAGCGTATTGGCAGCCGCAATGCTTTTGGGCAGTCGCTGTGTCGCTTCAATGATGATTTCACTGATGATGAGCAGCAGCAGCATCTCCAAAAAAGTAGGCAGCGGGATACCGATCCTGCTCGTTGCAATAGAGAGGGCCAGCTCGATTCGCAGGGTTTCGGGATTCACGGAAACCAGCGCTACATAAAGACCGGGCGTCAGAAGGGCAATCACTAAGCTTAGCAGCCGTAAAAAACGCAAGACCAGCATAATGAGTAAGGGGAGTTGTCTATCCCATTCCAAGGCAATAAAATCGCTGAAAATCAGGGGAAGCACATAGGCCACAGGCTCGCCGTCCAGCAGCAGAAGCACTCTTCCATTCATCATCGCGGCGATGGCTTGGACGGGAATTTCCGTTTTATAGTAAGGAGCCAGCAGTCCCAGCCGATTGCAGCCGAACATTTGGATAAGGTCTTGTCCGTTGCGTAAATCTTTACCGGAGGCTTTGCGCAAAGCGCTTTTTACTTGACGAAGAAGCTCTTCATCCACACGCTCTGAAAGATAGAGCAGCGACGCTTCTCTGCTCCCAACTCCTGTGAACTGAAACCGTTCAGCCATTAACGACGGCGAATTGACCGCTCTGCGAAGAAGTCCGATGTTCGTAGATAAAGGCTCTATAAAAGCGATTGCCGGAGCAAACGGCATCGATTCGTTTTCCGGCTTATCCATAGCCCGAGTGAGATTGGCCGGCTCGCCTTGAAAGCTGAATGCGCGTTCACTGCGGGCATCGATCAAGACGACTCGCCCTTGCAGCAGCTCATCCATCTCCCTGGGGCGCCATTCCTTACCCGCCAAGCGCGTGCAGATCTCACTATATGATGCGGCAGGATCAAGACAGGAGTTATGAATATGAAGGATCGTCTCCTGCCAGTTCACTAGCGATTCATAACCGACCATCCAAACGTTTTCCGATCCGACTTGCATCGGTTCGATCTTTAGATCGCGATGTAACTCGGACTGTTGGCGTACGAGCTCCAGATAATGAGACATGGCATACCTCCTTGAGGTAGTATTTACTTGGAATTGAAAAATATGCAAATAGAAAGCTTCTCTCGTTTAGGTGAATGCGCCTTTGTGTGGGCTGATTTGAATGTACAAAAATTGTAAATATAGGTAGTATTAAAAGGTGTACGTTTCTGCTGGAATTTACATTAAAAATCCAGCAAAACAAGGAGACGGGGGATGAGAGGTGCAGGTAAATAATGTAGGGAAGAAAGAGGAAAGCTGCTATCCGGGGATGGCGGATTTGTACCATGTCAGGAGGTGCGGATGATGATCAAAGAACTGCGTCTGCGAACGGAGTCTTTGTTGATGATCCGCTTCGTGCTGCCGCTGCTGATTGTCCTGATTATGTCGCTTGTCGTCGGTGCCTTGATCTATACACGAACCTCCGCTGTGCTGGGAGATGAAGTGAAGACATCAAACCGCCTGCTGCTGGAGCAGGGAATGAACGTGCTCGATAAACGATGGGAGGCGATCGATGCCTTTATCCGCAGGATTACCGAGGATTCAAAGATCGCCAGGCTCCAGCAAATCGAAGATCCGTTCAGTACGGCAAACTTATATCATACCATCGAAGCGCGGAGCCGCCTGCAGGAATATTACAGCCCGAATGAGCTGGTCAGCGGATACTATATTCTGTTCAAGCGCAACGGCCTCGTGCTGAACAATGAATATACCTCCAGAATAGCCGACTTTGCCAAGGACGTGCAATATTCGGACAAGCCTAAAGGGTATATAGAGTCCATGATCCAGACCTATCACTACCGGGACATGCTCCCGCAGCAGCAGGTGATGCTGAAGGATACGGCGACTTCGCTGCTGACGTATATGAGGTCGTTCGGTTACGCCAATCACTCGAACGGAACGGTGATGGTGCTTATCCCGAGCGGCGAAATTACGAAGCTGTTCAACGGCTTTGAGACGGATGGCGGCTGGGCTTATATCGCCGACAAAGACGGGAACAGACTGACGAGCGTTGCCGGCCCGAATGCGAAGCTGCCCGATCAGCAGCTGGTGCTGCCGGAAGGCAGCGGTGTCATGAGCACGACGATCGGAAGCAGCGAAATGACCGTAACCTATGCGACCTCCGCCTATAACGGATGGAAGTATGTTGCAGCTCAGCCTTCCGCCGTCGTTTTGAAGAAAATCACTTATATTAAGGAAACGACGGTCACGATTTTTGTGCTGTTCTTATTGCTGGGCGGATTGACCGGCGTCTATATGGCCTACCGGAACAGCCGTCCGGTTAGGTCCGATTATTCAGATTTTATCCTCCGGCAGCGTAGCTATGCCGGTTTCTCCGGCGCGGGGAGCGTTTGGCATGATTCATCAGGGAATTTCCCTGCTGATGGACAGCCATCGGGAGCTGCAGGATAAAATCGACCGGCAGCTCCCTTTTCTGCGAGCGGCGTTTTTTGAAAGGCTGCTTCGCGGCCAATACCAATCGGATGACGATATGGAAGCCGTTCGGGAGCATGTGCGGATCGAATGGACGGGAGAAAGATACCTTGTCGCTGTGGCGACATTCCCGAACCGAACCGCAATCTACCAAGCGGCCGATATCGAGAGGCTAAATCAGAAAAAGCTGCTCGTTAGAGAGCTTATGAACGATATCGGAGGCGGCGGCGTCTTCGTTCATGACGTGGATGAAGATAAGCTTGCGCTGCTTCTGCAATTGGATTCTGGAGAGCCGGAGCATATCATCGCTCAAGCGAACGATATGTTGAAAACGCTTCAATACAGGCTGCAGCAGGAATGCGGCGTCGCTGCGATCATCTCGGCCGGAAATCCGTATGCGCGCAGAATGGATATCTCCCGGTCGTTCCTGGAGGCGCAGCAGGCGCTGATCCGCAGTGCGGATAACCGGATCGTATGGTTTAAAGAGCTTTTGCCGAACCCGAGCAGCTACTACTATCCGGAGAGCACGGAAACTCGGATGATTAATCTGGTGAGAACCGGGAATGTGGAAGCGCTCCGTTCGCTGCTTGAGGAGCTGTATCAGCATAATTTTACGGACCATGGTCTGCCTGTCTTCATTCTGAAAGTGTTTGTATTTGACGTTCTGGCCAGCTGCTGCAAAATTTCGGCCGAGCTTGGCGAACCGGCGGTGTTCAGCGAGGCGGCTGCCGTATACGGGCTTGCCGATCATGCCGAAAGCATCGAAGCCTACTTTTTGACGCTGAAGTCCCATCTTGAAGCCATGTGCGCGGATGTAAATCGCCAGCATACCGAGAACCAGCAGAGGTGGTTCCGCGATATATTGGCTTACGTCAATGCGAATTACTCGGACGGGCAGCTTTCGCTTGCGATGCTGGCAGAGCGCTTTCATGTGACGGAAACTCACTTATCCAGAATGTTTAAAGAAAAACACGGCATTAATTTTTTCGATTACCTGGAAACCCTCCGCATCGAGCATTCCAAACGGCTGCTGCTGGAGACCGGTCTGGCGGTGGGGGAAATCGCCCTGTCCGTCGGCTACAGCTCCTCCAACACATTCGGCCGCGCCTTTAAACGGACGGTCGGCATCAGCGCAATGGCTTTCCGGCAAGCTCAGAAACCGGGGGAAAGCAAGAATTGAAGATGCCGCAGCAATTGCACATTGTGCCGAAGCAACATTTGCATGCTGCGCAAAACGTGCCTATTTACGCTGTCCGGTTAACCTTCGTATAGTGAGAGTGTCCGGCCGGACGTAAATCACTGCAGCCTGCAGAAGCGGCAGACCAGGAGGGATACCCGACGAACAGATCCCGTATTTCACGGCAATTGCTTAAAGGATGGCAGCTGTATCTTTTGCTCGCGCTTCCGCTGCTCTATCTGATCTTGTTCCGTTATGCCCCGATGTACGGTGCTCAGATCGCATTCAAAAATTATTCGATCACCAAAGGCATTTGGGATAGCCCGTGGATCGGCTTCGATCACTTTGTACGATTCTTTAAGTCCTATGATTTCTGGCGCATCATGCAGAACACGCTGCTGCTCAGCGTGTATCATCTGGCAGCGACCTTCCCGTTCCCGATTGCATTCGCGCTGGGCCTTCATTACATTGCGAATGTCCGGTTCCGCCAAACGCTGCAGCTGGTCACCTACGCGCCGCACTTCATATCGGTTGTCGTCATGGTCGGCCTGATTGTCCAGTTCCTCTCGCCGAGGATCGGCCCTTTGGCTGCGTTAAGCGGATGGCTGGGCTTCGAAATGCCGAATATGATGGGGGACGCAGCATGGTTTAAATCGGTGTATGTCTGGTCGGACGTGTGGCAGCATACCGGCTTTTCTTGCATCATTTTCCTTGCCGCTCTGGCCGGCATCGATCCTGCGCTGCACGAAGCGGCGCATATGGACGGCGCTTCCAAGGTTCGCCGCATCTGGCATATCGATTTGCCGGGCATTATGCCGATTGCGATCATTCTGCTCATTCTCAATGTCGGACGTATATTCGACCTGGGCTTTGAGAAGGTGCTGCTGATGCAAAATCCTTTGAATACCAGAAGCTCCGAGATTATCGATACTTACGTGTATAATGTCGGCTTGAAATCGATGATTCCTAATTTTTCGTATGCGTCGGCCATCGGGTTTTTCAAAAATGTGATCGCTTTCATTCTGGTCATGCTGGTCAACCAGCTATCCAAAAAATTCGGCCAGTCGAGCCTATGGTAAGGAGGAATGGAAACCATGGAACCGGTGAAGATCAGGGAGTCGGGAGGGGATCGGCTGTTCAATGCGGTCAACTATACGTTGATGAGCCTGATTCTGCTTATCGTGTTATATCCCGTTATATTTATCATCAGCTCTTCCTTCAGCGCCAAGGAGGCCGTTTCGGCGGGAGCGGTGCTGCTGTGGCCGGTCGGCTTTAGTCTCGAAGGCTATCAGGCGGTGTTCCGCGACCCGGCGGTGCTTCGTTCGATTGCCGTATCTATCGGATACACGGCTGCGGGCACGCTGATTAATGTCGTCCTGACCATTATGGCGGCCTATCCGCTGTCCCGCCGGGATCTGTGGGGCAGAAGCTGGCTTATGGGCCTGTTTGCCTTCACGATGTTTTTCGGCGGCGGTCTCATTCCAACCTATATGCTGGTCAAGGATATGAATTTGCTCGATACGCCGTGGGCGCTGTTACTGCCAACCGCGCTGAGTATCTGGAACATGGTGATTACAAGAACGTACTTTAACGCTACGATTCCCGATGAGCTGCTCGAAGCGGCCCAAATGGACGGCAGCAGCGATCTTACCTTTCTATGGAAGGTGGTGCTTCCGCTGTCCGGGCCGATCGTGGCCGTCATCGCGCTGTATTATGGCGTAGAGCATTGGAACCAGTATTTCAATGCGCTGCTTTATTTAAAAAGCCCGAAGCTGTACCCGCTTCAGCTTGTTTTGCGGGAAATTCTGATCCGTAGTCAAGTTTCCTCCGACATGATGGGCGATTCCAAACAGATGGCGGAGCTGGCCGGTTTATCCGAGCTGCTTAAATATTCTTTAATTGTAGTGGCAACGGCTCCACTGATGCTGGCTTACCCGTTTGTACAGCGATATTTTGTGAGAGGCGTTATGATCGGCGCATTAAAAGGATAAGCAGCGTATTGCACAATGGATCATGCTGGTTTTGGGGCTTAAGGAAAAACGATAGGGAGGGTCACGAATGAAAAGAACGACGATGCTTTCTCTAGCCTCGCTTCTGCTTGCTGCCGGGTGCAGCGGCGGCGGCCCGGATACCGCAAGCCAACCGGCCGGGACCGAGGAGAAGCCCGCGGCGGAGGCGGAAGCAGGCACTTTTCCGATTGCGAAGGAAAAAACGACGCTGAAGGTACTGGCCGTGAAAAGTCCTTATGTACAGGATTATGAGACCAACGAGTTTACGAAATGGTACGAAGAGAAGACGAACATAAAAGTTCAGTGGCAGTTCGCGACGCCTCAGGAAAGGCAGGAAAAGCTGAATCTGGCGTTGTCGACAGGCGATTTGCCTGACGTCATCATCGGCTTCGACGTATCGCCGGCCCAGCAGATGGTCTACGGACAGCAGGGGCTGTTCCTGCCCTTGAATTCTTTCATCGATAAGTATGGTCTCGAAACGAAAAAGATTTTCCAGAAATACCCTGAAATCCAACAAGCGACGACGGCCCCGGACGGTAATATTTACTCGTTAAGCGGAATTGACCGGAATCCGCACGCTATGATTCAGCAGAAGATGTGGATCAACGTCGAATGGCTGAAAAAGCTGAATTTGCCCATGCCTCAGACGACGGATGAGTTCGAGCAGGTGCTGAAGGCGTTTAAAGAGAAGGACCCGAACGGCAACGGGAAATCGGATGAAATCCCTTTGATCGGTGGCATCCAGGATGTGAAGACCGGTGTGGACAGCTTCCTGATGAATTCCTTTATTCTGAACGATTACTCTGCAGGTCAGCTCATCTATGATGAGAAGGGAAAGATTGACGTCAACTTCAATAAGCCTGGCTATAAGAAGGGGTTGCAGTACTTAAACAAGCTGTATGCGGAAGGACTGATTGCTCCGGAATCGTTCACGCAAAATAACGATCAAATGAAAGCGCTTGTCGAGAGCGGCGATGCGCGGGTTGGCGCGGTGTCTTCCCATGTTCCGCAAACCTTCTCCAATATTGCCGGACCCCGCTGGCTGGACTACAAAACCGTACCGCCCCTTAAAGGGCCGGATGGCCTGCAGCAAACCCCTTACCGTTATTACGGCTTTAACGGCGGGAGCCTGCTTATTACGAACGCGGCAAAAAATCCTGAGCTTGCTTTCCGCTGGGCGGACGCGCTTTTTAATGACGAAATCGGCATGACCGCCAATATCGGTTCGGAAGGGATCGGCTGGAAGAAGCCGGCCAACGGCGAGCTCGGGCTAAACGGCAAGCCGGCGAACTGGGTACGCATGCTGGCGTTCGGCACGATGCAGAACAATAACTGGATGCAGACAACGCCGTACCATTTCTCCCGCGAGATGTTCGAGGGGCTGGCGGCCGGCCCGAATGAAGTTCCCCGTGTCCTTTATGACGAGAATCAAAAAAATTACGAGCCGTATATCACCCAAAAAGAGCAGACCGTTCCCCCGATTTTCTTCGACGAAGCGCAGTCTTCCGAGCTGAGCGATTTGCAGAAGACGATCAAGGATTATGTCAAGGAAATGACAACGCGGTTTATTATTGGCGACGCTTCCATCGATAAGGACTGGGACAAATATATTAAAACACTCGACAGCATGAATCTGAAGCGGTATATCGAAATTTACAATGAAGCCTATCAGGCGCAGTACAAAAAATAAGGACATAAGGGAGAGGGAACAGGATGCAGCAACCGAATATTTTGTGGATTTGCACGGACCAGCAGCGATATGACACGCTTGGATGCACCGGAAATTCGTTTGTAAAAACGCCGAATATAGACCGCTTGGCCTCCAAAGGAGTGCTGTTCGAAAATGCGTTCAGCCAATCGACCGTTTGCACGCCGAGCCGGGCCAGCTTTTTGACCGGGCGTTATCCGCGGACGACAAGGTGCCGCCAGAACGGGCAAAACATTCCCGAAGACGAGGTGCTTGTTACCCGTCTGCTCGCCGATCACGGCTACGGCTGCGGGTTGTCCGGCAAGCTGCACATTTCGGCATGCCATCCGCAGGCGACCTTTGCCGGTGAACGGCGTATCGATGACGGCTACCACCAGTTCCACTGGTCGCATCATCCCGAAAACAGCTGGCCGACCAACGAGTATATTCAATGGCTGCAGGCCAAAGGCAAGGACTTCAAGCCGGAGCCTATCGAGGACTGCAATTATGTACAGGCCGGTCCGAATGCAGCAGATCATCAGACGACCTGGTGCACGGAGAAGGCCACCCAGTTTATTGAGGCCAACGAACGGTTCAGCAAGCCTTGGCTGTTTTCGGTCAACATGTTCGACCCGCATCACCCGTTCGACCCGCCGATAGATTATTTACAGCGTTACCTGGACCGGCTGGAGGACATTCCGCTTCCGAACTATGTGGAAGGGGAGCTGGAAGATAAAACTTACGTCCAGCGCTTCGATCACAACGGCGCCTACGGCATGCCGAAGCTGTATCCTTTTTCCAAGATGAGTGCGAACGATCACCGTTATTTGACCGCGGCTTATTGGGCTATGATCGATCTGATCGACGAGCAGGTCGGCCGGATGCTGGATGCGCTGGAGCGCACGGGACAGCTTGACAACACGATCGTCATCTTTATGTCCGACCATGGCGAGCTGCTTGGAGATCACGGGGTCTACTTGAAGGAACCGTTCTTCTACGAGCCTTGCGTCCATGTGCCGCTCATCATATCGTACCCGGGCCGCTACGCAAGCGGGACGAGGGTGAAGGATTTGGTCGAGCTGGTCGATATCGCGCCGACCCTGCTTGAGGCAGCCGGACTTCCGAAATATCCGGGGATGCAGGGCAAGTCGCTCGGTAAGCTGCTGTCAGGCGAACCGTCAGGCTCCGAGAAGCATCGGGAGGATATTTACTGCGAGCATTACAATGCGAGCTCGAAGCAGGACGGTGTTGGGGGCTTTGCCACGATGGTTCGAACCGATCGGTATAAGCTGGCGATGTACCATCGCAAGGGAGAAGGAGAGCTGTATGATCTGACCGCCGATCCGAACGAAACGGTCAATCTGTGGAATAAACCGGAAGCTGCGGGAGTTCAAGCGGAGATGATGATTCGCCTGTGCGACCGGATGGCCGAAACCGTCGATCCGCTTCCGGTGCGGTTATCCGGCTGGTAAACTCAGGTAATGCAGACGCCTCCGTCGGATGAGGCGATCCGCCGCGAGCCCCTTACATCCAATGTTACTTATGGGTGTGAGGGGCCGTTTTTTATAAGACCGGTTCGGTACCCTTGCCTGAAAGATGCCGGTTGATCCCGCATGGATTTAATACAATCTGAGCGAGGCGGCTGCGATCTGGACCCATGGTACTTGAATAACACTTAACGGGTTCCGGCTCATTGCTGAAGCGCCGACCCTCGCATTAAGGTATAATAAATAATGGAAAGCAACCCAGAGGCTTCTGACCCGATCTGATTGCAGCTTGGCGTGTACAGCTTATAAATTAAAGGAGGCTGTGTTTGTGAGTATTCGTACCGACTGGATTTCAGCAGGCAGTTTGGAAGCGCTTAAACAGGAAGGCGCGAAGGTTATACGAGGCGGTATCGCTGTTTTTTATCATGAAGACCGGGTATACGCGCTAGATAACCGGTGCCCGCATCTAGGCTTTCCGCTCCATATGGGGAGCTTGTGCGGCGGTATTCTGACCTGTCATTGGCATCATGCCCGGTTTGACGTCTGCAGCGGCGGGACGCTTGATCCGTGGGCGGACGATGTGCCGTCTTATGAAGTGCGGATCGACGGCGGTGAAATATGGGTAAACCCGGTTTCGCGCAGTACGGCCAACGCAGAGAAATATAAGCAAAGATTGAAGGAAGGGCTTGAGCAAAATATCGGCATCGTTATCGCAAAAGCAGTCGTCGGACTAATCGAAGCGGGCGTAGCGGAGCAGGACATTGCCCGGATTGGCATCGAATTCGGCACAACTTATGGTACGGGCTGGAATTCGGGGCTTACTATTCTTACCGCGATGGCGCAATGCGTTGACAAGCTGGACAAAAACGGCAAAATACTCGCCTTATATCAAGGCCTCGTTCACGTCGCCCGCGGCAGCTCCGGCAGAGGAGCCCGCCATCTGCTGTCGGCGCTTCCGTCGGCGGACGTGCCGTTCGAGCGGTTGACCGAGTGGTATCGAAGCTGTATTGAGGTTCGGGATACCCAGGGCGCGGAGAAGGTGCTGCTCACCTCAATTTTGAAAGGCGTAGACACGAACCGGCTGTCGGAAATGATGCTGGTCGCCGCAACCGATCACTTTTACCTGGACGGCGGGCATGTGTTTGATTTTCACAGCAAAGCGTTTGAGGCGCTGGAGTGGGCGGATGAATCGCAAAAGGAGCGGATTCTAACATCGCTTGTGCCGATGATGGCCCATCCGACTCGGAGCGAGGAGCTTCATCCATGGCAGGCGCCGCTGAACCTCGTGGAGCCCATCAAGCAAGCCGTCAGCGAGCTGGAGCGGCATGCGGCGCAGACGAACCGCGCCGGCGGTTCGGCGGATGCGCAGCTGTCTGCCGATAAGCAAGAACAGCTGCTGCAGCAGCTGTTAAGCGATTCGCCGGAGCGGACAATCGCTTTGCTGCGCGACCTGCTCATCGCGGGAACGGCTCCGGCCCAATTGGCGCAGCTCGTTGCCCTAGCCGCCGCGGAACGGATCGTCCGTTTCCATACGCAGAACGATTTCAGCGACTGGATTGCCGTGCTTCATACATTTACTTATGCTCATGCCGTGCATGTAAGGCTGCTGCACTCGAATGAGCCGCTGCTGAAGCGGGCGATTTTTCACGGGGCCGTCAGCATATATCTCGACCGCTTCCTCAACGTACCCGCAGCCGCGCGTCCGAAGCCGTCGGCCTCCGCGGCGCCCGCCAACCCCAAGCAGCTGCTCGATATGCTGGATCTTCGCCAGCAGGTCGGACCGGCCGCGCAATGGGTAGCGGATTATCTGCATTGCGGCGGTGAGCCGGGCGCGCTGTTGAACACGCTTGGCCACGCGCTGCTGCGCGAGGATGCGGAATTTCACTCTTTTCAAATGTATGAAGCCGCGGTGGCCGAATACAATCTCTGGCAAGTGGCGGCAGGTGATTTTGCCAAGAGGGCGCAAGAGACGATGCTGCTTGCCTGCACCCGATATTTGGCGGCACATGCGCCAACCGCACGCGAGCTGCCGCATACGGCCAAAATCGCTTGGAGGCTGCATAAAGGCGAACGGTTGTTTGAAGAAGAATAGCGGAGGAACGAGCCGGCCGGACCGCAAGAGCGGTTGAGCCGGTTTCTTTTTTTATTGCGCCGGCAATCTAATAATTACCACGAAATTATTTCATACTACTTGGAGAATGGAGGGGGAAGCGGATGGCGTGGATTGTTTTAATCAGCTCGATTGCGATTTTTAACGCTGTTGCAGTGCTTATACGTAAACGCATCAATTTTTCCGAAAACTATACGACAGTTGTTTTCGCTTTAGCGGTAAGCGCAGTCGTTGATGTCTTTGCAAGCTACCGCTATAAAGCATGGGGTTTTTTTGAAGTAGACAAAACCGAGTACAGCGCCTTGCTGGTCTATTTGGGAATATATCCGGCGGCCGCGGTCATCATTATCAACTGGTATCCCTACCGATCCGCAAGGCTGACAAAGCTTCTTTACCTGTTGGGCTGGGCGGTGTTTTCTACCGCTTATGAATGGTTGTCCTTAAAGGTCGGCATCATGTGGCATATCCATTGGAACTTGTTGTACTCCTTTGTCTTATATGTCGCCAGTTATTATGTTTTTTTAATTCTGCATGTCAAAGCTTATCGGCGGTTGACCAATAAACCTAACACCGGATAGCCGGAAGAGTAAGGCTGCCTGCCGCAGGAAGCGCCTGTCGTCAGCTGGAGCCTCTGAACGTTCAGAGGTTATTTGGCGTTGATTATTTTCATCGCACATCACCCAGGCCGGTGCCGGTTTGGAGAACTGCGGCCACCTGGCTTATTTGGAGCAGCCGGAGCCATTTAACGCCTTGGTTGAGCATTTTTTGGAGAAAAAATATTGATGTTCGGATTATTTACGGACTATGATCCTTTATTGACGTTCCCGAGTAAGCTTACATGACATGTAAATTATTGTTGCTCTATGAATAAAAATGAGGTAAAACTAATATATATTAGCCATTTATACTTTACAATTTCTGGATTAAAGGTGGTAGAGCTCAGTGACTTTGCAAGTAGAAAATGAAACAAAGGCAAAAGACTACATACAATCCGTTTATGAAACAGTAGTAAAGCGTAATCCGTATGAGAGCGAATTTCATCAGGCGGTAAAAGAAATTTTGGAATCGTTGACTCCCGTGTTTGCCAAGCATCCGAAGTATATGCAGCACGGTATTCTCGAGCGTCTTGTGGAGCCGGAGCGTCTGATTACTTTCCGTGTGCCATGGGTTGACGATCAAGGAGTTACCCGCGTTAACCGCGGCTTCCGCGTGCAATTTAACAGCGCTATTGCTGACCGTACAAGGGCGGTCTGCGCTTTCACCCTTCAGTAAACGCCAGCATCATTAAATTCCTCGGCTTCGAGCAAACATTCAAAAACTCCCTCACGGGCCAGCCTATCGGCGGCGGCAAGGGCGGTTCCGACTTCGATCCCAAAGGCAAATCCGATAACGAAATTATGCGCTTTACGCAAAGCTTTATGACAGAGCTGTACAAATATATCGGACAAGACACCGACGTACCGGCGGGAGATATCGGCGTTGGCGCCCGGGAAATCGGGTTTATGTTCGGTCAATATAAAAGAATCCGCGGAGCTTATGAAGCGGGCGTATTGACAGGTAAAGGGATTATCTATGGCGGCAGCTTGGCCCGTACCGAAGCTACAGGCTACGGGTGTGTGTATTTCGTCAACGAAATGCTGCAATCCCAAGGCCTTAGCTTTGAAGGCAGCACGGTCGTCGTTTCGGGCTCGGGTAATGTAGCTATTTATTCGATACAAAAAGCGATGCAGTTCGGCGCCAAAGTCGTTGCTTGCAGCGACTCCAACGGCTACATCTACGATAAAGAAGGCATTGACCTGGATACGGTGCGCCGCTTGAAGGAAGTCGAGAGAAAGCGGATTAGCGAGTACGTGAAGGAGCATCCGCACGCGACGTATCATGAAGGCTGCAACGGCATCTGAACCATTCCGTGCGACATTGCTCTCCCAAGCGCGACACAGAACGAGATCGACGAGGAATCCGCGAAAATTCTTGTGCGCAACGGAGTTAAAGCGGTTGGCGAGGGCGCAAACATGCCATCCACGCTGGAAGCTATCGATGTGTTCTTGAAGGAAGGCGTTCTGTTCGGACCGGCTAAAGCGGCCAATGCAGGCGGCGTGGCGGTATCCGCTTTGGAAATGTCTCAGAACAGCATGAGATATTCCTGGCACTTCCACGAGGTAGACGACAAGCTTCACACTATCATGAAAAATATTTACAAGAGCTCCGTCCAAGCAGCGGAAGAGTACGGCCAGCCAGGAAACCTTGTCGTTGGAGCTAACATTGCCGGCTTCATTAAAGTAGCCGATGCGATGATCGCGCAAGGTGTGATCTAGCAGCTTCTGCCGGGTCGAATCATCACGTATAAAAGCAATGAAATGGAAATTATTTACATATGTATCGATCAAGAGGCCGCCGCGGATGAACGGGCGGCTTTTTTGACGTGATCGAATTTATATGTTTTCGGGGTCCCCGCAAAGTACCTGAGTCCGCTTCGAAGCATAAGCCCCACTTTGTGGGGTTATTTTGACGTGCTAACGGGCTGTCGTACAGAATAAATATTACCCGTAAGGGTGCATTATGAACAGAGTATGACTGTTATAAAAAGCAGGAATGTCTGCAGGGACCCAACGGCCGGACGGAGGCGTCTGCCATTGGCTGAATTCCAACATAATTGGAATTGATTAAACCTATAGCTCGAAGTAATATAAATGGTACATACTTGTAATTTATGTAAATTAATCACGACTAAAATGAAAACGTTTACTTTTCTTAGGAGGTGGTGGAGTGATAAGCATTATTATCGCTGATGACGAACCGATTACCAGACAAGGGTTATCGATTCTGCCCTGGGAGGAAGAGGGTTTTGTTCTGGCAGGACTTGTGAGTAACGGCCTCGAAGCGCTTGAGTTAATCCGTTCCCGCGGATCGGATATTTTATTAACCGATATCCGTATGCCCGGCATGAACGGTCTTGAGCTGATGGAATGTGCAAGGATTGAGCACCCTCAGCTCAAGGTCATTTTTATTACGGCCTATCATCAGCTGGAATACGCCCTGAAGGCGATTCAGCTTGGCGCCTCGGGCTTCGTTCTGAAGCCGACGGACCCGGATGAGATCATGAACGAATGCAGGAAAGTAAAAGAGTCGATAGACGGTGAACGGGAACGGAAGAAAGCCGCTAAAGACATACAGGAGCGGTTGAAGGAGTATCAGTACATGCTTGAGAGCAAGGTGAAGGCCGATGCTTCTCCGGGGCGTATGAGCGGTGTGGTTGGGAATATTGTGCGCGAGATGGAAACCCGTTATATGGAGGACCTGACGCTCCAATTATTTTCGCAGCAATATCATTTTCATCCCGATTATTTGACGCGCTTGTTTAAGAAAGAAACCGGCGATAATTTCGTGAATGTGCTGGTTCGGATCCGCATGCAAAAGGCCGTTGGGTTGTTGGGGGATGGTTCGATCAAAGTATATGAAATTGCAGAACGTGTTGGAGTTCGGGATTCCCGTTACTTTGGCCAGCTCTTCAAAAAGCATTATGGTGTAACGCCGCACGAATTTCGCAAGCGGCTGCAGTCTGGACAGGCCGAAACGGAGGAGCCTTGATGCGCGGAACCTTATTACTGTCAAAACTGAAGAGGGTAAGCACCGATCTTAGTATCCGCAACAAACTTTTTATTTCCTTCCTGCTATTGAATTTCATTCCGCTTGCCATCATCGGGGCGCTGACTTATCAAAAATCCAATTTGCTCATTCAAGAAAAGACAAACGATTACACGATCGACCTGCTGAGCGAGGTCAGTAAAAATATCGAACTGAATCTTCGGGAGATTGACCGGTTGTACTACGCCATCTTTACGAATCCTGAAGTGCGCCGGGCACTGGTGCAGGCCAATTCAGGCCAGCTGTCCATGGTCGACTATTTGTCTCTCTCCAACGGGATTAGTCAAATATTGTATGCTGCCATCATTGATCGTGACGATGTAGAGAATGTTCATCTCTTTTCATTGAACGGAAATGTATTTCAAACGGGGAACCGTTCTTTTGCAACCGACTTAAATAAAGCGGATTGGGATCAGATTATGGATAATAAGGGCAATCTGGTTTGGCTTAATCTGGATCGCGATCCCCTATTTATCGCAGGAGGAAGCTCGATTTATGATGTAGATAATTTAAAGAAGATCGGCTATTTTGTTCTGGAATATAAGAAAACCGCCCTGTACAAGTATTACAATCAGATTAAACTGACTCAGCAGGGGGAGCTGTTTATCATTGACCAGGAGGGTCAAATGATCTCTCATAAAAATGAGTCCATGATCAATTCCCGGCCGAACGCGGCTTACATTAACCGGATTATCGGCGGGGGCAAGCAAGGGAATTTTTCCGAGCAGGTGGATGGACGCAGGCAAATCATTACATATCAGCAAATTGGGGACATAGGATGGAAGCTTGTCAGCGTTATTCCCGCAGAAAATTATTGGATTCAATCGCTCATCTTGAAAAATTGGATGCTCCTTATTTTCCTGTCCGTGTTCATACTGGCGATCCTTCTTGCCTACTTCACGTCCAACAGCATTTCCAAACCTATCCGGCAGCTGTCGGATATGATGAAGAACGTGGAGCACGACCGTCTCGATGTCAGCTTCCAATACAATTCACGTAATGAAATCGGGGTTTTGAGCCGTAACTTCAACCGGATGATCGTTCGAATCAGCTACCTCATCAATCAGGTCTATCAGGAAGAGCTGTTAAAGCAGCGCTCCCAGTTAAAATATCTCATGTTTCAGATCAACCCGCATTTTTTGTTTAATACGCTGGAAACGATTAATTGGCTGGCGCGCATACAAGGGGCCCCCGATGTCGGGAAGCTGTCCAAGGCTTTGGGCGACTTGATGCGCGAAGCGATCAAAGGAAAAGAAATGGTGACACTGGATCGGGAAATTACGAATGTGAACAAGTATGTTTATATCCAAAATTACCGTTATGCCGACAAATTTCAATTTAATATCGACATGCATCCGGACACCCTCCGAGTCGTTGTTCCTCGTTTCATTCTGCAGCCCTTGGTTGAAAATGCGATCGTGCACGGGCTGGAATTGAAGCTGGGTCAAGGCTCGATAGAAATCCGCAGCTGCTTCCAGGGTAACAATCTGGTGCTGACCGTAACGGACGAGGGCCAGGGAATTGAACCGGCGCAGCTCTTCGAAATTCAGAAGGCGCTTTCCGGCAAGGCGGAAGAGGTTCAAACTGGCATCGGGCTGCTCAACGTTCATCAGCGCATCCAGCTCCACTACGGAAAGGCTTACGGACTCTCGATACACAGCACCTTTGGCAGCGGGACCACCGTTCAGTTAGTCCTGCCGAGCAGTGGGGGTCCTGGAGAAAGGCTGTCAGAATCTTCAACCTAAATGTCAGAAATACCGCATGGTGCCATATGCAATTTGCGATTATCCTAATCTTAGGAGGAACGGGATGAGACATGGAATGGTCAGATCCGCAGCGCTGCTCTTGATGCTTGCCCTGTTTACCGTATCAACCGCTTGCACGTTCACGCCGCTTCAAATGGACGGCGTATCGGCTGGGACTCATGCGGAGAAAGAAAAGGTAAGGATGGTTATGTATGACTGGATGAGGGAACGGAATCCGATTACGAGCATCTACAACGAAGTCATAGACGAGTTCAATGCCAGGCCGGATTTGAATGCGTCCATGACGGTCCGCCACATTCCTGGAACTCCCTACTACACGAAATTAAATGCAGGAATGGCAGCGAATCACGGGCCGGATCTTTTTATGAGTCACGCCGCCGGTGTATTGGGGAAGTATGCTGCTGCCGAGAGGCTTCTTTCTCTGGACCAGGCTTTTACGAGTGACCCGAAATGGAAGGCGAGCTTTAATCCCGGCGTGCTGGATCTGTTGTCCTATCAGGACAGAATCTATGCGGTTCCCACTTCCTTTGCCATCGTTGCCTTATTCTACAACAAGCAAATCTTTAAGCAGTATAATCTTACCCCGCCCCGAACGTATGAAGAATTGTTGTCCGTTATCCGGGTTCTGACCATGCATAAGGTGACTCCCTTTGCCTTTGGCGCGAAGACGCCGTGGACGGCCGCACAGTTCAGCGAGATGGTTGCCAATCGAATCGGAGGCAATGAGCCGTACGATGCGATCATGGAGGGCCGGGGAAGCTGGCTGCACCCTTCTTTTATTGAAACAGGGTATGTTATGCAGGAATTGCGGGAGGCCGGTGCATTTCCGCCACAGTTTTTGGAGCTGGATAACGACGCGGTGAACCTCATGTTCAGGCAAGGGCAAGCGGCTATGCTTGTGACGGGCAGCTGGGCGATAAACCAATTGATTGCCGAAGATTCAGAGGTCAAGGATTCGATCGGCGTTATTCCGTTCCCGGTCTTTACAGATGGAAAGGGAGATGTCGATACTTGGCTTGGGCAAACCTCCGTCAATTTTGCTATCAATGCCGAAGCGAAGGATAAGGCTGCAGCTATCGAGCTTCTTAAGATGTTCACCAGTGAGAAATATCAGCGGAAGATTGCAGAGCAGGGCGGAGATATTCCGGTTATTCAGCTGGAGCTTGATCCCGGCCGGACCCCGCAGTTAACGCAAGAGCTGCAGAAGAAGATATCAAGTATGAAACGGTTGTTCATCTTTTATGATGTAGGACTAGGAACCGTCATCGGAGATGAGTACAATCAAACGATCCAAGCGATTCTGGCCGGAAAAAAGCCGGAAGAAGCATTTGCAAATCTGGAGACCTTTACAAATCTTCATCGGGACAGATGATGCATAGCTGACCTCAATGAATATGTAAGTGCTTACAACGGAGTAAGGAGGACGAATATGTCATTAGATGCAGATCCGGTAAAATTAAATTATGCTGCCCATCCGGCGGCAATTCGCCGTAAGAAGCTTTGGAGACAAATGAAAATCGATTACCAGCTCTATTTTATTATCCTGCTTCCGTTTGCATGGCTCCTTCTTTTTCAGTATGGACCTATGTATGGCTTGCAGCTGGCATTCAAGGATTTTCATGTTTTTCAGGGGATATGGGGAAGTCCATGGGTAGGATTCAAACACTTTGCCAAGTTTTTTGAATCCTACCAGTTTCTAAGCGTAGTCAAAAACACAATTTTGATCAGTCTATATGAGCTGGTTGCCGGGTTTCCGATTCCTATTATTTTAGCACTTGCCTTGAACGCAACCCTTCGAACGAAATTCAAACAAGCGGTCCAATTTATAACGTATATGCCTTATTTTATTTCTACAGTTGTCATGGTCGGAATTATCCTGCAATTTCTGAATCCGCGAATCGGTATCGTCAACCTCGCCCTTGGACATCTAGGGGTGGATCCGATTAACTTCATGGGGGATCCCTCCATGTTCAAGTCGATCTATGTATGGTCCGGCATATGGCAGCATGCAGGCTGGGGCACGATTATTTATTTGGCGGCGCTCTCCGGCATTAGCCAGGAAATTCACGAAGCAGCGACGATCGACGGGGCAAGCCGGATGCAGCGCATCTGGAATGTGGATTTGCCCGGCATCGCGCCGACCATCACCACGCTGCTTATATTGAACATGGGTCATATCATGGGCATCGGCTTCGAGAAAATTTATTTGATGCAGAACCCGCTGAACATTGCATCGTCTGAGGTCATCTCGACTTATGTCTACTCCGTCAGTCTTGCTTCGTCGGCGCCGAATTACTCCTACGCGACGGCAATCGGCTTCTTTAACTCCTTTATTAATTTATTCCTGATAATGACGGTCAACCAGATTGCCAAGAAAGTAGGAGAAACCAGCCTATGGTGAGGAGGTGAAGCGATGAAGGAAACGAAACTGAGGCTGTCCAGAGCTGACAAGATCTTTTACTACTGCAACGATTTGCTGCTGCTGCTTGCTTTATTGATCGTGCTCTACCCGTTGATTTATATTTTCAGCGCCTCCTTCAGCGGCAGAGAAGCGGTCGTCACCGGTAAAGTATTTCTGTGGCCGGTCGATTTCTCGCTCGAGGGCTACGAAGCGGTTTTCCGCGACCCGCGCATTGTGATCGGTTATACGAATACGCTGTTTTATACGGTGGCAGGCACACTGATCAATATCACGTTAACTATTATGGCCGCCTATCCTTTATCCAGAAAGACGATGGTCGGACGCAATATCATCATGTATCTGTTCGCGTTCACCATGCTGTTTAACGGCGGCTTGATCCCCAACTATCTGCTGATCAAGAATCTGCACATGATTGACACGAGATGGGCGATGCTGCTGCCGGCCGGTCTGAGCGTATTCAATGTCATTATCGCCCGGACGTTTTATCAGACCACCATAAGCCAGGAGCTGTACGAAGCGGCGGCGATAGACGGGTGCTCGCATGTAAAATTCATTTGGCATATCGTCATGCCGTTGTCGAAAGCGATTACGGCAGTGCTGGTACTGTTCTATGGGGTGTATCATTGGAATTCGTATTTCAATGCATTTATTTATTTGAAAAGCGATTCTCTTTACCCGCTGCAAATTGTTCTGCGCGACATTCTGGTTCAGAACAATATCGATCCGAGCACGATAACCGATCCCGAATCAATGATGCGCAAGCAGGGCTTGGCGGATCTCGTCAAATATTCCATTGTGGTCGTTGCCAGCTTGCCGGTATGGCTGGTGTACCCATTCGTGCAGAAGCATTTCGTTAAAGGTGTGATGATCGGATCAATTAAAGGCTGACAGATATACGCCGGGATATAACCAACCGTCCTCGCCATTCAGGGCCCGGTTGATGTATATACGAAAATAGGGAAGGGAGCATGTATGTGAGAAAAAGAACCCGTCGTTTTCTAACGCCGCTTCTTGCGGCAGCCCTGCTTGTAAGCGCAAGCGCCTGCTCGAATTCGGAATCCGCTTCATCCTCTCAAACCGGCAATGACACCGGTACAAAGACGGAATCCAAGGACAATAACGTGAAGGACAGCGGCACCAAGAAATTAACTCCGCTGACGGTGACAACACCGCGTTGGCCCAACACCTTATCCTACGAGTACGGTGAGAACGAATTGACGACTTGGGAGCAGGATCAGACGAATATTCAGGTCAAATGGAATCTGTTTCCGGACGCCGACAAGATGCAGAAGCTGAACCTTGAGCTATCGTCCGGCGGTAATTTAGGCGATGTGGTCATGGGGGATTTTGGCGCCGACAATTCTTTCCTGGCGACCTACGGCTCACAGGGGGCGCTGATTCCGCTCGAGGACTTGATTGAGAAGAATGCGCCTAACATCAAGCAGCAATTCGAGCAGTATCCGGATTTGAAGAAGTCCGTAACCGCGCCGGACGGACATATTTACGGGCTTAGAGAGCTCGGGGTCTGCTATAACTGCGACCGGGCCATGCGTTTCTGGATCAATTCCGATTTCCTGAAGAAGCTGAACATGAACATGCCAACCACGACGGATGAACTGGAGCAGTATTTGAAAGCGGCCAAGCAAAAGGATCCGAACGGCAACGGAAAAGCAGATGAAATCGGCATCACCGGATCGCCGAAAAGCTGGTACGCCAACGTCCATCAGTTCATTCTGCATGCGTTTACTTATTTTGACGGAGATGGCTTATACGTCAAAAACGATAAAGTCGCAGCTGCCTATGCTACGCAGGAGTGGAGGGATGGCCTGCGCTACCTGAATAAGCTTTATACTGAAGGATTAATCGATCCTTCAGCGTTTACGAATGACGAGAATCAAATGAAGCAGACGGTCGAGTTGAATAACGGGCAAACCGTTGCCGCCGTAGCGGGCGGCGGACAGCACGTATTTGCAGCGAATGATTCGACGAGATTGAAGTATGAGATCGTTCCGCCTCTTAAGGGACCGAATGGCTTCCAAAACGCTTACCGTAATGATTACGGAATTATCGCCAGCTACAAATTTATGATCCCCGCATCGGTCAAAGACAAGGTAGCTGCGATCAAGTGGATCGATTTCCAATTTACGCAGGAAGCGAGCGCCAGAGGGCGTTACGGTACGCCCGGCGTCAATTGGGAAAAGCCGAAGGCGGGCATTATCGCAGCTAACGGCGGCGATGCGCAATACGCGATCATCGGTCACGACATCTGGCAGGACCCGCAGAAAGCGCATTGGCATGGCGCGAACAGCGTATGGCAGCGGTGGGGCTCCGACGCGCGGGCGAAGCTGGAGGCAGGCAAGTTCGACCTCGAGACCTCCTTGTTCGATGCGGCAAAGTTATACGACAAGTACGCGGAAAAAGTTTCCGTGCCGAAATTTTTCTTCAGCCCGGATACCGCGCAGAAATACAATCAAATCCGTCAGGACCTGAAGAAATATTATGAAGCGGCTACGGCGGATTTTATCGTCGGCAACCGTAATATCGACAAAGACTGGGATACGTATTTGGGTGAGCTGAAGAAAATCGGCATTGACGAATTTATTCAAATTCAACAAACCGAATACGACAAGAATTGGAAAAGCAAGTAAAGGGTCAGGCGTTATGGCAGCGGGGAACCGAGGGCTTCACCCCGGCCCCGCTCCATCACTTGGACATAGGTATGTCAACTCATTTTATTGATCAGAAGGGGCGGGAAAAGGAATGGTTGATCTGCAGCAAACGGATCGGGATGTGAGTGCGAAGCTTCGCTCTATGAAAATCGGCGTGCAGGGCAGCTTCTATCCGGCGCCGGATGGCATGCCTAAGGAAGACATTCCGGAGTGGCAAATTCGCCGGCTAGCCGCTATGGGATGCACGGTGCACCAGATCGGCTTCGGGCATCTGCCGGATGATAATGGCAAGCTGCTCGCCATCAAAGCGCTTGCCGATTCGCTCGGCGTGGAGCTGGAGCTTACCGCTCCCGGCGCCTTCGGCGTGAGCGGTCCCTATGCCGACGCGGATGCCAAGTCGCGTTTTATGAAAGCAATCGAGCATGCCAGCCTTCTTGGGATGCCGGTGGTACGAACCGGCTACGGACGTCTGAATGTCAAGACGAGCCGCTTCAATAGAAGCATGAAGGTTCGCGAGCATCTGGATTCCCTGGTTCCTTCTCTGCGGGAAGCGGGGCGAATCGCGGATGCAGCCGGATTGGATCTGGCCGTAGAGAATCATTGCGATTTTACCGGACGTGAGATGCGGTATTTGTTTGACCAAACGGATCTGCCGAATGTCGGTGCCGCTTTGGACACGGCCAATGGATTTACGGTGTTTTGCGATCCGCAGGACGATATTGAAGCACTGGCTCCTTATGCGTTCACGACCCATATGAAGGACATGGCCATTATCGATATGCCGATTCGCGGTTACATACCGATGATTGCGCAGGGCTGCGGCCTTGGGGAAGGTCATGTCGATTTATCAAGCACTATGGACCTCCTGGCTGGGCAGAGCCCGCGCGCTGACGGTTTGCATCTGCTGATCGAGCCGGGATGGATGGTGTGGGATGCCAACCGGGACCAGCGGGAGCAGGAATATGAATATTTTGAAAAAGGAATTGCGTATTTGAAAGCTTTGCTGGCAGAAAAGATAAAGGATTCGGAGGAGAGCCAATGACGAAACATTCTGTTCGGATCGGGCATACCGCGATTACTTGGGATAATAAAGAGGTGGATCAAGCCGTTGCAGCCATTGGTTCGTGCGGCTATTGGGGAACGGAAACGTTCGGCTGGGTTCTGCAGGATTGGGCGGAAAGTAACCGGAATTTGCCGGAAGTGTTTGAGCGAAGCGAGCTGCAATTAACCTCTTTATACTGCCATCTGGATATTGTGGATCCAAGCAAGCGTGAAGAGGGCATACAGCAGGTTATGGATTGGATCAAGCTGTATAAACAATTTAACGGTCCTGTCGTCGTTATCGGCGGTACGATGCTGCAGCGCGATAGCTTCGCCATCACGGAGCATTTGCCCCATATCACAACAACCCTAAATGAGCTCGGTAAGCGGATTGGCGATCAGGGGCTGCTCTGCTGCTTCCATCCCCATACCGGCACGCCGGTTGAAACGGACGATGAAATCCATCGGGTGATGAACGCAGTGGATCCGAGTGTGGTTAAATTTGCGCCGGATCTCGGCCAAATCGCCAAAGGAGGCTCCAACCCGTTCGAGTTTGTTAAGGAGTACTATGAGCTGATTCGCATGGTGCATATCAAGGACTATATCGGCGGTCCGGTTGAACGGAACGCGGAGGGGCAAGAAATCGATAAAACCGGATTTCTCGGGTATACCCCGCTCGGTATGGGGGCTGTGGATATTCAGGGCATACTCGCATATTTGGAAGAACGCGATTACAGCCACTATGCGCTGGTTGAGCTTGACGGCAATCAGTGGAGCGCAACCCGGAAGGGCAGCCCGATGATGCCGCCGTTGGAAGCCGTACAAACCAGCAAGCGTTATTTGGAAAAGCTGGGATATCACAATTTCCGGACGGTTTAACGGTTCAGAGCAGTCAAACCAAGGGGAAAGAGGGACATGGACGATGTCGACAAACAGGAAAGTATTGGTAACCGGAGGGGCCGGACGGTTGGCTCGGTATACGATCGATTATTTGTTAGAGCGGAACTATCAAGTGACCGCCTTTGATGTGGTTTCACCCGATCCGGATTCTTTTCCGAAGGGAGTTCCGTTTATCCAAGGCAACCTCACCTCGCTAGAGGATAATATGCGCGCGCTTCACCTGTCGGGTGCGGATTCGATCGTCCATCTCGGAGCCATCACGCACGATACGACGTTGCAGCCAGGGCGTGCCCGAATTCAGCGTATGCCGGAAGATGAGACGATGCGGGTCAATACGATGGGGCACCTATTATCTGATGGATGCGGCGCGGAGATTTCATGTCAAAACCGTCGTCGCCGCCTCCTCATACTATGTGCTTGGTCTCGGCTTCCGTATTAGCGGTAAGCCCTTCCGGGTCGATTACCTGCCTATTGACGAAGAACATCCGCTGCAGCCGGAGGATTCCTACAGCCTTTCGAAGCTGTTCAATGAGGAGACCCTGAAAGCATTCGGATTGGCATATGGCATCCGTACCGTAGCTTTCCGCCTGAATGGGGTGGACTATCCATTTCAACGCGATATGTATTCATACAATATAACCCCTGAAGCGCGTCCGAATCACGTCGGGGGCCCTATCGGCACGACGCATCAATATATCGACCCGCGCGATGCGGCCCAGGCGTTCACACTGGCGCTGGAAGCGGAGAACCTGGCGCTGTTTGAAGCGTTCTACCTTCACACGGACAGCAGGCACTGGGAGGATACGAAAACGGTCGTCGAACGGCACTGGCCGGATTTGAAAGAGCTGGCCGGAGGCTTGGAAGGAACGGAAGGCTTGATCACCTGCCGGAAGCTGCGCGAGAAGCTGGGCTATGAGCCGAAATATTCATGGAGAAACCCGAAGGATGACTTCTAAAATCCGATTATCCGATTAATAGTGTAATTAATTAGTATCAGGTACTAAATCAAAAAACTTCCGATAAGCTAACATTATCGGAAGTTTTTTCGTTACCAATCCAGAACGACTCCAAGGCAGTGACGGCTTTTGTCCGAAATAAGGCGCCATGCCTCCTCCGCATGTTCTACAGGGAAGCGGTGTGTAATCAATGCTTCCGTCTGCAGCCAGCCTTCGTGAATCCCCTCCAAGGTTCGATCCATACGCTCCTTGGCTCAGCCTGAAGGCGTATACAGTGTAATTTCCTGGTTGCGCAGCTTCTGGATATCGACCATCCCGGTTTCACCCAGGAACCCTGCGGAAACCCAATGCCCGCCGCGAATCATTCCGGGCAAAATGTCTTGGACCGTGCTCATGGAGCCCACGGTGTCTACGACAATCGAGATGCTGCCGCAGGCGGAAAGCGCCTCCTTGACGGAGCGATGCCGGAGATTCAGCCCCTGGATGGAATCGGGCAGCAAAGCTAAACGCTCATCGTGCCGGCCTAACACCAGAACGCGCGCTCCGCGGTGCCGCAGCGTTTGCGCCGCCCAGTGGCCTACCAGACCGTCACCGATCACTACGGCCAAGTCTTGGGGATTGACCGGCGGACGGCTGCCGCAGTTGTAGCCGACTTGAGTGAGCACCATGCCGGAGTAGGCGATTGCAGGGAGAGCCGGAGGCAGCTTCCATACCTCGCTCGCCTCCGTTACGGCCGGGTTGACATGTCCGCCCTTCGGCTTGAACATGCCGGAAATCCGGCTGACGGAAGCAAATACGCGGTCGCCGGGCTTCAAGCCGCTTACGGCATCGCCGACGGACAACACCGTACCTACCTTTTGATATCCGGGAGCATACGGAAACGGCCACGGCGATCCTTCCCGATACGGCTCCTCTCCGTTAACCCTCTCTCCGCGGAAATACGACGATTCCGTTCCGATACTGATCCAGGAATGCTGCACTTCAATGACAACGTCGTTCGGCGCCGGATCGGGAATCTCAACCTCCTGATACTTTACCTGCAGCCGATCCGGAAATATAACCGCTTTACCGAGCATAAGCTCAAGCCTCCTTATCTAAACAAAATCCAATCGTCCTAGCAGCTTGCGGAATCATGTTACGGCCTGTCTCTTGTACCGCTTCAACCTTTGAAGCGACAGCTCCAGCTCTCGCTTCGAACGTTCGGACGTCCATCTTTATTGGCAAAGCTGGCGTCGAGAAGGGGACTCGACTCTCTCAAGAGCTCCTCCGCGTTAACTGCATTATAGGAGACGGAAGAGGATTAGACAAGGAATGAATTTTTGTTTCGTTAGTAACATTTAAGTAAGTAACAGTCATTTCAAACATATATAAAAACAAACAAAATTAAATAAACATAAATAGTGCCCTATTCCAAAATATTCGTGTATGATAGGAGTGTAGATAAATGATGTCGGTGAATCGCCGAGAAGGGGAGCCTATTTATGGAGAAACCGAAGTATAGAGTGGCGCTGCTTGGACTAGGCAATCGAGGCTGGTCGCATCTCGCGGGCTTTATCGCGAATGAGGAGCAGTTTGAGCTTAGTGCCGTATGCAGCTCAAGCGGCGATAAACTGCAAACGGTGAAAAACCGGTATGCGGGGTGCCTCACCTACTCCGATGCCGAGCAAATGCTGGCGGAGGTGCGGCCGGACGTGTTCTGCTTCGCTACGCCTCCGAGCGTCAGACTGTCGCTCGTCAAGCTGGCTGCGCGTTATGGGGTGAAGGCCATTGCCATGGAGAAGCCGATTGCCAACTCCATGCAGGAGACAAGAGAGATCGGGCGCTTGATCCGCGAGCATGGAATCCAGACGGTCGTCTGTCATCAGCACAAATATTTGTCCTCGTTCCAGAAGCTGAAGCAGTTCGTCCAATCCGGGGATATCGGCGATATTGTCCGCATTCACGGAAAGACGCGGGGGTGGCTGTACAATTCCGGAACTCATTTCGTCGACTATATGTTATGGATCAACGGGGGCATCAAGGCCGATTGGGTTACAGGGCATGTACATGGCAAGGACAAGCTCGACGACAGCCATCCTTCTCCGGCATACGCGTTAGGGGAGCTGCATTTCGCCAATGGGGTTACGGGAATTATTGAATGCGGCTATTTGAGCCCGTCCTATCTGCCTTCGGACAGGTTCTGGACCGACAACCGGCTGACGGTATACGGGACACACGGTTATGCGTGGGCGGAAACCGACGGACGATGGGGCGCCTTTACCCGGCATTCCGGGGGTCAAATCCTTGAAGGCCAGGAGGCGCTGTGGTCGCCGGCGGTCAAAGATGCGATACAAGCCGATTACACGAGCGATCTGGCGGATTGGATGAATGATCCCGGCCGTCTGCATGCATGCAATTTCGAAATCAGCGAGCACGGATATGACATTTTGTACGGCATCTGCGCCAGCTCCCTGGATCATGCCCGGATCGATCTGCCCCTTCCGCAGGAGCTTAACGAAGATATCATCGAACGGATGAAGCGGGAGCTGCGGGATTAATTTACCCGCCGATCAGCCAACTGTCGATCGGACCGAATAGGGCCTCTATCCAGACGCTGATTTGGTAGCTGTTCCTTACCGCATATAATACTTCGCTTAAAAGAAGCAGCAGGGTAAGGGATACGATCAGGATGACAAAAGTGCGCTTTTTCCGTTTCTCCCGGCGGAGGTAGCGCAATTCGGCGATGCCGATCGTCAGATAGACTATCAGGATCATAATCATGGAGAGGAGGCTCTCTTTCTGCTCGCATATTTTATTTGGATGGAATCGACCAAATAGTAGAGCACCGGGATCAGCTCCGCAATGACAAACATGGTCAGCATACCGCCGCTCATCATGCTTTTAAACTGGATGTTTGACTTGACGACAACAAGAGAGCCTATGGCGATAAAAGCCGTAATCGGAAATACAAAGGGCTTCGTGTCCTTTAAACGGCAAGAGCGTGCCAGTATTAAAGAGATAATGAAGACGATAAACCCGAGCTTCACGAAGATGCTGATCAGCCACAACGCAATTAATGCGGGATCCAATGTCTCAAGAAAGGAGCCGGATCTCATAAAGCGCAGCAGCTCCAATTCCGGAAAGTTGAGGTTCGAGGCAAGCTCCGGACCGAAAATGAGCAGCAGCGGCACTACGTGCAGAATGACGACGACGGAGGAAACGATCATGGAGGACGTGAGCGAACGAAACGTTTTGGCCGGTGACTGCAAAAATGGAAATATAAACAGGACAAAAGACATTTCCCCGAACACGGACGACGTATAGTAAGCGGATGGCCACATTTCCCGCAAGCTGAATTGGGTAATCATGCCTTTTCCGGAGAACCATTCGAAATTTTCGCTCACGACCACCGGAATAATCAGAAAAGACAACAGGCTGATAAAAAATAAGCCTTCCGCGGCTCGGAACACCGACTTGACTCCGAAACGGACTGTGTATGCGATACAAATGCCGCAAAGGCTGGCAATAGCCCAAGAAGGCGTGCCTACCAGATAAAATTGGGTTAGCACGTCTTGAAGCTCCCAAATATTGATAATCGCAATCATCAGATTGGATAGAGCGATAAATAACAGCAGCGGATAGTGCAGCCATTTTCCGAGGATATGGCGGCCATAATCGATAAAGAAGCTGTCGGGACGGCGCATGGCAAGCTTATAGCTGATAAAGGAAAAAGCGAGTCCAAGCATCGCCCCCGACATAATCCCGGCAGGAGCATTGTACCCGCTTGATTGCAGCATGATGTTCAGCATGAAAGCGATCATGGTGGAAAAAAGGTGAAGCGCGAACAGTTTAAACAGCTGACCCTGCGTTACGGACTGAGGTTCCACGTTCGCTCATCTCCTTCCTTCTCAGCAAACTTCAGTTTATTGTGAAACGAATCGGTGGAAGAGCCGAGACGGCGAAGCGAGATGACAGAGTCAACGCGCACTTCCAAACGATCCTTGTAGTATGCCCTCCAGTCCTGTTGGATGGTTTTCCATTCCTTAGGGTATTGGACCGACAGGTAATGCCCGAAATTGAACACATCGGCTCCCGACTTTCGGGTTTTGGCAATCATCTCCATGAGCGACTTATTGGCGATGCGATTGATTTCTTTCTCGAGCAGCTCGATATTTTGCTGCTTTCTTAAGTCAATATCCGAATCCGATGCGATAATACCTGCATCAGAGTAAGAGCTTATGGTTACCCCTAAGCCTTGCCGCGTACGAAACGGACGGATTTCCGTGCGAAGGGAGGAAGTGTAGAAGCCTACATTCCTGCCGTCGGTTGGCGATGGGGCGCTGTAGATGTACCGCTTCAGCTGTCCTAACACTAAGCGCGCGGACGAAGTTTCCTCGGGAGACAGCACGTTCGTGACCATCTTCCCTTTGCGAAGAATGGCTGCGCCCGCCGTACCGACGCCGCCGGGCGAACCGGCTTTGGCCGACGGGTCCACCGTTTTAAAGCTCAGCATGGGAATCAGACCGTCTCCTCCGCTCGCTTCGGAGTACATCATGTCTTTCACCGTGGTGCTGAGGATCTGATCATTGCGTATGTATCCGTTTAGTACCGAGGCGAGAAACCGCTCGAAGGAGGAAGGCATTCGGGCGACCTTCGATTTAACGGGCACTTCCACCATAAAGAGATTCGTATTCAGCCGCAGCAGCGGATTGCGCTCGACGAACTCCAGGATCGGTGCGATGCCCTGCTTGGCGAGACGGCTTCCCAAGATGATGCTGTGTGTCTGCCCGAAGGTGACGTCACGGGGAATATCGCCCTGAATTTTTTGAAGCGCTTCTTCCAGCGTAGCGCCTGTACGGGTGACATAGGCGATAGGCTCCTGGCCTCCGCCTTCGCCGGTACCGCCCGTAAAGCCGGGAATAAGCCGGTTCGTTAGCGGAATGCCAAGCGTCAGTTCGACACCGCTGTCCGTTTGATCGACGATCACTACGTTTACAAAAGCCCGGTCATTCAATTCAACAGATGACCAGCAGCCGGTAACCATTGCAGGAACGCACAGGAGGATCGCGATCTTCCATAACTTCGGCAGCAGGCTCAATCTTCTCCCTCCCCGCTGTGCTCAGCCCAGGAGCGCAATCCTGATTTTTGTCTGATTCGATTAGCGGCGTCCGCTGTTGGCGGGCGCCGCTTCATTTTCCACCAAGGGGCTCTAACCAGCGTGTCCTTGAACGATCCTGCGACTTGAGGAGCGATCGGTGACAGATAAGGGGTACCGAAGGATTGCAAATTAAGCATATGGACGTAAATGATAATGAGCCCGCAGGCAATGCCGAAAATACCGAAGATGCCGGCGAGCAGCATCATCGGAAAACGAAGCAGGCGAAAGGATAGTCCCAAGTCGAAGCTTGGTATGATAAAAGAAGCAATGCCGGTCAACGAAACGATGATAACCATGGCAGCTGATACGATCCCGGCTTGGACGGCGGCCGTGCCGATGATAAGCGCTCCGATGATGGACACGGCTTGACCGATGGATTTCGGGATACGAACCGACGCTTCACGAAGCGCTTCAAACGCAATCTCCATCATCAACGCTTCCATCAATGCGGGGAAAGGTACCACTTCCCGCGAGGATGAAACCGAGATGAGCAAATTAAACGGGATCATCTCGGGATGAAAGGTCGTAATTGCAATATAAAAGGAGGGCAGCAGCAGCGACGAGGCTAGAAAAACAAACCGAATCCAGCGAATCCAGGTCGCCGCGATAAAAGGCTGATAGTAATCTTCCGCCGATTGCAGCAGGGTAAAGAAATGGACAGGAGCGATCAAGGCAATCGGCGTATTATTGACCATCACGCCGATGCGGCCTTCCAGCACTGAGGCGGACACAGTATCGGGACGCTCCGTATATTGGATCTGCGGAAAGGGGGAGGAAGGGTTGTCCACAATCGCTTCCTCCAAATAATTGGAACCGAGCACTCCATCGACATCGATGCAGGCCAGTCGTCTTTTCATCTCTTTGACCAGCGAGTCGGGGCAAATATCATCCAAATAGATGAGCACAACCGACGTTCTTGTTTTCGTTCCGAATGTCATTTGTTCGATCTTAAGGTGGCGGCTGCGAATCCGTCGGCGGACGAGCGTCAAATTGGTGTCAAGATTTTCGACAAAGGCTTCACGCGAACCGCGGATGACGGACTCATTGGGCGCTTCCATGATGGCGCGCTTCTCAAATTTGGTCTGCGAAAGCCCGAGCATGCGTGAATCGCCATCGATAAGCAGCAGGCCGCATCCGTCAAGCAGCCAGTCCATGCTCGCGGAGGGAGCAGTTAACGTCCGGCAGCCTGCTGAAGGTAACCGATGCTCAATAAACAAGGGCGACAGATCATTGTTCCAGCTTGAACATTCCTTGATAAGCGGTTTCAGAAGATGCTCTTCGGCATCGTGATAATCGAACAGTTCACGGATGTAGATTAGCGAACAAGCGGTTCCGGTCCCTATCGTAAAAGGATGTATAACGATATCCGAGCAGTGAGCGAGCTGCGAGCGGAACCACTCCAGTCTTGGCTCCAAGTTTGAGGTGTCCGGATAACCGGCATCACCGTTTGCAAAAACTGGCATGGGGTTGTCCTGCGCCCTCATGGGAGGATCATCCTTTCGCATTTTCGCATGTGTTTAGGTCAACTTCATTTATTCCCGGTATCAAGGCATTTCAAACCTCGCCGGAGAAGCCGGAGTCAACTCCTTATACGGATGAAGGATAGGTTTGTGGAGTCCAGGGGCTGCGCGTCTTCAGGTCTTTGGGTGAAGATCTAAGCATTCTCAGGTATACTTAGTCAGAACAGCAACGAAAAGGTACGCAGCTAAAGGAGAACCGTTCGTTATGAAATCCGACCTTATTAAATTCCCGCTAGGCTTTTGGACGGGATTACAACAACTAGGCATCGCTCCGCACGATGCAGCCCGCAAAGCGGGGCTGCCGCTCGCTGTGATTACACAATCACCTGCAGTCACTCCCGCTCAATATTTTAAAATATGGCAAGCGTACTCCGATCTCGCCGGCGGCCCTGCGGCAGCCATTATCAAGCTTGTAACCGTATTTGAAACGACCCAATACCCGCCGAGCGTCTTGGCTACCTACCATGCGCGTGATTATCGCGACGCTCTTCACCGCATGTCCCGGTACAAGCAGCTGTGCCCTCCGGAAAGCCTGCGCCTGACGGAAGAGGGCGAGCACTGCACGATCAAGCTGGAATGGAAGCGCAGCGAGCAGCCCGGACCGCCGGTGTTGGCCGGAACGACGCTGGCTTTTCTTCTGGAGCTAGGGCGGCGGGGCACAGGGCAGCCTATTGCGGCGCGTTCCGTGGAATTTGCTCATCCGATGGACGATGTTCAGGCTCTTGAAGCTTACTTCGGGTGTCCTGTCCGAGTGGGGGCTGCCGCAAACCGGTTGACGCTACACCGAACCGATCTGGACCGTCCGTTTATTTCATATAACCGGGAGCTGCTGGAGATGCTGACTCCCGTATTGGACCGGACGCTGGATGAACAGCTCAGCCGTTCCATCCCCGAGACGGTCAAATGGATTTTGAAGCGAAGTCTTGCCGGAGGGGGCCTGGACATTCAGACGGTGGCGAGTGAGCTTGGTCTGAGCGATCGTACCTTACAGCGCCGTCTTACGGACGAAGGAACATCTTTTAAGCGGCTGCTGACACAGGTTCGGCATGAACAGGCGCGGGAATATTTGACAGATCCCAGCCTCGATATTAAAGAAGTGGCCTTCCTGGTTGGATATGAAGACCAGAACTCCTTTTACCGCGCTTTTCGTCATTGGGAAGGCGATACGCCGGCCCATTGGCGTACCGAATATTGGGAGGCCAACCCGCCGTCGTAGCATTCTCGGGCAGACCGGTTCTGCGGAGGGCGGTTTTCAGGGTATGCGTTATATGGCGTGTGATACAAGAAATATGACGCTGTGCGCTAGTTACCGGACGAGCTGAATGCAGTAATATAATCCCTATCCGGAGCACAACGCTGTTCCGATAATAGCTTCCAATCAGCTTGCCTGGAAGGATAATAGAGGAGACGTAAGTTATGGATATGGGATTAAGCGGCAAGACAGCGTTAGTAACCGGATCGACGAGAGGAATCGGAAAAGCTATTGCCATCGAGCTTGCCAGAGAAGGCGTCCACGTTCTGATTAATGGGCGGAATCATGAAGAGGCAGAACGAACCGTCGATGCATTGAAGTCGGAGTTCCCGTCTACCATGCCTCGGAATGCTGCAGCGGATATTGCGGACAGGCAGCAAAGAGAAGCTTTGTTTGAGCAATATCCCCATGTCGATATTCTGGTTAACAATATGGGGATTTATGAAATCATGTCCTATGACGACATTGACGATCAAGTATGGGAGATCTATTTTCGAACAAATGTTCTTGCGGCCAACGGATTAGCTCAATTTTATTTGCCAAGCATGCTGCAAAACAATTTCGGACGCATTCTCTTTATTGCAAGTGAAGAAGCTTTGATGCCTTCAGGGCAAATGCCCCAGTATGCTATGACCAAATCCATGCTGCTATCGCTGTCCAAGAGCTTGTCGATGCTAACGGCGGGAACGGAAGTTACATCGAATACGATTCTGCCCGGCCCCACGCTGTCTGAATATGTACATCAGATCATTGACAGCTTGTTTCCGGAGGATATGACATTTGCGGAAAAAGAGAAAAAATTTATGGCTGCAAACCTGCCGCAATCCGAAATCCAGCGGTTTATCAAGCCATTCGAAATAGGCCGTCTGGCTGCATTCTTATGCAGTCCCTATGCTTCCGCATTTAAGGGTTCGCCGGTCCGCATGGACGGGGGCATGGTGCCCACGATTTTTTGACATTAACTTGACCGGAAAGAGGAACGGATTGCAGCACTGCGTGCCCAAAATTACTACAACCTTGATAGAGAAGGGATCCCAAGCAGCTGCAGCGTATACAAGCCCAGTGCTGCTCCACTTGACTGAGCTGCCGGATCACCTTTTCCTTATTATGACGGATACGTAAGACTGCAATTTGCAGCCTATTTAAGCTCCGGAATGACCGGCTTTTGCATCGACTTCCTGTATCTTGCGGGAGAGTAATGAAACCGCTCCTTGAACAAGTGGTAAAAATGGCTGAGGTTGTCGAAGCCGCAATCCAGAGCGATATCCGAAATTTCTTCATCTGTGTATTGAAGCAATTTGGAAGCATAATCGAGCTTAATCCGATTCAGCCATTGGGTTGGCGTCTGGCCGAAATGCTTGCGGAAGCTGCGAGCTACATATTCGCGGTTCCTGCCGCTTAATTCGAAGAGCCTGTCGAGACCGGCGGAGAAGTTCTGTTTATCCCGAAGCTTCTCATCCAGAGAGGCGAGCCACAGGGGCAATGACGATTCCTCAAGCTGCCGATGTTGAGTATGCTTAGTCCATAGCTCAAGTAAAATCAGTTTGAATTGCAGCAGTAAACCCCCACCCGTAGCTTCAGACGACAAGAGCAGTCTTTCAAAACGAAGCTTCAAGTGTTGTCGGTTCAGCTCATGCAGATGTGTCACAGGAGGTAAAGCCGCAGAATGAAACTGCCTTAGCTCTTCCGGTGTATTCGCGTACAATGCGAGCGCCTCAAACACTTCGCACGGAAAGGCGACATTCAGAACTTGGCAATCCGTGTGGAGCCGCTCGTAGTAATGAGCGTCGTTCGGTCGGATCCAAACCAGCGAGCCTTCCTTAAGCCATTGCTTCTGCCCATTCACCTGATGAATGACCGCGCCACCAAAAATAATGAAAAATTCATAAAAATTATGGGTGTGCAGTGCGGAAGTCAATTGAATGGAGCGGATAAATGCATAATGAAATCCGATAGCCGGATCCATGATTTGTTCGGCATACAGCTTCTTGATATCCATCCTTCACCTCGAAACAAAAGTCAGTACAGTACAAAAAAATATTTCCTTATCCGTATTATAACAAGAAATCGTGCAGACAAATACGATACGATATGTATGCAGGATTTCTGATTTGTGCTTTATTGCACAATAATTATAGGAGGGGAAATACCGAATGGCTACTAGTGGATTGACGCAAGCAGAAGTGGATTATTATCATCAGAACGGTTATTTGCTTCATAACAAGCAGATTTTTAGTCCTGAGAAGCTGGCGGCGTTAAAGGAAATATTCGAGGAACAGTGGACTTTGGTCGGTAAAAAGCTGAACAGCGAGCTGGATACGCCTCATTTCCGGGACGAGCGCTTGCTTGAATTTTTGCTGGCGGATGAAGTGCTCGATCTTATCGAGCCTCTGATTGGGCCCAATATCGGTTTGTGGTCAAGCCATTTTATATGTAAAGAACCTTTGGTGGGTAAAGCGACTCCATGGCATGAGGATTCTGCTTACTGGAACGGCCGATTAACCCGCTTTGATAAAATTGTGACCATTTGGCTTGCGATTGACCATAGCTGGAAGGAGAACGGCTGCATGCGTGTAATACCCGGAACCCATCGTCATGGATTTTCCGAGTATGAGCGAGTCAATGGAGAGGATCATATTTTCGATTCGGAAATCAAGGATGTCGACGATACTCAAGCGGTTTACTTTGAGCTTAAGCCGGGCGAATGCTCTCTGCATGACTCTCGAATTATTCATGGTGCCGCGCCCAATAAAAGCGAGTACCGCCGCTGCGGGTACACGATGCGCTACTTTGCAACCGATGCTCTTGTCACTAAAGAGAGGAACAAAAACCATAAAGTTTGGCTTGCACGCGGCAAGGACCTGGCAGGAAATGAGTTTGTAAATGTGTAATTCGGTGTAGAGTCTGCCTTTCCAGGCCAACGCCTTAAGCGGTAATTGGTTGCCTCCAAAGTCATGTAGATGACAGGAGGCAGCCTTGAGGCGGCAAGGGTGGACGGAGCCAATCGGTGGTCGCAAATGATGCATATTACGATTCCCGGTATTTTGCCTACTATTATCATTATGCTGATCCTCAGGGTAGGACATATGTGAATCGGCTGATGTGATTTCTTCCTTCATATACCGTAAAGGCTTGCTGGAAATGAACTACAGCTATAGCGCTGCAGTCGGGCTATTTAATTCCGTCATTAATTTTTTGCTGCTGCTGACGGTTAACCGTTTATCCAGAAAAACCGGTACCTCTTTATGGTAAAGACATGGAATTCAGGACAGCCGGCTGCATTGCCAACACGTCGCTAGCAAGGAGGCTTACTGAAAGCCATGGCTGAAGCGGGTGCGGATGTACTGGTTGCTCATGTCGGTCTTACGACCAAAGGAAGTATAGGGGCGAAGACGGCTCTGACTCTCGATGAATCGGCTGAGCTCGTCCAGCGTATCTCTGATGCAGGGAAATCCGTTAATCCTGACATTCTTGTTATTTGTCATGGCGGTCCGATTTCGGAGCCGGCAGATGTGGAGTACGTGCTGGGAAGAACCGAAGGTATCGCCGGGTTTTTCGGCGCTTCCAGTATAGAGAGACTACCGACCGAGAACGCCATTACGGAACAAATGCGCAATTTTAAATGCATTGAGGGAGCCCAAATGGAATTCAAAAATTAGGCGAGCGTCCTCTGATTGAGTACAGAAAAACGATCGTCGTTTCAATGATCTCTAATTAAGCCAAATGAAGGCGGGGTTACAATTATCCCGCTTTTTTTGTGTTGGGGAATGCCCTGCTTGTAAGGTGATGTAAGCGGGAATGAGGTGCTAAAAAGTTATTGCTCAGGCGGAATTTGCGTGTTAATATTTTGCTAATTCCAAAATATTCCAATTGTTTGAGCTGCGATAAGCGGAATATCGAGCGGTTTTCAACATTCATGGCAGCTGATTTTAATCGGGGGTGCTTTTTATGAAAATTCAACGCAATAAAAGGAATGCTCGTATAAAAGTTGCTGTAATAACCGCTCTTTTATCCGTAATGATTGCAGGATGCTTCCCTCAAACCCTTCCATCCAATGACGAGCCTACAAATTCGAACGAAGCCAGCGTTCCGCCCTCGAAGATAGAAACGATAGTTAAATCCTCATCCAGAGCGAACGGAACCGTTGTTTCCAAAGAGCTGCTGCAATTTCCGGATCAGAATCCCGCCATTAACATTTATAAAATATTTTATATCAGCGAAGGGATGAAAGTGGAGGCGTATGTAGCCGAACCGAAAAAATCCGGACTGTATCCCCTTCGTGTTAATCTCCACGGTGGCTGGGCGTATGAGCATCCGTCGTTAACGCATGAAGTCAGTCCGCTGCAGGCCGAACAAATGAAGAACGCATCGGAGCTGCTTGTCACGATTGCACCGCAATACCGCGGTTATATGGAAAGTGAAGGCACCGTCCAAGGACTGGAAGGAAGTACGGCAGATACCCAGAACGCCATTCGGGCCGTCTTGTCGATGGGGCAAATCCAACCGGATTCCATCTATTTGCATGGGGCTTCCATGGGTGGGGGGATAGCGTTGAGAACGGCTTCGGAACGTAAGGACATCAAGGCGGTTGTGGCGGTTAGTCCTTTTGTCGGGTGGGATACGATCATCGAGTGGATGGACAATAACCCGAATGAGGTTTGGCCTCCTTTTGTTCAAAGCGAAAGAACATTAGCGGAACAATATAAAGATGTTTTCAGCAAAAATCCCGGTAAAGTAAAAGAAAATTCATTACTTGATCGAATAGCAGATATTTCGGCTCCTGTCCTCTTGCTGCAAGGAACCGGTGATAAATCTGTTGTATGGCAAACCGTCCAGCATTTCGCCGACCGTATGAAAGAATCGAACAAGACCGTAAAGCTGGTGTTATATCCGGATGGCGGCCATGGCTTGAAGGATCAATACCAAAAGGAAGCCGGACGTGAAATTGCCAATTGGATTAAGCAATATGGATTATCTCAAGTATCTGGGAGCACACCCTAATACGTAATTCTATATATATCATTTCACGAGGCCGCCGCGGACGATCGGGCGGTCTTTTTGCTATGAAGATCAGCCTGTTGTAAAAATCTTCGCTAGATTTTTCTAAGCTTGCCGCGGAATATGAAAAATGCTAGGGAAGATGGGGCAGGACTTGCTATAATAGAGGTTGTTGTGCTATGTACATACTTGATTTATGCGATAGAAAGGAGGGCTAAAGCTGTGAAAACCATTCAAGGAAAAATGTTCGTCGCTTTCGGACTGGTCGTGCTGCTTGCAATCATCCCTATTGCCTACAGCTCTTATTACAATTCAGCGAAAGTGATTGAGCGGAATGCAACATCCTATATTTCTGACCGAATACAAGGGGCAAACGCTAATCTGCAGTCGATGGTCGAAGAGGTGGATAACATTTCCAAGGCTATCGTGATCCGCGATTTAATTCACCAAAGCTTAGTGAGCGGGACAGAGGCTCCGACGATGGAATGGTTTCAAGAAAAGAAAACGGTAGAGGAATTTCTAAGCTCCATGATTGCCTTCAAAAACTATGTGCAGCAGATTACCGTCGTTGGCCGGGGAGATGTCGTTTTTTATACGGGCAACCGGAGGAGCAACCCTCAATTCCTAGCATTTTTATGGGATGACCCGGAAATTCGCAATAACCGGAAACATCTGCTCTTTGATCTGTCGGGAAACGGCCGGATTATGCTGGTTCGTCCCGTGCTGTCCAACGGAGAGCTGATCGGACTATGCCTTATCGATTTCGACCCTAATTTGTTTAAGCAGGTTTACGATATTGAACCGTTAGCGGAAACGATTGTTTCGGTTATCGATGAAAACGGTAACACGATTTATGATTCGAGAGCTGAGCGAATAACTACACAGCTTCAAGATAAGGAACTGACTTCCTTACTTGCGGGAGCCGTCCCCGGCCAATGGAAAAGCAGCAAGCTGAAAATGGGAAACCGGGATTATTTAGCCGTTCAATTTCAGTCGGTCTACACCGGCTGGTTCACGGTTGTGATGGTGCCGCTAAGCGTGCTGCTAAGCGAGGTGAACGGCATCAAGAACCAGATTGTGACTATGGCTGTCGTTGTACTCGCTGCCGTGCTGCTGATTTCCATTTTTTTGTCCAAACAAATGACCAAAAATATAAAGCGGCTGCACAGCGCCATGAAGCTCGTGCGGGAAGGGCATATGAGTGCTAGGCCACGCATCAAGAATGAAGATGAAATCGGACAGCTCAGCGAAATGTTCGTCTCCATGATGGAGCATCTCCAAGAGCTGCTGCATAAGGTCAAAGCCAAGGAACGGGAAAAGCGCGAAGCGGAATATCGGGCGCTGCAAGCGCAGATCAAGCCTCACTTCTTGTATAACACGCTGAATACGATCAAATATTTGGCACGAATTCAGCATGCGGCCAATATCGAAGAAATTTCCGGCTCGCTCATTGAGCTGATGCGCTATGCCATCGACTCGAAGCGCGAGATGATAACCGTCCGCGAGGAGCTCGAGCAAGTGGAGCATTATGCGCGTATTCAGCGCTTTAAATTTTTGGACCGGATTGTGATGAACATCATGGCGGAGGAAGAGGCGCTCAACTGTCTGATTCCGAAGCTCATTGTCCAGCCCATTGTCGAAAATGCGATGAACCATGGTCTTGGCACCATAGACCGGGAGGGCACCATATCCATCCGTATTTATTGCGATGGCGCCCACCGGCTGAAGCTGAGCGTGACGGACGACGGGGTCGGTATGCATACGGAGCTGCTTGAAGGGCTTGGCCAAGCGAGGGGGCCGGCGGAGTCTGAACCATCGAGCGGCATCGGGTTAAGCAACATACGCGAACGGTTGCACCTTGCCTTCGGAGAGCCGTACGGGCTGTCGGTGTACAGCCAAGCCGGCGTATTTACAACCGTAGAAATTACCATTCCTCAAGTAAGAAAGGAGCACAACGATGCTGCTGAAAGTTATAGCGGTTGACGACGAGCTGCTCGTTCGCAACCATCTGAGGTCTATCATCGATTGGGAGCAGTACGGCTTCACGCTGTGCGGCGAAGCGGGAGACGGAGCGGAGGCTCTTCAGGTGATTAGGGAATTGGCGCCTCATCTGGCGATCGTCGACATGAATATGCCCGGGATGGACGGTGTGGAGCTGATCCAGCAATTATCGCAGCAATATCCCGGCTTACGAGTCTTGGCTCTGAGCAGCTATGATTCCTATGAATATGTGCGCGGCTCGCTGCATTTCGGAGCAGTGGATTATTTGCTCAAGCACCGGCTGTCTGCCGAGACGCTGGTTCAAGTTCTGAACAAAATCAAGGAGAAGCTTCAGGATGAGCTCAAGCAGCAGAGCGATCGGCAACGGGAAAGGTTGAAATGGGAAGCGGCAGGCCCGGCCGTGAGTCAGAGCTATTTGAAGGAGCTATTCATGGGGGTAGGCTCCACCGACGAGGTCAAGAAATATATCGATCATTTTCAGGAGATGTCTTATGGACGGGAAGGCCAGCAGCACGTACTGCTGTTAATGAAGCTGGTGAATTTCGAAGAGCTGCATCTGCGGATGAACGAGCAGGAGCTGACTTTGTTCATACGCTCCGTTTCCGATATGGCTTTACAGATCTTGGCTGAAGCGGGCTGCGCCGTTTATTTGGAGAGAGGATCGTTCGGCCTATTGTTATCCATGGAGCTGGAGCGAAGCGAGAATGGAATCCAGCAGTGGATTGAGGCCAAGAAGGCCCGCTTGCAAAAATCGCTCGAGCTGTACTTTAACTGCGCCGTACTTTTTGTCCAGACGGGCATGTTCCGCACCCTTGCATCCCTCCCGGCTCAATATGCCGGTCTGCAGCATAAACTGGATGAGCTGCAGGGATATGTGCCAAAGGCTAACCAGACGGAAGGAGCGCCGGTTTCGTATGTCACGATTCATCAGGAGAAAGAGCTGCTTGCTGCCGCGGAAGCCTGCGATGCCGAACAAACATTGCGTATGATCCGGGAGATTGCCCGAAATTGTGCGGCGGACTCAGAACGATTTCTCACGCGGAGTTGCGCATACGCGTGCGGAGCTGATTCAGCTTGCGGTCAAAATCGCGCAAAAGGCGGGGCTGGCGTCGGAGTGGATTTTTCACGAAATGAAAGCCGAACCAGAGACTCCGAAGAACGGGGTCGAGCTCGAAAGCAGCCTGCTGTCGCTGTTCGGCAAGCTGGTGGAAGAGCTCGGCAAGCATCGAGCGTCGGCCCGATATTCCAAGTATGTGGCTCAGGCCATTCAGAGGATACAGCAACATTACAGGCTAGGGGTTACACTCGAGGAAACGGCCGAACAGCTGAACATTACGCCATCGTACCTGAGCAGGCGGTTTAAGGAAGAAATGGAGATGACCTTCACCGAGTATTTAACGGCTTACCGGATCGACAGAAGCACCCAATTGATTCGTACCCGGGCATGCTCCATTAAGGAAATATATCAGTTGGTCGGCTTCAACAGCTACAGCTATTTTATTAAAGTGTTCAAAGAGCATGTCGGAGAAACGCCACACGTGTATGCAAGCAAGTATGGCAAGTGACAGGGCAATAATTTGATGTTTTTTATAAAAATGTAGTACGCTTTCATCTTATCCGGCGTTCTATAATAATTTCAGTTCGGCAAATGAAAAGAAAAAGGGGCTGAAATTTAATGAAACGTATGAAAACGCTGTCAGCTGCATGCATGACCGCCGTGGCTTTATCCTCACTCTTAAGCGCTTGCTCGTCGGGTGAACAAGGATCGGCGGAAGAACCGTCCGCTGCGGGCGATAAAGCCAGCTCCGTATTGAATACGAGCGGCTTCCCGATCGTAAAATCCGAGGTGTCCATGCGCGTGTTCGGCTGCAAGGACCCGAACCAAGCGCCGTGGAAGGATATTCTGGTGCTAAAGGAATATGAAAAGAAAAGCGGCATCAAGATGATGTATGAAGAGACGCCGACCCAAGGCTGCGCAGAGAAAAGAAACCTGCTGTTCGCGTCCAATGAGCTGCCTGACGTCTTCTTGCGTGCGGATTTAAGCAATACCGACATCTCCAAGTACGGCATGCAGGAGCAAATGCTGATCCCCTTGGAGGGACTGATTGAGAAATATGCGCCTAATTTGAAAAAGCTTTTCGACCAATACCCTGAAGCGAAAAAATCCGTTACAGCGACAGACGGGCACATCTATTCGCTGCCGGTCATCCGTCTTCAGGCAGCCGGCCGGGGAGATAAAGTATGGATTAACCAGGAATGGCTGGCGAAGCTGAACCTGAAAGCGCCGACCACGGTCGATGAGCTGTTCACGGTATTACGCGCATTCCGCGATCAAGATCCGAACGGCAACGGCAAGAAGGATGAGATTCCGCTCGGCTTGCGCGACCCTGGCATGGTATTCACTACCTTCGCCGGTTCGTTCGGCTTGGATCACCAGCTTGGCACCAACGCCAATATCGACGGCAGCAAGGTAAAGCTGTGGGTAGGGGACGACCGGTACAAGGAGCTTCTCATGTTTCTGAATAAGCTTTATACGGAGAAGCTGCTGTATGCGGATTTCTATGCCCAGGATCTGCCGAAGTGGCGCAGTAATTTGTCGCAAGCATTGTACGGTATGTTCTTTATTTACGCATCCGATCCGTTTACGAAGGTGGAGAATCAATTCACCGGCATGGTCCCGATCAAAGGGCCGCATGGCGATCAGCTGCTCAGCACAGGCAGCCCGCTCGCAGCGCCGATAGGTACTTTTGCGATAACGAATGTGAACAAAAATCCGGAAGCGGCAATCCGCTGGGTCGATTATTTCTACAGCGAAGAGGGAAGCCAATTCTTCAATTACGGGGTGGAAGGCCAGTCCTACACTATGCAGAATGGCAAGCCTGTGCTCGTTGACAGCATCAAGAACGATCCCCGCGGGATGATGGCGGCCTTGGGCCAAGTGAATCTGGTGCCTGGCGGAGGCTTCCCTACGATCATTGTCGATGATATTGTATTAAGCGATAAAACCAAAGAGGTCTCCGCCGTTTCGGAGAAATATACCTCCAAAGTGATGTATGGTTCGCCTATCTTCGATAAAGAGGCAACGGAGAAAGTCGTTCCGATCAAAGCCGATCTGGATAAATTTGTACAGGAGTCTGCGATCAAATTTATTTTGGGCGAAACGAGCTTCGATAAGTGGGGAGAGTATACCGCGACACTGAAGAAGATGAAAATCGACGAGCTTGAGCAAGCCTACCAAAAAGCTTTTGATGCCATGAATAAATAGGAGAGTGATTATTCATGAATTCAGAAATCATAGCGTCGGCGGTTCCTCATAAGACCCGTCATCCCTTGTGGAGACGGGTGATGTCGAAGTACGAATTTTATATCATGCTGGCCATCCCGATGATCTGGTACGTCGTATTCAAATATGTTCCAATGTACGGCATTCAAATCGCCTTTAAGGACTTCTCGGCGAGCCGAGGCATTATGGCCAGTCCCTGGGCGGGACTCAAGCATTTCGAACGTTTTTTCGAATCGTCCTATTTCTGGGAGCTCTTATTGAATACGGTATCCCTAAGCCTGTATTCGCTGCTGATCGGCTTTCCCATTCCTATTTTGCTCGCCCTGCTCATTTATGAAATCCAGAGTAAATGGTTGAAAAAATGGGTGCAGAACGTTACGTATATCCCTCACTTTTTATCCCTGGTCGTTATCGTCGGTATGCTCAACGTGTTTCTCGATGAGAAAACGGGAAAAGTGAATCAGCTGCTCGCTCTCGTCGGAGTCGATCCTATCGCGTTTATGCGCAAGGCGGAATGGTTTCAGACGGTGTTCGTCTCATCCGATGTGTGGCAGCATATGGGATGGGGGTCCATCATCTATCTGGCCGCATTAAGCGGCATAGATCCGACTCAATACGAAGCGGCTAAAATGGACGGGGCAACCCGGCTTCAGCGGGTGCTGCACATTTCGCTGCCGGGGCTGCTGCCCACGATTGTCATTATGTTTATTTTGCAGGTCGGGCATCTGATGGATATAGGCTTTGAAAAGGTGCTGCTGATGCAGAATCCCGTAAATGCGAGCAAAGGGGAAATATTGGCTACCTTCGTCTACAAAAACGGGATTCAGCAGGGCCAGTTCAGCTATACGGCGGCAGCCGGCCTGTTCAACTCCGTGATCGATTTCATCCTGCTCATTATCGTCAACACTTGGGCACGTAAAAAGACAGAATCCAGCTTGTGGTAGGTGGTGATAAAGCATGGCGTTAAATGAGTCCAATACGGTCCGCTCCCGCGATGACAGGCTGTTCGACACACTCGTCTATATTTTTGCGGGAATCATTCTCATTGTTGTTCTGTATCCGCTGCTGTTTGTAGTCAGCGCGTCCTTCAGCGATCCCGTTCGCGTCATCGACGGAAAAGTATGGCTGCTCCCCCAAGGAATCACCTTCGATGCTTATCTGCATGTATTTGAGAATGAATCGATCTGGAGCGGCTTTCGCAATACATTGATTTATACTTTGATCGGAACGCTGGTCAATATTATATTGACTATTCTGGCAGCCTATCCGCTCTCTCAGAAAGACCTGCCGGGCCGTACCGCACTGATGTTCATTATCACGATTACGATGTTTTTCAGCGGGGGATTGATCCCGACCTATCTGCTGATTAAGTCCCTCGGCATGATCAATACGGTTTGGGCCATGATCATCCCGGGAGCGATTTCAACCTATAACCTCATCGTGATGCGGACGTTTTTTCAGAATGGAATCCCGTTCGAGCTGCAGGAATCCGCTTGGATGGATGGAGCGTCTAATTTCCGGCTGCTGTTTACCATTGTGCTTCCGTTGTCCATGCCGATTATCGCTGTCATGGTATTGTTTTACGGCGTGGGGCATTGGAACGCGTATTTTAATGCGATGATTTATTTGAAGTGACCGGGAGCTGTTCCCGCTGCAGCTGATCCTGCGTGAAATTCTTATCCTGAATCAATCGGAAAATATGGGCCTGGACGGAGCGGGGATGACAGAGCGGGTTATGATGGCGGAAAGCATTAAATATTCGGTAATTATCATATCCAGCCTTCCCGTGCTGCTGTTGTATCCTTTCGTTCAAAAATATTTCGTGCAAGGGGTCATGATCGGCTCGATCAAAGGCTAACAGTATAAGCTGATAAGGCAGAAGGCAGCTTGGCAGACCAACCAATATGAATGGAGGTTAGAGCATGCATCAACCGAATTTATTATTAATCCAAACAGACCAGCAGACGGCGGAAACGCTGAGCCTCTACGGTAACCCGGCTTTAAGCACCCCGGCGCTGGAAGCGCTGGCGCAGCGGGGGGTTGTATTCGAGCAGGCATTCTGCAATTATCCGGCCTGCTCGCCTTCCCGGTCCTCGATGTTTACCGGACGGTATTGCTCGACGTTAAATCTGCATGCCAATCATATGCTGATTAATCCGGCGGAAGTGACGCTTCCGCAGGTGCTTAAGCAGCATGGCTATCAGACGGCGATTATCGGCAAGAACCATGCATTTATGAATGAAAAAGAAGACACGTATTACCCGGGAGGCGTCCCGGATCAGGCCAGCACGCTGCACGAAGTGTTTGACTACGTCCGGCTTGCCGAGCACGGACATATGGTCGACGGCTACCGCGATGATCCTGACGCCAAGCTGGCGCATGAGTGGGCAGTGAAGCACTGCTGGAGCAGTCCGCTCGGACACGGCACGAATCCGGCTCCCAAGGAGAAATGCGGCACGTATCTGCTGGGCGAAACGATGGTTGACTATCTGGAGCATGTGCGTGATGAAGCGAAGCCGTTCTTCACCTGGCTGTCTTTCCCTGACCCGCACACGCCTTACCAGGCGCCGGAGCCGTATGCGAGCCTGATCGATCCGGCTGACGTGCCGATGCCTCCCGTCGATACGCTTGACAATAAGCCGGAGCGGGTGAAGGTCGCGCATTTGATGGATGCGATGGATACGGCGGACGAAGCGCTCATTCGCCGGGTCCGCGCTATTCATTACGGCATGATCCGCTTTATCGACGATACTTTAGCCAAAGTATTCGCCAAAATGGATGAGCTCGGTCTGACGGACAATACCGTGGTGATCTTCACCTCCGACCATGGAGATTCGATGGGGGCCCACGGAATTATCCAAAAGCACAACTTTTTCTATGACTCCTTCAACCATGTACCGTTTATTATGTCCGCTCCGGGGTATGCGGGTCCTAAGCGCACCCCTCATCCCGTAGAGCTGGTCGACGTGATGCCGACCCTGCTCGAGCTGGCCGGCATTCCCGTGCCGCCGGGCTGCCAGGGACGGAGTCTCGCGCCTTTCCTGCAAGGCGATCCGTCGTATACCCCGCGCGAGTTTATTGTGATCGAAAGCGGGGAGCACGGCGAGCCTGTGAAGGTGTCCGACATCACGCTGCGTCCGGAGCATCCGTTCGATGAGCGCTATTTTGTCTGGTGCGCCTATTTGGATGCCTGGTTAGGCAAAGGCAAAGCGATCCGCACGAAGGATTGGAAGCTGTGCGTCTATGCCAGCGGGGAGGGCGAGCTGTACGATTTGCAGCAGGACCCGCATGAGCTCTGCAATCGGTTCGATGACCCTGCGTGTGCGGAGATTCATACCAGTCTGGAACGGAAACTAATGCAGTGGATGATGGAGAAGGAAGACCGGCTGCCATTGAACAAGACGGTGAAGCTCTCCATGCAGTCGATGCGCGAGAAATATCAGACTCAGCTCTGAGCGGCAACGATATCGAAAACCGGAGCGTGCGAGCGGATCAGGCGGCAGACCGTAGGTCTCCAGCTTGATCCGCTCGTTTTCCTGATATAAATATTAGACCAAGTTGACAACCGGATATGTGAAAGGTATACTCTAAACATTACGTCTACGTTATGGTTTTTGAGGTGATATTTTATGGATACGCGCATGCGAATCGGGGAGCTGGCCAGACGAGCCGGGGTCACTCAACGCACTATTCGGCACTATGAGAGCATAGGGCTTATGCCTCCGGGCGAGCGTGAAGGTAATGGACAGCACTATTATACGGAGGCATCCCTTGAGCAGCTCCGGAAAATCAATCAATTAAAAAAACTGGGTCTGAGCCTGGATGAAATGCGCGAAGTCGTTCAGCTCTATTTTATCGATCCTAGCGGAGTACAATCCAAACGGAGAGCTCTTGCGATTCTTCGTCAACATCTGGTTGAAACGGATCGTAAGCTTAGTGAATTGGAGCAATTTCGCGGTGAATTACAGTCCCTGATCGAACACTTCGAGCATTGGTTAGATAAAAAAGAAGGTGAATGACCTTTTTTTTGTCTTAAAGATGACGTTAACGTAAAACGTAAAGTTAAGTATCTCAAGCCATCTGTTGTTGGCCATAATAAGTAAATCGAATTCAGGAGGGTATCTACTATGAGCACAATGGAAATGTCCAAACTGGGGCTAGGCTGTGGCCGTATGTCCAATGCTAATTCGGACAGGAGGGAGAGCATTGCCACGATTCATGCCGCGCTGGTTGCTGGAATCACTCATTTGAATACAGCCGATTTTTATACCAGCGGCCATAACGAGATGCTGATTGGCGAGGCGCTCAAAGGTTCCAATAGAGACAAGGCCTTTTTATCCGTAAAATTTGGAGCGCTGGTGGCGCCGAACGGAGCCATGTACGGTCTGGACGTCAGACCTCAGCATATAAAAAATTATGTAGCGTATACTTTAAAACGGTTAAATGTGGAATATATCGATCTTTATCAACCGGCCAGAATCGACTTGGCGATTCCTGTTGAAGAGACAATAGGAGCCATTGCCGACCTGGTTCAGGCTGGGTACGTTAAACATATCGGCATAACCCAAGTAGACGATAATACATTAAGAAAAGCGCATGCCGTTCATCCGATCAAGCTGGCCGAGTACCAATATTCGCTTTTCAATCGCAGCATTGAGAAGGATATTTTGCCGGCTGCAAGGGAATTGGGCATTGAAGTTGTGGCATTTGGAACCTTGGCGCATGGATTGCTTGGCGGCACTTGGTCCAAGGACAAAGTGGATCACAGCAATGCTTATATCCCCTTATTTGCGAAAGAGAATATCGATACCAACCTTGCGCTTGTTGAAGCATTGCGAGAAATAGCCGCAGCAAAACAAATGACGGTCGCGCAGCTTGCCGTTGCGTGGGTTTTAGCCAAAGGAGATGATATTATCCCGTTAATTGGCGCGAGAAAAGTGAACCAGCTTCAGGAATCGATGAAATCTTTGGATGTTCGTCTGACTGAACGCGATGTCCAAAGCATTGAAGAGGCCATTCCGGAAACGAAGATCGCAGGCGGAAGCTTCCCGCAAATGAAATTCAAAAACGGTGTTGTCATTCGTTAAATTAAAATAAGCAAAAAACACAAATTATTTTCTCTTTTTCCAATGCCAGTACACCTTTATTATAAGCAAAGAAATAAAAGCTTATGAATCGTGTGATGAAAAGGGCAGAGAGAGGAGATAAACATCATTGAATCGCTTACTTCAACTGCTGCATTTTGGTTATCATCAGGCGATGAGCTGCCTGTTTCCCGTTGCCATCTTTGGGACTTTAGCACTCACCAGCATGATAAAGGTGCCGTTCTTTCATCGTTATGATGCCATTCTGCTTATACTGTTTGGAGTGCAGTACCTGATGTACCGCAGCGGGTTAGAGACGCGGGATGAAATTAAAGTGATCTGTGTATTTCACCTTATCGGCCTCGTACTTGAGTTATACAAGGTACGGATGGGATCCTGGTCCGAAATGGTTCGGCCCGCTCTACAGCGGATTTATGTATGCCAGTGTGGCAAGCTTTATGTGTCAGGTTTGGCGGAGACTGCGGATGGACATGACCGGCTGGCCCGGGCTTATCCCTTCGGCGCTATTAGGCGGAGCTATTTATTTGAACTTTTTCACGCACCATTTCCTTCCCGATTTTCGTTGGTGGCTGACGCTGCTCGTATTTGTTGTATTCCGGAAGACCTGGATCATCTATCGGGTACGGACGGTCACTTATCGAATGCCCTTATCGCTTGCTTTTGTCATTGTAGGTTTCTTTATTTGGTTAGCAGAAAATATCGCCACCTTTTTGGGTGCCTGGAAGTATCCCGATCAGCTGCAAACGTGGCAGCTCGTTAGTTTCAGCAAAATCAGCTCGTGGTTTCTTCTGGTCATCATCAGCGTCATCATTGTGGCGCAGCTGAAGCATGTTAAAGCCAATCGCCCCACCATTCATGATCCGGCTATGCTGAATCGATGGTAAACGGCTAACAAAATATGATATGTATCATTCGGTAAAAAGCATCGCTTAGGCGGTGTTTTTTGTTATATCCGACCCGCCAAGCCCTAAGCTATGCGAACGGGCAGCCTGTTTCTTGCGTAGATGAGGGGGCAAGCATGTCCGGTCTGGTTGAATAAATACATATTGATGCGCTATTACACAAATGTGTATAATTGAAAGTATGCCATTCTTATTAAAGAAAGTGCGGTGCTCTCACCATGATTAAAGTAGACCGAAGGATAGTCAAATCTCAGAGCTCCATCAAGAACGCTTTTATAGAGCTGATGTCTGAAAAAAATTTGGACGACATTACTATACAAGACATTGCCGACAGGGCCAATGTAGGCCGAAGAACGATTTATCTTCATTATTTGGATAAATTCGATTTACTCGATAAGCTTATGGAAGAGCATATTAACGAGCTCAGGAGACTTTGCCAAACATCTTCAGAATTGAGTTTTGTGGAGGCTAATCTCATCTGGTTTGCATATTTTGAAAAGAATCATTCGTTCTTTTCTACTATTTTAACGAGTAAAGGAGCGCCTTCCTTTCGCAGCAGGTTCCTTAAGCTAGTTATGGAAGAATTAGAAAATGAATTGAATTTGAAGGAAGGAATTAACCAAGGATTGAATAAAGCGATCGTTCTACCGTTTTTTGGAACCGCCATTGTCGGGACAATCGAATCGTATTTTACTAATGAAATACGTGAGCCGGCTCCGCTTGTGGCTGAGCAGCTGGGACGGTTATTAGAAAGAAATTTATAATCAGAGCCTCGGAAAATACGGACAACCGGACATCGCCGGCAGAGGTTGTTGAAAGACATGGAACGTGCTTCCATGTCTTTTTGCATATCGGTCCTTACACAATTTGAATCGGTTTGTGCACTAACGCACAAATGACGGACATTTGATTATTGAACATATCGTGCGCTTATATATAATAATACACATGAAGTATTTATTACTCACATGTGCATTTATTTTTTGCGGCCTATACTGCTCGATGCCATGATTGAGGGGCTTTAAGGAAGATAACAAGTATAAATAGCGGGAGGCTTATATTATGAAACGCAATGTTACATTTAAAAACAATGAACTATTACTGGCAGGCCACTTATATGTCCCAGCAGAATTCGATGAATCCCAAAAATATCCGGCCATCGTTGTTTCTCACCCGGGCGGAGGGGTCAAAGAACAGACGGCAGGGCTTTATGCAAATAAGCTTTCTGAATTAGGCTACATTACTTTAGCATTCGACGCATCGCATCAAGGAGAGAGCGAAGGGACGCCTCGCTATTTGGAAGATCCGTTTGCCCGTACAGAAGATGTCCGGGCAGCGGTAGACTATTTGACCGCCTTATCCTATGTAGATACACTTCAAATTGGCGCGTTAGGCATATGTGCGGGCGGAGGCTATACTATGGCAGCCGCGCAGACAGAGCGCCGCATTCAAGCGGTGGCAACGGTTAGTCTGGTAGATATCGGATCGCTTTTTATGGAAGGAATGGGTCGTGCGGGCCCCGTAGAAGATCAAATCAAGTTATTGGAACAAGTATCGCAGCAGCGTACAGCAGAAGCAAATGGCGGGGAGATCTTCTATATTACGTATGTGCCGCAAGAATTGGATGAGAGCATGACGGGGACCATGGCGGAAGGACATGAATACTACGTTACAGCAAGGGGAAGACATGAGCATGCACCGAATCGTTTAATGTTTACGAGCTTTAGTAAAATTGCGGCATTTTCCTCGTTTAGCCACATCGATACTTTGTTAACCCAGCCGTTATTGGCGATTGCCGGCAGCGATGCGGATACGCTCTATTTCAGCGAAGAAGCAGTTACCCAAGCGGCCAGTTCAAATAAAGAGCTGTTTATCGTTGAGGGAGCTACTCATGTTGCATTATATGATATCCCTGAGAACGTAAACCGAGCCGTTGCCAAGTTAGACGCATTTTTTACAGAGCATCTAAAAAAATAAAGAACATGGACTAAAGGGACAGCAGAGGGGAATTATGCTGTTCCTTATTCTTTTTTGTGTTCTTGGGGAGACTAAGCATTAAAGTCTTGCATACCCTCGGGGGGTATGGTATTATTAGTTTCAAAGGGGAGGCTGATTGGATGGAGCATGTAGAACATGACGGGGCTCAAAGCTGTCATACAGATACCGGCGAGCGGAAAAGTCATCATTCAGATAAAGTAAAGAGCAATTTGACGTCGCGGCTTAACCGTATTGAAGGTCAGATTCGCGGGTTGAAGGGCATGATTGAGAAGGATACCTATTGTGATGATGTCCTCAATCAGATTGCGGCCGTGCAGTCGGCATTGAACAGCGTCGGCAAGCTTTTGCTGGAGCATCACATGAACAGCTGCGTGATCGAACGCATTCAGGAAGGCGACCACGAAGTCATTAAAGAGCTGATGATTACTATGAATAAACTAATTAAGTAACTAAGGGAGAGATGAACGATGCAATCCATTACTCTTAAAGTCGAAGGCATGTCCTGCAGCCACTGCGTCAATTCCGTGGAAGGCGCGGTAAACAAGCTCGGAGCCGCTGGAAAAGTGGACTTGAACGCCGGAGCCGTAACCGTCGAATATGACGAAGCAATAGTTACGCTGAACGCGATCAAAGAAGCGATAGAAGAACAAGGGTACGATGTTGTGAAATCATAAGGGGCCGCTTCGCGGTTCCTTCGGACGCATATTTTTTTTGATTAAAATATACCCCATGGGGGTACATTGTTTAATGAGGTGAGTCTCCGATGGAGAAACAAACGGAACAGCAGCAGACAACGATTCAAATTGCAGGCATGACATGTGCGGCTTGCGCAAACCGGATCGAGAAGGGGCTCAAAAGGCTGGAAGGAGTTGACAATGCCAACGTCAATTTCGCGCTTGAGAAAGCTTCGGTTACGTATAATCCCGCTAAAGTCAATATTACCGCGATGGAGCAGAAAATTGCCGATCTCGGTTATAACACAGTTAAAGCTGAGGTCGATCTTAACATTGCAGGCATGACATGCGCGGCATGCGCCAACCGAATTGAAAAAGGACTCAACAAGATGCCCGGTGTAAGCCATGCAACTGTGAATTTTGCTTTGGAAACGGCACACGTACAGTACAGCGCTTCCGATGTATCTGTGACAGAGATGATCCAAAAAGTCGAGCAGCTCGGCTATCAAGCCATTCGTAAAGATGATGCCGAGACAGCTGCCGGCGATTACAAGCACAAAGAAATTCGCCGCAAGAAAGTGCAGCTGGCCGCGGCAGCCGTGCTCTCCCTTCCGCTTCTTTGGGCGATGGTCAGTCACTTTTCATTCACATCGTGGATTTACTTGCCGGAATTGTTAATGAATCCATGGGTGCAGCTTATTCTTGCAACGCCGGTGCAGTTTATTATCGGGCGCCAGTTTTACACAGGAGCGTATAAGGCGCTTCGCAATAAAAGCGCGAATATGGATGTGCTTGTCGCATTGGGAACGTCCGCCGCCTATTTCTACAGCTTGTATTTGACGCTGCAATGGGCGAATTCACCGCACGCTCATCATGCGCCGGATATGTACTACGAAACAAGCGCTATTCTTATTACGCTGATTATTTTAGGTAAGTTATTCGAGGTGCTGGCCAAAGGCCGGACATCGGAAGCTATTCAGAAATTGATGGGCTTACAGGCTAAAACGGCTGTTGTGGTTCGCGAAGGACAGGAAATGGTTGTACCTGTGGAGGATGTAGTGCTTAACGACATCGTACTGATTAAGCCGGGTGAGAAGATCCCGGTGGACGGCGAAGTTGTTGAAGGTCATTCGGCCGTTGACGAATCGATGCTCACGGGGGAAAGTATTCCGGTTGAAAAAAAGGCAGGCGACGGAGTTATCGGCGCCACCGTAAATAAAAACGGGTCCCTTAAAATAAAGGCGACCCGTGTCGGAAAAGAAACGGCGCTGGCGCAAATTATAAAGGTAGTGGAAGAGGCACAAGGCTCCAAAGCGCCGATTCAACGCGTCGCGGATTCCATTTCGGGAATTTTCGTTCCGATTGTCGTAGGCATTGCGGTGATTACCTTCCTCGTATGGTTCCTTTTCATTGCCCCAGGCGAATTTGCATCGGCCTTGGAGAAAGCCATTGCGGTTCTGGTTATTGCCTGCCCTTGCGCGCTCGGTCTCGCTACCCCGACATCCATTATGGCCGGATCGGGACGCGCGGCGGAGCTTGGTATCCTGTTTAAGGGCGGCGAGCATCTGGAATCCACGCAAAAGGTGCAGACGATTATTTTGGATAAAACAGGTACGGTCACGAAAGGAAAACCGGAGCTGACGGACGTACGCATCGACGGAATGGATGAGGCTGAAGCGCTTCGATTGATCGGCTCTGCAGAGAAGCCTTCGGAACATCCGCTTGCGGAAGCGATTGTCTCGGGAATTGTGGCAAGAGGCATTTCGTTGTCGCCGGTTGAGCATTTTGAAGCCATTCCCGGTTTCGGGATTCGCGCGGTGGTGGAAGGAAAAGAAGTGCTTGTCGGAACACGCAGGCTTCTAGCCCGTGAAACCATTGATTTGGGTCAAGCCAACGCCGTAATGGAGCGTTATGAATCCGAAGGCAAAACGGCTATGCTCGCAGCAGTAGATAAATCGTATGCGGGGATCGTTGCCGTTGCCGACACGATCAAAGATACGTCCAAGGAAGCGATTATCAGGCTGAAGCAAATGGGCATTGAAGTCATTATGATAACAGGCGACAACCGGCGTACGGCCGAGGCGATTGCTAGACAAGTCGGGATCGAGCATGTGCTCGCTGAAGTTTTGCCCGAAGGCAAGGCGGAAGAGGTGAAGCGGCTGCAAGCTCAAGGGAAAAAAGTCGCGATGATAGGGGACGGCATTAACGATGCGCCGGCTCTGGCCACCGCCGATGTAGGCATCGCCATCGGTACCGGCACGGACATCGCGATGGAAGCCGCGGATGTAACCCTTATGCGCGGCGAGCTGACCGGTATCGCCGACGCTATGGTCATGAGCCGCAAAACGATGGCTAATATCAAGCAAAACCTGTTCTGGGCGCTTGGTTACAACACGCTGGGAATTCCTATTGCGGCGGCCGGACTGCTCGCACCGTGGGTAGCCGGGGCGGCAATGGCGCTCAGTTCCGTATCGGTTGTCTTGAACGCGCTGCGCCTGCAAAGAGTCAAATTGTAACTGCTTTAAGATCGATTAGCCCGGAATTTTCGTCCATTTCATGGATTCCAGCAGCGGCCGGAGAAGGATGCGCCGTTGCCGAAGTACCACGAATTTCCATGAATTTCTCAACAAGCTCAGCAGCCTTTATACGGAAGGCTGCTTTTTTAGTGCCGGGTGCGGCGGTATATGGATTAAGACGGTGCTTGACGAGTAAAACTGAAGATAGAAGAGAGCAATCGATGGACCTTGCCGGAACCGCGGAGCGGTATTCCGCCAAAAATTATGTTAGTATATGGGAGTAGTTGGGTTTCAATGAACGCAGCAATAGGATTAGAAGCAGAACATGATCGAAAGGATGGTAAGCATGAGCGGATTGAATCAGGAATATATCGTCATTTCGGGTGCGAGGGAGAACAATCTCAAGAATGTATCCTTACGCATTCCCAAGCGGCAAATCACGATTTTTACCGGGGTATCCGGATCCGGCAAATCATCGATCGTCTTCGATACGATTGCCGCTGAATCCACGCGATTGCTGAATGAGAACTTCAGCATGTTCGTTCGTAATTTCCTGCCCCGTGTTCCGCAGCCGGATACGGACGCGATCGAGAATCTGAGCATGGCTGTCATTGTGGATCAAAAGAGGCTGGGCGGCGGCTCTCACTCCACGATGGGGACGATTACCGATATTTCTCCGATTCTCCGGCTTCTCTTCTCCCGGGCGGGTCAGCCGCATGTCGGACAAGCCCACATGTTTTCGTTTAATGATCCGCAAGGCAGGTGTCCCGAGTGCAGCGGAATCGGCCGCAGACTGGGCGTCGATATGGGCAAGGCGCTGGACATGTCAAAGTCGCTGAATGAAGGGGCTATCCTGCTGCCGGACTATTCGGTGAACAGCTGGGATTGGAATATGGTCATACAGTCGGGACCCTTCGATCCTGACAAGAAGCTAAGTGATTATTCGGAAGAGTAACTGGAACAACTACTGTACGGCAAGGCAAGGAAAGTGAAGATGGATTTTGCCGGCAAGGCTACGAATATTACAGTAGAAGGGGTCATTGAGAAGTTTACCAACAAATACATCAAGCAGGATGTGAAGACGAAGTCCGAGCGCACACAAAAGGCGGTTGCGCCGTATATTTCGGAGGGCCCTTGCTCGAGCTGCCATGGCGCGAGGCTTAATCAGGCTGCCCTTAACTGCCGGATTAATGGATTTAATATTGCGGACATGTCGTCAATGGAGGCCGGACAGCTTATCCGCGTGATTCGGGAGATTGAAGATCCGGTCGCAGCGGCAGTCGTCAAAGCATTGACGGAGCGGCTGCAGCATTTGGTAGATATCGGTCTTGACTATTTGACGCTGGACCGTGAGACGGATACGTTATCCGGCGGCGAATCGCAGCGCGTCAAGATGGTGAAGCATCTGAGCGGCAGCTTGGTGGATGTCACTTATATCTTCGATGAACCCAGCGTCGGCCTTCACCCCCGTGATGTACATAGGTTAAACGCATTGCTTCAGAAGCTGCGCGATAAGGGAAATACGGTGATTGTCGTCGAGCATGATCCTGATGTGATCAAGCTGGCGGATCATATCGTCGACGTCGGGCCTCACGCCGGAAGCCGCGGCGGTACGATCGTGTATGAAGGAAGCTTCCAGGGACTGTTGGAGGCAGGTACACTGACAGGCACCCATATGAAGCGTCCGCTCCAGCTGAAGCACGATAGCAGGCAGGCCATCGGCAAGCTGTCCATCCAGGACGCCACGCTGCACAACCTGAGGAACGTGAGTGTAAATATTCCGACAGGAGTGTTGACCGTAGTTACAGGTGTCGCCGGCTCGGGTAAGAGCACACTGATTAACGAAGTATTTCTCAGCCAGCATCCGGATGCGATTGTGATCGACCAATCGGCGGTAGGTGTGTCAACACGCTCGAATCCCGCCACTTATACGGGGATCATGGACGATGTGCGCAAGGCGTTTGCTTCTGTAAACAAGGTCAGCCCAAGCTTGTTCAGCTTCAATTCGAAGGGAGCTTGCGAGAACTGCCAGGGGCTCGGCGTGGTATATACAGATCTTGCCTTCCTTGACAGCGTGAAGCTGCCGTGCGAGGTATGCGGAGGCAGACGCTTCAAGGAAGAGGTGCTTGAGTACAAGCTGGACGGCAAGTCGATTGCAGAAGTGCTGGAGATGACGGTGGAACAGGCATTGGATTTTTTTCAGCTGAAGGAGGTTGTACGCAAGCTTCATGCGATGAGCGATGTAGGACTGAATTATATTACGCTCGGCCAGCCGCTCAGTACGCTCTCTGGCGGGGAATGCCAGCGCATCAAGCTTGCAAGCGAGCTGCATAAGAAGGGCAGCATCTACGTAATGGACGAGCCGACGACCGGCCTGCACATGTCAGATATCGGTCACCTGCTGAAGATCATGAACCGCCTCGTAGATGCCGGCAATACAGTGATCGTCATCGAGCACAACCTTGAGGTGATCAGCCAGGCGGATTGGATCATCGACATGGGTCCGGATGGAGGCAGCAGGGGCGGACAGGTAGTGTTCGAGGGCACGCCCCCGCAGATCATCCATGCGGAGCAGTCGATCACGGGAAAATATTTGCTGTAATGCATAGTTAAACTGACTAGGGAATGGCTGAGCCTCCTTATGCAAGATGCTGCTTGCTGAATACTCTGAAGAACCTGCCTGTATTCAGGCGGGTTCTTCGTTTTTTTCAGAAAATAGAACCGATGGAAACGGACTCTCATGGGACTGGTCCCATAACGTTACGTTGGTGTTTTCATGCTGTAGATGTCATGATCAGTCCGGCACATGCTAATAAAGCATTGACAAAGGAGCAGCCAATACGAGATAATACCTAAAAGTAAATAGTAATAATTACTATTAAGGAAATGAAGACGGATGCTTTTGAGGTGTTACAAAAACTCCTACAGCGAATGGGGAAGTGTGATGATGATCAAATATGCAGTACAGCGGCTGCTTCAGGCTATTCCGGTATTGTTTGGCATCTCGCTGATTTCATTTGGGCTGATCCGTGTGACGCCGGGCGACCCTGCAGAAATTATGCTCCGCTCTGATGGCATACAGCCTTCACCGGAGGCGGTCGCTGCAATTCGAGCGCAGCTGGGGCTGGATGAACCGCTCTTTATGCGAAATCGTGCCTTCGCTTGCCAAGTCATGGGACATCTCCGACGATGGCAAAGCCTATACCTTTCATTTGCGGACGGATGTTGTTTTTTCCGATGGAACCTCTTTTAATGCGGCTGCCGTCAAATTTTCGTTTGAGCGCTGGTATCGGGATCCGGCCAATGCATCGCTCAATGTCGCCAAAGGGCTCCAGGATATCCAAGTGATAGACGAGGCGACGGTTCGATTTACGTTCAAGGATGCCTTTTATCCGCTGCTTACTGAATTGACCTTTGCCCGCCCGGTACGAATTATAAGTCCGTCATCGGTTGAACCGGCCGGAGATCCGTCGGGGCGATTCACGAAGCCGATCGGCACCGGAGCCTGGGTGGTTGACAGTTATACCAAGGATCAAGGAGCGGTCTAGTTCGCAATCCCAAGTATTGGGGCAAAGCTCCGCTGCTGTCGAAGCTCGTTCTCAAGGTCATTCCGGATGCCCAGGCACGGGTGCTTGCGCTGCAGAGCGGAGCTGTCGATATTTCCGGCGGCGCATCGGGCAAGATTCCAGTTGAGAATTTAGAGCTTCTGCGGGCAGACAAGCAGCTGACCGTCCAGCAAGCAGCGGGAACAAGCTCGCATTTTCTTATTTTCAATTACAATCAGCCGATGCTGCAGGATGCGAATGTACGCAAGGCGATCAATTTGGCGATAGACAAGAAAACGCTCGCAGAGAAGCTGCTTGGCGGTGCGGGAGAGGCGGCCGACGGCTTGTTTCCATTGACCGTTCCTTATGTGACACCAAGCAATAACACGTGGTACGGGTATGACTTGGCTCAGGCGAACCGGCTGCTTCAGGACGCGGGTTACATAGATTCCGATAAAGATGGTGTGTTAGAGAAGAACGGTCAAAAGCTTGAATTGAACCTGGTGCTTCAGCAGACGGAATTTCCCGAGTGGAAGCCGATCGCAGAATACATTCAATCGCAGTTAAAGCAGGCAGGCATACAAATTCAGCTCCAGGTGCTGGAATCCAACGCCTACTACGACACGCTATGGACGAGTAGAAAGTATGACTTCATCTTTTACCGAACCTACTCGGATGCTTATAATCCGCATGCTTTCTTGTTGTCGCTGTTTCACCGGACGGGCGATAAACCGGCGGTGGCTTGGTCGGATACGCAGCTGGAGAGGCTGATTGACGATGCGGTCGTTTCTACAGATACCGGGTCGAGGCAGCATTTATATGATCAATGGTTTGCGAGAGCCAAGGAAGAGGCAATTTACGCGCCGGTGTATTACCCCAACGATATTTACGTCGTGAACAAGCGCGTACAGCATTTCAAACAAGGCTATACTTCGTTTACGCCGATTATATGGAATGAACTCGATATTTCGGACTGAATGCGAATGATTCGCACATTGAGGAATGAGGGGGGAGCGTATTGCTCAAAGATATTTCGCGGTATTGGACGTCCGGGGCTGCCGGTTATAACAAAGCGGTGCAGACGCAAGTCCGCAGCCGGCGAACCGTACAAATCTGGAAGTCGCTGCTGCAGGAAGGCTTGGACGATAAAATGCCGCAGCGGATACTGGACGTGGGAACCGGCCCCGGCTTCTTTTCTTTGCTTCTTGCCGAGATGGGGCATTACCCAACTGCAGTTGACGCATCGCCGGGAATGGTGGAAACAGCCGCAAGAAACTTTAAAGAAGCCGGTCTGGATATTCGTGTCTATGAAGGCGATGCGGCCCATCTGCAGCTTGAGGATAATGAATCCTACGATGCGGTCGTCTGCCGTGACGTCGTTTGGGCACTTCCCGATCCGGACGGGGCGTATCGCGAATGGTTTCGCGTTCTCAAGCCCGGCGGCCGATTGATCGTATTTGACGGCAATTATTTGTATGAACAGCCGCATGGCTTCTTGTACCGGGTATGGTACGGACTGGCTTGGCTGCTGATTTTATTAACGGAACGGCGAATCAAAAAGCAAACGGGTAAAGATGAGCCCGTGTTGAAGCAGCTCCCGTTTGTGCAGGTTTTGCGGCCGGAGGCCGATGAGGAAGCGCTCAAACAGGCAGGCTTTACAATAGATATCGTTCGCCGGAATTTTATTCCGGGGTACAAACGGTCACTTTCCTATCTCAAATACGGTTATCAAACGGGTGTGCGTTTTATGATCGCCGCTAGAAAGGAGTTTGAATGAGTATACGCGAACAGATGGAAACCTATTGGGAGGGAGAAGCGCAGCTGTACAATGACAGCATCCGTAAAGAGCTGAAAGGGTTTGAAAGGAAAGCTTGGCTTGACGTAATTCTGCAGCATGCCCCCGAAAAAACGGTATTGGATGTGCTGGATATCGGCTGCGGTCCCGGCTTCTTCTCCATTATTCTCGCTGAAGCGGGACACCGGGTGACGGGTATCGATTGCACGAACAATATGCTTGCCGCCGCTCGCAGAAATGCTTCCCGGGAAGGCGTCGCTCCCGATTTCCGTAAGATGGATTCCCATCGGCTTGATTTTGATGCAGAACGGTTTGATTTGATCGTGTGCCGAAATTTGACCTGGACGTTGGACGATCCAGCTGCCGCGTATGCGGAGTGGTTTCGAGTACTTCGCCCAGGAGGGCGGCTGCTTATTTTCGATGCCAACTGGAACCGTCACCTGGTAGACGATGAGATTCGGCTGCAGCGTGAGGAGAATCTAAAAGCTTACGCAGAGCGCGGCTTCGGTGAGCCGCCAAAGCATGAAGATGGGGAAGAGTCGGACCGCTTGAGCCGGTTGCTGCCGCTCACGTGCGAATGGCGCCCTGCCTGGGATGTAGAAGCTATGACCGATTTGGGGTTCGCCAAAGTATTTACGGCCGAAAACCTGAACGAACGCTTGCTTGATGAACGTCAACAGGTATTAAATCGTTCGACGCCGATGTTTATGGCCGGGGCGGAGAAATAGCCGCAGACGGTCGTTGTCAAGCCAGGTTCCCAAGAAATGAGCGCCGTTATTGAAAAATCGAAGGCTGGCGTCTTTCATTCACGGTATGCGAAATGCTGCGCATGGCGGCGGAAAACAAAGCTCGGTACGTTTGCAAAAGCATCGCCTATAAGCGTAAAAATTACTATTATTGGAGGCTGATATTCATGGCTAAAAAATCGAAAGTCGTCAGGGAAAAGAAAAGACAGGCTGTAGTTGCCCGTTATGCCGAAATCAGGAAACAGCTGAAGGAGAACAAAGATTATGCAGCGCTGAGCAAGCTGCCCAGAGATGCTTCTCCGACAAGGCTGCATCACCGCTGCAAGGTCAGCGGAAGACCGCACGGTTATCTGCGCAAATTCAAAGTTTCGCGTATCGTATTTCGTGAATTGGCTTATAAAGGCCAGATTCCGGGAGTCAAAAAGGCCAGCTGGTAAAAAGTCACGGGAAATGTAAGCTTTCTTGAGGTGAAGCGGGAATGGATTCTTTTACGATGCGAAGACTTGAAACGATCTTGGATGGATATATCGCATTGAAGGTGCCCCGAAATGTTCGAGCTTCTGTCCGATTGACCTACCAATGGGATGACAATCGGTTGACCTTGCGGGAGGAACGTCCGGATTATCACAGTTCCCATTGGCTGGGCTCAGCTATCGTGCAGTTTCGTCTGAAGAATGGCAGTTGGCATGTCTATGCAAAAGACGGCGATAACGGCTGGCAAGCCGTTACATCCATTTCGCCTCATGCTGATTTCGAGTGGGAGGTGGAACAGGTGGAGCTGGATCGTGAAGGTATCTTTTGGATTTCGTAGCCGAATAGGGATGGGAGGAGTTGAAGCAAGCATGAGTATAGCTGGTAACGAGCAGGAGAAGAAAATTCCGGTAACCGTGCTTAGCGGTTATTTGGGTGCGGGGAAAACGACCGTCTTGAATCATGTGCTGAATAATCGGGAAGGCTTGAAGGTTGCGGTCATTGTCAATGATTTGAGCGAGGTCAATATCGATGCCGATCTCGTTCGGGATGGAGGGGGCTTAAGCCGTACGGAAGAGAAGCTGGTAGAGATGTCTAACGGCTGCATTTGCTGCACGCTTCGAGATGACTTGCTCCAAGAAGTCGAACGGCTGGCTCGGGAAAAGCGGTTCGATTACATCTTGATTGAATCGACCGGGATCGGCGAGCCGCTGCCCGTTGCGCAAACGTTCACCTACGTCGACGAAGAGCAGGGAATCGATCTGTCCAGGCTGACCCGCTTGGATTGCATGGTGACCGTGGTGGATGCGTACCATTTCTGGCTGGATTACAATACGCGGGAAACGCTGAGAGACCGTAACCAGGATGCGGGCGAAGGGGACACGAGAGGCGTAGTTCATCTGCTAATCGAACAGGTGGAATTTTGCGATGTGCTGATTCTTAACAAATGCGATCTGGTGAGCGAGGCCGAGCTGATCAAGCTGGAAAACGTCCTGCGCGGGCTGCAGCCGAGAGCAAAGATCATCCGCACCAGCCGCGGTAAAGTGGACCCTAAGGAGATTCTGAATACGCAGTTGTTCGACTTTGAAGCAGCAAGCCGTTCTGCCGGATGGATTCAGGAATTGCAGAAGGAGCACCATACACCGGAAACCGAGGAATACGGTATTACTTCGTTCGTCTATACCCGAAAAATTCCGTTCCATCCGGAACGGCTGCTGCAATGGATGGGAAAGTGGCCTAACGAGATCGTTCGGTCCAAAGGAATTATATGGGTAGCAACGCGAAATAACATGGCGATTTCTTTTAGCCAGGCAGGCGTATCGCGGCAGCTGTCACCGGCGGGGCTGTGGGTGGCCGCATTGTCCGAGAGCGAGCGTCAAGCTTATTTTGGCAGCGAATTTCCCAAATCGCCGGATTGGGATGAGGAGTGGGGAGATCGGGTAACCAAGCTCGTATTTATCGGGATCGGCCTGGATGAAGAGCAAATCACCCGCACCTTGGACAAAGCATTGCTGACATCGGCAGAAATGAAAAGCAATTGGCGTTCCTTCCATGATCCGCTCCCCCAATTCAATAAAGAAACCATAAATCAAATTGACTAAGTATTATCGATCTGGGACAATTTGTTTATATTTTTGCGGCATATGTCCGATGCTTCACATGTGCCTGCTTAATTTTTTGCAAAAAGCTTGAGAAATCAAGCTTTTTTATTTTGACGTGTGACGAACAGAGAAAGAAAATGGTGTTATGGAATGAACCTTTTAAGCTCCTTGATGCTCTTACAGATAAGAGAGGTGAACATATGAGTGTAATCAACGGGGTGAAGCAAGCCCGGAAGGGCGATAAGGAAGCCTTACTCCAGCTAATCATGGCCGAGAAAGACGCGTATTATAGGCTGGCCTATTCCTATATGCGGAATGAAGCGGATGCGATGGATGTGCTGGAGGATATGATCGTGAAGCTTTATGAAAAGATCGGACAACTGAAGAAAGCGGAGTCGTTTTACTCCTGGAGCAAGACGATTTTGGTAAATCAATGCAAACAGGCGCTGAAAAGAAACAATAAGCTGGTACCGCTCGATGACCGTCTGGCAGAAAACGAAGAGCTGAAGCACCAGCCAGCCGGCGCGTCGGGAAACCGCCAAGTAGAAGAACGAATACATCTTCAAGCGCTCATGGATCACTTGAACAACAGCCAACGCGAAGCCATTCGTCTCAAATATTACCACGACCTGGATTATGGTACTATCGCTGCGATCACCCGCGTCTCGCAAGGAACCGTAAAATCCAGAATTTTTCAAGGATTGAAGAAGCTGAGAGCATTATATGGGAGGAATGAAGATGAATCTTATTGAAGATCGGTTATATGAAGAAAAGGAGAGACTGAACCGTCTTACGGCACCGGAAGATATGGAAGCAAGATTGAGAATAGCTTTGAGTACCGCAGCTCCCGGGAAAACGGCAGACAGAAAGCTGACTGGCGCTTGGAAACTTGCGGCGGCAGCTGTCCTCGCAGTAATGCTCGTTGGAGGGAATCAGTACCACGCGCTGGCTTATTACGGCAAGACGCTGCTCGGCTTTGACGGAGTCGTAAACGGCACCCTTGACAAGCTGAATCAACAGGGATGGGGACAAGCCCTTGGCGAGCAGATCCAACTAGCGGACGGCACCATGCTTACTGTAGACGGGATCATGTCGGATGAAAATCAGCTTATCGTGTACTATACACTGAGCCATCCGAGCGGACTGGCGAATGGCGACACGAGTCTTATTACACCTATTGGAATTAAGGGCTATCGAACGGATTCGCATATGCAATCCGGCTCGTCCAGGCCAAGCCAAGACCGAACGGAGATCAAGGGAATTTTTACGTTCGACCCGGTTAGCCCGTTTGCCAAGAAATTAACTCTTTCTTATTGGGATGAAAGCGGCCCAGGCAGCGAGCGGCACCAGGCACACCTTATGTTTTCTTATCACCCGGATGAGGCGATGCCGACCCAAATCAAACAGTCGATCCGGCAGACACTTACAACGGATGACGGCTCGATCCGCTTCGGGTCCATTACGGCAACGCCAACAATGACTTTGATTGAAGGCACCCTGCAGGAAGGAAACCCAAACCTGTTGGATCAAGTAATCAACGGCGTAGAGCTTGTGGCAAATGGAGATCAGGTAAAACGATTCAGAAGCGATGCGCAGAGGTCTCCAAACGGTTATACCTTTACGCTTCGTTATGAATCACTTCCGGAAAAGCTCGATTCAATGCAGCTCGTCCTCAAGGAACATGGCGGCAAGGTGGAAATACCGATGAAATAGGGAGCATCGAATAGCCGCCAGGAAAAGCCGGTTCGACGCCATGGAGAAGCGGTTCCTCCTATAGGTTACATGATCGGATACTGGAAGGAAGCTTAAGTCGGCTTCAGCTTCTTGATCTCGTTGAACAGGATCCGAACCGCTTCCCAGATCCTTTCTTCCTCAACCCGGGTAATGGACAGCTTAACGATAGGCTGTTTCTCGAACGTATCCAGAAAGCAGGTATCGATGCCCTGCAGCACAATCCGTTTTTGTCGAAGCCGCTGGAGCAGAACGTCGATAGGAAATGTCTTCGGCAGCGTTAGATGCGTCTGCACGCCCGTATAAACGGATGCATGCCGGACATCATTCGTGTCGTTTAATGCATCAAGCGCCTGATTCAGCCGATGCAGCCGATTATTATAGGAGTCAACAATTTTCTGTTTGCGCCGGTCGAACATTCCGCTCTGGATGTAGATTTCCAGGGCGGCCTGCGACAGCATGGAGCTGTCGATATCGGAAAGCCGCTTGATGGAATTGAACGCTTCCTGAAGCGCTTCGGGAAGCACAGCGGCCCCTACACGCAAACCGGGAAAAACAATTTTGGAGAAGCTCTTCAAGTATACGACATGGGAGGAACCATACGCGTGAATCGGGTCGGACTTGGAATTAGTCTCCAGATCAGCTAAATAATCGTCTTCTGCAATGTAGACATCGTAGCGCTTGGCAAGCTCGGCAATCGCTTTTTTGGTGTATTCGTCGTACGAAGTGCCGAGCGGATTGTGAAACCGGGGGATCGTGTAAAATAGTTTGATGCTGCCGGTCCGAAAAATCCGCTCCAGCTCGTTCAGGTCGATACCGTTCTCCGTCCGTGCGATGCCTTGAACCGGAATGCCGTACGCATACAGCAAGCGGATTATCATAGGATAGGTCGGCTGCTCAATAAGGACGGTGCGCCGGCCGGACGGGAATGACATCGTCGCTAGTATTGCCAGCGCTTGTTGAACTCCGGAGGTCACCGTAATTTGGCCGGGACGGGCAAAAACCTGATAATCGGCCAAATGCGCCTCCATGACACGCAGGAGCGAAGGAAGCCCTTGCGGCGTGCCATATACGAACAGGAGGTTCCTATACATATCGATGGCCTTGTTGAGACAGTGCTGAAAGTCCAAGTAAGGAAACAATTCCGGATCGGGCGAGGGAGAGGAAAGATCTATTTCCGGTCGTTCCTCGGTTTGTTCCGGTTCGGCGTGCTGTATAACCGCGTAATAGCCGCTTTGCGGTACCGTGTATACGAGATGTCGTTTCTCCAGCTCCGCATAAGCCCGGATGACGGTGCTTTTGCTGCATGAATAGCTTTGGGACAATTCGCGGATGGAAGGCAGCTTGTGGCCTCCGCGCACCGCTCGGGTTTCAATTAGCGCCTCGATCCAGTTCATAATTTCGGCGTACTTTTTCATAGCGACACACCGCTTTCTCCGCATTCTGTACTGGTACAGTTAGGGCAAAATCAGATTGTATGAACCCCTTCCGTCCCGTATGCTTAAATCAATCCATGGGCCGATGGCTTGTTCTTATCTTCAAGAAGGCGGGCCTGCCGTGCAGTGGGGAGTCGGCAGAACGTTGATCTGCTGGCTTTATTATACATATTTACGGACCGCATTTCCTGCCAGTTTCCTGAAGCCGGATCATTCAGGCGGCACTCCCCGTTTTTAGGCTTATCTTAACGTGTCAGCTATTGCGGGCAGCGCTCACCATCGGGGAGTATTCAAGGCTCACAGCACGAACAATACAATGAAATCGGAGGCGGATTCAAATGAAAATAGCAGTAGCGGGAGCAAGCGGGGTCATCGGGAGGTTGCTCATTCCGATGCTGGTACAAGCAGGACACGAAGTGACCGGAATCATACGCAATCCGGAGCACGCTGACAAAATCAAGGAAGCCGGAGCCTCCTTTGTTCAAGCGGACGTATATGATCGCGAGACCCTGATCAGAGTGCTTGCCGAGGCTTCTCCCGAGGTGGTCATTCATCAATTAACCTCACTGCAGGCCAGAAATTTTGCGGACAATGCGCGCATCCGCAAAGAGGGGACGCGAAACCTGGTGGATGCCTCGCTGGCAGCTGGCGTTCACCGGATGATTGCGCAAAGCATCTCCTGGACCTATTCGCCCCGGGAGGGGCCGGCGGCGGAGGATTGTCCGCTCGATCTTGAGGCGCCCGCGCCGCGTAGAGCGACCGTACTGGGCGTTCACGCGCTGGAGGTCGCCGCGGCGGAAATGCCGGAGCATGTGATTCTCCGGTACGGCTTGCTGTACGGCGGCGGAACATGGTACGCTCCGGACGGCTTGATCGCGGAGCAGGTACGCCGGGGAGAGATAGCTGCTGCGGATGGCGTAAGCTCCTTCGTTTATACGGAAGATGCCGCAGCAGCGGCTGTGTCGGCACTGGACTGGCCGTCGGGAGCGTACAACATCGTGGACAACGAACCCGCAGCCGGCACCGAATGGCTGCCGTTTTACGCAGACTGCCTTGGTGCACCGAAGCCAAGGATAGAGACGGGAAGCGCGAGAGGCGAACGCGGAGCACGAAATGAAAAAGCACTCCGGCACGGCTGGAAGCCGAAGTTTACTTCATGGCGAGAAGGATTCCGCCATACGCTTGGAGGTAATGTATAGGCAGCAGGTTGATTTGAAGCAGAACAAGGTATGCTGAAAGCTGCTATAATGGAAGAAAGGACTTGATTGAGCTGCTTTTATACAAATGAAATGATATTAGCCGTAAATTGAAAGAGGTTTTGTCCAACCGTCAAGGCATGTTTGGGTTGAACCGGCCAACTGGCTAACACCAATAATCAATGCAACTGAGAAGTGGTTGTTATATATCTCAATTGCAGCGTTCTTTTTAATATTATTAGATGTCATTGAATACATTTTAGAGGAAATACAACAAAAGAAGAACAGAATAATTATCAACCCAAATATGATACAATTATTTAAAATGTTAGGGGGGATCAAATTGGCAAGAGGTCAGGGAAATATATCCAAATCAATTCGTTAAATTTGAAATACTTCATTCAGAAGAACAAGATCATGAAGAGATTATTGACGAGGTTGCAGTTATTGGTCCAATTAGCGATGAGCTAGCTACGAAAGAATTACTAAATAGTAAAAATAATATATTGATTTATCATACATCTAAAGATAAAGTCATTGTGAAAATTAGAAAAGGGATCGGATTGAGGAAATGTTAAAAAATGGATATTGATCAGTAGACTAAAAACATTAAATTTGAGAGGATTTGTGTTTCAATGAGCAATAAATTCACTATTCTCCTTTTACGACCCGCAGGTTCGGGAAAATCGACATTTGTTTCTTCCCTAAGCAAAATTGATATATCAAAGTACGTTGCTGCCAAAGAAGAAGGTGGAGCAAACACGACAAAAATTACAACCACATACGAGTTCAGCAACACTACCCCTGACTTTTTTGTAACTGACTGCGTATGTGTGGAAGAAGAGAAAAAAAGCGATATACTTCTAAACTTACAAGAGTTATGCAGACAAGAAAATGGAATCGAACAAGTCATCAACAAAATTAATGATACAGGATTTGCACAAGTATGTACTGACATAACCATAAAACTCCCTTGCAAAGAAGGGATTATGCCCGAAAGTGAAATATTTAATTCCATCGTAGTTAGAGACAGTAGAGGACTTGGCGATATCGATGGAAATAACGTTCCAAGCTTTGACGAACTGGGTATTACATATGATGTAAATGCAATTTTGTTTTTCTCGATCTCTCAAATTAAACAACCTATTATATTTTCTAAAATTATCGATTTAGTGATGCAAACTAATTTGAAAACCCCAATCTTTTCTTTAAGAAGATATCCTAAAGTTACTCGAAATGATAAAGAATTCGAGGAGAGTATTTTAAAGAATATAGAATATAGCGATAAAGACCTATACGATTCTATTATTAAATTAGGAAATTCGGATAAGGAATATAGGCTTAATAATTTTGTTTTTAATCTACCCGAAGTCGAACAGTGGGCAGGAGTTATAGATATTGATGACGCTGGTTTCGAAAAACAAGTCGAAGAATATCAAAATGCTATGAAGGAATTTTTATCGTACTCAATCTCAATGTATAACGAACTGTTTAATACTCTAGTCAAAAAAATGCAAGGCGAATATCAAGAAAAATTCATGAAAATGGTATTGAATAAGCTGGACTCAACTAAAGCATGTGACGTTGCTGCTGGCATCGCAAGTTCTCCTCATTCAAAACCGAGTCAAAATTACTCAGTGTTTAGAGACACTGAGGCTCTGACCTACCCTGTAAAACTATCAACCAAACGCATAACAGAGCAGCCGTTTAGATGTGAAATGAAAGCAGCGGGAAATAGATATACGGACGGCGTAATTCCAAGTTACAGTTATTCCTGTGTTAATTTCAGAAATATTTTTCACCACATCGTCAATAGACTGACAACTGAATACTCTCTTCGTCCATTATTTTGTACTTTTATGGATATTTGTTTGGCGCAATTTACAGTTACTGCTTATACTGGTTATCAAAATGAAGCTTGTCGTCAAAACGCTTTTAAATTTAATTTCTTTCTTACAGTACGAGACGAATGTACAAATATTCTATCGCAGCGTGATTTAGCGGATAATCTTGGAGAATGGAAAAGTTTTTCAATTAAAAACGGAAACAAAAAATATTCAAAAATAGAAGCAGTGGCTGTTTTAATATATTCCAATCTGATTAGTATGTTAAATTTAAATATCAGCAATCCAAATTTAGATGATACAGGATTTACTTTTGTTAAAAAAACTAGAAAAAAAGATATTTACGATCAACTAAGACGTACTTAAAATAAGTAGAGGTCTGCCAGTATTTCTGTACATTTTACTTTGTACAACTTCATCCAGCAGGATACCTCGTAATCCAATAATTAAAATCCCCCGTCTTACAATTGGAAAATGAAAGCGGGAGTTTAAGCCAACTTGTTACTGATTCCCACGTTTTCACATACACCACCTCGTAAAAAACAGAATACTGGACTACTAGGACTAGATCTGTTAATGAGCGGAAAATTTAACATAGACTTAAACAAACTTGAGCTACATCGTCTGCAATAAAGAATTGCAGATTTTTTTATGAAATTTATAGTGAAGGATTAGTATTTATTTCCAGGAGGTATGGTTATGTCCGAATGTAAATTATCTATCGATTATGATCAATACGAGAATGGAGTCAAAATCGTAGATTTAATAGAGGAGCTCGCAGGCAAGGATGAAAGCTTGCAGCTGGAAAGCCTTATCATCGGCGACTGGGGCGGCGCGTATGAGAATGATTCCAGTGAAATTGTAGAAGCGCTTGTTCGGTTGAAAGACCGCTTCCCGCAGCTGCGCAGCTTGTTTATTGGCGATATGTCCTATGAAGAATGCGAGGTTTCCTGGATTAATCAATCCAATCTGGGGCCGATTCTATCCGCTTATCCCGAGCTCAGATCCTTCACAATTAAAGGAAGCACAGGTCTCAGCCTTGAGCCTGCACATCATGAAAAGCTGGAGGAGCTGACTATCATTTGCGGCGGACTTGGAAAAGACGTTATTACGAGCATTAGCAATGGCAGCTTCAAAAGTCTGAAGAAGCTTGAGCTTTATCTGGGGGTTGAAGAGTACGGATTTGACGGAAGTCTGGATGATGTTCTCCCGCTGATCGAGCTGGGGAAATTCCCCCAGCTTACTTATCTGGGGCTCAAGGACAGCGAAATTCAGGATGAAATTGCTATCGCCGTAGCTAATGCGCCGATTCTTGATCAACTACATACGTTGGATCTTTCCATGGGCACGTTAACGGATAAAGGAGCGGAGGCCCTTATTCATAGCGAGAAGGTAAAAAAACTGGACCTGCTTGATTTAAGCTATCATTACATGTCGGATGAGATGGTGAATCGCTGGGAGCAATCGGGCCTCAACGTAGATATCAGCGATCAGCAGGATGCTGATGATGACGAGGATTACCGCTATCCTTCCCTGACGGAATAACGATGAAATCGATGATTGTCATTGGAAATTCCGGTAATAGAAGAACAACGGGGCTGCAAGCGGCAAGAGCCCGGCTGGGGCTGCCCCCAGCCCTTGTGCTGAATTATATCGACTTGCTGCAGAGAAAAGCATCCTTGAGCTCGATTGCGCAAAGCCTGCGGCAAACGATGGATGAACCGCCCTTGCTGCGGCTTGACGCGCCGGGGGAGCATTTTGAAGTGGAACGCGAGCTTATTGCGCTTGGCGCCCCTGATGCGGCCAGCTCCCCTGATGACGATCGCTGGCATAGGTATAACAAGAGCGTAGCTTCGCCTATTTCGGGTAAGATGGCTCGAGGATTGAAAGAAATCAAGGGCAAGCTGTATCATCCTTCCCAGTGGTTTCGCGGCTATTGCAGGCTGCTATCTCGACTGGACAGGGAGGCGGGGCAGCTGTGGGATACGCCTCAATGGGTGAATGCTCCCGAGGACATAACCGCCATGTTCGACAAAAGGCATACATACCAGCTCTTATCTTCAGCCGGATTGCCGGTACCCAGAAGATTGGCTGCGCCGGAAGCTATTCCGGATTACGAAACGCTGCGGGACAGGATGGCAGATGAACGAATACACCGTCTATTTATTAAGCTGGCAGCGGGTTCCGGCGCCTGCGGCGTCATTGCGTACCAAGTAAACCCGGTTACAGGGGCGGAATGGGCCATAACTACAATAGGGGTGGAGAACTATCAAGCCAGACCTCCGTTATTTTATAACGTAAAAAAGCTGATGACCTACAAAGAACGCCGAATCATACGCCAGATCATCAACTGGTTATTGGGCCATGGCGCTCATGTAGAGCAGTGGATTCCGAAAGCTTCCTATCGGGACCGTACTTTCGATATCCGGCAGCTTGTCGTAGCAGGCAAGGCTTGTCATAGTATTGCCAGGGTAAGCAGAACACCTATAACGAACCTGCATCTCGACAGCGATCGAATGGGCTTGGAAGAGATCGATCTGCCTGACGATCTTCAGACTGCCGTGCGGCAATGCGCCGAACAAACGTTAGCGGTATTTCCACAATCCACCGTTGCGGGCATTGATGTATTACTCAACAGCGGATCCTTACGGCCTTATGTATTGGATGTTAATCCGTTCGGAGATTTGCTATATCATTGTCATTATGAAGGACATGACCCCTATGCATGGGAAATGAGAATGGCTTCACTCCCTTCGACTATCTGAATGGAAAGGGTTCACCACGATGTTTAACATGAATGAAATTGTAGGAAGTCATGATCTTCTTATGATTACACTGGATACGCTGCGCTATGACGCCGCCGTTCTGGAGGAAGAAAACTGCCCGAATTTGTGCGGCGGCGGACATTGGGAGAAGCGGCACACGCCGGGCAGCTTCACTTATGCGGCGCATCATGCTTTTTTTGGCGGGTTTCTGCCGACTCCTGCCAATACTGATAAGTCGGAGCATGTTCGATTGTTTCATTCCAAGAATACAGGCTTAAAGACCCATCCGTATACATGGCAATTTGATTCGACGGATATCGTGTCCGGACTGCAGGCAGAGGGCTACCGTACGATCTGTATCGGCGGCGTTATTTTTTTTACGAAAAAGGTTCCGCTGGCCAAAGTGCTTCCCGCTTATTTCCAGGAAAGCTACTGGAGAATGACCTTTGGGGTTACGAATCAACGCTCGACGGAGCATCAGGTAAACCATGCACTCAAGCTGCTGCAAAATTCGGACGAAACGGAACGTTTGTTTCTGTTTATGAACATTTCCGCGATTCATGGGCCGAATCATTATTACGTTCCAGGTGCGAAGAAAGATTCGGTGGAAACACAGCGCGCGGCGCTCCGGTATGTTGACGGAGAGCTTGGACGATTGTTTCAGGCATTCAGAGAACGGAAACGGCCTGTGTTTTGCATGGCGTTCTCGGATCATGGCACCGCCTTCGGTGAAGATGGCTACAACGGCCACAGGCTTGCGCATGAGGTCGTGTGGAACGTGCCTTACCGCGAATTTATTTTGTAAGGTGAGAGGAGGAGTTCCTTATGAGCCAGACGGTCTACCCTAATTACTTGGACATCATTCAGAATCCGGATGCTCTGCGCAGCTGGAAGGACAGCTTACGATCGGAGCCTTACCGGTCTTATCTGTACTCTTATCCGCATAAAACTTCTTATCGGAAATTGGAGACGAAGCTGCCGCTTTCCGAGCTGTGGGACCGGGAGCCGGCAGATACGTTCTTTTTATATATGCATATCCCTTTTTGCGGGGCGCGCTGCGGCTTTTGTAATTTATTCACCTTGCCTGACAAGAGAGCCGACGTGCATGCCGAATATGTAGATGCTTTGGAAAGACAAGCAGCACAATGGGCTCCGTTTATTCAGAATAAGCCGGTTGCCCGATTTGCTATCGGAGGCGGTACGCCGACTTTACTCGAGCCTGTCCAGCTTGATCGGCTGTTTCATATTGCACAAGATGTGATTGGCGTGGATCCGGGCCAAGCTTCCATCTCGGTAGAGACCTCTCCTGAGACGGTAACCTCCGAACGCCTCACCATTTTAAAAGACAGGCGGGTAGACCGGGTCAGCATGGGGATCCAAAGCTTTATCGCGTCTGAAGCGGATGCGATCTATCGTCCGCAAAAACCGCAGGAAGTCGAGAGAGCTCTGGAACAGCTCAAGCGGTACCAATTTCCGATTCTTAATTTGGATTTGATCTATGGCCTTCCCGGTCAAACCCTTGATTCATGGCTGTATTCACTGGATAAGGCTCTGTCTTATGTGCCGGAAGAAATATTTATTTATCCGCTGTATACGCGCGAGCACACGATTGTAAAGCCAGAGCACATCAAACAGAGCGGTGAAGATCAGAGGGCGAGGTTTTACAGCGCGGCGCGGGAATATTTGCTTTCACATGGGTATACCCAGTACTCTATGCGCAGATTTGCCAAAGCGGAAGCGGGCTCGGGGAAAACCTTGCTTCCTTATGGCTGTCAGGAGGAAGGCATGATCGGACTCGGCTGCGGTGCGCGATCTTACACAAGATCGGTTCATTATTCCTCACGGTACAGCGTAGGGCGTTCAGCTACGGCGAGCATCATCGCCGACTACGTGGCTGCAGCCGACTACACGCATGCCGATTACGGCATTGTGTTGAACAAGGACGATCAGCGGCGCCGCTTTATACTAAAAGCGCTGCTTCATGCCGAAGGTCTGGCACTGAGCAGCTATACGGAGCGGTTCACAGCGTCAGCTCTCGCCGATTATCCCGAGTTGAATCTGCTTGTGCATACGGAGCTTGCTGTAATAGAGCATGAGGTGCTGCGGCTGACGGGAGAAGGGCTTATGTACTCCGATGCGATTGGGGATTGGTTTATTTCCCCGCATATACGGGGCCTCATGGAAAGCTGTGTGCTCTCATGAAAGCGGTGATTTATTTTCGCGGGAGCTTAAGCTCATGCAATTACGACTGTCCGTACTGTCCTTTCAGCAAGAACACGGATAGTCAAGAAACCTTGGCTAAGGATCGGCAGCAGGTGCAGACATTTGTCGACTGGGTGAGGAATCAGGAGAATAGCGGACATCAGCTGTCCGTGTTTTTTAATCCTTATGGCGAAGGACTGACGCATCGCTGGTACAGTGAGGCCCTGGTCGAGCTGTCCCATATGCGGCACGTTGACAAAGCTGCAATACAAACGAACTTATCCGCAAAGCTCGATTGGACGTCCGATTTGAATCCGGTGACTGCTGCATTCTGGGTAACCTACCATCCCGGACAGACGGATGAAGCGCGATTTTTGCAGCAATGCGGCAAGCTCTACGCACAACAAATCCCGTTCAGTGTAGGCTGTGTCGGTGTCAAGAGCGCGTTTCATTCCATTGCATCATTAAGGCAGGCACTGCCTGACGATGTTTATATGTGGGTGAACGCCTACAAAGACAAGCCCGATTATTATTCTGCTGAGGATACGGCGCTTTTGACTCGCATCGATCCCTATTTCACTCTGAATGTCCAGGATTACGACAGCATGGGCAAGCCTTGCCGCGCCGGGCACAATGTATTTTACGTCCAGGGAGACGGACGCGTAAAGCGCTGCTATAAGGATCGGCAAGTGATCGGAAATTTGTATAAAGACGGGCTGGAGGGTATTTCGAAAGAACGGCCTTGCCGGATGAAGCAGTGTGACTGCTATATAGGCTACATCCATATGGAAGGGCAGCCATTCGAACCTATTTACGGAGACCGCGCACTCGAGCGGATCGCTATTTTGCCGTAGAGGAGAACAGATAACCTTATTAAAACGGAGGAATCGAGGACCGATGAATATAGCGGGTATCCGGTACGGTCATATAAGTGAACAAGATTATAATGCCGCAAGGGAACTATTAAGCTCTGATAAGGAAGCGGGTGAAGACCTGCTGCGGATGCTTGCTAATGCACCGGAATCGTTCATTACCGCATCTATTGGGGAAGAACTTGTTGCGATAGCTCAAGTGAACGAGCCTGCTTCTCAGTCTTATTTATCGGTGTTTGTCGCTCCGCAATTTCGCAGGCGAGGAATCGGGTCTGCAGTGGTCAAGTATGCCGAAGCCAAATTGTGGGAAGGCGGAACCGGCAAAGTCAGAAGCTCCTTTCGGTTTAATAATCCATCCTCTCTTGCGTTTGCACGTCAGCATGGTTATGCCCCCTATTATTCATCGGTTTTAATGCAGCGATCCGGTGACCCGTTTCCCTTGGAGGAGACGCTTCCGGTCAGGCTGTATACGGACGAAGACTATCTAGCCAGTCAGTCCCTGTATGCGGCAGCTTTTCATGAAATGCGCGTCCGAGTCGGCTGTTTTCCCGATTCTGTGATTGCACAGCCCAGTGAAAAAGACAGGAGAGCATGGGAAGAGGATGCGGAAAACCGTTTTGTCTACGAACTAAATGGGGAAATCGTCGCTTACAGCCATCTTTCCGGGAATGAACTCAGCAGTATTTCCGTCCGTACAGACTTTCAAGGGCTTGGGATAGGAAGAAAGTTTGTTATGTATTTATGCAATGAGATCTACCGGCGGGGCAGTGCACAAGTTGAGCTTTGGTGTGTTGTCGGGAATTACGCCAAACATTTGTATGACAGCCTCGGCTTTAAAGAAAAGTATAGAATGGAAATCATACGAAAAACATTGTAATTAGTAGGGTGAGGCTGCCGATTGGTATCGGCGGCCTCGTTTTGTTAATTGGACGCTTGAATCGCAGGAAAATTGATTGCGGCCGCCAAAGCTAACACTTACCGCCATCTATGTTTATACTTAGGACTTCACTAAAAATTATAATTTATATACCCAACGGGGGTATATAAATTAAATTAAATACCACCAGGGGGTATATTTAAGTGCTGCGGCAACAGAGAGAACAAATTGGATCCAGAGGAGAATCAAGTATGAAGTTTAAATTATTATTACGCGTCGTTGCCTGTGTAATGACGTTCGCTATCCTTTTTGGCGGGGTTAGTGCGTTTGGGTATATTCATTCCAATCATGCATATTGGAATCCCGTTCGGCAAACACCCATGCCTGCGTTACAAGACATGAGCGTTCCTGAATATCATCCAGAAAAACCTACAGTAGCTGTGCTTTTATCCAATCCGACGACTGAAATATTCGATTTTATGGTACCGTATGAAATGTTCGCCATGACGGATTTTTATAACGTATATGCAGTTGCTCCGGACAAAAACATGAAAACACTTTCTGCGCCGGAGGGTTGAATCTGGCCGATACAGGTTTATTAAAAGGGAGAGAAGCAGTTACCGACTGGAAAAGCTTTGATTATCATGAAATCGATAAATATCCTGAAACAAAATGGAGAAGGGATGTTCGCTATGTCGCGGACGGCAACATCGTCACTTCAGCAGCTCTCACTTCGGGAATCGATGCCGTCCTCTATGTGATCTCGCAGCAATTAGGCGAACCTATGGCGGATAAAATAGCTAATGAAATGCATTACCCTTCCTATTCTTTTGTAAAGAGTCCGAAGGTAGACCCTTATTATGTGGATCGAACCGAATTGATTTTTACGTTTAACCAAGCGTACCAATGGAACAAAAAAAGAGCAGGCGTTTTCCTATGAAGCTTTCGGTATACCCATTTTGCTAAGCTTTGCAGCATTGCTGGCTGCTTTGTATATGGATAGACAATTCATTCGAGGCGTAAGGAGAGGGCGACACCCCTTATTGAAAAGAATGTGATCTCCTGGATTGATCTCGAGACAGGATATGCTTGAACTCTCGGTTGTTCCTGATGTCTCGAATGAGGCAGTGTGTCTCTGTAGGCCGGGTATTATAAATATGAAAAAAGAGGGTGTCCCTAGCCAGCTTCATGGCTTTGGGATACCCTCTTCCTATTGCATATATATAGGCACGGTGATATAATCAGTCTATGTCAATTCTGATTCGTGAACATAGATACCTTATCTTACAATTTAATTATAGCATGCTGGTTTAGCCCTTGTCAAATGTTTTTTCTCAATTTAATGGATAGGAGAGATGTAGAATGAGTTCTTTGGTTCTCGATTTTCAGGAAATGGAAAAAACGCAGTTTTCGCTCGTGGGCGGAAAAGGGTTCAATTTAGGAGAATTATCAAAAATGGAGGGAATACATGTACCGGAAGGGTTCTGTGTGACAACCGCAGGATTTCAACAAGCCATCGAACATAACGAAATGTATCGCGCTTTGCTCCAACGACTAACCGTGTTAAAAGCAGAAGACCGGGATCAAATTGGTGAAATCAGCAGGAAGCTTCGGCAAATCCTTATGGAAGCTGAAATTCCTTCCGATGTTGTGAAAGCAGTGACGCACTATCTCTCGCGGTATGGCGAGGAGCATGCTTATGCCGTACGTTCCAGTGCGACTGCAGAAGATTTACCGCATGCCTCTTTTGCCGGCCAGCAAGACACCTATTTAAATATTATCGGTAAAGAAGCCGTCTTGCAGCATATCAGCAAATGCTGGGCTTCCCTGTTTACGGACCGTGCGGTAATCTACCGTATGCAAAATGGATTCGACCACAGTCAAGTTTATATATCGGTTATCGTTCAAAAGATGGTTTTCCCGCAGGCTTCGGGAATTTTATTTACCGCGGATCCCATGACCTCCAATCGGAAGCAGCTATCCATCGATGCCGGCTTTGGGCTTGGAGAAGCGCTTGTCTCAGGCCTGGTCTCCGCCGATGTTTATAAAGTACAGCAAGGGGAAATCATCGATAAGCGGATAGCGGCCAAAACATTGGCTATCTATGGACGGGAAGAAGACGGAACGGAGACAAAGCAGATCGATCCTGACCGGCAAAAGACGCAAACCCTTCCCGATCAACAAATTTTGCAGCTGGCACGGATCGGACGACAGATCGAAGCTTATTTCGGCTGCCCGCAAGATATCGAATGGTGCTTGGCTGATGATACATTTTATATTGTTCAGAGCCGGCCGATCACTACTTTATACCCGATCCCTGAAGCGAATGATCAAGAAAATCACGTGTATCTATCTGTTGGACATCAACAAATGATGACCGATCCCATCAAACCCTTGGGATTGTCCTTTTTCCTGCTAGTTACTCCTGCGCCTATGCGTAGAGCCGGGGGAAGATTGTTTGTTGATATTGGATCCAGGCTGGCCACAGCGGTCGGCCAGGAAGCTTTATTAAATACCGTGGGATCCGATCCGCTCATCAAAGGCGCACTCATGACCATTATAGAGCGGGATTTTATAAAATTGGTACCAAATGATCAAGCAGCACCGGTTCCCAGCAGAAGTAATATAGATACGCCGGTACAATTCGAGAACGATCCGACAATCGTTTCTGAATTGATTAAGCGTAGTCAAACATCGATCGAAGAATTGAAACAAAACATCCAGGCGAAATCGGGGGCGGATTTATTTGATTTTATTCTGGAGGATGTCCAGCAATTAAAGAAGATCTTGTTCGACCCGCAAAGCTCGGCCGTGTTTATGGCTGCTATGAATGCTACATCATGGATCAACGAAAACATAAACGCGTGGTTAGGCGAAAAAAACGCAGCAGATACGCTTTCTCAATCTGTACCCAACAATATTACTTCGGAAATGGGCCTGGCGCTGCTTGATGTCGCGGATGTGATTCGTCCTTATTCGGAAGTCATTGATTTTTTGCAGCATGTAACAGAGGATCATTTTTTGGATGAACTGGTGAAGCTGAATGGCGGCCGGGAAGCTCGGGATGCTATCGAGGCTTATCTCCATAAATACGGGATGCGGTGTGCCGGTGAAATCGATATTACAAGAACGCGCTGGAGTGAGAAACCAATTACACTAGTCCCCATGATTCTTAGTAACATCAAGAACTTTGAGCCTAATGCCGGCAAGCGGAAATTTGAGCAAGGGCTCCGGGAAGCTTTGGAAAAAGAACAAGAGCTGCTCGCTCGATTGAAGCAATTGCCGGATGGTGAGCACAAAGCCAAAGAAACCAAACGAATGATCAACCTTATCCGGAATTTCATCGGCTACCGGGAATATCCCAAATACGGGATGATTCATCGCTATTTCGTTTATAAGCAGGCCATACTAAAAGAAGCCGAACAACTTGTACAAGCGGGCGTTATTCATGAATACGAAGATGTATATTATCTCACTTTCGAAGAACTTCATGATGTTGTCCGCACCAATAAACTGGACTACCAGATCATCAGCAAGCGAAAAGACGAGTATAAACTGTATGACAAACTGACTCCGCCGCGTGTTATTACATCGGATGGTGAAATCATTACGGGAGAGTACAAGCGGGAGAATCTCCCGGCTGAAGCTATTGCAGGGCTGCCTGTTTCTTCCGGAATGGTTGAGGGGAGGGCACGCGTTATCTTAAGTATGGAAGATGCGGATCTGGAAGAGGGAGATATTTTAGTTACCCCCTTTACTGACCCGGGGTGGACCCTTTGTTTATATCTATAAAAGGTCTGGTCACCGAGGTTGGCGGGCTGATGACCCATGGAGCCGTTATCGCACGTGAATATGGTCTGCCGGCAGTGGTCGGAGTGGACAATGCCACCAAGCTGATAAAGGATGGCCAGCGCATTCGCGTGCATGGAACAGAAGGATATATCGAAATATTATAATGCAGAATAGCCCGACGGTTGAAAAGCTTCCGGTAAAGTAATCTGTTACTTTATCGGGAGCTTTATTTGTACATGAAGAACGCTGTAGAGATCCATCCTCCTAACTTATGGGTGGCAGGATGACAACAGCAGCAGTCAAGGACTTTTTTCGGTCCAGGGCTGCCGCTGTTTTTAACGGATCATGCCTGTTGTTGGTAACGAATCCTTGAGCAGGGTTGACTTCTTCGTGGCTATAATCATAAAATATTATATATATTACTAATTTAATATAATAAGTTTCATATATAATACTAAATGGGGGTGGGTGTCATATCAGCACCCGGATTAGAAAGCGGTTTGCAAATTTTACAAACCGTCGGTGAACTGGAGGAGGCCAGCTTTATTCAGCTGAAGCAGCTTCTTCATTTAAATCCTGCCAGCTTGAGCCGATATTTAAAAACGTTGACGGAACAAGGCTTTTTGCAAAAAAACGATGAGCAGCGTTATATTGTGGGACCCGCTTTGATGAACATAACCCGAGACGCAGTGCCGGTATCCGCTTTTGATTCGGTGATTGCTCCTGTTCTCGGCAATGTCAGTGAAACACTTCAGCTTACCGCTCTTTGGATAAGCTTCGAATACGGAAGGATGATCTGTCGGGATAAAGTCGTGTTCCCGGAGGGGGTATTTATGCAGGAGATCGGTTCGAAAAGAACCGATTATACGATTCATCCGTGGGGCTGGCTTTACTTGGCGCATCAAAAGGCTGAGCACCGCCGCTATTTGATACAACAGGCCCAAATTCTCCCGTCCTTCCAGAATTACATCCCCGATCAAGCGGTATTGGAAGAATTTATAGCGGAGGCGTCTGCTAAAGGATATTCCGATGACAGGGGCGTTATTTTTCCCCATACACGGCGCATTGCAGTTCCTTTATTCTCAAAGGACCGTATCACGGCGGCGATTGGAGTCGGCATGCCCGGTATCGGTTTTTCAAACGAACAAATCGCCGAAACTATCGCCATGCTGCAGCATACGGCCGCACAGTTGATGGACCTGAACCGTGCGGTAGAATAGCAAGCGGAATTCCATCTCTAACGGTCAGAACTTATGGGAATGGAGCTTGCTTACTATCGGCTTTCGAGTAACCGAGTGTCATCCGGGTTTTCTCATATAGAATCGAAGACTTGACCAGATCGGCAAAAACATGGAGTGGGGGAACGGGATGAAACTAAGATTTCCTTCATTTTGGCTCAAGCTGGTATTGGCGAATATTTGTGTTGCGGCTCTTTCCGTGGCAATGCTCGGCTGGTTATCTTATGTGAAGTCGCTTTCCATGGCGGAGGAGCAGGCGCGCTCTTCCAATGGACAGGTGCTGCAGCAGTATCAGATGCGTGCCGAAAGCATGCTTCGCTCCGTGGAGAGGCAGGTATTTCAGCTGGCACAGTCGCAGAGGGTGCTGCTTGCCGTACGCGATTCGCTCTCACATAAAGATTTTGCCTTCATTCGTGAGCTCGAGCAGGATCTGAATCGGCTGCAAACGATTGACCTGCCGGTACGCAATGCGGTATTGCTGGGGCTTAACGGCAATTGGATGATCGATAATACAGGCTTCAATCTTCATAGCGAATCCTTTGATACCTACAGCCGGCTGAAAGGACTGGAGCCTTGGTCGTTAACGCGCATCGATGTACCGGGAGACTCGCCACGCGATGCGATCGTTTTTGCTTACCCGATTCCGGATTCCTTCAGTGAGCCCGAGGGCTTGCTGGTAGTGGAAATGCTGGCAGACGACTTCAACCGGTGGATGAGCGACGCTGCGAAATCCGTCCGTTCCAGGTTCTCGACGCGAAGCTGCAGCCGATTATCGGATCCGCAGGAGTGATCGGAGCAGAAGAGCTGAAGCAGTTGACGGACGTGAAGCCGACACCTGAGAGTGATGCGCAAGGCGTAATCGCAAGTGCAGCGCTTGACCGTGAATGGCTGTTTTACCGGAAATCGGCTTTAACGGAATGGACTTATATTTCCGCTATAAGCCGCAGCCAGATGGCCAAACAATCTGCAGGCATCGGATGGCTTGCTTTCTATGCTTGCATTGCGGTGCTCTTCTGTATGACGATCGTCTCCTTCCTGATGACTCGAAAGCTTTATGTACCCGTGCGAAAGCTATACGAGTCCGTCCGGAAGCGTGAAACGCGCCATGAACGGACGTATGATGAGCTCGGAACCATTGCGGAGGAATTCCTTTCGCTCCGCTATGCGGAAGAGCACTTAAGTCATCAGATGAATTCGCAAAGCGTTCAGCTTCGGGATCTTTTCCTGATTGAGCTGATTCAAGGGAAGCTGCAGGAGCGCGAGATCGAGCAGAAAATCACACGCTGCGGCCTGTCCTCCGATTGGAAGCAGTTATGTGTCATGGTGGTCGATATCGATACATTGGAGGAGACCCGCTATAACGAGCGGGACTATCATCTTCTGTTGTATGGGATCGGCAATATGATTCAGGAGATTATCCCTCGAAACCGGATGTATCATCTCTTTTCCTTTCAACATATGATCGTGGTCATACTGCGTTTTGACGATTCCTCGAAGGATTGTTTCCTAAAGCTGTTGTTCGAAGACGCAAAGCACATCCAGAAGCAGGCAGGACGTTACTTGCAATTAGAGATCAGTATCGGTTTAAGCCGGATTTTTTTGGCTATGTCCCGCTGTGCAGACGCATACATAGAAAGCGTGGAAGCTTTGAAATACAGGATGAGGGTCGGAGGCAGCGCCTTACTGTACATCGAAGACCTGGAGCCTTCGCACAGTCAGCCGCCGACAAGAGTGGAGGAGCATAAACGAGAGCTGACTCAGGCTATCAAGTCAGGCGACGAAACAACGGCGAAGGCGGCGCTCCATCTGCTGCTGAACGATTTGGCGGAGGGCAGCCGAACGCACAGGGATGACCGGCTGGCACTGCTGCTGGTTATCATGGACATTGCCCGCGACGTGCTTGGATCGTCGGAGGCGGCGCTTCAATTTGCAACGGAAGGCAAATCGCTGCAGGATACGATTATGGAATTGAAAACAGCCAAAGAGACGGAATATTGGTTTATCCGCCATGTGCTGACGCCGCTTGGCCGGCGATATGAAGAGAGGCTTACGCGTCAATATCAAACCATTTCCGCCGATGTCATCCGGTTGATCGAAGCGCATTATGACCAGCCGGTCTCCTTGGAGTTTTGCTCCGCTCACCTTCACTACAGTCCTGATTATATAAAAAGGGTGTTTCGTAAAGAAACGGGAATCAGCTTCAGCGATTATGTGGCCCATTACCGGCTCAAGCTGGCAAAGGAATGGCTCGCTTATACGGAGATGTCCGTGTCTCAAATCGCCGAAAGGCTGCAGTACAGCAATATTCAAAATTTCAGCCGCTATTTTCGCAAGATGGAGACGATAACCCCATCCGAATACCGTTCGAGGTTCCAGTCCCCAAATGATTGAACAGGTCCTGCAAGGATTGATACGCATAACAACCGCCCGGTAACCCTCTGAAGATTGATGACGAATAAAGTTGCTTGCGGATAATCTAAGTGTGTACCTGCGGAAATCAGATGAAGGGAAGGGTTCGATGAAACAGCATACCGGAATCATGAAAGCGCTTATTTTGTTAACGGGGGGAACGGTGTTATTAGCAGGATGCCAGACGGGGTCCTCAAGCTCCGGGAAAGAGACGGCAGCAGGCGCGGAGAAGGGGAGCGAGCCGCTCAAGATTAGTATGCTGCTCAGGTATTTCAGTACGGAGCCGCCGGCCAAAGCGGCGGAAGCTTTTAAAATAATGGAGGATTACACGAATACGAAGCTTGAGATCAATTGGGCGCCCAGCCCCTCCTATGATGAGAAGGTCAATACGACGCTTGCATCCGGAAATGTCCCGCAGGTTCTTCAGGTCTCCAAGGATCGGGCGGATAACATCGTATCGGCCGTGAAAGCAGGAGCGTTCTGGGAGGTTGGTCCCTACCTCAAAGATTATCCGAACATTTCCAAAGCGCTGGGCGATATTCGCCTGTATAACGTGTCGCAAAACGGCAAGGTATACGGCATTCCATCGGCTCGCGATTTGAGCGAATCCGCGCTCATTTTCCGCAAGGATTGGCTGGATAGCCTTGGGATGAAGACGCCGACGACGACCGATGAGCTGTACACGATATTGAAAGCATTTACGCAGAACGATCCGGATAAGAATGGCAAGGACGATACGTTCGGACTGATCGAAAACGACGGGAGCAGCCTTTTTAATCAAATCAAGGTGTGGATGGGCGGCCCGAACGGCTGGTCCGTCGCCAATGGCAAGCTCGTACCCGAGTTCATGACGGATGAATACAAACAAGCGATGGACTTTATGCGTAAGCTTTATCAGGAGAAGCTGATCAATCAGGATTTTCCGGTGACCAAGCAGAATCAGATGCTTGATTATCTGGGCAAAAGCCGCGGCGGCGGGTATGCGGGAGCCTACTCGCAGTTTTCCAACGGCTGGCATACGCCTTTGCAGAAGGCGAATCCGGCAGCCAAGCTCGATTTTATCTACAAAATAAAAAGCGCTGACGGCAAATTTTATAAGCCCGCCGGCGGCGGATATAACGGCGTATTTATGTTTCCGAAAAGCAGCGTGAAAAATGAAGCCGCGCTGAAGGGCATCCTGAATTTCTTCGAGAAGCTCGCGGACGATAAGATGAGAACGCTTGTTAAACTGGGCATCGAGGGCAAGCATTATAAAATGGAAAACGGCAAGCCGGCCGTTATCCATCCGGAGCTGTTCAGCGATGAGGTGATTCCCCTGCGCTGGATCATGGTGGCTGACGGTATTACTGACCGTACCGCTGTCGGCTTGACTCCTCTGGACGAACGGATTACGAAAGCCCAGGAGGATAAGGAGATTACGTACACGACCAACCCGGCTTTCCCTTTCACCTCCAAGCTGATTGTGGACGATAAAATTATCGAAGATGCGCGAACGAAGTATATTCTAGGAGAGCTCGACGACAACGGCTGGAAGGCGGCAATCGAGAAATGGCGCACCAACCGAGGCGGCCAATTAATAGAAGAATTCCAGCAGCAATATGATTCGGCTCAAGCCAACCGGAAATAAACAATAGGATGATGCGAAAGGAGAGAGTGGCTTGAACCGAACTATGGAAACGGCTGTCTCTTCCGTGACGGCCAAGCCGGCCCCGTCCCGGCTGGCCTACTATGTGAAGAATCGCTGGCTATACTTATTGCTGCTGCCCGGACTTTTGTATTTTATCGTGTTTAAATACGTGCCGATGTGGGGCATCGTCATTGCATTTATGGATTATCAGCCGTTTCTCGGAGTGATGGGAAGTCCTTGGGTAGGCTTTGAGCATTTTGAAATGCTTGTAACGGATCCGTCATTTATTATGCTGTTTCGCAATACGCTCATTTTGGCCGTTTATAATATTCTCTTTTTCTTTCCGCTGCCGATCGTTGTTGCGCTGCTTCTGCATGAGGTGCGGCATTCGCTTTATAAACGGCTCGTGCAAACCGTCATTTACGTACCGCATTTTGTGTCCTGGGTCATCGTCATCGGAATCGCTTATATTTTCTTTACTACCGAAGGCGGTCTTGTCAATGAATTGATCGCCTTTCTGGGCGGAGACAAAATCCCGTTCCTTACAAGCTCGGGGTGGTTTCGGACGATGATCATGTCGGAAATCGTCTGGAAGGAAACGGGATGGGGCACGATCATCTTTCTCGCCGCCATCGCGGGCGTCGATCCTCAGCTGTATGAAGCGGCGCGGATGGATGGCGCAGGCCGCGTCCGGCAGCTTTGGCACGTTACGCTTCCCACGATCCGCAGTACGATTGTGATTCTGCTGATCCTCCGGCTCGGCAACTTTCTGGATACCGGTTTTGAGCAGATCTTCTTAAGCTTGAATGCGACTACCCGCGAAGTCGGTGAGGTGTTCGACACCTATGTCTACCGGCTGGGGCTGCAGGAGGGCCGCTACAGCTACAGCACCGCCATCGGCTTGTTCAAATCGGTCATCGGCTTAATTATGCTTGCCGGCGCCAATTATTTAGCCAAACGTCTGGGAGAGGAAGGGGTGTATTAGCTTGATCGAGTCCAGAGCTCTGTCCTACAGGCTGATTGATGCGTTAATCTACGGCGCGCTTTTTATGCTCGCGCTCGGTATGGCCATTCCGTTTCTGTATATTATCGCCGGGTCACTTCGCTTCTCCAAGCGAATATTTGAATAAAACCTTTCTCTTATTTCCAACAGAGTTCTCTTTTGAAGCGTACAGGTTTATTTTTTCTTCCGGTACGTTCGTTTCGAGTCTGCTGGTCAGCATTTATATTACGGTGACCGGCACGGCGGTGAATCTGTTTTTTACGGTGACCATGGCTTATCCGCTCGCCCGCCGGGACCTCCGTCACCGCCGTGCAATCATGCTTGGGGTTCTGTTCACCATGCTGTTCAGCGGCGGCATTATTCCTTTGTTTCTGGTGGTGAAAGGGCTTGGGCTTCTTGATTCGCTGTGGTCGCTTATGCTGCCCGTCGCCGTCAGCCCGTTTTATTTAATTATATTAAAGAATTTCTTCCAGCAGCTGCCCGACGGCATCGAGGAATCGGCCAAAATCGACGGCTGCAACGAATTGCAGATTTTGTTCCGGATCGTGCTTCCACTTTCGATTCCAGCGATCGCTACTTTCTCGCTGTTTTATGCGGTTATGCACTGGAATACCTTTTTTCATGCCATTATGTTTATCAACGACTCCGGTAAATGGCCGATACAGGTGCTGCTGCGGCAGGTTGTCATTATCTCCTCCGGCGTTTTCGAAACGGCAGGAGGGTCTGACATTGTGCCGCCGGGCCAAACGGTGAAGATGGCGGTCATCGTCGTATCGACGATTCCGATCATGCTCGTCTATCTTTTTTTGCAGAAGCATTTTGCGCAGGGTGTGCTGTTAGGCTCCGTTAAAGGATAAGGAACTATTAATAGAAGACAAGAGGGAGAGGTCGAGATGGAAAATACGAACCGTCCGAACATTGTATATATTTTGGCTGACGATATGGGGTATGGAGATATCTCTTATTTAAACGAGCAATCAAAACTGAATACGGTTCATCTGGACAGGATGGCCCGGGAGGGCATGGCGTTTACGGATGCGCATTCGTCCTCGGCCGTTTGTACACCATCCCGTTACAGCATTCTGACAGGAAGATATAACTGGCGCTCGGCGTTAAAGCAATCCGTGCTGTACGGCTACGATTCCCCATTGATCGAGCAGGGGCGCATGACAGTAGCTTCTATGCTGAAAGAAGCGGGCTACCGGACGGCCTGCATCGGCAAGTGGCATCTCGGCCTGAATTGGGCGCGCCGCAGCGAGAACAAGGAGGATGTCGATTTCACAAGGCCGATTGGCGGGGGGCCGGTGGAGCATGGCTTCGATTATTTCTTCGGCGTTAGCGCCTCCCTGGATATGGCGCCCTATGTGTATATCGAGAATGACCGGGTGACGGCAATCCCGGACTCGGTCACTCAGAATACGGATGCTATGCGGATGTGGCGTTCCGGGCCTGTCGCCCCCGACTTCAAGCACGAGGAGGTGCTTCAGGTATTGACGCAGAAGGTGCTGGAGACGATGGAAGCCGGGCGGGATCAGCCGTTCTTCATCTATTTCCCGCTTACGGCCCCTCATACGCCGATTCTTCCGTCGGAGCCGTTTAGAGGGAAATCGGGCACCAACATTTATGGCGATTTCGTGCTGATGTGTGATGATGTGGTGGGGCAAATCAACGCCAAGCTGGCGGAGCTCGGATTAAACGATAATACGATTGTGATCTTCACCAGCGACAACGGCTGCTCGCCGAAGGCGAATTACCAGGAACTGCGGCAGGTTGGCCACAACCCGAGTTATATATTCCGCGGGACGAAGGCGGATATTTACGAAGGCGGGCATCGGATTCCGCTTATTATCAAGTGGCCGTCAGGGATTCAGGCGGGAACCGTTTGCGGGGAGACGGTGTGTCTCGTCGATCTCATGCGTACGGCGGCCAACCTGGTTGGCTGCGAGCTTCCCGACAACGCGGGGGAGGACAGCGTGAGCAATCTGCCGCTATGGCGTGGGGAGCCAATGTCGGCGCCATTGCGCGAAGCGGTGGTCCATCATTCCATTGACGGCTCGTTCTCGATTCGTCAAGGGCAATGGAAGCTCGAGCTGTGTCCGGGCTCGGGCGGCTGGAGCGATCCCGTGCCGGGCAAGGAACCTGCCGGTTCGCCTCCCGTTCAGTTATACGACCTCACACAGGATATCGGGGAAAGGCGCAATGTATGGGACCAGCATCCGGAGGTCGTGGAACGGCTCCAGGCGCTGCTCCTTTCTTATATCGATAACGGACGCAGCACACCGGGGGCGCGACAGCACAATACCGGAGCGGAGGAATGGCCGCAGCTTGCGCGGCTCCGCGGATAGAAAGGTTAATGAAAGCAGGCAGCCGGAGCTCACAGAGATGGAGAAGCTGTTTGGCAAAAAAATCATTTCACTGCCGCGTAAATCGCGGCTTTTTTAACATGATAGCATTTATATATTTTCGGGGTCCCCGCAAAGTACCTGAGTCCGCTTCGAAGCACAAGCCTCACTTTGTGGGGTTATTTTATGTTAGGGGATCAAGTTCTTGGGTTTGAATCCATACTAATTGTATTGCATTAGAAACATGAGTAAGTTATTATTTCTTCAGGCTGAATAGCTGGAATCCTTTTTTATCAAGGGATCTGCTGTTGGTATATTTGAATGGATTATAAAAGGAGATTTCAATGAATGTTCCGGCAAGTTCATTCCAAAGGAAGCTTATATTTTCTTATATCATCATAATTTTGATACCTGTAATCTCCGCCTTGTTTATATTTGGGTTTGATTTTTACAATCAGACCCGAAGAAACTATGAAGACATTATGAATCAGCTGAATAAAAGAACGAATTTAGTTGTATCTGATTTCTTCTCCAATATTTCCAGGACCTCTTATTTTTACATAACTGATAATAGACTGAAACGAATTCTTGAGAAAAAATCAAATCTTAATAGCTTGGAATTTATTGAAGATTCGAATTACATGCAGCAGGCGATGGATCAAGTCTTATTAATGAACGGACAATTAGTCGGTATGACGATTACCGGTATGAATGGCCGGATATACAGCAGTACAGGAGCGAATGCCGGATATCTGAATGCATTGCTGGGGGAGATCCCCAAGGAAAAGCTGAAGGAAGGGAAAATATTCGTTACCGGTGCCTATGAAAGTAAATTTCCCAACAATTTAGGGAAGGTTGTTTCGATAGTCCGTTATTTATCCGATTTGGATGGTCTTAAGGAACAGAGTGTTCATGTAAAATTGGATATTAGGTTTAAGCTGATCGAGAACCTTTTTGGCGGAGTGACGGAAACGAATCGTGAAGTAGGTACGATTGTTGTCGCGGGCGACAAGTTGATTTATAACTCGATTGAGTACTCCTTTGATGACCAGACCATCAAGCGGATTTTATCCCAAATTGAAATAAATAGGGAAAAACAAGCGGATGACTTGGTTCAACTGATGATTGGCGGCGAAAACTATCTGTTTACTGAAACGCTGAACGAGCAAACGGGCTGGTCTATTATTCAGTATGTTCCATCAAGAATTATTGACAGCGCCTTTAAAAAAAATGTAAGTAATTATGTAGTTATAAGTTTACTTTGTCTCTCATCAGCATGTATCATCGCGATTTTATACTCCAGGCGCTTTTTCAAGCCAATATATAATCTGATTAAGATGATGAAATTTGTAGACTCCGGGTCACTGGACCAAATGGTCGATGACGAGAAGCGGGAGGATGAGGTTGGCAGGTTGGTGCAAAGCTACAATCTCATGATGAGCCGGTTAAAGGAAAGCAGGGAGAAGGAAATCATATCGACTCAACTGCAGAAGCAGGCGGAGATGAAAATGCTTCAGACCCAGATCAATCCTCATTTTTTATACAATACACTGAATACTATAAGTTCTATTGCAGAGCTTTATCGGATTGAGCCGATTTCAGTAATGACCAAAAGCTTATCTAGCATGTACCGTTATAACCTAAAATCCAAAGACCATGTCACCATTCAAAACGAGCTGGAGCAAATCAAAAACTATATTAGCATTCAGCAAATTCGGTTTTTTAATAAATTTGAGGTTATTTATGAGATTGATGAGAACTTATTGCCGTATAAAATCCTGAAGTTTCTGCTGCAGCCGATCATCGAAAATTCATTTTATCACGGTCTGGAGCCTAAGGGAGGAATGGGAACTCTTCAATTGTCATTAAAAAAACAAGGACATACCATTTATATCAAGGTTCAGGACGACGGGATGGGAATCAGTGAACAGAGGCTGGAGGAAATCCATCGTTCTTTTCTAAGCTCCGCAAGGATAGGTCTACAGGAACCTATGAATCATATCGGACTTCAGAATGTTTATGCAAGAATTCGAAATCATTATGGCGATGAGTACTGGCTGCGAATTACTGGTAAAGTAAATGAAGGGACATGCGTCGAGATATTAATTCCCGCAGAGCTGGAGGAGGAGTAAGAGGTTGCGTATTTTGGTGGTGGATGATGAATATTTTGCAAGGAAAGCTCTTATACAAAATATACTGGATTGGAGCGCCGAAGTCATTGTGGAGGAAGCGGAGAATGGGGAAGAAGCATTAGAGAAGATACAATCGCAAAAGTTTGATCTTTTATTCTCGGATATTCGCATGCCAAAGCTGGACGGAATCCAGCTTGCCAGTATACTGTTCGAGCAATACCCTCAAATATATAATGTAATTATTAGCGGCTACGATGATTTTCAATATGCTCAAAAAGCAATCGCTTACAAAGTCGAGCATTATTTACTTAAGCCTATAGAGAAAGCAGACATTTTCAAAATTCTAAATCAGGTACAAGAGGATTTGGAGAAGCACGCTCATGAGTTGTTTCTTGAGCAGTTAGCTTCATTTTATCATGAGGAACACGGCGTAGAGAACGGAGTCATTAAGCTTCCTTCAGCCGCATCCTACAGAACAGTGGTCGTGCAAGCATCCGCCCTAAATGAAGAATGGCTTTCCTTACACTTGAAACGAAAGCTTTGCGAGACCGGCATAGAAACTTATTTGATCCGAAGCCGGCGGATTACAAATATGTTCATAGTTTTACTTTTGCAGCAACAAATTACTATTCAGCCCGCGAAGCTAGAGGAAATAGGCGGCCGATTAATCGATGACTATACGATGCATACAGGTTCCCATATGACTATAGGTATCAGTTCAAGCTGCACAAGCGATGAGGATCTTATCAAATCTTACAAAGAGGCCAAGTATGCGATACTTCACAGGTTTATTGAGGGAAGCCGTACAGGCGTCTTTTTGTATGAAGATGTTAATCGGCAGCAGTATCCATATAACTTGGAATGTGCGGAAGAACTCCTGCAGCCCCTTTATAATAAAATGGTAAGTAATCAAGCAAAAGAGGCCCATGAGATCATAGCCAAGCTCTTGAAATTGGTCGTAGAGAAGAGATTATCGGTTCATACCCTTCATGATACTTGTGCAAAACTGACTGCTTTAATGAATTCTGTAATGGATCGGGTCAACCAGAACAAGGCTGTACCGGAGTCTTACTTGGATCCGCTGGATCTCTATGAGCATAATACGATGGATGAACTTGCAGATTACTTTTCATCGCAGGTAAATTTAGTTATGGGCAAGCTGGAGCAAGTGCTGCACAAACATGATATTGCAGATCAAATCAAAGATTACGTGGAGAAAAATTACAGGTACAATATCCTTCTGGAGGATATGGCCAAAAACCTGTTTTATACGGATGTGTCTTATTTAAGCCGACAGTTTAAGAAAAAGAACGGAATCAGCTTTTCAACTTATCTCTTGTCCGTTAGAATGCAAAATGCGAAAAAATTGCTTGAAACCACCCCACAGCTTTCTATAGCGGAAATTTCCACGGCCGTCGGCTTTAATGATTATTCTTATTTTATTCAAACCTACAAAAAATTTTATGGTGAAACACCGGGACGAAGTAAGCAAAAGGACCACAGCTAGCGAGGAGCGGGCACAATTTGAAATTAACCAAGCTTATACTAGGTTTCATATTATTATGCATCCTCTGTTCATGCTCCCTCTCGCCTAAAGAGAGCGGGCACCCCAACCAACCTACGCAGGTCAAGCTTGAATTGCTCTCTAATAAAGCGGATACGGCAGAAACTTTTGAAAAAATAATTGCGAAATTTGAAGAACAGAACCCTGCTATTAAGATTGAACAAGATGCGCCGCCCAATATGTTGAAGGTTCTCGCAATGCGTTTTTCCACCAATACGGCGCCATCTTTATTCACGGTCTATCCTACAGCGCCCAGCATGAGAAATCCCATTAACAACGGTTATATCGAGGATTTGACCGGGGATGAGATTCTTAGCAATGTGAGGCCTGAATTTTTACATTTCAGTCAGACCCAGGGGAGAACCTACGCCGTTCCTTATGCATTGGAGGGCTATGGCATTATCTATAATGCGGCGATATTCCGTGAACTTCATCTGAACATACCTCAAACTTATAATGAGCTGCTAGAGACGTCAGAAAAGCTAAAACGAAACGGGATCACCCCGTTCATCTTTCCCGACAAGGACTATTCTTACGTAAGAAAAACTTCAACTGTGCTGCTGGGATTGGATGAGCCTGATATTATTCCTTATTTTGAAGATGTGATAGCAGGAAAAAAGCACATCCATGATAGTAAACAATTGATTAACATGGCCCAAAAAACACTCGTGCTAAGAAAGTATGGGCAGCGGGGTTCGCTCGGTACTTCCAATGAAGCCGCTATTCGGGAGTTTGCTGACGGAAAAGCGTCTATGTTTTTCACAGGGATGTGGGAGGTCAGCTCAATCCAAAAAGCTAATCCTGCCATGGACGTTCAAATGTTTCCATTTCCGGCGGAAAGAATGGAAGATACGAAGGTAGCTATGCAGGTGGGTACAGCTATAGGTATTCCCAGGAATTCTAAAACCATCGTCGAATCGAAAAAGTTTTTGAGCTTTTTAGCCTCTACGGAAATTGCCCAGCTCTATTCAGATGAAACAGGGAATATTTCCGTTATAAAAGGGGTGCAGCATCACGTGAAAGAAAATAGCGGGATTGCGGAATATGCGATGGCTGGAAAGTACTTCAGGGCCGCCGACTCTCCCTGGACACCCTCCATGCAAGATGATTTCGGAAAATCCGTACAGCAGCTGATAGCCGGAAGCGGAATGGCTCCCTTTTTACAGAAAATGGAGGAAGTTTTTTATAATACGGGAAATTAACATATTGAAGGATAGGCGCTGAGGAAACTCTCACGTCCTATCCTTTTTTCTTGTTTATGAGATGATAACGGTTACAAAGGTCAATTTTCTTATGTGTCTGAAGTCATCTAATTCATATCATTGCCATTTATATATTGATAAGCTTGTAAGCGTAAACAAAAATATTTCTCAAGGGGGCACCAACATGAAGAAACATCAGACTTTGAAACAAACGGCTTTATTTGGAGCAGCAGTAGCTTTGGCCGTTACGGCAGGCTGTTCTAATGGCGGAGAAGAGGTAAGCGGCAAGGAAGCTTCAACGGCTAATACAGGGGGAAAAGTAAAGCTGGAGCTGCTGTCCAATAAATCGGATGTAACGGAAACCTTGAACAAAGTGATCGCTAAATTTCATGAGAACAACCCAAATATAGAAATTGAAGTGAATGCGCCGCCTAATATGCTTAAGGTTCTGGCTATGCGCATTGCCAACAATGATGCACCGGCTTTGTTCACGGTATATCCTTCGGCACCAAGTATGCGCCAGCCTGTGAAGGATGGCTATTATGCGGATTTAACCGGAGACAAAACTTTGTTTAGTAACGTGATTCCGAGCTTTGTTGATTTTAGTAAAACACTTGATAAGAACTACACAGTTCCCTATGCATTAGAAGGATACGGTGTTACATATAACGTTGACATGTTCAAGGAGCTTGGACTGAGTATTCCCCAAACATATGCCGAGTTGATTCAAGCCGCCGAAAAGATTAAAGCAGCGGGCAAAACGCCGTTCTTATTTCCGGATAAAGAATATTCGGTCATTCGGCAAACGACTGCAGCTTTTCTAGGATTGGATATTCCGAACGCGAGTCAATTATTCGATGATGTAATTAATGGGAAACAACACATTGCCGATAACCAAGAAGTACGAAAAGTCGCTCAGAAGGTTCTGGATCTTAGAAAATACGGCCAAAAGGATTTACTGGGAACAGCCCAGGATAATGTCATCCGCGATATGGCGGCCGGTAAGGGAGCCATGTTTTTCCATGGAATGTGGCAAGCTCCCGCCATCAAAAAAGCGAACCCGAATTTGAATATTGACATCTTCCCCTTCCCGGCAGACAAAGCAGAAGACACCAAAGTAGCCATGCAAGTGGGGACAGCGCTTTCTATTCCGAAGGACGGCAAAAACAATAACGAAGCCAAAAAGTTTATGGAGTTTTTTGCCACTACGGAAATGGCGCAAATGTATGCGGATGAAACCGGCAATATTTCTGTCATTCAAGGTGTGAAACCGAACTACAAGGAAAATAAAACGCTGGCCGACTATGCTCTTTCAGGGAAGCTATACAGAGCGGCAGATTCTACTTGGACACCGGCGATGCAGGATGACTTCGGAAAGGCTACACAGGAGTTGATTGGCGGCGGAACAATCGATGCTTATATGAAGAAGCTGGAAGACATTTTCTATAACAAAGGCAACTGATGAATAACTAGCATAGGAGCTTTGGAGGTTGAAAGCATGGAAGTGATCCGTACAACCCAAACCCAACTGGCGCGTAAAAAAAGATCGATCCTCGGTTCTAAAAAGATGCTGGTTTATGTCATGTTTACCATTCCGGCATTGCTGCTTTATATCGGATTCTTTTTTTACCCGACGTTAATGGGTTTTAATTACAGTCTAACGAATTGGGATGGAATGGCTCGGACGTACAAGTATATCGGTCTGGATAATTACTTAGCTATTTTTAAAGACACCCGTTTTCTTCACTCGCTGGGCTTTACGTTCAAATACACGCTGATTGTAGTCATATTGAAAATCACACTCGCCTTAGGCTTGGCAATGCTGTTAACAACTAACTTAAGGTTCCGGGGCTTATTCAGATCTATTTATTTCTTTCCTGCGGTATTAAGCCTGATTACGATTGGATTGATTTTCAACGAAATTTTTCTAACGATTTTACCGGCAATAGGTGAAGCATTAGGAATTGAAGCATTGTCTAGAAATATTCTGGGAAACAAGGATACAGCGTTGTACGGTATAATCATTGCTAATGTTTGGCATGGTGTTGCTGTTCCGATGGTGATCTTTATGGCAGGCTTGGCCAGCGTTCCTAAAGACTTGCACGAAGCGGCAACGATCGACGGAGCAAGCAGATCACAAAGATTTGTCTCGATTACTCTGCCATTTCTAATTCCAATGCTAAATGTTAACTTGGTGCTTATCATTAAGGGAGGCTTGACCGTATTCGATTCGATTGTGGCTATGACGGATGGGGGACCTGGCACATCAACTGAATCGATTGGCTTCTTAATTTATCGTCATGGGCTTTTGGAAAATAAATTTGGATATGCCACGGCCGAATCTATCTTTATTTTTGCTCTCATCGCATTGATCTCCTTCGTGCAAATGAAATGGCTCAGCAAAAAGGAGGTAGGTCAGCAATGAAGGAAAACGCGCTTGTTCGGGCCATCCAATATACAGCTTTGCTAGTAGGTGTCTTTATTGTTATGATTCCTGTCTACCTGACAATTAATTTATCCTTTAAAACTCAAGTCGAGTCAGCGCAAAGCTTCTTTGCCCCCCCCTCAGGCCTTTATTTTGGGAATTTTGCTTCCGTCATTAAGGGTAAGTTTTGGATAAATTTAGGGAACTCTCTCATGATAACTCTCGTATCCATGCTATTCATCATGGTATTAATACCGTTGGTATCCTTCGCCATATCAAGAAATATGAAACATGGGTATTTTAAATTTGTGTTCTACTTTATTCTTGCTGGAATTTTTGTGCCATTTCAAGTCATTATGCTGCCTGTATTAAAGCATATGTCCAATTTGCACCTGTTGAATCAGCTTGGATTAATACTCATGTATATCGCATTGTCCTTTACACAGGGCATCTTCCTGAGCGTAGGATTTCTGAAGAATGTGCCGATCGAATTGGATGAAGCCTCCACGATAGACGGCTGCGGCATTTGGCAAACCTTTGTACGTATCATATACCCGCTCATGCTTCCGATTATCGTAACCATTGTTACCTTAAACAGCTTGTGGATTTGGAACGATTTCCAGCTTCCGCTGATTTTGTTGAATCGAAGTCCGAATTATTGGACATTGCCGTTATTTATTTACAATTTCAAATCCGATTACGGCGCTAACTATAACGTTGCATTTGCCGGATTTCTTTTGACTATGCTTCCCATTATTCTGTTATATAGTGTTATGCAGCGTCATTTGATTTCCGGATTAACGGAAGGCGCTTTGAAATGATACACGCAAGGAGTGATTTGTTTATGCTGTCAGAGTATACTTTGCCCCGGTCTGCGCCGGAGGAGCAAGGAATCGCCTCATCAGCCATCCTCGCATTTCTAGATGCAGTGGAAAAAGAAGGACTTGAGCTGCATGGTCTAATGCTGCTTCGTCACGGATATGTAACAGCGGAAGGGTGGTGGGCACCCTACGGGCCGGGGCATCCCCATATGCTATTTTCGTTAACCAAAAGCTTTACTTCGACGGCTGTAGGATTTGCCGTTTCGGAAGGTCTGCTGAATATTGAGGACCCGGTAATCTCGTTCTTTACTGAACAGGTAACGGAACCGGTTAACGCTCAGCTTGCATCGATGCGTGTCAAGAATTTATTGACTATGAGTGCTGGCCACGCCAGTCCCATCATGGGGGCGGAATGGCGCCAGACTCAAGGCGATTGGGTTTCATACTTTCTGAATAAAACGATGGATCATCCGCCAGGCACAAAGTTTATGTACAATAGCGGCGCTTCGTACATGCTGTCCGCGATTGTTCAGAAGGTATCGGGACAGACATTACTGAATTATTTGCGCCCGCGCTTGTTTGAACCGCTTGGAATACATGCCTCGGCTTGGGATACTTGTCCTTCCGGAAACAACACCGGAGGCTGGGGACTTAGCTTGAAGACAGAGGATTTGGCCCGATTCGGACAGTTTTACTTGCAGAAGGGGATGTGGAACGGTAAACAGCTTTTGCCGGAAAGCTGGATAGAGGCTGCAACCTCTTATCAAATTTCCAGCGGTTCCGATAAGCCAAGCGACTCCCAACAGGGATACGGTTATCAGTTTTGGCGGTCACGTCATAATACGTATAGAGCCGATGGTAAATTTGGACAATTTTGCGTGGTTATGCCTGAGCAGGATGCGGTTATCGCCATACATGGCGGTCTAGAGAACATGCAGGCTGTACTAAATCTCATTTGGAAGCATTTACTGTCTGCAATGGAAGACCATAGCCTAGAAGAAAATAAACAGTTCTATTCATTACTGCAGACAAGATTACACCGACTGACGATGCTGCCGCCCAAGCTTCAGGCGAGCTCTCCAATTGCTGAACAGGTCTCTGGTAAATATTTTGTACCGGAAGAGAATGACGATCAAATTAAGGGGATCAAGTTTATGTTTCGGGAAGACGGCTGTACGTTTGCATTAGAGGATCATCGGGGGGAGCACCGAATTCAATGTGGAGTCAATACATGGCTTATGGGTGATACCACTATGAGCGGCAGATCATTACATCATCAGTATGAGCCTCCGGTTATGCGAGTTGCAGCAAGCGGCACTTGGCATGATGACCATACCTATGTCATGACCTGGTGCTTTACCGAAACGCCCTTTATCGATACAGTCGTTTGCCGTTTCGATGAAAATAAGCTTCGATTGGAACGCTCTGTCAATGTGAACAGCGAAGCTAAACATCGTCCTCCTGTTCTCGCAGCATGGACTTGACTTAGAAAAAATACGGCCCCTGACAAAGGGAGCCCATTTCGGAAGAATGTTCCGTACTTATAGCGATGAATTTTCAACGGCCTCCGGCAAAGGGGCCGTATTTTTGTTCCGCTGATCGAGATTACCTCGACGAAACCAACTTAAGTCATAAGTAGTCATTAAGAAAGCCAACTTATTGTACTCTGCAGACCGGTGGTGATAATTCTATATGGAAGAGACCGCACCGGAGCATTCTCATTCCTTAGACTGAGGCAGACGATTTTAGAACTGGCAAGACAAAAATTGTCTAAGTCCCGCAAACGCCCCCTCAGAAAAAAATGTCGCTTAAATGCCGATAAGGACAGGAGTACAATTGTTATGAAAGCGCATCCAGGATATTTACAACATAGCATATATAAGCATAAACGATCAAAGGAGGCTGCCATGAAATCTTCTTTTTTGCAGATGGATGGGATGAAAGCTGTCCACAGTCCTAGCGCGGGGCTTAACTCCAGGCTGTCCAAGGAGAAGTGGAGACAGTGGGGACGACCGAGGCCACTGAAAAAGGCAGCGCTCCGAGTACGGAACATTCTTCCGATCGCTGTTGTCCCTGGATTTCTTTGATTATATCCCGCTTGTAGCGGTTGAAATCCAAGCACAAAGGCGAACGCTTTCGCTTCTACAGAACGATTCCGCACGCTCCGCTAGTTTTTCAGTGGCCTCGGGACGACCGGGGATGGTTTTATAAATCTGCAGCCGTCCGGTAATCTCACGGATATTATTATAGCGGTACTCCAACATGCAAGGCTACCTGGATAGTGGAACGGTTCTGGCAGCTGCAACTCGGCAGCAGTGCCTTCCAATGAATGAAGGAATCCTGGTCTTCAACAATGCGAAATAGGGAGGATACTCATGTCAACGAAACGAGATTTACCGCAGCTTCCATACGGTGCGGTATATTTCCGCAAATCCAATCCGCCGAAGGAGGACTGGGAGCGGGACTATACGACCGCTGAGGAAGACGGAATGAATTTCAACCGTCATTGGTTTATGTGGGGGGCTATTGAAGTCTCTCCCGGTGTATATGACTGGAGCGATTACGACCGGCAAATGGATTTGGCGGCCAAGCATGGCATCCGGACGATTATTGCCGAAATGATTACGTCTATTCCCGAATGGGCGGCGCATAAGTATGCACACGCACTACACAAAAAGGCGGACGGGACGTCAGTAAGGACGCAGATGGGTGTCAGCAGCGCGACCGGCGGCTTCGGAAACGGCTCCCAGGGCATGCTGTCACTGGATTGCCCCGAGGTGAAGGAAGCGGCGGGGCGGTTTTTGAGCGAGCTGGTGCTGCGGTACAAGGATCATCCGGCGATGGCGGGCTATGATGTCTGGAACGAGTGCAATTATTCTCCTGACGGATGCCATAACGAATATACGCTCAGGAAATTTCGCGCTTGGCTGAATGTGAAATACGGAAGCCTGCAGGCTTTGAATCAGGCTTGGCACCGATACAGCTATACCGACTGGGAGCAAGTCGATTCTCCCCGCCAGCTGGCCCCTTATCCCGAATGCATCGACTGGGTGCAGTTTACCAAAGAGAACTTTTATGAGCATATGCAGTGGCGGGTTGATCTGATCCGCAGCTTGGATGATAAAAACATCATTGCGGCTCATGGTATTGCAGGCAGCATGAATCAGATAGCTTCCATGGGGGCCGACGACTGGCTGGCCGCTTCCAAGGTGGACGTATACGGATTTACCTGGGTCGCCTCCCGCAAAGGCAGCGAGCCTTGGAAGCAGTGGCACGCAGTCGATTTGACCCGCGCCGCTTCACGAGGCCGGACATTCTGGCATGCCGAAGCCCAGGGCGGAGCGCTTTGGCTGCAGCCGCAGGTCATCGGACGTGCGAGAAACGACGGCCGGATCACCGAGCCGGAGGATATCCGCGTCTGGCAGATGATTAGCTTCGCCGGCGGGGCGCGCGGCCTGCTCTTCCCGCGCTGGCGTCCGCTGCTGGACGGAGCCGCTGTTCGGCGCGTTCGGCCCCTATGGGATGGACGGCTCCCGAACGGCCCGTTCGGAGATGGCCTCTGCGATTGCCCGTTGGGGCAACGCACCGCAGCAGAAGGAGCTTCTCGAATCGAAACCGATCCAAGGGGAAATCGGCATCCTTGTCGTTCCGGAAGCGCAGGTTTTCGATTACTTGTTGCACCGCCAAGGCCAAAACGAGCTGTATGCCCAAGCGCTGTGGGGAGCCTATCAGGCGTTTTTCGATCAGAACGTACAGGCCGACTGGGTACATATTGACGATATCGAGCAGTACAGGGTTATCTACTTGCCTTATCCGATTATGCTGACGCCCGGTCAGGCAGAAAGCCTGCGCAGCTGGGTCGATCGCGGAGGCACGCTGATCAGCGAAGGCTGCCCCGGCTACTTCGGCGCACGCGGCAGGGTGGGAACACGTCAGCCGAATCACGGTCTGGACGCGGTATTCGGCGCCCTGGAGACCGATGTGGAGTTTACGCCTGATCTGGACGAGGGCTTCGAGTTCTCCTATAACGGAAGCCGCGTGCTGGGCGGCGGTTACCGGCAGGCGTATCGAACGGCGGGAGGCCAGGAAGCCGGCAGTTACGAGGATGGAACCACAGCCGTCGTCAAGCATGTGTATGGTCAGGGAAGAACGCTGCTGATAGGCACGTTCCCGTCGGTTGGCTATTACCGAACCCGCGATGAAGGAACGCGCGCATATTTCGCCGGTGTCCTGGAATGGGCGGGGATCGGGCCGCATATCCGGCTGACCGACACCAGCCTGCAGGCAAGGCTGTCCCGGACGCAGGACGGACAGCTGTTTCTCTGGGTGATTAATCCAATCCGGCAGGAAAAGACTGCCGAGCTGAAGCTGGCCGGTGCTTTCAGTTCTCTGAAACCGGGCAGGGTGCTCTGGGGCGAAACGGTGCCGGAGCTTGCGGAAGCATCCCGGCTGCGTGTTAGTCTGCCCGCGAGGGACGTGCTGGTGCTTGAACTGACCCCTGTGTAACAGCCCATGGGTTTCGAAAGTAAAACGTAATAGAGTGTGAGCTTGCTGCGATTATTAGACGAATAAGGGAGAGATTGCAAATGGAATCCAATAAGAATGAACCGCTTACAGTAAAAATAATTCGCGATGCATCCGATTCACTCGCATCCAGTAAATCCGTGACATGGGCGATTTCCCGGCTGGAGCAAGCGCTGCAGGAGCAGGGAGGAAATCTTACAGAAGATTTGGATGCGGAAGTGAAGGCTGGCGTGCTGGTAGTGATCCTTGCCGGCACGGATTCGCAGGCTGCGCAAAGATTGGCGCAGAACGAAGAAAGCAAGCTGCCTGCAGGGCCGGAATCGTTTCTGATTCAATCCGGAGCGGATGGCTTGCACGTGATCGGCACGGACGTTCGGGGCTTGATCTATGCGCTGCTTGAGCTGGCGTACCGTGTTCAGCACGGAACCAGTGCAGCGGAAGCGCTAGCTTTCAGCGAAGCCTACACCGGTGAGCCGGCTAACGAAATCCGGGCGATCAGCCGGTCATTCTGCAGCGAGATCGAAGATAAGCCGTGGTTTTACGATAAAACGTTCTGGGACCAATATTTGACGGAGCTGGCGACCCACCGCTTTAACCGGCTGCATCTTACGCTGGGCATCACTTATGATTACGGTCATGACCCGAGAGTACAGGATAACTATTTCGGCTTTTCCTACCCCTATTTTGTAACCGTGCCAGGATATGATGTGCGTGTAAAAGAGCTGGAGGAGGGGGAACAGGAACGGAATCTGGAGATGCTCCGTTATATCAGCCGGGAAGCGAAGCTGCGGGGGATTCATTTTCAGCTTGGGCTTTGGAATCATGCCTATACGATGCTGGACAGTCCTGATCAGCTGCAGACGATCGAAGGGATCGACGAGACGAATCATGCCGTTTACTGCCGCGACGCGCTGGGTACTTTGCTCACGGCCTGCCCGGATATCGACGGCGTAACGATCCGTACCCATTACGAGGGAGGCATTCCCGAGCCTTCGCACGTCTTCTGGAGCGAGGTAATGAAGGGCTTGACTGCCTGCGGCCGGACGGTTGAAATCGATATGCACCCGAAAGGGGTGGATGCACAGATGCTCGAGGTGGCGCTGGGAACGGGCATGCCGGTTATCGTTTCTCCTAAATTCTGGGCCGAGCACATGGGATTGCCTTACCACCAGGCCGCCATCCGGACGCGGGAGCTGCCTGTCGCCACAACCGAGCGCGCCGAGCTGATGGGAGTAACGAATACATACAGACGTTTCACGCGCTACGGCTATGCGGATTATTTAAATGAAAACCGGCAAACCGGTATCCTTCACCGGATTTGGCCCGGCACTCAGCGGGTGCTGCTGTGGGGGGATCCGGCTATGGCAGCAGGCTACGGGCGCAGAGGCAGCTTCTCCGGCAGCCAGGGAGTGGAGCTGTGCGAACCGATGTCTTTCAAGGCTCGTAAAACGAGCGGCTCCCCTGGGGGACGCGAGCTGTACAGGGATGAAGCGCTGCAGCTGGATGGTCAGACCTGGAAAAAATATTTGTACACGTACCGCGTCTGGGGCAGGCTGATGTACAATCCGGAGGCACAGGCGGATGAATGGCAGCGTTATTTGCGCGGCCAGTTTAAAGACGCCGCATCGGAATGCGAGCAGGCGCTGGCGCATGCCAGCCGGATTTTGCTGCTGTTGACCACAGCGCATCTGCCCTCTGCGTCCAACAATTACTTCTGGCCGGAAATGTATAACAATCTGGCGATCGTCAAGACGGAGCAGCCGTCCGAGGTTGATTTCGATACGCCGGAGCCGCATACGTTCGGTGCGGTCAGCCCGCTGGATACGGCGATGTTTTATGGCATTAACGAATTTGCCGACGCCTGCACGCAAGACAAGCTGCAGGGCAAATATACGCCGCTGGACACGGCCCAGTGGCTGGAGTCGCTGGCGGATGCGGCCGACAAGCATTTGGCCGCGGCCAAGACGAAGGTTGAGGATCCGTCGGATGCCACCTTCCGCCGGTGGGCGGTGGATATCGCCGTACAGGCGGGACTCGGTCATTTCTTCGCCCGCAAATTCCGGGCAGGCGTGTCCTATGCGCTGTTCGAACGGAACGGAGACAGCGGCTTGCTGGAAGAAGCGCTTGCCAGCTACCGCAGTGCGCTGACCGCTTGGGAGCATATTATTGAAGCGACCAAGGACGTATACGGCGATGATATTACGTTCGGCTACAAGCCGTTCATGAGAGGTCACTGGTCAGACCGGCTGGCCGGCATTCAGGCGGATATCAATGCATTGGAGCAAATTTATCGGAATGTGGTGCCGGGTGAAGCGGGGCATAAGGAAACGGCTTCCGCAGCCGCTGTATTGTCCGGAGAGGTGACGCGGCGCCCGGCGATCCGGCATGAGGCTCCGGCTTCCTTCCGCAGAGGCGAGCCGATTTGCCTGGAGCTGTCGCTCTTGGGCGAGCAAGCTGGAACCGTGACAGGCGCTACGCTGCTTTACCGTCATGCGAATCAGGCGGAAGCATATGAGGCGAAGGAAATGACGGCTGCGCATGAGACGTATACGGCCTCTATTCCTGGCAGCTACACGGATTCGCCGTTCCCGCTTATTTATATGTTCAAGCTTCGCAATGACCAGGGGGATGTATGGCTGGCTCCAGGCTTTGAAGCGGATTTGTCCAACCAGCCGTACTTCGCCGTACGCGAGCGGCAGGACTAACAAGCGGTACCCTTGCTGACAAAGTAATTTAAACTTCATTCAATTACAACAACACCGTCGTGTATCGAAGCCAATGAGAAACTTGCGAAGAGCACGGAATCATTCTGTAGAAGTGCAGGCGCTCGCCTTTGTCCCTGGATTTCAACCGCTAAACGCGGGATGAATCAAAGAAATTCGGGATAACCGCGATCGGAAGAATGTTCCGTACTCGTAGCGATGCCTTTTTCAGTGGTCTCTCGTGTCTCGACGGTGTTTTTTTGTCTGAAATGAAATGGGATCGGGGTCTTGCGATTATGCATTCCTGATTTTAGGTGCCCAGTAATTTACAAATAGTCTTGTCAATGTACCCGTGAAAATATAAAAAAGAAAGGAATAAAAGTAGTTCCAGCCAAAATAAGTAATGGCTCCGGCCCAAACGGAAAAGGGTTCGCCGACAAATGCAAAGATAAGAGCTTGGAGAACCAGGGCAAGGGAAAAAGATTTCCATGTCGGGAAGTATTGAAAAATCAGCATCTGTGCAACCGGAATGATAGAGAAATCAAAAGGAAAAGAAATGAGCGAGTAAGGGAGCAGCTTATTAGGATAAATCCATATACCGGTTTCGGCACCGAGGTCGTCTGTAAAGGAAGTGATAATTAATACCATTAAACCGAAAAACCAAATCGTATGGGACCTTTTACGGTCAATCAGCAGGATAAGAATGCACCATGGAATGACGAGCATGCCAAGCATGAACCACCAGGTCCAAGAAAAGATGCCATCATGAAGCCATCTTTGATATTCAAAAAATGCATCATTTTGCTGCATTTCATGTAATTGATCATTATTTATGGATAAGCGCCATTCCATGAGCCATTACCACCTAAAGGGTGAAGATTTTAGCTTTAGTATTTGAAGCAATTTACCATTTTATCCATGCCCCATTATTCGCTCGTCATACCGCATGCTTTTGAAGAAATGAATATATTCCTGAAGAATGGGCGTAACAAAACGATTTCGGTTATAGATGAAGAACAAGCTCCGACTCATGGTCTCGGAGTTTAAACTTTTGAAAACCAGCTGCCCGCTCCGGACCTCCTCCTCAACAGCCAACCGGGACAAGATGGAAATGCCCAACCGGCACTGAATCGCCCGTTTGATGGCTTCCGTTGTTCCCAGCTCCAGCCCGTCCCTGCATTCAATCTGGTTCTCATTGGCCCAAAGCTCCATCATTCTGCGTGAAGCGGAATCTTGCTCCCGTAAAATCCATAACTCATTGCGCAAATGCTCTGCTTCAATCGTGTCGGCAAGCGCCAGCGGGTGATCCGGATTCATGACCAAACCAAGCTCATCGTTAACCATTGGAATAACGACAAGCTCAGGATCGCTCACGTTATGCTCGGCTACCAGACCGAAATCGATTTCCAGCTTTTTGACCAAGTCTATAATCTTAGGAGAATTATTTACTTGGATCACAATGTTGACATCAGGGTAAGCCCGGCGCATTTCTCCAAGCAGCTTTGGAAGAAAGTAGGTTGCCGGCGTATTGCTCGATCCTATGATGATCTTGCCTTTTTTAAATTGCAGATAATCGGTTAATACTTGCTCCGCTTCGTCGGACAGTGAAACGATGCGAGTGGCGTAATGCAGAAGGGCTTTGCCTTCATCCGTGAGAAGAACCATTTTATGCTTATGGATAAAAAGCGAGACACCGACGGATTGTTCCAGCTTTTTCATATGAAATGTAACGGAAGGCTGTTTGATTTTCAGCTTGTCCGCGACGACAGTCAGTCTTTTGTATTCTGCAAGTAAGACTAATATTTTCAACTGCTGCAAATTAAACATAATTCCAGCTCCTCAAGTATAGACGTTATCTATACAATACTGCGAATATGTCATCCTTTCGTTAAATTTATATTAATTTGCAGTTAATTGTGAGATGACAATTGGGGGATAGAATGAAGACATGAGGAGAAAGCATATTACGCTGAAGAGGCGCAGCCGCCGGAACGAACCAAATGGATGGAGACAACAATTGATAAAGCTACAGGGAGGAAGTCTGTTTTTATGGAAATCAATATTTACCAGTTAATCGAAGGGGCTCGCAAGGCCGAGGGCTTGACCGTTATTATCGATGTTTTCCGCGCTTTTTCGGTAGCGTGCTATGTGATGGACAATGGCGTAAAGGATTTGATTCCCGTTGGAGATATAGACACGGCGTACAGACTGAAGCAGGAGAACCCGGACTATATTTTGATGGGAGAAAGAGGCGGAATCATTCAGCCCGGTTTCGATTACGGGAATTCCCCTTCTTCTATTGAATCCGTAGACTTTTCGGGCAAAACCGTTGTGCATACGACAAGCGCAGGCACACAAGGGATCGTGAATGCCGTAGGTGCGGATGAAATTATTACAGGCAGCTTTGTCAATGCACAGGCCATTATTGATTACATCCGCATGAAGAATCCGGCGGTCGTATCGCTGGTCTGCATGGGCTGGGAAGCAAAAGAGGAGGCGGATGAAGATACGCTTCTTGCCGAATATGTAAAGAACGTTTTGGAAGGAAACCCGGTCGATTTTCAGTCCATTCGGAACTTTATGCTGAATGAAAGTAAAACTGGAAAATTTCTGGATGTGCGAGATGCCTCCGCGCCTCCTGAGGACTTTGATTTATGCTTGAGCCTGGACCGGTTTCCATTCGTTCTGAAAGTGGAGCCTTTAGGAGATGCCTTAGTACGGCTGCAAAAAATCAATGTAACGAGAGGGGCAGAAACCAATGACCTTATCAAGCCAGCATGATCCTTCCAACCGCCTGGTACTGATTATCGGTACGGACGGGTTACGGCCGGACAGTGTGGCACCCGCGATTATGCCGACATGCGCTAAGCTGATGGAACGCGGCACCTTGTTCACCTCCTTCCATGCGGCTTATCCCTCGGAGACAAGGGTTAGTATGACAACTTTGACCACCGGCGTGTATCCGGGACGCCATGGCGTTGTCAGTAATTTGATGTATATACAGGGCTTTGGTGACGACGGCTTGCTCCAGACCGGCAACGACAAGCATCTGCTCGCCTATAGCGGGTCCATGTCGGAGCCTTTCATCCTGAAACCTACGCTTGGAGACCGGCTGCACCGGCACGGAAAGCGTCTGGCGGTTGCCGCATCCAGCTCGCCGGGCGCTTCACTGCTCTGGAACCTGAATCATCCCGGGCGGGTCATTAATCCTTCCTCCGCCTACGGGACAGAGGAAATGGAAGAGCTGCACCGCCAATTGGGTCCTGTTCCTGAAGAGCGTACCGCAGTCAAAAAGGAACGGGCGCAGTGGGCAACGCGCTCGCTGATCGATATCCACTTGAACAATGAGCAGAATCAAGTGATGGTCTTGTGGCTGTCCGAGCCGGATGCAAGCCAGCACGATTACGGAATCGGTTCTCCCGAGCATAAAGAAGCGCTGCAAGCCGTAGATGGCTGCGTAGCGGAAATTTTACATGCCATAGAGCGGGAAGGCCTAAGTGAAACGATCGACATTCTGTGGATCAGCGACCATGGACATTCCACGATACAAGCGCAGGGCTCGCTTCAAGAGCACCTGCAAAGAGCGGCTGAAGAGCTGCAGCTTCAGACCCGATTTGTTACAGCCGGCCGCTACATCTATGCTGAGGAAGCGCTGGAATCGACTGCCGTTGAGGTCAAGGCTTTAATCGGCTGGCTGCAATCCCAGGATTGGTGCGAGCTTGTTTTTGCCAGGGATGCGCAATATTCGGATCTGCCCGATGTGCTTGCCCTCGAGCTTTTATTAGGAACGATCACGCACGAGCGGGCGCCGCTTCTTGCGGGTCCAGCCGGTATGGAGTCATGAGCCGAACGAATACGGCATGCCTGGAATTACGGGAGCATTGACCTCTTCCACCAAGCTTCTATCATCACACGGCACGATTTCTCCTTACGATATGCATGCTTTTTGTCTGGGGGTTGGCAGCAGCTTTAAGCAGGGTCATGTCAGCGATCTGCCTTGCGGCATCGTCGATATCGCGCCAACGGTATGCCATTTAATCGGATTAAGCGAAGAGTCAGGCTTCGACGGAAGGGTTTTGGCTGAAGGCCTTGAGCCTGAGAGGATCGGCGAGCCGTTCGGTCAGCTTGAAGCAGCGGCTCAAGAAATCGGAAATCAGCAAAGCGGTGCAGGCATCCGGCTTATCGATGTGAACGGAACGAGGTATATCGAAGGATACAGGAAATAAAAAGAAGGAAGGGATTTTTAAAATGAAAAGAACGGCAACCTTACTTATCTTTATCTTGCTTCTCGGCTTCGTGCTTTCGGCATGTAACAACAACGCTTCGTCCACGAATGAAGCATCAGGCACTGAAGCGTCAGGAGCCGCGGCATCAGGTTCGAAGGAACTCGACGTGCTGAAAATCGGCGTAACCGAGCTTCCTCAGCTGCTCAGCCCGCAGCGTACCAGCGGCAATACAAGCATACGTATTTTGTACGACATCTTCGAAACGATCCTTCTCTCCGATCCGAAAGACAATTGGTCCTTGAAGCCGATGCTTGCGACGGAATGGAAGCGGGTGGACGACTATACACTGGATGTCACCCTGCGCAAAGGCGTCAAGTTTCATAACGGAGACGAGCTGACCGCCAAGGATGTGGTCTTCAGCTTCAATCGTTTGCACCAAAACCTGCCGGGCATGGCGGATGCAACGAACATGCTCTCCGTTGTGAAAGAAGTACAAGTTATCGATGACTACAAGTTCCGTATCATCACGAACGTAGTCGATCCGCTGCTGGAGCAGCGCATAGCTTCCAGCTGGGGTTCCTGGATCGTTCCCGCCGATTATCTCACTAAAGTCGGTGATGAAGCTTTTGCAGCGAAGCCGGTCGGTACCGGCCCTTACAAAGTCGTTTCCTATTCGCCGGAAAAAGTGGTTTTGGAACGGTTTGACGATTATTGGGGCCCGAAACCGGCAGCCAAACGGATCGAGTACATTGTGTACAATGAAACGTCGACTCGGATTACAGCGCTGATTACCGGTGAGGTAGATCTCATCACGCAGGTGCCTCTCGATCAGGTCCCTGTCATTGAGAGCAACCAAAATCTCAGCGTCAAAGGACTGAATATCAGCAATATGCACGTGCTGACGTTCAACACGACGAGCGGCCCGCTTGCCGACAAAAAGGTGCGTCAGGCGCTAAGCTTATCCATTGACCGTCAAATGCTGGTCGATAAGCTGTGGCAAGGCAAGGCCGTCATTCCGAAGGGCCACCAATATTCGGAGTACGGACAATATTTCTTGAGCGATTATCCTGCACCTGAATATAACGTGGAGAAGGCCAAGCAATTGCTTGCAGAGTCTTCCTATAAAGGCGAATTGATTGAATACGAGCTGAAATCCAATTATTATACGTTCGGCAACGAAGCGGCTGAAGCCATCGTTGACATGTGGAATAAAATCGGCATTAACGCCAAAGTCAAGTTTAGCGATAAAGTGGAGCGTAAATCCGTAGCGAACTGGTCGAATACGATGCGTTTCCCTGATCCGTCCGGCGGCTTGTCGCTGCTGTGGGGCCCGGGAACGGATGCAGAGAAAATCTACTGGAAGGACATGAGTCCAGAGTTCCTGCAAAATGCGAAAGAACTGGCTTCCATCCTGGATCCTGCCAAACGGAAGGAACTGGCTAAAAAGCAAATGCAAATTTTCGACGAAGAAGTACCTGGCACGGTTCTCTATTATCCGTATGAGGGCTGGGGAATTCGTAAAGGTCTGGAATGGACGCCTTATTCCTCGCAAGCGATGGATTTTAGAGCGGAAAATTTCAAAGTATTGAATTAACAATCCGATGATCGAAGGGGTGGAACGGTAGTGGAAGACGTATTAACCGTGAATAACCTGAAAACCTACTATTATTCCAACAACAAGAAGGTCCCGGCGGTGGATGGCGTAAGCTTCCGTCTATACAAGGGCGAGGTGCTGGGAATCGTCGGCGAATCCGGCTGCGGCAAAAGCACCGTAGCCCGTTCCATACTCCATCTGTTGGACAAGTCCTATACGAAGATTGAAGACGGCGAAATCCTGTTCCACGGCAGTGACCTGTTAAAGCTGAACGCGAAAGAGCTGAACCGGATCAAAGGGAAAAAAATCTCGATGATTTTCCAAAATCCCCAGGCGGCCTTGAATCCGGTCTACACGGTTGGAGATCAGATCGCGGAAGTGCTGCAGCTTCATGAGAACATGTCCAAGAAGGAAGTCAAAGAAAGAGTCATCGAGCTTTTACGTCTGGTGGGCATCCCCGCGCCGGAAACGAGGCTGAACGATTATCCTCACCAGATGTCCGGCGGCATGCAGCAAAGAATCATGATTGCAATCGCGTTGGCCTGCAACCCCGAAGTGGTGATCGCCGACGAGCCGACGACCGCGCTGGATGTCACCATTCAAGCGCAGATTCTGAAGCTGATGACCCGGGTCAAGCAGCAATTTCAGATGGGAATGATATTGATTACGCACAACATGGGCGTCGTTGCCGAGATGTGCGACAGAATGATGGTCATGTACGGCGGTGTGGTAGTGGAAGAAGGGGCGACAGCGGATATTTTCGCTGCTCCTTCCCATCCGTACACCCAAGGCTTGCTTGCCTCCATTCCGAGCATCGAGGAGGACAAGGAGGAGCTGTTTTCGATACCTGGCTCAGTTCCTCGATTAACCGCGCCTGTCACCCATTGCCGATTTGCCGGCCGCTGCCCTCATACGTTTGATAAGTGCGAAGGAAGTGAGCCGCCGTTGTTCGATCTGGGGAATGGGCACAAAGCAAAGTGCTGGCTGCTCGAGGATAAAAACGGGGAGAGCTTACAATGAATGATGCTGAAGTGCTGGTAGAAGTCAAAAATCTAAAAAAATATTTCCCTGTTAATAAAGGGATGCTGCGTCATAAAACCGTCGGGACGGTCAAGGCGGTTGACGATATCAGCTTTAAGATCTACAAGGGTGAAACGCTGGGGCTGATCGGTGAATCGGGCTGCGGCAAATCAACGCTGTCCCGCATGCTGATAGGTTTGACGGACGCTACCGACGGCCAAATATTATTCAAAGGACAACGGGTGGGAACGAAGGGACCCCAAAGCTTTCGGAAGCAAGCCCAGATGATTTTTCAAGATCCGTACTCGTCACTCGACCCCCGGATGACGATCCGGCGAATCATCGAGGAGCCGCTTCGCATTCATACGAAGTATACCGCCAAGCAAAAGCTTGAAGCGGTTTTGCCATTGCTGGACAAGGTCAGCATCCCGGAGGATGCGCTGGGCAAGTATCCGCATGAATTCAGCGGCGGACAGCGGCAGCGTATCGGCATCGCCCGGGCGCTCGTATTGGGGCCGGAGTTCGTCATTTGCGACGAGCCTGTTTCCGCTTTGGATATGTCGGTACAGGCACAAATATTAAATCTGTTTAAGCAAATGCAAAAAGAATTCGGTCTGACCTATTTGTTTGTTTCCCATGATATGAGCGTGGTTAAACATATCAGCGACCGCATTATGGTCATGTATTTGGGCAAGGTCGTGGAGCTCGCTTCCAAGCATGAGCTCTTCAGCAATACGCTGCATCCCTATTCGATAGCCTTGATGAATGCGATTCCCGTACCTAATCCTGAGGCGGTCCGAGACAGGACGCTGTTGGAGGGGGAGCTGCCCAGTCCGATTAATCCTCCCGCAGGGTGCCCGTTTCAAAGCCGTTGTCCGCATGTGAAGCCGGTGTGCGGCGTTGAAATGCCCTCACTGAAGGAAGTGGAGCCGGGCCATTTCGTTGCCTGTCATTTGTTTGCCGATAAGGAGGGGACACTATGACCCGATTTATCACGACCCGGCTGATCAAGGCCATCTTCACCGTTTGGTTCATTCTGACGTTAGTGTTTATGATTACCCGATTATCGGGCGATCCGACCCAATGGCTGCTGCCCGACGATGCGACGGCAACCGTAAGGGCCCAGCTGCGCGAATCGCTCGGCTTGGACAAGCCGTTAGGCTTGCAGTATGCCCAATATTTGAGCTCGTTGTTTACCGGAGATATGGGCAAGAGCTACCACTATTTGCGCCCGGTAGGCGAATTGTTCGCTGAACGCGCAGGCCCAACCATAGCGCTTGGCACGATTTCTTTTGTATTGGCCATTGTGATCGGCGTTCCGATCGGCGTCGTGGCTGCGGTTCACCGAAATTCCTTGCTGGATCGCATCACGATGGGGATTTCCATCGCGGGCTACACGATTCCGAACTTTGTCTTCGCCATTTTGCTTATTTTTCTGTTCAGCCTCAAGCTAAGGCTGCTGCCGAGCGGCGGCATGAGCTCACCACAGCACTATATCATGCCCTTGCTTGCATTAACGATTGATTCTGTGGCCGGTATCGCGCGTTTGACCAGAGGCTCGATGCTGGACGTCCTGCGTCAGGATTATTTGGACAGCGCCAGGGCCAAAGGCGTCAGAGAGCGGATGGTGATCTACAAGCATGCCCTGCGCAACGCGCTGATTCCGGTGGTGACCATCATTGGCTTGCATTTGGGCACATTGATTGGAGGCGCGGTGGTCATAGAAACCGTGTTCGCTTTTCCGGGTATTGGCATGTTAATTGTACAGGCTGCTCAATATCGGGACTTTCCCGTGATTCAATACGGTGTGATGCTCGTCTCTACGACAGTCATTGTCGTCAATTTACTGGTTGATTTAAGCTACGGTTTCCTGGACCCGCGTATTCGGGATAATTTCTAAGAAGGGAGGAAACCCGAATGAGAATGTTAAACTTGCGTATTCCGCCCTTCATTATGGTGTTGATTATCATGCTTTTCCTGATTACCTTGTTTACTTCACTGAGTCCGGTGCTGTTCCCCATCGATTTGGGAGCTACGAATTTGGGCGCACGGCTGATTCCGCCCTCCTTTATGGACGGCGGCACACCGAGCAATTTTCTGGGCACCGACCATCTTGGACGGGACTTTCTGATTCGGCTGTTTTACGGAACGAAAAATTCACTGCTGGTCGCTTTGAGCAGTATGCTGATTGCCACCTTTGTTGGTACAGTGCTGGGGGTATTGGCCGGGTTGTATAGAGGTCCGTTTGACACTATCGTGTCTTTCTTGACGGACGTCAAGCTTTCTGTTCCTTCTATTATAATAGCGATCGTATGCGCTGCCGCTTTTGGTTCCGGCAAGTGGATCCTGGTGCTCATTATCGGATTTACCGGCTATCCGACCTTTACACGGCTGGTGCGCGGTCAGACCATCCAGCTCAAGGAAGCGAACTTTATGGAATGCAGCCGGGCGCTCGGCGCTTCCAAAATGCGGATCCTGTTCGAGCATGTGTTTACGAATATTTCCTCCCCATTGATCGTTCATGCAACAATGCGCTTCAGCTCCTTTATTCTTTTGGAAAGCTCGCTGTCGTTTCTCGGGATCGGCATTCAGCCTCCGGACGTTTCACTGGGCTTGCTGGTCAGCGCCGGGCGCAACTACTTGATCAACTCCTGGTGGCTGAGCATCGCGCCGAGCGTGATCATTGTTGTGGTCGTGGTCTTGGTGTCGCTGATTGGCGATTGGCTGCGGGACCTGCTGGATCCCAAATATAAAAACTCATAATAGGATGGAGTGGTACTTCCTATGTTATTAATTGCACATAGAGGCGGCACGGAGCGCTATCCGGAGCTGACGCTCGCTTCGTCCAGGCTTTCATTAGAGCTCGGAGCAGATTACGTTGAACTGGATATTCGCTTTACGCGAGACGACGTCCCCGTCATCAGCCATGACGAGGATGCTTTAAAATTGTTCGGCAATCCAGCTAAAATTCAAGAGCTGACGGCAGAGCAATTTTCATCTCTTAGGTATGCTGACAATCACCAATTGCATCCCCATACACTGGTAGAAGTGCTTTCCATCGGCGCGGCGCCGGTTGTGTTCCATATCAAAGAGGGCGGCAAGCGCCTTCCTCAGATTCTGGAATGCATTCGTGCATATGGGTACGAAGATAAGGTGATAATGGGTGTCATGACCAGCGAAGATGTCCGCATTGCGAAGAAATTTAACAAAAATATCGAAATTCTTGCGTTGATGCCTTCCAAGGAGCACGCTGCGGAATTTATCGAAAATGGTGCGGACATCATCCGTCTTTGGGAGCGATGGGTGGATGAGGAAGCGGTACGCCTTATTCACGAAGCAGGCCGGCAGGTTTGGGTAATGGCTGGCTATAAAGGGACTACCGGCTATACGTCTCCCGAGAATATCTTGGCATGGAAGCGTCTGGGGATCAACGGAGTGCTGGTTAATGAAGTGGAGAAGACCAAGTCTGTGCTGTTGAATTTCCAAGCCTAGCATGCTGCGAGTGGGAAATCGAGAGTAAGGACCATCCGAAAAGATGAAAACTTTCAGGTCAACGGATCGTCATACAAAAAAGAATTTTATGGAATATTTTTACAATATCATAACAGTGCTTTCCAAAAAACGTGCAGCCATTGGGGCGAGCGCGTTTTTTTAATGCAAATTCGGACGTTCTCGAACTAAAAGGAAAACCGGTTACGATGCAGAAATAGTAATGGTGTAAGCTGTGAGGCAGCTGCCGGACGGCTCGGAGAGCCGAACCGGAGCAAGCTGATTTCCATCGCGGCTTTCTTGTGAATTCGGATAAAATCGCAACTTGAAGGATGGAGTGGATGTGCTTGAAAATGTGGTACAAGGGCTGGCCGCGCGGCGTCCCGCTGCTGCTGGCCAATTCGTTTCTGATGTCGATCGGCTTCTACGCCCTTATCCCGAACCTGTCCGTCTATCTGACGCATTCGCTCGGATGGACGCCGCTGCTTGCGGGTGTGCTGCTGATGGTTCGCCAATTCAGCCAGCAGGACCGATGACTCTGACGGGGATGATCTCCGACCGGGTCGGCTACCGGCTGACGATTTCGCTCGGGTTTGTGCTGCGAGGCATTGGGTTCGGCATGTTTGCTCTCGGAACGAGCCCTCTCTTTATATTTGTATCCGCTATCATTGCCGGCATCGGCGGCAGCCTGTTCGAGCCGACTGGCGACGCGGCGCTGACGACGCTAACGAATGCGCAGAGCCGTTCTCGTACCTACGCCGTGAAAAAGGTGACCGACAACCTCGGCATCGTGGTTTCGGCTCTTCTCGGTTCATTATTAGTGTCAGTAAGCTTCCACTTGCTGTCACTGATCTCCGGGGCGCTGTTCGTGATCGCAGGCATTATGACTTATATCCGGCTGCCGTCCATGCGCATTCAAGTAAAGCCGGTCGCCTGGGGCGACATGTGGCGAACCGTTACGCGGGACAAGCCGTTCGTTCACTACGTAACTGTGATGATTGGGTATTTTTTTCTATTCATGCAGCTTTATTTGGCGATCCCTGCCCGTATTGTTGACTTGACGCAGCAAGCTTCATCGGTATCCGTCGTTTTCCTTGTCATCTCGGTGATGATGATCCTGTTTCAAATTCCTATCAACATGCTGGTGAAAAGATTCAACGTGATACGTACGATTCAGGCTGGGTTTGCGCTGCTGGGAACGGGACTGCTCGTGTTGGGCAATGCAGGGCACGTGGCAGTGTTTGTCGCAGGCATTTCGCTGTTTGCGGTTGGGATGATGGTAATCGAACCTTCGAGCTTCGACTTGACGTCGCGGCTTGCGAGGCCGGATATGACGGCGACCTATTTCGGTTTTTATTATTTGGCGATGGCCATTGGCGGCGGAATCAGCCAGGGTACAGGCGGCCTGTTGATGCAGGTCGGATCGTCGTCCGGGCTGCCGGGGCTCATCTGGTGGATCGGGGCTCTGGTCGCGCTGCTAGCCATTGCCGGAGCGAATCCGCTGCGAAATTCGCTTTCGCGAAGCAGTGGGAAAGAAGCTCCATAACAAAGCTTTGGACAGCATCAATTTGTCGTTTGTGATACACATTGAACATACGGGGAGAACAGATAGTTTATCGGGCTATGGTCAATTAGACATACTTAGATTCTTATAAAAAACGAGGCTGCCGTATGTCGTTGCAAGTGGAAGGCCTTGTTCTTCGGTCCTATGCTCGAGCGGATCGAACAGAGGCTCGATTCGTATATCGGAGCTTTAAAATGAAAAGGACTGGCTTGTTCGGGCAATCGGATTAAAAAAAGGCACAACCTCGTCAAATAGATGAGGTTGCGCTTTTTTCATTTAAAGTCCTTTTAAGAAAGATAAGGGACATAATACCAATAAAGGGGAGGGGAGCTTACCCAATATTCAAACCGGTTCTCGGGCCATTACTACTGCATAATGATATTCGGATGACCTGCGAGAAAACCTCCATCGACAGGCAAACAAGCTCCTGTAATGTAAGATGCCATAGGCGATGCTAGGAAACAGACGGCATTGGCAATCTCATCGGTTCCACCGAAGCGCCCCATCGGCATCTGATTGAGAACGTTGTCACGAAAAGCCGCATTGCGAAAATTATGCGCATTCAAAGAGGTTTCGATATAGCCCGGGCTCACGGCGTTGACACGAATGTTATGCTTTCCCCATTCAACGGCCAGCACTTTTGTATACTGAAGAAGTCCGCCTTTAGTGGCGGCATAAGCGCTCTGATTCGGAGTCGCAATATGTGACGTCATCGAAGTGATTGTAACGATAGAACCCTCCTTCTGATTAATCATTCGTTTTCCAGCTTCTTGGCAGCAATAGTAAGCGCCCTTTAAATTGGTTGAAAGCACCTGATCCCAAGCGTCTTCAGGATACTCCTCTGCCGGTACTCGCCGGTTCGTCCCCGAGCAATAGACCAAAACATCCAGACGCCCAAATTGTTGTTCAATCCGTTCGAAAAATAGATTGACGTTTTCCTTCGACATAACGTCAAGAGGCAGTCCTAAAGCTTTCCCACCACTGTGGGTAATAGATTCAGCCGCCTCCGTGAACTCGGTTTCCGTTCGGCTGCCGATGACGACACAGGCTCCGGCTTTAGCAAACCGGTTCGCTGTTGCCAGCCCGATTCCACGGCTTCCGCCAGCTATAGCTACGATTTTATTCTCCAGACCAAGCATGAAAGCACACACCTTTCCTCTTTTTCCTAATTATACATTTTGAATATGGAAAAAGTCTTGCCATTTGCTAATGATAAGCGCTTTATTTTCTTCCGGACCTAATTTTCGAGGATTCAGTGACCGTACGAGGAATACGCATGCACATTCTGATTTCATAATTTTTTTGTTTGTTCGACATTTTTCGTCTGTTTCTGTGCCGAAAGGGTTTTTTTTCCTGCTGAGAGCTTTTGTAATAGAATTGTAATCTATTTGAAATAGAAGGAAAGATTGCTAGAATAAACGCGCGGGTCTAAAGCGGCGTCCATATGCTTGCTTTGCTCCGGGCGATAGACCGGTAGATCCGGGAAGTTCTAGCGCAGTTTCTGATCGTATTTAACGGAAAGGTTGTGAGCGATGAACAGTAAACGGCGGCGGACGACACGAACGTTGTGGAGGAAAGGAAGCCGTGGCGGATTATGTCTGATGCTGTTGTTCGGACTCCTCTCGGCAGCGGGGGGCAGGTTGGCGTATGCCGATGCGACAGTGACAACATGGACGGAATTGACCAGCGCTTTTGCCAATGCAGCCAGTGGCAGCATAATTACACTGGGTGCCGGAATCGAACAATCGTCCGGTTCGCTTTCCTTTCCATCGGGAAGAAGTCTGATACTCGATCTCGCCGGCAACAGGCTGGCCGTACATGCGGGATCCGGCTCAACGTCAGCGGCAGTTCATGTTCCGGTCGGAGCGACTCTCACGATCAGAGACTCCGGCGTCAACGGTACCTTAATAGCCGATGCGGCCGGCGGTTATGGTGCTGGTATAGGAGGCAATTATCAGGAGACGGCGGGGACGATCGTTATCGATAGCGGAAATGTAACTGCAACCGGCCAGAGCGCAGCTGGGATCGGGGGAGGATCGTTCGGCGGTTCCGGAGGGACGACAATAATTAACGGCGGGAATGTGACGGCTCTTTCTACCGGCGGCGGAGCCGGGATTGGCAGCGGCATCAAGAACGGCAGCGAAGGCAATGCCGGCGCCGGCGGAACGATTATAATCAACGGCGGAAACGTATCCGCTACCGGCACCTACGGCGGTGCCGGCATCGGTGGGGCCTATCAGTCTCCGGGAGTGAATGTGACGATTACGGCTGGAGTCGTGACCGTCTCCGGAAGCGGGTCGGGATCGGCTATCGGCGGGACGCCGTTCGGTTCTTTGTACAATTCCGGACAAATTCAGGTTGCTGGCGGAAGTCAGATTACGATTCCTGCCGACGCTTCGGTTACAAACAATGGAACGATCAGCGGAGCGATCTCCGGATCAGAGCACATGGGGGGAAATAATTTTACTATAAGTTTTGATTGGAATGGCGTGCCTCAGTCGAACCCTGCGTCTATACAGATTTATACGACGTCATTGGCAGCGGCGGGCAAGACGCTCCCAAGCTTGTCGCGTGCAGGCTATATTTGGGAAGGATGGTACACGGAGGCCGAAGGCGGCGAGCAGGTGACGGAAACAAGTACTATCACCAGCAGCCTGACGCTTTATGCTCATACGATCTCAGATCCAGTTCCGCCATCAGTGCAGCTGATGAGCTCTGTGGGAAGCGGCACCAAGGGGCCCTTCATGGTGACAGCGAAGTTCAGCGAGGCGGTAAGCGGGTTTGCAGACGGTGACGTAACGGTGACGAATGGCACCGTGGGCCCGATTAGCGGAAGCGGAGATACGTATACGTTCCTGGTGACACCGGTTGTAGAAGGGACAGTTACGGTTAGGCTGGCAAGCGGCATAGCTGAGGATGCAGCCGGCAACGGGAACGCGGCGTCGACGGATCTGGTGCTGACGTACGACCATACCTTGCCGACAGTAACGCTGACAACACCGGCAGGAATCTTTACCAACGAGCCGTTTACGGTAACGGCGAAGTTTAGTGAAGCCGTAAGCGGTTTTGCCGACGGAGACGTGACGGTGACAAACGGCACGGTAGGCGCGATTACCGGAAGCGGAGATACGTATACGTTCCAGGTAACGCCGACCGCTGATGGTTCAGTGACGGTGCAGCTGGCGGCTGACGTCGCAGCGGATGCTGCGGGCAACGGGAATGCGGCGGCGACAGATCTGGCGCTGACGTACGACCATACCTTGCCGACAGTGACGCTGACGACATCGGCAGGAAACTTCACCAATGAACCGTTCACGGTAACGGCGAAGTTCAGTGAAGAGGTAAACGGGTTTACGGACGGAGACGTGACGGTGACAAACGGCACGGTAGGCGCTTTGGCCGGAAGCGGAGATACATTTACATTCCCGATAACGCCGACTGCGGACGGACAAGTGACAGTGTCGGTATATGGTGACGCGGCCGTGGATGCAGCGGGAAACGGAAATACGCCCGCGACGGACCTGGTGCTGACGTACGATCATACGCCGCCAACAGTAACGCTGACAACAACCGCAGGAAACTTCACCAATGAACCGTTCATGGTAACGGCGAAGTTCAGTGAAGAGGTAAGCGGGTTTACGGACGGAGACGTAACAGTGACGAACAGCACGGCAGGCGCGATTACCGGAAGCGGAGATGCGTATACGTTTCTGGTGACCCCGGAAGCCGATAGTCTGGTGACGGTGGCTGTGTACGGCGACGTGGCAATGGATGCTTCCGGCAATGGAAATATAGCCGGAGCAGTATTGAGTCTTATTTATGACAGGACGGCGGCGTCGATCGCCTTTAGTCCGAACGGAAGCCCCGATCCTGCTGCAACTGTTGAAACAACTGTAGTGGTGACAGACGAGGCGAGCTCCAACTTGAAATCTCTGAAATACATGTGGACGCAAAGCACGGATGCGCCCGAGGAACACGCTGTCGGCTGGAGCGACTTTACAACAGGCGATACGATCAGGCAGACCGAGGGGGAAGGCGTATGGTATTTGCACATTCACGCCGTCGATGAAACGGGGAACGTCAACGACCGGGTATCTGAGCCTTTTGTTCTGGACAATACGGCCCCGTCAATCGAGCTGATTGGTGATAATCCTTTCTATGTACCCCAAGGGGACAGCTACCTGGAACCGGGGGCAACCTCGACGGATAACTTTGACGGTGTGCTGCCGGCCTCCTCAATCATGATTAACGGCGATGTGGATACCGAGGCGTTGGGCTTATATGAAATTCACTACGCCGCGAGAGACCGTGCGGGGAATGAGGCGACGGTAACGCGCAGCGTGTACGTATATGACGGCGACATGCCGATCATTCATCTGAACGGGTCGAATCCGCTGATAGTAGCGGTAGGAAGCGTGTTTGCCGACCCTGGAGCGACAGCGTGGGATAAACAGGAGGGCGACTTGACCGGGGCCATTACGGTGACGGGAGCGGTCTATACGGCAGGGGTAAGCTGGTATCATCTCGATTATCGTGTAAAAGACAATGCGGGCAATGCGGCGCCCACGGTGACTCGAGCGGTATATGTAATCGCCCCGCCGGTTATCACGCTGCTCGGCTCGTCGGCCGTTACGATGATGGCCGGTGAGGCGTTCTCCGATCCCGGCGCCCATGCGTCGGATGACTACTACGGCGATCTGACCGGAGCGATTGCGGTAACGGGAACGGTTGACATCCATCGGCCTGGTCTCTATACGCTGCAATATAACGTGCAAAATCCAATTGGTCAGCAGGCATCGGCCACTCGGTGATTCCGGAGGATCCGACGATTCAAGCGATGGAGGCGGGGGCGATCCGAGCGGTCCCGTACCTAAGGACAACGGGCAGGCCGACTTATCAGCCACGGCCGATATTCTCATCAATGGCATTCGCGCTGCCGTACGCCAGAAGACGGAAATGTCCGCAGACGGTCTGACTGTGGTACGGCTTCTGCTAACGGCCGAGCAAGTGGCTGGAGCGTTTGCAAGCGATGACGGAGAAGCGGTGATGAACATTGAAGGGCTGGCAACCGGCTGTCAAAATCAGCATGCCGGCGGCAGCTCTGCAGGATGTGCTGAAGATGCGTCCGGAAGCATCGATCCGAGTAATCGTAAATGGAAGCAGCCTGCTGCTGCAGCTTAAAGCAATCGGAGGCTTGCCTGAAACGTCGACCGTCACAGTGACGATTGCTGCGGCATCGGATGCGACGGGCGATGTGCTTAAGGAAGCACTAGAAAAGCTGGAGACAACCGCGCTGATCGATCGTCCGATCACTTTCGCCTTGGATGCGGACGGCAGACTGATTGCCGGCGTCGGCTATACTGAGCGTACAATCCCTCTTCACGAGGCGGTTGAGTCGAACAAGACGACGGCGGTTTGGATTGATGCGACGGGCGGGCTGCACTTTGCGCCTTCTATTTTCACGGGAGTCACAAATGGAAATAAACCGGCAGTCACGATTAGGTCGCCGTATGACGGTCTTTATACGGTCATTCGATCGGACAAGTCTTTTGCGGATATGAATGGACATTGGGCACAGCAAGAGATTGAACTGCTGGCGAACAAGCGGATCGTCGAAGGGCAGCCGGACGGCCAATTTGCTCCGAACGACAGCATTACCCGCGCCGAATTTGCGGAGCTGCTCGTCAGGGCGCTGGGGTTGCCTGAGGCAACGAGCCAGCCGTCCTTCTCGGATGTGGATTCGGCCAGCTGGTTCTCGGGCGCTGTCGGCGCAGCGCGGCAAGCAGGCCTGATCGACGGCTATGGGGATGGCACCTTCCAACCCGATGCGCACATTACACGTGAACAAATGGCGGTAATGATCGGCAGAGCGCTGGCCTATGCCGGAAAATCGCCGGAGGCCGATAGCGGCATGCTGCAGACATTTGCCGATGGTTCGGATATCGCGGGCTGGGCCGCCGATGCGGCAGCGCAAGCAGCCGGGACGGGCATTATTCAAGGAATGGCCGGCGCGGCATTCGCGCCCGAAGCGGAGGCGTCCCGCGCACAAAGCGCTGTCATGCTTCAGCGAATGCTGGCTTACTTGCAATTTATCAATAATTAGTGATTGAGTTGAACCGAACCGGCTTCACCGCCTGCGGGCAAGCAAGGCCGGTCCGAAAAGCTCGCGGTTTGCTAATTTGAATGAACCTGTTTCAGATTTTAAAACCAGCAGAAAACCGCCGGAGAGCTTCGTTATTCGGCGGTTTTCTGCTGGTTTTGTCATATAATCGTTCTTAAAGCTCTCCATCTTTTTGTAAAGAAGTCCGCTGCCGGTTTTGCCCATTGAGCCGCGGCAAACGGTCCGCCTTGAAGAAAGGCTCACCGAGGGACTAACTTTCGGTACACTATGAGCTGCCTTGGGAGAAGCAAGGCGGGCAAAGCTGCCGATCTTCGCATCCATAATTACGGCGGTCACGGGGTAATACCTCGTAGCTCTTACGCTACTCGAATGGACTTAGGCGGTCTTTTCGGGGATAGTATCCTCCATCGGCTCACTCTTAAAGCCGCCTCGTGGGAGGCGAACTAGCGTTCCTTTCTTTTCCTTTTTAAGCCGCTCCCTTGCATACCTGAGAATGAGAGAAGGTACAGTAATCGTACAGCTTTGCTCTCAATTACTCGATCCAGCGATATGTTTCATATCCCGTCGGTTCGGTCTTTTGCGACCCGCTCAACCCATAGCGTCTGCAATTTTTTCTATGAAAACATCTAAATTCTACCAACTTTGTGGTAAACTGCATAGAAACGGCTTCTTTTGCTTTGCAGCTCTGAAATGGTTGGTCCGCTTCCATTTCATCTGCGATGCGAAGTACATACGAAGCTGTCCTCACGAAAGGAGCATTTTCCATGATGGACAATACAAACGATCATACGCTGCGTCTTCTATTTCCGCAGTGGCAAGGTGGAGGGAATAATCCTCCCTATATATTGGGAGCCCGTTTGCTAAACTGGCTTGCTCCCAAGTCAGAGGGGCCTTTTGAAGAAGTGTCCGTAAGTTCCAATCTTGATGAGGAAATAGTGAAATCATGGAAAAAGGTACCGTGCTGAAACAAGCCCGCTATGCCAAGGAACGAATTCATAAACACAATCCTGAACATATCGTCGTTTTGGGGGGAGATTGCAGCGTCGAACTTGCTCCTTTTGCATATCTGAATGAGAAATATGATGGGGACACGGCTCTGCTCTGGGTTGATGCTCATCCTGACGTCTATATTCCGGAAGATATCCCAAACCATCACGCAATAGTTCTTGCGAATTTACTTGGGGTGGGCGATAAACAATTTGTCGCAGAGGTCCCGCGTATTTTTAAACCTGAACAGGTATTATTCGTAGGGTTAAATGATTTATTGGAGCCTTTAAACGCTGAGCCGCTGCGAAACATGAAATTGGATATTGTGGGGCCTGGGACCGGATGAAATAAAGCAGGATAGTTCAAAGGTGCTGCGATGGCTGGATGAACGGAAACTATCTAAAATAATGATTCATTTTGATCTGGATGTACTGGATATGACACAATTCCGTTCGCTTTTGGTTGCTTACCCGGAAACATACGAGGAGTATAAGGATAAGTAAGGATAAGTTCCCGCGGGGAGTCAAAATGGAAACGATTATCCGTATTTTGCAAGATACAGCCAAAGCATATGATGTCATCGGTTTAGGGATAACTGAGCATTTCCCTTGGGATTCTTATTTCTTGCTGAATATGCTCTCTCGTTTGCCTTTAATTGGCGATATTAACAAGACCGAACGCCCTAAATTTAACCCGCTATAAATCATGATAATCTGGCAGATCCGAGGTTTCCTAACAAAGCTCGGGTCAAGCCTTCTCTCAGAAGATAAGGAGCCATTCCTGTAATGAAGTAATTTGAGCTTTGAACGAAAAAAGCGCCTCTTGTATACTGGGAATCGTTGTTCTCGACCAAAAGAACAAAACCCACATACGAAAAGAGGCACCTACTATGAAGCATAAGCTAAAACAGAAACAGAATCAACGGATTACACGAATTACCGATTCGACGCTGGTTGTCGGTGCGGACATTGCCAAGAAGATTCATGTAGCGCGTGCAGTAGATTTTCGTGGAATTGAACTGGGCAAGGATTGCGTGTTCCACAACGATCAGGGAGGGTTGACAAAACTGGCGACGTGGATGAAGGAGCTCGGACAAACACATGGCAAGACTGATATTGTGTTTGGAATTGAGCCAACCGGACACTATTGGTTCCCGCTCGCAGCATTTCTGCAGGAACAAGGCATTCAGGTCGTTGTCGTCAATCTGCATCATGTCAGCAAGACGAAAGAACTTGAGGACAACTCGCAGACGAAAAGCGACTATAAAGATGCCAAAGTCATTGCGGATCTCATTCGGAACGGGAAGTACTCGGAGCCGAAATTGCCTACAAAAGAATACGCAGATTTACGAATCCTGATGAACCTGCGGGAGAAGGTGTCGGCCAGCTTGACGCAAGTGAAAGGTCGCATCGGCAACTGGTTTGACAGGTTTTTTCCGGAGTACATCGGTGTCTTTAAGGATTGGGACGGCAAAGCTTCGCTCATGACGATGAGGGCATTTCCGTTGCCGGCAGACATCGTCGCCAAGGGGGCCAGAGACGTCCTGGCTCACTGGAAGACGGACGTGAAGCGTGGCGTGGGGATCAAGCGTGCAGAAAAGCTATACGCTGTCGCTGTTGCGTCTATCGGACTGGTAGAAGGCGCCGTCGCGGCTCGAATGGAACTTCATACGCTGCTCGGGCAGTTCGACCTGTTTAACGATCAACTGGAATCCATTATGGGGCAAGTCATGCGGATCCTGGAGAACATTCCTGGAGTAATACAAATGCTGACCGTACCGGGAGTTGGAGCGATTACCGTGGCTGGATTTCTAGCTGAGGTTGGGGATCTAAACAACTACGATCACGGTCAACAAATTATTCGACTCGCCGGGCTAAACCTCAAAGAGAACAGCTCGGGTAAACGCAAGGGCAAGACGGGAATTAGCAAGCGAGGACGATCACGCCTGCGAGCGCTCTTGTACCGCGCGGTGATGCCAATGGTGGCTAAGAATGAGGCTTTTAAGTCGCTTCACAAGCACTATACAACGCGAAGCCAAAATCCACTCAAGAAAAAGCAGTCCCTCATCGCCTTGTGTGGCAAACTCATTCGAGTTCTGCACACGCTGGGGACAAAGCAAAGAGAGTACAACGCAATTGACGTTATGGGTCCCGTTAGGAGCTACCAGATACAGCAAGAGGCTGCTTAGAGCAAGAAAGCAAATACCTGGAATCTCGCATTATTCACAAGTGAACAACTATGACAACGGAAGCACCGGAGAAGCCGACGAACAATATTCCATAAGGGCAACGACCCCGTAAAGGAGCAAGAATCGGCATCCACCCCTTGAGAGGTAGAACGAAGGAATGTGAGGGCATAGACCCAGCGTGACATGGGAGGGTAAACCTCGAGGGTGAATGTGGATATCCAACTGTGCGATCATACCGAATAATCCACAGTTTTGGAATCTGATATCCTAAGCTCTATTCCCGCCTACGCTCTGACTTCAATCAGTTGCACAGGCCGCATTCTCCACTATTATCGCTCAAGCTGTCAAAGTTGAAATATTGAGAATTCGTGAGAAACCAGGAGAAAACATTACTTTATAGTAGGAGGAACAACTATGACAAAAACGAATCCAATCATCGTTCCGCATTTATGGTTTGACAAGGCGGCGTATGAAGCGGCGAAGTTTTATGCTTCCATATTCCCGGACTCCAAAATTACGAATACAGCTACCTTCCACGACACACCATCCGGCGATTCCGATATCGTTTCTTTTGAGCTGTGGGGGCAGAAGTTCATGGCTATCAGCGCAGGTCCTTTTTTCAAGTTCAATCCGTCCGTGTCGTTTATGGTTAATTTTGACCCCTCGCGAGAAAAAGACGCAAGAGAAAAAATAGATAAGGTTTGGAGCAAATTGTCTGAAGGCGGCATGGCGTTGATGCCTCTGGATAAGTATCCTTTCAGTGAGAGGTATGGCTGGATTCAAGATAAGTATGGTTTGTCTTGGCAGTTAATTCTTACCAATCCAGAAGGTGAAGAACGGCCGGCGATCCTGCCGTCTCTCATGTTTGTCGGTAACAAATGCGGTAAAGCGGAAGAGGCGGTTCAGTTTTATTTATCCGTATTTAAGAACTCCAGGCAGGGACTTAGGGTCCGCTACCCTCAAGGCATGGAACCTAATCAGGAAGGAACAATCATGTTTTCTGATTTCATGCTTGAAAATCAGTGGTTTACCGCAATGGACAGCGCGGCCGAGCACAAATTCAGTTTCAACGAAGCAGTCTCGTTTATGGTATATTGTGACATCCAAGAAGAGATTGATTACTACTGGGATAAGCTTACTGCAGTTCCTGAAGCCGAGCAGTGCGGCTGGCTGAAAGATAAGTACGGACTATCCTGGCAAATTGTGCCGATAGAGATGGAAGAGATTATGAATAACGGTACACCGGAGCAAATCGCGCGCGTAACGAAGGCGTTTCTTAAAATGAAGAAATTTGATCTTGCGGAGCTGCAGAAAGCCTACAAGGGATAATCTAACATACAGCCAGCTGCTGGATAGCATGGCAGGGCTGAGCGATTCGAACAAATAACAAATGACTGAATAACCTTTCCATGGGCCGCGTCGTATAGCTTATTTGTTACCTCCGTTTTTACACGCGGCCAATTCTTTTGCGACAAAAACCTCTTCTAATTTAGACTCATGTCCCCAATTCCACAATTAGGTACAAATACCTGTTTTTTCGACAAAATGTGACTGCAATCACAGCCTTTTAGCATGGATAATTATAGTATAAATATGAAAGCAGGATGGTTCATTTATACATGGAATTCAGCAAAATTTGCTTATGTAATAGGGTTTATAGTGTTAAACTGCTGAGCCATGAATGCTAAAGTTATAGTCAAAAAGCGGTGTATTTATAAGTTATAAAGAAAATTTAATGGGGTTTATTATTGGAATCATTGTAAGATTCGGTATACTAAAATAGTCCGATTGACCTATAAAAAATTGGCAGTTATGACGCAAGATTAACGGTCTTTTAGCGAGGCTGAAGGAAATATTTTGAAGTTTTCCAATTCTGTTTTGACCTAATTGAATCTTTTGTGGAGGCGAGGAGCGGCTATTCTCAACTGGGCACTTGAATAGCAAGGAGCTAGTATTGCAACCGACCCTAGTTTGCGTTTGGGTGGGTTATTTTGTGCGGTCTTTTATGAAAACCGGATAGGAACATGAATTTACAATATGAAGCGGGTGGTAAAATATGGGGAATGAAAACTTGGAGACAGCGCGCGATTGGACATATCCTTTTTTTGGAAACCTCCTTGTTCGATAGGGATGAAAGCTTGAAAGAAGCATTAAAGGAACTGGCCGATGTCAGGCATGCCTTGGATCAATCCTCCATTGTAGCCATCACGGATGCGGGCAGGATGATTCTTTATGTGAATGACCAGTTCTGCAGAATCTCCCAGTATGAACGAAAAGAATTGCTTGGCCAAGATCATCGTATTCTCAATTCCGGGTATCACTCGTCTTCTTTCTTTAGAAAGATGTGGTTCGCGATCGGGTTCGGACAGGTTTGGCGCGGAGAAATACGGAATAAAGCCAAGGATGGTTCATTCTATTGGGTGGATACGACAATTGTCCCGTTTCTAACGGAGCAGGGAAAGCCGTATCAATATATTTCGATTCGAAACGATATCAGCCTGCAGAAACAGATGGAGGAAGATATAAGGAAAAGCGAGGAAATGTACCGTTTAATTACCGAAAATTCATCGGATCTGATCTCTATTATTGATGCAGAGGGAAAATTTAAGTATGTGTCTCCTTCTCACCGCAGTTATTGGGATACGAGCTGGCTGATTTTGAACAGCATTACATGTACGAATGGATCCATGAAGAAGACCGGGAGCATTTCAACAAGGTGATTCAAGATCAGCAAGGCACAGGGGAGGCATCCCCGCTGCTGGAGCTCAGAGTGCGTACGAAGCATAGCGATTATTACGACATGGAAACCGGAATTAATCCGATTATCGATCCATCAGGGATCGTGAGCAGCTTGGTTCTCGTGATGCGCAATATAACTGAGCGGAAAAGATCGGAACGAATGATCCACCATCTGGCTTATCATGACACGCTGACCGATTTGCCGAACCGAAGATTATTTATGGATCGTTTGCGCAAAGAAATCCACCAAGCCAAGCAGCTTCGTTTGCAGCTGGCTATCATGTTCCTTGATCTGGACCGGTTTAAAAACATAAATGATTCGCTCGGCCGCGAGGCTGGCGATCTGATTCTAATCGAAGCGTCTCAACGGATCAGCCAGTGTATTCGTTCGAATGATATGGTAGCCCGCTTGGGAGGCGATGAGTTTATCGTATTATTAACCAACATATCCAGTCCAGAAGAAGTCGCGTCCATCTCCCGGCGAATCCAAAAAAGTCTGCAAAAGCCGATTGATTTCAAAGGCAAGCTGTTTCATATTTCTTGCAGTATGGGCATCGCTCTCTTTCCATCGGATGGAAGGGTGCCTAAAGAACTGATGAAACGGGCAGATATGGCCCTTTATGCGGTGAAAGACAGCGGCAGAAACGGCATTTCATTCTTTCGCTTGGATATGGAAGAACGCTCCCTGGAACGTATTCTTTTGGAAAATGAGCTTCGATACCTTGAAAATCGACGCTTCGTTCATCCGGGATATTCACCAGAATAAGGAAAGCCATGCGATTGTCAAGGCAATATTGACTATTGCTCAAACGCTCGGCTTAAACGTCATTGCTGAAGGTGTCGAAAATCAAGAACAGTTAGCTGTGCTGAGTGAAGATGGCTGCGACCAGGGGCAAGGCTTCCTGTTCAGTAAGCCGCTGTCCAGTCATGATTTTGAACAGTACTTGAGCGGTGTGCCCGCAGCAACATATATTAAATAGGTCGAGGGGACTTGAGCATATGAACTTTTTTACTAAAAAGACAAAATCGTGGACGGAATACCTGGATCATGCATGTGCAACCGATATCACCCCTGTAGGAGAGCGGGTCAAGGAACTCTTGGCGTTTATGGGCATCAACCAGGATACCCTTGCAAAGATCAAAGAGGCTGCGCACATTCTTTACCCGTATAAGTCCGAAATGATAACTCAATTTTACGAGTCCATCACTTCCGTTGAGCATCTTCAGACAGCGTCTGACCTGGTCGTGAAGCTGTTAACTCAGCTGGAATCGGAGCTGTAACAAAATATATCGCAAAGCCTGAAGACATTTCATTCGTCTTCAGGCTTTTATTTTAGAGATACACCGTCTCCAATGTGCAGACTTCTCCAAGTACTGCATAAAAAAGGAAGGGAAAGAACATGATAAATTTTAAATAAACGAGGAGGAGTTTGACATGAAGCTGCTCAGCTTGATCCGTTTTCTAAGAAAACCATTGAAAACAACGAAGACTGAGCACCTTGACCGGACGCAGCAGCCTGCAGCAAAGCAGAGCCGTCAAATCATGTATTCGGATCTGCAGCAAAATCTGGATAAACTCCGCTCCATCTATTCCAATTGTTCCGATATCATTATCCGTTCTTTCGTTATTGGCGGCCATACCCAAGCCATAATGATGTATATTGAAGGTTTAGCAGACTCCGAAAGCATTGAGGAGCATCTCTTTGTTCCCCTCATAGAGGGAGAGGCGGGGGATGGTCAAGATCTTGCCTACTTGAAGAAAAGGATCACGCTGGCGCAAATCATGGAATTCAATACATTCGAGCAATGTGTCGAGTTTCTTTCTAACGGCTATCCCATCCTCATCGTAGATAAGATAACGCAAGGCCTCGCCTTCGGATTATCTAAATGGGAGAAGCGGGCTATCGAGGAGCCCTCTGCAGAAGCGGGAATACGCGGCCCGCGGGAAGGCTTCACTGAAACTCTTCGCGTCAACACCTCCCAAATACGCAGAATCATCAAAAGTCCGCATCTGAAAATGGAATCCATTACGATTGGGGAATACACCCAAACCCGCACCGTGATCGCTTATATTGATGGACTCGCCGATTTGACGGTCGTCGATGAGATCAAGAAGCGGCTGCAAGAGGTACAAATAGACGGTATTCTGGAGAGCGGCTATATCGAAGAATTGATTAGAGACCATCCTTTCTCGCCCTTTCCTTTGATGCTGAATACGGAACGGCCTGATGTAGCCTGCAGCAATTTATTGGAGGGACGAGTAGCTGTTCTGACCGAAGGTACTCCCTTTGTTTTAGTTGCCCCGATAACCTTGTTTTCTTTAATGCAAACTCAAGAGGATTACTACCAAGGCTATTGGTACGGTACGATGACCCGCTTGCTGCGGTATTGCTTTACTTTGATATCTCTTCTTCTGCCTTCTTTTTATGTGGCCGTGCTTACCTTTCATCAAGAGATGATACCAGGCTCTTTGTTAGTCAGCATGGCAAGCTCGAGGGAAGAAATACCGTTCCCGGCGCTGGTCGAAGTAATCATTATGGAAGTTTTTTTCGAAGCGCTTCGGGAGGCGGGAATACGGCTGCCGAAGCAAATCGGCGCCGCCGTCAGCATTGTCGGGGCGCTTGTGATCGGGCAAGCGGCCGTTCAGGCCGGTCTCATATCTGCACCGATGGTGATTGTCGTTGCCCTTGGAGGCATCTCCTCATTTATGATACCAAGATATGTAGCCGGAATAGCTATAAGGATGCTGCGATTCCCTTTAATGATGCTTGCAGGGACACTTGGATTGGCCGGTATCATGATGGGATTAATCTTAATTGTGCTGCACCTGTGCAAATTGCGCTCATTCGGCGTACCTTACTTAGCCTCGATTACCAATCCGCAGCTGAAAGAATTGAAGGATGTTCTCTTTAGATCGCCATGGTGGATGATGAATACGCGTCCTCGCCTGACAGGGGGCTATAATAAGTACAGGCAGGGGAACCGGCAAATGTCTGCTTCATGGGAAGAGGATGAGTAACCGTTCACTTGCTTACGATTTACGGCAAGCGATGCAATTATCAGCATAAGGAAAAGGAAAACGGTCTCTATGAAAATACGATTGATGGTAATGACACTGTGCTTGGCTTGTATTTCGCTTGCAGGCTGCTGGGATCGCACAGAAATTAATGACCTCGCTATCGTTACAGGCTTGGCTTTCGATCGGGGAAAAGACGATCGCCTCATTCAACTGACCGTACAAATTTTTATTCCCAAGAGTCAAAAGGGAGATTCCACCGATGGCGGAAGTGCCGGTGAATCGCCGCACACCATCGTGCGGTATGAAGAAGGATACAATGCTGCCGACGCTTTGTCCAAGCTCCAACGCACAACGTCCCGTAAGTTATTTTGGGGACAGTGCAAAGTTTTTATTCTCAGTGACGCCGTAGCAACGGCAGGAATCCGGGAGCATTTCGATTTCCTAGTTCGGCATCCTCAGCCCAGGGAACGAGCATTTATGTTCGTCAGTAAAGGTAAAGCGTCAGAGGCGCTGAGACTGCTCCCTCCGATGGAGCGTACTTCAGCGGAGGTGCTTCGTGAATTGGCCAAAAATAAAATCGGCATCGGAGTAACGCTGGAAGAATTGAGCATCATGTTAAAAGGAGAATCCAGGTCAGCCGTGCTCCCTATTATCCGCATTCTTCCACCGGAAAAGCCTGCTGATTCGCTGCAAACGAATCCTTTTATATTGGGTACTGCCGTCTTCAAGAAGGATAAAATGATTGGCGAAATATCGGAAAAGGTTACGCGAGGGGTCATGTGGATCCGAAACGATATTGAGGAATATACCGTGACATTCCGGCCCGATCAGCACCAGGGGGATGTATCGTTAAACCCTGTTAAAGCCAGTGTTAAGCTTATTCCCAAAATCGAAGGAAATAAGTGGAAGATGACGATTAAAGTAAGGACAGAAGGAGACATGATTCAGAATGGGACCTTGTCGAATCCCATGAATCCGGATTTTCTGAATCAACTGGAGCAAGCATTTGCTGAGGATGTACAAGGGCGCATCCAGCTGGCCCTCCGTGAGGTTCAACAGGGATTGAAGGCGGATATATTTGATTTTGCCCAAGCGTTCCAGGGGAAATATCCCAGACAGTGGGAACAAGCGAAGGGCCGGTGGGAGGAGCTGTTTCCGAAGGTTGAAGTCCGCACGGATGTTAAAGCTTATATATCAAGACCCGGCCTCACCAATTCACCGGGCGGGGTGACGGAAGAAGAGGTGTCGACTTCATGAATTGGAGCTTCTTCGGGTGCGTAACGGCTGCGATATCCATCATTGCATGGTTTGAATGGCCCCGGTTGAAACAAAAGCCAGCAAGGGATCGGGCGGCGTTCATATCGCTTCTTCTGCTGGGCTGGATCTTATCCATGTTTGATCTGCCTCATATACCGGGGCCGACAAACTATCTGCAGCATATCTATAAGCCGCTGAGCGGATGGTTGAAGCACTAGCTTGTAACGATGCAGGAAGAATAGAGAGGATGGGCGGCAGTGAAGCATAAAGATCGTCAGAGGAGAGGACCGCAGATGCTGGATAAAGGGAAAATATCTTCGCTTCAACTCGGAGTATTGATGTATCCGACGGTATTTGCCGTAGGGGTTCTCGTTCTTCCGGCGAGCGCCGCATTTTATGCCAAGAACGACTTCTGGATGACGGGGATCTTTACCGTGGTAGCGGGCTATGCTGCGGTGTTTGCAGCCACCCGGCTGTACCGCCTGTTTCCCGGCATGACCATTGCACAGTATAGCGAGCAGATCATCGGAACATGGGCCGGGAAGGCGGTGACCTTACTGTTCAGCTTTCATCTGCTGCAAATCACGGGTATTATTTCCAGGCAGTATGCCGAGTTCGTCAAGGGAAATTTTCTATTCGAAACGCCTATCCTTATTATTATTTCCTCGATGGTATTGGTTGCAGCCATTGCTGTACGCGGCGGTGTAGAGATGATTGCAAGGAGCGCCATGATTTTCACGCCTATCTTTATTTTGCCCATGTTTAGTCTTCTTCTGCTGTTTCCGGATCTGCATATCAAAAATATGTTTCCCGTCCTGGGACACGGCATCCTTCCCGTATTGAAGGGCGCAGCTGCGCCGCAGGCCTGGGTAGCCCAGCTGTTTTTGATTACCTTCTTTCTGCCTTCTTTGTCGGACCCCCAGAAAGGAAAAAAGTGGGCATTGTTATCGCTTATTGCCATTATTTTTAGTATGACCTTTATCAATCTGATGACCTTATGGCTGCTTGGAGCGGATACGGGTAACAAAACGTACCCGGTTCTGGCTGCTGTCCGTTATATCAGCATCGCCGATTTCTTCGAAAACTTGGAGGCGTTAATATTGGCGATGTGGATTGTCGGCAATTTTATAAAAATCACGGTATTTTATTATGCCGTCGTCCTTTCTGTAGGACAATGCTGGAAGCTGTCGGACTACCGTCCTATCGTATTTCCGGTGGGCATTCTGGTGATAGCATGCAGCATATGGGGGTTCCCGAGCTTTACCAGCGTGGGCCTGCACGCAAGAATCATAGCCCCGTTTGATGTACCGGTATACCAAGTTGTGATTCCGCTGCTGCTGCTCGGTATTGCCAGCCTTCGCCGCAAATTTTCCGGAGACAAAGAAGGTGAGTCGAGTGGCTAAATAGAGCGGACAAGTTATACACTTGCATGCCTGCCCTTGGACAAAACCAGGATTGCCGCTGCCATGAGGAGGATACCCATAAATGCGGGTGCGGCATGACCGAGGGATACATAAATCTGACCTCCGATGATAGGCTCAATCATTCTGGCTAAAGCCTGAATGGATTGGCTGCCTCCTTGAATCCTCCCTTGTTCACTGGAATCGACGGACTTGGAGAGCATCCCATTAAATGAAGGCCCGAAGATCGAATCGCCAAAGCCAAAGATAAACATTCCGGCGATAAACAGAGGATAGAAGGAGAACAAGGCCGATGCTGCAATAAGGCTGTAGCCTATCATCTCCGACACCATTCCAAGCATGGCTATCTGTTTATCACTAAGCTTCTTTAATAGCTTGGGCATAATAAAGCCCTGTGAAATGATGTCCTGGACGCCCATTATTGAAAACATCAATCCGATGAGTGCAGGCTTCCAATGGAAAGTATCCATTGTAAATTGTGAAAACACGGCCTGTAAAGACCCGTTAGGTATCCAAAGTAAGAACGCGGAGACCAGCAGCCTTGTTAAGTTTCTCATGGAAAGTATGCTGGCAAGCTGTGTAAATGGATTCAGTCTTACAAGAGTAATTTCTTTCAGCCTCTTCTTCTTGTCAAGGCTCTCAGGCATATATAACATCCCGAAAACCACATTCATTAAAGTGATTATAGCTCCGAAATACATGGGGGCGGCATAACCAAACTTGGCAAATAATCCGCCTAGCGTAGGGCCGATGACGGTGCCTGCACCAACAACCGCACTCACCCATCCAAAGTATTTGGTTCTCTGCTGCGGAGGAATGATGTCCGCAAAATAGGCGAAGATCGTGCTAATGCTTCCTCCAGTTACCCCTTCAATTATACGCCCGGCAAATAGTACCCATAGAGCTCCTCCTATGCCAAAAACGAAGTAGCCGATTGCGGAGCCCAAAAGGCATAGTAAGAGCAAAGGACGACGGCCATATTTGTCGCTCAAAGCTCCAAGTACGGGGGCCGCAAAAAATACGCAGACGGCATAAACGGAGGTCAGCAGCGTAACGACTATGGCTTGTTCTCCCGGACTGCTTGTATAAGGCTGTACCAAGAATGGGACGACAGGTGCTATGATACTGAAGCCTATTCCGCACAGAAACACCGACATAAGGCCGAATAGCAGCGCCTTCTTATCTACGGTTTGTTCTGTGTTCGGTTCATTGTGTAATCTAAATTTGAACATGAATTTCTCCCCTCAAAGGTCGTAATTTTGATTCCTTGGAAACAAAACAACCATATCAAAATATTGTTTCCTTGTCAACAAAATGACAGCAATAAAAAAAGCAGCCTGTTCTCAATAGAGACCGGCTGCCATTAGCTTCATGTATATTCGTCCGAATTATTCCGACTGTATATCGATACCCTGTTTCTTTATTTCAACGTCCAAATGCCTGCTATACTTCTCTATGAAGCTAAGCATGCTGTCATATTGCTCCCCGGTTACCTGATCGAAAACGGCTTTATCCCGCTCTTGGAACTCTTTGTGCAGTTCCTCATGGATTTTGTCAATTATTTTTCCTTGCTCGGTAAGCCTGAAATAAATTTCTTTCTTGTTATCCGGCTTCTGATAGCTTTCAATCAAGCCTTTTTCTATGAGCTTCTTCGTTATTTTACTTATGGCACTTCTCGTCATATAAAAGGACTCCGCAAGCTTCGTCACGTTGGAATCTGCATTCCTTCCAATGTATTCGATACAATGCACTTCAGAAGGCTTATACCCCTTAAGACAGTCTTCCATCTTGATCTTATTAAGCCAAACCATCTTGTTAAATAAGTCCCTGAAGCCCAGGATGACCTGTTCTTTTTTGTTCATGGCCTGTCCTCCCGCCTGTTGGTGCATTAACAATATTATATTAAATTTGCTTCTATTTCAAAAATATTATGAAAGACCTGCTCAAGGAGAAGGTGCGGGGTGGTTTGAACCTACACAACAAGTGATCTCAGTGTCGGAGATCACCCGATTACAGCTAAATATTTCGGAGATACGAGATTGGGTACAGCGGATAGTATATCCGAACCGTACGTACAGCATGTAATTGGCGGCAATACGCCACCTACACCTGTTCAAACGACCGGCACGGTAACAGGGCGTGTTTATGGAGACGGTTATGGATGGATTGATGGCGCATCTGTTACAATCGGTCAGATCGGCGTAACGACGAACGCGCAGGGTGAATTTACATTGAGTGATGTTCCATCAGGGGCCCAGACTGTCACCGCAAGCGCTTATGGGTATGCGGATCATTCCAAAAGCATGACCGTACCTGCCGGTCAAAGCTTCGATGCTGGAACCATCACACTGTATGCTTACACCAGTCAACCGCAAAGTAAACGAAAACACTCGTCAGCTGGTGCATCTTCTACAACTATGACACCTACTGAATCCGATGATGCGAAAGTAGAAGACAGTTCGAAGCCGGCAGAACCCGCGCCGTCTAAACCGGTACAAGCAGGAGAGTATCAGGCCCCTAACGATATTTTTAGAAGCCGGGTTGTTAATGCAGACAGCAATGTAATCGCCGGCGTAGAAGCTAGAACGGCGGAAATACTCCGTAAAGGGGATGACCTTGTTACGCTGAAGTATGATGATGTTGACCGGCACTGGTCTCTTCCTTCCGTTGAAAAACTGACTAAGCTTGGCGTTCTTAATAGCTATCCTGATGGCGGGTTCGAGCCGGACAGCCAAATTACGCGCGCAGAATTTGCAGCAATGATAGACCGTGCTTTTGTGGACATGGCATCGCGCAAAGTAACTCTCAATGAAAACGATTTTGCAGCATTTAGCGATATCCATGATCACTGGTTCACAGATCATCTTAAGGAACTCGTAGCTGTCGGTGTATTGACTAGATACGAGGACGGTACGATCCGGCCGGAAAAAACCATTTCCCGCCAGGAAATGGCCCTTATGATCACTCGTGTGCTGAACGCATCGATCCTTAATCAAGATACATCGAAAGTTCAGTTTACGGATTTGGATGAGGCCTACGGTGCAGATGCAATTAAAAAGGCAGCTGCTTTGGGAATCTTCGATGGGAAGACGGAGCATACGTTCGACCCGAGCAGCGGTGCAACGCGTGCAGAATCAATTGAAGCTATCATAAAAACTTATAGTTTGAGTCCAGCTCTCAAAGAATCATTAAATGAGTTGAAGTAATTAGCGGCTTGACCAAGCGGCGGTTTTGAACCTGACTATTCAAAGCCGCCGTTTTCTTTTTGAAAAAAGAAAGAATATTCATTTGGAAAAAAGACACAATAGGCTTGTATACATCAAGAGTTCAATAAAGATCATACGAAGGCTGCCGCGGACTAATGGAACGGGGGCCTTCTCCGTTAACAGTGTGCAAACTATCCCGGCGAAGGAAGTGTAAAACGATGAATGTAGAACTGGTTATGCAGGAGCTTGAGGCGCTCGGCAAGGAACGACTGAAGAAAATGTACTTGTCCAATGGTGCAAGGGAGCCGCTTTTTGGCGTGGCGACAGGGGAAATGAAGCCCATTTTCAAGAAGACCAAGCTCAATCAAGCTTTGGCGGAGCAGCTGTATGCTACGGGGAATTATGATGCCATGTACTATGCCGGAATCATAGCTGAGCCAAACTCCATGACGGAGGCGGATTTTGACCGCTGGATGGACGCGGCCTATTTTTATATGCTGTCCGATTTTGTAGTGGCCGTCACTTTGGCGGAAGCGGATATTGCGCAGGATGTTGCCGATAAGTGGATTGCCAGCGGCGAGGATTTGCGGATGTCTGCTGGCTGGAGCTGTTATTGCTGGCTGCTGGGCAGTCGTCCGGACAGCGAATTTGCTGAAAGCAAGCTTACCAAAATGCTGGAGCAAGTTAAAAATACGATTCACGACGCTCCCGAGCGAACGAAATATTCGATGAATAATTTTATATACACTGTGGCGACTTCCTATTTGCCCCTCCATGACAGGGCGCTTGCAGCCGCGAAGGCAGTAGGACCGATAGAAGTCAAGAATGACAAGGGAAAAAGCAAGCTTCTGAACGGAGTTGAAAATATTCAAAAGATGGTAGAGAAAGGGAAGGTCGGGTTCAAACGAAAGCATGTAAGATGTTAAAAAATTACAATTTTCAGAAGCAGGAGTAACCCCTGACGGGACAAATGACGCAAATTACTCGGTATAGAATATATTTTCAGGGTTGGACAAACCCGCTAAAAAATATTAATAATACTAGCATACAAGAATGTGTTTACATGAATTAAATTCTGGGATACAATAATCTATGAAAACGCAATCAATTACATATATTAGGAGGGGCAAACATAGTCGCTTCGACTTAGTTTATTCACTGAATTAACCAAGCGAATGAAAGGGTGATGTCTATGTGTATGCCGAGGCGAGCAAAGAAGCCCGTAAAAATATTAGAATAGCAGACCGAATAAAGGGATATTATTACCTGTTTACGACATAGACCGAAACTTAGTATTATGAGCACACAGCTACTCTGATGGCACGATCCCAGAAATCCACTGTATGTGGGGAGCAGTTTTTGAAAACGCATACAGGAAAAGAAGGGCCTGCTTAATCCTTTAAGTAGAGCGTTGCCAAACAAAAGTGATTGGAGCCGTCCACCGTTAAACGTAACTTTATCCAAAGTCTAGCGAAGAGCCGCGAATTGGAGGTTGTAGTTTATGAAAGCGATGAATAGTAGTGCTGCTCTCGATAAACAAGAAAGCATCGGAAAGCCGCTGGCCAGAAGAAGAGGATTATTTTACCATATAAAGCACGATATTCTTCTTTATCTTATGTTGATCGTCCCCGTGGTATATATAGCGACATTCAAATATGCTCCCATGTACGGTATACAGATTGCTTTTAAAGATTACAACATTTTTCAGGGCGCCAGTTTGAGCCCGTGGAACAATTTTGCAACATTCAAGGAGATTTTTTCATCACCCCAATTTTTTCAGGTGGTTAGAAACACGCTGGTGCTTAACGGTTTGGATTTGATTGTAGGGTTTCCAGCGCCGATCATTTTGGCTATTTTAATCAATGAGCTGGTATGGACTAAATTTAAAAAGGTAAGTCAAACCATACTATATTTACCGCATTTCCTTTCCTGGGTTATTATCGGCGGTATTGTTACTCAGCTGCTTTCTCCCACAGGTATGCTGAACTCCTTAATTACCCATATGGGAGGGGATACGTTACCGTTTCTCACGAACAAATATGCCTGGGTTGCCACGTATTCTTTAGTTGGTGTATGGCAGAACGCAGGATGGGGTACCATTTTGTATCTTGCTGCGATGACGGGCATCGACAAGCAGTTGTATGAAGCTGCTGAAGCAGACGGCGCAGGCAGGTTCGCGAAGATTTGGCATGTGACGCTGCCAGGTATCCGTTCAACGATTGTACTCCTCCTGATCCTGCAGCTTGGTAATATTATGGCCATTAACTTCGACCGCCCATTCAACATTCAAAACAACCTTGTCATGGACTTTGGTGACGTAATCAGTACCTATGTTTATCGTGTAGGCATTCAATCGGCGAACTTTTCAGTTGGTGCGGCCGTCGGCCTGTTCCAGTCTGTTATTTGTTTAATATTCCTGGTAACTTCCAATTTTATAAGCCGCAAATTAGGCGAGAATGGAATATGGTGAGGAGGAACGGACTATGTCACAAAATGTAAAAAAGAGGCTTGTTGACTATACGGCCGCATTTATTGTTTTAATTGCAGTTTTTATATGCCTGGTTCCTTTTCTCTATATTCTTTCGCAATCACTTAGCTCGAACAGAGCGATTATATCCCAGGCCGTTACCATCTACCCTATAGACTTTAATATAGAAGCCTATAAAGTTGTATTCGGGGATGCCGGTATGCTGTATTCCTTGTTCTATACGGTGATCCTGACGGCGGTATTTGTGCTTCTTGCCTTGGTAGTGACAATATTGGCGGCGTATCCGCTGACGAAAAAAAGACTCAAGGGCAGAAGTACTTTATTGCTATTGATGCTGTTTACCATGTATTTTAGCGGCGGTTTGATTCCAGATTATCTGAATGTAAAGAATCTGAATCTGTTGAACACGCCATTGGCACTGATTCTTCCAGGGGTGATGAGCGTTTACTATATGATCATATTGAAATCGTTCTTCCAGAGCCTGCCCGAAAGCCTGGAGGAAGCGGCATACCTGGACGGATGCAACGAGCTGCAGATTCTGCTTAAAATTGTGCTGCCACTATCCAAGCCGGCGCTTGCCACAGTCAGTTTATTATATGCCGTATTCAGATGGAATTATTTTCAGGATGCTCTTTTCTACATCACAGACCAGGATTTGTATACAATTCAGCTTAAGCTGTACAACGTTATCAATATTTCGCAGCAAATGTCCGGCGAGAATGTCAATGTAAATCTGCCTTCAGAAGCATTGAAAGCGGCAAGTATTATGTTTGGTACGGTTCCAATTCTTCTTGTGTATCCATGGCTTCAGAGGTACTTTGTATCCGGAATTATGATTGGTGCCGTTAAAGGCTGATATAGGTACGTGAAATGGATGATGGAATCAATTTCGCGAATTTATATAAATAAAATTACCAATATCAAAATTACAAAAGGAGTGGTCTCTTTGAAAGCAAAAGTACAAAGATCTATCTCTATTTCTTTGGTAGCGCTAACATTCACATCTCTATTAGCTGCCTGCCAGAGTAATTCGTCAACCACCGGCACAGACAATGGTACCGCAGCAGGTACGACAAAAGAACATCGGACCTTAACTGTCGAGGTTTTCGACAGAGGCAAACCCGGACAACCGGATTTGAATAATAACTTTTGGACAAAATATGTTAACGATAATTTCGGCAAGCAGTTTAATGCGACCGTAAACTTTGTTTCCGTTCCTAGAGCCCAGGAAGTAGACAAGCTGAACGTATTGATGGCAGCCGGACAGGCTCCTGACATTTCCTACACTTATAACCAGGGTGTTGTTTATAATTATGTACAGCAGGGCGGTTTGGCAGAGCTGGATTCCGTTCTCAAGCAGTATGGACCTACTCTTACGAAGTATCTTGGCGATGATGTATTGAAGTATGGCAAATTTAATGGCAAACAGTATTCAATACCGGGTAAGAGGACGGTTCTTGCAGGTTCAAATACGTTTATCCGCAAAGACTGGCTCGATAAACTGGGGCTTCCTGTTCCTACGACACCTGAACAGTTCTACGACACCATGGTTGCATTCAAAGAGAAGAATCCCGGAAATGTAAGTGGTGTCATCCCTTACGGCTATGCCTTGCAGCCAGCGAATCCCGGATTGAGCTATATACCGGAAGCCTTTAAACCGTCCAACCTTACTGAAGAACAGTTTGCTACCCTGCAGCCGCAAGCGATCTGGCAGGCAAACTGGAGTATGCCAGGGTTTGATAAAGCGGTTCAATATATGAACAAGATGTATAACGCAGGCTTGATTAGCCCGAACTTCGCAACGGATAAGGATGGCAAACTGTTAGATGCAGATATTTCCAATGGCAAAGTCGGAGCCTTCCAGACGAACTGGGATGGTCCGTACAGAACAGCTCCCGGCACCCTTGCCAACCTTGTGAAGAACGTTCCTGGTTCTCAGCTTATTCCTATTGATCCATGGCAGAATGATGCAGGCAAACATCCTAAGAATGTATACAGCCCGAACGGTATGTATATCATTATCCCTAAATCGAGTAAGAACGTTGACCTTGCCGTACAGTACCTCAACTGGATGGCTGACCCTAAAGTAACCCTCTTCCTTCAGAACGGTCAGGAAGGTGTGGACTACAACATGGTCAATGGGGTTCCGAAACAGACAGGAACGACAAATTCTGGCGATAAAATGATGACCGTTGCTAACAACCTGGACTATGATATCCTTTCCAACGGTATCGAGCTTGGTGATCAAGAGAAGAATACTGCAGCCATTTCAGCAGGATATCCTGGCTATGAAAAAGATGCAGAGAATGCTTTAAAAGTAGGGATGGTCGACGCTTATACTAACTATTTCTATTCTTTACCGAATGCGGCTGATGCCAAAAACAACGCGGCGCTTAAGAATCTTTCAGCTCAAATGCTAGCAAAACTCATCGTTGCCAAGCCGGCCGAAGTGGATGGCCTGTACAAATCATTGGTTCAACAGTACATGTCTCAGGGTGGCCAAGCCGTTCAAGATGAATATGTAAAAAATTACAAGACGCAGAATGGTAAATAATAAAGGTTCTTTACTAAAACTAGCAAGGAATCATGACTAAGACACACTAGTATGCTGCGACCGTTTTCCGGTATTCCGCCGGGGAACGGTCGCTTATTTTTTTGAAAGCGTTCGTGGTTAATTGAACGGTCTAGGAAGTGGTTCCCGCGGCAATGGCTGCTGTGCTCATTGAAGTAACAGGCAGGGATGAGCCATTTTCGCAAATTATTATTTATTGCCGTTACATGCAGCTTCTGTTAAAATGATCCTGACTTATTAAATCTTTTTAAAAAGTGACGCCGCTTTTTAAAAATGAAAGGCAGTGATCGATCTTGACGCATCCATACAATTCGCCAAAAGAACTAAGGGAGCCGTTAATTTATCGCATCCGTGCAGGACTCATCATGATGGGAAGCGCCACGAAAGCGGAGCTCAGCCAACGATTGGGGATAAGCTTTCCGACGATCAGCAAGTTTATAGCCCAGATGGAGAAAGAGGGGGAAATCCGCTTTACAGGAAATGATGATTCCAGTGGAGGAAGAAGAGCGAAGCGGTATACGTATGATCCGGAATACATGTTGGGATTAGCTGTGTTTCTTGAGAAGAACGAGACGAATTATTCGATATTTAATTGTATCGGGGAAGTGAAAGAACAGGGGACCCAACCGAGCGTACTACAACAAAATACACAACTGCTGGAGCAGCTTATCGAAACCCTGATCGAGAAATATCCAAGTCTCCGTTCCATCGCTGTTGGAGTGCCTGGCGCCGTTAACAATGGGACAATAATCTTCATCCCGCCGTATGAGCAATTTCTTAACTATGATTTGAAAGGGGAGCTTGAAGCACGATTTCAAATACCGGTTGTGGTCGAAAATGACATGAACGCATCGGTGCTTGGCTATGCATCGAACTTCGAAATTGAGAGCGAGTCACTAGTTTATCTGTATTTTGGTCAGAATGGGCCGGGGTCAGGGATTATGGTCAACGGCGATGTCGTGCGGGGCAGCACGTTTTTCTCCGGAGAGATTTCCTTTGTGCCTCAGTACGATAATCGGTCTTTCAGTCAAGCGCTTCATGCGGAAACACATCATCACCGGATTCAATTAGCTGAGGACAGCCAGATTGATGCAGTCGCCCGGTTGATCGCTTCATTCGCCGCTATTCTCAACCCCAGGGCAGTCGTTTTTTGCGACGATGAGGTAGACGAAGCGCTCTTGGCCAGGATCGCAGATCAAAGCTCGGCATATATACCGCGGGAACACATACCGATGCTTATAAAGAGCAATTGGAGACATGATTACTTGACGGGCCTGCAGCATTTAGCACTTCAACTGATGATTACAGAGGGCTGATCATAACAAGGCTTCTGTACTCTAACCTTCCTATTCTCTATTAAAGGGGTTGCACCATGGCTACTGTATTTCTGGTCATTATTTATATTTCATTTATTAGCCTAGGTATTCCGGATTCTCTGCTTGGCTCGGCCTGGCCTGTGATGCGTTCCGACATGCAGGCTTCGTTCGGCTTTGCGGGGGTTTTGTCCATGATTGTGGCTGGGGGGACCATCGTTTCCAGTCTCATTAGTGGTAATTTGGTGCAGCGAGCCGGTACGGGAAAAATTACGCTAATCAGCTGCTGCCTCACTGCAGGAGCGCTGCTCGGGTTTTCTATGGTTCCTTCTATGATTTGGCTTGTGCTCTTGGCCATTCCTCTTGGCCATTCCTCTTGGTCTAGGCGGCGGTGCTATTGATGCGGCATTAAATCATTATGTAGCTGAAAATTATAAGGCTCATCACATGAACTGGCTGCACTGTTTTTGGGGTGTGGGGGCAACCATGGGACCCATTATTATGTCTTATTTTATTGCGGAGCATAACTCCTGGAGGGAAGGATATACAGCAGTATCTCTGGTACAGTTTTCATTGGCGATTATATTGCTTGTTACGCTCCCCCTGTGGAAACGCGTCGCTGCGACTAAAGGGACTGAATGTCCAACCAGTACGATTTCACAAGACCGATTTGAAGTTGAAGCTGAGCGGATGCAGCCTGCAGGAAGCTTCAAGTCTAATGTGCTCCGGATAAGGGGAGTGAAATATACGCTTATCGCTTTTTTGTTTTATTGTGGAGTTGAGTCTACGATAGGATTATGGGGAGCCAGCTATATGGTAGGTGCAAGAAATTTAACAGCAGAAACGGCTGCCGGCTGGGTTTCTTTATATTATGGCGGCATAACTCTGGGAAGGTTTATTACCGGTTTCATTACTCTTAAAGTTCACAATCGTGTATTAATCCGGTGTGGTCAGCTCATTGCTATTGCGGGAGGAGCGATGCTGCTGATCCCTCATCCGTTGTTACTGCTTGCCGGACTTATTCTTATTGGGCTTGGGCTTGCTCCTATCTACCCTGGCCTTCTGCACGAGACGCCTTCGCGCTTTGGACGGATGAATGCCGCCAAGCTGATGGGATATCAGATGGCAGTCGCTTACACAGGATCTACATTTCTTCCGCCGCTCTTTGGATTGCTTGCGACACAAACGAGCATATCTTTATTTCCTTTTGTTGTGGTCGCTTTCGCTCTATCAATGGCGGTAAGTGTGGAACGGGTAAACCGTATTTTAAGAAAGCAAACGGAATCTATGGGTGTGAAAACCCCGGAATCATTCAAGAGAAGTTAGCTGAAATGATGAAAGTAGACCGTACTACCGCCGCTCGCGCAATTACAAAACTTGAAATGAATGCTTTTATTGAAAAGCATGATGACGAACATAACAAAAAAATAAAAAAACTGTTTCCAACCGAAAAAGGGAAATAAGAGAACCTATTAATCTGGTCTAAAGGAGAAACATTTTAAAATGGATGTAACAATAAAAAAATGCACCCCTGAAGATATGCGAATACTTCAAAATATAAGTATTGAAACTTTCAATGATACATTTAAAGACCAGAATTCCCCTGAAAATATCAAAGCTTATTTGGCAAAGGCATTTAACCTTATACAGTTGGAAAAGGAAATGGACAATATCTCTTCGCAATTCTTTTTCATCTATGACAATGAAGAACTTGCTGGATATTTAAAGCTGAATATGGATGATGCCCAATCCGAAAAAATGGGTGATGCGTCACTCGAAATTGAAAGGATTTATATTCGATATAAATTTCAAGGAAAAGGGCTTGGAACCTATCTGCTAAACAAAGCGGCGGAAACAGCCATTGAAAACAGCAAAAAGATGATCTGGCTAGGCGTCTGGGAAAAGAATGAGAAGGCAATTGCCTTTTATACAAAAATGGGTTTTGTTCAAATGGGAGCCCACTCTTTTTATATGGGGGATGAGGAACAAGTTGATTTTGTCATGACTAAAACGCTGGCGGGATCTTCCAGCAATTGATACGAAGAACAGTAACGGATTGGTACAATAATAGTTAATAAAATTGGATCTTATAACAGTCAATACTCTTATCTATTATTAATTTATGATTATAAATATAATGAATGAGAGGAGAATATTATATGTACATACCTTCGCATTTTGAAATTACGGATATGTCCATTGCCTACAAGATTATGAGAGAGTATAGTTTTGCTACATTGTTCTCTCAGCATGACGGGGCACCCTACGCTACCCATTTACCTTTAATTCTCGATAAAAATCATGTGTACCTGTATGGGCATTTTGCTCGTCCGAATCCTCAATGGAAAGACATTAGCAATCAAACCGTGTTAGCCGTATTTCATGGCCCGCATTGTTATATCTCTCCATCTTGGTATGAGACGAATAAAGCTGTCCCAACATGGAACTATGTGACCGTTCATGTCTACGGGGAAATCGAATTTATAGATGACGACAATGAAATAATGCTTTCCTTAAATGATATGGTATCGAAGTATGAGAACCCTAATAGTTCTTACAGGCTGCAGGATATAGATCCCGACTTTCTAAGCGGTTTGAATAAAGGAATTCGCGGCTTTAAAATGAAAATGAACAGAATAGAAGGGAAAGCCAAGCTAAGCCAAAATCATTCCATGCAACGACAGGAATTGGTTATTCAACAGCTCGAAAAGATCCAAAATACAGATGAGCAAAAAATCTCCTCGCTTATGAAACAAAATCTTTAGATCTTCAAGCTAACGGATCCTCTGTCCTGTCAGCAGCTTTCGAAAATTCAAACAATGATCGAACATCGATTATTCATTATTCTTAAAGGAGCCATTCCTGTAATGAAGTAATTTGAGCTTTGAACGAAAAAAGCGCCTCTTGTATACTGGGAATCGTTGTTCTCGACCAAAAGAACAAAACCCACATACGAAAAGAGGCACCTACTATGAAGCATAAGCTAAAACAGAAACAGAATCAACGGATTACACGAATTACCGATTCGACGCTGGTTGTCGGTGCGGACATTGCCAAGAAGATTCATGTAGCGCGTGCAGTAGATTTTCGTGGAATTGAACTGGGCAAGGATTGCGTGTTCCACAACGATCAGGGAGGGTTGACAAAACTGGCGACGTGGATGAAGGAGCTCGGACAAACACATGGCAAGACTGATATTGTGTTTGGAATTGAGCCAACCGGACACTATTGGTTCCCGCTCGCAGCATTTCTGCAGGAACAAGGCATTCAGGTCGTTGTCGTCAATCCGCATCATGTCAGCAAGACGAAAGAACTTGAGGACAACTCGCAGACGAAAAGCGACTATAAAGATGCCAAAGTCATTGCGGATCTCATTCGGAACGGGAAGTACTCGGAGCCGAAATTGCCTACAAAAGAATACGCAGATTTACGAATCCTGATGAACCTGCGGGAGAAGGTGTCGGCCAGCTTGACGCAAGTGAAAGGTCGCATCGGCAACTGGTTTGACAGGTTTTTTCCGGAGTACATCGGTGTCTTTAAGGATTGGGACGGCAAAGCTTCGCTCATGACGATGAGGGCATTTCCGTTGCCGGCAGACATCGTCGCCAAGGGGGCCAGAGACGTCCTGGCTCACTGGAAGACGGACGTGAAGCGTGGCGTGGGGATCAAGCGTGCAGAAAAGCTATACGCTGTCGCTGTTGCGTCTATCGGACTGGTAGAAGGCGCCGTCGCGGCTCGAATGGAACTTCATACGCTGCTCGGGCAGTTCGACCTGTTTAACGATCAACTGGAATCCATTATGGGGCAAGTCATGCGGATCCTGGAGAACATTCCTGGAGTAATACAAATGCTGACCGTACCGGGAGTTGGAGCGATTACCGTGGCTGGATTTCTAGCTGAGGTTGGGGATCTAAACAACTACGATCACGGTCAACAAATTATTCGACTCGCCGGGCTAAACCTCAAAGAGAACAGCTCGGGTAAACGCAAGGGCAAGACGGGAATTAGCAAGCGAGGACGATCACGCCTGCGAGCGCTCTTGTACCGCGCGGTGATGCCAATGGTGGCTAAGAATGAGGCTTTTAAGTCGCTTCACAAGCACTATACAACGCGAAGCCAAAATCCACTCAAGAAAAAGCAGTCCCTCATCGCCTTGTGTGGCAAACTCATTCGAGTTCTGCACACGCTGGGGACAAAGCAAAGAGAGTACAACGCAATTGACGTTATGGGTCCCGTTAGGAGCTACCAGATACAGCAAGAGGCTGCTTAGAGCAAGAAAGCAAATACCTGGAATCTCGCATTATTCACAAGTGAACAACTATGACAACGGAAGCACCGGAGAAGCCGACGAACAATATTCCATAAGGGCAACGACCCCGTAAAGGAGCAAGAATCGGCATCCACCCCTTGAGAGGTAGAACGAAGGAATGTGAGGGCATAGACCCAGCGTGACATGGGAGGGTAAACCTCGAGGGTGAATGTGGATATCCAACTGTGCGATCATACCGAATAATCCACAGTTTTGGAATCTGATATCCTAAGCTCTATTCCCGCCTACGCTCTGACTTCAATCAGTTGCACAGGCCGCATTCTCCACTATTATCGCTCAAGCTGTCAAAGTTGAAATATTGAGAATTCGTGAGAAACCAGGAGAAAACATTACTTTATAGTAGGAGCGTGAAATTATGAAAATGAAGAAAGTTAGTTTGCAAAAGAGAAAGGAATATGTTGAGGCATTATATAAAATAATTACGGAGCAGCAGAGAGTCATTGAACTAATAGAGTCCTATGTACCTCAATCGCTAGAAGCAAGGATAATTCATGAGTATGCGATTGAAGGAAGTGTCACTGTTGTTGCCAACAAATTAAATGAGGAAGGAATAAGGTTAGAAGGTCGCAAATATATAAGTAATGATATCACTTCAATTTTACTACAGAAGCCTAAGGACGATCTTTATCAAATTACACAAGAAGCCTTTAAGCATAATAAGGCTGGAGTGAGGTATTAATTAATTCAATAAATAGGGTCTCGGGGAGACAGTACAGGGAAATGATGTGCTGTCTTTTTTGTGTTCCCACAAGCGTACTTCTCGGCATAAGATTGGATAGCAGAATTGGGCAATTTTTCGGCAGAAATGATCAAGTTTTATGTTTCTATGTAGGAGATAATGGCTTCACAAGCCATCCCATTGAGGGAGCCGGCAGCAGGATGAGAGGAGATTGGTGTGAATGGCAATGCCGGAGACAGTTTTAGTTACGGGAGGAAGCGGATATGTAGCAGGATGGTGCATTATCGAGCTTTTGCGGCAAGGTTATAGAGTGCGCACTACCATTCGCAGCCATTCCAAGGAGAACGCGATCCGCAAAGCAATTGCCGCGGAAACAGACCCGGGCGATCGATTGAGCTTCTTTCTTGCGGATCTGACCGCGGATGCCGGATGGGAGGAGGCAGCTGCCGGTTGTACGTATGTGCTTCACGTCGCTTCTCCGTTAGGCAGCGATAATCCAAACGATGAGCAGGCGCTGATCGCGCCTGCCCGCGAGGGGACGCTCCGCGTTCTGCGCGCCGCAACGAAAGCGGGAGTAAAACGCGTGGTTATGACGTCATCGTGCGCAGCCGCGACACCGTCCCGCTACAAAGAGGAAGGGATTATTGACGAATCGTTGTGGAGCGATCCCCATGATAAGAACCTGAACGCTTACCGGAAGTCGAAGGTGCTCTCCGAGATGGATGCCTGGCAATTTATGAAGGACTGCAGCGGACCGACCGTATTGACGACCATAATGCCCGGCTCCGTATTCGGCCCGGTACTATCGTCGGACAGCCCGGGCTCGGTGCAGGTGATTGGCCGTCTGCTGCAGGGGCGAATGCCAGGGACCCCGCGGATAGGCTTTGAAGTCGTGGATGTGCGCGATTTGGCGAATATCCACATCCGTGCGATGACATCGGAGGAAGCGGCCGGACAGCGATTCATTGCGGTGAGCGAATTTGCGTGGATGAATGAGATTTCAGCGATGCTGCGATTGTCGCTTGGGCAGGAGGCCGCGAAAGTGCCGCAGCGGACGGTACCCGATTTCGTGCTTCGGCTGATGTCTCTGTTGGATCCCAAGCTTCGCGCAATTACGCCCATGCTGGGACGGCGGTATCGGTATACGTCGATGAAGGCGCAGCAGCTGCTTGGCTGGCGGCCGCGTCCTGCCGGGCAGACGGTTGTGGACTGCGCCAGAAGTCTCATTGCCCACAAAGTCCTTGATTCTTTCTAAGGCTGAGATTGCCGCGGCATTGGAAGAGGATTTATTGTAAAGTTTATAGAATTTTAAATTAAGCAGAAAGAATGACGAAGTGTCGATTATAGTAATCACGTTGTATGAAATCCACCGCGAAGGGTTGAAGACATGGATAATCTGATTCGAGATATTAGTTGGGTGGAAAGAAATGAATTAATAGACTCCATATCCAAAAATGAAGACTTACTGACTATCGAGCCATTAAACTCGGGGCTTGAGGCGGAAGTGCATAGGATTCAGTCGGCCGGCTCCAGTGTTGTGCTGAAGATATGGAATCGAACCTCAAAGCCGAATGTTGAACTTCAATATAAGCTGCTAAAGGAGCTTTATTCTCAAGGCATACCTGTCTCCCGTCCATTGGGATGGGGGCTGGATAAAGATATGAACTCAGTATTGCTCACCAGTTTTGACGGATTTCCAGTTATGAAGGTAAACAAGCCTACAATAACTATGCTTTCTAAGATATTGTCGGACATACATATGCTTTCTATAGAAGACATGGATTCTTCTTTGCTGCGAAAGCATGATTTCATCCGTTATTTTTACCCTTCGATTGAGCAGCATGATGATATCAAGAGCTTGCTAAAAGAACTTATTCCGCGTAGTGGTATGAAACAAGATCAAATAATACATGGCGATTTTAATTTAGGGAACGTTCTTTTGACAGAAGGGAAATACACAATCATTGATTGGACGAATGCTCAGCTCGGCGACCCGAGGTACGATATTGCTTGGTCCGTAAGTTTAATGAAGATTTATGTCAGTGAGAGATTAGGTTCCCTGTATCTTCAATCATTTTTATCGGAGAGACAGTATACTTTTGAAGAAATGGAATTGTATGAGGCGATAGCCAGTCTACGATGGGTATTGTTAAACAGAGTTGCAGATTTGCCAAAAGGAAAAGATACTATTAGCAGAGTGAGAAACATATTGAAGAACAATCAATATATAAATGAAAGCTTTCTTCAAGTAATTTGAAGAAGGTGGTGTAAGAGGGCAAACAAATAATCACATAGATCCGCGTGCAGCGCGGTTCTTTTTATTTCGGCTATGTAAATCCGGATGTTGATCTTTACGATCAGACAACCGCCTCGTTGAAGAGGCGGCTTATTGAGTAATCGTCCCGTTAGTTGAGTTCAAGCAGCACCAAGCCCCGCCGAGTTAAAGCAGCTTGCTGCCGGCCGCGCCGCGATGCGGTTAGTTTCAACGTCACTTATTTAGTTGTTCAGCCAAACCGATCAGGAGTCCTTCCGTTCCGCGAATGTAGCAGAGCCGATACGAGTTCTGGTACTGAACCACCTCACCAACGAGCTGAGCACCATGCTTAAGAAGTCTGGATACCATTTCGTCAATGTCTTCAACGGCGAACATGACGCGTAGATAACCGAGGGCATTTACAGGAGCAGTGCGGTGATCTGATATAGTAGGTGGGGTGAGAAATCGCGAAAGTTCAAGTCGGCTGTGGCCATCTGGGGTAACCATCATAGCAATCTCTACACACTGTGAACCCAGCCCGGTTACGCGACCAGCCCATTCACCTTCGACAGTAGCTCGCCCTTCGAGCTTCAAGCCAATCTCCTCGAAGAAAGCGATTGCGTTATCAAGGGATTCTACAACGATGCCAACATTGTCCATTCTTAGTAATTTGTTGTTTGCCATAGTTTGATCTCCTTATGTTTACAAATTTAGTGCCTGATCATTTTCATATCTATTATATCAATAACTACTAATTACTTCCAAATGATACATCCTTCGGTAAATCATCTCTGGCAATCATTTTGCTTCAATTATAGAACATTAGTTCGTATATATCAAATATCAACAATAAAATTTACCATATCTTTATTTTAAGACTATAAGCTTCTGTCTCTTTCGCAATGCAAGAACTTATATTCTTTGTGAATTCAAGGCGGGAGCGTGTCGTTATCCAAAAATTTTATCCGTTTTTGTAGAGTTGTTGGCTGCGGGATTGGCGAGTATTTATTATACTGGGCTTAGAGCCAACGTCTGTTACTGCGGGAAGAGGAACCATCCATGATGAAACATAAGCATGTGCTCCAATACATCACTCAGCATTTCAAAGTAAAGCTTATTTTGGCGCTGTCGGTCATTATTACCGTCTGCTCGCTCGTTACCGGCTATATGTCGTACAAAATGAATTTGAACCTGTTTGAAAGCGAGATCAGCAAGCAGTATCTGAAGACAAGCGAGCAAACGATCGAGCAGATCGGCTTTAAAATTCAGGACATTTACCGCATTACGGACTTCGTGATTTTCAACCCGTACGTGGAGAAGATTGTGCAAAATATGCATGCCGAACCGGCACCGGGAGAAAGCGTCGAGTATCGCAATTTCATGCTGGAGCGGAACCTGGCGAACGTCCTGCAGCCGATCAAAAATGAAACGACGCACATCCGTGCCGTCTATATTGTCGATTTGCAAGGCTACAACACTTATTTCAGCCAGGAGAACCCTTCAATTCATCTTCAGTTCCCGGATTTTTACGAGCAGGTCAAAAAGGGAATGAGCAATGCGTCGGCTGAAATCGTCTGGCAGCGGATGAACATTCCCGATTTCTACGAGCCGTCCGGGGAAAAAAGCAGCCTTGTAGCTGCGCGCTGGCTGAAGTCAACCGAGCAGCAGACGGTGTACGGAATGCTGATCCTTATTATCGACGAACAATACTTCGGCAGTTCGTTAGACCCGCTCATGGCGGGGCAAACGGCCGGAGCGTATATTTACGACAAATACAATCGGCTTTTGTACAGCCGGGAGCCTGACGGCAGCCCCGGTTTTGAGCCCGCCCCGGACAAAGGGCTGGGCAGCTTCATCGAGCACCGCGACGGCAACGACTATTTGTTCGTGAAAAGTGAGTATGAGCCCCGTTCGTTCACGCTCGTCAGCGGCATTTCGCTCGGCGATATTAAGGCGAAGGGGCGCACTGTCTATCACCTGGCTCTCGCATTCGGCCTTGTCAGCATTGTGCTGATGGCGGTCAGTGTGTCGTTCTTCAGCGGTAAAATGCTGCAGCCTCTGCAAGTGCTCGTAAGGGCGATGCAGCGGGTGCGCGAGGGGAATCTGCGGACTACCATTCCACGTACGTCGAACGACGAGTTTGCTTTTCTCACCGACAGCTTTAACAAAATGGTGGCTGACATTCAGTCGCTCATTCAGGAAGTGTACGTCAGCAAGTTGAGCGAGCAGGAAGCCGAGCTTAAGGCGCTGCAGGCGCAGCTGAATCCACATTTTCTGCACAATGCGCTCAATTCGATCTATTGGAAAATCATGCTGCTGTACGACGACGAAGAAACGGCGGCGCTCGTCACCAGCTTGTCGGATTTGCTTCGCTACTCACTTGCTCCCGTATCCACGTTAAGTACGCTGCGGGACGAGCTTGCGCAAATCCGTAACTATATCAGGATTCAAGAAGCACGGCATGGCGATGAGCTGCACGTCAATATTGAAGCCCCGGAAGAGCTTTTAAGCTGCCGTATGCAGCGGCTGCTGCTGCAGCCGCTTGTCGAAAATGTCTTCGTGCATGCGTTCTTGGATCAGACGGCGAGCAAGCGGCTGGCGATTCGGGTCAGCCGCCGGGAGGCCGGCATGCTGGTTGAAATCGAGGATAACGGGCACGGCATTTCGCCTGAAATGATTCATCACTTGCTTGATGACCGGACCTTATACAACGAGCGCGGAGAGCGGGAACGGCTGGGTGTGCGCAACGTGCTTCGTCGCATTTATTTGGTACACGGCGCGTCATACGGGCTTGAGATTCGGCGTTTGCCGCAAGGGACACTTGTTCGGGTCACGCTGCCGTGTGAAACGGATCGCATGGAGGAAAGGGGAACGGCAAATGATGCGCATTCTATTAGTTGAAGACGAGCCTTTATTCCGTAAAGGCCTCGCCAAAATGATCGCCGGTGCCGAAGCGAGCTGGGACGTTTGCGGCGAGGCGGAGAACGGTCTCGTGGCGGAGCGGCTTATCGTCGAGCTGCAGCCCGATCTCGTCGTCACCGATATCCGGATGCCGGTCATGGACGGGCTGGAGCTGCTGCGGAGCACGAAGGCCGTCTTCCCGGACATCGAGTTTATCGTCATTACCGGGTTTCAAGATTTCCATTATGCGCAGGCGGCGCTTCGCAGCGGTGCGCTTGATTTGCTCGTCAAGCCGTGCAGCAAGCAGGATATGCATGAAGCGCTTGCTAAGGCGGATGCGTTTGTGCAAAAGAAACAGACTGCCGCACGTAAGGAGGCGAGCGAGCGGCAACTCCTTCAGGAAAATGCGTTACGCGCCGTTTTCCTGCGCTTCCCGTATCGCCCGGAGGCGGCCGTCGAGCTGGAACAGGAGCTGCGCTGCAGCAAGCTGATCGTGTTGCACGTCGCCGATTTTCTCCCTGCAGACCGGGGCTATACGAAGCGCGATGTGCCGCTGCTGCAATTCGCCGTCCTGAACATTATAGACGAGCTTCTCGACGCGCATGGGCTTTGGGGCAGCCTACTGTTGATCGAGGCAGGACGCTTCGCCCTGCTGCTGCCTGCTGATGCTGGCGCCGAGGAACAGCGGCTTCTCGACGCGGCTTGCAGCACGGTGCGGCAGCTGCTTGGCCTGACGGTCGCTGCGTATGCAGCCGGACGCGTCCACCGTCTCAGCGGGCTTGCCGATCTGTATGAGGCCGCCATGGAGGAGAGCGCTCAGAGCCGCGTCTCTGGGGAACGGGACAGCGAGTCGGAAGCCGTGCTCCCGGTCAATCGCGTCCGGCAGCGGCTCATCGGCGCTCAGGCGGCGGCTTTAATTATGGCCGGACAGGCAGAAGCGCTGCAGCAGTATTTGGATGGCCTGACGAAAGAAATGAGTGCCATAGACGCCGAAACCTTGCCGATCGAGGCTCTGTCGCTCAGCTTTGCGCTGCAGGATGTGGCCCGCAAGCAGCTGGAGCGGGAGTCCGATGCCCGCGGCCTGACGGAGCGCATCAGCAAGCTGAACGAATGCCGCAGCAGAGACGAAATCAGTGTATGGATTAAGGCGGAGACGGAGCGGTTTATGGGTCATTATGAAGAATGGCAGAACCGATACAGCGCGAGCGCGGTGACGCGGGCGGTCCGCTACATCGAAGAGCGCTATGCCGAGCAGCTTTCATTACAGCAGGTCGCTTCGCACGTCCACTTGAACGCTGCCTATTTCAGTCACCTGTTCAAAAAGGAAACCGGCCGCAGCTTCGTCAATTTCCTGATCGATCTGCGTATGAACAAAGCGAAGCTGCTGCTGTCCAATACGAATCTGAACGTCACGGAAGTGTCGGGTATGGTTGGGTACGATTTGCCGAATTATTTCGCTAAGCTGTTCAAAATAAACACCGGTTTATCGCCTAAGGAGTACCGCAAGCAGACTACGATATAAGGGGGAGCGGGAAATGCTTCACGAGCTGAAGCGTGCGGCCGTGCCGCTGCTGGCGGCTGGCGTGATGATCGTCGCCCTGGCCAGCTGTACGGCAAGCCCGAGCTATTACGGGGCCGTAGACGCGCCTAAAACCTCGACACGGGACAAAATCACGGTGACCATCTACGACCGCGGCAACATTCCATCCAGCGAAGGCACGATCGAGAACAACAAAATAACGAAATGGATTAACGATGCGGGGCTGGTAAAAGCGAGATTCGTGGCCGTGCCGCGGTCGCAGTCGGAGCAGAAGCTGAACGCACTGTTCGCTTCCGGGGAAGCGCCGGATCTCATACTGGAGTATGCGCCGCAAATTAAAGATACGCTGATTGACCGCAAACTGCTGCGCCCGATTGATGACATGATCGAGAAGTACAGTACGACGTATAAACAACTGTTGACCCAATACCCGGTGCTGCGCAAGGCGGGAACGGCAGCGGACGGCAAGCTGTACCAGTTCGGGCGTATTAACGAGACGATTCCGACACGGGGTCTCTTCATACGTGCCGATTGGCTGAAGAAGCTGCATCTGTCCGTACCGACGACGACCGAAGAGCTGTACATGGTGGCGAAAGCGTTCACCGAGCAGGACCCCGACGGCAATGGCAGGAACGATACGTACGGCATCGCCCTGTCGTATAATTCCGGCTACGTGTTAAGCGAAATGTTCGGCGTCACATACCCGGACTTCGTTGTCCGGGACGGCGAGCTGGTGCACGGCTGGGACAATATCGAGGCGTTGACGGCGTTCAAGCGGAAGCTGTACAGCGAAGGGCTGGTGGATCGGGAATTTTTAAGCGACAAGAACGGGGCGCGGGCCAAGCAAGATTTTCTCAATGATCGAATCGGCATTTACATGGACCAGTTTAACGTGCCGATTACGTTCTATACCGACACCTACGCCCCTCTGAAGCGTAACGTGCCGAATGCCGAGCTTATGGTCATCCCGTACCCGGCGACGCCGGTGGGGCGGTTCAACTCCGTCTTCGTCAATCCGATTCAAATGACGGCGGTCGTCAACGCCGAAACGAAGCATCCGGAAGCGGTGATGAAATACGTCGATTTTGCCGCCTCCGAGAAGTTTATGAAGACGATGTACTATGGCTTCGAAGGTGTTCACAGCAAGACTGAGCCGGGCAAATGTCCGGTCGTGACGGATTTGGACAAATGGAGGACGGAATTCAATTACGCCACCGGCGATTTTGCGATGCTAGCCTCTCCGATTCTGGCCGGCAACTGTTACTACGCCACCGAGAAGCTGAGCCCGCGCGATCCGATGCAGCGGGAAATTAAGAGCATGTTCGAGCTGAACTCGGAGTATGTCGATCTCAGCCTGCCGATCGCCGGACCGACGAACTCCGAGCAAATGCCGCAGCTGCCGAAGGAGCTGCAGGCGATTTTGACCGGCACGAAGAATCAGGTCGATGTCGACTCCGGCGACATCTGGATCAAGGCGATCGTTACGCCGGACTATACGCCCGAACAGGCGAAGCGGGACGCGATAGCGGCGTGGGAGCAGGCAGGGGGCAGGCAGGTCGACGACTGGTACCGGAATTTTTACGCGCACGACAAAGACAGCATTATCTTGACGAAAGACATCTACAGCATCTTCAAGGAACAGCGCGCCGCACAGGGCAAATAAATAACGGACCCTTAGCAGCAGCTCGGAAGCATTCGCTCCCGGGCTGCTGTTCTTTCATATGCCTGCATAGCTAACTAAAGATTTTATCCGGATACCCATAATTCCTAGATGTTGGAGGGACGCGCACATATTACACTAGTCAAGACACAACAAAAGTGGAGGTGAGAACGATGGTTCGCTATTTCAACAAGAAGAAATATTTGTATTTGCTGCTGCTTCCTTGCGTCGTTTACTTCCTCGTATTCAATTACGTGCCGATGTACGGCGTGCTGATGGCGTTCAAGGATTTTAATTTTGCAAAGGGGATTATCCATAGCCCGTGGGTCGGATTAGACAATTTCAAGTATATGTTCGGCCTTAACGATTTTTACAAAGTATTCTGGAATTCCTTTTATTTGGGCGTCCTGCGGATCGTGTTCGGCTTTCCGCTGCCGATTATTTTGGCTTTGCTGCTGAACGAGATGCGCAATTTGGCCTACCAGCGCGTGACGCAGACCGTTATTTACCTGCCGCATTTCATCTCATGGGTCGTAATCGGCGGTATTCTCGTCAACTTCCTGTCGCCGGCTTGGGGGCTCGTCAACATTTTTCTGAAGCAGCTGGGTATCGATCCCGTGTTTTTTCTTGCCGATCCGCATTATTTCCGCCCGGTCGTCGTGCTGAGCAGCATCTGGAAGGAATCCGGCTGGGGCAGCATTATTTATTTGGCGGCGATCGCCGGCATCAACTCGGAGCAGTACGAAGCGGCCAGCATCGACGGTGCGAACCGGCTGCAAAAATTGTGGTATGTGACGCTGCCGGGCATCAAGTCGACGATTGTCATTTTGCTTATTTTACGGCTGGGACAGGTGATGAACAACGGCTTCGAGCAAATCTTCGTGCTGCAGAACCCGATGAACCTGGACGTGTCGGAAGTATTCGAGACGTATGCGTACCGGGTCGGCATTCTCGGCGGACGGTTCTCCTTCGGTACGACCGTCGGACTGTTCACGTCCGTGATCGGACTCCTGTTCCTGCTGGCCGGTAATCATATCGCCAAGCTGTTGAAGGAGGACGGTATATGGTAAATTGCACCTCATGTCGAAGAGGAGGGTGGTTTGGGTGAAAATTCGGTCGTTCAGCGATAAAACATTTGACGTGATTAACTATTTGTTCGTTACCTTATTCGCTCTAGCTTGCTTGTTTCCGTTCATTTACGTGGCCTCGTTCTCCGTCACGCCTTATTCCGAATATTTGCAAAATCCGATGAAGCTCATCCCGAGTCATATCGAGTTTGGCGCGTACAAACAAATTTTGCACATGCCGCTCATGTGGACCGGATATAAGAACACGATCTTGATCACGGTTATCGGCGTGGCTCTCAACATTGTTTTGATGCTGATCTCCGCCTATCCGCTATCCAAAAAGGACCTGAAAGGCCGGAACGTCGTGCTTATACTCATCACGTTCACGATGTTTTTCAACGGCGGGCTCATACCGAACTTTTATCTGGTGAAGACGCTTCATCTGTACAACACGCTGTGGAGCTTGATCTTGCCCGGAGCGCTCAGCGCTTACAACCTTATTTTGATGAAAAATTTCGTCGCCGCCATTCCACCGAGCCTGGAAGAATCGGCGTTCATCGACGGCGCCAACGAACTGAAGGTGCTCGCGCGGATCATCGTGCCGTTGTCGATGCCCGCGATCGCCACATTCGTTATTTTTCACGCGGTGACGCAGTGGAACACGTTTTTCCCGGCAGTCATGTATACGTCCAAGCGGGATCTGTGGCCGCTTATGCTTATTTTACGCGATTTGGTCGTGGACGACGGCGGACTTGCCAAGGATGCGATGGACGCCAGCAGCGCCGGCGTAACGGTGTTTACGATCAAGATGGCGATCATCATTTTCGCATCGCTGCCGATTTTGCTCGTGTACCCGTTCCTGCAGCGGTTTTTCATGCAAGGTCTGCTTGTCGGGTCGATCAAAGGATAGGACAGCAAGACGTGTCAATGTATTCGATTCGATTATAGCTGCATTCAGCTGCAGTTGTAATATAACTTATCACGAAGGAGTTATGCCAAATGAAGAAGGGGATTCAACGAGCAACAGGCGCCGTCGTCAGCGCAGCGCTGCTGGCGGCCATCACCGCAGGCTGCAGCTCGAGCGAGGGAACGTCCGGCAGCAGTAACGGAGGCACAGCGTCCGGCGGGCCGGTCAGCATCAGCATGTTCAACCGGGTCAACGCGCAGATCGTCATCGACAATAACCCGGTCATCGCCGAGGCGGGCAAGCTGGCTAACGTCAAGCTATCGGTGGAAGCGCCGCCGATCAATAATTACGTCGACAAGCTGCAGGTTGCTCATGGCTTCCGGCGATCTGCCGGACCTTATCTACAACTGGGGCGGCGCCGATTCCAATATGGAAACTTGGGCACAGAACGGTCTGCTCGCCCCGCTCGACGACAAAATCGCCCAATACCCGAACCTGATGAAAAACATCACGAAAGAAATGTGGGACGGAGTCAGGTCGGTGAACGACGGCAAAATTTACATCGTACCGCGCACGAACGTCGTCAATCATTGGGGCTACATGATTAACCAGACGTGGCTGGACAAGCTGAATTTGAAAGCGCCGACTACGCTCGACGAGTTTACGAACGTGTGCAAGGCCTTTACGCAGAACGACCCCGACGGCAACGGCAAAGCGGATACGTATTGTGTCAGCTTCTCCAACCCGACGCTCGGCTCCAACACGATTTGGAACTCGTCCAACTTCCTTGCATCCGCGTTCAGCCTGCCGATCGTGAATGGAGCGAAAGATACGGACGGTACGTACAAAATCCGGGAGAAAATGTCCGGTTACCTCCCATTCCTGGATTACTTGAAACAGCTGAACGACGAGAAACTGATCGATCCGGAGTTTCTGGTCAACAAAATTTATGTCGATCAGGACAAGTTGAACCAGAACCGCATCGGCATCAACTATGCGCATCAGTATACCGTGATGGGCAACCTGTCCAAGGACCAGGAATCGGACAAAAAGTTCACGTACCACGCCGTATTGAAGAACAGCAAAGGCGTGGCGAACGATTGGGTGACCCCGGCGACGTGGGGCGGCTGGATGATCCCGGCCTCGTCGAAGCATGTGGACGATGTCTTGAAGTTTTTGGACTGGGGCAATACAGCGGAGGCCAATACCTTGTTCCAAATCGGCATCAAGGGACTTACCTATGACAGCTACGACCCGGCTACGAAGAGCATCTCGCGTACCGCCGACCAAACGACGAAGCTTGCCAGCACGACGAGTACGTATATGACGCTTGCCAATGCCATTAACGGTGAACCGGCACTCATCGAGAACGCCGATACGCCCGAGCGGCTGAACAAATACAAGGCGCAGCTGGACGATGCGATGAAGCTGATGACCGTCATCAACGTGCCGGCCGTACGTTCGCCGAAAATTTTGAATTTGAACAAAACGATTCCCGATCTCGTGAAGAAGAAGGACGATCAGGAGATGAAGTATATTCTCGGAACGATTTCGCTGCAGCAATTCAAAGACTTCTTAGAGAAGGAATGGTATCCGGCCACCGCCGATGCGGAGAAGGAATACGTCGACTATATGAACAAGCTGGGCAAATAGGAGCGGCTGTCCTGCCCGCAGAGGGCTTACCCGGCCGATGAGCCGGGGGCGTCCATTTTGTTTGCCGACCATACGTTACGGAGGAGATAATGCCATGTCCAAGAACACGAACGAAACTATCATAAGCCCGCTGCATTCCAGTCCGGTCATCCGCCGTCATCCGGCTAATCCGCTGCTGGCGCCGAAGGACGTGCCTTACGGTCCGGCAATGGTGTTCAATGCGGGTGTTGCCAAATACGAGGGCAAATACGTGATGGTATTCCGCAACGATTACGGCGATGCCGCAGCGGAAACCATCGAGCCCGCCGGCACGACGAACCTGGGGTTGGCATTTAGCGACGACGGCGTGCATTGGGACGTACAGCCCCAACCGGTCTGGTCCTGGAACGATGAAGAGGTAGTGAGGGTATACGATCCGAGATTAACCGTCATCGACGGAAGATGCTATATGTGCTTTGCGGTCGATACGAAGCACGGGGTGCGGGGCGGCATTGCCGTCACGGACGATTTCCGCAGCTACGAAGTGCTCAGCATGTCCGTACCGGACAACCGTAACATGGTGCTGTTCCCGGAGCGAATCGGCGGCAAGTATGTCCGCTTGGAACGGCCGTTTCCGGTATACGGCCGCGGCGGCGTTGACCGCTTCGACACGTGGCTGAGCGATTCGCCCGACCTGCGCTACTGGGGCGGCTCCAAGCTCGTGCTCGGCGTGGAGGACGTGCCGTTCGCCAACGATAAGGTCGGCCCGGGCGCACCGCCGATCAAGACCGCGAAGGGCTGGCTGACGACGTTCCACGCCGTCGATATCGACCGAAGCCGCGGCAAGAACGGCTGGGAGCCGGCGTGGAAGAAGCGCTATTCAGCCGGCATCATGCTTCTCGATCTCGACGACCCGAGCCGGATCGTGGGCATGAGCAATACGCCGCTGCTCGCTCCGGAAGCGGCGTACGAGACGTCCGGCGGGTTCCGCAACGATGTGATTTTTCCCGGGGGGATGATCCTGGAGCCTTCGGGAGAGGTGAAAATTTATTACGGGGCGGCGGATACGGTGGAATGCTTGGCGACCGCCCATGTGGACGATCTGCTCCGGCTGTGCCTGTAGGCGCGGCTGGCATTACAATGGGAAGGTGTGGAGAAATTGACCTTACAGACGCAAAGAATGGAATTCGAAGCGGCAAAAAAGATCTATGAAAGTGCGACCCTGGTATTTCACGGCGTCGATGGTTTTGACGTCTACAATATTTCAATTCCGTTCATACGGGATGGGAAGCGCTATTTGTTCGGGCGGGTCGAACGCCGCGAGGAATGGGCCCGCTCCTGGGTCCGCCTGTTCGAGGAGACGGGACAGGATGAATCGGACCGTGGTGAAAGACAGCATGGTCTATACGCTGGAGGACCCTATATCACCGAGATCGGTGATGAGCTTGTCATGGGCGGGACTCATGTGCAGTATCAGAGTGGCAAATACAGCACATTTTTCGGCTATTTCTTCCGGGGCACCGACCTTCACAATTTATACTACTTCACGACCGGACCTAACAAAATGAAGGATATTCGCCTTGTTCCGCTGTCGGACGGCAGGATCGGCATCTTCTCGCGTCCGCGCGGCGCGGGGATGAGAGCCAAATATGGAAGCGAGTCCATGATCGGCTTCACGGTCATTGACAGACTGGAAGAGCTGACGGCGGACGTCATCGAGAACGCCCCGTATATTTACGGCATCTTCGGGGAAGGCGAATGGGGAGGCGTGAATCAGGCATATTTGCTCGACTGCGGCAAAGTCGGCGTCATCGGTCACATTTGCTACCTGGATAAGGATGAGCACGGTGGGGAAGTGAAGGTGTACCTAAACATGTCCTTCATCTTCGATCCGGCCACCCGAGAGTCGTCGGACCTTCAGGTGATCGGAAGCCGTTCCTGCTACCCGCCTGGACCTGCCAAGGCGCCGCACTTGGTCGACTGCGTGTTTACTTCAGGCATCGTGATGCGTCCGGACGGCAAGGTCGATCTTTACAGCGGCATTGGCGACTGCCAGGCGGGGCGTATTACGATCGACTATCCGTTCGCAGGGCATGGGAATCTTGTCTAGAAGAGAAAAAGAGGAATGACTGCGAATCCCGCAGACATGCAGAAGCTGTGACGATACAACGGGTACGGGAACGGTTTCCGTGAAGTGTGACCCCGCTTGGATGATGGCGACGATTGGCGGTTAAAGACTCTCCATTGTGTTCATTAGGTAAATAGAAAAGGAAACCTGCCGGGGCAAGTGAACCCGGCGGGTTTCTTCGTATATTGGGCAAGGCGCAAGGTACTTCTGCCTTTTAGCGTTTGAGCGGAATGGCTTGACATCACATTTTTGATTCTAAATTGAAATGCTTCCTTTATAATGAAAAAGGAAGATGTTTTTGGGGGGAAGGCGTTGATGTCCATATGTCACCAAAGCAGAACAAAGTGGAAGAAACGGAAGTCAGAGTAGTTCCCTATGATTCCAGCTGGTCTATTTTGTTTGAGCAAGAAGCTGATCGCATACGAAACGTAATTTCTGATATCGTCATGTCAATCGAACACTTTGGCAGCACCTCAGTACCCGGACTGGAGGCTAAGCCGATTGTCGATATTTTGGTTGGGACGCCGTTAGGTGTTCATCTGAATGATGCTCATATAGAGGCTCTTGCGAAACTGAAGTATGAATTTCTAAGAGAAGACGGGCGAAGACCCGGTCGATATTTCTTCCGCAAAAGAGAGTCGAATCCATGTAATATTAGCATCGTACCTTTCGATGGCGATTTATGGAGAGACAATATTTTGTTTCGTAATTACTTGCGTGTACATCCCGATGAAGTACGTCGTTATGCTGCAATTAAGAGAGAGGCGGCACAAGCATCACCCGATAGCTTCTTGGGTTATCAGAATTACAAACGCTCTTTCGTAGAGGAAATGAAGGAGCGGGCACGAGCATGGACCGCTAGTTCTGACAATACACAAGGATAATCAGGAGTACATAACATAACAGCGGCCTGAGATTTTGATTTTAGTTCCAAAAGCATTGTAGTGAATATGGACGGCTAAACCGTAAAAGAAACGCTTGGACTTCCAAGCGTTTTTTGCTTATAACGATACACTTGTTAAGATTATAAGAACCTATTGGATATGAATTCGGACATTTGTCCCCCTGAATCAGATGATTGTCACCGTTGCGCGAGAAGCCCGGCATATTCAGCGGGGGCAGGTTGGATTATTGTTCCCCTAAATCGGATGATTGCTCCGTGTTAGCGGCCCGTCAAAACGTTTATAATCCCTTTATGTAAGCGATTGCATATATTGAAAAGGGAGGCAGTACAAGCTATGAAAAAATGGACAGCAACAGCTCTGCTGGCTTGTCTGGTTGTAAGCGGATGCGGCAATGCGGGGGAACAGGACGCTTCCGGAGCCGGCGGGAAGAAGCCGGTGGAAATTACTTTTACCATCTTCGACGACGGTCTGGGGGTCGACAAGAAGCTGGTCGATGAGTATAACCAATCGCAAAACGAGGTGAAGGTCACCTATAAACCGGTTCCGAACTCTGAATACAAGGACCGCTTGACGACGTGGCTGGCGGCAAGCGACGATTCGCTGGACGTGATCGGGCTGGACATTGTCTGGATCAGTGAGTTCGCCAAGGCCGGCTGGATTCAGCCGCTCGACCCGTTGATGGACGATGCTTTCAAGACCAAGGTGACAACCGGGCTGTTGAAGGGACCGTCGGAAGCGATGAATGTAAACGGAGCCTGGTATGCTCTCCCGTGGAACTCTACGGCGGGCATGCTGTACTACCGCAAAGATATTTTGGAGAAAGAGGGTTTGAAGCCGCCGCAAACATGGGATGAACTGTACGATCAGGCCAAGCAGCTCGGTCAAAAATACAATATGAACGGATATGTCGGCCAGTTCAAGCAGCATGAAGCGATCGTCACGAATGCGCTGGAGATCATGGAATCCTACAACGGTCATTTCCTGGATGGAAGCGGCAAGGTTGTCGTGAATTCGCCGGAGAACCTCAAAGCGATGCAGATGATGCTGAAGCTTAAGGATGTTATGCCGGCAGGGGTGAATACTTATGTGGAAAAAGAAAGCCAGGAAGCGTTCCTGAACGGAAACGCCGTATTCTTGAGATCCTGGAACAGCGCATGGCCGCTCGTAGAGAAGGAGGGCAGCGCGGTGAAAGGGAAAGTGGACGTCTCGCCGCTGCCTAAAGGCGATAACGGCAAACCGGCTTCTACGCTGGGAGGCTGGAACCTGGGAATTACCAAAACCACCAAGCATCCGAAGGAATCGTTCGAATTTATGAAGTGGCTGATGGATGCCAAGCAGCAGAAGGTAAAAGTGATCGAAGGCGGCCGTCTTCCGACGGACGTGACGCTGTACCAGGATCAGGAGATCATTTCCCGGAATCCTTCGGTCATTCCGTTCTATCAAGTGCTGATTAACGGCGTTTCCCGTCCTAAGTCGGCAAATTACGGCAAGGTGAGCGAAACGATTCAACAGGAGCTTTCCCTTGCTTTTAACAATAAAAAAACGCCGGAACAGGCGCTGGCCGATATGCAGAAGAAGCTGGAAGAAATCCAGAAATAGTACGATGAACCACCCCCTCTGCCTGACAGCAGGGGGGATATCTTTGGCAAGAAAGAGATGATAGGATGAAAGCCTCGTTGACTTATCTGGAGAGGAAAAAAGCATTATGGGGCGGCGTGTTCGTAGCTCCTGCAATCATACTGATTTTGCTCGTTGCGGTTTATCCCTTAGTGCAGACGGTAAAGCTCAGCTTTTACGAATACTCGCTGCTGGCCGTTCAGGATCAGAAGTTTATCGGTTTGAAAAATTACTATACGCTGGTTCAAGATACCCGGTTTTGGAATTCACTGCTTAATACGTGCCTGTTCTCTCTCGCCAGCGTATTTTGCGAGCTGGTGCTCGGTCTCATACTCGCGCTCATCATGAATTTGCCGTTTCGCTATATCGGCGTCGTTCGGGCGGCAGCCTTGGTGCCTTGGGCAATCCCTTCCGTAGTTTCGGCGACGATGTGGCTGTGGTTATATAACGATCAATGGGGCTTTATCAATATCTTTTTGGAGAAGATCGGGGTAATCAGCCAATTTCATGCGTGGCTCTCGAATACGGACAGCGCGCTTGGAGCGGTTATTATTTCAGACGTTTGGAAGACGACGCCGTTTATGGCCCTTCTTATTTTGGCCGGACTTCAAATGATTCCCAAAGATATGTATGAGTCCGCATCCGTAGACGGGGCCTCGCGGCTTCGGCAATTTATGGCGGTCACCCTGCCTATGATTAAACCGACCATCCTTGTCGCCGTTCTGTTCCGGACGCTCGACAGCTTCCGCGTTTTCGATTTGATCTACGTCATGACGATGGGCGGGCCGGGGAATGCGACGGAAGTTACCAGCTTGTACGCCTACAAGACGTTATTCAAAAATTTGGATTTCGGCTACGGGTCGACGATCGCAGTATCGATTCTTATAATTATCGCGCTTATTAGCAGCGTGTACATTTGGACTTTATCGGAAAAAGAGGAACGTACATGAAGACTAACATTTGGGGAAAAACCGCTTTATTCGCCCTTGTCGCCGCAGCCGTTCTAGTTACGGTTTTTCCGTTCTACTGGATTACGAACGCTTCATTTCATAATGAACGGCTGCTGTATAACGTCAACGATATCCATTGGTTTCCGGATTTCACCTATTGGGTGAATTATATCGATATTTTTCAAAAACGAAATTTTTTGAGAAATATGCTGAACAGCTTTATGGTGGCGAGTATGAGCATGCTGATCGCGCTCGGCGTCTCCTCCATAGCGTCCTATGCACTTGCCAGAATCAAATTTCCGGGCGCCAAATTCGTGCTTTATTTCGTGCTAGCCATCTCCATGTTTCCGGCTATGGTCATCATCTCGCCGCTTTATTTTCTGCTTCAAAAGCTTGGCTTGATGAATTCTTACGCGGCGCTGATCCTGCCGTATATCGCGTTTACGCTGCCGTTTTCGCTATGGAATCTGACGACCTTTTTCCGGAAGCTTCCGAAAGAGCTGGACGAATCGGCCGAGGTGGACGGCAGCACGCCGTTTCAAACCTTTTACAAAATAATGCTGCCGCTCGTTGCTCCCGGCATGTTTACGACGGCGATTCTTGTGTTTATTTCCGCATGGAATGAATTTCTGTTCGCCGTCACGTTTATTTCCAAAGATGCGTTTAAAACGATGCCGGTCGCGATTGTCGGGATGCCTTCCGATTACGATGTACCGTGGGGGCAAATTTCCGCCGCTTCCTTCATTTCTACGATTCCGCTCGTGATTATGGTTTTGCTGTTCCAAAAAAGAATTATTTCCGGATTGACTTCGGGAGCCGTAAAGGGATAGACTTTGGACATACAGCATTGCATATGACATCCGGGCGTGGAGGTTCGCCGTGAAAATTCGCGTAAGGTTAATTCTGTCTTTCCTCGGCATGGCTATTGTGCCGTTAAGCGTTGTGAATGTATTCGTTTATCATAAATTCGCCGGCAGCAGCGAGAGTCAGGCGACGGCCTCCGCCCAGGCCTCGCTGCGGCAGATCGGCAGCAATGTAGATACTTATATGAAGGACATGGAGTCCATCGCCAAAGTCGTCGTGCTGAACCGCTCCATTTCCGATTGGCTCCATCAGGCTCCGCTGGAGAAGTCCGAGGAAACTGCGGTCAATCTGGAAAAGCGGTACAAGGACGATTTGGACATCCGTCATTTCTTAACCGCGCAAAAGGGAAGCCGCCCGTATATCGACGGTATTCATATTCTTTCCATGAACGACCGGTCTCATCGGCTTCTGGTCCGCTCCGGAACCAACGTCGATTTGAAGCCGGATCTGATCGTCAGACAGCCGTGGTGGCCGGAAGTGCTGCAGGAAGGGAATGCCAGCATTTTTGTCGCCCCGCATAAGGCTGATTATTTTGATTATGGCGTCCCTGTGTCCGAGAGCATCGATATGTTCTATCCCATTCCTTATCCTTTGAAAGCGAAGGATAAAGAGTGGGTTTTTGTACATATGTCCGCAGATCTGCTGCTTGAGGAGTTTTCCAACGGCATCGGCTTCTCGGGAGAGAAGATCGGCTTGCTCGATAAGGAAGGGCAGGTGATACTCGGCTCCCGCGATGTGCTGGCCCCGTCATCGGAGAGCCTGATCATTTCCCATGTTTCGTCGGTTACCGGCTGGACGCTGACCGCGAGCATTCCTTATGACCAGCTGTACCGGTTCACCCGGCAGACGCGCGACGTCACGCTTGCCATTACGGCAATCGCTTGCTTGCTGGGATTGGCGCTTGCCGTCGCCCTGTCCAAGCACGTGCTGAAACCGCTTCAGCTGTTAAGCCATTCTATCCGTCATATTCAAACCGGATTTTTCCAATCGCGGGTCAAGGTTTTGGCCAATGATGAAATCGGCGAGCTCAGCAGCTCTTATAATGAAATGCTGAACACGTTGGAAGCGCTGCTTAAACGGGTTCAGGAGGAGGAGCACGCCAAAAAGGACGCCGAATTGAAAGCGCTGCAGTATCAAATCAATCCGCATTTTTTGTACAACACGCTGAACTCGGTCCAGTGGCTCGCCGTCCTGCATGGCGTCCCTCAAATTAAAGAGCTGATTACTTCGTTAATCAAGCTGCTGCAATCCAGCTTAGGGAAGAAGGGGCCTTTCCAGACGCTATCCGAAGAGCTTGAAGAGCTGCGCCATTATATTGCCATTCAGCAGTACAGGTTTGGGTCCGATTTATCCGTTGACTTCGATGTGGACGCGGATACGGCGCATTGTATCGTACCGCGAATGATCCTGCAGCCGCTGGTGGAAAACAGCATTTTTCACGGGCTGGAGGACGGAGTCGGACATATATGGATCCAAGTCCGCAGGGAAGGGCAGGCGCTGATGGTATCCGTTATGGATGACGGGGTCGGGATGACGCCGGAAGCTATCGAAAGCCTGCTGGCAAAGGACGATGCTTTTCCCGGAAAATTCAGCGGCATCGGCATTCATAATGTGGCGGAAAAAATCAAGCGGCTGTTCGGAAGTCCTTATGGAATCAGTATTATGAGCGAGATCGGACAAGGCACCAAGATAATCATCCACTTGCCTGTAAAGGAGGGATGAGCCATGTGGAAGGTGATTATCGTGGACGATGAAGTTTTGGTGCGGCGCGGGCTTTCAGTGACCATTCCCTGGCTCAAATACGATATGCAGGTGGTAGGCGACTATTCCAACGGCGTGAAAGCGCTGGAAGCCATGGCCTATCTCGAGCCCGACGTTGTCATCACGGATATCCGCATGCCGCAGATGGACGGCCTGACCTATCTTAAAGCGATCCGCGAGTCTTATCCGGAAACGGTAACGGTTATTTTAAGCTGTCATGACGATTTTGCGTATGCCAAAGAAGCGATTCATTTGGGGGCCGTCAATTATTTATTGAAAACGTCCATGGACGAAGCGGAAGTGAACCTTGCCTTAAGGAAAGTACAGCAAAGCCTCGAAAAGCGAAAAAACGTAGATGATTTGCTGCGTCAGGCGGAGCAGATCCGCAGCCTTGAACGACAAGACGAGCTGCGCGCCGCATTCAAGAGCGATTTGCCGTCCGCATCGTCCGCTGTAAGGCGTTCTCCCGCAGACTCGGGCTGCTTCCTGCTGCTTATGGCGAAGCCTGTTCATTCGGCGGGAAGCGGCTCGCTGTTCGCGGGCTGCCGTCGGCTGGAACAACTGTACGGCAGCGAAAGCGAATGGTATTGTGCATTGGACGAGGAAGAATGCCTGCTGGTTGTACTGAAGGTTCCTGCAACGCTGTCTTCTTTGGACATCCAGCGGACGGGGCACATTTGGTCGAATCGGCTGCTTCAGCTGTTCGATTGCCGGAGGGAGGAGCTGTACGTCGGCGTATCCGCGCCATTTGCTTCGCTGGCGACGGCCCGGCAAGCATCGGAGGAAGCGGGCCGTGGCCTGGAAGCCTTCTTTTACGACGAAGGAGATAGAAGCTTCTATACCGGAGAAGCAGCGTACGCCGCATTGGAGACGGCAGATGTCCTGTTTACCGGTGACCGACGCCAACAGTTTCTTGAGGCGCTTAGAATGCGCTCTCCGCAAGAAGTAAGATCGGTGTATCAGAAGTTATCCGTCTTATGGAAGCCAGGAGTATCGTCCGCTGCCGTCAAAGAGATGGCGGCCGTCATGGTCGACATGATCCGGCTGGAGTGCGGCGGCCCGCTATCGTCTCCTATGGGGGCGGCTATTTCCGAGTTCCGGGAAATGAGCAGACTGTCCGGCTTGCTTGCCCGGATCGGACGCGAAATCGATGTATGGGAACAGCGGATCCAAGCTTCCGGCAGCTCCTCGCTGCGCCCGGAAATTCAGAAAGCCGTACAATTTATTCAGCGGCATTTGCAGGAAGAACTGAAAATGCAGGATGTAGCCGAGCATGTCGAGCTCAGCCGGAGTCATTTCAGCGCATTGTTTAAGCAAGCATTGGATAAAACCTTCCTTGAATATGTCATGGAAAAAAGAATGGAACGGGCGATGGAACTCATAAGAGAGGGCTCCAAAAAAATGTATGAAGTCGCCTACGAGGTAGGATTTTCCGACTATAAATATTTTACGCGCTGCTTCAAGGAGCATACGGGAGCGACTCCGAAGGAATGGCGGGAGCGGCTGGCTTATGAAGCTGCGGCCGGCTCGGTTCAAGAAATGGCGGTAAGACAAGGATGAGACGGAAGCGAGAGTTTTATGTACGGTCGGGGCTCGCCGCCGCTCTGGCACTTTTGCTTGTAACGGCAACGACCGCTTGCGAATCTAAGGGGAAGCCGGAAGCTTCGCCCGATCCGGGGCAAGTGACGACGATCGCCTTCTCCGCGCCGGAGACGGGAACGGGAACCGCACAAAGATTGGCGGAAGCCTTTATGCGGCTTCACCCCGAGATCAAAGTGAACATTACCCAATTGCCGCCGGTTTCATCGATGCATGACGAGTATGTGAATAAACTTGTCAGCGGCGATAAAGATATCGACTTGTTCGCGATGGACGTCATCTGGATTAAGGAGTTCGCTTCCGCCGGCTGGCTGGCTCCGTTAACCTCTTATTTCAGCCAAGATGATTTGAAGGATATTATCGATGTTCCGCTTGAAAGCGTCTATTCGCAAGGGACGATGTACGCCCTTCCGTGGTATGCCGATATGGGGATGTTATTTTACCGTAAGGATTTGCTGGAGCAAATCGGGCAGCCGCCCCGCGGACCTGGTCGGAGCTGATAGAGCAGTCCAAGCTGCTGCAGCAAAAGGGTCTTACAGAGTACGGATATTTGTTCCAAGGCAACGCTTACGAGGGCTTGACGCTCAACTTTCTGGAACAAATGTGGAATAACGGAGGGGACATTCTCGAAAACGCGGGACATTGGAAATTGGACGAACCCGAAGCGGTGGAAGCTCTGGCTTTTATGCAGCGCCTCTTGAAGGAGGGGATCTCTCCGCCGAGGGTACTGAGCTTAAAGGAAACGGAGTCCAGAGAATGGTTTCTGCAAGGGAAGTCGGCCTTTCTGCGCAGCGGTCCTATCGTATGGGGCTTAGCCAAAAACGGGGACTATCCCGTTCAAGGAAAAATCGGCATCGCGCCGCTGCCCGTCGGACCTCGCGGGACTTTGGGAGGAGCGGGACTGGGAGGCTTCAGTATCGGCATGAACGCCCATATTACGGAGCCGCGCCGACTGGCGGCCATTCAATTTCTTAAATTTTTGATTGGCGGACAGGCACAGAAGCAAATCGCCATGAACGATTCCAGGATGCCGGCTGCCAACCGGCCCTATCAGGATCCGGACGTCCTTGCGTTTAATCCGTATTACCCGGAGATTGAAGCCGTGCTGAAGCATGCGCGCTTTCGCCCGAGGGTGGCGCAGTACTCGGAAATTTCGTCTGTCCTGCAGATCGGCTTGCATGATGCTTTGACAGAGGAGCGCAAAGCCGATGAAGTCATTCAAGCATTGAATCGTATCCTGCAGCAGCTGCCGGCGAATAGCGGCAGTGAATAGCTTATGGATAAAGCAAGAGATACACGGACAAGAAGTCGCATAATTGCGGCTTTTTTCTCATTTTAACGATAAATTGATCCCGATGCAGTTTGACCTTTTCCAGATAATCGGCAATTATCGATGAATTGTTGATTAATCCACATATCGGATGGAATTGATTATTGCAACCATTTGGATTCGGTTTAGAATGTAAACGTGAGTTGATTAAACAATCCATGTTCACTTCGTTTGGAGGTCTTGAAATGCTTATTTTTATATTGTCTGTTGGCGTTTTCGGGATCTTAAATACCGAAATGGGGGTTATCGGGATCTTACCCTCCATTGCGGAACACTACAATGTAAGTATTTCCCAAGCGGGTTGGCTGGTGAGCCTTTTTGCCATAGCAGTAGCCGTGTCGGGTGCAACCATGCCGTTATTGTTTTCGGGGATCAATCGGAAGAAGGTCATGTTACTCGTACTTGGCATTTTCGTAGCGGGAAATGTGGTCTCCATCTTCGCATCAAGCTTTGCCGTTGCATTAATTGCACGTGTAATACCGGCCTTTTTTCATCCCGTTTATTGTTCCTTGGCGTTCAGCGCAGCTGCCGACTCGGTTCATGCGGAAGAAGCCCCCAAAGCAGTTTCCAAAGTTTTCATTGGCGTATCGGCCGGTATGGTCATCGGTGTACCCATCGCAAGCTTTATTGCCAGTGCAGCTTCTTTAGACATGGCGATGGTATTCTTTGCCGTTGTAAATATGATGGTATTTCTTGCTACATTACTATGTGTACCGTCTATGCCTGTGAAGGAGAGGCTTTCTTACGGGGCTCAATTGTCCGTTTTAAGAAAATCCATGACTTGGCTGTCCGTCGCCGCCGTCATTTTATTAAATTCAGCCGTTTTCGGGGTGTATAGTTATCTTGCGGAGTATCTAAAAACGGTCACGAATATGTCTTCGAATGCAATTAGTATCATGTTATTTATTTACGGCGGAGCCAATATTGTTGGAAATGTAGCCGCAGGAAAGCTGCTGACTAATCATGCTATCAAATCCGTCATCGCTGTTCCGTTTGTATTGGGGGCTGTTTACCTCGTGTTGTTCTTCTTTGGACAGTTTAGCGTTCCGATGGCTATCCTTACTTTAATCTGGGGGATATTGGCGGGGATCGGGGGAAATATCAATCAGTATTTGATGATGTCCGCAGCTCCGGAAGCTCCTGATTTCGCTAATGGCTTGTTTTTAACGTCAGCCAATTTAGGGACAACCTTCGGTACAGCCATAGGCGGGTTATTTATTTCAGGCATGGGTATACAATACGTCGTCATCGTGGGATTGCTTTCGTTGATACTGAGTATAGTAACCATTGGGCTAAGAAATCACATGTCTGCCTCCACACGGCAGCTTTCAAGATAAGGGCTTAACGACGGCAAGAGCGCCCTGACAAATTGGCAGGACGCTCTTGATTTACCTGGACTACAGGCTTCTCTCCAACAAGGCCCCGACTTGTTGGGCTATTGCTTGAGGCGGGGAGGGCATCCCGTTTCTGATCCACCATTCAATGACGCCTACATAGGCGTTCCCGGCATACTGAAGCATAACGTCTTCGCTTAAATCGGTATTTCTTCCGCTTTCTTTATCAATCTCCCCTGTGAATCCTTCTATAACATAATTAAAAAGCCGCGTTCTAAATGAAGGAGCCCCTTGACTCGCTAGCATGGTCGAAAAAAACAAATAATTTTTTTCGAAATATTCGAAAAAAGGTAAAAGAGCATTGCTCCAATCCAGTCTGCAGGCCCATTCACCCATCTCCCTTAATTCGTTAATATGCGCTTCTATAAGCTTGTCCAATAGATCATATTTGTCCTGATAATGAAGATAAATGGTACCGCGGTTGATGTTTGCCCGGTCGGCAATATCCTGAATTGTGATGTCATCGAAATTTTTTTCGGTCATCAGTTCAATGACAGCCTTTTTCATAGCTTCTTGTGTTTTTAAAACTCTCCGATCCACTTTGGCCATTGTAAATATCCTCCAAGCTTTCTTGAAAAATTACATATTCGATCAGGTTGTTGAGAAACCAACCTATCACGGTTCTTTAACGATTAAAATTGCAAATCCACTAACATAATAATGGACGCAAGTTGAATAATCAACTGAAACTGATTAAAGCTGTGATGCTGTTTCAATTGATGCAGCAAATATTCCTCGGTGTCCTGGTAGCGAACCTTGCCAAAAATTAATAAACAATAGATATGAATTTGTCTAGTAATCAACGAATCACGCTCTTTTAACCATTGATAGCAGCTTGTTTTAATTTATAATTATAAACAGGTGTTGATTATTTTGTTATTTAATTTAGAGATTTCAGGAGGTTATTACAATATGATTACTGCTCATGCGCGTGCTGCATTCAATCCGGAAGGCCCGTTTAAACTTACTACAATCGAGCGTAGGGAGCTTCAACCGCACGATGTTCTCATTGAGATAAAGTACGCTGGAATTTGCCATTCCGACATTCACACGGCTCGCGGCGAGTGGGGGCCGGTTAACTATCCTCTCGTTCCAGGTCACGAGATCGCTGGAATTGTAGCTCGGGTTGGTTCGGAGGTCACCAAGTACGCCGTAGGCGATCGGGTAGGCGTAGGCTGTATGGTTGACTCCTGCGGCGAGTGCGTTAATTGCCATAATGGGGAGGAGCAGTACTGCCTGGATGGAATGACGGGCACCTATGGTGCTACGGATCGCTACGGGCAATATACGCAAGGTGGTTATTCCACCCACATCGTCGTAACCGAGGATTTCGTAGTTCGAATTCCTGACGGAATCGAGCTTGATGCTGCCGCGCCCCTTTTGTGTGCCGGCATCACAACGTACTCGCCGCTGCGCCATTGGGGCGCTGCTCCCGGCAAGAAGGTTGCGATTGTTGGACTAGGCGGGCTGGGACACATGGCAGTGAAGCTCGCTCACGCTATGGGAGCGGAGGTAACGGTACTATCACAATCATTAAAGAAAAAAGAAGACGGTTTGCGGCTTGGCGCGGACCATTATTATGCCACAAGCGATCCGGAGACGTTTAAGAAACTGGCGGGTTCGTTTGATCTCATCGTGAATACGGTGAGCGCAACAATCGATATCAGTGCCTTTCTTTCGCTGCTGACGCTGGACGGTACAATGGTCAATGTTGGTGCGCCGGCGGAGCCGTTGTCTGTTAACGTATTCTCCCTTATCGGTCATCGCCGGTCATTTGCCGGATCGATGATCGGCGGCATTCGCGAAACGCAGGAAATGCTTGATTTCTGCGCTGAACATAGCATCGCACCTGAGATCGAGGTGATTTCCACCAATCAAATCGATGAAGCCTGGGAGCGTGTGCTGGCTTCAGATGTCCGGTATCGGTTCGTAATCGACATCAGCACGATGGAGAATGAATAACTATTATCCTAGCGAATACGAGGGGCACGCCTGCACAGGTGTGCCTCTTCACTTGAAAGAATTCGGCGGGTTCATGACGGACCGGATCAATATCTTCCAGCGGTCTCCTTCAGCCGCCAAAAAATAAGCAGGAGGCTTAACTATGAATCGGATTGAAAAAAGCCAAAAAATATATAAAGAACTATTCGGAGATGGAGTGCCGGCGGCCTATGCTGCCGATCCGGAATTTCAAGATATTTTAAGCCGCTTCATTTTTGGGGAAGTTTTTTATCAAGGCGGCCTCGATAACAAGCAGCGGGAGCTTATTACTGTAGTGGTGCTTGCAGCCAATCAAACGTTGCCTCAGCTCAAGGCACATACTCATGCCGCGTTGAATGTCGGACTCACACCGGTCGAAATCAAAGAAGCCATTTACCAATGTGCGCCATACCTTGGATTTCCCAAAACGTTGAATGCCATCACTGAAGTCAACGAAGTCTTCCAAGCCAGAAATATTGCCTTGCCGCTTGAGAGCCAAAAGCAGGTTGAAGAAGAGAATCGGCTCGACAAGGGACTGGCCGTGCAGGTAGAGATTTTCGGGGATATCATTACCAAAATACGGGAGAGTGCTCCATCCAATCAAAAACATATACAGGACTATCTCTCAGCCTTCTGCTTTGGCGACTTTTATACCCGCGGAGGCCTTGATTTGCAGACACGGGAGCTGCTTACCCTCTGCATTGTGAGCAGTCTTGGCGGCTGTGAGAGTCAAGTCAAAGCGCATGTGCAGGGCAACCTGAATGTGGGCAATGATAAGGCTAGGATGATTACCGCCATCACTCATTGCCTTCCCTATATGGGTTTCCCGAGAACATTAAACGCTTTAAGCTGCGTAAATGAAATTATTCCAGCATAACATATAAGGGAAGTAGGAGATTGAACATGAAGAATGAGCATTTAAGCAATAGCGCAGTCTTCCCATTGGGACAAAAAGTGGAACAGTATTTTACCGGTGACGCCTATTTACAAATGGTGTTTACCGACCCAACACCACTGAATACAGCTATCGGCAATGTCACCTTTGCTCCGGGTGCCCGCAATAACTGGCATTCTCATCACGACGGGCAAGTGTTGTTAGTGACAGGCGGCGAGGGATGGTATCAGGAAGAAGGGAAACCGGCTCAATTACTAAAAACAGGTGATGTGGTAAACATTCCACCCCACGTAAAGCATTGGCATGGGGCTGTGAAGGACAGCTGGTTTGTGCACTTAGCGCTTACGCCAGGGCATACAGATTGGTTAGAACCGGTAACCGATGAAGAGTATAGTAAACTCTAATATATGAAAATAACACGCAAAAACGGCAGCCGATTACGGCTGTCGTTTGTTATAGGTTCCCGGATAGGCAACAGTAGGCTGTATGAAAAGCGTCCTCGCACTTTGACCTCGACGCAAAACGAAAAGAGATAGAAGGCAAAGTCCCTCGACGAATTCAACCCTGCTAGTTGACTCGTACGTACATCGAAAAGCGGTGTCCCTAACGCTATCAAGATGATCAAAGTGATGGAGACGCAAGGTTAGCGTATGAGCGGGATCCGGCTGAACAGCGGCTACTTGGCTTACTTGTCTAAGTTGCCTGGACTTCCGATGTAGCGATACAAGCCGCGATATTCTTCTTGTGAACATCTAAACCGCTTGCTCGTTCAATGAGAACATCCGTGATACTTACCTTTCTACGGCAAATCCGAATGAGGTCCGGTACAGTAACCAAATAGAGTTAATTTACCGTGTGTGCTATCAAAAAGGAGCAGCAGTCCGTGGTACACCAAGGTCGTTGGAGTCAGACTAACGATTGGATTCGCGACACCATAGTCCATTGATCTCCCTCGCCAGCCATAAGAATATCATAAAATTGATAAGCCCAATTTTCATTACTCTGTGGGGCGGCGGGAGGGGCATGGTTGGCTAACGGGCAGTTTAATGGAGAAGTAGTGACTCAACCATGTGGATCTTGATACTGCGCAATTTATTATCTTATTGTCATTGGCATGTTAGTTTACGACCATTGAAATATATCCATGTTTATCAGAATATGGATAATGGAGGATAAATACAGTACAAAAAAGGGGGCATATAGATGGGGTCAAGAGTCATGCACTATTGTATTTCATCACTATTAGCTGATAGGTTAGGTATTGAGAACAGGAACGAGTTTATGCTCGGGGGAATAGCGCCGGATATACATGGGCTCATGGGTGTAGCAAAAGGAGTAACACATTTCAAGGAAATTGATGCAAGTGGAAAAAGCCATATCAACTACTTTCGCTTTTATGATACTTACAAAGATACTATGAACAAACCTTTTTATCTTGGCTATTTATGTCACTTAATTTCGGATACAGTTTGGTTAGAATTATATTTAAAAATCGTGGGAATTGCATCTCCACAGCAATTGAAGGAGAAACTACAAGTTGCTTATCGTGACTTTGAAAGGCTAAACGGAAGAATCATAAAACACTATTCTCTGAAACTTCATCAGCATGTACTGCCTGCTGTTAACATAGAAGGATATAATAGCGAATACTTACCTGCCTTACTAGACTTGCTGAGAAAGGATTTTACAATTGATGAAGTTCTCATGAATGAAGTGCTGGAGCTGTTTAATAACAATAACTTTGAAATCATTGACTATATTAACAGGTCGGTTGACGAGAGTATGGTGGTTTTGTCTAATATGCGATTAAGCTAACGGATCACGATAACGTAAACGAGGGAGTAGATCGCCGCGCGGCAGCTACTCCTTTTTCATTAAAATAATGGACAGAGTACACTAACAAATCGGACGGTTGACACTTCGCTATATATCTTCTGCGGGGAGTTGTAGACAGCCCAGAACTCTTAAAGACTTAGATGTTACCGTGTTTTGGGAAGATGGAGGGTACTTCAAGCATGTGGCGGAGGAGTTGTTCTTGAGCTAAATAAAAAGCAAGATGAATCGGTTGAAAAGCGAAATTTGTTTTGTTTCACAGCCAATGAGAACCGGGTTATTTTAGAACCTATCGGGCAAGACATGTATCGATTTGATCTTGAGAAGTTAGAGCAAACAGATTTTACATATATAGAGTTTCTTTTCAATGAACATGATAATTTGAGTTTTTACTTGCCAGGGAAAATGAAAATAAAACGCGAAATACATAAAGCAATATTAACAACTTCCGATGGAGTCCCTTATCTAGCTCCTGAAGTAGTCCTTTTTTATAAATCCAGTTATTTAGATGGATTCAATGCGGCAGACCATAATCAAGATTTTAATTCATCCGTAGCTTACTTTAATCCCTTTAATCCCTTTAATCCCGAGCAGAAGCAATGGCTCAAAGAAGCCCTTGAAAAGGAATATCCTAACGGTCACGCTTGGTTACAAAGATTGAACTACCCTGAAAATAACTCATAGCGTAAGTCTAAAAAAGAACTAGAAGCAGCTTATTGGAGATTGTACTAGATCAAGCAATACTGAACTGCAGCGGAAAAATCTTATAAAATAGAGGTACAATTTTCTAGTTAGCTGGGCAGTATAGTGAAAAAGGAACTTAAGTTTAAATCTCGAATAACTATCTCGAATACTTCATGTAATCGCATACCTAAAAATTGGATGACAGACAGGAGTTAACTACGATGATAAAAGGTTTCGGCGGAATATTTTGGAGAACTAAAAATCTTGAGGCTACCAAAAAATGGTACAGTGAAGTATTGAAGATTGAAATAGGAAGTTGGAATGGGGCTATCATCAAACCCCAAGCAGGAAATGAGACTATTTTTTCTTTCTTTTCCGAGACAGACAGTTATTTTCCAACAGACCAACAAGTGATGTTAAATTTCCAAGTACATAATCTTAACGAGACTATTGAACATCTTGAACAGATGGGTGTACCTCTTGCAAAGCAAAAAGAGACCGGTGAATATGGACAGTTTGTTTGGATTGAAGATCCGGATGGCCGGCTGATCGAGCTTTGGGAGAAATAACGAGTTATCTTTTATTTGCTATTAAGCCAACAGAATGCCCCTCAAGCTAATTTTCTTCTTGACCGGTTTGGGACAAGAATAACGCGAATCCGGCGAGCAGGGCGTTCAAATCAAACTCAAAACGGGCTTGATGATCATCGGCCAATCCCAGCCAAGCTGCAAAAAAAGTCCCAAGCGGTCGCTGACGGCCCGGATCTCTGTAATCTTCTTATCGGTTACCGTAAATATAAAAATGGCTTCGTTCTTGAAGCGCCGATCGGTCGGCTGCGGCATCCTGGGATGCGTACCGCTATGGGTTCCATTTTGAATAATGCGAGCTACTACGCGGTCGTTCTCGGCAATCAATTCCTCGATACGAATTTGATAGGGTTGAAATGCCTCCAACTGCTGCCGTATTCCGTCAAACGCGCCTCCCGGTTCATCTGCTTCCCCATCAATTAAGCTTATTTGCTTCCATATCCATCCTTCTTTCTTACAGTGTAAGATTTAGTCGTGACAATTTTATTCTTACACTGTATGAAAGCCAAGGGACTGACGTGTGAACTTTAACTTAGGGAGAGCGAACGCTCCGACCCATAACAAGGCTGCGAGTAGGGATCATCGGTGCTCCGTAACGCCTATAATGTTTACCACCTCAAATGATTATGCCCATATCCGGTTTGCTTGTTTATCAAGCACTCCAGGAATCTCGTCGCTACTATTTTCCAATATAATGATTATATCTCGTTCCATTTGGAACAAGGTTAATATATGCATATTGACTGTAACGACCTTGAGCCAATACATTTATTTTTGTAAGTGCTTTCATCACTGGCAAGAAGGGGGATGCAACCGCTCGCTATTAATTATTGACAATCATCAGACATCGCAGCTGGTATACTACCGGATGAAATATGACCTGGCTGAGTTTTTATTATGGTACCGCCAATCCGCCCGCAGCCATGGCGCTAAACGGAAGGAGGATGCATTTAGTTTTGCGGGTACGCAGGGCAGCCTTCAAACATAAAAAGATTAGAGGTGTATGTATGATTGCAGCAAAGAGGAGAGTAGTCAACATTCTGATCAGCGTTCTTCTTGTGCTAAGTATGTTCCCGACCATCGGGTTTGCCGAGAATGGCGACGATACGGTTATAGCCGCAGGTACTGTATCCACAGGTACAGAGCAAGCAGGCACTTGGTTTGAAACGGCATATGCCGCTTGGACAGGCCAATCCGCCGGCGGATACAAGGCTTACGTGCCGGACCCTGGGCGCTTATGATTGGAGAGATAACAGCCCCATCACAGGCTGGCTCGTAGACTGGAAAGAAGTGGACGCCCAGCTTGTCCGCAAGGTGGATCCTGCCCGCAACACCTGGCGTGTGGACATTCCCGGCCTTCCCAAAGGAGAATATGAAATCCAAGTCAGGTCGGCTGACGGCACGACGGTTCTTCACACATTCACCGACCTTGAAACGAGGTCTTTCCCGCGTAATGGCGCAGCGTTTGTGCCTTCCAACGTAAATACGTTCCCTGGAACCAACGATTTTGCTCTCAATGGGGCTATAGGCGGATATTTGCCGGATGGCAGAGAAGATCCTATTGCTAAAATTATCTATGTAACCCATGAAAATGTAAAAACTTCCCTTCCGGCGGATGTATTCACAGCAGACAGAGGAACGACTGCAAATGAGAGAAAACCTCTTGTCATTCGCTTCTTGGGCACTGTCGGCTCTTTTGAAACGGTCAACTCCACCGTTGCCAACTCCGGCACGGTAGGACCTTCGTGGTTAAACGCCAACCGTATGATTCAGGTCGGCCAAGGCAACGGCAATGTAACCTTGGAAGGTATTGGCCCCGACGCGACGATCTTTGGCTGGGGCATAAGCACCAGCGGGGCCCACAACGTGGAGTTCCGCAACCTTAAGTTCGACCAGTGGTATGATGACGCCATCGAGCTCAATGGCACGAGTTCAACGGTAAGGGCTTCCAACCTGTGGGTTCATAACTGTACGTTTGGTTACGGGCAGAACAAGCATCTCGCTCTGAATCAAGACCCTGACCAAGCAAAGGGTGACGGTGCTACCGACATCACCAACCACGCGAGAAACTATACGATTTCTTACAATAAATATGTCGAAAGCAGCAAGGTCGCTGCTGATTGGCGGCGGAACCGGTTCAATAAGCGCTCACTATGGCACCATAGACCACAACTGGTTCGATGGCTCGGCGGAAAGGACCCCCCGTGTGCGAAACGGCAGGATTCACGTGTTTAACAACCTGTATGAAGATGTACAGGGGCATCCTTATCATAATCAGCTATTGGACAGAAACACGGGGTATGGTATTGGCGGCGCTCACAACGCTACCATTTGGGCGGAAGGCAATATCTTTGTCAACGTCAACTACCCATTCCTTAGAAGCCGCCAGGGCCATGCGAGGGGCTCTCAAGCCATTGATTATATGCCCGGGCCCGGCGAAACCATCACGGCAAACGCCGGATTTAACCATTTCTTTGGAGACGCTCCCGGCTTTATTATCACCAAAGAGGATGTAACGGAAGGCGACTTCCCTAGTAGTGTGGCCGGCTTTAGAAATAATACAGATTATATGGCAGGTCTTACCGATATAGAGCTTCAAAACCTCAAGGATGCTGCGCTAAACCTTCAGCCAAATGTTCTTGACGAGGCTTCTAAGGTGAACTTTGACCCGATGCTGGACATCGGTGTTATGGTTGCTGCGGGTTCGACGACTACGAATCCGGCTATGACTACAACCCCCGCAGCGCAATTGGATTGGTCCTTCAGGCCGGCAGATAATAATGTCGTATGGCCTACAGGGACCGAGGAGCAAGCGGATGCTTTGAAGCACGAAATCGAGACCTATTCCGGCACCATGCCTGTATTGGCTCCCGATTCGGCTCCCGCAGCCCCTGTAATTTCAAGCGTCAAAGTCAACGACGAAAAGCGTTCTGCTTTCAGCGATGCTGCGGGTACATTTATACCTTCACCCGGCAAGATTGTTGTCTACAAAGACACCTTTACAATCGATTGGGTCAACAAGGATGTGACGACAGACCATTATGAAATTCAGTGGGATAAGGGGAGCAGCAGTTGGGAAACCCTCGGAACCGTTACAGCGAATTCCAGGCCCACTACCTTTATCACGCAGAATATGGATCCATTCGCCAATTTGAACGCCATTCTGGCACAAGCCGACAGCGCGGACGCAACATATGCCTTTAGAATCAAGGCGGTCAATGCTTTCGGAGAAAGCGATTGGTCCGATATCTACGCGATAAGCGGCGATGATCAGCTGGTTATGTTTGACACCGGCGGCGGCAGCGCGGTCGATCCGCAGCGTGTGCATGCCGGCGACGCCATCGCGGTTCCTGCGCGTCCAACAAAGGACGGTTCGGTATTTGTGGGCTGGTATACAGATAAAACCACCAGCGTCCATATGTGGGACTTTTTGAACGAAAAGGCGACCGGTTCCATGGTGCTGTATGCAAAATGGGTCCAGGTGGACGAGACGCATCGCCTGCTGAACGCCTACGCTTCGGCCGAAGAGCTTGAAAACCCTTACGTCGCGGCAACGCTGCAGACCTTGGGAACGCTGTCCGGAAACCAGCGCGATCTGACATTGCCCGCAGGTACGACGGTGTATGTGGCCCCAGGCGTGTACTGGACGGATTTGACGTATAAGGAAGGCGGCGTGATTGCAGGTCCGAATATCGGCCTCAGCATTCAGGGCGAGAACATTTCTTTCATCGGCCTGACCGAGGATGCGACAGACGCGATCATCACCGGCAACCGCGGCGAGGGGGGCGAGACCGGCTTAGGCGCGAACGGCAGCTGGTATTCGCTGGGCATTTCCTCAGGCTTCCATGGAGAGAACATCACCATCGCCAACTACGCGCAGGAGGATTTGATTTATCCGCGCGACCCGACGCAAAATATGAACAAGCGCATAGACTCCAAAAATCACGCCGAGGTTTTAACGAGAGCCAACGGTACAGGTGCGCCGGACAAGCTGTACTTTAAAAACACGCGGTTCATCGGCTATTTGAACATGATGCTTAACCTTGCGCCAACCCGTGCATATTTCAAAGACAGCTTTTTCCAATTAACCGACGATTCCATTTTCGCCGGCGGTGTCAACGTGTTCGAGAACAGTACCTTCCATTTCTTCGGCAACCACCCGTCCGTCAGCGGCGCCGGTAACGGCGGCATCAACGTCCTGTTGGGCAGCACGATCGTCGGCATGCCGCAAATGACCAGTACGGATGTTTACCTTGCCAAGCAGTCCAGTGCAATCGGACCAAATGCGAACGCTATCTTCGCCATCATCGATACCCAGTTCACCGGCCGGATCGAATCCGTCGAGTGGGAAAACGTGGTGCGTGAGGACGCCCGCCATTTTGTGTCGAACAACACGATCGGTGAAGAAAAAAGGCCGCTCGTCATCAGCCCGTCCCAGCCGCAGACCTCCGTCACGCTGACTGGTGACGCTCTTGATGCTTTTAAGGTCGGCGAGGAATACAACGTGTATAACCTCTTGAAGGGGAATGACGGCTGGGATCCGAAAGGCCAGTACAACGCGGACTGGGAACCTTACGCCCACCTGCCGTATCGGTTCTTAATCGGTGCAACGGGTAAAACCATGTACTCCGATAAAACGGACAACACCAACAGAGCCGTTTTGACGCCAGCTCCGGCTCCGGCGGATTCCGTCGATGTAAAAAATACCGTTTGGTCGTACGATACGAATCTCCTGAACGGCACCATCGACGCCGCGACCGGCGTCATTACGCTGACCGCCAAGCCCAACAATACCGGCGCTATCGTGAAAACGATTGTGACGGGCACGCTTCCAAGCGGTATCTCGGCCGGCGCGACGCTGTACATCCGGCCGACGGCCGTCCCTGCGCCCGCAGTTACGGCGCCAGCAATAGAAATCAGCGAGAATCTTGCGACGCTAAGCTACACGCTGGATCAGCTCGGATACAGGGATACCTCCGTCATTGAATGGTACCGCGAGACGGGGCCAGATACGACGAACGGTATTCATATCGGCACAATGCGCAACGACGCTAAGGAACTTTTCGTAGACGAACCGTATAAAAACTACGTTCCTAATAAGTACGACGTAGGCTACTACCTGCGCGCCGTTATCACACCGAAGTATGAATTCAGCTCCGCCGGCGACCCTATTACGGTATACACCAACCGTGCGGTCACGACGGCCGACGTAACGGAAACATCGTTGTATACCGACTTTAAGAATTTGTATTTTACGAACGAAGATAATACCACCACAACGGGCAGATGGTTCTTTGACCGCGTGAGCGGTACAGGAGTGCCTTGGGGATGGGGAATCGGAAGCAACGGCACGGATAAGATTTGGGGCCTTCAAAGCAATTCGGGCGGTACGAACACCCGATTCGTGTTCGGCCAGCCAGGCAGCTACAGCGACATGTCGCTGAGCCTGAACTACTCCACGAGTAAGGTAGAGGGCCAGGGCTTCGGCGGCAACGGACATTTCATGGATATCTATGTTAAATACGATCCGGCGACCCGCAAGGGCTACGGCCTGCGTGTAGAACGTACCGCTGCCGGCGGATCTAACGCTACGACATGGACGCTGTATAAATATGACGGCACCGATCAGACTCCGTTGAGCGAGCCCATTAGGACAGCCGCTTTTATGCCGAAGAGCACCATTACGGTTTCCGTAACGGGCAGCACCCTTCGCGTACAAGCCTCGACGCTGTCTGAGAAGACGCCATTGCAAACCGAACAAAATCTGCCTAATTCGGTTGACCTCTTGTGGACGGATGAGACGGGCGCTTTGGGTAACAACAGGTTCGGCGGCTTCGGCATCCGTATTAACAACTCTGGCAACTCCTCATACGAATATGGCAGTACGAGCACCAATAATACCGTCATGCTGCATAACGTGCGGGTAGACGCCACCGAGCTTGCTTCAACCGATACGACAGCACCGGTTTGGCCTGTTGGAAGTACGCTCACTGCGAGCAACACGACTCAAACAAGTACAACACTTACATGGACTGCGGCAGCAGATAATGTAGGCGTGACAGGCTACAACATCTATAACGGTACATCCCTTGTACAAACCGTAACGTCCGACGTATATTCATATGAAGTAGCAGGGCTCGCTGCAGACACGGCCTATACCTTCAGCGTAAAGGCTGTAGATGGCGGAAATAATTTGTCGGAAGCTAAAACGGTTCTTGTTACTACTCAGGCTCCAACAGATACGAGCGATACGACAGCACCGGTTTGGCCAGCTGGAAGTACGCTCACGGCAAGCAACACGACTCAAACAAGTACAACACTTACATGGACTGCGGCAAAAGATAATGTAGGCGTAACAGGCTACAACATCTATAACGGTGCCTCCCTTGTACGGACCGTAACATCGGATGTATATTCATACGAAGTAGCAGGGCTCACCGCAGGCGCGTCCTATGTCTTTAGTGTAAAGGCAGCAGATGAGGCAAATAACTTGTCAGAGGCTAAGACGGTTCACGTTACCACTCAGGCTTCAACGGATACGGGCGATACGACAGCACCGGTTTGGCCGGCTGGAAGTACGCTTACGGCAAGTAATACGACACAATCAGGTACAACACTTACATGGACTGCAGCAAAAGATAATGTGGGTGTGACCGGCTATACGATATATCAGGGCTCGACACCGCTTACAACCGTGACGGGCGCGGTATACAGTTATAATGTAACAGGTCTCGCTGCAGGAACCAGCTACACCTTTGCAGTACAGGCAGGGGATGAGGCAGGCAGCTGGACTACCGATGGGCCGAGCGTAACGGTCATAACAAACCGGTCGAGACGCAATTCCTCGTCGCCGTCGGCACCGGCAGCGCCGACATCACCATCTGTACCGGAAACACCGGCAGAACCGACGGCGCCAGCAACGCCAACAGCACCATCCGCACCGGAAACATCGGCACCTGTGGTAACGACGACCCTAGGCCAACCGGTCTTCGATCTGAGCAAACCAGATTCGGTTTCCGTATTGAAGAAGGTATTGGAAGAGAAAATAAAATCTTCTAATGAAGCAGTAACCTTCGCTGATGTATCCGATCATTGGTCAGCTGAAAGTATTCATGTGTTCTCGAAGCTTGGAGTCGTTAATGGTTACGAGGACGGCACGTTTAAACCGGATGCTCCTATTACTCGCGGCGAGTTTGCTGCTATCGTTGCCAAAACCTTCAATATCGGTACTGGCGAATTGAAGGACGCTCAGTTTAATGATATCAACGAAAGCTGGGCTAAAGAAGCGATCTTGGCACTTGCATCCAATGGTATCATCAACGGTTATGAAGATGGCACATTCCAACCAGAAGCAAACATCACCCGTGCAGAAATGGTCGCTATGATCGCCAGAATCATTAACCTGACTACCGTTCAAGGAACAAACGGCACCGCGTTTACCGATATCGGCGATTCGTGGAATCAAGACCAGATCGAAGCGGCAGCCAAGGCCGGCATTATTAACGGCCAGGGTGAAGGTTCCTTTGCTCCGGATAACAACTCGACTCGTGCCGAGGCATTGACCGTATTGCTTCGCTCCTTGGAATTGAACCCTGAAATTGCTTCTTTGATTGATTCGTTGAAATAAGAAACACAACAAAATTAGTTTAAAGAGATGATCTCTGTATTGAGCGAGGCCACTGAAAAACTTACGTTTTTTCGGTGAGTCCAGGCGTTAGGCGAAAAAAAATGCGGCACCTGTTCCGATTTTCTCGGAGGGTACCGCATTTTTCATAGGGCTTTACGCTATTTTTTAGTCAGCCAGTTTCAATATCCGCTTTAAGTTTACTGCGAATATGGCCATAGCTCCTTGTATCTGCATGCCTAACAGACCCGAGGACGTGGCTACGTCGTACCCGTGCCGGTGCTTAAGTTCGCTGTTTTTGGCCTCGATCTTGTACCGTTCTTTCGCCTTCTCTTTGAAATACTCCGTTTCCTGGAATGCCATCTGCTCGGCGTGCTCCCCGGATTTAATGCTCACCGAGTACGTTTTACTTTTAGAGCCCTCCTTGTAGCATCCTTCTTTGAAGGGGCATCGTTTGCATAGCTCCACATCGAAATAGTAAGTGTCCTTTTGGTTTTTGCTGATTCCCTTTTTTCCTGTCCGCGCTTTCCGAATCGCCATATGGCCTGCCTTGCATACATACATGCCTGCATCTTTATTGAATTCGAATTCATCTTCCTTTTTGCGCATACCCTGGGTGATTTGTGGGTTAAGCCGGGAGACGAGTTCAATCTGATTTTCCTTGCTGTATGCGATGTTTTCTTTTTCCGAATAGGCCATATCGCCAATTACCGTCTTTACATCCATGCCCGCAGCCTTGCTTTTCTCGATGAGCGATTGCAACTGCTTGCCATCGTTCTTCTCTCCGGTCGTTACAATTGCCGCCGTAATGATTCGTTCCTCGGTCATGGCAATATGCGTCTTATAGCCAAAAAACGAGGAATCTGCACTCTTGTAGCCGACGCGCGCATCCTGATCTTGCGAGATGCGCAGTTGTTCTATGTCATCCTCGACGGTCTCTTTTAGCAGATTCAACGGTTCTGTAATCTTAGGCAGTTGGGCGATACCAAGCCCGGTTTCGGTAACCTCGATGAGCTTCTGGCAATAGTCGATCTCGGCCTCGAGCGTATCCACGGCGTTCTTGGCAGGTAGCTTCCCCTTCAGCGATTCGTCGATAGAGTAGATGGCTTTTCGCAATTTGCGGGAACGGTCGCTGTAAAATCTCCCTCGGTGATTTCTGGTTATAACGGGCTTTTGTATGCGTCGCGTCCACGATGATGGAGGTGCTCGTTAAAATCCCTTGCGCAGTAGCTAGTTCAACTGTCTTGCCGATGAGCAGATCCAGCAGATCCATGTTTTTTAACCGCAACTTGCGGAACTTCGTAAGGGAGCTCGGGTCGATGACGGCTTCTTCCGGAGCCATCTGAAGGAAGTATTTAAAAGACATATCGTACCGGGAGCGCTCGACCAGATCCACGTCCGACACCTCGAAAATAGCTTTCAGAAGCAGATATTTAAACATCCGCAACGGATCGATGGCGTTACGGCCGTTGTCCAAACAGTAGTTAGCTTTCAATTCGTCGTAGACGAAGGAGAAGTCAACCAGCTCATTTATCTGGCGTAGCATGTTGTCTTTCGGCACGATGAGGTCATATAGCGCTGTGTATGGGCTTAATGCAAAAGAAAGTTGAGGCTGGAACATGGTCTTCACCCTTCCGACGTATTACTTTAAAGTATACAAGAAAAAAGGCACAGCGCCCTCAAAATATTGAGAGTCTGTACCTTTTCATTAATGGACTTTTTCAGTGGCCTCGTATTGAGCAGAGGTCATCTTTTTTGCTTATGCGAGAGCTTAGTTACTTTTTGCATTTACGAACCCGGGGGAGTTGCGGTTCCAGTTATATTTACAACATTATTTGGCTTGGTTTCGTACTTAGACAGCAAGGAATATGAGAATACCGCATCGAATAAGAACAATATGTTGGTTATATCGTGCTTATTTACTGTGACCGACACGGATACCAATTGAACGGAAGTGACTAATGAACATTCGTCTGTTGAATGACTCTGATGCCCAAGTGTACAAGGAAGTAAGGTTGCGTGCATTGAAAAATGATCCGGATGCATTTGGATCAACGTACGAGCAAGAAAAAACTAAACCTCTGGGGTACTTTATAGAAAGGATACACCAGACAAAAGATCAATTTGCATTGGGAGGTTTTGACGACAATAACACATTAGTTGGCATTGTCAATTTTTCACGTGAAAACAGGCTTAAGACGGCACATAAAGGAAATATTTACGGCATGTACGTAGAGCCTAAATTTCGAGGACGGGGGCTAGGTAAAGCCCTTCTAATAGCCTTGATTGAAAAAGCAACAAAAGAATGTGAAGGGTTGAAACAGATTCATTTGACGGTTGTGTCTAATAACAAACCAGCAAAACGCTTATATGTCTCGCTGGGGTTTGAAGTTTACGGTGTAGAACCACAAGCATTAAAGTTTGATGAACAGTATTTCGATGAAGACTTAATGATTTTAAGATTGCGGCTTTAAATTAAAGGGCACGATAAGCTTAAGCTCAATGAATCGCCTTTTCAGCAGGGCGTAAGAACATTATGCACTTCCTAGATGCCCTGGCAGGCTACTTAAATTCATTTCGAAACAAATGAACAATATTTACCGTTTATAGGGGTATAACCATTTTACAATTAAAGTTACTTGGGGGATGAGATCGGGATGTCAAAAAAGCCAGTTGGAGCCGCTGCGGTCATTATGGATTCAAAAGGAAGAATTCTTCTAGTAAAACATAACTACGGGAAATATAATTGGGAACTGCCTGGGGGGCTCTCTGAGCAAAATGAGTCTGCGGAGAATACCGCAAAGAGAGAAGTTTTTGAAGAGACGGGGCTCGATGCTGCTGTAGGACGGTTGACAGGCGTGTATTATGAACCCGCTCACGATATGCATCACTTTGTTTTCGAATGCAAGGCGGAAGATATACGACAACCGAAGCCAGATGCTGAGGAAGTAACAGAATGTAAATTTTTTAATGTAGACGATCTGCCAAGGCCGATTAGTGATTTTACCGTTTCACGTATAAAGGATGCGTTGAATCCTGATAGTGATCATTTATTCCATACGATCGGACCAAGGCAGTGGTTTGAATAATTTATTTTACATAAGTCATTAGATGCCGAGTGATAAGAGCGCTATCTCATTAATAGCCGCGTAAATCGCGGCTTATTTGTTTTATGGGATCAGGTTCTTGTCAAAACTCAATGACCAAAGTCTTACCTTAGGTTCAAGTTACCAAAATATAATTTAATAACATTAATTATCAACGAGAATAATTATTTTTTGTATGGAATAACATACAACCGGGATGGGGCCCCATATGGCAGAATCAGCTTAACTCGCATCTATCGTTTGATGGACTAAGGATACCTGCAGAACTAAAAATCCCGTTGCCCCTATCAAACGGTTATGGTACGCTAGTTTTCGGAATCGGTTCCAAAATGACAAAGTTGCATGTAACGCAACAACGCGATAAGTTTACCCGCTTGAAAGTAAGCGCTTTCTTGTGTCGAGGCTCACATCATATCCGAAAGGAGGGGCACGGGACTGAGCTGCCCCATCCGTAGCTCGCCGTGCCACTATACTAATGAAAGCAATTATGATTATGTTCGACTCTTTGAACCGCCACATGCTGCCGCCTTACGGGGGATGGATTAAGACCCCTAACTTTGATCGCCTCGCAGAGCGAACTGTGACGTTCGACACCTGCTTTGTAGGAAGCATGCCGTGTATGCCGGCCCGAAGAGAGCTGCATACAGGAAGATACAATTTCCTGCACCGCAGCTGGGGACCGCTCGAGCCGTTCGATGATTCGATGCCGGAAATTTTGAAGCTGTACGGTGTCTATACTCACCTGGTAACCGACCATCAGCATTATTGGGAGGACGGCGGCGCCACGTACCATAACCGGTACAGTACGTATGAATTTGTCCGCGGCCAAGAAGGCGACCCGTGGAAGGGCGAGATTCGCGATCCCGAGATGCCGGATTATATGGGAGGTCATACGACGGGCCTCGGTGGTCACAGTGCAGGAAGAATGGTTATCCAGGATTGGATCAACCGCAAGCATATCAAGGAACAGTCCGAATTTCCGCAGGCGCAGGTTTTCGAGAAGGGAGCGGAGTTCATCCGCGAGAATTATACCGAGGACAATTGGTTCCTGCAGGTAGAGACGTTTGATCCGCACGAGCCGTTTTTCGCGCATCAGACGTTCAGAGACATGTACCCTCATGACTACAATGGCAAGCATTTTGACTGGCCGCCATACCGGCGCATCGAGGAAACCCCCGAGCAGGTACAGCATTGCCGCTTCGAATATGCCGCTCTCGTCAGTATGTGCGATCACTATCTCGGCAAGGTGCTGGACTTGATGGATGAGCTTGATCTGTGGAAGGATACGATGCTGATCGTTAACTCCGACCACGGCTTCCTGATGGGTGAACACGACTGGTGGGCCAAAAATATTCAGCCGTTCTACAACGAAATCGCCCGCCCGCCATTGTTCATCTGGGACCCGCGCTGCGGCAAGGCCGGGGAGCGAAGGGACAGCCTCGTCCAGATGATCGATATGGCGCCGACGCTGCTCGACTACTTCAATGTGCCGATTCCGCAGGATATGCAGGGCAAACCGCTGAAGGAATCGATTGCTGCAGATGAGCCAGTCAGGCAAGCGGCCTTGTTCGGCATTCACGGCGGCCATATCAACTGTACGGACGGCCGCTATGTATATATGAAGGCGCCCGCAGCACCGGAAAACGGACCGATCTACAACTATACGCTGATGCCATCCCATATGCGCCGCCTGTTCACCCTTGACGAGTTGAAGACATGGGAGGCAGCCAAGCCGTTCACCTTCACCAAGGAACTGCAAACCATGAAGATTACGGCGAATCCATACAACGACTTGCATCACTTCGGGACGCTGTTGTTCGATACGGAGACGGATCCGCAGCAGCAAGCTCCTCTGCAGGACGAGCAAATCGAGGCTTATATGACGGACCATTTGATCCGGTTAATGGAGGAGAGCGATGCGCCTGACGAGCAGTATGAGCGGGTTGGCCTGAAGCGTAAGCTACCGGAAGACGCTCAGAAAGGGTGAGGCGGGATGTACAGTAATTTCTACAGCCGACACGCCGCTCGACCTATTCCCTAAGCGGCGTCCCAACGTGATCTGGGTGTTTGGCGACCAGCTGCGCGCTCAGGCGCTCGGCTACAGGGGAGACCCGAATGTGCCGGACCATCTCTGCCGGAGAAACGCAGAAGCGCTATGTATGCCTGAGCCGGATTCGGTGTACCTGCAGCAAATCCCGCGCAAATTCCACGTTCATTCGGTGAAACAGGCATGGCGCGGCGTGCTGATGCGGGACGGCTGGAAGTATGTGTGCATGCCGGGACAGGACTGGCTCCTCTTCCATACGAAGGACGACCTTATGAAATGGCGAATGTATGCTTCGATATTCATTTCCAGAAGGAGCGCGAACGGTGTCATGCCCGCCTCGCCCGGTGGATTGAAGAAACGGAGGACACATTCGAGCTGCCTGCCCTTTAATCGAAATTCGTTCAGCGGCAACGTTGAACGAATTTTTTGCTTCTGTGCGAAACAGCTTGGGGCATGATACCATGAAAGATAAGAACAACACAAGAAGCGAGGGGACGATGATGATCGAGGTTTTAATTGCAGAAGACGAGCTGTGGATCCGCAACGCCATCGGCGAGATGGTGGAGAAGCTCAGGTCGGATTTTCATGTCGCAGGCGAAGTTGGCAACGGCGAAGACGCGTGGGAGTTTATCCAAGCGAATTGGCCGACCATTCTCATTACCGATATTATGATGCCGCGTAAAGACGGCCTTTGGCTGGCAGAGCAGATCAGCGTGCACGAGCTTCCGATGGTCACCATCATTGTCAGCGGTTATGATAATTTTCAATATGCGAAGCAGGCGATGCGGCACGGCATTTCCGAATATTTGCTGAAGCCGGTGAATGAGGCGGAATTGCATGAGGCGCTCCGTCGTTCCGTCCGGCGCTTGGACGGTATGTCCGATACCCGGGAGACGATAAGCCGTATTCAGAAGTTTTCGGAGACGCTGCCGGATCTAGCGCAGATGGACTTGGTGCAGCACATCGACTCGCTGGTGAACGATACCATGAAGCTGAAGGTGCCTGCCGGGATGCAGACAAGCTTGCTTCATCTGCTGTCCAGCCGCTTGAATGAGCTGCTGCAAGGTGTGGACCCGGCTTCCCCGGATATCCGCTTACCGCGGAGAGGGAAGAGGAGGTGCGGCGTCATTTTCACGGGCTGATAGACGCTTGGATCGAGTTGTCTCCCCAATACGGCAGCCAGCACGTCAAAATGGCGATTCGCCGCGTATGCGAGCATATCGACAAGCATTACGCGCACAATCTGTCTCTCCCGGAAGCGGCGGAGATGGCGCACTTGAGCGTATCGCACTTCAGCTCCTTGTTCAAGAAGTCCACCGGTCTTACGTACCTTAACTACGTCAATCAGCTCCGCATTCAGAAAGCAAAGGAATTGCTGCTCGTTCCGGAGACGAAAATATATGAGGTGGCCGATCAGGTCGGCTTCGTCTCTCTGCCTTACTTCAATCGCGTATTCAAGCAGCTTGTGGGGACGACACCGCTTGAGTTTAGAAAGAGGCATCGCATATGAGGAGGCTTCGTTCCTTTGAGAGGCTGTCCATCCGGACTAAGATGGTTATCGCGTTCCTCAGCGTCAGTATCGTGTCCGTGCTGCTGCTCGCGTTCTACTCGCATTATTACTACAGCCGGGCGGTCAAGAAGGACTTCGTGAACATTTCCTATGAAGCTACGAACCGGCTGAATTATTTTCTGGACTACTACTTCAAAGAGTTTCAGCGGTCGTCGAGCTCGCTTATTGAAAGCGCCACCATCCAGAATTGGCTGGTGAGCAAGGAGCATGCAGCCGGAGACAGCGATGATATCGACCGGGAGCTGCGCCGCTATGTAGCGCTGAACTTCCCGGAAATCCAGAACATGTTCCTGATTTCCCGCAGCCAAGAGGTTGTGTCGATCCGTCAATCGTTCGTCGGCAACAACGATTACTCGTCTCAGCCGTGGAGCAGCCTGCCGCTGCAGTCTACGAAATACATCATTCCGACCCATCTGGCAGACTATCCCGGCAGCCAGGGAGAAGGTGTCTTATCGATTGTGCTGCCTATCTTCGACATTCAATCGGTCGAATTGATCGGTAATCTCGTTATTGACATTTCGCTCACCGAGATTCATCAGGCGTTCAGCCGCTCCAAGCTCGGACAGACCGGGGAATTCTTCATTCTCTCCGACAATGACACGATTGTGTATCATGCCAACCACTATTGGAACGGCTTGCAGCGTTCGCAGACCGGGCTTGCAGGACTCAACCTGCCGGAGGATCAGGAGGCGACGATTCAGTCATTTCAAGGAAAGGATTACTTGGTTGCGACCGTCATATCAGCACGCACCCACTGGCGAATTATATCCATTGTGCCGTTCGAGGAGATGGCCGGCGAGCTGCAAGCAGCGACCCGTTCCACCCTGATTATCCTTGGCTTGATCGCCGTATTCATTATGCTGATCGTCCCGTTCTTGTCGGCGAAGTTCGTCCAGCCCATCCTGACATTGAAAAATTTGATGCGTCAGGTGGCCGGAGGGAATCTCAGCGTCCGTTCGGTATCGGTTCCCGGCATGGATGAATTCCAGCAGCTGAACCGCAGCTTCAATATCATGGTTAGCCGTTTGGAGGAGCTGTTCGAGACGAACACGACCTTGAAGCTCAAGGATGTCCAGTCTCAGCTCATGCAGAAAGAAGCGCTTATCAAGGCGCTGCAAAATCAGATCAACCCGCACCTGCTCTACAACTCGCTGGGCATTATCCAGAGCATGGCTTACCTCGAGGAGATGCCGATGATAGAGAAAATGGCCGGCAATTTGGCCGACGTGTACCGGTATACAGCCCGCTTCAGCGGGATGGAGGTGACGCTGCGGGAGGAGATCATCCACCTGCAGAAATATTTGGAGATCATCCATGTGCGGTTCCCGAACCATTTTAACAGCCGATTGTATGTCCATGAGAAGTTCCAGACCTGTCCTGTGGTGAAGCTGATTCTGCAGCCAATCATCGAGAATGCGGTGAAATATGCAGTGGAGCCGATGGAGGGGAAAGGGACGATCATCGTCAGCGCATATGACGACAAGAACGTGCTGGTCGTGGAGATCGCGGATAACGGAACGGGAATGGAATCGGAGATGCTGCGGGAAATCGAGGAGAAATTGAACCGGATCTCTTCCCAAGACATGACGAATTATTATGAAAGCGAGTCGCTCGGCCTGCTCAACGTGCATACGAGACTCGTACTGAAATACGGTTCGGGCTATGGCGTCCATATTGATTCTTTCGTCGGCAGAGGTACTGTCGTATCTTTACGAATGCCGCTGCTGCGCGATCAGCTGAAAGCGTAAAATCAGATAAAGTCATGCGCCGAATAATCCGTAAAATCGGTTTAAAAATCGTAATTTCAGGTAACGAAAAGCGAGTTTCCCCGCACTATAATTAGAAGTGTAAAGATGAAACTAAAGGGGGAAATAAATTGAATAAATGGTTTTCGATGTCCGCAGCTACTTTGCTTGCGACCAGTATGGTCGCCGGATGCTCAGGCGGCAGCGCGCCAAGCCAGGACAAGGGAGGCGCGAGCGCACCTGCTGCGCAAAGCGCACAAGACGATCTGAAGGATAAGCTGGAGCTTAACATCATGGCGATCAGCTATGAAGGCGGCGGTTGGCCGGCGAACAATCCGATGATCGACTATCTTAACAAGAAATTTAATATCGATCTGAAGTTTCAATGGATCTCCCAGGATAACTACAATGAAAAGCTGAATGTTATGGCAGCATCCGGCGAGTTCCCGGATTCCTTCCTGCTCATGAAGGACGATTTCTTGAAGTGGCGGGATAAAGGAGTTTTCCTTGACCTTAAGCCCTACATCAGCAAATACCCGAATCTGACGAAGCAGCTCGGCGGCGAAGAGCAGCTGCAGTTCATGAGCCCGAAAGGGAAGTATTACAGCTTGCCTTACTACCAGATCGAAACGCAATTGTCCTTGGGTATCCGCAAGGATTGGCTGGATAAACTCGGCTTGAAAATGCCGACGACGGTGGATGAGTTCTACAACGTAGCGAAGGCATTCGCGAAGCAGGATCCGGATGGCAACGGCAAGAACGATACGTACGGCTTCTCCACTTCCCTCGTTCCGAACAAAACCGACTTGAAGCATATCGACCAAATCAAATTCGCCTTCGGTCTCGTCAACAATTGGGGCCTTAAGGATGGCAAGCTCTTTAGCTGGCATACGCAGACAAAAGAGCTGAAGGACTTCGCCGCATACATGGCTAAAGCTTATGCCGAAGGCGTGCTCGACAAGGACTTCGCGATCAACAAGGTCAAGGACCCGCAGGATAAATACGAGGCCGGCAAGGTTGGTATCGACGATGTCGTGCCGAATGTCTTTTACCAAACGATCGACCCGAACACGAAGAAGATCGATCCGAAGGCGGAAACGGTACAGCTGCTCCCTCCTAAAGGTCCTACAGGACTGCAGGGTACGGCGACGAATGCCATTACGCAGCGGATCGTCGTCAATGCGAAGATCGATAAGAAGAAACAAGACCGTATGCTGATGCTGCTGGATTACCTCGTATCCGATGAGGGCAATACGCTCAACAAGAACGGAATCGAAGGCGTACACTATAAGAAAGACGGCGACAAATATGTGAAGCTGGATGCGTTTGATAAAGACCGTCCGATTCTCATCTCCTCCTGGTACCTGCGCCGCTTTGATCTTAATACGCAAATTCGTCTCTGGGACGATAAGACAATGGTGGACAACGTAAATAAGTGGTTCAAGAACAGCGAGCCGTATAAGATGACGAACTACGCTGCGGGTCTCGAGTCGGCTACCGAGACGAAAACCGGCATTAGCATTGATCAGAAGTTTATGACAGCCTTGATTAAAGTCATTATGGGTGAGCAGCCGGTGGATTCGCTGGATCAAGCGGTAGAGCAATGGAAGAAAGACGGCGGAGACAAGATTACGCAAGAATACAACGACGCTTATCAGCAATCGGCAAAATAAGGCAAGCAGGAGGCCCTGTGTCAGCTGCAGAGCCTCCCCCTTTGTGAACATGTGAAAGTTATTGAGAAAAGAACTTCTCCGAAGCACTGCTTCGCAAAATTTGAGGAGGAGAACTATGCAAACTGGAAGACAACCATCGGCAACGGCACCAACGTCTCTTCCCCGGTTATCCAGACGGAAACGACAGTCTTCTTGGGCTCGCGGGATTCCTATGTATTTGATGATATTGCCCGGCTTTTTATTTTTCCTCATCTTCAAGTATGTTCCGATGGGCGGGCTGATGATCGCCTTTCAGGAATACGATCCGTTTGACGGCTTTACCGGCAGTCCTTGGGTCGGCTTCGACAATTTTCAGCGCCTTTTCACGGATCCGGATTTTTGGACACTGCTCGGCAATACGCTGATGCTCAGCGGCCTGAATCTGTTCCTGTTCTTCCCGGCGCCGATCTTGTTCGCTGTTCTGCTTAATGAAGTAGGCAAAGCGTGGTTTCGCCGCACGGTGCAGACGATCATCTACATGCCGCACTTTTTGTCCTGGGTTATCGTGGTCAGCATTACAGTAGTACTGTTCGCGACGCAGGATGGAGGGATTAACAATCTGCTAAGCAGTATGGGCTATGACCGAATCGAGCTGATGACCAATCCTCACTATTTCCGGTTCCTGTACGTGGCTCAGAACATCTGGAAGGAAACCGGCTGGAACGCCATCATCTTCCTGGCCGCCTTGGCAGCAATTGATCCGACACTCTACGAGGCCGCTGTCGTCGATGGCGCGAACCGCTGGAAGCAGGTATGGCACATTACGCTCCCGGCGCTGAAATCCACGATTATCATCATGTTCATTCTGCGTCTCGGACAAGTGATGGAGCTCGGCTTCGAACACATTCTGCTTCTGCAAAATCCGGTGAACCTGTCGGTTGCCGATGTGTTCGATACGTATGTATATCGTACAGGGGTGTTGCAGGGCAATTTCAGCTACTCGACTGCGGTCGGTATTTTCAAATCCGTGATCGGCCTGGTGCTGATCGTCGTGGCTAACCGTATGGCCAAGGCATTCGGACAAGAGGGGGTGTACTAAGATGAGAGCCTATGATTCCCGGGGCAAGGAGCCGGAATTTAAAATAGTGATTAATGGGATTCTGGTCATTAGTCTGCTGGTCGTCTTGTTCCCGTTCTTGTACGTGCTTATGACCTCATTCGCACCGCGAGAGGAGATTCTAACCCGCGGTTTCTTCCTGATCCCCCACCAGTGGACTTTGAATGCCTACGGCTATTTGATGAGCAGCGATCAATTCGTCGGCTCGTTCAAGAATGCCATCACGATTACCGTGTTTGGAACGATCGTTAATATGGTGTTTACTTCGCTTATGGCGTACGGCTTATCCAAGCCATGGCTGAACGGCAGGCGTGTGCTTAACTTCATGGTGCTGTTCACCATGCTGTTTAACGGCGGTATCATTCCGACTTATTTGGTTGTGAAAGAGATGCACCTGCTCAACAGCTTCTGGGCGCTCTTCCTGACGGGAGCGATTGCTCCGTTCCACCTGATCGTGCTGCGCAGCTTCTTCCAGAATATCCCTATAGAGCTGGAGGAATCCGGCCGGATCGACGGGTGCAGCGAGCTCAGACTGTTCTGGCAGATCATTCTGCCGTTGTCCATGCCGGCAATTGCTACGTTCACGCTATTCTACGCGGTGCAGAACTGGAACTCGTATTTTAACGCGGTACTCTACTTAAACGACTCGGCCAAGTGGCCTTTACAAGTATTTTTGCGGCAAATGATGAACGAAGGGAATACCAGCCTGGAGAACATGACGACCGAATACCAGTACAGCCCGGCTGTAAAAATGGCGGCGATCGTGCTGACGGCGCTTCCGCTGCTTGTCATTTATCCTTTCCTGCAAAAATACTTTAATAAAGGGATGCTGATGGGCTCTGTCAAAGGGTAGGCCGGTACTTATTCCGAATCGGAGGATGCGATAAATTATGAAGAAAACAGGGCTGCTGCATTCGGAAATCTCCCATGTGATTGCCAAGATGGGACATAGAGATAGCCTCGTGATCGGGGATTGCGGGCTGCCCATCCCGGCTCATGTCCAGCGGATCGATCTTGCGTTGACGGCCGGGGTACCGGGCTTTATCGAGACGCTCCGGGTCGTTCTAACCGAGCTGCAAATGGAAGAGGCCTGGATTGCCGCTGAGCTAAGTGCCGCCGGAAGCCCTATCTACTCACAGTTTATGGAAACGATCGGGGGCGTTCCTGTACATGAGCTTCCGCATGACGGCGTGAAGAAGCTGATTGCGGAGCGCGCGGTCGCAGTCGTTCGGACAGGCGAGTGTACGCCGTATGCCAATGTTATTTTGCAATCGGGGGTTACATTCTAATACGTACAATCGCTTGCGGGCCAGGCCGGAAGAGAAGGGGAGGGAATAAATAAACGATGAGTCGGATCGTAGTTGTAGGCAGTATGAATATGGATGTCGTCAGCCGAGTTACGAACTATCCGGTACCCGGCGAGACGATCAAGAGCAAGGGCACGGAGTTCCATTACGGCGGGAAAGGCGCGAATCAAGCTGTCGCTGCTGCACGTGCGGGAGGCCATGTCACGATGATCGGAGCGGTCGGCACGGATGCCTTCGGAACGGACATTATGAAATCGATGCAGCTGCAAGGCGTGAATATGTCGGGCGTGTCGGTGAAGCCGGGCTCCACGGGAATGGCATATATTCTGGTCAACGATGCGGGTCAGAATCAGATCGTCCTGACGGAAGGATCCAACGGACTGCTGCTGGAGGATGATGTAAGTCAAGCTTTCTTCGATAAGGCCCAGGTCATTGTACTGCAGAATGAAATTCCTTGGGAAACGAATCTTAGCGTGATGAAACAGGCCAAAGCGCTAGAAAAGAAGGTCATCTTTAACCCTGCGCCGGCGGTCCGCATCCCGGAAGATGTGCTCCCGCTCATCGGCACCTTGGTTCTGAACGAATCGGAAGCCGAATATTTAAGCGGCCGACCTGTTGAAAGCAACGAGGACGCTGTTCAAGCAGCGCGTGATTTTATAGATGGCGGCGTTCGTGAGGTGATCGTAACACTGGGGTCGCAAGGCTCTCTGTACATTGATAACGCCGGCAGCCGCATCTTTACCCCGGCATTCCCGGTTCAGGCCGTGGACACGACTTCAGCGGGGGATACATTCATCGGCTGCTACGCCGCCTGCATTTGCTCTGGTAATCCGGTAGAAACAGCGCTGCGCTATGCTTCGGCTGCAGCTGCGATTGCGGTTACCCGGCATGGGGCGCAGGCTTCGATTCCGTCGCTGGAAGAAGTCGAAGCGTTTTTAAGATAACAACTTCGCGCACGCTTGCCGCTTATACGTAAGATTTTGCAACAAATATCCTATACAAACGAAGGTGGTACCTTTCATGGCTATTCAACACGATTATATCGAACGCGTCTATGCGGGCTGGCTCGCAAAAGTCATCGGAGTTCGCCACGGCGGCAATATCGAGAACTGGACTTATGAGCGCATTGAGCGCACATTCGGCGAAATTACCGGCTATCTGCACGAATTTAAAAACTTCGCAGCAGACGACGATACGAATGGACCGCTCTTTTTCCTGCGGGCCCTTGAGGATTATGTGTGCAGCAAGGACATCACGGCCGAGCAAATGGGCCTCACCTGGCTCAATTATGCTCCAGACGGTCACGGCTTCTACTGGTGGGGAGGGTATGGTAAGTCGACGGAGCATACAGCCTACATCAACCTCAAGAACGGCATTATGGCACCGCGCTCCGGATCGATCGAGCAGAACGGTCTGGCGGTTGCCGAGCAGATCGGCGGACAAATTTTCATCGACGTGTGGGGTCTTGTCGCACCCGGGGATCCGGAGCTGGCTGCCCACCTCGCTGAAAAAATCGCATCCGTCTCCCACGACGGAAACGGCAAATTCGGGGGGATGTTTATAGCGGCATGTATCGCAGCTGCCTTCGTAGAGCAGGACATCGAGCGTATCATCGAGATCGGTCTGGCAACGATTCCGGCGGACAGCGAATACACGCAGGTTACACGCAAAGTTATCGAGTTCTACAAGGCTCATCCGAACAACTGGCGCGATTGCTTCCATTTTGTTAAAGAAAATTATGGTTACCATAAATATCCGGGACACTGCCATATTATCCCGAACTCCGCCGTTATGATTCTGTCGCTCTTGTACGGGGAGGGCGATTTCTCCAAGACGATCAACATCTGCAACATGTGCGGCTGGGATACGGATTGCAATGTAGCGAACGTAGCGACCATTATCGGTGTGCGCAACGGCATCGAAGGCATCGACGATAAATGGCGAAAGCCGATCAACGATTTCCTGTGCTGCTCCAGCGTTATCGGCTCGCTTAACATTCTGGATCTGCCTTGGTGCGCCTCGTATATCGCTAAGCTCGGCTACAAGCTGGCCGGTGAGGAAGTGCCGGCGGCCTGGTCAGGCATATTCGAAGCGAAAGGACTGCATTTCCATTTCGAATACCCGGGCTCTACGCATGCGTTCCGTCTCGAGCATACGGATAACCTGCCAGTAACCGGACGGATCGAAAACTCCGGCGACCTGTCCGCTTCCGGCAGCCGATCGTTGAAGGTGCTGTTCGATAAAGTACAAGGAGGCTGCGCCTACCGGGTGTACCACCAAACTTACTATCGTCCGCACGATTTTAACGACAGCCGTTATGACCCATGCTTCTCACCGATTCTATACCCGGGCCAGACCCTGTCGGCCAAAGTCATTCTGCCCGGATCTACAGGTCAGCGCGTGCTGGCGCGACTGTATGTCATGGACGGGAATAGCGGCCGCTTCCACTACGGGGAGTCCGTGCAGCTGGCTGCTGACGAATGGATGAGCCTGGAGTACCCAATCCCGCAAATGAACGGGGCTTGCATCGAGCATGCCGGTGTGGAGCTGATCCCGATGGACGGGAAAGGAGAAAAAGGCCCAAGCCTCGTATGCCATATCGATGACATCATTTTCGGCGGTAAGCCGAACTATTGTGTCGATTTTGCCAAGGAGCGGATCGAGAAATGGACAGGGCTGCACCTCGAAGTGAGTCAAATGACATTCCTGCGCGGGATCTGGACGCTGGAAGACGGTGAGCTGAGCGGCAGCTTCGCCGGTGAAACGGCGGAAGCCTACACCGGTACGCTCGAGTGGGAAAATTACGAGTTCACCTCGGTTGTTGTGCCGAAGCTGGGGGCTCACCACCGTGTCAGCTTCCGTGTGCAGGGCGGTATCCGATCTTATGCAGCAGGCTTCGCACCGGAAGGCAAGCTTGTACTGTATAAGAACGATAACGGATACTCGGTGCTTTGCGAGGCGGCTTGCGAATGGAAAACGGAAGAGGCGGCTGAGATTGCGGTTAAAGCGGAGGGCAATCGATTCCAAGTATCTGTGAACGGCAAGCAGTTGATCGACTATATAGATGAGAGCAACCCATATTTAACAGGTATGATCGGATTCTCGAACGCAGCGGGCAGCCATACGCATTATCGTAGCTTTTCGCTTGCGAGCCTGTAATAGATTGAACTAAAGGAGGGCTAAACGATGAGCAAGCCGAATATTGTAGTTATTTGCAGCGACCAGCATCATCCTCTTGTTACCGGTTACCGTGGTCATCCGTACATTGAGACGCCCAATCTGGATCAGCTGGCTGCGGAGGGGACTCATTTCACCAGCGCTTACAGCAACTGCCCGGTATGTACGCCGAGCCGGATGAGCTTCATCACAGGGAAATACCCGAATCAGATCGACAGCTGGTTCCTTGGCTGCCCGCTCGACCGTGAGGAGATGACATCTGCCCGGAAGCTGGACGAGGCGGGAGTGACGTCGGCGATGTTCGGGAAGATGGATTTTTGCGGGGATTATCAGGACGGCGGCTTCAGCGAGTATAAAATCATCAAAAAACGGGCGGCATTCGCACCGTACCTTCGTCAGACGCCGTTATATTCGAGGCTGGAAGGCCATGTGCGCCTCGACAAGCGCGTGACCATTGCCAATGCCGGCATCCGTGAGGATGTCGTGACGGATGGGGATACCGGATATAACCGGGATCTCGGGTTTTACGATCATGACCGGGTGGTCACCGACTGGGCGGTCGACTTCCTGCAGCGGAAGGGCTCGGAGGAGAATGAGAAGCCGTGGGCGATGTATGTCGGTCTCATGTTCCCGCACTGGCCTTACCGGGTGCCTGAGAAGTATTACAACATGTATTACCCGAACAATCTGGTGATGCCGCACGATGCTCACTTCCCGAACGACGGGCTGCATCCGCAAGTACGCAACATGCAGAATGCGCTCGGCCTCGGAGAAGTGACCGAAGCGATGCTGCGCAATGTCATTGCGGCGTACTATGGTATGATTACGGCGCTTGACGACAACATCGGCCGCATTATTGCCGAGCTGAAGGCACAAGGCTTGTATGACAACACGTATATTGTGTATATGTCGAACCATGGCGAGAACTTGGGCGAGCACGGATTGTTCTTCAAGCAGTGCAGCTACGAAGGCTCGGTCGGCATCCCGCTCATCGTGAAGGGGCCAGGCTTACCGAGCGGTCAACGTATCGCTGATCCGGTTACGCTGGTCGACCTGTATCCGACGATTATGGACATCGCCGGTCTGGAGACCGAAGCGAACCGGCCGGGCAAGAGCTGGCTGCCTCTAATCAAGGATGGCAAGCAAGAGGGCCGCAACGACTACGCGTTCTCCGAGTACCACGGCAATTTCTTCAAGCAGGATTGGTATATGCTGGTGCGCGACGGGTTCAAGTACACGTATTATGTGAACGACCGTCCTTCCTTGTTTAATCTGAAGGACTGACCCGCAGGAGATGCACGATCTGGCCGGTGACGAGCAGTATCAGGAGCTGCTGGCTTCGTTCGAAGCGACGCTGCGGGAAATTGTCGATCCGGAGGAGGTTTCTTGGCGGGCGAAAGGCCACCTAGGACTGATCGGCCCGAACGGGGAGGACTACACGCTGACGATGACCGATCCCGAGTGCAAAGAATTAATCAAACAGGGCGTTTTTCAGGATGAACTGGAATTCCCGAAATGGCCGGGTCCAGCGGGATTTTTAATGAAAGAATAGGTTTGTTGGTACGGACAAGGCTGCCTGTCGATGGAATGCGACAGGCAGTCTATTTTTTATGCGCTGGTCCGTAAGTGTAATAGCCTCGCTATATTTTGCCGTGCAGTGAACATACATTATGACGGAAGCCTCGAATTACACTGGTGAAAGCCAGTGACAAGAACTTTTTTTCCTTTGCCGGATAAAGCTTTTCCGAAAAGATGAGCGAATCGAAGTACTTGAACCTTACTGCTAAATGAGGTATATTGATTTTATATTGACATTACAGAAGGTCTAAAAAAGGAGGAGCCATGTCACCACGAACCAAAGAACAGAATGATGCGATCCGGGAGCTGCGGATGAACCAAATTATGCAAGCGGCTGCGGAAGTATATTTGGAGAAGGGTATTCAGTTGGAAATACGCGATGTTGCGGTCAAGGCAGAGCTCGGCTACGGAACCGTGTATCATTACTACAAAAATAAGCACATGCTTTTGGAAGATTTGCTGTGGGATGCCCTGAATCGAACGGAGTCGGCAGTGCTGCCCGCTTTGACGGGGGATGGCGGCAGTTTGCTTAAAGCGGAGTCGTTCTCCAGGCTGCTCCTGCGGAAGTGCATCCAGGATCCTTCCGTATTTATTTTGCTTAAAACGGTTGCGGACAATTTCCATCAATTCCCGGGAAACCGGTTCAGCAAGCTGTTCGCCGATTTTCAGGAACGGATCTATTTGCCGTTTGTGGAGAGGATTCGCGAAGGAATCGATTCTGCAGCACCGGAGAAAACAGCTAATCTGATATTCGGCTCGCTTGTTGGCTATGCAGCGTTGAACATCCATCACAATATGCGAAACGAGATGGATTTGGAAGGGATCGTCGATATCATTTTTTCAGGCCTACAGTCAAAGGAGAGATGAATGGAATGATCATCCTGAAATCAAGAGCAGAAATTGAAGAAATGAGAAAAGCCGGCCGAATTGTCGCCGCTTTTCATCAAGCCATCGCCGATATGATCCGGCCGGGTGTCACAACGCTTGATATCGAGTCGTTCGCGGTGCAGTTCCTGAAGGAGAACGGCGCCAAGGCTCATACGATAGGCTACAACGGCTATCCGTTTGCAACATGTGCGTCTGTCAACGACGTCATTGCGCATGGTTTTCCGAGCCGGGAGCCGCTCAAGAAAGGCGACATCGTCACAATCGACATCGTCGCGGAAGCAGATGGCTGGATTGGCGATTCAGCTTGGAGTTATGCGGTCGGCGAGGTGTCGGAAGAAGCCCGTAAGCTGATGCGGGTAACGAAGGAATGCTTAGAGCTCGGCATCGAAAAAGCGGTTGTCGGAAATCGGATCGGCGATGTGATGCACGCGGTTCAAACGCATGCCGAGCGAAACGGATTCTCGGTGGTGCGCGATCTGCTCGGCCACGGCGTAGGAAGGGAGATGCACGAGGAACCTAGTTATCCCCACGTCGGGCATCCGGGCAAAGGGTTCCGCTTGAATGAAGGGTTAGTCCTTACGATCGAGCCGATGCTCAATGCCGGAACAGCGTTAATGACGATTGATGCCGACGGATGGACGGCCAGAACCGCTGACGGCTCGCTTTCCGCACAGTACGAGCATACGATCGCGATTACTGCCGAGGGACCGATTATATTGACCGCACAATAGATGCCGAGTGACGGGGATGCCCTGGAATCATTAAACGGTACATATATACATAGCTGAATGAAAATACAAGAGGCTGCCGGCATATACGGCAGCCTTTTCTTCACTTCACGGGCAAGGGGAGTTGTCCTTGTATCTTTCATCTAAAAATAGTGCACTTTAAGTGCTAAAGTAAATGCACTCTGGCTCCCTTTATGATTAGAGACAAGAAAGACCATTAATAGAGTAAAAGGGGAATGGTTCACTTGAAGAAAATGAAGAAAATCTTAACCGGCACGGCAGCAGTCACTTCGGCTCTAGTATTGCTTAGCGGCTGCGGCAATGCAGCAAACAATGCTTCCGGTACAGCAGCCGGAGGAAAGGATGCGAAATCGGGCTCGGATATTACCTTGACGATGGTCGTATCGGGGAATAAAGCGGCGGACGGTCAGGACTTTGAACTGGATATTCTTCCCAAGATGGTGCATGACAAGTTCCCGAACATCACCCTCGAGGTTCAGAAGCTTCCTGACGATCAATATAAAACATCGATCAAGACCAAGCTCGCTGCCGGCGAAGCGCCGGACTTTTTCCGCGTCTGGCCGAGAATGGGCTCCGCCGCAGCTGTGATCGACTTAGCCAAAGCAGGTTATTTGGCCGATCTGTCGGATCTTCCTTTCATGAACAACATCAGCGCTGGAGCGAAAGAGGACATGTCCGCGAACGGCAAAATTTACGGCGTGGCCAAAGGTATCGACATGCTCGGTACTTACTACAATAAAGATTTGTTCCAGAAGGCGGGCATCACGGAAGTTCCGAAGGATTGGGACTCCTTCCTTGCCGTCTGTCAGAAGCTGAAGGATGCCGGTATTACGCCTATCGTGATGGGCGACAAGGATCCTTGGTGGATTCAGTTCGGGATGTACCAGTTGGCTGCCAATACCGTGTATTCGGGTGAGAAGGATTTTGATACCAAGCTGCAAGCGGGTCAAAAACAGCTGACGGATCCGAAATGGGTGAAAGCCGTTTCGATGTACAAGGAGCTGTACGCTAAAGGCTACATTGCCAAGAACACGCTCGGTTTAGGCGGAGCGCAGGCAACGCAAATGTTCGTTGACGGCAAGGCGGCAATGGCCTTCGACGGAACCTGGGATTTCCCAACTATGACAGCTAAAGGAGCAGTCGACTTCCAGCGCGGTTTCTTCCCGCTGCCGGGTAATGAGAAGGGCCAGCCAACATGGCAGGCGGTTTCCACAGCAGCAGGCTGGGCTGTCAACGCGAAGACCAAGAACATGGAGGCCGTGAAGCAAGTCCTGAACTACTGGTTTGATACGAAATCAGATCTGTTCCAAGCCTGGATTAAGAACAACCCGTCGATTAGTGCATTTAACGATGTTCCTCTGACGAATGATCTGTATAAAGACTCTTACACCGATTATCAAAAAACAGGCAATTCCATCTACTTTGCCAACGTCATGTGGCCTAATGGTGTAGCCGACGTTCTGCAGTCGAAATTCGGCGAAATCATCGGCGGAAGAAACACGACGCCAGAAGACGTAACGAAGGCCATGCAGGACAAGTTTACAGAGCTTTGGAAAAAGTAATGCCGTGCTAGGGGGAATCGTCTATGGATTCCCCCTAACTATTAGTTAAGAAAGGAATAAACTCACATGAATTCTGCCGTCATGAAAAAAACGATGTATTGGTTCGTTGTTCCCGCTTTGGCGTTCTATCTCGTATTCTGGATCGTACCGATTCTCAAGCTCTTCCAATATAGTGTTACGGATTATAACGGTTTTGTACAAAGCTATAAATATATCGGATTCGATAATTTCAAGCAGCTGTTTAAAGACGGCATTGCCGGGTCTTCGCTGGCCAATACCTTGATTTATACTCTAGTCTTCGTTGTTTTCAGCAATCTGGTCTCCTTATGCTTGGCGTTTATCTTAAATATGAAAATACGAGCCACGGGCCTTTATCGGACAGCAGCATATATTCCGACCTTATTCAGTGCGATTGTTGTCGGCTTCATCTGGAGCTACGTTTACATGCCAGAAAGCGGCTTACTCGCAACGGTGCTTAATTGGTTCCATCTCAATGGCAGTGATTTGAATCTGCTCGGCACGTATGGCACCGCATTGTATGCCATTACAACGGTGGAAATTTGGAAGCATATCGGTACAAGCACAGTGATCTTCTTGGCAGGCCTTCAGACCGTTCCGCAGGATATGATTGAAGCCGGCAAAATGGATGGAGCGAACTCATGGCAAATTACAAAATTGATTCGTCTGCCGATGCTGGCTACCGCGATTACGATTAATTTCACTTTAAGCATCATCAACGGCCTTAAAGCATTTGACTACCCGTTCATTATGACCAATGGCGGTCCGGGACGCGCAACTACGACACTGCTTGTCGATATTTTCAATATCGCCTTCAAGGAGCAGCAATTCGGTAAAGCGTCGGCGCTTGCCGTTATTTCCTTTGCCGTCATCATTCTAATCACAACGTATTTTGTACTTAAGCTGAACAAAAGGGAGGTATCAGCATGAAACTAGCAAAACAATCTGTGACGCATGTGCTGATCTCCGCTCTATTAATCATTAACTTGCTGCCGCTCATTATAGCGCTGTCAAGCTCCTTCCGGTCGATCAAGAATATGACCAACCCGCTGCTGCTTTTTAACGAATTTACGCTCGAGAGCTACCGGGCAGCTTTTACGAAAATGCATTTTATGCAGGCACTAACCAATAGCTTGGTATTAACAGTGGCGTCGGTGGTCATTGTTGTTATTTTTACAGCTATGGCCGCTTACCCGATTGCGCGTCTGAACAGCCGTATCAGCAAATTTCTATATATCTTCTTCTTGTCCGGTCTAGTAGTTCCAAGCCAAATGGTCATTATCCCGATTGTACAGACCATTCAAGGGCTCCATATTCCGAGTTCGCAGTATACGCCGATTCTTATGTTTATTACGTGCAGCATTCCATTTTCCTCCTTCTTGTATACCGGATTTATTAAATCCAGCATACCGATCGAGGTGGAAGAGTCGGCACTGATCGATGGGGCGGGGCTGCTGCGCCGTTTTTGGCAAATCGTATTTCCTCTGCTGATCCCTGTAACGGTTTCTGTTGTCATTACTCAGGGAGTATGGATCTGGAATGATTATTTCTTCAATATGATCTTCATTTCCAAGGCCGCACAGTCGCCTTTACCGCTAGCCATGCTAGGATTTATGGGAGATCAAACGAATCCGACGGCGTGGAACGTGCTGTTCGCCGCTTGCTTCCTGTGCGCGCTTCCGCTGCTTGTGATCTTCGCGTTCTTACAAAAGTTTTTTATCGGCGGTTTAACTGTCGGATCTGTGAAGGGGTGACCGTAAATGCCGAAAATGTCGAGGCTTATTGACATTGCAGAGAAATTGACACCAGAGCTCAGCACAACGGAAGTATATCCGGTGCAAATCGTTGAAGTGCTTCCGGATGAGGAGGCCTTCCAAGGCTGGAAAGTACAACCCGTCGATAGCTTGGAAAGCTTGCAGCACCGATCGTTCGCAAAGAACGAGAGCTTTGTGCTTGATTTTGGCGATCATCAGGTCGGTTATTTGAATCTGTCGCTAAAGCCCGTCGGCAGTCCTCCAGACGCGCCGCTTCGGCTGAAGCTGATTTTCGGTGAAATGCCCTGTGAAATTGGAGAGTCCTTCGATGAATATAAAGGCTGGCTCAGCCGTTCCTGGCTCCAGGACGAAATCATTAATATCGATGTGCTGCCGGCCCAAATCCGTCTGCCCCGGCGCTATTGTTTCCGATACTTGAAAATCGAGGTTCTGGACACTTCAAGAAAGTATACCATCGCCTTCCCGGATATCCATGTGACAGCCGTAACCTCAGGTAATGGTTCAGGCATAGCTCCGCTTCCGGACCGGATGCCTGAGGATTTGCGGATGATGGACAAGATTGCGATTAAAACGCTGCAGGACTGCATGCAGACCGTGTTCGAGGACGGTCGTAGAGGACCGGCGGTTGTGGATAGGGGATTTGAGGCTGCAGGCGCAGGCAAACTATCTTACGTTTCAGCATGCAGATCTGGTTAAGCGATGTCTGTATCTGTTCGGCGGAATGACACTGGAACATGGGGAGGTCAGCGCTTGTGTATTTGAGAAGCCGGAGCCGCTTGCTGACGATACGCTGCTTTATGACTATTCTTTGTTCTTCGTAGCCACCTTATATGATTACATTGAGGCAACTGGCGATATGAATACCCTCCAAGAGCTTTGGCCGATTGCGCTCGATCAATTGAAGCTTGCCGCAGGCCGGTTGGATGATAGAGGCATCGTCAAGGATGATACGACCTGGTGGTGCTTCATTGACTGGCATGACGAGCTCAATAAGCAAGCATCCGCACAAGCGATTCTGATCTATGCACTCAAGCGCGGGACCGAGCTCGCCAAGCGGCTGGGGCAGGAGGAGATACAGCATTGGATTGACGAGATGACCTTGCTTGCATCGGATGCAGCGCTTGCTTACCTATGGGATGAGCAGCAAGGCTTCTTCATCAGCGGTGCAGAACGGCAAGTTTCTTGGGCGTCCCAGGTGTGGATGGTTCTGGCTGAAGTACTGGACACTTCAAGTAACGCCGCGCTGCTCACGCATGCGTTCAACAATTCCCCCGCCATCGGCATGACGACACCTTACATGCACCATCATCTTATTGAAGCGTTGATCTTGAGCGGCTTGAAGGATAAAGCGCTTGAGCAGATGAGAGCGTATTGGGGCGAGATGGTGAAGGACGGAGCGGATTGCTTCTGGGAGCTGTACAATCCGGCCGATAAACGGCTATCCCCGTATCGCAGCAACCTGATCAACAGCTATTGCCATGCTTGGAGCTGCACGCCGACGTACTTTATTCGCAAATATTTTCTCGATTAATCACCAAAAAACGACTAACCCCCATGTCCTGGGAAGGTTAGTCGTTTTTTCTATTCAGGGGTTGACTGCCGATACTCCTCCGGCGTCTGTCCAGTTACCTTCTTAAAGACGCGGAAGAAATATTTGGCGTTGTCGTACCCAAGATCCTTGGCGATCTTGTACACTTTGTTGTCAGTACCCTTGAGCATCGCTTTGGCTTTGTCAATCCGCGTTTTATTGACATAGTCAATGAAATTGATCCCGGTCTTTTCCTTGAACAAATAGCTGCAGTAGCTGGGGTTCATAAAGAAGAGGGACGATATTTTCTCAAGCGTTAATTCCTTATTATAGTGGTTCTCTATATACAACTTGATGTTATCGACTGCGTGCTCCGAAGTGTATACACTTCGCTCATTTAGCATATCTGCTACATTCGGAAGCACTTGAACCAGGTACGCTCGGATCGACTGAACATCGAAGGAAGCGTCCAATACGGCTTCAAAGCTGGACGAAGAAGCAGGGTTACCGCCGTTGCCGTAATATCGGTGTATAATATCTCTTACCTCATGGATAAGAAGATTGCAGGCGCCCTTCACTTGCCCGAGAGTCGTCCCCGGAACCGAGTAGAAATGATCGAACAGCCTCTCGGTCCATTCCTTTACCTTAGAAGAGTTGCCCGATTCGAGGAAAAACAGCAGCTCGTCCAGTTTCTCCCATGTAAGTGAGGCTGCCGGTTGGAGTTCTCCCTGATAGATGACAATGGGTGAGCTTTCCGGCACAATGGTTCTTTCGTTCAATGTCCGAACGGTTTCCCCGAAAGCCTCGTTCAGCAGAGTAAGCGATGCTTTCCCGCTGCTGATTCCGATGCATGCGGACACTTCAGAGGTATCCTCCAGGATACGTTTCGCTGCCGAAACGGCTGCTGCCAACAGATCACGGGTACCGTCCTTCCGATAAAAGAGCAAGAAGCTGATTTTATCATGCTGCGTACTCGGAATATAAACGCAATGGCTGATCACGTCGGGAGGCAATACCGGCTTCCCGGGTACATACAGGGTCAACAGCACATATTGATCTGCCTCTGAGATAGGCTGGAGCTTATTTGAGCGGAGGACAGGGGTATTATCCTTATGCTGAATGCCCAAGATCCAATGGCTTAATGATTGAAGATCAGAGCTGTAGCTGATCTCTTCTTTTTCGATTTCGCTGTATTCCATTCTTTGCTTAGCCGATCGTTCGGCTTCGATGAGCTGGATGGCCTTTTTGAGCGTTTCACTAATTTCTTCTCTGTTAAACGGCTTTAACAAATAGCCGATCACCTTGGCGGAAATCGCTTCTTTCATATATTCAAAATCCGAGTACCCGCTCACCACAATGATCTTTTTATCGGGATACTCATGCTGCAGCAGCTTTAAAAAAAATCTTCCGTCCATCTCCGGCATTCTCATATCGGTTATGACGATATCCGGGTCCGCCTTCTTGACCAGCTCAAGCCCCGATTCTCCATTATCGGCTTCCCCGGCAAAAATCAATTGCTCCCCGGGAAGGGCCGCCTGTATTTTCTTCAGCATACCGCGCCGGATCAGCGCTTCATCGTCAACAATAATAAATTTGTACATTAGCTCACTCCTGAACAATTTTCGGAATGTTTATGGTTACTTTGGTTCCGGCATCTTTGTGGCTTTCCAAAGTCAGTCCATAGCCTGCTCCGTAATAGAGAGCAATTCGGGAATGCACGTTCTTAAGCCCGATGCTGCGTTTGTTTCTTTGACCAAGCTCATTGAATTCGGGTGGCTCGCTTAACAGCCTTTGGAGGTCATTCAATTGTTCCTCCGACATTCCGACACCGTTATCTGCGACCTCAAAGATGATTTGATCGTTGGATGTATAGCCGGTGATGGTGATGCTTCCACTGTTTCTTGTCTTCTCGAGCCCGTGATAGAGAGCGTTCTCAATGACCGGCTGCAGTATAAGCTTCAGAATGCGCATCGAATCTAAATCGCTTTGGATATAAAAGAAAAAGTCAATCTTATGTTCAAAACGAATCTTTTGAATGGTTAAGTAGTTGTTCACATGCGACAGCTCATCCTCAACCGATACAAGCTCGCTATCCGTCTTAATGCTGTAACGGAACATATCCCCAAGTGCCTTCGTCATGATCGAGATGCTCTCGACTTCTTCAATCTCGGCAATGCTGTTGATCGATTCCAATGTATTGTATAGGAAATGCGAGTTGATTTGCGCTTCCAATGCCTTCATTTGGGAATCCAGGGTGATGAGCTTGCTTTGATAGCTTTCTTTAATGTAAAGATCGATATCCTTAATCATATTGTTATATTCCGTATATAAAATCCCAATTTCGTCGTCCCGCTCGAGGTGCTTCTTTGTCGTCACAAAATGCAGTGATTTATTTTTCCGCATGACTCGGCTCAGCTCGATGATCGGCTTCGTAATCAGGCCTGACAGAAAGATGGACAGCAAGAAAAATATAACCGAGCATAATAAAGCGATATAAATGATCAGCCGCTGGGAAACGCCGAATTGCTTATATAGCTCGTTCAAGGACAGGGATGCAATAATCCGCCAATCGTTGTCGGGAAACGGCTTGATAACGGAGAGCATACCGCCGCGGGTTTGTTCGACCGTTCCTTCCGGATTCTCAGCTATCAGCTCCATAAAGGAGTCGGGGATCGTCTGACCGATTCTCTCTTTAGAATTATCGTAGAGAATTTTCCCTTTCCCGTTAGCCAGAAACATGTTAGTGATATTCGGAACGATGTCTTTATCGATCCCTTTAAAAATATTCAGGTCGCAGTCCAGCATCAGCACACCGAGGAGCTGGCGGGTATCCGGATCGTACAGCGCACGCGAAAACGTAATCGAAGGCTTAGCATTAATGATGAAGGACTTGGTGTCGGTGTCGCTGATATACAGCCCGCCGCCTTTTTGCAGCGTTTGCTGGTACCACTCGTCCTTAAGCGGCTGATAATTGACGGCGAGATCCGTCCCATTGCCGTAGCTGATCGAATTGCCGTTGGGAAGAAAGATATAAATCCCGTTCAAATAGCTGTTGCTCAGCACGAGATTGTTAAAGAAGAAGAGCATTTTCGTCCGGGCCAGGAAAAGATCGTATTGATCGATATTCGGTTTATTGATCAATTTGTTCAGTTCCTGTGAAACCGTGGTGGCTCCCGGCTGGGTGGAAAATTGCTGAAAGCTGAGCGTGATGCGGTCGATATTTTGAAAGATGTTATCAATCCGTTCCACCGTGTTACTGACCGTATTCGAGGCCACGAGCGAGACCTGCTTGCTCACAAGCTTCGTATAAGAGTTATAAGAGATATACGTGATGATAAACACAGGAATGACCGAGATGGCCAAAAATACAAAAAACAGCTTGGTTCGAATGGTGTGAAAGAGCATCGACAGTCCTCCTGCTAACAAACATCAAAAGATAGTATACCATAAATGACAAAATGAATTAAACGATAGATACGAACAAGATCTAAAGATAGTGTACTCAAACCGCTAAAGTAAATGTACCCTTCATGGGAGTAAGATAGCTTCAGGAAGTTACGTTTATTTTGCCATAAGGTGGTTTGGGTAAATGAGTAAACCTCGAGCGCTGATACTAAAAGCTATGCCGGAGGAGGCCAGACGCCTCATCGGAGAGCATTGTGAAATGATTGAATACCGTAGCGGCTATCTTCCGGGTCGAGAAGAACTGCTGGCTTTGCTGTCCGATGTGGAAGGAATTTTGCAAACCGACGTGCGGATCGATTCGGAGCTGCTGAAGCATGCGCCTAAGCTCATGGCGGTCAGCAATCAATCCGTCGGCTACAACAACTTTGATACTTCTGTTATGAAAGAGCGGGGAATCATCGGCACCCACACGCCTTACGTGCTGGACGATACGGTCGCAGATTTAATTTTTGCTTTGATCCTGTCTGCGGCTAGAAGAGTCCCGGAGCTTGACTTGCTTGTGAAGCAGGGGAAGTGGGGGAAGGATGGGGCCAAGGCGGAGCATTATTTCGGGATGGATGTGCACCATTCGACGATCGGCATCATCGGGATGGGAAGGATCGGGGAGGCGGTTGCAAAACGGGCTGCCCTTGGGTTCGATATGAAGGTGCTGTACAGCAACCGGACCCGAAAGCCGCATGCGGAAGAAGCATACGGGGCCCGATATTGTGACTTGGAGCCACTGCTTCAGGAATCCGATTACGTCGTGCTCATGGCCCCATTGACCCCTGAGACGAAAGGCATGATCCGCAAGGAGCAATTTGAGCTGATGAAGCGGACAGCCATATTCATCAATGCATCGCGCGGGCCGTTAGTCGATGAGCATGATTTGGCCGATGTGCTGGCGCACGGACGGATCCTTGCGGCCGGCTTGGATGTATACTGCGAAGAGCCGGTCGATCCGAGGCATCCGCTGCTTCAATTGCCCAATGCGGTAACCCTTCCGCATATCGGCTCCGCCACAGCCCGGACCCGGTACGACATGGCGATGACCGCCGCCAATAATTTGGTCGGAGCTCTGCTTGGGGATCGGGCGATTCACGTGGTACCGGAACTAAAATAAACATGAGGTGAAGAGGCATATGACACAATTAAAAGTAGAAGCATTGACATGTGAATACAGGACGAATCTGCTTGGGACGGATATCAAGGCGCCTCGATTCGGATGGAAGCTGGTCTCCGATACCCGGGGGACGGTTCAGCAGGCTTACCGGCTTCAGGTTGCCGGTCCAGGAGGCTGATTTCGCATCGGCGGTTTGGGATTCCGGTCGTATTGAATCGGAGCAATCCATCCAAGTAGCTTATGCCGGACCGGAAACGAATTCCCGTACCCGTTATCATTACCGGGTAAAGGTGTGGGACAGGGCGGGACGGGAATCCGATTGGAGCGAAGCGGCTTGGTGGGAAACCGGGCTGCTGCAGGCGGACGAATGGAAAGCGAAGTGGGTAACACCGGATCCGGGAGCTATCGATCCCCATGCCAAAGAAGTCTTCATGCTGCGAAGCCGATTCGAAACGGGCGCGGGAATTCGCTCGGCCCGGATTTACGCGACGGCTGCTGGAGTCTATGAGCTTTATTTGAACGGAAGCCGTGTCGGCGATGAGCTGTTTGCTCCCGGATGGACAAGCTACTCCACCCGCCAGCAGTATCAAACGTATGACGTAACCTCACAACTGCAAAGCGGAGCGAACGGAATCGGCGTTCTGCTCGGAGACGGCTGGTATAAGGGAGAGTTGACTTGGCTCAGCAAACGGAACATATACGGGGATCGCAGGGCTGTACTGCTGCAGCTGTGCATTCAGTATGAAGACGGCTCGGAGCAGTGGGTGATCTCCGATTCGAATTGGAAGTGTTCGACCGGACCTATTCTCTTATCCGAATTTTATGCCGGTGAAATCTATGACGCCCGTTTGGAGAAAAAGGGCTGGAGCCTGGCGGATTACTCGGATGCGGAATGGAAGGAAGCAACGGTTGTTGAGCTTCCTGTGACCCAGCTGGTTGCGCAGGAAAATTGGCCTTGCCGCGTCACGGAAACGATTCATCCCAGGGAGGTTATCCGCACTCCTGCGGGTGAGCTGGTGCTGGACATGGGGCAAAATCTGGTCGGTCGGATTCGTATGACGCTGGAGGCTCCTGCTGGAACCCGGATTGTCCTTCAGCATGCGGAGGTGCTGGATAAGGAAGGCAGCTTTTATACCGCCAATCTCCGGAAAGCCAAAGCACAAATTGAATATATAGCCAAAGGCGAAGGAACTGAGACGTATACTCCTTATTTTACGTTCCAAGGATTCCGCTATTTAAAGATAGAAGGCTTCCCGGCTGCAGAGGATGAGCTTCTGCTTCGCAGCTTTACGGCGGAAGTGATACATTCGGATATGGAGCCGACAGGTCATTTTGAATGCTCTGATCCGATGGTCAATCAGCTTCAGCGTAATATTGTTTGGGGGCAGCGCGGCAACTTCCTGGATGTTCCGACCGACTGCCCGCAGCGTGACGAAAGGCTGGGCTGGACCGGTGATGCCCAAGTATTCATCCGGACCGCGGCCTTCAATTACCACGTGGGACCGTTCTTTACCAAGTGGCTTCGCGATTTGAAGGCGGATCAACGGCCAAACGGCAGCGTTCCTTTTGTCATTCCGAATGCCCTGGAGGATTACATCTCTACCATGTGGGGGGATGAGACTTACACCTCTTCGGCGTGGGGCGATGCGGCAGCCGTGTGTCCTTGGACCGTCTATCTGATTTACGGTGACGAGCGTCTTCTCGCCGAGCAGTATGGCAGTATGAAGGCATGGGTTGAATTTATCCGGGCCCAAGGCGCTAATGAGCACTTGTGGAATACCGGATTTCACTTCGGGGATTGGCTGGCATTGGACGCTCATGAAGGCAGCTACTTCGGGGCTACTCCGGTTGATTTGGTGGCTACCGCCTATTACGCCCTCTCGACACGATTGCTTCGCGATTCTGCGCGGGTACTGGGCAAGCAAGAGGAAGCGAACGAATACGGTGAACTATTGGGCGGTATTATCGCTAAATTCCGCGAGACGTTCCTTACCTTGGAAGGACGGATGAAAGCACAGACCCAGACGGCGCAAATATTGCCCCTTGTGTTCGGTTTGGTCGGAGACGCGGAACGTAAGCTGATTGCAAAAGATCTAAATGAGTTGGTTGTAGGCAACGGCTATCATCTGGACACCGGCTTCGTCGGCACGCCTTATTTATGCTTGGCGCTGTCGGAAAACGGGTACCATGAAACGGCAGTGAAGCTTCTGCTGCAGGAAACGTATCCTTCCTGGTTGTATTCCATAACGAAATGCGCCACAACGATTTGGGAGCATTGGGATGGAATTAAGCCGGACGGCTCCTTCTGGAGCGATAATATGAATTCGTATAATCACTATGCTTATGGGGCGATCGGTGAATGGATGTACCGTTATATCGCCGGTTTGGATATGGATGAGACAAGAGCGGCGTATAAACGGATCCGTATTCAGCCTCACATTGAAGGGGAGCTGACTTCCGCGAGTGCATCGTTTGCGTCATCGTATGGCATGATAAAATCCGCGTGGAAAATCACGGGCGGGGAAGTCGAGGTTCAGGTGTCCGTTCCGGCGAATACAACGGCTCAGATTACTTTGCCCGGGGCAAAGATAAACTTGGTCGAAGAAAGCGGGGTACACTTGGAAGCCGTGGCTGGGATCGTGTCCTATACACAAACGGAGGATGGAGTTTGCTTACAAGCAGGCTCAGGTACCTATTGCTTTACCTATCAAAATTGAGTTTTCAATAGAGAAAACAAGTGATGAGACGACGATCGCTTCCCGGCAATATAGCGGGGAGCGGTCGTCAAGTCATTTTGAAACCATTCCTCATTGTAAACCGCAATGTACTCCACCCAGAAAGAACGCAAAATCTTCTTCAGTCTCGCATGAATCTAGGAAACCGAATGTTGTCTGGCGGAAACGGCCATTGTTCTAAATTGGGCAGCTCTAACAGCATAGTCGCACGGGAGATTTGGTTGAAATGCATGCCGCCGGGAAGTTAGTAGGCATTGAATTAATTAATCCTATTAATAATAAATGACTTTAACATTAAAAATGTAAGCAGTTCAAGTTAACATTCATATAAAAACTACATTAACTGGAACCGAAAGTATCGGAGGGTTGCAAAGTCTTTTAGAGACTTTGTAAGCCTCCTTTTCCATCTGGACTCAGGCAGACAGCCTTAACGGCTCACGAAAGTTCTATAAAGCTGCTCCAGCATCGCCTCGACCGAATAACCGCGGACGTCCCGTTGGAAAATATAGGAGTCGCTGCTCATGGCGGTTAGCAGCATATCCGCGCGGAAGACGCTGTCCGGGGGAGTCCGCTCGACTCCACTTGCGGCCATCTCCTCGTACAGTCCGACGAGCAGCTTGTGCAATTCGTGATAAATCGGGCCGTGCGTACGGGGCTTTGGCCGATTGGCCGATGCGGATTCTTCGACTCCGGTCAGCAGCTGCAGCTTTTTCTCACGAAAAGCTAAGAATAGACGCAGCACGCCTCGCAGCCGCAGATTCGGGGGGGCCGCCAAGTTCTGCTCCAAATAAGCCTCCATGTCCTCGAACAGTAGATCAACATGATCCTTGATCAGGTCCAGACACAGCTCGCTCTTATTGCGATAGCGGCGGTAGAGCGTACCCGGACCGAGCTGCGCTTCTGCGGCAATCTGATTCATGCTGACCTGCTCAACGCCATACTGCTCGAACAACCGGATGGCCGCGTTCAGGATACGTTGTCGATTTTTTGCCGCATCTCGGCGTTCCGCTCGAAAGGGAGGGGACTCGATCTCGCTCACGGTTTCCAACTTCCTTTCTATCCATTTGTGTTCGTCTTGACATGCGGAGAGTTCTCCGTTTAAATAAAAAGGAGAGTTCTCCGCTTCATCCTAACATACATATAGAGGAGTGTTCAACACATGGCAAGTGATTCTCGAAACACGGCTCTCTTGGTAATGGAACCTGCAGAACGGCATTGTATCGCGGTTCGCTGACAAGCAGGAGCTGCTGCTCCCGGTGAAGCAGGCGATCGAAGCTGTTTAGCCCCCTAGAGAACTTGGACACTAAGAGTGTGTATGGTTTACACTATTAGTGATAGGGGCTGATGAAATGACAAGAAATAAACATTCAAAAGAATTTAAGAAGCAGGTTGTCAAAGAAGCAATAGAAACCGGGAATAAATCCGCGGTGGCGCGCCGCTATGAGATTGCGGTCAATATGCTTCACCGTTGGGTGAAAGAATTCGAAGAAGGCAAGTACGGTGAGACATCACATGATGCCGTTACAGGATTGGAATCGAAAGTGCTGGCTCAGGAAAACGATCAATTAAAGAAGTTGCTTGGTGAACAAGCCCTAGAGATTGCGATCCTTCGTGGCTTAATAAAAAAGAAAAACCCTCATTTGCTGACAAAGTTGAAGTAGCGGACAGCTACATTAACCAGGGATATGCCGTAACGCTTGTGCTGCGTTTGGTCCAAATTCCGAGATCCAGCTACTACTACCATAAGTTCAGTAAAGTAGTGGAGAAAACAGTAAGTGAGGGGCGCCAAGCACCCGGATATTCCATTCAGCAAGACGGCACCAAAGTGGCGGATGCTCAGATTCAGGAATGGTTAATGGAACTGGTAGCTGGGGACGGCTATACGTATGGCTATCGGAAACTAACCGTGGCGCTACGCCGGGAATACGGCCTTGTGATTAACAAAAAGAAAGTCTACCGATTATGCAAAGTGCTGGACATTCTGCGCCCACAGCGAAAAATTCACTCTAAATACCCGAGGAAACTTGCTCGAAACCGGATCATTACGGCCTCTAATCAACTTTTTGAGACCGATATTAAATATGGCTACATTGTAGGTGAGGATCGCTTCTTTTTTATTCAATCCTGCTTAGACGTCTACGACCGCTCAGTGGTCGCTTTCCACATTGGCTTACGTTGTGAAGCTACCGATGTGGTACGGACCCTGCAAACGGCCCTATTTAAACGTCAGTTGTTTGAGGCAGAATTAAAGCCTGTCATTCGTTCCGACAATGGACCTCAATTTGTCTCACATGTTTTTGAAGCAGCTTGTAAAGGCTTTGAAATAGAACATGAACGGATTCCACCGAGAACGCCGAACATGAATGCACACATTGAGTCTTTCCACCGGTTGCTGCAGGACGACTGTTTAGCTCGATATGATTTTGAGTCCTACAGCGAAGCCTATGAAGCAGTCACCGAGTTCATTCGATTCTACAATGAGCGGCGAATCCATTCCAGCATCCGGGATATGTCGCCAGACCAATTCTATGAGCAGAACCTGATTAAACCGATCCCAATTAAAGAAGTTCGTGTATAACTTAAGAAACTAAGCCTGGATGAGTAAGGGTGAGCTTGTGTCCAAACTCAAGGGGTTAATCCGGAAGCTGCGCGCAGCTGCGGCATTCCGGTTATTTATGTACGCGTTGCCTTTCGTGAAGGCTATCAGGAAGTCAGCCCGAACAATAAGGCTTTTTCGGCGGCTGCCAAGCTTGGAAGCATGACGGAATCGGACGAGGTGACGCAAATTCACAGCTCGGTGCAGCCGCAGCCGGGTGAGCTGCTCGTGACGAAGCGCCGCGTGAGCGCCTTTGCCGGCAGTGATTTGGAAGTCATTCTCCGCGCTCGCGGGATCAATACGCTGGTGCTCGCCGGCATCTCCACGAGCGGCGTCGTATTGTCGACACTGCGGGAAGCGGCGGATAAAGATTTCATGCTCAAGGTGCTTTCGGATGCATGTCTTGATGGGGATCCAGAGGTGCATCGCGTGCTCATGGAGAAAGTGTTTCCCCGTCAGGCCGATGTAATGACGGCGGCTGCTTGGATTGCAAGCATGAACGAACCACGGCCATGATGAAATGGAAACCGGACCTTATGGATTTTATGGACATCTAATTTTATCGCGGTGGCGGGGGTCAGTTTGATCATCCCGTTCCTGCCCTTGTATATCGAAGAGCTTGGGGTTCATCAGCTGAAAGATATTAATCTATGGTCGGGGTGGATCTTTGCTGCGCAATCGGTGACGGCTGTAATTTTCCAGCCTTTATGGGGCGCGATGGCCGACAAATACGGACGCAAAGTGATGCTTCTGAGGGCTGGAATCGGGATGGCGGTTATGACCCTCCTCATGGGATTTGTCAGCGCGCCCTGGCAACTGCTTGCATTGCGGCTGGTCAACGGCATTTTTTCCGGCTTTATCTCCATGTCCATCTCGCTGCAGGCGTCGATCACCCCGGATGAACATGCAGGGAAGGCCTTAGGTACATTACAGACAGGCCAAATGGCAGGGAGCTTGATCGGCCCTCTGATCGGAGGCATTCTCGCGGAAGCCTTCGGGTTTCGCACTGTATTCGTCCTGACCGGGATGATTCTCCTTATGGCGAGTGTCGTCGTAATGATCTTCGTGGACAGAGGAGCGCCTGTGCAATCCAAAGAGAAAGAACGTTCCCGCGGAGCGGGAGACTGGCGAACGCTGACACCGTTGATTCCGATATTTATCGCGACCTCGGTCACCCAAATCGGGATGATGTCCATTCAGCCGATTCTATCCATCTATACGAAATCGCTCTATCATGGCGTTCATCTTGAATTTATTGCGGGGCTGGTGGTCTCCATCACCGGTGTCGCCAATTTGATTGGGTCTCCCTTGCTCGGGCGTTACGGGGATCGCATCGGTCAGCGGCAAATCCTCATTTTTTCGCTGGTGATGTCGGGCTTGACGTTCATCCCGCAGGCTTTAACCCATAATATAACCGTCCTCCTGATCGGGCGATTCCTGCTCGGACTGTTTGTAGGCGGTATGCTGCCGTCTCTTAATGTTCTTGTTAAGAAGCTGGCTCCGCGGGAGATTCAGGCCCGGGCCTTCGGCTTCAATTCGTCGGCCCAATTTCTCGGCAACCTGATCGGCCCTCTATTGGGAAGTACGGTGTCTGCGGTGTATGACATCCATTATGTTTTCTATATCACGATGAGCATTCTTTTTGCGAATGCGTTGATGCTGCTGTTTAATCGCAAGCTGGAACAAACGATCGCCAATAAAGCCCGATCCTGACTGTGATTTCATTGGTCTGAGTAGGCAGGGCATCTAATTTCTGGAGTCAGCATGTTCCCAGCATTAAACAAACATACGAAGGCGTAATGAGGCCACTGAAAAACTAGCGGAGAGTACGGAATCGTTCTGTAGAAGCGAAAGTGTTCGCCTTTGTCCTTGGATTTCAACCGCTACAAGCGGAAGATCTTCAAAGAAATCCAGGGACAACAGCGATCGGAAGAATGTTCCGTACTCGTAGCGATGACTTTTTCAGTGGCCTCAGGCGTTATGCGGGTGTTTAATGCTGGAAAACCAGTCTTTATGGAGGTACAATGGCAGAGGAGGTTTATGTCGGGTGCCTCGCTTGATCTCAGAAATTTGCATGCGCTTACATATGGAGCTGTTGATATACACTCATAAACAAATATCCAGAAGGCTTAGCCATAAGAAAAAAGAAAACGAGGAGTGGTAAGAAATGATTAGGGAGCATCTGCCGACGTTTGAGCGGGAACTGCACAATGTCATTCCCGGCACGATTATCGAAGAATTTAAAGATCCCAAGCTGTCCCGCCCGATGGTTCGCTATTGGTTCCCGGATGCCTCCGCCGCCGCGACGGAGCAGGGCTTGGAAGTGGTTCGGCAGGAGCTGCGGGACATGTACAAAGCCGGCTACAGCGGCGTGGAAATCGCCATGGTGCCTCGGTTTGCCATCTTCGATTCCAAGAAATACGGCTGGGGTTCCCCTCTGTTTCAGAAGCTGATTAAGGAAATCCTGAAAGAATGCAACACATTTAGCGATCCGCCCTTCAAGGTAGACTTCACAAGTACCCCGCAGTGGCCGGTGTCGGTAGACACCATCGATCCTAATGATGATGCGGCGTCGATGGAAATCGCGTATAAGATGCAGAAAATCACGTCCTTGACCGGTGCGATGAATCTGGAGCTGCCGGCAAAGCGTCGGCTGGATTTTGCCGGAGCCCCGTTTATTTTTCAGGACCGGTTTACGGCTGCAACGGCTGCCAAGGTAACTGCAGTAGGGGAGAACGGCGTTCTTGTGCTCGATCCTGCTTCGATGAAGGATATCACCGGTTCGGTATCCGAAAGAGATGATCTTACGACTCCCGCCGGTATTCCCGACATGAATGATCCGTATTGCCGACAGGAGTACGCAAATCTCCGCATGAAGCTCGACGGCGATCGTCCGGACTACTCCATGCAGGAGAACTTTCAAGATCTTCCCGTAACGGACGTTAACGTTATGCGTGTTTTTGGTGAAGCGCCTCCAGAAGGGACCGCGGAAAAAGTCGACGCGCAGGGACGCAGGAAGCGTTTGGCGGACATCCAGTCTTATTACAGGATCAGCGACCTCTCCTTGTTGGGCATCCCGAATACGGTGGACAGCGAGAACAGCATCAAGCCGGGGGACTGGGTCTTATTTGGTTTTTACCAACGCGGCACCGGCCATTCGCTGGGCTCGGATGTCAAAATGTTTTATCCGGTCAACAACGGCGAACCCGGCATCCCCTATGTGATCGATCACTTCAGCACCTATGGCAGCCATTCCACCCAAAGCTTCTGGGATCACAAAATCTTTGATGCCGAATTGCTCGAATTGCTGGAGCAAAACCGCGGCGGTCTGTTCGAGGACTCCATTGAAACGCTGAGCGCCAGCCCGTTCTGGTCCGAAAAACCTGCAGCGGCGATTTGTTGAGCTCCGCGGTTACGATATCACGCCCTATTTGCCGCTGATCCTTACGGCAGGTCACGGCAAAAGCGACAAGATCACCCCCTACGATTCCGGTCATTATACCGCTGCCGACGGCAGCCATATCCGATTTATCGAAGACTACTACGCGACCTTGACGGACATGTATATACAAGACTACATATCGGACATGCAGCGATGGGCGAACGAGAAATTTAAAGGCACGTACCGGGCGCAAGCCTATAATACGACGGGCATGAAATCCCGTATGAACCTGGATACGCCCCGAACGGCGCTGGTGGTAGGGATATCCGAAGGCGAATCCCTCAATTTTGCAACCAATTACGACCGCTTCCGCGGCATCTCCGGCGGAGTTAACATTTCCGGAAAGCAGCTGATTTCGGACGAAGTGCTGGCTCTCATGCCTCGCGCCTATGATATGCCTTTTTCCGAATCCATTGCAACCATCAATCGCGATTTCTCAGTGGGGGTCAACCACATGGTAGTCCATGGCATTTCAACTGCCAGGGCAAGTGACGAATACGACGGCGGTTTATGGAGCCAGTGGCCCGGCTGGCACGCGTTCGGGGCCTATGTGGCCGACAGCTGGTCGGCTCGCCAGCCCTATTACGAGGATCTGCAAACGATGAACGATTACATGGCCCGTCTGCAGGCCGTTATGCAGAACGGCCAGCCCAAGATCGATCTTCTGCTCTTCGCGCCCAACGCTTTCGTCGGCGACGGAGATACAAGCGACAACAGGGACCGGCCCTTGCTGCGCGAAGCGCTGGATAAAGGCTTTACGTACGATCTGGTGTCGGAAGACGCGCTGCTTCACAGCCATTCCATCGTGCACAATGGCGTGCTGATTCCGAACGGACCCGGCTATAAGGCGCTGGTCGTGTACGATGCTCCCGGAGTTTCCATCGCGGCAGCGAGCAAGATGAAGGAGTATGCCGAAGCGGGCCTGCCCATCCTATTCATCGGCGGGATGCCGCACCGCGTACTTGGCATCTCGGGTGACGTTTTCGGGATTAGCGCGAGGCAAACCGAGGCGGAGCTCGCAGCTGTGATGGACGAGCTGGCCGATAACGACCACGTGTATGTGATTGACAGCATAGCCGATCTCGCGGGTAAGCTAGCCCAAATAAATCTGAAGCCTGCTGCTTCTTATGATTTTCGGTATATGCGTAATCTTCGCCGTGTAGATAACGAAGGGACGAGCTATTATTACCTGTACAACAACGCCGAGGAAGACGCGGATGTTCAGGTTGCATTGGAGGGAGACGGACTTCCTTATAAACTGAATTGCTGGAATGGCGATATGACGCCTATTACGGAATATGACAAGACCGCGTGCGGCCTTGTCCTACGAGTTCAACTGGAAAGCACGGAATCCGTCATTATTGCCTTAACGCATGATACCGGCCGTTTTGGAGCGGCGCCCGCCCTAAGTGTTACCGAACTCGGAAACGGTGAAGTGGTGTTCAAGGACGGCAAGCTACATTATCGTGCTCCTCAGAGCGGGCAGTATGACCTGACCCTCTCAGACGGCACGCATCTCAGCATGGAGACCACCGTCCCTGAAGCGATCAGCATGAATGAAGGCTGGACCTTCGAACTGGAGAGCTGGGGGCCCTTTGACGACTATTCCGATAAACCGACAACCTTGTCACAAAAAACAGCTATTGTGTTTGAGAATTTCACCCTTACTAGCTGGAAAGAAATTCATGCCGACGACGAGCAAATCCGTACATTGCAATTGAATAACATAGCTCCGGAGAAGCTCGCGGCACTCGGCGGCAATCCGATGGGATCGGTCGCTGGGGTCGGCCGTTACAAGAAAACCTTTGTCCTGCCTAAGCTCGGCACCTGCGAGGGCTACTATTTGAAATTCAGCCATGGCCATGACCAAGTCACCCGGATTATCGTGATTGGCCGCAGCATCGGCGCCCTCGACCAAAGCAAGAGTATTTTTGATATAGGCCGACTGTTAACGGAAGGAAGCAACACCATTGAGATTACACTTTCCACAACACTCAACAACCGGCTGAAAATCGAATATGTAACGCCTGATTACTGGAAGGAGCAGATGAAAAAAGGTATTCATTACGAAACCGATCATCCGAGATATGGCGGGCTCCTTTTCGAAAAAAGCACGGTGCGTCCTTACGGCTTGACTGCCGTTTCGCTGATCCCTTACTCCGACTCGGAGCTGAAATGATCCCCGCCCGGTCTGGGATGCTACGATGGTTTTTCATGAGGACGGGAACTGCATACCTAGAGTGATAGGGAGCTGACGATCTATGCATGTATTGAAGGATATTTTCTTATTAACCGGCCAATCGTACGGTACTTCTTCTAATGCTTATGCGGTTCTTGGAGAGGGGGCTATCATCCTAATCGACTGCGGAACCGGCAGCGAAGACTTGAAGCTGATCGAACAGAATCTGGCGCAATGGGGGCTGGAGCAATATCCGATAAGCCATCTGCTGCTGACGCATTCTCATTTTGACCACAGCGGCAATGCCCACATCTTCAGCAAGAGAGGCGTTCAATTGATAGCGGGCTCTGGAGACGCCGAAGGCATCGAGACGGGGGACGAGCGGACGTTGTTCTATTCGTACCGGCAAAATTATGTTCCCTGCCAGGTTGACCGCAAAGTGAAGGATGGCGATATATTCACGCTCTCGGGGCTGCAATTTGAAGTCATCCATGTTCCCGGGCATTCCCGCGGTTCGGTTGTATACAAGCTGATCCACCGAAACCAAGTGATTTTATTTACAGGCGATACGGTCATGCCGGGCCCGAACGGTCAGCCCAAGCTGGGGGTCACCGTTGCCGAAGATTTTAATGCGGAGCATTATTTGAAGTCCCTCAATCGTTTATCCAAAATGGAAGCCGATGCCGTCCTCGGCGGACACTTTCAGCCATGCTTGCGGAATGCGACGTTTCTGCTCAGACGCGGGTATCGGACCGGACTGATTCAGCTTCGGGCGCCTTCGATCCCTACATTGCAGTAGAGGGGAGCGTGCAAGCATAGAAGGGGCTGGAGGATCATCAGTCGTAGTTTAGGCAAAATATGCGGATGCGGCACCGAAAAGCGGACGAAATGGACGGCATCCTCAAGCAATACGTTCCGCCCTCTTCATATAGGGGGCGGAATTTTTTTTGGTGCCATATTTTAAATCACAAGAAGGTATGTCCGCTGGTAAAGAGCTGCAGGGAAGTGAAGCTGCGCACCAAGATTGTTACCATCGCTTTGATAATATCACAATGACAATTTTTATTTTCAGCATTGGATCGGCAGCGACTTTAAGCTATCAGGCAGCTTAATTGATGAGAACAAAATATGAGCTCCGGTGCCAGCTTCACCTTGAGCGGCCGGCTTTTCCGGACGCATATAGTTCGAACGCTCTACCAGGTTTCCTGGCCATGGGGCTGTAATAAAATTCGATGTGATAAATGTCCATGACAATGCTCTCATAAGTCCATTCATTTTCCATAATCAAGTAATTTACAATATATGAAAAGGCACGAGGACGGAGAGAGCTATGAGTAAATATGTTATTGGAATTGACCTGGGTGGAACCCATATTAAGTCTGCCATTTTCAGCTTAGAATTAGTAAAAATTCACGAAAGAAGCGACCCCACGGAAGCGGCAGAACGGACCTGCGTATGTGTTAAATAAAATGACAGAAATTGTTCAAGAGATGATGTCGTTCGAAGGCATCCATCCAACTTCTATTAAGTGCATGGGGATGGGAATTCCCGGTTTGCTGAATCCGGATGAAGGTCTATCCATATTTTCCCCCAACTTTCCAGACTGGGAAAACATTCATGTTGTAAATCAAATGAAAGGTACTTTTGGCTTTCCTGTATTTATAGATAACGATGTTCGGGTAAATATGTATGGTGAATGGCTGTTTGGTGCAGGGGCCGGTTGCAAAAACTTGGTATTAATCACGTTAGGAACCGGGTTAGGATCGGGTATTATACATGATGGAAAAGTGCTCTACGGTACAACAGCCAGCGCGGGCGAAATCGGGCATATGAATATGTATCGAGAAGGCCGTCCATGTCGTTGCGGAAGTTCAGGCTGTCTGGGGAGGTACGTGTCTGGTGTAGGCATGGTCAAAACCTTAACAGACAAGCTAGAGGAAGGTCGGTCAAGCATCCTATTGCAATGGGTGGGACATGATCGGACGGCAATTACTGCCCGTATGATCTCAGAGGCATACGATCTGGGAGATTCGCTTGCAATTGAGGTTATGCATGAAACCGGGAAACTTCTCGGATTTGGTCTTTCGAATGTAATCAACCTATTGAATCCAGAAGTAGTTATCGTTGGCGGCGGGATGTCGGCAGCGGGTGATCGTCTGCTGAACTCGGTACGTGAAACTGTGGGAAATCATGCTTTAAAGCTTTCTTCCAGTGCCTGTAGAATAGAACAAGCGAAATTAGGCGGGCAAGCCGGTGTGATCGGTGCGGCAGCATATGCAATCAGAAAGATAACTTCTTAAAGAGCTAACCTGATTTTAAGTAGTTACGTCAGAAGGCATCTTGGTAAGGGCACATTTACCTGCCGGAAAAGAGGAAGCTGATAGCCAGAAATCGTAAAAGCCTCCTTAAAAAACAAAGCCATATACTTAAGAGAAGGGCAGCCGGTCAATTAGGCAGGCTGTCCTTCGGGGAAGCTCCAATCCAGCTCAATCGGAAGAGTCGGCATGCCAGGACTTTAGCATCTCTTGAGCTTTTTGCGGATTGTCTATGAGTAGAATCCGATACTCCAGCATCTTGTTAAGAGTGTGCAGCATTTGGTCGTATTCTTCCTTCTTGCTTTCGATCTCCTTTTTCTTGCCCCGAATCCAATCTATAATCTGCAGGTTCGTGCGCGCATTGGTGTCGTGATCCTGCAGAACTTCCTTCAATTCAGCCAGCGAACACCCGATGGACTGAAACTTCTTGATGAGCTTCAATCGCTCGATAGCTTCCTCCGAATAGTTGCGGTAATTGTTGCTTTCTCGCCGGACATGCCGATCGTCCAGCAAGCCTTCCTTTTCATAAAAGCGGATCGTATGGATCGTTAATCCCATCCTGTCCGCCAGTTCTTGAATTTTCATCATTATTTCTCCTTTTGGGCTGCTTGCCCTAGAGTTCACTTCATAGTTTATACTTAACACATTCAAGCAGTCAATTTATGAGGGAGGATATCATTATGCATATTTTTGTTACAGGAGCAACAGGGTACGTCGGTTCCGCGGTTGTCCGGGAACTGATCGGCGCGGGACATACAGTGACGGGTCTTTGCCGTTCTGAAGACAAAGCCGCAGGATTAAAGGCGGCGAGGGCCGAAGCGGTATACGGCACGCTGGACGATCTGGACACTTTGCGCAGCGCCGCGGCGGCTGCGGACGGCGTGATTCATTTGGCGTTCACCAATGATTTTTCCGACTTTGATGGTGCGCTGGCTCTAGATTTGCGGGCCGTTGAAGCCATTGGAGCGGCGCTCGAAGGCTCCGGGAAGCCGTTCATTACCACGGCTCATGCCAATGGACATACCGTGGATCAAGCAGTGCTCGCCATGGCAGAGCGGGGGATTCGGGCATCTATCGTCTCGCTTGCACCGTCCGTTCACGGCGAAGGCGATAAGGGCTTTGTGCCAATGATGATCGACATCGCCCGGGCGAAGGGCTTCGCCGCCTACATCGGCGACGGAATGAACCGCTGGCCGGCGGTTCACCGCCTGGATGCGGCGGTTCTGTACCGTCTGGCGCTGGAATCCGCCCCGGCGGGTTCACGGCTGCTTGGCGCCGGTGATGAAGGCATACCGCTGCGCGAGATCGCCGCGGTCATCGGGCGGCAATTGAACGTGCCGGCGGCCAGCATAACACCGGAAGAAGCTGCCGCGCATTTCGGCTTTCTCGGCCCCATTGCGGCATTCGACATCACAAGCCTGTACAACGCTGAGCAAGCGAGTCTGGCAACGCGTGAGCTTCTAGGCTGGCAACCTATGCAGCCCGGACTGATCGCCGATCTCGAAGAAGGGCATTATTTTGCATAAAATGGGAGAGAGTATTAAAAGCTCTTAAATAGCGGCATGAAAAATGACCAGAGAATTTATATTCTGTCTGGTCATTTTTTACATTACATTATGTATTTCCATAAAAGCCAGGATACGAATGCGGACAGCCAAGATATGAATCCGAAAACCATCACGATTTTATTTTCACTCCAACCGTATTTCAAGCTAAAGTGATAATGAATAGGTGCCATTCGAAATATCCTTAGTTTGGTTTTCTTGTAATACCATACCTGCAAGATAACGGATAATTGTTCCGCTAAATACACAGAAAATAAGATGGGGATCAAGATTTCGACCTTTTCTATAACCGCCAGAAAGGCGAGTGAACCCCCGATAGCAAGGGATCCCGTATCTCCCATAAAGGCTTTGGCAGGATAAATATTGTATATAAATAAGCCTAGCAAACAGCCGATCATCACTAAAGAAAAAGTCTGGACTTCCACCTTCTCCGAGATCACAAAGAAGAAAAAGAATGTCGGTATCGCCACATTTATGAGAAGGCCGTCGAGGCCGTCGGTAAAGTTTATTGCATTGGCAGAACCTACAATAAATAAGAGCATGAGAATCAGATAAACGGAAATGGGGAGGTTAATTGAATAATCTTCAAATAGGATGATTTCTGAGCTTAAATTGAACTGAAATAACAATATAACAAGCAAAATAGTGGTAAACGCAAATTGAAAGAGGAGCTTTGCCTTTCCGGATATACCCGAGGGATCTTGAAAAGCTGCCTTCTTAAAATCATCCATAAAGCCTAATAAACTAAACAAAACAAATGTTGTTCCGATGAAAAGCACTAATGGTTTTGGGTGAAAATAAGTGGATGTAGCAACTCCTGTAAGCAGGATGATTCCTGCCATAAGTGGAGTCCCGCGTTTGGCCTGATGTTCTTGAGGCAGCTCAGCCCTAATCGGTTGCGTCAGCTTCAAACTGCGTAATCCCCAAATTAATATAGGTGTTAACATTGCAACAAGCAGAAACGAAATACCTAAAGCGCTAAATAATGAAGTCTCCATTGGCTTCCTTCTCCTTCGTTGTCCAATAAGTGTAATTATATCCATATCTAAACATGGAAAATAAGAAAAAATATCCAGTTGTTTTTCTGTATTCTTTTTGACATAAGCTGCTATTTAAATTTAGCTTTAAATTTGGATATCTGTTTTTTTGAAACATTTTACTGCAATTCGGGGTAAATACTTAACTTTAACGTGTATGCTACAATAACAAATGAAAGCGCTTAATTTCATGGGTTAGGAGGGGGATTTTTGAAGAAGGGAATAGGTACTTTGACACCCCGAAGGCGTAATCTCACGGCATTCTATCTGTTTATTAGTCCGTGGCTCATCGGGTATTTAGTCTTCACTCTCGGTTCGATTTTAGCCTCCGGGTGGTTAAGCTTAACGGACTACGATGGGATCAACAGCCCTCATTTCATCGGTGTGGACAATTACAAGGAGATTGCGCATTCAGATTTGTTCTGGAAATCGTTGTGGGTGACGATTTACTACACCCTTGGACATGTGCCGCTAAGTGTGGTTGGCGCATTATGTCTCGCCGTTCTTTTGAATCAGAAAATTCCTTGGCTTTCTCTATGGCGGACGATTTTTTATTTGCCGGTCGTTACTTCTGGCGTCGCGGTGGCGCTGCTGTGGTCTTGGATTTTTCAGCCGAGCTACGGACTTGTTAACATTTTTCTCAATGAGGTATTCGGCATTCAGGGGCCGGGTTGGTTCTATGCCGAGAATTGGACGGTCCCGGCATTCATCATAATGAGCTTGTGGGGGGTCGGCGGGCCCATGCTGATTTATCTGGCCGGCCTTCAGGGCATTCCCACCGCCTTGTACGAGTCGGCGGAAATTGACGGCGCCAGTGCATTCCGGCGTTTCTGGCATATCACGCTGCCAATGATTACTCCCGTATTATTTTTCAATACCGTGATGTCCCTCATCGCTTCGTTCCAGGTGTTTACACCGTCCTTTGTCATCACCAAAGGGGGGCCGAATTATGCTTCGTACTTTTATGTCCTCTATTTGTACCAGAATGCGTTCGAGAATTTCCGAATGGGCTACGCTTCCGCACTGGCCTGGATATTGTTCGTCATTATTCTAATTGTGACGATCGTCATGTTCCGATTGCAGCGCAGATGGGTCCATTACGAGTCGGTAAAGTGAGGAGGGGATTACGCATATGGGTGTAGTATCTACCGAATCGACCGAAAGTTCTTATTCTTCCACCAGGGCGAAACGATTGAGCAGCAAAAAGTTGCAGGATAACATCTTAAAAACGCTTTATACATGCATAATGGTCATCGGCTCCTTATTCGTCTTGGCCCCGATCGTCTGGATGCTTTCGACATCTCTGAAAAACGATGGTGCGGTTATGATCATGCCGCCGCAGTGGATTCCGAATCCGGTGCATTGGCGCAACTACATCGATGCCATAGATTTTCTGGATAAGGGTGTGGTGTTCGGCAATACGCTGTTCATTGTGGCGCTGTCCATCGTCGGACAATTATTTGCGAGTACGCTTGCCGGATTCGGCTTTGCACGCATTCAGGTGCCGGGGAGGGATCTGCTTTTTCTGCTCGTGCTCACCGGATTTATGCTGCCGGTACAAGTAACGTTGATACCGCAATTCATCCTTTTTAGCAAATTCGGATGGATCGATACGTATTATCCGCTGATCATACCGGAATTTATGGGTGCCCCATTTTTCATATTCCTGACCCGTCAGTTCTTCTTAAGCATTCCGCTGGAGATGGACGAAGCGGCACGGGTTGACGGCTGTGGTTATTTCGGCATCTACATGAGGATCGTTCTTCCCTTGTCCAAGCCGCTGCTTGGCATCATCTCAATCCAGACGTTTATGCACGCTTGGAACGACTTTCTTCGGCCGCTGATTTTCTTACATACCTCAACTAAGTATACGATAGCATTAGCCCTGCAAAATTTCACGGCAGACTACGGCATGACCCCTTGGCATTTATTGATGGCGGCGACATTGACCGCGCTTCTGCCGTGTATCGTTTTGTTTTTCGTAGCGCAGAGGTATTTCATTCAAGGGATTGTCATTTCAGGCGTCAAAGGTTAGCGTGCAAATTCATTCAAATAAAAGGAGTGCATTCCCATGCGAAAAAAGGCATGTCTCGCCATCACATTGTCGGGGGCGATGCTGGCAGTCGCCGCCTGCTCTGTCTCTGCACCGGCCGGCGGCTCCGAAGGCCAGTCATCGGGGGAGCAGGTTGAAATCAAATGGCTGATGCGGAGCAACCCGTTCGAGAACAAGTGGGAGAAAGAGGTTGTCATTCCGAAATTCGAGAAGCTGCATCCAAACATTAAGGTGAATCTGATCGTTGTGCCTTCGAATGAGGTCGATCCCAAATTATCGACTATGGTAGCGGCGGGTGATCCTCCGGATGTTTTCTCGATGTGGGGAGAGTCGGGCTTTAACGAATATTACATGAAAGGACTGCTGCTCGAATTAACCGAATTCATCAAGCAGGATCTAAAAAAAGAAGACTTTGTCGATGGCATGTTCGACATCTATGCGGTTAATGGCAAATATTATTCCGTACCGCAGGTGTCCAACTTCGGGATGATGATGGTGTACAACAAAGATTTGTTTAAGGAGGCCGGATTACCCGACCTGCCTACGTCTTGGTCCGATCCTTCCTGGACATGGGACAAAATGTTGGAATACGCCAAGAAACTGACCAAAAATTACGGTCAGGGAGCAAATGCCCAATACGGTGTGGTGCCCCCAACGGAAGCGCACCAGCTTGCCTACCTGTGGGAGCCGACCCTTTTCTACCGGAGCATTATAAAACCGGCTTCGCGGCCTCCTCTAAGCTGGACGATCCCGGCGTAATCGCAGCGCTGCAGGCGACGGCCGACCTTACCTATAAGGAAAAGGTGGCGCCGACGCCGGCCGAAACCAAGACACTGCAGCAAATGGGCGATATTTTTGCTACCGGCAAGATCGGTATGGCCTTTAAGCTGCCTACCCAGGCTTACGGCAATTTGAAGAATGCCCCGTTTAAGTGGGGGCTGGCTCCGCTGCCGCGAGTAAAGGACAACAAAACTGCGTTATTCAACGGCGCATGGTTCATTGCTCAGAAAAGTAAGCACCCTAAAGAGGCATGGGAGCTGATTAAGTTTTTGCTGACACCCGAGAGCGCCAAGGAAATGAGCGATGTCACGGGTTTCCTGGTGCCGCTGAAGAGCGCGACGGAATCTTGGCTTGATCTCTTCCCGGGTCCGACAGGGATGACGAAGGATCAGCTGCGGGAGGTAATAACCGGATACCCCAAAAATTCGGTCGAAAATGCGAACCATCTGTTCGCTAACTACCGGGAGATGAATACGACACTGACGCAGGGACTCGATCCTCTGTGAACCGGTACGCAGACGGCCGCCGATACGATCAAGACGGTCAAGCCGAAGGTGGACGCCGTATTGAAGCGCACTTTCGACAATAAAGACAAAAAGTAAAGAAAGCGAGGGGAACCTTCATGTCCGTGCGCCGCTTCTATGATGATCTAACGGAGTATTATCATCTCATTTATACCGACTGGGAGGCTTCGCTTCGGCGGCAAGGAAAACAACTGAACGAGATTGTTCGCCGCTTTCAATCGGATGGCGCCCTCGATCTCCTGGATGTTGCCTGCGGTATCGGCACGCAAAGCATAGGGCTCGCTTTATGCGGAAAATACCAGGTGACAGGCTCGGACTTATCGCCGGCCTCCGTGGAACGCGCGCGACGAGAAGCAGCCGCAAGGGGAGTGAAGATCGGCTTCAGCACAGCGGATATGCGCCATGCGTTCGCTCATCACGGACAGCGCCAATTTGATGTCGTGATTGCATGCGATAACGCGCTGCCGCATTTGCCGGATGACGGAACCATTGCTGAGGTCTTTTCCGAACTATATCGCTGTACGAAGGATGGGGGCCTTTGCCTTATATCTGTCAGAGATTATGCAAATTTCTCTATCTCCGGAACGCAGGTTCATCCTTACGGTGTCCGAGAATACGGCGGCAAAAGATATGTGCTGCTGCAAGTATGGGATTTGGCCGGGAAAATGTACAATACGGATTTTTATCTGATTGAGGATGACCGTTCCGGTCGTCCCGTCACCCGGCTAGCCAGCACCACGTATTACGTGATTACCACGGACCGGCTTGCGGAGCTGATGAGGGAAGCTGGTTTCTGCCAAGTACAACGGCTGGATGATGTGTACTTTCAACCGATTCTTATCGGCATTAAATCATAAAAGGAGCTGCGGAACTATGACCTCCGTTACCACTGATCAAAACCGGAAACCGAACGTGATATGGATTTTCGGCGACCAGCACCGTGCGCAGGCTCTCGGCTGTGCCGGAGACCCGAACGCGAATACACCGAACATTGATAATCTGGCAGCCTCGGGCATGCATTTCACACGAGCGGTATCAGGTATCCCCTTATGCTGTCCCTACAGGGGCTCGTTACTGACCGGTCTATACCCGCATTTGGCCGTACGAGGTCATGAACATCAGCTTTCCCCGGCTCAGCCTACTATCGCCCATATCCTGAACGATGCCGGCTACGATACCGCCTACTTCGGAAAGTGGCATTTGGACGGCTTTCATGAACGCGAGGGCAGAGCGGCCATGCATATAATTCCCCCCGAGCGGCGGGGAGGGTTCCATAAATGGATCGGGTATGAAAATAACAACAGCCAATGGGATTGCTGGGTGCACGGAGGAGAGGGAGACGCGGCATTTCATTACCGGCTGCCCGGCTACGAGACGGACGAATTAACGAATCTCTTTCTCGATTACTTGGGAGGGCGCGCTCAAGCCCAATCCGCAGGCGACGGCCAGCCGTTCTTCGCTGTACTTTCTGTGCAGCCGCCTCATGACCCTTATATCGCACCGACTCCGTTCAGGAACAAATACAACGCGGTGGGTGTTCGGTTGCGGCCCAATGTGCCAAATGTGCCCCGAGTGGAAGAGCAGGCGCGCAAGGAATTGGCAGGCTACTATGCGATGATCGAGAACTGGGATTGGAACGTGGGGCGGATTGTCGATTCACTGCGAGAAACCGGGCTCCTTGAGAATACACACATTCTCTTTTTTGGTGACCATGGGGATATGCACGGATCTCACGGCCAGTTCCGTAAAACCTGTCCATGGGAGGAAGCCGTTCGGACACCCATGATTATTAGCGGGGAGAACTCATTCTATGGACGGCGGACTGGTCAGACAAAGGTTCCGATGAATCACGTCGATATTGCTCCGACCACTCTGGGCTTATGCGGAATCGATAAGCCGGAGTGGATGCAGGGTACCGATCTGTCTTCGCTTCGCCTGCCGGGTAGACCGCAGGTCGAGCTGCCGGATTCGGCTTACTTGCAGCTGGTTGAACCTACCCGTCACGGCCATAGCGTAGACCGCGCGTGGCGGGGGCTTGTCACCACTGACGGTTGGAAATATGTTTGTTTGGAAAATACGCCATGGCTAATGTTCAATTTAAACGAGGATCCCTATGAGCAGGTGAACCTGGCATTTAATACTCTATACGCAACTGATCGAAAGCGATTGAACAACAGGCTCAGAATGTGGGTTGAAGATACCGGCGACCAATTTGAGCTTCCCGTCTTGTAGCCGATTCCTTCCGTAATTCGCATAACCTTAACAAGTTCACCTGGAAGAACTTGTTAAGGTTATTTGAACGAGATGCTATAATAACGTTAGCTCTACTTCGGAGGGGATTAGGATGTTGCAGATGGAAATGGGAAACCGCAGTTCGCTTGATCAACTGTACATTAATATTCGCTGGCTTAAAGAATGGAAGCGCTCCAGCATCGCCGGCTTGGGAGGGGGGATACTTCCTTATTCGACCTTGTGGCTGGTGCTTTCCGGCAGTGCGGTGCTGAAGTTCGGCCAAACGGTTTGTCAGATTGGTCAGAACGACATTATTTCATTGCCTTCACAGTCCTATCACAGATGGATTTCGGTGAGCAGCGACACCCCCTTTCACTATTTATCACTTGCCTGCGAGGCTAGGGTCGGTACCTTTGACTTTCTTCGACTCTATAGTTTTCCACTGCACATAACCATGTTCGATAAGACGGTTTTCGGGAAGCTTGTTGAACTGTGGTATCAGTTGTCTGCCGAGTTTCAGTCGCTGCTCCGTCACTTCAACCGGTACGAATTGAAATCCTCCGACCCTCAGGATGAGCCAAGGCCCAGTGAATACCCGGTATTTCATTTTGACACGCAGCAAACGATACAATATTTAAAGATTCGATCCCTAGGCAATTTGTGGTTTCACTATCTTTTGGAGACGCTTCAGGATCAGCTGCCGGACAGCCCGAACTTGTACGATACCCGCGTTTACGAGGTTTGCGATTATATCAACGAGCATCTGCATGAACGTCCTACGCTTGAGCAGCTGGCAAGACTTGTATCTCTCAGCAAGGAGCATCTGCGTTTTCTGTTTCAAAAGGAGATCGGGCAAGCACCGATGAAATTTGCCGCGAATATGCGGCTGCAGCGGGCACGCGAGCTGTTGCTGCTGAGCTCCAGCCCGATGAAGGAAATTGCGGAAAGGCTCGGATTTCAGAATCAGCATCTTTTTACCAGATCATTTCATCAAGCAGAAGGGCTCTCGCCATCCAACTATAGACGAAGATACAAAAGTAATATTGAGCATCCGATCAGCAGCGGACGGGAGGAATTATGTGAGCAGGACTTACGGAAGTTTTGAACTGCGAAATACATATTTGAAGTTAGAAAGCGTTCACTCATCAACTCGGGGTGAACGTTTTTTTCGTCCGTTTCCGATGTCACAAATCAGCGCCTTAGGTTGTTATATGTGCAAAACGTAAAAGGAGCTGAGCCAAGATGAACGACTTGACATGCGTTATTATTGGAGGCGGCCATGCAGGGCTTCATTCACTCAAAGCAATAAAGGAGGTGACCCAGGGCATGGCGAACGGGCGGCGAATTCGGTTTGTTCTGATCGATAAGCAGTCCGGTCATACGCGCAAAATACTGTTATTCCGGCCGGCCGCAACCCGGGAAGAGATTATGATTCCTTGGGAGCAATATTTGTTCTCAGAAGGTGTCACTTTCATGCAGGGCAAGGTTACGTCCGTGGACAGCAGGGGAAAACAGATTCAATATGAGGACGTGCAAGGTAATCATGCCCGCATGCCGTATGACCTTTTGGTCGTGGCAGTCGGCAGTATCGTACGGCAGCCGGAATCCGATCTCGGCGGTATCGCCTTGACCGACCCGCAAGCCGCGGCGGATATCCGGGAGCAGTGGCGCGCCAACCTGCGGAAGGCTGCCGGTGAGACGAACCCTGCGGTACGAAAGCGGCTGATGTCGGTCGCGGTTGCAGGAGCGGGCATCAGCGGCGTGGAGACATCCGCCGAGCTGGCGCTTGCGATGCGGAAGGAAGCAGTGTCATTAGGACTGAACCCATTCGATATCACGGTCTATTTGCTGAGCGGACAGAAACACTTATTCCTCGAAGGTCCCGACAAGGTTGGTAAAAAATTGGATCAGGAGCTCAGCGAATGCGGCGTTAAAGTACTTTACAACCGGAAAGTGTTGAAGGCTGAGACAGAGTCGGTGGTGCTTAGCGATGGCGATCGTCTGCCGGTCGGCCTATGTATCTGAACCATTGGTCTGATCCCGAATCCGGTCCTTCGAAGCATGGGTTTGCCGCTTACTCCGGATGGTCAAGTGCTGGTAGATGAATGTTATCGCGTCCAAGGGGCAAAGGGCGTTTACAGCATCGGCGACTGCGCGAGGATCGTCGATCCGGAAAACGGCAAAGCGGATCTGATGCGGGCGGGAGAAGGGGCGCTGCAGGCAGAAAGATTGGGGAAAATCGTGATTGCGGATTTGGAGGGACGCCCTGCGCCGGTTCACAAATCCGCCAGCTCGATATTGGATTTCTTCTGCATTGGCTTGGGGGAGAACCGCGGATTTGTATGGGGGCGCAAATGGGGACTTAATATGTTCATCACAGGAAAGCTGGGGTGGAAGATCAGGAAGCTGGCATGGGATAAAGGCAGTATGCTACGATAGCAGCTAGATACTAATACCAACAGCCGGAAAAGGTGACAAGGGAATGGAAGAACTGTACGGTCAATATAGAGCGCTGCTGTTCACTCTTGCCTATCAGCTGACAGGCTCCATAGCAGACGCAGAAGATGCGGTGCAGGACGTGTTTGTTAAAGCGTACCGCGTACATCCCGAACGTCTGGAGGAGCCGAAGGCGTATTTATGCAAAATGGTAACCAATCACTGCCTCAATCTGCAGAAGTCGGCACGAAAGAAGAGAGAAACGTACGTCGGTCCTTGGCTCCCTGAACCGTTTCGGACGCCGGAGACAGATCCGCTCGAGATGACGGTTATCCGCCGTGATCTGCTGACTTATGCTATGCTCGTGCTGCTCGAACGGCTGACGCCGACTGAGCGAACGGTTTTCGTCCTGCGCGAGACGCTGGGCTTCGATTATCTCGAAATTGCGGAGCTGCTCGGTAAGCAAGAGGCGAACTGCCGCAAGCTGTTGAGCCGGGCAAGAAGCAAAATGGGCATATCCGAGGAGGAGACGGTTGCAGCCGAAGCGGTTGAATTGGAATGGGTGAACCGGTTCCTCGCCTCCCTCGAGCAGGGGAATGTCGAGCATGTGATGTCCCTGTTGAGCGAAGACGTCAAGTTCGTCGCCTACGGGGGCGGGAAAGCCAAAGCGTTTAGGCATCCGGTGCAAACGCGCGAACACGTGGCCCGAGTCCTGTTCGACGGAATCCAGAGCTTAAGGCGCCGATTTTCAGGGGGATTTTTACTTCGAGGCTGCTCCTTTGAACAGTGAGAACGGTATCGTCATCCGTTCGGGGGACGAAATCGTGGCCGCGTTATTCATCCAACTCCGACGCGGAAAGATTGCTAAAATGTATGCTGTACGAAACCGGATAAGCTTGTCCGAGTTTAGGCGTCGACTAGGCAGCCGGCTAAATGCTGGACTGCCTTTTTTCCGCGCAGCAGGCATATTATTTGCTCGTCTTTGTACTGCTAACTATAACGATTGGATCGATACTGGCTTGGAGACACGCCTTCTCGTTTACGAAAAGCTCGCGAAAAATTATTTTCGTCTACAAACCCAATCTGCTCAACAATTTCTTTAATGGAAAGATGGGTAGTTTCGAGTAATTCTTTGGCTTTCTCAATGCGAATTTTTGAGACATACTGCATCAAGGGAAGACCATTTTTATTTTTGAAATAACGTGTTACATAGGATGGCGTAAGGGAGAGCTCTTCAGCAACGGTAGAAAGGCTGAGATTACAGTCCATATAATTGTGCGAAACATACTCTAACATAGAAGTATATAGTCGATTGTTATTTGAATCTTCTCCCAGGCTGTCTTGTATACTGCGAGCGGCATCAAGAAGATTGGCGCAGGCCTCTGCAACGGTTTTGGATTGGAATTCGGATAGTGATTCCAGTTTATACTTGATCGCTTCGCGATGGGAGAGCGGAATATTATTGACGAGTTGATTCAAGCTGAAAATGATTTGTTGAAAGGTCCGGCGGAAGGTGGAAGCATCCTCCAGCCGAGTGAATCTTTCTTCCATCTCTTGAATCAGGAGCTGCAGATGCTCTACGTCTTTGGAGCAGACCGCTGCATGGAGAGTTTCTGCCGAATCGGAAATTTGCCGCTTATCGTGCGTCTTATTTTCGATTTTTTGCTGAGACCATTCAGAGGGGGTGATAATGGACTGTTTCCCGGCAAAAATCCGATACTCCGCAAGTGAGGTTGCCGAGCTTAAAGATTGATGCAATTCATTCGTCGGTTGAGGTTCTCCCACCATGCAGGACAATGATAGAGAGAAATGCCTCTGCATGAACGCAATGATCTGCTCGGAAAAAGCGCGGCTGCGAGCTTCCCACTGATCCGCGAATTCGTTATTCCACGAAATAATGCCGACAATTCCATTGTCGATGGCCAAATCAAGCGCATAATTCACGCCATGCACACCAGACAAATTCTCCAAAACATTGCAAATGGTATGTTTCATCAGCCACTGTTCGCTAAGCGGCTCTTTACTTAACTTTGAATTGTAATCATCAAAAATAATGACAAGCACGCTGCTTATGTTTCGTGCACCAAATAGTTTATGAAGGGCGTTTCGGTTATCATGCGTCGTATTGTCCACGTTCAACTTCCCCATTACTACCGCTAACAACAACTGATTCCTGGTCAAAACCTCCTGATTATGCATCATATTGGACAAATGGATGCTCTCGTCTCTCATTTGTTCAATGTAGCGAGTAAGTTGGTCCAATTCATCGTTATTGCCTGTAGTAGATCTGTCCGATTTCCCTGTCGGAAAACGGTTGGATAACTCTTGGATCGGTTGATAGCTTTTGCGGGCAGACCTGAAGCAAAGCACGATCCCCAGAGCAAGAGATATTAGGAATATCGTCAGTGAAATGGTAAGGGCAACATAATATTCATGAAAATAGTCAGTACGACGAATGGCGTTCACAACATGAATTTCTTGTTTGGACGACGTTTCCTGCATCAAGAGATATCCAGGGATTCGTGCTTCCGCGTTTTGAGCCGCTACGGCAAGCTCACTCCACGCTAGATCGGAAGCTCCTTTTAAATAGAGAAAAGGCATGTTGTTTTGGTCAAAGGCAATAAGGCTGCTGCCACTGTCAATGGTCTGTTGAAAATTACTTACCAGGGCCGGATAGTTCAGTTTGTAGATCATAATCCCACTCGAAAAGGGGGTGCTGTCAAGCGGAACCAAGAGGAGCAGAACTTGTTCTTTGCCTTCAGGATTGTCTTCGTTGGCTAGTGAGGACAGCAGTATAGGTGATCTTAGCTGCTCCAGCCTGCTCTGCAGGATTTCCGGAGAGATTCGGCTATCGCTGATAAGCCGGCTATAGCTCTCAGGTGAATAAATCCCCGTATCGGTAAAAATAGTATTTTTAAGCGAGCTGTAAGCTGTATTTCGATAGAACAAACCAATGGAATCGAGATCGGCAGACAACGCTTTTAACTTCTCAAGCTCATCGGCAATTAAGTACGGGTATTGTAATTGCTCTTGTAATTGAAAGGGAAGCAGCTTCGTATCCCGTGACAAGCTTAATGTCAATTTCTGCAGGTCTACGATGCGCGTATCCAGCAAGCTGGTCATATGTGCCGTAGAACGATGGGTATTATCCATAAGTCGATTATAAGTATTCGATAACGAAATAATATTGGTCAACAACAATAAAAGACCGGTAACTCCCAGAATTAGAAGGTGCCCCAGAAGGAATTTTCGATAGAGCTTGGACTGAATTGCTTTTCGCATAACCAACGCATCCCCTGACAAATAGGTCTTGATTTCTTTACGAGTATATAAAACTTTGCACTATGTTATCAATTCATGTAGGGCAAAAAGCTGAAAATTGACTAGGTATTGAAAAAAATGCAGGGTGCCATTTAGGAGCTAATCCCATTTTTTGCTGTGAAAAGCCGATTATCAACCGTTGTCGGGGGATCTAAATTTATTTATACTCGGAGCCATGGGAAACCGATTCAGGCGCCGAATCGATTTTTAGTGTTTACTTTTCTATAGTTCGACGAAGGAGGCAGCTACATGACTGCGAAGACGAAGGCTGCAAATACACCCATACGCAGGTCTAATCCACAAAGGTTCGGTCTGCGAAACAATTGGGATTATTTAATCTTTATTATCCCTGTTGTCCTTTATTTTCTTGTTTTCTGCTACGGACCTATGTATGGGGTACAACTGGCATTCAAACGCTTTAATCCCATTCTCGGAATCATGGGCAGTCCGTGGATTGGTTTGGATAACTTTGAAAGGCTTTTCAATTCATTTCAATTTTATCGTATTGTTAAAAACACATTGGTGATTAATCTATTTAAAACGCTAATCAGTTTTCCCATTCCAATTATGCTTGCCCTCATGTTCAATGAAATGAGAAAGGAGAAATTGAAAAAAACGCTGCAGACGATCACCTATGCCCCGTACTTCATTTCAACGGTCGTCTTTGTCGGCATTATTAATTTATTTCTTGGCGGGGAGAACGGGTACATGAATCATTTGCTGGAGATGATCGGGATCGGTTCGGTTCCTTTCCTAACCAGTCCGGACTATTTTCCCGGTGTATATATCGGTTCTGACATCTGGCGCAATAGCGGCTGGAACTCCATTATTTTTATCGCGGCATTAGCTGCCGTAGATCCCCAGCTGCATGAATCTGCGCAGATCGATGGAGCCAGCCGCTGGAAGCGGATCATTCATGTGAATCTGCCGTGTATTATGCCTGTCATTGTCATTCAGTTTATTTTGCTCATGGGGAAAATGATGACTCTCAGCTACGAGCGTATTCTTCTTATGCAAAACAGCTTGAATATGGAAACATCTGAGGTCATTTCCACCTACGCTTACAAGACAGGGCTGATCAATATGGATTATGGTTTCTCTACCGCAGTGGGCCTCTTTAACAATGTCATCAACATCATTTTGCTGCTCGCGGCCAACAAGATTGCCAAACGATACAGCAGCAGTAGTCTGTTCTAAAAGGAGAGGTGGTTATGGAGGTCGTTACCCACAAAATTCGAGAGTCTTACGGAGATCGGATATTTCTGGCAATTACCTATGTACTTATCGGGATTCTTGTATTAATTGTGCTGTACCCGCTAATCTATGTCGTTAGTGCCTCATTCAGTGATCCCAAACTGGTGATCGCCGGCAAGATCGGACTCATCCCGAGCGGCTTTAATTTGGAAGCCTACCGGCGGGTATTTACGAATACGGAAATATGGATCGGCTATCGAAATACTCTGCTCTATACGATCATAGGAACTTTAGTCAATGTATCCCTAACCATGATGGGCGCTTATCCGCTGTCACGCAAAAACTTTCCTTGGCGTCGCGGGCTTATGGTGTTCTTTACCATTACTATGTTTTTCAGCAGCGGTATGGTACCCATGTACCTTCTCGTGAAGAGTCTGGGACTTTATAATTCAATGTGGGCTTTAATACTGCCAACGGCGATCAGCGTATACAATATGATTGTCGCACGAACGTTCCTGGAAACCAACATTGATGAGCAGCTCTATGAATCCGCCTATATGGACGGCAGCGGTAACGTCAGAACGTTCTTCTCCATTGTATTGCCGCTAAGTGCGCCGATCATGGCTGTTCTAGTATTATTTTATGCCGTCTATCATTGGAACTCTTATTTCGAGGCGATGATTTATTTGAAAGAACGTTCACTCTATCCGTTGCAGCTCTTCCTGCGGGAAATTCTGGTTATGAATCAGTCGGATAATGTGATGATGGATTCTATCGAGATGGATACAAGCAAATTTCTAGTTGCCGAAGGTGTCAAATATGCCGTTATAATCGTATCCAGCGGACCGATTCTTATGCTTTATCCATTCCTTCAGAAGTATTTCGTTAAAGGAATGATGATTGGTGCCCTTAAAGGTTAATGTGATGAATGATAGAGGAGATGACTAACGAATATGAATACAAAATTAGTCTTACTGACAGCCGCCATGCTGACTGCGTCAATTCCAGTAATGAGCGCTTGCAGCGATAATAAGGGGGCAGATCCGGCTGCAAAAGGTGCCAACAATGCAGATTCAAATATTACTAAGACCGGTATGCCGATTGCCGTTGAGCCTGTTCATCTGAATGGGCTTGTCTCCAAGTATGAGCTGGTCAAAGATTGGAACGAGCATAAAGGGTTAAAAGATTATGAAGCGAAATCGAATGTCATCATTAAATGGGATACGGTACCGCAAAACGCCTTTGATGAGCGCAGAAATCTAATGTTTGCCTCCAACGATCTTCCGGACTTTGTCATGCGTGCTAATTTGTCACCGCAATTGATTACTTCTTATGCAGCAGCCGGACAAATTATCCCGTTGGATCCTTTGATTGAGGCCGGCTATGCACCCAATCTGGCAGCCCTGATGAAAGAAAATGACGGTATTCGTAAATCGATTACTTCCGCTGACGGCCATATTTATTCTCTGCCGAATATTAGTGAAGCGGACGGACGTATTTCTTCCTCTTGGATCAATAAGAAGTGGCTGGACAAGCTTGGACTTCAAATGCCGACAACAACGGATGAGTTATATAAGGTGTTGAAAGCATTTAAGGAGCAGGATCCTAACGGTAATGGGAAAGCCGACGAAGTTCCTATTTCAGGGTACAAAGAGGGCAATAAGAATTATGGAGATCAATTTATTAAATCGTTTTATGGAAGCTGGGGATTCGGTGGGAATTCCGGAATCATCGCTCCATTTATGGATGTAGATGACCAAGGCAAAGTTCGGTATATCGCAACCGACAAAACCTTTAAAGACATGATTACCTTCTTTAATAAGCTTTGGCAGGAAGGTTTAATTGATAAAGAAATTTTGTCGCAGGATATGAAGCAGGAAATCGCTAAGATTGATGATGAGCGGGTCGGATATGTAGCGAAAGGCAACAATAATTTGTGGATGGGAAAAAATCGGAATAATTACGTGCAGAATCCGGTATTAAAAGGTATCGACGGAAAAGTTTATTGGACTGGGATCAGTCCTAAAGTTCGGGATTTAGGTTCATTCGTTATTACAAGCAAGAATCCGAATCCTGCAGCAACGCTGCGCTGGGGAGATCATTTCTTGAGTGAAGAAGGGACGGCTCTGGCCCGGCTTGGTATTGAAGGGGTTACTTATACGATTGGCAGCGATGGATTTTATAAGCTGAAGGACGAATTCGCGAAAAATCCTAATGGACTCACGGTGGATGAGGCGCTTTCAGAATATACGATTTTCCAGGGCGGTGGAATTCCACAGCGTGTGACGCAAAAGGTTGACCAAAGCGCGGCCGTTCTTCCGGAAATGATTGCGAATAAGGATGTTATTCGTCCTAACTTAGTACCGGATGCCAAATTGATGATTCCTACGTTCACTGAGAAAGAAAATATTGAATTGAGCACGTATGCAACGGATATCGAAGCTTATACAGATGAGAATATTGTTAAATTTATAACTGGCGCTCAACCGCTCAGCGAATGGGATAAATATGTAAGCACGCTGAATAAAATGCAGCTGGATAAATACCTGGCGATCTATCAAGCAGCCTATGACCGTTGGAATCAGAAATAATCAGCGTTTGGAAGGAGCGATTAACTATGAGATTTTACGGTACGAGCGCAGCAGAAGGAATACCGAATCCATTCTGTACCTGCTCGGTTTGCAGCCATGCGCGCAAGGAAGGAGGGGCCGAGATTCGCCGCCGTTCGATGTTTCGGATCAATGAGCAAATTTGCATTGATTTAGGCGCAGATTCTTTTCAACAAGCCATGGAGTACGGGGATTTCACCAAACTCCAGCATGTATTGGTGAGTCATACCCATGAAGACCATTTCAACTATATGATGATGAATGTTAGAAATATGTCGATTGAACGGTTGAAGGAGCCGCTGCATTTTTACTTTACAGATCAAGCTTACGAAATCGTCGACTTTTACCGTCAAAGCAGACCCATCATGAAAGGCATGACTTCCGATTTGGAGGCGCGCGGCGTAGTTGCTTTCCATAAGCTTGAGTTTAACCAATCGGTTTCTATTTCCGGTATGGAAGTCACGCCGTTTCGTGGGAATCACTTGGGCAATATGGGGGAGAACTGCGCGAACTATCTGATTCAGAACGAGGATGGCCAAAAGCTGTATTATGGTGTAGATACGGGCTGGTATTTGCCGGAAACGTTCAAGTTACTTGAGCATGTTTCACTGGATGTGCTGATAAGTGAATGCACCTTCGGGCTGACTAGGGGAAGGGGGCTCCATCCGAACGGCCATTTGGACGCCTTCAGCTGCATGGAGCTGTTCCGCAAACTGTATGAGCAAGGTACTTTGCATGAAAACTCCCGCATCTATCTTACCCATATAAACCACTTTACCTCTACGCACGCAGATTTAGTCAGCTGGATTCAGGAACAGCCATTCCCGTGTCCAATTACTGTGGCATGGGATGGTATGGTTATTTAAACGTTATTAAACCGCGCGCCGCTATGGGGACGGGACTGACCCGCGCCATGGAGGCGGGGATCAAAACACCCTATTGAACTAAACAGCCAGTTGCCGAAACTCCATCGGTGACTGGTTATTAGTTTTCCAGGCAACACGATTGCGGCGTTATCTCCAGATAGGCCAATGAGCTTTCATTTGACATAAAATTAGGTAATAATTATACTAATGTTAGTTATCAATAACATACATACTGAGGAGAGATGAAAATGAATTTACAAGGAAAAGTAGCCATTGTAACTGGAGGCGCACGCGGGATTGGGAGTGCAGCATCTAAATTATTAGCGCTGCGCGGAGCAAAAGTGGTCGTGAATTATGTTCATAATCATGATGCGGCACAGGCAGTAGTTGATGCTATTCGAACAGACGGCGGTGAGGCAATATCGGTGCAGGCAGATATTCGTGATGAGAACCAGGCTGCCGAGCTTATAAAGAAAACGAAAGAATCGTTTGGCGGATCTATTGATATTTTAGTGAATAACGCTAACATGTCATTTGCAACGAAGCCATTTGCTGAAATGACATGGGATGAGTTTTCCCAAAAATTGAATGACGAACTAAAATCGGCATTTGTCATGACAAAAGCGGTTATTCCCTCTATGGTCGAACAAAAATATGGCCGTATTATTTATATCTCGTCCGGCTTAGGCAAGCATCCTTCTCCTAATATGATTGCTCACGGAACGGCCAAGGGCGGCATAGATACTTTCGCTTTGTATATTGCAAGTGAATTTGGACCCCAGGGGATCACTGCTAATGTGGTTGCTCCGGGAGCGGTTGAAACGGACGCTACTGCATTTATGCCCGATGAAATGAAACAAATGATCAGCAATTTTACACCGCTTCGCCGTATGGCTCAACCCCATGATGTGGCAGGGGTCATTTCTTTCCTGGCAAGTGATGACAGTCAATTCCTCACAGGTACATATACACCGGTAAATGGAGGAAGCTACATGGAATAGGATTTGGAGCAGAGAGAAAATGTATATTAAAAAGGGGTAGGGGTCTACATGCTTGAAAAAGAGAAAGATACTTCTGATCGGATTCTTCATGCTGCTTTACAATTAATGCAGGCAAAGGGATTCAAATCCGTAACAATAAAGGATATTGCCGTTGCCTCGGGAGTAAGCGAAATGACGGTATTTCGTCATTTTGAGACCAAAAGAGGGGTGCTCGAAGCGGCCGTTAATAAATATTCATATGTGCCTGGTTTCAAAAAAGTATTTGAACAACAAGTCGTATACGAGCTGGAGCAAGACCTCAAACTTATTGCGACATCCTTCCTTGACTTGATGGAAAATAACAGGTCTATTTATTTGATTGCCATTCAAGAACGAACCACTATGCCTGAGTTAATCAACCTTATTGCAGAAAATACGAAGCAGCTGAAAGGGTTATTAACTGATTATTTTTTGAAAATGCAGGATCAGTACAAAATGGCGGTTACGGATGCATCGAAGCAAGCCATGGTGTTTCTGACCATGTATTACGGTTATTTTTCTTCAACTGCTTTATGGGATGGTCGATTTAGCAGTGACTCCAAGGAAGAATTTATAGATAGCAGCATAAAAACTTTTTGTGATGGTTTAATAAAGTAAAGCTTCCGTCTTACTGCAAAAGCAGGACGGAGGCTTCTTTTTTTGAAGCAGACTTTTGAGTCATCTGCAAAAATAGATTGCTGCTGCAAGAAAGTGCTGTTTGTTTAACAAGCCATTACAAAAAAGTTTAATTGCTGGCATGTGTATGCGCACTTATAGTAAAGACAGCTTTATCAAGCAGTTAATAAAAGGAGGATGCAATATGTCAAGTGGTAAGAAAGGAATGGTTTGGCCGGCAGAACAGAAATCGTACCGTGATCCCCTATCCGGCCTGCCTGTCACGCAATTGACAGACTATGCAGCTCATAGTCACCATGTTTATTTTACCGAAAACGGCTGGTTTGACGGAGGGGAACGGATTCTGTTTATTTCCGACCGGAATAACTCCACCAATCTGTACAGCGTTCATGCCGAGTCCGGGGAAATGAAACAGCTGACGGATTTGCCGGGAAGAGACGGGATTAGCGTTTGCCTTAATCCGCAAGGCACGGAGGCGTATTATAGAAGAAGCAACCGGATCACCAAGCTGAACCTCGTGACGCTGGAGGAAACCTTCCTCTATGAAGCTCCAACCGGCTTCAATATAGGCCAGATCAGCTGCACCTCGGACGGCCGTCATGTAGTTACCGTCTTATCGGAGAACTTATCGCATCGGATTCGTATCGATCTGGGCAACGGATATGTCGGTCATCGGGAAATCATGGAGGCCAAGCCCGATTGCCGTATTATCCGGATTGCAACCGAAGGCGAAGCCCAAGCTGAGATCCTGTTCCAGGATTACAATTGGATCGGCCATATCAATACATCACCGGCCAACCCGGAGCTGATCACCTTTTGTCATGAGGGTCCGTGGGCGCTGGTCGATCACCGGATTTGGGGATATGATCTTCCCTCAGGAAAAGCATGGAAAATTCGCGAGCGCAAAGAAGACCGCGAAATGGTCGGACATGAGTATTGGATGCAGGACGGGAATCACGTAGGATACCATGGCTTCCGCGCAGACGGTACCGGATTTATCGGTCAAATCAAGCCGGACAATACCGGCATGGAGGAGGTTGAGTTCTCCTTCCGCAACTGGCACGCTCACGCCAATGATTTCTCCCAGGTTATCGCCGACGGGCGGGCACCGCTCACCGTGATGGTCTATTGGAAGCGGGGAGAGAGCGGGTTCTCCCGGCCCAAAGTCCTTTGCGAGCACCGCTGCAGCTTCCATACGCAAAATGTGCACGCGCATCCCCGGTTCAGTCCTGACGGCACGAAGCTGCTGTTTACAAGCGATAAGAGCGGCTACGGAAACCTGTATGTTCTGGACATTCCACAGCATGCCGATGAGCTTCCCGATCTGGAGGAAAAATGAAAGGTCTCCTCCAATAAATCCGTATCCTTTTTTTGCGCCAACTATCATTTTTTGCAATCGCTTCCAGGCTAAGCGCTGCACAAAAAAGTGCGGTTGCCGGAAACGTCCGGCAAGGGTAACCTGGGAATAAGCATACGAGGGAAGCTTCATTAGTTTATAAATAATTCAATTCTGATGGATGAAAGGGAGGGTTGTGCATGAGGACAAAAGCATTAGTATTCCTTGGTTTTACTTTGGCTTTAACTTCCGTTCTTTCCGCCTGCAGCTCAAGCGAGCCCGCAGGGGGGAACTCGGCGGCGCAGCAGGGAGCCGGCCAAGAGGGGCCGGTTGACATTACGGTGATGACGAATTTTTTCGCTCAGACCCCTGCAGCGGACAATACGGAATTTGAGAAGAAGCTGGAACAGCTCACGAATTCCAATTTAAAAATCCAGTGGGTTTCTTCCAACAATTATAACGATAAGCTGAATGTCACCTTGGCGTCCGGGGATATGCCCGATATGGTGTATATTAACGACCCATTCACCAAGGTATTCCGCAATATGACCTCACAAGGCGCATTCTGGGATCTTACGCCTTATATTAAAGACTACCCGAATTTATCCCAGTATATCGATAAAGTTGCCTGGGATGCAACGAAAATGCAGGACGGCAAAAATTATGGCGTTCCCCGTCCCCGTGATGTTGAAGGGGAGACCTTCTTGATTCTGCGCCAGGACTGGCTTGACAATCTCGGTTTGCAAGTGCCCAAAACGTCGGATGAGCTGTATCAGGTGATGAAGGCGTTCACGGAGAAGTACCCGGACAAAAACGGGAAGAACGATACGACAGGGTATGGGGGATACTTCAACCCCGACAGCATGGGCGGCATGAGTGTCTTTGATTCGATGTTTACCAAGGCATCCGGCGATTGGAAGCTGCAGACGGACGGCACGCTGGCGTATACCGCTCTATTGCCCGAGCAGAGGCAGGCATTGGAATATACGGCCAAGCTGTATAAGGAGAAGCTGCTCCCTGAAGATCTGGCCGCTTTAAAAGTCAGTCAGGCCCGCGATTTGTTCAAGGCGGGGAAAGCGGGTATCGTGTCTGAAAAAGACGGTACGATGGCCAACTATGTGAATGAGCAGCGGAAGCTCGACCCGAAAGCCACCGTAACCGCATTGGTCGATATTAACGGCTACAATCCTCAGGGAAGCGGCTTTGCCGGACTCTATGCGATACCTAAGAAGGTGCCGGAAGCCAAAATGAAGCGTATTCTCAAGGTAATGGACGCGGGCATGAACAAAGACGTGTTTGATCTGATTAAGTTCGGCCTGGAGGGAGTCCATTACAATGTAAAAAATGGCGAGAAAGTAATTGATATCGATGCCAAAAACCGCGACGCCATCGGCGATTATCAGCAGATTTTTATCGGCGGGCCGCCTGATCCCGATTACTTCAAGGTTGCGTTCCCGAAGGATATTTTCGGCGATATGGGAGATAAATTTGCCCAGGTGCGGAAGGATCGTAATAAAACGACCGTTCCGAACTATGCGCTCGGACTTTACTCGGAAACCCAGCTGAAAATCAATGCGGAGCTGATGAAAAAGAATCAGGACTTGAAGACCAAAATCATTATCGGCGTCGAGCCTCTATCCGCATGGGATGATCATGTAGCCAAGCTGAAGGCCGATCCGAACGTCAGCAAAATGATCGAAGAAATGAATGCAGCGTATAAGCAGCGTACGTCAGGCAAATAAGAATCAACGGCATAGGAAGGTGCAGTCCGAATGGAATGCAAGATTCGCCTTAGGACTGCACCTTCTATGGTTCTAATTCATCCTGTACCGGTCTCTGTACTGGCCGGGCGTGATGCCCTCGTACTTCTTAAATACGCGGGTAAAATAATTGTTCTGGTAGCCGACCCGGTCGGCGATATCGGTAATCTTCATATCGCTGCCAAGCAGCAAATCTTTAGCCTGTTCAATCCGCAGGTTGGATAAATAGTCGATGAAGTTGATGCCTGTAATTTGCTTAAACACCCGGCTTAACGTATAAGGGCTGGTGCTGAATTGATCGGCACAATAATCAAGTGAGAAATCGGCCATCATATACCGTTCTTTGAGCAGGATGATTGTTTTTTCCACCATATGCTTTAAATGATAATCTTGTTTACTGATTAGCTCGCGGATAATCGGCTCAATAACCTGGTTATGAAACCATCGCGGCAAATCTTCTTTTTCCTTATGGTGGATGAGCTGTTCGAACAGCTTGGCCCCCTCATAAATTTTCAGGGTGTTGACCCCGGATTGCATTAAGGTGTGAAGGATACCGCTGAGCAGCTGCTGCATGCCATGCAGCACGCTGACTTCAAGCTGGCTTTTGGCGGATAGCTCTTCTACAAACTGTTCGATCAGCTGTACCGCATCATCCTCAGCTCCCCGTTGAATACAACGGATGATTTCCTTTTCCAGCACGAGCGGATAAAAGAATTCATTCGTTGAATCCCTCATATTCAATTCCTCCAGATCAATGATCTGATTCTCATCCGTTAAATTCCGGTAGCTTAACGCCTGCCTGGATTCCTCCAGTAATAAAGGCACTTGCTTGACATCTCGCGTCATTGTACTGATGGAGACGGCTACTCTCATCTTCAATATCCGGTGAATCATCTCCGTCAATTGCCCGGAAAATGAACGTAAATCATCTCTCGCTTCCTTCAGCGAAAGCTCGAATGGGACTGCAGCGAGCAGCGCCATGCTTAAATCATGGAAATTCAGCACCTCGAACTGATCTATATTCTGTTCGGCCAGCTCCTTCATGATATTAGTGGCGGCAAATGTAATCAGTCCTTCATCTCCGGAGGAGAAGCGGCCTTTCAAGCCGGAGATCCCGGATAGCTGTACAATGAGGACGGCAAACTGACGGTGTTCCGTCTCCCAGCCGTATTGGCCGAGGCGTTCGGCCAGCTCCTTTTCATTGAGCGCGAATTGATATCCCTGCACCCATTGATGGATGAAGCTTTCCCGCACAATCGGCAGATGATCCTCAAGCCGGCTCTGCAGGGTCTCGCTTTCTTTCGTCATGCTCTGCCACTGGCGCTCAATCCATTCAAATTCGTCTTGATTATCGGAACGCTGATCGTGTCCCCGGTCTTTCCTCAGTAAACTGACCAGCCGCTCGATCGGCGAATAAAGCTTGGAGGAGGCCAGCCAAGAGAGAATGAGCGCCAGGATCAAACCGCCGAGGCTTACATAAAAAAAGATTTGGGAAATGACGATCACCGGTTTGGTCACTGCCGTGAGCGGCGCTGCGGATACATAGTACCAGGTGGTGCCGATCCTTGTAAATTTCCCGTAAGAAACGGAATAGGTGACATCATTATAGTCAAACAAAAAAGCATCCAGAGAGCTCTGATTGGCCGTCAGCTTGGCACGCAGCGCGTTGTCCAGGTCTTTGTTCTCTCCCTCATTGCCCGATATGAGCCAGCTGCCGTCCTGAGGCATAATAAAGGTGGAGCCTTCATTATATGGAGTAAGCGTTTTCAATAGACGGACCAATTTCTCTTTGTTTATCGAAGCCGTAATAAACCCTAACGGTTCGGGACTGCCGCCCGGTATATGGTTAATCAGTGTAATAGCGCTTTCATCATTTTGCAGCGTTTTGTGCCGGAAGCCGATTTCCCAGAACATAGGCTTGGCTTGATTCAGCACATGCTGGTAGCGGTCGATGTCCGCTTGATCCTGCAGATAAACATAAATGTTTTTATTAATGATAAAAGGGCGCGGGCTGTTCAAGTATAATTCGACGCCTTCAATCAAAGGGTGGCTGCCTTCAATAATGAGCAAGGTACGGTAAAGGTCGAGGATTTGTTCATATCTATATCGAAAATCCAGATTGTTCAGCTTGTCGTCGAATTTCGGATCAAATGCCCAGTGAGCGAACATCATTTCCAAATAAGCGAACTGATCGTCGATATTTTCAGCGCGCTGTACGATTTGACTGCTGTGCAGCCTCTGCAGCTCATTCCCGATGTTTTCCTTAGCGACCCAATAAATAACCAATCCGATAATTAAGCCCGGTATGCTGGTTATGAGGAGGATGATGCTCCAAATTTTCCGGTAGAACACTCTTTTTAGTGCGGGATCGTTCTTTTTGTAGGTCAACCAAGACTTCAATCTCAAACTGTTCACCTCATCCTGCAGTTTTCTTTGTAAAGCTGCCTCCACAACACGAATGGTTCTTAATTGAGAAAGCCTCTATCAGGAGCTTATCTTACAATTCTATTCACAGGCTCCTAAATCCTACCAAAAGAGTAAAAAAGATTGCTGCATAACGAATAACATATACCTGCAAGCGCGTCATATAATCAACGCAAATAGAGGATATACCCGGCTGCTGTACCCGCCCGCCATAGGAGGATGGAGTCGCATGGGGAGATCCTCTACTTTAGTTTTGAAAAGCGCGTTGGTAACGAACCTCATGATATCAAGTACGGGTACCGGCTTCGTTTACCCCTTCACCGACCCGACCATAGCCCCTTTGGCAAAATGCTTCTGCAGGAACGGATACACCAGCAGAATAGGCACGGTAGCGATGATGACAGCGGCCATTTTCATGGTTTCCGCAGGAGGCGGCTGCGCAAATACATCCGAATTCAGCTCGCTGTTGGTAGCGGTAATCAGCATATTTTGCAGGAATACCTGGATCGGCCATTTCTCCGGATCGTTCAAATACAGAATCGCCGAGAAAAACTGATTCCAGTAGCCTACCGCATAAAACAGTCCGAAGGCGGCAAGCGAAGGGAGCGAGAGCGGAAGAATAATGCGGAACCAGATCGAGATGTCATTACAGCCGTCCATTGCAGCCGATTCTTCAAGCTCAACCGGAATGCTTTCAAAAAAGCCCTTCATCAGGATGACGTTCCAGCCGCTCGCCAGAGCGGGAATAATCAGGGACCAGATGCTGTTGATGAGCCCCATATCCCTTACCAGCATATAGGAAGGAATCATTCCGGGTCCGAACAAGATGGTGAATAAAACCATCATCATGATTTTTCTCCGTCCACGCATCCGTTTGCGCGACACGGCGTAAGCCAGGGCAGCGGTCACAGCCAGGCTGCATAAGGTTCCTGCGACAGCGAGGAACGTACTGTTGCTGAGCGCACGAAGAAATGACCTGGTGGTTAACAGGTATTCGTACGAACGGAAGGACCAATGCTCCGGGAACAAGATGAAAGGCTTGCTGATATATTCCGACGGGTCGGTGAAGGAGACAACGAGCACGTAATAAAAAGGGAAAAAGGTAACGATGGCAATGACAGCAAGAACGATAACATTAACAAGAGCAAACAAGCGGTCGCCGATATACTTCACTGCTTTTCCTCCTTAATATACGCCTTCTTCGCCGAATTTTTTGGCGAGCTTGTTGGCCAGCACGACCAGCACTAAGCCCACGACTGCCTTGAACAAGCCTGCGGCCGTACTATAGCTGAACTGAGCCTGTTGAATGCCGACACGGTATACGTAAGTATCGAATACCTCGGCCACCTGGGATACCGCCCCGTTGTACATGAGGAATACCTGCTCAAAGCCGACATCCATAATGTTGCCTAAGCGAAGTATCAGCAAAATAATAATAACCGAACGCATGGCAGGCAGTGTAATATGCCACATTTGACGGATTCGGCTTGCTCCGTCCATCCGGGCCGCTTCATATAGCCCGGGGTCCACACCTGCAATTGCGGCGAGGAAGATAATCGTTCCCCAGCCGGCTTCCTTCCAGATCGACTGCAGGGTAAGCATGACCCAGAACGCATCCGGATTGGTCAATACATCGATGCGCTCAAGCCCGGCGGCTGCGAGCATTTTGTTAAATAAGCCTTCGCCCTTAGCGAACAATAGAAAGGTCAGGCCCGCAATGATAACCCAGGATAGAAAATGCGGCATGTAGACGATCGATTGCACCAATCTTTTATAAAGCTGGCTTCGTACCTCATTCAACAGAAGAGACAACAGGATCGGCAGCGGGAAAAAGAAAATGAGATTTAATAAGTTAATGCCCATCGTGTTGCGGAACAGCAGCGCGAAATCGGGGATAGAGAAGAAATGGCGGAAATGCTCCAATCCGACCCACTGGCTGTCCCAAATTCCGGTATAAGGCGAATAGTTCTGAAACGCCATCAAGATGCCCCACATAGGAACGTACTTGAATAATATGAAGTACACTACTCCGGGCAAAGCCAGCATGAACAAATATTTATCGCGTCTCATATCCAGCCAAAGACGGGGGAGGTACCGTTGTTTATCGGCTTGCAGCCGCAGACTTGAATGGCTGTCCCTTCCCTGTGCCATCGTTTCCGTTTTTTTGGTAGCCACAGCATCACGCTCCTTCATGTGCAGTATAGTTTTCAATATATAAAACGCGGCAGGTGCCGGCAACCGTACTTTTTTGTTTCACGCGGTAAGGCTTGTAGGATTATTTTGTAATGGCCGCTGGTTCCCGTAACAAAAAAATGCGATTGAAGTCAGCCCGCAGATTAGGTAAGCTACGTAATGCAGTTTGGATGAATATGGAAAGGCAGGGGTGATCTTAGATGAACTCAACCGCCAAATCGGAATATTTCCTTATAGGCAAAGTGGATATCAGGGGAGCGGGGCACCGCTCCAAAATGCTGCTTGGCGATTTAAACGGAGACGGACGGATGGAAATAGTGATGGTGCAGCCGGGTGACCGGAAGGATGTACGCCGTATTCCGCACCATGTTCAATGCTTGACCGCCTATGACCTGACAGGGAAACTGCTGTGGCAAACGGGGCGGCCCAGTGAGCAAGCGGGAAGGACCGGGCGCGGATTATCCTGCGCAGGTTTACGATTGGGATGGAGACGGAAGGCTTGAGGTGCTGTGCGTAATGGATGACCGGTTTGTCGTCCTGGACGGTGCAACGGGCAAAGTGAAGCAGACCTTTGACCTGCCCGACCCGCAGGCCCATGATTGTATCATTATCGCTAATTTGTCAGGCAAGGAGCGTCCGAGCGATGTGATCCTAAAGGATCGGTATTCCCGGATGTGGGCATTCGATCAGCAGTTCAACCTGCTATGGACGCACCAAGGGAATCCGGGGCATTTCCCGTGGGCTTACGATTGGAATGGGGATGGCCATGACGAGGTGATGGCCGGCTACGATATGCTGGACCACCGGGGCAAGCCTCTGTGGTCGTGCCGCGAGCTGGAGGACCACGCCGACTGCATCTGGACGGGCGATGTGAACGGCGACGGGGAGCCGGAGCTGGTCATCGGGGGCAGCGTTACGGTCATGTACGACCGGAAAGGAAACGAGCTATGGCGTTATGAAGGTTCGGTAGAGTCGCAGCACGTTGCGCTGGGCAAATTCCGCGACGATCTGCCGGGATTGCAGGTTGCGGGATTGGACCGGATCGTTCGGGAGGATACAGGCAAACAGCAGCGAGGCAAGGACGCCATGTTCTTATTGGATGCGAACGGGCAAGAGGTATGGAAAGAGGAGCGCACCACGAGCGGATGGCTGACCATCATCGAAACGATGAGTCATTGGGACGATACTCCGCTTGACTATATTTTGGCTTACCGGAGAGGCGGGGGCATCTTCCCGACTTTGTATGATGGGAACATGAACGCTGTCGTTGAATTTCCGGTGGACGGCTACGTCACCCACGCCGATTTGACCGGAGAGGGCAGAGAGCAGGTTATTATCTACGATCAGGAGACGGCGTCCATCTTTTCTTCCAAGAGCCTGGATTTGTCCAAGCCTGCCGCCGGCCAACCGTTGAAGCAGAGCAAGCGGCTGTACAGCTCTACGCTTTATCCGGGCGGGGAGACGGTTCCCTCCACGCGTAGCTAGATAACAGGAAACCGTGCCTGTTATAAAACAGTACCCTGTCGAGAAGACACCTCAAAAAAGTCTCTCCACAGGGTACTTTTATTTGCTGTAAAGTACATCTGACACCACAAGGACAGGCACAGCGCCTGCCCTTCCTTTTATGCATATGAAGCTGATCGCATGATGCAATTGACGATTCGATCAAGCATTAGAGATCGACTCTCAAGCGGGTTAGGGAATGACGATCATCGCCGTCGTTCCTTCTCCGGGACGCGATTCAATCTTCACGCCATATTTACGGCCGTAATACAGCTTCAACCGGTCGTCAACATTATTGATGCCGACACCGCCCAGCTTGGGCAGAGTAGTAGGCTGGCCGTTCCGGCCGGAGTGCCGGCGCAGCTCGGGATCGAAGCCGACGCCGTCATCCTTGACGACGAACATGACGTTCCCGTCGTTCGTACGGCTGCAGCCGATCTCGATCAGACCCGGGCCTTCTTTTTCCCGGATGCCGTGATAAATCGCGTTCTCGACAAGCGGCTGTAAAATAATTTTCGGTATGACCTTGTCTGATAAGGCCGGGTCCCAATCCATAAGATATTGCAGTTTGTCGCCGTATCGTTCCTTCTGAATAAACAAATATTGGGAAACATGATTCATCTCGTTGGCGATCGTGGTCGTCTCGCTGCCGCCGCTGAGCGATAACTGGAAGAACTTGGCAAGCGCTTTCGTCGTCGTAATAACGCGGTCACTCTCATTGAACTCCGCCATCCAGACGATCGTGTCGAGCGTATTGTACAGAAAATGCGGATTGATCTGGCTGTGCAGTACGCTCAACTCATAGCCGCGCAGCGCCTTCTCCTTCGTCTCCACTTCCTGCATCAGGCGCCGTACCTCCAATACCATCTCGTTGAAATGCTGGGCAAGCCCCTGGATCTCCGTGACTCCGGTCTTCGCGACGCTAACCTCCAGCGAGCCGCTCTTCATCTTCGACATCGCCTGCTCAAGCCGATGAATCGGCCGCGTAATTCCCTTGGCCAGAAAAGGGGCGGCCGCTATGATAAGCAGCAGCAATCCAAGGCCCACGATCACGAAGGAACGCAGCAGCTGATTGCGGATTTGCTGGAGACCGTCAAGCGAATTGACGCCAACCAGCGTCCAGTCGGTATTTTGCAGCTTGGTCTTGTAAATGAGCTCGTTGCTCACCGGGATGAAGCCTTCCTGTGATTGAGCGATGGATCTGATCTGGGCCTGCTTCGCCGCGTCGGTGAAATACGACGGGTCCTTATGGTACACGATTCCGCCTTTACTATTGATAATAAAAGCGAATCCGTCCCGGCCGAGCTCCAGATCGTTCAAATAGTCCTCGATCCCCTGATATTCGATGTCGAGCAGGACGACACCGAGATTGTTCCCGTCCGTATCCTTAATCTCTTGGCTCATGGAGATGACCCAATCGTTCTTGTTCATCGAAAATCGCTGCATCCGGGCGGAGGTAAGCGCCGGCATATTGCTATTGATGGCCGCGACATACCATGGCTCGGTCATCATGTCGGACGAACGTTGCATGTTCAGATTCTTTTCATTCGAGAGCACATAGCCGTCCTTACTGACGACGATGACGGATTTGATGCTGGCATCGGAGGACAGCACACTGTCGATAAACTGGAGCACATCCCGATCCCCGTCCTGTGTCGGAGAGGTGAGAGCCTGAATAGTCCGGGGATTATGGGACAGCAGGGTGGAAAGCACCTTGAGCCGATCGATATACATTTCGACCAGAGTGCCGCTCTTGGATATCGCCATCTGGGAGGATCGGACGGATTCGTCCAATACGACTCTGGAAATGCCGATATACAGAACGGCGCCAATGATGCCGATCGTGACGACGCTGATCAGCGTATAGACCCAGGAAATTCTGAACTGGAGGGAGTGGGAGAATCGCATCACGGGTGCTTAGTCCTTTCACGGTACTGCAGGGGAGACAGACCGAATTTTTTCTTGAACGCCGCGCTGAAGTAATTCGGGTTATCGAAGCCGAGCGCCGATGAAATTTCGTACATCTTCATGTCGGACATGAGAAGCTGGAGCTTGGCCTTCTCCATCCGGGCAGACAGCAGATATTCCTGGAAGGCGACATTGAACAGCCGCTTGAACAGCACGCTCATATAGCCGGCGCTGAATCCTTTGCGCTCGGCGAGCACAGCCAGCGAGAAGTCGGGGTTGGCGATATTGTCCTCAATAATTTGTGCGATCGAGGCTTTAGTGTCCGACTCGTCGGCAAGCTGGTGGCTCGTCATATAGCCGCTTACCAGTTGCTGCAGCTCGAGCTGCTGCTGTTCGTTCCGCAGCTTGTCAACAAGCTTGCTCAGCACTTCGTAGACATCGCTTCGCGATACCGGCTTCAGCACATAATCGTCGATGCCGATTTTCAGGGCAGTTACCGCATAGTCGTAATAGTCGTAGCCGGTAATCACCGCGATCTTGACTCCGGAGTTCTGCGCCTTTGCCTTGGCGGCGAATTCCAGGCCGTTCAGCTTCGGAATATTGATGTCGAGCAGAACAATGTCCGGATGATGCGCAAGGAAGAGCCGAAGCCCTTCCTCGCCGTTGTCCGCTTCCAGTATCGATGTAATGCCGAACTCCTCGAACGGCACCAGCCGCCGGATTCCGGTTCTGACCAGCTCTTCGTCTTCCACGATCAAGAGTGTGTACATCCGTCTTAACCCCTTACCTGCTTATTTCACGGCCGCTGCCAAATATCCATAGCCTTCCTTCTCCATGTCGTCCAGAGGTACGAAGCGGATGGAGGCGCTGTTGATGCAATAACGTTTGCCGCCCTTGTCGGCGGGGCCGTCGTCGAATACGTGGCCGAGGTGAATGTTGCCGACACGGCTGCGCACCTCTGTCCTCACCATGTTAAAGCTCGTGTCCTCGTGCAAGGTGACGACGGCGGGATCGATCGGCTGGGTGAAGCTCGGCCAGCCGCAGCCGGCATCGTACTTGTCCTTGCTTGAGAACATCGGCTCGCCTGTTGCGACATCGACATAGATGCCGGGTGCGAAATTATCCCAATATTCGTTGGAGAACGCCGTTTCCGTATCGTTCAGCACGGCGACGGCATATTGGGCGTCCGTCAGCTTCGTCTTGAGCACCTCGTCGCTCGGACGGGAGTAGAGGGAGGGATCGATCTTCACCGGCTTGTTGTTCACTTCGTCCAGAACGGACAGGTTCACATGGCAGTAGCCGTCCGGATTTTTGTCCAAATAGTTCTGATGGTATTCCTCAGCCAAATAATAATTTTGGAGCGGCATCACTTCAGTGACGATCTTCTTCGTATATTTCTTCTGTTCCTTGGCGACGACATCGTTGATGACGGCCAAATCGGCGTCGTTGACATAGTAGATTCCCGTCCTGTAGTTGATGCCGACATCATTGCCCTGCTTGTTTACGCTCGTCGGATTGATAACCTTGAAGAAATCGGTCAGAAGCTCGGGCAGCGGAATCCGCGCCGGATCATACTTCACTTCGGCCGTTTCGGCAAATCCGCGCTCGCCGCGCACGACATCCTCGTAGGTCGGATTTTCCCCGGTGCCATTGGCGTAGCCGACAGTAACGTTCTGTACCCCGACGATACGCTCAGCGTAGGCTTCGATTCCCCAGAAGCAGCCCCCGGCCAAATAGATGGTCTGCAGATCACTGTGCGAGTAATCGATCTGGTCGTTCGGGTTGGGCGACCTGGTATTGGTCGGACCTCCGTCCGTCCCCGCGGCGGTTCCTGCCGCCGAGGCCGACGCCGAGCCCGGCAGATTGACGAGCATGGTCGGACTGCCGCAAGCGGAGAGCAGCAGCACCAGAATGAAAGAACAAGCGAATGCGATTCGTCTCAAAAAGTTCTCCTCCTCTTTATAGCATATTTGGACACAGATCAGGAAATTTGCTTGAATTCCGCCGTTATGGCGTCATTGGTATTGTGACCGGGCACGCTTTTCACGAGTACACCGTCCGAACCGATATAGAGGGAGGTCGGATATCCGCGAATGCCGAATTGCTGAGCCCATTTCCCGTCGTCGTCCAGCAGGACGGTGATGTTCTTCGCGGTGTTCTCGGCCTGCAGTCCCTTGAACCATTCCTTGAAATCCGCCGCGGCTTGTTCGCCCTTATAATTCGGACTCACAATCGTAATGACCTTGAAATCGTTGTCCTGACCCGCTAGCGTGTTCAGCTCATCCATGCCGGCCAGGCAAATCGGGCACCAGGACGCCCAGTATTTGACATACACTTTGTGCCCGGCCAGACTGGCCAAGGACACCTCGTTCCCATCGACATCCTTGAGATCGAACATAGGAGCGGCCGAACCTTTGTTTACCGCTGCCGCTGCGGCAGTCTTACCTGCCCCGCCTGCAGCCGCTTCCTTGCTTCCGCATGCGGACAGCATGAGCAGCAGGGCGAGCAGAGCAATGGCCGCCGCGGGCCACCTCATTCTTCTTTTCACGATAGTGCCTCCTTTTTGTAATAAATTTCACGTGCAATCCGTGCTGTCTCAGAACCAGTTCGGGATGCTGTTCAAATCGTTGGTCATCAAGAGAGCCCCCATTACGATCAGCAGGATGCCGGAGAGGGCCTTTAACGCGTTCGTATATTGATTGAGCGACCGCAGCCGTCCGATCAGCAGGTCTGAGCACAGCGACAGGATCAGAAACGGGATGGCCAGGCCCAGCGCATATACGATCATCAAACCGCCGCCTTCCAGCGACGAGCCCTCGCTCGCCGACAGGCTGAGCACGGCTGTCAGTACGGGTCCGATGCACGGCGTCCAGCCGAAACTGAACGTGAAGCCGAGCAGGAAGGAGGCGGCGAAGCCTTTCTTTCCCTGCCAGTCCACGGCGAGCCTGCGCTCCCGCTGAAGAAACGGCAGCCGGATCACTCCGGTCTGGAAAATGCCGAATGCAATGATGAGTATGCCGCACACGTGAATGAACCAGGAGGTGTTGATGACACTTCCCAGCGCTCCCGCGCCGAAGCCAAGCAGGACGAATACGAACGAGATGCCGAGAATGAAAAACATCGTGTTCCCGATCAGCGATGGATGAATCCGCAGCTTCCCCAGCTGAACGGCTTTCCTTTCCCCTCCCGGAGCGGTTCCGCCGAGCTGAGCGAGATAGACCGGCAGCAGAGGCAAGATGCAGGGAGAGAAGAAGGAGAGCAGCCCCGCCAAAAATACACTTCCGACAAAAACCTGCTCTGATAACATGGCAGCGCCTCCTTCCTATATTTACATTCAGTTTACGATGTTTTCGGTCTGATGGATATCCAATCTGATCATTAAAATCTGTGAAATCATTATCTGAGTGGTATAAACCGCCAGCCTGGAGAAAGGCACATGAACCTTGAACTATCTTGGGTTGTAGAGATCTTGAGGACACCCTCTTGCAAAAGAAAGCATAAAAACCCCCGCAAGGTTATTGCGTGGGCTTTCTGTTCACCATGAGCTAGCAACATTGGTTACGGCTTACTGATCCGATGGATATGCCGATAAGTAAACCGAACAATGTTCACCTAATAAATTATGTGTTACGATATTCTTTGAGCACAATTTTTCCAGCACTTGGTTATAGCATATCCGATTGGAACAGGAGACAGTAGAATTGAACAAGCAGCTGAATTCGTCAAATTTTTGGATCAGGAGCAGCCCGTGAAACAGAAATTAGCAGCATTTCTCATAACAGTCGTGATGCTTATATCCACCTATGGAGCGATCCCTCTGATTCTGAAAATCGGAGATAACGATGCGCCGGCAGCGGAACACGGTGTGCTTGATTTATCACATTGGCATTTCGCTGAAGAGGGCGTGACGAGGCTTGATGGCCAGTGGGAATTTTATCCCAACGAGTTATTGTTTGCGCACCATTTTGCTGAGGGGAAGGTACCGTCTCCGCAAATGATAGCAGTGCCTGGATCATGGTCGAACCAAATGAGTACCTTCGGGAGCGCTACGTATCGTCTGCTTATTACAAACGAGGAAGATCACCGTCTGTATGGGTTAAAAACATTATCTATTCCTATGGCTAACCATATCTACGTGAATGGTCAACTAATTGGAACGAGCGGTTCCCCCGGGAATGATCGGACTTATGATGCCCGGAACAAGCCGTTTGTCGGATTTTTCACTTTAACGCGTGGAATCAACGAAGTCATTGTTCAAGTCTCAAATTATGATTTTCCGGCCAGCAGCGGGATCAACCATTCCATTTATATCGGGTACGCTGAGCAGATTTCGAAGATCCAAAGCAGAGCGGTAGCCTACGATTGGATCAGGCTCACGGCTTTCATGATGATAGGGATATGTTTCGCCGGTTTATATACACAGCGAAGAAATGATCCGTCTATACTCATGTTCGGCATGATATGTTTGTTCACTGGTTTGTTTACCGCCATGCGGGGCGAGAGAGTGGTATATGATCTCATCCATTCCATGCCCGGCTGGTTGTTCCTGCGCCTCCAGTACCTCTCGGTCGTAGGGATTGGCGTGTCGTTGAGTCTCTACATCTATACAGGATTCCGAAGTTTTTGTTCCAGGCGAATTATCGGGTTTATGCTGATTTTGGGATGTATATTAACGATTGGGTATGCGTTCTTTTTTTCCTATTTCCAGCAAGCCGCTATGCAGCCGGTCTCGACATTTTATGCCGTCTTTCCGATTTTGTACGCTCTATATGTGTTTATATTAGCAGCCCTGCATAAAGTGGAAGGAAGCTTGTATTTGGCTGTTGCCGCGGTCTCGCTCAACCTTTACGCCTTCGGGCAAAATATGAATATTTATTTCTTTGTTCCGCTTTATACGTATCCTCCGGTAGAACTGTTTCTGTTCCTGCTGGCGCTGACGCTTCTCATGTCACTCCGATTCTCGAATGCCTTCAAGCAGAAAGAGCAGCTATCGGTTCAGCTCATTCAGATGGATAAGCTGAAGGATGAATTTCTGACCAAGACGGCACACGAGTTCAAAACGCCTCTGCACGGCATGATGAACATAGCCGATTCCGTACTGGAAGGACCGCCGTTATCCGCTGGCCGCACAGCACAAGGAAAGCATCGAAATGATTTCAACCGTCGCCAAGCGGCTGTCTGTGCTTGTCTACGATATCATGGACTTTGCCAAGTTGAAGCAAGGGCAGCTGGCGGTCACCCCTGTTCCGGTACATGTTCGCTCCGCGGTAGACGTTATTCTGAAGGTTTTTGAATTCATGACCGGCGACAAACAGGTGCAGCTCATCAACAGCGTGCCGAATGATCTTCCATTCGTTGTGGCGGATCCCAGCCGCTTCCGGCAAATTATAAGCAACTTGCTGGACAATGCAGTGAAATATACGGAACAGGGAACCATCGAAGTGCTGGCGTCGGAACAAGACGGGATGATCGTTATATCCGTTCAAGATACAGGAATCGGTATGGATGAGCAGGATTTTCCCGCTATTTTCGAGCCGTTCAAGTCATTGAAGATCGATTCCAATCAAAGCTTCGGTCTGGGCCTGCCGATCGTGAAGCAGCTGTTGGAGCTGCAGCGCGGGGATATTCAAGTCATGTCTTCGCAAGGGGAGGGCTCCGTGTTCACTATTAGACTGCCGTCAGCCGGCGAGAGCGCGAAGGCGGAGTATCCCGGATTTCGAGCCGGCGAGAGTGACCCCGCTGAGCAGCGCAGTCTAGTTGAGCAAAGCTATTCTTTCATGACACCGTATATATCTGAGAGGACAGAGGAAGGGACCTCTACGATTCTGGTGGTCGACGACCAGTTCTCCAACCTGAAAGTGTTAATCGATCCGTTGGAACGGCTGGATTACAAAGTCATAGCCGTGAAGGACGGGATTGAAGCCTTGCAGCTGATTGATGGAGGACATGCCATTGATCTGGTCATCCTTGATTTGATGCTGCCCGGGTTATCCGGATTTGATGTGGTAAGGGAAATTCGCAAAAAGTACAGCCTTCTGGAGCTTCCAGTTCTCATGGTAACAGCCTCCATTCAACCTGAGGATCAAATTGTCGCATTCGAATCAGGGGCCAACGATTACTTGCCGAAGCCATTTCATGTCGCCGAATTGAAAGCCCGTGTCAAAAGTCTGCTGGTTATGAAAGCATCGGTAGGCAAGATGGTTGATCTGGAGGTCGCCTTTCTTCAATCTCAAATTAAGCCGCATTTCTTATATAACGTGTTAAATACGATCATGGCGCTCAGCTACACGGATGTAATGAAATCCAGAAAACTGATAACGGACCTCGCTGATTACTTGAGGGGGAGCTTCTCGTTCAGTAACACTCAGAATAAAGTCCCGTTTAGCAGTGAGCTTGCTTTGATTGAATCATATGTTGAGATTGAAAAGGCAAGATTTAAGGACCGCATTCGCATTGAATACGAGATTAGTGATCCCGTAAAAGAGGTGATGCTTCCGCCTCTGCTTATTCAGCCGCTTGTCGAAAATGCAATCCGGCACGGCACCGGAAGCCGGATGGAAGGCGTGGTCGTGCACATAAAGGCCTATGCGGCAGAAGGTCAATATAGGTTTGAAGTCGAAGATAACGGTGTCGGGATAGAGCAGCGAAAATTGAAGCACCTGCTGACGCGCGAGCCGGACGTGGAACCGGCGTCCCGTTCAGGCGTAGGACTGCAGAACATACGCAGGCGTCTGAAATTTATGTACGGTACAGAGCTGAGCATGGAGAGCACGATTGGCGCAGGCACGAAAGTGACGGTAAGCGTACCGGTACGAACAGTTCTTTGAACGGCACCCGGCGTGTTGGCTGTGGCGCCGCGTATCCTTTTCCAGGGCAAACTAATTCTAAAGGAGCTAAATTCATGGGAAATATAAATAGAAGAGCGTATCTTGATGCCGAACATACATTTACCGTAGTAGAAGAGAAAGTTCCAAGTCCAAAACCTAATGAAGTTTTAGTCAAAATAATAGCGAATGGCATCTGCGGCTCGGATATCCATTTTTACCGTGAAGGAAGATTAGGGAACTTCATTGTGGAGCAGCCCTATGTGCCGGGACACGAATCCAGCGGAATTATTGAAGCCGTGGGAAGCGAGGTAAAAGGCTTTACGGTAGGCGATCCCGTTGTTATTGAGCCTGGAATTCCTTGCGGAGCTTGCGGTTATTGCAAGTCAGGGCGATATAATTTATGTCCTGATGTTGTCTTCTTATCCGCACCTCCGGTCAACGGCACCTTCTGTGATTACATCACCGTTCGCTATGATATGGTATTTCATATTCCCACAACCTTGCCCTTTGAAGAAGCGGCAATGGTCGAGCCTGTCGCAGTAGGGATTCATGCCGTTAATCGGGCAAGATTCGATAGCGGTGCAACCGCTGTCATTATTGGCGCAGGTCGTATTGGTCTGCTTACGGCACAGGCCTTCAAGGCGGCAGGCGGCGGAAAAGCGATTTGTGTAGATTTCAATGAATCCAGACTCGAATTGGCCCAAAAATTAGGAATGGACGGGGTTGCGCTTCCGACGGACGCAAGTATAGAGGGAGCTGCGGATGTCGTTTTTGAAACGGCCGGAGCCAAAGCAGCTACCGCGTCGACTTTTAAATATTGCCGCCCCGGCGGTTGTGTAGTGCAGGTAGGCTGGCCTGGAGGCAATATCGTAGAAATGAATATCGCCACATTCCTGGATAAAGAATTAGATTATGTAGCCGTAAACAGATATGCAAATGCATTCCCGTTAGCGATACAGTGGATTAGCGATGGGAAGATCAATGTAAAAGATCTGATAACCAATCGCTTTTCGCTGGATCAAATTGGACAGGCGTTTGAATATACAAGTAAGCATCCGGATAAAGTGGTGAAGACGGTTGTTTTTAATGAGAACATTGGATGATACAAGAATCGACCGGCCCATTTGTTTGACCGTGATCTCTTGATACAAAAAGCGAAGGTGCCCTCGGCGGCTGAACCGGTCCATACTACCGGCGCGGCTGCCGCGGAGGGTCCCGATAATCAACACGAGTATTATTCCCACGGTGAAGACGACTAGAACTAACAGAACAAGGCTTCATAATGCCATTCCCGCTGCGGTAAACCAAAGCTTATCTTATATTTCTCTCATTTTCTGATAAAATAACTCTGAGATATAAACTGGTTTATGAGGTGCTTTTATTGAAATTATTGATCGTAGAAGATGATCTTCCTTTACTTAAAGCGATAATGGAGATTTTTGAAAATGAGGCTTTTGAAACCACCGGTGTTTCCGCGGGGGATGAAGGTTATTTCCTGGCGGAACAAGGAAGCTACGATCTTATTATCCTTGATGTGATGTTACCTGATCTAAGCGGTCTTGATATATTAAAGCTGCTAAGGAAGCAGCAAGTATCCACACCGGTGATCATGTTAACGGCAAAAGACAGTGTCGAGGATTGCGTTAAAGGTTTGGATGCAGGCGCTGATGATTATGTAACCAAGCCTTTTACAACTTCCATTTTACTAGCTAGAGCAAGAGCAGTATTAAGACGACGTGGAAGCGCTGATCTGGATGGAAATTTGACATGCGGGCCCATCGTGCTCGTATCTAATTTAAGAGATGCTTTCGTTGATGAACTAGCATTGAAATTGACGCCTAAGGAGTATGAATTATTCGAGTTTTTCCTGCGAAATAAGGATCAAATTTTGTCCAGGGATCAAATTTTTGAACGGATATGGGGGTTTGATTCAGACTCTGCTTCATCTGCGGTTGACGTTTATGTTCACCATTTGCGCAAAAAGCTTGCGCCATATGGGGGAGATCTCTTTTTAAAGACGATCCGGGGGGTAGGGTATTTATTGAAGGGAGACTCCCATGTTTAGTAAAACACGTCGCCAATTAGTGTTATTAAATTCTGCAGTGCTGATTTTATTTTTATTCGTTTTCGGATTCATCCTGTATGCGCATCTGAATTATCGGCTGCTCCATCAAGCGGATGAAGCTGTAAGGAATACAGCGAGATCCATGCAGCTGAGTTCCATCGATCAGATGCTCCAAGCGGATCATCCTGAGCCTGATGCAGACCGAATAACATCCTACTTGTTCTGGGACGAGCAAGACCATCTCCTTAATCAATATCCGAAGCCTACGTTCTCCCTCGAGGATGCGATCAAGCTTAGGGATATAACCCGTGACGGATCTTTACATGATATCTCTTTAGAAAAACGGCAATATCGAGTATTGGGATTTAACAATCCCATGCCGGAAGCGTTTGATTCACAATCCTTCCCGCATGTTTCGTATGTAGTCGTCATCAGAAATTTAGAAGATGCCCATCACATGCTTCAAACCCTTCGTATGGATCTCCTCATTGGCTGCACTACGGGTGTACTTTTCTCTATATTGGCTGGATTCTATTTAGCAGGGCGCTCGCTTATACCGATTCGCAAGTCATGGGACAAGCAGCAGCAATTCGTAGCGGATGCGTCGCATGAGCTGCGTACGCCGATTGCAGTTGTTCAGACACGGTCCGAGCTATTGTTCAGGCATCCACAACACACTATAGAAGAGGAAAGCGAAAACATTGCCCTTATTTTAAAGGAGAGCAAGCGGATGGGGCACCTCGTTGAAGATCTGCTGACATTGGCCAGAACGGATTCCAACCAACTGCAAATTCATGGAGCGGAGGTACCTGTGCACCAGCTTCTTCAGGAGATCACAGAACAATTTACGCTATTGGCTGAGACAAAGTTCATTCATATCCATTCTCACATTGAACCGTCCGTGATATGGGGCGATGAACACCGCCTACGACAATTATTTATCATTTTATTGGACAATGCTCTGAAGTTTACGCCTCCTGAAGGTTTGATTGAAATCGCGTGTTATAACTTATCGAATTCTACTCGAATTGTTATCAAAGATAGCGGGTGTGGCATCAGCGAAGAAGATCTGCCGCGAATATTTGAACGATTTTATAGAGGAGATAAGAGCCGCAGCCGTTCAGAAGGCGGCACAGGTCTTGGGCTTTCGATTGCAGAATGGATTGTGCAGGCCCATAAAGGGACAATTCGTGTGCAATCTCAATTGTCCGTTGGAACAGAATTTCTTATCGTCCTACCTAAAAAGATATGAAGCACATATAGACTCGTGCTTTTTAAGAAAATTTAAATAATCGCCTCCTATAATCAGGATAGGGTTCATGTCTGATATAGGAGGATTTTACATGGCAAAAATGGATAAGAAATGGGTCATATTGTGTTCAACAGCTATTGGAGCGATTTACGCCACGGGGTATTTCTCGACCGAAACGCAAGCGGCTTTGCAGAACCCGGTCTCATACAATCACGGTAGCTTGGAGACCGGCAGCTCTCAAATCAAAAGCAACTATAAAAACGGGACATTTTATGGAACAGGATCAAATCGCAGAGGCTTGATTCAGGTTGCCGTGACCTTAAAAAACGACAAAATCACTGATGTGGAAATCAGTGACTTTGGTATGCATTATTCTGAAAAGGATGTCGTCGATTTACCGCAAGAGGTTATACGGCTCCAGAGTGCACAAGTAAAGAACGTGTCGGGGGCAACCTACAGTACACAAGCATTTAAAGATGCCGTGCAGAATGCACTGGCACAAGCGTTAAACAGCTAGCGGCGGTGGATATCGTGATGATGAGAAAAACGAAGTTATTCATGGATACGGTTGTAGACATACAAGTCGTCGTTACTAACCATCCGAGAAATAAGGCCGCTGCTGCTATTGATCGAGCTTTTGAGGTGTTTCGCAAGGTTGAACAGGCTTGCAGCCGTTTTAGCCAGGATAGCGAGGTCATGCAGGCTACGCGGCAGATCCAAACTGCTGTAAAGATAAGTCCATTTTTATTTGAGCCATTAAGATTTGCTTTAGAGGTAGCTGAGGTGACCGATGGTATGCTGGATCCAACCATAGGAAAAGTAATGGAGGATCACGGATTCAATCAACATTATTTAACCGGGGAAACCTTCCACAGTCCTGTATCGGAGTCAGCTTCTTACCAAGATATCATCTTAGACGATGAGCGCCGCACATTATTTATAAACAAGCCGCTAGTTATTGATCTAGGAGCTGTGGCAAAAGGATTTGCCATTGATCTGGCTGCGCATGAATTGAAGGATTTCGAAGGGTTTATCGTGAATGCTGGCGGAGACCTTTTTGCCGGTGGATTAGATGGGCAGGGGAGGAAATGGAAGATCGGGATTCAACATCCGATGCATAAGGATCAGGTGATACAAACGATTGAACTTTCGAATGAGGCTGTTTGTACCTCTGGAAGCTATGAACGTAAAAGCCCGTTACGGGCTGACGTTCATCATCTCATAAACCCTAACACCAAGTGTTCCTCTAATGAGTGGACCAGCTGTAGCGTTATTTCCCGATACGCCTTCATGGCGGATGCGTTCTCCACAGCCGCATTTTTGTTGCCAATAGATCGGGGAGAAGCTTTACTAAGCAACGTGAATCTCATGGGAATTTTGATAGATCGGGATTTGAAAGTTTATCGAGTAGGGGGGGATCTAATCTAAATGTCCATAACCCAATGGCTCCGAACACCGAAGGGATATGTCATGATCTCCATGATGACTTTTCTGCTAACAGCTGCTGCTCTTTCGCAGGATCTCAAAGGAATCCTAAAAAGCATCCTTGCGGTTGGTGTTTCCGTCACTGCCGATTTCATAGGTACTTCTTTGTCTGGAAAGAAAAGGACTTTTCCTGACAGTGCGATGATATCCGGTTTAATTATTTCTCTGATTTTGAGCACAAGTACTTCGTGGTATGCAGTAGCAGCCACGGCTTTTCTCACTATTGCATCTAAATATGTGTTTGTTTACAAGAAAAAGCCGATTTTTAATCCAGCTGCGTTCGGCTTACTGCTATCGATCCTTTTATTTAGAACCGGACAAAGCTGGTGGGGGTCATTTGGGGATCTCCCTTCATGGACAAACGTATTCTTGCTGATCGGTGGATATATGATAACGAGCCGTGTGAATAAATTCCCCATGGTCTTTTCATTTCTGGCAACTTATTTTTTGCTTCTTTTGATTATGGGATTTTTCCATATTGGTGATGCTAGTGATGCCCTGAGGTCACCTTTTATTAATGCTACGCTGTTCTTTGCATTCTTTATGCTTACAGACCCGCCAACAACACCTGCGAAGGATAAAGAGCAATTCATTTTCGGTATCTTAAGCGCTGTAATGGGAGCCGTTGTTTATGGGATTTTTGGCGGTTTGATGTATTTATTTATCGGATTGCTTGTTGGAAATCTGTATCAATACATGGTAAAACGCGTAACAGCAGCTTCAAAAACATCCGGTTTAAGCAGCTAGGAGAAACTATCGCAAACAAGCCGAGAGGTCTGGGGAACTATTCTTATAACGGAGGAAAAGATAAGGTGAATACACAGCAAAAGAAAGCGGACAGGATAAAACAGGAATGGATACCCAAAAAGGAGCGTCTAGGAATAAGCGTAGCATTCGTTATAGCGGTTCTGCTTATGCTTTGGCAGCTTAAAGGATTATTACAGCTATCATCAGAAGCACTGCACAGCAGACAGTTCGAACATGTATTTAAAGATTTTGGCTCGTATGCCAGAATCGCCTTATTTTTTGTACTGGCTTATTACGTGCTTCTCTTTGTTATGAGACAACGGATAGGGGAAGGTATAGTTCATATCCAAAAAGGGCTTGCCCTGTTGCTGCGGTTTGCTCGCAGATGGCACACTCCAATGGCGGTCATTGCTATTGCATTTATTGTTCTTCATGCAGTTGCTGTCTTTATGTATGGCTTTAAATTCGATTTTAATAATATAAGCGGATTGCTTGCCTTGCTGGTACTTCTTCCTGTTCCGATATCGGGATTATTTCGCTATCAGAGACTGGATCGTAAATGGCATTTGCGTTCAGGGTTAGCCTTTGCCGTTCTATTTTTAATTCATGCTTTCTTATAAACCAATCTTCATTAACGGACAAGCTGTACACCGAATACCTATATCACCTGAGTGTGACGCCTCAATGGGCATATGCATAGGATGGTATATCAGAATAGGTAAGTAAGAATGGAGGTTTTCCTTTGTATTTAATAAATCCTTACTGGAATAGGTCGGCCTTTACTCCAATTTGGTCTACCACTCCGCAACAAGCACTTGAATTAATAAGAGAATCGGTTCAAGGAGAACGGAACGATGAACTTTTTTATGATCAGCTAATTCAACGTGCACCTAATCCCGAACAGGCAGCCGTCATTGCTGCCATTCGAAATGATGAACGGGGACATAACCAGATGTTCCGGCAGATGTACAGAGACCTTACCGGTTACGAAGTGACGGGTGTCAGTAATGAAGAACCTGAACAAGTAAAATCTTATATACCGGGGTTGCAAAAGGCTTTCCAAGGTGAATTATCAGCGGTTGAGAAATATCGGAGAATATGGTTTGGTCTGCCGCATGGGATTTATAAAGATACGGTGTACGGAATAATTCTTGACGAGCAAAAACATGCAGCTAAATATAATAACCTACTTATAAGGAATTTAACTCACCAACACTGACGAATTTTCACAACTGCTGTAAGAAAGGATTTGGAACTCAGTTGGGTCAACCGAAGCGCAGCATACTTGCATTAAGAGTTGGATTTAAACGAAAACCACTCCATTTACTGAACTGCACCCTACTTGTTAGTTGTGTCTAACAAATGGGTGCAGTTCATAACCTGGTGTGGCTTTTTTACAAGGTGACGAAACGAATGGGATCTGTTCAAGCGTAAACTCCAAGAATCATTTATGGCGATGAATGAAAGAGGCTTGACGAACAGAAATAAAGTGTTTATAGTGTTCATATACCCCAACCGGTATAAGTATATGAGAGGAGGAGGCCTTTACAATATAATTTGTAATAACAAGCTAAATTTTGCATGGGGATTATAAAAAATCGAAGAAAAATTTTTTTGTGAAAATTTATACCCCATGGGGTATTTGGGCGGCATTAATGCTTAATAAAAAAATATTGTTGCAGCCAGTTAAAATATGGATCGTTTTTATTCTAAGGGGAACCCAGCATGATAAATCAAGCTCAGCTTCAAGGAATGACAGCGGGGCAGCTCACTAAAAAAATGTTGAATAACGAACCGATCTTCATCTTGGATGTACGTAATGAAAGTGACTTTAACGATTGGAAAATCGAAGGCAATCAGGTAAAGATCATCAACCAGCCGTACTTCGATTTGATTGACGGAGTTGACACCGTTCTGGATCTGATTCCGGATCATCAAGAAGTGCTGGTCGTATGCGCCAAAGAAGGCTCTTCGAAATTTGTAGCCGAGCAGCTGCTTGAAGCAGGGAAGCGGCAAATTTCTTATTTGATAGGCGGCATGCATTCGTGGAGCGAACATTTGGAGCCCGTGAAGATAGGCGATTTGAAGGACGGCGGTGAAATCATCCAATTCGTCCGTATCGGCAAAGGCTGCCTGTCCTATATGGTCATCTCTAACGGAGAAGCCGCTGTGATTGACGCAGTTCGTATGACAGATGTATTTGCGGATTATGCCCGCAAGAACCATGTGATAATTAAACATACAATCGATACCCATCTTCACGCCGATCACATTTCAGGAGGACGTCAATTAGCGGCGCGAACCGGCGGGACATACTGGCTTCCGCCAAAAGATGCTGACGAAGTACGGTTCGCCTACGAGAAACTCGAAGACGGCAAATCCATCGAAGTAGGTAATACACGAATTAAGATCCAACCTGTCTATTCGCCGGGGCATACGATTGGAAGTACATCCTTAATTGTAGATGATCAGTATTTGCTGTCCGGCGATATTTTATTCGTGAAATCGATCGGGCGTCCTGATTTGGCCGGTCAAGCGGCGGACTGGGTATCAGATCTGAGAACAACGCTGTATGAGCGATATAAGCAGCTGTCCGAAAACCTTATCGTACTTCCCGCCCATTTTGGCAAGTTTACGGAACTGGGGGAGAGGGGCAGGGTATCAGCTCGTCTTGGTGATCTGTACAAGGAAAATCCGGGATTGAACATTCAAGATGCTGCCGCATTTCGAAGCACGGTTACCGAGAATTTGCCGCCGCAGCCTAATGCTTATCAAGAAATCCGACAAACCAACATGGGGAAGATCATTCCGTCTGAACAGGAACAATGGGAAATGGAAACGGGTCCGAATCGCTGCGCGGTTCATGACGCATAAATCAAGCATACAAAAAAATGGAGGGTTATCATGACAACAATACAGGTAGATCGCACTTTGGAATGTGAAGGGCTAGCTTGTCCGCTGCCCGTTGTTCGAACCAAGAAAGCTGTCGAGGAAATAAAAGCCGGCGAAGTATTGGAAGTCCGTACGACAGATAAGGGTCCGTCGCGGATCTAAAAAGCTGGGCTGGCCGCACCGGGCATCAATATGTGGGCTTAAAAGAAGACAATGGCGTCTATCGCCATTTTATTCGCAAAGCTGAAGCGGCCGATACGAAAGCAGAGAAGAATCATCCGCATACTACAACGAATGAAGAGCTTCATTCCCGAATTTCATCCGGAGCCAAGCTCAATATCATCGATGTTCGGGAACCTGCCGAATATGCGTTTGGGCGCATTCCGGGTGCGATCTCGATCCCTTTGGGCCAGCTTGAACAGCACGTATCGTCGCTCGATCCCAATAAGGAATACTGTGTCGTGTGCCGCAGCGGAAGCCGAAGCGATATGGCGTGCCAGGTCTTGGCTGAAAAGGGGTTTTCCCAAATCTTAAATGTAATTCCCGGCATGTCAGAGTGGACGCACGAACAAGAGCAGGATTAATACAAATTTTTTTGTGAAGATTTTATACCCATACATGTATATGTAAACGTGAAAGGATGGATAAGTAAGTGAATAAAGAAAAATCGACGATTGTTTTATTTAGCGGGGAATTGGATAAAGCAATCGCTGCATTTATTATTGCCAATGGAGCCGCTGCTTACGATCATGAGGTGACCATTTTCTTCACGTTCTGGGGCCTGAATGCGCTGCGTAAGGATGAGTCCGTATTTGTGAAGAAAGGCTGGCTGGAGAGAATGTTTGCCAAAATGATGCCCCGAGGGGCGAATAAGCTCGGTCTGTCCAGGATGAACTTCGGCGGCATTGGTCCCCAAATGATTAAACACGTTATGAAAAAGCACAATGCGCTTTCACTTCCGCAGCTCATCGAATTAGCACGGGAGCAAGGAGTTAAATTGGTGGCTTGCACCATGACGATGGACCTTCTTGGCTTGCAGAAGGAAGAGCTTTTGGACGGCATCGAATATGCAGGCGTCGCAGCCTATTTGGGTGACGCTGCTGACGCCAAAGTCAATTTATTCATTTAACAAGACCGGCATAGCATTGTTTTTAGAATGCCGTTCGGTAATAATATACCTATACTGGTATAAGAGGGTGGCCGTAACATGCAATATAATGAGGACATGAAAAAAAGATTAAAGCGGGTAGAGGGACAAATTCGCGGAGTGCTGAAGATGATGGAGGAAGAGCAGCCCTGCAAAGATGTTGTAGCCCAACTATCTGCCGTGAGAAGTGCTGCGGATAAAGCTATCGCCTACATCGTTGCGGTTAATCTGGAGCAATGTATTATGGAAGAGAAGGAAGCGGGAAGAGATACGAGCAAAATCGTACAGCAAGCTATCGAATTGCTGGTGAAAAGCAGATAGGCAAGATGGCATTATAGCATGGAACGGAAAACGATTGAAATGAAGCAAAAACCATTAGCTCATAGGTTCGAGCTAATGGTTTTTTTACGCGCGAAGCCGTACAGTCTGTGAGCCATGATCAGATTGAAGCCGATTGGGAGGCTGATTCCCCGTTCACCGGTTCTTCTTAGCGGCCGTTCCTGCGCAGTTCATATAGTCTCTTTCAAATAAAGATAGAGACCATACTTTTGTGATACTTGACCATACATTTCTTAATGTATTATTAAGGTCGTCTCAAGTAAGATGAGGGTAAGACCAATGGAGGTGTAGGCATGAAAGTAAAAAAAATCGGGCTCGGCATGATAAGTGCAGCACTTGTGCTGGCTGCCGGGTGCTCTTTCGCACATTCTAGTAACACCGGCGGACAAGAGCAAAGCAGTTCACAGCAAGTAGAATTAAGATTTTCCTGGTGGGGGTCGCAGGAGCGTCACAATCGCACCTTGAAAGTGATCGAGCTGTTCGAAAAAAAATATCCGAATATCAAAATCACTGGCGAATATTCAGGCAACGATGGCTACAATGACAAGCTGGCTGCGCAGATTGCTGCGGGCAACGCTCCTGATATCATGCAGATCGGCGGCAGCTTCTTAGGGGAATACGTTACCCGAAATGCCATACTGGATTTAACTCCGAACGTGAATAGCAAGGAGCTCAATACGGCCGATTTTGACAAGGGAATTTTAAGCAGCGGTTCCTATAACGGAAAACTGTACGGAATAAGCATGGGCAACAACGCTTGGTCACTGATGCTCAACACGGAGATGTTAAAAAAAGCGGGAATCGCCTTGCCGAAAGAAAACTGGACCTGGGACGACTTTGCCAAGCTGACAGGCGAAATTGCCAGCAAGCTCGGAAAAGGTTACTATGGGGCTTTTTACGATGCGGGCAATTCCAACTACTTTGATGTTTTCCTCAAGCAAAGAGGGAAAATCATGTACAAGGATGGACAGATTCAATTTACGAAGGACGATTTAACAGCGTGGTTCAATCTTTGGGAGGACTTGAGGAAAAAGGGCGCCGTCACCCCTCCGGAAGTGCTGGCCTCCAATCCTTCCACACCGGATAAGTCATTGCTCATCACCGGTAAGGTGGCCATTCAAATGGACGCAAGCAACCTGCTTACGGCTTATCAGAAGAATACAAAAGACGGCCTGATTTTGTTGACGGTTCCTTCCGGTGACAAAGGAAACGGGCAGTTCCTGCGGCCGGCTCAATTTATTACAGCCTATTCCAAAACCAAGCATCCCAAGGAAACGGTTCAGTTTATCGATTTCTATATCAATGATCCCGAGGCCGGACAAATATTAGGGAATGAACGCGGCATTCCGGAATCGTCCAAAATCAGAGAATTGCTCAAAAAAGACGCAGGGCCGGTCGATTTGGCGATGTACGACTATAGCGATAAGATCAGCAAAGTGGGGACAGGATCGTTTACCGAGCTTATGCCGGGCTTTAATGAATTCGGTACGCTGCTGAAGACAACGAGCGAGAAAATTTCCTTCGAGCAGGCAACGGTTCCTCAGGCCGTGGACCAACTGTGGGATGATATCCAAAAACTGTTATCCAAATATAAAAAGTAGCAGGGGCTAATCATGAAAATAAAACATGCCTATAAGAGACAAGCTCTCATCGCTTACTTGTTTTTGACACCTTGGTTAATCGGCTTTTTTACGCTTTCCCTGTGGCCGATGATCAGCTCGCTGCACTTATCGTTTACTGACTATAATTTAATGACGCCCGGCAAATGGGTTGGCTTGCAAAATTATAATCAGATGTTTACAAACGACGACCGTTACATCGCTTCGTTAAAGGTAACGTTTACCTATGTGCTGTTGTCGGTACCGCTTAAGCTGGGCTTCGCCCTGCTCGTAGCGATGCTGCTGAACAAAGGAATGAGGGGACTCGGACTGTATCGGACGATCTATTATATTCCTTCTTTACTTGGGGCCAGCGTATCGATTGCGATGCTGTGGACCAAATTGTTCGATCAGGAGGGAGCCGTCAACCGGATTCTTTCCATCGTGGGCATCGAGGGCAAGCCTTGGATTGCGAACCCTCAATATGCGTTGTATCCGCTGATTGCTTTAACGGTATGGGAGTTCGGCTCCTCTATGGTTATTTTTCTCGCAGGACTCAAGCAAATCCCCGCAGATTACTACGAGGCTTCGTCGATAGACGGGGCGGGGAAATTCCGGCAGTTTGTCGGCATCACCTTTCCTTTACTGACCCCGGTCATTTTCTTCAATCTGGTGATGCAATTTATCCATCTGTTTCAGTCCTTCACGCCAGCGTACATCATCAGCGGGGGACAGGGGGAGCCAGATCAACTCTACGTTATTTTATACGCTGTATCTGTATATAAAAGGGTTTTCCAATTACGAGATGGGCTACGCGTCCGCGATGGCCTGGGTGCTTCTCGTGATTATATCCGTGTTGACCATTGTGTTGTTCAAAACTTCGTCGCGATGGGTGCACTACGAAGACGGCAAGGGGTGAAACCATGACATCGGCTTACCAAAACGCAATCAAGCATATCTTTATCATCCTGCTGGGGCTGATCATGCTGTATCCCATTTTCTGGATGCTGGGCAGCTCATTTAAACCGGACTATTTGATTTTCACGGACCAATCCGTTTGGCCCGCCGAATGGACGATGGACAATTACTCCCAGGGATGGTTTGCCATCCGCAACATCCAATTCGGGACTTTTTTTGTCAATTCGTTTATCATCTCGGCCATATGTGTGCTGGGCAGTCTTATATCGTGTTCGATGGCGGCTTATGCATTTGCAAAGTTAAACTTCCCGCTTAAAGCGTTCTGGTTTTCACTGATGATGCTGACGATCATGCTGCCTGAGCATGTAAAATTGATTCCGCAGTACGTCATGTTTCATCATTTGGACTGGGTCGGTACGATTTTACCTTTAACGGTCCCTAAATGGCTGGCTACGGAAGCATTTTTTGTCTTCCTTATGGTACAATTTATGAGAGGACTGCCTAAAGAATTGGATGAGAGCGCTACCGTAGATGGCTGCGGATGGGGGCAGATCTATTGGAAGATTGTGATTCCGCTTGCAACGCCTGCATTAATCAGCACAGCCATATTTTCCTTTATCTGGTCGTGGGATGACTTTTTCAGCCAGCTGCTCTATTTGAATAAAGCGGAATCCTTCACTGTGCCGCTGGGCTTGAGATTGTTTCTTGATTCTGCGGGGGAATCGATGTGGGGGGCATTGTTTGCCATGTCCGTTCTTGCCTTATTGCCCAAAATCTTACTCTACTTCAGCTTTCAACGTCATTTTGTTGAAGGGATTGCTACGACAGGCATTAAGGGATAAATTCAGTCTCTTGAAGCCGATGCGGCAGCTTCCCTCTCAACAGGAGAGGGGCTCGGCTCGGAATGAAGGGGATAAAGTTAACGACTACTTTGACATTATGCTTGATAGGATTTTATACCCTATTTTTGGCGCCGGTCAGCTATCTGTCCGTTCGAATTTTCGAGGATGTCACGTTTGAGGAAATCAGTAAAGCCAGAGTGACGCAATTAAATGCCAACGTAGGCAATGTGTCCGGATTTATAAGCGACATTCAAGACGAAGCTTTGCTATTTGTATCCAACGAGCAATTAATTCAATATTTGTCCCGCTATCCCGAGACGCCTTACGATGGAATTGTACAAAGCAGGTATATCGGGAGCTTAGTGACTCAATTGCTGCAGTTTAAAAGAAATATTCAGTCTATCGAAATCTATACGTCCCATTACAATCAGAACCTGCCGCTGCCGCCGGACTCCGTGATTCAACCGCTGGAGAAGCTGACAAGTGAGCCTTGGGCTCAGAAAATAGTGAATGCGGACGGCATATGGTTACCTGTAAAGGAACTAAGCGAAGCCAATACCGGTTATTTGAGCTATGTTCATCCGATCCTGAATGTGCGAAGCGAAGCCATAGGATACGTCAAATTTAACATTTCGGTCTCGAAATTCAAGGAATTGATCGATCCGGATGTACGCGCGGAGCTGCAGGGCTCGCTTCTCATTGTAGATTCGGGAGGGCAGGTGATGGCCTCCATCTATACTGAAGATGGGGCTATGGGCAAGTTAGACGGCATTTCGCTTCAGCTGGATACGGCCGATTGGCTGAGAAATCCGGACCATTTTTGGTCATCCGGGTATGAAAGAGCTGCACAGCAGTCGGAGTCGGCACTCTGGCTGTATTCCCGGCCCGGAAAAATTCAATGGCGTCTCATTCAGTACATTCCTACGGATGTGTTGCGCCAAAAAATGCCGCACCTCGGTAGGGATATTGCTCTCATTGGCTTGGCCAGCCTGCTTCTGTCCATACCGCTGGCTTATTTTGTAGCCAGAGGTATCATCGGGCCGGTTCGCAGCATCATTCAAGGCATGCGCAAAGTACAGGAAGGCCAATTCGATGTGCGGATGAGGAATTATTCGATTGACGAATTCACCCAATTGTCATCCAGCTTCAATCATATGGTTTTGCGGCTCCAGGACCTCATCCGTTCCCTGGATGCTGAACACAGGGCCAAGCGCAGAGCCGAGGTACAAGTGCTGCAGGATCAGATCAAGCCGCATTTTCTGTATAATACGCTGGACTTTATTCACTGGCAAGCCATGGATCATGGAGCGAGGGACATCAGCAAGATGGTGCAGCGGCTCGGACGCATGTTTCAAATCGGCTTGAGTAAAGGCCGGCCTTTTATCACGCTCCGGAACGAGCTGGAGCATGTAAATTGCTATATTGAAATTCAAAAGGCCCGAATCGAAATGGATTTTGCGTATCGCGAAGAGGTACCGCTGCATCTTAAAAATTGCTTTGTTCCCAAAATTATTTTACAGCCTTTTATAGAGAATTGCTTTATCCACGCTTACCGCAAAACGGTTTCTTCCGATAAAAAGCTGATGATCCAGGTCATTGTATTTGAAGATTCGCAGCGACACGCCCTTCATATTCGAATACAGGATAATGGGATCGGACTGGAACCGAGCGCGCATAAGCAGGATCGGGGCATCGGAATCGATAACGTCAAGGAGCGTATTCAGTTATATTGCGGTTATCCCTACGGATTAACCGTAAGCAATGCCGCCGAAGGAGGCGTCGTTGTCGACATTACTCTGCCGGTCATACAAAACGAAGACGAGCGGAATCAGTGCCTGGAGGGGAAACGCGATGATTGACGTTCTATTGGCAGATGATGATCCAAGCACTTTGCAGGGCTTAAGAAATTATATCGACTGGGCCGGGCTTGGCGTGAGCGATATTCGTTGTGCCAGCAGCGGGGAGCAGGCGCTGCAGCTGTTTGCGGACAAGCCGGCCGATATCATGGTGATCGACATTTATATGCCTTATATGGACGGACTCTCCGTTATTCGCACGCTCCGCTCCCAAAATGTGCATTGCCCGATTATCATTCTGAGCGGCTACGAGGAATTCGAGAACGCCCGCCAGGCCATGAATATGGGGGCCAATCACTTCTTGCTAAAGCCATGTGTCATAGAAGAAATCGAGGAGCTGCTGCGGCAGTTGATCGAGGATATAAGGGTGCGGGAAAGGCAGGAAAGCTTCCTGGAGCTATACGAACAGGAATGGAAAGAAATGCTTCCCGTGATGCAGAAGCAATGGCTGAGTCATTTGATTTCGACGCGTTATCGTCCCGGCGAAATTATCGATGAGCAGGTTGCCATGCTGGAGCTGGACAAGTACGGCAGTATTGCTGTGGTCAGCCTGCAAACGATTCGGCCGGTTTATCTGATGTCCCGATTCAAGGAGAGAGACTGGCAGCTTATCAAATACGGCTCAGCCAATGTTATTGAAGAGATTTTGAAGGAAAGCATAGGTTCTGCGAGTATTTTAAAAGCCATTACTTTGGACTATAACGAAAATATGTTCGTTATCGTTTTCCTGGGAGAGACGGAATCGTTTCCGCAAGCGGAAGTGGAGCGGATCATGGCCCATATCATCAAAAGCATCGTTTTGTATCTAAAGCTTTCCGTATTGGCGGGTATGGGCCTGACTAAATTCGCATATCATCAATTGATCGACTCCTATCTGGAAAGTCAGAAAGCATTGGAGCTTGGAGAATACGGCGAATTTAACCGATTGTACAGGGCCGAGGATATCGCGGATAAGAGCGCGAACGGACCGGACGCCGAACTGCCTCCGCTGGAATATCTCGGTCATCTCTATGGAGCGATGCACCGTAAGGATTATCAGCAGGTATTGGACACGTGGAGTAAGATCCGGAACCATTTGGAGGGATACTCCTCCTCGTCCTTGCAAATGCCCCGGCATGTATGTGAAAGCATTCTGCATGCGTTCCTGATGTCGGAAAAGACGGCTGCCGCCAAATGCCGTACCGTTCTGCTTGAAATCGAGCACGCACTTGAGCTGGCTCCCCTCCTTTCCCGAATGGATCTCGTTGTCAAGGAATGGGTGGAGCTGGAAATGAAGGAGTGGAGCAGCGGCAGGCAGCATCATTTGGTCGAACAGGTGAAGGCATATGTGGAGCAGCATTACACCCGCGAAATCTTATTCTCCGATATCGCCAAGCAGTTATTCATCAGCCGGACTTACTTAAGCCAGCTGTTTAAGAAAGTAACCGGAGAAAACTTTGTCAGCTACTTAAACAAATATCGTGTGCATAAAGCGAAGGAGCTGCTCAAAACGGGTCATTATATGGTGTATGAGGTCGGACAAATGGTCGGCTATCAGAACCCGACCTACTTCAGCGAAGTGTTTCGGGGAATCACCGGAATCCGCCCCTCCGAATTTTACAAGAAAGAAGTGGAGATGCCTTAATGAACATTGTCTACATGCATTCTCACGATACGGGACGATACATCGAGCCTTATGGATATGCCGTACCGACGCCGAACTTGATGGCCTTTGCACAGGAGAGCGTTATGTTTCGTCATGCCTATTGCGCCGAACCGACCTGCTCGCCGAGCCGGGCGGCCTTGCTTACGGGAATGGCTCCTCACACGAACGGCATGATGGGACTGGCGCACCGCGGCTTTGCGTTAAACGATTACAGTCAACATGCGGTGCAATTTTTGAATTCGATTGGATACGAAACCGTGCTTTGCGGTATTCAGCATGAAGCCAGCCGCTCGTCGAGTATCGGCTACAAACGCATCTTGGCGGATTCAGCCAAAACGGGTGAAGACGACCTCCGCAATGCGGAGCTGGCCGCCGAATACATCAAATCGGCTCGCAAGGGAGAACCTTTTTTCCTCGCGTTCGGCATGTTCAGCACACATCGGGATTTCCCTGAGCTGGATGGCACAGTAAATCCGGATTATGTGATTCCTCCGTTTCCGCTGGCAGATACTCCGGAAAACCGGAACGATATGGCGGCATATATTATGCTGGCCCGAACTATCGGACCGCTGCGCCGGAATCGTACTCCAGGCTCTTCGCGAGTCCGGCCACGAAGAGAACACATTGATCGTCTATACGACGGATCACGGCCTTGCTTTTCCAAGAATGAAATGCAACTTATACGATACCGGTATCGGCGTTTCCCTCATGATGAAGCATCCTTCGTTTGTGCGGAGCGGAACGGCAATCGACAGTCTTGTTTCCCATCTGGACGTATTGCCGACCATTTATGACTTAATCGGGATGCAACAGCCGGAGCATCTGCAAGGAGTTTCCTTGCTGCCTCTCCTGCAGAACAAAGCGAATACCGTCCGCTCCGAAGTATTCTCCGAGGTGTCGTACCACGCGGCCTACGAACCGATGCGCTGCATACGGACGGAGCGCTATAAGCTGATCAAAAAATATGGACCGCGGTTAAGTCCGGTGTTGGCCAATATCGATGACGGCAGCGCCAAGAGCTATTTGGTCGACCGCGGCTTGCAGAGCGAAGAATATAGCGAAGAAATGCTGTTCGATCTCGCACTCGATCCGGTTGAGCGGATAAACCTGATTCATCAAGAAAGTCACCACAATATTGCCATGGACTTGAGAAGCAAATTGGAGAAGTGGATGGAAGAAACAACGGACCCTTTGCTGCGGGGGGATGTTCCTCTGCCTGCAGGGGCCCGCATTAATACGCCGGATAGCTTAAGCCCCCGCGATGCTTCGTTTATTTGAAATTTTGGCAATAGTTGAGGAGATCCGCCATGATAGGCTGTCCAGACTGAAGTTCACTTGGTCCAGCAGACAGCAGTTATGAAATACGAGCACTAGGCAGCCTTAGTTCGGTATACCACAGGACTAAGGCTGTTTAATTTGTTTCCTCAGCGGTTTGCAGACTTATTTCGCCAATGCAGCCGGATTTGAGATCGTGGCATGCGCAGACAGTATGGAAACGTGCATGTCCGCCTTCGACACCCTACCGGTGGATGTCTTTCTGATGGACGTTATGCTCGGCGATGCCGAAGCGTCGGATAGCCGGTTGGAGGTATTAAATTGAAATCAGGCAGTTAGTCTTAGAATAAATGTGAGAGAGATCACAATCCCAACGGATTCACTGAGGTATATTGAGTAATGAAAAGAACATAAATGTGGAGGTATACAATGGAAACGAGCAATCAACTCCTGGATCACGTTGACGAGATTGTTGTAAGCTATCCGAGTACCGCAGAGGTGTTTAAGCAGTTTTCGGATTGATTTTTGCTGCGGGGGCAGTAAATCGCTACTTGAGGTCATACTGGCTCAGGTATCTCAGCTTTTCGAAACGCTTCGCGCCGATATGGAGCAGCGTATGGAAAAAGAGGAAGCGGAAGATTTTCCTGCCGTGCTTGCCTATGAGCAGGAGCCTTCTGAAGCCAAGCGAAAGCCGCTGCTCGAGTTTCTGAATGAATTGGAGCGGGAGCATGAAGGATCCGGCGACTTGCTCAGGCAAATCAGAGAGATTACGATCGATTATAAGCTGCCCGAGGATGCATGCACGACGTTTCAGCTGCGTATGCGAAGCTGCAGGAATTGGAAGCAGATATGTTCCAGCATATCCATCTGGAAAATAACATTCTTTTTAAACGAGCTATCTAGCGCTCTATATGTCATGCAGAGGGGGATGATGCCGATGTTCAGGCTCCCATTGTTATTCATAGCCACAGGAATCGTCAGCTTTGTGGGATTTCATGTGCTGTCGTTGGTTACTCTCGGATCGTGGATCGCAGAGCCGCCCCGCAATCCGGACGGATGGTTCCGTATTGACTTGACGGTGCTCGACTGGGGAACGATGATTGCCATGGGAGCCGTTTATCAATTGATGGATGTCGTGCTTCAACGTAAGCTGTGCAGCCGCGTACTTGATTATGTACATTATGCATGCTTTCTTGCCGGTTCTGCCATTCTGCTGTATGGCTTTCGGCAAATGGAGGTAGGCTATATTGCCGCCGGAGCAGCGCTAACCTGGATCGGCATCTGCCTGCTCGCTTGGAATATCGGGCAAACCATGCGCCTTGCCGCGCAATGGAATGCCATTACGATCAGTACGGCTTGCGCTGCTGCCTATCTTGTTATAACGGGATTTCTGGGTATTATGGCTTAGAGGATGGCAAAGTGCTGGAGCCGGATACAGGTGAAGTTCAAGCCTATCCTGTTATTATTGAAAATGAGACGGTGAAGATCGGTCTTCCAGCAATAACCTTGGCGTAATTGCTTTGCTTGGAAGTACGTTCCTTTATGCGGTATGGACCGGTGATTAGAGAGATTCTATGCTTCTAACATAATCCTGTAAGACGACTGCGTGATTATGAACAGAGTCTTTGGCTGCATATAGCAGCGTCACTTGTCCCTTACTTGCCCAGCCGCGAATTTGATCTACATGAATCATATGGATCGGGTCTTCCGTTAATTCCTGAACGTAACGTTTCCTAAATTCTATGAATCTTTCCGGCTTGTGGCCGAACCATTGGCGAAGCTCGGGATTTGGCGCAATATCTTTGAACCAATGATCAATTGCGGCCGATTCCTTACTTACTCCGCGTGGCCACAAACGGTCCACAAGGATTCTTTTCCCATCGGCAGGATGTGGAGGCTCATAGATTCGTTTCAGGCCGAGGCAATCCTCAAAGCATTCTTCCATTGATCATCATCTCCATAAGATTAAGGCATGGTTCATTATACCATTGGAGCTATGCTGAAAAAAGTAAGATACGACAAGGAATGAAAGGACTCTATATTGAGATGGTGACAGTTATCCTCCTCAATGGTTGATGCACTTTGGGTCAGCTCAAAAAAATAAGTGTGCGTTCCGTGATTGACTTGATTGTATAGCTATCGTAAAATTTTGTTATGTCAATTTTAGGTAATGCACTTACCTGAAAGTAAGGGGATGATTTATCCATGATTCATCAGCTTGAATGTCCAATCGAGACACTCATTTATGTTTTAGGCGGCAAATGGAAGCCAATGATTTTATGGCATTTGATTGAATCCAAAAAACGGTTCAACGATCTGGAAAAGCTTATACCTGATGTTTCACAAAAAATGCTTGCACAACATCTCCGGGATTTGGAACGAGAAGGCATAGTCGATAGAACAGTCTACCCTGCGATCCCCCCAAAAGTGGAATACTCTCTAAGTGAATACGGCAGAACCTTGATTCCTGTAGCAGAAGTGATGTGTGCTTGGGGAGAGAATCATAATAAGCGGAAGCATGAAGAGTCAGCGTCATAAAGCTGGTTCAATGAACTTGTACACTAATTCAATCAATTCAAAACAAAAGCTGCCCTGGGATTCCGGGCAGCTTTTGTTTTGAGTTGCACTCCTGATTGCCCGTTCCTTCCAGCCGAGCCTCGGCATATAATTATGGGCGCCTTTTTCGGTCAAGCTTACTTTTAAGTAAGTACCCTACTTTAAAGTGGGTTCTTAACATAATTTTGAAGCGATGCTAAGCTTGAGTTAACCAAATATGGGCCACTTAAGAGGAGGAAAGAACAATGAAAATGATTGTTTTTGGAGCGACGGGGAATACAGGGAAAAGAGTGCTGGGACAAGGGATAAGCATGGGGCACGAAATGACCGTATTTGTGCGAAATGCTGAGAAGCTTTATGAACAACTGGGTGAACATTCCGCAAAGCAGGTGAAGGTGATCGTGGGCGATATGATGGACCCGGTCAGCGTCGGTGCGGCGCTCGTGCATCAAGACGCCGCTGTTGTTGCAGCCGGCCATGCAGGCCAGGGGGAAGAGTTTGTTCGTATCGTCGATAATATTATAAGCCAATGTGAACGCCAAGATAGTTTTTCCGGGCGGGTATGGATCATGGGGGGAGCCGGCCTGCTGGATATTCCACATACTAATCTGATCGGCAACAATTTACCCGGCTTCCCGCCTGAGTATAAAAATCACAACCGGAATTTCGCAAGGCTGCAGCAGACGGGGCTCGATTGGTCCATTATGTGTCCCGGAACCATGATTGATTCAGGAGGGCATCCAGACCCGGTACATCTGCATGTAACAACGGAAACCTTGCCCATTCCGATTCCGGAGGCGATCAAGGAATATTCCGAGGCAGATATAGCCGGTCACTTGTTCAGCCGATTTCAAGAGCTGAATGTTGCTTATGACGATGTCGTAAAATGTATGCTGGACCATATGGAGCTCGGAGGAGCGTTTAAAAGAAAAAGGGTCGGTCTAGCCTATCAAAGCAATATTATGGTGCGCTGAGGAGAAGGGGGAACATTGATTTGTTTGGATGCCTGCTCGTTTTGCATATATTGGCTTCAATCGCCATCATTGGCTCCACTTTTGTGACGCCCATCATTCGAAGATCTGCTAGAACCGTCGGCCAGCTGCACTTTGCTTTAGGTTTAACGGCCAAGCTTGCCATCATGTTTAAAATCGGCGGAACCGTGCTGATTGTTACCGGAGTTTGGCTTATGATCATAACCAAGATGGGGTTATCCCAAATGTGGCTGAATGTATCCATCCTTTTAGCGCTGCTCATAGTCGTCATCATCGACGGACGGATCGAGCCGCGTATGAGAAAGATCCTAAAGCTCATATCTGAAAGTCAAGACCAGGGACAGGGTAATGAAATACCCGCCGAGCTTGGACTGATGATAAAAAGATCGTTCCGATCGAGACGGCAGCACAGCTGCTGATGATTGCCGTATTGGTGCTTATGGTCGTTAAGCCATTTTAAAATAAAGTAAGAGCATTTCTTAGTGATAAGAAATGCTTTTTATTTTTTCACTTATAATAAAAAGGTTATTGTATTAACAACAATAATGTAATAAAAAACGATACTAATTTATTGTAAAACAATAAATTATATGTTAAATTCATTTTATAAATAAATTAGCGAGGTGCTCTTTATGAAACGGGGAACAACACTCTTTTTGAAGGCGGCTGATATTCTTATTGGAATTCCAGTTCTTGCATTGTGCATATTTTTGGTGCCTAAGATCGGGAATTTTGCCGGGGAATTGTATCCGGATATAGCTTATATGAAAACTCTCGTTTTGATCGATATGTATGCGGCAGCGATACCTTTTTACTTTGCTCTGTATCAAGCCTTTAAACTTTTAAGCTATATTGATAAGAACCAAGCGTTCTCGGAATTATCCGTAAAGGCTTTAAATAATATAAAATACTGTGCTCTCACAATCGGTACCTTGTACCTGCTGGGTATGCCGCTCTATTATCTGATGGGGAAGAAAATTGACCCTCCAAGCTTCATGCCAATGGGATCGGTCATTATTTTCGCCTCTATGGTGATCGCCGTTTTTGCTGCTGTTCTCCAAAGACTTTTACAAGAAGCGATTCAATTAAAATCAGAAAATGATTTAACGGTCTGAGGTGGAGCCTATGGCAATTATTATTCATATTGATGTGATGTTAGCAAAACGAAAAATGAGCGTAACAGAGCTTTCGGAGAAGGTTGGAATTACTATGGCGAATCTTTCCATTCTGAAAAATGGAAAAGCCAAAGCGGTTCGGCTTTCAACATTAGAAGCGATATGTAAGACTTTGGATTGTCAGCCGGGTGATATTCTCGAGTACACCAGCGACGAATCATGACGAAAAGGCAGCGCATTATTGGCTGCCTTTAAATATTCCATTAGCCGCTACAGGCTGTGCTTCATTAATGCTGACTGCAATTGAGCCCGCAGTTCCTCAACAACTGAAAAATTCGTTGCCGCCGTATAGAAGGACTTTATCTGTGAATCGATGGCTTCAGCCGCCGCCAAATAAGAGGTGGCTTCCTTCATTTTTGCCGTATACCGTTCTTTAATTGCCGCTATTTCAGCAGCATAGGTTTCATCTGTCCCTGGGGTCATGGCGCGTTCATACATATCCAGGACCTCATCGCCTTCCCGATCAGGGAAGTATTCGTGAGGAGCGGTGCTATCGAAAATAGCTGTGCTGAGCTGCGGGAAAATCAGCATATCGAGGCTGTTGGGATCCAAACCGCAATGATACACTTGAACATCGATGCCATTCTCTTCGGCGGCAGCCGCAAGCTTTTTCAGCAGCGTGGATTTTCCGGAGCCCGGTCTTCCTTTGATAAAAATCCGCCTGTTCAACTGAGCTGTCAAGCTTTGTATAAAATCAAACGCACCCTTCGGAGTCGCTGCCCCGAAAAACAAGTGACGTCCAACGGCCGATGTCCCGGTTTCATAACCGGCGTACAATTCGTGAATCAATTCCTGCGTGATTTGGTCTGCCTTAATGAAGTCCATGCTCTCGATATAAAATTTTTCCCATTCGTCATGAATCCGTAAAGCAGCTGCAAAGGTTTCATAGGCATTGGAATAAGCATCGATCAGCTTTTCTTTGAGCTCATCGATGGTTGCAAGAGTCTCCGTGGACATACTTCTGTTATCAAGCGCCGCCCCGAAATCGAATGTAAGAGTTTCATCTGAGACACCCTTTAAGATCCCATCACTCGCTTGCCTATCAATCACACCAACCTTTAAATCGGTTGCAATAATGCCGTCCAGCTCATCTGGCCGAAGCGGGGAATGGAAGCATTGCACGTGCTGACCTCTGTCCAGCAGACTTTCCGCCAAATTACGAAGAGTCGTGGATTTGCCTGTACCAGAGGGACCCGTTAGGACGAGAAGCTTATCCAGTCCTTGGAAAGCCGATTCATACAAAAAATGAGCACCGCGCGCGGTATTGCCGCGAGCAAAATAGTGGGATGCGTTTTCAATCAACCTGAACACTCCTTTTGCGCTCCTGTCATGCGGCCTGCAAATTTCACATTGGAAGTGCAGGGGCATAAGCGCATATGGGATAGATGCCTAGGATTAACTTATTCTCGTTAGCCTTCAAAGGTGTTTAGAATGTTGAGCGATAATTAAATTGCTGGTCACCAGGATGAGTGAAGATGACTCGCATAGTAAAAAAGCGAAATCCCTTTATACAGGAATTTCGCTTATGTTAAGCCGGTGTTTCGTCTGGTATGCCCTAAGCCTAAGCGGCCTAGACCCGGTAATGGTCGGCTCTCCAGTTTTTGACCGCTTTTTTGATCATATCCGGGGCCATATTCTCCTCGATCGCTTTTTCACAAAGGGAAGGGAACTCAGCGTCACTTGCGAAGCGCAGAGCAATCAGCTGCTTCATCGTAAGCCGGGGATCGATCCAACGTCCGGTCAGCTTGAAGTGGCGAAGATCTTCCTCGGCTCGTATAAGCCGATCCTGTACCTTGACCGCGTACATGCGGCCTGTGGCGGATCCGATCAATACAACGATCCCAAGGAGCAGCAGCAGGATGCTCGCAAGAGCGCCATGCTCGGCAAAACCCAAGACCGCATAGACGATCGAGAGGATGGCGGTAATAAGACTGAGCGGGAGGAGCACATAATGATAAATGGGCACAATTTGCTTATGATTGGCGTAATTTTGTGAAGGTTGAGTCATATTCGGATTCCCCTTTGGTCTTTAGGTTTCTTTTACTCCCATTTAAACGAAAAGCTGGCGATAATAAAAGCGACGATCATCCATCCGCCGAGCAGGGCCGCTTCCGGCCATAACGTGGATAGATCTGAACCGACGTTCATAATTTGCCGGAGAGCGGTAGAAAGATGGGTGATCGGCAGCAGTTTAACGATCGGCTGGATCAGCTCCGGCATGTTTTTGATCGGGAAAAATACGCCGCCAAGAAACATGAGCGGGAAAGAGATGAATCCGGCGATCGGTCCGGCACTTTCCGGCGTCTTGGCGAGACCTGCGATAATAAAGCCGATCGACATAAACGTCAGCGTGCCCAAGATGACGAACATAATCAGCAGAAGCCATGACCCGTTCACCTGCGTGCCGAAAAACAAATAACCGATAAGCAGCACGAGCAGCGCCTGAATGCCGTTTAGCATGAGCCTCGCCGTAATTTGGGCCGAAATGAATGTCGAGGCCTTAAGGGTCGTGCTTTGCATTCTTCTCAGAATACCGCGCTCCCGCCAGGCTGCGATTTGTCCGGCCACGCCGTTTAAATTTGTCGACATGATCATCATCGCGACCATGCCGGGTACGAGGAAGTCGATATATTTAAGCTTGATCGCTTGAATGCCCTTCGCATCGACGGTGATCAGCTGCTTGTATTGAACGAGCTGTTTGCTGATCGAGTCCGCTACTTGATCGACAACGGTCAGGCCCACTTGGGAAATTGTCATATTGGTTTCATCATAGTAAACGGTGATCTTGGCATTCGCTGCAGAAGCTGCGGTTCCTGCCGGATTGATTTTTAGCGCATCCACTGCGCTGCCATAGTTTTTCGGGATGACAATGACGAGCTGGCGGTCGCCTTTTTTGAGCTGGTCCAGCGCTTGGGCCTGATCGTTAAGCAGGTCAAACGTCACGATGTTCAGAGAACGAAGCGCGTCGGCATATTGCTGGGATGCCGGCGAACGATCTTCATCCACAAGCGCCGCATTCAGCGAAATCACGTTCCCGCCCCCCAGAAAAGAGCCCAAAGAGACCATGAGCAGAATAGGGAAGAGGATGGTGAAAAAGATGACGCTGCGGTTTCGCGAAAAGACGCGGAGTTGTGCCAATGTAAGCTGTATGTAGGCGTTCATGCTTCCCTGAGGCTCCTTCCCGTCATATGTAGGAAAACATCTTCGAGCGTGGCCGTTCGCGTTTGCAGTTCACTGAACACGAGTCCGGAACGGTCGGCAAATTGGATAAAGTCGAGCAGTGACGCCTGCAGGTTATCGGTATACAGCGTAATGACATCTTCCCGCCGATCGGCCTGCTTCACTTCATTCAGCTCGCCGAGCCGATCCAGCAAACTGCCGTCCTCCGTTTGGCCGGACAGCCTGAATTCGATCGCGCTGTCAGATTGCAGGCTGTGAACCAGATTGCGCGGCGTGTCAAGCGCCACAATTCCGCCTTTGTCCATCAGGCAAATGCGGTCGCACAGCGCATGCGCTTCGTCCATGTAATGAGTGGAAAGCACGATCGTTTTGCCTTGCTCTTTCATGCGCAGGATGATGTCCCACAACGTTCGGCGCGCCTGCGGATCAAGGCCTGTCGTCGGTTCATCAAGGAATACGACGAGCGGGTCGTTCAGCAGCGCCAGGGCGATGGCCAGCCGCTGCTTCTGGCCGCCGGACAAATTTTTGACCCGGCCGTTCGCTTTGTCCGTCAAAATCATTTGTTCGATCAAAGGCTCGATTGGCAGCGATGTTTTGTAAAAGCTTGCGTACATTCGCATGATTTCCTTCACGGTCAGCAGCTCGAATAACGAGGTCGACTGCAGCTGAACGCCGATTACTTCCTTGACTTTGGTCAGAGAGGTATGGGTATCGTAGCCCGCAACCTTGGCGATGCCCGCATCCGGCTTGCGCAAGCCTTCGATCATTTCCATCGTCGTCGTTTTTCCGGCACCGTTCGGTCCTAGAAGTCCGAAAACCTCTCCCTGCATCACTTGAAAATGAATACCGTTCACGGCGGTGAAATCGCCGTATCGCTTGACGAGGCCTTCCACCTCTATGATCGGCTTAGTGGTATCCTGCTTCATCTCCGCCTCATTTTTCATGTCGGCAATCATAAACCTCTCCTTTTGTAACGGGTTCAGAATCATTCCAGCTTTAATAATATTTTCATTACGGTAATAAATTCGTGCTACTCCTGAATTTGTTCCATGCTGGAATGAATTTTCCGGAACAGCTCCAGCAAAATAAGCCTTTCCGCAGGTGTGAGAGATTCCAGCATTTGCTGCACCAGCACGTTCAGCAGATCGGGAAATCCTTGCATCAGGCTTGCGGCTTTGTCCGTCATGGAGATGACATAGCTTCGACGGTCACCCGGATCAAGCTTCCGCTCAATATACTGCTTCTGCTCCAAGCCGTCCAGCAGACGAGTGAGGGTGCTGAGACTGACGTTTTGCATGTTTCGGGCAATCTCCTTGACAATTTGCGGGCCGTTTTGCATAAGGATGAAAAGCACACTGAACTCATGATGGCTCAGATCGCAGCTGATCTCGAAATGCTGTGAGCAGTTTTTGATCTTCCCACCGATAAACATAATAAAGCTGCGTACCGATTCGATTTGTGTGGTATCAGGCTGCTTTTCCAAAGTGAAATTCCTTTCTTTGCTCAAAAAATATTTTCAAAACGGTAATAATATCATTGTATGGTTCATGGAATCATTTGTCAAACGATGGAAGAGGGAACTGACTCGTCTGTAAAGAACTTGTATGTATACAATTTTTTTTATTTGGCATCTTATATCTCGGTTTTGATTATGGTAGAATATAGAAAAGTAATGTAAGCGTTTACAATCAAGAAGTAAGTTTCTTGAGTTTACGCAAAAAAACAACGCAAGGGGGAAGTTACATGAAACACAAAAAAATCATCGTTTTATCTTGTGCTTCAATTTTAACTGCAGGAACGCTTGTCGGATGTACGTCAAAAGAAGCGGCCAAACCTACGGACACACCTCAAAACACCGGTCCTCTTGCTGTTACGATTGCGGTTACCCAAGTAGGTGAAATTCCGGCGAAAGGCAACGAGATCGAAAAAGCGATTGAAAAATACACCAACACGAAGCTCGATTTTCAGTGGATTCCAAGCTCTGCTTATGATGAAAAAGTAAATATTATGATCGCCTCAGGCGAAGTTCCTAAAATTTTAAAAGTCAACTATACGCCTACGACGATCGCATCGCTGCAATCCGGCACGTTCTGGGAAGTAGGTCCTTATCTGAAAGATTATAAAAACTTATCAGCTCAAAATCCTCAGTATTATGAAAACATCAAAGTGGACGGCAAACTGTATGGCATTCCACTTTACCGCGAAATCGCAAGACCTGCTGTCATCTATCGTCAAGACTGGATGGATGCTTTGAAATTAAAAGCGCCGCTTACTCTTGATGATTGGTATCAAGTTTCCAAAACTATAGCAACAGGAGACCCGGATCAAAACGGCAAAAACGACACCTACGGCTTTGTTTTGGATAAAAAGTATAATGAAGCCTCTGCCTCAGGTTCTGTATTAACTCGTATTGCGGTTTCGCAAGGCGGGGTGAACCGTTGGGGGGTAGACAATGCAGGTAAATTCACTCCAGAATTCATGACAGCGCCGTTTATAGACACCATGAAGCTGTTTAAGCGGCTTTATAGCGAAAAGCTAATCAATCAAGATTTTCCGGCGGTAGATGCGACTGAAACCGATAAATTGTTTGAATCCGGTCGTGTCGGCGTGAAAATCAACGGGGTTGCAACGAATGCTGCGAACATTCAGGACCGTATCGTCAAAGTTGATCCTAAAGCTCAGCTTGACATTACACCATGGCAAGGGCCCAACGGCGGACGCGTTGCGGCTCAATCCGGAAATAACGGTCTGCTTGTCTTCTCGAAATCTTCGGTGAAAACAGAAGTGGAATTAAAGCAATTGCTCATCTTTTTAGATAAAATGATGGACCCTGAAATGTCCATGCTTCAAAAACGCGGGATTGAGGGCGTTCACTATACGAAGGTTGATGGCGGGATGGTTGCATGGAAAGACCTGACTGCTTTCAATAAAGATGTAAAGCCTTATCGGGACAGCTTGCTCAATTTCGAAACGTATAATGTGCTGCCGCTTAAAGATACGCCGCTTGCTATGAAAGGGTATAAGATGGAGCCGGATTCACTGCAATTCGCGGTTCACAACCCTGCTCTTAACTTAAGCTCTGCCATCTACTCCGAGCGCGGTAAAGAGCTTGAAACAATGATTCAAGATGCGGAAACGAAATACATTGTCGGCAAGCTCGATGATGCAGGCTTCCAGGCCGAAGTGGAGAAATGGAGAAAATCCGGCGGGGATCAACTCATTAAGGAGTATGAAGCCGCGTATAAAACCGCGAAAAAGTAAACCAAAGCCATGCTAGTCTGGTATATTCAGGACTGACCTCCTAACGAGAGGCGAGAAAACACCTTCAAGAGAATGCGTCCATATCGCAAGATGTGGATGACAACTTTGGAGGTGTTTTTGGTTTGGCAGCATGGATATATCTGAGGTCTACAATAGCAATTATTGCATAGGTGAATAAGAAGATAGCAATAAATGCGGTTCTTGTTAACAAAAGATGTGCTAAAATTGTTCTTGTAGCATAATAGTTTTTGTTTGTAAGCGCTTTATATTATAACCGGCACGCAGTCGGAATATTCAATAGGAGATGAAAGGCAGGAGAACAAGGATGAGGATTGTCCATACGGATCAAATTCGCGATACCATCGCCATGATGTGTTGGGAGGCATGCTATTATTTGCCGCAAGATATTCTGGAAGGCTTTCGCAAAGCAAGTGAAACAGAGGAATCTCCGCTCGGGAAGAGCATTCTCGACCAATTAATCGAGAATGCCCAATTGGCGGCTGAGGAAGACCGGCCTTATTGCCACGATACCGGATTGACCGTAGTTTATGCGGATGTAGGGCAGGATGTCCATATTCAAGGCGGAGATTTCACAAGCGCCATCCATGAAGGCATCCGGAAGGGCTATAAGGAAGGATACCTCCGCAACTCCATTGTATCCGATCCTTTGCTCCGCAAAAATACGAACGACAATACGCCTGGCGTCATTCACATGCGAATTGTTCCCGGAGAGCAGATCAAGCTGACGGTATTGCCCAAGGGCGGAGGCAGCGAAAACATGAGTGCTATGAAGTTCTTGCTTCCGGGTGACGGCGTGGCCGGAGTCAAGAAATTTGTACTGGATACCATCATCGCAGCAGGGGGCAGAGCCTGTCCGCCGCTTGTGGTTGGAGTAGGGATCGGCGGTAGCTTTGATAAAGTGACGGAAATCGCCAAAGAAGCCGTACTGCGTGAGGTGGGCGCTTTTCATCATGAAGAGCATATTGCCCAATTGGAGAAAGATTTATTGGATGACATCAACAAAACCGGTATAGGCCCGCAAGGCTTGGGAGGCTCTAATACGGCGATATGGGTTGCTGTCGAAACTTATGGCTGCCATATTACCGCGCTCCCGGTAGCCGTTAATATCCAATGTCATGCAGCCCGTAAAAATACAAAAGTCATTTAATGTCAGGTATGAAAGGAAGGTGCCCCGCATGGCAAAAGTTTACTTGGAAACTCCGCTCACGCGAGATAAAGCGGTAGAGCTCAGAGCCGGTGACGAGGTTTTTCTTAACGGAACCATTTACGTAGCACGTGATGCTGCACATAAGCGAATGATTGAACTACTGAAAAACAACGAGCCGCTGCCCGTTAATTTAAAGGATCAAATTATTTTCTATGCCGGGCCAACGCCGCCGAAGCCGGGTCAAATTATTGGTTCCATTGCTCCTACAACGGCATCCCGTATGGATCCTTATACGCCTGCCATGTATGAGTATGGGGTGAAAGGCAAGATCGGCAAAGGACCCAGAAGCAAGGAAGTAAAAGACGCGTGTGTAAAATATGAGGCTGTGTGCCTGTCCGCAATAGGCGGATTATCCGCACTGTTGGCTAATAAGGTCAAAGCGGCCGAGGTTGTTGCATATGAGGATTTGGGACCGGAGGCGATACGTAAGCTGACGGTTGAAAATTTCCCTGTTCTGGTTGTATACGATGCGTACGGTGGAGATCTTTACGAGCAGGAAATTGCAAAATACAGAAAACTATAGCAGCTTTGTTGAAGGGACTAACTCATGTTGAGCACTCTATTGACGAGCAGGTGGAGTACAAACCCTGCTCGTTGTTTAATTTAACGTGTAACAAGGTCGATTAATATTTGCACATTAGAGCCGATTGCTATTAACACGATTTCATTTACGATATAGGTTCTTTATAGCCGAAAGAATGCCATACCCCGTAGTTATCTTTTATGGTCACGCCTCGCTGGCCTCCCATCGCTGCATCGCTATAATACGGGTAGCTTTTGCCTTCTGTGAAAAGTCCCTTGAAGTTTCCTTCGAAGGAAACAGGAGCGGCTTCAACCTTTAATACCGTATCCGTAACCGTCACAACGTTAGTCACTTGCGTCGATGAGCCGTAATTGGACTCCATCACCTGTTGAACGGTACTTTCCTCTTTCAACATATTGATTTCGTTGGTCAGTGCTTGAATTGTTTCCTGATCCGTAGTTACAGGGGTTTGTCTCTGTTCTACAAATCGAATGGCGTTATATAACCATATTGCAGACTCTCCGCGCGTAAGCTCGCTTTTCGGATTAAAATTTCCGTCCTTGTCAAGTACCGCGATTTTATAATGCACAAGACGCAGAATGCTTCCTTGCAGCTCAGGAGTGATCTGACTGTCATCCTTGATCTCCAGTTTCAAATTAATCATAGGCAAATTTGCCTTTTTCTCCAAAGCACGATCAAGCAAATTGGCAAACTGCTCGCGTGTCATCGTCGCGTTAGGATTCACATCTTCAGGGATGTCCAAACCGTTGTAGTGAGCGATTACGAATGCCTCCGCGTACCAAGCATCATCACGGATATTCGTAAACAGGCTGGAAGAAATCGGCGGCTTCTCAAACTTCATAAGATCCAAATTATAATCGAATGCCTTTACAATCATCTGCACGGACTGCGCATAGCTGATCTTTCCTTTTGGAGCAAAATGCTCCGCATCAACCCCGTTGACGATACCTCGATCTTGCAGCATGGAGATTGCAGTCGATTGGTCACCGTTTACATCGGTAAATGCAAATACGGATCCTACGGATAAACTACTAAACAACATCGTTGTAGAAATCAGAGCCGCTAATTTTTTCATCCTAAAAACCTCCTCGTATATTTGCTTCCTCGGAGGGAAGTTATCTTTCTAACGTTACTTACTTCTCGAATGTTGCAAACAATTTTCAAACACCACCGAACGGCTCGATTGCATGTTCGATTTTGGTGAAATAAGTTAGTAAACTTTCGATGAAAATCTGAGAAAATCATGAAGCGTTTTTGGTTCAAAGCGGAGAATCGTAATTAGGTTTGTCGAAATTCGTCAGTCGCATTTTATAATTTTATTCAAGTCATTGGTTCTTAATGGTATACTTAGCTTGAACTTTGCTCGTTACTATGTTGGCAAGGAGAGTCATTTCGCATGGCCAAAACATGGAGCGCCACCGCCACCGCTGCTGTCCTCTTCGCGGCTGCCGTATTATTCGGCTGCTTCTACTGGCTGTTTATCGGCGATACGGAGCTGCCGCACCGTCTGGGGGCTGATCCCTCCCCGGTCCGTGAACGCACGCTCAAAGTCATGTTCTCCGAGACGGATAATCAGAAAGTAAGGGAGAACACGCCGATTCAGCAGGAAATCGCCAGAAGGACGGGGTTCCGGCTGACGTACACGGCGGTGCCGACCAGCAATTATAACGATAAGAAGAAGATGCTGCTGGCTACGCAGAATGCGCCCGATATCATTCAGATCGATAAGCAGGATGTGAACGAATTTTCTTCGGCTGGCGTATTTCTGCCGCTAATGGATTATATGAACCGGGGGCTGATGCCCAACTTCAAGAAGCTGTGGGACGAGAACCCCGACCTGCTCCGCTTAACCGTCGATGGCGAGCTGTACGGTTTTCCGGCCATCGTGCGCGACGAGGCGAAGAACGGTTTCGGGCCGGTTATACGGATGGGCCTGCTGCAGAAGCATCATCTGCCGGTTCCTCATACGTTCAATGAGCTGCTTGACGTGCTCAAGCGATTGAAAGCGCTGTATCCCGACTCGGTCCCATGCGTCCGTCCGCAAGGGAACGCCGCAGCTATTGGCAGCTTCTTCGTACATGCTTGGAAGCGGCTATAACGCGGGCAACGGGATGTATTTCGATCCCGATCGGGATGGCGGGCGGTATGTGTACGGACCGGCGTCGCCGCAGTTCAAGCCTGTGCTGGCTTTTCTGAATCAAGCGTATACATCGGGAGTGCTGGACCCGGATTATGCGGTGTTGACCCAGCAGCAGTGGACGGAGAAGCTGACCGGCGGCGAATCGTTCTTTTTCCTGGACAACAGCGGCTTCGGCCTGAACTTTACCCGAGCCTTGCGAACGGCTCATCCCGAAGCTTTCTTTCAGGTGATGCCGATTCCCGAATATGCCGAGGGGAAAGCCCGGGCCCAGTTTTATATGAATACGTTTTCCGGCAAAATGTTTGCCGTCAGCTCCAAGGTGCAGGAACCCGAGTCGGTCGTGAAGCTGCTGGACTGGATGTATTCGGAGGAAGGGTTCCGGCTGATGAACTTCGGGATCGAAGGAGAGCACTATACAATGGATGACCGCGGCCAGCCGGTCTACAAGAAGGATTTCATTCAAACATTCATTCACGCAGAGCCTACGCCGTATTATGCGCTCTATTCGGAGCTGGGCTGCTGCCAGCTGAGCTTCACGCCGTATTATTCTAACACGCTGTCCCAGTTTCAAATCGAGAAGGTCACGGGCACGTGGGACAAGCTCAACGAAGAGTATTGGAGCCTTATCGCCTCCGATCCGGCCTATAGGCCATCCGTGATGGAGCCGCCGCTGACCAAGCGGGAAGCTGCCAGAGCAAAGGACATCCATTCGGCGCTCAACGATATGCTGGATGAGCAATTCGACAAATTCATTATGGGGCTGAAGCCCATAGAAGAATACGACCAGGTGATACGGCAAGCCCGAGAGCTGGGGGCGGCCGAATTGGAGGACATATACAACCGCGCGGAAGCTCGCATGAAGCAATAAAACTGCGGTGAACAACGAGCGGAGAGGCCGTTTGAATTTGGAAAAGCAACAGTAGCAGCCTATGAGAGGGGATACTCCTTGTAAATAAGAAATATAAGGGGGATGATGAATCCGCTTATCACAGCGATTGTATGGTCAAACGGGCACGGAAGCGAATCTTTTCACAACCTGATCAGCATGCCCGCATAGATGGATAGCGAAGGAGGGGGACGGGAGTTGCGCTGGAACAGCTTCTTCCGCAATAGAGAGAATCGGCTGTATTTTAAAATACTATTTTACTTTCTCACACTGTTAATTCCGATCGTCATTATCGGGCTGTCGACTTATATGTACTCGCTCTATATTATGAAGAAAGATTTTAATGACCGGATCAAGACCAATCTGCAAAATGCCGCGCAGACGATCGACGCCAAAATGGGCTCGCTGCAAGAAATCAGCTTTAATTTTTTCAGCGATTACACGGTGAGGATGCTGTTAATGCCCGAAGAGCAGCAAAGCTTGGAAGTGAAGACGGAAATATGGCGGCTGCCCAAAATTATTCAGCGCAACGAAAATATTGTCAGCGATTTCACCGACCGGATCTATGTGTACATCGATAAGTCGAGCGTGTATGTCAGCGCGGGAGTGAACCGGTTCGATTCTTTTTTTGGCACGATGTACAAATACGATCCATACGACGCCGGCTACTGGGCGCAAAAGCTGAGCTCAGACAAGTATATCGAGCTGCTGCCCGCAGCCTCCGTCAAACGCGAAGGAATTTACGACAAGCAGGTCGTTCCCGTCGTCATCCGCGACCGGCTGCAGAGCTATAATGCCGTCATGGTCATCAATGTGGCGGTAGACGCGATTGAGAAGGCGCTTAAAGGCAACGCCGTCTTCGAATCGACCCGCTATGTGATTACGGACGGCAGCGGCAAGGCGCTGCTTGACCCGAGCGGCTATATGGCGGACCCGCTGTTCGCCGGGGCCGTCGCAGACCGGAGCGGCGATCAGGCGCTGAACGGAGAAATGGACATTGCCGGGGAGCGTTATGAAGTGTCTCACGCCAAGTCGGCATTATACGGATGGGACTATTACTCGTTTACGCCGATCAGCGAGTTTCACCGCCATACTTCAAGCATTCTTCTAATGACCTTGCTGTTATGCCTGGTATTAGTTTTGATGGGTATTGTCTTCTCCTTCGTGTTCAGCTCGCGGATTTATAATCCGATACGCAGTATCCGCAATATCATTCTGGAGAAAAGCGACTTATGGAGCCAGGAAGGGCACGCACAGGCACAGCAGGCGAATGATTTTGAGCAAATCCAGCAGGGCCTCCGCTCACTGACCGATTCTCATCGGCAGTATAAAAGAAAGTACGATCAGCATACGAGCGAATATGTCGAGTCGTCCTTCCAGTTTTTGCTGAAAGGACACACGCTGAATCAGGAGGAAATATTGCAGGAAACGCTGAAGCTGGAATTCGGCTTCGACAGAGCCGGATATGTTTGCTGCGGAGTGTCCTTTGACTTTAAGGAGCCATTCTACCAGGACATTCAGGATACGGACCGGTTGCTGGTCATGAACGGGATCAAGAAAATTATCTGGACGCTGCTCGGAGAGATAGCGCCGTCGTACATCATCGAGTACCGGCACAATTTGTTCGTGGCGATCGTTAACGTTGAGAGCCGGGAGCAGGCGTCAGCTCTGCATCCTGCATTCCAAAAGCTGATGAGCTTGTTCCAATACGACATTCATATGTACTACGATATGACTGTCGGCATCGGCGCATTTTATTCCGGTATTAACGAGATCGGAGCCTCGTATAACGAAGCAATGACGGCGATCGGCAAACGCAGCGGCAATGACCGGTTCCAGATCATCGATTCCGAGCAGCTCCAGATCGAGAACCGGTTCATGTACTCGCTGTTTGACGAGCAAAAAATATGGAACCATTTGAAGCTGGGCCATAAAGACGCGCTCCGCGATCTTATCGACCAGATTGTAACGGCGAACGTGCAGGGCAGCATTTCGTATGAATATTGGAGACTGCTGTTTCTGGAAATGTACACGACCGGCGCACGGTTTCTTGTGGAGAGGGGGCTGGATGCCCATTCCATCGCCGCGGACGAGAAATTAAGCCGCTTGCTGGAGGGCGAGCAGAGCGTATCGTTCTCCGAGTACAGTGAATTGCAGGAAGCGATTTACGCTTATTATGTACAGATCATCGACGCGACGCGAACGGGCGGCGATGCCAAATCCGGCAGCCTCGTTTCCTTAATCGAGAAGTATATCGAAGACAATTACCGCCAGGATCTCGGCCTGGAACAGATCGCCGGAGAAATGGGCATCTCGCTCAAATACGTATCCCGCGTGTTCAAAGAAAAGACGGGCGTCAATCTGACCGATTACATCAACCAAGTTCGCATGGATAAGGCGAAGAAGCTTCTGACCGGCACCGATATGCGGGTGAGCGACATCGCCGAGGAGATCGGCATCCCGAGCCGGACGACGTTTCTGCGCGTATTCAAGAAAACGGAAGGGATAGCGCCGAACGATTACCGTTCCCTGCACCGCAAATGAGGATACTCCGAATATAGTTTGTTCATAGAAGCAGCTCATAGAAGCCATAGACCCGCCCTGGTCTGTGGCTTTTTTGACATGAATTGATTAACCGCCGAAGAACGGGGGATTTGCCTGATTCTGCGGCTTGAAGGGGGAAAATGGACACCGGTAGAAAGTTGAATCAAGCCAGCCGGAGTGCGAAAAGTGCATCGTCCGGTCGGGTATCGGTTCTTTTCAGACGGCGGCGCCGGTTTCTATAATAAGCTCACCGGGCGATGACAAGCTAAGGAACGTCCGAATCAGAAAAGCGTCTCGAAGCAGCCGTGCATACGGAGGGCGGGACGTGCATTACACCGGGAGGGGATTGTGATTCAAAGTCAACAAACCAAACAGGCGGCCGCGTTCAGCTCGGCGAGAATACGCCATCCTGTCATACGGGGGATGGCAAGGAGCAAGTATTTGTACGCGATCTTTTTCATTCCGTTCTGCTATTATGTCATCTTCCATTATTGGCCGATGTACGGAATCATCATTGCGTTCAAAAACTACAACATCGTCAAAGGCATCTCGGGAAGTCCGTGGGTCGGGTTTCATCATTTCGAGAAATTTTTGAAAGACCCTTATTTCTGGAAGCTGATCCGCAACACGCTGCTGATTAACATCTATGAATTGATATGGGCGTTTCCGGCGCCGATCGTGCTTGCGCTCATGCTCAACGAGCTGAAGAACCAGATGTTCAAGCGGATCGTGCAAAGCATCAGCTACTTGCCGCACTTTATTTCGACCGTCGTCGTCTGCGGGATGATCGCGAACTTTTTGTCCTCGGACGGGCTGATTAATCAGATTATTGAATGGTTGGGATTGGAGCCCGTCAAATTTTTGATGCTGCCGGAGTGGTTCCGTACGATTTTCGTCGCCTCCGGCATATGGCAGAGCGTCGGCTGGGGCTCCATCATTTATTTGGCTGCGCTGACCGGGGTGGACGTGGAGCTGTACGACGCCGCCAAGATCGACGGCGCGAACCGTTGGCATCAGCTGCTGAGTATCACGCTGCCGAGCATCGCTCCGACGATTTCGATTATGCTGATTTTAAACCTGGGCAGGCTGATGTCGGTCGGATTTGAGAAAATCATTTTGCTTTACAACGGATCGACGTATGAAACCGCGGATGTCATTTCGACGTTCGTTTATCGCAGAGGGTTGCTTGGAAGCGACTTCAGCTACGCTACGGCGGTCGAGCTGTTTCAGGCGATCGTAGGCTTGGTGCTGCTGTATACCGCGAACAAAGCTTCCAAAAAAATAAGTCAAACCAGTTTGTGGTAGGGGAGGGACAGAGAAAATGAACCGACAAGCTACGCTCGGATCCCGGCTTCTGGACGGCGTCATTATCGTGCTGTTATTGGCGCTCGTGTTCGTGACCTTATATCCGATTTACTATATTTTCATCGTTTCCATCAGCGACGGCAGTGCGGTGAACCGGGGCGACGTCAAATGGATTCCGCACGACGTGACGATCGAGGCGTACAAAATTATTTTCAAAAACAAAGATATTTGGCACGCCTACGGAAATACGCTGCAGTACACGATCATCGGGACGGCGATTAATGTCGTGCTTTCGGCGATGTGCGCTTTTGCGCTGTCGCGTAAGGATATGTATGGGCGCAATGCGTTTATCTTCATGATTGCGTTTACGATGTTTTTGAGCGGGGGCATGATCCCTACATATCTGGTCATTCAGAAGCTGGGGCTGATCGATACGATGTGGGCTATCGTTTTACCGCCCGCCATCAATACGTTCAATATGATCATCATGAAAACCTTCTTCGAAGGGATTCCGGTATCGCTGCAGGAATCGGCTTTCCTGGACGGGGCGAACGATATTCAAATTCTGCTGCGAATCATTCTCCCGTTATCGATGCCGATTATGGCGACGATGGTGCTGTTCTATGCGGTTCACCATTGGAACAGCTTCTTTCCGTCGCTGCTGTACTTGAACAGCAAAGATATGTATCCGGTACAGGTGATGCTGCGAAACATCGTCATCGCCGGTGAATTCGCCAGCCAGCAGGGGGATATCGGCAGCGCAGGCTCCAGCTTCCGGGTTGTGGCCGCCAACTATAAGTACGCGGTCATCATCATTACCATCATTCCGATTCTTGTGGTGTACCCTTACCTGCAAAAATATTTTGCCAAAGGGGTTATGATAGGCGCCTTAAAAGGCTGAGCAAGCAGATGGGAAGGCTTAAGAAAAACAAAGCTAATCATTCCAGGGAGGTAGTAACAATGGCAAAAAGATGGTCTCGCATGGCGGCGGTTTCCTTGACGGGGATTGCGCTGATCGGCATGGCGGCATGCTCGGGCAAGGAGGCGGATCCGGTTGACACGGGCGCCGGGCAGGCGGCTGCAGGTACGCAAATCGTAGATAAAGAGCGTACGGTGAAGGTCGTATTTCCCGAAAACGCCAATCAGCCGGTGAAGAAAGATGCTCCGATTCAGCAGGAAGTGTTGAAGCGGACGAATGTGAAGCTCGAATTTGAAACCGTACCGAGCAGCAATTACAACGACAAGAAGAAAACGCTGATCGCTACGAACAATCTGCCCGACATTATCCAGGTGGAGAAAAACGACTTGAACGATTTCGGTTCGACGGGTGTATTCCTGCCGCTGATGGACTATATGAACAAAGGGCTGATGCCGAACTTCAAGAAGATATGGGACGCCAATCCCGACATGGTCAAGATGACGGTGGACGGTGAGCTGTACGGTTTCCCGGCGGTTGCCCGCAATGAACTGAAGAACGGCTTCGGTCCGGTCATTCGCGAGGATTTGCTGAAGAAGCATCAGCTGGAGCAGCCCAAAACGTTCGACGAGCTGCTTACCGTATTGGCCAAGCTGAAGGAGCTGTACCCCGATTCCAAGCCGTGGACAGTGCGCAACGGCACGCCGCAATTGCTGGCGACGACCTCGTATATGCTGGGCAGCGGAGTCAACAGCACCAAAGGCAACGGCATGTACTACGATAAAGATATCGACGGCGGCAAATATGTGTTCGGCCCCGCCACGTCGGCGTTCAAAAATGTGCTGTCCTACTTTAATAAAGCTTACAAAATGGGCGTTCTCGATCCCGACTACGCCGTTACAACCCAGCAGCAGTGGACAGAGAAGCTGACCAGCGGGAAATCGTTCTTTTTCCTGGATAACAGCGGATTTTCTTTGAACTACACCCGCGATCTGCGCAAAACGCAGCCGGAAGGACAATTCCAGGTGCTGCCGATTCCGGAGTATGCTCCCGGTAAAGCGCGCGCCAACTTCTACGCTACGGTATTCGGCGGCAAGACATTCGCGATCAGCGCGAAGGCGAAGAATCCCGAGCAGCTGGTGAAGCTGCTGGATTGGATGTATTCGGAAGAAGGCTCCAATCTGATGAACTTCGGTATTGAAGGGGTTCATTACGCCATGGACGATAAAGGGGAACCGAAGTACAAAGAGGATTACGTGGCCAAATTCAAAAATGCCACGCCGACGCCGTACTACGCCCTGTATTCCGACCTGGGCTGCTGCCAGCTGAGCTTTACGCCTTATTACACGAACACGATGAGTCAGACCCAGATCGAGAAAATGACCGGCAACTGGGATGCGATTAACGATGAATACTGGGGCATTATCGCCAAAGATAAAGCATATAACGAGCCTGTAATGGATCCGCCGCTGAGCCAAGAAGAAGCGTCCCGTGTCAAGGAGTTGAATGTTACTATTAATACAATGCTCGATCAGGAGTACGATAAATTTATTATGGGTGTGAAGAAGATCGACGAATATGACGCAGTGATTCAGAAAGCACGCGACATGGGTGCCGGCGAGCTGGAGAAAATCTATAGCGATGCGCTGGCCCGAATGAAGAAGTAATTCATCTTGAACAAGGAGCTGAATGTAAATGAAGATTAAGCAGTATACGGAACAATATTTATTCGAAGAGGCGCGCCCGTTCGCCAGCTGCCACGCGTCAACGGTGATCGCCTTCCCGAACGGGGACTTGCTCGCTGCTTATTTTGCAGGCTCCAAGGAAGGCAATCCGGATGTAGGCATCTGGTGCTCCAAACGGACGAACGGCTCCTGGTCGGCACCTTATCTCGTAGCTGACGAGGCTGATCTCGTCCACTGGAATCCCGTCCTGTTCCGTAAGGACGATGGGCAGATTGTTCTCCATTATAAAGTGGGACATCCGATTCCCGAATGGTATACGCGGGTTACCGTATCCGATGACGACGGCTTGACCTGGAGCCGTCCCGTCGACTTGGTGCCCGGCGATGTCGGGGGAAGGGGCCCGGTAAAAAACAAGCTGATTCAGCTGCAGGACGGCACGTGGCTCGCCCCAGCATCGCTGGAGGGAACGTACTGGGACGCTTTCGCCGATATTTCGGCCGATCAAGGGCTTACCTGGACGGCCAGCGCGAAGGTGCCGGTCCGGCATGAGGGGCAAGCCGAGGGCGAATACCCGGAAGGAGCGGAGCTGATCCGGGGCAAGGGCATTATCCAGCCGACGGTGTGGGAATCCGCGCCGGGGCAGGTGCACATGTTGACCCGCAGCACAGCCGGGTTCATCTACCGGAGCGACTCCGCCGATGCGGGCCGTACCTGGTCGCCCGCTTACCGGACCTATTTGCCCAACAATAACAGCGGCATCGATCTGGCGAGAATGGATAACGGAGCGCTTGTGCTGGCTTATAACCCGGTCGGCATGTACAGGGGGCCGCGCACTCCGCTTATGCTGAGCATCTCGACCGATAACGGGGAAACATGGGAGCAGCTCAAAGTATTGGAGGGCGAGTATACGTCGTACACGGTGCCGATCGAATACGGCGAGTTTTCTTATCCCGCCGTTATCGCGCAGGGGAATGCCATCCATGTGACCTATACCTGGAAGCGGGAGCGTATCGTGTGCTGGAGTCTGGAGCTGGAATTTGAAGAAAACTGACGGGAGGTCGCCCCTATGAAGGAATGGACGGAATTGGCCGCTCTGAGGAAGGCGTTCCCAAATCCGCCTGCGGCGTACCGCTCGGTGCCTTTCTGGTCATGGAATGACGAGCTGCGCGAGGAAGAGCTGGTACGGCAGATTGAGGATATGAACGAACAGGGGATGGGCGGATTCTTCATGCATTCGCGCGACGGGCTGGAGACGCCGTATATGGGAGAACAATGGATGGAAGCCGTCAAGGCTTCCGTCGCCCGCGCGGAGTCGCTCGGCATGCACGCATGGCTCTACGACGATGAACCGTTGGCCCTCGGGATCGGCTGGAGGAACGGTGCCGGCCCAAGGGGACGCGTACCGCGCCAAGGGGCTTACCGTTGAAGTGACGAGAGGCCCTGTCGAGCCGGACGAACACATGATCGCGCTGTTCAAAGCCGTCATTGACGGAATCAAGCTTCGGCGCTGCGAGCGGCTGCCGCTTCATGAGGCTCCCGTGCCGGCGGATGATGAGGTACTGCTTGTCTTTCGGATCGAGGTGTCGGCGGGAAGCGAATGGTTTAATGGCGAGGCGCCGCCCGACAGTATGAACGAGGAGACGGTCGCGCGGTTTATCGAATCGACCTATGAGCGCTATAAGGAGGAGATCGGCGGGCAGTTCGGGACAACGGTTCGCGGGATCTTCACCGACGAGCCGAGCGTGCACGACAGGCACTGCCGGTTTACGCCCGGCCGGGGGTGGCTGCCGTGGACGTACACGTTTCAGGAATACTTTCTGAAGCAGAGAGGGTATGACTTGACCGGCCTGCTTCCGTATTTATATTTCGACGGCGAGCACTCTTCCGCTGCGCGGCATGATTACTGGCGCACGGTTACCGAGAAATACAGCTCGGCGTATTCCAAGCAGCTTGGCGACTGGTGCGAGCGGAACTGTCTCGAATTTACCGGACATTATTTGTGGGAAAGCGCGCTTGGCGTAGCTACGCGGGTCGGCGGGACTATCATGCCGCATTACCGTTACCAGCATGTGCCGGGTATCGACATGCTCTGCGAGCAGACGGACGAATACATGACCGTCAAGCAGTGTACCAGCGTGGCGAATCAATATGGGCGCCGCTTCGTCATCTCCGAAATGTACGGCTGCGCCGGCTGGGAATTTACGTTTGAAGGGCAGAAGTGGATGGGAGACTGGCAGTACGTGCTTGGCGTCAACCTGCGCTCGCAGCATCTTGCCCAGTATTCGATTAGGGGCTGCCGCAAACGGGATTATCCGCCGTTTTTCAATTACCAGACGAGCTGGTGGAAATATAACCGGATTGTAGAGGATTACTTTGCCCGGCTCGGACTGATCTTGACGGAAGGCAGGCCGGTCCGAGAACTTCTCGTGCTTCATCCGGCAGCGACCGCATGGTCGATGCTTGGCACAGATCCTTACGGCAGCCCGTCCCGGGGGAAGGAACCGGGATATTCCGGGCATCGACGAATACGGCTATGCGTTTAACGATCTGCTGCAGCATATGGCCCGTTCCCATTACGATTATGATCTGGGAGACGAGACGATTATGGCCGAAGCGGGAGGGGTACGCGGCGGGAAGCTGCATGTAAATCAGGCAGCTTATGAGCTGATCGTCCTCCCGCCGATCCGCACGATGCTGCGAAGCACCTATGAGCTGCTTCTCGATTATTTGGACGCTGTCGGCAGGATCATCGCCATGACGCCGGGGGCTGCGATGATAGAGGGGCGGTCGTCGGAAGATGCGGTGCGGCTGTACGAGCATCCCGGCGTCACGATCGTCGGCAGCAAGGAGGAAGCGGCTCGCGCGCTGGAGCTGCGCGTGCCGCGGCTGGTCAGCCTGCTCGGCCCTTACGGGGCGGAAGCGCCGGAGCTGCTGTACATGCTGAAGGAAACCGACTCGTATTACTCGTTGTTCGTCGTCAATAACGACCGCGACCGGGCGGTAGACGTTACCGTTTCTACTGCGCTGATCGGCTGCGTAGAACGATGGGACGCGCTGACCGGTCGGATTGATGAAGTCGCGGTGACGCTAGCGGACGGAGCAGCCATGCGTTTCGACGCGCATTTGGGGCCCGCGGACTCTAGGCTGTATATCATTTATAAAAAGAAGCCGCCTGCGGAAGCCTCTGTGGGTGGAGCGGCTGCGGGAGAGGCTAGGCCGTCTTCCGGACTTGCTGCCGTGACCCGCCAAGCGGATGCGGTGCTGGAGCAAGCCTTCGGGCCCTCATTCCGGTTCGCACGGACGATGCCGAACGTGCTGACGCTCGACACGTGCCGCTTTCGGCTCGGCGATGCCGACTGGTCCGCGGAGGAAGAAGATATATGGTCCGCGCAGCGCCGTATTCGCGAACGGCTCGGGATGCGGCCGGTTCATCAGAACGGCATGACGCAGCGGTACAAATGGATTCACGAGCCGCATCCGAATGACGGCACGCAAGCTGCCTTCCGCTTGACCTTCGAGGTTGCCGATGTGCCGGCTTCCGGCGTCGAGCTAGTGATTGAGGGGTCGCAGCATTACCGGATTTTCCTTAACGGCACGGAGGTTCCCTCTTCGCCCGTCGGATGGTTCGTCGATCGCTCGATGGATCGTGTGCCTCTCGGCGGCGGACTCGTTACGGGAAGGAACGAGCTGGAGCTGCATTGCTTATACCGTCAAGCGCTGGAGGTAGAGGATGTTTATTTGATCGGGGACTTTGCGGTGAGCCCGGACAGGCGCATCGTGAAAGAGCCGCTAATGCTTCATGCCGGAGACTGGTGTCTTCAAGGCTATTATCACTATAATGGCAGCATCGTCTATCAGGCCGATTACGAGCATCAGCCGGCGGCGCAGCGCAGATTCATTCTGGAGCTGGGGGATTGCTCTGCCGTAACCGTGGAGGTTCGCGTCAACGGGCATACGGCGGGGCATATCCCTTGGAAAGCCGCGGATGGCATCGATTTGACCGACTATTTGGCCCAGGGCCCAAACCGTCTGGAGATCGAGGTTATGGGCAGCCCGAGAAATATGTTCGGGCCGTTCCATCAAGCGTCGGGAGGCACGCCGACGACAAGCTGCGAATCGTTCCGCAAGGAAGGGAAGGAGCGTACGCCGCAGTATCTTGTTCAAACGTACGGATTGTTCGGACAGATCAAGCTGTGGTCCGTGCCTGCGCGATGAGCGCTTTTCGCCACTCTTGTGGAAACCAGATGAAGAACGAGCGGAGGAGCCATTTGAATCTGGAAAAGCGTCAGCGTTCGCCTTTGAAATCGGATTCCTTCTACAGAAAGAAAACAACAATCAATAGAATCCGATTTCAACAGCGATTGGAGGATCAAATGGCGCCGCAGCGAGCTTCATTATCCGGTTGTTAGAAACCATGGTGGAAACCCGATGAAACACAAGCGGAGGGGCTATTTGAATCTGGAAAAGCGTTAGCGTTCGCCTTTGAAATCGGATTCCTTCTACAGAAAGAAAACAACAATCATTAGAATCCGAATTCAACAGCGATTGGAGGAACAAATGGCGCCGCAGCGAGCTTTATCATCCGACTATCAGAAACATCGATGAAGAACGAGCGGAGGGGCCATTTGAATCTGGAAAAGCGTCAGCGTTCGCCTTTGAAATCGGATTCCTTCTACAGGCAGGAAACAACAATAATAGAATCCGATTTCAACAGCGATTGGAGGATCAACTGGGCGCGCAGCGAGCTTATCATCACATTTTAAATAAGGGGGAAGAACCGATGCAGAGCAATATATCCGACGGAGTATGGCCGACAATGATTACTCCGTTTACCGGTGGCAATGAGATCGATTACGAGGCGCTAGAACGGCTGATTGAATGGTATATCGCGAAAGGGGTTGACGGCTTGTTCGCCGTATGCCAATCGAGCGAAATGTTTTACCTGCGTCTCGAAGAGCGGGTGAAGCTGGCTTCCTTCGTAAAGGCCAAGGCGGCGGGCAGAGTGCCCGTAATCGCCTCCGGTCATATCGGAGATTCGCCGGAAGAGCAGCTGGAGGAACTGCAGGCTATGGCGGCGACAGGGATCGATGCCTTGGTGCTGATTACGAACCGGCTGGCACGAGAGGATGAGTCGGACGACGAATGGCTGGCTAATCTGGAGAAATTGCTAACCGGACTGCCGGACGCGGTTCCGCTCGGCTTCTACGAGTGTCCGTATCCATACAAACGTCTAATATCGCCGGAGCTGCTCAGGCGGTGCGCGGAAACCGGACGCTTCCGGTTTCTCAAGGACACCAGCTCCGATATCAGCAATATGCGGGCGAAGCTGGAGGCTGTACGGGGCACGGATCTGCGCATTTACAATGCCAACTCCGCAACGCTGCTTGAGACAATCAAGCTGGGCATGACAGGGTATAGCGGTGTTATGGCTAATTTTCATCCGGAGCTGTACGCACGGCTGATGGGGCAAGTGTCTATCGAATCGCAAGAAGCAGAGCTGCTGGCGAGCTTTCTTAGCATGGCATCGCTGATCGAAAAGCAGCTGTACCCGGTTAACGCCAAATATTATTTGAAGCTGGAAGGCGTGCTGTCCAACTACGAGTGCCGTTCCAAAAGCGCAGGGGACTTTACCGCCACCCATAAGCTGGAGGTCGAGCAGCTGCGCCGCCTCACCCAATATATGACCGAACAAATAGGAGGAAAGCGCCTATGAGCACGATCCCGACAATGAACCGTTTGCAAGGAGACATGCCCAAGATAGGCATTCGCCCGGTCATTGACGGCCGCCGGGGCGGTATCCGGGAATCGCTGGAGGAGCCGACGATGAACATGGCTATCGCTTGCGCGAACCTGTTAAGCGGTCACTTGCGGCACGCGAACGGGCTGCCGGTCGAATGCGTCATTGCGGATACGACGATCGGCGGTGTGGCGGAAGCGGCCCGGGCGGCGGAGAAGTTCCGCAAGCAGGGCGTCGGGCTTACCATTACGGTGACCCCGTCCTGGTGCTATCCGCTGGAAACGATGGATACGGACCCGCATCTGCCGAAAGCGATCTGGGGCTTTAACGGAACGGAGCGTCCAGGAGCGGTCTATCTGGCAGCGGCGCTGGCGGCGCATAATCAGAAGGGGTTGCCCGCATTCGGTATTTACGGCAGAGACGTGCAGGATATCGGGGATGACTCGATTCCCCGGGATGTACAGCTGAAGCTGCTGCAGTTCGCCAAGGCGGGACTCGCCGCAGCTACCCTGCGCGGCAAATCGTACCTTGCGCTTGGTACGGTATCGATGGGCATAGCGGGCTGCATTGCGGATGAGACCTTTTTCCAAAACTATTTGGGCATGCGCAACGAATACGTAGATATGAGCGAGTTTGTTCGCCGGATTGAGCGCGGTATTTACGATCCGGACGAATATGAGCGGGCTTTGGCCTGGACCCGGAAGAACTGCCGGATCGGGGCCGATCCGAATCCGCCAGGGCTGATCCGGTCAGAGGAGCAGAAGGCGCAGGATTGGGAGACAATGATCAAAATGGCGCTGATCGCCCGCGACTTGATGATCGGCAACGTCAAACTGGCCGAGATGGGCTTCAAGGAAGAAGCCATGGGGCATAACGCCATTGCGGCGGGCTTCCAGGGTCAGCGGGCGTGGACGAGCCATTACCCGAACGGCGATTTCATGGAAGCAATACTGACCAGCTCGTTCGACTGGAACGGCATTCGCGAGCCGTATATGCTCGCTACAGAGAACGATAACTTGAACGCCGTCACGATGCTCTTCGGGCATCTGTTAACGAACCGTGCGCAAATTTTTGCCGACGTGCGGACCTACTGGAGTCCTGAGGCGGTACGGCGCGTGACGGGACAAACCTTGACCGGCCGGGCGGAGGGCGGGGTCATTCATTTAATCAATTCGGGAGCGGCGGCGCTGGACGGAACCGGCCGGCAGACCGAAGACGGGCAGCCGGCCATGAAGCCGTTCTGGGACATTACGGATTCCGACGTCCAGGAATGTCTGCAGGCGACACAATGGCGCCCTGCCGTTGACTTTTTCCGCGGCGGCGGGTACTCGACCGACTTCACGTCAAGCGGCGGCATGCCGCTGACGATGGCGCGGATCAATCTGATCCAAGGAGCAGGTCCGGTATTGCAGCTGGCCGAAGGATACTCCGTAGAGCTTCCGGAGGAGGTTCACGATACGCTTGATCAGCGCTCCAATCCGACATGGCCGACAACCTGGTTCGTGCCGAACCTGACCGTGAACGGCGCATTCCGGGATGTATACTCGGTGATGAGCCATTGGGGCTCCAATCATGCCGCCGTCAGCTATGGTCATGTAGGCGCCGAGCTGATTACGCTGGCCGCCATGCTGCGCATTCCGGTCAGTATGCACAACGTGGACAGGGAACGCCTGTTCCGTCCGAGTTTTTGGAGCTCCTTCGGTACGGATGATCTGCAAGGTGCCGATTATAGGGCTTGCACGGCATTGGGGCCGCTCTACGGTTAAGACACAAGGGGCGTTTAGGCGATAGAGAAGCGATACGATATGTTTTATACATTCCAATCATTTGGCCTACCAATTTTGTATGGTTATCCGCCCGCAGGGAATTGTAAAAAGTTTTCTGATAAAGTATTAGACTCGGAAAGTATAATTGTAGACCCGATAACGTTAATCTACCGGGTAAATTTGCTTAATTCAGGACAATAATTCATACTTTCGTCATCGTATAAAAATACTAAAATATGGTATGATTATGATGCCGCGGCATTTGCTGCTTCCATTTTGCAGTGATTGAAAGAATTGAGTAAAGCACATTTGGATTATGATTTATTAGTGCAAGCAATCATTCTACTAGCGGAGAACGATTGCTCAAAAAACGTTAAGAACAAAGAAAAGGCTGCCAACGAACGGCAGCCTTCGCAATGTGCAAGATCAGATCTTTACAACTAATCAGCAATATTTCGGGTATAGTATTCGATTATATCTTTGCGGCGGATGATTCCGAGGAAAACACGATCGTCGTCCACGACTGGAACGAAATTTTGATCGGCCGCTAACTCCAGCATATCGTCTAAATCGTCGTTAATCGCCACGCATTCGACTATCATCCGTTTTTTAATGGAGACAATAGGAATTTCGTGCATCGTATCGAAACTGAGACCGGGTGTGGCTTTCAGCTTCCATAACAAATCTCCCTCAGACAGCGTTCCGAAGTATAAGCCATTGTCGTCCAATATCGGAATTGCCGTATAGTTGCTAGCCTCCAATTTATCCATGGCTTCTTTCATATTAGAGGATATCGTGAGGTACGAGACCTCGCTCTTAGGATATAGAAACGATTGAATATCCATTGAATCACGCTCCTTTGGTATATTAAAACATATTTTGTCGTGTAACGCATGTGGAAGTGACTGGGGCATCCTGAGAAAGAAAAGAAATTCCTAGCCAATTCACTATGAAAACATGGCTGATCTAACTTATATACTAATGAAAGAGAACTACTTATACTACCGTTACATTAAAGTATACCATAGTTAAACGAGCAGATTTTCGCTGCAGCCAACCATCTCATTTTGCTCCTACGAATACAGGATATTAACGAAACACGGGCATATGGCCGTGTATATTTATTTTCCAAGCGACCGATTAGGTAGATTGTTTTGAGTTATTGGTTAAAATGTTTATGTGATGAATACAAAAGAAAGTGGCGAAAGCAAATATGAATGCGAAGAAACCAGTTAAATTGGATGACCTTGTTGCTGAGATCGAAATGAAAATAGATGACACTTTTACATTTATTAATATGACAACAGGGGAAGTTATTACATTAACAAGTGAAGAGTATAGCGCTGCAGAAGATGAACAGCCACTCGAAAAGTTTCCTATATGGCAAAGAGAGAACATTGAAAAAGCAATAAGGATTATTGAAGATGAAGACGGGGTTTACGTCGATTTTACGTTGAAACATGACTTTAATGAATATGAAATTATAGAAAATTTTATTGGGACTCTAGAGGATGGAGATATCCGGGAAGTATTGTATGAAGCAACCCAGGGAAGAGGAGCATTCCGGAGATTTAAGGATGGGATTATTGAACATGGCATCGATAAACAATGGTATAGATACAAAGAAAGTAAGATAAAGGAATTAGTAATTGCATGGTGCAAAGAACAGGATATTGAAATCCAAGCATAAAGCTTGTCCCTATTCCTACAGAATGACGTGAATAAAACATTTGATTACGTTAACGAGCACTATAATTCAATAGACAACTAACGCGGCTGCCGGCCAACGCATCAATATTTCCCTTGCTTAAGAGCGGATCGAGGTGTATAATCCGTCCAGACATCGAAGCGAAAAGGGGGAAATAGTTGTGAACAACGGATTGATTAACGCCATTATCGCGTATATCATGTGGGGGGTTCTTCCGCTTTATTGGAAGCTGTTCAATGACGTGCCGGCAGGCGAGATTCTGTCGCATCGGATCGTCTGGTCGTTCGTTTTTATGGGTATTCTTATCGCCTTCCAGCGCCGCTGGGGCGACATGAAGCGGATTGCGGCCAGCCGAGCGCTTCTGCTGCCGCTCGCCGCCAGCGGACTGCTGATCACTGCGAATTGGCTCATCTTCATCTGGGCGGTCAATAACGGCCATGTCGTCGAGACAAGTCTCGGCTATTACTTGAATCCGTTATTGAACGTGCTGCTGGCGGTCGTCTTCCTTCGCGAGAAGCCGAACCGAGGCCAATGGCTCGCGATTGCCATAGCTGGCGCCGCGGTGATCATCATCGCCATCGACTACGGGCGGTTCCCGTGGGTCGCGATCTCTCTGGCCGCGTCGTTCAGTTTGTACGGCTTCGCGAAAAAGAAGATTGTGCAAGACGCTTCTGTAGGCTTGCTGTCGGAGACGGCTGTCGTTCTGCCCATCGCGCTCGGCTATTGGGTCTACTTGGCCGTCGTAGGAAAGACGACGGCATGGACGCTGCCCGCGTCCACGCTCCTCGAACTGCTTCTGTCCGGCGTAGTAACGGCGCTGCCGCTGCTCTTCTTTGCGCGGGCGGCCGCCCGGATGGCGCTGTCATCGCTCGGCTTCGTCCAATACATCGGGCCGACGATCATGCTGCTTCTAAGCGTATTCGTATTCAAGGAATCGGTATCATCGGTTCTGCTCGCAGGCTTCGCGCTCATCTGGACAGCGCTCGTCGTCTATGCTGCTGCATCGGTTCGCGGCACGAGAGTCATGAAGACGAGCTGACGGCAGAGACGCTCCTGCACTACCATAACGGCCATTTCCGTCCGACCGGGCGGAGGTGGCCGTTTTCCGTGTGGCGTGTCCAAATACACTTCGTTGACTACTACTTTGTTGAATTAACCAACCGACGCGTCAAAATTTTCATTATGTTGTTGAAGAGCTTCAACATTTTTTTGATTACCCCGGAAGGAGATTTAGGTACTGCGGCGAAGTCGATTATTAAGGAAAACTAGCTAATCGTTTTAGAATCTATTCTGGCCCAAGGAAAGGAGACCGATCATGACCGTTTCATGGCAAGGCTTAAAGGTGCAAAAGTGACCCGCGAACCCGGTATTATATCGATCCGCTTCGAATCGTCTGGAGTTCGGACCTTGACCATACGACAATTGAGCAGCGGAGTTCCTTTTGGCGGGGCGCGACGGCCAGTCCGTATTACGCTCTCCGTTAGAGAAAACCTGCAATCTTCGCAATGACGGCAGCGCTCCGGGGCTGCTTCTGGATTTTGGAGCGGAGCTTCACGGCGGCGTGCAAATCTGCATTGCAGGCGGCAGCGATAAAGAGCGGAGAACGGCAAGGTTTCGCGTCCGGTTCGGAGAATCGGCCATGGAGGCTGTGAGCGAGCTGGGCGGGACGACCAATGCGACGAACAATCATGCGGTAAGGGACGGCGTATTTGAAGTCAGCTATATGGGGGCGGAGGAAACCGGGAATACCGGCTTTCGCTTCGTACGCATCGACTTTCTGGATGAAGGGCATTACGTACAGCTGCTCAGTGTCCGGGCCGTAGCGTTGATGTACGATCTGGAGTACACAGGCAGCTGCCGCTGCAACGATGACCTGCTCAACCGAATTTGGGATACAGGCGCCTATACGGTGCATCTGAATATGCAAGAGTATTTGTGGGACGGCATCAAAAGAGACCGACTGGTATGGACGGGGGACATGCATCCGGAGACTTCTACGCTTCAGGCGGTATTCGGTTATCATGACGTTGTGCCGCGCAGTCTCGACTTCATCCGGGATGAGAACCCGCTGCCTTCCTGGATGTCTTTTCCTACTTATTCCATCTGGTGGGTCCTGGTACATTACGACTGGTATATGCAAAACGGGGATTTGCCTTATTTGCTGGAACAAAAGACGTACATGACGGGCCTGCTCCGTCAGATTGCCGAGTGCGTTCGAGCGGACGGCACCGTGGATATTGCAAAGCCATTCTTGGATTGGCCTTCCTCCGCTAATCCCCAAGGGGTGAGGGCCGGCGCGCATGCTTTATTCGTTTGGTGCATGGAAACAGGAGCGAAGCTGGCGGAGCTATTCGATGACAGCGACACGGCGGAGCTGTGCCGGCAGACCGAGGCACGGCTTCGGACGGTAGCGCCGGATTATAATCAGAGCAAGCAGGCGGCCGCTCTGCTCGCATTAGTCCGTATGCTGGATCCGCAGAAGGTCAATGATGAGGTTATTGCACCGGATTCACCGAAGGGTTATTCGACCTTCTACGGCTACTATATGCTGAAGGCCCGGGGTGAAGCGGGAGATGTGAAGGGGAGCCTGGACAACATCAGGGATTATTGGGGCGGTATGCTCTCGCTCGGAGCGACGTCGTTCTGGGAAGATTTTGATATCGACTGGCTGGACAATGCGGCGCCTATCGATGAACTGACACCCGAAGGAAAGGTCGACGTTCACGGCAATTACGGCGGCTACTGCTATCAAGGCTACCGGCACAGTCTTTGCCACGGCTGGGCGTCCGGTCCCACGGCGTGGCTTACCGAGTATGTGCTTGGTATCCGTCCGGTTGAGCCGGGCTGCCGGACAATTCGTATAGCTCCGCAGCTGGGTGACCTGGAGTGGGCGGAGGCGACTTTCCCGACACCTCATGGTAAGGTGACAGTGAAGCATGAGAAGCTGGCGGACGGGACTATTCATTCGGATATCGATGCGCCTGAGGGCATAAAGGTGATAAAGCTGTAAGGTGAACTTGCAGCACGTGATCCCTGTAAATATATAAAATGGTTGTTTTTATCGAAAAGATGCCCGGTAAACTTAAAATCGGCAATAAACAAGCAGTCTCCTATAGGAAGAGGCTGCTTGTTTATTCCGGGGATTGAATAGGATGGTAAATAAAGTATAGGATGAATGCTAATTGAAAAGTTTTCTTCAACAAAATTCAGATTTCTACTTGAACCTTACGTAACGTAATGATTTATCATGAACGTTACAGCAGGATGAAACACAGGCCAACGGCCAAAATAATCAAACCAAATAAATGCGAAATTGGAGGAAAAAGGACATGAGAAAACTCGTATTGTTCATGCATGTGTCGCTGGATGGGTATGCATCGGATTCGAACGGAGGACTCGATTGGATTCCGTACAACGAGGAATTGGAGAAATACGCCGAGGAGATCGTAGCCGAAGTCGGAGCTCCCGTTTACGGACGCACGACGTATCGCATGATGGAGAGCTACTGGCCTACGATGCTGGACAATCCGAATGCGTCGAAGCACGAAATGGAGCATGCCAAATGGCTGCAGGATGTGAAGAAGGTCGTCATTTCCGGCACGATGGACAAGGTGGAATGGAACAATACGATGCTGATCAGGGACAATATCGTGGAGGAAATCAAGGCACTCAAGGAGCAGCCCGGCAAAAATCTAGTTATCTTCGGAAGCCCGGGGGCGGCGAAGACGCTGCTTAAGCTCGGCCTGATTGAAGAATTCATGCTTACCATTTGTCCGGTTGTGCTGGGCGGCGGAAAATCGGTGTTCGACGGTGACGGCGAGAAAACCAGGCTCAAGCTGCTGTCGAGCCGAACGCTCAAGTCGGGCATTATCGCGGCACGCTACGAGTTGGAGAAATAGCCGTACACGGCTGCGCGAAAATCAATAGTCCCTTATTGATTTTCGCGCAGCCGCGCTGTTTTAGCCGAGGTAAACAAATGTCTATTGAAGGCGCGCGGCGGATAATAATAAAATAGGGGGGTATATCATGAGGTGCTGAAGGAGGACGTGCGAAACATGAATTCTTATTTGTACCGTCTGATATGGCTGGGCTGTTTGTCCGTATGCTTGCCCCTCGTTATGGTCAGTATCGTCTATTACAACACATCGATGAAGCGGGAAATTGCCCGCATTCAGGCGAATAACCAGGATTCGCTTGATATCATTCAGCGGTTCGTTGATGACGCGATGTTCGGGGCTGTAGAGCAGTTGTCCAAAAGCGCCCTGCAGCCTTCCATCTACAAATCCTTTTTACCGTTGGATGAAGCCTCAAGAGTTGAGAACAACATAGCCATTCTGAACGAGGTTTCCGATCTTCTGAACCGCACTAAATTTATCAAAAATGTGTATTATGTTCACATGGATTCCAAACTGATCTTATCCAGCGCGCAAGGAAACGTACATGAATCCTACTTCAAGTACAAGGAAGATCTAAAAGTTCTAAGCACTATCCACAAATCCGCTTATTGGCGTTACCTCCCGGCCAGTCAACAAGACGGTTATATCTCCTTGATTATCACTCTGCCTACTACATCACCGAATCCTCGGGGCATGCTCGTGGCGCAAGTGGAGGTGGAGAAAATCAATGCTTATCTTTCCTCGATTTTATCGCTTACCCGCAATGAGTCCATCTTTGTCGTGAACAGGGCCGACCAAATCTTATTTCAGTCGAATCAACAAACCGGTATTAACCAATTGGTTGGAGAGCAGGTCGCGCGTACATTAGCTTCCAGCCCTTTAGAGGCTAACAATGCTTCCGTAATGGATGTCGACGGGAAAGAATATTTCTATTCCTACAGGAAATCTAATTTGGGAATGACATACATATCGGTTATCCCCCGGTCCGAGATTGTGAAGGATCTACGATGGATATTAGGAACAACGATGTTTGCCGTGACCGTGTTTTTGGCGATCGGTATTTTTCTGACCATTTTCAATTCCCGCAGGGCTTATGATCCGATCCGCCAATTGGTCGATTTCGGGAGACGGCTCAGCAAGAACAACATTGCTTCCCATAAGGAGGAAATTTCGTTTATCCGCGATTGTCTTCAATATTTTAATACGCAGCTGCAGGTATCCAGCGATTGGATAGCCAAATCGGAGCCGACGTTAATCGAACGGTTTTTGCAGCAGCTGCTGGAAGGTAATTATATGCCCTCCGCTTCGATTTATACGGATTGTAAAGCATACGGCATGGATACCAATTGCACTTATGTCGTGCTGCTGGTGAGAGTGGAGGATTTCGGGAAGAACGGACGGTTTCTGCCGAAGGATAAGCCGCTGATGATCTACGCGTTAATGAATGTCATGAACGAGCTGCTGGCCGGATGCTCCTCGCAGAAAGGATATGTTCTGCATGATTCGCGCGGTTACGGCACTGCCGTATTGTGCTTCGATCATGATGCTGTGCCGGAGCATGTGATTCGGGAAACCGGCAAATATGCAGAAAGCGTTCAGACCGCTTTGCAGACCTATCTGAATATCCGGGCTTCGATCGGCTGTGGCAGGCCCTATCCGCATATAGCGGATATTTCGTTATCCTACCGTGAGGCACAGCATGCCTTGCAGTACCGGTTATTGAAGGAATCGGAGTCGATTCTGTCCATGGATGACAGCTTGAGCGAAAAGCAGAGCTTCCCCAAATACCCGTATGAGATTGAATCCGTCATAATGGAAGCGTTATTTAGCGGAGATGCACTTCGCTTCGAGAATAGTGTAAGGGCTTTCAATAAGTCGGTGATGAAAACGGAATCATATTATTTTGTTTACCAAAGCTTTCATGTGCTGCTGGCGGCTCTTGTTTCTTCGGCTGAGAAAAAATGCGGCACGGCACTGGGGATTCTCGAATATGATCTGTTCGATCAATTGAGAACCTACCAGTCGTCGGAAGAAATATGCTTATGGTTTATCGATACGGTGATGCCTTTATATTTGAAAATAATGAGGGAAAACAACAACACTGCCGGCAAGGCGGCAGTTAAGGATGTGTGCATGTATATTGCCGATAACCTGGACAAAGATATTTCGTTAACGGAATGCGCAGCATTGTTCCATATAAATTCCTCTTATTTAAGCCGGGTGTTTAAAAAAGAAACGGGTGTCTCCTTCCATGATTATTTGACGAGCTGCAAATTGAATGAGGCGACAAGACTGCTGTTGGACAGCGATCAGCCGATCAGCCAAATCGCCAGCATGATCGGGTATTCGCACCGTTCTTTTAACCGTATGTTCCAGCGGTCCTATGACATGTCGCCGACGGATTACCGGAATGTTCACCGGTAATGGATTCAAGTAAGGCGTACCGCTTCGGGAGGCCGCTGAAATCCCCCCACAAAGTGGGGCTTAGGCTTCGACGCGGATTCAGGTACTTTGCGGGGACCCCGAAAACATATAAATTCATGCTGAAAAAGCCGCCGCTGCGTGTGCGGAACACGCTTCGGATCGCTGCTATCCCCGGATTTTTCGAATTTCCTCCGCCTGTAGCGGGAAACATCCGGGGATAAAGGCGAACGCTTACGCTTCTGCAGAACGACTCCACACACTCCAACTGCTCCCGCTTCTGTAACGGTCCATAGGAGCGGTTACCCCTTTATGGAACCGAGCATCACGCCCTTGGCGAAATACTTCTGTAGGAAAGGGTACACAATCAGGATCGGAGCCATCGCGAAGGTTACAGCAGCCATCCGGACCGTTTCCAGCTGCGGGATGCCGTCAGCGGCCGTCCCGGAAGCGCCGAGCGGTGTGGAATCGAGGACAAGCGCCTTGATCAGCACCTGCAGTGTCCATTTGTTGGCATCTGAGATGTAAATCAGAGCATTGAAATAAATATTCCACTGCGAAACGGCAAAAAACAAGGTGAAGGCAGCGATAGCAGGCATGGATAGGGGAACCACAATTTTCAAGAAAATGCCGACATCGTTGCAGCCGTCCATCTTGGCGGATTCTTCTAGTTCGGGCGGCAGCGAATCAAGAAAGCTTTTGACGACAATCAATGTCCACGCGTTCGTTAGGTTCGGCCAAATAAGCGACCAATAGGAATTGAGCAGGCCGAGGCTTTTGACGACCAAATAATTCGGAACAATGCCTGCATGGAAAACTAAGGTGAAAATAACGAACCCCAGTATAAGCTTTCTGCCGTCCAGATCCTTTCTGGTCAGGCCGTATGCCAAAGTAAACGTTACAATTAACTGTAAAACCGTCCCGATGACCGTTATAAATACGGTGCTCTTGATGGAGTTTAAAAAGCTTTGCGTAGATAAAATATACTGGTAAGCCTCCAATGACCACTTCGGAGGGAATAAATAAAATTTTAACGGCACATAAACAGCAGGGTCCGTGAAGGAAACGCTGAAAATATAGATAAACGGGAACATACAAATCAAGGACAAGGCCAGCAGCGCGCAGTAATTGATCCAATCTGCGACCGTCAGCCTTTTTTTGTAAACAAAGCTCATCCAACTCACCTTCTTTGTTTTTAATAACCGGCCCGCAGAAGCTAATAAATTCCTTCGTATCCTAATCTTTTGACGATTTGGTTGGCGGTAACAACCAGAATAAGTCCGACAACTCCTTTAAACATCCCCACGGCAACCCCGACGCTGATTTTTCCGCCGACAATGCCCTGCATGTAGGAATACGTATCAAATACATCGGCCACAGAATTGACCAATGGATTCATCATTAACAATACCTGCTCGAAGCCGACATCCGCCATGTTGCCGAAACGCAGAATCAATAAAATGATAATCGTGGGACGAATGGCCGGCAGAGTGATATGAAAGATTTGACGCCAGCGGCTGGCCCCATCGATGACGGCCGCCTCATAACGCGCTGGATCGACTCCGGCAATGGCGGCGAGAAATATAATTGTGCCCCAACCGGCATCCTTCCATATATTTTGCAGCGTCAGCAGTATCCAAAAGAACTTCGGTTCGGAAAGAAATAATACGGGCTCGCTTCCGGAACCGACAAGCAGCTTGTTAATAATACCGATATCCGAAGAGAACACGAAGAAAGTAAGACTGACCAGAATAACCCACGATAAGAAATGGGGGAGATAGACCACCGACTGGTTGATTTTCTTAAACAGCTCATGCCGGACTTCATTGAGCATTAACGCCAGTACAATCGGTACCGGGAAGTAGAAAACAAGATTGAAAATACTGATGACGAATGTATTCCTGGCCATAATATAGAACTGCTCGCTATGAAACAGGTTGGAAAAATGCTTGAATCCGACCCATGGGCTTCCGAAGAAGCCCTTGAAGGGACTGTAATCCTGAAAAGACAAGAGAAGACCCCAAAGCGGCATGAACTTGAACAGGAAAAAATAAATGATTCCGGCTGACATCATCAGATAGATGTAGCGGTTTCTTTTCATTCGGGCCCAGCGTTTGTTGGTTGGCATAACTCGATCCATGAGAAACCTCCCTTCGCAAGCGGGCAGGAAGAACCGGATCTAAGGATTGCCGCAAATTCCGGCCCAACCGGCTCTTCCTGCAGACTTCATGTGTGAATTGACGCCCGGTATTATTTTTGCGTACGCGATTTCAGATCTTTGGCGAATTCCTGGTAAGCCTGCTTAATTTTCGGATCGGCATTTACCTTATCGACATACTGCTTATATTGGTCCATCGTAATCTGGCCGACGATCGCTTTAATTCTCATGCTTTTTAGTTCCGCTTCGTAGGTAGGCCATACATCGACCCAGGTAGGGGAGTACAAGTACCCGAACACGTCGGTTTTCCCGATTTGTCCGTAAATTTCCATATCTTTTTGTTTCGCTTCATTCTCCGCTTTGGAGGCTCCGGCATAAGCGACTTTACCCCATTTGGAATAAGCGGGAGTCATGGCGGCAATGGTATCGACAGTAATTTCCTGCTTGCCGAGGTCAGTCAATACCTTCTCGCCGTTGACGTTGTTGTAATGTACGCCTTCCTTGCCGTAGTAGCCCAAATCGGTGAGCTCCTTGGATGCGGTTTTCTCGAAATATTCGAGGATTTTCGGAACTTTATCCTCAGGCACCTTTTTGCTGATATATTGACCGCCGCGGGTTCCGATATCCAGCATAGCCCCGTCGCCTCCGGGTCCTTTTAAAGGCTGAATGGACACGACATTGCCCTCGGGCTGGGTTTTCTTTACGTTATTGGTGTAAACGAAGCTGTAGTATGCGCTGGCATCGAATGCGAACGCTCTGCCCGAGCTGAACAAATCCTTCTGCTGGGTAACGGTCAGTGTGGAAAACTCCTTCGCAATCAGCCCTTCCTCATAGAGGCCGCGGAACCATTCCACCTGCTTGGTGAACTGCGGAGTCAGATAGGAATAAATCAGGCCGCCATCCGCGTCAAAGGTCGGATTAGGCACACCGAAGGCAGCATTCAAGGAAGGCGAGCTTGTCGCGTCGGCAATATCGTAGCCTATTGTTCCGTTGCCGCCTGCCGGGTTATTTTTTGCGATTGCTTTCAAGGTTTCTTTGAATTCGTCGACGGTTTTCGGAACAGGAAGGTTGGCTTTATCCAGCCAGTCCTTGCGTAACATGATCGTATTGTCGATCTGCGCCCGGCTTCTTGGAATGCCCATAATTTTTCCATCGTATTTGACGTAGTTCCAGGAGCCGGGAATCATGTTGTCACGCAAGTTAGGATATTTGGAGAAATCGCCGAGGAAGGGAGTCAAATCCCAGAACGCACCTTCTTTAATGGCGTTAACTAATGTCGGGCGGGTAAAATCCGACTTCAGTACCTCGGGAAGATCACCGGAGGCAAGCACCAGATCGAGCTTGGAATTGTAATCGTTTCCATCCAATACGAAAGTTATGTTCAGCTTGGTATTCGTCTGCTTCTGCAACTCGGTATAAAACGCGTTGTCCAGCTTGGGCACGGTATTCGTAAAATTGGTCATAATTTCGATAGGCACCGGGCCTGAATCCTTATTCTCCGCTGCCGCTGCGCCGTCAGGCGCTTTCGGGCTATCCGTACCCGGGCTGCTGCTTGTGCAGCCGTTTAATACGAGAAGGCCGAGAGCTAAAGTCAGGCAAAGTTTACCCCATGTTTTTGTCATTGTCAGCACCTCAATCGAATTAGTGTAAGTAACCAACCAACATCCCGTTGTTCAGACATACATGCACATCGTCATTGTGTAATCGACTTTAGTTCTTTTCATGCTTTTGCAGGCGACTCCGGCTGCTGTTCATATATTGGCCTGCGGACTTTTGAAAAGCCGGTTCTGGCTGTAACAACACTCTCCGCGATATCCATTTCGCGCAAATTCGTTTGAATTTGCCGTCAGGGGCGTTTGGCCCGTCAGTTCGGTCTGCTTCCCGGTTCCGCATTAGACATTCATCTTATACCTCCTGCATGGCAGAGTAGATATTCGTCATACCGATTGAAAATTAAGCGCGCCTACTAAGCATATTAGATGACGGCTCCTTAGCTATCAATGGACTTAGTATGACTTCACTTCAAAAGGCCGCTGCGGCAGGGAAAGTAAATAAATGTCCATAACAGGCAAGGGATTTACGGAATCCGGCAATGGTGCCGGATGCTCTGCCGTTAGTGGACCGGATTGAACACACGTTAGGTTAAACTGCGCAAGACGGAAACAAATGGGGGATGACGCTAAAGTCAAAAACGGTCCGTAGGCTGCCGGTCATAGAATAGCAGCTGCAGTCGTTTGCTTCGTTCCGATTGACAAGTTAATGGAGGGCGGGGAATTCCCCGACAAAGTGAAAAAATCCCCATGACCACAAGGGAAGTGGTGACGGGGATTTTTTTGCCGGAGCGGCGCTCGGCTACAGCCGTGCGATGCCGGCACATCGCGTGGCGCTCGACCATCTGCGATGCAGACAGAGACACAAGCCCGCGTTCATGATTCCGGCCAACGATAGAACCGTGGGGCCGGGGCCGGATTAGCCGGATGCTGCAGCTAATCAATCATCGTACGCTGCAGGTAACCGCCGTACGTCAACCGTTAAATAGTTGCCAAGCCTTTTGTATAAATATCTTTGATCGTCAGCAAGTTCATCAGCTGCTCCCCGGCGCGGTACGCCTTCACGTTGTGGCAAATAATATCAAGCGACCGGCCTACGCGGTCGGGAACCGCAGGCGTGCAGTGCGGTGTGATGAGCGTGTTCGGCGCATCCCACAGCGGACTGTCCGCGGGAAGCGGCTCTACCGCGAACGTGTCGAGACCCGCTCCTGCAATCGCACCGCTGTGCAATGCGTCCAGCAGAGCCGCTTCGTCAATAACCGCTCCGCGGGCGAGATTTACGATATAAGCGCTCGGCTTCATCAGCTCCAGCTCCCTGCGGCCGATCAAGTGGTGTGTCTCGTCGGAGAGCGGCAGCACTAATGCGAGTACATCGCTTTCGCGCAGCAGCTCATCGATCGTGTCGCCGCGGTCGGAGCAGTAGAGCCGGTCTACGCCGGGAGGAGGAGAGGTTACGCTGCGGCGGTAGCCGAGTACCTGCATGCCGAACGCCTTGGCCCGCACGGCGAGCTCCTTGCCCGTATTCCCTAAGCCGAGAATCCCCATCGTTTTTCCGTACAAGCCGCGCAGCCGCCCCTGTCCGGGAATTCCCCATTGATGCGCCTGCTGGGCGGCATAAAACGATGGAAATTGATACGTCAGCGCCAACGCGAAAAACATCACATGCTCAGCCAGCACAGGACCTGAACGGCCGGCAGAGCTTGTCACAAGGAGACCCTTCTCGAATACTTCACGCCGGGCCGATTGGTTCAAGCCTGCGTGATCGCAGTGAATCCAGCGCAGGTTGGGCGCATCCAGATAACGTTCATCCAAATCCCCCTGCAGTATGGCCGTATCCGCCACCTTAAGCGCAGCAGCGATTCCGTCCGCATCGTGCCGGCTAACCAATATGAGATTGGCCGGGGCGAACGCCTCCTTTAATCGCTCCAGATGAGCGCCTTCGTATTCAACGGTTGCCATTACGTGTTTAATTTCTCTCGCATGGGTCATTTCCTATTCCTCCATTTAGTTGTAATGATAGAAATAAGTACGGGTGCAGTGTAGGCTTGGGTACACTCGCATTTATCATAACAAAAACCGGGAAAAGGAAGATATAGACAATTTTTGCTTTTGTAAGAAAGGGATAGGCAGGAGAAGCCTGTACTGCAAATTTCCCTGGTACCATAAAATATGACTATGAAGCGCCAGTCTTGCAATCAAGCGGCTTCGACCGCCGGCCTTGCTGCACCCCGGATAGCAAGCAGCCGGGGCCGCTTGAGATTCAAATAACGGAAATAATTTAATATGAAAAAAAGCAGTTCAGGAGTGCGTTTACAATGATAAAGAGACGTTCGTGAAATAGACCGTACTGGACAAAAATTGACTTCGGGCCTATGAAGCGCTGTACACAAAAATGGTCTATAGGCTGCTGCCTCATGTTCATGTAAGGTAGGTAATGAACAGAACCTAACCAAAATTATATCCGGAGGCGAAGCTTGAATGAGTGAACCGAATACGAACAAATGGTGGATCAACCGGCCATGGCGTGAAATTCAAACGAATTTACGCGAGATCGATATGCTGGACATTAATGCGGAGCAGTTCGTAGCCGATTTGCAGCAATTTAAAGCAAACGTCGTGATGATTAACGCGGCCGGTATTATCGCCAGCTATCCGACCAAGCTCCCTTATCATTTTCAAAGTCCGTATTTGACCGGCGACAGCTTGAAGGATATTATTGCCGCCTGCCATAAGGCGGATATCAAGGTGATTGCCAGAACGGACTTCTCCAAGGTGCGCCGGCCGGTTTATGAGATGCACCCGGAATGGGCTTATCTCAGCCCTAAAGGACACATTGTCGATTATAACGGCGACGTGCATGTTTGTTTGAACGGTGATTACCAGCAGCAGTATGCTCCCGAAATTATTAAGGAAGCGATTACGGAACTGGATTTTGACGGCATATTCTTTAATATGGGCGGCTACCAGGTGAAGGATTACAGCTACAATTATTACGGCATTTGCCACTGCGACAGCTGCAAAACGAAATTTGCCGCAATGTTCGACGGCTCTCCGCTGCCTAAGGAGGAAAACCCGAATGACCCTCTGTTTAAGCAGTATATGGTATTTAAGCAGCGAACATTGAGGGACTATGCGGAAAAAATGTATAAGGTGATTCTCGGCGTGCGCCCGGATATTTGTATTGCCAACAACTTTGAATTAAAAGAAGGCTTTATCCGCCAGGAGTCCAATACCGCATTCGACCGTCCGCTGCCGCATTGGCAGTACAGCGCTTCGGATAATACGAAATGGGCTGTCAGCTCGTATCCCTCCATGGTTTCGAGCAATACGACAGTCGACTTCCCGGATTATCATCACCGGCATGTCGCGATCTCACCGTTCCAGCAGAAGCTTCGTTTGGCCCAAAATTTGGCGAACGGCGGGGGGCTTGATTATTATTTGATCGGCCGCCTTGATAATCATGAGGATAAATCGGGATATGAGGGTATCAAGGAAATATTCCATTACCATGCGGAGCAGGGAGAACATTATCTGAACATCACTTCGCATTCGACGATTGCTTTGTTAAACGGTCCTTCCGGCAATCAAGCTGAATTCCGCGGGTGGTTCCGCTTTTTAACAGAAAACCATTATTTATTTGATACCTTAATGGTGCAGAACGCATTGAACCTGCCTTGGGATAAGTACCGGGCCATCATTATTCCCGATTATCAGCCGCTCAGCGCTGAAATGACAGTCGCTCTGGACGCCTACGCCGCTGCAGGGGGAACCGTCATCTCCGTATGCCGGAGCGGATTTCAGGATGAGGCTTACCAGCCGAGAAAAGAAGTACCGCTCCAGTGCCTGGGTCTTGATCAGGTGCTTACCGTCCGCGAAGATAACCGTTCGGCATATTTTAAAATCTGACCATGCCGATCGATTCCCGAGGTTCCCGGTTACGGATCTCATTTATCTCGATGGCCATTATGTATTCGGCAGCTACAACGATCAGGTGAAAACGTATTTCCGGCTGATTCCGCCGCATATGTACGGACCTCCGGAGCGGTGCTATTATACGCAGGTCACGGATCATCCCGGCTTCACCGTCCATCCGTACGGCAAAGGGCAGGGGATCTACATCCCGTGGAAGCCAGGCGAGCTGTTTCACCGCCAAGGCTACACGAACACAAGCGATTTTGCCGCTGATCTGCTGGAGCATGCGGCTGGGCTGACGCCTATTCGCGGCAATGTACCGCCCATGGTCGAGGTTACGGTGTTCGAGCAGCAAGGAAAGAACGCTTCGCTGCTGCACCTGGTTAACGGGACGGGACATTTCGGCGTCACTTTTTATGAACCGGTCACGCTCTCCGATCTGGAGGTAAAGCTGCCGGCGGGGACTGTTCCGCAAGCGGTTACAAGCGTTGCCAGTCTCGTGACAGGCAAGGAGTACAGCTATGAATTAAACGACGGGCAGCTGACTGTGAAGCTGGATAAGCTGGGTTTGTTTGACGCCATCCGCATATCCTGATAAGCGGCCTGCAATTAGCGAATATACAAAAAACTTTGCCGATGGCAAAGTTTTTTGTGATGTCTTCATGGTTCCAGGCAGAGCTTGATAGCCGCCTTTGTCCCTGGATTTCAACCGCTATAAGCGGTATATAATCAAAGAAATACAGGGACAACAGCGATAAGAAGAAAGTTGCGCCCTCGCCGTTACGCTAGCTTTTTTTTCATAGTTATTATTGAGCCAGCATGGTGGCCATGTCTTCTTGAGCATTACCGATCAATTTAAGTCCGAAAGTCTCAGTAAGTACGTTCATGACACCCGGAGTAATGAACTCGGGAGGTTTAGGACCGATTCGGATATCCTTAATTCCGAGACTAAACAAGCCGAGCAGAATGGCGACGGCCTTTTGCTCAAACCAGGAGAGGACAATGCTGACCGGCAAATCGTTAACGCTGCAGCCAAACGCATCAGCCAAAGCAAGGGCGATCTTGACCGTAGACCCGGAATTGTTGCACTGCCCGAGATCGATATAACGAGGGATGCCTGTGTCTGCCACTGTGCCGTAATCTACATCATTAAAGCGGAATTTCCCGCAGGACGTGGTGAGAATGACCGTATCGTTAGGCAGGGAGGTTGCGAGCTCACGAAAATATTCACCGCCTGTACCCGGTGCGTCACAGCCGGCAATGACGAAGAATCGCTTGATTTTCCCTTGCTGTACAGCTTGAATGATCTCGGGAGCAAGCCCGATTACCGTTTCATGATGATATCCGGTCGTTAAGACCTGCTCGGATTCAATGTCGACTGCGGGTAAGGACAGAACCTTATCGATCAGCGGAGTGAAGTCCTCCCCTGCGATTTTAGTGACCCCTTCGAGACCCGCGATGTCGTAAGAGAAGAAACGGTCGGCATAGGTGCCTTTAATTGGCATGACACAGTTTGTCGTAGCCAGAATGGCTCCCGGGAATTTTTCGAAAAGGCGCCGCTGATCGTACCAGGCTTTACCGATATTACCTTTCAGGTGAGCGTACTGCTTGAGCTTGGGATAGCCGTGGGCAGGAAGCATCTCGGAGTGGGTATAGATATTAATGCCTTTGCCCTCCGTCTGTTTAAGCAGCTCCTCCAATGCATAAAGGTTGTGGCCTGTGACAACAATGGCATGACCTTCGATTTTGTTCTGAGAGACCGTAATGGGCTGCGGTATTCCAAAATGCGTTGTATGCGCGCGGTCCAGCACGTCCATAATCTTTACCGCGGCGGAACCTACCTTCATAGCCATATCTATATGCTCTTGAAGGTTGAAGTTGGAATTTGTCAGTGTCATATATAAAGCTTCATGTGTAATTTGATCTACTTCAGGATCACTGTAGCCCAGCTGTCTGGCATGCGTAGCATAAGCGGCGATTCCTTTTAATGCGAAGATCATCGTGTCCTGCAGACTGGCTATATTCTCATCTTTTCCACAGACACCGACGACTTTACATCCACCTGTTGGCGTTTGCTCACATTGGTAACAAAACATAATGAATCCCTCCGGAAGCTCAATTAGTAAGAACACTATATAAGTTATCAGAAAAGCCACGGTAATTAAGTGAGCTTCATCACAGTGAGTACAATTACTAGCGTGGAGGGGGCGATATTAGACATTACAGTGACAATTGCCGTCATAAATGTGCTGCGACAAAACAGGAAACAATCGCCATCGGCGATAATTATAATGATATGGACATGCTTCGCTATGCCGGGCTGGGAGCAGCTATGGGGAATGCTCCTGATGAAGTAAAAGCTGCGGCAGATGTAGTAACATTATCAAATGACCGAGATGGAGTGAAAGAATTTATTAGTAGATACTGTTTGGTTAATCCTTAGTTCAACTTATTAATGGGGATCAAAGGCCGGTTTGCAGCTCCCATAGCTGCCGATCGGCTTTTTTTAGTGCGCTGCGATAAGATATGGATAATGAATGGCAGTAAGATAGGGGAAAACAGTGCAAGCTTTGTTAATGTGCTGCTGCCGCTGCATGGCCGTATTATGGGCAACCGGAGGCGTTGGAGATCCACAAGAGGAAGGGGCTGCTTTCAGAAAATTTTCAGTAGGGGATGAGCAAATAGTCAGACAATCGGTTGTCTTTTCTCAACTAACGGGCAGGATAATGGAAAATTTCCCAAAATATCTCCATGAAAGAGTTACAAAATTCCATGCCTAATTTAATCCGTCAAATGTAAAATGCAGTTAGTGAACCAAATCTATTTCTTTAGGAGTGCATTCTCATGAAAGCAATTATTGGTGCAGGACGGACAAGCTTTGATGGTTGGCTAAGTACCCAAGAAAATGAGCTGAATATACTTTCTTTAGAAAGTTGGAAAAGTATGTTCGAACCGGGAGGCATCAATGCTCTTTTGGCAGAGCACGTGTGGGAGCACTTAACTTACGAAGAGGGGATTATAGCCGCAAATCATTGTTATGAGTTTTTAAAACCCGGTGGGTATATTCGTTGTGCTGTTCCAGATAAGAATTTCCGTAACGAGTGGTACCAACAGATGGTTCAAGTCGGTGGCCCCGGGCCAGCAGATCATCCGGCGGCAACTCATAAAATAGTTTATGATGCCAAAACTTTAGTACACGTATTTGAAACAGCGGGATTTGAAGTAACATTGCTGGAATATTGTGATGAAAAGGGAGATTTTCATTATACTTACTGGAACGAAGTGGATGGAAAGATAGGAAGATCTTTTCGGTTTGATACAAGGAATTCTAATGAAGGCCTTGGTATGGTTTCCATTATTATTGATGCAAAAAAGCCATTGATAGTAAAAAATACGCTCTGAGTTTTTATATTCATAAGGAACCAGGGGGCTTGTTGCATGTTCGAATCGTATCGTCCCGATCTATTTTAAAAGAATGGTCAAGCTCTGGAGCTTGGCTTTTTTTATACTCTAAATTCCCATTGACACGAACAAACTAATTCTGTAGCAAACTGCGCATTCGCCCATACGATGTAGAAAACATCAAATCCTTTTATAAAGGAGAACGGTAATATGTATCATTATTATAGGGCGTATACAGGCCAACCGAGTATTGTCTCTTTTGCCCAAGGAGATGTCACCGGTGACGGAATCACGGATTTTGTCTATCTTACGGGAAAACGAACGCAGGATAGTCCTTTTATTCAGGAGATAACTCTGGTCGTACGAGATGGCAGCAACGGCAAAGTGACTCATGTATCGCTTAAGGATAACGCAGGCTATAATCCAAGATTATTTCTAGGTGATTTCACCGGGAATAGGATCAAGGATATTTTAATCAGCATAGATTCTGGCGGCAGCGGAGGATTCATGTATCACTATATATATTCGTTCGTAAATAATACACCGCTGTTGATTTTCGATTTCAACTTATACAACGAGACATATAAATACGAAGTTACTTATAAGGATTACTACAAAGTCGAGGTAATTAGTAAAGCGAACAATATAAAATATATCATCGATCTGTCCTACAAAGGTTCCGACTATTTGCGTGAGATCTATGACGAGAACGGGAAACTGAAGCAGCCTATTAGCGGGTTTGTGAATCCACTAAGCGGATTATATCCAGTCGATTTCGATGCTGACCAGGTATATGAGCTGCTGGCATACCAAAAAATCGCCGGGAGATATAACGCAGATTCGCTTGGATACATCTTGAACACGTTAGCTTGGAGAGAGAACAGGTTTACGTTGTGGAACCAGAACGTGGCTATTTTTGGCTCGTAACATTTTATTGCGCAGCGCAGCTCCAGACGTTATTTTTGCGTCCGGAATGCCGCTGTTGCTTTGTCTATAAGCTTGAAAAGGGGGGCAACTGTAATGGTGCTGCTCCCTGATAAAAAAGAAATGTTCTAAGCAATTGACAATCTCCCTACCAGTTGGTAGGATAGAAGTATGGCAAATCAATCTACTACCTTTGATGACATCTTGGCTTGTGCTCGTTCTCTGATTGTCACTGGCGGCTACAACGGGTTCAGTTATGCCGACATCGCTGATGTGGTTGGGATTCGTAAGGCAAGCATCCACCACCATTTCCCAAGCAAGGTCGATCTGGTCCGAACGCTCGTTGCGCGGTATCGGGAAGAAGCTGAAGCGGGGATGACGCATCTTGAGCATCAGATATCCGATCCGCTCGAGCTGCTTCGATCCTACGTTGGCTATTGGGAAGGCTGCATCGCGGACGCCAGCGCTCCGTTTTGCATCTGCGCGCTGTTGGCAAGCCAGCTCCCTGTCCTGCCCGAGGAAGTTGGCTTAGAGGTACGGGCGCATTTCCGCTACCTGTCGGCGTGGCTAACATCCGTGCTAGAGCGCGGAGCGCAGCACGGGCAGCTGCAACTGACAAGTACCCCTCATGCCGAGGCCGAAACGTTTATGGCGACGGTTCACGGCGCGATGCTTTCGGCACGGGCTTATGGCGATCCGAAGATATTCGGCGTCGTAACAGCCCCGCTCTTGCAGCGGCTCACTTAGCGCTTCTCTTGTGATAAAAGCCGAGACGGCGAGGGCTGCAGCCATAATTGAGATGAAAGGAGGTCAGCTGCGTACTATTGAGGTTAAGCTCGCTATTTACGAACTTATCGCATCTCATCCGCCAAGTCCTGACAGCGCATTCCGATTACACATTGTCAATCTACAGTGATAATGGCGTATTCGATTGTGCTCCGACACTAGATGGCGGCATGGGGCGAGGTTTAAACTAGCCAGCTTAGCTTGTCTTTTTAAACTACCTACTAGTAGGTATGATAATGTGTGGCCGGCATTAAGAGCCATTTGCGGCGGAAGACTGCATAGGCCGGTCATCTTAAGCCATTACCGAGCTGATCAGCGATGCTGTCAGATCGGAGGCTCGCGCCAATCTATCGACAAAACAAATCAAGCTTGTCCTTAAGGACTGGAAGGAGACTAATTATGTTTGGAATTTCACCACTCGGCTGGGTACATACGATTAGCAGCTTGCCTGCTATTCCGCTGGCTATATATATGTTGGCTCGTTACGGAAGGATTGTGCCTCGGTCAAAGCCCGGTCTCGTTTACTTCATTTCCATGCTGATCGGATCTGCCACGGTATTCCTTATCGCACATCAGTCGGCCAGCTTTGTCATCGGCGCGGCAACGATTGTGCTGCTGCTCGCCGGATACGGCATCGGGCGTATTTCAACCTTTGGGCGTGTGGGTGTGGGCAAGTACCTCGAAACAATCGCTCTCAGCCTAACGGCGTTTCTGCTAATGCTGCCGACCGTTACCGAAATCCTTCGCCGCGTTCCAGACGGGCACCCCTTAGTCACCGAATTGAATTCGCCAATTCTCCTCGGCGCACAAGCCATTCTCTTCGTTATGCTTATCGTTGGTTTGACAGCCCAAATCATCCATTTACGCAGGCAAGGCAGGCTCGCGGCATTCGCCTCGCCAGTCGAGATATCTGCCGAATGAAGCATCATTACATGAATGAGATTTATCCTGACATTTAAGCAGCAGCAAGTCTGTCTAATTTATAGCCGGTTCGGTTGAGAGGATTTTAATAAAAAGGAGCTGCACAGCATGTCATTAACTCAAGCATTAACGGAAGCCAAACAGCAATTTATCGCGCATACCCCTTTGGAGATTCAAACGGAGATGTTCCGTCAGATCCGGGAGCAGCAGGAATCCGGTATTACTTACGGCCGGCAGGAGGGGCAGAAGGCAAAGGATTTTACACTCAAGAATGCTTTGGGAGAAACCGTTAACCTTTATGAGGAGCTGTCCAAAGGACCTGTTGTCTTGACTTTCTACCGGGGCGGATGGTGCCCCTTCTGCAGCACGCAGCTTAATTCCTATCAAAAGCTGCTGCCGGACATCGAAGCCCTAGGGGGCCAGTTGATTGCGGTCAGCCCGCAGAGTCCGGACAACACGCTTTCCCAGCAGGAGAAAGAAGAGCTGACCTTCCAAGTGCTTAGCGATACACACGGTCTCGTGGCCGCCTTCTATAACATTCTTTACGACGTTCCCGATTACATTCAGGCCATTATGAAACAAATTGGCATGAACCTGGCGGAATACAATGCGACCAACCGCTGGATCTTGCCGATTCCTTCCACCTTTATGATTGACGAATCCGGAACGATCCGCTCCGCCTACGTGAATCCGGACTTTATGCAGAGGTTGGATTCCGAGGATATTCTGCATGAATTAAGAAAGCTGTAATTATTGATTGTCCCCAGTAGCAGAACATCTTTACGTACAGCTCCAAAGGCACTCATGGAAGCTAAGAGAGGTCTCATGTTTAGGTTCATCATTTCTGGATTGTTTTATCCATTGGGAGTACTTCTTATAGGCGGGAAGAATACGATTTTTCCGCGGAGAGAAGGATAGGTTAAATTTATTGGATTGAATTCTGTAATAATCAGAGTATAATGTTGTCAATGATATTTATCACCTCATTGATGTGCAGGTAGTGTACTGCTTGCCGTTAATGTATTAATTTAATGGCGGATTGGCATTTAAGTAATGAGGATGCGCTAATTACTAATCCACCATAAGAGCATGCGTCTGATCATCAGGCACATGCTCTTATGGTGGATTTTTTTGTGCCATATAATTTGAAGGGGGCCTTACAAATGATGTTCAGACTAAATGCTCTCGTACCAGAGTTATCAGTTTCAGATATAAATAGAAGTCTTAACTTTTATTTAAACATTCTCTATTTTAAGTTAGAGTACCAGCGTCCAGAAAATAAGTTCGCCATGATATCACTAGATGGCTGCCAAATTATGATTGAAGAGATAAATGGACATTGGCAAACTGGAGAGTTATCTTATCCATTTGGAAGGGGGATTAACTTTCAAATAACAGTAAGTAATATTAACGAAATATATAGCAGTCTAAAAAAGCATAACTATCCGATTATGATAGAAATTCAGGAGAATTGGTATAGAGCGGATACTAGATTAGTTGGACAGAAGGAATTTTTAATAATCGGACCCAGACGGGTATTTATTAAGATTCATCGAAACCTTGGGGGAAAGAGAAATTGATAATAGATAACGTGTAAACACGGAATCTTGACATTGGATAAGACGAAAAACCAGTACGCTTCAATTTTGGAGCGGCTGGTTTTTTTATGCAAATTTTTTAGATTAAAAAGGAAGCTGAGCGTGGATCTGAAATACTCTTCAACGACTAAGTCAAGGAATCGACTGCGAAAATAAGCTGTACTTTTCGTGTTTAGCATAGTTGAGAAGAACACATTGATTCCCTTCTATCCACTTTAGTCATTTAAAGTCACCCTTCATAGATAATCGGCAATTATTGATGATTTGTTGATTAATCAACATATCGTAAGGAATTGATTATTGCATGCGATTGGATTCTATTTAAAATTATAAACGTGAGTTGATTAATTAATCAATGTTCATTTTGTTCAGGATGATCTTTATTAAAGCCAATAAGGAGGAACAACGAAATGGACTTTACGAAACTCGGGAGTACCGGCTTGGATGTATCACGGATTTGTCTTGGTTGTATGGGGTTCGGCGACGCAGAGAAGGGACATCATCGATGGGTGCTTGACGAGGAGCGCGCTCGTCCTATCATAAAAAAGGCCTTGGAGCTTGGAATTAATTTTTTCGATACAGCCAATGTCTATGCGGAGGGAACAAGCGAGGAGATCGTTGGAAACGTACTAAGGGATTATGCAAACCGAGATGAGATTGTTATCGCGACTAAGGTACATGGACGAATGCATCAAGGACCCAATGGCGCCGGCCTTTCCCGCAAAGCGATTATGAGCGAAATCGATAAGAGCCTTAAGAGATTGAAAACCGACTATGTCGATTTGTATCAAATTCATCGTTGGGATTATAACACGCCCATCGAAGAGACAATGGAAGCACTTCACGACGTAGTCAAAGCTGGTAAGACACGTTACATCGGCGCCTCTGCCATGTGGGCATGGCAGTTCCAAAAGGCGCTGCATGCAGCTGAGAAAAATGGCTGGACTCGATTTGTATCCATGCAGGATCATTTAAACCTTATTTACCGCGAAGAAGAGCGGGAGATGCTGCCCCTTTGCAAAGAAGAAAAAATCGCGGTTATTCCTTATAGCCCGCTCGCAGGTGGAAGATTGGCGCGGGAGGCAAGCACACATCGTGCCGAAACCGATCAAATTGCAAGACAAAAATATGATGCAACAGCAGATGCGGACCAGCTGGTCGTTGGCCGGGTGGCGGATCTTGCGGAAAAACATGGTGTTCGCCGTGTTCACATCGCACTTGCGTGGCTTCTGCACAAAGAACCGGTAACTGCCCCCATTGTCGGAGCTACGAAGATTTCGCATCTCGAAGATGCGGAAGCTGCCATCTCTATTAAATTAACATCTGAAGAGATTGCGTTTTTGGAGGAACCCTATGTACCGCACCGAGTCGTTGGGCATTTTTGATTTCTGCTGCCTTTCGGCCTTCTGCTTTGGCGATTTCTCTACCCGCGGCGGTCTTGATTTGAAAATTACACGGCAAATCCGGATCACATGAGAATCAATGCAGAGCTTGATTTTGTTATCAGCGATGCAGATATGGAAACTTTGAAAAATGTGGAGCATATCCAGAATTATGGTGAGCATAGCTTCTTCCCGGTATTTGGCGGAAAATTGAGGTAGGACAGGTAGAGCCAAGCAAAGAACGACGGCCTGAGCTTCCGGCTTCATTTTACTAGATTAAAAGGCTGCTGCTTCTCCTCCGACTGACACAGCTGCATCCGCAACCGTATGGGTCGTGTTCCTATTTGTACAAGCGGACAGTATGGCAGTACACACTTTTTTATTGTAGACCGATTTGATGTACAATGAAAGAGAGAACGCATTCAAAGGAGGAATTCCGTGCATGAACAAGAAGCAGATGGAAAGAATTCGTACTGGTCAAGGATTCATTGCCGCACTGGACCAAAGCGGTGGGAGTACGCCGAAGGCACTGCAGCAGTACGGCATCGAGCCGAGCCGCTATTCTGGCGACGAGGAAATGTTTGCGCTGGTGCATGAAATGAGGACACGCATCATCAAGAGTCCTGCGTTTGATGCGGAATACATCCTGGGTGCCATTCTGTTCGAGAACACAATGGACCGGAAGATCGATGGGCTGTTTACGGCTGACTATTTGTGGGAGAAGAAGGGGATCGTGCCTTTTTTGAAGGTTGACAAGGGGCTGGCAGAGTCAGAAGAGGGTGTGCAGGTACTCAAGCCGATTCCCGATCTGGACGGATTGCTCCGGCGGGCGGTCGAGCGCAACGTCTTCGGAACGAAGATGCGTTCGGTCATTCATGAGGCGAATCCGCAAGGGATTCGTAAGGTAGTAGAGCAGCAGTTCGAGCTTGGCAAGCAAATTTGGTCCGCTGGACTTGTCCCCATCATCGAGCCTGAAGTCGATATCAACAGCGTGGACAAGCGCGAATCGGAGCGGATTTTGAAGGACGAGATCTTCAAGCAGCTGTCAGCTCTTGCACCCGATGTCACGGTTATGCTGAAGCTGTCGATCCCAACCGAGGACGATTTCTATCGTGATCTGATGGATGAGCTGCATGTCGCTCGGGTCGTCGCACTGTCCGGGGGATACGACCGGGAAGAAGCCAACGAGCGGCTGGCCCGCAATCACCGCTTGATTGCCAGTTTCTCCAGAGCCTTGGCGGAAGGCTTATCCGATCAACAGTCGGATGAACAGTTCAACGAGATGCTGACCCGTTCCATTCGGTCCATATACGAGGCGTCGATCTCCTAACGGAGGCGATAGCGGAGCCCGTGCTTGCGAGTGCGGGCTTTTTTGTGCTTCCAGGTGTATCATTTTGCGACAGCTTCATTCGCAATTTCGCAATCCTGCTGTCCTTGACCGGCAGGAGTTTATACTTTGTTAATAAACGATTTAGAGGGATTCAATAAGCTTGGTTTAGAATAAGTAGTAAGGAAACGTTTCCCTCTAATTCTTACTAATAAAGGAGAACCGAAATGAAAATAAGTAAAAAAGGATTAACCGTGCTGTCATTTACAGTCGGCGCTTGCTTGTTCGTCTCGACGGCATTCGCTGATTCGCTGCTAGGATCCGGATACGACTCGTTGAAGAGTTCCGCGAAATCGACGGCTGCGATGATGGAAAAGGGCTTAGGCAGCTACACAGTTGAGATGCTGTATTCACTCAAAGATAACGATAAAATTGTTATCCAGTCCTCCGAGTCTAAAAAGTTTGATACGGTCAATAACATGTCTGAAAGCAATACCGTGACAACAGGGGCTGATGGTAAAACAACGAACAACTATTCGTATGAAGATGCGAAAATTTCCGCCTATAAAAACAGTGCAGAGAATAAATTCTACGTTAAGGAATATCCGACGGATCTGAAACGACGTGCGCCGGGCGAGTTTAACAATCCATTTAATGAAAATGGCGCACCAGAGATCGAGAAGATTGTAGACGCCGTGGTCGGTAACCTGAAGGATTACGTACAGGTCGAAGAAGGAGCAAACGGCAGTAAAGTGTATGCCGGCAGCTTGACCGAATCGCAGGTACCGGCGCTTGCGAACGCAGTAGCTTCATTCGGCTTTAAGCAATCACTGAGCCATGAATCGGAACTGCCGGCGATCAGCAACGATATCTTCGTGAAGAAGGTTGTAGGTTCAGCGGTTGAGAATAAAGAAGGATATCTGGAGAATGTTACTGGCAATATCACGCTGTGGGGGAAAGATAAAAATGGCGTTCAGCACGATCTTACACTGAATGTGGTATTGAAGCTGTCCGACGTAGGCACGACGAAGGTTGTGAAGCCAGACCTCACAGGCTCAGACGTAGAGAAAGTGAGCTACTCCAATGGGCTTAGCAGCAAATACGTAGGGACCTATAAGAACAACATAGTAATGGACAAAGACGGCAAGTTCGTGAAAATCGGTGAAAGAACGCTGGAAATTACTAGCGTCGATGGGGACAAAGCGACAGGTAAATATACAGAAACCGTCTTCCCAGGCTTCGAAAGCTACTATCCGGAGAAAGATACGTTCAATTTCGAATACAGTCTGTCGTCATCGAATCAGATGTTCACGTACACGAATGCCAAGGGCGAGCAGAAGAACGGAATGATTCAGCCGAACGGTTCCGGCAAAGTGTATGTTGATATCAACATGGAAGTTACCAAAGACGATACTCGCAGATCTACAATCAAGCCATTTTATGATAGCGAGTTTGATCGCGTATTTGAATAAAGCGAAGACTTCAGGAGGCTGCGATCCGCGGCTTCCTGAGCATTTTTTGACATGATAGAATCGGATTCCCCGCAAAGTACCTGAGTCCGCTTCGAAGCATAAGCCCCACTTTGTGGGGTTATTTTAGGGAGGAGTTGAAGAAAGTGTCCGTCAAGGCGATTGAAATTAGCGGGTTGACCAAGTCGTTTAAGAACGGCAGGGGGATCAGCGAATTGAACCTGGAAATCGAACAAGGGGATGTCTTCGGATTCCTTGGCCCGAACGGGGCGGGAAAGACAACCGCCATGAAAATGATTACCGGGCTGATGAAGCCGGACCGCGGCTGCGTGAAAATTTTTGGCGCCAGCGTGACCGAGGATTATGTGAATGCCATGAAGCATGTAGGCTGCTTGATTGAAACTGCGGAGTCGTATCCGTATTTAACGGCGAATGAAAATTTAAAGCTGTTTGCACGATTTTATCCGGATGTGGATCAGCGCCGCATTGATGAATGCCTGGAGATTACGGGGATGCTGAAATACAAGAATGAAAAGTCACAAAAGTTCTCTCTGGGGATGAAACAGCGGATGGGGATTGCCGCCGCTATTCTTTCAAGGCCGAAGTTGCTCATTCTGGACGAGCCTCTGAACGGGCTGGACGTGGAAGGCATGCTGGAGATGCGGAAGCTCATTAAGCAGCTTTCTCAGGAAGGCACCACCTTTTTCATCTCCAGCCACTTGATTCATGATGTAGAGTTAACTTGCACAAGAATCGGAATTCTCTACGGAGGCCGTCTGGTCAATGTGGAATATACCGAGAATATTCTTTCTTATTATTCATCCTTGGAAAATTATTTTGTAAGCGAGGTGAGCCAAATGGCCGGATTTAAAGCCGCATTCCTCAATGAAGCGGTGAAGCTGATGAAGAAGAAGAAGCTGCTGGCAGCCGTAATTTTGTCCACACTAGCCGTGATGATTGGACAGCTTGCCGTCACAACGATCAAGCACGGGCTGGGACTGCGGGTCGTGGGCAGCGTTGAGTTTCCGATTGTCGTGCTGCAATTTTTCTCGTATACGATTTTGCCGCTATTTGCGACCTTCGTAGCGATAGATATGTTCAACGGGGAGACTTCTTCGAATACGATGAAAATTACCCTTCTCAGACCGGTATCGAGATTCGGCGTGTTCAGCGCAAAAGTATTGAATTTGGCTTTATTTATTGCCGGTATTCTGCTGTTCGTGATGATTATTTCGATGCTGGCGGGCCTCATCTTTAATCCGTCTACCGCTAGCTTCAAGAGCGTATTCACGGTCATCGCGTCGTATGCATTAACCTTCTTCCCCGTATTCGTTTTTGCACTGATTGTCATACTCTTGGCGAATGTGATTCAAGGCGGACTAGCTGTCTTTTTCCTATCGATTCTGGTGTTTATTGCGTTTAATTTCTTGGGTATAGCGTTCTCGGCCTACTCCAGCTTTTTTGTGACCTCCATGTTCGACTGGTACTTCTTGTGGATTTCAGAGTCGATCAATGTCTTCAAAATTTTGCGCCAAGTGTTGATTCTGGCAGGTTGTGGTATGATGTTATTTACGACTGGTTTTTATTTATTTGACAGGAAAGATATGTAGAGAGGGACTTGCATGGACTTCACCAAACGTTTTTTTACGATTAACGCGTTGGCGATGCTGGCATCCATTGGCCTCACGCTGCTGGCAATTGTGATTTTTATCGCGACCTATACGAAGGTATTCGGATACGAGGTGCAGTCGAAGGGATTGCAGTGCGCCATCGAGGTTCGCGCGGCGATAGGCGAGCTGCAGCGGCAAGCGCAGATGGCAGGGTTCGACCAGCTGCTCGATAAGCAATACCAAAACGAGCTGACGAGGCGTGTGAACGTTCTGGGGGCCAGTGCCGTCTTATTAAAGAACAGGGAAGTCTTATATGCTACAAAAAGCTTCAGTAAATTTGATATTGAGAAAAGCTTAATTCTATCTGGGGAAGAAACGAATCCGGATACGATTGAGCTGGATGGCGATAATTATCAATTTGCCCGCGTAGATTATAAACTGCAATCCGGCGATAGGGGCATTTTGCTGCTCCTGGCTCCGATTCAGGTGAACACGGATTTCTACTGGCTGCTAGGCGGATTTACACTGGGCTTCTTCACGCTCGTCTTTCTCTTAATGAACTTATGGGTGTCATACCGGTTCTCACGCGGCATCGTTACGCCGATCTCACGGCTCAAGGCTGCGGCGCATGCCATTAGTGAAGGAGATTTAAGCCGAGGCATTGCGGAGGAGGGCGAAGGCGAGATTCGCGAGCTGTGCAGAACGCTGGAGCTCATGCGGATAAAGCTCAAGGAATCCGTCTATTTGCAGGAGAAATACGACGACAACCGAAAGTTCCTGGTGTCCAGCATTTCACATGATCTGAAAACGCCTGTGACATCCATTAAAGGATATATTGAAGGCATCATCGACGGTGTTGCCAAAACGCCGGAAAAGCTGGAGGAGTACTTGGAAACCGCCAGGTCCAAGGCAATTCTGGTGAACGCGATGATCGATGATCTTCTGCTGTACTCGAAGCTGGATCTGAACCAGCTGCCCTATCATTTTGAGAAGAGCGATGTGCTGGCTTATTTCGAGGATTGTGTAGCGGATTATAAATATGAATTCGAGAAGGCGGACATCGCCATCGAGCTAATCAACGGATTGAAGGAATCGGTACAGGTCTTGATCGATCGGGAGCGGTTGAAGCGAGTCGTTCAGAACATCCTGGACAATGCGATGACTTATGTAGAGAAGGGGCGAGGGCAGATTACGATTATGCTGCGAGAGACGCCGACCTCAGCCATTATAGAGATTAGAGATAATGGTAAAGGGATACCGGAGGCGAATTTGCCTCACATTTTTGAACGATTTTATCAGGCGAGCCTGTCCCGAAAGAGCGGCAGCGGACTTGGCCTGGCTATCGCCAAGCAAATTATTGAAGGGCACGAAGGAAAGATTTGGGCTACGAGCCAAGTGGGCGAAGGGACCCGATTCATGATATCGCTCAAGAAGTTCTAGCGTGTAGGGGGAGTTAGACAATGAAAAAGATTCTGATCGTGGAAGACGATCAAAGCATCGCCAATCTGCAGAGGGACTATCTCGAGCTAAGCGGCTATACAGTGAAAATCGTAAATAGTGGAACAGCTGCCCTCCAAGCGCTCCAGCAGGAGGAGTTTGACCTGATTCTTCTGGATATTATGCTGCCGGACATCGACGGCTTCGAGGTGCTGCGAAACGTCCGGGAGCGGGACGATATACCGGTGTTGCTCGTTTCCGCCAGGGCGGAGGAAATTTATAAAATTAACGGACTGGGCCTCGGCGCGGACGATTATATCACAAAGCCGTTCAGTTCAGGCGAATTGGTGGCTCGAGTCAGCGCGCATCTGAAAAAGTTCGAACGGATGAAAGAGCGGTTCGGCAAAGGCGCGGAGGGCACCAAGCTGCAAGTGCGCGGCTTGGAAGTGCATAAGGATGCCCGCCGTGTGTTCGTGAACGGCAATGAAGTGATGCTTGCGCAGAAGGAGTTCGACCTGCTGCTGTTCCTCCTGCAGAATGCGAACCGGGTATTCGGGAAAGAGGAGCTGTTCGAACGTATATGGGGCCTGGACAGCCTGGGCGATGCGTCGACAGTAACGGTTCACATCGCTCGCATCCGGGAGAAAATTGAGGAGACTCCGTCTAAGCCGCAGTATATCGGTACGGTATGGGGCTCCGGATATAGGTTTATCATATAATCGTGTGATACTCCGGTAGGGTATCCTCCTCCAGCCTCTGTCGAAACCCGTGAATTGGATTAGATTTAAAGGTAATTTCACGAATTCCAAAGGCGGGTTTCTCGACAGCCTGGCAGCCGGAGACGGCTGTTTTTTATTATAGGCTTTAGCCGGTTGAGTGCGTGAAACGCACGAAACAAAAAACCACCTGCTATGCGGGTGGAGGGATTGAGGGTTTGACCACTAAGACCATTCCGATAAAATTGAGATGTTCAGGCTCAAATGAAAGGAATGGTCTTAGATGGCAAATAAGAATTACAGTCTAGCGCACACAAAGTGGATGTGCAAGTACCACATTGTGTTCACCCCGAAGTATAGACGTAAAGAGATCTACAATCAAGTGAGAAAAGATTTAATCGAAATATTCAAACGTCTATGTAAGTACAAGGGAATCGAAATTCTGGAAGGTCATATGATGCCAGATCATGTACACATGCTGGTAGCGATTCCACCAAAGATAGCCGCCGGCATGAAGGAAAAGAACGAAGAGCTTCATGATCCGATCGGAGTCGAGCTGCTCTTATACGGAACGATTCGAGGCGAAGCAATCGTGGCCTTCAACGGACTGCAGAGTCTGAAGGGCCGGTATGACGTGCAGATCCAGGAGGTGACGCCGGATACGGAGCGAAGCGATATCACGACCGCCAAGGTCGGCGTTGTTTTTCTTGGAGGGAAGGAAGCAGTATGCGGAACGCAAGACTAAGCGTGAAAAAAGGATAATGCAATAATACCCGTTTCTCCCAATGTATGGTATAGTTCCGTTAACGGTATCTTATGCACCGGCCACCTATGTGCCGCCGGTGCATCAGTTCGGCAGCACATAGGCGGCCGGGCTGTTTGACTTAGCGCAAGCTTAATCAGACTGGCCGCACCATCCACCGCAAGAGCATTTCAAGGAGGCCTGTATGAAGACAATTATCTATATGGTTAGGCATGGAGAATCACCATACACTGAAGGAAATGAAAGAACAAGAGGGCTTACCCCAAAAGGAAAGGCCGATATTGAAAAAGTAACGAAGTTACTCATAGATGAAGGAATAGACATGATTATATCAAGTCCTTATACTCGGGCAATTCTTAGTGTTGAGGGATTGGCCGAGCACTTAAACTTAGATATTAAAGTTTTGGAAGATCTTAGGGAGCGTCATTTTGCAGCCGATATTATTGAAAATGCAGAGTTAATGTCTAGTATCAGAGAAAATTTTAATGACCCTGATTATACTTTGCCGGGTGGAGAGTCTAATGCAGATTGTCAGAAAAGAGCCATCGCAGTTCTAAAACCCATACTAAAAGAGCATAAGGGGAAGAAGATAGCAGTCGGAACTCATGGTCTTGTAATGACTTTGATGATGAAGTATTTTGATCCAGCTTATGGCTTAGAATTTTTGAATCAATTAAAGAAACCGGATATCTATAAAATGTTATTTGAGGAGTTAGAATTAAAAGAGGTAACAAGATTGTGGAATAAATAAATTTTATAAGGAAGCACTCGGCTACGAAACTAGATGTGTTATTAGATAATGCAGATGTTGATTTTAATGTTGTTAGTACACGCATGGTTGCTGCAGCTGACAAAGGAGAACGGAACAATGAAAAAGTACATACTTTTCGATCATGATGGCGTTCTGGTTGATACTGAATTCTGGTATTACAAAGCGGGAGAACGGGCTCTGGCTGACATTGGATTCACCTTGGATAAAAATCAATACCTCCGCGACATGACCCAGTCATTGGGCACTTGGTCCCAAGCTAGGGCGGCGGGTATTGATGAACAGACCATCAGCAAGCAGCGTGAAGTCCGCAACGTTTATTATCAGGAATATCTAAGAACTGAAGCCATAGAGATTGAAGGCGTAGTTGAAACGCTAGCCGAACTGTCAAAGTACGTCCGCATGGCAATCGTGACGACTGCAAAACGTGCGGATTTTCAACTTATTCATGAAAAGCGCCAGATCAGACAATTCATGGAATTCGTCCTTGTTCGCGAAGATTACGAGCGCACCAAGCCGCACCCGGAACCATACTTGACCGGCCTAAAGCGCTTCGGAGCTACTAAAGAAGAGACCCTGGTTGTTGAGGATTCAAACAGAGGGTTGATCTCGGCCCTAGCGGCCGGTATCGACTGTGCTATTGTCCATAACGACTTCACCAAAACACATGATTTCTCACAGGCCAGCTATCGAGTCAAAACTCTGATTGAACTAAAGGGCATCATCCTGAATGTAATCTGAGAGAGGCATTTTAACTTGATAAGTTGAATTAGAGAAATTTATAAATGAATGAACCCAACTTTAATGTAATAACAAACAAAGCGTCTTCCAACATTTCCCTGATAATTATCGAATTGTGAGGATAGCAATACTGAAATGGAGGAATCAAATGGCAATCTATATTATCTCTGGTTCACTTGGTGTGGGGAAATCAACTGTCTCCAAGTCACTGGCTGATTCGATGAATCAATGCGCGTTGATTGAGGGTGATCACCTTCTCCATGTATACCGAGGGGAGAACGAACCGCCCTGGGAGGAACGACTCCGACTGGCTTGGCTTAATATCACTGCTGTGACTCGAAATATGCTTAGGCACGGGCTAGATGTGGTTATCGACTTCGTTGTTGAAGACGAACTGCAATGGTTCTATGACCAATTGTCTGATTTTGACGAGACGCTCCATTATGTTGTACTGTATGCGGAACCGGAGACGCTCGTCGCTCGACTCACTCAGCGGGGAGACGCACAATATATCCAACGTTCGCTTTTCCTTCGGAACAAGTTGATGGCGTCACCAATCAATAAGCCATTCCTGCTTGACACCGAGAACAAGCGGCCAGAGGAACTCGCTAAGGAAATCGGTAATGAGGCCAGATTTCGGATACATGGGTTGCTTTAAGTGAGAAAATACCTTATGACAAAGTAGTGGGCGCAATAATACTAGCGGCAATCTAGGAATGTTCTAAGTCCCTGACTGCAGCAGTGTCTTATTGCTGATCAGCTTTTCCTGAAAGTTAATTCATTTGCTTATTTGATACTCTGGTAAATGTTCAGGTAAAACCATTGAAGCCTTTCCTTATTTGAATGTGATGAACTAATGGTATCTCGAAGAAGGCGGGGTAGATCTTATAACACCGTATTCACGCTGAGGATTGGCTACGCCGACCCTTGGTCTGCTAGAGGTAATTTAGGGAAGATGAGTCAGGCAGACAACCACTGCGTACCTAACCGCGTCGCGGCCGGCAGAAGACTGCCTTAAGGTTCTCGGGTTCGTGATTATCCTAGATATTTTTAAATATATCTATTGAAGGAGAGGCTTCTATGAATCCACCAAAGCATATCGTTTCGGCAGCTGCAATTGTAATAAATGAAAAAAACGAAATGTTACTTATTAAAGGACCAAGAAGAGGTTGGGAAATGCCTGGTGGTCAAGTTGAAGTGGGAGAATCTTTAAGTCACGCAGCCATTAGAGAAACCAAAGAAGAATCAGGAATCGACATCGAAATTATTAAATTTTGTGGAATATTTCAGAACGTAGAAAATTCAATTTGTAATACATTATTTTTAGCAAAGCCTATAGGTGGGGAGTTAATACTATCATCGGAGAGTTTGGATTCTGGTTTTTTTCCAATAGAAGAAGCATTAGAAAAAGTAAAATGGAAAGATTTTAGAAAAAGAATAGAATATTGTTTAAACCCAGAAATGCAACCCTTTTGTATAGAATTTAAAGACGAGAAGAATATTTGATCGTATATCAGGAATCGCAGGCATCATCTAGCACCGTATCTACGCGTCGGGCCATACGGCCCGTGGTCTGCAAGATGCGATTTTGAGGAAGATGATTCAGCAGACAACCCCACGAGGCCCGCCGCTGCCGCAGCTTGTCGGGTGACAAGAACATGACCCATTCCCGACGACGGTTACATAACATGGTAAACCACCGAAGATTGGACGGGGGGTATTAACGGGTACGTTAGTTCAACAACAAACTTCAAAGTGAGGCTGCCGCGAAATTGATCGGCAGCCTCACTAAGTGGAAGCAGTGGGGGATAAAACTATATTAGGAAATGAAGAAAATCATGGAAGAACAAATAAATAAGTGTAAAGAAATACTTAGAGAAATACCAAGCGGAGAAGGACTCTTCCGAATGCGATAATAAACGTGTTTAGCCGGATTTACCAAGCATGGTTTCCGGCTACCGGCTATGAACACTCCGGATGGCGTGGGTTGGAAAGTATATCTCCCAGGGGACTCGACTGCGGAGGATTATCAGTGCGATGTTTGGATTTCGATTGTGAAATGGAATCCAAAACAGTAAATGCAAGAGTTGTTCACTGAATTCGACAAGGTTATGATCAATTCTAAAATCGTTACCTGGATTCATTTTTGAGATAACAGAGATACCATTTAGAGCTACGCTTCAGAGGTAATATAGCTTCAATCCCCCTGCCCCGGGAGATTGGGGCTTTTTTTATTCCAACCGTGGGCATCGATCGTTCTATTTTTGTGAGGCTACTGACATCGTAGGAGCTTCTATGTCATTCTCTTTGCATATTTCATCATCAATGGAACTGCATCTAATAAGGATGGGGCAATAAGATCAGCCCCCGCGGATGCGCCTTTGATAACATGTGGCGTTACTCCATCTGACGGAGGCAGCGCAAAGTACCCTTGGAGTTAAACGCTCACGAAGCTAATGACACTTCAAAAGCCATATAATGATTATCTATTATTCTGTTTCATATGGAAAAAGTTAACACGTGTATATTGTTTGTAACGACCTAATTTAATATATTTACTCCTGTAAGCGATTTCAATTATTGTCGCTAGGAAGGGAGATGCAAGCAGGACGAAAGTGAAACGCTCACAAAAGATGAGGAAGGAGAATTTGACAATGGTACTGCGAAGGATGAAAAAGAAAATCTTAGCCGGTATATTAAGTGCTGCCATGATAGTCGGAAGCTTGACCGGGGGAGTGATCACAGTGGCAGCAGCTGAACAGGGGGCCGATTTAAGTGTTCAGAATCAGGAGGCCTTCGTTCCGGAAGCAGGAGGCCCGCTTTTAGCGACAGCGAATGAAGACACCTCGCCGACCGCTACTGTGGCTGAATCGGTTTACGATGCGGAAACAACAAACCTGCGGCTGGCTTTCCCCAGTTACGCCTCGTTAGATCCGAATAGCGCGGAAGCCATTACCTTTGACGGCGCTACGGTAAGCTGGAACGGCAAAACCTGGACGCTGGGCACCAACACCATCTTTTTGGATTGGCGCTTGACGGATGCGCAGCTGGCGGCAAGCAACGGCCACGCCTTCCGCTCCCTGCAGGATGCCAAATGGGGCACGACGCTTACGATGGGAACACCTGAAACAACCGACGACATTGTCATCCCCAAGGGACTTGTAAACGGCACGGACGCCAGCCGTATGACGATTCTGACGGCCCCCGGCGTTTACTGGGTTGATAACCCGGACGATAATAACAATCGCCCGCTGCGTGACGCGAATGACCCCGAAACTAAGGATACCGCTACAATGAGCAACGCCACGCCTATCGGTATGACGCTGACGACGAACTACCTTTATTTCTACGGATTGAGCAGCGATTACAGCAAAGTGGTCTACGCCTCCGCCCGCGGGCAGCAAGCGGGTGCAAACGGAAATTTCACGATGTTTAACCTTACGGGCACAGGCGGCGTGTGGACAGACAACGTCACATTCGCCAACTACACGAACTTAGACTTGAACTTCCCGCTTAACAGGGAAGCGCAGGCGTGGACAAGCGTGAACCCTACACTTGCCGCCAATATTCTAGGCCTTAAAGACGGCGGATTCAGCCGCCCTATGCGCAGCGACACGAGGACGCAGGCGCAGCTGTTTATGGGGGCCAACGCTTCGGGCAGAGGCGGCATCTCTATTAACAGCGCGTTTATGAGCCTTCACAATATGCTGGCCCTCGGGCAAGCCGTAATGATTAATTGTTATGTCGTCGCGGGCGGCCATTCGGGTAACCCTTCTATTTATATGAACAGCGAACTGCACTTTTATATGACCAACTTCAACAGCGGCACCCAATTCTATAACAGCGATATCTATGTGGATCCGTTTGAGGTGAGCGTCAACGGCCTGGCCGCGGCGGATACATACATATCCGGGCTTAGCGACGCAACTGACGTGAACAACGCGGTTATGGTCGATACGCGGATACATCGCGGCAATAGGCTGCTTAATGGAACATCCGCGAACCCTGCGCCGCAAGGCGGTTTCCAAGCCCTGTTCAACTGGGCGGGCAAAGGGCCTATGAACCCTGCCAGCCGCAATTACCAATCCAATGTGACGTTTGACGGAGCGCCTTACCTTGTGCAAGAAGCAATAACCCCGGGAGTCGCAATCGATATGACAGGCGACCTGCTTAAGGCGTATAAGCTTGAATCGAACGGTAAAGCTTACTACAACGTACAAAATATCTTAGGCACGAACTACCCGGCGATTGCTTCTAAAATCGCGGAGGCCGCTTTAGACGAGAAGAACAGCAACTTAGATCAAAATATGTATAATTCACTAGCCGGCGGCACGAACTATAACACAATCGCCACGAACGCCACGCTGACCCGCAGCGGCAGCGGAAACCTGCGTAAAGGCAGCGGCGCAAACGCGACGACCACGCTCACCGCCGGAGTGCCTACGGGAAAAACCGATCCCGGCGACTGGGAATTTTCCGCGTATACCTATACCCACGAAGCGACGGGCATAAACAAGGCGACGAGCACGTTAATCACGGGCACGGATGTCATATCGCTCGAATCTACCGGCACAGACACAGCCACGGTCACGGCTAACTTAACAGGCATTACGGACGATGTGAAACTGTATGTTATAGCGAAGAGCGCTTCCCTCGGAATCGCGCGCGGCATAGCCTTGACAGTTGAAGCCGAATACCAGGAGACGCCTGTCTTGGCTGAAGGGGCAAGTCTGCTTGACCCTGTGGACGGCGTGGCCAAAGTGAATTACGCGATAACCGGCTTTACAGGCACCGGCGCGCAAGCGGGATTGCTTGATAGAACCGTTGTTGACTGGTTCCGCGTCGACGCAGCCAACCCGGCGGTTAGAACCCCTGTAGCCGTCTCGCGTGACGGCAGCGGCCCCGTGAAGGATTATGCGGTGAACGAAGGCGACATAGGATATTACTTGCAGGCCGAAATTTCGCCCAAATATAACCACAGCGCGGTCGGCGCCAAAACTATTTTGACTATGACTCGTGTAATCACGGCGGCGGACGTTAAGATCCATTATTGGACCGACACAATCAATAACGGCTTTACGGCCACAAGCGGCAAAGAAGTGATATGGTATGATCAGCCGCTTCTTGCCAATATTCCCACAGACAATCAAAATACGGCAATTCCCGGCACGATGATGGTGGTGAACGGGTGGAGGAACGACCCGAAAGGCGGCAGCAACAACACCGTCACGTGGAATTTCTCCGGTATTGAACCGAAAGGCGGCGCAAGTGGAAACGCTGGGCCCGCTGCAGCTACCTCTCGTTTGTTCTACGTGCCGCCCAAATCTAGCGGCAAGTTCGGTGATATGATTGAGGAAGTAGGCCTTGTATCCAGCAAGAGCGGCGCCGGCTTCGGCAGCTCGCCAAGTTTCCTGGATATTTATATCAAAGCCGATACATTGAACAACCCCGAGCCCAACAGTTATATGAGGCAGAACAAAGATAATAGGGCTTATTCACCCGGCATCAAGAACGGATACGGCTTGCGGATCCAGCGCATGGACAACGCAAACGGGATTAGTAAATATGCACTGGAAGGCTCGAACACGGGCGGTGCCGGCGCCGGCTCAGCAGTGTTCCTTATGAAATTTAATAACGGCGAGGCGTATGCCGACCCGGCAAGCTCACTCGGTACTGACTTCGGCACTAAGCTGGATCAAACGATTACCGACCTGCAAACCGACGTAACTTACCCTAAAGGCCCCAGAGGCGCAATGTCCAGTGTTTATGATGGTGTTGAGGGTATGGTTGACGACGTGCGCATAACGATAAGCATGATTCAAAAACCTGATGATCCGACCAAAGGCATTTTAACGGCGATCGTCTATGCCAATGACGCCCAAGACGGCGTAACGCTTGGCGGCGAGGCTTATGGCTATATGAGTCACCTAAAGCTGGAAGCGGAAGTTGATTGGAACGATTTCGGCGGCTTCGGCACCACATACGCCAGCAGCACCAACGCACCTAACTCGCTTAACACCGCTAATATCAACTCCGCCATGTATACATCTTGGAGGGCAGAGGCAGTTAAGGTAGTTGACGTGACCAACAGAAGGCCGCATCGAAGCAGTGGGGGGAGCACGACAACACCTGCGACGCCTACAGTTCCAACGCCACCGATAGAACCGACGCCAACAGAAACAGAACCATCGAAGCCTTCGGCGAACCCTGGCACACAGCCGTCTTCCGAAGGTAAAAATTTCACCGACGTGGCCATAAATGATTCATGGGCACAAGAAGCGATTGAGTTTCTGGCTTCAAAGGGGATCATTCAAGGCACATCGGACACCACCTTTGATCCGGGTAAAAACATAACAAGAGCTGATTTTATCACCCTGTTGGTTAGAGCGCTTGATATGAAAGCTGAGTTTAGCTCCAATTTCGACGATGTGAGCAGTAGTGATTATTATTACCAGGCTCTAGGTATTGCTAAACAACTTGGTATTGCCAGCGGGGTAGGGGATAACCTCTTTAATCCTAAACAAGAAATCTCCAGACAAGATATGATGGTACTGTGTGCAAGAGCGCTTCAATTATCAGAGAAGCTCAAGCTTACAGGAAATAGCTCGGATCTTGCCAGCTATAGCGATAAAGGATCTGTGGCTTCTTACGCTGAAGAAGGTGTGGCTTCCATGGTACATGAAGGAATTATAGAAGGGAATGGAGCGGGCCTCAATCCTATCGGAAATGCTACAAGAGCGGAAACAGCGGTAATCATCTTTAGAATCCTTAAGAAATTGTAAAAAAGAAAGTTATAACTGCAGAATTAGTTAGGAATAGGTGTGTGCATGGTTATGGAGGCTGTCCCGCAAGGTTGAACGGACCTGGGGCAGCCTCTTTGTCTATTTAAAAGTCTTCTTAGAGACATGGGAGTGAGAATCGCTAGGGCGACGCGCAGACGTGCGCATCAAGTATATCGAGTTTCAAGTCAGGAGCTTGATCAATCGATCCACAACCAACTGCCAATAGCCTTCGCCCATAGGAGTCTCTTGGATCATCAGCCCGGTAACGACGGAAAAATAGAGGAAGAGCAGCTGCCGCGGATCACCCTCGCTGAATTCGCCGAGTTCCTGCCCTTTCACAAAAATAGGAACCAGCAAATCCATCGTATCCTGGGGGTGATATCGGGAAATCGCTAATTTCGCTTGCTCCGGCACGCCTTCCGCTCTTTGCGCTTGCTGAACGAGCAGGAAGTAGTGCTTGTTAGTATCGTCCAGCATATTCCGGGTCAATGCTTTGAACTGTTCAAGAGGGGTTCCGGGAAGGAAAGGGACATTCCGAATCGAGGCTTGCGCCTCATCAATGGCCTCCTGAACGAGCAGTGTAAACAGTTCTTCCTTGGACTGAAAATACCGGTAGGTGAGACCTTGGCTGATGCCGGCTTCGGCGGCAATCATGCTTATCTTCGTGCCGGCGATTCCATGGCAGGCGAACACTTTGAGAGCAGCCTTCCTAATTTGTTCTCTCCGTTCATCGTAGCTGCGATCGTCTGGGGTGTTCTTTTGCGTCATTGTAACCACTCTCCTATATGATGCTCCCGAGTTCCGGGTTTGTCTTTCGCTGACTTCCCATAGCTTTCGAGCAGCTTCTCGGCTGCGGGCCGGAGCCGCGGGAATAGCTTCCTTCATATCGACATAGTACCTGCCGCTCTTTCCGCTGATTTCGTTTGAATCCGCCAGCCAGACCAGAGTCTCGGCTCCTTTTTCCGGCGTTTGGGAAAAGCGCTTCATGACCGCCATCGTCATCCGCGCCAGCATACCGTTCTCCTGATTGAAATTGGTAGCGACAAGCCCCGGATCAAAGCAGTTCACGACAACTCCGGTACCCTCAAGGAGTCGGGCCAGCTCTGTAGTGAACAAAATGTTCGCTAACTTCGTCTCACCGTATCGGAAGTTGGCACCGCCCATCAGGGACTGCGGGCAGCTATAGCGCTTCATAGCGGTCAAATCGTCAAAAGCAATCCCTTTCTTCGCCATCTTGTGTCCGTGTGAAGAAGTAGTGATGATCCGGGCTTCGCCGCTCACCTTGATCCGCTCAAGGAGCAGCGTCGTCAGCAAGAAGGGGGCGAGATGGTTGACCGCCCAAGTTTTCTCTATGCCGTCCTTGGTCAGAATCCGCTTGACGAACATCCCACCTGCGTTATTGATCAGCACATCAATCCGGGGACATCGGGCCAAAATTTCGAAAGCGACGCGGCGAATCGACCTCTGATCGGGGAGGTCTGCCAGAAAGACGTCAACGTTCGTATTGCCTCCAGTAAGCACCCGGAGCTGTTCGGCTGTCTCGTTTGCCTTGGCCTGGCTCCGCGCCACGATTCCCAAGTCGGCTCCTCGAACCGCCAGTTCCTTGGCGGCCGCTAGCCCTATGCCGCTGGTTGCACCCGTAAGGATCACATATTTGCCTTGCACGCTCCATGCCTTATTATTCATTTTTTCCATCATTTCGCGAACACCTTCTTATCTTATGAATGAACTATTCATTCATTTATTGATTTCAACATACCTCCAAATCTAAAATATGTCAATTGTTTTTACCAATAAATCCCACTGCAAGTTCAATGCCGCTCGTGTGAGTACACGTATCTAGGTGGATTTTATAAAAAAATAGTTGCAATAGCATCCTATTCGACGTATTATACAATTAGTTGCAATAACACCCTATTGAAGGAGGGATAATGTGAGCGAGCATTCGAGACAGAATGACAAGGGTACAGCGGAATCGCACGGTCAATACATCTCTGCCATCTACCGACACATGCAGATATTGATCTCAGCCGAGTTAGCTCCATATCGAATCGGAAGCGGGCAGTATATTTTTCTGATGGCAATTGCGTTTCGGCAACCAATCACTCAGAAGGCGCTAAGTGAGGTACTGCTCATTGACAAAACGACTACCGCTAAGGCGATTGCCAAGCTGGAAGCAGAAGGTTATGTATGGAGGGAAGCAGATCCCGCCGACAACCGCTATAATCTGCTTTATTTGACGGACTCGGGACGTGAGGTCGTACCTAAGGTGCAGGAAGCGCTGGCCCGCGTTAAGAACAAAACCCGTAAAGGTATTTCGGATGAAGAGTATGACATGTTAGTAAACCTGCTGAAGATCGTGCTTCACAATCTGACCGATCAGGAGGAAACGTAAAATGAGAGGGCACGGAGGAGCGGACTTGACGGGAGAACTAATGACTTGGACTGGCGTTACAAAGCTTCCGCATCGATTCGGAGGGGGTGGAATTTCAACTGAATGATGCGGAAATCGGGCATCTTCACGACAACTGCTTGTTCGACCTGCTTTTGCCAAAATCCGAACGTGATAGGTGGATTAAAGAAGGGAAGGCAAGGCCGCATCCTATATATCCCGATTCAGGCTGGGTATCAAAATGGAAGGGTGAGATCAAAAATGATTAACACGGCATTCCCCTATGAGAAAAAGCGAACTCAAGTATTCGGGTTAGAGATGGCATATGTGGAGGAAGGAAAAGGTGATCCGATCGTCTTCCTACACGGAAATCCAGCATCCTCCTATCTCTGGCGCAACATCATTCCTTATGCCCAAAAGTTTGGCCGCTGCATTGCACCTGATCTCATTGGAATGGGAGATTCCGCCAAACTTCCGGACAGCGGGCCTTACGCGTACACCTTTGCTGAGCACCGCCGCTACCTTGATGAGCTGCTCGATCAGCTTGGCGTGGGCGAGCGTGTTACCTTCGTGGTTCACGACTGGGGATCGGCACTGGGCTTCGACTGGAGTAAGCGTCATCCCGACGCGGTCAAAGGCATCGTTTACATGGAGGCGATTATTAAGCCGCGCAGTTGGAGTGAAATGCCGGAAAATGGCCGCCAAATATTCCAAGCGCTCCGGACGCCGGAAGGGGAGAGAATGGTGCTGGAGCAAAATTCGTTCATCGAGTTCAACTTGCCGGTCAACATATTGCGCAAGCTTACGGATGAAGAGATGGCACAGTACCGCAGGCCATTCCTGGAGCCGGGCGAAAGTCGCCGTCCTACGCTCAGCTGGGCACGCCAACTTCCGTTCGACGGAGATCCGGCTGATGTAACAAAGATTGTCACTGAGTATGGAGAATGGCTTGCTCAAAGCGCTGTTCCCAAACTATTCATTCAATGCGCCCCCGGCTTATTGCCGCAATCCCACATCGATTTCTGCCGAACATGGCCATCTCAGACCGAGGTTACCGTGCCAGGCCGCCATTATCCCCAAGAAGACGCACCCGATGAAGTAGGCGAAGCGCTCGCCGTATGGCTGAAAAATGTGAATCCATGTTAAGTTTAATGGAAGTGGAAGTGTTCAACTTGCACCGAAAGGTGATTATCATCACGCTCCAAATCAGCAGTATGGACGGCTATCATTCTCTGGAATGCGTGTAACCGTTAATTGAATTTTGATACCGCGGCAGCCGGCAGACGACCGGCTGCTGTTGTTCATTGACTTTTAAAATGGAAATTGCTCAGCAGGATCATTAGATTATTATTTAATAACACGTCTGGCTGTTACATATTTAGATTTCCAGTAGCTATTGATTGTAGTAATTTTCACTCCACCTGCACCATACGTATTTAGCATCTTGTTATTGCCTAGATATATGCCAACATGCCCAATACTTGCGGACCTGCCGGGCACCTTAAAGAACAGCAAATCTCCTTTTTTCCAATTGCTTTTGGAGACATAAGAGCCTGCCTTTGATTGTTGAGCGGCTGTACGCGGCAATGAAATTCCGTACTTACCGTAGATATATTTCGTAAATGATGAGCAGTCAAATGATTTAGTCTGGCCTACCTTTGCCCCAAACTTATATGGTGTTCCAAGATATTTTTCACCCAATGAAATAATTTTATTTGCTTTAGTTGTTGTGGAGGTTGCTGCGTACGTTGGTACCTGATTACATATGATCCCTCCAGCGAAAGTAAGCGTAGCTCCGATCGAAAGTATCGCCAGACGTTTTTTCCATGCTTGGTGTAATTTCATGTTGTTGTTTCCCTCCTGTTTTAAGTCGGAACGACTTGTCCTTCTTCGTGTTTCAGGTATTTGCGAAGGTTAGCTATCGCTGTGTTCACTATATCAAATCAAATCCACCCTATAATTTGGAAGGAGGTCATCCAAACAAAGGTTGACGGGGGCAAAACAACTTTTATTAGAAAATGATTAGAATTTCATGAAAAAAATTTTCTTGACATACGATTTTGCACACCTAACTCATTTTCCAAGGAATTATGTAACGTTCTGAGGAGTCGCTTAGTTCTTATAAAAGAGCAACAGCTTACCGATTTCAGACGTTAATTTGAACTATCTGAATATTAAATTTAAATAAGACTTACATCAACTATTTCCCTCCTTAGGAAAGAGCCGGTGTAAGTCTTGAACTATGTGTGAAAAAGCACTTCGCATCACTGATTTAAGTGGTGAGAAGTGCCTTTTGCATGTAAAATACTTTGGAAGCTTATTAATTCTAAACTTATCAGGGTTCATTCCTCATATACTTTTCTTATCACTCAACAGATGTATACAAAATTCCAGATCAGCTAGAAGGTGCTGCTGCATAAGCAGCTCTGCGGTTTGTCCGTCTCTTGCATGAATGGCGTCATAAATTCTCTCGTGCTCGTCAATTAAGAACGGCCGATTATAGTAAACGACTGTACGCCGAAATAAGTAAATGATGGATTGCATACGATCTATCATTTCTATCATGACCGGATTGTTACTGGCCTGTACGATAATTTCATGAAAGCTCTCATTAGCTCTCATAATTTCATCAATAGTGCCTGTCCTTCCAATCTCGACACATTCCTTCAGCAAATGAAGTTCATTTTCATGTAAATAAGTGGCCGCGCAGCGCGCTGAATAGCCTTCCAACAAGATGCGCACCTGGAACGTATTTCGCAAATCCTTCTCCGAAGGATTCACTACTTTTTTATTCTTAATTAGACCTTCTTGCTCTAATTTTCGAATAGATTCACGTATAGGGGTACGGCTAACCCCTAATTCAGAAGCGAGCTTTTCTTCGACAATTTTGGTTCCGCGGGGAAGAGCTCCGCTTATTATCATTTCTCGAATAATTTCATATGACTGACGGTAAGCCGGACTGGCCTTTTCATTGATTTGTGACACAAGCGTGCACCTCTTTGATCCAAAATCTTATCGTAACCCAAAAGATAATTATAAACTTATGCTTACTAAAAGTATAGACAACAAGTATCTGCTATAATTGTATTCATAATAATAAAAATTGTATTCATAATAATAAAAATTGTATACAAAATAAGATTGACTGTATACAAAAATTTAGTTATTGTAGCTTTGTATTCTTTAAAGTATGGACATATGGAGGGAATCGAAAATGAAAAGACGCATCGGATTTATCGGCTTGGGAATCATGGGCAAACCTATGACATTAAATTTGATCAAAGCGGGTTATCATTTAACGGTATACGATGTCAATCAGAAAGCCGTAAGTGATTTAGTCCGGTCTGGCGCCGCAGCAGCGGCTTCACCGAAGGAAGTAGGAGCCAACAGCGATATTATTTTTACAATGGTACCTAATTCCGAGCATGTTATGGAGGTTGTGGCAGGTGAGAATGGAATTGTTAAAGGAGCCACACCGGGTACCGTCATCGTTGACATGAGCTCCATCACTCCAGTGGCATCCAAAGCAATTGCAAGCGAGGCCGCGAAGAGCGGTATTGAAATGCTGGATGCTCCTGTGAGCGGGGGAGAGCCTAAAGCGATAGACGGTACTCTAGCTATTATGGTAGGCGGTAAGGAAGAGATTTTTGAAAGCGTCAAAGAAATTCTTTACTGTATGGGAAAAGACGTAACTTTGGTGGGAGATAACGGCTGCGGAGCAACGGCTAAATTAGCTAATCAGATCATTGTCAATTTAAATATTGCCGCTATGTCGGAAGCCCTTGTTTTAGCGGCCAAAGCCGGTATTGACATAGATAAGATGTACCATGCGATAAGAGGCGGCCTTGCCGGAAGTGCAGTGCTTGATGCCAAGGTTCCTCTGATTCTTGAAAGAAATTTCGTAGCCGGTGGAAGAATCGATATCAACCTCAAAGATATTACGAATGTTATGGAAACGGCCCATGCCATCGGTGTCCCGCTTCCGCTGTCCAGCCATCTGCTAGAAATTATGCATGCCCTGAAGGTGGACGGCAAAGCAAATCAAGATCATGGCGGCATCGTCCAATACTATGAAAAGCTTGCGAATACGGAAGTTAAAAGAACTGAGGTGCAGTAAGTGCCAGATCATAACGGAATGCTGTCTTTTTCTTCCATCCAAGCCCAATTGCCTGCGGAATGGAATGAAGCGAACCTTCGAGCCTTAATTCTGAAGATGAATGAAGCGCTCCATAGGAAAATTATTGTGCTGGATGATGATCCAACCGGCGTACAAACCGTACATAATGTCGATGTCCTGACTCAATGGGACAAGGAACTGCTGAGGGATGCATTAAACGGGCAGGAAACCGTATTGTATATTCTGACGAACACGAGAGGACTTGATGCAGCATCAGCAGAACGCATCAATCGTGAAATTGCAGAGAATGTACAAGCCGTGGCAGGTGAAACAGGCAGGAAGGTTGTTTTTATCAGCCGCAGTGACTCTACTTTAAGAGGGCACTATCCATTGGAGACGGACATTTTATCTGAAGTGATGAAGCGATTAACCGGAAAAGCGTACGACGGCCATTTGATTATACCGGCTTTTATTGAAGGGGGGCGAGTAACCTATAAGAATACACATTATATCCTAGATGGCGACATGATGATTCCGGCACATGAGTCGGAATTTGCAAAGGATACCGTATTTGGCTATCAACAAGGCAATCTGACTCGATGGGTATCAGAAAAAACGGATGGCCGGGTCCAACCGGAGGACTGTTTTATCATTACATTAGATCAGTTACGCAGAGGAGAGTTAGTTGTTGAAAAGGCTTTAATGGAGGTCCAGGGAAACAAACCGGTCATTGTCAATGCCATGTCTTATTCAGATTTGGATGTGTTGTCACTAGCGTTATTGCGAGCTGAGTCCAAGGGGAAATCATTTATTTTTCGTACGGCAGCCTCTTTTGTTAAATCCTATGGAGGGATAACTGATCTGGCGTATTTACCCAAGGAGAAGCTGATAGCCAAAGGGCAAGAGGCACATGGAGGGCTCATCGTTGTCGGGTCGTTTGTTCAGAAAACAACACGCCAATTAGAGCAATTATTGAATAACTCGGACATTGTTCCTTTACAATTAGAAGTTGACAAGATTCTGGACCCAGCTGAACGGGCGAATGAATTGAAGCGGCTTATCAATGGTGTTAACGAGCTGCTGGCCCAAGGGAATAATGTCGTCGTTTATACCAGCCGTAAGCTTGTAGCCATGGCTAACAAGTCGGATAATTTTAAAATTAGCCACACGGTTTCGACTGCCTTGGTTCAAATTGTTCAATCGTTGAGCGTCGTTCCTAAATTTATTATCGCCAAAGGTGGAATCACTTCCAGTGATATTGCAACAAAAGGGTTAAATATTCGAAAAGCTAGAGTGCTCGGGCAAGTATCGGCAGGTGTTCCCGTATGGTTGACCGGAGACGAAGCCAAATTTTCAGGTATTCCTTACATTATTTTTCCTGGGAATGTCGGTACGGATAAAACTCTATTGGAGACGGTATTGAAAATTGAAAATCCAGAAAATACTGGACTTATCGTTCCGAAAAAGGATATACTTTAACTTACGGAAACGGAGGGAGAGCCATGGGACGCTACAAAGAGTTCGATAAAGAAGCGGTGCTTCATAGAGCGATGCTCGTTTTTTGGAGGAAGGGCTACGAAGCGGCAAGCATTCCCGATTTGCTGGAAGCTATGGGTCTTAGCAGATCGAGTCTGTACGAAACGTTCGGGGACAAACAAACGCTTTATATCGAGGCGATTAACTGGTACAAGAAGTGGAAGCAAGCCAAACGGGACATCCTCGTCAATGCGGCATCCGCAAAATCGGGAATCCGGCGGTACTTCGAGATACACATCGATTCCGCCTTGGACAGCGAGTCGCCGAAGGGCTGTCTCATAACTAATGCAGCAGCCGGCATGGATTCTCCAGATGAGCAGCTGAATTCTTTGATCAGGGAGCGGTTTGACGAGTTGGAGAAGTCCTTCTACGAGCTGCTGCGCAAAGGCCAGGAGACGGGAGAAATCAAGCCTGAGAAAGATATCAAGACGTTATCTTATCTGCTCTCAAACCTGAATCATAGTATAAATATCGTTGCGAAGGTGAAGGGTGACCGCAGCAAGATGCAGCAGATGATAGACACGGTGATGGAAATGCTATAAACATTTTTTTTCACATTTCGGAACGAATGTTCCAGAAAATTTTTGGTCAGTAAAGGGGACTTTCTATGCGTTCAGCTTCCATTCCAACGGAAAAATCGGTTTCGCCATCGCTGATTTTTATCCTAGCGGCCGCTTGCGGGATCATCGCGGCGAATCTTTATTATGCTCAACCCTTGGTAGGTCCGATAGGTTCGACTATCGGGCTCTCCGCCGGGGCTGCCGCACTCATTGTTACAATGACCCAAGTCGGCTACGGGATCGGTTTGTTATTTATCGTACCACTGGGAGACATCCTGGAAAATCGTAAACTGATTGTTTCGTCATTGCTCCTCACAGCCGCCGTTTTGGCAATTGCAGCTGTAATCAAAAGCGCTGTCCTGTTCCTCATCGCTTCACTCGTGATCGGAGTAGGTTCCGTTGCAGCGCAAATCCTTGTGCCGTATGCGGCTCATCTTTCGCCTGAAGCCGTGCGCGGTCGCAATGTGGGCAACGTTATGAGCGGGCTACTTCTGGGGATTATGCTCGCACGTCCCATTTCAAGCTTGGTGGCGGAGTATATGGATTGGCGCGCCGTGTATTTCATCTCCGCAGCACTGATTTTCGCGCTAGCACTTGTATTGGCAAAGGCTCTGCCCTCAAGGCAGCCTTCGACCGCCACAGCTTACCCGGCGCTGCTGCACTCCATGCTGCATCTGCTGAAGACGACACCGGCATTGCGCCGGAGGGCAATTTATCATGCTTGTGTATTCGGGACGTTCAGTTTGTTTTGGACGACAGTTCCGTTGGTATTGACAAGTCCGGCGTTTCATTTTACTCAGAAGGAGGTCGCTCTGTTCGCATTAGTCGGGGTAATGGGGGCCATTGTGGCGCCAGCCGCGGGCCGTATGGCAGACCGTGGATGGGTTCGTCCGGCGACAGGCTGGGCATTGGCCATCGTTATCTTGTCCGGGCTGCTTCCCTTGCTTGTTCCATCAAGTTCTGCACTCGCAGTCCCCATCCTCGCAGTTACGGCGATTTTACTTGACATGGGTGTTTCCGCCAACATGGTTCTCGGGCAGCGGGTGATTTTCTCTTTAGGAGCGGAATTTCGCAGTAGGCTTAACGGTTTGTATATGGCCATTTTCTTTTTAGGGGGCGCTATTGGCTCTGCGACAGGGGGATGGGCTTATGCAAAGGGGGGCTGGGAGGCGGCGATGCTGATCGGCATTGCCTTACCGGCCATCGCCATGGCGTATTATGCAACGGAGTATAGAAAGTGATATTCTGCGGGTTTGAGTTAATTATAATTAATTCTTTTCCTTTATTGGGGATGAACTTTATGTTACGATACGGTTGCTGTAAGAATAATTCATTAGGCCCTGAGGGTAGGATTCACTCTCAGGGCTTTTATATTTTTTAGGTAGAAGCAACGTTTAAGCTTTCTTGCCGACGAACATGAACCTGATATTAATAAGCATCCTTAAGAGTAATCTTACGGATTTTTTCACGTTAGTTTTTTCTTTTCTTTATTTTCGGTCTGCCCAGTTGCTCGCGACTTTCGCGCGCATCGCGTTTTTTTATGAAAGGATGTAAGTGCTGTCTTTTTCGCTAGAGAAGCGATTAAATAATATTTGACTCCACGGAAGGAAAAAAACATTTTTTATGTAATTTCCAAAGTGAAGGATATTCAGCAGTTTGTAGATGAAGAAAGCGATACGGAAATTTATAATTTGGATGATAGGATTGAGCGTATTCGAAGAATTGCCGAGCACGTGGATGTGATCAGCTGTAATTATCAGGAGCAATGGTATCCTGCCATACACGAGGCTATTCCTGATAAATTAATTTTGGGATCGGAGACATATCAATTTTTTAGAGGGCATCCCGATCAAATGCAGAATTTTAGTGACGAAGTCCCTTGGATGGATGTAGAGAAGCATGATTATGTTATTGGCGGCATGCTTTGGGCAGGTATTGATTATCTGGGCGAATCAATGGGGTATCCTGCTAAAGGATGGGCGGGTTCGTTGTTCTGGACGAACAACGAGCGTAAGCCGCTTTCCTATCTTTATCAAAGCTATTGGTCAGAGGAACCTATGGTATACTTGGCTGTTATGGACTATTCTCTTCAGGATGAAGGGGCAAAAGAACACTGGGATGCGCCAAGATATGCAAGTCATTGGAACTTTCCACAATTTAACAAAACTGTAATTCCATATATGGTTGCAACAAACTGTGAAGAAGTAAAAATCGAATTGAACAATAAACAGTTTTATGTAAATAAACCGTCTTCTTATCCAAACAGAATGATAACTGGCTACCTTCCATATTTTCCGGGAACGATAACGGTAAAAGGTTTTATAAGCGGGCAAGAGGTATGTAAGTATACTCTGAACACAGCAGAGCCAGCCGTGAAACTTGGGTTTGATGTTGAACAAATCAGTCTGGAAGCAATTGAGGGTTATCATAAGCTTTTCAGCGTTCGAGTTAAGGACGCAGGGGGAACCCCTGTATTTCGTGATAGCTCAAAAGTCATCTTCAAGGTGACCGGACCGGCGGAGATCGTTGGTGTTGATAATGGCGATCTCTGTTCAAGTGAGTCATATGTAAACAATGGGATGCATATGTACCGAGGATGTGTCAGCACTGTCATTAGATTAACAGGTGAAAAAGGGCGAGTACAATTGTCGGCGTTCTCTGAAGGAATGTTTCCAGCCCAACTTGTAATCAATGTTATTTAATGAATCAAACTTTATTAATTTAAATTGTAAATTTACATTTTAAAGTAAGAGCATTTCTTAGTAATGAGAAATGCTCTTACTTTTTGTTTAAAATTAAAAAGATATCTCAACAACAATAATAATATAATGAAAAGCAATATTAATTTATTGTAATACGATATATTTTATGTTAAAGTCGTATTGTCATTAAATTAAACGAGGTGTTTAAAATGAATGTTAAACGAGGTTCTAGCACTTTCTTAAAGGTAATAATTTTTTTGTTTGGAATTGCAGTGCTTGCCGTGGGTATAGTTTTTTTGCCTGAAGCAGCCAGAAGAGATGCGATAGAGCGTCCGGGTGATTATTCGCTATATCCACTTTTGGTATGTGCATATGGAATATGTATTACGTTTTCTGTGGCGCTGTATCAAGTATTTAAGCTTTTAAACTACATCGAAAAGAAAAATGCATTCTCTGAGTTATCTCTTCAATCTTTGGGGGCAATAAAAAAATGCACTTTTATTGTCATTTTTTTCATTTTGTTAGCAATAGTTTATTTAAGGGTGCGTGTACAATTCACAGGTGATGATGCAGCAGGTCCAATATCTCTAGGCCTAATGGGCATCTTGGCAACAAGTATCATCGCAGCCATTGTGGATGTGCTTCAAAAACCTATAAAGAATGTCTTGGATTCACAGCCAAAAAACAATTAACATTTAGAGTCAAAACCTTTACCGACTCAAACATGGTCAGAGTGGGAGAACAGTTTTTTGACGAGGTCTAACCCAAAGACCCGGCCTATAAGACAGGCCGGGTCTTCTCTTGATGTCGATTGCCGTCCTTCGCCCTCCAAAGCACTATCGTCGAGCAAATTGGCCCTCATAGCTTTGCAAGCCGGCGTCGCGCAAAGTTCTTCCGACATAGCCCAACTCTCGACGTGCAGCGCTATCGTTGACTGTGAACTCGCGCCCTATCATGCGTATCATCGAGCGTGAGATCGGCGGATCGCCGTCTCTCCGCGTGACGGCCCAGATCGTGTCGAGCAGCCGGCCAATGGCAGAGGCAATCCAGTAGGGCATAGAACGCAGCTTATCGATGGACAGGCCCTGCAAGTTCGCGAGCGAGGAGACAAATTCACGGAAAGTCTGCCCTTCCTGGTCTTTGATGAAGAAGGCATGACCGCCTTCTCCTCGTTCCAGAGTGCATTGTATGGCTTCGACCACATTGTCCACGTGGCAGGTTGCAAAAGGGTAGTCTCCGCGGTCGATGAAGGCGAATTGTCCAGATCTGACTGCTTCGGGAAGCGCTCGACTAAACGGATCACCAGGCCCCCAGATAACAGGTGGGCGGAGCGCAATGGTGCGAAAGCCGGGTTTGTTGGCTGCCAGAACCAATGGCTCAGCCCTTGCCTTGCTCGCCAGGTAGGCGGAGAAGTGGTTCGGGAAAGTTGGCGTACTTTCATTGGCGTCGCGGATGGGCTTACCGCTATTATCCATGAGAATTCCCGCCGCGCTGATGTAGACAAATGTCTTCGCACCGGCGGACTCAGTTGCCTTCAACAAGGCTACGGTGCCATCGACGTTGGTACGGAAGAAGGGTTCGCGAGGCCCTGAGAAACGGAACAGGGCGGCCGCGTGCACAACCGCATCAATCACCGGCAATATGAGTGGTGTGTTGCTTTCGAGATCCGCATCGACTGGTGTCGCACCCATGGACTTAAGTTTGGCCTGAGATGACGTGGAGCGTGTGAGAGCGAAAATCTCGTGACCGTCCTCCACGAGCTTTGTGATCAGGCGGCCGCCGAGCAGACCAGTGCCTCCCGTGACGAGAATTTTCATTGTGTTCGTCCTTTCTGTTCGGGATTTTTTCTGAGCCAATTTGGGAGGAGGGCAATTATGGGAAGTTATTTACCTAGCTAGTTTAGCGAAGTGCTCCAGAGTGCGAACCAATTGGGCTGTGTAAGACATTTCGTTATCGTACCAAGCTACCGTTTTGACCAGTTGTTGGTTTCCAACCGTTAGAACTTTTGTTTGGGTAGCATCAAAAAGGGATCCGAATGTCATACCCTTTATATCGGAAGATACGATCTCGTCTTCTGTGTATCCGTAGGTTTCTGGATCAGAGGCTTCTTTCATGGCCGCGTTAACTTGTTCGGCTGTTACCACTGTGTTCAAAACGGTAACGAGTTCAGTCACGGAACCTGTTGATACAGGTACACGTTGAGAAGCCCCATCCAGTTTGCCATTCAGTTCTGGAAGAACCAGTCCAATGGCTTTAGCAGCACCAGTCGAATAGGGAACAATGTTCTCTGCAGCGGCCCGTGCTGCGCGGAAATCGTTTTTTGGATTTGGAGCGTCAAGGGTGCTCTGGTTGCCTGTATAGGCATGAATGGTCGTCATTAACCCGGATTGAATGCCAAACTTGTCGTGCAGAGCTTTAGCCATGGGAGCTAGACAATTCGTTGTGCAGGAAGCGCCGGAAATAACAGTTTCCTCTCCGTCCAGAATCTCATGATTTACGTTGTATACGATTGTTTTCATGTCGCCTGTTGCCGGGGCGGAAATGACGACTTTCTTGGCGCCGCCCTTTAGATGCAGCTCCGCCTTTTCTTTGGTGGTAAAGAAACCTGTACATTCGAGCACAATGTCTACGCCAAGCTCGCCCCAAGGGATTTCTTCAGGGTTACGGTTAGCAAGTACCTTAATTTCTTTCCCGTTAACAGTGAAGGCTCCGTCATGCACTTCAATTTCACCATGAAAAGTACCTTGCGTTGTATCATATTTAAGCAGATGAGCTAACATCTTAGCGTTGGTAAGGTCGTTAATCGCCACAACCTCCACGCCTTCCACGTCTTGAATTCGGCGAAAAGCGAGTCGTCCGATCCGTCCAAAACCGTTAATTCCTACTTTTACATTCATCTCCAAGTCCTCCTATAAGTTCTATTATTTATTTCAAACAGGCGTATGGCTGTCATGAAATCAAAAGGAAATCAGTTCTTCCATGGTTTACCTTACGTGCTCAAATTTAAGCACTGATTGGAGTGTCTCGACTATTTCCTTAAGAACCGGCTTGTCGTATAATAAAAGATACCGATCGGTATTTTTTATTATACCAGGATTTAAGCGATTGACAAGGTTTCGGTCATAAAATTTGATATAATATTATATTAGAATAAATTTTTTGCGGAGGAGCCCATGAAAAAAGGAGATCGGACACGAGAACACATCATTATGAAATCGGCTGAAATTTTTAACCAGAAAGGATATGCCGGTACATCGCTAAACGATATTATTGCCGATACCGGAATTAAAAAGGGGGGGATTTATCGACATTTTTCCAGTAAAGACGAGATTGCGCTTGAAGCCTACAATTACGCTGCCAGTTTGGTCACCAGAAAATTTTCTGAGGCGGTTGATCAAGAGCAGACCGCGTCAGGTCGGTTGATTGCTTTTTTTCGTGTTTATGAAGATGTTGTCAACAATCCACCATTTATTGGCGGATGTCCCATGCAAAATACGGCTGTAGAATGTGACGATACTCATATAGAGCTTCGTGATCGAGCAAGGCAAGGGCTGAATACCTGCTTGGATATTATGAAGGGTATTATTCGTGAAGGGATTGAAACAGGAGAGTTTAAGGAAGATCTGGATTCGAATGCGCTTGCTTCATTTGCATTTTCCTTGTTGGAGGGAGGCATTATGCTCAGTAAGTTGGACGGTGATAACAAGCATATGCAAATGAATATAGCAAGCTTCTCAATCTATTTGCAGCAATGCTGCTTAAAGATACGTTAGCCGCCAGGGTGTCAAGATTTTTCACGTAATAGGAGGAAGAAGCGCAGATGAGCCATCATTACCGACCTTTGCATGCTCCCCAATTGCAGCCGCAGTTGCATATCCACTCACACAACTTCCAGGAGTTTGCGCCGAGCCGTCGCTTGGCGTCGCATGTAGCTTCCTATTGGACGGTGGATTTCCTGCCGGTACCGGGAAATCCGGGGCATCGAGTTATCCCCGATGGCTGTGTCGATATTATAGTGGACCTGTTCGCTTCATCAAGCAGGCAGGCTGCGTATGTCGTAGGGCTAACGACACAAGTCGAAGTTTTGCAATTTGCAAAAGCACGCTCGGTATGGGGCATCCGGCTGTATTCGGAGTCGGCCCGCACGATCCTGAAGTCTCCAATATCGACATTAGCGGCAAATCGCGTGTTTTTGGAGGATCTCTGGGGACAAGAGGCTCTCGATTGGGTCGAAAAGCTGCTGACTGCCCAATCTTTACCAGACAGGATTGAGATCGTCGAGCAGCAATTGGGCCAAATACTAGATGCGACCGAGGCGCCTGCTCCCACTTTGGTCTACCAGAGCATGCAGTATATATACGAGGTCAAAGGTAATCTTTCCGTAACGGATTTGGCGGATAAAGTGAACTTCAGCGAGAGGCATGTGCGAAGGGCCTTTGAACTGGAGCTTGGCCTCAGCCCGAAGGAGATGCTCGGCATCGTCCGCTTTCAAAGCGTGCTGGAGGAATTTCACAGCGGAGACTATCTCAGCTTGACGGATTTGGCGCTTCAACACGGATACTACGATCAGTCGCACTTCGCTGGCGTTTTTAAGCGATATTACGGCCTTCCACTCAAACGGCTGACCAAGCAGTAGTGAGGAAGTCCGTTTTTTACTATTTTGCTATGAGAGACAATTACTATAATGGGAGTGAAAATCAAGAAAGTCGAGGGGAGCTGCAAAGCATGGCTGTAAAGTTGAAACGAGTCGCGATTTACGTAGAGAAGATGAAGAGGGCGTTGGATTTTTATCGCGTCCTGGGGCTGGCTGTTCCGGACGGCGCCGATGAAGCGCATCACGTCGACGTGGAGCAAGAAGGAATTGTGTTTGCATTCGATCTGGTTGAATCGGTAAAGAGTGTTTTTGAAGGCTGGGAAGATCCTGTCGGCTACCGGACCGAGCTCGCCTTTCAGTTCTCCAGCAATGAAGCGCTGAACGATGTGTACCGTCAGTTGACGACGCTTGGGTATGACGGCTTCCTCGAGCCCCGAGATACACTGTGGGGAGAGCGGTATGCGATCATAAAGGACCCCGATAACAATTTAATCAGTCTCGTCGTATAGGGAGACAAGAACATGTACGCTTAGCCGAAATTGACAAAAACATATAGCTATACCCGAAGCTGCCTAACGGATAATAGAGCCAATTGTCCAATGACACAAAAGTGCCTATATAAACCTAAGCGAAAAAGCTTGAGAAATCAGGCTTTTATTTTTTTATGTAGGGAAATTTGTGTCATAGAAAAATGCACAAATTCCCCTGCATTGTAGTCTCGTGACACAAAACTACCTACATAGCAGGATTTCGGATTTTGAGAAGATCCATTTAAAGTGAAGTGATTAAGCTAACGGGCAGTAATGCTCAATTATATGGAGTTATGCAAAAGAAGCTGTCCCAAAAGTAGGTTGGCTCACTTAACGGACGGCTCGCCTAAATGAAATTTAGTGTAAAAAAATTGAACAAATCCTTGCCGAATGTTGGAACCGGATACTGCTTCGTGCTTCCCGAGTTCAGCACATTTATGCTCATGGGTCAGTCTCGCTCCAGGTCAAAACGAAAGCGCCGGCAAATAACTACTCGGGCGGTCGTTCGTAAAGGCATAAAATCTGTTAAAAACCTATCCCAGCAGTTCTTTGGCTCCGTTCATAACTATGGGCATAGTCTGTTTAACGAATGATTCCGCACTTAGTAGCCGCCCCTCATTGTTCCAAACGTAAGCCGCCCCATACATTCCCCAACTTAACATGATAGTAGCTGTATTTATTAAGAATTGCCGGTTCGAGTTTGAACTCGATAGTATCTTGTCTTTGTCTATAAAGGAAACAAGTATCGTTTGAATTTTTTCCTTTATTTGAATTTCGAATACAGGTCCAAGCGATGTATACCTTCTTTTGCACATAGTGCTTAGACCCTGGTGAAAATCGCATACACCCAGAAAAATGCTCTGAATTGTTTCTTCATTTAATACTTCGTGACCGCTTATTCTACAATTTATGATTGTCATAAATGATTCCATTAGTTTGGCCTCAAGAATTTCGAATTTATCTACAAAGTGCGCATAAAAAGTCGCTCTGTTAACAGTAGCCCGCTCTGCAATATCTTTAACGGTTATCGATTCAAAGTCTTTTTCTTGAACTAATGAAGCAAAAGCGTCTTGAAGGAGTCGCCGTGTACGTATCACCCGAGGATCAGCTTCATTCTTTTTAATTGTCATGGTTAAGATCTCCCCAATAAAACGACATTATAGAAATGGTGTTGTCTATACAACGGTTTATGGTTATTGATGATTGCGTACCATTCGGTTGTTATTATAACATATAAATACAACAAGTGTTGGTCAAACAACTAATGTTGTACTGAAACAAAAAATGCTGAATGCCGCTTTTCCAAAAGGAGGAGAGAACCATGTCGGTTTCACAACGGTCTCAAACGCTAGAGCAACAACTTTTTTTCGATGTAATTAAAGGACGTCGATCTGTCCGCAGCTATGATCCCGAGGTCAAGATTTCACGTGAAGAATTAAGCGAAATATTGCGGGAAGCTACGCTGGCTCCTTCAGGAGCCAACCTTCAGCCATGGCGGTTTCTTGTCATTGACTCTCAGGAACTGAAGCAAAAGCTGCTTCCGATCGCGTTCAATCAACAACAAGTGGTTGAGGCTTCGGCTGTCATTGCCGTTCTCGGGGACTTGGAGGGCTATAAAATGGCTGAGAAAATTTACGGTCAGACGGTTGAGGCCGGTTACATGCCTAGGGAAACGGCTAAATCGTTCGTTGAACGATATACGGATATGTTCGCGGGCATGCCGACTGATGCCGTCCGCCAAAGCGTTATTACAGATGGCGGATTAGTGTCAATGCAGCTGATGCTCGTCGCCGTCGCCAAAGGTTATGATACAGTCCCGATGGGCGGCTACGACAAAGAAAAGTTCATGGAAGCATTCGGTATTTCAAACCGTTATGTTCCGATTATGCTGATCGCCCTGGGTAAGGCGGTGAAGCCCGGACATTCGACGACAAGGCTGTCAATTGAAGACGTGACGTTCTTTAACGAAATGCCCATGGCATAAGAAAATGAAAATGACCCCCGAGTGCCCGACCAAATCCAGTGGTCAGGAAAGAAGAAGCGTCGGATGAGCAAATCCGGCGCTAATTCGAGATCAATGTTTTCGGGTTGCTCCATGTCTTCCGGGCGACGCTCCTCGTATTTCGAAATAAACTTACCGGCCATTATATCAACATAGCGTCCTTCCTAGGCACAGTCGGTGTTCCGACGGCTGGTGCCATGGCAACTAGTGGGGCAGTGTGGAATTGTAGGGAAGCTGAAGGAAGGAGATAGGTTTTTCTTCTTTTTCGCTGGACATGGACGCAACGCAATATATCACAAGAGCCTCATATTGCCGTAATGGATTCTGATGAGGATGATCGCGACACGTTTTTTAAATTGGCCGACTTGCTCCGGATGATTAATGCGACGGGCTGTTTGAACTGGAGCAGGCAAGGCGGGACTGCTTCCGTCATTTTTTCCGTTGGGGGAAGACGGACGGGAAAGCGAATTTATTATTCATCCGCCAGTTTAGTATTTCTAGTCTTGGGGTTTACATATGTACAAAATACGGGTTTTGTGAATATGTATTACAAATTTAAAAAGACTGCCGGACAACTTCTTTTTCCGGCAGTCTTTTTCTCTAACTTTTAAAATAATCCTTTAATCCCTCAACGATCGCGTCGGCAGCTTTTTTTTGATAATCGGCTGTACGAATTCGTTTTTCATCTGCAGCGTTCGATAAGAATCCTGAATTCGACTAATGCAGATGGCCTTGCATTTTCACGAAGCACATGATAATTCCCGAACGAAATTCCATTGCTTTTCAAATCGAGCTTTTCACGCAGCTCGGCTTCGATTTTTCTTGCAAGCGGCATATCTTTAGATTCGGAATAAAAAAAAGTTAACGTTCCGCTTACCGGCTTCGGCGATACATTATAATGAATGCTCACGAATGCGTCCGCCTTTTTGCTTTCGCTAAGCTTGACTCTGCTGGAAAGTGTTGGATTTACATCCTCATCGCGAGTCATAATGACTTGAGCTCCAGCCTGACGAAGCTTGTCCGCAGTATAGAAAGCCGTTGATAAATTAATCGTTTTCTCATATGTACCGTACTTTTGGCCAAGGCCGCCGCTATCTTTTCCGCCATGACCAGGATCAATGACGATCAGCTTTCCTTTAATGGATGAACTACTTTTTAAACTACTTTGGATTGGAGTGGATTCCTCGCTTACAGAAACCGTTTTCATGGATTTCGAAGTAACAGACTCCTCTGCTTGAATAACCGCTGCGGTCCCTTTCACTTCTTGCAAATAATATCCTGCAACCCATCCGTCGATGCGTCCGGAAGTGACTTTAGTCCAACCAAAGGAATTCGTCGTAATCGTAGTGACGATTGTATTTTTCTGAAGTGAGCCAATAACGCTGGATTGGAGATCCGGCCCGCTGCGGACATTCAGCGACGTCGCTAAAACCTTGGCTCTGCCTCCTTCCATTCCTTTCGCCTGGACCCTGCGGGGAGATGAAACCATAGCATACTAAAGATTACTAAAAGAAATAAGGTCGCTTTCATTTATTCACCTCTCGTATTTTATCAACTCCTGCTGCAATATATTCCAATATAACAACTAATCCCGTCAAAAAACAGAGTAATTCCGCTTATTATCGCGGGTAATCCGGGACTTATCACACGGGTAAAAAGTGACAGAAATCGCCAATAAACAAGCTTCTGCCCTGCATTATTAGCGGTAAACAGCCATGCAGCGATACAATGAGCGCCTGTTTCCGCATTTTTTAATAAGTCTCATGACCTACTATGTGACCCTACTATTTAGGAGAGAGATACGAAGAAAAAGAGAGCATCGGTCTGCGCCAACACTCTCTTCAGATCCAATCTTATTTAGTTTCGAATCGGAATTTTCACTCTGCCCATCGCTTCGATTAATTGCTTATTGGAAACGTGCGTATAAATTTGGGTGGTTTCAATGCTTTTATGACCGAGCAGCTCCTGCAGTGTCCGGAGATCGGTTCCATTGCGAATCTGATTGGTCCCGAAGGAATGCCTAAGCTTGTGGCTCGAAAATTTCCGGTTGGCCATCTCCGGCACGCTTAGCTTTAATTTCTCAAATGTCTGATTCGCAATATGCTGGATCATCCGGCGCGACAGCCTCCGGCCAAACTGTGAAACGAACAGCGGATTCTCTTTCATCGATTTAGGCGCGATGCGCTCTTTTATCACATCGTTCAGTAGATTCAGAAGCGCTTCCTGCAGCGGGATCACCCTCCATTTACGCCCTTTGCCCAGCACGTTGACATGTCCGCTCGGATGAATATCCTCGACGTTAAGCCGGTGCACCTCACCCACACGCAGCCCCGCATAGCCCATCAGCATCAGAATGCATAGGTTGCGATGGTAGTATTTCCCGTCAGTTTCATATATGTACTGCTCAAGCTCCTGCTCCTCCAGGTAGATGGGAGTTCGATTTTTTTCTTCCTTGGCCTTCTTCACCTCGGCCGCCGGATTATGTTCCAGATGCTGCATATCGATCAAGGCGCGATAAAAAGCGCGAATGGCCGCCAACGCCCGATTCCGTGCCCGGTCACCGACGCCTCTTTGCATCATTTCGGCAATGTGCCTAAGGATATCGGGTCTTTTGACCGCTGCGACTTGTCTGGGGTGAATCGTTTTTAAGAAGCTTCGCACCTCGTCAACATAAGCACGCTGTGTGGAAGCGGTCATCCCGCTGGTCTTCATGGAAATAACAAACAAATCCAGCTCGCTTTCATAAGTATCCTGAATCCAATGCTTCCATTCGTTGGTTAGCGCAGTTTCCTTCGGCATAGTTAATCGTTCACCGTCCTTTGATCCGTGCCAGCAGCTATCATGAATTAATTGCACTGCTTCTCGCCGCTTCATCCATTCGTTCATTATATCATAAATTGCACTAAATCAATATTTTGTGCAATTTTTTTTGCAGTGAATTTGGACCCGTATAAGGGTCGATTTACAGATAGTTTAGGCTGTTTATTCCATCATCTGAGTCGGGCTGATAAATAAGTATGAATTGTTTCTGAACGATGCTGCCGCAGGCTGTTTCGTCCGGAGAATAGGCTGTATAATGGACAGTAATGCCATAATAAAAGGATGTGTTTCATTCATGTTCAGAACTCCCATCGGGCGTTTGCGGGCAATTGGAATTTATGAGGGGATTTCATTTCTTGTACTGCTGTTAATTGCTATGCCGCTCAAATATTATGCAGGGCTGCCGCAGTTTGTCAAATGGGTCGGCTCGCTGCACGGTCTGCTGTTCGCCCTCTACTTGCTGGCTGTGCTTCATGTTACCATCGTTCACCGGTGGGTCCATCTTCAAAGTCCTTGGCGCCGTCATCGCATCCTTGCTTCCCTTCGGCACGTTCGTGCTGGATTTCCGTCTGCGGCGCGAGCAAGCTTAAGCTTATACACATAGACGTACAAAAAGACCAGGATCAAGCTCACTAACGTGTCGGCTTTGTTTCCTGGTCTTCTTTTGTCATCCCTGTTTTATTGCATTAAAGGTATCAGCTCGTGCAGCGCTTCCTTCCACTCCACCCCGGCAGGCAGCACTTCTTTGACTTTTGAACGGATATCCTCGCGCTCATGCACCCGCTGGTCGAGAATAGCGACAATGCCGCGATCCTCCCTGGAGCGGATCAGCCTTCCTATCCCTTGGCGCAGCCGCAGCAGCATATATGGCAGATCGACCTGTTCAAAAGGAGCCGCCGCATCCTTGCGCATAGCGGCAAACACCGGATCGTTCGGCGGGAACGGCAGCGACCAAATGATCACATTCGTTAGCGACGGTCCCGGCACATCCAAGCCTTCCCACAGGCTGTAAGCACATAGATTGCTTTGCCGGTCGTTCTGAAAATCGGAGATCAAATGACTGATCTCGCGCTCCCCTTCGAACGCAAAGCGCATGCCGGTACAGGCAGATTCCTCCGCGATAGCCGCTTGAAATGCCGACATTTCCTCCTTGGAGGGAAACAGCAGCAGTGCGCTTCCTTCGGTCGTACAGAGGAGATGAACCGCAGCGTTCATTTTTTCCTTAAATTCATCGCCAGCACCCGTACTCAGCCGTGGCACCGCCATCTGCATCTGCTCCGCATATTCATAGGGAGACGCTACTGAAAAAGAGAGATAGCTCGGGATGCCCAGCGTATCGGCAATGTAGTCAAAAGACCCTTCGACCGATAACGTCGCGGAGGAGAACACGATAGGCATCGGCTTGGAGAACAGCTGCTCGCCTAACAGCTCTTTGACCTTCCGCGGCATAATGACGAGCATGAGACCGTCAGCTTCCTCGGTAACCCACGATACCACCCTGTCAGCCTGCAGGAAGATGCTCAGCGCGAGTTGAATCATTTCCAAATGCTCTTCAACGATGCGCAGCTGATATTCATCCAACGAATGCAGCCCGCTTTCAAAGACAAGCTCTTCCTCAATATCGTCCAGAATCGCTTTAAACCGGCGGACAGCTTGAAGCAAATTCTCCTGATACTTGATTTCCTTCCTGTTGGAGCCAGGCACCGCTTGGCTGTGCCGATCCAGCAGCATAAACAGCGTATCGCTCTGCTCAATCGCTTCCTCCACGAGCACAGCGAGCTTTTCGCGGATCTCTCCCTGCAGCAGGCGTGTGATAATGGATTCAAACACGTCTTGCTTCAGCTTGTAGGTCAGCGCTTTTTGCGCGGCAGCCTCAAGCAAATGCCCTTCATCAAAGACCACGGAGCTGTGCTCCGGCAGCAAAGGAAGCTGTCCCTCACGCTTGCGGGCATCATAAGTCCATATATGCTCCATATAGAAGTCGTGGGAGCAGATGATCAGATCCGCCGATTTCCGGTAATGATCCCGGGACAAAGTCTGGCCGCACCGGTGCCGCCTATCGCAGACCAGGCAGTCCTGGAACGAATCCCAGCTGATTTTGCGCCATTGTTCATCGTTCAGATGTGCATACTGTCTGCGGTCTCCATAAGGAAAAAACGATTGAAGCGCCTCCGGCTCATTAACAAAGCGAGGCAGCTCCTCATAAATATCCTGGAACAAATCGTCCTCCTCGTCCCGAATCCGTGCGCCTTCAAGCTTATTCAGACACAAATACTGATCGGGCGATTTCCCCAAACGCGCATCGATGGTGAGGCCCAAATGCTGTGCCAGCTTGGCCACATCTCCCTCCGGCTTGACCAGCTGCTCAATAAGAGACTCGTCCGCACAGGCAATTACCGCCGGCTTTCTTGTATAACGGGCATAACAGATGGCGTACAGCAGGTAAACCAAGGTTTTGCCTGTCCCGACTCCCGCTTCGGCAAATATCGTTTTTTTCTCGGCAAAGGCCCGCTCCAGCTGGAAGGCCATATAAATTTGCTCATCCCGAACCTCGAATCCGGCTTCAGGTAATATTTCGTAGAACACGTCTGCAACCCAGTCACTCACTTGCTGGATGAAGGATTGCTTCGGTTCATAGGCAAAAGGATACTGCATCACGGCAATTCTGCCTCCTATATTAGACTTTTCGTCACTATCGCTTGGAATATTCGTTTGGGTTTAAGAACCCAACACATCATTATAGCACTTTCACCCTCACCAATCTATCACAAAATTAATATAATAAATTGTTAATGCCATTTAATTTAAGTATAGAAAGGATGGAAGCCGGATGTGTCTTATCATTTACCCGCCGACAATCAACTGGAACTACATGAAGCAAAGACCGCAGCAATTGATGGAGCAGTTCGGAAAACATGGTCACAGCGTCTTTTACTTCGACAAGCACAATGCCGAAGGGCCTGTTATTGAACAAGCTTCCCCGAACGTCTATGTGATCCGCCATGCCGATTATTTTCTGCACCATTTGTTTCCGCAGCTCAGCATGGGCCACAAGAAAATGCTTTGGACCTCATGGAGCCGCAAAATCGCCTTTGCCGAACAGGTTCAAGCGGATTACATCGTGTACGATTGTGTAGACGATTTTCCCGATTGGGAGGAGGATGAGCAAGCCATGTCCGGAAAAGCGGATATCATCTTCTGTACGGCAGACCATTTGTTAAGCAAAATGCAGCAGCTTGTGCCAGATAAGCCTATCGTCTCCGTTCCGAACGGATGCGATTGGGGGCATTTCGCGCCGGTTGCGCTACCAACCTACTATCGTACCGAGCAGTTATATCAGCTTCCGCCAGCCAGCGGCCCTAAAATCGGATATATCGGCGCATGGGCTCCATGGGTCGATGAAGAATGGATCCGTTATACGGCGCAGCAAATGCCTGATGCCCAAATTATTATCGTCGGGCCGGAGCTGCGCGAGGATACAGGGCCGCTTGGAGAGAATGTATTTCTTCTCGGCTACCAGGATTACGAGGAGCTGCCTCATATATTGTCGTATTTGGACGTGTGCATCATTCCCTTTAGGCTGAACCGGATCACCCAGAGCACCAATCCGATCAAAGCCTATGAGTGTCTTGCCGCCGGCAAGCCGGTAGTTTCTTCGAATTTACCGGAACTCCAGAAGCTGCTGCCTTATGTCAAAATATCGGATACGCCGGAAACGTTCGTCGCAGCGATAAAACAATCTCTGGATGAAATGAAACGGGAGACAGCCGAGCAGGATGTGACCAAACGCAGCTTGTTTGCCAAGCAATTCAGCTGGGAACAGCGCTATGCGGTCATCGACCAAGCTTTGAAGCAGCATGTAAAAGATTTCGGGCCGATAGCCCGTCTTGGGGGAAGCACGATGCTCCCCGCTCACGCCGGCAGCGCTAAAGTAGGCATCGGCAGTCCGTCCTCCCTCACCGAGCATACCTTTGTCAGCACTTCGTACCCGCTTCAGCACTGCACGATGAATTCATACTATGCCGAGCAAAACTTAAAAGGCGATCCCGTGCTTGTCGGCAAGCTCGATGCGGGAGAGTATCAATGCTTGCTGCAGCCCCCGAAGGTGCCCCTTCTCGGGACGCATCAAACGAATCTATCTCGAGTTTGACGGCCATGCCGAGCTGCCGAAGGATGCGCAGCTTACTATATCGTCTACGGAGAAGCCATGGTCTGTCCACCGCCTTACGTTTGCCAATCAACCAGCGAAACAACAGATACAAACATACGTTCTTTGCGATTGCCGGATCAACGAAACCCTCTCCCTGGACATCACCGACTGGTTCAAAGGGCTGCTGGCACACCGTAAGGCTCGCCCCTCCATTCATTTAAGCGGAAGCCGCGGACTGATGCGTTTACCGAATCCGAGAATAACGGTTATCACCAAGTATTAAACAAGCTTTGGAAAGGAAGATGAACATGAAAATCGGCGTTTGCGGGTACTATGGAATGGGAAATTTCGGCGATGATTTATTTTTAAAAACATTTCAGCAGGTGTTTCGGGGACATGAGGTTTTCCCGCACAGCTCGCTTATCGACTCCACACAGATCGATGCTGTCATTGTAGGCGGCGGGGATCTCATTATCCCATACCATTATAATTCGAACTATTTTCCTCCAAGCCTGATCAACCATCCGGCCTGGATCTACGGTGTCGGCGTGGTGGACAACTATCCAGACTCAAGCTGGCCGGCCGGCGAGATTGAGAAGCATCGCGCCTGGATGGCCCACGCGCACTGCTTGTACACGAGGGATGCAAATTCGGCGGCTATTTGCCGCAAGCATCAGCTTCATGGCAACATCGCTACGGTGCCGGACATCGTGTTCGGCTACGAAGAGCCGCACTATCCCATTCTGAAGCCGGAGGGCAAACGAACCATCGGCGTCTGCATTCACACGTACAGCTCCTTCCCCTTTGAGATGATGGCTTCCATTTTATCGGAATACGCGATGCAGGGCTTCCGAATTTTGCTCATTCCGGTATTGAACCATGCCAGCAACCCTTACTCGGATATGTTGGCTTGCGTCAAGCTGCAGAACAGCATTCGCGAGCTGGAGCCGAACGCGCATGTGGAGGCCTCACAGCCTCATTACGAGCTGGAGTTAACCTACAGCACTATTCAATCCGTCGATTATCTGATTACCTTCAAATTGCATCCTGCGGTGGCTGCGATTCGCGGCGGCGTTCCTGTCTTTTGCATCAGCACCATGTGCAAAGTATATCAGCTGCTCGCCCAGTTCGGCCTGGAAGCGAACTACTTCCCTGGATCTTCGACCGAAGAGGAAATCCGCGATGGCTTGGAGCGGTGGCTAAACAACGGCGTGGACGAGATGAAGCGGGTTATGCCCTATGTCCGCGAGGTAGAGATGGCCAGCCGAAGCGCGCTTCAGCTGCTTAGGGCAGATATAGAGGATAAGCTGCAAGACCGTTCCTAAATCAAAAAAATCAGGCATTCTCCGCACATAGCGAGACTGCCTTTTTTCATGTCCTTGACGGTGTGCAATTCATTGTTGAGCAAACCTTCACGCGGTGGAGGTGCTCCGGTAGATAGACTAAGCAGTTTTGAAGAAAAACGGGCTTCATAAGCTTAGATATCCCACCTGCGTCTGTGCTCATTTTCACTTAAGGCGGGTTTCTCGTCAGTCTGGCTTTTACCTTGTGAGCTCCTTTAAGAGCGCTTCGGCCTGAGCAGCCCGGTGCTCCCACGTATGCTTCAGCGCCAAGGCGGTTCGTGCTGAAGCGTCTCCCGGATGCTGTAGCCGGTGCCTCACCAGCTCAATAAAGGCTCCATGTGTGGCGGCAACATCCACCTCCGGCTGAAGCAGCCTCGCCTCCGGAAGCGCCGTAGACACGACAGGCTTCCCTGCGGCGAGATATTCATACAGCTTCACCGGATTCGTGCTGAGCGTGACCGGCATGATACGGAAAGGCAGCAGCAGCACGTCAGCCTGCCGTATATAATGCGCCAGCTCCGCGTGCGGCTTGAGGCCAAGGAAGCGGAGCCGCTTATTTGGCACATGCCGCGGAAACGGCTTGCCGAACTCGGGACCGATGACCAGCACCTCGACATCGGGGATGGCATCCGCCAAGCGGCGCAGCAGCATATCATCCACCCACGGTGCCCATGCGCCGATATAGACGGCCCGCTTCAGCGCGGCGCTGCTGCTGCCTTCGCGTTCGAGCGGCATGATGGGAACCGCATCTTGCAAGGAAAGGGCTCCTCGCTCGATCGGAGGCCTTCCAAAAACAGCATCGTTGTTCACCTCTCCCGCAGGCTGTAACGAATCGATATGCAGCATCATATCCTTATCGTAAGCGTTGCGGATCAGAGCGAGCTTTTTTCCCGGGCTGCTTCTTTTCTTATTTGCGAACAAGCGTTCTGATGTGCAGATTATGGCATCGGCCGTGCGAACCATTTCCGCTTCATAAGGGGCCCATTGAGCGAACTCATCTACACAATCATATACGATGTAATCCGGATCGAACTGCTGCAGCGTGGAAGCCAGCTTGGGAAACGAGCACCACACCGTGACTTGCTCCTGCTGCGCCTGCTGAGAACGATACGCCGGCCAGTCTTCACGAAGCCAGCGCTCGAACTGCCGGACGACAAAAAGCCGCGGCTCAACCTCTTCGATCCGCGGTTCGGACCAGCTCGGATTACAGAAAAAAACCGTATGGCCATTTCTGGCCAAACAGGTCATAAGCTGCTGGGGACGCTGCTTCATCCATCCCCAGTCAAGTGTCGGCGGGTATATGATAATCAAGCGTCTCACCCTTCCATTTCTCTTTGATTTGTTTCTATAAACTAACCTTTCGGCTTGCTTGGCTTATTCAGGAGGCTTAAGAAGATGTTAGCCATTGTACTCGGTTCCGGCCACAGCCGTACGGCTGGCTGGCTTGCCCAATGCGGTTGTCGGGTCGTTATCGCAGCAGACAGCTGCGCTGAACAGATAAACGAAATCTTGAAGAGCTCGGACGAAAGCTTCGCATGCATTATTCCTGCACGAAAGCAGTCGCCAATAGCTCTGAATATAACCCTCAACTTGATCCATAAGCTGGCAGAAATTACTGCCCATTTATCACCATACAGAACAGGTGTTCTGTTTCAACAATTAAAGGCCGGTTCCCATCATATATTGCCATTGATCTGGAACCGCCAAACCGTTCTCAACCGTGGCTGGACGAACGGTTTTACCGGTAAAAGCCTGCTGCCGTTCCAGGACCTTGTCCTGCTGGATAAATATGCGCAGCTTACGCATGTTCCCGGCTCCAGCTGGGCGTTATTGCAGCAGCAGGGAAACGAGCTGACTTATACAGAGAAGCTGGAAGCTGCCGTTTCTCCCGCTTCGCTTGAGCCCACGCTTGCTAAAGGGATGCGCGCAGCGGAGACGCAGCGGCTGCTTCCTCTGGTTCTTGCGCAAGCAGTCCCCCGGCTGAACGAGGAGTCCGCCGCCCCCGATGTCCAACCGTTTTTCTCGATTGTTGTGTGTACCTGCAACGACGGCCATTTTGTGCCGTGGGCGCTCCGCAGCGTTCTGATTCAACCCTTCCCTGATTGGGAAGTGCTGCTGATGGACGATGGCTCCGAGCCTCCTATGGACTTAAGCCGGCTGTCTCCCTTATTTCAGGACAGCCGGATTCGCCTCATCCGAAGCGGCAGCAATGAGGGGAAGGCTGTTCGATTGAACGAAGCGTTATCGCTCGCACGCGGCAAATGGCTGCTGGAGCTGGATGCCGACGATTGGCTGGCGCCGGATGCTCTGGAGCGGCTGCTGCAGCTCGGGGACAGCTATCCGTCAGCACAGCTGCTGCATGGGGATCACGAGCTTTGGACGGCTTCGCCCCGCCGGGGCTTCCGGTACAGCCGGCGCATCGCGGCGGCTCCTGCGGCAGCCGGCTGGAGGAGCTTAACGGAAGCGGGGCATCCGCTTGTCCCTCGCTGCTTCCGAACGGACACCCTGCGCGCCGTGGGCGGCTGGTGGACCCATGCGCCTCTGGGAGGCCGCAAATATGAGGATATACAAATGGTGGCCCGGTTTTTGTACAATGACCCTCAAGCTGCCGTCTCCGCCGGCGGAGATCCGCTGTACCATCGCAGACTGCGCTCAGACAGCATCTCCCAGTACAGCAAGGAACCCTATCTGCTTTGGAAGCAATGGTTGATTCAGATGCTGGAGGCGAATGGACCGGTTCTCCCGGATAAAACATAATCGGCGCAGTCATTATCGATCCCCCTGGTTACTCCGCCAAAATTCGAACATAGCCGATGCTGCTGTTCAATACGTGCGCAATTTTCGGCTCCGGCGCGTAGCCGGGGGATTGGGTCTGAACGAATAGAAGGTTCGCGTTCGCTCCGATCAAGCGGCCTTCGATAAAATGATTTTGGTTCACAATCTCAACGTCATATCCAATATATTGAGCGCATTTTTTGGCAAAATTCATCCGTGCCACCTCCTCTGTCTTCAAGAGTCATCCATTCGATGAATTCAATAAAAACGAGATTCATTATGCAAAGGAGTCCAGGCTCTCAAGCGGGACGAGCACGCGATCTCCGGTGGCCTCCAGAAGCTCAATATAATCGGAGCCGACGCCAATGAGTGTTCCCGCTACAGTTCCGCCGCTGGTTTCTACAGTAATCTGCTCCAGCAAAAAGCGTTTCAACAGCCGTCTGATCGACCATTTCTTGAAGTAGCACACCAATCGATGAAAGAAATACAATAATTCATCCATGTCTCTCCACCTCCTATTTAGGAATCTCTATAATCTATGAGCGTTTGGAGGCAAGGGTGATAGATTGGGTGCAAAATAAGCCATCTAACCTGATAGTCTTAATATGTTTACATATTATTTATTATGTAAACATATTAAGCTTTTCTAAAGTCGTAGGCGAACCTGGCCAGAAGCTTTCTTAAACAACAAAGGAGCACATCTATTCGATGCACTCCCTGTTACACTTACGTTTCTGTTCACAAATGCTGCGTTAACGCCGCCTCATTTCGAATACTGCCCGATTTCTATGCGAATTTCTAATCGATTTTCCTATCCGTTTCCTCGTGCTTTCACTTGTTCGTTCTCTCGCTATTTCTGAGATTTCCGTTTCTGGTATTCCGCATTCATCTCTTCTGTAATTTTCTGGTAGTTTGAATCCTTCTTCAGCTGCTCTACATATTTATCCCATTCTTCCATAGGGATTTTACCGATAATAACCTGTGTTTTCATATCCGAAATTTTCTTGTTATAGTCGGCGCCCATTTTAAGATCGGTTTCCGAAACCAGCCCGATTGTCGGATCGCCCACCGAAATTTTCGAACGCTCTCCGGCGATTTTCATATTGCGCTCATAAATCTCCTTGGGCATACCGGCTGCGTACTGCCACAGGTCGACGACCGGCGTGCTGAACATTTTGCCCCACGATCCAGTGCCTACACTGTCCGCAACCGCTTTATCGTTTGCAACCTTCAAGCCGTCTACGATCGTATAGTGAACATCCTTAATGCCGTATAGCGTCAAATCCAGTCCTTCGCCGCCGGAGCCGTAGTTAATGAAGCTCAAGATCGCCTTCATTTTCGCTTCCGGCACCGATTTCGGTATAGCCAGCACGCCATTCATGCCGGAGCCTTGAGAGACATACTGCTTCCCGCCGGCCTTCGGGCTCAGCGAGACGATCGGGGTCCAGGCCACCTTCGGATCCTTTTTCCATTGATCCATCGTGTAGCGGAACAACGCCTCAGGCGTTTCCGCCGTAACCCCGGCACGCCCGCTGGTTGCCAGTTCCCAATACTGCGTTTCTTTCAGAACAGGGAAGTCCTGCGGAATCAATCCTTCTTGATACAGCTTGCGCTGGTAAATCATAGACTCCTTCACTTCGGGCTCCAGCGTCATATTGACGAGCTTGCCGTCTTTTTCCTTCCACTTGCCGACTGTCCCGGTAAACACCTCTTCAATCATTTGAGCGCTGCGCATCGTGAAGCCGATCGTATCCTTTTTACCGTCCGGCGCATTTTCTTTGAAGGCCTTCATCACTGTATACAGCTCATCCATGTTCGTAGGCATCTGCAGACCGAGCTTATCGAGCCAATCCTTGCGAATGGAGAAGAATCCGCCGCCGTCGAGCGGTCGGCCAGCCGGTACGGCGAAGTTCTTCCCGTCAATCTTGGTGTTGTTCCATATTTTAGCGTCCAGCGACATCAGATTCGGATAATCTTTGACGTAAGGCGTCAAATCCCAGAAAGCTCCCTGCTTCACCATTTGCCGGAATAAAGGCGTCGTGATGCTCGGAATTTTAATCAAATCCGCGATATCCCCTGCGGCCAGAGCCACATTCACACGGTCTGCATAATCTCCCCCGGGAACCCATTGAACGGTTAGCTTCGTATTCGTCTTTTTCTCGAATTCCTTGAGCACCGGATTGTCCGGCGAAGGCGGCTGCGCGATAGTGTAATCCGCCATAACTTTGATTTCCGTCGGTTTGCCTGCAGGCGGAGCCTCTTCCTTGGAGGCCGTTCCGTCCTTCGGAGGTGCGTCTGTCGAAGTCGAGCACGCCGTCGTAACCGAAGAGAGCAGCACAGCAATGGAGAGCGAGACAAAAGCCGACTTCCTGGACCTGTGTTGATTGCGATTGTTCATAGAGAAATCATCCCCCTGAAATAATATAAGGTTGGTCTAACAAACACGGTCAGGACAGCTATACGCGCCACCCGCTGCTGCGAACCTGATTTTCGTAAAAAGCCGCATCGACATGCAGTCCAAAGCCGGGCGCGGACGGAACGATAATTTTGCCGTCTTGAATGGAATAGCCCGATGTATCGATCCCAGGAATCTGCGCCTCATCCCACTCTACGAACATAAAGCCTTCAATGGCCGGATATACCTGCGCCGAAGCATAATTGCCATAAAATCCGCCGTAGTTATGCGGCGCAGCCTTCACTCCGCTGAGGGCCAGACGCTTGGCAAGCTTCAGCCAGTTTACTATGCCGTAGTCTTTCAGATCATACTGAATAGCGTCGATAAGCCCCTGCTCCGCCCATTCGACGATCGGCTTCGCCGCAAGCCCCTCACCGTCGGTGATCAGGACATTGAGCTGCCGTTCTGCCATCCATTCCTTCAAATTGCGGTACAGCCGGTCGTCCTCGTGAAACGCTTCCTCGATCCATAGCAGCTTGGACTGCGCCGTCTCAAGAAGCACATGCTTCGTCAGGTTCAGGTTATAGCCGTTGTTCGCATCGATCGAAATGTTGCAGTCAGGGCCGACCGCTTCACGAATCCCGTTGACAATCGCAATGTCTCTCCGGGTGCCTTCCATTAAATCCATATGCATCGCGCCGCGCCCCACCTTGATCTTGAAGCCGCGGAAGCCTTCATTGTAGCCCTGCATCGCCTCTTCCTGAAGCAGGCGAACCGCGTCTGCATCCGAGCTGAGGTGAAGGTCGTCGAAGTACAAGGAAGTGTCATAGCACGGAACCCGCAGCGGCTCCGCCGGCTTGCTCCCGCTCAATAGCTCGTAGACCGTCTGGTTTCGGGCCTGCCCTAACCAATCCAGCAGAGGGAATTGAATCGCTTGGAACCGGTCTTCAATCCACTGCTCCGCAGAGAAAATATCCCGAGCCGGGCTGCCGATCAAAGCCTCCGCGTTCTCTTTTGTAATTCTCGACCAGCCGTAGCCGGAAATGCCGCCAATCGTCACGCGGACCAGAGGAAAGCTTACTTCTTTACCGTGTACGCCGAGTCTCGCGTTGCAGCCGGCCAATCTGCGCCGTTCTCCTTTTACCACCACTTGCTCAATGCTCTCGATACGCCAATTCGTTTCCAGATCGTTAAAGTTACGCATAGTAACAGCTCCTCGTCATTTTTAATATTGGATTGTTTGGAAAGGCAAGCATGCGTGGCGGTTATCCTTTGACCGAGCCCAGCATAACGCCTTTTGTAAAATGCTTTTGCAAAAACGGGTATACCATCAAAATCGGGAGCGTGGAGATGACTACGGCCGCCATCTTGATCGTCTGGGTAGGCAGCTGCTTATCTGAAGCCATCTCAACGGCGGATGCGCCCCCTACAGCGGTGTCCGAATCAATGAGCATGTTGCGCAGTACGATCTGCAGCGGTACTTTCGTAAAATCGTTAATGTACAGCACCGCACTGAAAAACGTGTTCCAATAAGCTACCGCATAAAACAGTCCGAACGCAGCAAGCGATGCAGCCGACAGCGGAAGAATGATGCGGACGAAGATACTGAGCTCGTTGCATCCGTCGATCATCGCCGCTTCCTCCAGCTCTGCCGGAATGCTGTCGAAGAAGCTTTTCATCAGAATGACATACCAGCCGCTGGTGAGCACGGGAATGATCAGCGACCACATGCTGTTAATGAGACCGAGGTCGCGAACCAGCAGGTAGAGCGGAATGATGCCCGGATTAAATAAAATCGTAAACATCACCATAAACAGCATGAGCTTCCGGCCGCGCAGTCTTTTGCGGGAGAGCCCGAAGGAGAAGGCCGATGTAATCATCAGGCTGCACAACGTGCCGACCGTTGCCAGAAAGGTGCTGACCCCCGTCGCTTTAATAAACGCCGAAGTGGACAGCAAATATTCGTAAGCGCCGAGGCTCCAGTGGGCAGGCAGCAGGACAAAGCCGTTTTTGTCCGCAAATTCGCTCGGCTCGGTAAATGACACCACAAACACATAATACAAAGGGAATAAAGTAATGATGGAAACGACAATCAAGACCAGGATGTTAATGACGTTAAATATTCGATCTCCCAAGCTTTCTCTCATAGGCCGATGCCTCCTTCCGTCGTCGATCGTATGCGGCGCCATGTTTCCTTAATAAACGCCTTCTTCGCCAAAACGCTTGGCCGTCCAGTTCGCCCATACGACAAGCACCAGCCCGATCACAGACTTGAATAAGCCTACCGCCGTCGTGTAGCTGAATTGCCCTTGCTGAATGCCGTTTCGGTATACATACGTCTCGAACACGTCAGCGACATTGGCTACGGCCCCGTTGGACATCAAGAACACTTGTTCGAATCCGACGTCCATAATATGTCCCAGCCGCAAAATCAGCAAAATAATGATGACATTGCGAATGCCCGGCAGCGTAATATGCCATATTTGCCTGATCCGGCTCGCGCCGTCGATCTTGGCCGCTTCATACAGCTGCGAATCGATGCCCGTCATGGCTGCCAGAAAAATAATCGTCCCCCACCCAGTATCTTTCCAAATATTTTGAGCGGTGAGCAGTGTCCAGAAATAGTTCTCGTTCGTCAGAAAATCGACCTTGCCATACCCTATATGGTCGAGCATCAGATTAATGACGCCGTTGGTCTGAGACAGAAGCAGGAACGTAATTCCCGCTATGATGACCCAGGACAAAAAATGCGGCAAATACACGATGGACTGGACAATCCGTTTCATATATTTGTTGCCTACCTCATTCATACATAAAGCAAGCACGATCGGCAGAGGGAAAAAGAACACCAGGCTTAACAGGCTGATCATCATCGTATTGCGAAACAATAGGTAGAAGCTCGGATTCGTGAAAAACCGGATGAAATGCTCCATTCCCACCCAGGCGCTGTTCCACACGCCCATATAAGGGGAATAATCTTGAAACGCTATGATGATTCCCCACATCGGATAGTATTTGAAGATAAGAAAATACAGTATTCCCGGCAAAACAAGCAGGTATAAATATTTGTCGCGTTTCAGATCAGACCAAAGCATCAGCTTGCTCTTTCTCTTCATTACTGCCTGATTCCTCAGCTTAGCCTCATCCATCGCCATCTCTCTCTCTCTCCCTTCTATAGTCTGATTTATCAGCTGCACTCGATCCTCACCCTCCTTAGTGACGCAAGCTGCATCCGGAATCAGCTGATAGGCTAAATTTAAAGCGCTTCCACAAAAACGGCAATGATAATAAATTATCGCGATGCCCGTGCAAAATTTCCGGCGATCGTCTTTTTTTCCGGAGGCTAAAAACCTGCGCCCTATAAGGGATTCGGGGCACTGAAGCAGTTGCCCCGCCACATTTGGAGAGGGAACCCGAGAGGATAGCAAAGCCCCTCCCGCGCTTGCCGCAGGGCATCGGGGAAGGGCTTGGGCGGCTATCGCTGCTGCTTCACAGAGCTGCCGGCTCGACGCCTTGATGTTTTTCACGATACTGTCTTGGGGTGATGCCCTCGCTTTTCTTAAACAGCCGAATCAGATGGGATGGCTGGTAATGCAGCATCTCGGCGATGTCATTGATTTTCATATCGGTCTGTACCAGCAGCTCCTTGCATTTCTCAACGCGCAGCCGGATGACGTAATCGATGAAATTGATGCCGTTAATTTGCCGGAACACTTTGCTGAGCTTGGATGCACTCATCTGCAGCTGCTCTGCATATCGGTCAAGCGAGAGATCGAGCAGCAGCTCCTGCTGAATCTGCGTGAGCAGCTTATCCATTAATTCCCGTATCTGATTATCGTAAGCGACGGACAAGGTCTTGATAAAAGGCCGGATCAGCTTATATTGGAACCATTCCACGATCTGCTCCGCTTCCGAGAGCTGCATCAGCTGCTCATAGAGATGAGCGCCTTCATACAGCGTATACAGGTTCACATCAGCCCTAAGGATCGTGTCGTGAAGGGAGCCAAGCAGCTTCATCATCCCCTGATGGACCATGAATTCGGTGCTGTTATTGCTCTGCAGCTCCTTCATAAATTCCCGAATGAGGCGAACCGCCTCTTCTTCCAGTCCCATGCTGACGGCATGCACGATCTCCCTCTCGAGATCCGCTGGAAAATGCTTGTCATGCGCCGTCTCCACCCGGATATGATTCATGTCCAGCAGTTGATTGGACGAATGCAGGTCGCGAAACCGCAGCGCTTTGCGCGTCTGATCGAGCACATGCGGCGTCTCCAGGATCGAGCCGGATATTTTTCCCGTCACAATCGTTACCTTCAACCGCAGAACATTGTTCACCGCAGCGATATAATCATGGGCGAGCTTATTGAGGAAAGCTTTGATCCTCTCGTTCGAATAGTCCTCATCCAGCGCGAACAAAGCACCGACCGATAGATCCTGAAAGTGAATGACATGCACCTTGCTCAGTTCCACGGAGCAGAGCTCTGCCAAAATATTCGATGCCGCGAAGGTAATCAGCTGCTCATCCCGGTCCGTGCATTTGCCGCCAAGCTCGGATAACCCGTGTAATTGCGCCGCCATCACAACAAATCGCTGATGCTCCACATCCCAGTCCAGCTGCCGCAGCTTCTCCAGAATCTCCCGCTCCGAGTGGTTGTACAGGTTGCCCTGCAAAAATTGGAGCAGAAAGCTTTCACGAAGCACCGGAACGGATTGCTTTATTTTAATGGAGAGCGCTTTCCTTTCTTCCAGGTGCTGCCTCCACTGATTTTCAATATAGGTGATTTCGTCCTTCTCTTCTATTTTCCCGTTTTTTGGGGCATCGAATAAATGCTTCAGCCTCACAATAGGCGCGTACATCGTATTGGAAACGAACCAGGACAGCAGCAGCCCGATCGTCAAGGCGGTCACGCTGATCCATAGAATAAGCATGGACAGATCCGTCACCGGAGCGGTGACCTGGGAAAGCGGGGTAGCCGATACGACAGTCCATTTGCTGCCGAGCTTGGCTATTTTTCCGTACGATACGGAGTAGGCGGTGTGATCCCATTCATACTTGAACATGCTTTCGGCATTGCTCTCGTTTTTGATTTTTTCCTTTAAAGCATCCTTCAGGCTTTGCAGCTGCGGTGCGCTTGCCTTTGACACAGATCCGGAACCTGAACCGGTACCCGTTAAATAGTCCCCATTCTCATTAAACAGAAAAGAAACTCCTTCTCCTGAAACGAGCTTCTGTACCATCGTATCCAATTTGTTCTGATCCAAATAAATGATAAAAGCGCCGAACGAACCGTACAATTGACCGCCGGGCAGCTTGATAATTATGGCCTTGTACTTCGAATCCGGTTCATTTATTTTCTTCAGGCTGTAATTCCAGTAAATGGTCCGTTCTTTATCCAGCAAGGAATTCAGCAGCTCCAGTTCGTCGTCCGATCGAATCGTTTGAAATCCCAGCTCGTCACCGATCAGCTTATCCGAACCGCGCAAATATAAATTGACGCTGTTGATCAGCGAGTTCGATTCGGTCATTAATGAGAACGATTTCATAAGTTCGTTCGTCTTGGGGAAATCCTTGACGAAATCCATCTGCTGCAGCGATTCGTCCAAGCTGCGGTCGAAGGCGAGCCGGACCACCGAATGCTCCAAATTCGTCATATAATCGTTCCACTGCTGAATCGACTGGCTCAGCTGGTTTTGGTGCGCTTTATTCATCTCCGCTTCAATTCGCGCGGTCCCGATGATGTACAGCAGAATTCCTATGAATGCGATCGGGATGCTTGTAATCAGCAGGACCAAGCTTAAATTTTTCCAAAATAGGATGCCTCTGTTTTTCCCTACCGGCCTGCTCATTTACTCACCTTCTTCAATAAAATGGGATATGCTCTAAGTATGTAGGCAATAAATGGCTTAGTCAACCGTTGATTCCGCCGCCTCGCTCCTCTGCCCGGTACCGGTATTCAACCGATACAACGGACAGTAGGAGCTTGCCCCACTTATTCGCTTATCCGCTTATTCTCTCGTTCTCCGTTTCCCGATAACCGGGAATTCTCCGATGCGAAGTCTCGCGCAGCCGTAAGGAACCAGCTCCATTTCCACGACCGGCTGGCCTTCCGTATCGGGATGCAGCGGCGGGCTCCCCGCACTGTTTCCTTCCATCTGCCAATTGCGAACCAACTGCATCCGCGCCTTCAACTTGACAGGTGCGTTCGAAGCGTCGAACGGCTGGTAAGCCGGTTCTTTAGAACTGACCTCAAAGGGAGTATCCGTGAGAAGTCCATACTTCCAAGGCGAGCCAGGGTAAAGCTCCCAATCGTGGAACCGTTCTCTTCTTCTCACACACTGCCAGTTTTCAACGATGGGCAGGACGTAGACCAGCCGGTCCCCGCTCCACACCTACCGCATGTCCGCTGCGGGCGGCTGTCCGCGCCTTCATCGGCAGAAAGAGAAGGATTCGGTCGTTTGGCTGCCACTCCCGTTCTATTTTGGCATAGCCATTGACGGCCGCTGCCGGGATAGCTTCGTCGTTCACACGGATACTATAATGATCGGCGCACCAATCCGGAATGCGCAGACTTAGAGCAAACCGCTCTTTCTTCTCCAAAGTCACTTTCAAAACGATGTCTTCGTTAAAAGGATAGGCTCCGCTCACCTCGATCTTGGCCGGTGTCCCTGAGCCGACGCGCGCCTGCACTGTACAGGGTGCGTAGGAAACCGCCGCCAGGCCGCCGCTGCCGTCGCTCATCCACAAATGAGAGACAAGCTTGGGCCAGCCTTGGTGCATATTGGCGGTACAGCAGCCGAAGTTCGGCTCCAGACCGAACAGATTGGCCTCCGGGCCGTTGCTCCAGTTTCGGGGAGCTGCGTTGCAGACGATCTGATTGACCTGCTGATCGTACTGGTGCGAGGCTCGCAATCCGGGGAGATTGCTGCCGGCAGCGCATTAAAGGCAACGCGTTCCAGAATATCTCCGAATTTCCCCTCCCCTAAGATGCGGGTTAACTGTTCCAAAGTATACATATACTCGACTACCGCGCACAGCTCCACTCCTTGGCTCGGATGCGTGCCGGACAGCCATTCATCGCCGGAGAACATCCCGTGCGCCTGCCCGTGGTATGTCATCAGGCTGTCGATTCCTCTATGTACGGAGTCGCGCTCTTTCGGGTCGCCATGCAGCAGATAGCGGATGGCCGGCAGCTTCAGTCCCATGGCAACGTTGACTACATGCGTTGTCCAGTCCCATTTCTCAATTTTTCTCCAGTAAGGGAAATCGTGAAAAATTTCGCTCCATGAGGTTGTTTGTTCCGCAATAATGTCTGCCAGCTCAAGCAGCGCCTCCTGTCCGGTCCGTCCATGCAGCCAGAGAATGCATAACAGCATTTCAGAGCCTCTCGCCTCGGCCCAGCCTCGCAGGGGCTGTTCGATAATATGCAGCCGGACATAATCAAAGAAGCGGGTTAGAAAAGGAACGATGCGCTCATCCCCCGTTGCCTCCTCATGCTGCATCAGCACTTTGAGCATAATCATCGTATGCCACCAATCCTGCCGTCTATCGACGTCCCGATTAACGGTTTCAATGCGTGCCGGACCGAATTGGCCGTCCTCTCTCTGGCTGGCCAGCGTCCACTCGACCCATTTGTTCGCTTTGGCAATAAGCCGCTGATCCTCCAACAGATACGCAAGCGGCAGCAAACCGTCCAAATAATAAGGTCCCCGCTCCCAGCTCTCCCCTTGGCCTCCAATCCAGCCGTTATCAGGCCCAACATCAGGCCAATGCTCCTCCAAATGCCCGGTTAAGCCGTCAGCTTGTATACGAAGCTGATTTCGGAGCCAGCCTTCAGGCTTAATGCTTCCCAAAGGAAGCGATTCAAACGCGCTGCGCTGCAAAACCAAGTTCCTTCCTCCCCGTTACCCATAAGATCGTTGCTTTCCTTGACTATACCATGGGATATCCGGAAGCAGTAGGTTCAAACACAACAACAATTTATCCGATTACAACATTTTGACAAAGGGGTTCCCTGCTTGTTGGAGGCCACTGAAAAAGTCATCGCTACGAGTACGGAACATTCTTCCGATCGCTGTTGTCCCTGGATTTCTTAGAATATCTTCCGCTTAAAGCGGTTGAAATCCAAGGACAAAGGCGAACGCTTTCGCTTCTACAGAACATTCCGTACTCTCCGCTAGTTTTTCAGTGGCCTCGCTTGTTGAACGCCATTTTTTCTTTACTTCTTCCGTTCCTTTGCCCTATCATGGATCTATACAGCTGTTACGGAAGGAGCTTTTGAGGTGCTGCAGTTTATTGCTCCCCCTATGCCCCACTATATCGTCAGCGGAGAAGATACTTACCCTATAGGAGGCAAGCATGCCAACCGCTCGAACATCGGTGTCTTTGATCTGATCGCCGTCACTCGGGGCGGCTTGTTTCTTGAGGAAGGGAACCTGGCGCTGCCTATACCGGCAGGCTCTTATGCGGTCCTGCGTCCGGATAGAGCCCATCGAACCGCGGTGCCCTGCAGCGAAGAAACGCACTTTTACTGGCTGCATTTTCAGACGTTAGGCCGCTGGTCCGAGGACGAAGAGAAGCCGCTTAGCCCGCTTCTAATCGATTCGCAGCCCTATGCCCAGATCGAATACTTTTCCTTATATATGAAGCGAAGCGGCGTCATTCAGACACCCGGTCTCGTCTTTGACTCCTTTCGCCATCTTCTACAGCTTAGCCTGGATCCTTTCCCTCTTGCTCTCTATAAGCAGCAGCAGCAGTTTCACGAAATTCTCCTGCATCTTCAGGAGGAAGGCGGTACCCGAGGTGACCGGCCTTACGTTCGCGTCGCGGAGAATGCAGCCGTTTATTTGCGGCGGCACTACAAAGAACCGTTGTCCTACCAGTGTCTCGCCGAGGCGCTCCATTTTCACCAGAATCATATTGCTCTCTGCATGAAAAAAACGTTCGGCTGCACGCCGCTCGAATACGTTACCCGTTATCGGGTGGAGCAGGCCAAGCGGCTTTTAATACATACCGATGAGCCTATCGGGCACATTGCGGAAGAGACGGGCTTCGGCTCCTTTCCGTATTTCGTTCGCTGCTTCAGCAAGCATGTGGGGATTCAGCCCCGGGCATTCCGGATGGAGCATAGGGGGTAAAAAGAGGCGGGAAATCAATAGAGAGAAGCGGCTCCGCTCGTGAACATGCTAATAAATGACATACAGCGCCCTGAATTTTAATACACTTCAATGAGAGACGTTTCTTATCTTGAAGGGAGCGGGGTCATTGTGCAGTTTTATTATGGAGATAAAATGCCGCTGCGCATTTTGGATGAAGGCGAATTTTGGAAGCATCAGGAGACCGAGCATACGGATGTTATTCGTGCGTTGGTGCCGAATTTGGAGCAGCCGTTTGTCGACGCATTAAAGGCATGGGAGCAAGCGCTAGCGCAGACGCAGGCGCTTTTTGTCCGTTATATTGAAACGGTCAGCCGGATGGACCAAGTGACAAGCGAGATTTACGCTCAAATTATTCAGCTGGTTCGGTATGCGCTTCAGCAGAGCGAGCATTTTATCCAGCTGTTGAATCAATTAGGCAAAGAGAGCCACGCCATGAAAAACAACGCGACCGCAATCACCGTATTGAACCATATTCGCAGGGAGTCGGAGTATTTTATCGGAATTACACAAGCCTATCTTGCGCAGGAGCCGGCTGGTTAAGAGAGGGCTGCCCTCTTTTTCTAAGGACAAGCATGGGAATGGGGAAGCTGGCTTAGTGTGGTCATAGAAATATGTTTACATAATAAATGTTATGTAAATTTATGATGTGAATGATTAATCGCATTAATAACTCCTTCGAGCGAGCATTACTGAAACAGGCAATGAAATAAGGCAGATTGCAAGAAACTGCGATCTGCCAATTGTTTATCCTTACAAACCCCGAAATCCCACAAATCGTTTGCTGCTCTCGTCCCACAGTCGGTATCGAAGCGCCTGCAGGCTCAAACGAATTCCGATGGCAGGAACGCCATGCATGGCGGTGCTGCTCTCGTGTATTTGCTGCAAGTTATAGTTCGACACCTGAGGATCCAGATGATGAATATGGTGGAAGCCGATATTCCCCGTTATCCATTGCAGGACTTTGGGCAGCTTATAATAGGAGCTGCCGTTCATAGCCGCGCTGACAAAATCCCACTCATCAGTACGCTCATAATAGGTATTCTCAAATTGATGCTGCACGTAGAAGAGCCATATGCCCGCAACGCCAGACAAGTAGAGGATCGTCCCTTCCACCAGTAGGCACCTCCTTCCAGCCTAGCAACCAACAGAGCAGTCCCATTAAGGCTGCTAACGCTGCGTTCGTTAGGTACGTATTCATGCGCTCTTTGCGCTTGGCACTCTTCCGGTTTAACCGGTATACAAACAAGAATATAAATATCGGTCCGAGCCCGAACATGACAAATGGGTTGCGGTATAAGCGGTATCCTAGACGCTTCCATGGGGAGAAGGCTGCATATTCCTTCGTGGTCAGCGTCCAAATGTCGCCTGTGCCTCTACGGCCTAAATTGCCGCTAGTCGCATGATGAATGGAGTGCTCATTTTTCCATTGTTCATAAGGGAAGAAAGTGAGGATTCCCGTCACTGTTCCGATGATTGTATTCGCCTTCCTCCCAGCGAAGAACGACAAATGGCAGCAATCGTGGAATATAATGAAGATTCGGATCATGAATCCGGATGCCGGAATTGCAAGCGTCAGTGTGATCCATATGGAGATAGACAGGGTTTGATAGGCAAGACCCCACAGCAAGAGGAAAGGAACGATGCTATTGACCAGCTGCCAGATGCTCTTCCTCAAATCCGATTTACCGTGTGGAGCCATGTCCTTCTTCCAGCGGGTATATTCTTGAAGTGATTTCATAGTAATCCCTTTTTCTTGAAAATTACTCGTTGCAATGATTTTCCATAAGTTACCACATGTTTTCTGACTTTTCGATTCGAAAAAGCCATGTAAAGGAGGCAACCAATCAAAAGGCATCCTCCCCAAACCGTGAAGAAAAAGGAAGATAAAACGCAGGAAATCGTTATCAACCACGAACTCTTTTTAATCATCCTTACTGGTTGGTTGTAAAGAATCATTTCTCCAATTATATATATCATCCCTTTCCTTGCTTGTGTCATTCTTTAAAATGCTCAGAGCTGCTGCTTTTCTCTGCAAACTTTGTTTGGAATAAAAATTAATAATGTCATCAACGGTAGATAATACGACATTAACATCATCGGAATCATGTGTACTTATTTTGATAAAAAACCTCTTTCCTAATGTAGTAACATCTTTATTTTATATTAGCATTTGGAGATATTAAGCTTAATTCAAAGCTTTTTTCAGAGTAATTCCTGCCGTAAATACAGGAACTTTACCCGCCGGAAGTTCCACCTCTTCACCGGTTTTGCTGCTTCTTCCTAGGCGTGCTTCACGAGTACGAACATCAAATTTCCCGAAGCCGGCTAGTCGAACTTCTTTGCCTTGCTTTAGAGCTTCAAAAATCGAGTCCAGCACATGCGTTACTGCCTTTTCAGCATTTTTTTTTGAAAATCCACTAGATTTCGCCACATCTTCGATCAATTGTTCTTTGTTCATTTACGATACCTCCGCTTATATTATTCTAATTACGAAAAAGAAAGTCCTCGTGCATGGATGTAAGGTGGGAATAAACAAAAAACTGCCCTACGTTTAGGGCAGCTCGAAAAATTTAATAAACTTTAGCAACGTTTTCAGCCTGCGGTTCACGGTTGCCTTGGACTACATTGAATTGGACACGTTGACCTTCATCCAACGACTTGTAACCATCACCCTCAATTGCGCTGAAATGAACGAATACATCGTTTCCGCCTTCAATTTCGATAAAACCGAAGCCTTTTTCAGCATTAAACCATTTAACTGTACCTGTTTGCATAGAATTCCTCCAAAGATTAATTTAACCATATCCATTAACCATTTCAATGACCGATAATTTAGATTAGCTGTCATTAGATGTTTTCAGAACTTATACTTGATGTCCGCTATTGTATTGGTTAAGATAAGAATACCATGTCCGCTAATGTAAGTCAATATTTGGAGGTCTCTCTAATGAGTGAAACGACCGGGATTTCTAAACAAGGGGAGCAGACAATTCACGACTTCATTTACGCTCTTACCACCCACAAAGATTTGAATCCCAAAACGCTAAAGGAATACGCAAGCGACCTGAAACACTTCATCGGTTGGTTTGAGTCATCTGACCCTCAAGAGAAAGAGGCGATATTTCGAATCGAAGAAGTGACTACTCCAACACTAGCACAATACCGGGAAGCCGCCCAAAAAGTAATGGAATTGAAACCGGCGACCATTAACCGGCGGCTTATAACCCTGAAACGGTTTTTCGAGTGGGCCGTGTCGGAATCCAGAATTCGTCGCGACCCTTCTAAACCGGTTAAATTAGTTCCTGAAGAAAAGGTAAGGCCCAGGCAGATAACAGACAAAGAAGAAGCCGCATTGATCGCTGCAACTGAGCACGATGGTTCCCTTCGGGATCTGACGCTTCTTATTGTGATGATTCACACCGGCTTACGAACAATGGAAATATGCGATCTGGCTCCCGGGGATATTCAAATCGGTAGCGGTCAGCTTACGGTTCGATCTGGAAAACGGAACAAACAGCGGGAAGTACCTTTGAACGCTACATGCAGTGCTGCTTTAGAAAAATATATGGGAGTCCTACCCTCGGATAGTCCTTTCCTTTTTCCATCGGAGAAAACTGGCGAGCGATTAACAGAACGTGCTTTACGCCATTTGATTCAAAAATATAGGAAATTAGCGCAGCTCGAGGGATTGAGCGCCAACGATCTTCGGCACCGTTTCGGGTACGTGATGGCAGAAAACACGCCATTGCACCGCTTGGCGCAAATTATGGGACACGATAGCCTAGATACAACGATGATTTACGTCAAGACAACTCATACACATTTGCAATCTGAAGTCAAAAAAATAGCGTGGCAATGATGGAATGAGAAAGATATGTGCGGGAGTAAGGGGAACTGCTAACTCCAGAGGAACAGATCCAATATTTGCAAATACCTCCTAATCTTGGGGAACGAGAATTGGGAACCTATTTCTTTAGTAGCCTACCTATTGGAGTTGATTTAGGATTTGATAGACCTTGCATTGGAGATTCATGACACCATGAAATAGCAGCATTCCATTCATTAAACTCTCTATTCTAATATTAACTCCATCGGTTCTTTACACAGCTTATACCCGTTTCGTTCGTAAAACTCGGTACTCCAGTCGCTTGGCCAAACTATTATGAATTCGTACTCCTTCTCTCTTGACCAGGCTTCAATTTCTTTGAGCAATTTACTTCCTAAGCCTTGACCCCTATGTTCTGGCAGCGTGTATACGTTAGTCATATAAATGAATGGATGGGTTGTTCTTCCTGGCCTGGGTACCTTCTGAATTAATTCCAAATAGATATGTGAAAGTATGAGTCCATCCAAATCAACAACCCAAATAAACCAGTTGTCTTCGTTAATAGCCTTCGTTAGAAAAGACTTGCATTCTAAGTAAAAATCCACATAACGGTCTTCCTCAATTTTGTTCTCATTATACTCGTTTGTAAAATCCCATCTCATCCTGATGAGCTGATCTTCGTTCTTTGCCAGACGAATGTTCATACATTTTCTCCTTCGATTGCATTATTGTTGTTGCCTATTTTGGTTTACTTTTTAAAATCTTTTTCTAACAATTGCGTATGCTATTATAAAAATCCCCCAAGCGAGCCCCACTTTTATAAGGTAGTCAATGGTTTCTTTTGGAGTATGAACAAAAAGCAAAATAAGTATTAAAAATAGGACAAAAGCTGCTCCGCTAATCCCCCCATAACTAAAAATTCCATATCGCCTGTACTGATTGATAAAATAATTGCTTACATGAAGTGACAAATAAAATACAAAAATCCCTGCAAAAAACAGTGTAACCTGCAACGAGGTTCTGTCTGAAATGAGGTAGATAGTGCTTACCTTCCATTTAAATAAAACAGCAAAAGCTATTCCAAAAACAATCTCTACTATACTCTTTAAATTACTATTCATGAATGCCTCGTCCTATCCTGCCTTTATTCCTAATAATGATTAATTGGAATACAAAAAGAGGGCCGCAAAGCCCTCCCAAGACTTTGCCACCCTCATTGCTTTCGGTATATTTATTCCTTCACACGGCTTACTTTTTGAGCAGGCCCTGCTCCTTCAAAAAGTCCATAGCTACTGTCTCTTCCTTCAATCCTTCGGAATCGACCTTCGCATTCAGCTGCTGCATCACGTCTTCAGTGATTTTGCCTTCGAGCGTGTCCAGCGCTTTTTCCACTTCCGGATATTGAGAAAGCGTATCCTGTCTCACCAGCGGACCGGCATGGTAAGGCGGGAAGAACCCTTTGTCATCCTCCAGAATGACAAGATTGTTTACCTTGATTTGACCATCGGTAGAGAAGGCATCGACGACATCGACATTTTTATCTGTCAGCGACCGGTACATGATGCCGTGGTCCATCCCTTTGACTTCTTTGAAATTCATGCCGTACGTTTGATTAATCCCCGGATAGCCGTCCGGACGGTCTTTGAACTCAAATTCGCAGCCCAGGATCAGGTCCGGGGCTACTTTGACCAGATCGCTGAACGTTTTCAGCTTGTACTTGCTCGCTGTATCCTGCGTGACGGCCAAAGTATACGTATTGTTAAAGCCGAACGGCTTGGTGAACACGACGTTGTCCTTTTTCACTAGCTCCTGCGTTTGCTTCAACGTTTCGTCGGCTGTCCCCGTCTTCTCCTGGTAATAATTCGCTACAATCGTCCCTGTATAGTCGGGATAAAGCTGGATGTCGTTGTTAAGCAGCGCTTTCCATGCAACATTCGAGCCCCCGAGGTTTACTTTGCGTTCTACCTTTAAATCCGTCTGATCTTCAATGACATCCGCCATAATATGTGCTAACAAAATATTTTCGGTAAAGTTTTTGGATCCGATCGTTATCGTGCCTTTACTGCCTTTATCCGAGCTGCAGCCGACCAGGGATACCGCCAAAACCGTTGAAGCCATGCCAATCATCCAGCTTTTTTTAAATTTCATTCAGTTAACCCCTCTTCTTTTATACTATTAAATTTTAAGTCCGCGCGGTGTTGTCACCCGCTCCATGATTCCGAGCAAAAAGTCCAAAATTAACGCGAGCACCGCAGCAGGCAGCGCCCCGATCAGAATCAATGCGTCAATGTTGCGCTGAATTCCGATGAAGATAAAATCGCCAAGGCCTCCGGCCCCGATAAAAGCAGCCAGTGTGGCCGTCCCTACATTGATGACCGTCGCCGTGCGAATACCGGCCATAATGACATTCAAGGCTAACGGCAGCTGAATTTTGAATAAAATTTGCCCGTCCCGCATGCCCATGCCTCTGGCGGCTTCCAATGTAGCTTTATCAACATCTTGGATGCCTGTGAACGTGTTGCGGATGATCGGAAGCAAAGAATATAAAAATAATGCCGCGATGGCCGTATTCATGCCAATGCCGAATAACGGAATCATAAAGCCTAACAGTGCAAGACTCGGGATCGTCTGCAGGATCCCCGCCGTGCCGAGCACCCAGCCTTTGATGGCTGGAATTCTTGTAATAAGAATGCCGAGCGGTACTCCGATAAGGATGGCTAATATCATGGACAGAATGACCAACTCCATATGCTGCACAGTAGCCTTGAGCAGGTCCTCCCATCTTGAGCTGAACTGCTGTCCCAATTGTTCCCATAGGTTCGCTTTCATAAGCTTACTCCTTCCTTCCTGCCCAATGATCGGCGAAAGTCGTCAGTAAGCTGGCTCTTGTTACGACGCCTTTAATTTTGTGATGGTGGTTCACGACAGGAATCACGCCGAATTTGGCGTCAGTAATGGCCATTAAAGCATCCTGAGCCGTTGCGCTTTCATCCAAATACGGCTCCGCCGGCACAGTAATTTCCTCAACGGTTTGAATGGTCTCGAGCTTAGTTTGAAGATCGTAACCGGAGACGATGCCGGTCAGCTTTCCGTTATCGTCGCCCACAAGCAGCGTATCCGTCCGGCGCTGACGCATATACGACAAAGCTCTCGCCGGCGAGCGGTTGGACGGCACGGTAGCCGGATTATCCCGCATAATGTCCTTAACCGAGATGAACTCCGGATTTTGATACAGACGATTTTTGCCGATAAACGTTTCTACAAAACCATGCGCCGGCTCTTTCATCAGCTTCTCCGGCGTATCCAGCTGAAGCAAGGACCCGTCCTTGATGACGGCGATGCGATCGCCCAGCTTCAAGGCTTCATCCATATCGTGGGTGACAAATACGATCGTTTTCTTAACCGATTTTTGCAGCCGGATCAGTTCATCCTGAAGCTGTTCTCTGGTGATGGGGTCCAACGCTCCAAAGGGTTCATCCATCAGCACAATTTCAGGATCAGCCGCCAGCGCCCTCGCTACCCCTACCCTCTGCTGCTGTCCGCCGGACAGCTCACGGGGATAACGCTTGGCAAATTGAGCGGGCTCAAGTCCAATCAAGTGAAGCATTTCGTGAACGCGCTGCTTCTTCTTCGCTTCGCTCCACCCTTTCAAATGCGGGATCAGCGCAATATTGTCTTCAATGGTGTAGTGGGGGAACAATCCGACTTGTTGAATGACATACCCGATGTTGCGTCTTAGCTCGACGGGGTCTTCTTTCGTAATGTCCTTCCCATGAATCGTAATCGTACCTTCCGTGTGGGGAACCAATCGGTTGATCATTTTCATCGTGGTTGTCTTTCCGCAGCCGCTCGGTCCGATGAATGCGATCATCTCGCCTGCGTCGATCTCAAAATTCATTGATTTCACGGCTTGGAAGCCGTTGGGGTACGTCTTTCCTACGTTGTCAAATTTCAGCATAGCTTACCTCCTTCAAACATGGCCGGCATGAGAAATGTCTTGTGCGGCCTGCCCTTCTTTTTAGTAACTATAACAAAGATAGCGACAACTGACAACCCAATTGAATATTTAAAGTTGTTAGTTTATACTGTTAATTGATTCCAAATCAACAAAAAAACACAGCCGAATTGGCTGTGTCTGTGTACTGTATATTAGCGATGAACGGGGGCTGGATTCGCTTCGTTAATGAATTGATTCGTGCGCTGATATACCTGTCCGTCTCCAATCATTACCAGAATATCATCTTCAATGATGATGACATGAGGACCCGGGGAAATAGTCACACTCGTTCCCCTTCTCAGGGCGATGACGGTGGCGCCTGTTTTTTGCCAAAATTCCAGCGCGGCAATCGTTTTGCCTACGGCATGGGAGTGTCTTCCCACTTGAATTTCAACGGGATTGTAGGGCTTCAGGTTCTGCAGCCTATCCGAAAAATTAATAATATCGCTAAGAATCAGTTCGAATTTCTCATCTATTTTTTTCTTCTCGTTTAATAAAATTTCCAGATCCTGCTTCAGGGAATACACGGATTTCATATATTTATGTTTCGTAATATAGTCATAAGCCGGGCGGTCCGAGAGTACGGTGATTTCCTTGCCCTGCGAGACGGAAACGATCCCCTCGTCTTTCAATAATCCGATTGCTTTCCTGATGGTTTCTGGGGACACGTGATACTGACTGGCAAGCAGCGTCCGTCCCGAAAATTTACTGTTAACCGGAAACTCGCCGCTGACTATTCTTTGGGCAATATCCAGTGCTATCGATTGATAAACCGACATTTCCTGCACTATAATTCCTCCTACGTTTCTCGTATAAAATGGATGTCCCCTACATCATACCACAAAAGTTTTTTTTTCAAACGGGGACTTCGGCTTATCCGTTAAAAATCATGCATGATCCCTTCTCTCCAGGCATAAGATAGGCTGAATTTCCCTAACTTAGGCGTTTCATTACGCCAATTAAAACCAGACCATCCGGAAAGGCAGGTTCCAGACGATGTCGGATTTCACTCGTGCAGCCGAGCCATTTTATGATGCTTCAGGAGCTCCTCAGCTTTTTTTCGATATGAAAGGCGGCAGTGCCGTTCGTACTTACGAGAATCATCCGGTGTATGAGGTCACATCCGCGCAGCTTCCTGCATTGCAAGGACTCGCATTAGCCGAGCTGCACTTAAAGCGGGATGCGGTTCCCCGTCCTCATTGGCATCCGAATGCAGGCGAGCTTATCTATACCCTGTCGGGTGAATTGAAGGCTGCGGTCCTCGATCCGGCAACTTCCGCACTGCATACCTACCGCATCAAACCGGGGCAAGTCTTGTTCCTGCCAACGGGATGGTGGCATTGGATAAGCTGCGCCTCGGAAGAAGCACGGCTGCTTCTGCTCTACAATCATTCGGCTCCCGTGACAGCGGACAGCTCCGCCGTCCTTCGTCATACCCCGAACGAATTGCTGCACGAGGTATTAGGCGAGCGTGCCGCACAGCAGTACCAAGCTTCTACATCAGCTGACAAAGTCCGCGTCGCAGCCGATCTATCCAAGCAGCAGCCCAAGCCTGAAGCGCCCCCGTCATCCGTTCACTCCAGAGGAAGAAGCGATTACTATGATAACGCGGCAGCCTCGGTTTCCTCCGATCCATCGTCGTCTGCAGGGCTTTCATCTGCTGCGGATTTACCCGCAGCTGCTTTTGCCGCTTCATCAGCTAGTGCTTTCCCTCCCAAGCGGCACCCTGCTCCGGTCAAAAAAGCCTCCAGCATTCGGAACAGCTTCGGCTCCGGCCAATCCGCCGTCTCGCCTGTACTGCCGGAGCCTGCTGTCTGGCATCCTGCCATTCCAGGACTGCAGGTTCGAATCGGGTCAACGATTCATAATTCATAAGCTTCCATGGGATAAAAACAAATAACCCGTTCCTGCGAATGCTTCGCGCGGGAGCGGGTTAGGCACTTTTTCGTTCATTTAGTTTACATAATAATTATTATGTAAACCCATTTTTTTTGCATATACATGCTCTATATATTCCGTTGAATTGAATAACCGCTTGCATGACTCGCTGTCTGGATCAATTTATGCATCCGCACAGTATTCCAGCGTGCGCCGAATCAGCCGCTTCAGATCAAGAACCCTGTTAGGCATCGCCTCTGTCGAATGATTCAGCATATCACATAAAGCGATGAGGTCCTCCAGCTTCGAACGCAGCTGCCATTCCCCAGGCAATGCCTTTCCGGTATGCTGCTCGTAAGACCGAATGAACTGCCTTTCGAATGGAGAAGCCTTTTGCTCATAACGCAGCAGGTTGGCTATATCGGTAAGCCGGCTTCCGGCGAAGGCGAATTCCCAATCCAGCACCGCCGACACGCCGCCGTCCTGTGCGATCAGGATATTCAACCCGTTAAAATCGGAATGAACGAGCACTGGAGTGTCTTCCGGATCGGATAGCTTGTGGGCATGCTTTTGGCAGAAGGTCCATAAGCTTGGTGTCAGCTCCTTCCCCAGCCAATATCCGGACCGGTTGGCGAACAAGCTATCCTTCATAAATATCAGGAACGTGTCTGCTTCCATGGCAAATGGCTCCGCAACCTCTAAACTTTTCCCGAGAAATCCGGCCGTTGGAAATGTATGGGCATGAATGTCTGCAAGAACCTTGCCGAGAGCTTCTGCAGCTGCCTGCACCCTCTGTTGAGAATCTCCGGATTTCAACACGTCCCTTAACAATATCCCCTCTTTCCATTCCATAAGCGCCCATGGACTCTTATAGCGGGTGCAGCTAGCATCCATATGGATCATATTTGGAACAGGCACTTTTCCATGCAGCCGTCGAGCTATCTCCAGCTCTTTCTCGGCAACCGACGGATCCCTCCGATACAGCCTCAGCACATAGGGACCATGACCGCCCTCCAGCTGAAGCTTATAATTCGTATTGCTGAAGCCTTTCCCGAGCCGGGCGGCAGAGAGCAGCTTTCTTCCGTCAGCTGCAGGCCGGACGAGCTCCTCTATTTCTTCAATACTAAGGTCTGCAGGCGGCTCCGTCCGTTCCCAGTTTTCTTTCATTTCCCGGCCTCCTTCACTTGCTAAACCCGCGCGGCTCCACGTTTTCTCCCGGTCTCTCGGCATGCCCATATGTTATTTCCATAGGCGCATACCTCATTATTTCCTGGGCAAGCGCAAATAGCGTCAATTTAAGCTACCAGCAGACATTTCCGCTTTCAATTTGTAGTTTTTTCGTGATTTGCGCCGAAAAGGAGCTGCAGCTCACGACAGCATTTGTGTAAATCGGCGGAGCTGCTTCAGGCCTTAGATCAGAATAGTTCCCGGTCTCCATTAAATAAACTCAATGAGTTTCTTATCGATCTCCGCCACTTTTCCAATATCCGATATGCCGTCCCATAAAATAATCGATTTTGCTTCCTCATTTTCAATAAAATCATCAAGCTGTTCCAGCTGAGCAGAGTATAAAGCGCCGTACTCTATCCTTTCATGGACCATGATAGTTTGGCTGAAGCTTAAACTTCATTAAACCTTCAAATTGAACAGTATCGATAGCCTGACTCGTTTCTTAAAACAGTTCTCTGACTGCACACTGCCTGGCAGTTTCCCCCTGTTCAATGACTCCGCCAGGTAATTCCCAAATCTGCCTCCACTTGTTATACATGAATAAAAAACTATCCTGTCGTTTGACCACTATTAATGAATGGGTTAGGGGCGCGTCAAGCGAGATATTCCCCAGTTCATCCTCTGGTACCTGCATGAATGCTAAAAACACATTCCCATTGGCATCTGTCATAATTGTCATTGGTCTCCCCCTCACCATATAAACCCCATCTAATCTTCCGCCGGTGCTTCCCGATAATGCCCTATATCCCCATGGAGCAGAATTTCCGTCTGGCCCTCAGTGATCTCGACTTTACATAAGCAAGCCGGGTGAATATACGGCGGCTCCCACAGCTTGTGCAGCGGCCGCTTCTCGAGATGCGCCATCAGAAGCTTCACAACAACCGTATGCGTAACAATAAGTATATGGCTCCCCTGATGCTGCTTCAGGATTTGATTCATCCTGGCAAGCGCGCGGTTCGAAACCTCGCGAAAGGTTTCGCTTCCTTCTACTTGAAACCGTTCAGGATCATTCCAGAAAGCTTCGAAAGCTGCAGGATCGGCTGCTTTTACCTCTGATTGAGTCCTGCCTTCCCATCTGCCCAGATGAATTTCCCGTAAATCCGGACACGCTATGATTTCCGTTTCTCGGCTTCCTCTAATGACTTCCGCCGTTCGGCGAGTTCGTTCACTCGAGCTTGTATAAATCTGATCCAGCCTCTGCTCCTTAAGCGAATCTCTCAGCCATTCCGCCTGCCTTATGCCGAGCACCGTTAAGGGGGAATCTTGATGCCCCTGCATTTTATGCAGCACATTCCATTCCGTTTGGCCGTGTCTTACTATGTACAGTGTGGTGCTTCCGCTCATGCTTAACCCCCTTTGAATATTATAAAAACAAGTTTCCGCAGGGCTGATCATCCCATTATTATAGCAGTTCAGCCCTCCTGCAGTAAGTCTTCCTTGGAATAGCAATTCTGAATAAATCCGGAAGCATGCGCGGATGATTTGCTTTTCTAAAGAAATTTTAATCCTAAAGATAGCTAAAGATTTGGAAGGAAATTTGACATCCCCCTAGAAGCACTTATATAGGCTCTTGTAGGAGGCAGAACAAACATGGGAATCGAGCAACAGTTGCAACTTCATCCGATATTCATTCAGACCTTTCAGCATGCGCCCAGCGGCATGATTCTCATAGATACAAACGGCCAATTGGTAAGAGCAAACCCGACAGCCTGCTCTTGGTTCGGTTATGAAGAACACGAGCTGCTGCGGCGGAGTTTAACGCAAATGATCGATTCACAGGACATCTGTGCAGACCATCTTTATTTGTTTGAAGCACTAAAGCTTTCGAACGGCGCACAACGGTTTAGACAGCGCTTTCTGCATCAAGAGGGCTGCCTGATAGAAATGGAAATTACCGCATCTATTCTGCACTTAACTGAAGAAGCTCTCCCTCTGCTGCTGTACCAAATGATAAAGCAGTCGGAGACGGCAGCGCCCGGTAAGAACCTTCGTTTGAACGCATTGGCGCCGGCCTCTCGGGCCGAAGCTCCATACATAGATCAACTGGAATATAATGAGCAGGGATACCGCTCCCTGTTCCATCATCATCCGGATTTAATTTATTCCATGGATTTGAACGGAACCTATACATCCGCTAACCCTTCCTTCGAGTGTCAGATGAAGTATACACAGCAGGAAATCGTGGACGGGGCTATCAACTTTCGCGATCTGACCCCTCCTTCCATGCTAGAAACGGTAGAATACTATTTCTCGCAAGCGGCAAAAGGCACCGCTCAAAAATACGAAGCCACGGCCATCCGTAAGAACGGGCAGGCCGTTACGTTTGACGTCATTAACATTCCTATTTATGTAAAAGATGAGATTGTCGGGGTACACGGCATAGCCAGAGATACTGCCTGCCAGAAAGCTTTGATAAACAAGCTGCAAAAGACCGAGCAATTGTACCGCCTGATCTCGGAGCATTTGCAGGACGTCATTTCGCTGGCCGCACCGGATGGGAGAATCACTTACGTTTCGCCTGCCATCAAAGTCCTGCTGGGATATGAGCCTGAGGAATACATAGGTCAAGTCGCTACGGACTTCTGGCATCCCGAGGACTGGGCCGAAGTCAATGAGCAGTGCTTGCTGCAGGATATCAGCGAAACCCTATTTATATGCAGAGTGCGCCATAAAAAAGGGCATTTTGTATGGTTTGAAACCACAGCAACCCGTATTAAGGATAAACACGGTGATACGATCAGCGTGTTGGCGGTGGGAAGAGATGTCACTACCCGTAAACAGGCGGAGCAGGAGCTCAAAGCGGCGAAGGAGCAGCTGGAATCGTTCATTTACCGGAATATCGACCCGATTGTTATCTTTGACTTAAACGAGCGCGTCGTGAAAACCAATTATGCTTTCGAGAACACCTTCGGCTGGAAGGAAGAAGAGCTGGTTGGAGTTCGGGCTGTGGATTTACCTAATATACCGGCTGACTACGAAGCGGAGGTGCTCTATAATCTTAATATCATTAAATCGGATGAAGTGTTCGAAGGCGTAGAAGCCATTCGCGTAAGAAGGGACGGCGCCCTGCTAACCGTCACGCTATCCAGCTTTGCGATGTATGACGAGCATGGAGAGATTAGCGGCTGGGCTCTGATTATCCGGGACATGACGGAGAAGAAGCAATCGGAAGAGTTTATTATCCAATCGGAGAAGCTCGCTATCGCGGGGCAGCTGGCTGCCGGGATCGCCCACGAAATACGCAACCCTATTACAGCGATCAAAGGCTTTATTCAGCTGATGAAATCGGGAGCTCGTGAGAAAGCCATGTATTATGACATTATGACTTCCGAAATTGAGCGGATCGAAGTCATTCTCAGCGAACTTCTTATTTTGGCCAAGCCTCAGATCGTGCATCTGGTTTCCAGCGATATCCGGGTCCTCATCAGCCAGGTGACAACCTTGCTGGATACGCAGGCCATCTTGAACAATGTAGAGCTTATAACGGATCTCAGCGAAGATATTCCCCCTATTTTATGCGACGAGAATCAAATAAAGCAGGTATTTATTAATTTCATTAAGAATGCGATTGAAGCCATGAGCCACGGAGGACGCATCCTGATTCAAGCCGTCCGCACAGAGCATTCGATCATCGTCCGTTTCATAGACAACGGCTGCGGCATCTCCGAAGTGGTACTGGCCAAGCTTGGGCAGCCCTTTTTTACCACCAAAGAAACAGGGACCGGGCTCGGCTTCATGGTGAGCAAGCGAATCATCGGCAATCACCGCGGCACCGTCAAGGTCTACAGTGTGGAGAATGAAGGTACCACGATTGAAGTAACGCTTCCCATCGCATGCAGCATGTAAATATTGCAAAAAATAAGCGACGCAGACGGAGTCTATCCTTCCTGCATCGCTTTTTGGTTTGGAGCAAGGAACTGGCCGGTGCCTGCAAGAAGCGCCCTCGCTGGGGTAGTACCAGCGAAGCTGACACCACCCGCAAAGTAGATGTAATTAAATGGGAAATTTATTGATAACTACGTTGTACTCCTGCTGGGCATCGGTGATTGCCAGTTTTGAATAGACTTCCAACGACTTACGGCTTTCGTGACCGGAATACGGTTGTATGAGTGCGTCATCGATGCCCTGCTTTTTAAGCCAGGTCAACAGGAAATGTCGCAGTTTATGCGGCGATAGACTTTGTACAAGGCCGGCTTCCTCCGAATATTTGGCCAAGATCTTTCGTATTCCCCGATGGGTATATTTTTTCTTCCATGATAATTCGAACAGATAAACCGCTTGCTTCTTTTTCATTGAATCGGCGTGCATGGCCAGCATTTCTTTGAACGATTGGGGGGAAAGGGACAATGCGATCCTTGCTCCCCTTGCCCTTATTAATCCGGATTTGGCAGTAGTGGAAATCAACATCGGACAACTTGATATTGATCAGCTCGCTTACCCGAACGCCGGTATATAGCAGTGTCTTGACGATCATCATATCTTGAAAGTTCTTCGTTTGCCAAACCACGCCGTAGTAGCGTTTAAGCTCCTCTTCCGTAGGTACATAGGGGAGCTTCTTTGCTGTTATTGGAACTTCAACCTCCAGCTCCGCTCTAAGATGCTGGAACAAGCTTTTGAGATAGGCATAATCTGGCCTTTCTCCACGGAGATATTTGGCCAGCTCCTTCGCTTTACGTTTCGGCGATATGCGCCTCTCACTCACGCGATAACACCTTCTTCCAACGGAAGGCGTTCACTCATGTTCAGCCTGAATGTACCGTAAGGGTTTACGTGCGTGTAGATCAGCGGGGTAAGCGCCCGTAAGTCTTCCGGAGTCATCATATCGTACCATTTACGGTCGGATAGGATGCTTTGTAACATAATGGTATTGATGTACACCAGGCAGTTTTGCAGAAGGTGAAGAGATAAAACGGCCAACTCTTGATCCTCTAACCGGTTGGTGGCAATTTCACCGCCTTTGCCGTAAAAAATAAAGCTATTGGCCGAGTTCCAGTTTTCCACGACATTCAAGCCTTCATTGATCTCGCGGCGCAGCTCTTCAGAGTGAAGGTAGTCGCACAGGAATATCGTTTTGACCGCTTTGCCGAGTTCTCCCAATGCTTGATAGGTCGGATGCTTTAAGTTATTGCGGGTAAATCGTTTCAGGATTGCTTCCGTTTCGGCGGTTCCGAGGCGCAGGGCCGTTGCGTACTTCATCATTTGATCGTACTGCTGCCGAATCAGTTCCCAATTGATTGGACGGGTCAGTACCGGTTGCAAATTAGGATAGGCATCCGTCATGCCTGGCTCGGGCCTGTATAACTTTTGCGAATGAATCGCCTTGAGTCGAGGCATGAGCTGATAACCCAAAAGGTGACAAAATGCAAACGCAACCTCGCTCTGGCCGTGAGAATCCACGTAATTCTTCTCGACTTCCATTTCGGTACAGTGACGAAGTAATCCTTCCATCATGGCTGCAACTTCGGAGGAGGAGCAAGATTTAAGCTGCGAGTAAATGCACGTTGAATTCTTCTCAACGTGCCAATATATCATAACGCCGCGACCGCGGTACCGGATATGCCATTCGGTCATAAGATTTTGATCCCATGCGCCAAATTTTTTCGAATCCGATGCACAGGATGTCGTGGCATCGCCCCAAATCTCCTGCATTCGAACGCGAAAAATCGCTTTCACCACTTCGGAAATTGCGTTTCGGAGATTGTCCTTATGTATGAATTTCCTCCGGATGTACAGCAAGTCTTTATAGCTTTCTCCATGTTCACCGGCACTCACACGTTTCAAGCCGGTATTCGTCCCGAGGCCATAAAGGGATAGGATGAGTCTCTTTTGCAGCGTATCCCGGCCTAACGCTTCGCGTACAGCAACAGTCTTGAATTTTTCAGTAAATCCGACACGAAGATCGGCCTCTTTTAAAATGTCCAATAGGCTCGTCATCGGCCATCGCCGAAGCATCTCTGATTTTATCCGTGATAGGTTGACTGGCTCTGCTTGTGGTTCTAACGGAGATAAGCTAATCCAACCATTTCCCTTCTCCGTGATCCGGACCTTGGGGTTTTTCTGAAGTCCGGTATCCAGCTTTTCTAATCCATCTTTCATGGCCTGCTTCAACGTTGCAATGAATGCTTCCGCATCCAGCGGCTGCTTTAGAGCTTTATAATTTTCTTCCCGCCGTTCCTCGAAGTCTGTTGGCAAGTCATCGTCCGGATTACGGTAACGGTTCGCTCCGGCGACCCATATTTCCTTGCAACGAAGCTTTTCCCGTAAAGCTTGCAGGACGCTTATCTCATAATTCATCCGATTGATCCGCTCCTGGCCTTTCTCGTCATTCTCAACAATGATTTCTTTATTTACCATCCGGATTACACCATCTACCGGGATTTCTTCGGACATCGGAAAATAATGATGGCCAGTATCTGAATATTTCTTGACCAGCTCCAACGCACGAATCACTGGCCGATGCACTTCATTGTTTGATCGAAATTCCAGGATGCCTAATATTTCGGGAACCATACGGCGGTAGTGACTCCCATAGGAAGCCCGAATAATGGTATGGATTTTCTTCCGGTAAGCCGGACCTGTGTGTTTGAATTCTTTTATCAAATCCCGTAATGTCTGCTCATTAACGACCGGGAAAATGACATCACGAATTACTCCGTCTGGATTATTGACGGCAGACTGCGCCATGTTGAATAAAATGCCATACTTATTGCTTACCTTGCGTAAGTCATTCAGGATTTCCTTTTCGACTTTGCGTTCTGCCCGTACACCTATTCGATGGACGATTTGAATAAGCAGTTCAATCAAATTGTCCGTTATCTCCATACTCCTTAGCCAGAAGAATGCGGCCAACAATGTGTAACGGATCGGATCAGGATGGCGGCGAAGTTCCCGGAGATCCTCTGTCGCGGTCCGCTGCCGATACTTGGTCAATACTTTAAGAGGAATATCACGAAACAGATCATCCGGAAGTTCCAGATTTCGAATCGTTCGCTGCTTGCTTACTTCTCTTAACACACTTTCGACACCTGGTTTGCCCGGATCGGCCTTTAGCTCTTGAAAAGAAAGAAGTCCCTCGTCGCTGCTGCTTGAGCCGCCCTGGTCTTCATCCAGAAATGCGATACTATCTACAAGTGAATCCAATTTGAATAAAGATGCCATAGGCAACTTTTCCATTGTAGCTTGGAAAAATTGTTCTTCATATGTACGGATTGCGGCTCTGATAAGTCGCTCAATGCGATCAGGCGTAGGCGGTACAACTTTCATCTCCCGGAATCGCTGGTATACGGTTTCGACCAAATGTTCGAAGTCGTGATCCTGGAATAACACGCTTTTGCATAGCCAATCGATTACCTCATCAGCATCATTGACGGTATCCTCACGAAAACCAAAAAACTCCCTGATTTGTGTTCGATGATAGGTGATGGGGCGACCGGTCCAATCGTATTGTGCGTACAGCTCTGCCGGTGCCTCGATCTGCTTGGCTATGTATTGAATGACTGCTTTGGGAACTTCGAATTTATGGAAGGGGAATCGCGCTTCATATTGAAAAAACTTAAACAGAACAGCAAACCCCAACCGAGTCTCCCCCGACTTATTGCCGACTTGCTGCATTTCGTTAGGAAGAAACGTAAAATGCTCAATTAACTCCTCCAACTCCCAATTTCGTTTCACTTGATCCCCTCCGAATAAAGTTCCTAAAATGGGCAGAATCGGAACATATCTGTTGGAATCAGTATACCTTTAGTGCTGAAAATGGGCAATTAAGAGCTAATAATATATGATGTTCCAAATACAAAAATAAAATCGGAACTTTAATAAAAAACCAAATAAATTATTACCATGGAAGTGGTATGATGTTGAACATTTGCGAGTCCAACCTCAATGGGTCTTTGAAGTAGATGCTGTTGATTATCGTTGTTGTTTTCGCACTTTCGCTTAAATTGCCGTTGGAAATGTCAGGTGGGGATTCCTGCATACTTCCATGCGGGATATGACATAATAATTCTTAATTGAAGTGTTAGGATCTCAAGCAGCAGGGGGGAAACATGAAATGAGTACGCTGGATTGGAGCAGGGGGTTAACGGAAATGACCCTCGCTTTTCATATTTTGTTCGCTACAGTAGGTGTGGGCATCCCCATTTTCATTTCGATTGCAGAGTGGATAGGCATACGTAAGAAGGATCCTAACTATACGTTGATGGCAAGGCGGTGGACACGAGGCTTTGTCATCACCGTCGCGGTAGGCGTGGTAACAGGGACGTGCATCGGACTTCAGTTAAGCTTGCTGTGGCCCGAATTTATGAAACTGGCGGGAAACGTGATCAGCCTGCCACTTTTTTTGGAAACTTTCGCCTTCTTTTTCGAGGCAATCTTTCTGGGTATCTATCTGTATACATGGAACCGGTTCAAAAATCCGTACTTGCACTGGCTATTGACCGTTCCCATCGTTATCGGCTCCTCTGCCTCGGCGTTATTTATCACAATGGTGAACGCATTTATGAATACACCGCAGGGATTTACAGTAGAACACGGAAACTTCATACATATCGATCCGATTTCGGCGATGTTCAATCCGGCCATGCCCTCCAAGGTTGCGCATGTGTTGTCTTCGGCTTATGTAACGGCGGCTTTTTTGCTTGCCATGATTGCGGCTTTCGCTATGTTAAGAGGAAAAAAGAATGACTATTACAAAAAGTCAATCCAATTGAACATGGCAGCCGGACTCATCTTGGCTGCCTCTACGATCTGGATCGGGGATTGGTCGCCAAATTTCTGGCCGAGGTGCAACCCGAGAAGTTGGCTGCGGCCGAGTGGCATTTCGAAACCGGCAACGAGGTTTCGTTGATTGTCGGAGGAAAGTTGAATCCAGAAACGAAGGAAGTGACTGGGGCCATTGAGATTCCATGGGGGCTCAGTTTTCTTGCCACAGGCGACCCGAATGGGACGGTAGTGGGATTGAACGATTTTCCGACAGAGGAGTGGCCTCCGCTGTATGTGCATTATTTGTTCGATTTGATGGTCAGCATCGGTTTTTATTTGTTGGCCATTCCCGTTCTGTTTTTGTTTATCAAGAAAGTCAAGGGTTGGAATGCCTATAATCGCTGGATCCTAACGGGCATCGTTGCCGGAGGGCCCTTATCGCTTCTTGCCATTGAATTGGGATGGTTTTATGCCGAGGTGGGAAGACAACCATGGATCATACGAGGATACATGAAAGTGTCGGACGCGGCGACAACAAATCCCAACGTCGGGGTTGCGTTTTGGCTTTTTGCCGTCCTCTATGCACTGCTTGGCGTCATTTGCTTATTCGTCCTTGGCCGACTATTCCGTAACAAACCTGCGGAAATGGAACTGGAGGAACGTCGTATCATCTTGTAAAGGAGCTTTTAAGATGACGTTGGAACAGCTTGGAATTACGGTGCTTTGGGTGTTTTTATACGGGTATTTAATTGTTGCTTCCATTGATTTCGGCGCCGGTTTTTACGCGTACTACGGCAGGGTCATCGGAATCGAATCGGTCATCGGGCCGCTGATTTCCCGGTATTTATCTCCCGTCTGGGAAGTCACGAATGTGTTTCTCGTTTTTTTTTTCGTAGGTATCGTCGGTTTTTTTCCGGAAACGGCGTATTATTACGGAACCGCCTTGCTGATTCCCGGAAGCATTGCGCTGATCTTACTTGCGATCCGAGGATCCTTCTACGCATTCGCCAACTACGGAGCAAGGAAAAGCAATCTCTACTTGCTTGCTTACGGGGCAACGGGATTGCTGATTCCGGCTGCGCTGTCAACTGTGTTCACCATTTCGGAAGGCGGTTTCTTATCTTTCGAAAGCCGCTCGGTTCATTTGTTGATGGAGGAGTTGTTTTTCAGCGCCTATTCATGGGCCGTCGTCTTGCTTGCCATATCAAGCGTACTCTTTATCAGTTCTTCCTTCCTTGCGTATTACGCGGCTCATGCCGAGGACCGAAAAGCACTGGAGTGGCTTCGGCGTTTTGCGCTTTGGGCAGGTATTCCGACCATCGTTTCCAGTCTGTTCACGTTTATGGCGCTGCGAAACCATAACCTCGAACATTTTCTGAACACGCTGGATGTATGGTGGATGTTCGGCATGTCTCTCGTTTGTTTTGCGATGGCGATGTGGCTCATCTGGCGCAGACAAAGGTACGGCTTGGCGTTTATTCTGGTGATGTCCCAATTCGCCTTCGCTTTTTTCGGTTACGGACAATCGCATCTGCCTTATCTGCTTTATCCCGTCTTGACCGTAACCGGTGGTGTGACGAACCCTGTGATGGGGCGCGCATTGGTTGCCTCATTCGCGGCGGGACTGCTGCTGTTGGTACCGGCGTTGATCTTGCTGTTGCGTCTGTTTTTATTCAATGCAGATTATGTGAAAGGGAAAATGTCATGAACCTCTTTGACCGCCAAGATAAATGGCTGATGTGGTTATGTTTTGGAATCGCCTTTTTGCTTTTGGTTTCAGGGGCTCGATATTTATAATAAAACGGCTGTTGAAAAGATTAAACATGAAATCGGAATGTAAAGGCGAGGTTACTTTCCGATTTCATGTTCAATAGTAATGTGGGTTTTCTTCCGCAGACATGGCAATTGCTTTTGTTTCATGAACCGTACCATATGGATGCTCAGGCGGCGCATAGATAACATAAATTTTAAGTGGAGTATTACCCGTATTTGTTACGTTATGCCATTTTCCGGCAGGAATCATAATAGCATAGTCATCATAAGCCATTTCTTGAAAATCTAATTTATCTTTGCTATCACCCATTTGAACAAATCCCTGACCTTCTTCAATACGTATGAATTGATCAGTTGTCGGGTGAACTTCTAATCCAATGTCATCTCCAACATTAATACTCATCAGAGTGACTTGAAAGTTTTTCCCTGTCCATAAGGCGGTGCGGTAATTATTGTTTTGCTTAGTTGCTTGATCAATATTCACCACAAACGGCCTTGATCCATAATCTCCTAATTTGATGTTTCCATAATAAGAACTCCAGTTGTTATTGTACCGAATGTAATGTTGAGGATTCCAAACATAATACAAATAATGGCTATTCATTAGATGCCATGGATTATGATAGCATGATTTAAGGTACATATACATTCCTCGCCTCTCATGATTTCATTGTTTACTTTTATCCTATGCAGTTGCCTATTTAAAGGAATGTAAAATGGGCAATAGCCTAAAAAACACGGCAAGTGAGAAACAAACAATTGATCCTCAATCTGTGATATTAGACGATTAGGTATCATTGCAAATGGAAACTATTGTTTTCGGTTTTTAACAACACGAAGCGCAATCAACAACGAAGTCATTTGATTTTGGAATTGATTTTTAACATATATATCCATATACTTTGCGGGTAGTATCAGCTTCGCTGGTACTACCCCTCGCTAAAGCTTAAGCCAAATTCCATTCTTCATGAATTTTGGGCACATCCGAGATCAGCTGGCGCGTATACCTGTGCCTCGGCCTTAGAATGACATCCTCTGCTGGCCCGCCTTCAACGAACTGCCCTTTTTCCATAATATAGATCGTATCGCTGACGTAATAAGCCAATCCGACGTCATGGGTAATGAAAATAATCGTCATATTGTTCTCATCGCGCAGCTTGAGCAGCATATCCAGAATCGTCGATCGGGAGCAGGCATCCACCATCGATGTCGGCTCATCCGCAATCAGCACCTTAGGGTGAAGCATGAAAATGCGCGCGATCATCAGCCGCTGCATTTGACCGCCGGATAATTCGAAAGGGTACTTGTTATACAGCTCCTCGAACTTCAAGTTGACGAACGAGCAGGCTTCCTTCATCTTCTCGAACTGCTGCTCTTTACTCAGCGTCAGTCCCTGCAGCTTGATGCAGTCGGTTAACAGCTTATCGACTTTGTGGAAGATGTTGAAGGAAGAAAAAGGATCCTGGAAAATAGCCTGAATATCTTTCCAGTATTGTTTGCGGTCCTTATGGCTGCGCAGCTTTCGCGGCTTGCCTTTGTACTCGATCTCCCCGCTCGTTTCCCCGAGCAGGCCCATGATCATTTTGGCCAGTGTCGTTTTACCGCTGCCGCTTTCCCCTACAATGGAAATGATCTCACCTTCGTGAAATTGAAAGTTCACATCATGAACGGCTGTCGTCTTCTGAAGCCCATAGCCGAAAACCTTGGTCAAATGCTTGGCATCGATCAATACGTTGTCACGGTTCATCGCGCGACGATCCCTCCATTCTCCTGCTCCTTCCGGTACCATTCCCGAAGCGTCTGCGTGTCATAAATGCAGCGGTATAGCCGTCCCTCCACGGTTCCAGGATCTCCGTCTTCCCTTCCCTGCAATCCTTCGTCGCATAGGAGCAGCGGTCTGCGAACCTGCAGCCGGGCGGCACCTTCTTCAAATTCGGCGGTGTTCCCGGAATCGCCTCCAGCTTGTGACCTTTCATCCCCGCCTCCGGCACGATAATGGAGCCCATCAGCTTTTTCGTGTAAGGATGCACCGGATCGAAAATCATTTGATGCGCCGTCCCCCGCTCGACAATTTCACCTGCATACATCACGACAATTTCGTCCGTGACATGATACAGCAGCGGAAGCTCGTGTGTAATGAAGACCAGCGAGCGGATAAACTTCTTCTCAAGCAGATTCTTCATCAGCTTAATTACCGCTTTCTGCGAGGTCACATCGAGTGCTGAGGTTGGTTCGTCGGCTATCAGCACCTTCGGGTTCAGGATCGTGGAGATGGCGATAACGGTCCGCTGCTTCATCCCGCCTGACAATTCATTCGGATAGGAATGGAGCACCTTCGGCGATAAGTTCAACGTTTCGAACCGCTCTGCGGCCATGTCCCATACCTGCTGCCTGCTCATTTCCGGCTTATGCACCTTCATGATATCCTCGATAAACCGGATGATTTTGAGCGTCGGGTTCAGCGCGTTCATAGCCGCCTGCGGAATGTAGGCGATCTCTCTCCCTAAGATTTGCGAACGCAGCTGATCCTTGCTCAGCTTCATAATATCCGTACCGTTAATGATGATCGAACCGCTGTTATAATGGAGCGGTGGGAAGTAAAAGCCCATCAGGCTGAGCGCAAGCGTCGATTTGCCGCTTCCCGATTCCCCTGCTATACCGAGCGTCTTACCGTCCTCCAGCACGAAATCGACGCCGTCTACGGCGTATACATGCTCTTTGAGACGGGTCCGATAATACGTCTTAAGTCCCTTCACTTCCAGCAGATTTGTGCTCATCACCGGTTAGCTCCTTATTTTGGGATTAAAAATTTCGTCCATACCCGTGTTCATCATGTACAGTGAGAAAGTAATGACGGCAATGGAGAACGCTGCCGGAATGAACGCCCACCACGCTCCCGCAACCGGCGCTTCGAAGATTAATGCCCAGTTCATAATAATGCCGAGGGAAATCGTGTTGTAAGGTCTTAACCCCAGCATGGATATCGAAGCTTCGGACAGAATGCCGGATGCGGTCTGAAGCACGAACGCCATAACGACATAAGAGGCGATATAAGGCAAGATTTCAAACAGGATGATGCGGGGCGTGCTGTGCCCGGAAATTTTGGCGATATTGACGTGATCGCGGTTGCGCAGGGATGTGGTTTGCGCCCGTACCGCCCTCGCCGTCCACGGCCAGCTCGTAATGCCTATGATGACCGCCGTTACAAGCGAGCTGCGCGAATTGATGCTGACCGATATCAGAATCAGAATGATGAACGAAGGGATAACGATAAAAATATTCGTTACCGCCGTCAGCAGGTTGTCAACCAGGCCGCCAATATAACCGGCTGTCAGGCCGATGACCAGACCGATCACCGTCGCACATACTCCTGCAATAAGGCCGACCTTCAGCGATGTCCGGATGCCGTACATCAGCTCCAGAAACAGATCCCGGCCGAAGTTATCCGAGCCCAGCAGCAGCTTGCCGTCCGGAGGCTGGAAAGCCATCGCCATCATCTCCAGCGGGTCGTTGCGGTTGATTAACGGATATATCAGCACCAGACCCAGCATAAGCAGGAGAACCACGACGCCGAACATAAATTTGGGTGACCTTACCAATATGGTTACGGAATGATTCATATCAGCTTTCCTCCATTTGAGCCGCCTTGATTCTCGGATCGACAATGCCGTAAATAATTTCTATCGTAAAGTTTGCCAGCAATACCGTAAAGGCGATCAGCAGCGTACAGCCGGAAATGAGCGGATAATCCAGCTGCCGGATCGCGGTAAACAGCCAGGTGCCGATGCCCGGATAGCTGAAGACAATCTCGCAAATGAGCGATCCGCCGACCATCGTCCCGATCGAAAGCGCCAATCCGGTAATTTGCGGCAACATTGCATTCTTGAACACATATTTCGCGATCGTCCGGTCCCGGATGCCCAGCAGCTTGCTGTAAAGCACGTAATCCGCATTCAGCTCGTAGATGGACATCTCTCTCATCCCGATAGCTTGACCGCCGATCGTTACCAGCACAATGGACAGGAACGGCAGCGTATGGTGCCGCAGGACGGAGGCGATGAAATCCCAGCTGAGCTGAGGAATCATCTGAAAGTCATAGCCGCCGGATAAAGGAAACCACTTCAGGTTTAAGGCAAACAAATACAGCATGATGATCGCCAGCGTAAAGAATGGAATCGAGTTAACGAATAACGCGATGGGGAATAAAGCTTTATCAAAGACGCCTTTCTTATAGGCGGCAACCGCTCCGAGAATATTGCCCAGTATCCAGCCTGTCAAGATGGCAGGCAGCTGCAGAGCAAGCGTCCAGGGAATAGCGGAGGCCAATATATCCGTGACCTTCTTCGGGTAAAGCCCGAACGAGGTGCCTAAATTACCGGTGAATAAATTTTTGACATAGATCAGAAATTGGGTACCGAGCGGTTTATCGATGCCGAATTCCTTGGTAAACGTTTCATATACCTTCTTGATCGTATCGCTGTCCGTCATCCCTTGGGTCATTTGGGCCACGATGACACTGATCGGATTCCCCTGTACCAGCCTTGGCAAAATGAAATTCAATCCAATCGCAATGATGAAAGTAATCAGATACCATACCGATTTTTTCACAAAATACTTCGTATAAGCATTCAAAATCCGCACCCTCCTTATCCGCTGTTATCGTGTATAGCACCGTTGCTTGGAGAAGAAGCCTATCCTGAGTTGTGCCGTTGTGCCAAACCCAAGTATAGGCTTCCCCGGTCAGTACTGCAGCTTCAGACCTGTTCTTCGTTCAGGAAGGAAAAGTAACCTTCCCCTTAATTGTGAATTTGGTACAAAGCTTTGACCCCAGCGCCGTCGATAGCGATTTGCGGAGGAATGTTCGAGCCGTCCCCTTGCGTCGGGAAGCCTTTCCAGACCGTTTCATTGACCGTATGGAATACCCAAGGTCTGTACATCAGCGGTACGGAAGGAATGTCCGTCAACCAAATTTTCGTCAGCTCGGTATACATCGATTTCAGCTGAGCTTCATCGGAAACCGCCGGAATCTTGTCGATGATCTCATCCGCTTTGTCATTTTTGTACCGGCCCCAGTTCCAGAACGCCATCTCACCGGCAGCAGCGACGCCTTTGGAGTACATGATAGTTCTGGCGCGGTTCCAAGGCTGGCTTGGGCTGACCCCGCCCGCAGGCGTGTTCATAATAATATCAAACTTGCCGGTCTGCAGATCGTTATTCCATACCGGCTGTTCAGGGAATTTCGTGCGGATTTCGATGCCGATCGCTTTCGCGTTCTGGGCTACAATTTCGAGCGATGCGTTCCAGTCGGACCAGCCGTAAGGACATTCCACCTCAAAAGGTCCCAGGCGGGTGCCGTTCAGCACGCGGATGCCGTCCGCGCCTTTTTTGGCGCCGATCTTGTCAAGCAGCGCATTGGCTCCATCGACATCGGTCGTCCACTGCAGCGGCTTGATCGCCTCTTGGTCGACATACTTTCTCTCCGCATCGGAGTCGAGCGTGATGGAAGGCTTCATCGCAGCGGAATAGCCGCTCATGGCCAGGTCTGAAATCTTTTTGTAATCGATCGCCATGGCAATCGCTCTTCTCACATCCGGGTTATCCAGCCCTTTCTTCGACATGTTGAAGAAAATGGAAGGCATCGAACCAGGCAGATAGTATGGCGCATCCTTCAAATACGTTTTGACGGGGGCTCCGCCCTTCCACATATTCCACACCTGCGGGATAAACTGCTGCGACACGTCGACTTGGTTGCTCTTGAACGCTAAGTCGCCGGCTGCGTTGTCCTTATAAATCACATGGGTAATATATTTCGGCGCCGCAAGCTTGCCTCCGAACAGCGCTTTACCCCAGTAGTTGTCATCGCGAACGACGGTAATTTTCTGATCGTTGTAGAAAAACATTTTGTAAGGGCCTGTTCCTACAGGAGACGGATTGACCTCTTTGCGCATCGTCGCCAGATCGTTGTTCGATTTCTTCTCGATTTCTTCCCAGACATGCTTAGGCAGCATAGGAATCAGCTCGATACTGTCGAGAACGGTCAGCTTGTTCGGATTGTCTTTTTTCAGCTTAATGGTTACTGCGTTCGGTCCGTCGGCGACAACATCTTCGATGTAAGTCCAGAAGCTGCTCCAGTTCACCTGATATTTCTGGCCGAGCTTGTAGGTATACACCACATCGTCGGCGGTAAACGGCTTGCCGTCGCTCCATTTCGCGTCCTTGTTCAATTCGATTTTCAGCGTGAGGTCGTCGCTCCAGGCATATTTCGTCCCGAGCAGCGGTTCCAGCTTGCCGTCGATCATATTGATCATGAACAAGGTTTCATAGATCAGCTCGCGCGAGTTGCCGTAGTTAATCGGGAAGGCCGGATTGCCGCTTAACAAGTTGAAGTTCGTAGGCGCGCCCCATTGGAGACCGTTAATGTACAGCGTCTCATTGCGCGGAGTTTCTTTGTTCTCTCCCGACGTGGGGGCAGTCGCCGCAGGCTGGGTAGCAGCGGGTTTGTCAGCCTCTTTGGCCGGCTGGGTGCTCGCCGTTGGCGGCGTTACCGTTTCACACGCTGACAAGAGAGCTGGCGCGAGTACTAATGCACAGATTAACCCGGACATCTTTTTAAACCTCATACTTAACCCCTCCGCACTTCAAAGTTTTGAAATGTAAACGCTTTATTACTGCGTTGTGACTTTTATTGTAAGGGAACGGAAGGTATCGGTGTAGTACGGAAACTTAAGGAGATGGGGTTAAATTTTCAATATTTTCCATTCCATTTGATACATTTGCCACGTGCAGGCATAACGCAAAATAACCCCACAAAGTGGGGCACAGGCTTCGAAGCGGACTCAGGTACTTTGCGGGGACCCCGTAAATTTATACCTTCTGTCAAAAAAGCCCCGCTGATTAGCTGTAATCGAGGCCATTGAAAAAGCAGCGCTGCGAGTCCGGATCCTGGTTCCGATCGCTGGGACAAAGGAGAACACTCGCTCTTCTACAGAACGACAGAACGATTCGCACTCTCCGCTGGTTTGATTGGCCCCTTACTAGCAAGGGTTTTTGCGTCTTCGATTCGATTGGCTAAGCTTAATTCAGCTCCAAACGGTAATCCGAGGGCGTTACCTGGAATTTTTTGCGGAACACCTGGGTAAAGTGCCGGAGATCCTCATAGCCGACCAGCTTGGCCACGTCCGTAATCCTTAGGCTGCGGTTCGCTAGCAGCTCCTGAGCTCGCTCCATCCGCAGCTGGGTCACATACTCCTTGTAGCCGATGCCGGTCTTCTGCTTAAACAGCTGGCTGAAATAAATCGGATTCAGGTACACGATCGACGCGACCTTCTCGAGTGAGAGGTTATCGTGAAAATGGGTTGCGATATACTGCAGCGCGATTTCGATCGTCTCGTCGTTTTTTCTTGGGGGAAGCTCCCGCACAGGGACGGCGGCCCCTTCCTGCTGCAGCCTGCGCAGCTCCTCGGGTATCGCATGAAACTCGGTCAGCCGGCGGCTAATGACCAATTGGTACTTTTCCTTCAGGCAGCGGTCCAGATGCTCACGCGCTCCTTGCTCAAAGGCAGCGAGCCCATGCGCCTCCCGCAGCGTCACGACTCCGGCCAGGCGATTCCCCTCCAGGCTGACGATGAAGCCGCTGCCGTTCATTTCGAACCATTCCGACAGCACATTTTCGACTACAAAATGATTGAGCGAAATGTCCTGCTTGCTCTCCAGCTGTACGCAGATCAGGTGAAAATGGGCATGGCGCTCCGCAAGCCGAGACACATCGAACCGGCCCAGATCAAGCCCCTGGATCCACCGGCGAAACACCGCTTCCCGCAAGTAATTCAGATGGAGATGAATCCAGTCCTTATCCGACAGCTGCCGCATCTCCTCGATGCGTTCCTGCTCCAGCTTCGTGATGCATTGGATCAGCTGGTCCTTGCCGACGGGCTTGACCATATAGTCCTTCACTCCGAGACGCAGCGCTTCCTGCGCATACGAGAACTTGGAGTGAGCCGAAATAATAACCACCTGCGTGCCGCGCTCTCCGCCCTGCAGGGCGGAGAGCAGCTCCAGGCCGTTCATGCCCGGCATCATAATATCCAGCAGCAGAATATGAATCCTTTCGTTCAACAGCAGCCGAATCGCTTCTTGGCAGGAGTGTACGGTAATGACATGCATGTGGGGAAAAGCATGGTTCAATGTCCGTTGGATCCCTTCCCGGATCGATTTCTCGTCATCCACAACAAGAATATTCATGGGCTTCCTCCATTCATCCGCTTGTCGAAGCTTCGCCTTAACCGGCCGGAAGCCGCTTGGGCAGCAGAATGCTCACTGTCGTTCCGCCCCCTTCCTCACTTTCCAGCCGCAATCCGTACATAGGCCCGAACTTGAGCACGAGCCGCCGATGCACATTCACCAGTCCGATCCCTGTCTTCTCCGTTTCTTTGGACTGCAGCGGCTCGAGGGAACGGTAGCTTTTCTCCTCTTCTTCAAACTGAGGAGCTTCCAGCAGTATGACTTTGTCCAGCGACTTTCGCAGCTCTTCCAGTCTGCCCGCTTCGATCCCGCTGCCGTTATCCTCAATGCGGATGCAGACCTCCTGCTCGCCTGCATCCATCCGAAGATGGATAAACCCCGGCTGATCCAGCCTGGAAAGCCCGTGAACGACCGCATTCTCAATCAACGGCTGGAGGGTCATTTTCGGAATCGGGAAGTGCATCCATTCCTCCGGAATATCGATGCGAATCTCCAGCAGATGATGCGACCTTGCCTGTATGATGTATAAATAATTATGCATTTGATAGAGCTCTTCATGCAGGGTGACATCGGACTGCTCCCACTCGCTGCTGTACCGGAACATTCTGGACAAGGACAGCACAATGTTCTCCAGCCGTTCATTCTTCATTTCATCCAGCTCCCAGTAAATCATATCCAAGGTGTTGTATAGAAAATGAGGGTTGACCTGCGACTGCAGCGCATAGATCTGAGCATTCTTCTCGCTCGCGGTGACGATCCGGACCCGGTCGATCAATTGGCGAATACGCGTCACCATCAGGTTATAGTTGGTCATCAAATAGTTCATTTCCTCAAAGGAGCGGAACGGCTTCGATCGTGTTCAGGCTGCCCCGCTCCAAGGCTTTCATCTCACGGACCAGTCTGATGATCGGGGCCGAGATGGAGCGGGACATCAGCGTAGCCAGCAGGATGGCTGCCAGCAGCAGTAACCCGAGCACGATGATAAAGAACCGGTTAGCCTGCTCCAGCTGCACTTGAAAGCTTGATTTCGGCGTCACGTTCACGATAGACCAGCCGAGCACCGGCTGACGGCCGACCACGATCAGATTTTCGCGGCTGCTTGAGCTGACGATACGAGCGTCCTCCTGAAGATGCAGCATCGATTCGATCCCTTGCGGCAGGCTGTCTCCGGCGCCCGTCTCCGCCAGCAGTTCATGCTTTAGCGCGGAGCCGCTGCCGGTCAGAATATAAGTCGCTCCCGCCTCGCCGGTCTGCACATTGTTCAAGGTCGTCAGAATCGGAAGCGGGCTCGCTTCAATTAGCAGCACGCCGATCGGCTCTCTGGAGTATAGATCGTAGATGAGCCTTCCGAACGAAATGACGGGCTGATCCTGGACGGTAATCGTCGTTTTGTGCATGCCGAACCAGATCATCTCTCCCTGCGAGCGGCGAATATCCGTATACCAGGAGCTTTTCAAAAAATCCGGAGCATACGGGTGGACGGCCGCTTCATGGCTGTACACTTTGCCGTTGTTGGCTATGACATGGATGGCGATCAGGTCATTCCGGCTGTAAAAGGCCGCTTCCAGCAAGTTGATGATCGTTCGCTCGTTGATAAGCGCAAGCGACGGCGTCGTATCCCCCTCGGTCAGAATCCGCTGGATGTCCGAATTGGTCGTAATCGTCTTGGACAGGCTGTTGTAGCCCTGTGCAAGCAAGCTGAAGTTATCCAGCGCCTGTGAAACATTCTTTCTCGCGATTTCGGCGAACCGGCCGTTCATTTGTTCGGTGCTGTACCGGTAAAAAATACCGGAGAGAATCAGCAGAAGAAACAACGTGGACAAGAGGAACCAAACAAACAACCGCGTGCTGATCGTATTCCAACGAAGTTTGATCAAGCGAGAAACGCTCCTTTCCCACTGCCGCTTACTTGCGTTTCGTATTCGCTTCCCAGGAAAGCTGATGCTCCTTGGCCACCTCTTCAGGCTTCATGGCCTGAACGAACAAATTTTGCAGCAGATCCAGATGCGTCTGAGTCACGGCCGGAATGACCACATTGTCGAAATTCATCTCCCGCCCCTTCATATCCTTGAACATCGACAGGGCTTCGAGCTGCAGAGGAGTATAGCCTGTAGCGATAAAATCATCGTCGACCTTCTGGCTGAGCCCCACCGCTGCCCCCATCTCCATTGCGACCTTCGGATACTGCATCGTAAAATATTTCAAAAACAGCTTGCTTTCCGGCATATGCTTGCCCTTGGCGGAAAGCGCGTAAGCGGTGCCGGGGGCAATAATCATATCGTTCGGATCGCCTTTGCCTGCGACCGTTGGAAATTTTATAAGCCCGATTCTGCCTCTGACCTCCGGGGAAATTTCAATCTTCGGAATCTCCCAGGTGCCTATATAGTACATAGCCGCACGGCCGCTGCGAAACAATCCGGACGCCGTTAAGGAATCGACCGAGGTCGCCCCTTCCTCAAACACGCCCGCCTGGATCATGCGCTGAAGCTCGGATAGAGCCTGAACAAAGACCGGATCGTTAAACGTTCTCCGGCCTTGAAGGACATCCTGCAAAAAGCCCGCCCGCCCATTCAGCCGTTGTAAAATATTCATAAACAGAAAGGATGTCGTCCAACGGTCCTTGGCACCGATAGCCATGGGAATATGCCCTTTGTCCTTGAGCTTCTGCGCAGTATCCAGCAGCTCCTCAAACGTATGCGGGACAGCCAAGCCTTCCTTGGCGAATACCTCTTTGTTATAAAATATTCCTGCTACATTCAAATTATATGGAAGCGCATACAATTTTTCGTCAAATGTATAGTAGCTCAGCACTTCCGGATGAAAGGTCTTCCGAAGCTCCTCATCCACAATGTCGTTCAGCGGAGCCAGCACCCCGCTGTCCACATAAGGCTTCATCTGCGCTCCGGGGTTTACCATCGTAATATCCGCGACTTCGCCGGAGGCGGCCTGCGTTTTGAGCTTGATCTTTTGCTGTTCGGTGTTTAGCCGATCGAACTGAATCTGAATATTCGGATGAAGCTTCATGAAATCGTTCACAATCTTCTCTTCCATGGTATATGCGGGGGATCCCTTATCCGACTGCAGCGTCTGAAGCGTCAGGGTGACATGCTGTCCAGCGTCCGTAGCTGCCCCTGGAGCAGAGCCGTTAAACGAGCCCTCATCAGGGTTCGTACAGGCGGCAAGACCGCCAAGCTGTGTGATCGCCAATACCAAGCCCGCCCCGCGGATCGTCCGCATCCGCATCGTTTGACTCCCCCTCTTCATGCTTCCTCCGAATTCGTCACAGCTTCATTATACAAGGATTAATTCCAAATAACACCATCTATTGCCTTATTTTTTCAATCATGCCTGCTTCCAGGCAGCTCGGGTGTAGGCAAGCCTCAGCCCGCATCTTTCCATATTGCGGAAGCTGGCGGAGGCATAGGCGGCTTGGCTCACGACAAGCCTGCATCCGTGACTGGCGGAGGCATCCTGAAGCCGTCTGGCCAAAAGCGCAGCATGCGCACCCCGCCTTCTGAATTCGGGCAAGACGGCTGCAAAGGTAAACGATGCCGCTGCTCCCCGAACGTGCATCACGGCGGCGCCGGCGGGGACCCTTGGACGAATGCCGCGTAAAAGTGCCATCCGGGACGTTCCATCAGCACGATATTGTTCTCTGCCACATGATGCTTGCCGCTGATCGGCAATCCTGTACCCAGACAGTGCAGAGTGGCGTACAAATCGATGTCCTCGCCGGACAGTTGGCGCACCTCAATAATATCCTCTGGCGCAAACGAAGCCGGTAGGCTTGCCAGGACACTAGAGGTATCGCTAAATAATGTCGCGTGAAAGCCCGAAGCGTACCATCCTTTATCATGGAGTGCTTGGAGCAGCTCCCCGGACGCTTTCGAAGGTATAATTTCGAATTGGCCTGTCCCGTTGCGTTGCTTATAAAAATGAATGATGTCGTCCAGACAGTCCATTTCGTCCGCGCTCAGCCCTTTGACGGTGTTGAACTGCGGCCATGGCATGGCTTTGCTGTAAAAAGCCGTTGCTCCCCCGAAGGCCCGCATTTCAACCCCCATCGGATTGCCCGGCCTCTCCTGCACCGCAGTCATCCGGTCGATCATATAATCGATTTCGGCTTGCTCCAAATCCGAAGCCAGTTCTTGAGATAAGAGAATCAATGGACATGCTCCTTTTCTTAAAATCGAAATGTTCACAGCAGCTTACGTCCGTTCGCTTACGAATGAATATGGATAAGGGAAACGGTACGCTATACACCGATTATAAGAGGGAATACATTTTATTCCAATAGCATTTTAACCGTCTTCCAGCGCATTCGTTCTGGCACAGATTCTCGAGGTTAGATCAGCCGGAGTTTCTCCATCTTCGGATGGACATGGGCGAGCGGATCTTAGAATAAAAAAAGTTTACATAAATAACATTATGTAAACTGTATACTTTGAAGCATCTCATTGCGATATAAAATTAGATGCCTTGGAACATCTCGATAAAATGCTGGGCGCTTTTGGACAAGTAGCGATCCTTCAGCCATACAATGCCTACGTCGGAATAAAAATCGTCGTTCGTCATATCCAGCATCCGCACATTGGTCAAAGGAAAAGATGACATAACCGACTTAGGCAGAATCGTTACGCCAATCCCCGAGGCGACCATGGCGAGAATGATCGCCACGCTGGAGCATTCGCAGATAATATTCGGCTCTACGCCCGCCTTCCGGAACTCGTTCAGCAAACGTTCGTGCATTCCCGTCGTATAATCCGTTTTCAGCGTCAGGAAAGGGAACGCCGCCAGCTCCTTCATGCTGACCGCTGACTTAAAGCGGGTACTCCACTGCGCAGGAACCATTGCAGCAAAAGGATCGGACGGCAGCCGCAGCACCGAATAAGTTCTTTCGTCGGAGGAGGCTTCGAACGGCAGCCTGGCCACCACCAGCTCGATATTCCGCCTGTCCATCAGCTTGCCGAGAAAGAAATGGTCTCCTTCCTGGATTTTAAACGTTACCTTCGGATAGAGCGTCCGAAAAGCTTGAACGCGTTCGGGCAGCAGCGAGATACAGGAAACGACGGAGCCGATGGAAAGGATGCCTTGAAGCCCTTCATCCAGCTCCTTCACTTCCTGAAGCGACTCCTCGAACTGCTGCAGCAACGCTTCGGCCCGGACGCGCAGCACCTCTCCCGCAGGCGTAAGCTTCCAGCGCTTGTCGCTCCGGTCAAAGAGCGTCACCTGAAGCTCCTGCTCCATCTGCTTAATCTGCCTGCTGAGCGGCGGCTGCTCCATGTTAAGCAGCTTGGCCGCGCCGGTAACTTGACCGACCTGGGCGACCGCCAGAAAGTATCGCAGCTGCCTGAGATCCATAAAGGTCCCTCCTTTTCCATACCTAAAAGGTATACTAAACGTATAAAACAGATATTTTTAATATACGAGAAAAACTGGTATGATACAACTTAATATATCATCCTACTAAGGGGTTGAACTCGGATGGCAGCTTCCATATCTATTGAGCTCACAGCAAACAAGAAGAACAAGCCCGCGGCGGATCAGCTCGGCTTCGGCAAATATTTTACAGATCACATGTTTATTATGGATTACAGTACGGAGGAAGGCTGGCATCAGCCGCGAATCGTTCCCTATCAGCCAATCGTTCTTGACCCGGCGGCCAAAGTATTCCATTACGGCCAGACGGTATTTGAAGGTCTGAAAGCGTATAAAACGGACGATCAGCGTATTCTTTTGTTCCGTCCACACCGTAATTTTCAACGTTTGAATCAATCGAACGACCGCCTCAGCATTCCGCCGATTGACGAGGATTTGGCTCTGGAAGCGCTCCAGCAGCTTGTGCTTACCGATCAGGACTGGATTCCTTCGGCGGAAGGAACTTCCCTCTATGTCCGTCCTTTCGTTATTGCAACGGAAGCGGCACTGGGTGTCACGCCGTCGCAGCACTATCAGTTCATCATCATTCTATCGCCTGTCGGCTCCTACTACAAAGAGGGCATCAAGCCGGTTGCGATTCATGTGGAATCCGAGTATGTACGCGCTGTTGCCGGTGGCGTCGGAACGGCCAAAACGGCAGGAAATTATGCCGCCGGCCTGAAAGCGCAGGAACTGGCTTCCGGTCAAGGCTATGCCCAAGTATTGTGGCTTGACGGCGTCCACCACAAATATATCGAGGAAGTCGGCAGCATGAACGTCTTCTTCAAAATCGGGGACACGGTTGTCACCCCTGCATTAAACGGCAGCTTCCTGGCGGGAATCACGCGGGAATCCGTTTTGCAACTGCTGCATCATTGGAATGTTCCCGTCGAGGAACGCCAGCTCTCCATCGATGAGCTGGTAGAAGCACACCGCAACGGCACGCTCAAGGAAGCGTTCGGTACCGGTACGGCGGCGGTTATCTCCCCTATCGGCGAGCTGTCCTGGCAGGGCGAGCGCCTGCGCATCGGCGAAGGCCAAACCGGCGAGCTGTCGGCCAAGCTGTACGAAACCGTCACGGGCATTCAAAAAGGGCGTCTGGAAGATCCGCTGCAATGGACGAAAGATATTACGAAGGTACAGACAGGCGTGTAACGCATCGCATATGACAAAAGCCGATCCTCACTTCTTTCAAGAAGAGGGATCGGCTTTTTTGCATGCTACATTTTATACGAATGGATCATATCCATCTTCAGCTCCCATGCTTTCGGGCTCAAATCGACGAGATAAGCGGCCGGGTTCAGCTTGCGCAAATATTCCGGCCAGAACATAGCCAGCTGCTTGCGGTGGTACGCCTTAATGTCTTCTAGCTCAGGCAGCTCGTATACCTGCTTGCCATCGGTAAAAATCGGCTTGAGTAAAGGAATCGGGTCGTAATTGTCCACGTATTTGTACAGGTACGGATGCAGCTTGTCGAACAGCTTGAGCTTGCCGCCCTCCAGAACCTCCGTGTCCCCGCTCAGCACGATATAATCCCCCTCGGCCATTCCCGTCTCCCGGTTGACCAGCCTGTACACATCCTTCAGACCCGGCGTGGATACCTTCTCGGGGTTACCGGAAATTTTGATGACCGGCACATAGTCTCCGTCTTTCTCTCTCGCCACCAGTTTGTATACGCCGCCCAGCGCCGGCTGGTTCGCCGCCGTAATCAGCTGCGTTCCGACGCCCCAGCTGTCGATTTGACAGTCCTGCGCCTTCAGGTTGAAAATAATATTCTCATCCAGATCGTTCGAAGCCACAATCTTAACATAAGGCAGTCCGGCTTCATCCAGCATCGTCCGTGCCATCTTCGACAAGTAAGCCAGGTCGCCGCTGTCCAGCCGGATTCCGCTCATGCGCTTGCCCTGCGCCTCCATCGTTTTGGCTACCTTGATAGCATGCGGGACGCCGCTTTTCAATGTATCGTACGTGTCCACCAAGAGTGTCACTTGATTCGGAAGCGCCGCGGCATAACGGAAGAACGCTTCTTCTTCGGAGTCGTGATCCTGCACCCACGCGTGGGCATGCGTTCCTTTGGTCGGAATGCCGAACAGCATCCCTGCGCGCATGTTTGAAGTCGAGTCGAAGCCTGCGATGTAAGCCGCACGGGCTCCCCATATCGCGGCATCCGCTTCCTGCGCCCGGCGCGTACCGAACTCCATCAGCGTATCCTTGGGGGCGACCTGCCGGATGCGCGACGCCTTCGTTGCAATCAGCGTCTGGAAATTCATGAAGTTTAGGATCGCCGTCTCCAGCAGCTGCGCTTCAAAAATGGTAGCTTCCACGCGGATCAGCGGCTCGTTCGGAAAGACGATGGTGCCCTCCTCTACCGAGAAGAGGTTGCCCGTAAACCGAAAGCCGCGCAGCTTCTCGAGAAAGGCCGGATCATAATCCTCCTCCTGCTCTCTCAGGTAATCGATCACCTCGTCGTTGAAGCTTAGACTGCCGATATATTCGACGATGCGCTGCAAGCCTGCAAAGACCGCATACCCGTTGCCGAACGGGAGCTTCCGGAAAAACACCTCGAATACCGCTTTCTTCTCGAACGAGCCGTGAATCCAGTGCGCATACATCATATTGATCTGATATTTATCGGTATGAAGCGTTAAATTATCATAGGTTGCCATATTCATGCAGATCACTCCATCCACCAGGTATCATAAACCGTTACCGGTCCCTGCCGCTTATGCTCGGTCGCCGTATAACGGCGTTCAATAATAGCCGCCGCTTCCTGCGGCACCGGCTTGCCTTCCAAATAATCGTCCATTTGCTCATAGGTGACACCCAGCGCCGTTTCATCCGGCAGGCCCGGCTTCAAATCCTCCAGATCGGCTGTCGGCTTCTTCAGGTACAACGCTTCCGGACATCCCAGCTGCTTTAACAAGGCCCGGCCCTGCCGCTTATCCAGTCCGTAAATCGGAGCTACATCGCAGGCGCCGTCCCCGAACTTGGTGAAAAATCCGCTGATCGCCTCGGCCGCATGATCGGTCCCCAGCACGAGCAGTCCGTAATGGGCGCCCAAATCATACTGCGCCTTCATCCGTTCTCTTGCCTTAACATTTCCTTTCAGGAAATCGCTCAGCGTTTCGCCGGTAGCGCGCTGAAATTCCTGTACGGAGGCGTCGACGGCTGCTTTGATATTGATTGTCACCGTTCTCGTCGGTTGAATGAACCGGATCGCTTCCTGAGCGTCGGCCTCATCCTGCTGCACGCCGTAAGGCAGGCGCACCGCGATGAATTGATAGCGGTCGGCTCCCGCTTCCCGGTTCAGCTCATCAACGGCCAGCTGGGCCAGCTTGCCGGTCAGCGTGGAATCTTGGCCTCCGGACAATCCAAGGACGTAGCCCTTTGCTTTCGCTTTAACGGCATATTGCTTGAGGAAATCGATCCGGCGCCGGATCTCCGCCTCCGGCTCCAGCTGCGGATTAACGCGCAGAGCGGCTTGCACCTGCTGCTGCAGTGCCGGCTTATCGTTATGGTTAGGAGTTGTCATAAGTTATCTCTTCCTCTCTTCGTCCCTTGCGGATTTTAGATGATTTCGGCACCCAGCACATTCTTAAAGTGCCCCAGTGCCCATTCGTGCCCGGCTTGATTAAAGCTTGCTACGGCATCCTGATGCACGATGATCCGGAAGCCTTTATTGTAAGCGTCGACCGCGGTATGAAGCACGCAAATATCAGTGCAGACGCCGGCAAGATGAAGCTCGGTAATGCCTCGCTCCCGAAGCTTGAGCTCCAAATCCGTTCCGCAAAAAGCGCTGTATCTCGTTTTGTCCATCCAGTATACCCTTTCGCGGTTCGCCTCATAAGCGGACTGCAGGCTGCCGTACAAGTTCCTGCCCTCGGTTCCGCGAATATTGTGCGGCGGGAACAGACGGTGCTCCGGATGAAGCGCATCGTTCTCCTCGTGAAGATCTACAGCCATGACAACCCAGTGTCCTTCTCTGGCGAACGACTCCGTCAATTCCGTAATCTTCTGCTCAATCTCGATCGCAGGCTGCCCGCAGGGAAGCTTGCCGACGACAAAATCCACCGTATAGTCGATTACGATTAACGCCTTCATTTCATCTGCCGCTTTCATTCCCAACACCGTCCTTAAAAGAGTAATGTTAATATTATCACTTTGACAATATCAACCCCTGAAAAAAAGAGTGCCTTAGCTGTAAATCGACAACGTCGGCACCACATCCGTAAAACGGTACAGCTGCGCGGCGCGTTGAGAATATTGATTGGACAGCTTAGGCTGACCGCTGCGGTCTCTGACCTCTTCAATAATTCCTCTGCGGCTCTGCGTGGACGTAATCTTGCGCATAAAATTTTTGTCTTCAAACTCCGGTACGACCGTCCGGATGATCTGATACAGCTCGCTCATCGTGAATTCATCCGGCAGAAACTCCCTTGCAATCGTGGTTGTCAGCATCTGCCGCCGTACCCGTTCGAGCGCATCCGTTAAAATCAACCGGTGATCGAACGCCAGCTCCATGCGGAGCGCCTCCTCCACCGGGAATAGCTTGACATCCGCCGCGTCGTCGTCCGCCTGCCGTGCGGACAGCTCATCCTCGCGCACGAGCGCGAAGAACGCGTGCGAGATCATCCACCCGCGCGGGTCCCGGTTCGGCGTGCTGTACACATTGAAATATTCAATGTGTACGTCTTCCACGCCGGTCTCCTCCCGCAGCTCTCTTTTGGCGCTCTCGAGGATGGTCTCCGTCTCCTTCGAGAAGCCTCCCGGCAGCGCCCACTGTCCGGCGAACGGCCACTGCTTCCGCTGGATGAGCATGACCTGCAGCTCACGCTTGGGCAGCGACTTCTTCCCGGTGGACTTCTCCGAGGAAGTGATCGTAAAGATAACAATATCTGCAGGCGCACCATCCGGTGTACGATACTTGCCGGGATTATAATTCGTCTCATTCTCCGTCGATTCCATCTGCTGCTCACCCACTTTATTGACTGAAAATAATATTGTCGAATTGATATTATCATTATGACATATTGAAACGAAATGTCAAGCTGAAATTTCCCTTTTTTTCTATTTTCGTGTTAAGCGCCTGGGCCGGAGAGGAAACAATGCTTGGATTCTACAGCTGACCTATCCAGTGCCATGAAAAAAACCTAGCCTGCGGCTAGGTTCTCGTCATAAACCGTATATCTTCCATCCCCCGAATTTCTCCATTCTGAAGCAACCGCTTCAGCCTGCGGCATCCGTCGTCTGCGCCGCCGTTTTATTCCAGCGCGGCCAGCCCGTGCCGGTCATAGAAGAACGGACCTCGTGACCAGACACATGCCAGATGCATCAGCAGCTCGCCGGTCATGCGCTCGCGAATCTTCGCAAACCGGTCGTCCGCATACAGATTGTTCCACTCGTTCGGATCGGCCTGCAGATCGTACAGCTCGCCCAGGAACTTGTCGATGTTCCCGATGGCTTGCCCAAGCGTTCCGGGCAGGAACAGGATGAGCTTCCAATCCTTCTTCCGCCACATGAACGCAGGCGCCGCATGGTGAGGCTCCCCTCCCTTGCTGTGAAACTCGCAGAACGTCCCCAGACGCTGCTCCGTTCCAAGCAGATCGAGCCCGGGCAGCTGCGGGTTGCGCGGCAGTCCCGCCACCTTCGCCAGCGTCGGCACCAGGTCGACCAGCTCCGCAGGACGGTCGTCCTCCGTTCCGCGAAGCGGCTCAGGCAGGTAGCTGCCCGACAGAACCATCGGCACGCGTACGCTGCTGTCGTACAAGCAGTATTTGCTGAACCGGTGTCGGCGTTCCCCCATCATCTCGCCGTGGTCGGATACGAATACGATCAGCGCATTGTCCAGCCGGCCCTGCCGTTCCAGCTTCTCCAGCGCGCGGCCGAAGTAATGGTCGAGCCAGGTGCAGTTCGCCCAGTAGCGCAGCGTGGTCCGTCTGCGTTCCTCCGGACTCATCTTCTCCCACACAATCCGCTTGTCCCAATAATTGTTCCGGCTGCTTTCGATTTCTTCATCGGTGGCCTCCAGATGGGTTCCCTGTTCGGTCTCCCAAGGCGGCTGAGCGATATCCGGAATATCGTTAATATCGTACATGTCCTCGAACTCTTGCGGGACGTTGAATCCGGCATGCGGCTTCAGGAAAGAAAGATACAGGAATAACGGACGCGATTCGTCGATTCCTTCATCCAGAAACTTAAGGCATTCCTCCGCTACCCAGCCGTCCCGGTGCAAATGCATCGGCACTTGGCTCGTGCAGCCGATGTAGCCGTTGGCGTTCTCTTCCCCGCCCCCGTAATCCTTCGTTTCCTCGGAATACGCGGCAAGCCCTCCCGGCTCGACATCTCCCATCATGACCGCTCCGTCCTCGTAATGCCCGCTGTTGCGGGCAAGGCCGACAGACCGTACTTCAAAACCGCGGTTCGACGGCACCGGATTCTTCACGCCGTGGTTCCAATGCGTCTTGCCGAACCCGGCGGTCTGGTAGCCCGCTTGCCGCATCAGCTCAGGAAGCGGCTCGCTTGGCAGACGGTCAGTCGTAGTACAAGCCGCCGTGATTCGTCCGGACGCCCAGCTGTGAAGGGTAGTAACCGAACATCATCGAGCTTCGGCTCGGCACGCACATGGGCGCTTGACATACAGCCTGGCTGAAGGTCACACCCTGCTCGGTGAGCCGGTCGATGGCGGGGGTATGGATATGCTTGTTATACTTGCCGATGCAGTCCCAACGCTGCTGGTCGGTCATAAAAAAGATAATATTCGGTTTGGTCGGTACCATTTCCGTTTTTGTCTGCATGAGTAAAATTACTTCCCTTCCCTTTTGTGGTAGGCTTCCGTCATTTCTTCGGTCATTTTGACAAAGTCCGGATTCGTTTTAAGCTTGGCTACAAAATCGTCCCATGCCGTAATCGGTTCCCGGCCGATAATGATTTTGGATTTCAGATCCTGAATCTGTTTATCCAGCTGAGGCGAAATTTTCAGCGCGGTCGCCGAGTTCAAGCCTACGCTGATGTCCGCTTTGCTAACCTTGGCACGCTCCGCCTGCACGACTTTCCTTTGATCGTCGGCAGCCTTCATGTCCGGTGTCGGCGGTGTTTGATCGAGGCTCGGATCAATCGAGTTGACGATCTGATTGAAGTCCGAAGCGTTATCCGCATTCAGCTTGTCGAAGTTAACTATCTTGACGCCATTCTCCAGCGTGTAATGCACCCCTTCAAAACCGAACCGCTGGATAGCGGACACCTCAGGGGCGGCTCGATTGGTCGATGAGCTTCAGAATCCGCTTCATCTTCGCCTCGGGCACACTCTTCGGAATGGCCAGAATGCCGTTAAAGCCGGTCCCTTTCGGCGTGTATCCATTGATCGAGGTCAATGGGTAAAACTGCGTGTCGCTGAATTCCGGGACAAGCTTGCGAAGATCGGTCGTGTAGACACGGTTGCCTGTGCCGGTTTTATCGACGACGATCCCCGCCTTGTTTCCCTTGAACAGATCGCGGATTTGCGTCGTTTTCAAGGAGAGCAGGTCTTCCGGCAGCAGCTTTTCCTTATACGCTTTGGCGTTGTATTCCAGCGCCTGCCGTACCTCAGGCAGCAGCGCCGTGTAGACCAGCTTGTCGCCGTCGAGCTTCCATTTCCCGTTGACGCCGGTAAAAGCGCTCTCGATCGTGCCGAGCACGGTCCGACGCCGCCCCAATTCGATGCGTCGTCCGGCGTAATGCTTGCGGCAAGGGCAACCGTATCCTGCTTGCCGTTGCCGTCGGGATCTTGCTCCACGAAAGCCTTCATCACCTGGTACAGCTCATCGGTTGTTGTCGGCGGCTTGAGCCCGAGCTTGTCGAGCCAGTCCCTGCGGATGATGAAGAACGATTCATCGTTCTCGTCCCGGGCCCGCGGAATGCCGTAGTTCTTCCCGTCGTCGAGCTTGGTCAGCTCCCAGGCAATGGATGGAATGCCTTTTTGCAGATTCGGATAATCCTTGATGTAAGGGCTGATATCCCAGAAAACACCCTGATTGACAAGCGATCGGAACGAGCTGCTGAAGGGATCGCTGATAAACGTCAGATCGGGAATTTGGCCCGAAGCCAGCGTTAAATTCAGCTTATCCTTATAAATGTTATTGGACACCCATTGAATATTCATATTGGAATTCGTTGCTTTCTCAATCGCACGCTTAATTACATTATCGTCTGCTGCGGGAGGCGAGCTGGGCGTAATGGTCATGATCGACAGCTCTAGCGGTCCGGCTTCCTCGCTTTGCGCACTCTGTGCCTTCGGCTGCTGAGAAGCGCCTCCGCCGCAAGCGGTCAAAAGCACCGGCAGCGTCAGCAAAACGGCTCCTACTCCTTTATATCCTCTCCTCTTCTTCTGATTGCCTGCCTGACGTATTTTTTGACCAAGACTCCGCTCCTTATGTTTCTCTCTCATCTTCCATTCTCCTTTATTCCGTCTTTCTCTTTGTCAGGGCAAGCTAGCGAATGAACCGTACGTTTAGGAAATACGGCGATGAGCGGCATGCTTGCGGTAGCTTCCGGGCGTTTCGCCGACCCACCGGCTGAACAAACGGGTGAAAAACGACGTGTCGCTAAAGCCGACAGCAGCGGCGATGGCTTCAACGCTCCGGTCCGTTTCACGAAGCATATGCTTGGCACGTTCCATTCGGATCTGCTGCAGCAAAGAAGTTAAGCTCATGCCGGTTTCCTTTTTGACAATGCGGTTCAAATGCCGCTGGCTTAAACTGAATTCCTGTGCAATCTCCGATACGGTCAATTTGTTCATGTAGTTGGTTTCCAAATAGTTCTTGACACGGCGGATTAAAATTTCATGACTGCTGGATGAAGGCATCTCAGGCTTGGCCTGTTCTTCTCCCGACATGGCGAATCTCGAGAGACGGATCAGCATATCGAATAATTGAAGCCGGTTCAACGTCTCAAAGCCCGGCTTGCGGGCATGCGCTTCGACCATCATGCTCTCCAGCTGCGCCAAAATGTCGGTAGACTGCTCCGAGGTAAGCCGCAGCCTGCGCGGGAGAGCGGACAGCTCTCCGTAAAAAGGAGAGATATACGGCATCTCCTGAAGCGACAGAGGCATCTGCGGCAGTGAGAACCGAACCGATTCCGGGACGAACAGGCAGTTTACGATCTCGAGATCCGCCGAATATACATCCGGATACGAGTGAATTTCTCCCGGCAGTACGGTATAGACATCTCCGGCGCGGATATCGTACTGCTCTCCTCCGATCAGATGCCTTCCTTCCCCGTGAACGACATACACCATCTCAATGTAATCATGCAGATGCTCGGGAAGCACATTATGCATGCCGTGAGAGGAACGCTGGACCCAGATCCAATGTCCTGCAGTCTGATAAGCTTCAAACGTTTTTAATAACATAAGGAGGCGCCTCCCAACTTGGTAATATCGCGATGTTTTAATACCAAGTATATCACTAGTCTTTGTAAGATTTATGATTGTTTTTATCATAATCGATTTTATCATGGAGTGTTATGTCTGATCAGGTCACATACATGACGGATTTGGACATGTAGAAAGGCAAAGCCCTTTAAGGTAAAAAAGCCCGCAGCCGCGGACTCTTTTATGATGATGGCAGTTAAAATCAAATTTTCTCCAAGACGAGTAAAAAAGTGCTGTCCGGCAAATTGGCCGGTTTCCGCTCTTCGTCCATCAGTTCAATTCTTGAAGCAAGCGCCTCAGTGTAACCTGCCTGCAAATAATGCCTGCTCACTAGGAAGTTCACACTCTCGCCGAACAGGCTGCGAATAAATGAAATATATGCCGAGGGGGTGAAGTAACCGAACTGCTCCTGCACCTCGTGCACATAGGCCTGTTCTCCCCAAGTGTAGGTATACAGGAACTCCATGGCGTCGTTGACCGGCATCAGAGCTTCATCCGAGCCCAGCCGTTCATAGCGAATCGCCCGCCCGGCAAAATCTGCGGCATACCGCTCCAGCCAAGCCATACCGTCCGGCTCCAGGAAGCGGATGATCCGCCGCTGCTCCGCCGGTTCGCTCATAATCCCGTCGCGGATAATGATTCTTCCCCCTATAGAGAGCACATCGTAAGCGCTGCGCAGCGCAGCCCCGACCGTCTCAAGGTTAAACTGCCGCCCCTTGAACTCAATATAGGAGTACAGCTCGTGCAAAATGGAAGAGAAAATGATCGTATCGAAGCTTTCCGCTGCGAATTCGTTCTTTAAGCTCAGCGCATCGCCCTGCCGGACGGTCCAGCGCCGATTTTCAAGCTGCTTTTTCCGCTCCAGCGCTTCAATGACATTGGACGAAATATCGATGCCGACCGCCTGCTTTTCCGGGAACCGTTCTTCCAGCAGATCCAGCATGACCCCGCCGCCGGGCCCGATATCCAGCACCTTGCTGCCCGTTACATAATCCAGTATGACCTGCTTGTAGTCCGCCGTCCGGTTCATCGTTTCCAAATAGTCATCTTCATTATGAAACCGGTCGTAGGCGTCGCGCCGAAGGCCGAACAGATCGTAGAGCATAAGAACCGCTCTTTCATACAATGGCGATTTCTCCGCCTCCACGCAAAATTCGATCAGCTTTGTTGCTGCAGGCGAAAATACGAAATCCATATACACCGTGTGGGGAGGCGTGCCGATGGTCTCCACCCGATGAGTCAAATGCGCGTTGGACGGCTGCTGCCGGTTCAACAGCTGCTCGTCGGTGTATTCGTTTAAATACGCTTCGATCATCCGTTTTTTATACACATTCATCTTTTTGCGGCCTTTGTAATCGTAGTACAAGGTATTCATCAGGCGCTCAAAGCTGATATGAACCCTCTCCGGCCCCTCCTGCGGCATTTCAGACAGCACTATCGCCATCATCTGGACGAACTGCCCGAACGAAAACTCGCTTAGCGCCGCTTCGACGAACCATAAAGCTGCACGCTCTACTGTCTGGAGGCGCCGAAGCACTTCCGGACGGTTCGCTTCCAGCGTATTGAAGGACGTATCGAAGGGCTCTCCTTTGTCGATGGCATGAGAGCGCAGCCTCCGCAGCCGTTCCTTCAAAGAGATGGATTCGTCCAGATCGCCCCGGACAATCCGGTCGATTAACAGCTCGGCTTCGTGTTTAAGCTGCTGCCAGAGCTCAACGGATACGGCAGCGATTACACACTCATTTAATGGCATTAACAATCTTTTCAGTTCTGCCGATTCCAGCAGACCCTCTTCTACCAAATCGGCAAGCGGCCGGTGCTCCGCCAAGCCGACCTCGCCGCGAAGCGTCTGTCCCACCAGCCCGTGCGTAGCGATCAGCGTATGAACGACCCGGAACCTGCTGCCCTGCATCGTTTCCTGCTGGCCTGCAGCAGCCAGATGACGCCGATAAAGCTCGGCCGAGCCCATATTATGGGCCATCAGCTGGACTCCCTGCTCGCGCCATACCAGCCGCTGCCGGAGGGTTCCCCCTTTCGCCGCCTCCGACCAGGCCAGCACGTCTTCCAGCAGCTCCTTGATCCAAAAGGACAGCGGCAGCGATTCCAGTCTCGCAAGTGTGTTCTCCACATAGTCCAGCACGGGATTGGACCTCGCCAGCTCCTGCAGCGATTGCACATGCTCGAGATTCACAATTCTTTCTTCAGCAGACGCCAGCAGCTCCAGCCAAGCGTGTTCCTTCGTTATTTCCGTTTGACCTTCCTTATAGGAACGGATGGCCTCCAATGAACGCAGCATCAGCATTTCCTCCCGTTCGTTTTTTCATCATTATACCATGAATTGCACGCTCCCTTCCCTAAGCAGCGCGTACCGGGTCTAGTGTATCGATTTTTGGAAATGCAGGTTTTTTGTACCAATAAACGGGGTAAGTTAAAGGGGTGCTTGTTACTGAGCGATGAAGGAGGATACAACAATTATGAATGCGGATAAAGCCGAACGCTACGCCAACCTTATTCCGATGGCTGAATTGGATACTGCGGACAAAAGACTGCAGCCGTTTGACATTTTTAACAAGCTGCGCGGGAACAGCCCCGTTCGTTACGATGAAAGCCGCAGCTGCTGGGATGTATTCCGCTATGAAGACGTGCACCGGATTCTAAAAGATCCCGCAACCTTCTCCTCCGTCCGAAAGCTGGCGGGAAGGGATACGATTCTAACCATGGACCCGCCGCGTCACACGCAAATGCGGGCGATTGTGAATAAAGCCTTCACGCCGAAGGTCGTGAATGATTTGGCGCCGCATATCGCTTCGATTGCAGACGAGCTGCTGAATGCGGCAGCGGACAAAGGACAGATGGATCTGGTCCGCGACCTCGCCGTCCCGCTCCCCGTGATCGTCATTGCGGAGCTGCTGGGCGTACCGCCGAAGGATCGGCACTTGTTCAAAGAATGGTCCGACCTTCTCGTCAAGGAACCGGAGGTGAATACCGATGAGGCTTTCCATCAGGTTATGACCGAGAAAGCGCAGGCCATGAAGGAATTGAACGATTACTTCGCTGCGATTGTAGCCGAGCGCCGCAAGGAGCCCAAGGAAGACCTCATCTCGCTGCTGCTGGCTGCCGAAATCGAGGGTCAGCAGCTGAACGACGAGGAGCTGCACGGCTTCTGTATTCTGCTGCTCGCCGCAGGCAATGAAACGACGACGAACCTCATTACCAATGCGGTGCGCAGGCTGACGGAAGACCCCGAGCTTCAGCCCCAGCTGCACGGCCAGCCCGAACGGATTCCCGGCTTTATTGAAGAGGTGCTGCGCTACTATCCGCCGATTCAGGCGATCGGCCGGATTGCTACCCAGGACGTGGAAATTCACGGCACCCGGATTCAAGCCGGGCAGCAGGTCGTCTCATGGGTCGCGTCTGCGAACCGGGACGAAGCGAAATTCCCCGAACCGGACCGGTTCGATATGACCCGCAAGCCGAATCCGCATCTGTCGTTCGGCTTCGGCACCCACTTCTGCCTCGGAGCCCCGTTGGCAAGACTGGAAGGCCAAGTCGTCATTCAGCATCTGCTGGAGCGGCTGGAGGCCATCGAATTTGTTGCCGGGTCCGAGTTGACCACCATTCAAAGCCCGTTTGTGTATGGAGTCAAGCAGTTCCCCGTCCGTTTCCGGGCCCGCGCCGAAGCCGGACTTTCCAAGGCTTGAGACAGGACTGCATCGCTTTGACGATATCCAGTCGGCTAAACGCCGCTTTCATCTCAAATAACCCCACAAAGTGGGGCTTATGCTTCGAAGCGAACTCAGGTACTTTGCGGGGACCCCGAAAACATATAAATTGTATCATGTTAAAAAAAGCTTTCCTCTCCGCCGATGCGGGAAGGAAAGCTTTTTCACTTTTAAATGCGGTTTAGAATGTCGGGCCGATCCGCCAAATGCCAAAATCGTGCTGCTTCAAGATTTCCGCTTTCGTCAGCTTGCCGGAGCAGACCTCGATAATTTCTTCGAAAATCCGGTTGCCGACCGATTCGATCGTTTCCGTGCCGTCAATGATTGTGCCCGCATTCAAGTCGATATTGTCGTCCATTTTCTCGAAAATGGATGTGTTAGTCGCAATCTTGATCACCGGAGCGATAGGCGAGCCTGTAGGCGTCCCGCGGCCGGTCGTGAACAGGACGATCTGCGAGCCGCCCGCCACCATCCCGGTCAGCTGCTCAATATCATGGCCCGGCGTATCCATCCACACCAGTCCCTTGGCTGTCGGTTTCTGCGCATAATCGATCAGCTCCTGCAGCGGCCTCGAGCCTGACTTGTTGGCCGCGCCGAGCGACTTCTCCTCCAGCGAGCTGAGCCCTCCCTTAATGTTCCCCGGGCTCGGATTGCCGGTGCGGATATCGACATTCATCGCGAACGCCCGCTTCTCCATCGCTCCGATCACTTCATACACGCGCTTGGCCACCTGATCGTTCACGGCCCGCCGGGCCAGCAGATGCTCCGCGCCGATCAGCTCCGTCGTCTCCGCCAGAATCGATGTGCCGCCGTGGTCAACTATCAAATCGCTGCAAAAGCCTACGGCCGGATTGGCCGACAGCCCCGAACAGGCATCGGAGCCGCCGCATTCCGTCCCGACGATCAGCTCCGCGAAATCGCATTCGACCCGCCGCTCGCGGGAGGCGTCTTGTACCATCCGCGCCGCCGCTTTTGCCGCTTCGGCTATCGTATACAGCGTCCCGCCATGATCCTGGATCGAGATGACCTCGACCGGCTTGCCCGTCTTCTTCACCTCGGAAGCGACACTGCGGGCTTGATGCGTCTCGCAGCCGAGCCCCAATACAATGACACCGTATACATTTGGGTTCGATGCCATGCCGGCATACGTCCGAAATGTTTGTTCATAATCGACGCCGACCTGGGCGCAGCCGTGCTGGTGAATAAATGTGACCGTCCCTTGGACTAATTCAGTAACACGTTGTGCCGTCTGTGTAGCACATACGATAGTAGGTAAGATTAACACATGATTCCGTACGCCGACGCTGCCGTCAGGTCTGCGATATCCCCAGAACGTTCTTTTCCCGCCGGCAAGCTGGCCGTTACTGCTGAGATTGTCCGCCAAGTTGATCCCCTCTTCCCCGTTTTCCTTCGAGATTGTGAACATGGACGTGCTCTCCCGCCCGGATCGCCCGGACCGCCGCCCCTATCACTTCACCGTATTTCATAATATCGGTTCCTGCCTCCATGGGCACAACCGCAAATTTATGGCCGAATTCAATGGGCTCAAGCAGCTCCACATCGAAAAGGCGGTCCTGGCAGGCAACGGTGAGCCGGGTACCCGCCGGTATATTCGTCAGAGCCACCGCTACCGTATCTTGCGGCTTCATCATCACGGTTGGATACGTTTTCATAGCTTGGTCTCCTTTCGTCGGAATACCTTCATTGTAGTGGATTCGGATGGTTTTGGAAATACATTTATTGGGATCGCATCGCCCGATATTCCGTGAATAAGCCAGATGGATGGACAGAGGCTGTCTGTATCCGCTCCCGCACGTTTACCGCACGGAAAAAACCGCTGCCCGTCATGTGTCAGGACAGCGGCTGAGCGTAAGCGTTATGCTGGATGAATCCCTATATCGGCTCCCGGGGGGCCGCCTGGCATTTAATCTCCGATCGGGATACACATATTCCAGGTTCGGCTGGCGCGCTGAAACCCTCCAGGTCCATCGGCAACGGCAGCAAACAAGTGCGTCGGCTTTCCGTTCTGGAACAGCAGGAACGGTCGCTCCAGGCTGCCCATCGTCTGAACGGCGCCGTCTTCCCACACAATCGTCCGAGAATAAGCTTTGGACGACTCACTGAACGCCCAGTTGGTTCCATCTTTAGAAAAGGCATGTACCCCTCCATGCTTCTCCCCGCCGATAGTACCGTCCATATCCTTGGCAATCAGCTCATAGCCTTCCGGCGTTTGCCAAACGAACGGGTCTTCGATATGAATCCGCTCCGGCGGAAATACCGGCTCTTCCGACAATACACGGTAGGTCCGTCGAAACGGCCCGCCGCTGCGGCCCCGATCGTCATTTGGCCATGCACGTTGCCTTCGTAGCGTCTTGCTTTGTAGATCAGCAGAACCGAGCCGTCCTCCTTCACGCATGGCGCAGGATTGGAGGTAAGGAAGCTGTCGAACTTGCCCGGCCGCGTCGATACGATCGGGGCGTCCTTACGCTCCCAGGGGCCGAATACGCTGCGGGAGACTGCAATGCCAATTCGTTTATTGGCACGTCCCACGATCGCACGAGGATCGTCAAGCGCCAGCGTCTCCCCCGCCACGGGCTCGGGAAGCGGGTGCGTCGATCCCATGTAATACAGCACATACATATCTCCGATTTTTTTGATATGCGGGTTATGGGTGCTCCTTCCGTCCCAGTACTGGGCTCCGCGCGCAGGCAGCACGACCTCCTGGAAGACGTAGGGCCCTTCCGGCATGTCTGAGACCGCCCGGACTACTTCCGAGGCGACAAGCCATCCCGGGTGCATCGGAAGCCATTTGGGCCAGCGCGAGGCAAACATATGGAAACGCCCGTCCTCTCCCTGGATGACGGAGCCGCACCATACCCAGTAATCGTCCATGCGAAAGCCCCCGTTGAGCGGTGCAGGCTTGAGCTTTTGGTGAAGATGTTCAGCGGATAATGTCATAATGAAACTCCCTTCCCCTTCCCTCCGGCATTCGAAGAAACCGATGACAGAGGCTGAATTGGTCTAGCTCCATTGAAGCATATTCCTCTATCCTAAGCCTATGGATAATCCCGATCAGTATAAGCACAAAATCAGTTTCCTTGTTTTTTCCAGACGCTTGTCTTTTGCGGCTTTTTCCACGTAATATAGAGATAGATTGTAACCATTTGTGCGCTTTCAATTATGAGCTATTTCCAAGAGACGGAGGATATGAGCGATGGAATGTTTGGAGCTGGCGCTGCCGCCCCTGCCGCATCTGATGACCGTTGGACGTTATAAGCCTGTGCAGGACACAAAGCATTTTAAACGGACCTTTCCCCTTTACGATATTATTCTCGTCAAGCAGGGCGCGTACTATATGAAGGAAGAAGCGACCAGCTACGCTATTCAAGAGCATGGCCTGCTGGTGCTGGAGCCTGACAAGCCGCATGTCGGCAGCGGAGCGACTCCTGCAGGCACCGAGCTGTATTACGTCCATTTAATGCATCCGGCTCCGCTGCGTACGCTTACTGCGGAAGACATTCCCTGGTCGCTTCTCGCTCCCTCGCCGAGCTATGATGACCTGGATGCGGGAAATCAGCGGATGTATCTGCCGAAATTTGGCCAGCTGGATTTAACGGAGGTATTCCCGCTGCTCGACCGGATGATTGAGCTGAAGAGCCAATTCTCATTGGAAAACCAGCTTCAGCTCCAAGCGCTGGCGGCTTCGTTCTTCGTTCTGCTGCAGCGGGCCCTCCGTTCCCGTACGCTGTCCCCGAGCCAGCGGCTGAGCGAACAGCTGATTGCTTACTTGTATGCCTCGAGCGACCGTCCGTTCCGGCTGGATGACCTGTCCGAACAGTTCCATTTTCATACCGACTACTTGTCCAAATGCTTAAAAAAACATACTGGCCTGACGCCCCTTCAATACGCGAACCGGATTAAAGTGGAGAAGGCCAAGAGTCTGCTCCAGCAGACCGAGCTGCCTTTGAAGGAAATCGTCGCCCAGCTTGGCGTAGCCGACTATAATTATTTTCTGCGCCTGTTCCGCAAGCACACGGGCGGCTCGCCGGCCAAATACCGGCAAACCTCCCGGCACCAGGGCTAGCTTTACTGCTCCCGCACGGCACGCGTACTGGACATACGTGATAAAAACGCTCATGGGAGAAGTCGAGCGCCGACATGGCCGCTGCAAGCAAGCCCTGTGACTGCCCGCTCAGCGCTTAGCTAGGATGAAGGATAATAGCAATCGGTAAGAAATATGGCTGTTTTAGATTTTGATAGGATAAGAAGGAAGTAAAGCAAATAATCAGGAAGAGGTGCACACATGGCTGTTCTAGGGGCTCAGAGCATTGATGTCATTACATTATTCGTTGAGGATCTGCATGGTTCAAAGCTGTTTTATCAAGAGATCTTCAGCCTTCACCCCGTTTATCAGGACCACAACTCGGCCGTATTTGATTTTGCCAACATGAGCATTAATCTGCTTGTCATACCCGCCGCGCAGGGGCTTATTGCCCCCGAAGCAGTCGCAAGCCGCGAGCACGGGGCTCGGTTCCAGTTCACGATTCGTGTAGACGACGTTGATGCTGTCTGTGCTGAATTGAACGCCCGCGGTGTTACCCTTCTCAACGGTCCTGATGAACCGGCCGTGGGGGGTGCGCACCGCAAGCTTCACCGACCCGGACGGACATATTTGGGAGATAGCGCAGCAATTAACTTAGAACGCGTACCATTTTGATAGCACCATCATTTGCGAATTCAAAAAAAACGCCAAGCCCCTTGCCTGATGATACAGACAGAGAGCCTGGCGTTGTTCGTTCTGCTTTAGATTCAATATGCTTCTTTAGGGAGTCTGGGTTAACTTATCCGTAATAAAAGCAAGCTGGGCTTCCAGCGAGATCGGATCGTTGTACAGGGCCCCTTTGGGGTCTAATTGAAATACATGGTTGGCTTTGACCGCAGGAAGGCCTTTCCAAAGGGCGCTGCCATAGACGACCTCAGGATCCGCCGAATCCCCGAACCATGGGCATGTAAAAATATAATCGCCCGCATACTCCGGCAGTTTCTCCAATGACAGGTTGGCCCAGCCTTGGCCGCTGTCAATCGCTTCCTTCTGAACGATCGGCGGCGCCTTCAGCTTAAACTCGCCGTAGATGATTTCCCCGCCTCTTCCGTAATTGTGTCCGAACGCATAAATTCCTTTGGCGTAAGGGTTCAGAATCGAGACGGTTTTGCTGCCCACCGCCGCTTCGACCTTGGACTTCGATTCCGCGATTTTCTTGTCCCACGCTGCGATCCAGGCTTGAGCCTCGGCTTCTTTGTTCGTCATCTTCCCGAACTCCAGCAGCTCTTCTTTATAATTTTTCTTGCCGTAGGCAATCGCTACCGTCGGAGCCACCTTCGACAGCTGATCCAGATTTTCCGTTCCTGTAAAGGCAATGATGAGATCCGGCCTCAGATCCAGCACTTTTTCAACCGACTGGCCGTCTCCAATATCCGCAATGCCGTCCACCTTTCCTTTAAAGAAGGGGTTCTCCAGCGCGTCGGACGTAACGCCTACCGGTTTGATGCCAAGTGCCAAAAAATCGCCGACATAGCTGCTTGCCGCCACGACGATACGCTGCGGATTTTTGGGGATGGTTATATCCCCGTTCGCCGCCTTGTAGACTACCGTTTCTCCGGTTTGCGGAGCATCCGCCTGAGCGGAATCCTGCCCTTGCTTCGAATTGCCGGATGTACCGCAGGCGGTTAACAATACCATGATGAATATGATGACCGTCATCCAGCCTTTTGTTCTATGTGCCGTGTGAATCAATTTCCTTCACTCCTCGATTGTTGTCGTTAATTGGGGCGGTTCTAGTCTTCATCCTCGGTGACGCCCAGCTGCTTGTTCTTCTCCTTGAACCGGTCGTTATGGGATGAAACGAAGGCCATGGCAGGCGCTTCCGGATCGAGGTACAGCTTGGCGCTGTTCAACGCTCGAATGCCTTCGGTAAAAGCTCCGGCAATCAAGCCGACCTTGCGGCCGAAATTCGTGAAATCGCCTGCGGCAAAAATGCCCGGAATATTCGTCTCACGCCGGTCGTTCAAAACCATCAGTTCGTCCTGACGTTCAAGTCCCCATGACGCCAGCGAACCGTATTCGCATTTAAGACCGTGATTGACGATCACCTCGTCCACCTCCATCCGCTCGGATGCCCCCGTCTCCATATGGGTGACGCTCACATGCTCGATCCGGCCGCCGGCACCATGGAGCTGGGTTACCGAATAAGGCGTCCGTACGGATACGGAGGACTGCTTCATGCGTACAACCTGCTTCTCGTGCCCGCCGAACTGGTCGCGCCGGTGTACAACCGTCACTTGGGCTGCCAAAGGCTCCAAGGCATTGGCCCAGTCCACGGCGGTGTTGCCGCCTCCGGAAATAAGCACTCTTTTTCCCCGGAAGGGCTCGAGCTCCTGCACCGTGTAGTGCAGATTCGTCACCTCATATCTGTCGGCGCCCTCGATCTCCAGCTTTTGCATGGTCAGGATGCCATAGCCGACACAGAGAATGATCGTGCGGGTATAGTGCTTCTCTCCGGTCGCGGAGGTCAAGACGAAGGTGCCCGTCTTCTTGTCTGGCCAGTCCTACGATCTGCTGTCCCAGCACAATGGTCGGATCGAACGTCTTCGCCTGCTGCTCCAGCTGCCGGACCAGATCGGCACACAGCGTCGGCAGCATGCCTCCGACATCCCAGATTATTTTCTCGGGATAAATCAGCATGCGCCCCCCGAGCTCCTGCTTCGCCTCAATCAGCTTCGTTTTCAAGTCCCGCATGCCGCTGTAAAACGCCGTGTACATGCCTGCGGGCCCACCGCCAATAATCGTTACATCGTATAAGTCCGGCTTACCTGTCATACTCTTCTCTCCTTCTGCCCACAGCCGTGTCATTCGGTCCAGCACAAAAGCAACCGGCGGACCAGTTCATCTGATAGTAATACTCATTCTCAATGGAATAACGGATAACGCCGGTAAAACAGCCATCTCTCTTTCAGTGTCTTTAGCGGACGAGCACCGCCCTATAGGAGGGTATTGCGGAACGGTAGAATAGAAAATGAAATTAATTATCATTATCAATAAGATGGCACAGCTCTCCCTCCTATGGGATCTTACACCCCCATAAGTGAGAACGATTATCATTATTGTAGTATAAAACAAAACCGAAAGCCGATCAACCTTTGTTGACCAGCTTTCGGTTCAGTTCAATCCATTCCAGCCTGCTAAGCAGGTGACTGCTTTGCGGCTTCTCCTATCCCAATACGACCCGGTCGTCGGCAAACTTCTCGCCGCGGATCCGTTCGAATTCCTTCAATAGCCGCTCCACCGTCAGCCCGCGCTTCTCCGACTCGGGCACATCGAGAATAATTCGGCCCTTGTCCATCATAATCAGGCGGTTGCCGAGCCGGATGGCCTGCTCCATATTGTGCGTAACCATCAGTGTCGTCAGCTTCATGTCCTGAACGATCTGCTGCGTCAGCCCTGTAATCAGATCCGCTCTCGCAGGGTCCAGCGCTGCCGTATGCTCGTCCAGCAGCAGGATGCGCGGCTCGGTGAAGGTTGCCATCAGCAGGCTGAGCGCCTGACGCTCGCCGCCCGATAGTAAACCAACCTTAGCGTTCATACGGTTCTCCAGGCCAAGGCCGAGACGACTCAGCTCCTGAGCGAACATCGCCCGCTTCTTGGCAGTAACGCCCAAGCTCAAACCGCGACGTTTGTTCCGGTTATAGGCAATCGCCATGTTTTCCTGAATCGTCATCGTCGGCGCCGTGCCTGCCATCGGATCCTGGAACACCCTGCCGATCCATTGGCTGCGTCTGTGCTCAGGGATGGCTTCCACCGCCGAGCCTGCAATGCGGACCGAACCGATGTCCGGGGTCATAACCCCAGAAATAATATTCATCAAGGTCGATTTCCCCGCGCCGTTGCTCCCGATCACGGTAACGAAATCGCCTTCCTTCAAATGGAGCTGAATGCCGGCCAAAGCGACCTTCTCATCCGGCGTCCCAGGATTAAAAAGCTTCGAAATTTGCTTCATTTCCAGCATTACCGGTTGCCGCCTCCCTTCGTCTCCGCCAAGCCGTTCAGCTGCTCCAGCTGGCTTGTTCTTTTGCGTATCACCGCTTTTTGCTTAAGCCGGGTTCGGATCATAGGCAGCGACAAAGCAACGATAACGATCAACGCCGTCATCAGCTTCATATCGGTTGCTTCTAAACCTACGCGCAGAGCCAGCGCGACCACCAGCCGGTATACGATTGCTCCGAGTATAACGGATAAAGTGGCGCGGAACACGGTCCGAGCGCCGAAAATCGCCTCGCCGATAATGACGGACGCCAGGCCGATCACGATCATCCCTACGCCCATCGTAATTTCCGCAAATGCGGAGTACTGGGCGATAAGCGCCCCGGATAAGGCCACCATGCCGTTGGACAAGCTGACGCCAACAATAATCGTGTTGTCCGTATTTACGCCGAAGCTGCGGATCATCCGCTTGTTATCGCCTGTAGCCCGGAGCGCCAAACCAAGATCCGTATGCAGGAACCAGTCCATGGCGAGCTTCAGCGCAATGATGACAAAAGGCATCACACACAGGACGGAAATATTCGTAATCAATGTATCCACGCCGAGCAGCGGGATATTGGCTTTGCCCATGATGCGCAGATTAATCGAATACAGCGCTATCATCATCAAAATACCCGCGAGCAGCGAATTAATTTTCGCTTTCGTGTGCAGCAAGCCCGTGCAGGCACCGGCCAGCATGCCTCCGATAAAAGCACAGAGAGTTGCCAGCAGCGGAGAAGAACCGTGTGAAATCATTACGGCCGCAATGGCGCCTCCGGTTGTAAAGCTTCCATCAACGGTCAGATCGGGAAAGTCCAGAATCCGGAACGTAATGTAAACGCCAAGCGCCATAATGGCATAAAATAAGCCCAGCTCCAGGGAGCCAAGTATTGCATCGCCCATAATTGTACAGCCTCCATAAAAGAATGAAGAGCGACCCCGCCGCATGCGCGAAGGTCACTCTGTCAAGCACCATTATTTCTTCGTTGTCGTACCGGTCAGCAGGTTGTTTTTATCCTGCATTTTGCTTTTCATCGAATCGGTAATTTCAACGCCCTGCGCTTTAGCCGCATCCTGGTTGATGATCAGGTCCAGCTTGTCCGGGAAGCTGATCTTCATGTCCGCAGGCTTCGCGCCGTTTTTCAAAATTTCAACCGCCATTTTACCGGCTTGGTAGCCATGGTCGTAATATTTGAAACCGTAAGTGGCGATCGCTCCCTTCTCAACCGTATCGCGGTCGCTTGAGAAGAACGGAATTTTCTTCTCGTTCGCCACTTTAATGATGCTCTCAACAGCGCTTACTACCGTGTTGTCCAGCGTGATGTAGAATGCGTCGACACGGCCCACCAGCGATTCGGCAGCTTGTTTTACTTCCGAGCTGTTGGCTACAGCAGCTTTGACTACCTTAATATTGTGCTTCGCCAGAGCCGTTTCGGCATTTTTCAGCATCACGGCTGCATTAGGCTCGCCTTCGTTGACGATAATTCCGACCGTTTTCACCTTCGGGAAATCGGAAGCGATGAAATCCATCAGCTTAGGCACTGCATCCGGATGCGTATCTGCCGCTCCGGTAATATTGCCGCCCGGCTTATCCAAAGATTTGACGAGCTTCGCTCCAACCGGATCGGTAATTGCTGCAAACAGCACCGGCGCGTCCTTCACGTTCTGCGCAACCGCTTGCGCGGATGGCGTTGCGATAGCGAGCACCAGGTCCTTTTTATCGGAGGCGAACTTTTGAGCAATGGTCAAATTGTTCGTGGAATCTCCTTGTGCGTTCTGATAATCGATCTCCACATTTTTTTTGTCTTCAAAGCCTGCATCCTTTAATGCGGCAATGAAGCCCTCGCGTGTCGCGTTCAACGAAGGATGCTCCACGATTTGAGTGATGCCGATCTTGACCACTTTGGAAGCGGGAGCATTCGCAGCATTTCCGCCGCTTTGCGCCGTACCTGTGTCTTTGGATCCGCATCCCGCCATGATTACCAAGGGTACGGCAACCAGCAGGGATAATAGTTTTGCAGATTTCATTCAGTAGACCTCCCATGTATAGTAGAAAAGCTTTAACGCGCTAATGCTATCTTATTACGCCTGGAGGTATACGTCAATGACCGAACTTTTTATCCCATTTCCTTACAGCCTCTTCAAGCCGCCGGAAAGCTGCGTGCAGCGGCCGAAGAAAGCTGTCTTGCAGAAGCTGATAGCCGCACGGAAGCGCTGGCCCAATTGATAGAGCGCAGCCATGCCGTCCGAGGTAAATTTCATAGTGCCGGAAGCTGTTCCGCCCGGCAATTCATCGGCAGCGTGTTGGACAGGATGATTCTATTTGGCGCTTAGGAGCGGAAGCTTGCCGATCAATGGAACGACTTCCAAAAGTCTCCGTCCACCGCAATAATGTTCATTATATCTTTGAAAGGAATCGTGAAGGTCGGGAATCCCGCAGCATAAGGGGCGATGTCGTACGGCTGAAAATACAGGTGCAGCGCTTGCTCGGTTACATAAAAAGGCTGATCGGCGCTGATGCCTTTGTACGTATCGGGAAAGACGTAAGAATACTGCGGGTCTTCCTTGATCTGCCGGCCGACGATGTCGCTAAGCACCGCTGTATAATGGCTGCCCGGCTTAAACAAATCATGAAGCTGATACATGGCCCCATTCACGAGGTTTATATGGGCGTATTCCTTGGTCGGCATTCCATGGGCCGCTCCGAAAGGGAAGTTATAGCCGTTCAGCTCCAGCACAAGCAGGTCTTTGCGGAAAAAGGTAACGTCGAAATCCCCGGTATAGGAATAGGTGAGCTGCACGTTGCCCGGCACAGGCTTCACCTGGGACATCACCTTCAGCTTCCGGTTCACTTCCTGCTGGGCGTTCTGATTGGCCATCCCTTCCACTTGAGGATAATACACCAAATAATCCTTGTTCGGCTTGTATTTCTCCTCCCTGACCTTATATGGAGGCCTCAAAGGAATGACGGTATTTTGCCGCCAAATCACTCGCCCGGAGCGGTCCAGATACGATAACCGGCGATCCACATTTGCCTGGATGATCGAACCTGTCAGGGTGAGCGTGCCGCTTCCGTTCACTTTCGGATAACCGTTCGCGGCTTTGCCGCTGCGGTCAATGAAAAAGGTTTGCTTGCTGTCGCTAACCGAGGCAAGGCCATTATGGAAATCTTCTACATCATTATATAAATAATCGGTCAGCTGCCGTCCCTCGTCGGAAGCAATCGCCAAACTCGACCCGATAAAAGGCTGCTCAGGGTCGATCGCTTTCCCCAGCGCGACCCGTCGGTCTCCCAGCTGACGGATTTCGTTATAGCCCGGCTGAATGACAAAAGCGCCGGAGCGGTTAATAAGTCCATAGCGCGAACCGTAATCCTCAGCGGTATTTACCACCGCTCTGCCGTCCTGAAACGCCATCGCTCCCGTGAAAGCCGGAGCAATGGCGACTTTCCCCTTTTCATCCAGGTAACCGTATTTTCCGTTCGTTTCCTTCTGGAAGGCAAGCAGTCCGTCTCCCAAGGGACCTACAAATGCGTAAGGGTACACCGCGAGACGCTGTCCGTTGAGCCCGATTAGGGCATATTCCCCGTCCTTGACCTTCACAACGGCTTTCCCGTTAGCGAAATCCGTCGCTTCCAGGTACTGTGCGGAAATCACTTCATTGCCCTGCTTATCGAGATAGCCGTACAAACTGTTGCCGCCACCAGACATGACATAGAACATTGCCCGTCCCTCATGAAGCGTAGAAATGTAGGAATACGGCTTCTTCGTAACGATCCGGCCGGACTCATCCATCAGCTTGAAGCCCTGTCCGTCGATGACGACTGCACGGCCTTCGGAGAACGGAGTAATGGAATCATAGATCGGCTGCACGACATACTTGCCTCTCGCATCGATTAACCCGCTGTGGCCGCGGGACTGAACGACCGCGAAGCCGTTGGCTTGAAAGTCATTGGCATATTCGTACTGCGGAGGAATCACCATCTGCCCCTTGCTGTTGATATAGCCCCATTGATCGTCATGCGTTGTTTTGACCGAAGCGGGGAACAAATCGGGCTGCCGGCGCCAGCGCGGGTGCAGCTGCTGTTCGATTTGGTTTTGGAGCGCCAGCAGCATCTCCTTCGACGGATAAGACAGGTTCAGGCTTATCGCTTTTTGGACGGAGACGAGCGCATCCGCAGGCCTGCCGGCCTTCAGCTGGGCATCAGCCAGGTAGTACCAGTAAAAAGCATAGTCCGGATGCTCGCGGGTCAGCCTCTCGTAATACCGTACCACCCTGGGAAAGTAATACGGATAAACGTCCGGCGCCGCAGTGAACGCCCCGTCCTTCCATCTAACGATCTCTACTCGGAAAGCCTCCCCGGTATCATGAATCCAAAGCGCCAGCTCCGCTTGACCGTCTTTGCCTGCAGGTCCGGGCATATCCTCGATTTCGATGTAGCTGTAATTCATATCCTCCGGCGCAAAATCCCGAATGCCTTCGTGCGTCCAGCCATAAACGGACAGCTTCGACCAGATGGCCCCGAGCCGCCAGCCGACGACCAGGTTATTTCTCCCGGCCTGCAGCACCGGCGCGAAGGTAAGCAGACTTACCTGATAGCCCGGCCCCGCCGTATCGGCAACCTTGACCCAATCGCTGCCGTGACGCCGCAATACGAGAAGGCGCAGACTGCCGTCGTTCGCCTTGTAGACCGATGCGGCGACCCCGCCGCCGTTCCCGTTTAAATCCGCGGCAATCAGAGCGGGATGAGGCTGGGGACGCTCAATAGTCGCCAGCACTGCTCCTTGAGGCAGGTGGGCCGTCACCAGCTCCTTAAGGTGCATTGTGTTAGCCAACATCTTTGTATCCTCCTTAGAATGAGGGATTCATGTGAAAACGGACTGACGCCGCTCGTCTGTGTCGATGGACCCCAGCTGATTTCCAGCGCATGAATCCGAAATACGCATTGCGGCGCTGCGCGGCGGCCGGCCGCACTCCGGCAGCGAATCGCCGGTGCATGCCTCTCCTTTGCGGCACTGTCTTATTTGCTCATCGCCTACAGTATATGGGCGCTGCTTGGGCTTGGTGCGCAAATCCATGGAGTTCTGCCGGCATTCGGACATCATTTTGTTTAATTGTTCATCAGGAGTGTAATAATGTAAAAAGGCATTCCCAATTGAAAGGATGAAGCGGCATGTTCTCTACTATTGTATTGGCTTATGACGGCTCGGATTTATCAAAGAAAGCACTGGACAAGGCACTGGAAATTGCGGCAAGCCATGAATCCAGATTAGAGGTCGTACACTCGCTGCAAAACCGTGCTGCGGTATTCGGGGAGCTGCTCTTCTCGCCTTCCGAAGACTATGAGGAACAATATTTGAGCCATACGCAGGCGCTGATCAATAAATTAAATGAGGAATTATCTTCCAAGTCTAAGGCAAAAGCCACGCTGCTCATAGGCAATCCGGCGCTGACCATCGTGAATTATGCCAAAGAAATCGGAGCGGATCTGATTATTGTAGGCAGCCGAGGGTTATCCGAGACGAAAGAGCTGTTCCTCGGAAGCGTGAGCCATAATATCGTGCAGCATGCCGATATTCCTGTGCTTGTCATTAAGTAATTAATGACGTTAACTTTTAGCTGGCAGGGGAATTTGGCTGTATAGCAAAAAATCCGGGAACGCAGGTTATGAGATCGGCGGCCTGCCACGCACAGCTTGCGCACAAGTCTCCATCGACGTAGTGGGAGAACAGTTTCGGACGCGGAGAACCTCTTGAAGCTCCGCGTTCTCCCGGTTGCCGCTATTACATCTACACCTGCTCATATCGCCGAATATCTGCTGAGAGATTTGCCTGAGACGTCAATTTCAAGTCGGCGAGCGGGCGTATGCACAAACTAATAAATCCGGCTTGAAGGTCTGGAGAACCACTTTAAATTCCTCTCGAATTCATAGGGTGATTTCAATAGAATGGATTCTCACATCGTACAGCAGTGCGTCGATTCATGAAACCGATCAACGTCTCAAGCGGAGTTCTTATCAAGTTGTCTTCAAGAATGATTCCCTTCATGTATCCTTACGCTGTTCCTCCTCCCAGCCCCCTAGAACAAGCGCCTGAGCTTGTCCTGTGGTGTATCCGCCCCCTGTAATTATTAGTTCACAGAACGCGAAAAAGAATAAACTAAATAGATTGTTAAACTTCAGTATGGTATTATTATTTTCGAGTTTTTTAAGATCGAATATTTGAGGAAACTGGAGAAGTAGCACGTGCCATTCGCGCACTAGAGATTGGCAGGGACCGTCCGGACGAGGCCGCAGGCACATTTCAAGAGAATAAAATCGAATTAACCGAAGAACTGGGAGATGTTCTGGGAAATCTTATTGTGATCGCAAATAAGTACGATATTTCGCTTGAGGATATTCTCATATCCCATAAACAAAAGCTTCAGGCACGTTACTCGGAAAATGAATAAACGGGGGATGGATTATGAAATCAATCGCTGTATTTTGTGGTTCTAGTGAAGGTTCCTCATCAATTTATAAAGAAAGCGCAATTCAATTAGGCCAAGAGCTTGCCCGAAACCAAATCACTCTCATTTACGGCGGAGCTAATGTCGGCCTTATGGGAATTGTTGCGGATGCTGTGCTGAATCATGGAGGTTCCGTTATTGGAGTGCTCCCTCAATTTCTCCAAAATCGTGAAATCGCGCATCCAAGCTTAACAGAACTTATAATGGTGGAGTCCATGCATGAGCGTAAAGCAAAAATGGTTGAATTGGCGGACGGATTTATCGCACTTCCCGGCGGCCCCGGAACATTAGAAGAGTATTTTGAGATCTTTACATGGGGCCAGTTAGGATTGCATCAAAAGCCATGCGGATTGCTGAATATCAATCACTATTTTGATCCGCTTATCTCCATGTTTGATACTATGGAACGCAATCAGTTCATGCAGACAAAGTATCGTGCTATGGTCATTACCGATGAGACTCCGGAAGGGATGCTGAAGCAGTTCTCGGTTTATGAAGCTCCTTCCGTCAAATCGTATCTTACTGAAGAGCGCACTTAAACTTTAAAATTATAGGTTCATTTAAGTAAAGGCAGCCGAACTACGGCTGCTTTCTTCATTTAATTAAAAGCCACAACGCGAGGGTTAGTCGCATTGTGGGCTTGAATTTAAACCGTGATATAAAGCTGCAATGATGCTATGTTTCTGAGACTTGCTCAACAGTCTGCTCAATGGCCATCACCAAAATACTTGATAATCGATTATCAATTAATACCGATAATCATTAATAATATTAATTGTTTTCCCGCCCGGCTACCCCTGAATTATCACTCTAACCCGGTGCAGCGCGTCCATTTTCAAACTTTGGCACTGGCTGATCAGCGCCAGCCCGCGCTCCCTGTACTCCTCCGCAACGCCTTCCGCCTTGATCCCGGACAAGTTGATCTCTACCGTGATCCATGCGGATTGTACCGCTGCCTCCAGCATCAGCATGGCGATCGCCAAATCGGAGATCACATTCTTATTAGCCTTGTCCAAGTAGTCCGCAAGGCTCTGCATCAACTCAGAGCACTGCCGCATCAATCCGAGCGGCACCTCGGCCGATCGCTCTGCCGCAGCCTCCATCGCTTTGGAGCGGAGCGCTTTTTCCTCCTTCGAAGCCTTAGGCAGGCCAAGCGCCGCCATGTATTGTCCGAATGCGTCGATATCCTGCTGCAGAACATGCTCCAAATCGGCTATAGCCCGTTCCATCCGCTCAGCGAGGTCGGTCATTTCCTCTTGAATCGCTGCAAACCTGGGCCCTTGGGTCAACCGTGCCACCATCGAGCCCATCGAGGCGCCCAGCGCCGCGGCAACCGCTGCTACACTCCCGCCGCCCGGGGTAGGCGCCTTCGAAGCGGCCTCCTTCAGGAAGCCGCGGAGGGTCTGATCGTACATGCTCATTCCGCCGCGCCTCCTTCTCCATGTTGAAGCTGTACGGCCTTCAAAACATTGTCAAACAGCATGACGGTCGTTAACGTGCCTACGCCACCCGGCACAGGTGTCATTGCCTCAACGGCTTCCGCTGCCGCCGGGTCTACATCGCCGGCGATCCCGCCTTCGTCGTTCTCATTGATGCCGGCATCAATGATGACCAGCTCCGGATGCACCATCTGCGCCGTGACCAAGCCTTTGCGCCCGGCTGCGGTAATGAGAATGTCCGCTTGGGCGATATGCTCTTCCAGCCTTTGCGTATGCGAATGACATACCGTAAGGGTAGCATTCTCGCGCAGCAGCATCTGCATCAGCGGCCGGCCCACCGTTTCGCCGCGGCCGATCAGCACAACGTGCTTGCCGGATATCGGATAGCCGTAATGCTGCAGAATGCGGATGCAGGACTGCGGCGTTGCCGGGTACAGGCCCTTTTCGCCTGTCATGCAGGCCAGTTTGTTGGCAGGAGAGATGCCGTCGACATCCTTGATGGGAGAGACCGCATCCGCAAGACGGGACGCCCGGATATGCTTCGGCACGGGCAGCTCCAGCATGATGCCGTGGATATGAACGTCCTCGTTCAGCGTCTCGATTACCTCAAGCAGATGCCGCTCAGCTATATCCGCAGGAAATACCATCAAATGAAACTTCACGCCAAGCTTCCGGGCCAGCTTCTCCTTGGCTTTGGCGTAATATTCCGAGGCCGGATCCCCCTGAACCAGAATGGTTGCGATGGCCGGCTGGATGCCTTTTTGCTTCCATGCCTCCACACGGCTTTGAATCGTCTCCGAGAGCTGGTTGGCCAGCTCTCGCGTTTTTAGAAGCTTTGACATAGACTCGCCCTCCTGATTGGTGAGTAAAAACAAAAAAAGTATCCGGTCATGAATCGACCAAATACTTTGCCCAGGCGTACGGCGGTAATATGCATGTGCTCCCTCGTGGTCGGTTCACGTTACGCCAGTCACACATGACGAGAATGGTAAGCTTATTATAGCATATATCTGAAAGCAGGCAATATGGCACAAGGTGCGCTTGCGCTAAAATAACATAAGCCCCGATTCTGCCTGCGGGGTACTCCTTCTCAAGCGTGTCCCGGCCTGCCGGGAGCGGAAGTAAAGTCTTGATACAGACCGATCCCTACTCCTGCGCAGATCGCAGCCCCATAGGAGGCTTCTTCCGCGTACTTCGGCAGCTCCAGGGGCAGCATAAAAGCTTGCGCCAGCCTGCTGCGCAGCGCCTGATTCTGCCTTACGCCGTTGCCCGAGCCGACCAATACTTTGCGGCTTTGCTTCATCGGCTCCGGGAGCCGCAAATAATACGCGAGCAGCTCCTCGGTCATGCCCTCCAGGAAACCGGCAACGAGATGCTGCGGCGTAAAATTATCGGCTGAGATCCGGTCGATCGCTCCGCGCCGAGCCTGATCCTCCCTCGTTCCAAAAAACTGCGTATGGCAACCTGCAGTCCCTCGCCCGGCGGAACCTTTGCCGCTGTCAATGCCAATGCGTTCATCCGCTCGTACAGACTTCCCTCGGAGCCGCCGAATACGGCACATACGTCCCTGAAAAACCGCTCCAGGAGCGCATAAGCCTTCCCGCCCCCAAGCGGCGCACCGACTAGGAGGTACCCGCCTCCCGGGAAAGGACGTACCTCCAGGCCTTCCAGCTGAAGCAGATGATTGGAAAAGACGGAGATTTGCGAGCCTGTCCCTATGTTTACGAGGATGGAATGCTCGATATCCCGGACCGCTCCCAGAAAGCTCGCCTGATTGTCGCCTGCCGCGCAAGCGACAGGTACGCCGTCCTCTGTTTGACCGATCACAGTCCCCGTCGGCTGTATGGAGGGAAGAATCGACGGATCGATTCGGGCGGCCCGCAATGCGGCCTGATCGAACTCCCCCGTCTCCAGGTCAAAGCATCCCAAGCTGGCCGCCAGCGTAGGATCGATAGCCGTTTCCTTGGCGCGGCACAGCTTCATTGCGATAAAGTCCGCTATCGTGCACAGCTTAACGGCCTTCTCCGGTACCATTCTCTGCAGCGTATTATAATAATGCGTAGCCATCCCGAATCCGGGGGAAACGGGGCTGGCCGTCAGCAGAGACAAATGCTCTGCGTAGGAGGCGGCTCCGCCGAACGGCAGCGAGCCTCTTTCGTTACAGCCATGTATAGAGCGGCGAAACCGCGTCCCCTTGGCTGTCAACATACAGAATCCCGTGCATCTGCCCTGTCAGGCCAATGCCGCCGATCTCCACCTTCCCGCTGCTCAATTCGGCAAGCACCTCGCGAACCGTACGCCAGATCCGATCGGAATCTTGGCAGTGCTCCCATGAATTCGCCGTATTACACTCGGAATAATTATCTTTTAACACCGATTTTACGATGTCGCCGCTGCTTCCATCCACGAGTACACCGCCAATGCTCGTCGTACCGACGTCGAGTCCGATCAAGTACATCCTCATTTTCTCCTTCAATATTACTTGGCTTGTCGTTAAAGAGCATTCAACAAACGCTCGCGGTCATTAGAGCCGAGAGCCATATGAATGAGATGGACCACCATCTTTTTCTGTTCCCGGTTCAAATCGATGAATACCTTCGGCGCCGCTTGATACATCTCGCGAATCACGCCTTCAAGCTCTTCCTTCTTAAGCCGATCCTCAGGTATATCCAAAAAGGGCGGGAACGCATCGGCTTCAGCGAAATCCTGAATGACGACATCGGAATAAGCCTTCAGATACGGCTTCCTCTTTTGTTTAATCAATGCGTTAACCTCATCGATCAAGAAGAGATATTCCTCGCCTCGTTTGGTTGCGCCGAAACCGAATTCCAGCTGCTCATTGTCCGGCTCCGTATCAAAATCAAAATGGTCGAAAAGCGGGCTCTGAACATAAATGCTGTGATAAAAGGAGTCACTTTTATTATTAAAGGTTGTCGGCTGCTTATGCTTTTCTATCTGCAATGAATCTATGAAATAAATTTTGGAATGCTCGTGATTGATCCGGTCATTCCATTGAATATATTTCAGATGAAATACCGTTTGGGTCGGCTTGTGCACGAACTCGCGGTATTCCTTTTCTCTGATCAGGCTGGAATAATCCAGCGGGCTTCCATCTACCTTTAATTCAAAGCCCTTGTCCTTATTCAACTCAAGAAACCATCCGAATTCCCTGCATAAATAAGCTGTCAGCTCTTCGTAAACGAAATCTTTGATGATGTTGTGGAAAGTCACGGTCGTCCCTGTGCCTTGAACGTCATTCGCCGGAACAGCCTCTGTCGCCTCATAAGAATCCATCCGGTCCGAACGGACATGGATTGTGTACGTCTTGCAACAAGCCCCGTCCTCGTCCTTATACGTTGTTCTCCACCAGGCGTCGGAGGCGAAACGGTGAAACGTTAAACGGCCGATACCGTTTTTGCCGTGCATGGCCGAGGTAACGCGGACGCGTTTGCCGGGATCGAGCTGCTTCTCCGATTCGTAAAAAGGAGTAAACTTGCTCTCCAGCGCATCGCGGGCTATGCCGTATCCGTTATCTGCAATGGTGATTTGGCCGATGCCGCCCAAAGGGTTCCTCTGCAGCTGAATATCGACAACGGTCGCACGCGCATCAAATCCGTTCCATATGTACTCGGAAACCGCTTGAAGGTAATTGAATTTGCGAAGTGTTTTCTCAATCCCCTTTGAAGTGATTCTGATTCGGTTCACAGCCGTCCGCTCCTTTCCGGTTATCCTTTGGATGGTTTCCCCGCTACGCGGATTTAAACGGTGAACACCTCGAACGGCAGCGGCTGAACATATTCCTCATAACGCTGCCGGACAAGACCGCTCGTCACATCGCCTTGATGAATATAGATACGGTGCTTCATACGGAGCGTCTCTTCGTTCCGGAAGCTGTTTTCCCCCGCAGAAATGAAAGTTGGCCGGCGTAAACGGCCCATAATCTCTTACAAACCATTGAGAAGCAAACGTTTCATTGGACGGATGGGTAAATACCGCAATCCCGGCTTCAACTTGATTGTATAGGGTGCCGCTGTAATCCACCCACTCGGTCACGGTTCCGAAAATTTCCGATTCATTTTGCTTGCCGCTGGCGGCGGTCAGCCGTCCGGTGTGATGCCCGTTGATCTGCTCGTTCACACGGATAAACGGAAACCCGCCTTCCTTCGTATCCCCGAATTGAACGTCGCCGTTGACGGCATGCAGCTCGGTGCAAAGATCGACAGCTCTTGCTTCCGGCGGCAAATTATAGACGCGAACACTGCGCGTTTCCGTCAGCAGCAATTCCCCGTTCTCCCCTCTCCAGTCGATAAGCGAGGTGATCTGACCGAATACCGGTTCCTCCGAACATAGCAAGGAAGGAACGGTGAACCTGACGGCCTTCCCCTCGGAATTCATGGTACACTCGATGCCCGTTTACATCGTCATGCCCCCACCAGAGCCCGTGATGATGCAGATGGTCATCCGGCGCATCCTGAAGCAGCGATTTGCCGTTCGGCCCGATCATCGGATAATAATAAGGCTTCCCTACGAAAGGAGAGTACAGGTAGCGGGTAAACATCGCCCCTTCGATGCAGACGACCACCCGCGCGTTCTCTTCTTGATGCTCCAAATGAACGCCGGGGATATCTCTCCACGGACGGTTCGTCCTCTCGATCGGCGTTACGTCAGGCTTATCCTTCTTATCGAATGAGAACGCCAGTTCCCCATCGCTTTCTGCCGGCCATTCGCTGATCAGGACATACAACGCGCACTCTTGCTGCATCGCATCGGGGGTCGCCGACAACGCGGTCCGGTTCAGCTGGCAGGCGAGCGCCAGGCCGGTCGCCTCATGCACGGCTATCAGATTCATATTTCCCGCCCATTCCTCCAGCTGGTGAAATACAGCCTCATCCAGCTCCAGCCGCGACACGGTTGGAAGCGGAATTTCACGCTCCGGCTTTGCCAATCTAAGCTTCAAATTCATACTCATATTCGATCCATCCTTCTAAATTTATTTGGTAATGTCAAAGGACAACTTTTTACTCTTATTTGCTAGTTTAATGTATTTACTTGTAAAATGTAAGCGGTTTATTTTGTCGAATGCTGGGCTTTGGCGAAAGTTTATGCCCAAGATGGTCAGGTTCACTAAAAAAACCTCCAACCGAAGAGGGCTGGAGGTGCTTGGATGGTTATATAAAGTACAGTGAAATTGTCATTTAAAGGTACGGATTAAATTGTAAATTCTCCGGGATGACGCCGTCTCAGCTCCTCTACCGCGTCTCCCCGCTCCGACTGCTCCAATCTGACGGCGTAGGCCTTCAAATGGCCCTTTGCATGGAAGGGGCCCCCTTCCTTCATGACCGTCCACAACGGGTCCGTATCGTACGGCATCGATTTCATCTGCTCGTCATGCCACTGATTTAAGTAGTACACCGCATCCTTGCGAACGGCCAAGTGAGCGTCCGCCACATCCTTCTGCTCGTAGGGGTCATCTTTCAAATGATACAGCATTTCCTCAGGAAACAGATGATAGCCGTCATGGTAAGTGCGCATATAAATCCAGTCGCCGAAGCGAACGCTTCTTTGGCACACATGCGCGCATTGGGATACTACCAGATACTCCCTTCCGCAGTCTTGGCCATCGGTTAAAGCAGCCGCATAGCTCTGTCCGTCCCAGCTGTCGCATACCGGCTTCTTCAATAAATCGGCCAGCGTCGGCAAAAGATCCAGATGATAGTGCAGCCCGCTGTCTACATGCGAACGCGTTACTCCCGGCCAGCTGACAATCATCGGAATATGGCACGTGCCCTGATCCGCAGTACCGTGTTCCCCGTAAATACCGAGCTGCCCCATATTTTCGCCATGGTTCGCTGTAATAATAACGACCAGATCATCCATGACCTGCTGCCGTTCCAGTTCGGCAAACAGTCGGCCGATATGCTCATCCATATAACGTATACCGCAGTCGTAGCCGTCGATCATCGTTCTAAGCCCGTCCATATCCAGAATTTCGCCGGGATGCCGTGGATAAGACGGATGCGTGAGATTGTTATACATGTTAATATCGCGGGCGCTGTGCGGACCGACCTTCCGCTTATGCCGTTCCAGCACTTCCTCCGTCAGCCAGGAAGGAAGCGGCTCATCGGCAAACGGATTGCCGAAGCCCTCCGGCGCCCGGTATGGCGTATGCGGGTCCCAATAATTCACATACAAGAACCAATTGTCCTCCGAAGCATTGTGCTCGATCCACTTCAAGACGTCCGGAGTGACTTCCTCCGCCGATTCCATGCCCCGGTTTCCGGTATTGTGCATTTCAGAGAATCCCGCGTAGAAGGTCCATTGCGAATGTCTTTCCCCGAACGGGCTGAACAGCACCGTTTTCAAACCTGACGACCTGAGCAGGGCAGGCAAGCTTTCATGCGCCAGCTTGTCCTGAAAGCTGCGCGACGCGCCTTCCTGCCGCATATCTCCGGCAGTCCCGCCATGACCTACAATGCCGTTATGGATCCCGAAGCGTCCTGACATCAGCGCTGCACGAGAGGGCGAGCAAGGCGCGTCCGAAGTATAGTAATTGTCGAAGCGAACGCCATTGCCGGCGATTTTGTCGATATTCGGCGTCGTATTCCGGTGATAGCCATAGCAGCCCATATGATCCGGACTTAAGGAATCCAGATCTAATAATAAAATTCTCATCGTTGCTCCACTTCCTTTTCCTTATGGTAAGCGTTAACCCTTTACAGCTCCATTTGTTAAACCTTGCACAACCTGCTTCTGGAACAGCAAAATCACGAGCACAAGCGGAACGACCGATACGACAATCGCCGCTGAGATGGTCGCCCACGGAAATTCGAACTCTCCGGGAAACATCATTATCCCTACCGGAAGCGTGCGCTTACCGGCCTCGCTCATCAGCGTGAACGAGAATAAAAATTCATTCCAGCTGTTGACGAACACCAGAATAGAGGCTGTCGCCATCGCAGGCGCCGCCAGCGGGAGCATGATTTTGAGAAAGGCTTGAAGACGGTTGTATCCATCGATCAGAGCCGCATCCTCCAGCTCCATAGGAACCTCCTTAAAGAGTGCCGATAACAGCCAGACGACCATCGGCAGCGAAAAAGCGGCATGCGTTACCCCTAAGCCGATGAACGAATTCAACAGGCCAATATCGCGCAAAGCGGAAAAGATCGGCAGCACCATCGTCATCGCAGGAAACATGGAGGTCGCAACTACAAGCATCAATACGGCAGATTTCCCGCGAAAGGTAAGACGGGCCACCGGATAAGCGATCATGCAGCCTAGAATAAGCGTGATGACCAGCGTGATGCAGGCGACAACCGTGCTGTTCCAGTAATAGAGCGCTAACGGCTGCGTATGAAAAGCGGCGGCATAATGCTTTAGCGTCGGCGTCAATGTAAACAGCTTCGGCGGCATGGAAAATAATTGGTCTGACGGCTTTAATGACGAAATAAACAACCAATACAACGGAAAGAAGGAAAGAATGATCAGGGCCGCTATCGTCATAAAGAAAATGATTTTGTTTATATTGCTATAACGGGTCACAATAGCCCCTCCTTCATTCCGGTTCATATAAAAACTTTAAATACAGCATGGAAATGGCAAATATAATGACGAATAACAAGACTCCGAGCGCTGATCCGTAGCCCCATTCCAGATCGATGAACGCCTTTGTATGAATATACATCGGCAGCGATTCGGTTGAGTTCCCCGAACCGCCCTGCGTAAGACCGAACATGAGGTCGAACGCCTGCAGCGAATGCATGGTCCGCAGGACAAGAGCGACAAGAAATACATTTTTCAACAAAGGCAGCGTGATCAGGAAGAAGGCTTGCGTCCGGCTGGCCCCGTCAATATGGGCGGCTTCATAAATATCGTGACCGATGGACTGCAGTCCGCCCAACAAAATAATGGCCATAAAGGAGGAGGTTTTCCAAATGGCAACGATACACACTGCAATAAATGCGAGATCCGTGCTGCCCAGCCAGTTGATCGGCTTCGCAATCCACCCCCATTGCATCAGCAATCCGTTAAACAAGCCGTAATCGGAGTTATACATCCATCTCCAGGTCAGCGCATTCGTCACTGTAGGCAGCGCCCATGGAAAAAGAATCGCTGCGCGAACGAAGCTGCGAAATGGAAACGTCTTATTCGCAATGATGGCCAGAAACAAGCCGAACCCGATCTCAAACACGACGGTGACGAGGGAGAAGGCAAGCGTAAAGCCTGTCGAATGCCAGAAACGCGTATCTTTCATGGCTTCCGCATAGTTATCGAAGCCGACAAAGGGGGTGCCCAGCCAAGGCTGGGACACCGAGATTTGATGAAGCGACATCCAGAAAACTCTTAAGATGGGATACAGAGTAAATAAGAGCAGAAATAATACAGGCGGTGTGATCAGCAGAAAAGCCAATGTCTTGTCATTCAGCCGCCTGTGTCTTCGCGAAACGGTTTTCCGCTGCTGTATCGTGATGGAGGGACTCGGCACCGGCTTCACTCCTTAATCTTGTCTATTTCTTTTTGAGCATCCTTCATGGCTTGCTCCGGATCCTTCTGGCCGTTCAAGGCCAGATTGATTTGCGTCTGCATAGCCCTGCTGAACTGCTCGTAAGCGCGAAGCGCCGGCCGGCTTTTGGCCGTCTCCAGCAAGCTTTGAGCTTTAATGGAGATCGGCTGCTTCGAAGCGACCTCAGGGTCTGCAAGCGCTTTACGATTGGTGGCGATTTTGCTTGTCTGGATAACAAGCGATTTTTGCTCTGCATCGGACAGGAAGAACTTCATCACTTCGGCGGCTTCCTTCTTATGCTCGGAACTGCTGTTAATGGCGTACACCCAGCCGCCTGTGCTCGGCTGGCTTTTCCCGCCTTCGAATTGCGGAATAGGCATGACGTCATATTTGCCGTTGACCTTGGTTTCTTTCAGGCTGGCAAAGGAATTGGGCCAATTTCGCATAAATATCGCGTTGCCGTTGCCGAATACGATCTGATTGTCATTCGGGCTCGAGGTGGCTACACTGACGGGAGAAACCTTGGACGTCTGCACCAGATCGTACATTTTCTTCATCGCTTGAATCGCCTTAGGCGTATCTACTTTGATCTTCCCGTTGGCATCGAATACGTCCCCGCCATTGCTCCATAAAAATTCAAGCCAGTTGATGGTAGCGCCTTCAATTTTAGCTCCTTGAAACACATAGCCGACAAGGTTCGGATCGTTCTCCTTTTTCAATATCTCTTGCGACACCTTCTCCAGCTCGTCCCACGTTTTGGGTACCTGCTGGTTATATTTCTCAAGCAGGTCCTTCCGGTAGTAAATCATGCCTACATCCACCCAGCCCTGGATGCCGTACTGCTTTCCGTCGATTTTGGCCACATCCACGGCCGCCGGGTAAAACTGCTTCAAGTATTCCGCATCAACGTACTCGTCAATCGGTGCAATCCAGCCGGCCGAGGCGAACATTTTGGGCCAGGTGACATCGGTCAGGAGCAGATCGGGCGTTTTGCTCTTGCTGTTGAACCACGTGGTGTAGCGGGTCAGCTGCTCATTGGGAACCTGAGGAAGCTCCACATATTTGATTTGGATATCGGAATGAGCCTTGTTGAACCGGTCGATCGATTTCGCCATTTCCCCCGAGGAATCCAATCCCGCCGCAAATTCGATTGTCACCGGACCTTTGGTCTTCGCCGGATTGTCCGAGCCGGAAGCAGCTGTCGAACTGCCGTCTGCCCCACCGCCGGAGCAGGCGGGAAGGATCATAGCCGTACCTAAAAGTGCTGCCAGAAAACGCTTTCTACTCATCTTTTAACTCCCCTTTACTATCGCTTCACTGCTCCTTTATTTTGTCAAAACCAGGAGAGCAAGAGGATGATTTTTTTTGTCGTTTCCTTGATTATTTTTGTGACTCCATGCGGTCACGGTATTGTGCCGGGCTGAGTCCGGCTTCTTTTTTAAACACACGGCTGAAATGCTCCGGATTAGGGTAGCCGACCCGCTCCGAGATTTCATACAGCTTCATGCCTGTTCCCATCAGCTCTTTCGCTTTCTGGATGCGGATTCTCGTTAAATAGTCGATAAACTTCTCTCCGGCCTCTTTAACAAACATTTTGCTGAGATGGCTTTCACTGACACCGACCCAATGAGCGAGCAAGGTCAGAGTAATCCCTTCCCCGTAATGGCGGTCTATATACGTTTTCGCTTGCTGAAGCAGGCTTTTCCCTTGAACCGGCGACTCATGCAGTTTGAGATGAACGGCTTCGATCAGCCCTTTTAGCTGCTCCCACAGCTGCGCCAGCGTCCTGCATTGATCGAGCAGCTGAAACGGCTGCCGGTACGGCTCCTGCAGCTGCTCCCATTTGCAGTCTCGGGCTAGTAAAACCGCACCTAATTTCCAGACAAAGTCGGAGAACAGCTTGCGCACCTGCTCCTCCTCTGCCGCTGGAATGCCGCGCTGCGACCATGCTTGAAACCTGTTCTCCCACAGACTGCGGTCCAGGATTGCCCAATGTCTCCAGCAGTGCCCGGGCTTCCGCATCGGTCTCGGATTCCTTCAGCAATTGCTTCGCCTGCTCATACTCCCAAGCTTTACGGGAATCCGGGAGGAACAGCCTGCCGCCTCCGCAAAAGAACCGAAGCGAAGCCGCCTCCACCGCTTCCCTGTATAAGCTTTTCCATGGCTTCATGCCGATCGTGCTGACTCCAATGGTTACGGTCAGGTTCGCATAACGGGACAGCCTCCGCTGGACGACGCTAAATAACTCATGGCTCCGGTTCCAAAAATACATATAGCTTGAGACCTGCGTCTGGTATAACAATAAAACATGCTCATCCGGCTGAACGATGACAATTTCCGCTTGAAGCCCTTTTGCTTGCAATACCTGCTCCAACACAGACCGAATGACCTCGCCTCCGGCTTCCCTGCCGTTCTCCGGCTGCTGCCTATCCGTCAGTATAACGGCCAATCCCCGTTCCTTCTCCGAGAGAACAATGCCAAGTTCCGCCAGCTGCTTGCGCACCGCTTCTTCATCCGAATCCGGCTGGAGCATTTTTTTGAAAAGCGCCTGCTTGCCGTTTATTTTATTGTTCATGTCAATCCATGGCTCAAGCTTGCGTTTGTCCAGCTCCGCTAAGGCTTTCTCGACAACAGGGAGAAGATAGGAGGGGGTCATATCCACCTTCACAATATAATCTAACGCCCCCAGTAAAAAAGCATCCCGGACAAACGCATAATCCTGGTAGGAGCTTAAAGCAATGAAAATTGCTTGATTTCCTATCCCTGTTCCGGAATCCTCCTTCCACCTTCTAATGAATTCAACCCCGTTCATCCGGGGCATTTTCATATCTACGAAAATCAGATCCGGCATAGGATCGTGATCTTTATAAAGAAGCGCCTCTTCTCCATCCGACGCTTCGCCGATAACCTGAACATTGAACCCGCCGGTGCTTAACAAATTACGCAAAGCCAGCCTGAATAACGGCTCATCATCGACAATCAGAATGTTATATCGCCCTGTCGTATGCATTCATTTCCTGCCCCCTTCTCCAATCGATTAGCAAGTCAACCAATAAACGGCAGACGAACCTCCACCCGCGTCCCTATGCCTTCCCTGCTTGTGATAGTTAACCCGAACGGCTCTCCGTAATGAATCCGGATGCGTTCATGGACATTTTTTATCCCCATACCGCTGAAGCTCTCTTCCTGCGCCGGGGCGAGCAGCTCTGCCATATCTTCGGAATCCATACCTACTCCGTCATCCTCAATAACAATCAGAATGCTGCTCTCGTCCTCTAAGCGGCCGGTTAACCTGAGCTGACCTTGCGTTTCTTTATACTGCAGCCCGTGCACAATCGCATTCTCAATAATCGGCTGAATCAGCTGCTTCAGAATGCAGCACTCCAGAAGCCGTTCATCCAAATCCCATTGAACTTCATAATTTCCGTAGCGGAACTCCATGATATACAGGTACTGCTCCAAATAGTCCCTTTCCTCCCGGATGGAATGCATCATCCCCCCGCGGTTGAACGTAGTGGAGAGCAGACGAATAAAGGCATCTGTCATCTTCTCGATGTTAGGCACCCTGCTGATGACGGCCATAAGCTTGATCGCATTTAATGTGTTCAGAAGAAAATGGGGATTGATTTGCGACTGCAGCGCGCGCAGCTCCGCTTTCGTCTTGGCCTGCTGCTGTTCTTCCTTATCCTTGATCAGTACGTTCATCTCCTGAACCATGGCATTAAATTTGCTGCCCAGCAGATAAACCTCGGATGGGCCCGAAGGGGTGACATGAAGAGGAAGCGAGCCTGTCTGCACCCGGTACATTCCCCGGACAAGCCTGCTGATCGGTCCGATAATCGTTCGTACGAAAAACCAGGATGCCAGCAAAAACAGCGCCGTACTGGCTGCCCCGACCCATAAGGTCGTGAGAAATACTTTCTTCAAAGGCGCAGTCAGCGAATCGTATGGGATAATATGAATGACTTTAAATTGGGTGACCGGTGCGGTAAAATAAGTAATGAACGATTTAGTCCCGTTAATCGCCTCCGTATATTCCCCGGAAGCATACCACCCTGTTTTATATAAATAAGAGGGCTGATCGAGCCAGCTCTGGATATACGTTTCCCGATTCGCCGCAATAGCCCGGCTTTCATTATCCAGGATGAGAAAATCCCCCTGCTCCTTCGTAGACGATTCAAACAAATGCTGAAACAGCGTCCCTTTAAATATAAAATAAATCGCTTCCACCCGGGTCTGATCCGCCATCTCTTCAGGGATAGCCACGGCAGCCGTATTGATGAACTTATCTGTAATCTCTGCGATGTCGTTTCTTTGCACACCCAGCAGCTTAATTTTCCCTTTATCCGCCAGCGATTTGTTATACCACAGCGAGGTTCTCATCAGGCTTTCATGAAAAGTGACGGACGGGTTGGTACTGTAATAGCCTCCTCCGCGATAGAAAAAGACAACGCCGATCAATTCGCTCGTATATTGAAAATAACTGTGCACCAACCGCTGCGCCTGATCGTCCTGCAGGTTAACGGGATTCTCCGCCCGATTTCGGACATGATCCACTGCCTCAAGCAAGCTTTGGTCCTTGAATAGATGACCCACCGTATTCGTAATTTGACTCGCTTCGCGGTCGATGCCTACGGATACCTGCTCCAAGGTTCGCAGCGTTTGCTGGGTCGACTGGTCGGTCACTATGGATTTATAGCTTTGATAGGAGACGATAACCATCGCAAGCAGCGGGATCATGACCACAACGATAAAACATCCGTACATGATGGTTCTGATGCTTAAGCGATGAAGCCGCGACAAGTTTATATTCATGTGAGGGAACAAGCTTGCACCTCGCTCTCTTCTGTTGACAGGCCCCGGTATTTTGTATGCGTTTCCATATTGCTCGGCATATGACTCTGTTGATACCACATCTGTTTCATGATGTATCCCCCTTGCTTTAAGATGATCTGTTTAAATCCTAATGCATTTGTGTATTTTGTCAATAGGGTTGGGCTGGCTGGCGGCAAGCAGTGCGATGAGGAAGTTATTCTCGCTTTTATTCTTCTCCAAATCCAAAAAAGCTGACACCGTTGGATAACGATGTCAGCTTGCTTCATGAATGTAAATGCAAAAATTTAGACACAGATACTGCCACTAGCTCCTATTGCTCGTTATACCAGCGAAACAAAGCGCTGTGATCCTCGCTTCCCCGCCCATCGGAGATAAGTTCTTGCAGCATCCCGTTAATCTGATTGGTCAACTTCAGGTTGGCGCCGATTCCATTCCCCATTGCAATGGCATTGTTCAGATCCTTCTCATGCAGCTGCATTTTAAAACCGGGCTGGAACAAACGGGACGCGATATTATCGATTTTGTTGTCAAGCACCCGGCTGGAAGCCAACCCTCCGCGTATAGCGGCGTAAGCGGTCTTCGGATCGATGCCCGCCCGTATTCCGAACTCGATCGCTTCCGAGACTCCGGCTATATTAATGGCAACGATCATCTGGTTGATCAGCTTGACCGTGTTGCCGGCGCCGATCTCGCCGACACGGGTTATCGTCGTGCCCATGACTCCCAATACCGGCTTGACCTGCTCGAAGACGGTCTCCGGCCCCCCGACCATAATGGCCAGCTTCCCTTCCATGGCGCCGACCTCGCCGCCGCTGACCGGCGCGTCCAGCATGTGCACTCCTGCAGCTGCAAGCTTCTCTGCGATCCGCCGAGCGGACATCGGGTTGATAGAGCTCATATCCACTACGATTTTGCCTTCGGAGATGCCTTCGAGCACACCATCCTTTCCTAAAATGACTTCCTCTACCTGGGGCGAATCCGGCAGCATCGTCAGGATGAGGTCTGACGCTTCGGCAACCCGCCGGGGATTCGGCTGTGCCTTTGCGCCCAAGGCTGCCAATTCTTCAACCGGTCTGACGCTTCGGTTATAAACATGAAGCCGGTAGCCGGACGCAATCAGATGCTTCGCCATGGGCTTCCCCATAATCCCTAATCCGATAAATCCGATTTCCATTTCTATTGTATCCTCCTGTTGAGCTATATTTATTGGATGCTTGGCTGATGTCCGCGAATGCTTAGGCTGTATTGCTGTACGTTCGTATCGTCCAGCGCAGATACGGTAAGCAGCAGCCCGTCGCCGCCAGTCTGCTCCAACACCATGACCTCTACATGCTTCTTCGTTCCCGGCACCAGAGTGAAGTAATTATCGCTGCACAGCAGCTTGTGATTGCTCTCCAGCATAAGCAATTTGCATACCGAGCTCGCTTCCAGCTCAAGCGCCCAGACGCCCGGCCCCGTTTGGGTCACTGCCACATTCACCGGCTTCGGTGTCACCGCAAATTCGGCAAGCGTACAGAAGTAAAGTGTATCCTCGGAGAGGATTTGACCGTTGACAATCCACTGCACGTGGATCAATTCCCGGGTTCTGTCCGTAATTTCCCCGTAATAAGCCGGAAGCTCAAGAACACGGCCCGTTTGACCCGGCTCGATGGAAACAGCCGTCTGCCACTGCTTCAAGATGCTGCCGTCTGCATTCAGATGCGCGACCCGAATTTCCCCTTCTACAGGATTGGGCGTCAGATTGGAGGCCAATACCCGGATATCCTCAATATCGCGATAGACGCCGACGAGCGTATCTGCGAATACTTTCTTCACCGCATAGTAGCTCATCATTGGGTGTCCCTTGTAATCGACGCAGCCGAACCCGAACAGCGGCCCTCCCTTGTTGAGTGACCAATACAGAATACCGCTGCAGGAGCTGCTTCTCAGACGAAGCATAGATAAGGCATGATAATCCGCTTGCGCTTGTTCGATTTCGAGGGAACGCAAGTAATCCTTAAGCGTCGTCACGTTATGGTAAGCGCTGTAGGGAAACTTCGTGAACAAGGCAATCGAGCTCCGCTCCTTCCACTTCCGCTGCCAACCCCGCTCGTTATAATCCTCCACGTCAAGCCCCATGGCCGCTTTCAGCGTCTCTGGCCGGGAATAGCTTTCCAGATTCCAGCAGGTTTCCGTCACGAACTGCGGATCCTTCGTCGCATTATAGAAATTGCCCCAGTTGTGCATATCCCCTTCCACCGCGGACTGAGACATCTTGCCGCCGTGCGGCGAGTTAACGACATAGGGAATCTCGGGGCAAAGATTAGCGGCAAGCTCCGGCAGCAGCTCATAGATCAAGCTGTCGCCATAAAACCGTCCATTTCGGCCTTCCAGTTCCACTCATCCCAGCCTTCTATCTGCTCGTTGCCTCCGCACAGGATTCCCATACTCGCGCGGTCGCGAATCCGTTTGATGAGCTCAACCGATTCCTGCCGGAATTCCTCTACGAACTCAGGGTCATAATCGGGATAGACATTGCTGTGGAGAAAGCAATCCTGCCAGATCATGATCCCGAGCTCATCGCAGCGGTCATAGAACCGGTCGGTTTCCACCGCACCGCCGCCCCAAATCCGCAGCATGTTATGGTTGCCCTGATACATAAGCTGAAACATTCTTTCGTACGCTTCCCAGCTGTCGTGTACCTTTAAATAGTCGAGCGGAATGAGGTTGGAGCCGCGGGCATGGATTTTAGTGCCGTTCACTCGAATATAGAACGTTTTCCGTCCATTCGGCAGCTCACGCACGACCTCCACTTGCTTGATACCGACCCGCTTCTCCGTTTCATGGAGTAAGACACCGCCGTGATAGACACGAAGCGTCAGCCGGTACAAGCTAGGCTTACCGTACCCTCGCGGCCACCACAGCTTAGGCTGGCTGATCAGCAGATCCAGTCGGACCTCGCTGCCGGTAATCGTTTCCGAAGCGACGGCAGACGACTGATTGATGTCCGTGTCCCATACAATGGCTTCCACTCTCAATTGTTCGTCCGGCAGGGCCGTTCTGTTCAGCTTCACATCCACCCGGGCGGCGGCTTCCTGTCCGTTCATCCGTTCTACGGCGAAATAGCTCTCCTCGATCCGGGTTTGCGGATACTGCACCAGAGCGACCGGCTTATGGATACCTATCCCAAGGACGCCGGTTCCCAGATTCAGCAAGCTGGAATTGGTGAAAAAGCTTCGCTGGTATCGGCGGATCAGCGATTTGCCCAGCAAGCCGCTCGGCTCGCCGGTACGGGCCATGCGAGCGGCCTCCGGGACTTTGGCCGCAATCATCCGGGCGTGGCTTTTCACATGCACCAGAAGCTCGTTCTCCCCTTCTCTGAGCAATGAGGGAGAAACTGCAAATTCATACGAACGGTAAGCATTGGCCGTATGGCCGAGCCGAACGCCGTTCAGCCAAATGTCCGAGAAGGTGTCCACCCCTTCAAATCTGAGCGCCAGCACGGATGAGGGAGTAATATCCGCCTCATAAAATGGGAAGCTTTTTATATAGATCCAATCGGATTCGGCTACCCAATCCGCAGCAAAAGCCGCTTCGCTGCTCTCATAGGGATTCGTCAGCTTGCCCGCCTTCACCAGATCGTAATGAACCGCGCCGGGAACGGCGGCATCGAGCCATGCCAAATCCTCCGTCTGCGGTACACCCGCTTCTCCTGCTTCTGCGCTCCGAGCATCTGCATAGCCAGCCACCTGCCAGACTCCCGTTAAATCAATCAGCGTCTTGGTTTTCACGCTCATGTCTTCCCTTCCTTTCCGGTCTCAATTATTTTAATTCGAGAACAATCTCGCCAGGCACATCCAGGGAAGAAACCGTGAGCCGAAGTCCTTCTTCATCTCCGGTCCGCTCCAGAATCTCCACGTCAATCTGCTTCTTAGTACCTGGCGCCAGTGTGAAGTAATTGTCGCTGCACAGCATCTTATGGCTGCCTTCCAGCATCAGCAGCTTGCTGACGGACTCTCCTTCGATTTCAAGTGTCCAGGCATCCGTCCGGTCCGTCTTCAGCACTTTGATCCGAATCGGATTCGGAACCGGCTCGAATTCCGAGAGCGTGCAGAAAAATAACGTATCGTCGGATACGATCACATCTCCGATGATCCACTGCACATGAATCACCTCGTTCGTCCGGTCGAGGATCTCCCTGTAGTACGATTCGAGCGTGAAGACCCGGCGTGTCTCATCGGACGCAACAGTGTCGGGCTGCTGCCACTGCTTTATCACACGGCCTTCCGCATTCATGTGCGTCACGCGGATTTGCCCCTGTATCGGTTCACGCGTAAGGTTGGAGGCGACGACATGGATATCGTCCATGTAACGATGAATGCCGACAAGCACGTCAGAGAGCACTCTTTTGAGCGTGTAATAGCTCATCATCGGAATTCCTTTGTAGTCGACGCAGCCAAACCCGAACAAGGGGCCTCCTTTATTTAGCGACCAGTATAAAATGCCGCTGCAAGAGCTGCTGCGCAGGCGAAGATACGATAAGGCGTGATAATCGGACTGTGCATGCTCGATTTCCAGGGAGCGCAAATAGTCCTTCAATGTCGCTGCATGGTGGTAATCGCTGAACGGGAATTTCGTGTGCAGCTCATGACTTGTGAGTTCCTTCCACTTATGATGCCAGCCGCGTTCGTTAAACTGCTCGACATCCAGCCCCATGCAGGCTTTAAGCGTCTCCGGCCGTGAATAGCTGTCGAGATTCCAGCAGGTTTCCGTTACGAACTGCGGATCCTTCGTCGCATTATAGAAATTGCCCCAGTTATGCATATCGCCCTCAACGGCGGATTGAGCCCATTTGCCTCCGTGCGGCGAGTTGACGACATATGGAATATGGGGGCAATAGGCGGCCGCAATCTCAGGAAGCAGCTCTTGGATGAGCGGTTCGCCGTAGAACCGGTCCAGGTCGGCCTTCCAGTTCCATTCGTCCCAGCCTTCCATCTGCTCGTTGCCGCCGCACAGAACTCCCAGGCTGGCACGGCCCGAATCCGCTTCACCAGCTCTACGGATTCCTGGCGGAACTCCTCGACGAACTCCGGATCGTAGTCGGGATACGTGTTACTATGCAGAAAGAAGTCCTGCCAAATCAGGATGCCGAGCTCGTCGCACCGGTCGTAGAATTTGTCGGTCTCCACCGCGCCGCCGCCCCAAATCCGCAGAGTATTATGGTGACTGGCTTGCATCAGGCGGAACAGCCGCTCATAGACGTCCCACGTGTCGTGCACCTTTAAATAATCGACCGGAATCAGGTTGGAGCCCCGGGCATGGATTTTGACGCCGTTGACCTGGAGATAAAATGTTTTGCGGCCGTTCGGCAGCTCGCGAATGACTTCCACCTGTTTGATGCCGACCTGCTTCTCGATTTCATGCAGCAGCGTCGTGCCGTCGTACAGGCGCAAGGTCAAGCGGTACAAAGGCTGCCCGCCATACCCGCGGGGCCACCACAGTCTCGGTTCCTGCATCGTGAGCCGCAGGTCAGTCTCTCCGCCGGTGACTGCCGCGCTGTGGACCGCCGCTGGCTGGCGCATATCCGGCTGCTGCAGCACGGCTTCTATCGTCAACGCTTGGCCAATTTCCGACAGGGGCCGATTCAGCTTCACCTCAACCCGAACATCCGCTTGGCTCGCGGTCAATTGCTGCACGCTGAAATAGCTCTCTTCGATTCGAAGCTTAGGGTAGGCGATCAGGCGGACCGGCTTGTGAATACCGATGCCGAGCACCCCCGTTCCCAGATTCAATAAGCTGGAGTTACTGTAAAAATTTCTTTGATACCGCCGGATCAAAGACTTCCCCCGATAGGCAGTCGGGTTGCGGGAAACCTGCAGCCTGCGCTTTGCTTCATCGGCTTTCCCTTCTGTCATCCGGAAATGATTCTTTACATGCACGATCAATCGGTTTTCCCCTGCCCTCAGCATAGAAGCGTCCACTTCAAATTCGTAGGAACGGTACGCGTTCGCCGTCTGACCCAGCAGCCTGTCATTCAGCCAAATGTCAGCATAAGTATCGATGCCGTCAATGCGAAGCGCGAAGGCAGCGCCATCAGACAGCTCTTGCTCTAGCTCAAACTCCCTTGTATAGATCCAATCGGTTTGAGCTACCCATTCCGCAGCATGGGCCGCTTGCGTGCTGGCAAACGGATTCTCCAGCTTGCCAGACTTGACCAGATCATAATGAACCGCACCGGGAACGGCGGCATCCATCCAATCGAGCGTTTCCGTGTCAGGCTGGACGTCCTTCCTGTCGGCTACATATTCATAGGCGGCCAGTTTCCAATCGCCGTCCAGGCTCAATATTTCCTGATTGCGCACGCTTCCCTCTCCCCTCATCTAATCGCTTCTCGTACGTTCTCTTATGACTTCGTGTAGACATCGTTTGCCTTCAGCTCGTTCACCAGCGGCAAGCCTGCGCGGTACCGGTTAATGTTCTCGCAGATGATATCGAGCGAACGCGCGACCAAGTCCGGCATCTCTGGTGTACAATGCGGCGTAATGACCATATTCGGCGCATCCCACAGCGGGCTATCCGCCGGAAGCGGCTCCTGTTCGAACGTATCCGATCCGGCTCCGGCGATCAGACCGTTATGCAGCGCATGGACAAGCGCTTTCTCGTCGACAACCGGACCGCGGGCCATATTAATCAAATAAGCGGTATTTTTCATCAGCTGCAGCTGGCGTTCTCCGATCATATGATAGGTTTCGTCGGATAAACGAACCGACAGCACGACGACATCACTTTCACGCAGCAGCTCGTCGATCGTTTCCCCGCGGTCGGCGCAGTACAGCTGATCGACGCCTTCGGGAAGTCCGGTAATACTGCGGCGGTAGCCAAGCACACGCATGCCTAGCGCTTTGGCCCGGATAGCCAGCTCCGTCCCCGTAAAACCCATGCCAATAATCCCCATCGTTTTACCGTACAAGCCTCTGCGGTCTTCATAGCCGGGAATCCCTCTCCAGCGGTGGGCTTTCTGCGCGTCATGCAAGCCGTGGGCATCGTAAACGAGAGAAAGCGTCAGGAACAAAATATGCTCGGCCAGCACGGGACCGGAGCGCCCCGCCGAGCCTGTGACATGCAGCCCTTTCTCGAACACGCCGGGGCGTGCGGATTTGTTCAGGCCCGAATGATCGCAGTGAATCCAGCGCAGCTTGGGGGCAGCAATATATCTGTCGTCCAGATCGCTTTGCAGAATGGCGACGTCGGCTACCTTCAAAGCCTCGGCGATACCGGCCGAATCGTCCTTGTTGAGGTGGATAAAGTTCACCTCCGGCCCAAATGCATTTTTCAGCTTCTCTAAATGCCAGCCTGTATAAGGTACCGTAGCCAATACATGATGAATTGTGTTCCCTTTGCTCATCTTGCACTCTCCATTCGAATGATATTGAGTTTAACGAATCTCGGCTTCAACCCTTGATGGAGCCGAGCATGACGCCCTTGGCAAAGTACTTTTGCAAGAACGGATAAATAACCAGGATGGGCAGCATCGCCAGCACGATCGAAGCCATTCGGATCGTCTCCACCGGAGGGGCGGCATCATTGTCCAAGGTTTGCGCCACGCCGGACGCATCCCCTTCGATAACGAGCTGCTTGACCAGCAGCTGTAGCGTCCATTTTTTCGTATCGGAAATATAAATCAACGCGTTGAAGTACGTATTCCAATGGCCCACTGCAAAAAAAAGCGTGAACGCTGCAATCGCAGGCATGGACAAAGGAATGACAATCCGCCAAAATACAGCGAGATCCGAGCAGCCATCGATTTTGGCCGCATCCTCCAGCTCGGAATGAATCGATTCCATAAAGCTTTTGACCACGACAAGACTCCAAGCGTTCGTCAAGCTCGGCCAAATTAAAGACCAGTACGAATTCAGCAGCCCCATATTTTTGACGACCAAATAATTGGGAATGACACCGGCATTAAAGAAAAGCGTTACAATAACGACCCCCAGAAAAATGTTGCGTCCCGGCACCCATTTTTTGGTCAAACCATAAGCCATCGTAAACGTAAAGAGCACATTCAACACCGTGCCGGCAACCGTGATAAATACGGTGCTCTTGAAGGAATTGATAAAGCTATTCGTCGACAAAATGTACCGGTAGGAGTACAGCGACCATTTCTCCGGGAACAAATAAAACTTAAACGGCACATATGCGCCTGGATCGGTAAACGAAATGCTGAGCACATAAAAAAACGGAAACAGGCTGATAATCGATATAAGGCCGAGCAGACTGTAATTGACGTAATCGCCGGCGGTTAATCGCTTCGTATGCACATAGCTCATCGGTATCCCCCTTCGGGTAATTTCAAGCCTTGCTTTGAATAAATTCAATAAATGCCCTCATGTCCCAGCTTCTTAACGACATAGTTGGAGCTTGCGACCAGAATCAAGCCGACAATCCCTTTGAACAAACCGACGGCCGTACCCACGCTGACATCTCCTTGCAGAATGCCCAGCGTGTAAGAGTACGTATCAAACACATCAGCCACATTATTGACAAGCGGATTCATCATGAGAAGAACCTGTTCGAAGCCGACGTCGGCCATGCTGCCTAGCCGCAGGATCAGCAGAATAACGATAGTCGGACGAATCGCCGGAAGCGTAATGTGCCAAATCTGCTGGAACCTTGTGGCGCCATCCACCACGGCAGCTTCATAGCGTTGCGGATCGACGCCCGCAACGGAGGCTAGAAAAATAATCGTGCCCCAGCCGCTCTCCTTCCACACGTTCTGGATCGTGAGAATGCCCCAGAAATAATGCGGATCGGATAAGAATGAGATTCCCTTTATTCCCAGCTTCATGAGCAGCTTGTTAATCATGCCGACATCTACCGACAGCATGAAAAACGTCATGCTCGCGATAACTACCCAAGACAAAAAATGAGGCATGTAAACAATCGATTGATTGAGCTTCTTGAATGCCTCGTGCCGAACCTCATTAAGCATCAAGGCAAGCACAATGGGAATCGGAAAGAAAAAAATTAGATTCATAAGGTTGATGGCCAAAGTATTGCGCAGCAGCACGTAAAAATGAGGATCCTTCAGCAGCTCGCTAAAATTACTGAATCCTACCCATTCGCTGCCCGCAATGCCGGCAAACGGGCTGTACTTTTGGAAAGCAATGACCAGCATCCACATTGGAAAAATTTTGAATATGCAAAAGTAAATGAGACCAGGTATGACCAGAAGATAAATATACCGGCTGGCCGCGATTCTTTTCAGCAGCCGCTTCTTATCGTAGTAAGACGCAGCCGGGTTTGCCAGCTTAAGCTGTTCCCTGGATTGCAGCACAGTTATGCTCCTTTCTGTCGAAGACAGCGATGGGAGTGCATACGATGACCCCCGTTGTAAGCGTGCGGGATCAGTTCGAGGTCCATCTCCGTTCTGTCCCGCGCTGGTTTCCGCCGCATCCGCATATTATTTACCGAAGTATTCCTTGTAGCTTTCCGCAAATTCCTTATAGGCCTTTTTGAAATCGGGGTTGTTGTTGATTTTGTCCACATAGGCTTTATACTCATCCATTGTGATTTGCCCGACGATAGCCTTCACCCCCATAGAAATCCACTCCTGCTGCACCTTCGGCCACACGGTCAGGAAGGTATCTGAATTGATGACGGCGAACGGATCCAATGTGCCCTTGTCATAGTAGCCGATCGAATCCAGATATTGGATCTTGGCGTCGTTATATTCCTGCGGCGCAGCCGAGCTGACGGTTTTCATATATTTGTCATAATAAAGCGCAAGCACCTGCCATGGGGCGCTGGAGCCCAAATCCTTGTCGCGCTGCTCAGTCAGCTTGATTTTCCCGTCGACCTTGTTGTAATGAATGCCTTCTACTCCGTAAACCGTAAGATCGTAGTATTCCTTGGTCGTCGTTTTCTCCATGTAGTCCAGTATTTGCCTTACCTTCTCTTCCGGTACCTTCTTCGAAATCAGCATAATATCGACGACGCCGGTTCCCCTGCTGATCGTGTAACCGCCCGGTTCCTTGCAGCATGACGGTCTCGACCTCAGCGTCCGGCTGGTCTTTCTTCAGCGACTGCGTGAACGGATAGTCCCAGCGCATGCTTTCATTTAAGTAGGCGGCCGCCTTGCCGGTTTGGAACAGCTCTTGGGCTTGCGTCGACTTCATGACGGCAAATTCCTGAGCCAGACTGCCGTCGGCATACAACTGTCTGAAATAATTGACCGTGTCCGTAAATTGCGGGGTCAGTTTATTGTAGATCAATCCGCCCTCCGCATTATAAGTCGGTTTATCCGCGCCGAACGCGCTGGAGAAGCCGCCTGTGCTCGTGCCCAACAAATCGGTTTTGGCAATAACGCCGAGGGTATCCTGCTTCCCGTTGCCGTCCAGGTCGGCAGCGACGATCTTTTTCAACGCTTCACGGAATTCCTCTACCGTCTTCGGCATCGGAAGCCCCAGCTTGGTCAGCCAATCCTTGCGGATCTTGGTCCGTTCGATACTTGAGCCACGTTCTGCGGAATCCCGTAAATTTTGCCGAGAATCCGGCTTGTTTCCCAAGCTCCCGGCGCAGAGTTGTTCTTGAGATTAGGATACTTGCTGAAATCCCCGAGAAACGGCGTTAAATCCCAGAAGGCTCCATTCTTTACGGCACTGACGAGCGCGGGGCTTTTCAAATTATTCGCGACCAGGACCTCCGGAATATTGCCGGAAGCCAGAATCAGATTCAGCTTCGTCGTATAGTCGCCATCCGGAATCCATTCCACATTCAGCTTCGTATTCGTTCTCTTCTGATACTCCTTCCAATAAGCATTGTTCATGTCAGGCACCTGGTCGAACAGCCGAACCGTCATTTGAATTTCGAGCGGTTTTGCTGCGCTGCTGTCGGAAGCGCTTCCCGAATTGGCAGCAGGCGCGTTCGATGCCCCGCCACCGCTGCAAGCGGCCAGAAGAGCTGCCGTTAAAGTAAGACAAGCAGTCGTTCGAACCGGCTTGAACACAGCATGTGGAGCGTGTGGATTTGACTTCACTGTTAACACATCCCCTTTGGATGAAATTTGGTGTGGTCTTGCTGGATTCAGATTAAACGGAAGTATGCAAGCGCTCAATAGTCCATTCTTATCTGTGCCGTTTCACGCGGAAATATCGGAATATCGGCACGGATATGGGCCAATCTTGTCTTTCCGGCTGAATACAGGATAAAAAACAGCCACACAGGAACATATGTTCCTTCTCGAAAGATATCCCGCTTGGGACGGCGGAGCCGGCTGAGTAAAAAATGGACTATTGCTTGCCACTATGAGATTTTTGCATAATTTGTTAATATTAAAGCTGCACTTATTCCATCCCTTTAGCCCGGCGGTTATGGAGGTACTTACGAATGAACAGCAACTATTTCAATCGTTTGATTTGGTTCGGATGCTTATCGGTTTGTCTCCCGATCATCCTTGCCGGTGTAGTTTATTACCACTATTCAATGAAGCAGGGGATATCCCGGTTTCAGGAAAACAGCGCGGTTTCCTTGAATATTATCCAGCAGTTTACAGAAAAATCTATGCATGATATCGAGGACGATTTACTTCAGCTTGCGCTCGATCCTCTTATCTCCGATACGTTCTCCATGCCGAATTATGAGAGAAACTATACCTCTCAGATGGAACTGCTCAATAAAATTTCGATTCACAAATCAAAAACGAGCCTGATCGGGGACATTTATTATTACAACCGGGCTGCCAACCTCGTCTTGTCTCATTCTGAAGGCTATCATAAATTCGACAGCTTCAAGTTTAGAAGCGACATGGAGTCACTTGACGACAAGCAGCTGGAAGGTCAATGGGTGTATTTACCGGAGGGCCGGCAAAACGGGTTCTTATCCTTTGCGTTGAAGCTGCCTTCGTTATCGACCGAGGAAAGCAAAGGACTGCTGATGGTCCAGCTGGAAACCGCTCAAATCACCAAATACTTCGATAATTTGTTATCGCTTACAAATAACGAATCGATTTATGTTATCGATGAACATAAGCGCCTACTGCTTCAATCGCGCAAAACGGGCGATCCTACATCCGGCGCTCTGAGTAATGATGTCATTCAAATGATTGGAGACGGAGAAAGTCCGAATGGCTTTTTCTTCGTAACAGGCCCCGATCATCAGAAATATTACTATTCCTATTTGAAATCGATGTCAGGAAACATCTACGTTTCGATGATCCCTTATCAGGCCATTATCGGAGAGCTGAGCTGGATCCGCTGGGTATCAATAGCAGCGGTGCTTATCTTTATCGCGGTGGGCGTGCTGTTGACCGTAATCAATCTTAAATACGCTTATCATCCGATCGTTAAGCTGATGCACAGTCTCGATAAGAAAGCTACAAGTATGCGCATCCGCGCCGAAACGTTAAGCGAGGAGCTGGCTCAGTCAATCCCTCCTTTGATGGAACGTTTTTTGCAGCAGTGGCTTAGTGGAAACTTTATCCAAAGCAGTACTTTGTACGATGAATTTGCCAAGTTCGGCATTCCGCTGGACCGCAATTACGTCGTGATGCTGGTGAAGCCGGAGAACCGGTTAAAGGACCGGCGCTTTCGCAGCGAAGATAAATCGGTGGTCACCTTTGTATTGACCAATGTCATGACAGAGCTGCTTAAAGAGCACACGTCTCTGCAAGGCTATGTACTGCACGATGCCGAGGGGCTCGGCACGGTCATTTTACACTTTGACCGCAGCGTAGCGCAGGAAGCGGCAATCCAGGACACAATCCAGTATGCGCAAGCGGTTCATCAAGCGCTCATGAGTTATTTGAAGCTTCACGTTTCGATCGGCATTGGGAGGCTGTATCCTCATATCGCCGATATCCGGGTATCGTATCGGGAGTCAAGATTGGCCCTGCAATACCGTTTACATAAGGACAACGAGGCGATTCTATACATCGCCGAATTGGAAGGACTGCAAAAGCAGCAGGCTTTCAGCTATCCCGGCCCTGCCGAGCAGCAAATTTTAGATGCCTTGAAGAAAAGAGATTACAATCAGGCCTGTGCAGCATTGGAGGTGTATACTCAGACCTTAAAAACATCCGAGTCCTACAATATTATATCCCAGGGACATTATGTGCTTCTCTCTTCTATTATCTCCTCTGTCGACCGGAAAGGCGAGGGTATTTCCGAGATTCTGGAGTACGATGTATTCGAGCAGCTAAGAACGAAGGAAAGCATCGAAGATATGTACGGGTGGTTTACCCAAACCTTGTTTCCACTCTATGAAAAAATGATAGACGAAAACTACAATACCAAGGGCCGGTGGGTAATTAAACAAGTAAGGGAGTATGTGCAAAACAACGTGTCCAAGGACATCTCGCTTGCAGAATGCTCCGAAATGTTCCAGACGACCCCATCCTATTTAAGCCGCTTGTTCAAAAAAGAAGTGGGCATGACCTTTCTGGATTTCGTCACGGAATGCAAAATTACAGAGGCGATGACCCTGCTGATCGAAACCGATCGCCAGATCCATGAGATCGCCTATGCGGTTGGGTACACGCATCGCAATTTCAATCGCATTTTCCAACGAATTCTAAGAATGTCGCCCAGCGATTATCGGGCGGCTCACCGTTAAATCGTAAATATGAGGAGGAATCGCTATGAAATTCGCCAGATGCAGACATAACGAGTCAGGCCGGGAAGTACAGGTCGTTGTCCGGGAGACAGCACTGCATGTTATTCAAGGGGATCTATTCGAAGATTGGCGCGAAACCGGCGAGATTTATCCCCTTTCAGAAGTCACGCTGCTGGCTCCGCTGCAGCCGAACAGTATTATCGGCATTGGGCAAAATTATATATCCGCCGGGATGGAGAGGCCTGAGCGCCTGCCCGACATTCCACTGTTCTTTCATAAACCTGTATCCTCGCTCATCGGTCATGAGGACAAGATCGAGATTCCCGTCGGACTCGATTACCTCAAGTTCGAATGCGAACTGGCTGTTGTCATCGGCCGAAAGGGAAAGCATATTCCGATTAAGCATGCACCGGAGTACATATTCGGTTACACGATAGGCAACGATGTGTCGGCCACGCAGCTGACCCATCCAGACGGCCACTGGATGCTCGTAAAATCCGGTGATACCTTTACCCCGCTCGGTCGCTTATATTGAGACTGAGCTTGACCCTTATGACGTGCTTATTCAATCACAGCTGAACGGCGAGATGAGACAGCAGGGACATACTGGACAAATGATTTATCCGATCATCGGCATCATTTCGTATTTGTCCCAATATATGACTCTTCAACCGGGTGATGTAATTCTTACGGGTACACCGGACGGTGTCGATCTGATGAGGTCCGGGGATACGATTACCTGCTCCATATCTGGAATCGGCTGTTTAAATAACTGCGTCGTATCTGCTCGATCTATATAGGTTGAAACAATAAAGCGTCTGACCTCAACAGGAAGTACGGTTTGAGCCAGTCCCCGATCCTATGCAAAACGCTTCCAAAACCACGATATACGCGGGGATGGAAGCGTCTTTGTTCATGTCTATTCAGGTCAAAGCGGTGGCTGCCCCTTAAGATTGCTATGTCATTTAATACAGTGTATAAATGACCTTGTTTTCCGTAAAAAACTGGCGGTTGCTGCTGCCGATAGAAAACGCCCCGAAGCCCGAGTGCTTGACGCCGCCGAACGGCATGTGGGCTTCGCTCGACGTGCCGTGATTGATATGCACCATACCGGCTTCGAGCCTGGCGGCAAACTGATTGGCATCGTTTAGGCTATCCGTAAATACAGATGCCGCAAGGCCGTATTCGGTCGCGTTGGCAATCCGCAGCGCGTCTTCTTTCGTATCGGCTTCGATCACGGCCAGCACGGGTCCGAATATCTCCTCCCGCGCAATGGTCATCGATTCCGTGACGCCGCCGAATAAGGCGGGCGCCATATAAGCGCCGGTATCGTAGGCTCCGCCTCGCAGAATCTCTCCGCCGCTCAGCAGCTCGGCCCCCTCTTCCCGGCCGAGCTGCACATAGCGCTGCACGGCCTCCAGCTGCTCCTTGTTCACGAGCGGCCCCATGTGAACGCCGCTCTCCCAGGCCGGACCGACCCGCAGCTGCCGGATCTCCGCAAGCAGAGCCGCCGTCAGCTCCTCGGCATGGGCTTGTAGCACCACGACGCGGCTGATCGACGTGCAGCGCTGCCCCGAGCAGGCAAAGGCCGCGGACACGATCTGCTTGGCAGCGCCTGCGAGGTCCGCGTAGTCCAGGACGACGGCGGCATTCTTGCCGCCCAGCTCCAGCTGCGTCCTGGCGAGGCGCTCGGCGGCGTTCGCTGGATCCGCAAGCCCAAGGCCGTCGAGCCGGTGAAGCTGATGCCCTTCACGCGCGGATGCCGGGTAAGCGGGTCGCCGACTCCGCTGCCTCCGCCGGTGACCATATTGACGACACCGGCGGGTACGCCAGCTTCCTCGAACAGCTCCATCAGACGCGCTGAGGCCCATGGCGTTGCCGAAGCCGGCTTGAACACGACCGTGCAGCCGTAGGCAAGCGCGGGAGCAATCTTGCGGACCGGCGTGACGACAGGGAAGTTCCACGGCGCGATGGCGGCCACGACGCCGATCGGGTAGCGGACGACCGTGTTCAGCACGCTGCGCCGCTCGCTTGGCACCGTCTCGCCCGCATAGCGGGCCGCTTCGCCCGCCGCATAGCGCGCTTCCTTCGCGGCGCGCGCCACTTCCCCGCGGGACTCGGCGAGCGTCTTGCCCTGCTCGGCGGACAGCCGGAACGCCAGCTCGTCGCGGTCGAGCTCAAGCAGGTCCGCGAAGCGGAGCAGGATGCTCCCGCGGTCCGGGCCCGGCAAAGCCGACCAGACGGCAAAGGCCGCGTCGGCGCTGGCCACCGCCAGCTCCACATCCGCCGCATCGGAATCGGCGAAATGTCCGAGCGTCCGGCCGTGCTCCGCCGCATGCGCAATGGCAAACGTACGGCCGGATTGCGCCGGCCTCCATTCGCCACCGATATAGTTGCCATAGCTTCGGCCGCTCACCTCCTGCAGCCAATTCAGCATTTCATGTTCATGCATCGCTTTAGCTCCTTTCCAGAACGGGCGCGAGAGCTTGATCCTTCGCCATAGCCGCCCGGCAGATTTGCTTTAAATCCTCAAGCGTCGGCTTCACCGGATTGACCGGCACATTGCCGGACAGCATCGCTTCTTCTACGATCCGGTCGAGCGCATCCTCTGTTACGCCATAATCCGAGAGCGTCTGTGTAATGCCGATATCCGCATTCAAGCGGCGAATTGCGGCAACGGACAGCTCGGCCGCCTCCCGCAGTGACAAATGGTCGGTCTTCTCTCCGAAGATGACGGCAATTTCTCTAAACTTCTCCAGGTTGCCGATTAAATTAAAAGCCATCACCTCAGGCAGCAGAATGGCATTGACGGTACCGTGCGGAATTTTAAAATGGGCGCCGAGCGGGATAGCCAGCGCATGGGAAAGCCCGAGGCGGGTCGGATTAAACGCCATCGCCGCAATCAGACTCGCCAGCAGCATGTCATGGCGCGCCGTCAAGTTTTCTCCCTGGACTACCGCCAGTCTTAGACTGCGGGCGATCATTTTCATCGCTTGAACGGACATGCCCTCGGATATGGGCTGGGTCGCTTTGTTCACGAACGATTCCAGCGCATGGGTCAGCGCATCCATCCCGGTTGCTGCCGTGACATGGGCCGGAAGAGTCACCGTCAGCTCGGGATCGCACAGCGCAAGCGTCGGGCAATTGTAGGCGCTCCCTACGCTTAGCTTTACCTTCGCTTTCTTGTCGGAAAGCACGGACCAGATGGTCAACTCGCTTCCCGTACCCGCCGTCGTAGGAACCGCTATGACAGGCGCGCCTTTGCGCGGCACTTTATTGATTCCTACGTAGTCCCTGATATTGCCGTCGTTGGTCATCATCAGCCCGACCGCCTTCGCCGTATCCAGCGAGCTGCCTCCCCCGACGCCGACCACAAGATCGCATCCCTCGGCTTTGGCAAGCGCGGTTGCTGCGTCAACGGACTCGATATGAGGGTCCGGCTCGATATCGGAGTACAGGATATACGGAATGCCCGCCTGCTCCAACGGCTCCGTCAGCTTATCGACACCTCCTGCTCTCAGGACGCCGGGATCGCAGACAATCAATGCTTTGCTTCCTCCAAGCTCGCTGACATGCCGGGGCAGCGTCTTCGCCGCTCCAACGCCGAACTCGATGATCGTCGGCAGCTCATATCGAAAAATACGGTCAGTCATAAAGATTCCTCCCCGATCTATTCATCAAAATGGTTAAGAGAATAAGGAGCGCTACTCCTTATTCCTGGGTAAAGAGGCTACTACACTGAAGCCGCGCTCAGGCCTCCGGTCCGACCTGAAGCCCGTAATCGTTTCCGTACAGCATTTGCAAGCGTTCGTGAATGTTTCGTAATCCCAGACTTTTCTGAGGGGTGATCTGCGGCCCCGCCGCCGAATATAACGATTGGCGGATCGAAGCAATGCTCTCCTCGCTGACCTCCGCTCCGTTGTCTTCCACGCCGATATGCAGCGAGTCGGTCCCCACCGCAGCCCAAATGGTAATCGTAACCTGCTCTTCATTCGTTTCAATGCCATGCAGGATGGCGTTCTCAACAAGCGGCTGGATGATGAGCTTCGGGATTTGACAGTCCAGCACATCCTCCGGAACCTGCACATGCAGCTCAAACCGGTCGCCATAGCGGAATTTTTGAATGCTCACGTAATCTTTGACATGCTGAAGCTCTTCATACAGACTGACGATCGGCGCTCCCTTAATGCTGAACCGGAAAATTTTGGCCAGACTGATCGCCATATCCCCGATATCCGGAGCCTGGTGAATATCGGACAGCCATTTGATCGACTGAAGCGTGTTATATAGAAAATGCGGGTTAATCTGAGCCTCCAGCGAAGCAAGCTCCGCTTCCTTTTGCTTCAAGTTGGATATGTACACGGAGGAAATCAGATTCTGAATGTCCCCGATCATAATATTGAAATGCTTGTTCAGCTTGCCGATTTCATCGAAACGCGCTACCTTGGCGCGGACGGACAAATTGCCCTCGGCCACCTTTTCCATGAGGCGGATCAAATTATGAATCGGCAGCGAAATGCGGCGGCTGATGAAGAAAGCGATTACAGTGCTCATCACCATCATGATGACCACCGACAGCAGGATAATATTTTTCACTCGGGAAGCATCGACGAAAAGCTCGTTGGCAGGAATGACGGATACCATTTTCCATCCGGTCGTATGGATCGTTGCATAGGCAACCAGCTTGCGGACGCCCTGCTCATCGGTAAAATAATAGCCGTTGTCATCGTGAAAGGCTTGTTCGAACAAGCTTCTTTTTTCAGCATTGAGCCTCATAGTGACAAGCGACTTATCGCTGGATGAAATGACATTGCTATTCTCGTCAAGAATCATCGTGTAACCGTTCGGCGCCACACGACCGGAGGTATATATATTTTCCAGCGAGCGTTCATTAATATCCATCCATAAAATACCGATTTGGCCGCCGTACCCGTTATTGACTTTTTTGAGAAACGATACGACATTGGCGTTCGAGCTGGTCGTATAGCCGCCTACCTTATGGGAAGGCGACCACATCGCGTCTGTGGCAGGGGAAGCGCTGAACGATTGGTACCAGGAAAACTCGGTGAAATTCGGCTTTTCCCGAAGCTGGTTGGCCGATGAAAAGTTCACTTGATGGTTGTCTATAAAGTACATGCCGTTAATATCGTTGCGGTAAATCGTATATTTGTTCATTTCGTCTTCAACGCTTCGGCTGATTTGGCTTTTTTCATAATCGGAGGCCGTCGGGTAGGCTTCGATCTGTTTTTTCATCATGCTGGGCAGGTTAAGCGAGTCGTAAAATGCGGTATTGGCCGCCTTCTCGGCATCCTCGAGGATAACCTCCGAATTGAGCGACAGCTGATGAACAGTCTGCTGGATCGAACGGCTCAGATTATTGTTAATGATATGGGTTGCCACACTGTAGGCAAAATAGCTGACGACCGCGAGCGGCAGTACGACAAGGCTCAGGAACGACAGCATCAATTTGGTAAACAGATTGAATCGGAATCGTTTCTTCATGGCACCAGCTTCCGGAATTCGCTTGGCGTCATGCCGGTATGCTTCTTAAATAAGTGGCCGAAATGGCGAAAATCTTTGTAGCCGACCGCCTCGGCAACCTCGTAATTTTTCATGCCGCCGGCGGTAAGCAGCTCCTTGGCCTTCTCCAGACGAAGCTCGGCAAGAAAGTCCGAAAAGTTGCTGCCGGTTTCCTGAACGAACAAATAGCTGAGATAGCTGCGGTTAAGAAATACGCGGTTGGCTGCATCGGCCAGCGAAATTTCCTCGCCGTAATGCTGATTCAGAAAATCGATCACGTCGCGGATCACTTTGCTATACGGCTTGGGCAAATGCTGATGGATAATCTGCGCCGTTTCCTGAAAAACGGCATCGACACTGTCGGAAGCGTCCGCCAGCGTGTCGGACAAATACAAAGCTTCGCTTACCCTCTCGCGCACGTCGATCTGTTTATCCTTGCTCCGCTCCCGCAGCACGCCCTCCACGGACTCCGCCAGCTTGAGATAATAGCTTTCGATGCTTTCCGGGTCGTACATCGTCGCTTGGGACAGCTTGTCGCGCGTCTTGGCAAGCTCATCCAGCAACGGCTTCGTGCTGCCGAGCTGCAGCGCCTGAATTGCCGTATGTACCGCATCGCCGGAGGCGAACGGTTCTCCCGACGGCTCGCCGGCCGAGAAAATGCGCTTGCCCGGGCTTTGCCAGCGGGCTTTGAGCGCCCGGTCCGCGTCACGGTATGACTGCCGAAGACCCTGCACGCACGAGCTTATGCTGCCGAGTCCCCAAGTCGTCGGGATGCGCAAATAGTCCATCACGGCTGCTTGCGCCTTAAGGACGAACGCCTCCATCTCCATGAGCGCACCCCCGCTTCCGTCCTGCTTGAGCAGCAAGCAGAGACTGCCCGGGCGCAGATCCACCAGCTCGCCCCGCCCTTCGGTCCGCAGCAGCTCCTCCAATATATTCTGGACCGCAAAATGCAGCAGCGTCCCGTCGCGGAACAAGGTGCTTTTTTCTTTAAACGCGTTGATTTTAACCAAGGCAACGGCATGCGGCCCGCTGAGCGAATCGTGCAGGCCGAGCACATGCTCGTAGCGCTTTAGTTCTTGTTCCCCGGCTTCGCCGAACAATAGCTCCTTGAGCACCTTCTGTCTGGCAATACCGACCGACTGCTGCAGCAGGTGCGACATCTGCTCCTGCCGGCGCAGCTTGCCGCGCTCCTCGGCGATTTCCTGCGTGACCTTCTCCATCGTCTGACTCAACGATTTGTTGTCGATCGGCTTCAGCAAATAGTCCGTCACGCCATAGGAGATCGACTTCTTCGCGTAGCTAAAATCATCGTAGCCCGATATGATGACGATTTTGACAAAGGGCCACGATTCCTTCACCATACGGGACAGCTCCAATCCGTCCAGGCCGGGCATCTTCACATCGGTCAGCAGCACGTCCGGCTGGCGTTGTTCCACCATCTGCAGGGCCGTTCTTCCGTTCGGGGCTGTCGTAATTTCCTGAATCCCATAGCTGCTCCAATCGATCGCCTTTTGAATACCGAGTCGCATCAAAGGCTCATCATCCACAATTAATGCCGTCAACATGTAATAGGGCCCCTCCCGCCGTGGAATTGAGATACATCGATATATTGTGCCGACTATTGAATTCTACGAAAAGCCCGCAAACCCTCTCGCCGAGCCTGCTTACGCCAGCCGGAGTGCTTCTGCCGACCCATTGACAAGCTTTAGCCTCGAATGATCCGGCTAACCGCCGCAAAATCCAGCTCGCCGTTTTCCTGCGCCGCCATTTCGTAAAGCTGCAGCGCCTGCGTAGCTAAGGGAAGCGGCTGACCTGCGCCTTCCTGGAGCGCGATGCCGATGTCCTTCTTCATCAAATTCAGCTTGAAGCCCGGCTGAAAGCTGCGGCTGGCAATCGCTTCCGCTTTGTTGGCGAACATCCAGGATCCGCCGGAGCTGCTGCCAATCACTTTTTGCAGAGCTTCCAGGCCGACGCCCAGCCGTTCCGACAAAGCGATAGCTTCCGATGCGGCCAGCATATCGACCGCCGCCATCATCTGATTGATCGCCTTTACCGCTTTCCCTGCGCCAATACCTCCCACCGTATGTACGGTCTGCGCCATCGCGTTCAGCAAAGGCTGCGCGGTTCTGAGGGCGTCACCGTTTCCGCCGGCCATCACCGTCAACGTTCCTTTCTCCGCGCCGATCGTCCCCCCGCTGACGGGGGCATCCAGCACAAGCGCCTGCTTCGCCAGATAGGCATCGGCTACTTCCTTCATCACCCCCGACGAACCGGAGGTCATCTCCAGCAGCAGCATCCCCGGTCGTACGGCAGCCAGCAGCTCCTCCGCCAGCAGCACCTGCCGCATTTGCTTATCCTCCGGCAGGATGCTGACGATCGCATCCGCCGCCTCAGCGGCCTGCGCGGGGCTTGTGTGCACTTCTGCGCCAAGCTTGCGCAGGCTCTCGGCCGGCGCCGGGTCCCGGTGCACCGTGACATGCAGCTGGAAGCCGGCCTGAGCCAAATTGCGGGCCATAGGCAAGCCCATGGCGCCCAGCCCCAAAAACGCTACCCGTCGCATCGTTTCCATCGATATGCGCCTCCCTCCTAGTAGCCTACGATCGAGGCGTCTTCCTGCCAGCCTAATTTCTCGTACAGCTTGCGGCGGCTTTTCTTATCCGATTCCATCTCCTGCGTCGCATACTTCGCCACGTCCCAAGCTTTTTCCAGCGGCACGACAACGATCCCGTCGCCGTCTGCGACGATAATATCGTTCGGACGAACGAGCTGCCCTTCAATATTGACCGGGATGTCCTTGGCTTGGAACTCGACGCGGCCCTGTACCATCGTTTGGGAAACATAACGGGAGAAGATAGGAACCTGATTCAAAATAAGCTCATCCGTATCGCGGGCGCCGCCGTTCGTAATGATGCCACGGCAGCCCTGGCTTTTATATTCCAGGCCGTTGTTGGAGCCGATAATGCCGACATTCGTATTGCTTGCATCCAGAACGAGCACGTCATCCTCGCCCAGCTCTTTGCCCCAGTGATAAGTCGCTACATTGCCGTACCAATGGTTGGAAAACTTCGTGTAGGCTTCCGGGTCCATCGTCGGAACCGTGCGGGTCGTCGGTACGAACTGCACCGTCTTGGCAAAGCCGCAGAAGCTGGTGCGGAACAGCGGCTTGATCGTATCCGTGTAAATGCTGCCCATAAAGTGCATCATGTTCCAGTCCATTCCATCGCGAACGTCGGCAACGCGCAGCGTTCTGTACACTTCCATCAGTTTTTTCTTTTCTTCTTTGGTCAATAATTGAGTCATGTTCAGTCACCTCGAATTAGAATTTTGGGTTGGCAACGCGAAGGGAGCCTATGGTAAGAGCCGTTTGGAGTTAAAGCTTCAAACCGCTCGATGCCACACTTTCAATAACATAACGCTGCAGGAACAGAAACAGGAGCACCATCGGGATAATCGTCAAGGTCGCCAGCGCCAGGCTGCTGCCTATACAGGCCCGTTTGGACCGAGCGTAAAATTCGCCACCCCGATCGACACCGTGTACATGCTGCTTTTGGATAAAATCAGGAGCGGCCACAGCAGCTCGTTCCATTTTTGCATGACCGTGATGATCGACAATGTCGCTATGATCGGCAGCGTCAGCGGAACATAGATTTTCAGAAAGATCGTAAAGTGATGGGCCCCGTCGATCTTCGCCGCTTCGCCCAGCTCGTTAGGCAGCGAGTCCATAAACTGCTTGACCAGAAACACCCCGAATGGGTAAGCCAGCGTCGGAAGAATGACCCCGACGAACGAATTGATCAGCTGCAGCTGGTTGAAGATAAGAAATCTTGTGAAAACAATCACTTGATCCGGGATCATCATCGCGCTGAGGATGATAAGGAGCCATACGCCTTTCCCGCGAAAGTCGCCTTTGGACAAGGCGTATCCGGCCAATGTGGCGCCGACGATGTGGCATACGACCGAACCGGCGACAATAAGCAGCGAGTTCAAATAATAGGTGCCGATCGGAAGAGACTGGAAAATCAGAGCAAAGTTTTTCCAGCCGAATTCCTCCGGGATGATCCGGGGCGGGAAGCTCAAGCCGAAATTCGCGTTATTGTCGAGACTAATGCCAATCATCAGTGCAAATGGAACCAGAAACACCACCGCTCCTGCGGCCAGCACGAGCAGCCGGACCGTTTCCAACGCTTGATTGCGCCAAGTCATTCGAATTCTCCTTTCATCGCTCCGCCCTCCGGCTTATTTTCAAATTGATCACGGTGATGAGCAGTATCATCAGGAACAAGGCAATGGAAGCGGCCGAGCCGTAGCCATACTGCGATTTCTCCATCGTTTCTTCATAGAAGAAGAGGACGATCGTTTGCAGCGACCTGAGCGGACTGCCTGAGGCACCGCCGAACGTATAGACATCGTCGAAGCGTTGGAACGCCCCGATCACCCCCGTAATTAATAAGAACCAGAGGATTGGCCGCACACCGGGCAGGGTGATGTAGCGCATTTCATTCCATCGGGAGGCCCCATCGACCCGCGCTGCTTCATAATAATCTTTGGGGATCGACTGCAGGCCGGCCATCCAGATCAGAATATTAAAGCCTGTCGACTGCCAGATTGCCAGAGCGATGACTACCCATTTGATCAGCGAAGGATCGTTCACCCATGGCTTCGGCTCCACCCCGAACCAGGACAGCACGTAATTTACCGTGCCCGCTTGATCGGGAAAGAACAATACCTTGAAAACCAGTACTACAGCCACAGCGGATGTTACATTCGGCAGAAAATAAACAACCTTCAGGAAGCCTTTGCCGTACCGGGCCCGGTTGATCAGCGCCGCCAGCACAAACGAAAGCGGCAGCCCCAGCAGTAAACCGAACAGCCCGATATACAGCGTGTTAAACAGGGCATAGAAGAAATTCGGGTCGGTCAGCAGATGCTGATAATTAAACCACCCGACGAATTTTTCAAGTGTTCCGTTGCCGGAAACGAAGAAGCTGAGCAGCAGCGTCTTGAGCATAGGATAATAGCTTATAAATAAGAGCACTCCAACGGTCGGCAGCAGATAGAGATACCAGGTCAGTTCCTTGAGGAATCTTCCCTTGTTGAACGAGAACCGGCTTGCAGCCGGAGTCGCCGCAGCATGCTTGGCGCCCGTGCGTGCATAGGTCGTCGGCGGCTTCATGTATGTCCCCTCCCTTGCAAGGCCGTACAGCCTTGCCGGCACAAGTTATTTTTGGTCGGCTGCTTTGTTTTTGGCGAATTCATCCAAAACCTCTTTTTGAGCCGTATCCAACGCTTCCTGCGGGGAGGTGTCCTTCAGCAGCACTTTCTCCATCGCGCGCGTCAGCGCAAATTTGGCTGTCGTAAACCAGATCGGGGACATATACTGCGCCTGGCTGACCATCTTGAACATTTTCTCATCCGTCGCATCCGGCTTATAATCCGCTCCAAGCGATTTGGTAGACACCGGCATCGTGTTCTTCGTTTCCCATAGAAAACGCTGGCCGTTGCCGACGGACATCCATTTGACAATTTCCCACGCAAGCTCTTTATCCTGCGTATTCTTGACCATCTGGACGCGAACTCCGCCGAGGAAGCCGCCGGTTCCCTGCGAACCTTTAGGAATCATGCTTACATCATAACGGTCAAGCATTTTCATTGATTTGAACTTCTGCAATTGAATAGCCGGTAAATTGATGTACATGGCGATATTGTTTTTCGGCGTCGACCATTTCTCCGCACCTTGTCCTTGGAAAATCCCCTGCGGGGCGTAAGGCATCAGCGACTTGAAATATTCGGCTGCTTTAGCCATCGCGGGACTGTTCAAAGTCACCTGGTTCAAGTACTCCTTGTAGCCCATCTTGCCCATGTCGGCTCCGAACGTGTTGGCAATGATCGAGACCGCATAGCCGGCCTGATCGCTCGGAATCCGCGTGTAGACACCGTACGTTTGCTCGCCGGTTTTCGGATTCTTGCCTGTCAGCTTCTTCGCTTTATCCAGCACTTCGTCCCAGGTCGGATTGTCCGACAGCGGCTCGACGCCGAAATCGGCGAATATTTTTTTGTCGTAATAGATCCCTGAACCGTCTACCGCAATCGGCAGCGCGTTATTCACCGTGTTCCCGTTCTGATCGACTTCAAGCCGAACCGGTCAGCAGCGTGGGCGACAAGTACAAATCCTTGCTCCATTCCTTGTCCTTTTCCTCGTAAGGAGTCAGATCCTCGCTCAGTCCCTGATTCCACATAAACTTGCTGTCCGATTCGACGGAGACATCAATTTGCCGCGATTCCACCAGCGCTTTCGCTTTGGCCTGATGATCCTTGAACGGATAGGTCACCACTTCGAAATCAATATTGGGGTAATCCAGCTTCAGTCTCTTCTTCAGCTCGTCAGCCCCGTACACCATTTCGCCCGTCAGCGGGTCCGGCGCGGTTTGATCGTTCAAGCCGACGAAGCCGATCCGGATTTTCCCTTTCAGCTCAGGCTTGGCTTTGACCGGAGAAGTCGATGGGCTGGATGACGACGCACTCTCTGCACCGTCCCCCCTTGTCCCTGCTCCTTATTCTCACCGCTGCCGCAGCCGGCAGCGCCTATTGCCAACACTGCCGCCATACATAATGTGAACCACCTGCGTTTCATGCTCTGGCCTCCCCTTGTACATTTGCTCGGTACCGCTTACATCCTTATTGTATCGGAACCGGCGTCCTATTGTTAGGCGGCCGTGTTTGGATTATGTGGGTTATGTTTGGCTTATTTCGATATCGGCGACAATCCCGTCGAGCCGGCCCGACTCCCGGATATAGGCGGAGCATGCATGATGCTCGGGATTGGCTTCATAGGCTTCAAGCGCTTCAATGCTCTCAAACCGTATAGTAAGCACAACCTGAAAGCCTTGGCTTCGGTCCGACACGTTGAGACCGCCCCGTAAATACGGCACGCCCTGCAGATGCTCCCTTAATGAGTGGAAGCGGTCAATGACCGCAAGGAGCTGCTCCTCCGTCGTGTCCTCTTTAAATTTGAGCAAAATAATGCGGTCCGAGCATGCCGCGAGCCTCCTCCTTGTAACCATTCGGGTATGATTCGCAGCTCATCCCGCTGCGGCTTCGTCAAGCTCCAAGCCGTATTTGCGGCCGATCCCGCGCAGCTCCTCCGCCACCTTCGGAGGCAGCTCGATGCCGTGCCGCTTGCGGTATTCCGTCTGCCGCCGCTCAATTTCTCCCGGCACCAGAATTTCATTGACGCCGGGCGCCCTCGGCTCGCTTTTTATTTGCCGGATATATTGATCGACGCGCCGCTTAAACTGCTCAATCGGCATAAAGCGGCTGATATCGATAGCGATAAAGAAATGGCCGACATTTTGCGGCTCCTCCCAGTTTTCGTACATATTGTTTACATATTGTCCGTAGCCCGCTCCCGTCAGCACGCCGGATAAGATATCGATAAACATGGAAATCGCGTAGCCTTTTGCTCCTCCGACAGGCAGAACGGAGCCCTCCAGCGCAGCTTCGGCGTCCGTGGTCGGGTTCCCCTCTTTGTCGATTGCCCAGCCGAGCGGAATCGGCTCGCCTTTTTGGGCGGCGACGATGATTTTACCCCGGGCCACCACGCTTGTAGCCATATCGAGGATGAACGGATTCTCTTCTCCGGCCGGAACGCCGATGCAGAGCGGGTTTGTGCCGATGAACGGGCGCACACCGCCGGTCGGCGGCATCGTCTGGGAGGCGTTGGACATCACGAGCAGAATCAGATTGCGCTCAATCGCTTTTAACGCGTAGTAAGCGCCGGTGCCGAAATGATTCGAGCCTTTGACGCCGACAACCGCCGCCCCATTAAGCTCCGCCCGCTCCATAGCGAGCTCCAGCGCTTCGCTCCCTACGACCGAACCGAACTGATTGTTCCCGTCAAGCAGCAGGACGCTGCCATGCTCCGCCGCCACCGCCGGCTTGGCGTGCGGGTCCGATCATTCCCTGCTCCACGCGCTTCAGATAGATGCCCGTCCGCACGACGCCATGGGACTCGACGCCCCGCAGGTCCGCCTGCACCAGCGATTCGGCCACCGTTGCCGCATAAGCCTCCGGCACGCCGGCCCGGATAAACACGTCCCGGCAAAAGCTCTGCAGCTTCAGCCAGTCAAAGCAAAGGGATGTGCTCATAGTCCTTCACAGCCCTTCGACTTTAATGCTTCATCGACCCAGTCCCGGCTCACCGAGCCGTCCTCGATGGACTGCAAAATATGCTTCTCGCGCTCCTGCTGCTCGCGGATCAGCTGAAGCAAGCCTTCCGCTTCGCGAAGCGGGACGACGGCAAGCCCGTCTTCGTCGCCGACGAGAATATCGCCGGGCTCAATAACCATCCCGCCGACCGAGACCGGCACGTTAATTTCGCCGGGGCCGTCCTTATACGGCCCGCGGTGCGTCACGCCTCTGGCGTAGACCGGGAACGTGTCGTCCATGAACGCTGCCGTGTCCCGGATGGCGCCGTCGATGACGAATCCGGCGATCTGCTTCTTCTGGGCCAGCCGCAGCATAATTTCACCGACGATGGCGTTCGTCTGATCGCCGCCCGCATCTACCACTATAACGTCGCCGGGCTCCGCGAGGTCGATCGCCTTATGGACCATCAGATTGTCCCCGGGCCGTGTTTTCACCGTTAATGCCGCTCCTACCAGCCTCCCTGCCCGATGATAAGGGCGCAGAGCCGAGCTTATCGCATGCATACGGTTCAAATTGTCGCTGATATGCGGGGTAACCACATCTTGGAATTGTTGAAGCAGCGCTGGGTTGGGGCGTGAATCGCGTTGTAAAATACGGAAACCTAGATTGGACATGTCGGCACTCTCCTTTATAGAGGGAAGAATAATTTCTTGTAAACCGATTTAGGAAATCGTTTAACTAACTTGAATTTACCATGTTTCCCCACTTTCAGCAAGCGGTTTCAACTAAAAAACAATAAAAAAATGCGCCGGCCCTCAAAGGCTGCGCATTCATCTATTTATAGCTTTTTTTCAACTGCTTGTACTGCCTGTACCGCTGGAGCTGCGGATGATCAAATCGGGCTCCAGAACGACATGCTTCGGCTTGCGCGCCGTCTTGGAGCTGATTTTCTGAATCAGATTCTTGGCTGCAATCTTGCCCATTTCATAGGCGGGCTGTCTTACCGTCGTGAGAGGCGGATTCAGGTGCTTCGCCCAGATCGTCTCATCGTAGCCGATTAATGCGATATCCTCCGGCACGCGCAAACCAAGCTCCTTCAGCCCTTCCAATATTTCCAGCGTCATCATATTGTTTGTTGAGAAGATGGCGTCGGCATCCGGCTTGCCTTTGAAATAGGCGATTACCGCAGCCTTGACCTTCCCGGTCGCATTATCGACGCGAAGAATTTGCTGCTCCGTTACTCCCAGCCCCTTCTCGCTCATCGCTTCCTCGAAGCCAAGCAGCCGGTCCTGCCAGGTGCTGACGCCTTCGGGCCGATACACTACACACACGGGCTTACGTCTGCCCGCTCCAACCAGATGGTCTACAGCCAGCCACGCTCCGCGTTTGTTGTCCATCACCACGTCGTCGACCTCAAGCCCTTCGATCCGGCGGTTAATGACGATCAGTGGATATTTCTTCTTCACAATCTCTTCGAACAGCTCGCGATTGTTGACCGTTGGGTTGACGATAATCCCGTCCACCTGCCGCAGCTGCAGCCCTTCGATCAGCTCCGCTTCGCGCCCGGAATCTTCACTGGAATTGCATACCATCAAGCTGTAGCCTGACTGGCGGCACGTATCCTCGACGCCCTCCAGCACCCTGGACCAGAAGGGATTGCTTAAATTGGACAGCACGATGCCGATAATGTTCGTTCGCATCTGCTTTAATCCCCGGGCCATCGGGTTCGGACGATAATTCAATTCGCTGATGACTTTCAAAACCTTGTCCTTCGTCTCTTCCGTTGCCTGGGAATAGTTCCCGTTAAGGATCCGTGAAACCGTTGTTTTGGACACCCCTGCCAATCTGGCGACATCATCGATGGTTACTTTCAAATGAGATTCCTCTTTTCATTCCGTGTAAACGCTTAAACACTCCAGTGAATCCCTGGCTGTTCCGTCAGGTCCGATACTTCACTGTACACATTTAAACTTATCCGAATATTTGTCATTTAACTATAGCAGACAAAAGAATACACCGTCAATCTGCATATAGCTCTTTATTTCTCCATTTCGCTTAGCTTTTGCACTCTTCTTCGAAAATGCGCCTCCGTGCTGAACTCCGCCGACAAGAAGGCGCCGAGAATGTCCTTGGCCAGCCATGGCCCGATGATCTGCGCACCGATGCACGCCACATTCACATCGTCATGCTCGACGCATTGGTGCGCCGAATGGTAATCGTGGCATACGGCAGCGCGGATGCCTCTGATTTTGTTCGCCGCAATGGCTGCTCCAACTCCCGTCCCGCACAGCATAATCCCCCTGTCCGCTCTCTGCTCCGTCACGGCTGAGCATACCTGCTTCGCGATATCCGGGAAGTCTACCGGCTGATCGGAATGGCATCCGCAGTCTTCCACCTCATGCCCCATGGATTCGAGCCATGCCATGATTTCACCTTTCATCGGGTAACCGCAGTGATCGTTGCCCAGCGCAATCCGCATATGCAATTCCCTCCCCACTCTTAAATGAAAAAGAAGACGGATTCGAATCCGTCTCAGGCTGTCGAGAAACCCGCTTTAATTGAAAAAGGAGCTTCTACAGAACGATTCCGTACTCTACGCTAGTTTTTCAGTGGCCTCGATGCAGGTGGGGTATCTCAGCTTACGCAGCCCGTTTTTCTACGAAAAACGCTTAGTTTACGTCCCACTTTGAAATCCGCGAACATAGCGCTGCTGCTCATTCAATTCACAGATTCCAACAGCGGCTTAAGGAGGATACTCCAGCGGCATATCACACGAATGCAGGGTTCCTCAACAAGCTCGCGGAAATGTACTATCATCCGTCACTTCGAATGACAAGCACATTTCCGCTTCACCACAGCCTAGAGAACCGTAGAATCGAGCTCTCTGCCCATGGCCTCGTATATTTTTCTGCGTCCCGCCTTATCGCTATTCAGCTCCTGATGGGCATATTTGGCCACATCGTAAGCCATTTTGCGAGGCACGGCAATGACTCCGTCGCCGTCGGCCACGATAATGTCGCCGGTCCGGATGACCACGCCGCCGATCTGTACCGGCACGTCCAGGGAATCGAAACGGATGCGGCCCTGGTCGATTTTTTGCGAAATGAATTTCGACCAGACCGGAACCCCCTGCAAAATGCATTCATCCGTATCTCTGACGCCGCCGTTCGTCAAATAGCCTACGATCCCGTCCCGCATACCGCCCAGGGTATTGTTCGAACCCAGGATGCCTACATCGACGCCGCTTTGATCGATGACCATAAAATCGCCTTTGGTGATGCTTTTGTGCCATGGATCGTAGCACACTTCTTTGTAGTACCATTTGGCCCATTTCGTATATTCTTCCGCCGTCATCTTCGGCACCGCTTCTTCATACGGCACATATCTCGCCGTTCTTGCAATACCTACAACTCTCGTGCGAAACAAAGGACGGATATCGTAATGAACCGATCCGTAATGATGCATCATGTTCCAGTCCATCCCATCTCGCACATCGGCAACCCTCAAATCCTTGTACAGCTCCAACAGCTTTTCTCTATCGTCCATCGTTCCTCATCCCTTCGTTATCGTTTCGTTTAATTCATTGTCGTGTCGTTGATTTACAATACCGTATGATCGAGTTCCTTGTTCATCGCTTCATAGATCCGGCGGCGTCCCGCCTTATCGTTCTTCAATTCCTGGTGCGCGTACTTCGCCACTTCCACCGCGATTTTTCTTGGCACGGCAATGACGCCGTCGCCGTCGGCCACAATGACATCTCCCGGATAAATGACGACGCCTCCGATTTGCACCGGCACGTCATTCGCTTCGAATTGAATCCGGCCTTGGTTCATTTTCTGGGAAACGAATTTCGACCAGACCGGCACCTGCTGCAAAATCAATTCGTCCGTATCGCGGACACCTCCGTTCGTAATAAAGCCAACCGCTCCCTGGGAGTAATACTGCAGCGAGTTGTTGGAGCCCAGAATGCCTACATCGACACCGCTTTGGTCGACCACCACAAAATCGCCGGGCCGGGAAGCCTTCATGCCCGGGTTATGAGTCTTGTTCGCATAATACCATTTGACCCATTCCGTATATTCCTCGGAAGTCATCTGCGGAACGTCTTCCTGGTAAGGGACGTATCTGGATGTTTGCGCAATGCCGACAGCCCTGGTGCGGAAGAGCGGACGAATTTCGTAATGAACGGTTCCGTAATGGTGCATCATGTTCCAATCCATTCCATCGCGTACATCGGCAACCCTTAAATCCTTGTACAGCTCAAGCAGCTCTTGTCTTTCCTCTTCGGACATCTTCACCTGACTCATTCGGTTCACTCCCTAGTGCATGTTTTTTATATTTTTATCCCCAAAAGCACCTAGGCTTTCAAGGAACAAAAATCGGCGTGATACATTCAAAACGGCGTACGTCTAGCCTTTCAGCGCGCCTGTCGAGATCCCTTCGATCAAATATTTCTGGAAAAATATAAACACGCAGAATACGGGAACAAGGGATAAAATCGACATGGCGAACAAAGCGCCCCAATTGTTATCGCCCAGCGAATCGGTAAACATTCGAAGGGCCAGCGCAATCGGAAATCGTTCAATATTGCTGATATAGAGCAGCTGACTGAAGAAATCGTTCCAGGTCCATATAAAGGTAAACAACGAGGTTGTCATCAAGGCCGGAACGGTCAGCGGAATCATGATATACCAGTACATTTTGATCGGTCCGCAGCCGTCGATTTCAGCCGCTTGGTCCAGCTCGCGCGGTAATGAACGGATAAACTGCACGATCAGAAAAATAAAGAAGGCTTCCGTACCCAGAAACTTCGGTAAAACCAATGGCAGGTACGTGTTAACCCAGCCGAAGGTATTAAACATAATGTACTGCGGGATGACTGTGACGTGAAAAGGCAGCATGAGCGTAGCCAGCATGATAGCGAAAAATGCTTTTTTCATAAAAAACCGGAGCCGCCCGAAAGCATATGCCGCCATGGAGCAGGAGATCAGGTTCCCGACAATACACAGCCCGACGAGCAGGAAGGTATTCAGGAAAAAGGTTCCGAACGTTACGCCGGATAAGCCTGCCCAGCCCTGCCGGTAATTGTCCCAAGTCACCGATTGCGGAATGAGCGATGTATTCGTAAAAATGTCCGTTGTCGGCTTAAACGAGCTGACGAACATCCACAGCAGCGGATAGATCATGATTACGCAGCCGGCAATAATGAAGACATGAAGCGCGTATTTGGATGCTTTGCTCTTGACCACAATGCTCCCTCCTATTCCTGATAATAGACCCATGTCCTGGAGGTGGCGAAAAGAAGCGACGTTACAAAGGCTATTGTGCACAGCAGCATCCAGGCCATCGCCGCCGCATAGCCCATTTGGAATTGGGCGAACCCTTTTTGATACAAATACAAGGTATAAAAGAGCGTTGAATTCAGAGGCCCGCCGGTTCCTCCGCTGACAATAAAGGCCGGTGTGAATGCCTGAAACGCATGGATGATCTGCATGACCAGATTGAAGAACAAGATCGGCGTCAGCAAAGGAAGCGTAATGTTAGCGAACTGCTTCCAGGTCCCGGCTCCATCGATGCGTGCCGATTCATATAAATCGTGCGGGATCTGCTTCAACCCGGCCAGAAAAATGACCATCGCTGAGCCGAACTGCCATGTCGATAACAGGATCAAGGTGTACAACGCCGTGCCCGGTGTGGCGATCCAATTCATGCCTTCGATTCCCAGGAGATGCAGAAGACTGTTCAGCAGCCCCTCCCCGCCGAAAAGCTGCCGCCACAGCAGCGCGACGGCCACGCTGCCTCCGAATAAGGAGGGAACATAGTAGATGGCCCGGTAAATCCGCAAGCCCCGGATTCCTTTGTTAAGCAGAAGGGCAACCGCGAGGGCGAATAACAGCGACAGCGGAACGGCAATCAATACGTAGTGAAGCGTAACCCCGACGCTGCCCGTATATTTCGGATCATGAAACATTTCTATGAAATTACCTAATCCGATCCACTTCGGAGCCGAGAACAAATCATAGCTTGTGAAGGCCAGATAAAGCGAGAAGCCCATAGGAAATGCGCTTAAACCAATCAAGCCGACGAGCCACGGCGTTATGAACAGATAACCAACCCAGTTGTTTTGTACAAACCGTTTTAGTGTATGCATAATTTCACTCCCAAGGGAGCGGCCGGGTGAAGCCTCTGCGCTTGTATTCACCGGCGGCCGCAAGAATGCGCGGTATGACTCTCTCGTCTATTTGTTTAATATCGCAGTCGCTTTATCGATAAATGACTGCGAGGCCTGATCGATGGTGCTTTTCCCGAAAGCGATCGACTGCGCCGTTTCCGTCAGCAGCGTCCGCACCGCTCCTTGCCCTGCCGGAGGAAGCGGCAGCTGGCCCGCAGTCTTCAGGCTTGTTTGAATCGCCTCGGTCGTTCTTTGCTCTGCCGGTGTCAGCAGCGGTTTAATCGTTTCGTTCCCTTTGCTTGATCCAAGCGCGCCCTGCTCAAGCTTAAATACCTTCTGCGCCTCTTCGTTATTCACGAAGAAATTAATGAAATCCGCTGCCGCTTTGGGCTGCTTCGAGTTGGCGGAGACGGCGAGATAAGCGCCTTCGACGAATTCCCCTTCCTTGCCCTTCGGATCGGTCGGCCTGCGGAGCGCGCGGACCTCGCCTTCCTTTATGTAATTCTGGTACAGCGGAATTTGGTTGAACGGAAAAGATGCGAGCGCGATTTTATTTTTGACGAACAGGCCCTGATCCAAAGATACGGTAGAATATTGCTCTGTCGTAGCGGCATCCGGAATCGCCTTCGCCTTACGCAGCTGGTCCCAGATGGAGAACCAGGCAACCATATCCTCTTTGCCCAGCCCGAGCTTTCCTTCGGCGGTAAACAGCTCCTTGCCCCGCTGACGCGCATAAACTTGCAGGCTTGTAATTTCGCCGCTGTTGTCGGCTATCGCCCAGACGCCATTGTCCTTAATCGCCTTCTGCAGCTCCAGCACCTTGGCGATAAAATCGTCCCATGTCCAATTGTAATCCGGGTATTTGACGCCTAATTTATCGAACATCGCCGTGTTGTACTCCCAGCCTGTCATGGTGACTCCTTGGGCAACCATAAGCGTTTTGCCGTTGACCTTGCCCGCTTCCTGAACCGCAGGCGGAAAGCTGTTCAGATCAATCGTTCCATCCTTAACATACGACCCCAGATCCAACAGCGTGTTGCGCCGTGCATAATCGGCTACATAGGTTGCATGCATGCCGACCACATCCGGCATATTCCCGCCGGCGGTCTGCGTCGCCATCTTATCCCAGTAATCGTTGAACGAGCCGAACTCTCTGACAATCTTAACGTTAGGATGCTGCTTCTCGTACATGTCGGCTATCGCATTGTATTTCTCATGCCTCTTGCCGTCTCCCCACCAAGCGAACCGAATCGAAATGTTCGCCTCTTTCTTCGCGCCGCCGGACGCGGAATCGGCCGATGCCCCAGGGGCGGCGGGTGAAGCCGGGGCAGAGCCGGAGCCGCCGCTGCTGCAGGCGGCCATGCCTAGCATAGAAATAACCGGCAGAAATAAAAGCGCTTTCTTATTAACCATCTAAAGCCCTCCTTTTTGATTGGCTGATCCATTTATCCACACTTTTCATCAACCACTCCGGATCATGGTTTATTGAAATAGCCTAGACCGATGATTAAGATTGCACAACAAGCTGGCGTGAAAACAAAGGTGAAATGTAAGCGGATGCAATAAATGAAGCGGGTTTAGATATCTCTCGATGTCGGGAGTGAATTCGCGGGTGGTTTAATCGTAGTTGTTTAGGTTTATCGATTTAGTGTATCGATTTCATAATCATAGTAACCCCAAAAGTGCTAATATGTCAACAGGAAATCGATAAACTAAATCGTTTTCCTAACTTGCTGCACACTCTCCGTTTTCAGGCATCCGCTCCTCCCTCCCACTTAAATCTCGAATGCTATGGGCAAGGGAATTTATTCGAGTCCATGAAAAAAACGGCTTCTCCCAATAGGAAAGCCGTTCATATTGTTCCCTCAGGTGGCTGCATCAAGCAGGATTATGCTCCAGCAGGCATCCGCCAATTCCTGATAGAATCAGTTTCCTTTCAAGTAACGATCGAGCCGCCATTGACGAACATGACCTGTCCCGATATGTACGAAGCGTCATCAGAAGCTAACAGTACATAGGTCGGAGCCAGCTCATAGGGCTGTCCCGGCCGTCTCAGTGGGACCTCCGTGCCAAAGGTGGTCACTTCTTCTGCCGTGAATGCGGAAGGAATTAACGGTGTCCAGGTCGGTCCGGGCGCTACCGCGTTAACCCGGATGCCTTGGTTGGCCAGCGAGAGGGATAAAGAGCGGGTAAAGGAAACAATAGCTCCCTTCGTAGCGGTGTAGTCAATCATAAAGGCCATGCCGGAGAAGGCGGTATCGGAGGTGGTATTGATGATGGAGCTTCCTGCGCGCAGATGAGGCAGGGCCGCTTTCGTCATATCAAAGAAAGAAATAATGTTGGTATGGAACGTATTCAACAGCTGTCCTCGGGTAATATCGAGAATGCTCCGCTGATGGAATTGCACGCCGTGATTATTGACCAGAATATCGAGCCGCCCGTACGTTCGGATCGTTTCATTTACAACGGAGTGACAGTTTTCCTCCTGTCTTAAATCTGCCGCCATCGTCAAGCACTGCCGCCCAAGCCCGTTGACGACCCGCTTCGTCTCGGCTGCATCCTCATGCTCATCGAGATAAGCGATGGCCAAGTCGGCGCCTTCCTTGGCAAAAGCAATCGCCACGGCCCGTCCGATGCCGCTGTCCCCGCCGGTAATGAGGGCTATCTTATTTTTCAGCCTTCCGCTGCCCGTATAGGCGGGATTGTCAGACAACGGACGCGGATTCATCAAATATTCATAGCCGGGATGCCGGCTCTGATGCTGCGGCGGAAAGACGACCGGCACCTGGGTACACTGCTGCTTCCAGCCCAAATACGGATAGATATAGTAAGTCACGCTTCTTCTCCTCTCATATTTCATTACTTATCACACTTTATTCGTATGAATTGAAAACATGCCATAACAAAAAGCTTATCCGGTCTAGACGGATAAGCTCTCACGGTATACATTAAATGCATCATCAGGATGGCCTTGATTACTCAGGCTTGATTCCTTTTATAACAGCAGCTTGAATGTAATTTTCCACGTCAGCACCCGGAACCCAGTTTTTAATAAATGCCCTGGATTCATCCTTTGGCTCCACAACCACTTCCGTAAATCCGCTCTTCGTCAGCATGGCCCTGATGTCTTCAACGGAAGATGCTCCGGAAATACAACCCGAATACATCGCCCCCAAATCATTCTTTATTTCCGCAGGGAGCTCGGCTGTCATGACAATATCCGAGATGGCTAACCGCCCTCCTGAACGCAGAACCCGAAACGCCTCGTCGAACACCAGCTGTTTCGCTGGCGAAAGATTGATAACGCAGTTTGAAATAATGACATCCACCGTCTGATCGGGAACAGGCAAATGCTCAATTTCCCCTAATCTGAAATCGGCATTGGCAAATCCGCCGTTTACAGCATTCATGCGGGCGCGGCTTACCATTTCCGGTGTCATGTCCACACCGATCACTCGGCCTGTCTCCCCTACTTGCCTGGACGCAAGAAAACAATCGAATCCGCCGCCGCTTCCAAGATCCAGAATGACTTCTCCTGGCTTAAGTCCGGCAATCGTTTGAGGGTTTCCGCAGCCGAGTCCAAGGTTGGCTCCAGCCGGCACGGAATTCATTTCTTCGCTGGAGTAACCAAGCTTGGAGGAAATATCGGTGTAATCTGCAGACGAGCCGCAGCAGCTTGAGCTTGGGAAACAAACCGAACTGTTTTCCACTGGCTGCAAGGCTGCTTCTTTATATCGATTCCTAACATTTTGGCGAATTTGATCACTGCTGATTTGATTCACATGAATCACTCCTTGGCTTCATTTTATAAATCAACAACGGCCATTGAAAAAGAAAGCCGCTGGCATTAAAATTATTTGCAAATTACAAATATATAATGAACAAAATTACCCCGGAGGGGTTGTGCAGCATTGGCTTGATTTCGCCATAGCGTCATTCAAAAGCTGAATGGAGCGAAGGACCGTGTCCTTTTCAAACTCATTCATATGAGAGAAAACTTCACTTAAATAAGCATTCATTTGCTGGTCAATCATAGCGGCAACGTACTTGCCCTCTGTTGTCAAGGAAAGAACGAACACTCTACGATCGTTAGGATCCGGGTCTTTTTTTACTAAATTCATTTTTATTAGCGACTGGATTTGGCGGCTGAAGGTCGTAATATCGGTACCTAACCCCTCCGCAACCAGTTGAATCGATGGTCTATGCCGATGGTCAATCTCATAAAGGATATGGCTCTGCACCAAAGAAATATCGAAGCCCCCGGCAGAGCAGCAATTTTTATTCAGGAAACCAAATCGGCGTGTCATGGTTTGAAATAGCTCGCGGACATTTTCCATAAGGCTCACCTCATGATTTAGTTATACAACATATATTTGCAAATTGCAACTAATAAAATCATTGCAGGACTACCGCCAAGACGTCGCCATAGCCCCCTCCATTGTATCAGCGATTGTAAAAATTGGAAAATAAAAAGAGGCTGACAAAGCCTCTAAAGACTTCACAGCCCCCGCTTCATCTGCAGGCCTCTCATTTCCCCTCGGCGAGAAACTGTTCGATCCGGCTCTTAATCGAGTCGCGGACGGAACGAAACTGGTTCATGACCTCGTCTTCCGTTCCCGCTGCTTTAGCAGGGTCGTCAAAGCCCCAATGCCATTTCGTGACGTTCGTATTAGAAATAACAGGACAATGCTCATCGGCATGGCCGCACAGAGTAATTACATAATCGGCGCTGTTCAATATTTCCGGATTGATCACATCCGACGAATGGCTGCTGATATCCACGCCCGCTTCCCTCATCACCTGCACCGCTCTTGGGTTTAAACCGTGCGCTTCCAGTCCCGCGCTCTTCACCTCGTACCTGTCGCTTCCCAATGCTTTTAAAAATCCGTCAGCGATTTGGCTTCTGCATGAATTGCCAGTACATAAAAAATAAACTAATGGCTTTTTCTCCATAAATAACAATCTCCTTTTATTTTTGATTTATTAGATAGGCTGCCGCCCTTTGCCAGGTGCTTTCGCAGCTATCCGGGCTTTCACAATCATCCCTGCAATGACAAGCGCAACCATGATCGCTGCGATAGTTAGCCATACATTGATCTGAAGAGCTTGCAAGGCATATAACCAGACAAACAAACCGGTTAGGGTAACAAAGAGCGTCGGAATCGTTATCAAGACCCCGATTTTAAAATAATACCCCCAGCTGATATTCACGTTCTTCGTGCGAAGCACATGCAGCCAGAGCAGCGTCGCCAAGGAGCCGATAGGCGTAATTTTCGGACCTAAATCCGAACCGATTACATTTGCATAAATCAGTGCTTCGCGAACGAATCCTCCGGTGTGCGTACCTTGAATGGCCAGCGCATCGATCATCACCGTGGGCATATTATTCATGATGGACGATAGAAACGCAGCGATGAAGCCCATTCCTACCGCCGCCGAGAACAATCCATGATCTGCAACGGCTTGAATGACGCGGCCCAAGGCGTCAGTCAGACCCGCGTTTCTAAGACCATAAACGACGACATACATGCCGATGGAAAAAATAACGACTGCCCATGGCGCACCTTTCACCAGCTTCCAACAATGGATGACCGGACTTCTTCTTGCCGCTAGCAGCAAGACAATCGCTGCGACTCCCGCAATTACGGAGACCGGCACAGCATAAAGCTCGCTAACGAAATAAGCAGCGAGAAGCGCAGCCAGAATGACCCAGGCTAATTTGAACAGCCTCCTATCTTTGATGGCCTCAGCCGGTTTTTTCAGTTGGGTAAGAGGATAGCTGCTCGGGATGCTTGAGTGGAAATACAGATACAGCACAAGAAGGCTTGCAAGAATAGAACAGAAATTCGGGATGAGCATCCGGCTTGCGTATTCCGTAAACCCGATGCTGAAATAGTCGGCAGAGACGATGTTCACCAAATTGCTAACGACAAGCGGCAGCGAGGCCGTATCTGCAATAAATCCGCTCGCCATAATAAAGGGAAGAATCAGCTTGGCCTCAAATTCAAGCGCCCTCACCATAGCCAGCACAATCGGTGTCATGATCAAGGCTGCGCCATCGTTGGCAAACAATGCGGCGACTGCGGACCCGAGCAGAATAATAAAGCCAAAGAGGAACCGCCCATTCCCTCGCGCAAGCCGAGCCATATGTAAAGCCGACCATTCAAAAAGCCCGATTTCATCAAGCACAAGCGAAATTAAAATAATGGCTACAAACGCCAAAGTTGCATTCCACACGATCCCGGTGACTATACCGACATCCGTGAAGCTAACCACACCGCACAGCAAGGCAAGGATCGCCCCTCCGCTTGCGGACCAGCCGATATTCAATCCTTTCGGCTGCCAAATGACAAAGGTCAATGTGGCCAAAAAAATGAAAAACGCGGTAATTACCATAGCTTCCTCCTCATGAATCGCAGCAGTTTTTGAGCTGGTCGATTTGTTCTTTTAACGAGGGGAGGTGCTGCAATAGCTCTTGAATGTAAGGCTTATTCTCAATCGATAACGAGTAATAAATCCACTGCCCCTTTCGAGTTTCGTTTACGATGCCTGCGGCCTTCAGCTTGCGCAAATGCTGGCTTATGTTTGGCTGTGATGTCTCCATAAGCTCGACAATGTCGCACACGCAGAGGGCGCGTTCTTTTAAATAAGCCAGCACCGTGAGCCGGGTTTTGTCGCTGAGCAATTTTAAATGTTCGGCCATCTCGCTAATGGGTTCCATACGCTTCCTCCCGTCTTATATTCTGCGTCTGTCAATAACTATATAAGAATTCAATTATATAATCAATGGATTATATATTAAGAATTTGTAAATAACTCAAGCCTTCTTCCACCTGAAAATAAAAAAACAGCCCTGAACAGGCTGTCAGGCTGTCGAGAAACCCGCTTTTAAGTGAAAAAGGAGCACAGACGCAGGTGGGGTATCCAAGCTTACGAAGCCCATTTTTCTACGAAAAACGCTTAGTTTACGTCCGCCTTTGAAATCCGTGAAAATACCTTTAAATTTATTCCAATTCACGGGTTTCAACAGCGGCTGTAGGAGGATACCCCACCGGAGTATCATACAAATTCAGGGTTTCTCGACAAGCTCACAGCCCTGAACAGGCTGTTTGCAATTTGACAATTTGACTCCGCCCTAACCGACGGACAGCGTAACATTCTTCTTCCCGTTTACTTTACTTCACGCCGGTATAAACAAACGCACGGATAATGTGCCGTTGGGCAAAGAAGAAGGCGATCAGGATCGGCGTCACCAGAATCATATTTCCCGCCATCAGCACATTCCAGTTCGCCATCCCTTCTTCCTCCCGGATCTTCGCGATTCCGAGCGGCAGTGTCCTGGCCGTTTCATCCGTCGTCATGACCAACGGCCAGAAATAATCGTTCCAGTGGGCAATGAAGCTGAACAAGGCAAAGGTTGCCAATACCGGCTTGGCCATCGGCACCATCAGCCTCAAAATGATCTGCCATTCCTGGGCGCGGTCCAGCCTGGCTGCCTCGAGCAATTCCTCCTGCACCTGCTTGAACGCCTGCCGCAGGAGGAAGATGCCGAAAGCGCTGGAGGCAAACGGGAGAATAAGAGCGAGATGCGTATTCAGCAGCTTCCATGCGCTTAACTGTAAATACACAGGCAGGAAAATCAGCTGCGACGGGATCATCAGCGTCACCATCACCATGCCGAATAAAAATCCCGAGCCTGTAAATTTGTAGCGCGCAAAGGCGTAGGCCGCCGGAATGATCGTCAGCATCTGCATGATGAGAATGCCAATCGAAATGATAAGACTATTCGTAATGTAGTGCAAAAACGGTCCGGAACCCCACGCTTTGGCATAGTTGCTCCAGATGAAATGCTTGGGAATCCAGTTGGGCGGAAAAATCATCGTTTCCGGCAGCGTTTTTAAGGAAGTCGAGAGCATCCATACAAACGGCATGGCAAATACAAGCACCAAGCCGATCATGCCGGCCGCACTGACGGCCCGCCTTACGTACAGCAGTATTTTCGAAACGATCTCTTCCCTGCTTTTGACATGAACCAGGGCTCGGTCCGGTTGCATAGCGTGTTCGGCCTTCAATGGACTCACCTCCTGTGATTTTTAATCTTAATAATGAACGCGCTTGGACAGCATTTTAAAGTAAACGATAGTCAAAAGTCCCACGATGAATAGCAGAATAACCCCGGCAGCAGAGGCGTAACCGATTTTGAAGAACCGGAAGCCATATTCGTAGATGTAATAGACCAGCGTATTGGTAGAATTGACCGGCCCCCCCTGCGTCATGATCGCTATGGTCTCGAAAACCTGGAAGGAGCCGATCATATTGATAATGACGAGAAAAAAGATCGTCGGCGACAGCATCGGAAGAATCAGCCTGGAAAAAGTCGTCCAAGACTTGGAATGATCCAGCGCCGCAGCCTCGTAAATATCCTTCGGAATGCTTTGCAGACCGGCGATAAACACCAGCGTGTTATAGCCCAGACCTTTCCACACGGCAACGATGACCAGCGAGATCAAGGAAGTGCTTTGCGACGACAGCCACGCCAGCTTGCCGAAGCCGAACAAGCCGATAAACCAGTTGAGCAGGCCGTACTGCGGGTCCATCACCCATGCCCAGATCATCGAAATGGATACCCATGAAACGATATGGGGACTGAATATCGCCCCCTGCACGAAGCTTTGGAACAGTCCGGCCCGATTTAGCCATAAGGCCAAGATTAAGGAAAGGCCAATGATGAACGCGACGGTCAACAAGGTATAAATCGTCGTATTGGATATGACCTGAAGAAATTCTTTTTCCTGCAGAAGCTCGGCAAAATTTTGCAAGCCGACAAAGTTTTTCGTCGGGCTTATAAAGTTCCAATCGTACATGCTTAAATAGATCATATACAGAATCGGATAAATGAAGAATAAAGAGAAGATCGTGAGCGCCGGAGCGACCATCGAATAAGGGCGCAGCTTTTCCCAGAGTGTCATGTTATGCACCGCCGACTCCCAGAAGAGCACGGTTGCGCGCTGCTTCCTGTACTTTCCCCGCTGCCGCATGATTCGGCGTCTCGATCCCGCGTATCCTGCTGCCGTTCGAGTCAAAATAATACAATTGAGCGTACGGAATGATGACTTTCATATGAGATGCCGTCAGCAGCGGGGACAGGAACGTCTTTACGAAAAACAGGCCTGCAGCGGACTGTACCTGATAAATATTTTCCGACCCCAAGCTCTCGCGGGTAAGGATCTCCCCTTCCACTACAAGACCTTCCTTCAGTTCATTCAGGTTCGTGATGACATGCTCGGCCCGGAAGCCGATATACTTGATCGCTGCCTTCGCTTCCGCCTTAAGGCCCGGAACTCGGCTGTATTCCATAATGTTCATCGCCGGCGTCCCGATAAATTGTGCGGTAAACAAATTGTCCGGATCGTGATACAGCTTCATTGGCGAATCGGCTTGCTGGATGACCCCTTTATTCATGACGACGATTTCATCCCCCATCGACATGGCTTCCACCTGGTCGTGGGTTACATAGACAAAGGTCGATCCCAGCCTTTGATGCAGCTGAATCAATTCCGTTCTCATCTGATTGCGCAGCTTGGCATCCAGATTCGAGAGCGGCTCGTCGAGAATAAATACTTTCGGCTTTTTGACCATCGCTCTGGCGAGCGCCACCCTTTGGCGTTGTCCGCCGGACAAATTTTGCGGCTTTTTGTTCAAATGGGGCGTTAAATCGACGATTTCACATATATCGCGGATCAAGGCCTCCCTGTCCGGTTTCGGAACCTTTCGGTTTCGAAGTCCGAATTCAATATTTTCGCGGACCGTCATCGTCGGATATAAAGCATAGTTCTGAAATACCATCGCTACATCCCGCAGTCCGGGCTGCATATGATTCACGCACTGATCGCCGATCCAGATTTCGCCGCCGCTTTCCTTCTCCAGCCCCGCAATCATACGCAGGGTCGTTGACTTGCCGCAGCCCGACGGCCCGACAAGCACCGTGAACGATCCGTCCTTAATCGTCAGATTCAAATCGCTGATGATCGTGTCCTCTTTATACTTCTTCGAAATATGCTTTAATACGATCTGCGCCATATTCTCATCTCCCTCGTCTTGGCAGATTATTGTTTGCTCAGCAGCTTGTTGGCTTTCTCCGCAGCTTCATTCATTGCATCCTGCGGCTTCACATTTTTCTCCAGGATGGCGTTCGTCATCGCGTCCAGAATCGTCTTCGAAATTTCCGGATAGGCGTTGGCGTTCGGACGCAGCACCGCATATTTCAACTGATCGGAAGCAACCTTATACTGCGGGAACTCTTTGTAGTAGTTTTGCAGCTCATCGCTTTGTAAAGCGGAAAGGCGGTTCGGCAAATATCCAACATATTTGTGCTGGTAGATCGTATTTTCCTTGGACGTCATAAATTTAACGAACTCCCATGTCGCTTCTTTCTCCTGCTCGCTGAGCTTGGAAGTAATGGCCAGATGGCATCCGCCGGTCGGAACGCCGTACGATTTGTTCGCAGGCATGAAGTCGGTCTGCATTTCAAAGTTATTGCCCTTCGCCACCTCCAGGCTTGCGGACACACCCGCTGTCGAGCCGATTTTAAATGCGGAGATTTGATTGCTCCAATCCTTCTCGGCATCAGCGCCCGCCGTCTTGCCTACGACAAACTTGATCACACCTTCATCATACATTTTCTTCCAGAATTCAACCGGAGCCACGCCTTCAGGCGAATTGAACGTCGCTTTCTTCCCGTCATCGCTTATTACCTTGCCTCCGCTTTGCGCAACCAGCGCTTCGTATTCCCATACGCCAACCGCCATCGTCATCGGCGTCTTGCCCTTGGACTTCAGCACTTGGCCGTACTGTTCAAGCTCGGTCGATGTTTTGCAGCTGGCCGGGTCCAGTCCGGCTTCTTTTAGCATGGTCACATTTTTATAGAAGATCGGCGTGCTGCGCATAAACGGAATGCCGTACAGCTTGCCGTCCACGTAAGCATTGCCCATAAGGCCCGGGTTAAAATCTTTCAGATCGATCTGCGCATCGTCTCGCTGAGCAAGAGGTGTCAGGTCCGTCAGCATGCCGGAACGGGAAAAGATGCCGGTGGAAGAGATTTCAAGATCAAATACGGAAGGCGCATTTCCGGCGGCGAAGGCAGCCTGGACTTTGGCATGAAGATCGTCATAATTCCCTTGGTTGGCCTGCTGGACTTCAATGCGGTTTTGCGACTCGTTAAATTTTTTCACGAGATTTTGCTTGGCTTCTTCAATTTTGCCGCCGTTTGCCGTCCAATACTTGACAATAATTTTCCCGCCGCCGGAAGCCGAACCTCCGTTCGTGCTTTCCGCACCGTTTGTTGGGCTGGATCCGCAGGCTGTTAACATAATTAAAGTACTGAGAGTAAGAATGGACACGCTTTTGTTCTTTAGCATGATAAACCCTCCTGATTTGGTAATAGGGATTGCATAAGAAAAAAGCCTCAATCGACCGCTGACTCACGTCAGCAGCTAATCAAGGCTTCTCCCTCACTCCAACCCAATACTATTTACTTGTCAAAAACATCTTAATCTATGAATATTAACCGAGTGTTAAATCACTGTTAAACTTTTGAAAAATAACCATAACCAAGTAAGCACACTTTATACTATTATACGTATCTTGTTCTCATCAATAGCATAGGTATCCCGCCACAATTCCGTTCTGGAAGTGGAAACGGCAGCCGCCCCGTGCTTCAGACACGCCAAGGTATGCTCCCGTTCAGCCAGCAGTCCGCCGGAGATGATCGGAAGGGCCGTAATGTTCTTGATCTCCCCGATCATTTCGGGAATCCGCGCAGGCATAACCTCAATGATATCAGGCTCGATCTGAGCGAGACTCTTGGCTATATTATCTAATCCTTCGGTATCCATCAGGAAGAAACGCTGAATGGTGAACAGCCCCATTTTCATAGCTGTCTTGACGACATTCGTCTTCGTAGTAATGATCCCGGTCGGTTTAATCACCTTGTGAAGGTAATCAAGACCGTGATAATCCGAGCATAAGCCGCCAATCTTTTCCAAATGCAGGAAAACCGGTACCTGGTGGCTTCTGAACAAATTCACATAGCCTTGGATCACCCCAATGTGTCCGGTCAGCAAAAATACGCCGCTTAATTGGTTGCGCAGGGACAAAGCGATTTCGATTTGCTTCGGCTCCTTAATGGAGGCGACCATCTTGTGCGTGTTTAACCTGTCCCAAATCATCCCATTGTCCTCATTCCGTCGTTTCGTCATCCGTCCGACCCTATTTTTGTTCCGTCGCCAGCCGCAAGGAAACCGTACATTCCCGCTCCGCATCGTTTCCGCAGGCATCGGCAGTAGGCTTAAAGTGTTTCATGTGCGTGTATAACGTCCCTGCATTGTCTGTAAGCGCAGCTTCCGCAATATCGATCGCCGTAATCCGAATGTCTTCCTCCCCGATGTCCACTATCCGCAAGCCATGTTCGTCCAGGCACGCAGACAGCTGAACAAAAGTCCAGTTATTCTGCTGCACGATAGAATCAATATGCGTATGCCCATTAAAATAAATGCCGATGCCTTGCTTCTGGCTTAGAATGCTCCACATATCAATGTCGGGATGAATCGAGCCTTTGTCCCTGTCCGAATGGGTTGTCGTCTTATGTACAGGATGATGAGCGAACACCAGCACCGGCTTCGTCCCGGAGTCTTGGATCACTTGTTCGAACCAGCGCAGCTGCTCTTCGTCAATCCAGCCGCCCCAATCCTTGAAATCCATCTCCTTGGCCGTATCGAGGAATACGAGCACCGCCTGCTCTGTAGTTACAGCGTGGTAGCGGGCTTGTCCGGAAATTTCGAGCTGACTCTTTTCTTGTCTGAGCGTAAAGGTCGTGATTCCCCAGAGCATGATAAAATGTGGTGTCATACTGCTTCACGATCCCGTAAACCTCATTCAGCTCCGACGCATAGCCGTAATTGGTCAGGTCCCCCAATGAAATATGAATATCGGCTTCCGTGGTGAAAAAATGCTTCAGAAAGGTTTGATAGAAATCATTGCGCGCCTCTGCCCATCCCGGAATCGCCTCATCAATTTCGTGATAATGCAAATCTCCCATAACTGCCAGCTTCATAAGTCATCTCCCTCTCATTCTCGATTTGGATTGGTTACGATCAACTTTGATGATACGGGATGAATATTAAAAGTAATCTCAGATTTCATGGATTATTTGTAAAATATATACAAAGCAGACCCGTAATATGCTCACGGGCCTGCCGGCTGCTTCAATTCCCCATAATATACTTATCCAGGAAGGCATTGCGGAACTTGCCCTGCGGGTCGCATTGCAGAAGCAGCCGCTGAAAGTCAGGCAGCTTCGCATAAAGCCCCTGCAGTTGAGCAGGCTGCATGGCAAACAGCTTGCTCCAATGCGGACGGGCGCGGAAGGGCTCAAGCGCTTTTTCGATCATCGGAAGCACGCGCTGAACGGCCGGTCCATCCGATTTCCACGTGAAATGGATCGCAACCGAGGCCTGCTTATAGCACGGGCTCATCCACAGGTCGTCTTCTGCAATCGTACGAACCTCGGATACGTACAAAAGCGGAGCTATATGCTCACGCAGCTCGTCAATCGCGCACAAGGCTTGGTAGGCGTCTTCGCGTGAGAAAAAGTATTCGCTCTGCAGCTCGTCCCCGGCGCTCGGAGTAAACTCCATGCGAAAGTGCGCCATCCGTTCGTATGCGGGACCTGCAACGCCCAGCTGTTCGCTGCAAGGCTCCGCATTGTACCCCGGCACCGGGTGACGGGGAACTGCGGCTCGGCGCGCACCGAAAAAGGACGACGGCCCCTGAGCCGAATCCGATGATCCGACTTGTTCCTTAATCCAGACTTGATGGAAGGCGGAGTTCTTCCAATCCGTAAACAGGCTGACGCTGTAAGCGCTCGAGAAAATCGCGTCCAGCTGATTTTCCAGCTGCCCCAGGGGCAGGCTCCTCGTACACCCATTGACGCATTTGAAAGTCCGGCACCACATCCAGCGTCATTTTCGTAATGACTCCGAGCCCTCCAAGTCCGACGGCCGCCCCGTTAAACGGCCCGTCCTGTTGGTCCCGGGAAAATACTTCAACTTCCCCGTCCCCTTTGACGATCTCCATTGCATGAACAATCGAAGCGAGATTGCCGTTCCGGTCGCCCGAGCCATGGGATGCCGTTGCGCAAGCGCCTGCCACCGTAATATGTGGAAGCGATGCCAAATTGTGAAGCGCATAGCCTTCATGATGAAGATATTGGCACAGCTCGCCGTACCGGATACCTCCTTCAACTGTTACTTGGCGGCGCTCAGCGTCAATAGCTATCACGCGATTGAGCTTCTGAAGCGACAGCTGGCATCCGGTCGTATCGGCAATCCCGTTAAAGGAATGGCGCGTGCCGAGCACCTTCACTTGACGGCTGCGGGCTACCAGCTCCTGTATTTGTTCCACGCTTTCAGGAGAATGTACCTCCGCAGCGCTGTATTGATAGTTGCCCGCCCAATTTCTGAAGTTTTCCATGTCCACAGCTCCTAATCGGTTTCAATCGGAAGTAATTATCGTATCGCGGGGCGCGGGATGAACAGCTCGTCTTGGAATAAACGAAATTCAGCATCCACTCATGTTATCCGCGCCATCCATCGCGTCATCCATATTGTAATCCAAAATTAGGAGGGTGAAAAGAATATTCAATTGGAAGGTGCCGAGAAAAATCCGGCCCTCTTCTCTCTTCCATTATTTTTTCAGATGATAAGGAACGGTAGTAATAATAACGTCTTTGCGGAAAAGCAAATAAGCACGGATCATAATGCTGGATTGATTATGAAGCAGGTTGTGCCAGCTTTTCTTGGGAATAAACTGCGGAATGATGACGGTAACCTGATAATTGGACTCGCTCGCTTTCCGCTGCACCGTATGGATAAACTTGCTTAAAGGATGAATGATGCTTCTATAAGGAGAATGCAGTGTTACGAGCCTGACATCCGGCCTCCACTTATTCCATTTTTCTTCGAACCGGACCTCGTCATCTCTTTCAAAAGGAATATATACGGCGATAATCTGATTAGCCGACAGCGACTGGGCGTAATTCAAGGACTGCTCGACGACGTGCGTGATGCCCGACACCGGCAAAATAATGACATTGCCTTCAATAGGCACCGCTTGTTCGCAAGTGGAAAGCCGTAATTGCTCGCTTACCGCTTCGTAATGCTTCTTGATGCGGTGGAACAAATAAACGATCAACGGCAGGAAAATCAAGATCGTCCATACCTGCGCAAATTTCGTCAGGAAGAACATGATCGAGACGGTAAAGCTGATAACAGCACCCGTTGTATTAATGATCAGCTTGGGGACCCAGCCTGCGGGCTTTTCGCGAATCCATTTTACCATCATTCCCGTCTGTGAAAGCGTAAACGGAATAAATACGCCTACCGCATAGAGCGGGATCAAATGCTCGGTCTGCCCTTGGAAGGCTATAATCAGCACAATGGACAGCAAGCCCAAAATTATAATTCCGTTCGAGTACCCTAACCGGTCTCCCCGCATGGTGAACATTCTTGGAATGAACTTATCCTTGGCCAGATTGACCGCCAGCAGCGGAAAGGCCGAATACCCCGTATTGGCGGCAAGAATCAGAATTAATGCGGTGGTTCCCTGAATGATGTAGTAGATCAAATGACGGCCAAAGGTATGCTCCGCAATCTGGGAAACGACGGTCGCCTCGGCATTCGGCGTAATGCCGAAATAGTAGGCAAGGTATACGATGCCCGAAAATAACAGCGCAAGCAGGCCGCCCATGGCCATGAGCGTTTTGGCTGCATTCGAAGGCGCCGGATCCTTGAAATTCGGAATGGCGTTGGAAATCGCCTCGACTCCCGTTAAAGCAGAGCTGCCTGAAGCGAAGGCTCTGAGAAGCAGGAATAAACCGATTCCCGCTACCGGAGTTCCAATGGGCGTATGCAAATCGGGTGTAACTTTACCCGTTACGATGCTGAAGAGTCCGGCCCCGATCAAGATGAGCATGGCCGCAACGAATAAATAGACCGGATAAGCCAAAATGGAAGCAGACTCGGTAACTCCCCTTAGATTCAAGAGCGTGATCAGAAGTACAAAGGTAATCGCAATCCCGACCGTATGCTCGTGCAGTGCCGGAAAAGCGGACGTGATCGCATCCGTGCCCGCCGAAACGCTGACCGCTACGGTCAAAATGTAATCCACCAGCAAGGAGCCTCCGGCAATGAGTCCCGCATACACGCCGAGATTCTGCTTGGACACGACATACGCCCCGCCCCCGTGGGGATAAGCAAAAATAATCTGCCGATAGGACAAAATAAGCGCCAATAGTAAAATCAGGACCCCTATGCCGATCGGAATCGAATACCAGAATGCGGCGGTACTTACTGTGATTAAGACCAGTAAAATTTGTTCCGGACCATAAGCCACGGAAGATAAAGCGTCGGAGGAAAGAATCGCCAACGCCTTTTTCTTCGTCAGCTTTTGTTCCCCTAATTCGGTCGACTTCAAGGGTCGTCCGATTAAAAATCTTTTGAGAGCTGCCATAAGTTCGGTTACACCACCAGGTTTAAGTTAGAAGCCATCGCATCCTATTTGCAGGTTCCGAGCGGCCGTACGGTTGGGATACAGCAAAAAAAAGCCGCAGGAAAGTTGGACTTTCCCGCGGCTTGGATACACAAAAGCACACGAAGAATTCCTCTTTCGTAACGCTGACGAGGTTAGCTGACGGATTCGGAATAGAAAGTATCCCTACACTTGCTGTTCACAGCCAAGTGATTCACCCCTGGGACGAAGCTGCTTCATCCCTTTGGTTCCCCCGCTTCTGATTATCAGAATTTAGCGATTCAGGAGTATATCATTTGAAAAACACATTCATAGGTACGAATGAAATATTACTCCTCAGCCTTCTTTCTGTAAAGAAGCAAGGAATCAAGCTTGGGTTAAAAAACATATATCCACGCCCCAAAATAGCGCTTACATAGAAGTAGAACTATGACTTGCTTGATATTCCCTTCGTTCCCTCCCGTTTTCGGAATATAGGCTGAATAAAAGAACACTAATAAGGCCTCTAACAGCACATTTCGCTGTCGAGGCCAAGTGCATCGACATAATTCTACAAAGTTTTCGTTCCGGATTCGACCGCCGCCGCATACTCCCCTTTTGTGCTCAGCGGATCCTGTGTCTGATCGCGTGCGTTAGTATCGGCTGCAGATTCCGGACCTTCCTCCTGCGGATCCCACACACGCAGCGCAGGACGAAACGCCAGCAGCAGAGCGGCCGAGGCAATCATGAGCAATCCGTTCGTCCGGATCACATGCGACGAACCTGCGAATTGAGCGACGAAGCCGACGGTCAGCGAGGACAACGGCTGTACGCCTACCGCAATCATCACCTGCAGGCTCAGCACCCGTGCCCGCATGTTGGGAGGCGCCAGCACCTGAAGCAGTCCCTTGACCGTTGTAAGCACGACGGGCTGGGCGAAGGAAGCGAAAAAGATAGCCAGCAAAGAAAGCGGCAGCCAGCTGGAAAACGAAAAAATAAAAAACCAGAAGCCGGTCCAGGCTATGACGGCAGACAGCGCCCATCCGGGTCCTTACCCGCTGCAGGAGCGGCGTCAGCAGCAGGGCGCTGAAGAACGAGCCAGCGCCGAACGTGCCCATCATCGTCCCCAGCGTCTCCGGCCCGCCATGCAGCAGGTGGTCGGCGATTTCCGGAAAGAGCTGCGTATTGACGAAGCCGAACAAGGTAGTCATTGCTGTAAATAGAATCAATTCCTGGATTCGCGGCTTTCGCCGCACAAAGGCCAGCCCTGCCCGAAACTCCTTCGCCGGATGGCTGGAGCTGACCTGACGCTCTTGGGCCGCTTTAACGACAAACAAGCTGGCCAGCACAGCGATATAACTGAGCCCATTCAGCCAGAAGGCCGGCGCTTCACCAAAGCTGCCGATCATCCATCCGGCCGCTGAAGGCCCGATCATCCGCATCACCTGCTCCATGATCGCATTAAGGGTAAAGCCTTTGCGTACCTGCTCCACGCCGGACAGGTCGCCAAGAAATGCCTGCTGCGAGGGAATATCCAGCGCATTAATGCAGCCCAGAATTCCCGCGAGCACATAGACATGCCATAAGCGAACTGTTCCCGTCTGGAGCAGCATGCCCATGACGATAGCAAGTATCATCGCCAGCAGGTTCGTATAAATCAGCAGCCTTCGCCGATCGAGCCGGTCTGCCGTCACGCCGGAGAAGGGCCCTAGCAGCAGAACGGGAAGCGTGTTCAGCATGGCGACGATGCCAAGCGCGGCGGTTGAGCCGGTAAGCCTCCACACGACCCACGCCTGAGCGGTTCCCTGCATCCAATTGCCGAGCATCGATATCCCCTGGCCTCCGATATAGATCCGGAAATTGCGGTTGCGCAAGGGTGAAAGCGTATGCATTACATGATGAATCAAGGGGACACCTCTTCTTTCATTCCTAATTGGACTCAGGCTTAAAAAAGCGTTTCAAATCATTGCGCAGATTCCCGCCACCCAAGGACTTGCCGCGGCTTATTTTCCGGAAATCGGTATTGTCCGTAAGGAGATCGATATTGCCAATCAAGCGCTGTTCGGCTAAGCGGCTGATCTCTGTATCCGTAATCTGATTGGCGATAAGCCTGGCGATGTCTTCACCCTTCATCACTTGAAAGGGCCGGTCGTAGAAGGACGAGACGTCCTCAGGAAGCTTCACCGCGATTCCCAGCGCATTGTGTATCCGGGATAAACAGGTATAAGCATGTTTAAACGCACACTCGCGCTCTCTCCAGGCGGCTGCCGTTTGAGCGGACCACAGATAAGGCATGAGGGCATCGGCGCTCTTTAATTGCTTAAAGGCGGTGCCGAACCATTTCGGATAAGGCGCATATCGGCGCTCTATAAGGAAGCACAAATTCATGATGTCGCGGACAAGCCGCGAAGCAATAATAGCTGAGCCGAGCTCATCGCCTGCATAGCCTGCCCGGAGCATCAAATGCTCTTCTTGGCCGATGCGCTGCCAGCATGATGCCATCAAGTAAAGCCAAATATCGCGGGGATAATAATTCAACTGCCGGCGCAGCATCGTTAACCCGCCCCGATCGTCTCTATACACCGCCCCTTCCGTGATCTCGAGCAGCGACTGCGAAGGAAATGTGAGCCAGTCTAAAAGCTCAATATCCATATGTTCATCGGCATGGACAGCCAAGCATGCTTCAATGAACTGCGGGACGGTCGTCACCACGCTCCGGCTTGGATCCACCGGAAAGCCGTAGAAGGTTTGCGGGGCGTGTTCTTGCAGAGCAAGCCGAGCTTGTCCCCCATATCCGAATTGCTGCGGATCAAGAAAAAGAACAACGCGCGGCCCCCAATCATGGTCTGTGGACATCTCGGTATCATAGCCAATCACTTCACTGCCGGGACCTAGAAGCGCCGATGAATACGGCAACCCCGGACAGGCGGCGGCCATAACCGGTTCAACAATCTCCGTATGGAACCTGCGGCAAAGCTCTATTCCCTTTATAAAAGACATCGCTCTCCTCCCTTCCGCCTTCATTATTCAATGACGATTTCCCCTTCTCCTGAGGGCGCTTGCCTGAACCTGCCACACCGCACGTCATAACGGCGAATGGCGCGGCCCCCTCTTGTCGGCGGGATAAAAGGTCTTGTATATAAAATCGGGCTGTCATCCGCATGCCTCCCTTCCTAGCTCAACGTCACCATAATACCATAATATGGCGCTTAAGTTATGAAAAAAAGCACCGTATCCGTTCACCATTTGGTGAGCTGATACGATGCCCTATTGTTCTTTCTCTTATCTTCCGTTTCGAATCCATTTCCCGTTCGGCAGCAATGCCCTTACGGCCGGGAGCAGCACTCCTTCATGGCAGGCGGCAGCTCTGGCCCCCGCGGATTGCCTGATTACGGGATGAGCTGGGCTTATATCCCCTGCCCTGCGCCTTCGCTCGTCTGCTTGCCCGGACGGGACAGCGAGGCGGCCAGTCCGAGCAGGGTGGCGATCAACAGGGCGGCAATTGCCCACCGGTACCCGTGGATAATGAGTATTAGATCGGGGCGGGTCAAGTCCGCCGCAGCGCCTGAGTACAGCACATCTTTTAATCGGGACGGCAACCCGATGCCTACAATCATCAGCGTAACGGCCGTGCTCAGCACCTGGCCCATGTTGCCCAGCATGGAGCGCAGCCCGTTGGCGACACCCCGGCGATGACTCGGAACGGAGCTCATGATGTCGGTCGTGTTGGGCGTCAGGAACAAACCGGCCCCGCAGCCCACCAGAAGCATCGCTGCCGCGATCAGGCCGTAGGACAGATCCGGGCTTACGGAAATCAGCAACAGCAGCAAGCCTGCCATGGAAATGAGCAGTCCCATTGATGCCAGCAGCTTGGTGCTGTACCGGCGGGTCAGAAAACCGGCGACCGGTGACATAATCAGCATGCCGATAACGGATGGCAGCACCCGGAGCCCCGCCTCGAAAGCGCTCATGCTGTAAGCGAACTGAAAGAACAGTGCAAAAAGCAGCACCACGGCAGAGCGGGCAAACGAGTTGAGAAAGGTTGCCAGGTTCGGCATCAGAAACGCACGGCTTCGCAGCAGCTGCAGATCCATAAGCGGCGATGGCGCCCGTCGTTCCCTCCATATGAACAATGGAGCAAAGACAGCAAACAGCAGGAGTCCGATATCCACCGTGCTGCTGCTCCAACCCAGGTCGCCGCTTTCGGAGAGCGCCATAACCAGACCGCCCAGCGCGATGAAGATCAGCACACCGCCCAGCCCGTCGACTCGCTCCCGGACCGGCCTTGCCGCCGCCGGCCGCAGAACCCAGCTGCCCCACAATACCGCTATGATACCGATCGGCACGTTAAACCAGAATACCCACCGCCATCCCCAGCTTCCGGCAATAAGACCGCCCACGACGGGACCGAGCAGCTGCGCCGCGGACGCCGTCAGTACGTTAATGCCCAGACCGGTTCCGAGACGGTTAGCGGGAAAGGCATCGGTGATCAGCGCCGTCGTATTTACGATGACAAATGCGCCGCCGGCCGCCTGTACGACCCGCAGGGCGATCAATACACCGGCATTGGGCGCAAAGCCAATAGCCAGACTTGCCAGGGTAAAAAGCGCCATCCCGCTCAAATACAGCTTTTTGCGGCCGAAAATATCGGATACCTGCCCGAATACAAGAATCAGGATCGTGTTGACAAGCATAAATGACAGCAAAATCCAGCTTGAGGTCAGCGCATCGGCATGAAAATGGCGGCTCACCTCCGGCAGCGCGACGTTCAGCGAGCCGATATTGACCATGATAAGAAAAGCCCCGAGACTGGTTACCGTCAGCACAAGCCAAGGGTAAAGCCCGCCCGCATCCACTGGCTGCTCAGTTCCCTGCTGCTGTCCTGCGCGAACGGTCCCATCGTCCTTCATTGTTACTTACCGGCCGTCCGCAAAATTTGTTCCGTAGTGCGGATGCGGCCGATGCGCGGAAAAATGGTTTGACTGACATAATCGTGCTCAGCTTGGGATATGCCCGATATGGCGTCAATGGCAAAAACCAGCTGGTAGCCGTGCTGGAATGCTTCGCGCGCCGTTGTATCGACGCCGATGCCGCTGGCAATGCCGCACAGCACAATCGTTTCGATCTTGCGCCGGCGAAGCTGCAGATCAAGCTCCGTGCCGTGGAAGGCGCCCCACTGCTTCTTCGTAATGAGATGATCGCTCTCCCGCACGCCGATCTCAGGCACGATCTCATCCCATCCCGCGGGCCTTACCTGCTGTGGGGGCTCTTGATCCAGCTTCGGCCGCAGCATGTCTTTGCCGTCTTTGCTCGATACCCGCACGAGTCCGACAAATGCGCCATTCTCCCGGAATGCGTTGACCAGCGCTGCCGCATGTTCCACAACCTGCGCTCCGCTATATGGCGCCAGATCGTACCCGACGATTCCTTTCTGAAGATCGATAACAACCAGTGCAGCCGTTTCCCAATTGAATAGGGGTTCCATATTCCAACACTCCTTCTGCTTCATTGGATCGATATGACCGGTGGTCTTAATGAATGAACCTCCGGTCACATTGACTTAATGTTTATTATTATGTACCATGAGTCATAACGTGTCAAGACTTGGGAAGGAGGCTCTATTCATGAGCATGATCAAGCAGGAGATCGTTCGCTCCGCTGCGAAGCTTTTTTCTATCAACGGGTTCGCTGCTACCTCAATTCAAGACATTGCCGACGATTGCCGGATTGCCAAAGGATCTGTGTACAAATATTTCCCTTCCAAGGAAGACTTGTTCAGCGAAGTGTTAGAACAGTTTCTGAACCGGTATTTCGACGAGGTCGAGCGGATCAAACGGCTGCCCGGACTTTCGCCGAAGGAGCATTTTTTGAAGCAGCTGATTTTTCGCTTTCAATATTTTATGGAGAACAAGTATATTCTCGCGGAATACAATGTATCGATCCGGCAGGACGCCAAATTTATGCCGCAGCGCCTGCAGACCCGAGGAAGGCTGATGAATTGGTATAAGGAATGCCTGCTGCAGGTTTACGGTCCGGAAATGGAGCCGTACATATGGGATCTTGTTTTCACCCTCAAAGCGCTGCTGAAGGATTTTCTGAATTGGGCGATGCATGAGCGGGAGCCGCTGTCGATCGAAGAAACGGCCGCCTTCATCCTCGACCGGATGGACGGCATCTCCGCACATATGGTCGCCGCAGGCAAAAAACCGATGTTAACCGCCTCTTTCTTTGACCGGTATATCCACTGGGGACGAGCGGGTGACCAGGAAGCAGACCGGCCGCTAACGGTTGGAGCGCTTCTGGATCGTCTTGCCGCAGAGATCGGCGAGCTTCCAACGGGCGAGACCGAACGCGGCGAGCTGCTCGAGCTGATCCGTCTGCTGCGCGAAGAAACAGCCAAGGAGCGGCCGAATGGGCCGATGATCCTGGCGCTTCTCGCCTATCTGGAACGCGAGAACGAATTGAAAAGCCTATCCGCACAGCTTAAAAATATTATTTTGCCGTAGCCTGTCCAGCGCCCAATCGTCGCTTATCATATTGTTCCCAGCCGCTGGGATAAAATAAAAACCATCATCTCATACTATGGGTGAGATGATGGAGGTGATTGACATGCCAAAAAATAGTGCCGATCCGAAGTTCGATCGTGAGGACAACCGTGCGGACAAGAAGAACAACCAGCAAAATAACGATCATTTCACTGAAGAGCATCAGACGTTAACAAGCGATACTGCTTCCGATTATGTACCAAGCTTGAACGGCATTCCCAAAAATGAAACTTAAGTAACTGCTACAAGGCTGCTCTCGCGTCGTATGGACGAAAAAGCAGCCTTGTTTTTTATATAAAGATGCCAAAACTATGATTCATATGTTCAAGAGCCGGGCCGCCCTTAGAAGGTTACCGGCAGGCTTGAAAGCGAGCGCAGCGTACTGTAGTTATATGCCAGCTGCTCCGGCTCAACGGCCAGCTGCAGCTGCGGCAGCCGCCGCAGCAGCGTCCCGAAGGCGATCTGTCCCTCCAGACGCGCCAAGGGTGCCCCGAGACAGAGATGGATTCCCTTGCCGAATGCAAGGTGCTCATTCTCTTCGCGAGTGATATCCAGTGCTTCCGGGTTAGAAAACTTATGCGGATCTATATTGGCACCGGCAAGGGAGACGAGAACGATCTCGCCTTTGCGGATATGCTTGCCGCGCAGCGTAATATCCTCGCCGGCAATCCGGCTTGTAATCATAATAGGGGCTGCAAAGCGCAGCAGCTCCTCGACCGCGGAAGGAAGCAAGGACGGGTCTTCCTGAAGCATACGCATTTGCTCAGGATGCCGCAGCAAAGCCAGCACGCCGTTGCCGATCAGATTGACCGTCGTTTCGTGCCCGGCGGTAATGAGCAGCCATATCGTCGAAAGAAGCTCGTTCTCGCTCAGCTTGTCGCCGTCATCATAAGCCTGAATCAGGCCGCTCGTTACATCCGGACCGGGATGAATGCGCTTCTCTTCCAAGAGCGACTTGATATACTGAACAAACTCCTCGAGCGCCGCGGCGACGGCTTCCCCCTGCCCCGGGTCCAAAGCGGCTTGGCCGAGCTCGTGCGTCCATTGGCGAAACCGGTTCCGGCCGCAGCCGGAATTCCCAGCATTTCTGAAATCACGATAATCGGCAGCGGATACGCGTAATCTGCTATAACATCCATCTTTCCCTGTTCCATAACGCCATCCAGCAGCTCATCGGCAATCTGCTGTATGCGGGGGCGAAGCCCTTCGATCGTATGAGGGGTGAACGCTTTAGCGGCCAACCTGCGCAAACGGGTATGATCGGGAGGATCGACCGTCAGCATGTTCGGCATATTTTTCATCCATTCTACAAGCCTGCCGACGGAGGAGTCCTCGGATAACGATTCTTGCTGGTTTTCCTTGGAGACGAGCTGGCCCATGTTTTTCAAAAAACGGGGGTACCTTCAATACCGAAACGGCATCGTCATGCCGAAACGCGACCCAGGCCGCCCCCATCCCGAAAAAGTCATCCAGGCGGTAAAGAGGCTCCTCCTGCCCGGTGAGCCGTTTATAGAAAGCAATGAAATCACGCATCGTTTCAGGTGAAGTAAAATCGCCGCTTGTGATCTGTTTCATGCTTTGGTTTTCCCCTTTCTTTGCTGTAAAATCTACCTGCCGCGGCCTCCACGCGGAAAGCCGCCTGCCTTAGGGCCCTTTATAATTACCGCTCTATACCATACCGGATCATGCTGCAGAAGCCGTTCATTTTATCGAAAAAGCTTTGCGCATACTCCTCATCCATTGCATCGATATCTTTAATATCCTCCAAAAACTTCTTCTCGAAATGCTCGAATGTCGACATAACTAACTCGAAAGCCTGGCGCCGGTTCACGCCTTCCCGCAGGGGCACCTTATCAAATAACTGCTCCAGCAGCTGATTCTTGGAGCCAATCACTTGGCCGTATTTCTCATGCAGCTCCTCCTTCAGTTCATCCGGCGCAGCATAGAACGCCTCGTAGACGAGTTTGTATTCATCCGCATATTTGCGGAAATATTGCAGCTTCAGACGGCTCAAGTGGTCAATCGCTTCAAAAAAGTCAGCATGTGAAGTAAGTGAATCCATGCGAAGCGCGGCTCTCGTCTTGTCGAAGCAATGCTCCAGCAAGCTGAAATACAGCTTCTTTTTACTGCGGAAATGGTGGAAAATCAAAGCTTTCGAGATCCCTGCCGCTTCCGCCAGCATCCCCGTCGATGTGTCGGCATAGCCATGGCGCGCGAACACCGACAGGCAGGCTTCCAGTACCTCTTGTCTTTCATAAAGCTGTAAAGGCAACGGCTCACTTCCTCTCTCTTTTACTAACCTATCGGTTAGTAAGATCGTAACTCATGCTGACCGACTAGTCAATATATAGTCAATATAGGATGTGCATTTTATGCAAGGAATATAACGGGCTGCATTCCAGGACATGAAAAAATCCGCGCGGAGCGCGGAATCAGCTTGCGAAAAGATTGGTATACTTACTCGTTTTTGGCTGACATCGTTCCGATCATTTGACCGACGGCTTGAGCGTCGAAGCTTTCTTCCGCCCCCATTTGGTACAGCTCGTAGGTGAAGCCCTCCTGCTCCCAAATCACAATGCCGTTTGCAAAATAAACCGTTCTCCCACCGATCGTTTCTTTCTTGACCTCATCCTCGGTGCTGATGCCGTTCTTGCCGCCGCTGGAGATCAAGAGGGAGATAAACTCTCCGTCCTTCTGGTACTGCACCTCTACCATATGCTCGCCCTGCACCACGCAGTTTACGAACTGGTAATGCTCCGACAGCCAGGCCGGAACCGGAAAGTCAACGCCGATTGCGGCGCGCGCTTCCTTCAGCGTCAATGTTTTCGGTGCTTCCCTAGGAGCGGATCTCGCTGCCTGGGCTTGCTGATTCACTTCCGTTGTTCTTACCGTGGACTCGGGCAATTCTTTATATTGTTTAATCTCCATATTTCCTACTTGAAAACGAGCCAATAACGATTCAATCATGCCGTGAGCGTAGGAGGTTGTCGAGAAAACTCCTCCCAAGCAAACGATAGCAGCAGCGCTTACAGCCAATGTAGTCCATTTTTTCTTATTCATAGGTATGTCTTCCTTTCGATCAGAGAGTGATGGTACGGTTCCGGTTTCCATTTTAAATTTCAAGCGGTTATACAGCTGTTCTTGCCGTACGGGATCAGTGACATCGGTATTCATGAGTAAATCCGTTACATCTTTAAAGCTCTTCAAGTCCGATTTCTTGCTCATTCAGGGTCAGCCTCCTCTACCTTCAGATCCTTTTGCAGCTTCTTCAAGCTCCGATGCAGAACGACGCCGATATTGGAGCCGCTGACGCCTAATAGTTCGGCTATCTCCGAATTTTTCAAGCCTGCCGCGTATTTCATTGCAATAATATGACGTTCCTTGTCGCTCAGCTTGGCCAGTGCCGTAAACAGGGCCTTATTCTTATCGTCCCGGATGACCAGCTCCTCCGGCGTCGGCCTTGGCAGGACCATATTGACTATGGCATTCAGCGAAAAATAGCTTCTATGCTTCAATGAACGGAAATAATCCGTCACTGCGTTTCTGGCAATAGCAAACAACCATACTTCAAAGTTTGACTTCTCCGGTGAGAACGTCTCGTATTTGGAAATGACGACTTCGAATACATGACTGCAGATATCTTCCGCCGCATAATGGTTGTTGATCCGATAACAAATGTACTTGTAGACCCGGTGATAGTAAGTATCAAATAACTGTGCAAACTTCTCCGTCGTGAGCCGCCGCTCGTCCGTGAGATCGGCTTGTTCGCCCTGATAAAGTCTAGTGTTTGCAGGGGCCATCTCCAACCGCTTCGCCTCCCTTCTTCCAGCCTGCCGTTCAGAATCGTTTAACAAATTGCGCAATTTGTTTGTGTGAGTCTCACAATAGTTAATACGTATCGGGCCTAAAAGTATTAACAACCCTCTACATTTTATTTTCGTTCGATTACGGGACATGTCCATAGGTGGGTATTTCCATAATGAGAAAAACCCGGCCGCTCGGGACAGTTGGTTCCCGATGGTCAGGTTTATTTTGAAATCAGGTTGTTAGCCCAAGCGTTACGACGGGTTCAGAAATCATAAATGATACGGTCGCCACTTAAAAAAGGTTTGCATCGATTTGCGCACAAAAGTGGCATTCGTTCAGTAATCCATGGATGAATTTTTTTATTTTCCATATGAAATGCATAATACCCAAAGATGGACATAAGCATGAATCCTTCTAATAATGTCATTGTTTCATCGGATATTGCATCATTTCCGAAATATCCTTTTAAAAAAAAGCTCCGTTTCTCAGAAGTGGAATTTAATGCTGCCATTGCGACATCCAATAAATAATATCCGTAACCGAAAAGGCTGAAATCTATGAAAGCGCAGCTTTTTTGTCCTGTAATGAGGATATTGCTCATGTTTAAATCACCATGAATGATACCCCACGACGTTCTCCGATCTAAACTTTCAAATCGAGAGGCGATCAATAGGAGAGATTGCTCAACTATGTTGAAATCTTTTTGACTGAATAGTCTTTTCTCCACACCGCCATAAATCTGTTCTAACATTATCCTGATTTTTGATTTTCCATATTCCGGTCTGACATGATGCGGTACCTCATAATAACTATAAAAATAACGATGCAATTTAGCTGTACTAATACCTAATCCGTAAACAAACTCATGGTTAGACAGATCCTCTTTTTGTACATCCCGCCCGTCTATCCATTTGGTAAGTGTGCAATTGATAACTTTATCTGTTAAAGTAATTTCTGTAATGAAATCGCCTTGTTGATTACAGACGGGAACGGGAACAGTGATATCTGATTTTTGAGAAATGTTGTACAGGAGCTGCATCTCATATTGTAAACCCTCCTTCTTGTGTTGAAGCCCTAGTAAGTTCTCTGTAGCAGGCTGATGGACTTTAAGAAGATATTTATTATTAATCTGGTCAATGACTTTAAAGGTCTTATTTTCGTTATGTCTAAGAAAAGTAATCTCGGGTTGTTGTATTCCGTATTCTTGGAGTACATTTATAAGCAACTTCTCAGATAAACTTAGTTCCCTATCTTCCATCATTATACAACCCTCCATTCCAATGAGGCTCAAAAGAAATAATTGTTCAATTTACCCTTACAGTGGGATGGCTTCTTTGAATAAAACTTCTCTCTTTTATTGAACTAACTTTCGCCGTTAGTTAAGCGTTTTTGATGCGTACAAAGGATTTGCAACTCTCACCAAATCTCCATATTCCACTTTCAACTCTTCAAATGCCTTCAATACACTCATAGGAATATCAACGTGTGCAATATAATTTTTGCCGTTATGACCATATCCCTGAGTATCATCTAATAATCTAGGAATTTCTCCCATCAATAAAGAAATATATCTTTCTATATCCCACATACCCCAAAGATCTGACGGTTCAATTACTAATTTTTCACTTTTTAATACAACTTTAACCTTATACGAAGCAAAATTTATGACTTCAACTTTTGCATCTTGGAGATATTTACGAAAACCAGCATCCATCCTACACTGCATCGTTGAGTCTTGAACAATAATAATATGGTTTAGGGATAAATTATTTTGTTTTATAACATCTAAAGCGTAAGTGATAATATTTCCACAATTCGTTGAATCACGCTCTATCAAGATATTGTCAATATTATACTTCCGTTTGATATACTCACTCATTATATCTGCTTCCATTTTTCCCGTAGTTACTATTTCGGGAAAAGCCTTATGGATTGCTCCATGTAAACTCTCTGTGGTGTGTCCTTCACCACCAACGATCATAAAATTCTTGGCAATATGGTTTGAAACGGCTTGCCCCACAACGTCACAGCCATAAGCTATGCTAGCACCAAATAATATTAGCAGATCCGCTTGTGAAATTTTATATTTTTCTTCTAAAGCATCACTTGACAAAGTGTCTATATCTCTTTTTCCTAGAAAGTCACTTAATAAATTTATATTCTCTGCAATTTTATATAAATCCATTTAATTACCTCCATAAATAAAACATAACTTTTTTTCTATTCCCAAAATCCAAGCTGCTCTCAGCTGCTTGACTAGGCTCTTTCAGAAGCTGACGTATCTTATAGCTATTATATCGTATGCAGTAGCGCACATAAATCAACGCAAGCATTTGTAATGAGTTCATCCAGCATTCAGGTTGAACTACAGCCTCTGCCTCTAATCTAACAGTAAAATAAGCCTCTTCAGAGCCTCAACTGGCTCACTCGCATTCCAAAAAAAAGCAGCCTTGAACATCAAGGCTGCCAGGCGTTTCAGACTACCGTTTATGGCTGAAGCTTGTTTAATACGACTCAAATTGGCTTATCAATGCCAGTGCCTCTTCATGGTCAGGCTCAAGCTCTAACAATTTTCGTGTATACTGCAATGCATCTTCGACCAAGTCTAATTCAAAGCAGCAAATGGCCAGGCAATAATACACGGTAGATACGACTTCATCTTGCTCTTCCTCAACCGATATTTCCAAATACCGCTTGGAGTGCTCGTACATATCCATCTCAAACAGGATCAATCCAGCGTCAAGCGCTAGATCATAACGCTGTTCCATAACGTAATACGATGACCACATGAGCTCTATGCCTCTCAGCAAATCCTGTATCTCCTCTTCGTTGGCATCTGGCAGCAATCGGGAGATCTGCTTCGTATAATGAATGAAAAACTCCGCATCATACCCGCCCAAACGCCAAAAGCTTAGCACCTGCTGCAATCCCATACTATCTCTGTTTTTATCTACCCACACCTTCATACTAAAAAATTCATCCGGGCCAAAGCGTTCTATACACCGGCGGTACGCTAATCTCATATTCGGGAAATCCATTGGCTTTCCCAAATGGAGAATGCAGCCGACATTAATATTTTTATAATGATGCGGGGGGAATAACGCCATGGCCCCTTTTTGTTCAAAGGCATGCTGAATCGCATGGTAATTCGCCGTTAAAGAAAAACTCCCATGTAAGACCAGCTCCGGCGGATCTGCGAATTTCCAGTTATCCAGCAGGTGATCTCCTTTGTCTGCCGTGATCAGTAGAAATCCCGCCTGCGATAACCGGTTCAAGCGCTCCAAACAAGTGATGCCGGCGGCAGGAAATAAAATATGCGAGTCTTCAAGCTGTTCCTGATACATGGAAATGACATCCCGGTAAGGATAAGTTTCCTGTTCGTATTCAGGCGCTCGTCGATACTCGTAATTTAAGGTGATTTGATCTAACCGTTCCGTTGGGTTAAGTGAATCATAATGTTCGGGATATTCAACATCAACATCCGCCTCATAAATTTGCCCCTCACTGACATAAAGCAGTTCCTGTGGAATACTATCGAAAAAATAGTTGGCAACAATGATTAACGGCTGTTGTAAGTCTCCTTCACTAAGGGTCGTTCCGGATACAACGAGGTTCAATTCTGTATCATGGACAGCATCGAATCGTGCAAAGTCCAGTAAGCCCTCAGTTATGAAAGATTGCAGAGCGGGATGTTCCTTCCAAGCCATAACATTGCTCATCGCCAAATCCGTCATGATATAGCGGATCTCAGGCAGCGAGATCCCCGCATAGTCTCTCAGCTGGCGCAGCTCATACAGCACATGGAAAGCAAGGCGTCCAGCTCCTGCTCCAAGCTCTACAATGAAAACGGGCTCCGATCGATCACCCTGATTCGCCCGGTCTTGAAGAAGCCCGAAGATCATCTCTGCATATGCGGTTGCGATCATCGGATTACTCGTTATATATTGCGGAACCTGGTCATTGTTCCAAGCCGTCAAGCCTTTTTCTTCATAATATTTTCGCTGGATATTCCATATAGGGGCTTCACTGAAGCGATAACGTTGTTTATTCTTACTTGTCATTAAATTGAATCCTACTCTCTGGAAGTTTTTCGATAAACTATTAAGGCTTTTTTCGTTTACATACCGTTCCCGACGTTTAACTAATAACCAATTCACAGTCTTCCTCAGTGAGTACGAGGAATTTTATCCGTTATGATCTAAAAGCATATACCGTTTGTATCCCCGGGTCAAATATAAGGCTTCGAACCTTCGCCTCTTCCCCTTGTCTATTACAAAAAAATAGCGGATGGTCTAGGGTTTATTAACCATAGTATCCGCTATTGGATATAGTTTAGCCACGGCGACCACCGCTGCTCTTTGGTTCATGCTAAAGCCACCATGCCTTCGTCGCTTTCTGCACTGTTCCAGCTGCTGAATCAGCTTAAAGCCGTCCAAGCCCGTCAGCATGATGTCCATAATGATCATCATAAGTATGAATCTTCAAACTATCAAGCGCTTCATCGCTGTCAAACGCCTGTGTGCTGGTATGTCCGACGAGCTCCAGGTTCATTGCGATAAGATCGCCGATGGATGGTTCATCTTCAACTATAAGCATGTGCGACAGGTAAGCTCCCTCCTACTATCTCCGGGCAAAAAAAAGCAGAGAGGGCTCTCTGCTTCTTCGCAATGACATGCTCGCGGCTCCATGATTGCGGCTGTAGGAAACCAGCTTACGGAACGATGACAATCCCGTTCAGCACATCCGATCCGCCAGTCGTCTCCAGCTTCATCACTTTCCACTTGTCGTCCTGTTTGCCGACCGTCACCCGCACGGTCCCCTCTCCGGCATTGCCCGTAGAGGTCTTTAATTGGAAGGCGACATCGTACGCAGCAGTTCCAGGTTCTACATCAGCCCGACTGGAGACTTGATAGCTGTCCACCCAAGGGCTGGACACGCCGGTCACCCAATTCAGTTCTTCATAGGTCTTGGCCGTCCGGCTCTGCAGCTCAGGCCCCAGCAGCGCGTACTGGACCGCGCCATTGCGGCTCTTCACAGCCTTCGCCCAAGCGTTTACGGCATCATCGGCGCTTTCAGGCGCCAGCGCGCTTTGCAGCAGCTCGATTTGCCGCTGCAGAGAAGCTTGCCCGGCTTGATCTACCGTTACCGTTTGCTCCGCTTCGTTCCACTGTACGTTAGCTCCCAATGCTTCGGAAACGGCTCGAATCGGCACCATGGTGCTGCCGTCAATAATTTGCGGCGGAACCTCAGGCTGTATTAAATGACCGTTAACCATCAGCTTGATCCCGCTCGCCGAGTAAGCGACTCCACTGAATAGAACTCCAATGATAACCGAACTCAGCAGGATCGTCGTTTTCTTTCGCATTCGGAACACCTCTCTCGATTAGAATATCGTGCGGTCAGCACATCCTTACCTAATAAACGATTCAAATCGGATAAATGTTGCAAAAACAGCCCATTTAAGCCGCCTTACAGCCAAACAAAGGAAAACGAGCCCTCGGCATCCGTACAGACGTGAGCTTCTTGCCCCTATGAAACGTCCGCAGCGAACCGCTGCCTGCGTCTAGATTCTAAATGGAACGCCCGTATATTTCTCGCTCAGCTCCCATAGCCGGCGGGCTGTCTCCGGATCGATGGCCCATGGACGGACCCCTCCGGCCTGCAGGCTGTCTGCCGGAACCGCCTCGGCAATATCCGCGTCCTCGCAGTACACGCCGCCAAAGCCGTTCAGCTGCTCGCTGACTGCACACCATACACTCGCAGCCGCGCCTTGCTCAACGGTTTTAAACCGGGTCTGCTGCTCATTGGACAATATCCGGCCCTGCTCGTCTTTTACAGGCTTGGGGCCTCGTTCCTCCTCCGTTAAATCACGGCCCAGGCTCGTGTCGGGAATCAACCCCGGATGTACGGAGAAGGCGCGGACGCCATGTGACTTCCCGCGTTTGTCCAGCTCCAGCGCAAATAAAATATTGGCGCTCTTCGACTGGGCATACGCCTTCCATTTGTCGTAATCCCGATGCTCAAAGTTAGGATCCTCCAGATCGACGCCGCCAAGCCGGTGTCCGCGGGAGGAGACAACAACCACCCTTGCATCGCCAGCCTGCTGCAGCGCCGGCCACAGTCTCGCCGTCAGCTGGAAGTGGCCCAGATGGTTCGTAGCAAACTGGGATTCATAGCCGCGGGCATCGCGTCTGAGCGGTGCAGCCATGATGCCCGCGCTTTCGATAAGCATATGCAGCGGCCGCCCTGAAGCGAGAAACCGTTCGGCAAAGGCATCGATGGAGCTTGGGTCCATTAAATCCATCCTGCCCCATTCCACGTTCGGTATACCGCTTAACGCTGCTGTTCCTTTCTCTATACTGCGCACCGGCACAATAACCGTGGCGCCGGCATTCGCCAGAACCCGCGTGGTTTCCAGACCAATCCCTGAGTAGCCTCCCGTCACTATAGCTATCTTTCCTGTCAGATCCCGCTCTCCGATAATTTCCTGTGCCGTTGAATCGGCTCCGAACCCCGAATGAATCGGCGCTTGAAGGATTTGATTATTCATCATGCTCCACACTCCTGTTCCTTCATATTTCTTATTCTTATCCGGCTGCCAGCTGCCATCGGTCGCTTCCCGCGATTCGGCAGCTGGTTCAGCTTTCGTCCGGAATAAACCCAGCTTAAACCTTAAAGTGCGCTTTAAGTCAAGCCGCTATGTCTGAAGCCATTATCCCGTTGAGAGAATTCCCCGGCAGAGAGCGGGACAGCTCCGCACGCGTTGACTTTGATAATGATAATTGTTATCATTTACGGTGTTTATAAATAACAATTTACTGCAAAGAAAGGAATCAACTATGCACCGTAGAAAAAGTACCAAGTATTTGATCCTGCTGACCAGCGTTATTTGCCTGTCCTTATGGATATCCGCCTGCGGAAACCAACCCGCACCTAATCAAGGGGGTTCCCCGTCCGATACAGCTGCCGCTCCGAATTCAGCCGATAGAAAACTGACAGACGGCATGGGAAATACCGTAACGATTCCCGCCAACCCGCAGCGCATCATCGCTTCCTACCTGGAAGATCCGTTGCTGACGCTCGGCGTCAAGCCGGTTGCCCAATGGTCCGTAGCCAACGGTTCCGGCGTTCAGGACTATTTGAAGGACAAGCTGAACGGCATTCCGACTATTCCTTCCGAGCTTCCGTTCGAAGCCGTGACCGGCTTTAATCCGGACCTGATGATCGTTGGTTCGTCCAGCTCCGCGTCGGGAGAGAAATATAACCAGTATGCGAAGATTGCGCCTACCTTTGTTCTCGGCGACGAGATCAATAACGATTGGCGGCAAGCGTTGTTGAAAATCGGCGAAGTGCTCGGTAAAACGAAGGAAGCCCAGCAGGCGCTGAACGACTATGACCTCAAGGCTAAAGACGCCAAGGAGAAGCTGCAAAAGGCCAACGGTACTCAATCGGCTGCGGCCCTCTGGGCTACTCCGAAAGCATTGTATGTGGTCAGCGAGAACTTGTCGAGCGGTGCCGTGCTGTACAAGGATCTCGGGTTTCAAGTTCCAGCGGTGGTCAAAGAAATTTCCAGCTCAGGCACAGCCAATTGGAGACCCATCTCGATGGAGCGGCTGGCCACATTGGATGCCGATCATATTTTCGTCATTCGTCAATCGGGCGAAGATCAGCTGTTAGACGATCCGGTTTGGAAAAGCATCCCTGCCGTGAAGAACGGGCATGTATACTCCTTTGACAAAACGCACAGCTGGCTGTACAGCGGTGTGATTGCCAATAGCCAAATGATCGATGATGTGCTGAAAAGCTTGATTAAATAGACAAGCAAGACTTGCATGAGGATCGAAATCGTTTAGAAGGGCCGACCGGAAGCCGGATCGGCCTTTTTCGCTGTCTCGCAGCCCCTCCCTTTATCCCAAACCGGCAGCCTCGGAATGTCCTTCAGTGTCGATCCTCTGTTTCTTCCTGCAAATTGAAATCGTATTCAGCACACGTCCGCCTTTGTTGACTCCGATTTTATAACATGTTATGTTGTCGTTAAAACGTTAACAATTTGAACGACGGTAAGGTGAATCCCATGAAGGTGACGATCAAGGACGTGGCTAAGGAGGCCGGCGTCTCCATCGGGACGGTGTCCCGGGTGCTGAACGGAAAGGATCGGGTCAGCCAGGCTACCCGGACCAGAATCAAGGAAGCCATTGAACGGCTAAACTTCAAACCTGATCAAACGGCGCGGGCAATGATCAACAAGCAGACGAAATCGATCGGGCTTGTCGTGCCTTCCCTGACCAACGAATACTGGTCCGCGTTGGCGGAGCACGTCCAGGAAGCGGCCTGGGATCAAGGCTATACGCTCCTGCTGTGTACCGCCGGCTTCACATTGGATAAGCATTTGGCCAGCATTCATTCGTTAATTGAACGCAAGGTGGACGGGATTATTGCAGGCATCCGCGTTTATGAACCGGAGGAGCGTCAGCAGCTCAGCCAGATCCGCTTCCCCGATGAGGTCAGCATGGTCTCGCTCGTTCAAGAGCTGCCGGACCGCATGTTTATCGGCGTAGATCAATTTCACAGCTCCATTCAAGCTGTCAATCATCTTCTGAAGCTTGGCCACCGCCATATCGCCTATATCGGGCCTTCCTCCGAGCGGGAGCTGGGCTACAGATCGGCTCTGCAGAATCACGGCATCATTGTAGAGGACGAGCTGATCCTGCACGGGAACGGATCGTTTCGCTCCGGCTACAGCCTCGCATTGCAGCTGCAGGAGCGCAGCGTTGCTTACACGGCGCTTTTTTGCTGGAACGACATGTCGGCGTTAGGCGCTATGCAGGCGCTGCAGTCCATCGGAGTCCGGGTTCCCGAGGATGTGGCTATTGTCGGTTATGACGATATCCCCTTCGCTCAATTGGCCAAGCCAGCGCTAACGACGGTGAACCAGCCGCTTAGAGAAATCGGGAAAGCTGCGGTTCACCATCTGCTTGAACTGATTCAAGGCACGGTTTCCCCGGAGGAAGCAGCGCGCATCCGTATTTTATTTGAAGCCAAATTGATGATCCGCGAGAGCTGCGGCGCGGTATTGCGATCTCCTTCCGGAGGATAGCCTGCTAAGGTCCGATCTCTTCTTTTTTGAGCTGATCCGTCTTCAGCTCAGACCGAAGCAGGGTGATTCTCGCCTCCACCTTCACAGGAGTCCGGGCAAAGAGCTCATTCCATTCATCCGCAACCAACGAGTACTCCTTGTAATGTCTTCTGTACATATATTCGCCGAAACCGAATATATCGACGCCGAACTTTTGCTGTACACTTTGAATCGTTCCGGCGAGCTGCTGCTGCACATAGTCGGAGGCCTGTTTTTCCAGATTCAGATATCCGGACACTTCCCCCAAATGCTCCTTCTTTTCAATACTGTAAATAAGCCCTTCACCGTCTACCGTTAATCGAATGTCAGGCTTGCCGTTATCTAACGTGACCTGCATTTTGGGGCGGACACGCAGTAAGCGTATGGCTGCAAACTTGCCCTGGTCTTCGACGGGAACGGATAGGGTGGTGCCGTGCAGCTCGTTTCTTGCCATAATCACCATACGGCTTTCATCCCGCGTCAGAAATCCGAGCAGCTTATCGCCTCGAAATACGGCCATTCCCGACAGGTTCACCAATGCCTTGGGTGCCAAAGATTTGATGCTCTCCGTATCCTCGCTTCGTTTCGGATCTCCATTTAACGTCACCGCTCCGATCATAGGCTCCCTTCCATCCACCAGAAGCGCTTGTGTCAGGTCAAACAGCTGGCTGGCCGCTATGCCTCCCCATCCCTTCTCATAGCTCCTCACTTGCTCGCGAATTTTTAAGCTGGAGTATTCGCCTCGCGGATAAAGCACCTTCAAAATATTGGATGCGGCGGTATTGTGAGAAATCAGGATCGTGACATCCTCCCTAATATACCGGGAGCGCTGAAGCGGATCCAAATATTTGCTAAGTCCTGTCCTTGCCAGCTTTTCATCGAATACGATGATGCCCACATGCGAGATCAGCATCGTCCGGTCAATCGATTGGTTCAATTGATTGACCGCCTCTGCCGTTGTGCTTCCTTCAATCGATTGAACGACGCTCGGACTGGTTCCCTTCCCGCCTTTTTGCGTCGCTTCGCTGGCATTCAACGTCTCGAGGGTAAGCTTGATCTTTCCATTATGACCGGGCTCCATGGCAATACCGGTAATCAGCGTCGTATTATTAAGCTCGATCAGATCCCAGCAGCCCGTGATCGGCCCCATGAGAGAGAGCAGCAGGAACATCAGGAGCGGTCTCTGTATACGTTTATTCATCGCTTCCTCCCTCGCTCCCTTTTCCCATAGACGGCTTACCGGGAATGGAAAAAGGCCAGCGGATGAATGCATCCTTTTGTCCGGTTTTTATAAACGGGGCGAACGGAGATAAATAGGGATAGCCGAAGGATTCCAGTCTGACCAGGTGAATCAGCAAAAAGGAAGCGCTGAGAATGACGCCGTACAGCCCAAAGATCGATGCCAGCATTATAATGCCGAATTTCAAAAGCCTTACATTCGTGCCGAACGTATACACCGGGGCTACAAAGCCCGAAATCGCGGTCAACGCGACAACGATGACCAAAATATTGGAAACGATACCGGCCTCCACCGCAGCCTGCCCCAGCACCAATGCTCCGACGATCGAAATCGCCTGTCCTACGACACGGGGCATTCTCGTTCCGGCTTCCCGAATAATTTCAAACGTGACCTCCATCAGCATGATTTCAATAACAGCGGGGAACGGAACCCCTTCTCTCTGTGCCGCAATATTCGTCAAAAGAACCGTTGGAATCAGCTCTTGATGATAGGTGCTGACCGCAACATAGAGGGATGGAATAAACAGGGAGAACAGAAACGAAACGTACCTCAACAGACGTGAGAACGTGCCGAAGGCGAACCACTGATAGTGGTCCTCGGGAGATTTAAAGAAATCGTTCATCACAGCCGGAACAGCCAGGACGAAGGGACTTCCGTCCACGATTATAGCCATCTTATTTTCCAGCAAAAGCGCACAGATGGCGTCGGGACGCTCGCTGCTGTAGACCGTAGGAAACAATGAAAATGTTCTCGGCCTCAGCATTTCCTCCAGGCTCCCTGAATCAAACAAGCCGGCCGCTTTGCTTCGGCTCAAGCGCGCCCTCGCCTTTCTGAGCACCTCGGCATCGATGCCTCCTTCGATATAGACCAGGTAAACCGAAGTTCCCGACTGGATACCGACGGTATGCTTTTCAAACCGGAGCTTGTCGTTCAGAAGACGTCTGCGGATCAAGCTCATATTGGTCTGTGCGGATTCGGTAAATCCCTCCTTCGGCCCTCTAACGACAGTTTGCGTCGAAGGCTCCTCCACTGACCGGCTGTTCAGGCTCTTTGCATCCAGAATTAACAGTGCTTCCGCATGATGAACAAAAAGCGCCGCATTGCCAACAGTAAGCCTGTTCGAAAGCTCGTCCAAGCTGTAGAGCAGTTCGCCTGTCAGGCCGCCGAAATACTGCTCTCTTAACTCTTCCACCACCTCAGCCGCCGGTTTCTCTTCCCTTTCCACACGGTAAAGCGAGATCGGCCGGATGATGTTATTCATCATAAAGTCACTGCTTGTCATAGTGCTGAGGTAACACAGCAACCCTTCGTAGGGACCGACCCGGATAGAGACGACGACCAAATCGTTCGTGTCACCGAAGACATGCTTCAGGTAGGTCCGGATTTGGTCAGCCGACCGCACCTTCCTGACGTCAGCTTCAAGCTTCATCTGATTATCGCTTGTCATGAAGAAGACCCCCCTTTCGCTTCGCACGAACCCAGAAAACGATTCCCGTGAACAATGGAATGATAAATTGGAAAGGTATATGCAACATGTAAATGACGTAATACAGCCCTTCCTTGCTGTGCTCGGCAAAGTTATGGGTAACCAGCATAGATACAGCTCCTATGAAGCAGGCGAAAGGAAGAATATAGCTGAAGCTGGCTTCGCGGAACACATACGATGCCGTCTTGGCGCTTGCATACAGAAAGACGGAGCATTTCACAAGCACGCTGAAAATCGTAATCATGGATACCAGAGCGTCCATTCGAGTGATGAAGTCACCGATTTTGATGAGCCGCGCAGCATCCAGCAAGGGAAATGCGGAGAATTTTTCGAATTCCATCCCAAGCGACCATACCTGAAGCAGGTCGGAGAGGGTCAGCACGATGCCGGCTGTTATAATTACGGCCAAGCCGAGCTTCCTGAACTGGACAGGATTGCCTAATCCCGGGCTCAGCACCAGAAAAACAATGGTTTCGCCATAAGGAAACCATAAGGTGGCGCTAAAGCATTCTTTGATTAAAGGAAGCATGCCCTTGGACAGAAAAGGAAGCGTCCGTTCCAGCGCAAGCGATCCGCTCATGGCCAGCAGCAGACCCAGCAGGATGAAGAAAAGAATGATTAGCGCCACCATCACTTCGGAAAGCCGTCCCAATGTTTTCATGCCGCCGCTTGCTGCGTAAGCGATAATCAGAATAAACAGCAGAACTACAATTTGCGGAGGGGTTTCACGCAGCAAGGTCGTCATGACTAACTCCAGCATATCTCTTACGTTTCTAGCGGCAATGTAGAGAAAATAAACGGCATAGCAAACCGCAAGCGTGCGGCCAAGCGTCTTCCCCCATGCCGATGTAAGCAGACCCAGAAAGCCATTTCGCCTTTGAAGCGAGAATAAAGCCGTGTACAACAGGAATAAGAGGATGGCAGGAAGCAGCGAAATAAGCTCAACCAGCCATACATCCGGTACCAATTTCGGTGTCCCGAAAATAATGGCGGTGCCTAATAAACAAATAAGCATCAGCGTGTAGCTCTGCATCGAGGTAAGCTTGCCGGTCATAGCTTTGTCCTCTTGCCGGTCGCCCCCGTCTTCGTACGCTGCCGTACAGATTTCCTGCCGCGGAAATCCTTTATAAGCGCTGCAAGGAAAGCCCCTGCGACAAACAAATAATTTTCCATATTGTTATTGACGCCAAAACCTAGCCGCTTCAATGCAGAGCCGAAAACCTCGTGATAGACCCTCATATCGAGAAAGGCCAGAAGCAGCAGCGTGATTAGAGTAACGCAAAGCAGCCCGATACTTGTCAATAGGAAAGCCTCTTCTCCTGTGTAATATCCATATTTTGCACGGAATAATCGGGGAATATGTAGAACCTAAAGAAGCCGCTGGATAAGCGGCTTCTTTAGGTTGCTATCGTCAGGGCAGCAGAAAGGAAACTTCATTATTATTTATATAAGTAAGCTGATCTGCTCCAAGTCCTCTGTAGGTTACTCTGGAGATGTCCCGCTTAGTGATGACATGGATAGACTGGGGATTCCAGCTTCTGCAAATCTGTATGTAACGGCAGCATAGGTTAAAGCTGAGTTCAAATAAATAGACTTTGCCGATCCGTATGCCCGGCGGCGTCCACGTGCTTTCGTCTTCCGTATCGACCATCAGAATCTTGTCGACCCCCATGGCCTCCAGCCGTTTTCTGCCGTAATTGTTATTTGTCATCGCATAATAGCGATGGCCGCGTTCCCTCAGTAAATGGATGAATTCCTTCCCTGCCCGATTCGGTGCGGATACTAAAATATATTCCGCCGTGTCAATTTGCGGTTTAACGTTCAAACAGCTCAATGCGGCTTCTCCTCCTCTTTGAGGTCGCAGGTTTAGCACACGCGATAGCCTGTCAGCATCATAAAGATGCAGTCTCTGCCGCCTGCCCTGCCCCTCTCCAAATGTACGCTTACGAGGTTAGCTGTCGGATTCGGACGCGAGAATCGCCCTACCCGGCTCGTGCCGGGATTCACCCCACCAAGGATGCTTGCCGCATCCGTTGTTATGGTTCCCCCGCTCCTGCAGCTTCCGGCAGGATTCAGCGATCGATTTCATAGGCTTCTTGGTCTTCAACTGCGACGCCGAGAAGCAGGACCGCCATCATCAGGGGTCCTGCTGTCATCCGGTGTTTAAGGGCGCGAGGCGATAAATTCAGGCCTCGGCTTTTTGCCCGAGTAAGGCGAGATCAGTTTATTATGGACACTATTGTACACGATGAACACATTGCTGCGCGGGTCCGGTGTAATGTTGCTGTTGGAGCCGTGCATCAGGTTGCAGTCAAACAGAAGGACAGAGCCGGCTTTACCTACAGGAGCTGTAATGCCTCCGTGCCGCACCAAATATTTGAGGCTTTCCTGGTCCGGTACCCCATATTCCTGACGGCGCAGCGACGACTTGTAATTCTCATCCGGCGTTTCACCGACGCAGGAAACAAACATGCGGTGAGAACCGGGTACGACCATCAGCGGGCCGTTGTTCGCATGATTATCCTCCAGAGCGATTGAGCAGCTGAGCGCCCGCATGCGTGGCATTCCGTCCTCCACATGCCAGGTTTCAAAATCCGAGTGCCAATAAAATTCTTTGCCGGTAAAGCCTTGCTTGAAATTGATTCTCGATTGATGAATGTAAGTCTCGCTGCCGAGAATTTGTCCGACGATGGCCTGGAGGCTCGGATGCGCCGCCATCTGCTTAAATACCTCATCATCCCGATGGACCGCGAAGATAGAGCGGATCTCATCGCCTCCCGGCTCTCGAATCACCTCCGGCTTCTGAAGGTGCCTGACTTTGCCGCCACAGGCGCGCCAGTTCCTGCTTCCAGAACTGAACCTGCTTCTCATCGAAGAATGATTCCAGGAACAGATAACCGTTCTCCTCGTAAAAACTCAGCTGACGTTCATCAATAACGGACTGATGGATCGAATGATTGTACACAACCGGATCTTCCCTCGCGATCAGCTTAGGCTCCGGATAGATTCTGGAAGGATAGGCATCCGCTGCCCCTGACCTGTTCAATGTAATTTGCTCCTTTTGCGCCATATGCTGCATTCCCCTCTCCCCATGGTTTGGTTTAGCCTAATGGATACGTGCCTTCGGCATCATGCACTTCCCGCCCTGTGGTGGGAGGATTAAATACGCAGATCATCCGCATTTGACTTTTTCCCCGCAACAGATGCTTCTCGTGCCCGTCCAACACGTACAGCGTTCCGGGCTGAATCGGATAAACAGTGCCGGTGGCGAGCACCTCAATTTCCCCTTCGCCTTCAATGCAGTACACAGCCTCCACATGGTGCTTATACCAGATTTCCGTCTCTGTTCCCGCTTTGATCGTCGTGTCATGCAGCGAGAAGCCAACTCCGTCATCCTTCACCAGCAGTCTTGTGCTTGCCCAGGTTTCAGTGTCTACGTCATACTCGGTGTTTAGTAAATCGTTTACATGTCTGACAATCATCGTATGCTGCCTCCTTTATCGTGAATTCAAGCCCGCTCCCAGCTCGGACGCTATTTCCTTCAAGCATTGCTCCAATATGTCAAGGCCCTTTTGAAGGCCGGCTCGATCAATCGTCAGAGGCGGCATAATTTTGGCCACCTCGCTGTCGGTACCTGAGGTTTCCATAATAAGGCCTTTGGAGAAGGCGCGTTCGCACACTTGTTCCGCCAGACCGCCGATGTCAAAAGCAATGCCCTGCATAAGCCCTCTGCCTCTGACCTGTCCCTTAAGCTGGGGATAAGACGCGGTCATGCCATGGAGACGGCGGTTCAGCATATCGCCTTTATCCGTTATTTCCTTCGTGAATTCATTGTTTTCCCAATAACGCAGCGCTTCGGCCGCCGTAATAAAGGCCAGATTGTTGCCGCGGAAGGTGCCGTTGTGCTCGCCCGGCTCCCAAATATCCAACTCGGGCCGAATCAGCGTCAAAGCCATCGGCAAGCCATACCCGCCGATCGATTTGGACAGGCATACGATGTCCGGGGTAATGCCCGATGCCTCGAAGCTGAAGAAGGTTCCCGTTCTTCCGCAGCCCATCTGCACATCGTCCACAATAAGTACGATTTCATGCTTTCTGCACAGCTTTTCCAAACGCCGCAGCCATTCCGCACGGGCCACGTTGATACCGCCTTCTCCCTGAATCGTCTCAACAATAATGGCGGCAGGCAGAGCGACGCCGCTTCCCGAATCTTGAATATAATTTTCCATATAATCGATGGTATGAATATCGTCTCCCATGTACCCGTCATACGGCATGGATACCGCGTGATGCAGGGGAACCCCCGCGCCGCTGCGCTTGAATTTATTGCCTGTTACCGATAAGGCGCCCAGCGTCATGCCGTGGAACGCATTCGTAAATCCGATGACCGTCGAACGTCCGGTCAATTTACGGGCCAGCTTCAGAGCGCTTTCAACCGAATTGGCCCCTGTCGGGCCGGGAAATTGAATTTTATACGACAGGCCTCTGGGCTTTAGAATCACTTGGTGAAACAACTCCAGAAACTGCTCCTTCGCCTCCGTAGCCATATCCAGGCTGTGAGTGACGCCGTCGTTTTGAATGTATTGCAGCAGCTTTTGCTTCAGCACCGTGTTGTTATGACCGTAATTCAGCGCACCGGCGCCTGCGAAGAAATCGATATATTCCGCTCCGGCCGCATCCCACAGCTTGTAGCCCTTGGCTTTAGTAAATACCGTCGGAAAAGACCGGCAGTAGCTGCGCACCTCCGATTCCAATGTCTCGAATACATGCAGCGACGGTTTTCCCGGGTTCATAACTTTCATTCAAGCATTCCTCCCCTTATTCCATTGTCATTGCCTATGCGTGATGGGCCCGATTCGAACCAGCGGTTCCTCCTCATGCCCTGCTCCTGGAAACAGCTGCGGTGCGAAGCCCTCCGTGATGACCTTCGCCGCCCCCATGCTCTTTGCAAATTTGTCAAACAAGCGGTGCGAGGCCGTATTGCTTCTCGAAATGGTCGTTTCGATAAAGCGGACCTGCCGGCATCGGCTGCTTTCCATCAGCTTGGTCAGCAGCTGCTCGGCAATTCCTTTTCCTCGGTGCGCGGCCGACACCGCAATTTGCCATATAAACAGCACCTCCGGATGGGACGGATGAAGGAAGGCGGTCACAAAACCCGCCTTCTCCCCTTGGATTTCTGCGATCAGGCAGGTGTCGGAGAAGTACTCGCACAGCATGATATAGCAATACGCCGAATTCACATCCAGACGGCCGCTGTCTGACGCCAGCTGCCATAAAGATGCGCCGTCCCCGGCTTTCGTTGTTCGAATAAGACAAGCGCCGGACTGTAAAGAAACCATTCTTATCCCCCCATTTGATTCGGCCGATGTCCATGCCCGGAGGCTTCCGTGTCGGTCATCGGCCGGTTTGCCTGAAGCGGCTTAGGAAAGCTTGAAGCCTCGGGCTTTGCGGATTCTCGAAGATTTGTTCCGGCGTGCCCTGCTCGATGATCGAGCCGCCGTCGGTGAACAAAATCCGGTCGGCAATCTCGCGCGCAAAGTCCATTTCGTGCGTAATGAGCAGCATAGCCATATCGCCCTGCGCTGCAAGATCCTTGATGACCGTCAGCACCTCGCCTACCAGCTCCGGATCTAACGCCGAGGTCGCTTCATCAAACAGCATCACCTTCGGCTGCATGACGACAGCTCTCGCGATCGCCACCCGCTGCTTCTGGCCTCCCGAGAGCCGGGAAGGATACTCTCCGATTTTATCGGCGAGCCCGACCTTCTCCAGCATAAGCACAGCGCGTTCTTCCGCTTCCGCACGGCCCATGCCAAGCACATGGATCAGCCCTTCGGTAACGTTGCGGAGAATCGTCATATGCGGAAACAGATTGAAGTGCTGAAATACCATCCCGATGCTGCTCCGCACTTTGTGCAGATGTTTCTCATTGGCCGGGAGCCATTGCCCCTTCACTTCCCGGTGCCACAGCAGCTCGCCGTTGACTTCGATCGTACCGCTCGTCGGCCGCTCCAGCGTCATTAGCATACGGGCAAGCGTTGTTTTCCCCGAGCCGCTGGGGCCGATCACCGCTACCTTTTCGCCGGAAAAAATGTCCAAATGAATGTCCTTCAGCACTTGGGTTGAGCCGAAGCTCTTGCTGACCGCACGGTATTTAACGATGGGCAGTCCCTTTAAGGTCAGATGCTGCTCCCTGGATTGGGGCACCGCTTCTGTCGCCTCTGCTGTTCTCATCTTGCTGTCCCTCCTATCGATTTCTTTGGAAATACGTCTCCAGCCTTCCGACAAGCAGTGATGACGGGTAGCTGAGCAGTAGAAACAAAACACCGACAAGCGTGAAAGCTTCCAGATACCGGAAGGAGCCTGAACCGATAGCTTTGGCGGTCTGCAGCAGCTCCACCAGCGTAATTGCCGACAAAAGCGGCGTTTCCTTGAACATCGTGATAAAGTAGTTCCCCATGACCGGAATGACCGGCGGCACGGCTTGAGGCAGTATAATGCGGAACCAGGTATGCCCCGGACTAAAATTTAACGCTTTGGAAGCCTCCCATTGCCCCCGCGGGATGGCTTCTATACCGGAGCGGAATACCTCCGACAAATAAGTGCTGTAGTGCAGTCCCAGTCCGACAACCCCTGCGGTAAAGGGGGACAAGGCAATGCCGTAGAGCGGCAGCGCATAAAACAGGATAAACAGCTGGACCAGCAGAGGCGTGCTGCGAATGAATTCGATCCATGCCCCGACAGGGTAGGAGAGCCATTTGCTCCGGGATCTACGGGCAAGCGCCAGCGGAAGCCCTAACAGGCAGGCGATCAAAAAACCGACGACCGTTGCCCCTATCGTTATCGGGAGTACCTTGAGCAGCTCCGGTAAAATTTGATACGCGTAACTCCAGTCCCACATCCTTTATGCCCGCCCCCTTACGGCTCTGCGCTCCGCCAAACGAATCGGCAGCGTGAAGGCATACGACAGAATGAAGTACAGAATGAGCATCAAGACGAAAATTTCCGGTGTCTTGGAGCTGTCGAAAGTGCGCAGCACCATACCCTGGTAGGTCAAGTCCATCAAGGTGATTAAATAGACGAGCGAGGTTCCTTTCAGCAGTTCAATCAGCAGATTCCCGAACGAGGGAAGCATGAGGACAAGCGCCTGAGGCAAAATGATGCGGCGGAGCCGGAGTGCCGGCTTCATATTTAAAGCGGTAGCTGCCTCGTATTGCCCGGCAGGCACGGAAAGGATGGAGCTGCGCACCACCTCGGAGCCGTACGCCCCGTAGTTCAGACCTAAAGCCAGCACGGCGGCGGCCATCGCCGGAATTTGAATGTCCAGCAGCATCGGAAGCGCGAAATAAAGCCAGAACAGCTGAACCAGCAGCGAGGTGCCGCGAAAAATTTCTACATATACCGCAGCCAAAGCTCGCACCAGGCGATAGCGGGATAATCGCAGCAGCCCTGCCGCGAAAGCTGCGGCTGCCGCCAGCACCATAGCCATGAGAGTGATTTCAAGGGTCACAAGAGCGCCCTTGGCCAAACTTGGAAGAAACGTTAGGATGGTGGATGAGTCGGCCATCATCTTAGCCCTTGGACAGCTCTTCGGCTGTCATCTCGCCGGGGAGCTCCTGCTCCGTAAAGCCGAACGGCTTTAAAATTTCGAGCAGCTCGCCTGACTTTTTCAGCTTATCCAGCTCCTGATTAAACGCTTCCCTGAAAGAGGTATCCTCCGTGCGGAATGCCGCGGCGCCGTAGCCTCTCACACTCTTGCCGTCAATCTCCGGCTGCTGGAAATCCATCACTCTCTCGATACTGCTGTCCTTCGACGATTCCAGCATCGCCTGCAGGGAAGGCCCGGTCATGGTCATCGCATCCACACGGCCCGCTTGCAGTGCGGCAACCGCAGATGGCTGATCCGGTACCGTAACGATCTGCTCCTTGGGCACGCCCGATTTCAATAGATAGTCATTTTCGATGGCGCCTACCATGACGGCTACCTTGGCTTCTTTATTGGCTGCAATATCCTTATAGCTATGTAATTGAAGCGGATTGCCCTGTTTTACTGCAATAGCTTCCCCGATGCTGTACTCCGGATTGGCAAAGGCGACTTCTTTGCTCCGCTCGGCATTGATAAACATTCCCGCCGTTATGATATCGAAGCGCTTCGCCTTTAAACCGGGGATTAAGGAGCCGAATTCCGTCAATACTCCGTTCATTTCATTGATCCCCATATTTTTCAGTATCACTCTGGCTACTTCTACCGCCTCACCGGTTAATTTGCCGTCAGGCGTAGCATAGGCGTACGGATTTTCATTCGCAAAGCCTACCGTCACAAATCCCTGTTTCTTCGCTTTTTCCAGCGTGCTTTCCTGTGCAGGCGGCGCTTCGCCGGTTGCCTGGGCTTGGTTTCCCGTACTTTGAGTACCGCACCCTGCTATGGTCACCGCGAGCAGCAGGCCAATCGAGCAGTTCAACCATTTCTTCATTTATAAACTCCTTTTCCCCTTTTTTTGGGGCCCCATATAAGGGTAACACGAACTACATGGGTTCTCACCCCCGGTTATCCAGTCCCAGAGTCCTTCAGCCCCGCTGTTCCTCCCTGAGGGAACATAAGCGGACCTATCCAAGAAAAACCTCCCATATCCTCCCAGATACTCTATAATTCGCTCGATTGCCAAAATAATAAAACAGAAGGAAATCGCAAATAATAGTTCTATTCGTGCGAAAGACCTGTATTTGTTTGTATTTTTGGTGCTTTTTAGTTAAAATTTTAGGAAGATCGTGGAATACGGTGTTTTATTGTTAAGTCATTAATCGGATAGTAACTCATAAGGGAGGATATCTGGATGGAGCATGGCGGAGGTTCGTTAGAAAGTCTGATTCTGGTCGTTACAATATCTTTTTTGCTCCCCATTCTCCTCTATCAGCTGCGATTAAGAGTTGTTCCCGTCGTTGTTGCAGAAATATTCGCAGGACTTCTCATCGGTAAAAGCGGCTTCAATCTTGTGACGAACGATCCATGGGTAGATCTTCTGTCACTGCTCGGATTCATTTACCTCATGTTTTTAAGCGGTCTGGAAATTGATTTTGGCACGTTTACAAAGAGTCAACGCAAGCAAAGGCACGTTTCGAGTAAGGAAATAAACCCTCTTTACGCGGCCATATTCATTTTTACTGGTATTTTTGCACTATCCGGAATTTTGTCTTGGGGATTGGTCGCTATGGGCCTGATCGACAGGATATTTTTAACAACCTTGATTATCGGAACCATTTCGCTCGGAGTTGTGGTACCTGTTTTGAAGGAAAGAAAAATGCTTGGGACAAGACTTGGTCAGACACTGCTGCTAGTTACAGTGCTCGCTGACTTTTTTACGATGATTATGTTAGCGTTTTATGTAAACTTCCTCTCCAGAAACATGTCCAAGCTGCTGCTTCTGCTGTTGTTTTTTGTACTCATTCTTCTTATTTATTTGCTGGTCAAAAGATTCGCCTCGGGGAAAGTGTTCCAAGTCTTGGGCGAGAGTTCGATTCAATTCGGTACCAGAGCTATTTTCACCCTGATTCTCGCAATAGTGTTTCTATCCGAAACCTTGGGCGTAGAGAATATTTTGGGAGCCTTTCTGGCAGGCGTCATTGTTTCCCTGCTTCGCCCCAAAAAAGAGTTCGTGCATCAGCTCGAATCGTTTGGCTATGGTTTTTTGATTCCTATTTTTTTCGTTATGGTGGGCGTCAGATTGGAATTGAAGTCTGTATTTAGCGATATGAAAGCGCTGATAGTCATTCCGCTGCTGCTTATTGTCATGTTTCTGGCCAAAATTATCCCTATGCTGCTGCTAAAGAGATGGTTTAATTGGCGCGAGGTCTTCAGCGCAGGCATTCTTCTTTCATCCAAGCTGAGCCTAGTGATTGCGGCGGCGACGCTGGCTTTGGATCTGCATATCATAAAAGAATCATTTCATGGGGCTCTCATACTGGTTGCGATTTTAAGCTGTCTTCTGTTCCCGGTGCTCTTTAATCAAGTGGCTCCAAAATTCAGCGAACGAAAACAGAAAATATCGATTATTGGGCTGAATCATATCACCATGCCGGTTGCGCAAAATTTAATGAATGAGGATATATATGAAATTCGCGTGTTTACTTCCCGCGGTGCCGAACGATTTCCATCACAACAGGAATCATCGCTTATTACTTTCCTGACCGACCTGAATGAAGCGGCATTAAGGGAGAATCGAGCCTTCGATGCCGATATCATCGCTATCGCGACGACGGACGATTCATTTAACGCTAGACTTACCCGCACCGTGGCTACGGAATCTGAGGGCAGAATTCTTGCGCGCATTGAAGCGCCGGAGCTTTACAGTCAGATGGCTGCTGAGGGCTTCGAGGTTTTTTCTACCTTGTATGCAGCCCGTACCGTGCTCAGAGCATTAATAGACAGCCCCGGTGCTCTAAAGCTCCTCTCCGAAGACGAAGGAACGATCTTCGAAGTGTCGGTCAGGCATTTGCCCTTCCGCACCACCTATCTTCGCCAGCTTCCTCGTCTGGACAATATACTGGTGCTTCGTATTTATCGCGGGCAATCGTATCTTATTCCGCATGGCAATACAGAGATACGCCTAGGAGATCTTTTATTGGTTAGCGGCAATGCGGAACAAGTGGAGGAGTTTCGTTCTTTAGTTACATAGCTGTGTTACACTAAACCAAATTTTTGAAAGGAGCATATGATGATTCATTATTGGCTCGTTCTGCTTGCCATTGCCGTAGCTATCGCTTTCCTGGCAGATAAATGGAGGCAGCCTTACCCTACTTTACTTGTGATTGCCGGATTGCTCCTGGGCTTGCTTCCGATTCCTGCATTGCATGAGATCAAAATGTATGTTGCATCGGATCAAGTGTTTCAAACAGCCGTTATCCTCATTTTTTTATCAGCGTTAATCGGAGACGCTGCGCTTAAGCTTCATTTTCAGGAGTTACGCGAAAGCAAACGTCCGATCTTACTGCTTTCACTGCTTGGCACGCTGCTCACCTTTATTTTTATTGCGGCGCTCTCCTATTATTTGATTGGTTTATCCCTGCAAAAAGCACTGGTCTTCGGGGCGCTTATGGCAGCCACAGACCCTGTGTCCGTATTAAGCATCTTCAAATCGATGGGTTTGAACAAGAAGCTGTCCGTCATTGTCGAAGGCGAAAGTCTTGCTAACGATGGCGTCGCCGTGGTGCTTTTCAAGATTGCCGTTGTGACAACCATGCTCAGCCTGTCCAGCGTCATGGACGGTTCCTGGCAGTTCGTCAAGGTTATTATCGGTGGCATTGCCATCGGGGTGGCCGGAGGGTATGTCGCTTCCAGGATTACCTCACGTATCGACAATTATTTGGTTGAAATCGGACTTTCTATTGTACTTTTCTATGGAGCCTTTGAACTGGCCGAAGCCTTTCACTTCTCCGGTGTGATTTCGGTTGTGTTTGCCGGCCTTCTACTCGGAACGTACGGGAAAAATATCGGCATGTCGGATTTGACTCATGAAAAAATGGACTCCTTCTGGGAAACCATCGCCTTTCTGGCCAATGCGCTGATTTTTCTGATGGTAGGCTTGGAAATCTCCAATATCGATTTTACCGACAAATGGCTGGAAATCGGCGGCAGCATTCTGATTGTACTGGTTTCAAGATTTATCGCGGTATATGTCAGTCTTCTTCTGGAACCGGGAAATTCCTGCCGCATGGAAGCCTATCATCGCCTGGGGCGGTCTGAAGGGCTCGCTGTCCATCGCTCTTATTCTAAGCATATCGCCAGCCTTCGAAGGGCGTGACCTGCTGCTTGCGATGACCTTCAGCAATGTTGTCTTCTCGCTCCTCGTGCAGGGAACCACCTTGAGTAAACTGGTCTCGCTCTTGAAGGTGAAATAACACGGGATTCGGTTTTGTAAAAGCGGCTTTACTTTTTTATTAGAAATACTTATAATTAGCATACATATTGGAAATGCCGGAGGAGCCTGTCACTAGACGGGCTCTTTTTGCATTTTTTATACATTTCAACAAGGAGGATTTATGGAACATCAGGCTATTTGGGCAATTGCCATCTTTTTAATTATTTATGTGCTTATTATTTCGGAAAAAATTCATAGGACCATCTTGGCTATGGTCGGAGCTATCCTCATGGTGATGCTTGGGATCGTCAGTCAAGAGACGGCGGTACATCATGTCGATTTCAATACGCTGGGGCTTCTTATAGGGATGATGATCATTGTAGGCATTACTTCCGAAACCGGACTATTTAAGTATGTTGCTTTGAAGGCGGCCAAGCTGGCCAAAGGCAACCCGAAGCGTATTCTCATCGCATTAGTCCTCATCACGGCTGTTGGCTCCGCTTTTCTGGATAATGTAATCACGGTGCTTCTCATGGTTCCGGTAACCTTCAGCATCACCCGGCAGCTGCGGGTTAACCCGACACCGTTTCTTATCACTCAGATCATAGCTTCCAACGTAGGCGGCACCGCTACCCTTATTGGAGATCCGCCGAACATTATGATCGGCAGCGCCGTGAAGGAGCTGACCTTTACCGATTTTATCAGCAACCTGACACCCATAGTTATCGTCATCATGCTGGTGTACGTCGGGCTGTTCCTCCTCCTGTTCGGGAAGCAAGTGAAGTCCACGCCCGAGCTGCAGCAAAGAATTATGGATATGGATGATAGTACGCTGATTACAGACCCCAAGCTGCTAAGAAAGTGTCTTGTCGTCCTCGGCTTAACCATCGCAGGCTTCTTCCTGCATCAGACGCTGCATCTTGAGTCTGCCACCGTTGCTTTAACCGGCGCCTTCCTGCTTCTCTTGTTAACCGGGGAATCGCGTCTTGAAAAAGCTTTTCACAGCGTCGAATGGATAACTATCTTTTTCTTCGTCGGGCTGTTTATTCTGGTCTCGGGTTTGGTCGAAACGGGTGTGATAGCAAAGCTCGCGGCGCAAGCAATCGAGGCGACGGGAGGTGATCCGCTGGCGACCTCGATGTTAATCCTGTGGGTTAGTGCGATTGCATCCGCATTTTTGGATAACATTCCTTTTGTTGCGACGATGATTCCGATGATTCTCGAAATGGGTACGATGGGGGTCACGAATCTGGAGCCCTTATGGTGGAGTCTTGCACTCGGAGCGTGTCTTGGAGGCAACGGGACGCTTGTCGGCGCTAGCGCCAATCTCATTGTAGCCGGGCTGGCAGGAAAAGAAGGGTATCCCATTACTTTTGTGAAATATTTAAAATACGGCTTTCCTCTCATGCTGATTTCGATTGTTCTATCCAGCGTGTATATTTATTTACGTTATTTCCTATAACCTCATGAAGGTGGCGAGTTCATTGTTAACGTACAAATACGACAATAAGTACATTGAGCTTCAGGAATCGGTTCAAGGGCAGGACATTGAGTTTCAGATTCGTATCATTGGCAGCGAAGCCGCGGATGCATCCATCCGCAAGGTTCAGGAGCATTTTGAAAACAATGAGATCATAACCGATGTCATGTTATACACCTACAAGAACCACACTTATCAATTCATTGTCAGACAGGATTATTATACGGACTTTATTTTGGCGCTAATGAAATACAAATTGCTGGTGAGTGTGGAATGGAAAGCTACTCTGTAGAAATAAAAAGCGGACCCGTTCTCCGTTAATGGGGCCGCTTTCCTCTTCCTCCACCATTTCCTCTACAGCTCTGCGAAACGCCCGCTCCTTCCTCCGTATATTCCTGGCCTCTTCATTCAAAGACTTCATTAGCGAAACACACATCAAGGCCATAATAAGCGAGAATGGCAAAGCCGTAACAATCGATGCCGTCTGTAAAGCGTCCAAGCCCTGACTCAGCAGCAAAACAAAAGCAATGGCGGATTGGGTCAATCCCCACGCGATCTTCACTTTCACGGATGGGTTCAGGCTGCCGCCGCTCGAGAACATGCCTAACACATAGGTTGCCGAATCGGCCGATGTAATGAAAAAAGTAATAATCAAAAGCAGCGAGATGAAAGCCAGCACGCTTCCAAAAGGCAGATGGTTTAAGGCAAAAAATAGAGCGGAGGTGACATCCTTACTTACGGCTTCGGACAGCTTGATTCCCTCCATGATTTGCTGATGCAGCCCGGTTCCGCCAAAAACCGAAAACCATATAAAGCTGAACAAGCTTGGAATAAAAAGAACGCCCAGGACAAATTCCTTGATCGTCCGTCCCTTGGACACCCTTGCAATAAACATACCGACAAAGGGTGCCCACGCGATCCACCAAGCCCAATAAAAAAGCGTCCAGTTGCTCACCCACGTACCCTGTGTAAATGGAGTCAGCCTGAGGCTCATTTGAATTAAATTCTGTAAATATCCTCCTACAGTGAGGGTAAAAGTATCCAGCAGGAATGAGGTAGGACCCAGGACGAACGTGCATACCAGCAATCCAAGCGCAACCAGCAGATTCGCGTTGCTCAGCAGTTTAATTCCGCGTTCCAAGCCGGTTGTTGCTGACAGCATATAGAGAACAGTCAATACTATCAGGATCACAATTTGTATACCTACTTGGTTCGGAACCCCCCAAATAAACCGCAGCCCCCCGTTGATCTGCAGTGTTCCGAGTCCGAGTGACGTCGCTACGCCAAAAGAAGTGGCGATAATGGCAAGAATATCGATACATTTGCCTAGTCCCCCGTTCACCTTCTCCCCGATCAGCGGGTAAAAGGTTTGACTAATAAGTCCCGATCGTTTCTTTCGAAACTGAAAATAGGCAAGAATAACTCCCACAACAGAATAAATGGCCCAGGGATGCAGTCCCCAGTGGAAAAAGGCATACCTCATAGCCAGCCTCGCTGCTTCAGCCGATTGGCTCTCCGCTCCTTGCGGTGGTGTCGTGTAGTGGGACACAGGCTCTGCAACGCCCCAGAAAACCAGACCAATCCCCATCCCCGCACTAAACAGCATAGCAAACCAGCTCATGTCCGAAAATTCCGGTTCATCTTCATCCCCACCGAGCCGGATGTGTCCATACTTGCTAAAAGCCAAGTAAATGACAAATATTAAAAACCCGAAGGTCGCAAATAAATAAAACCACCCAAAGTTACTTGTCGTGAATGCGAGAAATTGATCCGCCTGTTGAACAAGCCCTACAGGATTCAGCACTCCCCACAAGACGAAAGCAGCTATGATAACAATCGAAATGCCAAAAACCATAATACCCTCCAAAGATATGTTTCCCTTACATTTTCCTAAGGGTTTCCTGATTATTCGAATGAGTCCAACATAAATCGAAAAAGCTTAGGAGAATATAATGATCATTCAGTAAATGATCGGAGGTAATTAACACATGTGGAATATCGTTCTAAATTCCCTTTTCCTAGCAGTATTGGGCACTGTATTCCTACGATTCGCCGGCCGAAAGTCTTTAGCCCAAATGACAACACCGCAAATAGTGATTCTTTTAACCATTGGCTCGATACTCGGATCGGAGGTAGGCGGGAAAGGACTTGCCTACTCCCTTCTTGCTTCAGCTACGTTTATTGCTTTCCTGGTGGTTACGGAATGGGTGGCTTTGCATTGGAACCGTGCAGAAACGGTTTTAAAAGGGAAAGCTATTCCTGTTATCTTCGAGGGGACTTTGATCGTGGAGAATCTGAAGAAGCTTCGCATGACTGTAGATGATTTGGAGAAACGGCTTCGAATTGCAGGAATAGCCCGTTTCCAGGATGTGAAATCGGGCACGATTGAAGACAATGGCGAGTTCGGATACGAGTTAATGCCGCATGCCAAGCCGGTAACATTGAAAGACCTGGAAAGTCTATTGGGTGAAAAACTGAGCATGAACCCAGTCTCCCAAAATATTTTTTCCGAGGTAAACAATGGCCGCCATGACCACGACATACTCAAAACACTCCAATAATGAAAATAGCTGTTCTGTAAAATGACCTCCATTTTTCGTGGAGGTCGTTTGGCTGCCGATATACTATTATTAGCCCGCCATGGCTCTGCAAGCCTCAGCGCAGGTGAAGCAGGCTTCGGCGCATTGCTGACAATGCTGATGCGCATGCTTCCGGCATTCGTTCCCGCAAGCTTCACAAATTTCGGCACAGAGCCGACATATGCTTTTTGAATGGCTGCTGCCACGTGACATCATCATCGCAGCGAGAGCGCAAATATCGGCGCAATCCCGGTCCAGCCTGATACATTCCTTCATCATTCCTACGTTTTCTTCATTAAGGCATGCATCGTAGCAATGATTGCAGGCATGAATGCATTTCAAACATTCTTCGATACATTGCTGAACATATTCGTGTGACATGACAACCCCTCCTGAAAATAGAATCTTAATTAAATTACCCAATACTCCATATTATAAAAATGTATGATTTTGCGGCGGTGTCGGGGAGATGATAATTATTCATTCCGATAAAATAAGTTTAATGAAATAGGATTAATCCTTTAGCATTTTATACGCGAGGAGGTCTATTTCTAGATGAATACGACTTGGTGGAAGGAAGCGGCCGTTTATGAAATTTACCCGGCCAGCTTCAAGGATTCGAACGGTGACGGTATCGGCGACCTCCAGGGGGTGATTTCGAAACTGGATTACTTAAAGGAGCTTGGCATTGACGTGTTATGGCTCTGTCCGATTTATGAGTCTCCCGGGGAAGACAACGGTTACGACATTAGCGACTATTACGCTATTAATCCCCGTTTTGGGACAATGGAGGATTTCGACGAGCTTCTGAAGCAGGCGCATCAGCGGGGCTTGAAAATTATGATGGATCTCGTTCTGAACCATACCTCGGACAGGCATCCCTGGTTTAAGGAATCCAGATCGTCCAGACATAACTCGAAAAGAAGCTATTACATCTGGCGTCAAGGCGTCCATCACTTATACCCGAATAATTGGGAGTCGTATTTCAGCGGATCGGTCTGGGAGCACGATGACACAACCGACGAATACTACATGCACCTCTACTCCAAGTATCAGCCCGATCTCAATTGGGATAACGAGGAAATGGTGCATGAACTGTATAAAATGATTCGCTGGTGGCTGGAAAAAGGCGTTGACGGCTTCCGTTTCGACGCCATTGCGCATATTGTCAAGGCAAAAGGGTATCCGAACGCCGAGAATCCGCAGCATCTTCCCGTCGTTCAGGCTTATCAGCTTTTTTCAAATCTGGAGAAGGTGCACCTGATGCTTCGCAAGCTGAACGATGAGGTGCTGATGAATTACGATATTATGACGGTGGGCGAAACCTCGGGGCTTGGCCCGGAGCAGGCGCTAGCCTATGTAGGGGATGAACGTCACGAGCTCAATATGGTGTTTCAATTTGAGCATATGACATTGGATGCCGCTTCCGCGGGAACGGGCAAATGGGAGCTGCGTCCGTGGACGCTGCTGGAGCTTAAAAAGATTTTCAGCCGGTGGCAGACAACCCTGCATCAACAAGGCTGGAATGCGAATTACTTGGGAAATCACGATCAGCCAAGACCCGTGTCCCGATTTGGCAACGCTACTCGGTACCGGGTCGAATCTGCGAAAATGCTGGCTACCTTTATGATGACTTTGGAGGGAACGCCTTATATTTATCAAGGGGAAGAAATCGGGATGACGAATGCGGCTTTCGAGGAGATCGACGACTATCGAGACGTCGAAACATTGAATTACTATGAGTATGCCAAGCTTCAAGGAAAGCCGGTAAAGGATACGATGGCGGCGATTTGGGCCAAAAGCCGGGATAATGCCCGAACGCCCATGCAATGGGATGCCGGCCCTAACGCTGGCTTCACTTCCGGCAAGCCGTGGATTCGGATCCATGACAATTATATGGAGGTCAATACCGAATCGGCGATGAAGGCACCCCCATTCCATTTACCATTATTACCGTAAGCTCCTAGCGCTTCGCAAAAGCCACAAAGTCATGGTTTATGGAGAATACAAGCTTTTGCTGCCGCTTGATCCGGAGTTATATGTATATACCCGTACATGGCAGGAGGAGACGCTTCTGGTCATTTTGAATTTTTCCGAAGACACCCCCGTCTTTGAATGGCCTGACGAGCTTGACAGAGCATCCTCAGAGCTGCTGATTGCCAATTACGAGCCGCTTAGGGATGAAGATCATAAGAAATTTAAGCTCATGCCCTATGAGGCCCGAGTCTATAGACTGGTATAACCAGCCGCCTTTGAGAAAATAATACGAATACAGGTGCGGAGACCGCATGGGCACAGGCACCGCTGAACGCTGAATTTCTTAACTGAAACAGCTTGTCTTCATTGTTGCAGAGGCGCCTATACCGGGAAAAATCAAGGATCGTTTAATCAAAATATACATTGATCATAGCCCAATTGCTTTTATTGATAAAACGTATGATCCCCGATCTTTACCGTGACCTTAGCATGGCGGTTCGGGACATGCGCGGCGGTTTTTAGCTCCGCAAAATATAAGGATCCGTTCGTCGGATCACTGCCGTTTAAAGCATCTTCAACCGCCCGAATCGCTGTTTGCGTTGCGGGCTTCTTGATTTGACCGTTTTTCACAGGCGAAAACTGGTATACTTTTCCGTTATTGGCGTTAATGACGCCCGGAATCGTTTCAGGAAACTTGCCTGATTCCGTCCTGTTTAGAACAACAGCAGCTACCGCTACCTGACCTAAATATGGCTGATTTCTTGCTTCGGCTGTAACAAGCCTTGCAAGTAACTCCTTATCACTGTCTGAAATACTTTTCTTTTCAGTCGTTGGGCTTAGATTAGGAGTTTCCAATTTCGGAGAAGAGTCTGGAGCTTTCGTACTGGGTTCAGGTTGTTGTTTCGGCGCTTCTGCAACCGGTTCGGCAACGGGGCCGGCGGCAGGGGCTGCACTCAACATCGTTACTTTTTTCACCTTTTCCATGGTCAGCTTCCGGTCCGTCAACGAATTGGCAACCTGATTTCCGCTTTCCTTCTGAATAAACGTACTGCTAGGCAATGACACTTCGGAAATTGCTTGCTTATTCACTACCATCATTCTTGAATCTGCATGCTTTGCAGGAACGATAAGGAAGACGGAAATGATGACGGTCAGCAGAGTAGCAAATCTTACTGCTGGCTTTCTCATTCTATCACCCCATTTCGTAAACCACACTTATCTATTAAAAGTAATAAGCAGCGATTTGTCACTAGAGGATTATTGGTTCTGCTGGTAAATTGTTCATAAATTATACCTTGTCCGCAGGACTCTGAAACGCTTACAAAAACATGCGAAAAAGATCTAAACGAGAAAACTGATATGGTGCGCACCCATACGTAAGTGCATGAGGAGGGAATGGATATGGGGGTTACAGCCGCTCTTGAAATCGTGTTCTATTGATTAGACTAAAAGGTATGACCACGATTTCAAATGCGGCCCGTAAACTTCTCACCCCATATATCCATTTCCGCTTCTGTTCTACTGCTTGCTCTCTTCTACTTTCCTTTGGCTTAAGTAATCTTAAGTTATCTAATTGGAATACATGGTTTTTGATTTATCCAGGCTCCTGATTTCCGTCAATGTATGCGTAAGAGCGACTGAAAATAACAGAATCAGGCCTGTAATCCAAAAGATGCCGTGTATCGACCATACGCTCGCGATCATGCCTCCGATCATAGGTCCAATCATATTACCTGTCTGGGATGCGGTATTATTGAGACTAAAGGCTCTCCCCCGAAAATCGCTTGTCGTATACCGGATAATCAGCCCGTTCAGGCAATGGACCGACCGCACAATAAAACGCTCCGTAAATAAACCGTGTAATCGAAAAGCCCCAAATATTATGAAAGGCGATCTGTGCAAACGTACCTAGCGCGCCTCCTATGAGAGCAATCAGGAGGACGCTGCGGAATCCAACCTTGTCCGCCAGCTTCCCCCACCTCGTGGCGAAGAGAATTCCGGCAATGCCTGCAAGCGAGAAAATAAAGCCGGCCAGGAACGAGGAATTGTCGGCGGAACCGCCAAGCTCGATGACATAGAGCGTAATGACCGGTTCAATGGTCATTACCGCTACGGACGTTAACACCGTTAGAAGCAGCACCATCGTCAGAGCCCGATTCGAGGCAACAATTTTAAAAGCCCCGAAGACGGACACCCTCTCTTTGCTCAAGCCGACCTTTTTTTCCGTCACCAGAAAAAGAACGAGCAGTGTCGAAAAAAGAATTAAAAACCCGGCACTGGCGAAGGCCGCGCGACTATCGACGAGCTTCGATATGACGCCCCCAAGCAGCGGCCCCATAATGCGGCCCGACGCCATGGCGGTCGAAATGGTGGTCAGCGCATAACCCGCTTTCTCTTCCGGCGTGTTCGTTCCGATCAATGCGATAATTGCGGGTATATACCCTGCCAGGAGCCCGTGGAAAATTCTAAGCGCAAGCAGCTGATATGGATTCGTGACAATCGATGTGAGCGTAAATACGATGAAGAGGACAAGCCCTGCGCGTATAATCATCTTTTTTCTTCCGTACCGGTCCGCCAGAGAGCCTAAATAGGGCGAGGTGAGAGCGCTTGCCAAAAAGGTAGAGCTGAATAAAACGCCGGTTCACAGCTCCGTATGCTCATGTACTCCCATTTGAAGCAGGAACAGCGGTAAGAACGGGATCACCATCGTCAAACTGGCCGATCCGATAAAGGACGCAATCCATAATACCCATAGATTCCTTTTCCAAGCTTCCATGCGCTTCCCCATTTCTATTTATATTCATTTTTAGTATTTATTTACATTTAATGGACGCAGCTAGCCATGCATAGCTTCTGTAACACGAATTACAGAAGCTATGCTTGCTATTTTTTTGAAACGGATTAATACAAGTGGCAGGCGACAAACTGCTCCGGCATAACCTCCTGAAGCTCGGGCCGGATCTCCCCGCACTTCACCATCGCTTTCGGACAGCGGGTATGGAAGGCGCAGCCTGAAGGCGGCTTAGCGGGACTTGGCACATCTCCGGTCAGAACAATGCGTTCGCGCCTGGCCTTGCGGCTGACTTCCGGCGCTGCAGATAGAAGCGACTGAGAATAAGGATGGAGCGGCGAGCTGTAAAGCTGGGACCTGGAAGCAACCTCCACCATTCGGCCCAGATACATGACCCCTACTCTATGGCTCACATGTTTAACGACAGACAAGTTATGGGAGATAAACAAGTAGGATAAACCGAATTGTTCACGCAGATCGTCCAACAGATTAATAATTTGCGCCTGAATGGACACATCCAATGCAGAGACCGCTTCGTCCAGCACCATCAGCTTGGGGTTCAAGATTAACGCGCGGGCTATCGCAATACGCTGACGCTGTCCTCCCGAGAACTCGTGCGGATGCTTCAAGCTGGCTTCCTGCGGCAGTCCGACGACATTTAATAAATAGGAGACCCGTTCCCTGACTTCCGCCTGACTCACCCTTGCGTTTACCTCAAGCGGCTCCGCGATGATCGATCCGACATTCATTCTGGGGTTTAATGAGGAAAAGGGATCTTGAAATACCATCTGGAAGTTTTGCCGTATTTGCCGCAGCCGGGCCCCCTTCATCCGGGTAATATCCTGCCCGTCAAACATAATGGAGCCCTCTGTCGGATCGTACAGGCGCATGATAACCCGCCCGGTTGTCGACTTCCCGCAGCCCGATTCTCCGACTAATCCAAGCGTCTCCCCCCTGCGGATGCCGAAGGAAATATCGTCGACCGCCTTCACCTCACCTATTTTACGCTGCAAAACGCCGCCTGTAATAGGAAAATACATTTTGACATTCCGTACTTCCAACAAATAATGGTTGTCTTCGCCGGTTCGGATATCGTTCTGCTGTTCCAGGATCATTGTGCAGCCTCCTCTTGTCTTGTTCTAAACCAGATCGCAGCGGACCAAATGTCCCGGACTCAGCTCGCGCAGCTCCGGAAGCTGGTTAAAGCAGCTGCTCCGCGCCGCCGAGCAGCGCTCCGCAAACCGGCAGCCCGGCGGGAAGTTCGCTGCGCTCGGTACGGTGCCCGGGATGGCCGTCAGCCGGTCGTTCTCTTCCGTCATCGAAGGAATGGAACCCATCAAGGCAAGCGTATACGGATGAAGCGGCTGATCGAACACGATATCCGCCGATCCCGATTCAACGATTTGACCGGCATACATGACCACCATGTCGTCAGCCAATTCCGCCACAACGCCAAGATCGTGGGTGATAAAAATGATTGAGGTCCCCTTCTCGTCCTTCAAACGCCGCATCAAATCCAGCACTTGAGCCTGAATGGTGACATCCAATGCGGTGGTCGGCTCGTCGGCAATCAGCAATTTCGGCTCGCACGCCATCATCATGGCGATCATCACCCTTTGACGCATCCCGCCGGACAGCTGGTGAGGGTAGGAATCGACAATAATCTCCGCCTTGGGGAAGCCTACGCTGCGAAGCTGTTGTATCGCAATAGCACGCGCTTCGCGCCGTGACAGCTTCCGGTGCCTCAACAGCACCTCGATGATTTGCTCCCCGATTTTGAACAACGGATTCAGGCCGGTCATCGGCTCTTGGAAAATCATCGCAATTTTATTGCCCCGCAGGTCGGACAGCTGCTCCTCACTCAGCTGCACCAGATCTTCGCCGTCGAACAAGACCTCGCCGTCTACGATACGGCCATGTGCACCCGGTACCAATCCCATGATGGACAGAGACGTCATGCTTTTGCCGCTCCCCGATTCGCCGACGATGCACAGCACTCTTCCCGGTTTCACCTCGAAATCTACACCGTCAACCGCTCGAATCACACTTTTTTCATTATAGAAAAAGGTTTTTAAGTTGCGCACCTTGAGCAAGGCTTCCATATCGCAGCACCGCCTTTTTATCGGATTTGTACGATTCTCAGCGCTGAACCGAACTTAAAGCAGCAGCCTTCAAGCTTTCCGAATCGGACGTAAACGCTTTGGATCTCATGTTATACAAAGCCCCTTCCAATACATGCGCAGGGGAAGTCGTCGCCGTGCAGTCGCTCAGGAGAATGTTATCGTACCCGAGGAAGGAAGCATCCTGCAGCGTGGCCATTACGCATTGATCGGTGTTCACACCGGCAAAAAACAATGTATTGATGCCGTTCGCCCGCAAGGTTTGCTCCAATAGAGTGCCGGGAAAACCGCTGATGCGGTATTTATCCACCCAATAGTCGCTTTCCTCGTACGATGACTTCAGCTCATCCACGATATCGGCCGACCAGGAATCTTTAACGAGCGTTAAGCCTAGATCCTTAGGCAAGGGCTGCCCAAGGCCGGGACGACCGCTTCGCTGCCAGGAATAAAGAAGACTTGGCGGCAGATTCGCGGAATCGGGCCTGTTTCCCCAATTGACCCATACAATCTGCATGCCCAATTGACGGCAGCTGCTGACAGTCGAAGTAATCGCCGGAACCAGCTTCAACGCTCCTTCCGGACGTTCGAGCAGCGGAGAGCAGAAATAGTTTTGCATATCAATAATGATAAAGGCCGAGCGCTTCGGATCGAACTGCAGCGTACGGTCACTCATTCATGGGGATGGTTACCGTTTCGGCCGCTCCGCGACTAATGTCAAAATGATCACCCTCTACGATCCAATAATTCGTTCTGTTTCCAAATTTCATATCCCATTCCTCCGTTTTATCGTTATTTAGATGAACGCAGATTAATTGCCTTTGACTTTCGAATGCGGGTCGAATTCATCGCGGATGCCTTCGCCCAATAAGGTAAACGCCAGAACCAGCAGGAAGATAGCCAAACCGGGAGCGAACGAGATCCATGGCGCTTGCGTTAGAAATAAGGTGCCGCTCTGCAGCATTTCGCCCCAGCTCGGAAACGGCGGCGGCGTTCCCAGCCCCAAGTACGACAGGCTCGCCACGACCATAATCGCATGGCCGATATTCAGGTTACAGGCTACGGTCAGAGATGTAGTCGCGTTCGGCAAAATATGGCGAAGAAGAATGCGCAGCGTCGGTACGCCGTGGCTTTTGGCCGCCTGCACGAACTCTCTGTCACGCAGAGCCAGCACCTGGCCTCTTGTGATTCGAATAAACTGGGGAGCCATAATAATGGAGACGGCAAGACAGGCATTAAGAAAAGAAGGCCCTAATATGAAGGAAAGTGCCATCGTCAGCACCAAGCCCGGGAAGGCCAAGCCCGCATCGACAATTCGCATCAGCACCTCATCAATCCAGCCGCCGTAATATCCGGCAGCCAATCCAAGCGGAACGCCGATCAATACGGCAATGGCCACGATAACCATTCCAGAGCCAAGCGATTCTCTCGCTCCCCAGACGACCCGGCTGAAGATGTCCCGCCCTAAATTGTCCGTGCCGAACAGATGGGCCGCACTCGGCGGTTTAAGCGCAGTCGAGAAATCCGTGGCGAACGGTGAATAAGGAACGAAATAAGGCAGAATCAGCGCTGCTGCTATGAATCCGATGACCATGGTCAATCCGGACATAATCAGCTTATTTTTCCATATTTTTCGGAGCAAAACATATTGTCTTCGTATCGGCTTCACCTGACCGACTTCAAGCTCTGATCTCGTTAAATCCATCGACATGGTTTATTGTCCCTCCCTTATGAATAACGAATTCTGGGATCCAGGAATGCATACAGGACATCGACGGCCAAATTCGTCAGCAATATGGTGCCTCCCATAAATAATACGCAGCCATTGAGCACCGAATAATCCCTCTGCACGATGGAATCAAACACCAGCTGCCCCATTCCCGGCAGTGAAAAAATCGACTCGACAATGACGGCACCGCCCAGCAATGTTCCCATTTGCAGACCGATGATAGTAATGACCGGAAGAACCGCATTACGCAGCGCATGCCGCAGCAGAACGACTCTTTGCCGCAACCCTTTGGCCCTGGCGACTTGAATATAAACCTGGTTCAACACCTCCAGCATTTCTCCCCGCAGCATCCTCGATTCCATAGCCGATAACGGAAGCGATAAGACGAACACCGGAATAATAAGATGGATCAGATTATCTCCGACTCCTTCCGACAAGGGGCACCCACCCTAAGGATGGGAGCCACTGTACGGTAACGGATAACAGGAACACCAGAATCAACGATAACCAGAAGGTAGGCACTGCCGCTCCGGCCAGCGCCAGGAGCCGGCTGAAATGGTCGATCCAGGAATTCGGTCTTTTGGCGGACAAAATTCCTAACGGCAATGCGATACAGAGGGATAGCAGGATAGCCAGGAGCGCGAGCTCCAGCGTGACCGGAATTCTCGTTGCAATCAGATCGAGTGACCGGCTGGCCGCCAAATAGCGAGTTGCCAAAGTCGCCGTGGATCGTTTTCGCCAGGTAGCGGAAAAATTGAACCGTCAACGGTTGATCCAGCCCCAATTTGGCTTCCAATAATTTGACGTTTTCCTCGCTTGCCTCTTGCCCCAGAATGGTGTATGCAGGATTACCGGGGGTTAAATGGATCAAGCTGAAGGTAAAAATAATCAAGATAAGGGCTACAGGAATAAAGGAAAGCAGCCGCCGAGAGATGTAGCTAACCATAGACGAACCTCCCTATTTACTGATGGTAGTCTTGTAAAACCGGAGCAATTGGTCAGGATATACTTCAAATCCCTGCACTTTCTCGTTCCAGACATCGACAACCGGCTGGTAGCCTGTGAAAATAAACGGCGCATCTTCAATTAGAATAGAAGAAACCTGGGAATAGATTTTTTTCCTTTCGTCATTCGACTCCAGCTCACGCGCTTGCTGCAGCAGTTTATCCACCTCCGGATTGCTGTATTTGCCGCGATTGAACGGAGCGTCGGTCACGGCAAAGGCATAGCTGTTTTGATCGGGATCGATCATCCCGCTCCAGCCGCCCCCGGCAACCTCGAAATCTCCGGCGATGGTCCGTTTCGTAATTGCGGACGAATCCAGCGCCTCAATTTTCATCGTGATTCCCGCTTTGGCGAATTGGCTTTGATACAGCTGGCTCAGCTGCATGCTTTGCGGGTCATTGGCGCTTAGGTAAGTAAAGGAGAAGCCGTCGGGTTTGCCGGCAAGCTTCAGCTCCTCTTTGGCCTTATCGATGGAATAAGGCACTTTGATCGCCGGATCGTTCGCCCAGCCGGCTGTGGAGAAGAACGAATAACCGGGAACGAATTTGCCGAAATAAATAATTTGATTGATTTCATCGCGGTTGATCGCGTAGTTCATCGCCCTGCGGATGTGAACATCCTGGAACATCGGCTTGGTCAAATTCATATAGATCCTTGAATAGCCAAAGGAAGTGCGGCTTCCAAGCTTTAGCCCTTTCGTTTTCTCCACCTTGGGAATGTCTTGAAAAGGAATCGAATCGACGAGATCGACCTGGCCCGAAATCAGCGCATTCAGCTTTTGCGATTGATTGATGATCGGCTTAAACTCGATTTCATCGAGCTTGGGATAGTCTTTATTCCAATAATTAGGGTTTTTCTTGATGGTCAGATGATCGTTCTTATTCCATTCTACGAATTCGAAGGGTCCTGTTCCTACAGGATGCATATCGTATTGGTCGCCATATTTCTTTCTTGCAGTAGGCGATGAGATCAATCCGGTACGGTCGCTTAACGTAGCCAGGAACGGAGTGAACGGCGTTTTCAATTTGACTACAAGCGTATAGGGATCCGGGGCCGAAAGCTCTTGTACCAGCACAAGATCAGAGCTGCGGGGCGAGGCGTTCGCTTTGTCCATAATCCAGTTCCAGTTATCGATTACTGCTTGCGCATTAAAATCTGTGCCGTCGTGGAATTTAACGCCTTGTCGAAGCTCGAACGTATAGGTTTTCCCATCATCGCTAATATTCCATTTGGCAGCCAAACCCGGGACCAGCTTGCCGTCAGGCGTGACCATAATGAGGTCGTCGTAAATGTTGTTGTACAATTCCTCATCAATAAGCAGCGTCGATTTGGCAGGGTCCAAAGTACCGAAATCGGTAACGATCCCCACTCTCAGCTTTCCGCCTGAAGGGCTTTCCGCGGCCGCTGCGGAAGAAGCTGCGCCCTGCGGTGCCGAGGTTGAAGGAGCCGCCGTATTGCTGCAAGCAGACACCATAGCTACCAAGATTGAAGCAGTCAATGCCGGGATTAAAGCCCTCTTTTTAAAATCCACTCTCTTGTTCATACAAATCCTCCTTTTGAAAGATCATTCGTATTGGGTCGTGAATCGAAAGCCGTATGCTTCATTTTGTGCTTGAGACCTGCTTGAGACGCTGCCTCCTGGTCCGTTAAACCGTGAATCCGTTCCTTTCTGCTGATTAGTGCGACATCTCCCCCTCTTCTTTTTTTGTGTAACTATTAGTTACATGTATGTAACATGTAATTTACTTATCCCTATCTTATCTGGAATTTACAAACTCGTAAATAATTGATTTTTGATTTTTACATCCATTTCTTGAATGTAAGCGCATTGAAAATGTATATTATGTTATAATAACTTACATTTAATTGAGTGTAGGGGGAATAAATATGACAATGGATCAAATTTTGACCTTTTTGGCCGTATATCATGCCGGGAGCTATCAGAAGGCGGCCGAGCATCTGTATTTGCCGCAGTCGACCGTTTCGAATCGGATTAAGCAGCTGGAACGCGAATTAAGTAAAAGCCTATTCATCCGCAGCAAGGCCGGTATTCGGCTGACCGACGAAGGTCAAGCTTTTCTTCCATACGCCCATAATGCCGTCAACTCGATTGAGGAAGGACGGCTGGCCGTCAAGCAGCTGAAAAGAGGACTTTCAGGCATTCTGACCGTCGCCTGCAATCATTCGTTTACCAGCGCCCTGCTGCCCCGCATACTGAAGGAATTCGGGAGTCTTTTTCCCGATGTCTCGTTCCGTGCGCTTGGCTGTACTACAAGAGATCAGGTCCGCAAAATGAACAATAACGAGCTGCGGCTTTGCATCAGCAGGTATTCCTTAAACGTCCCTTCCCTTACGTTCGAAAGCATTTTTGAGGAAGACGTGCGGTTAATCGTCTCGAAATGCCATCCCTTAGCCAGGATGCCGTTTGTTACAATGGAACAAATCGTCCAGGAAACCTTCATCTCCTACGAGTCCGACACGCTCTACCGCAAAAGGCTGGAACTGACGCTCGGGCAATTAAATGTGAATCATGAGATTAAGAATGAAAGCAACAGCCTGCCGCTGATTACCCATTGGATCAAGGAAGGCTGCGGAGTATTCCTGTCGGGCGCGCTGCTGTTTCGGGAAGAATTGCTTCGGGGCGAGCTGGCTGCAATTCCGATTCAGAACAATCCTTTTCCTCCGGACAAAGTCTTCTTAATTTATAAGAACGGCAATTTAACACACCTGGAGCTGCTGTTTGCGCAGCATTTAAAGCAGATCATGACTGACGATGCGGAGTGCGCTTCCGGTGCAAATGCTTAAAGGGAACACGTTATCCCGCTGAAAAAAAGATGCGCCTTCTCAAGCTAGTAACCTCAAGTAAAGATACTACTGTTCAGTTAAGCAAGTAAGAAACATTTCACTTCTTACAATTATCCATATCCTTCTATATAATTAAATTCTAACTTTTAAAGGAGGAATGAAGTGTGAGCATTCAACAGATCACCGATTACACGGTATTGAATAACGGAGTACATATGCCCTGGCTTGGACTGGGCGTCTTTCAAGTAGCGGATGGAGATGAGGTGATCCGTTCGGTCCAATATGCATTGGAAGCGGGATACCGGTCGATCGATACGGCTGCAGGCTACCGGAATGAAGCCGGTGTGGGCGCTGCCATTCAGCAGAGCGGCATCCCGAGAGAGCAGCTGTTCATTACGACAAAGCTGGCCAACAGCGACCAAGGGTACGAATCTACGCTGCGCGCCTTCGAGGAAAGCCGCCGCAAGCTTGGCCTGGAATATATCGACCTCTATCTGATTCACTGGCCCGGAAAAGATAAATACAAAGATACCTGGAGAGCCTTTGAAAAATTGCAAAAGGACGGGTACATACGTTCGATCGGGGTCAGCAACTTCCAGATCCATCATTTGGAAAGCCTGAAACAGGACAGCGACACGATTCCAGCGGTCAATCAGGTGGAGTTTCACCCTCTGCTGAACCAGCAGGAGCTTCGCCAATACTGCAAGCGCGGAGGCATCCAGCTGGAAGCCTGGACCCCGATCATGAAGGGGAACCTGGATCTGCCGCAGTTAACGGAGCTGGCTGCCAAGCACGGCAAAACGCCAGCACAGATCGTTCTGCGCTGGGATTTACAGCACGGCGTCGTCACCATTCCTAAATCGGTCCGTCAAGAGCGCATTCAAGAAAATGCCGGCATTTTCGACTTTACGCTTTCGGATGAGGATATGAAATTGATCGACCAGATGAATCAGAATCACCGGTTTGGTCCCGACCCGGATCAGCTGCTATTTTAACGGCTGATTTGCCTAACGGCAATTCGGATGAAAGATCGGAGCGGAGAACGGCCATTATCATTTGCCCCTATTGGAGTGACGGATATGCAAAGACGCGTTTTGAGCGAAGAGGATATTGAGCAGTTTGTGGAAAAAGGCTATGTGCGCGTGCCCGGCGCCTTCTCGAAGCAGGATGCGGAGCTGGCGCGGCAATTTTTGTGGGACCAGCTGGAGGAGAAAGCCGGTGTGCTTCGCGACGACAGCTCCACTTGGCGCAAGCCCATGGTCCGGCTGAATGAAACGTATCGCACGCCGGATTTTGACCGCTGCAACACCAGCCGGTTTGCCGATGCGATCGAAGATTTGCTCGGCGGCGGCATGACGGCGAACCGTTATGTGTATGGTGAATCGGACGACCTCCCCTCCTGGGGCTGGTGGCCGGTAAATTTTAGCGAAAATGCAGATACCGCTTGGACCGTGCCCACATCCGGCTGGCATTGGGACGGCATTCAGTTCCGCCACTATCTCGATGCGCCGGATCAAGGCTTGCTCTGCCTGTGCTTGTTCTCCGATATTCAAGCTCACCAAGGCGGGGGTACGCTCGTGGTTGAAGGCTCGCATCGAACCGTGGCTCGCCTGCTCGCCCGTTACCCTGACGGCGTAGAGCTGAAAGAAGGGATAGCGGAATTGTTCGAGCATCATCCCTATTTTGCCGAACTGACGGGCCATACAGAAGGAGCTGGGGATGCGGCCGATCGAATAGGTCGCTTTATGCACAGCATTTACGAGGATGAGACGGGCGACCGGCTGCGCGTAGTCGAAACGTCCGGCGAAGCCGGGGATGTTTTCTTATGCCATCCGTTCCTGGTTCATGCCGCTTCGCCGAATCATAGCGGGGTCCCCCGCTTTATGTGCAACCGGACCGCCTCCCTGAAGGACCGTATTGCAATTAGAAAGACGCCGGCTGCTGAAGAAACTCCTCTCGAACGGAGCATCCGGTTATCGTTAAGCAGATTATAGCAGCTAAGCATTACATTAAAATCCAGTTTGACGCACAAGCGATTTGAAACAGTAAGGTTGAAAGGTCATCCTGTTTCATGGATGCAGAAGAAAGGTGTACATGACATCATGGAGTTAGCTCAACGTAAGATTAAGAATGAATCTGTTCGTCAATCTTCTCCCCTGTCCTTAATCTCTTTAACTATGGGAGCTTTTGCGATTGGTATGACGGAATTTGTTATCATGGGGCTGCTGCCCAATGTTGCCGAGGATTTGCATGTCAGCATTTCGGCAGCCGGGCAGCTCATTACCATGTACGCTCTTGGGGTGGCCGTTGGCGCGCCTATCCTGACGGTGCTTACCCATAAAATTCCGCAAAAGAAATTATTATGCCTGCTGATGGTGCTATTCATCATCGGCAACGTTATCTCTGTTATCGCTCCGAATTATGCCGTGCTGATGGGAGCCCGGTTGATCACCGCATTGACGCACGGTACCTTTTTCGGTGTCGGGGCTGTCATTGCCTCCAGCCTGGTTGCTCCCGACAAGCGGGCCGGAGCCGTTTCCATAATGATGAGCGGCCTCACTATAGCCAATATTATCGGCGTTCCGCTGGGGCACCTTTATTGGGCAGCATTTAGGCTGGCGCGCTTCCTTCGGTACGATTGCATTGATGGGTGCCGTGACATGGATCGGCATCGCGATCTTCGTTCCGCACATTCGGCAAGAAAAAGCAGCAAGCATAGTTCAGCAGATTACCGCCCTGTTCAGCCCGAAACTTCTTGTATTTCTGCTGATCGCGGTGCTGGGCAATGCCGGCTTGTTCGCCGTGTTCACCTACATTACCCCGCTGCTGGTTCAAATCACCGGCTTTGCCGAACACAGCGTCACCTGGATTCTGGTCTTGTTCGGCTGCGGCGTAACCGCCGGTAATATCATCGGCGGGAAGCTTGCGGATTGGAAACTGATGCCATCCATACTGGGCATCTACTTTACCATCTGCATCCTGCTGACGTTGTTTACTTTTACCGTTCACAGTCCTGTTGCGGCCGTTATAACTATTTTCCTGTGGGGAGCCGCGTCATTTGCCGTATTCCCCGGGATGCAGGTGCGCATCATGAGTCTGGCCAAGTCAGCGCCGGCACTTGCCTCCACCACCAGCCATTCTGCCGGTAATTTGGGCAATGCGTCCGGCGCTTTCATCGGCGGCTCGGTCATTACACATCTGTCCATCACAGCCCTCCCTTGGGTCGGTGCTCTGCTTGTAGGACTTGCGCTGATTTTAGGCGCTGCCTGCTATGCCGCAGAACGGAAGTCTGCGGCAGCTTCCGCATAGCCAACCGTTTTCAGGCGCTGCATGGCGTTATCGACGCTTGCTGTAAACTGTAAAGCGGATCGGTTGAAACTCGCGCAGCATCAACCGCAAAAAGCCCCGGCTTCTCCTTATCGAAGCCGGGGCTTTACGTTTTCAGGTCAAATTCATTAATAACTTACTTTCTCGCTCTGCTGATCCGGTCTACCGCCTGCAGCTCTTCCTGCGTAAGCCGTTCAGGCAAATGCTTGATCGCATCACCGATCTGTTCCGGCCGGGATACTCCCATAATCGCCGAGGTGATAACAGGATTGCTCAGCACCCAGCCCAATGCAAATTGAGCCAAGGTTCATCCCCGTTCGTCCGCCAGCTTCTGCAGTCCGGCAACAATCTCAAATGTCCCCTCTTCTTCCATCAACAGCTGCAGCCGCTTCTCTCCCTTGGCACCGCGCGTCCCCTCGGGAGCCTGCTCGCCGAACCGGTATTTGCCGGTCAGCAGGCCGCGTCCAAGCGGACTGTATACGATAACGCCGACCTTTTCGCTCGCGCAAAAAGGAAGCAGCTCGTTCTCGATTTCTCTCGCCAGTATACTGTACTGCGGTTGAACGCTTTCATAACGATGAAGCTTGTTCAGCGCGCTGATTCCATGAGCTTTGGCGATCTGCCAAGCGGCATAGTTGGAGCAGCCGATGTAACGCACTTTTCCTTGACGAACAAGATCGCTCAGCGCCTCCAGCGTTTCTTCAAGCGGCGTCTCCTCATCGAACCGGTGCACTTGGTACAAGTCGATATAATCGGTCTGCAGCCGGCGCAGCGAATTTTCAACGGCACGCATAATATGGTATCGGCTCTGGCCGCTGTCATTGGTCCCGGTTCCGACTTTCCCATGCACTTTGGTAGCAAGCACGACCCGGTCCCGCTTCCCTTCCTGCTTAAACCATTCTCCGATAATCGTTTCGGATTCCCCGGATTGAGTCGGATCACCAATATCCATACCGCGGCCGTAAACGTCAGCCGTATCAAACAAGTTCATGCCGCTATCCAAAGCGGCGTCCATTACGCGAAATGACTGGTCTTTCTCAATCCACCTCCCGAAAGCCATGCATCCCAAGCTAACCTCAGGTACTTTCAATCCGGTTCTGCCAAGCGCCCGATATTGCATTTCCTGTTCACTCCCCGTCCGTAATTTTTGGTACTTGCTGGTTGATACATTTCTCTTGGATGCTGCACATTCCTGCTATTTCTATTATAAAGGGGCTTGTCCGGCACAACAAGAAATGAGAAAAAGGTGCGTTAGTTTCCACAACGTAACCCTTCCCCTACTTTTATTCGGCGTAAGCGCTTAAATGAGCTGTGCAATTATACAGCTCGCACGTCCAGATGCTCCCTTTTTTATTTATAATCGTAATGGAAGTATTGTTTAATAATGTTTCTACATTTTGTGCGGGAATCAGTTTTCTCAGGCTGTTGCGCAGGATCGCTCCGTGACTTACGATTAAAATATTCGCCCCCTCCCATTGATCCGCAATTTCATCGATACATTCACTTCCTCTTACCATGCCTTCTTCTACGGTTTCGATTCCGAGCTTTTGTTGTCTCCAGTCGGCCCCCCATCTTTGTACACGTTCCTCTTCCGTCGTTCCTTCCGTTAATCCCCGACTCATTTCGCGTAGTCTTTCATCCAATTCAATAGATGCTATTCCCAGCTGTTCATTCAAAATTTCAGCGGTTTGCCGCGCTCTCAGCAGGTCGCTTGAAAAAAATTTATCCCATTGCTGACCGCTTAGACGGCGGGCTAATGCCCGAGCCTGTCTTATTCCGTCCTCATCCAGCGGATTATTCGAATGCCCTTGAGACCGCTTTTCTTTATTCCAGCTTGTGCTTCCGTGCCTGATTAACCCAATTTTCGCCATGTGTAATCCCCTTTTTCATGCTTAGAAATCAGAAAGTTCACAGCTTTACCTAAAAATACTACGGAAATGATTCTCTTTCTCCCCTGCGATCAAAATAATCAATTCAATAATACCATATTTTAGGCGCTTACTGACCCTCGGAAAGTTTACGGCGGAATTCGAGGTATCTCACAAGTCATGCAAATAAAAAACTACAGACTCCCTGATGGGCCGTCTGTAGTTTATATCGCTTCCCACAAAATATGAATGTCGACGTTACAGATTCAAGCTGCTCATTGATTCCTTTCCATATCGTTCCCCGTTCGCGGCACCTTTCGGAGCGATCTTGTCGATTTGTAACAAATCGTCGTCCGTCAAGGTCACATTCAGCGCGCCGACGTTCTCCTCCAGGTAAGCCATTCGCTTGGTACCCGGGATCGGAACGATATCCTTTCCCAGTGCCAACAGCCAGGCGAGAGCCAATTGAGACGGCTCACATCCTTTTTCAGCGGCCAAAGCTCGAACAAGCTGCACCAGCTGCAAATTTTTATCGAAATTTTCTCCTTGAAATCTTGGAAGAAATCTGCGGAAATCGTCTTCCGCAAGGCTCCTCGAATGTTTGAATCTGTCCTGTCAGGAAGCCTCGTCCCAAGGGGCTGTATGGCACGAATCCAATGCCGAGCTCGCGGCAAACCGGCAGTATTTCATCCTCGACATCCCGGCTCCATAAGGAATATTCCGTCTGGAGCGCACTGATCGGATGGACGGCATATGCCCGGCGAATGGTCGAGGCCGCGGCTTCAGACATACCGATATAACGTATTTTCCCTTCGCGCACAAGCTCAGCCATCGCCCCGATCGTTTCTTCAATCGGCGTGCTTGGTCCACCCTATGCTGATAATACAGGTCGATGCAGTCGACCCCAAGACGCTTCAGGCTGGCTTCGCAAGCAGCTTTTACATACTCCGGTCGGCCATTGACGCCCAGGAACTCACCGCCCAACCCCCGTACACTCCCAAACTTCGTTGCAAGGATGACTTCGTCACGGCGCCCTTTAATCGCCTTGCCGACAAGCTCCTCGTTCTTTCCAACGCCGTACATATCGGCTGTATCGAGAAAGGTTACTCCTAACTCCAACGCCCGATGTATCGTACGGATCGATTCCTGCTCGTCCCGTCCGCTGTAAAAATCGGACATCCCCATGCAGCCGAGACCGATGGCCGATACCTCCAGCCCATGGCTTCCAAGCTTTCTTGTGTTCATATGATCGCCTCTGCTCTCTTAAATTGTCCATCCGATGATGGATATACATATAGGATAGCCGTTAGAGTTTTATCGAAGTCAAGCCAATGCCAAGCGCATTAAAAAAGCCAGAAAACCGCCTTATTTCCCTGGTTTATCTGACTTTTCCATCATAAATTCAAGCATTTGACCTTAGGTTCGCTTAGAGTACACTCTAACCCTGTAAACTATCCCGGAAGATAGGCATCCACAGGCTCCACCCTGATTTTGTCCCCCTCCGTCTTATAGCAGACATCTATCACATGGCCCTTCTGAAACCGGGGAATATGAATCACAGGTATAAAAGTGCGGGTAACCGCTTGGAACACTTGGCCATTCTCTCCGGTTACTGTCAAATCCAGCAGCACACCCGGCCGGCCATCCATACTGGAGGAAGTTTCACGGATATCGTTAATCGTCGCTTTCGCCGGAATCCCCTCATTCACAACGCCTTCTCTCTGCCGCAGCTCCGTCCGCTGTGCCCGAACCAGCCTTAGGACGGTTACTGTCGTAATAGTACCTGTAATTAAACTAAACATAACGACAAGAAGAACAATCATTCCAGTATTCATAGCAATCCTCCTGCTCCTGACTGATTGTGGGCCGCCCCTTCTAAATCAACAAAGGGGGATTTGTTGCGAATTAGCAGCCCCCCTTTATCTTACCACTTGGAGGAAAATGCTGACAATTCAATCCTGCCGTTCGATAGAATGCAAAAAAAACGAAGTGCATCTTCAAGATACACTTCGTCCATATAAAATATAAATTATTCGTTATTCCAAGCAGCCGTTTAGGAGTGGAAGTCCTGTCCTGAGCGAACTTCCTTGACATAGCCGGCGCGGATGACGAAATCCCCGAAATGCTCGCCTTCCCGCCGCTCCTTCGCGTATTGGGTAATAATCGGCTGCAGCGATTCCAGAATCTCGGTCTCGCCAATATTTTCCTTGTACAGCTTATTCAACCGGTTGCCGGCAAAGCCGCCGCCCAAATACATATTGTATTTGCCGGGTGCCTTGCCGATGAACGAGATTTCGGCCAGCATCGGGCGGGCACAGCCATTCGGGCAGCCCGTCATACGGATGACGATATCGTCTTCGCGCAAACCGGCATCGTTCAGCATCGGTTCGATTTTATCCAGCAATTCAGGCAAATACCGCTCCGCCTCCGCCATCGCCATCCCGCAGGTTGGCAAAGCTACGCAGGCCATGGAGTTTCTTTGCAATGCCGTATGATGAACTCCATCGGATAGACCGTACTCTTTAATCAAATCTTCAATCTTTTTCTTCTTCTGGCTGCTAATATTGCCGATAACCAGGTTCTGGTTCGGAGTCAGGCGGAAATCGCCGTTATGAACCTTGGCAACCTCTCTCAGTCCAGTCATCAGAAGATAGTCGCCCTCGTCTTTCACGCGGCCGTTTTGGATAAAGAGCGTGTAATGCCATTTGCCGTTGCTCCCTTTCACCCAGCCGTAACGGTCGCCGTTGTGCTCAAAATAATAAGGACGCGCCGCTTCCAGCTTCCAGCCCAGACGCTCGCTTAATTCATTGATGAACCAGTCGATGCCGCGGTCGTCAATCGTATATTTAAAGCGCGCATGCTTGCGGACAGCGCGGTCGCCGTAGTCCCGCTGGATCGTAACGGTCTTCTCAGCGACCTCGATGACCTGCTCCGGCGTACAGAACCCAATAACCTGAGCAACTTGAGGGTACGTCAACGGATCGCCGTGAGTCATGCCCATGCCGCCGCCGACAGACACGTTGAAGCCTTTCAGCTCTCCCTCTTCGATGATGGCGATAAAACCGAGATCCTGCGAGAATACGTCCACATCGTTGGATGGCGGAACCGCCATACCGATTTTAAATTTACGAGGCAAATATACTTTTCCATAGATCGGCTCTTGCTCTTCTTCGCCGTCCTGGCTGTCCACGACTTTCTCTCCGTCAAGCCAAATCTCATGATAGGCGCGAGTCCGCGGATCCAGATGGCTGCTGATTTTGGTAGCCCACTCGTACACCTTGGCATGAACCTCGGATTGATACGGATTCGGGTTACACATGACGTTACGGTTTACGTCGCCGCAAGCGGCAAGCGTGCTGAGAAGCGCTTCATTCACTTCCTGAATCGTCTTTTTCATATTCCATTTGAGCACGCCGTGCAGCTGGAAGGATTGACGGGTTGTCAGCCGGATCGTTCCATTTGCGTATTTTTGCGCGATACGGTCCATCATCAGCCACTGCTCCGGTGTGACGACCCCGCCGGCCGCGCGCACGCGAAGCATAAATTGATAAGCAGGCTCCAGCTTCTGCTTGTGGCGCTCGTTGCGAAGATCCCTGTCGTCCTGCATATAGCTGCCGTGGAACTTCATAAGCCGGTTCTCGTCTTCAGGGATCGAAGCGGTAATGACGTCCTTCAGCGTATCCGCCAGGTTCCCCCGAAGGTAATTCGTTCTGCGTTTAATATCCTCAACGTCGCTATGCGGCGCACTGTTCGGTGAAAGTAAATTGTTGTCCGACATACTGATTTCTCCTCTCGATATCTCCGGGAATCCTGCTTAGTAAACATCCCGCTGATAACGTTTTTGCTGTTGCATACGGGTCAAATATTCTGCCGCTTCGTCCGGACTGAAGCCGCCCTCTTGTTCGAGGATGGTCAGCAAAGTCTGATGGACATCGTGCGCCATCTTCTTCTCGTCGCCACACACATAGATGCTGGCGCCTTCTTGCAGCCACTGATACAGCTCCTTGCTCTTCTCCAGCATCCGGTGCTGAACGTAAACCTTCTGGTCCGTATCGCGGGAGAACGCTACATCCATACGGGTCAAGACGCCTTCTTTAAGCCAACGCTGCCATTCGATCTGGTACAGGAAGTCGGTCGTAAAGTGCTGGTCTCCGTAGAACAGCCATGTTTTTCCTTCCGCTCCGATCTCTTCCCTCTCGCCCAAGAAAGCTCTGAACGGCGCAACGCCCGTTCCCGGTCCGATCATAATGATTGGGGTTTCCGGATTCTCGGGAAGCTTGAAGTTCGGATTCTGCTGAATGTATACCGGCAGCTTGTCGCCTGCTTGAACGCGTTCGGCAAGCTGAACCGAGCACACGCCGTACCGCTCCCTGCCTCTTGCCTCATAACGCACCGCACGGACGGTAACGTGCACTTCATCCGGCGCAGCTTTCGGGCTGCTGGAAATGGAATACAGACGGGCAGGCATTTTCCGCAGGATCGGCACAAACTCGGATGCAGGAACCCCTTTAAGCGAATAGTCCTGAACCAGGTCCAGCAAATCGCGTTCCTTAATATATGCTTTAAGCTCAGCTTCACGGCCGCTCTCCAACAGCTCTTTGAGTCCGCTGTTCGATGTCAGCTTGGCCGCCTGCTCCAGCAGCGGTTTGGTCAATACGGTAATTTCATAATAGCGAAGCAGCGCTTCCTGCACTGTAGCCGTGCCGCCATTTTTATTTATCGCTACAAGCTCATCCGCCTTCCAGCCCATGGCGTCAATCAGCTCGTTTACAAGCGTCGGGTGGTTCTCCGGGTAGATGCCCAAGCAGTCGCCCGGTTCATATTGCAGGCTGGAGCCTTCAAGCGACAGCTCAATATGACGGGTTTCCCGTCCGAGCCGCGGCCGTTCAAATTAAGATTTTCCAAGACTTCCGCCTGGAACGGATTCGTTCTGGAAAATTCGGACGCTTCTCCGCTCTCCACTGCTGCTACAGATTGGCTAGGAGCTGCCGCAGAGCCGGAAGCAGTACCCAGAGAACTCAGGACGCGGTTCATCCATTCCGCCGCCGATTCGTCAAAGTCCACATCACAGTCGACTCGGTCTACGATGCGCTTGCCGCCCAGCTCCTCCAGACGCTGATCGAAGTCCTTGCCGGTCTTACAGAAGAACTCATAGGAGGTATCGCCCAGCGCAAGCACGGAAAACTGCAAGCCGTCCAATTTCGGCGCCCGCTTGCTGTGCAGAAATTCATAGAATGGAAGCGCATTATCCGGCGGATCGCCCTCGCCATGCGTGCTGACCACGATAAGCAGGTTCTGAACCTTTTTCAATGTATTCGTTTTAAAATCGCTCATCGAGGAAAGCGTTACCTGGAAGCCTTGATCCTCAAGCTTTTTGGACACTTTCTTCGCTAAGCCTTGACTTTTACCGGTCTGAGAGCCGAACAGCACGGTTACTTCTTTCGACACGGGCGCAGCGTTCACGGCAGCGGCCGCCGGCGGTGCCGCAGTGACAGCTCCCGCGGCTGCAGCTCCGTGAAGAGCTGTAAGATAACCGCTCAGCCAAATCCGCTGCGTTTCCGTTAATGTAGGCAGAAGGCGATTAAGCAGCTCTGCTTGCTCCTGATTAAAAGGACTGTTTGTTACTTGAAGTTCCAACGATATCCACCCCACATAGCATGTAATGATACTAATTCCTAGTATACGTATCTCATTAATTTTTTTACTATATTGAACCTAACACAGCAGAACCGGGAGGTCAATTAGAATGACCTTATAAGATCTATAAGTTATCCTGATAAAAAGGCATTTTTCAACACTTTTATTTAAAAAAATACTTTTTTCATGAAAATTCAATAAAAATACACAATTTCTGCTATAATCAACTTAACATAATATATGAGTGAATTATGAGGAGCTGCATATGAAACTTTTTAAATTTCGATCGGCCAAAACCGCCGAACAAAACGGGAGACCGGTATCATTGAGCGCTTCACCCTCGTCATACCAATCTCTTTTTGACCTGAATCCGGACCTGGTGTTCTCTCTTGATTCGGAAGGGCGTCTTGTCGAGGCCAATACAGCTTTTACCCGTATATTGGGCTATACCTCTGATGATTTGAATCCGGAATTCATGGAGCAGTTGATGCCTGCAGATCAATTTAATCAAGTGAAAAATTACCTCCATCATACATTAAACGGTGCACCGCAAAGCTTCGAAGCTGTCGTCAGACACAAGCAGGGTCATTACGTTGAACTAAGCATGACGACAATCCCCCATAGCGAGAACAACCAGATTACAGGCATATACGGAATAGCGAAAGATATTACGGAACGAAGAAAGCTTGAGCAGCGGTATCAATCGCTGTTTAAAAACTCGATTAATGCCACCTTTGTATTGGATGTACACGGAAATGTTCTCGACGTCAATGAAGCAGCCATTCGAATGACAGGCTATGCTAGGCACGAGCAAATAAGCTTTACCCAATTTTTCAGCGCGGAAGACCTGGAAGCGACAATGAAGTACCACGAAAAGGTCACTTCAAGGCGAGTCCGTTTCAATCGAACTCCCGCTTCGGCACAAGGACGGTCACGTCATAGATGTCTTATGCTCGATTGCCCCGGTCATTTTTCAAGATAAAGTGGTGGGAATCATCGGTATGGGTATGGACAGGTCGGAGGAGAAAACGGCAAAGCGGCTGCTGGAGGAACGCACGCAGAGGTATCAGTCTTTATTTAAGCAAAATATGGTGGCCATCTCCTATTTCGACCTTGAGGGCCGTTTTTTAGATTGCAACGATGCCCTGCAAACTGTATTAGGCTATTCCAAAGAAGAGCTGGTCCGCGCCGGGTTCAATCACCTCATCCGTCAGGAAGACCTCGACAAACAATGGCATTATTTTCACAAAGCCGCCCAAGGCGAGCCCCAAAGCTATGACCTTACCTGTATTCATAAAAATGGACATGCCGTTGAGCTGCGCGTGACCAAGCTTCCTATTAAAGTCGATCATCAAATTATCGGCGTTCATTCCATTGCCAAGGACATTACCGTACGCAAGCAAGCCGAAAGAGCGTTAATCGAAGCAGAGGACAAATACCGCAGTCTTGTCGAGAAATCCCTTGTCGGGGTGTATATTATCCAGAATCATACAATCGTCTATGCCAATCCTTATCTGGTAAAATTGCTCGGTTATCAAGAAGCGACGATCGGGCTCCAAGTATGGGATGTCATCCATCCGGAAGATCGGCTCATGGTTGAGAACAATATCAGAAGCATACCGAACGAGCATGAAGGGATCCATCATCAGTTCCGGGTGATTAAGCAGGACAGGTTCGATTATCGATGTAGAGCTGCTCTCCAACAGAATTATGTACCAAGGGCAGCCTGCCGTAATAGGTACCGTGCTGGATATTACGAAAAGAAAACAGGTTGAGGAGCTAAACGCTTATTTAGCTTATCACGATTCGTTGACGGATCTGCCGAACAGACGCATGTTTGAAAAAAAGCTTGAGGAATTGCTCGCTGTTGCGCGGGCCTGCCGACAAAAATTAGCCGTCATGTACCTGGACATGGACCGGTTTAAATATGTGAACGATTCGTTAGGACATAAAATCGGGGATCAGCTGCTCAATATGATCTCGGGCCGTCTGCAGCATTGCGTCAGGCAAAATGATTTTATCGCCAGGATGGGCGGCGACGAGTTTACCATTGTCCTTCCCGATATCCAATCTACGGAGAGCGCCGTAAACGTTGCCCGGAGAATTATCGAAACGCTGAACGAGCCCTTTATTATAGAAGATTATGAATTATATATCACGACGAGCGTGGGAATCAGTGTTTATCCGAATGACGGCGAAGATTCCGAATCTCTTATGAAGTTTGCCGATTCGGCTCTGTACCGTGCGAAGGATCTGGGGAAAAATAACTTTCAGGTATTCACCTCGTCCATGAATGTCCAAACCTACAAAATTTTTATTCTGGAAAAAGATCTCCGCAAGGCGATCCAAAGAAACGAACTGGAGTTGTATTACCAGCCGAAGGTTAAAGCGTTAACGGGAGAGATCGTAGGAGCGGAGGCCTTAATCCGCTGGAACCATCCCGAATGGGGGCTGATCACGCCTAACGAGTTTCTGTCATTAGCCGAAGAAACCGGCTTAATCACCGCCATAAGCACATGGGTGAAACGAACGGTGTGCCATCAGAATAAACAATGGCAGGAAGCAGGCCTTCCATGTATCCCTATCTCCGTTAACGTGTCTGCCAAACGGTTTTTGTATAAAGAAATGGTCAGCTCCATTAAGAATGTGCTGCATGATACGGGATTGGATCCCTCTTATCTTGAAATTGAGATTACGGAAGACTCCTTATTGGAGCATGAAGAAGTGGTCACGTCCATCCTGAATGAATTAAAAGAGCTTGGGGTCGGCATTTCTCTTGACGATTTCGGAACCGGTTATTCCTCTCTCTCCTATTTAAAAAGGTTTAAACAAAAAATCAATACGCTTAAAATCGACAAGTCTTTTATTCAGGATTTATATCAAGACAGCGAAGACAATGCCATTATTGCCGCCATCATTCAATTAGCCCATCAGATGAACATGTCGGTTGTTGCGGAGGGCGTTGAGACCGAAGAACAGCTGCATCTCTTAAAGCATCTCAAATGCGAGCTTATCCAAGGCTATCTATTCAGCAAGCCCGTCCCGGCCGGGGAATTCGCCAAGCTGCTGCGCAAGGGCACATTGGCACCTGCCGCCAATCCTGCTAATGGACAGCAGGTAGTGATGGAGAATCAGCGGAAATATTTCCGCATCACGCTTTACTTCCCTCTGAGCGCCACGATGACCGTGGTCAAAATTAAAGGCAAAAGCATAGAGCTTGGCAAATCGGAGGTACTGATCGAAGATATCGGCATAGGCGGAATCAGGTTTATTTCAAATATCAAGCTGGCGGTGCATCCGGACATTGTGCTGGAGATCGAGACGACCCTTCTCGGTAAGGCGGTCAAAATGTGCGGGGCCATCGTATGGCTAAGAGAACAGCAGTCAGGTGTATTTCAATATGGATTGGAATTTTATATGCACGAAAATGAACGCACCGCCATGACCCGCCTGCTTAATGATTTGGCGATTCAGTTAAGGAAGAGCCTCCTGGTTCCGGGGTGCAGCTTTATTACAACGGATAAAGCCCAGCATTTAAGCGCGTTCTCGGCGAAAGGAAATAAACATTAAGGCTCCGGTGGAATTCATTTAAGGTTTAACGGTTATTCAAAAGATCGGAAGAAGCTGGAATGGCCTCTTCGAGCTTGTCGGGACACCCTGAATTTGGGTGATACTCCGGTGGGGTATCTTCCTCCAGCCGCTGTTGAAATCCGTGAATTTGATTAGATTTGAAGGCATTTTCACGAATTTCAAAGGCGGACGTAAACTCTTCCAGAAGATACCCCACCTGCGTTGGTTCGCATGGTTCACTTAATGTGGCTTTCTCGACAGCCTGGAAGAGACTGGAACAACCTATTCCTTTTTTTACCACAATAGAAAATTCAAGTCTGTTACAGCATCGGCGCAGTAAAGATACTGCCTTCTGTCGTTCCCCCTCTCCCCTGCCCTTTGCCATCCCATACAGCACTTAATTTCACACGGAAGAATCAAATGGTAGTAATTTGAAAATAATACACCAATAGCCTAGAAATCGTTGTTTGAAGGTGGAACCCGTGCAGCAGTTAAATGAAAATGCATTGCTTTCAGGTAATTTGTTTCAAGATGAGGCCCGGTTCCGGGCTATATTCGATCGGTGCGATGACATCGTTTTTCGCAGCTTCCTTATGTTCGACAATGTCGAAGGTCTCGCCGTCTTCATGGATGGTATGGTAGATGAACAACGGATCGATACCGAGCTGCTGAAGCCGTTGATGTCATGCAGCCAACCGGAACCATCCTGGCTTCAAGACAATGACCTGATGTCCTGGCTGTGCTGCAAGGTGCTTTCATCGGAGAAGGTTGACATTGTCACACGGTTTGATCAGGCCGTGGAAGCCTTGTTAAGCGGCGCCATGTTCCTCTTGGTTCATGGGTCGCCGGGAGCGCTCGCCATCGGTATAGCCTCATTCAAAACGAGATCGGTCGAGGAACCGGCAACGGAACCGGTTATCAGGGGCCCGCGAGACGGATTTATCGAAAGCCTGCAGGTTAATCTCACGCTGATTCGCCGAAGATTAAAAACGCCGCAGCTGAAAAGCGAATTTCTTCAGGCCGGTCTTCTCTCCAGGACACAGCTGGCGATCATGTACATAGACGGCATCGTACGGCCCGATCTGGTGAACGAAGTGAAATCCAGAATCAGGAAAACCCAATTGAGCACCGTGCTGGAAAGCGGTTATATCGAAGAGCTGATTGCCGATAACCGCTATTCCATTTTTCCGCAGGTCATGACAACCGAGCGCCCGGACCGGGCGGCAGCTGCGCTCGCAGAAGGCAGGGTCGTTATTATGGTAGATAATACTCCGTTTTCTCTCGTGGCGCCGGCCAGTTTCTTTGAGATGCTGCAATCTTCCGAGGATTACAATCAAAATTACATGATTGCGACGGCGACCCGCTGGCTCCGCTTGTGGCTATCCTTCAGTGCCCTTGTCTTTCCATCCTTATATATTGCCATTACGACGATGCATCAGGAAATGCTGCCGGAAAGCCTTCTGCTCAGTATCGCCGCTTCGAGGGAAGCCGTGCCGTTTCCGGCCATTGTGGAAGCTTTTATTATGGAGCTTGCCTTCGAAGGCTTGAGAGAAGCGGGAATCCGCCTGCCTCGGCCCGTAGGTCAAGCGATAAGTATTGTCGGAGCGCTCGTGATCGGACAAGCCGCCGTGCAAGCGGGACTTGTATCGGCTTCACTCGTTATCGTCGTCTCTTTCACGGGGATCGCTTCGTTTATTTTCCCGTCATACAGCCAAGGCTTGTCCATCCGTTTTCTGCGCTTTCCTTTGATGATCGTCGCTGGCACCTTAGGATTGTATGGTATTTTGATTGCCTTGCTCGGATTACTTGTCCACTTATCGAAATTAAGAACTTTTGGCGAGCCTTATTTCGCTCCGTTCTCTCCTATAGACCTTAAAAGCTTAAGGGATGCCATCCTTCGCATACCTTGGTGGAAGCGAGCCAAATAGCCGCGTCCCCGTCGGAGCAGAAATAGGATGCCGCTCTATACGCCGAAGATCCGGATATTTTTGACGGAAGGAGCCTTTCCGATGCCGTATTTCCTCCTCAAGCGAATACTGCCTTTCGCCATCCTGGTTTGCCTGCTATCAGGCTGCTGGGAAAGAAAAGAAGTAAACGATATTGGCATCGTGACAGCCACAGGCATCGATTTAATGGAAAACGGCAATATCCGCGTCAGCTTGCTTCTGGCGATCCCCAGGCTTGTCGGCACGTCTTCCTCCGCCAGCGGGGGAGGAGAAACCCAATTGGAGACCACCGCCGGCTGGATCGTCTCCGAGGAAGGCGAAACCGTCATGGACGCTTACCGCAACATTCAAGGAAAGCTGCCACGGCAAATCTTTTTCTCCCATAACCGCATTATTATTATCGGAGAGAAGCTTGCGCAAAATGGCGTCATGCCGGCGCTGGATTTCTTCGAACGCGCCCGGCAGTCGCAGCTTAACAGCTTCGTGCTGGTCACGAAGACGGAAGCGGAAGAAATGCTGAAATTCAAGCCGAAATTCGAGAAGCTGGCTTCCGAAGTTATTAAGGAAGAACTCAAAACAGGCATCGGTCCCTCCGTCCGCATCGGGCGTTTCTTAGCTATGGTTATGGATTCGGGAGATGAGCCTTACGCACCGCAGATTGCGATTGTCTCATCGGAGCAAGGGACCTCCCATTCCAAAGACACCAAAAATGTGATGGCTACGCGGGGAACGGCAGCGTTTCGCGGCGACCGGCTGGTTGGCTGGCTGAATGACAGAGAAACCCGTGGGCTGATGTGGATACGCAATGAGATGAAAGAAGGCGTCATTACCGTCAGTATCCCTCCGGATCTTGGGGGCGGCCGTATAAGCGCCGAGTTTGCCGGAGTTCACAGCAAACTTACCCCCGTGGTGAGCAAGGAAAAAATTCAAATGCATATCGACGTTTCAGCTTCTTTAAAGGTATATGAAAACGTGTCGAAGCTGGATCTGAGCGAATCGGCGAATACGTCCCTCCTGCGGACGCTTATTGCCGAAGACATCCGGCGGCGGATTGAATCGGTTTGTCTGAAAGCGCAAAAAACGCTGCGCACGGACATTCTCGGCTTCGGTCAAGCCATTTACCGCCAGCAGCACAAAGCTTGGAACAAGCAATACGCCAAGGAATGGACCCGCTTGTTCCCGGAGGTCCAAGTCGTGATCAAGCCGGTGGTGCAGGTGATTAATACCGGTCTTATCCAAAAAGATACGAAATGGGAGGATATGAAATGATTTCCGTCTCGCCCTATCAACTGTTCTCTCTCATTGTCTTATTTCAGATAGGAACAACGATCATTTTCGGCTTTGCTTCCGATGCCGGACGCGACGCCTGGATCTCGGCGCTCGTTTCTTCTTTGCTTGGCGCAATACTCGTAGCGGGCTACGGCGTCATTACCAGATTAAACGGATACATTTCGTTGGCGGGCTGCCTGCAGAGCCGGTTTGGCAAGTGGCTGGGGACGCCGCTCGCCTGGCTGTACCCCCTTTTGTTCATGTATGAGCTGGGACGGGGCGTTAGCGATTTGAAGTTCCTAGCTCCGCTGACGCTGCTGCCCAAAACGCCCGCATGGTTTTTTACGGCAGCATTTATGGTGCTGGTCATCTACACCGCTTGTGCGGGGTTAGAAGTATTGTGCCGGGTCGCCAGCTTTCTTCTGCCGGTGCTCGTTTTGTTTATTTTGCTTGAAATGTTTCTGCTTACGGTGTCCGGGGGCCTGCGGCTGGACTATTTGACGCCGGTTCTGGGCGAGGGCGTCGGCAGAGTAGCGAAAAACATATGGCCCACCGGCATCATGCAATCGTACGGTGAAAGCATTGAAATGACCGTGCTCTGGTGCTTTATGTCCAGGCGGGAGTATCTTGGCAGAATCAGCGTAGGAGCGAGCTTATTGGCCGGTTTCTTTATCGTTATTTTCGATCTGCTGTCGATCACGGCCTTGGGCGAGCATGTATTCCAAAGAGGGATCATCCCGTCCTTTGTTGTGATGAGAATGCTGAGCATCGCGGATTTTTTGGAGAATCTGGAAGCGGTCGGGGCCCTATATTTTATATGTACCATATTTATCAAAATCACCACCCATACGCTTGCCGCGGCTTTGTGTATTCGCGAGCTGGCGCGTATGTCCAATAATACGGCGCCTGTTTGGATTACGGTTCTTATCGCTTACGTGGTCGGCATGACCATGGCAGGCAATTTCTCCGAGCATCTGCATATCGGGTTTAAAGTCGTCCCCGCGTTCGTATTGGTGCCCCTCTGCTTGATTGTGCCGGGAATCTTGCTTCTGCTCTCAATGTTTGCCAAGCTGCGCGAAAGAAGGGCTGCCTCTTGAGAATTCTGCTGCCTTGGGATTCCACCGTATTGAACCAGTCTCCTTGGTTACTGCTCGCCTCCATGGCCTTCACCGCTTTACTGCTTTCGCTGATTACATGGCTTCGAGCCGAAAAAACAAATGACAAGTAAGGAGATGGCAAAAGGCAAAAAGCCGCCCCGAAGGACGGCCAAGCTATTGATAAACCCGCCTTAAGCGAAAAATGAATACAGACGCAGGGAGGCCACTGAAAAAGCCATCGCTGCAAGTACGGAAATCCATGGACAAAGGCGAATGCTTCGCTTCTACAGAACGATTCCGTACTCTCCGCTAATTTTTCAGCGGCCTCGATGCAGGTGGGGCATCCAAGCTCTGGAGGAGGATACCCCACCGTAGCCCTCCACCATGTGAGGGAGTTCTCAACAAGCTCACCGCCCCGAAGGACGGCTCTTATGCCAAAGTTATTTGACCTCGCAATCGATCATCACATGAATCGTATCGCCCTTATGCTCGTTTCTCAGCTGGAACGCCCGGGAAACCTCAGCAAGCGGCACCACGTGGGTAATCATTTCCTCCGTGTTCACCAAGCCGTCCAATACAAGGCGCAGCCCTTCGTCGAAGAACCGGCGGTTGTCGATATCCCGTTTCGGCTCAGTAGACAGAATGTCGAGCCGCTTCTTGTGAACCTTGAAGAAGTCGACCGGCTTGTGGCAGGTACCGATGCAGCCGTACATCACGATACGGCCATTCTGCGCTGCGGCGTTGATCGCATCGACCATCCCCGCGCCTTCCAGCAAGCAAGGAATGACAACGTCGAACCCGTCCGGGAAATCGGCCCCGACGATATCCATCGTATTGGCGTGCTCGTTCGGCATTTTGTACGTATGCGTAGCACCGTATTTGCGGGCCAGCGCCAATTTCTCATCGAACAAGTCCGTAACGACCAGGTTTCGCGGACTGAACATGTTGACCACCTGAGTCATCACAAGACCGCTGACGCCTTGGCCGGTGATCAGGACATTTTTGTTAGGGGAAATCTCGCCCAGCTCCGCCGCATGGATTATGCCGGGCAGCACTTCGATCAAGGAGCCCTCGATTAGGGGCAGATCCTTCGGCAGCACCTTCAACGAGAACGGCGTGCAGCACACGTATTCGGCAAACGCTCCCCATACGTAGCGCAGAGCGACATGGTCGCCTTCCTTGACGCCGATCACATTCGGGCCGACTTTGTCGATAATCCCGGCCACCTCATGCCCGAGCCGCGTCGGATACGAAATAAATTCCGGCTCGCGGGCACCGCGGAATACTTCCACGTCGCTCCCGCAGATGCCGACCCATTTCACCTTGACCCGGACTTCGCCTTCCTTCGGCTCCGGAATCAGCGCCCGTTTGACGCTAATTTCACCAATCGCATCCATCACCGCGCACATCTGGGTGCCGGGCCCCTCGTAATCTACTAATTCCATCGGAGGTACGGACATTTTTCTAACCATTTCGCAAGTCTCCTTCCAGCTCGTACACTGCGTATAAGTATAAATTTAACGGATTAGGCCATGACTTCCCACATGCGCTCGCTCACTTCGTAGGACGTCTTTTCTTCGCGGAGTCCGCGGATCACATCTTCTGCAACCGCCTCCATCAAGGCAAGATGGCCCTGCACGGATGCTCCGGCGATATGCGGAGTCAGCAGCACGTTAGGCAAGCTGCGCAGCGGGCTGTCCGCCGCCAGCGGCTCCTTCTCGAATACGTCAAGCGCTGCGAAGAAGCGGCCGCTCGCCAGCTCCTCCATAAATGCAGGCCCGTCCACGACGGTAGCGCGGGATGAGTTAATGAAGATCGCGCCGTCGGGAATGCGTGCCAGCAGCTCCCGCGTCAGCATTCTTTCCGTCGCCGGCAGCTTCGGCGCATGTACCGAAATAATCGGGCAGCTCATCACTTCCTCAAGCGATGCCCGTTTCGCATTCAGGCTCGCGGCCGCTTCCTCGGACAAGTACGGATCGTAGATCAGCACATTCACCTGAAACGGGGCCAGCAGCTTAATAAAAGCACGGGCCGTGGAGCTGGCGGAAATAATCCCGATCGTGCTGCCGGTCAGCTCCCGCCCCTTCAGCCCGAGGTCTCTCCATTGACCCTTGCACAGCGAATCGTTCAATGTCGGTAAATACCGCAAGGAAGCGAGCAGCGCGGCAAGGCAGTATTCGCCGACGCTAAGCGCGATGCGCGGAGCGGCGGAGAACACGCGGACGCCGCGGCCGAAAATTTGCTTCGGCACAAGGCTTTTCACCGTACCGGCGGCATGTGCGACAGCGCGCAGCTTGGGCGCTTGGTTCAACGCTTCTTCCGTCAAGCCGGGGGAACCCCAGCTTGTAAAAATAACCTCGGCGTCGCCAACCAGCTCGGCCAGCTCTTCTTGGGTGTAATCTTTGCCGGTCTCATTCCAGCTGACGTCAAAATGCTCGTTTAACAAGACGCGGCACCGCTCGGAGCAAACCTCCTTCAACCGCGACTCCGGAGAAAGTACTAGCGCTTTCATTTTCATAATGAATCGTTCCTTCCGTATTCAGATTAAAGCGGAACTACCTGATGGGTACGCATGGATTCGAAGCATGCATCAATTACCTTCATGACGCGGATGATTTCCCGCCCCGATGCCAACGGTTCCCGCCCTTCCCGGATCGCATCCGCAAATTCTTCCAGCTGCCAGGTGAAATTGGCATTCGTCCGGCCGCATTCAGCCTGCTTCTCGCCGTTTAGCGTCAATTCATATTCGTCGCTCAGATGCATCAGACCGTTCGTGCCGATTAAGTAGCGATCATAAATGCTGTTCTGCGTCGACCAGATCCGTTTGCCGGTCAAGCCTTCCTCGTCGGTCGGACGGGCGCCGGCATTGAACGACATCAGCACATTGGCCATTTGGCCTTCGCCAAAGTTCAGCGAAATCGCCACCTCATCCTCCCCGCTCCAGTTCGGATTGTTGGAATGCCCCTGCGCGTAGACCGAGACCGGCATTTTGTCGTATGCCCATACGATGTAATCCAAAATATGGCTGCCCCACAGCGGGATAATAAATCCGCCGATCTTGGAGTCGTCCTTCCACCAATCCGTCGCAGGCTTGTCCATATGGGCGAGCAGCAGCGCATTAATGTTAATCAAGCCGCCGATTTCATTCGCTCTTACCCGCCGGATCGACTCCATCACCGGTCGGAAGAACCGCCGGCTCTGACCGATCATCAGCGTGTTGCCGCTCGACTCGGCCGCCGCCGCCATCTGCTCCGCTTCGGCAACGTTCATCGCCATCGGCTTCTCGACAAGCACATGCTTGCCCGCCTGCAGCGCCTGAATCGAATACTGTGCGTGAAGATCGTGAGGGAGCAGCAGGAGGACGGCATCGATATCCGGGTCGCGGAGCGCGTCTTCATAGGAGGTATACGTCTTGACTCCCTCCCACTGAGCCGCTTCCAGCTCCAGCTTGCCTGCATCGCGGGACACGAGCGCAGTCAGCTCAATTTTATCGGACAGCTCCCTGACCGCCGGCAGATGGGACTTTGAAACACGCCCCAATCCGACAACGGCCAATTTTAATTTTGCCAGCATGGTAGGCTCCACCCCTCAGTCGATTTATTTCGCGTTCTTTCTATCCTGATACGCTTTGTTGAATTCCTCGCCCATCTTCATGTAGTTCGCATCCGCTTTGAACGATTTTACCAGTGCGTCCCACGACTCGATCGGTTCTTTCCCCATAATCACCTTAATCTTCATATCGTCCATTTTCTTTTTAAAATCGGGGCCCATCTTCAGATCGATATCGGACAGCAGACCGATCGAGACATCGGATACACCGTAATTGGCACGGTCATCCACAATTTTCTTATTGCGCTCGAACATTTCCTTCGGCATGCCTACACGGTAAGCCCACAGATACGGATCGTATCTTTCGAAAATTTTACCGAACGAGCTTTGCGAAACGCTGTCCTTCACCGCCTGCTCGGTAGTCGTTTTAAAGCCGTCTACGACCTTGAAGTGAATATCTTTAAGACCGTAGCAGGCAAGCTCGAAGCCCTCTTCGGATGCGCCGTAATCCATTAAAGCAAGAATCTTCTTCATTTTCGCTTCCGGAACGCTCTTCGGAATGAGATACACGCCGGCGAAGCCGCTCGCCGTATGCACCATTTTGCCGTTCGGGCCTTCAAGATACGTCATGGCGACGAAATCGGCCTTCGGATCGAGCTTTTGCGCGCCTTCTGTTGCACGGAACACCCCTTCCGTCGTATCCGCTTGCACCCCGGCCTTGCCTGCTTTGGCCATATTCTCGTAATCCGTCGTTTTCATAACGGCAAAGTCTTCGGGAATAATTTTCTCCTTGTACAATTTATTCAAATAAATAAGTCCGTCTCTTGTTCCCGGCTCCAGATCGGTATCGACCAGCTTGCCGTTGACTTCCTTCCACTTGCCGTTGCTCTTGTTGAAAATATCGATGATCTTGCCCCAATCCTTCCCGTTGTAGCCATACGTATCTTTTTGGCCGTTTTTATCCGGGTCTTTCTCGACAAACGCTTTCAAAGCGGTATAAAACTCGTCCAGCGTATGCGGCATCGGCAGCCCTACGTTATCCAGCCAGTCCTTACGAATATTCAGGAAGCTGCCGCCCTGCAGCGGACGCACCGAAGGGAGAATATACTGCTTGCCGTTGATTTTGACCAGATCCATAATCTCTTTCGGGTAAGCGGACAAGTTTTTGTAATCCTTCAAGTAAGGACCCAAATCCCAGAAGGCGCCTTGCTTAATCATATTGATCGCCTGCACCTGCTTCATATCTTTAAGCTTCATCAGGTCCGGCATGTCGCCGGAAGCGAGCAGCACGTTCTGCTTCTCTTCCCATGAGTTCGGCGAGGTCCACATAATGTTCAGCTTCGTATTGGTGCGCTTCTCGAATTCCTTCTGCACCGGGTTGTCCGCTCCCGGGGGCTCCGGCGTATTGAACTCGGTGAAAATGCTGATTTCCGTCGGCTTCTCGTCTTTAGCCGCACCGCCCGTGTCAGCTCCCTGCGAGCTGCCGGAGCTGGCGCAAGCGGACAGCATCGAAGCCGCCATCATTATTGCTACAGAAGCGGGCACCACCTTGCGTGTCGATTTTTTTTCTTTGTTTTTCATACAAACCCTCCTCAATGAATGGTAAAAATGATTATCCTTTCACCGAACCGAGCATCACACCTTTGGCAAAATGCTTTTGCAGGAACGGATAAACACACAGGATCGGAACCGTCGCGATGACGACCGCAGCCATTTTTAATGTTTCGGTAGGGATATTCTGTTCGGCCATCATTTCGGCTGCCGCCGATCCGCCCGCCTGCGTAGACGAGTCGATCAGCATGTTGCGGAGCACGAGCTGCAGCGGCCATTTGACATGATCGTTGATGTACAATACCGCACTAAAAAAGGTGTTCCAGTAAGCTACGGCGTAAAACAGGCCGAAGGCGGCCAGCGCGGGAAGCGACAGAGGCAGCACGATCCGGAAAAACACGCCGATATCGGTCGAGCCGTCGATCACCGCGGACTCCTCCAGCTCGACAGGGATGCTGTCGAAGAAGCTTTTCATCAGAAGCACGTACCATCCGCTGGTCAGCACGGGGATAATGAGCGACCAGATGCTGTTAATCAGCCCCAAGTCGCGGACCAGCAAATACGGCGGAATCAGGCCGGGACTGAACAGCAGCGTAATCAGGATCATGAGCATCAGCACTCTGCGGCCCATCAGCCGTTTGCGCGACAGACCATAAGCTAGCGCTGCCGTAATGACCAGACTCAACGCCGTTCCTACGGTAGCCAGAAAGCCGCTGACCAGAGTCGCGTCCTTAAATGCGGAGGTAGACAGCAGGTATTTATAAGAGTCGAACGTCCAGTGCGCCGGGAACAGGATGTAGCCCTGCTTCTGGATATATTCGACAGGATCGGTAAACGATACAACAAATACGTAATACAATGGGAACAGCGTAACGATCCCTATAACAGCCAAGACGATCACGTTCGCCGTATCAAACAGGCGGTCCCCCAGGCTTCGTTTCATCCTTCTCACCCCATTACGGTATTAAGCTTAATAAACCCCTTCTTCGCCGAAGCGCTTGGCCAGCTTGTTGGCCGCAATGACCAGGATCAGACCGACAACCGATTTGAACAAGCCGACGGCGGTGCTGAAGCTGAATTGGCCCTGCTGGATACCGAGCCGGTACACATAGGTTTCAAATACATCGGCCACATTCGAAACGGCGCCGTTCATCATCAGAAACACCTGCTCGAAGCCGACATCCATGATATGGCCGAGCCTCAGGATGAACAAAACGATGATGACACTCCGTATCGCCGGAAGGGTGACGTGCCAAGCCTGGCGAAGGCGGCTCGCTCCATCCATTTTGGCCGCTTCATACAGCTGGGGATCGACGCCGGCAATGGCCGCAAGAAAAATAATCGTCCCCCACCCGGTTTCCTTCCAAATGTTCTGAATCGTCAGCAGCGCCCAGAAATTGTTCTCATTGGTCAGAAAGTCGTACTTGGCAAAGCCCATGCTGACCAGCATTTTGTTGAAAATACCGGATGACTGCGACAGCAGCAGAAACGTAATCCCTGCGATAATAACCCAGGACAGAAAGTGCGGCATGTAGACGACCGATTGCACCCACTTCTTATATGTTTCGTTGCGCAGCTCGTTTAACAGAAGCGACAATACGATCGGCAGCGGGAAAAAGAAGATGAGGTTCAGCACGCTGATCGCCATCGTATTACGGAACAGCAGGTAAAAATCCTGATTGGAGAAAAAACGGATAAAATGCTCGAAGCCGACCCATTCGCTTCCCGACACGCCCATGTAAGGCGAATAATCTTGAAAGGCGATGACGATCCCCCACATCGGGACGTACTTGAAGATCAGAAAGAACAAAACCCCGGGACTGATTAACAGGTAAAGAAATTTATCTCTCCGCAGATTGTGCATCACATGCTTCCATCTGCTTTTCGGTGCCGATTGGGCGAGATTGGCTATAGGAAAATCGCCTTGAACTGCCATTGCCCGCACCTCCTTCTTCAAATCTGTTCAATGGATGGGAAAGGCTGCTCGTTAAAAAGCGACTTGGCGTAAGCAAGATCCTCGGCGATATAGCGGTCCTTGTTGTCCAGATCCGTATATTCCGCCGTTAAGCAGATCACGCCGCCATATTGGCGTTCCTTCACATAGCCCGCGATACGCGGCCAATGCGCCATACCGTGCCTGCCGGTTGTAAAATGGCGCTTCCATTCCGCCGTCGCGGCTTCCGGCCCGTTGCTGCGGACAAAAAATCCGTTCTTCAGATTGACCATGGCGAGATGGGACCAGACGATATCCAGCCCGTATTCCGGCTGCTGTCCGGCAAAGGCATCGTGCGCCGCATCCCATACGACGCCGACATGGTCCGGGCTGATGTCTTCCATCAGCCTCATGATGCCGTTCGAGTCGATGATGTACTTGCCGTAGTGCTGCTGCACGCCCACCTTGACGCGGTACTTCTCGCAAAGCGGCACAAGCTGCTCCAGCATCCGCTTCGCGCGCTCCTCTGTCGCCTTGTAGCCGTCCGGATCGATGCCGATCATAACCCGGATCAGCGGCACTCCGGCTTCGGCGCAGGCGGCAAACACCGATTCCTCGGTGGAAGCCGCCACGCTGAAGATGCGGAGGCCTTGTCCGGCCAGCTCTGAGGCCAAAGCAGGCAGCGTCCGGGCCGCATTGTCCGGCTCGACCTGAAAGCCTGTCCGGATCGGCAGCTCGATGCCGTCAAATCCGACGCCTTTGACAAAGGCGCCCAGCTCGGACGCGGATAAGTCCTTCCAATGCTTCACAAATAGAGAAAATGAAAAAGGATTATTCATATGTTTCATTTCGTTCCGACACTCCTTTATCCAACGGAGGATACGTCCGCTTGGGACCCGTAATTTGAAGCAGATGCTGCAGATCGTTGTAGCATTGCTGTGCCAATGCGGTATGAACAGGCAGATCGGAGCCCGGCTTGCTTACGCTCTCAATGGTGAGATAGCCTTCATAGCCGATCTCCTCCAGCCCTCTGAATACTTCATACCAGTCAATCCCGCCCTGATTGATCAAGCGGTGGCAGTAATAGCGCTCTTCATGCGCCCCTTGCTTAGGCACGACCCGATGATACCTTCCAATGTGCGGCACATAATCGCTGTAGCCGAAGGCCCATGGATATTCGGTGCCTTTAAGCTCGACGATGTCTTTAATATGCACATTGAACAAATAAGGCTTTAATTGTTTGATCGTAGAAATGCCGTATTCCGTCGGTACTTGATACAAGTTGACCGGATCCAGGATCAGGCCTACATTGCTGCGGCCGACGGCTTCTACGAAGGCAGCGGAAGCCTCGGCCGTATCGCATAATGTGCCGTGATGCATCTCAATGACAGCGCGAATATTTCTCTCGCCCGCTAAATCGGCGCATTGCTGAAACCACCTTACCGCTCTCGCGAAATCGTCCTTCGATACATCGGCCGAATGAATAAAACCGGGATTCAACCGCATCATCCCGCAGCCGATAATGGAAGCAAAGTCAAGATAGCGTTTCCATTTCAGCACCTCTTCTTCGTTCTCTTCCTCAGTGTTGCAGGCAAACCCCCCTGCGAACAAAGAGAGATTCGTCGGCGTCAGCTTGTACCTGTCCAGCATGGCCTTAATCTGCTTGGCCCGCTCGACGGGAATATAACCGTCCTTCAGCTCGCCGACCCCGCGGATCTCGACTCCCTCATAACCAATGTGAGCCGCATCCTTCAGTAAGTGCTCGATTGTCGAATCATCATACATATTGCCGCCAAGTACAATTGTTGCTTTCATTGGGTCCCCTCCATAACAGCGCTTTCATTGCATGGGGATATCATACTGGAAAACAAATACTTATGTCAAGATATAAATTAAGTGTCTTAGAAAATATTGATTTACCTGCTGAAGTCGATTGTAATTTGCAGGTTTAACTTGATCTTTGTTTTAATTTTTATTAAATTAGAACTATATCTAACGATTCCTTTGGCTCACAGAATGATATGGAAACGGTGAAACTTATGATAATTTCTAACAAAAGCGATCAGAAGGGCAGCAAGACGAGCATCATTCAAGCGTTGCGCATGCACGGCTCCATGCCCCGCATCCAGTTGACCAAGATTACGGAGCTCAGCCGGGCGACCATCTCCTCTACCATCTCGGAGCTGATTGAGTGCAACCTCGTCCAGGAAACGGAGAAAGCCCCGTCCACAGGCGGTCGTCCGGCCATAGCCCTGGAGCTTGTGCCCGGATCCCACGCCATCATGGGCGCGGATTTGGATAACCAGGTCTGGGCAGCTGGGCGTCTTCGATTTGCTCGGCAACGTGCTGCATATGTCCAAAATTCCGGTCAGCTCGCCCCGGCCCGAAACCGCCGTCCAAGAGCTGATCGGACATATTACCGAATTCGCCCAAGCATCCGACAAGGAGGTTATCCGCATGTTCGGCCTCAGCGTGCCGGGATTGGTCGACACGCGCAAAGGCATTATCAAAAGCGCCGCGGATTTGGGCTGGGTGAATGTCGATATCGAAAATATGGTCGGCAAGGAGCTCGGCTGGCCGGCCGTCGCCATGAACCGCCACCGCGCCCGCGGTCTGGCGGAATGCCGGTTCGGCTCCGGCCGGGATTACGAGCACATCATCTATGTCGGGGTCGGCTCGGGCATCGCCGCCGGTATTTTCAACGACCGCCAGCTCGTGTCCGGTTCGTTCGGCGGAGCCGGCGAGCTCGGCCATATTACCGTGGAGCCGGACGGCCCCGTGTGTCCCTGCGGCAACAACGGCTGTCTGCACTTGTACGCGACGGCTCCCGCCATCGAGCAGGAAGCGCGCAGACTGCTCAGATCCGGCGTAGAGAGCAGCCTGCTGAACCGGGTGCTGCCGGGCAACGATCTGCAGCTGCTTCAAGCCGCCGACGTATGCAGGGCGGCCGACGAAGGCGACGAGCTGGCGGTGCGGATCATCAGCCATGCCGCCTCCTATCTCGGCATCGCTCTGGCCAATCTCGTCAACCTGCTGAATCCGGAAGCGATCATTCTCGGCGGCTCCATTCCAGGCAGCTGCCAAACTTATGTACAAACCGCTACAAAAGTTATGCAGCAGCGCTCCATGATGGCGCTCTCCTCGGGCATCACCGTCCATACGGCGGTGCTGGGCGAAATCGGCGGCGCCCTGGGCGCAATTAACTTTGCGCTCGACAAACATTTCTCGTATACGATGATTCAATAGACCGAATCAGGCCATGTTTCCCCCCTGAGTATTCCGATAAATTCTAAGGGGGGCACTTTTTATGGGGATCAAAAAAGTTCAAAACCTACCGAGAAGAGTTAAAGTCTGAAACCATTCGTCTGCATGCAGCGGAGAAATCGACATACCGGCAGATCAACGAACATTTGGGAATCCATGATTCACAGAGGATGAAGAAATGGATGAGGAAATATCGGGTGAAAGGGAGTTCCGAATTACTGGTCAGAAAAAGGGGGTGTCAGGCCAGCATTTAAGCATTCGGCATGACACCCCATTCTTATTTCACAACATCAATGAATTTAATTAATCAAATTAGCCTGCTGCAGCAATCTTCTCATCATTGCGGCAGTTTGAGCGCGAGTCACGTTGTCATCCGGCAAAATTTGGCCGTTATCGCCTTGAAGAATCTGGTTCTTCACGGCAGCGGCAAGATCATTCTTTGCCCACTCCGGAACGAGGGAACCGTCTTTAAAAAATTCAAGCTGTTTCTTTACCTCGCTATCCGTCATTCCATTGTTCAGCTTGGCAATAGTTAATGCGCGCGCCACGACGGCAGCCGCTTCTTTTCTTGTAATCGTCAGATCAGGACGGAACGATCCATCCTCATAGCCGTTGATCAGCTTGTATGACAAGCCGGTTTGTACGACACCCGCATACCAATCCGATGCTTGAACATCCTTTGGCATATCACCTTCCGCCGTCGGCTTCAGTCCGAGAGCTCTGACCATAATCGCAACGAACTCAGCGCGGGTAATCGATTGATCCGGCTGGAATTCCTTATCGGTTACGCCTTGAACGATTTGTCTGGAAGCCATTTCGTTCACGTCTTGCTTGCTCCAATGATTCTCAACATCAGCGAATGTTTTAGGACTCAGTACAAGCGCATACGTACTGTTCGACAGACTGTTAATGACAGCATAGGTTGTGCCGTCCGCCGTTACAAATCGGGTAGGCACATGCGTCAGAGTTCCGTCTGCATTCAGTACAACCGCAGTCGTGACTTGTGCTGCACCAGTGCCGGCCGGGAGAGCTATACTGCGCTCGACAAAGCTTAAGAATCGGTTCACCGATACCGTCTTACCGTCCAGTGTCGCAGTCACCTCAAAGTCTACAGGCGCACCTACCAGCGAAATATGTTCATCCGCCGCTGTCTGTTGCAAGCTTGTTGCTGTTGCCGGTAAAGACAAGCCGACTTTGACACTGATTTTAATATCCTCCAGCTTGACATCACTGCCAAACTGCGCTGAAATACTGTCGATATTGATTTGTGAAGCCGGAAGCGTATAAGTTGCCCGTTCTGTTTGCAAGGTGATGACACCGTCTTTCGCTTCCATGACTTTCACCAGTTTACCGTTTAATTCGCCAATGACTACATCCGAGGTACCTGAATCAGGAATCGTTAACACCTTATTCCCGTCTTTTTCCAGCTTCGCAATCAACTTATCATTATCAAGGGTAATGATGGTCGCTGTCTGACCGTTGATCGTATCCTGCTTCGATGCAGCTGACAGCTCCTGTTCAACGCCGTCCACCACAACCTGAACACTATTATTGGCCGGTGCTGCTGTACCGCCACCATGGCTGCCGGAGCGATTTCCGGCTTGACGGGTAACAAGAATGGTGTATGTTTTTTGAGTAATGCCATCCTGTGCAGTCACTTCAACCGTAATCGTGTTCGCTCCTACATTCAGTGGGAGCTCTGCTGAAGGAACACCGCTAGACGCAGCAGCGCCATTGATCTTCACAGCGGCTCCCGTATACACCGACGCGGTCACCGTGAGACTGCTCGTGCTGTTGGCTGCGGATGCCGTGTAGGAAGTCTGGGCTCCGTCAAATACAGGGCCCAGCGTACCGCTGGATATGGATAAGCCGCTCAAATCAGCATTGCTGGAAAGCGGTGTGACGCTCGTTTCATTGGAGCTTCCGCTGATCCCCTCTTCGTATCCTGCTTTGACGACGAAATAATAAGTTGTGCCGTTCGTCAATCCTGTAGCAGTATAGCTGTATGTAGAGCCGTTTACCGTCGCATCTGCTGTTGGCTCGTACGCACCGGAATTCGTTGCCCTGTACACGTTATAGCTGACTACTCCTTCGGAAGCTGAAGCCGACCATTGTAAAGTAACCTGTCCGTCACCCGCTGTAGAGGTTAGACCCGTAGGCGCAAGAAGCATCCTGGTCACTGTAACGGAGGCCGAAGCCGAGAATCCCCCATCTGCCGTTGTTGCTGTAATGGTTGCCGTACCTTCAGCTACTGGCGTTACTACGCCATTGCTGTCTACCGACGCTACGCCGGTGTTGCTGCTAGACCATGTCACGTTTTTGTTGGCCGCGTTGCTAGGAGCTACCGTTGCAGTCAGCGTAGACGTATCACCGCCTGCCGGTAAGGAAACCTCCGTTTTGTCCAGTGTCACGCCGGTTACATGGGCTCCGAGCGTAATAATTCCGGCACTATGGCTCATACCTGACATAACGTTTCCTGTCCCTGTACCATCAGCGTAACCCGAAGCTGTTACGGTCAGCTGCTTGGCACCCGGAAAAGCATCGTTAAATATAAAGTCGCCCAAAGCATCCGTTGTGGTTGGAATCGTGGCATAACCGCCCACCATCGTAACGACAGCCCCACTGACGGGATTATTGTCCGTATCCAGGACAGTACCGGTAAGCGTTCCCGGCATATACACGCTTCTCAGACCGTTTGTGGTTGCAATGAATAGATTGCCGGAAGGATCCAGGCTAACCGACCAGACATTTGCGAGCTTGGCTGCAGTCGCCGCCCCGCCGTCCCCCGTACTGCCATTTACGCCTGTACCCGCTACGGTATTGATTATTCCCGTTGCAAGATCGATCTTCCGAACAACGAAATTATCAAATTCAGCGATGTACAGTTGACCGTCGGCAATCGTGAGGTTATGACGAACCTTTCAGCTTGGCATTGACCGCTTGATCGCCATCACCCGAATACCCGGGAGTTCCAGATGTTCCCGCCACAATCGTTACATTTCCGTTCGTGTCGATCTTTTTAAGGACGTGAGCCATATAGTCGGATACATAGATCGTACCATCGGAAGTTACGGCGATCCCCATAATCTGTGTGAAGCCAGTCGCAACCGTCGTCACATTTCCTTGCGGATCCACCTTTAAAAGGCTGGTTAATGTATTGGCGCTATAATACAAATTACCGGCGTTATCAACGGCAAGCGACATGTTTTGACCAAGAGTAAACAGGACCTGCAACCGTCGCGACCGTTCCCGAAGGATCTATTTTTTTCAAACCTACAGCAGTGGCCGCATAAATATTATCGTTGGCATCGATCACCAGCTGATACGTGGTTGAACCCAGCGACGCGTAGACGCTTTCTGTTCCTGCCAGAGTGAGTTTATAAATCTTCGTTACATCTGTTGACTTCACATAATAAAGATTACCTGCGGAGTCCGCCGTAATCCCTTGAAATCCACCCGCCTTAACCGTATTAATGATATGGGCTGGAGCCGCTTGAGATATGGAAGAATTGTTAAAAGCAAAACCGGACATGAAGAGTAGAGCCCCTAAGAAAATGAAAAGTGCTTTCCGGATAACTTGCCGACTCATATGAAATCTCAAAATTTATCATTCCCTTCTTTATTGAATTTGGTAAACAGTGAAACTGGCTTTAACACACGAGGGTACTGATAAAAAGCGCGAATCCCAAATGCATGCTGCGGCACTGCGCAGTAGACGTTCGAACCCCATACAAACCGCACTCTCCTCCCCTGTCGACTGATCAACAACCGTCGAAGGAATAGTATATTCGGTTTCTGTATCTGAATCCCTACGCAAAAATAGGACTTATTTCATACAAATCACTCCTTTTTAACTATATGACATGCACCAATAGTTCGACATGATACGACCAATTCCTTCATTTTCCATTCTTTCCCCCTAATTTTTTTGCAAAAAAATGACTCCGGATGTTGTGCCGGAGGCTGTTATTCTCACTTTCTATTTATCAAAGACGAATGCTTGTTAACTCCCGTCATGTTCCCTCCATACACTGCGGGCTTGCGCTAGACAAACGACAAAAAAGCCGATTCTACAGTAAAATGCCCTCCTCAGAATAGACTTGCAAAAACCCCCCTGTTATTCCGATGAATTCTAAGGGGGCATTTTTATGTGAGCATTGCAAAGTGCTGGGTGTCTCAAGAAGCGGATATAATGCTTACCGCAATGGAAATAAAACAAGCTGACGCGGGTGGCCTACCGACGCCAGCTTGCAGTCTAGGGACTTTATTTCAATGTCTACAAAATGGGGGCTTGACCAGACATGAAAGGTTCTTTTAAGCTTTTCGTTTTAGCATACGTTTTCGTATTCGTTAAATTAACCGGCCAGCTTATATTTCTGCATCATTTCCCCCATCGGCTTAAACAGCTCCAGCATCCATTTATTCGGCCCCGGAAGCTCGGGGTATAATATAACCACAGCAAGCATTCCTCCCGAAATGAGGGAGAAAATGACGAATACCTTTTTTTCTTTTTTCTGGTCGCTTCGATTTTCGGCCATTCAAACCAGGCGGCTGCGGCCAGGATCAAGGCAATGCCTATTATTTTTAACACATCCATCGTTTATCCAGCTCCTCAGTATAAGCAGGCTTACTTTACGGCTTAGTGGGCCGGCTCCTTCTTGGCAAACATCTTTTTACGGACCAACACCGTCAGAAACAGAAGAAAAGGGATCAAAATATGGACGATGAACGAATAAAACGGAGTCGCCCGGCTGATAAAGGCATGCAAATCCTCCATGGACGGCCCGGCCCATAAAGAGAAGGCTAGCAGCAGGACGCCGATAGGAAAAATAAGCGGCCTGTAATTGCTGAGGTTCAGCCACTGCGCCGTTCCCAGTACCAGCACATAATAAAAAATCGCAATCTTCAAGTAAACCCCGGCGATCCAAATGACAACCACAAGCGATTCCATATGCTCCAGGAAATCGGCAATGCTGATAAAACGCGCGGCCTCCATGACGGGATAAGTAAAATTGCCGGTGATATTGCCGAAGAGCAGCAAGGTATAAATGTTGCACAGCGAGAGCGCGGACACGGTGACAATGACGGCAATGTTGCACCACTTTTGCCCTTTTTCCCGATCCCTTACATAAGGCAGCATAAACGAAATCATGATGAAGTGAGACAGCCAGGCAATTGGAACGACCGCCCCCATCAGAGATGGCCTGATTCCGTGGGCAAAGATAGGAAACAGCTTCTTTACCTCCAAATCCGGAGTGAGCAGCACGAAAACAACCAAGGTCAGCAGCAGCACAAACGGCATGAGCACCTGCGCCGTCCGCGCAATCACTTCAAGTCCGCCGCGCACGGCACAGCCGCTGACAAAGATCAGCCCGAAGGTCACGACAAAAATCGGCGTGTAATTCAAAAAGTTGGTTGTCACCAGCTCTTGAGAAAATTTGATGATATTCCCGTTGATGTGCAGGTAATAAAAAAGAAAAATCAAACCGACCGCTTTTCCCAAGCCGGTGCCGAGAATGCGAACGAGGTACTGGATCAAGGTTTCCCCGGGAAAAAAACGCTCCAGACGCACGGCAAGCCACACGGATACCAAGCCTACCAGACTATCCCAGAACGGGGACAGCCACAAATCCTGCTTCGCATACTCATAAGTAATCGTCGGAACCGTCAGATCTGCTGTCGCTACGATTAACGGATACATCAGTAAACCCATCTGAAATGCCGAAATCCGGCCCTTTTCGGGCATAATCTCACTCCCCCTTGCTTTTTTCTCTCTAGGCAGCCGACTTAAGCTGGTATTCGGCATCCGTCCGTTATTTTTCGATTTCCTCTTTCGGCCGCCCCTGCGGACCGCCGGACAATCCAGGTCTCCGCACTTTGGATTTGACATCAATCGTCACTTGAACGCCGGGAAAAATATCATCCCAACGGCCTTTTGACGCTTCCCATAGCTTGGGATATTTACGGTTAAACGCCTCAGCAAATCCGATCACATCCGCATTCGCCTCTTTTTGGAGAACATTAAGCGCTCCTTCCATGCGATGACGAATATCCTGCTCCGCCGCTTCTTCCAGCAGCTTCAAATACTTGGGAGTCCCTAACGACAAGGGAGATGAATTTTCCAGCACGTCGTCTTCCGTCTCGACTTTGACCGTCATGCTCCAGCGGTTATTTTTAATTTCCGGAATCAGTACCGTCCGGGCACTCAGCTGCAGCATCGAAATGTACCCTTTGGTTTCTTTCGGCGATACGGTAATGGTGGGATGCTGAATTTCATCGCGCAGCCAAAGAATGCCCCGAACCAGGCTGTCATCGACATATTTGACCATCCGCCCGTTTTTGATAATCGCCGCCCCCTTCAGCTTGAAGCCGTGCTCCGTCCGGCTGTCGCCCAGCCAGGGAGCATCCTCCACCCACGGAATGGCTGCCGCTCTACTGTCACCGCTGAGGCCCTCCAACACATCCTTGATGTCCATTTTTATGCTTACATGGCTGTTGGCCAGCTCCCTGACCACTTCCGAGCTGTCCTTCTCCCAGGGAGGGATCGTCGCAATCAGATCCGAAGCCTTCCCTTTTTTTATAAAAATATAAGAATTTAGCCGCGTTTTCGGATGGCGCGCCATAAAATCCAGACAATCCTTAAGGTTATCTCCCTTCGCCAGCTCCTCCCCGATAACTAATACTTTGCTGTGCCCCCAAAACAAAACGCGCGGAAGCTTTTCCTGCATCTTGCTTAAGGCGTCAGAGATCGTCACCCCTCTGGCAGAACGGGCCAGTGTCGGCTTCTCGCCGCTTTTTTGCGGCCCTTCCGGTGCCCCTCCCGCATGCTTGGGCGAAACCAGCTGGACGGATACCTCCACCATGTTTTCCTCCACGGTTTTATCCAAGCCTGTTCCTACAATAATGCCCAGATCGTTCAGCTCTTTCCGGTCCCAGCAGCCGGTCAGCAGCAGTAAGACGGGGAGCAAGCCCAGCACGGCAGCATATGATCGTTTACTCCATTTCGGCTGTTTCATAGCAATTCGTTCATTCTCCCCCTTGGGCAGGGCCTGGTCTCGTCCCGGCGGACTGCCTGACCGGGTTATCATCGCTGCTGAATTTAGGTCTTTTCTTCAAAGACCAGATAGGAGCGCGGACAAGCATGTCCTTCCATTCGTTGCGCATCCCCGGCGCCAATCCGCTCAGGTAAGGAACGCCGAAAGAGCGAAGCGTGCATAAATGAATGACGATCAGAATTAATCCCCACATCACCCCTAAGAGCCCCAAGCTTCCAGCCAGAATAATCAACGGAAACCGGAGAATCCGAAAGGCTCCGGCAGCGTTATAGCGTCCGCTCGTAAACGAAGCGATGCCCGTAAAAGCCACCACCATGACCATGGGCGGAGAAACCAGCCCTGCGGACACCGCCGCATCGCCTATAATCAGCGCGCCGACAATGCTGACGGCGGAGCCGATCTGCTTCGGAAGCCGAATTCCCGCTTCCCGCAAAGCTTCGAAAGTAATCTCCATCAGCAGCGCCTCCACGATAGCCGGAAACGGGATTTGTTCCCTTGATGCCGCAATGCTGATAAGCAGGGTTGTCGGAATCATCTCCTGATGAAACGCCAATAAAGCCACATAGATGGAAGGCAGCATCAAGGATACGCCCAGTAAAAGAAAACGCATCCAGCGGATGACGGTCCCTAATAAGAAACGTTCATAGTAATCCTCGGAAGCCTGCATAAGAGAAAATATAGTCACAGGAGCTATTAAAGCGAACGGTGAACCTTCCGTCAGGATCACAACTCTTCCTTCCAGCAATGCGGAAGCGGCTACATCGGGGCGCTCTGTCGAAATGATTTGCGGGAAAGGAGAAAAGGAAGCATCTTCAATAAATTCCTCAATATTTCCGCTGTCCATCACCCCGTCGATATCAATGCGCATCAACCGGTTTCGTACTTCCTCTAGCAATTGTTCTTCAGCCAGCCCCAGGATGTAGGCGATGGAGACATCCGTTTGCGTATAGCGGCCGATTTTCAATGTTTTAAATTTCATAAGTGGCGAACGGATTTTACGCCTTAGAATGGAGGTGTTCACATACAGTGTTTCCGTAAAGCCTTCGCGCGGCCCACGGACGACGGATTCGGCCGTAGGCTCCTCTACGCTGCGCTTTTCGAATTTCATTAATGCTAATAAAATGCCTTGGTCAAACCCGTCAATAAGCAGCAGCGTATATCCTAAAGAAATATGCTTGACGCACTCGTCGACCGCTTGTACGTAATTGACCTTGGCAATCGAGAGCCTTTGCTCCACAATTCCTTTGATTTCCTGAATATCTGCTGAGTTCTCCGACATTAACGGAGCCAACACGTTCTCGTTCATTTCTTCACAATTCGATAAACCTTCAAAATAGATGAGAGCCGCCTGCTTTTTACCGTGGATAACAAAAGGCCGGAAGACGATGTCGGGACATTCCGTATAAATGGACTGCAGAACGTTAAGATTATGCTGCAAATCTCCGCTGAGTCCTTCATCCTGCTCATCATGCAAAGAGAGGGATTGAAGCAGGGCAGACTCCGTCCGCAGCTCTGCATTCTTCTTTTTCTTCGTTTTAAAACGAAGCCACATACCTGCTATCCCCCTCTTGTGCCTTAAAGCGGTTCTCATTTGTTTACTGCTTAGATTGCGGTACGGACGCTTAAATTATTCCTTTTCCTGAAATATTTTCCCATCGAAAATCGCCTCGCGACGTCATGGGCTCCAGCTGCTTCTGAACTTCGTACCATTGACAAAATGAAGAACCGTCCGGATGCGGACGGTTCTTTACAGTGCGTATGTCTCTATTCCCAGCTGGGCATCGGGCCTTTCAAGCCATCCTTAATCCATAGAAACTGGCCGTTGATCGAATCGGCTTCCGCAGGAATCAGATCGAGAATGCGCTCTACCGTTTTCTCGGGAGCGTCTCCCCCGGTCTGTTCTACCCGGTTGACCCATCCGGCCATATCTCCATTGGAACCGGAGGCCTTCCGTATGTGCTCGAACATCTCTGTCATCACTTCGCCCGGATGCAGCACATTGGCTGTCACGCCGGTTCCTTCCACCTCTGCGGCCAGCTGCCGGGTAAAGTGGTTCAGCGCTACCTTGCTAACCGCATAAGCGCTATTTTTCGGATTCGGCTTGGCTAAGGAGGCTGCAGAAGATATATTGACAATTCGTCCCCAGCCCTGCTCGATCATCGCACCGACGAAAGCGCGGCAGATCAGGTAAGGCCCGCCTGCATTCGTCAGCAGCGTTTGAATCCACAGACCGGGATCGCTGTCTGCGATCGAGCTAATTTCTCCATACATCCCTGCCGCATTGACCAGCACCGACGGTGCGCCATGCTGCTTCAAAATCTCCGCTTTCAGCGTCTGCACTTCTTCCTTGCTGCTTACGTCTACGGCGTAATACACCGCTTGTCCTCCAGCTGCATGAATGGACGCCTGCGTCTGGCTAAGCAAATGCTCCCGCCGGCCGACCAGGATGACCTCCGCTCCCTGCGCCGCAAGCCCGATTGAAACCGCTTGGCCGAGACCGCTTCCCGCGCCGGTAACCAGCGCTATTTTTCCTTTTAACATAATAAGCATTTCGCCCTTTCCGGTGTATCGGCAATCTTCTCCCTTCCTATTTCTTTATCGGGAGGGCGATTCCCCTTTTTTTCCTTAGCCGCAGCAAGATCCGTAATTTTTAATTATAAAAAAAATTTCGTTCCTAAAACCAAACCGGCCGCGATATGATGATTCATAGGAACGATAGTTCCAAATTAACTAATGAAACGGGTGTGCGCTATGAAAAAAACAGGACGAATCCAAAGGCTCGAACTATGGAGGGCGACTATACTATAACCCTCCAACTTCATGGAGGCGAATCGTAATTGAATACACGAACCCGAAAATTTTTGTCCTATTACAAGCCGTACCTGGGCTTATTGTTTGCAGACCTGGCCTGCGCATTTGCCGTTTCAGCCATTACCCTGATGCTCCCTTTGTGTGTGAGATACATTACCAATATGTTAGAAGCCAACCGGCCCGATGCGCTGAGTCAAATCTATCTGGTGGGCATTGTGATGATTGCGCTGGTTCATCGTCCATACGGTTTGCAATATGTTTATTTCCTATAAAGGCCACTTGATGGGAGCTAAAATGGAAAGCGATATGCGCAGCGAGCTGTTCGATCACTATCAGAAGCTGTCGTTTCGCTTTTACGATGAACAAAAAACGGGACAGCTCATGACCCGGACCACGAACGATATCCTATCGCTGACCGAGCTCTACCATCATGGCCCTGAGGATCTGCTGATTTCCGTGCTGAAGTTCGCCGGCGCCTTCCTTATCCTGATGAATATTGATGCCAAGCTTACCCTTATCGTGTTTCTCTTTTTACCTGTGATGGCGGTGTATGCGTTTTATTTCAACAGGAAAATGAACACGGCGCTGCGAGTCAGCAAGGACCGGATCGGCGATATTAACGCCCAAATCGAGGATACCCTGTCCGGTATCCGGGTTGTCAAGTCTTTTACGAACGAAGAGGTAGAAAAAAAGAAGTTCGCCTATGAAAACAACCGTTTCGTCCAAAGCCGGGGCGAGGGTTACAAGAGCGAAACCTTGTTTCACGAAGGGCTGATCGCGTTTACCCAGCTCATTACCGTCGCTGTCATTATAGCCGGCGGCGCCGCGATGATCAATTCTTCATTGAAGCTGGCCGATCTGCTCACCTTTTTCCTATGCATCGGCATTCTCATCGAGCCCATTCAGCGGCTGGTCAATTTCGCCAGACTGTATCAGGAAGGGATTACCGGCTTCGACCGGTTTATGGATATGCTGGAAATTCAGCCGGATATCACGGATGCCGAAGATGCGGTCGAGCTTACGCACGTTAAAGGGCACATACAATGCAGGAATGTAAGCTTCAAATATAGAGAAAACAACGACTATGTTCTGAATAATCTATCCCTCGATATCCGCCCCGGAGAATATGTTGCGCTAGTCGGCTCCTCCGGCGTCGGTAAAACGACCCTTTGTTCCTTAATCCCCCGCTTCTACGAAATAAATGAAGGGGAGATCCTTATCGACGGCAAAAGGATTCGGGACGTCAGCTTACGTTCGTTGCGAAGTAACATCGGCATTGTGCAGCAGGACGTCTACTTATTCGCGGGAACCGTATTGGACAATATCCGTTACGGCAAGATGGAGGCTGCGAGGGAGGAAATCATCGAGGCGGCCAAACGCGCGAATGCCCATGAATTTATTATGGGGCTGCCGGACGGGTACGACTCGGATATCGGTCAGCGCGGCGTAAAATTATCCGGCGGGCAAAAGCAAAGGCTAAGTATCGCCCGCGTGTTCTTAAAAAATCCGCCGATCATCATCTTCGATGAAGCGACCAGCGCCCTGGATAACGAGAGCGAAAAGGCGGTTCAGGATTCGTTGGAGAAGTTATCCGAGAACCGGACGACGCTCGTGATCGCCCATCGCCTGTCGACCGTCAGAAATGCGCAAAGGATCGTCGTATTGACGGATCACGGGATTGAAGAACAAGGCACGCATGACGAATTGCTGGCCGTAAACGGCACTTATGCGAAGCTGTACAATATGCAGCTGACTATGAAGGAGGTCTCCCTCCTGTAAGCTTCTGAAATGAAAGCGGCAGCTATGCCGCTTTTATTATTTTTTGGCTGGACACTGAAAAAGTTTTCGCTACGAGTACGGAACATTCTTCCGATCGCTGTTGTCCCTGTATTTCTTTGCTTCTACAGAACGATTCCGTACTCTCCGCTAGTTTTCAGCATCCTCTAAATACCAACGGTGATTTAACCTTTAATAACATCTGATTTGACCAACCCATAATGAACCAAGTCTTCGTAAACGCCCGACTTTAAGACTTGTTTAGAAAAATTGTCTTTTGGTTTCATTCCAATTTTTTGCATTACTTTGTAGGACGCTGGGTTTCTCAACATTGCAGCAGCATTAATACATTTTAAGGCTAATTCTTCAAAACCAAATTTAACTACCCTTTGTGCTGCCTCCGTGGCATACCCTTGCCCCCAAAAATGACGACCAACCCAATAGGCTAGCTCAGCCTGGTTTTCAATTTTGGAAACTCGCAAACTGACACATCCGATCACCATCTTATCTACCTTATTGACAATGGCAAAAGAATAAATGTCTCCTGTTTGAAATGCGTTTCGAATACGTTCAATCCATGCTTCAGCCGCACCATCAGGATATGGATGGGGAATAGAGAGTGTGGTACTTGCAACTTCTTCGTTTCCTGCTAGACTTTGAACCATTTTTGCATCCGAGGGTTCAAATAATCTAAGGATTAAACGAGCTGTTTCAAGGTGAAGTTCCATTATTATACCTCCATATTTGTGAGTGGGTGAACAGGATATAGACAAGAGTTGACCGACATGTTTTTCTTATTCGACATTGTGTTTCCATAGTCCTTGCTGTCGAGGCAATGGTACCATGCCAGGTAATGCTCCAAACAGTTTACGTCCAGTCCTATTTCGCTTGCCCTTTTCCGAGTAAAGGAAATAGGTCTCGTCCATTTCGACTACCCATGGAATGCTTTTATAATACTATTGAATCGGAAATCAAAAGATTGGTTCAGGCTCTCCGCCGCCATTATAGAGTATACTAGCTTTGTAATCTTGGGAAATCATGGAGAGGAGCAATCGCATGCATCCAACACAGGCCAAAGAAGATCCGTACGCACAGGTTTACGAGCAAATTCCTACTCGTCATTATTTGTCCGCCGAACGCCACAACCCTTATTACACAGGAGATTTAAAAATCGGGCTTAACTTTTACAGCTTAAGCCATAATTTAGCCTCGTGGCTGAGCGGCAGCACGGACGGCGCGCCGCCGCTCGATACCCTCAGCGCAATCCGCTTCGCCAAAGAAGCCGGCTTCGACTCGGTGGACGTGACCGCCTACTATATTCCCGGCTACGATAATTTCGCCATGCCGACCAAGTCCGACGAAGAAATTTTTGCTTATGCCCGAAACATCAAGGAGCTTTGCGAGCAATTGGGAATCGCCGTCAGCGGAACGGGCATCAAGAACGATTTTGCCGATCCCAGCGACCAAAGACGCGCACTCGATGTGAAGCGTGCCAAATATTGGATCGATGTCGCGGCAGCGATGGGAGCCCCTGTCATTCGGTTATTTACAGGCGAAATCCCCAAAGATATCGCAAGCACCACCTGGGAAGCGATTGCCCGGGAACGGATCGTGCCGGCACTGCAGGAATGTGCGGAGTATGGCGCGTCCAAGGGCGTCAAAATCGGGATGCAGAATCACGGCGACATGACCTCTACGGCAGATCAAGTCATTCGTATTCTTCAATGGGCGAACCACCCTAATATTGGCGTCGTCAATGATACGGGCTGCTATCGAACCTTCGGCGACCGCACCGGCTTAGGCTATGACTGGTACGACGACATCGAGGCTGTGCTGCCTTATACAGTGAACTTCCAAGTCAAGAAAAAACCGACCTCGCCGGATACCGACGTACCGGTCGATCTCGAAGAGCTGTTTACCCGCATTCGTTACAGCAATTATCGCGGATATATTCCTCTGGAGACGCTCTGGGTGAACAGCGACGCGAATCATCCGAAGCATCTTGCCGAGCCCCCCTTCGCCGAGATCCGCGAGTTCCTCGAACAAATAAGAGCCGCATCGGAAAAAACGAAAACAAAAACAAAATAACGATGTAGAGGTGTAAAAATGACAGCGTTTTCAATTGGTTCGTGGTCGTTCCACGCTCTGTTCAAATCCGGCCGGATCAACTTGTTCGGCTATTTGGAAAGCATCAAGTACCGTTACCGGCTTCAGCATGCGGATATATGGAATGGTATGCTGCTGTCTACGGAGGAAGATTACATTCGTTGCATCCAAGAAACGCTGAAGGAAGAAGAATTAACCGTTGCGTGCCTTGCTGTCGACGGCGGCGACGTGTGGCACGACGATCCCGCTGTTCGCGAACAGCGTCATCAGAAGGCGCTGCTCTACCTTGACATTGCGCGCAGATGGGGCGTTCAGACGCTTCGGATCGATATGGGCGTGAATGCAGCGGAGCTTACAAATGAGCAATGGGAGCATTGTATCGCCCGGTACCGGGAATATGCGCAGTTTGCCCATGACCACGGGTTCCAGGTTGGCCCGCAGACGCATCAGCGGGCTTCCCTGGTCCTTCAGAACCTGAAGCGGCTTCATGAAGAAACGGCTTCTCCCGCTTTCGGTATTGTGCTCAATGTAAGCCGCTGGGCGGATGAGAAGGAAACAGGAGATGCCTTGGTCGCTCCGTTTACCGTTCACGCTCAATTCGACCGGGCCTTCGTGGACTTCGCGGGTCAAGGGCTGCTGCACAAAGTACAGCTGCTGAGCCAAGCCGGATACAACGGCTGCTGGTCACTTGAATTCCGCGGCGGCGCGAATGAATACATCGAAGCGGAGCATGATTTGCTGACGCTGCGGCGTGCCGTAAAGCAGTCGCAGGACGAGGCGTAGCATCGTATGCCGGCAAGGCAGGACTCTCGCAACCCTCTCTAACCAAAATAAAGCCAGCCCCCCGGTCTATGACCGGCAGGCTGGCTTGTTTGTTTGTAACCTGATGCTGCCAGGTTAAAGCTTATGGCAAAATATTGCCTGCAGCACGGTAAATCTCATACCATTCCTGGCGGGTCAAATGCACGTCGCTCGCCTTGCAGCAATCTTTGATCCGCTCGATGCTCATCGTACCGGTTACCGGCTGCATGTTGGCAGGATGACGCAGCAGCCACGCGATAGCGATCGTCGTATTGCTTACTTCATATTTAGCCGCAATCTCATCGATCTTCTGGTTCAGCTCAGGGAACTTGTCGCTGCCGAGGAATACGCCTTCGAAGAAGCCGTATTGGAACGGCGACCAAGGCTGAATCGTAATATCGTTCAGTCTACAGAAGTCAAGGATGCTGCCATCGCGGTTAACCGCGGATTCATTCGCCATATTGACATTGATGCCGTTGGAAATCATCGTGGCATTGGTGATGCTGAGCTGCAGCTGGTTGGCGACAAGCGGCTGCTTGACTGCCTTTTTCAGCAGCTGAATCTGCATCGGATTCTGATTGGAAACGCCAAAGTGCCGTACTTTACCGGAGCTCTCCAGCTGATCGAAGGCTTCGGCCACCTCTTCCGGCTCGACTAGTGTGTCCGGACGGTGCAAAAGCAGAACATCCAAATAATCGGTTCTCAGCCGCTTCAGAATGCCGTCCACCGATTCCAGAATATGTTCTTTGGAGAAGTCGAACATCCCTTTGCGGATGCCGCATTTGGATTGCAGGATGATCTTTTCCCGAATATCATCGTTCATATGTATCGCATCGGCAAAAATTTCTTCGCAGGTACCGCCGCCGTAAATATCCGCATGATCAAAGAAATTGGCGCCCTCTTCCAGTGCCGCCTGGACGAAACGCTCGGCCTCGTTCTTCTCCAGCGACTTAATGCGCATGCAGCCTACCGCAACAACCGGAACTTCCAACGTACTGGTTCCAAGCTTGATCGTTCTCATCGCAGTATTTCATCCTCCCTTAGCTCTATCATTCATTATGATAAAAATGGTAACGCTTATCATTGTCTCATACATGGATAGTAGTTTTCAATATGATAGATTGAATTAAAAAAAGAACTCCGGATGGAGTTCTTCTCAGGCTGCCCCGAAACCCGCCTTAAGTGAAAAAGGAGCACAGACGCAGGGAGGCCACTGAAAAAGTCATTGCTACGAGTACGGAATATTCTTCCGATCGCTGTTGTCCCTGTATTTCTCTGATTATATTCCGCTTGTAGCGGTTGAAATCCAGGGACAAAGGCGAACGCTTTCGCTTCTACAGAACATTTCCGTACCTTCCGTAAGTTTTTCAGTGACCTCGACGCAGGTGGGGTATCTAAACTTTCGAAGCCCGTTTTTCTCCGAAAAACGCTTAGTTTACGTCCGCCTTTGAAATCCGTGAAATTACCTTTAAATTTAATCTAATTCACGGGTTTCAACAGCGGCTGTAGGAGGATATCCCACCGGAGTCCCCCACCATGGGAAAGGATTCTCAACAAGCCTTATTTTAATTGAGCCAGGACCTCTTTCGGTATTTTGCAGACGACACTGTAGGCCGGATTGAATACGTTAGCCACCTCATATTCGACCGCCTGACCCAGCAGCAGACTCGCTTCCGTATCGCTTAGTCCATAATTACCGCGCAACAGCGAAAGCATCTCCGTTGTCGCATGCTGGAGAGCCTGGTTCAGCGGTCTCGCATTCCCGATACAGAACCAGTGCGTGTCAGACTCCCCTCTCGGCCAGCCGATCGTTTCCCCTTTCCGCAACCGTATGGAGAAACGGACATCCAGGGAAATCTCAATGCCGGTGCCCACGATCTCTCCGTCTCCCTGCAGGGCATGGCCATCTCCTAGATGGAACAACGCGCCTTCAGCAAATACCGGAAAATAGACGGAAACGCCGGCGGTCAGCCCCCGGTAATCCATATTGCCTCCGTACTCGCCGCTCGTCGCTGTAGAAATGGACTGTCCTTTCGCTGGCGCCACCCCAAAACAGCCGAGAAAAGGCCGCAAAGGCAGCTTCAAACCCGCCAGCCCGGGAGTAGGCTTCTCCAAAGACGCCACCCCCTGCTCTACATCCACAGACCAGCGCACAATATCCGATGGAGGCAGCGCCGCTGCAGCCCGCGGGCTCACGACATTCGGTGCCAGCACATTGGAGGTCCAGCCCCATTCGCGGTTAGGCGTCATTGATTCCAGACGAATTTCCAGCGTATCCCCCGGCATCGCGCCATCTACATAAAAAGGCCCGGTCATCGGATTGCCCCGATTTGCCGCGCTTTCTCCACGCTGATCCCAGCCTCTCGCATCCACGGTCGTTGTGATTACCGTATCCCCGTCGCATATTTTGAGTGCGGGTTGATGCTGTCCGATCGTGTTGTAGTAATATTCAGGGCGAAAATGATGCACTGCCATGGGCTACCTCCTCAGCATTTCGAATATCCATCCTATTTCCAGTATATAGCTAATAGCGCTTGGTACAGTAATAGAATTCCTCTATACCCTATTTTGACGAATGGGGTGTACAGCGGAATGGAAATCCATCATATTCGGTCATAGCGACCGAACGGTTTTCGTGATCAAATGCTTTAAATCGCTTACCCGGGTCGGGGTATTCACGGTGGAATGGTTCAACATATCGCACAGGGCCGCCATGTCCTCAAGCTTGGAGAGCAGCTTCCAGTTCGGCTCAAGTGCCGTTCCTTCCTCCTGGTAAGCTCGAATAAAATGCTGCTCGATAACCGAGCCATCCTCTTCATACCGCAGCATATTGGCGATATCTGCGTACCGGCTCCAAGCGAAGGCGTCCTCCCAATCGAGTACTGCAGATACGGAATAGCCTGCCGGCCCCGGCTGCATCAGAATGTTCAGTCCGTTATAGTCCGAATGAACAAGGATGGGCGTTTGCTGGCTTTCCGTCAGTAATGGGCTGTATTTCCGGCAGAAGACCCTACCTCATGCGCCATGTCCTTCCCAAGCCACTCGCCGCAGGCGCCGTCAAAGAGACAGGACTCGATAAACGACAGCAGTCGGCTGCCACCCATCCGAAGAGGATCAGCGATCTTCAGATCCTGATCGAAAAAGCCTGATTCGGAAAAGGCGAAGCTGTGTATTTTTGCAAGCGTTCTGCCAGCCGACGCCGCTGCCGAAGCGATACCGCTTCCATTTCCGCTTCTGAAGACGTCGCGTAGGAGGATGCCCTCCTTCCACTCCAGAATGGCCCAGGGCTTGCCGAATGTGCTGCCGCTCCAATCCATATAGAAGAAGTCTGCGACAGGAACGAGGTGCCGAATGCGTTGTACAATGGCCGTCTCTTTACCCGCAATAGCCGCATTCCCCCTGTATAAGCGAAGCACATAAGGAGCAGTGCTTCCGTCCAGAAAGATTTTATAGTTGGCATTGCTCAACCCAACCCCTATTCGCTCGGCAGCGAGAAGCTTTTTACCCGGAAAAGCGGGCTTGATGATTTCAGCAAGCTGCCTGAGGCCCAGAACAGCGGGCGGCTCCATGCGCTCCCAGCCTTCTTTCATGCGAGTCCCTCCTGTCTACATGCAGCCGTTTCAGTCCTCAATCCGTCCAAATTCGCTCTATGCAGGAGCAGCTATCTCCTGTGAAGGAAAGCCGATAAACATCGGGATTGGTCAATTTTTCCCAGTCGTCATACCCGATCCGGTCATCATAATATTTCAGCATCAGCGCCAGCAGGTTACCATGCGTAACGATCACCGCATTCGCATAGCTGCCGCTTAATACTTCTTCCAGCACCGGGATCGCGCGGCTCATTGCCTGATGACTGGACTCACCGCCGTCAAAGCATAGCTGCAAATCATCGAAGGTCACCCGAAGCTTATCCCGCCAATCCGAATGATTTTGTCCGGATAGGACTCTTTCCTTCAAACGTTCATCCACAGCAATGTCTATACCACACTGTTCGGCCAATAGCGATATGGATCTGTAAGCCCTTTCATAAGGACTTGAAACAATATATTCAATGTTTTTCGGCTGAAGAAATGCTGCGAGCCTAAGGGCCTGCCGCTTGCCGGCTTCCGTTAGCTGCGCGTTTGCGGCCTGTCCCTCAGCCTGGCAATGCCTGACGAGATATATATTTTTCATTTACGGAACGAAGCCTCCTCCTATAATCCACGCTTATAATCCGATATTGCTTTTCAGACCCTTATAGCTTCCTGAGTAAGGGAAGTTACTTTGTACAAGCTCCATGAATAAGCGTGAGAACCCATACCGGTCAAGCTCCCCGATGGGAGCCATGAGCACATCATGGATTGGGTTCCGATCAAACTCATTGGACGGAAGCCGCAGCTCCCCGCCCGTTTGTTGAAGCAGGAAGGTAATGTGCAGCAGCGAAGGGGAGGCATCCGGTTTATCGCAAAGGTATAGGAGTTTGATTACTTTTGTGGACAAACCCGTTTCTTCCTCTATTTCCCGGGTAACAGCCTCCTCAAGCGTTTCCCCTTGTTCTACCTTCCCGCCCGGCAAAGACCATTCGCGGTCTGAGGATACTTTTTGTTTCACAAGCAGGAGGCGGCCCTCTTCAATTAAAATTCCGGTAACCCGCACCTGTAAAAGATTGCTCACTTGAGCACCGCCTCTCATGGTTGGTGATGTAAAGAGTGAATATAACCGTTACTTTTCCAGTTGGGCATTAAAAACAGCCAATGAATGAAGCTTGGCATGAACAAGGTTAGCCGCTATCTGGCTCATTAGCTTCGCCTCGCGAAGCTCGAGGAAGCCGGGAACCAGCAAGTCGGACGGCTTTACCCACTTGCTGTCGGTGATCACATGTTCTTCCAGCTGAAGGGTGCCTCCGACAATTTCACCCGTGAAATGAAACAAAATTACTTGATTGCCGGCGCTGCTTATACAATTATAGACACCGGTCGTCCCGGTCAGCCGGGCAGCTCATACCCGGTTTCTTCCTTTACCTCTCTGCGAGCAGCATCCTGAATATCTTCGCCAAGCTCTATTCGGCCGGACGGAAAATTCCATACATTTCTGGCAATCGGCTTGTTTTCCTGTATAAGCAGAACTTGGCCGTCACGAAGGATAGATACGCTGGCAACCAGCACTTTTTCCGAAGAGATCATAGCCATCAGCGTCCCAGCCATCCGCCGTCTACAGCCAGCAAATGACCATTGACATAATTGGAGGCATCCGACGCCAAGTAGACGACCGTGCCCTTAAAATCATCCGGAATCCCCCAGCGGCCGGAAGGAATCCGATCGAGAATCTGCCTGCTGCGTACCGGGTCATTCATCAAAGCGGTGTTCATTTCCGTGGCGATATATCCCGGTACGATCGCATTTACATTCACGTGATGCTTGGCCCATTCGTTGGAGAGCGCTTTCGTCAGCTGGGCGACGCCTCCTTTGGCTGCAGCGTAAGCCGGAACGGTAAAGCCGCCTTGAAAGGATAATAAGGAGGCGACATTAATAATTTTCCCCTTTTGCCGTGGCACCATATATCTGCCGGCTTGCTGGCACAGCAGCCATACCGTTTTCAGATTCACGTTCAGCACGCTGTCCCAGTCCTCCTCAAGAAAATCGACGGATGGTGAACGGCGCTGTATCCCCGCATTGTTGACCAGAATATCCAGGCTGCCGAAGCGCTCCACTACGTCGGGAACTGCCGCTTTCACCTGATCCGCATCTTCCAGATCACAAGGAATAATGTGGCAGGTTCTTCCCAACCGCTCAATTTCCTCTTTGACTTCTACCTGCTGCGCCGAACGCTGCAATAGCGCCACGTCAGCGCCTGCTTCCGCTAGCGCCAATGCCATAGCCCTGCCGATTCCCCGAGTAGCGCCGGAGATGGCGGCTGTTTTGCCGGATAAATCGAACATCGATGTTGTCATCAGGTGTGTCTCCTTTTTAAAGTTTGATTGGACCGCCAATCTACTGCAAAACCTGGATCTCTGCCGGGCCGTTGTATCCTGTTTATGTACGCGAGGTTATCGAGTGTCATCTCTCATAATTTCGATTGGGGACGGCTGATTTCCTTGTTTTTACAGAAGGTTTTTTATACTTAAGACGCTTATCTCGTGTAAATGATATGATATTCGATAGAATTATGTTTGCCGCTGCGGTACGTATGAAGCTGCCGATTATAACGTATCCTGCATCATGGTGCACGAAATGTCGGATGGCGGCATGGCGCTCCTGCTATGCTGTGAATAGGGAGGTTATCACATGGATTTGCTTATACATTGGAACAGCGCGGTCAGCTATATCGAGGAAAATCTGGCGAACGATATCGACTATCAAGAGGCGGCGAAGCGTGCGCTTTGTTCCGAATATCATTTTAAAAGGATGTTCTCCTTCCTCGCGGGGGTTTCGCTCTCGGAATATATCCGCCGCAGGCGTCTCACGCTTGCCGCCTTTGAGCTTGAAGGCAGCGCGGTGAAGGTCATCGATTTAGCGGTCAAATACGGCTACAATTCACCGGATTCGTTTACGCGGGCTTTTCAGGACGTACACGGCATTTCGCCGTCCGAAGCCAGAACGAACGGGCGCTCTCTTAAAGCTTATCCGCGGATAACCTTTCAGCTCACAGTTAAGGGAGGAAACGAAATGAACTACAGAATCGAAGAGAAGGATGCCTTTCGCATTGTCGGACTGAAGAAAAGAGTCCCGATTGTTTTTAACGGAGTCAATCCGGAGATTGCAGCCATGTGGAATTCACTGGATGGTGCGGCGATTCAGGAGCTGAAGCAGCTGTCCAACGTGGAGCCTGCGGGCTTAATCAGCGCATCCGCCAACTTCTCTGAAGGCCGGATGGAGGAACAAGGGGAATTGGATCATTACATCGGCGCGGCCACGACGAAGGCCTGCCCGGAGCATCTGGCTTCGCTGGAGGTGCCCGCCTTAACCTGGGCCGTATTCGAGGCGGCAGGACCGCTTCCCGGATACGCTGCAGAACGTATGGGGACGCATTTATGCCGAATGGTTTCCCACAGCAAGCTATGAACAAGCGGAAGGTCCGGAAATATTGTGGAATGCGGATAAGGATGTCACCTCGCCCGTGTTCAGAAGCGAGATTTGGATTCCGGTGATAAAGAAAAGAACGGCTGGCTCGGCCTTCGGTTCGAATTCGTAAAATTGCAATGAACCAGCGAAGCTGATTCCTGTGGAGAAGAACCTCTAAACAGGAATCAGCTTTTTTATAAATCTATGTTAAATCTCATTGTTGAAATTTGATGACACCGAACATTCATTCTATAATTAGGGTAACAAATGGCTTCGGAGCTGATGACCCTATGGATTTGAAAGAACTGATTAGACTTGCCGAGGACTCGGACAATGAGGATAAGCAACAGCTAATTTTTCTATTTGCACTCGTGGACCGAGGGTACGAACAGAACGATTTACGAACAGCCCTTTCCAACGGACACGGCAACCTCATCTGTGTGTTCAATTTATCGAACTCATGATGGAGGGATTTTCACTGCGCAAATGTGCAGAATTGATGTATGAAAAAGTCTCGTTTGTGACCTTGTTTTACTGACGGCATAAGATTCTCTTGCAACCAAGTATTTGGAGCATTATTTGGCTGGTTCCGTTAACTGGACAGCAAGGAGTATGAGAACACTATGTCGAATAAGAAAAACATGTTAGTGCCCTCATGCCTGTTTTCTGTGAAGGATACGAACAGCAAGCTTCGACGGACGGCTTATTGTTGAACTATCGTGCAGGAGCATACTAACAGAATATTAAATTTAAAGAGACTGTTTGTAGGAAGGGACAATATGGTTATCATTATAATGCTGGCGGTATTGGCATGTGTTTTTTTTGCAATTCAAACATTATGGGTGAAGTGTTCATATTACGAATTTGGCAAAAAGTCCGAGACGAGTCTTACAGTTGTCCAGTTGTCTGACCTCCACGGTCGAATAAGTTTTATCAATGGTTCATTAAGTAATATTGTGAATAGAATAAACCCTGACTGTATGATGATTACAGGGGACCTTGTTTCAAAGAAAAACCAATTAAAAGATGTGTTGAAAGAGATTGGAAAAATAAATTGTCCCAGCATATACTTTGTCCCAGGCAATTATGAGCGCGAAGTATTGGATGGATTCCGTAAAAGAATGTATTCTGATTCAGAATACAATTTCATAATTGATTCACTTCAAGACCTAAATATTTCTGTATTATTAAACAGCGGCTGTAAAATTGAACTGGTTGACAAAAAGTGCCTCGTTTATGGGTTCGATAATTCTGTATACGGGAATGAGCGTCTGACCTTGAGTACGGAAGAAATACAGAGTTATGATTATGTGATCTTGCTGGCACATTCCCCAAATATCGTAAAATTAGTTCAAGATCATCAACTTCCGTTTGATTTGTTATTAGCGGGTCATACTCACGGTGGGCAAATACGGCTACTGAATCACAGCGTCGGAGCTTATAAAAATTACCATGTGGGCTTAAAGAAACTAAGCAAGCGCAGCCATTTTTTTATTAATCGCGGTTTAGGAACAGTGAAGATTCCTATTCGTTTGGCTTGTTTTCCTGAGATTGCTGTTTTCGAAATCGGAGCATGATTAAGTTAACTATCGGAGAACTTATGCTGAATAAACCGCTTTATATGGGCTCAGTCCCGATAAATCTCCATCCAATGCCCGGCGTCAGAAAGCGGAGTGAAGCCGTACCGGGCATATAAACCGCCTGCGTCCTCGGTAACAAGCATGAAGCGGCGCAGCCCCTGCAGCTGAGGATGATCGATAATGAACTGCATCAGCTGCTTGGAAAGCCCTTTACCGCGGCAGGCTTCAACGATAAACACATCCGTTAAATAAGCAAAAGTCGCACAGTCCGAGACCACTCGCGCAAACCCAAGCTGCTCTGCTCCCTTATACACGCCGACCACGACGGCGGAGTTCCGAACCGACCGTTGGAACATTTGGAACGTAAGGCGCTTCGCCCAATACATATGCTCCCCTAAATACTGATACACGAACGTTTCGTTCAATAAATTCGGATCGCTCGACAAGTAGATCCCTTCAGCCGCTTGATCGGAAGTCATAGCTATACACCATCCTCTTTCTACATATGTGAATGGTATCATGATAAAGCATTTCCGCCGCTTGTTACAGCGCTTGATGAAATGAAAAGCTCTCCTTTGGTTTCATCATGAAAACAAAACAGCCTTAATCCGGCATAATGCCGAACTATGGCTGTTGTTAACTTTAGAGCCTTTCAGCCCATTCTTCCTTGTTGCTCCAATCCTTCGCTTTCCAGCGAAGCACATCCGGGTTCACCATATGTATAATCTCTTTAAAAAATTCCAGCTTCTCGAGCTCCGTCATGGGCGTGAAGCTTTTGGCTACCCGAAGGTTGTTCTCCAGCTGTTCCATCGATTCCATCCCGATGATAGCTGTGGAAATAGGCAGCGACCAAGTATATCTAAGCGCTTTCTCATACCACTGCGCCAATCTTCCGAGCCCGATCACCTTCATGCCGATGATTGCCATTCCTTTGTCATTGGCCTTAGGCAGAAACTCATGAGCGAAGCTGTAAATAAAGTGATCCGCCGCAGACAATGCGACCAAAGCGCTGTCAAACGGGAATCGTTCGATCGCTTCGAGCTGCACGCTTGGATTCGTATGGCCGCTCAAGCTGATATGCTTGATAATGCCCTGCTCCTTCGCCTCGATCAACGCTTGAAGCGCTCCATCCTTGGCAAAGCATTGCTCCAGCTGCTCCATGGTTCTGACATCATGAAGTCTCCATTCTTCCACATGGTCGGTCTGCAACCGCTTTAAGCTGGCTTCCAGCGAACGCCAGGATCCGTCTCTGGTTCTGTCGATCGTTTTGGTTACGACCCATACCTTCGATCGGCGGTCCCGAAGGCTTTGCCTAGCCGTTCCTCGGATTGGCCCTTAGAATAGATCGGAGCCGTATCGAAATAAGTGATGCCTTCGTCTATCGCCCGATTCACGATTTGGATGGCCTCATCCTCCGTACAGTTGTGCTCGTCAACAATGCGCTGCGCTCCAAAGCTTAGAATAGGAAACTCCTGGCCTGTACGGCCGAATTTACGTTTTTCCAAAGCGGTCTCCTCCATCATCATGGAATTACTAGATTAAACTGCAGCTTCTAGTATACCCCAAAGTTGACGGAATTGCAGAAATCATTTCCATACCGGATCCCCGTTACATCGAATGCACGACAAGGTACAGCATCGGAGCAACAAGCAGCAGCATCGCCGAATTGAAAAGCCAGCTTGAATTGGCCAAATCGGTATCCAATTGATAGAGCTGCGGCGGAACTAACGAAGTAAAGGCAGGCGGCATCGCCGTTAAGATCAAGATGACTTTGAGCACCATTTGATCTTCCAGCAAGCCGATGCCAAGGGCATATCCCAGCGAAGTAACGGCCAGCGGCGAACCATAAGAAATTTTACAACGGAGATGGAGAAGCATTCCTTCAAATATCCCCGGATGGCTCCCAGCTTCATATTGAAGCCGATGGGAATGACCATCAGCAAAGTCGAGAACGGTACGGCAAAGGAAATGACCGATGCATACATCTGCGGCCTTTCCCAAGGAGAAAGATTGAGCAGGCAGCCTGCGGCTATCGCGGATAAAGAAACGGCTATGAACGGATCGGTTAACAGCTTGAGCAGCTTCTTCTCTGCTTGGCGGCTTTCAGGCTCATTCCTTGCTCCGAACACCTTAGCGATCGGAAAACCGATCGAATAATAAACAAATTCCTCCAGCAGTCGGAACATCGCTATGTAAGGAAGGCTTTCCGGGCCGATAAAAACAAAGCAGAACAAGGTGCCGAAGCTTCCCATATTCGTAAATGAGCCGGATACAAACATGGCTCCCGTCTTCGCCCGGCTCAGCTTCTGAAGCTTGGAGGCGCCAAGCGCCAAGCAGCCGCCCAGTATCAAGGAAAAGATGCCGAGCAAAGGCAGCAGCACCAATTTGACGCTGTCCAGCTTCACAAACCAAAAGGCGCCTAAAATAATAATCGGATTAATCCCTAACAAAACCCACTGAATGATTCTCTTCAGAATGAGATCCAACGGGACCGAACCTGGAAATCAGCCCTCGCTCCCACAGCACCCTCAATCCCTTACCTAAAAGAATGCCTGCAACAATAATACCGATGGGAAGCACAAATTTCTCTATGATACTAACCCCCTTCCGTTGAGCTTCCCTTGCGTAACCCGGGTGTACAAACAAAGAAAGCTCCATGCATCATGGAGGTTTCTTCAGGTCATCTTATTTTTGCTGCAAAGCTTTACGTGACTGCTCCGTCTCTTGCAGAACTTCGATCAGCCGCTTGGTTGCGTCGTCCATATGATACGCCATCGCCTTCACCGCCGCCTCGGCATTGCGTTCGGCAACCGCCTTATAGATGGCATAGTGATCCTCATAGGAGAAAGCCGTCTCCCCTGCTTTTTCAATGACGTATTTGATCCAGGTGCGAAGCAGGGAACGGATGCTGCTCAAAATATCCTTCAGAACCGAGTTTCTCGCCATATCGCTCAGCTTCAAGTGAAACTGAATGTCGTACTCGATGAAATCCGTCAGATTCGCGTCTTTCATCTTCTCGACGATCTGGTGCAGCTCCTCAAGCTCCAGACCCTCCCAGCGCTCGGTAGCCAGCTTGGCAAGAGTCAGCTCGATCTCCTTCCTCGCTTCGATCAAATCCATCGTCTGCCGCTCACCCAGCAGCAAGCTCCATTCGATCGATTGGGTCAGCAGGGTGGAGTCGGCACGCTTCAGATACGTTCCGTAGCCCTGCCTGACTTCAAGAATGCCGAGCACGGTTAAGGACTTGATCGCTTCCCGAATGGCCGACCGGCCGACGCCCAGCGCTTCAGAAAGCTGACGCTCCGCCGGAAGCTTATCTCCCGGCTTGATGCTGCCTGAGAATATGTAATCCAGTATTCGTTTGGTCAGCTCAACGACCAGAGAGTCCTTTTGAATCGGTTCAAACTTATATTCACTTTTGTCCAAATAGATCAATCCTCATTATGCTTATTAAATTGGTCAACCTATTAAAGAGTCGGCCTATTGATCTATATTATTGGCTAAAACTCGTAAAGTGTCAACCGCTTCCTCAGGTTTACTTCAAAGCTTTTTCCACTTCCGTAAAGAAGGTATCTACAGCCTGGTCGAGATTCAGCTTGCCGAACGCGTACTGCTCCAGCTGTTTCTTATAGACCGTGAACACCTTCGGAGCGCCTTCCGGCCGGATCGTTGTGGGCGGAATGTCCGGGCTGATCTCTTCCATATGCTTGACCGCCTTCACATCCATCGGGTCCAGCGCAGCCATGAGTCCGTCACGGATCGTCTTCGATCCAGGGATTCCGTTCTCCAGGTTGTAAATTTTTTGCGGCGCCAGGTCATTGACGAACCAATTGACGAGCTTCGCCGCTTCTTCCTTCTGCTTGGATTTGTTGCTGATTACCCATGCCGGCGCCTGCAAATTTTCCCCGCTCTTAAACTTGGCATTGTTCACGCTCGGGAAACGCACGATGCCAAGATCCTCCTGCGGCAGCGAACGGCTGTAAATTTTGCCGTAATTGCTCGGCTGGAAGTCGATAGCAAGTTTCTTCTTGGCAAACATCGAGTTCTCTGCCGGCTGGCCCGAAGTTTCAGCAGTCACTTGCGGAGACGGGGCTATGCCGGCCTTCCGAAGCTCATCCCAGTAAGCCCAAAACTCTTTCAAATCCTCTTTCGCAAAGCCGAGCTTCTTCCCGTCCTCGGTCATCAGCGATTTGCCTTTGCCGCGCAGGAACGATTCGAAGCCGTGATCGTTATAGGAAACGTCCGTAATAGCGTATTGATCTTTGGCCAATTTGGCCTTAAGCTTCATCAAATAGTCTTTAAACTGATCATAGTTCATAGTGGACGGCGGCAGCTCCGCTCCCGCGCTTTTGATCAACGAATTGTTCACGATGAGCGCGCTTATCGTAATCCCCTTAGGAATGGCATACAATGTGCCGCCTACTTTGCCTGCATCGACGGCCGCTTTGTCCCATCCGTCCAGCTTGATGACACCTTTATCGACAAAAGGCTGAAGCGGCTCCAAAATCTTTTTATTGGAATATTCGCCGCCGTAAAGCAGCATATGTAAGCCGAATACGTCCGGCAAATTGCCGCCCGCCGCCTGTGTCGCGAGCTTCGGCCAGTAGTCGCCGAATCCCGTCCATTCCCGGATAATTTTCACATTCGGGTTTTCTTTCTGGTACAGGTCAAAAATTTGATCGTACAGCTTGGCGCGGTCCGCATTCCCCCACCAGAACACGCGTAGCTCGACCGGCCCCTTAGAGGCCTGGGCTGCAGCAGGAGCTGCGCCCTGCTCGGAAGGTGCCGCTGCTTTATCACCGCCACCGGAAGAGCACGCCGCCAAAAACACCAGTATGGCCGAAGCTGTCATCATACCCATTTTACGAAAATTCACAATATAACCTCCCCTTTGTCTTATAAATCGGAAGCGCTTTCATTTTCGTTGAGCTCGGAAGCGCTAAAGCACCCCATTGTAGGCATTTTCAATAATGGTTCGAATATCCGAAGACCGCGTCAGTCTTGGATTGATCAGAACGTTGCCGCTTCGCATCGAATCCTCCACCAGCTTGGGAAGCACATCCAACGTGACGCCAAGCTCCTTTATATTAGAAGGAATATGCAGCGACGCATTCAATTGAACGACAGCTTCAATGGCTTTCGCTCCCGCTTCCATCGGCGGTAAGCCCTTGACTTCACACCCTAGCGCCTCTGCAATGTCGCTCATCTTGTCGGGGCATGCGGGCAGGTTAAACTTCATCACGAACGGCAGCAAAGCAGCATTTGCGATGCCATGCGGGATGTTAAACACGCCGCCCAGCGTATGCGATATCGCATGCACATTGCCTAAGCGGGATTGGGCGAAGGCGGCGCCGGCCATCATCGAGGCGACCAGCATCGCTTCTCTGCTTGCCAGATCCGTCCCGACGTAATAGGCATTCGCTATATGCTTCCCTATCATCCGGAACTGCTTGAATCGCTAATGCTTGACTGACCGGATTCGCCGTCTTCGACGTATAAGACTCGATGGCATGTGTTAAAGCATCCATGCCTGTTGCAGCAGTAATATCCGGAGGAAGCTTTTCCGTCAGCAGCGGGTCGAGCAGGGCAAGCTTGGGGTAAAGATAAGGACTGATGACCGCCGTCTTGAATTGCGTCTTCGTATTCGTCACGATAGTTGCAGCCGTGACCTCGCTTCCGGTTCCCGCTGTCGTCGGAATGACGACTAAAGGCAGGCCGGGGTTCGGTATGTTGCCTACGCCCTCGTAATCCAGAATATGTCCCGGATTGCAGGCGATGATGCTGATCCCCTTCGCGGTATCGATGCTGCTGCCTCCGCCATAGGCGAGAATGACGTCGCACTGCTGCTGCTTCATCAGCTCGCAGCCTCTCATGATGCTTTCCGCGCTCGGATTCGGCTCGGTCTCATCGAAAATAGCGTAAGCCAGCTCGCTGTCCTCCAGCGATTGCTCAATCGGGCCTAACAACCCTGCTTTTCGGATTCCCGCATCCGTAACTACGAATACTTTGGCTGCCTGCGGCTTGAGAATTTCTCCGATTTTTCGGGAAATCCCTGCGCCGACCTCTACGGTTGTGGGCATATAATAGCGATAATTCATTAGCATGATGCCTCCTCGCTCCTCTGTTGCTTCTCCTAGAAACAGAACGACCGGAAAGTCGTAAAGCCGCATGATTTTCGATGAAAGCCTGCGGCCCCGGGAGCTTTCCGGCCGACTGCGGTTAGTTGCCTCTTCTGTTCAAGGTTTGGTCGGCCTGCATGCCGAGCGCTTCATAGTGCTGGGCACGAATTTTTGGCCTGCTCAAGAATTTCGATGGCGATTTTCAATACTTCTTCCGCACTGGTCCGTGGGATAACCAATACGCCGTCATCGTCCGCGCAAATAATATCGCCCGGATGTACGGTTACGCCCGCACACTCTACGGGAATATTCGTGCCTCCCATGGACACCCGGCCCGTAATGTGATGGAACGTGCGCACAGTGCTGAATACGTTGGCTTCCTGCAGGTTGCATTCGTAGGAATCGCGGCATCCGCCGTCCACAACCGCTCCAGCCATGCCCAGGCGCTTATACAGCATCGTATTTTCCGAGCCCAAGATCCCGCCGGCTACGCCGCCCATATCGATGACCAGTACTTTATCCGTTACATCTTCGCTCTTCAGCAATTTATGATAGGAATACGTGTCGGAGCACCATTTCCCGTTATTTTGCATATACTCCTCGACGCTGCTGCACGCTTGGAAGCTCTTCTGAGCAGGAAGCAATTTTAAGGTCCAAGCGAAGCCTGCAAAAGAAATTCCCGGGCGGAGCGGACGCATATTCGTATTCATGGAACCGACATTTACCAACCCCAAAGCATCCATCCCGTCCGACAAATCGGCAAGTCTTACCTTTCTGATCTCTTGAATCAATTCTTTGTCCGTCATAGTCGCTGTCATTGTTAAACAACCTCCCTGATATGATGAATTTATATAAAAGAGCATGAAACCGTTGGGATAAAAGAATACCCGCTGCCGCTTGCCGAATGCAAAGGGCGAACGCTTAATTTTTCTCGGCTAAATAAACGACGCCGTGTTCATTCTTGACGCGGTGAATGTTCAAGCCTTTGATCTCCGCTAGAATAATTTCCGCCAGGAACAACACCTCGGTGCCTTCCTCCAAATGCCCTATGTAATTGCCGTTTCGATCCTGTGCCACAATATGCAGGTGAGGGTCGCCGTCAATCACATTCCCCGATAAAGAACCGAGCTCGATCGGCCCCGCCCCTTCTACTGTAATAAAGCGGTCATCGGAGGTCGGCCCCATGCTCGTAGGCAGATGATAAACCAATTTCTGCAGTGAACCTACCGCTCCGAACAGCACGGCGTTCCGAATGCCTTCTTCCTTCATCTTGTCCCGGATGCTCTCCAGCAGCAGATCTCCCCGGCTTAAGTTAATAACAATCGCTCTGCCAATCCCTTCTCCAAAAAACAACTGTTTCATGTGATCGGTACCTCCGTCAATTTTTGATTTATAGTATGCCGTTGACCGGCCTATACCCTATACAATGACTTGCGAATGAGGGCTACATACTCCAGCCGCCGTCCACCACAATGGTCTGTCCGGTGACGAAATCGGCGTTTCTCGCCAGAGCCCAAGCCACATCGGCTACATCCTCAGGCAGCGCAGCGCGTCCCAGCGGAGTTTGGCTGCTGTATTTGTCGACATGACCTTCCTTACCGTCTACCCAGCGTGTTATTACGATACCGGGAGCAATCGAATTGACTCTCACACTCGGCGCAAGCACCTTGGCGAACGATTTGGTCAGGCTGATTCCCGCCGCCTTCGAGGCGGCATAAGCGATAGAGCTTCCCATGCCGTTGAAGCCGGCTATCGAAGTAATGTTAATGATACACCCCTTATTGCGCACCAATTCATCGGCACAAGCACGGCTCGTAAAGAACATCCCTTTCACATTGACATTATAGGTCTGGTCCCAATACAGCTCCGTCAAGCCGTTTAAATCCGACAGATCGACGAAATGGGTCGTGCCGGCGTTATTCACAAGGATATCGATGCGGCCAAATTGCTGCTTCACCGCTTCGTACATCCCGATCACTTGATTGTTGTCGGACACGTCCGCTTGGCATACAAAGCCTTGGACGCCATAGGCTTCCACCAGCCTTACGGTTTCTTCCGCTTCCGTTCGCGATTTCGAGTAATTGATTGCGACATGAGCGCCTTCCTGGGCAAATTTCAGCGCGATGGATCTTCCGATCCCTGTTCCGCCCCCGGTGATTAGAACAGCTTTTCCTTTAACCTCCATTGAAAAAGGCTCCCCTCCCCCGCAGTATGTAAATGATGTTATCCTTTAAGTCCAGAAGTGGCGATGCCTTCGATCAACAATTTCTGGAAAGAGACAAAGAAGATGAAGATCGGAATCAGCGACAAGATCGACATGGCGAACAAGGAACCGAAGGACGACTCGCCCGCCGAATCCATAAATGCCCGCAGGGCAAGCGTAACCGTCATGAGCTTAGGATTACTGATATAGATCAGCTGGCTGAGGAAGTCATTCCAGGTCCAGATGAACGTAAAAATCGATGTCGTGACCAGCGCCGGCAGCAGCAGCGGAAAAATCACCTTCATAAAGATGCCTACCGGTCCGCAGCCGTCCACTCTGGCCGCATTATCCAGCTCCAACGGCAGACCGCGGATAAACTGAACCATAAGGAAGATAAAGAAGGCATCGGTCGCCAAAAACTTCGGAACAATCAGCGGTAAATACGTATTGACCCAATCTAACTTATGAAACAGCATGTATTGAGGAATGAGTACGACGTGATGCGGAAGCATGATCGTCCCCATCATGACGGCAAAGCATATTTTTTTCATGGAAAAGTCAATCCGGGCAAAAGCATAGGCGGTCATCGAGCAGGTAATCACATTGCCCAGGATGGCGAAGAAGACGAGCACGAACGAGTTTCTGAAAAACAAACTGAATGTCAATCCCGAAAAGCCCTGCCAGCCCTTCACGTAGTTATCCGCAGTGATTTGGCTCGGCCACAGTCCCAGCTCGGTGAAGATGATCTGGTTCGGTTTGAACGAACTGCTAAGCATCCATAACAATGGATACAGCATGATAACGGCGACACCTAAGAGGAGTATGAATTGGATCGGCTTATTGCGCTGCAAAAGATTGGGCTGCAAGCTTACTCACTCCTAACTTTCATAATGAACCCATTTTTTGGATGAGACAAAGAGCATATAAGTGAAGAACGCGATGATGATGAGCAGCAGCCAAGCCAGGGCTGACGCATACCCCATTTCAAATTGATTAAATGCACGTATGTACAGATACAGCGTATAAAACAGGGTGGAATCCATCGCTCCGCCTTCTCCGCCGCCGACGATAAACGCCGAGGTAAAAGCTTGAAACGCATTGATGACCTGCATAATCAAGTTAAACAGAAGAATCGGGGTCAGCATCGGAAACGTAATATGGAAAAATTTCGATACGGCTCCGGCCCCGTCCATAGAAGCCGACTCGTATAAATCCTGGGGCACCTGCTTAAGGCCGGCCAGGAAAATAATCATCGGCGAACCGAACTGCCAGATCAGCAGCACGATCAGGGTATACAGGGAGGTGGTCGGGTCCGCCACCCAGCTTTTCGGCGCGATGCCGAAGATGCCCGTCACGTGATTAAACAGCCCTTCACTTCCGAAAATTTGCCTCCACAGGATGGCGATAGCCACGCTCGGCCCTAACAGGGACGGTACATAAAACATGGCGCGAAACAGCGACAGTCCCCACAAGCCCCGATTCAAAACGAGTGCGAGCAGGAAAGCCATGGCAAGCTGAAGCGGTACGCCGATGAATACGTAAAGTATCGTGACCTTTAACGATTGCAGAAACCGGGTGTCGTTCGTCAAGATTTCCGCATAGTTATCCAACCCAGTCCACGTAGGGGCCTCGAACATGTTGTAGGTCGTGAAGGACAAATACAAGGAAACCACCATCGGAATCAATCCGAAGATCAGGACCCCGACAAACCAGGGAGACAAGAACAGCAGCGCATATTTGTTTTTAATCCAAAGCTTGTACAGCACAGAGGAGCTCAACTCCTTTTGACGTAAAGTCGATTGTTGTTCAGGGACGACGGCAGTATCAGTAAGCGGTTTCAACATACGCATATTAAAAGGTAGGCCCGATTCGCCAGATGCCAAAATCATGCTGCTTTAAAATTTCGGATTTCGTGAGCTTCCCCGAGCACACCTCTACAATCTCGCGCATCAGCCGGGCCCCAACGGCCTGTATGTCTTCCGTTCCATCTATGATCGTGCCGGCATTAAAATCGATATTGTCGCCCATTTTCCCGTAAATCGCGCTGTTCGTTGCTATCTTGATAACTGGCGCTATAGGAGAGCCTGTCGGCGTGCCGCGACCTGTCGTAAACAGAACCAATTGCGAGCCGCCTGCCACCATCCCCGTCATTTGTTCAATGTCGTGGCCCGGCGTATCCATCCAGACCAGCCCTTTGCGCGAAGGCTGCTCCGCATAGCGGATGACTTCCTGCAGCGCCCTGCTGCCCGATTTGGTAGAGGCGCCCAGTGATTTCTCCTCCAGCGAGCTTAAGCCGCCTTTAATATTCCCGGGGCTGGGGTTACCCGTACGGATATCGATTCCCATCGCAAAGGCGCGATGCTCCATCTCCCCGATCACTTCGTAAACACGCTGGCGTACCTGATCGTTGATGGCACGTCGGCTCAACAAATGCTCGGCGCCGATTAATTCCGTCGTTTCCGCCAAAATGGACGTTCCGCCCAGGTCGACAATGCGGTCGCTCACATTCCCGACAGCCGGATTGGCCGACAAGCCCGAGCAGGCATCCGAGCCGCCGCATTCCGTTCCGACAATCAGCTCGCTGAAGTCGCATTCCACGCGTCTCTCCCTGGACGCTTCCTGCACCATGTTAGCCGCGATTTGAGCGGCATGGGCAATCGTATGCAGCGTGCCGCCGTGCTCTTGAATCGAAACCAGCTCCACAGGCTTGCCGGTCATCTCCTTCAGCTCGGAATATACGCTGCGCGCTTGATGCGTCTCACAGCCAAGGCCCAGTACGACAACGCCGTATACGTTCGGATTCGCACCCAAGCCGGTATAGGTTCTGAACGTCTGCTCGTAATCGGCGCCGACTTGCGCACAGCCGTGCTGATGAATGAACGAAACGGTACCGTGAACCAGTTCGGTCACCCGCTGTGCCGTTTGCGCAGCGCATGTAATCGTGGGCAGGATCAATACGTGATTACGGATACCTACTTTGCCGCCGGTACGGCGATAGCCTTGAAACGTTACCGGCAAATTACTCTGCATGCCGATCTCCCCTCCCTCTTACACCTTCCAAATTATGTATGTGCACATGCCCGCCTTTTTCAATCCTCTGCATCGCTACCCCGATAACTTCTCCGTATTTGCGGATTTGCTCCCCATGCCCAATCGGATGGACGGCGAATTTATGTCCGAACTCGATCGGCTGCAGCAGTTCGACTTCGGCTGCGAACGTTTGACAGCTGACTTTCAGTCGGGTCCCCGGGGAAAGAGGCTCCAGCGCTACAGCTACGTTATCGTCCGGATGCAGCATGACGGATTTATAGGTCAAAATCGTTATTCTCCTTTCTCAATCAGGCTAACCTGACAACTTGTTTATTCATCAAAACATCAACTGGTCGACCACTTGACCTTAGTTTAATTCTGGCAGTAATTCTTGTCAACTGTTTTTTTGTAAGCCTTTTCGGATAAAAAAGTAAGGTGCGGCGGCTTGAGCTATCCTGATGTCCAGCTTGAAGTTTCAGGCGTCCTGCCGATGGGAGGAAGTTATTTCGCAGAGTTTGTTTTATAATGTAAAACAATGTTTTGTATTGTTGTTTTTAATCATATGCAATCCCGCGCTTTTTTTCAATAACTTCTTTTTTGCAAAAGCAATTGACATTTTTGTATAGAATGGGGTTAAATGGGAACCAGATTATGGACATGAAAGGAGCACGTATGAGCTACCCATCTTATATCCATTTGACGGACGAATTTATCGACGGTTTGGGTAATTATGTAAAAAAGAAAGGGATTCCTTTAGATGAGGTTGTGGAGGTTTTTGCCGGTAATGGTCAATTGGGACTGCGGCTCGGCTTGAAAAGCCGCTGCAATATTACCGACTCTCTGCTCTACGCATCCGACGATTATCAGGACGAAGTCAACAAGGATTGGGATAAACAGCCTCAAGGCGTTGCCGTTGAAACGGCCTATGAAACGATTCTCCGCTTTAGCGCTGAGGATGGATTAAACATCCGTTTGTTAATTATGGGAGCTCCCCTGCCGGCACTGTCTTACTATTGTCCGTCCTACGAAGCTGCGAAAGCGCTTTATCACCGGTTTGACGCTCAAATTCTTTACATCGGTGAACTGTCCGATTTCGCGTTTGCTTCCCCTAAATTTTTCGCTCATGTGCAGCAGGTGCAAGACGACGACGAGCAGTCCTTTCAGACTCTGGTGGCTGACCGCTATGACAGCAAGCACGGTTACTTTGCAAGCGAGGCGTTCGAAACGCCTCTTGATATCCGTCCTTTCCTCCTCCGTTTCGCGCCCTGCTCGGACGAACGATGCGACTGCCGGGACGATGCCAAGATCTGCGGCGACGTGCAAGCATACGGCAGGAAGCATAGCTCGGTACGATAAAAAATGGTTCTCAACGCAAAAAGCGCATTCCGATAATGATCGGAACGCGCTGACTGCGCAGCCGTTTCTGCTGACGGGAAAATAGGATACAGCTGTTTCTCTCCGCCGAAAAATGAGGCTTAGGCGGATTTGCCCGTCCCGGAGGTGTCGCTCACAGCCGATGGACACGGCCTGTGCTGCCGCTGATACACTACGCCGAAGGCCAGCAGCAGCACTCCCAGCACGCCAAAGCCGAACCGGAGGCCCAAGAGCGTCGTCAGCGCTCCAAAAATGACCGGATTCGTCAGCTGTACGAAGCGGTTGGACATCGTCCTGAGGCTCATGCCCATCCCACGTTCTCCGGGCTCGACGGTCTGCGAAACCATCATCAGCGCTACCGGCTGATTGACGCTGGTGCTTGCGCCCCAAATAAAAACGATGGCGGCCAGCAGCCAATATTCCGGCTTCACGAGCAGCAGCAGCAGGCAGACCGCCCCGCTGAAAATACTGATCAGCATGATCCGTCGGTGGCCGAGCCGGTTCATCAGGAAGCCGGTCATCGGCCGGACGATCACCGCTGCGAGCGCGGAAACGGACAGCATGCTGCCGATCTCCGTATGCGTCAAGCCCGTGTTGGACATAAACAGCGGGAAAAACGTCGTCCGGACGTCAATCAGCATGAATAATACGCCGTTGAGCAGGATGGCGACGGCAAACGGCTTATTTCTGCGCATCAAGGAATAGCCGTCGATGTAGCTTTTCCAGAACGATTCTTTGCCCGACGGCGAGGGCGATGGCTTTCCTTGAGCCTTTGTAGACGCTTCTCTGCTGCGTTGAACGTTCTCCTGCACTTCCTCCCTGTCCCGGCCTCGCGCGAACGAACCGATCGGCAGGACGCTGGCGAGGAGGATTCCGAGCAAATTCAGCGCAGTAAACACGTAAAAGACGAATACATACCCGCCAAAATCCGACAAAAATCCGCCGACCGAGGGCCCCGCCAATTGTCCCATCGAGTTGACGAAGGAGAAATTGGAGATGATGTGGTTCCCGCGCTTTTCGTCGCTCTGGTTCGCCGCTATCGAGGCGGCTGCCTGCAGCGCTCCCCACGAGAACATGCCCCCGAAGCCGTTAAGAACTTGCCCGAATAAGATCAGGACGATGCTATGCGTCTTCACCCCAAGGATGAAGGAGATGCCGCTGATCAGACATAGTACCGAGCCGGCAATGACGGCACGCCGGGTGCCCATCCGATCGATCCGGCTGCCGATAGGCATGCCGAACAGGATCGGAATAACCGCGTTGAGCGATACGAATATACCGATCACCAGCGCGGTATAACCGACGCTGTCGAAGTAAAGCGCCATGATCGGCCGCACCATCTGGACGGCCAGCATGTAAGTAAGGGACGATGCGATAATCGAGAGCAAGCCGATCCCTACCGAAAACTTGCTCCCTCCGTTTGAAGCCAACAGTCTGCTCATCCTACCAGTCCACCTTGATTATAAAATAACGAGCCTTTCTAAAATATGAATTTACCGTAAATCAAGCGCTTACATTAGCATACCACATTGACGCCGGTTTAGGACCGGCACGTACAGCAAATCATAAAATATTGCTGCCTTGCCTCCGGCGGGCATACCGCCAGAACACAAAAAGGGGCCCTGCCCCCGCCCGTATTTCATGACGTGGAGGCACTCCCCTATGGTTCAATCAGCCGTATTCGCGGCATCGCAAAATTGCTTTAACGCCTGCTCCAGGATGGATCTCGGGCAGGCAAGATTGATTCGCAGCCAGCCCTCGCCCTCCGTGCCGAATACCGAGCCTTCGTTGAAGGCTACTTTGGCACGGAGGTACATCAGGTCTTTTAACCCTTTGCCGTTCAGGCCCAGCCCGCGGCAGTCCACCCATAGCAAATAGGTACCTTCCGGCCGAAGCGGTTTGACCTGTGGTAAATTTTCGGCCAGGAAGCCGATCGCATAATCCAGATTGCTTTTGACATAAGCCATCATGTCATCCAGCCAGGCAGCGCCTTCGCGGTAAGCCGCCTCCACCGCATCCTGGGCAAAATGCTGAGCCATATGCAGGCTTAACGTTTTAAGCCGGTTTTCGATTTTTCTTCTTAACGAAGCGTTGGAAGCCACGATAAAGGAAGTATGCAGCCCCGGCAAATTGAACGTTTTGGTCGCGGCCAGGCAGGTTACCGTCATATCGGCAAGCTCCGCAGACAGTGAGGCGAACGGCGTATGCGTATGTCCCGGAAAGGTCAGATCGCAGTGGATTTCGTCGGAGATGACGGTAACCTGATACTTCAGGCACAGCTCCCCCAGCTTCAGCAGTTCCTCCCGCTCCCATACGCGTCCCCCCGGATTGTGCGGGCTGCACAGCAGCATGAGCCGGGCTCCCTCCTTAAATAGAGCTTCCAGGTTCTCGTAATCCATTTCAAACCGGCCGTTACGCAGCAGCAGCGAATTCTTAGCTACTTTCCGGCCGTTGCTTTCAATGACGTCGTAAAACGGATAATAGACCGGAGTCTGTATGACGACAGCGGCCCCCGGCTCGCTGAATTGCTCTACAGCCAGGCTTAACGAGGTCACGATGCTCGGTGAATCCGCAATCCAGCCCGGCTGCAGCTCCCAGTGATGACGCTCGCGGAACCAGTGAACAATCGCTTCAAAATAACCGTCCGTGCGGATGGCGTAGCCGTACAGCCCCAGCTCAGCCCGCTTGATTAATGCTTCTTTGACGGCAGGCGGGCTTGGAAAATCCATGTCCGCAACCCACAGCGGCAGGACATCCGGCTCTCCGAACAGCTTTTCGCCCTGATCCCATTTGTAGGAGCGCGTGTTGCGCCGGTCTACTAAACGATCGAATGAATGACTCATGCTACCACCTCATGTCTTGATCTTTAACTATGCATGCAGATCGAATTGTACATAATCGTAATCATGTACCTTTATAAGGTATTTGTCAATTCATCGAGCGGGCGGCAAACCCCTGCTTCAGCCTTTGACAGAGCCCAGCATGACTCCTTTGGCAAAATGCTTTTGCAGAAAAGGGTATACCGCCAAGATCGGAACCATCGCCAGCATAATGGATGCCATTCGAATCGTTTCCTGCGGCACGATGCGGTCGTCGCCGCCGGCTCCAGCCTGACCGACCCCAGTGGAGTCCGAATCGATCACCAGCGTTTTTACCAAAACCTGTAAGGTCCATTTCTTCGAATCGGTGATATAGATGAGCGCATTGAAATAAGTGTTCCAATACGAAACCGCGAAAAACAGCGTGAACGCCGCTATCGCCGGCATGGACAAAGGAATAATGATTCTCAGGAAGACGCCAATGTCCGTACAGCCGTCGATCCGTGCGGAGTCCTCCAGCTCCGATGGGAGCGATTCCAGAAAGCTTTTGATAACGATCAAGCTCCAGGCGCTTGTCAAGCTCGGCCAAATCAGCGACCAGTACGAATTCAGCAGTCCGAGCGATTTGACCAAAATATAGGTGGGCAGAATGCCTGCCTGAAACACGAGGGTAAATACGACCGCGCCGATCATTATCGCCCTGCCCGGCATCGTTTTTCTCGTCAGCGCGTAAGCGAACGTGAACGAAGTCACGATACTGAGCACCGTCCCGGTCACCGTAACGAAAATTGTGCTTTTCAAAGCGTTCAGGAAGCTGTTCGTCGACAAAATATATTGATAGGCGGCAAGCGACCACTGCTTCGGGAACAAATAAAATTTGAGCGGAATATATACTTTCGGGTCGGTGAAGGAGACGCTGAACACATAAATGAACGGAAAGACGCAGACGAGCGAGATCAGAATCAGAAGCGAATAATTCACATAATCGAATGCCGTCATTCTTTTAGTGCTGACTAAACTCATGTCCGGCCCCCCTCCCTAATAAATGCCCTCATGGCCCATTTTTTTGACGATGTAATTCGATGCCAGCACCAGCACCAGGCCTACCACGCCCTTGAACATCCCGACGGTCACGCCGACGCTGATCTGGCCCTTCAAGATGCCGATCGTATAGGCGTACGTATCGAATACCTCGGCAACGGAATTGACCAATGGATTGGTCATTAGCAGCACCTGCTCGAAGCCGACATCCGCCATATGCCCGAGTCTCAGTATCAGCAAAATGAGGATCGTCGGCCGGATGGCGGGCAGCGTAATATGCCAGATCTGTCTCCACCGGCTGGCGCCGTCGACAACGGCCGCTTCATAGCGCTGAGGATCTACTCCGGCCATCGCCGCAAGAAAAATAATCGTTCCCCATCCCGCCTCCTTCCACATCGACTGCGCGGTCAAGAGCCCCCAGAAGTAGTTCGGATTCGAAAGGAACGGGATAGTCTCGTGCCCCGCTTCAGAAATAAGCTTATTCACAATACCCACATCGGAGGAGAGAATGAAGAAAGTCATGCTCGCCACCACGACCCAGGACAAGAAATGCGGCAGGTACACGACGGACTGATTGATCCGCTTGAACGCTTCGTGCCGGACTTCATTCAGCATCAAGGCGAGCACAATCGGCAGCAGAAACATAAAGATAAGCCCGAACAGGTTCAGCGCAAACGTATTTCTAAGCATAAGATAAAATTTACTGTCGGCAAACAAGTCGATGAAATTTTCGAAGCCGATCCATTCGCTGCCGGCTATACCGGCGTAAGGATTATATTTCATAAATGCGATCAGCAGCCCCCACATCGGAACGAATTTGAATAAAACAAAATAAACGATGCCGGGCAGGGCAAGTAAATACATATATTTGTGCTGAAGCACACGGATCCACAGCTTGGTCGACGTGTGCGGCTTGCCTGCAGCTTTTTTGGCGAGTACGGAGGATTGCATTGCGAGCTTCACCTGCCTTTACGTTATCGGCTTTTCTTAAGCGGAATGGGGTTAGATTCCTTCTTTCTTCGGCTCCATAAACCGCCTTGGCTGCCGAGCATTCTCGACAGCCAAAGGGTGTGTGTATGATTCGCGTGAACGTTCAGATTAAACGGGCAGCCCCTGCTCTCTCAGCCAGACCCTGAGAGGCACGTCGGCGTCCGTCGGCGTATAGTAGCCGTTGCAGCTCAGCCCGTCCCCCAGCATTTGGCGGCGGATCGGGTCGGATTTCTCCAGCAGGCCGTCCATCGTCATATCGTCTTTCCTGCGAATCCAGCGGTAGCCGTAGCCATAGAACAGCACTTTACGCGTCATGTCCGACCAATTCGTGCTGGCCGCATGCCATAACCGACGGTCGAAGAACACGGCGGTTCCGGGTTTCACGCAGACGGGAATGGCTCCCTCCGGCTGGCCATTACCGCCCTCCGGCAGCTGAATCGTATCCTGCACATGGCTGTTCGGCACGATCCAGAAGTTGCCCCGCCCCGGCTCGGAGAGGTCGGATAAGAAGTAAGCTACCTTCAGCGACAGCCTCGGACGCGGATGGGATTCCATCTCCAGGTTCACCCTGCCGCTGTCCTGATGCCAGCCGAAGGTCTTATCGCTTTGCTCCTGTCCCGAAGGCGGCGTCACAATCATGTGCGTGTGATACATATAAATATTCCAGCCGAGAATGTCCCAAACTTTAGGCAAAATTTTGCCGTAGTCCGTCAGTTCCATAAATAACGGATGATCCTTGACGAAGTCGGTATAAAATAACGCCTTCTTCGGGTCATGGCCTTCTTGAAGCCTGCTCTCGTAAATCCGGTCCACCTCGGCGGTTAAAGCAGCCACATGATCCGGAGACAGCGCGTCCTCCACGATAATGTATCCGGTCTCGTTAAATGCGCGTCTTTCCTCATCAGTCAATCGGTACTGCAGGCAGGATGCTTCCATCGTATAAACCTCCCAAATGATTATTTATAATAGCTGTAAGCTTTGGCGAATTCCTTGTATGCCTGTTTGAATTCCGGCATATTGTTCAGCTTGCTCACATAGGCCTTGTATTCATCCATTGAAATTTGTCCGACAATCGCCTTGGTCTTCATGGACTCCCATTCATTCGAATATTTAGGCCAGATGTCCACCCATTTGTCGGAAATCAGCCACGTGAAAATGTTGTACACGCCAACCTTTTCGTAGTCCGCCACTTCCTTACGCTTCTGCTCGATATATTCCTTAGGAGCGCCCGGATTGTCGACCTTCCCCCACTTCACATAAGCGAAAACGCCCGCGCCAAGGCTCGTCGTATTGACCTCTTTGACCGAAAGGTCTGTCGGCACCTTCTGGCCGTCTACGACCTTATAGTGCACACCCTCGACGCCGCTGTAGCCGAAGTCCGTCATTTCCTGCGAAGCCGTCGCTTCAAAATAGGCCAGCATTTGCTTCACCTTGGCTTCCGGCACCTTCTTCGAGATGAAAATTCCCCCGTTCACGCCAGTAGACAAATCGGCTGCGTAGCCGCCCGGGCCTTTTAATGGAGGAAGCGCCATAATTTTGGCGTCCGGCTGCACCTTCTTCGCCTGCAGCTCAAAATCATACTGATACCGGGTGCTCCGTATGTAGGTCGCCGCTTTCCCCGTCCCGATCGCTTCCTCCATCTGCGTCCGCTTCATAGTCGCATATTCCTTGGGCAGGCTTCCCTCTGCATACATGCCGCGGAAATATTCGACTAAGCTGGTGTACTCATCCGTCAGTTCATGCCAGATGAGACCGCCGTCGCTGTCATAGTGCGGAGCGAATGCGCCGAAGCCGGCTTCAAAGGGGCTGACCCCTTCGTTGATTCCGACGATGCCCATGGTGTCTTTCTTGCCGTTGCCGTCGGGATCACCGTTCGCGATGGCTTTTAACGCGCTCCGGTACTCGTCCAGTGTAGTCGGCACAGGAATATTCAGCTTGTCGAGCCAATCCTTGCGGATATTTACCGTATTGTCAATGAGCGAGCGGGAGCGCGGCAAGGCATAGGTTTTACCGTCTACGGCAAGAAACTTCTGCCAGTTCGGCGGCGTATTGTTCTTCAAATTCGGATACTGGCTCATATCCCCCAGGAAAGGGGTCAAATCCCAGAACGCCCCGTTGCGGACGGCATTGATCATCGAAACGGTCAGCCCCTGGTTCGGATAGGCTATCACCTCGGGAATGTCGCCGGAAGACAGAATCAAATCCAGCTTGGTAATGACATCGCCGGAGGGAACCCAATTCGCATCCAGCTTCACATTTAGCCGCTTCTGCCACTCCGACCAGAATGCGTTATTCATATCCGGCATCTCGTTGTACAATCCGCCGAAAATTTGCATTTGCAGCGGCTTGCCGTTGGCTCCGCCCGAATCCGCCGTACTCTTGCCTCCGGTGCCGCTGTCCGCAGCCGGATTGCCCCCTGAAGAGCAGCCGCTTGCCGCCAAGGCCAGCATGCAGCTTACTGCAAGTGCCCAGCCTGAGCTTTTCCGTCGTTCCCGCATTGAGTTCAAGGACGATTCCTCCTTAAGCATATTAAGTCTTACTAAGCTTCCATGTGCTTCGTCGCAGCAGTTAACCGCACTTCCATCCCGTTACTCCAAAATAATAAATTCATGATCTGTGATCGAATCGATCTCCACTTTAATCCATGACCGCTCGCTGACAGGCGTTACCTCGCGGCCCGCAACGCGGAGCTGCGCGCTTCGCGGCTGCAGATCGTCTGCACGAACCGCTACGGTCACCGGCCTACGGGCAAATATTGCTCCAAATAGCCCGGATTTTGATTCGCTCCGCTCAAATTGACGATATGGATGAGCAGTCTGTCCTCCTGGCGGTACAGCTTGCAGTCCAAATAGCCCGGACCGTCCACTTTCAAGGGGAGCGTGTCCGCCGCAGCCCACCGGACGGCGTTAGCCAGCAGATCTCCCAGGTCCGGCAGGTGAGTGCGGCCATAGCAGCGGTCGACATCCCCGGCGAAGTAAAATACGCGTCCGCCCGCTTCATGCGGACCGGCCAGCATGACGGGGATATCCGTCTGAGGCGTTCTCACCCAGCTGAATTCCGGTGGATAAATCGGATAAGAGGGAATGTAAGTTGCAATCGCTTCCATCCCGCCGTTCAAGGGTTGAACCCGCTGCAGCTGTCCGCCGAACGGCAGTGTATCCGTCTTCTCAAAGCCGGCTAATACCTCATGCCGTTCATCCGGCAGCCGGAAATAATTGTGCGCTTCGAAAAACGCCCAGTCCGCCGACTGCTTTCCAACGGCACCTTCCACTTCAAATAAATGCTGGATCCCGCTAACCGGCTCGAGAGGGAACCGGTCTCTTCGCTCCCCCATTCGTTCAGGGTAGCCGTTCCCCCAGTGAACACAAGGCTGCCCCCCGCCTCGACAAACTTCTGTACGGCTTCGCACTGGGAATCCGTCATCGCAGCCAGATCCGGCAGGATCAGTACGCGGAGGCTTGCCGCATCTCTTGCAATAAGATCCGCATGCACCGGAACGAACGGGATTCTTGCCCGAGTCAGCGCTCTGACGAATCCGTGCCAAGGCAGCTCGACTTTCTCATACGTATCTTCCCGGCCGTAAAATTCGATATTTTCCTGGCTCCACACCAAGCCGACATTGGCAATAGGCCGGCGATCGTATAGATATTTCTCATTGGCTTCATGCCAGCGCATCACCGGCGGTGCGTTATCGAACTGGCGCCGGTCCGGCTGAATCGCCCCAACATGGTGATACCAGGGCGAAATGCCTCCGGCCACGCCCTCGAGCATCCACAGCCTCGTCTCCTGCGGAGGGTTACTGCCTTGACGAAAGCTGCGCTCCCCGCGGATATAATTGGCCATGCTCTCGGGTACGACAATGTCCCATCCGGCGACGCCATGCAGAAGATGGCCGTTCAGGCTGTTCTGCTCGAAACCGTTCAGGCTGTCCCGGGACTGATGATCGCACATCATGATGGCGGATCGTTCCCCTATTTCCTTCAAATCGCAGAAGGAGGCGTGCGACTTGATCGGGTTTGCGTTAACCATGCCTAGCCATAGGCAGTCCGGGCCGCCCTTCGCCTGTGTCACTTGATTGAACAAATCCCAGTTCTCCGTCCGGCAGCTGTAGCTCCATTTGATCCACTTCCGGTAAGCCGGGTCGTCCCAATCCGAAGCCGCAGGAAGCTCGAGCCCCGTATCCGCTTTAAACTTGCTGCGGCAGTGAATACAATGGCAGATGACTTTGCGCGAGACGCCCGTCCAGCTGTTATCCGTGAAGCCGTCCGGACGGTAGCGTTCTATAATTTCGGTTACGGACCTCAGGAATGTACGTTTTGTAATAGCCGCTGTTAATGCATGAGAAATAACGCCCGTTGGAGGTGACTGGCTCTCCCTGCCGGTCTACGACGAACCAATCCGGATGGGCGTCGTAGAAGTCCTGCGTAGCCCGGTTAATATCCATTCTCGCCAGTACAGCCAGTCCTTCCTCCCGGGCCGCATCGTTCCATTCCCCGAACAGATCCCGGTCGCCGAGCCCCTGCGCCCGATACTGCAGCTTCTGAGCGCTCGGATAATAAGCGACAATTCCTCCCGCATTAATGATAATGCCTTGGACTTTCGTTTCGCGCCAATACTCTCTCCACCAAGCCAAGTCGCTGTCAATCGGGTCCATCTCCGTCAAATTCGTTTGGCCCCAGCGGCAGGCTCGCCGATACCACGGCAGGGCTGCATCATTACTCATAAGGGCATATCTCCTTCCTCTACTTCATATACTCGTAAGCTCTGGCCAGCTCTTGATAAGCCTTCTTGAACTCCGGCATACCGTTCAGCCTGCTTACATAGGCTCTGTATTCGTCCATGGAAATGGTGCCGATAATGGCCTTGGTCAGTACGGACTTCCATTCCTCGGCATACTGCGGCCATACCTCCGACCAGGCGTTGGAATACAAGCCGGTGAACGGATTGACCGTACCGAAGCTTTCATAATCCGCCACCTCCCGATGCTTGGCCTCGTTGTATGCTTTGGGTGCGGCCGGATTGTCTACCTTTCCCCAACGGGTGTAGGCCAGGACGGTAACGCCTAAGCTCGTTGTATTGATCTCCTTTCGCGCCAGCTCCGTCGGTATTTTCTGCCCCTGGACGACCTTGTAATGCACATTCTCCACACCGTTGTACGCATACTCCGTAATTTCCTTGGAAGCACTCGCCTCCAAATATTGCAGGATGCTCCTCACCTTCGCCTCCGGCACCTTCTTGGAAATGTAGAAGCCCCCGTTCACTCCGCTCGACAGCTCGACCGCGTAGCCGCGGGGCCCTTTGAGAGGGGGAAGCGCAATAAATTGAGCCGAGGGCTGCACTTTTCTGGCTGCGGTTTCGAAGTCGTACAAATAACGGGTACCACGGACATAGGACGCGGCTCTGCCGGCCGAAACGGCTTCCTGCGCCTGACTGATTTTCATGGTCGGAAAATCTTTGGCTAGAATCCCGTCCTTGTACAATTGACGGAACCAGTCAACCATGTCCGTATAAGCGTCGGTCAATTGATGCCATATCATCCCGCCGTCGCGGTCATAGGCCGGATCGAAAGCGCCGAATGCCGCTTCGAACACGCCGTCTCCGTCGTTAATGATGACGCCATGGCCGATAAGGCCCATCGTCCCTGCTCCGGAGGGATCGGCCTCGACGATTCGCTTAAGCGCCTGGCGGTACTCCTCCAATGTAGCCGGTACCGGAAGGTTGAGCTGATCCAGCCAATCTTTACGAATATTCAGCGACAGATCGATCCTTGATCTGGACCGCGGAAGCGCATAAATTTTCCCTTCCACGGACAGCCCCTTCAACGCATTCGGAGGCGTATTGTTCTTGATGTTGGGAAATTCGCTCAGATCGCCCAGAAACGGCGTCAGGTCCCAGAACATATTGTTGCGTATGGCGCTTTCCATCGAAGGCGACAGCTGTTGGCTTGGGTAGGCTACAATGTCGGGAATATGACCGGAGGCCAGAATCAAGTCCATCTTCGTATTAAAATCTCCCGATGGAATCCATTCCGGGTCCAGCTTAATGTGAAGACGCTTCTGCAGCTCCGTCCAGTAGGCATTATTCATGTCCGGCAGCTCACTGTACAACCCTCCTATAATTCTGATATGCAGGGGTGCACTTTCGCTTCCCCCATTTGCTGCCGGCTTCGGCGGCGGCAGTTCGGGCGAGCATCCGCCAAGCAAAAAAAGCACAGCGGCTGTGATCGCCCAACCTTTTGTCCGATGGAGATTGAACGCCATGTGAACCCTCCGCTCCTAAAGTTGTCGGCGCCTGGTTCTAATCATAAGCCCCGCGCCAATGAAAAAAAGAGACAATCGTTGACTTGGCAAAAACTGTCTCTCTCCCTTGGTTTATAAGGGCTTGCGGCGCCGCTGCGAAAAAAATGTCCGTCATCCGTCAGTCTATCTGGACTTGGCTCTATACTGTCCGGGAGTCATATGAAGGTGCTTTTGGAACATACGGGTGAGGTTTCTCTCCGAATATCCGATCTTGGAAGCGACATCGCTTACGGTCATTCCCGACTCATCCATAAGCCGCGTAGCCTCTTTAATTTTGCATTCCTGCACGTACTCCAGAAACTGAACGCCCAATTCCTTCTTGAACAAGCGGCTTAAATAGGATGGGCTCATACGCACGGTTTCGGCGGCCTGCGCCAGCGAAATATCGTCATAAATATGGTTATGGATATATTGGATAACCTGCTTGACGGCGTCTGCCGCATTCGAAGGGCGGTTCCTGATTTGCTTGAACAACGGAATAAGTTCATATACGTACCAATCGTAGACCTCTCCGGGAGTATGTCTTTCCTTCAACTGCCCGAATAAATCATGCTCGACCAGCTCGGTATAAGCGATCAGATCCTGCTGCTCCAACGATTCCAGCAATGCGTACAATAAGGAAAAATAGCCGTGCGTAATGACGGTAAAAGAAGCGGAAGCGCGCAGGGCCCGCATATATTCCGCCAGATTCGTTTCCGCTGCGCTGTACTCTCCGTTCATCAATGCCGTGACAATCATCTGCTTCAAATGCGACGGATAATAGTAATTCCCCTGTCTCCTTGCACCCGCAGACTCTTCCGCGCTGATGACGGTAACGCTTTCAAGATAAGACCGGTCCTGCAGAGCCAGCAAAGCTTCCCTATAAGATTGAGGAAGATCGGTAAAGCTCGGGTAAACCTTCCCTATGCCAACAAAGGACGACAGCTTTATATAATGCTGAATGGACTCGACTATATTTTGCGCATAGTCCGTTACTTTAGAAAGAAGCGCCGGTGCGCCCGGCTCCTCTTCGGCAAAGACGACAGCCACAGCCCGGTTCCGGCTGTCCTGCAGAATCTCCGCCTGCAGCCCGTCAGTCTCTGCAAGAAGCTCATTCATAACATTCTTCATCATAAAAGCGATGATGGACCGGTCGTTAGAGCTAAATCTTCGGTCTTTATGCAAATCGCCAATCGTCACGACGATCACAACATAGCTTTGATGCGACATCAGTTCATGGATGGAATGATGGGACCGGATTAATTTATCGTTGACATAGTTCTCCTCCATCAGCTGCTGAAAAAACCGTTCCTTCAGAACCGGCTTGAGCTCGGCTGCATGCTGAGTCAATTGGTCGGATTGCTGCTTTAAATGAGACATGCACTGTTCAATAAATGAAATTTCATTACGGTCGTGAACGGATTTCTGATGGGAGGAGTGAAACGACCTGCCTAAAGTGATCAGGCGCCGTATCGGCTTGTACACGTTAAAGGATGTCAACAGAGCAAGCGCTATGCTTAACAGGAAGAAGAAAAAGACGGTCAGAACGATAAACGAGCGGATCCAGCTGATGCTGCTGATAATGCGGCTCTTGGGGATCATTGAAATATAGGTTCGGTCATAGGAGGTTTTCAGGTACGTATATAACACATCCTCCTGGAAAAAAGACCCTGCGCTGTCTTCGGACGCGGCGATCGTCTGTACGAACGGCGCAGCGCTCCTGTTGTCCAAGCTGCCGGGCTGTCCGGTGTTCAGCAGCACCTCCTGCTGCGGCCCTAAGATCAGAACGGACTCATCCGTCGGCCGATCGACATACTTGGCGATTTCGCCCGTATCGGCATGGATCAGCAGCGCTCCCAGGCTTTTGTTTCCTTTCACCACCGGGAGAGGCCTGACATAGGTGAGGTATCCCTGCTTGCCTGCAAAGGGCAAATACCCCCACTTCGCGGAGGGCTCCAATTCATGGCGGTTCTCAAATCTTGATTGTCCTTATAAAACTTTTCGGCAATATATCCGTATTGGTTGGAAATCACGCCCTCTGTGCTCTGGTTGTAATAAACAATATCGACGATAAAATCGTTGGCGTTCTTTTTCTTGTCCAGCATGTCATCAATCTCGCCATGGCCCAGCACATTCTCCCTAAAACCGGAATCGTACATCGAGCCGGTCACAATCGCACTGGAGGCGATAGCATACGAATCAAGCTCGATATTCTGCAAAATGCGCTCCACCCGATCCTTAGAGATCAGCAAGGAAGCCTTGGCATCGTTTACGATATGCTCCATGGCGGATTTCATCGCGAATTGATAGTAAACGCTTCCAATCAAAATTACGGGAATGCATGCCGAGAAGCATCCGAGAAGGATGATCCGGCTTAAAAACTTGTTTTGCTTTAAAGCTTCGAACCGATGCATGCTTGAATCCCTCCATCCGAAAGATCATTCGCCTAATAGTTTCCACATGGAGAAATCGATCCCTTCTTCCATATCACATAAATTATGTTAAATGATTCCATGCAAAAAAACCTAGCCTGAAGCTAGGTCTTCATGGTCATCCTATTTTTGTGCACGGGGAGGGTTATGCTGTCTACTATTTAAAAAGTTAAAGAGGATGCTCCCTCAGCCATTGATGTGGCCATGATATGCTCCCCATACGGTTATAGGTCTTTGTTATTTCGCCTGTCTATCGTATGGAGAGCATATTACCAAGGGATCGTCCCCTTCATCAGCTCAGCGTACCAAGCGCCTCCCGTGTGAACGGCTGCAGCTCATCGGTGCGGTCATCGCGGATCTTGACCGCCCAGGCCGGGTTCGTCAGCAGTGCGCGGCCGACCGCGACAAGGTCGAACTCTCCGCGCTCCAGACGCTCGATCAGGTTATCGATGCCGGCAGCTTCCCCTCCCTTGCCTTCTTCGAAAAGACTCGTGAAGACGGAGTCCAGGCCGACGGAACCGACAGTAATAGCCGGCTTCCCGGTCAGCTTGCGCGTCCAGCCGGCCAGGTTAAGGCTCCGATCCCTCGAACTCAGGCTCCCAGAAGCGGCGCGTGGAGGCATGGAAAATATCGACGCCCGCAGCAGACAGCGGTGCGAGGAAGCGCTCCAGCTCCTCCGGATTCGCTGCGAGCTTCGCGTCGTAACTGACCGCTTTCCATTGGGAGAAGCGGAAAATAATCGGGAAGTCGGGACCGACCGCGGCACGCACCGCCTCGATGACCTCCACCGCGAACCGGGTGCGGCCAACCAGGTCGCCGCCATATTTATCCGTGCGCTTATTGGTCACCTCCCAGAAAAACTGGTCAATGAGGTAGCCATGCGCACCGTGGATTTCCACCGCATCGAATCCGATGCGCTTCGCGTCGGCCGCGGCTTGGGCATAAGCCTGAACGAGACCGCTGATCTCCTCGGCCGTCAACGGCTCGGATACCTTCTCGCCGGTCAGGCTCAAGCCTGACGGTCCGATTGGATCGACATTGGACTCCGGAAATTTGCTCCGGTCGCGGGCTGTGCCGGTATGCCAAATTTGCGGAGCGATTTTGCCTCCGGCTTGATGCACTTCCTGAACGACACGCGCCCAGCCTTCAAGCGCTTCCTCCCCGTAAAAGTGAGGAATGCCGTGGTCAGCAGCCGCAGCCGGATGGTTAATGACCGTTCCTTCCGTGATGATGAGGCCTACGGCATTTTCCGCTCTCCGGCGGTAATATCCGGCTACATCGGGACCAGGTACGCCATTCGGCGAAAAGGCACGGGTCATAGGGGCCATCACAATACGATTTTCCAGCTTCAGCTGGCCTGCCTCAAAGGGCTTAAACAGAGCCGCTGCTGTTTTGGATATAGTCATTGTATTCTCTCCTCCTGTAAAAAAAGTTTATATATCTATATTTATAAATATATAGATCAATAGATGAAAAAGCAAGCGCTTGTGGAAACCCTGGACTATTTCTCCTCAGCACGAAGACGCGCAGCAAGTTCATCCAAAAAGGCAGCAATCGCCTCTTCATTGCGCCTGTAGTAAGTCCATTGGCCATAGCGTCGAGACTCCAACAGCCCGGCTTTCTGCATAGCGGACAAGTACGAGGAGATGACCGACTGCGCCAGACCGGATTTTTCCTGAATGCTCCCCACACATACCCCGCCAGGAAACTCCTCCTTGATCAGGTTCGGCAGGTTCTCGTTCATCTCCTCCGGCTCCCGCAGCCAGCAAAGGATGTTGAGGCGAGTCTCATTCGACAGAACCTTCAATACGGCAAGCATATCTTCGTTTTTCAATACTCGACACCCATTCCTAGTTGGTTTCTTCCCAGTATACCAAAAGTACTCCTCATGAGAAATATAATAACCACATTCGTGTATATTCAGACAATGCAGTTCGCTCTGGAAAGCATAGCAGTATGGATGGCATGGATGGCATGGATGGCATGAGCGTCAAAAGCCTCCGAAAGAGACGGCCCGCCTTTTCAAGGCGATAATTAGAAGCGGTTGGGCAACTGAGGATGTGATCGGGTGATCCCGCTATAAAATAGAGAAAAGGAGCGGCCCTAGTCATCTGCGATGACATGCGGGACAGCCCCTTGGTTGGGTCATAGCTCGGTTGTCAACACTCCGGCCGCGCATGGGGCCTCGGGGTTGCACCGACCGCTGTGCAGCGCCTCAACGCGCGATTGGCATTCGCGTGCGCTCCTTCTCTAGCTTCCAATGGAATCGGACGGTCCGGTTACCGAGTTCAAATGCTGTTCGCGATAAGCACCCGGTGTCATCCCGACCAGCTTACGGAATGAGCGGATAAAGTTCTGTGAGTTGTTATATCGGAGCTTGGCGGCGATTTCGGAAATTTTCATCTCCGTTTCTTCCAGCATCTCCTTCGCGCGGTTTAACCTGTACTGCATCAAGTAGTCGCTGAAGCTGATGCCAAGCTCCTGCCGTAACACTTTACTGATATAGCTGGGATGATAATTCAGCAGATTCGAACATGACTCGAGCGTAATATCGCTGTCATAATTGTTGTGAATTAACTGTACCACTTCCTTGGAAATCGTCCGGTATCTGGACTGGCGCTGTTCTTCATAGACACGAATAACGGAGTCCATAATTCGGAACTTGAACCAGTTTCTCATTTCCTCCACGGATGAAAGCGCTAGCAATTGTTCCAATAAAGGCGGATCGCCTCCAAGCACTTCGAGATGAGGAACACCGCTTTCCTGCAGAAGACGGATCAGGTTGACGAAAAACCGCGTTACGGCAATCTGGTAATCGTTATTGTTCTGGTACTGCCCGGAAATTTCCTCGAAGAACGCATCAAGCAGCAGCTGCACCTTTTCCCGGTCGGTCGTCTTTATCGCATCAAATAACTGGCGCTCCAGCTCTTTGGGGTATTCTGTCGTCACGATCTGTTGCGCCGGCTGGACGTCTTCAATATGAAGAATGGTCTTCTGTCCGTACATTACCCGGTATTTCAACGCGTCCATCGCCTCCTTGCAGGCCCGATGCGCATCCTTAAGCCCGCCATAGGAACGGCTGAGCCCAATACTGATCCGCAGCGACAAATAATGTTCCACCTCGTCCTGAATTTTCTTGGCCAGCATATAGATCGTCGTCCGAAACTCCTCCGTCGACTTCGCCTCGTCGAATATCAGCGTGACCAAAGAGGACTGGACGACAATAGGAACCAGACGCTGATGGGGCGGTATCAAATCCCCGACCATATTATTAATGGCAAAAAGCAGCAGATCGCTGTCTCTGTCGCTGTATCTCGTTCCCTTTAGCGTATCCATTTGGATGGTCATGACCATCATCCGCTTCGATTTCATCATATCCAGATCCAACAGGCCCAGCTTCTCGCTGATTTCGGAAGGCTTGATATCCCCGCGTATCAGCTTGAACACGTAATATTCTTCCAGCTGCCGCTTATGATTCCTGAGCTGATCGGCCATTTGGACCTGATCATTGCGCATTCTCGAAAATCCCTCATGAATCATATGAAACTCATCGATGCGTTCGCGTTCCTTGTCCGGCTGCGCGAATAAGGAGCGGTACAATCTTTGTACAGGGCTATACATACGCTGGGAGCCGGCGAAGGAGATCAATACGGCCAGCAGCAGCATAATGACGCAGGTGGCCAATATGATCCACCCCGTTCTCCGGGACTCGAAACGAATCAAATCGATAGGAATGACGGAAATATACACCCAGCCATTAAACGAGGACCGCTGATAAGCTACCCCTACCTGCTCCTCGCCGAAGCTGGTTTCATAGATGCCGGAAGCATCCTTGGATTCCCGAAGCTTGGAAACAAGCGTATTCATCGTTTGCGGATCTAGCTGCATGTTCTCGTTCTGGGTTGTCAGTACCTTGTAGGAATCGTCAAGAATAATCACTTGGCCTAGCGTATTGTTCTTGGCCAAATAATTGCGCAGCTGCTTGCTCGAAATTTCAATGACCAGCATGCCGCTCGGGCTCTCGGCGAAGTCCGGGATTTTTTTGACCAAATGGATCGCATGGTTATTCTCGTTTCTATACCTGAGCATGTTGTCATTCTCGGCAATCCAGAATTTGTTGCGGTCCGATTCCCAAATACTTGGCAAATAAGGTCGACTCGGTATCTGTCTGCGGATTCAACCCCGAGCTGTTCAACACATATCCCCTGTTTAAATCGATCAAGTGGACGTCCCGGACGCTGATATCGAAGGTCTGTACCTGTGACATCGATTTCAGCAAATTTTCAGACCAGGATGAATTGAGACGGGGTAATACCGGAATTCAGCGCGTCCGTCACGAACGTACTGTCGGACAAGCGTTCAATTTGCAAATCCAGCGCTCCAAGCACCTGCTCTATGCGCAGACGCGTTTGCTCAAGGATCAGAACGTTGCCCTCGTTGACTTTGTTCTGAATGGTACCGGACGTTTTGATATAGAAAAATAGGCAAAGCAAAATGATGGGTAGTGTGCTAACTCCAATAGAAAAAACAATCATTTTTGTCAAGTATTTGTGGAATCTGAACATGAACTACCACCACCTATTTGAACAGCTTTGAGCCTATCTCAAGCAATCATCAAATGGTCTGTCTGCGTTGTCATTTTATTATACTATATATTATACATCCTGGAGAAAAGAATATGGCTCCCCGCTCCATAATTATGAGCGAGGAACCTCGAGCTAATCTTCTCTATTTAGCGGGTTACCTGCAGCAGCTTCTCCATCTTTTCGACGTCGATCTCGATACCGAGTCCTATGCCGTCAGGTACCTGGATATACCCGTCGCTGACCTGAAGCGTATGGTCGATAAACTGCTCCCGCAGATTACTTTTCTCGATGGAATATTCGTAGTAGCCCGAAAACTCCGGCGTGCTCGCCGCCAGGTGCAGCGCAGCCGCAAAGCCGATGCCCCGCGTCGTGTTGTGCGGAATGTATTGAATGCCGAACGCACGGCATAAGGCTGCCGCCCGCTTGGCGTTCGACAAGCCGCCGCACTTGATCGGATCGGCCGCATACATATGGCACGCTCCGCGCGCGATAAAATCCCTGAAGGTAAACAGGTTCCAGTCCTGCTCACCGACATGGATAGGCACAGGCAGCGTAGACGCAAGCTTGACATAAGCTTCAATATCGTAATAAGGGCAGGGCTCCTCATAATGGTAAAGATTGTAGTCTTTGATTTTCTCATACAGCTGGACGGCTTGAATGTAAGTATAGGAGCTGTTCCCGTCGATCATCAGCTGAATGTCCGGTTGCTATCGCTTCCCGGACTGTTCTCACCTTCTCCGCATCGTCAGCCAGATTGACCGGCAGCCCGGTTCCCATGCGCGGACCGACCTTAATTTTGACCGCCTTGAACTGAAACTGGTCGATGCCTTCCCTCAGCTTCTCCGCTTCCTGCTCGTAAGTCAAATCCCGGCTCATGCTGGAGCCGTACAAGGGAACGGACTCACGGTACTTGCCGCCGAGCAGATTATATAACGGCTGCTTGGCCGCTTTCGCGCGAATATCCCAGCAGGCCGTGTCAATTCCGCTGTAAGCCATCGCAAGCAGCTGTCCGGATATTTTATAGTGCTTCGTGAGCACACGCTGCTCCATCAGCTCGCTGTCGTAAGGGCTCATCCCTATCACTTGCGGCTTCACGACCTGCTGAATAATCTGCAAAGTCGTTTCAATCTGCATCGGGCTGCATTCGCCGAAGCCGGAAATTCCCTCGTCCGTATCGAGCTTAATATACAGTAAACCTTTGGCTGAATAGCAAGTGAGCTGTGTGATTTTCATGGTTTCCCCTCCTTGGATACGAATGATCGGACCGGCGCTCTGCACCGGTCCGGATTCGGCTTAGACCGATAAGCCGTCTCTGCCCTTTTTGCCTACATCCAGTTGATCCTTAAGCGTATCCTGATCAATGCTTCCTTCGAAGTATGCGCTTGCGCTCCGAAGGTAACCGAATCCCAGCTTCAATGCATGCGCATATTGGCTTGAAGGCTCGGCGGCAAAAGCCGCTTCGATCTCTTGCTGCGACGCCTGCGCTCCTTGACGAAGCTCTTCACACAAGCGGATCAGCGGATCTTGCTCGTCGTAGAAATGCGTATCCGTTATAAAACGTTGGACTTTCACCGGATCGGGTGTGATGACCGCTTCAGCGTAACGGTCCAGATGAATGACCTGCTCCTGATGCTTCGCATGCAGCTTATCGAGCCATGCATCTGCAGGTTCGGTATTCGAGATGAAGGTCTGCATGCCGAGCAAAAAGCGCTGCCAGCCAAAACGGTAGGTGCGGGCCGCGTCGTCCGCCTTCAGCCCTGCCGCTGCGGCAGGCAAGCTTGCCATATGCTTCTCGAAATGGGCCGTCCGGTAAGGAAACAGCGTCTTCTCCTTATCTTCATACAATCTGTGAAAAATAAACGCGTCATGATAAATACTGCAATCCGTAGGAAATTCCCTGGACTCCGGCTCCGCTTCGCGGAATACGACCTTCATCTGACGGTCGGCCGCCCGGTGGCACAGCCAGCCCAGCACGAATGCCAGCTTGTAGCCGAGCCGGTCCTGCTCCTTGCGCTCATCCCAGATCTGCCGGTATTTGTCCAGCAGCGAAACCGTAAATTTGTCGCCGGAGCGTGTTACGCTTCCGAATTGAAAGAACTGGCTGTGATCGCGCCCCGCTTCCTTGAATGCATCGCAGACATACTCTGAAGCAGACATGAGATGAAAGCAATCCTCAACTACCGCCGTATGGGTTACGTTCTCTGACATTTCTCATCCTCCGTTAACGTTTATTTTCCTTTGTTCGGATCGGCCTCATATTCCTTGGTTAATTCTTCAAGCACCTTATCGCCGCCGGATTTGCGCCAGTTGTCAAGCGCTGCCTTCCAGCCGTTCTCATCCAGCTCGCCCATGATGTATTTTATGCGGGCGTCATTAATGATTTTATCCAGCTGCGTACGTTTTTGGTCGAAGGTTGTGGAGCTGTAAGCAGCAGCCGGGTTGACGACGAAGATATCCGGCACGGCAGCCGCTTCTTTTTTCGCTGCTTTGTATTTCGCCGTATATTTGTCCAGCGTCCCCTCCATCGCGAGGGAACCGTCGGCTACCTGCATCGCCTGCTCCATTTGGATGACTTCGGCCGCATACTTGGTTGCCTGCTCCGGCGTACGGTCCGCCTTTCCGTCCTTGATTGAATAATGAACGCCTTCAATGCCCCATTCGAAAATGTTCTGCCCTTCTGGCGTCGACAGCTTATCGAAGTATTGCAAAATTCTCTTCAAGTCCGCTTCGCTCTTCACCGTCTGCTTCGGAATGACGAAGCTGCCCGACATCCCGGTATCCATCAGAAGCTTCGTGCCATTGACGCCTTTCAGGAGGCTGGAGGTGTCCAGCTCGGCATTCGGATTCAGCTTGAACAGCTCGGAGTGGCGTGTAATAAAGTCATTGTCGCCCATCCGGAAGCCGAACAGCCCTTTGTTTCCGTTATCGATATTTTGCACCCGTTCGGTAATAGCAAAGTCTTGATTGATCAGCTTCTCTTGATACAAGCGTTTGTACCAGTTCATCGCATCGATATAAGCTTTGCTTTCGTGGGCCGGCACCACTTTATTATCCTTGATCTCCCAGACGTTGCCGCCGCCGCTTGCCGCCAGAATAAGCTTGAAGCCGCGAAGCCCTTTTTCCTCCGCCAGACCGATCGTATCGTTCTTTCCGTTGCCGTCCGGATCTTTCGTGGCAAAAGCTTTGATAACCTCGTACATTTCGTCCAGCGTCGTTGGCGGCTTCAATCCGACCTTGTTCAGCCAGTCCGTACGATAGATCATGCCGTCTCCAACCAGGGAACGGGCACGGTTGATCGCATAATATTTGCCGCCGACCGCTGTGCTCTTCAATACCTGCGGATTCAGCGCTTTCTGCAGATTCGGATAATCCTTCAGATACGGGCCGATTTCCCAGAATTGTCCTGCTTTCATCGCATTTTTAATATTGGAAGGGATTGGAGTTCCGACAAGGAGCACCATAGGCAGCTGGCCGGAAGCAATCGTCGCATTGACCTTCTCATCGTAGGTGCCGTTAGGTATCCACTGAATTTGCAGATCGGTGTTGGTCAGCTTTTCAACCGCCGTAATGACCGGATCGTTGTCTTTGGGCGGCTCGGACAGCACGGACAAGTTCATCATCGTAATAACGAACGGCTTGTCGTCTTTAACCGCCGCCGTATTGTCTTGCGGTTTGTTATCCGGCACTGCCGATGGAGTGGAACTGCCGTTGCAGCCGGCTAACGCGGTGGTGATCAGAATGCTTCCTGCCAATCCAAACATGTACTTGGATTTCCAATGTGTGCTCATATCAGAACCCCCTACATTTTATGTGGTTAATAAGTAATGCCATTAATAAAATTCATACCCGCAGTTTTGCCGCTTCTTCCTGCGTTATACTAACCGGCCAAATGCTCCGACAGCTTGCTCTGATCGATGCCGCCGACAAAGAATGCGTTAGCGTTCAGCAGGTTGCCGCAGCCCTGCTTCAATGCTCTGGCGTACCAGCTGCCCGGCTCGGCGGCCAATGCCGCCTCGATCTCCTCCTGCAACGGCCGGCTTCCCCGGCGGATGGCGGCGGCGAGCTGAAGAATCGCGTCTCCATCGTTATAAAAATTGGTATCCGTTACATATTCCCGTACCTTCTCGGGATCAGGATTCGTAACGACTTCCGCAAACCGGTTTCTCTCCGCAGCCAGCGCCTCCATCCGCTCATGCAGTCTGTCGAACCAGCCCTCGATATCCTCCACATCCGGAACAAACGTATGCATCTCGATGAAAAACCGCTGGTGCAGCACCTGGAAAAACTCGGCGACGTCCTGAGCCTCGAAGCTGCCGGCCGCCGGAGCGTTCTCCATCGTCTGTTCATACAGCGCCGTCCGGTAAGGAGCCGGCGTATGGCTGTTATTCACATAGTACCGGTGGAATAGGTACGCATCCTGGTAAAGGGACGCTTCGGCCGATGCCGGCTTGGGCAGCAGGCTGGCCCCCCGATCGCTTAACGAACCGAGGACATAGGCGAGCACCGATTCCGATTCCGTCTTGGGAACCAGGGGAGCGAGACCTGAAACCGACTTCTTCTTTGGCGGTCTTATGGGATTCCCAGTCCGTCCGGAACCGGTCCAGCAGCTGAATCGCGACCGGACTGCCCGGCGGGGTGAAGCTGCCGAACATCGCGAAATGAAAATGTTCCCGGCATACTTCTTTGAACGCTTCGCAAATCGTATCCGAAGCAAGCAGCACATTTAAGCAATCCTCAACAACCGTCATACGAGCTAAATTGTCTGACATTTCTCATCCTCCATCTGATTATTGTTAGGTACTGCAGCTTAACCTTTTACAGAGCCAATCAATGCTCCTTTGGCAAAATGCTTTTGCAGGAAAGGATATACGCAGAGGATCGGCAGTGTAGAGATGACGATGACGGACATTTTCACAATCTGTGCCGGCGGAACGATATAGTTGGCGTCGAAGGTGCCCGAATCGCCCAATCCCCCTAGGACAGAATGACAATCTGTCTCAGCCATACCTGGATTGGCCATTTATAGCTGTCGTTGATGTACAATACGGCGTGGAAAAACGCATTCCAATGGTTGACGGCGTAGAAAAGCGAGAAGGTCGCAATCGCCGGCAGCGACAGCGGAAGGACGATTTGCCATAAGATGCGCAGATCGTTGCAGCCGTCAATTTTGGCCGCTTCCTCCAATCCGTCCGGCAGCTGCTGGAAGAAGTTTTTCAGCACGATCAAATTAAAGGCGCTGATCGCTCCGGGCAGCAGCAAGGACCAGAAGGAATTGATCATTCCCAATGCCTTGACCACCAGAAACGTTGGAATCATGCCCCCGCTGAACAGCATCGAGAACACGACGCCCAGCATAATTATTTTGCGGCCGTCCAGATCCTTGCGGGCCAGCGGATAGGCCATCAGGCAGGTGAACAGCAGGTTGATTGCGGTCCCCGCCACCGTGATGAACACGGACACCCCCAAGCTTGTAAGCAGCACGCTCGTGGAGAAAATATATTTGTATCCCTCCAGCGAAAACTCATGCGGAAACAGAACAATTTTACGGCTGATAAACTCTTGGGGCGATGTGAAGGAACCCGCCACGACATAGATGAACGGCAGCAGCGTGGTCAAGCTGAACAATCCCAAGAATGTGTAGTTGAAAATATCGAACAATTTGCTGCCAAGCGAAGACTTCATAAGTACGCTCCTTCCCGGCCTGCTGCGGCTTTCATGTTAATAGATGCCTTCTTCTCCGACCTTCTTGGCAAAAAAGTTGGCGCTGACAACGAGCGCAATGCCGATGGCCGATTTGAACAAGTTCACGGCAGTAGAATAGCTGAAGTCGCCCTGCTGGATCCCCCGTTCATACACATACGTTTCGAATACTTCCCCCACGTCCCGGTTCATCGGATTGAGCATCAGGAAGATCTGCTCGAAGCCGACATCAAGGAAGGAGCCGAGGCGCAGAATAAGTAGTACGACAATGGTGCTGCGGATCGCAGGCAGGGTGACATGAATCATCTGCTTCCATCTGCCCGCCCCGTCGATACGTGCCGCTTCATAGAGCTGCGTGTCGACGCCGGCCAGTGCAGCCAGGAACAGGATGGTCCCCAGCCGGTTTCCTTCCATATCATCTCTCCGACGATCATGGTCCGAAACCATTCCTGATTGAGCAGGAAGTTCACTTTCTCTCCGCCATAGGCTGCGATCAGCTCGTTAAAAATACCGCCTTCCGTCGTAAATAAGATGTAAGCCAAACCTACGACCACGACCCACGAGATAAAATGCGGAATGTAAATGAAGCTTTGGAGCGTGCGTTTGTACACCTCGACCCGGATTTCGTTCAGCAGCAGCGCTATGACGATGGGCAGCGGAAAGAAAAAGACAATGTTATAAATCGCCAAAATAAAGGTGTTTTTAAAAAGCAGCCAAAACTCCGCCTCGCCGAAAAACGTCCGGAAATGCTCCAGCCCGATCCAGGGGCTGCCCCAGAAGCCGGTAAAGGGCGAATAATCCTGGAACGCGATAAGTACCCCCCACATGGGCAAATACTTAAATAGAATAAAGTACAGAACACCCGGTGCCAGCATGTAGTACATCCAGCGGTTTTTTAACAAGCGTTTCTTCAGTCTGTCTCCGGTAATCGCGACAGCGGGTTTCAAGCTCTTGGCTTCCGCCGATACCTTCATGGACGTTCCCTCCTCTCTTCAATGTCAGTGGGTGTGTTCGATAGCCTGAGCATAGCAGAGGTTTTCGTAACCGGATACAATCAAGATAGAGCCAATTGAATACGCTTACAATTACGAGTGTAAAAATATCCAGCATGCTCCCGCACGCTGTCCGATAATCATGAGAAAGCTTTTGGATAATCATTAGACAGCCACGCCGTCTATTCCCCTGCTGCACGCTGCGGATAATCACATACCGTGCCTGGATTCGCATTATACATCAGGGGCTTATGCAGGTATAATAAGGAAGGATAAAGTTACAGATAGAAAGGAAACGGAGAGCTATCGGATGAGAGAGAAAATCTGGACCTGGCATTTTATCGTGATTTGTTTAAGCAGCTTTTTTATGTTTCTTAATCTGTACGTTACGGCAACTACATTCCCGCTTTATTTGAAAAATATTTTGGGAGGGACCCAGCAGCAGATGGGTCTGGCGATCACCTTCTTCGTTATCGGCGGCGTGGCGATGAGGCCGTTCTCAGGCCAATGGGTGAACCGTTTCGGGAAAAAGAAAATGGCCGTGCTCGGCTCGGTGCTGTTCACGTTGTTTTCCATTTCGTATTATGCCCAGGGCGGCATTGTATTCTTCCTGCTGCTGCGCGTGCTTCAAGGGATGAGCTATTCCATCGCCTCCACGGCGGCCAGCGCGATTGCATCGGAGCTTGTACCTGACAGCCGCAAGGGGGAAGGCATCGGTTACTTCAGCATGTTTATGAGCATCGCTATGGTTATCGGACCCGCGCTCGGGATTGCGCTGTGGGGAGAGGGCAATGCAGGGGCCCTGCTGCTGGTCTGCTGTGTTATCTCGGCTTGCTCTCTTTTGTTCGCAGCAGGCTCGCGCGTTCCAAAGGATGAACCGCAGCCGCGGCGGGAGCCACAGCAGGAGCGCAAGGGCGGGCAGCTGCTGAGCCGCTTCTTTGAAACGAAGGCGCTGCCGATTTCGTTGACAGGCTTTGTGCTAGCGTTCTCCTACAGCTCGATTACCGGGTTTATCGCTTCGTTCACGGCCGAGATTCATCAGTCCGCCGTCACCAGCTATTTCTTTATCGTCTTCGCGCTGATGATTGTCCTCTCCCGGCCGGTCATCGGGCGTATTTTTGACAAATACAACGAGCATATGCTGGCTTATCCGGGTATTCTGCTGTTCATTGGCAGCATGTTTCTGCTCAGCCAGGCGCATTCCGCCGCTATGATTCTGACCGCCGGCGTCATTATGGGCACCGGCTACGGGGCGCTGCTGCCCTGTTTCCAGACGCTGGCGATGAAGCTGTCGCCCGAGCATCGCCGAGGATTGGCTACAGGCACCTTTTTCCTGCTGTTCGATTCCGGCTACGGTGTCGGCTCCTACCTGTTCGGCTGGCTCTCTTCCATCGCGGGGTACCGGCTGATGTATGAGGCCGCGGGCGTGATTGCCCTGCTGTGCTTGGCTGTATATTACGTGCTTCACCATCGTCCCCGCTCCGCCCGTACGGTCGGACTTGTACGTAATGACAGCGTGTCCGGCTAACACGATCCCTCCGGTTATAAAAGCAATCCAAAAAGCCTCTCGCTGGGATCGTTTCATCCGGCCGGAGGCTTTTTCTATTCCAATTCCCGTTCGTCTTCTTGTTCCGTTATATATCATGCGGCCTGTGCTATCTGCGATGCAGCGCCAGTTCGTTCAAAGCCTGGTCCAACTCCTGGCTCACCTTGACTACCTCGGGGTGACTTAATTGGCCGAACATATTATATACCTGCAGCAGCCGATTTTTCAGCAAAGCTACCTTCTCATTAGCGCTCATGACAGGGCCCCCAGCCGTTTCGTTTTTTTTACCTGGTACAGTGCTTCCACCACATTCGGATCGTAATGAATTCCGCTCAGAAGGAACAATTCTTCGAAGGTTTCGGGCAGGTGCCTTGGCCTTGCTGTAGACCCGCGGATAGACCATGGCGTCGTAGCTGTCTGCAACCCGTACGATTCTGACGCCTAAGGATAGTTCGCGTTCCTTGAGACCGTAATACCCGGAGCCGTCCATATTCTCGTGGTGGTAAAGTATAATATCCAAATCGAAGCCCGTCCCCATCATTTCCTTATCCAGAATGCCCGCACCGTTCCTGCAATGATTTTTCAGCAGACGCCATTCTTCGTTAGTTATAGGATTGTGCTTATCCAGCAATGCTTTATCGATTTGAATTTTGCCAATGTCATGAAGCAAAACCGAGCACAGCAGCGTCTCCTGCTCCTCACCCGGAATGCCGAACAGGTTAAACAGCTCCGCACATAAGGAGGTCACGCGAATGGAATGAAGGTAAGTCTCCTGATGGTGAAACCATAGTTTCCTCATTAAGAAAGAGCAGATGTCTTCCTTTTTTAATTCGAGCAAGTTCTCAACCCCCGGATAAGACTTCTTCATGTAGATTAACCCCATAGCAGCAGCCCCCTCGTATTTGTTAGTTTCATTATGGACGAAACGGCAGCTGGAAACTATCAGCAGGTCTTCTCATTTTTAATAGATTCCATAAAATAGGAGACTCTTCCTACATACAAAAAACGTATCTATTCCTGCAGCTAGGAATAAATACGTTTTTTTGTAATGAAGCTTTTATATGACTAGAATAGGAATCTCTTCCTATTGCACAGGCCGGTTAAAAATGCAGCTGTCTGCAAACCGATGTTTTGATGATTGCAAGCGCTGTACTCATCCGCTGCTCCTTGCACATTCAGGCTCTCACGCTTGCCTATTTATTGGGCCTTATTGGTTTGTATACAGCTTTGGTACACTTTCGCCATCGCCTGCAGGCGGTCATTCACATTCAGCTTTTGAAAAATACGAGTGATATGATTCTTAACCGTATGCTCGCTTATAAATAATTGCGTGGAAATCTCCCTGTTATTCAAACCGTCGATAATCAATTTAAACACTTCAAGCTCTCTGGAGGAAATGGAAAAAGCTTCTTTCATCCGGTAAAGCTGAAAATCAAGAATATCATGCTCCTCCGCTTCCTTCTCAGCCCTGTTGTGAAAGGAAAACTGCTCGGACAGACCTTGGCTGAGCAGCGGCTCTAGCTCTGCAGCCGTAACGGGGAGGCTGAACAGTCGGCCTTGTACGCCTTGAATGCTCAAATTCTTTAATAGATTCAGCTGCTCCTCCGATTCGATGCCAACCGCCACCGCCTGCATGTTCAAGCTGCGGGCCAAAGAAACGATAGAAGAGATAAAGGCCGTGCTTTGAGCCGGATTTGCCGCTAAATCATCCATAAACAGCTTATCGATCTTGATCAAATCGGCTGGAATATGTTTAAGCGAGCTTAAGGATGAACCGCCGGAGCCGAATTCTTCGATGCAGATCGTAACGCCGAGCTGCTTAAGCTCGTGCAGCGCTCTTATTATGACGCTTTCATTGCGCATGATGGCCGATTCCGTAATTTCCACTTCCAGCATCGCAGGCTCAAGCCCCGCTTCCTTCAGAATTTGTTCGATGTTACGGACAAATTGCTTTTGCAAAAATTGCAGCGACGAGAATCGTACAGCCATTCGCGGTAAAGGCAGCCCTGACATCCGCCACAATTGAATTTGCTTGCAGGCGGTCCGCAGAACCCATTCGCCGATAGCCGCAATCTGCCCCGTCTCTTCGGCCAGCGGGAGGAACTCGGAGGGCTGCAGCGTTCCCCAGTTAGGATGATTCCAACGAATCACAGCTTCCGTACACGTAATTTCTCCCGAATTCACATCGATTCGAGGCTGGTACAGAAGCGTAAACTCACCGTGTTCCATCGCTTTCCTCAAATCATTTTGCAGCATAAAGGTCCGGTAGGAACGGATATTCATCCCCGAGTGATAAATCTGAAATTTGTTCTTCCCCTGCTCTTTAGCCCGGTAGAGCGCCGCATCCGCGTTTTTCAACAGGGCGGGCGCATCCTTTCCATCGTAAGGATAGACACTGATGCCAATACTGGCTGTCACGTATAATTCGAAATCTTCAATATAAAACGGTTTTTTCAGCTGCTCCAGCACGTCTTCCGCAATATCGAGCGCATCCTCCCGATTCGTATCCTGGAGCACCATATTGAATTCATCCCCGCCGATTCTTGCAACGAAATGGACGTTATCCGTGCAGGAAACCAGCCTTCGCGCCACTTCCTGAAGCAGCTTGTCACCTATCAAGTGACCCAGCGAATCATTGATATATTTAAACCTGTCCAAATCCAGATACATCATGACCAACAGCTGATTCTCCTGCTTGGCCTGGTTTAACATCAAGTTTAAGCGGTCGTTGAACATTCTTCGGTTCGGCAGGTTGGTCAAGCCGTCGTGGTACGCCATGTGCGTGATCAATTGCTGGGACTGTCTTTTCTTCGTCACATCCCTGATCGTACATGCGATAATATTCTTATTCTCCACGAACGTGCTGCCGATCTGGAACTCTACGGGAAACGTACTCCCGTCTTTGCGGACAGCATTCACCTCATGAATCCCTTCTTCCGCACCATACAATGCATCATCCCATTTGCCTGGAAGGAACCGTTGAGCTTGCGGAAAAGGAAACAGGATGTCCATATTTCTGCCCACAATTTCGCTGTTCTCGTATCCGAACATTTTATGTACAGCCGGGTTGACCTTCAATATAAACCCATCCTGGTTAAGAATGAGCATTGAATCAATCGAGGTTTCGCTGATAACGTTCGTCAAAGCCTGCGATTTGCGCAGCTCGGATGTGATCTCGGACAGTTCCTTATTCGCAGCCTCCAGTTCCTTGGTCTTTTGCATAAGCATTTCCGTTTGTTGGAGAAGCTTACGGTTCGTCTTGTAAATATTGACAAACCCTTGAACCTTAGCCTTCAACGTATTCGGGTCGAACGGTTTGAGAATATATTCGATGGCCCCAATAAAATAACCGGTATACACATGATGTTCATCCATGTAGTTCGCCGTAACGAAAATAATCGGTATATTTTTGGATTTTTCCCGCGACTTAATGATTCTGGCCGTTTCAAAGCCATCCAGCCCGGGCATTTGAACATCTAATAAAATCGTTGCGAAATCGTATTTCAGCAAATATTTTAAAGCTTCTTCTCCGGAATGGGCTTTGACCAGGTTGTAATCGTCACGCTCAATGACCGCTTCGAGCGCCAACAAATTTTCAGCCTGATCATCGACCAGCAAGATGTTCACTTTGCCCTCGTTCATCAACTATACTCACTCCCCAATCCTAAAAGAAAACAGCCCTCTGAAAAGGAGACCGCTGAAAAAGTCTCGCTGCAAGTGCGAACCGTTCTTACGATCGCTGTTGTCCTCGAATTTCTTTAATTTCCCCGCTTTTAGCGGTTGAAACCCAGGGACAAAGGCGAACGCTTGCGCTTCTACAGAACGATTCCGCACTCTCCGCTCGTTTTTCAGCGGCCCTCTGAAAAGAACAGGCTGTTTCTCTTTCCTTCGGCAACCTGGCCGTCATAGCTTTTCATGCCTTAGACCCTCGGCTTTGCGTCTCCAGCTTTCGCTGGATTTGCCTTTTTCCATTGCGGTTAAGAATCGAAAGGAGTCCATTCTTATCCTATACAGGCTTGCCTTCATACTGTAGAATGAGAGAAAGCATGCGAAACCTCAAAAAAGTATGCGTTTCGAGTACTTTTTCATTGTAAACGATTTTAAAAATTTCTTCAATTGTCTATTGTTAGGAGTTGGCATCATGCCTGATGGCTTTGGGATTCGCTTAAAACAGCTCCGTATCCTGCGCGGCTTTACGATGGAGGAGCTTGGAAAAGAAATAGGAGTAGCTAAGACGACGATTTCCGGATATGAGCATGGGAACCGGGAACCGCAGCTCAAGATCATTTATAAGCTGGCAACCACTCTGAATACGACAGCGGATTATTTGCTGGGTCTCAGCGCACTGGCAGAGCCTCATCCGCTGCTCGAGAACAAGGAGTTATCAGCTTCCGCCCGAAACTTGCATTGGGATGGCCATATTTTAACGGAGGAGGATTTGCTGCCCATCCATGAGCTTCTGGAGAAGATCGTTAAGGAGCGGTTGCAGCAGCCTCACAAAGCTAAAGAACGATAATGGAAAGGAGTGTCGTGCCAGGTGGAAGAAATCGTCGAGTCCTTCATCAAATTTAAAATGACCAAAGAGATTCGGCAGCTGCTTAATCATATTTCATCAAGCTACAGCAAAGAAATGAATTTGTCTCAAGTCTTTCTTGAACTGCTGCAGGAAGATCTTATCGGAAGCTCCGAGCTCATCGCTATCCGCTCCACCATGATGATGAACCGGTATATGGCACTCGTGAGGCAAGAATTCCCTGCCTTTATGCACTCCATTTATTTATATGAACATGAGCGGCAGCGGCTTTGGAACAGCAGTGTTGCGGATGTGCCGATGGTCTACAATGAATATACCAACGGACTCTGCGTCAAAAATGATGTATTAAACGGTTCCCGTGTTCCGCTCTATGTAGGCGATGTTCTTGTAGTTGATCATGTGGAACGGTCCGAGCATTATATATGCGACAACCACCGGGCCCAGCTGCTGAAAGCGGGGATTCAGGCCTTCTGCAGTATTCCGCTGATGCATAACGGCCATTCATTCGGACATAAAGTGATGTACGCCAGAGACAAGCGGGTTTTCTCTGAACAAGAGGTTACACGTTATCGGGCATGCGCTCACCTGATTGAGAAAGAGCTTGTATCCATGAAACACGCCCTGCTCGAGCAAATCCATCCGGGGAAAATATCTTGACCTCCTAGCCCGCCGTGCTGTGTACGCCTTTCCGTCCCGAGGAGCTCCCCGGGCAAAGGCTGCATTGATCAGGCAGGCGTATTGTTGACGGGTACAAGCTGAGTCCCATCTGTGCGGAACCGTGAGAGCAGCAGCTCCATACAAGGTGTGTGCCGCAGCACAAGGTATCCGCCATCATTTCATCGTGTTCAAAGGAAGCTTGAAATAGAAACAATAAGAAACAATTAAAATTGCGGATAGGCCGAGTGCAAGCAAAGGCTGTTTATAATGGGTGCGGAGCAGGATATACATGATCACGTTGAACACGGCGAACCAGCCGTAATTCCAGCCATGTTCATAAGAAATGCCGGAAAAGAAGTGAGCAATCAGCTCAATCAGCGAATTCATCATCGCCCATACAAGAATATAAAGAATCTGCTTATGCAGCCCTTTTGCCGGAAAATGAGTGAGGTAAAGTAGGACAACCGCTGGAAAGTTAATGAAATCTATCCCCAGCGTTATGAGGGTGTGGCTCGAATAAATCCCCTTATCAAAGGAAGTGGGGTTGAATTTCCACATCGTATAGTTATAGGTTAAGAAATTATACATGAGGTCGCCGACGATCATATACAGCATGGTTGGATAGTATTGACGCCAATTGCGCCAGTCCCCCCACTTCCACGCCGCCGAAAGAAATAAGACATGCAGCAGGATTCGCACGTTAACCGCCTCCCCTTAGGTTCGAACCCTAATCAGGGCTTGCCGCACGCAGACCGGAGGTTCGATTAACGTTATCATTTCCATTTAATGTAATATTTAACCAAAATTAATGTATTCTAGCCTAACCGCCAGGTATCAACCCTCGTCAAATGGACACTCCAGTAGAGTTATTTCTCTCGTAATAGGATTTAATTCAACTTTGCTTCCGATCGGCAGAATCCATTTAGGATCTGTGTGGCCAAAGTCCAGATCGACAACGATAGGCAGATCACCGGCACCAAATTCGTCCTTGATAACCTTCACCGCGATCTCGTTAAGCTTCTTTTTTTCTTCCATTGTATAATCTTTGGCTCTTCCGATTAGGATTCCTTTCACTTTCGAAAAGATACCCTGCATCCCGTAATTCCTCAACATATATCCAACTTGCATAGGAGAAGGCTTATCCTCCGAAGTTTCAAAAAATAAAATTTTATCATTCCAGAAAGCTTCATTTGGCCAATATACAGTTGATTTCATAAATTCTAATACTTCGATACAACCTCCCCACAGATACCCCCGTTCCACAGAGCCTCCCTGTAAAAAAGACCATCCATGTTGATTGTCGTAAAACTCCCGGCATTCGCCCAGATGCTCTATACTTTTCCAATCTTTATATCCATTAGTCCACTTCGGATAGGGGAAGAGCTTGTAAGGAAAGGAGCTTGAGAATAAAAGTGCCTTTAAGTGCTCGGTATATTCCAGAGGAAGGTTCTTCATTTGCGCTATTCCAGCCATAACTGAAGGTCCATAGAAGGTGACCATCCCTAATTGATTGAGGTAAGTCAAGAATGTAGTAGCATCTGAAAAACCCATAATAAATTTAGGATGATTCCTGATCATATCAGTATCTAAAAACGGGAGGATCCGGACTGACTCGTATCCCCCAATAGAAGTAAGAATACCATCTATATGATCATTGCTGAAACATTCATTAATATCCTTTGCACGAAGCTGAGGATTTCGATACAGCTCGTCCGGAGCCATCCTGGCTGTTGGCATTTCAATCACTTCCAAACTCAAAATCTGTTGAAGCTGGTGTAATCCCAGCTCATAAATCTCTGGGAACAAATGAGGCAAGCCGCTAGAAGGAGAAATTATGGCTATTTTTGATCCAGGCTGCAGTCTTTTAGGTTTTATCATGGTATCCCTCCCTTATAGATTCATTAACCTATTTTACCACATTATTCCTTTTCAAAGGCGCTATAAAAGCAAACAATCGCTACCCGTCAAGGAACAACAATCGGTTTAACATAGGGACATGACAAATTAGGAATGAAAAATAACCTTTATCAGAGGAACCCATGTCCAGGCTGTCCATCTGATAAAGGCTGTCTATGGATTGTTAAGACGCTTCACGTATCAGCCTTCCAAGGCATTTCGCAGAGCTTCCGGGATCGGATGGCTTGTGCGCGATGCGATATCAATGGTTACACTCGTTACCTGCGCGTCGGCACACAGCTCTCCGGCTTGATTATAAAGCTCCTGCTGCAGAACAAAGCTGGTTCTTCCCGCTTTCACCGGACGGGAACGAATGGTCAGCCGATCACCCTGCCTGCATTCCTTCCGATAATTAATGTTAATATTGACGGTCACGGTCTGTACGCCTAACGCGCTTAATACATCGTAGCTGAGACCCGACTGATCATACCATTCCTCGCGGCCCCACTCAAAATATTCCAAATATTTGGCATTATTCACATGTCCATTCACGTCAATTTCCGTCGACCGGACCACGATATCCAATGTCACTTCCACAACGCTCTCCCCTTCAATAAACTTAAGCTTGTTTGTTTCCATTGTACCATACACTTCCATACATTTATGGCTCATAATTTTTGTTGAAACAGTTCAATCGAAACATACATAGCGGCATGTTCAATCACTATCCCGCATGCACACAATTCCTTATTTAGTATATATTTACATATAATTGGAACAATATAATGTACTATATTATCAAGCACAAAGGACGTATTATTTTATGGATAATTTCAATAACATAGAAAACAAATTTCGTCGTTACAAAGCCTATGTCAGCACCGCTGGCACAACTCAATTTCACCTGCGCAATCCATATATAATCGCATGGTGGTCAGCAGCTTTCCCAGGTTTCGGCCATCTGTTGTTAAGTAAATATTTACGTGGATTGGTATTGTTCATATGGGAAGTAGTTGTAAATTACCATGCTAAAATCAATTTAGCGATGGTACATTCTTTTTGCGGTAATATTGAACTGGCAAAAGAATCTTTGGACACTAGATGGATGCTGATGTACATACCGGTTTATATTTTTGGCATTTGGGATAGTTACCGTACATGTATCGATATGAATAAAGTTGCTTTATTGGCAGAAAGAGAAGATGCACCTTTTAATTCTTTCAGTATCGGGGCACTTGAAATTAACTATTTGGACAAACGTAAGCCGGAAATGTCCGTGCTTTGGTCTCTGTTTATGCCCGGGCTGGGACAATTGCATATTCATCGCGTCTTAAGCGCATTTTTTTCACTAATCTGGACCATAATTTTCTTATACTTCTCAAAGGCACTCATAGCTGTACAATTACTTTTCCTTGGAAACATACAACAAGCAACATTCGTACTTGATAAACAATGGCTCCTCTATATGCCTTCTATGTGGGGGTTTGCTGTTTACGATTCCTATATGAACACGGTGGAAAACAATAAGTTGTATAATTGGGAACAAAGAGCTTTCCTGATAAAACAATTTCAACATCCTAACTTTAGTATAAAAAAAGGAAAGGTGGTGGATTAGATTACATGGTGCAAGTTTTTTCCACCTTCGAGCATTCAGCAAATTTGGAATTGGCTATTAGCTATTTAGAGAAAAACGGAATACATAAAGAAAATATTTTTGCTATTCCATTAACGAACCGGAAAACGGAGCGAAGGTTATTCGATAGCATACATAATGCAGATGGAATTTCACTTATCAGTACAGGGACGGCTTTAGGAACTGCTTTTTCCGTTGTTGGAGCAAGTATTGGCTTTAGATTAGAATGGGGACCCATTTATTGGGGGCTTATTGGGACCGGAGGAGGCTTTATTTTAGGGTTTATTATAGACTTGTACTATTATAAATTCGTTAAGAAAAATCAACGTCTCCGGCGCGGAAAAAATTCAGAAGTTATTTTAATCGTTGATTGCGAAGAAACACAAAGTGATATGGTGGAAAATATTCTTTGGCATCACTTTGCTCTAGGCACGGCAAAAATTCAATATGCAGTTCAATAAATTTAGGATCTCAGCTTCGCCCGGTTTATCTTTCTTCTAAAATTTCTGAACACCTCAGCTGTACTCCTTGTAATCAAGGATTTCAAGCTGACGCTGAGAAACGTATGATACCAAGTCCAACCATTTTCCATTTGAAGAAACATACTTTATATAAGATAGCTGCTAGTCTGTTTTTGTTTGTCATTTGGTTGTAAATGACGGTCACAGTCGGATAAAGAACAATGTCATATAAAATATGAATATTAAATATTTTCGGCAGCATACGTGTTGGGTAAGTAATAAAGTTCTTCGTTACCAGTTTATCTAGTGCTATATTGGTAATCCCATTAAAGAAATACGCAAACAGCCAATCCTTTTTGGATTCACGCTTCATTATAACGGATAATGTACCAATCGAAAGTACTAATAAAGCATGTAAAAAAGCTATTTCCTTCTTCTTCCTCCCCATCGACACCACTCCTTCTTATAAATATTTTGCTCTGTTTTTCAATATCCATGCGTTTCAAGGCTTCTACTCTACACGCTGGCCGAATAAGATGATCGAATAGGAGGTGTGCTAGATGGTTGTCTACCGATATAACGAAATCCCAAAAGAACTGCTACCGGATCATTCCTATACCTTGCGGGAAATCAGGTTGTTTCTTGCCATTAATAAGGGCTCCATTTTTCTTCACAAGGATATCAATTACCTGGACGGCGAATCCAGACAAAAAGTGACCGTTACTGCAAAAGACGAATATTACATTCACCAGCAAGGGGAACGTTCCTACCTTGTTCCGTTGGAAAAGACTTTCATTTATTCTTTAAGCTCTGAAAGTGCGAAACTTCCGAATTAGATTCATGCAGCCTCTGCCCTGTCTCAACACATGCGGACAGGGCATTTTCTCTTGATGGGCATACCTTCCTTTACGAATTTTTTCGTGTTAAAAAGTCCCAAAGAGTAGAGTCTTCGAGTGTTCTTTAGCATTGGCATATCATCAACTGATTGCCATCAGGGTCTTTAAAATGAAACCATTGGCTATGCTCTATCTGTGAGGTGATGTTTACTTGTTTTGACTTCATAAACTCATAAGCCTTCTCAATATCGTTCGTATTCAGATGAAATGCCGGAACTCTATAAACATGATCCTCTGCATAAATTCTGCTATCCAATACGATCCCGGTTCCATTCATAGGCAGGACATACAAGTGTCCGAATAATATTTCCCCATCAGCGGGAAGACCCAGCAGGTCGCAATACCAATCGCGCGCTTTTTCGATATGGCTTACAGGGATAAATACCGTACCGATTTGATTTAATATCGGGTTCATGGTCACAGCCTCCTGATTTTGTTGGTCTGCTAATTAAGGAATGGCAGCCGAATAGGACTTTATTTGATCTCGGGAGCTGTTGAATATCTGCTTTTAAGCTCAGCTTTAAAAAACTCCAGCGGTCTCGCATAATTGATCGGCTTGTAGATGATAGTATTATTCCATTTATTTAGTTCAAGTAGATTTTCAAACTCGGTCCTTGCTTCCTGCATGATCAAAACCACATCATTCATTGTGCTGATAACGCTTCTATTATTGGTAGTAGTTACTACAACATTTTCACAATTATTTATATATTCATGAATCATAGCCTTATCAGTATCTTCACTAATCAAAAAATCATTTAAATCTTTCAAAAAGAGATCCTTAAGATTTTTATATTGTGTACTTCTTATTCCAGACATGGTTATACTCAATCTTGATAAATCATTCATAAAGATAACATGCTTTCTTCTATTCACCATGACAAGATTTGCATGCCAGCTGAAAAATGAATCAGATATATCTATTTTTCCTACGGCTTTTTCCATCTTCATATCTATTAATAATTTTTTAGTTCCCCGGATTACCAGCATAAACCGCCTCATCTCTTTTCAGGTTAAACCTCCTTTCTATTATAGCAATATATTAAAAAGTGGATATATTATATTTTACCCGCCGCACCCCCATTACTCCACGGGATTTCTTTTAACTGAAATAACAAATAGACCTTCCAACGGAAGGCCTTGTAAAATCAATCGTTCAGTTGTTGAATCGGGTATTTAATATCGATTTTACGGCTACACCGATACCTAACCCAACGAACATCCCCGAGAGTCCCAACCATACGGCTCCCCATAAATTCTGCGAATAAATAACACCGATCGTGCCAAAGTAAGCTCCGCCGACGGCGGGCACGGCCGCATAAGGCTTCGTAATCTCTGCCGCATCTTTATAGGCATCCCAAATGCCGAACATGTAGAGACACGGGTAAAACATCAGCCATTTATACTCCGATTCAGCCACAGCTTGCGTAATATCCCCGCGAAAGCTTGAAATAATCACCTGATTCAGGTTGGACTGCAGGTTAACGATGAATTCCAAGCTAACAAGTATAAAGCCTTTGACCAGCTTCCCATTCAGAATTTGCCCGAAACCCGGAAAGGCAATGCTCCACAATACAACTTCAATCCGCCTGCTTCTTCCCATTTCCTTCCCAACTTTTCTATGAAATTATACGCGTTCTGCCGCTTTTATGTCGGGTGTTTACTGTGGTATCGCAGCTTCGGTCCAAGGTAAATTAAGCTCGCTGCTTATTTATTTGTATTATAGACAGAAGGTGTAAAGCCTACACGGCACAAATTCTTAAATTTTGTTAATCATGTATCGACGGTGAATGAATCCAGGCGTCTCCGGCCCAGGAACGGATGTGATACCAGCCGTTTCCCTTTTCGAAAGCCGATACCTTCTGCGGTGTGATGCTTCCGAGTGTATAAGCATCCTCCCATGGGTATTTTTTCAACTCCGTCACGGTATTGAGTTCTACCGTTTCCTGTATCGGTTTCACATCGGAAGGCAGCGCATAACGTTCATTGATCCATTTGGGTCCTGCTACGGTCTTAATATAATAAAACCACTCGTTCTTCCAATAAGGAAAACCGTGCCAGCGGGCAAGCACCTGTACCGACTGCGGCGACAGAAAGAACCCGGCGTCTTGGCCCGTATTCGCAGTGTAAGGATTATCGAACGCATAAGTGTCCGCCTTCAGCTGCAGCGTTTCTGCGCTCATGCCGGGGACGGTTTCCAAAGCGCCGCCGACCGGGTTGATCCATTTGTCGCCAAGCCATGTTTTGACTTTATAAAATTCGCCTTTTTGTGCGGTGACCTGCAGAGTCTGGGGAGTAATAACGGCGCGGGGTTTGGGGTCGTCCCCTTCTAATCCGCCAGGCATCTCATCATACAGCCGCTCGTCTTTCAGAGTGGTGATCGTCTTGCTCACTTGACGCAGCTGAGTAAAGGATTCCGCCTGAACCTCGCGAGGCTTCGTTTTCCCGGTGATTCGGTCGACAAGGGCATCGGCAATCGCCCGGTATCCGTCATCATTAGGGTGCAGAATATCGTTCATTAACGGATGCTCCGGCATCGATTTTCGCCCGAATACGAGATTCGGGATATCCAGCACATCAACCCGGTCATCATAGCCCTCGAAGCTGTCATACACTTCCCACAGCTGGTCGGAATAAAGCTGGGCATTTTCAATAGGGGTTAAATAAATCGTTTTGGATAAATTCTTGCTTAGAAAAGGATTCGGCGTCCGCAGCAGCACCGCCCCGCGGGTCTCCTTCAGCAGCTTGTCCACCGCAAGCTTAAGATCGCTCTTGATTTGCTCCGGGCTGCTTCCCGCCGTATCCTCCCCTCCCCTGATATCGTTGATTCCGTAGGAGAGGATATAGAGATCGGCGTCTTCTTGAATCGCTTTGCTAAGCGTATTTCCATTGGCCGAGACGTCGTTCACAAAATTATGCAGCGTATTCCCGCTTGTCCCCAGATTATGTACGACCGCACCTTCAAGCGGACCGCCGGAAGCGGCATACTGGCGGGTTATACGTTCATACAGCGCCGGTGCCGCCTCCGTCGTACTGTCTCCTACTAAATCGATGACTTTACCGGCTTTAGAGCCCTCATAAAAAGATTGAATAGAAGGTGCGGCAGCAGCCCCCGCTGCGGCTGGAGTAAACAGAACCGGAACAGAAGCAGCTAGACATAGGCTCGCGATACATGCAAATTTGTTCACCTGTTCTTCCCCTCTTTCCTGCTAATCTAGGTTTGTCGGTATATTATTACCCAAACGAGCGAAGTTGGATAGCGGGCCGCCGCGGCATCTGCACCTGCTGCAGCCTGCTGGTTGATATGCCTCTCAAATGGGTAAATGGTTGGAAACATCAGAGGCAGGTGATAGATATGAATGAATTTGAAAAGGACAGCGACCAGGTTAAGCGTAAAGGCAGCCGCGACCATCCCGAGCAGTATCCTACGGAGAAAGAAAGTCTTTTCGATAAATTCAAAAGCGAGCAAACCGTCGATCCGATCCCTGTTGAAGATTTAAATTTGCAGGTTCGGGAAGAGGCGGACAAAGAAGCTACCAAGCATAAGTCTTCAAGCGAAAACAAGTATAAATAACGAGAACGACTTGATCGATCGGTTTGCGTAGGGGGGGATGTCAAGCCATTCCCCCTCTCCATTCCCGGAAAATTTGAGCGCTGCGATAAGTTCACTCATATCAGGTGGCTTTCATCCCCACACGGCGGATATGTACATCTAACTCAACATCGACATGAAGCTTGCCATACTGTTCAATCCAATGATCCGAGGTCTGAATATGCTCATTCCAATACTCCGGTAACCGCGCCCGAATATACTCGCCGAATCCGAAGATATCGGCTCCGGCCGTCTGCGTCATCGAAATAAGCTCCTTGTACCTCTTAATGTCCTGCTTCTCAATCTGCTTCTCTATGGCATCAATGACTTCCCGGTTAATTGGGATGGCTCTCCTGCTTTTACTGAGCAAATTGCCTTCAATCGTCGTTCTTACGCGGACACGCGGCTCGCCATTGCGTAACGTGACATCAAAACGGGATTTTCTCGTCCGGCTTTGAAACATGAAGTAATTATTTATGCCTTCCGGCTTAACGTATCCCTCTCCTCCCCCTTTTTTCACACCAACTATTCCCATATAATAGATGATTTGTTTGGTCGTTGTAATTGCAACCAGCTTATTTTTTGTAAACAATCCCAGCCCGCTGATTTGGACATTGTCATTCTTCATTAATTCAATGTAAGGCAGGTAGCCGGCTTTCCCTTTAGACGATACGGCGCTCCAGAAGATGCCCAGAGAATCGTTCGGAAGACGTCCCATTTTGACCGACTGCTCCATCGTCGTGACCAAATACAGCGTTGGAAAGCGCTCCAGCTGAGGGGAAGCACGGATGACATCGGAGGCTTTACCCTTGCAAATCACCATCCAATTCGTCCTTCTCACTTCCGGATTGCGGCGGAAATAATCATTCATATCTTCAATTCCTAATCTTGCAACGGTTTCAGAAATAACAATAATGCGGAGATGGCCGAAAAAAAGCGGGCGTGAAATGCGCTGCTGGAGATTGGTGAGCGCATCGGCAATCGAATAACCCTCAGCCTCGACGATCCATACCGTTTTCCCCCTCCTCCGCCGCCTCCACCCTCTCCGGGCCCGAGCGGGATGCGTCCCGGAACGGCAATTTGTACGGAAATTTTAATCAGGCCCACCTTTGTAATATGTAAAACTTTACCGCTGGGGTGATTGATCACATCTTCCGGTTTTGCCAGCGTATGGTCGCTTTTGTCTATGCCGATCCCAAGAACAATTCCTCTCTCATCAATCTCCAATTGATCCCAGCAGCCGGAAAGCAGCGGTGAGACTAACAAAAGCATGAGAACTACAGCCAATGTTTTTTGCCTTATGAGATTCATGCATCTCACCCCTTTTTCCCGCCAAGGTTGCATTGGCAGATTCTGCATTGCGCGAAGCAAGCAGAGCTGGGAGCCGAAAGACGGCGCGGTCAGCCCTGGCTTATTTTTCCGCACTTCTGTATAACGTATTCAACAATTTCCGCACGCCAAACCGCCTTTCGCTCGTTGTGCGAAAAGCTCAGCTAGCATATCCGTACAGGAATAGCCCCTAGACGCTTCTCATACATTGGAGGATATAACCCAAGAAGGAGCTGTTTGCCTTGCCGGACCAGGAAGCGCAATTCGAGCATCAGTTTTGGCTGCAAATTTTGGGAGACCATGCCCGGTTTATCCATAATACGCTGTATCCGTCCGAGAAAAAGGATATTGAACTATCGGAGCAATTCATTCAACAATTCGATACGCTGCTCGAACAATCCCGCGGATCGCTTCATCCCTCCCAGCTGTCGGAGTTAAATCAGGAGGCGTATCAGGCAACCGTCCGTCTTCGCGCCTATAAGCTGAATTTACTGGACCGATCCCTCCTGGGAGCCGTTAAAATCGGCATCACTCCGTCGTTCCTGAACCATATGGTTAATGAACTGGAAGAATATGTCCGCATTCTGGATGCGCTTCTGGCCGGAAGACCCGTGCCGAACTATCCCCCGCTTCACCATGATCTTCTATGGTTATCCGATGCGGCGTTTCATTCTTCAGCTATCTCCACCGAGCTGGATTTCGTCGAAAGAAGGCTGATTGAGAAGAGCAGAGGGTTCGAGCGGCATTTCAGTGATTTCTATTTGAAGGCGATCGAGCTGGCCGGTTATATGCGCACGATGAGACAGCAATACCCGTCGTTTATCCGGTTTCATCGGGATATTCATCTCGAGATGGCGTTGTTTATGGCTTTTCTCAAAGAGGTGGAGCAGCTCGATTTGAGCGAAGAGCTGATCAGCAGCCTGAATCCGCTCATTCCGGATCATATGTACAGAGAGGAATGCTATTATTTGAAAAAACTTGCGCAATCCGAAGAAATTTCCGCACCCGACTGTAATCCAGCCGCGCCCCGGGTGGAAAGCTGAGACACGGCGCGGAATGACGCGGTCCCGGATCCAATTGCTGCCTCTTAACTCACTGTACTTTTAAAAAAGGAGGAACAGGCTAAATCCGCCCTGTTCCTCCTCTTCAGCTTAACCTACTTTACTTTTATGCGGTCGCTGCCGCTCAATTGGTTTCCATCCTCCAAACGGCCGGTAACGGTAACATCGACGTCCCCGGATTGACCCGAGAGAGCATGAATGAGCTCGTCCCGGTCGAATTTGACCGTGTACCCTTTCCTGCTGTCTCCTTTTATTTGTCCGCCTTGTATGGAGGAACCGCCATATACGCTCATGGAAACCGAGGTCAGTCCCACCGCCTTCGTATCCGGATAATTCGGCAGATCCACTTGCACCGTGACGGAACGATCCCCACCGCTGCTTTTCGTATTCAGCGTGCCGGGAGAAACTTTCACCTTGGCTGGATAGGTTACATAAATATCCGGTGCCGGTGGCTGCGTCATCCCTTCGCCCAAATAATAGCTCGTGTGAGGCGGCTGATTATAAGCTACGTTCTGCCATGCTACGTCAAGCCGGTACACCGGATCGTGCATTAATGTCGGCAGCTTGTGCTCCGTGATGGCTGTTGTCGTATAGATACGCAATGCGCTGCTATCCGTCGTTCTCCAGATGGCTTCCTCGCGCCAGTCTCCCAAAATATCGGCCTGCAGGCTCGGATTGCCTTTCGTTGTATTGTTGGACAACGTTCCGTCGGCCGTCAATAAGTTGACTGTGGTCCCATTGACATAATCCCACTTGTCAATCTTGCCTGAACCCGCAGCGATAGCCGCATCGTAGTTATGGTCCAGCAGCTCGCGAAGCAGATCTCCGTCCCACCAGATGCCGAAGTTCGTTGACGATGGCGTAGTGCTGCTGAGCTTTTCACCTTTGACGGTATAAAGTCCTACTCCGCCGGCCGCCCACTGCTCTTCGCCTTTATACCTCGGGTCGATATCGGCGGACATGCCGCGGCCCGTATCTTTGCCTGTGTATACGCCCCAGATCGTCTGGCCTGTAGCGGCATCCCAGACCGCGGCGCCGTAAGGAGCGTCTTTATGCTCCATAACCTTGAACACCTCCAGACCTGGCCGGTTCGGATCGAGATCCCCTACATGCAGCGCATCTCCATGTCCCAGACCGGTGCTGTACAGCACTTGTCCGTTATCGTCGAAGGTCATGGCGCCGTACACGATTTCATCCTTGCCGTCGCCGTCCACATCAATGGCCGTCAAGTTATGGTTCCCTTGAGCTTCATATAACGGGTTGCCGTTACTATCGAAGTCCCACAGCTTGGTCAACTGACCGTCCCGCCAGTTGTAGGCGACCAGCGTGGTTTTGGCGTAATAGCCGCGTGCCATGACCAAACTCGGTCTGTTGCCGTCCAGATAGGCGATAGTAGCCAGAAAGCGGTCAACCCGGTTTCCGTAATTGTCCCCCCAATCCGTTACGGCTCCCCTCGCAGGCTCAAACGGAACCGACAGCAGCTCTTTGCCTGTCGCGCCTTCAAACAGGGACAAATATTCCGGACCGGACAGCACATAACCGGCACTATTCCGGTAGTCGGCGTCCGGGTCCCCGATCACCTTCCCTTTTCCATCGATTGCGCCGTCCGCCGTTCGCATCGCTACTTCGGCCTTTCCGTCGCCGTCCAAATCATAGACCATAAATTGGGTGTAATGCGCCCCCGCGCGAACATTGCGCCCGAGTGAAATTCTCCACAGAAAGGAGCCGTCCAGCTTATACGCATCCACAAACACTTCACCCGTAACACCGCTTAGGGAATTGTCCTTGGAGTTGGAAGGATCCCACTTCAATATAATCTCATATTGGCCATCGCCGTCCACATCCCCGACGCTGGCATCGTTCGCGCTGTAAGTGTAAGTTGAACCGTCGGGATTCACCCCGTCAGCCGGTTTCTGCAGCGGTACATCCAGATAGGAGCCGCCCCAAACCTTCGCCTTTTCCGAGTTCGGCCGCTCCTTGCCTTTGACGATCGCCCGAACGGTATAGGTGCTCCGCTCCTTACCGGCTGGATCCAAATAGTTCGTACTGGTTGTAATAGGGTTTTTATTTACCTTCTTACCGTCCCGGTACAGGTTGAACGAAATATCCGACGGCTCCGTACCAAGCAGCCGCCAGCTGACGAAGACGCCGTCACCGGTTTTGACAGCAACGAGTCCCCGGTCCAAATATTCCATCTGCCGCTTTTCATGCGGCGCTCCGGCCGTGATAGATGCGGGCTCTGCCGCAGCCGCTTGCAAAGGAATACTCAAGGCTGCGATCTGAAGAGAGCCGAGCAGGCATAAGCCCGATTTCTTCATGTACTGCTTCCATTTCCATTCATTCTGCATCAATTGGTGCCTCCTTGGATTAGGAATATGCCGCGATGCCGCTGCGACTCCACCAATGTATTCCATCCAACATTTTCCATCAATAGGAGATTTTTTCGCCGCAAAGGATGGCCAAAGATAAAAAAAGTACTAGTTCGGAAAAAAAATACACAAGCCAGGGATAACCCGAAGGAAATTTGTGCTACGCTCCCCATGCAGATGCGAAGCTTTTGTCCTATTCAAACAAAAAAATCGCCCTCCGGTTGATCCGGAATCAGAGCGATGGTGTGAAAAGTAGGTAAACTTAGAACTCACAAGGGACCCTGCTTCCAGCCTGCCTGCATCTTCGTACAAGCTGGCCGCATCAGCTGCCCGTTTATTTCGCATAATTATTCATTATATCTTGAATCGAAGCAAGCTTAGTATGAATATACCCTTCCGGGTCCACAATGTTGACCTTTCCCTTCAGCTCCTGCGCTTTCACATCCGCAAACATGGCTGCAATCCTGGCAAGATTGTCGATTATAGAGATCAGCTCATGATCTTCCTTATGGAGAATTGCAAACTCGCTTACGTCTTCAAGCTCATGACGAATGGCTTCTATCCCATCTGCTGTGAATCTTTCAAAAGGAGTCATCCTATCCATTCCTTTCCGGATGAAGTAATTATATATATGTAGTTTAGGAGAGAAAAAGAATAGGAACATTCGAATCCTAGGACTGGCCGGCGCGATAGTATAACCGCTCAGGGAAGGGGTGTAAATCAGCCTTAATATGCTTTGCCCAATGGGTTATCCTCACAAAATAGACCTGCGGTCCTGAAACCGCTCCGGCCTGCCGGGTAAATTCGCCAGCTTTCTACATTCTATGGCGGTTTTCTTACAAAAATAATTCTTTTAACCCAATTTTAACATCAATATTCGACAAATACCTAGGTTATATAGTATAATAGACTCATTAAACAAATTATAGGAAGTGATTCTATGGCACTAGGTATTTGGAATGGAATAGGTTTATTTTTTCTTATTGCCGTTATTTACTTGTCCCTGCGAATTCTCTTTGGTAAGGAAAACAGCTATGATTAAAGATGTAGTGAAAGAAGATTTGGAGAACCGTTTGAAGCATGTCATGGAGCAAATCCATAAAATGATGGACGAGAAGAAAAAGCGTTCGTTCCTGATGAAAATAAAGAGAACGAAGCCGAAGACAAAGCCCAAAGGATGGAACTAATCCGTTACTCATACAGCAAGAAAATACAGCATCCTTCCGTCCCTATGATGAACAGGGAAGCTATTCATACAACAACCAAACGGCCATGATCCCTTCTCAGGAGGGGCATGGCCGTTTTGCTGCGGACAGCTGCCGCTTTTATGGAAATCATCAGCGGAATTTACGTCACCTTCGCTTTATATAATTATTCGCGAGGCGGTATGACAGACCGAACCGCCGCTTGAATCTCCGCATAGCTGGTACAGCGGCATATATTGGATTGCAGCCACTCCTGGATCACCTCTTCGTCCGCCTGCGGACTATGATGAGCTAAAGCGTGGCACACCATAATAAATCCCGGTGTACAAAACCCGCATTGAAACGCGAATTTCTCTAAAAACGCCTTCTGTATCGGCGTATCTCCGCCCAAACCTTCGATCGTAGTGATCGTGCTTTCCTGTCCCTCCACCGCGAGCATTAAACAAGATTTAACCGGAGCTCCGTCTACGATGACCGTGCAGGCGCCGCAGTCACCGTTCTCGCAGCCGGCCTTCGCTCCCGTGAGCCCCAGCTGCTCGCGAAGCACACGGAGCAGCGTATCTGCTGAACGGATCGTGACATTGTGCCGCTTCCCGTTAACCCGCAGCTCCGCCTCGCCTCTGACCGTTCCGCTCAAAGCGCATTCCCCCTCCGTTCCAGCATGGTCATCGCATCCGCTAACGTATTGCGCAGCACGAATGTCCTGTAAGCCGATGAACTTAAGGTGTCATTCAGAATGGGGACAGGCCACAGTCGTATGGCCCGCTCGATGCGCTCCTCCAGCGAAAACGAGCCGTCGTTTAGTACCTCCTCCAGCCTTCCCGACCGAAACGGCACGGCACTGACACCGCTGAACGCCATTCGGACGCCTCCCTCGGACCGGAGACCCGCGATCCGGACGATCGGGTAATCGATTTTTTCCAGCTTCGTCTTTTTTATCGTGACGAAAGGCATCTGAAGGTAACGGCTGCCGCACATAACCTGTACCAGCAGCTCGCCTCTCTGCAACCGGGGCTCACCGTTCAATATCTGATGAAGAGGAAGACGCCGCCTTCCGCTCGGACCGGTCAATACGGCCTCGCCGTCGGCCAGCAGGAAGGGAAGCAGCGCCTCGCGGTAAATGAATTTTCCGCACAGGTTGCCTCCCAGCGTAATTTTGTTACGATTCGTATGGCTCGCGAGCCCCCGAACCGTCTCCCCGAGCAAAGGAAACACATTCCTCTCGGAGAGCGCCGTCAGCGTAAGGGCGGAACCCAGCACCAGCTGCTCCTCTCGCAGCTCCATCACATTGCATTCCGGTATGCCCTTGATATCGATGACAGCCCCGGTCCGCAGCTGATTCAACCGAGCCATCGAAATAATTTCCGTACCTCCGGAATAGTACAGGGCACCTTTCCCGTCCGCATCCGCCTGCCGGAAAAGACGAACCGCTTCATCGGCCGTGGACGGCTTGTAATATTCGAAATCGAATGAGATCATCGTCCCCCTCCCGTATACCGCCAGATGAGCTCCGGAGTCAGCGGCAGCCGGTTCAGCTCAACGCCTGCCGCCACAGATAACGCATTAGCCAGCGCCGGCGGCATGCCGATCGTTCCATGCTCTCCAACGCCGCGTGCGCCGTAGGGGCCATCCAGGAAAGGCGTTTCCACAAACTCCGCCAAGTACTCCGGCACTTCCCCGTACCGGGTAATTTTGTAAGAACGCAGCTGGGGATTCAGCACGATGCCTTCATCATTGAACAAAAAGGCCTCCCGGGTAGCGAAGCTGAGTCCCATGTTCATGCCTCCGATGACTTGGCCTCGGGCCGTTCCTTCGTTAATAACTTTCCCCGCGTCAAATACGGACGCCACTTTAAGCACGCGGTATGTGCATTCCCGGGTATCGAATTCGACTTCCACCGCCTGCGCGCCGACCGTCCACTGCTGGCCGGGAATCCCCTTGCCCGTCTCGGGGTCCAGCGAGGTGACTTGATGAACCCGGTAGCGCCCGCGACCTATAACCGGCTCGCCTGTCGCGCTGCCGTCCGGGTTCGTATAACCGGCCGCGACCTCGCGAATCTCCAGGCTTCGACCCGGATCAGCCTTCATATAAACTTTCCCGTGCGCGACTTCAAGCTGTTCCGGAGAGCAGCTGAACACAAGGGCCGCGTTCCGCTTAAGCTGCAGGATGGCATCATCCGCCGCATCCAGTACGGCCCGGCCGACCATCATCGTGCTGCTGCTCGCTACCGTTCTCCAATGCTCCGGAGTAATCTGCGTATCGACATCCATTTTGATATGGATCTGCGCGACGGGCAGCTTCATCCGTTCGGCAAGAAGCTGCGTCATGACGGTGCGGTTGCCCTGACCGATCTCCACCGATCCTACGCTGAGATTCAGGGTACCGTTGTCATTAAACGTAATTGTTGCGCCGGAGCCGGTATCTATCGCAGAGCCGGCGGTTTTCCAGACACAGGCTATGCCTTTGGCCCTCACCTTATGCCGGTTAGTCCTCAATCCTCCTCCCCTCGTCCCAACGGATGAGCCGCTTTAATTTAACGATGCATTGCTCCAAATCGCCTATATTGCTGCTGTTCAGCGGAGCTTGTGTCGGCGTCGTGTCACCGGGCTTGATCGCGTTGCGAAGCCGGAAGTCCAACGGGTCCATCGCAAGCTTCTTGGCCAGCAGATCCATCGCGCGTTCCATACAATGCAACGCTTCCGTATGTCCGAATCCGCGGAAAGCCGTAGCATAAGGATGGTTCGTATAGACGCACAGAGCGTCGCACCAAACATGGTCAATCCGGTAGGGTCCCGTACAATCCACAGCCGCCGCTTGGGTAACGGTGGCTCCCTCGTCCGTATAACCGCCCGTGTCGAACAGGTACGTGATCTGCGCTGCAGTCAGCTTCCCGTCCCGGGTAGCCCCCAGCTTGACCTTGGCTTCGAGCCCGATGTGGCAGGGCGAACCGATCATATCCGATTCACGGGTGTTATTAATCTTGACCGGCCGGCCGCCGCACGCCTTGGAGGCGAGATAAGCTATGTACTCCAGCTGTACCGAGCCCTTCCCGCCGAAGCCTCCTCCTACGAAAGGCACGTGAACAAGCACATGAGAAGAGTCGACCTGAAAAAAACGCTGAAACAGCCGTTTAATGACATACGGGCTTTGCGTGGAGGTTTGTATATTTACCATTCCGCTTGGCATGGCCTCGGCAATGGAGCAACGCGGTTCCATCGCGCAGTGATCGGATGAATGAAAAGCGTAGGTGTCTTCCACGACCACCTCGCTTGCGGCCCAGCCAGCCGCCATATCGCCCTTTCGAATTTTGACATGGCTGCCGATATTCGTGCCCGCAACGGGAAAGACATCGCCATACTTTTTGTAGTCCGCCAGCTCCTCGTGGATCAGAGGCGCTCCCGGGCGCAGAGCGCTGCTCGGCGAATTCACGACAGGCAGCTGCACGAATTCGGCGCGGATCAGCTCGGCCGCCCGCTTGGCTATCTGCTCCGTCTCCGCCACCACCACGGCGAACGGTTCGCCGAAATAGCGCACCTTCTTGACGGCAATGGGCGGCCGGTCGGCAAGAACGGTGCCGGTAAGCACCGGAAAATCCTCTCCGGTGAGCACCGTCTGCACGCCGGTGACTTCCAGTGCTTTGGAGGTATCGATTGATACAATCCGGGCATGCGCATAAGGGCTGGTCACCAGCCAGCCGTGCAAATGACGCGGGGATTGGGTATCGTTCGTGTACTTGGCGAATCCGGACACTTTATCTCTCGACTCAACTCTCGGAATGGCCTTTCCGACTGTCTCCAATCTTCATACGCCTCCCCTGCCGTTTCAACGAAGCTTTCCTGGTTTAAACCTTCCCTTACACGAGGCTGCTGATAAAAGTCATCGCTGCGAGTGCGGAACCTTGTTCCAATCGCTGTTGTCCCTTTTATTTCTTTGATTATATTCCGCTTTTAGCGGTTGAAATCCAGGGACAAACGCAAACACTTTGGTTTCTGCAGAACAATTCCGTACTCTCCGCTAGTTTTTCGGCGGCCCGCTTTAAACCAGGCTTCTTTCTACATCATATAGCTAATCTTGTTGTCCTATACCCGCCGATTATGGACCCGGCCGTGATGCCTATATATAAGGCGGTGTTGTTCCATGCCATTATCATACCTCTGGTCTTCGGAAATGCCTCCGCCAACCGGGCTTGATAGGATGTAAAACCGGCATAGCCGACCAATGCCCATAAAAAAAGAAATATATAAACCCAGCCGCCCGCAGAGAAAAAGCTCCCTAAGCCTATAAGAATAATCGTTAAACCGAGCAGTGCGGTATTCGACAAGCTTCGCGCGCCAAGCTTGTCGGTCAGCTGACCGCTTAGAAGGCTGCCCATAACGGCGCCAATGCCGTAAAAAGCAATGGCTAACGCAATGTCCGATGCCGTGAACCGATTGGCGTAATAGAGCGCTGCACCCAAATAAACGTAAAGAGCATACATAGCAATTGCCCACAGGGCTGTGACGCATACGCTGCCCAGCATTGCCGGTACATTGCCCTGCAGCGGGCTCTGCGGCAAGCTCCGCGTCTTCACTTGGTCCATGCCCGGCTGTTCCATAACATCAAGACGGCCCCGGTCATAGCCATAACCAGGAATACCGAACGCCACCCGAAAAAATGTTCCAGCCAGGTTCCGAGAGGCGCGCCCGCGCATAAGGCTGTCAGATGGCCCGAAACGGCAACGGAGAGCCATGCTCCTCTGCGGTCCGGAGGCGCCGTGTCTCCGATGCTTGTATAAATCAATGGAGTTATTGAAGCAACGGCCAGCCCCGCCAGCATGCGGCTTGCAATTAACCATGAGAATGCAGGCGCATAAGCCGTAGCGATGTTCGAGATGGCGAACAGCAGTAACCCGACCGTAATGAGCAATCGCCGTCCGCTCCGGTCCGACAGCCAGCCGAATACAGGAGCCGCCGCAGCATAGGTCACCGAGAATACCGTTACCATCCATCCGGCAGCCGCGGAGCTGACCTCGTACTCCTGCGAGAGGACAGGGAGCAATGGGGAAACAACGAATAAATCGGTTCCTATGAGAAATAAGGTGATCCAGCCGACGATCAAGCGTAGTCTTCCTTGTCCTGTCATAGCCCCTCCCGGCATCCCGTGGTACATTTCCGCAGCGCAATTCCGTGACGTGTTTCCATGCTGTATTTCAATATATTCCGAAAAACGGCGAATGGGCCTGACCCACAGCACAAAGGTTCGTTTCCGGCTATACAACGGTATCGATCCTCACGAAAATAACCGGCTGCTCTAGGCCGAGCAGCCGGTTACTTGGATGTCATAGCTTTCTAAATTATCGGTTCAAATCTTTCAGCGCACGGCCGACCGCTTGAATGTTCGCCATCCGCATCTCGGAATAATCGCGGGACAGCACGATGCCCCCCGCTCCCGCTTCGAACGCTTTGTGAACAGCTTTGTATACGGCGTCCGGTTTTGCCGGGAAGTTATCCGAATTCCATAAAATATCGAATCCGATGCCGGGATAGATCGGAACCTTGCCGCCAACGTCCGTGACCAGCCGCTTGGTCAGCCTGTACACATAGTCCTCGGTGAAGCCCGTCGTATCCATCTCATCCAGCTTAGGCTCCTTGTTCTTGTCCAGTCCCATTATATCGTAGAAGCCGGACAACAGGTTTTCCAGCGGAAGCTCCTGCAGGAACGATGAATGAACACTGTCCAGCAGCCATCTGCGCACCCGAGGGGCAGCGATATCGTGATAAGCGATCGGTTTGATAAAATCGCAGTAATTCGCCATTTCCGCATACTCGATCTCAGCCAGCTGGAACAAGTCGTACGTGCTCTGCTGATGATCGACGTGAATGCCGAACTGCGCGTCGGGCTTGATCGCCTTCACCGTGCCATAGAGCCGCTTGGTCTGCTCCTCCCTGGAAACGTAAGTATCGTATTCCCAAGCGAGAATTTCCGGATATTTCAGCAGAAGCCGCATCAGCGTGACGAACACGCCGTCGGTCGGGTTGACCGTTTTATTCTTCAATCCGGTGATGTACTCGTACAGCTTCCGGTAGCCCTCAATCGCCTTCTCCGGGTTGATTCCCTTGGTCCGGGCACGGGCGCAGCAGTGCTCGCAGAAGCAGCTCGGCACTTCGCCGTGCAGCAGGACACGCGAAAGCGGACCCGAGCGCTCAGAGCCGTATTGCAGGCCGTCCAGCAGCGGGTAGCTTTTGAACATATCCTCTACGGTAGAAAGCCAGAAATTGTTGTAATCCGGGTTATTGAAGCATGTATTCGGGTAAATGCGGCCGTACACGTCGATGGACATAATTTTCGGCCAATTATCGATGAAATCGACCGGCCGGCGCTGATGCGGCTCAAGAATACGGGCGTAGAGCTTCATCCCCCGCTCGCGAACCGGACCGGTCAAGTCCTCAAGCACATCGCGGTCCGCGTATAATTCCGTGGCCGGGTCCCTCTTATGCCTGAGAAACGTGCCGCCGAAATATTCCTCATGGTGGTTAATCCATACCTTGGTCGTGTTCCGGGTGCGCTCATCCGGCAATGGAACTCCATGATCCTGCGCCAAAGCCTTGAAGGAGCGGCCGTGCGCCCCATAGTAGGAATGGGTGGAGACGATGATCGTATTGACGCCCCCCTGCTCCTGAATAATATCCAGGCAGTGATCGACGCCTTCGTCATAAATGCTTTGCGGGCCTAGCTGAATGCCTACAAACCGGTCTGTCATAGTTGTTCCCCCTTGCTTTCAGAATATGAATCGTAAATCATGCGAACATAAAGCTCGCTCGCACTCTACTCCAAGTCCAGCAGCCGGGCCGGACTCGTTTTGGACATCCAGTCGATCGCCTCTGAGCTGATACCGTGATCGTATAAATATTGAACGTATTCGGCCAGCATCTCGCTCCAGGATGGCAGCTCAGGCTGTCCTCCATCCGTTGCCATAATCGTGGACTCATGCCCTAACTCCCGTATAGCGTGCAGATTGACGGCCAAATTCGTCTTAAACGTTCCCTTGCCCGCCGGCTGCGCATAGACGCGTTCAAACAAGACGCCGTACTGCTCTAGCAGCGAATGCTGCTGCTCCAGCGTCATGCCGACCGCATACGATTCGGGATGTGTGACGACGATTTTGCGGACCCCTGCTTCCGTGCTTCATCCACTACGACAACAATATCCTCAGGCGAAATATGGCCGGTGCCGAGGATCGCCTTGTGCTCCGCAACAAGCTTCAGCACATCCTTCAGCAGCGGAACCGGGCGGCCGTTCTCGACCGCTTCCACGCCTCCGCTCTTCCCCTCCAGCTGCCGGTGCCTGGTTGAATAAATCGTAGGCAGCCACACCGTCTTGGCCCCCAGCTGCAATGCCGCTTCCACCGCATGGGGATTAATGCCCCCGACCGAAGGGTTCAAGGTAACGCTGCCGAACAGCCGCACCTCGGGGTGCTTCTGTCCGACCAGCTTCGCCCTGTCCATGGTAGGCACCAAATGGGATTTAATGACAATGGCCCGCGCCCCCAGCTTGACCGCCTGCTCGGCTAGCTGAAAGTCGTCATGGGAACGCGGCTTGACATCCGGCGCCGAATGGACATGCATATCAATGATTCCATGCAGATCTACTTTATTCATCTCAGCGTCCGTCCTTTATTCCGCCCTATAGACGAATGATTAGGCAGGCTGCCCGTCGCGTCCCAGCTTCCCGATATCGAATCGGTCCTTCAGCTCTTCAACGCTCATATCTCCCTTGAAGAACTCGCTGGCGGCGAGCAGGTAACGGAAGCCTGTATGCAAAATGTGCGCATAGCTGCTGTGCGGCTCCGCCTCAAACGCCGAACGTACGGCATCTCCCTGCACGCCGGAGCCTTGGGTACGAAGATTCACGGCCAGCTGCAGCACCGGCTCTTCCTTGTCATAAAACTCCGCGTCTGTAATATAGCGGGCTACCTTGTCGGGAACCGGATTCAGAATCGCATCTCGGTACCGCTCAACCTCCAGGGTGAAGCGTTGTCTTTTCCGTTCAATGAAATCGAACCAGGCATCGATATCTCCGTTCACCGCTCCAGGGTGATGCATCGGCAGCAGAGAATTCTGAATCATCGTCCGGTTCAGTTCTCTTGTTGCCAGCACATCAAAACGTTCATGCTCGGGACCGCTGTCCATCAAATCTTCGAATACCGTTTTAGGATACAAGCCGTCTTCTTCCCGTGCATAATACAAATGATAGATGAAAGCGTCGTTATACACGCTGCATTCGGACGGCGAGTAGTCAATGTTCTCGGCATGCCGAAGCGTCGAGGCGTCAAAGGAGCTGAATACCGGCTTCATGCAGCGGTCGGCGGCACGGTGGCATAACCAGCCAAGCACGTAAGTCAGCTTGCGTTCCTGCGCTTCGTCGAATTTTCCCGCCCGGTACGCTTCTCTCAGCTCGCCCATCAGGGGAGCGGTAAATTTGTCCCCATAGCGGGTAACGCTGGCAAGCCGTGCCAAATTATAGTTGATTCGACCCGCTTTCTTGAATTCCGGACATATATCCGGCGAGACCTCCATGAAATTAAAGCAATCTTCCATTGAGGAAAAATGCGTAATATTCTCTGACATCGTTTCGAGCTCCTCTCCATTGATTAAACCGATTTAATTGCCGTTAGGCCACTGAAAAAGGCATCGCTCCGCGTACGGAACATTCTTCCGATCGCTGTTGTCCCTGGATTTCTTTGATTATATACCGCTTGCAGCGGTTGAAATCCAAGGACAAAGGCGAACGCATTCGCTTCTACAGAACGATTCCGCACGCTCCGCTAGTTTTTCAGTGGCCTCCCTGCGTCTGTGCTCCTTTTCACTGTAAGGCGGGTTTCTCGACAGCCTGACATACCTTGGTTACGTTGTAATCCGGAGACAAAACGAACGCTTACGCCTTTCAGAACGATTTCACCTGTTCCGTTATTATTTATTTACCGGGCTTTTAAAACTTGAACTGATTTCCAGTAATTGGTTGTATCCGTTTCGTACGATTTGACCGTACAGGTTCGCAGACGGCTCGTTCAAAGCCGAGCGAAGAGCCTGCTCCTCGACGGATCCGCCTTTTCTTAATTCAACCAGCAGTTGAAGCAGTCGTTCTTCATTGGAATAAAATGAAGCATCTTCGCTGCCGCCATCTACCAGCTCCGCCAAATCGGGACGTGCCGCCGCTTCCGCGAATGCTTCGACAGCCGGTCCGAAATCCCGGTCCCATTGACTGATCAACTCGATCCATTCATCGACAGAAGACGTATTGGCTACGAACGTATGCAGCTCAATCGTATTTCTTTGCCGCATTGCAGTAAACAAGGCGCGGATCGAGCCGGCTTTCGGAGGCGTTTCCCCCTTCGTCACATAATACAAGCGGTACAAGAAAGCATCCGCATACAGCGCTCTTTCCCCCAATGCGCTTAACGGCTTCAGCTCATCGATCCCCCGCCATGCAGCCAGACCGAGTCCGAGCGCCAGCTTGGCGGCAAGACGCTCATCCTCCGCTCCGTTCGTAAGAGCCGTACGGCTGTAGTCCAGCAAAGCCTGCTCGTTGTGCGATCCGGCTTCTGTCGCATCCCCCATGAGGAAAAAATGCGGCTCCTGGTCGATCGCGTCCTTAAGTACCTCACCGATTTCACCTGAAGCTTCCACAAGCTTCCGGATGTCGTTCAATGCTTCGATTTTGACAATAGATAGATTAAACAAGTCGCACTCCTCCTGATCTGCTCGGTTTATTTCGGCATTTTGGCATAAAGCTCGTTCATTTCTTGAATGACCTTATCTCCACCTGCCGATCTCCATTTTTTCATCTCATTGTCCCAGCCGGCTTCGTCAATTTCACCAATAATAAATTTAACGCGCGCATCCTCCAGAATCTGTTTCAGCTCCGTGCCGCGTTCCGTGAACGTTTTCGAAATCAGGTTAATCGCCGGATTGGTGATAACCTTGGAATTCATCTCCTGCTTCGCCGAGATCCAAGCCTGGTCGACAGGGTTGCGCTGGCCTTGGATCGCCGCCTGCAGGCTGTCCACGATTTGAAGCTCGTTGCGGCGGTTGTTCACGACCGCATTGTTGGCCGCTTGCTCCGGACTGACGACAGCTTTGCCATCTTTCAGCGTATAGTGCTTGCCTTCAATCCCCCATGTAAACATGGTCTGCATCTCAGGCGCCGACAATTTATCGAAAAATCCGAGAACCTTTTTCAGCTCCGCTTCATCCTTGATCGAGGATTTCGGGAAGAAGAAGTTGCCCGTGTAGCCGTTGGACATAAATACGCGCTCCGAGCCGTCCGAGCTCTGCATCTTCACGAACGTATCCCACTTCGCCTTCGGATCCGTCGTTCCGGCGGAGATGCCGATAATCATATCGGGATCGCCGATCCGTACGCCGGCCTGCCCTTTTTGCAGCAGCTCATGCGCCTGCGTCCGGCTCTGCAGCGTGAACTCTTTATTCATCAGCCCTTCTTTATACAGCTTTCTGAAGAACTTCAAAGCCTCCAGATATCCCGGATGGAACTGGGCCGGTGACAGCTTGCCGTCCTTCACTTCCCACTCGTTCGGGGCGCCGTATTGGGCGGCCACATAGCCGAATCCGCGCAGGGCGCTCTCATCGACGAGCCCGATCGTATCATTCTTACCGTTCTTGTCCGGATCGTTTAACGTAAACGCTTTAATTACGTTGTACAGCTCATCCATCGTCTTCGGCTGGCTCAGCCCCAGATTGTCCAGCCAATCCTTGCGGATGACGACACCGTCGCCGATCAGCGGACGCGAGCGGTACAGGCTGTACAATTTGCCGTCGATTTTCACGCCGTCAAGCACTTCAGGGTACAAATATTTTTTCAAGTTCGGGAATTGATCGATATACGGGCCGATTTCCCAGAATACGCCCGATCTTACCGCATTGATCAGTGTCGTGGACTTGTTCTCGAACACCAGCATCGCTTTCGGCATGTCACCTGAGGCGATAATCGCGTTGATCTTCTCATGGACATTCCCGCCGGGAATCCAGGTAATCTGCAGCTTCGTGTTGGTGAAATCTTCAATTTTCTTAACGAATTCATCATCATCGCCGGGCGGCTGGTTCTGGGTGAACTGATTGACCATCGTCATTGTAAATTTCTCCTGCGATGCTGCACTGCCGCTGCCGTTCGCTGCGCCACCTGTAGATGAAGCACTGTTGTCGCTCGAGCATGCGGCCAATACCGTGGAAAAAAATACAACGGCTGCCGTTGCTGCGACACCTTTCCTTACTGCCGTACGTTTTAATTTGTTTGCTGTCAAAGCTGAACCCCCCTGTCATCAATTTAGGTATGCGATTTTCGTACCGGGCGTTCAGCAGCATTCGTTATCGCCTCAGCCCGCTTTCCCGTCCGGCAACCCCTATTCTAGAGAGGGAGCGCTGAAACCGTCTATAATCACTTCAGCCCAACCATGCGGCTTTGCAGCGGATAATCATTACAGACCGCACAGTGATCTTCTCAGCCGCCCGCCGCTGCAGCAGCCTTATCCGGTGTAGCCTTTCATCACGGACTGGCTTCTCTGCTTCCTGTATTCGCCGGGCGTCATGCCTTCCATCTTGCGGAAGTAGCGAATAAAATTTTGCGAATTGTTGTAACGCAGCCGGTCGGCAATATCGGAAATTTTCATATCGGTCTCGAGCAAATATTCGCGCGCTTTCTGCAAACGGTATCGGGACAAGTAATCGCTGAAGTTCGTATCCAGCTCTTTGCGGAGTACCCGCTTCAAGTAACTCGGATGGACATCGAGCCGGTCTGCGCACAGCTCCAGGCTCAAATCGGTATCGTACTCCTCGCTGACGATCGTCGCGAGCTCTTCAGCTATTTTCACATACTTGATTTCCCTGCGGTTTCTCAGCAGCTCCAGAATCTGATTGATCACATCGTCAAGGAACCACTGCTTCAGTTCTTCGGACGTTCGGAAATTAAACAGCTGGGTAAAGATCGAGCTTTCATTTTCCAGCAAATACTTCGCATTAATCCGCATATCCTGCACAACCTTCAGCACATCGATCAGTACCCTGGCCAAATACACCTGCTGCTCCCGGTAGCTCACCTGCTGGGACAGCAGCCATTCCAGAAATTGCGTAAACTTCAATTCGACCGTCTCTTTGTCCCCTGCATTCAGCGCATTGATCAGTTCCATTTCAATATGCTTGGGAAAAGCGGGCAGCGTATAATCCTCCTCATCCGGCTGTACATCCATCAAGTAAAGAATCGATTCATCGCCGTATTTAATCCGGTAGCGCAAAGCCTCAAGCGCTTCCTCATAGGCTCTGGATGTATGTACGAGCTGATGGTACGGCTTGCTGATGCCGATGCTCACATGCACATTCAAATAGGCTTTCACGGTTTTCTGCACATGCTCGCATAACTGGTACATGTCCCGCTTGATCTGATCCTCGTCCGTATGGTCATGCTCAATGATGGCTGCCTGAAATTTATCGATCAGCACTGGTTGAAAGCGTTTTCCGGAAGAAATCAGCTCTTTCACAATATTGTTAATCGCGAACATTAACAAATCCCTATCTTTTTCTTGAAACCTGGTTTCATTCAGTGAATCAATTTGCGTAGTGAAGACGCTCAGCATCCGCCAATCCTCGGAAATATGGAACGTTTTGCATTTTTCGTGCGCCTCTTCCTGGCCCAGCTCTCCCCTGAACAGCTTCTGCAGGAAAAAGTCCTTTAATTGCACCAGCTGGACATTCAGCTGATCCTTCATAGAAAATTGGGAGGAGCGCATGCTCAGGAATTGATTGCGGATCTGCTCCAGCTCATCCCCGGCTTCATTCGGTACGGACTCCGCCGCATACTCGTAGATTTGGGCGATTGGCCGGTACATTTTTCGCGAACCGAGCAGCGCCAGCACAATAATCAACAGCAGCATGACCGTCCCGATCACCAGAGCTATCGTGCCGATATCCCGCGAGTCTTTCGTAATTTGCGTAAACGGAGCAACGGAGACGTAGGTCCAATTATTGTAGGAAGACCGGATATAAGTAAAGCCAACCTCTTGCCCGTCCACATTCAATGTGTTGAAGCCGTTATTGCTCGTTTGCTGCTTCAGATTATTAATCACCGCATCGCCGGACAAGGACTGTCCGATCATTTCGGCATTCGAATGGGCGATCACGCGGTCCTGATTGTCGGTAATCATGAAGTTGCCCAGCTTGTCGCTGTTCACAATCATCGTATTGAGCGCCTTGGTAGGAAATACAACAACAGCCAAGCCGGTTGGCTGCGAGGAATATTGAGGAATTTTTTGGACCAGAAGCAGGCTGTCGCCGTCCTTTTGATTCCGGTTGAAGCCTGTGCTCGGCAGCATGCCTTGATTCAGTATCCATGCCGAAGGAGTATGGAGGGATTGAAGAAGCTTGTTATATTTGAACTCGTCGTCCAGCTGGTCCAAATGACAGGTCCCCTCGCCGTCAATCACCCAATCCTTCTCCAAATTGATCAGGTACACCCGTTTAATGCCATACTCGTAAAAGCTCATCGAGGAGATAGTCCGGTTCATCTTCGTAAACAAGGGAAACAGGCTCGGCTCCACAGACGAATTCATCGCATTCAGCAGCTCCGTGGAATTCACGTAATTTAGCATGGTGGATTCGACCGATTTCAGAATCTGCTCCGTGTGGCTTTGCGACTGCGAAAGCAGCAGCCTGTTGCTCTCCAGCACTTTATCCTGAATCATAGACGAAGCCTTCTGATATGAAAAAAATCCTTGAATGATAAGCGGTATCATCGCAAGGAGTAAGCTGAACGCAAGCAGCTTAAAAAAATACGTTTTTCTCTTTTTCACTCTAATTCCTCCGTCCTCAAGTATTACCCCTTAACGGAACCAAGCAGCGCGCCTTTGGCGAAGTGCTTCTGCAAAAACGGATAGACGAACAGGATCGGAAGCGTACTGACGACGATAACGGCCATTTTTACAATTTGAGCCGGAGGCGCCGTATTCGTGTCGTTGTACTGAGCATCCCCGAATCCGCCTTCGGAAACGATTACAATTTGTCTTAACCATACCTGCACCGGCCACAGCTTCGAATCATTGATATAAAGCACCGCCTGGATGTAGGTGTTCCAATGGGTAACGGAATAGAATAGAGCGAAAGTCGCCATTGCCGGTAACGAAAGAGGTAATACGATTTTAAATAAAATACCGAGGTCATTGCAACCGTCAATTTTTGCAGCTTCCTCTAATTCACCGGGCAAATTCTGAAAAAAGTTTTTAAGAATGATCAAATTGAACGGGCTGATCAGGGCAGGAATCATGAGCGACCACAGCGAATTCAGCATCCCCATCTCTTTGACGACCAGATAGGTCGGGATCATGCCGCCGTTGAACAGCATCGTGAACAGAACGACCAGCATCAAAAATTGTCTGCCGTCCAAATCACGTCTCGCCAGCGAGAACGCCATGAACGAAGTGAATACGAGATTGAGAATCGTTCCGACGACGGTAACATAGATCGATACGCCGATACTGCGGATGATCAGATTGTTGCTGAATATATATTTGTAGCCTTCCAGCGAAAATTTGGTCGGGAACAGCACGAACGCCTTGTTCAGCAGCTCCTCCTTGGCCGTAAACGATGCCGCGATAATATAAATGAAAGGAATGATGGCGACAACCGCAATCAACAATAAGATGAAAATGTTCGCCGCGTTGAAAATACGGTTTCCCCAGCTTTTATCCTCCAGCATAATTAATAAACCCCTTCCTCACCGAATTTTTTAGCCAGCGTGTTCGCCAGGAGGACAAGCACCAAACCGACGACAGACTTGAACAAGCCTACCGCTGCGCTGTAACTGAACTGCCCCTGCCGGATCCCTGTCATGTACACGTAGGTATCATAAACCTCGCCGACCTCGCGGTTCGCCGCGTTCACCATCAGGAAGATTTGCTCGAAGCTGGTGTCGAGGAACTGCCCCAGACGCAGGATGAACAATATAATAATCGTGCTTCGGATGCCTGGCAGCGTAATATGCCACATTTGCTTCCAGCGGCCCGCTCCGTCCAGCTTCGCGGATTCATACAAGCTGACGTCCACACTGGCCAGCGCCGCCAAAAAGATAATCGTCCCCCATCCGGTTTCCTTCCAGATGACTTCGGCGGTAACCATGACCGGAAACCACGATTTGCTCAGTAAAAAGTTGATTTTCTCGAAGCCGAGCTGTGCGGCTATTTGATTGACCACACCTTCCTCGGTGCTGAAGAAAATGTACACGACACCGACGACAACCACCCACGATACAAAGTGGGGCACATAAATCAGCGTCTGCAAAAACCGCTTGTACACCTCGTTGCGCAGCTCGTTGAGCATCAAGGCGATGACGATCGGCAGCGGGAAAAAGAATACGATATTCAGCACCGCCAGGAATGAAGTGTTTCTCAGCAGAAGCCAAAACTTCTCATCGGTAAAAAATCGTTCGAAATGCTCAAAGCCTACCCAATCGCTTCCGCTGATTCCGAGAAAGGGCTGGTAGTTCTGAAACGCGATCACGATCCCCCACATCGGCAAATATTTGAACAATAAGAAATAAATCAGTCCGGGCAGCAGCAGAATGTACAGCCACCTGTTCTTTAATATCCTGCTTAATCGCTCGGATTTGACCTTGCTGCGTGAACTGCCTGAAGTGATGGTCTGATTCGTATTGCCCGATACTAGTGTCTTTCTCAACCTGCACGCCTCCCCAATTTCTCTTAGTGACTTGCCTCCAGCATAGGCTCCGCTGAAGGGTTCAGTCTATAATCAATTCGGCCCCGGCGCCTTATCCGCCCATAATCCGCGCGGCTGATTTATAATCATTAGGGATCATCGGCTTAAAACCCTTGATATAGCACGATTTTGCAGCAGCGGAAGCAATAAAATAACCCCACAAAGTGGGGCTTATGCTTCGAACCGGACTCAGGTACTTTGCGGGGGCCCCGAAAACATATAAATTCATGTTAAAAAAGACAGCCTAAGTCAGTTTAGGCTGTCTTCATCACGGTATCATCGCCGTCTCGTCACGGTACTCTGCGGCCTGTTGGTGCAGTCGGCGCTTCTGTGTTTCTCGGCTACATGTTATTTATGACGGGGTGAATCGTCGCTTTCGCGAGGACTGTTCTGTGCAGGCTGAACCTCATGGTTCTTCAATACTTGATCCGCATAATTCGGATTGGTATTATATTTGTTTCCTTCATTCTTCTTCATTCCTTTAGGCATCCTCTTCACCTCCATCCCTCAAGATAGACTGCAAAGCCTATGCTCTGCAGGAAAAAGACTTCCCGTCCTTTCCCCACATTAGGATGGTACATGTCACCAGGAATCATACATATCCGGTAGAGGCGAAGCTGCCTGCAGCGAGGGACGCTGAAAAAGTCATCGCTGCGAGCGAGGCCACTGAAAAAGGCATCGCTCCGAGTAAGAAACATTCTTCCGATCGCTGTTGTCCCTGGATTTCTTGGATTATATCCCGCTTGTAGCGGTTGAAATCCAAGGACAAAGGCGAACGCTTGCGCTTCTGCAAAACGATTCCGTACTCTCCGCTCGTTTTTCAGCGGCCTTTTGCGAGTACGGATCGTTCTTTTTCCAGGCCTAGGCTTCGGAAGTCCGTTTGCCTTGCTCCGCACCGCTTACCGTGCCGTTCGCGAGTGCCCGGTGCTGTCTGCGTATCAAGAAAATATAGCACAGCACGGAGCTGACAGAGGTTACCGCGATGAGTATCCCCAGCGGGATCGCCGTACCGCCTCCCCCGATTCCGGCCAATGGCGACGTAACGGCCCCGAACAGCAGCGACAATACGCCGAGCAGCGCCGCTGCGCTCCCCGCCGTCTTCGCCTGGTTCTGCAGAGCGAGCGAAGAACTGGTCGGGCCTACGACCCCTACGCTTGCGACGATGAGAAAGAATGCCGGCCATACGCCCGCCATGCCAACGCCCGCCAGCAGCATAACGAGCAGAAGGATGCCGCCGGAGGCTGCAATGATATAGCCGCTCACCAGCAGCTTGATCTCGGGCACTCTGCCGACCAGCCGCCCGACAACCTGCGAAGCGATAACGAACCCAAGGCCGTTCACCGCAAAAACAAAGCTGTACATCTGCGGCGAGACGCCGAATACATTTTGCAGTACAAACGACGAACCTGATAAATATGCGAAGAGCGCCGCGGTAACAAACCCGGACGAGAGCGCGTAGCCCATAAATACCCGGTCCCGGAAAAGCGTTCCGAACGTAGACAACGTCGCACCCATGCCGGCCTTCGACCGGCGGTCGCACAGGCAGCGTCTCGCGCAGTCCGAGCAGAACTGCAAAGAACATCACGATGCCGACCAGACACAGGACGACAAACACGCCGCGCCAGGAAGTAAAGCGGAGCAGCTGGCCGCCAACGATAGGAGCGATAATCGGGCCGGCCCCGTTAACAATCATTAGCAGCGTAAGGAATTTGGTCAAAGCCGTGCCTGAGAATAAATCCCGCACCACGGCTCTGGAAACGACCATGCCGGCCGCGCCGGAAAAGCCTTGAAGCGCGCGGAGCCCGATGAGCCACCAAATATTCGGGCTGAATGCGCATAGCAGCGAGCACAGCGCATACACGGCCAAGCCGAGCAGCATCGGAAGCCTTCTTCCCCGAACGTCGCTGATCGGAACTGGCCAATAATTGCCCTAAGATAAGACCGAGTAAATACAAGGTTAAGCTCAGCTGGACATTGGACTCCGTTGTGTGAAACTCGGCGACCACGGCGGGAAGCGCCGGTAAGTACATATCGATGGTCAGCGGTCCCATCATGGCGAGTGAGCCCAGTATAGCTACTAATACAGCTTTGGATGGTGCAGGTTTCGATGCGCCCAGCTGCCGGGCTTCTTCATTGCTCATTATGATATTTTCTCCTTTTCTGGCTGTGAACTTTATAGAAAGCTCCTGTTTATTTCAATGTCTCAACAGTACCATAGATTGCGGCATCGAAGAAGACCTGTATGCAATTTTCTATCGCATCCCGGTAGGTGAACATGCCAACAAGAGCTGCGGAAGCAGCTCCTTATCCGTTATCAGGACATGTTTATAGAGCGATCAGCTTAAGGGATTCGAAGGCCCATGCGGTCGGCGCACGCGCACCTATGAAGTCATAGAATGACTCCGTCTTGCCTGCCCGCATCGAGTCTTCCCCAATTGTTACCATTGATGGGCTTATACGTCGTGGCCAAAGCCTTTTCAATTCCATCCTTTAGCCGTAACCGATTTCTTCGCGCTTGTGAAAAACCTGCCGAGCACACCCAATTCTTTTTTTTGCTTAAGCGTATGCTTGACCCCTTCCATCAACAGCTTGGACCTCAATTCGTCTCTCCGGTTCAATGTGTGCAGCCTCTCGATAAAATGCTTGTCCATCTGAATTCCCTCCCAATGGGTTAGTAAATAGAGAAGCAAAACCTCGGACTCCGACCTGTTTTTATTATAATCCCGCGCAGATTAAATGTTTGTCACATTGTAGATAAGAATTACACTTGTTTTGTCGACAATTCGGACGATAAGCAGAAAGCGGATACGGCCGTTTTATTTACTTGACCATCATGACGATTTGTATTATTATAAAAGAAATTGTGAACAGGGCGATGGAGTTCGCCATAACCGCCTTAGGGCTAATGACTCCTACCAGTGCAGCTTTGCTGTATACACTGGTAGGAGTCTATTTTTTTGCCCGCATCACATGAAAAAACCAGACGACAGGAGAGAATGTCAACGATGCTTCAATGGAAAAGAGCCGCTTTATGGGGCGAGAAAGTGCTTCACATGGCTTTGCTGGGCTTTTTGCTCAAGTGGATTATTTACGGGGGGCTTGTCGGGATCTTGTCGGGATCGGCTTCCGCGTTATTTTTGACGGGGCTCGATTTTGCAGGCGAACAACGGATGGACTCCCCCTGGCTGCTTTATTTATTGCCTTTGGGCGGAGCGTTGGTCAGCTTCTTGTATTTGAAGTACGGCAAAAATGCGGGCAAGGGAAACAATCTGATTATCGAGCAGATTCAACAGGGGCAGGAAACGGCCCCTCTGCGCATGGCGCCGCTCGTCTTGTTCGGCACCTTCATAACCCACTTGTTCGGCGGGTCGGCTGGCCGGGAAGGCACTGCAGTCCAGATGGGCGGCAGCTTTGCCGAAGGCATCGGGCGGCTGCTCAAGGTCGATGAAGTCGACCGCAAGATACTGCTCATGTGCGGAATCAGCAGCGGCTTCGGATCGGTCTTCGGTACGCCGCTGGCCGGAACTATTTTCGGAATGGAAGTCATCGCCTTGGGGATGATGCGTTATCAAGCCCTGATTCCCTGCTTTATAGCTAGTTTAATAGGCAACGTAGTCACAACAGCTTGGGGCATCCATCATATCCATTACTCGATCGGCACGGTGCCTGCTCTCTCCGCCTCCGTCGTAGGAAAAGTCGTCCTCGCCTCCGTCGTATTCGGACTCGCCAGCATTTTATTTAGCGAGCTGACCCATTGGCTAAAAAAAATGTATACGAGATTGTTCAGCAATCCCATGCTGAAAAGCTTTATCGGCGGCTTGGTTATTATTGCGCTTGTCTTTATCTTCGGTACGAGAGATTACTTGGGATTGAGTATCCCTCTGCTGCAAGAGGCATTCGAGCATCCTGTCGATCCGCTCGCTTTTCTATGGAAAACGCTCTTTACCGCGCTTACTCTCGGGGCCGGGTATCAGGGCGGTGAAGTGACCCCGCTCTTCGTTATCGGAGGCACGCTCGGCAACTCGCTCGCAGGACTGCTTCACCTGTCGGCCCCTTTTCTTGCCGCTTTGGGCTTAATCGGCGTATTCAGCGGAGCGACGAATACCCCTATCGCTTGCTTCGTAATGGGGATTGAATTGTTCGGCTCCGAAGGCATGATCTATTTCTTTATAGCCTGCGCAATCAGTTATTTGTTCTCGGGTCATACGGGGATCTATACTTCGCAGCAAATCGGGGTATCGAAGTCCAAGCTGCATCCGGTTCCCGAACAGTCGACCTTGGCCTCCATCAGGCTGTTGCCTAAGACGAAGCCGGCCAAAAGCAAGGAGCTGCAGCAGCAGTAAGAGTAACGGCAGAGTCTCGCTCATCGAAAGAACATGTACAAGCTGCAGCAGTAATGATCGTTGAAATCCTTGGTCATTGGGTCCCGGTTCTGCAGATGCACTAATACGGGCCGTTGAATCCCTACCCTGCAGATACATTAATCCCGTCCGCCGGTTTCCAGATCCCGCAGCTCAGATAAAGCCCGAGCCTTGTCCCTCCAGCATAACGGGGCAGCCTCGCGGCGATCGATCCAAATGGTTTGCAGTAGCCGGGTGATGCCAGTTACCTGGTCTTCCACCAGCACCTCATGGATTTCCGATACCTTGGCGGGTACTGTATGGTTCGATACTTGCTTGAACCGGTCTAGGGGCAGGAACATATCCGGACTTTTTTTGTAAGTACAAGCTGCTGGGAAACGGGGCGAACTGCCCGAATCGTATTTGGACAGCTTCACTGCGGCGCGATGCCCGGACAACAGAGCGTACGCATTCATTTCCAGCACCGCGAAGCTTTCATCGGGCTCTCTGCGCGCATAGGTTTCCATCATTTTTCGGCAATCCCTTAAGGTCGGCCATAAAAACACGTGCCGGTTCAAATAAGCGCGAAATTGCTCCTGCGTGGTGGACATGTCGATGACGATATCCGCGATTTTCAAATGAGCGTTTAATGTAATCGGGTAAGCTTCGTATTGTACCTCCACAGCCTGGGGTCGGCGCTCGCCCGACGCGGCCTCCCGGTTGATCCGGTAGCTGGACAATAGAGCGTCAAGATGAGCCATCGCCGGTAAATTTCGAACCCTCGTAAAATGAAACAATGACTTTCTGCCCTTCGGTTTCGTTATGGCAGACACGATCTCGTCACTCATAATTCAACTCCTTAACCTAAATAAACAGAGAGTCAGGATGAACATCCGCTCTCTGTTTTTGCATTGTGGATATAAAATTAAGACGAGATCGCATTAAGACCTCCAGGTCGTCCGGCACTTTCGCCTCGCCTTTGTCCGCGCCAAGGCAGACAAAACTTTCGCTTCTATCATTATGGACCGGACGGTGCCAGCCTATCCTTTGTCTAATAAAATGTTTACCATTTATGTTATGCGCTCGCACCTGCGTATCCCTCATGGGCCATCTTAGAGCTCGTCCGATCGCTGCGTCCCAAGTCGTGCCTGGGATTCTCGTACGTCGCGGCGCTCGCAGTTTCTTTACTTATCCGTCCATTGGAACGGCGTCGTATTGAAAAACCGGTGCGGGTTGGCCGGCACATTATGCACCCAGAACGTAAAATGCAGATGCGGCCCCGTGGAAAATCCCGTCGTTCCGACCAGGCCGATAATATCGCCGCGCTTCACTGCATCACCCGTTTTCACGCGCAGCTCGGAAAGATGGGCATATTGTGAAAATAATCCCATACCATGGTCAATATAAATGGAATTGCCCGTCAAGTACAGGCTGTCCGCCAAAGCGACGACGCCGTCATTGGCGGCCTTGATCGGAGTTCCTTGTTTGGCTGCCAGATCCAGCGCCAAATGCGAGCCGCTCAGCTTGCCGTTGACGTACCGCATATGACCGTACGGCGTCGTCAGCGTTCCCTCAATCGGTTGCAGGAACGCAGCATTGTACAAAAATTCAGGCTGCGACCGGCTCCTAGCCTTATCAATCTTCGCTTGATCGGCATCGATACGCTTCGTATCCTGCCTCATACTATCCAGCTCCTCCGTGACTTGGAGGTACTGCTTAGGAAAATTTTGCGCCGTCACCTTAAGCACCTGGTCGCCGATCGGATAGTCTCCCGGCTTAACGCCGGTAGCTACGGGCAGATAGGTATAATAGCCGGTGCCGGCAGGCTGCAGCTGATACGTCTTCCCCTGCCACTCCACCGAGCCCGGCTGACTGCGGCGCACAAGCACCGCATCGCCTTGGCTTACGGTTTTCGGCATCAAATGCCATTCGGATCGGAACGCCTCCATCGCCTGTTCCGCTGAAGCGTACCGGGCCGCTTCCGCTCGTCTTTGCTGGATCAGCTGCTTCTCCTGCCGCACGGCCTCCTTCACCGTTTCGGCCGCCTCCGCCAGCCAAGTGACTCCCCCGTCAGTCGTCATCCAAAGCTGGCTGCCCGCCTCGCCATCATCCTGAACGAGCGCCCAGCCGAGCCGGTCGGTAATGAATTGGAACTGTTTAACGGGGTACGCCCGGGACTGGATTTGTATTTCGGAGATGACCTTCGCCTCCTGCAGCATTCGAAAGTCCGGTTCCTCCGTTACGGGCTGTTCCAATGCCGGAGGCGACTCGGCGGGCGACCAGGTCGCGCCTCCGTCTGCCGTTGTCATCAGACCGTCCTCGTAACGGATCCAGCCGCGCTCGAAATCCGTCATCGCAAATTCAAGCGCTTTTCTAAATTTCGGAGCCGGCGGCGGCTGCATTTCAGCCACAGACTGCGGGGCCGGATGCAAGGAAGCAGGCCAGCCTTTCCATAGGCCATACCCGGTCCCTACACAGAACGCTGCCGCAACAATACCGGACAGCACCCATTTGGAGCGTACGCCCGTTTTATTCGCCTTCCTCCCCGTACTACGCTTCCGTGATTGTATCATGCCCTTCCTCCGATAAGCTTGCTAAGTCGTTTTAGTATTGGACGAGCCGCCGGCTTTGATCAAGCTGCCCAATCGGTGCGCTTTTAGCTGCTCGTAGACCGATTGAGTCGGCGCCACCCATACCTCTCCGGTCCCGGTAAAGGTCTGCAAAAGCCCCTCACCGCTCGTTAAGGAGCCGAAGATCGACTTGCTGGATTTTTCCACGGTATATTGAATATTGCCTCTGCGCAGCAGCGCGAAATTCCCATCCACCTGCAGCTTTTCTTTGTTGAGCTGGATTTTGGTGATCTCATCGTCCGGAACCGGACTGGACAACACGCATAGGCCGCTGCCTGCAAGCTTGGTTTGAAATAAACCCTCGCCTCCGGCGATCGCCGAAGATAAGTTTTTCATCCGCTCCACACCGACCGAAATCGTGGATTCGCATGCGTAGAACATGCCTTTGTCGGCAACCAGCTGCTCATTCTTCAGGTCCAGCAGCAGATAGTGGCCGAAGCTAGGCTCCAGATAAATCTCTCCGCTGCCGCTGTAAACCGGCTTGAACATCGATTCCCCCGTCAAACTGCTGGAGATAAATTTTTTGAGCATGCCTCCGACGCCGCCGGCATTATTCTGTACATCGATATGCCCTTTCATAAAATGGAGCGCCCCCGACTCCAGAAGCACGCTGCTGTTGTTAAGCGTCACCTTCACTTGTTTCAAGCGGCTGCCGCTCTGCTGCAGAAAATAAAGAATTTCCGAGCTGCCGATATCGTCGCTGCCCGCCAGCTGCTCATAGCCCAGCACCTCGATTCGGGTGCGTTCGGTTTCCTTGCTCAACAGCACTTGAGTTTTACTCATCTGCCTTTCCCCTCTCCTGTTTCCTGTTCTATTGCCGCCCTTCATTCCTCCACGGCAAAAATCGAATCGATAATGATTGAAATTCCCCCTATGTATACAAAATGAAGAAATTGGTAAAAGTATACCCTTGCTCCTAAGAGCGGGTCAATACCTTTTTCCCCGCTCCGCCGAGCTTGCCGCCAAGCGCTTTTGCCACCGAATGCAAATGAGCAGACTGCCGAAGCAGTTCTGCTCAAAAGTATAACGTCTTCTTTTATCGCTTGCTGTCTGCCTGCGGCTTCTTCATTTCCTTGCAGTAAGTTCGGGAAGATCGGATCTCATCTGTTCAAAGAACGGAGCGATCGTATCGCTCGCCTTGTTCTCGCTGTCCGTCCACGCCCACGGCATATAGCCTGCATATCCGTGCTTATATACGCCTTCCGCCAAGGCTTTGTGATTCTTCGGCAGCGTTGAACCGCTGTACTGAACGGAAGGGTCCGACATGACCTCTCCTATAAAGACCGGCTTATCCAAACCGAGCGATGACACATCCGTCCGGGAAGGGTCGAAATGCGCCGTATACCAGTCATACCAATGCACATCGTAAAAATCGAGTCCGAGTCCCTTCCAGAAAGTATATTGATTCCCGCTCCATTTGGCGGAAGCGCTGCCTGTGCTCACCGGCTGCTTGGCTCCTAATGCATGAATCTGCGCAGCGTTATTTTGAACGAAGCTCCGCAATTGATCCAGAGAAAACACCCGGCGTGCATCATGCTTAGGATCTCCGCCGTCCTCCGCACGAATGATCCATTCCGGCTCGTTGATGATATCCCATCCCATGACCCCTTCATGGTCTTTTAGAGCTTCTATGATCGGTTTGACCGCATTCTCCATATAAGAAGCTTGAACGGCGGGGTTATCGATAATGTCGTCATTCGGAACCCCCTCAACCTCTGTAACCGGCTTTCATCAGCCATATGCTCCCAAATAGTTTACCATATTTAGGATATTTAGGATATTTAGGCCTAGATTTTGAAGGTGAGCGCAGTCCATCACGCTCTTAACTCTTGTCTGCGCAGTAAAATAACGTTATAGGAGACATAATAAGCAAACATAATGAGCATAAGCCCTGAAGTCCAGCCTCCTGTCATATCTTGAAGCCGATCCGACAGCGAAAGTCCCTGAGAAGTCGCCGGCAATTGAGTCTGGGCATAGACATCATAAACCCGGTAAATGAGCCGGCCGAGAAAAAGAACGGTCACGATGCCGCCTACCCATACATTAGAGCGATAAAACCAATGCCCGTTACGCTGCTCGAAGCGCGTCGTCGCTGCGCTGAAATAGGCGAGAACGCAGCCTGCCGCAATGCCGATCAGATTGGATAACAAGCTCGTTATATGGAACAAGCCTTCCGCGAAGAAGATCAAGCCCACTATGGATAAAATAACCGTATAGGTGCCGAGCTTTCCGGTATGCAGCTGCTGCCAGCCTATCGTACGGCGAACCCGCATCGAGATTCGGTAGACGATGAAGATACCTAATAAAACAAAGATGATGGCTTGTAAATGCATGATTGTTGACCTCCTTGAGATGAATAAGCTCATGCACCTATGGTACCTTGTTCGCACGGTTCGGACGACCAACGGCGGTTAGAACTTAACACCGGTGCGTCTCTATCTGCAGATAGAAATTGAGCGCTCGGGCAGCGAAACGGATTGTAATTTTTCCCTGGACAAGGCACAATGAAGTGGCGTACATGGATCGGGAGGGATCGGGAATGACTTACTCCTTGTATGGAAAGCCGGCTGCCGGCTCTGCGGCGCTGTTTTTTGTGATGAATTTCAATCATTTATTTCAAGGTCCGCCTCTGCAGGCTGGACTGAACCTGCTCCTGTGGGTCACCTTCACCGTATTTCTGTTTTTGCCGAGGCCGCGATGGACAAAAGTCCGGATCGTTCTGGCGCTATGCCTGCTCGGCATCGAAATCGCCGCCGGCGTTATTTTATACCACGAAATGAAGCTCTTATATTTCATGGCTATCTTCCTGTTTGCCGCGGCAATCCGCATGTATGTGTCCAAAATGCAAGCGCCGGCAATGGCAGTAGTGCTTATAACCGCAGCCTTGTATGCCCGTTTCGGCCGGCAGGATGTATTTACACTTCTTTCTTTCGTTGTTTTTGCGGCCGTCCTTTATTTCTATATAAGAAGCCGGATTCAAAGAAATGAAATATACGAGCAGAACAAAAGACATTTGGCGGAGCTGCAGGATGCTTACGACCAGCTGCAGCAGGCGTCGGCCACTGCCATGCAGTATGCGGTTCTGGAGGAAAGAACCCGGATAGCCAGAGACATTCACGACGCCGTCGGGCACAGCCTGACCTCGCTGATCGTTCAAATGCAGGCCTTGCGTTTTATGGTAAAAAAAGATCCTGAACCAGGCCGAGCAATCGTTAAAAGGAATGCTCGCCGTCGCCCGGCAGGGACTGCAGGATATTCGGACTTCTGTTCATGCGCTGGCCGATCAGCGCTCCGCTCCGGGAATGACCGTCTTGACATCGCTGCTGAACCGTATGAAGGATGCCTCCGGCATCGGATATACACTGAATGCGGACATCGATGACGACGAGTTGAGCGCGGAAGGATTCGAGCTGTTTTATCGGGTGCTGCAGGAAGCGGTCACCAATGTGATCCGGCATTCCGGCGCAACGCATGTGAAGGTGAGCCTGCATAAGGAAGAAGACCGTCTGGTGATGCGGATTCGGGATAACGGAGCTGCGAGCAGTATCGATGCAATCGAGGAAGGCTTCGGGTTACAAGTTATGAAGTCGAGATTGTCCGAGCGGGGCGGAAAGCTTTCGCTTGCCATTGCCCATCCTAGCGGGCTGGAAATCCAGGCGTTTATCCCTTGCACCGGACAGGATAAGAAGGAGCCTGAACAAGAGAAGGAGGATTGTTATGCAGAGACAGGAAGCCATTAAGGTCATGCTTGTGGATGACCAGACGATGATCAGGCAGGGCTTCGGCTATGTCATCGGCCTGCAGGACGACATGCAGCTTGTCGGCGAAGCCTCGGATGGGCAAGAAGCCGCAGCCTTGACCGCGGAGCTTCGCCCGGATGTCATTCTGATGGATATCCAGATGCCGCGTATGTCGGGAATCGAAGCCACGCAAGCGATCATGGAGCAATGGCCCGAAACGAAGATCGTCATTTTAACTACTTTTGACGATCAGGATTATATATATGAGGGCATCCGGGCCGGAGCGGTCGGCTATCTGCTGAAGGACGCAGAGGTAGAGTCCATGCTGGAAACGGTCCGCTCCGCCTTCCGGGGAGAAGCCGTGTACAAGTCAAAGCTGGCCGCGAATGCGCTCCTCAGGATGGCGTCCTCCGGTACGGCGCTGCCTGCAAGCGAGAAGAAATCTCCCCTGCCGGAGCCTCTGACCGAACGCGAGCAGCAAATTTTGCAGGAGATGGCCTACGGACTCCGTAATGAACAAATCGCGCAGAAGCTGTTCATTACGGAAGGGACGGTTAAATCCCATGTGCATCGCATTCTGCAGAAATTCGGCTGCGAGGATCGTACACAGGCAGTGGTCATCGCGCTCCGCAGCGGGATGGTGGATTAGACCAGCGTTTGATTCGCACGGATTTGCTCTCTGGCATGATCGTTCATTTTGGCCGGCGTCCATTTCGGCTCCCAGACCAGCTGAACTTCGACTTTCCGCACGCCGTGAACGGAAGCGGCGGCTTTTTTGACATCGGAAATGATGGTGTCGGCCAGAGGACATTCCGGGATCGTCAAGGTCATTTCTATGGTTGCCGTGTCCTCTTCACTTATGGTCACGTTATAAACGAGTCCCAGGTCAACTATATTGACACCGACCTCAGGGTCGATAACCTCTTCCAATGCCGATAAAATTTGATCTTCCTTCGTCATAAGGCATGCTCCCTTTCCGTATATAAAATAGCTTCATTAACAATTCACACAAACACACGTTCCTGTTTCAGCGGATGCAAGGCTTCAGTTCGGTCAATATAAATAAACGCATCGTACCGCTTGGTCAACGTGGTCGGGACGTAATTGCCTCTTTCCCACGCAGGATGATAGACCACCCCGATGGCCCTGTGACCTAATGACGCCTCATCCAAAATCGATGCCTCCTTATCGAACAGCAGCAGCTTATCCTCCGCACCCGCCTGATGCAGCAGATCCTCCCAGCTGCCCGGCATCGCCGCAGGCGCCTGCTTGATCTTCTGCGGAGCTCCCCATTCTTTTCCCGCAATCACGCTGCCTTGATAGGTACCAAAGCCGACGGCATACACTTTCTCTCCAAGCTTCTCGCGGAGCAGCTGGCCGATGTTCATCATTCCGTCCTCCACCATATCCGTATACCGGGCGTCACCGACATGTGTATTGTGGGCCCATACGATTCCGCGGGCACCCTCGCCGTGAAAGGCCGTAAGCTTCTCCAGCACATCGGCCATATGCCGGTCGCGCACATTCCAGGATTCCGCGTCATGGCGGATCATCGTCCGGTAGTAGGCCTCCGCTCCCTTTACCGCCATGGCGTTCAGCTCCGCACTGAACGCATCCTCACGCTCGTCGGCCGCAGGGCCGGCATCCTTCCACTGATCCCGCAGCCGGCTGAGCAGCGCGATAACCTCATTCTCGCAGCCTTCACCGTACAATGAAGCGGAAATGCCGTATGCCTGCTCATTGCGGTCATGAGGCTCGAAGCATTCAAAAGCTTTTTTAGCCGCCTGCAAGTCAGCCCCGTTCTTCTTGCTGAGATAAGCTAAAATATCACTCATCGATTCCCATAAGCTGTATACATCCATCCCGTAAAAGCCCGCCTTCGCCTCCGGCGGCTTGCCGGTATTATACTCGCGAAGCCACTCTGCAAAAGCCAGAATTTCCTCGTTCGCCCACATCCAGCTCGGCCACCGGTCGAAATCCTTCAACGCTTCCCTGGCGCTGGACGCCGCACCGGCGCAGCCTTTGACATAACGGTTTAGCGCATAGCAGGAAGGCCAGTCGCCTTCCACTGCTATAAACCGGAAGCCTTGTTCCTGGATCAGCCGTTGGGACAGCTCGGCGCGTATGGTATAAAATTCCGAGGTGCCGTGGGATGATTCGCCCAGCAGAACATAGGCCTTCCCCTCCATTTTTTCAATAAGCCGGTCTTTCGTTTCCTTCTTATGGAAAGGAAATGCCATTTTACGTATGGCTTGTACCATTTCACTGCTCATTTTGACCTCTGCCCCTAGTGAATTAAATTTTCATGGTGAATGAAATGTCCATAATGGATTAAATTTCAAATTTCCATAATAATCGGAAGGATTACCGGTTTTCTTCCCGTGCTCTCATACAGGAAACGCCCCAGCACGTCTTTTACACGGACTTTAATCGCGCTCCATTGATTGATATTTTCCGCCTGAATTTGGTTGATGGTTTGCGTTACGAGCTGGCCAGCCTTCTCCAGAAGAGCTTCGGATTCCCGTACATACACAAAACCGCGGGTAATAATATCCGGCCCCGAAATAATGGCCCCCTCCGTTCTGCTCAGCGTTACCACAATGACCAGAATCCCGTCTTCGGATAAATGCTTCCGGTCGCGGAGTACGATGTTGCCGACATCGCCGATGCCCCATCCGTCGACAAACGTATTGCCCGCGGGGACTTTCCGCGTTTTCTTAGCCTGCTGCTTGTAAATATCTACAACGTCGCCGTTGCCGATCAGAATGATGTTGGACGGATCGACGCCAACGGATTCGGCCAATGAACCGTGCTGGTACAGCATGCGGTACTCGCCGTGGATCGGAATGAAGTATTTGGGCTTCATCAGCGTAAGCATTAATTTGAGCTCCTCTTGGCTCGCATGTCCGGATACATGCATCCCCGTCACAGAGCCTGACCCATATATAACCTTCGCGCCGAGCCGGTACAGGTTATCCACGATTCGGGCTACGTTCCGTTCATTTCCGGGAATCGGCGTTGCCGATAAAATAACCGTGTCCCCCGGTAAAATTTTGACCTGCCGATGGATCGAGCTGGCTAAACGGGATAACGCCGACAACGGCTCTCCCTGGCTGCCGGTACACAAGATCGCCAGCCGCTCAGGCGCCAAGTGCTTGACTTCGTCCAGCTCCGCCAGCATCCCGTCCGGGATTTGCAAATAGCCGAGCTCTCCGGCAATTTTCACCACATTGATCATACTGCGGCCCAGCAGCACAAGCTTGCGTTCCGTCGCCATAGCGGCGTCGATCACCTGTTGAAGCCGGTTGACGTTCGAAGCAAAGGTCGAAATGATTACTTTCTGGCGCGCCTTGCTGAACGCTTCCTCGATATGCTCCCCTACGACGCGCTCCGAAGGCGTAAATCCCGGCCGTTCGGCGTTTGTGCTCTCTGAGAGCAGTGCCAGCACCCCTGCTTTGCCAATGTCCGACATCCGGTGAATGTCCGGGTATTGATCGTTTGCGGGAGTGAGATCGAATTTAAAATCGCCGGTATGAACGACCGTCCCTTCCGGAGTATGAAAAGCGACGCCGAGACAGTCCGGAATACTGTGATTCGTTTTGAAAAAAGTCGCCGACATCGTCCCCAGCTCAACCCGGGAATCGGATGTAATCTGCTTGAGCTCCACGCTGCCCAACAGCCCCGCTTCCTTCAGCTTCACCTCAATCAAGCCTATCGTAAGGCGGGTTGCATAAATAGGCATCCTGCACTGCTTTAAAACATACGGGATCCCGCCGATGTGATCCTCATGTCCGTGGGTAACGATCATCGCCCGGATTTTATGGCTGTTCTCAAGCAAATAGGTGATATCGGGGATGATCAAATCAATTCCGAGCAAGCTTTCATCGGGAAACTTCGAGCCGCAGTCGACGACCACGATATCATCGGCATATTGAATAACATACATATTTTTCCCAATTTCGTTGACACCGCCTAAAGCGAAAATGGATAGCTTATTTTCTGTGTGGCTCATATCTAACCCCTCCTTTGTCACATTACCTGATGCATATGACATGACATTACCGCAGCAGCCCGCCTTCTCCGGTTGAACGGCAAACAATCCACAGAAAGCAATAGCAGTCATGCGACATCCAAACCGGTCACTCACGGTACAATTAATGTATAGATTCATCCAAGAGATGCAGCGGTATGCTTGGTAATGAATTGAAGGCTGCGTTCAGAGAACTGCATGTTTTGGGGGCCTTTGGGCATAATGAACCTATCTATCTATGTATCCATAAAAAGAAAGCAGGATCGGGAGACGATTACCGCCTTCCCAACCCTGCCCGCAGACTGAATATATACTGCTCATCCATGCAATTGCTGTTCATTAGCTGCTCCGATTGGATGATATCCCGGCCAGCCGGTGCAATTGCTGTTCATTGGCCGCTCCCTCTGGATGCTCTTCTGGTCAACCCATGCACTTGCTGATTTGTCGATCCAACGCAATGATGTCCCTGTCATCTCATGCCATCCCGTTGACCTGTCGCTTGCCGGTGCTGGCTATGATCGGCTTTTCAGGCCGCATCTTCCGGAAAACCTGCCTGCAAGCTCCGTTTCGCATCTCTGACCTTACATACGCTTGTTCGGCTGATGCGGCACTACATCGCAGGTTTCCTGGTAGAACGTCAGCAGCCGGTCCTTTAACTCGGCCAGCACACCCGATAGAGCCGGATCGTCGATACGGTTCACCGTTTCGCCCGGATCGTTCACCATATCGTACAGCTCATCCTGCTCATAAAACCGCCGTACATATTTATATTGTTTGGTTCGGCACATGACCGCTTTCGTATGCTCAGGCCCCTCCTGCAGCTGCCATTGAATACGGGGCCAATACAAACCGGAGGCGCTGCCGACCGACGTGCTTTCCCGCTCCATACAATGCTCTTCGCCGTGAAGTCTGCCTCCCTCGCAGAAGACGGCGTCGCGGTGCTCCTCCGTCTCCCCGGCCAGCACCGGCAGGAGCGATTTGCCGAAATGGCTGTGCTCCGGCTTCATTCCAAGCAGCGCCTCCACCGTAGCGGAGAAATCGACCAGCTCCACCATCGCATCGCTGATTCGCGGTTGGACCGGAACGTGCTTCGGAGGCTTGATCACGAACGGAACGCGCGATAAGCAGTCCTCGAACGTATTCTGCGTCTTCTCAACCAACCCATAATCGCCGGTGAAATCGCCGTGGTCGGAGAAGAAGAAGACCGCCGTATCATCGTACATGCCCGTCTCGCGGAGGGCGTCCAGAATCATGCCGAACTGCTTATCGACACGGGCGCACATGCCGTAATACGTCGCACGCAGCTCATCCCACCGCTCCTCGCTCCATTCTTGCAGATGCTGCTTCTCATGAATGCCCCGCAGCAGGCTCGGTTTTCCCTTCCAGTCAGCAGGAGCCGGTATGCGCGGTGGCAGCTTGCTCCGGTCGATCATACTGAAGTAAGGCTCCTCTACGCCGTACGGCGGATGCGGATACAGCAGGGGCAGATAAATGCAGAGAGGCTTGTCGGCGGGAGCGTTACGGATCAGATCGATAGCCCCGAGCACATTCGCCCAGTCCCCATCGTAGTAGGTCTCCTCATCCTCCGCCTTCTCCAGCTTGCCTGCATAGAAGGAGAAATAATTGTCGCCGTCCGGCTCGCCCCGCCATACGTCATGCGCATGCAAATTCGTTTCCCTTCGCGGCTGTACGGGCGGCTTGTATTTCACATCGCAGTAAGCTTCGTAGCCGTTCTCCGCGGGAATGAGATCGTTTTTGCCGCCCCACCAGACGAAATAACCGGCATCCTTCAACGTCTTGAGCAGCACAGGCTCCTCCGGCCGCATCATATGGTACATGGTACGGTGACCCCGCACATGCGGATACCATCCGCTCATAAACGAGCATCGGCTCGGCGTGCATACCGTATTTTGGCAAAAAGCGTTGCGGAACGAGACCCCGTCCGTCTGTGTCATCCTGTCCAGGTAAGGCGTGACGGCAGCCGGATTGCCCATATGCCCCATGACGTCGCTGCGCCATTGGTCCGGATTGAAAATAATAATGTGCGGTTGTTTAGCCATTTTGCAGTATACCCCCTCAATTCAAATTATCCTTTGACGGAACCGGAAATGCCTTCAATGAAGAAACGCTGAAAAACAATAAACACGATAATGACCGGAATAAGCGAGATGGACGCCCCCGCAGCCATACCCGACCAGTCGACGGTATGCTCACCGACGAACGAATACATGCCGACCGCCAGCGTGCGAAGCTCCGGCTTGTTGATGCTGAAGATGAGCGGTACGAAGAACGAGTTCCAGGTCCAGATGAACTGCATAATCGTCGTGGTGGCGATAATCGGCTTGGAGAGCGGCAGCATCACCTGCACGAAAGTGCGGAGAAAACCGCAGCCGTCCATTTCTGATGCCTCCTCCAGCTCTTTGGGGAGATTGTGGAAATACGTCATGTACAGCAAGATGAACAGCACATGCGCCCCCGACGATTCGGCCAGGATGATGCCCGGAAGCGTATTCAGCAAGCCGAGGCTCTTGATGATTTGATAAATCGGAATAATCGTATATCCTTTCGGAATGAACATCGTTGCCGTAATGGCGACGACGAACAGCTTGCGTCCGGGAAAATTAACTCTCCCCAGCGCATAGCCTGTCAGCGCGCACATAACAATGACGATAACGACCGTGGTGCAAGTAATAATGACCGAATTGGCGAAATAGGTGGAGAAGTGCCCAACCTTCCAAGCTCTAGCGTAGTTCTCCCACTGCGCCGCCTCCGGCAGCAGCTTGAACCCCGCATTAATATACTCCGTATTCGTTTTGAGCGAGGAGAAGATCATCCAGACGAACGGATAAATCCATACAATCCCCAGTACAATCAGCAGAACATGCAGAACGCCGTTAAGCGTGCGTTGTCGGCTCATCGGTTTATAGACCTCCTTTGGCGCTCTGGGTATGCCGGGCGTCCTTGCCGTCCTTGGACAGCTTGGCCAGCCAGCCGAGCACAAGCGTAATCAGAAAGACCGTTAAGCCGAAGACGATCCCGGCAGCGGAGGCGTAGCCGATTTGCGGGAAGCCGCTCGTGCTGAAGGCGTAGTTATAAATGTACAGATCGACGGTTTCCGTCGCAAAGAACGGTCATTCCGTTGGTCAATGTTTTAACGAGGTCGAACACATGCATACTGTTGACAACGGTCAGCAGAAGAATGACGGCGGCGACCGGCATCAGCAAAGGGAGCGTAATGCTGCGCATCGTTTGCCAGTAGCTGGCCCCGTCCACCTTGGCCGCTTCGTATACATCGCCCGGAAGCGATTGCAGCCCGGCCAGCCAGTATACCATCATCATGCCGAAAAATTTCCAGGAGCCTACGAAGATAAGCACCAGCATCGCCGTACCCGCCTGCCCCAGCCAAGGAACCGGCTCCGACAGAATGCCGAGCGCCATCAGCAGCTCATTGACGAGTCCCTGGTCGTTGCCGAATATAAACTTCATAATAATCCCGACAATGGACGTCGTGGTCACCACCGGAAGGAAATAGACCGTCCTGTAAAATACTTTGCCTTTAAAAAACGCCTGATTCAGAATCAGCGCCATAATTAAAGTCGCCGGCATCAGGATGACGGTTTTCGCCGCCATATAAAGCAGGCTGTTGCGAAACGCATTCCAGAACTGCTCGTCGTGCAAAATCTTGATCAGGTTGTCGAAGCCGACGAAATTGGAGAGCGGGCCGAAACCGCTCCAGTCGTAGAAGGCATACACGTAGCTCATAAGGATCGGGTACATGGTGAATATGATGAAGAACAGCAGCTGAGGCAGTATAAACAGGTAAGCCCAGCGGTAGCGGATTCGCTCTCTTCTGACAAATGCGGCAGGCGCCTTCTGCCCTGCGACTACGGAAGTTTGCGCGCTCATTGCATCCAACTCCTTTGCGCTTTCGAAATGAGGAAATCCATTACTTTCCGAGCTCGTCGTATTTGTTTTTGGTATAAGGCTCGAACGGCGTCCAGTTCGGGAAAGTGAAATCCTTCAGGCTTACCTTGGCCCCGCCGCCGGATACTTTTTTGATCGAGTCCTGCAGTGCCGTGTTATAATCCGCGCTCAGCTTGTCGAGCGTTCCTTCCAGATCTTTAATCTGGCCTGCCATGTAGCCTTCAAGAATTTTGCCGAGATTTTCTTTCGGCTTCTTGCCGTTCAGCTCGGTGTTCACCTTGATCGCAGCCAAGTTCCGGACATATTGATGCGGCGACAAGACGAACGTTTGGTCATGAATTTTTTGCGCCTGCACGAACTGCGGATTGTCCACCTTCGTATTCTGGTTCTGAGCGATAATCGGCGAGCCTTCTACGCCCATTTCCAGCTCCAGCTGGTAAATCCGGTCCATGTAAAATTGCAGGAACAGCTTGACCTCTTCATAATGCTTCGTATTTTTGCTGACGTGAACCGATGCCTTCGTTTCCCCCTGGAATGCGTAATACTGCGGTTTTCCGTCTTTGGTCGGCAGCGGTGCGACTCCGAAATTGCTGAACTTGTTATTTTGCTGCAGCTCCGAGGTCAGGAACGTCCCGTCAATGACAAAGGCCGCCTTCCCGCCCGCGAATAATGCGGAGGCTTCACGGTAATCGATGACCAGACTGTTCGGATGAAGCAGCTTGTCGTCCTGCAGCTGTTTAATGAATTTCATCGTTTGAACGATCCCGGCGGAATTATGCTCGTATTCGCCTTTTTTATAATTAAAGCCCGCGTAAGCGCCGTCATTCGGCAGAATGTCCGGAGTGATGGCCGAAGCCATCTGGCCAATAAAGCCGCCCATGAGCCAATCGGTCTTGACGCCCAGAATAAGCGGATAGACGTCGCTGCTCTTCTCCCTGATCTTTTTGCCCACGGCAATCAGTTCGTCCCATGATTTCGGAACATCCTTCTCCGTTAATCCCGCTTTTTTGAGAACGTCCAGGTTGTAATACATCACATGGGCAAAGCGCCGTGGGGTAAAATGGGGCATCGCATACACTTTGCCGTCCATCGTAGTAAAGCCTTCCGTCCAGGTGCCCTCGTAAAATTCATCCTTCTTTTTCTGCGGAAACAAATCATCCAGATCGTGAATCAAGCCTAATTGATACAATTGATCTGTCGGTACTGCGCTTTGATTGGAGAAAATATCGGGCAAATCGTTGCTCGCCACGGCCGCCTGCAGCTGCGCCGCATACTGTGCCGATGCAATGGAAGGTATTTCTACTTTAATATTCGGATATTTCGCTTCAAACTCTTTGACCGCCTTCTCAAACACAGGCTGCGATTCCGGCCAACGGTGCCAAAAGGTGATGGTTACCGGCTTCTTATCACCGGATGAATCGGATCCTTCCTTTTGCTGTGCGTCTTGCGACCCGCTGCAGCCGGATAAGATGGAACCGATAGCAAGCACGGACAGCATGCCTATAGAAAACGCTTTCTTCATTCCGTATTCCCCCTTGATGAGATGTATTTATTTGCTTACATGCCAAGTATAAACAATGCCCTTCGGGGAAAACATGCGAATAAATTAACAGCAGGTAGGAACTTTTTAATCCAAAGAACCTTGCTGGCGTTTGCGGTATTCCGACGGGCTCATCCCGTACGCCTGTTTAAACAAATGGCTAAAATAACGAAAATCGGCATACCCGGCCTCCTCGGCAATTTCACCGATCTTCTTATCGCTCTCCCTGAGGAGGCGTTCGGCCTGCTTCATTTTTTGGCGGACCGCATAGCGGATAAAATTTTCACCCGTCTGCTGCTTGAAGATCCGGCTTAACGTAACGGCATGAACGCACAAAGCCGCTGCAACCGACTCCAGGTTGATATTCGCGCCTTTGTATTTGCTTACAAGCTGCATCGCTTTCTCCACCAGTACGGTCGGCTGATGGGCGGACTCCAGCTCGGCCAGCGCCCGGGTCCTCTCCGCCTACGAATTTATGTACGCTGCGCTTAAGCTCCTCCCAGCTCGCGTGCTGGGCAACCCAGGATGTCCAATAAGCAAGCTTGTCCTCCTCAACGATGTTGATATCATGCTTGGCCGTCATTGTTTCATCGAGGGTCGCCATTAAATAGGCGCATTCCTTGCGCAGCTGCTTCAGCTCCAGCTGTCCGATATGGTCCAGAAACTCATACAGCTGCGATTCCACAACGGCTGCCTGGAGATCTTTTACCGCTTGCAGAATAGCCTGCCGCATGACAGCCGAACGCCTCAGCTGGGACTCGCCGCCTCTGCGGCCCGCGCTGCCGGAGCCGCTGAAGAAGCGGTCCGACTCCCAGCTGTCCGCTGCCTGCAGGAGTGCGGCAACGAACTCATCTCCCCTGGAAAAGCAGTCCTTCTCGGACCAATCGGCTCGCACGACCGCACCGTAAATATGTCTTTTCAACCGGAAAGTGACAACCGCTTGCCCATACTCCGGCAGCACCTCCTTAGGATCAAGCGCAAGAAGAATCCGTTTCGGCAGCGCCTCGTCGTACCAAACGGAGGGCAGCCGCAGCTCCTCCGGCTCCATGTAGAGATGCCGCTCCTTCAGCAGGGCATGGTATCGCCGGAAATCGGACTCCAGCTTGCCCGCCCCCTCCTGCTCAACACCCTCAACGAGCTGCAGCAGCTCTTCTACCACAGCCGGCTTCAGCAAATAGCCCGAGGCTCCAAGCTGGATCGCTTTGCGGGCATATTCAAATTCACTGTAGCCGGTCAGAAGAAATACACGTGCCGTGGGCAGCTCCTCTTTCAGAATTCTTAGCATTTCAAGGCCGTCCAGACCGGGCATCATGATGTCCGTTATTACGATATCGGGCCGAATCTTCCTTACCTTGTCCAAGGCAGAAGCACCATAGCCCGCATCGAACACCTCGACCGGCTTATTCAAGCTGTTTAATTTAAAAATAACGCCCGACCTCACCGCAAATTCATCGTCAATCACACAAATTTTCAATCTGCTCAGCCTCCCGCAAGGAAATCGGTTACATAATATCGAATTCAACGTCGTACGAGCTTAGCTTTAGTTAACCACAATATCGACCCGGATGGCGAGATGAATCTTTCAGCCTATTATACAAAGGGGGTGCCTCGATTGGTTAAAGGCTTTACAGTGATGGACCGGCAAATTTCGCGCCATGTCGCTCAGAAGCAAGCTGTTTGTGCTGCTGATTCTGCTCTCCCTCGTGCCCACGCTGACGGTGAGCTTCATCTCCCAATATTTAATCGTCCGTTCCAGTACGGACTATACGGCTACCATATCGGCCCAATTAATTGAATATATGTCCAGCGAAATCAATAATTACTTGATCGGCATCAATGAGACGCTCAATCCGGTCGTCATTAATTCGGAGTTTCAGAAGTTTCTTACGGTTCCCAAAGACCGCGTGCCCGAGCAAGCCAATTATTCGATCGGCTTCCGGCCGCTGCTGCAGCTGCTGATTCAATCGAAGAAAGAAATTCTTAGCGTCGTGTACCTGGATAACCTGGGCAAGGTGTATTCCGAATCGCTCAAGGTTCATATTCAATTCGAATATCCGTTTCAGCAGGACCCTGTCCTCAGCAAGGTTTTTGGCATGGAGAAGGAAGGACTTCTCGCGCCCCATCCCATGAACTACGTCCTCTATCCTTCCGCCGAGCCGCAGGTCGTTACGTTCGTGAAGCCGGTGATTAACCTGAACAAGCAAACCATCGGCGGCTGGCTCCTGATCGAGATCGACGCGCAATGGCTGCAAAAGCTGATGGATCATACCAAGCTCGGGCATCACGGCCAAATGCTGCTGTTTAATCGGGATTCGGGGGAGCTGGTCAATTTCGGCGAGCCTTCCGCACTGCTGGGCGAATTGCGCGAGAAGTTAAAGCTTCATTCGCAGCCTTCCGGCCAGTTTCTGATGAGCCTGGAGGGAACGAAATACCAAATCATGTACAGTCCGATTCCGCTCGGAAACTGAACCTTGGTCGGTGTCGCACATCTGGATGAAGTCAGCCGGGGGATCCAGCAGGCTCAGACCTTAACCTACATTGTCGCAGCCATCAGCTTTCTGATCGCCCTGCTGATTGCCTTTCCTTTCATGGGGGTCGTCTTGAGACCGCTTTACCGGCTGAAAACGGGGATGCAAATGCTCGGGCGGGGCACCTCGGTACGCATTGAGCATGAGGTTCAGGATGAGATCGGGTTCTTGATTAAAACCTACAACAGGATGCTGGAGGACCTGGACATTTTGAGGCAGGAAGTCATTCAAACGAAGCTGAGCGAGAAGGAAAAAGAGCTTCTGCAGCTGCAGGCTCAGATCAACCCGCATTTTTTGTTCAATACGCTGGAAACGATTGAATCCTACTCCCTTCATAATCACGGGGAGGCGGTCAGCGATATGCTGCAGTGCGTTTCCCGGATGATGCGCTATAATGTGCGCCAAGACCGGGGCCATGCCCGTCTTGCTGAGGAAATCAAATACACCCGTGATTTTCTGCATATCCACTCCTACCGTTACGGAGAGCGGGCGCTGGCCGAGTTCGACATTGCCCCGGAGCTGCTCGATATATCGGTGATGAAGCTGAGCATTCAGCCGTTCGTGGAAAACTCGCTCAAATACGGCTGGAGTCCGCTCGAAGAAAGAGACGATTTCCGTCTCGTCATAGCCGTTCGAAGGGATGCGGATCAGTGGGTATTCACCGTAACGGATAACGGCCGTGGCATTCCGGACGATGTGCTGCAGCGGCTTAGTGAGCTTACGGCAGGCGACGGCCGGCAGGCAGATCCTTATTTCCGTCAGCATACAGGCATTCTGAACGTATACCGCAGGTATGCGCTGGCTTACGGCGAGCGGTTTGCCATGAAGATCGGCCGGAATGAACAAGAAGGACAGGGGACTGTGGTGGAAGTCCGTCTGCCCTATCTGAGCGATTCTTAAGCAAGGGATGATGCGAGTTTCGTTGCCTTGTCAACTTTAATCAAGTTAGACGAAATAGAGTTTATCCCCCGTCCGGACTTCGCCCGGCTGTATAACCGAAGCATACCATCCGAATTGTAATGCGAGCTCCTGATTTACGATCTTTAACAGCGAAGGATCTCGCTCTATGGTATCGGGATCGATAGTAATCATCGAGCAACGCTCACATATCGTGTCAATTTTCAACACAGCGCTCCCTACCGATAAACATCGGTCTGTCCAATCAGTTTCATTCCATGCCGTCTCATCTAGGGATACGACCAAATTGGCCCTAAACCGGCGCAGATCCAGCGGTTTGCCCCACAACCTTTCAAGCTTCCGTAAAGAAGCGTCTGTAATGATAAGAACGCTGGCGGCATCTACGGCCATCAGCTCCGGACTTTCAAAATTCGGGGCCTTGGGTCGGGTCCGTCGATACTTCTCGTTTGCTGAGCCTTTGAATTTCAGCCAATAAAGCTTCATCCCAGCTAAACCGGCGCCCATCGGGTGCAGTAACGTTCACTTCCCCCTGATTCAGCCTTGCTTTATAGGAAAGCAGCTCAGGCAGCTGTCTGGCGGTAATATAGCTCCCCCAGCCCTTCTTTGTCTCATCATAAAAAGCGCAGAAACGGTCGCCGTATAAACCATACGGTTCAAGCCGGCAGGCTTCCATACGCTCTCCTGCCAATGATTTCACGGGATAGCGATAGATATCGCTGACTTCACCAAGTAATCCTGTCAAAGCTCTTCACTCCCTCTTGTCCACGTCAGCCGAGACCGGGCGTCTCGCAGTGAACAACCATACTTCGGATTAAAACTTCTACATCCCTCCCCTTCTTTCCTCTAAAAGATAATATATATACCTATAAGCCAAGTATCCGTATTAAAATGACGGTTGACACTTACCGCGCTTAATGATAGGATTTGAATCCTGTCACTCTACAAGAAAATGGAGGTACATGTCATTGATAACAGTAAATGGGATCAGCAAGTCGTTCCTGGTGGCTAAGCGTCCATCAGGCTTGAGGCATGCCATGAAATCGTTATTTCATCGAGAGTACACCGTTGTGGAAGCGCTTCATAACATTTCGTTCTCCATCGCTCCGGGCGAAATTGTCGGGTACATCGGGCCTAACGGGGCGGGGAAGTCGACGACAATCAAAATTATGAGCGGCATTCTGGTGCCGGACTGCGGAACCTGCACGATTCATGGCTATACGCCCTGGCTGGATCGTGTCCGCTATGTAAAAAACATCGGCGTCGTGTTCGGACAGCGCACCCAGCTGTGGTGGGATGTGCCGGTGATGGACTCCTTCGATCTGCTCCGGGATATTTACGACATCCCCCCTAAAAAGTATAAGGATACTCTCGCTCTGCTTATCGAAGCCTTGGATCTCGGCGGCATCATTCATACCCCTGTTCGGCAGCTGAGTCTCGGCCAGCGGATGCGCTGTGAAATTGCGGCTTCTCTCCTCCACAGCCCCAGCATCCTGTTCCTGGATGAACCGACCATCGGGCTTGACGCCGTATCCAAGATCGCGGTCCGCCATTTTATCAAGACAATCAACAAAGAGAAGCAGGTCACCGTCATCCTGACTACCCACGACATGAACGATATCGAAGCGCTGGCCGACCGGATTTTATTGATCGGCAAAGGCACGCTCCTCTATGACGGCAGTGTCCAGGGGCTGCGCAGCCGATTCGGTACGCGGAGGACGATTACGGCCGACTACCGCGAGAACGCCAGCCCTATCGTCATTCCCGGCGCATCGCTGCTGTCCTGGACGCCGGACCGGGCGATACTCAGCGTGGATACGGACCAGGATCCGGATGTCCGATGCGCTGAACCAGCTCTCCTCGCAGGTCGAGCTGCTGGATGTCGCCATCGATACGCAGCCCATCGAGGATATCATCGTCCAAATGTATAAGGAGTATCAGCTATGAGGAAAGCGTACCTTTCCGTATTTCGGCTGCGGCTCAGCAACGGGCTTCAATACCGGGCGGCCGCACTCGCCGGCATCGGCACCCAATTTTTCTTCGGCTTCATGTTTATTATGATCTTCGAAGCCTTCTACGCTCATGCCAGTCAAGAACCGTCCATGACGCTGCAGCAGGTCATTACCTATACCTGGCTGAAGCAGGCGTTTCTGGTCTTGATCGTCTTATGGCTCCGGGACAATGAGCTGTTCCAGCTTATAACCAGCGGCAACATCGCCTACGAATTGTGCCGTCCAAGCGATCTGTACGGACTCTGGTATGCCAAGCTGCTTGCTCAGCGCTTATCCGGCGCACTGCTGCGCTGCTTCCCGATACTGATTGTCGTCTTCTTCCTGCCTGCTCCTTACGGACTTCAGCTGCCTCCGGATTTCGTCTCATTCCTGCTTTTTCTCGCCGTGCTTATCGCCGGACTGCTCATGATCATCGCTCTGTCCATGCTGATTTACATTTCCGTGTTTGTTACCATGTCCCCTGCCGGCTCCTTGCTGCTGTTCAGCGTATTCGGCGAATTCCTTGCCGGACTTGTCATTCCTGTTCCGCTTATGCCCGGCTGGATGCAGCAAATCGTCTATCTGCTCCCGTTTCATTGGACCGCCGATTTTCCGTTTCGCGTGTTTACAGGCAATCTCGGCAAAACTGAGGCCGTAACCGGGCTGGCTATTCAGGCCGTATGGCTCGCCGCACTTATTGCTCTCGGTAAATTCGCTATGAACAAAGCGCTCAAACGCGTGGTAGTTCAGGGAGGGTAGTGCTATGAGACTTTATTTCCGGTATATGCTCATTCTGTTCAAATCGCAATTGCAGTACCGCCTTTCGTTTCTGTTTCTTACACTCGGGCAATGTCTGACGCCGTTTACCGTGTTTGCAGGACTGTACTTTATGTTCGACCGTTTCGGGCAGGTCAAGGGGTGGACGTTCTACGAGGTCGTGTTGTGCTTCGGAGTCACGAATATGGCTTTTTCCATAGCCGAATGCTTTGCAAGGGGCTTCGACGTCTTCTCCAGCCTTGTCGTAAGCGGCGATTTCGACCGGCTGCTCGTCCGTCCCCGCAGTACGATCGTGCAGGTGTTCGGCTCCCGCTTCGAATTTGCGCGAGCAGGCCGTCTGCTGCTGAGTGCGATCGTCCTGATCTGGGCCGCCTGCCAGATTCCTATCGATTGGACGCCGCTCAAGCTTACCGCGCTTCTGCTGATGATAGCCGGCGGGGCTGCGGTTTTCACAGGCATTTTCATCCTTGCCGCCTCGATCAGCTTCTGGACGGTTCAGGGGCTTGAAATTGCCAATATTTTCACGGACGGCGGGCGTGAAATGACGCAGTATCCGCTGAGCATTTATCACAAATGGGTAAGCCGTTTCTTCACCTTCGTCATCCCCTTCGGCTGCGTCAACTATCTGCCTCTTCTGTACATCCTCGGCCGCGAGGGCGCCAGTCACCCTCTATATGCCCTTATCCCGCTGGCTGCCTTTCTATTCCTGCTGCCGTGTCTGTTCGTTTGGAGCATTGGCGTGCGTCATTACCGCTCCACCGGCTCCTAAGAGCTGTAAAAAAGGCAGCCCCTCCTGCGCGAGTCAAGTCCGCGGAGGGGCTGCTGTTTTTACAGCTTATTCAATTGATTCCTGAATTCGAAATAGTCCGCATTCTCTCCCGTCACCATCAGCCCCATTCCCCAGTCAAAATGAGTATTCACCGTCGGCGCATCCAGCGGATCACGGTACTGGAACAGCACATTTCGCCGCGGACGGCTGCTGCGGTTCGCATCGGAGCCGTGAATGGTCAAATAGTTGAAGAACAGCACATCTCCCTTTTGGGCCGGACAGAGAGTGGCTTTCGAGATCGGGTATTCGCGGTGATCGAGATAATATCTGCCGACATGAGGCAGCGGACCGAGCTTATGGGAGCCGGGAATGACGCAGATGGCCCCGTTCTCCTCATCGGCGTCGTCCAAATAGACGCTGGCAGCCAGCATCGTATGCTTGGCATGGGGAAAGTATGGATAGTCCTGGTGCAGCGGGAACGCGGCCCCCTTCTCCGGCGGCTTGACCAGCATCTTGGAATGATGCAGCATGACGTTGGGCCCTATGAGCCCGCGAAGAATCTCGGCCATCTTCGGGTGCAGCGCCGCCTGACTAAAAGCCGCATGATGGTAGTGGACGTCATGGAAGCCTTTGAGCACCAGCTTCCGTACGTCCTCATCCCCCAGGTAATCGCCCTCCCAAGTATGATTTTTGTCGTATTTGGTCTCAGCCGCTCTTCGAATTATAGCTTCAACCGCTCCGCGCATAGCTTCAACTTCGTCTGACGTGAATACCTGCTTGGCATGAAAATAGCCGTTTTCTTTGTAGAATTCAGCGTCTGTCTTCGAGAACATCGGATGATTCCTCCTTGAGTTTTGCAGCTTTTTACAACATAATTATAGCTGCAGAAAACCGGAGGCGTCTTTGCTGAAAAGCGTCATCGATTTGTCTTTTTCGGACCAGTCGGCAGAACTTCAAAGAAATGATATGAGAACAAGAACGGAGGAGCGAAAATGGAAGGGCTGGAAGTCTCCCAATGGAAGGACGCCGCTTCGGCGCTTAATGCCTATGTGCAGCGTTTGAACGGGCCCCAAGGCAAGTTCGAAATCAAATACTGGGGAGCCTCCCCCGGACTGCTCGCCAATCAGTATCATAAGCATTCCTTTTATGAGGTCTGCCTGTGCACAAGGGGAAGCGGAACGTACCGCGAGCGGGAGGAATGGCACCGGATCATGCCGGGAACCGCGTTCTGTTCCCGGCCGGAGATATATCATCAGATCGTACCCGATTCGGACACGGAGCTTTATTTGCTGTTTGTCGCTTTTCAGCCCGACCCGGATGCACAGCCGCAGGAAACGGCCGCTGCTTTCGGCTTATTGAGGGAGCCGGGCCCGGCCCTGATTCGGCATGCCTCCGGAGCGTCGGCCGCGCACTTATGGCTGGCGCTGCTGCAGCAGGCAGCCTCCGGCACCGCCTGGGAACGCTCGCCCGGCTTATTGCAAAGCACAGCCTATTCCCTGCTGCTTTCCTTCCCCGCCTTATTTGCCGGGGAGCGGCTGCAGCCAACCGCTGCCGTTCCCGCGGAACCGCGCAACGCCATCCTGGAGCAGGCGAAGCTCTACATCCGGGATAATTTGAGCGAGCTTTTGTTCATCGGCCATGTGGCTGATTATTTACATGTATCGGAACGGCATCTCTCCCGGATTTTTAGGCGGGAGCTGCAAATTTCAATTGGCGAATACATCCGCCGGGAGCGAATTCGCCGTGCTGCGCAGCTGTTAGCGGAAGGCACGCTGCCTATTAAGGAAATTGCAGAAGGGCTGGGATTCGGCACCGTGCATTATTTTTCCCGGGTGTTTCGCAGGGAAGCGGGATGGTCGCCGGCGGCTTACCGCAGAGCGTCCGCTCCTTTACATTCAGATTAGTCGGGCGAGGAGCAAGTGCCGCCAGCTTACTGTATGGGGATGGAATTTATAAAGAGAAAGCAGCAGGCCGTCGGAATAGATACGACGTACGTGAGCAGCGGCTTCTTGATATGCAGCCTCAGCATAAAGAACATGCCAATATTAAACAGGAACGAATCGAACAAATTCCATCCGTGCTGATAGGTGAACGTACCGGTCAGCAGCAGGACCCACTCATTCGCTGTATAAATGCCAATCCACAGCATAAACCAGAGAACCGAATACCTAAGTCCTTTGACCGGATACCTGCCGAGATAAATAAGCACTGTGCAGGCAAATACGATAAATTCGCCAAAAACGGCTTCAAGCTCATGCCGCAAAGGCCATGTCGGGGCCAATGACCAAAGGCGATGGTTATAGGTAACATAGTAGTAAAGGGCGTCGATAAGTATAAAATAAACAATGGTGGCATGATACGCACGCCAATTCTTCCAATCTCCCCATCGTACGGCCGCCAAGATCCAAGAGGAAACGCCAATGATTTCAGCCATCGCTGCCCCAATCGAATAAAAGTTTGTTTTCTACCTGTATTCCCATATGACGGTAAATTTATAAATCCCCATCCGATTTTTCGGGCAAATCATAGCATCCCCCCAATTGGAGAAGTAGGCGAAGGTTATTCCGGTTATTTTTCGCGGCGCTCCGGTTATCCGCAGAAAATAAGCTGCACCTTCTTTTCTCTTGCTTTGAATCAAAAAAAGCAAATGCAGAATTTCGCTGCATTTGCTTCGGTGAAACCAGACCGCGGCGGTGAAGCTATTCAATTAAAGCGGCCGCTTCCTTATAATCCAGTGCGACATCCGCCGCAAGCATGCTGTCTGCAAGATGCTCCTTGTTCTTGCAGCCGATGATCGGAAATACCGGGAACGGATGAGCCAGCAGATAGGCCAGAGCTATCTGGGTCGAGGTTGCATTGTGCTCGCGTGCAAGCCGCTCCGCCCGTTCCATCCGCTGGATGCTCGCCGCATTGTGATAAACGCGCGCGGCGCCGCTTCCCTCCGGTAAAGCGCCGGCATCAAGGCTGCGGTATTTGCCGCTGAAATAGCCGTTCGCCTGCGAGCTGTAAGGAATCGCGGCGATCTGCTCCTGCTCGTGCCATTGCACAAACTCCGAATCCGATACGACCATCGTCGGGTCCGACAACGAGCCTTCATTTACCTGTCCCAGGTTCCACAGGTTCTGTACGGCGACAAACCCGGTATAGCCCCGGCTTGACGCATATTGATTGGCCTGCTTAATGCGCTCAAGCTTCCAATTCGAGCAGCCGTAGTAGCGGATATTTCCTTTGCGCACATGGGCCTCCAACAGGTCCACTATCGTTTCAACCGGTATCCGCGGGTCGTCCCGGTGCAAATAGTATATATCGATATAGTCCGTTTGCAGTCTGCGCAGGCTTCCCTCCAGATCGGTACGGATATCCTCTTCCGTGATTCTCCGCCGCTCCGGCTTGTCCAGAAGGGGATGCCCGCCCTTGGTGGCAAGTACAATGCGGTTCCGGCTGCCGCGGGACTTTATCCATTGGCCCAAAAACCGTTCGCTGCTGCTCGGCTCGATCGGAAGCCAGTTCGCATACACTTCGGCCGTATCAATGAAGCTGCCGCCCATCTCGATATAGGTATCCAGCAGGTCATTCGACTCCGCATCCCCAATAGCGCTTCCAATATGGGATGTGCCCAGGCAGATGACGGATGCCCGCAGATCCGTACGGGGAATTTCCTTGTAGTTCATCCCTTCACCCCTCTCGCTCCGATAATTTGGATTTCAGCATTCGCTCGCTTCCGTACGCTCGCTTCGCAAGCGTCAGCCCTTCCAAGCCTGCGGATGGCTGTCGTTAACCCAATCAAACGATGCCGCACGCGCGTTTGACTCTACCTGTTCAGGACTTTTGCAGCCTGGAATGACGCAAGTTACTGCGGAATGCTTCAAGCACCAGGCCAGCGCCCATTCGGCCATGTCCACGCCCTGCGGAACTTCGTTCGCACGAATTTCCTCGACTGCGCGCAGTCTCGCTTGAGATTGCTCCTGATCGCGGTTCGAGCGGACATCGTTGGACGGAAACACCGTGCCCGGCTTGTATTTCCCGCTCAGAAAACCGCTTGCCAACGGTACGCGTGCCAATACGCCCAGATCCTGGCGCTCGCATGAAGGAAACACTTCTTGCTCGGGCGCCTGATCCAGACGGTTATACACGACCTGGAGCGCTTTGGCGTTCACCTGGGTCGCTTTATCCGTTTGGTAAATGTTATCGTTGCGGCTGATTGAAATGCCCAGATTCCGCACTTTACCTGCCTGCACCTGCTTGTCCAAAGCAGTCCACAGCGCATCATTATCAAAGTCTTCATCGGTGCCTGAATGGAATTGATATAAGTCAATATAATCGGTCTTTAAGGATAGCAAAGAGTCGTCAAGCTGCTTCAGCACTTCTTCGGCCGACCAATAATTTTTGGAAGGATTGTTCCGGTCGGCATGATTATGGCCGAACTTTGTCGCGATAACCCAATCGTTCCGGCTTTTTCTGCGGCTCACATAGTTTCCGATAAAGCTTTCAGACAAGTGATGGCCGTAGCATTCCGCGGTATCAAGCAGGTTAATGCCCAATTCATGAGCTTTATCGAGAATAAGATCGACTTCATCTTGTGTAAAATCTTTTCCCCAGGCCCCGCCAAACTGCCACGTGCCTACACCAACGACGGATACCTTCAGTTCCGTGCTTCCGAGTCTGCGATATTTCATGCGATCCTCTCCTCTATCCATAGTCTTCTTCTTGACAGCCCCATTATAAATACTAACTGCAGGTATAACAAGGACTGACTTGTAGTATCGTTACTTACCTTAACGTAAATTATGAGGCTTCAAATCGTCTCCATGTGAGATGAAGAGCGCTCACTTCCTTTAAATATTCCTTGACAGGAATATTCCCTGTTGGGTATATTATAAAAGGAGCCGGGAAGCCTTCCCGGTACATGAACCTTAATCGGGGAGGAATAACCATGTCGGATATGTTGGTTAAAGCTGAGGGAGAAGTTCTTATATTGGAGCGTGTATTTCATGCTCCGTGCGAGCTCGTATTTAAAGCGTTTTCAGAAGCGGAGCATCTGAAGCACTGGTGGGGGCCGCGCGGTTGGACGCTGACTGTGTGCAACATTGATTTCCGTCCCGGCGGCACTTGGCATTATTGCATGAAATGTGTCGATGAGAAGCAGGGCGACTTTTACGGTTATGAATCGTGGGGCAAGGCCATTTATGATGAAATTATTGAAGCGGAGAAGATCGTCTACGTCGATTACTTCTCGGATGCCGAAGGCACTGAAGCTCCGGGGATGCCTTCATCCCGGATTACGTTGATTTTCGAGGAGCAGGATGGCGTAACGAAGCTGATCAACCGGGCTGAATATGCATCCGCCGATGCCCTCAAAGCCGTACTGGATATGGGCATGGAGCAAGGGATCACCGAAACCTGGGACCGTCTCTCCGAGCATTTGCAGTCTCTCCTTTAAGCAGCTCGGCATGGATGCGAAGAAGCTATTCGTGCAGCGCATGCCGGCAGCAGCTGATCGCACCGTATACCTACTGCAGCTATTTGCAGCGCATAAAGCAACAGCAAAGCAAGCCGCCTCATTTTGGGGAGCAGCTTGCTTTTTCGTTTTTACTCATTTTAGGCTCCTCAGCGGGGCCGGTTTCCATAAGGATATGGCTGCTGCGGCGGGTAAGCGTAATTCGGCACAGCCCCCGGATATCGATTCATCGCAGGCGTCATGTAAGTATTCATGCGCGCATTTGGGTTGACGTTCGGATTGACATTCGGGTTAACATTCGGATTGGCATTCATACTGGCGTTGGATACGTTCGGCTGCGGTTTATGCTTGTGATGGGTCTGAGCTACGCATTCATCGGTAGGGCCGATAATAATCGTCTCGTTATTCAAAGGCTTAAGCGTTTTTTTCAGCAGCTCTGGATCCAGGCAGTACGTATGGGAAAGTACCTCGATTGGCGTTTTCGTAAGAATATCGGAGCCGAATATATATTCCGGATACGGCGCGTCGAAGATAGCCAACAGGTGAGTATTATCTTCTGAAGCAACCTCCCAATGCCACCAGCCCTGCGGGATATTCGCGACTTGACCCGGAATAATCGGTATGTTCGAGACCTGATTATTGAACGGATTGATCAGGGAAACGACCGCAGAGCCGGCAATGCAGTATACGAGCTCTGCTGCATTTTGGTGGTAATGAGGCTCTACAACGCGCCCTTTGCTCAAATAAATATCAAGCAGCGATACGTCTCCGAGCGTATTTAAATTATCCCGCCCCAACCGGTTAATAAAGTTGTGCGCGTTCCTTGTGGCCAACCGGTTTTTATTGATGTCAAAAAAATATTGAACATCCGGACCGGTGTAGTCCATATACGATGTTGCCATTCCTTTTACCACTCCGCTTCCTATGTGATTTCTACATAGGCATGATATGCGATGGGTGCGGATTCGTGACAAATGACCAGATATTGCCGCAGTCATGCCGCCACTCTATTCATTTTTTGAGACAGACGCCGGGAAGCTACTTGTGCCCGGCCGGCTTCGCAAGCCAGCGGGTAAACTTGTAATTAAGCAGCAGGATGACGAAAAACACGGGGGAAATTAATGCGGAATACCACAGCTTCCACGATACGTAGTAGAACCAGCCGGCTTGTACCGTACTCCACTCATAGACAATCGAGAATAGCGTCCACCCCGCAATATATACAACGTGCTGCAGAATCGGCTTATTAAACGGGTACAGGTTCAAATAAAGAATCGAAATCGCCGGGTAAACGAGAAAAATGGGAATCAAACCGATATACTCAAAGCCTTCGTTAAAATATCCGTATAAATGATAGTGCAGATTCAGAATCGAATCTACGGTATATTCCAAAATGTAGGCAAATAAAGTGGTGCTGTAGATATCTGACCAGCTTAATTTTTACGAATGCAGACAGCCAAAACATTAAATACCAGAATAGAGCCCCACAGATGCAGCCACATGAAACTCAAGCTCGTCATAGGTAACCTCACAGGATCAGCAGTATTTTCTTTTATTCAAACGTCCCTAGGCACAAAAAATCCGTATGGATCTCTCTACCGGGATATCCATTAGGAAGTCTTTTTAAAAGATCCGTATAAAAAATAAGGCAGCTGCGGCTGCTCTAGATCTTATTACAGGAAACTGTATGGATCCGCTCCTCATGCCGTTCGGCAGGATCTCATCTTCCCGAAAATTTTCCCGCCTGCGATGAGGCCGCTGAAAAAAGCATCGCTTCGAGTACGGAACATTCTTCCGATCGCTGTTGTCCCTGGAACGAACGCATTCGCTTCTACAGAACGATTCCGCACTCTCCGCTAGTTTTTCAGCGGCCTCCCTGCGCCGGAGCTTATTCTCCGTGAGATAAAATATTGACGAGCTTCCCGAACGGATCGCGGACATAGAACCGCCGAACTCCCCAAGGCTCATCCGCAGGCCCATATTCGATAGGAAAACCCGCCTGCTTCATCCGTTCAAAGGCCGTGTCGACATTGTCCACTTCAATTGACAGATCAGGAGTAGGGGTGCCCCCGCCTCCCTCCGAGGCGAAGCTGATCTGAATACTCATTTCCTCCACCGACCCGTAGGTCGCAATCCATCCGTGATCCATCATTAATTGAAGACCGAGAATATCCTCATAAAACTGTTTGGCTGCGGGGATACGATTTGTTTCAATATTGGCCACGATTCGTTTGACTTTCATGATGAGCCTCCTTTGAGGGGGGACTCCCCCTATTATTTTACTGCTGCGCTCAGATGAACAGCCGCCCGGCAGGATCATGCCGTTCTTTGCAGGAATCCCCCGCCGGGCAAGCGTTATGGCTGTGATAAAAACTCCACCTGGATTCCCAGACCGGCCAGGCGCTCGAAGTAGTCCGGGCACGTCTTCGAAACGCAGCCGGGATTTAGAATCCGGATGGGCCCGGCCTTCAGTCCGATCAAGGAAAGCGACATAGCCATTCGATGATCATCATGGGAATCCAGCAAAGCCGGGATCGGTTGGCCGGGATAGACGGTCAGCCCGTCCGGACGCTCTTCCACCCGAATGCCCAGCTTGCGCAGCTCTTGACTGACCGCTGCGATCCGGTCGCATTCATGATGCCGGATGTGAGCCGCATCGGTCAATGTTATCGGCCCGTCGGCGAAGGGCGCCATAGCAGCCAAGGTCAGCGTCTGATCGGACCAGGCGTTCATGTTGAGGCTGAAGCCTCCCTTCAGCTGCTGCGCGCCCCGAACCTCTACCCAGACGTTTCCCCGAAGAACGGTGCAGCCCATGCGTTCCAGCGCGTTCAAAAACTCCACATCCGGCTGGGACGTCTCGTACGGGTTAACGCCCGACACACGAATACGTCCGCCCGTCAGCGCAGCGATTGCCCAAAAGTAACAGCAGGTGGACAAATCCGGCTCCAGGCGGATCGCCTGCGCTTGGTACGTTCCTGGGGAAACCGTAATGGAACGCCCGTCATCCGAAATCTCTGGAGCTATGCCGAAGCTCTCCATCATTTGCAGGGTCATATCCACATATGCCCTCTGCACTGTCTCTCCGTCGAAATGCACGGTTAACGGCGTTTTGGCGTAGGGGGCCGCTAGCAGCAAGCCGCTGGCAAATTGACTCGAGACGGAACCGGGCAGCACACTCTCTCCTCCCTGCAGTCCTGAAGCTTCGAGGGTGAAAGGCAGGCCGCCATCGGCCGCCGTCTGCGTAATACGAGCGCCAAGCTGCGATAAGCTATTCAGCAGCGGGGCCATCGGCCTCTCGCTCATCCGCTTGCCGCCTGTGATGCTCCAGGTACCGGTTCCTGCGGCCAGTGCGCCGGGAAGAAAACGGGCGACCGTCCCGGCGGAGCCGACGTACAACTCTCCCTCCTGAACCGGCCAGACGCCGCCGCAGCCATCCAGAACGACGGTGTCGCCATCGATGGACAGCTGCACCCCAAGCTTGGTTAAGCAGTCCAGGCACCAGTAAGAATCGTCGCTCTTTAACACGCCTTCGATCTGCGATCTCCCCTGCGCTAAAGCGGCTATAAGGAAAGCCCGGTTTGTCGCGCTTTTGCTGCCCGAGATTCGAACGGTTCCTTCCACCGGAGCAGCAGGAGCATGAACCGTCACTTGCGCCTTATCGTTATGTCTTGACCAAGGGGAACGCGCCTCCAGGTCGGGGATCAACGGTATTGCCGGTTTAACAGACTTCATTGCATTCACCTCTCCATTAGAATCAGTTGACTTAACCTGATTATAAAGAGTAGGATGATATAAATGAAATCATATATTACACACATAGATATAGAGGTGCTCTATTTCATATGTTCAATCTGGAATGGTATCGTATTTTTCTGCAGACCGCCCGTTACGGCAATTTGACGAAGGCGGCCCAGGCGCTGCATATTACGCAGCCTTCGGTCAGCTATGCGATGAAGCAGATGGAAGAAGCCCTTGGAATCAAGCTGTTTAACCGTTTATCCAAGGGAGTCGAGCTGACGAAGGAAGGGCAGTCATTGCTGGAGTATGTGGAGCAGTCGTTCACTTTACTGGATGCGGCCGAGAAGCATGTCCTGAATCTCAAGCAGTTAACCGAAGGGGAAATACGTATCGGCTCGAGCGATTCGCTGATCAAGCATCTTTTGCTGCCCCAATTGAACGCTTTCCATAAGGAATACCCGGATATACGCATCCGGCTTTCGCATGGCAAAACGCCGGATATCGCCAAACGGTTAAAGGACGGCCTCATTGACTGCGCCCTGATCCATATGCCTGTCCACGATCCCCAGCTGGACATCCATCCGGTTGCGGCGCTGGAGGATTGCTTTGTTGCAGGAAGCGCTTACGCAGATCTCGCCCGCCGTTCCTTGACCGCAGCCGAGCTGGCGAAGCTCCCGCTGCTCCTGCTGTCGCCCGGCAGCAGCACGCGGTTGCATATCGATCAATGGTTTGCGGCCAAAGGACTCCGGGTCACGCCCGAAATTGAACTAGGAAGCGTGGATCTGCTTGCTGAATTTGCAGGATTAAATTACGGAGCCGCGTTCATTACCCGCTCCTTCGTAAAAGAAGCGTTGGATCAAGGGAAGCTTATTGAGCTGCCCCTGGCTGACAGGCTACCTGCTCGAAGCATCGGCTTCGCGGTTGTGCGCGACAGGAAGCTTTCGCTTGCGGCCGAGCGTTTTACTGAGATGCTGCTTAGCCGGATGCTGAGCTAGCAGCCCTTTTCATCCTGCATCGCTCCAAGAAAGCTATGCATTGTAGAGCAGGAGGATTTCACCCGCGGTCGATATTTCGGGATCTGTCCTCCTGTTCCTTTATTACCATGTTTAAAGCTGCTTATCGTCAATCCCGTTCAGCCAGCCGCGGATCTCTCCGATAACGGAAGAGACACAACCGTCCTCGAACGGCGACCGCAGGCCGGCAAGCTTCACAAGCCCGGTAAAGGAATCGCTGCCTCCGGCCCGGCACAGCTTCACATAGCTCGACCATGCCGAAGCCCGGTCAGTCGTTAGCCCGCTTCCAGTATTGCAGCGCGCAAATTTGCGCCAGCGTGTAGTCGATATAGTAGAACGGGCTTTTGAAAATGTGCTGCTGCTGATGCCAAAAGCCCCCTCTTTCCAAAAACGGCATATCGTCATAAACCCGGCTCGGAATATATTTGCGTTCAATTTCGCGCCATACGGCTTTACGTTCTGCAGGCGTCATCTCCGGCTCCTCGTACACCCGGTGCTGAAACTCATCTACCGCAACGCCATACGGTATAAAAGTAATCGCCCCGCTGAGGTGCGAAAATTTGTACTTGTCGGTATCCTCCTCGAAGAAGGAGCCGATCCACGGCCAAGCGAAAAATTCCATGCTCATCGAATGGATCTCGCATGCGTCCAGGGTCGGATGAATATACTCCGGAACGGAAAATCCGCGGCTCATATAGGCCTGGAACGCATGCCCGGCCTCATGGGTGAGCACATCGACATCGTGTGACGTTCCATTAAAATTGGAGAAGATAAACGGAGCCTTATATGCAGATATGTAAGAACAGTAGCCCCCTACCCGCTTGCCCGGCTTGCTCTCCAGATCCATCAAACCGTGGTCCAGCATGAACCGGAAAAATTCATCCGTCTCCGGCGACATTTCCGAATACATCGCCTTCGCCCTGTCGACAATCCAGCCGGGATCGCCTTTGGGCTTCGGATTGCCGCTCAAATAAGACAAGCCGTCATAATATCGCAGCTTATCCAGTCCGAGACGCACCCGCCGCCGCTCGCTCAGCTCTGAAGCGACCGGAACGATGTGTTCAATAACCTGCTTGCGGAACTCCGCAACCTGCTTGGGGCCGTAATCCGTCCGGTCCATCCGGTCGTAGGCCAGCTCGACAAAGCTGCGGTAACCCAGCTTGCGGGCGATACGGGTTAGGCAGATCGACCAGGTGATCGTATATCGAGTCGATCGCAGCTTCATTCGACTCATAGAACGAATAGCGTGCATCGGTCGCTCTTTTCCGGGTCTCCCGGTCGGTGGACTGCATATAAGGAGCCAGCTGCGAAAGCGTACGCTCCTGGCCGTCGAACTCGATTTTGGCGGAGGCTACGAGCTTGATATATTCGCTCGTCTTTTTGTTCTCTTCCTTCAGGTCATCCACAATCTCCGGCGCAAAGGTTTTGACCGAAAGCTCCGCGGCGGCAAACAGCTGCCGGCCCCATTTGGCCTCCAGTTCACTGCGGAACCGCGAACCGGCCAATGCCTTGTAATAATCCGTCATCAGTCCCTGATATACGGGCGACTGCTCATCCATATAGTCCTGCTCCGCCTTGTAAGCCGCATCGGCCGTGTTAATCGAATAACGGATTCTCGCAATGGCGAACATGGACGAAACCTTCGTCCGCGCCGCATGGATCGCTTCCATCGCGGCATCCTGCTCTTCAAATGTAGCGGCGCCTGTAAACCGCTCAAGCAGTACAGTAAATTCCGATTGGAACCTCTCCATATCGGGGCGTTCATATACATAATCTTGAAATTTCATCGGCAGCCTTCTTTCTATCGGGAATATGGGCGTTCGTGCTGTCTGAACAATAAGCGGAGCTTCTAAGGCTAGTATATCAGGAAAATGGCGGCAGAAGTCCAATCTCCCTCCAATTCCGCCCAACCCCTGAGAATGATTCGCCAATTTACGGGTAGTATAACATTGATTACATTATTGGAGGATGAATATGAGCACTTTATATGAAAAATTCGGCGGGGAAGGCACAATTGCAAAGGTCGTCGACTACTTTTACGATCTGGTGCTGGCCGATGAGACGGTCAACTATTTTTTCGAGCATACGGATATGGAAAAGCAGCGGCGGCATCAGACGAAATTCATCAGCTTCGCCTTGGGAGGGCACTAACCAATATACCGGGGACAGCATGGCGAAGGTGCATCAAAACATGAACTTGCAGCCGGTACACTTCGACGCTATCGTTAAGCATCTCCGTGCGGCGCTGACGCACTTTGGGGTAGGCGAGGCGGATATTAAGGAAGCTCTGGATAAGGTGGAGACATTACGTGAAGATATTATTTATAAGTAGGCCCTGTACCAGCTTTTGACAAAAATAAGTCTCCGCGCTTCGGCGCGGGGACTTATTTTCGATAAAGCCCTCTGGAGTTTTCGGCAGGATGTACATTAATCTTACATATTCATGTAAGTAAATTCAGGAGCTTTTTAAGCAAAGGCCTTGTCCCTCATCCGTCTTCCTCGGCCATTTCCCCACAAACTCCGTCTCTTTATAGTCGAAGAAGCTTCGCAGGATTTGTTCCCGATCGTCCAAAAACAGCTGATCCGCTATCGCCGTGACAATCTTGGGAACGCCGTATCTCATGCCGGATAACGCGGAAGCCGAGATGCCGCAGCTGACCAGTGCCGAATAATTAAAGGAGAACAAACCGTGCAGAGCCTCTTTGCCCTGCTCGTCTCTGCTCTGAAAGGCGAAGCCCGGCGTCAGGTAAGGGTGCGCGTCGAGCACAGGCGCAGCTATCGGCTCAGGAGCTTGATACCGGTCGCCCCACCGGGCGATATGGCCCTCCACAAGGCGAAGCTCCGGCCGCAGAGCCGGATCCGTCAGCAAGCCGGTGCTGATGATGAGGAAATCGAAATTCGATTTCTCCTGCGGCGTGGTCACTATGGCGCCATCCCCGGCCGCCTTGACATCCAGCCACGGAGCGCCCAAATGCAGCTGGAAGCCCGGCCATGAAGCCGCCCTTTCGAAGGTGTCGTTGGTCGGCGGCTGGTTATGCTTAAAGAAATGGGCGATCACGGCATATTTCTCCGCATCGGTCAAAACCGGGAACCGCTCAATCATGCCGGAGCCTTCCATTTGGCGGATCGGATTGATCCGCGGCAGCTCTTTGCGGCGGACGAACACGTGCGCCTCTGCAACCCCTTGCGATAAAGCGAAGTTGGCATTATCGAATGCCGATGCCCCGCCGCCCAGAACGGCAACCTTTTTCCCCTTGAGCGGTTCAAAATCAATGGTTTCCGAGGTATGCGCGTAAAGTCGCTTCGGCAAATGGTCGGAAATCATTGGAGGGACGTGCCATTCCCCGCCGCCCTGGATGCCTGTAGCCAGCACGACTTTGCGAGCCAGCAAAGTATTCGACGGCGCTCCCGCTCCCTCAATATGCAAACGGTGGAGTCCCGCTGCGGCAGGCTCAACCAGCTTCAGCTTCACTTCGTTGACGACAGGCAGCTTAAGCACCTCGCGGTACCAGCGCAGGTAGTTCATCCAATCGCCTCTCGGAATCTTTACGATCTCCTCCCAGCCCTGCGGTTCCGAACTGCGCCTCCCACCAGGAACGGAAGGTTAATGAAGGAACCCCCAGGTCTACAGAAGTTAAATGCTTCGGCGTACGAAGAGTAACCATTCGGGCATAGGTGTCCCACGGCCCCTCCAAGCCTTCTGCGTTTTCATCAATGATAAGGATATTGGACACCCGCTCGCGCAGTAAACCGAAGGCAATGCTCAGACCGCTTTGGCCTCCGCCCACAATGACGACGTCGTATACATGTCCTTCCGGATGACTCAAGGGACGTACCCAATCGGGTCCCCCGAAGGCCAGGTAGGAAAGATCGGTTTGGACGCGTTCGTTTAATGTTTGTAAGCTCATGAATGATCATACCTTTCGTCGGGGTCTTTTGTTCCGCGATAAACGTAATATTAAATAACATAATATGATATATATTTTGCGAAATCATTAAAAACTGGATTGGAAGTCCATCTATAGGAGTTATGAATTTATATTATCTTCTTATTTCTAACAATTGAAGTCGGTTTTATGTTAATTGTGCTGGAAGCTGAATTTTCATTGGCAATTTGTTCGGTATCACTAGGAAAGCTCTAGCTCCGTACAAAAAAAGCAGAGGAATTAAAGCCTCCTCCGCTCTTCTTGCTCTTCTGTCCGTATTTATATGACCGGCTCCTGTACGTTTGTCCGCCGCCATTCAACAAGAACCTCGCCGGAACAGCTTTTGCCGTTGCCGTTTCCATCTCATGAGTTCCGTACCGAGCCGGCAGCGGTAATTAATCGACTCACGCCCTCTGTGATTTGCGATTCATTCAGAAATGAATAGCTTAAGCGGATCCATGAATCCAGCTGCCCCAGCGGATCGCAAATGCTTCCCGGCACGAATGCGGCCGACACATCCAAACAACGGGCAAGCAGCGCATCGACAGGGAAGCCGTCCTCCAGCTGAACCCATAGATTAAGGCCGCCGTCCGGGCCTGGTCCAGTGCCAGCCGGTGTGTGCAAGCAGCGCCTCCATTCGCTCCTTTCGCAGCTGCAGCGCAGTTCTCAGCTTCGCTACATGCTCCTGAAGCCGGCTTGAGAAAAAGTAATGCTGGAATATTTTCTGATTCAGCAGCGGCGTCCCGTTATCCGCCAAAGCTTTTACCGGGACAATCCCGCTCATGACCGGCTGTCGTGCCGCCAGAAAGGAGATCCGCAATCCGGGAGCAACATACTTGCTAAAGCTGCGGATATAGACTACGTACCCTTCCGTATCGTAGATAAATAACGGCGGTGGCGGTGGCGAGCTGAAGTATATATCATGATAAACATCGTCTTCTACCAACACGCATTGATAGCGCTCGGCCAGCTCTACCAAAGCTTTGCGCTGAGCCGCGGGTACCGTGAAGCCGGTCGGGTTGTGGAAGGTCGGGTTCATATAGAACAGCCGCGGCCGTTCACGCTTCATCGCCTGCTCCACAGCTTCCAGATCGTAACCCGACGGGGTGATGCCGATCGGGACAAGCCGAATATTTTGCTGTACAAAAGCATCAATGGCCGGACTGTACGTAGGCCTTTCGATCAGTATCGTATCTCCCGGTTTAACCAATGCCCGGGATACCAGATCTATAGCCTGCTGAGAGCCCGTAGTCACCATCAACTCCGCCGGATGGACCGGGATCCCATGCCGCTTCATGAAATATAGGGCCATGGCTTCTCTTAATTCCGCGTCTCCCATGACGGTGGAATACGTACTCAGTACCTTAGGGTACAGATCAAACACCTGCTTCACATGCTGGGAAAGAAACAGATTCGGCAGCAGGTTCGGGTCGATCAGCGCCTCCGACATCTGAAAGTCGACCGGCACACGGTGAATGTCCGCTAATCGGCTCCGGTTCACATAGAGCTGCTGTGCCTGATAATCCCATGGAGCCTCGCTCCTAGAAGAGGCTTCCTTCTTCCCCCTCATGTGTTCTGCGGTGTAATAACCCGATTTGTATCTGGATTCGATGAACCCATCTTCCTTAAGCTTCCGGTATGCCTTCAATACGGTTAACCGGTGCACGCCCAAACGTTCGGCCATTGTCCTGACGGACGGCAGCCGGCCGGTTTCATCCCACTCTCCTTCCCTCAATCCCGCCATTACGGCATCATACACCTGCTGAAAGCGAGCGCCTGCAGAATCGTGCCCCTTCCGACCAGCTGTCATAGTCTCCTCCTTATACACCGGCTTATTTTCGATAACCTGTAGCCCCATCTGTTCTATAATCCGAATTCTGTTCTATTCATCCTCGATTATAGTATACAAAAAGGAGGAAGCGCCATGATCGTCTTTAATTATTTACTGATGTGCGTTATTTTCGGCACGACATTTCTGTCAATCAAAATCGGAGTCGAAGCAGGAATGCCGCCGTTTTTCTCGGCAGGGCTGAGGTTTTTCATCGCAGGCACGCTTCTCTGTCTCTGGATGGCGGGAAGGAATAAAAGGAAGCTTTCGCTGCTGCTGCGCAAAGAGCTTGTGCTTATAGGATTAGGAAGCACATTCTGCACGTTCGCCGCCCTGTATTGGGCGGAGCAGCACATCGATTCGGGGACTGCCGCTATTTTATCGGCAACCGGGCCTATGATGATCTTGATGCTGCAGACGCTTGTTCTGCGCAAGAAAGCCGGAACCGCGGATTTGATCGGCTGCCTTATCGGGTTTACAGGCGTCTTCCTTATTATGCTTCCTCATCTCGGCATCGCTGCGCATGGCCAGTGGATCGGGAGCTGCCTGCTTGTCCTGCTCGGCGAAATCGGTTATGCCGCAGGCAGCTTGTACACCCGCAAGGTCATGCTCGAGATGACTAACGCCTCGCCGATCGCTGTCAACTCCATCCAAATGATATATGGCGGCGCCGCCCTGCTTTTGTTGTCGGCGGGTACCGAGCAGGGCTGTTTTACGCTTATGCTTGACCTCTCTGCCGCAAGCTCACTGCTGTATCTCACCGTTGTCGGCTCCATGCTGGGACACAGCCTGTACGCATGGCTCTTGAAGAAGACGAACGCTTTATTCCCGTCTACCTGGCTGTATGTCTCGCCTGTGATCGCTATGACTCTCGGAGCCCTTTTATATGGGGAACCGGTATCGTTAGCTTCTATATTGGGCAGCATGCTGGTGCTGTCGGGCATTATAGCGCCTCATGTTCGGGAGCTGAGGATCTTCATCCTCATGCTTCAGAACCGCAGCAGAGCTTCGAGCAGGAAGCCCGGCCGGTGATGTACCGCCTCATCCGATGGCCGCCCCGACGTCAAGACACATCGACCTTGCGGACGGACAAAAACTGAAAGCCTGAAGCAGCTTCAGGCTCCGTGCAGGTCCAGCTGCTTGTCCAAACTCCATAGAGCATAACAAAAAACAACCGGCAGCGATCCGCATGCCGGTTGTCGTAAGGAAACCGAATTCATCGGTTTCTCCTTTTTTATGCCGTATAATTTCTTCCGAGCCCAATTTCGGTGAGCAGCTGACGGTAAGCGATAGAGGTACGGTCGGCCGGAATGTGCGCTTCCGCCTGCAGATCGAGCGGCAAATCCTCCGGCGTCTGCGCTTCAACCATCTCCCGGCTCTTCCTGGAATACCTGCAGGTTAAACTTGATCGTATCTTCCACAGGAGCATCCTTATCGAAGTTTCTCGCGATCGGACAGAACAGCCTAGTGTAGCGGGCGGAGATCGGAGAAGCGCAGTTCAGAATCCTGAGCTTGCCTTCGTTCGGAAAATGCACGGTAAGCGAAGCGGCAAACGGAGGGAACACGCGGAATTCGCGCAGCCACTCGAATCCTTCGGGAGCGGCATTATCTTGTCCCTTGCCGTAATTGCTGACGGTGCTCACATACTCGGCCAGCAGACCGCCGCCCTCCCGCTTGACGGTATACTGCGGAACCACCGTGTTATTCCGGTCTCCGAACGTTTCCGTATGCACATAAGCGAAGTGCGATACATCCAGGAAGCCTTCCATCTGACGGCCTGCAGAGCCCGCAATATCAAAGCTCGGGGGCAGCACATTCAAATAGTCGGGATCGTCCCAGCCCGGGAAATCCGGGATTTGTTCCTCCGTAGACGCAAGCGAGGTCCAAATCAGTCCGTAACGTTCTACGGCCGGGTAGACGATCAATTTGAGCTTCGGCGAAATTTTCATGTCGGGGTGTGCCGGAACGGATGTGCATTTGCCTTCGCAGCTATATTTAAATCCATGGTACGGACATACGATTTCTCCGTTTTCAACCCAGCCCTTGCTGAGCGGCGCGCCGCGGTGAAAGCACAAATCGCGTGCAACGACCACTTTGCCGTTGCTGCGGTAGCATACAAGACGTACGTCCAGCAGCTTCACGGCAACGGGCTTATCCGTTACCTCACCCGCCTGGGCCACAGGATACCAGTATTGGGCCAGCACCTGCCAATCCTGAGGAGTGAACGTGCAGTCCCGGGGAAGCTGATTTTCAACCGTTGATTTCTTATCCTCAGTAATCATTGTCGTAGTCTCCTCACTGTTCCAGTTATCGTTAAGCTCGCAATTAAGTTTCGATATAGCTATTTTAGTTTAATGTTATATTTTCTATCAACTGTTGGCAAGTTATTTTGTTTTCCTGCACCAAATTTCACAGCGTTCCTTGTATGGAATACTAGAAAACTATGCTGAAAACAAAAAAAAGGAACAACTTGCAGTCATTTTTACATGACTATAAGCTGTTCCTTATTCCATCCCTAGCGGTCTTCCTGATTTAAATGACCGTTATTTTACCGTAATACATGTACATACCGCAATGAAACTCATACGTACCCGGTTTCAAGTCATCTAATGTAACATAGTTATTCCCTTTATTGAAATACACATCGAATCCCAGCTCCTGGGACTCCGCACTTTTGATGCAGGTAAAGCTCGTATCCTTTATAAAATTAATTTTCGCCGGCTTTCCCGCATGCAGTTCAATGGGTTCCGATACAAAGCCGTCTCCCGTCACATGGACGGTAACGACCTGGTATCCTGCCGTTTCTTGAGAATTCGATGGACTGGCGGAAATGACGCTGCGCTCGGAAATAAAAAAGATCAAAGCTCCCGCGATCATTAAACCGAGGGCAACGGCGGACAGGATCCATTTGCTTTTGTTTTTGTTCATTTGACTCTTCCTTTCCGTGCTGCTTATTACATGATAAGAAGCCTCCAAGGGACAGATGCCTTGCTTGGCTTTATTCAAGTATAAAGCAATTCGCTGCCCCGTGAACCCGAAAGCAGCTGCATTTTATGAACAATCTATAAACCTTTCGAAGCATGATCTTCGAACGTCAGCATCCTTTTCCAGCTTTCTGGTCATACTATCTTTGTTCTTTTCATTTCATTGTCAGGAGGTGAAGCAAATGGCTACAAGCAGAGGACATCAGGGAGCTCACGGGATCGGTCAAACGGAGGAACAGCTGAACAACCAGGCACAAGCCGCAGAAGAAATACAAGGCGCCAGCAAAGTGGATCAAGAGGTTTTGGCTGCCGCTAACCAGCAGGATAGCGAGCTCGACGAAATCATTCCCTCCGACCAGGAATAGTCCGATGTAAAATAAAATCCCATTCTCTTCCATCATGGTGAGGCTGGGATTTTTATAAATAAAGGTTTTAGCGGCCGAAAGCCCGGCACAAACGAGAGGCTTCGGCTTCGGCAGAAGGTTTCCTTTCCGAATCCGCATCTTATGTAAGCTGTTAGTCTCCCTGCCCCTCGGGCCGGCTCTTCGTAAAATAAAGGTTTAAATCGTCATCCACCCGAGCCAGCTCCCCTGGAGCAGCCGGCTGCTGACGGTACATGATTCCCCTGCCGTCCGGAATAAATCCCCTTCTCGCATAGAGACGCTGCGCGCTGCCATAGCTTGCATAAAGTCCGACCCCAATACCAACGATACGACGGCTCTTAAAAGCGAGACGCTCCGCCGCCTCCATCAGCTCGCTGCCGATGCCAAGCCTGCGCAGCGGGGAAATGACGTTGAAATCGTTAATTTCCGGGATGCCATTGTCCGCGAAATACGGATAGCCCGAATGGGCGAGCAGATGCAGGCTGCCTGCAAACTGTTCCTTGTAGAAAGCAAGCAGCGTCGTTCTTACTCCCGTCGCGTTCTCTTCCCAGCACCGGATGAGATAGCTCAAGGGCTTATTGATCTCGTGCTCGTAGAATACACGGTAAATCATCTCTGTGTCTTCTTCCGCCAGTCGGCGAATTTGAATCAGGTTTCCAGCGTCCATGCCTCGATCCCGCCTTTCCTTTCAAATGAAAAGAATACCTCCATTTTATCATGAAAGCATTCTTTTATGAGACCAACTTCCGGTTAAGTTAAAGTTTCCACGCAAAAAAAGAGGTTCCCTCCGGCATATTCTTCCGGCAGCAACCTCGGGTAAAACCGATGCAAACCAATGAGATAAGGAAGAGCTTTAGTACGATAACACTCCCTGCTCCGCAATGCGCTTCAGCTTGGCGATTTCGGTGCCGGCCAGCATCATGATGCCGATGCCATGATTGTCGTTGATCACCGTCAGCAGATCGTACTTGTAATAATCTGCGTTAAAAGCATAGCGGGAGCCGCTGCACACACCATGCACGCTGCCCTGACGGTCGATGGCGAAACGGGTCAAGCCTGTCCACGCCTTGAGCGCCGCTGCGCGAAAACGCTGCGGATCGCGCAGCCAGCCGAACCGTACTCCCCGCGCAAAACCGTAGGCAAACATCGCCGTGCAGGAGGCTTCCTCATAGGCATCCGGATCGTTCAACACCTGATGCCAGAGCCCGCTCTCCGCTTGCAGCGCAATGTATCCCTCGCACAGCTCATTATACAATGCAAGCAGCGCGGGCCGTTCCGCATGGTCCACCGGCAGCGCTTCGAGCACCTCCGTCAGCGAGAACAGCGTCCAGCCGTTGCCGCGTCCCCACGGAATGCCCGTTGCCTTCCCGTATTTGAAGTCATAGACATGCGACATCACCCGCTCCTCCGCCATGAACAAATAGCTGCAGACCAGCAAAAACTGCCGGGCCGCCTCGTCCAGCGCATCCGGTCTGCCCTTGACGGCGGCGTATCTGCACAGAAACGGCGCGCTCATATACAAATCATCGGCCCACATCGTATTCTCGGAATATTCGCCCGCACATACCCGATAAAAAGCCCCGTCTTCCCTGCGTTCCAGACGGTTCAGCATAAAATCGGCAATCCGGTCCGCTATGGGGAGGAAGCCCGTATCCCCGCAATCCCGGTACGCCTCCAGCATGGCGGAGCCGAAGGAGCCGCAGTTATCCAGCATCTTCATCATGACGAGCTGCTGATTTACTGCAGGGAAGCCGTACTGCTCGCGGTCCCACAACGAATACTCGTACAGCTCGGTGCACGCCTGCACATGCTCCACCGCATAACGCACCAAATCCGGCCGGTTCAGCCAGCGGCCCGTCTGCAGCAGTCCGTAGACCGTAACACCAAGCGGATAGTCCCAACGGGCATAGTTGGTTACGGTGCCTGCCGTCCATTTATTGCTGAGCATAGAGTTCTCATAATAGGGGCGTATCCTCGCATCCGGCAGATCGAGCTGCCAGTAAGTAAAGCGGGACGCATTCTTCCCGCGTTCGGTCGAAACCTTAGTGTCAGTGTCAGCCTCATCCGCTTCGTTCCTCAAAGGATACAAGCGGTCGGTGCGGACCCATTCGGCGTACGGCAGCTCCACGCCGGGATCGAACGGAACCGGCGTACAGCCACGCCTGATCGCTGCCATGCACCGGCAGAGGCGCTGCCAGCTCCAGAGCCTGAGGGCTCTCGCTTCTGAAAGTCAGCGTCACATCCCACGCTCCCTCGCCGCAGACGCTTCGCACCAGCAGATCATGCTTCCCTGGCGGCAGCTTTATTCGGGCGTACAGCGGGCCGCCCTTCGGGCCTTCGGCCGCCGCCGTCAGGCTGCCGTTCACCCACACCTCAGCCGGCCCGGATGCGGCGCCTTCCAGAACCAGCCATGCTTCGCCTGATCCGCTGCAGCACAGCTTCGTCCACGCGTAAGCCTGCCGCCCGGGCTGCAGGCCGAACAGCCGCTCCAGCGGCGGCTTGCGGCTCGCAGCCCCGTCCCACTCGACTTCCGGCAGCCATCGCAGACCTGCCGCCTCACCGGTGCCGAGCAGCTCATCACATCCCCAGCCATCGCGAATCGGGTCACCGTCCGCCGGCTCGGAGTATGCCCAGCCTGCTTGGCCCGCTCTCCCCGTGAACGGAGACAGCACGTTCAGAATACGCACCTTGGCCTCGTCGGCTCCGAGCAGGCAGCCGAAGCCGGCCGCTGTGCAGCGAAGCGCCAAGAACAATGCGTTCCAGCCTTTGACGAAATGCAGGCTCAGCTTGACGCTGGCCCCAGGCTTGATCTCGTCGATTACATTCGAGCGGTAAGCCAGCTCTCCGTTGAAGTAAAGCCTTACGGGACCCATGAAGCGAAGCACGAGATCGAGGCTGCGCTCCCCATCGCTCCAGACGAGAGCGCACGCATAAGACGTCTGTCCGGGCTTCGCTTCCGGGAAACGGCGTCCGAGGTCAAGCTCGTACAGCCCCTCTTCATTCTGCAAAATCCCGGAAGCATAAAATGTACGGTAAATAAAGCCGGCCTGCGGGTTAGCCCCGACATAGCGGTCGGCCAAAAGCTTCAAGACGGCTGACTCGTCTTCGCCGAATCGGGAATGAGCGCTTTCCAGCTCATGAAAATAGTGCGGCATAAGCACCCTCCTTCTCACTCTTTTAGGTAGTTGTTGATCTTACCTCAACCGCACCGCGACGGTTTTATCGAACGGGGTCACCCAGTTCAGATGCACATATTGGCAGCCCGCGGGATGGCTGTCGTCGCGCAGCTCCGCTACGAAATGCTCATAGGCTCCCGGCGATATCTCGAGCGCATCGCCGCCGGCAGTATAGCGGGCCGTGCCGCTTTGCAGCATATAGCGTCCCTCGCCGGCAGCAGCCAAGCCCTCGCCCTGCAGCTCGCCTTCGGCCCCGAGAATAAAGGTCAGCTGGGTCAGCACATCCTCCCGTTCATCGGATACGATCCGCATGCGCCAGCCCGAATCCTCCGGCATCAGCTCAGCGGTCAGACGGTGTGTCTGGACATGGGTCAGCGGACGGTGCTGATGCGGCAGCAAATACCAGGGGCTCGGTTCGCCTTGCGCTCCCGCCGCACCGGAGCTTAACTGCCGCTCATGCGACGCATCCGGCGGCATCCGGCTTTCCCCGCTTGCCTCCGGCATGCTCTGCGCCCCGGAAGCCGCCGCTGCCTGTTCTCCAAAGCTTTCCTGCGGCAGCAGCTTTTCCTTGGGAATCGGGCCGTTATAGCCTTTCTCCATCGTCACACCCAGCTTATAGCCGTTCCCCTCGCATATCAGCTCCTCAAACTTGACGATCCCTGGCGAAAAAGATGTGGAGAGCTTGACTCCAAGCAGCCGAACCTTTCCGTGCCGGAGGGAGAAGAAGGAAGGCGTCCTCGTCATAACCGTCACGCTGGTCTCCCCGTCCCGGATGCGGACGATCGGCGCGCCGAAAGCAAGATGCATGCTGCTGTGCTGTATTTTCATGTGGTGCCCAACCGATTCGATCCGCTTCAGATGCTCTTCCGCCGTGTGTGAGCCGTTGATGAGCTTGACATAACGGTCCGGCAGCGATGCGCGCTCCAGCCCGCTGATATCGGTTTCCTTCGGATACAGAAGCAATTGCAGCAGCGCGTTATTGTTGACCCCCTCCGTTCCTTGAATGAACGAGCCTGCATAATCGGCCATCGCGGCGAACAGCGGATCCCGGTCGTGTGCCGCCATCAGGCGGTACGAGAGGAAATAGGTAGCCGGGCGATACGTATGACCGAAGTCCTGACGGCCCGAATAATCCGTTACGATCTCTCCGGACGGATGCACGAGATAGACCATCATCCGCAGATTGCGGCGGACGGCCTCCAGCAGCTCGGGCCGGTGAAGTACCCGGCCGGTGTGATAGAGCGCAATGTCGCTGACGGCGTTGTAGATGCCGTTGCTGCGTTCGGTCCACTCGCCGTCCACGGTGATGTCCAGCCCCTCCGCAAGCCATTCCTCGGCTCTTGCGGCAAGCTCCGGCAGCGGGAAGATCTCATAGAGCAGCGACAGCGCAGCGGTAAGCACCCAGCGGTGATTCGGCGTATGGCAGCCGCCCGTCAGCATCGCGGGCAGAGTCCGCTCCAGGAACAGCTTCAGCTTCGCTGCGGACGGCTGGATGTCCGGCCAGCCGTGCCGCGACAGCAGCTGGTACATCTGCGCCACTCCGCCGACGACGAAGCCCGTGTCGGGCGGCGAGTTGAAATTCGTCGAGCCGAGCGATACCGTGCCGTCCGCATGCTGGCGGTTCAGCATGAAATCGGCCGCCAGATCGAAGGCGGCGAGCAGCTCGGCATCGTGATAATACCGCGACTCGGGATTGACCAAGGCGCAAGCCCAGCAAGCCATTACGCTGGGCGTACCGCCGTGGTTCGGGCGGGGAATGCCCGACGCATCCATGATGCCGCCGGCATATTTGGACGATACGTCCCGAACCTGCTTGCTTAAAGCTGACTGCACAGACTCATCATACAGGCGAACCAGTTTGATATAGGTTGAATCCATGTGTATCCGTCTCCTTTATCTTTATGCTTGGTATCTGGCCCTCAACTTGGCCAGCTCGCTCTCGATACGTCCCGGTATTTCCTCATATAATTGATTCCAGATGGTATACAGCTCCTCCGGAATACGATACGCTTCAAACTGCATCGACGGCTCGAACGCTAGCGACTGCAGATGCTCTCTGACAAGCCGGTTCACAGCTGCATCCGATGAGAGTCGGCCGCGGAGCATATCCGGGACGGTCAACCCGTCCGCTCCCGCCTCATCGCCCGCAGCCGTCCGCAGGTTCGGGACAAGCTCGAACAATTCCTTCATCGGCGAGAACGCATGCTTGCCGGGCTGCGAATACAGCCGTACATGCGTGCCGTCCAGATTGCTCTTTTGCGGCAGCAGCGACTTCAAATATTTACCGTGAAAGCTCGCCTCCGCGTCGAGTACCTCTCCGGAACGCCCCACATAGACCCAAACATGCTCCAGCTCATACAAATGCTGAATATCGTAATCCCAATAAATCGCATATTCGATGACGAACGAAATGTCCGGAACGTCAAATTTTATTTTCCTGCGAAACGACGGCGACGGCCCCGGCTCCGTGAAAACGGTAATCCCCACCCTGACGGGATAAAAAGGCTCTCTTCGGTCAAAGTACAAGACAGGCGCATACTTAACGGCCAGGCTCCGTTCCAGCCCGCTCATCTGCTTCCCCTGCCTTCGAGCTTACCGGTAATGAACCGGTGACTCTCATCGATTTCTTCCGGCCGGCAGGCGGCCTTCAGCTCGTATACTTTTACTTTCGCCTGCCCGATCGCGTCCAGAAAACGGTCGAACCCCGTCAAATCCTTGCTGTGCACATAAGGGCACCAGTGGTCGGAGAGCTCCAGCGTTTCATGAATATGAACGCCATAGATATACCGCTTAACCTGCTCCAGCTCTACAGTGTTATCGTACAAGCCCATCCGCTCCATCATCGTCGCGTGGCCGATATCGTACCACAAATAGACAGGCGCCCCCTGCAAATGATCGCAGATCGCCTTCGCTTCCATCAGCGTCGGCATCTGGTAGCAGCGTGAGCGCGTCTCTATGCCGATGGCAATGCTCCAGCCCCGTTTGGCGGCATGCTCGCACGCCTTCTCCAGACTCTCCTGCATGTGCTTCGTATAGATCGGGCTCAACCGTTCGCGCCGCTCCAGCATCTCCGCCCACAGCGATTGATAGGCTTCCGATGTCTTGCCCTGCTCGCGATAGCGCTTCTTCAGCTCCGCATCGATGTTGTACTCGAAGGGCACCTCGCCCGGATGGACGACGACCGCCTGGGCTCCGTACCGGTCGGCATATTCCATCGAGCCGATCAGCAGTTCTACGGAGCGCTGCCGCTTCGCTTCGTCGTCAAATCCCAGCATAACGGAGTCCGTGTCATAATCTTTATCATCGATATAGGGAAACACGTTATGCACACTGGAAATACCGATCTCTCCCTGTTCAATCATCGGTTCGATCGTGTGCAGATGCTCCCGGGTAACGTTATAATTCAGCTCCACCCTGCGAAAGCCGAGCCCGCGGATTTCTTCGATCATTGCCCTGCCGTCCGTGTGGCGTTTGATGTTCCAGCAGGTTGAGAATGCATATTCTCCCTTGTCTTGCATCGTTTCTCCTCCTTCAGCCGTTAACAAGAGCCTATTAACCGTTGAGCGCTAACCTTTTACCGAGCCAAGCATAATACCGGATACAAAATACCGCTGCAGCCACGGATAGACGATCAGAATCGGGAGGGTCGCGACAACGATGCTCGCCGCCTTCAAGCTCTCCGGCAGCACCTGCACGATCTGCGCGCCTTCCATCTGCATCTGATCCGTCATCATGCTGTTCATGATCATCTGGTACAGCTTCAATTGCAGCGGGTACAGATTCGGATCGGTAATGTAGAACAGCGAATCCATAAATCCGTTCCAGCGGTTTACCGCATAGAACAGGCTCAGCGTGGCGATCGCGGGCATCGACAGCGGCAGAATGATCCGCACCAGCGTCCCGAAGTGCGAGCTTCCGTCAAGCTCCGCCGACTCCTCCAGACTTTTCGGAATATTATTGAAAAACGTAATTAATATGATCAGATAAAAAGGATTGACCAGCATCGGCAAAATCAGCGACCAGATCGTATTGACCAGATGGAGCTCCTTTACAAGGATATACTCGGGAATAATCCCTCCGCTGAAAAACATCGTAAACACGATCAAATACATAAACACTTTACGGCCCTTCAGCTCCGTCTTGGTCAGCGGATACGCTGCGCAGATCGTCATCAGCATGCACATTACAGTGAAGAGCGCGGTAAGCCCGACCGATAAACCGAGCGAACGGAGCATGGCCGCATCGGCCAATACCCGATTGTACGCCTCCCAGTTCAGCTCAACCGGAAAAATCGTCACCACACCCGACATAATCGGCTTGTTGGAACTCAGAGAAATCGACACAATATGAAGAAACGGAGCCAGACACAGGAGCAGAGCTATAAGCAGCAGCGCTGCATTGACTCCATCGAACAACCGGCTGCCGGCCTTTACGTTCATAAGAAGACTCCTTTCCTAATAAAGAGGATCGAATAGCTGGCGACAAAAACGTCGTAAAAAGAAGGCTTCCGCTAAAAAAGTCATCGCTGCGAGTACGGAACATTCTTCCGATCGCTGTTGTCCCTGGATTTCTTTGATTACATTCCGCTATTAGCGGTTGAAATCCAGGGACAAAGGCGAACGCTTTCGCTTCTCCAGAACGATTCCGTATTTCTCCGCTAGTTGCAGCGGCCTCAAAGAGAAACGAGCGGCTTTCGAACTGTTAAAGAATGCTCTCATCCGTCGTTTTCTTGGAAATGTAATTGGAGCTCAGAATGAAGACCAGGCCTACGACAGCCTGAAAAAAGCCGACGGCCGTAGCTACGGAATATTCGCCTGTCTGCATCCCCATTTTGTAGACGAACGTGCTTAATACCTGTGAAAATTCCGCGACCGTCACATTGCCGATCACAAAAGGGCGGTCGAAGCCGATCTGGACCATTTCGCCCAGCTTTAGAATAAGCAGCACGATAATCGTGGAACGGATTCCGGGCAGCGTGATATTCCATATTTTTGCAAAACGCCCCGCTCCATCCACATCCGCGGCCTCGTACAGCTCTTTGTTAATAGCGGTCAGCGCCGCCAAATAGATGATAGTACCCCAGCCGGCGCTCTGCCATATCCCCGTGCCCAAATAGGTAATGAGCCAATAATATTTATCCGACAGGAACGGAACCGGACCGATTCCGATATTTCCGAGCAAATGGTTCACTACGCCGGAGTTCGTCGAGAACGCCTGATAGACAATGCCGCCGATAATAACCCAGGATATAAAATGCGGCAAATACAGAATCGTCTGGGACAGCTTCTTGAACCAGACCCTGCCCAGCTCGTTAAGCATTAAAGCCAGCACGATCGGTGCGGGAAAGGAGAAAATCAGATCCAGAAAATTAAGCATAAAGGTGTTGCGCAGCGCCACATAGAACGCATCCATTTTAAAAATTTCGCGGAAGGTGGCTAAGCCGATCCAGGGGCTTTTGTTAATTCCTTGAAACAAATTGAACTCTTTGAACGCAATCGTCACACCGTACATCGGTCCGTACTTGAATACGACGAAGTATACCAAAGGCAGTAGCAGCATGGCGTACAGCTGCCAATAACGGATCATATAGGCTCCTGTGCCTCTCACTTCACATCAGCTCCTCCTATCTCGTCTTACCCCGGGCCCCCCCGGAGAAAGCCCCCGCTTCCTCCGGTTTCAGAACCCGGTTCCCGGTGTTTCGTGAAAGCTTACTTTTTCATATTTTTGTAAGCCTCTGTCCGTTCCTTCTTGATTTCCTCGCCGCCGCTCGTCATATAATCCTTGAGCATGGCGTCGTACACCTTGTCGAACTCATCCGGTTTGGCCATCATGCACTTGACGAGCATTTCTTCATACTTGTCGAGCAGCACCTTGCCGTACTTCACCTCTGCCTGGATCGGACGGTCGAAGCGGAGCGGAGGAATGCCGTCGGCCAGTCCGTTCTGGTATGAAACGGCGGCATCGGCGCGGAAGGCTTCCGGAACGGCGAGCGACATCGCCTTCAGATTCTTCGCATTGTCGCCAAGGTCTAGACCGTTGGACACCAGTCTCATGTCTCCTGCGTTATAGAGGAGATTCTTCGTTGCCTCGTCATCCTTTACAATCGGAATGCCGTCCTGCAGCGTATAGTTTTTGCCTTCCTCGCCGTTGGTCAGGCGGTTCAGCACATCCTTCTGGGCCATCCAGTTCAAATATTTCATGGCAGCTTCGCCTTTTTTGCTTGTTTTCGGAATCATAATGTACATCCCGGCCGGCTGATAGCCCGGCTTCGTATGCTTGCCTTCTTCATTGGTGTAAGGATCGATCGGGGTAATTTTGGCGCCTTGTACGTTTTTCTGCAGAATGCCTGCCACTTCGGGCGCCGTACCGTAGCTTTGCCCCGCATCCTCGGCATACATGCCTACCTTGCCGGTCATCACGTCCTGCTGAAGCTTCTTCTTGTCTTTATCCAGCGCGAAATCCGGCGAAAGGAGCCCTTCATTGTAAAGCTTGTTCAGGAATTTAACGCCTTCTTTATGGCCGGGCATCAAGGTCGGCTTATCGCCGGACCCGAGCAGCTGCATCAGCGTGTATCTCTCCTCGTCCGAGGTTTTCTTAATGAAAGGCCAAATGATCGGCTCATAGGAAGCTGGGGCCAGGGAGAAGCCCAGCGGAATCGTGCCGCTGCCGCCCGGATTTTTTTCCTTGAACGCTTTCAGCGTCGCATATACTTCATCGGTCGTTTTCGGAACCGGCAGCCCGAGCTTGTCGAGCCAATCCTGACGGATCATCGAGGAATACTTGCCTAAGTAAACGCGCTTCGCCGGGATTGCATACTGCTTGCCGTCGAACTTGCCGTATTCCAGCGTGTCGCTGCCCAGATAGCTTTTGAGGTTGGCCCCGTTCGCCTCCAGCAGCTGCCCCAAGTCCATCAGGCCGCCCTGCTGAACATATTTGTAAACCAGGTTCGGGTCATAGGTGAAGACAATATCCGGCGAGTCGCCGCTTGCCATCAGCACATTCAGCTTATCCACTTCCTGCGCCCGGGGAACCGGCACAAATTCCAGCTTAATATGGTTCGGCGTGCCGAACGTATCCTGCACCCACTTCGTTACCTGATTGTTCGTGACGGTCATCCCGGCCGGCGAGTTGCCCCGATCGAACACCTCCACCTTCAAGGTCACCTGCTGGTCGTCGGAGCCGCTGCCGCCCGTCACTGGGGCCGCCCCTGGCTGTTCTTCTTTGCTGGTGCAGCCGATCAGCAGGCCGAAGGCCGTCGCTGCCGCAAGAACGGAAGCCGCATTTCGTTTAAGCGCTTTCTTTTTCAATGCGATGCATCTCCTTTGTTTTCGCTTATTCGCTTATTTCTGTACCGTATGCTTCGTTGACTTTCGCCCCCTGGCGCTTCCACGTCCCGACTCTTTATTGAACCAGTGCCGGATGGAGTGAACCGCGGGGATGTATCTCCGTTATACAGGGTCGCCCGTCGGAGGGTCAACCAACATGATTCTCACAGGCAAACCGATTCGCGCAGGGCTTATACCCCTGCCGACCAACCGGAATCCGATGACAAACCATTTGTCGGATGAGCGCCCGGAGGCGTAACAAAAGGCTCCGCATGCCGCTGACAGCACACCGGAGCCTTCCGTCCGCTACTCATTCGGCGTATATTTGCGGTAATCCCCGGGTGTGACGCCGACGACTTTCTTGAACGTCCGCCCGAACGAAATCGAGTGAGTGTAGCCGACCTTCTCGGAAATATCCTGCAGCGGCAGGTCGGTTTGCAGCAGCAGCTTTTTGGCATGCTCCATTCTTAAATTCATCAGAAAGTCGACGAACTTCATGCCATAGGCTTCCTTGAACAGATGACTGGAATATTTGGCGTTCACATGAAACTGATCGGCAATTAAATTAAGCGATAAGTCCGGATTAGCATAATTGTCCTCAATATATTGGCGGATCTCGTTGACCAGCTGGTGATGGCTTTTGGCATCTCTGAGCGAAATATACTTTCCGTGCAGCTGCTTGAGCGAGGAGACGAAGACGGGCAGCAGTTCTTCCGACGTTTCGGAGGTGTCAAGCGCCTGGGTCAGCTGCGGATGAATGACCTCCCGCCAGTATTGGCCGATTTCGGGAGACAGCCCTTCGATCGTCCGCTCCAGCAGCCGGAGGAAATACTGCAGCAGATGGTTGATCTCGGCTTCCTTGAGCACATCCTGTCCCAGAAATTCGGCATATTGATCGACCTGAAGCTGCCAGCTGGCATCGGCCATCCGAAATTCCTGAATCATCGCATCCATCAGCTGAAAATATTTATGCGTATCCCCCGGCTTGGCCGCTGCAATTTCTTCGTAGCGGATCACCTGATTGCTCCCAAGCGACATCTTGTATTCCAGCGCGGCAGCCGCTTCCCCGAAGGAAGCGTTCACGCCCGAAAGCCGTTCCGTGCTCCGCCCTACGCCCAGCGTTAACGAAAACTTCAAATTAACCGCCACCCATGTACGGAAACGGTCCAGCAAATCGTTTACGGCTTCGGCGCTCGCCTCTTCTTCCCGGTGCAGCATCAGGAGGATGGCCAGACGCTTATCGGAAATCCACTCCGCCCATATCGTCAGCCACGACGGATCGGACAGCTCATGTACTACGTTGGTAAGAGCAAATTTCAGCAAATGCTGGTCCGTCGCAGTATAGCTCCGTTGGAACGATGCGAACGCATCGATTTCGGCTACGCCGACCGCCAGCTGCGTAAACCGGCTCGGCAGGCTGTAGCGGCCCATGTGCAAAGCCCATTCCTTTGCCTCCATCGGGGTCTGCCCGCCCAGCCAATCCAGGAAAAACTGCTTGCGCCGGACAATCAGATCCTCCCGGTACCGCTTCTCGTAACGGCTGGTTTGATCCATTAAATTTTCCAATACCCTGCCGATGAAGGAAAATTCGTCGCCGCTCTTGCCCTTCAACGGGCTGCGGCTCTGATATTTATTGATCTGCTCCATAATGCCTTCGATCGGCTTATAATTTCTGCGCGTGACGTAGAACGTATACAGAATGCTGAACAGCACGGTCAGCACGCCAATACCCAGCCACAGATGAGAGATCGCCGATACCCAGCCGAACATCCGGCCTCCCTTGATGCCGCTGACAAAATTCCAGCCGACGACATCGGAATGAATGTCCGTAATGACGCTGCCTTCGTCGGATACCTCCCCGGTGTGTTCCGCGGCTCCTGTCAGCTCGACAGGATAAACGCGCTGTCCCCCTCATCCCTGATATCCATGAAGGTGATTTCCAGGTTAATCATCTCCTCTACGATGCGCAGAAGCGAGCTGACCCGGACGTTGACGACGATGATTCCTTGGTTACCGAAAGGAAGCAGCGCCTTTTTGCTGATGGAAATGACCTTTTCCTTCGGCTGCAGGCTTAAATCCGAATACATTCGGACTGCAGACCAGCCCGTGTTATTCGGCTTCTCGAGCGACTGCTCCACGAAAGCCTTGTCTTCGAACGTATCGAGCGCCTGGATCGCATTGGTCGTCAGCACCTGTTGATCTTTGGCCCGGTACAAATAGATCGATTGAATGGAAGGGTTGTCGTCGATGATTTTATGCAGCTCAATCGAAGCCTGGTAGTTGACCATCCCCGCCTGCCCTTCATTCCTCATCTCGAAAAATTCATACAGCGCGTCGCTGTTCCCGGCCTCTTCCAAAATGACGCGTTCCATTCCCTTCAACGAGGTTTCCATGGAATCAATCACGTATTTGGCAAAAATCCGATTCGCCTTTTCCGTTTCTTTAATGGAAATTTCGCTCATCATGGAAACGGATACAAATATGATCATGCTGACGGTTATAAACAAAATCGGAAAATAAGATAGCAGCAATCGGTTATACCAGGTCTTCTCCATAGCCCACTAGCTCCTCAACGATTGGTATGCGCAGCTGAAATAAAGCAACCCGTTTTCAGTTCTAGGAACCGAAACGGGTTGTCCGGATTGCTCAGCCCTGTCAGTGTAGTCATTATACAAAGAAACGATGTCCAGCGACAAGCCGGAGCCTGGCTCCATTTTCCATACAGAAAGGCTCAATCGCTGCACTTAAGGCCTCGCCGATAGGGCCCCGATTCCTTTGTAACTCAAAAGTATCGCTCATGACAACCAACTTTTTTCGGCAGACCAACCGTTTTCCATCCGCCGCTCATTCCGAATGGACGGTTTGTGCTTCCATAACACTGGCTTCGCGGTAATTAATATGAATTCTCAGCGCTCCGGCCAAATTGCGGTCAATATCGCCGTTCTCGTACATGCTTTGAATTTCGTTGCGTTCCGCCTGAAAAGCTTTCAGCTCCAGGTCTCTCCGAACCGATTTCTTCGGACTGCCGACAGGCTGACCGCTCATCCTGTGCTCCAGCTGCTCGGCCATGCTGCGGTAATCGGCCAGAATGCTGCGGAGCATATCGCGGTTATCCTCCGTTTCCAGCTGCTCCATGCGTTCGATTGCCGCGTAAATAGCTTCCAGCTTCATCGCTTTTACCCCGCTCCAGGTCGGATCGGCTTGCAGCTGCATACGATGCCTCCGGCTCTTCAAGGCGGTCGCATGTGAGATACAGCAGCAGCCTGATTTTTAACCGGTTCGTCAAAATAAGCTCGACCTGGCTTAAAGACGATTGAAAATGAGCGGCAAGCTGCGGAGAAATCCGATGCTCCTTCTGCCACCGCTCGATAACCTCCCGTTCCGCCTTCAGCCCTTCCAGACGCAGCTTGACAGCGGTCTTCCAGGAGCTTCCATAGTCCAGCCTGCCCTGCAGCCTGGTCATTTGCAGCAAGCGATTGTACTCCGAGATCAGCTTGACGGCTTCCGCACGGTTCTCATCATCCGTTTCCTCGCGGATCGCATGCAGCCCCGCCTCGATAACCCGGATTCTTGCCCTGCGTTCGATTTCCGCTGCATTTTGGTTCCCTTTCACTTCCTTCTCTGGGCTGCATGTCAGCAGCGGAAGCACAATACTCGCCGTGACGAGAGTCAGCAGAATGACCCCTGCGCTGATAAAAAGAATCAGGCTCCGCTGCGGGAACAAGCTGCCGTTCTCAAGCAGCATCGGAATGGAAAAGGAAGCGGCTAAGGTGAGCGCACCGCGCACACCGGACAGCGTCGTAAGGAGCGCTGAATGAAATTGCCGGTCGGCAGCCAGAACCCACAGAAAACGGATCAGCATCAGCACCGCCGTAATCAGGAGAATATACCCTAAGACTAGTCCGTTTCGATAGGACGGATCTTCCCATATGGTGGCTATAACGCCCGGAATTTCAAGCCCCAGCAGCAGAAAAACAAGGCCGTTCAAGGAGAACAGAATCACCGACCAGGTGCTGTCGGATACGATTCGCAGCCGCACCGACGCAAGCTCCATCCGGTCTCTTTCAATCGAATGCACGATTCCGGCCGCGACGACGGACAGGATGCCCGACACATGACATTCCTCGGCGATAAGATAAATGACAAAGGGAGTCAGAATAATAATTAACATATGTAAAGTGACGTCTTCGATGCCGAGCCGGCGGAGAAATACCCGCAGCCAAATCACGGCGAAGCCGAGGAAGGTCCCGATCACCAGGCCTCCCGTCGCGATAATAACGAAGCTTCCCACCGCTTTGGACAGCGAGAATTGCCCTGTCACCGTCGCGGCGATCGCGAAGTTAAACGCAACGAGACCGGAAGCGTCATTCATCAGCGCTTCGCCCTCCAGCAGCCGCATCATTGAGGCCGGCAGCTTGACGCGGCCCGATAAGGAGCCGACCGCTACCGCATCGGTAGGCGACAATATAGCCGCCAGCGCAAAAGCCGCGGATAACGGAATCGCCGGAATCAGCCAATGGATGAACGGAACCGGCAATCAGAACCGTTAAGAAAACAAGGCCGAGCGCCATCAGCAGGATGTATTTACGCAGATTCCACAGCTCGTTCCTTGGAATGACCATCCCGTCATTAAACAACAGCGGAGCAATGAACAAGACGAGGAACAGCTCCGGATTAAGCGGCACATGATGCAGCTTGGGCATGAACGCAGCCGTGACGCCAAGCGTAATCTGGATCAGCGGCACCGGAATAAACGGCAGAAACCGATGGATGACATTCGAAATCCCGATCAGCATCAGCAGAATAAGAACCATTAATAATAATTCCATCAGACCGCGTACCTCCATGTATTAGGTTCTGGTATTGTTTAACCATATTTTCCATGGATGACGTTTTTATATGCATAAGAAAAGGAAATAATCGATATTTACGCAAAAAAAGACCTTCGCGTCTGCCCTTCATTCGGAACTGCTGCGAAAGTCTTCTATAAAAAGAAGCGCCAAACGGACCGCGCTTAACGTCCTGCGGTTTGTTGGAAATAGCGGTAGACCCGGTTCAGCTTCGCCTCGTGTTTCCCCTTCGGGCTTTCCATCGAGCCGAATTCGAAAAATTTGACTTTACGGATGCCGACAAAGCTGAAAAGCGCTTTTCTCATCAATATTTTGTGGGCATTATTCAGCCATAGCAAGGGATAGAGCGCCGGTTCTTTCATCGTGGAGATACAGACGACCGACTTTCCCCGCAGCAGCCCCTCGGGCAGCAGGCCTCCCTTATCCTTGTAGGCAAACCCCGCGGCGAACATTTTATCGATATACCCCATCAGCATCGCCGGCGGTCTGCCCCACCAGATCGGATAAACCATCACGATCAAATCTGCCCACATCATTTGCTCCCGGTATTTGGCGAGGAGCGGATCGGCATGCATCTCCCTCCGCCGTTTCTGCTCGTTGAAAACAAGCACCGGATCAAACTTCTCTTCATACAGATCGAGCACTTGAATGTCCGAAATCGCAGGGTTCTCCCTGCTGCCTTCGAGAACCTTTTGCAAAAAGGCATAGCTTAAGCTTTGATGATTAGGATGCGTATAAATGACCAGCGTGTTCATTTCCCCACCTCTTACTTATCATTTGATAAGCAAAGGGTAGCATACCCTCATTTTAGTTGTCAATTGATAATTGTATAATGATAATTAATTTGATATGGTAGACCCGAGGTGATAGTGTGGACCCGCATGTTTTATTTCAAAAATTCGTATCGTTTACCGCATCGGTGCATCAAGTGACCCAAGAAATGACAAAAGACGTGAGGCCGGAGGCCGTCACGCCCGTTCAATATCAAATACTGGAGTATATTGCCGTCAGCCAGCCGGTGACGCCAAGCCAGATCAGCGATTGCCAGCACATGTCTCTGCCGAATACAAGCCGCGAGATCAAGAAATTGTGCGAAAAGCGGCTATGCGAAAAATACGCCGATCCCGAGCGACCGGCGCAAGCAGTATGTTCGTCTGACAGCGGAAGGCGAAGCCATGATGGCGAAGGTGTTCCAGCAGATTGAGGCCCGTTTCCGCCAGCGGCTTCAGAATGCTGCTTCCCAGGACTTGGCCGACATCGGGCACGCTATCGACGTGCTGCAGTCCAACGTCTTTGATCCGGGGAAATAAGTCTCAGTCTTCCTTAAGCCAAGCGTTGGCAAGCAGCATCGCGCCGCGCGCGGCGGCTGTCTCAGCCAGAGCATTCAGCATGACGAAGTCATGGATGATGCCCTGGAAGCGCACGGCCGTGACCCGCACTCCCGCTTCGCGGAGCTTGTCCGCATAAGCTTCGCCCTCGTCCCGGAGCACGTCGGCTTCGCCGGTAATGACAAGCGCCGGAGGCAGCCCCTTCAGCTGCTCGACCGAGGCGCGAAGCGGCGAGACGGTAATCTCGGCCCGCTGCTTCGGGTCGGTCGTATACTGATCCCAGAACCACTGCATGCCCTCTCTGCTCAGGAAGTAGCCTTCGGCGAACTGCTGGTAGGATTCCGTATCGAACGAAGCGTCCGTTACGGGATAGAACAGCAGCTGCTTGCGGATGGATGGGCCGCCCCGCTCCTTGGCCAGCAGCGTAACGGCAGCCGTCATGTTGCCGCCTACGCTGTCCCCGCCGACCGTCAAGCGGGAAGCATCGGCGCCGATATCCTCGCCATGCTCAGCCACCCACTTAACAACGGCGTATATCTCTTCCAGCGCCGTCGGATACCGATGCTCCGGCGCCAGACTGTAATTCGGGAACACGACCACCGATTGCGAGCCTGCGGCAAGCTCCCGGATCAGACGGTCATGCGTGTGCGCATTGCCGAATACCCAGCCGGCTCCATGAATGTAGACGATAACCGGAAGCGGACCTTCGGCGTTCCGCGGCTTCAGAATCGTTACCGGCACCTCCCCGTTAGGGCCGCCGGGCACTTGGCGTTCCTCCACTTCGACGTCGGGCTTGTCCACAGGAGCGGATTGGACCTCGTCCACCTTTTTCCTGCCCTTCTCCGGTCCGAGCTGGTATAAGAACGGCGGATTTGCCGTTTCCTCGACGAACTGCTGCGCTTCCGGTTCCAATTTGACTTGTTTAGCCATAAGGCATGGCTCCTTTCTGTGTTTGGTATACCCTCTTTTTACACGAAAAGCGAGGATTCCAAACGTTAGAGACCGATGAATTCCCGGATCGGCTGTCGTCTATATAAATGAAGGCATAAATGAACACAAAATAATTTATCGAAGAGGTGTTTTGAAAATGGCATTAACGTCCGCATTCACGAGCTTCAACCTCCCTGTAACAAACGTAGAACAATCGAAAGCGTTCTTCACCGGACTCGGATTCGAGCTCAACCCGCAATTCCCCGATAACGAGAATTCGGCAGCCATCGTGATCGGCGATAACCTGCAGGTCATGCTGATCAATCAAGCCTTCTTCAATACGCTCACGGAGAAGAAATCCGTCGATACGAGCAAGTATGCGCAGATGACGATCGCCTTGGCCTTCGAGAGCCGGGAAAAGGTCGATGAAATCGTGAATACCGCGGTCTCCTTGGGCGGGAAATTGCACGCTGAACCTGAATATCATGGGTTCATGTATCATTGGGGCTTCGTGGACTTGGACGGTCATCTGTGGGCCATCAACTGCATGAACATGGATGCGGCACAAGGTTAAGGCTAACGGGGAGCACGCTCGTACTAGGGTTCACAAAGAAAGACGCCGGGCATCGCATCTTCCCGGCGTCTTTTTGGCGATGATTAGTTTTGTTCGGTATAGGCTTTGAAATTGTCCAGGATCGCTTGCCAGCCTGCTTGCTGGAATTCGACGGGATTGGAGCTTTCCGCATCGAACGTTTCAATGACCTTCGTCTCATTCCCTTGATCGACGAAAGCAATATCCACTCCTCTTCCGTCTTCCATGGTGTAGCCGATCGCCTCATGCCGATTCACGACATCGTAGACGCCGCCAAAATCAAAGCCCATGCTGCCATCCTTCGCTTCCATCCGTGTCAGAAACTTGCCGCCGACCCGCAGATCGTTTTCGGCTCTCGGCGCATGCCAGTCCTCGGACGCTTGATTCCACTTCGTGATGTGATCCGGCTCGGTTCGAATAGCGCCATACCTTCTCGACAGGGGCTTGAATGACGGCTTGCACGGTTACTTTCGTCGGTTGATTCGTTTCCATTTTAGATAGACACCTCTTTCATGATTTTCGTTGTTTGGTTATTCTCAATAATATAGACGTAAGCCAACGACAAAATTCATCGGTCAATTCGCTCAGGCAGCCCAAATCGCGAAAATAATGGCGCATGAATGAAGTTTTGAACGTGCAGGATTTGATTTTCTTTGGTTTCGATGACGTGGATGCCCCAGGGTACCAGGCCGGAGCCCTCTTTGTCCGGCATATACTGGGCCAACGCCGGATAACCGCCATTCACCGTAATGGGCACAAATCGCGAACCTTCGCAATGCCAGCGAGTAAGCGAATAGAAGGCGGCCAAATCTTCCTTGCCGCGAATCCACATCTCGAAGGGCGGCATCGACATGCAGCCTTCCTCGTGGAACAACGCGACGAGCGCAGCGATATCGAATTGCTCGAAGGCCTCCACATACCGGGACAGCAGCTGCTGCTCCGGTTGAACGTCCATGCTGCTGAGCTCATCCGAGCGAAGCTGCGCCCGGTCCAACGTCTCTCGGGCTCTTTGCAAGGCGCTGTTCACCGCTGCCGGCGACACCGCCAACGTTTCCGCGATCTGCTTGGACGAGCCATTCAAATACATCCTTCAAAATGAGTACCGCGCGCTGCCGCGGAGGCAAGGTCTGCAAGAGAGCGATGAAGCACAGTTGAAGGGTATCTCTGCGGATGAGCCGATCCTCCGGATTGCCCTCAAAGTCGGGAGACGGCCAGATCCAGGCAGAGTCCGGCAGCGTGTCACGCGGCTCGACGATGGCGACGGCCGGATCGAACAGGTCAACGGGAAGCGCGCGGCGTTTGGATTGTCTCAGCTTGTCCAAGCACAGGTTGGAGGCAATTCGATAGACCCAAGTTTTGAATGAGGAATCCTGTCTGAACGTGCTCCAGCTCTGCCAGACCCGAATACTCGTCTCCTGAACGGCATCATCCGCATCGTCCATGGAGCCTAGCATTCGGTAACAGAACGAAGTTAAGCCCGGCTTCAAGCTTGCAAATAATGGTTCGTCAAATGCTTTCTCGTTCATCGCGGCCTCCCTTAACGCTCTCCCCGAAGGGCAGTACCTTCATTATATGCAATGAAGCGGACAGCCTCAATAGAATAACTAGGCAGGATTGTGGATTCATTTAGATTGCCTGGTCATGGTGCCGTTTCGACGTCACCCGCCTCCCTGTTGAAGACGGGTACAAATCAACACCCAACAGGCCAGCGCCTCCCCTTGGAAGTGCTGGCCTGAGCTTAGCTGGGCTTTGATGGTTTGGATGGGCTTATTTCGATATATCTCGATTCTCCGCAGCAATCCGCTCCCAATCCTGATCCGTGAACTGGCCCATATACCACAGGGAAACGCCCTTCAATCCGTAATAACGGGCCACCCACATTTTTCGTTCGATGCTGTCCGCATCCTCGTAATACAGCTCATGCTGGCCGTTATCCTCGTAAGTTATCCGGTTCAGCAAATACGGATAAGCAAGCGACTGGGCAACTCCCGGCTGCTTCAGCCTCTGTTCAACTAAGTCGCTGGCCGGCGATTCATACACAGCCGCCTCGCCGGGACGGTCAATCCATTGATTTGCCTGTTTGCCTATCCCGAGCACCAGCTTATCGGCGCTGACTCCGGCATCCAGCATCTGCCGCACAGCCTCGGAAACGAGCGGCAGCGGAGCGGATGGAAGCCTGCTGTCCTTATGCAGGAAATTGTAAGCCATGAGGATGACCGTATCCGCCTTGCCGCCAATAAATTTCGCATCATACCCCGCATAATAAAATAACGGCGGCAGCGCAACGGTCAGCTTGTTCCCCTTGAGCGCGTCCTTGATCTCACCGACGAACGCATTGAAGTCTTCACGGGACGACTCTTGATATAAATCCTCGAAATCCAGACATACCCCTTGAAATCCGTATTTCGGATCGTCCAGCAGCCGGAGCAGGGAAGCGACGAATGCTTTGCGTGCGGCAGCATCGGCAAGAAACTGCGTCACATGATGGCTCTCGTTAGCGAACACGACCAGCTCCTTGGCTGCAGCTGCCTGATCCGCTGCAGCCGTTACCTCCTCCCAGCCGTCCGGGATGGAGAACTTCGAGCTGTCCTTAGCCAGGCTCGCTTCGGCTGCGCCTGCGCCTGAATAGCTGAGATGGGACCAGCCCATCGCGACCTGATCCAGCAGCGGCACCCGGTTCAGACTGGCATAAGATTGAATCGCATAAAATCCTGTGATCTCCAGCGGCTTAGCGCGAAGCGTCATATCCAACGCAAGCCGGATCACCTTAGCCGCTTCCTGGCGGTTAAGCGGCTGCACCGGGCTGAAGCCGGTTTCGTTTCCCTGCATAATCCCCTGCTGCACCGTATAGAACACGTATGGCGCCAGCGACTCTGCAATACCGGACGTGTCCGCAAATGCCAGCTTGTCCCGCTCGACCAGCCAGCCGGAGTTCAGCCATTGCTCTCGCTCCGGCTGGGAAAGCTTGTCCAGCAGCATATGTCCCATCACCGCTGCCGCTTCTTGGCGCTGAATCGGCTCGGCAGGCCTGAATTCGCCCGCATCGTCCAGCATGAAATTAATCCAATGACGCTGTAACGCGGCTTGGATCGGTTCGTACGACCAGCGGCCGGGCGCGACATCTTTTATAGGAATGGCCTGGGCCTCCGGCTTTGCGTTCACCGCCGAAACGAATAAACGAAGGAACGCCTCGCGGGTCATCGCATCCAATGGACGAAAGGTACCGTCCTCATAGCCGTCGAGAGCATTAACTGAGGACAGCATATATATATTTTCCGCCGACCAGGCCTTCTCATCGACATCGGCAAACGGCGTCAAACGAGACGTATATGCCTGGGCTGAAGCGGTTTGAAACAACGATAACGCCAGTAAAGTAATGGAAATCGCCTTTTTATACAAAATATCCCTCCAATAATTAAAGCATTTGAGACTCTATCATCTCTGCATGAGCTTGCGGCTCCCTTTATTTTCTATTGATTCCCCCAGAAATTCAATAGTTTTGCAATGATAAAAGACTGATCTTTCATGAATGAAGCAGCCGAGACCGACGCGGGGCCTGATACATGCAGAGCGGTATGGATGCAGGTTCACGATAGATTTGGATGGATCGATCAGCCGATTCGTCCACTCTATGAATCTACTGCTGCATATAGTATTCTATCAAACCTGAAGGAGGTGAAGAAGTATGAAAGCAAAAGCAAAGAAACTCGTCAGCAGCAAAAAACTGAATCAAAGCAAAACCATCGTCCTTACCTCACAACAGGTTCGCGTAACTCAAAACCTGGGCGACGGCTTTCGGCGCCTTATACTCAGTCCCGTACAGATTGGCCCTAACACTACTATTGCCCTTGATTTGAGAGCCCCTTCGGGCCGTGTCGTTATCAGTGGAGGCTGGACGATCAGCGCTCTGCTCCCCGCATGGCCAACAGACAGCTTTCCGATCAGCGACAACCGTTGGATCATCTTCATACAGAACCCTACTAACTTCACACGCTCCATTACTCCTTACCTGATTACCAAAAGAAGATAACAGCGATCAATCCCCCATCGCGCGCCGGAACGACAGCCCGGCGCCGCATTCGGACGCTTAGCAGGAACCCCCGCTTCACCAATGAATAAGCCTCCCTTAGCGGCATGCCGGACATCCTCTCTCAGAGGGAATCCGGTCATAGGCCATCATGCTAAGGAAGGCTTTTTATTTAAAGCAGCGCGCTGTGATGCACCAAGATCTAGTTAGGTCATCTGCGCTTGGAACGCCGCACCGGCAGAACTTTCACGGAGGAGAGCTCTTTGTCCGTGAGCCGCCGCGCGTATGCCGGATTGCGGTTGCCTGTATTCACGCGCTTGACTCTTCCGGCTCCGCCCGGCTGGGCTACCCGCGTCCGGAAACGGCGCATAAACGAATCCACGGGAAAAGCAACCGAGAGCAAGCCGGTATCGTTACCGGCATAGTTTACGGCGGCCGCATAGTTATCGGCCCGTCTTAACCAGACCGAGCCGGAATCCCCGGGCAGCGAAACCGGACTGGTGCCTGTTATGACCGTCTGATTGCGAAAGGTGAGCACGCCTAAAGTCCCGCCGTAGTCGACCTGGATATCCGTATGGACCGAGTCAACGGTTCCATTCCTCAGTCCTGTCGTCCTGCCTACTTTTTTAAATCGCTCGCCGACCCGATAGGATGTAACATGCCCCGGGACCACGCCGACGGTCGCATACCTGGGATTCAGGATACTGTTGCGCACAGGCAGGGATAGGGCCGCATCCATCAGATTATCCTGATTGCGCCTTAACTGCACGATACGGGACAAGCGGCCGACGCGGTCTATTACCGGACGCCCGTTATCGGCTCCGCCGGGCTGCAGCGTGGCAGCGCCGTTAAGCGTATTGGTGGGACTCGTCAACACATGATTGTTGCTGAATATATACCGCTGCGTCGCGCCGGGAAAATTCGTTACGATCAGCCCCAGCGTCCCTGATGCCGCGCTTGTTCCGATGCTGTAGCCGGCGGGCACCGGACGGATACGCCCGCGGTAATTGGCGTGGGAGCGGATTTTTTGAGTGCGGACGACCCGCACGGGACCGGAACGCTTTTACCGCCAACCCAAGCGGATTGCACGGAAGCGATCCCAAGCGAAGCGGCGGACAGCGCATCGGCATAAACAATGACGGCCGCTCCTTTATGCGTACGCTTCGGATCCAGATAACCTATACCTATTCCGTGGACCTTCGTATGCTTCAGCATTGAACGAGACATTCGCTGTTTTGCGGCATAAGCCGCGGCAAATGTAGCCATTCCCCTCATCACCTGTTTCCGTTTGAATACGATAGTGTATTAGCGGAAACGGAAAAGTGATTTGGGTATCCGCCTGATTTTACCTCTGAGGAAGCTTGAGCTCCAGCTCGCTTTGCTGCCGTAAATGGTGACGCAGATGCATACCTACAAGCGCGTACCATTCGCGCGCGTTCAGCCAGCCGAAGCCCCCGTGCTTCATCTTGCAGTTGGGGTTCACGCCGTCCACCTTATCCTTCCATTTCTTCATCAGCTCCAGCAGCCGGTCAAGCCCTGCTGCGAGCGACTCCCTGCTTTCCGTATTGTCAGGGGTATTGCCGGGCAGATCCGGCAGTTGAATCTTGACCGGCGGAAACCCGCCCAGCCGAAACAGCTGCTCCCCTCCTTCGGTCTTACCTTGGGGTTGTTCCTCACAGGCTGCCGCACAGCTCTCCAGGCGGTCAACGTATTCAAGAGATACGACGATCACATGGCTGTACAGTTGTCCGAGAGACCAGCTCTGCCCGTCCGTGTATCTCAGCTGTTCCAGAGAGTATTTCTGCAGATCGCTCTTGAATGCCTCGATTAATGATAGCTCGCTCAATGTCATTCCTTCCTTCTTTTTCTATTTAAAGGTGTATCCCTTCTTAATCTAGTATAAAATCGCTTTCCCGGTTTCTTCCCGATTGCCGGTCTAGGCAAGCCCTTCTTTTCGAAGAAGCGTCTCCGTTTCCCGGATCAGCTCCTGCAGCATGCGGCAGGCCTGCTCGGAAGACTGGCGTTCTTCATTAATGAAGGATGCGATACGGTTCGCTCTGCTCTTATATTGCCCGGGCGCTTTGTCTAAGGTACCGGCAATGGCGGCCGCCCCTTTTTCGTTCATCCAGTAGCATTCGTTTATGGCAAAAAGCACAAGATTCAAGCAGGACAAGGCCCGGAAGCCGCAGCCGGCCATATAAACGGCATCCTGTTTAAGCATCCCCTTCTTGCATTGCTCCAGTGCAAACGACGCTTCCCAAAAAAACTTGCCGATCATCGCCTTTTGCAGCAGGGGCGGGTACGAAAGCGTCATTTTCTTTAACGCTGTGATGCTGTCCGACGGGTCCCACAAGATTTGACAGAGCGCGATTTCGGAGAAATAGATGGCGTTAATGAATCCGTGCGGATGACCCGGCTGATAATCAATCGTCACCTGCCCGGCGAGACACTGCTCCATCACCTGCGCGACCTTGTTCAAATCGCGGTACAGCAGGTCGACGGGACGGCTCTGAACCGTCAGCCAGCCTCCCCCGTTGATCCAGGGCCCCCAGCCGCCGGTTTCCGTTACAAGATTCTCGCGCGCGGCATCGTCCAATTGCCGTGCCGCCTGCTGCAGCGCCGGCAGGTTCAGCGGCACGGCAGGGTCGTAATACAGGCCTATGTCGACATCCGAATCCGGCGTATGCGTGCCTCTCGCTCTTGAGCCGCCGAGCACGATGGCTTTCACCCCCGGGACTTGTTGAAGCGTATTCACAATCCATGAAATCATAGGCTGATGCTCCATACGATATCTGCACTCCTTTCCTCTTCCCACATTCCTTCTTCGGAGGAGTAGCAATGTCCTGCATCAGCGTAAAATAACCCCACAAAGTGGGAGGCCACTGAAAAAGTCATCGCTACGAGTACGGAACATTCTTCCGATCGCTGTTGTCCCTGGATTTCTTTGAATATCTTCCGCTTAAAGCGGTTGAAATCCAAGGACAAAGGCGAACGCTTTCGCTTCTACAGAACGTTTCCGTACTCTCCGCTAGTTTTTCAGTGGCCTCCAAAGTGGAGCTTATGCTTCGAAGCGGACTCAGATACTTTGCGGGGACCCCGAAAAGCTATAAATTCCGATATGTCCAAAAAACCTTCTTTGCCCCGTTCAAGCAGAACGGGGCAAAGAAGGTTCTCGATGTGCAGCTGCGGTTCGGCTTTAGTCCAGCTCCCGATAAATAAAATAATCGAAATCCGCGTGCTTGCGGGTTCCGGACAAGTCCTGCGCGCACATTCCGACAAATGTGCCCGTAAACCGGATATACGCAGGGAAATCATCGGATAAATGGGTAATATCGATAGGGCCGCCCACCGCTTTCCATTCGCATTCCCCAGCATCCTGCGCAGTATCATTGTAATAAAATTGCGCCGTTTCTCTGTCGATCGCTACCTTCAGACGATACCGGTTCCCCTGCAGTGAGATATCCTGCTCCAGCAGCTCGTCGTAGACTCCGTCCTTGGATTGGAGAATATTCAGGCATGGACCGAGATTTTCATCATGGGTTACGCGCAGGTATATGTAATCTTTCGTATCGTAGTACATAATGAGGCCGGCCATCTGCTGAAAATAATCCGGTTCAAACTCGAGGCACGTCTCCGCCTCACAGCGGAACGACTGCTGCCTGCGGGCGACAAGGCTCTGCCTGTGCATCGAGATCATGGACTCCATGCCGCGCAGCCGCAGATACCCGGGCCGCTCCTCCAGGCTCAGCCAGTCCGGCTCGGCCGGAATGCGCAGCGTGCTCCAATGCACGTTCAGCTGCGGAGCGTCGAAGTCGTCCTTCTCGGCTGGGCTTTCAAAAGGATGCGGCGGCAGGTCGGGCGCCTGCACGTGAAGCTCCGGATAGCGGCTTCCGCCGGCCAGGCGGAACCAGCCGTCTTCGGTCCATTCGCAGCGTTGGATCGCCGTCTCGCGGCCAAGGTTGCAGAACTTGTCCTTAACGGGCCTGCCGCACAAGTGGACCATATACCACTCGCCGGCCGGCGTGTCGACAATGCTGGCATGGCCTGCTTTTTGCAGTGCAAGCTCGGGTCTTTCGGCGGACGTAAGAATCGGATTGAACGGATCCACCTCGTAAACTCCGTCAATCGTGAGCGAACGGGCCATCGTCACGGCATGGTTATACTGCGTGCCGCCCTCGGCGGTTAATAAATAGTAATATCCGTTACGTTTATACAAGTGCGGGCCTTCCGTCAGCTTCAGCTCCGTACCTTTGAAAATATTTTTGACCGGACCGACCAGCCGCTGTTCTTCCACCGAATATTCCTGCAGGACGATCCCTGCGAATTTATTGTTCCCCTTGCGGGAATCCCACAGCATGTTGACCAGCCACTTGCGCCCGTCATCGTCATGGAACAGCGAAGGATCGAAGCCGCTGCTGTTCAGGAAAATGGGCTCGGACCATGGCCCTTCGATATTTGTCGCCGTAACCAAATAGTTATGCGTGTCCTTGTAGGCGCCGATTCTGCTCTTCACATCGGTATAAATCAAATAAAAAGTGCCGTTGTCATAGGTCAAGCACGGCGCCCATACGCCGCCGGAATCGATATCGCCCTGCATATCAAGCTGCGATTTGCGGGTCAGCGGGTGCGTCAGCAGCCGCCAGTTGACCAAATCCCTGGAATGATGAATCTGCACGCCCGGAAACCATTCGAACGTCGAAGTGGCGATATAGTAATCGTCTCCTACTCTGCAAACCGAAGGGTCCGGATTAAATCCCCGCAAAATCGGGTTAACAATAGTGCTCATAGCTAGAAACTCCTCCTTGTAAATAAAATGGGCACGGCTGGTACTTCGAATTAAAGCGTTCTCAAAAGCGTCAGCCGCCTCTGTCGAACAGGATGTCAAAGCACAGCTAATTGTTTTATATTATAAAACACAATTCTATAATATGAACATATCTCTATCATATCCAAACCTTTGTCCGGTTTCAATCCTCTTTTTGTTTTTTCTTCCTTGTTTCAGCAGGCCGGAGACGAAAGAAATACTCCCCCAGCCCCTTCCATCTGGAGGAAAGGCTGCAGGGAGTATTTCCAAGTTCATTGCTTCATCGTACATTCGAGCAGATCGCTGCTCTTAGACGCCTTCAAGCATCTTGGCGTCCCTTTGCGCAATAAGGCACAGCTCCGCTGCCTTAAAGGCATGCTCCTGCGTCATGGCAATTTCCGTCCGGTTCAGGCAGTCCAGGATCAGCTCGCCGAAATAAGGATAGCCGACCTTCCCTTTGACTGAGAAATGGTACTCTCCTTCATGGTTGGCGAGATATACGTGATTGCCCGTCTTATCACGGCCGATATCGACATATTTACGCAGCTCGATAAAGCCTTCGGTACCCAAAATGATCGTCCGGCCGTCTCCCCACGTGCTCAGCCCGTTCGGAGTAAACCAATCCACCCGGAAATATCCGCTCGTTCCATTGCCTCCGACCAGGTTGCAGTCGCCGAAGTCCTCGAAGGCCGGAAACTGCTTATGGTTGTAGTTGGCCACCTGGCTGTTCACCACTCTGGCATCCTTAGCGCCGGTATAGAACAGAAACTGCTCGCATTGGTGGCTGCCGATATCGCAGAGAATCCCGCCGAATTGATCGCGGTTAAAGAACCAGTCGGGTCTCGACGGCACATTGATACGATGCGGCCCGAAGCCGCTTACCTGCAATACGCGTCCGATCGCTCCCTGCTGAATCAATTGCCCCGCATAAACGGCGCTCTCCACATGCAATCGCTCGCTGTAATAGACGGCGTATTTCAGCCCGGTCTCGGCTGTTTTCTGCCGTGCGCGCTCGAGCTGCTCCAGCGTCGTCATCGGCGCTTTATCCGTAAAATAATCCTTGCCGTGCGACATGACGCGCAAGCCTAAATCGCAGCGCTCCGAGGTAATGGCGGCCCCTGCGACCAGCTTGACCGATGAATCCTGCAGCACCTCCTGCTCCGACCTTGCAATCTGTACCCCCGGGTACGTCTGCACAAACTTGTCTACTTTTGCCGGGTCCGGGTCGTACACCCATTTCAAGGTGCCGCCCGCTTCGATCAGCCCGTTGCACATTCCATAGATATGCCCGTGGTCCAGCCCGATGGCTGCGAAGGGAAAAGCTCCCGGCTCGCATACCGGAGCCGGCTTCCCTTTAGGCGCGTAATTCATACCATCTTGAACTTGCATGGATAGTTCCTCCTCTATTCCGTCCAGCTTTGCATTATTTTTTGTATTCGCTGCCCAGCGTAATCTCGTTCTTGGCAAAGGAAACGACGGACGATGTTTTCACGTAAAAATGCGGCGCATTAGCCAGCAGGCTGTCTCTCGAATAAAACAGGCTGCTGTCCTTTGTAAGCGGCAGCTGAATGCTTTTGCCCGTTGTCGAAGCCTCATAAATCGCTGTAATCAGCTCCAGCGTTTTGCGTCCTTCCCGGCCGTCAATCAACACATCGAGCGATCCGTTCTCAATGGCCGTCAGCACGTTGTCGATCTGTCCCGCATGTCCGGTGTACGTCAGGCTTTCCATCGCTTGGTAAGCTGCGTCCAGCTCTTCCTCCAGAGCGGTATTGCGAATCGGGAACCCGTTCTCCTTCGAGGTGGACGCATATACCTTCCAAGGCGCCGAAATTCTCGCCTTCTCCGTCTGGAATACAACCTGCTGCTCCTCTCCGTGATGGACGACGGAGCTAGTAATTTGCGCCAGGCTGCCGTTGCCATACGACAGGATCGCCACGGACAGGTCCTCCACCTCCGCGTTATCATGGGACGTGTTGCTCATGACCGCCTGGATTTTGTCCGGCATCCCCATCATCCACTGCAGCATATCGATATGATGCACCGCATGGTTCAGCGTGCAGCCGCCGCCTTCCTTCTCCCACGTGCCTCTCCACCACAGATCGTAGTAGCAGTGTCCGCGCCACCAGAACGAATCGACCTGCGCATGGACGACTTTGCCTACTTTCCCGCTGTCCAAAGTATGCTTCAGCTTCATGATCGGGTCGCGGAAGCGGTTTTGACCGACAACCGATAGAATCCGGTTGGATTGCTCCGCCGCCTCCAGCATGCGGTCACATTCCTCAAGGGAGGAAGCCATCGGCTTCTCCACCAGGACATGCTTGCCTGCATGCAGCATATCGACCGCGATTTGCGCATGCGTATAAGGCGGCGTGCAGATGGAAACGAGGTGAAGATCGTCACGGTCGAGCACATCATGATAATCCTTGACGATTTCACAGTCTAACTGGAATTTGTCCTTCAGCTGCTGAGCCTTATCCTCATAAATGTCGATTAACGCTACGACCTTGCAGCGTCCTTGAAACGATTTTACATAAGCCTCCAAATGCGAATTGGCGATAACGCCGGTTCCTATAACAGCTACGTTTATCATCTTCTCCTGCACTCCTTATCTCTTCTTATGCTTTATTTTTTGGCGCTTTTGGCGTAGGCATCGGCATATTCCTTGGCAACCTGGTCGCCGCCCGCCTTGCGGTATTTATCCAGCGCCGCATTCCAGCCGGCCTCGTCGATTTTGCCCATAATAAATTTTACTTTGGCGTCGGTCAGAATCTGAACCAGCTCTTGGCCCTTCTCCGCCCAGGTTGGGGAAAGGAGCGTCATGGTCGGATCGCCCACCGCCAATTTGGCGTTATCGTCCTCCAGCTGAAGCTGCAGCTTGGTCAACGGGTCCAGCACGCCCTCCGTCCGGATATTGTTGACAGGAACGGTTTCGAGCGGATATTTATAAGGGAAGCCGACTTCGTTGTCAAACGCCTCCTGGTTCGTTCTCACCGCTTTGCCGTCTTTCAGCTCATAATGCTTTCCTTGAATTCCCCATTCGAGCAAATCCGCCATCGGTTTATCCGACAGCTTGTCGATAAAGCCGAGCAGCTGCTTCAAATCCGCTTCCGTCTTGACGCTGGCTTTCGGGAACATCAGAATGCCGTTCGAACCGCGTTCTCCGGCAAGGAAGGTGCCCTTCGGTTCCTGAAGCGCCGCAAAGGCGTCAATCGCCCCGTTCGGGTTATGCGCTTTCACGCGGGCGTCAAACGTTTGAATCTTGTTCGTCGCTTCATTGATAACGCCTGCTTTCCCGTTCTCGATATCTCCTTCGAACTTCGGCACATCGATCGCCGCAAAATCCTGATTGATCAGCTTTTCGTCAAACAGCTTTTTGGAAAACTTCAAGCCTTCCAAATATTCCGGCGTTTCCTCTGCACGGATAAATTTGCCGTCCTTGTTCCCCCACAGCAGCGGAGATCCGAAAACAACGCCGAAGTCCGGTCTTAACGTATCGTTCTTGACCATCATCGTTAATCCGTAAGTATCGTTCTTCCCGTTCTTGTCCGGATCGTTATTTGTAAATGCCTTCAGCATATTGTACAACTCATCGACCGTCTTCGGCTGCTGCAGGCCTACGTTGTTCAGCCAGTCCTTCCGGTAAGACCATACATAACGGGCGAGCGGACGGTATCTCGGCACCCCGTACAGCTTGCCGTCGATCTTGACGTTGTCGTACACCATTGCAGGCATTTGCGACAGGTTCTTATAGTCCTTGATGTATGGAGTGATATCCCAGAAGGCCCCGTTCTGTACGGCGCTGATCAGATACGATTGGCTGGGCGCTCCGCAGCTGGCGATGATGTTGGGCAGATCGCCGGAAGCGATCATGACCGGCAGCTTGCTGCAGAAATCGTTACTCGAAATTTGGGTCAGTTCCAGCTTCGTATTCGTGTACGACTCAATGGCCTTCTGCACTTCATTGCCGGCTACCGGTACGTCCTTGCCGTCAAAGTTGAGCGCCATCTTTACGGACAACGGCTTGTTGTCCGTCCCTCCTTGCGACGAAGCAGACGGATTGCTGTCGGAGCTGCTGCAGGCAGCCAGCCCGAAGGATGCGGCCAGGGCGGCGGCTGCAAGCCCGCTCAGCCTTGCTTTTGTTCTCGTATTCATACAAACCCTCCTGTATTCTATTTATCGGATTTCCCTGGGACGGGAATTATCCTTTGACGGAACCGAGCAGCGCTCCTTTGGCAAAATGCTTTTGCAGGAACGGATACACGAGCAGGATCGGTATCGTCGACACGACGATGACGGCCATTTTAACCGATTGACCATAGAAGGCCACGGCCTCACCGCTGTTTCCGCTGTCGCCGAGCCCGCCGGAAGCCAGCACGACGATGCGCCGCAGCAGCACCTGAACCGGCCATTTGTCCGGCGTATTAATGAACATGATCGCGTTAAAATACTGGTTCCAGATGCCGACGGCATAGAACAGTCCGAAAGCCGCCAAGGAAGGCAGCGACAACGGCAGCACGATGCGCAGCAGAACGGTGATCTCGTGGGCGCCGTCCATTTTGGCGGATTCGATCAGCTCGTGCGGCACGCTGGAGAAGAAATCGCGGAGAATAATCAGGTAGAACGCGCTGATCAAGCTCGGGATCATCAAGGCCCACAAGGAATCGATCATATGCAGCTGTTTGACCACGAAATAGGTTGGAATCATGCCGCCCTGGAACAGCATGGTGAACAAAATCAGCAGCATGAACTTGCTTCTTCCTGGCAGTTCCTTGTAGGACAGCGAATAGGCCATCAGAGAAGTCGTGAACAAGCTCAGAAAGGTGCCCAGCACCGTAATATATACGGATACGCCGAGGCTTTTCAGAAACGTATGGGTTGAGAAAATATATTGATACGCTTCCAGCGTAAAATGGGTCGGCCACAGTTCATTATCCGCAGAGAAAGAGGTCACCAGCACGTAAACGAACGGAAGAAAGGTCAGCAGGCCGACCAGGCCCAGAAACAAGTAATTGCATAACTCGAACAGCTTTTCTCCAAAGGAACGATGAAGCTCCATCTTATTCCCCCCTAGTAAATGCCTTCTTCTCCGAACCCTTTGGCGACTTTGTTGGCGATCAGCACCAGAATCAATCCGACGACCGACTTGAACAGACCTACCGCCGTGCTGTAGCTGAACTGTCCCTGCTGCAAGCCGACCCGGTAGACGTACGTATCGAATACTTCGCCGACTTCCCGGTTGACGGCATTCAGCATCAGAAAGATCTGCTCGAAGCCGAGATCGAGGAAGCTGCCCAGACGCAGGATGAATAAAATGACGATCACGCTGCGAATGGACGGCAGAGTGATATGCCACAGCTGCTGCAACCGGTTCGCCCCGTCGATTTTGGCCGCCTCATACAGATGAAGGTTCACTCCCGCAAGCGCTGCCAAAAAGATGATCGTTCCCCAGCCGGCATCCTTCCATATCATTTGCAGCACGATCAGCGGACGGAAAGCGGTGGTGCTTGTCAAAAATTCCACCTGCTCCATGCCGAGCGCTTTCAGCAGCTCATTAATGATCCCGCCCTCTGTCGTCAGCAGCACATAGGAAATCCCGACAATAACAACCCACGAAAGAAAATGCGGCACGTAGATCAAGGTTTGCACGAACCGTTTGAACATCTCTCTCCGCGCTTCATTCAGCAGCAGGGCAAGCAGAATCGTGATTGGAAAAAACACAAGCAGATTATAGAGCCCGAGAATGATTGTATTGCGGAACAGCATCCAGAAATCCGCCATCCCGAATAACCGCTCGAAATGGGCGAAGCCCACCCACTCGCTCTTCATCAACCCCTGATAGGGCTGATAGTTTTTGAAGGCCATGATGAGTCCCCATAGGGGAACGTATTTAAATATAAAGAAATACACGAGACCCGGAAGCATAAACAGGTACAGCCATCTGAACTTCCATACTTTTGCAAGCCTAAGCTGCAGCTGCGCAGAGCTCCCCGCTCCGGGCACGGTTCGCAGATTAGGCGCAATCCGCTGCACGTCCTTGTCCGTCATCATGCTCCTCCCCCTCTCAAACGTTTCCTTACCGCATTACACTACCCTTTCACAGAACCGAGCATCATTCCTTTGGCAAAATGCTTTTGCAGGAACGGGTACACGAGCAGAATCGGTACCGTGGACACCACAATCATGGCCAGCTTCACCGTAACGCCAATCCGGGGAACATCCTCGCTCAGGGAAGCCGCTACCGCATCGGAGGTCAATACAATAAGCAGCTGGCGCAGCAGCACCTGGAGGGTGTAATTGTTCGGATTCGAAATATACATCACCGCCTGGAAAAACATGTTCCACTGGGCGACGGCATAAAACAGCGTGAGCGTTGCAATAATCGGCATCGAGATCGGCACCATAATACGGAACAAAATACCAAAGTCGTTACAGCCGTCGATTCGGCCGGAATCCTCCAGCTCCTCGGGAAGCGTACGGAAGAAACTGATGAGAATCATAATGTTGAACGCGTTAATGGCATTGGGAATCATGAGCGACCATAGCGTGTTGATCATGCCAAGGCTCTTGACTAGCAGGTAGGACGGAATAATGCCTCCGCTGAACATCATCGTGAAAAATACGGCAAACGCCATCGCATTTGCGCCCGCCAGCCTTTTCTTGGACAGCGGATACGCCAGCAGAACCGACAGCAGCATGCTGATGAATGTGCCTATAACGGTAATAAAAACCGTATTCTGAAATACTTTTACAAAATTCGGCGTATTAAATATCGTCGTGAACGCGACGAAGGTTAATTGTTCCGGCCACAGCCGGATGGCGCCCTCAAGCACGAGATGCGGCGCGGTGATTGAGCTGACGAGCACGTTCCAGAACGGAAAGATCATCAGGACAGCCAAAAGGGCCAGAGCTGCGTAGTTGCCCGCATCAAAAGCGAAGCTGCCGAAGCGTAACTTTTTCATGCCATCTTCCCCTTATGCTAAAATAAGTGATGCTCGCTGGTTTTCTTCGAAATATAATTCGCTGTAATGATCAGGAGAAATCCGACCGCCGATTTGAATATCCCCACCGCCGTCGCATAGCTGAAATTCCCCTGCAGCACGCCCGCCTGGTATACGTAGGTATCGAACACCTCCGCTACCTCTTTGACCAACGGGTTACCCATAATATACAGCTGGTCGAACGAAATGTTCATGACCTGTCCGAGCCTCAGAATCAGCAATATAATGATCGTATTCATCACGCACGGCAGTGTAATATGAATCGTCTGCTGCCAGCGGTTAGCGCCGTCCACTTTGGCCGATTCGTACAGGTCCGGGCTGATGCCCGCGAGTGCGGCAAGGAAAATAATCGTTCCCCAGCCGGCATCCTTCCAGATGCTTTGCACGGTAATAATGCCCCAGAACAGCGATTTATCCATAAGCAGCTGAAGCTGAGGATAACCCATCGCGTGCACAAGCTTCGTGAGCACTCCCTCGGAGTTCATCAGCGAAATCGTGAGCGAACAAATAACGACCCAAGACACGAAGTGCGGCAAATAAATGACCGTTTGAACGCTTTTCTTGAAAAAGGCCGTCCGTACTTCATTCAGCAATAAGGCAAGCACGATCGGAGCGGGAAAGAAAAAAACGATATTCAATATGCTGACCACCAGCGTATTCCGCAGAATAAGCCAGAAATCCGGATGCTTGAACAGCCTTGTGAAATGATCGAAGCCGACCCATTCGCTGTGCATCAAGCCGTCGAACGGATTGTAGTCCTGAAATGCAATGACAATGCCCCACATAGGAAAATAATGGAATACAACAAAATACAGCAAGCCCGGCAAAGCCATCAAGTACAAGTACTTATCGGCCCTCCACCTCTTTAACATCATCGTCATGTCGTATATGCACCTGCCCTCTTGTCATGCTTCCGGCGGGCAAGCCTCTGCCTGTCTGCCGCCCGCCTTCCGCATCTGATCGGATGATTTTATTTTTTCATTGCTTCCGCAATTTCTTGTACCACTTTCGCTCCTTCGAAACGGTCATACCACTGTTTGACGATACCGTCCCAATCACTGACTTTTACCTGACCCATAATGACCTTCACAGTATTATCCTGAATAAATTTCTCCGCTTCCATCGAGTATTTGGCATAGGTCGGCGAGAACAGCAGCTGGCTTTCATCCATAACCAGATGAGGCTCGTTCATCTTATGTCCCTTCACGACCAGGTTTTGTGCTTCCTTCGTATTCTGCGGGAAAATATACAGCTCATCTGTCGATTGAACCGGCAGTGTGAAAGTAAAGGTACGCGGCATATCGCGTTCGAATATTTTCGTATCCGGCTCGATCTTGCCTTCCGCCGATTTCTTATAATGTACGCCCTCGACGCCATAGTTCCAGAAGATACCGCCCTCTTCGCTGGCGCCGTAGTCCAGCCATTCCATAATTTTCTTCATCTTGACCGGATCGTCGGCCGCTTTCTTCGAGATGAAGATACCGCCTTTATCCACGCGTCCGGTGACCCCTTGGTCTCCGTTAGGCCCTTTGATCGCTTCGAGCGGAATTAGCTTGGCGTTCGGATTCGTCTTCTGGTAGTTCGTCTCGAAATCGTAAATCCGCGTCGTAAAGTTGAACATGATACCGGCCTGGCCTTTACGCACAAGCTTGGAGTCGGCGGTCTGCGCGTCGGATACGGCAAAGTCCGGATCGATCATGCCCTCGGAGAATGCCTTGTTCATCCAGGTCAAATACTGCTTGAAGGCGGCGGTCTCGAATCTCGGTACGACCTTATCCCCTTCCTTCACCCAGTAATTTTTGATGCCGAACGCTTGCGTGATCCCGGTCGTGCCCCGAATCGAGATGCCGGCCGCTGTGTTGCCAAGCTGCAGACCGTACGTATCCTGCTTGCCGTTTTTGTCGGGATCGTCCTTCGTGAACGCTTTCGCTACATTATATAGTTCATCCAGCGTTTGCGGCGCCTTCAATCCGAGATTGTCCAGCCAGTCCTGGCGGATCAGCGGAATGTCCTGCGAAGCGATCGGGTTACGCACGCTCGTCAGTCCATAAATGTTCCCTTGATATTTGGTTAAAAAGAGCGGCTTTTCTTTTTTCAAATTCGGGTATTCGTCGACGTATTTATCCAGCGGTACGATTACATTGGATTTAATCAGCTTTACAATAAAGTCGTCCATATCGGTCCAGGCAAACGCATCCGGGATATCGCCCGATGCTACCATGACCTTCACCTTTTCTTTATAGATGTCCGGTGCGGCAGCCGTCAGATTCATCCGAATCCCCAGCTTATCCTCCAAATACTTTAAGGAAGGATTATCTTCCCTCGCGATGCTCGGCGTATTCCAGCCAATATAATAGGCGAGGTTCAGATTGACAGGCCCGTCTCCCGACTTCCCTTGTGTAGCTGACCCCTGCGACTGGCTTGCACAGGCGCTGGATAAAACCAGCATTGCGCTCACTCCTGCGAGCATAGCCGCTTTTCTTTGTTTGAATCCTTTCATAAATGACATAACCCCTCTCGTTTTGGTTGCTTGGTTTTTTTGGTTGCTTGGTTTTTTTGGTTGCTTGGTTATTTGTTGGGTGCTGCTGAAGTCATCACCATGCGCTGGCTATACCGCTTATTATGTCTTCAAGCTTCCCCCTCCGCAATTTACAAATCGCGAATTTCCCCGAATTTTGCGGAATGGTACACTTATCTTTTTTGAATTTGTGGCAATTTGCACGAATTGTTAAGCCCAAACGGGCGTCTTTTCTCACTTTACTTATTCCATCACCTATAGACCTCATGTATAATGAAACCTGCACATCCTTGTAAGGGGGGAAACCCGATGTCTAAAAAAATGCAGATAGCGATAGCGAATATCCTTGTCACATCGCTTAGTATCGTGCTCATAGGTCTGGTCATTTTCAGCCAGGCATCCGATATTATCCGTTCTCAAATTGAAAGCGCTCACCTCTCGACGCTAAAAGGAACGCGCGATCATTTTGAAAATTACTTTACGAAGCTGAATCAATCCGCTGTACAAATGGAGAAAATCCCCGATTTTGAGAAATGGTTAAATCAGCCGGGGGATCTGAAAACGAATCAGCTCGATATGCTGGCGCTCGTCCAGCTACTCATTCGGGTTCAAGCCTCCTTGGATTACGTGGACAATGTCGTACTCTACGATCCTTTGGCCAAGAATCAGATTTCCTCCCAGCCTGCCCTTGGCGATTATAACATGGGCTACGCTTCTTTGTTTGACGAATTTGCGGCGATGAATACGGATTACGCCTTTCTGACGAAAGACTCTAACGGCGCGTCTACCTATGTTTATATCCGCAAGCTTCCTATTTTTGTAAGCGGGCCTTCTACGTATCTGTTATTTCATGTCAATTCGAAGCTGTTCTACGATTACTTGGGCATCACCGACGACAATGCTTCACAGCTGGGCACCGCCTTTATTATGGATAAAAAAGGGCTGCCGATCGGCAAAGGCACATTTACCGGCATCGAAGAAATTACGCGCAACCTCGCGCACGACGAGCAGATCACCGCGCTGCCTGCGGAACAGTCCGAATCCTATAACAAGAACGGGATGCTGGTCACCTGCGTATCCTCTTCAATGACCGGCTGGATCTTCGGACTTGCTGTCCCTGACAAGCTGTTTTTGAGCAAAATCATTGCCTTCCGCAACCTTACTCTGCTGATCGTAGCGGCAGCTGTGATATTGGCTGTGCTGGCCGCCGTTGCAAGCAACCATGTATTCTTCCGCGGATGGAATAAAATTATTCGGCTGATTGACGAAAACGCCGGCGCCAAGTCCGCCACGAAGCAAAGCAAGGACGAATTTGAGAAAATTTATTCTCATGTGTTCCAGCTGAAAAGCCGGCTGAAGGAAATGATGCCCGAAGCGAAGGAAGCCTATATCCGTAAGCTGCTGGAAACCGGCATTATTTCCAAGGAGGACTGGGTCGAACACCTTGGGCTGCCGCTGCAGGAGGATGCGACGTACTGCTGCTTCGCCGTGGAAATGGATTATTACAACCAGCTGAAGGAAAGCTACTCCGAGTGGGATTTATTTTATTTCGGATACGGCATCGCTTGTGTTGTCCGGGAGGTGCTGGCCGATAACGGATTTGCCGTCAAGCTTAGCGACGGGAAGCTGGCGGGCGTCCTCTGCGTTACCGATCAGAGCGAGACCGCCTTCCGGGAGCAAATGAATCAGAAGCTGCAAACGATTCACCACTTTATTTCCGACAACTTTCCCATCACGGTCTCGATCGGCGTCAGTCAGCCGAGACAGGGCACCCGGCAGCTGCACCTGGCTTCGTCGGAAGCGCTTGAAGTATTGAAGCAAAGGTTCTCGTTAGGTACGAACAAGGTGCTGTATTATGAAGAACTGTCCGCCGTCAAGGAAGTTTCTCTTTCCTTCGACGAGTCCCGTACAATAGAGCAGGATCTGATTCACAGTATCCGCTCGCGCAATAGAGAAGAAGCCCGTTATGCCTTGAACCGGTTGCGGGCCACGGCCCCCGAGCGGGATTACCGGAAGCTGCAGCATTTGCTTGTCGATCTGACCCTGTCCGTCTACCGGGAGATCGGCGCCGAGCTGAACCGCCCTCTGGAAGCTCCCGCATTAAACAGGCTGCTCGGCTTGTCCACACTGGAAGAATGGCTGCAATGGCTGGACCAGCAGGCAGAGACGCTTATCTCGATGCTGCAGGAGGAATACCAGGATCAAATGGAGCAGGTCGCCCATACAATCAAGACATATCTCGTGGAGCATGTGCAGGAGGATATTCGGCTTGAGGACTGCTGTAAGCCGCTTGGCATTCCCGTATCGGTTGCCAAACAGGCGTTAAAGGAAGTATACGAAACGACTTTTACCGAGCTGCTGCTGGTCGAACGCATCGAAATCAGCAAGCAATGGCTGCTGGAAACGGATATCGGCATTGACGAAATCGCCAAAAAGCTTTATTACAGCAACGCCCAAAGCTTTACGCGCACCTTCAAGAAAATGACCGGCTTGCCGCCGGGACAATTCCGCAAGCTGGGACCGGGCTAGCATAACAGAAAACGCCAGAGCGCTAAAGCTGCGCTTCTGGCGTTTTTCATGTAGGAACTGTCATCGGCGGCGATCCATGAACCTCTGAATGGCGGAGGATACGGCCTGCATACTGACAGGCTTGCTCACATACTCATCCATCCCTGCAGCCAAATATTTTTCGCTGTCCCCTTTGATTGCATGCGCGGTTACCGCAACGATAAACGGGGCTTTGCCGGCACAGGTTTGTTTGATAGTCTGCGTAGCTTCGATCCCGCTCAATAAAGGCATTTGCACATCCATAAAAATAATATCGTACGGATAACGTTTGACCGCTTCAACGACTTCATATCCGTTCTCTGCGATATCTGCCTCATATCCGAGCTTGCCAAGCATTTTCTTCATTACAATTTGATTGACCGCATTATCCTCGGCGATTAGAATATTCAGCTTATCCTCTCTCCATGTGCTCAGCTGCGCATTCATATCCTTGCTGCGGCAATCCGGCCGCTCTTCCATACGCAGATTAACCGTAAAGATAAACGTGGAGCCGGGTTGATGTTTATTCGGTTCATACCAGATTTCGCCGCCCATCAGATGGACTAACTTTTTACAAATCGTCAGTCCAAGCCCGGTTCCTTCCGTTTTGCGCGTCATGAAATGATCCACCTGATAGAAGGGCTCGAACAATCGGTGTGATTTTTCCGCCGGCACGCCGACTCCGGTATCCCGAATGGCAAATTGAAGCCATACCCTGTTGTTAGCCTGCGATAAGCATTCCACTCCGATGGCAACCGACCCCGTTGTCGTGAATTTAACCGCATTGCTCAACAGGTTGAGCAGCACCTGTCTAAGCTTCGTATCGTCTCCTATGACGATCGCAGGCACTTTCTGATCCACCGAGGTGGAGATCTCCAGGTTTTTTTCAAGCGCCTTCGGCATAATGATATTTAATGTTTCCGTCAGCATGGCCCGGACATAAAACGGCTCCTCCGTAATCTGCGTCATGCCGGACTCGATCTTGGAGAAGTCCAGAATATCATTAATGATCGTCAGCAGAGTATTGCCGCTTTGTTTGATGATTTCAATATATTCCCGCTGCTCTTCGTCCAGCTTCGTCTCCAGCAGCAGGTCCGTCATTCCGATGACGCCGTTCATGGGCGTACGGATTTCATGACTCATCATCGCCAGAAACTCGCTCTTGGCTTTATTCGTTTTTTCAGCGGCTTCCTTCTCGATAATCAGTCGTTTTTGTTCCGTCATATCTTTGGCTATAATATAAAAACCCGTATTTTGATTATGTATGATAATCGGGGCCAAGGTAGCCAAAATTTCAACTGTGCCTCCATCCTTGTTCCAGATATAACCGATATTTTTTTCGATTTCCGAAAAGTTCTTCTCACCCGCTAAAATGTCCTTCATATTTCTCTCGCCAATCAGGATAGTAATCGGGTGTCCGACAAGCTCCTCGATCATATAGCCGGTCATGTGCTCCGTGACTAGATTTCCGTTAATAATACGGCCATCCATGCCAAAGGAAATGATGGCATCGTGATTATATTTTTTTAACGATGTATAGCGTTCCACGCTTTCCTGCAGCTTTTGCTCCGCAAGCTTATTCTGTGTATCATCTATAATCTGGGCGATGAAGTAGACGGGTTCTCCGGTTTCGGGGTCGCGGACAAGGGAAACGTTTAAAGAGGTCCAGAGGGTGCTTCCGTTCTTATGAATATAGCGCTTCTCCGTCTGGAAGCTGTTGGTAATTCCATCCAAAAGATCTTGAATATGGCATTCATTACATTGTTTATCCTCAGGATACGTCAGCTCATCCGGTGAACGGACAATTAATTCCGCCTCGCTATATCCGAAAATTTTACACATCGCCGGATTGACGCTCATCCATGTACGATCCATAGAGACCAGAGCGATACCTATCGGCGCATGTTTATACACGTGATCGAATAAAATGTGATGGTCAAGAACACCATAATTATGCATACGTTTACCCCCGTAGTTGATTTTGCGCATGGGTGGACAAACCCCTAAGGTCATTACCCCTTCCCTCTCCGCCTGAAACATCCCCGCCGCGATGAACTAATAAACGGCTGCGCTGCGGCTGTTTCCCTGATCCGCCAGGCAGCAGCCTCTAACGCTTCGCCAGCTCTGTGATGTCCTTACTCTCCAATACCGGTTTGGGAGAGCCGTATATAACCGAATGGATCATCGCCAGGCCCAGCTCCTTTAAGGAAAGAACATGCCGGGGCAGCAGCCGGCGGAGAACCGGATACATCCAGGATAAGGCTGCGTAATATCGGTGCGTATTTTTCAATCCCAGTGTGGGATGGAGGTAACCGGGGCGAAACATATAGGCCGCTCGGAACGGAAGCTTCATTAAAACGTTCTCCGTTCTTCCCTTCACCCGCGCCCACATGCTTCGGCCCTGCTCGCTGCTGTCGGTACCGCTTCCGGATACATAGCAGAACACCATATCCGGGTTCATCAGTGACAGCACCGTCCCCATATGGAGCGTCAAATCATACGAAATCCGAGTATACTCCGCTTCGCTCAGTCCAACGGAGGATACGCCGAGGCAAAAGAGGCAGCCGTCATACCCCGACAGCCGCGGAGCAATAGAAGTCAAGTCGTAGAAATCTTGGTGAACGATCTCCGCTATTTTGGCATGCTGAATCCCCGAAGGTTTGCGGTTAATAAGCAGGATGCTTTCCACCATCGGATGTTGAATACATTCGTGTACAACCCCTTCGCCAACCATTCCTGTAGCTCCAGTCACAATAAGCTTGAGCCTTGCGTTCTCTTTCTTATATGCGTTATCTGCTTTCATCACCTGCGCCCGCTTTCTTGATCCCCTTTTCCATATCAAGGACTTATGGAGATATTATCTCCGGTTTGAACCGGCTTTGCAATCGGGTTGCAGCGGTTACGATGTCAGAAGCAGCCCGGCAAAACAGCAGGAGCGGCGCTATGCGTTCCCGAGCAGGCAGGGAAGCTCGTCAAGATGCCTGGCCAGCCAGTTCATTTCCTTGGCGAAACGGGCGGGCGGCACACTGGACAAATCTATCTTCTCATGAATCCACCACGTGCTCTCCATATACCACAGCATCTGCAGCGAACGGACTAACTCGCCTTCGTTCAGCGGCAGCTCATCGCCATATCCCTCCGCCAAGGCCATGATGAGTGAACGGTCGAGCTCCTCCCCCTCCAAGGCACAGGACATGACCGCACGGGCCAGGTCGAGCTGGGGATAGTCATAATCGAGCCGGTCAAAATCAAGAATAGCCGCTAATCCGCATTCATGGAATAAAAGATTGTCGGCCCATAAATCCCGGTGCGCCCATCCGGTCGGCACCTGCCTTAGCAGGGCCGCATCGATCTGCTTCACAGCGTCTCGCTGTGCATGGATATCGGCCAGCAGCTCCGTTCTGCCCGCCTCCCGCGCCCGTTCCAACGCTTGATCCCAATGAGCCGTACGCTCTTCCGGGCTTGGCGGAATGAACAGCGGCACAAGAGAGGGGAGCGGGGCGCTGCCGTTTAACAGCCGGTGCATCCTCCCTGTCGCTCGCCCAAGCTCATAAAGCTGATGTATGTTAAATTGTCCCGGCGCCGTTCGACTGCCGGAGCAATACTCCATCGCGATGAAGCGTTCCCCGTTATCCGACTCCAGCAGAAGCTTCCCCTCGTACGGCAGCAGACGGGGACAAGGCAAATTCCGGCGGTGCAGCTCGGCCTGCCGTTCAAGGGCAAGCTGTAATTTCTCGGACCGTGCAGCTTGTACCTTCTTGGGCTGTACTGCTTGAACACGAATTCGCCGGTATCGGCGGTGACCTTCCATTTTAAATTCAGCCAGCCCCGATGGATCGGGGAAACGCTTAGCGCGCGGATACCGAATAACCGGTGAGCCGTCCCCAGGATATCCTCCCTTATACTGTCTTCAGACTTAACGTTCTCCATTCGAACCCTCCTGCCGTAACCAAGTGTACCGTTTATATTCCTTGTCCGGCTTTCTTTTCCTACCCGCGCTTTTCTAAAATTTCATTTTTTTATAATTTTGGATTTCGGATCATCGCCCGATATAAGAACTTGGGTAAAGCCGCTTGCCTGCGCCAGCGGGATTTTTGCCCTTTGGCCGCAGGCACGGACAACAAGCGGTTCAGCCACTCCAGGTTGAGCCTTTTCCAAATGGCAGGGGCTGCCTTTACTTTTCCGGCGATCACATCCAGGCTGCCTCCGACGCCGAACACCAATTTCGTCTGTGCCAGCTCCTGCTTATGCTTATAAATCCATTTGTCCGAGTAGGGTGCTCCCATGGCTACAACCAGAACATCCGGGCGCGCTTGCCGAATGTGCGAAACAATGGACGGCGCTTCGTCCTGGGAGAAATAACCGTGATGCCTGCCCGCAAGCCTTACGTTCGGATAGCGGACGCCGATCGCTTCTGCAGCTTGACGGTTCGTCAGCTCATCCGTGCCAAGGAAATAAAAGCTCCAGCCCGCCCGGTTGCCTGCCTCCAGCAGGCCGAGGAGCAGATCGTACCCGGTAACTCTTTCCGGGATCGGTTCTCCCTGTCTTCTTGAGGCCAGCACAATGCCGATGCCGTCAGGCGTAATCAGATCCGCTTCTCCGATAATGCGCTGTAGGAGCATGTCTGTCTGACTGGCTATCGCGATTTCCGGATTGACCGTGATGAGATGGAGCATTCGAGCCGTCTTACTGTGTAAGTGCTCCGATAAATCAGCTATCGTTTCATGAAGCGTTAATTTCGAAAAGGGAATACCGAGTATAGTAACGGTATCGTGCATACAATCACCGGCTTTCTATAAAGTGGTAAATAGAGCTCATTCCCCTTATAGTATCCCGGTTTGCATATATTTCCAATGATGAAACTATGATTTCATCCTGTCATTGGCCGTTCAGCTCCATCCTCCCCGGTTCGTCCCCGCCCTGCAGTCGATACGCACGCTTGTCATAAAATCCCGCCCGATCTCTTGTCCGATCCGGCAATGCCTTGTTACAATAAGTGCAGTTCATATGGGGAGTGTTCACCTTGGAAGCATACTTATTTGTGCTGGCGGTCGGTCTGGCAGCCGGCGCCATCAGTGGAATTATAGGAACAGGCTCGTCCATCATGCTGCTTCCCGTTCTTTTATTTGAATTCGGTCCCAAGCAGGCGGTGCCGATTATGGCTATAGCCGCCTTGATAGCCAATGCATCGAGAGTGGCGGCATGGCGCCGGGAATTGAATTGGCGCGCGTTCGCCGCCTATTCGCTGACAGGCGCTCCCGCCGCGGCGCTCGGCGCGCGGACGCTGCTAGTGCTCCCCGCCCATTGGATTGATCTTGGGCTGGGAGTGTTTTTTCTGCTGATGGTTCCGATCCGGCATTGGCTGAAAGCGAGAAGCTTTCGCTTCTCGCTATGGCATCTGTCCGCGGCCGGCGCGGTCATCGGTTTTCTGACCGGCATCGTGCTCTCCACCGGTTCGCTCAGCGTACCGGCCTTCACCTTCTACGGTTTGGATAAAGGCGCGTTCCTGTCAACGGAAGCCGCGAGTTCACTCGTCCTTTACTTCAGCAAGGCCGTGACTTTTCATGAGCTGGGCGCGCTGCCCGCGGATGTGCTCGTAAGAGGAGTGATTGTGGGCGCTTCCCTGATGCTGGGAACGTTCCTGGCCAAAGCGGTCGTTCAACGGCTGAGCGTAATTTCCTTTCATTACATACTGGACATCCTGCTCGCTGTATCGGGCGGTTCCATGCTGTGGGCAGCCATCCCCGCTCTGAATGGATAGGACTGCAGCAGAGAACCGCGTCCATCCCCCTCAACCGGGACGATCCCGGGCAAATCAGAACCACCCGTCCAACGGGTGGTTTGCTCTTGGGGTATAACCCCTTGTTGCCAAACTGCGCCTAAAGACGCCAGCCTGACAACAAGGTTGTTCAGGCTCAGTGTAATTTGTCACCTTCACTTACCCGTTAAACGGGTTTATTTCTTTTTGCTTCTGTTGTTGCTAAACGGATCTTCGTACTCTTTTACACTCAGTGTATCTATAGCTTGGTCGTGTGCTTCCTGTTCACGAATACATTTGGCTACTGTTGCTTCATGCAGAATTGTAGCGAATCATGTACTCATTGACCCGTAAACGCAGTTCTTTAAGAGTGTTGCAATCCCTGTAGTCAAGTTCATCCTTCATATGACCAAAGAATGTCTCCATAGACGCATTGTCCCAGCAGTTTCCTTTACGAGACATCGACTGCTTAAACCCCGTTTCGGCGATCAGGAGACGGGTTTTAGGGTGTGTATAATGCATACCCTGATCGGAATGGAAAATGGCATCTGGATGAATATTGCCGTCCAATCGTTTGAGTAAGCGAGCTATTGTCCGTTCAACCAACGATAATTCCAACGTTGAAGATAGATAATGTGCCAAAATCTGCTTCGTGGCACCATCCTTCACACAAGAAAGATACGCCCACTGACCGTTACCATAACGCATGTATGTGATGTCTGTAAGGAAGACTTTCTCTGGCTCTCCTTGATCAAATTTGCGCTCCAGAAGATTAGGACATATGCGATGTTCTTGCATCGCTTTGGCCATCTTGCGATAGGGATTGGCTTGACGGATCGTCGCTATTAACCCGAACTTACGCATGATGCGACGAATTTTTTTATGATTCATGACAATACCATCCAATTTCTCCAACCTCATTTTGATGACGAGTGCGCCTGCTTTTCCGTTCAACGCTTCAAAATGCTCCTTAATAAGCTGGAAATCGTATAGATCGGCTGTACCTCGCAACTGACGCATTTCTTCGGCGTGGCACCAACGATAATAGCCGCTCGTACTTACTTCGGCCATTTGACATAGATAACGTGTTAATCGTCGTAATTCGTGCTTACGAACCGTTTGATTAATGAGCTCAAAGCGCTCGGAGGGAGTCAACTCCTTACGGTTTCGCCTTTCGAGCGCTTCTAGCTTTTTTAACAGCTCGTTCTCCGCTTCGAGGAGTTTAATCCGAGCTTCTGCTTGTTTCAGCTTCTCTTCTGCGGATGATACCATTTTTGATCGTCTACCCGTGCTTCCAATGCCCCTGCGCTCTTCTAGCAAACCAGCCTCACCATACTTAGCATAGGTCTCCCTCCAGCGATAGAGGCTTTCTGTAGGAGTTCTCTGGCCCACGAGTTCGATGCTAAAGCCTGCTTTTAAAAAAATCTCCATCGGCGGCTCTCCCGCTTGGTTTGCTTGCACTGCTGCGAGTTTAAAAGCCGGGGCATAGGAGATGTTCCTTCCCGACACACGACTTACGTTCGGATTGGACTCCAATACCCTGATCTCTGTCTCAGTACATCCTGTTCTGATTTTTCTCATGATGTTCATTCCCCATGTATTCTCAAAAGAATGATTAAAGCACAAAACCCGTAAAAGGTCACTTTTTTTAAAGTGTCCATTTTACGGGTTACAGTTCAATCTGCCCGTACCTCAGAAATGCTCAGAAGCTTGTGCTCCAACAACTCCAGAGCAAGATGTTCATCGTCGATAAGAATAACCTTCACGAAGGACCCTTCTCCTTTGTCATCATCTTCAAATACCTTTCATTTCTTAAAAGACTATTTCGACAAAAGCATACGATTCCCTACAAATTCTTTCAAATTTGAACAAAATTTATCGAGGGATAAAAAAGATGCCCCCGGATTTCTTCGATTATCCGCTGGCAGCGGCTGAAATCCGGGGACAATGGTGAAAGCTCGAGCCTTACAGAACGATGGCGCAAGTTCTGTCCTTTGCTCAGGGAAGGTGCAATTAAGCGCCTGCGGTTTCGGCTTCAGCTTCGGCTTCGGTATCTTTTTTGGCCAGCACTTCCTTCTTCAGGAACCAGCAAAGAATGAATGCGGCAATGACGAAGACGAGCGAGATAGAGAACATATTCTGAAACGCATGGGCGAATACATTCTTCACTTGATATAATAGGTCGGGAGCGAGCCCTTGAGGGATTCCGCCCGTTTCGATATGCTCAGTCGTGCCCGCCGGAAGCTGGCTGCCGAGCTCGGAAACGCCGCTTTTGATGTGACGGGCTAACAGGCTTCCGAAGATGCTCAGCCCGATCGTAGCGCCGAGCGATTGAAACAGCTGTACTGTCGACAGCGCGATGCCGCTATCCTTCGAATCCACCGATTCCTGAACAATCAGATTGTCTCCGCCGAACAAGGCTCCGAGTCCAACGCCCAGAATAAAGAAGCTGGCAATGATATAAAGCACCGTCGTGCTGACTTGAATATGCATCAGCAGGAAGAATCCGACGATCGGAAGCAGGAACGATACAATAAACAAATTTCGATAGGGTACGCGCGTAATCAAAAATCCGTTCACAATACTCGACGGAATGGCTCCCGCCATAAAGGCAAGCGTCAAATAGCCGGATTCGGTCGGCGTAAGCCCCATCACATTTTGCGCGAAGAACGGGAACGATGCGATCCCGCCCATGATGCCCATCATGAGAATGAAGACCAGCAAAGACAAGACGACGACATTCCGATTCGTAAACAGGTGAAGCGGAATAATCGGCTCCTTCACCTTCGACTCGATATAAACGAATAGAGCGAACAACAAGCCGGACAGCACCAGCAGACCGACCACTACAGGCGAAGACCATGAATAACCCTGGTTATCGATCAGCACCGGGGCAAGCAGCAGAGAGAATAGCCCCGCTACCAGCGTCGCCGCTCCGAGCCAGTCGATAGACCGCTTCTCTTCCCCTATCGATTCCCGCATTCCAGCCGACAGAACGGCTGCTGCGAGCAGGCCGACGGGGATATTGATCAGGAATACCCAATGCCAATTGACGTGCCCGACAAGATAGCCGCCCACCGTACGGACCCAGCAGCTGGGGAAGAATCATCAGCGGTCCGAACAGGCTTTGAATTTTGGCCCGCTGCTCCAGCGGATACGTCTCGCCGATAATGACGAGCGCCAGCGGCATCAGCCCGCCTGCGCCGATCCCCTGAATGCCGCGGCCGATCAGCAGCCATGTCATTGAACCCGCCGATCCGCTGACGATCGAGCCCAGAATAAAGAGCCCCATGCACAGCAAATAAATCTTTTTGCGGCCGTACAGATCCGCAAGCTTGCCCAGAATCGGCATGAACATAGTGACGGCAAGCATATAAATTCCGGCGACCCAGCCGTACAATGATAAGCCGTGAAGCTCACGGATAATCGTCGGCATCGCGGTCGATACGATCGTCTCGTCCAGCTCTGCGAAGATAAGACCGAGCATCAGCCCTATCAGGACGAGTGTTTTGTTATTTTCCTTAAGAATGGGAAGTCACCTCAAATCCATTGAATTGCATCCAGACTACGATACAAGTATAAACTGGATTTAAACTAGCAAAACCTGGTGCGTATTTTTTCTCCCCTTGGTCAGCTTCCTAGTGTCCCTGCGATCTGACTTCAGACGGAACGGAAAGCACGAAGCTCAGGAAGAGCACTGCAGCCGCTGCCGCATAAGGCAGCTGAATGTTTAAATCAAACAGAAATCCGGCGGCGATAGGCCCCGCGATATTCCCCATGCTGGTATAAGCGGAATTCAGCCCCGCCACATAGCCCTGCTGCTCCTGGGCCATTTTGGACATCTGGGTGCCGATCGCGGGCCGCAAAATGTCGATGGACAGAAACACAATAAATGTCACCGCCACAATCAGCCAATAGCTGCTTACAAGCAGCGTCAGCAAAATAAACAGACTTGCCGCTCCCAGACACCATGCAATGATCCGGTTCTCGCCGAACCGCTGAGTCATCCACCCGAATATCGTGGCCTGGACGACCGCGCCCGAAATCGAGCCGAACGTAATGATAAACGCGATATCCTTGGGCGTGAATCCGAACTTGCGGTCTACGAACAAACCGAATACCGTCTCATAATTCGCAAGCCCGAACGACATAACGAACACTATAATCAAGCTTAGAAAATACGGCTCTTTAAACGACTGCAGCAGCTGCACGCCCAGGCTCTGCTTTTCCTCCGGCTGCGAAGCCGCATCTTCCCTGCTCGCTGTATTCAGCGATTCCGGCAGAAAAAGCAGCGTGATGACGGCAGCGGCGGCGCCGGCTGCAGCGGCCGCATAGAACGGAGCCCGCATGCCATATTCCGCGATAAAGCCTCCGATCCCCGGCCCGATAATAAAGCCTGTCGTAATTGCCGCATTCATGAACCCCATGCCTTGGGCTCTTTCCTCTGTCGAGGTAACATCGGCCGTGTAAGCCATAATGGCAGGCATTATTAACGCCGCCCCGACGCCGCCCAGCATCCTCGATGCGAACAAAAATACCGGGCTGCTGACAACGCCGAACATCCACTCGGAGACAGTAAAAAGAAGCATGCCGGCAACGATGATTTTCTTCCTTCCCAGCTTATCGGACATGCGCCCGGCCCACGGCGAGAACAGCAGCTGGGTCAGGGAAAATGCCGCGACCAATAGTCCGACGATAGTGCCGTCAATATGCAGCTCTGTCATATAAGCGGGCATAATAGGAATAATAAGACCGATACCGGTAAATACAAGAAAAATATTAATCATCAAAATAAGAATCGCGGCTCTGTTTCTAAGAAGTAAACTCATACAACCATCCTCCATCTATCCAGTGAAAGAAAATAATACTGAACGTTCGTTCTATAAAATGGGTAAAAAAATTTGGCTCAGCCGCTTTGGCTTTGGGCGGCGATGCCGTAAAGAAATGCCTTAACGGCTGTCTGATAAAGCTCCAGCGCTTCTTTCATGCCGGATTTGCGCGACAGCTGGCTCAGCCCGTAAAATAAACCTTCAAGAATTACGGCCAGCCTCTCGACATGATCCGCCTTGAATTCTCCGCTGTCCATCCCTTGGCGCAGCAGCCGCTCGTTAAACTTCAAGTGGCGCGCAACCATCTCCGCGACTCGTCCCTCGACCTCGCTCGTCTTCTCTTCATTGTTAAAAAACTCATCCGCGGCCTTCGTGAGCGGATGATTCAAATCGTCCAGCACCATCAGCTCGGCGATGCCGTACAATTTATCGACGGTCGTCTTGTAGCGGGACTCTTTCTCGAGCCATTTGCGCTCCCAATCCTGATCCCATTCCTCCACCAGGTACAGGAATAGACCCTCTTTGCTTTTAAAATGATAATAAATATTCCCTTTGCTGCTCCTGGTTGCTTCTACGATATCTTCTATGGAAGTGGCCTTGTATCCCTTTTGCGCAAACAGGGATCTAGCGGCATCGGCCACTCTTTTTTTCGTTTGTTCGCTTTGGAGCTGCTTCTTATTCAATTGCTTTCACTCCGATTCCATAGGCTCTTATCGCCCGCAATGATACTGAACATTCGTTCAGTATTCTAACAAAAAAAAGCGGTTCCCGCAAGGGGACTCCCCCAAATTCCTTACACTATCATCATAACTCATCTTTCCGAAAAGAAACAGACTATTTATTTCCTGTTATTTCATTATAATGGAACCGTTCACCAAATTACCGTTAGGAGGAATGAATTTGAAGAACGATCAGCCGGAAGCTCCGATACAAGTCGGATACGCACGCTCCGCCGCAGCGGCATGGGTGCAGGAAACAGCCAGCCGGGAGAAAGGATTCCTGGGCGCCTATTTCAGCGGCTCCACGGTCGGCAAGCCGGATTACGCATACATGTCCCCCTCATCGGATATCGATGTGGTCGTCGTAACCTCACAAGCCGCTCCTCCGATGAAGCTGGGGAAATTCGTTTACCGTGGCGTTTTGATCGAGGTTACACCGTTGTCCTGGAACGATCTGCAATCGCCTGAGCATGTATTGTCCTCCTACCATCTTGCCGGCAGCTTTCGTATAGATTCGATTATTGCAGACCCCGGAGGACAGCTCGGCCAGCTGCAGCGGGCCGTGTCCCAACAATTCGCCCGCCGCGAGTGGGTGCGCCGCCGGTGTGAAAACGTCCGCCAAAAAATTGAACAGGGTCTCAGCTCCATCGATACTTCCGCGCCCTTTCACGATCAAGTAACGTCATGGTTGTTCCCGACCGGGGTCATGACACACATTCTGCTCGTGGCTGCTCTGCGCAATCCGACGGTACGGCTCCGTTATGCCGCTGTCCGTGAGGTGCTTCAGCAGTACGGCCTCGACGGTTTCTACACTGAGCTGCTGGAGCTGCAGGGCAGCGCGCGCCTCACGCCGGAACGCGTCGCACTGCATACCGACAAGCTGGAAGAAACGTTCGACGCCGCGGCAGCCGTTGCGCGAACTCCCTTCTTCTTTAGCTCCGACATCTCCGCCGCTTCGCGCCCGATTGCCATCGAGGGGAGCAGCGAGCTGATCCGCTCCGGGCTGCACCGCGAAGCGGTGTTCTGGATCATTGCCACCTTTGCGCGCTGCCATAAAATCCTTGCGGCGGACGCCCCGCAAAGCTTGCAGCAGTCGCTTGCGCCCGCTTTTGAAGCCGCCGTGGCCGATCTCGGTATCGCTTCCACAAGCGATTTGCTTCGCCGCGCCGAAGAAGCGCGGGCTTTTCTGCCCAAGCTCTGGGAAACGACAGAGGTGCTTCTGTCCTCCAATCCTGACATTATAGACTAGAGTTGGAGTTTGGAATGCAGCCGCAAAGAGTCATCTTTGCACCGGTTAACGAAAATAAGCCTTCCATCGCCAATAAGGATGGAAGGCTTGATCGTTGTCGAGGCAATTAGTTTCTCTCTTCCCACTTGTGCAGGAGAAACGTGATGATATCCTCCTTGGTTTCTTCGGCCAGGCCGTTCCGCAGGGCGGTAATAAATTCGATAAAAAGCAAGGATATCAGCTCATCCAGCTCCAGATCGATGGGCGCATGATTCCACTGTACATCGTCAAAAAACACCTCGACCCTATTCATCTCGCTCACATGAATGGGAATGGAAATAGCCAGCTGCCCGCGCTCATCCCTGGTGCCGTTTTTGGCATGAAGCTTCCATTGGAAGCCGGCAGGTTTGATGATGGAGGGGCCTCGTTTATCAAAGGAATCGGCCGTTTGGTCGAGAACCGATCCGTAGCTTTCGATCAAATTGACCAAATAATCGTAGAGATCCTCACCGTGCCGGATTTTCTCGATAAAGTTATCGAACAGCACTTTTATTAGAAATACCTTATTTAAGCTGTTCAGCTCTTCTTTGGTAATATATTTCACATCGTCGATAAACACATCGGCACGTTTGAAATATTCGCGGGGTGCGCGGATTTGAACGGTTTGATACGCTCCCGATGTTCTTTTGCCGAACAGGCCGGTTCATTTTTTAAACGTAAGCATGGCGGGCTCCCCCCCTCTGAGCTTCTTACTCTACTATTATTATTCCGAATCTAGCAAAAGTATGACAGTAGATTTGTATTTTATAAAGGCTGTCCGTGCAGGCTCGAATAACAAGTGCATGTGTGATGCCTGCGTTTGTGCGTCGGAGGGAATGGGTGTAGGGTTACAGTCGCTGTTAAAGTCGTGTGATCCTGAATTTTTTATATAAAGCGGATATCACACGACTTTAAAGGCGACCGCTTCGCTCTTCCACCCCACACCCATTCCCTCACGGATCGGCGGTGTGCTTTGTTCTACCTCTTTCATTCGGTGAAGCTCGACAGTGCGTTACATCCAGACGGCTTTGTGCTTTTCTTATCCATGAATACCCGCATCGCCCGGTTATATTTTCAAAAAAAGAGCAATTCCTTTGTCAGCTAAAGGAATTGCTCTTCAATATAGGTTTTACGCTCCGGACCATACATCTTTAGCGTACCTGCCCTCGGCTTCCAGCTTGGCGAGCCATGCGGCGGCTTCTTGCTCGGCAACGCCGTGCTTCTCGCGGTACATCTGGACAAGCGTCTGCTCTGCCTCGGGAGCCATACGGCTTCCGTCACCGCATACATACAGCTTGCCTCCCCGCTCCAGCACGTTCAGCACTTCGCCGGCATGCTGTCTCAGCAGATGCTGAACGTACGTCTTCGGAGTTCCGTCCTTCCTCGAGTACGCCACGTGCAGCCGCACCAGCCCTTCCCGCTCGAACTGTTCCATTTCCTCGCGGTACAGGTAATCCGATTCATCGCGGCACCCATAGAACAGATGCGCTTCACCCAATACCCGTCCCTCCCGCTTCATAGCGCTTCTTGCCTGAAGGAAGCCGCGGAACGGCGCGACTCCCGTGCCCGGACCGATCATAATGATCGGCGTCTCCGGGTTGTCAGGCAGCTGGAAGCCGGAATCGGAAGCCGACACGAAAGCGGGGACCGCCTCTCCCTCGCGGCAGCCGGCCAAATAATTCGAGGCCACGCCGAGATATTCGCCGCGGCCGCTGTGGGCAGGACTGCGCACTACGTCGACGGTGATGCTGGCCGTTCCGGCCTGCGCCTTAGGCGAGCTGGAAATGGAATAGTATCTCGGCTTAAGCGGCGGCAACAACTCGATAAACCGCGGGAACGGCAGCTCGCAGGCCGGATACCGCTCCAGCAGGTCCAGCATGGTCAGGCGTACGGCCAGCACTTTCTCTGCATACACTTCCTCCTGAAGGAGCGCTTCAAGCTCCTTCTGATGCGGAGGACACACGGTGTGTGCCGCCAGCTCGCGAAGCTGTGCCCGTGTGGCCGCTTCCTGCAGCTCAACGCTGCCGCCGAGCAGCTCCTGCACGCTGACCGGGCGCTCAAGCGGCAGATGAGTCGCGCTGCTTCCCGAGCCGCTCAGGATAAGCTGGTCCAGTGCCGTGAAGGCCGTATCGCCGGAGGACACGGTCCACAAGCGCAGGAGCGTTCAAAGGAAGCACGCCGAGGTGATCCCCTTCCTTATAGGTCACGCCTTCCGGGAGAGCCAGCTCCAGGTGCCGCGTGCTGCGTCCGCTTCCCTGTGTCTGAAGCTCCCGGTTTGCCGTAACAATCGCCGCGGCAGCCCCGTAGCTTTTAGCCAAAGGAGTGAGGGTGTGCCCCTGCACGAATTTGACCTGCAGGGAGCCACCCTCCTGCTTCGGCTGCGCCGGGCTTTTCAGATGAAGGGCACTCATCAAATCGGGCCACAGCCTTAGCTGCCAGTCCTCGACTTGTTTTTCAAAGTCGCCGCTGGCATCCGCTTCGCCCCGGGCGGTAATACGCGCTGCGCCATACGCCGACAGCTGTTCGTCGATCAGCCGCGGAATATATTGATAGGTGCTGGCCCAATTTCGATCCCCGCAGCCGAACACCGCGTACTGGACACCGCTCAGCTCCTCAGGCTGAAGCTGGCCGAGCCGCTGTACGAAAGTGCGGGCATTGCTCGGCGGCTTCCCGTTATACGATGCCGAAACAATAAGCACGGGGCCTTCTTTCGGCAAACTGCCTGCATGGTCATCCAGCGGCGCCACCCGGCTTTGAAAGCCATGCGTCCGTGCGGTTTCCGCCAGCTCCCGCGCGATCCCTTCTGCGGTACCCATGTTGGAACCGTAAAGCACGAGCAGCGGGGTGCGATGGTCTTCCAGCGGAGCTTTTGCTTCCATTTCCTTGGATTTATCCGCCTCCTCAGCAACGGTCACGGCCGCATTCGCGCTCGAGCTCGCATTCGCCGGCACGAAATTAAAGGCCGTCCGGCTGCCGCGCGGCCGCACTTGAATCTTGAAGCCATCCGGCTTCAGCGTCAACGATTCCTTCACTTTTAGCTCATAGCCCGCATGATCGATCAGCTCGAAATGCTTCAATACCATTCCCAGCACAAGGGTAGCTTCCTGCAGTGCAAATTGCTGTCCGATACAAGCCCGCTGGCCGTTGCCAAACGGTTTGAACGCATGGTAAGGAATAGCTGACGGGTCCTCGAACCGCTCGGGAAGAAACGACTCCGCATCCTCTCCCCACACGGCTGGATCGCGGTGAAGCTGAGGGATCAGCACATTTACGCTTTCCCCCTTCTGCATAGGGTACTTACCGGCCAGCACCGTATCCTCCTTGGCATACAGGGAAAATGCCGGGGCGGTGGGCCACAAACGAAGCGCCTCGTTCAGCACCATCTGGATATATTTCAGCTCGCGAACCTGCCGGTAGCTCGGCACCGGGTCCGTCAGCACACGGTCTACTTCCTCGTAAGCCTTGCGCAGCTTATCGGGATTTTTCATCAGGAAGTACAGGGCAAACGAGAGCAGACCGCTGGTTGTCTCATGACCTGCAATCAGGAAGGTAATGATCTGATAGCGGATGTTCTCGTCATCCAGCGCTTCACCCGTTTCGGGGTCCTTCCCGCTCAGCATATGGGCCAGCAGATCGTCGCCGCCCAGCTGCCCGTGACTTTTCCGCTCGGCGATAATTTTATCTACAAGACTGAACATCGTCTCAATGTCGCGTTGAAACTGCCGTTTCGTTCGGATCATCAGCTTGTCTTGGATACCGAGCCGCTGCAGCTGGCTCATCGCTTCGCCCAAAGCCCGCACCATGCTGGTGATGAACGGATGCGGCTCCTCGCGGTAAAAGCTGTTAAAACGGTAATTAAAGCCGCACAAACCGATCGTATCCAGCGTTAGCCGGGTCATATCCTCCGGAACGTCGACATGGTCGTCCGGATTCAAACGGGCCCACTTCTGGACCAGCTGTACAGCGATATCGACCATCATGTCATGGTAGCCCCGCATCGCGGTTTGACTGAAGCTCGGCAGCAAAATGTGATGAGCCTTACGCCAGTTCGGCTCCTCCGTCCAGCTCGTGAACAGGCCGTCACCGGCAAAAGCACGCACCTTTTGCAGCGGTGCCCACACTTTTTTGTCAAACCGCTGCTCATCGCAGGCGTCGGATACCAGCTCGTAGCTGGAAATAATCAGATCGGATCTTCCCGGCAGATCCATACGGTAGATTGGCCCGTGCTCCTGCGCCAGCTTGACCAGCGATTGCACCGGTCTTTCAAGATCCAGTAAGGGCAAATTCCCGAGCGGCCCGAATGTTTTAGGTTGCGGGATGGTTTCCATAAATGATCGCCTCCGGAGATTAGTTTATGTTGGAATGACCTTGGTTTATAACACCAGGAATGAATATTCATTCCGTTTAAGACAAGCAATAAGCTATTCGTATCAATGAACACGAATAGCATTCCAGCAGCAGGCCTCGGCCTGATTCAACAGCTCTGAAGAATTCTCCACAATCCCTTTCTTCATAAACATCAACAGTCTCACCAGCGCGCCGTACACAATGGCGATCAGTGCGTCCGAGGGCAGGGAACAGATAACTCCCTGACGTTTCCCTTCATCAAGAATGCCGCGGATAAAGCCGAGGAAATGCTCGAATTTATCCCTGCTCGCCTGATCCAGAAACGGTGCGTTGGCATGTGAGTCGATAAAAGCCAAAGCCCGGTCATGATGGTTGGCAAACTCGACAACCTGGGAGACGATATGTCTGAATTGTTCGCGGATCGGAACGTCAGCCAGAGGCTGATTCGTCAATAATTGATTGGAAAGCTGCTCCATCACCTCCTGGAACAAGGAGTTGACCAGCACTTCTTTATTCTCAAAATAGCGGTAGATCGTGCCCGCTCCTACCTTCGCTTTCTCCGCAATCGTCGGTACGGTCGTCCCGTCGAAGCCGCGCTCGGCGAATAATTCCAAAGCGGCCTTCATAATATCGTCCCGCTTATTAGTGGACAATGACTGCAGCCTCCTTCCATTCCTCATGCGGAATGAAAATTCATTCACTTTTAATTACACTATATTCCTCCTGTTTCACCATGTCAAGCGGAACGGCCAAGGCCCTCATTCCTGCCGTCATTTTTTAGGAGAGGGCCTGCCGGTTTAACCGAATTGGTTGGAGCATACCAGGTTGCGTCCGTTCATTTTAGCTTGATACAAGGCCTTGTCCGCTTCCTCAATAATATTCTCTTTCGTATCCGGGTAGGTCGCGACCCCGACGGAAACGGTCATTTGCAGCGGCTGGCCGCCATTCAGGACGAATGTATGCTGCTGGACGGAGCTTCTTATTCTTTCTCCGATGATTATAGCGTGCTTGTGAGGGCAGTCGTACAGCAGAACGGAGAATTCCTCACCCCCATTGCGCGACACGATATCAAAAGACCGGGCGGCATCCTTTAGCAGCCTGCCCAGCTGCTTCAACACCGTATCCCCGTTGGGATGGCCGTATGTATCGTTGACCTTTTTGAAATGATCGATATCGATCAGCAGCAGCGACAAAGCTTCGTTCTTCTCTCTCGCCTTCTGCATGGAAGCGTTGAAGGTCGTATCGAAGGTCCGGTGATTATTGAGCTCCGTCAGGAAATCAAAGGTGGCTGCTTGTTCCATCCATTGAAGCTGCGTCTTCGCTTTGACAAGAAAATGCATCAATTGGGCGGCAAAGATCCCTCCCAGGCTCATCATAATTATGTATAAAAGTGCAGGGTGTGCCGCTTGCCTATAACCAAGATTGAAATAAAAAACAAAAATCGTTAACAAATTGCAGATCACGATCGAATAGGTCCATTTCTTCCAATAAGACAACGAAGACCTGCATATGAAACCGGAGGCTGCCGCTATGCCAAGGATGATAAACGCCGCTGCGATCGAGGTCTGATTAATGCCTCCAAAAGCAAATAACCGCACGAAAAAAAGAATCAGTCCCGTAACCAGCGAGGAAAGCAGGCCCCCGAATAGGGCCGAAATGACAAGCGCCAGCTGCCGAAAATCCAGGATGGTTCCGTTAAATTCAACGGTAAAAACCATAAGGACGATCCCGAGCACGCCATTTGTCAGTCCGATATGAAGCTTTGTCATAAGGGATAAGGAGGCGTCCAGGTTCCATTTTTTATAAATTACTTGATTTGCCAAAAATAAATAGGCCGTAACAATGGCGAAGTTAGCGATTAAATCCTGCAGTGTTCTCAATACCATCTAATTCCCCTCCTTTCACTGAAGCATAGCAAATGTTTGTTAGGAAATCATAAGAAAAATGTTTGCGTATTCCCATCGCCAGCCATGCAAAAAGCCGCGCTTGGCGCGGCTTGAGCCTGTCGCTGATGCTGCGGAACCTTCGGGCAGCCCCTTTGCGGGCATGAGCTTCTCGCTCGAGTTCTCCTCCGTACAATAAGGAAGGAACGCTTTCGAATGGTTTGGAAAGCTGCTCCATCGCCTCCTGGAACAAGGAGTTCACCAGTACGCTCCCGCTTAGTTTTCCCTGTCCTTTCGCATCCCGGACGTCTCCAGGAGCTTAAAATCAGTGCTTTCTCCGTTATCCGCCGCCATTCTGGCCATATATACGGATAATTTGTAGTCCACTACTTCCATCGCCCGGTTCAGCTCGTGCTGTCTCTTTTGCAGGTCTAGCTTGTATTGTTCGAGAATCGCCTTTCGTTGGGGCAGAGTTGCGTCTCCCTTCATGGCAAGATGGACCATTTGTTTCAGAGAGGCTACGGTCATCCCCGTCGTCCGAAAGCACGTCATCAGAGCAATCCAATCCAGATCGCTGTCCTCAAAGATGCGGTTTCCGTGCCGGTCTCTTTGAATTGAAGGAAGCAGCCCTTCTTTTTCATAAAATCGTATCGTATGGGAAGGGAGCTGGAGCTTCTCCGAAGCTTCCTTGATAGAATAATTCAACCACCGCACCCGCCTTTGCAAAAAGATTATACCCGGATAGCATCCCAGCTCATTTGAATAATATGATCCAAATGCTCCCCTGTCGCATCAAACTGACCCTTAAAATGCGCCTTCGCCAGCTGGGTTACAGGAAGATAACAATATGTCAGCAGAAAGGTCGTTTCCATCGGCTTCAAATCGCCTGCCTGCTTTCTTTTCTCAACGATATCGTATAAGGAGGCGAACATGAAGGAGGTATCCTCCAAGCACAGCTTATCCATTAAGGGAGAAGTGGCAAACTGCTCCAGGAACAAAAAGTAATCCTTATTCTCCAGAATAAACTGCATGCTGTTTCTCATGAATTGTTCGCACAGCTGCCGGGTCGACATGGTATCGTCAAGCTTATGGATCATTTGTCTGCTCAGTTTTTCTTTGACCCTTACGTACAGCTTGGCCAGCATGTCCTCCTTGTTCTCAAAATAGACGTAAATGGTTGCCGATGAAACGTTCGCTCGTTTCGCAATCTTCGACATCGAAATTTCGGAAAAGCCTATCTCATTCAGCAGCTGAATGGTGGCTTCAAATATGGCTTCGCTCTTATTTTCATCCTTGTGTCTCATGAGCACATGATAAATGATCGTTTATTTAATGTCAAACAATGCTCCATCTTCCCCGGCGTCTTTTTCACCTGTCTGCCTAAGGGATGCCTGCCGCATGCCGGCTGACCTCTTTGTCTTTCAGCCTGATTCCTACGGACACGCCGCTTGGCGATTATACGGCGTCCTCTCTATTCTTCAGAGCTGTCTTCTTCGGTCTCGTTTATTTCCTGAGCCGGGGCGGCTTGCGCATACGAATCATGAAATACTCCCGCCCTTACCTCCGGCGGCTGCGGGCGCGTATGGCCGTACAGCCGGACATAGATTTCCTCAATCTCTTCACCGGACAGATCGCCCCGCAGCAACAGCTCCTCGGCAATGGCATGAACGAAGTCCGCGTGCTCGTTGACGAGCTTTTTGACCTGAATCATTTGATCCTTCAGCAGTTCATTGATTTTGGGCCGGAGCATTTTCAGCGCATCGGCGGGCGATCCTATCGCGAGCCAGCTGAACAGCTCATCTCCCATGCCGACCATTCCCAGGTAAGCGCCTGCCAGCTGGGTGGCCTGCTGCAGATCCGAGGTCACGCCGTTCAGCTTTTTCTTAAGGAACTCCTCTTCCACCGCTCTTGCCGCAAGACAAACTTGAATCTCGCCAAGGATCTCGCTGTCGCTCCGATTATACCGCTCCTCCGTCGGCTTGGTCGCTGCAAGTCCCAGCGCGCCGCCCCTGCGGATAATCGTCACCTTCCATACCCGTTCATGAGGCTTGAGCAAATATTGCGCGACCGCATGGCCCGCTTCGTGGTATGCCACATTGCGCTTTTCGTCCTGACTCATCGAGCGGAGCGGCTGCTTTAAGCCCCATTCATACGTTTCCATCGCAGCGCGGAAATCCTCATAGCTCGCAACCGCAGCATCCCGCTGATGGGCGATAACGACCGATTCGTTCACGATATGCTTGATCTGCGCCGGGCTGTAGCCGATCGTATCGAGCGCCGCCTTCTCCGGCGTTAACGAGGCGTCCCGCTTCACCTTCTCCAAATAATACTGGAACACATCGACACGCCCGTCGTAATCGGGAACGTCAACCCAGAGCTGGCGGTCGAAGCGGCCCGGTCTTAACAGCGCGGGGTCGAGCACATCCGGCAGGTTCGTTGCCGCAATTGTCAGCACGGCCGGTCGCTCCGCCTTTTTGCGGCGCAGGCCGATGGAACGGAGCAGCTTGCCGATCCAGGAATTGTCCAGGTTCGGCGGATCCATCTGCAGGAGCAGCTCGTTGAGCAGGCCGGCTCCTCCCATGTTGAGCATACCTCCGCCTCCGCCGCCCGCCTGCCGCTTCATGCCTATCGCATCCACTTCATCGATAAAAATAATGCAGGCGCCATATAACTTGGCCAGCTTTCGAGCTTTCTTGTACAACCCCATCACCTTCAGGTTGCCTACGCCGAAGAACATATTTTGGAAGCTGGGTGCAGAAGCATAGGCAAAGGGAACCCGGGCTTCGTTGGCGATAACCTGCGCAAGATACGACTTGCCGGTGCCCGGCGGTCCACAGAGCAGAAAACCGCGGATAGCTTCGCCGCCCATTTCCTTAAATTCCTTAACGCCCTTCAATAGAGTAACAATCCGCTTGGCATTGTCGACGATCTCCGGATTTCCCCGGTAGTCCTCCCAAGTGGCGCCCGTCTCGCCGGGAAGAATCCAGTAAGTGCGTCCGCGGGCTAGGAACCAGAACAGGGCTACGAACTGGATAATAATGAACAGTACCGCAAATAACAATTGAAATAATAGCTCGCCAATTCCCAACGCGATCATCCAGGCATTGGGGCCTCCTGCCCACAACAGCACGCCGGTTAAGACGAGAGCTGCAAGCCAGAGGAGGAATCTGCGCCACTTGATCCAGCGGTATCTCCTCATGGACTCACTTCCTTAGTTCATAATGGGAAAGCATAATTCGGCTTATTTAATTATGGAGAAATAAACCATGTCAATCATTTTTTGACTGTATTTTTTAATAAATATTCTTCTTACCGTTCAAACATTCATTCCTGTATATAAATGAAGAATCGCCCGAATGCTTCAAGAAAAAGGGCTTCCGGACAGCTTCCGTCCCAGCCAGCATAACAGCGGGCGAAGCGTCAATTCAAGGTTGGATTCCCCCTTCTCATTCATATAGGGAGCATAAGAGCGAAAATAATCCGGGTGCCCTCCCATGAGATGGAGATCGATGGCAAGCCCGGGCTTCCACGCATCCTTTTTCCAAAGCGGCACTTGTCTCTTCCAACGTACCCAGCCGCTCCAGCTGCCGAGCCGGACTACCGGGTCCCTCCGTCCGCTATGCCTTTCCAATGCCGCCAAAAACAGCACCGAATCTTTAAGCTCGTACCGGATCGGACATTTGGGCGAACCGATCTGGACGACAAGCGGCAGCGCATAGCCCGCCTCGGCCAGCTGCCCCGCCAATTGCACGGCCGTCACGCCGCCGCCGCTATGACCCGCAAGTATAATCGTGTAACCGGCCTCCGCCGCGCGGAAAACGTGCTCCTTGATTAACCGCGCACCTGCCGATTTCCACAGCCGCTCATGGATATCGGTAATATCCCGAACGATTTCCAGCATCTGCGGCAGCAGCCTGCGGTGCCAGTCCCCGTACGGATACAGGGACGCCTGCGCTACCTCGAAGCCCTGACTTCGCAGCCGGGCCCCGAGCGCTTCCCGGAACGAGTCCATAAAGCCCGGAGCCGTGGCGACGCCGGCCAGAGTAAACAAGGCGATCCTGGTGCCAATGAATTTCAAATCGAAGCCGGCCTCCTTCTCTAAAACGTCAGTCGTCACAGCAGCTCTATGCTCGGATGACCTGACAGCTCTTCCTTCCCATCATAAAGTGTAGCGCTTATTAAAATCAACAGATGCATGCCTGTCGGCAAAAGCTTGGGAGCTTAAGCCGACTCCCCTCCCATTTCCTCCGACCTGTGCCTTGGTCAAACTTCGGCTCCGCAAGCAAAAAATGCCCGATGCTGCAAATGCATCGAGCTTGAAGATCATGACCGGCAGGGCGCTGTAGACCGTGGACATCGGGAACCGCTAAATGGTCAGCCAATGTAGCGCGGATCGTAAAACTTGTACCCAAGTCCCCACACGGTCTTGATATATTTAGGATTTCTCGGTTCAGCTCAAGCTTTTTCCGGAGATTCATAATATGAACGTCAACCGAACGCGTGCTGATGAAAGAACCGCTGCCCTGAATGAAATCGATGATGTGATCCCGGCTGAACACCTGGTTCGGATGGCTTTTAAACAGCTTCATAATTTCAAATTCCGTGTAGGTGGTCTCAATCATTTCATCCTCTACGTAAACCGCCCTGCTCTTCAAATCCATCCGGATCGATGTAGGAACGGGGGTAATCATCCTATCTTTTTTATATCGGCGGAGAACAACCCAGATTCTCGCTTTCAGCTCCTTGTTGCTGACCGATTTCGTTATGTAATCTTCCGCTCCTTCGTACAATGCGCGAAGCTTCACGTCCATGCTCTCGTTAGCGGATAAAATAATGACCGGCACATTCCCGTTATGCAGAAGATTGCGGCTTGTGAGCGAGCCGGGCGTATCGTGCAAATAAATATCCATCAGAATGACATCCGGCTGAAAGCTCGGAATGCGATCCATCCCCTCTTGTGCGTTAGGCGCCATATTGACCGTAAATCCTTCTCGTTCCAGATAAAAATAAAGTAAATCATCAATCACATTCTTGCTCTCAACTAATAAGATCTTCATTCTCCTATCCGCCCGCTTTCTTAATATAGTATAGTATCGGTAAACTTCTTTCCGGCTGATCCAAGCTGTGGTCGAGCTTCGGGAGCAAGCGGGAGAAGCTGCGGTAAAAATGAGTTAAAAAAAACCGCGGACAGCTGCATCCACGGTTTTTAAATAACATTGAATCTCTACCCGTCCCAAAAGGCTTATACCCTGGTCAATCTGCGGATTCCTGTTCGAACGCTGACTAATTAAATCATTTGACTCATTAGCCGCATTCGGGCAGCCGGGATGAAACCACCGACTCCTATTCTACAAAAGAGCTACTGAACATTTTCTAAACATTTGTCGATAATTGGCAAGGAAAAATGAAAAAAGTGTGAAGAAAGCGAAAGAAAGTGTCGTTTATCGTCGTTTTTATTTTACAAACTAATCCTTTTATCCTATTTAAAGCTGTTCCTCATCCCGAATATAGGCGAGAAGTAGGTCACAAGCCTCATCGATCATTTCATATACTTCTTGAAAATTGCCCGTATAGTACGGGTCGGGTACGTCTTGGCCTAAACGGCCCGGCACCAGATCGAGCAGCTTTTTCATTTCGGCCCCATGTCCGGCAGGCGCCAGCACGGTCAAATTTCTTGCATTGCTCGCATCCATCGCGAGAATATATCGGTATTCGTGGAAATCGTTTTTTCGCACCTGCCGGGCCCGCAAGCCTGACGGATCGATGCCATATTGCTTTAAAATACGGCGCGTGCCTTCATGCGGCGGCTCTCCCGCATGCCAATCGCCGGTGGCGGCCGAGTCTATCTCTATTTGGCCGGCTAGTCCGGCCTCCTTTACTTTGTGCCTGAAAACCGCTTCGGCCATCGGCGACCGGCAAATATTGCCGAGGCAAACGAACAGCACTTTAATCATCTGCATTTCCTCCTGGCTGCTGAAGTTTATTGAAACAACTAGCTTTACTTTCTTTCTCTTCCGTTCGGCTGCTTACTTACAACTCGTCGATAATGTCGCCGGCAATCAGCGAAGCCGGCGATATGCGGCGCGCAGCCGCCCTGTCGCCGGCAGCCCCGTGCAGCCACACGCCGGAGGCCGCCGCCTGCTCGGCGGACAACCCTTGGGCAAGCAGGCTGCCGATGACCCCTGCGAGCACATCACCCGCTCCTGCAGTAGCCATCCCGGCGTTGCCGTTTCCGTTAACGTAAACGTTACCGGAAGGAGCGGCCACTACGGTGCGGGAGCCCTTGAGCACCAGGACAACCTGGTGCCGAAGGGCGTAGCTGCGCGCGGCGCCGATGCGGTCCCGCTGCACTTCGCGGATCGAGCTGCCGCAGAGCCGCGCCATCTCGCCCGGATGCGGAGTGAGCACCGGCGGACTGCTGCGGCGCCGCCATGAAGCAAAGTCGGACGCATCCGCGATTAGGTTCAGCGCGTCCGCATCCAGGAGCAGCGGAACCGATTCATCGGCAGCGTGCCACACCTCGCGAAGCCAGATGGAATCCCCTTCCCATCGGCCCAAGCCGGGCCTGATTACCAAGGCATCCTTGCCGGTGGCAAGCTTGGCTAATTCCTCCGGCCGGACACCGCCCCATCCGCCTGTGCCTTGATCCGGCAGGCCCGAGAGCATAGCCTCCGGGAAGCGGCCTATGAGTGGTTCAACGAGCCGTTCGGGCACGGCCCATGTCACCAGGCCGCAGCCGCCGCGCAGCGCAGCCCGCGCGCTTAACAGCCCCGCTCCGCTCATCGCGTGGCTTCCGGCAGCAACAAGGACATGGCCGTACGTGCCTTTATGCGAATCGGCAGGCCGTTCTCTTGACGGATCGACGCCCAGCCGAATACGTAAAGTCTCCTCATCCAACCTATACGTTTGAATGCCCTGCCGTTCGGCCAGCATAGCCGGAATGCCGATCGGCTTTACCACGACCGTCCCGGCGGCGTCGGCTCCCGGCGGCTGGACAAGCCCACGCTTGGCGAAAGCCAAAGCGGCGGTTCTGTCTGCACTAATGCAGGGCTCGTGCGTCTCGCCCGTGTCCGCATCCAGACCGCTCGGGATGTCGACAGCGAGAATCGGCAGCCCGCTCTCGTTCGCCTCGCGGATCAGCGCAGCGTATGCGCCTCGGGGCGCGCCACGGCTGCCGGTGCCAAGGAGCGCTTCGATGACTCCGTCGAAGCGCTCCCAGGCAATGGGGCTGCCGCTCGAATAGGCACCGCTTGGCAGCCCCAAGCGGGAGGCGATATCCCGCTGCACCGCCGCCTCCCCGGTGAACCCTGCAGGGTCGTCGGCATATAGCACGAATACGTCGCAGCCCGCCTCGGCCAAATGCCTTGCCGCCACGACCCCATCGGCTCCGTTGTTGCCTTTGCCTGCAAGAATAAGCCATCGTTTCCTTGGGGTCACGCTCTCCCTGCTCATGGCCATGGCCTCCTCGGCCACGGCTCGTCCTGCATTCTCCATTAGGACGAGGGCTGGAATGCCGATATCCCGGATCGCCGTTTGATCCAATCGGCGCATTTCCTCAGATGTCACAATATACATATTTAACCTCCCGACCGGTAGTAGAAGATCTAACTTGCTAACTTGATGGGCAGCTTGAAGCCGTACAGCCAGCGAAGCACAAGCAGTTCAGCGTATGGGCACAGCTTAACAGCATGGCACAATAGATGATCCATCTCTCCCATTTATTATATCGGTCCCCAAACCGAAAGACCACTTGTGAGGGAATGTCTCCCAGCTTTAGCGCCGGCAAAAAAACAGCCGTTCCCGCCCCGTACCGGGCAAGAAACGGCGTATTTTTAAACTGCGTGGGGGCTGTGCGGCTTCGCGGCATTCTTCCTGCTTAGTCAGCTATGGAGTTGTACAGCTTTACGTTTCATTTAAAACTTCTATTGAAGCGTTCTATTGTCCGCAGAACCTTGCAGGAGGTTGCACTTTACAAGCTGTTGAAAATGAATAGCAATCGAGAAGAAATTTTTTTCTCAGGCCGCATGATAAACTAAAGAAGCTTATAGAGCGATAAATGAATCAGACAGGAGCTGTATCTTTATGGACAACAAAAGAATCAAAACGATAGCCTACTGGGTCACGACAATTTTGGGACCGGCAAGCTTTGTTATCGGCGGCTTTCTGTTCACAACGCACGGCGTTCAGCAAGCGGAGCAGCTGAGCCATCTCGGCTACCCGCCCTACATGCTGACCGTGCTGGGCATCTGGAAGCTGCTCGGCGTGATCGCCATTGTCATCCCTCGTTTCCCCCGTTTAAAGGAATGGGCTTACGCCGGTTTTTTCTTCGACCTGACGGGAGCCGCCGCTTCTCACATTTTCTCCGGCGACGGACTGGCTGTCGCCGCACAGCCTCTCGTCTTTCTTGCTCTGGTCATCGCCTCATGGGCGCTGCGCCCGCCGGGCAGGAAGCTCGTTTCAGCCGGCTGAATGCATTTTTTCGTTTTTTCCTAGCCGTAGCAATATTGCGCTTCGTATAGTTTCGTAATCTTGCTCTTTTATTCTAAAATGAGTACATACGTTCACCTTCCGGGGTATACTGTTCATGGAGGTGAAGCCCCGATGAGGCAACAGCTGTTCCGCGAATCCGAGGATGTTGCCAGCACATCCGGCCGGTACAAGACGGCACCCGGCGCCAAAGAGCCGGATGACAGGCAGTGGCAAGCGATCGTAAGCAATGATACGTCTTCGGATGGAGTTTTCTTTTATGCCGTGAAATCGACGGGAATTTTTTGCCGGCCTTCCTGCAAATCCAAACCCCCGCGCAAAGAAAATACATGCGTGTTTGCAACGTCCGACGAGGCGCGGACCGGCAGGCTTCCGCCCCTGCAAGCGCTGCAGGCCCGGCGGGCAAAGGCTGCCGGACGACGAATGGATATCGGTGATTACGGAGTACATCGATAAGCATTATATGGAGCCTTTAACGCTCGAAAAGCTGGCTGGCATCGGCCATGGCAGCCCTTATCATTTGCACCGAACCTTTAAGCGAATCAAGGACGTAACGCCTGCCGACTATATCCAGCAGACCCGCATCGATGCCGCCAAAAGGAAGCTGGTAACAAGCGAGCTGCCGGTTTCCGAGGTTGGCCAAGCGGTCGGAATGCACAATCCTTCTTATTTCATTACATTATTCAAACGGAAAACGGGCTGCACACCTGCAGATTACCGCCGGCTCTATCAATCCACACATGGGGTGACTTAACATGAACCATCCAACGAAACCGCCGATCTATTGGACGCATATCGCCTTTGAGCAGTGGAGCTTCTATGCGGCAGCGACGGCCAAAGGGCTTTGCTTTGTAGGCTCGAACAATCACTCGATGGAGGAGTTGAGCAAATGGGCTCAAGCCCGGTTCCCGGGCAGCCCGCTGATGCAGGATGACGAGAAGCTTCTGCCCTATCGGGCGGAGCTGACCGAATACCTGCAGGGCTCACGCACGCTCTTCACGCATCTCTTCGATATGCAAGGAACGCCATTTCAGCTGGCGGTATGGCAGGAGCTTTGCCGTATTCCTTACGGGCAGACGATGACCTATTCGGAGATCGCGCAGCAAATCAGCAGGCCGTCAGCCGTTCGCGCCGTAGGCACGGCGATCGGTGCCAATCCCGTACTCATTACGGTTCCCTGCCATCGGGTCATCGGCAAGAACGGGGCGCTGACCGGCTACCGCGGCGGTATGGACATGAAAGCCCGGCTGCTGAAGCTGGAACAGGGCTGCTTGACTAAGGAAGGAAATCTCTCCTATGTCCAATCCGCTAACTGAGCGCCAGGCTGGGCAGGATTGGACCGCGTTGGAGCAATCGCTTGATGAGCACGGCTTTGCTAAGCTCCCTCCGCTTGCAGCAATTTTTATAAATGTTTTCAGCCTGTTCCTTTGTAATAGCATTGTCTTGCAAGCGTAGCTTAGCCCCTACCGCATTGACAGATAGGGGCGATTTGACACTTATTGCTTATAAAATTCCGCAGACCATTGGTTCATGCCATCATTTCCAATTCTCTCATTGCGTCGTGTCTTCCCTGGCGGATGCAATATTCTGAGGTGTCAGCTCAGGACCGGTGCGGCGAGTGCCGAACCATATAATGATGGTGACAAACACAAGCACCGCACAAGGCATAAGCATGATCTTCGATCCCATACCCGCCGAACGGTCGACGGCAGTCAAATAGTCGACGCGCAGGATGATAACGAAGATGTAGGCAAGCGTATTGTTCACTGCATGGATAACAATGGAGTTCTCCAGACCGCCTGTTCGCCAGGTTATCGTAGCAAAGGTAACGCCGAGAACGAAGTAATACAGGTTATACCACGGGTCGGTCGCCGAATGCACAAGGGCGAACAGCACGCTTGAGACAACGATGCCGACGATAAGCGACGCTCTCGGACGCATGGACCTGAACCGGAGGCAATCCGGAATATCAGCCCCCGGAAGCCATACTCCTCACCGGCACTTTGGAGCGGCGCCAGCAGCACGCTTACAGCGAAGATAGCAAGCAAATCGGCGACCCGGAATTCCGTGGTGTTGTACGACGAGAACCAGTTGAAGAAGACCATATAGATCGACCAAATTGGAATAATAATCAGCATCGCACGACCGAACACAGCTAGACGGAAGACCGAGCGTACCGAGTGCAGCGTTGCTCCCTTCACGCCGTAAAGCCAGCGCTGTATCAGCATGCTCCATGGGATCATCAGGGCAACCCCGGCAAAATTCCCAGCCACGTATACGGGAGTGAAGTCCGTACCGCCGGACATTGGATTCACCCGTCCAAAGACGTGGGTGTCGATGACGCCTCCAATGATAGGAGACACCAAACTAAAGAAAAACAATCCGCCAATAAGAAGTATAAGAGCAAGTAGGTCACGTCCTATGCGACGCTGATCATTGGCGAGCACCCGATGGTACGGTATTCCTGCCGGCACAGCCCGCAGCGCACGCTCATTTCGTTTTTTCATAAATCATATCACCTCAATTTTTTAATAAAACATTCTTTCTTAAAAGGTCACGCGGTTAACTCAGGAACATAAGTGATTTTATTACACAGCGAACCTGCGTGCTGCATCGCAGCGATGTTTTGAGACCGGCTTAGATAATAACCGCTCTTCCGCTGACAGCGACCATCAGCATGTCCTGGCGGACAACTTTGTAATTAATATCTACACCGATAACGGCATTGCCGCCCATCTGCGAAGCCTGCTGTGTCGTTATCCCGAACCCATATCCTATTTATCCGTTATGAACGCAGCATCATCCTCTCTGAAGTCGGAAGCCGCGGGAAGCTATGGAAGGGAACTCCATTTTACTGTATGTTTCCCTAATGGCAGATTCCTCATTTCCTATCCTACCTGCAGTACTGAAACAGAACCTAAACCAATTGATAAACAATACCTTCATTTGCACCCTGTCGTTTAGGTTCTGTTAAAGTGAATATGCTACTATGGAAAAGGGTGAAAACGATGAGGAGTCTATCCGATATTAAAATCGCCATCGTTGATGATGAGCCGTCCATTGTCACGATGCTGCAAATGGTGCTGCGCAGGGAAGGGTTTCATCGCCTGTACGCGGCCTCCACCTGTGCTGAAGCGCTCGACTTGGCGACACGCATTGCTCCCGATATCATACTGCTCGATATTATGCTCCCGGACGGCAGCGGACTAGAGCTCAACGCCAAGCTCCGCGAATACGGGAATCCGTATATTTTATTTCTGACTGCAAAAGCTTCCGATCTCGATATCCTGCGCGGCTTTGCTATGGGCGGGGACGATTATATCACAAAGCCCTTCAATCCCCTGGAGGTAGCGGCAAGAATCCAGGCGCGCCTGCGCCGTCTGGAGCAGGAAGCTCCCCAATCCAGTCACGTGAAACGGCCCGATCCGGGGGTTTACCGGTTCGGACGTTTTACCGTGAACGAGGCGGAGGGCGAGCTGATCGTGGAGGGAAACCCAGTCTCTTGCCCGGCACAGGTCTTCCAGCTGCTGGTGCATTTCTGCAAGCATCCCGGAATCGTATTTTCCAAAGAACAGCTTTACGACAAGGTTTGGGGAATCGATGGACAGGGCGATGACTCGACCGTAATGGTGCATATCCGGCGCATCCGGGAACGGATCGAGCTTGATCCCGGCAACCCGAAGCTGCTGCTTACCGTACGCGGGCTCGGCTACAAGCTGGTGAAGGAGCCGCAGAAGGAATGAAGATACAACAGCGCATGGCATTCCACTTCGCGTATCAATTGATTTTCTATTCCCTGGTCATTCTCGCCCTGACTCTGGTTGCCTGCATCGTGCACTTCCAGAACACGAAGAATAATGAAGTACGCCAGGACTTTCCGCTTGGCGCTCTTCAACTGATCGCTCAAGAAGCTAATACCAAGGATGGAACTATTCAGATCTCCCCCAAGTGGGTCAAGCTCATCGAAGAGAAAGGCATGTGGATGCAGGTTGTGAATGCTGAAGGAAAAGTGATCTACGCCGTCAATTCAACCCCGCGCCATACGCTGCCGTCCGCTTACTCCATCGCCGAGCTGCTCGATATCCAGGAGTCGCGGACGCTCGGGACGTATGCCGTATCCACTCAGCTGAATTTTGCTTACAACGAGACGTATCTGTACATGCTGGGCTACCATAGCCCTGAGCTTGAGCGCCTCCTAGCCTTTCTCGATGCCTATGGGCAACAGGGAATCGTGCCCAGTGCAGCGGTTCCCCTCTTGGATCAGCGGCTGCGCGAAACCGGCAGCTATCTGCAGGTGGTCAACCCCGCGGGTCAGACCGTACAAGGCATCGGCGACGGAGCGTACGCGAATAAGCCGTATCGTCCGCTGGATATTGTGGCGATCCAGCAATCGCCGGACAACTACGACACGAACATTGCCGCCCAGCGGGACAAATCGAGCGGAATGACCTGGATTCTCTATACGCCCCATGCAGGGGGAGGTCCACTGAAGCATCCCGCGATGGATACGGCAACACGCAGTCTCGTGTGGTTCTCAGGTCTAATCTTGCTCTTGGCGGTTCCGCTCTCCATCTGGCATGGCTATCGATACGGCCAGCCGCTGATTCTGTTCGCAGGCTGGTTCGAACGAATGCGCAAGGGGCAGTATGACGAGGTACTGACCGCCAAGGACAAGCGCAAGGTATTTCGCCGCAACGGCGCGCTGCGAACCAGCTACAAGCTCTATAAGGAAGTAATTGAATCTTTCTATCAGATGACCCATCAATTGGCACAAACCGAGAAGGAACGCGAGCGACTGGAGAAGGCGCAAGTGGAGTGGATGTCAGGGATTTCCCACGATCTGCGCACTCCCCTGGCTACCATTCAGGGCTATGGGTATATGCTGGAGAGCCTGCCTGAGCAGTGGAGCCATGAGGAGATGCAGATCATGGGATCTTCGATCCGGGAAAAAGGAGATTATATGCTTGAACTGATCTCCGACTTTTCCATGCTTCATCAGCTCAAGGAGGGCGATTCGGCCATGGAGCTTCGGGAGATAGACTTGGTTGAGCTGGTGCGGCGCTCCGTTCTGAAGTATGTTAACGATGCTACCATGTCTGAGTATCAGTTTCACTGCGTTGGGGATGAGCATCCCTTGCTGGTAGAGTCAGATGAGACCTGGCTGCTGAGGATGATGAACAACCTGCTGTCCAACGCCGTGAAGCATAACCCGCCTGGCGTAACCATCACCATCTCTGTAAGCAGGGTGAACAACAAGGCGTGCATATGTATCGCGGATAACGGCAAAGGGATGGACGAGGAAACGCTGCATAATTTGTTCAAGCGCTATTACCGGGGAACGAATACAGAGGAATCGACGGTTGGCTCCGGGCTCGGAATGAGCATTGTCAAAACCATCGTGGAGACGTACGGCGGCGAAATTCAGGTACAATCCCAAGTGTCGCAGGGCACGACAATTGAGATCCTGCTGCCCCTGCTGAGTAATAAAAACGACTTGAGGCGGAACAGGCGGGTCTGGTAGCTGTCCGCCCTGCGTGAAAAAGACCCTTATGCCGCTTCGCTCATCGCGCGTCCGCCAGAGACTCCGGGTCGAGTCGCGGCTCGGTAGTTACTAGATTCTGGTTTTAAAGGTTCGTGGCGGATGCCGTCCAGCCGTTCTAATACCTCCTTCAATCTATGTCTCGTCCATGCAAAGAATCGAAGCAAAGAAACGGAGGACAGCCATCCGATGCAGATCGAATATTTATACAAATCCCCGAAGTCGATTCTTAATAAAGGAACCGGCTTTCTGGAAGGATACAGCCATTCGTTAAATCCATATACCGGGTGCGCGTTCGCCTGCTCCTACTGCTATGTAAGACAGATGCCGGTCTCCCTGTTCCGCCAAGCGGCATGGGGGACTTGGGTTGATGTCAAACAGAACGCCGCAGAAACGTTCCGCAAGGAATTCCGGCGGGCCAAAGCCAAAGGCCCTGTTACCCTCTTTATGTCGTCCAGCACCGATCCTTACCAGCCCATCGAGCACAAAGAGCGGATTACCCGAACCCTGCTGGAGACAATGGTTCAGGATCCGCCGGACTTTCTGTTTGTACAGACGCGAAGCCCGCTGGTCCGAAGAGATATCGATTTGTTCCGGGAATTCGGGGACAAAATCCGTGTCAGCATGACCGTTGAAACCGACCGGGAAGATATCCGGAAGCATTTTTCACCGCAGGCTCCCCCGATCCAGGCAAGGCTGAAAGCTCTTGAGGCGTTGGCGGACGCGGGGATTCCGACGCAGGCGACACTGGCGCCGATGCTGCCCAGCAGCGAACGGTTTGGCGTAACGCTGCGCCCGCTAGTTCAACGGATTTGCGTAGACGATTATTTCATGGGGGACGGCAGCGGCGGCAAACGGACCCGGCGGTTAGGCATCGAGTCTCTATACGCCCGGCTGGGGCTGGAATCATGGTACCATCCGGATGCTTACCGCTTGGTGGTGGAAAGGCTGAAGGAGCACTTCGATGAGGAAGAAATCTACGTCAGCCAGCAGGGCTTTGAGCCGTGAGCTGCGTCTAAGATCTCTGACTCTCACGACAAGACCGTGGCGCAGACCCATGGGGACATATAGGTAGGAATAGATAGCCGAGGCAGTCAGCTGGGAGTAGACAAATGGGAGCGGATAGTCGGGGCGGATGGGCAGTCAGTGGGAGCAAACAGATGAAGGCAGACACACGGAGTGCAGGCAACCAGTGCCGTGCACATCAGCGCCTTACTGTTCTTCTCATCGCACGAATCCTCTGCTTGGCTGCCTGATCCACACGGTTGGATTCCGTTATTTTCTGAAGTGTTTTGTTGTAGGTGAAATCATCCAAAGTATTGTCCCCTAAGTAGCGGGCCGTTCGCTCCGGCAGCCTGACATAAGCCGCCGAAAGCGCCCAGGCAACCGCCATTTTCACGTAATATCCCTCGTGGCGAATGCCGTCCAGCCGTTCCAATACCTCTTCAATCCACGTCTCGTCCATATAAAAATTAAGCAGTATTACGGCACCGAAGCGCAGCTCGTACTCAAGCTCGGAATCAAGATAAGGCTGCAAAAACTCCCACACCCGCCGCCTGTTCTTCATAACGAATTTCAAGCCTGAGCAGAAGCTGTCGCAGACGGACCAATTATCGATTTTCGGGACAAAACGAGCTGTATAGTCCAGAAGCTCCTCCAGATCGGCGTCGGCGTAGCCGAGCACCATCCCTTGCAGCATAACCTCCTCGAAATACTCGCTTTCAGCCTGCTCCAGATAGCCGCGCCAATCTCCTTTGGCTATCGCTTTGGCCAGCTTGCGGAGCTCCGGCAGCCGTATGCCCAGGACATTATCGATGTTCGGAATCAGCGAAGCTGCAAATTTCCGGTATTTTTCATCACTCAAAGCTATCAATTGTTGTCTTACATTTAACGTCATGTCTGACTCCTCCACCGTGCTGAATAAATGCCGTCTCTTATTCAAATGAAATTTGCCACAAATAAATCGAAGCAACGGAACCGTACGGCGAATAGCGCAGGCGGTACTGCTCAAACTGCTCTCTGGTCAGCTTCTCCAGGCCGTATAATTTCATCATTCCGCGCCGGATCGCCATATCTCCCCAGCTGACGATGTCGCTTCTCTCCATGCTGTTGAGCAGCAGCATTTCCGCCGTCCATGCCCCGACGCCATCCAGCATCGTTAAGCGCCGGATCACTTCCCGATCCGGCAGCGCGTAGAGCTCATCCAGCCGAAATTCGTCCCCGGCAATCATTCGGGCTATCGTATGAATGCATACAGCCTTTTTCATCGTCAGCCCGCACTGCTGGATTTCATCGGCAGACAGCCCGGCAACCCGTTCCGGCGAAATGTCCTTACATCGTTCCTGCAGCCGCCGCCATACCGTATCGGCCGCTTTAGCCGAAATCAGCTGCCCGACGATCGCGTGCACCAGTGCAGCGAACAGATCGGGAATGACCGTCCTCTCCACCCTGCCCATGCGGGTCATAGCTGCGCCGAGCGCGGGATCGGCCTGTTGTAAATGACGGACCGCATCCTCGCCGTAGTCGAACCACTTGGTCGTTAAGGCTCCCAACCGCTTTTCTCCTCTCTATACGCTGGTCAAGCCCTCGAATGCTTGCTGCCCGAGGACCGCTATATTGAGTATACCTTAATCAGCCCTCATGGAACGAATCAGCGAATAAAACAGCAAGATATCAGCATCCATCCTCTCCCTGCTTATATTTCGCTTGAATCATGATCCCGTTTCTCCAGCTCCAGCGCTTGCTGTTCATTAACAAAATCGTTCACCGCACGGAAATAACCGTCCAAATCATCGGCGTGGACACCGTGGCCGCATTGTTCGAACACGATAAGCTTCGTGTTGGGTCTTCGCGCTTCCATACGTCTCGCCTGCTCCGTATCCAGAATGAAGCTCCGCCCGCCGTGAATCAGCAGGATCGGGCAGCTCGAACTTAGCCAGTCGTCCCACCATATCCCGTTGGATTGGGAGACGGATACTTGCAGCCCGTGCAGATCCGTTCGGAATCCCCAGCCAAGCTCATCCTCAAACACGCTTTCGGCAAAATAATCAATGGCCCGAAGGCCCGCGCTTGCAAGCGATTCTCTCAGCGCCTTCAAGGAAGCCGAGCGGGCCGGAAGCTTGTCGGCAAAGGAAAAATCGGCGTTAATTTCCGCGCCAATATCCTCGACAATCACGGCTTTGACCATTTCCGGATAACGGGAAGCGAATTGATAAGCATTCAGCCCGCCCAAAGAATGCCCCAAGATCGTGACAGGGCCGCTCCCGAGCTCCGACTGAATCAGATTCCGGATATCATTTACGTAATCTTCCCTCGCATATTCCTTCCCCGGGGGATGATCGCTCCAACCGTGACCCCGCTGGTCCAGAGAAATAATCCGCCAATCTTTAAAACGCAAGACCAGCTCCGCAAATGACCTTGCATTCGCCATATACCCGTGCAGCATAATAAGCACATGTTCGCTTTCTTCATTAAAATCCAGGTAAGAGAGCCGAAGCTCCCCTGATTGAAAGTATTTCCTCTGAAAGTATTTCCTCGAGGCCGAATCGTTATGGCTGGAATTCATCATTTGTCTTCTCTCCCATCAATATAAGCTTTCATCTCGTTCGAATCTTTGCTCATGGCTAAAAGCGGCGGCTATCGTCATAGCCGTTCTATTTTTTCTCTGCTATAGAGAGGCAGCTCATGGATCACCACCTTTCGCTGTTGTCGTCCGTACATTCCGGCCAACGCTGCAGCTATCGCCATAAAAATAGCGCTGGACGCGACGCCGAATTGCAGGCCGTACCGCTCCACCCCTATGCCCCCAACGATGGGACCGATCATTTGACCGAAGGCAAAACAGGCGGTAGCTATGCTGAGGCATGCCGTATAAGCACGTTGAGGGACATGCCGCCGGAGAAGCGCGGTTATCATCAGCGGCGGGGTAATAAAAGAAACCAGCCCTACCGCGACCGCGCCCAATGCCGTGAAAAACATACTGCCTGTGATGACTCCGCTCACGCCAATCGTCCCGAAGGCTAATCCCAACGCAAGCGTATAACCGCTCGGCCACCGGTCAATGGCTTTGCCTCCGATCCATCCGTTAAACAGACCCGCACATCCGATTCCGGACCAGATCAGCCCGGTGTAGAGAGACGGAATGCCTTTGCTCACCAGATACGGAATTAAATAAGTGAAATAAATAATGTATCCCCAGCCGAAGAAGAAATAAGAACCCATTAAAAACAAAAGCTTCCTTGGGTTGAACAGAAGACGGTACACCGGCACGCTCCCTTGATCCTCCGGCTTCGGTCCCTCTGAAGACGGTATTTCGGGAGCCCTCCGCTTTTGGGTGACGAGCTCGAATCCGAACGCGGCAATAATGCCGAATATGCCCATCGCTGCCCAAGCGTACCGCCATCCCTGCAGGTGAGACGGATCTATGATCCCAGGGGCGAATAAGCCTGTTACTAGAATGCCTGCTGAACCCCCTAGCCAGATGAGCCCCGAAGCCGCTCCTCGTTCCGCGGGACGAACGGCATCCATTGCGATGGAGAGAACTAGTACCGTGGCAAAGGCCGATAACAGGCCAATAACGAACCGCCACCATCCGAGCTGGGCGAAATCATGACTAAACGCCGAGCCGAGGATAGCCAATCCGAGTAAAAAGCATGTGACCCTGTTCATAACATGCTTGCGGTCCGGAAACCGAGAGAGCAGCGGGGAGAGACACAGAGTCCCGGCCAGGTAACCGATAAAGTTAACGGTGCCTAATATGCCCAGCTGTCCGTAGCTCCCTCCGATCCCCCTCTGTATCCCAGGCAAAAACAGGCCGTAGGAAAGCCGTGAAAAACCTAGAATGACGACGAATAAAAGCGACGCCCATAAAGTGATGCCGTTGAATGCGGATTTTGTACTCATAACCCCATCTTCCCCTAAACTTATTTGTTGAACCTAGTTTAAATTCCAGGGGATATTTTGTAAAATTGAATTATATGAACAATACGTTCAGAATTCTTAAATCAAAGGTGATGGCAATGGATCTTCGAGCTTTAAAAACCTTCGAGGCTTGCGTGCGTCTTGGTCATTTTCTGAAAGCCGCTGAGGAGCTCCAATATGCTCCTTCGACGGTAACGCTTCAGATTCAGCGCCTTGAAGCCGATCTAGGCGTTTCGTTATTCGTACGCGACGGGAAGCGCGTCATAGTGACCGAAGCCGGGCGATGGCTCTATCATGAGGCGTCAGCTTTACTCAAGTCCGTCGGATCCCTGCGGCAGACGGTCTCCGATATCGCTGCAGGGGATAACGGCTCCGTCCGTTTCGCCGCTATTGAGCCCGCCGCAAGCCAGCGGCTGGCGGCCGTTATAGCCGGCTTTTGCAAAGCACGGCCGAAAGTGCAATTATGTATGGAAGTAGGCGGAAGCAGATCGATTGCGGAGAAGGTGCGGGCCGGCGAGCTGGATTTCGGCGTGTGCTCGACGCCCCCGGCAAACCTGGTTCTGGAGTTTGAACCGTTATTCGAGGAAAGATTAGGGGTCCTGTTACATGCAACTCACCCGTTGGCCGATCGGGACAGCATCTCGGTAAACGATCTCGCCGAGCTGACTGTCCTGCTCAAGGAATCGACCTGTGTTTATCGGGAGCTTTGGGAAAAGGCGGTTTGCCCGGCCGGGCAAACCCCTTTCGCTTCCATTGAAGCCGGAAGCTTTTTTGTAATTCAACAAATGGTGAAAGCAGCGTTCGGTGTCGGGATCGTTCCTATGTACAGCGGTCTGGAACAGGCCGGGGGCTTGGTCGTCAGACCTTTTGCCGATTTGAATCCGATTATCACGATAGGCATCGCTTATAAAGACAAAGACTTTCTGGGAAGAGCGGCATTACTGCTGATGGACGCCATTAGAGGCATCGGCGAACCCAAAGCTGCGCTTCCGACCGTATGAAGAGGGATTCCGGGCTTTCAAAGCCGGCTCTTCATTGCCTTGAATTCAGGTGCGCGAATGATGTCCGCCGCACTCTCATTCTGATAGCCCCATCAGGAAATGATGGAAGCCGCGGTTTCATCCTTCGGCCTGCGAATCTGCCGGCTCGTGTACACATAAACCGTGAGCAGCAGCAGGAGCAGTGCAAGAAGCCCGAATGGCGCTTCCGGCCGGACGCGGTAAAGAAACGTGCCGGACAGCGAGCCGATCAGCGAGCCGACGCCGATGCAAGCGGCGATCATACCGGCTGCTGCGCCCTGTTCATGCCTCGGCACGGTTAAGGAGGCGCCGGAAGTGAAGCCGGAAATCGCCAGCCCGCCTCCCATGCCCAGCAGCGCAAAGGCTGCAGCATACAGGGCGAAATGACTGCTGCACAGCATGATAAGCAGGCCGGCCAGAAACAAAGGGATCCCCCAGCGAAGCAGCTTGGAGGGGGCCCACTGAAACTTCCTGGACCACAAATCTCTGCACCAATGCCATCATGACGCCGATAACGGAGAGGCAGGCGCCGACAGCCTGGGCAGTCTCTGCCGGAGACAATTGAAGTTTATCCTGAAAATAGAACCCGGCCGTCACCTGGATTTGAACCATGGCCATCATCAGGATGAGCGCCGTCAGAAGAAACGGTACGGTGGCCCTCCGCAGTTTAATGCCCTGCCGCTCGGATACGGCCGGCTTGGCCGCCGGCATGCTTACGGCGATCCACAGCATGCCGATAAGCGGCAGCGCTGCACATAAAAATACCGGCGCAATCAGGCTCACGCCGGACAAGAACGCGCCGATAGCCGGGCCGATCACAAAGCCCATGCCGGATGCGCGCTCCCGCTCGGTGGTAATATCCGCGATATAAGCCTGGCTTGCCGATAAGACCGTGGGAAACGACAGCCCGAGAAACAAGCGCGATACCAGCAGCAGCCAGAACAGCGAGGCCGGGGCAGCGTCCCCTCTTTGCATCCCCCACCGGGCTGCAAAGCCGAACATGAGAAAGCTAATCGCTACGCCCAGTAACCCCAGAACAATGACGGGTTTTCTCCCCGCCCTGTCGCTGAGCATGCCCCATAAAGGAGAGCTGAGCAGCACCATCACGGACGACGCCGAGACGATCCAGCCCGCATCGGTTTCCGCCAGACCCAGCTCGCGGATTAACGGAGCTACCAGCGGGTTCAGCACGCCCAGACATACATAGCCGATGAAGACAGCTGTGAAAATCATGCATTTCGCTTTGCGGTTCAAAGCCATTCCCTCCTTTTTTTCGTTACCGGGTTCATTGTAACGAATAGAGGAAACGGCGTCCGCCACTGGACGGAGCGCTTCTGACACTGGACGGATTTTCTGCGCAAATCCTCACGCGCCGTTTAAGGCAGACGATAATGCGCGAACGGCTTCCCGTGAACGAAGCCTGCGCTCACATCGTCCAGACTGCTTTTTAACGTATCGTCCAGCCGGATGGCGGCGCTGTTGATATTTTCCTTCAGCTGCTCCGTGCGGGTAGCACCGACGATGACGGTGGAGACAGCCGGCCGGTTCATCAGCCATGCCAGCGACAGCGCGCTTGACGTATAGCCGTATTGCTCAGCCAATCGGCCCACTTCATGTGCCAGCGTAATGGCCTCGTCGTGGATGAACGCGCCGAAGTTGGGGTCGGTCTGCGCCCGCGAGCTTTGCGGCGCCTTGTTGTCATGCGTATATTTGCCGCTGAGAATCCCGCCGGCGAGCGGAAAATAAGGGATAATCCCGACTCCTTGATCCAGACACATCGCAACGAGCTCGCGCTCCGGCGTACGGTCAGCAAGCGAGTAGCTGATTTGAGTGGAATGAAAGCGGCAGAAGCCTTGAGCTTGGCTGATCCCCATAGCCTTCATCAGCTCCCAGGCCAAATAATTGGAAGCCCCGATATAGCGGACTTTTCCCGCACTCACCATATCGTCGAGCGTACGCAGTGTTTCCTCTAACGGAGTGTTCGGATCGAAAGTATGAATCTGGTATAAGTCAATATAGTCGGTTTTCAGCCGTTTCAGGCTTGCCTCCAGCTCCCGCTGCAGATGCTGCCTGGAAGAACCGCTCTCGTTAGGGCCTCTGCCTCTAACAAGCCCCGCCTTTGTCGCCAGAACCACCTCATGACGCTTCCCCTGCAGAGTACGGCCGATAATAGCCTCCGATTCGGTATTGGCGTAAATATTGGCGGTATCGATAAAATTGATCCCCTGTTCCAGCGCATAGCCGATAATTTGGGCCGATGCGGCCTCGTCCGCGCGTTTCCCGAACGCATTCGTTCCAAGCCCCAGCACGGACACCTCCAGTCCGCTTTTTCCAAGACGACGATAATGCATGTTCATCGCACTCCTTTAAGATGTATTGTTGGTTCGCAAAAATCGGGGTAAGCTACCATCCGGTCTGCGCCCCCTCAAGCATGGCTTCGAGCATGGCTTTATCGCGGTAGACCCGCGCCGCTACATTCATTCCCTGACTAAGCCCGAACAGCATAGAGGATTTATACTTCAGATTCAGGCTTGGATCAAGCTCTCCGGCCTCCTGTCCCTGCATCAGCACATCCAAGAAAGCAGCCTCCAGCGAGAGCAGGCTTCCCTTGATTTTGGCTTTCGTCTCCTCGTCGGCGGTTTCGAGCGAAGCGGCAGCGTTCGTAAAATAACAGCCGCCGGGCCAGTCCTCCGACAAGGCCGCTTCCATCAGACGGTGAAAATATAGCCGGATTCGCTCTTTGGCAGGCTCGCCTTCCTGCACCAGCGGCTGCCGCTTGAACGCGCCGATCGTCCCCTGATAGTAATCCAACGTATGGTGGAACAAGGTCTGCTTGTCCCCAAACGTGTTATAGAGACTCGAACGGCTGAGGTGCATGGCAGCAAGCAGCTCCGGCAGCGAGGCACCATCATACCCACGGTTCCAGAAAATACGGGTGGCCGCCTGAACGGCCTGCTCGCGGTTGAACTGCCGGGGTCTAACGATTGGGACCCCCTCCTTTCCTTGTCATGATTATACACCATTATGGACCGATTAGTCCAAAAAGATAAAAATATTGCCGCAGTGGCGGAACGATGTTCGGTTAAACGCGGACGCTATCGCTCTTCCACCCCACACCCATTCCCTTTCGGATCTACGTTTTGCTTGGCTCTACTTCGTCCAATCAATAAAAAAAGCCGCACAATGGCGGCTCCGCGAAATAGCTTGCTCCCCGCAAGCGGTAATCGGCTTTTTCGTCTGCTGAAGTCTTATCCGTAAAACGGATGCTCGTTTCCAAGCAAAATCTGAATAAAGAAAAAGGCCAGCGGGCAGATCGCAACCAAACTGAAAATAAATATGACATAACCAAGTCCGTCGAAAGGCTTCCGTTCCTTCACCATCATCACCAAATCCCCCCATGAATTGTTGAGTGTCCTCTATACCCATCATTATAGAGGGGGACGTTTTGAAAGGAAGTGATTTACATCACACGGCGGCCTCTGCCAATAAAAATATGCGAGCCGGTTCAGACTCTGCCCCGAACCAGCTCACCGGGGTTGACGCCGAATTGTTTCCGGAAGGACGCCGCAAAATAGCTCGGATTCGAGTAACCTACGGCGCATGCCGCCTCAAGTACGCTTATACCGCCCTGCTGAAGCAGCCGCAGCGCCGTCTCCAAGCGTACCTCCTTTAAGTAACCGAACACCGTTGTGCCGAACAGCTCCTTGAAGCCAGCTTTCAGCTTGTAATCGTTCAGCCCGATCATTCTGGACAGGGCGATCAGGGAAGGCGGCTCGGTCATGCGCTCCGCCAGAATCTCTTTGGCGCGCCGGATCTTGTCCGCATCGCTGCGGGACAGCCGCAGCGATGCGGCATGAGGCGGGCCGGACAGCAGCTGCTGGAACGCCTGCCCGAACAGCTCCAGGATCGCGCATTCAAGCTCCAGCCGTTTGGTGCCCGGCTCGGCAGCGCAGCGCATAATCCGCTGCAGCAATAAACGGGCGGCGGGATCGGTCTTCTGCTGAAATATCCGAAACGATTCGCCTCCCAGAATGCGGTGAAAATCGGCGGGCCGCCTGCCCCGTGTATCCTCCATAAACAGATGGAAGGTTTCAATCGGGATGCCGATCCCCAGCATATGGAAGGTCCGCTCTCCATCGAACTCAAGATTGGCATCCGCCTGGTCCATCAATAGCAGTGTGCAGCTGTCCGCGGCGATCTCGTAGTCCGCGCCGGCGATCCGCGTTTCTCTGGCTCCTTCGAAGCAATAGCTGAGCTCCACCATCGGAGCGCCTTGGTGAATCCGAATTTGCCGGCGCTGATTCAGCTTGAAATCGCTCACTGCCGCCTCCAGGTCGCTGCGCGGAGACAAGCGGCGCACCGAGCCTTCTCCGACCGACGGAACCAGCTTCATTTCTTCATGCCTGCTGCCCGCGTTCCGGCTCAGGCAGAGGTCCGTCGAAAAAATGGTTGAAATTTTGACGAAAATGGAACGCCTGCATAGCTCGCCGCCCCTCCGCTATAATTGATAATCATTATCAATTATAGCGGCTTAACGGTTATTTAGCCACGGCAGACTTACCGGTTCGTACCGAAACGCTGCGCCGACCGGATTCGCGCGCGTTCAAGCTCCACTTCTCTGCTGCGCGGCTCCGCTTGCGTGACTAGCGTATTCAACAGCCGCTCTGCAGCCTCGGCAACCTCCAGGACAGCCCGGTCAAACGCCTCCTCATTGGCTTTAGAAGGCTTTTGAAAACCGGATAGTTTCCTTACAAATTGCAGTGAAGCAGCCTGAATTTCTTCATGGGTAGCGGGCGGCTCGAAATTAAACAGCGTTTTTATGCTTCGGCACATAGCGGGACTCCTTTGATCTGATTTATTTGATTTGGTTTCATCTTACTACACGGCAACGGCCCGCGCCAGCGGACAAGAAAACCTTTCTGGTATACTCCGTCTTCTAGCCCTCTTGCTCTGGCGGTCAGGCAGAGTGGAATAAATCATGCTACAATAGGATCAAGAAGGAGACGGTACGGATGAAACGGTTTGGTTCCTGCCTCCAGGATGAAAAAAAACGTCCCGGCATTCGGATGACCCGGCCGATAGGCTTAAGGCTTCCCATGCCATACCGTTCCCTATCACTTATCTCTGAAGGGAGACATCGATCGATATGGATTTCTGCATAGAGAACAAAGAAGCATTTACCGTCGCTGGGACAACGATACAAGTAAGCTGCACAGGGGGTGAGCATATGCGGGCAATTCCCCGTTTCTGGCAAACCTCCCGCGAGGACGGCACGATTGCCAGGCTCGCCTCGATAGCTGAAGGACAGGACTTGCTCGGCGTCTGTCTCGATATGAAGCCGGACACGGGCGAGCTTACCTACATGATCGCCGCCCGCACTTCCTCTGCAGCGGGAACGGAAGGCTTTGTTGCAACAACGATTCCCGCATCCGCCTGGGCCGTCTTTCCTTGCAAAGGGCCGATACCCGGGGCGATCCAAAGCCTGTTTCAGCGTATTTTTCAAGAATGGTTCCCCGCTTCAGGGTACAAGCATGCACCGGCGCCGGAGCTTGAGGTATATCCGCCGGGAGATACGGCCTCCGAGAGCTACCAATGCGAGGTCTGGATACCGGTCACTTCAAATCCATAGCTGAACGAGGAACGGCATCATCAAACGGTTCAAATTCTTATCTATATTCCTTGACAGGAATATTCTGAATGGGGTATATTCAAAACATGAATTCGACTTTTAGCGCACTTGCCGAACCCAACCGGTTACACATCGTCGAGCTCTTGCGTGAAGGCCCCCTTACCGTCGGGGAAATTGCCGATCGCCTTGGTCTTCATCAGCCCCAAGCGTCCAAGCACCTGCGTGTGCTGAGTGAAGCGGGGATTGTAGAGATGCACAAGGACGCCAATCGGCGGATTTACAAGCTGCGGACCCAGCCGCTGCAAGAGCTGGACACCTGGTTGGACTCTTTTCGCCGGATCTGGGAAGCGAAGTTCGACCGGCTGGAGGAATATCTCAACGAGCTGCAGAGCCAAGAGAATCGTTCCGAGACTAAGGAATGATACTGAAACACAGACTCAGCCTGCAGCTGCAGGAAGCATCCATTCACTCTCATTTGGAGGTAACACATGGCTGAAAAGCAAGCAGCAGGTCACATGACCATGGATGAAAAGAACGCCGAGCTGGTCATTACGCGTACATTCCATGCGCCACGTGAGCTCGTATTCAAGGTCTGGACACAGGCGGAGCACTTGTCGCATTGGTGGGGGCCCAAAGGCTTTGAGTTAAATGTGGCCCGGCTGGACCTGCGTCCCGGGGGCGTCTTTCATTACAGCATGAAGTCTGCCGACGGTTTTAAAATGTGGGGGAAATTTGTGTATGAGGAGATTACGGCTCCGGAGAAAATCGTTTTCGTGAACTCCTTCGCCGATCCCGAGGGCAATACGATCTGCTCGCCGTTCAGCGATATTTGGCCGCTGGAAGTGCGTAACACGCTGACCCTGACAGAAAGCGCAGGCACAACGACGCTGTCATTACGCGGAGGCCCGCTTCGGGCATCAGAGGAAGAACGCAGAGCGTTTGTCGAAGGCTTCGAATCGATGAAGCAGGGCTTCGGAGGAACCTTCGATCAGCTGGAGGCATATTTGGCTAACGCCTAAGCTCGCAGGACTATGCAGCACGCCGCCCAAGCCGGCCCTTTGCTCCGTAAGGACAAGCGGCCGGCTTGGGCGGCGTCTTTTTCATTATACCGGCCAGTTCATTCACCGGGCAGCCGGATGACGACATCGAACGGAACAAGAGGCTGATTCAGCTTTTCCCTGCACCAGCGGATTTGGAACTGCATCTTCGATTCCGTTTCCTCCGCCGCCTGCGGAGTTATGTATTCCTGCTTATTGTAAAGGAACGCTTCCTGTAAATCATCCGTATAATCGACCTTGTAGACGTGCTTGACAACCATGCGAAAATCTTTGACATACCTGCCTGTCTGCTCATTCTTGAATGCAATTTTCATAGTATCCCCTCCCGAATCAGCCGGAGCCTCTGACTTTGTCCAGCGTCTGCAAATACAGTACCTGGAGAAACTTCTTAATATTCACTTTGCCTTTATCATGCGTACGATTCTCATCGATTTCTTTCATTTTAAGCCGAACGTCCTGAAAGTCAAAATAAAGCGGCGCATAATGCTCGAACCGCGGATTGCCGTAATCCGTGAGCCCGATATTGGCCAGATGAGTCAGAGCGGACATGACCGTGCGGCGAATCCGCTGTTCGACAGCCTTCCCTTCCTTCTCCAAATCCGCTGCACCCGGCTTATCGACCCGTGCCGCCGCTTCATACAAATCCTTCAAGGACGGAATCGTCTCCCCCTTATGATGCTGAAGCAAGTGGTCAATGATTTCAATAATGTCCCGGCTTCCCGCATCTCCGATCACGCCTAAATCCATCAGGATCGGCTGCACTAACTCCCTCGTGTTCGGCCTCTTGCGCACAGCACGGCATCCCGGCTCAGCACATCCAGCTTGGCGAGAGACGCCTTGATTTCCTGAAGGTAACGGCCGATCTGCCAATGCTCGCCTACTTTGGAAAGCACGGCTTCGACTTCAATTTTGTTGATCGGCTTTTGAATATAATATTCGATGCCGGCCTGGTACGCTTTACCGATCATTTCTTTATTTTCGATCTGGGAGATCATCACATATTTGCCCGAAAACCCTTCCTGCTTCAACCGGATAATCGTCTCAATCCCGTCCTGGTCGGGCATAAGCAGATCGATCAGCACGACGTCCGGCCCGGCATCCAGCACGGCTCGAGTCCCTTCGAGCCCGTTACCGGCCGTGGCAACCACTTCGCCCAAGCCGCCTTTCTCAATAATCGATTGCAGCATCCGTCTGCTGACTGCATCATCATCCACAATGCAATAGGAAAGCATCATTCCGTCCCTCCTTGTTGTAAAGCTTTCGTAGGCAGCGTTACGACAAACGTCGTAGCAGCCGGCGTCCCGCGCGGCTTCAGCTCGATGGCGCCGCCGAAGGAACGGACAATATCTCTCACATGAGACAGCCCGATGCCTGTCGCCGCCATTCCTTCCTGGCTGTACTTGGTCGTAAAGCCGGGCTCGAACACCATCTCCCGATCCTGCTCCAGAATCCCGCCGCCTGTATCGGAAACCGTAAACACCGTCTCCCCTTGAAGCTCCTCTACCTGAATGCGTACCGTCCCTTCGCCTTCTACCGCTTCCACGGCATTCGCAGCCAGATTATTCAGCACCGTCAGCAGCGGAATGTAATGCCGGGTCGAATAGTCCGATTTTACCTCGCCTTCCATACGAGTAACCTTGTGCAGCATCTCGCTGTATTCCCGGTTCGATTGCAGAACGAAATGAACGATCTCGCTCAACGTCATCGCGGAAGCGGTTTCCCTGTCGGACAGCTTTAATAGCCCTGCGAGAATACGCTGCGAATCCTTTTTCACTTCATGGATCTGCTGCGTTATTTCCAGAATGGACCGGCTGAACGCTTTATGGCCCGGCGATTCGTTCAGCCTGCAGTACAAATCGTAGCTCTTGGCCGTAATTTGTTCAATCGTTTCCATCGATTTCTTCAAATAAAAAACTTCGCCGTACAACCCGCTGCCGATCTTCAGCATCTGCTCCATCCGCTTCTGCTGCTCCATGTGCAGGGTCCGCATCTGATTGACGGTTATACTGCTGTATAAGCCGATTGTAAAGTAGCACCGGACAATCGCGGTCACCGATATTAACAGCCACTGTGCCGGCTGAATATAGGGCAGATGGTAGAGCGTGCTGCGAGCGATCAGCTCCATCTCATTCGAGAGAAAATCGACCGCGGAGCAGCAGGCTCCGAGAATGAGCGGGTGCTGCTCGTGTATTTTCCGCTGAAACCGGCTCATCCCTGCCGAAAACACAATGTAATACAGCATGGCGCTGAAATGCTTGCGCACACATTCCAGCAGAATTAAATGATCCGCCGATGCAATATCCTCCAAAGAACGAAATATTAGGACGGTTACTCCGACAATGATGCCCGTTTTGATATAAGGCAAATGGCGCATGAATAATAAGCATAGTAAAAATGCGCTGCTTCCGAGCCCTATACGAAATAACTCTCCGCTGAAGGGCGTAACTTTAAATTCTCCCGCTACGGCAACGATCAGCGCTACGATCGTCATCTGCATGCCTTCGCTTTTCATTCGGTGCTGCATCCGTTCCAACGTATGATCCCCCCAACCGAGCCCAAGCTTTCGCGCATGCGCAGCCGGCCATGGATCCGGCCGTCATCTTATTTTACCGGACTTTTGACAAAATGTTAACTTCCTTGACACGTTCATCCTATATTTACCTTGAAGCCTGTTAAATAAGCGGAAGCGGTGAAAAGCCGACCTTCTCACGATTTCTAAGAAGATAAGCCTTTGCCTGCTGGTTGTTCATAAGTAACGGAGAAGCTTAAATCATTCTGCTCTCGAGACGCTTGGCCGCCATTGACAGCGCATAATTAACGGCAAAATACAGCAGGGCAACGAAAGCAAGAATCGGCAGCGTGTAATTATAGCTCTGCCCGATTACAATTTTCGAATTGTGCATCAGATCAGGCAATGAAATGACAATCGCCAGCGACGTATCCTTCAGCAGCGAAATAAACTGGCTTACCATCGGAGGCATCATACGGCGCAACCCCTGCGGCAGTACAATGTGCCACAGCGTTTGTGTGTAGTTCAAGCCTGAAGACCGTGCAGCTTCGATCTGTCCCTTATCGATTGAGTTCAGCCCGCTGCGGACAATCTCCGAAATCATAGCCGCTTCGAATATAGCGAGACCGACGATAGCCGAGTTCTCTACGCCGAGCTTGATACCGATATCCGGCAGCGCAAACCGGGTAAAGAAAATGATGAGCAGCAGCGGCAGGTTGCGCACCAGCTCGACGATCACCGCCAGTATCGGCGCCGCCACCGGCAGCCGGGTATATCGGATCGTACCCACCAGACAGCCGATGATGAAGCTGAGCACGATGGCAATAAACGCAACCCGCAGCGTTACAACAAAGCCTTCCAATATAAATAGGATATTGTGGCCTGAAAAGGCGTTGGCTACATCCATCCGTTCCCCCTCCTTATCCGGCTTTCGCCCATTTGCGTTCTAAATGCAGCGCCATATAGCTTAACGGGAGGGTAAGCACCAGATAAAGCACCGCGACAATAATGTACGTGTCGAACGTCGCATACGTTTTGCTGGCCACCTGGTCCCCGTAATACATCAAATCCAGGCCGGCGAAGGCGCCCAGAATCGAAGAGTTTTTCACCAGATTAATAAATTGGTTGCTGAGCGGCGGAATGACAATCTTGACCGCTTGCGGCAGAACGACGAACCGCATCGTCTGAACATAGTTTAATCCCGAGGCCCGCGCCGCCTCCGTCTGTCCCTTCGGCACGGCCATAATTCCCGCACGGATCGCTTCAGCCACAAATGCCGCAGTATACACCATCAAGCCTACGGTGCCGCAGACAAAGCCGCTTAACGTAACGCCGAGGGAAGGCAGACCGTAGAAAAAAACGAAAACGACGAGCAGCAGCGGAATATTGCGGATAAATTCCACATAGACCGTTCCCAGCCACTGCAGCGGCTTCACGGGTGTAATCCGGAAAACCGCGATGAGCGTGCCGAGCAGGAAGCTGCCAAGCAGTGCGACTGCGCTTGATAGTATCGTGTTGCCGAACCCTTTCATATAAAGCTCGAAGTAATCAGTGAATATCGTGAAGTCGGGCATCCTGCATCCCCCCTGCTTTTAAAATACAAAAGATGGGAGACGGCTTGTCCCCCATCTTCTTCAATCCGGTTTATTTGGACGGAACTTTGCCGATCCATTTTTCATAAATTTTGTTGTAATCCCCGCTCGTTTGCAGCGATTTAAGGCCGTCATTGACTGCGGTCAACAGAGAGGCTTCCCCTTTTTTGATAGCAATGCCGTATGGCTCGTCCGTGAACGGATCGCCGACCACCTCATAGTTGGAGTCCTGTGCCGCCATCCCGTACAAAATCGCGTTATCCGTTGTCAGCGTGTCGCCTTGACCCGCTTTCAGTGCGCTGAACGCATCCTGATAGTTATCGAATTCCAGAACCGTGGCGTCAGGCGATTTTTGCTTGATATTGTCTACCGAGGTGGAGCCTTTCACCGCCAGCACCTTGGTGCCTTTCTTCACATCGGCAATGCTCTTGATCGGACTGCCTTTCTTCACGAGCAGGGATTGCCCCGCCTTGAAATACACATCGGAGAAATCTACCTGCTTTTTACGCTCGTCATTGATGGTCATTGTCGCGATAATCATATCGATTTCTTTATTGTCCAGCATCGGAATGCGCGTTTTCGAGGTGACTTCCTTCAATTCAACCTTGTTCTCGTCTCCGACGATTTGCTTGGCCAATGCTTTGGCGATGTCTACATCGAAGCCCTCGACCTTGCCGCTCGCCGGATCCTTCAAGCCGAACAGCTTGGTGTCGTACTTAACGCCGACAACGAGCTTGCCGCGGCTCTTGATTTCATCGAGCACCGACGCCGATGCGGCCGATTTGCCGCCTTCGCTTGCGCTGCCGCCTCCGTCTTTCGTTCCACAGGCGGAAAGAAGCAGTGCGGATAAGGCAAGTACCGAAACACCCATCGTCAACCATTTTTTCTTCGTCATAGAACATGACTCCCTTCGCTATATCAAGATTTATGAATACCTTAGTGATTCAGCACGCGGTTCAGGAACAGCTGCGCCCTCTCCTCACGGGGATTGGAGAAAAATGCGTCCGGAGAGGATACCTCCAGAATTTGACCTTTGTCCATAAAGACCACCCGGTCGGCGACCTCCTTCGCAAAGCCCATCTCATGCGTCACGACGACCATCGTCATTCCTTCATTCGCGAGCGTCTTCATAACATCAAGCACCTCGCCTACCATCTCGGGATCGAGCGCCGAGGTCGGCTCGTCAAACAGCATGATTTGCGGCTTCATGGCAAGACCTCTCGCTATGGCGACACGCTGCTGCTGCCCGCCGGACAATTGGGAAGGAAACCGGTCCGCCTTATCCGCAATGCCGACTTTCTCGAGATAATATTTCGCGGTTTGCTCCGCTTCCGCCTTGGGTACCCCCAGCACCTTCATCGGGGCCAGCGTAATGTTATCTATGACCTTCATATGAGGGTACAGATTGAAATGCTGGAAGACCATGCCGATATCCCGGCGAAGCTTGTTAATATCCGTCTTGCTGTCATTCACTTTCACATTGTTGACAGTCAGCCCGCCGCTGGTAATCGTCTCCAGTCTGTTGATACATCGAAGAAGCGTGCTTTTGCCTGAGCCTGACGGCCCTATAACGACAACCACCTCACCTTGCGCAATGTCAAGACAAATATCCTTCAGCACATGAAAATCGCCGTAATGCTTGTCTACTTGCTGAAACGAGATCATAGAACCCCTCCTTCCGTGCTTATCCCCCGCCTCGCAGACTGTCGGAGAAGCTGCTAGCGGGCTAAAGATATGCATACGTGATGTTTCATTACACCTTATGTTGTTTATTGTAACTTCTACCTACTGAATCTTACGGAATCCTACATTGAATTTTTAAAATTTTTTTACAATTAAGAAAAAGAAAGGTCAAAGCCGTGTGTAAACGGCTGCATAACGGCATATATGAAAAGCTCCCCTTAGAGCAGCAGGCTTGCTAATTTCACCTGTCTGCTTCAAGGAGAGCTGCTCAAGCAAGCTTTGGACGCTCCTTCCTGTCTATGAAGCGAAGAGGCCAGCCAGAAATCTCCGGCTGACCTGATCATACGAAATCCCCCCATGTCCTGACGGCCATGGGGGGAGCCTTCAATAATAGATGAAGAAATTTTTCAGTAGTAACTTAGCGGCCTTGTTTCTTACTGAGCATGATCCGCCCAATCGCGAGAGCCCCCGCTGCGGCACACAGCAATACGCCGATCAGCGGAGTCAATGGGAACGGCTCGCCGGTCAAAGGAAGCGTCCTCGTTCCCGGCTGGCTTGCTGAGCCGGGAACGCCGCCGTCAGGAGCCGCTCCAGGGGAATCCCCTCCGGGGCCGGCTCCCGGCTCATCTCCGCCGGAGGCTCCGTTTCCAGGCTCGCTGCCTCCCGGCTGCTGGCCGGGCCCGTTAGGGCTCGGAGTCCCGTTACCGGGTGCGGGCTGATCCGGAGTCTCACCCGGCTGACCTCCGCCGCCGGACGGATTCTGCGGTGTCCCCGGGGTCCCGGTCCGCCGGATCCTCCGGGGTTTCCAGGGCCGCCGGAAGAGCCGTCACCTCCGCTTCCGCCGCCGGAATCACCCGAGCCCCCCGAATCTCCCGAACCGCCGGAGTCGGAATCACCCGGGTTGGAAGGATTCGTGCTTCTGCGCTTGAAGCCTGCGTCAACCGTAAGATTGCTCTCACCTTCAGCCAAGAGAACAACCTCCGTCAAGCCGGCTCCATTCACATCGGAGTCCGCCGTGCGGTCCGTGCCTCTTCCCTGCTCCGTATAAACGTAGCCGGATGGCAAATCGAACTTCACTTTGTACCTTCCCGGCTGCAGATCGCCGAATTGATACAATCCGGCACGGTCGTATACGGTACCGGTAACGGTGGAAGTCAACAGCGTGCCGTCTTCCAGATACACTGTAACAAGCACGCCGTTCAAGCCCGGCTCTTGTTCATTTTGAATGCCGTCGCCATTCATATCAATCCATGCATAGTCCCCGAGCGCCGCGGGGTTCCGGCCCGGTCCGGGCCCGTGATCACCGTCGTCGGATGCGACGATTCCCGCATCCAAAGTGAGATTCGACTCGCCGGCCTGCAAAGCAATCGCTGCCGTGGTGCCATCGCCGAATGCATCGGAATCTGCGGAACGGTCGGCACCTTGCCCCTTCGCAGTAAATTCATAGCCGGACGGAAGCTCGAATTTCAAGCTGTATTTCCCTGCCGTCAGCTCCCGGAAGCTGTAATACCCCGATTCACCGTAAACCGCACCGGTTACTGTGGAAGAAATCAGCTGTCCGTCCTCCTTATACAAGTGGACGAAAAGCCCGTTAACGCCCGTTTCTCCCTCGTTTTGCACACCGTCTCCATTCACATCGTACCAGACACGGTCTCCGAGCACCGCTGACGGTTCCGGGTTTACCGGCATTTGCTTGAGCCCGGCATCGACCGACAGATCGGTCTGCCCCTGCGTCAAGGTAATGAAGGTCCGTCGTCCCGTCAGGCAGTGCATCGGAATCTGCCGACCGGTTGTCTCCGGCTCCTTTCAGCGTAAACGCATAGCCGGACGGAAGCTCGAATTTTATCCTGTACTGGCCTGCCGAAAGTTCGTCAAACCTGTACCTTCCCAGGCTGCCATACACTGAATCCGTCACCGCTTCCGCCAGCTGCTGCCCGCGTTCGTCCAGCAGCCGGACCGTCACGCCGCCGATTCCCGGTTCTCCGTCATTCTGCACACCGTCCCCGTTCTTGTCATCCCATACGTAGTCGCCAAGCATGCCCAGGACAGGAGGTACGGATAGCCGCCGGAGCCCGGCGTCGATACTCAGGTCGGTCTGCCCCGAAGCCAAAGCGATCCGGTCGGTCATTCCATCGGCATAAGCATCGGAATCCGTCGCAGAATTGCCTCCGGCCCCTTTGCCGGTAAATGCATACCCGTCCGGTAAGCCGAACTGCACGATATAGCTGCCGGGCGTCAAATCGCTGAATTGATAATAACCGGGCGAACTGTATACGCTGCTGTACACGCTGTTATAAACGGATTGATAGACGGACGCCGTTATCGTCGATGCCTGCAAGGCACCACGGTCATTGTACAGCTTCACGACGATGCCGTTGACGCCGCTGTCTCCGTCATTTTGCACAGCGTCCCCGTTCTCATCCAGCCACACATAGTCGCCAAGCGCCGCTTTACCTTCTTCAGGCGGCAGCGGAATGATACCGGCATCGACCGTATCGTTCGCTTCGCCCGCAGCCAGCCTAATAATCCCGCTCACGCCGCTAGCCGTATCGGCATTCGAGTCCTGGTCCGAGGCCGCATCCTTCCCTTGGACTGTAAACGCGTAAGAACCTTCGGGAAGCGTGAATCGGACTTGATACGCACCGGCCCACAAGGAACCGAACCGGTAAAATCCGTCGCCATAGACGGTATCCTTGACAGTCTTGGCCGTCTGCACCGCTTCTCCGCGTTCGTTCAACAGCTCTACGGTCAGTCCGTTAAGACCGGGCTCCGCCCCATCCTGCAAACCATTCTTGTTCTCGTCCAGCCAGACGCGGTTCCCGAGGCTTGCGCTCGGCGCCAGCAGTCCTGCGTCTACCGTGTTATTGCTTTCATTTGCTCCTAAAGCGATCAGTCCGGTTCTGCCTGCAGCCGGATCGGGATTGGAATCCAGCTCTCTCTGGCTGCCGTCTCCCTGCTGTGTAAACCTGTATCCTGCCGGCAGATCGAACTGAACAAAATAGCTCCCAGCCGGCAAGTGCTCGAAGGCGTAGATGCCGCCGCCGGAAGTAACGGTCTCAGCCAAAACAAATCCGTTGGCGTCAAATAAACGGACGGCTGCACCGTCCTGCCCCGGCTCGCCCGCGTCCTGAAGTCCGTTGCCGTTCGTATCGAGCCAGACCTTATCGCCGATTCTACCTTGCGGCAACAGCAGTCCTGCGTCAATATCCGTGTTCCTTTGGCCGGCGCCGAGCTGAATCATCTCCGACCAGCCGTCGGCGTCGGCATCAGAATCGGAAGCATCCGCGGTCTGATTTGCTTTTACCCAGCCTCCGTAGCCTTCCGGAAGGTTAAATTTCACCCGATAGCTCCCCGAGGACAGATGGGTGAACATATAATAACCGGGATTGCCGGCGAAATCGTTGCTCGTAATCGTCGACTGCACCAGGGCCCCGGAGGCGTTATACAGCTCCACATGAACGCCGTTCACGCCCTGCTCGGCGGTTTCATTCTGTACGCCGTCCCCGTTTGCATCGCGCCAGACATAGTTCCCGATTTCGCCTTCGGCATCCTCCTGAACGACGACCCCAACCTTCAACGGCTCCGTCGTCAGCAGCGATTTCCCGTTATCGACCCGCTGCGCCGTATAGCCGAAGGAGCTCCATGCGGTCTGACCGTCCGTCGGCGCATTGACCGGCGCCCGCATGACCCAGCCGACCTCCTCTTGAGCCCCCGGCGCGATCACATGTCCGTCGGAAAACATGAACTTCAGACCCGTTACTTTCGTGAGGTCTCCGGGAGGCTCCATCGACCAATGGCCGCCGCTCATAGCGATATCCGCATCGGTCGAATAATACGCGGTTATATAATTTGGCGTTACTACTTTTCCGGTTAAAACCGGACTCCACCCGCTGTCCCGCGAAGATCTGTCCACCACGCCCAAATCGCCTATACGGGGCAGGGCATCGACAATCAGCAGCCCTTTCACCGCTATATTGCCCACGTTCGTCACCTGCAGCCTGTACTCAACCTTGCCTCCGGGCGTCGTCAGTCCTTTAGAGGGATACTGTGTCCAATTGTTCCCGTCCAAATCGCCCTGCACCCATTTGACGGATTCCAGCTTGACGGTGGAGTGAACATACACAGGCGCATTATTATAGTCATACCATCTGCCGTTCTTGTAAATCTTCTTCGTAAAATCAGCGTTGTTCAAATAATCGTGCCGGTCGGAGGTCACCTCCGCTACATTATCAACATAGCCCGACTTCGTGCCTGCCTTGATCTTGGCTTCATACTCCAGCACGATCTTTTTACTTAAGCCGATGGCGGCCGGATTGCCGTCACTCCAGCTCCACCGGAGCAAGCTGCGCCCATCGGTTCCCGTACCCAGTTCAAAGACAGGAGCGCTCAGACCCAGACCGCTGTCATCGGTCAGCCTTGCGCTGTCCGGAACATATTCCAGCTCCGGCGGCAGCAGATCCTCGATAATCGGATTTTGAAAATCCATACTGCTGTACTCGGAGTTCCGCACCGATATTTGATAATGTACTGTATCGCCTGGCGAGAAATCCGTGCCGTTGAGCGCCTTTTTCACGACCTCCAGCAGCGGACGGTTCTGCACGATATACAGATCCGCACTCCGGTTTTCCTCATACAGGCTGCCGGCAAAGCTGTAGCGCAGCCCCGCCGTATTCGTGGTCTTGGCGGTTTCATCCGGCACAGCCGAAGCCGGCATGACAGGATCCACCTTGTAGCGGATTTCGAAATTACCCGTTTGGTTGAAATTTACCGGCACGGTCCCGTACACGAGCTTAAAGCCCCTTACCGCTGAGCCGGGAACGGGAAGCTCGCTTACCTTCAAGGTTTGCCGCTGATCCGTGCGCACCGTTTTCCAATCGTTCCAAGGTCCGTATACGCTGTCCGCCACGGTATATTGAATCTTGTAAGAATCGATACCGGTAAACGTCGGCGTAAAGATCTGCAGCAATTCCAAATGGTCCGGCGTCATATCCGTTACCTCATAATTTTGCAGGCTGACATTGGCACGGCTGTACAAGCTTCCGATATAAAAGTTAACGTCTTGCCCCGGCGATGCTTCCTTCTGGCGATCCTGCACGGATTTGAAAAAACCGCTGCCCCCGTCCTCCGGGCTGGATGTAAAGCCGTGCTGCACCTCCGCGTGGAGCGTAACGGGACTCTGCTGCAAAGGCGTGTACGCCGCCTCCGCCGTATTCGTTACGAGACCCGAAGCGGTGGAAGGATATTTCACCAGTACCCGCAGTTCCTTGGACGTCACTCCCTGGCCCAGCGTGCCGAGGTTCCAGATGACTTGACCGTTCTCCACCTTGTCCGCCGCCGGAGTGGCGGATACGAATTGCGCTTCCGCCGGCAGCGTGTCGCGTACCACGGCGTCGCGCAGCTCCAGTCTCCCGGAAGCGCTCAGCTTTTTGTCCCGCAGGGTAAGCTTATACTCCACCTCGCCCCCCGGCTCGGGCAGCACCTCCTGGACCGGCTTCGTTCTTTCCTTCTTCAGCTCCCACTCGGCGGAGGCTCTTGCAGTAACCGTAACGGCATTGGACGTCTTGCTGCCTTGTCCGCTTAGAAACTTGCCGCTTGCCGAAACCGCCGTTCCGTCCGGAGTAGTATAATTCGGGAAATAGACGATCACTTGAACCGTCCCCGTCGTTCCGGCCCGCACCGCGTCCTTGAATTTGAAGGTTACGGTATGCAGCGCCGCATCGTAAGCATAGTTCGTGTCTCCTGCGTCGACTGCTGAGGCAAACACCAGCTCTTTCGGCAGGGGAAGGACGATTTCAGCGTCGGTGAACAGCTTCGTCGTGCTGGATACGCTGTAGCTTATCTCGTAAGTAAACTTGTTCCCCGAATCGACGAGGGACTGCGTGCTCCTTAGCTCGATTTGAATGCCGTCCGCCGGTTCGTCTGCCGCCCACACGGTGATCGGAAGCAGCAGCATGTGCCAAAGAAGCAGCAGCGCCGTAATTAGTGCGTGCTCCTTTTTAAACCTTCTCATGCGTCACATTTCTCCTTACTCATGACACGGACCCCGCCGGCCCCTTCCAAACCGCTTTGACAATAAGCCGATGGGTCGGATGGTATTTAGGCTCGCAGGTAATCAGTGTCATTTCCGCTTTGTTCTTGCTCTGATCCAATACGGACAAATCGTCCGGCTCGACAAGATATTTGGAGGTCACCTCATATTCAAAAGCGTTGGACGGTGTCTTGATGACCACCCGGTCCCCCTTCTCCAGCTCATTAAGCCGGCTGAACTGCTTGCCGTAGGCTCAGCTTCGGTGTCCTGCCAGCACGTAATTGCCGATGGTGCCGGGAAGACGGCCCGGCTCCACGATACCGATGCCCGTCTTTAACGCCTCCGGGTCGGCTCCCTGCACAACAGGCTCCAGCAGCCGGAGCTTCTCGATCGACAGCATCGCTTGTACGGCGTACCCGTCAACCGACAGCAGAGACCCCGGCGTCTCCTGCACATGAATCCCCTCTCCAGCCGTCACCGGGAGCGGTACAGGCGGCCCGGCCACGGGCCCAGCCTCATTTCGCGCTTCCTGTTCAGCCATAGGTTCAGTCTTGAGCTCAGTCTTAGGTTCAGCCTTCTCGCCCGCAGCAGTACGCTTGTTCCACTGCTCCAATAGAGCCTGCTGGCGCTTCTCCTGGACGAAATGGTACCACCACGGCTGAAGCATCAGGGCCGCCCCGATACAGAAAAGCAGCACGATTGCGACGTTTTGTATCATTGTACGGATGACACTGCACCTCCCTCAAGGCTGGAGACTCGGAGCCTGCTCCAATAAACCGCTGCCCTCCTTTCTGCTGCCAAATCGGAAGTTCGATGAAACGATTTTCTTGGATGTCTTCTTTCAGAATACGGTCGTCTATACCGGAATATGCCATAATGCGGCGGAAGGCGGAGCAATTACGAACCATGGGACGATGCAGGCTCCTAATGATGGGGAGAGATGTCGAGCCACCTAATGTTGGCGGGGGAGGGATGCCGATCCTAATGTTGGCGGGGGAGGGATGGGGTATGGGGTTTCAATCGCTGTTAAACCCGTGTCCTTCTGAATGGGATGAGAGCTGTGAGGACACGGGTTTAAAGGCGACCGCTTCGCTTTTCCACCCCATACCCCATCCCTCTGGTTCGACCTTTGCTTTAGGCTTCGACTTTATTTAAGCAAAAAAACAGGCAGAATGCCCCATCTCAGAGGAGATGAAGGCGTTCTGCCTGCCTATATGTTTGGTTGGTCTGCTATTATCTGATGTTACAGTTAGTAACATTTAATTACATTTAAACCGGTCCGATTTGAGGCCAGGCCAGTTCGACGCCCTGGGCTGTCAGGAGGGCTTGCAGCGCCTGCAGCTTTTCCGGCGCAGCCCGGAGCCTCGGTCGGGCGGTAGTTATGCTCGAGGCAGAAGGCTGCGGTATAGCCGGCCGATTCGCCGATGTTCCATTCGACGGGATGCAGCCTGTAGCAGCCATTCGTAATATGCGTCGTGCCGATATTTTTGCAGGCCGCAAGCAGATTTTTCACACGGCGCGGAATCAGGCTGCCGAGCGGAATCTGAAACGGCACCGAGGAAATATCGAGAAACGTGCGTCCGCTCATACTCGGATGAAGGTCGATGCGGTAGGAGCCGATACCTACGCTGTCGGTAAACGGCTCGGCGCCCCGCTCCCCTCTGACGGCTGCGCTGACATGCTGCTCCTTCACCGTAAATTCGGCTTGAATCCGTCTAGATTCGCGGATATAAGGAGCTTGGGCCAGGCCGTCTTCGCTGCCAAGCACATCCGGACGGAGCCGCAGTCCCGGATAGCCCGTTTTACCGTCGGGGCGCGGCGCCTCGGTCTGCAGCCAGTAAAGCAAGGAAAGGCTTAACTGCTTGGCCTGGGTCAGATGCTTCCTCGCTTCAGCCTCGGGCACGTCATACAAATTTCCCAGAAAGTAATCATTTTGCGCCCAATTCACCAGTGTAACATCAGAGGCGTACGTGCCGGCAGCAAAATTGTTCTTATCGATAATCCGGCGGTAAATAAACAACGGGTATTTGTCCGTACCCGGAAACAGCGTTTCTTCCGTCGGCTCCAGCGTCTTCGGATCGGGAGAGACCCAATTCAGCAGCGGGTTCGGCCAAATCTCCGGCTGGTAGGCACCGCCAAAAACGGTAATTTTTCGGCTTGTCGATCACATGATTCTCGCCTTCGAAGTAATCCATAGCAAAGCAGTACGTAAAAGCTTGAATATCTTTAGGGTCCGCCTTGCCTTCAAGAGCATGCGGCTCGCCTGTGTCGGATTTCGACTCCGCCCCGGTAACGTATTCGACTCCGGCAAGCGGCAGCACGTCACCGCACTCGGTGGCATCAAGAAAATAAGATGCCGTAATCGTCAGCTTATCGCCCTCGGCCGTTTTGACGGTGACGGAGCGGATCTCATCCCGAACTGTCTCCGCTTTGATCGGCTTGCTGCCTGTATAGAGCGTCAGCTTCCCGCTGTTGATAAAAGGCGCCAGCATCTCGCGCAGCACCGCGAGCATCACCCGCGGCTCGGCGCAGAGACGGCTTACACCGCCGTTGCCGGGATTGAAGTAAACGGCTGACCGTCCCGCCTCGGACAACGGAAAATGACGCCGGTAATAGTCTCTCACCCGATTCCGGAATGTACGGTAGCTGCGCGTGCAGCCGAACTGCTCAATCCATTTATGCTCGTCGGGCGGTGCCGCCTGGCTCGTCAGCTGACCGCCGATCCAGGCGTATTCTTCGGTCATGACGACGGTCCGGCCCAGGCTGCATGCGGCCAATGCCGCGGCGCAGCCTCCAACCCCTCCGCCGATCACCGCAATATCGGCATGAATCTCTCGGTTCATTCCCTTCGCCTCCTCATCCTAATATAGGGTGATTTAACCTCATATTCCCAGACGTAAACAAGGAGCCATTCCTGTAATGAAGTAATTTGAGCTTTGAACGAAAAAAGCGCCTCTTGTATACTGGGAATCGTTGTTCTCGACCAAAAGAACAAAACCCACATACGAAAAGAGGCACCTACTATGAAGCATAAGCTAAAACAGAAACAGAATCAACGGATTACACGAATTACCGATTCGACGCTGGTTGTCGGTGCGGACATTGCCAAGAAGATTCATGTAGCGCGTGCAGTAGATTTTCGTGGAATTGAACTGGGCAAGGATTGCGTGTTCCACAACGATCAGGGAGGGTTGACAAAACTGGCGACGTGGATGAAGGAGCTCGGACAAACACATGGCAAGACTGATATTGTGTTTGGAATTGAGCCAACCGGACACTATTGGTTCCCGCTCGCAGCATTTCTGCAGGAACAAGGCATTCAGGTCGTTGTCGTCAATCCGCATCATGTCAGCAAGACGAAAGAACTTGAGGACAACTCGCAGACGAAAAGCGACTATAAAGATGCCAAAGTCATTGCGGATCTCATTCGGAACGGGAAGTACTCGGAGCCGAAATTGCCTACAAAAGAATACGCAGATTTACGAATCCTGATGAACCTGCGGGAGAAGGTGTCGGCCAGCTTGACGCAAGTGAAAGGTCGCATCGGCAACTGGTTTGACAGGTTTTTTCCGGAGTACATCGGTGTCTTTAAGGATTGGGACGGCAAAGCTTCGCTCATGACGATGAGGGCATTTCCGTTGCCGGCAGACATCGTCGCCAAGGGGGCCAGAGACGTCCTGGCTCACTGGAAGACGGACGTGAAGCGTGGCGTGGGGATCAAGCGTGCAGAAAAGCTATACGCTGTCGCTGTTGCGTCTATCGGACTGGTAGAAGGCGCCGTCGCGGCTCGAATGGAACTTCATACGCTGCTCGGGCAGTTCGACCTGTTTAACGATCAACTGGAATCCATTATGGGGCAAGTCATGCGGATCCTGGAGAACATTCCTGGAGTAATACAAATGCTGACCGTACCGGGAGTTGGAGCGATTACCGTGGCTGGATTTCTAGCTGAGGTTGGGGATCTAAACAACTACGATCACGGTCAACAAATTATTCGACTCGCCGGGCTAAACCTCAAAGAGAACAGCTCGGGTAAACGCAAGGGCAAGACGGGAATTAGCAAGCGAGGACGATCACGCCTGCGAGCGCTCTTGTACCGCGCGGTGATGCCAATGGTGGCTAAGAATGAGGCTTTTAAGTCGCTTCACAAGCACTATACAACGCGAAGCCAAAATCCACTCAAGAAAAAGCAGTCCCTCATCGCCTTGTGTGGCAAACTCATTCGAGTTCTGCACACGCTGGGGACAAAGCAAAGAGAGTACAACGCAATTGACGTTATGGGTCCCGTTAGGAGCTACCAGATACAGCAAGAGGCTGCTTAGAGCAAGAAAGCAAATACCTGGAATCTCGCATTATTCACAAGTGAACAACTATGACAACGGAAGCACCGGAGAAGCCGACGAACAATATTCCATAAGGGCAACGACCCCGTAAAGGAGCAAGAATCGGCATCCACCCCTTGAGAGGTAGAACGAAGGAATGTGAGGGCATAGACCCAGCGTGACATGGGAGGGTAAACCTCGAGGGTGAATGTGGATATCCAACTGTGCGATCATACCGAATAATCCACAGTTTTGGAATCTGATATCCTAAGCTCTATTCCCGCCTACGCTCTGACTTCAATCAGTTGCACAGGCCGCATTCTCCACTATTATCGCTCAAGCTGTCAAAGTTGAAATATTGAGAATTCGTGAGAAACCAGGAGAAAACATTACTTTATAGTAGGAGGAAAAGGTTACACTTGAAGAAAGGTTTTACCGACAAGGAACGCGCAGGTCTCATTTTCACCCTGCTGGATGAAGCTGCACTTCCTTCAAATTCATCAAAAACTCGCACGTTATCGTTTCCGCCCATACCGTCAGCGTATATTCGCCTGGCGCAGACAGCTTCACAGTTCCCAGCGTGTCATAAACGAAGCTATAGCCGTCGCCCTTCTGGACAACGCGGCCGCCGAAACGCTGTCCGGCGCTTTCAAGCACGTAAGCCCCGCCTGCCGAGCCTTCCTTCGCTCCGTACACCAGCTTGACTTCATAATCGCCTGCTTCGGCAGCCCGGAAGGTTCCAGCTGATGCTGTCTGCAGCATTTACCCAGTGGGTCACGACGTCACGGCCCGCTTTGCCGGTATCCAAGCGCAGCTCGCTGCCATGAATATCTCCGTCAAAGGCGTTCAGCACATTGACATAGTCGCGGTTAAACAACCGCTTGACCGGATTGCCTTCAACAGCCCCTTTCACCTCGACCACAATAACGGTTGCATGCTTGTCGAGCGCTTCGGCAGGCACCTCGATCTCCACATCCTCGGCATTCAACCGATGGCGGACAAGCTCCTTGCGGCTGCTGTCCGCCAGCAGCCAGACTTTCGCCGCCTCGCTTCGCAGACCGGGCACGATCAGCTTACCGCTGGCAGGCCATTCAAATACATGAAGATACAGCTTGCTGCCTTGCATCGTGCACCGTCCCCATTGCGGCTTGCCGATCGGGCTGCCCTCCGTACCGTATACGCTCTCCCCGTTAACTTGCATCCATCGGCCCACTTCATGCAGAATCCGGCGGGAATTCTCATCGAACTCGCCCTCGGGAGTCGGCCCGACATTGAGCAGATAGTTGCCGTTCAGGCTGAATACGTCAATCATATTATGGAGAATACGTTTGACCGGCTTCCAGTTATGATCCGTTTTCTTATAGCCCCACGAATCGTTCATCGTATGGATAGACTCCCAGTCCTTGCGCTGAATGCGGATGTGCAGCTGGTTATCCCCGGAGTTGCCGTAATCGCCGAAGCCGTCCCTGCGCACGCGCCGGTTGACCAGGCAGTTCGGCTGCAGACTGCGGACATAGTCCACGAAGCGCTGTCCTTGCTCGTCCGTCACCTTATGGCCGCAATCGAACCAAAGAACCGCGACCTCACCGTATTCCGTCAGCAGCTCTTTGAGCTGAGGGAACGCTTTTTCATTCAAATAACGTTCATAACGCGTACGCTTATCCTCGTCGTCAATCCAAGCTTCCAGCTCATCCCAAGCCCCGATGTTGCCGGGAAAATCATGCGTATTGCCCTGCGAATCGGGATGGTGCCAATCCATCGCATGCGAATAATAAAAGCAGAGCTTCACGCCCTCCTGATGACAGGCTTCCGCCAAATCCTTCATAGGATCGCGGCCGTACGGCGTGCGCTTAAGAATATTGAAATCCGACACGCTTGAATCATACAGCGCAAATCCGTCGTGGTGCTTCGCCGTGATGACCAGGTATTTCATCCCGGCCTCCTTGGCCGCCTTCACCCACGCCCAGGCATCGAAGCGTACCGGGTTAAAGTCCTCGGCAAGCTTCTCATATTCCTTCACAGGAATTTGTCCTCTGAGCATAATGTGCTCGCCGTAGGCGCCCGGCACCTCCTTGCCTTTCCATACGCCGCCTAACAAGGAATATAAACCCCAATGGATGAACATTCCGAACCGGGCTTCGCGCCACCAGGCCAAACGCCGGTCGTGCCCCTCCTCCGTCAGCTCCGTTATCGCGGCGGGCTGACGCCCCGTCTCCGCTTCTGCATCCGCATTATCCATATACATATCCCGTTGTGCCATACTCAGGTCCCTCCGTCCATCATAGTCACTTCCGCTTCTCCTGTATTGTACGACGGGTATGATATAATCCATATGGACACGGTTAACCGGAATTTGTACGAAACTAACCTCCTGCTGGACGCATGGCATAACAACAAAAGGGGTGATTGCAATGGAAGCACGCGATCATTCGGCGATCAGCCGCTTTTTATCTGAATTGAAGGTGCAGCTGATCATTTCGCTGCTTAGCAAATGCAAGCCGGACTGGATGCAGGCTCCCTTCGAGCCCGTATACAGTAAAATTTATTACATTACCGAGGGCGAAGGGCGCGTGTTCGTCGGCGGGGAAGAACTACGGCCCAGGCCGGGACAGCTGGTGTTCGCTCCCGCAGGTTTGACACAGTCCTATTCGGTCACGGACCCGAGCCGCACCTACCGGATGTATTGGTGCCATTTCATATCGAGCCTCAGCCTGATGAATTTGTTCAGCTCATTTAAGCTGCCCTTTTGCCTGGATGCGGAACAGCCTGAGCAAGTGGTCAAAGCTTTCGAGAAGCTCGTGCACAGCTACACAACGGAGCAGGGTCCCGCCAAATCGATCCACATGCAGGCGGCGCTGCTGGATCTGATCTCCTGCTATTTCGAGCAGGCGGCCCTGGACCCATCCTGCCCACGCTCCCTCCTTATCCGGCAGCAAGCTTAATACGGTGCTGCAATACATCGAGGCCCGCCTGGAACGGGATCTGACCGTTGCGGAGCTGGCAGGACTGATTCATCATCATCCGAACTATTTTATCCGCTTCTTCAAAAATCATATGGGCATGACGCCCATGGCATATATTTATGACCGGAGACTGGAAAAAGCCCGTCAGCTGCTGACCTCCTCCGATCTGTCGATCGGCGAAATCGCCCTGGCTGCGGGCTTTAACGATATTTTTCATTTCTCCAAAGCGTTCAAACGCAAGATCGGCGTACCCCCGTCCGAATTTCGCAGCTGGCCCGGCGCGCTCCCGCAGCCCTTGCTTATGCAGCCCGCTTGCGTTATAACGAGCGGACAAGACCCAGCAGCAAATAACAAGCCGTGCCCCAGATGATGAGGGCGGAGATTTTATTGATCCATCGTATCCAGCCGCCGGAAGGATTCATCTTTTTCATAATGCTTCCCGCCATGCATAAACCCAGAAACCAGAGCCAGGATACGGTTACGACCGCCGCCGCAAATGCAGTCCGGTCCGTCCCGCTGTAGCGCAGCGAATTCATTCCGATTACCATGACCGTATCCAGAATGGCGTGCGGGTTCAATAAAGATACAGATGCCGCGAACAGCACCTGCTTGCGGATACCGTAAGCCGCTTGACCGGCGGCGGCACCGTTGGACGGATGGCTCCGCCAGAGCGTCCAGCCCATATAGAGGAGGAATATAGCTCCGAACCCCATCAAAATCCGGCTCAGCCAAGCGAAATTTACGACGACGACCGAAATGCCCAGCACCGCCAAAATAACGAGCACCGTGTCGCACAGCGCCGCCGTAATCACCGACGGCAGCGCCTGGACCAACCGCGGCTGATTCGCTCCCTGGTTAAAAATAAACATATTTTGAACCCCCAAAGGGAGGATCAGGCCAGCGGCCAAAATAAATCCGTTCATCCATGCTTCGATCATATTGCTGCCTCCGCTGCTCTTGATGTGTTCGGATCTATTGTAGGACAGCCATGCCGTTTTGGCTCCATCCATTTGGCTGGATAACGACCCAACCAAGTTGTATACTATGGTTATTTAAGTCCGATCGCAGCAGGAGGAATATCGATGACATCCTTGGAATGGCAGCCGGACCGGATGTCCGGTCTGCCGCTTCATTATCAGATCAGCACCCATTTGAAAAATAAAATCGTTCAGGGCGAATGGCCTGCCGGAACCAAAATCCCTTCGCAGCGGCGGCTGGCGGAAGCTTTCGGAGTGAACCGGAGCACCGTCGTTATGGCGCTGGATGAATTGACCGCAGACGGCTTCCTTGAAGGAAACCGGGGCGGAGGCACGACCGTCGTGAACCATACGTGGACGCAATTGACCGCCGCGCCCCCGCCGGATTGGACGTCGTACGTCAAAGCAGGGATTCAGTCGTCAAATTTGCCGACAATACAAGAAATCAATGAAGCGGAATTCCGCACCGGTATCATCCGGCTTGGAACGGGCGAGCTCGCTCCGGATATGCTTCCTCAGCAGGAAATGAGGGAAGTCCTGCAAGCAGTAGCCTGCGAGCCGCTGCCGCTTGGGTATGAGGAGCCGAAAGGCAGCGCCAAGCTGCGGCAGCAAATCGCGCAGCATGTGAAGGGATACGGCATCCACGCTTCTCCCGCTTCCATTCTGATCGTATCCGGCGCCCTGCAGGCGCTGCATCTGATCTCGATCGGACTGCTGCATAAAGGATCGACGATCCTGCTTGAAACACCGTCCTACTTGTATTCCGTTCCGATCTTTCAATCCGCGGGCATGAAGCTGTCCGGTATCCCGATGGACGGGGAGGGCATCGAGGCAGGCTTGATCCCGCAATATAAAAGGCAGGTGAACGGAGCGCTGCTCTATACCATTCCTTCGTTTCATAACCCGACAGGGACGGTTATGAGCCGGCCAAGACGGGAGCAGCTGATGGACATATGCTCCAGGGAGGGCCTCCCGTTGATCGAGGATGACGTATATAGGGATGTGTGGATCGATGCCCCTCCGCCCGCCCCGCTCAAAGCCGACGATCCGGGCGGCATCGTTCTGTATTTAGGCAGCTTTTCCAAAACGGTCAGCCCGGGCCTGCGCATCGGCTGGGTCATCGGTCCGGAGCCCGTCATCAGCCGGCTGGCCGACATTAAAATGCAGACCGATTACGGCTCCAGCTCGTTATCCCAATCGGCCGCAGCGGTATGGCTGTCCTCCGGCTTGTATCAGGAGCACCTGGAATCGGTGCGCAGGCAGCTCGCTGTGCGGAGAAATATTACGGCAGCCGCTTTGGAGAAGCATCTCGGGGGCTTGGCCTCCTGGGACATGCCGGCCGGAGGATTCTACATTTGGCTGCAGCTGCCGCAGGCGCTGTCGTTGAGCGCGCTTTTTGCCGCGGCGTTAAAGGAAGGCGTCCTGCTGAATCCGGGGCATTTGTACGAACGGGATAACAGCCGTTATTTGCGCATCTCCTATGCCTATGCTTCCCTTGCTGATCTGGAGACAGGCATCGGCAGGCTGGCAGCCGTTGTCAAGCGGATGCTTGCCGTTTCTGCTCCCTGAAAATGAACCCTAAGAAAACCGTCAGGAAATTCCCTGACTTTTCTTTATCGTGCGAACCCATACGTCAACGCGTTTGGAGGGAATGGATATGGGGTTACAGCCGCTCTTGAAATCGTGTTCTTTTAATTAGACTAAGCGGTATGAACACGATTTCAAATGCGGCCCGTAAACTTTCCACCCCATATCCATTCCCTCTTCTGTTCTACTTCGTGCACTCTTCCACCTAACACCCGTTCCCTCTTCTGTTCTACTTCATACTCTCTTCCACCTCACCCATTTTCCTCTTGGTTCTGCTTCGTGCTCTTTGCCACCTCATACCCGTTTCCAAGCAAAAAAACGGCTCCTAATTGTGAAATCAGGAACCGTTGTATTACAATCAGCTTTCCGTTTGAAGCGCGGCCCGCTTCGTTTCTCCGAACTGCGTATAATAAAACACGAGAATCAAGACGTGCAGAATCGCAAGAATCAAATAAATATTGCTGTACACCGAACCGTTCGAATCCGGATTGGCCGGATTCCAGGGAAACCCCGAACCAAATTCTACAGCCCGGCTGTAGATGCCCGTCGCTATGCCCCCTGCTATAAAGTTAAGCATCGACATCATGCCCATCCCAACGCCGACCTGCTCTCTGGGCAAGGTCCGCGAAATCGAATTGGACAAGGCAATCAGCATGAACGACTGCCCGACGTTACCGAAGATCAGGAATAACGCAATCAAGTAAGCGGAGCCCCCCGTAAAGGTCGAGAGCAGAATAAACGACAGCAGCAAGCCTCCGGATGCGATAAAAAATAAGTAGGAGTTCCCTTTCAAATCCGCCAGCCTGCCCCCGGTTAGTGCCGAGAATCGCTGAAGCGAGCGCAGCCGGAACCATCGCGAAGCCAATCCATCCCGGCGGAAGCGACTGTACCTTCGACAGCAGAAGCGGACTTAGAAAATAAAACGAAAACCCGATCCCGTTAATCAGAAATGCAACCGTCAGCCCGAAAGTGTATCTTTTATTGCGAAACAGCTTCGGCTGAATAAACGGCGCGGATGCGGCATTGACTCTAACGATAAATATGGCGAGAAAGACTACGCCCAATAGCAGCTGCAGCCACGAGCCGTTCGTTACGCCTAACAGCATCAGCGCTACCGTGATGCCGAGCAAGCCTCCGCCCAGCCAATCGAACGAACCCGGTGTGCCTTCCTGCTCCTCCTGCAAATATTTACGGTAAAACGGCAGGGTAATCAGGATGAGCAGCGGGACGGCGAATAGCCACCGCCAGTGGGCTACGCTGACGATCAGCGAGGAAACGACCGGTCCGAGCGCATTGCCGAGCGCCAAGCCGACGGCCGTCATTCCGAGAGCGGAGCCGCGGCGTTCCGGAGGAAAATACCGAACCGGAATCAGCATAGCCGTCGCCGGTATGGAGGCGGCCCCTACCGCCTGCAGGCATCTGCCGGCAAGCGCCAGCCAGAACGTATGCGACGCCAAGCCGACAAGGGAACCTGCGGCGAAGACGAGCAGCCCGAAGGTCAGCAGATGCTTGAGCTTATAGCTGTCGGCCAGCTTGCCATAGGTTACGGTGCCGATGGCATAGATAAGAAAATAAGCCGAGGAGAGCCAGCTCACCTGGGCGATGCCCAGATTGAACTCCTTGCTGATTTCCGGCAGAACGATGTTGAACATCAAACCGCTCATCATCGAAATAATTAATGTAAACATAAGTACGCGCATAAGCTTGTCACCGGTCGACAAGGATGCTTTAGATTGCATGGCTGGTTCCACCCTTTCTTTTATGTCTGTCTGTACTGACTGACATTTGGTTTGCAAGAAAAGCTCCCTTCCGGAGCCTGATTTGCGCAGCATGCGGCCGCAGCGAAATATTTTTCCGCATAGATGTAAAATAACTACGGAGTCAGCGCTCTCGTAAACACGCGGACGCCTTCCTCAATAAACGCTTCCAGCGTAACGTGCGGGAAGTAGTTGGCTCCAGCTTCCAAGTCATTCATAAAGGCGCCGAAATTCATCATCATGAAAGACAAGGCGAGCAATTGAGGATCTTTGCCTGAAATGTTCCCCTTGCCGGCCATTTCGGTGAAATAGTTCGTCAGAATCGTCAACAGCTGGCGGGGATGCTTCTGCGTTCTCTCTTTGAACCCCGGCAGATTCCCCTCGTCCTTAATGCTGATCAGAATCATCTTCCGGTTGCGGTTCATCAGCTCGTGATAGGTCCTGCTGATCAGCAGCAGATCTGCCGAAAGATCGCCGGTCAGCTTTTCCTGAAACAGCCTCGTCATCTCATGGCCATAATGAAAACGGTCAAATGCGGTTTCCAGCATATTCTGCTTGCTGCCAAAATAGCGGAACAGCGTTTTTTCGCTTAATCCTGCCGTAGCGGCAATTTCCTTCGTTGAAACGCCGTTGTAGCCTTTCTCCGAGATGAGATCAATGGCTGTTAACAAAAGCTTCTCTTCATTAGCGGATTGGTTCCTGTCGCTCATACCTATCCCTCCACTAAATGTCTGTCAGTACTTACTGACATTATATTATTCCGCATCTTTTCACTTGTCAAGGCTTCACAGCCTTACAGCTGAATTTGTCTCTATGCCTTGCCTTGTAATCACACGCCTGCGGGCCGGCCCTCGCAAAATACGGCCAGGGCCCTGCTGCGCCGCCCTTTTTATACGGGCAGCCGCAGCGTCACCGTCGTTCCTTGGCCTTTGGCGCTTTTGAACAGCAATTTGCCATTCATCGCCGAAACGATCTGGAACGCTACCATCAGACCGATACCGGTTCCTTTTTCCTTGGTGGAATAAAATGTGTTCCCGAGCTGCTTCAGCTGCTCTTCCGTCATGCCTTCCCCTTGATCCGTAATTTGAATCCATATGTATTGATTCAGCTTGTATGCCTTGATTTCCATACTGCCTCCATAGCTCATGGCTTCCACGCCATTTTTGACCAGGTTAATCAGCACCTGTTTCAGCTTGGCGTGATCCCCGCGGAAACGCAGATCGGGCTCGGTGTGGTAATCGAGAATAATGCCCCGAACCGTGGCATAAGAGGTCATTAAGGTAGCGACAGTATGAACCAGGCTCGAAACATTCATGTCGTCGACCCGCTCGACCTGCGGCTTGGCAAAGCTTAAATAATCGCTGATAATAAACTCCGCCCGGTTCAGCTCTTCGATCGCCGTGGTCATATACTGCTGCCCTTTCCCGTCCATTCCCGACTTCGCAAGCTGAATGAATCCCCGGACGACCGTAAGCGGATTGCGGACCTCGTGGGCCAAGGACGCCGCCAATTCACTGATCATCGAGAGCCTTTCGGCCTGCTGCATTTCGGTCTTCATTCTTGAAATGACGATCATTTTCTCGATCATGCCCACGGCCAATAAGGTCAGCAGCAGCTGGAGGACTAAAGAAAGGCCGAACCAGTAGGCAAACGAAAGCGAAACCGGCGACTTGACAAGATAAGAGAAATAGATAAACATGCCGGCAAAAACGCATAGGCAAGCTGCCGCCGAAACGCTCAGGCTAATGAGAATTCTTTGCTGTCTGCTCCGTTTATAAAAGCGCGGCACAAACAGGAAAGGAACGCCGGCAAGCAGCAGGCTTCCCAGCAAGGAAAAAGGCGCCCCATGGCCTCCCAGCAAAACCATATACACAAAGGTGATCCCGACGGCTAAGCCTCCTGCGGTATAGCCCCCGTACAAAATAGTCGATAAGAGCGGAATCCACCTGAAGTCCAGTATAAACTTGTGGTCCAATGTAATAGGAAAGGTCATGCACAGCATGGCGGAGGCTCCGCCGAACAGGCCGGTCAAGATCTGAAATTGCATTGTTCTTCTAGCTTGGAACTTGTCCAGCAATAAAATCTCCGTAATAATAATTGGAAACAATATGGTTAGCGTGTGCAGCAGCAAATCCTTTAACATGGACCCCATTTCCCCTTCTTCTATTCCATCATGACAACATAAAAAAGCCAAAACAAAAGAAGAGCACACCTTTTGTTTTGGCTTATGTCTAGTTTTATACCTAGCTCATTTCCGCCTTCGTTGAAGGACAAGCAAGACACGTTTTTTGAATTCAACTACAGCTTTATTTTCATGAAAGCACTGGCTTTTTATCCAGTGCCCTACAAGTTAGACTATATGCTCCAGTTAAAATATGCAATAGGAACATATGTTTCATGCGTCGCCCGGCGTAAGAATAAAAATAATCAAGCTGCGGTCAAGTTCGAAATCCCAATCGACGAAGCTGTCCGTAATTTTCGAGTTCAACACCGATTCGAAATGGTTGTTATGCAGCAGGCTTTTTTCCAGCGCACGTTTGGCAATTCGCAGCTGCTCCTCCTGGCCAAGACGAATCAACTGCTTCTCGATGGCGACGAGAATGCCGTTACGGATGACGACCAGCGTCCTGGGATTGATGAGGTAAGATAATATTTTTACCGGGGGCTTCTCGGACTGTATGCTTAAATTCAAGATTTCCTGGTGCAGCTCTTTTTTGTGCGGATAATCGACGGAGACGGATTCAGCAACTACGTTCAGGTCAACACAGGTCAACACAAACACAGCCGACTTGTTATGCAAGTTCCAATCATAATAAAACTCCTTGACTTCCATGCCCGCCACATGGCGAATGCTTGCCTTAATATCGGGGATTAAAGTCTGCATAACCGTATCTCTAGTAATTTGAAGCAGCGTTTCCTGCTGCTGCGCCATGAGCACCCGCTCTGTCGGCGACATGAGATTGCGTATATAGACGACGATAAACGGATGCCCTATCGATACATAAACCGAATCGGGGCCTTTGCCGAAATTATCGCGAAGCAGCTTGCCGATATAACTCGCTATTTCCGTCTGGTGCTTGACCTGGTTCATAGTCCATAGTCCCCTGCTCCCTGTAAATTAGTGAGTCAATTAGTGAGTCATGAACTAGTATGGGTTATTCCAAGGTAAATATTCCAAATATATTCCAGTTTTTTTCTTGTCAAAAGTAATGAACCCCATATACGAGGAGGGAGACATAAAATCGTTGAAGTTCTCCGTGTCCCGATAGGAACCAAATAAGGCGCCCCGGATCCAGCCCGGGACGCCTTATTGCTTTTGTCCAAACCACTATAGCATACAACCGCCCGCCGATGCTGCTTATCCGAGGGACAGCCTGCGGCACGCGCCCAGATCGGCTACTAACCTAAGCATGAATTGCTCTTACAGCTGCTGTAAAAATGAAGCGGCCAGCCCCGCAATCCGCCGATAGCCCGCTTCGTTCGGATGCAGGCCGTCCCGGGTAAGCACGGGCAGCGTCAGCTTATGGAAGCCGCTTACCGCATACAGATCCAGCACCGGCAGCGCATAGGCCAGGCCGATCTCCCGAACCGCCTCGGCGTATTCGGCCAAACGGTGTCCCGCCTCGTTGACGCGGTAAATATCGTATCCGTCCTTATCCCGCTGCAGCGGGTCCATAAATTCAATCGCGTATGAGGATTCCGCTCTAAGATATGCTCAATCAAAGAAGCATAAGCCCCTCTGAACGTCTCCACGTCATGCGTTCCGCGATCGCCGATCGGCTTATGCAGACGAAAATCGTTAACGCCTGCGAAGATCGTAACGCAGTCCAGGGACGGCTCCGCCTGCTTGCCGGCATGCACGGTTGCGCCGTAGTCGGTCTCCCCGCCGGCCGTCATTGGGCACCCGCCGACACCGTAATTCCGGACCTCCCGGAAGCCTAGAGCTTGCTGGACAAGCGGCTGGTACCCGCCCGCAGCCGTAATGCTGTCTCCAAGCGTTCCCCACGCTTTGCCGGTTCATTGCGATTCCATTGCCGTTTCCTCCTTAGCTCGGTTTCCTTTATGATGAATGCCGCTGCACTCCGCCTTCACCACGACACTTTATCTTAATAAAGCGCCTCCGGCCTCCAACACCGATTGCAGCTCGGCAATGTCAACTTCCCCGGGCCGGACGCCGTGCTTCACGGCGAGTCCCGCTGCAGAGCCTGCCGCCTGGCCGGTTGCCATGCAGCTAGGCGTCAGACGGGTCGTCGCCAGCGCCTCATGCGTCGTCGAGATGCAGCGCCCGGCGGTCAGCAAATTCGTAATTTGCCGAGGCAGCAGGCAGCGGTACGGAATATCGTAGGCGCCGTCCCCCTGCACCCATGCCGCCGTCACGCCTTTGCCGGAAGGATCGTGGATATCGATCGGGTAGCCGCTGCGCGCGATGACATCGGGAAACCTTCTCCCCTGCACGACATCGTCCGCCTGCAGGGCGTAGACGCCGTCGATACGTCTCGTTTCCCGAATGCCGATCTGCGCGCCAACGGCAGATAAGGACGCCCCCTCGAACCCGGGCAGCCGCCGCATAAAGTCGGCAACCATCAGCACCTGCCTGCGTCCCTGCTCCTCCGCTTCGGTCAAGTCCTCCACATCGGTTCCGTCCAGTCCCTGCACCCGGGTCGTATTGACCAACACTTCATCGTCCTCCGGTCCGGTGAAGAAAAGAACCTGATCGCGGTTGATCGGCAGATCCGCTTCCTTCCAATGCTTGTAATAGCCAAGAACACCGGATAACGGAAGCTCCGGCAGCTCGCCGAACGGCGTTTTGCGGTAAAATTCCTCCGGATGCTCCAGCATATACTGCTTGACCCGTGCCAGATCGACGCCCCGCATGCGGAACTTCATGGTCATCGGCTGTGTCAGCTTGTCGCCGTCCCGGCCCTGCAGACACGGGGCTCCGGCTAAATAGGCTATGTCCGCATCCCCGGTAGCGTCGATAAATACGGTTCCCCGGACTTCAACCTTGCCCGACTTCGTCGTCAGCTCCACAGACTGAATCTGCGTGTCCTCTCCGTGACTACCCGATCGGCAAAGCTGTGCAGGAGCAGCTTCACGCCCGCTTCCTTCAGCATCTCAAGCGCCAATACCTTGTAGTGCTCCGGGTGATACGGGGTTATCGTATGCACGAAGCCCACCGTATCTCTGAGATGGCCGGGCGACGCCTTCCGCTGCATCAGCCGGTCGATGATCTCCTGTGCGATACCTTTGATGACCTGCTTCCCTTCCGCTGTATGGAAGGTCATCCACGGGTAGACCAAAGCGGCTGTCGACATCCCGCCTATAAATCCGTATCGCTCCACCAGCACGGTCCGCGCCCCGCTCCGTCCCGCCGCAATAGCCGCATTCACTCCTGCAGGCCCGCCCCCGCAGACTACGATATCGGCTTCGATAACTCTGCTCACCGGTCATCTCTCCTCTTCCATTATATGAACGTGCCGAATTCCTCTTCCCTCTGTACCTGCAAACCCCACAAAGTGGGGATTATGCTTCGAAGCGGATTCAGGTACTTTGCGGGGACCCCGAAAATTTATAAATAGGTCAATAAAGCTGACGCAGGTTCTCTCTGCGCCAGCCTGTAATAACACTATGAATCCAAAAGCTGCCGGAACTTATCCCTCTTATTTCTTAACGGTTGCATACCAGTCGTTCACTTCTTTGAAGCTGGCGTCCCCGCCGGACGATTTGAATTTCTGCTGGAACGCCTCCAGCCCGCCGATTTGCTCCGCCCCGAAAATCAGCTTCACCGTGTAATCGTTGACCATCGTGTTGAGCTGCTGGAAGTTTTTCGAGTACTCCGGCATATAAGGAGAAATGCCGAGCAGGTCCATCTTTCTCGTATCGGCAGGCTGTTTTACGTTCAAATATTCCCAGGCCTCAAACAACCGCGGATCCTTGCGCACACGCGCCTGCCAATATGTCGGATAATTTTTCTCATCCGCGCCCATCAGGAAATTGTTCGCCTGGTTGCGCTCATCGGTGAAGATCGGCAGGATCGGCAAGTACGCCCCGTCCTTGAACGTATAATGCTTCCCTTCCTCGCCGATGGCCATCAGCTTGAACGTATCTTTGTCCAGCTTCGCATTGATCCATTTGATCGCATCCTCCGGATGCTTCGCCGCTTTCGGAATAAAGGTTATGCGGTCGAAGCCTGCGGAAGCGCTTAGGCCATATTTTCCGTCCTTACCCTTCAGCGCAGGGATGTAGACCATTTTGCCGTCCGGCTGAGTCTTCTTCAGCGCATCGGCCACGGTAGGCACATCCGCCCAGTGCAAAGGCATCATGCCCGCTTTGCCGCTCGAAAACTTCTCTTTCATCGTCGCATCCTTGTTGACGCCGAACTCTTTATCAAGCAAGCCCTGCTTGAACAGGTCGGTCATGAAAGCGATATATTCCTTGTAGCCGGGATCGAGCACGCGGGGCGTCAGCTTGCCGTTCACATCGTTATAGAAGTTGTACAGTCCGAAGGCTCCGGCAATATCCGCGACAATCGGGTCGTCGCCCTTCATCGTTAACGGAATATTTTTATCTCCGTTGCCGCCGGGGTCCTTCTCCTTAAACGCTTTCAAAACAGCCACCAGCTCATCCAGCGTCGTCGGCGCTTTCATCCCCACTTTATCGAGCCAGTCCTGGCGGATCATTAAGCTGGTGCTCGCAAACGAAATCGCCGATGTCGGGATCGCATACAGCTTGCCGTCGACCTTGGCCGCGTCCAAGGTTTCCTTGGAAATGGCCGCCTTAATGTTGGGGCCGTATTTGTCGATCAGCGGACCGAGGTCCGTCAAAGCGCCCTTTTTGGCATAGTCCGCGTAGAGCGCCTTGAAATCGCTGCTTCCTCCCGTCGTAATCGCGTCATAAGGCTCGGAAGAAGCGATCAGCAGGTTCAGCTTATCTTGCGGTTTGTCCTGCGGAAGCATGTCGTACTGCACCTTGTACCCAGTTTTTTCTTCCAGCACTTTGGCGACCGGATACGTATTATAATCGTCCTTTTGCCAGATTTGCAGCGATTTGAGCGTCGGCTTGGCTTCGTTCGATGCAGGTGCTGTTCCTGAGGAGGCCGTGCCGGACGTCTCCCCTCCCTTGGAGGAACAAGCGGTGGAAACGAGCATAAGAGCGGACAGTGAGAGAACGAGCCATTTTTTGGTATTCATGCAGAACCCTCCTTGAATCTATCTGTATTACGGTACGGATGCTCCGGTCCGACTGCAGAGGGCCGAAGCTCCATGCCGGTGTTACCCTTTTGCTGTGTTACTTTTTGCTGTGTTACCCTTTGACGGACCCGATCAGCACGCCTTTGATAAAATATTTTTGCAGAAACGGATACACAAGCAGAATCGGAATGGTGGACGCGATGACGGTAGCGGCGCGAATGCCTTCAGGCGAAACGTTCATCATGTCGTCAACGCTTTTGTTGAGAGCTGAGGACGAGTCGGCATCCATAACGATGTCTCTCAAATACAGCTGAAGCGGCTTGAGCGAAGGATCGTTAATATACAGCATCGGATTGAAGAAATCGTTCCAGTAGTACACCGCATAAAATAAAGCGATCGTCGCGAGAACCGGCCCGCTGAGCGGCAAAATGATCCGAAATAAAATCGTGTAGGTGCTGGCCCCGTCCATTTTGGCCGAATCCTCAAGCGCCTCGGGCAGACTCTCATAGTAGCTCTTGATAACCAGCATATTGAAGACGCTGATCATTGCAGGCAGCATCAGGGACCATAAGCTGTTGATGAGACCCAGGTTTTTCATCAACAAATAGTTCGGTATGATGCCGCCGTTAAACATCATCGTAAAGACGAACAGCACCATGATAACTCCCATACCGGGCAGCTGCCGCTTGGACAGCGGGTAGGCCGTCACGGCCGTCACCAGAATGGACAGCACGGTTCCCACGACCGTAATCAGCACGGAAATAAGGAACGAATGAATAAACTGGCTGGATGTCACCACATAAGCCATCGTTTCCAGCTGAAAGCCTACGGGCAGAATGCCGACCTTCCCCGCAACGACCGCCCATTCCTCGCTGACCGACTTGGACAGCACATTGGCAAAGGGCAGCAGCGTGGCCGCCGCCATCAGCAGCAGAACGGCATAGGAGAACAGATCCAGTCCGATGTCGCCGAATGTTTTTCTACGCAATTGTGATTCCTCCTTACCAAATGCTGCGGTGGAGCAGTTTTTTGCTGAGCATGTTGCCGATTACGATGAGCAGAAAGCCTACGACGGAATTGAACAAGCCTACGGCCGTGCTGAAGCTGTAGTCCATTTTGCCGAGACCGATCCGGTATACGTATGTGCCGATAACGTCTCCCGTCTGATACACAACCGGGTTGTACAATGTCAAAATTTGCTCGGTCCCGGCCTCCAGCAGGTTGCCGATACGCAGGATAAACATAAGCACGATCGTCGGCAGGATGCCCGGCAGCGTAATGTACCACATCTGCTTGATCCGGCCCGCTCCGTCGATGGAAGCGGCTTCATATTGCTCCTGCTCGATGCCCGCGATGGCGGCGATAAAAATAATCGCGTTCCAGCCGACTTCCTTCCACCCCGCCGTAAAGACGACCACACTGCGGAAGAAATCGTTATCGAGCAGGAACGATACCGGATTGAGGCCGAACCATGCCAGCATCTGATTCACCAAGCCGCCGGAGGGCGATAAAATGTTGATGAACAAGCCGGAGATAATGACCCAGGAAAGAAAATGCGGGAGATAAATAATCGTTTGAATCGTTCGTTTGAAGAACATGCGCCTGACCTCGTTCAGGAGAAGCGCGACGACAATCGGAACCGGGAACAGCAGCACGATCTTGTACAAGCTGATGACCAGCGTATTGGTAAATACCTGGATAAATTCATCCGACTGCATCAGCTTGCGGAACTGCTCCAGCCCGATCCAGGGACTGCCCGCTATGCCGTCAAAAATGTTAAAATCCTGGAATGCGATCACGATGCCATACATCGGCGTATACTTGAACAGGAATAGGAAGATCAGACCCGGCACGAGCAGTACGTACATGTCGATATGGCTGCGGAACAGCTTCCAGCGGCTGTCCCGCTTCACGCTGGCCCGCGTCTCTTGATCGCGATTAAGATCGGCAGCGGTTGTGGAATTCATCTGTGACGTCACCTCCAAGTAGCTTATAGGTCTATTATAGGAGGTATTCGAAGCCTTCTGTAGAAGGTAAACCTATCGTTTCTGGTCTAATCCTATGGAGTTTCCAGCCCGGCTTCAGAGCATTGCCTTATACGTCATGCTGCAGGCAGCCGAACCGCTCCTTCTTCTCCGGCCTCTAATAAAAATGCCGGGCTTCGAACCGTCGAAGCCGGCATCTGCATTCGTATTTCCTGCTTTATTCCTTCCCGCCGCCCAGCGCCGCCTCCGTGGCCTTCAGCCGGATCTGCACCGTCGTCCCTTCATCAGGTGCAGAGACGATGGACAAGCCGTAGTCCTCGCCGGCAAACAGACGAATCCGCTCGTTGACGTTGTACAGCCCGTACGAGCTGCCGGTTCCGTCCGAGCGCGTCTGCGGCTGGGGCTCCTTCAGCAGTCTGGCGGCCTGCTCCGCTTCCATGCCTGAACCGTCGTCGCTGACCGTCAGGACGATATCCTCGCCGTCCCGCGCCGCTTCAATCCGGATGCTGCCGCTCCGCCGTTTGGATTTGCGGATGCCGTGCAGCAGCGCATTTTCCACAACCGGCTGCAGCGTCAGCTTCGGAATCATGAAGACAAGCAGGTTCAGGCTCCGCCTCAATCGCAAATTCAAAGCTTTGAGGGAACCGGCTCTGCTGAATGTCCAAATATACCTCGGCCAGCTTCAGCTCGTCCTCGACGCTGATCATATCCCGGCCTTTATTCAGGCTGAGCCGGAAATATTTGGCCAGTCCGTCAATCATTTGGCTGATATCGGAAGCCCCTCGGCCGACCGCAATCCAATTGATCGTATCGAGCGTATTGTACAGAAAATGCGGATTGATCTGGGCCTGCAGCGCGCGCAGCTGCGCCTCTCGCTCCTGCACCTTGGCCGTGTAGGCCTCCTCCATTAAATCCTTGACCTTGTGAATCATATGATCGACGCTGCGCTCCAGCACGTTCAGGCTTCCTCCGTCCTTGCCTTGATGCTCCTCCAGCCGCTCCAGCCCTTCCCGGTGAATCGTCCGGATAACCAGCTGCACCCGGCGGGTCATTCCCCGGATGACAAAGGCAAGCAGCACGAACACGAGCAGCAGAAACAGGACGGACACGCCGAGCAGAAAAGCCGCGCCCGAAAACCGGTTCAGTGTAACGGCCTGGCGGGCGATTTCTCCGGCCGGAACCTCCGCCACAAGCTTCCAGCCATTATTGGCGATCGTTGTAAACACGGCGTATTTGGTATCATGGTTCGCAGCCATCCGCTCAATTCCTTCCGGGGCTTGGAGCCGTACGGCCTGCATTGCGGCTTCGCCGGCAGGCTGTCCGATCCGGGACGGATCCGGATGCCAGACCAGCTTCCCTTCTTTGTCTATGAGATAGACCGTTCCCGATTTCGACAGCTCTACTTTCTTCAGCAGACTGCCGACGATTTGCTCGGACATATCGATGACCAGCACCCCGATAAACCGGTCGTACAGCCTCGGGTCCTCAGCATCCTGGCAGCGGAGATGACATAGGCGTCATCCCGGTCAATGTAATGCTCCAGATAGGCGCCGGTCCAGACGAGGGAGCCTCCCGCCTCCAGCACTTGGGCATACCAGGGACGGAGCTTCAGCGATTCCAGTGGAAAAAAGTTGATTTTCTCCCCGGCATACAGCTTGGTGTCGTCGACAAACAGCCGTACCCGAAACACATTCTCATTGTTCTCTGCAACGCCAAGCAGCGAACGCAGATTTTTGGCGACATCCACCGGATACGCATCGTCGGATTCCGCCAGGTTATAATACAGCGCCGGATTCATAAACAAGGAATTCGAGGTGTCCCGGACCCGGTCCAGCTGGTACTGCAGGTTAATTCCCGTCTGTTTGATCGTCTGCAGCATGGAACGGGTAACCTCCTGCTCCAGAACGACGGACGTTTTCTGGTAATACGAGTACAACAGAAAGGCTGCGGGCGTCAATATAAGCAGCACGTACGCCAGCAGCCAGTTTCTTGCCTCCACCAGCCCCCGCAGCATGGCCGGGGCTTGATGAACCCATTTGGGATAAAGCCTCTTCATCCGAACCGTCCCCTTTTAGGTCATTTGATCCCTGAAGCCGCTGGGTGTGTATCCGGTATATTTCTTGAAAATTTTCGTAAAATGACTCGGGTCGGAGTAGCCGACCGCTTCGCAGACCTCGTAAAATTTAAACCGCGGATCGCGCAGCAGCTCCTTGGCCCGCTCCATCCGCACCTTGGTCAAATATTCATACACCGTCTCCCCTGTCTCCTGCTTAAACAGAAGGCTCACATAGGTAGAGCTAAGGAAGACGTTTTGCGCAATATCGGCAATGGTCAAATTGTCCGCATACCGGCTGTCCATTACCGCCCGGATCCGTTCAATGACATTGCGGGCTTTACCGCTGCGCTTCTCCTGTATCCGTCCGCAAACATCCAGCAGATGAGCCTCCAGCAGCTCTCTTACTTCACGGATCGTCTCCAGCTTATTCATTCGCCCCCACAGCTCGGTTTCCTGCTTCTCCAGACCGGCGTCATGGATATTCAGCTCCAGCAGCAGCCGGTTGGACAGCAGCAGCAGCTCCAGCGAGAAAATGCGTCCGTACTGGAAGCCGTCCTTGCGGTTTCGGGCGACCCGCTCGAACCACCGGTCGAGCTCGCGGAGCAGCGGCACCGGTTCTCCGGCCTTCAATAAAGACAAGAACTGCTCGTTGCGGGCAGAGTCGAGCCGGTACGGACTTTCTTCGTCCGTCTCCAGGCTGTCCATGGTGATAACCCGGTTTTTGCCCAAGTACCATTTGCGGTCGGCGGCTTCGCGCGCTCTCGCATATGAAATGGGCAGTGAAGAAAGCGCGGAGACCCGCTCGCCGATCCCGATCGTTACGCTGAGCTTCAGCCATTGGGCGACATTATCGCGAATTTCCTCCGCCAGCAGAAATAATTGATCCTCCAACGCCTCCTGCGCTTCATCCCCGTACAAAATTCCTACAAATTCCCCGCTCCGGTTCTCAAAGGCATAGCCGTTCAGCAGCCGGCCGATCAGCTCCTGGCACACATTCAATACCGCATATGCCAGCAGCTGCTGGTCCCGCTCGGTACGCGCTTCCATAAACTGCGCATTGTCGTCGATCTGCACGACAATGACCCAATACGGCGCCTCGGCCGGAAGGCGCAGCTCCAGGAAGTCCAGCCTGTTCTGAATCCGCTGCACATGGCGGATCTCATCGCGGATAATGGACATCAGAAACTTCTCCCGCAGCAGCGGCAAGCTCTGCGTCAGCTTCACCTGCATGTCCGCCACAAGCCGGCGCTCCTTCCGCTGCGCCTCCAGCTCGCGGGTGACACGCTCAATGACCGTCTGCAGCTCCTGCATATTGACCGGTTTAAATATATAGTCGACAGCGTTGACCTGCAGCGCGGATTTCAAATAATCCGCGTCATCGTGGCCGCTGACAAAAACAATTTTCGTATCCGGCGCTTTCTCCCGAATATGCGAAGCCATCCGGATGCCGTCCATATGCAGCATCCGCACATCGGTCAGCACGATATCAGGCTTGACCTGTTCAATCAATTCCAGCCCGGTGAGACCGTCGTCCGCATCTCCGGTCACTTCAATCCCGAAATCATGCCAGCGGAAATAATTACGCAGACCGAAGCGGACGGTCGGCTCATCGTCCACAATGACCAGTGTATACATGACGGACTGCCCCCTTTTCCTATGGCGCAAACAGCCCTCCCAAGGAGAACACCTTGGAGGGCTGCGCCTATATTCCCCATTATAGTGGATGCGGATTCCGCTTTGACAGGGGTAATCCTAACATTTCAGGTGTAATCCTTAAGCTGCCGAGCCGGAAAGAACCAGACTGCGGGAGGCTGTGCTACTTGCTCTCCTCGTCATAATGGATCGGACCGGCGGCAACCGCCTGCCCTCTATCGGCCTGCCCCGGCCGCTCGCCGAGCCATGCCCCTTGCTCGATCAGCCTGCGCTGCAGCTCAGGCACCGGCACCTCGCGGAAGCCGCCACCGTCCGCGCTGGCCATCGCCGCCGCCGTACCCGCCGCCTGCCCCATGGCGAAGCAGTTCGGCATCACGCGCAGCGAGCCTTGCACCGGGCGGTCGGACGATACCGAACGGCCCGCAACGATTAAGTTGGATTTGCCCTGCGGCAGCATGCAGCGGTACGGCACGCCGTGGGACTGTCCCTTCGGCAAATGCTTGATCGTCATCGTGCTTGCGGCATTCGCCAGATGGATATCGATAAAGTAGGCATTGCGGGCGATGTCGTCCTCGAACGTTCTCATCGAGATAAAGTCATCCACCACCAGCGTGTAGTCGCCTGCAATCCGCCGCGTTTCGCGGATGCCGATCTGGTCTCCCGAATGCACGAGATGCACCTGCTCGAAGCCCGGGACATATTTGCGCAAAAACCGGATCTGGGTATCGATCAGCTTGCGCCCTTCGATAGCCGCGCGGGTCAAATCCTCCGCCTTGGAGCCGTCGACGTTGAAGATATGGCCGAAATTAAACCCGGCCACCGTATCCGAAATCCAGGCGATACCCGAAATCCGTTTGCGTCCATCCGGCAGGTCGCCGTTCTGCTGGGCCTCGATAATCGTTTTCTCCAGCTGCTTGCCTTGACCGCTTTCTTGAGTAAAACGGTCGAACCTCTTTTTATCTGCGCCCGTCACCAGATAGCACATCGTGCCCGGCTGCAGCTCGCCCTGCTCCCCGCCCGATTGAAACGGTACGCCTGCAAGCGCTGCCAAATCCGCGTCGCCTGTCGCATCGATATACAGCTTCGCCTGTACGACCGACCTGCCGGTTTTGTTGCTGATGACCAAACCTTCGATTCGGTCTCCGTCCAGCAGTACCTGATCCGCGAAGGTGTGGAACAAAATCTGCGCTCCGCTCTCCGCCACCGCGTCGTCATACACCCGCTTTAACGTCTCCACATCAATCGGTACCCAGTCGAGCTGTTCCTCGTACCTTTGCAAAAAGGCTTCGCCCGCTTCATGCTTCATACGTTCCAGCAGATCCAGGCCAATCCCCCGGATCACCGGCTTCTCCCCATCCGTATAAGGGCAAAAAGCCGGAACGAGCGCGGCGGTTCCCATGCCGCCCAAATAACCGCGCTGCTCGATCAGCAGCGTCTGCGCTCCATTGCGGGCAGCCGCCATCGCCGCGGCAATGCCGGACGGACCTCCGCCGACAACCACAACATCCGGCGTATAAGATACCGGCAGCTGCTGGGCAGGAATTGTCATGAGCTTGTTCTCGTTCGTTAACATCAGAGAGCCTCCTTCACCCGTCCATCGGGTATGTTCTTGTTCTAATTATTATTATAGTTGTGAGCTGGAGAGGAACTAGTTTCATTTTAGTTTAACTTAAAACCGGAACGTGATACGATGAATGGAATCATTCCTATTCGGCCTATGGGCCTATGCTGCGCATAAGGAGGAGAATTGCAGTTATGCCTATCCGTAAGCAAGTGACGTTAAAAACGGTGGCCGGGGAGCTCGGCCTTACGGTACAAACCGTATCGAAAGCGCTTAAGGGAAAGCCCGGCATGTCCGAAGCGACCCGGCAGCTGATCGTATTGACAGCCGAGAAGCTCGGCTATTATACCAAGGATCAAATCCGAAGCCTCAAGCTGGAACGCATCGCTCCGTATCCGGTCGAGCGGCAGCGCTTTCTGCTCGTCCAGACCGAGGAGTCGGTCAGCTACAACCGGCTTCTGCTCGAAGGGCTGCATCAGCGCTTCGCTTCCTTCGGCCATCAGCTCGAGCCGGTCGTGCTGCCCAAGACGATCGGCGGCAAAGCCATGCCGGGCTGGCTGGAGGAACACGGCGTCCATTATGCGGATGGCATTTTTATCGCGCCGAGCATCGTCCCCAAAGCTTGGGAAGCACCGCTGTTTCAATTGCCGCTCCCGCGAATTCTGCTAAGCTTCCCCCGCCGGGCGAACGAATCGACAGCGTCATCTGGGATGTGTACGAAGCGGCTTTCCAGGCCGTAGCGCACCTTCGCAGCCTGGGACATACGAACCTGATGTATGTGGGCGATATTCATGTGCAGCGGGGTTTTGCCCTGCGCTGGCATGCTTTTTGTCAGGCAATGAGTGAGGCGGGGACTACGGTGGACCCTCATCATCATTCGATTTCGGCGAGGAAGAGCCGTCCGGACTGGCTGGAGGAGCTCAAAGAAAAGCTGCTGCTTTATAAACCGACCGCGATCATCTGCGGGATTGACGGAGAAGCGGCACCGGTGTACCGGCTCTGCATCGAGCTGGGGCTTCGCATTCCCGAAGACTTGTCCTTCGTCGCTTTTCTCAACGAGCAGCCTATGCACAGTCCTATGCCTCTGTTCACCCGCCCCCTGCTTCCGATCCGCGAAACGGGCTACCGCGCTGCAGACCGTATGCTGTGGCGGATGGCCAATCCGTCGCTGCCTTTTGAGCATATTCGCATCCAATGCGATTTTTTCAATGGGGAAACGACGCGCAAGCTGGAATGAGCCGGAAAGAAACTTTCCTGCGCCGCAGGCGTCTATTGTGAGGGAGGAGGAGAAATAATGAAAAAATGGGTTGCCTTGCTTGCCTTACTATCCGCTGCTTGGCTGGCTGTAATGCCTCAATCGGTTCATGCAGCCGCAGAGGCGGAGGAAGCCGCCATCTCGGATATGCCCTACATTACCTTGCTGGACAGCTTCAAACTGTACACGAGCCGCGACGCCAAATCCGTGGAGGCGGACGGAGCCTTATCTGCGCTGCAATCGGTCAGACTCGCGCCGATTCCCAGAGATCAATTGATGAGCATCCCTCAGATGGATGTCATTCCGGTGGAAACCTGGCTGGGCACGAGATGGCTTCATTTGAAGGAAGGCGCATACAAATACGGAAGACTGGAAACGGCGGAGCCCAAGATTACGCTGCTCGACGAAACGGAGCTGTATAACTATACGAGTACCGCAAGCTCTGCAGGCGCGATGCTTTCTGCGCAGCAGGTAGAAGTATTAGGCGCGATCACGACCTGCGAGCCTTATACTCCCTGTTCGAGCCCGAACGGCAAGTGGTTTCTGATCCATACCTCCTGGTTAGGCGACAAATGGATCCTGCCCTATCGTTATGCGGAGAAATATAAAGGAGAGCCGGTCGCGGGCAGCATCGCCCTGATGGAAGAGGCCCCGGTCTATCGCTATCCGTTCGATCAGGAGCCGGCGGAGGAACCTGTGGCGAAGCCCCAGCTCCTTCAACCTAAGGCTAAGTATACCGAGGTCAGCCGGATGGTGCCCCCGAGTGTATGGTACCAGGTGGACACGCCAAGCGGGCTGCGCTGGATCTATTACGGCAGCGGCGCCTACGAGGGCGTGGAGCCGGTTGAGCTCCAGCTCGAGCTGCCGGTTGCATTCCAGTACTATTCCTCTCCGGCTCTGTACATGGCGGAGCAGCTCGCACAGCCGCCGCAAACGCTTCACGCGGTCGGCCGGTGGAACCGCAGCTGGTATTTCGTGCTCGCAGACGGAGAGGGCCACTGGGTTAACCCGGCCCAGGAGATCGCCTCGCATTTGACCGGAGACTTCGCTCATGACGAGCAGCTGGGAGTCAAACTCACCGATGCGCGGGTGCAGTTATCCGACACTTCCGTCGGCTACACGATGCCCTATATCGACTCCAGCCAGGTTACCGGAACGGTGCTGACCTTTACGAAGCAGGAGGCTGGAGCGTCCCGGATGCTGGACCTCGCCTAATGGAGACACCTGGTACTATATCCATACCTGGCAGGGACCTATGTGGGTACTTCCGTAACGGACTGAGCCGTGCTTCTTCTGTCCGGTCAAGCAGCCTTATAATAAACGGTGAAGCCCCCAATCGATTTCGATCGATTGGGGGCTTTCGCTTGTCGATAAGAGTCCTCCGGACCTTTCAACTTAGGCCAGTCTAAGCTTGACATAGAAATGAATTTGCCCGCCGTCCTGCTCCGCCCAGATCGCTCCTTCATGCGAATCGACAATGCTCTTGGCTATCGCAAGTCCGAGACCGGAGCCGCCCGTATCCGAGGAACGGGACGCGTCCACGCGGTAAAAGCGTTCGAACAATTGCTGCAGCTCCTCATCCGACAGCGGCTCGGAGCGGTTGCTCACCTTGACGATCACATACCGGTGATCATGGGACAGCTTGACCGTTATTTCGCCCGGCTTCAAGCTGTATTTGAGCGCATTCGTCAGCAAATTCTCGAACACGCGAATCATTTTATCGACATCGATACGCACAAGCAGCCTTTCCTTCGGAATCTCTCTGCGAATGATCAGCTGCTGCTCTTCCGCCGGAGTTACAAATTCCTCCAGTAACTGATCCAGCAGCTCATTGATCGCGACGCCTTCCTTGTACATCGGGACGTCCCGGTTGGACAGCTTTGTATATTCGAACAGATCGTCAATTAGCGACTGCAGCTTTTCCGCTTTGCTGTAGGCAATGCTGACATAACCGGCCGCCTGCTCGGACGTCTCATAGCCTTTATCGTGCAGCAGCCTCAAATAGCCCATAATAAGTGTAAGCGGCGTCCGCAAATCGTGCGAGATATTTGTTATCAGCTCGCTTTTCAGCCTCTCGTAGCGGCGTTCCTCCTCGATCCTGCGCTGCAGATCCTCTACCATCAGGTTCATATCCCTGGCAAGAGAGCCCAGCTCATCGGGGCTCCGCTCAATAGCCCGGTAATCCAGATTGCCGGTTGCGATGATCCGAAGTCCCCCTGCCAGTTCCTCTACATAGCGCATTTTCTTTTGCGTTAAAAAGTAAAACAAAAAGATAAAAGCAGCGACCGCGCTCAGCATAGACATCGGGCTCTCGCCTTTGCGGTATGTAATATGCGGCTCGGGAATGCCGGAGACGATCAGATAAGCTTTTTCCCCTTTGTAATTAACCGGATAAAAGCTGGAAAATTCTTTCCTGCCATACTCCTGAACCGTGCGTGCATTCATCGCATTGCCGATAATATTATGAATTTCTACATGCGTTTCCGGCGCGTTGGCGCTTCGATAAATCACCTTTCCATCCAGATCGGTGACAAGCACCTTATATTTTTCATCATCGGCCATCCGTTTCACATGCTCTTCAAATTCATGCAGGTTCCATGGATCGCTCGCCTCACCCGCAGCCATACGTTCGTTATCCGGCCTATACATATCGGCTGTGGGCTGGGGTTCCAATTCAACCACCAGCTGGCGCGCTTCCTGATCGATCTGCTCCACGCCAAAATGATAATCAATATCGGCTTCGCGGTTAAATTCACCGAACATTTTTGCGCTGATGACGTAAGTTAACGAAGAAGCCAACAGGCAGACGCAGAAGGTCAGAATCAGCTGCAGCCGGATGCTCCGTTCTACATGGCCCATCCCCATGAGATACAGTCTTCTTATAAATAAAATCAGCTTGCGGAGCAGGTTAAAAGGGAACCAGGTAAACGGAAACCGGTTCAGCCTTGAGGATGCATCCAATTCATATTTATTAATCAACTTTGTAGCCAACCCCCCACACGGTCTTTATAAATTTCGGTTTGCGCGGATTTTGCTCGATTTTCTCGCGAATTTTGCGGATATCGACCATCACGGTATTATCCGAATCAAAATACGCCTCCTGCCAAACCGTCTCGTAAATTTTCTCGATGCTCCATACGATTCCCCGGTTGCGCGCGAGCAGCTCCAGAATAGCGAACTCTCTCGGCGTCAGCTTGATCTCTCTGCCCTCCAGCTTGACTTCATGCGTCGAGGTATTGATGGTCAGCTCATCCACTTCGATTTCGTTCGCTCTGTTGGCTTGGGGCACATTCAGACGGGTGTAGCGCCGCAGCTGGGACTTGATACGGGCAATCAGCTCGAGCGGGTTAAACGGCTTGCTCATATAATCGTCCGCTCCCGAGCTTAATCCCCAAATCTTATCCATATCCTGACTTTTTGCAGAAAGCATGATGATAGGCATGTTCCGCTGCTCGCGGATTTTGAGACAAGCTTCAATGCCGTCCATCTTCGGCATCATGATATCGAGGACGATCAGATCGACTTCTTCTTTGCGGAGCACCTGAAGCGCTTCCTCGCCATCCGCTGCGCGCAGCAGCTTGTAGCCTTCGTTCTTCAAATAAATTTCCAATAAATCTATAATTTCTTTCTCGTCATCGACTAGAAGTATGGTCGGCTGTGTCATCTCGTTTTCCCCTTTTACGCATATTCGAACCTGCCGCGGCAGGTTACGCAAGCTTGCAGTACCATCGCGGCGCCTATCTTCCAGCGTATCAAGTCATGAGGGGAAACACAACAACCGGGTGACGAAACCCAGCCGGCTTCCATATGGTGAGAGCTATCGTTCTTCTGCATCAGCGGCGCTCCTTTCTTCTTTGTTCGGATGGACTCAGTATAGCCTGCGAATCTTAACAGATAGTATGGGCATTTCTTAAAAGTTTCTTAATACGAAATTTATGTTTATTAAGAGCTGGATTTAAAAACAAACAAGCGGCCGTTCCGGAGCAAAAAGCTTCGGAAAGCCGCTGTTTCATGAGCCTCTATAGACAAAAAGTGACGAAGCATAGGCTTAGAGCTTTCATGTCCCTCGTCCATTGGACGTATGTCATCGTCTGGCCTTACCAAGCAAAACAGACAGCAAATAACCCCACAAAGTGGGGTATATGCTTCGAAGCGGACTCAGGTACTTTGCGGGGATCCCGAAAATTTATAAATCCTGATACAAAAAAGCCCGGGAATCCCGGGCTCTCCAGCTGAACGATTCTATTGCACTTCGCAATCATTGGTTGTCACAGCAATTATTTCTCGCGAAGACGGGCAATGATATACTCCGTCATTTCGGAGGTTGTAGCCTTGCCGCCCAAATCCGCCGTCTTGATTCCTGCGGAAAGCGTATCCTCAATCGCTTCCAGAATCAAATTCCCCAGCTCCGTATAGCCCATAAAATCAAGCATCATTTTGCCGGTTCAAATTTGGCCAATCGGGTTAGCCAGACCTTTCCCCGCGATATCAGGAGCGGAGCCGTGAACCGGCTCGAACATGGAAGGAAACTTCCGTTCGACGTTCAAGTTAGCGGCAGGAGCGATCCCTATGCTGCCCATAATCGCGCCGCCGAGATCGGTCAGAATATCGCCGAACAGGTTGGAAGCCACGATGACGTCGAACTGATGCGGCTTCATCACGAAGAACGCGGCAAGCGCATCAATATGTATGCTGGCAGTCTCGGCCTCAGCGTAATCGCCCTTGACTTCATTGAATACCTCGTCCCAGAAAGGCATGCTGTGGGAGATGCCGTTGGATTTGGTAGCGCTGGTTACATGATTGCGGCGCGACTTGGCCAGCTCAAAAGCATAGCGCATCGCGCGCTCGGTCGCTTTTCTTGTAAACACGGCGTTCTGAATGGCCATTTGATCGGGCCCGCTGTGGATTCTGCCGCCAATTTCGGAATATTCTCCCTCCGAGTTTTCACGGACGACGATCAGATCGAAATGCTTCGGATCGCGCAGCGGAGATTGCAGTCCCCTCAGCAGCTTGGCAGGTCTGACGTTGATGGACTGCTGCATTTCTCTGCGAATCTTGATCAGCAGGCCCCATAAGGAGATATGATCCGGAACCAGCTTCGGCATCCCGACTGCCCCAAGGAAAATATGATCGAAATTGCGCAGCGTGGCAATGCCGTCCTCCGGCATCATTTGCCCGTGCTTTAAATAATACTCGCAGTTCCAAGGAAACTCCGTCCATTGAAACGACAGCCCCCCATGCAGCTCAGCCGCAGCCTCCAATACCTGCTTGGCGGCAGGCACAACCTCCAGCCCGATCCCGTCACCCGGGATAACGGCAATGTCAAACTTGTTCATCTTGCATAACTCCTCTCTTTGATTACCCAATCGAAAGATGTGATAGCATGAAGACTCGTTTTGTTAACGTTTGCATAGAAATATATTCGACATAAAGCGATCGTCTCCTGTCGGAACGAAAGTTCATTAGAAAAATAATCCCGCTAAAGCGGTAACCAATGAAACCCGGCGGAGCATGCGGAAGCGTTCTATTAGAATAAACGCTCGCCTCTCATCACCGGGTTTCCACCGCTGCAAAAGCCGTACTTGCCGGAAGCCAAGCTCCGGCTGAAAGAGGGGCACGGTTATACCTTGAACCTGCCCACCGTTTCCTGCAGCTGCTGTCCGGCTTCCTGCAGCTGTTCCGCTTGTCTGGCCGCCGTCTCGGCTTCCTTCAGCTGCCGCTCCGACGCCTCCGCGACCTGATGCGTCAGGTCGGAGGCCGAGCCCGCAATCCGGGCCATCTCTTCGATGCCCGCCGTCACCTCTTCACTGCCTGCCGTCATTTGCTCGGCTGCAGAGGAAACCTCCTCCATCTGCTCCGAGATTTGATGGACCGCATGAACGATATGGCCAAGCGCGTCCCGCACATGTCCCGCCTGCTCTACGCCAAGCCCGATTTCCTGCCGTCCGTGCTCCATCGCCTGAACGGCCGTCGACATCGAGAGCTGGATCTCATCGACCCGGTCGTGAATCCGTCCGGCGGAAGCCTCCGCCTGATCCGCAAGCTTGCGGATCTCCTTGGCGACAACGGCAAAGCCCTTGCCTTCCTCGCCCGCCCGGGCCGCTTCGATCGCGGCGTTAAGCGCCAGCAGGCCCGTTTGTGCGGCAATGCCGGAAATGAAGTGGGCCATCGCGCTGACGGACTGCATGTCCTCATCCAGCTTGCGGATAGCATCGCCGACCTGCTGCGCTGACTCACTCATAACGCTCATCTGCCGCATTGCCTGCTCTGAGGCGCTGCTTCCCTGCTCCGCATCTTCTACCAGCCGCAGGGTCTCTTCATTTACCCGGCTGGAAGCCTCCGCAATCCGCAGGATGCCGGCCGCCATTTCTTCCATCGCTTTGGCGCTGTCCTCCGCACCTGTCGCCTGATTCTCGGCGCCTGCCGCCATTTCCTGAACGGAGCGGGTAATCTCGGAAGCCATATCCGTGGAATGCGACGCGCTCTGCGTCAGCTGCCCGGAGATCTGATTTACTTGTCCGGACATGCCGCGAATATTGCCGATCATCGCCTGCAAATGAATGATGAACTGGTTGATTTCCCGCGCCAGCAGGGCCATCTCGTCTTTGCCTTTTACGGGAATCCGGTAAGTCAAATCCGCCTCGTGCGAGTTCAAGTTGGCAGCCGCCTTCAGCACAAATTGCAGCTTCCGGGCAACGATCCATTTGGATATAACATAAAGAATTACCAGCATAGCTATGTATAACAGTCCGAATGCGCCCGCCATCAGCTCCCGCTGCTTCACTACAAAGACATCGGAGCCCTGCTTGGACAAAGCGACGCGGACGCCTCCCCAGTGCTTCCCGTTAAGGGTCAGCGGGTAAGAAACGTTCCATGTCTCTACGATATGTCCGTTCAAGTTGCGCGGATATTTTTGCAAAAATGCCTTTGAAGTATCCTTGGTCACCGCCGACAAATAGCCTGTCGAATCATTAAACACCCGCTTGGCACGGTTATTTTGGCTGAGCAGTCCGACGGCTCCCCACTCATCCTTGGACGCTTCTCCCTGCAGATTGTACTTGCTGTTATGCGTCGGCACGTACCCGGCAAAGTCCGGATTGTCCGAATCCATGGCCGGAATGGCAAAGATGACGTTCTCATCCGTCATGAAGCTGTCGATGATGCCCTGCCAGCGTTCATCCGTATAATCATCGAAAGCGCTTTTATATTTAAGCTCGTATTGGGTCAGCGGAATCGAACTGCCATCTTGAAGCTCCTGCTGCGCGTCGGCATATTCAGGCTTCTTGGCTCGCTTATCGGCCTCCTGCTTGCTCTCGGGAATCACCTGCAGCTGGCGGTCGAATAAGCGCCGTCCCAGCTCGTCTCCCCCGATGTGCGTCCCGTTCTTTAGTGTGACGCCATTGCGAATATCGTCTTCGGTTACGCTCTGGAGCGTCTTGGAGAGGGCGATCGCCAAGCTGTTACCTTTATCCAGCAGCTGGGCCTCCGCATCCTCATTAATTTCATGCCATTCGAAAGAGTAGATCACGCCCATCAAAATAAACAGGATCACACCGGTAAAAATCATAAACTTTCCAGTTAAAGTTGAGAACCAGTTCGTCATAGGAATCCCCCCCGTTTACCGAGACCGCTGAAAAAGTCATCACTGCGAGTCCGGAACATTCTTCCGATCGCTGTTGTCCCTGAATTTCTTTGATTATATACCGCTTATAGCGATTGAAATCCGGTGACAAAGGCGAACGCTTTCTCTTCTACAGAACGATTCCGTACTCTACGCTTGTTTTTTCAGCGGCCTCCGTTTACCATGGATGCTTTTTCCATCATTATACATGGTTGTTTGGGAAAATAGTCCTATTCTCGTTAGAAAATTATGACAATTTAAGAAACAATGCGACAAATTTCTCGTAAATCGACCCTAATTAGGACCATCGCTGCAGTTAGGATCCTCCGTATGGCCCGCTAATCGGCGGCCTCCTCCCTGAGGTAGACCGCTGAAAAAACGAGAGAAATGACCGAAAGAACGCTTTCCTATTCATTTTCTATTTATAGTTCTCGTCTGCACCGTTTCCTCCCCGGATCATATCGGCGACGGCCGTATAAATATTGGGCGGATGCTCCGCAAGGCAGTGGCATAAATATAAATACCATGCCTCCCCATACGTCAGATAAATGCGTACGCGTAGTCCCGCTTCCTTCATTCGCCCGCTAAGCTCGGGACGAATGCCGTAGAGCATTTCAAGCTCGGAGTGCTCGCTGTGCAGCAGCCCTTCCTGAACGAGCTTTTCGATTAAAGGCTCGTCATGCGTAGCCGCAGATACAAACCGCTTCGCTTGAATACAGCGGCGAACCAGAGCGGCAAACCGCTCGTTCAAGGCATCGGAACGGGGCATAGCCTGCAGTGCAGGCTCCTGGTAGGCGCCTTTCACAATACGCAGACTGCCCTGGAGCGGGAGCAGCTCCTCCAAGTCTCCGGGAGTGCGATAGAGATGCGCCTGCAAGGTAATACCTATCTGGGGATACCGGCTAGCCGCTTCCTTATATAGAGCCAGAATGGAATCGGTCTTGGCCGACTCTTCCATACTGATCATCAAGGTGCACCCGTTCAAGCCTGCCTCTTGAGCGAGCTCCTGGAGATGCTGTGAAGCCAGCTCCGAATCGATCGAGAGCCCGATATGGGACAAGTCCAGCGAAATGCGGCCGGGCCGCCCCATGGCTCCTGCGGATCTTATCAGTTCTCTGAACTGCTGAACGGCCTGCCTGCATTCGGTCAAGCTCGTTACATTCTCGCCGATGAATTCAAGCGAGACAAGGTACGCCCGGCTCTCCAGCCGGGCAGCTGCATCCAGCGCATCCTGCATCGCGTCGCCTGTGACAAAACGCCGGGCCGCCCGGCTTACTAGACCGTACAGCAACGGAGACTGCTTCAAATGCTGCTTGACGTCTTGGCGCCGAGCTGCGGATTTGAGCGCTTCGGCAAACTGCTGTTCAATCGTCGTATCTCTCATATGTGTTCCTCCCTCCGGTTACTGAGAAACATTATAAAATGGAGGGAGCGGGCACGTATTGTACAAAATTGCTGCAAGCCGCATTTAAGCCTGCATTGCCGCCGCATACTTCTGCGGGGTGATGCCGACGGTTTGCAGAAACGTTCGGGTCAGATGGCTCTGATCATAGAACCCCGCTTCCGCGCCGATGTCGGCGATCGGCCGGCGCTTGCAAAGCTCTTTTTTGACATAATTGATTCGAAGCAGATTCTGGTAAGCATGGGGAGGCAGGTGGCTGCCCTTCTTGAATAAGTGACTGAGGTGGTACTTGCTGAGGCCTGTCGCGTTTTCCAAATCGGACAGCGTGATCTTAGCTTGATAATGCTCATGAATATATTCTTTGATCCGTTTCACATGCTTCGGCTCGGCCGCCTCGCGGCGCTCTGCCTTCCCCCCGCTGTCACAGCCCAGCATTGGAAGCAGCTCTATAAAGCCGGCCTCGATTTCCATCGGTGAAAGCAGCCCGTCGAAGGCGCGGACACACCGGTTCACAGCCTCTCCGATGCCCCGGGCCTGCCGATGCTCCATAAGAAACGGAGCTTCTCCCGGCTGGCCGTCAGGGAACACTGCCTTTATCCAGGCGGGATGGATAAACAGCATTTTGTAAGTCCATCCTGAGTCGGGGGCCGGATTGCAGGCGTGCGGCATGTAAAGAGGGAAGCACACTACGCTGCCCTCATCGCCCTGAAGCTCCTTGCCCTCATACCAGACCCGCGTTGTGCCGCGGTCAATGATACCAACGGACAGCTCCTCGTGAAAATGCTTCTTGTAGCATAGGTCCTGCAAGCTGCACCATTTGGCCTCCAGATGCGGCAGCGACGCTTCCCGATAAAAACGGATCCCCTTCATCATTACACAACCTTTCCTGGAACGGATCTGTCGACGGGCTACCTGCCCTGTACGAACCGCAGCAGAAGACCGGTCTCCGGCATCCGGTAGCCTCCACCCTCCTGCGCATGCAATACCATAAGTCCGGAAAGGATGGACAAATACGATGCGATCAGGCGGCTTGCATCTCCTTCGGCAATCTCGCCCAGCTGCTGGCCTTCGGTAAACAGCGGAAGCAGCTGTTCGACGAACCTCTCCATCGAATAATGCTCGACCAGCTGTCTGGCTTCCTCGGGAACCCCTTCCGCCGTACGGGTCTGGTGGATCAGCAGAAAGTAAGGCGCTCCTTTCTCATCCAGAATGTTTTCCGTCAAAGCTTTTATTTTCTCTATCGGCGATCCGGGGAGCTCATATATATGATTCATCTCCGATGCCGCTTCCGTCATCGCATCCCGGACAAGAGTGATAAACAGCTCGTCTTTGGACTTAAAGTAATGGTACAGCAGCCCGTGACTGATGCCGGCCTCGGCGGCGATCATGCTCATCTTGGTACCGAGGCACCCCCGCCGTGCAAACACCTTCAGCGCTGCCTGCATAATCTGGTCTCTGCGCTCATCCCGAATCTGGTGCAGCTGCTCATCGTTTAAAGGCGCCATGGATTTCTCACTCCTTTGGCCTGTCATTTGGCGTCGTTTATGAGTATATCATGACTACGGACAAGATTTAAGGGATTTAAGGGCGGTGCACCGGCAAAATCCGGCAGCATCTCCTCCAAGGCTGCCTCTAAAGATCCGCCGTGCTGCTCCTCCAGCTCGCGAAGCCATTGTTCCCCTTCCTCGGAAGCGGAGAGGACCGAAACGGACCATCTCCGGATTCAAAATCTCCCCTGGCGACAGCATTAACGTATTGACCGCCCAATAAAGCCCGAACAGCTTGCTGGTCCTGCCGCTGCGTCGCATGCTTCAAATACAAATCCATATATTTCGAACCAAAGGCGATGCCTTTTAACGGCTCCGCTCCTTCATAGGATACGCCGTTCCACTGCATGCCTTCCGCGCAGTTTAACCACCAGGCAGGCTCGATCACCCGCTGCAGCTGATTCAGCACTTCCTTTTCAAAACCGTCTGTGGATTCCTCGCTACGCTTCTTGAAGCACGCTTCCAGCACCTCCGCTTCTATTGCGACCACCGTCATCCCTTGACCGTAAATCGGATCATAGATGCACAAGGCATCGCCGAGAACGAGCAGTCCGGCAGGCCAACGCTCCATTCGTTCATAGTGTCGGCGGTATAATTCCGGCACCCGAAATGCGCGCGGCGCGGTGATCGGCTCAAGCTCCCGCGTCAGCTCGTCAATCAGCGGACTCGGCAGCGCGGCTACAGCCTGCTCGAAGGAAGCTTCGTCCGTCGGCGGATACTGGCCGCCCGGCCGGTAAAGCAGCACCTCGGCAACGTTATGCTCAATAAAGGAGAACACGCCGGTAAGGGTTCCCTGTACCGGCTGCCCCGCGATATTGACAACATCCCATTGCTCAGGAATATGACTCATGTCCGCCGGTACCCGGTAGCGCCGCGTACTGTAACCTAACGATTTTTTCAGCACAACCGGCTTCGGAACCGGGTAACCGAGACCTTCCAGCCACTCCGGCAGCCGCGAGCCCCGACCGCTCGCGTCGAACACCCAGTCGGCGTGAAGCGTCCTCTCCTCCCTTCCCGCTTCGCGTTCGCCGCACCCGGACTCCGTTGACTGCCGCACCGTCAGGTGAAGCCAGCAGTCCTACGACATCGCATTTCGTCAGAACACGAACCTGAGGCATGGCCATCACCCTCTGACGAAGTACCCATTCGAGCACCGCTCTGCTGAATTTAATATCATGGCGCGGATATTTCCCCTCAAAGCTGCCATAAGCATTCATGTTAAATACGATTTTGTTGAAGGAGGAGGGCGCTCCCTGAGCCAGTAAATCTTCCTCATAGCCTGGGAACAGCTTCTCCGTGATCAGCTTGCCGCGCTGCGTAAAACGGTGCGGGTGAAACGCCTGCGGGGTACCCGCCCGGTTCTCGGGCGCAGCGGAGAACTCGTCTTTGTCTATAATAAGAATTTCTTCGAAAAATTGCGACACAGCTTTTGCCGTCATGAGACCGGCGATACTTCCGCCAATAATAATTGCCTTGCCTTCGTTAGGGATCAACATAAGATCACTCCTCATTTTTTTGATTGACCAATTCAGTCAATATTGGGACAAAAATTTTTTGCAGTCATGATCGTCACGATCGACTCCCCTAAGGACAGCCGGTCTGCAAGAATAAGACTGCTTTCATTCACTGGTTTTTTTGATTGACTCATTCGTTCAATTCCAAGATAAACGATTTCCTTTCAATCGTCAACCCCTTTTTTGGTCTAATTTTCCTTTTTATTCTGAGACTGGGCATGGAAAGGAATGGAAAGAGACATTTGCCCCTGCCCATTCCGATACCGATACCGATAGCCGGATCATTCCAGCAGACATATCCTGCATGCACCCGTTCTCCTGCTCTTTCCAATGCTATTTCCATGCCCTTAGCGGTTCAACCGCATGACCTGCTTTCAGATTCCATAAAGGCATTCGGAGCTGCAGCCGGATTGGGCTATTATAACCGCCGAATATCGCTCATCACTCGCATCGGCCTATCCTCCCAACAAGCTTCCACTATCCGCCATGCGCTGACGGCATTATTCAATCCAGCCCACACACCGCCTTACAATTCGACGCGATAAATGCAGGGGGTCCCTTCTTTGTCGGAAGTAAAAATAACAAAGGAACTGTCGGGAGCAAACGACGGATGCGGGTGCGCATCCTGCGTATTTCCGTAGCTGGCCCATGTCGTGCCATGAGAGCACAGCCGTTCTTCCGTCCGGTTGTTGACATCGACCAGATAAATAAAATGCTGTTCCTTCAGCTGTCCGTCACCGACGATCCTTGTATTCTCGCGGTTGGAAATAAAATGGCAGTATTTCGAGCAGTCCATCCAGATCTCCTCTGTCAGCGTCTCCGGCTCGATGAACCGGATGCTCTCGTTCACTCCATGATCGTGATTCCGGTACACGAAAGCGAATCTTGCTCCGTCAGCCAGCCAATACTCGTGCGTAATCAGCTCTTCATGCGTTTGCGTTTTGGCGCAGCGGAGTCCGGAGCCGTCGGCTTGCACCAGCCACAATCTAGCATCAATCCGGTTCCACGGCCCTTCGTGGCAAAAAAGCACGGTCGAAGGATCTCCCGGCCGAAGCTGCGGATGCCCGAGCCAGCAGTGCGGCTCTTCGTGCACAATATGGCTCGATTTCCGCTCCAAATCGACGTAGACGATGCGGCAGTGCGGCTTCTTCGCCCATTGGGGCTCGAAGGCTGACCAATCGCCACGGCTCGGCACCACATCGCGCTCGTTCATTTCCACCAGCACCAAATAGCGGTCATCCGAGCTGAGCCCCGGATTGGCATTCGGCTGCCAGCCCTCCGGGGTTTCGTAGCAGCACTCCTCGGACAAATCAGCCATGTCCAGCCGCATCACCCGCCGGTCCCGGCAAAAGATCAGCTGCCGGTCATCGCTCGTCAGCGAGCAGCTGAAATCATGCACGCCCCCTCCTTCCGTCAGCTGAAGAGCGGAGCCGTCCCGCAAATCCATCCGGTACAGGTTCCGGTTCCCGTCCCTGTCGCTTGCGTAGATGAGATACCGGTTGTCATTGGTTACCATTTTGTAATAAAAATAGGGATGGTGATTCACTTCTCCCGGTGACGTTAACCTCGTTACCGCCCTTCCTGTATAAGGGTCTGTGTAAGGATGAAACGTATTCCTGACTATATCGCCCTTGGCCATGCCGCTTCCCCTCCGCTTTCATTTCTATTTCGCTGCTGTCTCTAGCGCAGCATTTCCTGCTTTTCCATCGGCTTTAACGGTAAGGTTAGCGCAAGCACCGTTCCGTTCGGCGTACGGTACTCTGCATACACCTGCGGCCGTTCGCCCGGCACAGTGCCTGTATCCGCCGGCAAAGCTCCTGCACCCGTATCCGCTTCGCGGCCTGCTTCCTGTCCTCCCGCCGCCCCTGCGGCTAATGAAGCGGAGGCTTCCAGCGCTGTCCAAGGTGCCCTCCGCCAGCCTGAACGCAAGAACGAGCAGCGCCTGCTCCATTGCGCGGAAATCGAATGTTTTGCGCGCTCCTTCATAAAGAATATAGTCGAGACAGAGCTTCTCCCCATCCTGGACGATGCTCCAATGCGGCGTCTCCCCGTCGAATGCGGCGAAAGCAACATCCGCCTGCATATTCACGCCATTCCCCAAAGAAACGGATACATCCGAAGCTTCTCCTTCCTTTCCGATTTGCGGCTTGATGCCTTCCACCTGCCCGCCTAGTTCGAAGCGAAGCCGAAGATCGGCGGCTTCAATCGTGCCGTCAATCGGATCGAGGCCGATATGCGTGTCCCCTCCGTTCGTGCAAAAGCCGATCCCAAGCAGCACGTCACTGCGCTCCTGCACGCTTGTGAATACAGCGGATGAATAATCGTAGCCGTCGTGCAAAAACCGGAGATGAACATAGCTGAATCCGTCGCCGGCCGGCACGTAGGCCAGCAGGTTGCGGCGCTGGTTCCACATGACGTCCTTGCTGAACGTCCCTAAGCTGACGAAGCCGTCCTTATACGTCGTTGCCGTATTGACGGGCCTGCCCTCCACATTTTTTTGCATAACCTGACGATATTCCTTCGTTTCGGCCAGCTGAAAATACGGAAAATACCGTTCGGGGCAGCGGATCTCGTTCCCGTACCAGTCCAGATTATATGTGAAAGCTTTATCGTTTCGATTGGACGGCGATGGTGACGGAGACGGCACGCCGGCCGTTAGTAAAAAGGAACGGACCGCATCCGTCATCACCGTACTGTAGCTGCGGCTGTGCGGGCCCGACCACTGTCCCGTAGGCACATGGTAATGCTCCGCAATCATGCGCCACGCAACGTCCAGCATCTCCCCGCTGAGCTGCTTGGCTTCCGGCAGCTGCGTCGAAGTGTGGATGCTTGAGAGCTCCTGAACCGCAACGACAGTATACGTCGGGCTGTTAAATTCCTGGAACGTCCCCAGCTCGCGGGTATAGGCGGCGAATTTGCGCAGCCGTTCCAGCCCGTACGCAGCGAAGCGCTCCACACCGTACACTTCCCCGGCGATCAGCGTGACGAACGCTCCCATAATCGCGATGTTCGTGTAGCCGGGTCCGACATCCCGCTTAATAATCGCCTCGCACGCGCAGTGCACTGCCTCGCGGACGCGTTCCCGCAGTGGTGCAGAGAGGCGTGCGCCATGCCGCTGTTCCGCCAGCACCAGTCTTTTCCCGCAAAAATCCGCCCAGTTCCAGTCCGGCGGCGCCATTTGCGTCAAAGGCTCCTCCAGAAACCAGGCCATATCCCATAGGTGGCATGCTCTTTGTTCTGATCCTGCAGGCTGATAACCTTATCCAGAATGTCCTCGGCCCGCTGCAGATAAGCGGTGTCTTCGCTATCGAGCAATCCAAGCGCATATACCAGCGCCGCAAGCGTAGGATGCGTATGCGTGACCTGCTTCAGCGTCGTATGGTAGCCCGGCGTGCTGAACGGCTTAAGCACCATCCTTGCTTCCGGATCGTACTCCGGATGCCACCGCTCCAGCTCCCCCAGCAGCGACTGTTTATGATTTAATGTCATGATCAACACTCCTCCATTCGTTTCCTGGTTTAGATGACGAGTTTATTAAACAAGCATCCCGATCCTCGCACGCTCGGACGGACGGGATCAGGATGCTCCCCGCTCCTGCTAATTGGATTTCAAATTTTTCTGATACCATTCCTGCGCTTGTTTATCCACATTGTCCCCGCCAAGACGCTTCCATTCCTTACGGAGCTGCTCCAGGCCCCACTGCGGCGTATATTGCGCTCCGCCGGTAATGACCTTCGTTTCAATCTCCTCGGCAAGCGGAGCGAACGAAGTCTGAATTTCACTCAGCTCGGGAAAGGTCGGGTTGAACGGAAGATCGCGACGGAACTTGTTCTTCATCGCTACCTGGAGCGATTCTCCCTGCACCTTCGCATATTCCTGGGAAATCGGGTCCTGCGCCGCCATAATCACAAAGTCCTCCGGCTTCGGACTGTATTGATCGAGCACGGCATATTCCGGCGCATAGATGATCTCCTTCTTATTCTTCTCCGCATCAATCGCCTGGGGAACACCGTTCACCATTTTATAATGAACGCCCTCCTGACCGAAGCGGACGTCAAACCAGTTCTTGTCGATCATCCAGTCCAGCAGCTGAACGGCCGCCTTCGGATCCTTCATATCTTTGTTGAACACAATAAGACGGTTGGCCGGCGGCTCCTGATACAAGCCGAACTTGCCGTACTTGGTTGCGACAGGCTCCAGCGGAACGAGCTTGGCATCCGGCACATTCTGCTTTAATTCCCGGTATTCGGCCGGAATGTTCCAGCTGGATAAGTAGACGCCCGCTTTGCCTGTTACGAGCAGCTGGCGCTCCTTTTGAAAGTTTTTGTCCGTAATGTATTCCTTATCGACCAGGCCTTCGTCGAACATGGTTTTCAGCAGCGCCAGTACATCCGCGTAGCAGTCAGGTGAAATTGCCTTTGACGATCTGCCCGTTCTCCAGATACCATAAGCCGCCGTGAGCCGCATACAGCGCCTGAATGATGCCCGTATAGTTAAAATTAAAGGCGGCGCCAAGCGTATCGTTTTTCCCGTTGCCGTCCGGGTCCTTCTCTTTGAATGCCCGCATGACCGTCAGCAGTTCATCCATGGTGGTCGGCATCTTCAGTCCGAGCTTATCCAGCCAATCCTGACGAATCCACATCGCATGGTTGGCGATCGTATCGATTCCGCGGGCGCTCGTAGCTATATAGGTTTTGCCGTCGAACATCGTATAAGGCTTCAGCTCCGGATGCTCCTTCAAATACGCTTTGTACGAGGTGGAATATTTCTCGATATAGTCGTCGATCGGCTGTATCGCTCCTTGATCCTTCAAGGTCGACATATAGTCCCGGCCGAACTCCCACATCAGATCCGGCGCTTCCCCCGCAGCAATCAGCGTGTTCAGCTTCTGGGTCGATTGGGTGCGGAGAATAGGAACCCACTTGACGTTCAGACCGGACTTCTCGTTAATATATTTGGTCACCCGGTTGCTTTCATATGTTCCTTCATCGCTGGCAACCTGCCCCCGATCCAGAATCGTGATGCTGACCTCGCCTTTGGAGGCGCTTTCCTTTGAAGGCGAATCTCCCTTCCCTTCCTCCCCGGTGGAGGAGCAGGCCGCAATCATCGACGTTGTCAAGGTGACCCCAAGCAATGTGGCGATTTGTTTCCGTTTATTCATAGACATTTCCCTCCGTATGATGGAATGTAACCTCGAACCGCATGACCTCTTTGCCTTGTGCTCGCATCAGCCTTTAAGCGATCCGATCAGCACGCCTTTGACGAAATACTTTTGCAGGAACGGATACACGCACAGAATCGGTGCTACCGAAATAATAATGGCGGCAGCGCGAATCCCCTCCGGCGATACCAGTGTCTGCATCGTGGCGCCTTCTCCCCCGCTGGTCGCGTTCGCGTTCAGCAGGCTTTGACTTGTCGTGTCAATCATCTGCAGGAGCTTCACCATGAGAGACTGCTTGCCCGAGCTTGTAATATACATCAGCACATTCATATACGAATTCCACCAGCCGACCGCATAGAACAAAGTAAGCGCCGCAATGATCGGAAGCGATAAGGGCAGGATGATTTTCCAAATGATAACCAAATCGTTCGCGCCGTCGATGGCCGCAGACTCTTCCAGCTCGGAAGGCAAATTTTCAAAAAACGTTTTCATCACGAAAAAATTGTATGTGCTGACGAGCGCCGGCAGCCACAAAGCCCAGTAGGTGTTCATAATTCCCAGCGTTTTAATCAGAATATAATTGGGAATAAGCCCGCCCCCGAACAGCATGGTGAAAGTAATCAGCATCAGCAGCACGTTGCGTCCTTTCAGCCGTTTTCGGCTTAACGGATACGCCGCAATAATCGTCGTGAAGATATTCAAGGCCGTCCCTACCACGGTGATGAGCACCGTATTTTTCATGGCAACGAGCAGCTGTCCGTCCTGAATCAAATTGTCAAAGGAAGCGAAAGTCACATCCTTCGGCCACAGAAAGACCTCCCCCGAGCTGATGGCCCGCGAGCCGCTCAGGGACGTGGCCAGCACGTTGACAAAAGGAAACAGCGTCAGCACGGCAAGAAATGCCAGAAACAGATACAGCAGCCCATAGAGTAGCCTGACGGTTCCCGTTGAACCTCCGGTCATCGTTTCCCCTCCTTACCACAGCCCGTTCTCGCCCATGGCTTTGATGATTTTGTTCACACTGATGATCAGAATTAGACCGATAATCGATTGAAACAGTCCCAGCGCCGTCGTATAGCTGTACTGCGAGCCTTCCAGCCCCACATGGTACACATACGTGCTGATAACGTTCGAAACCTGGTATACCGCTTTATTCTGCAGTATAAAAATTTGCTCGAAGCCGACGTCCATCATCTGTCCTACGCGCAGAATCAGCAAAATCGCGATCGTGCTCCGAATTCCCGGCAGCGTAATGTGCCAGATGCGGCGAAGCTTGCTTGCGCCATCGATCTTGGCCGCCTCATACAGCTGCGGGTCGATGCCCGCCATGGCCGCCAAGTACAGAATGGTGCCCCAGCCGGCGCTCTGCCAGATTCCGGATAAAATGAACATGACCGGCCACCAGAAATTGCTTGCCATAAAGTAAACCGGCTCGATTCCGAACGCCTTGATCACGGTATTGACAATTCCCGTCGATGGCGATAACAACGCGATCACGATGCCCCCAAGCACAACCCACGAAATAAAATGCGGGATGTACAGCAGATTCTGGATGGTGCGTTTATACCATTCTATGCGGACCTCATTGAGCAGAATCGCCAGAACAATCGGGACGGGAAAGGCGAACACGATGCCGTAGACGTTCAGCAGCAGCGTATTCTTCAATACATTAAAGAAATCGGGACTCGTGAACAGCCGTTCGAAATGCTTGAATCCAGCCCATTTACTCCCCCAGATGCCGTCGGCAAAGCGGTAATCCTTGAAGGCGATGATCTCGCCCAGCATCGGCGCATACTTAAATATAAAGTAATAAGCCATCACCGGGACGAGCAGCAAATATAAATATTTGTCCCGCTTGATGTGTTTCCATGCGCCCTTCAGCTGCCGCTTAGGTACTGCGGTTGAAGATACGCCGGCCCGTTCCGCTGCTTCGCCGGTTGGTGTATTCATTGCTCCACCTCCTCTCCGTATACTGTGTCACAGCCCTATCGTAAGCGCTATCCGGACGTTCTGGGTAGCTTCACTTTTTATGGTGTGCACTTTTTTTACAGTTGCGGCTTTTTTTAACCCTACACCGTTTTTAAGGTTTGTGCTGTTCCCGGTACTCTCCGGGCGTCTGGCCGGTGTACTTTTTGAAAATGCGGGTAAAGCTCTGCGGATTGTTATAGCCGACGCGCTCGGCGACGGTATTGATTTTGAGACTCGGATCCTGCAGCAGCTGCTTCGATTTCTCCATCCGGATTTGAATCAGACAATCCATAAAATTCATTTCCGTCGATTCCTTGAACAGCTTGCTTAAATAAGGTACGCTCAGCTTAAATTGAGAAGCCAGCAGGTTGAGCGACAAGTCGCTGTCCATATAATGCTGCTCCAGGTAGGCGACGATTTGATTGACCGTCTCGCTGCCGTTCCTGCTCTCCCGCTTCTCCTGCGTGCGTACGATCAGCTGGCTTAGAAATGCCGAGATATAGCCCTTCATATCGTCCACGTTGGCGCATGTATCGATATCGTGATAAATATTTTCCTTCGGGTCGAGAAACTGCTTGATATCCAGTCCTTTATCCGAGATCGCCTTGATGGAATTCATAATGAGCTGGATGCACATCTGCTTCATCATGTCAGGCGGGACATTGCTCGCTACCATCTCATAGAACAGCTTCTGAAGCTGCGTCTCCAGCCTGGCCTCATCGGTTTCGCGGATCGCTCCGACCACGGCATCTCCCATCGCCCAGATCCGGTAAAATTTATCGTTAGGATGGCCCGCGATATCGTCGATGGAAATGACGGTATTATCGCCCATAATCAGCTTATATTTCAAAGCGTTCAGCGCTTCCTGGTAGGAGCGGTGAATCCCTTCGAGTTCTAGCTGCGGACTGCCTACGCCTATCGTAACGGTCTGTTTAAAATGCGCCGACACATAATCCTTCACAAGATCGGCTACCTGCAGCGCCTGCAGCTGATTCGCCTGCGGATCGTCCTCCTCGAAGCTCATAATGACCGCGACGACGCCGTCGTTCACCTCTACGGATACGCCCTTGCATACACCGGCAACCAACTCGCCGGCCACATTGCTGATCGCATACGTAAATAAATAAACGTCGCGTGGCGAAGCGATCTCCTGCCTGCGGTTCAGCTCGATCACCAGCACGACAAAGCGCGCGTCGAAAAATTCGACACCGAGCATATCGAAATATTTGCGCATCCGGCTGTAATTCGTCTTGTCGGCCATCAGCAGACTCATGATCAGACGCCATTTTAACGCAGGCAGGCTTTCGTGCATCTGCTTCTGCAGCGTTTCATTGTCCGACATCATTTGCTTGAAGAACTTTTCCAAGTAGGTCAGGTCCCCGTGGCGGCCGATTTTTTTCTCGGCGAACGAACGGAAGAACCGGTCCAGCGGACGAAACGTGTAGCTGCTGACCGCATACACCAGCACGACCGCAACGATAAACATGCCTGCTGCGATAGCGTAGAGCAAGTTGCGGATAATTTCGAGCGGACGGTTCATCTCCGGATTGGGCACGACACTGATATATTTCCATCCGTTGTATGCGCTCGACACATAAAAGGTCGTATAGCTTCCGTCCTGCGTATCCCTGATCGCGTAGCCGCTGCCGTTCAGCTCCTTCAATTCCGGAATTGCCGCAATCCTGCTCAGGGGCTGCAGCAGCAGCGACTTATTCTGGGATGAAATAATAACGCCCTGCTGATTGACGACAAAGGTCTGTCCCGGGCGCTGTTTATCAACGTCTTCGATCAGATTGGCTACCGTACGCTCGTCGACATTGACGATAATCGCCCCTTTGCGGTATTGGGGATTGCTGATCAGCGGAAATTGCCGCACGAGCGTCATTACATTTTTGTCCAGCTGAAAGCCGGAGCTGATCTCCGTAATCTTTCGGGTGCCGAGCCACTGCTGGTACCGCGGCATTTGGTTAAAAGCCTGCAGCCAGCTCATATCGTAGAAATCCGCCTCATCTGCAAAAGTGCTGTCCGTCAGCAAACTCTTATTCTGTATCGAGTACAAGTAGAAGGACGAGATGTTGTCGTTGGCGTTCATCAGCGTCTTGAATTTGCTGTTAAGACTGTTAAAATGGCTGAATCTGAGCTCATCGTTCGTATACCTCCCGTTCAAAAAGAAGGCTACCTCCGGCTCCTGGATAAAATTGATCGTATTCGTATCGATTTCGCGCAGCATCATCTCGATTTTTTGCTGGCTCAGATGAAGGAGCGCGATGTTCGTATCCCTCAGCTGCTCCTCGAGGCTCCCTTTGGAGCTGAGATAGGACAGCCAGGCGGTGGAAGAAATAATGAGCAGGAACACGATGCCGTAAATGATTTTGAATCTGGCCGTAATATTGCCTTGAAACAAATGGATCTCCCCTTTCGACAAATCGGTAAGCAAAACCATATGTAAGCGCATACAGTAAATGGAAGTATCTTACTCTCCATCCTTATGGTTCAAGCATACCACATGAAGCGGGGATTCGACGACGCTCCATAAAAAATCGTGAAGCCAGGTTCAAGCGTACGGGGGGCTCAACCGAGGTTAAGGCAGCTGTAGCAAAACAATCCGCAAAGCAGCACAAAGCCCGAACGTGTCCGTCCGGGCTTTCCTCTTGCGTATTATTAGAATGTCGTGCCTCTGCTTAGCAACGGTCATGCACCAGCTTGAGCTCAGTTGTCATGCCTTGGCTGTATAACGTAATACATCTGCTTGTGCAGCTGCCATACTTTAATTGTGCAACTGTTATGAACCCTCTTCGCTTGAGCGCAGTCGCCATGTTATCAGCTTGCGGTATTTATCCGCGCTTTCAGCGCTTCGAGTGAGCATCTGATGGATTCCTTACGCAGCAGAAGCTTCTGCTCGGTATCCGCCGCAGCAAAAAAAGCGTCGCATGCCGCCAGCTGGAGCAGCGTATTTTTTGCCGCCTCCGCGGCAAGCTTGTCGCATCTCACCAAGTAGATGCAGATGCTGTAGCACAGCTCTTCATAGTGCTGCAGTACGGATAGACGCTGCTTCGTCACCACGGGAACCCTTCCTTACATTTGGAATTGGATGATTATTGTCTGCTGCACTCCCATTATAGCGGGAATCCGTTCATCCGAAGAGTACTATCTTTATCTAGTACCCTTTGGGGGCCGCGCCCTCCGGGCGGGTGTCCTCCGGCAGCAGGCCGATCAGCTCCGTCACCTTCGCATCCGGCTTCGGATAGGCGAGAGGCAGCTCCCGCAGAGCTTCTACGATCAAGCTGAGCACCACAAAATCTCTAAACCAGCGGTGGTTGGACGGAACGATATGCCACGGCGCTTCCTTAAAGCTGCAGTGGCTGAACACATCCTCGTAAGCCTGAACGTAGTCGTCCCAATAATTCCGCTCCAAAATATCGTTCGGATCGAACTTCCACGTCTTCTCCGGATCTCTGAGCCGCTGCTGCAGCTTCGAAATTTGGAACGATTTAGAAATATGCAAAAATATTTTGAGCACCTTGGTGTGATTATCGGTCATCAGCTTTTCAAAATGCTTGATCTGCTTGAACCGGCGCTTCGCTTCCTCCTCGTCCGTCTGCCCGTGTACGCGGGTAATAAGCACTTCCTCATAGTAGGAGCGGTTAAAAGCCGCGATATATCCCTGCGCGGGCGCCTCCCGGTGCGTTCGCCATAAAAAATCGTGCGCCGCTTCCTCCGCACTCGGCTTTTTGAATGAAGACACGCGGAAGCCGTGGGGATTGACGCCTGAGAACACCTTTTTAATGGCGCCGTCCTTTCCGCTGCAATCCATCCCTTGGAAAACGACAAGCAAGGAATACTTTTTTTGCGCGAACAGCTTGTCTTGAAGCTCATTCAGTTCTTCCTTCAGCTGTTCGAACTGCTCCTGCACCTCTTCTTTTTCCTTGAAGGAGCTCGTATCGCCGGGATCATAATCGCTAAGCTTGATTCGCTTCCCTCTCGGCAGCCTGTAGGATGCATCCATCAAGAACAGCCTCCTTCCAAAACATAGAATGCTGTTTATTACCCTTTTGCCGAAGGGTTGTCCCACCCTCCATTCAGGATGGCTGATTTCATTGCAGGGAAAAAATTCACCACGCCGCAACCTTTCCGGGAACCCGTCCGTCTGTAGTAGTAATTCCGACACTTCAAGGAGATGAACCCAATGACAACCGGATTTAAAATGGTGACCGGTTCCGTTCTGCTCGCCGGGATGGTCGCTCTCAGTGCTTGCAGCCTGAGCGGCGGCGCCGATTCCGCCACGACAGGCAAGCCGACGGCACCGCCGGCCTCGCCCGTTGAGCCTGCAGCGCCGGCTTCATCGTCCAATGCTGCTGCGTCGGCTTCTTCCGGGCAGGCTTCGCAGGCCCCGGCAGCGGGCGCCTCGCCCGCCCAAACGGCCTCGCCGCCTTCCCAGAGCGCAGCTCCGGCTGCTCTGGATAAGCCGGCTCCATCCGGGCAGACGCAGACAGCGCCTTCCGCTCCTGCGGCTTCCGCTGCAGACACCGCAGGCACGGCCAAGCGGCTGCAGCAGCTGATGGAGCTGGCCAAGTCCGGCCAAGTCCCGGATATCGCCTTCGCCGCTCATACGAATCTCATGGATGATGTAGAGAAATCGTGGGGCGCAGCCGATAAGAAAGACTCGGCAGGCAGCGGCATTTATGCCGTTTACAGCAAGAAGCACGCGGTTATCGGCTTCAATAAGGGCAGCCAGATTTTCGATGTGCGGACGAATGATCCGAAGTGGCGGAACCTTGACGCTGCAGCAGATCCAGCAGACGCTTGGACAGCCGCAGGATACGAAAGTAAACGGAGAGGATACCATCTACATTTATAAAGCCAGCAATCAGTTTCAGCTGAAATTCATCATTCCGAAATCGACGGGAAAAGTTGACCACATCTCCGTTTTCTCCCCGCAGGACTCGGTAAACAACATGGCAGGCTGACCTGATCGGCAGCTTAGAAGCGATCTAACTATACTTATATGTCAAAGGAGAATGAATAATGAAAACTACAGTACGCACCGCTGCACTATCGCACGCTTTGCTAGCTTCCTCCATCGGCCCCGCCTTTGCTGCCGACACGTTCACGGATGTGCAGAACAGTCCGGTTAAAGATCAGATTGAAGCCCTCCATGCCAAGATATTGTGCAGGGCGTAACTGATGATCAATTCGCTCCTGAGCAGCCGATCAAGGCATCCGAAGGGATCACGATGATTGTCAAAGGGCTGCAGCTTAGCGCCAGCGCGCCGAAAGGAGTGGATTCCGCTGCAACGCCTTGGTATGAAGGGGCGTTCGCAAGCGCCCGCGCCAACGGCATCGATCTTCCGGCCGAAGCCGATCCTGCCGAGGCTCTGACCAAGGAGCAGTTTGTGCATTTTGTGATGCAAGCGCTGGAGAAGTCCGGCCGCTTCCCGATGATCAACCTCGTTCCTGTGCCAATTGCCGACCAGGATCAGATGACAGTGGAATATCAAGGCACGATCCAGCGGGCTCTGCATTACAAGCTCGTATCGCTTGATGAGAGGGGAGGCTTTCATCCGAAAAGCAAGCTGACCCGGGCCGAGGCCGCGATTATTCTCTACCGGGCGGTCCAGCTGTATGAGAAGCAGCTGAACCCGCAGCAGCCATCCGCTGCGACCGACACGGACGCTTCCGGTGCGCAGCGCTGGATGAACGTGCCGGAAGGCGTGACGCCGGCAGCCAACGAGTAAAAAGGAGCCGGGCTGATTCGAGGCAGCGATCGGAAAAATGTTCCGTACTCGTAGCGATGACTTTTCAGTGGCCTCGCTGCTTCATGGCTCCTTTGAAGCAAATTTTGCGCGTCTTCAGGCTGTCGTAGCTGTGGCATACCCGCATGCCGTCCCGTCGATGGCCTAGAGCGAGTGTAGCTATTCTGCCGTTCGCGAATGCAGGAGCGCGCTGCGATGCTGGACGGAGGTTAGGCTAGGCGCATAGAACGCCGAAATCTTCGAGGCGCATTTGATGTATGGCCGTCGCCCGGCCCCAATAAACAAGCAAAGCTATCCCTTATTCGCCTTGACAGGCAGGGATAGCTTTTTTTAACTTGATTGAGGATCGGCTAAGCGTTCCTTTCCTTATCCCGCAAGAAACCGGAGCAGCATGATCGAAAGCATGCCCGCTATGACGGTAAACAGCAGGCTGCGCGTGAGCACGGCTACAAGCACCGTGGGCAGTGCAGCCCACAGCTCCGGATGCTGCGTGAGGGGAACCCATTTCCCGTCGGGCACGAACAGCGCCTGGCCGATCAGCGCAGCCATTACGGATACAGGAACGTAGTTCAGCCAGCGCAGCCCCCAGGACGGCAGCTCAAGGCGGCTCAGCAGCAGCAAAGGTACCACCCGGGGCAGGAAGGTCACAAAGGCCGCTCCGAGAATAATAACGAATACGTCCCATCTTACTTCCATTTCTCAATCACCATCCCTATCGTTGAGGCGGCAATCGTCGCTGCAATAATGCCGAGGCTTCCGGAGAAAATGAACGAAGCTCCGACCACGCACACTATGGCGGCGGCAGCGGCTGTCAAATCCGGCTTCCAGGTGCGTCTGCTCATCAGCGTCAGAACCAGCAGACCGATAAACATGCCCGTTAAAGCATAATCCAGCCCGAACCGTTCGGGATTAGTAATCCATTGCCCAAGCAGCGCCCCGGCCAGATTAGCCAGCCACCAGGTGAAATAGGCGGTCAAATTCAATCCGTTCATCCATTGAAATTCGATACGGTTCTTCTCCGCTGCCTTGTTGACCGCCACACCGAAGGTTTCATCGGACAACAAAGCCCCTGCCCATAGCCCCTGAAGCGGCTTCAAATGCCGAAAATAAGGCGATAGGGAAGCGCTGAGCAGCAAATAACGGAGGTTTACGAATAAAGTCGTTATCATAATAGCAGCCGCCGAGCCTCCTGAAGCCATCATCCCCACGGCAATGAATTGGGCCGAGCCTGCGTAAAGAATCAGGCACATCAGCGTAATCTCGGCGAGACTGAGCCCCGCTGTTTTCTGTACTACCCCCGCCGCAATGCCTATGCTGATATAACCGAGCAGCGTCGGGACGCAGTCTTTCACCCCTTGAATAAAGCTGTCCCCATCCTTGCGGGAGACGGCTTGCTCGCCAGGCATATTCGTTAAATCCATCATCACGCCTCCTTGTTCCACATAAACTGACCTATTATAGAAGTTATTCCTATAACGACTATCAAAATCACCAATAAAATACGGTTCAACGAATTGAACCGCGAGCCTTTTTAATAACTCATATAGGGTAACCTGCCGAAAGGCATGCCAAACATCCTTTAGTTTAGCAGTTGTCTCCGTTCGGAAGCCGCTTGCCTGTGACCACCTGGATCAAATCAGGCCTCTCTCTCCAGTACGCTTCCACTTTCTCGGCTCCGAAGGCTTTCGCCACCTCCGCAAACATGATGTCATGCCTTATGTACTCGACGGCGACCAGAACCAGCGCAGGATCCTGGGTTTTGACGGCCCATGCCGGCGTGTTTCCGGAAAAGTTAGCGATCAGCACTTCTTTATTGTCGCGGGCGACGATCGTCAGACGGCCGTGCATGCGTTCCTCCGCAACCTCAGGAGACATGTAATCATGATGGAAGGTGACGCCCATTTGCAGCTGCTTGCTGCCGAACAGAATGGAAAATACCGACACCCCATCCTCCACCCGCCTATTAACCGCGCTTTGGATGAAAGGAACCTGCGGCTCCCAAATTGAGATCCACAGCTCGGATTCCGCCTGCTCGACCATCTCCGCCATTTCGGCGGCAACATGCTCATCGCTGCTGATCCGGCGAATCACATGGACCTTCCTGCTCGCCCTCCAGGGCGGAAAGCTGCTGCTCCAGAAAGTCGAACGATTGCTCGAAGTGGCTGCGCAGCCTGCCGATCAATTCCTTGGCCGCTACCGGCGCATACGTAACGGGCTCGGATGGAACGGTATGTACGGCCGCTTTATCCAGCAGCTTGCCCAGCACTTCGTAGATCATCGAGCGCGGGACGCCGGAGCGCTTGCTGATTTCGTAACCGGTAATCGGAGAATGCTTCAACAGCGTCACGTAGGCCTTGCATTCGTACAGGGAGAAGCCTAATTTCTGCAGCTCCTTAAAAATATCGTCCATCCGCAGAGCCCCTTATTAGTAGTTAGTGTTATACTTACTATAAAAACAGACCGCTGGATTGTCAATCTAAAAATGTGCCGGCTCGTGGAATCATCAGCCTTTCTTCCTTGCTGCGAAAGTAATGGAGCGGCAGCGGAACCGTGTAGGCTGTTCATATTTCTCTTCCTCTATCGTAAGAAGCTGCGTCTCGTAACGAAGCACCTCCCAATCGGCATACAGCTGCTCCAGCAGCGTAAATGCCTCAGCTGTCGGCAGGTTCAGCTCAATCAACGGCTTCACGGGCCGGCCGCTGCCGGATTCAAATTCCTGCACCTGCGTGTTGATCGACAGGCAGTGAATGCCGCCGGGCCGCGCCCCCAGCTTCATCCGCTCAACAACCGCCATCATGGCCTCGACCGACGCCATATGCTCCAGACAACCGCAGGCGACAATATAGTCGTAACCGGCCTCCGGTATCGGATAATGCTCCACATCGGCTCGGCAGGCTTCAACTACGCTTGCTACTCCGTACTTACCGGCATTCTCGCGCAGCTTCTGTACCGCCACCTCCAGCAAATCCACGCCGGTCAGCTTGCCTCCGCCCGGTTTAAGACGCAGCGCGATCGGGATGGCGTGACGCCCGGCCCCGCAGCCCAGATCAAGTACGTCCGCCTTCGCGCGATCATGTATCATTTGCTCCAGCAGCTCCATCACAACCGGCTCAGGCTTGGACATCCATGTTCCCGGCTCCAGAATATCATGCTCGTTATACAGTTTATGATGATAGTTTTTCTCGGCCTTGCGGGCTTGAACAAACTCGGCTTCTCCCATAGTTCCATCGCTCCTCGTTTGAAGTTTGCTTACGCTTCCTAGGATGTTCATACCCGAAAACGCAGTGTGACTAACGCGCAGACGCAAGTCTGTCCCCGCTTCGTCCCTCTCTGCCCAAATACAGCAAAAAACCGGCTGCAACAGCCGGTTCTTCGATTGTTATAACAATTACTTCGTGACGCCGGTATAAATATGAATCGCGTCCCGCAGAAACTCGGCGGTACCTAACCGAGCCTGATCGTAATAGGCGCGAAAGCGTTCATCGTCCACATACATTTGGGCAAGTCCCGCATGCGCTTCCTTACTGTATTCGCTCCAGTAGAGGGTGAGCCACCGCTTGTGCAGCTCCGCCGCCTTCTGGGCCGGCTCGCCCGCCGGATCTCCGGTCTCATAAGCCTCCGCCAGCGCGGCGGTTATTTCTTCGGCAAGCCTCGTCGCTTCGGCATACTCCTCCTCGGTCATTCCTTTCAGCTTCTTATTTGAGCGATCGACCGTCTCATTGCCGTATTTCTCCCTGATCTCTTGACCGTACTTTTTTTCGTTCTCAACATTAACTGCTGCTTAAAGCCTTCAAATTTCTCTTGATCCGTCATGGTTTGTCTCCCTTCCCGAGAAGCAATCGTCTTGTCCACATTCGCTATTAATAAATCCAGCTGCTTCCTTTTGCCAATCAGCTGCTCACGGTGCTCCATCAGCGCCTGCAGTCCGTTAAACTGCGGAGCGCTGACGATCTCATGAATAGCCTCCAAGCTCATCCCGAGCTCCCGGTAAAAAAGAATTTGCTGCAGCCGGTCCACCTCTGCCTCGCCATAGATCCGGTAGCCGGACGAGTTGACTCTTGCCGGCTTAAGAATGCCGATTTCATCGTAATACCGGAGCGTTCTGGTGCTGATGCCCGCTAGGCGGCCCAGCTTTTGTACGGTATATTCCATGGAATCACCTCCTGACAAAATCACTGTACACCTTTACGCTGCGTCAATGTCAATGGCTTTATCCGTATAAATGAATAGTGCTGACCCTATGTTTGTGTGGGGGAGGAAATGGGTATGGGGTTCCAGCCGTTATTGAAGTCGTGTTCCATTGGATGAGATAAAAGCAGTGGGAACACGACTTCAAAGACGGCTCGTAAACTTTCCACCCCATACCCATTTCCTCTTTGGATTTACGTTGTGTCGGGAGTTCATATAATACCTTACATTACTTAAGTTTAATTTACGTTGCTTTACCATATCTTACCTTTACTTTTACCTTTACTTTTTATCCTCGCCGTTGCCTGAGCAGATTTCCATAAGGGTCATTCCTATGTATGCTCTTGCAGCTTTTTTTGAAATAGCAGCAGCCGCAGCTTTGCTCTGATGCAATCGCGTTCCTTACTGCCGAGCGCCTGCCGGCAAAATAAAAAGCAAGCATGCGGCGAAGCATGCTTGCTAATTATCGGCAATCAGCCAAGCCAGGCGGCTGCCAGCCGTTTCATTTCTTCCATCGGGAAATTCGCTCCAGGGCAGGTCGTATCGGAAGAAAGCTCCTTATGACCGACAATGTCCGGCTCCTTCAGATTGTATTTCTTCATAAAATAAGCGGTTAACCAAGCGCCCGCCTGGAGCTGCTTGTCGGGCATCTGCTGGACATCGTAATCCCCTTGGAAGCCGATACCGATCGACCGGTGGTTCCAGCCGCGGACATGGGCGCCCACATGCTCTCCCCGGGCTTTGTAGATGCTTCCGTCGAAACCGATCCAATAATTATACCCGATTCCCTTCCAGCCCTTCTTCTTATGAAAACGGTGGACGTCATATAGACCCCAATCGGCCCGGGACATATGATGATACACGATGATATTCACTCCAGGCAGCGGCTGCAAGGGAGAGCTGAAGCAAAGCATCCCTTTCTTGATCCTGTACCGTCGTCTCATGCAAGCCCACTTCCTTTCCGCATTCCATTCTGTAGACAAATACCGACAATATTCGATTATATCTATAGCATATGAGCGGCAAAAGCGCAGCGGCACGGTGAATGACGATATCCTGTCCACTCTATAACCGAAAACGGATTAATCGAAGTGCACATCCTTACGGATGCCGTCCACCTCTCTCGCTTTCCATTCCCCGGGATTGACGCCCTCCAGCTCCTTGAATACTCTGCTGAAATGATGGATCGTTTTGAAGCCCGCCCGCTCGGAGATCTGCTTCAAGCTCAATGCCGAGTAGGCTATCCATTCCTTCGCCTTCTCAATCCGGATTTGTCTCACATACTCCGAAAAGGTGCAGCCATAGCTCTGTTTAAAGAGCTGACTCAAGTAGCTTTTGCTGTAGCACAGCTGCTCCGCAGCGGACGACAAGGTCAGCTCCTCTCCGTAATGCTCCCGGATATACCGCTCCAGCCGCTGCGCCGCTTCCGCCGGCATCTCATCCCCGTCCCCTTCCGGGGCTTGAAGACCTGTTGCGGGCAGCTTGCTCCCGTCCCCTTTTCGCGCCAGCCTATAGAGTATCTGCAGCAGCGACAGGCTCGCCAGCTCGCCGTAATACCGCTCCTTATGAGTGCCTTCGGCGCGAATGTGCTCAAGCCTATATTTCATCTCCATCGAGGCGTCTGTCTGGTAAGCATGAATGGAACGTGCAAGCTCCGTCAGCGCCGGTTCGCTTAATTGAAATTTCAGATCAAGCGTCCGGCATTTCGTTTTTCCCGGAGACACGAATCCGTGGCTTACTCCCGGACCGATGAAGAACAGCGTGCCGGGAGCAATCGGATACACATTTTCATCCAGATGAAAGCTGCCTTTGCCGTCAATAAAATAAATAATTTGATAAAAATCATGCGCATGCAGATTCAGCCTGCCGCCATGATCGTAGTCGTATCTGGACGTCCAGCGTATGTCCACTCCGTATTTTTCCATGGTGTGCCTCCGTTCTTCCGGTTATCCGGTCTATAGACAAAAACAGCGGTCCTTCAGATAAACAACTCTCCGTCCCTTCCAGCTACAATGAACAACGAATATATCTCTATTGTACCAGACCAAAGGAGTGAACCGTTTTGATCATCAGCGACCGTTTTCCACGCTATACCGACTATGCCCCCTCCGTTCCGGTGTGGTGCTTGACCCCCCACGGCCAAGGCGCCTTCCACCGTTTCTTCGATACGTCGCCTGTCAGCCCCTCCGGCAGATACGTTGCCCTGCTTCGGATGCCGCAGGAGGAACGGCTGCCCCTCCCCGGCGAATCTGCCGAGGTCGTTCTGGTGGATCTTCACACCGCGGAAGAGCGGGTCGTGGCCGTAACTTACGGCTGGGAGACGCAGCTTGGGGCCAATATCAATTGGGGCCCGGACGACACGGCCCTTTACTTTAACGATGTGGATACGGCAACCTGGGAGCCGTTCTGCGTGAAGCTGAACCCATTGACCGGGGAGCAGCGTCGGCTTGAAGGCTCGATCTACCGGATCTCGCCGGACGGCAAAACCTTGATCTCCGCCTGCATGAAGCGGATGCGCCGCACCCAATACGGCTATGGCGTTGTGGTGCCTGACGAGCATGTGCCGCGCAATTTCGGCTTCCGCGAGGACGACGGCCTGTACGTTACCGATACGGAAACCGGAAAGCGGCGTCTTCTCGTATCGATCAAGGACGTCTTCGACCGCGCACAGCCGGCCATTGACAAGTCTCTGTATGAGCGCGGGGAATGCTACGGCTTCCACTGCAAATTCAACCCGCAGGGAGACCGTCTTATCTTCACCATGCGGTGGTTTGACACAAATGAGGCCGAGCCGTGGAACAAGCTGAACGAATATCCGCTGAAGTTCTGGGTGCTGACGATGAAGCCCGACGGCAGCGATATTCGTGTGGCCGTCGGCCCCGAGCAATGGGACAAAGGCGGACACCATATTAACTGGTACCCGGACGGACAAAGGCTTTCGATGAACCTCTGCCTGGACGGCAACAAAAAAATGTATCTCGTACGGGCTAATCCGGACGGCACCGGACTAAGCAAGATTCTCGACAACATCCCCGGTTCCGGCCATCCGACCGTCCACCCTAACGGACGCTATATTTTGACCGATGCGTACGAGAAGGAAAAAGTCGCCTACGGAGACGGAACCGTTCCGCTGCGCTGGGTCGATCTGGCTGCGGAAAGCGAGACGACGCTTATCCGTGTGCAGGTAGGCAATCCGGGGACGGCCGTATCCCCTGCGCTGCGGGTCGACCCTCATCCGGCCTGGGCTCCCGACGACAGGCATATCGTCTTTAACGGCTTCGTCGACGGAACGCGCCGCGTCTTCATCGCGGACCTCGGCTCCGTGCTCGGCCAGCCGTCCTAATCGGCGCCGCCCTGAAACGCCTGCGTGAGACCCCCTTCCCCCTCAAGGAAGGGGGTCTTTCGATCGTAAACGGCAGTGGGCGCAATCATGCTGCGAACGCGCCGGCGCTGACGCTGGCGCTCTCCTTTGTCCCCGGCTATTGCCTGTTGCCCGCTAAAGCGGGGGCAGATCAATAGGTTGGGGGACAACCGCGACTGAGCGCAGAGGCAGCGCACACGCTGCCAAGGCTTGCGGCTTCGGCTTCCATTAAGGAAGCCGTCTCTGTATGGCAAAGAACCCTCCGTCCGCAAGCTGCTTGCGCCGGAGGGCCCTCGATTATTACTTCTTCACCGCTTGGTAAGCCCGGTTCATTTCATCGATGACCTTCATGTAAGTCGCGTCCGCTTTGAGCTTGGCGACATAGCTGTCCCACGCTTCAATCGGCTCCTGCCCCATGATGACCTTCGTTTTCAGATCGTTCATTTTCTTCGTGTAATCCGGGCCGGCCTTCAGCCAGGTTTCGGAAATCAAGCCTACGCTCGGATCGTCTACGCTTGCGGTTTCCCGCTCGTCCACGATCTTCTTGTTGCGCTCGAACAGCTCCTTCGGCATCCCGGTCCGGTATGCCCACAGATATTTATCGAAGCGCTCGAAAATTTTACCGAACGAGCTTTGGGACACGCTGTCCTTGAACGCCTGCTCCGTAGCGATTTTAAATCCGTCCTTGTCCGTCGTGTAATGAATGTCCGGCAGGCCGTAGCAAGCGAGCAGGAAGCCTTCCTCGGAAGCGCCGTAATCCATCAGCGACAGGATCTTCTTCATCTTCGCTTCAGGCACCGATTTCGGAATCAGATATACGCCGCTGAAGCCTGGCGTCGAAGGCGCATATTTGCCTGCGGGAGAACTTAAATAGCTAAGCGGCAGGAAGTTCGCTTCCGGATTCGTCTTGATCAGCTCCGCTTGTACCCGCCAGATCGCCTCGATTGTGTTCGGATAAATCCCCGCATTGCCGGTTTTGGCCAAGTCTTCAGACTGCGTTTCTTTCATAATTGCATAATCCGCAGGCATGAAGCCTTCCTTGTAAATTTTGTTCAGCCACAGCAGCGCTTCCCGCGTCCCCGGCTCGAAAGTCGTATCGATCAGCTTGCCGTCCTGCGCCTTCCATTTGCCGTTGCTGTGGTTCAGCACGCCTTCCACCCAGCCAAGATCGTTCCTCGGCACGAGCGGAATCGTATCCTTCTTGCCGTTGCCGTCCGGATCTTGTTCGGCGAACGCTTTCATCACATTGTACATATCGTCCAGCGTTTCCGGCACCTTGAGATTCAACTTATCCAGCCAATCCTTACGGATAATCGGCAGCCCCGGCCCCCCATGCAGAGGACGGACGGATGGAATAATATAACTTTTGCCGTCAATCTTCGTCTTCTCCCATACCGATTTCGGATATTCCATCAGGTGAGGATAATCCTTCAGGAACGGCGTCAGGTCCCAGAAAGCGCCCTGCTGAATCATCTGGCGCATCAGCGAGCTGTTGAAATCCAGCACCTTCACCAGATCCGGCATTTCGCCCGAAGCGAGAACCAGGTTGATTTTGTCATTATAGCTGTTCGGTGAAGTCCACATGATGTTCAGCTTCGTGTTCGTCCGCTTCTCGAATTCCTTCAGGACCGGATTGTCCGTTCCCGGCGCTTCAGGCGTGTTGAACTCGGTAATGATGCTGATGGACTCCGGCGCTTCGTTCGTCTTGCCCGCCCCATCCTTGGCGGCGGATGGCTCGCTGCCGCAAGCGGACAGCATAGTTGTGGCGAGGATCGCCGAGGCGGTGGCGGCCGCCGCTTTTTTCATATTCATCTTCTTCATGGCAGAACGTTCTCCCCTTTTCTTATGTTCCAGGTTATCGGCCCTCCGGCCGTTACTCTTTAATGGAGCCCAGCATGACGCCCTTGGCAAAATGCTTCTGAAGCATCGGATAAATAATCAGAATCGGCAGGGTGGCCACGACGACGGCGGCCATCTTTAAGGTCTGCGCGGGCAGCTGCTGCTCATTCATAATTTCCGCAGCTCCCGAGCCCTGCGACGAGGTCGACGAATCGATCAAAATATTTTGCAGCAAAATTTGCAGCGGCCATTTGGACGAGACGTTGATGTACAGCACGGCGCTGAAATAGGTGTTCCAATAGCCTACGGCGTAAAACAATCCGAACGCGGCAAGCGCAGGCAGCGATAACGGCAGTATAATGCGGAAGAAAATACCGAAATCGTTATACCCGTCCATCATCGCCGCTTCCTCCAGGCTCGCCGGAATGCTGTCGAAGAAGCTTTTCATCAAGAACACGTACCATCCGCTGCTCAACACGGGAATAATCAGCGACCAAATGCTGTTGATCATCCCCAGATCCCGGACGAGTATGTAATGCGGAATAATGCCCGGGCTGAACAAAATCGTGATCAGGATCATCATCATCAGCTGCTTGCGGATCTTCAACCGTTTGCGGGACAGCCCGTAAGCCAGCGACGCCGTCACCATCAGACTGAGCAGCGTCCCGACAATCGCCAGAAAGGCGCTGATTCCCGTTGCGTTCAAGTAAGTGGAGGTCGACAAAATATACTGATAGGACAGAATCGACCATTTCTCGGGAAACAGAACGAACCCCTGCTTGCGGATGTATTCCGCCGGATCGGTGAAGGACACGATAAACACGTAATACAGCGGGAACAAGGTGACCACACCGATCAGCGCGAGGATCGCATTGTTCGCAGTCCCGAATAGCCTGCTCTCTTTCATCTAGTACAGTCCCTCCTCGCCATAACGCTTCGCCAGCTTGTTCGCGGCAATGACCAGCAGCAGCCCGATCACCGATTTGAACAGACCGACGGCGGTGCTGTAGCTGAACTGGCCCTGCTGAATCCCGTTGCGGTACACATAAGTCTCGAACACGTCCGCCACCTCGGATACGGCGCTGTTCATCATCAGAAACACCTGCTCGAAGCCGACGTCCATAATTTGCCCCAGCCGGAGTATCAGCAGCGTAATAATAATGTGCCGGATACCCGGAATCGTGACGTTCCAAATTTGTCTCAGGCGGCCCGCTCCGTCCATCTTGGCCGCTTCATACAGCTGAGGGTCCACTCCGGCCATGGCTGCCAAATAAATGATGGTGCCCCAGCCCGTTTCCTTCCATATGCTCTGCGCGGTCAGCATCCACCAGAACAGGCGGGAATTGGTCAGAAAGTCCACCTGCGCATAGCCGAGCATAGGCAGCATCTTGTTGATAATCCCTCCGCTCTGCGAGAACAGCAGGAACGTAATTCCCGCGATCACGACCCAGGAAAGAAAATGCGGTAAATAGACGATTGACTGGACGATCCGTTTGAACATGGCGGAGCGCACTTCATTCAACAGCAGTGCGACCACAATCGGCATCGGAAAATAAAAGACGATATTCATCAGGCTAATAATCATCGTATTGCGGAAAAGCAGTATAAAATCCGGATTGGAGAACAGCTCCGTGAAATGACGGAAGCCGACCCATGGGCTTTTCCATACCCCCAGATACGGAGAGTAATCCTGAAACGAAATGATAATGCCCCACATGGGAACATATTTGAACAAAATAAAATACAATACGCCCGGTAAGATCAGCAGGTAAAGAAACAAATCCTTTCGAATACCGGATAAAGCCCTCATGCGCTTGCCTCCTTGACGTTACGTTGTAAGCTTATGCTTTTCCCGGTACTGGCCTGGGGTCATTTCCTCGTGCTTTTTAAAAATACGGTTATAATAGGTAGGCTGGTAGCCTACATGCTCGGCGATATCGTTGATTTTCATATCGGTGCTGACCAGCAGCTCCTTCGACTTCTCCAAGCGCAAATTCGTCAAATAATCGATAAAATTAATGCCCACCATTTGCCGGAAGCTCGCGCTCAGCTTCTGCGGGTACGTGCCGAACCGGTCTGCGCATGCCTCTAGGGAAATATCCGTCATATAGCTTTCATGAAGCAGGGCGAGGACCCGGTCTACGATCTGCTTGGTCTGCAAATCTTTAATCGACTGCATTTCCTCGATAAAAGGACCGATCAGTCTCTGCTTGAACCATTCCAGCATCGCTCTCGGCTCGCGGATTTGCAGCAGCTGCTCGTACAGGTTCACCCCTTGATAAATATGCTGAGGGCTGCACCCGATTTGAAGCATCGCAAACTGGACGTTGCCGAGCAGCTGGAGCATGCTCTGTTGAATGACGAACTCCTTGCTCGTGTTTCTCTGAAGCGTTTCCATGAACTCTTCGGCACATTGAGCCGCCTGGTCGCCCAGGCCCATCTGCATGGATTGAACCAGCATTTTTTCCTGAATAAACGGGTACGGTGTCGCGTGTTCGCCTCTCAGCACGATATCCTCGGAATCGATAATCGAATTTTCCATTGCTATGTCCCTAAAGCGGATCGCCTGACGGGTATCCTCCAGAATCGTCGGAACCTGCTTTAACGAAGAAGTGACGCGGCTGATGCCAATGACCGCCTGCAGCTTCAAATATGCCTGCAGCGGCTCCATCAGACGCCTTGCACAATCGAACAGCTCGGATTTGATCTGTTCTCTCGTACGCGCAAGCGGTGAAATCAGCAGCAGCCCCAGCGTAAGGTCCTGAAAGTTAATGATCTGCGCCTGACTGTTCGCGCTGCTCATAATTTCGCTGACAATATTGGCGGCGGCAAAGGTGAGCAGCTGCTCGTCTCCCTTGGACAAATTGCTGTAGGCATTCATCGAGCCGTACAATTGAATGACCAGCATCGAGCATTGGCAGTCCTCGCTATCGATCCCGAACTGCTGCAGCTCCTCCCTCATCCGTTCCTCTGACAACGAGCTGAGATGGCCTTGCACAAGCTGGAGCAGGAAGCCCTCCCGCAGGGCGGGAATCGCTTTTTCCATCTTCGTCTGCAGCGCCTTTCGCTCACGGTTCATGTAGTTCCACCGGTTCTCGATATACACGACCTCATTTTTTTCGCTAGCGGCCATCCCCTTGGCGTCGGAGCCGAAGACGCTCATCAGATGCTTGAACGGCCGGTACAGCTGTTTGGAAGCATACCAGGACAGCAGAACCGAAAGCAGCAGGCCCACGAGACTCGCTCCGAGCGGCAGCCTGGAGATCAGCTCTACCGGCTTGGTCAAGTGCGACAGCGGCGTCGCGGATACATAGAGCCAGCCGGTATTTTTCAGCTTGCCGTAAGAGACGATATAGGTCTCCTCCTCCTCGGAGTAAAAGAACGATCCGGCCTCCTCCTGGCGCTGCAGCACTTGCCCGCGAATCGTCTCGTCCAGCGTGCCGGCAGCCGCTTCCGCGTCAGACCGCTGACTGTTAACGAGGTAGTCGCCGTGCGGACCCAGAAGAAATGCCGTGCCTTGTCCGACCGGATTCAGCTGCTGCAGCAGTGCATTCAGCTCCTCGGCATTCAGATCAACGATAATCACCCCATAGGAGGGATCGACCGTGATAGGAACCTTTTGCACGAGAGACAGGCTCATCCGGTTCGCCTCGCCTGCAGACTGCGGCAGCGCATCGGTCCAGAAAATGAACTGCTTCTGATCGAGCAGCGACAAGTACCGCTCCCTCTCCCGCGCGTCCTTCAAGGTCCGGCTGCCGTTATCCCCGTCGATCAGCAGGCCCCTTCCTGATTCAAAAATAAAGAAACCTGATGAATCAGCGGATTCGAGCTCTTCATAACTACAAGCTGGTTGTACAGATCGAGCGTGAAGCGCACATCCTTCGTAATCGAACCTTTCCCTGATATCCTTGAATACCGGATTATACGCCCATTGGTTCACCGTAAATTTCAAGTGGGCTAGCTGTGCATCCATCCTTTCCGACACTTGCTCATATTGAAGCTTTTGCGTCCGGCTGACCTCCTTCTCGATTTCACGAATGCCTATGGAATACGTGATCACGGTCAGAAGCGCCATCGGTATGCTGGATATGAGTAAAGTAATGATTAAGCTTTTATGGAAGAAGCTGACGGCTCCTTGCGGTTTTGACCCTTTTTTCATCTTGTGCATATCCCTTCTTCCAGCGGCTTACGCTTACTATAGAATCACGCTGCATTGCGTACAACTGGACATTTTTATTTGCGCTCCGAATACCCATTGTACATTTTTCATCCAATGAATTATACTTTTTCCGACAAAAAAATAACCGCATCATGGTGCGCCAATGCAGCATTTCTTGTCGATTTTTATGCGGTTGAGCCTTGTAAAAAAATATGGCGGTCAACGGCTCCGGCCGGGGGCTGGTTCATATTTCGGAATCAATATGGTAGTATGAATTGTAAAAGCAATGGTACGATTCAGACGTTATGTGGGATCGCGTGCGAAAAGAGGTGGTAAGGATGGGGATAGGTAGTGCGTACGTCATAGGCTTTATCGCCGTTATCATCGTCTGCGCAATGACCTTTTGGGTAACCAAGAAGGCTTATTCGCGCAAATGGGACGAAGAAGAATAATGGACAAAGCTGCCTGAGACAAGCAATAGGCTCCCCTTACAATAGACAGGTGAATGAATAAACCTGCTGCGGTAAGGGGAGCCTATCCGAAAAAAACTCAGACAGCCTTATTTAATTATCCGGCCGGGTCAGCCTGCGTTCGGGGCTAATTCCCGGTTAGCGGCAGCACAGCCGCTCGGGCTTGTACCGGCGGCCATGCCAAGCCATAGCATCCGTCTCAGATTCGGCGGATGGATAGGCCTGATCGTCTCATATAGTAAAATTTACGATATAATGCTGTGGCAATTTTGCGTTATTCGTTTAAAGCTTTTTTCAATGAAGCCAAATTATTGTTCATTAAACCGATGTAGTCCAGGTTGTTCTTCTGATCGTCTGCCGTCAACCCCTCAATCGGGTTCAATACGTCCGTCTTGGCGCCGATTTCTTGAGCGATCGTGCTCGCTACCTTCGGATCGACCAGCGTTTCGAAGAAAATCGTCCGCACCTGTTTCTCCTTCGCAAATTTAACGATATCGGCCATTTTCTCAGGCGATGGCTCCTGCTCCGGAGAAAGTCCGGCGATCGGCACCTGGGTCAAGCCGTACTGCTTGGCCAAATAACCGAAAGCTGCATGCTGCGTAACGAATTCTTTGTGCTTCGTCTGGCTCAAACCGCTTTTAAAGGACTCGTCCAGCTGCTTCAGCTTGGCTATGTAGGCATCCGCATTCTTCTTGTAGTCCTCTTTGTTAGCCGGATCGGCTTTCTCGAACGCCGCTTCGATGGAGGCGACTTCCTTCTGGGCCAGTACAGGATCGAGCCATACATGCGGGTCAAGCACTTTTTCATCTGCGCCGTCTTTATGCTCGTCGGCATGCGCGTGGTCGTGACCTTCCTCCTCCTCTTCCTCCGGGAGCCCTTCCATCAGATCGATGCCTTTGCTTGCCTCCACAACGATCCGCTTGTCATTCGCCGCGCTCTCCAGCGCCTTCTCCGCCCATCCCTCTACAATACCGTTGTAGACGAAAATATCCGCTTCCTTGACCTGCGCCATATCTTTCGCGCTCGGCTCCCAATCGTGGGGCTCCGCTCCTGCGGGAATCAATCCGATGACGTCGGCATGGATTCCCGCCACCTGCTTGCTGAATTCTACCATCGGGTAAAAGGTGGCCACGACTTTTATTTTTTTGCCGCTGTCTGTCGGCTGCGGAGCTGGAGCGGTGCTGGCCGCACCGGTATCGGCCGGGGCGCCCGTGCTTGTGCCGGATGGATTTCCCGTGCACCCTGAGAGTAATAGGACGGCTGCTGCCGCCGTAAATAAGGTTTTCTGAAGCTTTGCTTTCATTGTGTTGTTCCTCCTATACGATTGTTTGTTAGGTTATATGTTTATATGTTTAAGCATCCTCCGAAAATCGGGAAAAAACGCGGGCTTCCTGCATCTCTTCCTGCCGGCTTCGATGATTGAAGCGCTTGTTCAGCTTCACGATCAGTTTCTTCAAACCGATGCCCGTCACCAGGAAAGCCAGCAGCGCAAGGGCAATCGTTCCTCCCGGCGGCGTGCTGAACTCGTAGGAAGCCGTTAAACCGGTAAAGACACCCGTCAATCCGATGGCCATCGCCAAAAATATCGCCGCCGTAAAGCTCGGCGCAATACGGATAGCCAGCGCAGCGGGCAGCACGATCAGCGAGGAAACGAGCAGCACGCCTACAATCGGCATCGCTGCCGCCACAATCATGCCTGTCAGCACGCTGAAGCCAAGCGAGATCCATTCGACCGGAAGTCCGTTGGTCTTCGCGGTCTCCTCGTCAAACGTCATTTGATACAGCGGCCTGCGGAAAATATAGAAAAAGATGCCTCCGATGATAGCGACGAACAGCATTAAACCGAGCTCCGTACTGTTGACTGCAACCACCGATCCGAACAAATAAGAGGAAAAGCTCTTATTGATGCTCTGATTGAGGCTCATAATGACCACCGCGCTGGACAAGCCGCCTACCATAATAATCGCGATGGAAATTTCGCTGTACGTGCGGTAGGACCGTCTCACGTATTCGACCGCGACGGAGCCGGCTACAGCGGTTATAAATCCGGTTAAGGTCGGATTATAATGCAGATAGGCGCCTGCCGCTACACCGGCCAGAGATACGTGGGAAAGCATGTCGGCCATCAGTGCCTGCCGCCGCAGCATTAGATATACGCCCAGCACGGAAGCGAGCAGCGCTATGATCCCACCGGCACAAAATGCCCGCTGCATGAAGTCGTAGTGCAGCATTTCCATCCGCCATCCTCCTTTCGTTCCAGTGAAATAATCCGGTCGAGGTAGCTGTCCACCTCGGACAGTCCATGCGTCACCATAACGACGGTCCGGCCTTGCTCCCTCACCTGGTGATGCATAAAAGCATAAAAGGCGGTTCGGCTCTCCTGATCCATCCCCGTTGTCGGCTCGTCCAGAACGAGCAGGTCCGGCTCCTGGGCCAACGCCCGCGCTATGCAGATCCGCTGCTTCTGTCCGCCGGACAGCTCACCGATTTTGCGGTGGCGCAGCTCCCACAGTCCGACCTGCCGCAAAGCCTGCTCGGTAAGGCTGTAGTCGTCTCTCTTAAGCCTTCTCAGCCAGGAGCCTTTGACGAACCTTCCGGAACCGGACGAATTCCAGAATCGTGCTCGGGAAGCCTCCGTTAAATGAAGCAATATGCTGAGGCACATATCCGACGACCAGCTTTCCTCCCTTGCTGTTGACGGGGGACAGGTACGCTTCCCCCTTCCAGGGCCGGAGCAGGCCGAGCATGACTTTGAGCAAAGTCGTCTTGGAGGCGCCGTTCTGTCCCGTCACGGCAACAAACTCGCCTGCCTGAATGTCCACATTCGCCTGTTCCAGACACGGCACATCGTTATAACCGAACTCCACTTCCTTTAAAGATGCGAGCAGCATCGTTTCATCCCCCCTTTTTTTCTCTGGCATCCGCCTGCAATATATGTAATAATTACGATATACAAGTGAAGCGAGCTGCTTATGAACAGGTTCCTATGGAAACAGGAATTGAGAACAAGCATTGCACTGCGAGGAACTCCGGCTTCGGCGCAGGCCGCAAACACCGATTCCTCGGCGGAAGCCGCCACGCTGAAAATGCAGACGCCCCTGCATTTAATTGTAATTATTACGTTTTAACGAAATTGAATATAACGCTTGTTCGCCTGACTTGTCAATGTTTTTTTTCGAACCATATGCCTGCCCCGTGCCTATTGCGCAGGATTTGCCCAAACGCTTGAGACTGTAGTATTCTATTTTGTGCAAAATGTAATTATTACTTTTAAGATACATATTTCTTCATTCGCCGAATACGATGAAACGTATATCCTGCTTAAAGAAAGGAAGAGCCTTATGCGCATTCCCGTTATTGTATTGAGCGGTTTTCTCGGCAGCGGGAAGACCACGCTGCTCCTTCGCCTGCTGAACGAAGCCGTACAGCGAGGGCTCAAGCCCGGCGTCCTGATGAACGAGCTGGGCCGTCAGGATGTGGACGGTCTGGTCATCCGCGGATTCCAGGACACGCCCGTCGAAAAGCTGCTCGACGGCTGCGTCTGCTGCAGCAAAAAAAGCGAGCTCGGCGGAAGTCTGCGCCAGCTGCTTCAGCGTCAGCCGGATGTGATCTTCATCGAGCTGACAGGCGTAGCGAATCCCGAGGAAATCGCGGACGCCCTGACGGAGCCGGAGCTCCTTCGCTTTATGGCTCTCAAACAGGTGGTGACCCTGCTGGACGCCGAGCACGTGCTGGATTACAACAGCCTGTTCGCCTCCGATCGGCAGCTCGTCCGCACCGTACGGCGCCAAATGGAGGTCGCCGACCTTATTATCGTGAACAAAACCGATCTGGTGCCTGCCGCACAGCTGGCCAAGATTGAAAAAGCGGTCCGCAAGCAAAATGAACGTGCGCCAATCGCCTATGCCGTGCAAAGCGAGGTCGACCTTGCGCCGATCATGGAGCAGTTAAAACCGATAGCTTCGAAGGCTGCCGCCTTCCAAAGCTTTAAGGTGCTGCGAACCGTTGCCGCTGCGCCGGGGCATTCCCATGCCCATGATGATGCGGCGCCTGCCGCCGAGCCGCTCTCCTACTCGCGGGTTCAAAGCGTCACGCTGCCGTGGCCGGAAGCCTCGGGGTTGACGCAGGAGCAGGTGGAGCGGTTTCTGCGCCGGTGGAAGGATCGGCTGCTGAGAGCCAAAGGCTATCTCCGCTTCGGGCCGTCCGCCTCCGCCTTCCTGCTGCAATTCGCCGGAAAGCGTGCCTATTGGGAGCCTGCAGCCTTTGACGGCACTCCTTATGTAGTGGTGATCGGACTGGATTTGGACGAACGGCTGCTGCGGGATGAATGGGAGCAGCTCGGATGAAGAAGGGAAGCATCGTTCGCGGCCTCGCCGGAGCTTTCCTTGCGGGCTGCCTGCTCTCCGGCTGTCAGGCGGAGGTTGCTTCGTCCGGGGCTGCTCGGCCTGTTGCGGACGAAGCAGCAGCCGGGAAGCCTGCAGGAACGGCCCGCGCAGCTGCCGGCTCTCCGGCGGCTGCTCAGCCCGCTCCAGACGCTGCATCGGGCGGGAAGCCTGCGGGCGGGGCCGGTACGGCTGCCGGCCCTTCTGCCGCGGCTGCCGTGCCGGCCGGCAGCGAAGAGCGGACAAGCGTCGAGCAGCCGGATTCGGTGCTCGTTTTGGTGAACAAGCAGCATGCGCTTCCCGAAGGGTACAAGCCCTCCGACCTTGTCGAACCGGACGTACCCTTCCTGTTCAAGGAGCATCTGGAGAAACGGCTGATGCGCAAGGAAGCGGCCGCTGCATTGGAGAAGCTGTTCGCCGGCGCCCGGCAGGACGGGATCGAGCTGGCAGGCGTATCGGCCTTCCGCTCCTTCAGCACGCAGCGTGCGGTTTTCGGCCAGTATGTCCGGCAGGACGGTGAAGATAAGGCACGCAGCTACAGCGCCGTACCCGGCACGAGCGAGCATCAGACGGGACTCGCGATCGATCTGTCGGGAAGAAGCGGAGCTTGTGCCGCGACCGACTGCTTCGACGGCACGCCGGAGGCCCGCTGGATAGCGGAGCACAGCTACGAATACGGCTTCATCCTGCGCTACCCGAAGGGCCAGGAGGCTTTGACCGGATATCAATATGAGCCTTGGCACATTCGCTATGTCGGCGTGAAGGCCGCGGCTGATATATTCAAGCAGCATCTCACTTTAGAGCAGTATCTCGGCGCATTATAATGAAACGATACAGCGGCAAAGTTAACAAGACAGGGTGAGCTGCAGCGATCCGCCTCACTTTAGCATGCCGCGTATTCATACGTATACCAGTATGGCGGCTCGCAGCCTTTGCAAATCAAAAAAACGGCTGAACAGGGACTCGTTCCCCGTTCAGCCGTTTCATCATTTCCTCGCGTTATTCCGCTGCAATTTATTCCGTTACAATGCCATGAACGAGAACCGGCGCATCCGCATGACCGGCAATCCGGATGTTGTCATAAATCATTTCGACCACATCCTCCACCTGCTCCCGGTTCGCGTGAATCGTTACCAGCGATTCACCGGTCTTGACCGGGTCGCCGACTTTTTTGTTAAGCATCAAGCCGACCGCAAGATCGATCTCGGATTCCTTCGTCGCGCGCCCCGCGCCCAGCAGCATAGCAGCCGTACCGATTTCATCGGCAACAATTTCGGCGACAACGCCATCTTCCCGGGCCGGCACTTCGATGCGGTAAGCCGCTTGAGGCAGCTTCTCCGGATGATCGACGACAGAAGGATCGCCTCCTTGATTCGCGATAAATTCCTTGAATTTCTCTAGCGCTTTCCCGTTGCGGATCACTTCTCTCAGCATGTCTTCCGCTTCTTCAAGCGACGAAGCTTTGTTCGCCAGAAATACCATCTGCCGGCCGAGCGCGAGACACAGCTCCTCCAGATCCTCGGGCCCGTTCCCCTGCAGGGTATCGATGGCCTCCTTCACTTCCAGCGCGTTGCCAATAGCAAAGCCGAGCGGCTGGCTCATATCGGAGATAACGGCCATCGTCTTGCGGCCGACATTGTTGCCGATGCGAACCATCGCCTGCGCCAGCTCCCTGGCATCCTCGGCTGTCTTCATGAAAGCGCCCGCTCCGGTCTTCACGTCCAGCACGATAGCATCCGAGCCCGCCGCGATTTTCTTGCTCATAATCGAGCTGGCGATAAGAGGAATCGAATTGACCGTCGCGGTGACGTCCCGCAGTGCATACAGCTTTTTGTCAGCCGGGGTCAAATTACCGGTTTGGCCGATTACCGCGATTTTATGGCGGTTCACCAGATCGACGAACTGCTCCTTGCTGATCTCCACATGGAACCCTGCGATCGCCTCCAGCTTATCGATCGTTCCTCCGGTATGACCGAGTCCGCGCCCGGACATCTTCGCCACCGGGATATCCAGCGCCGCCACCAGCGGAGCCAGCACCAGCGTCGTCGTGTCGCCCACGCCTCCCGTCGAGTGCTTGTCGACCTTCACGCCCTCGATAGCCGACAAATCGATGGTTTCCCCCGAGTTGACCATCGCCATCGTCAGATCCGCTCTCTCCCGCTCCGTCATATCCCGGAAGAAAACAGCCATCGCCCATGCGCTGACCTGGTAATCCGGGATTTCGTTTTTCGTATAGCCCTGGATAATAAAGTTGATCTCGTCGGTTGTCAATTCTCCGCCATCGCGCTTCTTCTCAATAAGATCTACCATTCTCATCGTCTTGTCTCTCCTCATGCTATATTCTTAAAACAACCCCACAAAGTGGGGGCGAGCTTGTCGAGAAACCCTGAACTTGTGTGATACTCCGGTAGGGTATCCTCCTCCAACCGCTGTTGAAACTCGTGAATTGGATTAGATTTAAAAGTATTTTCACGGATTTCAAAGGCGGACGTAAACTAAGCGTTTTTCGTAGAAAAACGGGCTTCGTAAGCTTGGATACCCCACCTGCGTCGAGGCCACTGAAAAAGGTATCGCTCCGAGTCCGGAACATTCTTCCGATCGCTGTTGTCCCTGGATTTCTTTGATTATATCCCGCTTGTAGCGGTTGAAATCCAAGGACAAAGGCGAACGCTTTCGCTTCTACAGAACGATTCCGCACTCTCCGTCAGTTTTTCAGTTGCCTCCCTGCGTCTGTGCTCCTTTTTCACTTAAAGGCGGGTTTCTCGACAGCCTGACCAAGTGGGGCTTTTGCTTCGAAGCGGATTCGGGTACTTTGCGGGGGCCCCGAAATATGTTCAAAAAAACACCCAGCGATGTCTTTCAAAGCTGTTCGACCGTGGTTAACGAAAGTATATAGTGCCGATAGGAAACGTTTTTACTGCGCTGATGCTTGTATCCACTTAAACTTTCCTTTGTGGTAATAAAGGCTGCCGCTGAAGGCCTCTGCAGCCCGCCGCGCCTTAGAGCGATACGGCCGTGTCCAGGGCCACTTCCATCATGTCGTTAAACGTAGTTTGCCGTTCTTCCGCCGTTGTCTCTTCCCCTGTCAGCAGATGATCGCTCACCGTCAGGATGGTCAGCGCATTGACGCCGAACTTCGCCGCCAAGGTGTACAGCGCGGTTGTCTCCATCTCTACGCCAAGCACCCCGTAGTCCATCAGCTTCTGTACGATCGATTTATCGTCGCGGTAAAACATGTCGGAGCTGAAAATATTGCCGACATGCAGCTTCAAGCCCTTGTCCACAGCACGTTCATAGGCCGCTTTCAGCAGTGAAAAGCTGGCGATCGGCGAATAATCGAACCCGCCGAACACATGCCGGTTCATGCTGGAGTCTGTGCAGGAAGCCTGCGCCAGAATGACGTCGCGCACATGAACATGCTCCTGCATGGCGCCGCAGGTACCGACACGGAACAAGTTACGGACGCCGTATTGGCTGATCAGCTCATTCGCATAGATGCTGATCGATGGAATGCCCATCCCGGAGCCTTGAACGGAAACGCGCTTGCCCTTGTAAGTCCCTGTGAAACCGAGCATTCCCCGCACCTGGTTGTAGCAGATGACGTCTTCCAAATAAGTTTCAGCTATATACTTTGCCCGCAGCGGATCGCCCGGCAGCAGAATGGTTTCAGCAATTTCGCCTTGCTTGGCTCCAATATGAACGCTCATGGACATGTTCCCCTTTTATCGAAAATTATTTCAGCTCCGCCAGAAAGCTCTTCCCGTGTTCCGGCAGCGTAACGCCAAAGTTATCCGCAACGGTAGCACCGATATCCGCAAATGTGGTACGAAGCGGAAGCTCCCTGCCGCCTTGAGAGAAGCGCGGCGAATAGACGAGCAGCGGGACATATTCACGCGTATGGTCGGTTCCCCGATACGTCGGATCGTTGCCGTGATCGGCGGTAATGATCAGCAGATCGTCCGCCGTCATTTTGCCGAACACCTCAGGAAGACGGGCATCGAACGCTTCCAGCGCCTCCCCGTAGCCCTGCGGATCGCGGCGGTGGCCGTACAGCGCATCGAAATCGACCAGATTGACGAAGCTGAGACCGGTAAACGGCTGATCCATCTCCGCAATCAGCTTATCCATCCCGTCCATGTTGGACACGGTGCGAACGGCTTTCGTTACCCCTTCGCCGTCGTAAATATCGGAAATTTTGCCGAGCGCGATAACATCGAAGCCCGCGTCCTTCAGCGTATTCATCGTGGTCGGACCAAACGGCTTCAGCGCATAGTCGTGACGGTTCGCCGTCCGCGTGAAGCCGCCGGCCTCTCCAACAAACGGACGCGCGATAATGCGGCCCAGCATGTAAGGGCTCATCCAGCGTAATTTTGCGGCAAAACTCGCAAATCCGGTACAGCTCCTGCAAAGGCACGACATCTTCATGAGCCGCAATCTGGAGCACGGAATCCGCTGAAGTATATATGATCAGAGCCCCGGTCTTGACATGCTCTTCACCAAGCTCTTCAATAATCTCGGTACCGCTGGCCGGCTTGTTGCCGATGACCTTGCGGCCGGTATGCTCCTCGATCCGGGAGATCAATTCCTCGGGGAAGCCGTCGGGAAATACCCGGAATGGCGTATCGATGTAGAGCCCCATAATCTCCCAGTGGCCTGTCATCGTATCCTTGCCCCGGGACGCTTCCTGCATTTTGGTGAAATAAGCAAGCGGCTGGTTCGCCTTGGCTATTCCTTCAATTTCCCGAATGTTGGACAAGCCCAGCTTGGCCATATTCGGCATCTTCAGCCCGCCGCGCTCCCGGGCAATATGCCCGAGCGTATCGACGTCATAATCGTCGAACTGCGCAGCGTCAGGCGCCTCTCCGATCCCGACCGAATCCATAACGATGAGGTGAATCCTTTTAAAATCAGCCATCTCCAAGGCTCCTTTATGCTAGTATGAATTACAAGAACAATCCGGCGACCGTCGCCGACAACACGCTGACCATCGTGGCACCGTACAGCAGCTTGAGTCCGAAGCGCGCAACGACATTGCCCTGCTTCTCATGCAGCCCTTTGACCGCACCGGCAATAATCCCGATGGAAGAGAAATTCGCAAACGAAACGAGAAACACGGATACGATGCCGACGGTGCGCGCAGACAAGCCGGTGTGCTTCCCGAGATCCAGCATGGCTACGAATTCATTGGCTACCATCTTGGTTGCCATAATGCTTCCCGCTTCCACCGCTTCCTTCCAAGGAACGCCCATCAGGAATGCAAACGGCGCAAAAATATAGCCGAGCAGCTGCTGGAAGGATACGCCGAAAATCCCGCTAAAAATGCCGTTGATTACGGCAATCAGTGCAACAAAGCCGATCAGCATCGCCGCGACGGTAATAGCTACCTTGAAGCCGTCCATAATATATTCGCCGAGCATTTCAAAAAATGACTGCTTCTCCTCTTCCTGAACCTCCAGGATATCCTCTTGCTTGGAAACAACGTACGGATTGAGGATCGAAGCAATAATAAATCCTCCGAATAAGTTCAATACGAGCGCTGTAACGACATATTTGGGATTAATCATCGTCATATAGGCGCCTACGATAGACATGGACACGGTCGACATCGCGGATGCGCACAGCGTATATAGACGCTGCTTCGGCAGCATGCCGATCTGTTTTTTTACCGAAATGAATACTTCAGACTGCCCGAGAATCGCGGAAGCGACCGCGTTATACGATTCCAGCTTCCCCATCCCGTTTACTTTACTCAATACCAGACCAATATATTTAATAATGAATGGTAAAATTTTCGTGTACTGCAGAATACCGATAAGCGCGGAAATAAATACGATCGGCAGCAGGACGGACAAGAAGAACGGCGCTTGTCCTTCGTTGGCTATCCCCCCGAACACGAAGTTAACGCCTTCGGCCGCATAAGACAGCAGCTTTTCGAACACGGATGCGAAGCCGCCGATCAGCAATTCCCCGATGCTTGTATTCAGCAGGGCAAAAGCCAGCAAAGCTTGCAGCACAATCATGACAAGAAGCGGCCGGTAGCGGATGCCTCTACGGTCGTTGCTTACTGCATAGGTCAAACCGAATACCACCAGCACGCCTAAAACGGCAACTAAATATTTCATGTTGTAGTTCCTCCAAATGTTTTGTTATTTAAGTATGCCTATCTTAAGCGCTTTCAATCTCTCCGCAAGAAGAAAAATCCCGAAGGATTACTTCTTCTTCATCGCTCCGGCCAGGAATGCCCCCGGGAGCAGCTGCGCCATGGTTCACTCTTCGGTGCTGCCTTGAAGATTCGTCAAATAAATTATCGTATGCTCATCGCAAATCTCGGCTAACACTTGACGGCAGGCGCCGCAAGGCGATACCGGACCGTCCGTATCCGCCACGATGGCAATCGCATCCACTGTAGTATGTCCTTCGGACACCGCTTTGAATACGGCCGTGCGCTCGGCACAGTTGGTTAATCCGTAAGAGGCATTTTCTATGTTGCAGCCCCGATAGACCTTCCCCCCGCTCAGCAGTGCGGCTCCCACCGCAAATCCGGAATAAGGAGTGTACGCCTGCTTACGCGCCTCAATAGCTTCTTGAATCAGCTGCTCTTTCATCGCTGGTTCCCCCTCGGTTTGGAGATTAGTAAGATGCCGAAGACTGGCCGCCTTCCATAATTTTCACGCCGGAGCTTGCACCGATCCGGGTAGCTCCCGCTTCGATCATCCGCTTCATATCTTCCAGGCTGCGAACGCCGCCGGACGCTTTAACGCCAGTCTGTTCACCGACGGTTTTACGCATAAGCGCAACATCCTCCGGCGTAGCGCCGCCTGTCGAGAAGCCTGTCGAGGTTTTGACAAAATCGGCTCCGGCCTTGACAGCCAGCTTGCTCGCCAGCACTTTCTCGTCATCCGTTAAAAGGCTGGTTTCGATGATCACCTTCACAAGCGCTTTGCCCGCAGCCGCTTCGACCACCGCCCGGATATCCTTCTCGACGAGCTCGGCGTTTCCGTCCTTCAATGCTCCTATATTAATAACCATATCGACTTCCGTTGCACCATTGGCAATCGCGTCCTTGGCTTCAAAAGCTTTTACCGCCGATGTCGTGGCGCCAAGCGGAAACCCGATGACGGTGCAAACCTTCACTTCCGTGCCCGACAGCTGCTCCGCGGCATAAGCGACCCAGGTCGGATTCACGCACACCGAAGCAAAGCTATATTTCTTCGCTTCTTCCGTCAACTTCGTAATCTCCGCTTTGGAAGCGTCTGCCCGCAGCAGAGTATGATCGATCATGCCGGCTAAATTCATGGTATGGTCTCCTTTGCCTATTGGCATATTATTTGGGAATGAATCTGTAATCGTTTATAGCATATCCTGTTTCCGGTGACTTCATGGCTATCATAACACGGACTTGAACGTTTGTAAAATGTATTATGAAATTATGTTCAGGTGTGGTTGTGGCAAAAGAATCCCCTCGATGAAAGATGCCTCCGATGGGAGTAAATAAAGAAAAAAACCTGGCCGGATACGGCCAGGCTTGGGGCAAGCCCAAAGCTTAGAGCAAACCTAAAAACCTAAGAAACTTGAGTAAACCCCATCCTCGGCGTGTGGGGGAGGAATGGATATGGGGTTCCAGCCGTTGTTGAAGTCGTGTTCCATTGGATGAGATGAATGCGGCGGGAACACGACTTCAAAGACGGCCCGTAAACTTTCCACCCCATATCCATTCCTCCTCTGATCTGCTTTGTGCTCACTTCAACTTTTATAAAAGGCGGAGCTTCGAGCAGCTATCGCAGCTTCGAAGGCCTGTCCTTGGCGGAAGCGGCTTTATTTAGGCTGACTGGTCGTTCTGTCACCGTGATTACCACGATCATCGGTTACAAGATCGACTATCACTAGCGGATGCTTTGGGCTCGCTTCCACTTTTTCTAAGTGCGGTGCTTTGATACAGCATTTGTACTCAAGCACCTTGCCTTGCCATTTGCGGAAGCATTTTTGCCCCTCGGATTAACGCCCTCTAGCTAACTTAGCAAAGCTTGGGCCGTATATTGATCGGTGACCAATATATTGGCGTACTTGCCGGTCAAGGCCGCTTGAATCGCCTCGATTTTCCGCTGGCCTCCGGCTACAAGAATCGACTTTTCCTTTTTCCGCAGGTCGGAGAGATCGATGCCTACCGTCCGGTTATTAATCTCATCGATACAAATGTTCCCCCGCGCATCGAAAAAACGGGAGCAAATATCTCCTGCGCCGGTTCGCTGCAGCCGTTCCTGCTCTTCTTTATTGAAATATCCGAGCCGAAACAGCAGCGCGTCGTCCTTGACGGTTCCTACCGTAAAAACGGCGATATTCGCTTGACGCCCCAGTTCAATGATCCGCTGGATATGGCGGTCTTTTCCACCATTTCCTTGACGGCGATGCTGTCAAAAATGACGGGCAGCGGCAAATAACGAGCCGCCGTATGGTAGGCCTCGGCAAACAAGTTTACGATTTCCGCGGCGTAGGTGTTGACATGGGAATGGCTGACGCCCCCCTTAAGCTGAACGACCTCCACGCCCTTCACCTGCTTCGGCTGCAGCTGCCGCGCTACCGAATACATCGTCGTTCCCCAAGTGACGCCGATAATGTCCGTGTCCTGCACGATCTCATGAAGATATTCCGCCGCTTTCCTGCTGATATGCTTTTGAATTTCCTGGTATTCGTTCAAGGGCGAGTAGCACACCATGACCGTGTCCAGCTTATATTTTCTTTTCAAATCCTGGGCCAGGGCGTCCAAGTCCTCCAGCGGATCGACGATATCGATCCGGACATACCCGCGCTCTTTGGCATACTGCAGCAGCCTGGACACGGTGGGACGCGAAACGCCTAGCCTTGCCGCGATATCCTGCTGGCTGTAGTCCGACAGGTAGTACAGCCTTGCCGCTTCAATGCTTAATCTTTGCTTTTCATCCTCCATCGTTCCAACCCACTTGTCTGTTATTTTTCGCCGTACGGCTCTTCCCCTTATTATAGTCTCCCGAAGCAGAAGCACAAGCCGGCGAAGCGGACGGGGTGCGGTGGGGTTGATGACCGTTAAGGCTCATTCCCCGCCAGCTGGCTGAAATCGTCGACGAACGGGTACACATACGGCGATGTGGACGGCTCCGTCTTCTGGATGGTGACCGCGTCGATTTTCAATATGGTCATATCGTTATAAACGGTCGTGGACAGCTTGCCGGTCAGCTTCACCCAGCTGTCCTTCGGAAAATGAGCCGCGGCCGCAGACTGCACCATCACTCCAAAAGGAGTCGTGTCCGCAGAGCAGCACTGCATCGCCATGCGGGATACGACGAATTGATCCGGGGACATGCCGTCCTCCCGGTAGACGAAACCGGTGATTTGAACGCTTTTGCCCATGAACGCATCCTTGTATAAATCCAAGGTCGTCAAAAGCTCCATAAAGCCTTTTTCCCGAATCTGAATCAGGTCTTGGCCGTAGAGCTTTTTGCCCAGTCCGGCATACGCTTTCGTAAACGTATCTGTCGGGAACAGCGCGTCCAGCGGATCGTGCCCTGCCGCCGGTACGGCTTCGCTCCCCGGAGCGATCGGATCACTCTCCCGAGCAGCCGGCTTGCTCTGTTCGGCTTCCGGCGGCGCTGCGGACGCCGCTAGCGGTTCCTGGGCCGCAGCCGGAGAGCTCTGCGGCGCAGCCGCTGCGGTCTGGACGGGAACGGAAGCGGGCGGTGCCGGCTGATTTACAGCCGCGGTGCGGGCATTCAAATTCATCCCTTTGATCGCGGCGACCTGGCTGCCCATAACCGTATCCGGCAGCAGCAGGCCGAGCAGCAGCGGGATGAGGAACAAGCTGTACAGCACCGTATTTTTTACAGGTGAGGACGACGGCACGTGCTCGCAGCCGCAGGCTTCGATGTCCTCTTGCCCCGATTGGACCGCCAGCCAAATCTGAAAAACGGCGATAATAAATAGAAGAATCGCACCCAGCTTCACAAACGGCTCCATCTGAGGCGCTATGTAATAGATCAATTTGCCGGATTTGGCAAGATAAGCAATATACACGGAAAATCCCGCAAGGATGGCTCCCCGTATCCAATAATGCCGCGTAAACGTACGTTCTTCGTCCATGCTTTAAGCGCTCCCTTCGGTTTAGGATGATCTGAACAAGGATGGCTGGAAATAGAAATGCTGAAGCAGCAGCGAGCCGGTCAAAACCAATGCAACAATAAGCAGAACAAGCAGCAGGACGAATCTGGCTTTGAATACCGAGAGCAGCATCAGCGTGCTCTTGAAATCCAGCATCGGCCCGAATACCATGAATGCGAGCAGCGAGCCGGCCGAGAAGGTACTGATGAATGAGGATGCCACGAAAGCGTCCGAGGTGGAGCACAAGGATAACACATACGCCAGCCCCATCATGAACAGATGCGAGCTGACCGTACCGCCGCCAATATCCGCCAGACTGCTGCGGGGAACGAATGCCTGAATAGCCGCAGTCAGCAGCGCACCGAACATAAAATATTTTCCCATGTCAAAAAACTCGCTTCCGGCATGCTCCATCATGGCCGCCGCTTTACTCCTGCGGCTCCCATGCCGATGCTCCGCTGCGCTTCCGTTCTCACCCGCATAAAGCGTTGCCGCCGTATGCCGAAGCGGATTCTTCTTGACATACCGCCAGACGATCCACCCGATCGCGGCGCCAACGACGAGCGCCAGTCCCATCCGCGCATACAGCATATCCGGCCTCAACCGGAAAGCCGAGTAGGTAGCGGCGTAAACGATGGGGTTGACGATCGGCCCGACCAGAATAAACACGACGCCGACATAGAGCGGCATTCCTTTGGCGATCAGTCTTCGGATGACGGGAATCAGCCCGCACTCGCATACCGGGAACAGGATGCCGAGCAGGCAGGCGAAACCGAGGCCCAGCCAGGGATTGCGCGGAATCAGCCGCTGAATCCACTGTTCGGATACATAAACCTGCATAAAAGACGAGAGCAGCACGCCAAGCAAAATAAACGGCATCGCCTCCAGAACGAGACCGATGAACATCGTCTTGAACGACTGCAGCGGCGCGCTATCCGGTATCGTCCACCCCGTCCAGCCTGTCCAGACGCCCGGATTCGTCGCCAGAACAAGCAGCAAACTAATGAGGCTGATAAAGATAAGATGAATGCCCCATTCCGATACAACATGCTTCACTTTCCATAACCTCCTGATCTTGCGCCTTGATGCGATAAGTGTATATTAACAGTAATCATTACACTTTTCCACACCAGCGATTTCCAGAAAAGATCATGGCGAATCGTTCGCTGCTTTTGGCCCGATCCTCCACCCCGCCGGACGCGCCGGTACCGCTAGCCTAGCGCGGGCAATTCTGATAAACTACTGATGATATCCATCAGAAAGAGAGACAACGAATGAAAAGGTATTCACCCTATTACGAATATGACCGCGAAGCGTGGGCCGCTCTGCGCGACCATACCCCGCTCCCCTTGACGGCTGAAGAGCTCGAGCAGCTGAAGGGCTTGAACGATCAAATGTCCATCAAGGAAGTTGAAGAAGTCTATCTTCCGCTCACAAGACTGATTCATCTGTATGTCAAGGCTTCCCAGCAGCTGCACGACATTACTTCCTCCTTTCTCCGCAACGGCACGCCGAAGGTGCCCCTTACATCATCGGCATTGCCGGAAGCGTCGCGGTCGGCAAGAGCACCACGGCCCGTCTGCTTCAAACGCTGCTGGCCCGGTGGGAGAGCCATCCGAAGGTTGATCTGGTCACGACCGACGGCTTCCTGTATCCCAATGCCGTGCTGGAAGAGAGAGGCATCATGAACAAAAAAGGCTTTCCCGAGAGCTACGATATCAAGAAGCTGATTCGTTTTATCGCGGACATCAAATCAGGGAAGCCCGAAGTGCAGGCCCCCCTCTATTCTCACCTTACATATGATGTGCTGCAGGATGAGGTTCAGACGGTCCACCAGCCCGACATCCTGATCGTCGAAGGCATCAATGTGCTTCAGGTCAACAAAGGCGCCCGGGTGTTTGTCAGCGACTTTTTCGATTTCTCCATTTATGTCGACGCGCCGGAGAAAGATATCGAGCAGTGGTATATCGACCGGTTCCTGCTGCTCCGCAGTACTGCTTTTAATAATGAGCAATCTTACTTTCATCCCCACTTCTCCAAGCTGAGCCGGGAGGAATCGATCGTGACGGCAAGCCAGATTTGGCATGAAATTAATGCGAAGAATCTGCATGAGAATATTTTGCCGACGAAGGAGCGCGCCCAGCTCATTTTAACCAAGGGCGAGAATCATGCCATTCAAAAAATCCGCCTGCGCAAGCTGTAGCATCGCGGGCGGTCCTCTATCCTTTCATCGTTCATAGTAATTGTATTTCCCTTCATGGATAACCCTCAAGCCGCACCGGAGCAGCAGCCGCTGACTGCCGGGCGGTTTTTTCCTATGCCCTGTCCGGACTCACAGCATCCCTCCCCGCGCCAAAAACGCGGTAGGCGACAGCGAAGTAAACTTTTTGAACATTTTAAAAAAATAAGACGTATCATAATATCCCAAATAGTGGGAAATTTCACTGATCGTCATACCGGGGTTCACAATGAGATTGCGTGCCTCCATTATCCGCAGCTGGTGCATATATTGAATCGGAGATTGACCGTTCACCTCTTTAAATAAGGAAATCGTATAGTTGGGCGAACGCTGAATCATTTCGGCCAGCTGCTCAATCTGTACCTGGCTCCGGTAATGCTCAAGAATATACTGCTGAATCGTCTTGGCAAGCTTCAGCTTGATCGGGGAAACATCCGCCGCTTCGGCCTCCCTTCCGGCTATAGCCAGCAGCTCCTGAAGAATACCCAGCCGGATCAGCTCGGCAAAAGGCTTATTTTCCATATATTCGCGGTATAGGTGAATGAAACGCTGCTTCATGTATTCAAAATTGCGGATTTTCGAGTGGAGCAGGCGTCCGTTCGCCAGAAAAGGAATTTCGTTCTCATTCAGCGCGCTGTGATAAAAGTAGTTAAACAAAACCGTATATTTCTGATGCGGCTCTTCATTCCCGTTCTCCGCCATCCGGCTCGTTCCCTGCGGAATCAGCAGCAGCTCTCCCTCTTCTACCATGAGCGGCTGTCCGTTCAAGTAATACCGTACTTTCCCCTGCGTAACCAGCACGAGAATATGATGCTGAATAACATCCAGCTGATTTCTCCAATTAGGAATCAAGTTGTCAAAAAATGCGGAATAGATGCTGAGCATGGTGTCGCCCTCTCTGTAATGATACCGTTACCAACTCACCGGTTCGGCTATAGGTACACGTAATATTATACATTTTATTATGGCATACATCCTTGATTTGTACATCTTTTTATCATTTTACGAAATAGTTTTATACATCCAATCTTTGAATTGTACATGGACTGTATCTGGAGGTTTACCTATAATTTACCTTATCAGACTGATATGTAAGCGATTTCGCGAAATACCATTTTATAAGGAGGCACTGCCTATGAAACCTGGACTGCGTACCTTTACGCAGCTGCTAGCTGTATTAAGCCTGATTCAAATGAGCGCCTGCTCCCCTGCCGCACCTGCTGGCAGCGACAATGCCAAAGGGAATACATCTTCGGACAGCAAGGGAGCCGATAACGGCCAGGTCGTACTTCGGGTCATGGATTGGAGCGACAGCGTCAAATCGCTTCGGGATGAATTTCACAAGAAGTTTATGGAGAAATACCCGAACATCAAGATTGAGTATACCCAGCTGACCGTGGACCAGTTCAAGAACACTGTCATTACAGCTGTAAAAACGAACGACGCCCCGGACTTGTTTCCCGTACCGACAGGCATGAAGCTATCCACGCTCGTAAAGGATAAATGGTTTCAGCCGCTCGACCCTTATATCGACGACGCATTTAAGAATCAGTTCATTGACGGCACGTTTCAAAACGGCACGACCATGGTCGACGGTAAAATTTACTCGATCCCCGAGGCGATGTCCCTTCCCAGCACGCTCGTATTTTATAACAAAAAGCTGTTCCGCGAAGCCGGCCTCGATCCGGAGAAGCCTCCGGCCACCTACGCCGAATTCCGCGACTACGCGCAGAAAATTACCGCTGCGGGCAAGGGCAAATATTACGGCATTATCGAAGGCGGCAAGCAGAGCAACCGATGGCTTTCCACGCTCAGAGAATGGTCCTCGCTCGGCGGCAGCGGCTTGAACGGCAACTCTCCCGTCAGCCTCGCAACCAAACAACCGACGTACGATTCCCAGGCCGTGCTGGACGTATTCGGATTGTTCAAGGGCTTGGCCAAGGACGGCAGCTTTCATCCCAAGACCATGAGTATCTCCGCGCCCGAAGCGCGCGCATTGTTCGCACAGGATCAGGCCGGCTTTATTATTCAGGGAGCTTGGAACGTAGGCGTATGGAATAAAGATAATCCCAAGCTGGAATACGGCGTCATGGCTCCTCCACTGCCGGAAAGCGGGCGCAAAGGCTCCATACCGGTGACGAGCAGCGGCGCCTGGATCGGACTGTCCGCCAATTCCAAGCATCCGAAGGAAGCGGCGCTCTATTTGAAGGAATTTTATGGGGGCGACTTCTTCCAGCCGAAGCGGGTCGAATCCGGCGATTCCTTTTCCGTGGTCAAAGGCGTTAACGAGAAATACGCCAAAGCCCCCCAGTTGAAGGCTTATTACGATATCGTTCAGAATTACGGCCGCATGATTCCCGATCCAAGCGTAAGAAACCCGGATACCGCAGCGGTTTTCTCGGAATTTAAAGATGTCCATCCCGATGCCGGTGAAATCTTATCCGCCGTCGTTGCAGGGGCCATGAAGGATGAGAAGGAAGCGCTGGCCCAATATTCCAAGCAGCTTGGCACAGCCTGGAACAGCGCGGTCGAAGCCGCCAAAGGCAAAGGAGCCAAGGTGTCCGGCGCCGATTTTGAGTTCCCGAACTGGGATCCGATGAAGAATTACACCTCGGAGGATTACAAAGCGCTGAAGTAACCGCGCCGAGTCAGGAGGGAAAGCTATGGAGAATGCCGTTTTAACGCAGGAACCGGGCACAGCCGCTGCGGGGACGAGGAAGAAGCGCCTCCGCTCGGTCCAAGGCTGGTGCTGGCTGTTTATCGCGCCGAACCTGATCTTTTACGCGATGTTCCAGGGGTGGCCGATTGTTATTAACTGGTACTATGCGCTGCATGACTGGTTCGGCCTAAGCTCGGACATCCAATACGTCGGATTGCAAAATTTTAAAGATATCATACACGATATGTATTTCTGGAAGGCCTACGCCAACAGCTTCAAGTTTATGCTCGGCTCGGTTCCCCTGCTCCTGCTGCTGGCCTTATTCATTGCGCTCGTGCTGAACAATCCGAAGCTGAGAGGAGCAACCGTCTACCGGACGCTGTATTTTATTCCGGTCGTCACAACCGCCTCGATCGTCGGAATTATTATGGTCTACATCTGGGGCTCCGACGGTGCCGTCAACTTCCTGCTGACCTCCGCCGGCATCCTGAAGACCCCCGTCAATTGGCTGGGTGACGCAAACTGGGCGATGTTTACCGTCATCATCATCTACGTATGGAAAAACCTCGGGATGAACATGATCTACTGGCTCGCCGGACTGCAGACCGTCCCCCGGGAGCTGTACGAAGCGGCCCGAGTCGACGGCGCCAACAGCCTGCGTACCTTTATCTACATTACTGTTCCGCAGATCGCGCCGATCGGGCTGGTCATCCTGCTGCTCAACATTGCCGGGTCGCTGAAAGTGTTCGATTTGATCAAGACGATGACGGAAGGCGGTCCGTTCTATGCCACAGATGTCGTCTCTACCTATATTTACAGGTACGCGTTCTCAAGTGAAATGGGTCTGCCCCGGATGGGCTACGCTTCGGCAGCCGGCATCTTCTTCGCCTTCACCATCGTCCTGATAGCTATTCTTCAGGCATGGATCAACGGCAGAATCAATAAATCAGGCAAAGGAGGGCGAATCTCATGAGCACCGTTCGGGTGAAATCGTTCGGAAGCCGAGCCAAGTCGATTCCCGGCATGCTGCTTCACGTTCTGCTTATAGCCATTGCATTCATATGGATCTACCCGTTTCTATGGATGATCTCGGCCTCCTTCAAGAACCAGGATGAATTTTTCTCCAAGGGGCTCAGCCTGATCCCTTCTTCGCTGGACTTCTCCAATTTTGCGAGGGCATGGGACGCAGGACATTTTGACCGTTATTTTCTAAACTCCATCGTCATTACTACTGCGGTTATTATCATCGTGCTGTTTATTACGTCCACGTGCGGCTATGCGCTCGGCCGGTATGCGTTTAAAGGAAAGCGGCTCGTCGTAACGGTGCTGGCCGCCAGCATGTTCGTTCCGCTCGAGTTCTCCATTATTCCGATCTTCGAGCTGATCAAGCGGCTGGGGCTGATGAACTCGCTCAGCGGTATCATTCTGGCGGAATCGGGAGGCGGACATATCGTCTTCGTCCTCCTGTTCGCCGGCTTTTTCCGCCAGGTGCCGAAGGAGCTGGAGGAAGCGGCGATTATGGACGGCTGCGGCTTTCTGAGAACGTTCATTCATATTATGCTCCCCTTGTCCAAGCCGATTGTCGGCAGCGCGGTCATCATGCAGTTCATTTGGACGTGGAATTCCTTCCTGCTCCCTCTCGTGTTGACGCTCAGCAATCCGGATCTGCGCACCCTGGCGGTCGGCTTGTACGCTCTTCGCGGTGAAAATATCGTGGACTGGACCGGCATTGCGGCGGGAGGAACGATCGCGCTTGTCCCTATTATTGTCGTCTTCCTGCTGCTGCAGCGCTACTTCGTCGACGGAATGGCCGGAGCGGTAAAAGGTTAGCCGCCTATCGGAGTGCTGCATCATTAAACAATAAACTAAACCGCCAAAGGAGAATGCTGCATGAAATCAAATAAAACAAGAGTGCTGCTGCTGGATCTGGACTCCACCCGGCCGGATCATCTGGGCTGCTACGGCTATCACCGGAACACCTCCCCGAACATTGACGCTATCGCCAAGGAAGGCGTCCGCTTTACGAATTATTACACGTCCGACGCTCCGTGCTTTCCTTCCCGCACGGCGCTGATGACGGGCCGTTTCGGCATTCATAACGGCGTAGTCGGCCACGGCGGCACCGCCGCCGATGTTCGCCACGATGGCAGCGAGCGCGCTTTCCGCGACCGGCTGAACAAAGAGTGTCTTCCAGGGATTTTCCGCGCTGCCGGGATGAAGACCGCGCTGATCAGCCCTTTTGCAGAACGTCATTCTTCCTGGACGTTCTACGCAGGCTTCAACGAAATGCACAACACCGGCAAAGGCGGGATGGAATACGCCGAGGAAGTGACGCCGGTCGCGCTGCAGTGGATTCGCCAGCATGCGCAGGAGGATAACTGGTTCTTGTATATCAACTACTGGGATCCGCACACGCCTTACCGGACACCCGCGGATTTCCCCAACCCGTTCGAGCAGGAGCCCCTTCCGGAGTGGATTACGGATGAAGTGCTGGAGGCGCATAAGCAGAAAATCGGGCCGCACAGCGCGAGCGAAATTAATATGTACGACAACCGCACCCTGCCGCAATACCCCCGCCATCCCGGAGAGATTACCGACCGGCAAAGCTTGCGGCAGATGATCGACGGCTACGATATGGGTATCCGTTATATGGATGAGCATATCGGCCGGTTGTTCCAGGAGCTGAAGGCTCAAGGCGTCATGGACGATCTGATTGTCATCATTACCGCCGACCACGGCGAAAATATGGGCGAGCTCGGCATCTACGGAGAGCATGCGACGGCGGATCAAGGCACCTGCCGCATTCCGATGATAATCCGCTGGCCTGGACTCCAGCAGAACCATGTGGACCACGGTCTGCATTACCACTTGGATTTGGGTCCAACCTTGGCGGAGCTGCTCGGCTCCCCCGCTTACCCGAGCTGGGACGGGCAAAGCTACGCGCCGGCTCTGCAAACCGGCGCCGATTGCGGCAGAGACTACCTGGTCATTTCGCAATGCGCGCATGTGTGCCAGCGCAGCGTCCGGTTCGGCGATTGGCTCTATGTCCGGTCATATCATGACGGCTACCATTTGTTCGATAAAGAGATGCTGTTCAATCTTCGGCAGGACCCTTATGAGCAGCATAACCTCGCAGCCGAGGAACGCGGCGTCTGCAAGGATGCGGTCTATTATTTAAATGAATGGCACGATGAGATGATGCAGTCCATGCCTTTCGACGTCGATCCGCTGTGGACGGTGATCAAAGAAGGTGGGCCGTTCCATGCCAAAGGCTTCCTGAAGGACTATGTAAAGCGGCTCGAGGAAACAGGGCGAGACTACGGCATCGAAGAGCTGAAGAAGCGGCATCCGAGAGAATTTGCATGACCTAATTTGTTTAAATTCCTTCATTATCGAAATAATAGGCAGGTATGACCATACCGATATAAACGGAAGGAAGATGCTTTGTGACCGAGTCCAAGCCTAAGGGCTTCGTCCAATTTCGCGAGCCTGCCGCCAAGCTTACAGCCGATCTCCCCGGTGACGAAGAGATGCGGGAGCATCTTGAGGAAACTATGCAGAATGACGGTTATCCCGGCGGCTGCGCAGTCATCAGTACCGATCGGCAGGACAATGCCGAATAGCTGACGCGAAGGCGATGCAAAGAGGACGCTCTCTCGATAAGAGGAGCATCCTCTTTTTTTGCTTCAACACGGTTTCTCTTTCTCTGCCCCGGAGAGGCGAATCGCGCCCTGCTTTATCTCTCCGCTGCAGCCGACGGCCTCTGCATTTGGAGCCTGCCTGCCTTCTTCCCTTCCCAATTGACAAGGAAAATGCCTGCGCATATCAGGATGCCTCCCACACCCACATACCATTGCACCTGCTCCCCCAGCAGAAGCCAGCTGGACAGTACCCCGAAGAACGGGGCGAGGAATAAGAAAGAGCTGGTTTTCGCCGGGTCGCCATGATGAAGCAGATAAAACCAGATCGTAAACTGAATAATGGAGCACACAACCGCCAGAATCAGTATGATGGTTATGGATTCCGCCGTAATGACCCAATACGGTTTCTCCGCCGCAGCGCTCAGAACCAGCAGGGCAATCCCTCCGGCCAGCATCTGGTAGGCCGCCAGCACCGTTCTGTCAAAGGCGAAGCCCCACCGCTTGATCAGCAGCGTTGCAGCGGCGAAGCAGACCGCCCCGGCGAAGCAAATGAACGTTCCCGGCTGAAGCCTTAGATGGAAGCCGAACGTAAAAACGACGCCGATAAAGCCTACAATGACGCCAAGCCATTGGCTGCGGCGGTATGCCGCTCCGGTCAGCAGCGTCCCAAGCACGATAACAAGCAGGGGATTCATAAACGTAATGATCGCAGACTCGCTGGAGGTAATCCAGCGCATGCTGTAATACACACAGCCCATCACTCCGGCCGACTGAAACAAGCCGATCACGGCCGCCTGCCCCCACTGCTTCCCTCCCCGTGGTCTCGGTCTTTTTGCCGTCATGACCGCGAGCAGACCGCCCGCCAGAATATAGCGGATGCCCATTAGCAGGAAGGGCGGCGCGTACTGCAGTCCGAGCTTCCCGACGGGGAATGCGATCCCCATAATAAAAGTAGTAATCAAGATTAAAGCTGCATACTTGAAGGTATTCATCTCTCTATTCCTCCACTCTCTTTGTTGATGCTCTTATTGTAGTGGAGGTTTGGTTTTATGTATAATGATTATAAATGATACTTTCAATCATCCAAAATGATATCAAGCTTTTGCGGCTTGCATCGCTTGTCCGCTCCAAGGAGGTATATCGTATGGAAAGCTCCGATCTGCGCGTATTTCAAGCCGTTGCCCGGGAAGGCTCGATTACGAGAGCCGCTTCCCGGCTCGGCTATGTTCAATCCAATGTCACCGCCCGCATTCAGCAGCTGGAGTCGGAGCTCGGCACGGTGCTGTTCTACCGCCACAACCGCGGTATGACTCTCTCCTCCAGCGGCAAGACGCTGCTGGCCTATGCGGATAAAATCGTCGGCCTGCTGGATGAGGCCACCCTTGCCGTCTCAAGTGCCAGCGAACCCCGAGGGCCCCTGACCATCGGCTCGACACAGACCTGCGCGGCGGTCCGGCTGCCCAAGCTGCTGGCTTCCTATTACAGCAGGCATCCCGAGGTGCATCTTTCCCTGCTCACCGGACATTCGCAGGAATTAATGGAAAAGGTGCTGCAATACGAGCTCGACGGAGCCTTCATCGGCTGCCCCTGCGATCATCCCGAGCTGCAGTCCGTCACAGCTTTCAGGGAAGAGCTGATGCTCATCTCGGCCGCGTCTGTCCATCGTCTTGAGGAGGCGCTGACCAAGCCGATTCTTGTTTTCAGCACCGGCTGCTCTTATAGGGAAATTTTGCAGCGGTGGATGCTGTCCAGCGGCCTGACGCATTCCCTGGTGATGGAGTTCGGCACGCTGGAGGCCATCATCGGCGGCGTCTCCGCAGGCCTCGGCGTCTCCCTGATGCCGAAGGCGGTCATTCAAAAGCATGAAGCCGAAGGCTCCTTGCATGCGCATGTCATTCCCGAGCCGTTCCGTTATATGAATACGGAGTTCGTTACACGCAAAGGTTCTTTTCAAAGCAGCGCTCTGCAGGCATTTATTCAGACGCTTCCTCATTTGGACAGCACTAAACAAGCGCCTCTTCCGTCCAATCTGTAAGGAAGTCAGCAGTCAACAGTCTGCACTCCTGTCCAAACGGTTCCATGAAAAAACGCCTCCAGCGCCACTGATTTCGTGGTTTTGGAGGCGTCTTGTGCTTCCTTGCGGGCGAGGGCTGACTCCATCGCTGTTTCCTAGTTGGATCAGCCTATCAGTCCGGGTCAAGATACGCTTGGGGACTGCGGCTGCGCAGCCTTCGGCGTCCGCTTCGAGGTTATAAAATGCACCGAAATAAACACAATAAGGAAAGCAAGCATAAAGCCTGCGGAGAAGCGGTACATCACGGCATAGCCGGTCACCGAGGAAATGGCTCCGAGGATCATTGCGCCCAGCGCAACGCCAAGATCCGTCGAGTTATAGAACATGCTGTTAGCCATACTGTGCTGCTCCTTAGGAGACGATCGAAGCATCCAGGCCTGAATCGTGGGCTGGATGGCCCCGAAGCCAAGTCCGTACAGCAGCGCCGAAACAATCAGAAGCGGAAGCGACACTGCAAAAGAAAGCACGACCATGCTGGCGACTACGCAGACAGCGGCAGGAATCAGCACGGAGGCATGGCCCCGCTGATCGAATACGCGGCCCGAAATCGGCCGGATGATGATAATGGTGATCGCATTAAACAGGAAGAACAGTCCGACCTGCTCCAGATGAACCGATTGGCCGAACAAAGCGATAAAGCTGAGCAGTCCGCTATAGGTAATCGACAGCAGCACATTCAGCAATGCCGGGAATACCAGCTTGACGTTAAAGCGCTGCTTGCCCCCGGAGGCTGCGGCCGAGACTCCCGCCTGCGCTTGCAGCGGCCGGGGCGGAATTGAGCGCGACAAAATCAGAATCGGAAAAATCAGGAGCGCCGTAATCGTTCCGGTCACAGCCAAAGTATTGAAGCCGTGCTGCTTCATCATATTCAAGCCGATCATCGGGCCGATAGACATGGCCAGACTGGTAGAAAGACCGAAATAACCGATGCCTTCTCCCATACGTCTGCCGGGAATAATCTGCGAAACGAGCGTCGGAATCAAGGTGCTTCCCATCCCGAACCCGATCCCGTAGCCAACCCTCATGGCCAGCAGCGAACCGATCGAGCTTGCCCATATATAGAACAAGGTCATGAGCGCGGCAAGTGCCAGGCCTATGAACAAAAGCACGTCGCGATGAACCTTCCGGATCAGCGCGGCTGTTAAAAACCGGGTCGCAATAGCGGACAAAGCGAACACGCTTGTCACCAGGCTCACGGTTAAGTCGCCCGCATGAAACATCCCTTTTACATAGGCGGGAAAGGAAGACAGCAGCATCTGCAAATTCAAAAACAATAAAAAAGAACCGATCGTCAAACAAATAAACGATTTCGTCCAAAGCTTCGCCGGTTGATCTACATTCGTCATATTTCTTCGTCCTACTCTCTATCCGTTAATTCGCCGACGCGGGTATTGATTCGGGCAAGGAGCTTCATGAAAAGCTCATATTCCTCCGCGCTCATGCATTGCTTGATGTCCTGGATCAGCTGCTTCTCGATCGGCAGCGTCACATCAATCAAATCCTTTCCTTTCTCGGTAATAAACACGAGAAAAGAACGCCGGTCCGCTTCGCCCGCCTTCCGGTACACATACCCTTTCCCCTCCAGCTGATCGAGGATACGGGTCGTCGTCGGCCGGTTACCCGGACCGCTCGGCCAGCTCCTTCTGGATGAGACCGTCCTCTCTGCATACCTGGTACAGCACTGACCACTGCTCAGGGGTGATCTCGTGCTCCCTTAACCGGGTATGAAGCACGTTCGACAGCTTGCGGTACGTCACGCCCATTTGAAAACCAATGGAAAGCTCCAGCCCATTGTCCATTGTTTTCATAAGTCACCTTTCCTTTCCGCCCAAATGATTGCTACAACAACTATAATGAATGCAATTAAAAATGTCAACCGGAGCCTACGGATGCTTACAACCGATTGGCCGCATTTTTTTGCGGATTTTTCACATGTTTTCAAGCTTTTTTATACAAGAAAAAACACGCCGGCGAGGCGTGCCCAAATTGTAATATCGTGTCCGCTATATAAACAAGGAGTCAAACAAGCCCGAGGATTTCCCCCTGAAGCTCTTACATCGTCTGTCCGCTGTCAATCGTCAGCACTTGACCGGTTAAGGCTTTCTGCTCCAGCGCCGCGCAAATCATCTCCGCTATATCCTCCGGCGTAGAAACGCGCTGCAGAGGCAAGTGCCCGGCCAGCCGGTGCATCTGCTCCTCCCGGCCATCCCACCAGCGGGTTGCGACGGCGCCCGGCGCCACGCAGCTGACGCGAATGTGCGGGGCGAGCGCACGCGCCAGCGATTTGGTCAAGCCGTGCACCGCGGCTTTGGACACCGCATACGGCATCGAGGAGCCCAATCCGGTGATCCCGGCAATGCTGCCGACATTCACAATGGCCCCTTCACCTGCGGCTTTCATCCATGGGGCTGCGGCGCGAGCGCAGTAAAACATGCCTTTGACGTTCACCGCATACAGCTCATCCCATATCGCTTCCTCGGCTCCTTCCAGATCGTCCAGCGGCAGATGGCGCGTAATGCTGGCGTTATTCACCAGCCAATCGATCGTGCCGAATTGCTTCGCTACCCGGTCCGCCATCTCCCTGGACCTTCCCGGTCCTGCGACACGTCCGCCCGGACGGTCATCGCTTGACCGCCCCGGCTTCGGATCAGCTCCGCCGTCTCTTCCGCTTCTGTACGGGAACGCGAGTAGTTCACCGCGACGGCGGCCCCTCTTCGAGCCAGCTCCAAGCATACGGCCCTCCCGATCCCCGTTCCTCCTCCTGTAACCAACGCCGCTTTCACCTGATTGTTCATACTCCGCTTCTCCTCTCCTTATTCGTGTTCTGCTTGCCTGTTTTTAGTTTAATCCGTACAATTCATTTTGTATAATTGAATTAATGAATCGATATATTCAATTTTTTTGAACTGATAATATGAAGGGAAAAGACCCCCTATGGATGTAAAAACATTAAAAACATTTCAAACCATCGTTGCCTGCGGCAGCTTCCATAAGGCTGCAGAGGAGCTGAGCTATGCCCAATCCACTATTACGATGCAGATCCAGAAGCTGGAAGCCGAAGTCGGAGTTCAGCTGATCGAACGGGGCAAGCATCTTAGGCTGACCGAAGCCGGCCGGTTATTCTACGAGCAGAGCCTTCCGATTCTGCATGACCTGCAGCAGCTGCAGACGCGTATGGCCGACATGCAGGCAGGCGAAGCCGGCCATGTCCGGCTCGGCGTTACCGAGCCGGCTGCCAGCTATCGGCTGCCGGGCATTTTACAGCCGTTTGTCAGCGAATTTCCCCGCATTCGGGTATCGGTCGATATCGGCAGCACAGCCGTATTATGCGAACGCATACTCAGCGGCGAGCTGGATCTTGCCCTTGCTTCCGCCCCGGAGCTGGGGGCCGGGCTTTATTTCGAGCCCCTGTTTACCGAGCAGTTCGTGCTGCTGCTTCCCGAAGGGCACCCGCTGGAGAAGCTCGAAGCCGTCGCGCCGAAAGACATGCGCGATTATCGCTTGCTGATCACTTCCGAAAGCTGTCCCTACCGTAAGAAGCTGGAGCTGGTACTGCAGGAGTCGGGCCGGACTCCGATGGATACGATGGAGATTGGCAGCATGGCCGCGCTGCAGTATTACGTTCAAAGCGGCCTTGGCATCGCGCTGGTACCCAGAGTCGGGCTTTCGCCCGCTCCTGCAGGGACGATCATCCGGCCCGTGAAAGGACGTCCGATCGACATGACGTGCGGCCTGATCTGTAAGGCTTCGGACTATCCTTTGAAGCAGGCCGGGGCCAGGCTGTACCGCCGCCTCCAGGAGCATTTTAGGTCTGAATGACGCTCACAGCGCGAAGCGGCCCATTTTCCCATATCCGTTCGGCCGTTAATCCGGACATAATAAAACCAGGCAGCTAGCATTGGCCGGCTGCCTGGCGAATTCGATTTTTGGGACAAAAATTTCAAAAAAATGCTTCAAAGCATCTCCGCAATCTTCGCGGCAGTATGTTCCCCGTTCAGAATACAATCCGGAATGCCTACGCCATAGTAGGAGCATCCGGCCAGCAAGACGTTGGGGTACGCAGCTCCCAGCCTCGTCTCCAAATCTTTAACCAGCTGCGGGTGCTTCAGATGATAGTTAGGCATCGTTTCATCCCACCGTGTAACCTCGACCGACACCGGCTGGTTCCGTAATCCCGAGCGCCGCCTCGACATCCCGTCGTCCGACCTCCATCAGCTCCTCTTCGCTCAGAGACCGCAGAGCTTCATACTCCGGCCCGGTGTTCTTATAAAAGAGTCGGACAAGCAGCCGCTTGCGCCCGGACGTATGCTCCCACTTGCGGCTGGTTCAGGTACAGGCGTTGCACCTCAGATCGCTGCCCGGGGCGGTAATGAACCCTGTGCCATCCTTGGGCAGACGGCTGTCGGGAATATCGTATCCCATATAAATGCTGGTCAGCGAACGGTTCTTCAGCTGATCGAATGCCTCATCCAGCTGCTTGTCCTGCAGCAGCCGCTGCGCTACGGGATGCAGTGTGCTCAGCACGACGAAATCCGCTTCGACCGTCTCCCCGTTGGACAGAGCGACCCGGTACCTCCCGTAATCCTTACGGACGCTTTCGGCGCGCACGCCTTTATAGATATCCGTTGCCGTCAGCCGTTCCTCCAGCCTGTCGATCAGCGAGGACATCCCCTGCTCGAACGACATAAACTTTTTATCGCCGCTGCCCTGGAATTTCTTTTTATTTTCGGCTAAGCCCTGAATGATGCTGCCGTATTCGTTTTTATAATCCAGCAAATACGGGAGCGTGGAAGCGATGGTCAAATCCTGCAGCTCCCCCGAGTAAACGCCGGACAGTACCGGCGATATTTGCTTCTCCACCAGCTCGCTGCCGAGAAAATGCTCCAGAAACGCGCCGATCGAATCTTCCTTGGTAAACGTCTCGTTCGGTGTGTAAAAGTCCTTCAGCGCGTCGACCTTGCCCTGCGCAGAAACGAGGTTGGTCGAGGCTAACGATTCCAGGCTGAGCGGGATGCCGAAGACGGCATCCTTCGGAATCTGCTTCAGCTCCCCTTCCGTATGAATAAACGAGATGCCGGTCGCGTTATAGACTACCTGCTCCTGCATGCCCAGCTCGTCGAGCAGCGGGGCGACATTCGTTTTGCGGGTAACAATCGAATCGGCTCCGGTTTCCATAATCCAGTCCCCCGACTGCACCGTTCTGATTTTCCCCCAGACGGTCATCCGCTTCAATCAGAATAAGCTTGGCCTGCTTTTCCATCGTTTTTAACGATTTTTGAAGGTAATATGCTGCAGACAATCCGGTGATGCCTCCGCCGATAATGACAATGGTTTTCAATGCGTTCCACCTGCCCAATGAATAAATATCCTGTGCTTGATCTTAGCCCGTTAAATTAACAGTGCATGTCATAATTGTATTATAGCGTTTGCCAGGCTTCGATAACCATGATTAAAGTCACTTCCCGCTTGTAAAATAGACAATTTTCATACATCCGACATTTTTTAAGCGATTACAGCGGTGAGCAGCACTTATTTTTTTCACAGGCTGCAGCTTATCCTTAGGCATCCGCCCTTCCTTCTCCCTTCCGCGGCTGAATACATTAGGAGAAATCGTTACTTAATTCCATCCGATCCGCAAAACAAAAGGAGAGCTGCTATGTCAACCAAGAAGAGGAGATCCGTGCGAACGCTTGGGAGCAAATCGAACCAAGACAGCCGTGCTACTGCGCAGCAAAAAGCTTCAACCGTACATTCCGGAAACGAGACGCTGGAGCTTCCCTGTGTTTAGCCGTATGCTCCGTAAATATGACATGGTCTATGTCAAGCCGGTTCACGGCTCCTTCGGACTAGGGGTAATGCGGGCACGGATCAAGGAGAACAATCGCTCCGTTCGCTATGAGTACCACTACGAGAAACAAAGGCGGAAATATACTTCCCTCCGCAAGCTTTACGCTGCCATGAATCGGAAGAAGCTGAAGAAAGCCTATCTTGTTCAGAAAGGCATTCCTTTATTGAAATGGGATAAACGGCCCTTTGATGTGAGAGTGATGGTGCAGCGAACGGCGACCAAGCCCTGGAAGGCTACCGGCATTATCGGAAGGCTGGCTCATCCGCAAAGGGTTGTGACTAATTATCACAGCCAAGGCACACCGCTGCCTATCGAGCTCCTGCTTAAACCCTATTTAACCCGCACCCAGCGGATGCGGTATAAGTCCATACTTAAGCGGCTCAGCTTGCATGCGGCCAAGAAGCTGCAAAGCAAATTTAAGGGTCTTCGCCAAATCGGCGTCGATATCGGTATCGACCAAACGTTTCATCCGTGGATATTGGAGGCTAACACGTCGCCGGATCCTTATATATTCAAACAGCTTCCGGACCAAAAGGTATTCCGCAGAGTCATGCGTTATGTGAAGGCGAACAGGAAGAAGCGGAGAAGATGATGTTCGGCTGCTTTGGCGCCTCTCCCGGCAAGCCGCGTAAAAAGAGGGTGTCCCAAAAGTAAATTTGGAGACACCCTCTGGAACAAAATAAGATGACATTCGAAAAAACCAAGGAGCTATGCGATCTGTTCTCGCTTAGCTCCTTGGTTTTTGGTATCTATTGCAGCTTTCTTAAGTAGATTGTGGGCAAGGGAAAGCCACCCGACCTCCAGACTTACTTTTGGTAAGCCACGAAGCAGAAATCTTCTAAATCCTCTGTTGTTTTTCATATCACCAAACACAGGCTCCGGCTCGATCATGCGCCTCACTGCCAGGGCATAACCCTCTTCACTGCGGAGCTTTTGCCTTGCTTGGCCCTTTAGCCGCAAATACTTCATGCTGACTTTGATCTCACGGTTACCTTGGGCCTTCGTACACTGTGGTTTCAGCGGGCATTCCTCACAGCTGGTGCTTCGGTAATGCCTGTGTTCGATTTCATACCCACTTTCTGTTTTTTCCTTACTTACCCGACGAAAATGGAGCGGTTGTCCGGCTGCGCATGTCCACGTGTCTTGCTCGCTGTTGTAGGTTCAGTTGTCGATCTTACTGATGTCCTTTTGCCATGCCTTGCTTTTTTCGCGATGGTACGTGCTGTACTTTACAATGGCTTCGACTTTGTTCTGCTCCAAATAGTCATAATTCTCCTCACCGCCATAGCCCGCATCAGCGATGACGGTGTGTGGCAGCTTGCCGAACTGTGATTTTATTTTCTCCAGATGAGGGATGAGGCAGCGCGTATCGGTCGGCCGCTGGTGAACGCTGTAGCCGAGAATGAATTGATTTTCAGTGCCAATCTGTACGTTGTAACCCGGCTTGAGCTGGCCATTTCGCATGTGGTCTTCTTTCATTCGCATAAATGTGGCGTCATGGTCCGTTTTGCTGTAGCTGTTTCGATTTCCTAAGATGATCTCATGTGTCTCATACTTTTGGAGCCGCGGAAGCAAGTCCTTGCGGAGCGCACGCACCGCCTTCTTTAGCGGTTTATCTTTAGGCTTCTCCTGCAGGCGCTCTTCCAACTGCTTGACGGCATGTTCCAGCTTTTCACTTGTGATGGCAGATGACTCTCCCAGCTCGTGAAGATCCCTGCCCTCATGTGCTCCTTCTTCTTGCCTCTCAGCTTCTTCAATGGCGGCGAACAAGGTCTGGACTTTCTCCTGGAGCTTGGCCTTGTGCTTCACGACAGCCTTTCCCCAAACAAACGTATAGCGGTTGGCATTGGCTTCGATCTTCGTGCCGTCCACAAAGTAATGCTCCAACTGCACATAGTTCTCCTCTGCGAGGAATTGAAGAACGGCCGTAAACACAGTCTCCAGTACAGTTTTCATTCGTTCCGAACGAAAGCGGTTGATGGTACGAAAGTCTGGGCGCTGCCTGCCTGCGATCCACATAAACATGATGTTTTCACGGACAGCCTTGGCAATCTGGCGAGAGGAGTAGATGCGTTGTGTGTAGGCATAAATGATGACTTTGGTTAACATCTTGGGGTGATAGCTATCTCGTCCGCCTCCGGGGTAAGCGGCGTCGAAGATAGCGTCGTCGAGACGATTGACGGCAGTGTTTACAACGCGAACGAGGTGGTTTGCTGGAATGTCCTCTTCTAAATCCATTGGCAGGCAAAGTTGATCCATGGTATATTGAATGTACAAAAGAAACCTCTCCTTTATGTGAATGGTGGGTGGTACTTCCATTTTACCAAAGGTAGGTTTCTTTTTGTTGTACAAAATGAGAGGGCGTCCCTCAGTCATTTAATGACTTATGGGACACCCTCCAATTCGTTTAGGTGCGTATGCCTGCACCAGCGTGCTAGAAGGAATGGGGTCTGGGGCCTGGCGCGCGGCCTCCATCTCTAAAGCTGAAGTATTATAGCGGTGATCATGCAGCTTAAAGGCAAAAAAAGACTGCAATGCATCGGCATCGCAGTCCTCTAAAGAGAATAAGTCCGTATCGGCCGGCAGCTACCATTTCTGCCTAGGTCCATCCGTCATTCCCTGATATGCATCAGGAAATCCGGCTTGGACTCATGGATAAAAAGTGCTCTCCGGCGTCGTTGTCGGGCACCAGCGCGAATTCAGCAAAAACTCGATAAGCACATTCTTCGCAGCATCCGTTCCGATATAATGCAGCGCCTCGGCGGCATGCCCTCGAACGTAACGGTTTTCGTCCTCCAGCGCCTCGGCAAGTGCTGGCACGGCGGCATCGGCGGCTGCTCCTATCCGGCAGAGCGCCAAGCCGGCGGTAAACCGTACCTGTGCATCCTCATCCTTCAAGCAGCGGATCAGATGGCTTACGACAGGATCGTTCGGCGCTCCGATCATTCCCAGCGCTTCGGTCACCGTATAACGGATGACCGGCTCGGCCGCTTGGTCAAGCAGCGCGGCAAGCTTGGGAACGGTCGAGGCGGCCTGCTGCCCCAGCTCCCCAAGCGCAAAGGCCGCATGAACAACCGTCTCGGTCCGCTCGTCGGAGAGCGCCGCGGCAAGTCCGTCAACCGCTCCGGTTCCAGGCCGCCGACAAGCCGTAAGCCGCTGTCTTGGACACCTTGACGTTCTCATGGCGCAGCCCCTGCAGCAGTGCCTGTACCCCGGCTTCGCCCATGGCTGCAAGCCCATACGCGGCGTTGATCGCGTTCGGCTCGAAAGCGTCTTCCAGCTGCGCCGCGGCGGCCTGCACCTGAGCGGCATCTGCGGCAGCCGTGTCAGCCAAGCTGCCTACTTGTCCGGACAGCCAATTCCATGTGTCCTTCCACATGTTGTCATGCTCAGCGATCTTCGTGCTGAACGAGGCCGGCTGCCTCCACTCGCGGTCTACGCAATCCCAGCTTGGAGCCGTCGGCGCTTGCGTACGCATAAACTCGAATTTCAGCATAAAGCGCGGCTTGCCAAGAATGTTCGGCGTGGAGCGGTGCCAAATATCGTAATGGATCAAGGCGAAGGTGCCTGCTTTACCGCTGGCTACCGCTTCCCCTTCCGCTTCGTCGGATTCGAAGACGCGGGTCTCGTAATTTTGCGTACCCGGCATCACGCCCGTCGGGCCCAGCTCCACCGGCGTATCCTGCGGGAAGTACATAACCATCGCCCACCACGGATGGTGGTTGCGCATTTTTTTATAGCCCCAATAGCTGTCTTTATGCCAACCGCCGGCTTTCGGCGATGCGTTGAAATGTCCGTGTCTGTGGGTATGCATTAAATAGTTGGGTCCCAGCACGCTGGTCAAAGCTCCGGTCACGATCGGATGATCGAATACCTTTTGCAGATCGCGGATTCGCGGCAGCAGATTATTGCCCGGGTTCCCCTCTTGGTCATACACCTGGTTCAGCTGCTCGGTCAATCTTTGATGAAACTCCTCGGAGAAGTCCGTCTGGAGAATCAGAAACCCTTCCGTAATAAACGTTCTCATTTGTTCGTCGGTCAGCAATACAGGAACTTCGCGGCCCATGCGGCTCTACCTCCTAAATGAATTGTGGTGATGCTCCAAATTATACAGATTCAGGAAGGCAGAGCATATGGAGAAAGCTAATTCAAATTTGCACAAAAGTAAGCATTTATAGACCAAATCATGCCATAATGAAGGCCATTATCAGCTGCCGGATAGAAGCAAGCGTCACCGCGTCTACCTCGCACCGGGCGGCCTCAAGCTGCAGTCCCCGTTTCCCTTCTTCTGACGACCGCAAACGAGGCCAGCGCTGACAACAAAGCAAGCAGCATTCCGCCTCCCGCCATCCACGGATGATATAGAACCGTACCTGCGGTATTCGCCGCCGCGCCTCCGAGACCGGCTCCGAGCGCCAATCCGAGATGAATAACGGAAGTATTCATGCCAAGCACCAGATTGCTCGCATGGGGAGCCTGTTGGATAAAGTACATTTGAAGCGGCGGCGCATTCATAAATGTCGAAGCGATCCACAGCATGATCAAGGCTAGGGCCGCCCATACCGGAGCAACCAGCATCGGTACCAGACTTAACGACAGAAAGGACAGCATAAGCGTCGCTGCAATCATCCGTACACTCCCCCACCGGTCTACTCCGATGCCTCCGGCGCGGGAGCCCAGTATGCCTATGAATCCCAGCGCGAGCATCGTCAGCCCTACCTCCGCGGTTGTCAGATGGAGCACTGACTGCAATAACGGCGTTAAATACGTCAGAACGATGGAGTTGCTCATGTTCAGAAAAAAGGTAACCAGCAGCCCGGTAACGATAACCGGATGGCGCAGCACGGCAAACTGCTCTTTAAATCCTGCAGGAGCGTCGCCTTCGATCTCCGGCAGCAGGCGCAGCAGTCCCAGCAGCACCAGTATGCTGAGGAGGCCGAGCACCGCAAAGATCGTCTGCCAGCCCCGCCACTCCGTAATAGCTATGCCCAGGGGCACGCCCAGCGCCATGGCGCTGCCAAAGCCAAGCGCGATCAGGCTGATCGCCCGGCCGGTCTCTTCAGCCGGTACGAGCTTGGCAATGGAGCTGATCGCCGCGACAAGAAAGACGCCTGCGCTCATGCCCAGAACGATCCGTGAAAAGATCAGCAGCCCCAACCCCGAGCTTACATATGAAGCCAGACAGCCTGCAATGAAAACAGCCAGAGCAGCCGTCAATATTTGTTTTCTCGGCAAGCGCGAAGTCAATGAGATAATAACAGGAGTTCCTATCGCAAACGCGACGGAATAGGCTGTGATGAGCTGGCCCGCCAGACCGACGGACAGGTTCAGATCCTCAGCAATGACATTTAATATACCTCCTACCACAAGCTCCGCACCCCCCGTCAAGAACGCCCCCAGCGCCAGCAAATATAAGGTTAAACGCTTCATCGTATCTTCCTTCCTTTCGCACCTGTACTCATATATTCAGTTCAATGCCTCGCTAGGAGGACGCGGGGAGCGCCACGTCTGGCAATCCTCTATGCATGCATCGGTTCCGCTTGATTGACATTATATGGGGTCTGCTAACATAATGTAAGAAGGCAATTCATTTGGATATTGTCCTGAAATTTTGACCAACTAATTTTTAGTAAGGGAGTTGCTGTGATGGAAACCTTCCCTCAGCAGGAAAACAGGGGCTCTAGCATCTGCGAGGTACTGCAAATTCTCGGCGCCAAATGGGCCTTCCTGGTCATTGCGGAGCTGGCCAAGGGCCCGAAGCGGTTTAAACAGCTTCAGCGGGATGTAGCTATCATCAAAACCCAATCGTTAACCGACACGCTGCGCCATTTGGCGCAGAACGGCATCGTCCTTCGGGAAGTGTTCCCTACGGTTCCGGTTTCAGTGCAGTATTCTTTAACGGAAAAAGGCTTGGACTTCCAGGCCGCGCTTATGGAAATGGAGAAATGGGCCGTCAAATGGGCGCAGCAGCCCTGAATGCTATTACGATAGTCCAGTCTTCGAATCTCTCAAAAAATTGGCATTTGCCACAGGCTAGTAGTATGATAAATAATAGATACAACACCTATTCATCGCCTTTATTTAAGTCTTAGGAGGAACACGAATGAAAAAGCATATTGCCCTGCTGAGCAGCGCCGCACTGGCCTTCTCCATGTTTGCTTCCGCAGCACTTGCCGATACGCCCAAAAAGGCTTCGGATTATAAAGATCTAACCTCGGTCGATGCGGCTCTGCAAGCCAAAATCGACACGTTATTGTCCAAAGGCATATTTGAAGGCGTCTCCGACGATACGTTCGGCATCGACCAGCAGATGACCCGTGCCCAATTCGCCAAGGTCGCGGCGCTCGTCTTCGGCTTGAAAGTAGATATGAACGTCTCGGCCTCCAGCTTTACGGACGTCCGCACGGATGACGCCGCAAACGGATGGGCCGTTCCATATATCGAAGCCGCGCGCGCCGCGGGTCTCGTAGACGGCGTTACGGCGACAACCTTTGCGCCGGGCGATCCGGTAACGGTAGGACAGCTCGATACCTTGTTCTTGAAGGGGCTCGGCCATCAGGTCGATGTGACGGCCAGTCCTTGGTATGCCGATGCCGTCAAGCAGGCTTCCGCGCTCGGCATCCATCCGTCGGATAAGAACGGAGACGCGGTGGCCTCCCGCGCAGATCTTGTGACAGGCGCTTACGGATCGCTTCCTGCTTCGCCGGATGTTCCACAGGAGGATTCTAATTTGGTCTCCGTAACTGCGGCGCAAGCAAACGGCGAGCATGCCGTAGACATCCGTCTGGACCGTGCGGTAGATACCTCTGCTGCCAAGCTGACGCTGACGAAGAACGGCACCGTTATTGACACCAAAACTGCCTGGTCGAGCGACAAGAAGCTTGCTACGCTCACTTTGTCCGACGAGGACGAGAAGCTGACCAACGGAACCTACAAGGTGACGCTCAGCGGCATCGACAGCTTGCTGGTGAAAACGGCTTACCAGACGTTTACAATCGGAACGCCCGGCCCTAGCTCCACTACCGGGGATATCAGCTATTCGATCCCGGACAGCTACGTGCTGAAGGACGTTATTGACAGTGGCATTACCGGGCTTGCAACGGGGTCCGAGGGCTATGTGAGCCAAACGGAAGCCGAGAATCCGACGCTCAGCATGTTCGCGAAGGAAATTGAAATTATAGCTACCGACAAGTCGGGTAACGAGGTAGCCATTCCGGGAATTATCCAGTCGATTACTTCCTCGAATCCATCTGTAGTGAAAGCGGCCGTTTCCTCCGACCACAAAGGCTATGTGCTCGGTAATAAAGCGGGAACCGCCAACGTGAGTGTCGTATACAGCACCGGCAGTGACAACAAGACAATGACCATTCCGGTTGAAGTGAAGAGCGACGCAGTGACCGCCGAGTTGATCGAGGCAAGAGACATGGGATCTTATCAATACATGACGGTTAACGGCAGCGTCTACTCCGGACTATTCGACGCCTACCAGGCGATGGATCTGCTCATCACCGACAATTACGGTATCGAATACGAGCAGGACGAGATTCAAGGTTATAATTTTGCTCTTACGACGATTCTGACTCCCGAAGATATTGTCGGCGACCCTAATAACGGTCCCGTCGGTACGGTCACGATCGATACCAGCGGCATCGTTCATGTAGATGGCAATGTCACCGGCTTTACGCTGGTTGCGAAGCTGCCGAACGGCAAACGCGCAGCCACCGATATTCATATGCGCCAACGTTAATTGGCGGATCGTTCGTTCCCTGATGCAGTCATCTGGCTGCATCACAACAAAGAAGCCCGTCGGCAGTATAGCCGACAGGCTTCTTTGTTTGGATGCTTATTTCAGCGCATCTGCGCTTCGGTTAGCTTTTACCGGAGGTGTGCAAAAGAATGGCGTCCAGGATGACATCCCAATCCCCTCTGGGGATTTCGTGGCCGGTTCCCTCCAGCGTCAATAAGGAAGCCCCGGGAATCGACCGGGCCAAGGCGAGTCCGTGCGCGTACGGAAGCACAGGGTCTTCCGTTCCATGAATAACCAAAGCAGGCGCTTTGATTTCATCAAGCTGTATGTCATACACAGGCTCGTTTTGCAGCAGCGCATGATTGAACATGCTGAGCAGGCTGTTCGCCCGCTTCACTTCGTCAGCCGCAAGCTTCATAGCACGCTTCTCGTCGAACGGATGGCTTGAGCCGCCCAGCAGACGCCAGCCTTCCGCCAGGTAGCGCGTTACAGCCGCTTCATCCGACCAGTCAAGCTGTGCGCTGTTCGCATGATATTGAAGAATCCGTTCGTCGATCGAAGGCAGCTCCTCTTCATAAGGCGCGTACAGACTCGACATCATCATTGTCAATGTAGATACCCTTTGGGGATGGATTACCGCAGCCAGCTGGGCAATCATGCCTCCCAACGACATGCCGACCAAGTGCGCCCGCTCTAATCCGTAACCGTTCAATACCTCCATCGCGTCGTCCGTCATATCCTTGACGGAGTAGTGCAGCTCCCCGGGAGGATACGCAGTAGAACGCCCGACATCCCGGTTATCGTAGCGGATGACGTATCTGCCCTTATCGGCTAAGCGCCGGCAAAAGGCTTCGTCCCACCAAATCATCGAAGCCATAGCCCCCATAATAAGCAGAATCGGCGGGTCGTTCGGGCTGCCGAAGCTCTCGGCGCATAACATTGCGCCATTCGAATCGATCATTTTTTCAGTCATCGTTATACCTCGTTTCCAAAAAATAGACTAGCGTTTTCCGGCTGTCTCTGAAACTTAGCGTAAACGAATGAATTTGATAATCATGACGCAGCCTCTCCTTTGGATTCAGATGAGAGGTTTCCCTCACCGCCATTATAGCATATTTATGTGCTGGAAGCCGCGCCAGAGCCTTGACGGAGCAAACGGAACCTCAGATGAATACCGTTTCCGCATACTGTTTGCGGTAGCTTTGCGGAGCGATGCCGGTTTCCAATTTGAACAGCCTTGAGAAATAGTTGGGATCGGTTATCCCTACCTCTCCTGCAATTTCAGCGATCGGCTTGCTGCTCTGCAGCAGCAGCTTCTTGGCCTGCTCCACCTTAAGGCGGTGCATGAATTGCAGCGGGGCTTGTCCGGTCTCGCGAATAAACAGCTTGCGCAAATGAGATTCGCTCAGCTGCACCCATTCCGCCAGCTCGCTTACCTTCGGCGTAAGATGCGGGCGGCTCAGCAAATGATGGATAACCGTATGTACTCTGCTGTCCCAGCCGCGGGCCGGAAGCTCCGTATTTTCGTAGGCGCCGGGCTGCAGCAGCAAATGAAGCATGCGCAGCATTTGAGATTGAAGCAGCAGCGAGCTTAACGGATCCGCGGAGGCGCTCTGGTGCAGCATCTCGTTCAGCAGCAGGTTGAAGTCAGCCGCGGCTGACTTGTAAATCACGGGCAGCTGAAACGCTTGCGCCCAGCCGCGGCGGTTCAGGAAAAGAATCTCCGCATCGAAGTTCAAGCTGATTAACCGCACTTCTCCCGTCAAAGGGCTGCCGTTCAGCACGCTTTGATCCGGAAGGAGACAAAGCTCTCCCTCACCGCATGTATACGGGCTGCCGTTCAGCGTCAGCCGCAGCGAGCCTTTGTCGACATACCATACGACGGAATGGTTCAATATTCTATCCCGGATCCGCCAATGGGCATCCAGGCTGTAGCGTTGAATGTGCAGGAATCGTACCTGCAGCGACTCGACAAACAGTTGATATGCAGCCATATGCCGGTATGCCTCCCGTTTTCTTAATGAGCCAAAGTACAAACCTTCCCTCATATAATAATGAACGGGAGGTGCTTTTTATGAAAACACGAAGTGTCTTGATCGCGCTATTCGGACTCTGGTTTACGGCAGCGCCATGGATGTTCGGCTATACCGGTCACGCTGCAGCTGTGTGGATGAGTGTTGGTTTCGGCATCGTTCAAGTTATAGCATCCCTCTGTTCGCTTCGCCAGGCATCGGGTGATTCACCGCCTAATCTGATTACTTTTGTTACAGGCATAATTATGGCCGTTTTGCCGTTCACTTTGTTTACGACGGGCCATCATGCCGTTTGGATTACAGCAGCCATCGGCGTACTTACCCTCGTGCTGAGCTTTACCAATCTGAGCCATAGACAGCGGCCTTAATCGCCGATTTCGGCAATCAGCTTGGCAAATCGGAGGCGGAGCTTAGTTGAACAGGAAAGCAGTTAAATAACCCCACAAAGCGGGGCTTATGCTTCGAAGCGGACTCAGGTACTTTGCGGGGCCCCGAAAACATATAAATTGTATCATGTTTAAAAAGCCGGCGCTCGCCGGCTTCTTTGCCTATAGGCCTGCCGCCTGCTTATAGGTCAGGCACAGTCCCTTTTATCGCCTCGTTCCGCTTGAACGTATCTTCACCCGCTACAAGAAACGTCTTGATCCGCTGGGTGTCTCCTCCCCACTGCTCTATCAAAAAGCGCACCTCCGGCGTAGTATACCGAACCGAGAAGGCGACGCGCGGCACATTCGAGCTGTTCGCATTGGAGCCGTGGATGGTCGCTTCGTTGAAGAAAGCGATCTGGCCCGGCGACATTTCCAGGGCCACTGCCCGGCTCTCATCCACCTGATCGGCCGCCAGGCCCTCGCCGAAGGCGCTGTTGGCATCGCCCGTATCGTTGTGCCGGACAACGGTGTTATGGGTGCCGGGAATGACCTTCAAGCACCCGTTCTCTTCAATCGACCAGCCGAGACTGACCCAGGCCGTCGCATTAATCGCAGGCTCCATCGGCCAATAGTTGATATCCTGGTGCCACGGGATGTATTTTTCGCTGCCCGGAGGCTTATACCAGAAATGCATCGCCCACAGGATCAGATCGCTGCCCAGTATTTCCTTCATCGGCTCTACGATGCCCGGGTGGGTTGCAAGCTCATACGCCCAGCGGTATTGATGGTGCCAGGCCGATAAATTTTTGGCGGTGGCGGCAGGCTCGTACCGGGACTGCTCCAGCGCGTCAAAGAACAGCCGGTAATAATACTCGGATTCCTGCAGGGACAAGCCCTGAACAGGTCCGCTGTAGCCTTCCTCCCGGTATTGCCTGATCGAGAACGGGTTGCCTCTTGTTATCATATAAATAACCTCCATCGGTTGGATTTTACATTTCTTATTGTAAAATCAGGTCTGTCCGGAGGGCAGATAACAAATCAATTATTACTAGCACAAAACGCTTATTCGTGGAGCCATGGCAACGCTCTGCGCAAAAGTAAGTCTTCCGAACGATGCAATCGGCTCCGTTTTATGGTAACCTAGGAAAGCCGATCCGGGACGAACATACGTACGCAGTTCCGGACGGCGCGCATCTTAGACGAACCGGAGGAGTTGCACATGCTTCAAAGAACACACAGTGCGGCCGGGGTGCTGGCAGCGGAATGGGTGCTTCATGCCTATCATGTTCCCCTTCTGTCCTGGGATACGGCAGGAGCTCTGCTGCTGGGCTGCTTTGCCGGACCGCTCGCCGATATTGATAAGCCGGGGTCCGTGATGGCCAAGCTTTTTTTCCCGGTCTCATCCCTCCTGCGAATGCTGCACATTCACCATCGCACCATGACGCATTCTTTATTATTTCTAGTATTGCTGGCCACGGCTTCCTTTCCTATTCCGGCCTTATACTACTCAACCTTTTTACTGGCATACGCTTCTCACCCGCTGATCGACCTTCTCAATGAGCAGGGAGTAGCGCTGTTCTGGCCCGTCCGTACAAAAATCCGGCTGCTCCCCAAATTTCTCGCTATCGACACCGGCTCGCGGGCGGAGGATGTCTTTTGTTTTCTGCTGATCTGCCTCTGCTTCTGGCTGCCGGCGCGCGAATGGTGGATCGGTTGGATGCAGCTGGCTATGCGATAGACAAGAGCGGGACAGCAGTTGAAGATAAGCTGGGCCTACACTGGAGATAAGCTGGACAATAGCTTGGATATATGGCAAAGAACCAAGTTTCGTTAGACGGCCTCCGCCGTCCCCGATGCGAAAAACCGGTCTATACCGCTGCAGAGGCTGCCTTGTCGTCGGGTGTGACCAGCACTTTCTTCTCCCACGCCCGGCTTCTCCATCGGTACAGAAGCAGCAGCCCGCGCAGCCCCTCATCCATAACGAATACCGCCCACATGCCGATCAGGCCGAAGCCCCAATGAATCCCGAGCAAGTAAGTGCAGGGGACGCACAACCCCCAAATGATGCACACGCCGGTCATCACGATAAAACGGGCATCTCCCGCCGCGCGAAGCGCTTCTCCGATGACGATGTTCAAGCAGCGGGCCGGCTCCAGGAGAAAGCCCATCGTCAGCAGAAAGGCCCCAAGGGCAATAATCTCCGGGTCACTTCGTAAACAGTCCGAGCAGCGCCTCCCTGAACAGCACGATCAGCGTTACGCACAGCATCGAAAGAAGCAGGCTCAAGCCGAGGCTTCGAAACAGCTGCCGGTAGGCCTGCTCCTTCTCCCCCGCTCCGACAAGCCTCCCGATAATGATCTGTGTCCCGCGGCCCAGAGAAATCGCGAGCACCATAATGAAATACATAATATTCTGCGTATAGATACGAGTCGAAAGCATCTCCGCACCCAAGGACGTAATAAAATAAGTGGTCGCCAGCTGGCTGATGGAATAGACCAACTGGTTCCCCGCGGTCGGAATGCCGATGCTTAAAATCTTTTTCAGATCTTCGACTTTGCTTTGGATGAAATTCGAGAGGGACAGCCGCAGCCGAACCACTTTTCTTAAGATCAGGCTATAGACGATTAAGCCTAACGCCTGACTGCATACCGCGGAGATGGCAACGCCGGGAACCCCCAGCTTCGGAAATCCGAACGGACCGAAGATGAATAAATAATTTCCGAACAAATTAAGCAAATTCATGCCTATGCTTACCATCATCGTGTACCTTGTAAATCCGTGCACCTGGGTAATGGCCGATATGGTCAGATTGATTGCCTGAATGAACAGCGCTCCCCCGACAATGGACAAAAACACTTCGGCCTGAGCCAATAGATCCGGCTCTAATCCAAACAGGCTGAGCAAGGGCCGGCTGAATCCGATCATGGTTATGCTGATCAGCAGACCGAATACAAAATTAAGCGAGATCGCGCCGGCCGCAAACCTGCGCACCTCCTCCGTGCGTCCTGCGCCGAGATACTGCGAAATGACGATGGCGGAGCCTGCGGAAATAACCTGAAGCAGCAAAAAGGTAAAGATGATAAGCTGATTCGAAACGCCGACAGCGGCGACGGCTCCGTCAGATACATGACTGACCATAAAGGTATCTGATGTCCTCATGAACATTTGTAAAGAGGACTCGATAAATAACGGCCATGTTATGGCAAATAGGCTCAGCTTCTTCGTGTTCGTCATCCTGGCGTCAGGCTCCTTCGGCGGGTCAACAGCTCCGCAAGCAGATGTAGTAAGCGCATACATTACCTCTCATTGTATGTCGTATCCTGAGCACGGTCAATTCAAAAATCGCGACATCCGCTCCCGGCAAGCCTTGTCTCCTCAGAATGTCTTTCTCATCCTTCGAATTCACTGATATAATAATAAAACAACCCCACAAAGTGGGGCTATGCTTCGAGGCGGACTCAGGTACTTTGCGGGGCCCCCGAAATTATAAATGCTGATAGGTTAAAAAAATACCCTTTCCATTGGAAAGGGCATCTCAAACACAATAGGAGAACCAAATGATTCTGCACAAAGGGGAAACTCTGTTCCGTCAAGGAGAAACCGGGCCGCTGTACCGGGTCAAAAGCGGGCTGCTCAAAATTATGCGCGTTCATGCCGACGGGAATGCGATTCTTGTCAATGTGATTGTACCTAATGAAATGATTCCTCATCATTCGCTCATAAGCCCTAATCCTTATTTCGGCACGGCGGTCGCCCTCGTCACCTGTGAGATTGAGGTCATTCCCGCGGCCGAATGGTATGCCGCCCTGGAGCAGGACCCGGGCAAATGCCGGCTGATCGCGCTTCAGCTGCAGGACAAGCTGCGTATGATGCAGCAGCGGATCGACCAGTTAACCGCTGTCGCTCCAGCCGAAAAGCTGTCCAAGCTGCAGGCGTGGTTTGAGCGCTATATCTCCCCTTCAAGCCTCACCGACGTTCTGACTCAAGATGAAATCGGCCAGTTCATCGGTCTCCGGCGCGAAACGGTAAACCGGCTGCTGCGGGCCCAGGTATCAGACGACGCCTCCGAAACAAAGCCGCGTATCCAGCGCGTGCGCGCTCACAAAGTCCCGGCCGGACCGAAGAATTCATAGTGAATCCGGCTGGAGTCTACGCCCCATTGCTTCAGCATCCCGTTCACAGCTTTCATAAAAGGAACCGGGCCGCAGAAATAATAATCCGCTTCAAGGGAAGCCGTCGTTTCGGCAAGCCAAGGCAGCTCAATATACCCGTGCTTGTGGAAGGCTTGAAGCGTTTGATCCTGCTCGCTAGGGCTATCGTAGACCCAATATACCGAGATCTGCGGATGGTTGCGGGCGAGCTCTTCCACATGCGACTTCATCGCATGCAGCTCTCCGTTGCGCGCGGCGTGAATGAAGGTAACCGGACGCTGCGGATTCGTGGCAGCCATCGTATTCAGCATGCTGATCATCGGTGTGAGTCCGACGCCGCCGCTGATCAGCACAACCGGTTCCGTTCCTTCCTGATTCAGCGTAAAATCTCCGGCCGGTGCGGAAAGCAGCAGCATATCCCCTTCCTGGATCTGCTCATGCAGGTAAACCGAAACTTTACCGGCCGGACGCCCCTCGATTTCGTCTTCTCTTTTCACGGAAATCCGGTAATACGGCTGGCCCGGCGCGTCCGACAAACTGTACTGACGGATGTGCGTATAAGTATCCCCTCGGATTTCAACCTTAACGCTCACATATTGTCCAGGCTCGAACGCTGGAACCGGCCCACCCTCCTGAGGCACCAGATAAAACGATGTGATGACTTCGCTCTCTTTCACTTTATTCGCAACCCGGAACGGTTTGAAATCCGCCCAGCCGCCCTTTTGCTCCTCCGCCTGCCGGTACATCTCGTCCTCTACTTGGATGAACACATTTGCAATCACTCCGTAGGCTTCGCCCCAAGCTTGCAGGATCTCATCGGTAGCCGCATCTCCAAGAACCTCCTTAATCGCAGCAAGCAGATTTTGCCCGACGATAGGATACTGCTCCGGCTTGATGCCAAGGCTGCGGTGTTTATGAGCAATTTGCCGGACAGCCGGCAGAATGGCCTCCAGGCGATCGATATACAAAGCTGCCGCATACACTGCGTTGGCCAGCGCCGTTTGCTGTCTTCCCTGCTTTTGATTGGCATGATTGAATATATTGAGCAGCTCCGGATGGCTGGTGAAAAGCCGTTCATAAAATCGTTTCGTAATGGCCGTTCCGTGGACCTCCAATACAGGTACGGTTGATTTGATAATTTGAATTGTTTTTTCGTTTAGCATAGCGTTTGCACTCCTCTGTACTTAGGTTTGAACCCAGTATACCCGCCGGGGAGAGCTGTACTTGTGATTCTAATCACATAAAATCCTAACGATCTGTGACAGCCGATTCCTTTGCTTACGCATAGCCGTTTCCATGATTGGGAAACATAAGACATATTTTTCCGGGCAGCTTATTAAAGTCATTTCTCGGGGCAGGAATCGCGATGAACAGTACAGGAAATAAACTCAGCTTTATCCAAATCAGCATGATGCTCATGCTAACGATCGGGTTAACCAGCCATGTAATCGTCAATCCCATGATTCTAGACGCTTCCGGCAGGGATGCGTGGATATCGGTTATTATAACTGGGCTCATCTATTGCCCATGGTGCGGAGTATTGCTGCTTATTATGAAGAAATCCGGCCAGCAGAAGCTGCAGCCGTGGCTGGCACAGCAGACAACCCCTCTTCTATCCTGGATCTTGATGGCTCCGTTTATTGCGCAGCTTTATTTGATGGGCGGCATGACCGTCTTACATACTTCCATTTGGACGGTAACGAACTATTTGCCGGCCACCCCGAAGCTTGTCCTTATCACCGTGCTGACGCTTATTTGTCAATACGCGGCGAAAATCGGCATCCGCGCTATAACGATAGCTTCCGGCATTCTGCTGCCGACCGTTGTGCTGCTGGGCTTTTTCGTCGCCGTATCCAATGTGCCCGAGAAAAATTACCAGCTGCTCAAACCATACCTGGAACACGGCTGGCAGCTGCCGATTAACGGCATGATTTATGCAGGCAGCGGGTTTGTTGAAATTGTGATTCTGCTGTTCATGCAGCACCATTTGAAATCACAGGTAAAATACTGGATGCTGCTTGCGCTGTCCGCCATTATAGTTGGTATTACTCTGGGGCCGGTCATCGGCGCGATTACCGAGTTCGGCCCGCAGGAAGCGGCGAAGCAGATGACCTCTCCCTATGAGCAGTGGCGTCTGGTCAAGCTGGGCGACTATATCGAGCACGTGGACTTTCTCTCTGTGTATCAATGGCTGTCGGGATCCTGCGTGCGGATCAGCCTCTCGCTCTTTTTGCTTGGCGATGTGCTCCCTATAACGACACGCAAAGGACGGAACATTGTGCTTGCCGCCGTTACGCTCAGCTATATCTCATTGTCTATGCTGCCAATTAATCAGAATGATTACTATTTATGGACATACCGATACTACTTTCCCGGCGCGCTGATCATTACCTTGATATGTACCACGCTATGGGCTGGTTTTTCATTGTGGACGCGCAAAACAAAGGAGAAGCCGACATGAATATGCCAAAAGCAGAGACGCCGCCCCTTTGGACAAAGCAGCGGCTGCACCAGTTATTCGAAATGTCTGCCGACGTCATGTTACAGGTGAACCTGCTGGATAATACGGCCGCCTCAGAGATTATGCTGATCTACGCGGAAGGACTGTGCGACACTACCCGCATCAGCGACTCCATTCTCCCCGGACTTCAGGAGCTGTATTGCGAGGAAGGGTTCGATCAGCTCCGGAACGGGCATCTTTGGGGAGTGCTGCCGTTAGTTCCCCTGCCAGCGGATGCCCAGGCGCAAGAAATTATGGATACGGTCTATTTGGGGGATCTTCTTCTGTTCTTTTCCGGACCGGGACTTCTGTTCAAGCTGAATACAAGCACGCCTCCAAGAAGAATTCCGCAGGAATCCAGCACCGAGATATCGATTAAAGGACCGAAGGACGGCTTCGTGGAGGATATTACTACTAATATTGCGCTCATCCGCAAACGGATCCGGAGCAATACCTTGTGCTATGAAACGATGGTGCTCGGCAGACGGACCCGGACGAAAACAGGCCTGCTTTACATCAGCGACATCATCAACCCGCAGCTGGTGACAGAAGTCCGCAAACGGCTGAACAAGATCGATGTCGACGGTGTTTACAGCATGGCTCAGCTGGAGGAATCGCTGGCGGACGTGAAATACTCGCTGTTTCCGCTGCTTGATTTCACAGGACGGTCGGATTTCGTGGTCGCCTCGCTGCTGGCAGGGCGGTTCGTCATTCTCGTTGACGGCAATCCGTTCGCTCTAGTGGGACCGGCCGGATTTTCGTTGATTCTGAAATCGCCCGAGGATGTCCATTTCAGCTTCCAATACATCTCGTTCGCCCGGTTGATACGACTGTTCAGCTTCTGGCTGTCTATTCTGCTTCCCGGCTTCTGGGTGTCCATCGTTGCCTTCCATCAGGATCAAATTCCGTTCCGCCTTATGGCTACCGTTGCCGTCGCCCGGATCGGTCTGCCCTTCTCCGCGCAGCTGGAGATGTTCATCCTGCTCGTATTACTGGAAATTTTCCGCGAAGCGGGGGTTCGTCTGCCCAGCTCCATCGGCCAGATCCTTACGGTAGTAGGCGGACTTGTTATCGGGGATGCCGCGATCCGGTCCGGGCTCGTCTCTCCTTCGGTCGTTGTCGTCGGATCCATTACCGCGGTGACGGGCGCCACCTTGGTGAATCAGGGCCTGAGTACAGTCGTAAGCATCGTCAGACTTGGCATGTACCTGGTCTGCTGTTTCCTGGGGATGTACGGCTTTATTCTAAGCCTGATTCTGCTGCTTTTTTATATGTCCAAGCTTTCATCCTTCGGCGTGCCTTATTTTTCGCCGCTGTCGCCTCCGATTTTCAGGGATATGCTGAAATCGTTCATGAGAATGCCGTGGGATGTCATGAGAAAAAGGCCATCCTTTCTTCATTCACAGGATTCGAGCCGTCAAGGAGAGGATTCAAATTGAACAAAGTGGTTACCGTCTGCTTGAGCCTGCTGATGTTATTCCTGCTGACCGGCTGCTGGAACTCCAAGGACATTCAGACGATGGCTTACGTGACTGGCCTTGGGCTGGATTATCAGAACGGAAAATATATCACCTATGTGCAGGTGCTCAACTTCTCCAACATTGCCAAAACCGAGGGCATGGAATTAGGAAGTACGGTACCGAACTGGATCGGGCGGGGCGAAGGCAAGACGATGACGGAATCGTTCAATGCCATTTACACCTCCTCGCAAATCCGTGTTTTCTGGGGGCATTTGAAGGCTATTGTCTGTACGGAAAATTTGTTAAAGCGCGCCGACCGCATCAAAGAAGCTTACGATATGATTAACCGCTACCGTGAAGTCAGATATAATGTGCTGATCTACGGGACCAAAGTGCCGCTGCGGGACATTTTTACACAAAAATCGATTCTGAATTTATCGCCGCTGGATACCGTTATGTACAGTCCAACCCAGATTTATGCACAGCGTTCGTTCATCCCTCCCATTTACGGGTACAAATGCGTCGCTCATTTAAACGAGCCCGGCAGCGAGAGCATCATCCCCTCCATATCCATAGTTGATAATAAATGGACGGTCGATTACAAGGACAAGCCTATGCTGCGAATTAACGGGGCTTATTTCTTATCGGATCAGCAGCTGAGGGGATGGTTGAAGGAAAGCGATCTGGCAGGGTACCGCTGGCTGCAAAAAAAGATGCAGCGGTCCGCTCTGCAAATTATTGATGACAACAATCAGGCTGTTGCAGCTCTGGTTCTGGTTCGTCCCAAGCCGGAGATTATTCCGATCGTTCAGAACGGCACCCCGTTTTTCCGTATTTCTGTCAATGTGAAAGCTTTTATCGAAGAGCTGACGGCCGATATCACCGAAAAAGAGCTGGAAATACGCGCGGCCAAGGCCGTGAAGGAAGAAATTTGGACCACCTATAAAAAGGGGCTAGCCACACAAGCCGATGTATTCCAGTTAAGTCAGGCTCTTTACCGGAATTATCCGAAAGTATGGAATGCCGAGCGTCAAGAGCAGGCATTTTTTCTGAATGAGAGCTCCCTCAAGCAGATTGACGTTAAGGTTCACCTGCTTCACACCGGGAAATACAAAGGACGTATAGAATAAAATTCAGCCCTGCACCGATCTTCGGGTCCAGCTGTTTCTTGGGATCTGCCTCCCATGTCAGTCTGACTGCGCCAATCAGCACAGCCGACATAGCAATCTATCAGGGCATTCGGAACACGGCAAGCGATACTGTCCCAAAAAGAGAACACCGGCAGCCGGTAGTCCAACTCCCAAATGATATTTTCCAGCGCGCGCCAATCCCAGGCGCGTGTTACGGCGATGTACAGCGGTCGGTCGAACCCCACGCAAGACGCCTCCGAATCCACGAAATACGCGGATTCAGAGGCGTCTTTGTTCGATCCTATTCAGGATGGATATGGGGAGTATAAGAGCAATAAGCGGCTTTTGAAAGCGTCTGCCGCCGTACATTTTAATAAATAAAACACTCGTTTAGGCTCTTGTGCTCGCTTTACCTTCCATCGGATATGGCATTATGCACAAGCTGATTCCGCATCCATTCGCTGTTGACCAAGCTGTCGCCTTCAGCCGTCAAACGCTCGTACAGCCGAAGCCGGTATTGCTGAATAAGCTCCCGGCAGTCAGGATCGTGAATCCGGTTCGTCAATTCATACGGATCCTGTTCCAAATCGTACAGCTCATCCACATCCGTCGTATTCCAGATATACTTCCAACGTTCCGTACGGAGCATCCGCTGCGTATAAAGGCCGAACTGCTGTCCGTTATAGGTCGTTACCGCCTCAGAACGCCAGCCGTCCGCCGTCTCGCCCCGCAGCAATGGAAGCAAGGAACGCCCGGGGAAAAACTCAGGCACCGGCAGCTCCAGCAGTTCCAGTATGGTTGGGGGAAGGTCCAGCATATTGCAGACGAACCCGCCGCGCTTCTCCCCGCCCTGCCCGGTAATCGGCGCATATTTCACGATAAGCGGCACCCTGACGACATCGTCATACAAGATGTAATGCTTATCCATCATCCCGTGCGAGCCGCACATATCCCCATGGTCCGCGGTAAAAACAATCATCGTATTGTCTGCGGCGCCTGACGCTTCAAGAGCTTGCAGCACCCTGCCGATAGCGTCGTCGGCTTGGCTGATCACAGCATAATAGCGGGCCGCAATCGGAGCCCAGTCGTCCCATGTATAATCTTGAACCTGCCAGCTGAGCAGCTGCTGCTTCTGGATATAAGGCTTATCCGCGAACGTATCGCCGAAGCCGCCCCACGGTGGAATATCCGCCGCGGCATACATCGATGCAAACGGCTCGGAAGGCCGGCACGGCAGATGCGGCTCGGTAAAGTTCAGCTGGATATACCAGGGCTCGGACTGCGTATCCGCCGAAAGCCGGCGGATCGTTTCGCAGGCCCGTTCGGCCAGCCAATGGGTTTGCGCGTCCGCCAGCGGGATCGGGCTGGCTTCCCCGGCATAGCCTGCCTCCCATTTCACGTCCGGGTATTTATGCGCGATCATTTCATGATACCCGGCGAACCCGACATACTCATCGTAACCATACTCCAGGGGAGTGTGCTTCGGATGCACATCCCATTTGCCGAGGTGCACGCGGCGATACGCGTGCTTACTCAACTCGCGCGGCCAGGCATATTCGGACGACTCCAGCGCCGTCACCGGCAGGCCGTTCTTGAAATTCCACAGCGCCCCGAACGTTTCCGGCCGCCGGCCGCTGATGAATGCCTGCCTGGCCGGGCAGCAGGTGGGAATAGGCGTAAACGTATGCTCAAACCATAGGCCTTCCGCGGCCAAGCGGTCGATATTCGGCGTTTGCACCGGATAGGCGCAGCTGTAGCCGATGCAATCGTAACGAAGCTGATCCAGCATAATGAAAAGAAGGTTAGGCTTGGTCATGGCGCTTTGATCCCGTAATTGTTTTCCTTGGACCACCCGTTTTCACTCATTTTTTTCTTGACCCCGTCCACCATGATTTTTTTCAGGTCCGCCAAATATTTATCCTGCGTACTTGTGCCTTCGAGATACAGCTGCCCCAGCTTCTGGTTGTTTTCCGTTACATTCTTGTCGACCTCGCCCGCATAAATATTCAACTGCATCCGGTCTCCAACGAACTGGAAGCCCTTCAGCTTATCGGGCAGCGCCGCATTCTCGACAACCGGGGTGCGGTACAGGCTCTCGGCGAGCAGCCCCTGCACCTTCGGAGACGTCGTATAGGCGAGAAAATCGACCGCGGCATCCATTTTCTCCGGCGCAATCGTCTTCGGAATCGCCATATTGCCGGCAGGCACGCCGCCGATTTCCATCAGCTTTCCGGCCGCGTCCGGGTGGTTCTCCTTGGTCAGGTACGGCAGCGGGAAGGCCGCCATCTCGAACTTGCGGGCCGAGGTTTCGTACAGGGCTTTGCTCTGCGCCGAGGTCCGCATGACCATCGCCGCTTTCCCCTGCAGGAACAAGTCGCCCGCCGTATCAAAATCAAGGCCGTTATAGCCCTTCGGCCAATATTTGCTCCAATCCTTGACGATGGCGAATACATCCTTGTACGGCGATTTCTCGATATCGATAATGCCCTGGTCCACGCCCCTTACGTATTCATTCACTTCGATGAAGCCGCTCTTATCGATATCCAGCTTCTCGTAGACGCCGGTCAGCAGCTCCTCGGTCAGAATCCGAATCGTCCAGTTGTAATTATAGTCGCCGGGCTTCGAATTGGGGAAGGCGAACGGAACGACGTTCAGCTTGAGCAGCTTTTCCTGCGCATCGAGAAACTCGTTCCAGGTTTTCGGAACCTCCTTGATGCCCGCTTGGGCAAACAAATCCTTATTGTACAGAACCCGTACCGAGTTCACGTAGTTCGGTACGCTTGCATACGTCTTGTCGTCGCCGATCAGCTGCTGCAGGATCGTCTGAGAGAACAGCTTTTCCCAGGGCTGGTCCCCGGAGTAAGCCGTTTTTTGCTTATAATACGGTGTGAGATCCACAAGCAGTCCTTTTTTCAAATCCTCCTGGTCCCAAATGTAACGGGTTGTAAAAATATCCGGAGCCGTCTTGCCGATCAGCTGCGTAGTTACCCAGGTACGATGCTGCTCGACGCCTGCAAAATGCTGCATCTGCAGGTTGACCTTCACGCCGGAATGCGACTCCATATAGGTTTTGGCGATGCTGTCCCATGACTGGCGCTCCGCTTCGTCTCCATCGCTTTCGAGCATCACCATGACGTTCAAATCGATGGACTTGCCGTCGCCGCCGGAAGCGCTGTTCCCGGAATCGGACGAGCAGCCGTTCAGCAGCAGCATAGCGGAAACGGCGCCAAGCAGCGGCCGCATCCAATGATTGCGCATGTTCATTATTATCACCTCACAAGTTATCGCTCAGGTTGTTACCCTTTGACCGCACCGGCCGTAATCCCCGAGACGAACGATTTGGTTGCGAACAAAAACAGCAGCAGCAGAGGCACGGAGGAGATCACATAGCCTGCGAACTGCAGACCTTGAACCTGGTCCAGCGAGCCGTGGACGCTTGAGAGCGCAAGAATTACCGGCTTCACCTTGTCTCCCGACGTGACAACAAGCGGCCACACATAATTGTTCCAGCCGAGCAGCGCATTGATAACCGCTACCGTAGACAGGATCGGCAATGACAGAGGCAGCGCGATCTGCAGATAAATTCTGCCGTCCCCCGCTCCCTCTACCTCCGCCGCTTCCAGCACGCCGGTGGACAGCCCTTCGAAGAAGGTTCGGATCAGCATCGTCGCCATCGCGGATGCGCCGGCCATCGGTCCGAAGATTTGCGCCCAATACGTATTGATCAAGCCTAAATTTTTGAACAAGATGAACTGCGGAATAAGAATCAGGAACGAAGGCACCATCATCAGCATAATGATCAGGTAATACATCAAGCTCTTACCCCAGAAAGAAAACCGGGCGAACGCATAGCCCGCCAAGCTCGCATTGACCAGCACGCAGATAATAATGCCGGCGGTAATGAGGATCGAATTCCATAAAAAAGGCCACAGCTGAACAAACGCATTCGCATAATTGCTCCAATGCAGCGGCAGCGCCGGGAACCAGAACTCGTGAATGACCTGATCCCGGTATTTCAGGGAAGTGACGATCAGCATATAAAAGGGGACAAGCGTCAAAAGCAGCAGCAGCGTCAATACGGCGCAATTCGCCCATGTGCCTATCTTTTTCATCATGTTCCCCCTATTCCGCCTGGTTCGCCGGTTTAATGAAGCGGTTCGCCGCGAGCGTGCACAGCAGCAGCACGACAAACACGACCACCCCGATCGCCGAGGCGTAGCCCAGCTCGTTGTATTCGAAGCCTTTTTTGTACAAATACAGCGCAGGCGTGAGCGTGGAGAAGCCCGGCCCGCCGTTGGTCAGCACCAGCACGTTCTCGAAGCTTTGAAACTGCTGAATGAAGGCCAGAATAAGCACGAGCCTAAGCTGGCTTCGAATGAGCGGCAGCTCGATATGCCAAAGCCGCTGCAGCCCGTTCATGCCGTCCATCCCCCCGACCTCGAACAGCTCCTGCGGCACGGCAAGCAGGCCGGCCAAATAAATCAGGAAATAAATGCCGGAAACCCAGGGGAAGTTAATGAACACGATGGGCCAGAGGGCCGTTCCGCTCTCGCCGAGCCAGGCGTGAATCCAGCTTTCCAACCCAAGCGCTCCGAGAAGACGGTTCAGCAAGCCGTCCCCGACATAGATCCATTTCCACAGCAGGAAGACGATGATATGCGGGACGACCATGGGCAGAACAAACATCGATTTAAAAAACGACTGCAGTCCCGCCTGCCGGAGCCGGAATACGCCGATGGCGGCCAGCAGCGGGAGCGTCAGCTGAATAACAACGAAGCTGCCGGTAAACAAGACGATATTTTTCAACGAAGCATAAAAGGTTTGGTTCATGAAATAAATTGGTGAAATTATCCAGACCGATAAACCGGTCAACATTCGCTCCGTTCCATTCATAGAACGATTGCACAAACGCGTGCACGAACGGCGTGTATTTGAACAACCCGATCGATAAGAGAATCGGCGCAAGAAACAAATACGCCTTGAGATGCTTCCAGCCTCGCCTTCTCAGAGCATCGCCGGGATTCATGCGTACGGAAGGATACGATTTCGACGGAGCGGCTTTAAACAAAGCGGTTCCCCTCCTTACTCCCTACTTCTTACTCTATGCCAGGCACCTCGACAACCTGCCCTCCGGCTTGATGCGAGCGGATGGCCGCCTCGATAATTTCCTGCGCGGCCAGCGCTTCCGCCCCTGAGCCCTCGATTTCCCCGGGAGCCGCCTGCTGCTTGATCTGCTCGATAAAGCGGTCGATCCGGTTGCCGAACGTGTCGTTAAAGCCCTGCATCCCCCGCATGATGGAATTGCTCATGACAATCTTATCGCTGCTGTGACGCGGATAGTAGGTTGCGCTTTCGTAGACGTTCTCGATCACGAAGCGCCCTTCCGTTCCCGCCGCCTCGCACCATTCGATCGGGTGCAGCATCGACATATCGTAGCTCCCGGTCAAATGGCCGACCGCTCCGTTCGCGAACTCCAGGTTGACGCTGGCCGTCGACCAGGTTTTTCTCCCCGGCGCTTTCGTCATAAAGGACTGCACCCGCTTCACATCGCCGAAAAAGTAGCGCATGACATCGATCGAATGCGGGTGCAGTGCGCGCATGTGAAACCATTCGGTAAAATCAGCTTTGTTATCGATCGTCAGCCGCATATTGATAAACAGCGGAGCGCCGAGCATGCTGCGCTCGATCCATTCCTTGGCCTTGGCGGCCGCCGGCGTGAACCGGTGATTCAAATTGCAGCCGAAACGGATGCCCCGCTCGGACGCAGCCTTCACCATGGCTCTCGCTTCCTCAATATTATTGGAAATAGGCTTCTCGACAAGCACATCCTTGCCCGCTTCGATAGAGATCATCACCGGTTCATAGTGATGGCTCGCCTTCTCCTCGCCCCCGGTCGCTACACAGACCATATCGATCTCTTCGGACGCAAGCAGCTGGCGAAGATCCGTATATGCCTTTACCCCATAAGTTTCCGCCGCTTCCCGGGCACGCTCCTCCATCAGATCGCATACCGCGACCAGCTCGGTATCCGGATGCTGCTTGTAATAGCGGCAGTGGATTTTGCCGATATTGTTTACGCCGACTACGGCTATTCGTATCATGAAACGTTTCCCTCCTTATATTGGGCTGAATCCGTATCGCAGCTTCGCTGTACTTCATAATGAGCGTGCCGCTGCAAGTCAAGATTCACCCGTTGTGAAATGAAAGAAGAACGCACCGCCGGACTTCTGCGGTGCGGAACATGCTATTTCGCTTTGTTCGCCTGCAGCGAACGAGCGGTAAGCGAGCTGCCGATATGCAGCGTATCGTAGGCTTGCTGGGAGGATGTGAACGGCGCATCCCCTTTGCCGTGCCAGCCAAGGTTCGTGTACATCGGGTTCGTGCGGCCCGTTTCCTGTTCCCGGCGCTGAATATGCGCTTCCATTCGGGCGGTCAGCAGCTCGACGACAGCCGGCTCCTGCTCGGCAACGTTATGGTTCTCCTGCGGATCTTCGATCAGATTGTACAGCTCCACCTCAGGCTTGAAGTGAAAATCCGGCTCCAGCGCCCGGATCAGCTTCCAGTGCGGCGTGCGCCAGCCGTGCTTGCGCATCCATGTGCATTCCGTCAGGTACAGCTCGCTGATTTTGCGCTCCGGCCGCCCCTCAATGAACGGTACCAGGCTCCGGCCGTCCGGCTCCAGCGGCTCGTCGATGCCAAGCAGCTCCATAATGGTCGGCATGATATCATGGATGACCGTAACGTCCGATACCCGTTTGCCGGCAGGAATTTTGCCCGGAAACTTGAGAATCAGCGGCACGACAAGCGTGCAGTCATACAGCCCGTGATGATCGAAGTAGCAGTCATGCTCATACAAGGTTTCCCCATGGTCCGAGGTTACGACGATCAAGGTTTCTTCCGTTATGCCCAATGCTTCGACGGCTTGAAACAGATTCTGAATGCAAGCATCCATATAAGCGACGGCGCCGTCATACTGGGCGCTGACGTATTCCTGGTCGGTCACGCCTTCGGGTATCCAGGATTTCAGGAAATCCGCGAACGGTTTGAAGTCGTACACGGGCTCCATCGAATCGTTCGAAGGGTCTTTCTCATCACCGCCGTAGAAAATGCGCTCAAACGGCTGAGGAGGCAGGTAGGGCGAATGCGGGTCGATATGTCTCAGGAAGAGGAAAAACGGCTTCTCGTCCTGCGCCAGCCGCTGCAGCTCGGGAACGGCCACCTCGTTCAAATTTTCCGCTTTCGGGCATCTGCCGCTCTCGTCCGGCATCCAGGCTTCGTAATCCAGATACTTTTGAAAGCCGCGTGCGGAAGGATTTCCGGTAAACCCGACGCAGGTCGTGTTATAGCCCTGCTCTTCCAGCACCTCCGCCAATGTTTTCGCCCCTACCGGGCCTTTGTGCCGCAGCGCGACGACGTCGGTGCCGAAGCAGTCCTTGCCGGTCAGCATAGCCGCGTAGGCCGGCGTGGTCGGGATGCTCGGGCTGAAATGCTGCTCGAACAGTACGCCCTCGCTTGCCAGCTTATCCAGATGAGGGGTGGTCAGCCTGCCGTAGCCATATCCGCTCATGCGGTCTCTGCGCAGACTGTCAATGCCCAGAACGATCAAATTCGGTTGTTTCGGGGAAGTCGACATTGCTTCTTCACTCTCCTTTGATATCCATGAAGAACGCCCGGTTAGCGGGCGCCCAGCTGCTTCAAGCAAGCGTTCAAGTAGCCGTAGGTTTCAGCGGCGATAATGGAAATTTGCGCGAGCGAATGCTCCGGCTTCGCACCGATGACCTCAAGCACCACCGGGCCGTCGTACTGATGATCCGTCATTGCCTTGCAGTAGGCGAACAGGTCGATATCGCCCCGGCCGCAGGCCTGCAGCTCGATCGGCCCCGGCCCCTGCTCGCGTCCTTTGCAGTCGCGGATATGGACGTGCTTGACCCGGCTGATGACTGCAGGGAGCGCGTCCTCCGGGTTTTCATTGGCTCTGAAAATATGGCTCGGATCCATATCGATGCCGAACGCCGGGGAAGCCACCTCCGCCATAGCTCTCAGCGTCGTTGGCGTATCGTGGATAGCCTGGCCGATATGCGCCTTCACGCACAGCGTGATCCCCAAGGAAGACGCCTGCTCGGAGAAGCGCTGCAGCTGCTCGATCGACCGCTGGACATCCTCTTCGACGCCCGTTTTGCCGCCCGGACCGATATTAACGATAGGAATGCCGATTTCCGCCGCCGCTTCAAGCGCGGTGAACAGACGCTGCTCGTCCTTGACACTCCCGAATTCCATTGACAGGAAGCTTAGGCCTTCGCCCTGAACGATCGACCGCAGCTCCGCCGCCTGCTCCTTCCAGCGGGACAGGTCCAGATGCTCGCACATGCCCTGAATCGCCGAAATTTCCACGCCGTCATATCCGCTGAGCGCGATATGGCGCGCCGCTTCCGCAAAGCTGAATTCTTTAAACAGCACCGAGTTGACACCTAATTTAATCATGTTTTATGACACGCTCCTCTTATCGGCAGTTCCTTCTGCCGTTGGAATAATAGCCGTTCTCTTCAAACAATCTGTTCCTTCAAAAGCTTCCGAATAATCGATAAGCTTACTTAGTTCATCCACTGCGGGTCGCCGTGGAACGCCGGAAGCGGGTGAGGTCTGACAACGGCGCCGCCCTGCTCGTACGATTCGATCACCGCATACGTATATTCCAGCACAGCCAGCGCATCGCGTCCGGAGGCGCGGATATGCTCCCGTGGCACGCCGTTCGTGATATCCTCCAGGAAAGCATGCAGCCTGTTGTTAAAGGTGGAATTGAATTCGGTGACTCCCGAAGAGGTTACCTCAGGCTCAGGATGGGAGCCGATCGACGGAACGCCCTTCTGCGCCCGCCAGTAGGACACCTTCTCCACGCAGTTCTCTATGCAGAAGGTTCCCTTCGTGCCGCCGACCTCCATCGTCCACCAGCCGCCCAGGCCATACGTGGCATCGCCCCTTTGACTCAGCAGGTAGCCTGCGGCGCCGCTTGCGAACTTCACATGAATGCTGTTGATGGAAACCGTAATATCGCCTGCGCTTTTGCGGAAGCCCGCTTGATTCGAGAACGTCTGGATATGGGTAATATCGCCGCAGTAATAGCGCATGACGCTGAAAGGATGCGTTAAAAACGCTTTCATATGGAAGTAAGGCTGGCCTTTATCCTTCGGCGATTTCGGCACCGAATACAGCTCCTCGCCGCCGTTGAAGCCCATTTTGGCAAGGCAGTACACCGTTTCGCCGATATCGCCTGCATCCATATATTGTCTGGCTCTTTCCGCCGGTGCGGAGAAGTAGTGGTTCAGGTTGCAGCCCAGATACACCTTCTTCTCGGCCGCAAAGCGGACCAGCTCTCTTCCTTCGAGAATATTGTTGGCCAGCGGCTTCTCGATTAGCACATGCTTGCCGGCTGCGATCGCCTGCATGGCGGGCTCAAAATGCCAGCTCCCATTCTCGATGCCGCCTGTCGTAACATCTATGATTTCGATATCCGGCTCCTGCTGAAGCATAGCCTCCAGGCTGTAATAAGCTTTGACGCCATGCTTCTCAGCCGCTTTATCGGCCCGTTCCTTGACTACGTCGCATACGGCAACCAGCTGGGCCAGCGGCTCGCTTGCGTAGCAGTCTGCGTGCCGATTCCCGATTCCATTCATACCGACAATCCCGATTTTCAATGCCATACGTTTCCGTCCCGTCGCCCGGTCCGCCCATGCTTAAGCGTCCAAGCGGGGACTGCACCACCTTTCTTCGTTCAAGTGTAAAAAGCCCGGATTACGAAAGCTTCTACCTGGTGTCTGCCCTTCATCTGAATCTGCAAGTGCATCAAGTACATCTGTACTTGCATTTGCGTGGACAGATGAGCTGCATCTGAATCTGCGGCTTCATCTGCATCTTTATCTGTAACTCTTGCACTGGTATTCATTGTCTTATTTATCATAATCTTCCTTACAGGCTGCGGCATTGCCTATTGCGACATCCTCAGGGCCGATTGCGACATCGTCCAAGCACGCCCTGAGGAACTTTAAGAGCCATGTCTGGCCCGCCGTTCATCCTCCAGCGTGTCGTAACGCTCCCGCAGCGGGTTCTGAATCCACGCTTCCCAGGAGAGGCCCACCCCTTCCAGAATCGACTCGATCCTGCGCCGAAAAGGCAGCTGCGACTCCTGAATCTGCCGCAGCATCGGATCCGGCCGCCCGCCCAGCTTGCGGGCAACGAACCGCATCAGCTTCTCTTCGAGCTCTTCAGCGATGACCGGTTCCCGGTCGGCCAAATTGACAAGCTCCTGCGGGTTCGTCCAGCAGGTCGTACAGCTCCGTGACCGGGCGTTGGAACGGCCCCGGGTCATAATAACGGATCAGCTTATAGCGATCCGTACGGATGGCCCGCGCCGCCTGCCAGGCGCATTCGCTCAAGCAGACCTCCTCAAGCGTGCCGTCGGCCTCGCCAAGCATCGACGGCCACAGGGTGCTGCCGTCGACGCCGTCCGGAACGTGCAGCGCCGGCAAGCTCAAGCCCGGCGCTGCGGACCGGACAACGGCCTCAAGCACCGTCGGCAGCAGGCCGCATGCTGGACGAAGCCCTGCACGCGTCCGCCGGCTGGAATTTGCCCGGGCCACCGCAGGATCAGCGGCACATGCGACCGTCGGCTCGTAGAGACCGCAGTGATCCCAATAAATATCGTGCTCGGTCAAGCTCTCACCATGGTCCCCGAAGAGCACGAGCAGCGTCTCCTCCTTGATCCCAAGCTGGACCAGCGTTTCGTCCAGCTCGCGGAGCAGATCGTCCAAGTAGCGGATCTCTGCGTCGTACAGTGCATTCATATATTCCGCATCGGTCACAGGACCGAGCAGCTTGTAATGATGATGCTTGAAGAATGGATAGGCCGGATGCTCATAGGCCCGCTCCATGCTGGAGCCGCCCTCCCGGTAAGGGCCCTTGCTCGGTTCATAAAATGAAGGCACATAGGCTTCGGGCGGCAGGTAAGGCGTGTGCGCATCCCAATAATGAAGGAACAGGAAAAAGTCCTCATCCTTATGATCCCGAATCCACGGCAGCGCCAAATCGTTAACGGTTCTGCCGTCAATCCAGCGCTTGGGTCCCGAGCTGTTCAAATAATAGTTGTATCCGCGTGCAAACCATTCCTTGAGATTGTACAAATTATCTACGGCACAAGTGGTGAAGCCTGCTGTTTTCAGCTTGGACGGCAGCCACTCGACCGTTTTGGGCAAATAAGACAGGTCGGAGCCGTGCGAAACCAGGCCGGTGGTCAGGCCGATTTTGCCGGTAAAAATGGCCGAATGCGCTACTTCGGTCGGAATGTCGGCCGCATAAGCCCGCTCCATCAGGACTCCTTCCGAAGCGATCCGGTCGATATACGGACTCGTCGGCTTGCTGTATCCGTAGCAGCCCAGCCGGTCTGCGCGAAGCGTATCGAGCGAGATCATGATGATTTTCATCGGTTGCGCGCCTCCTGACCGTTTGCGTTCCCCGTCTCCGGCACCTCTTGACCGGCTGCGATGCACTGCTGTACGGCCAAATCGGCGATTTCCTTGTACCGGTTCCTGTACAGCCATTCCAAAATCCGCTCTGTATTCGCTTCCACAGTCTGATGCTGCGTATCGATTACGATATCTGCGCATTCGGGTTCCTCATACGCATCAGAAATACCTGTAAACTGCTGAATCTCCTGCCTTCTTGCCTTGGCGTAAAGCCCTTTCACGTCCCTGGCCTCACACTGCTCCAATGAGCAGTTTACATAAATCTCTACGTATCCGCTCACATGCTCCCGCAAATAGTCCCTCATTTCACGGTAAGGCGTAATTGCGGAAACCAGCACCATAATCCCATGCCGGGACAGCAGGTTGGCCACGAATGCCATGCGGCGGATATTTTCAAGCCGGTCTTCGCGGCTGAATCCAAGCCCTTTGCCGAGTGTCGTGCGTATGGCGTCCCCGTCTAGCAGTTCTACCGGTCTTCCGGCTTCCAGCAGCCGCTGGTACACCTGGACGGCGGTGGTCGTTTTCCCCGAGCCCGAGAGGCCTGTAAACCAAAGTACACTACCGCTGGAGCTTTCCATGTACTTGCCTCCTCTTTAGCGTTTTCTGTCTTATGCGAAAGCTTTATTATCGGGCGATCTTGCGACAGCCCCGACTCCTAGCTTTATTGTACTTTGCCCTCCGGGCCGGTTCATTGTGCATTCCGCCAATCGCATGGTCAATGCGGCCTGACTTGGATTGCAGCCCAGCCTTGATATACTAATGTACAGCCCTTGACCGGTACGGTCAGCCTTTGACCGATCCGGCCGTCATGCCGGCAACAATCTTTTTGTTAAAGAAGATAAACAAGATCAGCGGGGGCAGAGAAATCAGCACCACATCGGCAAACAGCAGGTTCCAGGACGTCAGGTACATGCTCATAAAGTTGTACAGCGTCAGCTGGACAGTGGCATTTTCGGAACCGGGCAAAAAGTACAGCGGATTGACGAAATCGTTAAACACGCTGACGGATTGAATAATAATGATGGTCGAGGATACCGGCTTCAGCAGCGGAAAAATGATATGCGTAAACAGCTTCAGTCCGCCGCAGCCGTCGATAAACGCGCTCTCGTCGATATCCCGGGGAATCGTCGCCGTGAACGCTTTGTACAAAATAGCGCAAAACGGAAAATGAAGCGCAATTTCGACCAGCGTCAGCCCCGGCAGCGTCTTGAACAGCCCTACCGTATTCAACACCCAGATGGTGGGCACGACAGCGGGAGGAATCATTAATCCGGCCAGCACAAGGAAATTCAAGAGCGCGGCGCCTCTTCCCTTCTCCCTGCGCTGCAGCACAAACCCGGCCAGCGAACTGAACACAACCATGCCCGCGATCGAAAGCACGGTCAGCACCGAGCTGTTAAAAAACGCGCGGACCAGCATATGATCTGCCGCAGCCAGCACCGCCTGATAATTCTCGATGATATGAAACGAATCCGGCCAGCTCATGTTCATATCCGCCGCTTTGGTAGGCGATTTGAACGAATTGATTATGACGAAGTAGAAGGGCACCCAGAATATAATGGTCGAGAGGATCAGCAGCAGAATGCTGACGCTCCATTTTTGTACCGTGCTGCTCACAGGTTCACCTCTCTTCTGTTCAGGAACATATACAGCGGAAATGCAAGCACCGAGATGGCGATAAATAAGATGACGTTGCCCGCCGTAGCCAGCCCGTAAAAACCGGCCTGATACTGCTTATAGATAATCGAAGCGATAAGGTCGGTGGAAAAGCCCGGCCCCCCTTTGGTCATAGCCCAAATGAGGTCGAAGGTCCGCAGCCCGCCGATAAACGCCAATATAATGACCGAGTTCATCGCCGGCCGGCTCAAGGGCAGGGTAATGTGCCAAAAGCCCCGGAACGCGTTGCCCCCGTCCATTTTCAGAGCTTCATAGTAATGCTGCGGAATGGACAAAATCCCGGCAATATAAATGACCGTTGCGATGCCGACACCCTTCCATACGTCGACCAGGGCGACGGAGAGCAGCGCGATCTTCGTATCGCCCAGCCAGTCGGGACCTTCGATGCCGATGGAGGCAAGTGCAGTGTTAATGACCCCTTGCGTCGGGTGCATCATCGTGCTGAACGCGATCCCTACGGCGATCGTACTGAGCAGCGTCGGGAAGAACACCATCGAGCGGAAATAATCCTTGAACCAAACGCGCGAGGTCAGCAATGTGGCCAGCAGCAGCGCAAGGATGACCTTCAGGCCGCAGGTGACGACCGCGAAGATGATCGTATTTTTAAAGCCGATTTTGAGTGAGGATTCCTCGAAGAACATCACATAGTTATCCAGGCCGATATACTGCCAGCTCGTTAGAGTCCATCGTGTCAAGCTGAAGAACAGCGACATGACGGTCGGCAGCAGGTAAAAAACAAAATAGATGATGCCTGCGGGCAGCAGGAACAAATAAGAGTACATTCTCTTTTGCGTCGTCGTCATTCATTTCCCTCCTGTACGGGTCTTTCTGCGGGTACGGATGAAACCGGCCCTGCAAGAAACGATTGCAGGGCCGGATATCCTATCGCATGGAAGCCAAGCGCAAGTGCTGGACGGTTAACGGCTGCGCCGCCCTTTTACCAGCCCGGCAGGTTGAGCTGCTGCGCCTGCTTCTTCACATCTTTATCGTAGTCGGCGGCTCCGTCTGCAGGCGATTTTTGTCCTGTGCCGACTTCAATCAGGATGCTTTCCAGGTTCGGCCCTTTCACCGGGGAAACGAATTCCAGCGCCGGCACCGTTTTGCCGTTGTCAAAGTAAGTCTGCATATCCTTTACTGCCTGATAAGCATCGTCCGGTACGTTGATTCCTTTGACAACATAAGGACCGTTCGCCTTGCTCTTGGACATGTAAGCCTTTTGGCCTTCCGCCGAGATGAGGAATTCAACGAACTTTTTGGCGGCCTCGACGTTCTTGCCCTTTTTATTAATATAGTAGGAGTTCGGCATCCAAACGGTAAAGCCGTTAATGTTCGGGTCATCGCTCGGAATCGGGAAGACGCCGACGTCCTTCTGCTTATCCGGATAGTTCTGGGCCAGAGCATCGATTGCGCTGGTCAGCATCGGATATTGGACGCCGGTTCCCTCTGCGAGCATTTTCAGGCCCGTATCATACGTGGTGGCGAGGAAATCTTTGTTATAGTAGCCTTTCTTGAACACTTCGCCGGTCATTTCAAAGCCGCGAAGCGCCGCCGGCGTTGTTGCATATTTGGCTTTGTTGGCCGTATAGTCCTGTGCGAATGTCGGGACCTGCGTCTGCACATTGTATTGATTCGCCAGCACGAACAGCTGGGAGGTCCATGTCGTCTTGTAGGAGCCGATGACCGCCGTTTTGCCTGCGGCTTTGATTTTGTCGCTGTTGGCGATAAATTCCGCCCATGTTTTCGGAACGCTCAGGCCAAGCTCCGCATAGACCTTCTTGTTGTACAGGATGCCGCCGACATTGGAGGAGCCGCCCGGAACGCCGAATACTTTGCCGTTGGAGCTGACGGTTTCCTTATACGAATCCAGCAGATTCGCCATATACGGCTCCTTGGACAGGTCGACGAAATTTTCCTCCGGATTCAGCGCCTTCAGCAGCGAGCCGGAGTTGTAGTACAAAATATCCGCCATCTCGCCTGTAGCCAGCCGCGTCTTGACCAGGTTGTCCCCTTCGGTGCCGTCCGGCTTAATATCAAATTTGATTTTGATATTAAGCTTCTTCTCGGCCTCGGCTGCAACCGCTTGCGTAGCAGGGTACGGCGTACCTGTCGAGCCGATCAGCAGCGTGAGCGTCGTCGGCTCCGCGGCCTTGCCGTCCGCAGGGGCTTTGCCGTCTCCGGAAGCCGGAGCCGTGCCTGAAGCCGGCTGGCCGGATGAGCTGCAGCCCGCTGCAAGCGCAGCGATCAAAGCCGCAGAAGTGAATACAGTAAACTTTCTGGCTCGGTTCATGTTTCGTTCCTCCTTTATTTGACAAACCGGCTGTTTCTTCATGCGTCGACCCTTCTCGTATTGTGGTGGCGTTGTCATGTTTTCATTGTATAGCCGGCGTCAGGTCCCGAATACATGCGATTTGTACGGAATAAGGGGGGGGATTTTTCCTATTTGATTGTCGGCCGCTTTCTCGCATAGTGCATCGGCGTCACCCCGACGAATTTTTTGAACAGAGCGCTGAAGTGCTTCGTGTCCTCGTAGCCGACCAGCTGGCTGACCTCCTGCAGCCGTTCAATGCCGCCGCTGAGCAGCTCCTTCGCCTTGCGGATCCGATAGCCTGCAATATAATCGGAGAAGGTCGTGCCCGTCTGGCTCTTGAACATACGCGACAAATAACCCAGGCTGACATGGTGCTCGGCCGCGAACTGCTGCAGCGAAATATTGTCCTGATAGTGGGCATGAATGTGCTGCAGCAGCACAGGCACGAGCCCTTTCGGATTCAAATCCTTGGGTTCCTGCCCGCAGTACAGGCTGAACAGCTTCTCCTTCAGCCAGTCGAACAGCTCGTCATAGCCGGTAAAATCATTCAAGCAGCGCACATCCTCCTGCAGGTCGTTCAAGCTTATCTTGTCGCTGCCGGAGGAAAGCAGATGATATTTCAGGGAGAACAGCACATCCTGGATAAATAACCGCAGCTGGCGTTTCGTCACCCGCTTCAGGCGCATCTCCTCGACAATTTGCCCGAGCATCTCCTGCCCCTTCAGCAGCTCGCCTTTCTTGCAGTGAACCTCCATGATGCGCACCTTGTCCCATACGCTTAACAGCTCCGCCTCCTTCGGCTTCGCCCCGAACGGCAAATAAGTGCTCATCCCGAAGATCATATGCTCCTCCAGCGAGTCCTTCAAGCCTGCATAAGCACGGCGCAGCGGACGGCTCTCTTCTTTGATGGCGACGGCCATATGCGCCGGGACCGGCAGCTGCTGGAGCGTCTCATAAAGCCGCAGCAGCACAGGCTGCATGGCAGCCGTCTGCGCCGTTGCGGCGATCGGCACAAGCAGCACCCGCTGCCGGCAGTCCAGGCCCACGCATTGAATGAGCGAGGAAGGATAAGGCGGCTGAGCCAGCTGCCGGAGCCAAGCGTCAAAATCGAGCTCAGCGATTTTCCACCCTTTGATCCGCGGATCTTTTTCCAGCGAGAGCAGCACGATGGCGTATAATCGTTCGTTCCATTCGCGCCAAAGCTCCGCATCCGGCACGCTGTCGTCTTCGGCCAGCAGCATTTGGGCGAGCGAGCCGTTCACCCAGGCGTCACGGCGCCGATGCTCCTGCTCCAGCTGATTAAGCGCTTTATCTACCGCTTGATACAGCACTTCTTTTTTTACCGGCTTCAGCAAATATTCGCCCACGCCGAACTGCATCCCCTGCCGGGCATATTCGAATTCGTCATGAACGCTCAGGATCATGCACTTGACGGCGGAATCCAGCTTAGTCAGCTGCTCGATCAGCTCCAGACCGTCGATGCCCGGCATGTTGATATCCGTTATGACAAGACTGGGGCGCAGGTCGGCCGCCGCCGCCAGCGCGTCATCCCCATTGTCGAAGGCATAGATGCGGTGCTCCGGCTCATAGCGGGCCAGCAGCGTCTCCAGCTCCGCCAGCGCCCAGCGCTCATCCTCCACTACATAAATGTTCAAAGTGCAGCCTCCTTCGCCGAATTGTGTTTCACAGCGAACGGTATCACAAGCGATACCGAAGTGCCTTCACCCGGCTTGCTGTATATATTCAAGCCGTACTCTTTGCCGTAATAAAGCTGAATGCGCTGCCGTATATTGAGCAGGCCGATGCCATGGGAAACCTCATCGTAAGGGTTCAGCGGGTTCGTCTTGCGAAGCGCCTCATCCAGGCGTGACTTCTCCTTGTCCGAGATGCCTTCCCCGTTATCCTGTACGGTTATAGTAAGCACGCCCTGCGCTTCCGCCGCCTGGATCGTGATGCAGCCTCCCGCTTTCATTCGGCGCAGCCCGTGATTCACCGCATTCTCCACGAGCGGCTGAACCGTCAGCTTGAGAATGGATGCTTGCAGCAGCTCCGGCGGAATGTCGCAGCGAAGCCGGATCCGGCTGCCGAACCGGTGCTGCTGAATTTTGAAGTAATTGTCGATATGCTCAATTTCCTCCCGCAGTGTGACGGGCTGGTGCAGGTTTTTCATGCTGTATTGGAAAAGTCCGGCAAGCGATTCGGAAATTTCGGCGACCTCTTCGATGCCGCGCAGCCGGCTGATGGATTTCATGATGTTGAGGGTGTTGTACAGAAAATGAGGGTTAATCTGAGCATGCAGCGCCGACAGCTGGGCGTTCTTCTCCGCCAGCTTCGATTCGTACACCTCGTGGATCAAATGGGAAATGCTGCTGAGCATATGGTTATACATCCGGCTCAGCTTGCCGATTTCGTTGCGTCCCGTATATTCGACCCTGTGGCTGAAGTCGCCCAGCTCCACACGCGACATGTTGCGCATCAGATGGCTCAGCGGCAGGGTGATTTGATGAGATAAAAAGTAGGAGACGGCCGCAATGGAAAGCATCGTCAAAATGCCTACCACCAGCACGATATCCTGAATCCGTTTTTGCTTCAGCAGCAGCACATGCTTCGGGAGTAAAATGACCGTATACCACCCGGTATAGTCTGGACCTGACAAAGGTGTACAGGTAGTCGGTATCCTTCCAGCGCAGCTCGCCTTCCGATCCGGGGCGCTCAAACACGCCGGTATCGAACCTCCCCTGGCCTTCCCCGTTCAGGGTGCTGCCGTTTTCATAAATGATCCGGCCTTCATCCGCCACGATCAGCACATGCATCGTGCTCTCCAGCTCGTTGGCCGTAGCATTGGCAAGCACCATATTGAATGCGTTTACATTGATCTGAATACTTACAAAGCCGATGATCGTCTGCGTCGGGATTTTTGTAATCTTGCGGATAAAAGAAACGACTCTTTCGGGAGAGCCCTCTTTATCGGTATGTACCTCAACGGATGGCAGCAGAGCGAACGGCTTCCGGTTCAGAGAACCCGAGAAATCCTTCAGCTGCTCTTCCGACAGCAGCTCCCGCGGCTTCGGCTCCACCAGCTTCGAATATTGATACAGGTGCTTATCCAGCGAGTAAATGGACATGCTCTGAACGTAGGTTTTGGGGTAAGAGAAATTAAACAGGATGGGATTGAGCTTGTAGCCGACCACTTCCTTCTCGATCGGATCGGACGCCTTGTAGAAATCGAACAAGATATTCTGGATCGACGGGTCGATGGAAATCGCCAGCGACAGCTCCTCCACGCTCTGCATGTACAAATCGATCATCTCCGAAAACTGCTTCGAAATAATGTTCGATAAAGAGAACGTCTGATGCTGAATATCGCTGGTATTCTTATAATAGAAAATAGAGCAGGTAATCCCGACAATAAACAAGGATACGACGGAAAAAGAAATAAACATTTTCGTCTTCAGCATCCGGTCATTCCAGCGGCGCATGCTTCCCCCTCCTCGGCCTGCGGAAGTCAAGAGGATTCACGGTATTTGCCCGGCGAGCAGCCGACCTCGCGATGAAACAGCCGGCTGAAAAAAGCCGGGTCCTCGTAGCCGACACGACCCGCGATGGTGATGACCTTCTCGTCGGTCTCCAGCAGCAGATGCTTCGCCCGCTCGATCCGTATCCGGTGAATCATGTCCACGACGGTCATGCCCAGAGACTCCTTGAAAATCCGGTTCAGCTGCCTGGAGCTGATATTAAACAGCTCGCACAGCACGGGGATGGATACTTTCTTATCGTAATACCGCTCCAAATAGCCGCAGATACGGCGGACAAGCAGCTGCTTGGCGCTGCTGCGCACGGTTTCCTTGCCGCACTGCCCTTCCGCCTGCCTGTAAGCGCGGGACAGCAGGATCAGCAGCTCCACCATTTGAAGGCGGATCAGCGTTTCGAAGCCGGGCTGGCGGTTATCGAATTCATGGATAATGGTTTCGAGCAGAAACAGCGAGCGGGTCGCATCCTGCCCGTTCAAATTCAGGCAGCGATGAAACCGCTCTCTTTTATCAAGAAACGGGTGCACGTAGAAGTAGTCCATTGACTGGGAAATGCCCAGATCCAGCAGCCAGTTGCCCTGAATCAAATCGGGCATGAACAGGCAGTTGATAATTTCGATTTCCTTGCCCGGATTAATACTGTAGGTGTGCACCTCGCCGGGATTAATAATAAATACGTCGCCCGAGCGAATCTCGTAATAATTCCCTTCAAATACATGCTGCGCTTCCCCCCGGACCACATAGACCAGTTCCACGAAGTCATGCCCGTGCAGCAGCGGCACATGCTCATGATCGTGAAAAAACCGGCGGATCCAGAACGGAAACGAATGCTCCTTAATAAATTGGCTGCTGTGTAACTGTTTCTCCATTGGGAAAACCTCCTGCATAGTTTACGAAGGAATGCCTGCTCCGCAAGCGGATTTCCCGTGACGTGACTACAACGGGAGGCCGCCGGCTTTAATGAAGCCGCGAGATTGGAGCTTAGGCTGGATAACAATTTGAAACCCCTTTAGAAAGGTCATTTACCGACAGACGGCCAATCCTGAAAGCGGTTTGTACATTTGCAAGCGCATAGTTGTATGACGACCCACAACCTAATCATACGGGAAGCCGGAAATTCGGTCATGGTCAATTCAGACATTATTATAGCTGATTTGTACGCAAAAAAGCAGGAAAACTGTCGCTTTCTTCAGCTGCAGAAAAAGCGACTTGATTCGGCAAGCGTTCATGCCGCGGATGAACAGGCTTTTGACAGGCTTTGCTCCCGCAAGCCACAGTAAAAAGACCGGCGGCGGAGAGCTTGACGTTTCCCGCGCGCGGTCCTGCCTTTCCGGCAACGCTGCCGGCCGAATTACATATACGTAATATTTTTCCCGTAAAATATTTCGTCCATTTCCCATTTCAGACTCTTGGTAATGTCCTCCTGCTCTTCTCTGGACAGCTTGTCCTTCGTATAGCCGAACAAGTAATTGTTTAGATCGAACTCCCGCAGCTTGCATTTGGTATGAAAAATATTTTCCTGATACACGTTCACGTCGATCATATCGTAGAGGGATTTGATCTCGTCGGGAATATAGTTCTGAATCGAACTGATCTCATGATCGATAAAATGCTTATGGCCGCTAATATCCCGTGTAAACCCGCGGACCCGGTAATCCATCGTCATGATGTCCGTATCGAAGGAGCGGATCAAATAATTCAGCGCTTTCAGCGGCGAGATTTCCCCACAGGTCGATACGTCGATGTCGGCGCGGAATGTGCTGATGCCTTCATCCGGATGATATTCGGGATATGTATGTACGGTGATATGGCTCTTATCCAGGTGCATCACCACATTATCAGGCAGAGGTCCGGGCGACTCCTCGAACGATTCTGTAGACGCCGTCTCCACCGGCCCCTCCGACACCAGCATCGTAACGCTGGCTCCCTGCGGCTCATAATCCTGCTTGGCCACATTCAGCACGTGGGCTCCGATGATTTCCGACACATGATTTAAAATATTCGTTAACCGGTCCGCATTATACTGCTCATCGATATATTCCAGGTACGCCCTGCGTTCCTCGCTCGTCTTCGTGAAGCAAATATCGTACATATTGAAGCTTAAGGTTTTCGTCAGATTGTTAAAGCCATGCAGCGTGATCCGCTGTTCCGGTGTCCATTTCAATGGGGCTCTCCTCCTTTACCTTCAGTATGTCTTCTTTCCTTTTTCTGTATGCCTGATTTCTCCGCGGGAACGTCCGCTTCCTCATGTATTACCACTTTGACCCCGATTAAAAACAATATCAGGGCCAATTTCCTGCTGGCCGGATGGAACAGGAGTCCAAACATATGCCCCTGTCCCTACATAAGCTAGACATGTGACCGAAGAGAGGAGGATGCAAGTATGGGCGGTTTTGGCGGATATGAGTCTTCTGCTTCGATTCTGGTTCTGTTTATTCTGCTGGTTATCGTCGGTTGTTCTCTGTTGTTCTTCGGATAATGAGAGCCACCCCGGCTTGCTTTAAGCTAAAAGAATGACCTCCACCGATGTGGAGGCCAGAGCGTTGATAAACCCATGGATTGGTATGTGGTACTCCGGTGGGGTATCCTTCTCCAGCCGCTGTTGAAATCCGTGAATTGGATTAAATTAAGCGGTATTTCATGGATTTCAAAGGCGGACGTAAACTCTTCCAAAGGATACCCCACCTGCGTTTGGTACGCATGGTTCTTTATCGACTCGACAGCCTGACCTCCACCGGTGTGGAGGCCTTACATACTTATTCGGTATCCGTCATGTTTAATTCGGTCCTGCTGCTGATCCCATCACTCACCGCATAGCGCCGGAGCACGAGATACAGCTCGGCCTTGGTCGAATTCGCGTAAGGCTCAACGAACAGCATACCGACTACGAGCGCAAGGGCGCCGAGCAAATACCAGCCTAGAAAAGACAGGTCGAGCACGAACATGTTCCATTTATGTCCGCGGGTCATCTCCCTGCTTAACGTTACGGCCCGTTTGGAGCCGATCTGCGGATTGTCCGCCAAAATATACGGCACCATGCTGTACGAATAAGCTTTGATAATGCCGGGAATGAAGAACAGCAGGAACCAAAGGAAATTGAATACCGCTCTAAGCAGCATAGCCTTGACGATGGCCCCGTATTTCCCCCGGGCAAACGCATAGCCCAAATAGTTCATATTTACCTCGGCCAGCGCCGCCTGTTTAAAATATTGGCGTACGCCTACCTCCAGCGGAAAGCCGAGAAAAATGCGGAAGGCAATGACCGCTAAACCTATCACGATACCTAGAATGACAGCGATAATCATCACGGCGATGAATGCCGTATGGTCCGTTGCAGCATGCCAATCCTGATTCAATCCGGGCATCAGCGAGCTTGAAACGCCGCCTGGCTCTGTACGTCCTCCGATACGATTTTGAAAATTGCAGCTGGGCATGCCGCCGCTTATGACAAGCATCAGCAGGCTGACGAGGAACGCCTTCCAATACGACGTTCTAAGCGTATCCTTTGCCCGCTCTTTCAGTTCTCTGCGCGTCCACATTACCGCTTCGCCCTCCTTTTCATGGAACAATTCAAACCGTAAAACAAGCCGCACAGCTGAAGCTTCACGAGAGGCCGTTACATTTTTCCCTGGCGAATCCAGCTTAATATGCGGAAGGTGCCGAGAAGCGCAACGATAAGCAGCAGCGCCAGTCTTAGCAGCCATGAGTTCAGCAGATGCAGCTTGCGAAGCTCTTCGCCGTTCAGCATGACAAAAACGGTCAACCCGATGAACACCAGGTACATCGCTATATTCGGCACCATCCATAGAACTCGCAGCTTTCTATTCTTCATTGCATTCACCTCTGCCGGAGAATCCGGAGCTTCCCCGTTCCTTCCAGTTGTTTGATGACCGGATGCCCCTTGCAGCTCCTTCGCAGGCGCCCAAAATCCCTCATTATTATAACAATTCCGCTAAAATTTGGATATAAAAAACTGCAGCCTCTCCACAACCCATAGAGTATACTTGTTCCGCTATGGTATAATGTTTAATATTATGCGTTGGGTCACGGAGGGATGAGACAACATGGCTTTCGGCATCAGGAGAAGCGAATTGCAGCAGTGGAAAGCAGCCGTGGCTCGCGGCGAGCTGGCGTTTCTCACCCACTATTGGTACGATCCCCGCTTTCCGGACATGAAGACTGTAACCAAAGTCGGCTGCGCCGATTTAGATAAGCTGACCGCCTGGTGCACAGCGAACGGACTGAATCCCAGGTACATTCACCACCGCCGTTCCTTCCCCCATTATGATCTGATGGGAGCCAAGCAAATCGAAATATTGCGCAAAGAGCTGCTCTATTCCCATCTGGAGCGGTTTCATATCATGTACAAAGAATAGGAGTCGTCATATGGATATTATTGAGCTTTCCATGCATTTAATTGATGAAGATACAGATCAGCCCAGATATCAGTTCGACGAGGATGCGCTGCAGGAGCTTATGAAAAGCATCGACGAGCTCGGTCTGCTGTCCCCGATCAAAGTAAGAACCGTCCCCGGCGGGCGGTACAAAATTATTTACGGCAACCGCCGATACAAAGCGAGCCAAATGCTGGGACGCCCGACGATTCCGTGCATTGTCTCTAACGTGACGGATGAAACGGAAATTTACCTGGAGCAAATCGCGGAAAATTTGACGAGGGAAGGCTTCTCCCCCATTGAAGAAGCGGAGGCGTTTCATAAGCTGTTGAACGACCCGAAATTCAGCAGCTCGACCAAATTTCTGTCCAGCCGGCTGGGCAAGCCCGAATCGTACATAAAAAATAAATGCGAGCTGTTAAAATTCGGCGGCGCCGTCAAAAAGCTGATTGTCAGCGGAACCGAAATCCGAAAGGACAAGCTGACGGAGGATCAGCTTCTCCCTCTGAAGGATTTGCCGCTGGAGCACCGCGATCCTCTGGCGCTGATCATGGCCAGGGATGAAATGCCGGTCAGCGATGTGAAGAAGATCGCCAAGCTGTTTAAGGACAAAACCATCTCGTCCGGCACGAAGGACAAGCTGCTGTATAAATCGGGCCACGAGCTGCTGGAAACGTGGTCTGTCTACGAGCAGAACCGGGCCGAGCCGGTCCAAGCCCGCCGCAGCCAAAGCGGCCAAGAGCGATAAAGCCGGGCAAAAAGAAGCGGCGCCGGCAGCTGCGGCTCAAGCGCAGGCTGCGGTACCTGCGGGCATCGCAGTCCCGGCAGCGCCGCAGCAGCAACGCTCCGGCTTAACGCCGCTGGAGAGCAGGCTGCAGCAGCTGCTCGCCGCTCTTCCTGCCGGCGGCGCGCTGCCCGAGTCTGAAGCGGAGGCAGCCGCAGCGCCGCAGGATCGGGAGCAGTTCGCTCAAGATGTTGAGCGGCTTATCGAGACGCTGGAGAGCCACCTGGCCGCTTGGAAGAGCGTACAGGAGCTGACGAAAGCCGGCTTGCTGACGGCAAGCGCAGCCGCCGAATAGCTCTTATAGATAATGCACCCTATGCTGTATTATTTGTAAGCTTCGCGGCTTGCAAAACGGCCGCTGGAGCAGGACCCGTTGAATGAAGAATGGGTCCTTTTCCTTTTCTTATGCGTTCGGGTCCCAGAGCCGTTCCACCCGGGCAAGCTTCTGGTCTTCCCAGGTCAGCTTATAAATGTCAGGCTTGCTGGTTTGCGTCCAAAATTCAAAACCGTAGCTTTCATCGAATGCATTCAGCAGGATCGTCATAATATTCCCGTGCGTGCCCATCGCGATCTTCCTGCCCTGTTGTTCCTTCAACAAAGCCTGTACGACCGGAACCGCCCGTTCCTGCGCACGGCGCGTGCTTTCTCCTCCGGGCAGACAAAAGTCTTTATCGATAAACGACCGTCGGATGCCGTCAAGCAGCTGTTCTTCCGGAATATGGATCTCCATGCTTCCGACCGCTCGTTCATTCAGCGCTTCCAGTTCCCGGATGGACTTGCCCATCCGCTCCGCTAACGGTCTGATCGTCTCTACCGCCCTAACATAAGCGCTGGAGACAAAGACATCGATGCCCTCGTCCTTTAAGATGTCCGCAATTTTAAGGGCATCCTCATGTCCCTTGGCGGAAAGCCCCCGCGTCCGCTCGCTTCCCAGCACGAACGGAGATACTGCATGCCTGATCATATAAATATAAGTTTCTGCCACGTTTCTGCCTCCCTCACGTTGGTGATGAAATCCCCGTCAAACTCTAGTTCATTCCTCCTACTGGTTACCGGATTACCTCGATTAATTCGACTGAGTCCTCTTTGGAAAACCGCTTGTCGAATGGATTGTCCCATACAAAGAATATTTCTGCCACGCTATCGGTATACCATACCTCGTAATAAACCGTTTCGATCACTTTTCCATCCACACGCTGGAAATAAAACTGGTAGTCCGGCGGTGCTTCCTTGCGTTTTACGTCTTTTTTCCACTCCCCGTTTTTTACATTGACCATACTCCTAACTTTGGAAACCGTCTTCGGGTCTGTCACTTCTTTGTAGTTTTCGAACTTGTTTTCCAGACCGGCTCTCTTCAAAACGATTAATTTTACAGCATCGGGACCCTCGCTGTTCTCGCATCCGGCAGATAATACCGTGATGATAACAAACATAATCAGGATGGAAACGGCTCTCATGCATACCTCTCATTCTGTAGTGTGGCAAACGAGGCTTACTGCTGCCTCTATTGAGTTTCAAGTTCACGCAAAGCAAAGGGCAGGCTGTGCCGGTTATTCTTCTTGTCGATCCAGCGATTCAAGCGGCTGCGCCTCCCACTGCATGCCTGTCCTAACATCGCCCGGATAAGGGATATGTTATAATGGGGGACACATCCTGAACAACGAGAGGTCGTTTTTTTTTATGAAATTTGTCATTAGGCTAAGGGCGTTTAATTTTTTGTATTTTGCCATGCTGGCCATGTTTCTTTCGTTTCTTCCCGTTTATCTTGATGCCCAGGGGCTTACTGCGACCCGGATCGGCCTCATTATTGGGACCGGCGGAATCATTACGATTATTGCCCAGCCTTTATGGGGAATCATCAGCGACCGCAGCCGGACGATAAAGAAGGTCATGCTGCTGCTGCTTGTCTGCTCGACGATCATAGGCTCCATGCTCTACGCATCCGGGAGCTTTGTTCTCCTGCTTCTGTTTACCATGCTGCTCTACTTCTTTCTCATGCCGCTGGACCCGTTGACGGAAAGCTTGAATTTCCAGACCGGTGAGGCATACGGAGCCAGCTATGGGTCGATCCGGACCTTCGGTGCCGTCGGGTACGCCGTCATGTCTCTAGCTGTAGGCTATGCCATGCTGTACTTCGGAAGCCGCAGTCTGTCGTTCCTGTTCGCGGTTATGGGTATCCTCAGCCTGATCGTATGCAGCTCGCTGGCGGATGCCCCGGCTGCAGGCAAGCCCGTCACTTTCAAAAGCTTACGGAGCTTCCTAAGCTATCGCCAGACCGTCTGGTTCCTGCTGCTGATCTTTATTACAGCCGTTCCCCAGCGGATCAACGATACGTTCCTGGGCGTCTATATCCGCAGCCTGGGCGGAAGCCCAGAGCTGGTCGGCCAAGCCTGGTTTTTTGCTGCAGGCAGCGAAATTCTCGTGTTCGCCTTAAGCTTCTGGTGGCTCCGCAAAGGCAAAGAGCTGCTGATCATTTCTTTCTCAAGCGTATTTTACGTTACCCGGTTTTTCATATCGGCGTGGATCACCGATCCGCAGTCGCTGGTTTTGGTCCAGATTCTGCAGACGTTCACCTTTCCCGTATTTTATTCGGCGGCGATTCAATATTTATACCGGATCGTACCGGAGGAATGGCGGGCCACAGGACAAACCGTGCTGGCCCTGCTCTTTTTTGGCGTATCCGGCATTGCAGCGTCTTATGCAGGCGGATGGCTGTATGAGCTCCTTGGCGGTCATACTTTGTACTTGGTCATTTCCTCCATCTCTCTTGTCGGGCTCCTATTCAGCTTATCGCTGTACGCCTTGTATGAGCGAGGTTCCCATATTGCCGTACAGGAAAAATAAAGAAGCTTCCATTCGGAGCTTCAGGCTGTTAAGAAACCCGCTCTAAATAAAGACGCAGGCGGTGGTATCCAAGCTTACAAAGCCCGTTTTTCTTCGAAAAACGCTTAGTTTACGCCCGCCTTTGAAATTCGTGAACATACCATCAAATCTAATTTCAACTCACGGATTTCAACTGCGGCTGGGGGAGGATAGCCCACCGGGGTATCACATAAATTTTGGGTTCCTCAACAAGTTTCTGACAACTTTCCGCCCTCAGCCTGCGGTTACCAAGGGAGACAGCCAGGGCGAGCCGTTTCCTTTCCTCGGCTTCTTACCCGATTTTTTCTTCAATCCGCTTACATATCCGCAGCCACAGCCGCAGCTACATATTCTCATGCCTTATTCCTCCCATGCATTCCTGCTGTTCTTTACGGTATACGGCTGTTATCCCCGCTTCGCATGGGCAAATATGATACCCAAAAACATTTTATCGGCTGAAAAGTATACTTTATCAAGGATCGGCACGCTTTAGTGTTATGATAGAACAGACGCTGCGAACGATAAAACATAAAAAGGAAGTGCTTCCCTTTTGGCTTATTCTTGGAAACGCAATCTATTCGTGCTGTGGATCGGCGCCTTTCTAGTCAGCATGGCTTATTCGGTCTCCATCCCGTTCCTATCCATCTTCTTGCAGGACGATCTGGGGGTTAATGATCACTTGGAGGCATGGACAGGGGTCATCTTTGCATTAACCTTTCTCTCCAGCTCCCTGATCGCGCCGTTCTGGGGCTCGGTTGCCGATAAATACGGGCGAAAGCTGATGATGCTGCGCGCCGGCTTTTGCTTATCCTTGGCTTACTTCCTGTATTTCATTGTACAAAATCCTTACGAACTGATTGCCGTCCGCATTCTGGAAGGCCTGCTCGCCGGCTACATACCGTCCGCCATCGCTCTGGTTGCAACCAATACGCCGGAAAAGCATGTCGGCTATGCCTTAGGCATCATTTCGACGGCCAGCGCCGCCGCTTCCATCATGGGACCGCTGGTCGGCGGCTTCGTGAGCCATCTGATCGGCCCTCGCGATACCTTTTTCGTTGCCGGAACCCTCGTATTCATCGCTTTTATCATTGCACTGCTTTGGGTAAAAGAGCCTTCCTTCAATAAATCGGAGGGCAGGCGTTCCTCGGTTACGCAGGATTTGAAGGCAGCCGTTTCTAACCGCAAGCTGATGCTGGCGCTGCTGGTCGTATTCGTGACCTCCACATCGATTATGATTTTGGAGCCGCTGTTAACGATCTATGTGCTGAAGCTCGGCTCGGATTCCTCCACGGCCTCGCTGCATGCCGGCATTATTTTCTCCGCGGTCGGCGTAGCCGCTTTAATCGCCGCTCCGCGATGGGGTAAGATCGGCGCGCGGATCGGTTACGAGAAGGTGCTGTTTATCGGTCTGCTGGGCGGGGGAATCGGGAGTTTGCTCCAAATTGGCTTTCACAGCCTGATCGGATTCGGCTCGCTTCGGTTTGTGTACGGTCTGTTCTTTGCAGGGGTGTTTCCTGCGCTTAACGCCCTGATCGCCAAATATACCGACCCGGGCTTCCGCAGCCGGGCCTTCGGCCTCAATCAGTCGGCCAACCAATTCGGCCTTCTCATCGGTTCGCTGATCGGCGGGCTGATGGCAACCCAGCTGTCCATTCCATTCGTTTTTGCAATGAACGGAACCCTTCTGCTGCTGGTGGCCGTGCTGTTGAAGGTTCCGCGCTTCGCCCTGGTCTCAGGGAAAGCCTCACCCAACGAAAGCTCGCATTCTCCGAGCGCATAAGATCAGCTATACCAATTGTTCATTGAGCAGCTCTTTCGGCAGCCTTCCTTCGAGTCTTCTTATTCCAAAGCCGAAGCGGAAACGTAGATGAACCGCTCGAAGCGTGCCATGACATGGCTCTTCTGCAGCGGATGGCGTTCATATAGATAGTCGACGAAATAGCCCGGATGCTCTGAATTCCCCTGGAACATATCGTAGTGCAGCGGGATCACCGTTTCGAACCCGGCCGCGACAGCCAGCTCGGCGGCTTCCCTGAAATTCATATTGCCGATAATGTTTTTGGCATTCCGGAACACATCGCGTCCGTTAATCGGCAGCAGACCTAATTCGATCGCCTCGGCCTGAAGCGACTCAACCAGACCCGGATAAACGATCGTATCGCCTGCGTGATACATCTTGACGCCGTTCATCTCCAGTACGTATCCGACACAGCGGTAGCCGAGCTCGGGATCGTACTCCAGCTCCTCATGCGCGGATGGAAGAGGCTTCACACGAAAGCCCGCTTCGCTTCTCCATTCATCCGTTCGGGCCGTCACGATGTGATCGTCAGACACGCCAAGCTCCAGCAGCATTTCGCGGCAGCAGCCCGGCGCCATATAGCGAATGTCCGGCTTCGAGGCGGCCAGCGCCTGAATCGTCCGTTTATCGAGATGATCCGAATGCTCATGGGTAATCAGCACATAGCTGCCGTCCGCTATCTTATCCGGCGCAAACGGCGGATCGAAGCTGCGGCTCGGCGAAGGGTCCAGGTACGGGTCGATATAAAGAACCGTCTCCCCTCCCTTTACAATGATGCCGCATTGGCCGATAAACCACAGCGCGAGCATGCCATAAGGAACCTTGGTCGCAGCCACCTCGCGGACCAGATCGTCGCCGGTGCGATGTTTATGAATGGTTGTCAATGATATGTACCCCTTTCCTCTTATCGTTGCGCTCCGGGGTTACACACCCAGACCGCCTGAAATGGTAAGCTCCGTCCCCGTCACCTGACTGGATTCCTCGGAGAGCAAGTATACCGCCCCGTGGGCCATGTCCTCCGGAGTCTGCATGCGTCCGCTCGGTACATAGCTTTCCGCCCGGCTGATCAGCTCTTCGGCGTTCTTCCCCATGCTCTGATGAACCTCTATTTCCCCTTCGGAAGCAACCCAGCCGACGGTAATCCAGTTGGAGCGGATATGGTCTCTCATATAATTGTGCGCGATGTGACGGCTTAGCGTAAGCAGCGCCCCTTTGGAGCAGGAATAGGCGGCGAGATCCTTCGCCCCCTTATAGCCGTTCAAGGAGCCCATATGGACAATGGATCCGCCGCCGGTGGACAGCATCGCCTGAACCGCATGCTTGGTGCAGAAAAAGGCACCTTTTACATTGACGTCCATAATCGTATCGTACAGCTCTTCGGTCGTATCCACTAGGGATGAACTGGGGTAAATTCCCGCATTGTTCACCAGTCCGTCCAACCGGCCGAACCGGCGGACGGCCTCTTCAATCAGCTGGCGGCAGGCCTCCTCGCTGCGAATATCGGCGTGCAGGAAGACAGCCTCCGTCCCGTATGCTTGCTTAAGCTCTTGGGCGGTCTGCCGTCCTTCCTCCTCATGGATTCCGTTCAGAACGAGCCGGGCGCCTTCCTCGGCGCATTTCATGGCAATGCCTTTACCGATTCCGCGTGTCGCCCCTGTAATGACGATGGCTTTATCTCTCAAACGCTCTCCCATAAACTGCAGCTCCTCCTATTGAACAATCGAAAAAGCGCTTACACATCCGCTTTCCGATGCATCTAATTTGTTTCCCGGCAGGCTTGCGCTGCAGCAAAGGAACCGCCCTTTGAAATTTAAAGGCAGTCCCTTCCGTGCAGAACTTACTTATGCTAAAACTTCGACGGCAGAACCGCATCCGTCACAAGATCCCACTCGTGAATTTCAAATCCTCTGGCTCCCAGAGCTACATAAGGGTCCTGGCCCACCCATTGCTGTACTTCCTGCTCCGATTCCGCAATATACACGACAAGACCGCCGGCGCCGTCAACAAAACGGCCTCTGGCAAAAATTTTCCCTTCGCTGTTCCGCTGCGCCAAGTAATCCAGATGCTGCTGGCGGTACTCCTGGCTTTTTTGCTGATCCTTCATCGGTAAAAAAACTGCAAAATACTTCATCCGTTTCTCGTCTCCATTCTAATCAAATAGGAAGTTGTCTCCAATTCAGCGACATACGTCTATACTATCATGGATTGCCTGGAGTTTGCCATCCATATCCGCACGATGTCTAAGCTCGTCTGATCCGGTAACGAAACAGCGCTCCGGGAAGTCCTTGGAATTGGAGCCTGCCTTGGCCGATTAAGGTCCACAGCCGGTAGTCGATGAACGAGTCTCCCACCAGCTGCTTCCACTGCATGAGCGCTTCGCCTGCCGCACGGCCTGCATGGACGAATGAAGCGTCCTGGAGCTCCGACTGCAGCCGGTCTATAAGCGCGAGGAGCGGCTCATCAAAATAATGCTCAGGGACATGCTGAATGGCCCCGTCCCTCCATATTCTCAGCGTGCTTCCGGCACCGGAAAGCTCCAGCCACTCCGCCTCGAACCGCCTTCTCTCCCGCTCCGTCAGCAGCGGAAGCGCATCGCTTCCCTGCACGATTGCCTGCAGCGATTCAAATGGAATCTCCCCCTGGGCAATCGGCTCTTGCCCCGGATCGCCTGATTGCGCCATAGATGCGTAGGCACGGGTTCCATTGACAATCCGGATCGGATTGCGCTTATGCCTAAGCAGATGCAGTACGAACCTCAGCGCTGTCTGGTCATGGGCATTGTCGTAGTGCCAGATCGTAATCCGCTTCTCTGCCGGAATGTCTGCAAGAGTGGTAAGCATGGCTCCAATCTGATGCTCGCGATGATGAAAGCTGTAGTGCAAATAACATGGAAACCGCTCTATAAACCAATGATTGCGGCGCTGCTGGCCTTCCGTTTCCTCCAGCGCATCCAACGGGCCGAGGGAAAAAAGAGTATCGAAGGCCAGCACCCTGCTCTCCAGCCTTCTGCCCAGATTGCTGAGCGCCACCTTCATCGCACCGGCATCGGACTGACTGAATACGAGGTGAACCTGATCTCTGCGCGCCTCTTCCTCCTGTTGACTTTGACGGGCGGAAGCGAGGGTTTCCTCCCACCGCTGCAGCAGCGGCGTGCTCGTCCCTTCCGCGGACGCCTCCGTCTGCTCAAGAAGCGCCAGGACAAAACGCCTGAGCTCCCATGGGCGAAGCTCGTCAATCTCCTTCTCGAAGCTGTGCACCTGGCTGCTCCTTTCTCCCAATAAGGGCGGATATGTATTAGCAGCATAGCCCCATTTTACAATAGCTTCCCTTCTTTTCCCAGGTCAACCGGCAAAAAGAGCCCAAGCTTACCGAAAATCCGGCATGCTCGAGGCTCTTTGACGGCTATACTCATATCATGCTTTTGCTGATGACAAAATTATCGGCCATCATTGGCCATATGGCCGGGTCCTCCATGCCTAGCCGCCATAGTGCTATTCCGCGAATACCCATCCGGTGGGCAAGCTCCATCTTCGCCTGAATGCTCCTTGCATTCTCGAACCAGACCTCGTGCGGATCTCCGTTCTCATCCGTGTAAGCGAACATGGGCGTTTGCGTCTTTTCATCGAAAATAATGTCCTTGCCGTACTTCTTCGCTAAATTCATCGCCATGTCGTAGGTGGAATACTTGCTTCTATTCGTTCTCAGGTTAAAATCAAAGCCGAAGACGGATAAAGCCGCCGTAATTTTGCCCGCAGGCATCTGGGTTACCGCATACCCGACGACGCTTTCCATCCAATCGATCGATACAACGGGCCCCGGACCGCTTCCCGGCCAGCCGTGCTCATTGTACAGCATCAGAACGAAATCGTCGGCGACCCTCCCGATCAGCCGGTAATCAAATGGGGCCGAGAACAGGTTCGACGGATCCTCCGACGTTTTGGACGGAACATCTACGGAATAGTAATAACCGTGCTCCTTCATGACGCGGCCCAGTTCCGTATAAAAAGCCGACAGCTTCTCCCTGTCCTCGTAGCGCACATCCTCGAAATCGATATTGATGCCGTCAAAGCCGTACGCCTGAATAAGCCCGACAATCTCTTCTATAAATGTGCTCCTCGTCTCTTCGGAATCCAGCATTTCATGAATGACATCCTGGTTGACGCTCGGTTTCCCCGATTCATACAGCAGGTTATGCAGAGTAGGCAGCATCTTGATATTATGCCGGTGACCGAATGCGATCACCTCCCGCATGTAGTCATCTGTGAACGAAGCCGGAAACTTCTCAATCTGCGTCGGATGCTCCCTTGAGATGCGAAAATGGAACATCCCCGTATTGGATAGCTCGGAGGTATTCCTGACAAACGAATCGTAAGAGCTTGGCAGCGTGGCGCTCTCTTGCTCCGTGTAGAAAGCGAAAACCTCTTCGATGGGCTGCTCTCCGCTGTGGGGACCAGCCGTCCGTTCGTCCGGTGCGTCCAGGCCGTACGCCCGTCATATAACCTGACTTTTATCCAATTCCCCATAATCCCTGTCACAGGCAGTCTCGCGCCGCGGTCGATTTTGCCCGCAATGGGTGCCTGCGTGCTTGCATAGCCGCGAAGGTTGGCTGTATTCACTTGAATAATGAATTCCGTATAGACGGGAATAATCAGCTTTTGTCCAATCGACAAATCGGGCGACTTCAAATCATTCAGCAGCATGATAGCTTCTATCGTCGTATCGTATCTGTTGGCGATATGATAGAGCGTGTCCCCCGATTTTACGGTATATTCCACAGGCGCCGAAACCGGAATAAACAGGCGCTGCCCTATAGCCAGCTTGTTGGAAATCAGCCGGTTCGCCTTGATCAGGGCTTGCACGGTGACCCCGTATCTTTGGGCAATCAAAAACAATGAATCTCCAGGGTGAACCACATAAATGATCACTTTTATTCCGCTCCTCTGTACAGCATCGTATTACCATCGTATGCACGACGCCCAGAAGAAGGGACAGCGGAAAAGATTTTTTCTGTAGGCAGACTGCCTCAGCCTGCCGGTTTTTTGCTCGGTCTCTTGCATAAGGTCGCTGCCGCGATGACCAATAGAGGGATATTAAAAGCAATATTGTTTAAGAGAGGCCAAGTCACGTTCACTCCGGCCACGAATTCCGATTCATTGCTGTACATCGTAACCGAAAGCAGGAAACAGATAAAAGCAAGCGGGCCGACAGCTAACCGGGGATCGTCCAGCGAAAACAGCTTCGCCCATACCTGCGCCATGACGAACAGAACAATAGAAGCTTTCATGTACGATCCGGCGATTAGTGAAAATCCGATCACCGATTCCACCCGTTCGAAAATTTCCTGAACGTAAATCAAGCGTGCCAGCTGGTACAAGGAATACTTGAGCTGGCCTGCAATAGGCCCTTCGGCCATGATGGTGCAGAAGACGGAAAAGGAAAGAATAAGGCCGACCGCAGCATAGGAGATCAACAGCTGCTTCCTCCCTTTCCCCTGCTCGTCCTTGCGGACAAACGGAAGCAGCATCGTAAACAGGCCGCATTCCGAGAAGGGAAAACCGTAGGCCATATACATGCCGTGCAGCATCGGCTTGATTCCGTCCGGCATGATGGGCAGCAGCAGCTCGGGATGATAATTCGGCGCCGTCATCAGGAGGACGACGAAAATAAATACGAGCATGGAGGTGGTCAGCACGAGGAACATACGGGCCATCACCTCCAAGCCCGCTCTTACGGTAAGCACGGCCATGAAGAAAAAGAGGCCTTGAATGACGGAAGAAGGCGTATTTTTGAGCATGGTGCTTTTAAAAAAAGCGCCGATCCCCATCACAATCGCAGGCAGCATCCAGCAGAGTCCGAAAAGCAGCAGCACGCTGAAAGCTTTCGTAAGCCAAACGCCCAGCACCTCCCTGCTCCACGTCAGCAGATCCAGGTCCGGTGAGCGCTTTGAGATGTACAGGAGACAGCCGAGCGGCAGCATGCCCGCCATACAGCCGAAAATCACGGAAAGCCAGGCGCTGTTCCCGGCGGCTTCCGCAATAGGAGCCGGAATATTGACGATCGCCGAACCTGTCCCATATGCCAAATACAGCATGGACAGCTGAAAAGCGCTAACGGGTTGATTCGTTCTCATCCAATCACTCCTTTATCCGGCATGGCTTCATCAGGAAGGAAGCTTAATCGCATTAACAATGCTTTTAGCTGCGCGTCCTACCCCAAGCTCGGCAAAATCGTCCAGATTCGGCCAATCTACGCCTGTTACGTAAATAATCGCCAAATAAACGGCCGGAATCGTCAGTAAAGCGTAGACGATCCGATCCTTGCGCTTGCCTGACTTCCATAACCGGTAATCATAAGCAAATAAAACACCCGTCAATATAATAATAAGCAAAGCTCTTACTACCACAGACGCATCACTCCATTAGGGTAAACCGCTCTTTTTATTTCGAGAAAGGCGTTCCCGCCTCCATCCCGGTATTCAAGATGTCCAGCTTGATCTGAATGTCGAATTGGCTTTGGGCAAACCGGTTGTCCCAATCGGGCTTAAGCTGCTTCCATACAGACGGGGACGAACCGGTACAGCTTATTGCCGATGCCGAGCGCATCCAGCTGTTTCTTTTGCAGCGATGCGATGAATTTCTGTAAATCCGCATGCAGCGTCCGAAGAATCGATTGCTCGAACGCCTGCTGATCCTCCCTCGTCTGGAGCGAGCTGCAGCGCAGTTCGCCTACCGCCGCCCTCATTTCTATATGGACGGCAACCTTTACCGAATCCTGCGTGACCGAAGGGATCGCTTTCGATTTAACAAGCATCACTTCCAGCGATTCTTTGCTGATCGGGTGCTCCTCGTCGGCGGCCGTACCCGTACAAGGGAACTCGTAAATCCCCCGGTCGTATTTATTAATCAGCATCAAAAGGCTTTGGGTATCTGTCGGCGACACAACGGTCACCAGCTTACCTTCTTTAAGAATCGCGGTTCCCGCAATAGATAATTCATTATTCTTATCATTATGGTAGGCATAAGGAAGCAGAGCGATTTTGGTTTCGTTCTTCAGTTGGATGGCGAGATCCAAAAGCGGCGTACTGGTCGTTTTGGCCGTGTACCGGATGACGAATTCTTCGATCCGCTTGAGCTGCTGACCGATCGTGTACTCGATAAACGGCTGAATGCTCAAGTAATCCTTGGCCTTTCCTTTGCAAATAAGCACATGAACGGTAGCTCTGGGCTCGTGGTCGCGCGAGAAAAAATCGAGCATTTCGCTGACCTTCCGGCTTTTGGCCAGCTCCTCGCTGATCAGGATGATGCGCATATGATCCCACTTCGCCTTCCGCCCGAAATGAATCGGAATGTCCCGGATCGCCTCGAATACGGTATCGTCCTCCGTCGTAATATTAAGTCCCTTGGAGGACGGTTTATTCGGCACGCTGGGATCACCCCCGCTGCTGGACGGATTGTAAAAATGCGTCGTCAGCCTTACCCCGCCGTCCGGCGCTTGATCCAGCGCCACAGCCTGTACAAATCCGTATTCCGTGAGCTCGGCTTTATCTCCGCATCCCGTCAAAAGCGGCAGGCAAGCGATGCCCGTAAGGATCGACAACCGGATTTTCATCAATCTCACTCTCTTTCCTCAGAATCGGCGGCTCCCCCTTTCTCCACGGACCGGGCCAGCCGATACCTCGGCGGCAAAATAAATACCTCTCTGAATTTCTTGAAATCGAGCGGCGCCATCGGAGCCAGGTACGGATCGCCAAGCGACCTCATGCAGGTTAAATGGAGCAGTGTCAGCAAAAATCCGATCATGATCCCCAGACCGCCCAGCGTTGCAGCCAACACCATCAGCGGAAATCTCAGGATGCGGATCGCCGTCGACAAATTGTACTGGGGCAGAGCAAAGGACGCGATCCCCGTTAACGCGACGACTATCACCATCACAGGAGAAGCTATCTTCGCCTGGATGGCCGCTTGGCCAATGACGAGCGCGCCCACAATGCTTACAGCGGAGCCGATGGGCCGCGGCATGCGAATGCCGGCCTCCCGCAGCACCTCGAAGAAAAACTCCATCAGCAGCGCCTCCAGAAAAGCCGGAAACGGAATCCCCTCCCTCGTATCCAGAATCGTAAGCAGCAGTACCGTCGGCAGCAGCTCGGAATGGAAGGTCGAGAGGGCAATATAAGTGCTGGGCAGCATAAAAGCCATACTAAACGCGATCATGCGAAGGATGCGGATGACGGAAGAGTAAATCGTACGATGATAAAAATCTTCGCTTGAGGAGAAAAATTCAAAAAAATTGCAGGGACAAATTAACGTAGTTGGCGTACCGCTCATCAACACGACGATTTTGCCGGCCAATAAGCTGGATACCACCGAATCCGGCCTTTCGGTATACCGGACCTGAGGAAACGGCGTATACATGGATTCTCCGATCCAATCCTCCAGAAAGGAGGTTTCCGTAATTTCCTCCGGACCGATGCCGGCGATGCGACTCTTGAACTCCGCCAGTACGGAAGGCCGGACAATGCCTTCCAGATAGCCGAAGGCGACGTCCCGCTGCGCTACTTTGCCGACGGTAAACATCTCCATCTTTAACCTGGGGGTTTTCAGCAGTCCCCGGAGGAGGCCGATGTTTTTGACCAGATCCTCGACAAAGCTCATATGAGGCCCCTGGACAACGGGCTCCGTAATCGGCTCCGTAATCTGTCTGCCCATTGTATCGTTGGCGTAATAAGCTAGCGCCTTGTCCCACCCGTCAAAGAAAATGACGATATTGCCGTTCATCACTTTACTGACGGCAGTTTGAAAATGGTCCACGAGGTGAGCCGATTGGGACGAAACTCCTTGGTGCTCAAAGAAAGAGATAAGCTCCTCCGGCGTTACCGTCGTTCCCGGACCAACCTCATGAGTGACAAGATCCTGCAGCGAAGCTTTCATATAATTCAGCTCTTTGGTTTGGACCAAGGTATGAAAATAGACCGAAAAAGCTTTATTTGCAAGTCCGGGACCGTACCTCCACTCTAATAAAACGACATCCTCGCAATCGCTGAACACAGCCTCAACCTGCCTGCGGGCCGTTTGCAAATCGGCCGGGATCGGCGAAAGCGCCTCAGGATCCGAAGCTGCTTCATATGCAGACATCCCTTGATCCGCCGGACTGCGGAGCGATCTTTTATGGTGAAGCCACCATTTCCACATGCATTCGTCTCCTTCCCGTTAATGGAAACCGCATATGTTACTATTCCCTTTTTCTATCTTCCAATTCATGCTATGGAAGTCAGGCATTGGCTTACAGTAAATCGCGCAGCCCATATATAAACAAAAAAAGACAGCCCGATCGGGCTGCCTGCTCCTGCTCCAACTATATAATTTAACGGACCGATTCCCGTTCCTTCTGCTCGCGTTTGGCTAAGCATTCCTGCTCCTGACAATCCGAGTAGTAGGTCATGACCTTTTCCGAATCGAAGGTACCGATCTCCGTCTCGCAGTGCTTGCAGATAATGACACCTAAATCCAAGCTAACCGGGGAGTTTTCCATACTAGATCCACCCTTTCCGTTAATCAGATGTATCAGTTCAGCTACTCGGCTTATGTAAGCCTACTGCTTATTGCATCATGCTAATACTTTCATCAGCTCCTGCATAACCATGTTAATGGGAACGCCTATCACGGACGATGGAAGCAGCACTGCTATCCCTTTGGGTGAAGCGCTCTCAAACTAACCGGACTCGTCGTGCAGGATACCGGGCAAAAGCAGACGGTTGTTCTCGGGTCATCCAATGAACCGACCCTCATCTTCAACATCAGATCCCTGTTCGTCCTCTAGCGCGGCCATGAGCCCTTCCGAAGCCCCGATGGCAGTATGCTTCATCGCTCCTTTCATGCCTGAAATGGAACTTTTCAAGAGCATCCCGTGATATATTATGTATTATTTATTTATATTGTATATCATATATGTGATTTTGTATATATAAAAATGAATTTTTTACTAATTTTTTTTCATTCTGCAAATTTAGTGCACACTATATAAAAAGACGCTCCCTATGCTAAGCATAAAAAGCGTCTTATTTGCATTTGCTTCAAGGAAGCCTAAGCTTCCGCCTTGACGGCGGCCGGAAACCTGTAAACAATCGCCAGAACGACCGCAAGTAAAAGAACCGGCAGCCAAAGCAGCGCAACCGGGAAAAATGGCTCCGCCGCGGCTGCAGCCACCGCTCCGAGGCAGTAAATGAGGATCGCCAGCAGACGCAGCAAGGACTCCTGGTTGAACGTAAATTGACGCTCCTTCTTGCGCAGGGCGCGAAGCTGGTGCATGGCATCCTCGATGACGTTGGCCAGGTTATTCGTCAGCACGGTCGTCGAAATGCCAGCGATGCCCAGCCTCCGCGCAGCGGTAGTCTGCATCCCCATAGCCGTGCTCAGAACAATGATGAGAAAATAGACGCTGTAGTTTGCAGGGTGCAGCATCGACCCGATAGCGAATAACAGAAGAAAAAAGGCCTCCGCACTTAAGGCGGCAGTGACGGGTTTAGGCCAGAACAGCTTCTCTTTCCCCGCGCCGATCATGACGGCCGCGATCGCCGTCCCCGCGATAAAGCCGGCCAAGGCCACTAGGGTACGCAGCACGGCAAGCCCTTCAGCCTGTCCGATCGCCATCCCCATGAGCACAATATTTCCCGTCATATTGGCCGTAAACACATGTCCCAATCCCTGGTAACCAATGACGTCCACAATGCCGGAGACAAAGCAGAGCAGCAGCAAAATGGCATTCCGAGACGTTTGCATATACATCCTACACACTCCCTTCAACAAATACAATCCAGCATTTAGCATACCACAGATAGTCCGCGATCGGCATAGATGCCGCACAGAATCAGCCGAAAGAACAAAAAAAGCTCAGTCTCTCGGCTTTCCGCCTGAGACTAAGCTTTCAATTCCTGCCTTGATTAGGCTTCCATTGCGGTTTCTTCCGTCCGCTCTTCCTTCCATGGCTGCCGGCTTCTGCCGGTCAGAACGCCAAGCATTTGCCCGGTTCCGAGCGCGGTACACTCCAGCGGCTGCTCCGCAATCTGAACCGTCACCCCGGTCTCCCGGCTGATCCGTTCGTCAATCCCCTCCAGCAAAGCGCCGCCGCCGCACAGCAGAATCCCCTGCTCGATCACATCCCCGGCGAGCTCCGGCGGACAGCGTTCAAGCGTGGCACGAATGGCCTCGATCAACGATTTGAGAAAATCGTCCACTACCGCATAAATCTCAACAGAGCTTAAGCGGATCGTTCTTGGCAGCCCGGTGATGCCGTCACGCCCGCGAATATCCAAATGACGCTCCGCCGCGGCCGGGGAGGCCGTGCCGATCTGTTTCTTGATCATCTCCGCCGTCGGTTCGCCGATTTCCAGATTGTACTGCTTCTTGACATAATCCATAATATCCCGATCGACCGACATACCGGCGCGATGGATCGTATGGCTCGCTACAATGCCTCCCAGAGACAGCACGGCTACCTGACAGGTGCCGCCGCCGATATTGAGCACCAGATGGCCTATCGGCTCATCGATTCTCAGGTTGGCTCCAAGCGCCGCCGCCAACGGCTCCTCTACCGCAATCGCCTTCTTGGCCCCTTTGTGAACAATGGTTTCCTCAATCGCTCTTTTTTGAACGTTGGTGATGCCGCATGGCACCGATATGTAGATTTGCGAGCTTCTCAGCAACCGCGAGCGCCCTTGAATTTTTTTTATAAAATGCTGCAGCATGCTGCTCGTTTTGTCGAAATTGGCAATGACGCCGTTTTTCAGCGGGTAGCTGATGTCTACGTGCTCAGGGGCTCGTCCGATCATGGCCTGCGCTTCGGCGCCGACGGCCAAGAGCTCTCCGGTATTTTGATTGGTGGCTACGACCGAAGGCTCGTTTAAGACAATCCCTCTTCCTTTCTCATAAATGACCGTATTGGAAGTCCCCAAATCAATTCCGTATAATTTATCAAATCTTTTTAACATGAAGAAATTCCTCCTTTATTGTTAATCCATGTCAAAGCTTGGAGGGAGATGACTTTGTATAGTATTCTTCATGGCTTTCCGTTTTGTGGGGGGCGCCGCTTATTCAGGTGCATGGAAAAATCTCACAACCTTGCCCGGAACCGAAAAAAAACCATCCAAGCGGTTGAAACGCTTCGAATGGTTTAGTAAGTCCGGGACGCGGTGGGCTTAGCTGCGCGTCGTTTGAAACAGCTCAATGCGTTCGCCGTCCGGTCACTTCGATGAAGAAATAACGGGAGCCGTTCGGAAGGGTAGTAATGGCATCATCTACAAACTTCACGTTAAGCCCTTGAATCCGTGTCCATTCCTCCTCGATATCATCGACCGTAAAGGCGAGATGATGTACTTTGCCTTCTGCCGGCAGGCTGTCGTTGTAGCCTTCAACCAGCTCCAGCTCCGTCTCATCCTCATTCCGGAACCCGAGAAAAGCAAGCCGGATGACTCCGTTCGTATGCGGTAAAATCTCCTTCAGCTCAAGCCCCAGCACCCGCTCGTAAAATGCGGCGGAAGGCTCTATCTGCCTTACCATAACGCCGACATGCTCCATTTTTTTGACAGCCATGCTCATCCCTGCCTTCTTGTAAACTTGATTCAGAGGATAAGGATTCGCTGTTTTCCTGCGAAATCCTGCTAAGCGGGCCGGCCGGTCTTACCTTGTCATTGCCGTGTTGGCAGACGCCCGCTCCTTCTTTAGAAGCGGAAGCAGCAGCAGAGCTCCGATCAGGAACAGAACAGAGCTGCCGGCAAATAGGAAGAACAGCGAAGTCATTTCCTTCAATCCCCCGGACAAGGACATTCCGACGACCATCATCCCCATAAATATAGGGGTCAAAGCTCCGCCGACACGGCCGATAAAAGCCGCTTCGGTGTTTTTTATAATCATCGTTTGAATCCCGATGTGAATGCTGGGATAGCTCAAACCGCAGACGATTTGCAGAAGGATCGTAAGCGCCGTGTTATGCGACCACCCGACTCCAATCGTGCCGAGGGCGCTGACCAGCAGTCCGCACGCCAGCAGCGCCTGCGGTCTGATTTTTTTGGCGGCAGTCATAATCAAGCCTCCGCTGACAAGCATCGCGAACCCGTTGGCCATCATAAGCCACTGCAGAAAAGACTTGTCCTGACCCAGATTCTCGATAGGGATAAAGACAGTCAGCGGCTGGATGCAGCCGGCAGCCAAGCCCGAAACCGCGAAGCTGAATCCCAACGAGCGAAGCACACGGTTCTTCCCTATATAGCGAATGCCGGCCACAAGCTCCTCACGAAAGCTGCCGTTCTTTTGGCTCTGCGGCCCCTTGGCATCCCGCGGCAGTGTCGATAAAACCAGGGCCGAGCCCATAAACATGACGGCCATTATCAGCAAAGAGGCCTCCAGGCCAAACCGCTCATAAACCATCGTTCCAAGCACGGGACCAATCACCATAAATATGGCCATCAACGATTGAAACATGGCCATGACGCCTTGGAGCCGCTCCTCCTCGACGTGCTGCTTGAACAGCTTCATGGCCGACGGCTGGGAAAATTGCGACAGAACGCTGGATACGAAAGCAGCAATAAATAATGCATGCCAAGCGCCGGAGGAGATCACAAGCCCGACCGCTAAGCCGGACAAAGCCGACAGCAGATCGCACCATACCATAGTTCGTTTGGGCAGCCACCGGTCTGCAAACGTCCCTCCGATGAAAGCGAAAATAAAAATGGGCGCATACTCTGCAATGGAAATCAGGGATACGAAGAAAGGATCGTTCCCGGTCACATCTGTGACATACAGAAGAATGGCAAAATTTCTGACCCAAATTCCAAGCTGAAGCAGAATTCGGGAGCAGACGATTGTACGGACATACCGATTTTTCAACAATGCTATAACTCCCTCTCGAAAATTTTTAAACAAACATTTTTAGTTAAAGTTTGTTTATAGTTAGATATTATATTATTTTGTTTGTTATTTTTCAAACATAATTTTATTTTGTCTAATAAAAAAAGCCATCCCCTCAAAAAAAGGAGCTGACTTCTTCCATCGACTTATAACGAATGCAATTGGCGCAAATGCCAGGAGGACACATTCTTATTGATTATGTAAAATAGCTCCATGTGAAATGGATGCCCCAATAGTCTTCCTCCCTCTACATAGAATTGACAAATTGGATGGGCCAATTGAACCAGGATTGGCTGGTTACGGCTCAACCGATTCTTGTTATAGTCAGGATGCAACAACAACTTTCATCTTGACGAGGTGCATTCAGATGCCGTTATATGGATATTACATTTTATTCGCAACCATCATGCTGCTTGCCTTGATCGGGACCATTCTCGTAGGCGTCTCCCAGAAAAACAAAGAGGGCAATCCGAACTATGACATGAAAACCAAGGGAAATTGGTCAAGACTTTCCTGGATTTATATCGCAGCCATTATTCTCGGCTATCTCGCCCTTGTAGTTTATATCGTCCGATCCAATACGTGAAAGCTCAAAGAACTTAGCCGGAATCCATATCCGCTAAGCTCTTTAAGCTTGATTTTGCCATTCTCATTAGCTTGGCTCCTCCTCCGCCGCCGGATTCCGGCCGGCAGCCCGCTTCCGGATTTTAAAGATCAGGTACACGATTACCGGAATGACGGGAAAATAAGTGAAATCCCAGGTGGCCCAGTAAGGATTCATCGAATTGAAATAGACGATATTCGGCGACATGATTAAAGCGTATCCGAAGATAAGCGTGCCCAGCGGCACCGTCAGTCTCCGGTAATCTTGAATTTGAACCAGCTCGGCCAAGCCTTTGATAAACGCGTAACCGTAAATGACCATACGAAAATAGGTACTCAACAGCCAGCTGATGGCAAGGATCGCTTCCACTCGCTCCAGAAAGTGGCCGATGCCGATTTTTTTGGCTAACGTATAGGTTGAATACATTTGATGCTCCGTGAGGTAAGCTCCTAATACAAGAAGCGACATCAAAACAATAGCAAAAATGGCAGCTCCCCCGATGAGAGAAGCTATGACAAAATCTTTGCGCAGATGTTTATTCACCGCTACATTCGGGATGATCATCCACATGACGAACAGCTCGGTAAAGGGGAATGCGATGAAAAATAAAGAGCCATGAACCAGCGTAGGCAGATCACTCTCCAGGACGGGCGCCAATTGATCCAGCTTCACTTCCGGCATGAGAAGCAAAATAATGGCAATAAACATAACCGCAAAAATGAAGAGCAGCGCCTCAGCTGTTCGTGCAATCGACTCCAGTCCGCTGCGGATGGCGACGACAAACAAAATGACCATCAATAGACAAATGACTCTCATCGGTGTTTCCGTCATCATCTGCGTTGTAACAAAGTCGCCGATTTCCCTGACTTGCGTCGCCGCATCATGGAACATCACGATCAGATAAAAGAAGGATACCGCGGCGCCCGCCCATGTTCCCAGCACTTGCTTGTGAATCTGCACGAGATTCAGCCCGACGAAGCGCTGGCTGTACTCAAAAATAAGCCAAGCGGTCAGAGTACCGAGCACAAGGCCGATCAAAGCGGCAATCCAGGCATCCTGATGGGCAATTGCTGCCATGTTAGACGGAAGGAAAAGCAGCATATCGCCGATGACGAAAAAAATAATAAGGACCGACATCTGCTTGGTGCTGATCCTCTCTATCTTCAAATCTCCTCAACCTCCTTCCGAAAACATCGCGGCAATCCAATCATTGACAGGCTTATATACCCATACGAGAAGCCGAAACGGGCTCGGTAAATTATTATCGTTCCCTGTAATGATACAGAGAGCCGTTCCCATAACGAACATCAGCCCGTAAACCACCGCTTCTTTTACCTTCCGCCGTTTGATGAGCTTGGGAAGCTCCAAGACTGCAGCCCCTACGGCTGCAGTGAGCACAATCCCTGTAATCACCCCGAACATAGGCCCCTACTCCTTGATGTTGTTCTCGAATGAATTGTTGGTTGTTCCGGTTCTTCGAATCGTGACGTCGATATCATAGTTGACTTGTAACCGGGGAAACCGTTCTTTCCATTCCTCTTCCAGCTTTCTCCAAGCCTTGGGATCCTTTCTATACACGGCTTGCCCAAACCCGAAAATATCCACGTTGAATTTGGATTTCACCTTTTGAATCGTTTGCTGGAGCTGTTGTTTAAGCTTGGTTTCGATCTCCCGCTCAATCCATACGATCGTTTCAGGCTTCTTAATGTCGATTTTACATTCGACTTCACCTATGTTGGATTCGTTAATTATTCTAAGAAGTATAACCGGCTCCCCCTGCTCAAAGCTTACTTTGATATCGGTGTCCGTCCGAAGCGTTTCGAGCGCAAGCAGCCCCCCATCGGGACACTTCAAATGTCCAACGGTGCTCTTGACATTGTTCCTTATGTAATTGTAGCCTTTGCTTTCTTCCTCATTCAGCCAGCCGACCAGCTTGTCCTTGTCGAAGACCGCGAGTCCTGCCGCTTGCATCCAAGCGCCATTCTCGATCTTATCCACATTGGATTTGCTGTCGCCCACCGCCTGGTTGCCGAACACCTTCACGCCGGGCAGAACCGCATTCAAGCCGCTGGTTACCAACTGAAGAATCACTTCATCCATTGTAACGGTTGTGGTGGGAGCCCATGTCCTGGAGGCTGTGTCCAGGGAGTAGAACAAGTTATGGGCAGGTATTTTCTCCAGCGAGGTCATGACCTTCAACACTTCCTCCGCTGCCATGCCTCTGGACACCATAATATAATAATCCGTTCTCGCTTCAGGATTGCGCGACAGCAAATCCAGGGTTGTACCGATCCCTTCTTTGGCCAGCGACTCCCCAATGATCAGGACACGGATATGCGCAGAATAGATTTTTCTCGGACTGGTTTCCGTTAGCTTACGGAATGCTTCGAAAATCGTCGGCGCACTTGCCTTGTATAAGGTCACCGGTGACCTGCCGCTGTTGAGTCTCGTTGAAACCTCGCCGGGGACAACCACCTGCACAGCTACCTGATATTGATCACCAATTTTATCAATGGCCGTTCCCATCTGAATGCCGAGTTCATTTAACTCTCTGCGGTTCCAGCAGGCGGTCAGCAGAGTCAACAGCAGCACCCAAACACACAGCCGGGCCCCCTTTCTCAATACCGATACACCTCTTCTTTATCAAGTCTTGGTCTTGGGACTGGAAGTCTTCGGCTGCCGCCATAAGTTCTCCTTGACTGTGGACATAGGCCTCGTCGTCATTCTAGGCCACGGCAGCCGGAATAAAGTGTCCTTTTGATCCTTTCCATGAAAAGGGGATAGCGAGCTTAAGTACGGAACCCCGAACGAACGCAGACACGATAAATGGATAACGAGCAGCAGAAGCCCCACCATAATGCCGATTAATCCGAAGGAAGCCGCCAGCCCCATCAGGATGAATCGGATCATCCGAACCGAGATGGACATGCCTGCAGCGGGGATAACAAAGCTGGAAATAGCGGTAATGGCTACGATAATAACCATAACTGCCGATACGATGCCGGCTTCCACCGCCGACTGCCCGATGACCAGCGTGCCTACTATCGAAACGGCTTGACCTACGGTCTTAGGCATGCGCACGCCGGCCTCCCGAAGAATTTCGAACGTCACTTCCATCAGAAGCGCCTCGACAAAAGCGGGAAAAGGAACGCCCTCACGCTGCGCCGCCAAATTGATCAGCAGATTGGTCGGCAGCATTTCCTGGTGAAAGGTCGTGACGGCTATATACAGAGACGGTGACAGCATTGTAATAAAAAAGGCCATAAAGCGCATCATCCGCAGAAGCGTGCTCACATCAGCCCGTTGATAATAATCTTCCGCGGATTGAAAAAACTGGACGAACAGCGCTGGAACGAGCAGCACGAACGGAGTTCCGTCGATGACAATGGCCACCTTGCCCTCCAGCAAACCGGCCGCAATCGTATCCGGCCGCTCGGAATTGTACACGGTAGGGAAAGGCGTCAGCGTCTTATCCTGAATAAATTCTTCAATGTAACCGCTCTCCAGGATACTGTCGATACGGATTTGGTCCAATCGGCTGAAAACTTCCTGCACCAGGCTTTCCTGAGCGATCTGCTTCATATACATGACCGCGACATTCGTCTTCGTCACGGTGCCGATCTGCCTTCCTTCCAGCCAGAGCCGGGGATCTTTAATTTTCCGGCGAATGAGCGCCGTATTCGTGCGCAGATTTTCCGTGAATGCCTCCATCGGTCCCCGCACGACCGTTTGCGAGGTAGGTTCGCTGACATTGCGGTTCGTCCCAGCCGGCCGCTCCGATATGCAGGGCTTCGGTATAGCCGTCCGCCAGCAGCACCACATCCCCGGAAAGCACATTGTCAAAGAGGCTGTCCATCTCCTTCAGCAGACCGATATCTCCAACGGTCAGCACGTCCTCTTTCAGAAAGAACAGCAAATTCCCGGACGGAGCATCTGCGCTGCGCTTGTCGTCGCTTAACAAAGCGGCAATAATCGATTGGTTCAAGACATACGTATCGACCAAGCCTTCAATATACACCAACGCGATATCTATCGCGCCGAAGCTCATTTCCTTCACGACCAGATCCTGGCTGCAGCCGAATCTCGCTTGGATTTCTTCGATATTCAGGCCAATTCCGGCAGACAACGCATACTGCGGCTTTGAAGCTGCAGAAGTATCATTCACGAAGCAGCCCTCCCCCTGTTTACCCATCATGTTGTAATATTATCCAGAGTGAGGCGGATTATACGGAGCCAGCCTATTTCTCGTGTGCAAAATAACCGGTTTCATTTCCTGGGAGTTCCCGGATTTCATTTCCTTCGCTGAATATTTCCCCCAAAAAAATAAACCGCGATATCCGCGGTTTGAACTTGTTAAGGAACCCCTCACTTGGTGGGGGACACTCCGGTGGGGTATCCTCCTCCAGCCGCTGTTAAAATCCGTGAATTGGATTAGATTTGAAGGTATTTTCACGGATTTTAAAGGCGGACGTAAACTAAGCGTTTTTCGTAGAAAAAGGGGCTTCGTAAGCTTAGATACCCCACCTGCGTCTGTGTTCATTTTTCACTTAAAGCAGGTTTCTCGATAGCCTGACCGCGGTATCCGCGGTTTATTTGCGCAGCAGCTCCTGGATCTCTATATCCAGTTCCATGCCAAGCTCGTCCTTCCATTTTTCTTTCATTTGCAGATAGAGCAGCCGCATCCCGGTTATATTTCCCGAACTCTTCATTTCATGCAGCAGTGAAATATAGTACGATTCGGCATAGGGCTCCATCTCAATCAGCTTACGCCAAATGCACTCCCGAAGATGACCGCCGACCTGCTGCGTACAGTTCTCAAGCGCCTGCTGAAAAGCGGCCCGCTGTTCAAGACGTCTGGGCTGAGCCCAGCCATAATGCTCCGTCTCCAAGTAATCGCCGCGGTATAAACCGATCAGCTTCTCCACAACGGGCTCGGTCTGCACGTTCTGCATGGCGGCCTCAAGCTTCTGCAGATCGCTCTCAATCCATTCGCAGTGCAGCGTGTACCGCTCGTCCGCAAAATGAATCATCTCGGGATAGCCCAAGGACTTAAGCGTCTTGCGCAGCCGGTACATCGTTGTATGAAACAACGCCTGCGCCCGTTCCGCCGTCAGCTGAGGCCATAACGCTTCCAATATGTGGAGCCGGTACACCGGCGCGCCACCGTGGTGCCAGAGCAGCGCGAACAGCTCCTTCGTCTTCTTCGTTCGCCACGACACCAGCGTACCTGCCGCATCGTAGAGCTCCATACTGCCCAGCACATGAAGGCGAAGCTTCGCTGCCGGTGATGCGGCTTCTTCGATAGGAACGGAAGCGGCCGCAGCCGTTTGAGGCGCTTGGGGAGCGGGGCTGCGGTCTTTATTGAACCGCTCAAGACTCTTGATCAGCCGTTCCTTGGAAACGGGCTTCAGCAAATAATCTCTTGCATTCACTTCAAATGCGTCCAATGCGTACTGATGATACGCCGTAACGAAAACGATTTTCAACCGGGGCCTTATGGCAAGCAGCCGTTCGGCCGCAGCCAATCCGTTCATGCCCGGCATTTCGATATCGAGGAAGATGAGATCGGGCTCTGCCTGCTCGACTTCGGCCAATGCTTCCGCCGGATGCAGATATTTCCCGACGATGGTCACTCCTCCAATCTCGGCTAATAGAATCTCCATTAAATCAAGCGCAATTTCCTCGTCATCCACCAACATCGCTCTGATCATGAATGTCCTTCCTCCGGCAAACAAAATTGTACCTGCGTCCCCTCAAGCGGCGTGCTGTGGAATTGCAGCTTTTGACCGAAAAGCATCTGCAGCCGGCGGTTTACATTTCCGATGCCTACGCCTCTCCCTTTTTCGCCCACCAGCTTTCTTCGAGCCTCCTCGCTCAATCCGATACCGTCATCTTCGACAATTATTTCTACCTGCCGCTGCCCTTGCCGGGCAATAATCCTCACCGTGCCTCCGGACTGCTTAGGTCCGATCCCGTGACGTACCGCATTCTCAACCAAGGGCTGCAGCGTCAAGGGCGGCAGCATACAATGGACACGCGGGTCAATCTCATACTCGACCTTGAGCCGGCTGCCGAAGCGAATCTGCTCGATGGCCAAATAAGCTCTGACCAGCTCCAGCTCCCGCTCCAGCGGCACCAGCTGATCTTCAAAGACGAACGTAAACTTGGCGCGCAAATAGACTGTCAAATGCTGGATGGTATCCCTCAGCTTATCTATGTTCATGTAGCTGAGCCCCACCAGCGCATTCAGGCTGTTATACAAGAAGTGAGGCGTAATTTGCGCCTGTAAAAAATCCATTTCCCTCCGAATCGCCTGCTCGGATGAGTGCTTCATCGCCAGCAGCGATTGAACCCGTGCACGCAGCTCCGCCAGCTCGAACGGCTTTTGCAAAATATCGTTAGCTCCGGCGTTAAAGGATGCGGACATGTCGCTCCACTGACCCGATGCCGTCAGCATTAACACCGGCAGCTCCGACAAGCTGTGCAGGCTGCGGATGGAGCGGCATACCTCCAGTCCGGAAATGCCCGGCATCATCAGATCCAGCAGCACCAGGTCAGGCTTAGGCGACCGCTGCAGCCGCTCCAGTGCCTCGTGTCCGCTCTGAACCGCAATACAGCTCAGCTTCATGGCCGTAATGGTGTCGATCAAAATTTTCAAATTCGACCACTCGTCATCGACAAGAAGGATGGTAAATTCCGCATCGGGACTGACCGGCGCCGCCGCAAATTCCACAGGCGCCATGCGCTGCTCCGAATCATCCGAAAGCGAAGGCGCAGTCTCAACCGCAGCCTCGGCGATCGGGATCGTGAAGGTGAAGCGGTGCCCCTCGCCAAGCTTGGAGTCGACCGTAAGCCATCCACCTTGCAGCTCTACCAATTGCTTCGTGATGCTTAAGCCAAGCCCGATGCCGGACGAGGTGTGCTGAGCGGCGTTATCCCCCTGCTCGAAGGGTTCGAACAGCCGGGCCTGCACTTCCTCGGCAATCCCCGGCCCCGTATCGCTGACCGAGACGGCCAAATACCCGTCCGATCTGACGGCCGATACCGTAACGGTTCCCCGCTCGGTATACTTCATCCCGTTTTCCAGCAGGTTGTACAAAATTTGCCGCAGCCGGTTCTCATCCGCATAGACGAGCGGCGTATCCAAGCCAAGCTCGTCGACGATCAGCACATGATGATTTCGCAGCGTAATAGACAGCATTTCCAGCACGAACCGGAGCGACATCCGCAAATCTACGGCAGTCTGGCGAATTTTGAGCTTTCCCTGCTTGATTAAAGACATATCCAGAATATCGTCGATCAAGCCGGCCAAGCGGCGCCCGACCAGATTGAGCAGCCGAATATTGTCCCGGTGAGGCGGACTCAGCTGCGTTTCCTTATCCTCCAGCAGCGTCTGCGATAAATTAATAATGCCGTGCAGCGGCGTCCGCAGCTCATGGGACGTTTTGGCCAAAAATTCGTCCTTCTGCCGGTCATAAGCCAGTAATTGCAAAGAAAGCTGCTCGTTTCTATTGAAGGCCGTCTGCAGTCTGGAATACGACAGAAAGGCTTGAGAGAACACGAGCATCAGCGGAGAGAAGACAATGAAATAAGGCTGATCCAACGCAAGCTCATAGCGGTACTGGGCAACGATCCACGACAGAATCAAGAAGAAGACGCCGAGCACGATAAAGAACGGCCGGTGGGCTTCCTTGCTCCGGCTGCGGAATAAGGCATAGAAGATGCAGATAAAAATGCCGCTTTGCAGCAGAAGATTCACCGGGAGCAGATGTGACAGCCATGCGTTGCCGGTTACAAGCGTAAGAGCGCTGAGCAGGTAAATAATCCAGCGCAGCGAACGAAACAGCCAATTATCCGGCTGATCCAGAAACCGGTAAATATAAAGAGCATAAAAGATAAAGGAAAAATAAACCGTCCAGACGATCATTTTTTGCAGCCATACAAATGAAAAATCAGGGATCAGGCTGGCTGCGATGATCTCATTGTCAATCGAGAAAAACAACCCCGTCATGAGACAATGCAGGCTGAAATACATTAAATACCGCTGCTTGCGCCACAGCTTGTACATCCCTGCGAAATACAGCGCAAAGACGAACATCGTCGTAATCAGCGCCATATCGGTAAGCCGAGACCGGTCGCGCCGCTTCAGCAGCTCATCGTTAGGCCCGAATTCCGGCGCCTGCACGAGCCCCCCGGTCATGAAATCGTAGCTTGCGATCTGGATAATAATTTCCACATCTCCCGCTTCCGCTTTCTCCGTACCGAAAAAAGGAAGATTGCTCGAAGCGAAGCCCTGTTCCGTTAGACTCGGAGTGCCGTTGCCGCCCAGCTCCGAGCCGTTCAAATAAACTCTGCTGGACAGCCTTACCTTTTTCATTCTCAGGCTGTAAATATCGTTCCGGTTCACCTTAACGATCAATCTGTACGTTCCCGCCCCGTACCCCGGAGTCCCGTTCGTTTGCACTAGGGCGTTCCAATTACCCGGAACTTTAAGCAGCGCGCGCGGCGGCTTCACTTGACCCGAGCTGTCGCGAAAATCGCCCGGCGTCAGAAGCTGCCCGGGATAAAACTCCCAGTCGCCTTGAAGCGGCATATATTCGTGCTCCTCGAAATTCCAGCCCCTTGCATCCAGCACTCCCTCTTTCGCCTGCGGGAACACCTGCTTATGATGCAGCCATAAAATAGTGAAAAATATGGTTACCACCAAAAAAAGGCCCGTCAGGGCAAGAATACGCCAACGTTGTCCGTTCATGTCTTTTATTGTTTTCATGAAAATATCCTTTTCTTTAAGCTGCCATCTAACCATCATAACAGAAACAACAAAAACCCTCACTAGTCATTCGTGAGAGAAATGAAGAAAAGAGATGAAATACCGCTAGACTCTTGCTAACGCGCTCAGCACCCGTTCCTTTTGAAACGGCTTTACCAGGAAATCAATCGCCCCTGCTTTGATTGCAGCTATAACTGTAGGTTGATCCCCGATTGCGGAACAGATAATGACCTTCGCCATGCTGTCCTTCCGCTTGATCTCTCTCAAAGCGGCAATACCGTCCATGTCCGGCATCGTGATATCCATCGTCACCATATCGGGCTTGAGCTGTCTGTACATCATAATGGCCTCCGTACCGTTCGCCGCTTCCCCGATCACGACATGCCCCTCAGCCTCTAATATATCTCTAATAATATTTCTCATAAAAGCCGCATCGTCAACAATTAATATTTTCGACATGATCTACACACCCCGGTGAATTTTCGAATGAACTTATTTCCTGACTGCGAAAAAACGATGAACTCATCTTACCACACAGGGACTGAACAATTTCTAAACATTTCATCAAAAATTACCGTGGTCCGGAAGAAAAATTGGCCGCCGGCCAGATCATGCTTATTAAAATATTAGGAATTGGATAGTTTCCGTCGTACGGCGCCTCTGCCCGGCCTATTAAAAAGGACTCCTCATAAGAAGGAGCCCCCGCTTCCATACCGTTACATGTTTGCCGCCAGCTGATGTCCCGAGGACAGGTCCGGCACCAACGCTCCGGCGAGGAGCGAAGCATAGAACTCCGCTCCCTTCGGTTGAAGATGCACGCCGTCCGGCGCGAAAAAAGCGTCCTGGTTCGTGCTTGCCTGGAACCAGTCTACCAGCGTAATATTCGAGTGAGCCTCCGCCGTCTGGCTCAACTCTGTATTGACGACATCCTCCCAAGGCCGCGGCACCCTTGTGTTGACCAGTAAAATGCGGCGCTGATCGCCAATAAGATCGATTAACGAATCCAGCTGCTTCTTGGAAAAAGCGCCATTCGTTCCCAGCTCCACAATCACCGTATCGCCCAGCTTCCGTTCCGCAAGCAGCTGCTCCACAATGGCATAAGCCTCGGCCATCTGGCGTCCGACCTTCGCATGGACTTGAGCTTCGGGTAAGAGCTTGAGCAAGTACGGCTCCACATCGAGCAGGACCGAATCTCCGATGGCCGTGACGCCCGCCCCCTTGCGCGCTGCCTCGGATAACGCGGCACTCTCGTCTCCCCCTTGAAGGGCAGGAACATGCGGGGAAGATCCTGCCGCAGCGCCGGCTTGCTCACGGGCCGGATCCTGCATGCCGTTAGCGCTCTGCTGGCCGGACGGCCTTCCGTCCTGCCGTCCTCCTTGGGCCAGCGTCGGCTCCGCCGGAGGGCTCGCCATGGCGGAAAGGCTGCCGTCATGTACGGCGGAGGCAGCCAGCTGCCCCGGCGCCGCTTGGCTGTAGACCGCTCCCGTCACCGTCTCCGGGGGCATAACAGCCTCGGCCGTCATCTCGTTCGACGGCGGCGCGACCGCTGCGGTCACGGCCACCGCCCCCTGCTCATCGCGGGGAACGACGGTGACTGCGGCCGCACCGGTTACCGGCAGCAGCTTGCCTGCAACGCCGACACTTACTACGAGCAAAATGCATGCCGATACAACCCATCGGCTCAGCTGAGCTTCCCTGCCCTTCCTTCTCTGCTTCGCATCCGTCCGGGCGCTGCCCAGGCCCCGTACGCCCTTGCGGATCGGCTCCTCAATAAATTGATAGGACAACGCGGCCAATCCGATGGTCAAGGCCACCTGCAGAGTCACGCGCAGAGGATCGACGCCGTTCGTGTTGACAGCCGGATTGGTCAGAACAATCACCGGATAGTGCCATAAATAGATGCCGTAGGAGCGGACCCAAGCCACCGGAGCGGCTGCCACGCCAAAAGCCGGCCCAGCCGGCTGGCAGGGTGGACGACTGCCGCAATTACGGCCGCCGTCGCAGCGGAGAGCAGCACAAGCCCTCCCATGTAAAGAAAATCACCGTATTGATTGACAAGCCACATCATGACGCCGACTACAGCAAAACCGGCGATGCCCACTCCCTCAAGCGGCAGCCGTAAAGGACGTTCCGCCGACAGCCTCAGCTTCCCGCTCGGCCACAAAATCGCGAGCGCGGCTCCAAGCAGCAGCGCGAAGGCTCGTGTGTCCGTACCGTAATAGACTCTGCTGGGATCATAGCCCGGCGCATAAAGCCAGGCCATCAGGCATGCGGACAACGCGGCTCCCGCCAGCGTAAGCCCGAGCAGCAGGCCCCGGCGGGGCATCCATCGCAGGCCGGCGAATAGCAGCAGCGGCCACACGATATAGAATTGCTCTTCTACCGCAAGCGACCACAGATGGGTTAACGGGGACTGCGGGCCGAAGCTTTCGAAATAGGAGACCTGATGATAAATAAACCGCCAATTGTTCATATAAGTCACTGCCGCCAGCACATCACCCTGCAAGGATGTGAACTGGGCCGGACGGACGAGCGCCGTCCATACAGTAACGCATGCTAGCATGACGAACAGGGCTGGAAGCAGCCTGCGGAATCTGCGCAGCCAAAACTGCTTCAGATCCAGCGTTCCGCTTCGCTTCCATTCCGAGATGAGCAAATCGGTAATAAGGTAACCGGAGAGGACGAAGAATACGCCAACCCCCAAGAAGCCGCCCGGAATCCAGGCCGGATGCAGATGATAGGCAATGACGGCCAGCACAGCCAATGCTCTGATTCCATCCAGTCCGGGAATATAGCTTCTGGCATTTCGATCAGGCCCGCAACGGCCGGATCCCGCCCCGTCCTCTCCCGATCCGGAGGCGCTTTGATGACTTGCTTTCTGCTGCTTTGACATAAGACTCATGCTCGTTCTTCCCTTTCGTACACGTCCCCCATAAGCATTGCTGTTCGCTAGCTGCATTTCGTACGTCACATGTGTTTGATTGATAACAACAATTTAACATATCTTAAGCGCGAATTTGTTACAAAAAATGTAACCTTCTTCCCGTCATTTCGCCCTCCCGCACAGGGTGTGAAAGCATAGCGAAGCACACCGTTTTTCCCTTGGCCGATGCCGTGTCAACGGTGTGCTTCTTATGTGTTCAGCGCAGCCTTCGGCTGTCATTTTATGCTGTAAAACATTAGCCTTCTTAACATATGAGCGCTAGTTAATTCGCGCTTTCGAGCGGACTGCCCTCCAGCGGGCTCTTCTTCGTTTCCGAGAACACTTGAAATATCCGGCTCACGATATAGAAGCCGACCGTCGAGGCCAATCCGATGGCTGCCAGCAGCAGGAAAGCGCTGTGAAAGCCGAACCGGGCCACATACAAGCCGCCGAACATGCCGCCGATAATTTTGCCTACACTTAACTGGATCATGGAATTGAGCATCTGTCCCGTTGCACGCAGCTCCTTGACCACATGCTTGTTGACGTATTCCGCCAAGCACATATAGAACAAGATGTACGTCCCGCCGTGCAGCACCCAGCTCAGTATATACGTGAACGGTGTCAAGGCGAACGCGTACAGGCACCAGCGCAGCGTATGAATGATACCGGAGAATAATAAGATACGGCGGATGCCAAACCGGTTATAAAACTTTTGAAAAAAGATCATAAACGGAAACTGGCTGAACGACCCGACGGCGAGACCGATGCCGATCACTTCCATGCTGATGCCCTGCTCTTTGCTGTAGATGGCTTGGAACGCCCATAAGAAGCCCATCGTTGTCGACAAAACCAGCGTGTAGATATAGAGCACGACGAGCTGCTTGCTTTTGAATATTTCGGTCAGCCGCACCTTCTTGCTGCCTCCGCTCTGATGTCCCTCCACCGGAGGTATCCCCAGCGACAGAAAAAAACAGGCCATCATGATGACCGATGTGACCAAAAAGATCGTGTCGATATGCCTGGCAAAGAGCCAGCCGGCGGCAATCGAGATAAAAGCGTAGCCGACGGACCCGAAGGTCCGGATGGATGAAAAGCGCACCACGCCTCTGGTCGACAGCTCCAGCGTGATCGCATCGCTCAGAGGATTGATCGCAAGCTGAAACACGCTGAAGACGGCCATAGCCAACAGCCCTGGGATGAAAGCGGTTCCCGCCCAAGGCACCAGCCAAACCGTCAGTGCGGACAAAAGCGTACACAGCATCAATATCCGGTTTTTCGTTTTCGACCGGTCCCCGGCAAGCCCCCACATCGGCTGGGCGACAATCCCTAAGACGGCGCCGATAGAGGTTAAGATCCCGATCTCGGTGTTGCCGATTCCCGCCTCCGTAAAATAAACGCCGATGTAGGAGGAGAATGAACCCGTGCTCATAAAAATACATGCGTAAAATAATGCAAGAATCACGACATTCTTGTTTCGCATCCGTAGGTACCGCCTTTCTGCCACGGCATATGATAGAGCCTAGCGACGTTCGGCAATGCAGCTCATCTCCATTATTTCACTTGAAACGTTTTATGACAATCCCTTATTTTCTCAGCTACTTGACCGCAAGCCAAATACCGTAGACGAAAGCGACACGCCATCCCATAGATATCATTTGAATAATAAATGTGCCCGGTCCCAATTTCGCTGGAATCCTCTTTCTGCCTCCTATGCGAAGTAAGCTGATGCCGGAACAACCGCTTTCGGAGTCCGACTTTGTGATTGTGTGGCTGCGTGCGGGTCCATCGGCAGACGTTCCCGGGCTTGCTCTATCTATACAAGACTGACAGACGGCCGTTTGCCTAGGAAATAAATAAAGCCTATTTCCCGGGCAACCGCATAAAATGAACTTTTCTATGATTTATTGACACGGTTTTACAGCGAATGTAAAAGCATGTTGAAAGGTGGACTTTTGCAGGCTGCCGGGCTATGCTTATGTTTTCAGAACAAGAAAGGATGCGATGCGAATGAAGATCGGGGCCATTTCTCCGGAAGCCGCCTGGACTATCCGTCATCAGGTCATGTGGCCGGACAAACCGCCGGATTATGTAAAATTGAAGGATGACGATCGGGGAAGCCACTGGGGGCTGTTCATCGAAAATCGTTTAGTTTCTGTGGTGTCATTATTCATCGATGGCCGCAGGGCTCAGTTTCGCAAGTTCGCGACACTGCAGCAGGAACAGGGTAAAGGCTGCGGCAGCAAGCTGCTCCGCCATGTGTTTGAGGAAGCCCGGCTGCAAGGCGCCGACCAGATCTGGTGCAACGCCCGGGCCGAGAAAGCAGGCTTTTATAACAAATTCGGACTTGCTGCAAGCGGTGAAGCCTTTGAGAAAGACGGCGTTTCTTATGTCATTATGCAGGCATGCCTTACGGAATAGCCTCCCGCCGGGGCAAACATGTTTCCTGCCGCCGTTATTATTCGACGGTCCGGTGGGACGCGTTCTTCCGATGAAGGAACGGAAGCACAAGACCGTATTTCTTCGGATCCGGCTTCTTCTCCCTGCCTTCCTTGTCAAAAGCTAAGGTGGCGTTCATTTCTCCGCCCAGCAGGATCAGAATGGAGCTCATGTACATCCAGAGCAGCAGCACGATGATACCGCCCAGACTGCCGTAGGTTTTGGTATAGTTCGAAAAATGATTCACATAAAACGAGAACAGCAAGGACGCGATGATCCACCCGACCGTCGTAAACGCGGCGCCGGGAAATACCTCGCGGAAGGTGAGCTTCCGGTTCGGCGTCATCCGGTACAGCAGCATGAACACGGCCAGCAGCGCCAGGACAGGCACGATATATTTGACAATGCTCCAGATCAGGTTAAAGCCTGACGGAAAGCCCATCCATTCAAAGATGTACGTCCCCATCGCCTTCCCGAAGACAAGCATCAGCATCAGCAGGCCAATGACGGCGGCAAGCACTACGGTCGCCAGCAAGGAAAGGCCCCGCACCTTCCAAAACGGGCGATCCTCCTCCTCGTCGTACGCCTTATTCAGTCCTTTAATCACCGCATTGATGCCGTTGGAAGCGGCCCACAGGGTCGCGAGCATTCCGAATGACAGCAGCGCCTGGCTGCGGTCGCCGGAAACCTCGGACATGATTTTCGTTATGACGTCACTCGTATCCTGCGGGAGCACGCCAAGCCATTCGCGGATAAATTCATCCCCCGATAAAGAAATAAACCCTAGTATACTCACCAGAAAAATCAGAAACGGGAAAAAGGCCAGAATCAAATAGTACGTGAGCTGAGCCCCTAGTGCAGGAACCTCGTCATCCCGAAAACGATAAATCAAACATTGAACGAACCGGCCAAGCTTGAATTTTGGACTCATTCTCCTTCCTCCTCCGCGTACGAAATTAGTATTTATTACCCTCGGGAGGAAGGTTGAATCGGACGAAAGCGTCTTAGGTTCAAGCCGGAACGCCGAGTCGCGGCGTTATGTCAATGAGGATTTGACGTCGTCCCTATTGATTAATGGCATTAATAATTCGTTCAGCTGCCGGACTGCCTCGGCGATACCTGCTGGGGCTCGCCATGCGCCGTCAAGAATAGCATCCGGTCCGTCAGCACTACGCTGTCTCCGTTTGAAAGCTTCGTAATCCGATCGTTCTCCGAAGACAGCTGATAGATTTCTCCCGCAGCATCAGCATAAATCGGACCGCGGAGCGCGCTGAACAGCTTCTCGGCTTTGCCGTTCGGTTGTATCCGGTAAATATCCGCAGCGGTTTCAGCCCAGTCATTGTCCGAAGCAAGAACAAGCACGGAGCCATCCTGCAGGCCCGTCAGCACTCGAATCATCGGCACTCCGCCCAGCGTTCCGTTCATAGAACCTGCATTCCCCGTCTCATCCACAAGCCACAGATGCTGCTCATGGCGGGAATAGTAGGTATGGGTTTCACTCTGGGCATAAGCGCTGGATATCCAATACCGTCCAGCCCCCGCCGGAATCATCCGGTAAACCTGATGATTGCGGTCGAGCTCCTGTACCTTTCCTTCGTGCTCTAGCAAAAGTATGGAGCTCAGTCCCGGCAGCGAGGTCTCGACTTGGATCAGCCGGGAGTGTCCCAGCGGAATCACCGTATCCTCAAGCTGGACATCCTCAGCTGTATAAACTTTTCCGGATGGATTGCGGTTCGCCTCGTTCAGCAGCTCTTTGATGGACAGCAGCTGCGTCCCCTCCAACAGGACAGCATCCTCTTCGATTCGGGTTTGCCGGATCAGCGCCTCCGGATGCCCCTCCATGCTCCACAGCCCTTTGGCCGGGTCCGGCTTGACAAGTTCGCCGTTCGGCTCAGGGGGCACGCTCGATAGCGTCCCGGCCAGCGATTTATTCAACCGGACGGTTCCATACAGATGAGTGCTTACGTATAAACTCGACTTGTCGTCCGCCACGATCCCGCCGATATCATATGAGGCATGGTTTCCGGACACGACGCTGTATCCGTTCTCCGGGCTCCACGCCGTCGCCCACTGAAATTCTTCACGGGTGAAGCGCCAGGTTAACGGGAAGTAAGGAATATCCCTGAAAGAAAGAACGGGATATTCCTCCCGTGCGTTATCAATCGGCTTGCCGTTCACCGTAATCGGGTAATCCGCAATCCGGGCACGGTACGTTTGATTAAGGTCATTAACCTTCTCGCCGGATTCCGGTCCGACGAGCGGCGCCTGCGCATTCGGCTGCTGCCGGATCGATAAGCCCTCCCCTTCCTGCCAATTCAGCGCAAGCTGAAGTCTCTGGCAGTTGTCCCATGTCATAGGGATGTAGGTAATGCCCTTGTACACAATGGGCGGGTAGGGATTCGGCTCAATCAGCGGCGAATAATGGTTGAGATCCACTTGATACGCGGGTAAAGTTACTTCAACCTGATAAGCTCCGGCATGGCCCGTCACAGGAAACCCGAGACCGAGCACTCCTGCGGCAACAAGGGCCGACATGGCGATTTTTCTCAATAGCAGCGCCTCCTAGCTGTATTTCCTTTCCATACAGACGCTCTATGCAGAAAAAGGTTGCAGCCGTCGCTCGCTTTATTGGATCGGTCTGTTACTTGGACCTATTCTTCATAAATCATTTTACGGGTCATCCCGCCGTCGATCATCAGATTGGTGCCGGTTATAAAATCATTATCCGGATGGGTCAAATAGAGGCACGCCCTGGCTATATCGTCCGGCCGGCCTACCCTTCCGGCTGGATGCTGCGCATGATCGCTCGGCTTCAGCTTGGCGTAGTCTCCCGTCTCGATCCAGCCCGGGCTGACGGCATTTACCCGGATCCGGTCGGGACCGAAGGAAACCGCCAGCGCGTGCGTCAGCGCAATAACGCCTCCTTTGGAAGCGGCGTACGCTTCCGTATTCGGCTCGGACATAAACGCGCGGGTAGAAGCCAGGTTGACAATCGAGCCTCCCCCATGCGTCCGCATCAGCAGCGCAGCCTCCCTGGAGCATAGAAAGGTGCCCCGAAGATTCGTGCCGAGCACATCGTCCCATTCCTCCACGGTCAAATCATACGGAGATTTGCCGATCCCGAAGCCTGCGTTGTTAATCAAAATATCCAGACGGCCCCAGCTTTCCTTGATTTGCTGAAAGCAGGCTGCAATTTCCTCCGGCTTGCTTAAGTTGACTATGTAGTGGCTGACTTCAGCACCGGTCTGCCGCAGCTTCCCGGCGGATTGGGCGAGCGCCTCCCCGTCCTTGTCCAGCAAAAGCAGCTTCGCCCCTTCCTTGGCGTATGCCGCAGCTACAGCCTGCCCGATCCCTCTTGCCGCACCGGTCACCAAAACGACTTGATTTTCAAATCTCAATTCGGTCTCCTCCTTGCCGGTTCTGATGGTTACGCGCTGTGAAACAGCAGCTCCAGCCACTCTTCCATCGTGACCGGTCCGAAATAATAGGTCAAATCGATCCCCTCCAGAGCCTCGGCAACCGAAACGGCGTCAAAGCGGACGCCGGTCAGCTTGTCCGTCAGCTCCTTCACCTCGCCCAAGCCGAAGAAATCGCCGTAAATGCTCAGGCTTCGGATATAGCCCTCCTCCACAAACAGCTGCACATCGAACGTACCCGCGCCAAGACGCTTCATCTGACGCACATTAAAGGCCGGCGACCGGCCGAAATTCCAGTCCCAGTTCCGGTAACGCTCGTCCGCCAGCTGCTCAACCGCAGCCCAGTCTTCCTGTGTCAGCTCATACCTCTCGATACGCGATCCGCCATAGATCGATTCGAGCAGCTTGCTTCTGAACTGAACGATATCCATCGGCTCGCGGATAAACTCGGATATATTGGCTACGCGGCTGCGAATGGACGGGGTCGCTTTTGTTTTAAATTTCTCGGGATTCACCTTCAGCGCCGAGACGACATTATCGATTTCGGACGCAAACATCAGCGTGCCGTGGCTAAACATCCGGCCCTTCGTAGAAAACTGGGCGTTCCCTGAAATTTTGCGCTCGCCGACTTGAATATCGTTGCGGCCCGTCAGCTCCGCATCCACGCCGAGCTCCTTCAACGCGCGGACCACAGGCTCCGTAAATTTGCGGTAATTATGAAAGGATTTGCCGTCATCCCGGGTAATGAAGCTGAAATTCAGGTTGCCCAAATCATGGTACACCGCGCCCCCGCCCGATAGTCTTCTAACGACATGAAGCCCGTGCTGCTGCACGTATTCGGCATTGATTTCCTGAACGGTATTTTGATTCTTGCCGATAATAATCGACGGTTCATTAATGTAAAAAAGCAAATAATCGTTTTCAGCGGGCAGCTGCCTTAAGGCAAACTCCTCCAGCGCCAAATTAACCGCGGGATCGGTCATGCCCCCATTATCGATAAACAGCATAGGCTCTTCTCCTCCTGATCGTCTTCTTCTCTTCCTTTTCATACACTATCGCGAAGACGCAACAAGACAAGGGTACCATAAAATACCGCTTTAACAAAGCGGACAAAAACGCCGTTTCGGCTGGAAAAAGAAACAGCCCCGCGCCCTCCGATAACGAGAGGGGCGAGGCTGAGGCTCTGGCCGCCGCGCGGCAGCCGCCGGCTTACGACTTCGGCTGATCGAAGGTGTGGACCGCCGTCCAATTCTGCCCTCCGTCCGATGTCGTATACATCACGGAAGGCTTGGTCGCATCCTTGGTGATCAGCCATCCTTGCTTCGCGTCGCTCATGGCAAGCATGGCTCCGCTGGAGCCGGGCAGCTGCTGCTTCCCGTTCACCCACGTTTTGCCGCCGTCCGGCGTTGAACCGACGGTGTTCGGATTGTCGCATGCCGGGCAATATCCGCCCATAAATGCGACCTTCGGATCCACAACATACAAATCGCCCGGCTTGGATCCTTCATTCTTGTTTCCGGCATAATTGGCCGGGAAGCCCGGTGCGGGGCCTGCGCCAGCCGTTGAATTGGCTAGTACGGGCTGCCAGTTCTTGCCCCCGTCCGCCGTATGGAACAACGAATAGGAGGTTTGCGACATCCCCGAGTCGCCGATCAATTCCACCCAAGCGTCCTGCGCCCCCGCCGACCGGATGACCGTCCCGTTGAGGAACGCTTCCGTATCGCGGGTCAGAACCGTATTCCAGCTTTTACCTCCATCGGTGGTCCGTTTCACATAAATCTTTTTGTCCTCCGCCGTCACGATCCAGCCGTTGGACTTGTCATGGAAATACGCATCGCCTACCACATGCTCCGGCAAACCGAACGTAGTCCAGCTTTTACCGCCGTCCGTCGTATAGGCGTTTGCGGAGAAGCCCTCCTGCTTCGACATGAAATGAATGAAGCCGGCGTTAGGCAGCGGTCCGACGACCGACCAGTGCGCTCCGCCGTCCGACGTTTGGAGCAGCTCCCGTTTGGAGGCGTCGTCCGCCTTCACAGCGCTGGCCCAAGCATCTTGACCGTTTAGCGCAAAAATCTGCGCGATGCCGTCTTTTCCGCTGTACTGCATCTTCCATTGCTTGCCGCCATCGTCCGTACGGGCGATCCAGCCGTTTCCGCCAACCCAGCCTGCCGAAGGATCGATAAGCCGTACCGCCGTCAGGTTAGTCATGGCTCCGCTTTCCGACACCGGCTTATCCGGGGTCGAAGGCTTCGGATTAACCGAAGAAGCATCGGAGCCCGTCCCTTTCGAGCCGGTCTCACCGGGCTGCGTTGTGCCTGTATTACCGGAATTGCCTGTACCCTCTGTCCCCGATGCCGGGGGCTGAGCCGAATTGGCGCTGCTTGGTGCCGACGAGCTGCAGCCTGCAGCAATACTCAATATCATCACTAGAAATAACACAACCAGAGGTTGTTTCCCTAACCATTTCATTTTCATTCACTCCCAGCTGTTCTTTTTGAGTGTCTTCTAAAATAGACGACGCAGAAGACCTTAATGTTGCAAATAACTTGCGATCATAATAATTTGTGATAGAACCAATTGCCCAGAATCCCCACTATGCCTATGATTAAATTAAACCAGGCAAGCCATTTTGAAGCCTTGAACTCCCTATCCATCCCCCTCCTCTTATACCGCATCACATCAAACTGCAGAATAAACCAGCCCGAAAGCAGCAGCAGGAACAGGATGAAATTCATATAGCTGACAATAATCCCTGTATACAATGCCATCATCTCCTAACGGACTCTTCTGCAAAGAAATCATCAGGTTGCTTTCATCCCTACGCGGCGGATATGAACGTCGACTTTTACGTCGATTTTCAGCTCCTTGTAATGTTCTCTCCATTTTTCAGAGGTCTGTATGTTGGCGTTCCAATAGGACGGCTGCTTCGCCCGAATATACTCGCCGAAGCCGAAAATATCCGAATTCGCCGATTGCGTTTTGGCGATCAGATTGCGGTAGCCCTCGGCCGCCTGTTTTTCCAGCTGCACCTCCACCGCGCGAATCACATCGCTTTTCAGTGAAATGGATTCGCTGCTTTTGCTGAGCAGATTTCCTTCAATGATGGTAGTCACTTTGATGTATGGCTTGCCGTTTTGGAGACTGACCTTGAACATCGATTGGCGGGTCCGGCTTTGAAACATGAAGTATTCCTTCCTCCCCTCCAGCTTGGCATAAGCCTCGCCGCCGCCCTCACGCATTCCCATAATGCCCATATAGTGAATAATTTCCCGTGGGGTGGTCGTCATAACCATCCTGTCCCCCCGGAACATCGCCAGCCCGCTGATTTGCACATTGTCGTTTTCCATCATTTCCATATAGGGAAGATAGCCTTCCTTCCCTTTGGCTGAGCTGGCATTCCAGAATACCCCAAGGAAATCATTCGGGAATCTACCCATTTTTACAGCTTGATCCATCGTCGTCATTAAATACAAAGTAGGCACACGCTCCAGCTGCGGCGAAGCATGCATGATGGCCGTTGCCTCTCCCTTGCAGATCACCATCCAGTTCGTCCGCCGAACCTCAGGATTCCTGCGAAAATAATCGTTAAGGTTCTCGATCCCTTTCTTAGCTACCTTCTCCGATACGACAATAATGCGCAGATGACCGAAAAAAGAGGACGGGATACCCGCTGCTGGAGCACATTGAACGCATCCGCAACGGTATACCCGGTCGCTTCCACAACCCAGATTGTCTTTTGTCCGCCGCCGCCGCCCCCGCCTTCCCCGGGTCCGAGCGGAATGCGTCCCGGGACGGCAATCTGCGCCGATACTTTAATAAGACCGGCTTTCGTTATGTTCAATTTCTTGTCGGCAGGATGGGAGATCGCTTCGCTCGGCTTAGGCAATGCCTGTTCCGCCTTATCGATGCCGACACCCAACACGACGGCTCTCTCTTCGATCTCCAGCCGATCCCAGCAGCCTGTCAGCAGAGGCAGGACGAACGAAAACATCAGAAGGACGCTAATCTTCTTGCTCCGTAGCTTTGGAATCATCCAGTTCTCTCCTTTTCTTCCGAGCCACAGCAATCAGCAGAAGTATTAAAGGATAACCTATAGTTATGACCAATCCGGCACGGCTCACCCACTCGATAATTTGATACATGTGAATAATATTTTGCGGCAGCATCGCCAAAACGAACAGGTAAGGCAGGATGAACAAGGAAAGCATCTTATGGTCCCTTAACCGGAACAGCTTGCTGATCGCGCGAATCGTGAAATAGTAGCTTGAAAACAGAGTGGTAAACACCGCCGTCACCCATACGGCAAGAAAAGCCGCATCGAGCCGCTCCAGAATATTGCCGGGGAGCGTCGTCGTTTTGGCGAGCTCCAAGGTCGGCCACAGCAGCAGCTTCGTTTCCTCCGGGCCGAATACGCCCAAAGCCGCGACTACAATGGACAGGTAGAGGCCTCCTCCGATCAGCATTCCCCAGAAGCTGGCCATCATTGCCCGATCCGGACGCCGCATGGCCGGAATGACGATGGTGTACACGAAGGTACCCTGGAACAAACCGGCGATAGTCAGAATGCCGGGCAGCATCTGATGATGGTCGTTGCCCGTGACCGGCAGCAGGTTGATGACATCCGCATTTTTCAAAGATAGAGCCACGATCAGAATGGCCGGAAAGACAAGCAGCGGTAAATAGAAGTTATGAATGTAGGCAAACGTCGTCATATTGTTGCGTGATGAGAAGGTGGCCAGCAGCAGCATAACGATAACCGTAATTTCAAGCGGCGTCCGCTTCAGCACGGTCGTGATAACAACCTCCCCGAACTCCCGCGCGGCAAGCGAGGTCAGCAAAGAGAAGAAGATGATGATCATCACACAGCCGACCCAAGCAAGCCATTTGCCTATAATCTCTTCGCTGTATTGGATAATGGATTGATTCGGAAACCGCATGCCCAGCTTCGTAATCGTCCATAGCCCGACCGAGGCGATGAGAATGCCGAGAACCGTAACGAGAGGCGCTCCGGTACCCCCGGCACGAACGGCAAATAACGGCAGGGGCAGCACCCCTACGCCGATAATGGTACTAATCAGAACCGCCGTCGCTTGTATCATCGTTATCTGACGTGGATATTCCACCCGGCTTCCCCCATTTCTCATTTCCAACTTTTAACGGATCCAAAGTATTGTGCGTTGGATTTTGCATCTTCTGAGCGACCTTATCCCCTACACGCTGCGCATTCGGCGTATGCAGCATGGAGGGTCTTTTTTTCATTGATGACAGGGGCGCGCGCATGACCGTATCCTTCATCCCCTGGAAATTTCCAGGAACCACCGGACTTAAGTAAGGAACGCCGAAGGAACGCAGGGACAGCATATGGTTGGCGATCAGAATCAAGCCGGCCATCACCCCGTACAGCCCGAACATCCCCGCGGCAAAAACGAGCGGAAAGCGCAGCAGACGCAGAGCCAGCGCAGCGTTGTAGGCCGGCGTCGCAAACGAGCCGATCGTGGTCAAGGCGATCACGACAACGGTAATCGGGCTGACAAATCCCGCTGCCACCGCGGCGGTACCGATGACGAGCACACCTACAATGGAGAGCGCCCCGCCGATTTGTTGAGGCAGACGCAGAGTCGCTTCCCGCAGCACCTCCATCGAGGCTTCCATAATCAGCACTTCAACAACGGAAGGAAACGGAACACCGGCTCTCCCTCCAGCTACAGCAACGGCAAACTCCGTAGGAATCAGCTCGGGGTTGAATGAAATGATCGCTACGTACAGAGATGGCGTAATCAAGGAAAACGCCAGGGCGAGCAGCCGTGCCAGCCGAATGAAGCTAACCATGACAAATCTTTCGGAATAGTCTTCTGTCGTCTGATAAAATTGGCTGAATACGCTCGGAGCCACAAGCGCAAACGGCGAGCCGTCGACGAGAATAATGACCCTGCCTTCGAGCATGCTCGCCACTGCTTTGTCCGGCCGTTCCGTATTCTGAATCTGCGGAAAAGGAGTAAAATGATTATCCTCGATATACTGCTCCAAATAACCGACATCAAGAATACCGTCGATATCAATGCCGGACAGCCGGCTGATAACCTCTTCCACCAGCTCCTGGTTCGCAATCCCGTCCAAATAACATACCGCCACCTTGGAGCGGGTTATCCGGCCGAGCTTCATGCTTTTGATCCGGAAAGCAGGTGTCGGAAGACGGTAACGAATCAGGGCAATGTTCGTTTCCAGATTTTCGATAAACCCTTCCCGAGGACCTCGGATCACCTGCTCCGTCTCCGGTTGGGTAATGCTGCGCATAGCGATATTGCAGGCCGGGAAGACGAAGCCTTCTTCCATCCCTTCCATAAATACCAGCGTATAGCCTCTTAACAGAGACTCCAAAAGCTTGTCAAAATCGCTGTCAAGCTCGCCCTTACAGTGATACAGCACATCGTGGAGCAGTACGCTTTTGAGCTGTTCCGGAGACATAGCTGCTTCCTCAAAACGGGCGGGCGGATGCATCAGCGGCTTTAAAATATCGTTATTGACGATGTTCGGATCGATCATGCTCGATAAATAGACCATGATTGCTTTATATTTGCCGAGGGCGTCGAACCAACGAAGCTTGAAATCTTCATTGGAGCCCAGCGTATGTTCCAACAATTGCGCCATGTCCTGCAGATTGCCGGTGAAGCGTTGCTGATTATCTTCCGACAGATCTCCCGAGTGCCCGGAGTTCTTCGTCTGCTGCCCATTGACTCTCGAAGAGGAGAAGCTGTGCGATTTGCCGTACTTCATTTTCTGCCAGAAAAACAAAGCGTCCACCTCCAATTACATCGCATCATGCGGTCCAAATTTTTACTTAGTATAGCCTGAAGCCCGATTCCTTATGTAAAACATGGAATGGGGCAATAAATATGGAAGTCCCCATGCCAAGACACAGCAAAAAGAGAAGGGTGTCCCCTTCTCCTTCTCTTCGGCGCAATAGCTTATTTTTAATTGTCAGGCTGTTCCGGCAGCGTTTCAAATTCGGGAACATCAACCAGATAAAGATTGCCGTATCCGTTCAAATCGCTGGTAAACAAAACCTGTGTCCCGTCCGGACTGAAGCGCGGATGCACATGAATTTTCTGGGACTGAAAGCTGCCCCGGTGTCTGCACAAAATACGCGGCCCTGCCAGGCCATCGTCCGTCTGCTTCCATAAACAGATCGTATCCTGGTACTGATCCCCGTGATAAGCGCTGGTCTGCTGTCCGTCCCCCACAATCAGGCAGGTATCGTTGGAATGAATGTGCATGTTTTGAAACGGAAAGGCGTATTCCTGCTTATCGGAATTATCGTAACGGATGGAACCGATAAACTTGCCGTCTTTGTTTTCGAGAGAGCCGGTGTAACCATGATACCCGATCCGAATACCGTCGGCATGCCAATACTCATGGCCTACAAAAACATCGTCCTCGGAATCGCGGATTTTCCATACCTCTCCCGTATCGATATTCATGCACCAAATCCGATGGTCTACAAGATCCCACGGCCCTTCATGGCAAAAGGTCAGCAGGTGCCGCTGCGTCGGTGAAGTATTCACATGTCCGATCCATACCTTGTCCTCATGGAGAACCTTGACTTCTCCGCCGTCGGCTGCGATCTGCAGAATCCGGCAGTGCGGCTTGGCCCGGGCCGTTTCCTCGAAGCCTATGTATCCTGCGCCAAGCGACGTAGGGATCCGGTCGGACAAATCCTCCTTCAGGCAGGCGCAAATCCAGGCGTTGTCGGCCGTACAGCTTAAATTGCCCAGCACATAGCCTTGCGGAGCCCGGTAGATCGTCCGCTCCTCTAACGTCTGTAAATCGATCGCTATGATTTCATTATTAAATGTAATATAAGCTCGCTGCTCGTCAGGGCTAATATAAGCCTGCTGGATGACGGCTTTGCTGCCTGTATAGTCGGTTAATTGAGTGATTTCGCCGCTGCTCAAATCCAGGCTGTACAGGTTGGTGGCATTGCCACGATCTGAGCCGAAAAGCAGCTTGCTTCCCTGCCCATACCAGCCGTTATTCGTGAAATACAGATGAAAGCTATGCGCCAAATAATTCGTCAGCTGACGCATCGGCCGCCCCGTAATCAAATCCTTCGTGATCTGCCATTCGGCATGCCATACCTTTCCTTTGGCTGAAGCCATCCTCGTCCACCCCATTCTTCAAATGTAAACCCTTCCAACGTAGCGTAACGGATAGCCGCCTGTCAGGCAACGGGACTTTTTTGCAAAGCGGCGCGGCGCGTGTAGCACTTTTTTTCCTGTATTGCACTTTCTTGTCTATGATAGTGGCATGGAACGGCGTAAAGGTGTTTTTCCCGCTGACGTTTCAGTAAGCTTAAACACAGCTCACGGCTGCTCGGCAAAAAAACAGCTGCCTTCTATTCAAGAAGACAGCCGTACCTTGAAACTATTGCAAGCTAAGCCGCATGGGGCGCCGAAGCATCCGGCCGGCTCCGCTTCCGCTGCACATACAGAAGTCGGCTGAACAAGCCTGCAGCGCCGAACGCCAGCCCTGCAATCAAGCCGATCCAATAGCCGAATGCCCCCAAACCGGTTGTATGGGCAAGCACGTAACCCAAGGGCAGGCCGACGACCCAATAGGAGACCATCGCTACAATCAAGGTGACATTCACGTCCTTGTAGCCCCGCAGCGCTCCCTGGATCGGTGCCGCCAAAGCATCGGAAAGCTGGAAATATATCGCATAAACGAGAAACTGCTGCGCCAGCTCAAGCACTTGTACATCCGCCGTGTAAATCGCCGCCACTTGCTTGTTGAAGATGAGCAGAACTGCGGCGCACAAGCTCGCCATCGCCAGAGCGATACCTATCCCCAGGTAACTGTACTGGCGCGCATCCTTAAACCGCCTGCCGCCCACCTCGTAGCCGACCAGGATGGTCAGCGCCATAGAGATGCTGAGAGGCACCATATAGAGGAAGGAGGCAAAATTGAGCGCAGCCTGATGCGCCGCAATGGTGACGGTGTTGTATTCGCTCATCAAGAGCGTAACGGCGGCGAAAATGCTCGTTTCGAAGAAAATCGCGAATCCGATGGGCAGCCCGATCTTCAGCACTTCTTTCCACGCTTCCAGCGACAAGCGGTAAAGCTTGCGGAAAATACCGTATTCCGCAAAGGGCTGGACACGTGCGATAACAAGCATTGCAACGATACAAATGCACCAATACGTAATACCAGAGGCGACGCCGGCGCCGATGCCGCCCAGACGAGGAAAGCCCCATTTGCCAAAAATAAACACATAATTCAGCAGGCTGTTTACCGGCAGCGAGATGAGTGTGATGCGCATGGACATCCGCGTTTGACCGAGACCGTCCATAAAGCTGCGAAGGACAGAATAAACGAACATCGGTATAATGCCTGTGGAGATAGCGATAAGGAAACCCCTGGCAGTATAACGAACCGCCGTATCCAGATGCATGCGATCCAGGATAGGGTCCAAAGCAAAGCCGCCGGCCACGATGACCGCCAGCGCTACCGCTGCCGCCAAATAGACGCATTGCGACCACCTTGTAAGCAACGTGCTCCCTGCGGTTCCCTCCGACAAGCTGGGCGACAATCGGCGTGACTGCGAATAAAATACCGGTAAGTCCCGTCTGAACCGGGAGCCAAATGCTTGCGCCTATAGCCACACCGGCCAGATCCGTGGCGCTCGCATGTCCGGACATGAACGTATCGAAAAACGACATGGCAAACATCGTAACCTGCGTGACCAGGATAGGCAGCAAAATAACAAGCAGCTGCCTGCATTTTTGCGAATAAGAGTACGTTGGATTCATCTTCGTAGGATTCCTTTGAGTTTGATCTTTGTTCGAATCGTTCACTTGCGGGTAAACAAAACATTATCATACCAGATTTCAGGAAAAAAACAAATGAGCCCGGCTTCTCTCCGGCGGTTCAATCCGGCTCCATGATCTCCCGAAACACCCGTATATGAACTACTGTCCCGCTAATCCTGGAACCAAAAAAAGCCGGGCTGCGCTGCAGCCGGCTGTCGTTGCCTGTGTATTCCTGCCTTAAATTTCGATATCCACCACGATGCTGTCTTCTCTTCCGACTTCGCGGATATAGGCTGCAACGGCTTGATGGTGCGGATTCGGCACGTAGGCTTCCAGCGACGCCCGATCCTCGAAGCGAACGGACAGCAGCACGCGGTAGCCCTGGCTTTTTCCGGAGAAATCGATTCCGGCCTGAATGTCCACGACACCTGTCAAATGGCTTTTCAGCGCCTTGAACCGGTCTACAACCTCCTGAAGCTGCTCCTGAGTCGTGCTTTCGCCGAATTTTACCAATACAATATGATCGATCATTGCCTTATGTACCCCATTTCATGTTCTATGTTCAATCCTTGTCTACTATACCATGTTACGTACGCTTCTTCCACGATAAAGAAGGCACCGTCCGGCCTGCCGACGAATCTTCAATAAGCTGGGCCAGCCTTTTGTAGCGCGTCTCCTCTTTTTTGGCGCTCATCACCAAATGAATCGCCGCTTTACGGTACCAGGCCGCCTGCGCTTCGAAAAAGGCCCAGGCCGCTTCGTTCGCCCGAAACTCGCGCTCATAAGCCTCTGTCAGCACAGCGGGCTCCTTCTGCTCGAAGGAATAAACCGCAGATCTTTCCTCCGACCTCGCCTCGTAAGCGCGAAGTCCTTCGGGCTTCATCCTCCCCTCGCGCGTGAGCTCCTCCACCCGGTTCATATTGACAGCGCTCCAGATGCTGCGCGGCTTGCGGGGCGTAAAGCGGATCATGTACCTTTCGCCATCGATGCTTTTGCGGATCCCGTCGATCCAGCCGAAGCATAGCGCCTCATCAACCGACTCGGGCCAAGTCATGCTGGGGAGGCCTGTCCCCTTCTTATAATAACCGACCCACAGCTCCTTCTCGGCAGCATGGTGACGCTCCAGCCATGAGCGAAATTCGGCCGGGTTGCTGAAAAAATGCGGATTCGCTTCCAAGCACTTCCCTCCTCGGAAATCATTTTGGCTTATTTTACCACAACAAGGACCGCCAAAAAAGCTCCCTCCCGAAGCTAGAATGGAGCAGACGGGAGAGAGCTTCTTTTATCCATATGGCGTTTATTTTTGATTGCTGCTAAGCGAATTCAGATCAATAAACGGAGTCGCTCCGCCGGTTACCGTTGGCAAATGGCCGTCCCATTTCTCCAATGCTTTTTCCTGTACCTCAATCTGCTTGAGCTGCACCAGCTCCTGCGTCACTTCCTGCTTTTTCAGCTTAAGCGATTCCGCCTCCGCCTGGGCCTGAGCGACCTTTTGCTTGGCCTCAATCTCGACGCGCTTGAGATCGTTCTCCGCCTTCAATGCCTGCTGCTGGGCAACCTGCTTGGCTTCAATCGACTGGTTAAACGCATCGGAGAATTTGAAGTTCACGATATTAATGTCGTTCACGATTAAATCGTATTTTGCCAGCCGCTTGGTCAGCAGGTCGCTCACTTCCGTCGCCACGACGTCCCGCTTCGCGATCAAGTCCTCCGCAGGATATTTGGCGGTAACTTCCTTTACAATTTCCTGAATGGCAGGCCCAATAATAACGTTATCGTAGGAGCCGCCAATGTTATTCATCAGATGAAACGCTGCCGTCTTGTTAACGGAATAGTTCACGGCCACATGAGTGGACACCGGCTGCAAATCCTTGGAGGACGCCGAGGTATCGGTCTCCGCTTTCGTTACCTGTGTGTTCACCTGAATGACGCTTTGCATAAACGGGATTTTCAAATGAATCCCCGGATCCAGGATGTCGTCGTTCAGTTTGCCGAACGTTTTGTAAAGCCCTACGTGCCCGTACTGCACCGTGGCGAAGCTGTTCCAAGCGACAATAACAAGCAGCAGAATGATGATGCCCGCTTTTACAAAGTTTCCTACAGGTTTGATCATGCCGTTCCTGGTTGTTTCCGTCTTCATCGTATCGACCTCCCGGCTGTATTCACTACCTACCTTTACATACGTATGCCGGGCGCATTTGTTTCAAGAAGCAAAGGGAAACTGTATCCTGTTCATCGGTTCATAATATCATGAAACAGCCGGGTTCGTTCGTCCACATCCTCACCGTAAATGTTCAAATAATCCATCACGGCAAAAGAAAAATCAATGAATGCCCGGCCTTTGGCCGTAATGACGTGCGCGTCTGTGACCACCCGCTCCTCCTTGTAACGCCCGCGCGGGAACGGGTCCTCTACGCCCAACTCACGGATTCGCTCCACTCCGCAGGAGGTCGTGAACGAGTGCCGGGCCAGCACGCCTGCCCTTCCCAAATACTGCGGGCCGTTGCACACCGCGGCCAGCAGGATGCCTTCGCGGTCCAGCTGCACGATCAGCTCCGTCAGCTCTACCCGCTGGGAACGGATCGGGCCTCCGGGCAGAAGCAGCCCTTCGACTTCCGTCAGCTGCCGGGCCTCCTTGACAGTCAAATCCGGCTTGTAGGTCAAGCCGGATTCACTGACAACGGCCTCACGGTCATAGCCAGTCATCACTATCTCCTTGCCGCCTATATTTTTCAACTTGTGGCAGGCCAGCGTAATCTCAAAATCCGCAAACTGATCGGAGATGAAACAAATAATTTTTCCCATCCGCCTTTAAACCTCCTGTTACTTTATCCACCGGAACGTGGTAAAGAAAAATGTCGCATGTTAGGGTAAGGATTGATACAATAAAGAAAATTCGTTCATGTTGACTGGAAAGGGGTATAAAATGAGTAATACAAAAACGCTGATCTTGGTCACCGCAATTTTGGAAGCGATTCTGGGCATCCCGTTTGTGGGCGGACTCATTGTTATAAGCCTGTCGTATGTGCCGCTGATCGTTATGCTTATCGTCCATATTATTACTCTTTTCCTGGTGTCCAAGGAGAACAAGCCGAGGCACGGCAGTATCGCCGGAATCATTACGTCCTGCATCGGCTGGATTCCTTTCGTCGGCATGGTGCTGCATATTGTGACGGCCATTCTGCTGTTCCTAATCTACACCCGGCAGGAGCGCGGGTACATTTCTTTACGGTAACGATAGCAGGCGGGCATCCCGGGGGATGTCCGCTGCTTCGTTTAGGCAGCACGAGGCTGCGGCCCGCTGTAAGCTACCCTAGCTCAATTTAATGAGCAGTTCGCAGCCGGCTGAAGCGACAGCTCCACTATCTCATTACGCCTGCAAACCAAGCGGCCCTCGATTACCTCAAGCTTGGCCGCCTGAATCGAAGAGCGCCGTTCCGCGTAAGAGGCAGGAACCGCATGATGATCAGCCCGGTCCGGATGCGTAAAATAGAAAATAATGGCCTCCTCTCCCTGGACGACGACATCGGCATGAAGACCGATGGTGCCCATCGTCCCGCCGGGTTCCCGGCTCATTCAAGATCAGTCCGTTGCGTTCCCAACGTTCGCCATCCTCCGACCGGTAGACCCCCTGCCCTCTCCACTCATCGATGATCATCCAATAGCATCCCTTAAAATAAAAGACATTAGGCCCCTCATGCGCGCCATCGGTAATAATCGGCCCAACCACATGCCACTGGTACAAATCATGACTATCCGCAGCATACGTATGGGAATGATGCGTCTCGTCCTTGTACCACATCCGGAAGCGGCCGTCCGAAAGCCAGTGAATGCAGGCATCGATTACGCAATCAGAGCTCAATGGAATTTCATCCTGCAGCGTCCATTGCAGCAAATCTTCGCTTGTGTAGTGCAGCATTTTTCTTGCGTGACCGTCCCAATCGACGGGAACTCCGCGTATGTAGCTCACAAACATATGATACCGGCCGTCATGCCAAATGATTTCCGGCGCCCAGAAGGTATTGCGGCCCCACTCGAAATCCAGGCCCTGGATAATCCCACGGTAAACCCATGTATTCCCGCCGTCCGCCGAGGAGGCAACCCCAAGCGTCCGTTCCATGCACCCAGGCAAAACGTGGCCCTCCCGCTGTCGCCCTCCGGTTCGTATACACCATCCACCACTGCTTCTCTTGGCGGTTCCAGATCAACACCGGGTCCGCGGCCCCGTCATATATCGGATCCCGAAATAAAGGCGCTTCCATCTTCCGTATCCTCCTTATAAGCATCCATCGCTAAATGTATGTGCACTTCCTTATTATACCCGGGAATGAAAGCGTTTCAACAGCGATCCGGTTCATCAGCGGGACCGGTAAGCTTTCTTGTGAAAATCCGTAATATACCGGAACAGCACCTCTCCATCCTCAGGCAGTCTGTTTTCCTCTTGCAGATGAAACACCATAGCCTGATACGGCTCGGGAACCCATATGTATTGATGAACGCCTTCCGTCAAAATAAATCCGCACCGCTCCCAGAACCGGATTCTGCGAAGATTTTCCTCGGTCTCGTCCGCCTCGACTTCAATCACCATGCCCCGGCAGCCGTTGGCAATACCCCAAGACTTGAGGTAATCGATAAGACGGCGCCCCAGCCCCCTGCTCCGTTCTTCCTCCCGGACGGCCGCATAATCGATCAGCAGTGCAGAAGCCCGTCTGTCGATTCCCGTGAGCGCCATCGCTTTAGTCACTTGGCCGTCATCAGCGGTGTGCAGCTGACACAGCCCCCGGTCAAACATGTTTCGGATAATCGCGAAGCTTTTCCTTCCATGCTCGGGGAACGCCCCGGTATAGACAGGCTCCGCCGCTTTCCACAGCTGCTCGTTCCAAACGTCTGTCGTATGAAACTCCAATGAATCCATCCGCTGTCATCTTCCTGTCGCCCTGCTCCGAATTCGGATCCTATAGTGTCATTTTCTTACCAAAATGAAGAAAAACCTAGCCTGCGGCTAGGTAAGCATTGTTGAGAATCTATGGATTTGGGTGATACTCCGGTGGGGTATCTTCCTCCAGCCGCTGTTGAAACCCGTGAATTTGATTAGATTTGAAGGTATTTTCACGGATTTCAAAGGCGGACGTAAACTCTTCCGGAAGATACCCCACCTGCGTCGAGGCCACTGAAGCATTGTTGAGAAACTATGGATTTGGGTGATACTCCGTCCGGCAGGATCTTTTCCTTTAACCGCCGTTTAAACCCGGGAATCGGATGAAAATTAGCGTTTATTGAGAAAAAGCCCGTTCCGGACTCTTTAACCTTATAAGATCAGCGTGCTTTCAGTGCACTAGTCGTTTTCCTGCTTCGACGGCTCGTTGACCAGCGAATCGTACTTGGCATACCGGTCATCGACCTCCCGGGCCATTTGGCGAAATTTCCGGGTTTCATCAACCACCGGGTCGATCTGTGCCTGAATGCGAATTTCGGTCGGATACGGAAGCTTCTTAACGGCGGCCTCATCGGGCTCCTCGCTGTGCATCTCGCCTTCGGTCAGCTTTTGGATCAGCTCTTCTTCGATTTTTTTGGAATCCATGAGCAAGCACCTCCCTCTCCTATTATGCCTGTAGTTTCTATATTTTGTCCAATCAGGGGAGGGTGCCATGCAGCAGGATTCATGAACCCTGCAGACGATTCCGCATGGTTGAATATGAATATACACTGCTCTGAGCGATAAAAAGGCTTGGCGCACCTCAAGGAGTAAGCAGCGCCAAGCCGTATGAAGTTACATTACATCCTGAACGATGCTCTGCTGAAAACGATTCCCCATCAGCTCATAGCCGTTTGCATTCGGATGGAGTCCATCCGGCAGATGGGACGCATCGTCCGCACTGAACCAATCCAGCCCGTTGCGGTAATGCAGCTGGCAGTCACCTCTTCGCTGCAATAGCTCAACGGTTTCCCGGATTTCCTCGCGCATCGCGCTTACCGTGAAGCCGAGCTTGTTCTCGTTATGCTCGCGCTCCGCCGCATAAATCGGAGAAATTACAATCAGCGGCGTGACCGGATGCTTCTCACGGATCGTCTGCAGCATGCCGATGAGCTGCGGCTTGAACGTGCGCGGGCTCAAGCTGGACGCTCCATACACATTGATGCCGACACAGAGCGAAATCAGGTCTGCCGGCAGGTCGCGGATCAGCTTCGCCGTCATAGGCTCCAGATGCGCGTTGCCGGAGAAGCCGAGGCAGGTCAGATTCCAGCCGCAGTCCCTGGCGGCTATCGCCGGCCAAGTGCGGGAAGGGCTGTAAGCGTCGACGCATTGGGTGATCGAGCTGCCATACGTGACCCAGCGGGGCCGGTAATCCGGCAGCGGCTGCCATAAGGCACCGTCTTCAATACTGAGCCGGGTCACGGTCATTCCGGTATTTTGCGGCAGATACAGCTCCAGCTCCTTCATCCCTTGCGGCAATGCGGGAAAGTTCGCCTGCGTCTCGCCTACTTGAAGCTCTGCGGTCAAGTGAAGCTGTCCGTCTACGAGCAGGTCCATCCGTGCCGCTTCCTCCAGCGGCAGGAATGCGACCGCAACCTCGGTTGAGTTCGTAAGCAGCCGAAGCCGGACTCCGGCACAGATGGCCGCTTTACCGTCAATCCCGTTGGGCGGATACAGCTCCAAATCCGCATAAGGAATCCGCCATGGCTTGATTCCTTCTTCCTTCACTTCAAGCGAAACGGCGCCGTGGAAGAGCTCCGTCAGCTTATTCAATGGAAGCAGCCTCATACGGCGCTTCCATCCCGCTGCCCCGTACGGTCAGCCGGTTTGAACTCCTCGCCAAGCCAAGCCCCCTGCTCCAGCAGCAGCTCCTGAAGCTCCCGTACCGATATGTCCCGCGAGCCTGCCGAAGCCTTCAGCGCCAAGGCGGCGGCGGAACCGGAAGCCTGTCCCATCGCAAAGCAGTTCGGCATGACCCGAAGCGAGCCTTGTACGGCTCGGTCGGAGGAAGCCGCCCGCCCCGGCACCCACAAATTATCCAGGCCTGCCGGAAGCAGCACGCGGTAAGGGACCCGTGGGATTTCCCCGGCGGCAAATGATTAAACGTCATCTTTCCCTTCGCATCGGCTAAATGGATATCGATATAGTAGGCATTGCGGCCGATATCGTCAGGGAATGACCTGGCCTCGAGGAAATCCTCGGCGGTCAGCACATAGTCCCCTTGAATGCGCCGCGTCTCCCGAATGCCGACCTGCTCGCCGCTCGCGACCAGATGCGCATGCTCGAAGCCGGGCACGTAGTCGCGGAAAAACTGCACCTGCCGCTCGGCCAGCTTGCGGCCCTCAATGGCGCCGCGGGTTAAATCCTCGGCTTTCGTGCCGTCGATGCCGAACACATGGCCGAAGTTGACGCCGACCAAATAGTCGTTCACCCAGGCGAGCCCTGAAATCGATTTGCGTCCCTCCGGCAGCGCGCCTTCTTCTATGGCGCGCTCCACGGTCTTATGCAGCTGCCCCGTGTCGCCGGTTTCCTGGAGAAACCGGCTGAACCTTTTGCGGTTCACGTTCGTCAGCAAATAGCACATGCTGCCCGGCTGCAGCTCCCCCTGCTCGCCGCCCTTCTGGAACGGAGCGCCTGCCTTTGCGGCGATATCGCCGTCTCCGGTCGCATCGATTACATAACGGCAGCGGACGACGGATCGTCCGGATTTATTGACAATGACGATGCCTTCGATGTTCCGCTTGTCCTCGGAGAGCAGGACATCGTATACGAATGTATGGTAGAGCAGGGTAACTCCATGCTCCAGCGCCGCGTCATCATACACCCGCTTGAGCACCTCCGGATCAATCGGCACCCAGTCCAGCGTATGTTTGTATTCCTCTTGGTAATCCTTGTTGCACGCCAGCTTCATCCGTTCCATCAGTTCCATCCCGATGCCGCGGATGATCGGCTTTTCTTTATCCGTAAACGGGCAGAAAGCCGGGCCAGCGCCACGGTTCCCATGCCGCCCAGAAAACCTCTTTGTTCGATCAGCAGCGTTTTCGCTCCATTGGCAGCGGCGCTGAGCGCTGCTGCCATTCCAGCCGCTCCTCCGCCTACAACGACCACATCCGCTTCAAAAGATACGGAAACCTTTTCCGATGGAATCGTGACTTCACCCAAGCTCATATCGGTTCTCCTCCTGACTGAGGCTCGGGCCTGCGGATAGGCAGACCCGTCTTCAGCATCTTCTTATCTGCCTTCCAGGCATATACGTACCAAATCGTCCACGTGAGCGGTCGCCAGACATTCTACCGTGTCGGCGGCGCCGTAATAAATTTTGACTTCGCCGGAGGGCTCAAGAATCATGCCGCCGGGAAAGATAACATGATTGCGGAAGCCGCCGTCCGTCTCGTAAGAAGCTTCGGGCGCCAGCAGCGGCGACTTGGACATGCCGATGATCCGGCTCGGATTGTCAAGATCCAGCAGCATGATGCCGGCGGTGTAACGCTTCTTCCAAGCGTCCTCCCACCCATTTTTACCGCGGCTGCGGTCGAGATCAACGGCATGGAACGTCGTGAGCCAGCCTTTGTCCGTCTTCACCGGCGGAGCGCCCGGACCGACCTTGTCATTAGCGAACGGCACATGCTCCACACCCAGCACCAGACAGGAATTGCCCCAATACAGCAGATCGGGAGAATCGCTCATCCACATATCAAACCGATCGATGCCGCCGCGGCTGTACACGGGGAACGGCCGCTCGAGCCGAACGTATTTGCCTCCGATTTTTTCCGGGAACAGCACCATATTGCGGTTGTCCGGCAGGGAAAGGCTAAGCACCTCGAAATGCTCGAAATCTTCGGTTACGGCAATCCCGCCGCGCAGCCCATGCTTCGTATCGACGGCAAAACACATATAGCACCGCCCGTCGATGACAGTCAGCCTAGGATCATAAACCCGAATGACTTCTTCATCGTTCCATGTCCAGCATGGCGCAGGCTGCACCTTCCATGAAATCCCGTCATCGCTGTAGGCAAGCCCCAAGTTCGTCGTGCTGTGCGGCTCAATGGTTTCGTTCTCCGCATTACCGTAATCATTACGGAATACCATCACATATTTCCCTTGAAATTTCGTTACCCCCGCATTAAATACCATAGCAGGTCCGATAAGGAACATCCTTCGGTGTGAGCAGCGGGTTAGCCGTATGACGGTGAATCACGGGGCTCGAGACCAATCTGCCTATAGTTAGTTCGTTCATTAATAATGCCTCCTTAAGTATCAATAGGTTTCCGTACCACGGACACCGTGCGACTAGCCTTTAACCGAGCCCGCCGTCACCTGCATGAACGATTTGTTCGCCGCAATATACACGATGAGCATCGGAAGGATCGACAGGCAAGCTCCGGCCATCATCAGGTTCGTCTGCATCGCCGCAGAGGAGCCGTAGCGCAGATTGGCAAGTCCGACAGTCAGCGTCTGCAGCTTCGGATTCGTCATCGTGAACACGAGCGGCAAAATATATTCGTTCCAAGCATGGCGGAACGTGAACAGGCCGGATACGCCGAGCCCCGGTGCCAGCAGCGGCAGAATTATAGTATAGAAGTTGCGGATAAAGCTGGAGCCGTCCATCATGGCCGCTTCGTCGAGATCCTTGGGGATCGCCTTGAAAAAACCGAGCAGAATAAAGAAAGTGCTCGCATGCGCGCTGATCAGAATGAGAATGACGCCCCACAGTGTCGTATTCATATGGAGCTTGACCATCAGATCGAACTGCGGCCTGAGCACGACGGCTCCTACAGAAATAAACATCGTCGAAGCCTGCACCCCGACGTAGAGCGCTTTGCCGGGAAATTGCCTCCGGTCCACGACATAGGCAGCCATCGCGGCAACGAGCAGGTGCCCCGCCGTTACGGCAACGCTCAGAAACACGCTGTTCCATGTGTATTGGGCGAAATGCGTCTGCTTCCATGCTTCGGCGTAATTGTGAAACTGCCATACTTTCGGCAGCAGATCGCCGCCGCTCATCAGCTCGGCGTTGCTTTTCAAAGAACCGCTCACTGTCATAAGAACGGGGAATAACGTCAGGATCGCGGTGACGATCAAGAATATCCACATCACCGTGCGGCCGGCGATTCCGGCGAACTGCAGAGACGGCTTACGGTTCATCGGTCTGGCTTGTGTATTCATCTCCTGCCCGCCTCCTAAAATACCTTGTTCATTTTTTTGGATAAATAGTAATAGAGCGCTGTAATGATCCCTACAATGACTGCCGTTGCGAACCCGACGGCGCTGCCGTACCCAATCTGCTGATCGACCGCCGAGCCCGTAGATACCGGGAACAACAGCTTATACAGGTACAAATACATCACTTCCGTCCTGCCGATCGGCCCGCCTTCCGTCATGACCATTATGCTCTCGTAGCCTTTGAGCGAAGCGATAATGGCCAGCATAACGATCATCTGCATTACAGGGCCGAGCATAGGAATCGTAATGCTCCAAAATTTTTGCGTGGCGTTCGCCCCGTCAATCGAGGCACTTTCATATAAATCGTTCGGAATGCTCTGAAGCCCCGCCAGAAACAGCAGCATATAGTTGCCGACCGCTCCCCATACCGCCACGAGAATGACCGTCAGCATGGCGTGCTCCTGCCCCATCCAATCGATTGGCGCGTTGATCACGTGATATTTCAGAAGCAGCTGATTCACCATACCGTTATAGGAATTGAAAATGATATAAAACACAACGGAAATAACGGCTGTACTAATAACGGTCGGCATAAAATAAATAGCCCTCAGCCAGCCTCTGCCGCGCAGTCTGCCGTTCAGAATAACCGCCAGGATCAGCGACAGCGGAATCGTCAGCAGCAGCTTGCCGCCTGCGAACACGAAAGTATTCCCGACCGAATCCCAGAACTGGGTATCCTTCATCAGCCGTCTGAAATTGTCGAGCCCGATGAACAATTCGTTACCGTAGCCCGCGTAATCGTAGAACATATATCGGAGCACCCACAGCAGCGGGTAAATGCCAAGCGCCAAGGTGAGCACAACGCTGGGCAGAAGAAGCAGCGAATTTTCCTGCAGTCTTTTCCATTTAGACATTACTGGTATGCCTCCTTTCCCGAATACGGGCCTAAAAAAAGGGCCTCGTCAACCGCTCACGAAGGCCCTTGCCCCGCCTGCTTATTTGCCCTGCAGCTTGCCGGGATCAAACGATGGATCCGGAGTCACCTTCACATCGCCCTTCTCTGCAGCTTTAGCCAATGCGGCATTATAGCGCGTGTTCAAATCTTCCGTAACTTTATTCAGGTCGCCGCCGGTCAGCATGTATTTAAAGAAAGCGTCGCCGTAATTCGCCCCCTCCGGCGTTACGTTAGGAGAAACCGGCCACAAGGAGTCATACTTGCCGACAAGGAAGCCTTCCATGCCCGGAATGTCCGGCTTTTTCGCTTTCGCTGCAATGCTTGGCACGACAGCAATGCCGAAGCCTTTCTCATGATAGGTTGTTAGAATATCGTCGCCGTACATATACTGCATAAACTTCCACGCCGCGTCCTTATTAAGCGAAGTGTTGCTGATCCCAAGCCATGTGCCTGCCGATACAATCTCCGAGGTGCCTTTGCGCTGACCGTCCAAAGTCGGAGGAAGGGCGCCGCCCCATTTGATTGTTGTCGGGAATTGATCCTTGTAGACGCCGGGCTCCGTCGAGAACGATAAGTACATCCCGATCTTGCCGGCAGCGAATTGAGCGCGTAGCGGATCGATGTCCAGGCTTGTCGCTCCGGGCAGAATGCTTCCCTCGTCGTTCATTTGCTTGAAGTATTTCACAGCCTCCGCATAAGGCGCAAAGTCAAACTTGCCCGTCTTCGGATCAAAGCCAAGCCCCTGGTAACCGCTCAGCGACAATATTTCCCGAATGGAGCGGTCGAACGCGAGCTTCGGACTTTTAAAATTGAGCGCGAAGCCGTAAATCCCGTCTTTTTTGCCCATATCGGTAATTTTCTTCGCATCGGCTGCCATCTCCTGAAGTGAAACCGGCGGATTCTGGATGCCTGCCTTCTCAAACAGTTCCTGGTTATACACAAGCCGCAGCGTTAATCCCGTATTCGGAAGAGAATACAGTTTACCGTCAAACCGGTTCACCCCATCGATAATTACCGAAGAAAATTTCTTGTTCAGCTCGTCATTCATGTAGGAATCAATCGGAGCCACATATCCTTTTTTCACAAAGGTTTCCGTGTTCGCGCTCTTCAGCCTCAGCACATCCGGCGCCTGGTTGCTTGAAAACGCGATGTCAACGCTTTGGTTATAGTTTTCCGACATCACCGTCAGTTCCACTTCAATGTTGTCTTGGTTGGTGGAATTGAACTTCGCGATCATTTCCTTGATATACTCCTGGTCATGACGATCGTCCGTCCAGTACTTGATGACTTTCTTCTGCGCAGTGCCGCCCGCTTGGCCGTTCGTGCCTTTCGCCGGTTCGGATGAGCCGCAGCCTGCCAAACCTACGGAAAGCGTGACCCCTAAACCAACGGATACCATTTTTCTCCACATACCCGATACCTCTTTTTCTTATGTTTTGTCCTGCTTCCCCTTTAGTATAATGTGCAAAATAAAAGAAGAGAGTGGGGTAAGTCCACTCTCTAGGGTGACAAAAATATGATCTTGCAAATTTCGACATTTTTTTCAATCGTAGCTTGCCCGGAATTCGGAAGGCGTCATCCCGGTCACCTTCTTGAACATTTCGCTGAAATAGCGGCGCTCCTCGTACCCGACCGCAGAGGCGACCTCCTGCACTGGCATCCCGCCGATCAGCAGCGCTTTGGCCTTCTGAATCCGTTCGGTATTCACATACTGCGTCATCGTCAGCCCGGTCACTTTCTTGAACAAGCTGGAGAAATAGCTAACGCTTAAATGTACATGCGCAGCGCATTCGGTCACCGTTACTTCCCGCTCCAGCTGACTGAGCAAAAAGTCCTGCGCCTTATAAATAACCGCTTGTCCTTCCGACAGCGTATTTTTCTTCACCAGCTCCGCTCCCTCACGGCAGAGGAGCAGCAGCTGCTGCTCCAGTCCCGACAAGGTTCACCCCGCTTGAGCCTGGACTCCCTTAAACCTGTCGACCAACGGCTGAACGCTGCGGTAAGGGACGAGCTCATAGAACGTCCGGATGGCGGCGGAGGCCAGCTCCTCGTATAAACTCAGCAAATAATCCGGATTGGGCCTTGGCCGCAAGGACTGAAGCGCGTTCGAAATATCGGCCAAAATTTCGGCCGCCCGCTCGCTGTTGCCGGAACGCAGAACGAGCAGAAGCTCCTCCTTTTGCTCCAATGCGATGGGAGGCTGCCTGTCCGATTTCGGTATTTCCTCATAGGCGATGGCGCCGTTGCCTTCCGTAAACAGCTTGTAGGTCAGCGCGCGGCTCGCCTGCCTGTAGGTATCGGGCAGCTCGCTGATTTGCTCGACCCGCGTTCCCACGCCGACGGAAACGGTAAATTTCGTATACCGCTCGATATTGAGGCAGCAGCGTTCGGCAATAACGGTAGCGCCGGCCGCGGCGGAATCGTTGACCACGGCAACGAACCGGTTATGCGCCGCCCGGAATACAATGCATTTCGCATGCTCCCGGATCGTTTCCTCCATAATGTTCTGCATCGTGAACCGAATCAGCTCAATCTCATGGACAGGCAGTCCGGCAACCCGCTCCTGAAAACCGTCGATTTCGAGCAGCAGCACAACCAGTCCCCGGGGCTCCAGCTCCATGTTAAGAAACGCCCATCGTTTGGAAGCATGCTCCCAAGGCGTCCGATGGTTGAGTAGAAGCGCGAAATATTCCTGCCTGAGTACCGGCATGCTCTCCCTGAGCTTCATTTCCATCTCGCGAACGTTCAGGAGCTGCGACTTTTCTTCGACAATCTGCGCTTTGGCCCGGAGCACGGCATCAATAATCTCATCCTTCGTGAACGGCTTGACTACAAAGTCAAAAGCCCCGAGCTGCACGGCCTGCTTGGCGTAATCAAAATCCGTATAGCTGCTGATCAGGATAACCTTGCATAAATGATTCAGCTCCAGAATTGCCCGAAGCATCGTCAATCCGTCCATCTTGGGCATCCGGATATCTGTAATGATGATATCGGGCTTGACCCGTTTTATCAGCTCCAGCCCGTCCTCCCCGTTCGAAGAGGTGCCTCCGACCTGGATGCCGTGCTCCGGCCAGTCGATGGCGGTCAGTCCGTCGACCACAATTTTGATATCATCAATGACGCATAGGCGGATCCCTTCATGATTGTACATCGGAAAGCTCTCCTTTCAGCGGTATGGTAATAAGCACGGTCGTTCCTTCCCCTGGGATGCTGTCGATAGACAGGGACGCAAGATCGCCGTAATACAGCTGTAGTCTGCTGAGCAGATTGCCGACGGCATAGCCCTTTTCCTCACCGCTGTCCTGCAGCAGCGAGTGCAGCCGGGATTCGTCGATCCCTTTCCCGTTATCCCGGACCCGGATCGTCCACTGCCCCTTTTCTTCATTCGCCTCAATCCCAATATCGATCCGCCCTCCGCTTTCCATACTTTCAAAGCCGTGAAGAATGCTGTTTTCGACCAGCGGCTGCAGCATGATCCGGGGGATCGGAAGTTGAAGAAGCCACGGCCCATTCACCTGAATGTCATACTCAAACAAATGCTCGTAGCAGAACATCTGCAGCTTTAAATACTCGCGAACATGCTGTATTTCCTTGTCCAGCGTCGTAATCTCATTGCCTTTGTTCAAGCCGAGCTGAAATAAACGGGATAGCGAGACGATCATCTTCTGGGAGACCTCCACCTGCTTCAAATCAAGTCTCCAGTAAATCGTGTTCAAGGCGTTATACAAAAAATGCGGGTCCGATCTGAGCCGACAGCGACTTGATTTCGGCTGCCCGTTTATTCGTTTCAGCCTGTTTCACTTCGTCGATCAGCACGACGATCTGCTCCAGCATCCGGTTAAAACGGTAGCCGACCTGCGCCAGCTCGTCCTGGCTCGGGCTTTCGAACCTTGCCGACAAATCGTTTCCTTCCACCCGCTTCATGACCTGCTGAAGCCCTTGCAGCGGCTTCAGCAGATAACGGGTAAATTCGCCCGAAACGAGCGCCGTGATCAGAAAAGCAAGCAAAGTGATTAAAAAGATCATCCATTTGACATAGATCATATCGTGGAGCACGTGATCCTTGGATTGGATCGCCATAATCGTCCAGTCATTGATGCTCATGTGCGCATAGTTCAACAAATAGTCTTGGCGATCCATCTCATATGTCGTATAGCCGGAAGCCCCGCCATGAATAAATGGCTTCACAAAGCCGCTGCCTACCGCTTCATTCACAAGCGCGTTCGGCTCCCGCCATACGGGTGCGGCATCGGCATTCAGCAGCACGCGGGACGAACCGCTGTCCGATTCCGGCCCGACCAGCTTGCGGAGCCCCTCTTCCCGAATATTGACGACTACATAGACATCACTGACGGGAAAATCGGATATCGGCAGCAAAATAAGCGAGACCACCCGCTCTTTCCCTAAAAACAAGGTGTCTTCATGCCCTTCGATCCAGAGATTCTTCTTCGCCTGCTGCGTTCGCTGATATAAAGAAGTATCTGCGAAAGCGGTTTGCCGGTTCCGGTTCATCGACAGAGGATAGAACTCTCCCATCGGAGTCGACACATAAATCGAATGAATCAGCGGCTCGGCAATTCTCGCCTGGGAAAACACGTTGTCCATCTCCGCGAGGTGCGTATAATAGTTTCCTTTCTCCCCGGTGGATACGTCCTTCAGCATATTGCGAAACTGCGGGCTGATCATAAACGTCATCATAACGATCATCAGCTTATTCAGCTTTTCGTCTACGATCTGTGCGGATTTAACGACCGTATCCTGGGTCAGCTTCAGCGCGTTCTCTTCCATAATGTTGGTCGTAATATAATAGCTGAACCCGCCGGTGATCAGAATCGACAGCAGGGTCACCATAATAAAAGCCGATCTCAATTTGCTTCGGAACGACAGCTGTTTGTAATCAATCAATGCGTCTCACCCTAATCTGTGTGTTGAGTACATCGATTATGTCACAGTCCCGCCCGCTTTCACAAGACTCCCTTTAGGAGGAGGCTACTGAAAAAGTCATCGCTGCGAGTACAGATCGTTCTTCCGACCGAAACAAAATAGTGACATTTCAATATCAATTCGCGTAAATATAAATAACACATAAATTACATGAAAGTTTCATTTGTTCATATATTTTAATGACAGCGAAGAGTTGACGAGAGGGGAATACGCAATGGGAAGCTCATTACGCAAGGTTGCCATCGTCGGAGTCGGTTATGTCGGAGCCAGCTGTGCCTACGCCTTAATCAACCAGTCGATCTGCGACGAGATCATGCTGATCGACCGCACCCCGGACCGCGCTTATGCTCAAGCGCTGGACTTATCGCACTGCATGGACTTCACGCATTCACGCACCAAAGTGTATACAGGAACCTACGAGCAGTGCAAGGACATGGATATCGTCATCCTGTGCTCCGGGGCCACACCTCCGAACAGCAAGAACCGGCTTGATGCGCTGGAGCTGGCCCAGGACATTCACAAGCCGATGATCAAGCAAATTATGGCCAGCGGCTTTCAAGGCGTGTTCCTCGCGGCAGCCAATCCGGTCGATCTTGTCACTTACATGGTGTGGAAGCTATCGGAGCTTCCCCGCCATCAGGTTCTAGGCACCGGCACCTCGATCGACTCCTCCCGCCTAAAAACGCTGCTCTCCAACTATTTGCCGGTAGATCCGCGGAGCGTGCAGGGCTATGTGCTCGGCGAGCACGGTGAATCCCAATTTCCTTGCTGGTCGCATGTCACGATCGGCGGTAAGCCTATCCTCGATATTCTCGCACAGCATCCGAAGCGGTTCGGACATATGAACCTGGAGGAAATTGCGCTGCAAACCAAGGATGCAGGCTGGGAAATATACAGCCGCAAAGGCTCCACCCATTACGGCATCGGCAATGCGCTTGCTTATATTACCCGCTCGATCCTCAATGACGACCACAAAGTTATTGCCGTATCCGCCATTCTGGATCAGGAATACGGACAAACGGATTTATGCGCGGGCGTCCCGGCCATCATCAACCGGCAGGGCGTGAAAGAAATCGTCGAGCTGAATTTGTCGCCCAAGGAAAAGGATCAGTTCAACTACTCCTGCTCCGTCCTCCGGCAGGCGGTACAAAGGCTTTCTTTATAGTTCCGCAGGATGAACCCAAGAGCAGCCAAAATAACCCCACAAAGTGGGGCTTATGCTTCGAGGCGGACTCATGTACTTTGCGGGGACCCCGAAATTTTATAAATTCTATGATGTCAAAAAAAGCCCGGCGCCTCCGCGCGGCCGCTTCCGCTTAAAAGCAGAATCGGCCAGCCGCGGAGCGTCCGGGCATGTCTACGTTCCGGTTATTGTCCTTTGCTTACCCAAAACTTAATGTTATCCCCTGAATGAAGCTGCGTATTCGGCACGGGCTCCTGCTTGAATACCGTATTGTTCGCCTGATCGCTCGCCTCAATCACAAATTCATAGTGCAGGCCGTAAGCCAAAGCCTGCTTCTCCGCTTCCTCCCGGCTCAGTCCGATCAGGCTGGGCGCCTGGACAGGCTCTCCGGACGCGGGCGGCTTCTCCGGCGACGGTTCCGGCTTCGTTTCCTTAGGCGCAGTCTCCGCCGGCTGCTGCGTCTGCGGCGTGGCCGGCACCTGCTCGGCAAACGACGGATCTTCGCCGCGGTTCGGCTTGTGATTATCGATCAATTCGATCAGAATGAAGCCGGCCAAGGCTACAATGCACAGAAACGCGGTACCGAAAATGAGCACCCGCTTAGCCAGCCATCCGACCGACCGTTTTTCCTCCGCAGGCTCATCGAGCTCCATCGCCGCCGTTTTGTCTTCGGCCTCATCGCCCTCCGGCTCAGGTGCGGCTGTCCTACGCGCTGCCGGACGGGACGGACCCGCGACGAACTGCTTCAGCTCGCGGATGCGCTCCTGCTCCTCGTCCTTATACGGGTTAGGCCGTGCTGCAGACGCGGATGGAGCCTGCGCCGACGCCGTAGGCGCAGGCTTCACATCGTCCATTCCGCGTTCGCCGCGGAAGCTCAGCTGCTGCCGGAGCTGGGAAGTAAATTCCTTCAGCGACAGCTGTCCCGCCGATGCCTGGCGAATAATGCCAAGAACCTCCTCCCGCTGCTGAGACTGCAGGTCGCGCAGCGATTCGAGAAGCAGCAGCTCCAGACTTTCCCACGACAAGGGGATCGTTTGAGCGCCGGTCAGAAATTGATAGAGCAAACCGCACAGCCCGGTAACGCCCCGGTGGCGCGCAGGCCCCTGCTCCCAGTAATTCATGACCACAATCTGATTCTCTTCATTTAACCACAGGTTCTCGGCATGCACGGAGAATTGCGTAATCCCTTCCGCAAACGCTTTTTGCATCGTCACGCTCAAGCCGCAGATCAGAAGAATGCTTTCCTCGAAGCTCCAGGCCTGCCGGCCGATCTCCTGGGCAAGCGGCTTTCCGCTGCTCGGTTTAAGAATCGCTACGATCCGGCTCGACTCAGTGTCCATGCCGAGATCCAGGATATGCATAAAATTTTCGCCGGTAAACTGGGAGGCTTCCCGCAGCTGACGCAGATAACGCGCCGTGAACGCTTCATCCGGGCTGTCCACCCCATACAAAATCACATGGCGTTTCAATGAAAGATCCGTCCCCAGATAGATCATTCCGCCCGGCAGCGACATGATCGTTTTCTCTGGTACGTACCGGTTCCCAATGCTACCTTCCATTAGGCTGGCCCCCTTTATCTATCCTTTCGGGAAATGATCGGATGTAAATCCTTTCGCATCTCATTTATATCGTTCGTAACGCAGTCTTATTTTCCGCTGAATTAAATAAAAGATTTCAGGCAATACAGCGACTTACCCTAAAAGACGCAGACCGAAACAAAAAAGTTTCGGATTCCGCAGCTACAGCACCTGCTGCAGAACCGTGTCCACCTTTTGCAGATGAAGCAGCAGCCTTTTCTCAGCCATAGCCTCATCCTGATCGCGGATCGCTTCAAAAATAGCCGTATGCTCCTGCAAAAGCCTTTCCGCGGACGCCAGTTCTCCATAGAACCATAAGGCCCGCGACTTGCCCATGCTCTCCTGCAGCCGCTGCGTTAAAGACTCCATAATTTGCAGAAACAGCTTGTTATGGCTGGCCGCTGCAATCTGGAGGTGAAAATCGACGTCCGCCTGCTCTCCCAGCGTTTCGTCAGCCAGCACATCAAGCATCAGACCGATCGTCCGCTCCATAGCGGCAAGATCGCTATCCGTGCGGTTCCTTGCCGCCAGGACCACGCACCCTACCTCAATATATTTGCGGACCTCCAGCACTTCCTTCAAGGAATCCGTCCCTTCAAAAAGAGGCTGCGCACCTCCCGCCTGGTCCGCCTTCGGCAGCTCCTTGCTGACGAAGGCTCCTCCGCCATGGCGAATGTCGAGCCATCCCATAGCCTTCAAGGCGCTCAGCGCTTCACGGATCGTAGAACGTCCCAGCTGAAAGCTGTTCGCGAGCTCCACCACCGAGGGAAGACGGTCGCCCGGCTTCAAATCGTTCGACTCGATCCGCTGAAGGATAGCTTCCATGACCAGATCGGATCCTTTTTGCGGCTTTACATTCGTAAACTGCTTCATACAATCCCCCGAAAAAAAGAATATACACTTATTCAAGCATACGCTATAATGAAAGAAAAGTCATCAGATGACCTGATCTCAATTCTTGTTAGGTCTTGTTGGCTGCTGCTCTGCCAGTAAAATCCATTGATCCAGGGAGGCTGTCCTATTTATGCTGGATGATTCCGTCCGCCAACAGCTTCGCAGCATTGTCGGCGAAGCCCATTTTAAAGATGATCCCGAAGCGCTTATTTCTTACTCCTATGACGCCACGCCTATGCACCAGTCGCTGCCGGACGGGGTCATTTATCCCGCCGATACGGCGCAGGTCTCCGCCATCCTCCGGGTAGCGAACGAGCACTGCATCCCAGTCATCGGCCGTGGTGCCGGCACCAATCTCAGCGCAGGCACCGTCCCGGTAGCGGGCGGACTCGTGCTCGTGATGAACCGGATGAATCGGCTGCTCGAAATTGACCGGGACAATCTGACCGCGACGTTTCAGCCCGGGTTGAATACCAAGAAGTTCCATCAGGCCGTAGAGGAGCTGGGCTACTTCTATCCGCCCGATCCGAGCAGCATGGTCATCTCCACAATGGGCGGCAACATTATGGAATGTGCCGGAGGCCTGCGCGGGCTGAAATACGGCACGACCAAGGATTACGTGATCGGTCTTGAGGCCGTGCTGCCGAACGGGGACATTATCCGTACCGGCGGCAAGCTGTACAAGGATGTTGCCGGCTATGACCTGACGAAGCTGCTGGTCGGCTCCGAGGGAACGCTTGCGATCATTACCGAAGCAACCGTCAAGCTGCTGACGGCCCCTACCTACAAGAAAACAATGCTCGCCATGTACAAGGATATTTATGCTGCGGCCCGAACCGTATCTAGCATCATCGGGCAGCACCGGATTACGCCCTCTACGCTGGAGTTTATCGATAATCCGACCCTGCGCGTCGTCGAGGAATTCAACAAGATCGGCCTGCCGCTGGAGATGGAAGCAATTCTGCTGATTGAACAGGACGGCTTTAACGAGGACATCATCGACGCGGATATCGCGAAGATCAAGCAGATCTGCATGGAAGAAGGAGCCGCCGAGGTGCAGCTGGCCCGCAGCGCCGAAGAAGCGGAGAAGCTGATGAAAGCGCGCAGGAGCGCCCTGTCTACCTTGGCCCGGATCAGTCCGACCACCATTCTGGAGGATGCTACGGCTCCCGCTCCCATATCGCCGAGATGGTTATCGCGATCAATGAAATCGCCAGGAAATACGGCGTCAATATATGCACGTTCGGCCACGCCGGAGACGGCAATCTCCATCCTACCTGTACGACCGACGTCCGCAATCCCGAGGAAATTCATCGGGTGGAGCAGGCGTTTGAGGAGATTTTCGAGAAGGCGATCGCGCTCGGAGGCACGATTACCGGAGAACACGGCGTCGGCGTAGTTAAGGCTCCTTACTTGGAGTGGAAGGTCGGTGCGGCCGGCATTGAGCTGATGAAAAGCATCAAGCAGGCATTTGACCCGAACCACATCATGAATCCCGGCAAGATATTTGCCAAGCCTTCACGCAAAAGGGTGGTGATCCAGCATTGAGTACTTCCGTCCCAACCCAACCAAACGCAGCGCCGCCTGCCCTAAAGACCGGTGCGTCATCCGCCGCTCTTAGAGAACGGATGAAGATCAAGCTGAATTATGACGAGCTTACGAACTGCATGCGCTGCGGCTTCTGTCAGCCCGCCTGTCCTACGTTCCAGGAGACCGGCTATGAAGCGGCCTCTCCGCGCGGGCGTATCGCCTTAATGAAAGCCGTAACCGACGGCCTGATGGAGCCCGACGCTTCCTTCAGGCAGCAAATGGACTTATGCCTCGGCTGCCGCGCCTGTGAGCCCGTCTGCCCGGCCGACGTGAAATACGGCCAGCTGCTGGAGCAGACCAGGGCCGTGCTCGAAGAGCAGCCGGAGCACCGCTGGTGGGTGCGCATCGCCCGCCAAGCCGCTTTTAAGCATGTGTTCCCGAGTCCGAAGCGCATGCGGCTTGTAGGCGGCGCATTGAAGGTGTATCAGCGCTCCGGACTGCGCGCTTTGGCCCAGGCTTCGGTACTGAAGCTGTTTCCCGACTCGATGCGTCAGATGGAGGCCATTCTTCCTCCCGCCGCTTCGAAAGGCGTCGTCGAGCAGCTTGGCAGCTTTTACCCGGCCAAGGGCGAGGCGATTGCCACCGTCGGCATGTTCCGCGGCTGCGTTATGGATATTCTGTTTACGGAAACGAATATCAACACGGTCAAGCTGCTGTCGGAAGCCGGCTTTAACGTCGTTATACCCGAAGCGCAGCAGTGCTGCGGCGCGCTCCACGCCCACAGCGGGGAGCTTGAGCAGGCCAAGCAGCTGGCCAAGCAGAACATCGCCGCCTTTAAGCAGGCGCAGGTCGATTATATTGTATCGAACGCCGGCGGCTGCGGCGCCCTCCTGATTGAATACGATCATCTGCTGCATGAGGATGCAGAGTGGAGTCTCGACGCGCAGTGGTTTGCCGACCGCGTGAAAGATGTATCGCAAATCGTGATGGAAAAAGGCCGCTTAGCCGCCCTGTTCCCTCCATCCGGCCAAGCGTCTGCCAAGAACACGAATTCAGCCGGGACCAGTGTCGTCCTCCAAGCTGAAAGTCACGTACCAGGACTCCTGCCATCTCCGTAATGTCATGAGATCCGGGAACGCTCCGCGGGATTTAATCAGCCGGACGGCCGACATTACCTTCGTCGAGCTTCCGGAAGCGGACCGCTGCTGCGGCTCGGCGGGCATTTACAATCTGGTCCAGCCGGAAATGTCCATGCAGATCCTGGATCACAAGATGGAGCATGTCAAGCATACGGAGGCTCATGTGCTGCTCACAAGCAATCCCGGCTGCCTGCTGCAGATGAAGCTGGGTGCGGAACGCGAGAACCTGTCCGACCGGTTGAAGGTGATGCATGTCGTCGATTTCCTTCATGAACGGCTGCAGGCCTCTTCCATAAAGTAACATCCAGCTGTAGACCTCATCTGTCATGTAATGCGCAGCTCTCTGACCTCGTCCGTGAAGTAACGCACTAGCAGCCCGCCGGAAGAAATACAGGTAAAAAACAAAGGCACTCGCGACAACAAGTTGTCCGAGTGCCTTTGTTTTTGTATATAAATGGTAATTATTTACATTTACCTCAAGGGGCGTACCCTAGCCTTAGAATATCTTATCCGAAACAAAAAGTCTATTCTTTTTTCGAATTATCTTTTATAGTTTAATAGCTGCTTCCGCGGGGCGGCAATAGATCAAGGACCACACTCCCGGCTTCATACAACCGGGATTCGGTTTACAAAGGAGAATGGCAGATGAGGATCGGCAAACGGAGTTTGGGCGGCCTGGAAGTGTCCGCTATCGGACTTGGATGCATGGGTATGTCTGAATTTTATGGAGTAACGGATGAAGCCGAATCGATTGCCGCCCTGCATCAGGCGCTGGATTTGGGCATTACTTTGTTCGATACCGCGGATATGTACGGAATCGGCGGAGCGAATGAGACGCTGATAGGCAAAGCTTTAAAAAACCGGCGTTCGGAAGCGTTAATCGCCACCAAATTCGGAGTCGTCCGCGATGCGGAAGGAAACATATCGGGGTTCGACGGGACGCCTAAGTATGTTAAAAAAGCCGCGGAAGCCAGCTTGCGCCGGCTGGGCATGGACCATATCGACTTGTACTACCATCATATGCCCGATCCCGATGTCCCTGTCGAGGAAACCGTCGGAGCCATGGCCGAGCTGGTACAGGAAGGAAAAGTCCGCTTTCTCGGGCTTTCGAATGTAGACGCGAATGCTTTGATCCGCGCCGGCGCGGTCCACCCCATTGCAGCCTTGCAAGCGGAATATTCCTTGTGGAGCCGCGAAATCGAGGAAGCGTTTCAGACGGCGCGCAGGCTCGGCATTGGGATAGCAGCCTACAGCCCGCTGGGTAAAGGATTTTTGGCAGGCCGGTTTAAGCAGTCTGAAGACTTGCAGAAGACGGATATCCGGCGTCACTTTACGCGCTTTCAGGGTAAGAACCTGAAGCAAAATCTGGAGCTGCTTGCGGAGCTCGAAAGCATCGCGCAGGAGCATGAAGCCACGCCGGCTCAAATCGCGCTCGCTTGGGTGCTCAGCCAAGGAAACGATATCGTGCCGATTCCGGGCACCAAAAGAACCGCTTATTTATTGGAAAATAGCAAAGCGCTGGAAATAACTCTGAAGCCGGACGTATTGAAGCGAATCGACAGCCTAGCGCGCCGCGCCGCCGGCGATTTTGATGTGACACGCTCGACTTTAGACGAATTATAAACGCGCTTGGTTCGCGAGCCGCGGATGGCTGCGATCCACGCGAAGAGGCTGTGCCCCGGAACGGACGGGTACAGCCTTTTTTTCATAAACGATGACCCGCCGCCGTATTCATCAGTCAAATAAGCTTAGTAATAATAAGCCATCAGCAGCTCGTCGTAGCTGCGTCCATTGATTTGGAGCGCATGCTTCTCCGTGCCGTACACTTCAAACCCCGTCTTGGTGTACAGCCGAACCGCCGGCTCGTTTCCTTTGGTGACGGCCAGATGGATCTGCTCCAGGCCCTCCTGTTTCTCGCCGCGAGCAATCACCTCGTTCAGCAGCCGTCCGGCGATTCCCTGACCTTGAAAGGCCGGCGATACATATACGCCCCAAATCAAGCCTTTGTGCCTCAGCTTCCGCTTCCCCTCACGGACAAATCCGGTCATGCCGACCAGTTCCCCCTGGCTGTTGTATGCTCCCAGAATATAATTGTCTTCTCCTGAACCCATTCTTTGCTTCACAGCCTCCAGGGATAGATCGACGGATTCTTCGTAGGAGGAAGCGAAAGCCTCCGGATTCGTCCGCAGCCCTTCCAGCCTCAGCTTCCAATAAGCTTCGGCCTCGTCCTGCCGGATGGTGCGCAACGTTACGGACGGCGGCGCTTCCTCGTTCACTGATAGCTCATTTCTTCGATCCTCAGCCGCAAGCTCTTGCTCCAGCTCCGTCTCAATTTGCTCATCGGACAGATGGAAATCGTCCTGCTCCTCGATCCCCAGCTTTTCTTTTATTTTTTGCAGATCGCCGCGCATTCGCTGGTTTGCAAGTGACATACTCAACACCAGCCCGAACGTTCCCGCTATGATGAGCAGCGTACCGTAAGGGGCTGCCAATAGGCATACAAGGATTGCCGCTAACATGACGACAGCTATTCCCAGGATCGGCATACTATCCTCCTATTTCTTCTTAGGGATAGAAGCGGACTGGTACCGCTCCCCCAAGCACATTTTGGCAATATATAAAATTTGGCCTACATGCTCCGAGAAATGGGCAGCGCTTTGAAGCAAAATGTCCAGATTCGTCTTCTCCTGCTGACGGACACGCTGCGTCTGAAACCAAGCCGCCTCGGGCAAAGTCTCCGCCGTGCGGATGAGCTCGGCAAAGCGAGCCGTCAACAGCTCCTGCGCCTCCGCCCGGCTTATCCGCATGTCGGCGAACTCCCGGTCGCGGTCGCGTGTGTAATCCACCCCAAGAATCCCCTTGCCGATTCGTTCCCTGATGTTCTCGCCCATATGATAAATAAGGTTCGATATGCTGTTGCTCTCCCCCTCCGGACGCCAATTGACCTGTTCGTCGTTCAGCTGCTCCAGCACGAACTGCGTTCGATTCTTCAAGTCGGTAAATTTGAAAACAAGCCAATGGCGGATAAGCTTCAGTTCCATATGCTCACGCTCCTGATTTTACCGTTGGATAATAACCCGCAGCCTATAAAATATTTCCTCGCAATTGCCGGCATGGCAGAACAGGGCTCTCACGCTCCACATCTGCATCATATCGCTGACATGTACATTGTACGCTGTCACCTTCGTCCATACTGCTGGCGCCTGCATTCATTTTCCGCTGATACCTGATTCATACCGCCTGGCATCTGCATTCCATACCCTCTACAAACTTCTGCATTCATCCCATTGACATCTGTATTCATGCCAGCATCTGCACTCTTGCGCCGACACCAGCATTCATCCCCCGCTTCAGAGACGCTTCTCCATCGCAATATAAGCATGCTTTCTCATCGGATAGCTCACTTCGCCGACTCGCTCGTACCCGTATTTCTCATAGAGGGCGAGGGCTCCTGCATTCGCGCTGTAAACCTCAATTCTCACGCTTGTACAGCCTGCCGACTTCGCCTGCCCTTCCGCGTATAGCAGCAGCTTTTTACCCAAGCCGCGGCCCTGCTGCTCCGGATGCACGGCAAGCCTGTGAATACAGCTGACTTTCCCGCTGCTGTCTTTCCATGCTAAATTCGCATATTTCTCATGCTGCTTATCGTCCCAAGTAATGACGCCCGCGAAGCCGTTCCCTTCCTTGACGCCGTACATGGAGCCTTCGGCAATATCTTTCTTATGCGTGAACCTGTTGGGATAGATCCATTTCCATTGGTCGTTCCCCTGCTTCGCCAGCTCTTTTTTCACCGCTTTAAACAGCGAGAGGACGGCCGAATAATCACTCATGTCCACCTTGTGCACCAGCATGCTCTATGCTCCTTTACCGTCATGGATTACTCTATCCTTCGGGGTTCTATATGGAGTTCCCTTCCACCGACCGATACAAAGGCCAACGCTCACGCTTCTTCAGGACGTTTCCGCCACCTCCGCTAGTTTCTCAGCGGTTCCAGCCCAACTGCCTGTTCATCACCTCTCCCGGCCAGGAATCAATAGCCTTGCTGCAAATCGACCAGATGCTCCTTGGGCGGCATTCCCTTGTCGACACCGTCCAGCACTTTCAAAAAGTCAGCGGCCGCCTCCTCGGGTCCCGTCACTGCGGAAATATGAGGGGTAACGATAATGCCCGGATGATCCCACAGCGGCGAGCTCTCGGCAAGCGGCTCTTCGGCAAAAACATCCAGCACGGCCAGGCGCACCTGCCCCGCGTCGAGCGCCCGCAGCAGAGCCTCCGGCTTAACCGAAGCGCCTCGCCCCACATGAATAAATCCGCTTTGCTTCATGGCTCCGAACAGCCGCTCATCGAACAACTGATTCGTCTCCCGCGTGAGCGGCAGCGTGTTGATAACCCAGTCGGCGGACTCCAGCAGTCCGGTACAGGAGGCCAGCGTTACATTGCTTGCAAAATAAGGCTTGCGGCCGCCGCTTCGCGATACGCCCGACACCTGCATGCCGAAGAAGGAAAGCTGGCGGGCGACCTCCTGACCGATCGTCCCCGTTCCGAAAATAACGGCCGTTTGCCCGGCAAGCGGCCTGGGCGTATGCGGCACCCAGCTCCGCTCCCGCTGCTGCGCTCTGAAACGTCCGTGATGCTGCGCTTCAGCCAGCATATAGCTTAAGCAGTACTCGCTGATTTGGCGTCCGAATACGCCTATCGTTCTCGTCAGCAGCACGCCAGGCAGCCATTCGCGGCTGTGCACGAAAGCGTCCACGCCCGCCCCCAGCGCGTGAACCCACTGCAGCCCTTCCAGCCGGAACCCAGGCGGTGGACGAAACCCTACGAAAGCATCCGTCCAATCGTAATCCTCCGCGGTCAGGTCCGCTTCCGCCAGGAACCGAAAGCTCTTATCGCTGCGCTGCCGAAGCAGCGGCTCCAGCTCCCGGTACATCCGGCCGGTGACCACAATATTTTGTATCGTACTCAATAGATTCCGCCCCTTCATGCTGTCAAATATAAAAGACCCGAAACACCTATCGGTTTACGGGTCTTTCCATACTGAATTCGTTACCAAGGCAGCCTGAAGGCTAACCCTGCTGCAACTCGGCCATTTGTTTTCTTGCCGCTTCAATCAAATCATAATAATCCGGGCTGGCGCTCAGCAGCCAGTTGCGGTGAAGAACCGCCGTCTGATCCTGCTCCGGCTCGCCGTAAGGCCAAGTTCCCTGGAAGCCTTCGGCATAATCCTTCATCAGCATTAAGAGCGCCGCGGCCCATTGACGGGTACCGCTAATTTTCGGCACGAGCGGGTAATACTGATCGTAAGCGGCGCGGATCAGCATATGCGCCACTTCCTGCAGCACGCTCGGCACGTCCGCTTCATTCAGCTTCTCGACAATCGCTTCCGGCAGCTCCACCTCATCCGTAGAAGCAATCTCCTCATATTGCGCAGGCGTCACAAGACCCTGCTGCTTCGCGACCCACAGCTTCATCCGGTCAAGCACCGGCTTGTACACCGCAGGCACCGAAACGGTCAGCTCAGGCTCCGGATTGTCCAGGCTGATGATGAACGATTCCTCGAACTTATTCAGCGCGGCGTTGCCCCGCACGCCTAACCAGCGGAGAGCCAGCAGCGCATGCGTTCTGACCTTCGGATCGATCTTCTCGTTGCGGCATACGCGGCGCAGCAGCTTCTCGCTGCGGACATCGGGCAGCATGCACAGAAGACGCACGGCAGGCAGCACCATATTCGGGTCTTCCAGCCATTGCTTCACATGCTCCAGAATCGTGTCAAACGACTCCTCCATAAGCCAATCCAATTCAATCCGTCTTCCCGCATACTGCTCCAGGCTCAGCATGCCCTGGTTCTGAAGCACCTCTTCGCCGTATTGATCCACCAGCCCCTGATAAGCGGCTTCCAGCTCGTCTGCCATGGGAGCAAGAGCCTGCTTGTCCTGCTCGCTGACCCCGTTCATCTGCAGAACCTGACGAACCCATTGAGACAGGGCATGCGGATTCTGCTGCCAGAGCATCATGACGAACGTAACCATGTCCCGGTCAAACGTCAGTCCCGGCTGAAGCGCGAAACGCGCCAGCACCGTCTGCGAGTCGTCTTCCTTGCGCATCAGGCTCAAAGCAAGCACAAGTCCGTTCCATGCGTTGCCGTTACCCCGATCCTCCAGCAGCGCCCGGTAAAAGCAGAATGCCGCCGCTCCGTAAGAATCTGCCTGCAAATAATGGCGGCCAAGCCCGCCTAAGTCTTCATATGGATTCATTGTGCGTGGTCCCCCAACTCTAGTTATATTCGTACTTTCGTTTCCGAAAACGACTGTCCATCTTTGTTATCCGGCGTGCGCATTCAATCCGCGGCAGTAATCCACCACTTGACGGTACGGCAGATTGCCCCCGAATATATCCAGTGCGCTGCCGATGGTGATGTCCAGCTTCCCTCGGCTCAGCCGGTGGAACAGCTCAAGATCGTCCAGGGAACGCGCCCCTCCGGCATAGGTTGTAGGAATGGTTACGCAATCCGCCAAATGCCCGATCAGCTGCTCATGAATCCCGGTGCGTTTGCCTTCCACATCCACCGCATGCACGAGGAACTCGTCGCAGCAGCCCTCCAGCTCCTGCAGATGGCTGCGTTTGACTTCAAAGGAGCTGAAGGTTTTCCATTGGTTCGTCACGACGAACCATTTGCCGTCCTTCTCTTTGCAGCTGAGGTCGATCACCAGCCTGTCTTTGCCCACCTCGGCAACAATTTTATGTAAATGATCCTTGTTCAGCTCGCCGTTCTGAAAAATATACGAGGTGACCACCACATGCGACGCCCCTTGCTCCAAATAGCGGGCCGCATTGTCCGCGGTAATCCCTCCTCCGATTTGCAGTCCGCCGGGATAAGCCTGCAGCGCTTGTATCGCGGCCTCTTCGTTGCCGCCTCCAAGCATAATGACGTGCCCGCCGCGCAATCCATCCTGGCGAAACATGTCGGCGTAATGAGCGGAGGACAAGTCGGAGACGAAATTTTCTATTACGGGGCGCTGACCATTCAAGGTTTCGCCTACAATTTGCTTGACCTTCCCTTGATGCAGATCGATACAAGGCCGAAAATTCAATGCATGTCCCTACTTTCCTAGAAGTAATTACAAGTTCTAACCACTATACTACCATGAAAAGGATGATTTTAGGTAGTACTCCCTATACTCCTGATAAAAACGGCCTTCATTTATATAGGTTAAAAAAAGACAGCCTGCGACTTCCAGCTGTCTTCCGCCTGTTATTGGATTGATTTATTTTCCAGCAGAAGGCACATTTCCTCAATTGCCTCCTCCTCATCCATCCCTTTAGTTTGTACGGTAATGACCGTTCCCGGCCGGAAAGGTAAAATCATCATCCCGAGTATGCTCTTGGCATCCAGCAAAATGTTGTCCTTCTCAAAGCGGATTCGGATATCCGAACGGTACATGCTGGCCCGGTGTGCAATCCATTGCAAATACTGGGGCTGGAATTCATTTGTGATGATCATTTCATGCACTCTCATATGGCTCCTCCGATCGACAGTTGCTTAAATGTAAGTTTATTTTATGCATAAGAGTACAAGCTTGTGCTCCCTATTATACACAATTTACCTGCTCAGGGTAAGCGTTTGCAGTGCGATTTTACGAAAGAAATTGCGTGTTAATATTTTCCACAAAATAGTCGGATCTGTCAATGATTCCGCCGTCAAAAAAGACAGCCTCGGCATGAACGGATTCAGCCTGACTGTCTTTCCCACGGCTTGCATTGTACATCTCATGTACGAAAAGCGGCGATGCCGCCCGTTATCCCCAGAACGTTTGAAACAATAAATAAGCATTCAGCACGGCAATGATTCCCGCAACAACCCACGACAGTACCTTCAACCAGGATTTATTGGCGAACCGTCCCATCTTCTTCTTGTCATTGGTAAACATCACAAGCGGGATAACCGCAAAGGACAGCTGCAGGGAAAGGATAACCTGGCTTAGAATAAGCAGCTTCGCCGTGCCGCTCTCGCCCGCAATCGCCGTCACGATAACCGCGGGAATAATCGCGATCATCCGGGTAATCAGGCGGCGCAGCCAGCCCGGCAGACGGATATTAAGAAAGCCTTCCATAACAATCTGTCCCGCCAACGTGCCGGTCAAGGTCGAGTTCTGGCCGGAGGCGAGCAGCGCCACCCCGAACAAAACACTGCCTACTGCCGTTCCCAGAAGCGGTGTCAGCATATGGTAGGCGTCTTCGATCTCCGCAATATCGGTCATTCCCGCCCGGTGAAACGTTGCCGCGGACAGAATAAGAATGGCCGCGTTAATAAACAGAGCGAAAAATAAAGCGATAGACGAATCCCAGGTCGCAAAGCGGATCGCCTGTTTCTTCCCCTCGTAGGTGCGGTCGAACTGCCGCGTCTGCACGATGGAGGAATGCAAATACAAATTGTGCGGCATGACCGTCGCGCCCAGAATACCGATGGCAATGTACAGCATCATCGGGTTCGTAATGATCTCCGCGCTAGGAATGAAGCCGCGTGCGATGCCTCCGATTTCGGGCTTCGAAAGCACCATTTCGGTGACGAAGCATCCTCCTATGGTAATCATCAGCACGATGACCAGCGATTCGATAAAGCGAAAGCCCTTATTTTGCAGCAGCAGGACGACAAGCACATCCAGCGCGGTAATAATAACGCCGTACAGAAGCGGTATCCCGAACAGCAGGTTGAGCGCAATCGCCGACCCGATCACCTCCGCGAGGTCACAGGCCGCGATGGCCAGCTCGCACAATAACCAGAGCACCACGGACACCGGCTTGCTGTAATGGTCCCTGCAGGCCTGTGCCAGGTCTCTGCCGGTCACAATCCCCAGTTTGCCTGCCAAAGCCTGAAGCAGCATCGCCATCAGGTTGGACAGCAAGATGACGGAGAGCAGCGTGTAGCCGAACAAAGAGCCTCCCGCAATATCCGTCGCCCAGTTCCCTGGGTCCATATATCCTACAGCTACCAAATATCCCGGACCGACAAACGCCAAAAATTTGCGGAACCATGTTCCCTTTTTGGGCACTCGCATGGATCGGTAAACCTCGGGAAGCGACGGAAGCTGCGTCTCATTGCGCCAAGCCTCCGCCTCCACGGAATCGATCTCCATTTCTTTACGCATAAGAACACCTCTTTCTGTATGCAACGCCTCTTTGGTGCACCAAGCTAACTTTGTTGTCCTCATGCAACATTTTGACAAAAAAACGGGCCGCTCATGCTCAAGTATATGGCGGTCCCCGTCAAAAGTTGCTAGTTTTGCAAGCTATTTTTTGCAGCTTCGACAAGCTGGTCGAAATATTCGTCCTCTTCCTCCAGCAAATCCTCTACTGCCAGAATGTCCTCTTCGCTTCCCGACTGCTCAAGAAAATGCAGCCCATAGCTCCATTCCTTGCCTTTAGTGCTGTGTAACGTGATTTCGTAAGGATATTTATGCCCTTCGACTTGAAACTCGACCTGCCCCACATAGCCTTCTTCCTTGCTGTGGGTCATCGAGGCGGATTGGATACGGATCAATGGATTCACCCTTCTAAACAATTATCATATTTGTTGAAAATTATAATGAAAACGGAACGCTAATTCAAGAGGCGCCTTCCTTTTTATTCCTGACGTCTTGAGCGACGGGCCGCAGCTCTTCATCCGCAATGGTGCCGCCGCCGTAGCGCGCCTTATCATAGAGGTTAGCAAGCCGTTCGGCCGCTTCGGAGGGAAGTCCCGACGTTCCCCGCTCCTCAACTTCCAGCACTGTCTCCCGCGCCGTCAGTTCAGCCTTGGCGCTGTACCCCCCTGTTTCCGCCCTTTGCAGAAACAAGCGGTACAAATGCCTGGCACGTTCGCGATTATCGGTTAAGTCCTCCCATTTCGTTCCGCGTCCGGCGCGGGATTGCCTCCACCGCTTCCAGCGATCGGCCTGCGATTCCTTCCACAATTCCCAGGTCATCAGCCGTTCCACCTCGTCGTGATAGCCTGTGTCCTGAACGCGTTCGGCGCGGTTCAGCCAGCCGGTCAGCCACCGGAAGCAGCGTTTGATCAGCGCGGCCAGCCGTCCGCTCAGCCTGTAAATCAGGTAGATGGCGGCAGCGGCCAGCAGGATGCCCACAAGGACGTAAGCCAGCTTCTCGAGCCACACCAGCCATGCGGCAGGCTCTCCCCCCGGAGGCAGCTGGGGCGGCTGTGCAGGGGGCTGCGGGGCCGCCGGAGGCGCTTCCGGCTCAGCCGGCCGGTTCATCAGCCACTCGATGAATGCGACCAGCTGCCGCCTCAGCCAATCGGCAGCCTGCTGGAGCTTGCGGAACCAGACAACGGCCAGCGTTGCAGCAGCCAGCAGACCGATCAGCAGCCGGTTGTTGCGCAGCACGGCCGATGCCACGGCGGGCTCTCTGTCGCCCGATAGCGTCTCCTGCTGAACGTTGGCCTGATTGGCCATAACCAGCGTAACGAGAAGCGCTGCAAGCCCTGCGAAGTTCAAGAGAGGGATCGATGCCTGGAATGAAGGAATGGTGTGAAACGCGATGGAAGCTGCAAAATAAAGCAGCAGTCCGACGAGATACCATTTGATTTGAAAATAGATCCGCCATGGGATCGACGCCAGCTTGGCTCCCCGGTATACGAGCAGCCAGCTGACCGGCAGCAGCCAGCAGCTGCTCCAGGAAAGGCCGGATACGAGCAGCGTATATACGGCGCTAAGTACCAGTGCCGCCGCTAACAGCAAGTAGAAGCGCCGGATGGCAAACCTGCGGTTGACCGCATAACCGGCCGCATAGCATAAAGGCAGGGCGCCCGCCCAGCGCCACAGCGGCAGCTCGGGCGGAGCGGCCGCTGCTAGAAGCAGCAGCAGCGGGAAGAACAGCAGCAGCTCGACAGCTCCTTGAAGCAGTACGCGGACAATGCCCGCGCCGAATGTTTGCTTGTTCACGATGCGCTCTCCTCCTCCGCAGAAGCGGCATGGTTCGCCTTGCTATCGGTGGAGGAAGAAGCCGGACTAGCCGCGGAGTCCAGCGGCCATACCTCCACCGCATTGCCCAGATAACGAAGCCGCTGCATCGGCGGCTCCATTTTATCGCTGACATAGGCCGATAAAATAATGATATCGCAATTCGTTAAGCCGAGCTCAGCCTCTTCCTCCAGCAGCGTATCGAACGGAACTCTTCTCGCGACAACCGTCCGCGCCATCGTAGCGAGCAGCAGCTCCAGCTGCTCCGGCCCGTTCCTCGGCTCTACGCGCACCGCATCCTTCGGGCGGTCTATCGCATAAGCGTTCGTCGCAAAGCCCGTTTCGATCCCTTGGGCAATAGCATACTCGGCGATTCCCGCCGCATAGGACATGCCCTGCTCGAACATGGCTTCATCGTTGACCTCTCTCCACATCGTCGCATGGTCTTCCACGTTCAGGTAGATCATCAGCCGGTGATCTGCGGTGTAATCGCGCTGATGCACCTGCAGCCTCCCGCTCCGGGCGGTCGCCTTCCAATGGATGCCGTTCAGCGGATCGCCCGGCTGGTATTCGCGCGTTCCGCTTCTCATGAACGGATCGTCGACAATCCAGCGCCTTACGGAAATGTCTCCATGCCAGCTGTGGGAAGGAAGCTGCAGCTCCTGCAGATCGGCAGGCTTCGGGTACACCAGCAGCTCGGCATCCAGCGTCAGCCGAAGCGTCCGGCTGTACATACCGAGCAGATCCCCGCTGGTCAGCGATGCCGTATTCAGGCGGTAGCAGCCGCGCTTGGTGCACAGAATCCGGTGCCGCCGGGTAATCTGCGTGAAGGGCATCAGACTGAAAAAGCTTTTATGATTCTGAAACATCGCTCCCGCATCGATGTCCAGATTAGCCTGCTTCTGAAACCGGAGGCTCGCATGAAGCAGCGCTTCCAGCCGCAGCCAGGGAAGCGGACGCAGGCTCCGGTTCGCAATTCTCTCCACCAGCTCCACCTCCTGGCCCTCATAGCAGGCCGGAACGCTGAACCGCCGTTCGTAGGTCAAGCCCCTGCTTCCGAATAACCGGAACAAGAAGGCCTGCACGCCAAGCAGCAGCAGAGCCACGAGCAAAAACCAATGAATCCCCACAGCGCCCACTCCTAACGGGAACGAGCCATCGGCTCGGACGGAACGGGGACGTCCCTTATAATGGCGTCGATGATCGCCTCCGCCGTCTCGGAGCGGGTTCTTAGCGTCCCTTTCACCAAGATCCGGTGTGCCAGCACGGGCTTCGCCATCCGCTTCACGTCGTCCGGCGTGACGAAGTCTCTGCCCTGGAGCAGCGCGGCCACCTGGGCGGCCTTCAGCAGCGCCTGGCTGCCCCGGGGGCTGACGCCGATCGCCACTTCTCCGTGGGAGCGGGTCCGTTCCACAAGCTGCAGCAGGTAGGCGAGCACATCGTCATGGACGGCAACGGCGGAGTAATGCTCTTGAGCGGCGGCAATGTCCTCCGCGGTCGCGACGCCGTCGATCCGCTCGAGCGGATTGTCCTCCTTGAACCGCTTGAGTATGGCCAGCCCTTCTTCCGTGCTCGGATAGCCCATCTTCACCTTGAACAGGAACCGGTCCAGCTGCGCCTCGGGCAGCGGGAAGGCCCCTGCTGCTCCAGCGGGTTCTGCGTCGCGATGACAAGAAACGGCCGGGCAAGCCGGAACGTCTCGCCGTCGATACTGACCTGCCGCTCCTCCATGCATTCCAGAAGACTGGACTGGGTGCGCGGCGTCGCGCGGTTGATTTCATCGGCCAGCAGCAAATTGGTGAACAAAGGGCCGGGACGGAATTCGAATTCCGTGCTTTTTTGATTGAAGAAATGGATGCCGCTCAAATCCGTCGGAAGCAGGTCCGGCGTAAACTGAATCCGCTTGAAATCGCAGTTCAGCGATTTGGCCATGGCCTTGGCCAGCAGGGTTTTCCCGGTGCCGGGCACGTCCTCCAACAAAATATGTCCCGAGGCGATGAGGGCAATGAGCATTTTTTCCACTACCTCTTCCTTACCCACAACCACCTGACCGATATTCACCCGAATACGGTCCGCCAATGCTTGAATTTGCTCCAGCTGCATATACATATCCTCCCGGTTCGGCAAGCGCGTAAAGAAGGCGGATTTCCCTTTCCGTCAGGCTGGGAACCGCCCCGAATACGGCTGCTCATCAATTGAATGCATTATTAAATAAGCGCATATACGCCAAAAGGGCTTCGTTCCGAAGCTCTTCATCTAAGCGTTTTCATCCTTTCTCTACTATAACACTGAATGGAAAATTCGTACATTTCCGCCGCTTTTCATCCCGTTGGGTCTGTACTATACTTACAAATGAGGTGAGCTGCCATGAATTTACTGAAAGTCAAGGACCGCCATGAGCTGGATAAAAGGCTTCCTTCCATGCCGTGGTATGTGGAGAAATTCATCAATTACAAGCTCCCGGACCTGTCTCCTTCTTCCCTGCTCGAATATGTGCGGGACTATGATGCGTTCTTAACGTGGATGCTGGCCGAAGGACTGGCCGAGGCTCCCTCCATCCGGGACATCCCGATTGAAGCGCTGGAGACGCTGCACATGGAGAGCATTGATAACTTCCGCATGTTCTTATCCACCCGCAAGGAGAACGCGAATACGAAGACGACGATCTCCCGCAAGCTTTCCTCCCTTCGTTCCCTGTTTCATTATTTGAGCCAGATTGCCGAAGATGAGAACTTCTACCCGCTGCTCAAACGCAACGTGATGGCCAAGGTCGAGATCAAGCGGACGCATAAGCCGAAGGATACGGCTGCCAAGCTCGAAGGCAAGCTGCTGCAGGAATCGGAAATTATGGAGTTTCTCGACTATGTGCAGCGGGGCTATGAGCAGGATGTAGTCAATAACAAGCAGGCATTGTATTCCTATCAGCGCAATAAAGTCAGGGATACGTGCATCATCAGCCTGATTCTCAATTCCGGTCTGCGGGTATCCGAGGTATACAATTTGAACGTGGACGACATTGATCTCAAGAAGAAGCTCACCCACGTCTATCGCAAGGGTAAAAATGACGATACGTTCAAGACGCCGGTTTATTTCCGCCAGGAGGCCGTCGATGACCTGCTTCACTATTTGGAGCTTCGAACGTCGCAATATAAAGCCCCCAAGCGGGAGAAAGCACTGTTCCTGGCCGTCGCCAACGGAAAAAAGGAAGGCGAGCGGATGACCAAGCGCGCCATTCAGGAAATGGTGATCAAATACGCCAAACGGTTCGGCAAGCCTTATTTGTCCGTGCATAAGCTGAGACATTCTTTTGCAACGGATTATTATTTGCAGAACGATTTGTACAAAACGCAGGAGCAGCTTGGCCATGCTTCGCCGGAAACGACCCAAATTTATGCGCATTTGACCGATAAAACGATGGCTGAAGCCATCGATCTCCGCAAGGAATAGGCTTAATTTATCAAAAATTCCGCTGTCTACACTCTCCTGCCCCCACAAATTGTCGATTCCTTGCGAAAGGTGTAGGATGGCGGCATATTTCCAATAATTGGTATATTCTGCCTTCTATACTCAGGACGGAGGTGCAAGCCCATGGGACAAACCAAACGGCTGCTGCAGCGCCGGGTTGAACATTGGAGAACCGCAGCCGCTCAATGGATCGGCGGAGCGGATGAAACGGACGAAGCGGAACAGGAAGCCGAACAGCTTGTCGAGGCCGAAGAACAGCCCGGCCGGTGGATCGAGCTTAAGGAACAGACGTATGAGCGATGCTTGCAGCTGGCCGAATCGCAGCGAACCACGGTGGATGCCGTAGTCCACCAGATGATAGAACAATATTGGGCAAATCGAAACAGTGAGCTGGTTACCCCCTTCTCGCGGGAGCAGCTGGACCGCAATCCGCTGCTGCAGCTTGACGCATTAAGCAGACGAAATTTCCGCCCATTTGGAGAACCGGCCTATGAAGCTGAATGATTCGTCGCACGTACATACGATCTTTGTCGACCGAACCGCTTTCACCGCCTTTATGGATCCGGACGATCCTTACTATGTCAAGGCACGCACTTTGTTTCTCGACCTTGACGATCTGAACCGAAGCTTGATTACGACCAACTATGTCGTCTTTGACACGCACCAGTGGCTGAAATCCAATTTCAGCTTCCAGCAGGCGCAATTTTTTCTGGAAACGATTGAGCAGGCTGTCCGCAACGGCAACCTGACCGTCATCTCCGGCTCGCCGGAATTCGAAAACGAATCCAAACGGCTTATTATGGATTGCCCGGATTTGCAGCTGTCCTTGAGCGAAGCGCTCACGGCCGTGGTGATGATCACCTATCAAATCCGGCGCATTTTCACATTCAACCCAAGCTATGTGTTCCTGCCCAAAATCGAACCGGGGATCAAAGTAATCCCCAGCCTGTGGTAAAACGAACCAACCGCAAAAAGAACCGCCGTAGTCCCTTCCTGCATAAGCGCAAGGACTACGGCGGTTCTTCGTATATTCCATGTATTTAAATTACGACTTCAATACATCGTGATCGACATAACGTTCGCCGTTCAGCTCGCTGATGACGTTAACCGCCACTTTGGCTCCGTCGCCTGCCGTAATGATTGTGTGTACGCTGACACCGGCGGCCGTGCCTGCAGCCCAGATGCCTTCGATCGACGTTTTACCGTCCGCAGCGGCGTCGATAACCGTTTTGATCCTTGGCTCGGTTCCAGGTTTGGTCTGTACCCCGATATGCTGCGCCAGATCGGCGAGCAGGCCCGTTGCCAGAATGACATGCGTTCCTTGGTAGCGGGTTCCGCTTTCCGTCTCGATCGCAAATGCCTCGCCTTCCTTGGCAACGTTCGTTACTTTATCCGTTACCAGCTCCGCGCCGAACTTGGCCGCCTGCTTCTTGCCGATATCCACCAGATCCGGTCCGGTAATCTCCGCTACGCCGTAATGATTCTCCACCCATGCGCGCTTCGTGATGCTTTGATCGCTGTCGATCACCAGTGTCTTCTTCCCTGCCTTGGCCGTAAACAATGCCGCGCTCGCCCCGGCTGGGCCGGCTCCAATAATAACCACATCAAACATGAACCCATCGCTCCTTCCTGAAATCACCATTTAGTAAGTCCTTACGGAACTGCATGCCCAACATACTTTATGCTACACAACTTGGTACTTATTGTCAAAAGAAGCTGCTGCGGCAGCCCGTGTTCACATAGATGCTTTTTTTCAACTTCCATTTATGCTAAATTAAGGTTGTTTACGCTTGCAGCAGCGCTTCAACCGGCATACTTTCGATTCTATGGAGGTACACCCATGAATGATACGGCATGGCTTCAATTGACCCGCGCAACGACGGACGCAGAGCTTCAGACAGTGGCGGCCGTTGTTCAGGAAGGGGGCTATACCGCCTTCCATCACCTGCTTGAGAGCATCAAGCAGCAGATCAAAACCATGCAGGAGGATGAAGTGCCGCGGATGCTCTCCTGCCTGGACAAAGCCAGGCGCCTTTTTCCCGAGCCGGGCCGGTTCAGCCCGTCTTGGGAGCACATATGGCAAGAGCTTGATCGCATGACGGAGATTAAAGCGAAGCTGATGCAAACGGTTCCGGTACAAGAGCGGGACGGCGAATGGCAGGTTATTCTCGATAATCCGCATACGATCCAGGGAGTCGTCTGTCACACCGGGCTGACATTTCATGAAGCGGCCTATTTATACAGCTACTTTCGCCCGGGTCTTGAACGCAATGAATACTTGCGGCTGCAAAAAATCCAAACGGCCGTCACGGATGTGGGCATGTAAGCCTCGACGAGGTTCAGCCGGTTTACATCAAGCGGAAGCATACGGCCTATCATAAGGAAAATGCAGCCGCTTCCGGTCGGACGGGATACGCAAGAGGCATCCTGCCCGGGATATCGCTGAATCGCGAAAACGGAATCCTGTTCCCAATTACTGCGTATGGACATTCAAAGGGAGAGGATGGCATTGATGGAAACCAGGGAACAGCTGCACGAACAGCTTCAGGTCATTATCGATTGGGAAAACGACCAGAAAGACTTATGGTTCTGGGAAAAGCTGGGGAGACTCCCCTTTGCATTGCTGGACAAATTCACCCCCAGGCTGATTCAGGATAAATTGGGTGCCGCCCTGAACGAAATCGGCCGATTCGTGCAAACCGGAGGCGATTATCTGACCTCCCAGCAGGAGATTCTGCATAAGCTGCAGCAGCAGAGCCTGGCCCATGCATCGTTGCATGCTGCGCAGCCGGAATCGCAGGAGGAAGAGCGTCCCGCCGCAGCCGGGATGACCTTGAATCAGGCGGCCGAGCTTCCCCTTAAGGTGATGGATCAGGTTGCTGACGAGCTGGCGGCAAGCCACGTCAAGCTGGCAACAGTCCAGGGCGCGGCTACCGGATTCGGCGGCCTGTTCACCATCGCCATCGACATACCGGCCATGCTCGGCTTGTCGCTTAAGGTGCTGCAGGAGATAGCTCTCTGCTACGGCTACGATCCGCAGGAAGCCCGCGAACGGATCTTTATTGTCAAATGCCTCCAATTCTCCTCCTCCGACATCGTCGGCAAGAAAGCGGTGCTTGACGAGCTCGCCGAATACGAGAGCGGCGGCAAGCAGGTGCAGGTCATGAGCCAGCTGCAGGGCTGGCGGGAGGTTATCACCGTGTACCGCGACAATTTCGGCCTCAAGAAAATGTTCCAGCTCGTTCCGCTGGCCGGCTCCCTGTTCGGAGCCTATATGAATCGGGATGCGCTGCAGCAGGTCGCGGAAACCGGCAGTATGCTTTACCGCAAACGCCGGATTATGGAGCGTCTCCACAAGCTGGACGCTGCTCCATAATCCGCAAAAAAACGAAGGACAGCCGTTGAATTACGGCCTGCCTTCGTTTTTTTCGATTTTATTACAGGCTCATTTCCAAAATTTGCTGAACGTCCGCCTCGTTTAACTGCTTGAAAGAGCCGACAGGGCCGAAACGTACCGTTTCCTTGGCCATTCGCCCGATTTCCTTCCCGTCGATGCCGAGCTGGCTAAGCCGGCTTGGCGCGCCGATCCGCGTAAAATAATCTCTTGTCGCCTGAATACCGGCAAGAGCAACCTCTTCATCCGTCCGTCCGGCCGGATCTACATTCCATACCCGTACGGCGAATTGGACGAACCGTTCGATCCGCTCCTTGTAAACGTATTTCATCCAGTTCGGAAACAAAATCGACAGCCCCTCGGCATGAGCGATATCATAAATCGCGCTAACCTCATGCTCGATCATATGAGTGGCCCAGTCGTTCTGCATCCCTACGCTGATCATCCCGCCGTTTAACGCATACGTGCCGCACAGCATCAGATTGGCGCGTGCTTCGTAATGATCCGGCGTCTGCAGAGCCTTCTCCCCGTTCTCAATCACGGTCTGAAGGATCGATTCGCACAGCCTTTCCTGCAGCGGCGTATCGGCTGTCGGACTGAAATACTGCTCGAATACATGCGACATCATATCTACAATCCCATTGACGGTCTGGTTAGCCGGCACCGTATAAGTTAATGTCGGGTCTAAAATACTGAATTTCGGATAAGCATGAAGGCTGCCGAACGATTTCTTCAAATTTTCCTCCCAGTTCGTAATTACGCTGTTGCCGTTCATCTCCGAGCCGGTCGCCGACAAGGTCAGCACCGTTCCGAGCGGCAGCGCGGAATGAATCTCCGCTTTGCGCATCAGAAAATCCCACACGTCCCCGTTGTGCGGCACGCCGACGGCAATCGCCTTGGCCGCATCCAGCACGCTGCCGCCGCCAACGGCCAGAATGAAATCAACCCCCTGCTCGCGGCAGATCGCGATACCTTTGCGGACCGTGCTTACCCGCGGATTCGGCTCAACGCCCGGCAGCTCATGCACGACAGCTTGGATGTGACTCAGCTGCTGCTGAATCCGGTCATACAAGCCGGTTGCTTTCATGCTCCCGCCGCCGTAGACGAGCAGAACTTTTTTGCCGTAGGACGATACCTCCTGTCCCAGCTGGTTCAGCATGCCCGCCCCGAACAGCAGCTTGGTCGGATTTTGAAATTGAAATGAATTCATCGTAGCAGCTCCTCTCCGTTAACTCTGATAGTTCTCTTTAATGACTATGTAAGACGCAAGCCCAGGTATCATTATAGCTCCGCTGCTCCGCGTTGAAAATGACTGACCCCCGGTTCATCTACTCACCTTTTCGTAACTATGAGCGCGGGTTTTACAGCTGTGCGGGCAGAAAAAAACCGCCGAACCTTTGAAGTGCACCCCCAATGTTAGAGCGTGTCTAACATTGGAGGTCACTTCCTACCGGTTCAGCGGTTAATTACACGTACAGCATTCTGTTCAAACAGGGCCTTCCGACGATGGAGAACTCCCCTTTAAGAGCGGATCGAATAGATTCTCGCTTCATAAGGGCGCAGCACGGCTCCCTCCGCCGTCAGCGGCTCCGCGTCCCCGTCATAATTGCACAGCAGCAGCTCCGCCGCCGGAACCGCCAGGAGGTGTTCGGGCAGCTGTACCTTGCAGGGCTCCTGTGAAAAGCTGCACAGCACCAGCAGCACTTCCTCGGAGGAAGTCCGCGTATATGCATACACCCGCTCGTCTTCAGGCAGCAGCAAGTCATACGAGCCGTCGATACATACGGATCGGTCCTTGCGCAGCCGGATCAGCCGCTTATAGTAATTCAGAATCGAGCCCGGGTCTTCCAACTGCCCTGCCACATGAATGTGCGGGTAATTAGGATTGACCTGTATCCAGGGTTCATGCGAAGAAAAACCGGCGTACAGGCCGTCATTCCACTGCATCGGCGTACGCGCATTATCCCGGCCCTGACGATAAACCGCTTCCAGCGCCTTCTGCGGCTCCAATCCGTTTGCGCCGGCTTCGCCGAAGTAATTTTTGATTTCCACATCGCGGTATTGTTCTTCCGACTCGAACTTGACGTTGGTCATGCCGATTTCCTGGCCTTGATAAATATACGGCGTTCCCTGCATCAGCATGAACAGCGTCGCCAGCATTTTGGCGGATTCGATGCGGTAACGGCCGTCGTCGGCAAAGCGGGAAACGGAACGCGGCACGTCGTGATTTTCCAGGAACAGCGCATTCCAGCCGCGGCCTTCCAGCCCTTTTTGCCAGGCCGACAAGATGGCTTTGAGCTCGGACAGCTTCCAATCGGCGCGGTAGTCCCATTTGCCGCCGGGTCCGTGATCTATCGTCATATGCTCAAACTGAAAAATCATGTTGAATACGCCATGGCGCCCGACGTAATCCTCCGCCTGCGCTATGGACACCCCGTTCGCTTCTCCAACCGTCATAATATCGTACTTCGCAAACGTCTCCCGGTACAGCTCGCGCAGGTAGTCGAGGATGCCCTCCCGGTTGCGGTGGCCGTCCCACGATGCCACATAACGTTTCTTCTCCGGGTTCGGCAAATCCGGCAGCAGGGCGAGCTTTTTAATATGGGTAATCGCATCCACCCGGAAGCCGTCGATGCCCTTGTCCAGCCACCAGTTGATCATTTCGTATAACTTGGTGCGGACCTCCGGGTGATCCCAGTTCAAATCCGGCTGCTTCACGGAAAACAAATGCATATAATACTCGTCTGTCCGGTCGTCGTATTCCCAGGCGGAGCCTCCGAAGATGGACTCCCAGTTGTTCGGCTCCGCATCGCCGCGGCCCGTCCGCCAAATATAGTAATCGCGCTTCGGGCTCGTCTTCGACGAACGGGATTCGATAAACCACGGATGCTCATCCGACGTATGGTTGATAACCAGATCCATGATGATTCGGATTCCGCGCCGATGGGCCTCCTGCAGCAGCTCGTCGAACTGCTCCATCGTGCCGAACTCCTCCTGAATCGCGCAATAGTCGCTAATATCGTAGCCGTTGTCGTCGTTCGGCGACCGGTACACAGGACAAATCCAGATGACGTCGATCCCCAGATCCTTCAAATAATCCAGCTTGGACAGGATGCCGGGCAGGTCTCCTACTCCGTCGCCGTTCCCGTCCATAAAGCTTCTCGGGTAAATTTGGTAAACTACGCTTTCTTTCCACCACGGTCTCTCTTGCTTCATTTCGCTCATGCGCATTCAATCTCCTATCCCTGTCTCGGTCTGCTCTATGCGTTCCCATTGTAGCCGGACAATGCCGAGGGAACAACGCAGGATATTGAACAATAAGGTGTTCTTTGTTGCTCTGCAGATGGTTCAAGTATCGCCTTCGCGCGATGGCTTTAACCGTCAAGAGAGTCCGGCATGCCGCTGCACCGCGAAGCGCCGCAGCGTATGCTAGAGATCGCTCGGCGTTGGAGCGCAATGGCTAACGAGCTAGAGCACGACATTATTTTGAACTAGAGCATGATACAGTAAAAAACCTCCCTATACAGCGTTAAGCCGTATAAAGAGGTTTTTTGGAGCTTCAGAGAGGCTTTATGGCCTCCCAGGGCCGGTGCAGCGTCGTCGTTACCGGCTCGGTCTCGGCCAGTACTTCTCCGCGGTAAATCACATAGCGGCAGGGCGGCTGCAGCCGCAGCAGATCCGTCGGGCCGGACACGGGGTAGACGACCAGATTCGCAGGCTTCCCTTCCTCGATTCCGTATTCTTCCTCGATTCCCAAGGTTCGCGCAGCCCGTGTAGTCACCATGCGCACCGCTTCCGCCAGTTCTTCTCTCCCGGTCATATGGGCCAGATGGACAGCCATATGCGCCGCCTGGATCATATTCGCGCTTCCCAGCGGATAGAAGGGCGTCTGAATATCGTCATGAGCGATACTTACATTGACGCCGGCCTGCCAAAATTCCTTGATCCGGGCAACGCCCCTGCCCTTCGGATACGTATCGAACCGTCCCTGCATCGCGCTGTTGATCAGCGGGCAGGCGACAATATGGATGCCCGAGCGTGCTACCAGGCCCAGCAGCTTTTGGAAATAGGCTTCGTTATAATAAGCCGTCGCGCTGACATGGCTGGCGGTAACCCGCTCGCGGAGTCCCGATTCGATCGCGAGCTGGGCGACGACCTCGAGAAAACGGGACTGCTCGTCATCAAGCTCATCGCAGAATACGTGCACGAGCTTGTCATAGCGTTTGGCCAGCTCGAAGCAGATCTGCAGCGAGGCGACGCCCGCTTCCCGGGTCGGCTCGAAGTGGGGGATGGCGCCGATGCCGTCTGCGCCGAGACGGATGGCCTCCTCCAGCCGGGCCTGATTGTCCGTACAGGCAATCAGCCCGTCCTGTGGAAAGGCGATGATCTGGATCGTCATGTAAGGCGCCACGCGGTCCCGGACCTTCCAGCAGCGCACGGAGCGCCGTCAGCTCCGGATCGGAGATGTCCGCCTGCGTCCGCACGAACAGAATGCCCTGCTTCATCTGGCTCTCGATTACCGTCATGGCTCTGGCCATGACATCCTCCCGCGTCAGAGCCGCTTTGCGCTCCTGCCAGATGCCGATCCCTTCGAACAGCGTACCGCTCTCGTTCCATCTCGGGGTTCCTGCAGTCAGCACCGTATCCAGGTGGATGTGCGATTCCACCAGAGGCGGAAGGACCAAGTGTCCGTCCGCCTGAATACGTTTGAGCGCGACGGCGCGGCTCAGATCGCCGATGCAGGTGATTCTGCCTTTTTGAACGCCCAGGTCTACAGGAGCTTCCCGGGAGAGAAGCCTTGCCTGATGAATGACTAAATCGAACATGTATATTCTCCCCTCCCCCGATCGCGATCTCACGTATCAGGGCTTGCGATCGTTATTTTTTCGGGATAAATTCCGTCGTGAACACCTTCGTCACGTCAATCTCCGACTTCAGCAGGCCGATGTCCACCAGCTGCTTCATCAGCGATTCCCAGCGGTTCTGAGTCATGTAGCCTACGCCTTTGGTCGAAGCGTCGTCCCCGTAAACGAACGGGCTCATCGCTTTGGCGCTGAATTCCATTTTATCGAGCGGCGTATCCGGATTTTTCTCCTTGATGACTTGGTTAATCTCAGGGTAGTTATCCTTGTAGTACTCCCAGCCTTTAATGGAAGCTTCCACGTAAGCCTTCACCACATCCGGATGCTCTTTAATCATCTTCTCCGTCGTAAACAGCACGTTTCCGTAAGGCGAGTAGCCGGAATCGGCATTTAACAAATATTCAGTGTCAATCCCCTGCTGCTGCAGCGCAAACGGCTCGGAAGTCACATAGCTTTGCGTGACGGAGGTCGGATCGCTGATGAAATTCGTCAGCTGACCGGTATATTTCAGCTCCTCTACTTTATCGAGCTTATAAGCTTTCTTGATATATTCCCAATAGGCGACGCCGCTGCCGACATATACCTTCCGGCCATTCAAATCGGAGAAGTTTTTGATCGGCTGTCCTTTGTGGAACAGCAGCGCTTGCGGATTTTTCTGAAAAATCGCCATGACCGCGACCAGCGGAATGCCGTTCTGACGGGCAAACAAAATTTCATCGCCCTGACCCATCCCGAAGTCCGCCTTGCCTGACGCAACGATTTGCGTTGCCGAAATGCCGGGCCCCCCGGATTGAATCGTCATCTCCAGCCCCGCGTCCTTATAGTAGCCCTTCTGCAATGCGGCGTATTGGCCGCCGTGCTCTGGCTGCGCAAACCAGTTCGTCACCTGGGTGACGGGGACCATTTTTTTGTCGGCCGGCTTCTCTGCCGTTGAAGCTGCCGGGGCCGCACCGCCGGAAGCCGGTTTTTCGGACGCCGGGGCCGTTCCGCAGCCCGCCAGCATAAGCGAGCACGCCGCCGTTACCGCAATCATACGTTGGGCAGAACGCCTAAGTACGCTTTTGGAAATAAAGTTCATCATCTGTTATTCCTCCCAAGGGTATGAATTGATGTCATGCATTGGAGATTCAGCCCGGATACCGGCGGCAGACGAAGCTATACCGATGCGAAGCCGTCCAGCCGGACGACGCCTTCCCATAAATCGTCAAGCGCAGCGCTTCCCCACAGGCTGTTCTGTTGGGCGATATGCACCCAGCCGTCCTTTTTGTGTACCCAGCGGCCAACCGGCTGCTCGGTAAACAGCTGCTCCAACGTTAAGGCGTCTGCAATGACGAAGTCCATCGGACGGCCCGCTTCTACGCCGTAATCCGTTAGTCCCAGCACCGACGCCGGATGCTCGGTGATCATGCGCAGCAGCGTATGCTGATCCGCCGCACTGCCCAGATGCGCCGAGTAAGCGGTAATCAATGCGATTTGCAGCAGATCCCCGCGGCCGAACGGGTGGAACGGATCTTGAATGTTATCGGATGCGGTAGCCAAACGAATGCCGGCATCCAGCAGCTCACGGATTCGGGTGGCTCCCCGGCGCACAAGCCCGCGGGCCCCGCGTCCTTGCAAATATAAATTGACGGCGGGCAGGGTCACCGCCCCCAGGTTCGCTTCGGCCATGAGAGCTATCGCCCGGTCGGCCCTTTCCTGGGACAGCGCGGACAACGCGCACAGATGGTCGACGGTTACCCTTCCTTGGTATCCGTGGCGGATCGTCTGCTCGGCGATGTAGGAGACGGTATGCACCTCCGGATCGTCGCTTTCATCGGTATGCAGATCCACCGGCAGATCGTATTTAAGCGCCAGACGGAAAATCCCGTCAATATCTTCGCGCGGCGTTTCGGATAAATGCGGCGCTCCTCCGACACCGTCGACGCCAAGCCGGATCGCTTCCTCGGCGGCGTCCAGTTCCAGCTCCGTTATCCCTGTGAAGGGAATCATCGGAAACAGCTGGATATCGACCTTTCCCCGCAGCATTTCTCTCGCTTCGAGTGCGGCATAGATGGTGCGGAATGCAACCTCCTTGCCCGCTTTCAAGTTGAAATCCAGGTGCGTGCGTATCCGGGTCGTCCCGTAGGAAAGTGCGGACAAGGCCGATTTGATGATCCGCCGTTTGATTTCCTCCTGAGTAAATGAAGGAGACTTCGCTTTATAATTTTGTATCGCTTCAAGCAGCGTACCCGACACATTGCCCACCTGGGGCAGCGAGAACGCTTTGTCCAGATGCATATGGGCATCGACGAGTCCCGGCAGAAGCACTTTGCCCTCCAAATCCATCCGCTGCTCCCGGCCGCCGCTGCTGCGAAAGGTATCTTGACCGAGATTTTCCAGCTTCTGAAAGCCTTCCCCGCTCAAGCGGCCCTGCTGAGGCACAATGGAAGTCGCATTCCCCCATAGAGCCCTTCAGCTCGAAGAGGACGGACGTATCCTTCAGAGGCAGCGCCGCATTAATTAAATGAAGAACCGTATGCTGAGTCGTCAATAGCTCCACTCCCTTAACGCTTATTCACCGCTCTCGTTTGCGCCCATGTAGAAGGGCAGCTATGTGAAGAATGCTTTTTGTCAAAAGCTGAGCTTGTTGAGAACCCCCACTCATAGCGGGTACTTGGTTAGGATGTCCTCCTCAGGAAGATACCCTACCTGCGTCGGAGCCACTGAAAAAGTCATCGCTACAAGTACGGAACATTCTTCCGATCGCTGTTGTCCCTGTATTTCATTGATTATCTTCCGCTTTAAGCGGTTGAAATCCAGGGACAAAGGCGAACACTTTCGTTTCTACAGAACGTTTCCGTACTCTCCGCTAGTTTTTCAGCGGCCCGCCTGCGTCTGTGCTCATTTTTCACTTAAGGCGGGTTTCGGACAGCCTGGGTCAAACGCCGCTTCTGCCGTAAACCGCCTTCCCCATGGTCATCTCTGAAATGATCTTCTTTCCATCCCTATCCGAGGGAACATTCGATTAATTCTCTGTGCGCATTTCCGATTCGTGCCACGAGCTCAGCATCCATTTGGAGAATGCGTTGACCAGAAGAAAGAAAGCAATGCCGAGGATCGATGCGGAAAGGCCGCAGGCAAATAAGTAAGGGGTCTGCAGTCTGGAAGCCGCAACTGTAATGGCATAGCCCAATCCGCCTTTACCGCCGCCGATGCCCGCAATATATTCGCCGACGATGGCTCCAATGACAGCCAGCGTACAGGAAATTTTGAGCCCTGCTACGATATACGGGAGCGCCGCCGGAATTCTCAGCTTCCACATCGTTTGAAACCGGTTCGCATTATATAGGTAAAACAGGTTTTTCATATTGTGGTCGGTCGAATTCAAACCGATAAGCGTGTTGGACAGCATCGGGAAGAAACCGATCAGAAAGGCGATGATGACGATCGCATTCATTCCTGCTCCGAACCAGATGACAATAATCGGCGCGATGGCGACAATCGGAATGGTCTGCAAAATTACGGCGTAAGGGTACACGCTCTTCTCGATCACCTTGGAGCTCGCCAGCAGCACGGCGCCGAACACGCCCAGAATAATACTGAAGATGAAGCCCAGCACCGCTTCGGAGATCGTCGTAAAGACCGATACCATCAACCCGTGCCCGTTCTCGAAGCCGGCCTTTACTATATCCGACGGCTTCGGCAAAATATACGGAGGAATATCCATTCCTTTGACGATCAGCTCCCAGCTCCCGATAAAGACGAAAAACGCGACTACCGGAGGCAGAGCCTGAAAAATCCATTTTAACAGCGGGGACGGGCCTGACTTGATTTGCCCCGGTGAAGCTGCTGCCGCGCTCGGCCGTCCCGCTTGAGCTGCATACAACTCATCCTTGATCGATGCTGTCATTTGACTTTTGTCGATAGCCATACAATTCCTCTCCCTTCCCTTGATTACGGATTCATTTTACCTGGATTCAACAATCCGAGCGGATCATTCTCCCGTTTTCTTTTACTCATGCCGCCTACCTCGCCGCGTCCGCCGTCATTTAACACCCAAGTATGCGGATCGAATATTTTTACACCGTTGTCTTCGAAGAAGTTAATAATTTCATACAACCGTTCCTCTGTCGTAAACCGGACGATCGGCAGAGCGTTAGGCGTAACGACCCCGCCATTGCGCGCCCACTCAAAGTGAAGCAGCACTTCGTCGCCGAATTGATCCTTGATCAGCTTGATTTGATCCATGAACAGCACCGGCGAAAATCCGGCTTGCAGATAAGTAATGGTCGGGTCGGTCTTCAATCCCCACAGCGTGGTATGGTTCCAGGAGAAATCGGATAAGCCGATCGTTTTACGGTACTGCGCAGAGCTGATGATGTGCCCTACCCGGCCGTTATGCTTCTCCGCCCATGCCTGAAGCGGCTCCAGCGTCCCGTCAACCGTCTCGAGCAGCACCGCTGCCGCCCCGTCTTCCAAGTGCTTGAGTATGGGCAGAAAATAAGATGGAATCGGCCACTCCACCGGACAAACCAGACGCTTGCGGATCGCATCGTCCTTGGAGACGGATTCCGCGAAGAGCATCGCGTCTTCGAACCGGTCGAACTGAACGACCGACTGCATCCAGTCATGACGGACGGATACCGGAATTTTCAGCTCCGTCACAATACCGTTCGTGCCGTAATTATGAATATAGTTCAGCAAATCGGGACCGCTGATTACCATTCTTCGCGGCGTTTCCTCCATCGTCATGACGGCGATCTCCAGCACGTTTCCGTCCCACAGGTTGCCCCAGGTAATAGAGCCGATGCCGCCGGAGCCGCCGCATACGAATCCGCCCACAGTCGCCTTCATGAACGTGCTCGGATAAATGCGCAGCTCCTGTCCGAGCTCACGCAGATGCTTCTCCAGCGCTCCCAGACGCACGCCGCACTGCACGCGGACGTACTCGTCGCCGACTTCCACGATGCGGTCCAGCTTGCTGAGATCCAGCACGATGCCGCCGAACAGCGGGACGGCCTGGCCGTAATTGCCCGTTCCCGCACCGCGCACAGTGACCGGCAGCTTGTGCTTGTAAGCAAACGCGAGTGCCGTCGCCACTTCTTCTTCGCTTTGGGGAACGACGATCCCGTCGGCCACTTTTTCTTTTAACTGCCGGTCCAATACGGGAGAATACCAGAAGTAATCCTTGGACAGCTTATCGCGGGACTCACGGTCCAGCAGCACCTTATTTTCACCCAGCAGATCAAGCATTTCCTTTTCCCAGCCAATCGCCATATGAACACTTCCTTTAGCAAATTCTGATGCGTGTATGAATAGTTGCCGCGTCTATCGCAAATTAATGCTTTAAGGCACCGGATACATAACGAACAAGCTCGCTGAACCGGTTCGTCGTCCTGAAGGTTTCATCCCTTGGGAACGGCTCGGGAATTTCGATGGTCGCCGAAACCTTTCCCGGTCTCGGCGTCATGACGATGACGCGGGTCGACAGGAACACGGCTTCGAACACATTGTGGGTAACGAACAGCACTGTCATTTTCTGATCCTGCTGCCAGATGCTCAGCAGCTCATCCTGCAGCGTTTGACGCGTAATTTCGTCCAAAGCGCCGAAAGGTTCATCCATCAAAAGCAGCTTTGGCCGGGAAACGAGCGCCCGCGCAATGGATACGCGCATTTTCATCCCGCCGGACAGCTGTCTCGGAAGTGCCTTCATATAATCCTTCAAACCGACCAGCTCGAGCACCCGCGCGGCTTCCTCCCGCTGCGTCTTTTTCGGCACTCCGCGAAGCTCCAGCGGCAGCATGACATTGTCTTGAACCGAGCACCACGGCAGCAGCGTATGATCCTGAAAGACGAAGGCGATTTCGCTTTGTTTTCTCGCTTCCTTCGGCGTCATCCCCATAATGTCCAGCGTACCGCCGGTCGGGGCGCCGAGCCCTGCAATCATTTTAAAAATCGTAGACTTCCCGCAGCCCGACGGGCCGACAAAGCTGAGAAACTCGCCTTCGGAAATATGCAGGTTGACGTCCTGCAGAGCTATCGTCCCGTTGCCGTATACCTTGCCCAGATGATCCATACGGACTAGCAGCTTTCCTTGATCCGCCGTTTCGGCAGCAGCCGGTTCATTGCCGGCGGGCAGGTTAGCGTTGTCGATTTTAACTTGCATAAGCAATTCACCGCCTCTTCTGTTGTTGTCAGGATAATGCCGAACTCTTCTGTGCGCGCAGGCTCGTCATATCGAACGCCGCCATTTCCAGCATCGCTTCGGCCAGCAGCTTGCCGCCGAGCATCAGCATCGCATTCCCCTTATCCTGAGTAGCCTTGGTGGCATCTCCCGCAATACCCGATTCGGAGATATCGTCCGTGATCCAGGCAAATGCTTTGCTCTTCAGCTGCAGGAAGCTGGAGGTTGGGAAATTCGGCATTTCCTTCGGTGCGAGTTCATCGTGAACCCATGTACGCTTCAGCGCCATGACGACCGACGTTTCCGTATCCCCGGCATGAATGCCGACCCGCTTCTCTTCCTCGGTAATCATGCCTTCGCCCAGCTGCAGTGCCCCGGGTCCAGTCTAAATACATCCAAGCCCGTTGCGATGCGAATTTCTCTCGCCATCATATTCAGCAGATCGCTGTTGCCTCCGTGGGTGTTAAACAAGAGAAGCTTGCGGAAGCCGCTGCGCTTCAGGCTCGAGCCGATATCGAGCAAAACCGCCATCAGCGTGGTGGCCGATAAAGAAATCGTCCCCGCATGATTCAGATGCTCGTTGCTCTTGCCGTAAGGAAGTGCCGGAAGCAGCCATACCGGCGCGTCGTCCGGCAGTTGTTCAAAAGCATGAGTCAAAAAGCCTTCTCCGATCAGCGTATCCGTAAACACCGGCATATGCGGCCCATGCTGCTCGACTGCGCCCACCGGAAGAACGACCAGCGCATTCTCCTTCGGAATCGCTTTGGTTTCGAGCGTTGTGAGACGCGGAAGAAAATGCCGGTCCCATGCTTTGCCTATATATCTTGAATTCATTGAGGACACCTCCGTTTACTTGACCTTATTGTAAAAGGAATTGCCGTTCCATTTCAATTTATATGTAATGTAATTGTTATATATCATAACATGAATAAATGATTTTGTGCTTCGCGCACGTAATGCTCGCGGAATAAATGTAATATTAGTTCACATTTGAACCGAAAACTTCTAAATCATTCGCCACCGCTTCCACACATCCGCTTGGAGTTTTTTGTCCCATTTACCTCGAAGCGTCTGTTCGGCATTGTTACCTCCCCCGAAGCTGCCACTATTCAATGCTTGCGCTCCAATTTATCCCGAGTTGACCAAAAGAACTGCCTCGCTGCCAACAGCTGGCGACCGAGAAACAAAACGTTTGCGCAATCACCAAGGACAAGTTTCGCTCCCGAGTGCCGAAGCTTCAAGATTACCATTCATCCGTTTACGTTCGCCCGGCCGGCTGTCAATCCAGCTGTCAGTCCGTCAGTCCGTCATTCCATCCAGCCGGCCACCAATGTCAGATAACATTACAAGCACGACCATCAATCCGTGCCAAAGGTGACTCCCCATTCACGCAGCTTTTGGCGGTAAGCAATACTGATCCGGTCGCATTTCAAATGCAGCTCCGCCTGCAGATCCAGCGGCAGCAGCTCCGGCTTCTGATTCTCCAGCATGAGCCGATCCTGCTCAATCAGCAGGTCTTGGAAGCGGATGAACACCTCATCCGGCTCCTCCAGCGAATAATTGCGTTCCATGACCATAAAAGCCGTGCTTTGGTTGTCCGCCTCAGGCAGTACAGCGAGATAGAGCCTCATAAACTCCCCGGTGCCGCCGGTCCGTTTAGTAAAAGCTGCGCAGAAAGGATGATGGATCTCATACACATAGCGGCTGTACACGCCGCGTCCGGTTCCATCCGGATCCGGCTGATAGACTGCGATTTCGTCCGATCGGATCACCCCCTCCTCCTCCCGCACGCGATAATCTTCAATTTCCGTAAAGGCGCCATCCCCCAGCAGACCTTCATGCACAAACATAAAATGAGAAATGTCAAGGAAGTTCTCGATAACTCTCGGACCTGCCGCCCGAATCGCGTACGGCCCCATGCAAATTTGCTTGCAGCCCTCCTCCAGCGCGGCATCAACCAAGGGGTGCGCGCCTTCGGGCGAACCCGGACAGACCCAAATGATGCCTCTCGCTTCCCTGCACGCATAGGCAAAGGCTCTGGCCTTGGCCGGGATCGCCTGATCCGCGGACAGCGAAGGAATCCGGGTGCATTGTCCGCAGCCGTTATATCTCCACCCATGATAAGCGCAGACCAGCTCATCGCCGGCCACCTTGCCCAGCGAAAGCGGCACCCCGCGATGAATGCATAAATCCCGGAAAGCATGCACGCCCTGCTTCGTTCGAAACAGAACTATTTTCTCATCCAGCAAAGGTACCGAAATCGGCCCCTCCCCGAGCGCGTCGGAGCGCAAAACCGGGTACCATATCCGTTTTAATGCCAAATCCTGTCCCGTCATACAACCGCTCCTGTCTTTTTTCATTGATAGAACAACAAACGAAAAGAGCCCGCAGTTCAAAACTGCAGGCCCCCTTCCTTTTCCCTCCCAGTTGAAAGCTCATTTCAACGGCGAAGCCTTCAAGGCCGAAGCAACCTTCGCTACCCGTTCGCCAAGACGTGCCGCCATCCTCAGCTCACGCTCATCCGGCGTTTTGGAGCTGTCCGGACCCGCCAATGTCGAAGCGCCATAAGGAGAGCAGCCAATCGCATCCGCGGTCAAATATTCCGGATTCTCCGTATACGGAAGCCCTACATAAATCATGCCAAAATGCAGAAGAGGTACGATGGAGGTCAGCAGGGTCGCCTCATGCCCCGTATGTATGGAGCCTGTGCTGGTCATCACCCCGCACGGCTTCCCTTCCAAATCCCCCTGTGAGCACAGCTCGCCGGCAAATTCGAGGAACAGCTTGACCTGCGAAGGCATCATTCCATAGTAGGTCGGAAACCCCCAGACAATGCCGTCCGCCCATCTCAAATCATCATTCGTAGCTATTGGAATGCCGCCCTGCTTCTCCTGCGCATCCTCATACTTTCGGAAGCGATCCGCTACATTAAATTTCCCCGCAAGCTTGGGGGCAATGTCCGGCAGCTTGCGGTTGCAGCAGCGCGACCCGATTGGAGGGCGACTCCAGCTCCGGAATCCGAACAACCCGCACCTCGCTGCCCGCCAGCCTTTCCGCTCCGCCCGCCGCCGCCTGGGCCATACTGTACACATGCCCGAACGCGCTATAATAAACAATCAACACCTTGGTCACCGCAGCCAGCCTCCATCCGAATTTACGCAGGTATCATCTAATCGTACGACGGCGTTATTTTTTCGGCAAAAATTCCGTTGTGAACACCTTAGAGACATCCTCTTCGTTCTTTAACACGCCGATTTCCGTCAGCTGTTTAATCAGCGTGCTCCAGCGTTCTTTGGTCATGGTGCCTACACCGTTCGTCGCCGCATCGCCGCCATATACAAGCTCTTTTTGCTTCTCCGCACCGTACTTCATAGCATCCAGCGTCATGTCCGGGTTGCTTTCTTTAATTTTCGGATTAACCTCATCGGAGTGATCCTTATAGTAATCCCAGCCTTTAATCGAGGCTTCGACAAAAGCCTTCACTTGATCCGGGTGCTCCTTGATCATCTTCTCTGTCGTAAACATAACGTTAGCGTACGGGTTGTAACCGGAGTCCGCGTTCAACAGCATTTCCGTATCATACCCCTGCTGCTTCAACGCATAAGGCTCCGCCGTGATGTAGCCTTGCGTAACAGCCGTCGGATCACTGATAAAGTTAACCAGCTGGCCCGTATATTTCATATCTTGCACTGTGTCCAGCTTATATTTCTTCTTGATGAACTCCCAGTAGCCCGCCGCCGACGCGACATAAACCTTCCGGCCGTTCAAATCGGCGAAATCCTTGATCGGCTGGCCTTTGTGATAAATCAGGCCCTGCGGATTTTTTTGGAAGGCGGCGGCAATGGCTACAAGCGGAATCCCCTGCTGGCGGGCAATAATCAAATCATCGCCTTGAATCATGCCGAATTGCGCTTTGCCCGATGCCACTATTTGCGCTGCAGAAACCTGAGGCCCTCCAGGCATGATCGTCATATCGAAACCGGCGTCCTTGTAATAGCCTTTCATCAAAGCCGCATATTGCCCCCCATGCTCAGGCTCTGCAAACCAGTTCGTCACCTGGGTAACGGCAACCGTTTTTTTCTCTTCCGCAGGCTTAGACTGCGCAGTCCCCGTCGCTGCGGTCGTCGCTTGAGGCTGTGCGGAAGCATCCTTAGCCGGGTCCTTCGAGCCACAAGCCGAAAGAGCGGACGCCATCAAAACGGCACAAATGGATAATACAATCGGGCGGCTCACAAGAACATTTTTTAGTGACAAGCCTGGTTTCTTCATCATACAACGACCTCCATCGGTTTTATAATTGTTGTACTGCCTTCCACTCCATTCCGATCCGCATGCTTTTGTCTGATCTTGTACGCTTCAAGCTTCAAACTTCAAGCCTGCTTTTAAAACCGATATCCAGCCCAAACTTCCCCCAGTGTATCCTTCATAAGACTGACGATCCGATCACCAGACCCCTGCCACCCCCTTAGCTTAATTCAGCCGGATTCACAAACCCACAATCACACCCGTAATACTCGACTATATCAAGACCGGGATAATCGAATGAGATTTGACATCGACAAGCCCCTTATCGGTCATCCCCAGCTCAGGTACGGTCGGCAGCGAGATAAAGGATAAAGCCATAAACGGAGAGCGGAGTCTGCAGCCCATCATTTTCACCACTTCGTTCAGATGCTCCAGCTGCTCAATGACTTCCTCAGCCCCCAGATCGCTCATAAGCCCGCCGATCGGAAGTGCCAGCACGCCTTGAACGACTCCTCCGTCGACTGCCGCAAAACCTCCCTGGTGCCGCTCGATCGTCCTTACGGCAAGCTCCATATCCTCATCATTCGATCCCACGACGACGATGTTGTGATGATCGTGGGCAACGCTGCACGCCAGCGCCCCGCTCTTTAAGCCAAAGCCTTTGACAAAGCCGACTCCGACGTCCCCTGTCCGCCCGTACCGTTCAACCACGGCCAGCTTCAAAATATCGCGGTTCGCATCGGCCTTGATCTCCCCGTCGACAGCCTGTAAAGTTTCCACCGATCCGAAATTGACGATCTGGTTCGGATACAGATGAATAACCCGTACCTTGACCGAATCCGAAGCAGCCGCAGATGCCACTTTAAACTGTCCGCCGGAAAAATGGGTGCTGAGCCGAATCGTCCTGCGCAGCTCCTGGGGATAATCCGGCTGAGCTATAGAGGCCAGCATCCGGCCATTTTCCGCTACATGCCGTCCATGGAAGAATACATGAACCGGATCGATTCGCGCCAAATCCTCCGTTACAATCAAATCAGCCCAACGCCCCGGCGCTACCGAACCGATAAGGTGGTCCATCCGAAAATGCTTCGCCGTATTGAGCGTGGCCATCTTGATCGCTTTGATCGGAGGGACCCCCAGAGCTATCGCTTTGTTGACCATGTAGTTGATATGACCCTCGTGATAAATATCGTTGACATGCTTGTCATCGGTGCAAAACATCAGCTCATCCAAAGGCAAGCGGTCCTTCAGCACCCCGCCGAGCAATGCCTCCAAATTTCTCTCGGCACTACCCTCCCGGATCATAACCCGAAGGCCCAGCCGGAGCCGCTGAAGCAGCTCTTCATACTCCAAGCATTCATGATCGTCCTGCAGCCCGGCACAAGCATAGACGTTCAATTCATCCCACTTCAGCCCGGCGGCATGACCGTTTGAAATTTTGCCCATCCGCTGGGCCATCAGCACCTTCTCCAAATAATCCTTGCGTAGAGAAAGCACCTTGGATGGATCCAGTTCCCCCACGCTGACCGAATAAGCCTGCTCAAGGAGTCCTTTCACTTCATCCAACCCCAGCTCGCCTCCCGTCGTCTCCAGCCCCGGAGCCGAAGGTACCCTGGAGGGCACTTGAAGCCACAAATTATAATTCAATCCCTCACGCAAAGCATTCTGCATTAATGCCTCGACACCGGCCGTACCCGCAACATTCCCCATCTCCATTCCATCCACAAGCATGGTTGTCGTACCTAGAGGAACAATGACGGCAGCCAGCGCTTCCGGCGTCAGCAAGGTCGGTTCGATGTGCACATGGGCGTCGATCAGACCCGGCAGCACGTAACGGCCCTGACAGTCGAATTGCTCTGCAGCCGGTAAACAATGCCTTTCCTGGAGGGAAACAATCCGTCCGTTTTTAATGTAGAGGCAGCCCTCGATGATCTCTTCGGTGTGAAGCATAACGAGTTTTGCATGTAACAGCACCAGGTCGGCCGGCTCCAGCCCTTTTGCCGCCTTTAACTCCTCTATCATTTGCTCTACGCTTCTCATCAGATCACCTCGTCAGCTTCCATACGTAAGAACTTATTTACACTATATGTCTACGTTATGTTCGAGTCAATAAATATGACATGTTGTTTGTGCAAGACGATCAAAAGCCGCAGATCCCGTTGTGCAGAATGCACTTGGAAGCCTGCGGCCGCCATATATCTAACATCAACCTAACCATCTCTCTGCCTGCTGCAGAAGCTCCTGCCAGTCATCGGGCGTATCTACGTCAAAAAAACGAGCCGGATCCGCTTCCTCAACAATCCTCCCTTGATAGGCAGGGGACGCCAACAGCTGTCTGGCCCCCTGTTCTCCTTCCAGCTTTAACAAAGCGTCAAACATATCCCTTCCGAACAAAATAGGCGGCTTCGCTTTCCCACGGTCGCCCGAAGCTACAAAAGAGGGGCGCTCCGCTCCCTGACGATAAACGCCGGTCAGCCTTAAAATCATTTCGCTGCTGACCCATGGCTGGTCCGCCAACACAATAACTACGGCTTCCGGATGAAACCGCAATGCCTCCCTCATCCCGCAGCGGATCGAATAAGCCATCCCTCTCGGCGCATCTTCGCAAGGAACTCGTATGACACCGCCCGCCCTTTCTTCGCCTTCAAGATCCGGCCGACCGCTTCCGCCCGGCGGCCAATGAGCTTCATCCGCCAGCCATGCCGGCGGAGCTCCGGCCTGCGTTACCGCGATAATCGGACGATTCCCCGTCCTCATCAGCTGCTCCAGCGCCAGACTCCCGAGCCGCAGTCCGCCTGGTACCGTCGAAAACCGGTCCGGGAGCGTCAGCGAAAGCTTAGACGCCCCCATGCGGCAGCTCTTCCCTGCGCCCAAATAAATCGCTGCTATCACCCGTTGCATCGGCCTCCTTCCTCCAATCCGCTTCCACTCTCCGTCTCGTATAAATCAGCTCGGCGACAATGCTGACCGCAATCTCCTCCGCCCCCTCCGCCCCGATATCCAGCCCGATCGGCGCACGAAGCCATTCGAGCGGACAGCGGCCGTCAAGCAGCTGCCGCGTTCTGAAGCGGGAGCCCAGAATGCCCAAATAAGCCAACGGCTGCGGCCAGATCAAATCAAGAAATTGCTGATCCCTCTGCAGCTGATGGCTCATGATAATGACATAATCCCGCTTATTCAATCGCAGCTTCGGGACGAGCTCCGCCGGAAAGCCTACCATTCGCTCCACCGCCGGATCGAATGCCCCAGACGCGCACATTGCCTGCCGCCAATCGGCAGCCGTCACGCGAAAGCCGGCCTTCAGGGCGCCGTTGGCCACAGGAACCGCATCCGGGACCGGCTCCGAAAATAACAACGCGCCGCTTGGCCTTGTATACATAACTCAGCACCCGGCTCAAACGCCCGGCGTTCTGTTCCTCTTCACGCGGCCACGAAGCGGAGAGGTAAGCGGAGCCGGTCCCTGCAGCATCCACCGGCAGGAGCCGGTAGGCGGCTTCAAGGCCGCTTCCCTCTCCCCGCAGCAGTCTCTCGAACCGGACGTCTTCCCCGCCGTCGAGTCTGCGCTTCAGCTCTGCCAAGCACCGCTTCAATTCACCGGCAACCGGCTCCGCCAATATACGCAGCGTCCCTCCGCAGCCCGCCGCCTCTCCCCAGGCCAAGTCTTCGGCGGAACGCATATCGTAATCCATGATTCGCGGCCCCGTCCCGTCTTCCAACAAAGCTTGCGCATGCTCCATCAAATCCGTTTCCAGGCAGCCGGGGCTCAAATGACCGACGAACCGAGCCGTCCGCCCACAGCGCCATAACAGCCCCCCGCTTCCTGTAAGCATGCCCCTCCACATCGATAATGGTAGCCAGCACGGCTGACTGCGGGCCGGAATAAAGCGCCGAAACAATATCATGCATTTCCATCAGCCTCGCCCTCCCTTGAGGCTGCAATTCGTGCTATTTAGAAGGGTTCGTCTCCGAGCAGCCCATTTGGCGGAATAAAAATACAAGCTTCAACCGAAGCAGGTCATTGACCTTTTTAAAATCCACCTGCAGCATTTCGCTAATTTTCTCCAGACGGTAGGTAGCGGTATTGCGGTGAATAAAGAGCAGCTTTGCCGTTTCATTGACTTGACCGTCATTCTCAATAAAGGTTTCCAGCGTACGCAGCATTTCTTGCGCATATTCCGGATCCTTTTCCAGCAGCGGCCGCAGCACTTGATCACTATATGCTTTCATTCCCGTTTGAGGCACATGCTGAAACAAATAAGCGAATTCGATCGTTTCAAAATTCAGCACGAAAGCGTCCAGCTTGAGCCGGCCCGCCATCCGCTTGGTCTCCAGGCATTCCCGGTAAGCCTCCGCCAGCAGATTCGGCTTGGCTTTCTTCGTGCTGATGAAAAGCTGCGGCCCGGCCGCCGCGCCGCCGGCTGCGACGGACGATAAGCATTTGTTCAAGAAGGCCTCCAGCTTCTGTCCGGTTTGGAACGTATCCGCCGGAAACAAGGAGAAGATCCCTTCTTCGACATAAAAGTGGATGATCGGAAGCTCCTTCAGCACAGGATGGTACTGCAGCTCCTCGCGGATCTCCCTCAGCATCTTCTCCCTTCTCCCCGCATCCACCGATGGAGATACGGTAGACAGCACGCATTGATAAGATCCGTTGAACAGCTGGATACCGAGCCCCTCCGCGTAATCCGTCAACGTTTCGATCGGAATGCTGCTGCGCAAATAGCGGAGTAGCAGCGAGCCGAGATCATTTTGAAGCGAGTGCTCTAAATAATCTTTATAAATAAAACTCATATGATATGAAATAATTTCCGCCGCTTGATGAAATAAACCTTCCTCCACCTTCATAAGGGCCGCATCCGTAGGATAAAACAGCACGTACCCGATGCATTCTTCCTTCTGCATCAGCGGGATTCGGAAATAGCGGCCTTCCTCGGTATAAATCCATTGATAATGCTCTTTCCACGGCCAATTGCGCATCAATTGAACCTCCTCCAACGGCGTGGAGTTGAACACGATGTGCCCTCTGGAGCCGACAACCGCCATCGGGTAGCCTATAATGCCCGCGACCGTGTGGAAAAAGCTGCTGACCTGATCCGGCTTCAACGCAAACTGCATCAGCTTCTTCTGCTTATCCAGTACCGAGTGCAGCACCTTCGTGCTCCGCTGCAGCTCCGCTTGAAACAACCCGTTCATCTGATCGGAGAAAGTAAATTGATACGGCAGCTCAATCAGCGGAAACTGCAGCCGGTTCGCCTCTTCCACGATCGGCTCCGGAATGCGGGTGCTAAAAGCGGCCCAGCTTAATCCCGAGACCCGCGCTTCCCCGTTTATTCAAAGTCCGCAGCAGTTGAATCGCTTCTTCCGGATTGTCCTTCATCAGGTAGGCCGTAGTGAACAGCATCTCCCCGTCCTTGATCCAATCGGTAATGTCAGGGGCATCCATCACATTCACCGATTTTACAATTCGAGACGTGCCTTCCGTGCCTGCAATCAGCTTCCCCTCCGACAACGGATAAATGGACAAAGCTTGTTCAACGGTAATGTGCATGATTCTCATCCTCCCAGGTGAATACGGTCCGTTATATTTTATCTCATTATATGACTATATTCGGGATTTAGACAATACCTTATGTTATATTTATTAACATTAAAGAACTGGATAATGAATAAAATGTGGTTTTTTATAATTTTTCAACTGAAAACATGTACAAAAACTTAACATTAAAAACAGCCATCTCCCATATTATATGGAAAATGGCTGTTCACCGGGTGTCAGACTGCCTGCACTTCAAATCCCCAGAATGCTCGTCTTCAGTTCGCGTAAGATAACGAAAGCCGCCTCGCCCATCGGCTTGACGAAAGCATTCCATACTAAAACGAACGTTACCGTAATACAAAGACTTTCCACTAAAAACCCGCTGAACTTCCCCGTGCTCATCAGCGGCACCTTCCACTTCCAGCGAAACGGCGGCAGCGGCTGAATCCCCTGCTTCGTCAAGACGTCGCAGAGCAGATGCAGCGCATAGGATATGCCTCCGGCCAGCCACAGCGGCATGTCCAGGACGATGGAAACGAAATACAGCAGGCCGGCGTAAATGGCCACCCCGTAAACCGTATGCGTCAGCCCCCTGTGCGGGAGCAGGGCGCAAACCATCAGCAGAGCGCCGATAGCGGCCCACCAGGGCCCCGCCTCAAAAGCAACGGCCGCATAAAGCAGCAGCCCTCCCAGCAAAATCATCAGCAGCTGCCGAAACAGCCTGTGGTTCACAAGGCAAGAAGCTATCAGAAGCCCTCCGGCTCCATAGCTGTATGGCGTATAGAAAGCCGTAAGCTTGGCATAAAGGATAAGACCCAGCCCCCCAAGGGCCAATATAAACTTGACGATGTGAATCAGCCTCTTCGGAAGCGTCCGCTGTAGAAGCAGGCTGTTCGGTTCGTCGATATCCGGCAGCAGCGAGCCGATGACAGCCGCGGCTGCCGCGGGCAGCGTTACCTGCTGTCCCAGCATGTGAAGCAGAGATAACGCAACTCCGGTGCTGACGATTAAATGCGTTCTCCCAGTCATTAAGAACTCCGGTTCTTCCAATCCCGCGGCCCTGCACGACCCGCTTCCTGATCCCTATTGTTATATCATACCATAGGAAGGCTCAAGACGCGAATGTATGTTCTTGAACCGGGAGGCCTATACTTCGCTGGAGTTAACGGGCGCTTCTTAACGGGCGCTTGCCGACTTTTGCTCCCCCAGCATGCTCGCTTGACGCCAGTTGCCCCAAACGTAATAGCACAGCGACGCTGCGATGCCGATAATGAATCCGATCGGGAAGCTCCACCAGATCGCGTCCAAGCCATAATGCGCGCCCAAATAATAGGAGAGCGGAATCCGAATACACCAGAGCGCCAAAAACGTGGTCAGCAGCGGCACCATGACTGCGCCCGTAGCGCGAACGACTCCGGAGACGACGAAGGTGATGCCAAATAGAATAAATGCCCACAGCGTGATCAGATTGATCCGCATCCCGATCTCGATCGCCGCGGCATCCCGGAGGAACAGCCCGAGCGCCTGCCGGTTCCATATATAAATCAGTCCGACCAGCACGCCTGTCATCACGAAGTTGATGGCAATTCCCATCAGGGTCGTTTTATGCACGCGATCCCACTTGCCCGCTCCCACATTCTGCGCAGCCAGCGTGGATACCGCGCCCCCAATTGCCATGGCCGGCATCTGCACATAGCTGGACAGCTGCATAGCCGCCCCGAAAGCCGCTGTCGCCACCGAACCGAAGCTGTTGACCAGGTTAATGACCGCAATGGCGCTTGTCGATACGACGAGCATTTGAAGCCCCATCGGCAGCCCTTTCTTCACAAGCGAGCCGATAATTTGGCCGTCAAACCTTACATAAGGAAGATCGCTGCGCGTGATGCGCAGAAAATGCTTTTTGCGGTACAAAAAAGTGATCAGACAGGCCAGGCTCACAAACTGCGCAATGACCGTAGCGACAGCCGAACCGGCAATACCTAGAGCTGGCACCGGACCCCAGCCGAAAATAAACAGCGGATTCAGCACGATATCCAGCACCGTAGAAACCAGCAGAAAATAAAACGGCGTCCGGGCATCCCCCGCTCCGCGCATAATCATCATCAGAAAATTATACACGTACATAAACGGCAGACCGATAAAAATAATGCGTAAATAAGCGGTTGCAAAAGCCAGAGCGTCCGGCGGCGTATGCATCGCGTTCAAAATGACCGGCGAGAGGGCAAGGCCCGCCGCTGTAATAATAAGGGCCAGCGCCGTAAAAAACAGCGCGCTGGCTCCGACCACCCGTTTGGCCTGCAGCTCATCTTGAGCGCCTACGCTTTGTCCAATAAGGATCGTTGAGGCCATGCCGACCCCGAATACGAGGCTCAACAGAAAAAACATAATATTGTTGGCGTTCGACGTTGCAGCGAATGCGCTTTCACCCAAGTAATTGCCAACCCAGATTGCGTTGATCGTCCCGTTCAGCGACTGCAGGACATTCCCCATCAGCACCGGCAGCGCAAATAAAATAAGCTTTTTACCAATAGGCCCTTCCGTTAACGAGGCATTCATTTCGTAGGCCATGCCAACCCGCTCCTCCCTTGCAGACAGTGAGAAAAAGAAAACGTCTACCGGCGTCCTTTTATGGAAGCCAGACCGTATTTAACGGTCGTTTGGATCGCCGGTAGGACTTGTTCTTTACCCTGCTCTGATGCTTGAGTAAACTTCAGCCTTGCTATGCGGCGAAAAAGGCAGCCCGTAAGCTGCCCGTAAAACCGCCTGAATCCATATGTAAGCCTTTTCCTATTCATTATAAGCCTACCCGGGAGATCCGTAAACGAAACTTTTCCAGGTTTATCCTGCTAAACCTTTTTCTCGAGAATCGAGAACACAATGGTCTGCAAATCATTTTCCACATGAATTTCAACAGAATAGCCGCCGACTTGAACTGTCGTATCCTCTACCGGCCGGCCTAGCGTCACTTCGTTGTAAACCTTCATAAACAGCTCGTCGAATGCCATTGCATCGTATGCGAACAAATAGTTCGTAAACGTTTTGACCGCTTCCTGATTTCTCGCGAGCATCCCTTCCTGCGCTTTGACGGTCACCCCGTAGGTCCGGTATTGCGGCTCCAGCCACAGGGCGGCTTCTTCCCCGTGCGAATCCGCTGACGCTTTGCTTAAATCCTGGCTTTTCGCCTCCGCGTCCTTATACAGCCGCAGCGTCGTTTCTTCCAGGTCGTAATTCGTCCCTCTCCTTTTGGCCGCATCCTGCAGCACATCGTAAGCCAGAAGCATTTTCGTGTCGGGAAAAATAATCTTCTTATACCCGCCGTCCCGGGTTGGAACGATTTTCTCCAATGCAGGCTGGCCGCTCCCCGAAGTCTGAATCCGTTTCTCCTTATGCACGATTCTGTCCAGGATCGCGAGCGACTCGGCACGGGTTACATCCCGCCCTACACCGAAATAACCGTTCGGATACCCTTCCATAATTCCTTTCGTAAAGGCTTCCGCAATAAACTTCTGCTCCCTCGGATTCGCGCTCTGCAAATCACCGATGCCCGAGGCTGCCTTCCGGCTGTATTCCTCGTCTTCCAAATATTCCGTTTCCTTCGCCGTATAGTAAATAATTTCGGCCACCTGCTCCCGTTTCAGCTTCGCTTTGAAATCCGGGAACTGGCTTTTGCTAATAAACTGCAGGTCGCTTGCGATATCGATAAAAGGCTTGGCCCAATACCCGTTCGGATTCGGCTTGAAATTAAACGTGCGGTAATCCTGCGACAAAATACTCTGATTTAACGCGCTCAAAGACTGGACGAACTCGTTCGTCCACTTCCGCTCTCCGTTCGGATACTGCTGCGAGTAAGACGTCAGCAGCATTTTGATGAACTGATCCGCGGTCACTGACTCATCCGGCCGAAAGGTTCCGTCCGGAAATCCATCCAAAATCCCGTCATCGACCAGACGCGTGATCGTATTTTCGGCCCAATGCCCCGAAACGTCTTTAAAATGAGGCTGCTCCGCAGGAATAGCCGATGCGGTACCGGACAACCCTACCCATAGAACCAGGCTGACTGAAATCCATCGTTTGAATTGTTTGACTTGCATGCTTCTAACCCTCTCTTTTGTGAATGTCGATTTTTGTTTGATTTTGCACTACTATGTAGGAAGACTTTATTTAGAATAAGGGCAATCCGCACAAAATGGTATTCAACTGCAATCCTAAATCGAAAACAGGAAAAGAATGGAGTTGGCTGGTTCGAAAGTCATTCAGTCCGTGAAAAAAGTCACAAATTCTTGTGAGATTCGACTCATTTCCGTTCCAGGCGACGCCCATGTCGAACTTTTTCCCTAGAAATCTGATTCAATTTGCTTGTTTTTGGCTAATTCACAAAAGGTCCACATTCCCTTAACTTCTCTGTAACAAAGCTCCATTAATCTAAAAAGATTCCCTAAATACAGTTAACATCACACTCAGGAGGTACCTTCCTATGAATACCTGGAGCATTACCCTGGCACTTTTACTCAGCTTTCTTTCCAATACATCCGCACCTTCCGCAATGAACGAGCCGGCTCCAACGCCCGTATACGCGCAGCCCAAGGAGGAGCTTCGATTGTCCTTTCCCGTTGTCAGCGACATTCATGTCCAGTCCGATAACAAAGCTTCCCAAACCAAGCTGGCTGCCGCGCTGCAGGATCTTCACGAGATCAGCCCCGATGCGGGCGCCCTTATCATCAACGGCGATCTGACGAACGGCAGGAACGGGGATTATGCCCGGCTCAAAACCATTTTGAATACATATCCGCATCCGGCGAACGTCTGGTCCACGATCGGCAACCATGAATTTTATAAAGCCTGGTACGACGCCAGCGGGCGCTGGAATCCGGACGGCTTCCCGAACGGGGAAACCGAGGACGCCTCGATCTCGCGCTTTTTGCAATTCAACGGCGAATCCAGCATTTATTATGAGAAGACGCTCAGCGGCTATCATTTTATTTTTCTCGGCTCGGAGCAGTACAGGCAGTCCAATCCGGACAACAAAGAGGATGCCTATTTATCTGAAGCGCAGCTGGACTGGCTGAAGCAGACGCTCAACAAAGACGCGCAAGAAGGACAGCCTATCTTCATCTTCCTGCATCAGCCGCTGCCCGACACGGTCGCAGGGACCTCCAACTTTATTAATAACCGCGCCATCGTCCAGCATCAGGAGCTGCAGAGCATCCTGTCCGCTTATCCGCAGGTCATCCTGTTTACCGGGCATACCCATTGGGAGCTGAATTCCAAGAACACTTTAGCCAAGGGCGCCTTCACCATGATCAACACCTCCTCGGTAGAGCAGCCGTGGACAGCCGATGACACCGGTACGGGCAAAGAAGCGGACGCCAAGGCAAGCGAAGGTCTGCTTGTTGACGTATACAATGACAAGGTCGTTGTCCGCGGCAGAGATTTCGCCCAGAAGCGCTGGGTGCCCGAAGCGCAATTCACCATCCCGGCCGCTGCACCGGAGACCAAAAATAAATTAAAAACAATCTTGACTCTCCCCTTGCCGGAGGCATTAGGATAAAACCGTTCCCCCCAAGTCACATACGAAAGGAGCGCAGCCCATGTTCAAAATCGGCGACTTCGCCCGGCTGAATCATGTCTCGGTCAAGACGCTGAGATATTACGACGAGATCGGCCTGCTAAAGCCTATCCGGACGGATTCGTTAACGGGATACCGCTATTATTCGGCCAAGCAGCTGCCCCGTTTGCATCGGATTATGGCTTTAAAGGACATGGAGTTCCCGCTGTCGGACATTGCCGCGCTGGTGGACGGCCGGCTGTCCGCAGAGGAAGCGGAAGCTATGGTGAGGCGCAAAGCTGACGAAATCGCACGGGATTTGCGGACAAAACAAGCCGCGCTTGGACGGATCGAAGCCTGGCTTGCAGCATCGGAATCGAAGGAGAGGAGTATCAAGATGAACCATGCCCAAGACTCATTTAAACAAGTCGTATTAAAGGAAGTGAATGCCGTAGAGGTAGCGGGAATCCGAACGACGCTGCAGGACTATGCAGAGCAGCAGCCGTTGTGGGAAGAGCTGGTGAGTTATCTGAATGAACAGCACATTCACATCCAATCGCCGATAGCTATTTATTACGGCGCTGATGCGAATCAGGAGGATGGAGTTGAAATGGAGGTGGCGGTGCACCGTTAACGAGGGACTGGCCGAAGCCGGTCTTGTGCGCCGGCATCGCCTGGAGCCTGTCCGCGAGATGGCCTGCCTGATTCATGAGGGGAGCAGCGACCGCCTGACCGAAACGTATGCGGCGCTTCAGCAGTGGATGGAACTGAACGGCTACGGAATTGCAGGTCCGGTGCGCGAGGTGCATATCGAAGGGTATTTGACCAATTCCAATCCGGATACGCATATTACCGAAATTCAAATTCCTGTCACCAAGGAAGCCGTTTGCTCCTAGCTTCAGCTTGCAGCTTTAAGCTTCTATGAAATAAGGGTTCCAACATATAGAGGGTTGAGTGTCGTCAGATGACGGCACTCAACCCTCCGTATTTGGATATGGCCATCAGCAAGTCATGATGGATCGGGAGTATAAACTGAGCGGCTCCCATCGCAAAAATTCCGCTCCGGTTGTGCAAAGTGGCGCTTTGCACATGCACACGATAGTGGGCCATGCCTGAGGACATATTAATAATTTCATCGCCTGCGGCGCGTTTATTATGAAATGCAATGACTTTGCCGCCTGAGCTTTCATAGGGCATGATGCTGGTAATTTGATCGAGCGGAATATGATAGTTGACATGAGGCTTCTGGTATACCAATTCCTTCGTGGAAACGGTAATGCCGAAATCACTTTTTTTGTGCGAAATTTTGAGTTCCCCGTCCAGCGACTTGATTTTAATAAAATTATAATTCATCGATGGCCTCCTTCTGCTCTAGGGCTGCGGGATGGGAGTGTAACAAGCGTGTCCATCCAGCATAACACAAAATGAGCATGGAACAAACCTTTACTACTCTGGAAAGCGGCCCTATCCTTCAGCTGCACTTAGGAGCATACATAATAAATAGGAACCGCCCGGCTCCGCGCCAAACGATTCCCAAGTAGGTAATAGCCGAGCCCGCACAAATAGCTGGCCCTCGCTTTTGCTTAGAGCAGCGATTCCGCTCCATCGATAAACAGCTCTGTGCCTGAGATGTGGCTGGATGCATCGGATGCGAGGAATGCGATCAAGCTGCCCACCTGCTCCGGCTGGCCCGGACCATGCTCCAACGGCTGGCTCCCCTCCGGATATTTGACAGGGATTTCGATTTTCTTCAGCTCAGGCGTTTTATGCGTGCTTTCATTGATGTGCGTCTGGATCGAACCGGGGCAAATGACGTTCACACGTATTTTATACCGCGCGAGCTCCAGCGCCGCCATTTTGGCAAAAGCCACTTGTCCCGCCTTGGACGTGCTGTATGCGGACATGCCGAAGTTGGAGAAGACCCGGCTTCCGTTAATGGAGCTGGTTACGACAATGCTTCCGCCCTCCTGCTTCATATGCGGAATCGCATATTTAACGGTCAGGAAAGTTCCCTTCAGATTGGTTGACAGAGTATGATCCCATTCTTCGGGATTCATATCCTCGATCGGCGCCAGCACCCCGTTAATTCCCGCATTGGCGAATACGATATCTATCTTGCCCCAGCGCCCGGCTACTTCCTTCATCGCCTGCTCGACGCGCTGCGTGTCCGACACGTCGACATCGACAGTCATGACTTCGCTCTGCAGCGCTTCGATTTCTTTCTTGGCCTTCTCGGTACGCTCGTCCTGCAAATCGAGCAGTGCCACTTTGACCCCTTGCTCCGCCAAGGCAACCGCTGCCGCTTTACCGATACCGGAGCCCGCTCCCGTCACAACCGCTACCTTGTTCTTCAATTCCGGATACGCTGCTTTCGGTTTACTCATTACTTGTACGCTCATTGCCGCACCTCACTCTATTGACATTGGGTTACCTCTTTTAAGTCCAAGGTTATTGTGCCAATATGCCAAAGCAATTATGAGGTTCTCGTTTTCAGCGCCAGTTTGTGCTACAATACGGGAATTGAGTTCATAATCGATGCACTGTGCAGGGGGTTCCAGATTTATATGCTTATTATCGGTATTGCAGGAGGCACGGGCTCGGGCAAAACGACCGTAGCCCGATCCGTTATCGACCAGCTTGGCAGCAGCCAGGTCACTTTTATTTCCCAAGACAACTACTACCGCGATCACGCTCATTTGGATTTTAAGCAGCGGGAAGCGATCAACTATGACCATCCCTTGGCTTTTGACAACGAGCTGCTGCTGCAGCACCTGAAGCAGCTGAAAGAAACGGAGAGTACGGTGCAGTCTCCTACGTATGACTTTGCCAATCACTCCCGTGCCGATCGGACCATCGAGCTGCAGCCCAATCCGATTATTATTCTTGAAGGGCTGCATGTCTTATCCGATGAGTCGGTACGCGGCATTCTGGATATTAAAGTGTTCGTGGACACCGATCCTGACGTGCGTATCCTTCGGCGGGTGCTGAGAGATATTCAGGAACGGGGACGGTCGATCCAATCGGTGTACGACCAATATTTAACTACGGTAAAGCCGATGCATGAAGCCTTTATTGAGCCTTCCAAAAAATATGCCGACATCATCATCCCCGAGGGCGGACATAATGAAGTCGGCATCCAGCTGCTCACGATTCTGACGGAGAAATACCTGCTGCAATCTCAGCTAGTGCCGTCTGTTTCTCATCGTACCATCGGAGACTAAGCCTCGCATCGTTTTTCAGCTTGACGTTGCACAGCTTCAGCTGATTCTCGCTCAGCTCCATCAGGCTCCAGTCCTCCGGCGCCTCTTCATACTGCGCCGTCAGGAAGCTCTCGTACTGCTGCTCCGCCTCTTCCTGCGTCTCCCAGAACTTGGTGCCGTAGTAAGGAAGCTGATAAAGATTTACGAGCATACAGGTCCAAATCCGGCCGGTCGCTTTATGCTTCAATATAAAAGGCATAGGCTTCTCCTTTCGTTAAGAAAAAAAGGCACCGCTGTAAAGCGAGGCCGCTGAAAAATTCTTCGCTGCGAGTACGACCCATTCTTACGATTGCTGTTGTCCCTGGATTTCTTTGATTATCTTCCGCTTGCAGCGGTTGAAATCCAAGAACAAAGGCGAACGCTTTCGCTTCTACAGCATGGTTCCGTACTCTCCGCTAGTTTTTCAGCAGCCTCCTAAAAGCGGCTGCCTTTTTTTATAATTAGAGATAAGGGCTTTCGTGCTTCGCCTTCAGCATGTTCCAGCGGCGCTCGACCTCGCCCTCGAACATTTTGTACGATTCCTCGTACTCCGGACGGGTCAAGTGCTTCGTCTTGCCCATCGTTTTCAGCCAATCGGAGAGCGGCACCTTCTTGCTCTTGTCTTCCGGATTGTACGTAATGTTCGTGACGCCATGCTCCACTTCATACAGCGGGAAGAAGCAGGAATCGACCGCCGCGCCGACGATATTAGACCCTTCCGCGTCCTCCGACAGCCAGTTCAGCGGGCAGGCGATAAGAATCTTCCCGTAGACCAGACCCTCGTTCTGCGCATACCATTGGGCTTTGGCCGCCTTGCGAACCAAATCCTGCGGGAACGCTTCAGAGCCGGTAAATACATAAGGAATATGGGTTGCCGCCATAATTTGCGCGGTATCCTTATGATGGAACACTTTCCCTCCCTGCTTGGAGCCGACGTTGGACGTCGAAGTCCTGTGACCCATCGGGGTCGAATAGGACAACTGGGCGCCGGTATTCATGTAACCTTCATTATCATATTCGAGGATAATCATTTTATGGTTACGCAGCGCGGCTCCGATGGCAGGCCCCATGCCGATGTCCATTCCGCCGTCGCCGGTAATCATGACGAACGTGAAATCGTCCTTCAGGTTATACTCATCCAGCTCGCCTCTGCGCTTGCGCTCCCAGAACATCTCAACCACGCCCGACAGCGTCGCCGCGCCGTTCTGGAACAGGTTATGAATATACGTCGCTTTATGCGCCGAATAAGGATAACCCGTCGTGACCACCATCGCGCAGCCGGTATGGAACAAGGCGACGATATCGCCCTCGATGCCTTTGAAGAACAGCTCCAGCCCGGAGAAAATGCCGCAGCCCGGGCATGCGCCATGACCCGGCGCGATCCGCTTCGGCTTTTTCGTTAAGGACCGCAGGGGCGGGATACGAACGTTCAGCTTGCCGGACGCCTCGTCAGGCGTAACGGTGATCAGACCCGTTTTCAGATCCTCGTATTTCATCGGATTCAGCACGCGTTTAGGCGCCTTCGCCGGATCGCCCGGGGTGTGGCCGTAGTAATCGAACGGTACTTCGACCTTCCCTTTCTCCACTGCTTCAATGGCGAAGCGGAACAGGTTATGGCCGTCCTCGGCATAAAAGTCTTTGCCGCCCAAACCGTAAATCCGGCTGATGACCATGGTGCTGCTGTTGCCATGCGTAAAGAGCGCGGCCTTGATTTCATTGACCATGTTGCCTCCGTGTCCGCCGTACGAATCGGCGCGGTCGCCGACGGTAACGGCCTTCACGTTTTTCAACGCTTCCGCAATCGCCTTTTGCGGGAACGGACGGATCATATTCGGCGCGATCGAGCCCGCCTTGATGCCTTGGGCGCGAAGCTGATCGACCACGTCCTTGATGATCTCCGATGCGGAATTCATCAGGAATACCGCAACCTCCGCATCCTCCATCCGGTACAAGTCGAGAATCGGATAATCCCGTCCGGTCAAGACCGCATATTCCTGACGGATCCGGTCGTAAACCTCCTCGGAGTTATACATGGCCATAGACTGCTGATAGCAGTTGTTGATATAATCGGGCTCATTCATGTAAGGCCCTACCGTAATCGGACGATTCCGGTCAAGGGTATCGGCAAAGCCGGTCGGAGGCTTCTCGCCGACGAACGCATATACATCCTCACGATTGGCGAACGTTTGCACGCGGCGCTTCTGGTGAGAAGTAAAGTAGCCGTCGGAAGCCACCAGCACCGGCAGGCGGACCGCTGCATCCTCGGCCAGCTTCAATGCCATAATGTTCATATCGTAAACCGCCTGCGGATCGCGGCACATCAGGATCGGCCATCCGGTATTCAACGCATAGTACAGGTCGGAATGATCGCCGTGAATATCGAGCGGCCCGGAAACCGAACGGCAGACCAGATTCATGACCATAGGAAAACGGGTACCTGATTGTACGGGCATCTGCTCAAGCATATACAAATAACCGTTCGCGCTCGTCGCATTAAACACCCGTCCGCCCGCGGTCGATGCGCCGTAGCACACGCCTGCCGAGCCGTGCTCGCCGTCCGCCGGAATCAGCTTGATGTCATGCTGGCCGTTCGCTTTCATCAAGTCCAGAAATTGCGCAACCTCCGTCGAGGGGGAAATCGGGAAATAGCCCATGATATGATAATTGATCTGGTGCGCCGCATACGCAGCCATTTCGTTGCCCGATTCATATACGATACGCTGCTCCACCGTACCTTGGGATATCTCTTTGTTTATCTCAATCGCCAACTGAAATACCACCTTTCGGTTCACTTAAGTTTGATATTTAAGCGCGGGTTCAACAAGGATGATGTTTCTTAATAGTCAGCAACAAAACAGCGCCGGACGGCTGATTCGCAAACCGCCTGCCTGCTTTTTAGCGATTAATTGACAGCCAGGTCAAAGCGATGCGGCACCCGGTGCTCATCGGCATAGCCTTCGGCTTCCCTTGCGCTTGATAGCGCTTCCGTCGGGCAAGCCTGTACACACTTGAGACACCCTTTGCAATATTGATAATCAATCCCCTGCAGAAACATCTGCGGCCTGCCCCTCTTATCCGCCTGCTCATCCCAAACGAAGCAGAAATCCGGACAGACCGTATCACAGGCAGCACAGTGGATGCACTTGTCATCCTCAAAATGCGGCATCATGCCTGCGCGGGATATGCTGAGATCCTTCAATATGCTGTTCCCCGGGTTAACGACCAGCCCGCCGATCGGCTGCGTGGCAAAGCCGAGCACCGGCGTATCCTGACGGACGAAGGACGGCATTTCCTGCCCTTCCGGAAGCTCGAAGGATTGAAATTTAACCTCGTTGTAACCCCTTTCAAATGTGTTCAATGCCGGCTGCACGGCTTGCGGATATTTTTTCTCGAGCGACTTGCGGATGACATTCTTCATGGTGTCCGGATTCAAGAACGGGCAGAGCCGGAACAAGGCGCCCAGCATGGCCATGTTAACCCGGTTTTTCTCCTCCAGGGAAATACCGATAGCGTCGATGACGGCGATCGTGCCGCCCATCATTTTGAACTTTTCCTTCAATTCTTCAGGCGATTTGGTCGAGTTAACAAGCACCAGGCTGTCTTCGTAAATGCCGCTGACGACGTTTACCGTTTTGGACAACGCTTCATGGAAGATCCCGACGACATGCGGACGCTCCACCGGGGATGTATCCCTGATGTTGGTTTCCGTATCGCAGAACCGGATATGTGCTTTAACGGCGGAGCCTTTTTCTCCGAGCCGTAAGATGAGAAGCTGACCCCGTTCAGGCCTGCCCCTACAACCCCGGCTTCCGCCAACATCTTTCCCGCGAGGTTGGCGCCCAGACCGCCAATAGACTCCAGTCGAATCTCAAAAAAACCAAGCTCATTCGTTTTCGGCAGCGTAACCATTGCATGACTCCTTTCGAGAATAAACTGCAGCTAGGATGTTAGACTTATTCAAATACTATTTATATTCTGAATTGATCGACAAATTCCTTTATTTTGAAAATTTTTTTATGTAAGTGTTTACAATTATCTGCGGCACGGGTCAACCGTACCGAATGATGTCGACGCTGCACCTATACACGAAAGAATCCGTTGCCGTTAGAAGGCACAATCGGCTCGCGGTCTGCAGCTCCAGCCCTGCGCTTTTCCCGTGGAGCGCCACGTCGATCAGCCACTGCGTGAACGAAGCTACCTGCATCGACTTCATTTCTTCCAGCGAAAAAAAGCCTGCCTGGTTCACTTCGACCTCGTCCGGCTTCGGCTCCCCGTCCACATACTCCATCTCGAAAGCGATGTAGATGTTATGAATGTTCCGCGGCTGGTCGCGAAGCGCAACAATGCTCTTCACCCGCGTATGTACGCCCGTTTCCTCGAGTACCTCCCGGATGACGGTCTGCTCGATCGGCTCCATCTGCTCAATATAACCCCCAGGATTCGTCCAGTTGCCCTTACCCGGCTCCTGCGCGCGGCGGACGAGCAAAATTTTCTCATCCCGCATGACTAAAGCGCCTACACCGACACTATAGTTTCCCCAATGCACCGAGCTGCAGCTCGTACATGCCCGTCTCTCGACGCCGTCAATGGTCCGAGTCTCCATCGGATGACCGCATGATATACAAAAGTTCACTGACATAGAGATCAACCATCCTTTACTGTATATGGCCCTTCCAGGCTGTTTTACTGGCGGCTGCCGCTTGGCGTTTCCCCGTTGCCGCTGATCTTGTGAGGGCAGCTACCAGTAATGATAGCTCGTTTAAAATGATCCTGCCAGTCTTTTTTCGCAAAAAACTTGAAGAATGCAAAGAAAAACCCGGACCTCATCCTGTTTCAGACGAAAGTCCGGGCAAGCATTTAGTGCAAGGCACGCCAACGGTTGACCCAGTCCCGGATCTGTCCGGCCGTTTCCTCCACCGGTCGAGCCGTACTGTCGACAACAGGCATCGGCGGGTCAAAGTCGGTTGCGGCATGATCCAGCAGCCACCCTGCAAAGCTGCGGTGCTCCTCGATGAACGCCTCGCTCGTATTCCGCCAGGAGGGGCGGGAACGAAGACGTTCCGCTCGGGCGTCATCGCCGCAGTGCAGATTCAAGTAATACACGTGCCGGAAAAAGCGGTAATGGTCGCAAGCCTCCACGTCCCAAGGCATCATCGTTCCGCACAGCACCGTGCACCGGCCGCTCTGCGCAATTTGAAATGCGACCTTGAGCCAGTTGGACCTGGCCTGCTCCCAGCTCTCAGCTTTCATTTCGTCCGTATCGAAGACATCGCAGTTTTCGAGCAACGGACGCAGATGCTTCACCGTTGTGGTCTTCCCGACGCCGCTCGCGCCGGTGACGATGAATAACGGGAGCATCCGGATTGCCTCTTCATGATGACAAGTGGGACACTTGCGCAGGCTCTTCTCACGGTCAACCGCCGTTTCCACATATTCTCCGCAGCTTACACATACGGTAGCCATCCCTGTACAGCCTCCCCTGTCGTTACGCTCCCTCGCCCTGCCGCGGCGGCATCCTGCTTTCGCTTGCCGGCGGGATAGGGGAACCCGCGGCTGCGGCCGGCGCCCCGCCTGCGGGAGCTCCTTTGCCGGTCAGCCCTTTGACCAGCTGCCCCAGGTCGATGCCGCTCACGCTCTTGAGCATCTCCGGCGCCGTCGCCATCAGCGACGTCACGTAGTTGCTCACGCGGGCGGCTCCTTCGCCGTGGCCGGTGTCGACAACGGTCAGCTTGTCGATGCCTTTGATCGGCTCCGCCACCTTGCCTGCCAGCTCCGGCAGCATCTTCACGATGATGTCGAGCACCGCCGCCTCGCCGAACTTCTCGAACGCCTCGGCCAGCTTCTGCTTGGCTTCCGCTTCGGCCAAACCGCGCAGCCGGATCACCTCGGCTTCCGCGGTCCTTTGGCGCGCTCGGCATCCGCCACAGCCAGACCTTCGAGGCGCTTCTGCTCGGCCATCGCCTTCGCCTCCGCCTCGATGCGGTACTGCAGCGCGTCCGCTTCGCGCAGACGCTTGGCTTTATCCGCTTCGGCCGCCTGCTCGACGGCATAGCGGTCGGCGTCCGCCTTCTTCTTCACCTCGGCGTCGTACTGCTTCTCGCGGCGAAGAATCTCCTTCGCCTCCAGGTCGATCTCCCGCTCCTTACGGACGAGCTCGACCTTCATCTGCTCCTCGACCACCGTCTGCTTCGCCTTCGCTTCATGAATGTTGTAAGCCTGGTCCGCTTCCGCCTTCGCGGTATCCTGCTCCCGCTTAAAGGCTGCGGTCTTCAGCTCCTTCGCCTTATGCGCCTCGGCGATGTTCGTATCGCGGAGCAGCTCGGCCTTCTGGCCTTCCTCCTCCGCCTTCGCCTTCTGAATTCTCGCGTCCCGGACGGCTTCTGCCTCCGCGATTTCCGCGTCCCGCTTGACCGCGGCAATTCTCGGTTTACCGAGCGCATCGAGGTAACCGTGCTTGTCACGCAGATCCTTGATCGTGAACGATACGATCTGCAGTCCCATTTTCTTCAAATCCTTCGCCGCAACCCCCTGCACCTCTTGCGCGAATTTATCCCGGTTGCGGTATACTTCCTCCACGGTCATCGAGCCGAGGATCGCCCGCAGATGGCCTTCCAGCACTTCCTGCGCCTCGCCCTTTAACGCTTCCGTCGGCTTGCCCATGAATTGCTCGGCCGCGGTAGCGACATCCTCTACGGAGCCGCCGATTTTAATGATCGCCACGCCGTCGGCCATAACCGGAACGCCTTGCTCCGTATACACCTCCGGCGTCGAAACGTCCAGCTTATGGGACAGCAGCGACAAGAACTGCGACTGCTGAAAAATCGGCAGGATGAACGCGCCGCCGCCGCGGACGATCTTGATCTTCCTCCCCGAGTCGTCGGTCATGACGTTGCGGGTTCCAAGAAACGATCCCGTCACGATCATCGCCTCATCCGGGCTTACCGTTTTGTATCTGGCCCAGAAGGCCAAACCCAAAACGACAATCACCCCTAAAACAATAGCTGGAATAATGTACTGCTCAGGCATCAGGCATCTCTCCTTTAGTCTGTTATTCTTCCTGATCCAGGAGGGCTACGTATAAGGTTCCTTCCTTGACTTCAACCGTGACCACTCTGACCCCCGCCTGAATCGCCGAACCCTCAAAGCTTGCCGCGATTTGATTCGTATGGCCCGCCCCCATGCGGACTAACACCTCGCCGTAGCCTCCTGCCGGGATAGGCACGATGACTTCCGCTATGGTGCCGACCAAATCCTGCATGGAGAAGGCAACGGAATTCTCGCTTTGTTCCATCGGTTTGACATAAAGAAAGTAAACAAGCAGCGAGATCAGCACCGCACAAATGATCGAAGCTGCCGCAACCCAACGGACGTCCCATTCCGTATACCGGGACATAACGATTCCGGCTCCGCCCCATACGGTAATGCCGCTGAACAGCACCGTCGGCTGGAGCATATGCAGGTGCTCTCCTGACATAAAGTCGAACAAGCCGTCCAAAGCATTACTCAGCAGATCGCCGAAAATAACGGTTATCACGGCAAACAAAATCCCCGTAATAAGCAGTCCCCAGTATAAATCGAGCATACAGCATCCCTCCCCCATGCCTCAGGACCTCATAAAGTTATACGCTTAAAACCTTACATTAGTTGCAATTGTTTCCTTTTTTTTCGTTCTTGAGGATTTCCCTCACCCTGCCGGCATGCCAAAAAACCGAGCCCCTCCTGTTCAAAAGAGGAGCCCGGCTTATCATTGGGAAGCGCTTCTTACGCCAGAAAATAGCCTCGTGTTTACGGTTATTCCAGGAGGTGTTAGTCGATTGCATCAGAAGCCGGCTAGCAGCCGCTGCAGACGCCTGCCTTCATATCCTTAACCCTGTTGTCCACAAATCGCTAAAACCCTAGGCCGCCTGTTTCAAACCTGTCATAATGGGGTACTGTCTTTTAATAATGAAGAAAATCTCGTTTCGTTCCCGCCTTATTTGTTTTTCAAAGCAAGCATTTGATAGACTTCTCTGGAATCTCCGCGCAGCGCAACCTGTGAACATAGCATCTGGCTGGAGCCGTCCCCATCGAGAAAAATGCCATCTACAATACCTTTACGGCCGAAAACCTGCTTCACCGCGATCCGGAACTGCTCTGCCGTGGAAGGCTTGTCCGTTACGATAAGCCACAGCCGCTGTTTGTCGTCATAGACCACTCCTGAGCGAAGCCGGGCTTGATCGTAGAACGGAAGCTGCTCCTTCTCGGCCTGCTCCAGCCAGCGGGAATCGTCCGCAAGCGACATGCTGATGCCTCCCTGCGCCCAATAGTGCTTTCGGTCGGTGACTTGAAGCGCGCCGGCATCCAGCACCACCTGAACGGAAAAGGTTCTGGAAATTTCATCCCAAACCAGCGTTCCTTTCGGCACATCGATGTTGAACCATCCGGAGCCATAGTCGCCCGGCTGTCCTTTGATCGGCTGATCATTGACGACCGCAACGCTCAGCAGGTCTCCGTGCCAGAAAAAACCGCCGTTAATGCCGAAGGTGTCCGTACGCGTCACATTGCTTGCAATCGGTTTCAGCTCGATATTTTGCGGCAGCGTCAGCATGGAGTACAGCTTGACGCCATTGCCGGCCGCCGCTTCCTGATAGGCATAGTTATGGGGCTGGTGAAACAAAGACGCAGGCTGGGCCGCGGAAAACAAAACAGCGATCAGATTTCCCAACAAAAACGCAGCGGCCATCAGCGAAAGCGGAAGCGCCGCCGCCCATCCCTTAAACGTAAGAAATATGCGTCCGTACATACAGCGTGCATCCCCTTTTTCCAAACAGATTCATAGACGGCTTAAGCTGTCTATGAATCTACTCTATGAATGCGCTCGCCAAAACATGCTAGGACCCTGTGACAACACCTTTTTTAAGAATAAGATTGGCGTAAAGCGCTTTCTCTGACGTGCTCACGATAGCATAGGCTTTCTTAGCCCGTTCGTAAAAAGCAAACCGCTCCACCTGCTCGAACTTCTCGTTATGGGGCTCATGCTTGCGGACCAGCGCTTTGTATTCATCCCAAATGACCGGCACGACCGGATCTCCGGGAACGACCTGCATCACCGCCAGCGGAAATTGTGTGTACGTATCCAGCGGAAAAAAAGTTAGAATCGCATCCAGCAGCCCGGGGATCGGATGACCGTCGCAGCGGATCAGCCTCCCGGCATGACTCGCCGCAGGAAAATTGCCGTCCGCGAGCACCAGCTCGTCCCCATGTCCCATTTCCATCAGCACTTTCAACAGCTCCGGGGACAGCAGTGAAGGAATTCCTTTTAACATCAGCAACATCCTCTCAGGTTTCGTTCAAGGCTATCCTATATGCCTGCTTCTGTACTGTCAACCATTGATTTCCATACGGAATTGTATTGGAGGTATGACCTGTTCTCTGCAAATTCCTGAGTTTTGAAGAATAAAATGGGTATTTCGGATAGCATACTAGTCTGAGTAGTTTATTTATAATTAAAAAGTATAGAATGAAGGGTAAGTAAATAATTAACCGTCTAATTATTTAGGAGAGCAACTTTAAGAAATTCTTAAGGAAATTATCAGGTTGTCTACCGTATTTTCATGTATGATAGAACCAAGTTGAGTGAGGAGGAAACAAATTGAATTTACAGCCTTCGTCTGCTGCAATAGAGAAAGTGATGTTTCTATACAAATTCATTCGAACGCCAAAGACCATTGGCAGCGTTACTCCCAGCTCAAGATTTCTTACAGGTAAAATGATCGACTCCATTCCGTGGAATGAAGTCCAATCCGTCGCCGAGCTGGGCGCAGGTACAGGAGTCGTCACCCGGGCGATCGAACAAGCGGTGCAGCCGGGGACTCAGGTTCTGATCTTCGAACGCGACCCGCATCTGCGGCACCCTCTGAAGCAGCGCCACAAGGACTTTAGCGTCCACTCCGACGCATGCAGCTTATACTCGAAAATGCAGGAGCAGGGATTGGACGGGCTGGACTGTGTCATCAGCGGGCTGCCCTTTGCCAATTTTCCGCAAAAAATCCGCGACGACATTATGGAGCAAATCGTAAAGTCGCTCAAGCCGGGCGGCCTGTTCGTAGCCTTTCAATATTCGCTGCAGATGCGCAACCAGCTGAAGAGCTACTTCGATATCGAAACGATTCAATTTGTGCTGCTTAACGTTCCGCCTGCTTTCGTCTATGTGTGCCGGAAAAAGTAGCTCCGCTGGCATCCTCGCTTGCAATACGTTACTATGAAGGTATAGGGCCTATGGCTCAAACCGAAATGGACAAGCGAGGTGTCGAAATTTGGAGGATGTAATCATTATCGGGGCGGGTCACTTGCGGATTATCCGCAGCGCTGGAGCTGCAGAACCAGGGCCTGAATCCGTTGATCATCGAAAAGCATTGCGTTGCGCACTCCATTTATTTATATCCTACATACATGCAATTTTTCAGCACGCCCGAGCTGCTGGAAATCGGAGGCATCCCGTTCAATACGCCCAACGAGAAGCCCTACCGGATCGAGGCGCTGCATTACTACCGCAATGCAGCTTTGCGCAGAGAAGTCAGGGTACAGTCTTACCATACCGTAGACCGGATTAGCCAAACCGGCAAGGGGCATTTCGAGCTTGAAGTTACCGATCGTTTCGGTAAAAGCTCGCTGACCCGCGCGCGGTTTGTGGTCGTTGCTACCGGCTACTTCGATCATCCGAACCTGCTCGGCATTCCGGGCGAACAGCTCAGCAAGGTGACGCACTATTACCGGGAAGCGCATCCTTATACCGGCACCAAGGTGGTCATTATCGGCGGAAGCAACTCCGCCATCGATGCGGCCATGGATCTGTTAAGGGCAGGCGCGGAGGTAACTGTCGTCTACCGGGGGGAAAATTACTCCCCAAGCATCAAGCCTTGGGTGCGGCCGCTGTTCGAAAGTATGGTGAACAAGGGGCGGATTCAAATGCTGTTCCGTTCACAAGTGACCCGGATCGATGAAACAACCGTTACCGTTCTTGAGGAAGGCGTCGAGAAACAGCTGGACAATGACTTTGTGCTGGCGCTCACCGGCTTTCGCCCGGATCGGGGGCTGCTCACAGGCGCGGGTGCCGAGCTCGACGAAGAGCAGGCTCCAATCCATGACGAGCTGACGATGGAGACAACCGTTCAAGGGTTGTATATCGCCGGCGTAGCCGCCTCAGGGAGCAATGCGAACGAGGTGTTCATCGAAACCGGCCGGCTCCATGGAGGCCGCATCGCGGGACATATCGCTTCCCGGCTCAACCTTATCGGTAAGCAGGGCTGATGCTGGATCAGGAACGCAGACAGCTCCTCATGTGTTCGACAGAGAACGGCGAAGCTTCAGGTGAAAGCCAGTGAGGTGAACCGCCGCGCTACGCGTTCGCGGCTTGCCGGCTTTCCCCCACACAGAATTGCGGCCGACGGGCGAAGAATCTCCAAAGCCACATACATATGATTACGACTCAATGAGGTGCTTATCCCATTGAAAAAAGGCCGATGCAAACCTGCATCGGCCTTCGCTTTGTTCATTCATTAAAAAATTAAATCTTTCTCCCGCTGGGTCAGCCTGCGGCCGGCGATATCGACAACTAGCCTTCCGCCGGACAGTCCCCAAATCCGGGAACCGTATTTTTCGGCAAACTCCACTTGATGCAAGCTGCAGAAAACGATAACTTTGTCCTTGCGGCAAATATCCTTTAGATCGTCAAGCACTTTGCTTGCCGCTTCCGGGTCCAAACCCGACACCGGCTCATCCGCATAAATTACCTTGGCCCCGCGTATAAGCGCTTTCGCAATAGCCACCCGCTGCTTCTCCCCGCCGCTCAGCTTCTCCACCGGTTCATGGGCCTTGTCCAGCAAGCCGACCTTGTCCAAATAATCCATGGCGGTCATATGATCGTCGCTGGACGTCGTTCCGCTCAAGATCCGCCACCAGGCTTTATGCAGAAACAGTCCGCTCAACACATTCTTCAAAGCGGACTTGCGCGGATTCAGGTTCGGCTTCTCTTCCAAATAAGCCCAATCCTTGCGCAGCTTCAGCTTCTCCAGCCCGCGGGCTTCAGAGATATCCTTACCCTCATATATGTATTGACCTTCATCCCACTTTTCCTTTAATGATAAGCAGCGGAACAGCGTCGTCTTGCCGCTCCCGCTCGCGCCCACCAGCGCGATCAGCTCTCCTTCATCCGCTTGAAAGCTGACTTTGGACAAAATTTGATGATCCGGCGGAAATGACTTCGATAAATTGCGTACAATAATCATCCGTTCGTGCTCCTTTTCCCACCTTAATCCTTAGCTGCCTCTTATTATAACCTAAGTAAGCCGCTCCAAAAAGTTTAATCTTCCAGCAAACGGCATGTCAATACATAAAAATACCGGAACAACGCAAAGTAATTAAATAACACAATAGGAAAACGAAGAAAGGATGACCTCACCATGTTTCGTTTCAGAACCAGAGCATGGCTCTTCGCGATCATTGCGGCCTTACAAATCACCGGCACGGCCGCCTGCAGCGGCACCAAACCGAATCCGTCCCAGAGCCTGCAGCAACAATCCGCCGCACCGGGTACGGATACGCTTGAGAACGGTCCGCTCCAATCGCTGAATCACACTTCGACACCGGAGCTGCTCGCGGGCAAGGAAAGCCAGGTTCGCTCCAACAAGCCGCTCAGCCTGGCTGATTTGCATCACAAATATAAAAGCACCTTTTTATTTAATGCGCCCTCTACGAAGAGACAAGTTTCGCTTACCTTTGACGATGTCCCGGATTTGATCTTCACACCGCAAGTATTGGATATTCTGCATAATTATGGCGTTCGGGCCACCTTTTTCGTTGTCGGCAACCGCGCTGCGGCTCACCCGGAAATGATCCGCCGCATGATACGGGAAGGCCATGCCATAGGCAGCCATTCCTTCACGCATCCGAACGGCAACAAAATCGATGATGCAGCTTTCCAAAGCGAAATCCTCCGAACCGAGCAGGTGCTCGCCGGCATAACCGGTTACAAGCCCACCTTGTTCCGTCCGCCTTACGGCAACGTGACTGAACAGCAAATTTTATGGCTGGCCAGCCAAAATTATCACATTGTGAACTGGAACGTAGACTCCCTCGATTGGAAGGGTCTAAGCGGCGATCAAGTGAAGGAAAATGTTCTCGGCCACGTTGCGCCCGGTTCGGTTATTCTCCAGCACGCAGGCGGAGGCGAGGGCGAGAATTTATCCGGAACGGTTCAAGCGCTGCCCGGCATCATTGAAAGCCTGCACAGCCAAGGGATTGAGATGGTTACCGTTCCGGAGCTGTTCAACATCCCCAGCGGCAAATAAGTCGTGATCGTCCCAGTTCACTCGCGTCAACATGTTTAAGAAGAGGAACCCCGGTCACTTTAAGCGGCATGCGCCGCGGGACGGGGTTCTGCTTTTTTCCAAAGGTTCGGGTCAGCCCGTCTTACTTATCATCTATAGGATAAAAAATCACGTCGACCGGAAACGCCGAGCCTGCGGCCGGGGTAAATTCAATATCCATCGAAGGCTCGGTACCGTCCGTCCGCGCCAGAATCGTGTAGCCTTGATAGTCCATCATGACGCCGGACGGCGGTGCTTGGACGATTCGGCCATCCACCTCGAACGGTTCGCGGAACACGCCGCCGCGCGGCAGCAGAAAGGACCGCCATTTTGCGCGGATGATCCAGATGGATCTTGTACACAACACCATAGTTGCCTAAGTTAAGCGAGTCTTCCTTGGAGAAGAAATCGGTTCCCGTCACGAACTTGTCCGTTGTGCCGTCTCCGATCGTAATGCTCGTTGGCTTGCTGCAATCGTGCGCATCAATATTCCAGACCACATCCGAGCTGTCAAATGTCCCTCTCACGTTACCTTTGTACGGCAGACGATCATACATCCCTATTGTATCGAGTCCGGCTCCCGCATCCATCGCAACGAACGAGAAATACACTTCTCCGTCGGTCTCTACGTCATAAAGCACATTCATGCCCTGTCCCGGGAAGAAGTCCGGCATTTTCTTGTAATACAGCGTCTCGTAGGGCCCGACGGTCATCGTTTCCGGCTGCCGCTTCTCATCATCATCCTGCAAAAACTCCACCGAGGCCTCGTTGCCGATCAGATTGGCGTAAATGGAAGGATACACCTCGCCTTTACGCGTTGTTTTGATCGTGACCGTCCGGTTCCGGATTCGGGTTGCGCACCACAATGGCGAACTGCAGCTTCTCGTTCGTCCCATTGACATGGTCGGCGTACAAACGGGCCTTGCCGTTTACTTTTTCCTGATACAGGAAGCCCTTCTCGGTAAACGTCTCCGGACTGTCGCTGACAATCAAAGGTCTGTCGGACACCGTCTTCGCCTCGATAGGCAGCTGCGGGATCCCTCTTAAATATTGGCGGAGCGTCTGCTCCTCCTCTTTCACATACGTTCCCACCGGCTCGTGATACACCTTGTAATCGAACGGATCCAGGTGAGGCTCGTTGACAATTTCCACATTGCGCGAAAACTTGTCGCTGACCGTCCCTTGGCTGTCCGTTACCTGCAGCGATACTTTGAACAGGCCCGGCTGAAAAATCGCCTCCGCCTTCCCTGTCCACTCCGTATTGGCGATCGAATCGCCGTCGGGATCATAGCTTTCATCGCTGTAGCGGATCGGCTCTCCCAGACGGTACGTGTCTTTATCCGTTGAAAATTTCGCGATCGGCTTCGTATTCGGCATGGTATCGTTATGAAACGTCTTGCCCGCCTGGGGCATTTTCACATAAAGCAGCTCCAGCCGGTGGAGCTCCTCGTTGACGCTTGCCTTAAATTGAACATGACGGTTCAGCCAGTCCATGCGGATATAGAGCCGATCGTCCCATACAGCCGCGGCCTGCTCAAAGCTTTCGGTCTGCCCGTTCAAGCGAAGCTCGCCGGCCCCAAGCGCAAATGCCGCGTAAGCGTCCGGCAGCGTAACCTGCACGGTCGATGTGTCCGCGTTCCAATCGACAGGTACGCCTAAGATTGAAGGGAGAATGGCCGCAGGGATATAGGTCTGCCCGTCCTTTTGAAGCACGGGAGCGTCCAGCTGGGCCGGTCTGCCGTCAACAAAAGCCTGCTTGTCCCCGAAATAGAACAGCATGGAACTGCTCTGCGGCACGGCTTCGGCCGCTTGGACAGTAACCGGAGCCAGCAGCGCCGGAGCAGGAAGTGAAACGGCAAGGGATAACATAAATAAGGGCTTTAAAATGCGTTTGAAAGGTTGTGCCAAAAGCATGATGGATGTCAATCTCCTTTAACTCTATTAATTCGCAAATTCTCACAGGTTATTTAGCTTCTAATGGAATAGCAAGCAGCTCCACAGGAAGCTGTGTGCGGTCTGCAGCCATCAGCTCGATGACGACCGTGTCCGCTTGCTTGCTTTTCGTACGGTGGAGCAGCAGCGCTTCCTTGTCCGTCAAGCCCGCCTCAGGCAGCTCCACAGCTTGCCCGTTGACCTTCACCGCCCCTTGGAAAAATCCGCCGCGCGCATGAAGCGCCAGCGCAACGGAATCGGCGGAAGTGAGTTCAATCCGGTAATGTACGCCCGCGTAACCCGGATGCTGCGCTTCCTGGCGTGTTGCCGGATTCATGCCTTGCAGCACCGGCTCTACCTGATCATCGCCGATCGTCAGAGACATGCGGTTGCTTTAGCGGCCGCGCATCGATATTCCAGGAAACCTCGGATACCGGAAAGGTTCCCGACGCATCCGCCGCGCTGTTAAACCCGACCTGCTCGAGCCTCCCTATGTCATACGGTTTCAGTCCGGGAGGCGTTAAAAGATACGAGACGTCAAGCGGCCCGTCGGTCTGCAGGTCGTACAGATTTTGAAAGCCTTGTCCGGGGCTCAGCTCCGGGCTTGCCGCATAAATAACCTCTTCGCCCGGACCCACCGTCACTTCATCCTCCGAAGGCTGCGCCGTCATAAATTCCTCCAGCGTTTTATAGGCCCGAACCGGGTTGTACACCGATGGAGCAGCAAGCGATTTACGGGTCGTCGTCACCTTCACCGGCTTCTTATCATCCTTGTTGCGCAGCACAATGGACAGCTGGGCCTTGCCCGTCAAGCCGTTCACGTAGCTCGGGTACAATCTCGCCTGCCCGTTGATCTCATCCCTGAACAAAAATCCGGGCTTCGTAACGGGCTCCGTACTCATTCCTCTAAGCAGCGGCCGGTTCATCCGGCTGGCGAACAAGTACCGGAACGGCCGGTCCCGCCTTCTTTTCTTGATCTTGAGCGGAGAGGACCGGGATCACGGCAGAATCATATGCAAACACAGACCCTTCCGGCTTTGCATAATAAGGAAAGTCAGCCTTGCTGAGATAAGGCGCATCCGCGACTTGAACGGACTTCGTAAACGGCTCGCTCTCGTTCCCTTTCCCGTCCTTAACCTTGAGCGTTACAGTATAAGTTCCCGGCTCGAAATAAGCCTCCTCCTTGCCTGTCCATTCGTAATCGGGCAGCCCCTCGGCATCGGGATCATAGCTGAGATCTACAATCTTCACAGGCTCGCCGAGCCGGTACACCGGTTTATCAAAAGCGAATTTGGCAATCGGCCTGGAATTGACCTGCATATCTTCTGCTGTCAGATCCGATTCCTTGTAGGCAGTGGATACTTGCCCAACGAATTGAATCGCCACCCCGCGGGTGGATTCATCATATTTGTAAGCGATATCCAGCCAGGGCGCGATCCAGGATAATTTGACGAGAAGCCGGTCGTGGCGAATCGCCGCCGAACCTTCAAATGCGGTGCGATTCCCGTTCACCGAAACGGTATCCCCATCGGGGTTGAACTCGATATATCCTTTGGAGGTCAGCAGGCCGACCGTGCGGGATGTCTCGTTCCAATTCAACTGCAGCCCAAGCTGCTCAGCAAGCCAGCGCGCGGGCACATAGATCGAATCTTCGATCAATGCTGCCGGTTCCTCCAAAGATGAGGCTGCGCCGTTGACCGTGGCTTCCTCTTTGCCTGGGATAATGTGCAGTTGTGTCGTTGCAGCCGATACCGCTTCAACGGTAAGCGGCACTTGCAGTCCTGCAGTAAGCGCCGTACCGCACAAGGCGGCAGCGGTCATGGCTTTTATGAAATTACGATTGCGAAACATAAATCGAAAGCTCCTTTGCATAAATTAAGAGATTTTATAATAGCAGAATCATTCCACGCCCCAAAAAAAGACATTCCTATACTCATACGCAGTCGAAACCGGAGGGTTTCTGTAATTTTCGGACACATTCCGCAGCTTGGGCATCGCCGGCTTTACCGACTTTAATAGATTTAAACGCTAGTAAAATACTATCACGTTTGAAAACGACAAGTCTATATGAATACGAGATATGCCTCTCCGGCCTGTACGCACGCCAAAAAAACGCCATCCTTTCAATGGCGGAACATCATCATGCATTGTCATGTTTCGCAGTAAAAGCGCCCCAAACTGGCAAAGTATTCCATAAATTGAGTCAGTTATAGGAGATGTCCAAAAAAATTCATAGCGTCGACACCAATTTACATAATTTACAAAGCGCACGTATTATAATATTTCGAGGTCGGAGATATTATGCCTAGTGATTGGGGACGAAGGGTAATGAAACTATGGGAGCTTGAACAAAGTATGGGGCTCATGCAGGAGCGTCTGTACGCATTAGTGGAACAAACCGGCAGCTTAGTGGATCCTCGTGTCGTTAAATTAAGTCAGGAAATTGATGATGTGGTCGTCACCATGCAGCGTCTGCGGATGTGCCGGGAGCTGGACATGCCTCTAAAAAAATGAAGCCCTTTTCATTCGATTGCTCTTGAAATACTTTACATGATGTGTTATATTGAAATCAAGCAATATCAAGGGTTTAAGCACAATCAACAATCTACTCGTAGCTACAATCCCCCTATCTTGATGCAGATAACGATCATGTAAAAAGGAGCGATGTAAAATGACTTACGAGGCTCAAAATAATCAAGAGGTAAAAAAAATTTCAGTCGAATTAACTTTAAATGAAGCGCTTGCATTAACCGGTGTGCGTTTTCCGCAAAATCATCAGCTTGAAGTGGACGCCATGCATAAAATCAAACGTTCTCTCGAGGACCAAATCATTCGTGATGCCTCGCGCCGAACGGTCCAATAACCGAAATTTAAAACCGTGTCCGTATACAACAAGCCTTCGCATACCTCTGAACCCAGAGGCTGCGGAGGCTTTTTTCATGGCAATGTATTATAATCATTGTATGAACCGAACAGGAACGTTTATGACAAAGGAGCTGCCCGCATGAAATCAACGATCGAAAGCACCATAGAACAACATAAAGCCTCATTGATTGAGCTGGCCCGGTTTATCGGAGAACATCCTGAGCTTGGCCATGAGGAATTTCAGGCGTCCGAGAAGCTGATCGGCCTGCTGCAAGCTCACGGCTTTACCGTGCAAAACCCGGTTTTGAATTTGCCGACCGCCTTTATTGGAACATACACTGCCGACAAACCGGGCCCTGTCGTCGCCTTTCTCTGCGAATACGACGCGCTTCCCGAGCTGGGCCATGCCTGCGGCCATCATTTGATCTGCACTATGGGGGCAGCCGCCGCCATCGGATTAAAATCGGTAATCGACAAGCTTGGCGGAACGATCCGTGTCTATGGCACGCCCGCCGAGGAAACGAAGGGTGCCAAGGTTCCCATGTCCGCAGCCGGCCTCTTCGACGATGTCGACTTCGCGCTGATGGCCCATCCTTACCATACGTACGAGAAATCGGGGCAATCGCTTGCGATGGATGCCGTTCAATTCGAGTACTTCGGCAAAGCCGCTCATGCGGCGGCAAGCCCCTATGAAGGCGTCAACGCGCTGGACGCCGTGCTGCAGCTGTTCAATTCCGTTAATGCGCTGAGGCAGCAGCTTCAAAGCCATACCCGCATTCACGGGATTATCACCGAGGGCGGCAAGGCGGCCAATATTATTCCGGAATATGCAGCCGCCCAATTTTACATCCGTTCCGCCAACCGTCCCTACACCGACGAGACGGTGAGCAAGGTGCTCCGCTGCGCCGAAGGGGCGGCGCTGCAGACCGGCTGTACGCTCAAGGTGTCCAATTACGAATACTCTTACGACGAATTGATTACCAATGAGACGCTTTCCGATCTGTTCACCCGTAACCTGATCGATATGGGAGTGGATGAGACCTCTATCGAATACGGGAAGGATCACGGTTCCGTCGATTTGGGCAACGTCTCGCGTCATTGTCCCGCTATCCATCCATATATCAAAGTGATTGATGAGAAACACCTGCTGCACACGCCGGAATTCCGCGATTTGGCCATGCAGGAACGCGCCTTCGAGGGAATGCTGTTCGGCGCCCGGGCGCTTGCCTTTACCGCTTATGACGCTATCCGCAGCCCGCAGACGCTGGATGCGATCCGCAAGGAATTTCAGAACAGCGTGTCAGGCGCCGATTAATGCATAAGCCCAGCTTCTCCGATGGCCGGAAGAGGCTGGGCTTCTCTAATTATGCGGCTCCCTAACGCACGCCAAGCTCGCCGCCGAGCCATTTTCGGTCGGAGAAGGACATCTCTGATCCAGCTTGGGACTCAGCTCCGCTGCAAGTCCAGCGGAAGCTCCTCGGGCTTCTGAGCCTCCAGGATGAAGGCATCCTGCTCCATCACCTCATCGTTCACCCTTCTGTAAGTCTCGAGATCGCCTGGATTGAAGTGAATCGCGTGAGGCGTATAGTAATCGATACTTCCTCGTTGAGCGGGTTTGTGCCTCTCATGACGATTGTTTGAGAATCGGCCCTTTACTCTTCGCTTTTGCTTTTGTATGGCGTTGGAGATATGGTTTGAAGTACAACCAATGATGCTTCTTAGAGGCTTATGGTATACTAATTCTATCCGAGCCGTAAGGAGGGATCGATCATGAAATGGAACGAAATCACTATAATTTATCCGAATCGATTTGTGCTGGTTGAGGCTCTTAAAGCCACCTCCCAGAACCGGATTCGTACCATTGATGAAATGTCCGTGGTGAACGAGTATCAAGACTCTAAGGAAGCTTGGGAAGGGTACAAGCAGTATCATAAACAAGATCCAGGGCGGGAGCTTTATATTTTCCATACTAGCCGCGCGAACGTGGAAGTGGTTGAAGAGTTCTTTTCCGGGGTGAGACAGCACTAATGCGGATTCGGATGATTCATGGATTGCCAATTGTTTCTTTATCCATCGAGTAATAATCATACCATCGAGCTTACCGATGTGCTATTTGATACCGGCTGTGCCGCTACTGTTTTTGATACGGATATACTGGCAGCTATCGGTTTGTATCCCGACTTCATCAACGGAACAGTAAAGCGGATGTATGGAATAGGCGGAACTAGTGAGGCTTGTTACGAGCAGTTCGTTCACAATATCAGGATTGACTCTGTTAACCTGTCTTCGTTTCGTTTACAGCTCGGTTCAATTTATGAGCCGTATGGGTTTGAAGGCATTATTGGAATCGATTATATGCTGCTGACCGGACTGAAGGTGGATTTTGAAACAATGCAGGTAAGTTATATTAAACCATAAGATCTTTAGTTGCTTATCCACTAAAATTAAAATAAATCCATATGCAATAACTCTTTCAATACAATCCTCCTTCAGGGCTAATGATTAATGGTTATTTCTAAAACCAATTGTTATCTCCCCATTATGAAAAATCTCAATAACGTACCGCGTAGTAGAATGAAGTAACCATTGATCCGAGCCGATAGCCGTTAAATCATCAATCGCATTTATGGAGCATTCCACAGTAGTTTCAATCACAGGATAAAGACCGTAACCCCATAATACATATACGCGATCATTAATGGAGTGGCCATTTCTTAATAATAGCTTCGAGCTTTCAATAATTGACTTTGCGCAATAATGACTAGACATCTCAGAGCAATAACGATTGTTTCTCCAGAAGATTTTTTATTAGCGAATCCAATTATTATTAGTGAAAGCTATGAAGATGATGTTTCATCATATTGGCTCACTTTTGCTTAATCAGCTAATCTAAAACGGCGGGAAAAGTGGTATTGGTTAAATGATGCGCTTGAATCACTAGGTGACGCTTATGACGGAATAAATTTATAAAGCACGGTCATAAGCGTCAGCTGCATCTATGTTAATTTAAAGTACTCTGCTTACTCTCCCAACGAGCAAAGCCCCAATGCTTCCTCCAGCCCGCACAAGCGAACCTCGGCAGCATCGCGTTTCTTATATTCGACCTGGCCGTCCGCTGCCGCTTTGCCGACGACAATCCGGATCGGGCAGCCCAGCAGATCCGCCTCCTTCAGCTTAACTCCGGCCCGCTCGTCCCGGTCATCAAGGAGCGTCTCGATTCCACGGCGGAGCAGCTCGTCATAGAGCCGGTCCGCCAGATGAACCTGACGTTCATCCTGCGCAGAGACGAGAACGATATGCACTCGAAAAGGGGCTATAGCCTCCGGCCATAGAATCCCCTGCTCGTCATGGCGCTGCTCTATAATTGCGGACAGCAGCCGGGAGACGCCGATCCCGTAGCACCCCATGAGCATGGCTTGTTCCTTGCCGGCCTCTGAGGTGAAGACGGCCCCGAGCTTGGCGCTGTATTTGGTTCCAAGCTTAAATACATGTCCAATCTCGATCCCGCGGGTTAGCGTCAAGAGGCTTCCACACTTCGAGCAATGTTCTCCCTCCCGTACCTCGCGGAACTCCATGGCCGCTTCTGCTTGATCCGTACCTTGGGATTCCTGTGAAACAGCCAGCTCCAAATTCGCCGCATACCCGCAGCTTCCGCAGCTGACCAGAGTGTCTTCTCCGATATCCGCCAGCGCCATAAATTCGTGCGTTCCCCCTTCTCCGCCTATCGCTCCCGCGGCTCCCTCCACCGCGCGATAATTCAAGCCTGCCCGGGTGAAAATCCGCTCATAGGCCCGGTACATCTTCCAATAAGAACGATCCAGCCCTTCCAGGTCCGTATCAAAAGAATATGCGTCCTTCATCAGAAACTCCCGGCCGCGCAGCAGGCCGAAACGCGGCCGCCGCTCGTCGCGGAATTTGGTCTGAATCTGGTAGAGCGTGACCGGAAGCTTGCGGTAGCTTTGGATCTCGTCTCTTACCAGGCTTGTAATAACTTCCTCATGCGTCGGCCCGAGAGCGAACTCTCTTTGATGGCGGTCACGGAATTTAATCAGCTCAGGACCGTACACGTCATATCTCCCCGACTCCGTCCACAGCTCCGCAGGCTGCATCGCAGGCATCAGCAGCTCCTGCGCTCCCGCCGCGTCCAGCTCCTGGCGGATAATATGCTGCAGGTTTCGCAGCACCTTTAAGCCAAGCGGCAAGTAAGTATACACTCCTGCCGCCAATGGGCGGATCAGCCCCGCCCGCAGCATGAGCATATGGCTGGCTGTCTCCGCATCGCTAGGTTCCTCTCTTAGGGTCGGCATAAATAAATGCTGTTGTCTCATCGGACATCCCTCCGCTTCATCTCAATCTCAAGTGCTGAATAACGCAAAAAAGCACATTCGTCAGGGACGAATGTGCTCGTGGTACCACCCTAGTTTCACCGCCGCACCAAAGTAATGGCTTCCGCGCAGCGCTGTCTCATCCGGATAACGGGACGGTCCCGGCAACAGATACTAGCGGCTGTCCGGATCCGTTCCGGCATCAGGCATACGTTCTCCACTGCAGCTGCAAGGCGGGAAATTTCACGGGGATCGGGGAGTCTTTCAGCCGGTGAACTCCCTCTCTGCGGCGATTCCTGATGTGAAACTTATATCCTTGGTCCAAGCTTTTATGAAAAAGCAATGTACATGTTTACATTAATTTACATCAATTCCAGCCAACAATCAAGCCGGAAGTTACAATACTTTGCCCAAAAATTCCTTTGTCCGCGGATGCTGCGGATTGGCGAATACTTCGGCAGGCTTGCCCTGCTCGACGACTTTACCGCCGTCCATAAAGACAAGACGGCTTCCCACTTCACGGGCGAAGCCCATTTCATGGGTAACGACCACCATGGTCATGCCTTCGGCCGCCAGCTGCTTCATGACATCCAGCACCTCTCCGACCATTTCGGGATCGAGCGCCGAGGTCGGCTCGTCGAACAGCAGCATGGCCGGCGACATCGCCAAAGCGCGGGCAATCGCGATGCGCTGCTTCTGTCCGCCCGACAGCTGCCCAGGATAGCTGTTCGCTTTATCGAACAATCCGATGCGGCGCAGCAGATTGTGGGCGACATCGTTGGCCGCCTGCTCGCTCATGCCTTTCAGCTTTCGCGGAGCCAACGTGATATTGTCCAGCACCGTCATATGCGGGAACAGATTGAACTGCTGAAACACCATACCCATGCGCTCACGCAGCTTGTTGATATCCGGCTTTCCGTGAATGAGAGACGTCCCTTCAAAAGCGATATCCCCGCCCGTAGGCTGCTCCAGCAAATTCAAGCAGCGGAGAAAGGTGCTCTTACCGGAGCCGCTCGGACCGATGACGACGACCACTTCACCTTTTTCAATCTCGATATCGATCCCCTGCAGAACGTGGTGACGCCCGAACGATTTATGCAAATCCGTTACCTTAATCAGAGTTCCTCATCCTCCTCTCCGCTACACCCAGCAGCTTGGACAGCGTGAACGTCATGACGAAGTAAATCAGCGCGGCCACAATGAGCGGTTCGAATGGACGGAACGAGTTCCCGCGAACCGTATCCGCATTGTACATCAGCTCGCTGATCCCGATGACCGATACGATCGACGATTCTTTGATGATGACGATAAACTCGTTGCCCAGCGCCGGAAGCACATTGCGGATCGCCTGCGGCAAAATGATGTGCCGCATCGCCATACTGTGCGGCATCCCGAGGGAGCGCGCCGCTTCCATCTGTCCTTTGTCAATGCCTTGAATACCGGCACGAAACGTTTCGGCGACATAAGCCGCGCTGTTCACCGATAAGGCCACCACACCCGCCATAAATTCCGGGAACGCGGTGCCCAGCGCCGGAATGTCCGGAAATTCAATCCCCAGCTTCGGCAGGCCGTAGTAAAAGAGGAACAGCTGCACCAGCAGCGGCGTTCCCCGAATGAACTCAATGTAGGCCGTGGCGACCATGCGGAGCACGCCAAACCGGGATAAGCGCATCAAGGCCAAGACAATCCCGAGAATGACCCCTAACACCACTGTAAATATCGAGAGCAAAATCGTAATCTTCGCACCGTTAATAAAAAACATGTAATACTTAGGCAAAAATGAAAAATCCACCGGGTCACCTCCTTGCAGTTTAGGTTCTTAAAACCGACAAAAACCTGGCCGGTTTATTCCGCACAGGTTTCATGTCGACGTGCTTGTTTTATTATTCCACCATATCGTTTGCTTCAGTAACCATTTTATCAATTGCTTTATCGTTGATCAGCTTGTCCAAAGACTTGTTCATCGCTTCGACCAGCTCCGGAGCGCCTTTCTTCACAGCGATAGCAGAGCCGCTGTCTGGATTTTCCAGCTTGATATCCGTAATCGTCAAATCCGGATTTTTGGACAAGTATGCCGTAGCTACAGGCAATTCAACGACAAGAGCTTCGGACTTTTTGTTTTTCAGATCCAGCATCAGATCGGAAATTTTGGAGAGCGCCTTAACCTCGGAGTTCGGCATTTGCTCCCGAACGATGGTTTCCTGCGTCGCAGCCTTTTGAGCGCCTACCTTTTTACCTTTCAAGTCGTCAATGGACTTGTACTTATCTTTATCCTCGGTGCGTACGACAACCTTCTGCACAGCGGTGTAATAAATTTTCGTAAAGTCCACGCTTTGCTGGCGCTCAGGCGTCGGAGTCATACCGGAAATAACGAAATCCACGTTGCCCGCCTCCAAGGCAGCCAGTAAGCCGTCAAACTTCATATCCTTAATTTCCAGCGTTACGCCCAGGTCTTTAGCCAGCGCTTTGGCAATCTCGATATCGAAACCGACGATCTCATCCTTTTTGTTCACTTCTTTGTGAAACTCGTAAGGAGGATAATCTGCGCTGGTACCTACAACCAGCTTACCGGATTTTTTAATTTGATCGAGTTTCGTTTCTTTTGCAGCCGTCTCTTGGCCTGCACCGTTCTGAGGCGCAACCGCCGCAGGTTTTTGTCCGCAAGCTGCCATAAGCAGTACGACACTTAAAAGCATAAAAATGAATGCTTTGTTTTTGTTTTTTAACATTGGTCAATTCTCCTTTCTAAACAACTCTCACATTATATAATACCCTCTATCGTTTTGACAACTCATTTGATAGGGCTGCTCTATCTATTTTTTTCTAGCGGCCGGCAAGCTTCTCTAGTATAATAAACTGGTTTGAACCACCTGCTGGGAGGAATTTGAATGGAAACAACGAAAAAAAGCCCCATTCCCTTATGGCTCATCTTCTTGATCGGCATTATAGCCATCTCGTTCTCTTCTATTTTTATCAAGCTGTCGACAGCCCCGGTATCGATTTCCGGCATGTACCGTCTGCTGTTCACCAACGTGCTGATGCTTCCCTTCATCTGGAAACATATAGAAGAAATCAAACGGATAAAATCCATAAATTGGATATACTTAGTCGGGTCAGGAGTGGCGCTGGGGCTTCATTTTCTGCTCTGGATGGCTTCTCTGCGGTATACCAGTGTGGCAAGCTCCACGGTGCTGATGACGCTTGAGCCTATTCTGGTACTGGCGGGAGCCTACGTCGCTTACCGGGAAAAAACAACGGCTGCAGCTATGATCGGAATCGCCATCGCAGTCGGAGGAGCTATGATGGTAGGCTGGAAGGATATGTCTGTATCGATGTCCGGCAACGAATGGAAGGGCGACCTGCTTTCTTTGCTCGGAACCGCGGCCGTCGCCGTACATATGCTGCTCGGGCAAAAGCTCAGCCGCAGCGTAGCTGCAACGCCTTACAGCTTTATCGTATTTTTCGTCGCTGCGCTTTCGTTTGCCGTATTTAACCTGGCGCAAGGGTATTCATTTATACAATATGAAGGACGCGAGTGGGGCCTGTTCCTTCTGCTGGCGCTGGTACCCACCTTATTCGGTCACGTACTCTTCAACTGGTCGCTGCAATTCGTGAATGCCGCTTCCGTCTCCACCGCCGTACTGGGAGAACCCGTTGGAGCCGCGTTATTGGCCTGGATGCTGCTTGGAGAAGACATTACGTTCATTCAAGCTATTGCCTGCTGTCTGCTGCTGGCGGGGGTATGGATTTTTCTGAAAACCAACCGTGTAACGGCACGTCCGGCAAGCTCTTCAGCCAAATAAAGGCGAGTCCCAACTGCTGCATGAATTCCCCGTACTCGACGCATATTACTTGTTAGCCAAACCGTTGACCGGACTGCCGGAAACGCCCACGCTCGCTTTATAAAATTCAGGAAGTAAAGGGTGGTACCGAATTTTATGGAATCCGGCAAAACAGGAGCGCTGCTTTCCCTTTCCTCGGTTCCTTTTATTATGACGTTGGGGAATTCCATGCTCATTCCTACCCTCCCCACGCTAACCAAACAGCTGCACGTCACTTCATTTCAAGTCAGCCTGATCATCACAGTCTATTCCATGGTTGCCATCGTCTTGATCCCGGTAGCAGGCTACTTGTCCGATCGCTTCGGACGTAAGAAGGTCATGATTCCAAGTCTTATTATTGCCGCGGCAGGGGGCACTATCTCTGCGCTAGCCGCTTCTTTCACAGCTCACGCGTACCCGTATATTCTCGGCGGAAGGCTGCTCCAAGGAATCGGGGCGGCAGGCGCGGCGCCGATCGTGCTTCCGCTGGTCGGCGATCTGTTCAAGAAGGAGAGCGACGTAAGCGCAGGTCTTGGTGTGATTGAGACAGCCAATACGTTCGGTAAGGTGCTTAGCCCTATCCTTGGCTCCCTGCTGGCTGCTCTCGTCTGGTATGCTCCTTTCTATGCCATTCCGGCGCTCTGCCTTCTTTCCATCGCGCTTGTCGGATGGCTTGTCAAAATACCGAAGGAACGCAAAGAACAAGCCTCTTCTTCAAGCTTGTCGGTTTTTTGGCAGTCGATCGTGACGGTGTTCCGCGAAAAAGCCCGCTGGCTGCTCGCCGTATTTTTTGTGGGCGCCGTCTGCATGTATACCGTATTCGCTACATTGTTCTATCTCTCCAATTTGCTGGAGGATACGTATGGCATCGGAGGGGTGTCCAAGGGCTGGCTGCTCGCAATTCCGCTGGCTGCCTTATGCCTCGCTTCCTATGGGGCGGGAAAAGCTATCGGGGAAAACAAGCAGCGTATGAAGTGGGTGACGATTATCGGGCTTCTCTTGATGAGCGGCGCTTTATGGTACTGCGGGCAATTCAAAATCACTTCCCTCGGGAGCCTTCTGTGGCTGACCGGCCTGGCAGGTACCGGAATCGGCGCCGCTTTGCCGAGCCTGGATGCGATCATTACAGAGGGGATTGAAAAAGAGCAGCGCGGTACCGTCACATCGCTTTACAGCAGCATGCGGTTTATTGGCGTGGCCGTCGGGCCTCCGGTGGCTTCGCTGTTCATGGCTTCATCGGTCAGCTGGATTTTTTACAGCTCCGCTATTCTAGGTGTACTATCCGTGCTCTGGTCTTTGGCTGCTATCAGGCCTAGCAAGCAAAAAGCAGCGGCCCGCTAAAGGAGACGCTGCTTTTTTACTTTTTCAGATAGATTGGATCGGCTGCACATAATCGTAAAGCTGCTTGGTCAAGCCGCCTTTGCCGAACCTCAGGATAGAGCCGTTTCTTTCCAAACCGTGCTTGGTTTGCAAATCGCTCAAGAAAGTAACGATGATTTTGCGCCTCTGAACGATATCCGCAAAGCCGTGCTCAAACAGCCACTGGTCGATTGTGTTATAAATTCCCCGGTTCAGCCCGAAAATTTCAAAGCAGTAGGTAACGAATTGAATGTCCGGCAGATGCAGCACCTCCGCTTCAGCCAGCGTTCGTTCTTCGGTATAAGATTTCGCTATCATCAGGGCCTCCGCTCCTTCCAAGTTCAATAGCAAGCTTCCGAGCCGGTCTTCACCGCAGGTAGTTCTCAGGAAAGAACCGTGGATGCATCCGCCTGTTCCGTACGCCGGGCGGAATTCCGCAGGTGAATCTCCTGTACAAGCGCCTCAGCCGCTTGTGCCAGTCTGCCGGTAATTTCCTCACTCAAGGTGTAACCCCCATCCGCTTGACGCTCCACCTGCACATCCAGTACGAAAACGCCTTGCAGAACAGGAAAGGCGCTCAGCGCCGACAGGACAGGCTTAAATGCGTGATCGATGGCCAGCAGATGCGCGTTCGTACCGCCGATAGCAACTGGAAGAACGATTTTCCCTTCCAGCCCCTTTTGCGGAATCAAGTCCAGGAATGTTTTCAGCACCCCGGTATAGGAGGCTTTATAAATGGGGGAAGCTACAATGACCGCATCCGCTTCTGCCAGGAGGCGGTTCGCATCCACTACAGCAGGATGGTCGAACTGCGCATAAATCAAGGCCTCCGGAGGCAGATCGCGTACCTTGATCGTCTCGGTTTCAATATTGTCCCGGCGAAGCGAAGCTTCCAGCCATGCCAGCACTCCGTCCAAACGTGATTTTGCAGTAGCGCTGCCTGATAATATAACGACCTTTGCCATAAAGGTTCACTCCTTTGTCAAGTTAAAGACTATTCCATCCACAAAAAAAGACCTCTCCAAGCCGGCGCCATCCGCCGCTTTTCTTCGGAGAAGTCTCCGGTGTTCCGGTAGACAAAACATACATGACTAGCTTCGGTGATTGCGGTGCTGCGGTTTGCCGTCCGACGAATCTCTGTCGCGAAGCGCTGCCTCGGATTCGAACCGTTTGCGTTCCGTTCGCTCGATCTGCACGATCCTTCCATCATGAACGACAATTTGAACCGTACCATATTCCAAACCATTCACCGAATTCAAAATTCTTTGGCTCCAAATCGTATCTACTTCCAAAGGCTTCGCCATAGTTACCCCTCCCAAAATATACAATTCCTATATTCATACTCGGATTATAAGCCGAAATATTTCTTGATTAAATAGTCCAATCGAACCAATCGTTTTTCTTTTGCTCCAAAGATACCAGCCAATTTTTGGTTACCTGCATCAGCTCATTGTAAGAAGCTTGGGATGAATAAGTATGATCTGCCTGGAAAATAACTTCCTTCTCGCACTGCCCCTGGGAGCGAAGCCAGAAAAGCTTTTGATACAAAAAGCAGTAGTCGACAGGAATCACTTCATCACTGGTTCCATGCACGACCAATACGTCCCCGGAAAATTTGCGCGTCTGCTCGAAAGGCTGATGTCTCGCCAAAGAATCAAAAAATTCCGGTTTGAAGGAATAGCCCGAATAATCGGAGCTGCCGAATTGAACGGCGTCCTCATATACCTTTTTACCTGTAATCTTGACGATATCATTGAAAGGATGCGCTACGGCAGACCAAAGCACAAGCGATTTGACCCGCTTATCCCGTGCCGCCGTCAGAATGGATACCGCGCCTCCCAGACTGTGCCCGAGCAGAATGACCCGGTTAGGATCGACGCAATCGATCTCGAGCGCATAGTCAATGACGCGTCTTGTTTGATCGATCATCGCATCCAAGCCGCCGGAACCATACTCTCCCGTGCTTTCCCCGCAGCCGGCATAATCAAAGCGAAGCACCATATAACCCAGCTCGCTGAACTCCCTCGCCGCTTTAATAAACAACCGGTCTACGCCAACCCGGCTGCCAATAAAGCCGTGGGCAATGATGATGATCGGATTTCGCGAATCCGTGGATGCGGGATAGTGAAGAGTTGCCGTCAGCTCCTCTTGTCCGCTCTGAATTGTAATATGATGTTCCATGACAACTCTTCCTTTCCGGCTGCTTTCTGCAGGCAGTGCAATAGAATGTAATTATCTTATAATATGTTAGTATGAGTCCAAACTGGGAAAATTATAAATTAAATATGAACCGGCAGCGGATCGATTTTCAACCCGTTTTCAACGGTTTGATGCGCCGAGTCGTTGAACAAATAAACGCGGTGAATCAGCACATACACAGGATCCCCCGCTTCCAGCGCCTCCTGCTCCAAGGAACGGTAGGCAAACAAATGCTGTCCGTTGACTTCCACCTCTACCTGCCAATTCGTACCGCGGAAAAATACATTGCGCACGGTTCCGCTCTCGGCAGCCGACGGATAGGAAATTTCATTCGGGAATCCGATTTCGACAAATTCAGGACGGATGATCGCCCTCGCATCAGGCAGGTTCGCTCGCTCGAAGCCTTTGAACTGGCCGAGATGCTCCAGCGCGTTCGATTCACCGATAAAGCCGGCAACGAAGGGAGTCAAAGGATGCTGATAAATATCGATCGGCGCGCCCTGCTGCTCCAATACGCCCTGGTTAATGATCATGATCTGATCCGCAACCTCAACGGCTTCCTCCTGGTCGTGCGTGACGAAGATCGTCGTAATGCCGACACGGTTGATCATATCCTTCAGCCAGGTCCGAAGCTCCTTGCGCACCTTCGCGTCAATCGCCGCAAACGGTTCATCCAGAAGCAGCAGCTGAGGCTCGGGCGCAATCGCCCGGGCGAAAGCGACGCGCTGGCGCTGTCCGCCGGACAGCTGATTCGGAAGCCGCTTCTCCAGCCCCTTCAAGCCAGTCAGCTCGATCAGTTCGCTGACCCTTGCTTTAATGTCCTGCTTGCTTCGCTTCTGTACCGTCAGCCCGAACGCGATATTATCGAATACGGTCATGTGACGAAACAGCGCGTAGTTCTGAAAAACAAAGCCGATTCCCCGCGCCTGCGGAGGCAGATCGTTCACCTTTTGCCCGTGGAACAAAATTTCTCCGGAATCCGGTTCTTCAAGCCCTGCCAGCATGCGGAGAATCGTCGTTTTGCCGCCTCCGCTCGGCTCCGAGCAGACCGATCAGCTTTCCTTTCTCGATCTCGAAGCTGACATCCTTGGTCGCCTGAAAGGAACCAAAGCTTTTCATTAAATGTTTGGCTACAATATGCATCCTGCTTACTCCCCTTCCTGCTGCGTCCTGTGAAATCTCCACTCCACGATGCTTTTGACGACTAGCGTGACGACAGCCAGCAGTACCAGCAGCGAAGCCATAGCGAAGGAACCGGCGAAATTATATTCGTTGTACAGAATCTGAATATGAAGCGGCATCGTGTTCGTAGAGCCCCGGATATGGCCGGAAACGACGGATACCGCACCGAATTCGCCCATCGCTCTCGCGTTGCACAGGATAATGCCGTAGAGCAGACCCCACTTGATGTTCGGCAGCGTCACCTTCCAGAAGATACGCCAGCCCTTGGCCCCGAGCGTCACTGCGGCTTCCTCCTCCTGTACGCCCTGAGCCTGCATCAGCGGAATCAGCTCCCTGGCAACGAAAGGAAAGGTAACGAACACGGTCGCCAGAACAATGCCCGGCAGCGCGAAAATAATTTTGATGTCGTGCTCCGCAAGCCACGGTCCGAACCATCCTTTGGCGCCGAAGAGAAGCACATAGATCAGGCCCGAGATGACAGGCGAGACGGCAAAGGGAAGATCCACCAAGGTTATCAGAAGATTCTTGCCCTTAAAGTTGAATTTGGTAATGGCCCAGGCGGCCGCCAAACCAAACACCAGGTTCATCGGCACCGCGATCAACGCGGTTAGCAGCGTCAATCGGATGGCGGCCGCAGCATCGGGCTCAACCAATGCTTTCATATACACCTCGGCGCCTTTGCGGAAAGCTTCCACGAATACGGAAATCAGCGGAAGTACAAGCAGCAAGCCAAGAAACAGCAGCGAAATACTAATTAATATCCATTTTACGACCGTCGGTTCAGTGATGTGCTTCGGCCTCTCGACCGACACCGAACCTGCTTTCACGGTTGCCACATAACCGGCCATGGCAGTTCCTCCTATAGGCTTTTCCAGGGAAAAGCCGGCTTCTTAAACGATAAACCAGGTATTGCTGCGATTATTTCTATCCGCTCCGTTTTACTGCGTATTGAAGCGGTTCGCCCGCCACTGCAGGAAGTTGATAATCAACAGCATCACGAACGAGATGACCAGCATCACCAGCGCGATGGCCGTCGCCCCCGCATAATCGTACTGCTCCAGCTTCGTCATAATGAGCAGCGGAGCGATCTCGGTCTTCATCGGCATATTGCCGGAGATGAAAACGACCGATCCATACTCGCCGACGGCTCTGGCAAATGCCAGCGTAAATCCGGCCAGCAGGGCCGGAAACAGCTGCGGAAACAGCACTTTCGTGAAGGTAGTGAAGCGGTGCGCGCCCAGGCTGACCGCCGCTTCCTCGATCTCTTTCTCCAGCTCCTCGATCACCGGCTGAAGCGTGCGGACAACGAAGGGGATGCCGATAAAGGTCAGCGCCAGCATGATGCCGATTGGCGTAAAGGCTACCTTGATTCCTAACGGCTCCAGCAGCCGGCCTACCCAGCCGTTCTGCGAATAGATCGTCGTCAGCGCAATCCCGGCTACAGCGGTAGGCAGGGCGAAGGGCAGATCCACCAGCGCGTCGATAAACCGTTTGCCGGGGAAATGATACCGGACCAGCACCCAGGCGAGGATGAATCCGAACACAGCGTTGACAAGCGCTGCTCCGAACGCGGTGCCAAAGCTTATTTTATAGGAAGCGACGACCCGGGCATCCGTGACGATGTGCCAAAACTGCGCCCAGGTCAAGCCGGAGGTTTTGATAAAAATGGCGGAAAGCGGGAACAGCACGATCAAACTAAGATACACGACGGTAAATCCCATTGACAGCCCGAACCCGGGCAGTATACTACGTTGCTTCCAAGCCTTAGCCATGGATTCCTCTCCTCTGACAATTCAGCTCTCCGGTTGAACTGACCGAAGACCGCTCTGATTTCCTTACTAAGCTTACGGTTTGTAAATTTGATCGAAAACCCCGCCGTCGGCAAAATGTGTTTTTTGCGTCTTGGTTCAGCCTCCGAACGGCTCTTCGTCAATGGTGAACAGGTTGATTTTGGCGAATTGGTTTTCATATTTTTGGGCTACGGACTCGAGACGCGGACGATAATAGTTTTTCGCTGCGATCGTCTGACCTTCTTCCGTATACAAATATTCCAGGTACGCTTGCGCCACTTCGCGCGTTCCTTTTTTATCGACTACTTTATCGACAACCGCTACCGGCGGCTCTGCGAGCACACTGATCGAAGGCGTAATAATCTCGTATTTGTCTTTGCCGAACTCATTCAGAGACAAGTAAGCTTCGTTCTCCCACGCGATCAGGACATCGCCGATCCCGCGCTGAACGAACGTCGTCGTCGAGTCACGGGCTCCGGAATCCAGCACCGGCACGTTTTTGAACAATTTGGTCATGAAGTCCTTCACCTGCGCCTCGTCCTTGTTGAATTTCTTGTAAGCATAGCCCCATGCCGCAAGATAATTCCAGCGGGCGCCGCCGGACGTTTTCGGATTCGGAGTAATAACCTGAACTCCGGGCTTGATCAAATCGTCCCAGTCTTTAATTCCCTTCGGATTGCCTTTCTTCACCAGAAACACGATCGTCGACGTGTAAGGCGTGCTGTTATCCTTCAGCTTCGACTGCCAATCCTTCTGAATGAGTCCCGCTTCCTGGATGGCATCGATGTCGTAGGCCAGCGCTAGGGTGACAACGTCCGCTTCCAGACCGTCGATAACCGAACGGCCTTGTTTACCCGATCCGCCGTGCGACTGTTTGAAAGTAACATCCTGTCCGGTTTTATTCTTCCAATACGCCGTGAAAGCTTTATTGTATTCCTGATATAATTCGCGCGTAGGATCATAGGATACGTTAAGCAATTCGACCGGCTTAGCCGACGCTGCAGGCTTTCCGTCCGAGCCGGATGCGGCCGGAGCCGTAGAGGATCCTGCCGATCCGCCTCCGCATGCCGTTAAACCGAGTAAAGATAAACTGACCAAACTGATAACGGACCACTTTTTCCAATTAGCAACGATAGAATTTGACATTTGTTTATTCTCCCCTCAACTAGTGAATCCAAATGAATCTAGTAATCGGTATCTTGTGCAGGGCAAAGTCCGCTTCTTGTTGCAATCTCCGGTGGTCCGGTTGATTGATTAAATATTCCGATGAGATTACTATGATTTATAGACAGTATATTAACACCGCTGGTGAATTGTGTCAATCGGTTTTTGTGCGGGCTTGTGCCTGGAAAAACAAGAAAAACCCCGCGGGAACCGAATCCGGTTCTCACGAGGTTTTCGACGTTTATGGATGGGCTGCTTGCGATGCACATTCACTGCAATATCCGAAGATTTCGAACCGGTGATTCAAAATCTGAAAATCCGACGGTAAATTAGGTACTTGCTTCATCGGGCAAAATTCGAATGTGACCGTCTTCTCGCACTGAATACAAATCATATGATGATGATGATGCGATAGACAGCGCGCACGGAATTTCAAGCCGTCGCTCAAATGAAACTGCTCCAGAACACCCATTTCGCTTAACAGCCGCAAATTGCGGTAGACCGTATCGAAGCTAACGCCGGGATACCTCTGCCGCATGTGCTCATAGACATCCTTAGGCGACAGGTAGCCTTCGGCCTCCGCGAATAAGGTCGCGAGGCTCTTCCGCTGATCGGTAATCCGCCAGCCGTGGTTGGACATCGCCCGCAGCATTTCTTGTATGGTCTCCTGTGCGTTGTGGTCATGCTTGTGGTTAGCCATCATTCATCCCTCAATTTTGTAGCATACTTAGTTTAATAATGCCTTATCCTGCCATGAGAGTCAATGTTTTTGCGCCTCGGCGGCCTGCTCCAGCGCATTTAAATCCGCAGCCAGCTTCTCTTTGGAGAAATGCTCTCCAATAAATACGGCAACATGCGGAACCAGCTCCTTCGGCTTGATTTTGACAAAATCCATCTCCCGGTATGCATATTGGAATAAAAACAAGCTGTCGCTGCCCGTATCGGAAAACTGCAAAATGCCCTTGGCCCGGTAAATTTCCTCCGGCAGCCGCCCGACGAGCGCTTCGAACTGTTCGCTGTCGATAGGCCGCTGAAAATAATGCGTATACACCATCACGTGGTCGTGCGAATGATGCTTACCTGCCGGCTCATGGTGTTCATGGTGTTCATGGTGTTCATGGTGTTCATGATGTTCGTGCTCTGCGTGCGGCTCGTGATCATGGCTGTGGGACGGATGGCCGCAGTCGTGCCCATGCTCATGCTCGTGCGAGCAGGTATGGGCATCCGGCGCAGGCTCCGCCTGGACGTTAGAAACATTCCCCTGCGCGCGGTCAAACAAGGACAGATCCACCTGACACTTCACTGTAGCGGTTAAAGGAGCTACCGGATTCCACTCCCGGATCAGCTGCTCTACCGTTACCAGGTCGGAGGGTCCGATCAAATCCGTTTTATTCAGAATCAGGTGTGTCGCGCACCGGATCTGATCCTGCATAAGACGGTAGGTCTTCCCCGCCCCTTTCTGATGCCGTTCCAGCAACTGCGCCGCATCGATAACCGTCACGACGCTGCGAAGCTCCAGCTCCGTCAGCAGGGAGGCGTCGGTAACGCCGTCCAGAATCTCGATAGGATTGGCCGCCCCGGTGCACTCGACGAAAATAACGTCCGGATCATTGTCCCGGATCAGGTCGCGAAGCTCCAACCCCAGGTCCCCGCGGATCGTACAGCAAATGCAACCGCTCAGCATCTCGGTCATCGGCACATCATTCTCGACTAGCATGCCGTCCAGGTTCACATCGCCGAGCTCATTCATCAGAACAGCCGGCTTAAGACCGCTTTCTTTATAATAATCCAGCGCTTGCGTCAGCAGCGTCGTTTTGCCGCTGCCCAAAAAACCGGATAAAATATGTACAGGAACCGCTTGATTCATCGTTATTCTCTCCTCGCCCATGATGGCTTACTGCTTGATTACATATAAAAATTGTATCGCTCTCTGCCGTCAAAGTCAATTATATGTAATTATTACTATTAAAACAATACTAAAATACCGGTATGCCTTAAAACGCTGCTTCTAAAATAACCCCACAAAGCGGGGCTTATGCTTCGAAGCGACTCAGATACTTTGCGGGGCCCCGAAAACATATAAATTCTGGCGTGTAATATAATCAACACAAAAAGAGGAAATTCCCAGCGACTACCGAAGAAAGAAGCACCTGACAGGGAAACTTCAATCTATACCTATCCCACCACAGGAGGTTGGAGTCACATGGGGAAATCCTCACACATTCAGGGTACCAAGGGTGCTAAGTATAGTCAACAACTGCGTGGCGTAAATCTTGAACAGGTCCTCATCATCGCTATTGATGCAGCTAAACTTCATCAGAAAGCCCTCATTTGCAATTATTTTGGTGACGTGATTGAAAGACCCTTCTTCTTCTCAGTCTGTGAATCTGGCATGCAAGTCTTGCTTAAAAACATCGATCGTGCAGCTGCTGCAGTTCAGGCGCAGCGCATCTTTCTCGGCATTGAAGCTACTGGACATTACTATGAAGATGTAATTCGCGAAATGGCCAAGCATGGGTATCAAGTGCAAATCTTCAACCCCTACTCTACGTATGAAGAAAGAGCTAGCGCTCTTAACTGGTGTAAGACCGATGACCTTGATTTGGTGGCAATTGCTCATGCGATTAAAAGCAATAAAGCTACGGAGACTCGTTTGCTGGACGGTATTCAGCGTCATCTCCTAGTCCTTACCAGAGCCAGACGCTCAGAGATTCGTAAACGTTCTGTATTTCGCATGGAGATCCGTAATCTTATGGACATTATCTGGCGTGAATATCAAGGTTATGCTGACCACAGTCAAGGTAAAGCACGTAAGATTAAAGTGTTCAGTGACTTTTGGGGTAAGGCCTCTCTCTTCTTCATGGAGCACTATCCACATCCATCCATGGTTCTAAATTTAGGTGAGAGTGAGCTTCGTAAGCTATCCATACGTCATAATCTAAAGCTGCGTAAAACAGCCATACACAAGCTTTTGTATGTTGCCGAGCAATCCCTTTCTCGTAATCTGGAAGAACTGCGTCCCGAACTTATGCTACTTAAAATGAAGCTAAGCGACCTTGATGCTTTTGATGCCAAGATTGAGTTACTGGATCAGGAAATTGAAAAACTACTCCTTCAAACCGATGGCAGGCTGCTCCTGACCGCCCCTGGTCTAGGTGTGTCTACATCAGCCGAGCTCTACGCTGAAATGGGGGACGTATCCCACTTTACTCATGCTGGCCAATTAATAAAAAAAGCAGGCACCAATCCCATCATCAAGCAGACAGGCGGTGGCAAAGGTTCCTACCGGAATATTTCTAAGCAAGGAAACAGCCATCTTCGCTACGTAGTGTTTTTGGCTGGTCGCAACCTCTGTCTTCATAACAAGGATTTGAAGTCGTTCTATGATCGTCTGAAAACCCGAGGAAAGCATGAGCGTTCTATCTTCATTGCCATGGGGAATAAGATGCTTAAAATTGCCTTTGCCATGCTGCGAGATCGTGCTTACTTTGCATCGCAAATTTCGAGCTACCAGATCACTACGGAGATTAACAAGAAATTGAAGTACAACTGCTTTATTTCATCAGCTCTACAGGCTGCTGCCTAACTTTAAGTACAAACGACAGTGCCGGTCTTTCTGGGATTGAGGAGAGATCGAATAAATTCATGAGGCCATCGGACCTCGAAAATTAGCCTTATCCACCTCGTCCTGTTAATGCGTATTGTACGTTAGCGTAGATTCTGCACTCAGCCAGATTGCATCGCAGGATTGAAATAGGGGCTATTTTCTTCAAATCCGAGAAAGACCAGTTCTGTCTATCGTTTTCCTGTCAGTTGCTAACTTTTTTTGGAAATCCAAAGACATAGGTCTGTTTAGGTTGCTCAAAATATCTAAAAAACTATTTGACATAGTACGCTGATATGTTAAAAAAAGGCTCCGGCTTCATACTAGCTAAGGACCGGATTCTTCTATCAACAGGAGGAACGCCAATGAAACATATGCTGGGACCTTCCATTCAAATCGATCCGACCTTCCCTTATTATAAGAACCGCTCCGAGCAAAGCATAGCGGATGAGTTAGCGTTAGCCGGGTACAAGGTGGTTCATTATTTCGTTACCGTCGAAACGCAGGTGAACCGGAAGCTGGTTGAACGGCTGAAGGCGAACGGGTTCACCGTCTGGGCGATGGTGCTCGGCAACGGCACCTATACGACCGGTCATCTGCCCAAGGACTGGCCGGATTGGCAGATGACCCTGCTGAAGCCGGTCAACGACGGGTATACCCGCTTGTCACCGTTCAGCCACCGTTATGTCGCATGGAAAAAGCAGGCCCTCACCGAGCTGATCCGGGCTTACCCGTTTGACGGCATAGAAATAGCGGAGCCATATTTTCCCGAGTGGAACGGACTGTCGAGCGGCGTGTACGGCGACTTACGACCCTACGCCAGGGCAGCCTTCAAGCAGCGGTACGGGCTCGAGATGCCCGAATTCAAATACCGTTCCTCTCCCCTTTACTATAAGAACAACCCGGGGCTTTACCGGCATTGGATCGATTTCCGGATAGAGGCCGTCAATCGTTACTTGAACGAATGGATTAACGGCAAGCAGGGCATTCGGGCGGCGCGGCCCGATATAGCCGTCGCAACCTGGTCGCTTGCCGTTGACGCGGGCCCCGATTCCGTCGAGAAGCTTCAGGAGTTCCAGGGCAACGACGCTTTCTCGATGGTTTCCATCGTCCGGCCGGATGTGCATTTCATCCAGACCCATTGGCCGGATTGGATGCGCATGCGTCTCCAGCCCGATTATATCCGGCGCTACGAGCCGTTTACAGCCAAGCTGAAAGCCTTCCATCCCGGCCTTCCCCTCGGAATCCAGGCCGATATCGGATCCCTGCGCTCCATGCGGCGCGGCAGGCGATGGCTCGATGCGTTCGCCGATACGGCAGCCGGCCTGGGCTACTCTACCTGGACGGCTTATGAGTACCATCTCGGTCTTTATATGTACGATGAAGCCCCGGTTCCCCTGCGCGCCGTCCGCAAAGGCAGCGAGCTGCTGCAGCTTCAGTTCAGCAAAAGAGTGGATCCCGAATCGGCGCTGACGCAAGGAAAATTTCGAATTAACCAAGCGAATGACAGAACGGATGCCGAGTATCATGTCCGTGCTCTGGAAGCGGACGGAAGCAACCTGCTGCTGGTCTGCGACAGCCCCGGATTCCCGCGCGGAGCGTTCGAGCTGTCCGTATCGCAGGTCCAGGATACGCCTGAGCTGTATTTGTTCCCGTCCAAGCACGCCAATGTGCTTACCAAGCCGCAAATCGTCAAAGTCGAAGGATAGCCAAGGACAGCCCTCAGACTCGTTCTGCTCATTGCAGGACGGGTTTATTTTGATTCAACGGGTTCGGATGCTTATGAAATCAGGCGTAACTGGGAAAAGCTATCTTTATGCCTGCGCTTTGCAGACAAGGAGATAGCCGCAGGCTCTGTACAAAAGAACTAACGGCCAATACCCAAAGAGGTATGCCGTAAGCCAATCATATGAAATCAAAGGAGGAGCCCCGCCATGTCTTCAACGGCAGCCTACGAAAATGAAGAAACGGCGAACGCCGTCAGTCACGGAATCGGGGCGCTGCTCAGCCTTCCCGCGCTGTACCTGCTGGTAGTCCAAGCGCTTAAAAACGGGCACTGGACACCACGTGCTGGGAGGCACTGCCTTCGGAGCCAGCCTGTTCGTCCTGTATGCCTGCTCGACTGCGCTGCACTGCGCACGAAATCCCCGCGTCCTGGAGCGTCTGGAGATACTCGATCACGCCGCTATCTATTTGCTGATTGCCGGAACCTATACGCCCCTGCTGCTTATCGCCGTACGCGGTAAGCTCGGCTTCGTCCTGCTTGTCTTCATCTGGATTCTGGCATTGCTCGGCATCACGCTGAAGCTGAGATACCCCGGAAGATTTATGGCCTGGTCGATTGTTCAATATTTGGGGATGGGCTGGCTGCTTCTTCCCGTCATCCCCCCGCTTCGCCAAGCGCTGCCTCCGCAGGGAATTCATTGGCTGCTGCTCGGCTTATTGCTGTACAGTACCGGATCCGTATTTTATTTTTGGCGGGGCTTCCGGTATCATCATGCGGTCTGGCATACGTTCGTGTTAGCTGGAAGTCTATGCCATTTTATAGCAGTCTATGCTTATGTTATGTACGCATAACCAATTTCATAGAATAGCAAGGATTTAGGTGCACCGGAGACAAACCCCTTAATACAATAGCTAGTAAATGCACTGGAGGGGTTGCAGACATGATGAACAAAGGGAAACGCAAAAAAGTCATTGAACGGTTCTACGGGCGTAAAACCCTTGGAGCCAAAACGGTTTACCGTCTTGTCAGACGGTCCGTCAAGCAGAACAAACCGATCTCCGTCATCCGTCTCGGCGATGTCATGGCAAAGCTGCTGGCCCGGCATGACGTGGATTCCTTGAATAAGGTTGCCCCCTTTCTGGGCATCCGGCTTCCCCCTTCCCCCGAGCTTTTGGATCATTTGGATCGTGCCGTACACGCCTCGGATATCGTGGGGCTTTCCCACTATAGAGAAAGCCGGAAGCTCATTAAAATGTACATGGAGATGTCCGGATGGAAGCCGCGCAAAATCGCAGATTCCTTCATTAACGACCAATTGTACGAAAAGGGCTATCTGCACCGGCTGATTCATAAATGCCGCGTCGCACTGGTGGGCCGGGCGTCCGCCGACGCGGCCCGCCAACTAAAGCAAAGAGGCTTTAAAGTCGTCCTGACGGTCAATCTGGATCATGCCGACGGCTTGGGCGAAGCCATGCGCCGTCTCCGCGCCCACCGTCACAAGTACAATCTTGTTCTTGTCGGTGCCAGCGTCCCGGGGCGGATTCTATGCTCGCGGCTGAAAAGAGAGCTGCGGGTAAGCGCGGTGGAAATCGGGCATATGATGGATGCGTTCGCCAATCCGAAGGAATGGAAAAAGCCTAACAACCGGCAGCGGTTCAAGCATCGCTTTTTGCGTAAAAACCAAAAGCGAAGCGAAACGGCGTCGATCGTTAGGCTGGGAGGACATATTCGAATAAAAAAATTCGTATTTTCCCGTATTGCGAGTCGGCCCAGTCATCCTCTAAGTCAGACCCGGAATCAAAAGGGACGCGGACACGCCCCGCTCATTAGAAAGTCGTTGTCCGTCCCTGTCGTGCGGTAATCAGCGTCTTCGGAAGTTCTGCTTATATTGGAAATAAAGAAAGCAGCCCACGCAAAAGCCGCAGATCGCGATAAATGCGGCAAGAGCGACCATACCTGCAAAAATATAGCCTGCAATGGACGCAGGGCCGATCCAAAAGCACAGGACGGCAATCGTTAGCAATCCGACTGCAATACTGTTATTAAACCGCTGCAGCTCGACAGCCTCCCCGGCCGACTGCTTCGCCTTCCGGGCGAGCAGCGGTGCCGTGAGACGGATAAACAGATTCCCGCGCGCACCAAGCGACAGTCCGGCCACCTGAATCAACCAAAGAACAATAATCCATGCCGGCTGCTGTAAAATGATACCGAGCACAATAAATAGAACAATACCGGTCTGATTGGCCCGCACGTAAGGAATGGGAATTTCTTTGCTTGCCGTCATCCATCGACACCTTCTTTCCAAAGATATAGGATCGTTTCACAAGATTAATAGGATACCGGCTCCAGCCTCAGCTGGCCGGTATTTTTGTCTTGCAGCACAAGACGCCCTTCCACAGGATGGCCGTTGGCATCCTTCAGCATCATCCGCGCGGTGCTGCCCTTCTCGATCAAATAGCGGACTGCGGTTTCGGACAAGTCCGCTCCGAAGCTTTCCTTCCAGATGACAAAGCCGCAGCCTGCTTTGTATTCCGTGCAGCCGTAGCCGCGCTTGCCCATGATGATGCGCCCCGTGCAGCCGGGCCGAGGACACGCCGCTATGCCGGCGCGCACCGGCGCTGGCGGCCTTACGGCACCGGACGGCTCGGCCGCCCTGGCCGAGACCGGCGTGCCGGCCGCAACTGCAGCCGGGCCGCCCGGGCTTGCCACGGGCTCGCCGCCGCTGCGTGCGCGCGTGCGCTTCGCAGGCGCCGCGGCCGTGCCTTCGGCGGCTTCGCTGCCGCTGCGTGCGCGTGTGCGCTTCGCAGGCGCCGCGGCCGTGCCTTCGGCGGCTTCGCTGCCGCTGCGTGCGCGCGTGCGCTTCGCAGGCGCTGCGGCCGTGCCTTCGGCGGCCGTACCGCGCCTGCGCGTACGCTTGGCGGCGCCTGCCGGCTCCGCAGAGGCTCCCTCGAACGCCTGCTTCGCAGCACGGGACTGCACGCGAACCTTATCGACGATCAGGTTCGTGAATTTCTTCACGTTAGCCATGAACTGTTCGTCCGAGGCCAGGCCGCGGGCAATCTCGTTGAGCCTTCGCTCCCAGTGTCCGGTCATTTCGGGAGACGTCAGCAGATCGACGCCGGCGCCGCGAATCAGCTCTACCGCGGTTCTCCCCTTCTGCGTAATGACAATCCGCTTGCCCTGCATGACGATGTAGCCGACCTGCTTCAGCCGCTCGATCACGGACGCCCGCGTCGCCGGCGTTCCGAGCCCGGAGTCCTTCATCGCATCCCGAAGCTCCTCGTCCTCAATCTGCTTGCCGGCTCCTTCCATCGCCTTCAGCAGCGTGCCTTCGGTATAAGCCTTAGGCGGCTGCGTCTCCTTTTCCTTGGCGGCAATCTCGGCGCACTGCACGCCTTCGGCGGCGTTCAGCCTGAACGGCGTGCTGATTTCCTCCTCCGCAGCCTGCTCGTCGTCATCCGCTTTCTCTCCCGCCTTGCCCTTCTTGGGCTTCTCCTTCTTCTGATCGGCGTAAATGACCTTCCAGCCAAGCGAAAGCAGCTGCTTGATCGTGCTCTTGAACAGCTCCTTCTCCACCTCGGTCAGCACGGTGTGGACCTTGTATTCGGCGGCAGGGAAAAAATGCGATAAAAACCGCCGTACAACCAGATCGTATACCTGCTGCTCATCCTTGGACAAACCGCTTGCTTTCTTATGCGTCGGCAGAATAGCGTGGTGATCCTCGACCTTGGCGGGATTGCATACCGCTTTGTTATTTTTATGAACGAACCTTTTATCCGCTTGTTCTACCAGCTCGGAATATGCGGTACCGCGAAGCTGATCCAGCGACCGGTGCATCTCCGGAATGTTCTGTTCGGTCACATAGTTGGAATTGGTCCGCGGGTAGCTGATAACCTTATGCTTCTCGTACAAAGCCTGGGCGATATCGAGCGTCTTCTTGGCCGAAAACCCGTATTTGGCATTGGCCTCCCGCTGCAGCAGCGTCAAATCGTACAGCTTGAAAGGATACTCCTTCGTATCCTTCACTTCATAGCTTGCGATGCGTCCCGGCTTTCCCTTCAGCTTGGCGACCAGCGCCTCGGCTTTGGCGGGATCGGTGATCCGCTCGCCCTGCCACAAGCCTTTGTATTCGTTATCCGGCTGCCCCGCCCCGCCGGGCTGTGTAAAGAGGGCTTCGACATCGTAAAATTTGTTGGCGCTGAACGCCTCGATTTCTTTTTGCCGGTCATACAGGATCGCAAGCACAGGCGTCTGCACCCGCCCGACGGAAAGCAGCTCATTATGCTTGGTCGTAAACGCGCGGGACCCATTCATGCCGATCAGCCAATCCGCCTCGCTGCGGGCTTTGGCCGCTCGGGTCAGATTGTCGTAATCCGCTCCCTCCCTCAGCTCCGCGAAGCCTCTGCGGATCGTCTCCGGCGTCAAATCGGAAATCCACAGCCGTTTGACCGGATGGCTGAGCTTCAGGTGCCGCTGAATCAGCGAAAAAATATGCTGGCCTTCCCGCCCGGCATCACATGCGTTCACGAGCCGTTGGCTCCGCTTTGCCAGCTCTGCGATCACCTTAAGCTGATCCTTCGTGCGCGGGTTCGGCACCAGCTTGAACCGGTCCGGAATGATCGGCAGGTCGTTAAAGTTCCATTTTTTATACCGGTCGTCATAGGCGTCCGGCTCGGCTAATCCGATCAGATGCCCGATCGCCCATGTAATAATATATTGCTCTCCTTCAATGTAAGTACGGTGGTTCTTCGCCTTCGGATCGATCGCCGCGGCAATATTCCGCCCCATATCCGGTTTTTCCGCAATAACTAAAGTTTTCACGCCTTCAATTCGCTCCCTACTTGGGTAGTGCTCTCTGGTTCCCATTCTCCGCCCATCGTATCGAAAAATTCCGGTTTTGTAAACCGCCGGTGAAAGCCCGGCATCCAAATTTTTCCGATTCCGATAAGAAATCGCCCGGTTCGAAGACTCGCATGGATGCGGTTACACCACAGCTCGTCCAAGCATCAATCAGCGGAAGCCGGCATGAGCAGCCATACCTTCGTCCCCTCCTCCTCTTTGCTTTCGATACGCAGGCCGTACGCCTCGCCGAACACCATCTGAATGCGGCGGTGCACATTGACGACGCCTATGCCTCCCTTGAACCAGCCTGTGCTCCGTCATCCTCGGCCAGCCGGTTCGTTTCCAGCTTTTGCTGCAGCTTATGCAGTTGTTCCTGCGTCATTCCCGCCCCGTTATCCTCCACCGTCACCCAAAAAAGCCCGTCCCGCTCCCCAGCGTCGATACGGATGTAATGATAGTCCTCCATCCCGTCAGGGAACGCATGCTGAAACGCATTTTCTACGAGCGGCTGCAGCGTAAGCCGCACCATTTTTTTCAACAAATAGTCCGGCGGCACGGCGACATCGATTTCAAACTCCCTCTCAATCCGGTGCTTCAAAATGACCGTGTAGTTCAGAATATGCTTTAACTCATTAGCGACCGTAATTTCCTCCAGATTGGTCTGAACGGAGTACCGAAGCATATAAGCCATCGATTTGACGATCTCGGTAATTTCCGTTGAATCCTTCAGCGCCGCATAGCAGACGATCGTCTCCAGCGTGTTGTACAGAAAATGCGGATTAATCTGCATCTGCAGCGATTGAAACTCGGCCTTTTGCCGCTCCAGCTGGGTTTCCCGGTTGATCAGCTCCGCTTCGTATACCTGCTCGACCAGCTCCGACAGCCGGCTGACCATCCGGTTATAGCTGATCGTCAGCTGATCGATTTCGCCCTTCGGATCGGCGGATACCGGGATCGTCATCCAGTTTCCTTTCTCCGTCTGCCGCATGCCGTCCTTCAGCACCCGGATCGGCTTCGTGATCGAGCGCCCGAACCGGTGTGACAGCCATAGGGCTACAATCAGGGTGCACAGGCCGACAACAATGGTCGTCGTCCGGATATTGGCTACCGGCTTCTGAAGCTCGTCCAGTGGCATGGAGACGATCAGCGTCCAGCCCGAGTAGTCCGACTTGCGGGTAACGAACATCCGCTTCTCGCCCTCTTCCTCGCCCTCAAAGGTCTGCGAGTCCGCGCCTTGAAGCTGCGTCTCCATCCAATCCGGCCAGCGCGTGCCGATCTTCTGCTCAGCGGGGTGGTAGACGATTTCCCCCGTTTTATCGACGATATAGAAATAGCCGTTTTCGCCCAGGTCGATGCCTCCCCAGAGCGTGGATAAGTCCTTCGATTGGATTTCGATCGCCAGAATCCCGTTGAACTCCGTTGAACCGAGCCCCCTGATTTTGCGGGCCAGCGTGATGGTGGAGTTCGTTCGTTCAGGCAGAATCGTCCGGTTCATGACGGTAAGCGTCCCGTCGTTGTTCGTCTTATCCTTGAGCTGAGCCAGGTGCTTGTTGACCTCCTTCGGACTCATCGTTTGCTCGTAGCCGCTGTTCAAGCCCAGCACGGCATTGCCGTGATAGCTGAGAATATAAATGGCTATCACTTCGGGGTTGCGGATGAAGATGGGCTTCATTCCGATCTCTTTGATCAGTGACGAATAATTATAGTAATCGTAGCCTTCCACTACGGGCATGTCGATAAATTGCTTTACGTCTTTATTGGACAACAAGGAAATCATAGCACGCTCATAGGTTTGCAGGTATAAGTCCGTCTGGTACAAGGCATTGTTGGCGATTTGCGACAGCTGCCTGCCGCTCTGGTCGTTCAGCTCGTTCGAGGAACGCGTATAAGTAAACATGCCGACCGAGGTCAGCGAAAGGATAATGACCGCCAGAAAGTAAGTAAACAGCTTCTTCGACAGGTTCCCGTTCATCATTTAATCCCCAGCTGGCTGCGGTATTCGGACGGCGATAAGCCGGTCATTTTCTTGAACATCTTCGTAAAATGAGGGTAGTCCTCATAACCTACCTCGGAGGCCACATCGCTCATTTTGACATGCGGCAGGGCGAGCAGCGACTGCGCCTTCTCGATCCGCTTTTTAATCCGGTACTGTACGAACGTTTCGTTCGTCATCCTCTTGAACAGCGAGCTGAAATACGTCGGCGTCAGCCCGACCATTTCCGCCACCTCCTCCAGGGTCACCTCCCGGGACAAATGGCTGTCGATATAGGCCTTTGCCTCCGTCATCGGGTCCTTGTAGTTCCCGCTCCGGTTCAGCTCCAGCTCCTCCAGCATCCGCTTCAGCTCCGCTCCAAAAGAGTGCAGCGCTTCCGCCTTGCTGCCCGCCTGAAGCTCCGGGGCGGCTGGCCCGACGGCCGCCGATTTGCGCGCAAGCCGCTTCGAAAGCATTTTCAAGCAGTCCGCCAGCAGCTCCTTCGTCTGGGACAAATTCATGTCCGCTTGGAGGCAGTAGCCTTCCCATTCGCTCGTCAGCTGCTCCAGCTCCGCCGATTTCAGCATCCAGATCGCCTGCTCGGCACGGTCGATCCAATCCTCGTATTTTTGCAGCGAAATGTAGCCTTTGGCTCTCGTTTTGAACAGCTTATCCAGTATTTCATCCATATCCGGCTTGGTCACCGGCTTCAGCAGATAATGCTTGACGCCGTAGGACATGCTTTTTTGCGCATACGTGAAATCGTTATAGCCGGAAATGACCACTACCTGTATCCGTTCGTCCATTTCATAAATGTGCCGGCACAGCTCCAGTCCGTCCATTTTGGGCATGCGGATATCGGTGAACACCACATCCGGCGTCAGCTCGCGGATCAGCTCCAGCGCCCTTATGCCGTTATCCGCCGTTCGAATGCCCTGCAAGGGCACGAAATATTGCTCCGCCATCCGGGCCAGGCCCTTTCGTATAATCGGTTCATCATCAACGATGAGCAGCTGCATGTTCTTTCGGGCCTCCTTCGTTTCGTTGTGCTTCACAGATTTCATAAAACGGGAAAAGCACCTGCCCGAAGCGGTGCTTCCCGGGCAGATGCCTGATGATTTTATTGATTGTTGAAAATAGAAACGCCGTCCTTCTTGTTATAACGCTCCGTAGCTTCTTTAATAATCTCGTTTCCGCCTTTCGACTTGTACTCTTCGATGACTTTAGGCCAATCCGAAATCGATTCCTTGCCGTAAATCATTTTGACCATGTGATCGATGATCAGCTTCGGTCCGGTGTCTCCCAGCGGAGTCAGATCGGGATATTTCGCGAAAGCTTTCAAATCGGGATAGAAGCCGATACCCGGCAGCCCTTCCTTGGACAGAACCGTGTCAAACGCTTTCAAAATATCCTGTCCGTCCTGATTCAGACCTAATTGTATTTTATTATAGGTGGCATCCTGCGCCATCCACAAGGTGCCGTAACGGAAGCCCTCTTCCTGGGTCTCCTCTTTGTTCGCAGGAAACTTGTAGTTGATCTTCCCATTCTCGACGGTGTAGTTCTCGCCTTCCACCCCGAGACTGAAAAACTTGGCCGCTTCGTCGGTTGTCATCCACTCGAAAAATTTCATGATGCCCGCAGCTTTATCTTGACCTACATTCTTATTGATATAGAACGCACGCACCATCGGGGCGTACAGGAAGTATCCGCCTTTGCCCTCCGGCCCTTTCGGAGATGCGATGACATCGACCTTCGCCGAAGGGTCGACCGCTTTAATGCTGGTTCGGAAATCCTTCAGCCCGGTGCCGACATTGGCGGACGACATGCCCGCCTTGCCCGCGTTGATGTTCTTGCTGTAATCGGTGGAAGAGATCGTCGCGAAATCTTTCGGAATCAGCCCTTCATCGTACATCGTTTTCATCGTCTGCAGCGCTTTCTGCGTATTTTCCACATCGAAAAACTTCGGTACGATCTGGTCGCCCTGCTTCTCGAACTGATCCTTGTATGGCAATACGTCAAAAGCCCCCAGAATGACATCGGCATATTTGAAGTTTTCACGCATTTGATAAGGATTTTCTACGCCGAGCTTTTTAAACGCTCTCATGACATTCAGGAAATCGTCGACCGTCTTCGGTACCGGCAGCCCCGTCTTCTCCAGCAGATCCGTCCGAATGTACGTACCGCGCCGCGACGGGTTCGTCAAATAATCCGGTATGGCATAGATTTTACCTTGATAGGAAACGGAGTCCCAGGCCGCCTTCGGCACTTTTTGCAGCAGGTTCGGCGCGTACTGCTTCAAGAGATCGTCAAGCGGCATAAATACGCCTGCCTCGACGGAACCGGACATATCTTTGCCTGTCGGCATGTCCAGGCTGCCCAGCACATCGGGAATGTCGTTGCCGGCAAACAGGACGCTCATTTTTTCCCGTTGAATTAATCGAACGTCCAGCTCCGTGTTGGTCAGCTTATTCAAGCGTTGGACCCACTTGTCCTTGTTCAGGTCGGGAGAGCGCTGCGCGTAACCGTCCCCCGTCGTCGTCGGCAGCGAAATGGAAAATTTCAGCGGCCCCTTATCCGCCGTTGTTCCGTTTGTGCCGCTTGCCTGCTCCTTGCCTTGGCTGGAGCAGCCCGCCAGCGAACCTGCAGCCAGCACCGCAGCCATGACCAGACTTACCTTTTTTTTCATCGTACCCCTTCTCTCCTTCACATTGTACTAAAAGTGATATTCAAATCCAAGATGATTGAATACGCTTACAGGCATCATAACCCATTGCATCGAAGGAGCCCACGGACTAAATTACGGGCGGTTGTCTTTATTTACGATTTGACCGAGCCTACAAGCATCCCCTTGATAAAGTGCTTTTGCAGGAACGGATAAACCAGCATAATCGGGATCGTTGCGATGACTATGACCGCCATCTTCATCCCCTCCGGCGATAAATTCAGGGCGGATTCAAGCGCGGAATCGGAAGCGCCGAACTGGTCTGTAATGACCATTTCCCTCAGTCTTACCTGCAGCGGGATCAGCGAGCGGTTGTTGATGTAGTAAATGGCGGCGGAGTACGTATTCCAGTTGGCAACGGCATACATAATCCCCATCGTCGCCATAGCGGGCTTCGAGAGCGGCAGCACTACATTCCATACAATCCGCATCTCCCCGCAGCCGTCGATTCTTGCCGAATCGATCAGCTCGTTGGGCAGATTCATAAAGAAGGAGCGCATCACGAACAAGTTAAACGCGCTGATCGCAGTCGGAATCATAAGCACCCACAGCGTGTCCAGCAGCTTCAGCTGCTTCAGAAGCAAATAATTCGGAATGAGCGGCGCATGAAAAATCAAAGTAATCAAGACCAGAATCAAAATGATTTTGCGGCCGGCATATTCCTGCCTCGATAAGGGGTAGGCAAGAGAGGCTGTCGCCGTCAAATTGATCAACGTTCCGCATACCGTGATGATCACGCTGTTTCGGAATGCGATCCATATGGACGGGTCCTTGAGTATGGAAGCATAGTTCGCCCCGGTGAAATGGACAGGCCAGAAATAAACCTGACCCATATTAATCGCAGCGCTATTGCTGAAAGATTGGGCGATGACATGCAGCAAAGGCAGCACCATCGTTAATCCGAGCAAAGTTAATAAAGCGGTATTGAACCTGTTGAACCATCGTTGGCCCCGGCTGATAATCATAAATAAGTCGTACCTCCTGCTCGTAATAAAAATAAGATCTTAATACAGTCCTTCTCCGGTCGCTTTCTTGCTGAAGGTATTGCCGATAAAGATCAGCAGGAAGCCGACAACCGATTTGAACAGCCCGATAGCCGTCGTATAGCTGTACTGCCGGTCGACCAGTCCCGCGCGGTACACATAAGTGTCTATAATTTCCCCATTCTGGCTGTTCAGCGGGTTAAGCAAAATGTACACGCGCTCGAAGCCGAAATCGAGGAAGTTGCCGATGTGCAGCAGGAACAGGATGGTGATCGTCGGCAAAATCGCCGGAACGGTAATGGACAAGGTCTGACGAAGCCGGTTGGCGCCGTCGATCTCCGCAGCTTCATAAATGTCCGGATTAATGCCTGCAATGGCTGCCAAATAAATGATCGTTCCCCATCCGCTGTCCTTCCAGACGCCTGTGCCTATCAGTATCGAACGGATGTACGCGTTATCGCCGAGGAAATAAATCGGCTCGATGCCGAGCATGGACAGCACGTGATTCACGAAGCCGGTCGTCGGGGAGAGCAGTCCGACTACAATGCCGCCGACGATAACCCAGGACAAAAAGTGAGGCATGTAGATGACCGTTTGCACGAACCGCTTGTACATCGCCGACCGGAGCTCATTAAGCAGCAGCGCCAAAACAATCGGCACCGGAAATGCGAAGCACAGATCGTACAGCCCGATCAACAGCGTATTTTTCAAAATCATCAAAAATTCATCATACGCAAACATCCGTTGAAAATGGGACAGTCCTGCCCACGGGCTGCCTGTAATACCTTTAAAAATGTTGTAATCCTGAAAAGCGATGACCGATCCCATCAAAGGGATGTATTTGAACACAATAAAAAATAAAATACCGGGGATGGAAATCAGATATAACGGATAATATTTACGTGCGGACGTCCACCGTGCTTTTTTATTCGGAAAAGCAGCCTGAATCGTATCCGACGGTTGAATCTTGCCTGCCATTCGTACACCTCTCCTCTAGTCGTCAATAATGCCGGTCTATGCCTTTCATCTTACCCGCCGGGTTCTATTGTCAGCTAGGGACTCCTTTCCGCTGTCTTGTGTTTTTTTACGTTTTGTGCGGACCGGGCTCGGACTTCCCCCAGCAGTTCATGAAGACTATTGAACGGTTGCACATCCCAAATCATCTATGTTATATTTAATCTCCTGTGTCTCAAAATACGTACGGATATGAATGGAGGTTGTTTAGCTTGGAAGCCAGCGTGCAGAGCGCGTACGATGAAGAATTGAAGCGATTAGAGGAAACGTTTACAGAAATTGACCGGCAGCTTGCCGTCTTGAAGGATATCCCGCCTTACACGGGGCAGGATCATACGGAGCAGGTTCTTGAATCGATTCGTGATACCCGCCGGCGCAATCTGGCCGTCGCCCAGACGGAGCCGTATTTCGGCAGACTGGACTTTCAGGAAAACGGCCATCAAGCCCCTGCTCCTCTATATATCGGGAAGGTCGGCGTGGAAAAGTGACCCTACGCTGGAGCTGATGGTCGTCGACTGGCGCGCCCCGGTAGCCAGCTTGTTTTATTCCTTTACCGGAGGAACCGATGCCGTCTCGTATGATTCGCCGGACGGTCTCGTAGAAGGACTCGTCTATTTGAAGCGAAATCTGGTGATCCGCAAGCAAATATTGCAGCGGGTCGTCGATACCTTTGACCGCTCGGGTGATACGATGGCCGTTACCGACGAGTTTCTGCTGTACCGCTTGGGAGAAAATAAAGACAACAAGCTGCGCGATATCGTCTCAACGATTCAATCCGAGCAGGATGCGATTATTCGTGCCGTCAAAAATACCGCCCTCATCATTCAAGGGGTTGCGGGCAGCGGTAAAACAACCGTGGCGCTTCACCGTCTTGCCTACTTGCTGTATCAATACCGCGATCAGGTGAAGGCCGAGCGCATGATCATCTTCGCGCCGAACCGGATGTTCCTCGATTATATTTCGGGCGTGCTGCCGGAGCTTGGCGTCGGACATATTCAGCAAACGACCTTCTCCGACTGGGCGCTGGAGCTGCTGGATCATGAAATGAAGCTGGCCGACCAGTCCGAACGGCTGCATTACTGGTTTCAAACCGGTCCCGGCCGACCTGCAATGGACGATACGGCACCGGGCCGGTTCAAAGGATCGCTTCGTTGTAAAGGCTGGCTTGAGCAGGCGCTGGCTCAGTACGAGAAGGCGGCCGTGCCGGCGGCGGATTTTACTCCTTGGGAAGGCAGCCGGCTAAAGCAGGCGACGATCTACCAGTGGTATCACGTGGAGAACAAGCATGAGCCGCTGATGAAGCGGCGGGAGCGCGTGCTCGCGCGGATCAAGCGCTGGATGGAAATGGAGCTCGACAAGGTGTGGGAGGTCCGATCTAAAAAAGGATTATAAAAAGAAAGGCTCGGCAAAGCTGCGGGACTTCACGAAGCAATGGACGGCTTATACGCCTTTTACCTTTTATAAAGAACTGTTCCGGGCGGACGGTCCGCCTGCCTTCTTAACGAAGGAGCTGCAATCGGAGATGCCTGCAGAGCTGCTGGCCTCGACCCAGGCATATTTGAAGAAAAAAACGGTGCAGCCGGAGGATCTGGCCGCGCTGCTTTACATCCGGTCGCAATTTTTCGGCATTCACGGCGATTTGACCTTCGATCATACCGTGATTGACGAAGCACAGGATTTCTCGCCGTTTCAGGTGGAGCTGCTGAGGCTTCATACCCGGAACCAATCGTTCACGATATTGGGCGACTTGTCCCAGGGGATTCATGCTTACCAAGGGATTCGCGATTGGAAGGAATTCAGCGAGCTGTTTGAAGAAGGCTCGACGGCTTACTACCAATTAAACCGGAGCTACCGCTCCACGATGGAAATTATTTATTTCGCCAACGAAGTGTTGAAAAACGGCTTGGAGCAGACGACCGCTCTGGCCGTTCCGGTGTTCCGCAGCGCCGACCCGGTACAGGTCAAGCGCGTTTCGGATAAGGAGCTGACTGACGAGCTGCGGAAGGAAATCGACAGGCTTCAAGCGAAGGATACGACGACCATCGCCCTCTTGACCCGTACGGAGCGCCGAAGCGAACAGCTGTACAAACGGCTGACCGAGGGGGGAGTGCAGGTCAACCGGATTGGCGCCGGCGGGCAGCAGTACCAGGGCGGGATTTCTCTCGTGCCTTCCTTTATGGCCAAGGGGCTGGAATTCGATGCCGTCATCGTGCTCGATGCGGATGAAGACTCCTATACCGCGACGCCGCAGGATGCAAAGCTGCTGTACGTCGGTTGTACCCGCGCTCTGCATGACCTGCAGCTCTGGTATGACGGCACCCCTTCGCCGCTGCTCGAAGGAATTTCCGGGGATTTCGTGGCTTGGCATGCGTGATATAGCTTGATCAGTGACGCCCGAGACGATCGGGCGTTTTTTTTCATGTCATAGATTGTTTAAGCTTATAAGAACGTCAACATGGTATTGAAGAAATCCTATCGTGATAATGACAATATTCAACCCGGCACAGCAAAAATAACCCGTATCCATTCTCTCCCCTATTGCGAGAGAATGGATACGGGTTTTCGTGTGCCTGCCGCTTCAGCCCACTTTTAAAGCTAAACGCGCTATGTATGCGGCGGGATGAATAATATTATTATTTCGCGGTGTTCACAGCTAACGATTTCAATTCGGGCACGACATGAGCTTTGCCGCCGGTCAACGCGCCGACCAGGTTCTCGGCCGCAACTTTGGCCATCCCGTAGCGGGTCTGGCTCGTAGCGGAGCCGATATGCGGCAGTGTCACTACGTTCGGCATGCGAAGCAGCGGATTGTCCGGCGAGACCGGCTCCTGATCGAACACGTCGAGTCCTGCGCCGCGGATTTTGCCCTGCTGCAGCGCATCGATCAAGGCCTGCTCGTCTACCGTCTGCCCGCGGGAAGCATTAATGAAGAACGCAGTCGGCTTCATCAGGTCGAAATGCTCGGCACGGATCAAATGCTCCGTCTCCGGGGACAGCGGCGTCATCAGCACAACATAGTCCGCTTCCTTCAGCAGCTCCTCCAGCGAGCAGTACCGTCCGCCGAACCGTTCTTCAATGTCCGGCTTGGCGCTGCGGCTGTGGTAAAGCAGGTTCATATCGAAGCCGTGCACCGCACGCTTGGCGATCGCTTCGCCAATGCGGCCCATGCCGATAATCCCGATGGTCGCATGGTGCACATCCATACCGAACAGCTGCTCTTCCTTGACGCCGCCTTTCTTCCATTGGCCCTGCTTGACGAAAGCATCCAGCTCCGCCACTCTTCTGCCTGCCGACAGCATCAGCGCAAGCACGAGATCGGCAACCGTATCGTCAAGCACATACGGGGTATGCGTTCCGATCACGCCTCTTGCTTTCATCGCCTCTACATCGAAATGATTGTAGCCGACCGATACGGAGCTGACCGCCCGCAGTCTCGGTGCTTTATCCAGAAAAGCCGCGTCGATCGGGCCGCCGGACAGCATGACGCCTTCATAGTCGTGAATGCTAGCTTCAAGCTCCGCTCTGGGCATCGAGCCTTCCTTGTCCCATACGGTACAATCCAGATGCTCCTGCAAATACGCCAGGATCGGTTCAGCCAATTTTCGCGTTAACAATACTTTCGGTTTCGTCATTTAGAGCACCTGCCTTGTTATTAGTCGTGTTCCCAAGTACGAATGCGCTTATTGCTTTCTTACGCCTGAACCGCTTGCTGCTCCGGAGAGAGCACCTCGTTCAAGCTGCCGGAGCGATACCCCTTCAAATCCATCGTTACATAGGCGTAACCGATTTCTTTCAGCTTCGCATGAACGGTTTCGGCAACGGCCAGCACCTGAGCCAGGTCCGATGCAGGCACCTCGATACGTGCCAAATTGTCATGCTGACGGACCCGCACTTGTCTGAAGCCGAGCTGGATCAGGAAATCCTCCGCTTGATCGATCATCGACAGCTTGAGCGCCGTGATCGCTTCGCCATACGGAATTCTCGAAGACAGACAGGCAAAGGAAGGCTTATCCCAGGTGCGCAGACCGAACTGACGGGACATATGGCGGATTTCCGCTTTCGTAATGCCCGCTTCAAGCAGAGGCGCCCGAACCCCTTTTTCATGCGCTGCCTGCAGGCCGGGACGATGCTCGCCCAAATCGTCCGCAATTGCGCCGAACACGACATAAGGATAGCCGCGGTCCTGGGCAATAGGGATCAGATGGTCGAACAGCGAGTTTTTGCAAAAATAGCACCGGTTCGTCGGATTCTCCGCATACCCCGGGATATCCAGCTCGCTTGTATGAATAACGACATGGGGAGCGCCCAGCTCCTTCGCCAGTGCAATCGCTTCCTCTTTTTCGCGGACAGGATACGTTTCCGAATCGGCGGTAATGGCCAATACCCGTTCCGGACCGACAAATTCAAGCGCCGCCTTCAATAAAAAAGCGCTGTCTACACCGCCGGAAAAGGCGACCACGATCTGTTCCATCGAATTCAGGATCTCTCCGAGCTTCGCATATTTCTGTTCCATTGATTCCATCTCGATTCCTCCTGAACATTTGGGCACCCTCAGTGCTCAAAATTGTATACAAACTGAACTTATACTCCATGGATACGGAGCGGCAGATGTTTTTGCAATCGTGTGCATAAATAACCAACATAAGTCTGCTCCCTATTATAGCCCTTTTTTCTCCATAGAAAAAGAGGGAACAGGCATCTGTCCCCTTTAAATTTTAGATGGATCCGGCAAAAGCCGAAATGCGGCCCCTTCAAATCGTCGTGGACCGCGGTAAAAATCCCCTTCTCCGCTGCTCGGATCAGGGCGGCGGCGAAAGGGATTTTGGCTTGCTGATACCGGCTCATTTAAAGCAAGGGCGGTTCACTTTGACATTTAAAGCTGCTGCTCAATCGCCTGAATCAATTCCGCATCCTCCGGGGCTACGCGGCTGGAAAAGCGGCCGGCCACCTCGCCGTTCTTCGAAATCAAAAACTTCTCGAAGTTCCATTTACGTCGCCCTGCGGCTCGGCGTGCTCTGTCAGCCATTGATATAACGGGTGCTTGTCTTCTCCCAATAGGTGCACTTTGCCCAGCAGCTCGAAAGTAACGCCGTAATTCAAACTGCAAAACTGCTGAATTTCTTCGCTGGTTCCCGGCTCCTGCCCGCCGAAATCGTTGCACGGCACGCCCACAATGACTAGACCGCGCTGCTTATACTGCTGATTCAGCTTCTCCAATCCCGCATACTGCGGCGTAAAGCCGCATTTGGAAGCAACGTTGACCAGAAGCACCGGTTTTCCTTTATATTCGCTAAAGCTTTTGACGCCTCCATCCGGCGTAGGTACGGTAAGCTCATAAATGGCTGACATGGCAAAGCCTCCTCTATTTATCTCATCCTGTCCATCTTATCACGTTCCCCGCTGGAATAAAAATCCATGCATCATTCGTATCCTGCATCCAATTTTGTTACAATATACCTACGTCTCGGCCATTCGGCGAAATGCCGACGGGCCGTACTGCCGCAAAACCTAGAAGGAGGCCCCTGCAATGAATGAAATTGAGACGATCCAATCCAAAATGGAGCAAGCGATCCGGCTGCTCGAAAGCCGGTTTCTGGAACGCGAGGAGCTGATCCGGCTGCTTCTGCTCGGTCTGATGAGCCGGGAAAACGTCCTGCTGATCGGCCCTCCCGGAACCGCCAAATCGCAGCTTGCCCGGGCGGTCTCCCAGCTGTTCGGCAGCGGCCGCTGGTTCGATTATTTGCTGACGCGGTTTACGACGCCGGACGAAATGTTCGGGCCGGTTTCGCTTCAGCAGCTGAAGCAGGATCAATACGTAAGGCAGACCGACGGCTATTTGCCCTCCTCGGATTTCGCCTTTCTCGATGAAATTTTCAAAGCGAACAGCGCGATACTGAACGCGCTTTTGTCCATATTGAACGAACGGGTCTTTTTTAACGGCAGGGAAAAAGAAAACTCCCCGCTCGTCTTTCTTATGGCGGCCTCCAACGAGCTGCCGGAGGAAAACGATCAGCTGACGGCGCTCTACGACCGTTTTCTGATTCGCTACGAGGTCGGCTTCCTGAAGCACATGTCAAGCTACGAGCAGATGTTCCAGCTGCCGTCCGACCCGCTCCCCTCCCTGCTGACGCTCCGCGATGTGGAAGCGATCCGTCAAGCCTCCGACAAGGTGACGATCCCGGAATCGCTCATTTATATGCTGTATCAGCTGAAAACCGGGATGGAGGCCAAAGAGTTCGCCTTATCGGACCGCCGCTGGCGCAAAATCGGCCAGGTCTGGAAAACCTCGGCGGCACTGAACTGCCGGGATACGGTGAATGTCTGGGATACCGTATACACTCCGCATATGCTGTGGGACTTCCCTGAGGATTTGAATGTGCTCACAGAGCTGTTCCAGCAGTGCTTTCAGGAAGCGTTGAAGCAGGAATCGGAGCGCGAGCTCCCTCTCCATACCTATGACCAGACGGCGAAGCAATGGCTGAGCATGGAGGATGAGCTGCACTCCTTCCAATTCAAGAAGGAAGTCGGGGCCAAGATGAGCAAGGAAGCCCAGGAGGAAACCCGCGACAAGCTGGAGCGCTGCCGGACAGAGCTGGAGGAGACGGCACGGCTGCTTCGCGGCAAGCTCGTCCAATGGCAGCAGCGCGAGAAGGATTTGCCGGGATACATCCGCAACCAAAACTTCCTGATCCGCCATACCGATACCTTCGCGGTGAAATATACCCGCCTCCGTATTCAGGGGGAGCGGATTCTGCAGACGCTGCAGGGCCTGTACCGGACGCTGTTCGACCGGGAAATTCCAGGCGTTCATTATGATTACACCTTGTGAGCGGCGTTTCAAAAGTGAAGTTGAATTCGTACAGGAAACCGGCGGTGAACGAACATGATGATTCAATGCGCCCGAATCGATCGATACGTATTTGACGGCTATATCCATTCCTCGCGCACGGCGCAGGAGTGGATCCGAGAGGCGCAAGCAACGACGGCTTGGTTCTCCGTGGAGCTGTTTGCCGATTTTTTTATGTGCTTCTATTTGACCGAACCGCAGACCGACCGCGCCAACGACGCTTCTCCGTTTCACCGTTGGCTTGTCGGACAGCTGCGAAGGCAATATTTTTACCGTTCCATTCATCCGCGGACCATTGGCGAGGTGAACGCTTCCTTCAAGACGGCGTTGAAGGCGCTGATGTGGCTGACCTCAAGCTACAACGAAGAAGTGAAGCGGCGCAAGCAGGAGGAACAGCTGCTGACGCTCGGCCTGAACGACCGCAAGCAGCAGCAGGGGCAGGAAGCCGCGTTAATTAACGAGCATCTGTCCGAGAAGCAGATCGCCCAGCTCAAGCTGGTCGGCTATACGCTGCAGCAGGGCAAAAGGAATATGGAAGAAAAGCAGGCGGCGCTGGATTCGCGGCCGCTGGTGGAAGAAGAAATCGTTCAGCTGAAGGGCACGCATCGACTCGCTCAAGGAAGAGATGCGAACCGACTTCATGAAGCGGGATAAAGCGAGGCAGAAGCTGAAGAAAGCGGAGGCCGAGCTGGAGCAGCGGGAACGGCAGCTGGAGCGGTTCACCAAGCGCGATCAGGAAACGTTCCGTCAGCTCGAAGAGCAGCTGGGGCACTGGCTGAACCGCGCCTTGAAGGAAACGCTCGAGGGTGAGGACAGCGAAAGCCTTAACCTTCATGAGCTCGTACAGTCCAGCCAGCGGATCGCCAACCGCCGCTGGGGCAGCGACCTCGGCCGTCTGCACCGGCAGGAGTTCGCCAACTATATGCAGTGGCTGGATAAGCTGAAGCGCCATCCGGACCTCGTCGCCTTCCTGCAGGAAGTCGGACGCAACCTGCAGCATTTGAAGGTACAGCGCAAAAAAATGAAGACTCCGCATATCCCTGAGTCTTATGACGACCTGCGCCAGTCCGGCGATATCGCCCACCTGCTGCCCAGCGAAGCCAGCCTGCTCGCCGACGAGGACTACGAGATGCTGTTCACGGTCAAATGGCTTGACCGCAAGCTGCTGACCTACAACGTATCCGGGTCGACCGACGAGCCCCAGAAGGGGCCCGTCCTGTGCATGCTGGATACGTCGCATTCGATGCGCGGCAGCAAGCTCCGGCTCGCGCAGCTGTTCGTCGCAACCTTCGCAGCGTTCAGCCTGCTGGAGCGCCGCGACTTCGTGCTGCTGCTGTTCGGCTCGCGCGGCGAGCTGCTGGAGCAGCCGCTCTATTGGCGCAAGCCGGACTGGCCGGCGCTGTACGCCTTGTCGCAGCTCGCCTTCGGCGGCGGGACCCATTTCGATGCGCCGATCAAGCGCGGCATCGAAATCGTCGAGGGGCATCCGCGCTTCGAGGATGCCGACTTCGTGATGGTCACCGACGGCATCGGGACCATCAGCGCTCCGGTCCGGCAGAGCCTCGCCGAGCTCGGCGCGCGCAAGCAGGTGCGGCTCCATTCCCTGATCATCGGGAATGCACGGCAGCACCTGGTCAACCGCTACGACATCCTGGGCGTCTCCCATCAGGTGCGCTTCGCCTCCACCTGGGAAACCCAGGACCCGGAGAAAAGCGAGCTGCTGCTCGATGTATTCCGCAAGCGCCGCTAAACTAAACGTGGCTGCCCTTAGGCGCGGTTGCCCTTAGCCCGGCTAAGAGGAGCCTGTCATGCCGAATACAAGAACACCAAGGGGCAACGCTGAGCATGCCGTCACGGCTGCGCTTCCTGCCATGCCTTTTTTACAAGCCGTGCGTGCCCGCCATCTCAATGCCTCAGGTATGCGCACCGCACCTCTCTCCGGTATGCGCACCTCCTGTACAAGGGGTATCGGACCGGGCTGCCAATGGGCTGGCGGAGCTTGCAGGGATTTTCCAGCCCAGCCTACACGGTCACTCCGCGGTTCAACGCGGATCCCTCTCGCCTTCGCAGCATGCTATAAAGCATAAGCCCGCCCCTCCGGAACGGAAGGGCGGGCTTATTTTTCCAGAATTATTGTATGTATTTACAGGTGACATAGTAGGGATAATCCATCACCCGCTGTACCTTCTCCGCTTCGGAAGGTCCGAGCCAATATTCGACCAGGAAAAGCCCGAGATCCAATGAAGAAGCGACTCCGCCTGCCGTAACCACGTCCCCGTCCTTCACGATCCGCTCCTCCCACACCTCGGCGCAATAAGGAGCAAGCAGCTCGTAAGCGCTCGGGTTTGTCGTGGCTCTTTTTCCCTCAAGAAAGCCTGCTGCCCCCAGCAGCAAAGCGCCGGTGCAAACCGAAGCCTTCAGCTTGACCGATGCGGCTGTTTGCAGCCAAGAGACGAATTCTTGGCTGCTTCTCAGCGACCTTGTGCCCCAGCCCCCCGGGACAAACACGACGTCGTACCCGGACAAATCGGGGCGAACGCAATCAAGGTGCAGGCGGACGCCCAGCTCATCCGTCACCTCTTCGGTTAATGCGCACAAATCCCATTCCACATCATCCATCAATTTCAGTGATTTTAGCCGGGTCATCACATCATAAAAACCGATAAAGTCCAGCATCGTTACTTGATTAAAAAGGACAAACGCAATCTTCATAAAAACAGCACGCCCCCCTGGAAACGTTTTCCGTCCGTGATCGACAAGCTCTGCCGATTATGCATACTCTTCCATTATACCATGAAAAAGCTGGAAACATTCCCTAACCGGAACAACGCCTGCTTCCCCTATATAAACTTACACCAGCTCAAGCTCCTGCTCCGCCTTCTGCCGGATCCGGTCGATAATTTCCTCGAGCGGCTCGGGATGCAGAAGCTCCACAGGCGAAATGCCTTTGTCGAATGACAATCCGTCTCCTTCAAGCACCACCACATACTTATCCCCAAGCTTAGCGATATGCAGCCGGTCTCCGAAATCGGCAAGCAGCGCCCGGACGGATATCGAATCCAGCTTGAACTTCATTTCAATATCCGGCTTCTGTTCAATTAAAAAGGAGGAGGCCTCCATCACCTGCACCGGAGTCCATTTTTCCTGAAGCTCGCGCTGCTCGCTGCAGGCCCACAGCTCCATCGCTTCCGTTTCTTTCTCGCGCTCCTCCGTGTTATCCTCATACACTTCTTCGATGAACTGGTGCACAAAGCCCATCACCTGTTCATTCATAATTTCAGGCATCGACTTCTCATACTCGACATATTTCAAAAAGTCTTCAAAATACCTTGCATGGGACGACTGATGAATCTTCAGCTCCCTCACCTCAAGCATGCCTTCCTCCGGCATATGAGGATACATGATCGACTTCATATTTTTAGCGTTGATGGCCATTTCCACTTGATTCAGCAAGCTGCGCTCATCGGTAATACGGGCTATTTTCTGCTCAAAATCGCATTTCAGCACGAATAGAAACGGCTCGTCAAACAGCTGGGCATGCTTGGCCCGGACGACGAACATCGCTCCGCCCCGAATGGCGCTTGTATCCATGTACGCTTGAACGAGCGCCTCCGCGTGCTCCGTGTATTCATCTTGAGTTTCCGCAATGCGCAGCCGGGCCAGCATATTGTAGTTCGGATTGCTGTCCAGATCGTAGCCCGGTTCGACCACGAACATGCCGATCTTGGTTGGAACCTGCTCGGCCTTCGGATTCCGCTCGGCCTTGCGCTTGGCGATTTTGCTGAATTCCCCGCCTAGAAAGGTGCTGAGCTCACTCTCCGCATAATCTTCGCCATCGAGCGTCTGGTAGTGCTTGCACCGTTTGCCGCCTTGGCCTTCCTCTCCGTCCACCTGGATAACAAAAAATGAGATATACTCCACGTCGAATTTCATCGGTTCCTGCTCCCCCATATCCCAAGCTTTGCAGCAACAGCTTCATTGCCTTCGTCCCCGCCGCCGGCTTCATAAAAAGTACCGGCCGCATGCAAGGTCACGGCTCGACAGTTTGCTGCGCAAGTAAAAACCCACCCCATAAGCTTGTACATGCAAGCCACAAGGTGGGTGTCGTTCCATGGTAACACAGGAAGCCGTAAAGCGGCAATGCTCTTCTGCTCCCAATTTTGTGTTGTTTTACATGATGACGCCGCATGCAATCCGGTTGCCGGAATTGCCTGCAGGATCTGTTTTGTAATCGTCCGCAGCTTCGTGAATGACAAGCGAGGTGCCGCCCGGCTTCAGCAGGGAATTCGCTTTATCCTTCTCGAGCGTTACCTTCGCATCGACGAACTCCGCTTTGCCTCTTCCGTCGGAGCCAACCTCCAGGTTCGGCAAATCTCCGGCATGCGGGCCTTCCGGATTATCAAAGCCGTGCTTTTTCCCTTCCGGGTTCAAGTGCTCTCCGGCGGTTTTGAAGTCCGGCGCCTGGCAGACTCCCGTCTGATGGATGTGGATGCCGTGCTTTCCGGGCGTTAATCCGGCAACGTCCACCGAAATTTTCACGCCTTGCGGAGTCTGTAACAGCTTGGCGGTGCCAATCTTGCTGCCTTTGCTGTTAATGATCTCGATCGATTTCTCGATTCCCGACGAGGCGGATTTGTCCTCTGCGGCCACATCCTCCATCGGCGCTGCTTTTGCAGGCTCGCTGCCGTGTGCGGCATGCTCGTCTGTTTGTCCTGCAGAGCTCGGATGGGTCGATGCCGACATGGCAGGCACTTTCCATTCACAACCTGTCATTAACAGCAGCGCACAACCGAGCAGCATCGCTCCTTGACTCACCCTTTTGTTCATGTACGTTTCCTCCAATCGACAATGGATCCTGATGTACTTTGCTGTACCCTATTCCATTGTTTACGTATTGGAGCATTATTAAACATGTTTTTACAGCTCATTTGCTTTGAAAAACAATCGGCAGAGCCGGAGGCCCTGCCGTCCTTATTTATTAATATTCGTTCGATGCTTCCCGGAACGGGTTACGCCATTCCATCAGCATCGCATAGTTCAGCGATTCCTCATCCTCCAAGTACCCGGGAACCAGCTTTACAGGCGTCCGTCCGCAGCGCAGCAGAAAGGTCATGACCGGATCCTTGAGCGCTCCCGCCAATACCGCCTCCGCGTAGCTTTCGGGAGACATCTCGCCTGCATGAAGATGATAGCCCGGGATTCTTCCCCCGCCTAACAAACGCTTGAGGTTCAACGCCACGACAACCTCATACATCGACTGCATCAGCAGCTTGCCGAGCCCGAGCTTACGGTAGGCGGGTGCCGCGCATATATCGACGATATATAAAGTGTTTCCGCCGGGGCGATGGTTCGCAATATACCCGCGGTCGGTAATTTGCTCCCAGGAATGATCCGCATCGGACGGATCCCAATCGATAAGCAGCGCGGTACTTGAGGCGACGGGCCGGCCATCGATCTCCACGCACAGCGCCCCCTGCGGAAACAGGGTCACATGGTTGTCCAGCTGCGCTTCGTTCCACCACAGCTCCGACGGGAACGGCGGCGGGAAGCTTTCCTGCTGAATCTGAATCAGCCCCGGAAAATCCTCCCTTGTGTACGAGCGGACGATCGCCTTGACAGGGCGTTCCCGGTCAAATACATACAGCTCTTTACGGTACAAAGCGGCCTTCCTCCCTCGGCTTTGATGCATCCGGCAGAAAGCATCGGAAAAGGTTACCCGGACGATTCCGTTCCTGCCTCAGCTCCAATCGGTATACAGATCGGTGCGCCGGTCTCTCCATGTGGTGACCGATCCCTTCTCGCGCACCTGGTGAAGCAGCTGCATATTCAAGTCGGCGGTAATGACCATATCATGGTTCACTTCACCGGCAGCCATAATGCCGCCTGGAGGAAACGGGACATCATTAGGCGTAATGACGGCAGCTTGCCCGTAGTTGCCTCTCATGAAGTCCACGGTCGGCAGCGAGCCGACCGTACCCGTCGTGACCACGTAAATTTGATTCTCAATGGTTCGGGCATGACACGTATAACGGACACGGTGGAAGCCATGCCGGTCGTCGGTGCAGGACGGGCAGAAGATCAGATCCGCTCCGCGGGCACGGGCCATACGGACGATTTCGGGAAATTCGATATCGTAGCAGATGAGCATGGCGATCCGGCCCTTGGGCGTATCGAACACCTGCAGTCCGTCTCCTGCCGCCATGCGCCATTCCTTGACCTCCGTAGGAGTAATGTGCAGCTTGCGCTGCTCTCCGATGCTGCCGTCCGGCGAGAACAGAAACGCCGTATTGTACAGCCGTCCCTTTTCTTCAATAATGTGTGTGCCTCCGATAATATGCATACCGGTCGACTCGGCAAGCGAGACGAATAACTGCTTATAGGCATCCGTATAGGCCGGAAGCTCCTCAATGGTCAGCGCCTTCGGGTGCGGCTTCCCTCCACCGATAGACATCAGCTGCGTGGTAAACAGCTCTGGAAACAGAACGAAGTCGGATTCGAATTCCTCCGCGGTTTTGACATAATGCGTTACCTGCTCCGCAAACTCCTCAAAGCTGCCAATCGTCTGCAGATGATATTGTACTGCCGATACTCTAATATTCATGCAGATGCTTTCCTCCTCAAACTATAGCCTGGCTCTCAAGCTTGTTCCTTCTCGTCTTGATCCCCGGGCATTTCCTCAATCGGATCGAAAAATAAGATGTGCGGCTTCTTCACGCACCAGGTCGTCATGCACCGCTGGTTGGCCACGTTCACGGTTTTGATCGGCTCAAGCAGGATGCCCTGCAGCTTTTCCGTCGTACGCAAAAGCCTTTCTTCGTCCACCAGAAACCGGATGCTTCCGTCCGGAAGCTTATAGCGGGATTCGCCTAACGGTTGAATCCGGCCCTCAATTCCGATCGAAGAAGCAAGCCGGGCGAACAGTAAGCCTCCGGGCCGAAGCACACGCCACAGCTCATGAAGCATTTGCTGAAAATGAGCTTCGTTCGCAGCAAAATGCAGGACCGCATTGCAAATAACGACGTCAAAGCTGTCGTTGGCAAAGCTCATTTTCTCAACCGGCTCCACCCTCGCCCGATCCGCGGTCCAATGGCCGGCCCAACGTTCGCCCAGCTTGCGCACCGCTTCGACCGCCTCTTCCGATCGGTTCACCGCGTACACATCAAAGCCGCTGCGCAAAAAATAAGTAAGATTGCGTCCCGTTCCGCAGCCGGCGTCCAGAATTCTTTTGTCCTCCGTAATACGTCCCTTTAACAGCTGATCGAACAAATAAATGTCGATATCCCCGAATAGCTCGCGAGGGTTCATTCTTGGCATCATCCCGCTTCCAAATCATGACTATTAGTTCCGTCATTATATCATCTCTATTTGAAGAAAACCATGCACAGAAAGGGTTCGGCGGGTAACGGCCTCTATTCTTGGCGATGTGCTGACGTAATATGTAACGGATCGCTGCAAATCCAATCACCACGGCAAAAACGGCCTTGATTCGTCCGAAGACGAAACAAGGCCGGGCGCTTAAGCTGAGACATAGCTCAATGAAGAACCGGGCGTCATATGCCAAAGGTCAATCCGCCGTTTACGGAAAGACATTGGCCCGTAATAAACCGGGCTTCGTCGGAAGCCAGAAAGGCGACGGCCGCAGCGATATCCTTCGGCTCCCCCATTCGCTGAAGAGGAACCCGCCCCGCATAGTCATCCGTGCTGGCCCCCGCATGGCGCTCTACCGGAATCCAGCCGGGAGCGACGAGGTTCACCCGGATTCCTGCAGGTTCCAGCTCGCTGGCCCAGGACCGGGTCATTCCGATCATGGCGGACTTGGCCGTGACGTAGCTTGCAAACCGTGCATTGCCCAGCTGCACCACCTCGCTGCCGATGTTGACGATGCTGCCGGAGCCTGCCGCCCTCATCCCCGGCAGCACGGCCTTAACAAGCAGCAGCGGCGCCTTAACGAAAAAGGCCAGCTGATCCTCATAATCCTTCCAGTCACTGTCCTCGATGGACAGCATCGGCTGTGGGCCTGTAGCGTTGTTCACCAGCACGCCGATAGATCGTCCGAAGGCTGCCTCCGCTTGCCCTGCCGCTTCCCGCACTTCTTCTTCCTTTGTAATATCGGCGCGGATAGCCAACGCCTCTCCGCCTGCCTTCGCAATCAGAGCGACCGTATGAGCCGCATCCTCATCGCTGTGAGCATAATTGACGGCAACTGCCGCCCCCTGCTGCGCCAGCTCCACCGCGATCCAGCGCCCCAGCCCGCGGGAAGCTCCCGTGACGAATGCCAGCTTCCCCTTCAGCTTGCCTGGGATCGGTGAAGGGTTGTTCGTGGAATGCTGCATGTGCTGCCCCGCCTCCGTTCTTATTGGGCGTAGCCGCTCTTGCCGGCATCCCCCGCAAAATATTGCTTTAAAGGTACCATGGACGCATCCGGCACGTAATATTTAAATGGATTGTCGTCAATGACCCCAAGCAGCTGTCTGCGGACAGGAGAAGCATCCCTCAGCAGTTTATCGGAAACCGTGTGGTAATCGATCGGCCGCATCCAGATCGGGCTGTAACCGAGGAAAAGCTGCCGCCGGGTAAATTCGGACCGGTTGGGAGCTCCGGCATGCCATAAATTTTGCGGAAACACGAATACGTCCCCGGGACTGCCGCAAATTTGAATTTCATTATGAAGCTTATCGTCCACATTCTGAGAATCGGGACGGAACGGCTTATTGTGAGAGCCCGGAATGATCTTCGTATTGCCGCGGTCCGGCTGGGACATATCGCTCAAGATGTAGCACGTCTTGATATAATAAGTGGAAGTCACCCCGCCAATCGCCGGAAACTGCGGATGCGGCCCGTCCTGATGCCAGTTAATGAAGCTTTGCGTAGCCGTCTTCGCGTCCTGCGGATTCGGTTTGCGGATCGTCAGATGGGAGATGTGAAGCTGAATATTGTAACCGAGCAGCTGCACCATTAAAGGCAGCAATGCCGGCTCGTCGATGAGGGATGCGATCTCGTCATGCCGCTCTACGCTGTTGTAAATATTATAGGCGAGCGCATCCTGCGGCTCTTGAGCCAGAATCTCATCTATGGCGGCATTCAGCCGCTCTACCTTTTCGGGAGATAAAACATTGCGCAGCAGCAAATAGCCCTGCTCGTGAAATTGTTCGGAAAGCGACTGCAAGTCGTTGGAAACGGCGGACATGGAAACACACTCCTTTGGATACGGAATTGGATATGAGAATGGAGCGGAGAGACGAGCTCCCCGCTTGTTACATACACATGGAACATCCTGGCGTACTGCTTATTTGATATAACCCAAATCCTTCAGCTGCTTCTGCGCGCTGTCCATATAAGCTTTATAATTCATCGACGATTCCAGCGTCTTCAGGAAGCTGTCGTATTCCGCTATCGGTCTTTTTCCGAAGATGAACTTCGCCAGCTCTTCCTCGATAAACCGGTTGGCATCCGCGGCATTATAGCCGTTCGGATAATCCACGAATCCGTTCAGCGCCTGAATACGAGGCTGGTTGTTGGCAAATTCAATAAACGGCGCCTGCTTGGCGAATTTAACCTGCAAATATTCCATTTCCGGACGGCCCGTGAACTGGTACAGCCAGAAGTAGCCGCCTTCTTTTCCCATCAGATCGGTTGGAACGACCTTCGAGCCTTCCAGATTATAGTGCTTGCCCTTGACGCCATACTGCACCAGAAGAGAGCCTGTATCTTTAGTAGAGACATAATTCAGCAGATCGAACACCTTTTGCAGCTTCTCCGGGCTTTTCTCCAGCGTTTTAGGTATCGCATACAGCCCCGCAGTCTTGCCGATATCCCAAGAGCTTGCTGTTTGGCCCCCAGGCCCTTTCACCGCATCGACTTGAACCCAGTTGGCATTCGGATTGACCGCTTTGATCTGCTCGACGAATTGATCCTTGGTCATGTTCGGCCAGTCAATGTAAATGATGCCCGCTTGGCCCTTAATCGCCTTCTGCTGGTGCTGCAGACCGGAATTCGCCATCAGCTCGGGGTCTACCGCCCCCGCCGAAGTCAGCTTGTTAATAAAAGCGAGCGCATCTTTCATCGCAGGATCGTATAAGGAATTGATCAGCTTGTTGTCTTTCACATATAGACTTGGCACATTGTCGGAAAATCCGATGCCGTAGGCGCCAAAGATCGTATTGAAGACGCCGAATTTCCCGCCGGTCATGCCGATCGTATCCTTCTTTCCGTTGCCGTCCGGGTCCTTCTCGACAAAGGCTTTGGCTGCCTCCAGCAGCTCATCGGTCGTTTTCGGCACCTGCATGCCCAGCTTATCCAGCCAATCCTTGCGGATGAAATACGTATCGTACGGGATCTGCGGCGTTTTGGAAACTGCGTAAATTTTCCCGTTCATCGTGCCTTTCTTCAAGCTGTCTTCGCCGATGAAATCTTTGACCGGCTTCAGCTTCGAATCCATGTAAGGGCTCAAATCCAGCAGCAGCCCCTGCTCGGAGAACTGCTTCAGCTGCTGTCGGTTCACCATGAACAAATCGGGAAAGTTCGCGGAAGCCATCCGAACGTTAAGCTGATTCTTGTAATCGTCCCCTGAAGCATACACGGTTAAATTCAGGTCGGTGCCGAGCGCCTTATCCAGCTCCTGCTTAATGATATCCTGATCGGGCGCAGGCAGCCCATTGCCGGTTTCGATAATATCCAGCTTGACCGGCTTGCCGCTGGAGGCAGCAGCAGGCGCATCCTTGCCGCCCGCCTGTGAACCCGTCTTGGCCCCGGAGCCTCCGCTGCAGCCTGCAAGCACGGTGCCTCCAAGCAGCAGCGTACTCATGGAAACGATAAGCGCCTTCTTTGTCGATGTCATTGCAATCCCCTTCTTTCTTTGGATAGATGATCTATTGAATCGGCTGCCCGGGCCGCCTACCGCATTGTGCGCCGCCCGGCGTTCCGTCATTCAACCTGCAGCTGCTCTGCCCTGAGCAAAGACGTTCCATCAGCCTTTTACCGAACCAAGCAGCATCCCTTTGGTGAAATGCTTTTGAATAAACGGATACACAATGATGATAGGCAGGCTTGCCATCACAACCGAGGCCATCTGCATCGTCTCGGTCGGCAGCATATTTTCCGCGTTCTCAAGCGGCTGCTGCGTAAGCATCAACAGCTCGCGGATAATGACCTGCAGCGGAAACAGCGTCCGGTCTGTCACATACATGACGGCCTGGAAAAACTCGTTCCAGTGGCCCACCGTATAAAATAAACCTACCGTAAGCAAAGAAGGGACGGATAATGGCGCCACAATTTGAAGCAGGATGCGAAATTCCTTCGCTCCGTCCATCCGAGCCGATTCGAACAGCTCCTCCGGCAAATTTTCGAAAAAGCTTTTCATAATAAGCACGTTAAAGCTCCAAACTGCATTCGGCAAAATCATCGACCAGACCGAGTCCAGCAGTCCCAGCGATTTGACAATCAAGTAAGTGGGGATTATTCCGCCGCTGAACAGCATGGTGAATACGACCAGCAGCAGAAAGAACTGGCGCCCCGGCAGCAGCTTGCGGCTCAGCGGATAAGCCATCAGAACCGTTAAGATCAGATTGACCACGGTGCCTACGACCGTAATAAAAATCGTCACCCAGAAGGCGCGGGGAATGCCCGATTCAGTCAGCAGCTTGTGGTATGCCGTAAAGGTCGCAGATCTGGGGATCAGGATGAAGCCTCCGTTTTTGAGCACTTCCGAGAAGGGCGTAATGGAAACGGATACTACGTACATGAGAGGAAAAACCGCCGCCAAGCCGGCCAGGCCCAGGATGACATAAACCAGCGTGTTCATCAGGCGGTCTTCGATGCCTTTTACCATATCCCCTCACCCCATTTCTTCGACAGCTGATTCGATCCGATGACCAATACCATGCCGATAACCGATTTGAACAAGCCGACCGCAGCGCCCAGACTGAAATTCAATTGCTGCAGACCGGTCCTGAATACCCAAGTGTCCAAAATATCCGCCACCTGATAAACTTGGATGTTGTATAAAATATAAATTTGGTCGAAGCCGGCATCCATAATGGTCCCCAGCTTCAGAATGAACAGCAGCACGATCACGCTGCGAATCCCCGGAAGCGTAATATGCCAAATCATTCTTAGTCTGTTGGCGCCGTCCACTCTGGCGGCCTCATACAGCGTCGGATCGATTGCCGTCATAGCGGCCAGATAAATGATCGCGCCCCATCCGAGATCCTTCCAGATTTCGGAGCCTACCAGGATCGTTCGAAAGTAATCGATCGAGGTGAGAAAGCCGATTGAGCTGCCTCCCGTTTCCTCCAGCCACCGGTTCACCAGCCCTGAGTTCTGCGAAAACAACGCGATCAAGATCCCGTAAATAATGACCCACGATAAAAAATGCGGCATGTAGGTCAAGGTCTGAACAACCGTTTTGAACCAGCGAACCCGGCATTCATTCAGCAAAAGCGCCATCGCAATCGGCGGAACCATGCCAAACACCAGTTTATACAGGCTGATAACCGTTGTATTGACCATGAGCTGGGAAAAATAAGGCGAATGAAAAAAGGTTTGAAAATGCTTGTACCATGGGTCCGCCCAGGAACTGCCTACAATGCCTTCCAGCATATTGAAATCCTTGAAGGCTATGATAACGCCGTACATCGGAACATACCGGAAAATAATGTAGTAAATGACGCCCGGGAGAAGCATCAAGTAGAACGCCCGAAACGCCCATACCCTTTTGCCGAAAAGCTTCAGCCGGCGTTCCTTCTGCCGGACAGCGGGCACTTCTTCTAGCGTGAGCTCCCGTTCCATGGGATCACCTCCTCTTAGGTTGTATGCGCTTTCTTCTATACCATTAAGTATAGCTGCGGGCATTTGGAGGTTCTATACAGTGATCCTGCGAAACTGTTTCAATTATTGCAAACGCTTTAATTTCCAAGCATATACGCCGGCAGCTCGATTCGAATCAGCGTTCCTGCTCCCGGAAGGCTTGCGATGCGCAGACCGAATTCTCCGCCGAAGTGAAGCCGTATTCTCTCCTGAACGTTCATAATGCCGATCCCGGTAAACCGGTGCTTGTTCGGGGCCTTTCTGCGCTCGGAGAAGACGCTCTCCAGCTGCTGCGAGTCCATGCCCACTCCGTTATCCCGCAGGTAGACGATCAAGCGGCCGCGGCGAAGCGCGGTGCGGAGCCGAATCGTTCCTTGCACCTTCTGCGGGGCCAGCCCGTGGAAGATCGCGTTTTCCACCAACGGCTGCAGCGTCAGCTTTAATATTTTGCAGGGCAGCGTTTCCGGCGCGATCTCCATGTGCAGCGCAAACTTGTCGCCATACCTCACTGTCTGGATATGCGCATACATCCGCAATCCTTCCAGCTCTTCTTCTAGCGAGACAAATTCGCTGCTTTTATCAAAGCTAAACGATAACAACCCGACCAGAGAACGGATGGTGTCCCGCACTGCTTCGGTTTTCTTCTGCTTGGCCAGACTGCTGATGCAGGCAAGCGTATTGTAAAGAAAATGCGGCGCAATCTGGCTTTGGAGCATTTTCAGCTCATACTGCTTTTTCCGCTGCTCCATTTCCTTCGTTTCGGTCAGCAGCAGATGAATCCGTTCCATCATCGCGTTATAGCTTTTGGCCAGACGGCCGATCTCGTCTTCGCGCTGAACCGAAATGCTCGGCAGCACCTCCATATCCCGGACCGGTCCGATCTTGGCGACCAGCATCCGTACGGGGTAGGTCACATACCGGCTCATTGTATAAGAGCTTACTAATAAAATAAGGATCCATACGGCTGCAGCGGTTTTGTAATTGTTGTACAGACTGATGATATTCTGATAAAAATAGCGGTCCTCGATAAATGCGACGAAATACCAGCCGAGCTTGTTCATGCCCGATTTTACGGCGACAAGCTTGCTCTTGGCTCCGTCTATCTCCGTAATGCCGACAGGCAAATCCCCCACTTGCTCTACGAAAGCGGCATGCAGCTCCGGCGGAAATACCTTCGTGTTATACGGAAGCAAGTCATAGTAAAACATCGGCCAGCTCGTATCATAGGTGTTCACGACATGATTTTTGTTCGTAATAATCGTAAAGGTCTGATTCTGGGAATTCATCAGCTGGGAGAGCATCGTGGTCAGCCGGACCAGATCGATTTCAACTACAGCCATGCCTTTGAGATCCGAGTCCGCCTTGGAGCGGATGGGCAGCACAAAAGCGACTGTCTTCCCGGACAGCGGAGACTGGTAAGGCTCGCTGATCATGACGCCGTAATTGTTCCGCGCCTGATTATAGAGCTTCTGCAGATAAGGATTGCCGATAATGTCGTAGTAAACCTGGGTATTGGATAAAACCTTGCCGTCCGAACGGATAAAATACAAAGTCTTATACAGCGTACTGTTATTTTCCGCATATTGGCGCAGCACCGTAACCGCCTCGTCCTCCTTCCCCTCCTCCAGCAAGTCGTCCCGGGTCGACAGCAGCAAAAGAATATTTTGGACGTTATCCAAATACGCGTTCAAATACAAGTTCGTGCGGTCGATAATTACCTGGGCGTCGGACAGCACCTGCTTGCGGAACAACTGCTCCGCATCATGCAGATTACTCCAGGCCAGCAGCCCGAATAACACTAAAGTTCCTGCAAAAAGAAACAACGAATGCTTCACCGCCATACTTCGGCTGCGGCACCAGCGGAGCCATCGCGCTATCATTGGGCACCGCCCTTCTTGTACTCCGTCGGCGAAACGCCGGTTCGGTTGCGAAACAGCACCGAGAAATACCGGTAGCTCGGAATCCCGATTTGCTCCGCCACCTCATACACCTTTAAGCTGGTCGTTTGCAGCAGCTCGATGGCTTTATCGATCCGAATACGGGTGACGTACTCGTTAAAGGACTCGCCGACTTCCTCACGGAAGAGCCGGCTCAAATAGAAAGAGCTGAGCCCCACCCGATCCGCCATCCAAGTCAGCGTAATCGGCTCCGCGATATGCTCCGACACCAGCCGCATTGCCATAGCGACTTCCTTGCGCTGCTTCGGCCGCTCGCCGTCTTGTTCCTCGATCTCCCTGACGATCAGCGAGATCAGCTCCGCAAGCGTCCGCGCCGCCTGAAAGCTGGCCGCAGCTTCCTGCCGGCGCAGCGGGCCCCGGTGCCCTTTCCACAGCTTGAGGTTAGATAAAAGCCAGGCCTTCAAAGCATTCGGGTCGGGCCTTAACCGAACCGCCCATTCAAATAAATCCTTGCGGCAATATTGCGCCAACGATTCCCGGCTCGACTCTGCCTGCCGCAGCAGCTCCGTTTGTTTCTCCAGCTCCGTTCTTGCTTTCGCCTCGGCCTCGGAGACACGTCCTCTCTCCGCAGCCGTATAACGCCGGTACAAAGCATCGGCCGCATAGACGGTGCCTTCGCCATCGTAAAAAAACGCAGCCTCAGGCAGCTTCGTTTGCTCCAATGCTTCGGACAAGTCCGCCGCAGCCCCAACATATGTGCCCGCTGCTGCATACAAGCCTGCCCGCTGACGCAAATAGGAGATTCTGGCGTCCAGAGCGGATTGTAAATTTCGCATCCAGCCTCCGGCTTGCTCCAGCAAGCTCAAAGCCTGCTGCCCTTTTACTTGGTCAGCCTCCCTGCGTTCCATCAGCATATAATCGTGCGGGCCGACGGCTATCCATCGGCGGAACAGCGTGCCTGGGGCCCAATTCGACTCCCATTCGCTTAACAACGCCTGAAGCTCGCGATGGGCGAATAAAGCCTCCTGGGCACGCACATGGACATGCAGGCGCAGTACGCCTACAGGAAATGGAACCTGCCAGCTTCGCAAAACGGCTCCGCACGCCTCCCGGATTCCTTCCGGCTCGGGTTCCTTTCCGATAGAGGTGAGCAGACGCGTCAGCTCCCAACGCTGCCGGTTCAGCTCGCTGCGCATATAGTTGCGCTCCCGCTGAATGGCTTCCCGCGCTTTGTCCAAAACCTGCTGCAGCTCGCTGTCCAGCAGAGATACCTTGATCAAATATTCCAGGGCTCCCAGCTTGAGAGCTTCCTTCGCATAAGCAAAATCGGTATGGCATGTCAGCAGCACGACCTGCGTCAGCGGAAATTCCTGCTTGATCCGCCGAAACAAATCCATGCCGTCCATTACAGGCATCGTGATATCCGTAATGACGACATCCGGCGCAAGTCTCCGGCACAGCTCAAGCGCTTCCTCTCCGTTTTCGGCCTCGCCAATCAGCTCCGCGCAGCAATCCTGCCAATCAAACAGGCGGAGCTCCTCGCGCAGCGGCAGTTCATCGTCTACAATCAGGACGGTTAACGGTTGTGTTTGAAGCATAGGTTTGTTCCTCCCACCGTTTAGTAAACGCTTTCATTTTTATGTTTATGTTCATCATAGCATACGGCTTCTAACGAACCTATACAGAAAAGCTGTGAAAAAGTACAAAAAGCTGAATAACTATGACAGAGCCTGTCAGAGTTCCGTGGTACATTAACATTGCAAGAGAGAATAGCCATTGGAAAGGAATGTGATTTATTTTGCCTATCGAATCGATCCGTCCCCTCACGCCCGTCGTTGCCAGCAAACCCGAGTACCCTCTCATCGGTATTCAAAAGCGCCATGTCATCATACTAGGAGAGCCGGTCACTTCCTTTGCCGAGCAGTGGGTGCAATTCATGCAGCGAATTCATGAAATTCCGCAGCGGACTGAAGCCGCTCCCACCTTGGGCGTATGCTTCGGCAGCCCGGACAACGGCCCGTTCGATTACGTAACGGGAGCCGTTGTCGACCGAAGCTCCGGCGCGCTCCCCCCTGGGATGGAAAGCTGGACGATCGCTCCGAATACGTACGCAATCTTTACGCATCGCGGGCCTATCCATGCGCTTGGCGGCACCTATTCGGCGATTTACGAATGGCTGGCGGACAATCCGGATTATGCCCGTTCCGAGGGCCCGGAGCTCGAATATTACGATCATCGCTATACCGCTGAGAATGCGGAGGACAGTGAATTCGACATTTATATTCCCGTCGCGAGGAAATAAATATCGCTTAATTCCGGTACGCATCCGTTAACCGCTTGACCTCTTCCCGAATCCGTTCGACAATGCCGGGCGGTTCGGTGACGACGGCCTCCGCGCCGAAGCCGAGGAAATACGAGGCATAGTAATCCTGCTCGCTCTCGGAAATGCGCAGCCGCAGCGTGCCGGTTCCATCCGGCTCCTCCTGCAGCACATCTCCGAAGTAAGCCTCCCAGCGGCAGCGGCGCACGCCGTTCGTACTAAGTTTCACGACGATCTCAAGCGGTCCGTCGGAGGGATCCGACCTGTACTCCGACGGCTGCGGCTTGAACCAGTCCTGGATCGTAATTTGGCTGAGATCCGCTCGGCTGACTTCCGCTTCCGCCTGCTCGACCGGATCGGCCTGTAGTATCCGGTCGACCCGGAACAGCAGAATCCGTTCCTTCAAACAGCAGTAGGCCGGACAGTACCAATAGCCGTTATGAGAATAGACGCCGATCGGTTGGATTCGCCGGGCTTTCGCTCCCTCCTTGGAGTCATAGACGACGTTCAGCATTTGCTGCTGAAGCGCGGCGTCCAGCAGCGGACGCAGGTACGGATTCACCGTATGCCGGCGTGGCGTCCAGAAGACGACCCGCTGCTTCATCTTGTCGATCTTTTCCTTCGTATCATCAGGAAGATAATAGTAAAACTTGTTCAGGGCCGTGATGGATTCCTCGGCAAATGGCAGTGCTCCATAATGCTGGAGCGATTGATAAGCAAAAAACATCGCCACCGCTTCATGCTCGGAGAACATAATCGGGGGCAGCAGACGCTCGTTCAACACCCTATAGCCGCCGTGCGGGCCATACTCTGTATATAGCGGCAGGCCCAGCTCGCCAAGCACCTGTAAATCCCGCATCATCGTGCGGGTGGAAACCTGAAACTCCTCGGCCAGCTCGCGCACCGTAAATTTCTTCCGTTTGTTGACCGCTATCATCAATTCCATCAGCCGTTTCGATTTGGACATCCAAGCCTCTCCCTTCCACGATTTTCTGAGCTCATTATATCATACAACTATGACACTTTTTGTCTTAGTCATTGCCATAAAATTGTCCACCCGCCTAAAACCGTTTTTAGCTCCTCCCTTGAACATGCAAAAAAGCGCTGCATCCGGGAAAATTGGTTTCCCGAATGACAGCGCTTATTGCTTATTATTTAGAACCCTTATTTCAGTTAAATCTGTACCAGCCAGTTCACTTCCTCCGGCGTCAATGTAATTTGTGCGCCTTCGTTGCAGGACTGAAGCTCCGCTTCGTTTTGTGCGCCGATCAGAGCCGCCGTCGGGAATGCCTGATTCAATACGTAAGCCAGCGAAATTTGAACCGTGCTGACGCCTTTCTCTTTGGCAAGCTGTTCGGCCCGGCGCAGACGCTCCCAGTTCGCATCGCTGTAATAAACGCGGACCATTTCCTTATTGTCCAGAATATCCGGCGCGAAGCGGCCTGTGAAGAAACCGCCTGCCTGGGACGACCACGACAGAATCGGCAGCTTGGTCTGCTCATGCCACGCAATCGTATCCTCGTCCGCCGAAACGCAGCCTGCCCAGCGCGGCTCATTCGGCTTGGCCAAGCTTAAATTCGGACTGCTGAACGTAAAGCCGACCAGTCCGTTCTTTGCCGCATAATCGTTAGCCTCCTGCAGACGGCTGTGAGTCCAGTTCGACCCGCCGATGGCGCGGATGCGGCCGGCACGGATATGCTCGTTCAACGCGTCCATAATGACGCTTACCGGAATATTCGTATCATCCCGGTGCAGCGCGTACAGGTCCACGTAATCCGTACCCAGCCGCTCCAGGCTGATGGACAGATCGTTGGCAATCGCCTCCGGATTTACCCGCGGGCCGTCTGCGTTATGATGGGCGCCTTTCGTCAGAATGACGACCTGCTCGCGGTTGTTGCGATCCTTCAGCCAGCGCCCGATCGTCTCTTCGCTTTCACCGCCGCAGTATATATATGCCGTATCGATCGTATTGCCGCCGATGGCAAAGAAATTGTCCAGTACGCTGCAAACCTTATCGTATACATTATGTCTAAAGAAATCGGAACCTTGAATCAATTGGGAAACCGGCTTCTGCAAGCCTTCGATTTGAATGGTTTTCATCTTATTAGCTCCCTTATCTATAGAATCAATGGACGACCCTTACAAGACGACGCGAACGCGTTCTCTTGCGGATTTGTAGCAAGCGTCGATCACTTTCATATTGGCCACGGCATCGGACGAGGCAAAACGGAGCGGTGTCCCCTCCAGTACACTGCGGCCAAGATCGTCCGCCTGAAGCGCATAGTGATTCACGTAAGGCACAGCGACTTCTCTGCGCTCTCCTTTGGCCGTCACGTACAAGTGATCCTCCGCGTTGTTGCGGGTCACATAAGCGCACGGCAGCTCGATTCTTCCGTCCGTGCCGATAATCTCAAGTACGTTGCGTCCCGCAGCCCACATGCCGCAGTCAAAGGTCAGCGCTACGCCGCCTTCGAATTCGAGCAGACCCGATGCCATCATATCTACATCGTCATGCTCCGGCGAGAAAAAAGCATGAACAGTAGCGGCCTGCGGCTCTTGTCCAAGAACCAGCCTGGCGGCGCTGATCGGATATACGCCGACATCATACAGCGAGCCGCCGCCCATAAACTGCTTGTACCGGACGTTGTTGGTGTCCTTGGCATTGTTGAACGTAAATGCTCCGTGAATGCCGCGAATCGCACCGATTTCGCCGGAATCGATAATTTCCTTCACCGCCGCGTAGCGCGGGTGATGACGGTACATGAAGGCTTCCGCCAGCTTGACCCCCGCTTTTTCGCAGGCGGCGACCATTTCTTCGGCCTCCTCTGCGTTCAGCGCCACAGGCTTCTCGCACAGCACGTGCTTGCCCGCTTCGGCAGCGCGAATAGCCCACTCCTTGTGCAGATGATTCGGAAGCGGTATGTAAACGGCATCAATAGTATCATCGGCAAGCAGCTCTTCATAGCTTCCATAAAAGGTTGGAATACCCAGCTGCGCTGCGGTTTCCTTCGCTTTCTCGATATCGCGGCTTGCAATAGCCGCCACTTCTCCGGTTTCGGATTGCTGGATTCCAGGAATAACGGCCCGTTTGGCAATGCCGGCGCATCCCAGCACTCCCCAACGCAGTTTCTGTTGACTCATGATCAGCTTCAGCTCCTTCAAATATGGGAAAAGTTAATACTTTATTGCCATTATATTGAACATTAAGTAAAATGAAAATAACAACTTTTTGCCCATGACTATAACAATATTGTCATCGAACGAGGTGTGTGCCATTGCGAAGACAGCGCTTGCTTCCCACGCTTCAAGAGCATACTTATTTTTGCCTGCCCGAATCCGTCGGCTGGTATCGCGATGAACCGTCGCATCTTGTGGAACGTCCCGAAGGCGCGCTGAACAACTTCAGCATCCATTTGATTACTAACGGCAAAGGATTCGTGGAGAAGGACAACGAAATGCATACGCTCCAAGCCGGGGATGCCTTTCTGTATTTTCCGCTTCAGAAGCAGCGATATTATTCCAGCGAAGAGGAGCCGTGGGAACGTCCGTTGGGTTCATTTCTACGGGGCGAAGCTGAAGGATTATTTGATGGAAAACGGGATGTACCGGACGCATTTGTGGACTGTCCGCCAGTGGAAGCCGCTTGAGCAGGCATTCCACCAGCTTTTGGTGGAGGCGGAGGAGAATACGTTCTTTCAGCTTACGCGGCTGTCCTCGCTCACTTATACCGTGATCGCCGAATTCGTTAACCAGGCGGTCCTCTGTCCGCCGGCTCGAGCATCGGTACGCATGACCGCATTCTGCAGCTGCTCCCGCTGATCCAGGAGCAGGCCTGCAGGCCCTTTGAGCTGGATTACTGGGCGGCGCAGGCCGGCGTCAGCACCTATTATTTTTGCAAGCTGTTCCGCAAGGTGACGCAGATGACGCCCATGACCTTCGTCACGTTGTGCCGGTTGCAGCTGAGCAAGCAGTGGCTGCTGGAGAAAAGAGAGCTGACCGTCAAGCAGATCGCCAACGATGCGGGCTACCCCAGCGTCAGCTATTTTAACAAACGGTTTCTGGAGCACGAGGGCTTGACCCCGACCGATTACCGTCTGCTGTATTGGAAGCAGTAGCCCGAACGGGATGGATACATCTTGCGCCAGGAGCCTGAGCGGCATGAATGAGCTTGTGTACGGAAACCTGCACCGATGGGAAGCTTGTGTACGGAAGCTCGCACTCATGGGGGAGCTCACCTGAATGAGTTGCGTACAAGTTCCGCTGACATGAGCTTGGCTACAGGAATGAGTGAGGAACTCTGCTTAAAAGCCCCTCCCTTTGAAAGTCTCTCCTTCCCGCACTCGGTGCGGAAAATGGACAGAAGCCGGTTTTTCCAGTAATGTTTTATATAGGAGCCATGAGCGCATTCCCATTCACAACCGCAAACAAAAGGAGTATTTATGAAATCCCTCGTATTAGCAGAAAAACCTAGCGTAGCCAAGGAAATCGCCCGTGTCCTCGGCTGCCAGCAGAAGCATAAGCATTATATTGAAGGCCCTAAATACGTCGTTACTTGGGCGTTGGGCCATCTGGTAACTCTGGCGGAGCCGGAGGATTACGACGCCAAGTTCAAAGCCTGGAACCTCGAGTGACCTGCCTTTGCTTCCCGAGAAAATGAAGCTGAAGCTGATCCGGGAAACGACGCCGCAGTTCCGCGCTATCGCCCAGCTGGCGCAGCGCAGCGACCTCGAGCAGCTGATAATCGCCACGGACGCCGGGCGCGAGGGCGAGCTGGTAGCCCGCTGGATTATGGAGCAGATCCGCTGGCGCAAGCCGTTTCAGCGGCTGTGGATTTCCTCGCAGACCGACAAGGCCATCCGCGACGGCTTCGCGAAGCTGAAGCCCGGACGCGATTATGACGCGCTGTATCAATCCGCAGTGTCGCGGGCCGAAGCCGACTGGCTCATCGGGCTGAACATGACCCGCGCCCTCACCTGCAAATATAACGCCCAGCTCGCAGCCGGACGGGTACAGACGCCGACCCTGTCGATGATGATGGAGCGCGAGAAGGAAATCCGCAATTTCCAGTCCAAAGACTACTGGGTCCTCAAAGCCCAGCTGGGCGGTTTTCAAGCTCTATGGCGCGGCAGGCAGCAGCCTGACGGGCGTCTGTTCGACAAAGACGCAGCCGATGCGCTGCTTGCCAAGGTGCAGAGCGGACGCGCGAAGGTAGTCGAGCTGAAGGTATCGGAGAAAACCGAGCCCCAGCCGCTCGCTTACGATTTAACCGAGCTGCAGCGGGATGCGAACCGCAGGTTCGGCTGGTCGGCCAAGCAGACGTCCGGCGTGCTGCAGCGGCTGTACGAGCAGCACAAGCTGGTCACCTACCCGCGCACGGATTCGCGCCATTTGACTTCCGACATGGTGTCCACCCTGCCCGGCCGGCTGGACAGCTTGAGCGTGCAGCCTTATGCGCCGCTCGTCCGTCCGCTGCTGCGCAAACCGCTGCCGGTCACGAAACGGATCGTCGATGACAGCAAGGTATCCGATCACCACGCGATCATCCCGACGGAGCAGACTCCGCTGCTGCATACTTTAAGCGCCGAAGAGCGGAAGCTGTACGATCTGATCGCCCGCCGGTTCATTGCGCTGTTCTATCCTGTATACCGGTATGATGAAACATCGCTGACGCTGGAAATCGGCGGAGAGCGGTTTTATGCCAAAGGCCGCGTCATGAAAGATGCGGGATGGAAGGCCGTATACGGCCAAGAGACTTCGTCGTCCTCCTCTTCCGAAGAAGACGGCGCGGAGACGGAAGACGACCACAGCCGCGCCCAGACGCTGCCGCAGCTGCAGCTTGGCGCCGAGTTCAAGGATGCCCGCTGCCAGCTGGAAAAGCATGCGACGAAGCCGCCGGGCCGATATACGGAAGCGGTGCTTCTGTCCATCATGGAGAAGCATGGTCTCGGCACGCCGGCTACGCGGGCCGATATTATCGAGAAGCTCATCTCCACCGATACCATCGAGCGTAAAATGAACATCCTGCAGCCGACCGGCAAAGGGGCTCAGCTGATCAAGCTGGTCGTGCCCGAGCTTCGTTCGCCGGAGCTGACGGCGCGGTGGGAGCAGGAGCTGGAACGGATCGCCAAGGGAAACGGCAACATGAAGGGCTTCCTGCAGGGCATTCGCAGCCAGACGGTGGAGATGGTGCGCTCGGTCAAGAACAGCACGACCGAATATAAGCCGCATAATTTAACCCATTCCAAGTGTCCGGAATGCGGCAAAAATCTGCAGGAGATCAAGGGCAAGCGCGGCAAAATGCTTGTCTGCATCGACCACGAATGCAGCTACAGACGCGCGGCGGAGCCTGCGCTGTCCAACAAGCGCTGCCCGCAATGCCGCAAGAAGATGGAAATTCATACCGGCAAGGCGGGAAAATACGCTCAATGCCGTCCTTGCAACGTGGTTGAGATGCTCAATGACGAGGCGCGTCCCGGCGGGAAAGCCGCCAAGCGGAACGCTTCCAAGCTGATCGAGCAGTACAGCGACAACACGTCGTTCGGCTCCGGCTTACAGGACGCCCTGAAAGCCGCGCTGCAAAAACAAAAGGAAGATTGATGGCTCCCCGCCTTCAATCTTCCTTTTTGTTTGCAGCCCTTCGCATCGCCTAAGCATGCTCAACCTTGTGGAGCAGCTGGTTTTTGACCGACTGCTCGTAGTAATGCCGAAGCTGCGCCTTCTCGCTCTCCGTAAATTGAAACTCACAGTCCCGCCCTTCATCCTGAGGCACGATTTGCGCGATTTCACCGTTGTAGGTGCAGATAAGCAGTGCACTCAGCTCGGTTACATCGTCCGGCAGCGCCGCGCCGTTCTCCCAATCGAGCTCGAACTGGATTTCTACATCGATCCACTGACGGTCGCGCAGTTCGATCGATGCCCGCATCGAAGCAAACAGCAGCTCATGCACATCGGTAGAACCGTACTGAATCATGGTTGCTCCCCTCCCGTTGATTACTTTTTCCCCGTCAGATCAGCCAATGCCTGTTCAATCGTCGGGTAATTATAATGAAATTCATATTCCGTCGCCAGATACGGCAGAACCCGCTGCCCTTCAAGCACAAGCGTCGACATTTCCCCCAGCAGCAGCTTGATGACAAAGGCAGGTACGGGGAAACGGTGTCCCGTGCCCAAAATTTTTGCCAGCGTCCTGCCAAATTCATCGTTCGTCACAGGCTGAGGCGATGTGGCGTTAATCTGCTCTATAATATCCTCGTTCTCGATACAGAACTCCACCAGCCGGCATAAGTCCTCGATATGAATCCAAGAGTAGATTTGCTTCCCGCTGCCGATCCGGCCGCCGAAGCCGAGCTTGTAGGGCCGCATCATTCTAGGCAGGGCTCCGCCGTCCTTCCCAAGTACGAGACCGAGCCGCAGCTTGACAATCCGCGTGTCCTGAATTTGGTCGACAGCCCGCTCCCATTGCTCAACGACGCCGGATAAGAAATCCGTTACCTGAGTATCGCTGTGCTCGACAAAAGAGGTGCGCTCGGAGGTGCCGTAAATAGCCACAGCCGACGCGTTGATCACGACCTGCGGCTTCTTATTCATGCGTGCCACGATATCCGCGAGCTGCGCTACCGTCTCCAGCCGGGACTGGAGTATGCGTTCCTTGGCCGCATCGTTCCAGCGCTGATTAATCGTTTCGCCAGCTAAATTAACAATGGCATCCGTCCCTTCCATCACGTGCACGCTGGACTTCAGTTCCTCCCAGCTCACATAACGGATCAGCGGATGATCGGATTTTTGACGATTCCGGGAAATCAATAGAATAGAATATTTGCGCTGCAAAAAATATTTCGTGAGATGACGCCCAATAAACCCGGAACCACCTGCAATAGCAATCTTCAAATGTGATTCCTCACTTTCCAGCCATATTTTAATAATTATGCTTCCCATTATATATCATATTTTAACGTAAACAAAAAGCGTTAAGCGCGAACTTGCCGAATTTGGGCAGCGTTGTGCCGATTCTCGGGATCGCTGTGAAGCAAAGGGAATCACATCTGTTACGTTATCTTATCTCAGCTCCATGTCCCCTCTCCCCTGTCTACAAAATAATCGATTTCAGGATATTAGGTCTAAAATCCCTATTTTTATAATCTGTTTTTGGAAGTCATATGCATGGGAATCTATCGTTCGCCGCGACCCTCATCCTAGTGAAACCGCCCCCTTTTTCCTTATATTGTATATGCAAAATATTTTTCCGGCAGCTTATTTACAAAACAGAAACGCCTCCTTATAATCAATCTAGTTATTCGAATAGATTAGGAGAATGGACCTATGAAAACGCTGTCGATAAAAGTGATGCTCCTGCTATTAATCGGCCTCTGCATCGAGCCCATTATCGGCTCCGGTACGCCGAATTATTACTATCAAGATCAGGTCGCCGTTATTGCCTACCATCACATAAGCGCTACCGCCAAAAGCAGCGTAACGATCACCCCCAAGCTGTTTAAAGAGCAGCTGGCCATGCTGAAAGACCGCAATTATCAATTTCTCACGCTTAAGCAGTTCGAATATTATATGTCCGGCGGCGCCGTCCCGGATAATGCCGTACTCGTTACGTTCGATGACGGGTATGAGAGCTACTACGATACAGCCTATCCTGTGCTGCAGGAGCTTGGCATCCCTTCGGTCAATTTCATCATTACCGAGCAGCTGAACGATCCTCTGGGCGGCAACATTCCGTTTCTGTCCAACGACCAGGTTTCGCGAATACTGGACACGCCCGGAAACTTGTCCGAATTCGGCTGCCACTCCGACCGTCTCCATACGCAAAAAAACGGACAGCCCCTGCTTTTGCTTCAATCGTCGGGCGACGGCACTGCTGAAGCCCAGGAGAGCTACGAGCAGCGCATCGCTGAGGATACGCGCGTCTGCCGGTCCAAATTAAAGGAATTGTCGGGACGCCCCGTCGACGCTTACGCCTATCCTTTCGGCAGCTTCGACCGGAATGCCTCCGCCATTCTTGGCAAAAACGGAATTCGCTATGCGTTTACGGTCGTAAGCGAAATGGCGACTAACGAGGACGATCCGATGCAAATCCCGCGGATCACGGCCGGCAATCCCAGCATTTCACCTGCAGAGCTGCATCAGACGATTATGCGCAAGGTCGTCGACCGCAGCGGGAGCTTCGGCTACATTCCCTTCCGGGAAAGCGTCGGTCAAATCGGCGGCACCATGATCCAGGACAAAGACGGCACCATCCATTTTTATTATCATGACAACGATTGGACCACCCGGCTTGACAGCCGTACCGTTAAGCTCGGCGACCGGCAGCCTACGAGTTAAGCGCCCCGGTTCGGATCAAAAATAAGCGGGCACAAATCCGCTATCAGGATCTGCAGCAGGTCATGGGCATCCAGATCGTGTTCAATCCCGTCAAACGAACCTTCAGCGAGAGACTGACTCCCGCTCTGAAAAAGCAGCCCTAGCCTGACTCAAGCCGCTGACCCTCCCCTTGTCCCGCCAGCCTCTGCCGCTTGCGGGCCTTTGGTTGTTTTTCCATTCGGGATAACGCTATAATTTACTTATAAGGGAGGGGTTTGGCTTGTCTACCCGCGAAGCATTGGAGCAGTTTATTACCCATCTGCAAACCGTTAACCGCCATCTTCGTTCCAAGGTGTTCGATCATGAAACGTCGCCGATTACAAGGGTGCAATGGCTGCTGCTTCGGCATCTCAACCGCAGCGGAAGCTGTACGATCGGACAGCTGGCGACGCACTTGGATGTAAGGGCCAGCACGATGTCGCAAATGATTGACCGGCTGGAGAAATCGGGGCTCGTCTACCGGGAGAACCATCAGCCCGATGCGAGGGTCAAGTGGGTCGCCCTGACGGATAAGGGAGCCTCCTTAATCCGCAGTACGGAAGCGCTTTGGATTGACACGCTGGAGAAGTCCTTTACCGGCTTCGCTGAAGAGGAGCAGCAGGTTCTGATGCAGCTTATGCGGAAATTGTCGGAAGAACTCGGCAAAAACAAGGCTGCCTGCGAAAAATAAGCCGCTAATGTTGATATTGCTCGTTATAGATCGAATTTTCTGTTGCTTCCTTTAACTAGAGAAAGTAAAATATAAATATATGGAAGTAATCGGAGGATATTCGCTTGTCATTGACCATACAGGATTTGCAACTAAGTAAATGGTACGATCACGAGCCGTATGTTGTTTATCGCGGCCACCATCCGTCCACACAACAAACCTATATGATGAAGCTGCTGCAATCGGAATATCCGTCTCAGCAGGAAATCCAATGGATGACGAATGAGCTGAATTACGGACGGACCCTTCAGCTTGATGAAATTATCCGGCCTCTTGGCATGGAACCATACAATAGTACGTTTATTCTTCTGTTGGAGCCTATGGAGGGACAGCCGCTTTCCCATTGCATGACGACCGGACCCATGGATACGGCTGAGTTTCTTCAAACTGCAGTCAAGATGACCGATATCGTACGGAAGCTTCATCTGACCAAGCACATTCATTTAAATCTTACCCCGAACGCTTTTATTCTCAGCCCCGACAGGCAAACCGTAAAGCTCACGGATCTTAATGCTCTATTCAACAGTTCGTCGGGCGGAGAGGCACTGCAGGCTATTGCGCCTACCCTGTTTCCTTCCCGCCTGTTTTATATGGCTCCAGAACAAATGGGCCGCATGAACCGGCATATCGATTACCGTGCCGATCTATATTCCCTGGGCATCATTTTGTATCAAATGCTGACTGGAACGCTGCCCTTTCCGGGCTCCGATCCGATGGAGCTTGTGCACCAGCACTTGGCGAAGCTGCCTCCTGCTCCGATGGAAACGGTCTATTCCATACCTCAGCCTCTTTCCGAAATCGTGATGAAGTGCTTGCAAAAGCACCCGGAGAATCGTTATCAAAGCGCGTTCGCTTTGCAGCAAGACCTTGAAGCCTGCTTAAACAAGCTGCTTCAGCAGGGCTATATCGGCGACATATCCGTAGGCGATCAAGAAGCCGCGGATATTTTTAACATTCCGGAACGTATGTACGGACGCGGCGATGAGCTTCGCGAGCTTAGCTACGCCTACAACAGGGCGATGCTCGGAAGCCAGGAAATGATGTTTATTTCCGGTCTGTCCGGCGTCGGCAAATCCAATCTGGTTCAGGAATTTCAACGAACCGTCCAAAAGGACAGCGTGCTGTTCATATCCGGCAAGTTCGATCAGTTTAAAAGGGATACCCCTTTTCAAGCCGTCATGCAGGCCGGGCAGCAAATCATTCAATTTCTGCTTTCATTAGACGAGGATGCTTTTCAGGTCTGGAAGCGTAGAATTATGGATGCCGTCGGCGCCAACGGCCAAGTTCTTATCGATATTAATCCGGATATGGAGAAAATCGTCGGCAAGCAGGCCTCATTACCGAAGCTGCCGCCTGCCGAAATGCACAACCGTTTCTTATTGACCCTGCAGCAGTTTCTTCGGGTTTTCGCGACAAGGGATCAGCCGCTGATCGTATTCCTGGACGACCTTCAATGGGCCGATCCGGCCTCCCTGCAGCTGCTTCAGGACCTGCCCGCCACGGAGAACTCGGCGTATTTCATGTTTATCGGGACCTACCGGAATAACGATGTCCATGATACGCATCCGCTTCGTTTGGTAATGGACCGGCCTGGACCGGATGAAGCATCTGCACAGCAGGCACCTCCATATTGAGCCCCTTGGTTTCCAGGATGTGCACCGGCTGCTGAAGGATACGCTCAAAGCCGCAGATGACGAACGCCTGAAGGAACTGACGGGGTCCTGTTGAGAAAACGAAAGGGAACCCGTTTTTTACGAAGCAGTTTCTGAGGTCGCTCTACGATCATCAGCTGCTCCAATTCGACTATCCTCTCTGCCGCTGGCAATGGGATCTTAATAAAATCAAAGAGCTGCACATTACGGATAACGTCGTCGACTTGATGATTAATAAAATCAGGCGGCTGCCCAAACCGGTACAGCGTCTTCTTATGCAGGCCTCTTGTATCGGACATACGTTTTCGCTGGAGCTGCTTGCTCTGACGGCTTCCTGCCATCCAGACGATTTGGAAACGCAGCTGGCTGTAGCGATGGATGAAGGTTTTATCGTTCCGCACGGCAGCAGTGACTCCGCTTCCGATGAAATGCCGGCGGTGTTCAAATTTTTACATGACCGGGTGCACCAGGCCGTTTACTCCTTCGTCGAGAAGGAGCAAAAAAAGCAGCTTCATTATGAAATCAGCACCCTGATGCTCAAGACGCTGTCCGCCGAGGAGCTTGACGAGCACATATTCGATGTGACGAATCAGCTCAATCTCGGCAAAGAATTTATGACTGCGGCACAGGAAAAGGAACGCCTGGCCGAGTTGAATTTGCGCGCGTGCCGCAAGGCGAAGGCCAACACGGCCTACGAGACGGCACTAAAATATGTGTCGAACAGCATCCAGGCGCTCCAGCAGGACAGCTGGAACGGACAATATGAGCTGTCCTTCGCCGTTTATCTCGAGCTGGCCGAGCTGGAGTACCTGTGCGGCCACTTTGAAGAAGCGAAGCGCTCGTTCCAGCTTATTTTGCAACAAGCCAAAACAAAGCTGGAAAAGGCCGAGGTTTACAATTTGATGATTGTCCTGTACACGAACCTCGGACTTCATGAGCAGGCTATGCAGATCGGACTGGAGGGCTTAAGGCTGTTCGGCGTGCCGCTGCATGCCAAGGCCCGCAAAAGCGCTCTTTTGATGGAATTGGTGAAATCGAAGGTGCAGATGATCGGCAGGCACCCCGATGAATTGGCGAGCTGCCGCCGGTAACGGACCCTCGTCTTCAGGCAGTGATGCGTCTATTGGTCAATCTCATTGCGCCGACCTATTACCTGGACTCGGAATTATACGTATATTTAATGCTCAAGATGTTCAATTATTCCCTGCGGTACGGCAATACGGAAGGCTCCGCTTTGTCTTATATGACCTATGGCGTTATCGTAAGCTCACTGCTCGGCAATCTCAATCAAGGGGCCCAGTTCGGCCAGCTGGGCTTGAAGCTCAGCGACCAGTTAGATCATATGCCGATCAAGTGCAAGGTATATTTTGCCTACGGGGCTTTTTCGAATAATTTGAAGGACCATATGGATTCCAACATCGGCTATTTGCGGCAGGCGTATCAGTTTGGCGTTGAATCCGGAGATTTTGTTTATGCGGGCTACTCCATCTCCTACAGCTTCTTTATGAGGCTGCTCAAGGGGGACAGTCTGAACGAGGTATTTAAAGAAACGGAGAGCTATGCGTCATTCATTCAGCGGTCGCAGGATCAGGACACAATTTATATTCTGATGGTGCTTCAGCGTTTTATGCTGTTTATGAAGGAAGATCCTCTTCCCCATGCCCTGAACGGCTCAAGCCGGATGGAACCGTTCATGACAGAGGAGGAGCGCCAGCAGCTCCGCAGCTTTTCCAATAAAGCTACGGTTCACACTTACTACGCCGTACAGCTGCTGACATTTTATCTGCTCGATCAGCTGACCGAGGCTGAAGAAATGATGGAAGAGATGGAGCAGAGCCTGTCTGTTGTATTTGGTCTGCACCTTGTTCAAATGTACTATATTATCGGCGCTCTGGTCATGACGGCCAAGTATCCGGAAGCAAGCGCGGGAGATCAGAAAATGTATGAGCGCAAGCTGCAGAAGCATCTGCGCTATCTCAAAAAATATACCGCTCATTCGCCGGACAACTTCCTGCATCAGAAGCTGCTTGTAGAGGCGGAGATGAGCCGCATTCACGGCAATAACGCCTTAGCGGCGGAACAATACGAGCAGGCGATCTTTTTCGCGAATAAGAACCGGTTCGTTCAATTCGAAGCGATAGCCAATGAATGCGCGGCTAAGTTCTACATGCAGACGGGCAAGCTGAAAATCGCCCGCTCCTATTTGTACGAAGCCAAATCTTTGTATGCTCAATGGGGGGCCGTCCGCAAGGTGGCGCAGCTGGAGGATAAGTATCCTTATCTCGTCAACAGAGCGGCTGCGGCTCATGCGGCGATGGATGCCGCAACGGTCGTCAAGGCGTCTCAGGCGCTTTCAAGCGAGCCTGCGTTTCATAACCTGCTGGAAAGCTTTATGAATATCGTCATAGAAAATGCCGGCGCCGAGAAAGGGATTCTGCTGCTGGAGCGGGAGCATCGGCTGTTTGTCGAATTGGAGAAATCGCCGGGCAAACCGTTCCAATCGCTGCATGCCATTGCGTTAGAGGACTACAGGGAGGCTGCGGCAACCCCTATTCAGTATGCTGCGCGAACCGGCCAGCCTTTGCTGCTGCATGATGCCGAGCAGTCGGAATTGTTCGTGAAGGATGCCTACATTCAGGCTAAACGTCCGAAATCCATCCTAGTGCTGCCTATACAGAAGCTGGGCAAGCAAATCGGCATCCTGTATTTGGAGAACAATCTGGCCTCGCACATATTCCAGGAGGAGCGTCTCGATACCTTGAAGCTGCTGACCTCGGAGATGGCGGTCACGATTGAGAACGCGAAGCTCTATACCAATCTGGAGCATAAGGACTTCAAGCTCCAGCTGCTGGAGGAGCAGGAGAAAAATATTCGTCTGCAGCTCGACGAGAAGGAGCGCTGGGTGCAATCGTCCGAGGCGACCATGCTCAATATCCGCAAGGCTCAGCATGAGCTGATCAACAATGTGCAGACCGTGCATGCGCTGCTGCTGATGAACAAATATGATATGGCCAAGGACTATATTTCGGTCTGGTGTAAGGAAATCGTTCAGCAATCCGTAGTCAACTCAGTGAAATTCCCGGTGCTTGGCGTTGTGCTGAATAACATAAGCCTGCCCTGCATTTCCGGTAAAATCGATCTGCAGGTGACCGGGCATCTCGAATGCACCTTCGATGCGATAACTTTGCCCATCAGCTATTTCTCCAGTATCGTGCACAATCTGCTCAAAAATGCGATTGAAGCGATACCGGATGACGACCCGCTGCGGACGCTGCGGCTTCATATTGAGGAGCAGGAGCAGTTTTATAAGCTGACCATTTTCAATACGGGCTCCTATGTCACCGAAGACAATCGCCGGAAAATATTCGACAAAGGCTTCTCCACCAAAGCCGAATCGACCAATTCAGGCCTTGGTCTCCATATCGTGCAGAACTATCTTCAGCATTACGAGGGCTCTATCGAGTGCGACTCGGTAGAAGGCGAAGGAACGACTTTTACCGTGATGCTGAAGAAAAAGCTGCCTCATGCGCATCCTCCCAAGCTGGCAAGCCAAGGAAGATGAGGTCAGTCGCATCAAGTCAAGCGCCGCACATCAAAAACCCCTTAAGCCTCTTTCACGCTTAAGGGGTTTTCCATATTGTATAGGCATAGATCAGGTTTTCGCAAACTGCGATTCAATAAACGCCAGCGCGTCCGGCAAATGCTCCGACCAGTAATCCCAAGTATGCTCACCGGCATACTGCTCATAGGTGAAAGGATATCCGATCGTCTGCAGGTGCTTGGCATAGCTGTCGTTCATCCCGTACAGGAAATCACTCGTTCCGCAGTTGAAATACAGCGCAGGACGCAGCTGCTCCTGGCCCCGGCGGCTCGCCAGCAGTTGAAGATCATGCTCCCGGGCATAGGGTCCGTGAAGCGGCCCGATCATCTGGGCTACATCCGTCCGGCTGTACTGCTGGGCAATCATCTCGGTCGAGGTGAGCGCCCCGGACAGGCTGGCTGCCGCACCGAACAAATGCGGGTGTCTGAGCGCAAGGGAAAAAGCGCCAAAGCCGCCCATAGACAAACCGCCGACCGCCCGGTGCCTGGCATCCGTCAGCGTCCGGAAAGACTTATCGATCTCCGGGATCAAATCATAGATGAAATAATCCTCGAACGAGCCTGCGCCGTTGTACCAGTTCATATAAAAGGTACCGTGTCCGTAACCGCCGTCACTGGGCATTACCACGATCGACGGCCGCAGCGAGCCTTTGGCAATCATCCGGTCCAGCGTCTGCTCCGCGCTGCCCTTCATAAGCCAGTGCGATTCGCTGCCATACATCCCGTGGAGCAAATAAATGACAGGATAGCTGCGGTCATTGCTCTCATAGTCCTCGGGCAAGTAAACGAAGCAGGACTTACGGGCAAACAACGCTCCCGAAAAAAACGGATGCGGTCTTACGCTCATGAGCGGGTTCATCTCCTGTAGGTACAAAATGTTCGTTGCGTCTTGCTCCGCTGCAGGAGTGAATTAGTCCAGAACCGCTCTCATGTGTGCTTGCGTCACGGACCAATGGGACGTATTCCATACGGCTTCCTTGTTCTTCACGTACAAAATTTGCGGCGAGGCATGTTTAACGCCCGTATCTTCCGCAATCAGGTTGGAAACCGGGCGGGATTCGATGACTTTGACAAGAATGTAGTCTACATCGGCATTCGGTTCTTTTTGCAGATAGGCCTCGAATTCATCCAAAGCATTCGCGCTTACAGGGCAAGTCGTACTATGCTTGAGGACAACGACAGGTTTGTCGGAAGAGGCTGCGAATTTCTCCGCCCATTCTTCCGTTGTTGTAATTTCTTTCCACTGTGCCATAAATAAGTCCCTCCAAATAAAAAGTAATGGCACCTCACGATTTGTCATCGTAATAGTGCAACGTTGCTTTGAACGGAGCCCCTTGCGGCTCCCATTCCAAAAGTCCGTAAGAATATCGCGGCTGTCGGCGCTTGTCGGTCGGCGATCCGGGATTGAACAGCAGTCTGCCGTCATGTGTCCCTTGATACGGGATGTGGGAATGCCCGAAGATGATCACATCCGCGTTCTCCTCACGAAAAGCGTCTATGGCCCGGTCGAGCGTCGATTTACGGCCGCCGTCTCCATGAACTAAGCCGATCCGGCAGCCGAGCAGCGACAGGAGCTTCTGACGTCCGTAGCGCTGAACGACTTCCGGGCCATCGTTGTTGCCTGCTACGCCGTCCGTAGGAGCGATTTGTTCCAGCATACCGGCAACCGCCAGGTCCACCCAGTCCCCTGCATGGAGAATGAGATCGACTCCCTGCATTCCTTCTACGAGCGCACGCGGCAGCTGCCTGGCCCGCCCAAACATATGCGTATCCGATACGATGCCAATACGCATACTTATCATCCCCTTCCTGCGCCCGCGGCTCTTCCATTCATTTTACCATAACTTGCAAAAAAGAAAAAAGCGCACCGGAGGGCGGAGCGCTTTGAACAAGTTACCGCCGACTGTGCGTAACGGTCTTCCGTTAGCTTAAGCCGCAATTCGCTCGGCCAGACGAGCCCGTCCATGCCTGAATGGTACAGGGCCTAAACAAAAAGCGCTCGGTTTGCATACAATGTATTACAGCCGAATCGTTGACACAGCTCTTGGAATTTGGGACAGGACTCTTTTACCGGAAGGAGAAGATGCGAAATGGCCAAAGGATTTGATTGCGCAACCCCTCTGACAGCATCAACCGCTAAAGCGTTCTTCCAGGACGGTTACGTTTTTGTAGCGCGCTATCTGGTACCAAACGGCTGGAAGATGCTCTCACGCTCGGAAGCGGAGCTGATCAGCAAAGCGGGACTGCAGATCGTCTCGGTCTTCGAAACGACGGCGGACCGGGCTTTGGGAGGAAGAACCGCCGGCCTCAGCGACGGCAAAACAGCCCTGCAAACGGCCCGCTCCATCGGACAGCCGGAGGGCAGCACGATTTATTTTGCGGTAGACTTTGACGCGACAGCAGCTCAAATGTCTACAGTCATTCAATATATCCGCGCGGCAAGCGAGGCCACTCCCGGCTACAGCACCGGGGTATACGGCTCCAACGCCGTAGTGGAAGCCGTCTCTAAAAGCGGAGCTTGCTCCCGCTTCTGGCAAACCTACGCATGGAGCCAAGGCAAGCAGTCTTCCGCGGCGAACATTTACCAGTATCAGAACGATATTACGCTTCATGGTATCGGTGTCGATTTAAACCGTTCCTTCGGCAATGAGGGCTGGTGGAACACAGTAGACTATATGATGAGCCCTGAAGATGCCAATAAATTGATTGCTTTCCTGGGAGCAGGCTACATGGCTACCGGCTTTGCGGACGCAAGGGAGGAATTCCACCGTCTGGCCAATGAGCTGCGCAAAGCTTCCAACCAGCCGGAGGAATAAACATCCGGCCGAGCTAGGCAGGCGCTGCCTTCTGTAAAATGAAACGCCCCTCGGCTGCTGTGTCCTATGGAGACGGCAGCTTCGTCATGTCCGGGAACGGGAACGTAACGTTAAGGGAAGCAAGGCTATCGTATCCCTGGAGAAAAAGGAAAAAACCCGTGAGCCTGGGCTCACGGGTTTCAAGCAACCTTTTAAGACGGTGTTCCTGCAAGCTGCAGCGCCTGCACCGAGATCGGATCCTTGAACCGCCGCATGCATTGGCATTCAAAGTCTTTGCGGCAAATCGGGCAAGGCTCCTTCAGCAAACGGTTTATGGTCGTTGCGCGCGCCGAACCGGTTTCGCCGTCCTTTTCAAAAGTTAACCGGCAGGATGTGCGATCCTTCAATTTAACGACCATTTCGAACAACCCGTTTTTCGGGTTGTTGCTGACAATTTCGGCAGAAACGACTTGCGGTTGGTATGCCATGATTCCAGCACCTTTCTTTATCTGAATATGTCTTGTTCAATAGACAATGTATATAGAATGATAGCTTGTTTTAGTTATCCCCGTCAAGTAGATTACCCAGACCCCCGAGAATGCCGCCTTCTTCCTTACGGCCGCCGGCCCGGGATGCGGACAAGACGCGGTCCGCCAGACGGCTGAACGGCAGCGATTGAATCCATACCTTGCCGGGGCCCCGGAGTGTAGCGAAGAACAAGCCCTCGCCGCCGAAGATGGCGGTCTTGACGCCTTTGACGAATTCGATGTCATAATGAATCTCCTGCGTCATCGCCACAAGACAGCCGGTATCCACCCGGATAAGCTCGCCCGGTCCGAGTACCCTTACGCAGATAGCCCCGCCCGCATGCACGAAGGCGAGCCCATGGCCCTCGATTTTTTGCATAATAAAGCCTTCGCCGCCGAAAAAGCCGGTTCCCAGCTTACGCTGCAGCTCGATTCCGACGGAAACGCCCTTGGCCGCGCACAAGAAGGCGTCCTTTTGGCAGATCAGCTTTCCGCCCAGAGCAGACAGATCCATCGGCAAAATTTTGCCCGGATAAGGAGATGCGAAGGAAACCGTCTGCCTGCGCGAGCCGTGATTTGTAAATAATGTCATAAACAGGCTCTCCCCGGTCAGCAGCCGCTTCCCGGCGCCGAACAGCTTGCCCATCAGACCTTTATTCTCATCGCTGCCGTCACCGAAGATCGTCTGCATATGGATATCGCTGTCCATCATCATCAAGCTGCCCGCTTCCGCTACGACGCTTTCGGCAGGATCAAGCTCGATCTCTACATACTGCATCTCCGATCCGCTGATCTGATAATCGATTTCGTGAGCATTCATCCTTGCATTCCTCCTCTGGCTCTGTCCGGATTGAGCCGCTGAATTCCCCGGTTCCGCTCTATTGTATGCAGCGGATCACCGGTTTAAGGCCTCGCTTCCCCCTGCTTGCGCTGGGCCTTCCGCCTTGCCCTGGCTTCATAGCGCTCCTTCGCGCTGTCGTACAGCCTTTTCTCCTCGTCGGTTTCAGGAATGACGCCAGGGACGGGAGTCGGTTTTCCATGCTCGTCCAGCGCTACGAAGGTGAGAAAAGAAGTGGCCGTTGTCTTCCGCTCGCCGGTGAACAAATTTTCGGATTCCACTTTCACATATACTTCCATCGAGCTCCTGTGGGTCCAGGAAACGAAGGCCTCGAGCAGGATCGCCTCCCCTACCTTCACCGGCGCCAGGAAGTCCAGGCTGTCGCTCGATGCCGTCACCACGCCCCGCCGCGAATGCCGCATGCTGGCAATGGTAGCTATCTTGTCGATATACTGCATCACTACGCCGCCGAACATCGTTCCATGGTAATTCGTATCCGAAGGAAAAATAATATCGGACATCACGGAACGCGACATGCGCGCCGGCTTGGCGGAAGGCTCCTCTCCGGATAGGGACGGAGCCGGCAGATCGGAATCAGTCATCAGATAAAGCCTCCTGCTGCAATGAATTGTGTTCTGTCATGATGTTTTCCCAAATAGACGGGCTTGCAGCCAAGTCCTGGCAGCAGCCAATCTCAGGAAGGATAAACCAGCTTCAGCTTGCCTGCCGCTTCCGCCGCGCCCGCTCTGGCTGCCTCCGTATTTTCCGCAGAAGTCAGCGCTACCGCCATGCGGCGTCCGACCTTCGTTTCCGGCTTACCGAAAATACGCACCTGCGTATTCGGCAGCGCCAGCGCCTGCTCGATGCCTTCGATGCGGAAATGATTCGACTCCTGCACCGCCTTCAGCGTATGGGAAGCCCCTGGCGTCAGCAGGCGGATCGTCGGGATCGGGAAACCAAGAATGGCCCGCACGTGAAGCGCGAACTCGGACAAGTCCTGCGTTACCATAGTGACCATGCCCGTATCGTGAGGGCGCGGGGAAACTTCGCTGAAATACACCTGATCGCGTCCCAGAAACAGCTCGACGCCGTAGATGCCGTACCCGCCTAGCGCATCCGTAATCGTTTTGGCAATATGCTGAGCTTGTTCAATCTGAGCCGGAGTCATGTCATGCGGCTGCCAGGACTCGATATAGTCGCCGTCCTTTTGCACATGTCCGATCGGAGCGCAGAAGGTCGTTCCGGAAACGGAACGGACCGTCAGCAGCGTAATTTCCGACTCAAAATGGATGAACTGCTCCACGATGACTCTCGTTTTCTTCGCTCGTCCGCCCTCCATAGCGTAGTTCCAGGACGTCTCTGCATCGTCGGGTGTCCGGCAGACGCTTTGACCTTTGCCGGAGGAGCTCATGATCGGCTTGATTACGCAAGGTGTGCCGATAGCAGCAACCGCCTGCTTCAGCTCCTCCAAACTATCCGCAAATGCGAAGTTCGCTGTCGGCAGCGCAAGCGTCTCCGCCGCCAGACGGCGAATGCCTTCGCGGTCGATCGTCAGCCGTGCAGCCGTTGCCGTCGGCACCACGCGGAAGCCCTCCTGCTCCAGCTCGACCAGCACGTCGGTAGCAATCGCTTCAATCTCCGGCACGATATAATTCGGACGCTCCTTAAGAATCAGCTCCCGAAGCTGCGTTCCGTCGAGCATATTGATTACATATGAGCGGTGGGCTACCTGCATAGCCGGAGCATTGTCGTACCGGTTCACGGCAACCGTTTCTACGCCGAGACGCTGAGCTTCCAATATGACTTCCTTGCCAAGCTCACCGGAGCCCAGCAGCATCATTTTCTTCGCTTGTCCTGACAATGGCGATCCATACATCCTTATCATTCCTCCAAAAGTTATTTCCTTGCAAGCTATGTACCATTCCTATATGTTGCATGTAAAATGCGCTTGTTTGCCCGGAGTTCTCCCTCGCTTGCTCCGTACTCCGATGCGATATGATACGATTCGATACGGTCATAACCGATCCGCTCCGGGATGGGCTGGGCCGCGTGTCTGCTCCCGGCATTTGACCGCTTCAGCGCCCCGTTACAGCTTACTCATTAAAAGTCTGCGGAGCAGCGGCGCCAGCTGAACGGCGATATCGGACACTTCCGGGACCAGCACGCTGTGCCGTCCGTAAATGTTGCGCATCGTCTCGCGCTCCGTGTCCTTAATCTTCCCGCTGCCCAGGAAGACGCTGACCACCTCGACGCCCGATCTCCTCGCATGAAGCACCGCTTCGCAGGTGTCGACGATCCCGTCCTCGTGATATTCCGCCGCGGAAGGCTCTCCGTCGGAGAAAACCAGCAGCACCTTTTGCTTCTCCGTACGCTGCAGCAGCCGCTCAGAGACGACCCGGATGGCATAGCCGTCCCGGTTGTCCTGCTCCGCCTTCAGCTGCAGCAAGCGCGGCCCTGCTCCGCCGCGGAGGCTGCCTTCGAAATCCGTAAGCAGGTGAAACACATTAGGATAAGCCTCTTCGGTCACGCCGTCGGCATCCTCCCAGAAGCCGATAACTTCATGCGGCACGCGGAGAGCCTTCAACGCTTCATGAAACAGCGCAATGCCTTGGTGCGCCTGTTCCATTTTATCATACATCGATGCGGAGCAGTCCACCAGCAAGCTGAAAACGGCGTCCACTTGCGCGGAAGGGCTGTTCTTCTTATAGAACAGCCGGGGCAGCGGTTCCCACGCGGCGCGAACCAGCTTTTTGCCCAGCCGTCCCGAGATCAGCTCGCTGCGGCGCGCGATTTGCTTCTGCTCCATGGTCATCTGAATGGTCCGTTTCAGCTTCGCCACCATAGGCGCCACCTGCTGCAGCACCTCATGATACCGCGCCTTCGCCGCCGCGTCAGGCGCTTCTGCAGGCCGCCAAACCGGCACAGCCTTCCGGTTCAGCCTTCCGTAAGGCCCCGCCTGGCCTCCGCTTTCCCCGGTGTCGATCCGCTCCACCTGGGGCGGAGAAGGCGGCTGCGGCTCGTTCTGCTTCACCGCCTTGGAGGCACCCTGCACGATGCCGAGCGCCTGGTCGCTGCCGTCCGCCTCGCGGACATGATCGCTGATCAGCTCCGTCTTCGCGCCCTGCTCCGTATCGAAGCGAAGCAGGCTCTCCTCCTGCTTCTTCGTCTCCCGGTGCCAGGTCGGCATCCGTTCGCCCGCCTGCGGCGGTTCGTCCCGCTCCTGCGTATCGAGAGCTACCGATTGCGGCGGCAGCTTCTTCTTCCGCTTCAACTCCCCTATGTACTCCCAGCTGAGCGGCTCCGCCGTGCCGTTCTCCGGCTGCGTGGAGAAGTAGCTGATGCGGCAGTCTCCGCCGAGCGCATCGGCTTCCTCCAGCCGCTCCAGCACGAGCCGGCAGCGCTCCGCCACCTCGGCTGTGCTGTGCAGCGCCGCCTCGGCCGCATCCCAGCACAGCCGCTCCAGCGCCGGCCTCAGCTCGCTCAGACAGGCGCCTATGCCTTCGGCGGCCTGGAGCGCCTCGCCGCCGGCCGTGGCCGCGGCCAGCGCGCAAAGCAGCGCGTCCGCCGTTTCGCCGCGGCGCCCATGCGCATCGCGCTTCGCGGCGAAATACTGCGCATGCAGCCGGCTGCGCAGCTCCAGCGCGCGCCGCGTGCCCGGACGCTGGCGCCGGCACAGCTGCTGCAGGCGCAGTTCCTCGCACAGCGCGAACAGCTGCTTTGCCAGCAGCGGGCGCTTTAGCGGAAGCGTCCATGCCAAATAATCGGCCACCTCCCGCGCGTCGGTGTACCAGGCGCTGCCGATCCCGCGGAGATATACATCCGACTTCATCCCGGCCAGCTTGATTTCCTCCGGATAGTCGCTCCAAAACTGGCTCACTGCGACCACTTTCGCCCGTTCGTCATAGAATGAATGATACGACAGCTCCAGCTTCAGCTCTTCCCAGCCGGTCAGCGCCTTGGCCAAATCCAGCAGCTGCATGCGCAGAAAGGAATCCACTTCGTTCTCAAGAAAGCGCATCTCGTTCTCCTTGTCTTGTCTCTACAGCCGGCTCAACCAAAATACGTCTCCGCCAAATTGCCGACCAGCGCCTGCTCGCGCTCGTCCTCCAGCTTATCCGTAATCGCACGCTGTACCGCGCGCAGCGGCGGCAAATAAGCTGCCAAATCGCAGGCATCCAGCAGGGCCCGCACCGAAGCCGCCTCATCGGCGAGCTGGCCCGAGCGGATTTGCTCTTGAAGGTCGGACGACAATCGCACAAAACGGCGCAGCAGATCGTCATTCTGCAGTCCGGAGCGTTCTCTCAGCAGTTGAAGCAGCTTATCGCCCTGCAGGTACGGCACGTCGATAACAACGAATCTGTTCTTCAACGCTTCGTTCATGGGAACCGTGCCCACATAGCCGATATTGACCGCGGCAATGACGCCAAAGCCTTTTTTGGCCCGGATGACCTCGCCCGTAAACGGATTCGTAATCGTACGCCGATGGTCCAGCACTCCGTTGATCAGCGGAAGCGTCTCCGGCTTCGCCATGTTGACTTCGTCGATATAAAGCCAATGCCCCTCGGTCATGGCTCTGACCAGCGGCCCGGGAATAAAACGCACAACCGACTGCCCGTCCTCCTGCTCCAGCGTCTTGAAGCCTACAAGTCCCTCTGCGTCCAAATCGACGGAGCAGTTCACGGAATGAAGCGGCTGGCCGAATAAATACGATAACGTTTCCGCCAGTCGTGTTTTGCCTGAACCGGTCGGCCCCTTCAGGAGCACATTTTTCCCCAGCTGCATGGCTACGATCGCATCCTCCAGCACGTGATCCTCCGACGGCATATAACCGTCGCCCCCGATCAAGTCAAGATGCTCCGGGTTCAGCGAGTGCAGCCGAAATTCCCGCCGCTCCAGAATCGCATTTAACATAGGCGCGGGCAGCTTTGCTTTTACCCACTGTTCCGATACTGTCATGTTATCATTTGCCCTCATTTCTAAGCTTGCTTTCCTGTTTCCTATCGTTGTTATACTTTACTCGCACGAATATTTCAACAATATTCGCAAAAAAATCGGATTCGGTCTTCTTTCCGGCACATCATGGAAGGAAACATGCGAAATTCGCCGCCAAGTTGTATAATAGCATCAACAGCGGGATGACTCTTTTTTCGATGGGAAATCCTGAACGTAACAAGCTGTTATGCCCATTTGCGGCAAAACCGGTGAACGTTTCATAAAAAGGCTTACTTTTATGAAGTAACTTATGCTAAAATGTAATAAAAGAAGGAGATGATAGTCATGGCCGATCATCAGCTTTGTCCTAAATTTGAGGCCGCTTTTGAAATTCTGGGAAAACGTTGGACAGGATTAATCATTCAATCGTTACTGCCAGGTCCTAGGCGGTTTAAAGATATTTCCGAAATGATACCCGGCATGAGCGACCGGATGCTTGCCGAGCGCTTCAAGGAGCTGGAGGCCTGTGGTCTGATTCACCGGCATGTATATCCGGAGACTCCGGTACGGATCGAATATGAGCTGACAGAGAAAGGCAAGGCGCTGGAGCCTGTCATGCGTGAAGTGCATGTTTGGGGAGAAAGCTGGGTGAAGTAACCGCAGGATGCTGCGGCGCTTCGTTCTACCGAATATAGTATATTAAGCAACGCTAACGAGGTCCGTAACGGAGACGGCTGGTATAACTATCGGCCTGCTTCCTTACGGACATTTTATTCGAACGCCATTTTTACTGCGATAGCTTTAAACATCAGGACAAAAGAAAAAGACGATTCATGAAGAATCGTCTCAGGCTGTCGAGAAAGCCTCACGAAGTGAACCATGCGTACCAACGCAGGGTGGGGTATCATACAAATCTGGATGGTTCGGATGGCGCACGCAGCCATAACCGGCTGTGTTACAGCATATACGCCTTTGTTTAAGAGCTGTTCATCGGGGGTAATCTTTGCCGCAGATTGGGAAGCAAGCTTTTGTTTCCAGCCTACGGCTCCTCCCCGCTGGCAGCTTATTTATATATAGGCCGGCACTTTCTGCCGTTGTTTTTTACGTTGATTTATTTGGCTTTTCATAGCAAGAAGCACGAGCAGATCGAGCTCCATGCTTTTTTGGACGACATGGGGATCTGTCAGCTCATGACCCTGCCGGATGACAAGTTCATTCAAAGCCCCGACACATAAATTGATTTCACGAGTTAATTCGGCATTGATATACATATAGTTTGCCTCCTAACGTTCATGATTTTGACACGGCTCTAAAGTCCGGCAAAGCTTGTTCTGAAAGCGGTTTTCCGGTACAGTTAAGGGAACGGCTTATATTTTATGCTTTATTATGAACTCTTGTTATTAAGAAAGTTGCGGGCCGTCCATCAAAATAATATGGTTTTTACTAACATTTCCCTAACATAGCTTGCAAGCTTTTGATCTTCCGTTATTTTACTTTTACCCCAGATTCGGGATGACTAAACTTGTTTCCAGGAGGAATTCATGTCCACCGTACTTCTTATTGAAGATGATCAAAGCATCGCCGATATGATCTCGATTTATTTATCGGAGGAAGGATACTCCGTACATAGCGCTTCCGATGGAAAACAGGGATTACGCTTATTTGAACAGCTCGAGCCGAGCGTTATTATTTTGGATATTATGCTGCCGGATACGAACGGAATCGACCTGTGCCGCAGGCTGAGGGGGAGCTCCTCGGTGCCCATTCTCATCGTTTCGGCCAAAAGCGAAGTATCCGAGCGGGTGAAAGCCTTAATGATCGGAGCCGACGATTATTTATGCAAGCCTTTCAGCATGAGAGAGCTGGCGGCCCGGACCCAGGCGCTATTGCGCCGCTCCTCCATGAGCAAGTCCGCCGCGCCTTCGGTTCAACCCCAGGCGGCAGCCGAGGATCCGTCTCCGGCCATTACCGTCGATATTGATAAGCGGTGCGTATTTTTGCACAAGGTGCCTGTCGACACGACTTACTCCGAGTTTGAGATGATGAAATCGTTTTGGCTGCACCCGGGCAAGGTGTTCTCGCGGGACGAGCTTCTGAGCCGAATCCGCGGTATCGACAGCTTTGTCACCGAGCGTTCCGTAGATGTCCACATCACGAATCTCCGCAAAAAAATCGAGCTCGATCCGAAGGATCCGAAGCATATCAAAACCGTCTGGGGCGTAGGCTACAAATTCGAGCCTTAAGACCCGCCCGAGGAACAGCAAAAACTCCTGGCTGCTGGCGCCGGTCAGAGCCTCTTATGACAGGGGCATGCCGGCATGGCACAGGAGTTTTTCATTTAAGAGCGGCCGAAGCCGCAAGACTATCTTCGCGTGTTATGATCGCTTGGAAAGACCCGCTGGGTCATGGTGTTAAATTCATTCATATAAGCGGATACGTCGACGCCGCTCTGATCCTCCTTCGAATAAAAACGAAGCCGCTGCACGAAATTCGGATTCGCCGAGACGAATACTCTCTGTACGCCCGGCTGGGTCATATTTAGAACCTGGCCCGTAATCCGCGAGCTTAGCGAGTATGTCAGCCCTCCCGGGTCTCCCCAATTGATCCGTCCCGCTCCTTTATCGGTTCCGAATAAACCGACCCCGCCTTTAGGCGTAATTTTGTGCGCCATCATATCCGGGTTCGCTTCCTTATCCACCTCGTGTCCGTCCATCACCAAGCCCACATAAGCGTTGGCCTCCGTAATCAGCACATCGGCTTCGCTGACCCCAGGCAGCTGCTCCAGATGCTTGGAAATTTCCGGGGCGAAACGGAATGTTTTGCTCAAATGGTGATTCGTCATATCGAGCTGCTGTAAAGCGCCGGGATTGTCCGGCCTAGAGGTTCTCGCCTGCTCCTCGACGTATTTGGATTTGACGCCCAGCGTATTGTCCTCATTGTTCCTGCTGTCTCTGTCATACAGCGCATGCTGATCGGCCTTGGCCGTTCCGCCGCCCAAGTCTTTATGTTCCTTGCCGTTGCAGCCCGCCGTGCTTACAAGTAAAGCCGCCGCCAGAGCCAGCTGCCAGCCGGTCCTTTTCCAGCCACACGTATGTATCATCCTTCGTATCCTCCTCAACGAGATTCACTGATGTGCCCGTACCTCGTTAGGATGATTCCCGAGAAGGAAAATATGCGCTCCGCGGCGAATTCATCCCAAGCCCGCCGGTTGTCGGCATGCTGAATAACCCCACAAAGTGAGGCTTATGCTTCGAAGCGAACTCAGGTACTTTGCGGGGACCCCATTTTATCATGTCCAAAAAGGGAGCGTCTGTGGTCAGACACTCCCTCGGCTGCAGGGCTGTATTCAGCTTTATTGGGACGGATCCTTCCCGAACGTGCGGTCAAGCTCCTCCAGCAGCTTGCGTACGGACTCCTCTGTCATCTCTGTGGACTGCTTGAAATTCACCAGCTGGTCCTTCAAGCTCTGCCCCATCGCTTCGTGATCCTCTTCCTCTTCTGTAAAGGAGGGGTCGTACCAGACGTAGTCCCCATCCGGGCCGTTGCGCAAAAAGGGCTTACCCCACGCGTCCGGAAAGGTATACTCCTGCTCGCCGAAAATAATCCCCAGCACGTCGTCGCTTTCCAAAGGCATCAGGTGATGGTACGTTTCCTCGCCTGTTTTTTCCGGGCCCAGCGCTGCGATTTGCTTATGCAAATAAGCGTAGTGCAAATAATGCTCTCCGGTTTCCTTATCCTTGGCTACCTCATACAGCTCCAATGGATCGTCAACTAGCGATTTAACGGTTTCCAGACGGTTCTGCAGCAGCTCGGAAGGAACTCGTCTCAACTCTTTCCATGAAATGACCATACGACCCACTCCTTTTCATACTTGTTGAAGAGCTATGCGCTGCCCTTCCCCCGTCCTGGTGCGGTGTCCGCAAGCCGAAGCGAGCGCCGCGGCAGACGCCATTTGAACTGTACGGAGAGCATGCGCAGAATAACCACAATAACGAATAAGGCCAATAGATGATAAGAGCCCTGAAACCAGCCGAGTCCAATCATTAAACCGGCCAGCATGCCCCAGACGGCATAAATTTCGTCGCGAAGCACCAGAGGCTTGCGCCCTGCCAGCACATCCCGGATAATCCCCCCGCCGATCCCTGTCATCACCGCCGCTACAATGACGGCGCTGATCGGATGGTTCATGTTGGTCGCGTACAACGCGCCTTGAATGGAAAAAGCCGACAAACCGATCGCGTCAAAAAGCGATTCCCACGTTTTCCAGCGCCGGATCCAGCTGACCGGAACAATGAATACCAGTCCCGCTGCAATAACGGCGATTCTTAAATACATCCCCTGCTCCCATAAGGTGGTCACAGGAATACCAATCAACAAATTGCGCACGACCCCGCCGCCGAAAGCTGTCACAAGCGCCAGCACGAAAACGCCGAGGATATCATAATCCTCTTCCATGGCTACGACCGCTCCGCTGACGGCAAACGCGACGGTGCCGATAATGCTGAATAATTGTAAATTGATTTGCAGCAGCTCATCCATGTTCCCGTTATTCAGTCCAATCCAGCTTTACGACTTCGCCGGTCCGAGACGATTCGTAAATCGCTTCCAGCACCAGACTGTTCGTTAAGCCTGACAGTGCGGAAGTCAACGGCTCTTTGCCTTCACGGATACATTCGAGGAAGTGGCGGCTCATCCGGGCGCGCGATCCCTCATCGTCCTGAGGAAGCGCCAGCTCCACATCGGCTGTCCGGTCGAACAGCTCTGAATGCAGCTTGCCCGAGCCCCCGCGAAGCGAAGCGCCGCCCTCGCTGCCCATCAAATAAATGTAAGGCTTGCTGTCCAGCATCTCCGTATGCGCCGCCCAGCTGACATCCAGCGACAAGGTGCTCCCGTTGTCCAGCTTGATCAGAGCTGTCGCCAAATCCTCTACATCGTACGTACCCGACCAATTCGGCTTGCCCCATGTACCGATCCCGCGCTGCTTGGTCGAATTCGGCATAGGTTGTCCCGAAGACGGAGACCGGCTTGGGGCTGCCCATCAAATGCAGCGACAAATCCAGCATATGTACCCCGATATCGATCAGCGGGCCGCCGCCGGATAACGCTTTTTGCGTGAACCAGGTTCCCCAGCCCGGGATGCCTTTACGGCGGAGCCAGCCGGTTTTTACATTGTAAATGTGCCCGAGCGCGCCTTTATCGATCTGCTCTTTTACTTGCAGGTTCAGCATTTCCCAGCGCATTTGATGCGCCAGCATTAAAGTCTTGTTCGAAGCGCGGTAAGCCCGCATTATATCTTTAGCCGAGGCTGCATTAAGCGCCATCGGTTTCTCCAGCAGCACATGCTTGCCGGCCTGCAGCGCCTGGATCGCGATCGGCGCATGCATCTCGTTAGGGACAGCTACGATGACCGCATCGATATCCGGGTCCTGCAATAGCTGCTCATGATTGCTGTATACGCGGGGAATGCCGTATTCCTTCGCCCTTTGCTCCGCCAGAGGCAGATAGGCATCCGTTACGGCTGTAACCTCCGCATCCGGGATTTTGACGAATTCACTGATATGGATGTTGCCGATGTTTCCAGCGCCGATGACACCGATATGAATTTTACTGCTGCTCATTGCCAATCGTTCCTCCATCTTGAGTCATTTTTCGTGAGATCAAACTGTACAATACTATACCATAAGGAGCCAGATTTGTACCATAAGCCATCCATATAAAATAGTCTATGCTTAAAACCCGCTGCCGCATTTCCATTCCGCTCATGTGCCCATATGGAAGCCGTACCTTTGAGGCGGTACAGCTAACCTGCCGTAATCGGAACATTCGCCCTCCGCAGCAAAAGAACGGCATATGCCGCTTGCTCAGCAGCTGTGCCGTCCCTTTACAATATGCCCATATCCTTGGCCTTCTGCGCGGCCTCTTTGCTGCTTTTGCCCCCAAGCTTACGCAAAATATTACCGACATGCACCTTTACGGTGCGGATCGAGACTACAAACTTATCCGCGATTTGCGTCTGCGTGTGCCCTTTCTCGATCAAATCCAGCACCTGAATTTCCGTCGGTGTCAGCAGATCCCTCAGCTCCTTGACCCGCACCTCGTGCTCCAGCTTCTTCAAGCGTTTAAATTCCTCGCGCATTTGAGCGGCTGCCGTCGGATGAATCGGACTGCGGTTCGCATAAGCATTCCGGATCGCATCCGGAATCTCCGTGAAATTGGACTTCACCATGTAGTCCACGGCGCCGGCTTTAAACGCTTCAAAAATAAGCTCCTTCTCCTCCATTGAAGTCAGCATGATGACTCGCGCTCCCGTACACTGTACGATTTCGGCTGCGGCCCAAATCCCTTCCGGGCTGTCCGACAGCATAATATCCATCAGTACCACATCCGCCTCTACCTGCTCGAGCAGCTGTACCGCCTCCGCTCCGGATGAAGCCTGACCTGCAATCTGAATATCCGTCTGCTTGTTCAAATAGCTGACCAAGCCTCTCAGCCAATCTTGATCGTCTTCGACAATAACGACACGGATACGGCTCATACGGCGCCGGCTCCTTTCTTTTTGGAAAAGTTGATAAATACCGATGTCCCCGCACCGGGCTTGCTGTGAACGGTCATGGTGCCTTTATGCTTTTGAATGACATGATAGCTGTACGATAAGCCCAGACCGAAATTCAGCTTCTTCCCGGATTTGGTCGTATAGAACGGGTCAAAAATGCGTTTGAGCTGCTTTTTCTCCATTCCCGAACCGGTATCCTTAATCTCAATCACGATATTGCGTTTCGATTCCGACAGCCGGACCGAAAGCCTGCCTCCAAGCGGCATCGCCTCAACGGCATTCATCAGCACATTGGACAATACCTCCGTCAATTGAACGCGGTCGCCCCAAATGACGCCCGGGTACCGGAGCTCTTTCACCAGCTCGACCCCGCGCAGGGAAGGCTCCAGCATCGTCAGGCACTCGTCAAGCAGCTCCGCCGGACTCAGCCTCTCCAGCTGCAGTCCGACCTCCTGCGTCTGTCCCTGAATGCGGTAGATCATATCATATATATGCTGGGAAGCATTCAGGATGACATTGACATCTTCGATCAGCTGCTCCGGTTCGGCCGTCCCCGCCTCCGATTTGATTTTATCGCCAAACAGGCGGATTTTCCCGACATCGTTCTTGATCGCATGGTTCAGAATGCTCGTTCCTGAGGTAATGGCCCGCAAGGTGTAATCCAGCTTCTGATTGCGGATCGAAATCTGCAGTCCCATGAAGCCGTACCGCATGCTGGAGACGATGATGACCGCCATCGTAAAGCTGATCACCCAGGCGTTATAGCGCCACCATTCGTAGAGCCCGAAGTAACCCGGCAGCACGTACAGCGTAAACAGAGCGAACAGCAGCGTAGGTGCGGCCGCCAAAGAGGTGAGCATTCTTGTTTTGCGCAAAAAAGAATTTTTCTCAATCGCCGTCGCATGAATCAATAACCCGATGCCGCCGCAAATGTAAGGAATGGACCAAAGGGACACGTACCGGTAAGGAATCGGGTCTCCTCCCGCGGGAGGGAAGGCGAAGGACAGCAGAATCGGCACAAGCAGCGCCCACGGATACCAGGCCCGCAAGCGGCCGTTCCCGAGCAGTGTCGGATGGTACACCGAAGCGAACATCACAAACGTGTAGGGCAGGCCGTAATAGCAGATGAGTGAGCTGACCGTTTCGGCTTTCCCCAAAAAGAACGCCATCGGCTCGGACAGCCAGCCTTTGGCCCGAATATAAGGAATCCAGTCATCGGCAAGCACAGCGGACAATCCGCCGGACCCGCCGGTAAAAGCAATGCTCGCAATCCACCGGGTGGTCGATCGTCCGGGGTCCGTTACCAGCAGCAGCAGACCGATGGTTCGATAAGCCAATGAGAACAAACAGCATAGTGATCCGACACCATCCGTTCCTATAATTACTGTGAGAGGCCGTAATCCTTCTTCAGCTGCTCCAGCTCCTGAAGGCAGCGCTGCGCCCATTCACTATACTCGGACTGCTCCATTGCCCGAATTTCTTCCTGCAGCGAGTGGGCGAGCGACGCTTTATAGTCCGGAACCTCCCCTTCATACGGCTGAATCGTATACAGCGGCATTAAGGCAATCTCGCGGTAAGCCAGCGCCCTGCGCTGATGAAAGAACGGCACGTTCGGGTTCATCGGATTATGTAAATCGCCTTGGGATGGATGCTTGACGACCGCCAGGATCTGGACGGCAGCCTTCGCAGAGGAGCTTTGCTCCACCACCTCGCCAATATATTCGCCTGTTTTGTACTGTGCGGTAACCAGGCTTCCTGCCGCATATGTTTCACTCATTGTCTTTCCTCCGTTCGAATTTCGCTGGATTGGTTGTCTTCAAACCACCGGAGCAGCTCGGCAACCCCCTGCATCCGGTATTTTTTGCTTTGCAATTGATGCCCTGCCATGCTTACGAGACATGGAACGCTGGCAATTTTCCAGCCTTGCGCCAGCTGCGGGCAGAAGTTCGCATTGCTTTTGACAATCGGCAGCTCGGGATGGATGGCCAGGACGACTTGGAGCATGCGCTCCGTCACCTTGCAGGTTCCGCATAGCGGCGTATAAAAATACACAAATTTATGGCCGCTCTCCCGTTCCTTCCAGCCGAGCAGCTGTTCCTCCGTCCATTCCTCCATCGTGCGAGCCCCCTTTTTACTTTTGCAGCCGCTCCAGGTTCTCCAAGCTTAGAATCAAATGATCGATCAAGCTGGGGATGTCGTCGATTTGCCGCTCATCAAGCTTGCGGGCAAACTGCACGAGCAGTCTGCTTTGCTGACGCGCCGGCTGCTCGCCGTAGCTCCTAAAGATCGTTTGGCTGATGCTGGGGGCTTCCCCCAGATGCTACGCAGCGCTTGTTCCGCAGCCGCACAGTCCCGCTCCTCCTCCTCGATCCCGAATTCAAAAGCCAGCTCCAGCCCGCAGCCCGGCTGCTTGCCGGCTTCGGACAGCAGCTCGGCAGCCAGATCGGCAAGCGTCGCCTGCAGCGTGAAGCTTCCTTTCACGGTACCGCTTGGGCGCAATACGGCCTCCATCCCGAAGCTGCGGGACATTGTGGACAGCTCGATACGGTCGGTGCGGTTCACAATGTGAAGCGTGCCGCTCATATCCATATCGTACATCGCGCCTTCAAATACTACTTTCAGGTTATCGAAAATCGTAGGGTCAAACATGCCTGGCTCCTTTGATCTTAAGTGATCCATAAATAAGTAAAACGCATTTTTCCGCTTGCTTCCATAGGGACAAATCAGTACAATGAAATCATCTAATGCAAGGAAGGTGTACCCTATGTCAGACGTGACTCCGTCGAACGAATCCGGACAAGAGCCCAAGAAAGTCAGCTTGGCTGACGCAATCAAGAATAAGCTGGCCCAGAAGAAGCAGGCGCAGGCCGATGCAAAACCAGGCAGCCAGCAGCGTGGAGGCAACAGCGCAGTTATGCGCAGCCAAAACAATAAGAAGCCGAACAATCAACGGCGCCGCACCGGCGGCAGCTAGGCCAGGACTTTATAAAGAAGGATGAGCATGCTATCCAAGCTCATCCTTCTTTTTCGTTTTTATAGATCTGTTAAGCGTACAGCTGCTCGCGCTGCTTTTTGATTTCTTCGCTTTCCAGGTACTCGTCGTATGTCATCATTTTATCGATCAAGCCGTTCGGCGTAATTTCAAAAATGCGGTTCGCTACCGTTTGCACGAACTGATGGTCATGGGAGACGAACATCATCGTTCCGTCAAAATCAACCATTCCGTTGTTCAGCGCTGTAATGGACTCCAGATCCAAGTGGTTTGTCGGCTCATCAAGGATCAGCACGTTCGCCCCGCTCATCATCATTTTGGACAGCATGCAGCGTACCTTCTCGCCCCCGGACAGCACGCTTGCTTTCTTCAGCGCTTCCTCGCCGGAGAACAGCATCCGTCCTAGAAATCCGCGCAGATACGATTCGTCCTGATCCTTGGAATATTGGCGGAGCCAGTCGACCAGGTTCATGTCGGAGTTGAAATATTCGGAGTTGTCCTTAGGGAAATAGGCTTGAGTCGTCGTAACGCCCCATGCGTACTCGCCGGAATCCGCCTCCAGCTCGCCCATAAGAATCTGGAACAGCGTCGTTTTGGCGTGGCCGTTCGGACCGACCAGCGCGATTTTATCGCCTTTATTCAACGTGAAGCTGATATTGTTCAGCACAACCTCGCCGTCGATCGTTTTGTTCAGGCGGTCCACCGTCAAAATCTGCTTACCCGCTTCGCGTTCCGGCTGGAACTTGATGAACGGATATTTCCGCGTTGAAGGCTTGATATCTTCCAAGGTCAGCTTCTCCAGCTGCTTTTTCCGCGAAGTCGCCTGCTTGGATTTGGAAGCATTCGCGCTAAAACGCTGAATAAACGCTTCCAGCTCCTTACGCTTCTCTTCAACTTTTTTATTGGACTCGCGCGTCAGCTTCAAAGCCAGCTGGCTGGACTCGTACCAGAAATCGTAGTTGCCCACGTACAGCTGCAGCTTGCCGAAATCGATATCCGCAATATGCGTACAAACCTGGTTCAGGAAGTGACGGTCATGGGATACGACGATAACGGTGCCTTCATACCGGGACAGGAAATTTTCCAGCCAGTTGATCGATTCGATATCCAAATGGTTCGTCGGCTCATCGAGGAGCAAAATGTTCGGGTTGCCGAACAACGCTTGGGCCAGCAGGACGCGTACCTTCTCGTTACCGCTCAGATCCTTCATTTTCAGCTCATGCATATCTTTCGGAATGCCGAGTCCGATCAGCAGCTCCGCCGCGTCCGACTCCGCCTGCCATCCGTCCAGATCCTGGAACTCACCCTCAAGCTCGGCTGCGCGCATGCCGTCTTCCTCGGAAAAGTCCGGCTTGGCGTAGATCGCATTCTTTTCTTCCATAATCTCGAACAGACGCGCATGCCCCATCATGACCGTTCTGAGCACTTCCACTTCGTCGTATTCAAAATGGTTCTGCTTCAGCACAGCCATCCGTTCGCCCGGCGTAATGCTGACTTCGCCTTTGTTCGGCTCCATTTCGCCGGATAAAATTTTCAAAAACGTGGATTTGCCCGCGCCGTTGGCCCCAATCAGACCGTAGCAGTTACCGGGAGTGAACTTCACATTCACATCTTCGAATAACGCTCTTTTCCCATATCGTAAAGTGACACCAGTTACTGTAATCATCTATCGAACCTACTCTCATAAAATATTGCGATTTCCGCCGCTAAAGCTTCCAATCACATATTATAACATAAAACGAGTCCTGTTTCCCAATGGTTTTCAACAAATGAAAGATAAGTCGGTATGATTGCTGCGGAGGCCGGCAAAAGAGCGGCCGGGTGCTCGCATCGCTTCGTTTATTTATTGCCGGCGATCTCTTCTACCAGCTCGGACAGCTCGGTTCAGAACGCTCCATCGCCTGCTCCAGCTGTTCGCTCAGCCGCTGCTCTTCGCCGAACAGCTCCTGCACCTTCCCGTAATCGCTGCCCGCGCGTTCAATCTGTTTCTTCACTTCGGTCAAGCGTTCTTCCAGGCCGGCGATTTTCCCTTCGATTTCGTCCCATTCCTTCTGCTCCTTGAAGCTGAGCTTGCGGGCGCGTGACGATTCCCGCCGTTCTGCCGTTCCTTTGTCCTGCCCGGACGAGCCTGGGCCCGACGACGGCTGCTGCTTCCGGTTAGTCCTGGGTTTGCTGCTCATCAAGACGCGCCGCTTCCATATACTCCGTGTAATTGCCCATAAACCGTTCGATGCGCCCGTCTCCCTCAAAAGCAAACAAGTGGTCCGCCGTCCGGTCCAAAAAGTACCGGTCATGAGATACGGTGATGACGGCCCCTGGAAATTCCTCCAGATACTCTTCCAGTATCGTCAGCGTCTGGATGTCCAAATCGTTCGTCGGCTCATCCAGCAGCAGCACATTCGGCTCGCCCATCAGCGTGCGGAGCAGATATAATCTGCGGCGTTCTCCGCCGGACAATCTGCCGATTTGCGTCCACTGCAGCGCAGGCGAGAACAAGAAACGTTCCAGCATCTGAGCCGCGGTAATCGCTTCACCGTTCGCCGTGCGAATGACCTCGGCCGCTTCTTTGATGTATTCGATGACCCGCTGCTTCTCGTCCATTTCAACCGATTCCTGCGTATAATACGCCAGCTTGACGGTCGTACCAGTCTCAATCGTGCCCGCATCGGGCTGAAGTCTGCCCGCCAGCAGATTGAGCAGCGTCGATTTGCCGCTGCCGTTCGGCCCGATAATGCCGATCCGGTCATCCGGCAGCACGATATAGCTGAAATCGTCGATCAGGCGCCGTTCTTCGAACGATTTGGAGACGTCGATCAGCTCGATGACCTTCTTGCCGAGCCGGCTGGCTCCAAGCGCCATGTCCAGCTGGGCCCCGGGGCCGTCGACCTTCCGGTCGCGCAGCTCGACGACGCGGTCGATCCGCGCCTTCTGCTTCGTGGTGCGCGCCTTCGCTCCGCGGCGCAGCCAGGCGAGCTCGCGGCGCAGCAAATTTTGCCGCTTATCCTCTTCCGCCGCCTCGCGCTCGAGCCGCTCCGCTTTTTTCTCCAGAAATGTCGCGTAGTTGCCCTCATAGCTGTACAGCTTGCCGCGGTCCAGCTCTAATATGCGGTTCGTGACGCGGTCCAGGAAGTAACGGTCATGCGTGACCAGCAGCAGCGCCCCTTTCCACTTGGCCAAAAATTGCTCGAGCCATTCGACCGTAGCATGGTCGATATGGTTCGTCGGCTCATCCAGGATCAGCAGGTCCGCAGGCTGGATCAGCACGCGGGCCATCGCGACCCGCTTGCGCTGTCCGCCTGACAGCACGCCGACCTTTTGCGAAAAATCGGTAATGCCGAGCTTCGTCAGCACCGTCTTCGCCGTCGTGTTAGCCTCCCAGGCGTTCAGCGAATCCATTCGCTGCTGTACGGCAAATAACCGCGACTGGCGCTTCTCGTCCTCCGGCGCGAGCTGCAGCTCGCTGAGCGCTACCTCATAATCCCGAAGTGCAGCCATTAACGGCGTATCCCCGTAAAATACCTGCTCCAGCACTGTCGAATCAGTATCGAATGCCGGGTTTTGCGGCAAATATTCCACCCGGAAATGATTGGAATGGATCAGCTTGCCCGAGTCGACCGACTCCAGTCCGGCCATTGCTTTCAGCAAGGACGATTTGCCGGTGCCGTTCACACCGACCAGTCCGATTCTCTGCTTCTCGTTAATCTGGAAGGAAATGTCGTCAAACAGCACCTTCTCTCCATAGCTTTTATTCAGATGCTCCACGGTTAATATGTTCAATGGTTACAACCCCTTTAGTTCTTTGGTAAGCGGCTCAAATATCGCATGGCTCGGCAACGTATGCCGCGAGCAGCGCTATCGTGTTCCAGATGGCCTCGCTATGCGTGCGCTCCATGCTGTGAGAAGCGTGAACGCCGGGACCGATCAGCGCCGCACGAATGTTGCTTCCTCCACGCAGTGCCGCCGAGGCGTCGGAGCCGTATTGCGGGTAAATATCAATGGCATACGACAGCCCGTCACGTTCTGCCAAACGGATCAGCTGGGAGGTCATTGCATAATCGTACGGTCCCGACGAGTCCTTCGCACAGATGGAAACGTCATATTCCGTGCAGGACAAATCGTCGCCCATGGCCCCCATATCCACAGCAATCAGCTCATCGATATCTGGAGGCAGATAAGCTGCGCCGTGACCTACCTCCTCATACGTGCTGATGAACAGCTTCAGCGTGCAGGACGGAACGAGCTTTTCCCTGCCTAACAGCTCGATTAATCCATATAATGCAGCCACACCGGCCTTATCGTCAAGATGCCTGGACTTAATAAATCCGTTCTCTTTAAACTGAGCCCGAGGATCGAAGGAAACGAAATCACCGACCCGAATCCCGAGCGCCGACACGTCGTCCGCCGACTTTACCTTCTCATCAAGACGGATTTCCATAACGGCTTCTTCCCGTTTCAGCTCGCGGGCATCCGGATACACATGCACCGAGGGCTTGGAGGTCAGAATTGTGCCGTCATAGCTTCGGCCATCCCGCGTATGGATTTGGCAGTATTCATTTTCCACCGAGCCCATCATATATCCGCCAACCGAAGTAAACCGCAGCGTTCCGTTCGGCTTCAGCGAACGTACCATGGCCCCCAACGTATCAACATGAGCGGACAAGCCGATCACACGCGAGTCGTCTTTACCGGGGATGGTGATGATGCCGCCGCCTTTGTGGGTGAATGTCATCGGAAAGCCCAGCTTCTCCGCCTGCTCGCCGGCAAGCTTCATAATGTTCTGAGTAAAACCGCTGGGACTTGGGGTAAGGAGCAGCCTTTCCAGTAATTCCAGCACGTAAGTACTGTTAATCCGATTCTTCATCTTTATCACTCCGATCCGGCCATTTGCTATCGGCCTTATTTTCATGTAAGCTTAACAACTGAACAAAATCTAGGAGGTTTTACCTATGTCAGAAACATTGCCCCCAAAAACCTGTACCATCGAACGTCTCGTTACGAAAGAAGATGACGTGGAAAAAGTGCTCAGCGGTCTCAAAACGTCGACCCGCCGTAACGGACGTTATGCCGATATCGGCGAAATCATGGAGCTTCAAGGCCGCAAATTCGAAGTACATAAAGTGTACCAGCAGTCGCTGGGCGAGCTGACGGAAGAAGACGTGCAGTCCGAAGGATTCAATTCTCTGGAAGACTACAAAAACTATATTCTTTCCATGCATGCAGGCATGCCTTGGCTTCCGCATATGAAAGTATGGGTACACGAATTCCGCGCCGTTTAACACCAAAAAACAGTGTAGTCTTCAATGAAATGAATGCTACACTGTTTTATTCACCTTTTCAAGTTTGGAGGCAGTAGCTTTGTATCCTTGGCTTGTCTTTATTCACGCGGTAAGCGCAGTCGTTTCTATCGGTTCTTTCATTGTCCTCATCCCCATGCTATCGAAGCTGCGAACCCCAGACCGTCAGCTGTTATCCTCTTACCTCGATACGTTTCATTTCGTTGTTCGTTTATCCAAGCATTCCGGTCATGTCCTTGTTTTTTCCGGGCTGCTGCTGCTCTGGCTTGGCGGCTGGCCTTGGAGTACACCTTGGATCGCAGCGACATTCGCCGTGCTGTTCGCTTCTTTATTCTTTATGGCGCGTGCCTTTTCTCCGACCATCCGGCGTCTCCGGCAGGAAGAGCATGACCGCGAGCCTTTAGTCCGCAAGCTTTCCAGGGCTTTGTACTTATATATGATCATTCTGTTTGTTATGCTGTGGCTCATGATAATGAAACCGGCCTTATGGTGAGAAGCTCTCTCCAAAAGGCCGGTTTTTCGTACCGTACTCAATTTAACTGATTACTTAACGGTTCTACAAATTCATCATCATCTCCCCTCGTCACAACGCACTCCTCATGAACATGGCAGCAAGCTTGCTGCACACTTCAATTGATGCCCTGCACGCCGCTCGGAGGAAAATGCATTCGTCGTTTTCAATCCCTTACTTACGGCCCTATTTTAAATGTAAATTCGGTTGCCGCCAGTTTTACTATATCTCCTTCCTGAAGAGAATACGTTTGGTAAGGGACCGAATAGCTCCCCATTTAAGTAGGTCCCGTTTCGGGAGCCGAGATCTTTGACAAGAAAGCTCCCGGCATCACGGACTATCTCCGTATGCAGCCTGGAAATCCCTATCTCCTTATGTTCAAAATCGGCCGCTTCCCCGCTTCTCCCAATAACCAGCGCTTCCTTGGTCATTTCTACCTTACGTACTCCTTCCTGTGACATATACTCAAGATAAGGAGCGGAAGGCTGATGCCGGTCAGACGTATTCAATAGTACGGTTGCCTCTCTTTGCCCAAGCAGTACCGTGCGATGATCCAATTGCTCGTAATAGTTGTTTTTTTCATCGTATTTATCGGAGGATACGGTCGGGGACATGGGGTTCATCGACTCCAACCGGGATTGCAGCCGGTCATGAACGGGCTCCTGCTGTTTCGTTTGCTCCGCTGCGTCAGTGTGTGGTTCGCCGAATGCGCCTGCACGCTGCTTGGGCAGATAGGCGGAAATATCCATGGCCGGAACCGACGGGCCGCCTGTACCCGGAGCCTTTGACCAAGGCTTCCAAATAAACCATAGGACATAAAGCAGATCCCCCAGCAGAAGCGTTAAACCCGCACATATCATAAGCCAGGCTTCCGATGGATGGTTCAGATACAACCTCCAAACAAGGCACATTGAGGCAGCCCCTGCAACAATCGATGGAAGCTTGATTTTGCTTAGCGCTCCTGTAGCAGAGCCTTCCACTCGCTCAACGCTGTCTTCACCTGCTTTATCCGAATCTTGCAAAGAATAGGTATTAAAAAAGGGCGGCGGCTCAGGCTTCAGTTCTTCCTTAAATCCTTCGGCGATTCTCTCCGGCGATTCCACCTGCCGTGTTCCCGGTTTTCCTTTTCCTTTTCCTTTCAGGAACTGCGGGAGAGAAAGCTCGGAAGGCTCTGACGGCTCATTCGAAGCCATTGAGGAGAGCGAACTTCGAGGGGCGATTCCTTCGAACGGAAATGCCTGTCCCTGCACGTTATACGCCGGCTTGACAGGCGAGGCGATGGAACCGCCTCCTCCCAGCTGGGAAATATGCTTTCGCAGCAATGCCTTCAATGTAGGAAGGTTAAACGAATCTTCCATAAGGCAGCTGGTCAATTCCTGGTATCCGCTGCCCTGCAGCTCCGAAACTTTATGCACTAACCTGGAAAGCAGCTGCAGCAGGTCTGCAGCGACGATATTGTTCTCCATGTTCGTTTCTCTAGGCACGTAGGTTAAATACAAATCCGTCAAATGCTCTCCGCAATAAATGTACTCCTCCAGCAAAACATACCGGTTTTCCTGCAGCATATAATTTCCGCTGGCTGACAGGACGTCGGCGATACCGTACAGCAGCTCAAACATCTGCTGGATGGTCATGCTGCCTGCCCGCAGCAGGTAACTCAGCTTTCTTTTGCCGGTAATGTTATAAAAAAGCTTGAGGTTCCCGTCGAGTTCCTCCACCTGAAGCTCCAGCAAGCGGGGGATGGCGTTCGACAAAAGCATTTTGATCTGGAATTCCGACAGCTTCTCTCTCTCCAGAACGTCTGCATCGGAAAACACCATGAAGTGCCCGTTGCGGCTTACATAATTAATTTCAAACCCATACAGGGACGTCTGCATCCCTTTTCCTCCCTTTCTATATTGAAACGGCCGACAAATAGACGGTTACAGCCGCAGGCAGCACTGCCCACATCATCGGAAACCGTATATGGTGATTAGAGTCCGCGTAATGCAGCCAGTGCTTCGGACTTTTTAGGGTTAGAAGACACAAGATAACATGGTACATTCGCGTAAAGCTTGTCTTCCATTCCCTGCGCCATAATAAAATGATCACGGCTGCGACGGCGGCGTACCATAACGAATACACAAGGCTTTGCATAACGAAAGCACTGCCGTTGAGCGCACCCAGCGCGGCAAACAGCTTCACATCCCCCGCTCCGACCGCACGGAATAGATACAAAACAAACATCGGCAGCAGGCCGATTGCGGTTCCAAGAAAAGCATCGGCCAAGCCGTTCCATCCCGTCATAAAAGGATGCAGCAGCATTCCCAGCAGCCAGCCTCCTGCCGTAAGGCTGTTCGGAATCTTTTGCCTGCTCACATCCGTCCAAAAGGCCAGCAGCAGTACGATTCCTGTTATGGCAATAAAAATCATCCGTTTCCTCCAATCCAAGCCCGCTCCAGCGCTCTTTTCCGGACGGTCATCGTCTTATGAAAAAAAGGGATGACCAGCGGCACTTCATACTCGGCCTCGATTCCGATAAAGGCTTGATCTCTTTGATTCAAATCAGGAAGAATCACATCCGTTACCTTTAATCGCTCCGTTCGCAGGCTGGTTTTGTTCGCATAGAGCGCCACAATAGGAGTGACTGCTTTATTTAACAGCGGTTTGTAGACCGCTTTTACTGCTTGCTTGGCCTCCTCGGATTGCGCTTGTCCTAACGCTTCAACCTCTTCTCGATGCGTTTGCTCCCATTCCATCAGCTTAATGACCGGATCGGGAATCCACCTTTCATATTGATCCATAAACTCCTCCGTATTTACAGCCGTCTGTTTGACAGACTCAATATGGCCCAGCGCCTGCTCCAGCCATCCGGCGGCAGCGGTTTGCTCCCATTTCCCCTTTGCTTGCTGGTACAGCAGATCTACAGGATACATGTGTGCGGCGACAACCTTCGTCGTTTCCGAAACCGCGGATTGAAGCGCCATCTCCGCTATGGATACTTGGATAAAAGCGACAAGCATAAAAATAAACGATAAAAATAACGGCAGCACCATAGCCGCCTCTAATACGATCCCTCCCGCTTCATCTCTGCAGCACTTGGGTACCCAGCCCAATCGTCTTGCAGCCTGCCGGTTCAGTACGCCATCACCCCTGTTTTCGTTATTTGGCAGCGGCCTTCCGCCACCTGACAAGCTTGCAGCCCCGCTTTGCCAAGCCCTTTCATAAGGCCGGGTAAAAACCATAATTTCACCGAAGTCAAGACGGTCCCCGAAACGTAGGTACTGCTCTTTTGAAGATCCAAGCCTGTATTTAACTGGATCAAGGCCTGCATCCGCGACAACAAAATCTGATCTCTGCTGTGCAGCAGAAAAAAGATACGCAAATAATCTTTATAATTCAGTTCCAGCCAGCTGCCCAGCTTGCTCGACAGGGGAACCGCTTCTCCTTCCACAAGCTTCATCATATCCTGCTGCGCATGGACTGCCCCTTCCGCTACTGCAGCTAAAAATACAAGCAAGGGCGAGCCCAGATTCAACATCTCATTACTCGGCTCCAGAAGCGCTTCCGCGGTTCGAACGGCTAGCCTGAACGCGAACATTTCGGCGTAAGCCTTCGCATAATTGCCTGAACAGGAGCCGCTGCCGTACAGTAAATATTCAAGCTCCTGTTTGGCAAGCGCATGCGATTGCGGATCGGAAGGTTCATTTATTGTCTTTAACCGGCCGCTGCCGTCCTTTTCCAATCCCAGTGTCCTGTAGCTGAACTTGCTCAAAGCAAATTCGTCGACATAAAACTCATCTCTGACATCCACCAGCAGATCGGACAGCGACGCCACCAATTTCATCGCGCTCAAACCGGCCTTATCTGCGTTATCCAATGAAATCTCGGGAACGGGTTCAGCCAGGTCACTTGCCTTGATTGGCTTCCATATAAGCTTGAAAATACCCTTTGCTGCCCGCAGAAGGATCTCCCTGCAGCTTCACATACAGATCATGAAAAAGGTCCGCGGAGCTGAGTATGCTGCATTTCTCCAAAACGCCCGATACTTGATCCAGCACCGGCTGTATCTTATTCCTCTGCTCCTGCTTGGCTTTGGCAACGCCGGATTGATGCTGGGCTCTGGCAGTTTCCTTTGCTCCTTGCGATGCCGTCAGCTCGCCAGCTTGTTTCCCAAAGGCTTGTACCGCTTTAACTGCGTTACTGTAGCTTTGGGAATCAAAAAAGATAACCCGGTCAAGCTGGGCCTGAAGCCCTGTAAATAAGGCAACGGTTGAAGCCGCCTTACTGCCATAATCGTCAAGCTCTTGTCTGCTGAACAGCGGGATGGACTGTAACACGCGGTCCGCCGTATAATCCGCACCTGCCGTGCTCGATTGTAACTCCGCATTTAATTGATCATTCACTCGTTTCGCTTCATTCAATGCTTCGTCAAAACCGCCAAGCTGCTCTTTGAGAGCAGCCGCGTCGGAAGCGGACCGTAATTTTAAAAGCGCCAGCACTTCGGCGTATTGGATCAAATTGTCCAGCAGTTCATCCAAATCGTTCACCTGGGCTTCTACTGCCGCTGCCTGCTCCTCCAGCTGATCTTTCAAATCGTTGAGGCGATCTAGCGTCTTGGCAGCGCTGCTTCCCGCATCCGCTAAGGAACGAATGTCCTTCTTGACATCTTTAATATCCGCCTTCAAATCCTTCAGCTGCTTATTGGCATCCGCCAATGCCTGCTTTGTTTCGTCGATCGTATGAATGCCTATTTTACCGCTAAGCTCATTGAGTTTGTCCAGCTGGGTTTGGTAAAACGGCTGAATGGCTGTGGCTTTCTGCTGAATAGCCGTCCACTTTTTCCAGGCGGTGTCTAAATTAGCATTGCGCTCATCCAGGAGAGCTTCGATTTGGGCTGAACGCTCAGCGAAGCGTGAGCCTTGATTCATCGTTGCCGCCAGCCCCGTTGTTTTAAACTTATCAGCGATCTCCAGAGAATAGACAAGCGGTGCGCGATACTTCATTTCCTCAAGCAGCTGTTTTTTGAAAACGGTATGATTCGCCAGCGAATACATCGGTATCAGACTTGAGCCGCCTGCCTCCAGCCTTTGATCGATGTATTGGAAGCCCGGCTCCTTGATGGAGGCCGACAGGTTTCCTTCCGCCGTATCCAGAAAAATCTTCTTCGCTTCCTCGGAATCCGGTCCCAGCGCATACAGGCCGTAGGCATGCAGCGGCAGGGAAAATGCAGAAAGTGTGGAGCGTACGCTCGTTTTTACCGCATTTTCGGCTTCCTTCTCAGCAACTTTTATTCTGGCGAAATCGATCAGCAGCGCGCAAAACATAAAGATCGGCACCAAAACAAGTACAAAATAGAGCGAAACAGTTCCTTGCTGCTCCACAAGCCATCGCCGCAGCAACTTCAAGCTTTCTCACATCCCATCCGGCATTACTCATGAATAACGATGACGATTCCTTTGCGTTCCAGCTCCGATCGCAGTCCTTGCGACAATTTTACCTGCTCCTGCTTGGACAGCTTAAAAAAGTGCCATACAACCCCCTTCACCTGTGAGCCGCTCCGAAGCAGCTGTTCATCCTTGGGAAGCTGTACCGTCCGCAGCTGGCTCTCGTTGAACGTGTAAAACGCCTGATGGGCAACCATATTCGCATCCATTGCATCCACCACTCGCTTGGTCGTAGCATCGACTTGAATCGTTTCTTCTTTACCGTTGACCAAGGTTCTCAAATAATTAGCAGCGCTCGCATGGCTGTTGATAACGACACGCGGTTCCGGTACGCTTTGAGGCTCCACCATAGCAAGGAGGGCATCCTCCGGCTTTATTCTGCCTTGAATCTCCTGAACGAAGGTACGGGTGAAGTCGATTAGCCGGATCCATTCCACAGGATCGACGACCTGGGCATCCGCATAAGACACGACCTGCTGCCGTATATTTTGTCTGGCGTAAGCAGGGGAACGGAATGGTTTTTCCAGCTCCACCTCCACTTTTTTAAACAACCCGTTGTTGACGTAGCGCATCGTCCCGTTCCATTCGGCAGACAGCACGGCCCCCACATGCTGAAGCTTGCCTACCGGTCCTTGATCGGGCGATGAACCCGACGTAGGCAGCGTCACTTGTGCCTGCGCGTTAGGAATTAACCAGCGGAACAAATCGGACAGGCTGTCATTGTGAAGCCGCCAATACAATCCGTCGCTTTCACTGACATTAAAGGCCCCCGTTACCGGGTCCTTCCTGCTGTTATCCCATACGAATGCGGCCCGATCCGCTGCCAAACCGGCTGTTTGATAAGCCGAAGAGGTTTGAAAAAAGAACAGTCCTAAGAACAACAGCAATATGGTGCAGATAAGTATGATCGGAAGCACCAGACTGGCCTCGATAGTAAAACTGCCGTCCGTGCCTCGGATGACTTTATTGACTCTCCCCCGCTTCGGGACCGGTTCGTCATATCGGCTTATATTAAACTTTAAAGGCATAGTTTACGGTGCTTTCGGACTGAGATTAGTAGCATCGCTTTCAATTGTGCCGGACTGGTTTGTGATCTGAGTGTTGGCCGAGCTAAACAGACTCTCCATCCACTTTATGATCCATTTTCTAAATGCGATGGCTATAATTACGAGAACAGCCACGATTAATAAAATTTCCAGTGTGCCCAGCCCGTCCTCCTCTTTCCAAAAACGATTGACAGCCTTGTTTATTTCATGCATCCCCTTAAACCCCTTTCCTTCTGTTCGTGAGTTCGAAATCCAATCCAGCAGTGTCAGCTCCGCTTATTGACCCATCATCAGAACAGCGGGCGAAGCTACGACTACCATGACAACCAAAAAAATAAGGACCATCGGGAACACCATCTTCGAGGATGCTTCCTCCCCTAAGGTTCTGGCTAAAGACTTCCTTTTCTCCCATAGAACGGTCGATAATTCTTTCAAAGACATGACCAGCTCATCGCCCCCGCGCCTGTAATTTAACAGCAGCGTCGTTGTAAACAGCGATACCTCCTGCATGCCGCACCGTTTGCTGAAGTCCTCCATCGCTTTGGGAAACGATGCGTTCATTCTGATCTGGTACGCGGCTGCAGCTAACTCATGGAGCAGCGGACTCGCCTTTAATCCTTCACTGCCGCGCTCTACGCACCGCAGCAGCGCTTTTTGTACGGTTTCGCCGGCGTTCACCAGCAGAATGAGCTGGTTCATGACTTCAGGCAACTCCAGCAGCATCTGCCTTTTCTTCTTTTGCAGCTGCCCGGCCAATTCTTTATATAAGGCATACGGAATTAGCGCGGTTAGAAAAAGTGTGTACAGTAAGATCTCCCAATTATCTTCAGTGACTGCAGCCAGAAGCGTACCGCCGGCAAAACATAAGAGGCTGAACGAGATATTTTTGACGATAAAGCACCTTGTAAACGGCAGCGCATTTTTGCTGCCATACAGGCCAGCCATGCACTGGTGAACTCTGGCTAACGGCTCCGACAGCCGATCGGCCAGCCGGAGCTTCTCCATAATCCATAACGATACCGGTGCCATGAAAGCGGCGGGAAGCTGCTTTCGATGATCTTGGATAAAGCTTTTATAGGCTGATCTTACCGACCAGAGTATGCAGAAAAAACAAACCAGCTCCACTCCGAATAAACTGAACATTACCATAGCTCTACCTCACACCTTAATGTTCATAATCAGCCTGGTCAGCGCGTAGCAGCCAATCAGCAGCACCAGCGCCACAGTCATAATAAGAATACCTGCTCCTTGATAAATCGGCTCCATATAGTCCGGAGAGCTGATTGAAAGAATTGCAATGACAACCAGCGGCGCGAAGGTCAATACCTTGGACTCAAACCGTTTCTGCGCAAGCATGACCTGTATGTCCTGCAGGATATCCAGCTTCTCTTGAATAATGGCTGCAGTCCGGCGGATTACGTGAACCAGGTTGCCTCCGGTTCGTTTGCAGGTCATAAACACTTCCGTAAACTGCTGGATATCGTCGAGTCCCGAGCGCTCGCTCCAGTCTTTTAACGCAGATTCAATCGTTTCCCCGTTCTCGATACGGCGTTGAATCGTCTCCAATTCTCTGATAATAAAGGTCTGGGGATCGGGATAAAGCAGCTGAATATCGAATAAAGCCTCCTGGAACGCCGACTCCACCGATTTGCCCGCCCCAAGGGAAGAGGACAGAGACGACAATACCTGTTTGAACTGTAGACGAAGCTGCGACTTCTGTTTAAGAATCAGCTCCTTCCTGCGGATCACGGGGTAGTACAATCCGCCAAACGAAAGGAAGACAGCCGCCGCCGCATTCCGGTAAAACAAAAAACCGATCATGCCAAGTACACACATGGCAATAATGGAATATACCGCCGCTTCCTTGAAGCTCATCTGATACTGGTTATATTGGATCAAATACGATGAGGCATAAGGTGCCGATTGTGGCTGGGCTGCTCCGTCCGGATCATGGACTTCCTCCTCCCGCTTCCGCTGCACCCGCTGAACAACGCTCAGCGCAAGCCAACACAAGGCTCCGGCCAGTAATACACCAACTAGATAAACCAGCTTGCTTCCTCCTTCCCTTTACTTCTCCTAAAGTGTAATGCCTGCCATGGCGAGCTTGTCGGCATGATATAACCGGCTGCCGGTCGCCTTAAGCTCTCCCTTTATTCCGCCTCCCTTCTCCTCCCCGTGCTCAACAAAAACATACAGCGGATTTAGCCTAACCTCGCCTCCTTCAAGCCCGATGATTTCGCTTATTTCCGTTACCCTGCGTGACCGGTCTCTTAACCGTGTCAAATGGATCATGACATCGATCGCCGAGCATATTTGTTTACGAATCACCTCCACAGGCAAATTAGCGCCACTCAGCACCATCGTTTCCAGCCGGCTCAGCATGTCGCTTGTGGAATTAGCGTGGCCGGTCGATAAGCTCCCGTCATGTCCAGTGTTCATAGCGGCCAGCATATCTAAAGCTTCCGCTCCCCTGACTTCACCGACTATAATCCGATTGGGTCTCATCCGCAGCGAAGAGCGGATCAGCTCGCGGATCGTAATTTCGCCCCTTCCTTCCGTATTCGCGTTGCGAGTCTCCATCCTCACCAGGTTCGGAACGGTTCGGAGCTGAAGCTCTGCGGAGTCCTCAATCGTAATGACGCGTTCTTCCGCAGGAATATATTGCGACAGTGCATTTAAGAACGTCGTCTTCCCCGAACCTGTTCCGCCGCCGATAAACAGGTTGTACTTGGCCCGCACCAGCTTCTGGAGGAACAAGGCCGCCTCTCCGCTCAGTGCGCCTTTAGCGATCAAGTCTTCCAGCGTCATCGGATGCTCCGGAAATTTACGTATGGTCATGGCCGGCCCTTCCAAAGCAACTGGAGGCAGCACCACATTGACCCGGGAACCGTCCAGCAGTCTCGCGTCTACAATCGGGCTGGATTCATTCACCGCCCGGTTCACTTTAGCGACAATCGCCTGAATAACGTCCTCCAGCTTCTCCCGGCTCTCAAACTTTACTTCCGTCTGACTGACGCTTCCGTTCCGTTCGATAAAGATCTGATCATGACGATTGATCATAATTTCCGTGACGGAAGCATCGTCAACCAGCGGCTGGAGCACGTCCAGCCCGCGGAAGGAATGAAAGATTCTCATCACCAGCCGGTGCTGCTGTCCTGCCGTCAAATACGTGCCGAACGGAAATGAAAACACTTCTTGTTCGATCATGTCCTGCAGCTGTATATCCGTCAGCGAGACGGATAAATCGAGCTTCTCCTGAATCCGCTGCTTCAACAGCCGTACCGTCTCATCGAGCGCCATAAGCCTTCTCCTTCGCAATCTCATGATGAATCAAGGGAAGCGCCGCTATACTTTCGCTGAATACTCCCCGCGGCTGAAGCTTTTCAACCGACGGATAGGACTTCCATTCCGGCATGTAAGGCAAGTATCCGGCAATAGGCAGCGGCCACTCCGTGTCCGGGTTGGTTAAGCTGCCGCTAAACCTATTGACGACAAGTTTTATTTGGGCGGTGTCCACTCTATTTCCGTCGTCTTGGGTAGTCAGCAGCTTCAGCAGCATTCGGGTTTTCTCCAGCTGAACGCGGTCGTCCGCGGCAAGCCACAGCACCAAATCGCTTTGCTGCAGACACGACCGGATACGAGGATATAAGCAGGAATCCAAATCTGCTATGACGCAGTCATACACACCGGACTGTACGAGAGATTGGATCAGCGTCTCTGTATCCTGCATCGTCATATCCATCACTTCCGCCGGCTCAAAGCCGCCCGGAAAATAATCGAAGCCCATAGCCGTATGCTTTCGCTTGTACCTCTCGATCCTGGCGATCTGCAGCTTCGGATCTTTCTTGCCGAAATACAATATTCTGGCCAAATGATTCTCCTCCAAGGCTCCTGAAGGCTCCATCCAAGACACTGAGGGCAGCTGCTCCAGGTTCAAATAGAACACTTTGCGTCCCAGCAAACCGAGCTCTCTGGCCAAATGGACGGAAGTCAGCGTTTTCCCTGTCCCGCCTACCGCTGAGTAGACTGAAATTACCTCTGTGCTCCGGTTTCCCTTAATCATCCTGCTTGAGGAATATTCATTGTAGTGGGAAATCAGATGCGAGAGCAGCTGATTCAAGGGCTGGTACTTGCACAGCACCGGGTACTCCAAAATATCCAGCGATGCCCCGGCGTCGCTCAATAGAATCAAGCAGCCGAGCTGCTGCATGAAAGCTTTGTCCGGCAGCGGCATCCATGCCTCATGTACGAGCAGAATGCAGGGCTCCGCCAAGCTTTCGATAAAAGCTATGCCGTGTTCGCGGCTAGAGAACGCCGTTAAGGTAAAGGTTTGCCCGTATTCCGAGGTCCGTATATAGGCCGAAAACATATCGATGAAATACGAATCGTTATCGATAACTACGAGCTTCATTTTGGACATGTAGGTAACGCTCCCCCCTTGAGTCGTATTTTCGGGTCTGCTTCTGCGACGCAGCTACAGCTACATATAACCTTGCAGCTGCAGCCAGCCGCTGGCCGCCAATAACACGGAAAGAACCGCAGCAACGACGGCTGCCTTCATTTGATTGTTCATACGCTCCTCTCCTTCCAGCCGTAAACGCAAAAAAAGCACCAACTGCACAAGAACAAGTTCTTGAACAGCGGTGCTTCCGCTTTACATTACTGATTTATTACATATCATACCACAAAAAATGGAAAAATCAACTATCTGTTCGCGTGCTTCTTTTTCGGATCAGCTGAACGACCGCACTGGCGAGAAGGCATATGACGCCGATCTCAATCGCATGGTCCGCAAGATTTAAAATCCCTTTCCCGGAACGGGAGGTTAAAAAATCGGTGACCTGTCCGAACAAAATCCGGTCAATCCCGTTGCCCGCCGCGCCGCCGACAAGAAAGCCGAACCCGAGGTCAGCCCATACGCCTTTAATTTCTCCAGTTTTCCGGTAATATACTACCCCGATAATAAATAAAACGGCGGCAAGCGCAAATAAACGGCCGTAGCCTTGAAATAAACTGTGCGCCATACCGCTGTTTTCATAATGGGTAATCTCCATTCCCCACAGCGGGAACGTCTCTCCCACATCAACATACTTCCTGATAATCCATTTCGTGATTTGATCCGCTGCCGCCACCACGCCTGCAATCAAGTAAAAAAGCATATCCGCTCCTCTTTCCCATCCCATTCAACAAGCTGTCTCTCTGACCAAAAAGAGCACTGCACCCTAATGGTATAAGGTGAGTGCTCCAATACATGCATAAATTATTTGACGACCATAACGGGAATGTTGGACTGCTGTACAATATTATGGCTCACGCTGCCCAAAAATAATTCTCGGATCGCTCCAAGCCCCCTGCTTCCCATAATGATCAGATCTACTTGATTCTGCTTCGCATAATTGAGAACCTCATGGGCAGGATCCCCATTCTGAAGCACATATTTCACCTTCAGCGAATCGGGAATCAACGCCTTGGCTCCCTTCAGCGTCAGTTGAGCGCCTTCCAGATAGGCTTCCTTGGCGTTTACCGCATAAGCATCGCCTATAACGGTCGGATAATGAAATACATGAATGATTTCAAGCTCGGGCGCCTGCTGATCCCCTGTCTGTTCCTGAACCAGCCGAACTGCCTTTTCAAGCGCTTTCTTGGAAAGATTGGAACCGTCATACGCAACCAGGATTTTAGAAAATAGCATCTGTATCTCCCCCCATGTATGCGATGATTGATTACAACCTCATTATACCACGCCTCTGCACATTTTGTCAGGGGAATCTGACATGACCGGTTTTAACCGCTGAGGGGAAATACGATGGTCAGTTGAGTTCCCTTCTCAACCTCGCTGTCGACACGGATTTTACCCGTCATGTTTTTGATAATATTAAAAGAAACCATCGTACCGAGTCCTGTTCCCTTCTCCTTGTTCGAAAAGTACGGCGTTCCCAGCCGCTGAATCTGCTCGGGCGTCATGCCGTTTCCATGATCGACAATTTCCACAATTACGCTATTCCTGCGTCCTTTGGCCGTAAGAAACAGCTGCCCTCCGAGCTGCATTGCTTCAACGCCATTTTTGGCCAGATTGATCAGGCTCTGTCTGAACTTGGAGCGTTCTCCCATGATGTAAAGATCCTGTTCGACGTCAATGACGATTTCGACATTGTTCAACAAAGCGTAGGAGCTGAGTACATTTCCGATATAATCCAGCTCTTGTCCGACATCCAGCTTATCCAAATGTTCCGGGTGCGGTTTGGCGAGAGAAAGGTAATCGTTAATAATTTGCTGCGCGCGGTCCAGTTCATCCAGGCAGATCGAGCCGTATTGAAGCCTTTTGGCCGTGTTCAGTTCCGATTGGGTCAGCAGCTGGATAAATCCGCGTACCGATGTTAACGGATTCCTGATTTCATGGGCGACAGAAGCCGATATGACGCTGACAATTTTCATTTTCTCCGATTCGATCAATTCCCGCCGCAGCTCGTCACTTTTAATAATCGACTCCATGATATAAATCCCAAGCCCCATAAACAGAGCCTGGAACATATAGAAAATAGCCGCATCCAGCAAATAATATACATTGGGGTCGAATATTAGATTGCTCGTAATCCCGCTCATTTTGCATACAAACGAAATGCCGGCGGCAAAAACGATTTTATGAAACAAACGCAGCTGGACATATCGTTTGCCGAATAGAATCACAATAAATAAAGCCAGTGAAGTAGAAACCGCATTCAAGTAGGCACCATGCCCCGGAAGTAAAAACCGGACGGAAATCATGGTTACAAAAAGAAGCAGCGTCACCGTACGATTGCTGTAAAAGCAAGCTAATAAAAAAGGAATAAGCCGGAAATCAAACATTAAACCGTTTTGTACCGTTACATGAAATATCATGCAAAGCACGGAAGAGCCTGCGAATAAGAAATAAAATAAGCTGTTTTTCACAAACGCTTTTTGTTCCGAATGCCCCTGAACGATCCAGGGATAAAATATAAGCGGAAACATAATAAAAAATACGTTCAGCAGCAAGCCTTCTACCGTGTAATTGAACATGTAAAGGGCACCAACTTCGAATAAATTGCAGCACGAGGAGCCACCTCAGAAATAATCAGGATAGAATATCTAAGGCGTCCCGCTGTGCCGGGTTCTCCATCGCACTCTACTCTCTTAACGCATCTCTAAGCCGGCTGGACATATAAGCTGTGTCTTTGGTTTGCTGAGCGGCTCTAAGCTTTTTAAGATTTTCTTTCAGCTTGGCATTTTCCTCCTGCAGCCTGCGGAGCTCCTCCAGCCTTTGCGGCTCTTGTTCCCAAGCTTCGATGCATGCCAGCAGCTGCTGCAGCTCGTCGGATTTATCCTTAGAGCAGCCTTCACGAACGAACTCCCGTAAAAGCTCTGCTTGCTGCCGCATCTCTTGATTTGCACTCATACATTGCCTCCAAACGGGTATTTATTTGATCCTCTAGCACTTTCAAATGAGATATTCCCTCTTATAGGGATTCGGCGCGATCCGGCTTTCCCGTTGAAATACAATCCAATTCTGCCCCTATACATACCAGCTTACCTTAGTTTAAAAGCCCGTTATTCCTAAATTTGGAATCTCTGTCATTGCAATGGATTGAAGAAATTGCTATATTATGCTTCGGCAAAATAACTTCAACTTATAAGGTGACGAGATGACTAACTCCCAAGCTTTCTACGAAGAGCTAAAAATGAGATCCCAAAAGGAAGACCGAGCCAGATTGTTAATGCAGCAGCTCATTGCGGGCCAGGAAACCCAGCGCAGCAAGACATGGTGGCAAAAGCTGGCAGTCTTGAATAAAAGGAAAGCTAAGACAGATTCTAAGGAGTCCTCGCAAAGTTAAAGCAGGCATAGAGCCCTGTGTGCAATAACTTTATTAGCTGCTTTCCTGCAGCATCCTGGCAAACGTGTCAAGCGCGCGCGACCGCCATTTGCGGGGATGAACTACCATTTGAAGATGAAAGCTAAGCTCGGGATGAGAAAACGGAATGACCCCAAGACTCCCTTTGTTAAGTTCCTCCTCCACTGCAATCCGGGGCAGCAAAGCAATGCCTAAACCGTTCATTACGCAATGCTTAATGGCCTCAAGGCTGCCCAGCTCAAACCCGATCCGAAAGGCCACCCCTTGATCCTTCAACAGCTTCTCAAACGTGCTGCGGTATAAGCAGCTTCCTTCCGAAACGATAAACTCGCTATCATTCAAATCCTCTGGCCGGATTTCAGCCGCTTGAACAAGCCTGTGACCTGGCGGGGCAACCAGCACCAGGGGCTCTTCCCGGATGTAGGTGCAGGTTAATGCCGGGTCGGCGGGATTTCGCTCCAGCAGCAGACCCACGTCATAGGCCCCTTCCCTAACCTTCGCCAGAAGCACCGCCTCGCTTTCGGGATATAGTTGGATGCTCAATCCTTCCACCTTTTGCTTGAGCTGCTGAAGATACGGCGGCAAAAAATAAGCCGCAAGCGAATCGATAGTGCCGATCGTCAAACTCCCGCCTGCTTGTTGCGTTATCGTTTCCTTCGATTGCGCATACAGCTCCAGCATAGGGATAACGAGCTTCAAAAGCTCCTCGCCGGGCGGTGTAAGCCGCATGGTCCGGCCGAATCGTTCGAACAGCGGAACACCGTATTCCTTCTCCAGCTTCTGAATTTGCATGGTGATACTGGACTGCGCATATCCCAGCTCCTCTGCCGCCCGAGTATAGCTTTGTTTCCTTGCCACTTCCCGAAATGTATGAAAATAAGTTAAATCCATTCGATCGAGCCCCTATAATATCAAAATTATTGATGCTTCGTATCATTTATTATAGATAACTGTAATCATCATTTCTATGCTAAGGTGAAAATACAGATACCATCATCATAGCTTGGGAGGATGAACTAATATGTTAACCAAAGAGCAATTGTCCGGAATTTACGTCCCAGTCGTAACGCCATTTCAATCGAACGGCAGCTTGGATCTGGAATCGTTCTACAATCACGCGAACCGGCTGATCTCCGCAGGAATCCACGGCCTTGTGGTTCACGGGACGACCGGCGAATCGCCTACCGTTAGCCCCGAAGAGGTCGAGCTGCTGATGCGGACAGCCCGGACTGCCCTCTCCGGCAGGTCCGTGCCGCTTGTCTTGGGCACAGGAACCAACGATACGGCTGCAGCCGTCAGAAACACGGAACGGGCCGGGATCTTGGGCGCGGACGCCGTACTGGTTGTCGTTCCCTACTACAACCGCCCTTCGCAGCAAGGGATTATTGAGCATTTTCGCCGCATCGCCCAGGTCGGAATGCCTGTTATTATGTACGAAATTCCTTACCGCACCGGCGTCAAGCTGGAAACGGATACGGTGCATACGATTCTAGAAATGGATGGAATCATTGGTTTGAAGGACAGCTCAGGCAGCACACAGCTGTTAACAGAGCTGTCACAGAGGGGGTCGAAGCCCGTATTATGCGGTGAAGACGCGCTGATGTACGCTTCGTTAGCTTTGGGAGCAAGCGGCCTGATGACCGCTGCAGCCAATGTAAAAACGGACCGGTTCGTCCAGTTGTATCATGAAATGAAAAATGGAAATTTCCGTGAGGCCAAGATCATCTTCGACGATCTGTACCCGTTCATCCAGCTTTTGTTTGCAGAGCCGAATCCCGGCCCGTTGAAATGGATTTTGAAGGAACAGGGCGTCATTGCCTCAAGCGAGCTGAGGCTGCCTCTCGTCCAAATCTCAAGCTCCTTGCAGCAAAAGCTGAAAGATTATATTGAATAACTAAAGGAAACCGAGCGGCCTGCCCGAAAGAGGCGTTGACAGCCAGCGTGATACCTTCGGGCAGACTCTGCTCAACCCCCGTGTACGGCGGCAAAGTCCCAACACCATTTGGGCTTACCATACCGGTACATTGTCGAGTGTTCCAGGTGCTCCATATTCCATTGTTCAAAGAGACGGCGAATCTCTTCCTCGTCAAAAAAACGTTTGAATCTCCCCTCGAATTCGTAGAAATGAGGCTCGATCTCCCGTCCTTGACCCGCTCCGAACTCCTTATCCATCACCGAGTTGAGGCGGCAGAGCAGCGCCCCTCCCCGCTGCAGCACTCTTTGCAGCTCAAGAATAATCGCCGACGTATCGGCCCATGTGAAATAATGCAGGCTCAAGTCCGCAACGATGATCTTCGCGCTGCCGGTTTCAAACGGAAGACCCTCCAGCAAATTCAACTGCTGTAAGACCGCGCCCGGAGCCAGCCTCGCTGCCTGCTGCAAGGCCTCATCGGACAGATCGCAGGCAATCACCTTGTGGCCTCGTCCGATTAGATAAGCCGTGTCCACTCCGCTGCCGCAGCCCAAATCGACGATGGCCGTGTCCATCGATTGCTCAAGTATAGCGGCATATTTATCCAGCCATCGATCTTCCTGCGGATTCCCCTGCTCCTTATGCCGGTAAATTTCATTCCAATACTTGAGGTCAATGCGTTCATTCATCCGTTCGCTCCTATGCTTTCACCAAAAATAGCGTCAGCTCTTCCCTGTTATGGAATAACTGCTTTGCCTTTTGCAGCATCAGCTCGGGCTGTACATCCTCCAGCATTTCCCTCACGGTTTGGAACGGCTTCTTATGAAGCAGCTTGACCGTTATAACGGCTGTGCCTCCCGATTGCAAAGCATAGAGAAGCTCCTTGACCAAACGGGCCATTTGTCTCGGGCTCCAGCTCATATCGCAGACAAGCAGATCGAAGCTGTTCTCCGGAAACTTGACGTCCCCGGCATTCTTTTGAAGAAAAGTCAGCCGCGGATTGCGCAAAAGCTCCTTATCCAGCTTGGCCGGATCTACCGCCGTAACCCGGAGTCCGCGCTCCAGCAATAAAGAGGTCCAGCCCCCGGGCGCCGCACCGATATCGATTGCCGACCGGTATTGGCTGAAATCCAAGCCAAATACTCTTTCCGCTTCCAGCAGCTTGAATTTGGCGCGGGATACTTGGCCTTCTTCCTTCCGGAACCGGACCGCGCCGCCGGACCAGTCCGACAAATTGTGCTCAGGCCGTGAGAGCCCCAAGTACACCTCGGCTGCCGTAAGATAGACCGATACCGTCCATTTGGCATCCTTGACGACGGCAACCGTTCCGAACCGCTCGGCCAGCACCCGGTCGATAGCTTGCTTACAGCCTGCAGGTGACAGCTCAGAGCCGACCTGCTCGGTTTTGCGCACTTGAACCGCCGTAGCGGCTCCTTCTTCGAGCGACAGCACCTTCGTCGTCCTTACCAGCTCAACCAGCTCGTCCATCGAGCCGCCGTTCCATGTCTGCCTGGCGTCGACGGGCTGGATGTGCCGCAGAAACATCGGTTCCTGCTCCAGCAGCCTGCGCGTCGCTTCTTCCTTATCCACAGGCAGAGTGAAGATGAATATTTCGGCCGGGACGAGCATGCCGAATTTACAGCCTTGGCCGAACAGACGGCGGATTTCCTCTTGCGCGTGCTGTCCGTAACCGTGATTGGCCGTCCCTATAAATGTACTTTCCACTTCAGCTTGCATTCTTGTTGGTTGTTCCACTGTTACCGTTCCTTCCTTGTCTACAAAACCTTGATCCAAGGCCTATCTTGATACCATTCCAAAGCTACGGGAACCTGGAACGCTTTTAATAAATTAGCTTCCGTCAGCACGTCCGCCTTCGGACCCGAAGCGATCAGCTTTCCGTTATCTATAAGTGCAACATGAGTGAACATCGGCATAATTTCTTCAATATGGTGAGTGACATACAGCACCGTGATCTTGTCCTCGCTTAATTGGTTCACCGTCTCCAGCAATCGCTCGCGTTCGAACAGATCCAGGCCGGAGCATGGCTCGTCCATAATCAAAATTTGCGGGCTGGTCATTAAGGCGCGCGCCAGCATAATTTTTTTCCGTTCCCCTTGGGACAAAGTACCAAGCGGCTGATCCGCCAAATGCCGCAGCTTGATCTGGTCCAGCTTTTGCAGAGCTTTCTCTATTACCTCAGGGGCAATCTCCTCGTAAAAACGGAGAAATGCATATTCGCCCGTAGCCACAACTTCCCAAACCGGATCGCTCGGATTAAGCTTCTCATACAACGATTGACTGATATAGCCGACTTTCTTGCGCACTTCTCTTACGTCGCACTTTCCGTATGTATAACCGAGTACCTCAACCTGACCGCGGCTAGGAAATTGATACCCGTTGATCATTTCGAGGATCGTCGTTTTGCCTGAACCGTTCTTGCCAAGAATTACCCAGTGTTCCCCCGGGTTTACTTCAATATCAATATGAGATAAAATGTCCCGCTCTTCGCGGATAAAATCAACATTGCTTAATGATAAGACCTTCACTCTCAATCACAACCTATTCTTGTCCTTTTTTGGCAATCAGCTGAAGTCTTTCGTAAGGAACCGGGCCGTTAACAAGCTTCACCGCCTCCGGCTTGTTCGCATACAGCAGCTGATACATGCTCCATCTGCCGGTTATACTGGACGTGTGCAGGTACAGCTCCTTCGGGTACCGCTGAGAGGTAACGATATATCGCGCCACCTCCAAGCCCGTCGGCTGTCCCCACCCCAGATCATAGTCCAAAGTCAGCACTTCCACTTCGCACTCCTGCAGCAAAAGAAGGCATTCCTCCACATTCCTCGCCCATACGAAGCCTTCGGGGCAGGCCCGTAAATCATCAAGAAAGACATGAATCGCCGACATGGTTACCCCTCCCCGTGCGCTTTCGTTTCAATCTCCGGCAAGCTTGCGCACATAAGCTATCTCAGGGGCATGCGTCATGCCCTTGGGAACGGGGGTTTCGAGCACGACCGGCAGGTCCTGCGTTCGAGCCCACTGCAGTAACTCGCGGAACCTTGCTTCTCCAATATACCCTTGGCCGATATTTGCATGCCGGTCTTTATATTGGCCGCATGCGTAGACGGAATCGTTCAGGTGAACCGCCAGCAGATGTTCAAAATACCCGATGCTCTGCGCTTTTGCTGCAAGCTCCGGCCAGCCGCCCTGCGCCGCAGGCCAAAGCCCGCAGGCAAAAGCATGGCAGGTATCCAGGCAAAATCCGATATGGCTGCGGCGGTCGGACAGCTTGTGGATCTGCATGAGCTCTTCAAGCGTAGTCCCCATCAAAGAGCCTTCTCCCGCTTGGTTCTCAATCAGCAGCTTGGCTTCCCCCTGCCAATCCGAAAGAACTTCATGAAGACATTGTATAATATTTTTGTAGCCTTGTAACGTATCCCCGCCTTTATATTTGCCAAAATGCACGACGACCCCTACGGACCCGCATGCCTCCGCAATCGCAAGATCGTTTCGAAGCGACCGGACCGTGGCTTCCCTTAATGCGGCATCCTCAGATGCCAGGTTGGTCGGATAAGGCGAATGGGCAATCGAAGACAGCCCCTGCTCCCGGCAAAACCGCGCGCAAGCCTCCGCATCCTGACGGTTGAACTGCTTGATCCCGAGACTGCGCGGGTTTTTCGGAAAATATTGAAAAGCGGCCGCTCCCAGCTTCAGAGCGGTCTTCGCTGCTTCCAGATACCCGTTTCTTATGCTGATGTGGGAACCTGCACGCATCCTCGTTCACCTCCTGCAGACTAATGCTGGCAATGAAGACAGCAAAACGATTTCTTGGAGGAGACATCCCGCCGCACGATAGGCCGGCCGCAGCGCAGACATGGCTCCCCTTCCCGGTCATAGACCTGACAGCGGCTGTCATAGCCCCCCGTCAAGCTGTCCCCCGCAAACAAAGGCATATCCATGTAACCGCCGTATCGGGTTGCCTCGGAAAGCACACTGCGCATGGAATGGAACAGCCGCTCCAGCTCTTCCCCACTCAAGTCCGTACAGCGTCTTTCCGGCAGCAGTCCGGCATCGAAGCAAATTTCATCGGAATAGCAGTTGCCGATGCCTGCCATGATATGCTGATCAACCCACGTCGCTTTCAGCGTTCCCTTTTGCTTTTGAAGCAGCTCGGCAAAATGAGCCAAAGTAAAGCCCGGCTCCATCGGCTCCGGCGCCAGCTTCTCCAGCGCCTCACGGACGGACTCCGGATTCTCGTAGAAATGAAGATATCCGAGCCTGAGTCCGATACAGTATAAGTGCATGCCGCCAAAGCTCAGCGTAACCTGCACTGTCCGATCCGGCTTTTGCCCGGCTGTGCCGTAATATAAAATGCCGCCCAGCATTAAATGAAGCAGAAGCACATTCGATCCGGACAGATGGAAGAGCAGATGCTTTCCCCTTCTTTCCAAATATCGCACCGATTGCCCGGTTAAAGCCTGTTGAAAGCGTTCCACCGGAATATTGATCGATTTTTCCCGCGTCACCTCGACTCCCGTTAGCGTATGCCCGCTTAACCGGGGACCGAGCAGCAGCTTGTAATTTTCCATTTCCGGCAATTCCGGCATATCGCATTCCGCCTTTACTGGATAAAAATCAAGAGACACCGCCACGCTTCACTTTTCATGCTTTTCGCCTAAGCTCTTCCATAAAAAGTAAATCGGTCTTGTCTCTCTGTATTTCCATCTCGGCAAGGTTTTATGCCCTGCCGTTCCTTTAGAACAAGCTGTCCATCCGGTATTCTGCTTTCTCTTTGTGCCTTTTACCGGAGCTTTGGCCCTGAGGGGAGACTTGCTGCCGTGCTTTTGCTGTCTTCGGCTTGAGCTGGCTTCGCTCGACCTTGCCCCGCAGCCGGATGAGCCGTTTCTGTATCGCAGCGACGATATCCTCCTGCTCCCGCTCCTCTTCCGAGCCTCCGCGCCGGGAGCGTCCCGTCTTGCCGCCGCTGCGCTCCGGACGCAGCAGCGACTGCCGCTGCCAAGCCTTCTCCATCGCCTGCTCCGCATAGTGCAGAGCCAGCTCGAGGCGCTTTTCTCTATGCTCGTAATACATAGCGAGCTCCAGATATGGCTCCAAAGAAGCCAGGCTTCCGCCTCCTCTGCGCTCTAAGTAGAGATTCCACAAGCGAGCCGCTTCATCGTAGCGGTGCTGCTGCTTATGCCACTGCGCTGCGGGAAGGACATAGTCGATTGCCGCTTCCAGCTCTTCCTCGGCGTCAAACAGCCGGGAGATCAGCTTCTCCAGCACCTGCTCCGCAAACGAAGAGACGCCTACCTTGCTCAGCCATAGGCCCAGACGGTACTGCTCCTCCAGCTCCATCTCCGCAAGCCGGAAATTGCCGCTTAACACATGGGAGAAATGAACCGCAAGGCCTGCCAGCGACAGCAAATCCAGCTCGTTATGCTCAAACACGCCGCCCAGCAGCATAACGTTCCGCTCCGCCAAATATTGAAAATATAATGTCGGAGCCAGGGAGCCCGGAACGTCGTCGAGACGGTTGACATGCAGCCGCGCCTCCTCTACTTTTCCCAGCCTGCAGGAAGGCAGCGTATGCTTCCACAGGCTGCGCGAGGGGTACAGAAAATCCAGATGGCCCGCAATATCCGGCTCCGCTGGCATCCGGTTCAATACATATCTGTTTTTGATCAGCGGCCAGTCGAACGTCTTGCCATTATAGGATACGAGATAAGGGTGCTTGCGCAGCTTGCCCTCCAAATAATGCAGCATAGCCAGCTCTTCCCCGGGGTGGCGGATCAGCATTTGCTCGACGGTGAAGCGCCGCTCTTCATAGAACGCGATGCCGATCATGAAGGGCACATTCCCCGCGCCGACGCCGAGCCCCGTCGTTTCCGTGTCCAGAAACAGCAGCTGCTCGTGCGGCAGCCCTTCCAGCGCCGCTTCGACGTCTCCCGGCAGCAGGATGGACATCAGCTTGTCGGATTGCCCCCACAGCTCGTTGAGCGCATACCGGCCGTGCATAAAGGATGGCTCGTAGAATCGGCGCCGGAGCACGAAGCTCCCCCATTCGGTGTGCTCCAGGTGCCCGCCGAGAGGCGCCCACTCGCAGGACTCGGGGTCCTGTCCGGCGGACGCTGCTTCGCTGCCGGAGACGGCTGCAGCAGGGTCGTGCTGCGCTTGCATGCCTCCGGCCGCAGACTCAGCCTCACCGGCTGGGGGCCCGGCGGCAAGCTCTGCCGTATCTGCAGCCTCCGGAGGCTGCGGCGCGGGAGCTGACGGTTTCTTATGGCGCAGCAGCCGTTCGCGCAGCCCGCTCATAATTGCCCCAGCAATTCTACGCTAAGCTGCTTCGCGTGAAGCCCTTCGATTTCCGTGCCGATGCACGAAGGGCAGCCGTCTTCGCACGGACAACGCCGAATCAGGCTTCTGGCCGCCGCCTTGATTTCATCAAAGCGCTTATACACATCCTCGGCCAACCCGATCCCGCCGGGATAATGGTCGTAGATGAAAATGGTGGGCAGCTGCGTATGCTCGGCCCGGATTTGAGAGACGACATGAATATCGCTGCGGTCGCACATCACATGAATGGGAACGATATGCCTCAGCACATTGGATATACCGAGCAGCAGCTGCTCAAGCGTCTTGGTTCCTAACGCCGGGTCCGGTTCTTTTAATTCAATCCAGGTCGCACTGGTATGCAGCTCTTCTTCGGGAAGGCTGATAGGCCCGTACCCGATATTTTCAAAGGTCGTCAAACGAATTTTCTTAAAAAGCGTAGGCATGGCGTTGACGACGACATCGCCATAATTTCTCGACGTCGTCTGCCTGTTCTCGGTGCGGTCGATTTCGAGCACCTTTAATTTGACAGCCAGATTGGCATCCGTATAATACTCTACGTTCACCTCGCGAACGTACGCCTTTTATGGTCCCAATCCAGCTTTTCCACCTGGTACTGTACTCCCTCATGCAGGTAGATCGCTTCGTCATGCAGCAGCGTCATCGCGCTGAAACGGTCCATTTCTCCGATGATCCTCACGTTTGCGATATCCGTCTGGTTCACGATGACGACATTTTCCTGAGCGGCGGAGCGCAGACTGACCTCGCTTGCAGGGAAGGACTGGCTTGCCCAGTAGAACGTATCGGCGGCGCGGTGCAGCACGCGTTCCTCTACCAGATATTCCAGCAGTTCTTCAATCTCCAGCGGGCCGAACTCTTCGCCTCTCTTGAAGGGCAGCTCATATGACGCGCACCTCAAATGATCGACCAGGATAATGAGATTTTCCGGATTGATTCTCGCGGACTCCGGAGACCGGTCGAAGAAATAGTCGGGATTCTGCACGACATACTGATCGATCGGCGTATTGCTCGCGACCATCAAGACGAGAGCTTCCCCGTGCCTTCTCCCGGCCCGGCCCGCCTGCTGCCATGTACTCGCCACGCTGCCCGGATAGCCGCTCATGATGCAGACCTGCAGCTGACCTATATCCACGCCAAGCTCCAATGCGTTCGTGCTGACAACGCCTAGAATATCCCCGTTTCTTAAGCCTCTTTCAATCTCTCTGCGCTGCTGCGGCAAATAACCGCCCCGATAGCCTCTTATCGACTTGGCTCCCAGGTCGTTCTTCACCAGCTCCTGCAGATGGCTCAAAATGATTTCCACCCGGACCCGGCTTCTTGCAAAAACAATCGTCTGCACTTTGTTCGATAAAAATTCCTTCGCCAAACGGTTTACTTCTACCGTGGAGCTTTTCCGTATATTTAACGCCTGATTCACGACCGGCGGATTATAAAACACGAAGTGCTTCCTTCCGCGCGGTGCGCCGTTATCGTCGATAAGCCTCATCGGCTTCCCTGTCAGCTGCTCGGCTAACTCTCTAGGGTTCGCGATCGTCGCAGACGTACAGATAAACAGCGGCTGGCTCCCGTAAAATTGGCAGATTCGTTTCAGCCTGCGGATGACGTTGGCTACATGACTGCCGAAGACGCCTCTGTAAGTGTGCAGCTCATCTATGACGATATATTTTAAGTTGCTGAATAAGCTGACCCATTTCGTATGGTGAGGAAGGATCGCCGCATGCAGCATGTCCGGATTCGTAATAACGATATGCCCCACCGTTCTCACCAGCTGCCTGATCGCAGGGGAGGTGTCTCCATCGTATGTAAAGCTTTTGATATCGATCCCCATTTCGGCGATGATTTCGTTAAGCTCGCTTTTCTGATCCTGGGCCAGCGCTTTGGTCGGAAATAAATACAGCGCGCGGCTGCCGTCGTCCTCGGCAATGGACTGCAGCACGGGCAGGTTGTAGCACAGCGTCTTGCCCGATGCCGTAGGGGTGACCGCTACGATATTTTCTTGCTTGCGTACGGTTTCGTAAGCTGTATGCTGGTGCGTATATAAATGTTCGATTCCCCGTTTGGCCAGGGCCGCCTTGATGCGGGGATCTACGCTTTCGGGCATGGGTCTTGTCTTGGCTTCCTGAGGCTCAACCTCATGCCAATTCACTATATTTTCATTTCCTTTTAAATCATGTATTAGATCAGAAAGTGATTTTTTTAAAATCATCCTTTCACCACTCCCTTGCAGAACGACTGTTCCCCTATTATAAACGTCCGGTTCCAAAATAAAAAAGCCCCAAAATCAGAGTTCCGCCCTGAGAGCTCTGCGGCGCATACGGGACAACCGCTGCCTTCCCTCCGCTTCGCATGCTTTGCGGTGATTTATCCATAACAAATGTGTTATGATAGCTTATATTCAAATATTCAGATATTAGGGGAGAACCTTATGAATCAGGAAGTGCAGCAGTTCAAGGCCGACTTTTTCAAAGCGTTGGCGCATCCGTTAAGAATTCGGATTCTTGAAATATTATCGGAAGGCGATAAGAACGTCAATGAAATACAAACCATTCTGAACAGCGAAGGCTCAGCCGTTTCACAGCAGCTGGCCGTGCTAAGAAATAAAAATGTGGTCGTCGGCACGAAAGACGGAACCTCCGTCATTTATTCGCTCCGCGACCCTCTGATAAAAGATTTGCTGAAGGTGGCCAAGCAAATTTTCGATAACCATCTCATTAATGCGATCTCTTTGCTGGAAAACATTAAAAATCAATAAAAACGCTTAAAAAAAGGGTAAATCGGAGACCATGCCTCCATTTGCCCTTTTTCTTTTATCCTCACTTGCTTTATCTTCCATAATCCAAATTGACACTAACCTTGTTCGGCTATATGATTTTATATATTCAAATATTCAAATATTAAAAACTATGGTGGGATTGTTCAATGAAATTTAGCGGCCGGTTTCAGGGGTATCATGCAAAATCGTTTCAGAAGGATCTCGTATCGGGCCTGATTGTCGGGATCGTCGCCATTCCTTTAGGCATGGCGTTTGCTATCGCCTCCGGTGTGAAGCCTGAGTACGGATTGTTCAGCACCATCATCGCCGGAATTCTGATCTCGCTGTTCGGCGGCTCGACCTTTCAGATCGGCGGTCCCACGGGAGCGTTTATTCCGGTTCTGTTTGCCATTGTAATGCAGTACGGATATGAAAATTTGCTGATCGCAGGCTTCATGGCCGGCGTTATTTTGCTGTGCATGGGGATATTCAAGCTTGGAAAGCTGATTCAATTTATTCCCCGCTCCGTGACAATAGGCTTTACCGCCGGCATCGCCGTCACAATCTTCACAGGCCAAATCGCCAATTTTCTCGGACTGCGGAACCTAAAGCAGCACGAAGCGTTCCTCGACAACATGAAGGAGCTGGGAATGCACCTGGGCACCATCAATGCGTACAGCGTCTTGACCGCCGGCATCTGCCTCGTGATTCTTCTAATGACGCCAAGGTGGTTCCCCAAAATTCCCGGCTCGTTGATCGGCATTCTCGTTTCAACGGTTATCGCCGCCTGGTGCTTCCCTGACCGGATTGCCACTATCGGCTCCACCTACGGCGCGATTCCGAACAGCCTTCCGAGCGTGCACTGGCCTTCGCTGACTTGGGAAAACATCCAGCATCTGATTAAGCCGGCCTTTGTCATTGCGATGCTCGGAGGCATCGAATCCCTGCTCTCCGCCGTAGTGGCCGACGGCATGTCGGGCACGCGCCATAACAGCAACCGGGAGCTGATCGGCCAAGGCATCGCCAATATGGTGACCCCGCTGTTCGGAGGCATTCCGGCCACCGGCGCGATTGCGAGAACAGCGACGAATATTCGAAGCGGCGCGGCTTCTCCGCTGTCCGGAGTCATTCACGGCGTTGTCGTGCTGCTGATCCTGTTTCTTTTTGCCCCTTACGCCTCTTCTATCCCCTTGGCGAGCATGGCCCCTATCCTCATGGTCGTAGCCTGGAATATGAGCGAGCGCAGAGCCTTTATGCACCTGTTGAAAGCCAAAAGCGCGGAATCGCTGGTGCTGGTTATTACCTTTGTTCTTACCGTTCTGACGGACCTGACCACGGCGGTCGAGACCGGCCTGATATTGTCCGGCATTATTTTTGTGAAGCATATGAGCGAACGGTTTATTACCGTTAAAGTTTTGCCGGATTCCTCCGACAAGCAGATCCATGTTTCGGTCTGTCCGGTGCATGAAGAGCACGTGCATCCGCAGATCAGCATGTTCAACGTCGAAGGGGCTTTGTTCTTCGGCGCGGCGAACCTGTTTGAGAAAAGCATCCTGGAGGCCGCTCATTCCAAGCCGCAAATTATCATTCTGAAAATGGACAGCGTGCCCTATATGGATTCGACGGGCCAATCCAGCCTGGAGAGCATCGTAAAGCATTTTAAAAAGCATGAGAGCATCGTATTGTTCTCCGAGCTTCAAGAACAGCCGCTCCAAATGCTTCAAAAGGCCGGCTTGCATGAAGCCATCGGCAAAGGGCATTTCTTCGAGCATACGAAGCAGGCGGTTCACTTCGCTTTAAGCAAGCTGCATGCGGTTCCGTGCCCTGTCTGCGGTCATAACGGCCATACGGAAATGCATCAGACGGCAGAAGCGGTTTCCAAAATCGAATCCGGCTCCGCAAGCTTGAAAGGAACCCCGGTTTAAATTCGCGGCACGGCAGCCGTCACCAGGCAAACCTAAAAGCCCTGCTTTCCATTGGAAAGAGGGCTTAATCTTTATTGTTCAGGTATGCTACAGCAAATCGGAGGAATCATCGTAATCGTATCTTAATCCGTCATGCGTTTCCCTCTGCTGGCCGGAACCGAACAGCATCGCTTTCTCCGCATTATTCTGCAGCTTGCTCAGCACCTCACGGAATTGATTCAGCTTCGACTGCTTGGATTCCGTGCTCATGGCTATCCGTAAAGCCTGTTCGATAACGACCACATCATGACTCGTAAAATCCATGCTCATCCCTCCTGAGCGACTTTTTTTCTACCTAACTATTCTCTCCCAAAAACTAAGATTTCATTCCATGGACTGGTTACACACACACGAATGTAATGAGAAAACGAGGCCCGGCGAGCCTCGTTTCCTTTTAAACAAACGGCAGGTCCCATACTTTCTTCCGCCAGCCCAACGAAGCGCGGACCACCTTCAGATCACGGTCCAGTTCCACATCAACTCCGAACGGAAGCCGGTGCCTATACCAGAAGCGGACGTCTCTCCATTCCACGACGTAGCCGTCCTGGCGCTCCAAGCTTCGGACATATACCCTCTGGGCAAAATGCAGGAACACCTGGACTCCGTCCACCGTCTTCGTCGCCTCCACCACCGAGGGATTCGCCTCTTTGGTATATGTATCCTCTACATAAACCTTGCCGCCGCGAAGCATTCCCGTATAAAAAGCCGGACCGGTCTCGACGACAAACTGCCATTGAAACCAGTGGAAACCCGGCAGCACGTGACACACGCCATCCTGCCCCAGCTCCCGTCTTACCCGTCTCACTGCCCGGCTGTGCATCCAGGCTCTGAAGCCAATATAGACGAAGGTTATCGCATAAATTGAAGCAAATAGCCGGCCCGGATCAAGCTCCGTCAAGCTCCAGATTCCAATACCGAGAGCATGCAAGCCAAATAAAAATGGTTCAAACAAAGCAAGCACATCCAAATGCTGCCACTTGGAAGAGAACGGACGAAAGCATTGCACCCCGTAAACGTTGCACCAATCCAGAAAAACATGCAGCATGACTGCGAGCATACACCAAATCCACACATGCATAAAGTAAGGACCTGCGTTAAAAATCACCGCGGCAGGCCATGAAATGACCGGCGGCCATAGGAAGAGCGCAGGGATCGAGTGGGTAAACCCGCGATGGAGCCGAATATAAGCGGTATACCCTCTCAATCGGGCAAGCGCATCCAAATCGGGCGCATGCGATCCGATGACCGTCGCCGCAAGCACGGCGTAAAACAGCTCAGGATGACCATTTACCGCAGGATCGAGCATTGCCGCTCCCGCCAATGTAGCGCCAAACAACAAATGACTCCCTGTATCCAACAGCAACCTCTCCCTTTTCCCCTTCTCGGTGTGATTCGCTGTCCGCTGCTCCGGCAAAAGCTTCATGCGCTGTGGGATGTCGGTGTATCCGTATCGGCTTCCTGGTGTAAGGCTTCCTTCTCCTCCCAGCGTTCATCCATATTAAACCAATAGAACCACTGCTCCGGGCAGGAGCGGATCACTCGTTCCATGAAACGGTTCAACAGAAGTGTCGCCTCTCCCCGCTGCTTGCGTTCATAGCCGGCGTACAGATGCAAAGGAGGCTCGAAGGTCAAACAATGTACAAATCCATGCTCCCGGCGTCCATAAAAAGGGATGACCGGCACATGCTGCTCAATCGATAAAGAAGCGGCGCCATCCGGCGTTCGCGTTCTTTTGCCGAACATGCGGGACAGAGGAAAGGACGGCCGCCAAAAGTCGCCGAGAAGAAAGACGACTCCATTGCCCGCCAAATGCTTCTTTAACCGGCGCATCAGCTCGAGCGGAGGCGTGCTGTCATAATCCAGCCCCGGGCAGCCCAGCCCCTCGAAAATGCCGTACAGCGGCCGCAGCTCCGCACTCCCGCCCGTAGCCACGGTCAAGCAAGGGTACTTTTGACACAAATACCAGTAATAATAAAAGAAATTGCCTGCATGAGGAGCGTACGCTATCGCGCCGCGCCCTAATTGCAGCGCTTCCTGAAGCTTCTCCTCGCCTTCCACCCGAAAACGCCAAGCCTCGCTTTGGGGCAGCCGGCCCGATTCCAGCACGATCTCATAGAGCGTAATCGCCAGATTCTGAAAATAGTTCCATTGATACCAAAGCGCCCTGCCCTGCTGACGTCCGAGACCTAACGCCTCGCTGACATTGCCCAGAATCCGTTTCCTGAGCTTTGACCCTGCGGCGATGTACAGCATTACCCCAACGCCCCTGCATATCAGCAGCATCAGCCATCGAGGAAGCCGGCCGCACCAGCGTGAAATCGCATCCAACCGTTTGCGGTTCCCAGTCAAGCTGCCAATCCATTCATACACCGCTAACGTCCCCCTTGTCTTCTGCTTCCTGCCTGCGCTCTATCCCTGTTGATTCAAAAAGTGCTTTTTGTATCTCCGGGTGACCCGATCCCTCTCCAGCACGATGAAGAAATCGACCGTATCAAACAGCGCGTCATAAGCCGGAGCTCCCCCAATTTCGGCCCCCAGCCATTGATACCCCTTCATCAACGGCGGAAGCTTCCGAAAGATCTCCTTCTCATCCAGCTCCTGCTCGATCAGACGCAAACCCTCGATCCGGTGCGTTTCCAGCGGCTCGATTCCGTAACGATCCGTGATAACCTTCTTCATGCGAAGCAGGCTGTAAATCCGGTTCAATTCGGTCAACGAATGGAAATGGACGCTGGCGCAGCCGATTAAATAGGAATAGTTCCGCTCCGTAATGTACGCGGCAATCCCCTCCCACAGCAGCTGAATCGCTCTTCCTCCGCGATAAGCGGGATCGATGCAGCTTCTTCCCAATTCAAGCGACTGCAGTTTGCGCTCTTGATAGGCAGCGAGCTCGAACTCCGTTTCCGAGTAAAATCCGATACCTTGCAGAGCTCTGTCTCCTGGGAGAAGACGGTAGGTGCCAACGACCCGGTCCTGCTCCATATCCTTTACGATCAGATGATCGCAAAACTCATCGTACGCATCCTGCTCCAATCCGGATTCATTCAGCATCCGCATATTTTTCTCTTCTTCCACAAACACCCGATACCTTAAACGCATTGCCTGCTCAATGTCTTCCGTACGCGAAGCCAGCATAACGGATAAATGGGACTGCTGTGATGTAACCTTCACCTGCGCTGCAGTTGGATTCATCGTCAACACGCCTTTCTCAGGTAAAATATGGAGGTGCGCTTTACCTTGTTAAGCGTAACAGACGATTATTCGGGTAACGTTTGCGTGTTGTTAATGTTTTGTAAGTTTTGATTAGGGTGCCGCCTTGGACAAAGAAAAAGCAGACGCCGCCGGGCGTCTGCCGAAATTCCGAAATTCGTATGGAATAAACCAGATAAGTGCATTACGGGTGAAGCAAGCCGTATAAAGGAATAAATAAAACCGACGTCAGGATGGCCGCGATTCCCATTGCAAATCCGCTAATGCTGCCTTGAAGCTCCGAATCGCGAATGACCCGGGCCGTGCCGATCCCGTGAGATGCGGTTCCGATTGCAGTGCCTAACGAAATATCGTCTCGGACTCCTGCCCAGCGGAGTAGCTCCGGCCCGATCATGCTGCCGATCAGTCCGGTCAGCACGGTCAATACGACCGTCAGCTCCGGAATCCCGCCTGCTTGTCGCGAAATTTCAAGGGACACGGGCGAGGTGACCGATTTCGGCATCATGGTCAGCATCATTTGAAGGTTTCCGCCCAAGCACCAGACCAATGCCGCCGACAGCAGCAAAGCGCTGATGGAACCGACGGTAATGCCCCCCAGAATCGAAGCAAAGCTGGAACCGATGCGTTTCGCATTTTTGTACAGCGGAATCCCTAAAGCTACCGTCGCCGGCCCCAGCAAAAACTCAAGCATTGCCCCTCCTTTGGCATAAGCCTCATAAGGAATATGCGTCAGCAGCAGGAAAATAATTATGGCGGCCGATCCTACGAAAAGCGGATGCAGCCAGGACCATTTTTTTTGCAGCCGCAGTGCGGCCGTGTAGCTGATTACCGAAATCGCCACACCGAACAGCGGCGTTTGAACAATCTCCTCAACCCTCATGCTTTTGCCCCTCTCTGCCCCTGCCTCTGAACAGCTTCACGGACCAGCCTGTAATCAAGAGAGCGCCTATGCTGCTCCCAAACAGACTGACCAGCATCATGACGGCATGCTCTCCAATCAGGTTGAAAAATACCATCGTTCCGACAACGAACGGGATAAAAAACAACAGCATGTGGCGGATCAGAAAATCGCCCGCTTCCTCGACCCACTCCAGCTTCACAATCTTCAAAAATAAGCTTACAGTAAATAGAATAAGACCGATAACATTGGCAGGCAGCGGAATATGACAAACCGCCTGTACCACCGTTCCCAGAAGATAGAATCCCGTTAAAACCGCAAATCCGACCACTTGCTTTCGCCCCCCAGGCTCCCCTAAATTTCATTCTCCAAAGCGTACATATTAGATGTGTTTACGTGGAATCGTATAGTGGGCATGCGTAAAGCATGAACCTATCTACAACGATCCCAAAGGAGATGTCAACCCCATGGCTAAACCAGACAACCGTGCAGACAATGTAGAACACCTGCAGCAATCGATCAACAACACGATTAAAAACATGGAAGAATCCGAAGCCTATTTGGACGAGCATGCAGATGAGATCAGCCCGCAGGAAAGAGAAACCCTTCAAAGCAAAAACGAGCGCCGTGAAAAAAGCCTAAGCGGCTTCCGCAATGAGATTGAAGACGAGGCCGAGCACCAATCTTAAGCATTCCTATTGGTTTACAGGCAGCCCCATCAAAGGATGGGGCATTTGGTTATTATCCGTTCCTGCTTCTCTATTCCTGAAACCCCGCGAGTCTCCGCTCTTACTTGATACTTTCTCATTTTATTCCATGCTCTTCCTCGGCACTTCAAAGCTCCAATGGTCTCTCGCAACATAGCTGTTGGCATGTATTTCCTTGGCCTCGTTTAAAAGCAGCTCCACATCCTGCCCTTGGTACCTGGAGCTGATATGCGTTAAAATCAGTGCGCCAGCGCCTGCTTCCTCAGCCGTTCTCGCTGCATCCATAGCGGTCGAATGGTCATACTCTCTTGCCAGATGCTTCTTGTGCTCCGCAAAGGTCGCTTCATGCACCAGCACGTCCGCACCGAGAGCCAGCTTCAAAGAATAGTCGCATGGCTGCGTATCGCCGAGAATCGTAACCACCCGTCCAGGATAGGAGGGACCGATGAAATCTTTCGCCTTCAGCTCGCTTCCGTCTTCAAGCTTCACGTCCAGACCCTGCTTTATTTTTCCGAAAATGGGTCCGGATGTTAATCCAAGCGCTTTCAGTTTTTCCGCTTGAAGCTTCCCTGTCAAGGGTTTCTCCTCAATCCGAAAACCGCAGCTGGACACCCGGTGAATGAGCGGACCAAGCTGACGATGAATTGATCGTCTTCAAAAATAACCGATTCCTCCCCACATGGATACTCGTGAACCTTGAGCTCATAAGCCAAGTAGGCTTGACTGACGTCCAACGCCATCCGAATGAACGCTTCCGTGCCTTCGGGTCCGTATACGGTCAAAGGTGTGTCCCCGCCCTGATACGATCGGCTTGTCAGCAAGCCCGGCAAGCCATACAGATGATCCCCATGGAGATGCGTGATGAAAAGCTTCTCCAGCTTTCCGATCCTGATGGGCGAGCGCAGCACCTGGTGCTGGGCCCCTTCCCCGCAGTCAAACATCCAATAAGCGTTGCGTTCCGCCAGCAGATTCAACACAATGGATGTGACATTGCGCTCCTTGGAGGGCATGCCCGCTCCCGTACCGAGAAAATATAGTTCCAATTTCAAGTCTCCGTTTCATGATTGGTTATGTATTCATAGGGAAAGAGTGGAGCCCTGGTGAACTCCACTCCCTATATTTAGTATTAGCTTTTATCTACATTAAAATAACGCGCTTCCGGATGGGCGAATACGATGGCCGAGACCGATGCCTCCGGCTCCATCATGCTTCCTTCCGTCAGCTCCACACCGATATCTTCCGGATGCAGGAGCGCAAACAGCTGCTGCTGGTCATCCAGATTCGGGCAGGCCGGGTAGCCGAAGGAGAACCGCTGGCCGCGGTATTTCGCGCCGAATTTCTCCTGCATGGTCATGGAGGCCGGATCCGGGAAGCCCCATACGTCCCTCATCATTTCATGCACGCGCTCCGCCAAAGCCTCGGCGGTTTCCAGCGCGGTCGCTTGCAGCGCATGCGAGCGGAGGTAATCGCCCTTCTCGCGCCACTCTGCGGCTTTCTCGGTAATCCCGTGGCCTGCGGTTACAACGAGGAAGCCGATGTAATCCATCTCCCCGCTTTCCGTGGAACGCAGGTAATCCGCGAGGCAAAGGTACGGCTCCGTCTCCTGCCGCGGGAAGGTGAACGTTTGCAGCACTTTGCTGTGATCGTTAGGATCATAGACCAGTACATCGTTGCCCGACGATTGCGCCGGGAAGAAACGGTACATGCCGTGCGCTTTGATGATTCCTTCTTTTTGCGCTTCCGCTAAAATCTGATCGACCGTTTCCTTCAGCTGAACCGCCTTAGGATCTTTCTCCGCGAGCAGCTTCTCAACCTTCCCCTTCAAGCCGAGATGATGACCGAGCAGCATCTGCATATTAATGTACGGCATCACATGGCTGATCGGATAATCGCGCAGCACGCGGCGCTCCAGATCGGGAGGAACCTGAACCGGCAGCGTACGGTTTACAGAGGACGTCCTGACTCTCGTCAATGTCGGAAGAGCCGTTTCCTTCTTGCCCGCTTCCATCACATCGGATTCTTTGCTTTCGCGCAGCTCTTTGACCAGCTGCTCGCGCTGCTTGGGATCGCTCAGCTTGTTGGCGATATCGAGTCCGTCCATCGCATCCTTGGCATACAGTACAAGACCTTCGTACTCCGGCGCAATCCGCGTTTTAGTGAACTTGCGGGTCAGAGCCGCACCGCCCACCATAATCGGCACCTCGATGCCTGCATTTCTCAAATCCTGTGCGGTAACAACCATCTGCTGCGCCGATTTGACCAGCAGTCCCGACAAGCCGATGACGTCCGCTTTTTCTCTTTTGTATGCTTCGATCAATTGCTCCGGCGGTACTTTGATCCCCAGGTTAATGATTTTATAGCCATTGTTCGAAAGTATAATTTCGACGAGGTTTTTCCCGATGTCATGCACATCGCCTTTGACCGTCGCCAAAATAATTTTCCCTTTAACCGCGCTTTCCGACTTCTCCATGAATTGCTCCAGATGGGCGACGGACGCTTTCATAACTTCCGCGCTTTGCAAAACCTCTGCAACAATCAGCTCGTTGTTGTTAAACAGCCGGCCGACCTCTTCCATGCCTTTCATCAACGGTCCGTTAATGATTTCCAAAGGCTGATATTTATTCAAAGCCTCGTTCAGGTCGGGAATAAGCCCTTCTTTCGTGCCTTCCACCACATACGAAGCCAGGCGTTCTTCCAGCGTCAGGTTCGAGATCTTTTCTTTCTTCTCGACTTTCTTCTCGCGGAAGTGAGCTACGAACTCTGCCAGCGTATCATCGTTCGTATTAAAGATTAAACGCTCGGCAAGCTCTCTCTCATGCTCCGGAATGGATGCGTAACGCTCCAGGTTCTGCGTGTTCACAATTGCATAGTCCAGACCGACCTTGGTACAGTGATACAAGTAAACCGAGTTAAGCACTTCCCGTCCCGCAGGCGGCAAACCGAAGGAAATATTGCTCAGGCCCAGAATCGTTTTACATTCCGGATACTTTTCCTTGATCATCCGTATGCCTTCGATCGTCTCTACGGCGGAGCCGATATACTGCGGGTCACCCGATCCTACAGGGAACATATTCGGGTCAAAAATGATATCCGACGGATTCAAGCCGTATTTTTTGGTTAATAACTCGTAAGCGCGGTCGGCGACCTCCATCTTGGCTTGACGCGACACCGCCTGGCCGCGTTCATCAATCAGGATCATGACAACGGCAGCGCCGTACTTGTGAATTAGCGGCACGATACTCTGGAATTTGGTTTCGCCGTCCTCCAGATTGATTGAGTTGATGATCGCTTTACCCTGGGAATATTTCAGACCCAATTCAATAATGTGATCGTACGTGGAGTCGATCATCAGCGGAACTTTAACTTTCTTCACAACTTCCTTGAGGAAGTTTTCCATCGCGTAAGCTTCGTCAATATCCGTGTCCTGGACGTTGATATCTATAACATAAGCACCGTTCTTCACCTGCGCACGGGCGATCTCCGCTCCCTCTTCAAACTTGCCTTCTTTCATCAGCCGTTTGAACATCCGGGAACCGGAAATATTCGTCCGTTCCCCGACCATATAGGGTCTGTTGGCATCTTCCAGATAGACGGTTTCGATCCCGGATACGGCAGGCAGATGGCCTTCGGCATTTTTTCTCGGAGCGAAAGCGCTCAAGGTTTCCGCCATGGCGCGGATATGATCCGGTGTGGTTCCACAGCATCCTCCCGCGATATTCAGCCAGCCCTGCTCGGCGAAGCCTGCCAGCTTCTTGGCCAGCGATTCCGGAGATTCGTGATACTTCCCGTTCTCATCCGGAAGGCCCGCATTCGGATAGCAGCTGACGGCTGTCGTCGCCAATTCGGACAAGGTCCGGATATGATCACGCATAAATTCCGGCCCTGTGGCACAGTTCAATCCGATGGAAATCGGCTTCAAGTGCTCCAGAGAAATATAAAAGGATTCAATATTTTGACCGGCAAGTGTTGTGCCCATCGGTTCGATGGTACCGGAAATCATCAGCGGCAGCTCGATTCCTGTCGTCTCCATCGCCTTCCGGATCCCGATGCTGCCTGCTTTTACATTCAGGGTATCCTGAGACGTTTCCAGCAGCAATGCATCCACGCCGGACTCAATCAGCGCCAGCGCCTGCTCGTAATAGCTGTCCACCAGCTCGTCAAAGGTGACGCCGCCGGTGACGGACAGTGTCTTCGTCGTAGGACCCAGTGCGCCTGCAACATAACGAGGCCATTCCGGCGTACTGAATTTGTTGGCGGCATCTACAGCCAGCTTCGCAGCTATCAGATTCAGTTCGCGCGCACGGTCCTGCAGATCGTATTCAGCCAAAACGACGCTTGTTGCGCCGAAAGTGTTCGTCTCGATAATATCCGCACCTGCAGCAAAATAGGCTTCATGAATCTTGGAGATGACATCAGGTCTTGTCACGACAAGATATTCATTACAGCCGTCCAGATCTTCTCCGCCAAAATCGGCTTCCGTCAGGTTCTCCTGCTGAATCATCGTACCCATGGCGCCGTCCAATATCATAATCTTGTTCTTTAACTGTTCTTGCAAGGGTAGCTTGGTCATTGTACAGTTCTTCCTTTCGCCGACATCCGTCCATAACTCTCTATGATGTCCTGGTACCATTTGTTAACGTATAATGTAACTTCAAGTGTACCAGAAAGCAATAATGATGAAAAGCAATTCGACATGTTTCTTTATAAGATATAATTATATTCCTATAGGTTTAATTGTATATAACCTGTCGACAGATGCCCTATATTTTACTATAATACAAATAGACGTTTATTTTTTATTATTGGAAAGAGGGATAACGATGGCTGAAATACGTATTCGCAATACTGACGAACGCATTTCCGGTGAAGAAAATGTAAAGGCGTTCTTGGATAAGCAAGAGGTTTTGTATGAGCATTGGAATGCAGACAAGATTCCTGCCGAATTGAAAGAAAAATTCATCCTTAGCGATGAAGAAAAATCCTCCGTTTTGTCTACTTTTGAATCTGAAATTAAAGATTTGGCAAGCCGTCGGGGCTACTTGACTTGGGACGTTATCGCTTTGTCCGATGCAACGCCCAACCTGGATGAGCTGCTGAAAAAATTCGAGCAGGTGCACACGCACACCGAAGACGAAGTTCGTGCCATTACGGCAGGCAAAGGTATCTTTATTATTAAAGGCACGGACGATGTAGGCTACTTTGACGTTGAACTCGAAGCCGGCGATGTGATCTCCGTACCGGAACACAAGCCGCATTTCTTTACACTGATGGAGAACCGTCAAATTGTTGCCGTTCGCTTATTCATCGAAACCGAAGGCTGGATTGCACACCCGTATGCCGACCCTTCGTTCCAAAATGCGTAACGGTCAGCTTTAACAATTCATGACACGTAAAAAGACCCGGCATTCGTCCTCTCAGGACCATGTCGGGTCTTGCTTTTATTATTGGATCGAATCAATGATGCCCTGAATTTCACGCAGATTCTTAATTTCGTATACAGGCACGATATCGTCGTTTCTTTGCAGATCATGACGGTTGATCCACATATTCCGCATCCCGATTCCGTTCGAACCGAGAATATCCGTAGTCAGCTTGTCTCCGATCATCACGCCCTCTTCAGGAGTAATGTTCAAAAGTCCCATAGCATGGTGGAACAAGGAAGCCGCCGGCTTGCCTTCGCCGAAATTGCCTGAAATGACGATGTGATCAAAATACGGAGCAAGCTCGGGAACCCCGGCCAATTTCTCCTGCTGCAAATCCGGCGAACCGTTCGTCAGCAGTAGAAGCTTGTACTTTTCTTTGAGCTGCTTCAACACTTCAAAGGTTTCCTCGTAGACGATAGGCCGTTTGCGGCGTTCAGCCGGAAACAGCTCGCCGAGCTTATAGCCCAGCTCCGCATCGTCGATGCCTAGAGCCTTGAGTCCTCGGGTCCACGATTCCGTGCGATATGCCGGAGCCAGCTGCTGCAGCTTGCGGAAATTCTCGTTATCCCCTTGAGTGAAATTGGCCCACAAGCCTTCGAATGGGTTAATTCCGATCAATTTGGTAAATGGAAACGTCTCAAAGGATTCATACAATTGCCGGGCTTCATGCCGAACAGCTTCTTCCAGCTTCGCAGGATCTATGTCGTAATGCTTGGCCGCTTCGCTGCATGTAGCTTCAAAAGCTTCCTTTACGCTGCGATCATCCCAAAGTAAAGTATCGTCCAAATCAAACAGTACCGCTTGAATCCTCATCTCTCGTCCTCTTCTCCCTGAAAATCATCTCTTGTCAATAATTAACCTTGCGTTTCAGCCTTTAAGGCAACGTTATTATTTGCAGCAAATTCCTTCAGTTTTTCCCCCAGCTGATCCGTGTCCATCCGATGAATCAACCGTGTAAACACCCATCTGCCTTTACTGTTAAGCAGGGAAATGACGACCGAGCCGCCCGAAATTTCGATTTCTTGAATTTGTGACGGCTCTACTCTCCTGTCGCCGGCAAAACGGCGCGTGAGAAGAAAGTCTTTTCCCACTTTAAGGAAAGGTCTGCGCACCAAGAAAATAAACAGCGCCAGTACGATGTAGCTGCCTCCGGTGACCCAATATAAGGTGTCCTGCTGCTCCTGCGTCCGAAAGACGAGGAAACAGAATAAGCCAACAACAACCAGGAAAAGAGGGAGCAGCCAGCTTCGTCCGCGAATAGTTACAGCTCCGTCCGATGCCGATTCGCTTAGTAAAGGCTTACCCTGCTTTTTCCGAGTTTTGTTAGCGTTCTTGGTGTTCTTTTGCACCATTCGTTCCCATTTACGAGACATACTTCTTCTCCCTAGTTCAATTTAGCTGCTGCCATGCTATTTCTTGTCTTCTTCATCTACGAATTTAATATTGTCCAACTGACTCCGCAGCGAGCTCTTGAAAGCTTCTATATACCGCTTTCTCAATTCATTGCGCTCGTCCAATTCGGCATCGGTTAACCCTACCGTCTTGGCTTTTCGTGCCAGCTCATTAATTCGCTTGACATACTCGTCATGTCCTGTCTCACCGCTCATGTCAATCCTCCTACGAATGTCTCGGCTAATCCTGTCAATTCACATATACTGAAAGCTTCCTTCAGCATATGCATCAACCTATACTTTGACATTTCAAGATTCGATTGTCAAGAGCGCCAGGCGCTTATCTGGAGAAGAAGAATTTTGCCGCAGCATGAACCAGCAACAAGAACGGTCAGGGTAATAACAGAACTTGTCCCTCGTAAATGACGCTGGATTTCAAATGGTTTAATGTCCTCATCTTACTTATATATTCACGGATATCCTGCCCTGCAGCCGTATGGTTCGCAGCAATGGTCCAAAGGGTGTCGCCGCTCACGACTTCAACGCTTTGATATCCTTCCGTCGATGCGTAAGCGTCCTGTTCCCCTGCAATAACGGAAACACACAGGCTGAACAATCCGATAATAACCACTACCGCCAACAGTGCTGCCAGCCGCTTCAGCATACGATGACTAAAAGAGATCCGTGCGGAGTATGTACGTTTAACATTCAGAGTCTTTACCGGTCTTGAAAATAATTGTTCGTTCATATACATAGCTTATAGCCTCCTACAAACATTTGTTCTCATTTCTCTTGTTCTCAAAATAACACGAACACATGTTTGTGTCAATCATTTATTCGAACTCATGTTTGTACGAACTCCGGTTCTGTGTTATACTTTCAATAATTATTACCAATACTGGAGTGATTCTGATGAGCAAATTATCCAACCGGCAGCTGGCCATTCTGGAATTTATCAAAAATGAAGTAAAAGATAAGGGCTATCCTCCCTCCGTCCGGGAAATTGGCGAAGCTGTTGGTTTGGCCTCCAGTTCTACGGTACACGGACATTTAGAACGGTTAGAGAAGAAAGGCTTGATCCGCCGCGACCCTACCAAGCCGCGCGCCATTGAAATTACGGACGGCAGCGCAACCGACGGAGCCCAGTTCGCCCTTTCCGTCGCACGCGTTCCTTTGATCGGACGCGTTACAGCCGGCGTTCCGATTACGGCAACGGAGAACATCGAGGACTATTTCCCTCTCCCAAGCCACTATGTCGGGGACTACAACGTATTCATGCTCAGCGTTATCGGGGAAAGTATGATCGATGCGGGCATTCATAACGGCGACTATGTTATCGTCCGCCAGCAGCAAACCGCCAATAACGGGGATATCGTCGTGGCTATGACCGAGGATGATGAGGCTACCGTGAAGCGTTTCTATAAGGAAAAGGGCGATATCCGTCTGCAGCCCGAGAATCCGGCCATGGAGCCGATTCTGCTGAAGCATGTCACTATTCTGGGCCGTGTCGTCGGCGTATTCCGCGACATTCACTAATATGCAGCACAAAGAGCCGCCAGGATTCGATTCCTTGGCGGCTGTTCTATAACTTCAAATAAAAAAGCGTACCCTATAGAAGAAGGTACGCCCAGCCTGTCAAGGAACCCGCCTTAAGTGAAAAATGAGCACATACGCAGGTGGGGTATCTTCCGGAAGAGTTTACGTCCGCCTTTAAAATCCGTGAAAATACCGCAAATTCTAATCCCATTCACGGATTTTAACAGCGGCTGGAGGAAGATACCCCACCGGAGTATCACGCAAATTCAGGGTTTCCCAACAAGCCCAGCGTACCCTTTCTTGAAGAAGGTACGCTTTTTTGTGCAGCCATTGAAGCACATCTTGCATTGCCTCGTTCCCGCGCCGCCGCAATTCCATAAAACAGCCCTTATCCCGGGCGAAACGCAGCCGTTAATCCGCAAGGAATCCGCTGTGCAGCCTGGTATAAGGGCCGTGGATATGTTCAATTCAATCTTAGTAAAGGGTCAAATACTGCTCGCGCTCCCAAGCGTGAACCTGCGTGCGGTAGATATCCCATTCGATCTCTTTCAGCTCGACGAAGTGCGCCAATGCGTGGTCGCCCAGTGCATCGCAGATTACATCGTCGCGAAGCATAACATCGATCGCTTCCTTCAGATCAAGCGGAAGGCTAGGAATGCCTTGATCTTCGCGCTCGTCCTCAGTCATGACATAAATATTGCGGTCCGTCGGAGGAGGAAGCTGCATTTTGTGCTTGATGCCATCCAGACCCGCTTTCAGCATTACGGCAAGCGCCAAATAAGGGTTTGCCGCCGGATCCGGGTTACGAACCTCTACGCGCGTACTGAGACCGCGGGAAGCCGGAATACGGATCATCGGGCTGCGGTTGCTCGCAGACCATGCTACATAGCAAGGAGCCTCATAGCCAGGCACCAGACGTTTGTAGGAGTTGACCGTCGGGTTCGTAATGGCTGCAAAAGCGCGGGCATGGCGCAAAATGCCGGCCATGTAATGTCTTGCCGTCATGCTCAAGCCGAGCTTGTCGCTCTCGTCGTAGAACGTGTTCGTTTTGCCGTTAAACAACGATTGGTGGCAGTGCATACCGGAGCCGTTAACGCCGAACAGCGGTTTCGGCATAAAACTTGCATGCAGGCCATGCTGTCTTGCAACGGTTTTAACGACCAGCTTGAACGTTTGAATCTGGTCAGCCGCATTAATGGCGCTGGCATATTTAAAATCGATCTCGTGCTGACCCGGAGCCACTTCGTGGTGGGAGGCTTCGATTTCAAAGCCCATTTCCTCCAGCGTCAGAACGATCTCGCGGCGGCAGTTTTCGCCCAAATCCATCGGCGCCAAGTCGAAGTAACCGCCCTGGTCGTTCAGTTCCGTCGTCGGATTGCCGTTCTCATCGGTTTTGAACAGGAAAAATTCCGGCTCCGGACCGACGTTCATATCGGTAAAGCCCATTTCCTCCGCTTCTTTCAAAACCGCTTTCAAAATACCGCGGGGATCTCCCGGAAACGGTCTTCCATCCGGAAGGTAAATATCGCAAATCAGACGGGCTACCCGGTCTTCGGTTACCCAAGGGAAAACAACCCATGTATTCAAATCGGGATATAAGTACATATCGGATTCTTCAATACGAACGTAGCCTTCGATGGAAGAGCCGTCGAACATCATTTTGTTATCCAACGCTTTTTCAAGCTGACTTACAGGAATCTCAACATTCTTGATGGTCCCCAGCAAATCCGTAAACTGCAGCCGGATAAACCGAACGTTCTCTTCCTTGGCGATGCGCATAATATCTTCTTTCGTGTAGTTTTTGTCCGTCACTTGTACTCTCCTCCTTGTAATTATGTACAAATACAGAGCATGTTCAAAAACAGCGCAGAACATACTCTGGTCAAGCAATTACTTCTTGAAAAACCTGGAAAGCTCGCCCTGGATCAAGGAAACCTGACCCCGCTTGCCTCCGCCTAACAGCTGCTGCTTGAGCATACGGTGCAATTGCGTATCGGTCAATTCCCGCCGCTTTACTTCCGACTGCTCGTTCAGCACGGTCGCTTCCTCGGAGTCTTTGGACACAGGCAGAAGAACCTGCTTGATGCCCGCAATGTTAACTCCTTTTTCAATAAGGTCCTTAATCTCCAGCAGCCGTTCCACGTCGTTAAACGAGTACAGCCGTTGGTTACCGCCCGTACGGGCCGGTATAATGAGCTCATGCTGTTCATAGTACCGAATTTGTCTTGCAGTCAAATCCGTCAGCTTCATTACGATTCCAATCGGAAAAAGCGCCATATTACGTCGTATTTCATCAGTCATGATCTATCACCTCTGTGGACTGTAAACCTAACTTCATTGTAACCTCCCGACACAAACGTGTCAAGTTGTGTTAGGTTTATGCCACGTGCCCCTATGCATTACAGCAGATTTTGTTCCATCATATTACGCAGAGCAGTCAGCGCGCCCAGCTTGCAGTGGGAGTAGGTCAGCCCGCCCTGCATATAAGCAATGTAGGGTTCGCGGATCGGCGCGTCAGCCGACATTTCCAGACTTCCCCCTTGTATAAAGGTGCCGGCCGCCATGATGACAGGATGCTCGTATCCCGGCATATCCCAAGGCTCGGGTACCACATGGGCATCCACCGCGGCGGATTGCTGAATCCCCTGCACGAAAGCGATCAAATGCTTGTCGCTTGTGAATTGAATCGCCTGGATCAAATCCGTTCTCGGGTCGTTCCAGTGCGGATGGGTAACAAAACCGAGCTGTTCGAATACCGCAGCGGCGAAAACCGAGCCTTTGACGGCTTGTCCCACCAAATGCGGAGCCAAAAACAATCCCTGATAAATGGAGCGCGTCGTGCCGAGCATCGCGCCCACCTCGCCGCCGATACCTGGCGCGGTAAGCCGGAACGACGCCAGCTCGACGTAACGGCTTTTGCCGGCAATGTAGCCTCCGGTTTCGGCCACGCCGCCGCCTGGATTTTTGATCAAAGAACCGGCAATCAGATCGGCTCCTACCTCCGTCGGCTCTTGAAGCTCGGTAAATTCCCCGTAGCAGTTGTCGACGAAGACAATCAGGTCTTCCTTAATTTCTTTGACGAAACGAACCATTTCGCCGATTTGCGCGACCGTAAAGGAGGGTCTCCAAGAATAGCCGCGCGAGCGCTGAATGCCGATCACCTTCGTCTTCGGTCCGATGCTGCGGCGGATCGCTTCGAAGTCCGGCGCCCCTCCCTCCAGCAGATCCACTTCCTTATAGGCAATTCCCCAATCCTGCAGAGAACCTTTGCCGTCCCCTGGCTTGCCGATAACCTTATGCAGCGTGTCGTAGGGGCGTCCCGTAATCATCAGGAGCTCGTCCCCCGGTCTGAGTACGCCGAACAGCGCTGTGCTGATCGTATGTGTCCCAGACACAAAATGCGGCCGCACCAAGGCGGCCTCCGCGCCGAAAACTTCGGCATAAACCAAATCCAGCACCTCCCGGCCGCGGTCGTTATAACCGTAGCCGGTGGAGCCGGAGAAATGATAATCGCTAACCTTATGATTTTGAAAAGCACGGATGACCTTCCATTGATTCTGATCAATGATCCGGTCGATTTCTTTCAATTTCCCCTCAATCAACTGCTCGGCACGTTCCATCCATGCCGTAATGCGTTCGTTAAACATGCTCCGAATTCTCTCCCTTGTGTTGCGCCTGATCCGCGGCATACGCGGCAAGCATATAACCCAGCTTATCATATTCCTTGTTGTTGACTCTGACCTGGAACAGCATATCATCGCCGTCCACTTCATTTTCCAGCACTTCCCCGACACGGTACAGCAATGAGATCACATCGCCCTTCTCCGCGGGAATGCGAAAGGTTTTGCAATCCCCCATCAGCCGGGACTCGATCAGCTCGCGAATGCGCTGCAGATCGTCCTCCCGATAGGCGGAAATGCGCAGAAACTCCCCTTCGGCCGTGAGCATTTCCCTTTGCTCCGATGTACACAGATCGACCTTATTAAACAACGTAACCTGATCGGTTTGGTGGGCTCCCAAATCACGCAGCACTTGAGAAACCACCTTCATTTGGGTCGGCATCATCTCCGACGACCCATCCACCACGTGAAGAATCAGATCGGCCTCGCATGCCTCCTCGAGCGTAGCCCGGAAAGCGGCAACCAGGTCATGGGGCAGGTTCTGAATGAACCCTACCGTGTCGGTCAGCACTATATCCTTGCCGCTCGGCAGCTCCAGCGTGCGCGAGGTGGGATCCAGCGTGGCGAACAGCTGATTCTCGACGTAGACGTCCGCCTGCGTCATCTGGCGCAGCAGCGTCGACTTGCCCGCGTTCGTATAACCGACGAGCGCTACTTGGAACACGCCGGTTTTCTTTCTGCGCTCCCTATGTAAGGTGCGGTGCTTCGTGACCTCATGCAGCTGATGCTTCAGCTCGCTGATCCGGTCGCGGATATGACGGCGGTCGGTTTCGAGCTTCGATTCCCCCGGGCCCCTGGTGCCGATACCGCCGCCAAGCCGCGACAGATTGCTCCCCTGTCCAGCCAGCCGCGGCAGCAGATAGCTGAGCTGAGCCAGCTCGACCTGGATAATCCCTTCTCTCGTCTTCGCCCGCTGGGCGAAAATATCGAGAATCAGCTGGGTGCGGTCGATGATTTTCACATCCAGAAATTGCTCCAGGTTGCGTACCTGCGCACCGGAGAGCTCCTGATCGAATATCGCCGTATTCGCCTCGTGCTCCTCGAGAAGCTGCTTCAGCTCCTCGGCTTTGCCTTTCCCGACAAACCACTTGGAATCGATACTTTCTTTATTTTGCGTCAGGGTGCCAAGCACCTCAACGCCGGCCGTTTCTGCTAGACTGACGAGCTCCGCAAGGGAGTAATCCGGCGTGTAGGTCTCCTGGCGTTTAATGTCCGGTGTAATCAGGCTTACCAGTACAGCCCGGGGTTGTTCTACAGAAATTTCGTGTGTGGTTGGTTTCATAAAAATTTATAGTTCTCCTTTGCCGCTTTTCGCTCCAGCCGCACGTCTTCAGGGCGGATAATCATCAAATCCTGTTTGCTCGGCTGCTGCGTATTATGGTTCAACAGGCGGACCGCATGATTGCGCATCGCCTTTTCAATTAAATTGCGGACGAACCGCGCATTGCTGAAGCACGTATCGGAATCCGCCTGCTGCTTCTCATTGACAATCTGCTGGCGAATTTTCATCTCGGTCTGCGGAATCAGCGCATACTCCCGCTCCTTGATCATCATTTCGGCTATCTGCATCAATTGATCCACCGAGTAATCGGGGAAATCCAGCTGTATCGGGAACCGGGAGGGCAGGCCCGGATTGGTCTGCATGAACGTCTCCATCTCCTGCGAATAGCCGGCAAGTATGAGAATGAATTGATTCTTATGGTTCTCCATGGCCTTTACAAGCGTGTCAATCGCTTCTTTCCCAAAATCCTTCTCGCCGCCGCGCGCAAGGCTGTACGCTTCATCAATGAACAGTACGCCGCCGAGCGCCTTTTTGACCAATTCTCTCGTCTTCAGTGCCGTATGACCGATATATTCGCCGACCAGATCGGCCCGCTCCACTTCGATAAGGTGACCTTTGTTCAGCACGCCCATCGTCTGCAGAAGCTTCGCGATAATACGCGCTACGGTCGTTTTCCCCGTTCCCGGGTTGCCCTTAAAAATCATATGATACACCTGGGTATTCGCCATCAGCCCGGCTTCGGCCCGAAAGCCCGCAATGCGCAGCAGCGCATAAATTTCAAACACAAGCTCCTTCACCTGGTCCAAACCGACCATCCGGTCGAGCTCCTTCATGATTTCCCCGAACTGCCCCTGCTGGGACAGCGGCTTACCATGAAAATGAGGCTCCGACTCGGCACTGGCGTGCGTTTCCGGATTACGCAATACCACATTAATCTGATGGGCATTTTTCGTAATATGTATCTGATCCGTCGGTACGACACGTCCACTCATGCGTATCACCTCTTTCCTTGGTGTTAGCAGTATACGCGGGAGCCCAGAGGATTGTGCTTTTTTTCTTCTCCTATTGTATAGCCATTTCGTGAAATTTCAAAATCAGGCGGTGGCCGTACCGGCTTTCCTGTATAAATCAACAATTTCGGCGAGGGAACGGATCACATGATCCGGTTGAACGGACATGTTCGCGGGCCAAGCCTCCTCTCCCTCAAACCAAATCGCGGTCAAGCCTGCCGACCGGGCTCCTGCAATATCGTTCACCGGGTGGTCTCCGACAAACCAGGCTGCTTGAGAAGCCGCTCCCAGACGGTCCAGCGTCAGACGGAAAATCGACGGATTCGGCTTCTGAACGCCGGCTTCCCCCGAAACGACAATCACATCAAATAACGAACGGATACCGAGCCGTTCGATTTTCCCGTTCTGCACGAGAGATGAGCCGTTAGTAATCATGCCGAGCCGAACCCCTGCCTCACGGAAATAATGCAGCGTCTCAAGCATATGGGGCATGGGAAGCGAACAGCCGGGGAAGACCGACCGCCAGAAGGTAACATACTCTTCCGCAGACGGGGGCTGAGTCCAGCCTGACCTTTGGACAAATTCATCGAACACTTCGGTTTTGCTGCGATAGCCGTGCCCGTCCGCGTCCCTTAACAAGCGCTTCAGCTCCTCCCTGCTGCCCCGCGCAAGCAAATCCGGGTACCGGTCTATCAAAAGATCCGTGAAGGCATCGAAGGCCGCAATGCGGTCGGAAAGCGTTTCGTCCAAATCAAACAGAATCGCTTGGGGACGCGTCCAATTACTCATGGAGCTCCGCCCCCTGTTCAAGAAAAACAAAAATCTCTTTACTTTCATTCAGTACAATGACGCTGGCGGAGACAACCTGCTTAGGCTTCATTGACACGCATCCTCTCTTCAGGAACTATCGATATTAACCTGTTACCAGTATAATCCTGGAAGAGTATATGTTGAAATTCATATTTACCCTAAATGATATAGAGCCAATCTATATCACGACTGTCCGGACAGCGATTTAAGCACGTCCTCCAGCGCCATGTCGCCCATCGAATCAATACGCAAATCCGTATCGCCGAACGTCAGCAGGCTTGTAACGGGGTTCGGTACGATAACACAGAACATGCCTGCCGTCTTGGCAGCCAAGGCTCCGTTAGGCGAGTCCTCGAAAGCTATTGCCTCGTCCGGACGCACTCCCAGAGCCTGCAGAGCGGATAAATACAAAGCCGGATCCGGCTTCACTCTGGCCACATCCTCGCGGGTCCGAATACATGCAAAATAATCGAGCAGGCCGTGCTGCTCCAAGTATCCGCCGACCCATTGCCTCGAGGAGCTCGACGCCAGGCCGATCTTTAACCCAAGCTCCTTTGCCCGCTGCAAATAATCCGTTACCCCGGGACGGGGAATTTGCCCGATCATTTTCGCATCGTAGTCCGCTCTCCGCTTCAAACGGAGCTGCTCGCGGTCGAGGCTTCTTCCGAGACAGCCCTCCAGATGCGCATAAGGCTCGAAGGCCGAGCCGTCCGTGCCTACACATTTGCCCCATAAATCCAAGGAAAGCTCCGCTCCGTGCTCTATATACATTGCCTGGAAGCTCTCAAACTCGGGTGTCTCCGTATCGAGAATTAATCCGTCAAAGTCAAATACAATCGCCTTAATCATAAAGCGCTCTCCCTCCCAGCCCGTATCTATATATGCCAATCGTACAATGCAAAGCGAGAAGATGGAAGGGATTTTTTTATTTATAGACAACGTCAAAAAAGCAAACAAAGCCTTCTGCAGGAAATATAGCCGCTGAAAAAAGGGTCGCAACGCGCACGAATCATTATTCCGGTTCCTGTTGTCTCCGAATTTCTTTTCTTAGGATCTCACCTGCTTGAAGAGGTGGAAATCCGGGACAAGAGTCGAACGCTTACGCTTGCTTGCGCAGAGCGATTCGCACGCTCCGCTTCATTTTTCAGCAGCTTCCTGGGAAGCGGCTTTGTTTGCTTATTTGAAAGATGCGGAAACGGCCGTCTTTAACGTGTTTCCCGGTGCAGCGTCACTTTTTTCAATCGCGGGCAATATTTTCGGAGCTCCAGACGACCCGGATGGGTCTTTTTATTTTTGCTCGTTGTATAATCGCGGTCCCCGCATTCCGTGCAGGCTAAAGTAACAATCACTCTCATGCGCTGTGCGCCTCCTCTCTGTCCGCCGGCGTATCCTGATTCGGCAGTTCATCCGTAAAAGCGGACCAATCCATGGCCAGCTCCTCCGTTGTCAGAAGACAGGCATCCAGCTCCGTCTCCAGACGTTCGCGGTCCATATCAATGCCAATCAGCACCACGCGGGTCTCCCGGTCCCCGTATTTGGCGTCCCATGCGCCGGCAAGCTCCGGTTCCTCGAGCCGAATTTGCCGCTGCTCCTCCGGCGGCAGCGCAGCGACCCAATAGCCTGCAGGCCCGAACTGAATGGACGGCCCCGCCTGTCCCAGGCTCTGGGCAATATCATGGCGGCTCGCCAGCCAAACAATTCCTTTGGCCCGCACAACCTCCTCCGGCCATTCCTGCATCCATTGGGTAAGCCGCTCCGGATGGAAGGGCAACCGGCGCCGGTACACGAACGAGGAAATGCCGTATTCCTCCGTCTCCGGCGTATGGTGATCGCTCGAGAGCTCCTGCATCCAGCCTGCCGACTGGGAAGCGGAGTCGAAGTCGAACAGCCCGGTGTTCAGAATATCGGACGGACGAACCTGTCCCCGCTCGGCCCGAATAATCCTTGCTCTCGGCTGCAGCTTGCGGAGTACGCTTTCCAGCTGGAGCAGATCCTCCTCCGAAACCAGATCGCATTTATTCAGAACCAGCACATCGCAAAATTCGATTTGGCTGATCAGCAGATCAACGACATCTCTCGTATCTTCCGCATCCACAGCCTGCTGCCGCTCCAGGAGACTCTCGCCGGAGCTGTAATCATGCCAGAAACGATGGGCATCCACTACGGTTACCATGCAGTCCAGACGGCAGGCGGCCGACAAATCGATCCCCAGCTCCTCATCCTGATATGTAAAGGTTTGCGCCACCGGAATCGGTTCGCCGATCCCCGTCGATTCAATAAGGATGTAATCAAAGCTGCCTTCCGAAGCCAGCCGCTGCACTTCCTTCAACAAATCGTCGCGCAGCGTACAGCAGATGCAGCCGTTCGACATTTCGACGAGCTTTTCCTCCGTTCGGGAAAGTCCGCCGCCATTGCGCACCAGCTCGGCATCGATATTGATCTCGCTCATATCGTTCACGATAACCGCGACACGCAGACCGTCCCGATTGTTCAAAATATGATTCAAGAGCGTAGTCTTTCCGCTTCCCAAATATCCGCTGAGCACCGTAACGGGAATTTGCTTTGTTTCCATGTTCTTTTCCTCATTTCCATGTAGTTAAAGCTTGAACCCAACAAACAAGCCATGTTACTAATAGTAATTATTACTATATAAGACTGTGATGATACTCGCGCCGGTTCTATCTCAACGCCCCACTCGCATTTAATAGTAATTTTTACGTTTATTAGTCTAGTAGATGTTTCGCCCATTGTCAACACCGAACACGCTCATAAGATTTAAAAATGTATTGTTATGTATTTTAATTCATGATATTGTATTTTTAATCATCACAAATTCATTGAAAAAGGAGGATTCCATGTCCGTATCCCATGAAGCTTTGGTGAATCATATTGAAACGTTAGCGCTGAACACCTGGCCCCCCAGCAATCAAGTACCGCTTGGCGACTGGTTCTTGCGCGCATCGGAGGGGATCACAAAACGCGCCAACAGCATATGGACCTCCAGCGGCACCATGCCTTCCAATCCGCAATGGTATGAGGCTGCCGAACAATTTTACCGCACGCTGGGACTTCCGCTTCGCTTTCAGATCTCTGATGCAACGAGCCCGGAGCTGGCCGCTCTGCTGGATGCGAAGCGTTATGCAATAGAAGTCCCCAGCTCCGTGATGACGGTCCCCACTCGAGAAGCCCTTAGGCTCACAGAAAATATTCACGGTTTATGCACCGCTCATTTCCAACCGAATCACGATGACGATTGGCTTACGCAGTTTATAATTATGGAAGGGCATGGAAACGATCCGGCCAAAAAGCAATTTTATAATGCGCTCTTTCAACGGATTCAGCCGCCTGCCTGCTTTGTGACGCTTTACCTAAATCGTCAGCCTGTGGCCGTGGGAACCGCGGTAGCCGAGGAAGGCTGGGCCGGCTTTCTTAATGTGGTCGTTCATCGGGACTACCGCGGCCAAGGCATCGGCAAAGAGCTCGTCCATCAGCTTGCGTCCTGGAGCGACGGACAGCACGCGGATCATCTGTACTTACAAGTCATCGACGATAACGAGCCTGCCTGGAGGCTCTACCGCAAAGCCGGCTTCACTCCGCTGTATACCTACCATTACCGGATTCAGCCTTCAGCGAACGATTTAGAGCAGGAAGAATAAAGGACGCTCACGGAAAAAAGAAGCTCCGCAGCCTTGGACGGCTTATCCGCCATGGCTACAGAGCTTGGTAATCTTGAAACAGAAGTGTGATTTTTTGCAGCTGCCACTTGACCATGGCCAAGGTTTCCCGCGCTTGATGCCACGGCAGGAACAGCACCTTGGAATCCACAGGAGAAACGACCGGATGGTCGTACCCGAGAAAGAGGGCCATATCCAGCGCCCTTACGCCATGATAACGGTGGGTAATAATGATCGCGCTTCGCCAGCCGTTGTCCCGCATAAGCGAGCTGCTGTTCCGCAGATTTTCATACGTAGTGGCCGACAGCCGTTCCATTGTAATTACTTCGTCGGGAATGCCCAGACGGACCAGTTCTTTACGCATGCCTTCCGCTTCGCTCAGCCTGGCTCCCCCTGCATCCTTGCCGCCGGATACGATAAAATGGGAAATGCGCCTGTCCTTGTATAAGGCTACAGCCCCTACAAGCCGCTCCTCCAGCGCAGGACTCGGCACATCTCCCCACAGGGATGCGCCCAGCACAATGCCTACATCCGCTTTACTGTACGGGGCATCCGGGAAAGAGATCATTTTCCATTGAAACCAGCCCGCACCGGCCGCAAGGATCAGCAGGAAGATAAGAAGCGCTTTCCCTCGAATGCCAGTACGAGTCCCGTTATTGCGTTTGAGTCGGATCATGCTGCCTCCACACCTTCATCCTTTCAGCTAGCGTACCGGTAAACAGCTCCAGCTGATTGCCGTCGGGATCGGGAAAGTTGACGCTCCAGCCACCGCCGCGAAATACCGGCCCCCGCACCAATGGCGTGCCGGAAGAGACCAGTGCTTCGACGGCCGACTCAAAATCCGCTTCGTCTATCGAGAAAGCAAGATGGTCGACACCTCCGCTCACAGAGGCATCCATTGTCTTTCCTGGGCGTTCCAGCAGGCAAATCCATGCTTGGCCCCATTCCAGGTAAACGTCCGTTCTGCCCCTATGGACAAGATTCATTCCAAGCACCTCCATATAAAAAGGGAGCGAGCGTTCCAGGCTTACGACACGCAGCGTTACATGGTTAAAGCCGGTTGCCTTGATCATAGATAAAGACCTCCCTCTTCTCCGCGGCTGCGGTTTACGGCTGAAAAAAACAGCGTGGGTTATCCACGCTGCTCGTTATTGCATTGTTACTTCTCCGTAATGTCAACGGATTGAATGGTTACCTTTTCTGTCGGAGAGCTTGCCTCTCCGGACGGTCCGGCGGCAACCGGCGTTGCGGCGATCTTTTGGACGACGTCCATCCCTTCGGAAATTTTACCGAAGATCGTATAGTTCGGCTGGTTGTTCAAGCCTTTGCTGTCATCACCCGTACAGATGAAAAATTGGCTGCCGTTCGTATTCGGACCCGCATTAGCCATAGCCACGATGCCCGGCTCATATTGATGCGTTTTGCTCAGCTCATCCTCGAACTTATAGCCTGGGCCCCCGCGGCCCGTCCCGGTAGGATCTCCCGTCTGAACCATAAACGACTGAATGATCCGGTGAAAAACCACATTGTTATAAAAGCCCTCTTTGGCCAAAAATACAAAGTTGTTTACGGTTTTCGGCGCATCCTTGGCGAACAAATCGATAGTGAAGGAGCCTTTGGATGTCGTTACTTTCGCTTGATACGTTTTGCTCGCATCAATCTTCATCGCCGGCGGAGAACTCCAGGTCTTGGCCGCCGGGGCCGTACTCGTTCCTCCAGCAGGCTGCTGTGCCGTCTGGCCGGAGCCGCTTCCGCCGCTTCCGTTCTGGCTGCCCGTTTGCTGAGAACCCTGCTGCGCGTTATCCGCTGTCTTCGTCCCGCAGGCCGACAATACTAATGCGCAGATGACCGCAATGGAGGTCCGATTTCAGTGTCTTGGCTGCAAATGATGCTTTCATGGTCAACGCTTCAACTCCATTTATCCGATTTTGTATGGACAAGTCCATACTTTTATTATACTACGAACGGGTAATTATTAACAAAACCTGCGACGCTTAGCGCGTACCGGCCGGCTTGGACGTGCCGGCGCCTGCCTCCGGCGGGGTGCTGGCGCCTTGCGCCCCTGTGCCCGCCGGATCGGTCCCGGGAGCGGCTGCGCCGCCTCCCGCAGGCAATCCGCTGCCTGTATCTCCGGCAGCGGGATTGCCGGTACCGGCGCCAGGCGCTCCGGTACCTGTGTCCCCGGTGCCCGCTCCGCCGGCACCGCCGCTTGAAGCGCCGCCGGGTCCAGCCGTTCGGCGGCGTCGTGCCCGTGGAGCCGCCGCTGCCTGTGCCGGCTCCGTTGCCGCCCGTGCTGCCGTTACCGTTGCCGCTGCCCGGGCCATTGCCCGTACCGTTGCCGCGGCCTCCGCCGGTATTGCCGCTTTGGTTCCCGCCGTTTTGATTGTTGCCGCTTCCGGGCCCGTTCGGATTGCCGGTGCCGTTCCCGTTTCCGCTGCCGTTCGTGCCGCCGGCACCGTTACCGTTAAGGCCGCCCGTGCCGTTATTGTTCCCGCCATTCAAGCCGCCGTTCGGATTATTGGTTGCATCCCCCGGCTTCCCGCCCTGCTGCGGATTCGAAGGGTCCGTCGTTCCGTCGGCAGGGATAGTCACCACTACCAGATTCGAACGGTCCCCAGTATCATTACTTTCGCCTTTGACCGGTATGATGAAATACTGATAGCTGGCTCCCGGCTTCACAGTAATGTCTCTGACCTCCGTCGTCGCCGTCGTCAGCATCGGCTCTGCCGGGAAGTCTTTCTCCGCATCTTCTTTACGGAAAATCTGGTAAGTCATTCCTTCGCCTATCCCCGTCCATTTAAGCATGACAGAGCGCGTTTCTTTCGTATATTCCGCCTTCAAGTCCGTAACTCCCTTTGGAGGAGGTACAGGATCCGAAACGCCGCTTGGCTTCGCAAACTGCGTCATCGGTTTATTCGCCAGTGCCTTGGACATGACTTCCTTGAAGATGACCGCCGGCGCGCCGCTGCTCATCGAAACGTAATGCTTCGCATCCGGCTTGTCAAAACCAAGCCATACCGCTGCGCTCCATTCCGGCGTATAACCGGTAAACCACAGGTCGCGGTTGTATTTTTCCAAGCCTTTGATCACATTCTGCGTCGATCCGGTTTTACCGGCTACCGGCCGGTCAAACTTGGCCGCAGCCCCTGTACCGCCCGGCTCGACGACGCCCTGCATCAGCAGGGTCATGTACCAGGCTGTTTTGGCGCTCATGACCGTCTTCTGCTCCGGCTTAAATGCAGCAACCTCTTCGCCCTTATCATTCAGGATTTGAACGATCGCATGGGTCGTATTCATTACTCCGTTATTGGCAAAAGCGCCGTATGCCTGCGCCATTTGAATCGGCGTTGCGCCTTTCGTCAAGCCGCCCAGCGCAATCGCCAGGTTGCGGGTGACTTTGTTTTATCTAGAGGAATCCCCAGATTTTCAGCGAACTGCATCGCCTTCGGCAGGCCGATCTCGTTCAAGAGCCAGATAGCCGGCGCATTGATCGATTTTTTAACCGCTTCGAACATGGAAACCTGTCCTTGATACACTCCATCGTAGTTTCGCGGCGTGTACCCGTTGTAGTTAACCTCTTTATCCTGAAGCATACTGTATGGGGTATACTTGCCGGACTCCAGCGCAGGCCCATAAGCAATGATCGGCTTAAAGGAAGATCCCGGCTGCTGCGGAATCGTGGCGCAGTCCAATCCCCGCTCTACATAATCGCGGCCGCCGATCACGCCGACCAGCCCGCCGTCCTTATGATTGACGATCGCCATGGCCCCTTGCATTTTCTGCTCGGGTCCATCCTTTTGGAAAAACTTTGCGTTGGCAAACGTCTGCTCCATAATTTTCTGGGCATTGGCATCCATCGTCGTATAAATTTTGTAGCCGTTCGTCAGTACATCTTCCTCGGTCAGGCCGTATTTATCGTTAGCTTCTTCAAGCACGTAGTCGATATAAGTCAAATAGTCCTTCTTGCTGCCCGTTGTGGTCGTAGGCGCCACATAATCGATCGCCGCCGCCTTGGCCCGCTCGTCCTCCGTGATATACCCTTGATCCTCCATCAGCTTCAGCACGACGGCACGGCGGTCCTTGGATTTGTCCGGGTGTGAAATCGGATTGTACGTGCTCGGCGCCTTTGGTATCGCAGCCAGCGTGGCCATCTGCCATGTTTCCAGCTTGCTCAAGTCCGTCACATTAAAATATTTTTTGGCTGCCGCCTTGATTCCGAACGAGTTTTGACCGAAAAAGATCCGGTTCAAGTACATCGTTAAAATTTCCTCTTTGGAAAAGTTGTCTTCCAGCGCAACCGCTATCGACATTTCGGTCGCCTTCCGGAAAAACGTCTTGTTGTTGTTCAAGAAAATATTTTTGGCCAGCTGCTGCGTAATCGTGCTTCCGCCTTCCACCGCGCTGCGCGCCACAATATCCTTGACCAGCGCACGGCCTATCCCCAGGAAGTCAATGCCCGAGTGCTGCCCAAAGCGCCGGTCCGTCGGTCGCGATAAACGCCTGCTGCAGCTTCAGAGGAATTTCCTCCGGCTTGACGACCTCGCGGTTCTCGCGGGCCAGCACAGCCACCTCGTTCTTCGATGCATCGTAAACGTGCGACGCTTCGTTCATATCCAGCTTATCCTGATTCTCGCTTAAAATTTTATTTCCGTTGATAATGATGAAAATGTAGACGCCGAGCGCGCAGATCAACGCCACTAATGCCGCTATAAAAGCAAACAGTAACGCTTTACCGACACTGAATTTGGACTTTTTCTTTTTTTCTTCGGTTTGGCTGCAGGTGCTTTTTTGTTGTTAGTAGACAATCTCCGTCACCCCTTATCTCTGTGAAAAACAGGCACACTCTAATACCCTGTCACGCCGTCCGCTAAACACGCAGCGGGTTCCCCGCGGCTTGCAGGACCTTCCATTCTAGGCGGGCAAGTACGCCGGAAGCAGCCTGAATGAAAAGAACAACCCAGCAGATCGGGTTGTTCTGTTGAAGGCTATTCAATTAGACGAAACAAAAGTCAGATATGTTGCGTCCCTGACCTCTCTTCCGATCCGATGGAAAGATCAGTTGTCTGCGCTGTTGTCCTGCATCAAAGAAACGGAGCGCTGCGGCGTAAAGGTCGAAATCGCATGCTTATAGACCATTTGCTGACGTCCCTCGCTGTCAATGATAATAGTAAAATTATCGAACGCACGGATGACCCCGCGGATTTGGAAGCCGTTCGTCAGATAGACGGTTACCGGGATAGTTTCCTTGCGAAGCTGGTTCAAAAATGTGTCTTGAATGTTGATCGATTTGTTCATCGTGGGCCCCCTCATATCAATTAACGTTCGAATTTTAACTTATCTGCTATTATAGCATGAATTTGACGTAAATGGGCAGAAATATTTCCCACATCGGTGACATCCACCCACTCGATGTCTTTCATATGGCGGAACCAGGACAGCTGACGCTTGGCAAACCGGCGCGTGTCTCGTTTGAGCAGCACGACTGTGTCCTCCCAAGACATCGTTCCTTCCAGGTACCCGATAATCTCCTTATATCCCAGGCCTTGCATGGAGATATGCTGCTTTCCGTAGCCCGCCTGCAGCAGCCCTCTAACCTCATCGACCAAGCCTTCCCCGATCATCTGATCGATACGTTGTTCGATTCTTTCGTACAGAAGCGCCCGGTCCATGGTCAGACCGACAATACATAGTTCGTAAGGAGATACTTTTTTCTGTACCTTCAATTGATCTGATAATCGTTCCCCTGTTAAATGATACACTTCCAGGGCCCGAATCAGCCTGCGCTGATCGTTCGGATGCAGCCGCTCAGCCGATTCCGGATCAATCTGTTTAAGCCGCTCCCAGAGGGCTTCGCTGCCGTATTGCTCCGCAAAGAGCATCTGCTCTTCACGGAAGGCCTCGTCCGAGCCTACCTCGCTGAATTGAAAATCGTAGCATAGCGACTCTACGTACAGGCCTGTACCGCCGACAATAAAGGGAAGCTTGCCGCGGGCATGAATTTCATCGATAAGCTTGCGCGCCCGTTCCTGAAATTCAGCGACGGAGAACGGATGATCCGGATCGTGGATATCGATCATGTGATGCGGAATTTGTTTGCGCTCCTCTTCCGTCGCTTTGGCGGTTCCTACATCCATACCGCGGTATACCTGCATGGAATCGCCTGAAATAATCTCTGCTCCATATTCAGCCGCGAGCCTGAGGCTCAGCTTCGTCTTCCCTACGGCTGTAGGTCCGGACCAATACAAGCAGCTTCGGCTTAGTTGAAGCCTGTGTCACAATCGTATCACTCCATAAGCAATTTTCGTCGTGGAACGGTGGAGCTCGGTAAAGCCGAGCCGCTCCAGCTCTCCGCTGTCCCGGTGCTCTTTCATCATAACGGCTCGGCGGGCTACTCTGCAAGCTTCGCGAATCGCTTCCTCCGTTACCGGCCGCGGATCAGCCAGCTTGCGGATCGCTTTGATCGAACTGGACTCGTGGATCGGCTTGCGGAACATCGGGTCAAAATAAACGACGTCGAAGGACCCGTCCGGCTGCTGCCGCAAATAGTCCAGGTACTCCCGCTGCAGCACTTCAATACGCCGCATGGCATCATCCATGCCGGCAATATCGGATTCATAGACTGACAATCCCTGGCTCAGCAGCAAAAAAGGCAGCGGCTGAATTTCCAGGGCCGTGACAGAGCCTGCAGCCTGTACCGCGTAAGAGAAAACGACCGCGTCGGATCCGAGACCCGCCGTACAGTCCAAAATGCGGTCACCGGGTTGAATCCGACCCAGCTCCATTAACGTATCCTGCTCTCCGTTCAGCATTCGTTTCACCCGAATGGCGGCGGTGCTGGGATGGAAAAACAGGGCAGGCTGCTGTTCATGATAATACTCTATTCGTCTGCGGGATACAAGCAGAATGTCTTGATCCTCGTACCGCTCCAGCAGCTGCTCCAAAGAGTGGCGGCGCCGCGGAACGATCCTTGGCTCCCCCTCCGCTCCAGGCAGCGCTTCAAGCTGACGATGAAGCCGGGCGGCAAGCGCTAATTGTTCCGGAAGCGGATCGTAAGAAGTCGTAATCAGCACCTGCTACATCACCCTTTTAAACATTTTTTCCAATTCATAAGTAGAAAAGCTGATCACAATCGGGCGTCCATGCGGACAAGTATACGGATTGCGGCAAGCGCCCAGCCGGTCCAGCAGTCCTTCCATCTCCATAGTGCTCAAGCTTTGATTCGCCTTAATGGAGGCTTTGCAGGAGCACATAATGGCGGCTTTTTCTCTCAGCTTGCCCAAATCAATGCCTTTGCGTTCGGCCAGCAGCCATTCCGTCATCTCCTCGACGAGCGCACGCTCATCCCCCGAGGGAAACCAGTGAGGATACGCTCTAACCAAATAAGCATTGCCACCAAAAGGCTCCATATATACCCCGGCCTGCTCAAGAAGCGCCAGCTTGTCCTTCAGCTGCTCCGACTCCGAAGGCGTAAACTCCAGGGAGATCGGGACAAGCAGCTCCTGGCTGGCTTCAGCGGGCTTGCCGAATTTCTCGTAGTAATACTCGTAATTAATGCGTTCGTGCGCCGCATGCTGATCGATCAGGAAAAGCCCTTCCTCGTTCTGCGCCACGATATAGGCCCCATGCATCTGCCCAATGGGCGATAATTTGGGAAAAGCCGGCAGCGCCGGCGCTTCTTGCGGCTCAGCCGCCTTCAGCGAATTCAACAGCGCCGCGCTTGCCGCCGCCTGCTCGCGATAGCCTGCCGGCCTGTCTTCGAAGGGCCGCTGTGACTTCTGCGGCGACGGGGACGCCGAAGCCTGGCTGTAGTTGAAGCTTCCGCCGCTTGGGCGGGAGCTGTAGCCGCCCGCAGCGTCCGCTCCGGCGGACTTCGCAGGTGCCTGCTCGTATGCGGACGGCTGCGAGTACGCAGCCGTCCCAGACATCCCGCCCCCATCCTGCGGGAGCTGCTCCTTGAGCCGGTAAGCCGGTTCCCCGGCCGGGGAGTCCGACGGCTTCTCCGGAGGCATGGTCGCCTCCAGGGAAGCGTATGCCGCTGCGGAAGCGGATGAAGCCGATGGACGATACAGCTCCATCTGCTCCTGGATGAGCGCTTCCGCCTTCGGCTTGGCCGGAGCGGCGGAAGGGATCAGCACCTGCTGATCCAGCACCTGCTTCACCTGCTGCTCAACGAACTGGATCAGCTCCTGCTCCTTGCTGAAGCGGACCTCCAGCTTCGCCGGGTGCACGTTCACATCGACCAGCGTCGGGTCCGATCTCGATATGGAACGCCGCCACCGGATAACGGTTAATCGGCAGCAGCGTATGATATCCCTGCAGCAGCGCGTGAATCAGAGTATAGTTCTTGATATATCTGCCGTTGACGACGGTCGATATCCCGTTGCGGTTCGCGCGCGTCGTCTCCGGCTTGGCGATAAAGCCGCGGATCGTATAATCGAGATGCTCCCCTTGAATAGGGAGCATGCTTTTGGCCACGGCCGTTCCGTAAATGGCAGCCAATACTTGCAGCATATCGCCGTTGCCGAGCGTTTGAACCAGCTGGCTCCCGTTATGCTTCAATGAGAAGGCAATGCCGGGATGGGCCAAGGTCAGCCGGTAAATATAATCGGAAATATGCCCCAGCTCGGTTTCGGACCGTCTTCATATATTTCAGACGGGCGGGCGTATTATAGAACAGCTCGCGCACCTGAATGTCGGTTCCCCGGCTGGCGGCCGTTTCGTCCAGCGCTTTGACGCTCCCGCCTTCAATGACCAGCTTATACCCGAGACCCTGAGACTCGGTTGCCGTAATACAGGTTACCTTGGAAACCGCCGCGATACTCGGCAGCGCCTCTCCCCTGAATCCCAGCGTCCGGATGGAAAACAAATCCTGGCTGCTCGATATTTTGCTTGTCGCATGGCGGAAGAACGCCGCCTCGCAGTCGTCGCGCTCCATGCCCGAGCCGTTATCGCTGACGCGGATCAGCTCGAGTCCGCCCTCTTCGACGGCAATATCTATTCGGGTACTGCCCGCATCTATCGCATTCTCAACCAGTTCCTTCACAACGGAGGAAGGGCGTTCCACCACTTCTCCCGCGGCGATCTGGTTGGCGATATGCTCGTCCAATACTCTTATTTTCCCCATCGGTTTTACCCCTTAGCTGCGGTCAACACGATTTGCTCTCCATTGTCGGACCATTCCAGCTGAGGATAGCTTTCCGCGAACTTGTTGACATTCACGTAGCTCGATCCGTTCTGAAGCAGCAGCTCGCCTGCAGCGGCCTGATAGCTGTGCATCGAACCGTAAGCTGTAATATCCACTGACTGCGTTTCGCCGTTCCAGACGATATTTCCGCCCAGAAGCGCCGTCAGCAGGCGGGTCGGCACGTACAGCTGACCATTGTCCTTCACGACATTGAAGTAATCGTCGACCGGAATTTGATTTACCGTAACGCCGCTTTTGTTCAAAGCTACGCTTACTTTACCAATTCCCGCTTCATGCAGCGCGGTAACCAGCTGCGGCACGTCGCCGTCCACCTCGATATCCGGCTTCAAGCCGACCTTGTTCACCTTGCGCAGCTTCGGCGTCAAATACTCCTCAATCGTTACCTTCAGAGCGCCGCCTTCGGTAAGCGGGAACAGCGTCTGCACGCTGCCTTTGCCAAATGTATTCATACCTATTACCTTGGCGGCAACGTTATAATCCTGCAAAGCGCCGGTCAGCACTTCCGAAGCGCTTGCGCTGTTCTCATTCACCAGAATGTAGACGGGGAACGGCTGGGTTGTGCCATTCGTAAATTTCACCGGCTCGTCCACATTGTTTTTATTCTTCGTATGAATCAGAATGCCTTCCTTGACGAACAATTTGGCCATATTTTGCGCCGTATCCACCAGTCCGCCCGGATTGTCCCGCAGATCCAGAATCAGGCTGTTAATGCCCTGCTGCTTAAGATCGGCAAGCTGTGCGGCGGTTTCTTCATCCGCTTCGCTTGAGAAGCCGGTGACGCGAATGTAGCCAACGCCCGGATCAAACCGTTTGTGCGTTACCACAGGCAGCTGAATGGTCTGGCGGCTCATATTCAGAACCACGCTTTCTTGTCCGCGCTTGACGGTGATGACCACTTTGGTGCCTTCGGGCCCCATAATTTTGGAAGTGACGTCGTCAAGGTTCAATCCCTCGATAGAAACGCCGTCCACGGCTGTAACCTGATCACCTGCCAGCATGCCCGATTTCTTCGCAGGACTTCCATCGAATACTTCGGCAATAAACAGCCCTTCCTTCTCATTGCTGATCCGGACGCCTATGCCGACATAATTATTTTCCAAGGAGCTTTCAAAGCGTTTCAGGTCACTCCGGCGTAAAATAGACCGTATACGGGTCATGCAGCGTTTCGATCATTTCATTGATCGACTTGCCTGCCAGCTGTTCTTTGGCCGGTGCGCTTACGTGATTGGTTTCGATCAGCTCCATGACTTCCTTCGTGCGCGCGGCATCCGCGTCCTTGACATCGGCGGCGGTAACGGCCGATGCGGAGGGAAGAAGCAGAGTCAGGGTAAGCACAACCGAAGCGGTATTCCGCCAGATGGCACGATTGCCGTTTGAATGCATAAACAGTTCATCCTCTCATATGGAAAACCTAAGATAATTGCTTTTTCAGCTCATACAATAAATTCATCGCCATCATAGGCGTCATATTCATCAAATCCACCGACTTCACCTGCTCTGCGAGCCGTTCCAGCCGGGGATCGGATTTCTTCTTATGGCGGTCGCTCTGAGGCTCCGCGTCCTGGAACAAGCTGAGCTGCACGACGCCGGCTCCCGTTTCTCTCAACTGCCCGGACGGCTTCTCGATTCCGGGCTCCGCGTAAGCGATATGCGCCGGCTCGGTAGACGATTCTGCGGGAGCCGCGCCTTGAGTCTGCCCAGCCCGCGCCGGCTCGCCCTGCGAAGCAGGAGCGCGGTGCGGCGCTTCCATGGCTGCGGACACGCCCTCTTCGGCGTGCTTCGCCTCTACCGGCTCCGCCAGAAGCGGCGGCCGTCCGGCAGCAACCGGCTGCTCGTGTCCCTGAAGCAGCTCGGCCCGCGCTTCGAATGCGTTCAGCAGCTCGTAGGAACGGTCGATGATCCCTTCCGGCAGACCTGCGATCTGAGCGCAGTAGATGCCGTAGCTGGTGCTGGCGGCGCCTGCAATCAGCTTCCGCAGGAAGGTCACCTCGCGGCCGCTTTCCTTGACCGCCATGCAGCAATTGCGCAGGCCGGACAGCGTCTCCTCAAGGTGCGCCAGCTCGTGAAAGTGCGTCGACACCAGCGTCTTGCAGCCGATGCGGTCATGCAGAAATTCAATGACGGCCTGTGCGATCGCCATTCCCTCACCGGTAGACGTTCCCCGGCCCAGCTCGTCAATAATAACGAGGCTTTTCTCCGTAGCCTTCTCGGTCATAACCTGGATGTCCATCATCTCGACCATAAACGTGCTCTGGCCGCCGATCAGGTCGTCGGCCGCGCCGATGCGCGTGAAGATGCGGTCGAGCAGCGGCACCCGCGCCTTCTGTGCGGGGACGAAGCAGCCGATCTGCGCCATCAGGCAGATCATCGCCACTTGGCGCATATACGTGCTCTTGCCGGCCATATTCGGACCGGTAATAAGCAGCATATTGCCTTCCTCTCTGCTCAGCAGCGTATCGTTGGCGATAAAGACGCCATCCTCCATCACCGCTTCGACGACCGGATGCCGGCCGTCTTCAATATGAAGCTCGTAGAAGTCCCCGATCTCCGGCCGCGTATAGCGGTTGGCTGCGCTGACCGCGGCAAGCGATTGATATACGTCGATCGTCGCAACCCGCTCCGCCAGCTGCTGGAGCCGGGAAATGTGCGAGGACAGCTTGTCCCGAAGCTCCATGAACAGTTCATATTCGAGATCGACCATCTTCTCCTGGGCTTCGAGAATCAGGCCTTCCTTCTCCTTCAGCTCGGGCGTGACGAACCGTTCGGCATTGGCGAGCGTCTGCTTGCGCTCATACCGGCCCTCCTCCAGCGAAGGCAAATTCGCCTTGGTGACTTCGATATAGTAGCCGAACACCTTGTTGTAGCCGATCTTCAGCGACTTCACCCCCGTACGCTCGCGCTCCTGCCGCTCCAGCTCGGCGATCCACTGCTTGCCGTTCGTGCTGGCTTCACGAAGCTGGTCCAGGATAAGCGTGGTAGCCCGCCTTGATCATGCCCCCGTCGCGAATCGAGACGGGAGGCTCGTCGATGATGGCTTCCTCGATCCACGCCATCACATCGGCGCACGGGTCCATCCGTGCGGTCAGCCGCTCCAGCGTCGCGGAGCCCGACGACGCGCAGATGTCCTTCAGCAGCGGCACCTGCCGCAGCGAGGCCTTCAGCGCGACCAGGTCGCGAGCGTTGGCGTTGCCGTAGGCAATCCGCGCCACGAGGCGCTCGAGGTCGTAGACTTCCTTCAGCGACTGCTTCAGCTCGTCTCGGACGATCAGCTGGTGATAGAGTCGGTCTACCGCCTCTAGGCGCTCCTGAATCGCCGATGCGCTCATCAGCGGCTTCTCGATCCATCTTCTCAGCAGACGGCCGCCCATGGCCGTCACCGTCTTATCCAGCTGCCACAGCAGCGTTCCTTTTGTTGCCGGTCGCGAGCCGTCTCCACGAGTTCCAGATTGCGCCGGGTGAACGGGTCCATAATCATGTACTGGTTCTGCTCATACAGCCGGATATGCTTTATATGGGTTAACGAACGCTTCTGCGTCTCTACCAGATAGCTCATCAGCTGCTGTACGGCAGTCCGAGCCTGCGCAGGCACCACCGCAAGCTCCGTTTCCGCGAAATAGTCCTCCAGCTGTACCTGCTCGTCCGTATGTACGGCTGCATCTTCCCTCGGCGTCATTACCGTCGCATGGGCCCATCCCGCGGCAGCCTGCGCCCGCAGCCGGGTCAGCAGCTCCTGCGAAGCCAGCAGCTCCGACGGATGGTACACGTTAATCTCATCGGCGACCAGCGTCAACGTTCCCTCCAGGCAGGTAACGAACAGCTCCCCTGTCGAGATGTCGCAGGCGGCAAAACCGAAGCGGCCGTCCGCCGGTTCCGTCACGGATACCATATAATTGTTGCTTTCACCGAGCGAACGCGCATCCATCACCGTACCCGGCGTAACAATCCGGACAATTTCCCGCCGGACGACGCCCTTGGCCTGGGAAGGATCCTCCACCTGCTCGCAAATGGCGACCTTGAAGCCTTTTTCTATCAATCTGGCAATATAGTTATCCGCCGAATGATAGGGGATGCCGCACATAGGAATGCGCTCCTCGGCTCCGCCTTCGCGTCCGGTCAGCGTAATTTCCAGTTCCCTGGAAGCCTGAATGGCATCCTCGAAAAACATCTCATAAAAATCGCCCAATCGAAAAAACAAAAAGGCATCCTGTACCTGCGCTTTGATGGCAAGATACTGCTCGATCATCGGCGTATATTTGGCCATGCTGAAACCCCCGTGCTCTTTTCTTATACATTCTTCGTCTTTCATGCGTCCGGCTCCGGTGTGCTTGCGGCCTTCTACTATTCTATCAATCTGCCGGGCTCAAATCCCGGCCACAAGCTAGAGAAGCGCGGACCAAAACATGACTCCGCCTCTGCTGCGCCCGAACAAACTCCCTAACGTCCGGGACGTATAGCAGCGGCAGAATCACGCAGTCCCTCGCACTTTGACGGACACGCCTCCGCAATCCACAACGATACTTACGCTCATTATATCACGAATTGATAGACGATACTTCTTTTCTGACAAAAGGCCCGATTTTCCAGCGTTTGCGTATATCGTCCTGTTCGTTCCACCCTTCCATCCGCAGCATGCTTGCTTTCAGCGGAGTTAAATGTCGCTCGTAGGTTCCGGTACGCCGGAAGTCTGACGAGATCGTTCCAAAGACTGGGCAGCAGCTGACGAATCCGCAGCTTATCCCCCTGATAGTAAGCCTCTTGAACCGCCGGTTCGTCCAGCGGCCTGCATTTAAGCTGCCGGTAATGCTCTGCAATCAGCTTGGCCAGCGCCAGCACTCCGCGGGCAAGCTTCGGCGAGACGATCCAGCTCGGCAGCACCCGGTATTCAAACCCCCCGTGCTTCTGCCTGCGGAAATCGCCGAGAAAGCCGTACTTCGGCTTCCGCTTGCCGGTTGTCGCATCCTCGAGAAGCACCAGCGGCAGCGCCAAATAATTGTCAAACACCCTTAGAAGCTCGCTGCTTAACCGGATGCCGCTGAAATGTATATGACCGCCCAGCGGGAAACCGGTGACGGGCATGCCGCCGGCCACCCACGCAACCGTTTCGTCTTCAATTCTCCGCACAGCCTGCTGCATGGTTCGGTGTATATTCCGCAGCAGCTGGTCAACCTCGCGGCTTGGTTCGGGCCGGAGCTCCGCTAGCGGGTAAATTTTGCGGAAGCTTGGCAGCACGATCGCATCGCAGCCGACGGCCCCTTCCTTTTCCAAATATTTGGAAGCGAATAAAATTTTCCCCTGCTCGTTTCGCAGCAAAAATTCCGGATCGGCCCCCAGCATGACCGGAGTCCGGGGCGCAGCCGACTCCTCTTCGAGCTCGCCGGCGAACCGGTGCAGCGCATCGGCAAACAGCTCTGCAAGCCGCTCATCCAACGCCGGCGCCGTTTCGAGCTCCAGCACGAACAGCTCGCCGCCGCCGCCCACGCCAATATGCACGACGCCGAAATCCAGGCCCAGCGCATAAATGGCTTTTACCGCTTCGCGCTTGGCTCTGATCGCATGGTAGGACGGCGTTTCATTCACGACTTCGATAAATTCGTCTTCGTGCCGGTTTTGCATCGGATGCGGAGCACCGTAAAAAATGCCCTGCGTTCGTTGATACAAGGTCAGCGCCTGCAGGTGAAAGACCGGCACCTTGTACTCATAGCTGTAGCGGCGCAGGCTGCGCGGCGTCTGAAGGCCGCCTTCTTCCTCCGGCTCCTGCCGCTGCGCCTCATACCGGATCCCGTGCAGCTTAAGCACCTCGGCGGCTTTGTGAACGTTGTTCGCCCGAAGCTGGCATTTGACCGGCTGCACGAGCAGCCGGCTTGCTTTTTCCGCGTGATAACAGCCCCAATGAATAATGCAGGGCTGCATTTTTTCCTGATGCGCCGTCAGCCGGGTTCCGTGGGGCAGCCGGAGCCGTTCCAGCAGCAGCGATAGCGTCGGCTCATTGGAATGGAGCAGGAATACCTGCATGGGTTAACCTCCTTTGCACATGTAGATAAAGGCCCATTTTGCGGCAGACAACCGTCTAAAACAAAAAAGAGGGCTGACGCCCTCTGCCGAATTGATGCTTCCTGTCATATACTTAAAGTACATCCTTCAGTTCAAGTCGTCGTCCAACAGGTCCGGGTCGAGATCCTCGAAATCTCCGTCATCGGCACTGTCGAAATCCACCTGCTTATCGTCCAGATCATCGCTGCCATAAAGGGAGACCAGTACGTTAACCTTCGTTTCCGCGATCATCTCCACCTTGAATTCGCGCTCCACGCGAATAACGACGCTGTCCCCGCGGGACGAAATGCTGGCTTCCACGCAGTTCGGCTCTTGCGTACAAATCGCCGATACCTCCGCAGTTGACGGTCTGTGCTTCTTATCCAAGTAAGAAAGCCCGACCGACTCGACGTAAGAGATGGTTTCTTTCGCGACATCCGTTTGTGTATTCCGGTCGTAGGAATACCAAATGTTAATGTCGTAAGTACCGACTACCTCCACGTGGTCCCCGGCCTTCACCGCTTCATACTGGTTGTTAATAATCCAGGCCCCAAGAATACTAGTGGGATTATGAGGCGGTGTGACCGTGTTGGTGATCTGCGAAAATTTGCGACCTTTGCCGCAGACAGCTTTAGTATAGATCTCTCTGCTCTGCACATCTTTATCTAATGACATCCTTTCAACCTCCTCCATACAATCATTCATTACAATTGTATGCAGGACATTCGTCTAGGGTGACAAAAACTTTTCCATCTTTTTGCGAATTATTCCTAGTAGATATAGCAGAGCGGACGCCGGATTTGGCGGCTCGGCTTTTTTTGCATTTTCTTATGCGCGAAACGGCGCTTGGCGTCCCAAAGGCACCCCCGGCAGCATCTGTTTGAGCTGTACCGCGCCTTCGTCTTCTTTCACACCCTATGCGGTATGCCTAGCGCCTATGACGCAATCGGGCGGGCAGCAGCCGCAGCGCTTCCTTTTTAAGCTATGTTAAGCTACTTAATCTATTTAACCCGAACCCCTTCGCACAACGCTTGCCTTCTCCCGGCGGACAGCGCCGCTCATTTGAAATAAAAATGCCCGGGGATCTCTGCGCCTCCGGGCATGCGGTTTATTTTTTGCGGATCAGCTTTCCTTCCAGGTAGGCGACTCCCTGGTACATTAACGTCGCGGCGACCGCAATCAGCAGCACGCTGCCGATCACCAAGGTAAAATTGAATACCTGGAAGCCGTAAATGATTAAGTAGCCGAGCCCTTCCTTGGATACGAGAAATTCTCCTACAATGACGCCGACCCAGGAAAGGCCTACATTTACTTTTAGCGTCGATACGATCGTAGGATAGGAGGCCGGGAGAATTACCCTCTGGAAAACCATCCGTTTATTCCCGCCGAAGACGCGGATGACCTTCGTATAGTTCGGATCGACTTCCTTAAAGCTGTTGTACACTACAAGTATAGTAATAATCACGGTGATCGACAGCGTCGTCGCTATAATGGAAACGACACCCGGTCCGAGAGCGACAATAAACAGAGGGCCGAGCGCTACCTTGGGCAGGCTGTTTGCCACAACGATATACGGATCCAGCACCCGGGACAGGAAAGGGACCACCAGATGATGGCAGCGGCCGCCGTACCGAATAAAGTGCCCAGAATAAATCCCGCGACCGTCTCCCACAGCGTTACGCCCAGATGGATCCATAAGGAGCCGTCCACAGCTTTTGAATACAAGAGCGCAATAATTTTGGTCGGATAGCTAAAAAGAAGCGCATCGATCCACTGCCAGCGCCCGGCCATTTCCCATAGGGCAAGGAACAGGACCAGAATCGCCAGCTGCGTCAGACGAACCTGTATTGTCGTCCTTCGCGCCGCCGTCATAAACCGTTCATATTCGCGGTCCGCCAATTCTTTCACGGCCGCCGCTGTCTGCGCGAGCTCCTCCGACTGCCGGGTCTTCACCTGCTCATCATCCACGATTATCCCCTCCCTTCGTCTCCATCTCTTCGAAATACCCCCATAACCGATGGAACAAATCGTGGAAGCCGCCGGCTTCCCTTGCCTTAAGGGGCAGCGCCTCGCGAATGGCGGACGGCACCTCGACCGTCGTCAAAATCCGTCCCGGATGCGGCTGGAGCACCACAATCCGGTCGCTCATCGCTATGGCCTCCGTGATATCATGGGTAACCAGAATCGCCGTCTTGCCCCTGGATTTCAAAGTAATTGACACGAGATCCTCCAGCTGCAGCTTCGTCTGATAGTCGAGAGCGGAAAAAGGTTCATCCAGAAGCAGAATGTCCGGCTCAACCGCAAGCGTCCGTACGAGAGCCACCCGCTGGCGCATCCCCCCGGAGAGCTGATGCGGATATTGGTCGGCCACATCGCCGAGTCCCATATCCTCGAGCAGCTCCAGTACGAGCTTTCTCGAAGCCTCGTTACGCTTAGCCATCAGCTCCAGCCCGATAGAAGCATTGTCATAGATCGTCAGCCACGGAAACAAGTAGTCCTGCTGCAGCATATAGCCGACCTTCGAGCTCGGCTGCTTGATTTCTTCCCCCGAGACGCGGACCGTCCCCGCCGAGGGCGTCAGCAGGCCGCTGATCAGAGAGAGCAGCGTTGTTTTGCCGCAGCCGCTCGGCCCGATCAGACTGAGGAACTCCCCCTGCCGCACATTCAGCCGGATATGCTCCAATGCAAGAAAGGCGCCCCGTTCGTTCACATACACATGAGAAAGATTGTCAACCTCTACGACGTTACTCACGCTTCCCCTCCTCCTGGGACGGCAGGCTCGCCGCCCCCTTATTTCACCGATTGCTTCGCCTTCTCAGCGAACTGGTTATTGACCAGTGTCTTATAGTCTGCGCGCTGCTTCAGCTCGCCGGCCGACTGCATGACATCCTGCAGATTGTTCCACTCCTGCTCGTCGATAATGCCGTCCGTTGCGAACGAGCCCTGCTCCTTATAGCGTTTGACCGAGCTTTTAATGATTTCTTTGTCCGTATCGGGAAAATACGAAGCGATGGCATCGGCGATTTCATCGACGCTGCTGGCTTGAACCCAGTTCTGCGCTTGCTGAACCGCATTGGCAAATTTTTGCACGACGTCGCCGTTTTTATCGATATAGCTTTTCTTCGTCATAAACACCGTGTAAGGCAGCTTGCCGCTCTCAACACCGAAGGATGCGATAACAGAGCCTTTGCCTTCCTTCTCGAACATCGACGCCTGCGGCTCGAACAGCTGCACGTATTCCCCTGTGCCCGAAGCGAAAGCCGACGCAATGTTGGCAAAATCGATGTTCTGAATCAGATTCAAGTCCTGCTGCGGGTTAATGCTGTGCTTCTTGAGCGTAAATTCGCCGGCCATCTGCGGCATGCCGCCCTTGCGCTGGCCCAGGAAGGTCGAGCCCTTCAGCGCATTCCAGTCGAACGTGCCGTTAACCGCCTTGCGCGCCACCAAAAAAGTACCGTCCGTCTGCGTCAGCTGTGCAAAATTGATCACCGGATCTCCGCTGCCTTGCTGCTGCACGTAAATCGAAGTTTCCGAGCCGACGAGAGCCACGTCGATACCACCGGACAGCAGAGCCGTCATCGTCTTATCTCCACCCGGCGTCGTGGTCAGCTCAATGTCCAGTCCCTGCTCTTTAAAAAAGCCTTTGGCAATCGCCGCATATTCCGGCGCATAAAATAACGACCGCGTCACTTCGCCGATTCTCACCTTGACGGCGTCCTCCGTTTGTTTCGGTCCGCAAGACGTCAGCAGCAGCGCCGATGCCGTCAGCAGGGCAATCGCCCCGCTCATCCATTTGATACGCATAGGCCAGTCCCTCCACCCACATGAAATTGATTTGTTGCGATAGTGTATGCAGATGCCCAAACAATGGTTAACGCCCGCCGCCGGCAAAACCGGTCAGCAATCGAGAAGATAGCTGCTCATAAGACTGCACGCCGCATTTCAAACCGGAAAAAGCCATTCCAGCACGGGAGGTGTCAGGAACAGCTTGTTGAAATGCAGGGTTTCATTTTTTTCGTCGAAACTTGTCATTTCTTTTTGATAATGATTCTCAGAATCATTGACAAGCGAAACACCCGCTTTTACAATTAGATAAGATTGCGCGCTATGCAGGCAATGTACGGCGTGCCCTATTTTATTTTGACGGAAAGCAGGCCTCTATTTTATGGGTACAGAAAATCATCATCAGACTTACAAATGGATCGGGCTTATAGCCGGTCTGCTTGTTTTGGCCGCTGCGTGCGTATGCAGTGTCATGTTCGGCATCAATCACTATACTTGGGATGACATCCTTACCTCTTACACGGCCTTTGACGGCTCCAACAAGGATCTGATCATTCAGTCTACACGCGTTCCCCGGGCGCTTATCGCCGCTCTGGTCGGCGCCAGCCTCGCCGTTGCCGGAACTTTGATGCAGGCGATCACGCGAAATCCGCTGGCATCCCCGAGCATCTTCGGCGTCAACGCAGGTGCTGCCTTCGCTCTTGTGCTTGCCGTCGTATTGTTCAATGCATCCGGCACCCAGCAGTTCACCTGGATTGCTTTCCTCGGCGCAGCCATAAGTGCCGCGGGGGTTTACTTCCTCGGCTCCATCGGCCGCGACGGCCTGACTCCGATCAAGATTACGCTTGCAGGTTCTGCCCTGACCGCGTTCTTCGCTTCCTTGACTCAGGGGCTGCTGCTGTCCAACGGCAAAGCGTTCGACCAAGTACTGGTCTGGCTTGTCGGCTCGGTAGCCGGAAGAACGATGGAAACGTTCCAGTCCGTCTTCATTTATATGCTGGTCGCTCTTCTCGGATCGTTCCTGCTTGCAGGTCATATGAACGTGCTCTCCATGGGCGACGATGTTGCCAAAGGCTTAGGGCAGAATACGATCTACATCAAAGCGGCGGCTGCCGTCGTGATCGTGATTTTGGCAGGGGGCTCTGTAGCTATGGCCGGTCCGGTCGTCTTCGTAGGCATCATCGTACCTCATATTACTAGATATCTGGTCGGTATCGATCACCGTTGGGTTCTGCCTTATTCCGCTGTGATTGGCGGTCTTCTGCTTGTCAGCGCGGATATTGGCGCACGCTTTATCGCAATGCCCAAGGAAGTTCCTGTAGGGGTTACTACAGCGATCATCGGCGTTCCCTTCTTTGTCTATATCGCCCGCAAAGGAGGCAAAGCACAATGAACCCCTGGAATCGGCATCTGGTTTTACGCGGAAAGCTTTTTTCCTACCTTATACATAAAAAAGCGGTTACCGTTACGCTCTTGCTGCTGCTGGCAACGGTAGCGCTTATGATCATCAGCACGGGGATCGGCAGCGTGTTTATTTCCCCGCCGAACGTAGTTCGCGCGATCTTCGGCGTCGGCGACGGCACGAACGATATGATCGTCCGCGCTTTACGGCTGCCCAGAATCGTCGTTGCCTGCCTGGTCGGCGCTTCATTGGCCGTGTCCGGAGCGATCCTGCAAGGAGTCGTCAGAAATTCGCTGGCATCCCCGGACACCATAGGAATTACCGGCGGCGCTACGCTCGGAGCCGTCACGTATTTCTTCTTTTTCTCGGATAAGATTACGATCCATCTGCTGCCCGTATTTGCCGTAGCCGGCGCCTTTGCCGCAGCCCTGCTCATCTACATTCTGGCATGGAAGCACGGTGTCACTCCGCTGCGTCTCGTTCTGATCGGAATCGGGTTTTCAGCAGCCATGAGCTCGATTTCCTACATGATGATGATTTCCGGACCCATTGTGCTGGCGAATCAATCCATGACCTTTATGACCGGCAGCGTCTACGGCGTGTCGTGGGCCAAAGCCGTGCTGCCGCTGCTCCCTTGGATCATCGTGCTGCTGCCGCTCATCTTCGTCTATTCCCGGCATATTAACATTCAAGAGTTGGGCGAAGATGTCGCCCGAAGCGTCGGAAGCCATGTGCAGCGCCAACGGTTCGTGCTGCTGCTGTTCAGCATAGCGCTTGCCGGTGCGGCGGTCGCCTTTGGCGGAGCTATCGGCTTCATCGGCCTGATGGCGCCGCACATAGCCCGGAAGCTTGTCGGTCCGAGCTTCGGCGCTCTACTGCCGGTCTCGGCTTTTATGGGAGCCATCGTCCTCCTGCTGGCGGATCTGATCGGACGGAGTCTTCTCCCTCCGCTGGACATTCCGGCAGGCGTGTTCACCGCTTGCATCGGGGCTCCTTTCTTCGTCTACCTGCTGTACCGTTCGCGTAATCACTAAATGCATCTCTTGCTGCTGAAGGATTCAGCCAAACCTGCAACATGAAGGAGAAATCTGTATGCCAGCCATTCAATCCAAAGATCTATGTCTCTACTACGGTGACACTTGCATATTTAAGGATCTCGACGTTTCCATTCCCAAGGGAAAAATAACCGTCTTTATTGGAAGCAACGGCTGCGGCAAATCGACGCTGCTGCGTTCGCTCGCCCGTCTGCTGCGGCCCAAAAGCGGCCAAGTGGTGCTCGACGGCAGCGACATCGCCTCCATGTCCACCAAAGAAGTCGCCCGCCGCATGGCGATTCTGCCTCAAGGGCCGAGCGCCCCGGAAGGTCTTACGGTGCTTCAGCTCGTGAAGCAGGGGCGGTATCCGTACCAGAACTGGCTGCAGCAGTGGTCCCAGGAGGATGAGAACCAGGTCCGCCGGGCTCTGGAGCTGACCCATATGGAGGAGTTCGCCGGACGCGCGGTCGATTCGTTGTCGGGCGGCCAGCGTCAGCGCGCATGGATCGCCATGACTTTGGCTCAAGGGACGCCGACGATTCTCCTTGACGAGCCAACGACTTATCTCGATCTGGCGCATCAGATTGAAGTGCTGGACCTGCTGTACGATCTGAATGAAAAAGAGCAGCGCACCATCGTCATGGTGCTCCACGATATTAACCTTGCCTGCAGGTACGCTCATAACCTGGTGGCGATCAAGGACAGAAAAATATACGCCCAAGGCAGTGCGAACGAAATCATTAACGAGTCGTTAATGCAGGAGGTATTCGATCTTCCATGCCAGATCATGGAAGACCCGATATTCGGAACGCCAATGGTCGTTCCATACAGCAAAGGCATCTACGCCGGGAAGCAGCGCCCGTCCGCCGAAGCGGTACCGATGGGCTAGTTTTAAGCTCTGCCTGAACCACCCGCCAGCCGGTTTAGGAGGCTCTTCAAGGGCCTCCCTTAATGCCGCAGCAGGGCCAGTAGGTAAGTGCGCTGCTAAGAGGCACTAGTCCAGCAAGCACTAAGAATAAGCAGCCTTGGCGAGGCGGCCGTTCGAACCCCACATCAACAAACAAGCCCGGCGCATACAGGTTAGCATGCGCCGGGCTTGTTTTTATCCTTTTTCCTTCGGTCTACAGCTTGTAAATATCGCCGAACTTCTCATGGAAGTACTGAACCAGATAATCCGGATTCAGCTCCTCCCCTGTCACTTCCTTAATAATTTCATTCGGGCTAAGCAGCTTGCCGTAGCGGTATATTTTATCCGAGAGCCATTCCTTTATCGGAATGAGACTGCCGCTGCTGATCAGTTGATCATAGTTAGGCAGCTCCTTGCGAAGCGTGCGGGTAAACTGTGCCGCATACATGTTGCCGAGCGCGTAAGAAGGGAAGTAGCCGAAAGCGCCGCCTGCCCAGTGAACATCCTGCAGTACGCCCTCGCCATTGTTCGAAGGTGTTACGCCCAAATATTCCTTGTACTTCTCGTTCCATACCTCCGGCAGGTCAGCCACGCGCGCAGCCCCGCTGAACAACGCTTTTTCGATTTCATAACGAACCATAATATGTAGGTTATAAGTCAGCTCATCGGCTTCAATCCGGATTAACGAAGGCTTCACTTCGTTGGACGCCCTGTAGAATTCCTCCGCCGTCACCTGGTCGAACTGCCCCGGATACTGCTTCTGCAGGTCGCCGTAGTAACGGCTCCAGAAGCCGCGGCTGCGTCCGATCATGTTCTCCCAGAAGCGCGACTGCGATTCATGGATCCCCATCGACGTTCCCGTACACAGCGGGGTGCCGATCAGATCAGGCGAAATGTTCTGCTCGTACAGCGCGTGGCCGCCCTCATGAATCGTACCGAACAAAGCGCTGTTGACATCGTCCAGCAAGTAGCGCGTTGTAATGCGAACGTCTCCCGGATTCAGACCTGTGGCAAAAGGATGGACCGTTTCATCCAGCCGCCCCGCCTCAAAGTCGTAGCCCATTTCCTTCAAAATAAATAAGCTGAACTGCTTTTGCTTCTCTTTCTCGAAGGTTTGCTTCAAAAACTGCGTGTTCGGCTTGTGAGGCGATGCCTGAATCGCTGCCAATAACGGAACGACCTTTTCTCTCAGCGCGCCGAAAACCTGATCAAGCTTCTCGACGGTCATGCCGGGCTCGTACATATCGAGCAGCGTATTGTATTTATGCTTCTCATAGCCCCACAGCTCGATAAATTCCAGATTGGTGGCGACGATCTTCTCCAGATAAGGCTGGAATGCAGCGTAATCCGATGCTTCCTTGGCATCCTCCCACACCGCCTCCGCCTGCGAGGTCAATACCACGTAGTCCTGGTACGTTTGCGGCGGAATTTTTTTGCTGCGATCATATTCCTTCTTCGTCTCCGTTACGATCTTGCGGTCGACCCGATCCAGGCGCTCGAACTGTTCCTGCTCGGAGAAATAGTCCAGCATGTCGCCCATTTTGTCGGACACGGACATTTTAAACAGCTCGCCGGACAGTACGCCAACCGCTTCCGAACGGGTCGCGATCCCTTTTCTCGGAGCTCCCGTGCGCATGTCCCAGTACATCAGGCCAATCGCTTCCTCATAGCCTTTCATCGTCTTCAGATACGCTTTGAAGTCTGACAGCCTGCTGTCAAAAGTATCGGTTGTCAAATTGCGGCACCCCTTTTCGGTAGGATAAATTGATCATACTTCGTCTGCACAGGAGAAGCAAATTCCCTGCCGTTATGGTAAACTAACAGGAAAGAGAGGAGTGAGAAGAGATGATCCACATTACTTTTACAGAAGCTGCCTCGGAACGGCTCACGAAGCAATTGGCCGGCCGCCCGGGCGAAGTGAAGCTCGTCTTCGATTCGGAGGGCTGCGGCTGCTCGGCCAACGGCGTACCTACGCTTTGGATCGTTGACCGCGCGGAAGAGAAAGATTTGAGAGCCGAAGGCTCCCCTTTCGAGCTGTTGTACGAGAAAAAGCATGAAATTTACTTCGAGGACCGTATGTCTCTCGATTATCAGTCCGGCAGCTTTGTGCTGAAAAGCACCGGCCAGATTTATAATACGAATATGCAGCTGATCGATAAACGACAGGTGGAAGCATTGAACTAACAGAAGCTTCGCCTAATGAAAAGAGGACATCCGCCCCATGCGAATGTCCTCTTTCCTCTGTCTATCTGCCCATGGGCCCGGCTTAGTTGTCCTCGCCCTTCTCGATAATATCCAGCTTGCCGGTCTCCGGATCGATGACCAGACCATGTACCGGAATATCAGGTACCAGCGGGTGATTCCGGATCAGCTCCACGCTGTTGTGCACGCTCTCCGTTACATCATTGAAGCCTTTCAGCCAACGATCGATGTCCAGACCGGAATGCTTCAAGGTGAGCAGCGTTTCTTCCTTAATCCCTTGCTCGATAAATTTCTCCTTGATTTTCTCCGTATTGACGTTGCTCATCCCGCAATCATAATGGCCGATGACGAAAACCTCTTCCGCCCCCAGCGCATGAATCGCAATAATGATACTCCGCATAATCCCCCCGAACGCTGTGGATACCATCGCGCCCGCGGCTTTAATAATTTTCACGTCGCCATTCTTGATGTTCATGCTTGCAGGAAGCAGCTCGATTAAACGAGTGTCCATACATGTCAAGATGACGATCCGCTTGTCCGGAAATTTGGAGGTTAAATAAGGTTCGTATTTTTTTTGCTCGACAAAAGAACGATTATAATCCATAATTTCTTCTAAAAATTTACTCATGCTGCTCCGCCTTCCTATCCTGTGGTTTCTCTCTACCTCTTGCTGTTCCTGCTTGGTAATAAGGTATTCCTTTTATTTTAAATGATTTTGCTTCATAAATCTAGAATTCATTGTCCCTGCGGTTATTTCTTCATATTCGGGCTCAGACGGCCTTCAAGCAGATCCATCAGCTGCTGTTCTACGTTGTCCGGTACGTCCGCATCGCCGCCCGTCAAAAGCTCGCCGTCATCGGCTTCAAGGGAACCGGGTCCGGCCGGCGCCTGTGCATTGCCGGGATCCTGAGGGTCCAAGTGCTCCTTTTCTCTCTCCTGCCTCCGGTCTTGAAAATCCTTGATCATCTGCTCCCGCTGCTCGGGTGTCAGCTCTTCCCATGGCTTTTTATCCGTAAAGGACTGCTTGCGGTTCTGCAGATGCTCCTGGAACTCATCGACATAAGCTCTCTGCTTTAGCGTAAGCAGCCCGACAATTTGCTGCTGGTCCGATTGGGAAAGCTCGCCGTCCGTGCTGTTGCGTCGAACCAGCGGAAGCATTGCTTCCGCCTGCTGCTTGGTCAGCATGAGACCGTCCTTTTTATCCATCTGAACGAGACCCTGGAACAAGATCACCATGTCGCGCTCCTTCGGGCTCATGATGTCATCCTGCTTCACTTCCGAAGGCTCCGGGGGCTGTTCGACAGCTTTGGATATGCTGCAACCGCTTAACAGAACAGCCATACCGAGCAATAAGCTGATCCATTGTACACGCCGATAGCTCACAGCCCTCCCCCTTCCCGCGCGAAAATATGCCGTCACGCCTTACTTAGTGACAGCATACTTGTTAACTTTGATAAAACTATGAGTGAATTGTAAAAAATGTGTAAATTAATACAGATCGCTATATAAAGGGAAGCGGACCTTAAATTCCGTTCCTTGTCCCGGCGTGCTGCTTACAGCAATGGTTCCTTTCAGCCCGTTGACCAGATGCTTCACAATGGTCAGGCCCAAACCTGTGCCTTCATTCACGGAAGTGCGGGCATGCTCCACTTTGTAGAAACGATCCCAGATCCGCACGAGCTCCTCCTCCGCCATCCCGATCCCCGTATCCCGCACCGTTACAACCGCATGCTCCTCCTCTACGCTTAAAGCCACGGTTACACTGCCTCCGGCCGGAGTGAACTGCCTGGCGTTATACAGTAAATTTTGCAAAATCTGTGAAAACCGGTCCATATCCAGCTCCGCCATAACCGGGCCTTCTTCCTCGGGAGGCAGCTCCTCCCTAAGGATAAGCTGCTTCTCGGCCATTGGGGTCTTGACCAGCTCCAGCACCTCTTGTATGGCTTCCCTCAGCTCTACCGGATACGTCTTGAACACGTCGACACCGTTCTGAATGCGGGCCAGGTCCAGCAGATCGTTAACCAGCCGCTGCAGCCGCTGCACTTCCTCATCGCATATCCGCAGATAGTGGCCGTATTTCTCCTCGGGAATAATTTTGTCGTTCATCGCTATGATGAATCCGCGCAGGGTCGTTAACGGCGAACGCAGCTCATGCGACACATTGGCCAGGAAATCCTGCCGCGCATCCTCCCATTCGTTCAATTGGTCGATCATGAAATTGAAGCTTTTGGCCAGCTCGCCGACCTCATCCCCGCTGGTCACCGGCACTCTGACCGTCAAATCGCCTCCAGCCACCTCCAAGGCGGCGCGGTTCATCTGCTGCAGCGGTCCTGCAAGCTTCCTTGACAGGATATACAAAATAATGCCTACGGCAAGCAGCGAGAACACCAGCGGCGCGATAATGTTCCAACGGACGGCCGTGAGCGCCTGCCTTACCTCGATTACCGGTACGTTCATAAAAATGACGATAGGGTCTCCGTTCAGCTGCGCCGGGGCGTAATAGGTCAGCAGCCCCGAGCTGGAATATTCATCGAACTTGTACTGACCCGCAACAAATCCGGTATTTCCCTTCAAGCCGTCGATAAACAGCCCGTCCATCGATTTGGGGATCAGCGCCCCTTCCTTCTCGGAAGATCCGTTCAGCAGATTCCCCCGGGAATCGACCAGCCAGACATGCCCGTTAAAGCTTCTCGCTATAATCCGGATGCCGAAGCGAAGCTCGCGGGTCGAAATCGTGCTGTCCTGGAACGATGTCAAAATTTTGTTTACCTCGCTTAAGCGCGAAGTCAGCAGCTCCTTTTTATCCTTATAAAACATATCCGTAAAGTAATAATTCCAAAATACGGCCAAGCCGATAAAAAATAAAATACAAGTCGCCAGGAACGACAAAAATATTTTGATATAAAAGCTCTGGTACCATCGTTTAATCATGATGGCTTACCTCAAACGAATATCCGATGCCCCACAGCGTCTGGATCGCCCATTCGTCGCTTGCGCCGAGCTTTTTGCGCAGGTTTTTGACGTGCGCGTCCACGGTCGCGTCCCCCCGCTGAAATCAAAGTTCCAGACAAAGCCGAGCAGATCCTCGCGGGAGTATACTCTGCCCGGATTCGAAGCAAGAAAATGCAGCAGCTCGATTTCCTTGGGCGTCAGATCCACCCTCGCTCCGTTCAGCGTCACCTTATACTGCTCGGGATCGATAATCAGCGATCCGATGCGCTGCACCTGCTTGACCACCTTCACCTGTGCGGTGCTGCCCGTCCCGTTCTGGTACTGCGTGCGGCGAAGCACCGCTTTCACGCGGGCTATCAGCTCGTTGGGATCGAACGGCTTGACGATATAATCGTCTACGCCCAGATTAAACGCCCGCAGCTTGTCGATCGACTCGCCCTTGGCCGTCAGAAAAATAATCGGCGTCTGGGCGACTGGCCCCGGCTCGCTCCGGATCAGAGAGCACAGCTCGAAGCCGGAACGGTCCGGCAGCATAATATCGAGCAGCACCAGGTCGGGCGTGTGCTCCTTCACCATCTGCAGCACCTCGCTGCCCCGGTACACGATCAGCGACTCGTACCCGGCATGCTCCAGATACAGGCGAATCACTTCGACAATGTTCGGTTCGTCATCGACGACAACAATTTTGCCCAGCTTCACGTTGCTCATGACTCATCCCTCTTGCCTGCCGCTTTGCGTCTGCGGCTGCGCTCCCGCTCTTCAATGACGGAGCTCCGGTCCCGCATCGTATGCTTATGAATCAAATAAGTATCGCTCAAGTCGCTGGCGCAAAGCCAGGACAGCTCCTGCTCCCCGCACTGCTGCATACAGAAGTTCATCAATTCAGGGTCTGCAATCGGCAGGTTCGAAATCCGAATAAGGAATACCGGGGGTGTGCAGCGCCTCAAGTCTTTCATTCAGCATCTTCCTCAGCTGGACAGGATCCAACCCGAGACGAAGCATACCGGCGTCCGTCAAATTATGCAAGGCTTGCATCAGCATTTTGACCGCACCCTTCAGGTTGCCTCTGCGATGGTGGTACATCGATACCGCGATTTGGATCAGCCCGACATAGTTCGAAGACAGCGGGTCTTCCGGGTGCTCCTTCCAGTATTCCTCCATGACTTCATGGCATTCGAAAAAATCACGCTCCGCGTGAAAGTACATCAAATAATCGATATAAGCTTTCGGATACAGCATATACTCAAACCGCCTCTACTTGATCGAAAATGATATCTCTTATTATTGTAACAAGAAGGGATAAAAACTGAAACCTTTGTCTAGATTATTCGTAGTACAGCAATGTAACCGAAATCTAAACTTTTTGGAGGGTTCGACGTATGTTGAAAAAAATGTCCTTACTTCTGATGGCTTGCTTGGTCGCTTTATCGTTCAGTGCGGTAAGCGCTGTAGGCGTAGCGGATGCGAAAGCATCGTATAAAGCTCCTAAGAAAAGCTTCAGCCCAGGCACCACTACGCAAACACCGAATACCAACAGCGGCGTCAAAACCGATCCGGCGGCTTCCAAAACGCCGACAACCGGCGCGACAAACCCGACGACGGCTACGAAACCCGGATTTTTCAGCGGCGGCGGCTTCATGAAAGGCATGCTGATCGGCGGTTTGGCCGGTATGCTGTTCGGCGGATTGTTCGGCAATATGGGCTTTCTCGGCAATATCCTCGGCTTGCTGATCAATGTGATGGCCATCTTCGCCGTTATCGCGATCGTGATCAAGATCGTTCAGTATTTCAGAGAAAAGCGCAAGTACAACGAGCAGCCTAAACGTTATTAATCTTAGCTTGTAAACGAGGTCGTAACCATGAGATTAACCGAACAGGACATTATCAATGCGATCTGCCTCCATATGGCGGAACGCAAACAGCTTCAGCCCACCCAGATCGAAGTGGAAATGATGTGGGATGAAGATTACGGCTTTTCCGCCGAGGTGCATGCGGAGGGACGAAGCCAGATTATTATCGCAGCGAACATTCTCGAAGCCGTAGAGCGTTACTTGCTCACTCAGATGAACGTGCGCGTGTTCCGCGATCAGATTCATTTGAAGCTGGAAGACGAGATTATCGCAGATATCGCGTAACATTCTCATACTGCGGTACGAGCGGTATGAGTACGCAAGGTCGCTTTCCCCCTCTTGAACGAGGCGGGGAAAGGCTAGCTTTTTTTATATGAAAAAGCCGACTCTAGCAAGCTACTACAATTTTCCTATGCAACTTATTGCTGCCTTGGTGCGTTTAAGATTAATAGGATAGATTTAGTATCTACTAGAAAGAGGCTGATGCATGTTGTTGAAAAGAAAACCCGTCCTGATCGCTGCAGCGATGGCACTCTTCCTTTCCTCCGCCGGTTCAGCCATGGCAGCTGCGGACAAGACATCCAAATACCGGGTCTATCAGGATGATCGGCTCCTCTTGGAGACGGCGGACTACCCGTCGGCGGAAAGCTACGCAAAGCAGTTCACCAGCAGCCACGTCGAAGAAATCAATACCCGCAAATGGCTGTGGAACAACTATCCGCGCTACAAAGTCTATCAGAGCGGCTACACCAGCTCCGCCTGGGAATTCGCTACCCTCGATCAAGCGGTGCGTGAAGCTTCCCGCTGGGGTCACGCTGCAGTGCGCGATCTTCAAAGCGGCGGCTGGGTATGGGACAATTACCCGAACTACCAAGTCTACCAAGGCGATACGACGCTGGCTTCCTGGTCCTTCGGCACGCTGGGCGAAGCGAAGGCTGAGGCCGTCAAGTGGGGGAATGCCCACATTATCGATCTGAATTCGCACCAATGGGTGTGGGACAACATCCCGGATGCCCGCAAAGCGGAGCTGCGCGCGTCGACCGACAAGGTGTATCGAATCTATCAAGGCACCTACTCTGCAGACAGCTGGTCTTACGCCTATCTGGAGGACGCCGTCAACGCTTCGCTTCAATGGGGGAACTCGACGATTGTCAGCACCGAGAAAAGCAATCAGGTCGTCTTCTCCAACGTGAAGAAATACCAAGTGTATCAGTATGACAATGCCCTGAACTCATTCCTAAGCATAGACGACGCTATCGCGTATGCCAAACAGTTCGACCATACCAAAATTTACGACAGCGAGACCGCGGCCAAGCTTGCTCTGTGGACGAATTATCCTTACTACCAAGTATATCAAAGCGACCGATGGATCGGCGACTTCTCAAATCTGACCAATGCCCTCAGCTACGCCATGGCCTACAGCAACGCTTCCTTACGTCTGCTCGACGGCGGAGCGAACGTGTGGGATAACTTCCGCAAGCTGCAGTTCTGGGGATGGAACGGGAGCTCGAGCGACACTACCATTCGCAATCAGGTGAATGTGACATCCGGACTGGATGTGGTGTCCCCGACCTACTTTACTTTGGCTGACGCCTCGGGCAACCTATCGGATACGTCCAACAAGGATACGGTAACCTGGCTTAAAGCGCAGGGCTATAACGTGCAGCCGCTCATCAGCAATCAATTCGATGCGGCGCTGACGACCCAATTCTTAAGCAGCGCTGACGCGCAAAGCAAGTTTATCGATGCATTGGTCAGCAAAGCCGTACTGCTCGGCGTGAACGGATTGAATATCGACTTTGAAAGCTTGTCCGGAAAAGACCGCGCGGCCTTCACTGCCTTCGTGCAAAAAATAACCGACGCCGCCCATGCCAAAGGCCTGGTCATCTCCATCGATTTGCCTCGCGGCAGCGCCAAATGGAATGCCCAGACCGCCTTCGATCATGAGAAACTCGGCGGCATCGTAGATTACATCATCTCGATGACCTATGATCAGTATTGGAAAGGCAGCACCGAAGCCGGTTCCGTCGCCGGTCTGCCTTGGGTTGAAGAAGGCGTGAAGGAATTTCTCGCCTACGGTATCCCGCGGGATAAGCTGATCATCGGCATTCCCTTCTATGTGAGGGAATGGCAGATCGACAGCGCCGGCAAGCTGGTCAGCACCCGCGCGCTGCTGATGAAGGATCTGCCCGCGCTGATCGCAAGCAAGAATGCGACGCAAACGTGGGACGACCAGTTCCAGCAGTATAAGGTGGAATACAGCGAAGGCGGCTATCGCTACGTCTTCTGGCTGGAGGACGAGAATACCGTCGACGCCAGACTGGATATCGCACAGAAGTACCAGCTGGCCGGCGTAGCGGCCTGGCGGCTTGGATACGACAACGCGGAGCTGTGGAAGTCTATGATTCAGAAGAAATAAAGCTCTCCCGTATAACCGGGAAAGCCTATGTAAAAGCCCGAAGGGAACGGACTTGTTCTAAGTCCGGTTCCTTCGGGCTTTTTTTGCTTGCGCAGAGCTTTTTTTATACGCATGCGAATGCCACACGGTATTCGCCCCGGCGCCTCTTAAACTTGCAGATAGCCCTTTTTTTCAAGCTTTACCCGTTTCCTGCTATATATCTGTTACCAGATCGGCACAAAACCGTTGATTTCCTCAAGTACCGAATCAATTTCATTCAACACATCCGCTGCCAATACAACACCGCTTGCTTTAACATTCTCCTCTATTTGCGACAAGCGGCTTGCTCCAACGATGGCCGAACTTACTCCAGGCTGTCTTAATGTCCAAGCCAGAGCCAGCTGTGACAGCGTTAATCCGAGTCCTGCGGCAATGGTTTCCAGCTTGCCGACACATTCCAGGACATCGTCCTTCAAATAGCTGCTGATCCAGCGATTAATATCGCTATTGGCCGCGCGGCTTTCCGAAGGGATCGGTTGACCCGGCTTGTATTTGCCGCTCAGAATGCCTTGAGCCAACGGTGAAAACACGACTTGTCCCAAGCCTGCTCTTTCCGAGGCCGGCAGCACTTCTTTCTCAATATAGCGGACCAGCATGTTGTAGATCGGCTGATTTGAGATGAGAGGCCGCAAATTTAATTTTTGTCCAATATGCGCAGCTTCCGTTATTTGTGCGGCAGACCATTCGCTGACACCGGCATACAGCACCTTGCCCTGAGCGATCAAATCGTCTAACGCGCGCAGCGTTTCCTCTAAAGGCGTCTCCGGATCAAACCGGTGGCATTGATACAAATCGATATAGTCCACACCCAGCCGCTTCAGACTGGCCTCGCACTGCTCCACAATATGTTTTCTCGACAACCCTCTATCATTAGGTCCCTCACCCATCGGAAAAAACAGCTTTGTCGCAAGGACGTAGCTTTCCCTCGGGAAATCCTGCAGCGCTTCTCCAACGACCTTCTCTGAGGCGCCCCGATTATAGGCGTTAGCTGTATCGAAAAAGTTGATTCCTTGTTCATAGGCAAACTTGATACAATCTGTCGCAGCTTGCTTCTCCACAGCTGTTCCGTAAGTTAACCAGCTGCCCAATGCAATTTCACTTACTTTTAAACCGCTTCTGCCCAAATTTCTGTATTTCATATCGTGCCTCCCGTTATTTAGTCAAGCTTTTTCATTCTTAGCTTAAAATAGTCCTCATTTTGCAGCTCGTCTGCCCGTTCCTGCAATTTCACCGCATCTTCATGGATCGAGACGACCCTGCCGTGATAAGCGTCCAGCTTGCCTTCAGCAATAAGATGCGCCAGCGCCGGGGCCCGATCGGGAGAAGCGTCTCTTTTTCCTCAAACGCCTGTGTAATACGCGGGAAATATTTGCGGCCTGCTTCGGTTTCCCTTTGATATTTGGTCATATCGGTATCATTCAAACCGGGGTCCAGAGCTACCGCCATGATACCGCTGCCCTGAAGCTCTGCATCCAGATTTTCTGTAAAACGGGCGATAGCTGTTTTGGACGTACCGTAGCCGTTTCCGTATTTGAATTCCCCGATTGTGCCTCCGCCTACCACATTAATAATTTTTCCATGTCCCTGTTTGAGCATGAGGGGAACCGCAGCTTGAACGCAATGAAACACGCCGAACAGATTCGTGCTGACATCATTCAGCCATTCCTGCGGATCTACTTCCCAAGTAGGGCCTATGGCAGCGAAAGCCCCTGCATTATTAATCCAGACATCAACGGAATCAACCATGCCGCGTAGTTCTTCCGCCGCTTTTTGTACGGACTCCCGCTTCTGAACGTCCATAGGCAAGCACCGGCTTGCGGAAGAGATGGCGCGAAGCTGCTGTTCAAGCTCACCCAGCAGCTGTTCATTTCTGCCCGTTCCTATCACGGTATAACCATGATTTGCAAAATACATCGCGATGTTTTTGCCGATCCCTCTCGTGGCCCCGGTAATTACAGCTACTTTTCCCGAAACTCCCATACCTTGCACCTCCTTATGAGTAGTTCTATAAAAATCCTTCTTGATTTTTTATGATACATGAATGCAAGAAATTAATGAAGAACTGACTTATTCTTCTATTAGTAACCTTCAAGTAACCAAAAATAATAAAACTTTCCTTACCGGCTCAAACCAAGTACCCCTTTTCATTAGTAGAACATCCTATAACAAACCAGTCCGAGCCACAGAGCGCAAGCGATCCAAACCGCGACGAACAGCGCTCCTATGAACCAGTTTTTCGGCTTGCCATTCTTCCGAATCTCTTCTGCTTTCGCTCTGCAGTCCGTGAGGACAGGCTCAGGAATCATTTTCAGGGCCAATGTAATCCCGAGCGGAACGATAATCAGATCGTCGAGATAACCAAGAACAGGGATAAAGTCCGGGATCAAATCGATCGGGCTGAACGCATAGGCGACGACGCAAATGGCGAACAGCTTGGCATACCAGGGAACGCGCGGATCCTTGTAGGATAGATAGAGGACGAAGACGTTCTGCTTGATGCTTCTAGCCTTGCTTTTCAGTGAGTTAAGCGCTTTCACTTCTGCCATATCGTATTTCATCCTCATTCTCCTCTCTCGTCCGACCGTTCGGATATTACCTTTTCAATGAAAATACGGCTAACCGCTTCTGGACTAAAAAAGACGCCCCCACCCAGCTTATATATTGGATTTGGAGGCGTCTTACAAACCATTTGTGACGGTCTCAATCGGGACTCACTTTGGGAAAATCCTTTTGTTTCCTGCCTATTCATAAGGCTAATGCTTCTACCCAAAAGAATCTAATAACGGGTTGGAGCTTCTTTAGCTTAGCTTGTGCATTCGCTTCAACTCGACCGGATCATTCTATAATCCGATTGATTCACATTGGACAAGCTTTTCACATCGTGCCCGCTTGGCTTTTGGAATATCCGAAGCCCGAACTCCGGTGCAACGGCAAAGATATGGTCAAAAATATCGGCCTGTACGGACTCATAAACAGCCCAGTTGATATCATTAGTGAAAGCATAAATTTCTAAAGGCAGGCCGGTTTCACCAGGAGCTAATTGTCTGACCATAAGGGTCATATCTTGATGAATTTTGGGATGATGCCTAAGGTAATGCTGAATATATACCCTGAAAATACCGATGTTCGTCAGCGATCTGCCATTGACTTTATTCGATGTATTAATTTGATGGTCTATATTGTGCTGCTCAATTTCCCGTTCTTTGTTCATGATGTATTCTGTGAGATAGTGAATCGTTTGGAATTCCGCAATCATGTCCTCTGTGCAAAAGCTGATGCTGGTTGCATCAATATAAATCGACCGTTTGATCCGGCGCCCGCCGGATTTTTGCATCCCTCTCCAATTTTTGAAGGAGTCGGAAACTAGGGCATAGCTGGGGATCGTTGTTATCGTTTTATCCCAGTTCTGAACTTTCACCGTGTTTAATGAGATGTCGATGATATCTCCATCCGCCCCGTATTTGGGCATCTCTATCCAATCGCCGACCCGCACCATATCATTGGAAGCTAACTGAATCCCTGCGACAAGCCCCAATAGCGAATCCTTAAAGACCAGCATGATCACTGCGGATATGGCGCCAATCCCGCTTAGAAGAATAACGGGACTCTCCCCCATCAGGTTAGCAATGACCACGATTCCCCCGATGATAAAAAGTAATATTTTAATCACCTGAATATAGCCTCGGATCGGCTTGACCTTAGATATTTCATAGGTTGTATAAATGTCATTCACCGCGTCTAAAAAGGTGTCAATAACGAATATACCAAGAATAATCATATAGGAGATAGCGCCTTTGGCTATCCAATGTTCATAGTCGGGAAAGACGGAGGCAAAGTAATAAATAATAACGGCAGGCACAACATGAGAAAGCTTATGAAAGACCTGCCTCTCCAATAGAATACTGCCCCACTGGGACTTATTGGTTTTGATGTAATGCGAAATGATGTTTAACACAATTTTTTTGGCAATCACATTCGCTAGAATACTTATGACACTAATACCAATAATTACAATGACATAAGCAAGATAGACAACTGCACCCGGATTTACACCTAGCTCGATAAGCTGATTTTCAACAAACTCCATATTCTCCTCCAATGCTTAGATTTAGTTCAAAGCCCCTGCTGCCCGCATGCTGGACGAGCCCTTCCCAAGCTATTGATCCTTGAAGAGCCGTCATAAAATTTCACCTCCCAGCCTTAATGGCGCCTTGGTCTACCTAAAAGCTTAGCATACCTTGCAAAAGAATGAGAAATTTAATTTTGCCTGGCTTCCCCCAGGCTCCAATGGAGGAATAAAGACAAAGCAGATCAAATGACGAAGCAGATTTCGCTCTACATAGGACCTATGTCCCAAACTTTTGCTTGAAATCCCGCTCTTATTTTCCGATAATACACCTTATGCAGCCTCTTGTTAGGATCAATCAGCCGACGGTACAATAATCAAACGCTGAGGCGAAGGAACACAGCAGCACCAAACACTTCAATATATTTATGTCCGGGGGAAACTCGATGAAATTCGCTGCTTGCTTACTTATGGGGCTGATGGTTTGGTTCAGCGCACCGCTATCGTCTTGGGCAGCGTTACTCGAATTCAACGCAGCTATAGAACAACGGGACCTGCAGCAATGGCATCCCCATGAAGACGGAATCGCGGCTTTGGACGGGCCCTGGGCGTTCTACTGGCATCGTCTGCTGGAACCGGGTGATTTCACCGTCGGCTCGCCTGGGGGAGGGTTAACCGTCACGATTCCGTCCCAGTGGAAGTCCTATTCAGTAGACGGACACGCCTTATCTAATGAAGGATACGGCACTTACCGGATGAAATTTACATTATCCGCCGAGGCGGCCGGGCAGCCTCTTGGATTATATTTTAATAACATCGCCACTGCCTACCGATTCTGGATTAACGGCAAGCCGATGATTGGCATCGGGACTGTCGGCATAGATGCCTTCAGCATGGTTCCAAGCAGCTATCCGAAGGTCTATTTCTTTCTGCCCCGGCCGGGCGATAACGAGCTCGTGATTCAAGTCTCCAATTTCGCCCAGCGCACAGGCGGCATCTGGGAAAGCATTGAATTGGGCGATGCGGAGGAAATAGCTGCGCTGCATAAGAACCGCGTTATGGTTTGGACCTTTGTGGCAGGCTGTTTGCTGGTCATGACCATATTCTCATTCTTCCTCTATTTATCCCGCAAGCAGGAGCGTTCCGCCTTATGGTTCGGCCTGATCTGTCTGGCTATCTGCATAAGGTCTTCTCTGCTTGGGGAATCGTCGGCTTATGTATTGTTCCCCTGGCTCTCTTGGGAATGGGGAGTCAAGCTGGAATATTTATCGGAAATCGTCACGATTCTGAGCATAGCTGCGTTTGTGAACAAGCAGTATCCTCAGGATAAAATTCCACGCATCGTTCCCATTTTTGCCTCTGCCTTGACCGCCTTTGCGGCACTGGTTCTGGCAGCGCCTGCCAAAGTGTATACCCAGCTCATGGTGCCGTACATTATCGTGCTGCTGCTTCCTGTTTTCATTTACGTTTTGTTCATCTATATTCGCGCAGCGCTTCGCCGAAGAACCGGCTCGCGAATTAATATGATCGGATTTCTTGTTTTTTTTGTCTCAGTCATCCATGAAATTTTATATTATACCGGCTTTGTGCCGTTCGGCGGACTCGTTATGTTCGGTCTGCTGTTTTTCCTGCTGACCCAGCTGCTGAACTTATCGTCGCTGTTCACCAAGGCTATCACCCAATCGGAGTCACTGACCGTCGAGCTGAACCAAGTGATTGAATCGCAAGAAGAAACGATCAGGCAGCGAACCTCTTCCTTGCAAGCGCTGAATCTTAAGCTGGAGCAAGGGAATCAGGAGCTGAACCGGATCGAAAATGCGCGCAGCACCCTGATCGCAGAGGCGTATCACGACTTGTCGACCCCGATTACAGCGATCAAAGGCTTCTCCAAGGCCATTCATACTTCCGTCATCTCCAAAGAGGAAGCGCCGCTTTATGCCGGCCGTATCTATGAACGCAGTCTGATGCTGGAGAAGCTGATCGACAATGTCGTTGAGCTAAGCCAATTAAGAACGGGTGAAATTCAGTTTCAGCTTGTTGAAATCCCGCTGCTGCCCTTCCTGCGTCAATTAAGTCAAAGATATGCCGCGGAGACAAGCATTCAGGGAATTGCGTTGACCTGGGAAGAGCCGCAGAACCTTCCGCCCCCCGGCAAGGAGCTGCTGGTTGCTTTGGACCGGTTCCGATTCGAGCGCGTGGCAGCCAACTTAATTTCTAACGCAGTGAAATACACCAACGGCGCCGGCACCATTCGGATCTGGACAGCATTCCATCAGGATGATAATTCGGACGCCGGGCAGGTCGTTATCCATGTGACGGATACCAGTACGGGGATTCCGGAATCCGAGCTGCATCATATTTTTAAAAGGCGCTACCGCATTCCGGGGCTTCCACAGGTCAAAGCCGGGAGCGGTCTGGGCCTGGCGATATGCGCAGAAATCGTGGCACGTCATCAGGGTGAAATCGGTGTGAGCAGCACAATTGGCGAAGGAAGCGACTTCTTTATCAAGCTTCCGGTGAAAATAGGGGTTCCCTCAGACGGTATGGACCGTAGGGAAGAAGGAAAAGAAAAAGGAGAAGAATATGGACACGAGCATTCTGGTGATTGAAGACGATACCGATATCTGCGAGCTGGTCTCCCTCTATTTACGCAAGGAAGGCTTTCGCGTGGATCAAGCTGCGCATGCCGAGCAGGCGCTGGACCTCTTTCAGCGCTCAGCCTACGATCTGCTGATTTCGGACATCATGCTGCCCGGCATGGACGGGATGGAGCTGGTACAGACCATCCGCTCTCACTCGGACATTCCGATTATTTTCTTAACCAGCAAAAAGGGCCCGCAGGATATTATAGCCGGATTAAACGTGGGCGGCGACGATTATGTAACGAAGCCTTTCGAGCCGGAAGTGCTTGTTGCGAGAGTTCATGCGGGACTCCGACGCTATCGTTCGGCAAGCCGAAAAACCGTAGGAGAGAACCCCGGCCTATGGACGGATGGATGGCTTACCATCGATACGAAACGGCTGGAGGTAACTGTGGACGGCAGGCCCATCACCCTTCCCGCCAAAGAACTGCAGCTGCTGCTTCAGCTGCAGGAGCATCCCAAGCAAGTGTTCAGCGTCAGCCAGCTTTACGAAAAGGTTTGGAGCCTGGACGGAACCAGCGATGACCGAACCGTCATGGTCCATATTCACCATCTTCGCAAAAAAATAGAAAAAGATCCGGCGAATCCTCAATATATCGTTACCGTCCGCGGATTCGGCTACAAATTCGGCGGCGGCAAATGACAGCAAGCCCCAAGCATATATCGCTTGGGGCTTTGGTCTGTTTTACATATTACGGGCGAATCATCTTTTTAAGTACAGTGGGTCTGGAACTCACTTTAAGGTCTCCGCCCTTTACATCCTTCAGCTGCTCCTCGGACATTTCCTGCGACAAATCCGTCAGCTCGACGGAAGGTTTCTTCTCAAGCTGCTTCTCGTTAGACTCTCCCATTCTTAAAACCTCCTTTTTCGAATGGACTCATTATAAAACAATTCGTTTAAGTTCTGTTTAAGTTTTGAAAAATAAATGAATCGCTAAAAATCCCTTCAACATGCTAGAATACATTACATGAGCTTAAGAAATGCGAGGAATGCATGTTGAATAAAGCAAACGAAATGGTTCTCTCCGTCCATCATAAAACGATGACCTTAAAGCAGCTGCTTCAAAGGCTGCGGGTAGACGCCTCTCTGGCGGACATCAGCCTCTGCAAGGAAGATCTGACAATCGAAGGCTGGGCTGAGACAGTTGGGCTTGCCGCTGAAAGCACCTCATTGCAAGCAGCCGTCACCCGGTTCCGCCGGGCGAACGGCTTATTTACGGCTGCCCAAGCAAGCGAATGGCTGGAATATCGGGGAATGACGCTGGAAGACCTGGTAGATCTGTTAAGACCGCCAGTGCTTAAGGAAGCTTTGGCCCGGCACTTCGTGACAGACGATGAAATTCAGAGGCTCTTTCTCGAATCGGCCTCCCAGTATGACCGTGCTGAAATTTCACTCCTTGTAACCGGTGAATTTGGAGCTGCTCAAGAATTGCTGTTTCGGGTGGAGGAGGGTTCCGATTTCCACGCGCTGGCACGCCGGTACTCGTCAGATCCGGCGACTGCCAAGTCGGGAGGATACGCCGGGCTCATAAGTCGGGCGGATTTGGAACCGGAAATAGCTGCGGCCGTATTCCACGCAGCCCCGGGAACACTGTTGGGCCCTTTCGAGCGCAAGCATGAATTCTGCCTTATTCTGGTCGAAGAACAATATCCGGCGGAACTGAACGAGACGGTCGCAGCAAGCCTGCGGGAACAGCTGTTTCAATACAAGCTGGAAGCTTATCAGCACACGCTCGAAATTCGCGAACATATTTGGAACTTAGGTGAGGGATGAAGCTTGTGAACGGAATCAGCATACAGCATATGCACCAATTTCCTCTATTCGATGTATTGACTTCCGAAGAGAAGCAATGGCTGAGCGGGCAATTTCATTTGGAAAGCTTTACAATGGGACAAACGATCGTCGATCGGAATCAAACGCCGGATGCCTTGTATATCATCGTCTCCGGCAATGCCAGAAAAATCGGCGTCAACACGGCAGGCAAAGAAACCAATCTTGGACTGCTGCAGCCTGGCGAGCATTTCGGCGAGCACAGCCTGCTCGACGGTGAAGCCGCCCCGCCCGTTACGATCCGCGCATCCACCTCACTGGAGGCGCTCAAGCTGAGCCGCCTGCAGTTCAAGGACATGGTTGCTCAGCATCCTGCCATGGACAACTATTTCAGACAGTTTATCGCCTCGGATATTATACGAACCTTTCTGAAGAATAATACTGTGCTCACCCACGTCGATCCTGCTGCGCTTCGCTCGCTGCTCGACGGGCTGGAGGTTCGCACCTACGAGCCTCAGGACTGCCTTGTACGCGAGGGGGAGACCGGCGATGCGTTCTATATCTTAAAGTCCGGCTCGGCCATTGTGGAGAGAGGCCCTGAGGCTGCCGTTGTCAACCGGTTATATCCTGGGGATTTTTTTGGAGAGCTGGCGCTGTTGACGGGAGAACCTCGCAAAGCGACCATCCGGGCCGCCGAAAGACTTACCGCCTTCCGCCTGTCGAAGCCGGATTTTGATGAGCTGATTCAGAAATATCCGGTCATTCTGGAAGCGATCCGTTCGATCGCCTCCCACTACTCAGCCGCAGCGATGGTTATGGAGAAGGCCCCGGAGGAGTCTGAACCGGCAGAAGCGCTCCCTAATGACCTCCGTTCGGAGGATAAAGTCCAGCCGAGAACTAAGCTTGCCGGAAAACCTTGGAGGCATTGGAAGCGGCACCGAAAATATCCTGTGCTTATGCAGCAAAGCGAGATGGACTGCGGTCTAGTACCTGTCTGACCATGATCTCCCGCTACTACGGACTCCATGCCGGCGTCAACCGGATGCGCGAGCGCTGCAACGTAGGGGCTGAAGGCACTTCGATGCTCGGACTTATCGAAACGCTCGAATCGCTCGGCTTCACGGCCAAAGGCTTGAATACGGCGAGCAGCCTCTTGAATGAGCTGACAACTCCTTTCATCGCCCATTGGAACGGCAATCATTACATCGTCGTGTATGAGGTCGGCGAGCAGAGTTTGGTCGTTGCCGACCCGGCTTTGGGGTATATCGACACTATATCGTTCGACACGTTCAGCCGGCATTGGACCGGATTGGTCATTGACATCCAGCGGACTGAACCGCTTGCTGAGCTGGAGGATAAAGAAATGCTGTGGACACGGTATCTCGAATATATATCCTCCGCCAAAAAGCTGCTCCTGCCCGCAGCCGCTTTATCTATTGCCATCGAGCTTGTCTATCTCCTGTTTCCGGTTATAACACAGCAAATTTTCGACCGGGTGCTGCCTGCCGCAAACTGGCCGCTGCTCCATATTATTGCGGTTGCCATGCTTGCCCTGATCGGCTTCAACACCGTTAGTATCGTCATTCGCCAGCTGCTGATCGGGCGGCTTGCCTATATTATCGATCATGCCATGCTCGACAGCTTCTACCGTCAGCTGTTTCGTCTTCCTTATTCGTATTTTACGAAACGGACGTCAGGAGATATTTTGACCCGCGTTTACGAAAACGAAAAGATCCGCCGGCTGATGACCGATCATGCCATCGAGCTGCTGCTTGATTTAGTGACCCTGCTCGTGTACGGAGGATTAATGGTGTATTACCATGCCTTCCTGGCTATCATTTCCTTCGCTCTTATGCCGCTTTATATAGGTCTTTATGCTTTTATTTTGCCTAAAATGCGGCTCAACCTCCGCAAGCAGCTTATGGCCGAAGGAGAAGCCCAGACGCAGATTGTGGAGGCGGTTCAGTCGGTCGCCGCCGTCAAAGGATTATCCATGGAGCGTCAAATCCGCAGTAAGCTTATGGGCAAGCTGGGCCGGCTGTTCGCTCTGCGGCTGCAAGGAAGCCGATTGGAAGCAGCCGCCAAAGCTGCGTCCTCGGGCTTGCGATCCTTAAGCAATGTGGCGCTGCTTTATTTTGGCTCCACATACGTTATGAACGGACAGCTCAGCCTAGGCGAGCTCGTAGCGTATACGGTACTGTTCACCTCGTTTATGTTCGCTCTGGAAATGATTTCTCAGCGCAGCAGCGAGCTTTCGGAAGCGCGCATTTCTATGGAACGGCTGAACGACGTATTCGAGTCGACTCCGGAGCACCCTAAGCCTGAGCAGATGCGGATGCTTCCTTCGATTCAAGGGCATATCCGATTTGATAAGGTATCGTTCCAGTATTATCGCGGAGGTAAAATGATTCTGCAAAATCTTGATCTGGAGCTGAAGCCCGGACAAACCGTCGCACTTGTCGGCCGGAGCGGATCGGGCAAATCGACGATCGCCAATTTGCTGCTGAAGCTGCTGGAGCCGTCAAGCGGGGAAATCTATGTTGACGGTTATCCGCTTCGCGAGGTGCATGCCGCCTCCATACGCAGGCAAATCGGGGTCGTACAGCAGGACCCCTGTTGTTTCGCGGATCGGTAAAGGAAAATATCGCCCTAGGCGTTGAAAACGTCGCTGTGGAGGAGATCGAGCAGGCAGCCCGGCTTGCAGGAGCCCATGAGTTCATCGAAGCTCTGCCGCTCGGCTATGATACGGTCATTGGAGAAGGCGGCCTCCGGCTGTCCGGCGGCCAGCGTCAACGGATCGTCATTGCGCGGGCGCTCATCCGCAATCCGCGGATTCTCCTATTCGATGAAGCAACGAGCGCACTGGATACGGAATCCGAGCGAATCATTCAACAAAACATGGATAAGCTGCTTCAAAACCGGACAACGCTCATTATCGCACACCGGCTGAGCACAATCCGCCATGCAGATCTGATTGTCGTCCTGGATCAAGGGGCCGTCGTCGAGAGCGGCACGCATGAGCAGCTTTACCGGCAGAAAGGAATTTACCATTACCTGCTCCAGCAGCAGTCCATGTAAAGCCGCTTAGCTTAAACCGCTCATGAAATAAAAAGCATAGATATGCATGCCTCGGCAAGCCGTCTATGCTTTTACCTATTAAACCTACGCTTTAAATTTATCGATCAAGGCCTGCAAATCCTCAGCCATCTTGGTTAACGCATTGGCAGAAGCCGTGATTTCCTCCATCGAGGCAAGCTGCTCCTCGGTAATTCCCGCCACCTGCCGGATCCGGCCCGCCGTCCCTTCCGACACCTCGGTGACGACATCCATCGCCGATGCCGCCTTCCGGGAACTATCAGACATGCTGTGGGATACGGCGGCGGTTTCGCCGATTTGCTCTACCAGTGCATCCACGGATACAGTGATCTCCTCAAAGGACGATCCGGCCGTCTGAACTGCCTTTACGGCTTCCTGCACCTCCAGCTTTACATTTTGCATGTTAACGATGGTTGCATCCGTTTCCTGCCGCATGCCCCCAATCAAGCCGGAAATTTGCTTCGCCGACTCGGAGCACTGCTCGGCCAGCTTTCGTATTTCCTGGTATACCACGGCAAAGCCCCGGCCATGCTCCCCGCTCTTGCGGCTTCAATCGCAGCATTAAGCGCAAGCAAATTGGTGCGCGCCACAATTTCGGTAATGACATCAATGATTTTGACGATCTCCGACTGACCGCTCGTCCAAGCCGTGAATGACCTGCGCCAGGTGATTGACACCCGCTCCGATAGAGCTCATTTGATTGACGGCCCGCTGAATGGCTTCGTTGCCTTCGGCAGCTCTTTCCTTGGCATGAGAGGCGGAAGAAGCGGCATGCTCCGCATGGGCAGCGATCCGGTCCACCTGCCGTTCCATCTCGGTCATCGCCTGCTGCGTCTCTTCGGTGCTGCGCACCTGCTGCTCCGTCCCGGACGCCGCTTCCTGCATAGCAGCGGCAATCTGCTCGCTAGCCTCCGAGCTAACCTCCGAGCTTGTCGCAAGCTGTTGCGCCGAAGCGGACAGCTGAATCGCGTTCTCGCTCACCTGATAGATGACCGACCGCAGCGATCGGGACATTTCGTTGAAGCTGTACCCCAGCCGGCCCAGCTCATCCTCCCGGGTAACCGCAATTTGCTCGGTTAGATCCCCTTCGGTTATTTTCATCGAAACCCGGTTCATCTGCTTCAGCGGCCGGATAATGGAATAAATAACCCAATACAGCAGCAGCCCGCCAAGCAGGAGTGCAACGATAAGCACGATAACGGTTCGATGCAAAATAGGCGCCGCCTCATCGGCTGCCTCTCGTTCATACATCGTACCGGCTATTTTCCACCCGGTTTGTGCATTGGTGGCGAATACCATCTTCTTTGGTCCTTCCCCCGACAGGTAGGTAAAATAACCGGATCCGCTTTTATACAGGCTCACGGTCGTCGGTTCCGCCGATACATCCGTACCGGGCGCCACTTGCGGATGAACGATCATTTTACCGTCCTGATCGAGTATGTAGATGAGCCCTTCCCGGCCGATTTGCACACTGCGTGTAATTTCGGCAAGCTGTCCGATGCCGACGTTAATTGCCGCAACCCCTTGACCGTCCTTGGTCGCCTGAGCAACCGTAAGCACCTGCTGATTCGAGGATTTGGATACATACGGCGCTGTCACGATAGCTTTGTCTTTATTGGCCATCGCCTGCTGGTACCAAGGTCTTTTGCGCGGGTCGTAGTCCGGCGGGTTTTTGAAAGAATCCGGCGCATTCATAAACAATCCGTCTTCCGTACCTACATATACCTGCTCAATTTCCGGATGTACCGCTCGGTACCCCTCCAGCTGTTTGCGAGCGTTCGGGCTGCTGCCGATATTTCCGCCGTCCAGCGACTTCATCCCGGCCAGCTCCATGCGGTATGCAAGCCCTGCCACATCCTGCAGCTTGGCAACGATAAACTCGCTGAACACGTTGTTTAGCAAACGGACACTGACTTCTGCGGCCATGGTGACCTGCTCGTCCACTTTCTTTTTCGCCGTCTGATAGGAATTCCAAGTTAGACATAAAGCCGGAACGAGTAAAACGATAAGGAAGGAAGCGGCCAATCTATTTTTGACTGAAAAAAACGTCCCTCCGGCTGGTGCATTAAATCGTATAAATGGCCATGCGAAGCGTTTCATAGTTGTCTCCTCTCGATGCATAACATGCTTCTTGTTTCCTGCCGAATGCAAAAAAACTATCCGCCGAATCAAGGATAGTCCTTCTTCCGTCACTAGCTGACGCAAGCTTCATAGCAGCCATTGAATTTGATTCCCGCTTGAGGAACTCCCTTTCGAAAAGAGCCGCTTGTCCCTTTCCCGAAAAGGAGTGCCAAGAAGTAATAATATAGTATAGACTAACGATAGAGTAAACAGAGCATTTTGAATTTCACAAGAATGTCACTTATGCTGGCATGACGATACAGAGCGATCTAGGGAGCTTATCCTTACAGCACCTTTTTATAGTCGCTGTTCATGATGCTCTTCACTAAAACCGGCCAGTTGGAATTCGCCCCGCAGTATTTACGGGCTACCTTCTCAAGGCTTGTCAATCCTCTGTCAAAATAAAACTCCGAAATAATGTGTCCGAACTGCTTGACGCTTTCTCCCTTGGTTTTAAAGCTAAGCGCTTTATTGTAAGCATCGCTGTCAATGGCATTCAAGCCGAATAAATTGTTTTTGGTTCGCGCCAGCTGGCTTTTTCCGTGACCGCTCTCCAGCTTCATCACGGCAATCGTAAAAAATGAATTAATGCCGTACATACGCTCAATCTCCAGAATGGCTTCCTCCAGCCCTTCCCCTTCGAGGGCGGTATCTTTGATGACGGCTGCAATCTGCTCTTCCGTAAGTCCGGAAGTGGAGTTCACCGCAGAGGAGGGTTTATTAGGCTCGGCAGGCTTGGCATGGACGATTGGCTGCGGGGCTTGTACAGCTATAGCTTCTCCGGCGGCCTGTTCCTCCGCTTTAGCTGCAGCTTGCGGGGAGGGCTTAGCTTCTTCGCTGATCCGTTTAGCATACCCGCCATGGATATATCCTCCGCCTGTCAGCTCCAGCCACCCATTGTCGGTTGGTTTCGAAACTTCAAGAATCGTGCCTTGCGTCACGACGTCCATGATCTTAGAAGTCCCGTCCGCTTCAGAGCGTACGTTGAGATAGTAAGCCGTGACTTCATACTTGGCTACCGTGATCTCCGGATTCACCGGTTGTTCGTTCGTCTGCTCCTCGGGTTGCTGTACCGCTGGAAGGGACGGAGCAGGTGTTGCTAGCGAAGCCGATGCAGCAGTTACAAGCTCCGGCTGATTTAGAGCTGATTGGTTACTATTGGAGAATGGAGCCTTCGGACCGATTTCCACCGTGGGACGGGTTGCTGTCCCCGCTTGATCGTTCAGCCGGGTTTCGATACCGAAGCCCATCGTAAAGAGCAGTGTCACGCATAGTAAACAAACGACAAGGTTATGTTTAAGTAGATTACGCATGTTCAGCAGCACCTCTCTAATCGATTTAATGAGTGATTCCTATGTAATTAATAAGCAATGAATCTTCTTTTTATTCCTCTTTGAGGATAATAGAGGATAAGCTACCCTGATTGTACACAAACCTTCTCGAAAAGCTTGTCACTTTGTCGTTGACTGTTTTGGACTTAATTTGTCGCAATACTAGGCAAACCGTCAGAGCATATAGGTTTGCGTCTGCGCGCTGTGAAAAAAATGCAATAAAAAAAGCATCCTCGCGGATGCTTCAAGCTCGTTCATTCTTTCCATAACATTCGACTCTCGGATGATTATTGAACGACATCTATTTTAAATACGTTATCCAATTTACCGGATTCATCGAGTCTTTTCTTTAAAGGTACTTTAATGTCTCTTCCTAATTCCTTGAAAAAGGTATTGATATCACAGTTGACATTGTCCAATAATACTTTCAAGGTTCCCTCTGCTTTAATGTCCTGATTCACATCAGCCGGGACGGAAATAACCACATCGTAACGTTTCGTTAGCGTATGGATATACCTTGTAAAAATTTCGATCAATTCTCCATTATTGAAATTGTCGATGGCGATCTGCCCTCGGTTTGTAAATTTCAAATTCACTCTCATTCTTAGTTCCCCCATCTCTATTAAAGGCTGCGGTTGTTCGATAAACGGCTGTCGTTCCAATGCTATTTAGAAAAAAAAGCCGCTCCTTGAAACGAAGGAGCAGCTTTGATTTTGATTAATAAATTTTGGTAACGTTTTCGGCCTGCGGGCCGCGGTTGCCTTGAGCTACGTTGAATTGAACGCGTTGGCCCTCGTCCAGCGATTTGTAGCCTTCGCCTTCGATCGCGCTGAAATGTACGAATACATCACTGCCGCCTTCCACTTCAATAAAGCCAAATCCCTTTTCACTGTTGAACCATTTCACTGTACCTGTTTGCAAAATAAAATCCCTCCAAAATCGTTTTGGTAACATGATCATTTTCTCATAAAAAAATTCACACATTGAAAAAGGTTCCATTTAAAAAATGAGACTTTTTTCAACATGTGAATTAGTTTCAAGATTTATAATATATACTTTACCACATCCCATTCAACAAAGCAAGAAATGCCGACCAAAGCCCGTAAATTACCAATTATTCTATGCAGTCAGCCTGACATGGACGGCGGCAGTGCGACGCAGATTTTCGCGACTTAAGGTGTATTTGTTTAGGCAGAGGTAAATGATACTATTGGAAGGTAGACAAGCATCCATCATTAACCAATTAGGAGTGAAGCTCGTGTCCGTTGACGTTTATTTGAATTTTAATGGAAACTGCCGTGAAGCCGTAGAGTTCTATGCAAAGGTTTTTGGTACGGAGAACCCTCGAATTATGACCTTCGGTCAAACTCCGCCTAATCCCGAGTTCGTTATGCCTGAGGAAGCGAAAAATTTAGTCATGCACACCCGGCTGAATATCGATGGCAGCAATGTCATGTTTTCCGATGTTTTTCCTGGGATGCCTTTTGTGGCAGGGACGAACATCAGCTTGTCTCTGATCAATAAAGACGTAGAACAGCTTAAAACCTGGTATCATCAATTGAAGGAAGGCGGCCAAGTGGTCATGGAGCTCCAGGAAACGTTCTGGAGTAAATGCTATGGGAGTCTCACCGATAAGTTCGGCATTCACTGGCAGTTCAATCATGACGACGGCCAGCCGGGCATGTAATTCTTTTAGTTGCTTTAGAAGCAACGACGATACATCCGCATATGAACCAGCTGATTTGTTAATAAATCCGCCCCAGCCTTTGAGCCGGGGCGGATTTGCCATTTTCTAACACTACATCCGATCCTCTTTTCCCGGCACGATAATGATATGATCCCAAATAAAATCGCGCTCCTCCTGCGTCAGCTCCGTTTTCATCAGCAGACGGTTCACTTCGCTTTCCAAATAAGCGATGACCGCTAAGAAGCGGTCGACATCCTCGCTGTGTACTCCTCCCATGGCGTGCCCTCCTTCGCCAATTCCCAAATCGACAACGATCTGTGTATAATGAAATCAATACGACAAGTTAAGGTGAGGTCTCATGTATATCCGTATTCGCCCATCTACTCTACTTATATTCAGCCTGGCTTGTTTGGTGTGCTTTGGAACGATCGCTTTTTATATCGGCGGCCCTACGCTGGAGCGGTTCGATCATGCCTTAACGGCCTGGATTCAAAGCATACGCTCGCCTTGGTTGACCGCCCTGATGAAGCCGATCACGGCATTGGGCTCGCTCGGATGGATCGCTCCGCTCGCCTGCCTGGCGCTTGCCGCGGCCTGCTTCACGCCTACGCGGCGCATCGTACTTGCCATGTTCACAGCCATGATAGCCGGCTCCGCGCTCCTCAACTACGGGCTAAAGCTGGCGTTCCGCCGCGAAAGGCCTGCTCTGGACCTTTTCATTGAGGAAAGCGGATTCAGCTTTCCAAGCGGACATGCCATGCAGTCCTTCGCTTTTTTTGCCGCGCTTGTCTTCTTATTGTGGGGCATTGTCCCTTCCCGGACAGGCAGAACCGTTCTGCTTGCCGCGGCCGGAGGTATGACAGGCATCATTGGGCTGAGCCGCATTTATTTGGGCGTCCATTACCCCAGCGACATAGCTGCAGGCTACTTGGCCAGCGCGGGCTGGCTGGCCGTATGCGCTGCGTGCTGCCTCAAGCTTCAGTCAGGCTCCCAGCCGTCCCATCCGAACGAAAAAAAGCTCCGGACAGCGTCATAGTTCCATGACCTTCCGGAGCTTTTCCATTTGTGCAGCAGGTTGGCTTAGATCGAAACGGAAACCTGCTGATCGATCGTTTGAATAATATCACGGACGATAAGTGCTGAGGCATGCTTCTTTTGCAGGCCGATCATTCGGCTCTCAACCGCTTCGATGAGTCCCGGATTCGTTAACAAAAACTGAATCTGTGCGGATAGCTCCTCCACATGATGAGACACCGATGCTACGCCCATCCCGGCCAAATAGCGCGCATTCTCCCGTTCCTGTCCGGCATAGGGCTTATAAATGAAGATAGGAAGCCGAAGAGCAATCGCCTCCGTCAGTGTAAGTCCGCCCGCTTTGGTAATAATGCACGAGGAAGTAGACATCAGCTCATGAATACGGTCCACGTAACCGAGCACCTTCAGCTGGCGAAACGATGCATACTGCAGCTCCAGCCTCTGCTTCAGCTTCTCGTTGCGTCCGCAAACGACTACAATGCGATAGCTGCCGAGCAGCAGCAGCATCTGCAGCATTTCTTCTATATAACTAACCGCCCCGCTGTCGGCAGCCATAATCAGAATCGTTTTCTTGTCCGATCTTCTCATTAATGCGCCCCGGTTAAAGGACATTTCGTCGAACTCCTTGCGGATCGGGATCCCGCTGACTTCAACGCGTTCTTTGGCGAAGCCTTTCGATATAATATCCTGCTTCAAATCTTCCGTTGCCACATAATATTTATCCACAAACGGATGAATCCACGTGGAATGCAGCGCATAATCCGTAATGACCGTGAAATTCTGAATACCCATCGTGCTGCACACCTCCGGGGCGGCTCCAAATGGAAACGCGTTGACCACCGCGTCGGGCCTTTGTTGATGAATGACCTCCATCAGCTTTTTTCTGCCCAGCACCTGCATGGAGCGGTTAAACAGCGCCGTATGCTTCGTTTCCCGGGTCAAATAATAACTCCAGCCGTAATAATCGAGGCCCATTCTCGAGCTTTGCGGGCTTTTTTTGTACAGCGACGTCGTTATCTTGTTTAGAAAAGGGTGGCCTTCTTTCATCAAATCAATGATGGTTGCCTGCTCAATCCCTTGTTTGATAAATTGCTGTTGAATGGCGTGAGATGCTTGGATATGTCCATTTCCATAGCTAGCCGTTAGAATCAAGACGCGAGGATTGACATTTCTCATCCAGCGAACCCCCTTAACACCGGTTAGATCAGTCCTTGATGCATTTCTACTGTCAACATTCCGTTGCTTTGTTTTTATTTTATATTGTAAGCAATCCGCTCATTCCATTGTAATGCCTTCTCCCCTATTTGTCGCGCTGTATCGATAGAATCCCCATACTTTTCTAGGCCGGCTCATCCCGTGTACTATTTTATCACGATCCTTGCCGATTGTGGTAATCCAACCCGGAGTGTGCCGAAAAAACTTGGCGATCCCGCTTCCGCACGATTTCCTGCTATCCTACTATGCACCAATCCTCACCCGCTTGGCAAGCTCATTGTACTGACAGAACCTGCATGCTCAGGAGCCCTTTACTAATAGATGCAGGTTGGAATGAAGATATCCGCTATTTCTCCGGAAGCTTGTAAGTTTTAATAAGAAAAAAAGCCGTCTCTTCAGAAGAGACAGCTTTAAGCTAAACCGAATCCGGTTCAATCAGCTTTCATCGACATACTCATCCTGATCGCTTCCCCAAATAAAATCTTTGGAATAATCGATCCCTTCGGTAAGCTCCTGCTGCTCGGCCGAGACGGATGAAGCATACGACTCTTGGTTCGGCTGCTTGAGAGTATCGTTCTCTTCCTCGTGCATACGGGTTATCCTCCTTCGCATTATTCTCACGATATTTTCACCTTTGGAAAATAATAATATACGCGTCCAAAAAAGGCGCGGCCGCAAATACAATCTTTCAAAGCAAAATTATCAGAATATTCTAAAAATATATTGACTTGTAAATGCTTACAGCTTTACGCTTTTCTCTATAGACAACCAATTCAATGGATAGGGGCGGAGCCTATGAGTTCTATTACAGTCGTTCAACCCGTCGTCACCCGAGCTAACTCATGCTATGAGGATTATGTCAAATTCAGCAAGCTTCCTCCGTTTGAGCTGAACCGAACGCAAAAAAGCAGCTATGCGGAGCTTCACGCATTACGTAATGAGCTGACACAGCTGTTGAACGAATTCCGCGATCTGCTGAGCGCACGCTCCCCTGCCTCGCAGTGCCGCCGTACAGCCTAAGCTTTACAGCCGCTCAGACAGCGAAGCCGATGAAAGTGAACTCCCTAAGCCGCCCATAAAAAGAGTGCAGCCCTCGGCCTGAACTGCAATCGCAAGAAGGATCGTATTTTCACAGCATCCTTCTTGCGGGTGACAGTTCAACCTTAGCCGGGGGCTTCTCTTTATTTCCCTGCATTTCAGGTATAATGGTTGCAGGAGGCTGATGATAATCATGAGTTCAACGACCGCATTTATTTATGCTCATCCTGACGATGAAACCTTTCTGAGCAGCTGCTTGATCCGGCAGCTCGCCGATCAAGGAGACCCTCCAAGCCTGCTGCTGGCCACCAAAGGCGACGCGGGAAAAAAGAACGGACACGTCTCTCATCTGACCAACGATGAGCTCGCTTCCGTAAGAGTAAAAGAAATGGACAAGGCCGCCGAGATTCTCGGCATTTCCGTCGTCGAGCATTTGGGCTATCCTGACGGAAAGCTGGGCCTTGTCAACGAGGCTGAAGCCGTCGAAGCCATCATATCTTTCATAAATCGGCACAAGCCGGAGTCGGTGTTCACCTTTCCGAAAGATGGAGGGAACGGCCATCCGGACCATGTAGCCATCTCCAGGCTGACGACGCTGGCCGTGACGAGCGGCCGCTGCCCATCCGTGCAAAGATTATACTATCATGCCTCAGGCACCTTACTGAGCCAAGGCTGCCTGCCCGCCGTCACCGTAGATACGGAGCCGGACTGGAGGGTAAAAGCGGAGGCGCTCCGGGCGCATGCGTCGCAAATTTTTGCGATAGAACGCTACTTCGGCGATTTAAGCGTGTTCCCGGAGCAGCGCCGATTCGAAGCCTTCATCCTCGCCTGGGAGAACGGCGTCTCGTTTCCGCCGGCTACCTGAGGGGAGCTTCGGCTCCGAAGAAATTCCGATTAGTTACCGGAGGGATGATGGGGGGAATTAAAAGAGCCTCCTATTTATTACCGCAGGTTATGGGGTGACTATCAAAAAAAAGCCTTCGCACCGGTTCTTTGGTACGAAGGCTTCCTTTGTTCTGCAGCTGTTATGCACAGCTGCGCGAGGGCAGTAGCAATAGCCAGCTGCAGCCTGGCTGGCAGATGACCATAAAGTCAAGGGAGCGCCCCGCCCCTGCCGCAAAAAGCCTCTGCCGGCAATTCCCCCCGGCGCCGGCAAGCTCGCAGCGGCAGCTACAAAGAGCCTTCCCCCGCCACAATCCGTTCCGGGTACGTATACACATTAAAGGAATCTCCGCGGATGAAGCCCGCCACCGTAATGCCCAAATCCTCCGCCAGCTTCAGCGCAAGCTCTGTAGGCGCCGATTTCGAAAGCAGCAGGCCGACGCCAAGCTTGGCAGCCTTCAGCAATATTTCTGAGGAAATGCGGCCGCTGACCGCAAGCAGCTTGCCCTTCATGCTCATACGCTGCTGAAGACAGCTGCCGTATATTTTATCGATTGCGTTGTGCCGGCCGATATCGGAGCGGATGAGCAGCACGCCATCCGGGCTGCAGAGCGCTGCGTTATGCAGGCCGCCCGTTTTATGGAAATCAACCGAGCTTTGCTGCAGCTCCCGCATCAGGCGGATGCACTGCTCCGCCGTGATCGTATCCCGGGAAACGATCGTTTTGGCCGTCCGGGCGTCATTATGAAAGTAGAACTGGCGGCTTTTGCCGCAGCAGGAGGCAATGAACCTTTTTTGATGCCAGTCCTTGCCGGCATACTGCTGACCCTGCAGCTCGACGTCGGCAAAGCCGCGCGACGCATCCAGAGAAAGCCGGCGGATTTCCTCCGCCGTTCGAATCAATCCCTCCGACGCCAAAAACCCGATGACCAGCTCCTCCATATAGGTCGGCGTGCATACCATGGTCGCGAATTCCTCCCGATTTACCTTCACCGTCAAAGGAACCTCCGTCACCACGTCATCCGCTTTAAGGCTGAACCGGCCGCCCTCATATCTTGTGATTGTCCGCTTTACCGTTACGTCCTGCTCCACTGCAGCCTCACTCCATTTCCGTTTCCAGCTCGGCAATCCGCTTCTCTACATATTTAGTGTCCTTGAAGGCGTGGAACGTTTCCGCTTTTTCCACGATGACGGACGTATTGTATTCCGGAATCCCGGCATGAGGCTCATACACGCCCTTCGGGATCAAGCCGTTGCCCTCCGGCCAGTGCACCTCCAGATTGCCCTTCTGCACCGGTACCGGCTTCACCCGGCCATGCATCAGGCCGTGGCGGTTGTAGACGACGATGGCGTCGCCCGGCTTTAAGCCAAGCGATTGGGCGTCCGTCTCATTCATCAGAACGTCATACCGGTCCGCCCCGTTAAAAGGATCGGTTTCACTGTAGATCATCGAGTTGAACTGCTTCCCGCGCCGCGTCGTGACAAGGAAATGTCCCTCCGGCTTGCGAAGCTCCGGCAGCTCGATCGGGATGAGTTGACCGCGTCCGTCCTTCGTCGGGCAAATACCGCCCTCGCACAGCCAGGCTCCTCCCCACTGGAACACGTCCCCGCGCTGAGACAGGTGCTGGATGCCGTCATAATAAGGCACGGTCCGGGCAATCTCACGGCGGATTTCCTCCGCGCTGCGGAAGGCGACCTGCGTTTCATATTCCGGGTTCACGCGCCGGGCCAGCTCGATGTAGATTTGCCATTCCGCACGCGCCTCTCCAATCGCGGGACCGCCTTCAATCTGCGGAGAGTAATAAACCATCCGCTCTGTCGAGGTCGACGTGCCGCCTCCCGGCTGCTCATAGCGGGTCATCGCAGGCAGCACAAGCACCGCTTCCTTCGCGTCCGCCAGCGTCGACGTGTTCAGCACGATATCCTGATGCACGCGGATATCTACGCTTTCCAGACATTTCCGGACAAAGTCAGGGTCCGGCATCGTCTCCAGAAAGTTTCCGCCTGAAGTGTAGAACAGCTTCAGCTTCCGGTCATGCGTCTCCGGCAGCAGCGCGTTCTCCAGCGAAACGCCGACGATATCCCCCTGCCATGCCGGCAGCTTGAAGCCCCATTCCCGCTCGATACGGGCAATGTCTTCGCCTTTAAACTCCCCTCCGGGCAGACTGAACGGGTCGGCCCCCATCTCGCCCGAGCCCTGCACGCCGCTGTGGCCGCGGATCGGCATTAAACCGCAGTGCTCGCGGCCCAGAAAACCCCGCAGCAGCGCAAGGTTCGCCACCTGCGAAATGTTGTCCGTCCCGAAGCGGTGCTGCGTCAGCCCCATGCTCCAGACGAACACCGCGGACTTCGCGCCGGCCAGCAGTTGGGCGAATTCGAGCATTCTTGCCCGGCTCAGACCGGAGGAGCGCTCCAGCAGCTCCCAGTCCTGCTTCCTGACATGCTCTCTGAGCGCGTCGTACCCGTTCGCATGCGCCTGCACAAAAGCATGGTCGACCGCGCTGCCCGGCGCCTGCTCTTCCATCTCGAACCAATGCTTCATGACGCCGTTCATGAAGGCAATGTCGCCGCCGATGTTCACCTGGTAGAAATCGTCGGCGATCTTCGTGCCGAACAAGGCGGATTCCGGAATGGACGGAATCCAGTACTGCTCCATCGACGGCTCGTAGTACGGGTTGATGACGATAATTTTCGTCCCTTTCCGCTTGGCCGCATACATATATTTCGTCGATACCGGCTGATTGTTCGCCGCGACGCTGCCCCAGAAGATCAGCACGTCGGTGCCGATCCAATCCTTGTAGCTGCAGCTGGAAGCGCCGATGCCGACCGAACGCTTCAATGCCGTCTTCGACGGGGAATGGCAGATCCGGGAGGCATTGTCGATGTTATTCGTTCCGAGCAGGCGGGCGATCTTCGCGGCCGCATAGTAAGACTCATTCGTGATTCCTCTCGCCGTCAAGTAAAAAGCGAGCTGTTTCGGATCGATGGATCGGATCTTGTCTGCAATCATTCCGAGCGCATCGTCCCAGGACAGCCGGGAAAAGCGCTTCTCTCCCTTGCGCCGGATCAGCGGATACGGAATGCGGCCCAGCTTGCGGAGCGCCGTGCTGTCGAGCTTGCGCAGCTCGCCGATCTCCTGATGCAGATGATCCGGCGCGATCGCGGGCATCGTGTTCAGGCGCAGCACATTCAGCCGCGTCGTGCAAAGATGCGGTCCTTCCAGCGTCCGGTCGTACAGCCCCGAGACGCCGAGCGCACAGCCGTCGCATACGCCTTGAGTCAGAATGCGATAAGCGTAAGGCAGCTGGTCGCGGTTATCCCAGGCAATTTTCAGCGTATCTTTGATGTGGTGGGGCTTTACGTGTCCAAGCCCGAAAGGAACTTTACTGACCCACAGCTTCGGGTCCAGCTGCTTGGGGAGCCGGATCGGCCCCGTATGTACCGTTCTTCCCATAGTTTAAACCTCCTGCGTGTTTTTCTTCTATCTAAAACCGGGCTTGCTTGAGCGAAGTCTGCTTCATGGATCTTGATCGAAAAATATTCGCGCAATAGAAAAGCCGCAGCAGACCTGCCTCCTTTTTCCTGAAAAAAAAAGAAAGTAGATCTGCTGCGGCTGTTAGTCTTAAGCAGGGTCGCTGCCAAGTGCCAACGGCACTTCTATGCAGTTATTTGGATGCAAATTTGTTTTGAATGTTCTGATCGAACACAAAGATCGACATGCCGAAGTCCTTTTCCAAATCGATATCGAGATATAATTCCAGAAACTTGGCGCCCAGCAGCTCTTCCATTTCAACTGGCGGATGGTTGCGGTACATTTCCTTCACCATCTCCGTTCTAGCGGTGCGCAGCACATGCCTGCCTTCGCTGCCGGAGGCAATGAACTTCTCAACCGGCGAGAGGTTGCCCTCCATTTCGCAAATCGCCCAATGATTGCAGAAGGTAGTCCGGATCTCCCGGGGGCCTTTACCCATATGGCGCTTTCGAAACGCTTTCACCAAATTGCTGAATTCCGCTTCCATTTTGTTCATGCATGAAATCCCCATTTACCCGAGTCTATGTTCCAAATTTTATCACGGACTTCCCGATAGTTCAATGCTTTCCTCCGGCTCGCGGCAAGGTGGATGCCCGCTTCCATACGCGTACGGACTGCCCGGCAAAACGCATAAACGCATCAAGGAAGAACGCGGCAGCGTTTACTCGCGGGAGCTGGAACGCTGCAGCAGTCATATCTGTCCAACCGGAGCATAGAATAGACTACGTGTCCATTTCTATTATAACAAATAGGACTACAGCTGAAGGAGAGGATGAATCGTATATGTGGGAAAGCGTACTGAAGAAAGATCATTGGGAGATTCAAGTCAACCCGGCCAACAAATCGATTCAAATTCATGTGGACCAGATGGAGACCGGTAACGAGCGGATTTCCCTGGAACTTGGCCAGACCGACTTGTTCGAACTGCTGCATACGTTCCTATCCATCAACCGGTCATTCAACAAAGAAACGATGTACTATGACGATCTGGAGAGCGACCCCGTCTAGCCTGACTTGCTCCCGGATAAACATACGGCTTCTCCATAAAGCCCGCTAACGAAAAGCCTGCCCGGATATTCGAGACAGCCGAAGCCGATACAAATCCATCGCAGCTTACGGATCCTGATCCTGCTTCCAAGTGCTGTGCTCCGCAACTTTCTTGGGTTGTCCTCTAGGTAAGAGGACGAATCCCCGGATAAGAACGGACACTCATGCCACTACGGAACGGTTCCGCACGCTCCGTCCGTTTGTCATCGGACATTCGGATCGGATTATCCACCGGCAGGCATTTGACTAAGCGCTCTAAATCAGCTGCCGCTTTCCCCGTTCAACCGGCGCAAAATATAACGGGCAACGCCATCGTCCGTGTTCGCTTCAATCACCTCGTCGGCCAATGCTTTCAGACCCGGCTGCGCATTGGCTACGGCCAACCGGGTTCCGCCCGCGCGGAACAATCCGATATCGTTCAGATTATCTCCGAACACGGTAACCTGCTCCGGGCGGCAGCCGACATGCCTCGCCCACATCAGCAGCCCGCTGCTCTTGTTCGCATCGGGGTCGCTGATTTCAAGGAAGTAATGATCCTTCAAATACCCGTCCGGCATAAAGTGGACATGCACTCTTTCGCCGTACTGCTGCTTCACAGCCTCATACAAAGGTTCAAGCTCCTCATACATCCCGATATAGGTCAGCATCATCGTTTGAAAGTCCTCCGGGCACCGCAGCGCGACCGTCTCGCGAAAGCGGGGATCTTGATGGCGGCTTGCCCTGAACTGCCGGTCTCCGCTCGTGTCAAAGGCTCGTGAAGGACACGTTCCGTGTCATGCTCATCGAGCGCGAACAGCAGCGGGCACAGGCCGAACGTTTTGCCGAAGGCGATCAGGTCATTGGTCATAGCGGGCGGCAGAAAAGCACCGTCGAGCTTCGAAGCCGTCACCGGATCGTACAGCAAAGCTCCATTGTACAGGACGATCGGATGCTGCCAGGGAATCCTGTCCGCTACAGCCTGGGAGCTTGTATAGCTTCTTGCGGTAGCATAACTGATGACATGCCCGCTCCGAATCGCACCGGTCACGGTCTCGACGGTAAGCTCCGATAGCGTGGCATCCGGCCGCAGCAGCGTCCCGTCCAGGTCGGTCAACATATACATATACAGCTTGTCCATATCGCGCGCTCCTCGCCTGCAAGAATAAAACCAACGCCATGCCGGCGTTGGTTTGTTGAGTTGGCTGCTTCGCCGCTTGGCGAAGCGGATTCAGCCCTGGGCCAGCTGCTCGTACAGCTCTGCATACAGCTGCGCCGAGCGGTGCCAGCTGAAATCCTTTTCCTTGATATTGTTCAGCAGGTTCGTCCATACTTCTTCCTGGTTGTAATAGCTTACCGCCCGCTGTACCGTATACAGCATATCGTGGGCGTTATAATGGGCGAAGCTGAACCCGGTGCCTTCTCCCGTAAATTCATTATAAGGCTGCACCGTATCCTTCAAGCCGCCGGTTTCACGAACCAGAGGAACGGAGAGATACCGCATTGCAATCAACTGGCCGATGCCGCACGGCTCGAACTGCGAAGGCATCAAGAACAGGTCGGAGCCTGCATAGATCTGTCTGGCCAGCCCTTCGTCGAACGTAATGCAGGCGGCCATTTTATCCGGGTACCGTTCCGCCGCCCAGCGAAACATCTGCTCGTAACGCTGCTCGCCCGTCCCCAGCACAACCCACTGCGCATTGAGCTGCATCAGCTCTTCGATGACACGATCGATTAGGGAGAGTCCTTTTTGCTCTACGAGACGCGTCACCAGAGCAATCATAGGGACATCCTCCCGTACCGGAAGGCCAAGACGTTCCTGCAGCTTAAGCTTGTTCTTCCGCTTGTCCTCAACGGAATCGCGGTAATGGACTTCCAGATGCGGGTCTGTCATCGGATCCAGCTCATCGTAATCGATCCCATTCACAATCCCCTTCAACCGGAAGCTTTGAGAACGCAGCAGGCTGTCCAAATATTCGCCGTAAAACGGCGTCTGAATTTCGTCCGCATAGCTCGGACTTACCGTCGTTATGTAATCCGAATAGAGCAGCCCGCCCTTCATGAAGCTGGCGCCCCCGTATTGCTCCAAAGCATAGCCCGTAAAGTGCTCGTCCCCTAAAGCGAAATAATCTTTGAACTGCTCTTTTCCGAACACGCCTTGATATTTCAAATTATGTACGGTCATGACCGTTTTGATATGAGCATACCTCGGCTGATAGCTGAAATGGGCCCGGTACAGCACCGGAATCATCCCTGCCTGCCAATCATGGCAGTGAATGACATCCGGAATGAAATCGATATGCTGCATCGCATCCATGACGGCGAGGCAATAAAACGCAAAGCGCTCGGCGTCATCCCCATAACCGTAACAGCCCTTCCGGCGGAAATAATATTCGTTGTCCACAAAATAGAAGGGAATGCCTTCGTGCTCCAGCTTCAATATGCCGCAGTACTGCTGTCTCCAGCCCATTCTGACGGTAAGCACGGCGACCGTTTCCATTCGCTCCGTCCACTGCGCCGGAATATCTTCATATTTGGGCAGGATCACTCTGACATCCAGTCCCTGTTTGGCCAGCTCCTTGGGCAATGAGCCGATGACATCGGCCAAGCCCCCTGTTTTGGCAAAAGGTACGGCTTCCGATGCGGCAAATAACACTTTCATGGGCCCTACCACTCCTTTGAAGTTGAGCGTGCGGGGAAGGTAGGTTTTATCCTCTATCAGCCTCAACAAACCTGCCCCGCAGCGCGGGGGTCTCAACTAGATTACCTTCGTCTTGGATGCAATAAACGGCGCCTGCTTATCTCCGGTCAGCACGCGGCCGCGGCTGATGAACACATCCTTGTCGAGAATCGCATTCTCGATGATGACATTCTCTTCAATCTCGCAGTTTTGCAGGATGATACTGTTTTTCACATAAGCGCCTTTACGGATCTTGACGCCGCGGAACAGAATGCTGTTCTCGACCTTGCCCTCAATAATGCAGCCGTTGGCGATCAAGGAATTGCGCGCATGCGCGTTATCCGTATATTTGGCCGGAGGTTCGTCCTTTACCTTCGTGTAAATCAAATTTTTCTGGAAGAACAGCTCCCGCCACACCTTCGGGTTCAGCAGCTGCATGCTGTGCTTGTAATAGCTCTGAATCGTGTTCACGATGCCAGTGTGCCCTTCATGGCGGTAGGCGTAAACCCCCAGCTTACCGATATTTTTCATAATGCCGTCGCGAACGAGGTGGTCATATCCCTGCGCCAGGCAAGATTCCACCATATCGAGCAGCAGCTCCTTGCTCATCACGTACATTTCCATCGAAATGTTGTCCGTGCGCAGACGGCCCGAATGATCCTCCATGACGGTAACCTGCCCGTCGTCCTTGACCGCCAGCCGGCGGAATTTGGCGAACTCCTCTTCATCGGCCTGCTTATAGATCACGGTGATATCCGCATTCTTCTCCAGGTGGTAATCCAGCACATCGTTTAAATCGATATTGCAGACCATATGGCTTCGGGAGATGACCACATACTCCTCGCGTGCCCGGTAGAAATAGTCTCTGTGGCTGTAAAATTGGAACAAATCGCCGCGGGCCATGCCCGTAGCTTCATGCAGCACCGCCGGAAGGATGAACAAGCCGCCGCGTTTGCGGTCCAGGCCCGATTCCTTGCCGGAACCGAGATGATCCATCAGGGAACGGTATTTATGCTGCGTGAAGACAGCTACGTTCTCCAGACCGGAGTTGACCATGTTCGATAAGGTAAAATCAATCAGCCGGTATCTTGCCCCGAAAGGCACCGAAGCCACGCAGCGCGAATAGGTAAGCTCTTCCAAGTCATCCGGTTCATTGACCAGATTAATAACGCCCATCATCCGTTTCATACGAACTCACCCTTTCAAATTGGCCATGGTAGACATACTGATAGTTTCGTTGCTGCCGATCAATATAATGTCCTGCTGATCCTCCGGTTGGCCAATGACGCTGCCGTCCTCCACCACTGTCCCTTCGCCGATGATCGCTTTGTATATTTTTACGTTGTTCCCGATCTGTACATTCGGCATAATAACGGAATCTTTTATGACACTTCCCTCGCCTACCTGCACGCCGTAGAACAATACGGAATGTTCCACTTCACCAAACACACTGCAGCCTTCGTTAACCAAGGAGCGCCGAATTTGAGCGGTAGGCGCCACGTATTGTCCGGGCTGGCACGGATTTACCGAGTAGATCCGCCATTCCCTGTCGTTCAGATTGAAATCGGGCTCGCTTTCCAACAGATCCATGTTGGCTTCCCATAGGCTTTCAATCGTACCGACATCCTTCCAATAGCCCTGGAACGGATAGGCGTACATGTTCAACTGGTCTCTGAGCATCAGAGGAATGACGTCCTTGCCGAAATCTTTGCTGGAATCGGGGTTCTCCTCATCCTTCGTTAAATATTCCTTGAGCACCTTCCAGTTGAAAATATAAATGCCCATGGACGCGAGATTGCTCTTCGGTTCCTTCGGCTTCTCGGAGAATTCGGTAACTCTCTCCTCCGAATCGGTGCTCATAATGCCGAACCGGCTGGCTTCCTCCCATTTCACCTCGATTACGGCGATCGTCGCATCCGCACCTTTGGCTTTGTGGAAATCCAGCATCAAATCATAGTCCATCTTGTATATGTGATCCCCGGAAATCACAAGCACATATTCGGGGTCATATTGCTCGATAAAAGAAATGTTGCGGTAGATGGCATTGGCCGTTCCGCGGTACCAGTCTCCGCCTTTCTGCTCCATATACGGGGGCAGGACAGTGACGCCGCCGTTCTTGCCTGGCCAGGCCCCACGGGGTTCCAATCCCGATATAAGTATTTAACACAAGGGGTTGATATTGGGTCAGGACGCCGACGGTGTCGATCCCCGAATTCGTGCAGTTGCTTAAGGTAAAATCGATAATACGATATTTTCCGCCGAAATGGACTGCGGGTTTGGCCAGATTGCTTGTCAAAACCCCCAGCCTTCTTCCTTCGCCGCCCGCGAGCAGCATAGCTACACATTCTTTTTTCCGCATGGACCCCTAGCCCCTTTCTCTTTTTGCAGTGCCCGCTTTACGACGAAGCTTGGCCGGCTTCAGCACGACGGTTGCAAGCGGAGGAATCGTCATCCGCAAGCTGTACGGCTGATAGTGCCACGATTGATTCTCTGTTAGAAGCGGACTGATATTCATCTGTCCGGAACCGCCATATACGGGGATATCGCTGTTAAAACGCTCGACATACTCTCCCGCTCTCGGTACGCCAATACGGAACCCTATATGCGTTACTGGCGTAAAATTGCATACAATGATCAGAAAATCATCCGGATCGCTCGACATGCGGATAAAGGAAGCGATGCTCTGATCGTTGTCGTTCGGATCGATCCACGAAAATCCTTCAGGACGGTGGTCAAGCTCCCACAGCGAACGTTCCTGCAAGTACAAGTGGTTCAAATCGCGGACATAATGCTGCATCCCGCGATGGCTGTCGTAGCCGAGCATCTCCCAATCCAGATCTTCTAAATCCTTCCATTCGTCAAATTGACCGAACTCGCCGCCCATAAACAGCAGCTTTTTCCCCGGGTGCCCCATCATATAGCCATACAGCGCACGAAGGTTGGCGAACTTCTGCCAATAATCCCCCGGCATCTTGTTTAATAAGGACTTCTTGCCGTGCACAACCTCGTCGTGGGACAGAGGCAGCACGTAATTCTCGGAGTACGTATACATGATCGAGAAGGTGAGCAGGTTGTGGCTCCCCTTGCGGAACAGCGGATCGAGCTCCATGTACTTGAGCATATCGTTCATCCAGCCCATGTTCCACTTGTAATTAAAGCCGAGCCCCCCGGCATACACCGGCGCCGTAACCAGCGGCCAATCGCTCGAATCCTCCGCCATCATCAACGCTTGCGGATAGCGGGCGAATACGGCTTGATTCAATTTTTTCAAAAAGTCAATGGCCTCGGGATTCTCATCCCCTCCATGCTCATTGGTGGTCCATGCTTCACGCGGTTTGCCGAAGTTCAAGTACAGCAGGCTTGCCACCGCATCGACCCGAAGCCCGTCAATATGGTACTTATCCAGCCAGAACAAGGCGTTCGAGATCAGGAAGCTGATGACCTCCGGCTTCGTAAAATCAAACGAAAGCGTGCCCCACTCGGGCTTCTCCGCCCGCTGCGGGTCGTTGTACTCATACAGCGCCTCGCCGTCGAACTGACGCAGGCCGTGATCGTCCTTCACGAAATGACCCGGCACCCAGTCCATGATGACGCCGATGCCCGTCTGGTGGCAGCGGTCGACGAAGTACATGAAATCCTTCGGCGTGCCGAACCGGCTGGTGACGGCATAATAGCCTGTCGCCTGATACCCCCAGGAGCGGTCGTATGGATGCTCCGCCAAAGGCAGCAGCTCGATGTGGGTGTACCCCATATGGGCGACATAGTCGATCAGCTCGTCCGCAAGCTCGCGGTACGTATAATATTCGCCTTCAGCCTTCTTCTTCCAAGTACCCATGTGCACTTCATAAATGTTCATCGGGCGGTTATACGCGGAATGCTGCCGCTTGCTCTCCTGCCATGCCTGGTCCTTCCATTCGTACCCGTCGAGATCGTAAACGCGCGACGCGGTTCCCGGCTTCAGCTCCGAGTAAAACGCGTAAGGATCCGCTTTCCACACCGTCGTACCGTGCGATGTCACAATTTCGTACTTGTAATACTCGCCTTCTCCGACGCCGGGAACAAACAAGCTCCAAACGCCCCAGGTACTCACCCGGTTCAGCGTATGCCCGCTTCCATTCCAGAAGTTGAAATCGCCGATCACGCGTACCTCGCGGGCATGCGGCGCCCATACGGTAAAACGGACCCCGCGGGTTCCCTCATGCTCGGTAAACTGCGCCCCCATCACCTTGTAGCTTTGGTACAAGCTCCCCTCGTGAAACAGGTAAAGGTCTTCAGAACCGGGGATTACGCTCATCATGGACATTCATCCCCTCTGTTGTTCAAAATTTTTGGCCTCTAAAGAGAAATACTACATTGGACTTCAAATTCCTCTTGTATCATTTAAATTCTTCATCTATTCAGAAAATAGTGTTTATCCAACAAATTCCGCGCTGCAAGCCGTGTTGAATGCTGCAGGAATTTGTCGTTTTAAGTGGAATTTAATGTAGGTGTACGAAACTACCCTGAGAGGAATGAAGCAAGTCATGAAAGAAAAAGTAAAAGGTCTGGTGCTCGGTTTGTCCATAGGCATCATGCTCACAGGCTCGGTAGCCTATGCCAGCGGCAATGGGACCCAAATTGAAGTCTATTTCAAAAACCTCAAATATATGTTTGACGGCACGGAAAAAAATCCGACCTCCGAGCAGGGTCAAGGTTTTATTTATAACGGCACCACCTATGTCCCGCTGCGCTTCGTCAGCGAGGCTTTGGGCAAAGAGGTGCAGTGGGACGGCGATACGGATACCGTCTGGGTCGGCAAAAAAATCGACTTATCCTCCATTGTCGCCACCTACCAGGGAGGACAAGTCACGCTCGGCGAGTTTCAAAAATTCGGCTCCATGCTCAGCTTGATTTATCCGAGCTACGTACAGCATGAAAATGACCCTGAGTATAAACAGTATGTACTTCATGAGCTGATCGGCTACCGTCTGGCCAATACCCGTCTGTCCGAAGACAGTCGGAATTCTTTACCCACTTTGGTGGACAATCAAATCACGGCGACCCAAAAAAATGTCGAATCCGGCGGTCAGAGCCTCGCTTCACTGCTCGGTCAAAGCGGGCTGACCGAAGCCGATTACCGAAATTACCTTGAACTGACAACGGGCGCGGAGCTGTGGTTCAAAAGCCAGGTAACGGACGACCAGGCCAAGGCGGCCTACGATCAGAAGGTGGACAGCGGCGATGAAAGTCTTGTCCGCGCTTCCGTACGCCATATTCTGATCCAATTTAAGGATGCCCAGGGCAACACCCGAAGCCAGGAGGACGTCGACAAAACGGTCAGGGAAGTCGAGGATAAGCTGAAGAACGGCGGCGACTTCGCTGCGCTGGCCAAGCAGTATTCGGAAGACCCGGGCTCCAAGGACAACGGAGGACTGTACGAAAACGAAGCCGTCACCGACTGGGTGGAACCGTTCAAAAAAGCGGTGCTCCAGCTGGAGCTGAACAAGATCAGCGAGCCAGTCAAAACCGAGTACGGCTATCATATTTTGCGCGTCGAAGCCCGCAGCAATGCTTCTTATGACCAGATGAAGGGCCAAATCCTAGCCGGACTTAAAAACGATTTTGTCCAAAAATTCATGAATTCGGAAGTGCCTGCCCTGATTACGAAGACCGATCTGCCCCAATAGTTTCATCCGCCCAAAATCAAAGAAATTCACTGACAAACGCAATAGGAAGAATGATTCGTACGGCAGAGATGTGGTTTTCTGGAGTCCTGCACCTCTCCGGACTTGTCTTTCGGCCTTCCTCATGGCATAACCGCATCAATTAGTGTAAAATGTGGTAGGATATTCGATATATTTCGAAGCCCAGCACAAACGGTAAAACGTTAGAAGGAAGGTTTAATTCATGTTTGCAGCACACGATTGGAAGGATTACGAATTAATCGATACCGGCGACGGAGAGAAATTGGAGCGCTGGGGCGATATCGTCCTCCGCAGGCCCGACCCTCAAATTATTTGGCCGCTGGCCAAGGAAACCGGCGCTTGGCGCAATGCCGACGCCCATTACCATAGAAGCTCCAGCGGAGGCGGACAATGGGAATACAACAAGGATCTTCCGGAACGCTGGACGATTGCTTACGATAAATTAAAGTTTCATATCAAGCCTACCAGCTTCAAGCATACGGGCTTGTTCCCGGAGCAGGCCGCCAATTGGAAGTGGATGATGGATAAAATCCAAGGCTCCGGCCGCAAAATCAAGGTGCTGAACCTGTTTGCTTATACCGGAGGGGCCAGCGTCGCCTGCGCCTATGCCGGCGCCGAGGTGTGTCACGTAGACGCCTCCAAGGGCGTCGTTCAATGGGCGAAGGAAAACCTGCAGCTGTCTGGACTTGGGGAACGCCCGGTGCGTTTCATTACCGATGACGTGTTCAAATTCGTGCAGCGCGAACAGCGCCGCGGCAGCAAATACGATGCGATCATTATGGATCCCCCTTCCTACGGCCGCGGTCCGAATGGGGAAACCTGGAAGCTGGAAACGAATCTGTACCCGTTCGTCGAATCCTGCATGCAGATTATGTCGGACAGGCCGCTGTTTATGCTGATCAATTCGTATACAACCGGCATTTCGGCGACCGTGCTGAAAAATATTCTCGCCATGTCGCTCGGCAAAGCCTACGGCGGCAGCATCACCTGCGGCGAAATCGGGCTGCCGATCACCGCTTCGAAGCTGATGCTGCCCTGCGGCATCCTGGGACGTTGGGAGGCGTAGCCCATGGCGCAAGCCTCCCTCCCCTTCATTGAGGTGCTGTACGAGGACAATCACGTCATCGTCGTGGTCAAGCCGATCAATGTGCCGACACAGGAGGACGACTCTCATGATCCCGACCTGCTGACGATGATCAAGCAGGATTTGAAGCACCGGCACGGGAAGCCGGGCAATGTGTACCTCGGCCTCGTCCACAGGCTCGACCGGCCTGTCGGCGGCGTGATGGTCTTCGCCAAGACGTCGAAAGCGGCAAGCCGTCTTTCGGACGCCGTCCGGACGCACAGCATCCGCAAGATTTATACGGCCGTCGTGAACGGCAGGCCGAAGCAGCCGCAGGGGACGCTGAAGCATCATCTGCTGAAGGATGCCAAGACGAACATGGTATCGGTCGTGCCTGCAGGCAAAGCGGGCGCGAAGGAAGCGGTTCTCGATTATACGGTAACCGATCATGCGGAAGGGCTGTCGCGGGTACGCGTGGAGCTGCATACCGGAAGACCGCACCAGATTCGCGTGCAGTTCGCCGCCATCGGCTGCCCGCTTGTCGGAGATCAGCGCTACGGCGCGCATCTGACCAAGCCCGGGCAGCAAATCGCTCTATGGTCGACAGAGCTCAGCTTCGAGCATCCGACGACCAAAGAAACCTTGAGCTTTACGTCCAAGCCTCCGAAGGCCTATCCTTGGTTCTTATGGAACGAACAGTCATAAATTCAATGCCCAAACAAGCCTATCGCGGCCTGGATGCTTTAGCCAAGCATGTGCCGGATAGGCTTATTTGGGCATTTTTTTAAGAAATCGATCTCAGCCGGTCATCCTCGGTGAACCATAGACGATGACTCAGCAGGCTTAGCAAAATGCTCGTTAATGCAGCGGAGGACACCAGAGCAAACATAATCAGCACCTGATAGCGTACCGCCTCCACCGGGTTGGCGCCGGCCACGATCATCCCCGTCATCATGCCCGGCAGCTGCACCAAGCCGACCGTTTTCATCCCGTCGATCGTCGGAATCATACTGGATCTTACCGAGCGCTTCAACGAAGTATGAATCGCCTGGCGGGTCGATGCGCCAAGAGCCAGCAGCGCCTCAATCTCGCCGCCTGATGCCTGAACCTCACGCTTCATATTGTTGACGAACAGTCCGGCGACGACCATGGCGCTGCCGATCGTAATGCCGCTCATCGGGATGATGTACTGCGGTGTCGGTTCGATAATGGACAGACCGAGCAGCAGTCCCATCGTCAGCACCTCCGTCACTGTCAAAGCGGCGGCAATCCGCCAGCGGATACCCCGAAGTCCCCGTCCCCGCTGTCCTGCGTTCCAGGAAGCTACGGTGAGCATAAGACAAATAATGAGGACAAGCCAAGCCTTGTTTTCCGTATTAAACACAAATTGAAGCACATAACCCACCAGCAGCAGCTGAACTGCCGAGCGGATCGTTCCGATAATGATTTCTTTTTCCAGACCGAGCTTCTGCCACATCGAGGCGACGATCGTTACTGCGACAAAAATCAGCGTGCATCCTAAAGCTAAGTTCGACATTCCTTGCTACACTTCCGTTTCATCAGATATCTGCAAAAATCGGCGGGCCTGCCTCGTGTTGGGCCTTGTGAAAAAGCGCGATGAAGGGCTCGCTTCCAGCAGGGTATGCTCGTCCATATACCAGACGTCATCGCTGATCAGCTTCGCCTGCTCCAAATCATGCGTTACCCACAGCATTAGCGTGCCGTGCATCTTGTGCCAGTCCAGCAGCAGCTGTTCGACCGCTTGCTTGCTGTGGGTATCGAGCGAAGCCGTAATTTCGTCCAGCAGCAAAAGCTCCGGCTCGAGCAGCAGCGAACGGATCAAGGCAACCCGCTGCTTCTCTCCGCCGGACAATTCGGCAGCACGCTTGCTCCATTCCATCGCTCCAAGGCCTGCTTTCATCATCAGCTCGCGCGCCAGCGCCGAATCGAACGGCTTCCGGTGCAGCACGCTTACCGCCCTTAAATTATCCTCAACGGTCCCATCGAGCATCACGGCGAATTGGGCGACATATGCTATCCTCTTCCGCCATTCCTGCGGAGAAGTTTCCTCGGCCGCACGGCCGTAAAAACGGACGGTTCCTTCATCCGCGCGGTCCAGCCGGCCCAATATGCGCAGCAGGGTGCTTTTTCCTTGACCGGATGCGCCTAGCAGCACAACAACGGCAGGCGTATTTATTTGTACCGATACGTTCCGGAACAATTCCCTCTTTTCCCCTTGGGGTCCTGTTAATATTTTGCCTAATGCGGCTATTTCCAATATCGGTGCTCCCGCCACCTGATGCTCTCCTCCTGAATATCGCTTCATACGTCCCAAGGCTGAAAAAAACCGAAGCCCTCGCTGCCATAAGCTGACGAGGGCTAAAACCGGCCGGATCGGCCGTTCCTGTTATCCTTATGTATACCTGAACACCCAGCCGGCATATAATTAGGCGTTGGCCACCTTGCCGAGCAAATAGACCAGCAGCTGTTGGTTGTGAGAAGAAATGCGGCTCAAGTAATTCTGAAGAAAACGCTCCCGGATTTGGACGCCCCTCTGGCACTCGGACTTTCCTTTATCCGTCACCTGAACCCATACGATTCTACGGTCTTTCTCATCGCGTTCCCGCGCTACCAGCTCAGCTTTTTCCATGCGATCTAGCAAGGTGGTAATCGCCGCCGGCGTAGTGGCCAGGAATCCGATGAAATCCGAAGGCTTCATCCGCTGCTGTCCCGACAACAGCTCCAGTACGGTCAGCTGGCCTTCCGTCAACGTCGGAGCCAGCTCCGACTCCATATGCTGGCGCAGATCCTTGGATAGCTTCCACCATAGCTTCGCAAATTCTTGAGTAATCAAAACCCATCACTCCCGTAATTAACTTGTCCTACGGCTTTCTTAAACGAACGTCACTTTCCTTATTATACCATCGACTTCAGGCAGTTTAAAGGTTAACCGTCTAAATATTTTAAGACATTAAACGATAAAAATCAGGCACGTTAGACCCTTTTCAACATATACTGCATTATGGGCGAATGACTAGTGACGGAGCTTGTCAATATTTGAATTGGAGTGATGATGCGATGGAAGCGTGGAAACAGCTGATAGGAGAAAAGGCATTGCAAAAAGGCATTATAAACGACCCACGCTGGCTTGAAAAGCTCGATGAGCCGATGCCGGTGTGGGCCGTTCTGGAACTGTTTCTTCAAATTGTGGATACTATGGAGCCGAATTACAACAGCTACGATTAAGAAGATCGAAGCCTAGGTATTCGAAAATAAGCTCCTAATCCGTTTTCAACACATCGTGAATGAGATCGGTCTTCGTCACGGGAATCACTTGCTTGCCGGTCGATTTGCGCTGCTCTATCGGCGTTTTTTCCGAAGAGAAGGAAATCCGTTCCCCGCTCTGAAGAACGGCCGTTACCAACACTTCCTCTTTAACGACAAAGCCTTTGACCAGAGACGTGCCGTTCGGCTTCACGCGCTTGCCGTCCCGGAATTCAAAGGTGAAAATCCCTTTGCCGCCGCGGCCTTGCACCGGATAATCGAGAATAAGCGACCGCTTCGCATAGCCCAAATCGGAAATAACGAGCAGTTCTCCTTCCTCCCCTTGTATCCATTCCGCACTAATGATTTCATCTTCATCCTTGAGCTGGATGCCCCGCACACCTGCAGCGGCGCGTCCCATCGGATTGACTTCATCCTCACGGAAACGTATGGCACTGCCCTGCTTCGTAATGAGCAGCAGGTCCTGATCATTGGTGCTGACCTTCACGTCAAAGACGGCATCGTTCTCTCCAACCTTACATGCGACGATTCCGTTAGAGCGGTTCGTCATATACTCTTTCAGCTCGGTCCGCTTCACTTGCCCTCTGCGGCTGATGAAGACGAGCGACTTGCCGGGGTCCTCAAAATCTTTAATAGGAATCACATTCACGATCCGGTCATCCTTCGGAATCGGAATGACATTTACAATGGCCGTGCCGTTGTCCTTCCATTTATACTCCGGCACCTGATGGACCGGCAGTAAATAATATTGGCCCTTCTGCGTAAAGATGAGCAGATTCTCCAATGTATTCACTTCCAGCAAATAGCGGACGAAGTCCCCTTCCTTCAGGCCGGTCTTCTCCACCTCGCCTCCGGAGCGGGTAAAGGACAGCTTGCTGGTACGCTTGATGTAGCCTTCGTTGGACAGCGTAACGAAGACGTCTTCGGCGGTAACCATAACCTCCAGATTGACCTTCAGCTCTTCGACCTCATCCTGGATATCCGAACGGCGTTCGATCCCGTATTTATCGCGGATCTCCGTCAATTCGTTCTTGATGACGCCCATCAGCTTCTTCTCGCTGCCCAGAATCGCTCTGAGATTAGCGATCGTCTTCTGCACATCCTTCAGTTCCTTCTCAATCGAATGAATTTCGAGGTTGGTAAGACGATACAGCTGCAGCGTCAGAATCGCATCGGCCTGGCGCTCGGTGAAACCATACTGCTCAACGAGATTGTTCTGAGCGTCTGCGCGATTTTTGGAAGCCTTGATCGTCGCGATAACCTCATCCAGAATGTTCAGCGCTTTGCCTAAGCCCTCCAGCACGTGGGCGCGGTCATCCGCCTTCGCCAGATCGAACTGGGAGCGGAAGGTCACGACCTCCTTCTGGTGCCCGATATAGGCGTGAATAATTTCGCTGATGCCCATCTGCTTCGGCGTCTTGTTGACGATAGCGACCATATTGAAATTATAAGTAACCTGCAGGTCGGTTTTCTTGAACAAATAAGCCAGAATCCCTTGAGCGTCCGCATCCTTCTTCAGCTCCACGACGATGCGCAGCCCGTTGCGTCCGCTCTCGTCCCGCACGATAGAAATGCCTTCGATTTTCTTCTCGAGGCGAATGTTTTCCATCGCCGTAACAAGACGCGCCTTCACTACCTGGTACGGAATTTCCGTAATGACAATCTGCTGCAGCCCGCCGCGGACATTCTCGATCTCGGTGCGCGCCCGCAAATAAATGCGTCCTTTCCCTGTGCGGTAAGCTTCCCGGATCCCGTCGGAGCCCATAATAATACCGCCGGTCGGAAAATCCGGCCCTTTAATGATTTTCATCAGCTCGTCCAATTCGATGTTCGGCTGATCCATCGCGGCAATACAGCCGTCGATGACTTCCTTCAGGTTATGCGGAGGAATCTCCGTCGCAAAGCCGGAGGAAATGCCGCTGACCCCATTGACCAGCAAGTTGGGGTAACGCGACGGAAGCACGACCGGCTCCTTCGTCGTATTGTCGAAGTTGTCTTTGAATTGTACCGTGCGCTTCTCGATATCGCGCAGCAGCTCCATCGCGATTTCCGATAGGCGGGCCTCCGTATAACGCATCGCCGCCGGAGGATCGTCGTCCTGCGAACCCCAGTTGCCGTGTCCGTCGACCAGCATATGCCCCATCTTCCACGGCTGCGCCATCCGCACCATCCCGTCATAGATGGACGCATCGCCGTGCGGATGATAGTTGCCCATGACGTCGCCGACGGTTTTGGCGGACTTGCGGTAGCCCTTATCCGGCGTATTGCCGGCATCATACATTGCATACAGAATGCGCCGCTGAACAGGCTTCAGTCCATCCCGCACATCGGGAATCGCGCGGTCCTGAATAATATATTTAGAGTAGCGGCCGAACCGGTCCCCTACCACTTCTTCCAAAAAAGCGGGTAAAAAGCTTTCTAATATCGTCACGTTTCATCTACTCCTCGAACTCGGTAAAGTCGACATTCTCGATAATCCAACGCTTACGCGGGTCTACCTTATCTCCCATCAGCGTAGATACGCGCCGTTCGGCTTTGGCCGCGTCCTCAATCTGCACCTGAAGCAGGGTGCGGGTGGCCGGATCCATGGTAGTCTCCCACAGCTGGTCCGGATTCATCTCGCCGAGCCCCTTATAACGCTGAAGCTCGAGATTTTTGCTGCCCAGCTGCTTCGTTACCGTCTCCAGCTGCTCGTCAGTCCAAGCATACTGCACCGTGCTGTTCTTGCCTGCCTTCTTCGTAATCTTGAACAGCGGCGGCTGTGCGATATACACCTTGCCGGCGTCGATTAACGGCTTCATGTAGCGGTAAAAGAAGGTCAACAGCAAGACCTGGATATGCGCTCCGTCCGTATCGGCATCGGTCATGATAATGATCTTGGCGTAATTGCTCTCGGAAACGTCGAACTCCGGGCCGACGCCGGCGCCGATGGTCGAAATGATCGCCTTATACTCATCATTTTTCATGATATCCAGCAGCTTCGCCTTCTCCGGATTCATCGGCTTGCCCTTCAGCGGCAGAATCGCCTGATGCTTCGAATCGCGTCCCTGCTTGGCCGAGCCGCCGGCCGAATCTCCTTCCACGATGAACAGCTCGTTCTTCGTGTAGTCCTTCGACTGCGCCGGCGTCAGCTTGCCGCCCAGGTTCGAGCTCTCGCTCTTGCCCTTCTTGCCGCTGCGCACTTCCTCCCGTGCCTTACGCGCCGCTTCGCGGGCTTTGGCCGATTGGACCGCCTTTTTCATAATCATCTGCGCGATCTGCGGATTCTCCTCAAGAAATACGGACATTTTGTCCGAGACGACCGAATCGACTACGCTGCGCGCCGATGCGCTGCCCAGCTGGTCCTTGGTCTGCCCGACGAACTCGACCTCGCCCATCTTGATGTTGATGACGGCCATCATGCCTTCGCGAAGATCCTGGCCGTCTAAATTTTTGTCCTTTTCTTTCAATATCCCGGTTTTACGGGCATAATCGTTCATCACTCGCGTATAAGCGGTTTTAAAGCCGGTTTCGTGCGTCCCTCCGCCGCGGGTCGGGATCGAGTTAACGAAGGAAACCAGTGTTTCCGTATACCCGTCGTTGTATTGAAGCGCTACTTCGACCTCGATGTCGTCCTTCTCCGCCACAAAGTGAATCACTTCGTGAAGAACCGTTTTCTCTTCGTTCAGAAACTGCACGAATTGGCTGGCTCCGCCCTCGTATTGGAATGACTCCTGCTTGTCCGCGCGCTCATCCTTAATTGTGACCTGCAGCCCGGAGTTCAAAAAGGCGATTTCTTGTAAGCGCTCCAGCAGCGTATCGTAATTGACCGAGGTCCCGCCTTGAAACACCCGCTTGTCCGGCTTGAATGTCACCTTCGTCCCCGTCTGACGGGTATTCCCGATGACTTCAAGTCCCGTAACCGGCTCGCCGACATGCTCTGCGCCTTTCTCGTCAACCCAGTATTCAAAGCGTTGACGGTGCGTTTTGCCGTCCCGGTATATGGTCACTTCGAGCCATTCGGACAGCGCATTCGTTACGGAGGCGCCGACGCCGTGCAGACCGCCCGACTTCTTGTACCCTCCGCCGCCGAATTTTCCGCCTGCATGCAGGATCGTAAAAACGACCTGCGGCGTAGGAATGCCTGTTTTGTGCATTCCCGTAGGAATCCCGCGCCCGTTGTCCTGAACGGTAATGGATTGATCTTTATGAATGGTGACGTCGATTCTCGAGCAAAACTTGGCCAAATGCTCGTCGACGGCATTATCTACAATTTCCCAAACCAAATGATGAAGCCCTGAAGTGCTGGTACTGCCTATGTACATCCCCGGTCTTTTCCGAACCGCCACAAGCCCTTCCAGCACCTGGATATCGTCAGCGTCGTATTCCGTCCGCGTGGTTGTTGTGTCAGTAATTAAATCAACATGATCCGCCATCGCAGCCTCCCCTTAATCATGAAGCTCTTAAGCTCTAGTACTATTGTGCATTATAACATCTCGCGCCGTTAGTTCAATATATCTTTTTTCGTGAAGACGCTAAAGGAAACGATCACGGAGATAAGCCCCCATATCGTTAAAACGGTCAAAGAGAACGGTAAATCCATGCCTTTAATGGGCGGAAGACTGCCGGTTAAATAATCGGTTAAGCGCAAATTGACCATAAATAAATATTTTGCCGTTTCCCAGGATGAGACCATATTGGTCAGAATCGTACCTGAAATCAGCACCGCCAGCATGAGTCCCATGCCCGCCGCTGTGCTCCGGATCAGTACGGAAACCATCAGCGACATCACCGCCACGATCACTGCGGAATACCACACCAGGCCGAACTCCATAATCAGATACAGCCATTGATCCACCGCTCGGACGAAGGTGGTGTCCACTTCCGTGCCGACGATCTGAAAGCCGAAAAATACCGGCATATCCCAGCCTCCGTAGCCGAATACGAGCCCGGATATGAGATAACACAGCAGCGCCGTACAAATGACGATAAGCGAGGTGCATAAAATTAAACTGATCAGCTTGCTCATCAGCACCTTCCAGCGGGGAACCGGCCGGGTTAGCAGCAGTTTGATCGTGCCTGTGGAGTGCTCCGACGAGACCAGATCGGATGCAATGACCATCACCATCAAGGGAATAAACAGCCCGACTGCATTTTTCAGGAACTCTCTTGTAAAGGTTACCCCGTTCGGCGCCGCCGGATTCACATCTTTATCCAAATAGTACTGGGCAAGCATGACTTCGACACGGCGGAACTGCTTCCACTCCTCCGGTACTCGCGCACTGCCGATGCTTCGCGTATAATCGACAATTTTCTGCCGCTGCTCGGCCCGCCAATCCGAAGTGCCGAACTGCTTCAGATTGTTTTGCGAAACCTTAAGCTGGGCATAGGTAAACATCGGAATAAGTGCGGCCAGAATCAGCAGGACAACGAGCAAGCGCTTCTTTTTGATAATTTTGATGACTTCATTTTGCACCAACGGATACAAATTAACCAATGCGCTTCCCCTCCGTCAAGCTCAAAAATAAATCCTCCAGCGTTGGACTTTTCGTCTCCACCCCGTACAGCTCCACCCCGGCCTGCACCAGCTTGCGGGTCAGCACGGGGATCAGCTCGGGATTCAATTGGGTAACGATCTCATGAATAACCGCTGCCATCTGCCTCTCCTCCGCCGTCTCGGCAGGTTCCAGCACGTCGATAACCTGTACTTCTGTATGTTTCTTCAGCTGCTCTAGCGCCTGATCTACAGGGCTGACGTGCCATACGACCTTGCTCGCCGATTCGTCGATCAGCTCGTCCACCGTGCCGACCTTGATGACCTCTCCGCTTGTAATAATGGCTACCCTGTCGCACATTTGCTGAATTTCGCTCAGCAGGTGGCTCGAAACGAACAGGCTGAGTCCCGTTTGGGCCAGCCGCTGTATAAATTCGCGCATTTCCTTGATGCCCTGAGGGTCAAGTCCGTTTGTAGGCTCGTCCAGAATAAGCAGCCTCGGGCTGTTCAACAGAGCCTGGGCGATACCGAGACGCTGCCGCATGCCGAGCGAATACGTCTTGACTTTGTCGTGAATGCGCTCATCCATGCCGACAATCCGGACCACTTCCTCAATGCGTTCCTTCGACACGCCGGGCAGCATTCGCGCGAAATGCTCGAGATTTTCCCAGCCGCTCAAATACGAGTACAGCTCCGGGTTTTCTACGATACAGCCGACATATTGAAGCGCCTGATTGTGATCCTTGTGCACATCGTAGCCGCAGATCGTAATCGAGCCTTCCGTAGGGGCGATCAGGTCAACCAGCATGCGGATCGTCGTCGTTTTACCCGAGCCGTTCGGACCCAGAAAGCCGAAAATTTCTCCTGCGTATACCTCAAAGGAAATGCCCTTGATAATCGGTTTGTTTTTGATTGTTTTCTTCACATTGTTAACCGACAGAACGACCTCTGCCTGCCTGTTCAGGACTGCCACCGTTCACTCCTCCTAGTACCGAATGCGGTTTTCGTTAGGTTCGTTGCTTACTTTACGATTTGAGCGATCCGCTCCGCGATTCTTTCATAGCCGTCCTGATTCGGATGAAAATGATCCGTGTACAAATATTTGTTCAAGTTCAGCTCGAACAAATCGTAGGTAGGCACGACGACAATATTCGAGTACCGGTTAGCGATCTCGAACGCTGCGCTGTTCCATTGTTCGACAACAAGCGACCCTTCCTTTTTCGTATCCAAGTCCAGAAAAGGGTGGTACAAGCCGACATAGCAAATGACGGCGTTCGGATTCTGCTTGGCGACCCGGTCCAGAATCTGCTCCAATCGCTTCAATGCGGCCGGCAGCCGGTCCTTTGCGGCCTGGGTACTAAATTCTTCGCCCGCATCCCCGTTAAAAATCCCCTGCCCGCCTTCGAAAATATCGTTTCCTCCGATGGTGAGCAGAATAAGATCCGCCTGGGAAATCGCGGTGCCGATATCCTTCTTGGCATCCAGGTCCGCCAGCACGTCCGTCGTCTTGAAGCCGGGAATCGCAAAATTGTTAAAAATAAAGACCGGTTTCCCCAGCTGTTTTTCCAGCTTCTCCTTCACCTGACCGACATAGCCGCGTCCGGATAAATCCCCTGTACCCGCCGTAAGCGAATCCCCGAGGGCAACAATCTGAATCTTCTCTCTCGATGCAAGCGATACAGTTGTTTGCTTGGGCGGCGGGGTTTCTGAAGGTGCAGCCGGCGCCGGAGCGGTAGCCGCCTTCGGAAATATGATTTGGTTGACGCCATAGACGAACCCGGCCCCGCACAGCAGCGTTGACAGCAGCGCCGCAGATCCGACAGTTCGCCATAAGAAACGGGTTGACAGCAAAAAAACGCCTCCTTCTGTCCAGCTTTCGACAGCCTCCACATCCATTTTAGAGTATCGTTTTATGCCGTGATTTGCAAATTTGTCCTGTACGCGCTTCAAAACGAACGCGACTCCATGTCTTTTAAAGACATAGAAAAACCTAGCCTGTGGCTAGGTAGAGCTTGTTGAGAAAGCTTTGCGTGATACTCCCTGGGGGTACTTCCCCAGCCGCTTTTTGAAATTAGCTTCAAAAAAGCCGGTCATCGTAACCGATGCCGGCATCATTTTCTATGTCAACCTCTTCTTGCTTATTCGGCAGCTTTCTGCAAAAACCGCAGCGGATTTTCCTGCTTCTCTCCAACCCGGACCTCAAAATGAAGATGAACCCCCGTGGCATTGCCCGTACGCCCCATGATCCCGATTTTCTCGCCCTTCTCTACATTTTCATTCTCCGATACGGTCAACTGGCTCATATGTCCATATAACGTGCTGTATCCATTCTGATGATCGATGATAATACAATTGCCGTAGCCTGTTTTCCAGCCGGCAAAAACGACTTTGCCCCGGTCCGCCGCCATAATCGCCGACTGTTCTGAAACCATATCCATCCCTGGATGGAACGCGCCCCACCGCCTGCCGAAGTCGCTCGTTAATTTGGGATGATATACGGGCCAGGCGAACGATCCGGTGCCTACGCCCGGAATGACCTTCGTCCCTCTTTTGACCTGTGAAGGAACGGCCTTGCGGACGATCGTTTCCTCTCCCGCAGATTCTTCCGTCCACTTCCCGTTCAGCCGCGTCGTTGTATAGGTAATTTGCTTAAGGCCGTTCTCGCCCAGCGTCATCACCTGCTTCACGCCCTCCTTGAGCGAGGGTTCGTCCACATAGCTGGTTTCGTATGGAATTTCCAGCGACTCCGTTTGCCGCTCTACGGTTTTTACCGTCAGCAGCGGCTCCACCGATGAAAGTGTAAGCTGCTGTCCAACCCGGAGAAAAGACCCCTTCAAGGTCGGATTCAGCTCATATATCGTCTGCTGAGTGAGATGAAATTTATGAGCGATACAGGAAATGCAGTCTCCCGGCTGTACCTGGTAAAGAACCGGCTGAGCAGCCCCCGCTTCTATCCTGTTCAGCAGCTCCGAACTATCGGATATCTCTTCCGGACGCAGCTGTACAGGCACCAAATCGATCCGCTGAACAATATCGGCCGAGACCAGCTCCCCCTCCGGGATATATTTTTGCTTGTACCGGTCCAGCAGCTCCCGGGCCGTCCGCTCATCCTTGAGCTGGCCCAAGGGCTTACCGTCAATGCGAAGCTGGGTGCCGCTGAATATAATGCGGGCTCTTTTCTCCAGCTCGGCTTTGATCGCCTCATTGTCATAGGTTGCTTTATAAGCACGCTCAGTGATATAATTCAAATGCTCAATAAGAACGTTTGTTTGTATATTTGGATACTGCTGCTTAACCCGTATTTTCTTGGCCTGAAGCCATTCGTCTACGATCAACGGACTGCTGATAACCCCAACCCTTTCCGTGCCTATGATAACCTGATAACGCGTTACCATATGCTGAGCCATATAAAAATACCCGATTGTGCAGAGCAGAGCGGCGACGGTTAGGAAGCTGCCGCCTACGACCAGCCACTTGTCCTTTTTCCAGCTAATTAAATGTTCCACGTAAACCTCCCGATACCGGTATGTCGGTGGATTATTTATGATAAGCCGTTCCTCCCTTGTATGGAAAGCGGAGGTTCGGACGGAAAAGTTCCGGCTGCATGCGCATGCGGCGTGTTCACACTTTGTTAGTCTATTCAGTCCGAACTTGGATTAGCACCCGAATTTTTTAGTAATCATGAAAAAGACGCCCCTTAAGCTTTAGCTTAAAGAGCGCCTTCTAGAGGAGCTGGAGCCTATTTAACCTACCTCGCGCAGGAAGCGGTATTGAGCTTGAATCAATCCGTGATAGATCCCTTTATGCCGGATCAGCTCCTCGTGCGTACCTTGCTCCATCATCGTGCCGTGATCCAACACGATAATTTTATCCGCATTGCGAATCGTGGACAGCCGGTGCGCGATAATAAAGGACGTTCTGCCTGCGAGCAGCGTCTTCAGCGCTTCCTGAATTTTCAGCTCGGTCTCGGTATCGATGCTTGCGGTAGCTTCGTCCAGGATCAGAATCCGGGGATCGGCCAGCAGCGCCCGGGCAAAGGAAATCAGCTGTCTCTGTCCCATGGAGAGCACGTTGCCTCGCTCCTGCACTTCCGTATTGTAGCCCTGCGGCAGATTGACGATGAAATCATGGGCTCTTACCGCTTTGGCGGCAAACTCAACCTCTTCATCCGTAGCGTCGAGACGGCCGAAACGGATATTGTCCCGAATCGTGCCGGAGAAAATAAACGTATCCTGGAGCACAATGCCTATCTGCGAACGCAGACTCGGGATCGTCACATCCCGGATATCGTGCCCGTCAATCGTAATGCTGCCTTTGGTAATGTCGTAGAAACGGCAGAGCAGGTTAATGATCGTGCTCTTGCCGGAGCCTGTATGTCCGACCAGAGCGATCGATTCTCCAGCCTTCACGCTCAGATCAATCCCTTTGAGCGCATGCCGCCCAGGCTCATATTCAAATTCCACCTGCTTCAGCTCAATATTGCCCTGCACGCGCGGCAGCGGTTTGGCGTTCGCCGCTTCGGCTACGTTCGGCTGCTCATCGATGAATTCAAAGATCCGTTCGGAGGACGCCATCGCGATCAGCATCTGCGAATACATTTGTCCCAGACGATTAATCGGCTCCCAGAAATGCCCGATATAAGTGGCGAAGGCGACGAGAAGCCCGACCGAAATCTCGCCTTGTTGAATCAGATACGCTCCGAACCAGAACAAGATGCAGTATCCGACAGCGCCTGTCACTTCAATAATCGGGTTAAACGATTGGTTCAGCATCGTCGCCCGGTTCCACCATTTATGGTTATCCAGGTTCATGCCATGGAAAAAATCGATGTTTTCTTTTTCCTGCGTAAACGCTTGAGTAACCTTGATTCCCTGAATACACTCGTTGAGATGCGCGTTAATCCGCGACTGCTTCGTCTGAACTACTTGCCAGGCACGGCGGATATGTACGCGCAGCTTGGTCGAAATGACGAACATGATCGGTACTGTAACAATGATGGCCGTCCCCAGCTTAATGTTGTAGAAAAGCAGAATGAAGACGATCCCGAGCAGCTGAACGCAGTCAATCATCAGGTTGACAACCCCGTTGGTAAACAAATCCTGCAAGGAGTTGACATAGTTCGTGATCCGCACCAGAATCGAGCCCGCCGGACGCTTATCGAAAAATTTAAATGATAGCTGCTGAATATGGCTGAACAGATCATGCCTCAGATCGTAAATGACCTTCTGTCCAATGTTGTTCGTGTACCGGATCCGGTAATTGTTGGCCGCCCATTGTATCAGATAAAGCCCCAGCATCCCGCCGACACAGAGCATCAAAAGCCTCGTATTGCCCGCTTTCAATGCGTTATCGATCGCATACGCGATTAACAACGGATTAATCAGCTTCGTTAATGCCCCTACGATCATCATGGTAATCACGACCGGCAGCATCTGCCTGGAGTATGGCTTTAAATATTTGCCCAGGCGCTTGACCTGGTTCCAATCAAATTCTTTATCCAGTATCTCATCGTCCTGATAAACAAATCGTTGACCCGTTTGATCCCCTTCAGCCGCTCCCGCCGCATGCTGCTTCGACGGATTGGCTTGCTCTGCTTGACTCATTGTGCGTATCCCCTCCACTTGGTATGACGCGCTGCGGCCACTTGATTAGCGGCCCGCTGCTGTTCTTCCGCCTCTGTCCATTCCTGCACTATACCGTCATGAGCTGCTTCAGAGTCGGTACCCTCCGCAGACTCTCCTTCCGGCTTATCGGCAAATTGGATTTTGTACGTTTCCAGATAGCGGCCTGCCTGCCGCATCAGCTGCTCATGCGTTCCACGCTGCACCACCCGGCCTTCATCCAGCACGATAATCTCATCGGCGTGTCTTAAGGAAGAAATCCGGTGAGCTATAATAAATGTTGTACGACCGGCCATGACTTCCTGAAATCCTTGCTGGATCTCGTGCTCTGTTTCCATATCGACTGCGCTCGTCGCATCATCCAAAATAAGGATTTTCGGATTTTTGATCAGCGCCCGGGCAATGGCGATCCGCTGTTTTTGTCCCCCGGAAAGCCCCATCCCCCGTTCGCCTACAATCGTGTCATAGCCTTGAGGCAGCTCCATGATGAAATCGTGCGCTTTCGCCAGCTTCGCGGCCTGGATAATCTGGTCCATGGAAATATTTTTCACGCCATAGGCAATATTGTTCCGAATCGTGGACGAGAACAAAAACGTTTCCTGGAACACGATAGCCATCTGATCGCGCAGGCTTTCGAGCGTGACATCCCGTACATCTCGCCCGTCCAGCGTAATACGTCCTTCCTGGACATTATAAGCTCTCAGCAGCAGCTGGATCACGGTCGATTTCCCAGAGCCGGTGCCCCCGAGCAGCCCGATGATCGAGCCTGCCGGCGCATCCAGACTAAAATCGTAAAGCGCTGGCTGTTTATCCGTATAAGCAAAGGTCACCTGCTCAAAACGAATATGTCCTTCCACCTGCTCCGGCTTCAGCTGGATCGCTTGATCCTTATCCTTGACGTGTACATACTGATGCAGCACCTCCAGAATCCGTTCGCCGGCCGCTTTGGACTGGGTAAAGTTATTAATATGAAAACCGATGCCCCACAACGGTCCGATGATGTACCAGATCAAGCTGAAGAAAGCGACGAGCTCTCCCAAGCTGATGGACTGCTGAATGACCATGTACCCGCCGATGCCGAGCAGAAGCACGACGCTTAAATTGGCGAACAGCTCCATGAGCGGGAAATATTTCGCCCAAATACCGGAGGTCGTTACGTTATTTTCGCGGTAATCCTCATTGCGCTCCGAAAATTTACCAATCTCGTGCGGCTCGCGGGCAAACGATTTGACCGTGCGGACCCCAGTAATATTTTCCTGCACCGAAGTCGTCATAGTACTCATCGATTTACGGATGGAACGGAAAGCAGGATGAATTTTGCTCTCAAACCGGATTGCCGTAAACACCAGAAAAGGCATCGTAATCATCGTGAGCAGTGTCAGCTTCCAGTTGATCGACAGCATCATGATCGTACCGAACGTGAACATCATGATAACGTTTAATATTTGAACAAAGCCGAAGCCGATAAAATCCCTGACCGCCTGAAGATCCGCCGTTAGACGGGACATCAGATCACCGGTACGCGCTTGATCGTAATATTGGAACGATAAGTACTGCAGCTTCTTATACAAGGCATTGCGCATATTAAACGCCGTATTGTTCCCCAATTTTCCGCTCAGCGTTCCATGCAAAAATTGAAATAACGCCTTACAGCTGACGACACCTACGACAAGCAGCGACAAGGAAGGCACCACGGAAAAATTGTGTTTCGAAATAACATCGTCAATCAAGTAGCGCAGCAGGTTCGGATACACCAGCCCCAGCGCTGTGGCCGTCATTAAGCAGGCAATCGATGCGAACAAAAATCTTTTTTCCGACCAGTAAAACTCCTTCAGTTGTTTAAAAACCTCCATGGTACCCTCCTAAGCATTATTCCGCCAGCAAACTGGCTTTCTTTGAGCATGCATTAAGCTTTGCGCCGGCGAATACAGCGTTCACCCCGTCGAAAAATGACGGTAAAAGCAAAAATGGCTTTCGATGCACAGGGCTCTGCCACCGAAAGCGTTCGCTTTTTTGAATATTATCATCATCCCTATGGGGCGGCAACAGATTAGACTTCCATAATCATCCTTTAAGCGATAAAAATCCCGATATCCCCATGAAAAGGGGGAACAATCCACTTATTTCTCTCGTATAATACCAAATCCACCCAATTGAAAACCTTTTCAGAAAATCAATGAAAAACGGCCATCCCCGAAGGAACGACCGCTTGCACCGTACACTTGTTCACCTTATTTTTGTCCAAAATATTCCAATAACCGGTCATGCTTCGCTTGCAGCTCGGTTATATTAATCTGCATCTCCAACGCGTCCAGCTGGCCTTGGGCATACTCCCCAAGCTCTGCCTGCATCCGCTCCGACAAGGAACGGTACCAATCCTGCAGCTGCGCCCGATAAGCCGCTTCCAGCCGGTCCGCCTGCTGCTGGGCATAGGCACCCAAAGGCTCATGCAGACGCGCCTCCAGCTCGGTACGCATCGTCTGCTTGCCGTTCCCTTCAAAAAAGTGCTTTGCATTCTTATAAAAGCCTGCAAGCCATTTCCCGGTAACGGCCTCCGTCGTAAATACATCCGAGGCTTCCGGTGTCACGAAAGGAGCCGGTTCGTACTGGGACGGCACAAAATCGGCCAGATCGCCGCCAATGGCGTGAACCCACTGCTCTCTCCGTCTTTTTGCCGTCTTATGAATCGCATTCTCCACCCGGAGTGTCGTTGCGAGCACTTCCTGGGACAAGTCAAACGAAATCATCCGGCGCAAATCGTCCCAAGCCTCCTGAATCAGCGTTTTGATATCTTTGCCTTCTTCACGGAAAACCGCCGGATTAAAGGCCAGATTAAACAGCTCGCCGAAGCGGTAAATGGAACGCTGTCTCACGTAATACAGCAGCTCATCGATCTCTTTACGCAGCTCCCGCTCCTCCGCCTCGGTGGACATTTCCCTCAGCATCGTTTGGGCTTCAGCCAATGTGCTCCGCAAGGAGGCCGCACGACGGCTGCGCTCGGATTCATCGGCTTGAGCGCTGGCGATCCACTGCTTCAGCACCTCTGCCGCACGAACCAGGTCCGCTTGGCCTGACCGCACCGCAATCTCCGTCAGCTCCTCAATGGAAAAGCGGACGAAATCATGCTCGAATGCGGCGATGCCGGAAGCCTGCACCGTTTCCTCGGACGAGGCCAGCTTCCCTTCCAGAGCATAATAGCTCGACAGAGGATAAATGCGCGGCTTGCGGATGCCGTGCTGCTGCAGGTTGCTCTCCACATGGTCGACGACGCCTTGCAGCTCCTCTGGGGAGGAAGCCAGGTCCGCCGCGTTGACGATAAAGAACATTTTATCCAGCTCGAAGCTGTCTTTCACGCGGCCCAGCTGGAGCAAAAACTCCTTATCCGCATGGGAAAATGCATGATTATAATAAGTAACGAATAAGATCGCGTCCGCGTTTTTAATATAATTGAACGCCACGCCGGTATGGCGGGCATTGATCGAATCCGCTCCCGGCGTATCGACCAGCACAATGCCCTGATCCGTCAACGGATTGGAGTAATACAGCTCGATCAAATCGACAAAACAGGACTTGGATTCGTCGGCGGCATACAGCGCGAACTGCTCCGTATCGACCTTCAATTCCCTGCCGATCGCTTCCTTCACGTCATTCCAGCCGCGTTCCACCGCTTTCAGGAATGTGTAATGAGGCTTTCCTTTCGGAGAAACCTGCTCCGCGGATAAACGGCGGATCGCCGCAAGACCGCCCTCCATATCCTGTACGGAGATGCCGAGCACCTCCAGCGAATACTTGACGTCATCGACCAGCCGGTCGAGACTCTTCATCCGGATTTTGGCCGTCCCGTGCGGCCAGCCGTTCTCGGGCTCCGGCGGCATAATTTTATTGATCGCCGCCGTCGTCGGGTTCGGCGACACGGGAAGCACCCGTTCGCCGATCAGCGCGTTGGCGAACGACGACTTGCCTGCGCTGAACGCGCCGAACAGCGCGATCGTGAAGCGGTTGCTTGTCAGCCGGCTCGCCTTCTCCAGCAGGGAGCGGCGGATGCTCTGCAGCTGCGCAACGCCCGCAAGCTCCGCCGCGCCGGCGGTCAGCTGCGCCGCCGCCTCGCGCAGGCGGGCGCGGTGCGCGCCCTGCGCGAGCGGCGCGGTGCCGTCGCGCGGCGTGCGGCCCGCGGCGGCGGCTACGGCTGCCAGCGCTTCGCGGGCGGCCGCGCCGGCGTCAGCCGCCTGCGGCGCTGCGGCGCGCGGCGCGGCCAAGCCGGACGCGTCGGGGTCCGGCATCGCCGGAGCCCGCACCGGCACAGCCGCAAGCGGCGCTTGCAGCGAAGCCGCGTAAGCGGCCTCTGCGGCGGCAAGCCGCTCGAGCTCGCGCAGGCTGCCGAGGCGCGCCTGCAGCGCGTCGAGCTGCGCGCGGTAGCCGGCCAGCTGCGGCTGCAGCGACGCAGCGAGCAGTGCTGCGAGCTCGTCGATCAGCTCGAACGCAAGCTTGCGGTACAGCAGCTTGGCTTCCGCGGCAGCTTGCTTCGTGTAATTGAGCGTATAATCGCCGCCGAAGCCGGCCGATTCGCTTACCTGCTCCGCCAGCCACTCCGGTGCAATATCCATATGGAGCCGCTCGGCAATCTCCCGGACCTGGTCGGCCGAAACCTGAGGATAAGCGTCCATCGACTTGCTCAGCGCCTGCTGCAAGTGGCGTTCTACCTGCGTCGCCAGCTGTCCGGCAAAATCGGTGTGGAAGCCGCTCAGCCTGCGTTCCACTTCTTTGGCCGTTTTTGCTGCGCTTGCAAAGAAGCCCACTTTAAAGCCGGGCTTCCGGCTCTGCAAATATTCGTGCGCCAAATCGCGCGTGACCGCCGGCATAATGTTGGCGTTGTCCAGAATCGCTGTGGTTTCCTTGCGCAGCGCCGTGCGCAGCGTTTCCGGCTCCGTCTCGGCACGGGCTGCCGCCTCGCTCAGCTCCGTCCACTGCCGCTGTGCAGAGTCCGCTCCCTCATCCGCCGCCAGCTCGGCCCGCAGCTGCTCCTTCACCGCTTCATTGCGCTCCGCCATCTTCTCCGCATGCGCTAAGGCCAAATGCTTCGCCGATTTCTCAAGACTCAACGCGGTAAGCTCCTCCCGCAGTTCAATAAGCCGCTTCAGCAGCCAGTCCAGCTTCCCCCATTCGCTGTGGGGATGGTCCGGCGCTTTCACCGAAGTATAGACGATCCCGTCCGGCTGGATATGCCAGTTCCCGAACGCTTCACGCACCCCTGCTTGATAGCTTTCGAAGGAAAGCTCCTGCTCCCGGTGCTTGTCGACCTGATTAATAAGCAGGTAGAGCGGCTTGCCCCATTCCTGCATTTTTTTCGTAAACGCGAAGTTGATTTCGGACTGCACATGATTATAGTCCATCACATAAAACACGACATCCGCCAAATGCAGCGCCGACTCCGTTGCCAAATGATGCGCATCGTCCGTCGAATCGATGCCGGGCGTATCCAAAAGCACGGTATGGCTGCCCAAGAAAGGAATCGGATAGCGCAGCTCGATCGTTTCAATATCTGCTCCGTTACGGGCATAGGCGGGCAGCTCCTCCAGAGCAACCTCATGAACCTTCCCCGGCTTGCCTTCCTCCTGCGCCCGATGCGTTACCTTCGCTCCGGCTTCGCCGTTGCTGATGCTAACAATGTTCGCACTGGTCGGGATCGGGCTCGACGGCAGCAAGGTGTGCCCGCATAGCTTGTTGACCAGGCTCGTTTTTCCAGCGGAAAAATGCCCGCAGAAAGCAATATACAGCTTGCCGCTCTCCGCTTTTTGCAGAAGCTGCTTCAGCTTCAAGCCGTTTTCCGTATCCCCCGTCTCTACTACCTTCCGCTCCAGCGAGCGAATGGCTTCCTCCATCGTTTCCCCAAGTAAGCTAGTCTGGTTCATTCCTCTTCTCCCCACGCTCTGTATCTAAACAAAAAAAACCGAATCGCTTCGGCTTTTAGTGTACCACACTTTCTTTCGACGGAATAAAGATTTCAAACAAATTACGGTGCTGCAAAATCGTAATATCTTTATCCTTTACTTTCATTACGACAACCTCTGGCTTGGTTTTCATTTTCTCCAGGTAATGCTCCGGCACATCTCCGGACTCCATAACCGTTACGCCTTCTACTTGCTTCTCTTCATTTTCCGCCAAAGGCGTTTCCAGCACCTGCTCGTAAATATCGGAAAAAACCTCAAAATCGTTTGTGTATACCGAAATGCATTTCATGTCGATCCCATCCTTATCAATTTGCTGTGGTAATGTTTGCTACTGTATAGGTTTCCTACGACTACCGGATTTCATACGTTTTTTTCCTTCACGGCAGCATTCCACCAGCGGACATACGCCGCATTGCGGATTTTGCGCCTTGCAATGATAACGTCCGAAAAAAATAAGCCTGTGATGCGTATCGGTCCGATTCCTCGCGCGGAACCAGCTTCATCAGCTTCTTTTCCACTTCGAGCACGGAATCGTCCCAGCCCGCCATCCCCAGCCGCTTCGATACCCGCTCCACATGAGTATCTACCGCAATCGCCGGGACGCCGAAAGCATTCGAGACAACCACATTGGCCGTCTTCCTCCCCACTCCGGGCAGCTCAACGAGCTGTTCGTGGGTTTCGGGAATTTTGCCGCCATACTTGTCCAAAATCATGGCGCACAAGGCTTGAATATTTTTGGCTTTGTTCCGGTAAAGTCCGATCCGGCGAATATCCTGCTCCAATTCTTCCAACGGTACGGCTAGATAGTCTTCCGGCCGCTTGTACTTTTGAAACAAGGAAGCTGTCACTTTGTTCACCGTTTCATCCGTACACTGCGCTGACAGCAGAACGGCAATCGTTAATTCGAAGGGATTCGAATGATTCAGCTCACAATGCGCATCGGGAAACATACCGGCAATCGTATCGAGTATGCTGCGAACCTGCTTCTTGTTCATTGTGCAAGCATCCTTTTTTTCAAGTAGTATAAATTTCAGTTTAACGAATCCCCTATCAGGAATCAATGACTTTAGACGACAAAATCCGAACTTTTCACGAATTCCGTCTATTTTTTTTTATAACATGCCCTTATCGCGAAAATAAAAGCCGCCTAAGTGGCTGTAGAAGAATCCCCCTACACCTTTTTAGACGGCTTAATTCCGATAAATGTTACTTCGGTTCAGAGCGAAAACAACTTATTTTTCAATTTCGATAATTTTATCATCCAGAATATACAGCGTCACCTCGTCGTTTTCTACAAAGGCGCTTGCTGCAACCGGAGTGGTTCCTTGATGCATATAAGCTTTGGCGTACATGTTATAGTTCGTTTTATCTCCGGCCGTATTCGGCTTCACTTGCAGACGGTTCAAGACATTATCATAGCCTGCAACGGTTCGTTTGGAGGCAGCCGCTACGGAAATAATCGTCTTATCGCCTGCGTTCACGATTTCTACACGATCATCCGCTTTAATGTTGCCCAGCGCAGCGGTGCTTGTTCCATTCTGATTTACAGTGAACTGGCCTCCAACCGTCACAACCTGCACGGAGCCGGCGAAATCCTGAAGAGTGATTGTACCTTTGGCTGTGTCTACTGCCGTAACCTTGCCGCGGACCGTGTTGAGCAGCTCTACGCTGTTCAGCGTGATCCCCGTATAAGCGACCTTGACATACTCGTCAATCGCAATGTCGTTAAAGACATGCGTCGATTTGCCCGGGTTTACGATTCTTTCATCGGAGGAGATCGTGAATTTCAGCGTCGCCCCGGTCTCATCCTTCACTTCCAGCTCTCTTGCGGTAGTATCGGTGCGCAATACTTTGTAAACGGCGGTTTTCTTCACGGACACCATATTGATGACATCTTGATCTCTGTTCAATTCGCCGACGACCAAATCTCCCACCTGCAGATCGCTTAGCTTCGAACCCGATTTGGAGAAGATGTTCACGGTTGCTCCGTTAATAACGTCAAACGTAATATTTTGCCCGCCGCTGGTACGTAAAGTAATCTGATTTGCTGTCGCATTGACTTGAGAGACCGTACCTACCGCTTGTGTTGAAAGCTTCACACTTAGAACTTTATCTTTGGATACGGTCAAATCTACTTTAGTTCCTTTGTCCTTCATGAACTTGCTCTCAAAGTCTTCAAGCTCCACAGGAATATCCCAAGAGCTGATGGCCGTCGATGTAGTCAGTTTATAAGCAAAAGGAGTACCATCCGCCAGTGTTCCATAAAGCTGATTCTTGGTCGCATCATAGAAATCGATAGTTGCAAAGGAACTCTCAATGATAGATCTGCTTGTTACGGTTGCTTTAACCACTTTGTTGTTCACCAGATCCAGCTGCAGTGAATCGCCGATCTCCAGATCCAATATTCCCGCCGTACTCAGACCGTCGATCGATACCGTAGCATTATCGGCAATGTAATAAGCACCCAGACTGCCGTCTGACTTTGTAATGGTCAGCGTCTTGGAATCGTCCTTCGGATCCGTCATCAGCGTACCTTGCACCGTGCTGCCGATATCCGCCTGCTTCGTAATGCTAATTTCGGTCACTTCATTCGCCTTCACCGTATATTTGACCGTATCCCCCACGTGAAGCTTGGACAAATCGCCCGCCGTTCCATCCGGCATCGTCACCAATACTCTGGTTGCGAACGGGAAGGTTTCGTTCTGAGCCGTAGACTGCTCCAGGAAAGTCACCGTGTTAGCATCGTCCTGAATGCTGGCCACGCTGCCGTCAGCCGTTTTGCTGATAGGCACTTGCTTCACGATAATTTTGGAATACTTGTTGCCAGGCAGCAAAAGATTTCTTTTCAGCTCGACCAGGCTCCCGCTTTGAATGGAGGTCAAGCTTAAGCCGCGGCCGTCCTTATCCGTAACCGCCACATTGTCCGCCAGCTCTTTCAAATCCTGTACGCCGGCTTGCGTAATATCGACCAGCATGTTATTCACGTATACTTTGTTTAATGTACCCTCGTAGGATTCCATCTGCTCCGCATCGTTCGTCAGCTCGATATATGTAACGTTGCCATTCTCTTGAATCACATAAACTTCATTCGTTTCTTTCAGCTGCGTCGATGGAATCCGGCTGTCATCCTTCGCGTTATAGATAACGACATCGCTCGCTACGTTGTATTGGCTGCTTTTGCCGTCCTTCGTCTGAACCGTAATTTTGCGGTCACTTCAGCTCCATTAAATAGCCGATCGTTACACGGTCCGAACGCGTCGTCAGCTCTTTATCCGCTCTGCTTAGGAACGTAGCCATCTGAGCCCGCGTTACATTGCCCTTCGGATCGAAATTGTTATCGTCGACACCGTTTACGATTTGGAGGCTGACAGCCGCATTAATGTAGCCCAAGGCCCAAGAGGACATTTTATCGGCATCGCTGAAAATCGAAGTATCTGCGGCTTTCACATCCGCCAGATCCTGCTTGCCGATAGCACGGATGACCAGCTTCGCAACCCATTCGCGGCTTGCAGGACGGGAGCCCCAGGAGTTTTTCGAACTGCTTGACCCCGTTGCGGTTCCATCCGATTCTTCTTTGATACTGATCAAGCCTTCATCGAAGGCATAAGCTACATACGGCTTCGCATAGCTGTCGACGGATACCGGTAAAATCGTCTCCGTTTTATTTTTCAAAGCATCGTTCTCCAAGCCCATCATGCGAATAGCCATGATGATAACATCCTGCTGGGAAACCTGCGTATCCGGGCTGAATTTGCCTTTGTCCACGCCTTGAATAATCCCCAGCGCAGCCAGCTTCGTAATGTGTTTAATAGCCCAATGCTGAGGACTTACGTCCGTAAAGCGCGAGCTGCTGTCGGCAGCGGACGACGATGTGCTTGTACTTGCCGATGCCCCCGCGGAAGTCTCCGCTGCATAGACCGGACTGCTCATAAGTACGGATAATGCCAGTATGCCTGCAGCCATTTTTTGCGATTTTCTGTAAGTATTGGACATTTCGTAGTTCCTCCCGATGAACATGGTAAATATATCAAGGTTTAAGGTGTGCTTTTATGAAACGGGTGCGGTAAATCCATATGTCCCATCAGACTTTCGACAGCCTGACCGTCCAGCAAAAGATCAAAGCTATCAATCTCTGAAAATTGGAATATCGTTTTTTTCAAAGCTTGCAGCAGCAAAGCTTCTCCTCCGGAACCCAGCCTGGACTCCGGCGACATCGAAACGTCGACTGTCAGCAGCTTATCTTTTAAAGCAACGGAGCGAATGGTAAATCCTTTGAATAAGGGCGCGAGTTTAGGGTCGGGTGAATTGGCCAAAGCCTCCAGAGCAGCCTTGTACTTATCGTTCTCCTGCTTAAAGGAAATCGGAACCTGTTTCTCGACAAGGTTCTCTCCTTGCTCATCCCCGTAATAAGCTTTAATCGTCATTTGCTTATTCTCGTCGGCGGGGGGAGAGGTCTGCGCCTGCGAGCCTTGCGCCGGGTGCTGAGCCTCCGTCGAATTCTGCGGCGCTTGGGTTTGGGCCGGGGGCTTCGCCTGTCCACAGGCCGATAGCAATGCAACGAGCGTCATGCTGAGTACCGCCACCTGGAGTCGTCTTTTGTGCATCGTTATCTCCTCCTTAGTCAATGTTCAGCTGTTGCTTGATTCCGGCTACGATCGAAGCGGCAACGCGGTCTTGGAATGCCTCCTGAAACATGGCCTTCTCATCCGATTTGCTCGTCAAAAAACCGACCTCCATTAAGATCGAGGGCATCGTCGTATTTTTGATGACATAGAAATCGTTCTGCTTGACTTTGCGGTCCGGGAAGCCCGTCGCTTTAATCAACAAGCCGTGCATCAGATTAGCGAATTGCTGGCTTTGCTCCGTATAGTAATACGTCTCGGTTCCCGAAACGGATTCCTTCGCGGCTGAATTCCCATGGATCGATACGAACAGATCCGCTTTCATCTCATTGGCAAATGCCGTGCGCTCCGATAATTCTAAGAATGTATCCGTACTACGAGTCATTTCCGGTTCGATGCGGGGCTCCTGCTCCAGCAGCTTGTACACCTTCGTGGCAAGCGACAGCACAAGATCCTTCTCGTTGCGCTTGGTTACGGAAATCGCCCCTGAATCTTTGCCGCCATGTCCCGGGTCGATGACAACTTTGAATTTGTCCTTCGAGGTCTGCAGGGATGCAACGGATATTTTCCATGCCAGCAAGCCAGGATCAGCTGCAGCTTGAATAGACGTCGGCTTCAAATCTAGTTTTTTGGCCGAATCTATTATTATTCTAACGATAGAGGATTCTTTTGAAAATAGCAAATAACGAATTTGTGATATATTCGCGCTGCTTTCCTTTACGGTTCCTTCCCCTTTGGCGTTGACCTTCAGGGCCGGATCCAGCTTCGAAGCAGGAAATTCAATAATCACCTGGTTCGCCGCTGTGGTTACATTAGCTTTCGGCTTCACTGAGAGGACATCGCCTTCAAAAGAAATGGACGTGACCGTCGCTATAGTATCCTTCACAGGTTCCTTCGACGGATCGGTCCCGGATTTATCCGAATTTTCTTGCGTCGGCGCAGCAGGGCTCGTGTTGGAGGGCTCGTCCGCATTCGACTTATCGGGCTCGGTCGTGTTAGGCTTGGCAGGCTCGTCCGTATTTGTCCTGGAAGGCTCGGCTGTACCCGCCCTCGAAGGCTCCCCGGCCACCGGAACGGGCGGCTTGTCCGATTCCTCCTCCTGCTCCACCGGAGAAGAAACCGTCTCTTCTACAACTTCTTCCTCTCCATTCTCCGCCTGGAAAAGGAATACCGAGCGGGTGAGCTCATCCCACGAAACTCTGACCCCCAGCTGTTCGCTCACGAACCGCACCGGAAGGAGCGTATTTCCTCCGCTGATTTGCGGCGCAGCCTCCAGCTTCGTTTTTTTATCGTTGACCAGCGCCTCGTTCTTATCGATAAACAACTGAATCGTTACGTCCGACTTGACCAGTGTGACTTTGCGGCTTTTCTCATCCCACTGCACTTTGGAGCCGAGCGACTCGGCAATGACCCGGATCGGAACCAATGTGTTTCCTTTCACAATCCTCGGGGGCACCTCTGCGGCCAACTGCTTGCCGTTCATGAATAGATGAATGGGCTGCTCGGCGGCAAACGCCATCACGGGAAAGATCAGCAGAGAAACGAGCAGCATGGAAATCAGCGTAGTTATAACTCTCATCATACACCTCAGCTTATGTAATAGATTAATAGATTTCTGCTTAAGTCATAGAAAAGAACATACGCCGAAATTGGCGAAACATACCATATTATAGACGCCTCAAATGCCGAAAAGTTGCGTATAACGACAAAAAAAGCCCATAATAACAGGTATACCTGTTATTATGAACTCAAGGTTCGGTAAAAACCGGACTAGGCAATTTGCATACGGGACTGTTCCAGCAGCTCGCGGAACTGATCCCCGGAAAGCACTTCTTCCTTGATCAAAATGTGCAGCGACTGCTCGAACACTTGCCGGTACTGCTCCAGCATGGCTCTCGTACTCTCTGTCAGCTGCTGCAATATTTTCGTATTTTCTTTCATCAGCTCTTCCTTCGTAACCATCTGGCGATCGATGATGCCTAAGCTCGTCAGACCGGAATCCATCATAGTTCCAACCAGGTTCAACGCCTGCTCGAAATCGTTGCGTGAGCCTGTGCTTCTTCCTCCGTAGAACATTTCCTCAGCGACAGAGCCGCCGAGCGCGATCATAATCTGATGCTCGATATGCTCTTTCGTATATAAATACTGATCCTGCTGTGGATTGTGACGCACATAACCTAACGCCTGCCCCCGGGGACTAAGCGCTACCTGGGATACCGATCCGGGGCGCACCGTTTCCGCCGCGATAGCATGTCCCAGCTCATGAAGGGCAACGCGGTCTCTCTCTTCTTTTGTCGATTCGCGGTCCGTTTTCTCGCCCATCATCACTTTGTCGACAGCCTGCGAAAGATGCTTCTGCTCAATGAGCGGCGCTTCCTCACGCATCGCATAAATAGCCGCTTCGTTCATGACGCTCTCCAGCTGGGCTCCCGAGAAATGAAAGGTTTCCTCAGCGATAGCCTCAAGATTGACCTGCTCCGCCAACGGTTTATTTTTGGCATGGATATTCAAAATATGCAGGCGGCCTTTTTTATCAGGCAGATCCACCTCAATATGGCGGTCAAACCGGCCCGGACGAAGCAGCGCGCTGTCCAGCATTTCCTTCCGGTTCGTTGCCGCAACAATCAGGATGCGCGGGCTTTCGGCCGTATGAATCCCATCCATTTCGGTCAGCAGCTGGTTCAATGTCTGGTCATACTCGCGGTGTTGCCCGCCGTCACGCTTGCCGCCGATTACATCGATCTCATCGATAAATACGATCGCACTTTCCTTGTTTTCCTTGATGGCGCGGGAGCGCGCTTCTTTGAAAATATCACGGATACGGCTCGCGCCGACACCCACGTACATCTCGACGAATTCACTGCCCGCAGCAGCCATAAATACGGAATTCGTATAATGCGCGGCCGCTTTAGCCATTAAGGTTTTCCCCGTTCCCGGAGTGACCGGTCAGCAAAATCCCTTTTAACGGGCGAATGCCCAGCTTTTTGATTTCCTCGTGCTTGATCAGAAAATCCAGCGCTTCTTTGAGTTCATTCTTAGCGCGCTGCTGGCCGCCGATATCATCAAAGGTCAGGTAGGACGGCGCTTGTCCGCGTGCTTTTTTATCCGCTCCGCCGAAGCTTCCGCCTGCCGTTCGCGCACGATTCATATACAACAGCGATCCTAATATGATAGCCATAAATACGAAAGGAATGAGGTTTACTCCGATAAAATAAAGGAATACTAACACAACAGGCACTACGCCAATGGCGATTTCTTTATATATTTTACTCATTCGGCCACACCCCCATTTTATCAGGCGTACGAGGCAGCATGACATACTTGCTTTGAGTACCGTCCGACATGGTCACATATACATACTTATCGTCCATTTCCGTAGACACCTTCAAATTGCTGTCCGCCGCTCTCGCTTGCAGCGTTGCAGGGATTTGCGAATATTTCTTCGTCTCCATCGCTTGGGCCACATCAAATAACGCGGACGACCACCAGGCATCCAAAGAATCAGAGGAGTCGCTGTCCACCTTCAGCTTCAATTGTTTCTCGCCGATGACGGATGCACCGCCCTTCTGAATCTGATTGTATATTTGACGCAGGCTTGCACCAGGCTTCAGCTTCAGCTCTATTGTAGTTTCGGTGCTTGATATCTTAGTATCGACCAACTGTAAAACACCCGGGGTGTTATTAACGACCGAAGCTAATGGATTCTCCATCGCAACGCTTTGATATACGAAATATCCGCCAAACAATACGGTTGCCGAAATAACAACACTCAAAGAAACAGGTAAGAGACGTAACTTCATAAGCTAACGTCCCCCTTTCTATAGTATATCGTCTGTAATATATAGATAGTATAGCATACGATATATACTCAAGGGGAATGTAAAGTGTGGTAAAAACGTCATTGAATGCTTAAACGGTAAGTATCCAGCATAGCTCCGTCTTTAAACGAGTAGTAATCATAATAATAGCGCTCCCCGTCCTCTTCCGACTCTACCTTATAAAAGGCTTCCCATACCAATGCCCCGTTCAAGACACCGGGCAGGAGCCTGACAATTTCAGCATCCGCCTGATGGGCCAGAACCGCCGCCTTGATTTGATCGGCCGTGACGCCGTCCGCAGCCATCTGCGCATAGATTTCATTATCGCCAACCCAGACAATCATCTTTTGCCCGATCTTGTTCTCGCCCTGAATGACGGTGTAGGGCTTATCGCCAACGAACCGGCCTACCTTATCCGCCTTGGCCAGTATCGTCTTCTGATAAGCCGTTTGTACGGCGGCCCGCTGAATCTGCCATTCCTTTTCATGCACCGCATTAAAGAAACGCACGCCGAAAAACAAAAGAAGAGCAGCTGCAGCTACTGCTGCAACCGCTATTTTAATTTTCATAAATGTCCATCCTCCACTTTCCCGGCTTATTGACTGGTGAGCCGTTCAAAGCAGCGCTGAGCTTCGTACAATATTTTTTCTTCATCTAATGTAAGGCATTCTCCGTTCTGCACGATGCGGCGGCCGTCTACCCAGACATCGGTTACATCCTTGGCCGAAGCGGAGTAGATGATATGGGACACATAGTTCGTTTTCGGGAAAAAGTGCGGCTGATCGATGTCGACGGCAATGAAATCGGCTTTCATCCCGGCTTGCAGCGCGCCTACGTTCTCCAGCCAGATGGATCTTGCGCCTTCCAGCGTTCCCATCCGAAGCGCAGCCTCCGCAGGCACTGCCACCGGATCGCCCGTTACCCCTTTATGAATCAGCGCCGCGAGACGCATTTCCTCGAACATGTCCAAATTGTTATTGCTTGCAGGTCCGTCCGTACCGAGCGACACTTTGATTCCTGCCTTCAGCAATTCCGGCACGCGGGCTACGCCGCTCGCAAGCTTAAGGTTGCTTCCGGGATTGTGGGATACGCGGACATCGTATTTTTTCAAAATTTCAATTTCTTCGTCCGTCAGATGTACCGCGTGGGCAACCAGTGTCGGTCTTGTAAACATGCCCAGCTTCTCCAAATGAGCGACAGGCCGAGCTCCATACTGCTCGAAGTTTTCCTGAACCTCTCTGGCCGTTTCCGACATATGCGTGTGCATAGGCAGCTGAAGATCGTGGGCAGCCTGTACGAAACGCTCGATAAACTCAGGAGGGCACGTATACGGCGCATGCGGCGACATCAGCGTTGTGATTCGTCCGTCCGCCTTGTGGTGCCAATCCTTCGCGAACTGCACCGCTTCCGCCAGCTTGGCGTCCTGCACGTCCGGAGGGCACAAACCGATCGCACCGCGTGTCAGCACGCCGCGCATCCCGCTCTGCTCGACCGCAAGCGCTACTTCATTCATATGGTCGTACATGTCGACCACCGCTGTCGTTCCGCCCTTAATCATTTCCAATATAGAAAGCTCCGTGCCGATTCGCACGTCATGCGAGGTAAATTTGCCTTCCATCGGCCACATTTTTTCCTGCAGCCACACCTGCAGCGCCAAATCATCGCCATAGCCGCGCAGCAGCGACATCGCCGCATGTCCGTGCGTGTTGACCAAGCCCGGCAGAAACAGCTTATTTTTTCCGTCGATACGCTCATCGTACTGGTTCAGCGGCAGCGGCGGCTGTCCGCCGATATATGTAATTTGATTATCCTCCCATACCATACATCCGTGTACAACAGGCAGTAACTCATCTAATGTAATAAAAATGCCGTCTGTAATAATCGTTTTCACTTGCATTCCTTCCTTTCTCAGTACCTGACATAAATTTTACTGTACAACTTCATCCTCTATAAATCAAGTAACCATAGATCGGCGAGCCGTACCTTCTTTACATAATAAACCTTTCATGAACATATTCTGAAAAGGATAAACTATCATTGCAATCCATCCGCCGGATGTGTTATTTTTAATTTTGTGTGTAATTTCACGCTAAAATTCTACAATAATCGATGCCATTGTGAATTTATCGTTAAGATACTTTAAGGGGGCTGTTTCATGCTTTTCGCTAAAAAAAACGACACCGACTTTCTTCTCCTGCTGATTAAAGCTTCGGAAAACACGCTGCATGCGGCACAGATGTTCCGCAATGCCGTGATGGGCGACCAACCGCCGGCGTCCTTTTATCCTCAGCTGAAGGATTTGGAGAATGCAGGGGATCAAATCACACATCAAATTTTTAAAGGCTTGAACAAAGTGTTCATCACCCCTTTAGACCGCGAGGATATCATGGAGCTTGCCTCCAAGGTTGACGATGTCATCGACGGTATCGAAGCCTCCATGGCCCGGTTCGATTATTTGAATATTACGATCAGCGATAAATATATGAAGGAATTTTCCGCGGTGATCGTAGCCAGCTGCCAGCACATTCTCGATGCCTTCAAGCTCCTTGCCAAAAAGAAATACATACAAATTACCGAACACACGGTACAAATCAACAGTCTCGAGAATGAAGCGGACCGTCTGATGCGCGAGGGAATTCGGGAAATTTTCACCAATCCGAAGGATCCTTATCATGATTTCAAAATTAAGGAGCTGTATGAAAGGCTGGAGCAAACCACCGACGCCTGTGAAGATGTAGCCAATATATTGGAAAGCGTCGTTTTGCGTTACTCGTAAGCTTTTTTCATACCCGTAGGAGGAAATTATGTTAACCCTATTGCTCATCATTGTTGGACTGGCTCTGCTATTTGATTTCATCAACGGCTTTCACGATACGGCAAACGCTATTGCAACCTCCATTTCCACCCGGGCGCTGACCCCGAAATTCGCTGTTTTTTATGCGGCCATTTTAAATTTCATCGGCGCGGTCTATTCCTCCGGAGTTGCCAAAACAATCGGGGGAAAGGTAGCCAATCCGGCTAACATCGATCATGGTGTAGAAATCGTTATTGCTACGCTGATCACGGCTATCATCTGGAATCTCATTACCTGGTACTACGGCATTCCTTCCTCATCGTCTCATACGCTGATCGGCTCCTTGGCGGGAGCGGTCATTGCCGGAGCCGGATTTAACCAAGTCAACTGGGCCGGATTTAAGGAAATCATTATTATTCTTGTTTTGTCTCCAATCGTTGCTTTTGCAACGGGCTTCGTGTTAATGTGGATCATTCGCCAGCTGATTATTATAAGCGGAAATCATTCCCGGTCCAGGTTGAACCGGTCGTTCCGATTTTTCCAAATTTTCTCCGCCGGCTTGCTTTCCTTATCTCACGGAGGCAACGATGCGCAGAAAGCGATGGGTATTATTGTCTTCGGCCTTGTAGCGCTAGGATATCAAACCGATCTGGACGTACCGCTCTGGGTTAAAGTTTCGGCGGCCATCGCTATGGGGCTTGGAACGTCCATCGGGGGCATGCGGATCATTAAGACGATGAGTAAAAAGCTGATGAAAATCGAGCCGATCAACGGCTTTGCATCCGACTTGAACTCGTCCATCGTCATCCAAGCCTCCACAGCAATGGGCATGCCGTTATCGACGACACACGTCATTTCCTCTTCCATCATCGGTACCGGATCGGTCATGCGGTTTCATGATGTGAAATGGGCAACGGTCACCAAGATGGTCATGACCTGGATTATAACGATTCCGATCAGTATGATACTCGCCTATCTGATTTACAAAATTATTTTTCAGTTCACCTCCTGACAGCACTAAAAATCCCCAACAGAGAAAAGCCTGCACTCCTTTCCCAAGGATGCAGGCTTCTTTTGATACCCTACCGTTCGTTGCGGGCATTAATCGAGATAATAGGCCAAGCTTTGCAGCTCCGTCGTAAAGTCCGCATGGTGGACCCTCATTTCGTTCGGAACCTTGATAATAATCGGGGCAAAGTTAAGAATCGCTTCAACCCCTGCGCTGACAAATTCATTCGCAACATTCTGCGCTTCGTTCGCCGGTACCGTAATAATGCCGATTCTTACGTGCAGTGCGGCGATCGTTTCCTTCAACTCCCTCATCGGCTTCACCTTCAAGTTATTGATGGATTCGCCGATCTTGGATTCATGAGCATCGAATACCGCAACAATTTTCATATTGTCCTTTAAGTAGGCATTATAATTGCAGAGGGCGCGCCCCAGGTTCCCCGCTCCGACCAAAGCCACCGGAATCAGCTTGTCCAGCTTTAAGATCTGACGTATTTTCTCAATCAAGTAGTCGACGTCGTAGCCGATCCCTTTTTTCCCGAATTCCCCGAAATACGCGAGATCCTTCCGGATTTGCGCCGGATTCAGATCGAGCTTCTGCCCGAGATCTTGTGAGGATACCGTATGGACGCTTTTTTTGCTCAATTCGTTCAAAAATCTAAGATATACCGGAAGCCTTCGAACAACCGCTTCTGATATTTTCATTGTTTTCATTCTCCGTTTTCCCCCATCCACTGCTTAATTCGCGGAACCAGCTGATTGGTCGGCATATGCTCGATCTTCGGTCCGGGCAGTGAGTACAAAAAGTATTTCCCGTAAGTCGTATCGATGACCCTCGTGTCATAAATAATGACAATGCCTTTGTCCTTCGCTGTGCGAACAAGCCTGCCGAAGCCCTGCTTGAACCGGATGACCGCTTGCGGAACCGAAAGCTTCATAAACGGGTTCTGATTCAGTTTCTTCAGCTTCTCCGTCTTCGCCTCGACTAACGGATGATTCGGCGGCTGGAAGGGCAGACGAACGATGGCAAGACAGGTTAAGGCGTCACCCGGAATATCGACTCCTTCCCAGAAGCTGCTGGTACCCAAAAGAATGCTGGAGGCGCTGTTCTGAAACAGCCTTGTCAGCTTGCTCCGGTTGCTGCTGTCCACGCCTTGACCGAGAACCTGCATCCCGAAGGGAGCCAGCCGGTCTTTAAGCGAGGCATGAACCAGCTTCAGCATCCGGTTCGAGGTAAACAGCACAAGCATGCGCCCTTTGGTTTCCAGCGCAACCTCCGCCAGCGATTGGGTCAGATGCTCCAGAAACTGCTTCTCACCGGCATTTCCCCGAATGCTCGGGAAATCTCTGGGGATGGCCACCAGCGCCTGCTGCCTGTAGTTAAAAGGGGACGGCAGCTGTACGGTCTTCAGCTTCGGCTCTTCTTCCTTGCTGTCCGTCTCCAAGCCGAGCTGCTCGCAAGTATAATCGAACGACTTCCCTACCGACAAAGTCGCGGAAGTCATAATGATACTGTCCTTCACGTCAAAGAAATGCTGCTGCAACATCGGACTCACGTCGATGGGAACGCAGACCAGCTGGAGCGACTTGCTTTTATTGAATTGTCCCGCTTCGAGCCAGTAAACGTAATTGTCGTCAGGCATGGTCATGAAGTAGTGCAAATTATCGCGGTGACGATAAAGCTCCTTCACGGTGCCCGTTACGTCCGTTAGAATGCCTTGAAGGTCCAGCTCGTCCTGCATCTCCTTCATTTCCGATAACAGCTTGTCCAGCTTCCTCAGCACCTCGCTGGTCAACAGGAAGATGTTATCCTCCAGCACGAGCAGCTTATCCCAGCCCTGAGGCTGGTCTTCCTTCTTAATGCGGTAAACCAGCTGACCGCCTTCCATCTGGGTCGGGTCCGCACGGGAAGCCAGCAGCTGATACAGCAGCTCCGCCAGCTCATCCCACTGCTCCTTGATCTCGACCAGCTTCGGAGTCAGCCCGTCAATCGTCTGACTCCAGCCTTTGACACGCTCGGATTCGTCGCGCTGAAGTCTCGCTCTAAGCGACATCAGCTGTCCGCTGCGGCTGTCCTTGAACAGCCACCACAGCATGCCGACAAAGGCGCCGTAAAACAATTCAATGCCAAGATGCTTGCTGGCGACTTCTTCGAAATGATGCGCTTCATCTATGACCAAATGCTTATAGTTCGGCAGCAGCCGGTTCTCCGCTTTGGTATCGGTAAACAGCATAGAGTGGTTAGTTATTACGACATCCGCCGTGTTGGCATCATGCCGCGCGCGATGGTAGAAGCATTTTTTAAACCAGGGACATGCTCTGTTCAAACAGGAATCCGTATCGCTCGCAACCGTATGCCAAAAGGAGGCGCCTTTATTGCCAAAGTGAAGCTCTTCTTCATCTCCATGCTTCGTTTCGCTTAACCAGACCACCATTTGACCCGCAGTCATCCGGTCTTCCTTGCCCTGCTCGAAATCCTGCAGGTTCATTTTCTGCTCGAATTTACGCAAGCATAAATAATGGCTACGGCCTTTTAATACCGAGGCTTTAAACGGAACTGGAAACAAGTCCTGCAGCAGAGGAATATCCCGCTCCCGGATTTGCTCCTGCAGGTTGATGGTATGCGTACTGACAAGCACCTTCTTCTCCTGCTTTACACCGTAATATAAAGAAGGAATCAAGTAACCGAGCGATTTCCCCGTGCCGGTGCCTGCCTCGATCATTAGATGCTGGTCATGCTCGAAGGCCGACTCCACCTCACTCAGCATGCGTACCTGGGCTTCCCGGTTCGTCGTACGAGGCGAAACGCTGTCTCAGTTCCGCTTTCAGCTGCTCATAAAACTCGCCGAAATCCGAAGGCAGAGCTTGAACCTCCTTGTCTTCCCGGAGAGTCTCCTCCTCGCCCCAGTCGTCAACATTCAGCTCGAACTGCCGGAAGTACCGTCCATCCTCCGAATCGATAGCAGCATACGCTTCTTTATACAGCCGCATCTCCTGAATAAACCAACCGAAATCGGACAGCGCTTCGTCGAAAATAATGTTCAAGCGCTGCAGCGTCAGCAGGGACAGTCCCTGAAAACGCTCTATACAGCGAAGCCAAATGAGAGCGGTCGCCTCGGCATCGCTATCGGCCTGATGCGGCCGCTCATGCGGCAAATCGAACGTCTGGGAAACCATGCTCAGCTGCAGGCTCGATAAAGAAGGAAACAGCACGCGCAGCGCATCCATCGTATCCAGCACTTTTCCGTCAAAAGGAAAGTAACCGTGCTCGTCCAACGCCCGCTGAAGAAAGCCCAGATCAAAGGCAATATTATGGCCTACCAGCACGCTGTCCTGAAGCAGCGGCACCATTTCGGCAATAACCGTATCCAGCTCCGGCGCATCCTTGACCATCTCATCGTCAATACCGGTTAACGTTGTTATAGAAGAAGGTATACCGATCCCTGGATTAACCAAGGAAGTATACCTGTCCGTAATTTGATCGTCCATTATAATGACAAGGCCAACCTGAATAATGCGGTCCGCAGATTGGCTCCCGGTCGTTTCAAAATCCAAAACCGCGAATTTCATTACTTTTATGTCAATCCCTTCATTCCCACTCTCTTCTTAGCATACCAATACTCCAGGGAAAAGGGAATAGTAAACTTCATCCTATGCAGCTCATTTTCGGACAGGATCTTCCAGAAACTGAAGCTCTCCTTTCTTGGAGCAGGCACAAACACCTGTTTCCATTAATGGCTGCACGCTGGTCGGGTCGGTGCGATAGGCCAGATTAAAATATTCCAGCGCTTTATCCATATTCTGATTGTAAGCTTGAATACAGCCCATAGCGTTAAAGGAAATAGCCTTCATCTGACTGTTGTCGGTAATTTGAGAAAGAAAATGAAAATGACTGTAGCTTTCCGTATTTTCTCCCTTGCGCAGATAGCTCATGGCTAAATACACACGGGCCAGCGTAAAATCGGGCTGTTCGCGAACCATGGACGAGAATTCGCGAATGGCTTCGTCAAACATCAGCAGCTTGTAATAGCCTTGACCTCGGGCAAAGCGTTCCGTATGCTTCCCCATCAATTCCGGATTTTGCAGATGATCTTGATATGAAGGATGATTTGACTGGTAAAAAGCCGCAAGCTTCTCCTCAAACAACAGCCACTCTTCAATAAACGTGTCGCTCATAGCTTTGAGGGCCTGCAGCTTCTCCTGAAGCTCTTTTTTGTTCGCACCCTTAGCCGTTCGGTACTGAGCACTCACTTCATCGAGCATTTCGTTCATGGAAGCAAATAAATGTTTGAACATGTATGCACCTCGCTTTAACCTGAGCATACACTCATTTTTCGCCCCTGCCCGTGTTTTCATTCATTACAGCACGGTGGAATGAATTTCTTCCTTCAGTACGCTGACCACTTTATTATTTTCACCCATTATGGCAATTTGAGGATGATGCTTACGAGCTTCCTCATCCGTTAGCATAACATAAGATAAAATGATGACCGTATCCCCTACGTGCACTAATCTCGCGGCGGCGCCGTTCAAACAGATGACACCGGAGCCGCGGGGCCCTGGGATGATATAAGTTTCGAATCTGGCGCCATTGTTGTTATTGACGATTTGAACCTTTTCATTGGGAAGCATATCGATTAAGTCCAGCAGGTCCTCATCGATTGTAATGCTGCCTACGTAGTTAAGATTGGCTTCAGTAACGGTGGCACGGTGAATTTTCGATTTCAGCATCGTTCTAAACATAGGTTAGACCCCCTTGTGTAAGTTATAAGCGAATAATAGTGTTGTCAATGAGCCGGGTCTTGCCGAACTTCACCGCCAAAGCGATTAGAATGGACATGCCTTCCCGAATTTCCGTAACAGGCTGCAGCGCAGGATAGGCTACAATTTCAATATAGTCGACATCCGCCATCGGCGACTGCCGGATCTGTTCCAGAATGGCTTTGTGCAGCTCGCCGGCGTCCATCTGTCCACGAGCCTCCGCAACGAGACGCTCAGCCATTTTCAGCGAAGCAGAAAGGACCAAGGCTTGCTGCCGCTGCTCGGGCTCCAGATAGACGTTGCGGGAGCTCATAGCCAGACCATCCTGTTCCCTGACGATGGGACACGGCACAATCTGTACCGGCATATTGAGGTCCGCTGCCATTTGTTCGATCACGGCCACCTGCTGGGCATCCTTCTGACCGAAAAAGGCAGCATCCGGCTGCACCATGTTAAACAGCTTCATGACTACGGTAGCCACGCCGTCGAAATGTCCGGGACGGGAAGCTCCGCATAATCGCTCCGTAACGCCGGACACCGAAACCACCGTCTTCGTCGGGGACGGATACATTTCGTCCACCCCAGGCAAAAAGACGATATCGGCTTGTTCTTTCTCCGCTAGCGCCAAGTCTCTTTGCTCATCCCGCGGATACCGGGACAAATCCTCGTTCGGTCCGAATTGAAGCGGATTGACAAAAATGCTCAGCACGACCACGTCGCACTGTTCTCTGGCGGCCCGAAGCAGACTCGCATGCCCTTCATGCAAATATCCCATCGTCGGAACGAACCCGACGCGCAGCGCGCTGTTCCCGGCTCTTGCCTTACGGATCGCCGCTCTTAATTCATCAATCCGTCGAATCACCTGCATTTGATGTATGGTTGGCATCCTCATCTATCCCCTATCGTTTACTTTTTGCTGCCGTATAAGAAGTCAGCCATTTCTTCTTCCATCCGGAAAGAGTGCTCAGGCGCAGGGAAAGCTCTTCCCTTCACTTCATCCACATACTGCTTTATGCCGCTGCGGACTTGCGTGCCGATATCGGCATAGGCTTTGACAAACCGTTTAGGGGCGATCTGAGAGCCATAACCCAGCGCATCATGGAATACAAGCACCTGTCCGTCACAATGCGCCCCCGCTCCGATGCCTATCGTCGGGATGGACAGCTCTTCGGAAATATGGGCGGCCAGCTGTTCCGTCACCAATTCTAGGACGACCGCAAAGGCTCCCGCCTGCTCCAAAGCTTTGGCTGCATCCACCAATTTGCGCGCCTGCTCCGAGTTTTTGCCTTGAATCTTGAAGCCCCCGATCTGGTGAATCGATTGCGGAGTAAGCCCAATGTGGCCCATAACCGGAATCCCTGCCTGCGTACAGGCTTCTACCGCAGCGCTAATTTCCCGTCCGCCTTCCATTTTTACCGCTTTGGCCAAGCCTTCCTGCATGATCCGCGCCGCGTTGCGCAAAGTTAAATCCAGGCTTCCGTGATACGTCATGAACGGCAGATCCGTAACAACAAAAGTCGACGGCGCCCCGCGTACAACCGAGCGGGAGTGGTAAACCATGTCGTCCATCGTGACAGGAATCGTCGAGTCGTAACCGAGGACGACGTTGCCCAGAGAATCTCCGACCAGGATCACGTCCACTCCCGCTTCTTCCGACAGCATCGCTGACGGGTAATCATAAGCGGTCATGACGGCAATCGGAGTTCCGTCCTGTTTCATTTTTTTAAGCTTTGAGGTTGTTACCGGCTTTTTGGCTTGCATGAGTACACCTGCTTTCATTCAAGTTTAGTTAGCCTTAGTATAAACAAAAAAACCTTTTAGCCCACGAAAGCTAAAAGGTTCACATGTTAAATCCACCATATGATCCTTCTGTCTCGGTCCGTTAGGCTCAGAGCAGAATCCGACATATTCCAATTGGGCTATTCAGTTGGAACAAAGATCTTACAATGGGAGTGCGGTTCCTGTCGGATACCGCCTCCGTTTTATTATACCAAACTTTTCATAGTCAGTGAAGCCATCATTTATTTTAAATTCGGCTCAAGCTCAGGGAGCGCCGAATTCGATTGTACCTGAATACCACTTGGTTAGTGTGCCATCCTCCTGACGGACGATCAGCGCCCCGGAATCATCGATGCCTACGGCAAAGCCTGATTTCAGCCCTTGCGGTGACTGGGTCCGGACTTGCGTATGGAGAGAGACGCTCAGTGCCTCCCACAACGCCTTGACCGGCGCGAAGCCCTGTTCGTGGTAAAGCTTGTACATCGTCTCCAGCTCCAGCATAAACTGCTTCAGCAGCTCCTTACGATCAATTTCCCGGCCTGCCTCGATCGCAAGCGAAGTCGCGACGCTTTGGAGCTCTTCGGGGTAATCCTCAGGACGCAGATTGACGCCGATGCCTACGCCGGCAATGACATGCTGCAGATTCTCGTCATCGGCGCTGGATTCCAGCAAAATGCCGCTGATTTTCTTCCCGTCGATGAGCAGATCGTTAGGCCACTTGATTCCTGCGGACAGCTGCGTTGCCTGACGAATGGAACGACACAGCGCCACAGCGACCAGCAGGGTCAAATGGGGCGTAAATTGCAAAGGAATACGGGGCTTAAGGATAAGACTCATCCACAAGCCCTTCCCTTTTGGCGAATGCCATGCGCGCCCCATCCGCCCTCTGCCGGCTGTCTGTTTCTCCGCGATGACGAGCGTGCCCTCTACGGCACCCTGTTTGACCAGCGTATGCGCCATCGTGTTGGTGGAATCCACTTCATCGAAATAATGGATCGTCCGCCCAAACGTTTCGGTCTCAAGCTCCGCCATAATAGCCGGAATATCCAGCTTCTCCGGCTTGCCGATCATCCGGTAGCCTTTGCGGGAAACGGCCTCGAACACATAGCCCTCCTGACGCAGCCGCTCAATATGCTTCCAGATGGCCGTTCGGCTGCAGCCCAAGGTCGTGCTCAATTGTTCGCCCGAGACAAAGCTGTCCGGATTCTCTTCAAATATGCGTATCAGTTGTTCATCCATTCTATGTACCGCTTTCCTGCTTAATTAGGTAAGTTCCCGGCTCACCCAGCGGCCGGCTTCCTCCAGCAGCGTGTCCGTACGGTTCTCCATACGGCCTAACGCGACTTCCTCCAGCAAATACTGCAAAAGCACGGACATCCATGGGCCGCCCTTACGGCTGAGGCCCGAGAGCAGCTGGTTTCCAGATAGATTCAGCTCTGAAAGCTTCGTTACTTTCAGCTCGTCAAGCCAGTCCGTTCCTCGGGCCGCCCATCGCTCGACGTCTGCCGGATCGGCTTGGGCGAATAAGTCTAACCTTCTATCGGAACTGATGATGTCATGAAGCTCCCTCAGCGCCTTCGGCCCGAATTTCAATGCCGCCAGCTTCCAGATCCGCTTGGCATCGTCTTGAGCCGATGCGCTGCTTTCTGCCGAAAGTACCGAGCGTTTGGAGGCTAATACCTCATACGCGGCGGCTGCCACCGCTGCAATCTCCCTTATTTGCTGATTGGAGAAGGTCAGCCGCTTCAGCTCCTCCTCTACTTCCGGGGCACTGCGGGAAAAGTGAAGATAGAGGTAGGCCCAGCGGCCGGTCACGGAGCTTAACTGAGCTATAGCCTCCCAATCCCGGTCAGCATGTAATGCCTGAAGAATGAGCGGGGCTTTCGTATAACGTAAAAGTCCGCTGCCCGCCAAATACTGAAGCGCGGTGTGCGGGGCGGAGCCTCCGAGCATACGCTCGAGCTCCATGCGTACCCGCTCCATCGCAATATGCTTCAGCAGCGGGGCATGGCGGCAGAGCGACTCCCAGGTACGGGACTCCACCTGCAGGCCGTACTCGGCCGCGAAGCGGATGCACCGAAGCATGCGCAGCGCATCCTCTTCGAACCGCTCATGAGGCTCTCCGACGCAGCGGAGAGTGCCTTGACGCAGATCCTCCATGCCGCCGAACGGGTCGACCAGCTTGCCCTCGGCGTCCAGCGCCATCGCGTTCATTGTAAAATCGCGGCGCCGTAAATCCTCCAGTAGGGTGTCGATATAATGAACCTCCGCCGGCCTGCGGTACTGCTCGTAACCCTCTTCCTTGCGAAAGGTGGTCACCTCGTATGTGAAGCCGTCAACAACGACCGTAACGGTGCCATGCTGAAGCCCTGTAGGAATCGTTCGTTCGAACGTCTTCTGCACCTGCTCCGGACGGGCAGAGGTGGCAATGTCGTAGTCCTTCACAGTGCGGCCAAGCATCCGGTCGCGGACACAGCCGCCGACGAGATAAGCCTCGTAACCGTGCTGCTGCAGCCCTTGAAGCACCTTGATCGCTCCTGCTTCCAACGGTTCCCTCATGCTGCCTCCGATTAACAATTCAGCGGCTTCAGCTTCAGCTCTTCAGGCATCGGCCGCTCCAGCACGCGGTAATATATTTCTTCATACTGCCGTGTAATGACGTCATTACAGAAAGTAAAGCGCGCTCTGTGCAAACAAGCCGCCTTCATTTTCTCGTACAGGGCGCTGTCGGACAAAAGCCGCTTCGCATAATGGGCCATCGTTTCTACATCCCCGATTTCCGCCAGGAATCCGCTTTCTTCGTGGGTAATCAGCTCCGGGATGCCTCCGGCGTTCGAAGCGATGGTCGGTACTCCGCATGCCATGGCTTCCAAAGCAACCAAGCCGAAGCTCTCCTTCTCCGAAGGCAGCAGCATGACATCGGACAGCGATAACAGCTGCGCCACATCATCCTGCTTGCCGCAGAAGGTGACGCGGTCCAGCAGACCAAGCTCTTTGACCTTGCATAATACTTTGGACAGCTCCGTGCCCCTCCCCTACAAATAGAAGACGGGAAGGAATGTCGCGGCTGACCTTCTCGAAGATCTCCACGACATCGGTGACCCGTTTGACCGGACGGAAGTTGGAAATATGTATTAAAATTTTCTCGTCAGGGTGAGCGAATTCTTTGCGAAGAGCCTGAACCTCGCGGGGATAATACACTCTTTTGTCAACAAAGTTATAGGCCAAATCAATCGGCTTCTCAATGGCCAGAAGCTTGCGCGTTTCGTTGATCAGATCATCCGAAACAGCCGTGACCGCATCGCTGTGATTAATCGCATAGCGGATTAAATCGCTCAAGGATTCGTCCTGAGCCAGTACCGTAATATCCGTTCCATGCAGCGTTGTAACGACCTTAAGCTTATCTCCGACCATTTGTTTGGCGAGCAGTGCGCAAACCGCATGCGGAATAGCATAATGCACGTGGAGCAAATCCAGCTCCTCCAGCTGTACGACCTGCGCCAGCTTGCTGGCCAAGGACAAGTCATAGGGAGGATATTTGAACACATAATAATCGTTGACTTCCACCTCATGATAAAAAATGTTTTTATCGAACTTTCCTAAACGGAAAGGCATGCTGTGCGTAATAAAATCGGACCTCGTGTCCCTTTTCGGCAAGCAGCTTGCCGAGCTCTGTGGCAACGACACCCGAACCGCCTAAAGTAGGATAGCAGGTAATGCCGATCTTCAACCTTTCCTTCATCTGTCTTCACCCTCCCCTGCCCATAGTATATTCCGTTATTCCTAGAATAATTGAATTAAATAAGGAAGCTTGCTCACAAAGCCTTCGGCATAGCCGACCGTTCTTTTCTGGCCAAGCATCCTGTCCTTTGCTTCCACCCGCTCCAGGTATTCCTGATTCAGCGGGGTCGGCACATAATCGTTGTCTGAAGTTCCCTTTTCAAATTGCGTGCGGTAGCATTGGAGCGCCTGCATCTTCTGCTCGTGATTCGAAGTAATGTCTACAACCAAATCCGCTTCCGCCACATCGTTAATAAAATAAAAATAGCACTGCTCCACGGTATGCGCCTCGGTGCCGGGATCATATTTACGCAGCTTGGCATTAAACACAGCCTCCTGCACCAGCTTGCTGCAGGCAATATGATCCGGATGGCGATCCTCCCAATAAGGAGCAAATACGATTCTCGGTTTATGCTTACGGATCTCACTTGTGATAGCGGCAATGTTCTTCGGCTCAATCCATAGGCCCCGGTCCGGCAAGCCAAGATTCGAGCGCATCGCGAGCCCCAACACGAAAGAAGCGGCAGCAGCTTCTTGCTGTCGCGTCTCCACCGTTCCGTTGGATGACATTTCGGCGTACGTCAGATCGCAGATCCCGACACGATATCCTGCCGAAGTATGCTTAACGATCGTTCCGCCCATGCCAATCTCGGCGTCGTCCGGATGTGCGCCGAAGATAAGAATATCCAGTCCGTCGCTCATTGGCCGTCCACACCAGGTTTATATTTATGAACCAGCTCCCGCCATGCGAAATCGCCGCGGTCTAATGCTTTGACGAGAATTTCGGCCGTTGCGATATTCGTTGCAACCGGAATGCCCTGCACATCGCACAAGCGAAGCAGCGCAATAATATCGGGCTCGTGCGGCTGCGCCATCAGCGGGTCTCTCAGGAAAATAATAAAATCCATTTCATTGGTAGCGACCATCGCACCGATTTGCTGGTCGCCTCCAAGCGGACCGGACATAAAACGGTTCACCTGAAGCTTCGTATTTTCCATAATTCGCGTGCCGGTCGTGCCGGTAGCGTATAAAGTATGATGAGCAAAAACAGTCTCGTAGGCGATAACGAAATTGACCATTTCTTCTTTTTTTCTATCGTGGGCGATTAAAGCGATATTCATTGACATGTGTATCGTACCCCTTATGTTTTTCACTAGTCTTAATCTATAAAATGTTCAAATCCGTATACGATGCCTTCAAGCTCCATCGCTTTTTTCACAGCTACATTGACGCCTGGCATGTAACCCGCCCGATCATAGGAATCATGGCGAATTTTCAGCGTTTGGCCGAATGCGCCAAATACTACTTCCTGCTGCGCAAACACGCCGGGCAAACGAACGCTATGTATTCTAAAGCCATTATACAATCCGCCGCGCGCGCCTTCGATCGTCTCTTCTTCCTTCGGATTCCCTTGGCGAAGCTCTTGACGCGTTTCTGAGATCAGCTCAGCTGTTTTAATCGCAGTGCCTGACGGAGCATCCAGCTTCTGATCTCCATGATACTCTATGATCTCCAAATGCGGGAAATATTTGGCCGCTTGCGCCGCAAATTTCATCATCAGAATGGCGCCAATCGAGAAATTCGGCGCGATGATGCCGCCAATGCCCAGCTCTCTGCATTGCTTGTCCCAGTTTGCGATGTCCTCAGGCGTAAAGCCTGTCGTTCCGATTACCGGACGAACCTTATGCTTAAGCGCCAGGGCCGTATTGCTTACTACGGAATGAGGGGTCGTAAAATCGACTAATACGTCCGGTTTGCTTTCGACAAGAGCAAGCTCAAGATCGTTGCTCATGTTTACGCCGCAGGCATCCAGCCCAACCAGCCGACCCGCATCCATCGAAGGGTCTGAGGATCGGCTTACGGCTGCGGCCAGCTCAAGCTCCGGATCTCCTAATACCATTTTTACTACTTCACGGCCCATACGGCCGCTTGCACCCGCTACCGCCACTCGAATACGACTCATAAGAATATCTTTCCTTTCATTTTCGCTTCATAAATAAATAGATTAGGACTGCATATATTGCTTCAAATGGTTCTGATATTCCTCCAGCAGCTGCCGGCCTATTTCATGCTCCGGATCCAGCCTCAACAGCTCCCGAATCGCCTGAATGGCTTGACTATACTCTTTTAGCCGCGAGTAAGCAAGACCCAGCATAAGAAAAGCCTCCCAAGATAAAGAATCCAGCATGATCGCCTGCTTCAACAGCGCGACGGCCATCCACAGCTGATCCTCCGAACCATGGAAAAACTTCTCTGCCTGCCTTATCGTCTGCCTTGCCTGCAAATGCTGCAAATGGAAGATATAATGATCCTCTTCCGGATCCAGCCTGACGGCTTGAGTCGCATGCTCAACGGCTTTGCGGAGCTTATTGCTGCGAGAGTACGTAATGGAAAGCTTGTAATGGAAGGCGGCATTGTTCGGGTTCATCGCAATCGCGCGTTCAAACCATTCAATGGCCTGTTCAAAATCGCTGTTTAAAATGGCTTCATACGCCTTCTTGATTAACGCATCTCCATCCATCTGCCCATCCTCCTTACAAAGGGTGATGGTACAGCATATGAAAATTACTCGTTATCGGTGTTCAATTTTGTCCAGCGATTCGCATCCCGCGTCCGGAATTTATGCATAATTTTATCATGCGCCTCCGTAAGATCAATCCCCAGGGAATTCGCGAAACAAATCGTAATAAACAATATATCTCCAAGCTCCAATTCAATGGAATTGTCTTCCTCCGTAGGCTTCTTGGGCTTTTCTCCGAATTGATGATTGACTTCCCTTGCCAGCTCGCCTACTTCCTCCGACATTCGGGCTAACATGGAAAGCGGGCTGAAATAGCCTTCTTTAAATTGCGATATGTATTGATCCACTTCAGCTTGAAGTTCTTTGAGTGAGCGCTCCGTCATTCTTACCTCCACCGATCCTTTACTTGATGTGACAAATGAACCTGAAATGGATCTCTTCAGGCTGCTTATTACCATGTTATCGCAAAACAGGCAGACATGACAAATTTTTTTTGTCTTTTCTTACACATACTAAGAAATGTATAGGGGAATGACTTGTCGATTTAAGCCCCATTCCAATGAACGATGCAAGGAGATTGCCTTCATGATATCGGAATTTTTCGCTAAGGACAAGCTTCGCAACCTGCTTCCCATCCTGCTCGGGACCGCCATCTACGCCTTCGGTCTTCATTACTTTGTCATTTCGAATGAATTGATGGAGGGAGGGGTCACCGGGATCGCTTTGTTATTAAATTATATTTTTCACCTGCCGCCTTCATTTTCGACTTTGCTGATTAACATTCCGCTATTTTATTTAGGCTGGAGACATCTGGGAAAGGAATCCATGCTTTATACGATCTTCGGGACGCTGTCCCTCTCCTTGTTCCTGTGGGTGATGGAGCAGCTGATTCGCCACGGATGGATCGTCCCCTTTCAGACGGATAAAGATTATTTTCTTGTAACGGCGTATGCCGGAGTCACCTTAGGTGCGGGACTCGGGCTTGTTTTCCGTTATGGCGGGACGACGGGGGGCGGCGATATCATTGCGCGGATCGGACAAAAATCGAAGGGATGGAGCATGGGGCAGGTGATCCTGATTTTCGATACGGCCGTCATCGGATCCTCGTTATTCTTCATTGCCAAAGAAAAAATATTGTACACCTTCGTTGTTGTCTATATTACAACTAAAGTGATCGACATTATTATTGAAGGCGCGTACGCCGCTAGAGCCTTTACTATCATCTCCGATCATACGGAGGAGCTCGCGGCGCAAATTACGAAGCAAATGGAACCGCAGCGCGACGATCATGCCGGCGGTCGGCGCTTATTCCATGCAGCAAAAAAATGTGCTGTACTGCGTAGTCGCCCGCCATGAAATGAAAAAGCTTAAAGACCTGACCCGCTCCGTCGATCCTCGCGCATTTATCATCATCAACGAGGTTCAAGACGTATTGGGTGAAGGCTTTAAGCCGGAGTAAATGAAATCTATTTCCCGAAAAATTAGGGAAGCTGTGCTTTGTCCTGCTTACGGACGGGGACCAGACCGTCGTCTTTCCTAGACAGTCTCCATCCGGCAAAGCCGAGAACAGCCAATATAAACGAACCGATCGCCAGCGTCCACAGAATCGGATTTTGCTGATCCGTGATCGGCAGATAAGCTGCGGCATCTTTTTTCATGAAGAGCTTGTCAATAATTTGCCGCAGCGGCGTCATTACATTCTTCACCGCGCCATAAGGCTCCTGGTCCGAATGCAGCTGCCCCGTTAAGAAGGTGACTAACGAATCCGCCTGCTCCACATCGGCCGGGTCTCTGCTGATCAGCAAGCTGGGGTGAATGATTGCATAATGCTGCTCCAGCTGACGGATAGCCTGCTGCAGGCCCTGCAGCTGCTTCTGCTCGGCACCTTGCTCGATTCCGCGAATGTCCTCCTGCAGCAGCTTGTAATATTGCAGCCACATCGGTTGATTCGAATGGGTTAAGGCATCGGTTGCCAGCCTGATTTTTGCAGCGGATACCTGGCCCTCGTCAGGAGAATACTTTGCCGCGTTGAACACCCGCTTCGCTTGGGTAACGGTTTCGGCCAACGCATTCATCCCCTCCACGGAAGCGATGCCGTAGTACTGTACCTGTGTCACCTGATCGCCCAACTGCTGCAGAACCATGCGCCCGCCTGTGATATCTCCCTGCATAACCTTTGTATACATGTCATCCGCCGTTTGGTTTAGCAGCTCTACTCTTTGCGTCTGTTCGGGACTCGGCAAAGCTTGTTCCAGCTGTGGAGCCGAACGCTCCTGTTTGCTGCAGCCTGCGAACAGCTGTGCCCCTAACAAGATTGCCATCACAAGGCTTGTACCTCTCCAAGCACCTTTAAACAACATCGGACATCCCTCCTACCATCAATTTATGGAGGGATGTCCACGTTTAGACCTGTTCGGAGCGCATACTTTTGCGTACCTGGATCAAAATTACGGCGAGAATCACACTTACAATACTGAGTGCGACCGTGTAAGAAGCCACTTGGGGCAATTCATCCCACAATGATTTGGGCAGCCAAGGAAAAACGCCCACCCCGTAGTCCATGTAATCGTTTAACAGCACCCAGGCCGCAACAACGGCTACTCCGCCCAGCAAATATGTATACGAGCTTACATATAAAATAGCTTCCGCCGCCATGCCCAAATGAGAGATGGTCAGCATCCAATCCTGCCAATTGACAGGATCTCCTTGATAAGCCGCCGCCCAGATCATTGAAACGGCCCAGACGCCATATTTAAAAGATGTGACGACTGCAAAGGCTTCCACAATCGAGCGAAACCAATTGGTCCTCGGCCGTGCCAGTCTTCCTTTGTAGGAATCAACCAGTAAGTAAGCCATCGTTCCTGTAAAAAACAAGCTTGCTGTCGGACTATCCGGCACAAACGGCAGGTACGCCACAGACAGATTGTCAGCGGTAAATACCAGCTGCTTTCCATACCAATAATAACCGTAGATCGTTCCCAAGAAATTAATCCAAAACATGCTCCATAACATAAAGCGCCCGGATAAAAAGGCTTTGGACAAAAAATAACGAACCGACATCCTGAGCAAGGAAGTCCCTCCCGACTGGATCATCTCTATTTAAAAAACATAGCTATGACCCGCTAAATAAACACTGCGCATAAAGAACGGTACTTGATCGAAAGTGACCTGACCGTTAAACGGTCAGGTCCTTGGAAGAGACTATTGTTTCTGCTTAGCCAACCATTCAGCCAGCTTATCGATATCCGCATCAGTCAAGCCTTTTTTAATGTTCTCATCGTATTGTGCCGCCATGTTGCCTTGGCCTTTTTTGATGATGTTCAAAATTTCGTCTTTACTGTGCTTGTCGCCAATACCGCGCAGAGCTGGAATACCGGAAGAAGGCATCCCTTTCAATTCACCGCCGTGGCAGGATACGCAAGTAGCTTTCTTAAAGATTTCCGCTCCCGGATCGTCAGGCGCAACAATAGCCGCAGCTGCAGCAGGTTTTTTCACGGCACCGCCGCCTTCTCCGCCTGCGCCTTTAGCTGCATGAAGCTCTTCTTCACGCTTGATGTGCTCCGGAATGATGTTCTTCTCTTCAAGCTCTTTCTCGTAGTGCGTCCAAGAAACGACTGTGAGGTATGTACAAGCGATCAGAGTCAAAATCATCAAAGTGGAAGCGATCGGCCGTCTGTAAAAGCGTCTTTCCTTCCCTGTATCCAGGAAAGGGGCAACCATCAGTCCGCCGAACAAGATAGCCGGAATGATAACCGTACCGAACACAACGAATTTATCCGAAGTATACGGATACTTCAGCAATTGATACATGAACAAGAAGTACCAGTCAGGCATTGGAATAAACTGTGTATTCGTCGGATCAGCCGGATACCCCAAAGGCGCCGGATCCGATACAACCAAGCACAATATCCCTACAAGAACTACAACCCCAACCATCCATTCCTTCAATAGAAAGTTTGGAATGAACACTTCCGATTTCCCTGGAAACGCAGAGTAATCCGGCTGGGGAATGTGAGAAGATTTAGCACGGACGCGCGAATCTCCCACATAAACGATTTTTTCGTCAGATTTATGACCGTGAGCCACCTATTTGCCCCTCCTTACTTCTTATAGTGTCGGAAGAAATCCCCGAATACTGCCTTAGAATCCTTCCGCACGCAAGAAAAACTGCCTGTCTAACCGCGGACGCTCAAACTTCAAAATGACGTCGTAGAACGTTTTCTTAAAGCGGACCGGAAATACCTTGTTTACGAATCATAAAGAAGTGGCCTGCCAAGAGGGCAAGCAAAGCGCCTGGCAAGAAGAATACGTGCAAGGCAAAGAACCGGGTTAAGGTTTGCGCTCCGACAATTTCGCCGCCTTGCAGGAAGGTTTTGATGTAATCGCCGAGATAAGGAACCGATGCGGCAATCTTAATACCTACTTGGGTAGCGAAGTAAGCTTTATTGTCCCAAGGCAGCAGATAGCCTGTAAAACCAAGACCCAACATAACGAAGAAAATCAATACTCCGACAACCCAGTTCATCTCACGAGGCGCTTTGTAGGAGCCTGTGAAAAAGACGCGCAGTGTATGTAGGAACATCATAACGATTACCAAGCTTGCGCCCCAGTGGTGCATACCGCGAACGATAACGCCGAATGCAACCTTATGTTGGAGGTAATCGACACTTGCATAAGCGTTGATAATATCCGGAACATAGTACATCGTCAAGAACATACCGGACAAGATTTGAATAACCGTGATAAAAAACGTCAGACCGCCGAAACAATAAACAAATGCGGAAAAATGGTGCGCCGGATTCACGTGTTCTGGCACTTCGTGATCGGCCACATCTCTCCACATCGGCGTGATATCTAGACGTTCATCAATCCAGTTATACACATTTTTAAACATCTGATGTTACGCCTCCTTATTTAACCCTTTTGTTCGGACCAAGCTGACCCACATAAACAAAGCCGTTTTCGACTTTGAGATCGTATTGATCCAAAGGCGCCGGCGCTACAGCAAGGTTCTTCCCGTCAATCGTGTAATGCGCACCGTGACAAGGACAGAAGTATTGTTCCTTATACTCCGGATTTGCGTTCCAGTTAACCGTACAACCAAGGTGCTTACAGGTTGGATTCAAAGCAAATAGATTGCCGTCCTTATCCTTGGCAATCCAAGCTTCCAATTCTGCGTCGTTCTCATACCATCCATCCACTTGATGCAACCTTAAACTTGAAGGATTTCGGCTCGTCCGTAATTTGTCCGGCCTCCACAACCTTAACCCAGTCCGCCTTCGTTTTTGGTTGAAGTACAGGATCAACAGCAAATCTTACCATAGGGACCAGCATTCCGGCGCCCATGAAAGCTGTGGCTCCACCAAGGGTATAGGAAAGAAACTGCCGACGGGACATCTCGCGACGTTTAACCGGCTTTTCTCCCTGATGTTGCGCATCCTGATTATTGTGCTCGCTCATTCTTGTTCTACCCCCTTTTGCAACATATATCACGTCGTTCGACATAACTTTACACCACATACTAGGACATTACTAATAATAGCCTACGAGCTAGGGTGCGTCAAGAATTTTGCCTTGCATTTCAAGGCCCCAACTCTTGTCCAAGTGGTAACATTTAACGAAATTGTCACATCTGTGAACGAGCCAAAATGGTATGTCCAGTACATAGAATTAGCAAAAATGCCACCGAACATACACGGTTCGCAAACGTTACCTTGACGTCCATAATTGCTGCACTTTTGCGCTTACCGACTGTCGAACGTCCGACTTTGAATTCGCTATCATTTCCGGTGTCAAAACAAACAGAGCGTCCGCCTCTACCTTCTCCAGCGGCAGAGCTGCCTCCGTTTTGGCCGTAACAATCACAACGTATCGAAATTGCTGCTTCAATCGTGCGCAGGTTCGGCTGAGCAGTTCTTCCCCCGCTTGTCCGTCCACAAAATGAAAGGCCGGATAAGTCAGAACTCTTCCTTTATAGGGAATCTCCAGACAGTCCAGCGCATCCCGCAAAGCCTCCAAGGCCTGCGTTGCCTCCCACGGCTGTTCATCTCCGCTCAGCCCGGTAACGGGCAGCAGACATGTATCCACATAAGGCTGCAGCTCCGGCCATGAAGACGCCTCCACATCGCTAAATTTCATTTGCCACGCTTCCTTTCCTTGCTCGATATAGTACCCAATGTAACACAAAAAAAAGACATATGAAGAGGTTTCATATGTCTTTCATCAAAATGTCATAATTCAGGCTTCAGTACTTCGGCTGCATTCATAGGTGTAGAGCGATTTCAGTTCTGTAGTCAGGGCAAGAAACGATTCTTCATCTCCCTTGGCCAAAGCCAGATCAATCTCTTTGTACAAATACTGCTCCCTATACTTGCGCAAGGCCTCATCCCAGACCATCTCCGCAAACAAGCTCAGCATCATATCATTGGAAACGTTCATTTTGCCCATAGAACTTACCTCCAGACCGGGTCTCTCTTCAAATTTAGAATAGAGCTAAGGATTCGCCTGCTGGCGGTGCTCGCCGCCCGTTGTCACATAGCTTTTCTGCGTTTCACTGCATTCGCTGCAAATCGGCTTCCTTCAATTTTACGTCCAACCTGGCAGGGGAACCGAGTGAAAAGAGTGTATGGGAATACGTTACATTCCGTCATGTGCGAACCTGCCCCTACTAAAGCATATTCACTTATATCCGCGCCGTTAAGTACAATAGCCCCCATCCCGACGAATGTGCCTTTACCTATACGGCGCTTGCGGTTCATGCCATACAGCGGTGCGCTTCGAACAAGCGCTTCACGGATTGTCAAACGGGATGACAATCTTGTCTTCCTCCGGTACGTAAATACCTTGGATAACCCTGCTTCCAAGCTTGGTTATCTGAATAACGGCCCCATGCTCCTCGTGCTCTCCGATCCGCAGCAGTCCAAGATGCATCATCATCCGCATCACACGCTGTTCCAGAATCGATTCGGGCGTATCGTAGTAGAACGGCCGAATCAATGGAAGCAGCGCCTCCTTGGCGGAGGACACGCTTATCCAATCCTTCGCGAGCTTATCCAGCCAGAAAACGAGCGATTGAATATTCGGAATCGCATTCTTGTAAAGCCGGAGCCAGAACCGGTATACCTGCAGCAAATCTTCCTTGCGGCCTGCAGACACGCGTTCTCTTCCGTGCTCCGTAAGCGCCAGAACCTGATGATGCTCCTGAATCAGCTCCGCATAGTAGCAATAATCATAAATGAAGGAAAACCGGTTCGGGTATTCCTTAAACATTCTTCCGTAGCCGAAACGCCATGCCGTTTTGCCAACAGGGTCCTCTTTAACCGAAAGCCGGTCGAGCACCTGCTGAAGCTGCCGCTTGTACATAAAATTCTCTGCCGTTAATGCCGCTTCCTGCTGGGATAGGTACTGCAGAAAATGAGAGATATCGTCGACGATCAGCTGCTGCTCGTCCCTGTATATCCCCGGCTCGCCTGTCAGGACCAAAGATTGCCGGAGCTGCTTGGTCAAAGCCTCTCCGAACCTTCGTTTCAAATCGTTCGGAACCTGGAATAAATACCGGGTATCCCTTGAGTAGCCGTTGAACAGCCAGCCCCGCTGCTTAAAGCGGGTAATCATTTCCCGCGGATTCCACGCGTCATTCTCGTCTTTTTCGAACCGGCTTTGCTGCACTCTGGCGAGGAGTTCTTCCAGGCTGAACGATCCGCGTTGATCGAAGATCAGCGAGTTCAAGAAGCGCACATCTTCAATGGACAAGTCCACCACTTGGCGCTCAAAAATCTCTCTCCGATTGACCGTAGATAGAATCGACTGGATCAACTCATTTTTGGAGTGGCCGTTGCATTCACAGTTGTACGTATCGGCGATTCGGCTTAGATCGTGAATATCCGCATAGCTTAACATATCCGCTAAATTCATCTGTCCCCACCTCCAATGCCTGCTTACTTACCATTATAGGAAGATGCGGCAAATTTAAACGGGGGCGGAAAAATAAAATAACCCCACAAAGTGGGGCTTATGCTTCGAAGCGGACTCAGGTACTTTGCGGGGACCCCGAAAACATATAAATTCTATCATGTTAAAAAAGTCTGCCCCCGGGCTACAGGGAGCAGACGATATAGGCATAATTATTCAATTCCTTGCAGGTGAACCGTGCAGTTCATCAGCTTGCACAGCCACTCGGCTTCCACTCTTTCCACAATCGTAATCGAAGTATTGGCCAAATGGGACTCAACCGGGTCTCCCAGCAGTTGTTCCAGCACCGGAGCGATATAGCCTCCGTGACTGACAAGAAGTATTTTCTGACCGTGGAAACGGCTGTCCAGATCTTGAAGCAGCGAAGCCCAACGCTCCAGCAGCTGCGCATCGCTCTCCATCCCGAGTTCCTGCTGTCTCCAGTTCTCCCCCCAGCGGCGGATCCGCTCCTCCACCGTAGTTCCTTCCACTTCCCCGAAGTGCCGCTCCCGCAACCTTTTATCTACACCAAGAAAAGGGATCTTCGTGACTTCGGCTATCGTCATGGCCGTTTGCTTGGCGCGGATCAAGTCGCTCGAGAGGACTCCGTCCCATTGTTCTCCCACAAGACGCTGTGCCAGCCGCTGTGCTTGAAACACGCCTACCTCGGCAAGCTCGGTGTCCATCTGCCCCTGCATACGTCCGGCCAAATTCCATTCGGTTGTGCCATGTCGAATAAATCCTATAGTGATCAAACCTTTTCCTCGCTTTCTTATGCTTTTCTTACGATTTCGTTCGCGACAACCAGTTCATCACAAGCAGCGTGCTGGTTAAGCCAAGAAGCGAGACAAAGATCATATAATCCTTCACCGTATGAATCGGTCCGGCCTGATACATGAATGGCTCGCTGAATCCTTTCAGGCTGGCCACGGCGGAAGGCATTGAATGCACGTTCATCGATTCGGTCTTGCTGCCTCCTACGGCGACCGGCTCTTCCATTCTTCCGAAAATGGATGAGCTGTTGGACGCTGCGGCGGTTTCTACCGTCGGCTGATGCGTGATGGAAAAGACAAACGAGAAAATAAACAACGCCAAACAAACGGCAATAGCGGCGGATATGTTTCTTCTAAACCTGTATGTAATCGCGTATTTGCGATCCGTTACCGGCACTCTCCAGCTTTCATCCTGATAAATACGCTCCATGACGCTTCTGGAGATGGGGGTGCGTTCCTCCCCGATATCGACTGCCTCGGAGGCGGACTGAATCAGCTCGGTGCTTTCTCTCCACATCTCAAATTCCGCAGCGCAGCTGCTGCAATACATGATATGCTCGTCTACCCGCCGACGCTTCAAGTCGTGCTCCGGAAGGTCCCAATAGACTCCGAACAATTCCTGAATATCATCACATTTCATCATCGATTCATCCCTTCATACTCCTCAAAAATCGGATCAAGAAAGTATGGTTCCAACTGGAGCTTAACACTTGCTCTCGCCCTGAACAATAAGGATTTAACCGAGCTTACCGTCTGCCCAAGGATATTGGCTATTTCCTGATAATCCAACTGCTCGTACTCACGTAAAATAAGAGCGGAACGCTGTTTTTCAGGCAAATTGTTAATAGCATCGCGAACCATCAGTACTTTCTCATTGCGCAAAACCGTCAGCTCCGGCATAGCATCCGCTCCTGCATGGGGTTCCAAACCGCTTTGCTCCAAAGACACCTTCGTATTTTTATTTTTACGCAGCTCGCTTAGCACCGTATTCCTTGCGATGGTGTATAACCATGTGGAAAAAGTAGCCTCAACTTCCCTGAAGGAATGCAGGCTCTTATACGCTTTATAGAACGTCTCGTTGCATAGATCTTCCGCAAGAGATTCCATCTGGGCGCTTTTCAGCATGTGATATACGAAAGCAAAGATTTTACGTTCATAGCGCCGCATTAACTCGTCATAAAGCTGGACGTTGCCGTCCTTGATCTCTCTGATCAACTGGGAATCGGTCATTCAGTACGACCCTCCTTGTGATTCCTGGCTTACTCCCAGTGATTCTAATTGTTTTACCAATTGGGAGTAAAAAAGTTGCGGTATATGATAAAAAAACATATTAATTTTCGGGGTTCCTCCATAGTTATTCGTGAAATAAGTCAAAATTCCTTCTTAATCGACATGATTCAGAAGAATTGCCAAAAAAAGGTGGATGTTCTTACTACTATTGTACGTTAGGCTATCCCGAAAAGAATAGCAGAACAAAAAAATACCACCTTTATACAAAGGTGGCTGCACAATCTTGTGCGATTATTCGGATAGGAGTGGAGAGAAACCATACTGTACTTTTATTATATGTATACGGTTACAAAATGTCAATGGTTTTTTTGAAAACGGTTTCGTTGAGATTATTAAAAAGCCGGGCTCGTACAAAAAGCGATCCATCGCCAATCTTGTACGAGCCCGGCCTATTTACACCTGGACGGCGTAGTTCTCTTTTTTCAGCAGCTCGATGGCTTTATCCATATGACCTTCGTCTCTAAACGACAGCCTCAGAGCGCCGAGAATGTTTTCACGGCTCTCAATGATATGGATGTTACTGAGGTTCACGTTATGATTGCCCAGCAGCATGGTGATCTGGCCGATAATGCCCGGGTGATCCGGCACATCCACATACACCTCGTACACCGATGTGAGAATCCCCTTCCTCCGCTCCGGCAGGCTGCTGCGGAATTCGCTTGCCGTCCGGAACTGCTCCTGGATCCCTTCCCCGTCGGAGTTCTTAAGCAGCTCGATAAATTGGGCTACTTCTTCATTCCAATCGGCAAGCAGCTTGAGCATGACTTCCCGATTATTGATCAGGATATCCCGCCAAATAATCGGATCGCCGGAGGCGATTCTCGTAATATCCCGAAACCCGCCTGCGGCGAGATTTTGATACAGCGAGTTCGCTTCATTATATTTGGCGATCTGATTAACCAGAGCAACCGCAATGATATGCGGCAGATGGCTTATCGCACCGACAACATCGTCATGCAGCCGCGGGTTCACTTTGACCAGAATGGCCCGGGTCGATTGGAGAAGCTCCGTTAAACGCCCGTACACTTCCTCAGGCGTTGTCTCGTCAGGAGACAGAACATAGTAAGCATTCTCAAACAGCTGGGAAGTCGCCGCTTCTACGCCTGATTTCTCCTTGCCTGCCATAGGATGTCCGCCAATAAAGAAGGCGTCCTTCAGCTCGAGCTTGGCCGCGCATGCGGCAATGGAAGCTTTGGTGCTGCCGACGTCCGTAATAATGCAGCCCTGCTTCAACGGAAGCCGGGACAATTTGAGCAAATATTCCTCGAGATTGCCAACCGGAACGCACAGGAAGATAAAATCCGCGTCCTGCACTGCTTCTTCCATAGAGGTCGTCGCATGGTCCACTACGTTACGCTTCAAATATTTCTGTACCGATTGAGGGCTGTTCGAATGACCGACGACGGTTACCCCCGGCTTGCCTTTAAAGCAAAGAGCGAGCGATCCGCCGATCAAGCCAACGCCGAAAATTGCAATTTTTATCATTCGAAGGTTCCTTTATCTCATTATTATCCCAAGCGCATCTATTGCTTATTGGGAATTATGCCTCGACAGGCACCTCATTCAAAGCTTTTTCAAGTGCGGCAACGAATTTTTCGTTTTGCTCCTGGCTGCCTACGGTCACGCGGATCTTGGTAGGCTCGCCCCACCCTGCATCATGACGGATAATAATGCCTTTGCGCAGCAGCGAATCGAATACCTGTGCGCCGGGACGCTGAACGTCGACCATCATGAAGTTTCCATGAGCCGGGTAAAAGGACAGCTGCAGTCTATTGAACTGCTCGGACAAGTAAGCGATTCCTCGCGCATTCGCATCGCGGCAATCTTCAATGAACTGATTGTCCTTCAAAGCCGCCAGTGCGGCTTTTTGTGCAAAACCGGTCGTGTTAAACGGTTCACGGACCTGATTGATCGAGCGAATGACGTCCGCATGGCCGATCCCATAACCGATACGAAGCGTTGCAAGACCGTAAATTTTAGAGAATGTACGCAAAATAATGGCATTTTTAAATTCATTTACAAGCGCGATGCTGTCAGGATATTCTCCCGAAACATTGTACTCGGCATAAGCCTCGTCCAAAACAACAAGCACATGCGGAGGCACTGCTTTAAGGAAATCCGATACTTCCTGGTGGGAATGCATCGTCCCCGTAGGATTGTTCGGGTTGCACAGCCAGACGATTTTGGTCCGCTCGTTAATTTTGGCCAGCATGGCAGGAAGATCGTGCGCGCCGTCCTTCAACGGCACTTCAATGCATACTGCGCCTTCAATCTCGGCATTGTGCTTATATTGAGGGAATGTGGTGGTAGCCATAATCGTTTCGTCGCCCGGAACGAAAAAGGCACGTGCCAGCATCAAAATAATTTCGTCAGAGCCCGCGCCGAAAATGACTTGATCGGTATGGACGCCGAAGTGCTCGGCCACCGCGTTGGTCAGCTCCACGGCTCCTCCGTCCGGATAAATGCTGGTTTGATCGACATGCGCAATAATAGCTTCCTTGGCTTTAGGCGAGCAGCCGAAAGGATTCTCGTTGGAGGCAAGCTTGATGACTTCCGTCAAGCCCAGCTCACGTTTGACTTCTTCCATAGGTTTGCCAGGCTTATAGACCGGCAGGTGGATAATATTTTTCTTCGGTTGCACCCAGGTCACCTCATTCATGATTGTTATTGTCGGATTCTAGCTAGTTCCCTATTAAATTGTCGCACAACGGCGACTTCTGTTCTTGCATTATTCTACCTTATTTATATAGCATATTCAAACCACTATTTTTCACAGATCAGCCGAAATCGCAGGAGCTTCTTCTTCAAATCGTGCCGGATTCAAGGCATAATCAGCATCCGGCGGCAATACACTTAGACAAATTGGATTCGGAAGGCGTGATGGAATATATGAATGGTTATGGAGCGCATCCAAACCAGGCTCAGAAACCGATTGACCAATCTGCCTATGTCGGACAAATGCCCGCCGTGCACAGCCCCATCGTTCCTATCAGCGGAGTGCCTCAGCCGAATCTGTATATGACCCTGCTCGATCCCGTTTTTCTCCAGCATATCAGCAGGCATCAAGGCCAGCAGATCGCATTGATGACAACTGCGGGGCGGCTGCAGGGCCAGCTTGCAGGCGTAGGCGCGGACCATGTACAGCTCAACCTGGAGGATCGTTCCCTTCATATTCGAATCCAGCATATCGTTTATTTCGAAGGGCCTTTGGCCTCCTACCGTTGAACGTTGATCGATGACCAATAATTCTGCTGCCCTTGTTCCAAGGCCGTCTAGCTAAAATTCCATGAGGACGCTGAAAAAACAAACCCCGTCAACCTATAGGTTAGCGGGGTCTCTTTCATTACCCTATTAACTGCCGTACAAATTGGTCAATCTGCGAGAGCGCCTGCGGGCGCGTCGAATCGTTCTCGAACAGCGGAAGCACTTCTTCCACCTGGCGAACCAAGGCGCTGCCTACGACCACGCCGTCGCAAGAAGTCGCAAATCTCGCAAATTGCTCATGCGTAGATATTCCGAAGCCAACCGCGATCGGCAGATCGGTAGAAGCCTTCACCGTTTGAAGGAAATCGTCGATGCCGCTGTGAAATTCGCTTCTTGTTCCCGTTACCCCGAGTGAAGAAACACAGTACACAAAGCCGGAGGCTCTGCCGACGATACGTTTGATCCGGTCATTGGAAGTTGGTGCGACAAGAGGAATTAAGTGAATATCGTTCTTTTCCGCCATTTCACGAACCTCGGCGTCTTCCTCCATCGGCAGGTCAGGAATAATCAAACCGCTGATACCGCTCGCCTTCAGCACTTCAAAAATCCGCTCCAGGCCGTACTGCAGCACCGGATTATAATAAGTGAACAAGATGAAAGGAAGCTCGCTGCCCTCGCTTCTTGCCTGCCGCGCCGTATCCATGACGTCCTGGATCGATACTTGATGCTGTTTCAGCGCCCGCTGCGAGGAGCGTTGAATGACAGGGCCGTCCGCCAATGGATCGGAATAAGGCACGCCCAGCTCCACCATGCTCGCGCCGGAGGCTTCCAGCTGCTTAATAATATCAATGGAGGTGCGTACGTCCGGATCGCCGATCGTAAGAAAAGGAATAAAGGCAGGCTGCCGGCTTTGCTTCAGCTCGGCGAACTTTTGATCAATGCGATTCATTCGGCGTACCTCCCAAATATTTCATAATGGCTTCCACGTCTTTATCGCCGCGGCCCGACAAGCTGACCACAATAACTTCGTCCTTGCCCATCGACGGCGCAATTTTCATTGTCTGAGCAATCGCATGAGCACTTTCCAGCGCTGGAATAATGCCTTCCGTACGACTCAGCAGCTGCAGCGCCTCCAGCGCCTCTGCATCCGTAATCGGATAGTACTCCGCACGGTTCGTATCTTTCAGATACGCGTGCTCCGGTCCGATGCCCGGGTAATCCAGCCCTGCGGAAATCGAGTGAGCTTCCTGGACTTGTCCGTATGCATCCTGAAGCAAATAGCTCATCGAACCCTGGAAGACGCCATGGCTGCCTTTGGTCATCGTCGCGGCGTGCTTGTCCGTATCAATACCGCTGCCTGCCGCTTCCGCGCCGATCAGGCGGACGCCCTCATCGTTGACGAACGGATAGAAAATCCCGATAGCGTTGCTTCCGCCACCGACAGCCGCAACAATCGTATTCGGAAGACGCCCTTCGAGCTCCAGAATCTGCTTGCGGGATTCATCGCCGATAATACGTTGAAAATCGCGCACCATCATCGGATACGGATGAGGTGCCCGTGGCCGACCCGAGAATATAGAACGTGTCGTCCACATGGCTGACCCAGTAACGAAGCGTTTCATTACATGCGTCCTTCAGCGTTTTGGTTCCCGAAGTAACCGGAACGACCTCGGTCCCCAGCAAATTCATGCGAAACACGTTTAGCTGCTGACGCTTGGTATCCTCTTCGCCCATGAATACCTTGCACTCGTAACCGAGCAAAGCGGCCACGGTTGCCGTAGCGACACCATGCTGTCCGGCTCCTGTTTCGGCAATCAGCTTCTTCTTGCCCATCCACTTGGCAAGCAGGCCTTGCCCCAGCGCATTGTTGATTTTATGAGCGCCGGTATGGTTCAGGTCCTCGCGCTTCAAATAAATTTTGGCTCCGCCCAGATGCTTCGACAAGCGCTCGGCATAATACAACGAAGTCGGTCTGCCCGAATAACGGTGGAGCAAATATTTCAGCTCTTCCTGAAATTTCTCTTCCTTCGAAAATTTCTTGTAAGCCTCTTCCAGCTCGATTAACGCATTCATTAAAGTTTCGGGAACGTAACGTCCGCCGAATTTACCGAAACGACCTAATTCATCAGGTACCTGATTCATGTATGCTTCACCCTTTCGACAAAGCTAGTAATTTTCTTCACGTCTTTGATGCCTTCCGTTTCAACGCCGCTCGATACATCTACACCATCCGGAATATAGGCTTCGACAAGCTCTTCTACATTATCCGCCTGCAGGCCGCCGGCGACAAGTAATTTTATTCCCGCTTCGCTGCACCACCGCCGATAAGGCGGAATGGCGTCCCACGCGAAGGTCTGCCCTGAGCCGCCGCCGTAAACCGGATCATGCGTATCCAGCAGGATCGCATCGACTACGGATCGGTATGGCTCCAGAACAGCCGCGACAGCCCGCTCCGCTTCGCCGGCAAGGCCATCCTCCTTAGCAGGAGCAAAATTCTCCTTGCCTGATTCCGGGCTTCCGGCTTCCTTTTCCCCGCTATGCTGTGCTTGCGTTACGGAGATCACCTTCCACACCTGAACGCCCGGGAAGGTTTCTTTGATCCATGCGCACAGCTCCGGGCTTTCCTTGCTGTGCAGTTGAATGACATCAAGCCTCGCCACCTGCATTAACGCTGCAAGCTGCTCCCGCTCCGGCTCGACAAACACACCAACAGAAAGCGGAGTCTGCAGCCCAGACTCCCGCCGCTGCTCCAGAACGCGTGTCATTTCAGCCGCCTGCTGCGGCGTCACCTGCCGCTTGCTCTTCGCAAATACGAAGCCGATATGATCAATCGGCAAATGAAGGATGGAGCGCAGCGTTTCGGGCTCGCGCAGTCCGCATATTTTTACCGTAGCTGCCGTCATCGCTCTTACCCCTTCGCAGCGTATTGGCCCAGCAGATCGTGAACCGCCTGCTCAACGACCGGCTGGCGCATAAAATGCTCGCCAATCAGCACGGCCTTCGCGCCGATGGATTGCAGATACTCTATTTCGGAAGGCCGGGAAATACCGCTCTCGCTGACTACCGTCACGTCCTTCGGAATATAGGAGATCAGCTCCTCCGTCGTTTTCAGATCAGTGACGAACGTTTTGAGGTTGCGGTTGTTGATCCCGATCAGCTTCGCATCCAGCTCGAGAACGCGGTTGCAGCTCTTCCTTGTCATGCACCTCGATCAGCACGTCCAGACCGATGCTTCTTGCTTCCGCGGAAAACTGCTTCAGCTGATCCGTTGTCAGAATAGCCGCTATCAGCAGCACCGCATCCGCCCCGATGCAGCGGGCTTCATAGATTTGATGAAGATCTATCGTAAAATCTTTGCGCAGAATCGGCACCTTGACAGCTTCGCGCACCTGGCTTAAGTAGTCGTTCGAGCCTTGAAAATAATCGACGTCAGTCAGTACGGAGATACAATCCGTTCCCGCACGTTCGTAGGCCTGAGCCAAACGGACAGGCTCGAAATCCTCGCGGATCAGCCCTTTGGACGGAGACGCCTTCTTTACCTCCGCGATGAGCCCCATAGGGCGGTTACGCCGGGAAGCCAGCGCGCTCTCAAAGCCCAGGCACGAAGGCAAGGAGGCGATGCTCTTCTCCATAGCCGCCATGCTGCGCTGTTCTTTCAATACAGCAACCTCGCGCTGCTTGGTATCTACAATTTTATCAAGAAACATGTCTGATTTCTCCCGTACATTGGACTAGCTCCTGCAGCTTCGACAGGGCCTGCTTCGAATCGATTACATGGGCGGCATACTTCACGCCTTCCTGCAGTGTTCCGCATTTGCCTGTTACATAGAAGCAGGCGCCTGCATTAGCCAGCACAACATCGCGGCAAGCGCCGGTTTCGCCCTGGAAAATGCCGCGGATAATTTCCGCGTTCACAAGAGGATCTCCGCCGACAACTTCCTTAATGCTGTAGGTTTTCAGACCGAGCAGATCCGGCGTAATATCATAGGTCATAATATCGCCGTTCTTCAGTTCGGTCACCTGGGTCGCATCCGAGATGCTGATCTCGTCCAAGCCGTCATAGCTGGCCAGCACCAATGCGCGTTTAACATTCAGCGCCTGCAGAACGTGGGCCATCGTCTCCGTCTGGCTGCGATCGAAAATGCCAAGCACCTGACGGTCTGCGCCTGCCGGATTCGTCAAGGGCCCCAGCAGGTTAAACACCGTGCGGACCCCGAGCTCCTTGCGCGGGCCGGCCGCATGCTTCATCGACTGGTGAAACCGCTGTGCGAACATAAAGCAAATGCCTGCCTGCTCCAGACATCTTGCCGCCTGAATTTCATCCAGCTCAATGTTGACGCCGAGCGCTTCCAGCACGTCCGCGCTGCCGCTTTTGCTCGACATCGCCCGGTTCCCGTGCTTCGCCACTCGAATGCCGCCTGCAGCCGCAACGATAGCGGAAGCCGTGGAAATGTTAAAGGTATCCGCGCCGTCTCCGCCTGTGCCGCAAGTATCGAGCAGGTCATTCTGCTCCGTGTGCACCCGGTTCGCCTTAAGACGCATCGCTTCGGCAAAGCCGGTAATTTCCTCTATCGTTTCCCCTTTCATCCGGAGCACTGTAAGAAAGCCTCCGATTTGGGCAGGGGTTACCGTTCCATCCATAATTCTGGTCATGACCTCGCGCGCTTCCGGACGGGTCAAATGCTGATTTCCGATCAATTTCTGAATAGCTTGCTGTACTGTGATTGCATTGTCCATGTGTTACTGCCTCCCCATAAAATCTTGAGCAGCCGGCCAAAAGCTCCGAAGCCGAAGCGAAGCGGCTGTTGGAACGAATATATGTTCGTTGATGAAAGATTAATAGTCGTGGTTTATCGCGTGAGCATACGATTTTTGTTCAAAGACACGTTCCGCCGTACGAATCGCCTTGAGCATACCGGTCGCCTTGTTGATCGTTTCCTGGTATTCGCTCTCCGGCACGGAATCCCACACAATTCCTGCACCGGCTTGAACGTAAGCCTTGCCGTTTTTGAAAATAATCGTCCGGATCGTAATGCACGTATCCAAATTGCCCGAAAAACCGAGATATCCGATCGCCCCCGCATAGGCGCCGCGCGATTCGTTCTCCACTTCCGCTATAATCTCCATCGCTCTCAACTTAGGCGCTCCCGAAACGGTTCCCGCAGGAAGGCAGGACAAGAAAGCGTCGAAGAAGTCTTTATCCTTGGCAATTTTGCCGGAGACGTTCGATACAATATGCATCACGTGAGAATACTTCTCAATCTGCATAAACGTATCGCACTTAACCGTACCGAATTCGGATACGCGGCCGATATCGTTGCGTCCCAAATCGACGAGCATCAAATGCTCCGCGCGTTCCTTCTCATCCGCAAGCAGCTCCAGCTCGTAAGCCTGATCCTGCTCCGGCGTTTTGCCGCGGGGACGCGTTCCGGCGATCGGGCGGGTCTCCACCTTCTCGTCCTCTACCCTAACAAGAAGCTCCGGGGAAGTACCGACGATAACTTCGTCGTCCATTTTCAGGCAGTACATGTAAGGGGACGGATTCAAGGTGCGCAAAATGCGGTAAACATGGAGCGGAGATACGTCCGTTGCAATTTCAAAGCGCTGCGACAGCACGACTTGAAAAATATCGCCTGCCCGGATATACTCCTTCGCTTTCTCCACGTTGCCGATAAACTGCTCCTTCGTCAGGTTCGACTTTACATCGCCGAGCTCTACATCGGCTGGAATCGGCTGCTGCGCCATGGACAACGCAGGCAAAGGCCGCTTCAGCCGCTCAATCGTCTCTTCGATCTTGGCGCAGGTTGCGTTGTAAGCTTCAACAATCTGTGCATCCGTGCCGTGAAGAGGAACATGAACGTTCGCTATAATTTTCAATTGCTGCTTAAAGTGATCGAATACGATTACCTGGTCGCAGAACATAAATTGAATATCGTTCATTTGCAAATCATCTACCCGATGCGCGGGCAGCTTCTCATAATACTGCAGCAGGTCGTAGCCGAAAAATCCTACCGCCCCCCCTGTAAACCGGGGCAGCTCCGGCAGCGAGGGGCTTGTATAAGTCCGCAGATAACCTTTCAGCACGTCGATCGGCTTCTCCGAAGACTGCGTCGTTTCGTGTTTACTCTCGACCTTCGTCACACCGTTTTTGGCGGTTATCATTAAGAAAGGATCCGTTCCGATAAACGAGTAGCGGGCCCATTTCACTCCGCCCTCCACACTTTCCAGCAGGAAAGCGCGGTTCTCCTGGTAAAAATGCTGGAACACCCGAATCGGCGTCTCCGTATCGGCCATCAAGGTCCGGGCAACAGGGATCAAATTGTACTGCTTCGATAACCGTATAACTTCTTTCGCTTCCGGTGTGTACATAGACAACTCTCCTCTTCTCGTCTCAAAATTACCTGTTCTGTCTCTTGGTTCGTCATACAGCCCTATAAATAAAAAAACCTCTACGTCAAAGTAGAGGTGGTTTCGCAGATGATCATTACCGTAACAGTCCCCATGATATGCCGGAAAAAGACAATATCAAATAAACATAAGTGCACTTCCTATCCATGCACGGGGATCTGGAGGTTCTCTCGGCTCTTCTCAACTCTGCTCAACTGTACTGCTCACTCTACTCGGCTCAACTGATCTTATAACTCACTACTGTAACTATACTATTAGTCTTATGATTTTGTCAATTTGGATAAATCGGGACGCAGGCGCATCGCTTCTTTCAAATAAACGTGAACGATCTCATCCTGTTTTTTCTCCGAATTTACCATGAGCATGAAGCGAATACAGTTCGATAACGCTCCAACCACCGGTACCTCAACGGAGCACATCAGTGGAACCAGCTCATAGCCCGGCAATTGACGGATGGCGCTGGCGGGAAAGGTTGCCGTCAGATCCGGCGTAACAGTGATGAACACGCCGCCGATCTCGTCGGGAACGATACCGTTCTGCTCAATAATCTGATGCCACAGCTCCAGCGTTGCCGCCAAAATCTCGTCTTTATCATTCTGTTCTACGGTTGTCGCACCGCGTATGCCTCGAACAAACATCGGTTAAGCCTCCTGTTTCAGTTCTTCAACGACTTCTCTGACCCAAGCTGAAGATACCTGCTTGTTAATCTCCACCTTGCCGATTTCCGTTGGAATGATAAACACCATCGTGCCTTCCATAAACTTCTTATCATGCAGCATGGCTGACATAATCTCATCCGTATCCAAATGCGCCGGCAAGCGGGTAGGCAGCCCGTAGGCCTGCAAAATCCGTTTGGTCACCGTATAGATATGTTCCGGATGTCCTAACCTTACAGCGAGCTTTGCCGATCCTACCATCCCGATCGAGATGGCTTCGCCGTGCAGCAGCTCATTGAACCCGGCTACAGCCTCCAGCGCGTGCCCGATCGTATGGCCGAGATTGAGAATCGCGCGAAGCCCGTTCTCCTTCTCATCCTGGGATACGACAATCGACTTCACCTTACAGCCCGTGTATAGGCCGTACTGCAGAGCCTCTTGATCAAGCGAGAGCAGCTTGGCAGCATTCGCCTCCATCCAATCGACGAAGGCGGCGTCCCAGATCAAGCCGTGCTTGATCATCTCGGACAAGCCTGCCCGGACATCGCGCTCGGGCAAGGTCCGGAGCGTGGCCGTGTCGTACACGACCATCTCCGGCTGGTGAAACGCGCCGATAATGTTTTTGGCCAGCGGATGGTTGACCGCGACCTTACCGCCTACGCTGCTGTCATGCGCAAGTATCGTCGTAGGAACTTGAACGAAGCGGACACCGCGCATGTAGCTTGCCGCCACGAAGCCGGCCAGATCGCCGACGACGCCGCCGCCGAGGGCGACAACGGTCGATTTGCGGTCGAGCCCTGCTTCCAGGGCTGCAGTAATCACATTTTCCAGCACGCCTAACGATTTCGACTTCTCGCCGGAAGCTACTACATAGGACGCTACCTTGTAGCCTGCCTCCTGCAGCTTGTTCACCAGCGGCTCCAGATGATGCTTGGCCACAGACTCGTCCGTTACTACCAGGATAGGGGACGCTTTGCCGATTCCATGCTGCGTAAACAGCGAACCGATCTTAGCCAAAATGCCTTCCCCTATATAAATCGGGTAAGACCGTTCGCCTAAATCCACTTTAAGTTCTCTCATCCGTTCCGACACTCCTTGTACATTGATAGGGTAAGTGTGTGTTCACTAGATTCGGCAGAGACTTAATAGTTCTTCACTTGCTCCAGGAAGCTGTTGTAATTGTTGCGGATTTCCTCCAGCGAATCGCCGCCGAACTTGTCCAGGAACGCATTCGCCACTTCCCAAGCCACGATGTTCTCCATAATAACGCCCGCGGCCGGTACAGCACATGTATCGGAACGCTCTACCTGAGCCGTAAACGCTTCTTTGGTATCGATATCGACGCTTTGCAGCGCTTTATACAAGGTAGAAATAGGCTTCATAACGCCGCGGACCACGATCGGCTCACCGGTCGTCATTCCGCCTTCAAAGCCGCCTGCGCGGTTCGAAGCGCGTTTAAATCCGTTCGCCTCATCGTATAAAATTTCGTCGTGCACTTTAGAGCCGCGCAGCTTGGCCGCTTCAAAGCCGATCCCGATTTCACAGCCCTTGAACGCTTGAATCGAGAGCACGGCCTGCGCAATACGTCCGTCCAGCTTGCCGGTCCCACTGTACGTGGCTTCCCAAGCCGACCGGCACGCCTTCGATCACGCATTCCACGATACCGCCCAGCGTATCTCCGTCTTCTTTGGCCGCGTCGATCGCGGCGATCATCCGCGCTTCCGCTTCTTTATCAACGACACGCAGCGGAGACTCTTCGGTAATCCGGATCAAGTCTTCAATCGGCAGCTCTTGGCGTTGAACCTCCACTTCGCCGATACGAACGACTTGGCTTGCCACTTTAATGCCAAAGGCAGCCAGCAATTGACGCGCCACTGCGCCTGTCGCTACACGCATCGTCGTTTCTCTTGCGCTTGAACGCTCCAGAATGTTGCGTAAATCTCTTTGATTGTATTTCAAGCCGCCGTTCAGATCGGCATGACCCGGACGCGGACGGTTTACCCGGCGCTTGGTCTCGTCATTGCCTTCAATCGGCTCGATATTCATAACGCTGGTCCAGTGCTTCCAGTCATTGTTCTCCACCACCAGCGCGATCGGAGCGCCTGTCGTTTTGCCGTGTCTGACTCCGCCTACAATGTTAGCGGTATCTTTCTCAATCTGCATGCGGCGCCCGCGGCCGTAGCCCTTTTGCCGGCGTCCCAGCTGAAAATTTATCTCTTCAAAATCAATCGTTACATTGCTTGGAAACCCTTCAATGATCGCAGTCAGCTGCGGACCATGCGTTTCGCCTGCCGTTAAGTATCTCACTTGGTTGTCCCCTTTCGTCCTATCCCCAAAAGCACACGCCACTAAACTATACGCTTTAGCGCTTTTATGTACTCCATTCTTGTAATTATAGTATAGGTGCCACCGTTTGACAAGAAACGAGACAACGAAAATAACCCCTCAAAGGCTGATCTTGACACCGGTGCCGATTCAGGTGCTTCACGTGAACTCCCGAATGGTTACGCAGGCTAAGTATAAAAAAAGACGCGCAGCTGGCGGCCTGAAGAGCCGCAGCGGCGCATCCTTTCAAGTTCTTCTTTCCATTACCAAGCTTCGCTTCTAGCCGTTGACTGACTGCTTGGGATAAGCTCTAGCCCCTTCAGACGACTCCGGCTCGTTCACCATTCCCATAATTTGCATCGAATCGATGCCCAGAATTTGGGCGCATTCCTGAATGGTAATAAACCCTCTGCGGTATGCCATTATGACCTTCCTCTTATCCATTAAGTCCTCCTAAGGTTCTGCAGCGCAAGACCGGTTTCCCAAGAAGAAACCAGGCTTTGGCAAGCAAAACAAACTTCGCCATCGCGGTTTAGGCTCTACTCCCCTTAGTATTGGAAAGGATGGAAAAGGTTATACCCCGAGTCAGCCTTTTTTCATATAAAAGAACGTTTCAGCCGGCTCCAGCTGATATTGGCCGGGCGAGAAGATCTGCTCCGTGCTGCCGACAAACAGAATGCCGCCGGGCTTGAGGGCGTTCGCAAATTTGTGATACAACAAATGCTTGGCTTCCTCGGTGAAATAGATCATGACATTCCGGCAGACAATGAGGTCGAACTGCGTATCGAACGTGTCGGTCAACAGGTTTTGCTTTTGAAACCGGATCGCCCGCTTCAGCTCGTCGGCAATGTGATAAGTGAGATTGTCCTGGCGGTAATATTTCTTCAAATAGTTCGCCGGCACGTCTCTGACGGAACGGTCGGAATAGACGCCCGCCTTGGCCTTTGCGATCGCACCGTCATCAATATCCGTGGCAAGCAGGTACGTTTCCTGCAAAGCCTTCAGTTCGTTCAAGATCATAGCCAAGGTATAGGGCTCTTCCCCCGTAGAACAAGCAGCGCTCCATACCTTCAGCCTGCGGCTGCTGCGAAGCATCTGCGGAAGAAACGTTCTCTCCAGCACTTCCCAGCGGTTCGGGTTGCGCCAAAACTCGGACACATTGATTGTCATTCGGTCTAAAAATTCATAAAATAAGTTCTTGTCCTTCGTCATCGCATCGAAAAAAGCGGCGAACGTATCGTAGCCTTTTTTGGTACGAAGCGTGGTTAAGCGGCGTTTCATCTGGGCTTCCTTGTACTGAGCCAAGTCAATGGACGTATAGTCCTTCACCTTTTTGATGAAAAGCAGAAAATCCTTATCCTCCATGAAGCTATCCCCGCCTTAAATCCACTGTTGAATCACTTTCGTATAGGATACCAGTTCTTGATCGTTGAAAAAGTTTGCGATTTCGCGGCGCGCGCTCTCCGGAGAGTCAGAGCCGTGAATCAGATTAAAATTCGTATGTATGGCGTAATCGCTGCGGATCGTGCCCGGAGCTGCGTCCAATGCGCTTGTTTTGCCGATCATGGCTCTGGACAAAGCGATCACTTCGTCCCCCTCCCATACCATCGCAAACACGGGTCCCGAGGTAATGAAAGTGACGAGCCTTTCGTAAAAATCCTTTCCCAGATGCTCCGCGTAGTGAAGCTCCGCCTGTTCCTTCGATAGCTGCAGCAGCTTGGCGCCAACCAGCTGAAATCCCTTTTGCTCGAAGCGTTTAACGATCTCGCCGATCAAACCGCGCTGAACGCCGTCGGGCTTGACCATAAGAAAAGTGCGTTCCTTACTCATCCTTCATTCCTCCTTTGATGTAAAATATATCATAACGTTCGTGTGTCGAACAGTATTTTAGTAGGAGCGGTTGCCGATAAAGTGGGCTACGCCGATCAAGTCTTTTTTCGCTTGAATATCAGGGACACCGTCCAATGCGGCAATCGCTTTATCGATATAGCGGGATGCAAGCTGCTCCGCCAAAGGAATGCCGCTGCTGCCGCGGATCATATCGATAAACCGGCTGACATCCGTCTGTCCGTCCGTCTCCTGAATGCGGCGAAGCTCCGTCAGCAGCGGCTGGCGCAAATGCGGCTCCCGGAGGGCGAAAATGACGGGAATCGTAATATTCCCCTGCTTGATGTCACTGCCTGGCGGCTTTCCGATTTCTTTCTCCGTTCCGCATAAATCAAGCAAGTCGTCCCGCACCTGGAAGGCCATTCCAACATTATAGCCGAATGAGTACAGCCGCTTGGAGATGGCATCGTCCGCGCCGGAGGCAATAGCCCCCAGCTGACAGCTGATCGCTATCAACAGCGCCGTTTTCCGTTTGATCCTTAACAAATAATCGCGCACGGACTGCTCGGCATGGAAGAAAAAGCGGATTTGCTCCATCTCCCCAATGCTCATTTCCACAATCGCCTTGGACAAAATCTGGTGTACCACGGGATTCGGAAGCTGAGTCACCACGCTGAGCGCCTTGGCAAAAATATAGTCTCCCGTATACATGGCAATCCGGTTGTCCCATTTCGGCCGACCGTCAGCTGTCCGCGCCGGGTTAGAGCGTCGTCAATAACATCGTCGTGCACCAGCGACGCCATATGTATAAGTTCCAGGGGCCCGCCACATGCTTGATTTTATCCAGATCATACGTCCCGAACTTGGCGCCCAGCAGGACGAATACGGGCCGTATACGTTTGCCTCCCGCTTTCAACAAATGAAGCGAAGCTTCCCTCAGCAGCGCATGATCGCTGTCGATGCTCCGTTCCAGCTCCTTCTCGATGTACGAGATGTCTTTTTTTAGTTTTGCGTACAAATCAATCAGTTTCATTCCGTCACCTGTGTCACAGTTTTATCGTTCCATAATTGAATGGGCACTTCTTTATCCAGGAAGCCGAGCTCCCATGCATAACGGTAGTAAAGCTGCAGCCCCGCCCACTGATCCGGACCGAACTCGTAGATCAAAGTTGAAAAATAACGCTGCCAATACTCCGCAGATCCGCCTAACAGCTTCCGGGCGTCATGAGCCAGCGGAACGACATCCTCCAGCGACCTGCGCTTGCTCTCGACAAAAGCTTCATACAGTCTCCGCACCCGCTCCGGCTGCTCTTCAACGAGCTGCTTGCGGATAGCGCAAACCGCAAACGTAATCCAGTGACCGGTTCACTTCGTCCACTCGTGCGCCAAATCAGTGACCATCCAGCCATGCTCTTCCCAGCTTGCTTTGATCGCATGATCCCCGATCAGCAGCGCGGCATCGGATGAACGCATCATATCCTCCAGAACCGGCGCTGCATCATGATACACGGGCTTCAGCTTGTAAAACTTCTCCAAAATAATTTTAAGCAGATTGACCGAAGTGGCGGAGGTTGTAGGCAGCGCGATTGTCGCTTCCCCCAGCTCTTCCAGCGGCTTGCGGTGGAACAGCAGAATAGACTGCACTTGATCGTAAGCGCTGACCGATAAATCGGGAAACAGCATATATTGCTCGAAATTCGCCCCGTAAGCGAATGAGGAGATGGGCCCGATATCGATCTCTCCTTTTGCCATTGCCGCATTCAGCTGCGTAGGCACCTGGGTGATGACTTCGAGCTCTCCTGCAAAACGCTCCATAGGGAAATAATAAAACAGCGGCCACACGTTGGTAAAATCAATCCGGCCGATGCGAACCGGCCTGTGCATGCTGCTCATCGGTACTCCCCCATCTTTTGTACAATTCATGCTCCACCCGCATGTTGTCCAGCACTTTGCCGACCATAAAATCAACCATATCCTCCAAGGTTTGAGGGCCTTGATAAAATGCAGGCATGGCGGGAACGATCTTGACACCCAGCCGGGCCAGCTTCAGCATGTTCTCAAGGTGGATCGCATGCAGCGGCGTTTCTCTTGGAACCAGAAGCAGCGGCCTGCCTTCTTTGAGCATTACATCCGCCGTGCGCTCCAGCAAATTATCGGAGGCGCCGCTCGCGATACCGGACAGCGTTCCCATAGAGCAGGGAATAATGACCATCCCTTCCGTACGGAAGGAGCCGCTTGCGGTGCTGGCGCCTATATCCTGTATCGGATGATAAGTAAACGTGCCGCCTAGGCAGCCGAACTGAGCTTCCAGCGTTTCTTTGCGCCGGGATACATCCCAGCCCAGCTCCTCCTTCAGCACGCGCCAGCCTGCATCGGTAATCAGCAGGTGGATGTTCAGCCCTTGAGAAAGCAAATAACGGCAAAGGCGTACGCCGTAAGCCGCGCCGCTGGCCCCCGTTATTCCTACGACCCAAGGCTTGCTCATTTGTGAAGCACCACCAAATCAATCAGTGTAAATACAAGAACCGTAATGCTCAAAATACTGTTCAGCGTAAAGAAAGCCGTGTTGACACGCCGCAAATCCTTTGGATTGACAATCCAATGCTCGTAAAACAAAAGCGCCAGCGCAACAACGACTCCAATAAGATAAAGCCAGCTTAACTCCGTCAAATAAAACAACGTAAGAAAACCGACGGCCGTAATCCCATGGAACCATTTCGCCATACGCAGCGCGCCTGTAACGCCAAAGCGGCTTGGGATCGAGTGCAAGCCTTCGTTGCGGTCAAAATCGATATCCTGTGTCGCATAAATAATATCGAAGCCGGCTGTCCAGAAAGCGATTGAAATATAGAATACAAGAGCCGGCAGGGTAATGCTGTTCGTAACCGCTACCCATCCGCCCAAAGGCGCAAGGCCGATCGTCATGCCCAGAATGATGTGACAAGCCCATGTAAAACGCTTCGTATACGAATAAAATACAAGAAAAAATACAGCTACCGGAAGCAGTTTTACCGCAAGCGGGCTCAAGTTGAATGCCGCCCAGAACAGCAATGTGAAGGAAATCACAATAAATATAATAGCCTCTTTAGACGAAATCAGACCTGCCGGAATGGCTCTCATCGCTGTCCGCGGGTTTTTGGCGTCCATGACTTTATCGATAACACGGTTCAGTCCCATGGCGGCGCTTCGCGCACCGACCATCGCCATAATAATCCACCCGATTTGGCCCCAGGTCGGCAGCTTGTGAAAGACGACCATCGAGCCGAGCAGAGCCCCCATAAAAGCGAAAGGCAATGCAAACAAAGTATGCTCTACCTTAATCATTTCCAGAAATACCTTCATTTTCTTTAACATGGTTTCACTCCCATTCCTATTCCGCTCCCTGCTTCTTGATGCCGATATGAAGTGCCGCGATGCCTCCGGTAAGCGGATAAGCTTGAACATGGGTCAACCCCGTATTTCTGAAAATGTCGGCCAGTTGCTTATGATCGGGAAAATGGATTAACGATTCCGGCAGCCATCTGTACTGCTCATAACGTTTGGCAATCAGCTTGCCCATCAGCGGTAAAATGTTTTGAAAATAAAAATAATAAAGCCCCTTGAACGGCTGCCAGGTTGGTTTCGACAACTCCAACGAAACGACCATACCGCCAGGCTTTACAACCCTTTGCATTTCTTCGATGACCTTGACTAAATCGGGCACATTCCGAAGCGCAAACCCGATCGTGGCATAATCAAATGTGTTATCTTCATAAGGAAGCTGCATCGCATTCCCCTGCACCAGATCGATCTGCTTGTCCAGTCCGGCCTCCCGCACTTTCATCGCGCCGTATTCCAGCATGTTCTGGCTGAAATCGAGGCCGACGGCTTTGCCGTTCCCGCTTGCCTTCGCAAGGCTGATAGTCCAATCGCAGGTACCGCAGCATAAATCAATCGAAGTGCTGCCGGGCTTCACCTGCATTTTGTTCATCGTAAACTTTCTCCAGGCCTTATGCCGGCGAAAGCTTAGGATATCGTTCATTAAATCGTATTTCGGCGCGATGCTTTCAAACACCGAATGTACAAACTCTTCTTTTGATTTCGTCTTGGATTGCACAGGGTTCACCTCATATTTCTTCCATCGCTTTAGGTGTCGAGAGGTATCGCATGAACGGCTCTCCAATAAGCAGAAGCTCTTTGCCAAGCTCCTTCGAATCCAGCGACTGCAGCTTGTCCTGCAGCTGCTTCATGCTCGAATTCAGCATCTGATACAGCTGCGGCGTTACTTTATATTTGAGCCAAATCGATCTCAGCTTGGACGGATCCGCATCCTCCGACTGTATATGCTTCTTCTCTTCCTTGGAAGCGAGCTGCATAATATGCCAATATCCCCAGCTGTCTTTATACTGCTGAGCGATTTCAGAGCGGTTGATTTCCTGCATTAGCACTTCGCACTGGGTAAACAGCCTCAGTACTTCCGGCCATGCGCCTCTCACCGATTCCTCCATAAAACCGGCAAAGGCGAGAAACAGCTGCGTCTTGACCTCCACCGACTGTTTTATGTAATCGTCCGCCGTCATCTTGATCTGCTTCATCAGCTGGTACAAGCTCATTTTCAGCCGGTTCGCTTCACAGATCGCATCGGAAATAATCCCGATCAAATGAATATGTCCTGCATGGGACAGCAGATAGTAGAACCTGCCGGAGAAGTAGTCGCCGGCAAGCACCTTCAACTGCCTGGACCGGGATGCTTTCATTTCTTTCACATTATTATTGATGCTGACCATATCGTGCGTATCCAAGCCCATCTGCACGAGCGTAGTTACCAGGGTAAATAGCTCGCTGCTGCTTGAGAACACACTGTGCCTGCTCAAAAATGCATATAACAACCGTGCCCGGAACTCCGGAAAATGAGGAAGGTCCGTATGCTTGGTGATCATGTCGTATTCCATATATTTTTGAGCCATTTCCGGTATCCGATAAGAATTCATATTTTGCCTCCGACCCCATACAAAGAATCACAATATCTCCATCCAAATTATTATAGCACAATCGGACGTTTGACGCATAATAGATGTTTTAACTTTTTACATCGTAGCGCTCCTGCCATTTAGGCGTATACGTCATACGAAAATGGGACTGCAGGTACGTTTCCAGCTCCTCCTCGCTCTCCGTTTCCTGCAGCGATTCGTTTGGCAGCCACTTCTCCCGCCTTGCGTCCGCCGCGACGAGCAGCGAAGCCGGTCTGCCGCCGTCCTTAGAGCCGTCCATCACCCGGACGAGCACCTGGTTGATGTTCGTAGAATTATGAAACAAGCTGCGCGGCAGCTCATACAAATCTTGAACGATCTCCTTTTTGTCCGTAGCGGGCGAGGCCAGCAAATCGACGGAAACGATCGCATGCGTTACCTCTACTTTACGGATCCGAAGATGCAGCTGGGTTTTGCTCATTACATCCACGATATTGGTCTCCGAGACCTGCTGCGCCTTGGCGGAACGAAAGACGGACGTGCTTCCCAGCCGTTCAAGCTGCGGCAGCATGGAGAGCGCAATGAGGAGTCCCATGGAAAACAGAGTGGTTAACAGAAGACGGGCAATCCATTTCAACGGACAACTTCCTCCTTCATGAGGGTGAGTGCTTGACCGATAAAATCCCTCTTCTATCATTGTACAACGAAAAAAAGCAGGCTATGCCTGCAGAAACTGAGAAATTATTCCTCTGTCTTCATAATGCCGAACTTGGTCATGACTTCCGCTTTGCCGCGGATCTTGACCGCTGAGGTATGAGCTGTAAACTGTGCGATCATAATTTCATTCTTGTCGAGCTTCTCGGTATGGTGAAACCGGGTATCCTGGCCCCGGGTAAGGCCGATGACCTGAACTCCGTTTTCCTTTGCTTTAATAACAAAGTAATCTCCCTGCGTCTGATTTTGATTCTGATTGTTGGCTTCCATAAAGCGTCGCTTCCTTCCTGTCCATTCATCTAATTGTATGATGCAGAAAAACAAAACGAATGTCAACAGGACACAGGCACTAAACCAACGCAAACGAAAAATTTTGCCTGGCACGCCCAAAGAAAAAAGCCGCCTGATTAGGCAGCCATTGTATCCGTAGCATAGCTCGTTTCTTTCTTCCCGCTATAAAAAGCTATAAACCAGTTTGGCAGCAGCTTCGTACCGTATTTGATCACAACGTCGGCCAGCTTTACCGTACCGAATGCGAACAGCATGCCGGCAATCACATCCAGCACCCAGTGAATTTGCAGGTACATGGTTGAGAAAATGATCGAGGCGCAGTAGGCGACCATCATATATTTAAAAATGCGATCCTTCTCGCGCAAAGCAAGCAGCAGCATGGCAAACGAGATTGACGTATGCATACTCGGAAAGCAGTTCATGACATTGACGAGCATTTCATTCTCGGTGGCAAACTGACGGCCGAGCAGATCGGGCTGGCCTTTTACCCACCAAACTTCACGCAGCAAAATCAAATTATAAAAAGGCAGAATAAGAGGAAACTGCAATAAGTGCCCGGAGAGCGCGTAGGAAAGCATCTTCTTCATGCTCTTCGTCCAGAAGCTGCGAACGATACAAATCCACAGCGACAAAACAAAGCCGTAGTTGTAAATCCACACGAAAGCTTTATCCATAGCCGGCGTTTTAAACGTTCTCGCCCATCCGGCGCTATTCAACGGTATGCTGTTCATCATGTTGTCCCACGTCCATGGATGGCGGTTGTTTTCGAACATCCAGTTCGCAATTTTCCACCACAGCCCGTTGCCTGATCCATAGAAATAGTAGAACACATACAGCATGGGGATACCGAAAATAAAAAATCGTTTCCAATCGACGTCTATCTGATCTTTACGAACCCCTAAAAGACAGACCAAAAGCAATACCCAGCACGAAGGACTCCAAGCGCCCGCGATGCCAATGCGCCAGATTAGGAATATCGACAGGATAATCCCGTACATCGTCCAATCGTTAGACGCAAGCCATAATTTTGTTTTCTCTTTCACTCCAGCTAATCCCCCTCTTAAGGTGTCGAACAATAAAAATGAAGTTACCGCCCACTCAGTATATCAAAAAATTGTGCGAATAGCTTCATAAAATTTTAACATGTCTATGCTTACTTGACTATAGTCCTAATGTTCGTTCGGCCATGCCCCTTACGGCCTAAAAGAAGAAAGAGACACCGCTATAACGATGTCTCTTTCATGGTCGGAGTAACACGATTCGAACGTGCGACCTCACCCACCCCAAGGGTGCGCGCTACCAGGCTGCGCCATACCCCGATTACCTTTACGAACAATTTATATTATAAAATGGAAGACGCTGCTTGTAAAGGGTTGCTGCAGCAAAAAACACCCGCAGCTCATTTGCAAGCCGCGGGTGTTTCTCCACAACGAAGGATAACATTTGATTCATGTTATGTAGAAAAACCGTTATTATTGAATCCCGTCTCTCAGTGCTTTCCCTGGCTTGAAAGCAGGGATTTTGCTGGAAGGGATTTCGATTTCTTCGCCTGTTTGCGGGTTACGTCCTTTACGAGCGGAACGTTCACGAACTTCAAAATTTCCGAATCCAACCAGTTGTACTTTATCTCCACCTTGCAAAGCTTCAGAGATCGCTTCGAAGACAGCTTCAACCGCTTTCGTTGCATCCTTCTTGGAAAGCTCGCTTGTTTCTGCTACTTTATTAATCAATTCAGATTTATTCATGCCATTCACCTCCCCCCAAGAGAAATTGCTATCTCGTTATTCTCTTTGTTAACGGAAATGTTCAAAAATATACATCTGACGCTGTAAAACCGAACAAATCAAGACTATAGTAATACACCCATGTTACTTTTTCAAGTAAAAACAAAAAAATGCACCCTTCGGAGTGCATTTTCGTTGAGTAACTGTGACATATATCACAGAATAATAGCTATCAGCCCACCGGAGCCTTCATTGATAATACGTCCCAGCGTTTCCTGCAGCTTGTATCTGGCATTGTCCGGCATCATCGCCAGCTTGCCCTGAATGCCTTCGCGAACGATGGAGTGAAGCGATCTTCCGAAAATATCCGACTCCCACATTTTCAGCGGGTTGTCCTCGAAATCCTGCATCAAATAACGCACAAGCTCCTCGCTCTGCTTCTCTGTGCCGATGATCGGTGAAAACTCGGATTCGACGTCGACGCGAATCATGTGTATAGACGGCGCTGTGGCCTTCAATCTTACTCCGAAGCGGGACCCCTGGCGAATGAGCTCCGGCTCCTCCAGAGCCATATCGGCAAGCGTCGGAGGCGCAATTCCGTAGCCTGTCGTCTTGACCATTTCCAAAGCCTCGGCAAAATGGTCGTATTCCCGCTTCGCATGGCTGAAATCCTGCATCAGCTGGAGCAGATGGTCTTTGCCGCGGATTTCCACGCCCACGACTTCCATCAGAATCCGGTCATACAGCTCATCCGGAGCATACAGGTCGATTTCTGCGACGCCCTGCCCCATATTCATACCCGCCAGAGCGGCTTTTTCGATAAAGTCGTATTCTTCGAATTGGGCTACAACCCGGTCGACATCGCGCAGCCTGCGGATGTCCTGCACGGTTTCGCGGACGGAATTCTCGAAGTGGGAGCGGAGCCAGTGATTTTCCTCCAGCACCATCACCCAGCTTGGCAGATTCACATTCACCTCGTGAACCGGGAATTCGTACAGCACCTCGCGAAGCACGGAGGTCATATCATCCTCATTCATGTTTGCAACGCTCATGGACACGACAGGCACATCATGCTGCGTCTGCAGCTGGCTGCGCAGCTCCTGGGCGAAGTCCCCGTTCGGCTTGGTCGAGTTGACGATGACGATAAACGGTTTGCCGACTTCTTTCAGCTCGTTGATGATTCTTTCCTCGGCATCTACATAGGAAGCCCGGGGAATTTCAGCGATGGAGCCGTCCGTCGTTATGACAACGCCAAGCGTGGCATGCTCCTGGATTACCTTGCGCGTGCCGATTTCGGCCGCTTCCTGAAAAGGTATCGCCTCGTCGAACCAAGGCGTATTAATCATGCGAGGACCGTTCTCATCCTCGTAGCCCTTGGCCCCTTCCACCACATAGCCTACACAATCCACCAGACGTACATTGACATTCAGTCCTTCAGCAACATGCAGCTGCACTGCATTGTTCGGTACGAATTTCGGCTCTGTCGTCATAATGGTGCGGCCCGCAGCGCTTTGCGGCAGCTCATCCGTCGCCCGAATGCGGTCCGATTCATTCTGAATGTTGGGCAGCACGATCGACTCCATAAAGCGCTTGATAAACGTTGATTTCCCAGTACGGACCGCTCCAACGACCCCCAGGTAAATATCCCCGCCAGTACGCTCTGCAATGTCCTTAAAGATATCCACTTTTTCCAATGAGAATCCCTCCTACAGGTTGTTTAAGACGAAACTCGTACATGCTTTTTGGACTAGTAAAAATATATGTACTAGCAAGCGAAATATGATGAAATAATTGTGCCTTTATTTCGAAATCACTCCTTGCTTGTTCGCGGGCATCACACGCCGCAGCTTTATCTCTCTGAGAATATATGAACCGATGCGGGGCGTTATTCTTTGCAGCACAAAAAAACCTCTATCTCCCTTGCAATTCAAGGTTAATAGAGGCTTTATCGATAATTATTTAAGCGAAGGGGCCGGCTGTCCGTTGACCCAGCGATAAGCAAGGGTGCGGGCAGGGACGAAGTAGGAATCCTTGACTAACAGCTCGCGCAGATCCTGATCCGCCTTCAAGCTGCTCTGCAGCGATTTTTTATCGATCAGCCGCATGATTTCCTCCGAATAATCGATGGAAACCTGTCCCGCATCGTCCATAAAAAACGGCAGCACTACATTGCGCGTATACATGCTATGGACCTCGACCGGCTTCTTTTTCATTTTGGCAAAATCGATCCGGTATAACGACGGGGCAATCTCTTCCCCCTTCGGAATGTTCCCGTAATTTTTGGAACGGTACTCGTCAACAAGCTTCTGGACTTCCACCGTCTGCTGGAACGACGTCAAATCCATCATTTTGACCGTCGGCTTCGTCTCGGCATCCACCAGTACATAGATGGCGCTGCCCCCGTTCTCAAAAGCGTTGGCCGGCACGTTGCTGATGACGCCGCGTTCCTTCATTTTTTTAAAATCGACCGGATACTTTTCATAAATCGGCGTCGTTTCTTCACTATTTTTGATCGGCAGCACGCCGGTTTTGGCATGATATTGATCGACCGCATTTTGCACTACGACTATATATTCCCCTGTCGCGACCTGATTTTCCTGACGCATTTCGTTCGGATACATACAGCCGGCTCCCAGCACACAAAGCAGAGCCAGCAAGAAACCGATTGCCGCTTTCTTCAAAATGTCAACACCCTTCCTCTTCCTGCTGTCTTGCCAGCTGCTTTCTGACAGCCGCCTTTAACGGGTCTTCCGGAAGCACTGCAGTGACCGTTCCCGTTACTTTAGCCTGGCAGGCGAGCCGGTACCCCTGCTCTTCCTGTCCTCCCAGCTTCAAACGCTCGTTCTGATTGATCGGCGCGAGCCCCGACGGATCCGGCACCTGAACCTTACACATCATACAGGCTGCTTTGCCCCCGCAGCGCGTCCGAATCTGCACTCTCGCCCTCCGCGAGGCATCCAGGATCGTCGTTCCCGGCCTGACCTCAACGGTCTTACCGTCCGGCAGAAATGTCACTTTTGCTCCCATCGTGATTCGGCGGCTCCTTTATAGTCCTCTTTTTTCTTCTTGTGCCAACACATGATGTAATCGTGACACAAATTCCTCGCTCCATATGCTGCGAGACAGCAAATCATCCAAAGCCGCTGTCGCTTGAGGCGAACCGCTGCCGCTTCTTTGGCCTAGAGCCCGCGCGATGCTCTCATAACGGTCGGGACGGACTCTAAGCAGATTGAAAAGCAGCTCATGCTCAAGCGGCATCAGCCGAAGCTCCTCCAGGCCGCACGCGGCATAATCAGCCGCAGGAACCGCTCCATGCTTGTCATACAAATAAGCTGCCTCTACCTTGTAGACGCAGCCATAGGCCGATACAACGAATCCTCCGACCAGCTCTACCTTGACGTCATGTATTAAATAATGGCTTAAAATCGACCGGTACTGCCCGGAACGGTCATCCAGCTGCTCGTCCACCGCAAATTCAATCAGCGCCTGATGAATGAGCTTCGCTGCGTCATCATCCGCGTACAAGTCCAAATCCCGCGGCTCCGAGGCCAGCGGCACTCCTTGAAGCAGCAGTCCCGTACTGCCTCCTACCAGCCACGGCACCTGAATGGGGCGGAGTCTTTTATTAATCTCAGCCAGCGCCCGTTCCAGCTTATCCGTCATTTTCATGCTTAACCCTCATTTCCCGGCATACATCCTTATTAAAAATAAGGTCGGTGGGTAACCGAAATCGTTCCCTCCCGCTTCACTGTCGCTTGGCATGCCAGACGAAAGCCTTCCTCTATCTCCTCCGGCTCCAGCCGATCCAATTCCGCATCTGTAGGCTCGTTCAACCATTCCGTTCCCTCGGTGACCAGACACCGGCAGCGGGCACAGGTTCCCCGCGTACAAGAGAACGCCCACTCCACCTTGTGCTTCATCGCCAGATCCAATAAGGTCAGACCGGTTTCCGGTTCTATTTGCTGCTGATTTTTACGCCCCTTGATTGTAATCATGCTGCCTTGCTCCCCCACCTTATAATATCGACACGATCATATACAGCAATATCGGCAAAAACAGCATAAACGCGACCATCGAGAGCACGATGCGCAGCACTCCCTTGGTTTTGCTTCGCGCAAAAGTGATCAGCAGCGATGCAGCCACCATTAATCCGATCGCAATAAACGATGCCCACATTTTGTCCATTGGCGACATGTTTCGAATACCCCCTAAATCATCCCTTGCCTGCAAAAAGACTGTGCTTTTGTTTGCTTGTCCCAAAATATTCTAAGCTATTATAGCACAAAAAAAGCACACGCGCGCCGTTTGGCCGCCTGTGCCACGAAACTGTTACTTTTTACTGATCATTTTCATTAGCTGTTCCATGCTGTTGCCGTTCATTTTGCTGCTTTTAATCGCCTGGATCAGCTCATTCATCGTCGATTCGGATACCGGCACGTTGACGAGTCCGGAAACCTGCTTGATCAGCTGTCTCAGCTGAGCGTCACTTTGCATTGTGGAAGGCTTCACGCCACTGGCCAGCTTATAGATGTCCTTCTCGCTGACGTTTTTACCGGTTTTTTTCTTAACGACGTTCAGCACGTCCTTGGACATATTTTTATTGGTCACTGTCCTGTCCCTCCTTAGTCATCTTACTGCCACAAAAGCTGGCTGATGAATCTAAGGTATTTTATGAACAGAAGCCCTAACCCGTGTAGGCGGTTGTCTAACCGAACCACTTTGTTTGAACAGGCTTGGCCACCTCTTCAATCTCATGGGTACGTCCCCTGCCCATTAAATCTTCCACCGCTGCCGCTGCAGGCTTGCCGTTAAACAGCACCTGGTACAGCTCGTCGGCGATCGGCATCTCGACATCGAATTGCCGCGACAGCGTATAAGCCGCCTGCGTCGTCTTCACGCCTTCGACCACCATGCCCATCTGCTTCAGCACTTCCTCCAGCGGCTTCCCTTGGGCAAGCATATAACCCGCCCGCCAGTTCCGGCTGTGCTTGCTTGTGCAGGTCACCACCAAATCCCCGATACCGGCGAGTCCGGCAAAGGTCAGCGGGTTACCGCCCATCGCAGTTCCCAGCCGGGAGATTTCGGCCAGTCCGCGGGTGAGCAGCGCCGCTTTGGCATTATCGCCATAGTCTAAGCCGTCAGTCAGACCGGCGCCGAGCGCGATAATATTTTTCAGGGCTCCGCCGACCTCGACCCCTACGACGTCCGGATTCGTATAGACGCGGAAGAAAGGCGTGATCAGCAGATCCTGCGCCGCTTCCGCAGCCGCCTCGGACTCGGAAGCGACCACCACTGTCGTAGGGCACTGGCGAATGACCTCTTCGGCATGGCTTGGCCCCGACAGCACGATGATCCTGGCCGGATCGGTATCAGGCAGCTCGTCTGCAAGCACCGTCGACATGCGCTTCAGCGTGCCGGTTTCGAAGCCTTTGGTCGCGTGAACCAGCAGCGTATTGCTGTCTAAATACGGCTTCATTTGAGCCGCTACATCCCGCATCGCTGAAGACGGCGCAACAACAACAACGGCTTCCGCTTCCGTCAGCGCCTCCTGCATCGAGCTTGTTGCACGAATACGCGGAGACAGAACGGCATCGGTCAGAAACCGCCGGTTGCGGTGCTCCTTGTTAATCTCGGCAACCTGCTGCTCGTTGCGCGACCACAGCATAACATCCAAATCATTATCCGCCAACACAGAGGCAATGGCCGTCCCCCAGCTTCCGGCAACGAGCACCGATACTTTTTTGGCCAATGTGTCCACACCTCCGATTATTTTTTGGAACCGATTTTGTTCTCCTGTCCTTTGACCAGCTTTACAATATTGGTACGGTGACGGAACACCGCGAAAGCGAAGAGCAGAATGCTTAACCAGAACACTTCGATCGGATACCCCATAAACCAGATAAGAATAGGTATAATAGCGGTAAGCAGCAGGGATCCGAGGGAAACATAACGGGTCACAGCAATCGTTACGATAGCGACAATTCCGGCGTAAACGACAGGCATCGGAGCGAGGAAGAGCATAACCCCGATCGTCGTTGCAATGCCCTTGCCTCCTCTGAAGCCGAAATAGAGCGGCCAATTATGTCCCGAAATGGCGGCTAAGCCGCACAGCGTCTCGATCAGATGATCGCCGCCGGACATCCACCGGCCGATCGCTACCGCAGCCACGCCTTTTACCGCATCCAGCAAAAGAACGGTGATGGCAGGCCCTTTGCCAAGCACCCGCAGCGTGTTGGTCGCTCCGGCATTACCGCTGCCATGATTGCGGATGTCGATCCCTTTTAACAGCCTACCCGCCAAATAACTAAAACTGATCGAGCCTAACAAATACCCGATAATAATGGGCACGACGAACCACACCAGTCATCTCTCCTATCGTTATTCATCATCCGAAGATTTTTTGCGTGTAATCAGCCTTAACGGCGTGCCTTCAAAGCCGAAGGCCGCGCGAATTTTATTATCCAGATACCGTTCGTAGGAGAAATGCATGAGCTCCGGATCGTTTACGAAAACAACGATGGTCGGCGGCTTTACGGCAACCTGCGTCGCATAATTGATCCGCAGTCTTCTTCCTTTATCCGTTGGCGGCGGATTGATAGCTACCGCATCGGAGATGACATCGTTCAATAGATGCGTCTGAACGCGCATAGCATGGGCCTCGGCCACCTGGTTAACGACCGGAAGCAGCTTGTGAATCCGAGATTTGGTCAACGCGGACAAATAAACGATCGGAGCATAGCTCATGAACAGGAAGTGGTCGCGAATTTTTTGCGAAAATTGATGCATCGTCTTATCGTCCTTCTCGACGACATCCCATTTATTCACGACAAAGATCGCGGCTTTCCCGGCCTCATGGGCATAGCCTGCAATATGCTTATCCTGCTCGATGATCCCTTCTTCGCCGTTAATCAGCACCAGCACCACATCGGCGCGCTCGATAGCCTTCAACGCACGCATGACGCTGTATTTCTCCGTATTCTCGTACACCTTGCCGCGCTTACGCATCCCGGCGGTGTCGATAATCACGTACTGCTGACCGTCCTTCTCGAACGGCGTATCGATCGCATCCCGGGTCGTACCGGCAACGTTGCTCACGATAACCCGTTCTTCCCCCAGGATAGCATTCACCAAAGACGATTTCCCTACATTCGGACGGCCGATGAGAGCTACGCGGATGACTTCTTCCCCATATTCATCGTCCTTCGAGTCAGGGAAATGCTGCACGACTTCATCCAGCAGATCGCCCAAGCCCGTTCCGTGCGAGCCCGAAATCCCGAACGGCGTGCCGAATCCCAAGCTGTAAAACTCATAAATATCGTCCTGCCGCTGGATATTGTCAATTTTATTTACCGCTAAGACGACGGGCTTCTTGGAACGGAACAGCAGCTCCGCTACCTCCGAGTCGTTCGGTGTGATGCCCGCTTTACCGTCGACCATAAAGACGATGACATCCGCCTCTTCAATAGCAAGCTCGGCCTGCACGCGAACCGATTTCAGAATCTCGTCTTCGCCGTCAATCTCGATACCTCCGGTATCTATTACACTAAACTGATGATCCAGCCATTCACCGATGCCGTACAAACGGTCCCGGGTTACGCCCGGCATATCTTCAACAATCGCAAGTCTGTCCCCGATAATGCGGTTGAAAATGGTTGATTTCCCCACATTCGGACGACCGACTATTGCAACAACGGGTCTTGCCACTAGACTTCATTCCCTTCCTGGCTGCACAAACCGCACATACCGACAACTTGAAAAATTACACAACTTACATCATAGCATTTGCACCGGGTGAAATCAATGCAGGGCCCGACAAATTCGTTATTCCGAGGAGCTTTTGTGATCCACCAGAATCATGACTCCGTTCTGCAGATCGTGCGCCGAAGCATCCAATATTTTTTCCAGCTTGAAAGCGACCTTTTGCAGCTCTTCCGCGTTGGGAACAAGAAAAATGGGAGCGCCGCCGGCCACCTGTTCCTTATCCGCGGTAACCACCGCCATAATTTTACCCATAAGCTATGCTCCTTCCTTCCCGGCTTTCTGCACGTCCGCCTCTGAGGGCATCCGTACGGCGCTCTCCAGCACAGGCGATTGCAGCAGTACCTTACGCGCCTTTTCCGCATCCAACTCCTGCGGCAGTAAAAAGACGGCCAGCCGTCCGTCCCCCATATCCAGCTTCGCTAAGGGAAGGAGCGAGGGTTCGCCTTCGTCCCGGTATACGCCCATAATCGTCGAAAGATCGTGCAGCAGCGCCTGACGCTGACCGATGTTCGCTATCGTAACGCGGCAATTTTTATTTTTGGGAGTTACGATCAGACCTATGCCCCTTTTGCGGATAATTTCCCGGGTATCATCCAAGCCTACGTTCATAATATAGATGTCGTCGACAAACAAATTCGGGCCGTCCATTTTAACCTGGGCCGTCTTAACGTCGGCAATATGACAGATGCTTTTGCCGGATTTAAAATGGTTGGTCAGCAATATAGCCAGAATGCCCGCAATGATTCCCCAGTACCATGCAAAAACAATGCTGAACAACGCTGTAACGAAGGCCGTGAAAATGACCATGTAGTTGCGGCCCTCAAAAACCATCGCAATGCCTTCTATATATGTAGCTCCGCGCGGAACCAATTCCATGCTGTCGATTTTGGACAGCGTCTGGCGTTCCATATTGCGCACATCGCGGAACTGCTGCGCCGCTACGGTTAAGAAAGTTACGGCGGTATAGTTCTTATCCAGCAATGAAGGTACGGCTACCGCGCCTAAACCGGCCGCGATGAATCCCAACGAAATATGAATGATTTTGCCGTGCGGATAGGTCGGGTATTGGCGGTAATCCGTCCGAAGCATACTCAGCCTTGCCAGCATGCCGAACACGACGCCAAGCACAATTCCGACCGTATATTTCTGCTCTGCAATCCAATGCAGCATCTCCTCGCTCCTTTCCTATTCCCGGTCACCGCTGCGCCGGTGAATTCCTTCAATCAGCCACAGCGCACTCTTCTTACAAGCGGACAGCACGCCGGCTAACACAAGAGATATCCCTCTCGTTAAGCAGATCGTGAGCCACCATAAATCCTGAAAACCGAGCGTGCCCAATTGAAAGCCTGCATGAGCCCGGTGAAGGTAGCGATAGTAGGCATCGCCCAACAGCAGTCCCAAGGAAGCAACCGCTATTTGCACGCCCGCATTGCGGGTCATGAAGCTGAGCAAGACGGCAATCACGAGCGCAATCGTCATCTCCTGATTTCCTATCACGAGAAACGGCATCAGATGGAGCGTTTCCAGCATAAAAAACGTGACCGAGCCCAGCAGGATTCCGATAGAAAGAAGATGAAGCCGGTACAGATGCCCGTGCGAGCGCCATAGCACACGGACAATGACAGCGCACAGAACAAGCACATTCAACTGAATATGACCATACGGTATGGCGACGGAAAGCTTCATGCCTATACACCAGAAAATAAAAAAAAGAAGTATCAACGTGTTAGTTATACCTCTTATCATGAAGTCCTTCCAGCCGCTGGCGAACAATATCAACGTCACAAGCATGAGCAGCAGCGATAAGTATCCTGGATTCATTCGCACCACCTAAGAGCTTTCTTCTTTACTCGCTCCTTAGTATGGCTTTATTATGTAGTTTTAAACAAGCCTGTCCGATTTGCATAATTACGGATATCGATCCCCCGTGCATGGCACCAGGCTGCCGTCTCGCCAGTGATCACCACCGGGTATTTCCATAAGTCCGCGATTTGGTCCGTTCCCAACGCTGTCATAAGCAGCCGAAGCTCGTCGTGCATTTGTCCTATCCGCTCAATTAGCGCCTCTGTTCCTTCGGTCTGTAATGTCTTGAGAAAGGCGCCCGCGATGCCGACAGCGGATGATCCCAGAATAAGCGCTTTGCAGGCTTCCAGAGCTCCCCTTATTCCTCCGGACCCAATGATGGAAACGTCAGAGGAAAGCTTGGAGGCGGGTGAAGAATTTAACGCATCGTTCGCTTCCATAAGAGACACGGCCGTCGAGCAGCCCCACTCGTTGAGCCAGTCCATCGGCAAAGCGCGGCGCGCATTCTCGATAGCGGCAAAATTCGTCCCGCCGAAGCCGCCTACGTCTATAATGCGGACGCCGGCCTGCTGCAGCAGCTTCACGCTTTCCCTGCCTATTCCGAAGCCGACTTCTTTTACGATCACGGGTACGCCCGCATCCTTGACAATAGCCTCAATGCGTGAAAGCATGCCTTGAAAATCGCGGTCCCTTCCGGCATAATCAGCTCCTGCATCACATTCAGATGAATCTGGAGCGCATCCGCTCTCAGCATCTCCACGGCGGCCCGCGCTTGATCAAGCGTCGCTTCGCTGCCCAGGTTGCCAAATACAATCCCTTCCGGGTTAACCTTTCTTACGATCCGGTAGCTGGAAGCCACTTCCGGATCTTTGATCGCCGACATCTGTGAGCCTACAGCCATTGCCAAGCCCGTTTCTCTTGCGGCTGCGGCCAGTTCCCTGTTAATGGCCTCCGTTTCCTGCGCTCCGCCGGTCATCGCATTAATGAAAATAGGCGAGCTCAGTGTGAGCCCGCCTATTTTGGTGTGTAATGAGATGAGCCGAGCTGAGGATTCCGGCAGACAATTAGGAACGAGCCGGATGTCGGAGAAGCCTTGCTCCCCGCTCTGTCCGAGACTTAGTGCATGCTGTACATGCTCCAGTTTCCTAGGTATACGCACCTTGATTCCTCATTTCGTCTTCGATCATTACTTATTTAAATTTGCTAAGCTTGTCGCCGAAACGCTCGCCGAGCGTCAGGTTCAAGCCCTGGTTTTGATATTCTTCCGCAATTTGCGTTTCTTTCGGCTGGCGTGCAGGACGGTCGGATTTCGGCGCTGGAGCGGATGCTGCAGGCGCTTCTTCCGTTTCTTTGATGCTCAGGCTGATCCGCTTCTCATCCACGTTCAGGTCAAGTACCTTCACTTTCACTTCTTGACCTTCCTTCAGCACTTCATGCGGAGTCCCGATATGACGGTGAGCGATTTGGGAAATATGTACCAAACCTTCCACGCCAGGAGCTACTTCCACGAATGCGCCGAATTGAGCAAGACGTTTTACCGTACCTGTCACAATGTCGCCCACGTTAAACTTGGAGCTAACTTGCTCCCAAGGTCCCGGTTGAGTCGCTCTGATGCTCAGGCTGATGCGCTCATTAGCAGGGTCCAGCTTCAAGATTTGTACTTTGACTTGGTCGCCTTCTTTAACGACCTCGCCCGGTGTTTCAACATGGTGCCAAGCCATTTCGGAAATGTGCACCAAGCCGTCTACGCCGCCGATATCGACGAATGCGCCGAACTGCGTCAAGCGTTGAACCGTACCCGTCAATTCTTGACCGACGGAAAGCTGGGAAATGACTTCTTTCTTCTTAGCTTCGAACTCTTCGTCCAGCACATCCTTCTGGGAAAGGATGACTTTGTTTTTCTCGCGGTCGCATTTCTTTCACGCGAAGCTTCAAAGTACGGCCTTTGTAATCGCTGAAATCTTCAACGAAAGTACGCTCAACCATGGAAGCGGGTACGAAGCCTCTCAAGCCGATATCGACAACAAGGCCGCCCTTAACGACTTCAGCTACTTTTGCTTCGAGGATTGTTTTGTTCTCCATATCCTCTTGAAGCTTATCCCATGCTTTCTCGCTATCCACTACGCGCTTGGAAAGAACGAGCTTTTCTTTGTTATCATCAATAGTCAATACTTTCAGCTCCACATCTTGACCGACTTCGATGCCTTCCCCTGCGCTGCCCAAATTAACGGAAGACAGCTCGCGGACTGGAATAACGCCGTCATACTTATAGCCTACATCGACGAAAGCTTGATCGTCGTCGACTTTAATCACTTTACCTTTAACGGTATCCCCTTTTTTCAAGACCGATACGTTGGCCATGGATTCCTCTTGGGATAACTCTTGTGTTTCTTCTTCTTGTAGGTTCTGATCTACTTTTGTTTCCTCTGACATGGTTCAATACCCTCCTTGATTAGCAACCTTCAACCAATGAAATATTAGTTACAATTGCTGCTATCGTATATAATTTACCGGCGCATGAGATGCGCAGGTCAATTGTTTTTCTAAGTATTCCACAAATTATCATTTCGATTCGTACTGTTTAACCAAAGCGCGAATTTCATTCATAATTTTATCCGTCGCCTGCTCCGCTCCTTCAGAGCCCATAGCTCTGAACTCACTGAGATCCATCGGCTTGCCGTAAACCAGTGTCATAGGCCGGAAAAGCTTGTAGCCTCCAACGATGGCCGATGGCACGACCGCGGCACCGGATTTCAGCGCCAGACTTGCGGCGCCTTTCTTGCCCATGCCCCCCGCATTGCGCGAGCCTTCAGGAAAAATGCCCAAAATGTTATTCTCTTGAAGAAGCTGAAGCGATAATCGAATCGATTCTTTGCTCACTCCTCCCCGTTTCACTGGAAAAGCGCAAATTCTGGGAAGCACCCAGCCCAAAACCGGCGACCTCGAACAGCTCAGCCTTAGCCATGTAATGCACCCTTCGGGTAGTCAACGGGCTCCCCAGCAGAGGGGGATCAAAGTTGCTTGTGTGGTTGGCACACAAAATCACAGGCTTTCCTTCAGGGATATTTTCCAGGCCGATAACCCTCAGCCGGTACAATACGCGGAACAGGAAATGAAATGTCGCGCGCAGCGTAGTGTAGAGCATGCTACTTCCCCCCGCCGACCTTAGTTCTGCAAAGCCCCAAAATGTGTTCGACCACCTGCGGAATCGACATCTCCGTAGTGTCCAGCAGAACCGCATCCGCAGCTTGAATCAATGGGGATGTTTCTCTCTGCTCGTCCATCTGGTCGCGTGTCGCAATCTCTTGCTCCAGCTGCTCCAGTGTCACGTCAGAGCGCTGATCCTGAATTTCCTTGAACCGTCTCTCGGCCCGAATCCGTACGCTTGCCGTCAGGAATACTTTAAGCTCCGCATCGGGCAGCACATGGCTTCCAATGTCCCTGCCGTCCATCACAACGCCTTTATCTGCGGCAAGACGCTTTTGTTTGTCCGTCAAAATACGACGTACTTCAGCGATTTGTGCGATACGCGAGACGTTGCCCGTAACCTCGGCCGACCGGATTTCGGTCGTGACATCGCTGCCATCCACGAACACCATCTGGCCTTCCTCGCCCGGTGCGAGACGAATATCCATCCGCTCGGTGACGGAGATCACCTCCGCTTCCTGATCCGGACGAATGCCGGAACGAAGCACGTTCCAGGTAACCGCTCTATACATGGCCCCCGTATCCACGTAGACAAAACCTAACGTATTAGCGACAAGACGGGCGATCGTGCTTTTGCCTGCTCCTGCCGGGCCATCTATAGCAATATTAAATTTGTCCAAAACACGGGCCTCCCAGCAATAATAAATAACAATGATGCTTGTGTAATTAAACAGACCCTGCCTGTGATCGAAGAAAATTATACCATAGGTAAGAGAAGGATTGCAAAGCAAGCGCAGGCTTATCCCGGCCGGCCGCTGTCAAAATCTGATGAACGCTGGTAAGGAACCCCCTCCAGCTGCTCTACTTTGACAAAATAATAGCGCACTCCCGGGATCTGAAGCAGCAGCTGGGAGGCAATCAGTAAAACGAACCATACCGCAACGAACCGCAGCAGCCAGTACTCGGCGCGCTCGGAGAAGCGAACGAATAGTTCTTCGTACCTATATCCCTCTCTTTGCCCGTCGTCCTTATGCTCCATACTATCCACCCCATTTTTACGTTTGGATGGTAGTTTATCCCAACCTGCAGGCTAATATTCGGTTAACGCTTGCGGAATTCGAGCTGACGCTCGAAGCAGTACCTGATAATCTTCTGCCGGTCCCGGTCGGTAATCTCCGCGTAGCGGACGATGACCTGCTGATTGCCGGTTTCCAGCGGCTTGATGCGGACAAGCTCTCCTTTGAAAAACACATGCTCGACTTGTCCGCTCTTATAGTTGATCAACAGCCAGCAGCTTACCGTCTGCTGAGGCACCAGCGTAACATAGCCGTCGCACAGGAAAGAAATGCCGCCGCCTCCGACGTCGTCGGTTATGGCGATGAACTGAAGCTGCTCGGAGTAATTGACCGCAACTTCAAGCTCTGCGGGCACCCTCAAGAAATTACGCCGCTGCACCTTGGTAATGGCGTCAGGCTCGGGCTTCTTAATGAGCACCAGCCGGATCACATCGTCGGTAAAACCAAGAACGGAGCTGGTAAAAAAGTTTTTCACCCCGCCGTCCGTCAAAAAATAGGTTGAAATTTCGTCACCGACATACAAGCGCTTCAGGCGGCCGGTATTCTCATTAATAGGGACTTCCATACTGATATAATTGTCTGTCACGTCGGCAATTCTCGATTTGAATTCCTGTCTCGCTTCTTCCTCGTCAATGGAATTCACTTGTATATGTAAAATTTGATTTACTTTTGGAAGCATCCTCTGCACCTCCCCGCCCATGATGTCAAAACCAGTACTGAAGTACTAGATTCCCAGATTCATTATACCATGTCGCCCCTATATGGGAAGCACAAAAAAGGAGCCGTCCCGATGAAGACGGCTCCTTCAGAAAGCGATCAGGTTTGATTTACCTGTGCTTCTTCCTTGCGTATATGCTCAATCTTTTCTTCCGTACCGTTATCCGCATTGATATACACACGGTACAAGGAGCCGTTGATGGTACCCGAGTATTGGTAGCACAGCACCTCTTCCTGCAGATCGTTGCGGATCAGCGCCAACGTTTCATCGCTGATTTTAAGCTGCGGATTTAGCGACTTCCGAGCTTGCTCCGCAGTCAGCGCAGGCTCTTTCAGCTGGCGTTCCTTATGATTATATACATAATCCGTTGCCTGCAGCCCGATGATTTCCCCATTGTCCAGGGCGACTTTAACGCCGACTTTATCGATATAGTTCACGATATTATTTTTGCGGGTGGCAAAAATCAAATTTCCGATGTTATTGTATTCGTCATAGCTTACGGCCGTCATGTCCTTATAATCGTGCGAATCGAGAAATTCCGCTGCGGCATCCCTTGCCTGGCGGATATCGAGTTTTTTCTCGGCAGCCGGTCTGCTCGCTGAAAACCACAGCAGCTGCCCGCCCTTGGTGCTGTAATCCATATGGACGCCGTCATTCGTATTTGCCTTCGGAGCCATGACGCTGAACGACTGATATTCCGTTCCCGTTCCGTTCTCTACGACTTGAATGCCAGACGGGTCCTGCAGCTGAAGAAACTGTGCAGCCTTCTGCTTAATCTGCTCTGCCGTCACATTGTCGCCGCTCAGCATGCTGACATCATTTTTTTGGTACATGCTCAGCAGACTCGGACTCCATTTGACGTCCGCATATTCAGAGACTTTCTTGTCTACAGTCTGAAAGCCATCGATAATCGCATTATCGAGCGGCTGTTTTTCCGTCGCAAGGGCCGTTTCCACATCCATCCAGCGGAGGTTGCTTTGCAGTACCTTGGACTGCATGTCGCGAAGACTTGTCGAGATTTCCTCGGAATGTTGGTACAGCGCGTTCAAATTGCCCATTTCTTCCTGGCTTAACGGCTGCTTGCTCAAATCGCGCATAGCGGCACGGTAAGAGAAGTTGGCCATATTCGCCAAAAATTCTTCCGTTTTATTAAACGGCAGCAGCGTCAGAGGCAGCTGCGAAATCTCATTCTGAGCCTGGCTCGTAATACGCCATACGTTGATCAGCCCTTTTTTATAAGCATCCTGCGACGTGTTATTTACCGCCAGCGTATTGCCCAGCTCCGTGTGCAGCTTATCCACATGAAAGGATAAATCATGAAACGCACGCTGATACGAATTTTCAGCTTTGATCAGGATCGAGTTTTTTTCCTGATGCTCTAAGTATCCCCATACTCCCGCCCCAACCAAGGCAACAAGCAAAATGGGGAACATAACGATGCTTAATCTTTTGTACATGGTTGTTCTTCTCCCTTCGTCAGCCAAACTTGGTTGGTTGTAGTTTTTGCCCGGAGAAGGAGTCTTATACAAAAAAAGAAAAAAGAAGCCGCACGGGCTTCTCCTTACAAGTCATGATTTTCAATATCAAAATCCCGGTCGTTGTTGCAAATACACTGCTTGAAGCCGGTATCGATTCTTCCTTTATCCCTGCGTCCCCTCAGGACAAATTTCTCGCCGCACATGTTGCAGCGGATCGTTACTTTCACTCTCTCGGTTCCTGACATGCCGTCCCTCCGGTTTGTTCGTTTCTATACATGTAATTATAGACAAACCGGTCAAATTTTAACCTGCTTCTCCGGCTGAGCGACGCGAAGCGGCGATTTGGCATTCGCCCTGTTGACTTTCCACAGGCTGCGGACCACAAATAACTCATCAGCGGCACCATAAACCAGACCCAATAGTTTTTGGTCGTCAGCAGAATGTAATCAAACAAGCCATGCCAGAAAATAGGCAGCAGCAGGGAATACAGCAAGTGTCTCGTCCTTCGCTTCGGATCGAACTTCGCCCGCCCCAGATGGTATCCCATAATAACACCGAACATCGCATGACCCGAAACCGGCAGCAGCGCTCTGTAAATCAAGCTGGAAATCGAAGCCGAATTAAGAAAAGCGTAGAACACGTTCTCCAGCGTGGCGAAGCCCAGCGAGGCGGCCACTGCATATACAATGCCATCATAAGGCTCATCGAACGAGGTGTGCTTATAAATAATGAAATAAACCAGAAACCACTTCAAAAATTCTTCCAGGCCGGCAGAAATGATAAAGGAGAATACGAACGGATTGTCACCCAATCCATGCACGAAAGCCCGCTGAAGCACCATAACGGGAAAAACAAGCATAACGCCAAATAAAAACACCTTGAGCACAAGGTGAAATGGCTCTGTGTCATATCGGTCCTTTAAGTAAAAATAAATGAGCAAAGCGACACCTGGCGCAATCGCTGCCGTCAAGACTGAGAAGACGCTCAATGTGTCCCCCTCCTCCGTTCTTGTCTAACAAAGTCTTATCTCATATTATAGACCGTTTCAAACTACTTTGCCATTCAATCTTTCACGATGGATGGAATTCCGCTTATCCCCCAACGATCGCCTGTCATGGCAGCTTTTAATTAGCGCAAGCAAAAAAGCACCCGCAAAAACGCATGTTTTTACGAATGCCTCTGAACAGCGATTCAATGACCGCAGAATCCCTGTGTATGCGATTTATTTAAAATGCGAGCAGAGCACCTTGATAGCGTCGGCAGCAATAACCGTCTTCCCGTATTCCTCCAAGACCGCCCGGGTAACGGAAGCCGCTTCGCCGAATTCCGACAGCACTGCGATTACCGCTTGATATCCGCTTTCATCCATATCAACGGCGTCCATCTGCAGGAACCACTTGTTCTTATACGAAAACAAGGACCCTCCATCCGTTACAAGCGGATTCAACACCTTGGCCATGCGAAGCAAATCCTCAAAGTCATGGAATACGTAGGAGATTTGATCCGTCTGCTCAAGCGTTACCTCAAGCTCATACATTTCTTCGACTTCTTCATCCAAGGAATCAGCGGAGTGATGAAAATCCATTTTACCGCGGGTCACAATGACGACCATACCTTGAGCGGGAAGCGCAAGCACTTCGACGGCCAAAGAACCGGAAGGTTCGAAGCCCAGCTCGGTGTACGCCTGGTCCATCATATCGCTGAACAGTTCATGCACCTTCGGAATTTCTCTCCACATGTCATCCTTTTGAATGCCTCGCTCCGTCAAGTCGTCGAATGTGAGGAAAATCCGTATCTTGTCCTGACTTAAACGCTCCATTTTCATACAGAATTCCTCCTTGCCGACACGTATAATAACAGCTTATGAAGTAAGGTCAAAAAGGTGAGAAAGCTTCAATAGCTTGTATTCAATTATATGACTATTATATCACAACATAACAAAAATGTACGAATGCCTAATAAAAAAAGAAAAGCATAAACGGAATTTTATCCGCTTATGCCTCTTGAGTTTCTATTCTAAAGCATTTTATTGCACATGATGTTCATTCTGATGATCTGCCGACTGATTATTGTCAGCCAAAATTTCATTGACGGTTGCCTGCAAGCCCGGATCTTCCTTCACAATATCTTTGATCTTGTCCATCCCTTCGGTGCTGAAAGGATCGTCCTTTTTGAAAGCGGCATTTGCCGATTTCTTCGTTTTGTCCATCACATTGCCTAAAGACTGATTACTGGTTAAAGCGGAAAAAAGCATCGATTTACTCTTTTTGTTGAAATAAACGACCGCCGCTGCCCCCACTAATCCGCCGAACAAAAATGAACCGAATTTCATAGCCATCCCTCCATCAGTTAGGTTCATACGTATTTTCCGCTAGGAGCCGCGGTTACATGCATGATAAAATAAGGAAACCAACAAGGAATAGGAGTCATGCCATGAATACGAAGCCGGTCTGGCTGCTCTCGGCCGCACTGCTGCTGTCCGCCGCCGCATGCCAGCATACGAACCCTTCCGCATCCGCTCCTCCGGCTGCATCCGCCGGTTCTTCCCAAGCGGGACCAGCCGCCGCCCATACCCCTGGAGAGGGCAAAGAGTCCGCTCACGCCGACGACACTTCCGCTTCGGGAGCCGCCGGAGCCGGGACGAATCCGGCTCAAGCCTCCGAGCAGGCTAAGCCCGACGTGCCGGCTGCCGAAAAGGATAAGGCCGCTCCACCGAAACAAACGGCCAAGCTCTATAAGCTGAATCCCAAATCGTACGATATCGTGCCTATAGATTCGAATACGGCTTCGAAGCAGGTGGTGCTGCTTACTTTTGACGACGGTCCCAAGGATCATGACATGCTGGAATCCATCCTCACGACGCTGGATAAGCATAAAGCGAAAGCGATCTTTTTCGTCAACGGCTACCGGGTCAAGCAGAAGCCCGAGCTGCTAAAGCTCATTTTCGGACCATGGCCAGACGATCGGCAATCATTCGTGGGACCACATCGATCTAAAAAAGGAAAGCAAGGAAAAAGTAGCGCAGCAAATTGATGACGTTCAGCGGATTGTAAAGGAAGCGGCTGGGGTGACGCCGCAGTTTTTCCGTCCTCCCTTTGGCTCCGGCGGAGACGAGGTGCGTGCGAAGGTCAAGGAAGACAGCATGCTGTTCATGACTTGGTCCAACGGTTCGCTGGATTGGGAGATGTCCGCGAAAAATAACGATCCCGATAAAATTATCGGCAATGTGCTGAAGCAGCTGCGTCCCGGCAGCAACATTCTGATGCATGAGCTGCCCTGGACCGCTCAAGCGTTGGACAAGCTGCTCACCGAACTCGAAGCGAAGCAGTACGGCTTCGTCGATCCGGCCTCTATCGACACTGTGTCTGAATGATGCGTTGACAAAAAAGAGGCGGAGAAGGGTCACAGCTCTAACCTGACCCTTCTCCACCCCCATATCAGCAGGCCGACCACCAATAAGATGAACAGCCACAGCAAGGTTCCGTAAAAAATGCGGAGCCTTTTCTCCCGTTCGGAACGGTGCACCGCGTGTCGCGGCGGCAGCGAGCTTTCTTCCGGTTCTTCCCCCGCAGGCTCTTGTTTTACTTCCATATCCCCGGTAAGTGTAGATTTATACTGCATTAATCCTCTCTCCTGTAGCGAATAATACACCCCATAATAAAATCAATAACAAAGTGGGCGATAATAGGAGTCCATAACGAACCTGTTTGAATATAGATCCAGCCCAGCCCGTAGCTGATACCGAACACCATCCCGGTCATCAGCCAATGCTGCAAATAACGGATATGTATGGCAGCAAACAAAATACTGGTCCAGTAAGGTCCCCATGACGCTTGAATGGCTCCGCGGAACAACCACTCCTCGCAGACAGCAACCACAAACGACATCAGCGCAATATGCCATAAAGGGCGGTTCCTGAACAGCATCTCATTGATCCCGCCGTCGTCCGTCACCTCCGGCGGCACCCAATTCGAAACGAGCAGATCGACCACAAGCACAGCCGCGGCAAAAGCAACTCCCCATACAATAATAACCCAGAGATGCTGCAAGGAAAACATTTGGGCTAGCGATGGCCTCTGAAACAGCATGACGATCGTTCCCAGAACCAGCACTCCCAGCTGGGTTAAATACAGGTTAAGCAGCAGGAAGCGGTCGTCCAGCTCATCGATATTGACTTGACGAAACTTCAATGACTTGAAATTAAATTTTTTCATCCATAGATTCCTTTTTTCGACAAAATCACCTATACTATCAATTAGAAAAAGACGACAAGGAGCTTGATGATGGACAAACGGCTGACACGCTCTGATTACTTATTTGCCGTAACCTTTATTTTTATGCTGGTCTTTGCACTTGGAACCTTTTTCTTCGGTCTCAAGATGGGTCAGGAACGTTCCGCCGCCAAATACGAAGAACTGTTAACCAAGCAAAACGAAGGATCCAAAACATACGGCGCATATCATCAACAGTATTTGGTGTCCTACTATCATACCATTTATCAGCCTTACAGGGAATTTCATAATAAGTGGTTTGATAAACTGGGCGAACTGGAATCCAATCCATCTGCGGATGCATCATTAATTATGAAAGAACTGAGCAAGCTGGCCAAAGAAAAATACGATCAGCTAAGCGCTAAATCTATGCCCGACTCCTCTCCTCTGCTTCAGGAAGGGCTGCAAAATTACGCAAAAAGCTTGAAGCTGTTTAACGAAGCGCTCGGTAACTTCCAAGCGAAAGCGAACAGCTACAAAGGCAGCGACCTGATCGCCGAGATGGACAAGGACGCTTATTTGACCGAAGCTAAAAAATACGCGCTGGCCGCTCAAAAAAACTATTATGACGCGATATTGAAGTGGAACGAAACCGAGAACGCCCAGCTTAAGCATGTAGACGTGACGAAAGAGCTGAGCTTGAATGACTGGAGCACGCTCTCGCTGAACATGAAAAACGATTATCTCGCCAATGCCCTTGCCGCCGCGGTGAACTACACGCCTTACACGCCGCAGGATTTGTCTTCTCGGATCGATGAAATGGTGGCAACCGGGCAGGCTCGTAAAATGAATCTGGCGCAGGTTCAGCAAGTGATTGATGTATTGAATGCAACCGACGCGATCCGCACGGGCGACTTTATCCGCAGTAAGAGCAAGTGGTATCCGAACGAAACCCTGCCTCAGCTGCCGTTCTTTTTCAGCCAAAATTAAATGAAAGCCGCAGCCTTCGAAGCGCCTTGACGGGCTTTCCGGAGACTGCGGCTTTTTAAGTGCTGCTTAATCGTATTGAAAGCCCCGAAGCATGGCGACAGCCGCCATTCCCCCTTCGACGTTCACGACATTGTCGAACCCTTGCTGACGCAAATAATAACAAACGTTCGCGCTTCGTACGCCATGCGCGCATACGATATACACCGTTTTGTCGTCGGGCAGCTCGCTCATGCGTGCCGGGATGGTATTCATGGGGATTAAAGTCGCCTCATCCAAATGATAATAGTTCCATTCCATAGGTTCGCGGACATCGATAATGACGGCATCCCCTAATTCCTTGTTGTTCAGCTTGTTTACGAACTGCTGCGGCTCTATAACTTCAAACGAATCCATTCGTATATTCCCCCTTCTTCAAATGAAATGGTTCCTGTAAGAACCATATCGAAAAAATCCGGGTTATTCAAGAGCGTATTTCGCCGAATTAACACATAATACACAAATAAATAACAAAAAGGGCATTGCAATCGCGGCCGAATTCCCCTAAAATATGAACATAAACACACGAACGTTTATGACTGTTTCAGCCATAATTATTAAGATTTTGGCCCTATCATAATCGTTTCGACACCTATTGACATGACCTTGAAGGCATGTTACGCTAAGAAAAATTTCAATTGCAACAAAACATTGACGGAGACAGTGTGAATGAATAATGCGCAGAGAGCCGATGTATTGGTGTGAGTCGGACATTATTGTTTGCATGGAGCACTCCAGAGTTGCTGTACCGAACTGCATGGACATGCATCTAGGCTCAGCCGGGTAGAATCCGTTATCTTTCCGGGTCTAACGACTCACGAGGCTGTACGTGCGAGCGCACAGCGAATTAGGGTGGCACCACGAAAGTAACTCTTCGTCCCTTCATATACGGTAATCGTATGGGGATTAAGAGTTTTTTTATTGTGTCCGCTTCTCTATGCGAGAAGACGCACAAATCATAACTGGAGGTTAGAGCGAAATGTACAAAGTATTAGTCATGGATGGAATCAGCGATCTGGGGATCCAGTTGTTAAACGATGCACCGGATGTAACGGTTGAGAAAAAAATCGGCTTATCCGAAGACGAACTGATTGCTATTATTGCCGATTATGATGCATTGTTGGTTCGCAGCCAAACCAAAGTCACCGAAAAAATTATGACGGCAGCCTCGAAGCTGAAAGTTGTCGGCCGTGCTGGCGTAGGCGTTGACAATATCGATCTCGAAGCGGCTACCAAACGCGGTATCGTCGTTATCAATGCGCCGGACGGCAATACGATTGCTACCTGCGAGCTTACCTTCGCTATGATGATGGCCGTAGCCCGTTCCATTCCTCAAGCATTTAAGAAAACCGTCAGCGGCGAATGGGACCGCAAAACATTCGTCGGCGTCGAGCTCCGCAACAAAACGCTCGGTATTCTCGGCATGGGCCGTATCGGCAGTGAAGTGGCCAAACGAGCTAAAGTGTTCGGTATGAACGTCATCGGCTACGATCCGTTCCTGACGGAAGATCGTGCGGAGAAGCTTGGCGTGAAGCTCGGCACGGTTAATGAGATTGCCGCTCAAGCAGACTTTATTACGGTTCATACGCCACTGACTAACGAAACGCGTCATATCATTGCCCGCCCGCAATTCGAGCTGATGAAAAAAGGCGTTCGCATCATCAACTGTGCCCGCGGCGGTATTATCGACGAGATGGCTTTGGTCGAAGCTATTGAATCGGGCATCGTGGCCGGCGCTGCGTTCGACGTATACGAGGAAGAGCCTCCGCGTGCGGACCACCCGTTCCTGAACAATCCGAAAATCATCGTAACCCCGCACTTGGGCGCATCCACAGTGGAAGCGCAAGAGAACGTTGCGATCGACGTTTCCGAAGAAGTACTGCATATTCTGCGCGACGAGCCGTTCAAAAATGCGGTAAACATGCCTCCGGTGCCTGCCGTCGTCATGAACAAGCTGCAGCCATACTTTAACCTCGGCGAAAAGCTCGGTCAATTCATCGGCCAAACAACCGAAGGCGCTGTGAAAGAAATTGTCATCAGCTACTCCGGCGATTTGGTTGACGTAGACGTAAATCCATTGAACCGTTATATCGTTAAAGGCGTTCTTGCCAATCAGCTGGAAGGCGTCAATATCGTCAACGCCATGCACCTGGCCAAAACACGCGATGTAAACGTCGTTATCCAAAAATCGAGCACTTCGAAAACTTTTACGAACCTCGTTTCGGTTACGTTGAAAACGAAGAACGAGGAGCGTATTGTAGCAGGTACCCTGCTTGCCGGTTACGGAGAGCGGATCGTTCAAATCGATCAATATCCGGTCGATATCGCGCCAAACGGCAACCTGCTGCTGATCTCGCATAACGATAAGCCGGGCATCATCGGTAAAGTCGGAACGCTGCTCGGAAGCAACGATGTGAACATTGCGACGATGCAGGTTGGACGTAAAGTCATCGGCGGATCGGCTATCATGGTATTGACTACAGATAAATCGACTCCGAAAGAAGTGCTTCAGCAGCTGGTCGAGCTGCCTGAGCTGACAAACGCGAAAGAACTTTCGCTGTAATTCGGGTTTGTTTCACGAACAACAAGATTTCACTCCCTTTTCCAACAAAAATAAAGAGCTTCCGATAAATTATCGGGAGCTCTTTATTTCGTTTTTTGGCGGATTGCAGGGCAATAGCACCGAAAATGTCGTTCCTTGTCCAACCGTGCTTTTCACCTGCACCTTGCCTTGGTGCGCCTCAACGAGGTTGCTGACAATCGACAGCCCAAGCCCCGTCCCCCCGGAAGCGCCGCGGGTACGCGCCTTATCGGCCTTATAGAACCGTTCAAAGATATAAGGCAGATCTCCGGCCGGTATACCTTGTCCTTGGTCCGTAATCTCGATAAGCACAGCTTCCTGCCCTTGGTACGCATCCTCAGAGGCCTTCATGATGATCTGTGCCTGAGCCGGCGTATGCCGAATCGCATTATCCAGCAGATTGGTCATTACCTGCTCCAGGCGATCCTCGTCCGCCTGCTGCAGGACCAGCGGCTTCTCCGGCACGTCGCAGATCATTGTAATGCCCCGCTCCTTGGATAAAGCGGCGAATTTGCGGTGAATCCGCTTCATGAAGCCGTTGACGTCCACGGGACGGAAGTGCAGCTCCAGATTGCCCGTTTCCATACGGGCGAGATCGAGCAAATCCCGAACCAGACGCCCCATGCGCAGCGATTCGTCGTGGATGACCTGGGCGAGCTCTCGGCGCTCTTCAGGCGACGCCGCAATATCGTCCAGCAGCGCTTCGCTGTAGCCCTGAAGCATCGACAACGGCGTGCGCAGCTCATGCGACACATTGGCCACGAAATCCTTGCGCAGCTTATCGAGATGAAACTGCTCGGTCACATCCCGCAAAACCGCTACGGCGCCGCGGACGGCTTCCCTGGAATACAAGGGAGCCATGACGACCGACCATACCTCATTTTGCACATGCAAATGGGTGGTCATGTCCTTCGAGGCGAGAAGTGACCTCATCGAACAGCTGCCGGATCGGCGCCGGAATTTCCTGGGTCTGCGCCGTCTGAAGCTCCTTGTCCGGCTCTGCCACAACCGCGTCGTCCGACCACTGGATACGGCTCCAGTCACGGACAATTTTATCCCCCTGCGGGTTGGTCAGGATCACCTTCCCTTCCGCATCGAAGGTGATGACGGCATCCGTCATGCTCCGCAATACACTCGATAAATGCTCCTTCTCATGACTCAACGCCTTGATCGTATCAGACAGCTCTTCGCCCATCCGGTTAAAGGTTTTGGCCAGCTCGCCTATTTCATCGACCGAAGCGATCGGCACCCTCGTGCCGTATTCGCCGTGCGAAATCATATCGGCCGCTTTCTTGAGCTGCAGCAGCGGCTGTGTAATTTTGGTCGAAAGGAAGAAAGCGAAGAAGGTAGTCATCAAAAAGCCGATAACCGAAACATAGGCAAACAGCCTCTTAACATAGGCCTGCGAAGCTTCGACCGATTGGGTGGATTGATACAGCACCGCGGCGCCGATCGTCTTCGACTGCGAGGCATCCATCAGCGGCACCGCTACGGCGGAATACAAGCTGTTTGCTTTATGTCTTGTTCCGATATTGCCGGAAACCTGGTTATCGATGATTTGGCCTTGAAATACCTTTTGAAGCTCATCCTTAGAGAAAAAATCTTCGTACTTCAGCTGATCGGAGCCGGACGACTCCACGGGGAAATCGGTCTGTTTAAAGTCGGGACTGACCAGAAAAACCGTCGCCTCTTGGGCGCTCAGCAGATCGTTCACAAGCTTGATATACCGGTCGTCCTCCATATGAATGGAGATCCCGCTGGAAACCTTGAGCGCGAGCTTGCGCAAATTTTCCGTCTGATCCTGCGATTTGGGGAACGATGTCTCGATATACTGCCCCAGAAACAAGCTTAATACTAACAGAACAACGGCGACGAGAGCGATAATGGTCAGCCACAGCTTGCCGACAATGCTTTTTAAACTGAACACTTACTTGGGCACCTCAAGCTTATAGCCTACACCCCATACCGTCGTGATCATCGAGGCGGCATCCGGCGATACCTTGTTCAGCTTTTCACGAAGACGCTTAACGTGGGTATCCACGGTTCCAGGAGATCGCCGAAAAATTCATAGTTCCATACATCCTTGAGCAGCTCCTCACGGGAGAATACCTTATCCGGCGATACGGCCAAATAATGAAGCAGCTCATATTCCTTGGGGGTCAGCGCCACTTCCTGGCCGCCGGCCGTCACCCTGTGCGCATCGTGCTCAATGACCAGATTAGGAAAAACAATATTGTTGCTGGAATTGACTTCCTTGGATAAATAGGCGGTCACCGAGGAGCGGCGCAAAATAGCTTTTACCCGGTAGATCACCTCGCGCGGGCTGAACGGCTTCACCACATAATCGTCTGCTCCCATCTCGAAGCCCTGCACCCGGTTCGTCTCCTCCCCTTTGGCGGTCAACATAATAATCGGGGTCGATTTGGACTGACGCAGGCGCAGACAGACTTCGTTGCCGTCAATGCCGGGCAGCATCAGATCGAGCAGAATCAAATCGTAATCGGTCTCCATTGCCATCTTCAAGGCGGTTTCCCCGTCCTCCGCTTCCTCGATCGTAAAATTCTCCTTCTCGAGGTACATCCGCAGCAAACGGCGGATCCGTTCTTCATCATCTACTACGAGAATTGTCGTTTTAATTTCTGTCATAAGCTTCAATCCTTTCACTTGGAAGATAACAGCTGCGCCGTCCTGCAAGCATGCCATTCGAACCAGGGTTTTCCCTGAAGAAAGGCAGCTCGGGACGGCCGCGTGAATTCAAGCAAATGCTGTGGAGGCGAACCTCAGGCCAGCCTAAGTTCCCGAGTAGGAATGCAGGCCGGCGATCACCAAATTGACACCGATCAAAGTAAACATAACAACGAGGAAGCCGATCACCGAGAGCCAGGCGGATTTTTTCCCCTGCCAGCCCCGGGATAACCGGAAGTGCAAATACGCGGCGTAATACAGCCATGTGATCAACGCCCATACTTCCTTAGGATCCCAGCCCCAGAAGCGTCCCCACGCTTCCGCAGCCCAGATCATCGCAAACACCAGCGCACCCAAGGTAAAAATCGGATAACCGATGGCAATGGCCCGGTAGCTGATTTCATCGATATCCTCGGGATCGATGCCCTGCAGGAGCGGTCCGACCAGCGCGCCGATCGGCTTGCGAATCATTAACCGGATCAAGCCGTAAAGGATCAAACCGCCGAGAATCGGACCAGACTACCGTATTGAGCTTCCGTCCCCCGTTCGCTCCCGTAATCCAGGACGGCGCTTCCAGCAGCGGTTCGCTCATGCCAAGGAACGGCTGCATTTGAATGACTTCCGATTGGTACGGCTTAAAGATCGGCGGCAGCACGTAATCCACATTCTGCTGTGTCTTTTGTTCTACATTATTTGCATCTACCGAGGTGGTATATGTAGCAAATTTGGCATGATATCCGGCTGCGTTGAAGCTGAAGATCGCAACGACGAAAGCGACGATCATAACCAGGAAGAAGACCGTGATCTCAACTCCGACCTGCTCTCTGCGGTGCTTACGCTCCTTGCTTTGAAAATTGACGGTGCGAAGCAGGTACATCAGCCCTGCCGCAAAACCTACGGCGAAGAAGGCTTCCCCCGTCGCTGCGGTCGTAACGTGGATTTTGAGCCAGTAGCTCTGCAGCGCCGGAATTAACGGCTGAACTTCCTTCGGAAAGACGGAAGCGTACCCGATGATAATAATGCTGACCGGCATCGCAAAAATCCCCAAGGCCGGCGCCTTGTATAAGAAGTAAACGATGATAAAAGCAAGAGTAATCATCATGCCGAGGAAGGTCATAAACTCGAACATGTTGCTTGTCGGGATATGTCCCGCCTCCGCCCAGCGGGTAAAGAAGAAGGCGGCGTGGCCGGCAAAGCCGATGATCGATAACGTTAAGCCGATCTTCCCCCACTTCCTGGCGTGCCCCTCCGGATCGTCAGGGCTCCACTGCTTGCCAAGTACGGCTACGACAAAGCTAAGAAATGCCAGATTATATACAATAAACGCAATTAATAGAAAGGAACTGCTGGTCACTGCTTACTCACTCCTGCCTCTAGCGACTTGGGATCGACCTCGATCCCAGATTTATGAAGAAACTGGGCAACCTCCTTACGAATACCGAACCAGTTCTTATTCGTATGCGCTCCCAGAACAAGCTGGCCCTTATCAATCCGAAGCCAGATGCGGCGATGATGCCAGTAGAAGCCCATAACCAAGCCGATCATGGAAATGGCCGCTCCTACCCAAATGTAAGGCAGCGCGCGGTCGATACGAATATTCAAATAGCTCACATAATTGGACAGCTTGACATCTTCCATGGAATTGACCGAAAGCTCAAGCTTATTGGCCAGCTCTCCGTTCAGCACATCCTGCCTGAAATTTTCCTTGTCAATCTGCCGGGGGAAATAAATAAAATTACTGCCGTCTTTCGGCATGTCAGGACCTGTGACGGAAAAAATAAAAGCAGGAACGTTCGGCACATTCGACTTGGTCATCGGCATGCTCTTGTCATCCAGCGCAAAATCGGGAAAATACGCTTTCAGGTTCAGCGTGTACGGACCAACCTTATAGGTGTCTGAGGGACGGCTCATCGATAATTCCATCGTGCCGTAGACTTCACCGGTTTGCTTGTTCCTCAGCGAGGGCGTAACCGAAATCAGCATTGGCGATTCCGTGAAATCGTACTGGTAAGCCAGGAAGCCTTTGTAATCGAGCGGTTTATTGACGAGAATATCTTGATTATACACCTCTTCGAGCTTCGGTTCCTTCAAAGGATCGTCGCAGTCCGCCGTGCATTTGTACAATATCGCCTTGGTTTCGTACACTTTCGGAACCGCCTGCTGCTTGGCGCGAAATGCCTCGGACATCTCTTCTTCCTTGTAAAATTCAAGTGTAAACTTCTCATTCTTGAGATAATAGGATGTTTCGGGTATTTTGACCGGCACCCCTTCGGGGAAGGCGAGATGCTGATCCATATTCCACCCCGGCAGGCTTCGCATCAGCACCGCCATCAGGAAGATAATCAGACCGATATGGTTGATATAAGGGCCCCAGCGGCTGAATCTGTACTTTTCCGCCAGCAGGGCTGAGCCTTCCGTATGTACGCGGTAGTGGTGCTTCTTGAGCTTGGCCGCAGCCGCCTGCACCCAGGCCGTCGCCGCTTCCTCCGAGTGCTCCTCATCCGAGACGAAGATGGGAAGCTGTCCGGTGTAGGACACCTTTTGCCGCTGCAAAAACTGGGTGTGCTTGCGGATCTGCTGCTTGTTTAAAGCGCGGTACAGCGGGAGCACCCGGTCCAGGCTGCAAACGACCAAGGAAATTCCGATCATGAACAGCAGCGTAATAAACCACCACGATTCATAGGTATGGGAAAGCCCAAGCTCATAATAAATTTTGCCGAGCGTACCATATTTCTCTTCATAGAAGGTTGAAGGATCGAAGTTGAGAAACATGCTTTCCTGCTCGAAAACCGTGCCGAGAGCCGCTCCTGCAAGTGTGATAATAATTAAATAAATGGCGATTTTCACGGATGAGAAAAAGTTCCATACTTGATCGAGCCATCCGGGATTTTCTTTCTGCGAACGTCTTGCCACCCCATCATATCGCATTTCCAGCGGCGTCGTTTCGTCGTCCTCGAATAACGGCTTACCACAGGATTCGCAAAGAACGGTGCCGACATGATTCTGGTGACCGCATTCGCATTTTGTATTCTGAATCATGGTGCCTCCTCATGCGCTCGTTTAGGTTCATGCCGTATGTGCCTAGGCGCACCCCCGTTCACTAGGAAAGATGCATTCCGCTGACAGGTTTCCGTCCGTCCATGGGAATGCATCTTCCAGTTCAGCTTGAGGTATGTCCTTCACTTGACAAATACCGTCAAAAAAGGCATAAACCAAAACGCGAGCTCTTTATTTACCGGCAATAGAAGCCAGAGTCGTCTCTATAAGCGCTTCGTCCATTTCACCGATATGTATTTTGGCGATCTTGCCGTCAGGCCCGATAAAAAAGGTGGTCGGGTACTGCATGACCCCGTACCTCTTGCGAATCTCCTCGTTATCGTCCAGCAGAATCGGAAAGCTTACCTTGTACTGCTCAATGAAATTTTTGACGGTAATACTGCTTTCGCCCAGATTCAGACCGAGAAATACGACCTTCTGGGGATCTCTCTTCTCGTACTGATGCTGAATCGCCGGCATTTCATCCTTACAGGGCGGGCAGAATGTTCCCCAGAAATTGACCATAACGGTCTTGCCCTTGTAGTCGGACAGATGATGCTGCGTGCCGTCCAATGCGGTCAAAGCAAAATCAGGTGCCTTGGCGCCCTCCGTCGGCTTCTTATCCTTTGCGTACAGATTGTTTATCAACGTCAAGGCGCCGATCAGCACGACAACGGAAAAGATGGCAATTTGCACCCATCTTCTATTTTTGCCCATATGCATACACCTCAATCGATAGCTAGTCGAACCTACACTCATTATATCGAAATTTAGTGCGAAAGCTTATTTCCCTTTTTGAATATTATGTGTCGACAGCGCACTATCCTTCAGCTCTTTCACTTCTTTGGCATCGAGATGCCGGAATTTGCCGCGCGGTACGCCGGACAGAAGAATCGGTCCGAACTTCACCCGCTTCAGCTTGATCACCGGGAATTGAATCGCATCGAACATACGGCGCACCTGCCGGTTCCGCCCTTCGTAAATCGTAATCGATACGATCGTTTCATTCTTGTCCGGACTGATATCGTAATAATCGACTTCAGCCGGCGCGGTCATCCCGTCCTCCAGCTGGATGCCGTCCCTTAGCTTGTCCAGCAGCGTTCCATGCGGAACCCCCTTGACGGTGGCAAGATAGGTCCGCGGCACGTGATGCTTCGGGTGCGTCAGCAGGTTGGCGAACTCCCCGTCATTGGTGAGCAGCAGCAAGCCTTCCGTATCGTAATCCAACCTTCCGATCGGATAGATTCGTTCCTTTATCGGTTTGAGAAAATCCGTTACAATTTTGCGGCCGCCCGGGTCCGAAGCGCTTGTAATAACCCCTTTCGGCTTATTCAGCAGCACATAAATCTTTTTCTCCTGCTGGATTTTGCGTCCGTCCACTTCAATCATATCCTTGGACGCGTCCACCTTGACCCCCAGAGTCGTAATCACTTCATCATTTACTTTCACGCGTCCTGCGGTAATTAATTCCTCACATTTGCGCCGGGAGGCCACTCCCGCTTCAGCCAATACTTTCTGTAATCGTTCCATTAGTCTCCATTCACCTCAAACCTAATGATACCTATCCTCCGGTGAAATCACAAGCTGAGACCATGGAAAAAAGAACCCCGGGCACGAAATCGTATGGGGATAAATATCGTCCGTCTGAAACCGGAACGTTCCTGCAAGCCTAAGAATGAGCTTGTGAAGCAAAAAAAACTGCTCTTTTTCCTCCGACGTGTAATGGTGACGGGGCTCGGAAAAGTCGCCTTCAAGGCAGATATGAACATAAAGGGGATCGGTTTGATCCGGTGAGGGGATGATGGAGCCGTTGCGGGTAATGTAAAAATCGAAGCCTTTGCCGTTAATCGAGGGACAGACGGAATGATGAATCACAACACCATAATACTGCACGCAGCTCACCTCTTTCGTTAGCTGGTACAGTATATGTGCGGAGAATCCGTCGGTTCTAGGCGAACACCAGGTAGCAGATGACGATGGAGGCGACGAAGCCGACCGCATCCGAAATGAGGCCGACCTTCAGCGCATAGCTCGCTTTGCGGATGCCGATGGCGCCGAAATAAACCGTGATCACGTACAGCGTCGTATCCGTGCTGCCCTGAATCGTGGACGCAATGCGGCCCACCATCGAATCCGGACCGAACTGCTGCAGCAGATCGGTCGTAAAGGCGAGCGAGCCTGCTCCCGTAATCGGCCGCAGAATGGCCAGAGGAAGAATTTCGCTCGGAATGCCGAGCATGGCGCAGAACGGGCGAATCCATCCGATCATCAGCTCCATCGCTCCGGAAGCGCGGAACACGCTGATCGCCACCATCATGCCCACCAGGTGCGGGATGATGCGGATGGCGGTATCAAAGCCTTCCTTGGCCCCATCCACAAAGGACTCATACACAGCTATTTTGCGGTAAGCCGCATAGAGCGGAATGAATACGATAATGACGGGAATGGCCCATGCGGAGATCAGATTCACCCAGGAGTACAAGCACGATCATCCTTTCGCTTTCGGATTATGAGGCGGTGTATTCAGCAGCAAATGCTTGCGGCGGTACCACTTATCGACCAGAATAGCTGCAAGCGTCGAGACGAATGTCGCAAGCAAGGTAGTCCCCACGATCTCGGCTGGATTGAGCGAGTTGTAATTCATGCGAATGGCAATGAGCGTTGTCGGAATCAGCGTAATGCTTGCCGTATTGAGCGCCAGCAGCGTACACATGGCGGGACTGGCGATGTCCTTGTTCGGGTTCAGCAGCTGCAGCTCCTGCATAGCTTTAATTCCCATCGGAGTAGCGGCATTGCCGAGACCGAGGATATTGGCGCTCATGTTGGACATGATGTATCCTAGCGCGGGATGATCCTTCGGCACGGACGGGAACAAAAAGCGGATGAACGGGCGCAGCAGCTTGGACATCACCTGCAGCAAACCTGCGTCCTCGGCAATCCGCATCATCCCGAGCCAGAAGACCATGATGCTGATAAGACCGAAGCAGACTGTAACCCCGCTTTTGGCTCCATCAAAGGCCGCCTGCGTAACCAGCTCGATCTTTCCTTGTACCGCTGCGACAACGAAACCGGCGACGATAAAGAACAACCAAATGAAATTGACCATAGCGGGAAAGTCGCCCCTCTCCAAAATATGGAATCTGCCGAACGGTAATTTAAGCGAACGCAGCCTTTAATTTAAGCGCTTCGGCCCGTGAACACGATCCGGAACAAGTACTGGACGATAAACAGCCACTTATCCGCTCCGCCGGATGTCCCTCCGAGTGAGCCGGAGAAAGAGAACGCCCCGTGGTCGTCGAGCTTGAGCCTCGGACTGCCTTTCATAAACAATGGCACGCTGCCGATCGGCTTGCCGCTCAGCATATAATGAACTGCGCCAACTTCGCCGAGCCTGTAATTGGCCGAGGCGGGATCATTCATTTGAATTTGCGAGGTAAATTGGTTCTTCTCCGATTCCAATGCCGGATAACCGAAGGAAATGCCCGCAACATAGGAGGTTCCATCAATTACATCCCCTTTATTGACCAGCGGGTGCAGCGGGAAATTTTTGAACCCGTAATCCAGCAGCTTCGTATGATCGGCCCAGTCATCCGGATCGTTCAGCGTCACGACTGCCAGCTGCTGTCCGTTGCGGGTTGCTGAAGAAACAAGGCAGCGCTTCGCAATCTTCGTGTAGCCTGTCTTAACGCCATCCGCACCGTCATACAGATTTAGCATTTTGTTTTTATTCATCCACGTGTAATCCCATGTCTCATTAGGGTTGGGAGCTTTTTTCACCTTGGTTTTTACAATCTCGCGGAAGACCGGATTGCGCAGCGCGTAAGCCGTCAGCTTCGCCATGTCATTGGCCGTAGAGTAATGGCCTTCCTCATCAAGGCCGGACGGATTTTTAAAGCTGGAGTGTTCCATTCCGATCAGTCTGGCCTTCTCGTTCATCATATAGGCGAAGCCCTCGACCGAGCCCCCGACATGCTCCGCGATAGCCGTCGCCGCATCGTTGCCGGAACGAAGCATCATACCGTACAGCAGATGCTGAAGGCTCATTTCTTCGCCCAGCTTCAAATAAATGGACGAGCCTTCCTTGCCTGCAGCGTTGCGGCTGATCGTCACCTGATCGGATAGCTTGCCGTGCTCGATGGCGACAATCGCCGTCATAATTTTGGTCAAGCTGGCGATGCGCATGGACTTGTCTCCCTGGGAGCTGTACAGGATGCGGTCCGAGCTGACATCGATCAGAGCGGCGGATTCCGCATGGGTGGAGACGGAGGGCGCGGCCTCGACGGACAAAGGCGTGCTCCATACCGGGATGAGCAGCAAGAGGGCAAGCGCGAATAAAATCATTCTTTTCATGAGATCCTCCTGAACAATAGAACTTAAACGGCTCTTCTCCTTGGCAAACGGCTTTGCTGCCCGTCCAAGGATACCTTGTACATATATATGCCCGTCCTGTCCGGTTATGTCCAAGTAGGGCCCGTTCCCGATTGAAATGCTTTCGCCGGAAGCGCCTAATCTGCGCAGCGCAAAAAAGCCCCGAACGAAACGAGGCTGCTGAAAAGTTATCGCTGCGAGTACGGAACATTCTCCGACCGCTGTTGTCCCTGAATTTCATTAAACGAAACGAGGCCACTGAAAAAGTTATTTTGCTTGCGAGGATGGAGCCTTATCTCCGCCACACTGCCTGCCGCCGCAGACTCATTGCTGACTTCTTCTTTACCACAAAGCTTGCAGCGGCTCCACACACTCCGGGCCGTCATGCTTGACATTGCCGACCAGCGGATCGACTTCATACGAGGTCATCTTCTGCGAGAGGTAAGGCTTGCAAATCGACAGCAGCGCCTCCACATCCGTGATGCGGCGGTCCAGCCAAACGGCTTCATCCTCCGGCCGCAAAATAACCGGCATCCGGTTGTGCACCTCGGCCACGAGCTCATTAGGCTCAGTGGTAAGAATGGCGCACGTATGCAGCTTCGTGCCGTCGGCCATAAGCCAGGTATCGTAGATCGCGGCCATGCCGAATAACGCCCCGTCCTTCAGCATAAAGCGGACGGGCTGCTTTCGTTTGCCGGCCGCCTTCCACTCGAAGAAGCCGTCTGCCGGGACAATGCAGCGCTTCCTCTCCAGCATTTTGCGGAAGCCGGGCTTTTGCCCGACTGTCTCCGCGCGCAAATTCATCGGCTTGGGGCCGCTGTTCTCCTCCTGAGACCAGCTGGGGACAAGCCCCCACCTCAGCTGGCCGAGCCGATAAGGCCCCGGCTGACTGTCCTGGTGCCCCTCCGCCGCCGCATTTCCGCCGATCAGCGCGGGAATCCACTGCCCCGGCGCCACATTGTAGCGCGGAGCATAGCTGCCGATTTCCGGCGGCGTTTCCACCATAAACCGGAAAAGCAGCTCCTCCAGCGAAATAGTAATCGTATATCTGCCGCACATTTACGCACCACTCCAATCATCGACGCCGCTCACGAACACAGTAAGCCGCTCGGATAAGTCGACTTCATAAGGCTGCGACACCCGCTGCCTGTCAGCATCCTCCAATACTCTAACGATAGGCCGCTGAGGCACGTTCGGATTGATGCGGACCACCACGCCCTTCTCCCCTGTGCTCAGCATAACCGTCAGGCCGAGCGGGTAGATCGCCACATTGTCGCGAAATAACGCCACTTTTTTATGCTCATAAAGCGTGCCGACACCGGCAAAAAGCACCTCCATCGCTTGATGGGGCAGCATCGCCTGCCGATGGGGCCGGTGCGTCGTGATGGCATCGTAGCTGTCCGCCACTGCTACCCATTTGGCAAATTCAATCATCTCATCGCCCTTGATGCCTCGCGGATAACCGCTGCCATCCTCGCGTTCATGATGCTGAAAAGCGCAGTGTGCCGCTAGCAGCGGCATGTTAGGCTCGTCCTTAAGCAGCTTGAAGCCGTAGACGGGATGCTTCTTCACTTCGTTCCATTCCTCCGGAGTCAGCGGACCCGGTTTTTTTATCATTTCCTGGTTAATCTTCGTCTTGCCGATATCGTGAAGCAGGGCTCCGAGTCCCAGCGTCGTCAGCTCGTCCCGGCTGAAGCCGTTGACCATGCCGAGCATCGTTGCGTAAATACAGACGTTCAAAGAATGCTGGAATAAATAATTGTTCAGCACATTCATATTCATCAGCATCATCATAGAGCCTTCGCGGCCATCCAAATCGTCTATGATCATCTTGATCACATTGCCGAACGCTTTTCCCATCACATGCTGCTTGGAAAATTTGGCTCTGCTGTTTCCTTCCATGAGCGCGCGAAAATGGGTGCGAACCTCGCCCAAAGCCTTGATCCGCGTTTCATCTGAAATCGGATCTTCTACGACAATGTCCTCCGTGTCCGGATCTTTTATGTATACATAATCGATGCCAAGCTGCTGAAGCCGCCGGATCAATGACTGTGAGAGTTCAGCGCGCTCATTCAGTAAAATAAGGCCCTCTTCATTAAAAATACATTTTCCTAAACGCATGCCGGGAACGCAGGAGCTCGTAGGAATTAATCTCACAGAAAAACCTCTCTCATCATAGCATTAGCTTAAATATAGCAAGAAATATTCAGAATCGGCAATATCCATTTCACCATCGCATGTCAGGCTTGCTTGCAGGGTGACGCCGCAGAACCAGAGCGCCCGGACATCCCGGATCGCAAAAAAGCCGCCCGATGAACGGGCAGCCTCGAATCAAAATGATTTACCGGCAAAATTAGACGATAAAGTTCTGATTTTCTATATTGTTCGTAACCTGCGCTCCATGCTCCGACACGCCCGCTGTTTTGCTTTTCATCATGCTCTGGATGCGGTTCACCACGTGCGGTGCCGAATCGATCAGACGCTCCAGCAGATGGGTCTGGTTGTCGAGCGGCACAATCTTGACTCCGTGCTTGCCCACCACCAGAAAAGCAATCGGCGTAATGGAAACCCCGCCGCCGCTGCCGCCGCCGAAGGGAAGCGCCACATTGGCATTCATTCCGTCGTGACGCGTACCTGCCGTGCCTTCCTCTGCGCCGAATTCGCTGCCGCCTGCCGCGAATCCAAAGCCGACTTTGGATATCGGCATAATGACGCTGCCATCCGGAGTTTCAACCGGATCACCCACAATCGTATTGACGTCCACCATCTCTTTGATGTTTTCCATGGCGGTTTTCATTAAACCTTGAATCGGATGCTCTGCCATCATGAGTCCTCCTTATATTCCTGATTTGAAATAAGGTTCTGTTAAGCATTTGTTAGAGTTCCCTGGCCTTCGGCACGATATTCCGGCGCGGCGTTAGCAAAAGTTAACTGGCCTTCAGCAGTTCTCTGCCGCTCAGTTCTGCTCGAAAGGCTTGAAAATAACGCGCTGCCACGTTTTTAATCCGTCCTTCACTCGGAGTATGCGGAATAGGAGCCGGATTCCTGCAAGCAAAATATAAAATAACCGGATTTTTGCGATGCAAATGATTTCGGTTGCGAACGCGTATTCGTTATATTGCGGCACCACCAGCAGCCGAGGCCGGGTTTCCAATTGAATGAATTGAAACAGGAAGCCGAGCAGCGAAGACTTCAAGCTCCAGACCAGACCGGTTGCCATAGCCGTTTCGGCGGCATCGCCCAAGCCTACGTTCGTTTTCCAATACAGCTTCGTACAGCGGACATGCTTCAATGTTTCAAGCATCCACTTATGAAATTGAAAGCAGTGCTCAAGCAATACCTGAACATTGTCATAGGCCTGCTTGATCCGCTCCATCGTGATCTTCCCATGGGAGCCCTGCTCCAGATTGTTGTTGGATTTATTGACAACCTCAGCTTTAACTTCAAAGGCATTTTGCAATTCGGATAACTTTAACACCGGAATAGACAAACGCTGCTTGACGAGTCCGCTCATCGCATGGACATCCACGACGATTTCATCATCAGCGTGCCTTCGCATTAAGGTCAATCTGCATTTGATGCTGCTGGAAAGCACAATCACGAAGCAGACGGCCACGATCCCGGCCACCCAGGCCCATTTCATAATTTCCCTCCCGCTTTCATGAAATAACGCGTTTTCTTGGCATGCAAAAATAACCCCGTTGATGAAAGGAAGCTTGGCGGCTTCGCTTCATTTAGGAGTTAGTATAGCCCTAGGCTGGTAAAACATGCGCGTCATTCCGTATCCGATACGTCCTCGAACGTGATCTGCTCCGCTTCCAGCTTATTGAACAGCAGCCGGGTTTCTTCCTCAAGCCCTTCGTCCACCTGAAACAAGGAGGTTTCGGGCAGCTCGCTGATATGACTGAGAGCAAAGTAATCCAGAAACGCTTTGGTCGTGCCGTACAGAATAGGACGTCCCGGCGCATCGGCCCGGTTCACTTCCTGGATCAAGTCTTTGGCGACCAGCGTCTGCAAAGCGCGTTCTGCTTTCACGCCGCGGATTTCTTCAATTTCCACCCGCGTGATCGGCTGCTTGTAGGCTACAATGGCCAGCGTCTCCAGCGCCGCCTGGGAAAGCGAAGAACGTGACGGAGAATGGGCCAGCCGTTCAAAATAAGGCGCGTGGGCAGGCAAAGTAGTGAGCTGGTACGTTCCGGCAAGCTCAACGATTTGCAAGCCGCGATGACCCGAACGGAAATCGCTCTGCAGATCCTTCACCAGATCACGGATGAAATTAGCGTCCTGCTCCAGTATTTCAGCCAGCTGCTTGGCATCCAGACCCTCGTCCCCTGCCACAAAAAGCAAGCCTTCAATAACTGATTTCATCTGTTGAAAATCCATCTGCCGTTCCGTCCTCTCTTGCCTGTATCACAATATCCTCAAATAAACGATGCTGGTAGCATACGATGACCTTCACCTTCATCAGCTCCAGCATGGCCAAAAACGTTGTTACGATGCCTTCACGCGATGCGTCATGGTCAATGAGCTTGGAAAAAAGCAGCTTGCCCCCCGCATGCTCCAGCAGTTGAACCACTTCCGACATCCGGTCCTTCACGGAAATCTCATCCTTGCGGATTTTGGCTACCATGTTGCGGTTGGTCATCCGGCGCAGCGCCCGCTGAAAGGCGTAAACCAGGTCCGCGATATGAAGCCCTTTGACCGGATTCTCGATCGTTGCCGGAATATAAGGAGTTAAATCCTCCGGCTCACGGGTATAAATCAGGCTTCGTTCGAGCTCTTTGTCCCGCAAATGATCCGCTATCGCTTTATACTTACGGTATTCAATCAGCTTCGCTACCAGCTCCGCACGAGGATCATAATCCTCGTCCATCATATAATCGTCATACTCAATCTCGATAACGGGAGGCTTCGGCAGCAGCATCTTGCTTTTGATGGAGAGCAGCGTCGCAGCCATGACGAGAAACTCGCTCGTCACCTCCAGCTCCAGCTCCTGCATCGCATCGAGGTATTCCATATATTGATCCGTGATTTCTTTGATTGGAATATTGTAAATATCCACTTCCGCTTTATCAATCAGATGGAGCAGCAAATCAAGGGGGCCTTCGAACGTATCCAGCTTGTAAGTTACTTTATCCAACCAGTACTTCCCCCTAAAGACTTTACATGTAATGAGCAAAGCCGGCTTTATAACATCATTAAATCATAAGCTAGGTTCTGCCGGAACAAAACCTAGCTTATGCTAAGATATCATTGAATTAAGACAATTGTCTAGTCAGGTTCGCCATTTCAATCGCGGTAGCAGCGGCCTCCCAGCCTTTATTTCCTGCTTTCGTCCCCGCACGCTCAACCGCTTGCTCGATCGAATCGGTAGTCAATACACCGAAAATCGTCGGTACGCCGGTTTTCAAGTTAATTGCCGCCACCCCTTTAGCCACTTCGCTGCAAACATAATCGAAGTGCGGTGTGGAGCCGCGGATTACGGCGCCGAGTGTAATGACAGCGTCGTATTTGCCGCTTTCGGCCATTTTCTGTGCGATCAGCGAGATTTCGAATGCGCCCGGCACCCATGCCACCTCTACCTCGTCGTCCTTAACGCCGTGACGCTTCAGCGCATCCAGAGCGCCTCCGAGCAGCTTGCTCGTAATAAATTCGTTGAAACGGCCGACAACAATGCCGTATCTTAATCCCTCGGATACTAAATGTCCTTCGTATACTTTCGCCATAATTCGTCAACATCCTTCCTGATTGCATATATTTTTTCACAAAATTCCTGCACAGCGGCCAAGCCAGACCGGCTTACATCTCCAGGCCCGGACGGGGAGCAGCCCCGCCTAAATCTCGAATTCCAGCAGATGCCCGAGCTTTTCCTGCTTCGTATGCAGGTAGTTCGAGTTGGACTCGTTCTCTTGCATCTGAATCGGAACGCGTTCGACGACTTCGAGACCGTAGCCTTCCAGCCCTTTGATTTTGCGCGGATTGTTGGTCAGCAGCCGGATTTGGGTTATCCCCAGATCCTTCAAAATTTGAGCGCCGATCCCGTAATCCCGCAGATCGGGCGCAAAGCCCAGCTTCAGGTTCGCATCCACGGTATCCAGGCCCTGCTCCTGCAAAACGTAAGCCTTCAGCTTATTGATCAAGCCGATGCCTCGGCCTTCCTGCCGCATATACAGCAGCACGCCAGAGCCGGCTTCGTCGATCTGCTTCAGCGCAGCGTTCAGCTGCGGACCGCAGTCGCACCGGTGGGAGTGGAACACATCTCCGGTCAGGCACTCGGAGTGAACGCGCACCAATGTCGGGACAGAGCCGTCGATTTGGCCTTTAACCAGCGCGACATGCTCCTTATTGTCCACCGCGTTCGTGTAAGCGATGGCGGTGAACACTCCGTAGTCGGTCGGCAGCTTCACATCGACCTCGCGTTGAATCAGCTTTTCTTTATGATTGCGATACTCGATCAGGTCCTGAATCGTGATCAGCTTCAGGTCGTGCTTGGCTGCAATTTCAAGCAGCTGGGGGACGCGGGCCATTTCCCCGTCCTCCTTGATCACTTCGCAAATGACCGCGGCAGGATAGGAACCGCACATCCGCGCCAAATCGACCGCAGCCTCCGTATGACCGGCACGGCGCAGCACGCCGCCCTTCTTGGCAATAAGCGGGAACATATGGCCTGGCCGGCGGAAATGCTCGGGTCTCGTCGTCGGATCGATCAGAGCTTTCACCGTCATGGAGCGCTCGGTCGCGGAAATGCCCGTCGTCGTCTCAGAGTAATCGACCGAAACGGTAAAGGCCGTCCCGTGGTAGTCGGTGTTTTTGGTGACCATCGGCGGCAGCTCCAGCTCCCGGGCCCTCTCTTCCGTAATCGGCACGCACACAAGCCCACGGCCTTCCTTGATCATAAAGTTAATGACGTCCGGGGTGGCTTTGTCCGCCAAAGCAATAAAATCCCCTTCATTTTCGCGGTCCTGGTCATCCACTACAATAATCACTTTGCCCAGCATAAGGTCATAAATCGCTTCTTCAATGGTATGAAATGAAGTCGGTTTCGTCATAGCTTCTATCCCTGCCTTCCTTATTCTGCCGTTTTACAGAAATCCGTTCTCGGATAAAAAGGCCTCTGTCAACCGGCTCGACTTGCCCGGGGCAGCAGGGTCCGGATTCCGGCTCAACAGCAGCTTCTCTATATATTTGCCCAGCACATCGGCTTCCAAATTCACCTCATCGCCCGCATGCTTGCGCTGCAGCACCGTTTGGGCCAGCGTATGAGGAATTATGGATACCGTAAATCCCCGGTCGTCTACATGCACCAAGGTAAGACTGATGCCGTCGACCGTAATCGAACCGTGCGGAATCAAATATTTTAAAATATCCCGCTCCTGCGGCTCGATCTGGAAAACGACTGCGTTTTCCTCCGGCTTCCGCGAGGTGATGATTCCGGTGGAATCCACATGCCCCTGCACAATATGACCGCCGAAGCGTCCGCCGGCCGCCATCGCTCTCTCCAAATTGACTGCATCCCCGACGTGGAGTCTCTGCAGCGAGGTTCTGCGGAACGTTTCCGGCATGACATCCACCGTAATGGAGGACTCGTCAAACTGAACGACCGTAAGGCAAACTCCGTTGACGGCAATGCTGTCCCCTAGATGAACGTCCTCCAAAATGCGTTTGGCTCCGATCGTCAGGATCATCGCCTGTCCCTGCTTTGTAATCCGGCGCATGGTGCCGATTTCTTCAATGATTCCCGTGAACAACTGATTTCACCTCATCCCTATTGCGCGGATAACCCGTCAGGCATACATCGTCTCCGAAGCACTGCAGCGAAATCCGCTCCAGTTCGATCGCGTCCTTCATCCGTTCAAACCCGCCGAAGCTGAAATTGCCGGGTGCCTGATCTCCGCCGATAATCTTCGGAGCGTAGAACAGCACCAGCTTGTCGATGAAGCCCTGCTCGAGCATCGCGCCGTTCAGCTTGCCTCCGCCCTCCAGCAGAATCGAGGCGATATCCCGTTCGCCCAAGAGCTCGAGGGCCCTGTTCAAATCCACCTTCGGCCCTGCACCGCAGGACAACACCGTGACGCCCGCGGCCTCAAGCTGCAGGCGCTTCTGCGGGTCGGCGCCTTCCGTTGTCAGGACAATCGTCTCGGCCGACTTGTCCGTGACGACCTGCGCCTGAAGCGGAAGCCTTAAGGCCGAGTCGACGATGAGCCGGATCGGATGCAGCGCAGGCACGTCAAGGCGCGTCGTGAGCAGCGGATCGTCACTCAACACCGTGCCGACGCCGACCATGATCGCTTGATTCCGGTGGCGCAGCGTGTGCACATAGGCCCGCGAGTCAGGGCCGGTAATCCATTTGCTGTCCCCGGTGCGCGTCGCTATCTTGCCGTCCAGCGTGCTTGCCGTCTTCAGCGTAACGAACGGACGCCGCGTCATGATGAAGCGGTTGAACGCTTCATTCAGCCGCTCCGCCTCTTCCCTCAGCACGCCTGTCGTCACTTCCAGCCCGTGCTGCCGCAGTCTGTCGAGCCCCGTACCCGCCACCAGCGGATTGGGGTCGGTTGCCGCCACAACGACCCGCTTCACCTTCTCTTTGATCAAGCGGTCGCTGCAGGGAGGCGTTTTGCCGTAATGGCTGCACGGCTCCAGCGTTACGTAAGCGGTGCTGTCTTCAGCCTCCGCTCCCGCCATTTGCAGCGCATGAACTTCCGCGTGCGCGGTTCCGCGCTTCAAATGCGCCCCCATGCCGACAATGCGCCCGTCCTTGACGAGCACGCATCCGACGACGGGATTGATTCCTGTCTGGCCAGAGGCCCCTTCGGCGAGCTGAATGGCCAGCTTCATGTAAAATTCGTCGTTAAGCAGCTCCACCAACCATCCTCCTCATCCGTTCCTTCACGACAAAAAAAGCCCGCTTTTTCCTAAGAAAAAGGGGCTTGGATCGATAGGTACACGTCAAACGCAGAACAGCTTTACAAAGCTTTTATCATCAGCAGACAGCTTGGAATAAACCGTCATACAGCACAATGAACGGCTGAAAATCGCGACAAGAAGCTCCGCTGACAGGACGCATCGTATCCAAGAAGAGAGGAAATCGATGCTTGTCCGCAGAAAGCGGCATTCTTTATAAAGCGATGTTCATTCCCCACGGCAGGCCAAGCCTGCACGATCGACAGGAATATCCAAGCGGCTTTCAATAAAGGCTAAAGCAAATAAGCATGCAAGTCTACGTTTTCCTTCTCCCATCCAGACTATACTGTCGGTCTCGGAATTGCACCGAGTCCACCGTCTGCAGCAAAGCTTGCAGCACGGGTCACGGACTGAACGTCCTGCCGCCTAAGCAGCGGACGTATCACCGCCGGTAGGGAATTTCACCCCGCCCCGAAGGAAACTTACTTTAAATTAGTATATAGTGTAATTTGGTAGTTGTCTAGTGAAATTACACCTCGACGACTTTCACCGTTTCCATTTTGTCACGGCCTTGGAACTTGTCGACATGCTCCATACCGGAAGCGACTTTACCGAACACCGTATGCTGTCCGTCCAAATGAGGCTGCGGCTGGTACACGATGTAGAACTGGCTGCCGCCTGTGTTACGGCCTGCATGCGCCATAGCCAAGGAGCCGCGCTCGTGCTTGTTCGGGTTGATTTCGCAATTGATTTTGTAGCCTGGACCGCCTGTGCCTGTGCCTTGCGGGCAGCCGCCTTGAGCTACGAAGCCGGGAATGACACGGTGGAATACAAGACCGTTGTAAAATCCTTCGTTAGCCAGCTTTTCAAAGTTAGCCACCGTGTTCGGTGCGTCTTTCTCAAACAGATCGATGACGATCTCGTCACCGTTCGCCATTTTAATTTGCGCTTGTTTTGCCATATGTAGGTACACTCCTTTATTATTCAATGAGTCCTATTGTACTATAATGCGGACATGTTCACAAATCCGAAATGAGGCGGGCCCAAACAAACGCTCGCTGCGCTCTAAAAACAGGAAAAGACCGGCCGCCCCGTACATCCGGGCAGCCGGTCTTTCTTTTTATCTCATCCTGTTACACCGTCTTGGTAACGGGTCTCATGCGTGCAGGGATTACGTCGTTGCCGACGATATTCTGGTAGGTTTCCCGCTCGACAACGACATCCGCTTCCCCGTCTTTCACAAAGACGACGGCCGGACGGCGGATCCGGTTATAATTGCTTGCCATAGCGTAGTTATAAGCGCCTGTGCAGGAAACGGCCAACAAATCGCCGGTTTCTACCTTCGGCAGACGAATATCCCAGATCAGCATATCGCCGCTTTCGCAGCATTTGCCGGCAATCGATACCAGCTCTTCGTCGGCTTCCGCCGCACGGTTCGCGAGCATCGCTTCATAGCGGGATTCATACAGTGCCGGACGCGGATTATCGGTCATCCCTCCGTCTACCGCCACATATTTGCGGATGCCGGGAATGTCCTTATACGTGCCGACGGTATACAGTGTCGTCCCCGAGTCGCCTACGATGCTGCGGCCCGGCTCTACCCAGATTTCCGGGGTAGGGTAGTCGAAGCGGGCGAAATTCGATTTGATCGAATCGGTAATAGACTTCACGTACTGCGATACCGGCAGCGGCGTGTCGCCCTCCACATAGCGGATGCCGAAGCCGCCGCCGAGGTTGATCACGGAGAAGATCACGTTCATCTCGTCGCGTACTTTGGCCGCGAACCCGATAACCTTGTCGACCGCCATCTGGAAGCCTTCTACCTCGAAAATCTGCGAGCCGATATGGGAATGTACGCCCAACAGCTCGATATGAGGCAGCTCGACCGCTTCCTGCACCGCGCGGTAGGCCGAGCCGTTATCGATATCCAAACCGAATTTGGAATCCGTCTGGCCCGTCGAAATATATTCGTGCGTATGCGCCTCAACGCCCGGCGTAATGCGGAACAAGATCTTCACCCGCTGGCGCTTGTCGCCGGCAATGGCGTTCAGCATGTGCAGCTCCACCAGATTATCGACAACGAAGCAGCCGATTTGAGCGTCGATAGCCATAGCCAGCTCCTGCGGCGTTTTGTTGTTGCCGTGGAAGTGGATACGCTCCGGCGGGAAGCCGGCCTGCAGAGCGGTATACAGCTCGCCGTCGGAAACGACGTCCAGCGACAGGCCCTCTTCTTCCACGATGCGGCACATCGCCATTACGCAAAAAGCCTTGCTGGCATAGGCCACTTGAAATTTCAAACCGGAGGCTTTGAATGCCTCCATATACTCACGGCAGCGCTGCCGGATTAAAGCTTCATCCATAATATAAAGCGGCGTTCCGAATTGCTCCGCTAACTGCAGCGTATCGCAGCCGCCGATTTGGAGGTGTCCTTTATCGTTAATTTGACTTGTTCCATGTAAGTACATCGTCCGTATCCCTCTTCCCCCTAAGCATTACATCTAAGGTACCATAGATAAGGATATGCTGACAACAAGGGGATTGGTTAATCCGTTGGCTGTCTGGTGCTGTCCGACGGCTTGGTCAGGCTCATTCGTCTCTTGACGGTCAAGAACGGCTTACGGACCATAATATCGTTCAACGCTTTAAAATTGAACGGGACGAACGGCCACATATACGGCGCGTTGTAAGAGCGGCGGGTGGCCAGATAGATGAACCAGACCGTCGTTCCGATCACCAGTCCGGGAACCTTGAATACCGCCGCGAGCAAAAGCAGTGCAAGCCGGGTCAGCCGGTTCGCGAGACTCAGCTCATAGCTCGGGGTGGCAAACGTTCCGACCGCAGCCACCGCGAGATACAGGATAACCTCATTGACGAACAAGCCCGTCTTCACCGCCACATCGCCGACCAAAATCGCCGCCACCAAGCCCATCGCGGTTGCCAGCGGGGTCGGCGTGTGCACGGCTGCCATCCGCATCAGATCGATCCCAAGCTCTGCGATCAAAAATTGCAGCAGCAGCGGCAGCTTCGCGGCCTTTTGCGGACCGATAAATTCAAGACCCGGCGGCTTCAGCTCCGGCGAGGTCACCAGCAGAAACCATAATGGCAGCAGAAACAGCGAAGCCATAATTCCGATGAATCGAACCCATCGTAAATAAGTGCCGGTCGTCGGCGTCTGCCGGTATTCCTCCGCATGCTGCACGTGGTGGAAGAAGGTCGTCGGCAGAATCATGACACTCGGCGACGTATCGACGAAAACGGCGAGATGCCCCTCCAATAGATGGACGGATACGACGTCCGGCCGCTCCGAGTACCTTACCATCGGATACGGGTTCCACCCGGTACCCACGATGGCCTCCTCGAGCTGCTTCTCCGCCAGCGGCAGGCCGTCTACCTTGACGTCTTCAATTTTTTTTCGTACGGCGTCCACCAAATCGTGATCGCATATATCGTCGATATAAGCGAGACAAATATCGGTATGCGTCCGTCTTCCCGCCCTCGTCATCACCAGCTTCAGCCTCGGGTCTCTGATACGGCGCCGAACCAGCGTCACATTCGTCAGCAGCGTCTCTACAAAGCCGTCGCGCGAGCCCCGGACGACCCGCTCCAAATCCGGTTCCTCGGTAGAACGGACGGGGAAGCTTTTGGCGTCTACGATAATAGCGCTGCTGGAACCTTCGAAGAAAAATCCGGAGGCTCCCATCGACACATTATCGATCACTTCGCTCAGCTTATTCGTCTGCTTGACTTGAATGTGCGGAATAAGCGCATCCATGAACAGCTGGACTCTCTTGTCGCCTTCTTCTCCGTTAATTGCATGCTCAATCGGCGTATCGCTCAGCGCATCGTCGTTCCCGCCTTGCTTGGACGAACGATCTCGCTGCAGCCCGTCGGCATAAGACAGCCTGTCGAGAATCGCGGTAAGCACCGTATCCTTGGCAAAGCCGTTATAATAAAATACGGCGACCTTCGTTCCGCCGAAGATCATCTCCCGGAATACGACGTCGAAGCTTTTATTCAGCCCGACCTGCTCCTCCAGCGCCCTCTTCAGCATATCGAAATCAGGACTGATTTTATCCTCCTTCTTGAACTTCATTTCTTCGCGGGTCAGCACATTTTCGGTTTTTTTGCCGGTTGCCCCCTTCGCTTTTTTTCCGGAAGACTGCTTGTCTTGTTCTTCCCCGCTATGGCCGTTAGGCTTATCGTGCCGCGCATCCTCGCCTGTCTCTTGATGTGCTTTATAATGAGCCTTGAGAGGTTCCTGATGCTGTATATCATCATCATGCGATTCGCCGCGGTGTGCCCCATGCAGCTCCTCACCGGATTTCATATGGTGCTCACCGGGATGCTCTGCATCCATGTATCCCTGCTCTTCTTCCTCCGTTAAATGGGAATGATCGTTCACAATATTTCCTTCACGGTCAATCTCCAGCTTCTTGTCCTCGCCGATTCCGGCGGAATCTCCGTTTGAAATGTGCTTCGGTTTGATAGGCACTTTTCGCATGTGTCATTCTCCTTTCGCATGATGTCGGCGTGTTATTCGAGAAAATGAAGCCAATCCAGTAAAGAGCCCAGCACCTTGCCGAAGATCATAGCCATCAAAAACCAAATCATATACGATCCCATCCCGATACGCTTCGCCAGAATCGGCAGCACATTGATCACTTCCGTCAATGCGCCGGCCAGCATGCCTACAAAGCCGCCCGCCAACAGTCCGAATAAAGCGGCCGCCAAGGGATAGAACGAAAACGACCATTCAAAGAAATCGGTTAAAGTAAAAAACAGCGAGCCGCCGATGACTGCGCCCTCAAGCCATCGAATCAGGTGATACGTCCGGCTGATCTGGGCAAGCCTCGGGATAATGTTCAGAACGACCAAAAAAGCTACCATGCCGCTGCCTACGGCAATGCCGCCCGCGATGCCCAGAAAAATGAGAAGGGGCACCGACCACCAGAGGGTCATGATTTTTCCCTCGCTTCATGAATCTTGCAGTATTCCTCGGTGACAACGTACGTATTGACATTCTCCTGGTACATGAACATTTCCACCTCCAGCGGGCTCGGCTCTTCATTGAATTTCTTCTTGAATAAATGATTGAAGAAAATAATCATGCCGACGCCGATCCCGATAGAATAAGGAATCTGCAGCAGCAGCGGATGCTGTACATATTTGCCGGTCAGCAGCTGATAAATTCGCCTGTGGACCTCCGCCATGCTCACATCGGCATGAAAATTCATTATGGCAAGGCCTGAACCGACGAACAGCAGGAGCCAGACAATAACAATAAGGACCAGATTTGGAGGCTTACGGTCATCATTGACCTCAACCAGACAGTGAGGCTCGCCGAAATGCTCTATTTGGAGCATAGGAAATTGACGTTTTATTTTTTCCACAATGAGCATCATGTCGATGAGTACGATATTGCCTTCCTTCTCCTTGGGCTGATGCAGCAAAAGCTTGTGAAGCGCCTCCTCGTACTCGGTATCGACCAGCAATTGGGCTATGCGCCCCAGATGAATCGATTCCCCCCGTTTGACGGACACCCGTTTGCGCAATCGTATATAAACAGTGGAGCCGACAGCTGCTTTCATCGCCTTCCCTCCCTTGTGCATTTATCCCATAGTATGAAAAAAAGAGGAGCGCATAGTCATCTCGCTTTATGGCAATAATTCACTTGAAGACAATAAAATTAAAGCTTCAGCATGTGTTTGCATGTTTACCGCTCACGCGCCTGAAGCTTCCCATCAAGTTGAAACAAACCATTAAAGAAAGGGTGTATCGAATGGGTAAAGTAGCTCTAACGCTGGTTATCATCGGTGCCTTAAACTGGTTGCTGGTTGGATTGTTTGAATGGGATCTTGTCACTGCAGTGCTCGGCGGAGACATCCACCGTGAGTCGTCCGGGATCAGCCGGATTATCTATACATTAGTGGGCTTATCGGGATTGTATTGTTTGAAATATTTGTTTATGGACGAATCCAGGGCAAGATAACAGCGTGGAGATTCTGGACTGCGATACTGTGCGACAACTGCCACAAAGAGGCCCTGCATTTCAGAATGCAAGGCCTTTTTTTATGGTAAGATTTATTCTAATAACTAACGTCAGTCCGTCATAGAAAGCGAAGTGACCCAGGGATGAATCCTACCCTTACGGCCTTATATCAAGAAGCGGAAAGCTTCATTATTCAATGCTACGCCGAGCTGGGCAGCACCGATCGTACAGCCTCCAGGCTCCTTGAGATCGAGCGGGAAATTGCCCGGACCGGCACCTATAAGCATACGTTCGAGGAGCTCGAACACGGAGCGCGAATGGCCTGGCGCAACAGCAACCGATGCATCGGCAGGCTGTTCTGGAAGTCGCTTGCCGTCTATGACCGGCGAGAACTCGGCACGGCGGAATCCGTCTTTCAAGCTTTGCTGGAGCATATAGCATTAGCGACGAATCAAGGGAAAATTATCCCGACCCTTACCTTGTTCGCCCCCGCTCCGGCCGATCCATCCGATCCTGCTGCAGATTCGGCTCCTGTACGGATATGGAATCATCAGCTGATCCGGTATGCCGGCTACGAAACCGAAGGGGGGATTATCGGCGATCCTAACTCCGTCAAGCTGACCCGCATCGCTCAGCAGTTAGGCTGGAAGGGCGCCGGCACCCGGTTCGACGTGCTGCCTCTCATTATTCAGGTGAATGGAGCGCAGCCCGAATGGTTCGAGATTCCCAAGGCATATGTGCTTGAGGTTCCTTTAAAGCACCCGGAGCTGGACTGGTTCGAGGAATTGAAGCTGCGCTGGTACGGCGTGCCGATGATCGCGGATATGAAGCTTGAAATCGGGGGCATTCATTACGTCGCCGCTCCATTCAACGGCTGGTATATGGAAACAGAGATCGGCGCGCGCAATTTGGCCGATACGTCCAGGTATAATATGCTGCCCGAAATCGCCGCCCGGATGGGGCTCCATACGGAAACGAACACCTCGCTGTGGAAAGATAAGGCGCTGGTCGAGCTCAATATCGCTGTGCTTCACTCCTTCAGGGAAGCGGGCGTCAGCATCGTGGATCATCACACGGCTGCGGAGCAGTTCATGCGCTTCGAACGCAATGAAGCCCAGGCGGGACGGGAGCTCACCGGGGACTGGACCTGGCTCATTCCGCCGGTGTCTCCGGCGACGACCGGCATTTTTCACCGCGGCTACCGCAACGAGATCGTGAAGCCGAATTATTTTCGCCAAGCCCCTCCTTATGAATGAATGCCGCCGCCCGATAACAGCAAAAAACCAAATAGCTATTGGGCTATTTGGTCTTTGATCGATTGCAAAATTTTCTTCTCCAGCCTGGATACCTGTACCTGAGAAATCCCTAGCCGGCTTGCCACCTCGGACTGCGTCTGATCGCGGAAATACCTTAAATACACGATCAGGCGTTCGCGTTCGTTCAAGCTGCCGATCGCTTCGTTCAACGCCAGCTTCTCAAACCATTTGTCCTGTCCTTCGTCGGCTATCTGATCCATCAACGTGATCGGATCGCCCTCATTCTCGAACACCGTTTCGTGAATCGAGGACAGCGGCTTGTTGGCTTCCTGCGCGAAAACCACATCCTCGGGAGAGATCTGCAGCTCTTCGGCCACTTCCTTGATGGTAGGCAGCCGCCCGTTACGCTTGGACAGCTCATCCTTCGTCTTGCGGATTTTGTTGGCAAGCTCCTTTAGCGAGCGGCTGACCTTCAACGTGCCGTCATCGCGCAGGAACCGCTGAATTTCCCCGATAATCATCGGTACGGCATAGGTAGAAAATTTCACATCGTAGGAAAGATCGAATTTGTCTACCGATTTCAACAGTCCGATGCAGCCAATCTGAAACAGGTCCTCCGCTTCATAGCCCCGGTTCAAAAAACGCTGCACGACGGACCAGCACCAGCCGGATGTTGCAGTTCACCAGCGTTTCTCTGGCGAGCGAATCTCCGGATTGGCTCAATGCAATAAGCCGCTTGACTTCCGTATCATCCAAATAGCTGTGGGAGGCATGCTTCAAATCGACATCCATAAGAATCGACCCCTAATTGAATAAAGCTTTTTTAGATTCAATTCGCTTTTTCATTTTGATTTTTGTACCGATCCCGACGGCCGTCGAAATTTCAATCTCATCCATGAAATTTTCCATGATCGTAAAGCCCATCCCCGAGCGCTCCAGCTCCGGCTTCGAGGTGTACAACGGCTGCTTGGCCAGCTCCAAATCATCGATGCCTTCGCCTTGATCCTCGATGGTCAAGTACACCGTATCTCCGTCCATTTCGGCAACAATCGTAACCGTCCCGTCCGGGCGGTTGTTATATCCGTGAATGATCGCGTTGGTTACCGCCTCCGACACGACGGTTTTCAAATCCGTCAGCTCATCCAATGTCGGGTCCAGCTGCGATACGAAAGCCGCCACGGTCACCCGGGCAAAGCCTTCGTTCTCCGAACGGCTCGCAAACTCCAGCTTCATAAAATTACGTTCACTCATGATACGACCTCCAAACTGGTGAGAGCTTGTCTTTCGTTATCTTGAATGGACAAAATTTTGAAAAGCCCCGACATTTCGAATAACCGGTAAACGGACGGATTCACGTCACAAACGACCATTTTGCCGCCCCGCGCCGTAATTTGCTTATACCGTCCCAGGATTACGCCCAGCCCGGAGCTGTCCATAAAGGACAAGTCCTTCAGGCTGAGAATAATATGGCTGGTATTGCCTTTTAACAAGGCGTCCTCCATACGGGTCTTCACAGCATCAGCCGTGTGATGGTCCAACTCGCCCTTCAGTCGCACGATTAAGGCTTTGCGATGTTGCTCCAGTTCAATATGCAGACTCAAGCTGCTCACTCCTTCCCTTTCTTGCACACTCATTTCTACGCGGGAATTCCCATTTCCTGCCTCCCGACAAAACTAGAAGAAATGCGCTAGAATCAGAAGAAATGCGACAACTTTTACCGCCTCCGCGCGAGCGGGGCCCGGTGTCAGTCAATAAAGAACAGTTTTTTCGCCGTCCGCTTCGTCAAGGTCCACCAGCCTGCTTTTTTCACATCTACAGGCGATTCCAGCGGAAACTCCTTCAGCAGCTGATCGCCTTTATAGACGACGATTTTACCGATCGGCTGGCCGATGTTAACCGGCGCTTTCAGGTCCGGATTCAGCTGCACTTCATGCCGGATGCCGGATGCCTCGTCCCCTTTTTTCAGCAGCACGCCGTACTGGTGCGCAGCCGTCAAAGGTACCGTAGGCTGCTCGCCCTTGCTGATCTTCAGATCACCAAGCGCATCCCCGGTTTTAAAGATAGGGTAATTCGTATATTGAGAGAAAGCATAATCGAACAGGCTCGACACTTCCGCATTCCGGGTCTTCGTATCCGGCTCGCCCATCACCACGCTGATCACGCGGAAATTATCGCGTTTGGCCGTCGCGGACAAGCAGAATTTCGCTTCGCTCGTATATCCTGTTTTCAAGCCGTCTGCACCGCTGTAGAAGCGCACCAGCTTGTTCGTATTGACGAGCCAGAACGGCTTCGGCGTCTCCTTGCGCAGGTAATCCTGGTAGGTTCCCGTAAATTTGGTAATCTCCTCATGCTTCAGCAGCTCCTGAGACATCAAAGCGATGTCATAAGCCGAAGAAAAATGATTTTCCGCCGGAAGCCCGTTGGGATTGGCGAAATGGGTATTCTTCAGGCCCAGCTGCTGCGCCTTGTCGTTCATCTGCTTGACAAAGCCCTGCTCGGAGCCTCCGAGCTTCTCGGCCATTGCCACCGACGCATCGTTGCCGGACGCCATCGCAATCCCCTTCAGCATATCCTGAACCGTCATCTCTTCTCCCGGCTCCAGGAAGATTTGCGAGCCCCCCATGGACGCTGCGTATTCGCTCGTACGGACCTTGTCGTCCATCTTGAGCTTGCCTTGATCGAGCGCCTCCATGACCAGCAGCATCGTCATAATCTTCGTGATACTGGCCGGCGGCAGCTTCGCGTCTTTATTTTTTTCAAAAATAACAGTCCCTGTATCCGCATCAATAACTACCGCGGAGGTTGCATTCGGCGCCAAATCCACCGCTTGCTCCGGTGCTTTCTTCTCCTCCGCGAACACTGCCGGAACGAGCAGAGCGCAAATAAGCTGAATGGATACGAATAGCTTCACGACTTTGTTGAGCATAGCTGTTCTTTCCCCTCCAAAATAAGTTAGTTGCCTGCTTATCAGTGTGGACGAATTCCCTGCAAAATATTCCAGTTCAGGCGACAAAAAGAAAAAATCCGGAAGGCTTCAAGCCTCCCGGATAAGTATTCGTGAAGTATTTTATTAAAATAGCTATACCATTTGTACCCCTTGCTTGGTCACAACTGCATAAACCAGCTTCGTCCTAGGCACCTCGTCTGCGCTGAAAGCAAACGCTTCGCGGATCTGCTGCGTCATTTCCTCCGTGAACATCGGCTCGTTGCGGTTCAAGTGCAGCTCAGCAAGCGGCTCACCGGCTTCGACGCGGTCCCCGACCTTCTTCTTCAGCACGATGCCCACGGCCAGATCGATCTTGTCTTCCTTGGTCGCTCTGCCGGCCCCCATCATCATCGCCGTGATTCCCAAGGATTCCGCGTCGATATGGGATACGATGCCGTCATCCAAAGCAAGCACAGGGATTTGATACTCCGCTGCCGGCAGCAGCTCCAGGCGGTCCACCGCCGCTGCATCGCCGCCCTGGGCGGCGACAAGCTGCTTCAGCTTCTCCGTGCCCAGCCCTTCCTGCAGCATCCGCTCCGCCAGCGCCCGGGCTTCATCATAAGAGGCAGCCTTGCCGCCCAGCTGGATCATGTGGGCGCCAAGGACCAAACAAAGCTCCTGCAAATCCTCCGGTCCCTGGCCCTTCAAGGTGTCAATCGCTTCGCGTACCTCCAGCGCATTGCCTATCGCTAGTCCCAGCGGTTCATCCATATTCGTAATGACGGCTACCGTCTCGCGTCCTACCTGTTCTCCTATGTCCACCATCGCTTTGGCAAGCTGGATGGATTCATTTAATGATTTCATAAACGCCCCGCTGCCGGTTTTCACATCCAGCACGATAGCGTCGGCGCCTGAGGCGATTTTTTTGCTCATCACGGAGCTTGCGATCAATGGAATCGATTCGACGGTTCCCGTCACGTCTCTCAGAGCGTACAGCTTCTTGTCGGCAGGCGTCATGTTGCCTGACTGGCCGATGACGGATACGCCGATGCTTTTCACCTGCTCAAGAAACCGCTCCTTGGTCAGCTCGATCTCAAAGCCGGGCAGCGCCTCCAATTTATCGATCGTCCCGCCTGTATGTCCCAGGCCTCTGCCGGACATTTTCGCGACAGGCACACCCGCCGCCGCTACCAGCGGCCCCAAAATGAGGGTCGTCGTATCTCCTACGCCCCCCGTGCTGTGCTTGTCTACCTTCACACCCGGAATCGAGCTCAAATCCGCCTGATCGCCCGAGCGAGCCATCGCCATCGTTAAGTCGGCCGTTTCCTTCGCGGTCATCCCGTTGAAATAGACAGCCATCGCCCATGCGGACATCTGGTAGTCCGGTATTTCCCCGCGGGTGTAGCCCTGAATGAGAAATTCGATTTCATCGGCCGATAAGGTTTCCCCGTCCCGTTTTTTTTGAATGATATCCACTGTTCTCATGGGTTTCCTCCGATCCTGGGTCTATTGCGTCCTGCTGGCAAATCCGGCATTGTCACAACTTTCCAGCCTGGCTGAATCCATTTTATCATAAATGGGATTACGCTGCCTAATTGTATCCCGGCCAATTACATCCCCCGCTAACAAAAAAATCCTGCCGAGCATGCCCGGCAGGCGGAGAGAACCGTTCAGGTTCTCATGGTTTTTATTGAACTACCAGTTTCGTTTTCATTTCGGCATGCCCTGGACCGCAAGGCAGCACACAGTGTACTTCGTAAGTGCCCGGTTTGTCAAAAGTGACGTCAGCGGATTTGTTCGTTCCGTCCAGCTTCACGTTCAAGCCCACGATTTCCATGGCATGAAGGCCTTCTTTGTTCTGGAACGTAACCGTTACTTTCTCGCCAGCTTTCACTGTATATTCAGGCTTGTCGAACTGGTAGTTCGATGCCACGAATTTCAATTGTGGTCCGGCTTTAGCTTCCTTCGCCATTTCGGCTTGACGTTCGCTTACATTTTGGAACAAAACCCCCGCGCCTAACAAACAGGCTACGATAAACAAAGTAAACATGATCCACTTTTGCATTGGAAAAATCCCCCTTACAGTTTTACCATCAGACGTATAGCTACATTGTACATAATCAAGCCAGCTTTACCTATTCCTTTTCAGGGCGTTCCGGTGAAAAATTTGTGACAATTTTGTCCAAGATTTGTACCTTAGCCATTTTATCATAACTTTTATAAAAACAAAAATCTCCTTTTCGCTTGCGGCGGCAAGGAGATTCCACTCAATTTTAGCAGCGGTGAAGGCGGCTGCGGTAGCCGATCCCCGCCGATTGGGCGGCTGCCGGCTCTTTAGGCTGCAGCTCCCGAATCTCCCGCGCCAGACGGGTGCTGCAAGGGAAGCACAGCTTTTGATGGCGGATCGGGGCCCCGCAGCTGTCGCACGGGTAGGATAAATTCGGATAATCGTTAATCGAGAGTCTCTTCGATTTGATCCATTCGGTGATAAGCTGAACCGATACCCCGGTAGCCTGACGCAGCTCTTCGGTCGTTGCCTTGCGGTGACTGCGCAAATAGGTATAGCACGTATCCAAATCATTGTCCAAAGCACGCATACAATCCATGCACAGATTTCGTATATTCTTCTGATATACTTTACCGCAGCAAGGACAATTGGCCACTGCCAGAATGCTCATACTCATCACTTCCCCGTCTGACAATTAGTTCGTTGTGCCTAATTATATCATGATCTTCTTTAGTAGGTAAGGCCCATTTCTCAAAATTTGTTAAGATTTTCACATTTTTCTTTTCATGTATATGAAGACATTGAAGCAACCACAATAAAACCGATGGAGGTGACAGCAATGTCTGACAAGCAGCAAGGTCATGCGAACCAAAACACAACAACCCGCACCAGCGATAAAGGCGCCAAAAAGTCCAAATAATCTTATAGGACTCAACGAAAAAAAAGACTGTTCGGCTCCCCGGAAGGAGCGAACAGTCTTTCCTTTTGCCTGAAGGCGGCGGGCATCCGTCAGCCCAATTTGCTGACGATCCCCAGAATCAGCTTCAAAAATTTAGGCTTCACGCGCTCCGTCGTCTCCATGACTTCCTCATGGGACAACGGCTGATCGAGAATGCCTGCAGCCATATTGCTGATGCAGGAGAAGCCCAATACTTCGATGCCTGCGTGGCGAGCTACAATGACCTCCGCGACCGTCGACATCCCTACCGCGTCCGCTCCGAGCGTGCGCATCATGCGGATCTCGGCCGGCGTTTCATACGACGGACCCAAGAGACCGATATAAACGCCTTCCTGCAGCTTGACCCCCTGCTCTGCAGCTACATCCTTCGCCACTTGGCGCAGCTTGCGGCTGTACGCCTCCGACATGTCAGGGAAGCGGGCGCCGAGCTCGTTGAAGTTCGGTCCGATCAGCGGGTTTCGGGATGTAAAGTTGATGTGATCCTTGATCACCATCAAATCGCCGACCTCATACGAAGTATTCACCCCGCCGGCGGCATTCGTCACGAGCAGCGTCTTGACCCCCAGCTCCTTCATCACACGGACAGGGAAGGAGACTACCTCCACTCCGTAGCCTTCATACATATGAAAACGGCCCTTCATCAGCAGCACATGCTTGCCTTGAATGGTGCCGAGCAGCAGCTCGCCCGCATGTCCTTCCACGGTGGACACCGGGAAATGCGGGATGCTGTCATAAGTAATGACCTTCGCATTCTCAACGAGGTCCGCAATCACGCCCAAGCCTGAGCCGAGAATGAGGCCGATCTCCGGCGCTGTCGGGTACTGCTCCTTTATGTAGGCCGCCGCCTCTTGAATTTTGGTTATCAGATTGCTGTTCTCCATCCATTCATTCCCCCTTATCAAGTGAAAAACGATTAAGTATTATATCAGCGGCAAGAAACTAACCCCGTTGCCGGTCGAAGCCGTGCCGAAATTATCCGCGATCGTCGCCCCGACGTCCGCGAAGGTAGCCCTGATCCCAAGCGGGTGCGGCTGGGTCGTTCCCGGGCTGTAGACCAATAACGGCACATACTCGCGCGTATGATCGGTCCCGGGATGCACGGGATCATTGCCGTGATCCGCCGTCAGGATCAGCAGATCCTCCGGCTCAAGCTGTTCCATCAGCTTGGGCAGCCAGGCGTCGAACTCCATCAAGGCATTCGCATAGCCGGCAGTATCTCTCCTGTGGCCGTATAACGAATCGAAATCGACCAGATTGGTGAACAGCAGCCCTTGGAACGGCTGCCCCAGCTGCTCGATCGTCGCTTGAATGCCGTCGAGGTTGCTTTTGGTCGGCCGGGATTTCGTTACCCCTTCGCCGGAAAAAATATCATTGATTTTGCCGACAGCGATACAGTCCAGTCCCGCATCCTTCAAATAATTCATTACCGTCGGCACCGGCGGCTTCACCGCGTAGTCGTGGCGGTTGGGCGTTCTTTTGAACGCTCCGGGCTCTCCGACATAAGGACGGGCGATAACGCGCCCTACGGCATAAGGATCGTCCAGCGTCAGCCTGCGGGCGATTTCACAAGCGTTGTACAGCTCCTCCAGCGGGATAATCTCCTCATGGGCGGCCAGCTGAAATACACTGTCGGCGGACGTATACACGATCCATGTCCCGGTCTTCATCTGTTCTTCCCCAAGCTCATCGAGAATCTCCGTTCCCGAGGCCGGCTTATTGCCGATGACCTTCCGTCCCGTTTCCTTCTCGAAGCGTTCAATCAGCTCGGTAGGAAATCCGTCGGGAAACACATTGAAAGGGATCTCCACCTTCAAGCCCATAATTTCCCAATGGCCTGTCATCGTATCTTTGCCGACCGAGGCCTCAGCCATTTTTCCATAGGATGCCAGCGGCTGGCCTACGGGAGCAATACCTTGCAGCGGAGCAATATTGCCCAAGCCGAGCTGCTGCAAATTCGGCAGTTCAAAGGAGGCATTCGTCTCGGCGATATGACCCAGCGTATGAGCGCCGGCATCGCCGAAGGCAGGAGCATCGGGCAGCTCGCCAATGCCTACGCTGTCCAGAACGATCAAACAAATGCGTTGAAATCTCAAGATCATGCACCTCCTGTTGGATCCATCCATCTTTTGCTATTATCGCAAAAGCGGTACGGGTTTGCAAAGCACCGCCGCAAAGTTTTCACACCTGGAAACAAGAGCGAAAAAGAAAGCCTGCCCTTGTAACAGAGCAAGCTTCCTTCACCTCTTGCATGACAAATCCAATATGTACTGGCGAGCCCCGGCGCAGCCGCTACCTTTTGGCCCGCGGATGCGCGCGGTCATATACTTCCTTCATTTTCCCCCTGGCAACCTGTGTATAGATCTGCGTTGTCGAAATGTCGGCATGTCCCAGCATTTCCTGAACCGAGCGGAGGTCCGCCCCATTCTCCAGCAAATGCGCGGCAAAAGAATGGCGCAGCGTGTGAGGAGTAATTTCCTTCACGATCTGCGTTTCGGCCGCATAACGCTTAATAATTTTCCAGAATCCCTGCCGTGTAATCCGGGTACCCAAATGGTTGATGAACAGAGCGGTCTCCGTCTTCGACTTCTTCAGCAGCTTCGGCCTCATGTTCGCGATATACTCGCCGACAATGTCCGAGGCGATGGCGCCAAGCGGGATAATGCGTTCCTTGGCTCCTTTGCCCGTACATCGGATAAAGCCCATCTCCGGATTCACATGCTCTACTTCCAGCGATATCAGCTCCGATACGCGTATACCGGTTGCATAAAGCACTTCCAGCATGGCCTTGTCTCTCATCCCATTGGGCACGGATGTTTGCGGGGCCTCCAGAAGCGATTCGACCTCCTGGATCGTCAACACCTTCGGCAGACGCTTCTCCAGCTTGGGCATCTCCAGCTGTACGGTCGGGTCCTGATCCACCTTCCGTTCCCTGACCAGGTATTGGTAGAATGCCCTTAAAGAAACGATCGTGCGGGATTGCGTAGACGCCGCCCTTCCCAGCTGCTTCATATGATGAAGGTAATTGGATATTTGTAATTTTTTCGTTTCCTGGAGAGAAATCGTGCCGCAGCTGTACAAATAATCAATGTACTGCGCGATATCCCTCTCATAGGAGTCCAATGTGTTCTTGGCAAGTCCCCGTTCATCGGACAAAAAATCGATAAACGACTGCAGTTCCATTTTCATGCTGATTTCCCTTTCTATGTCAATCGCCCGATTCCTTTCACAAGCAATCTTAAGGTAAATTCAACATAAATGAGTAGAATCCTGCTTGTGAAGCCAAATCGTTATTCGCCGAGCCAGTAAAAGAGCTTAAGACGCTCGCCCATCGGTCCCTCATCCGTTACGGATACATGATCTTGAAATACTTTCACCGCTCTTCCCGACGGCTCCTTATATCGCGGTCCAGGCTCAATCCATGCGGTCAATATCATCAGCATATGGTAAAGCGCATAAGTGAACAAAATAAAGACAACCATGAATTTCAGCCGTTCGAACCATTTGCGAGCATGCACATGAAAGATCATAGCCAGTCCCCTCCCTTAAGGATAAGCTATGATCCTTTACCCTATTTTATGAGCTGTTTTCCCTATAGAGGAAACAGTCTATTTCAATCGGCCGCCCATGAGGAGATCATCCCGCTTGGCAAAAAGCGAACGTCATGCGGCGGAGCTGACGAACCGTCGGACGGAGCAAGCGTAGGCTTCAGCTAAAAAGCCTGCGGAGTCAGAACCGCTTGCCCGACGCTTGCCGGGCCATAGGCGACCGTACGGACGTCAGCTCCCGGCGGACGAGAGCAGTGAATCGAGCGGAGTGTACGGCCGGCCGATGCCCTCCGCCACCGCCGCATGCGTAACGTGCCCGGAATACGTGTTCACTCCCGGCTTCAGCTCCGGATGGCTGCGTATCGCTTCGACCAGCCCTTTGCCGGCCAGCTCGACCGCATAAGCGAGTGTATTGTTCGTTAGAGCAAGCGTCGATGTGCGCGGAACGGCGCCGGGCATGTTGGCCACTGCGTAATGGATCACGCCGCGCTTCAAATAAATCGGCTCGCTGTGCGTCGTAACGCGGTCGACCGTCTCGATGGAGCCGCCCTGGTCTACAGCCACATCGACGATAACGGAGCCAGCCTTCATCTGCTTCACCATGTCCTCGCTGACAAGCTTGGGCGCCCGGGCTCCGGGTATCAGCACGGCTCCGATCAGCAGATCCGCCCTCTGAACGGCATTGGCAATGCTGTGAGGGTTCGACATTAAGGTGCGGATTCTCCCCTGGAATACATCGTCCAAATACCGGAGCCTGTCGGCGCTGCGGTCGATGATGACGACGTTGGCGCCAAGGCCCAGCGCCATCTTGGCGGCATTCGTTCCTACGACGCCGCCGCCGATGATCACCACATCTCCCGGAGGCACGCCCGGCACCCCTCCAAGCAGAATGCCTCGGCCGCCGTAAAACCTTTCCAGAAACTGCGCTCCGACCTGAACCGACATCCGGCCGGCTACCTCGCTCATCGGCGTCAGCAGCGGGAGACTGCCGTTCGCAAGCTGAATCGTTTCGTAGGCAATCCCCGTCATCCCGCTCGCAAGCATCGCTTCCGCCAGCTTCGGCTCCGCCGCAAGATGCAAATAAGTAAAAAGCGTTAAATCTTGACGGAAGTAGCCGTATTCGGACGGCAGCGGCTCCTTCACCTTCATGATCATTTCGGATTGCTCCCATACTTCCGCAGCATCCTTAAGCAGCACGGCGCCTTCTTTGGCATAATCCGGATCGGCAAAGCCGCTGCCTTCTCCCGCGCCGGCCTGAACGTAAACCTTATGTCCTAACCGGGTCAGCATCCCCGCTCCTCCCGGAGTTAACGCTACCCGGTTTTCATTGTTTTTGATTTCCTTTGGAATTCCGATTTTTTGGCTGGCCATCCTGTCCGCCTCCCTATTCTAATCTATGAATAAACCGCAGAACCCGTTCGTTTTATTTTTCCCACAGCGGCGGTTACTAACCGCTTATTCCCACCATCTTGCATGTCTTGGAACTCCTGTCGCGTCCGTGTTATACTGAAAGCTGGACTTTACAGGCGGGAGCGCGCGAAACGGCAGCTTCCTCGAAAATAACTCCGTCAGTCCGGAACGGTTAGGAAAGGAGCCGCTATGAAAAATATTGGATCGGAAATCCGCAGTTGGGCGACCTCCATCGTCATTGCTTTTGGCTGCGCATTATTAATCGGCGTATTCGTTATCCAGCCGACCAAAGTATCGGGCCATTCGATGGACCCGACATTGCACGACACCCAGCGCATCTTTATTTCCAAGCTGTCGCATACGTTTCGGTATGAGCCCGATTACGGCGATATCGTCATCGTAGACAGCCGCGTGGACAGGCCCCGCAGCTTCCTGGACGATTTGGAGGAGCATCCGCTAATTTCCCTGTTCAAAGGAGGAGATGACCGGATCGTCTATGTGAAAAGAGTCATCGGCAAGCCGGGCGATGTGCTCGAATTCAAGGATCATAAGGTATACAGAAACGGGGAGCCGCTGGACGAGCCTTATTTGCTGGAAACGATGAACTACACTTCACCGGATAAAATTACCGTCCCTGCAAACCAGTTTTTCGTTATGGGCGATAACCGCAATAACAGCAAGGACAGCCGCAATATCGGCACCGTTCCGCTGGACCACGTGCTCGGCATCAAAATGTAAGCACAGCAAAAAACCTTCCGCTTGTCTCCTTCGAATGAAGGACAGGCAGAAGGTTTTCTTTGATTTTATTGAGTATTCTTGTCATTTTTGTCGATGCAGCGATGACAGATCCCTTGAAAATCGAGACGGTGATCCAGCACCTTGAAACGATAATCTTTCTCCAGCCGATCCTCGAGAGGAGTCAGCCAGTCTTCCATGATTTCGTCCACCGAACCGCACTTCACACAAATCAAATGATGATGATGATGATGAGTGCTGTCATTACGCAAATCGTAACGGGCTACGCCGTCCCCGAAATTCATTTTCTCCAAAACGTGAAGCTCGCTTAATAATTCAAGCGTCCGGTATACCGTAGCGAGACCGATCTCGGGAGCTTTATCCTTAACCAGCATAAAGACATCCTCTGCGCTCAGATGGTCTTCTTCGTTCTCCAGCAATACGCGGACGGTAGCTTCGCGCTGAGGAGTCAGCTTATAGCCTTGTGACTGCAGCTGCTGTTTTATTTTTTCAATGCGAGATTCCATGCTACGAGATTCCATGCTACTCCCCCTACGGGTTTTGCATCAAAGCAAAACCTGCTACGTAAGCCTGCGCCCAGTTTTGCACAGCAAACCGTCTGCTGGGCTTCATCTTACATTATAGGTGGAGGTCGCCCGGAAAGTCAAACATTTCAGCGTTTGCGCATGGTCCGGCCATGTGCTTCCGCCCAAATGGAGCCGATGAAACGCTTCAGGAAGCCATCGTGATGATCATAGGGGTCACCCATTTCATCATGACGGGAGAAATATGCGCTTCAAACAGCGCCACGCCCGCCAGCAGTGCGCCGGACACGAGAATGGTCGCCGAATACCGCATAAACGGTTCGTAGAAGGCCCCCTTGCGCGTCATAAAACGGTGCTTGACCATATGAATGGAGAAGGCCATAGCCGTCACGCTGCAAATCAGAAGCGCCGGAATGATAATCAGATTCTGGGGCGCTACCGATACCAAAGCGAACAGCAGGCCCTTCCATGAAAGCTGTCCAACAAGGTATCCGACGGTGAAGCCGATCAGCACACCTTTCAAAAAATCGAGAACCAAGATGAGCGGGAGCCCGATAACGGACATCCCGAGCACCCAAATAATCAGGATCCACTTGATATGCATCGCAAAGGACTGCTGGAAAGAGGCATTCGCCTCCATAAAGCCTCCTTGGTCCACCGACGAGACGAAATTACCCAAGTAACGCATAATTTCCTGCTTTTGTTCCAATGACAGTGCATTGACCATAACAGCTCCGAATACGACGCCCGTAATGAAAATGACGCTGACGAAAATATAGAGCGACAGGTTCTCCTTTAAATACAGCTGTAGCGATGAGTTACGATTCATGCTGCATAGCCTCCCTTGCTCCTTGTACGGTTAGTACAAGCATATGAGCCGATAAGGGAGGATATGACCAAAACCTGCCGGGCTGCCTTTCAACCTTTCAAGCTGAAGCTACTTGCCTGTCACCCTGCCGTACTTCCCGCCTCCGCCTACCTGAAGCGTCAGCTTATCTTCCCTGGCTTGAACGATATAATCGGCTATCTCTTCGCCTACGGAAGCGGCTATCGCCTCCTTCGGAACGCGATGAAGCAGATTCATCTCCGTGCCGAAGGCCTCAAGCAGCTTGTTCAGCTTCCGGCTTCCTAGTCCAGGAATGTACTCAAGCGGAATTTGATAATGATACGGAGGGCGCGAAGCCGGCACATAGGGCGCCTCCACCGGACGGTCGGCGATATCGAGAATCCGGTCGAGCACGCCGCGGACGATTTTTTTGCTGCCGCAGTAGGAGCACCGTTCCACGACGGTTTCCTTCTCCTCCAATAAGGAGCTGCAGGCGGCGCAATACGTCCGGTGATATTTGCCGAGACGCGGATTCAAGCCATAGTTGGCGGCGACGCGGCGCCCCTCCGAGCCTGCCAGCGCCAGCTTCAGTTCTTGGAAGCTCGCTTCCTTAAGCTCCAGCTTGTTATATTCCCTGCCGATCTTCGGCAAGGAATGGGCGTCCGAATTGGTCAGAAACGTGAAGCGGTCGAGCTCCGAAATATAACCGGCCATCTCGGAATCGGAGCTTAGGCCCAGCTCAACGGCCGCCACCTGATCGAGTTCGAGCAGATCCGTCATACGGTCGGAGCAGCTGCCGTAAATGCTTTTGTGCGGAGTGAAGATATGCGCCGGGACCAGCAGCCCTCCGCGGCCGACAACCTCCTGCTGCAGCACCTTGGCCGGCACGTAGATACGCTGGGAGCTCAGCTCCACATTTTTCATATGCTTGCTCATCCACGCCGTGAACTGTTTCATCGCATCGAATGTAGGCAAATAGGCCAGCAAATGTGCGGTTCCAAGGCCAGGGTCGCGCACTTCGATCTCGCTTCCCAAAATGACGGTCGTATCGTGATAGCGTATGCCTCCGCCTTCAAGCTCCTCCATCTCGCCTCGGTCCAGATATTGCTGCATGTCCCGCTGAACCGAAGGGGAGTGACAGTCGATGATCCCAACCATATCCATTCCTTTTCGTTCGGACGCTTCATGGGCGATATTATAAAAGGTCAGGTTGTTCGCCGCGCTGATTTTGACCGCCTGTCCCTCTTCGCTGCGTCCGATATGAATGTGCAGATCCGCATAAAAAGGCCGCAGCTCCATCCTAGAAGCTTCCCGTCAGCTTGTAAGCCTGCCATGCGTATACGGCTGTGATCGTTTTGGCGTCGCTGATCCGCTGCTCCCGGATGTACTGCTGCGCCTCCTCCAGGCTTAAGCTTTCGCATTCCAGAAATTCGTCCTCATCCAATTGGACCGTTCCCTTCGTTAAATCCTGCGCGACGTACAGATGTAATATTTCATCCGCAAACCCCGGGGACGTGTAAAAGGAACATACCTTTTCAATGGAGCCGCAGCGGTATCCCGTCTCTTCTTCAAGCTCCCGCTTGGCCGCTTCCAACGGATCTTCGCCGGCCTCCAGCTTACCGGCTGGAATTTCGACCTGGCTCTTCTCAAGCGGCTTCCGGTACTGCTCGACCACCAGCATGCGGTCATTCAACAGCGCCAGAACCGCTACAGCGCCCGGATGCCTGACGATTTCCCGGGTCGCGGTCTCACCGTTCGGCAGACGAACCGTGTCCACTTGGAGTGAAATCACGCGGCCCTGATACACCGGTTCGGTAGATAGAGTGATTTCTTCGAATTTTTTACGGTTAATAGGTGTCATTGGGATTTCCTCCTAGAAATACTTTCCATTGGGAAAGCCGGCTTGGTAACCATCATCATGAATTGCTCCAAAAATATCCTCTGCCCTAAGTATAGCCGACCTGTCACAAAGACAAAATGGATAGCATAAGCGTAAGCCTTTTCCTTGTGCAGTGTGCTCTATTATAACATAACCACTATGTTCATAGTTTTTCATGACATAACCTGTCCCGCTTACGCATAAGGTGTACAAATCATGTTTGCGTACGAAAAGGAGCGACAAGTCTATGAAAACTTATACGACGGAAAATCAAATTCGGCTGGTGGGACGTGTATGGGAAATTCGCCACTATTTAAAAATGGCTCAGCAGCGGCTGACGACCGATGTGCGCCTGCTTCAATTTCTTGCCGAGCAGACCGGTCATCAAAGCGAGCTGCAGCAAAAAGGACGCGGCCTCTGGCTCGATGGTGAGGCGTCGTTTGCAAACGCGCCCTCGTCTGCGCCGTCCTCTCAGCCCGCCGCAGCTGATTACAAGCAGGACTTCACCGGTCTCTCCAGCACTGCCACGCCTCATCGGCCGCTGCTCCCATCCCAGCTAAACCGGCCATATCCCCGCGTACTTCCCTTCCCATCGAAAGAATGGGCTCAGGGTACGCTTCCAACGCTTGGTCCCACTCTGCAGCCCTGATCGGCTCATGCAAAGAGAGCCGGTGAATCGTCTCGATGCCGGAGGCGGCAAGCTGCTCCCTTAATCTTTGGCCCTGCGCCCCGGACAGCTCCGGCAGCGGAACACGGGCTTGTGCCCTGCTGACGACGGTTAACGCCGTCAGCAGGTGATGGCTGAGTCCGCGATGCCGTTCCCTCGGATCGAGGAAGCTGATTCGGGGAATCACAATCGGCTCTCCGCCCAGCGCGGCGGCCGCATTGATCAGCTCCCCGGTTTCCAGCCCGCTGAAGCCAAGACGCGTGCCTGTGCCGACGCTGCCGGGGCCCATAATAACGACGGCGATATCCGCCTGCAGAACGTGCTTCGCCGCCAATAAAGCCGTATACTTGTTCACCGCCTCCACTTCACCGCCATACGCGTGCCCGTAGGTTACCGTACCGGTCAGCCATTCCTGCTGCTTCAACCGGCGTACATGCCGGCTGAACGCGATAGGCAGCGCGCCGCCGTCGCTCATAATATAGGCTACTCTGCAGCGGGTATTCTGCCGCCTTTCCAGCTGGCGGATACGGCAGAGCACAACTGGCAGCATGCTGTGCAGCTCGCCGATCAATACCGGCATGCCTTCCAGGGACAACGGCCGGCTGAACAGCTCATGATAACGGCTTGCCGGCTCTTCTACGGCCAGAACGGTTCGCTGAAGGGAGGTATAGCGCAGCTTCACGATATGCCCTTCGGTGTGATCCTCCGTATTGTTGTATACAGCGGACAATTGTTCCGGAGAGCAGGAGGAGTTGCTAGGAAGCACCGTATGTATAAAATGGTACCCTCCGGTGCCCAGGTTCTGGGAAACGGCCGTCGTATTCAGCAGCACCTGGTCGCCCGGTGCCAGCGTCCGTTTCGTCCCTTCTTCATAGTAGTAAACCGCCTTGCCGGACGATCCGTCGGCAAGCAGCACCGCGGCTTCCTGCAAGCCCTCCAGCGGTTCCGCCGCATGCTGTACGATCCCAACGCTCCACTTCAACACTGTATCTCAACCCCTTCCGTCCGTCAGAGCCAAGCGCTTCCTTTCAGTGTATGAAGGACTCGCTTGATCTATGTACCGGGTAAGTCTTTAAACAGAAACAAGACCGCTGCCTGAGGGGCACGGTCTTGTCTTGTTCAGTGAGGGTATTGAAAAAACTCAACGCTGCGGGTGCGAAATTTCGCGGGGTTCGGCCACTACTATGCGGCACCGGCATATATTCATCGGCTTTGCTCTGCCGGCCTAGCTGCCTGCAGCTTCCTTAACGATTTCTACGACGACCTCCGCCACCTTCACGAGATCTTTGATGGCGATGTGTTCTTCCGTCGTGTGAATCTTTTGATAGCCGACGGCCAGATTGACGGTCGGAATGCCCAGACCGTTAAATACGTTGGCGTCGCTGCCGCCTCCGGAATGGAACGTTCTCGGCTTGCAGCCGGCTTTCTTCAATGCGTTCGCCGCCAGTTTAACGACCGGCGCTTCATCATCGAACATGAACGCCGGATAAATCAGGTCGCTCGAGAATTCCATCTGGGCGCCCATCTCCGCGGCAGCCTCCTGGCATGCCTTGCGCATGGCTTCCACCTGGCGGTCGAGCTTCTCCTGGACGATGCTGCGGGCTTCCGCTTCCAGCACGACACGGTCGACGACAATATTGGTCGCCCCGTCAACGCCGCCGGCAAAGCGTCCGATATTCGCAGTCGTCTCCTTATCGATACGGCCGAGCGGCATTTTCGATACCGCCTTACTCGCTACGGTAATCGCGCTGATGCCCGCCTCCGGATTTACACCCGCATGAGCGGACCGTCCGGTAAAGGCGATATGAATCTTCGCCTGGGTCGGCGCCGCGACCGCAATATCCCCGATCGATCCGTTGGAATCGAGCGCATAGCCGAATTCCGCCTGAATCCCTTTGCCGTCCATCGCTCTGGAGCCCTTCAAGCCGGATTCTTCACCCGCCGTAATGACGAATTGAATTTGGCCGTGCGGAATTTGATTCTCCTTGAGCACGCGGATGGCCTCAAACATAGCGGCAAGTCCCGCCTTGTCGTCGCTTCCCAGAATCGTCGTTCCGTCGCTTCGGATAACGCCGTCTTCGCCGATCTGCGGCTTAATGCCCTTGCCCGGCGTTACGGTATCCATATGCGAGGTAAAAAAGATGGGAGGCACCTGTCCGTCCTTCGTGGCGGCCAGCGTGCAGATTAGGTTGCCCGAACCGTGGCCGGTCACGGCAGCCGTATCGTCTTCTTCTACCGTCAAGCCAAGAGCCGTAAACTTTTGCTTCAGCACTCCGCTGATCTCCTGCTCGAATTTGGTCTCGCTGTCCACCTGAACCAATTCGATAAACTCCGCAACCAACCGCTTCTCTTGAATCATCTCTTTCCTCCTGTGTATGCTTTAAGTTAAAATAAAACTATTCGTATTGCATGAAGAGGAGTTGAACCTGAAATGCGCAACAAATTGATGTTTAAAATCATTATTTACACAATGATCGCCTGCATGCTGCTGTCCACGATTTTGTTTACCGTGAACCTCTTTATTTAGTATAGCTTCGTTTCCTGATTATAGGATTCCAAATTCTCTTTAACCCGCTGCAGGAACCTTCCGCAAATCACGCCGTCCAGAATCCGGTGATCCAGGGACAAGCAGATGTTGGCCATTGACCGTACCGCAATCATATCCTGAATAACGACCGGCTTCTTGACGATCGATTCGAACGTAAGAATCGCGGCTTGAGGATAGTTGATAATCGGATAGGACAAGATGGAGCCGAACGAACCGGTATTGTTAACCGTGAAGGTACCTCCCTGCAAGTCCTGCAGCGACAGCTTTCCAGCTCTGGCTTTACGCGAGAATTCATCGATTTCGCGGGCCAGGCCGGCGATATTTTTCTGATCGGCCTTCTTGATGACAGGCGTTGTGACGGAATCTTCCGTGCCTACGGCAAGCGAAATATTGATATCCCGCTTCACGATAATTTTATCGACCGCCCAGACGGAATTCATAATCGGATAGTCTTTAATTGCGCTGACGACAGCTTTCATCATAAAAGACAAGTAGGTCAGATTGATGCCTTCCTGACGCTTGAATTCATCCTTCAGCTTGTTACGCAGGTGTACAAGATTCGTCACATCAACTTCAATCATTGTCCAAGCGTGCGGGATCTCCGATACGCTTTGGCGCATGTTGCGGGCAATCGCGCTGCGGATTGGAGTCACATCGATCAAATATTCCCCGCGTCCTTCCAGCGGTTGTCCCTCCACCTCAATATTCGGCAGCGGAGGATTCTCGGACAAATGAATACCCGACGAGCGAACCGGCCCTTTAGCGGGCGCAGCCACAAAGATCTCCCCTTCCGTCACGTTCGGTACAGCCGCCTGCACCGGAGCTGGTGCCGATGGCCCAGCCGAAGCTGCCGCTTGTTGAGGCTCTGGCTTTCGGCCGGAAGCTGCGTAAGCTTCGATATCCTTGCGCGTAATTCTTCCGCCCAGCCCCGTTCCCTGTACGTCCTCCAGACGGACGCCGTGCTCGGCCGCCAGCTTAAGGACGGAAGGGGAATAACGGTTGCGCATTCCCTGATCTTGAGCCAGCGCATCGCTTCCCGTGTTGGCTGCCCGCTGAATGCCGGCCTGCGGCGAAGTCGAGCCTGGCGCCGACGCCACCTGCTCTTCGATGATACATATCGCTTCCCCTACCGCCGCGGTGTAGCCTTCCTCCGCAAGAAGCCGAACCAGTCTGCCGGATACCGGAGACGGCATTTCGGTATTGACTTTATCGGTAATCAATTCGCACAGCACATCGTACTGCTCTATGTAATCCCCCGGCTGCTTCAGCCATTTGCCTATCGTTGCCGAGACGAGACTTTCCGCCAAATGCGGAACCGTAACCTCGGTCTCCCGCGTGTTTTGAGACATATCTTCGATTCCTCCTCATCATCCAAGAAATGGAGGCCCTGCCCGGCAGACCGAACAATGCGTTCATTGCCGGGCTACCGCAGCAAGGCACCCCACTGCTGTTGAAGCCTTTGTTGCCTATCTCACGCTAAAGGCTTTCTTCCATTACTTATTCTTGTTAGTTAGAACAAAGCCAGCTTGCGCATGGCTTCTTTGATTTTGTCCGAGTTCAGCAGGAAAAACTTCTCCATCGGAGGGTTCATCCCGACCGCAGGCACATCCGGCGCGCATAAGCGCATGATCGGCGCATCCAGATCAAACAGCATTTCTTCGGCTATAATCGCAGATACTTCGGCGCCGACGCCTCCGGTCTTATTATCCTCATGGATGATAAGAACCTTGCTCGTTCTGGCTGCCGCCTCAAGAATCGCTTCCTTATCCAAAGGCTGGATCGTGCGCAGGTCAAGAATATGAACGCTGATGCCTTCTTCCTTGGCCAGCTCTTCTGCCGCCTGAAGCGCATATTGTACTGTAATCCCGTAGGAAATAACGGTAATGTCGTCACCTTCGCGCTTCACGTCCGCCTTGCCGATTTCTACCAGCACTTCGCCGTCCGGAACGTCTCCGGTAACGCCAAGATAACACTTTTTATGTTCAAAATAAAGCACCGGATCCGCATCGCGAATCGCCGCTTTCATTAATCCTTTGGCATCGTACGGATTCGACGGCGCAACGATCTTCAGTCCCGGCGTTCCGAAAAATACGGATTCCGGGCACTGGGAATGGTACAGCGCCCCGCCGCCCGTCGCACCGTAAGGCGCCCGGATGACGATCGGACAATTCCAGTCGTTGTTGGAACGGTAGCGGATGCGCGCCGCTTCGCTAATGATCTGATTGGTCGCCGGGAAAATAAAATCGGCGAACTGCATTTCCGCAATCGGCTTCATCCCGTACATCGCCGCGCCGATGGCAACACCGGCGATAGCCGACTCCGCCAAAGGCGTGTCCATGACCCGCTCCTCGCCGAATCTGTCGCGCAGTCCCTTCGTCGCATTCAGCACGCCGCCTTTGCCGACATCCTCTCCAAGCACGAATACGTTCTCGTCGCGCTCCATTTCCTCCGCCATCGCCGAGCGAATAGCTTCCAAATAAGTAATGACCGCCATTACCTTACCTCCCCTTCGTTACCGTACACGTGCAGCAAAGTGTCCTCCGGCTTCGGATAAGGCGCTTGATCCGCATATTGGGTCGCTTCGTTCACTTCCTGCTTGATGCGTTCCAGCAGCTCCGCTTCCTGCTCGTCGCTCCACAGCCCGCAGTCAACCAGATATTGTCTGTATTTCGGAATGCCGTCCTTGCCCCGGTTTTCCTCTACCTCATCCTTCGTTCGATACAGCATATCGTCATCCGACGTGGAGTGAGGGGAGATCCGGTACATGACCGCTTCGATCAGCGTAGGCCCTTCGCCGCGAACCGCGCGCTCACGCGCTTCCTTCATGACGCGGTATACCTCGAGCGCATCGTTGCCGTCCACTTTGACGCCCGGAAAGCCGTAGCCGTTCGCCCGCTCCGCAATGCTGCCCGCCACCTGCTTGTGAATAGGAACCGAGATCGCATATTGGTTGTTCTCGCACATCAAGATGACCGGCAGCTTATGTACGCCTGCAAAGTTACAGCCCTCGTGGAAATCGCCCTGGTTGCTTGAGCCTTCACCGAACGTCGCAAAAGCGACGAAATCCTGCTTCTTCATTTTGGCCGACAAGGCGATTCCTACCGCATGCGGCACCTGGGTCGTGACCGGGCTGGAGCCTGTCACGATATTCAGCTTCTTGTGGCCGAAATGCCCCGGCATTTGGCGTCCGCCGCTGTTCGGATCCTCGGCCTTTGCGAATACCGACAGCATCAATTCCTTCATCGTCATACCGACGGACAATACGAACCCGTAATCGCGGTAATAAGGAAGGAAATAGTCCTTTCCTTTCTCCAAAGCGAACGCGGCAGCCACCTGCGCTACCTCTTGACCGATGCCCGATACGTGAAATGCGATCTTGCCCGAGCGTTGGAGCACGAAGCCCCGCTCGTCAAACTTTCTAGCCTTTTGCATGTATGTGTACATTTCTACAGCCTGTTCGTCAGACAATCCAAGCTTGCGGTGCTTCATCAGCTGGCCAATGGACATGGGTTTAACCCCCTTTAAATTCGTTCGATGAAAAGTTTATTACTAGGTACTAATACTTGCCTCTATAAGTATATTATAAACCGATTCAAAAATGAATACAATTTTTGCGGTAATCAGCCTTCAGCAGTAAATAGCTACATACCGATAGCGCGGCCGTCAACGGCCAGCATCGCTTCACCGAGCGCTTCGGACAGCGTAGGATGCGGATGAATCGTCTGCCCTACCTCCCACGGCGTCGCGTCCAGAAGCTGAGCCAGCGCAGCCTCGGAAATATAGTCGGTGACATGGGGCCCGATCATATGAACCCCCAAAATATCGTTAGTCCGCTTGTCCGCGACAACCTTGACGAAACCATCCGCGTCCCCGTGCACCAGCGCTTTGCCGATGGCCGTAAAAGGAATCCTGCCGACGGCCACTTCATGTCCCGCATCCTTCGCCTGCTGCTCGGTTCCGAACCGATGGACGCCGCCTCCGGTCTCGTATAGACACAGCGGGGCACTTGATGCGCCGCAAAGGCGTGCGGCTGAAGCCCGCTTATATGCTCAACTGCGACGATGCCTTCATGTCCTGCGACATGCGCCAGCTGAAGACCGCCGTTCACATCGCCGATCGCATAAATATGAGCAACGTTCGTCTGCATAAACTCGTTAACGCGGATGACGCCGTTCTCGATTTTTACATCGGTATTGTCCAAACCTATCCCTTCGATATTCGCCTGCCGGCCCACGCATACCATCAGCTTGTCCGATTGCAGCTGCTGACGCTCTCCTTTGCGCTCAACGCTCAGCTGTACCGTGCCCTGATCAACGCTTACGGTTTCAGCCAGCAGCTTCGTGTCCGTCAGCACCTGGACGCCTCTTTTCTTCAGCAGACGCTCCATTTCCCTGGAAATATCCGCGTCCTCCGTCGGAAGCAGGCGGGGAGCGAACTCTACAACAGTCACCTTAACGCCAAAATCGCTCAGCATGGACGCCCACTCCACACCGATTACGCCGCCGCCGATAATGGTCATCGACTGGGGCAGCGTCTCCATCTCTAACGCGTGGTCGGAGTTTAGAATCGTTTGGCCGTCGAATTCGAGGCCGGGGATCGATTTGGGACGCGAGCCTGTCGCGATAATCAGCTTGTCCGGTACCAGCGTAATAATCTCGTCATCGGATTGCTCGACGGACACTTGGCCCGACCGGGGCGAGAAAATGGACGGCGCCAGCAGTCTGCCGTTGCCGTAAAACACGCTGATCTTGTTTTTGCTCATCAAATATTGAACGCCTTTATGTAACTGCTCGACGATATCGAGCTTGCGGGATTGTACCTTAGCAAAATTCAATCGAACGGACGATGTCTCGACTCCATACCGTTCGCCTTCCAGCGTATTGGCATACACCTCCGCACTGCGCAGCAGCGCTTTGCTCGGGATACAGCCGCGGTGCAGGCAGGTCCCCCCAGCTTATCGCGCTCGACGATGGCAACCGATTTGCCCAGCTGGGCTGCCCGGATTGCGGCGATATAGCCCCCGGTTCCTCCGCCAAGGATGACGACATCAAATGCTTGGGTCATGTATGTAAACCTCCTAAAAATCTATGATTCTTTTATTGTAACCTTAATCGATATGATAAATATAGCACAATTTGCTCAACGCTCATGAAAAAATGGCGAATTTGTGGTACCTTAAAGATACAATTTAGTTACGCAGAAAGAGGATAAGGAGTTCCGCAAATGAAGGTTACGTTTTATCGGTTTATTGCCATGATGATGCTGGTTATTCCCGGCGTCATGGCCACCTATGGATTTCTATGCATGAAAGACGCCCTGTTCGCACAGTTTGGCGACGGCGATTCTCACGTGCTGTGGGGGAAATTCGCCCTTGGCGCCGTGCTGTTCTTACTGGGGGTCGCATTCATCGGCGGCTGGACGTTTTTCCGCGACCGCAAACGCAATTATGTAGCTCCCCGCTTCAAAACGAAGCGCAAACGGGGCTGATTGCCCGCATGGCCTACGGCCATCGGAGGACAGGCGGTTAAGATTACGGCGATGGGCTGCAGTGATTGGAGTGCAGCCCATGAGAAGCCTGGGGACTCGGCTCGACCGCTGCCTGGCAGCAGTCGAGCCTGCGAAAAGAGCTAGGCTGCACGAGAACCATGGGAAACACGCGAGAGCAATAGTTTCAAGAAGCGCAAACAGACATAGGAGCCTGTCCGGTTATGCCCGTTCAGGCTCCTTCTATGTTCTCCGGCCCGCGGCGGCCCCATTGATCCAGCCACTGCAGCACCCGATTGCGCTCGATGATCGAGGACAGCGACCGGCGCCAGGTCAAGATGTGCAGCAGCACCAGCAGCGCCAGCAGCGCGCATTGCGCCGGCCAGCCTAGCAGGACAATAGCCCAGCAGCCTGCCGCAAAGCCGAGCAGGTTCGCTCCGGTATCGCCCAGCATGACCTGTCCGCGCAGGTTCGGCTTCAGCAGCGCCAGCGCTCCGCAGACAACGGGCAGCATATCCGGCAGTAAGCCGCCATACCCAGCGCCGGCGGCTGTACTGTTCCATGAAGCGAACGCCCAGCTGCAAAGCAGCAGCAGAAGCGCTATAAATGCCTTCAGCGCGCGGCCCGGCCGCAGATCCAGCAAATTCACCCCGTTTGCCATGAATCCGAGCAAAAGGACCTGTATTCCGCCGATCAGCCAGGAGTGGTTCCCTCTCGCCTGTTGAAGCAGGCAAACAACGGGAATAGCAGCCAATAGAATCCCTCCGGCTTTGATCAAGCCCGTACTTACACGGCGCTGCTCCTTCCATAGACGGTAATGGCCTGCAATGCCTTTGACTTTCGTCCTCGCCCCCAAGGTATCATCAAGAAAACCCAACAGAGCCACGGCGCACCAAGAGCTTGTGAGGCTTCCAGGGCTGGATAGGGGTACTGGGACGGGTATGGGACTCGCCATGGGCACGTCGGCATTGTTAAAAAGCCCTAGCCAAGCTACGGCAGCCTCAACTGCCGAGTGAACCAGAATTAACAGCCAGATCAGCAGTCCTCCTGCCGTCGGGACCGGATCGGATCGATAATTAAGCTCGGTCAGACCGTGGTCGCGCAGAAACACAAGCAATCCAGGTAGCAGCCAGCGCCCCAAAAGCCAAAGAAAAGCCCCGTACAGCGCCGCTAATGAGGCTGCCGACATCCAAGCGGAGCTCAGCATATCGGCTGCCTCCAGCGCTGCCACAGCGTCCCTCCTACGGCACACAGCTGCTTACCGCGGTGGTACCAGCCTCCCCAATCCCGTCCCGATTCCCGGTGTGAAAATGCGACTTCCCGTTCCTGCACCCGGTAGCCCAGCTTGATCGCGTCTATGGTTAAACCGACCTCCACTCCAAAACCGTCGGCCAGCCTGCCGATACGGCCCAGCGCTGCGCTGTGGATAGCCCTTTGCCCGGACAAAGGAGCCGCAGCCTCATAGCCGCATAACTGGAGCACTCCACGCTTGGCCAGCCGCTTGACGAGTCCGAAGCCGCCTTTAGTCAGCGCCTGGGGCAGGACAGCGATAGCCATGTCGCATTCCCCCTGAAGGACCGGCTCCACAAGATTAGGAAAAGCGGACGCTGTCTCGCCTAAATCTGCATCCAGAAAGACGAGAACGTCCCCTTTGGCCATTTTGAAGCCCGTATTCAGGGCAGTCCCTTTCCCGTAACGCTCCGGGTGCTGCACGACCAAATCGGCCCATGGCACCGCTTTCTCAAAGGTATCGTCCCGGCTCCCATCATCTACGACGATAAGCTCTACCCTGGCGGAAGACTGCCTGAAGCTGCCGCATGCTTCACGGATAGCCCGCAAAGTGTGCTCAATACGCTGCCCTTCATTGTAGGCTGGGACGATCACGGATACTTCCGGCTTTACCATAGCTGCTTCCTCCTTTGACGTTTCAGACATTGAACCCATGCTGCTATCCTGCGGAGCCGTCCCGGCTCGTCCAGCTTTTTGCCGCAGCTTTCGGAAGGAGCCTTTGGCGGCAACGGCATGCTGCCGCTTTCTTGAAGCATCGCTAATCCTTTGGCATCGATCAGCTTGCTCCCGATTTTCATTCGGACCAGCAAAGTGCTGCCCATTCCCTTTCTTCCTTTTTGCAAAAAATCGAGCATATGCGCATGGGCTCCAACCGCCACAATACGCTCGCATTCATGATCGTGGGCAAGCAGCATCGCCGCGTCCTCACTTGTCCCGCAAGCAGGCAGAACGGATGCCTCAAGACCCAGCCGACGAATTCTCTCGAATCCAGGAGCCCTTCCATCGAGGTAGGCATGAACAATCAGCTCGGCTCCGCAGTGTAGAGCGGCATCTGTGACGCTGTCCATATCCCCTACAATCAGATCGGGCACATAGCCGAGCTCCAGCAGCGCGTCGGCTCCGCCATCCACGGCGATCAGCACCGGCTGCTGATCCTTGATGTATGAGCTTAAGGCTTGCAGCTCCTGTTTATAATCCGAGCCCCGAACGGCGACTAAGACGGGCCGATTTTTTAGCTGCGTTTTCAAGGTAGGACAAATTAAAGGCTGCAAAACCCAATCTTTTTCCCGTTGGGCATAAGCGAGTGTATTATCGATAAAAGAATCCAGCTGATCTATGTAATGATGACGAGCTTCCTGGTACCGCTGCAGCCAGTACTGCCGGGTCAGCCAGGTGACGGGAATCGGCCGCTCCTCCGCACCGGGAAGCAGGACCGCGGTTTCAGTAAGGCTGAGCTCGCGGTAATATTGTAATCGTGGGAACCATTGCGGGTGAATTTCCAGAACGGGAACACCAGCCTCCAGCAGCATCAGGCAGCCCACCGCCGGCAGCGTGCCGGTCATGGTTTGTCCCGCGTTTATTACAGCGCGCACCCGCGCCTGCAATAAACCTTCGGCCGCCAAATCGTCCAGATCGTCATGGAAGATGACGGCAATGCTCTCCGGCTCCAGATGGCGAAGCAGCTGCTTCGTCGATTCATGAACAGCTATTGGTCCTCGGATGAGGACAGGCTGAGGGACGGTTGTAGTCAAGCTGTTTCGAATGGCCATTTCGCACACTGCTTTCTTGATCACATGGTTTGGTATTTTCAGTACATATCCTTATTTTTCGTTACTGCCCTTCATCTCATACATAGGAGTGAAAAATAAGCAAGCCGGCGGGCTTGCTTTCAACTGCAGTGGGACATCCCTGGGCCTCGGTGCCATTTCACCAATCCAATAAAAAAACAGTCCGGCATGAGCGAACAGCAACGCTCCTCCCGAACTGTTTTTCACCTTTACTTTCTAACCTTCTTCAAATCAAAAAAGCTCCTCGCATCCGCTCCGCATATTCCGTAGAAGCGACAGCTTCCTGGACATAATGAAGAATTGCCGCGGTTTCCGCCTCTTTAAAAGCATATCTGCAGTCCATCCCGTTAAACATCAGATGCATGTTCTTAACAGAGCCTTTCTCCGGAATATCGAATACAATCACATACAGCTCCTCCGGTTCGTCGGCAAATCGGCAGCCTACATTCACCTGCAGCACATGCTGCTCCTCATTCCAATCCATTTCGCAATAGTCAAATTCCATACTAATCCCCACTCCCGTCCTGCCTTGTCCTGAGATCATCTTAACGCATATTCCCGGCCGAAGACAAACATACTATGGACGATCTTATTTCTCTCCAAAGATCATTTCATACAAAGGGAGGCATTTGAAAATGACCGATAATCTAAACAGCCAGTATGACTGCGCCAGCGCCGGAGAAGATCTGCATCAGCTGCAGGAGCAATTAAACGCTCTTCACAATGAGCAGGGAGCTGCCACATCGAAAGAGCAGTCCGACCTTATCAACCGTTTGGAGAACCAAATTCAGTTTATAAAAAACAAATGCGACATCCGTCCATAAATTTGTGAGAGTGCGGCGCCGGGCTTCCGGCGTTTTTTGGTTTTGTCTTAGAGCATACAAGTTCCGCTTCATTCATTTATTCATTCGGTTCAAGCTCGTGCTCTTCAATAAGCATGATATTATTTGAGCGGCACCTCACATATTAAACAATATGTTTTTTAATATTCGGGTAAAGCGTCACACGGCCCAGCTCTGACAATTGAATCCACTTTACAGCCGTTTGATTAGGATCCGGTTTTCTCCGGCATCCTTGGACTGGAGCCTTCCTTCAAGGTACAGTCAAAAATCAAGCTCAGCCCGTGAGGAGCCGGATCGTAAAGGCGTGAAGCCAAGTGCGGCGCATATTCATAGACGAAGGCTATTCGGCCCACATTCATGTCAACGGAGGCTTCTTCCCGCGCTTGCCTTTTAACTGCCTCGACAACGGATTCATTCGCCTCCACACCATCGGCCGGGAGGTTGTAGTGCAGACCGTTTTCATCCTGGAATTCAATTAACAAGACCGATTCCTCTTGTATAATTAGCGCACAAGCCCGAACTCGAATATGAAATTTCACTTTCGTTCCTCCAATATCTTTTTAATGGCTACACTATTTTTACTTAGCTCCACACTGTTTATTGCCATTTCTGCAACCTAATGAATAACATTTGCGTTTAAATAAGTGACACACTTTCGGGAGGTAACGTACATGCGGATTGAGGATGCGATTCAAGCGAAGTTTAAATGCACAAAGTGCAGCGGCACCAGCTGTAGGACCAAAGAAGTGGCTATGACCGGTACAGGATTAAGCAAAATGTTTGACATTCAGCACAATCACTTTCTTTTCGTATCGTGTGAGAACTGCGGTTATGTCGAGGTGTACAATCCAAGTATTCTTGAGGGAAAGTCGCGCGGCCAATTAGGTACTGTGCTGGATATTTTGTTCGGGTAATAGAGGTTATCACAGTGGTAAAAGCCCGCGGAAGGGCTTTTCTCTTTTTACCGGGTCGTTTCCGTTAATTTTATTAGAAGGACCTTATCCGTTGCCAATACATAACGAATCCGAACGTACACTGCGAATTGTTTACCATTTTCGTTCAGCCAAAATTTAAACGTTTCTTCTACTTCATCCGGTACGGTTTCGGATATCATTTTCTTCCGCTCGACATGTAAGTAATCAATCACAGAGGCGTTCGGATATTTCTTCTTAATCTCGCTAAAAGCAAGTCTGCTCCACTTGGCATATTCCGGTTCTTTAGCAAACAGGGTGGAAGGCAGCATTGTCATAAGCGCAACGATAAGCGAGACAAGAAACAACTGAATTGTGCAGTTAGAACGAGTAATCAATTTCATCACCTTTTTGTGTAACTAATTGAAATAATACCGCTTCACTCGGATCATCAAGCTTCATATCCATCCTGTTAACCGTAAATGCTTGAAACCCGCTTCTCTGGGGTCTTGCAACAACAATGACCTGATTCCCGCCAGTCAACACCTCTTCAATTTTGGCTTGCATGGCAATCACAATGTACTGACCCAAGAATCTATCACGATCCGCATTTTGAGGCTGAGTCTGCACATTCGCCAATTCCTCGTCCAGTCCAACATCATGTACAAAATCGTAGTAATTAGAAAGCGCCGCGGTCGGTGCAGTAAATAATCGATGCATAGCAAAATGCAAGCGCAAAGGGACATAAGACCATCGTCCGGCCGAAACGCTGCTATGCCAATACGCTTTATAAACCGGTCTTTGCCATTCGGGTTTGTCGATCAACGTAGTATAAGGAAGTTTGCCGCCACTTCTAATTATATCCAACGGCGCTTTCATTTTAGTGGGGAATGGCGGTTGGTCAAATGGTGGATCAGCCATATCTTTTGGTTGTTCCGGTTCCAAGCGTTTTAACTGTTCTGAAAGCTTATGTATTTCTTGGGATTGGTCAGGACTAGCCTCTGCAGCGTTAGACAGCAATAGCAGCATAATCAGCAATAAAAGTAAAGAGCGCGGCATGGTTGGGTCAGAGTCTGTAAAATAAACTGTGTAAACTCTCAAACCTGCTAAAATAGAAGTAACAGAAAGGTTGGGAGTACACATGGGATTATGGACAAAGGAACAACTCCGCGCATTCATCAAGGAGAATAAGCTGGTCACCGCGCAGGATGCACAAAATGCCTTGAAAGACTTGTTCGCCGAAACGTTGCAAGAGATGCTTGAGGCCGAGATGGATACGCATCTAGGTTACGAGAAGCACGATGTACAAAACAAGCAGACAAGCAACAGTCGTAACGGTAAGAGCAAGAAGAAGATCACTAGCGAGTACGGCGAGCAGGAAATCACCGTGCCTAGGGACCGTTTCAGTGAGTTCGAACCTCTCGTAGTGAAGAAGAATCAGTCCAGTGTAACCGGTATCGAGGATCAAATTATCGCGCTCTATGCCAAAGGAGTCAGCACAAGAGAAATCCAGGATCATCTGCAGAATCTATACGGCATTGACGTCTCGCCAACGATGATCTCAAACGTCACGAACAAGATCATTCCCCTCATCAAAGAGTGGCAGAATCGCCCGCTACAAGGCGTTTACGCAGTTGTCTTTCTGGATGCCATCCACTTCAAGGTCAAGCAGGACGGCGCCATTGTAAACAAGGCAGGCTATATGGTCATCGGGATCGATCTGGACGGCAACAAAGACGTACTGGGCATGTGGATCGGTGAGAACGAGTCGGCGAAGTTCTGGCTCAGCGTGCTGAATGATCTCAAAAACCGCGGCGTACAGGACATTCTCATCACCTGTGTCGACAACCTGACGGGCTTCTCACAAGCGATCACCGCATGCTATCCGAAGACCGAAATCCAAAAGTGTATCATCCACCAGATCCGTAACTCTACGCGCTACGTCTCTTACAAGGATCTAAAGAAAGTAACGGCGGACCTGAAGCCGATCTACAAAGCGGTAACGGAGGAAATGGCGCTTGTGGAGCTCGATCGTTTCGAAGAAGCCTGGGGAGCTAAATACCCGCTCATTATCCGCTCCTGGCGCAACAATTGGGACGAGCTGGCCACGTTCTTCAAATATCCGCCCGAACTACGTAAACTCATCTATACCACCAACATGATCGAAAGCTACCACCGCCAGCTTCGCAAAGTAACCAAAGGAAAAAGCATCTTCCCAAGCGATGAAGCGCTGCTGAAAATGCTCTACCTCGTCACCATGGACGTCACGCGTAAATGGACGGGACGCGTCCAGAACTGGGGACAGATGCTTCTCCAACTTTCTGTGTTCTATCCGGATCGGATCGGTCAACATTTGCCTTGAGTACCGAACTCCCCCTCGGGGGAGCTTCTCTCTAAATGAGTTTACACAAAATTATTGACAGACCCTTGGGTCACCTTCTTAACCTTTGGTGCCTTTATTTTTCCTTTACACGCTAGGTTTTAAACAACGAATAAATACATTTATTAATTATTTACGCATATGCCTCCATATGATTTGTTCAAAAAGATTAAAGTTTTTTGTACACAAATTCTCTGTAACCACGGAAACCTTGCTTGTTGTAAAAATTTTTTGCTTGTTCATTATTAACCCAATAATCTAATTCGACCAAGTCCATACCATGACTTTTGGCAAAGTCGTAAATATAATTCATTAACTGTGACCCATAGCCCTTTCTATTTCGTTCTTCCACAATACCTATTTGATGTACGAACACTGATTTACGTTCTTTTGACAAGGCGTTTGGAGGGTAACTTTTTAATTCTATCCATGCGTAACCGAGCGGCTGCTCGTTCCATAAGAAAGAAAACAAAGTTCTCTTTCGTTATCCACTGCTTAAATAAATCGCGAATGGCTTCGAAATTATATTCTGTGAAATGCTCCGGATATAAAGACACATGTAATTCGTGGACGGGTTTATTCAACCTTGCAAGCAGCTCAAAATCGGTTGTTCGGTTGATTCTCATATTTATCCCTCCCAACTTAATAATGGCATTACTCTGCCTATCCCGTAGTATTCAAAAGTCAGCTTTTGAATCTGACTTCTCAGAACTCATTCGACGATGGACTTTATGCTCTTACATCTTTATTTTTATATTTTTCCCTATTGATCTCTTCTTTTAAATGAAAACACTGTTCCAAATCAACTTCATAAATATTAGCCAACGCTGAAATGTAGTAAAGTATATCATACATCTCTTCTTCAACCGTACCCTTTATGTTTCCAGTTTGGTTTAATCTTTTATTTTTCCTTAGAGCATCTGCTAGTTCTCCGACTTCCTCAATAAGTTTAAGAAAATAATCATTTTTCTTATCTGGTTGATGGTCAAAACCCTTTATATATTCCTGTAACCCTCTTATAGTTAAATTTTCACACATAACCATGCCCCTTAACATTTTTGAAGTTTTTAGTTTATAGATGAAATAAGTTACGGCTAATTTTATGAAATTCTCTAGTTGGTTAAACATTGCTTTCAGTTTCATTACGATTTATATAGATCCTTTTTCATCATTTCTTTGAAACGAATTTCGTTCCTTCGTTCCGCTACCACTCATTCGTGGAATAAAGCGTGCATGAAATTGCGGTAAACTCTTAGCTTGGGCTTTCGATCAATTCTGTCACCTTTTTATCCGGTGTATATAAGAAAAATGAGCATGGAAAAAGGACATCCGAGTGAATGCACCTTATTTATTGTTATTTTTAAATTCTTCTTTTTCTTGATCCTTACCAAATACTTTTTCGTAAGTCAATGCCTCTTTGAAGGAATCATCAAGTACGTACGGATCAAACTCTTGCTCGTTATTTTCTTTTTTCTTCTCATTCATTTCAAGTGCTCCCTTGTATAAATAAAATTATGTAGACACTCCAATTAGGATTAAATTAGTTGTTTTATTAAACTAACACGGATTGTACCGTCCCATAGTGAACCACGTCGAACCTCCTGATAACCCAACTTTTTATTAAGCTCGATTACATGGATATTCGTTTCTTCGGTATGAGTGTATATTAAATTAACTCCATACGTTCTTGCTTCTTCTTCTAATTTAAGTTTGAGTTTGGTAGCCAATCCCTTTCGACGATAATTTGGGTGAACCCATAATTGAAATATCTCCATAAAACGACCATCATCCTGGAATAAACTACGTTCTAGTTCATTGAAGATTGTTTTCCATGGGTAAACAATATCTCTATTGGCTATAGAATACATTATCATCCCAATTCGCTTATCAGAATCGGTCTCTTCAAATACAAAGGCTCCTTTATCGTTTTCAAGCAGGAATTTCAGTATCTTCTCTCTATGTTCTTCTTTCTTACTTAATGTCATATTCGAATATATTGGTACGGAAATTCCCTCATCTTTTAAATCAATAATAGCTAAAAAGTCAAGATCCTCAGTATTTGCTCTTCTTAATTTAATCATTATTAATATTCTCCTTCATAATAATGTTCTAGGTCATTAAACATACCGATGTTCTTCTGATTAACGCCTTTCACACTTTAGAGCTACGCGACCGCTGCACTCTTAATAACTGAAGCAGTCTCAACATCTGTACAATTATATATCAAGCCAATCTGCTATCTCTTGCAGCTTTTTGCCGCCAATTTCAATTTCTTGGCGCTGTACTTCATTGCATCCTAACGCTTCATAGAAGCGTTTTGACGGATTATCTTTAAGAACCCATATGAGTGCTAACGTATATACGGAATGCCCTGAACGCTCTGTCCCCCCCATTTGCAAAACCTACAACCTGCCCATCACTTTCGGCTACATAGATCTTACCTGAATCCAAGAAGTAATTTAAAATAATATTACCATAAAATCCCACTCTGGTAATGCGCAATTTATCTTACTACTCCATATATTTCCTCTTCTTTATTTCACCTGAATTGGAGTTAACCCCCATACAAAAGAAACCGACAATAAGCCATCCCTCTAGATAAAAGCCTTTAGAAATGAACCTGATGCGTTAAAGTAAATAAAAAAAACGGCACCGCTGGGTGCCGTCGATAACTATTGTCATACTTTCGTATTATCCACCATCTGTTCAAACACAAACACCCAATAAATCACTTTGATTTATCGGGTGAGATAGGAAAGTTCAAATCAAGTTTATTGTCTTCGTTAACTAACTGTAAGCAGCTTCCAACTCTCCGAAACCCTTACCCCTCAATCCTCCTTACCCTTTCAAGAAACCTTATGCTCGATGCGCAATTTGTCCGCCACCATCGCGATAAATTCGCTATTCGTCGGCTTCGCTTTCGATATATTAATCGTATATCCGAACAAGTGGCTGATGCTGTCGATGTTGCCGCGCGTCCAAGCGACCTCAATCGCATGGCGGATAGCGCGTTCGACGCGGCTTGGCGTCGTTTTGTATTTTTCGGCAATAGCCGGGTAGAGCGTTTTGGTGATTGCGCCTAGAATTTCAATATTGTTGTAAACCATAGTAATCGCTTCGCGCAGATATTGGTAGCCTTTAATATGCGCGGGGACACCGATCTCATGGATGATTGTCGTAATATTGGCATCCAGGTTTTTCGTTTTTGGCAGCTGTACGACATTCGCCTTGCTGGCCGACGAAGAGCTCGACATGATGGAGTGAGATTGCGTGGTGGATACCAGCTGGCGAATCCGATTCGTCAGAATCTCCATATCAAACGGTTTAAGTATGTAGTAAGAAGCGCCCAGCTGAACCGCTTTTTGCGTAATGTTCTCTTGACCGAAGGCCGTCAGCATAATAATTTTGGGCTGCGGCTGCAAATCCATTTCCCTTAATTTCTCGAGAACGCCGAGTCCGTCCAGATGAGGCATAATAATATCCAAAATTAGAACATCCGGCACCCGATTTCCTTGTTCGATGAGACGAAGAACATCATTCCCGTTATAGGCGATACCTGTCACATGCATATCATCTTGTTCATCGATAAATTCGGAAAGTAAATTCGTAAATTCGCGGTTATCGTCCGCGAGCAATACTTCAATGGTTTGCAACGTAGCTTCCTCCTTCATATGTTGACAATAAATGTTTTTTGCATTTTTTTCCTAAGATTATACTTTCGACAGGGCCGATAAAATTCCTTCTGTCGAAAATTATTTTTATAGCTTTTTTTCAGTTTTTATTCTATAATATTAATTTTGTAGCAAATAAATACATTTTTCGACAAATCTTCTTAAAAAAGAAAGCCAAAGGCGCGTTAGCTCGCCTTCAGCTCCGTTGCTGTGGATCTAAGCATAATTCCGGCATCTTGAAGCATCCATTCGATAAAACAGCCGTATCCGCTGGTCGGATCATTTACGAAAACATGGGTTACGGCTCCTATCACCTTGCCGTTTTGGATGATGGGACTGCCGCTCATTCCCTGAACGATACCTCCCGTTTTATCTAGCAATCTTTGATCCGTTATTTTAATAACCATTCCTTTGGTCGCCGGAAATTCCTGCTTGGCTACATGTACGACTTCAATATCGAATTTCTCCACCTTTTGACCGTTAACGACCGTGTAGATTTGAGCCGGTCACTTCTTTGACCTCTTCCGCAAAAGCTACAGGCAGCGCATCTTTAGTAAAGCTGTGATCCGGCAGCTCCGCCATTTTGCCAAAGATACCAAACGGCGTGTTTTTCTCAATATTGCCTAATACCTTGCTTTCCTTGGAAAACTGAGCGCGTTTCTCGCCCGGTTCCCCATTCTGGCTTTTGGAGATGGATGTTACATTGGAGTGGACGATTTCCCCGGAGCCTACCACAATAGGGGTCTGGGTATCCATATCGGTAATCACATGGCCCAATGCGCCATAGACGCCCTGATCCGGTGCGTAAAAGGTCAGGGTACCAACCCCCGCCGCGGAATCCCGAATATACAAGCCAAGACGATACGCTTTGTCCACTACATCATAGACCGGATAAATTTGAAGATCAATCAGTTCGTTGTTGCGGTTTAAAGTTAGCGTCAGCGGCTTCTTGCTCTCCCCTGCAGCAGCTACAAGCTCAGCTACTTTTGAAATGTCATTCAAAGGCTTGCCGTTAATTTTGACAATCAGATCTCCAAGCTGAATTTTTGCATCCTCGCCCGGGGACGTTTTTTTGTCCTCAGCTACAGAAACAAGATGATGGCCTACCACAAGAACGCCTGCGGATTTCAGCTTGACACCGATCGTTTGACCGCCCGGTATGACTTTCAGGTCGGGGACAACATTGACCTTAACGGTTTTGAGAGGAATGGCGCCGAAGAGCTTTAGCTTCATCTCGGCTTGTCCTGCTTTGTAGGATTCGAGTGAAATCGGATGATGGAGGTCAACTTGAAATGAGTGCCTTGCGGTACCATTGACTTTAAGAATCTCTGGGTCATTCACCGTCACTTGAGCCATGACAGGCATGGAGAGCTGCAGATGAGCCTGCTGTCCGGTAAATAACCGAAGCTCCTCAGGAAAAGAGGCAAAGCTTTGAAAGGGTGTGGATAAGCTGCCTAGACAAACGAAGAAGACGAGCATCAAACCAAGCAGTTTTTTTCTTGGGTTAGAACTCACGTTGTCACGCTCCCTTGCTTCCTTTGCTTAGCGGCAATGCCTTACCGCCGCTTGTGTAATGTTAAGGTAACCCCACACCCTTGCTTTTATAACTGAAAATGATCCCACACTTGACTTATTCCATCCTTGATTTCTTGTTCTCCGCCAAATCGATCATTTCTTTCGCATGCTCTAATGTTTTACCTGTTACTTCAACTCCCCCCAGCATACGAGCCAGCTCGTGGATTCGGCCGTCCATGCTTAAGTCGTCAACATTCGTATAAGTGCGCTCTCCGTCCGTCGATTTATGAATTAAATAATGCGCATCTGCCATACATGCGACCTGCGGCAAGTGAGTGATTGAGAATACTTGGCAGCTTCGCGACAGCCTGGACATTTTCTCCGCAATCGCTTGGGCCGCGCGGCCGCTGACTCCGGTATCCACCTCGTCAAAGACAAGCACCGGAATTTGATCCACCCTTGCAAAAATCGATTTTAACGCCAGCATCACACGGGAAATTTCCCCGCCTGACGCAATCTTGCTTAAGCTTCTTAACGGCTCGCCCGGATTGGCCGAGATGAGGAACTCCACTTGATCGGCGCCCTCAGCCGCAAGCTGCTCTTCATTATAAAGAATCTGAATTTTAAACTGCGTGCGCTCCATATGTAGATCACGAAGCTCGGCAACGATCTCGAAGGCCAGCTTTTCCGCAACAAGCTGACGCTGATCCGATAACCGCTGCGCGCATGCTTTGACTTGTATAAGCGCTTGCTGCTCTTCTTTTTGAAGCTCCTGCAGCTTCTCGTCTTTGTTTTCAATGAGATCGAGCTCATTTTGAACCTTTGCCAAATAACGCAGTATATCCTCAACGGTATCGCCGTATTTTCGCCGTAACGTCTTGATCGTATCCAGCCGCTGCTCAATAAAATCGAGCCGTGACGGATTGAACTCGATTTCGTCGCGATAGTCCCGCACCTGGTAGGCGGCATCCTCCAGCTGGTAGAACGCGCTCTGCGTCTGCTCAACGAGCGGCCCCAGCTTCTCCGGGTCCAGCGCGGCAATATCCTGCAGCTTCTGCATAGCCTTGCCTACCGCATCGAGACCGTTTTTGCTCCCATACAACAAATCGTAGGCATCCGCCGCATTTTGAAATAATTTACCTGCATTGGCTAGCTTGCGCTTTTCTTCCGATAATGATTCATCCTCGCCCTTAATTAATTTGGCGGATAAAATTTCTTCTACCTGAAAACGGTATAAATCCAGCATCCGAAGAGATTGCTTGCTCGCTTCTTCAAGCTCCCTCAGTTTTTTGCGGATTTGCGAATACGCCTCGAAAGCTTCCGTATACTCGCGCTTCGCAGGTCCGATGACCGCATCACCGAACAAATCGAGCCAATGGATATGCTCCTCCACATGAAACAAAGACTGATGCTCATGCTGGCCATGTATATTTACAAGCCAATCCCCAACTTGCTTCAAGCCTGATAAATTGACCAGTTGTCCATTAATCCGGCTCGTACTTTTTCCCTGCGACGTAATTTCACGCCGAATAATAAGGTGCTCCTCATCGTCGCTTTCAATACCAAGGCCGGCTAGCGTCGCCCAAACCGGGTGCTCGGCATGAAAGTGGAACAAGGCTTCAATTGTCGCCTTATCGCTCCCGTACCGAACCAGATCAGCGGAGCTTCGTCCTCCTGCGATCAAGGTCAACGCATCAATAATGATCGATTTCCCCGCGCCGGTTTCACCTGTCAGCACATGAAACCCTTTTCGAAAATGGAGATCTACGGATTCAATGACCGCTAAATTGCGTATAGACATTTCGAGCAGCATAATTATCTCTCCCGTTAACTCAGCATAGACAAAATTTGATTGACCACCGTACCGCTTTGCTCCTTGCTTCGGCAAATGATCAGGATCGTGTCGTCACCGCAAATCGTACCCATAATTTCGGTCCGATTCCAAGCTGTCGATCAAGGCTCCGATCGCGTTGGCTGTCCCCGGCAAACTCTTCATCACTACCAGATTCTCGGTATAATCGATATGCACGAAATGGTCGTTCAGCGCTCTTTTCAATCGATGCAGCGGATTGTAGCGCTGGTCTGCAGGTACTGAATACTTATAACGGCCGTCGTCCAAAGGTACCTTCATCAGGTGAAGCTCTTTGATATCTCTTGAAATCGTCGCCTGCGTTACCGGAAACCCGGCTGCGCGGAGCTGCTCTACCAGCTCGTCTTGGGTTTCGATATCGTTATTCGTAATGATTTCGCGTATTTTGATATGCCTCTGGCCTTTCATGGGTTACCTCCTAAGGGCTTTCTGTAGGAAAGCCTTCTTCGTAAGCACTGCTAAGTTTTACGTGAGTCAAACGCATAGGTGTCGAGAAAGCCATACTAAGTGAGCATGACTGCCAACGCAGGTGGAGTATCTTCTGTAAAAGTTTACACCCGCCTTTGAAATCCGTGAAAATACCTTCAAATCTAATCCGAATTCACGGATTTCAACAGCGGCTGGAGGAAGATAGTCCACCGGAGTATCACGCAAATTCAAATTCAGGGTTCCTTGCCATGCTCCCTGACTTTGCAAGCTTCTGCTAACTCTTGCGCAAATGTTTGTGCTTTTATCTATGTAATGAATCGCTTAACGCTTCCAAATTCATTTCAAACGTGATAACGTTTGCCTTTTGCTCCGCTACATTCAAATAAAGAACGCCCGCCGAATACGGATACAAAAGCTGATATACCAGCAGACGATCCCGCACGGCGCCGCCGGTCATCTCCATCGGCCTGCGGTCCTTCGCCAGCTTGACGACGTAGTATTCTCCGCTCTGTTCCACAACATAATCGACAAACAGCCGGCTTTGCAGGTGCTCCTTATCGTCGATGGAAATTTCGATCGGAATCCGCTGCTTTCCGCGCAAAACCGTGTAGCCCAGCTCCTCCAACAACTCCGTTGCCTCATCCTCAGGCACGTCCTCCGCTGTGGGAGGCTCCGGGAGGGGCGTTTCTTCAACCGTTGCTTTCATTCGGCCTCGGACGTACATAAACAGCCAAGTTCCAAGCACCAATAAAATGAGCAAGATCATAAATCGGTCTCCGCTTTGCATGGAATCTTCACCTCATTGATACTATTCGAGGCTGTCCGAGGATTTCCTTTATTGTTCCAATGCTTGAGTCAGGTCGCCTCTATCCTAAATAACCCCACAAAGTGGGGCTTATGCTTCGAAGCAGACTCAGGTACTTTGCGGGGCCCCGAAAACATATGGAATCTATCATGTTAAAAAAAACTCATCATCCAGATGAGTTTTGCAGCTTTTGGGCGTTGCTGACCGCTTCGCGGATCCATTCATCGACTTGTGCGGGATCGGCAGGAGGCTCCGAGGTGTTGCAGCGGAAATAAGCGAGAAACTCGACATTGCCCTCCCCGCCTTTTATCGGCGAAAAGGTCAGTCCCTTCAACACATAACCGGCTTCCGCGGCAAAGCTTAACGTGGTTTCAAGCACTTCCGTATGTACGGCCGGCTCCCGGATAACTCCTGTCTTAGGAACCTTCTCACGTCCCGCCTCGAACTGCGGCTTGATTAAGGCAACCACTTCCCCTTCTTCAGCCAGCAGGGCTTTCAGCGGAGGAAGAATTAATTTCAATGAAATAAATGAAACGTCTATCGAAGCAAAGGTCGGAACCGGGCACCTTCAAATCCCCTGGCTGCATAAAGCGGAAGTTGGTCCGTTCCATCACGTGCACCCGCTCGTCATTGCGCAGCGACCAGTCCAGTTGATTGTAGCCGACGTCGATAGCATACACGTAGACCGCGCCGTTCTGCAGCGCGCAATCCGTGAAGCCTCCCGTAGACGCTCCGATATCGAGCATAGTAACTCCGTCAACGCGGATGTCGAACTGCTTCAGAGCTTTTTCAAGCTTTAAGCCGCCGCGGCTCACGTAAGGGTGAATCGCTCCCTTAACAATAATTTTGGAGGATCTGGGGATTTTCGTACCGGCTTTGTCGACCGGCTCATCGTCCACCAGTACAAGCCCTGCCATAATAGAGGCTTTGGCCTTTTCCCGGGATTCAAAAAAACCTTGATCCACCAGCAATACATCCAGTCTTTCTTTATCTGATGCCATTCGTTTGCCGCTCCTGCCTGCAGTCCATAAGCTTAGCTTACTCACCGCTCTTTCATTCTAATCATTTATGCGCGCTGCCGTTTGCGCGGAACGAGAGTCTGAACCTCGGATACGAGACGCTCCACCGTCAAACCGACTTCGCGGCGCTGCTCCGGAACCGAACCATGCTCTACGAAATAATCCGGTATTCCGATAATTTTAATATGCAGACCGAATATATCCTGAGTCGAATAATATTCAAGCACTCCGGCGCCGAAACCGCCCAATTGAGTGCCTTCCTCCAGTGTAATGATAGGCAAACGTTCACTGCCAAGCTGGTTCAGCATAGCTTCATCCATCGGCTTAATAAAGCGGGCGTTAACGACACGCAGCTGCACGCCTTCCTTAGCCAGCGTCTCGGCCGCTTCCATCGCTATAGGAACCATTGCGACCGACTGCAAGGACAACAGCGCTGTCCCCGGGTCTCACTACTTCCCAAGAACCGATAGGAATGCATTTCATCGGCTCATCCATCGGAACACCCTGACCTGCAATCCGCGGATACCGGACTGCGATCGGTCCTCATTATATTCTATTGCCGTCTTCATCATATGACGAAGCTCGTTTTCATCCTTAGGCATCATCAAAGTCATGTTCGGGATACTGCGCAAATAAGCGGTATCATATACCCCTTGATGGGTTTCTCCATCCGGACCGACAAAGCCTGCCCGGTCAATCGCAAAGATGACGTTTAAGTTAGCTCTGCAAATGTCGTGCACCACTTGGTCGTACGCACGCTGCAAGAAGGTTGAATAAACGGCATACACCGGTTTGATCCCCTCGCTTGCAAGCCCTGCGCACAGCGTTGCCGCATGCTGCTCCGCAATGCCGACATCGATCATCCGTTCGGGGAACAGCTTGGCGAATTTAAGCAGCCCCGACCCGCCGGGCATAGCCGGAGTAACGGCCACTATGCGCGGATTCTGCTCTGCCAGCTCGATCAGCGCGCTGCTGAATACGTCGGTATACATAGGGGGTCCGGCGGACTTCACCATTTGACCCGACTCAATTTTGTACGGGCTTGCGCCATGCCACGCAAAAGAATCCTTCTCCGCTGGAGTGTAGCCTTTCCCCTTCAGCGTAAGGATGTGCACCAGAACAGGTCCTTCGACTTTCTCCGCTTGCTTCAGCGTTTCGAGCAGAAGCGGCAGATTGTTGCCGTCAATCGGGCCCAAATAAGTAAATCCAAGTTCTTCAAAAATCACGCCGGATACCAGCAAATATTTCAGGCTGTCCTTGAGCTTTTCCATCGTTTTGGCCAGCGTACCGCCGATTGCCGGTATTTTCTTGAGCAGATGCTCGACTTCTTCTTTGGCTCTTACATAATGCTTGTCGGAACGGATTTTGCCGAGATAGTTATGCATCGCGCCTACATTCGGAGCAATGGACATCTCGTTATCGTTCAGGATCACCATTAAATTTTTCTTCTCGTGACCGATATGATTCAGCGCTTCGAAGGCCATACCGCCGGTTAAGGCGCCATCGCCGATGATCGCTACTACGCGGTTATGCTCGCCTTTGAAGTCGCGTGCCATCGCCATCCCCATCGCTGCCGATAAGGATGTGCTGCTGTGGCCGGCTTCCCAGACGTCATGCTCGCTCTCCGAGCGTTTGACAAAACCGCACAAGCCTTTATATTTACGCAGCGTGTCAAACTTATCCATGCGTCCGGTAAACATTTTGTGCACATACGATTGATGCCCCACGTCAAAAATAAATTTGTCATACGGGCTGTTAAAAAGATAGTGCAGCGCAATGGTAAGCTCAACGACGCCAAGGTTAGACGAGAGGTGTCCGCCGGTGTTCGAAAGCTTTTCAACAAGAAACTGTCTGGTCTCTGCGGCCAGTTGCTCTAGTTGCTCTATCGACAGACGTTTCAAGTCTTCAGGCTGATTGATTTGTTCGAGCAGCACGTTTGTTCCCCCGCTTTCCTTGATTGTTTTTTTTCTTTTTCGGATTGAACCATTTGACCCCTAATCGTTCCTGCAGAAATTGAAATACTTTGCCTATAAAAAGGACGATGTCCGTTGCATAATGGAGGGCAAACGATTTGCCCATGGCTTTGCCGCCCACCGTTAATGCCGAAACCGTCGCGGTAAAAACAACGCTGACTACCGTGCGCAGCAGGTCGCTGTCCGCGCCGATCCCGCTCATCAGCTTGATGACGACCAGCGTACAGGCTGCGCCGCTGATGACGCCGGAAATATCGCCGATCACATCGTTGCAAAAATTCGAAAACCTGTCGGCATTGCGTACAATCTGGATCGCTTGACGCGAGCCCTTGACCCGCTCCGAGGCCATCGCATGAAACGGCGTTTCATTGGCCGCGGCTGCCGCCAAACCCAGAATATCGAAGAAAATTCCGTTACAGATCAGAAATATAACAATCAACATGCCGATGCCCCAAGGAAAGCCTTCAAGCACCGTCGTGGATGTTACCGTAAAAATACAGGCCATTGTAAAAGTGACCAGAGATATAAAAATACTCCATCGGATGGAGTGAATGAGCGAAAATTTCATCTTTAATCAGACTCTCCTATACGGGTAAGTCATCGCAAGTAATATGGAGTGGTAACTTCTTGAGTAAACGCTGTGGCTTAGGTCCAGTAGGTTTTCCCAAGCGGCGCTCCTCCCCGTCGCCGGGAAGGCGGTTTCCCTTTATGTCCGCCTTGACGCCGTCACCGGCCGTCAGACTAGATTACCACTTAGTCCACACTATAATCCCCAAGAAGTTTCACCACGAAGCGAACAGTCTAGGAGTTTTCCTCGACAGCCTTGAAACCACTCTTTAGCCTCTTTTGCAAGCCAGATTTCATACAGCAACCGGCGCCGGCATTCTTGGCCGAGAATACAGGCTCCTCTATTCTGTAATCCCCTCTGACTCACTCAAGGCAGGCTACGCTGCACGCAGGTCATTTTAGCACGATCAAGCCTCTGAACGGCCATCCCATACAGGTGAGACCCACACTTGCAGGTTCATACCCCAAGCCGTACCCTTCCGCACGAGGACGGATCAGACCACGCACTTGGGCCTCCGCGGAAGGAGGGTCAACGCCCGCATGCCATTGCGGATCGCCCTCCAACCTTAACTCCCAGCATCAGCCCCCAACTGGGCGTTAGAAGCCAACACCAGGAACTTCATCGATGTGCCCTTTGGCGAATTTTTAGGCCCGCCCTCAAGAATGGTAGACTGACTAGAATACTGCACCACCCGCAAAATACTTGAACCCATTATAGCATAGAGGTCAAGATGTGCTCAAATGGAACATGATACAAAGTTCACACTGCTTGTCAATGGTCCCGCTGGGTCAAATAATCCGCCAGCTCCAACAGGCGCTCCGGCTGCGGGAAGCCCGCCTGGATAATCGCCTGCTTTCCCTGCTCCGTCAGCTGGGCTACCTTGTCCTTGGAGGCCTCCACGCCGACAAAGTACGGGTAAGTTACCTTTTTCTGCTTCTCGTCGCTTTTTACCGGCTTGCCCAGTTTCTGCTCGTCGCCGATCAGGTCCAGAATATCGTCTTGAATCTGGAAGGCCAGTCCGATATGCTGCCCGAATTTTTCCAGCGCCTGCAGCTGTTTGGGAGTTGCCCCGGCCAGATGGCCGCCTGCTTTAAGCGAGAAGACAATCAAATCGCTTGTTTTATGTAAATGGATGTACTCCAGCTGCTCCAGTCCGGTAATGCCCTGCTCGCCCAGCATGTCGGCCGCTTGTCCGCCCACCATGCCCGGCGCCCCGGACAGCTTCGACAGATCTTCGATAATCTCGACGATTTGCTCCGCCGGCACATCGTACGCTCGATACGACTGGACGATCGAATAGAATGCATGCGTCAGCAGCGCATCCCCGGCAAGAATGGCCATCGCTTCGCCGTATACCTTATGGTTCGTCAGCTTTCCTCTTCTGTAATCATCGTTATCCATCGCAGGCAGATCGTCATGGATCAATGAATACGTGTGTATCATCTCAACCGCACAGGCCACCGGAAGGGCAGCCTCTGTGCTCCCCTTCAACGCCTCTACGGTCGCAAGCACCAGAATCGGACGGAGGCGCTTGCCGCCCGCCATCAGCGAATACATCATCGATTCCCGCAAGGAATCGGGAATGTTCCATATGCCCGGCAGCGACTCCAACAGCTCCGCTTCAATCAATGCCGCCTTTTGTTCCAAATAAGGCTTTAAACTGCTTGCCACGCTCATCTGCTTTCACCTTTCTCGTCGGCCGACGGGTTAAACGGCTTTTTGACCAGCCCGCCTTCCTGCTCCATCAAAATCTCGATTTTGCGTTCTACCTGCTCGAGCTTTTGACCGCACAGCTGAGAAAGCTTCATTCCTTCTTGAAAAAGCTCAATGGCCTGCTCCAAGGGAACGTCCCCGCTTTCCAGCAGCGCTACGATCTGCTCCAGCTTATCCATCGCCTGCTCGAAGCTAGGCGTCGTTTCCTGATTTGTCATTTCGTTTCTCCTCCATTGACCACACATGACAATCCACGCGTCCGTCCATCAGCCTAAGCCTCAGCATATCCCCGAGCTGCACCTGGTCGATGGACTTAATCAACTGCTTCTCCTGCTCGTCGTAGACTAAGCTGTATCCTCTTTGCATGACCTTCAACGGACTGAGCGCATCAAGCTGCCGCATTATCGCGACCAACTGCTGACTCTTCTGCTTCTTGGTCTGCTGCATTGCCTGCTGGAGCTGCCTCTCAACCGAGCTGAGCCGCTTGCGGGCATAAATCGCTTGCTCCGTAGGATTAAATACGGACAGCTTCCTGTCCAGTTTCATCCGCCGCTCATGCAGCTTGGTAAGCCTGCTGCGCATTTTGTACACCAGCTGCTCCCGCGTCCCGGTCCAGCCGTTCGGCCGCCTGCATGATCAGCTGGCGGCGGGGATTGACCAGCACCTGGGAACGCGCAGCTCTCCGAAGCCGTTCCCGGCTCACCGCCACCTGGTTGTTCAAGCCGCTGTACAGCTGCTGTCGCAAGTAGGCGAGCTGCTGCTTCAGCTCCATATGGTGCGGCACGGCCAGCTCGGCCGCGGCGGTCGGTGTCGCCGCCCGCAAATCCGCCACGAAGTCGGCGATCGTAAAATCGGTCTCGTGACCAACCGCCGAAATGACCGGGATGATCGAAGCGTGAATGGCACGGGCCACTTCCTCTTCGTTAAACGCCCACAGCTCTTCGAGAGAGCCGCCGCCCCGGCCGACGATCAGCACGTCGACTTCATTCAGATTGTTCATCGCCTCGATAGCTTTAATAATCGACGGTCCCGCCTGTGTCCCCTGCACCAATACCGGGTACAGCAGTACCGGCACGTTGGGGTGCCGGCGCTGCAGCGTAATCATGATATCGCGCACGGCTGCTCCCGTAGGCGAGGTAATAACGCCGATCGCCTTGGGAAACCGCGGAATAGGCCGCTTCGTCGCAACGGAGAACAGTCCTTCGGCTTCCAGCTTTTTCTTAAGCTGCTCGAACGCCAAATACAAGCTCCCGATGCCGTCAGGCTGCATCTGGGTCACATAAAATTGATATTGGCCGTCCCGCTCGTAGACGGAGACATTGCCGCAGGCAATGACCTTGGCGCCCTCCTTCGGTATAAAAGGGAGCCTTTGGTTATAAGACGCGAACATAATGCTCTTTAACCGGCTGTCCGCATCCTTCAGCGTGAAATACATATGTCCGCTGGAATGGTGGGTAAAATTCGAAATTTCGCCCCGTACCCACACGTCCTGAAGACGATCGTCACTCTCCAGACGCATCTTGATGTACCTGTTGAGATCCTTGATCGAAATAACCCGTTTATCCTTCATAGACGCTGCCGACCTAGACGTTGACTTGCGACTGCGCTGCGGTACGTTTAGCCGCTTCCAGCGTGTTGCGCAGCAAAATCGTAATGGTCATCGGACCTACGCATCCAGGTACCGGCGTGATATAGCTTGCCGTATCGAGCACATCGTCGAAGTCGACGTCGCCGGCAAGTTTCCCCGTATCCAGCCGGTTAATGCCTACATCGATGACAACCGCTCCCGGCTTCACATGCTCTTTTTTAATCATTTTGGCTTTCCCTACCGCAGCGACCAAAATGTCCGCCTGGCTCGTAATTTCCGCCATGTTCGGCGTCTTGGAGTGAACGACCGTTACCGTCGCGTTCTCTCTAAGCAGAAGAATCGCCATCGGCTTGCCTACAATATTGCTGCGGCCGATGACAACGGCATGCTTGCCGGCGATGTCATAGCCGATTTTCTTTAAAATAGCGATAACACCAGCCGGTGTACAAGGGGCCGGAACTTTCTTTTCCGATCATCAAATTGCCCACATTGACCGGATGAAAGCAGTCCGCATCTTTATGTACCGAGATCGCCTCGACCACTTTTTCCTCGGAAATATGCTTAGGCAGCGGAGACTGCACGAGAATGCCGTGAATCTTCGGATCGTTGTTCAGGCGCTCAATCAGAGCAAGCACGTCCGCTTCGGGCGTAGCTTCCTCCAGCTTATGAACCTCCGAGTAAATGCCCGCTTCCTCACAGGCCTTGGCTTTGTTGCGAACATATACATGAGAAGCTGGATCATCGCCGACAATAATAATGGCCAGTCCCGGCTGGAGACCCTGCTGGGTCAATTGAGCCACTTCCTCTTTAATCTGTGTGCGGTATGCGCTGACGATTTCTTTTCCATTAATGACTTGTGCTGGCATGAGATGCTCCCCTTCCATTCATTATAAAGCGCTAGCTTTTGGATTTGATCGATTCAAGCTCCCGGATCATTTTTCCGAGTACCCCGTTGACAAACTTGCCGGATTCATCCGTTCCGAAATGCTTGGCCAGCTCAATGGCTTCATTGACGACAACCTTGGGCGGCACATCGTCGCTAAATACCATTTCAAAGGTAGCCAGTCGCAAAATTTCACGATCAACCCGGGACAGCCTGTCCATTTTGTAGCCCTTCAAATAATCCGTCAGCAGGCCGTCGATCTGCTGCTTGTGCTCTACCGTCCCCTGCACCAGCTCGGCAATCTCCTGCGGCACGATTTTGTCCTGACTCTTGGTCAGCTGCCCCTCATCGTCGTTCTGCGCTTCCTCTACGACATGAGCGATTGCTTCCGTCATGCTTACTTCATTCATTTCCATCTGGTACAGGCTTTGGAGCGCCAGCTCCCTTGCCAATCTGCGTCTCATTTACGAATGATCCTCCTTCAATTTACATGTCGTTAAGCCTTATGCCTCGATAACTCATACTAAACAAAAAAATCCTTGGAAACAACCAGGGATTTTCATCTAAACAATCTCCATTTGTCCATGAGCAAACGCCAAATCTCCAGGATCGGAAACGCCGGCTCTCCCCGGTCTACCCGTCTCCCTATGTAATAACCAGTATATACGATTAAAACAAAGATTAACAAATGCCACAGACCGAAAAACAAATAGATGATGCCTAACAGGAAGCCCGCTATAACGCCAGCCGTCTTCCCCCGGTGATGCTCCCACAGCCATTCCCACAGTTGTTTCCACATGGCGGCCTTCACCTCTATTCCACCCTACTCTTAAACGTGGGGGATGATTGTTGAATATTAGCCACGAATACAGTCACAACGGCAACCGGAATGCCCGTAATTTCCTCGATATGGGCCTTCACGCCGGATTGCATCTCCTCAGTCAGCTGAGGAATGGAGCTTTCTCCGTCTACGATGGCACGAATAATAATTTCCAGACCGGCTTGACTCACTTTCACGCGCGCTTTCAAATCTTGAACGCCCCGTGTACGGCGGGCAGCCTTCAAGGATAAATTCTCAACCGTATCCATTGAAATCCGGATATCGCCGTAGTCCGTCCGCTGATCGATCGAAGGTACGTTCGCCTTGCTTCTGCGGAAGGAAACATACAGGAAACGAATACTGATCAGAGCCATAATAACAGTCAATGCGATAAAGATCAGCGCCGTATTCATATCATAGTATACGTTATGGGCAAAGCCCGCCAGACTCTCATAAGAGATCCATCCGAATGCACAGAACAACAGGACGCAGCATGCAACCAGAACAGCCAGGCTGAATACAAATAAAAGCAACTTATCGATAACTCTAACCACAATCCGGACTCCTTCCAAATGAGAGGAAACCCCCTTACAGCCAGCCGAAGGGGGTTTGCCAAGTTTCTATTAACGTGTTCTACTTGACTCGATTAGGCGCTACCTCGATCTCTTCCACCTTGTCCGATCCCTTGAAAATTACATCATGGATATGCACATTGACCTGAACTACGCTTAATCCGGTCATGGATTCAATCGCATGCTTTACATTTTGCTGTACGCCGGCAGCAACCTCGGGAATACGGGTACCGAATTCAATTACGATGGACACATCAATTGCCGCTTCCTTTTGCCCGACGTCCACTTTCACGCCCTTGGACAAATTTTTGCGTCCCAGCAGCTCGGCGATTCCGCCGGCAAATCCTCCGCTCATCCCTGCAACGCCTGGAACTTCAATTGTAGCCATCCCTGCAATGATTTCGATAACCTCAGGGGCAATTTGAATCGTCCCCATCTCGGTTCTTTCATAATCGGCTGCAACGATCGTCATAAACGGATCCTCCTTGGAAGTTTTGTGCGAATCAAGCACTGTTACCTGCTTCTCTCTATGCATATGCGCATTTTCACAAAACTTGTCTTATCGTCTACTATACCATTTTCCAAAAAATATGACAAACGACGAATTACGAATTCGGATCGTCTACATCATGCTCTTCCAGGAATTTAATGTCAAAATCGCCGGCGATAAATTTCTTATGCTCCATCAGCTTCAAGTGAAACGGGATGGTCGAATGAATGCCTTCGATCGTGAACTCCGATAAAGCCCGCTTCATCCGCTGGATCGCATCGTCGCGGTCCTTGCCCCACACAATCAGCTTCGCAATCATGGAATCATAATGCGGCGAGATCGTATATCCCGGGTAAGCGGCGCTGTCGACACGAACACCGAAGCCGCCCGGCGGCAGGTAAAACTGGATTTGTCCGGCCGACGGCATAAAGTTACGAGTCGAATCTTCCGCGTTGACGCGGCATTCGATCGCCCAGCCGTTGATCTGCACGTCTTCCTGCGAGAAAGAAAGCGGCTCTCCTTCGGCAACACGGATCATTTCCTTGATAATATCGATACCGGTAATCAGCTCGGTCACCGGATGCTCTACCTGGATACGCGTATTCATTTCCATGAAATAGAACTGTCCGTCGTTGCCGAGCAGGAACTCAAGCGTCCCGGCTCCCGAATAATTAACGGCTTGGGCCGCGCGGACTGCCGCTTCTCCCATACGGTCCCGGATATCCGGCGTAAGGGTGGAGCAAGGCGCTTCTTCGACCAGCTTTTGGCGTCTGCGCTGTACCGAGCAGTCGCGTTCGCCCAAATGAACTACATTGCCGTGCTTATCGGCCAATATTTGAATTTCGACGTGCTTCATGCCCGTCAAATATTTTTCCAGGTAAACGCCCGCATTGCCGAACGCCTTCTGCGCTTCCTGCTGGGCGGTCGTGATCTGCTGAATGAGCATCTCCTCATCTTCCGCGATCCGGATCCCTTTGCCGCCGCCGCCTGCGGTAGCTTTGATAATGACAGGATAACCGATTTCGCGTCCGAGCCGGATCGCTTCGTCCATATCTTCTACAAGCCCGTCGGAGCCCGGAATGACAGGAACGCCCGCATCCTTCATCGTTTGCTTAGCCACGGATTTATCGCCCATACGGCTGATCGCATCGGGCGAAGGCCCGATAAACGTAACGTTGCAGCTTTCGCAGATCTCTGCGAAATCGGCATTCTCGGCCAGAAATCCGTAGCCCGGATGAATCGCATCCGTATCGGTCAAGGTCGCGACGCTCATGATGTTGGTTAAATTCAAGTAGCTGTCCTTGGACAGCGTAGGTCCGATGCAATAAGCCTCGTCCGCAAGTCTGACGTGCAGAGCTTCCCGGTTCGGCTTCGGAATAGACGGCTACCGTGGAAATGCCCATTTCACGGCAGGCCCGGATGATGCGCACGGCGATCTCACCGCGGTTGGCTATGAGTACTTTTTGAAACTTCAATGGGTTCTCCTCCTACGAGTTTTGCTGGAAGCAAAGCTTTCTTCGTAAGCGTTACTCTGAGTTTGGCTATAAGCAAAACTGGCTTCGTAAGCATTCTGCTGAGCTTTGCTGTAAAGCAAAGCTTTCTTCGTAAGCTTTCTTCTTACTCCGGTCTTACCAGGAATAAAGGCTGGCCGTATTCAACCAGCTGGCCGTTCTCCACAAGGACCTCTACAATTTCGCCCTTGATTTCGGCTTCGATCTCATTCATCAATTTCATCGCTTCAATAATGCAGACGACGGACTTCTCTTTCACCTTGCTGCCCTTCGAAACGAAAGACGCCGCGCCTGGAGACGGGGATTCATAGAACGTTCCGACCATCGGAGAAGCGATCGTATGTAGATTGCTGTCCACCGCCGGCTGTCTTTCCGCCGGAGCCGACGAAGTGCTGACCGTCGAGGCAGCTTGTACAACCGGAGCAGCTGCCGCTTGCGTGTAAGTAGGCTGAGCCGGTACAGACGTCACGACAACGGATTCCGTTTTATTAGGTTTACGAATGAAAAGGCGGGAGCCTTCATTTTGAATTTCCAACTCTTGGAGAGAGGTCTCATCGATCAATTTGATCAATTCTTTAATTTCGCTTAGTTTAAACACTAGATTCACTCCTTCAACGATGGTGAAACAACGACGTTGTTATTATAACACAAAGTAGTTCTAAAGGAAGAGTTTCTTCTTCCAATGTGAAAAAGCTTGTTTTTACAGGATAGCTGCCCCTTTAACTTTCAACCAAAGCGCATTCATAGGAGAACTCTGCGTTCTTCCGGACCGCACACTATTAAGTAATAAAGAAACCCCCGCACACCTGTCTGACAAGGAACACGGGGACTTCGTCCGATTGGGCTCCTCCGCATGGCTACACCACATTCGAGCTGGAACCGTCTATCAAATCCGGATCTATGGTATTGGTACTGCTTGCCTGGTTGTTCGATACGGCTCCGAAGGCATCCCCTGGAGAAAACGCGGCAGCTCCGCCGTAGTTCTTGGAGGAACTGGACAGGGTAATACTCGCCGTGTCGCCAATTTGAACATTAGACCCTTGGCTGACGCTGTTTATTTTAATATTACCGACAATTGAAGGCATAGGCATACCTCTTCCACTTCCACTGAATTAACGTTCACCATACATTGTATGGGGTTTACGCCCAAATGCCACCGGATTAACAAAAAGAGCCCGGCCTCAGCGAGGCCACTGAAAAAGTTAACCAAGAGCAAGCACTCATTTTCTTGAGGAGCTTGCTCCTTTTTTGCTTTATAATAGAGTTAATAGGAGAGAGTAAGTGATGGAATGATTCAACAACAGCAGGAACTGATGATGAGCCCCTACGCGGCGCTTTACGATATTGTGGTGCCCAAGGACAACATGCTGCGGCAAATCAATGCGTTGGTGGATTTCTCATTCATCTATGAAGAATTGAAAAGTAAGTACTGTCTGCATAACGGCCGCAATGCGATTGATCCCATTCGAATGTTTAAATATCTATTGCTCAAAGCGATTTTTGACCTTTCCGACGTCGATATTGTGGAACGTTCCCGATATGATATGTCGTTTAAATATTTCTTGAACATGGCGCCGGAAGATCCGGTGATTGATGCGAGTTCATTAACAAAATTTCGCAAACTGCGGTTGAAAGACACGAATATGCTGGATCTCCTGATCGGGAAAACGGTCATGATCGCGATCGAGCAAGGTATCCTGAAAAGCACGTCCATCATTGTAGATGCGACACATACGAAAGCGCGCTACAACCAACAAACGCCTCGTGAAGTACTTCAAGACCGCGCTCGCAAACTGCGAAAAGCCATCTACGCCGTATACGAATCCATGAAAGCCAAGCTCCCCGCCAAGAATGTGAGCGATGTGCTGGAAGATGAATTAGCCTACTGCAACAACCTGATTCAGTTTCTTGAAACCAAGTCTGGTATCGCCCAAATCCCCAAAGTTCTGGAGCCGCTCAATCTGCTAAAGGAAACGGTGCAGGATGATACGGAACGACTGCAACAGCAAAACGATTCCGATGCGCGAGTAGGTCACAAAACGGCAGATTCCTCATTTTTTGGTTACAAAACACATCTCGCGATGACGGAAGAACGGATGATTACGGCTGCCATTGTAACAACGGGTGAGAAGAATGATGGGAAACAATTGCAGATGCTCATTGAGAAGAGCCAAGCAGCTGGTATGGAGGTCAAAACGGTCATTGGGGACACGGCTTACTCATAGAAGGACAACCTGCTGTATAGTAAGGAGCACGAGTTGACGTTAATTTCTAAGCTCAATCCTCAAATTACACAAGGCGGGCGGAAGAAAGAAGACGAATTTGAATTCAATAAAGATGCGGGCATGTATGTCTGCAAAGCCGGTCATCTCGCGATTCGAAAAGCACGTCAGGGCAAGAAAGGCGTTGGAGCAAACCAAACGGACACGTATTATTTTGACGTAGAGAAGTGTAAACGATGCCCGCTCAAAGAAGGCTGCTACAAGGAAGGCGCGAAGAGCAAATCCTACTCCGTCAGCATAAAATCTAACGTGCATATGGAGCAAATGGCTTTCCAGGAAAGCGAAGCCTATAAAGAGAAGGCGAAAGAACAATACAAAATTGAAGCGAAGAACAGCGAACTCAAACACCGGCACGGGTACGATGTAGCCACAACCTCGGGCCTATTAGGTATGGAGCTACAAGGTGCTATGGCCATCTTCGCCGTGAATTTAAAACGAATCTTGAAATTAAAAGATCAAAATTAGCACCAAAAAGGGACAGCCAACCATCCAAATACCGGACGATTGGCTGTCTTTTTGTTGGTTCAAAAATTTTTGCCCACAATGCTTAGTTCTTCAGTGGCCTCGCCTTAGCCGGACCCTTTCTTCGCTAAAAACTTAAGGCACGTAAGTAACTACAATGCTTTCAGGACCGACGCTCAGCTCCTGCATCACTTTTTCTACAATGCTGACGGCCTGGCTTTTTTGCAGATTATCGCTTTGAACGGTGACCTTCCACTTATTGGCGTCCTGGGTAACGATCGCATTAGCGAAGTCTTTGGTCAACGCGTCTTCCAGATCGCTCACTTTGGCTTCGTTGTCCTGAATTTTTCTCAGCTCAGCTTCGGCGTTGGCTGCCGCTTCGGGCGTTTGCTTCGGATCGGCAAGAATGGTCAGCCATTTTTCGGAAAGCTTCGATAAGCTTTCGTTGCGCTGCATGACCAGGCTGTCAAAGTACCCTTGACCCGATTTGACTTGGGTCTGCACCTGCTGCAATACTTTGGCATCGGCAGCGGAGACAGCGGTCGCAGAAGCAGGCTGATCTCCTTTGGCATCCGTCTTCACATCGGCCTTGGCGTCGGTTTTTACTTCCGTTTTTGTATCCGTTTTGGCTCCTGTCGCTTCATCCGGTTTCGCTTTCGAGCTTTCGTCCGTTTTCGTGCTGCTCGATTTTTGCTCCGGCGCGGTGTTGGCAGCCGGCTGCTTGGCATCCGGCGCAGCGGCTGCACCCGTTTTGGAAGCGGCATTCGTGTCGGCCGGCGCTTGCTTGCCGTTCAGGTCGTTGGTGTTCACAACGATTTCTTTTACGGACGGCGATGCAGTTCCGGCTTCCGCCTTCGTGTCGGTCGCTGTCGACAGCTGCAGGTTATTCACATCCTCGGTGAACAAGTAGTAAGCGGATAACACAACCATCAAGCTCAGCATGGAAACAAGCCAAATCGTTTGTCTTTTCGCGTTCATGAATAGGTTCCTCCTCAAATTAAGTTCTAAGAAATTAGGAAGTTTGAGTGCTGCGGCCGCTACTGTTTGCGCGGCAGTACCGAAATGCGGTGCGCCGGTACATCCAAACCGCGTTCAACAGCCTCGGTGATCATTTTTTTGACGGTTAAGTTCTCAGCACCTGTGGCAACGACGACAACTCCCCTGATTTTCGGTTTGATCGTTTTTAGAACAAGCGGCTGTTTACCGCCGGAAACCTCGTAGAGAACGACTTCCCCATCCCGGGTAACGTTCGTAATATGACGCGTTGCGCCTTTCTCATCCTTCTCGTTGGTGACCTGCTGCGTTTCCTTCGTGTTGTGGTCGACCGTAATCTCCTCTGTCGATTCAATCGTAACCATCACCTCTACCTCGCCGACCGCTACGATTTTCGATAATATCTCTTTCAGCTGTGATTCATAGGCATCCTCATAGTCTTTAAAAGCGCTCTGTTCTTTACTGGAGGCCCCCCCTTTAAAGGCAGACTGTGCAGGAGGATCCGGAGAAGCGCGGCCTTCGCTAATGGGATCAACGTCCTTTACCGTAATAAAAGAGTTGAGAACCATAAACCCCGCGCCAGCCAAGCCGAGCAGCAGCAGCCAACGGAAGGTCGTCACCCGCTTCGTTCCGTTCGGGCCTCCGCCCAGCCATTTCTCCATCCATTTCATGAAACTTCCCATTCGCTCACCTCCCTCTCCAGGACCGGTCAGGTTAAGATTTCACTTTGCCGGGCTGGATGCTGACGCTGACCTGATCCGCCGGAATTTGCCATTCCCGGTTCAGCAGCATCCGGATCTGCGTCTGCTCCTTCTCGTACCCGGAGCTCCCGGCCGCCGCTGCCGCCTGATCGGCTGAATCGCTTTGAACAGGCTGCCGGATCTGAATATCGACAGGCTTCATCGGTTCAATCGTGATGGGCGGAGACGCGCCGGCCTGCGGCTTCGCCTGTTGACCGGCAGGCTCCTGCACGGATGCGGTAACCGCCACGTGTTGAATAACGACCTGTCCCTGGCGATCTTTAGCTGTCTCGACATCCACCCTTTGTACCTTAACCCCGGCGTTTTGCTCTATCGACTTTTTCATCAAAGCGCTCATTTGCTGCTGCAGCAGCTTCTGAGACTGCTCCTCCTGCCGGGCCTTCAGCTGCTCCGCCTGCTGCTCAATCGCGTTGAGCGTCTCCATCTCCGGCGGACTTCCCTTGGAGGAATCGGAAGCGTACAATTTCAATCCGTTTGCCGTCGTTTGCTTCATCGCTTGGGAAAGCATTTGATCCATCGTTCCCTTCGTTTCGAAGATAGAGAATAAAGGCGTAAGCAGCGTCAGCAGGATAAATAGTCCCATGACGGTTTTGACATACCGCTGCATCGTCTGGCTGGGGAGCAGAATGTCCACAAAAGTCGCCAGCAAAACGATAAGAATGATCGATTTCAGCCAGCCGCTCAGCCAATCCATGGAATCCCCTCCGCTTCCCGGCCGACTTTAACGCATCATGACGGAGAGGTTGCCCGCCGTAATCAGGATGGTTATGGCCAGAAAAAACATCAAGCCTACGACCGCCAAGGCGGCGAAAACATAAATCAGACTTTTTCCAATTGTTTCCAAACATGCAATCATCGGGTTATCTCCCAGCGGCTGCATGACCGCAGCGGAGATGTTGTATATGAAGGCAAGCGCCATTATTTTCAGAGCGGGAAAGGCGCACAGCATCAAGATGATGACCACCCCGGCAAGACCGACCGCGTTCTTGACGAGCAGCGAGGCGCCGATCACGGTTTCGGAAGCATCGGAGAACATCCGCCCGACTACCGGAACAAAATTGCCGGCTATATATTTGGCCGTCCGGATGGTGACGCCGTCTGCGACTGCGCTGCCGGCTCCCCGTACGGAAATGACGCCGAGGAATACCGTCACGAATACGCCAAGGCAGCCGACGCTGATCGTTCGAAGCAGGTTGGCCAGCTGTGTGACCTTGTATTTGTCCGATAACGAGCTGACGATATGCAGGACTGCGGAAAAGAACAGCAGCGGAAAGACGATTAAATAAATCGCGGTACCTACCGCATGGATCATAAACACGATTAACGGGTGCATCACGGATACGGAAACGACGTTGCCCATAGAGGCAAGCAGGGTCAGCAGAATCGGAATCACCGCAACCATAAAATGAATCATGTCGGTAATTGCCGTCTTGGCATAGCCTATGGCGACGCTAAAGCTGTTGATGGCCATAATCATAAGCACCATGAAGGTAATCGCATAAGCGACTTTGCTCACCGTATTTTTCTCGAAGGAGCTCTGCAGCGTCTCCAGCAGCATACTGAAAATAGTTAGTATGACAATGGATGCGAGCAGCTTGCCGTTGTACATCAGCTCATGAAAGAAATAACGGAATATTGCGGAAAAGATCGAGGACATATCCACCTTCTTCGTCCCCGTCAGAAGCTCCATCAAGGTAGGCGTTTTATTCTCAGGAAAATAACCGCCGTACTTCTGCATCAGCTGGTTCCAGTACTGCTCGACAGGATCCAGCTGAAGCCTCTCCGCCTGCTCCTTCACGAGCTGCTCTACCGGAGTCGCGGCGTCGGCCGCTCCCCCAAGCATCGCGTGCCCCTCCCAGAAAAAGCATCAGGGCCAGTAACATTCGAAAGGCTAGATTCGGAAGCTGCAAGCCGCTTCTTGGATCACGGTGCCGCGTCATAAGCTTCAACTCCTGGTACAGAGCTTTTTTTTCAGAAAAGAATCAGGCGGGCAGCAGCTTGACGACGGTCTCGATTATGACTGATACGATCGGTATGGCCATAACCATAATCAAAATTTTGCCGGCAAGCTCAATTTTGGATGCAATCGATTCCTGCCCCGCATCTCTAACGATTTGGGCTCCGAATTCCGCGATGTACGCGATCCCGATAATTTTCAATATCGTCTTCAGAAAAATCAGATTGATGTTGGCTTTCAGCGCCAAGTCCTCCAATACCTGAATGACGGAAGTGATCTTGCCGATCAGGAACAAGAAGATGGTAATCCCTGTAAAGGCAGTGAGCAGAAACGCAAACATCGGCTTTTGTTCTTTGACGATAAGCACCAGAATCGTGGCGATTAAGCCCAAACCTACAATTTGTACGATCTCCATGACGCCTCACCTGCATTTACTGGAATAAAAAGATCGTTTTAATTTCCTTGAACAAGCTGTCCAGCAGGTTGACGACCATGAACAGCACGACCACAAAACCGATGACCGTCACCCAATGCGCCATATCCTCTTTGCCCATCTGCTTCAGGACGGTATGGATCATCGCGATAATGATTCCGATGCCGGCAATCTGAAATATCGCGTTCACATCAACGTTCATTCGTTGCACCTCACCTCTAGCCTCTAACTTTCGACTGCTTATTCACGCTTCTTCCCCGCTCTCACCGCCTCAGTACATAAGAATGACCAGGAGAGCTCCCATCAAAAGCCCCAAGCTGCGCCACATGCTCTCATACCGCTTCCGGTCCTCTTGGGCTCCGTCCATTTCTCCCTGCAGCTGCTGGATCGCCAAGCGGAGGTGCTTCACTTCGGTCCGTGCTGTCGGATAAGCCAAGGGTGAATCCAAGCTGACGGATAATGTCCTGCTCTCCCTTTTTCATGGACGTATGCTGCCATTGATTGTGTATGGCTTCCTGCCAGATCTGCTGAACGGATCGGCAGCCGTCTTTCGCCAGCGCCTCGGCCGCATTACGGAACAGAGCGCCGACCGGCGGCGGACAAGCCTCGGCGACTTTCAGCAGCGCCTGAGGCAGGGGCGTAAAGCCATACGTAATTTCCGTCTCCAGTCTTTGTATCGAGCGGATCAGCTCGGCAATCTGCTTGGGGCGCCGGGCGAACTGATGGGCTTGATAAAACCCGAACAGCGTGAACGCCAGCAAAATCAGCATGGCTCCCAGCAGCTTCAGCATCGTTCGGACTCTCCTTCCGCTTTGCTGCGGCCAAACGCGGCATTGCCGGTCCAGTCCAACGGCGCGGAGCCGGCCGTGAAGCCGCCGGGCCGCTTCCGCAGCGAGACGCTTTCTCCGGCCCCGTGGAGATGCGGGGCGGCCGCTTCCCGGGAGCCGAGAGCGGGGCTCAGCCTTTCGCCGCGGGCATTATACACGCCCTCCAGCGTTCCGGCGCCGAGTCGGCCATGAAGAACGACGATTCGGGAAAACACGTTCTCTTCTATCAGATCCTGGAGAACGGGTCTTTTGCGAAGATCGTCCATATCGCTCCCATGCGCAGTCGCAATGACGCGAATGCCTGCATGCAGCGCTTCGCGGATGGCGGCCGCGTCCTCCGGACGGCCGACTTCATCTACAATAAGAACCTCGGGTGACATCGAGCGAATCATCATCATCATTCCTTCCGCTTTGGGGCATGCATCCAGCACATCGGTCCGCGGCCCCAGATTGAACCGGGGAATTCCCCGGACACAAGCGGCAACCTCCGAGCGCTCGTCGACGATGCCGACCTTATAGCCTCTCTCCAGCCGCTCTGCTCCCGGAACGGCCGGCCCCGAGCTGATCAAACGGGCCAAATCGCGAATGAGCGTAGTTTTGCCCTGCTGGGGAGGAGAAACCACCAAGGTGTGGTGAACGCTTCGTGAGAGGTCATCCATCAGATAAGGAAGCACCTTGTTCCCGGTTCCTTGATGTTCCCGCGCAATTCTTATGTTGAAGCTGGCAACGTCCTTCAGCAGCTTGACCTTTCCCTGCTCCAGCACCGTCCTTCCCGCAAGGCCTACGCGATGCCCGCCGTCTATCGTAATATAGCCTCTGCGGAGCTCCTCCTCGAACGAGTAGAGCGAATGCTGTGTTAAATTCTCAAGCAGGATACTGCAATCTTCTCTGGACGGGACGTACGCCTGCACCGGGTTGTCGCATAAACCGCCTGCGGCGGACACAAAGCTGTAATGAACCCCCCATCCGACTTCCAACGGGCGCCGTTCGCGAACCCGAATCTCTTGAACTTGCCGCTGTATTTCACTTGATAGAGTTGATAGGATTTGCTGCAAAGGGACAGAAAAAAGCTGGAGCAGCGAATGCATGTCATCATCCCCCCAAGCTGTCCATCTTTTATACTCAATTTGTATGCTTGGACGACTTTAATATGACAACTACTTTTTCAAAATCCCTATAAAAATGCAGCTGACTCCGACAAGCACCCACAGCATTTTTCCATAGGACAGCTTTTCCGCAATCCCTACCAGCCCCAAGGTCGTTGTGGTCAGCAGCACCAGCGGCCCAACCATGGCCAGACCGGTATTCACCATCAATGCTTTATCAATCTGGTTCAGCCTAAGCATCAGCAGCGCGGCGATAATTTCAAGACTGCCGGACAGCAATCTGAGCGACGCCATGCTTAATACAATTTTGTTAATCATCGTTCTCCTCCCCATGAAAAGAATACGGCCTCATTCCGCCTCTCTATCAATCTATGCAGGCTCGTCTCATTTTAGGCATACTGGGCACAACCCCCAAATCAATTGCATATGATGACACAGAAATTACCCAAAAATTGCTAACAGCGAGGCGATAAGAACATGGAGGTAAGATCACATCTCAAGTGGCACCCCAAGCTCAGCGACCCGACCGGTCAGCGCAGTGCCAAACCAAGAACCGTCGGACAAACGATGGTTATCGATAAGGGCTTGGGCATGAACGCTCTTGAGGATTTAATGCAGACGGCAGGCGACCATATCGACATGTTGAAAATCGGCTTCGGCACGTCTCCTTTGTACAGCCCCGAATTATTGAAGCGAAAAATCAACCTGGCCAAGTCGCACCAGATGACGGTTTATCCAGGGGGGACTTTTCTTGAAGTAGCGGTCCAGCAGGATAAACTGGACACTTTTTTTGATATGGTCTCTTATCTCGGATTCAACGGTCTGGAAATTTCCGACGGAACGATCCATATGCCGAGAAGCCAGCGCAGCGAGCTGATTCGCCGGGCTGTAAACGACGGCTTCACTGTCATCACCGAATATGGCAAAAAATGCTGGGGCTCCTCGATCGAAATCGAAGAGTTGATAGAGACCGTCCTGATCGATTCGGAGCTGGGAGCGAGCTTGGTTACTATTGAAGGACGGGAATCGGGTAAAGGCGTGGGCATATTCGACGAACAGGGAGGCTGTAAAGACAAGGAGATTGAAATGGTATTAACTAGAGTGCCCAGCAAAAGCCTGCTGTTGTGGGAAGCGCCGCACAAAGAGCAGCAGGTGCACCTGTTGAACATGCTGGGACCGGACATTCATTTGGGTAATATCGCTCCTGCGGATATTATTTCGTTGGAGGCGCTGCGCAGAGGACTTCGCTCCGATACGCTGCACCTGGGGCAGGAAATCGAGTGGAACGATTGGGAGATCTAGCAGATTTCCCAAAAGAAAGCCTTAGGAGGGTTTAATAAGTGGAAATTATGGTAATCCCCAGCGTCAACGAAGCGCGAGCGGATGACCTTGCCAACAAAACGGTTATCGTCATTGATGTGCTCCGGGCAACAAGCACGATGCTGACCGCTTTGGCTCATGGCGCCAAAGAAATTTATCCTGTAGAGACGGTGCTTCAAGCCAAACAGCTGCAGCAGCCCCACTACCTGACGGGCGGCGAGCGTTCGTGCCGGAAAATTCCCGGCTTCGATTTCGGCAACTCCCCTCTCGAATACAGGGATGACCGGATCGCGGGCAAAACCATTATTGTCACGACAACTAATGGAACGCGCGCAATTCAAAAAGCCGGCAAAGCCGCGACGATCTTCACCGGATCGCTGCTGAACGGCAAAGCCTGCGCCGAAGCCGCGGCGGCTCTGAACAAAGATATCGTCATCCTATGCTCCGGCACCCAGGATGTGTATGCGTTTGAGGACGGGCTCTGCGCAGGACAGCTCGTCGATGAGCTGCTTCGGCTCTTTCAGCATCAGCGCGCCGAATGGGGCGTTAATGACTTCGGGCTCAGCATGCTGCATGCGTTTCGCCACGTCGAAGGCGATATTCCCCGCGCCCTGCTGCAATCGAGCAACGGGAAGCGCTTGTGCAAGCTGGGCTTCGAAGAGGATGTCCACTACTGCGCGCAGCTGAATCAGGTGCCGCTGGTGCCTGTTCTCCGCGAGGGAAAGCTTATCCTTGGCGGGTAGCTTCTGCGGGTGCAAGTCCATTCCGCTGTTCTAAATCGGGTCCCTACTCATACACATAGAGAGAAATCTATGAGACAAGGGGCAACCAAACGATGAACGGTGACATACTACTCGTACTTCTCATTATTGTAGGACTGTTAGGCCGCTCGCACATCATCACCACAGCAGCCTGTGTACTTCTGATCGTCAAGCTGATCAGCCTGGACCGGTATTTGCCGACCATTGAGCGGCGCGGGCTTGAGCTTGGCCTGTTGTTCTTGACAATGGGAGTGCTAGTCCCCTTTGCCAGCGAACGGATTACGTACAAGGACATCACGAGCATGGTAACGACATGGCCCGGCATCCTGGCCCTGATCGGCGGAGCCATTGCTACTTATATGAACGGAAAAGGGCTCGATCTATTAAAAATAGACCCACAATTAATTGTGGGCCTGGTCATAGGTTCGATCTTCGGTATTATTTTTCTAAAAGGGATTCCTGTCGGCCCTTTGATGGCCGCAGGAATTACCGCCTTTTTGCTGAAGGTGTTCACCTTCATCTTCGATAAGATAAAGTGACGGGGCTTAGCTTAGCGGCGATCCTGCGGCCCGCCGACAAACGCTTGCTCCGCAGTGTCCAAGCCATAGGCAGTATGCAGTGCTTGAATCACTTCGTTCAAACGGTTGTTGTCGATCACGCAGGAGGTTTTGATTTCGGACGTGCTGACCATGTTGATGCTCAGGCCGAGATCGGAAATCACCTCGAACATTTTAGCGGCAACCCCCGGCGTACTTACCATGCCGGCACCGACGATGGACACCTTCACCAAATTTTCCTGCGAAGAAACTTCACGGAAGCCTACCTCGGAGCGGATGCCTTGAATGACATCGACGGCTCTGTCTTTATCTGTCAGCGCGACGGTAAAGGAGAAATCGGCGAGACCGTTCAGCACGCCGCTTTGTACGATAATATCGACGTCGATCTGCTCCTTGGCCAAAGCGGTGAACACCTTCGCCAATTGGCCCGGCTTTTCCTCCACTCCGAGAATACTGATTCTCGCTACATTCTTATCGCTTGCAATCCCACGAACAACGATTCCTTGCTCCATCGCTGCTTCCTCCTTCACTTGAGTACCTGCATTATGGTTAAAGCTGGATCTGACCACCAGCTGCACATTGTAATTTTTGGCATATTCCACGGCTCTTGGATGCAGTACCGCAGCACCCAGATTCGCCAGCTCCAGCATTTCGTCATACGTAATTTCAGGAAGCTTGCGCGCGCATTTGACTACCCGCGGGTCGGTGGAATAAATCCCGTCCACGTCGGTGAAAATCTCGCACACATCGGCTTGAATCGCAGCCGCCAAAGCTACGGCCGTCGTATCCGAACCGCCGCGGCCCAAAGTCGTAATCTCGCCGTCGGTCGTCATCCCCTGGAAGCCGGCCACGATCACTACGTTGCCTTCGCCTAACGCTTTCAAGACACGCTCAGGCTGAATATCCGTAATTCTCGCTTTGCCGTGCACGGGTTCCGTGTACATGCCTGCCTGCCAGCCGGTAAAAGAAACCGCAGGTTGGCCCAAGCTGTGAATGGCCATAGACAGAAGGGCGACAGAAACCTGTTCTCCCGTAGTCAACAGCATATCCATTTCACGCGCCGGAGGCGTCGTGGAGCTTATTTGCTTCGTCAGGTCTATCAAATCGTCCGTTGTATCCCCCATGGCAGAAACGACAACCACACATTGGTGCCCTTCCCGCTGTCTCTCTACAACACGATTGGCTACGCGTTTCATCCGTTCCGCATCACCTACGGAACTGCCGCCGAATTTCATTACTATCAGAGACAAAGCTGTTCACTCCCTACCGAAACTTTTACATAACAATGAATAATTATAGCATAAGAGCGCCTAACGTAGAAGTAGAAAAATGTCGATTAAACCGACAGGGGAATCCAGTCCAAATCATCGACCGGGGAATGCTGGTTCCAGGGAGTTCCGGTAATCGTCTGCAGGTAGGAGGAAATGGTGCCGTGGTGGGAGACCATGTATACCCTGCGCTTCTCCAGCCGCTCGCACCAGCTCAGAAACGCTGTAGACCACGTATTGAACAGCAGCGCCGGCACCGTGTTGATGCCCTGCAGCCAGATATATTCAGGCACCTCGGGCGCAGGCAGAAACTGGCTGTACTGCTCCCTAAGCTGGTTTAGCTCCAGCGTCCGGTCACAGCGGAATGTCTGAAAATCGTATTGCAGCGGAAATTGGCGCGGCCCGATCAATGGATGCACGAATCGCAGCGCATCCGTGCCTTTGCACCAAATCTGCGCCGTTTGCAGCGTGCGCTCGGTGGGACTAACAATTACCGCATCCTGTTCCGTCAGCGGAAGCGCCGTTCTAAGCCGCTCGGCCTGACGGATGCCAAGCCGGGTTAGACCGGGCGACTCCATCTCATAATTTACCGGTTCCTTCATGGTATGCTCCGCCTGACCGTGGGAGACAAATATCAACTCCATGCTTGGGTCACCTCGCCTCATGTTGTTTTATATTTTATGCTGTCGCTGCCTGTCTTAAATCATAGAAAAACCGTGGTAGACTTAGTAGTCTTTAACCACGGTTCGTACAATCGGAATCATATATGGCCGCTGCCGCTGCGGCGCCAAAGCCGGTACATCCCGTACCCCAGCAAGCCTCCGAGCACGTTTAGTATAATATCGTCTACATCGAAGCTGCCTACCTTGAACGTTACCTGCAGCGTCTCTACAAGCAGCAGCAGCCCGGCGAACAAGAGGCCTATTGTCCGCCACCCTCTCGCCTTGCGGAACAGCAGCGGAATCAGGAAGCCGAAAGGCACGAACGCCGCTACGTTGCCGAATAAATTAATAATCCAGGTGTCCCAATTATAATACTGGTAATTCTCTATGTATCCCGTTATCGTCTTGAAAGGCACGATATTGTACATGCGCTGGTCCGGCCGGCTCGAACGCGCAAAACCGATGAACAGCAAATAAAACATAAATGCGGAGTAACCAACAAATACGCACCAGGCCAACCCTTTCAAGGGGCTTTTCGGCTGGGGGCGGACTGTTTTGCTGATCCCTCTCATACGGCAGTCCTCCTTCGCTCCCCGTCCCTGTTACTGCATTGTACGTTTCATCTTATCATAACTTTCCCGGCAAAATAACCCCACAAAGTGACAATATGCTTCGAAGCGGACTCAGGTACTTTGCGGGGACCCCGATAACATATCAAATAACCCCACAAAGTGACGCTATGCTTCGAAACGGACTCAGGTACTTTGCGGGGACCCCGATAACATATCAATTCTATCATGTCAAAAAAAAAGATCCGCACTTTCTCACAGAGAAAAGTACGGATCCGGTTATTCATAACACGAAACGGACTAAGCGCGGGAAATATATTTGCCGTCGCGGCAGTCGATCAGAAGCACGTCCCCTTCGTTGATAAACAAAGGTACTTGTACGTTCAAACCGGTTTCCATCTTTGCATTTTTCAATGCGCCCTGCGCTGTATTTCCTTTTACGCCAGGCTCGGTTTCAGTCACCGTCAGCTCAACGCTGTTCGGAAGATTGATCCCGAGAATTTCGCCTTGATAGCTCATGATGTTGATGTTCATGTTTTCTTTCAGGAAATTCAATTCCCACTTCAGCTGTTCAGCCGGAAGGCTGATTTGATCGAAGGTTTCGGTATCCATGAAGGTATACTCCGAGCCGCTTGCATACAGATACTGCATTTCGCGGTTCTCGATATGAGCCCGTCCAACGTTCTCGCCTGCGCGGAACGTACGTTCCACCGTGTTGCCGTTACGCAGGTTTTTCAATTTGGAACGAACGAAAGCCGCGCCTTTGCCCGGTTTTACGTGTTGAAAATCAATAACGGTGAACAAATCGCCGTCTACTTCAATTGTTAAGCCTGTCTTAAAATCGTTAACTGAAACCACTTCAAAAAACCTCCCTAAAAATGTGAGCAGCCCGCTGAACGGTCAGACCGTTCAGCGTCTGCCAGGTTGTGTTGTTAATCAAGGACAATAAAGTCTTTGCTTGATTGTGTAATTATTTTAATTCCGGTGTCTGTAATAACGATATCATCCTCGATCCGAACCCCGCCGAAGCCTGGCAAGTAGATGCCGGGTTCAACCGTTACCGTCATACCGGGCGTTAAAACCGTATGTCCGAGTCTGGAAAGACGCGGCTCCTCGTGAATTTCCAAGCCGAGGCCGTGTCCGGTGCCATGACCGAAATAATCTCCGTAGCCGTAGCGGGTAATGACATCGCGGCATAAAGCGTCCGCTTCTTTCCCCGTCATGCCGGGCCTGATTTTGTCCAAGGCCTCCAGCTGCGCTTCCAGCACGATATTGTAGATTTCCTTGTGCTTATCCGTCGGCTTGCCCAGCACCACGGTGCGGGTAATGTCCGAGCAGTAATTTTTATAATAAGCGCCGTAGTCCATTTTGACAAATTCATTGGACTGCAGAATGCGATCGCTGGCTTTGCCGTGAGGCAGTGCCGAACGTTCCCCCGATGCGACAATTGTCTCGAAGGAGGTCGACGCCGCGCCGTTCTTCCGAACGAACATTTCAATTTCCAGAGCAATGTCGAGTTCCTTCGCCCCTGGCTTCAAAAAGTTCAGAATATGGGTAAAGGTGCGGTTCGCCAAGTCCGCCGCTTCCTGCATGACCGCAAGCTCCGAGGCATCCTTAATAAGGCGAAGCTGCTCCACCAGGCCGTCCGTCGGGATCAGCTCAATGCCGCTTAACGCTTGGGCCGTGGCCAGGTAAGTACCGTAGGTCAAATCATTCTGTTCGAAGCCGACCTTCTTCAACCCTTGCTGATCCAACAGCTGCTTCACCGTATCCATCGCTTTGGGCGCGTGCTCGACGACTTCATAAGCCGGCGCCTGCTGCGGAGCCTGCGTCATGTAGCGGAAATCCGTAAGCAGATAAGCCTTGGTATCCGTAATGAGCACATAGCCTGCCGATCCTGTAAAGCCCGTCATATAGAGACGGTTCGTTGCATTCGTAATCAGGAGCGCCTTCAGCCCCTTCTCTTGCATGACCAGCCGAAGCTTATCGATACGCGGTTGCTGCATAAGATCATCCCTCCGTTGAATTGAGGTGGTTTACGATGGCGCGCAGGCCGAGCTCATAGCTGTCGACGCCAAGGCCGGCAATTTGACCAAGCGCAACGGGAGCGATAACCGACACGTGCCGGAACGGTTCCCTTTTGTGGATATTGGAAATATGTACTTCTATGGTTGGGATTTGAACGGTGCTGATTGCATCCCGGAGAGCATAGCTGTAATGGGTGAATGCACCCGGATTCATGACGATGCCGTCCTTCGTGCCGAACGCCTCGTGAATCTTGTCGATCAGCGCACCTTCATGGTTCGACTGAAAGCATTCCAGCTCGACGCCGAGCTCTTCCGCCAATTGTTGAAGCCTCTGTTCAATCGCCTGCAGCGTCACTGTGCCGTAGACCCCAGGCTCGCGGATGCCCAGCATGTTCAAATTCGGACCGTTTAACACCAAAATTCGCTTCAAACCAGGAACCTCCGTCACAAACAAAATGGTGTGAACCCACACACCCAGCTATTTTACCATAAGTTTCTTTCATTTGAGAACTATTTTTTGCTTTACAAGCCGATTGGCAGCCTACTCCGGCTGAGGCTCGTGCGAATTTTGAGCGAACGGCTCGCGTATTCTCTCATCGTTAAACTCCAGCGCAATGCTGTAGCCGATAAATAACCCCCAGACGAGGAACAAGCATATCTCGGTAATAATCGTGTTCCATTCCATATAGGCGATCCAGTTCATCATCCCAGTTACAGGGCCGATCAGCAGGAAAATCAGCATCCACCAGATGGCTCCATAGCCCACGCCCGCCCAGGGTCCCGGCACTTTGGACAGCAGAAGCGTGTAAAGCAGCGCAGCCACGATGGAGAACAAAATAAACATGCCCCAGCCGACCATATACCCCTTCCAGGTCAATAAAAAGGACCTTTTAAAGAAAGGCTCGACCAAAAAGCCCGGGGGCAGGCTCGTAAATTTGAAGAAATGCTCCATGATTTTGACGGCCCCCCAGATGATACCGGCCCACAGGCCGATATACACCGAAAACTTCCACCGGTTGGTGCGGTCTATCGTTTCTTTTTGAACCTCCATGTTGTACCTCCCGTATGACCGTTGTAATATGTAGAATGCAACTGCCGGATACCGTTAGTATATACATATAATTGTTCCCTAAACGGTAGCATTCTCTTCTTGAATCCGATACAATAATGTAGAACCGCCCCTATATTCTTAACAAGAGAAGGTGTTTTATTTGTCGCAAAATGAGCAGCCGTGTGCGATTTACGGCGGTCAAGCCGTGATCGAAGGAGTTATGTTCGGTGGACAGAGCGTGAATGTGACGGCCGTTCGCCGTAAAGATAATTCGATCCACTTTTTGGAAGTACCCAAAACCGAAATCGGCTGGGTTCAAATGCTGAAGAAAATTCCTTTGATCCGCGGCATTGTCGGAATTATCGAAGCCAGTGCCAAAGGGGCCCAGCATCTGAATTTCTCGGCGGAAACGTTCGCGGAAGGCGAAGAAAGCGAGCAGGACAAGGCCGTCGAGCAGAAAGAGTCGGTTGCAGGCAAAATTTCAATGATTTTGGGTGTGGCCGTCGTAGGGATTCTGTCATTTCTGTTCGGGAAATTCGTCTTTACCCTGATTCCTCCTATCATTGAGCAGCTGCTGTTCTCCAAGCTGTTTGCGAACCAGATCGGGCACAATCTGCTTGAAGGACTTATCAAAATTATTTTGCTGGTAGGTTACATCTACTTCATCTCGCTCACGCCGATGATCAAGCGGCTGTTCCAGTACCACGGCGCCGAGCACAAGGTGATCAGCGCTTACGAAGCGGGCGTCGAGCTGACCGTAGCCAACGTGCAGAAGTTCAGCACGCTGCATTACCGCTGCGGCAGCAGCTTTATCGTATTTACCGTATTGGTCGGGGTTGTCGTCTACTCCTTCTTCCAATATGACACGTTTATCGAACGTATCATCCAGCGGCTCATTCTGCTGCCTCTCGTCATCGGTCTTTCCTATGAAGTGCTCCGGTTTACCAACAGCCTCCGCGAGGTTCCCGTGCTGCGCTACCTTGGATACCCCGGGCTTTGGCTGCAAATGCTAACGACCAAGCAGCCCGACGACGCTATGGTGGAAGTATCCATCGCCTCGTTTAACCGGATGAGAGAGCTTGACCAGCAAGCAAGGGCATAAATCAGGATTCAAAGGAGGGACTGCTTCTGATGAAAAAGAGATATTCTGCCGCAACGTATATCATACTGGGACTCGCGTTGATCGGCGTCGCCTCCAAAGCGCTGACGCTGATCATTCCTATCCTGGTATTCGGGGTCATCTTCCTGCTTTACAAATTCCCGCCCAGCACTTGGAGAAAACCCGGCTCCTCCGGGCGAGACAGCAGTTCCGCCAGCTCCAGCTCCCGCACGCAGGGAAAACGGACGCGCAACGCAACGTTCCGGGTCATTGACGGAAACAAAGGGAGTTCGGACGAACCTCCCAAATATCATTAAAACGAAAGACGGCGAACGCATCGCCGTCTTTTTTTGCATGCTATCGGATAACCGTGTGCCGCGGACGCAGCACATGCTGCATGTATTTGTGCTTGTAATCGGACAGCTTCCATTTGTTCAGGAACAGCTCTCCCGCCTTGTCTCCCGCCTCGAACAGCTTCAAGCTCTCCTCATTGGTGATATGAAAATCGGTGTTGCTGACGCCGAGCGTCGGAATCTTGATCGTTCTGAATCGGTTCACCTCCTCGATATACCGATCATCATGGGCATCAAGCATCGTCGAGAATAAAGCCCGGAACATCGAGATCGGAACCGTAAATCTGGTTCGGCTTGCCGCTGCCGCGCCCGACCAGCTGAAAGCCGATAGTGGGAATCATCTGATCCAGCGCAGACATATTGTCCTGGTCGAATAACCAAAGCGGAAAATTACTTAGCAGCCCGCCATCTACTATATAGACGAATTGGTCTATAAATTTCTCTTTTGGACGCCGTTTGTCGGCGGATTTGCGGAGAATGACCGGATCAAAAAAGTACGGAATACTCGTGCTCATCCGGACCGCCTTGGCAATCGGAAACTGCAGCGGATTGATGCCATACTGAATAATGTCGTCCGGCAGCACGAGAAGCTTGCGCTGTGTAATGTCGGATGCGACAATGCGCAGCTGATTCAGCTTCAGGTCGCCGAAAGTGCGGATCCCTTTAGCCAGCAGCAGCTGCTGCATCCAATATTCCAGCGCTTCGCCGGAATACAGGCCCTTTTTCAGAAACAACCGCAAGGAAGGGCCGATAATTTTCGTGTCGAACACCTTCGAGCGCTGCAGAAAAGCGCTGAAGGGGGTTTCCATTATCACCCGCTTCATTTCCTCGGCCGTATATCCTGCAGCAACCAGAGAGGCTACAATGGCCCCTGACGAAGTTCCGGCTACCTGATGGAAGCTCAAGCCTCTGCGCTCGGCAGCCTGCACCGCACCTGTCAAGGCAATCCCTTTGACCCCTCCGCCTTCGAATACCGCGTTTATTTTCATACAAACCACTCCCCGCCCCCACAAGAATCCGGCGAACCGAATGCATCTATTCCTCCGAAATGTATGCGGCTAGTGCCTGTTCGTATGCGATAATAAATGTCGATTATTTAGAGCTCACAGGTAGAGCAAGCCTCCCGAGACGGTACGGATAAGGAGCGCGAAATAAAAAAGCATCCGACAATAAAGTCGAATGCCTGGGATCAAGCTTCATCCATCTCTTTCTTGAGCTTCATCAGCTCTTCAGTACGAGACGGATCGCGCCGGAAATATTCAATTAACGTCTCGATGCAGGTAATCGAATCCCAGCTCAAATGATGCTCGATCCCTTCTACATCCTGATAAATCGTATCTTCAGAGACGCCGATCAGCGTCAAAAATTGCTCAAGCAGCTGATGGCGGTCTACCAGCCGTTTTCCCATCTTTTGCCCTTTCGAGGTCAACACCAAGCCGCGATACTTTTCATAAATAAGGTAATTATCTTTATCCAGCTTCTGGATCATCTTGGTAACGGAGGATGGATGCACCTCTAAGCCTTCGGCGATATCGGACACGCGGGCGTATCCCTTCTCATCGATCAGCTTGTAAATCCGCTCCAGATAATCCTCCATACTTGGCGTAGCCATTCCGCTTTCCTCCCGAACATCATCAAAAACCTTGATATGTATTTCATCCGCCATATAAGATCCTAAGAATCAAGCGCAGGCAGCTGTTTAACTATTTTCCACGTGTGAACCGAAGCGCATCGGCGCACAATAGGGTCATTATAAGCGCCTTTTACTATATCACAGTCAACAGAACCGTTGCAAGTATAACGCCCAAAAGCGCACCATGACCTTACAGGAGGCCGTATATGCCTATTGAAACGCTAGACCCGCCGCTGCGCCAAACTGCAGTCTTCGTTCCCGAGCTCGTTTATTTTGAACCGGATGCGCTGAATTATCCCAAGGGCCAAAAAATTTTGGAATGGGCCAAGCAGCAGGGACTTCCCATTCATATGACAACCTCCCATAACCGGATTACGAATCTCCCGGGCGAAAGCGATCTGGAGAAGTACCGTATCGCCAAGCGGACGCTTGTGGTCGGGATCCGAAAGACGCTGAAGTTCGATACGTCGAAGCCGTCCGCTGAATATGCGATACCTATTGCAACGGGATGCATGGCGCACTGCCATTATTGCTATCTTCAAACGACGCTGGGGGCCAAGCCTTATATTCGAGTCTACGTTAACACCGACGATATTATGAAAGCGGCCAAGCAGTATATCGAGGAGCGGGCGCCAGAAATCACAAGGTTCGAGGCGGCCTGTACGTCGGATCCGGTAGGGCTGGAGCATATCAGCGGCTCCCTGCAGGAGCTGATTGAATTTATGGGAAAAGAGCCGCTGGGACGCCTAAGGTTCGTCACCAAGTTTCATCACGTAGAACCGCTGCTTCATCTTCAGCATAACAAGCATACCCGGTTCCGTTTCAGCGTCAATGCGGATTATGTGATCAAAAATTTCGAGCCTGCGACCTCCAGCTTTTATGAGCGGATTACCGCCGCGGGCAAAGTGGCGCAAGCCGGATACCCGCTCGGCTTTATTATCGCTCCGATCATATGGCACGAAGGCTGGGAGGACGGCTATCAGGAGCTGCTGGTCAAATTAAAAGAGGCGCTCCCGGAGGAAGCCGCCTCTGATTTAACGTTCGAATTGATCCAGCACCGGTTTACGAAAACCGCTAAAACCGTTATCCAGCAGCGATATCCGAAGACCAAGCTCGAGCTGGACGAAACAAAGCGCAAGTATAAATGGGGCCGCTGGGGACAAGGCAAGTATGTATACCCGGACGAACAAGCCACCGCGCTGCGCGAATTCATTACCGAGCAAATTTTTGACAAGTTTCCTCAGGCGAATATAGATTATTTTACCTGATCAAGCTATACCGCTTCGCACTTTACTAAAACTTCAGCCAGTCGGGGGTGATCTGGTTCAGCCAGATCGTAATTTTCGTCATCCGGTCGGTATACAACAGGATGGCCATGACGATCATCAAGCCCCCGCCTATTTTCATAATGCGCGAGGAATAACGTAAGATCCACCGGGTCGAGCCGATAAAGAAAGCGAGCACGAAGAAAGGAAGGGCAAAGCCTAACGAATAGGCGCTGATCAACGGAAACCACGAGTCGGGATTCGTCGTGGCCAAAGCCAGTATCGCCGATAAAATCGGCCCGATGCATGGGGACCAGCCTGCCGCAAAGCCCATACCGATCAGAACCGAGCCAATGTACCCCGCAGGTTTCAGTCTCCATTGAAATTTCCGCTCCCTCATCAGCCAGTTAGGCTGAAAAATACCGAGCAGGAATAAGCCCATAACAAAAATAAGAATGGCCGCAATTTGCCGAAGCAAATCTTTATAATCGATAAAAAGATTGGAAACGAGACCGGCTCCCCAGCCCAAGCTGTAAAAAATAATCGAAAAGCCTACGATAAAGCAAAGCGTATGTAAAATGGTTCGGGTGCGGACGCCATTGTCCGCCTCACCGCTTTTGAGCTGACTTACCGAAATGCCGGTAATATAAGATAAGTAGGATGGATACAGCGGCAGGCAGCACGGAGAAATAAACGATGCAATCCCCGCCCACAAGGCGATCCATGAATTGACTTCCATCTCTTTTCTCAACCTCCTGACTACAAACGTAAACCCCGCTTAACGAACAAGCTGATAATTAACAATCCGATCAAAAAGAGCACGATCGTCGCACCCGGTGCCAAATCCCATGTGCCCGCGGCTACCAGTCCGCCAACGACGGATACCTCGGAGAACAGCACCGCCCAGAATACCGAATTGCGGAAGCTTTTGGCAATCAGCAGGCTGCATGCGACCGGAATCGTTAACAGCGAGGAGACCAGGAGCGCACCGACAATTTTAATCGCCACTGTAATGACAAGCGCGGTCAGCATGGTAATCATAATGTTATAAAATCGAAGCGGAAGCCCGCTGACTCCTGCGGCATCCTCATCGAAGAACATCAGGAACAGCTCCTTGTAATTGAAGGCAATGACGCCGACAACCAGTACCGTAACGCCCAGCACCACCCACAGGTCGGTGTTGTCCAGCGTATAGATGCTACCGAAGAAGTAGCTCATCACATTGATGTTAAACCCTTTGCCGAGCGTAAAAAGAAGTGTCGCCAGCGCCACGCCCCCTGACATAATGATGGCGATCGACAGCTCTGCATAAGTCTTGTACGCTCTGCGCAGCCACTCGATGCCGAAGGAGGCCAGCAGGGCAAAAATAAGTCCTACCCCGATCGGGTACACGTGCAGCAAAAAGCCCAGCGCAATGCCGGCGATCGATACGTGGGCCAACGTATCTCCGATCATCGACAGCCTCCGCAGCACGAGGAACACCCCCATTAAAGGGGCTGTCAGCCCGATCAGCAGGCCGCCCAGCAGCGCCCGCTGAAAAAAATACTCCGTAAAAATATCCACCTGATTTCGCTCCTAGTCCTAGCTTAATACCTCGATTTGTTCTCTGAGCTGCTGCATCGAATGCGTCAAATTCGTCTCTATGCAGTTTTCCGGCTCATGCGTATGCTTCACATAAAAGGAAAGCGTGCCGCTCTTTTGGACCGGTTCGGGTCCAATATACGATTGTACCATATCCATGTCATGGGATACCATTATGAACGTGATATGGTGATGCTGGTGCATATGGCGGATCATCCGGAAGAAGCCGGCCTGCGTCTCCGCATCGATGCCGACGGTAGGCTCGTCCAGGATCAGCAGCTCCGGATTGTTAATCAGCGCCCGGGCCAGAAAGACGCGCTGCTGCTGCCCGCCGGACAGCTGGCCGATCCGGCGGTCGGCCAAATCCTCGATGCGCATCACATAGAGCGCTTCCTCGCATTTTTGCTGATCGGCTTTGGTCATCCGGCGGAACATCCGTTTCTTACCGTAAAGACCGGACAGCACGACTTCGCGCACAGTAGCCGGAAACAGCGGATTAAAAGCGTTCTTCTGCGGCACATAGCCGATCCGTTCCCAATCCTTGAACGAAGATACCGGCTGTCCGAATAAACGGATCTCGCCTTGGGACGGCTTCAGCAGGCCGACAATCATTTTGAGCAGCGTCGTTTTCCCCGCCCCGTTCGAGCCGATCAAGCCGACAAAATCCCGCTCCAAAATATTGAAGCTGAGATGCTCAATCACTTGTTTATTTTCGTAGAAAAAAAAGACGTCATCGATAGAGACTACGCTCTGATGACATCCTGCATTCGCCTTAGGATTCATAATGTAAGCTCCTTCTCGCAGGTTCTTACTCTATTGTAATGCTTTTATTAAATTATTCAAATTACTTTCCATCAAAGAGAGATAATCGGCCCCTGCCTTCGCCTGTTCATCCGTCAAGCCCTCGACCGGATTCAAGACGAGCGTCTCAACCTGGGCATCCTTCGCCAGCGTTTTGGCCAGCCGGTCCGAAACCAGCTCTTCAAAGAAAATATATTTGATCTGATTCGAACGGATAAATTCGTTTATCTCCTTCAAATCCTTGGAAGTCGGCTCCGAATCCGGGGACAGGCCCAGAATAGGCATTTGCGTCAGCCCGTATGCCTTGGCCAGGTAACCGAACGACTGATGGGTTACGACGATCTGCTTCTTGGGCAGCTTCGACAGCGTGTCTTTGTACTTGGCGTCCAGCTGGTCGAGCTGACCTGCCAGCTTAGCGTAGTTCGCCTCGTAATCGGATTGGTGAGCGGTATCCAATGCGACAAGCTGGTCTTTGATATGCTTGGCCATGGTCTTCGCGTTAACCGGACTCAGCCATACATGCGGATCGTATTCCGATTCGTCATGCGAATGCCCTTTGGCGTCCGTTTTCTCTTCCTGATGATTGTGCTCTTCCTCCGCCGCTGCCAGCAGCGGAACGTCTTTGCTTGCCTCAACGACGGCCAACTTGGAATCCTTAGGCAGACTGTTGAGCGTATCGTGCACCCAGCCCTCAAAACCGGCTCCAAGGTATACGAACATCTGCGCCTTGGACAAATTCTGAATATCGCGGCTCTTCGGAGACCAGTCATGCGGCTCTACGCCGGTAGGGATCAGGTTAATCACGTTGACGTGATCGCCGCCGATTTTTTGCGTGAAATCATACAGCGGATAAAAGCTCGCGACCACATTCACTTTATCGCTGACTAATGCAGACTGCGGTTTGGAGCAAGCTGACACGAATACGGAAAGCATAAGCAGCAGCCCCAGCAAAAGTACCGCCTGTCTGTTACGAAAAATCATCGAACAAAACACTCCTTCAATATGTAAATCGTAATTTTTTTAAATAACAACAGGATTGATTATACGGCGCTCTTTACCGCATTGTCAACAATTAATAATATTTACGATTAATAGAAGAAGGTTCGTCCAAACAAAAACAGCCCCGGAGCGGGCCTGTTCGCCCGGCCGGGGCATTTTCAGCAGCAAGCTGCCCTGCTGGGAGCTGTCTATAACAATTAAATCTACTACTCTACGCGAATCGCCTGCACTTGAGCTTGGATACAAAGCTCAGCCGCCTTGAACGCATGCTCCTGCGTCATCGCATTCTCTGTGCGGTTGATGCAGTCGAGGATCAGCTGGCCGAAGAACGGGTAGCCGACTTGGCCGCGAAGCGAGAAGTGCTTCTCCCCTTCCTGGTTCACCAGGTACAACTGGTCACCCTGCGGGTCGCGGGCGATATCAATGTACTTCCGGATTTCGATGTATCCTTCCGTACCGAGGATCGTCATCCGGCCGTCTCCCCATGTACCGAGGCCATCCGGTGTCAGCCAGTCGACGCGGAAATAGTTCGTCGCTCCGTTGTCCGCTACGAGGGTAGCGTCGCCGAAATCCTCCAGCTCCGGATAATCCTTGCTATTATAGTTAGCCACTTTACTGTGAAGCACCTTCGCATCCTTGGCACCGGTGAAGAACAGGAACTGCTCGATCTGATGGCTGCCGATATCGCACAAAATGCCGCCGTAATTTTCAAATTTGAAGAACCAGTCCGGACGGGACGGCGCATTCAAACGGTGCGGCCCGAAGCCGATCACCTGTACCACCCGGCCGATCGCTCCCTGTTCAATCAATTGTCCGGCAAAAACGGCACTCTCTACGTGCAGACGCTCGCTGTAATACACCATGTACTTTTTACCGGTTTCCTTCACTTTCGCTCTGGCCTGTTCCAGCTGCTCCAGCGTGGTGAACGGAGTTTTGTCCGTGAAATAGTCTTTGCCATGGTCCATAACGCGAAGCCCCAGCGCCGCGCGCTCCGAAGGAACCGCCGCTCCGGCGACCAAACGGATAGACGGATCGTTCAGGATTTCCTCTTCCGAAGCTGCTGCTTTGGCTTGCGGGAACTTCTTGACGAAAGCCTCTACCTTCGCCGGGTCCAGGATCGTACACCGCTACAAGGTCTGCTCCCGCTTCAACCAGACCGTTGCACATGCCGTAAATATGGCCGTGGTCCAGAGCGATAGCCGCGAAAGCAAATTCAGCTTTGGCAACGACCGGATTCGGTTTGCCTTGCGGAGCGTAATTCATGCCGTCTTTGGTTTGCATAATGGATGATGCCTCCTGGTAATGGAATGGTATTTATAGTTTGCAATTGTTCACGTGAACAATCCTCATTTTACCACAGATCCGTTCGGAAGTGCATCAGAAATTGTAGCTAACGTTAGTTGGTCGCCGTGCGATGCCGCAAGAATCATCCCTTGGGATAATTCGCCGCGCAGCTTGACCGGCTTCAGGTTCGTCACGCAGATGACCTTGCGGCCGACCATTTGCTCCGGCGTATAAAATTTGGCGATGCCGGAGACGACCTGCCGCTGCTCCGTGCCCAAATCCAGCTGCAGCTTCAGCAGCTTGTCGGCGCCCTTCACCGGCTCCGCGGCAATCACCTCCGCTACCCGCAGCTCCACCTTGAAGAAATCGTCGATCGAGATTTCCTGTACGCCCTCGGCGGCCGCCGGTGCCTTCTCTTTCTTCGCCGCCGCTTCCGGCGCCGCAGCCGTCGTCGAAGCCGGAGCGTTCGCGCCCATCGCTTCCGCAATGGCGGCCACTTCCTTGTCAGCCTCGAGACGAGGGAACATTACTTCGCCCTTCACGACGCGGGTTCCGGCCGGAAGCGTGCCGAACTTGTGGATCGTGTCCCAAGCGGTCAGCTCCCCGGCTTCGATGCCGAGCTGCTGCCACATTTTGCGCGGGGTCAGGGTGAGGAACGGCTGCAGCATAACCGAAGCGATCCGCAGCGATTCCGCCAGGCAGTACAGCACGGAGCCCAATACCCGGCGCTTGCTCTCGTCCTTGACCAGAGCCCATGGCTGGGTTTCGTCGATATACTTGTTCGTGCGGCTGATCATCTGCCAGATGGAGCTTAGCGCTACGGAGAACTCCATACCCTCCATCGCTTCTTCGACCTTGTGAGCCGTCGTATGAATGGTGTCAAGCAGACTGCCGTCGAACTCGGTGGCGCCTTGAAGGTAGGCGGGAATGTCGCCGTTAAAATATTTGTCGATCATAACGACCGTCCGGCTGAGCAGGTTGCCGAGGTCGTTGGCCAGATCATAGTTGATCCGCTCCACGAAGCTTTCCGGCGTAAACGTACCGTCAGAGCCGAAGGGCACCTCGCGCAGCAGGTAATAACGAAGCGCGTCCAGGCCGTAACGGTCGATCAAGGTAACCGGGTCGACGACGTTGCCCTTCGATTTGGACATTTTGCCGTCTTTCATCAGCAGCCAGCCATGGCCGAACACTTTTTTCGGTAAAGGCAGACCGAGAGCCATCAGCATGATCGGCCAATAGATCGTATGAAAGCGGACGATTTCCTTGCCCACCAGGTGAACGTCTGCAGGCCAGAACGTTTGAAACTTGCTGTCGTCGCCGCTGCCGTAGCCCAGTGCCGTGATGTAGTTCGACAAAGCGTCGATCCATACGTAGATGACATGCTTCGGATCGTTCGGCACCTTGATGCCCCAGTCGAATGTCGCACGGGACACGGCAAGATCCTCCAGACCGGGCTTGATGAAATTGTTGATCATTTCATTTTTGCGCGACTCCGGCTGAATGAAATCCGGATTATCTTCATAGTATTGAAGCAGCCGGTCGGCATATTTGCTCATCCGGAAGAAATAGCTTTCTTCCTTCAATAATTCTACAGGACGTCCGCAGTCCGGGCAGTTGCCGTTGACAAGCTTATTTTCCAGGAAGAATGACTCGCAGGGCGTACAATACCAGCCTTCGTACGTACCCAAATAAATGTCGTCCTGCTCGATCAGACGGGCGAAAATTTTCTCTACCGACTGTTTGTGGCGCGGCTCGGTCGTACGGATAAAGTCATCGTAGGAAATATCCAGCTTGCTCCACAGCTCCTTGATCCCGCTGACGATACCGTCTACGAACTGCTGGGGAGTGACGCCCTTCTCCTGGGCCTTGCGCTCGATTTTCTGTCCGTGCTCGTCGGTTCCCGTCAAATACAGGACGTTGTAGCCGCGAAGACGCTTGTAGCGGGCCATCGCGTCGCCGGCCACCGTAGTATAGGCATGGCCGATGTGGAGCTTATCGCTCGGATAATAAATCGGCGTAGTGAGGTAAAACGACGGCTGCTTGGTTTGGTCTGTCATCATGGACTCCTCCTTCATATTGAAAAACATTGCACCCAAAAGATAAACGGCTGCCGGCGCGCTCCGGTACAGTGAACGGAATTTGAAGGTCTCGCTGCCTGGGAAGCCGGACCCAGGTGCCCTAGTAAACGCAAAAAAAGCCCTGTCCATCTTGGGACGAGAGCTTGTGCTCACGCGGTACCACCCAACTTCCCCCTTCTTCCCGTCAAGGAAGTCAAGGCTCAGCAGTCGATTGCGACTTTCCGTTAACGCCGGAACAGCGACGACGGCTCACATAGAAATCAGCTTGCCGTCATTTCCTCCCGGACCATCTTCCTCTACCTTCCGTCAACCGGTTCTCAGCCGCCCGGCTCTCTGTATGACCTTGTGTAAAGTACTCATCCGTTCATAGGGAAATTGGTTATTCATTTAACGCAAATATAGCGAAAAGCAGGCATGTCTGTCAAGTTACAGCAGCGGATTCGCCAAAAGAAGCGGTTAAACGTCAAAATGCGACCCGTCTACTGGTTGTCCTCGGTTTGTGCCGGCGGCACATAATCGATGCCGCCCGGATGAAACGGGTGGCATTTGCAGATGCGTTTGACCACCAGCCAGGAGCCTCTGCCCGGGCCGTGCAGCTCCAGCGCCTCCAGCGCATAGGCGGAGCAGGTCGGGTAAAACCGGCAGGTCGGCGGCTTCAGCGGGGAAATAAATTTGCGGTAAAATAAAATGCAAGCGCGCAGCATGGTCTTCATCCTGTTTCGCCCCCGAAAGGATTACATGGCGGCCGGATCGCCGCTTGTTCTATGTATGATGACGAGAAACGCCTTGAAAGTCAAGTCCGCTGCAGCGGATGAAGCTCTAGTCCGGCCTGCACCAATTGCAGCAGCGCTTCCTTGCGCTCCGGCGGGCATGCGATCAAAAAAGGCTCCGGGTTCATCCCGGTAAAAGGCGTGCCGTCAAAGTTCACCACTACGCAGCCCGCTTCTTTGACCAGCAGAAGACCGGAATACAAGTCGTCCCCTTCGGAATTGTACAGGACAACGCCGTCAATGGTGCTCCGGGCGAGCATGGCCCACTGTAATGTCGGCGCCCATAAACGCATCAGTCGCTTCGTATTCGCCTCGATATGTCTCCTCAATAGTCCGGCCCGAGGATCGTGCTGAACCTGATGCCCCTGAATCCAGCCGAGCGTCAGCTTCCCGGGATTCAGTCTGGCTTCGATATGGAGCGCCTTTCCGTTGCGAAAGGCGCCCTGCCCTTTTCTGGCTATGTACACTTGATCCTGCGCCGTATCATAGATGACTCCGAGCACAGGCTCGTTGCGGTAGATCAACGTCAGGGACACACCGAATACCGGCAGGCCGATAGCAAAATTGTTCGTCCCGTCCAGCGGATCGACCAGCCACAGCCAATCTCCCTTCACCCCGGACCAGCCGGACTCCTCGCTGCGAATCTGGTGATCCGGAAAGACGCTCCGCAGCTGTGTCAGGATAGCCTGCTCCGCTTCCAGATCCGCTTCGGTCAGCAGGTCGCCGGAGGCATCTTTTTCCCGGACGGTAAAGCCGCTATGAAACAATCTCAAAGCCGCGGCTCCCGCCTCCCTGGCGGCCTCCACCGCCACTTGCTCCGCTAATGCGACTACGTTCTGCTCCATCGCCCTGTTTCCCCTCTTCCTCCGGTTCGTTACAGCGAAGCCTGTCCGCGGATTTCCGCCAGCTCTTCCTGCTGCGCTTCGGTAAGCGAATGACGGGAGACGTTCGCGCCCAGCGATTGAAACAGATGGATTGCGTCCTCATAGCCCCGCTCCACGTGCTCGATCCCGGTGATCCGCGTCACGCCCTCGGCCGCCATCCCTGCCAGCAGCAGGCTGGTTCCCGCACGAACATCCGTAGCGTGAACCCAATTGCCGATCAGCGGAACGCCGCCTTTGATATAGGCGCTTTCCTTGCGAATTTCCACCTCGGCTCCGAGCCGCGCCAGCTGATGCACGTGCGCAAACCGTTTCGGATATACCCGTTCCGTAATGATGCTTTTGCCTCCCGCCTGGGTCAAGAGAGCGGTCATCGGCTGCTGCAGGTCGGTAGCGAAGCCCGGATACATGCCTGTGCGGATGCGCGTAGCACGGAGTCTTCCGGTTGAGTGGGCCGTAATGCTCTGGTCGCCCACCTCAAGCTCCATTCCGATTTCACGCAGCTTGGCAAGGCAGGAGCCCAAATGCTCGGGGATCACATGATTAACGGTAATGCTGCCCCCGCGAATTCCTGCGGCCATCAGAAACGCTCCCGCAATAAGACGATCGGGGATGACGCCATAGGTTCCGCCGCTCAAATAAGGCACGCCTTCGATGCGGATTTTGTCCGTACCGGCTCCGACAATGCGCGCTCCCAGCTGATTAAGGAAATTAGCCGTATCAACTACCTCGGGGTCCATCGCCGCGTTGAACAGCCGCGTTCTGCCGTTGGCACGCACAGCCGCAAGCATCGCATTGATCGTTGCTCCTGAAGTGATCATGTCAAAATAAATATCCGCACCCTGCAGCTGCTTCGCCTCCACCACATAGTGGTCGTTAAAGAAAGTGATTTCAGCTCCCAGCGTACGCAACGCCTTAATGTGCTGGTCGATTGGACGGGATACGAAATCGTCCCCTCCCGGAAAACCGACGGTAACCTTGCCGAACTTCGCCAGCAGGGCCCCGATAAAATAGTAAGAAGCGCGGTAAGCCGACGCTTTCCCCGGATCGATCGTTGCGCTGTGAATATAGCGGGGATCGATCTTCATCAGCCCGGAGGGCAGCCGTTCGATGGACAGGCCGATATCTTTGCCGATTTGGCGGATGACGCGGAAATCATAAATATTCGGAATCCCCTCCAGCGTCACCTCGGCATCAGCCAGGCAGGAGGCAGCCAACAGAGCCAAGGAGCTGTTCTTGGAGCCTTGAATAGGTACCGAGCCATGAAGCGGGCCCGAAGCTTGCACTTGTATGTAATCCACTCTCGTTCCTACTTTCTCCAGTGTGTTGTGTCAATCCTTCTCCAGAACATACCCGCTTCCGCGGACGGCGCTGATCGTAAAAGTATCCTTGCCGTATTTCTTGCGAATCCGGTATACCAGCGCATTCAGCTCGTCCATGCTGACATCCGGAATCCCGTCGGCATCCGCACTGCGCTCTGGCCAAACCGTTTTCTTGATATCTTCAAAAGGAACCAGCTGGTTCGCATGATCGGTGAGCACTTTAATGAAACCGTACTCCTTCTCCGACATCGCAATGCGCTGTCCGTTCACAGTGCACTCCCGCTTCTCCCAGTTAATCGAGTAGCTTTCTTCCATTAAATGCAGCTGCTGTGTCAGACTGATCGGCTCAAACTCCAGCGTTTGGTCCGCAAACATATAAGAAAAATGCAGCACGACCATGCCCCGTGCCAGCTTGATAATATCAAAGGATTGCAGCGGATGGGGCGTATGCGGCTCCAACGGCTCTCCGTTTACCTCGGTTCCATGGCGGCTCCCTAAATCGTACAGAATCGCTTTCCCCCGCTCCCTGCGGATCATAACGTGCTTACGGGAGATAAATGCATTTGAAAATGAAAGATCCGGCACCTCATCATTCGAGATCCGGCCGACTACCCATTCGTCTTCCTCTAATTGGATATAGGTTCCGGGCCGGTGAGGTTCGCCACGGATGACATATAGACAAGCATAAGCTTCCAGAAGGACCTCCTCCGATTCCCAACATTTTTAACTCTACCATCTTACCTTATTATTGTGCAGGAGGAGAATGCTCTTACACTAACAAGTCACTGACAGCTTACTGATGTTACCGTTACGAAAAAAGGCAAGCCCCTTTCTTGGAAACGTTGCCATCATATTATTGTAGCAAAGCCGCATCGCGCCTGCAACTCGAGCCAAACGCCTTGCCGGAAAAGGTATAGAAGCAGCAAAGCCAGGGACCTCTTCACCATGGACCCCCGGCTTGTATTTATGGAAGAAACAATGTTGCAGTTTAGTCGTTCTCAGATACCGACAGCAGCTTCAACCAGTAAGATAATGCTGCATCTAGATCCAGAGAGCTCGATGCATGGTTGTTATTTTGCTGCATGTGACCAAGGTTACCTTGGCCGCGGCTAGCGTGCTCGGACATGGACTCTGCAGTAGCATTGGTATCAGCGTTCAAACCTAGATTCAATGAACCATGGCTCTCGCTTCGGCTCGAGCTGCTGGATCTGCTGGAATCGTTACTGCCGTTGCTTTCACTACGATCGTTGTTCCATTGCTCGGACATGGACTCTGCAGCAGCATTGGCGTCTGCGTTCAGGCCCACATTCAGCGAACCATTGCTCTCGCTTCGGCTCGAGCTGCTGGATCTGCTGGAACCGTTACTGCCGTTGCTTTCACTACGATCGTTGTTCCATTGCTCCGTCATGAACTCTGCAGCATTGGCATCAGCCTTCAGGCCCACATTCAGCGAACCGTTGCTTTCGCTTTGGTTCGAGCTGTTGAAGCTGCTGGAATCGCTGTTGCCACTGCCTGCATTACGATCGCTGTTCCATTGTTCGGACATGGACTCTGCATTTGCAGCAGCGTCAGCGTTCAGGCCCACATTCAGCGAACCATTGCTCTCGCTTTGGCTCGAGCTGCTGAAGCTGCTGGAATCACTGTTGCCATTGCCTGCGTTACGATCGCTGCTCCACTACTCGGACTTCGACTCAATATTCGCATTTAAGTCCGCGCTTAGTCCTAGGTTCCAATGAGCCGTTGCTCTCACTCTGGCTGGAGCCGCTATTAGAATCGCTGCCGCCATTGGTTGAACGGTCATTGCTCTCGCTGTGACTGCTGCTTCCACTGACATTACCGGATACGCCAATGTCCAAGCTCAGCCCGACGTCTTGTACGCTTTCCAATTGAGATAGACCACTCGTCTGGACGTTATCCAGCATTTCAGCCGAAGACACATTAGCGGATGCAATCAATCCAGCAACAAACGCACCTGAAAGTACCGACAACTTAACCCATTGTTTCATATTATTCATTTGTATACACTCCTTCTCATTCTTGAATGTGTGATGCTAATTCTGTTTGAGAGAAGGAGGAAGCTTGGGGCGGTTGTCCGGGCGGCGCATGCGTCCATTGATCCGCTTTTAGCATATAACTGTCTTTGGCGCTTGATCCCGTTGAGACGAAATATAAGCTGCTGTCATTCCAAATTCCTTGAAGAATCGGATGCGCCCCTCCGCTGTTGGATCCAGATCCTCCCTGTTGTTGGGCGGGAGTCTGCGAATTACTTAAACTTACGGAAGAAGCGGCAGTAGACAGAGGAACAGTTTTGGAAACCGGTGGCCACTCGACCGAAACCGGAACGTTCGGTTGATTCAACTCACTAGCAGAAACATTTGGAGTTTTCCATTCATTGTCTGCAGCTTTGTCGCTATTCGAAGTCTGAATAGATTCATCAGATAAAGAAGTAGCATTATTGGCAGGTTGTATCTGGTTTTGTTCGTTAGGCAGTTCGATGGTTTGCTCTCTAGGTATGTCCTCAGCCGGTTCAGCAGCAGGAGTATGAACACCCCCTGATGCCGGCTCAGTTTCTTTGGAAGCTTCAGCTTTGGTCCCTGCCATATCTACCTGTGCTGCAGGTGTTTCCACCCTAACAACCGGTATATCCCCTTCTGCAATGGGCGCCTCAGTAACAGGCGCTGCATCGGTTGGGACAGGATTCGGCAAAGTGACATCCGGGTTGATGATCGGCGTTTCCACTTTTACCTCCGGTACGTCTACATGTACCAGCGGGGCATCCGCTTTCGCGCTTGGTATGTTCACCTCAACGGAAGGCGTTTCTACTTCAACCTCGGGCAGTTCAACCTCAGCGATCGAAGGCTCTGCTTGTCCACTGGGAAGGCTCACCTCAACGGAGGGCAATTCCACTTGAACATCCGGCAAGCTTGTCTCTGCCAAAGATTCACTGGAACCGGCTTCTTCCCCGGATGCAGCATCGGTTGTCTCCGTCGCCGGCGTACTAGGAGCCGCTTCTGAAGTCTGACTGGAATCTGAATCTTCATCAATCGAAGACCGCACGGCCTCCTCCGGATCCGAAATGACAGAATCCAAAAGCTGCGCCTCTGCCTTGTACGGAGCAAACAATACGAAAAAAACGGACAAAACGATACAACCGCCAATCCAATTCCAAGTCAACCGGCTGCCTCGTAGCCTTGATCGCAGGTTCAAAAATTATCACCTCCTTTCCATTACGGTTTACCCTGTTTGTACAAGTTTGAATAGCCGCCCCTGCCAATTGATGCCAAGAACCTCCAAAATCCGCGTTGCGAGGAATGGCTTCAAACTTACCAAAAGCGCCGCCTTTTCGGGATATTGACACGGTTCAGCAAGCTTCACCCCGGTATCGACCATGAAAAAAAACCGTACGGCAAAATGTCCGTACGGCTCCTTTAAGGCGTATTCAGTTGATCGTATAGCATTAGTTATTCTTCACAGATTAGCGGACACTATGATTTGCAGCCTGAAAACCTTTAGCCTCAAGCCGCTGCTTCACAGCTTTCCTTACGCGATTGATGTCGAAGCCCCGAACGGGGAGGCATACCCGCTGATGGAGCTCAGAATGCGATGCGCTTCTTCTTCAGTCATAGATCCGTAGCGCTCTACGGCGTCTACAATTTTAGGGAACAAGTGCACATCCCCAGCGCTGGCGAAGCCCGCAATATTCGGGAAAGACAGCACGAAATGAACGCACGCATCGATAATTTTCTGCTCGGAAAAAGGCTCGTACCAGGTGGCGAAAGAACGCTCCTGCCCTTCCGCCCATGGACCCTTGGCAATAGCCTTGATGACGCGCACCGCAGTCTGCTGCTTGCCCGCTTCCTCCAGCAGCCGGTCAAAATCGGCTCTATATTCCGGCAGCGAATACATATGGTAGTTCAAAGGAAGCAGCACCGTGTCAAACGAAAACCGCTGCAGCGCCTCGTAATGGGTAGCCGGAGCCTGGTGTCCGTGACCGGTAATGCCGATAGCTTTCACGATCCCCTCATCCTTCGCTTCCAGCAGAGCCTCCAGCGCGCCTCCGCTTGCCGTACATTTGTCCAGCTCCTCAATCGTTCCTACCGCATGCATCTGGATCAGGTCCAGCCGATCCGTCTGCAGCAGCTCAAGCGAACGGTAAATTTGCTCCTTCGCCTTCGCTTTCGTCCGTTCTCCCGTCTTCGTCGCCAAGAAAATTTCGTCGCGGATGCGGGGCATCCACGGTCCCATGCGAAGCTCGGCATCGCCGTAGCTGGCCGCCGTATCAAAATGATTCACGCCATGCGCTCTCGCAAAAGCAATGGAATCGTCCGCTTCCTGCTGCGTAACCTTGCCGAGGCTTGCCGCTCCGAACATAACGACCGAGCTTTGAAAGCCCAGCCGGCCCATTTCACGTTGTAACATCTGTTTTATTCCTCCTTTGGACTATTGTATATCGTGCCGATTACCTGGTGGAACCCAGCGCATTGCGCATGCTGAGAATATATTTGGACGTATCGAGGGGATTGACTCCTCGCCTCGGTCTCTCGATATCGAACCCTTCGGGGCATTCCCTGTACCCGTCGAAGCGGGTGGTGAAGGTTCCCCGGCCCCCGGTCAGCGTACTTAACTTGACGGGAAAATCCAGCGAGCTCGCGACCGGGACGGTTCCTTCCACCATCAAGCGGTTCCCCGTTCGAGCCGGGTAATCAAACACCGCGCGCATCAGCGTCAGCTCATGCAAAATTTTGCCGCTTGCTTCCTCAGGGGCCGCAATCCGGAAATGAACGTACGGCTCGAGCAGGGTCGTGCCCGTCCGGTCCAGTCCATCCATAATGCCCATCGGCGTCGCCAGAACGAAGTCCAGCGGATGCGTGTGCCAGACATGGTGCTCCCCTTCGATCAGGGTCACCTTCAGATCGGTCACCTCCCACCCGCGCAGCCCCTGCTGAAGCGCTTCAGGCACCCGCCGGGCTACCTCGTTCTGATAGCTCGGAAGCAGATGCTCCGGCTTCACGACAGAGCTGTACTGCAAGCCGCTTCCGCGTTCGCCGGGTTCGATATGAAACTTGAGAATAGCCCAGCAGGGCTTAGGCATCGTATACGCTACAAAACCGATCCCCGCCTGGCTCGGCGTTTCTTTATAAATGACGGTAGGCTGCCCGAATTCGGCTTCCAGTCCGAACCGGCTGCGCAGCAAGTGCGTCAGTACCTCCAGCTGAATCGGCCCCATAATTTTCACATGGAGCTCCCGCTCATTCTGGTGCCACTGCAGATCCAGAAGCGGGTCCTCGTCGGACAGCTCCTGGAGGGCGGCGACAAGCTGCGGATAATCCGCCTCACGCAGCGGCTTCACCTGCACGGTCAGCAGCGGCACGGTCAGCCGATGCTCGGGCGGGATCAGCCCGGCGCTGCCGATGACATCGCCGATCCGCACCCGGCTCAAGCCGCACACCGCGGCAATATCTCCGGCCTCAAGGAGCCCGACGTCCTCCGAATGGCCGGCATGCACCTTGCGGATCTGGGTCACCTTCTCGTCCAGCCCGAGCGTCGCGTTACGGATAACGTCGCGGTTACGAATCCGGCCTCCATACAGGCGGACCAGGGCCAGCCTGCCCATCCCTTTATCCCGCTCGAGCCGGAACACGATACCGGACAGCGGATCCTCCGGGCTGCCCGAAGGAGGAGGCAGCAGCTCCACCATCGCATCCATCAGGCCCGTGATGCCGATGCCTTTGCTCGCCGCCGCGAACAAGACGGGCACGATCTGCGCCCGGTGCGTCAGCGACTTCAAGCGCGGAACCCAGGCAGAGGCGGGGATCGGTGTGCCGTTAATATAATCCTCAAGCAGTGATTCGTCGAATTCGGCCAAACCGCCGATCAGCGCATCATATTCCGGCTGTCCGGGTTGTCCAGTCACGTCCGCGAGGCGTTGCTCCTCCTCCGTCAGATTTCCCCACAGCGGCTCGACGCCTTCAAAGCTTTCTTCTACTCCGGTGTACCGCTGAATGGGCACGGCGTTCGGCGTCAGCACCGAACGAATTTCTTGAAGCACGCGCTCCGCATCGGCCCCGGTTCAGCTCATTTTATTGATCAGAATCAAAACCGGGATCCGCAGCGCCTTCAGCGCATTCCACAGCGTCTCGGTATGGGCCTGTACGCCTTCCACAGCGGAGACGACGAGAACCGCGCCGTCAAGGACGCGCAGCGACCGCTCCACCTCGGACGAAAAATCGACATGGCCCGGCGTATCGATCAGATTGACCGTACAGCCCTTCCACGTAAATTCCGTCGTTGCGGCCCTGGACCGAGATGCCTCGTTCCTTCTCGATATCGAGCCAGTCGGTTTGGGCGGTGCCGGCGTCAACCCGGCCCAGGCTGCGAATTCGGCCGCTTTCGAACAATATGTGCTCGGTCGTCGTCGTTTTGCCTGCATCCACATGAGCGACAATACCGATATTTCTTATGCGTGAAGCTTGCTCATTTGGATTCATACTCATGCTGCCTCTTTTGCCTGTGATCTCCTCATCCCTATCCTTCTTCCGTCCGGTCTGTCGCTGGCGGCGGCGTTACCGACATCGCCGAAATTTCCTGGCGCCACTCCGGCGTCATCGCGATCTCTGCAGCAGCCAGGGAAGGCTCCAGCTGCTCCACGCTGCGTGCCCCGATAATCGGAGCCGTTACAGCCGGATGCGACATGACCCAGGCGACGGCGAGCGATGCCGGGTGCACCTCACGCTCCAGCGCATAATCGGCGAATTTCTCCGCCACATCGTAGTTGCTTTCGCTGCGGTAACGCTCGGCATACATTTTCTGCTCGACCAGTCTGCCCTGAGCCGGCTTCCGCTCTTTGCCGTATTTCCCGGTCAGCAGGCCGCCTCCGAGCGGACTGTAGGTAATGACGCCGACCTGCTCCGATTCGGCCAGCGGCAAAATCTCCACCTCAGCCTGCCGCTTCACCAGATTGTACATCGGTTGAATGCATTCGAACCGTGCCCAGCGGTTTCTCTCGGAAATACCGAGCGCTTTGGCGATCTGCCAAGCAGCCCAGTTGCTCACGGCCGGATACAAAATTTTGCCCTGCTGCTGAAGATCGTCCAGCGCCCGCAGCGTCTCCTCCATCGGCGTCAGCGGATCGAAATGATGGACGAAGTAGACGTCCAGCCGGTCCGTTCCGAGCCGCCGCAAGCTATCCTCTACCGACAAAAGAATATGACGGCGCGACAGCCCTCTTGCATTTCTGTCCTCTCCGGTAGGAAAACATACCTTCGACGTCAAAACAATATCGTTGCGGCAGTTTGCGTCGCGGATGCAGCGGCCGAGAATTTCCTCCGACCTTCCCTGCGTATAAACATTGGCCGTATCAAAAAAATTAACGCCTGCCTCCCGGCAGCGGTTAAACATCGCCCGCGACTCGGCTTCGTCCGCATTGCCGCCGAACGACATCGTCCCGAAGCACAGGCTCGAAACCTGCACTCCCGTCTTCCCTAAAGTTCTATACTGCATACGTACCTCCCGAAATGATAATGTAGGATAGTTCTTCTATTAGCAGGTCAGCTGCGGCGATCCGGGCGAAAGCTGCATAAATTCAATCCGGTTCCCGTCCGGATCCTTGGCCCAGCATTGATAGTTCGTATCTTTCCCCTGCTTGGGCTCTACATCCAGGGTCACACCGTTGGCCTTGAGATGATTGGCGATCTGATGAATATCTTCCACTTCCAGGCACAGGTGATTAAAGCCGATCGGCTTTATAACCGGCTCCGGTTTGTTAACTCCGCCGTAAAACAGCTCTATAAATTGTCCCTCGCAAACTTTAATATATTGAATCCACGGCTTGTCTTCGTTATCGTGCAGTTCAAACGCTTTCTGAAATCCCAGAATGTCGCAGTAAAAATGAAGAGATTGCTCCATATCCTGCACCGTCAAAGCAATATGCCCTATACGCTTGATCATTTGGAACGCCCGCCTCCTCCTTGGTATGAGCGAAATGCCTACGCTCTTCTACCATCATATAGAATTTCATATGAAAATATAAGGGCTGAAGACGATTTCATTTAGTTACCTTAAGGTAACTAAGCCGCTTAAACGGCAACAAAACAACCCCACAAAGTGGGGCTTATGCTTCGAAGCGGACTCAGGTACTTTGCGGGGACCCCGTCATGTCAAAAAAAGCGCTGCGCGCATCGGCACGCCAGCCCTTTTTCGATGGGCCCCGCAAGCCCCGCTTATTCATCGTTTCTTCCTGCGGCGTTTGATCTGCCGCCTGCCGCCTGGTTTCAAACTGGCTGTCACCGCTTTGGAGGAAGCGAACGAGCCGATCATTTTGAACATCGGTCCCATCTGCTGGAACAGCTTGAATACTTGATTCGCTTTCGTCATCATCGAAATGATACCGTCAACCCCTCCAAACAAGGACAGGAAGGATCCGGCCCCCTGCGCCGGAGCGGCAGCGGCTCTATCGGCGTCTAAGGCTGCACCTTCGGCGGTGTCCGTACTGCCTCCGCCGTTTTGAGTGAGCGACGGCTCGACATAGCTTTCGTAATCCGCAGGCCCCGAATAACCGCGGACGGGCCTTTTCCGTTTCGAGTAGGAAGGTTTCCCCGCCTTAACGCTACCTGCTCTGGAAGGATTGGTCTTCAACGTATTCGTCCTGGATGGGGCTGCTTTGGATACGGTCGGTTTACCCACATTTTTTTTCATACGAATCCCTTTCCTTTGCTTAATCATGTTGTTCCTTTCACGACAAAGCCAAGCGTCTTGCTTTACTGTATGTGGCGGCAGCGGAAAGGGCATGGGTAGGTGCTCCGTCGGCTTGTAAATGTGTTATTGTCCAACGGCAGCTCATTCCTCATCCTGCTTAAGTTGCATTGAGATAAGGGCTGCTAAAATAATGGAGTAAACCCATACGTTAGCGGGTGGAGAGGGAATGAGTATGGGGTTCCAGCCGTTGTTGAAGCCGTGTTCCTTTGGATGAGATAAGGCGGGGGGAACACGGCTTCAAAGACGGCACGTAAACTTTTCACCCCATACCCATACCCATTCCCTCTTGCGGGCTGCTGCTGGTGCTATCCCGCCGCTCTACCTTCTATCTCGAACACCCTGTTTTGTGCTCAGACAGCTCCACTTGTCAGCTCACAAGCATAGAAGAAAGGCGGACCGGGCTCCCTCATCTCAAAGCTGCCGGGCTTATCGCAGCGCAAGGCAGCCAAAGGCAGCAAAAAGAACCGGCCGGGAAATTTCTTTCCCGCCAATCCTTTTTTTGGCTCCGGTCCATACCGGTGAAGCAGCTGCTAGCCTTGACTCGGCAGCGTGATCCAGCCTTGATAGATAGAATAGTAGAATAAGAAGCTCGCGATAAATCCGAGAATCAGGAACAGAAATCCCAGCTTCAGCTTCCGTTGGAAGAACAGCACCAGCGCCCCGCTAAAAAATGACCCCATAATCAGAATAAACAAAATGAACAGAATGATCATGCAAGCAGAATCTCCTTTATCCTCTCAAGTTCAGATAGATTCTACTTTATCATTTTTATATAGGAAATGCACTAAACCGTTTCCGCCCTGTCACTTTCCTCCGCCCAGCTTGGCTTCAATCTGCTTGCCCATCGTTTCGATCGTTTTGTAGGCGTCGTCAAGCGACTTTTTCCCGAACCAGACCGCTTCCATTTCCGTCTGATACGTCTGTACCCACTCCGACCAGCCGGTTGGAGCCGGGTAGAAGGGCAGCGCCTTCTCTATAACCGTATCCAGCAGCTTTCTGCTGATCAGATCGGTCGGCTGCAGCGTCGGCTCAAGCTCCTTATAAATTTCATTGTTGATCGGAATGCCCCTGGAGGTGCCCAGCGTTTTGCCGGCCTCCTTATCGGTAATGAACCAGCGGATAAATTCCTTCGCTTCCTTCTTGTATTTCGACGTCGAGCTGACACTCAGAAATAGTGTCGACTGCGCCCAGCCGCCGCCTGCAGGCCCCACGGGCATCGTCGTAAGGCCGACCTTGCCCGGCATCAGCTGCTCCATAACCGCTACGGAAGCGACGGTGACGCCCTTGGTCATGACCGTGCCGGAAGCCATCGAGTCGCCTTTCGGATCGTTGTCCACGAACGCCTTGGTGACGTCCGGCGGCGGAACGGTGCCGTCCTTGCGGAACTGGGCGAACAGATTTTGATACTCATACCAGAGGTCTTTGTCCAGATTGAACTTTTTGCCGTCGACCATGATCGGGCCCTTCCCCTTGGCGGTCTGGTAATACTGGTAATTATCCCACACATTGGAGCCGTCGCCGATCGGATATTTACCCTTCGGCAGCTTGCTTCTTCCTTCCTTGGCGAAGGCGATAAAATCGTCCCAGGTCCAGTTTTTGGCGGGAAGCTTCACGCCTGCGGCCTCCAGCTCCGTCTTGTTGAAGGCCATCCCCTGACCGTTATGCCCGAGCGGAATGCCGTATAGTTTTCCGTTGATTTTGGAGTTTTCGATAATTTTCGGATCGACAATGCCCTTCAAATCAATATCGGACAAATCCTCCAGCGTGCCCCTGCTTGCATAGTCCTGGATGTAGGCTCCGTCCATCTGCAGCACATCCGTCATGGACTTGGAAGCAGCGAGCGTTGTCAGCTTGCTCCAATAGCCGTCCCAGGCCAAATATTCCGGCGTAAACTTGATCTTCGGGTTCTGCTTGGTGTACAGATCCAAGGCAGCGAGCGTCGCTTTATGCCGCGAATCGGGCCCCCACCACATAATTTTCAGGTTGGCGCTCCCGTCGCCTCCCTTGCCTTCCTCCGGCTTGCCCGATGCTCCCTGACTTCCCCCGCTGCAAGCGGTCAGCGACAATACGGCAGCCAAACCAAGCGATATGCCTTTGCCCCAATGGAGATAACGCTTCATCCTTCCATCCCCCTTCATCATTTGAATTTCTGCAGGCTCAGCCCTTCAAGCCGGTGGTCGTAATGCCTTCGACAAAATGCTTTTGTGCAAGAAAAAAGACAATAACCGAAGGGACAATCGAGAGCAGCGACATGGCCAGCAGCTGTCCCCATTGGATCTCGAACTGATCGACGAACATGCGCAGCGCGAGGCCGACGGTATATTTTTCAACGGAGCTTAAATAAAGCACCTGTCCGAAGAAATCGTCCCAGCTCCAAATGAACGTAAAGATCGCTACCGTTACCAGGGAGGGCTTCAGCAGAGGAAAGATGATCCGGGTGAAAATACCGTAGACGGAGGCGCCGTCGATTTTGGCCGCTTCGTCCAGTTCCCTGGGAATGCCCCGGATAAATTGCACCAGCAGAAATACGAAGAATGCGCCGCCGCCGAAAAAGTGAGGTAAGATCAGCGGAAGATAGCTGTCAACCCAGCCGAAATGGTTGTACATAATATATTGCGGAATGACCGTCACCTGTCCCGGAAGCATCAGAGTCAGCAACAGAATCGAGAACCAGAACCCCCGCAGCTTGAACTGCAGCCGGGCGAAGCCGTAGGCGACGACAGCGCTTGTGAGCACCGCGCCGATCACATTCCAGCATTCCATCATCAAGGTGTTGCCGAAGAAGTGGGCGAAAGAGAATTCAGGCGAGAAGTGCCAGCCTTTGCTGTAGTTTTCCCACATCGGCACGGCTGGCCAGATTGTCGGCAGCGCCATCTCCTCGGTTTTCTTAAGCGAGGCGCCCAGCCACCAAATGACCGGGTACAGCATAAGCAGCGAGATTGCCATCAGCAGCAGATGATTCGCGAGCTTCGAGCTTTTCAGACGGGAAGCGGTCATTTCGCTTTGCCTCCTTCCGACTCATAGAATACCCAGTAACGCGAAACGAGGAAGTTGATTCCGGTCAGCACAGCGATGATAAGCAGCAGAATCCAGGCGAGCGCCGAGGCATATCCCATCTGGTAATGCTTGAATGCCTTTTCAAACAGAAACAGCGCATACATGTAAGTGGAATTCACCGGCCCCCCCTTGGTGATGATGAAGGCGGAGGTAAACATCTGGAAGGCGCCGATGACCCCGAGCACGAGGTTGAAGAACATCACCGGAGACAGCATGGGCAGCGTAATATGGAAAAATTGCCTCGTCTTCCCTGCGCCGTCAACGGAGGAGGAATCGTACAATTCGGACGGAATCTGCTTTAACCCGGCGAGGAAAATAACCATAGTCGAACCGAACTGCCAGGTGCTGAGCAGAATCAGCGTCCCGAGCGAGGTGTTCGGGTTGGAGATCCAGCCGACTCCCTGAATCCCGAACCAGCCCAGCACATGATTCACATAGCCGTCCAGGCTGAACATATTGCGCCACAGCACGGAAACCGCGATGCTTCCCCCGATCAGAGACGGAAAATAAATAGCTGTCCGGTACAAATGCATCGCCTTTAAATTTTTATTCAACAGCATGGCTACCATCAGGGAGAAGAACAGCTTCAAAGGAACGGCGATAAGCACGAAAGCGAAGGTCACGACAAGCGAGGTGCGGAAAAGCTGGTCATTCAAAAAAATGTTGGCGTAATTCTGGGGCCCTACCCATACCGGGTCGTTCAAGAGCGAATATTCCGTAAACGATAAATAAAAGGACTGCGCGATCGGCCAAACCGTCAGAAGCAGAAAACCGATCAGCCAAGGTGAAATAAAAATATAACCTGCAGCATTCGTTTCACTGCGGTTTTTGCTCCACAGCCTTGAGAGCCTGCCTGCGGCGGTTTTCGGCCGGGACTTGGCGTCGTCTTGCAGCGCGGACACGTTAGACATCCATCAACCTCCTCCTGGTACAATGAACAGCTTGTGGTTATAAAATTAACAAAAGCGCTTTCAAAAGGACAGGTGACGAATTTACGAATTTGTTTGATTTTTTTAGTGGGAAAATAGAGCCCCGCCGTGGAACAAAAAAAGCGCTCAGGCTGGGGACCTGTACGCTTGTTTGTTCTCCCTTGGGCAGGCTTTGTAAGCTTCCTGCAATACACCCTATACCCCTGTGGATTCCCGGTATTCGCTGGGGGAGAGCCCTACCTTCTTTTTGAAAATTTGGCTGAAATACCTCGAATCCTTATAGCCTACCTTTTCAGCCACCTCGTAATTTTTCAAATGCGTGCTTTTCAGCATCTCCTTTGCCTTATTGATCCGAATTTCGGTCAATTGATCGATAAACGTTTTGCCGGTATTCGTTTTAAACAGGGAGCTCAAATACGTCGGCGTCATATACACCTTTTGAGCGACGCTGTACAAGGTAGCATGCTGGCACTCCTGCTCCATATATTGAATCGTTTTTTTGATAATGCTGCGGGTACACTCCCTGTCGCTCTGCAGCATGCCTTCTTTTAAAGCGGTCAGGTGGCCGGCGACAAACGCTTTGACCTCCTGGATGGATTTCTTCTCCATGACCGTCAGCATATCGCACCTGTTGCAAGCGCTTACGTTTTCGCGTTCGGCTGCCAGCCTTTTTTCCAAACCGATCAACAGTCTGATGGTCAGCTCGTAGATGGATTTGGGCGCCACCGGCCCGTGCTGAAGAATAGCCGCAAAATAGGCGTCCACCGCAGCGGTTATTTGCTCCGGAGTTCCCGCATATTTTAATCTCTCGAACAAATCCTGCTCCGCTTCGGCGGGATAGATGCTGATGCTGTGATAATTCGCAAGCTCGCTGTAATAGACGATCTCGCCGGCGCCTTTATAAAAATTATCCTTCAAAGCCAGCTGCGCCTGCCGATAGGAATGATGAATGTCCGCGAGCTGACCGCACGGCTTGCCGACGCCGATATTGACCGCTACCGCATACTGCTGGCTTAACCGCCGTCCGAGGGCCTCCATCCCCTCCTTGGCCACCCAGGAGAACAGCACGCAGAGCCGGCCGTCCCCATCCATAAAAATAGCGCTGCCGTTCGTTTCACCCCGCTGCACATCGTCGCGCAGCCTCTCCATATACATGCGTTTCTCGTTCTCCTCCGCAAAGTCCAGGACAGGCTCCATTAAGGCCAGGGCGGGAAAGGTGAAATACGGATTAAGATGCAGGGAGGACAGCGCCTCCTGCAAGCGATGCTTGTAGGGCGATTCCTTGATGACCAGTCCGGTTAAAAAACGATCCCTCATGAGCTTCAGCATTTCTTCATCGTCAAAAAAACGTTTCTGATTCTGCATGCTCCATATCCCCTTTGGAAAAGGTTAACGTTTTGAGATCTCGGGCGTTAGCATTCCTCAGTTTATCGATTATCGATAATTGAATATAAAAAAAGAGCTGATGAACCTGCGGCATCCAAAGCGTTAGCTTGTGTTATGGGCTCCACATGATCATCAACTCTGCGTAGAAGTATAATTATCGATAATCGTTATTGTATTCCTATTGCTATTATAAACATCCGACTGCCGTTTGGATACGGGAAATTTGCACGGATTATGTCGAATCTTTATTTTTTCAATACGCTTTATTCGCTTGTATACAGCTTGTAAAAATCAAGTCCCCGTACGAGCTTATACTCCGTGACGTCCACGTCCCCGGATTTGATCAAATCCAATATTTCCGTGTGCGAATCGGGAATGCTGTAGCCTGGGTGGTCCTTGTTGGTCACCGAAATAAACCGCATAATTTTCGTCCGGATCCGGTTCCATATGTCAACAAATAAAGCATTGCCGCTGCGCTCGTAGAAAAAACCGTGAAAATTCATATCGAGCTCGACCAGCCGGTAAGGATCGTTGTCATCCACCGCTTGCTTCATCTGAACCACAATATTCTCCAGATAACCGATATCCTCGCGGGTCAGCACCTTCATCGTTTCCCGCAGCGCATGCCCCTCAATAAGCTGGCGCAGCTCGTAAATGTCGCGGATTTCCTTGGGCGTAATCTCGGATACGACAGACCCTTTGTTCTGTTTGCCGATAATCAGCCCTTCCTGCTTCAAACGCTCCAGCGCTTCGCGCACGGGAGCTTGACTGACTTCGAACTGCTTGGCGATTTCCAGCACGATCAGCCGGTGTCCGGGCGGTAGCTCTCCCTTCAATATCTGTCTCTTTAATGCCACGTACACATGCTCGCTTAGAGAAGTAGGGAGTTGTCGCGTATTTGCTGTATCCATCAATGGATTGAATGCCTCCGATCGGAGTAGGGTGTAGAGCCGATAAGATTACCGATTAACGATAATCTTATCTTAAGGAGAGACAAGCCCTCCCGTCAAGCTGCATCCCCTTTCACCCCTTACGCCCTCACTATTTGGCGAAACGCTTTTCCGCATCATCCAGCGCCATCTTCGCGCCCATAGCGGAATAATCGAGCCACGGCTGCTCAGGCACTACGTAAACATGATTTGCCTTGACCGCTTTCAAGCCCTGCCAAATCGGACTTGTCTGCAGCTGCTGGAACAGCTTCTGGGCGCCTTCGTCCTTGTTTAATACAATAAAGATCGCATCCGCGTCATAGTCCGGCAGCACCTCCTGAGAGACGACCTCGAACGCCTTGTCCTTGCTGATCTTGTCTACCCCTTTGGCCGGTTTAAGACCCAAATCCTCATACAGCAGCGGTCCTGATCGGCCTTCTCAGGCTGAATACCCGCAGCTCCTTGGGAGTTACGCGAACCGCCAGAACGGTGCCGTCGCCGATTTGGCTTTGCAGCGATTTCTTCACCCGCTCCGCCTGTGCGTTGTAATCTTTTATAAAAGTTTCGGCCTGCGGCTCCTTGCCGACCAGCTTGGCGACTTTCTTCAGCGTATCTCTCCAAGTGCCGTCATTGAGATCAAACACTTCCGTCTTGGCGATTTTCTCGTATTTGGCCACGTCCTTGGAGGCATAGTCTTTATCCGCATAGATCACGTCCGGCTTAAGCGCCAGCAGCGATTCCATATCCGGATCCGCAACGACGCCAAGCTGCTTGGTGTCCTTCAATCGGTCCGCCACGTGCGGAAGGAAGGCTTTCAGATCGCCGCCGACTACCGAGCCGATGGGCGTAATGCCGAGCGCCAGCAGCTCGCTGGTCAAATGAATCGACAGCGAAGCGATTCTCGGTTCTTTGCCTGCGGGAGCAGGCTGTTTACTGTCCCCGGCGGTTCCTGACTGAGGAGCCGGAGCTGCGTTTGACTGCGGCGCGGTTTGGCCGCATGCGGCTGTAAGGAAAGCCATAATAAGAATAAGCAGCGATAAGTAAGTCTTTTTCATAATAATCCCCTTTTGCCAATAAATTTGCTTGGTGAATGTACGTTTACTTTGCTCTTACGAGCAGATATAAAAAATACGGGGCGCCGACAGCCGCCACCACGATACCGGCCGGTATCGCATTCGGCTGAAACAGGGAGCGCCCGACCGTATCCGCGACGACGAGGATGACCAGCCCGAGCATTCCCGCAATCGGCAGGAAATGCTGATGCATCGGGCCGACCAGCCGGCGCGCCAGGTGCGGCGCCACAAGGCCGATAAAGCCGACGCCGCCGGCCATCGCTACACCCGCGCTGGACAAGCCGACGGCCGCTGCCAGCAGCAGGAGGCGCTTCCTGCCGACATCCGTGCCGATTCCGACAGCCAGCTCGTCCCCAAGCGTAAACGCATTTAAGCTGCGGGACTGGCTCAAGGCGTACGGGACGAGCACAGCAACCCAGGGGAGCAGCGCCGCCACATGGACCCAGTCGCGTCCCCAGACGCTGCCCAGCAGCCAGCGGGAGGTGAACGCGTAAGTCGTATCCTCAAGCCGCAGCGAGAAAAACAGCGTCACCGCGCTGAAGCCCGCCGCCACTGCGATCCCGATGAGAATCAGCCGTACGGGCAGCACCCCCCGGTGGCGGTCGTAGGCCAGAAGCACGATCAATGCGGCCGTCAGCACGCCTCCCATAAAGGTAAACAGCGGAATCCACAGCGAGACAGCGACCTTCCATCGTCTGAAAAAAGCTGACGAATATCATCAGGCCGAAGGCGGCCCCCGCATGCAGTCCCAGAATGCCCGGATCGGCCAAGGCATTGCGCGATAAGCCCTGGAGGATAGCGCCGGACATGCCTAACGCGATCCCCGCCAGCATCGTAATCAGGATGCGGGGCAGGCGAAAATCGAACAATACCATCTTGTCGTCCGGCGTCCCCATGCCCAGAAAGGTTCGAATGACCGACGCCGGGGGCATCCGGATCGTTCCCGTATTCAAGCTGACCAGCACCGCCGCCGCACAAATGACGGCAAGTATCAAGCCGACCCTCCAGGCACTCTTTTCTCTCGAAGTCTGAGACCCGTTCATGATAAGCTCCTCCTTTCCCGTCGTGCCAGGTAAAGAAAGAAGGGAACCCCTACCATCGCGATCATAATTCCGATTGCGAGCTCCTTCGGCGGGTTAACCATCCTTGCGGCCAGATCAGCCAGCACCAGCAGCACGGAACCGAGCACGGCCGAGAGCGGAATGATGAACCGGTAATCGACTCCGATGAGCTTGCGCGAAATATGGGGGATAACCAGCCCGACGAAGCCGATGGCTCCGACGGCCGAGACCGATACGCCTGCCAGCACAACGGCAAGAGCCATCGCCATCACCTGAACCCGCTTCGGATCGATCCCCAGGCTGGCTGCCGTCTCTTCCCCCAGAGAAACGAGCGAGACGGGCCGGCCCATCAGGACCGCGCCGGCCATTGCTGCCAGAAGCACCGGAATCAGAAGCTGCAGATGCGTCCACTTGATACCTGCGGCCCCGCCGGCATACCAGAAGGCCAAATCCTGGTTCAGGTCATAATAAATCGCGACGCCCGAGCTTAGCGAATGAAGCATGGCTGCTACAACAGCCCCGGCGAGCGTCAGCCGCATAGGCGTCATGCCTCCCGGCGACGAGGAGCCGAGGATAAAAATAAAGACGGTGCTCAGCACCGATCCGGCGAAGGATACCGCCATCAGGCCCGAATAAGGCAGATTAGGCCAAAAGGCGAAGCTGAGCGCCACAACGAAGGTCGCTCCCGAATTAATGCCGAGGATGCCCGAGTCGGCAAGCGGATTGCGGGTCACCCCCTGCATGAGAGCTCCGGCCACCGCAAAGGCCGCTCCAACGACCGCCGCCCCCAGCACGCGGGGCAGGCGCAGCTCATGAATGATTTGATGGGGGGTTAAAGCAGGGTTATATTGAAAGACCGCCGCCCAGACGTCGCTGGCCGGCATATCCTTGGCGCCCCAGGAAATCGCCGCAAACATCGATACCGCCAGCCCAAGGCACGCCAAAAGCAGCACAATGCCAAACCTTGAAACGCTGGTACTCGTTTGAATAAAAATCAGCCCCGCTCATTAATATTGATAATCATTATCATTCGTTATCATTATAAAAACCTCTCTCGAGGTCGTCAATGACATATTTCAACCTGTTTTTTTTGGACTATTCTAGCATATCGCCGGATACGGGCCGTCCGTGAACAGCTTCACTGCAGCTTCAAGCTGCATGTCAATGGCTCCCGGAGCATAGCCGATCCACCGTTCATGCTCAAGGAAGAACACACGTCCCGACAGCACGGCCGGATGATTTTGCCATGCCGGATGCTTCTGCAGAAGCTTCATGACCTTGCTTCGTTCAGCCGCAGATGAAATAACGATCAGCAAAAAGTCCGCCGCAAAGTCCGCAATCTCGTCCAAACCGCCGTACAGCCAAGTAAAGGCGGTTCCGGCTTCATGCTTCTTCAACTCGGCCCCGATCCGGTCGGGCGGCGTCAGCTGCAGCGAGCGGTAAAATACGTGTCCGACATTGCGTTCGCCATACATACGGAATCCGTCTCCTTTCAGCTCGCAGACCGCGAGCGTTGCGCCGCCGGCAATTCGCGCCACCTGCTCCCGGGCCCGCTCCGCTCTGTACTCATGGCCGTTAAGCCAAGCCTCGGCGGCCGGCTCCCTGTCCACTAGCCGGGCAATATGCTTGAGATGGCCGAACACATCCAGCTTCGTCCATGGAATGGGAATGATAGGCGCAATGTCGGGAATATGCTCCCTCGCTTTGTTCAGCACGTTCTCCTTGCATACAATCAGGTCGGGCTGAACCGCCAAAAACGTCTCCCTGCTGATTTCCCATGGCTGGAATGCATGCCGCGGCAGCTCCAGCGCCCTCATGCCGGCCGCAGGCAGTCCGTCGTCCTGCGCTGCGCACGGCGTGACCCCGAGCGTGAACAGATGATCCGTGTAAGGGGCCGACAGCGAGACGACATTCGGATGGCTTTGACGGGAATAGCGCGTCGGCGGACAGCCGGCGCTCTCCTTGAATCTGCGGCTGAAATAAAATTCATCCCGGTAGCCGACACTTCGCGCAACCTCGCGGACGCTGTGCTCCGACTCCAGCAGCAGCTCCTTCGCCTTGTTCATCCGCAGCTGCGTCAGAAACTCAATGGGCGTCTTGTTCATTCGCTGTCTGAACAGACGGGAATAGTAAGTCGGATGCATGCCCGCAATGTCCGCAAGCCGTTCGACCTTGATTTCATCGGCGTAATGATTTCTTATGTAGTCTACCGTCTGCTTCAGCCACGCCTCCTGATTCTCCGGCTCAATGGGCATGGTGTGCTCCAGGAGCAGCAGCTCCAGCATCTGCCCCAGCATTTGCTGCTTCCGCAGCTTTGAGGTCCAGTCGGTTACGTCTTCGGCAGGACCCTGAACCAGCAGCGTTTCTAGCCTTGCGTACAGGCGCTTGGATATAGAAGGAATGAGACCATGTACAGGGAACGACGACTCTTTCTCGTACACTCTGCGCTCCTCCGTCCATTCGGCGGGACGAAACAGATCGAAGGCAAGTCGGCGGCTGACTGCCTTGTTCCGGGACATGTCCGCACGCTGGATTCGCGTTCCCGGGGGCAGGACGCAGACTGCCGAACGTACCGGCTTTACGGGAATGTCATTTATAAGGAGCCGGCCTCCCCCCTCAAAGCCCCATAGGATCGTATGGTGCTGTAATGTTTCCTCGCTGACAGACAGCTCGCGGCCGGCATCGGCTTCCTTCCATTCCAGCATCACTTCGTGCAAAACCGGCTGATTTCGTTGTTCGCCTCCGTGCTTCTTCATGATGTCTTCACTCCTTTTTTATGCTGTCCCTTATCCCAAGCCTCCGGTTCAACCTCATGTCCAGACCCGGGCTATAATCTAGCCTCAAATCCGGCCAGCAGCACATCGATGCCAAACATAAACTCATCGTCCCAATCAGCCTTCGCCATAGAAGATGCCAAGCGGGCGATATGCGGATAACGCTTCCCGTCCAGCGATGGAAAACGCTCGGCGGCCGGTGGCGTGCTGCCATCCGCAGCCATCCGCTCGCGCTCGGCGCGGTCGGCCAGACGCTTTTCCTCCTCGGCAAAGCCAAGAATATGATTCTTGAGCATCCCCGAAAGCCATGGGATTTGCGAGTCTTGAAAGCCTGCTTCCGCAAACAGCCGAAACAAAAATTCAATTTGCTCCAGCCGGTTCGGACTTGCAGCGAGCGTCGCCTCCATAATGCGCCCCGCATCCCTGTACCGGAGAAGCGTCCTTCGGAAGCTTAACGACCACTCGCGGAGCTGATGCTGCCAGGACAGACGAGGATCGGGATAAGTAATTTCGGAGCTGATCCGCTCCGCCAATAAATGCAGCAGCTGCTCCTTGTCCTTCACATGATAATAAAGTGCGGCAGCCTTGACTCCCAGGCTATCGGCTATTTTTCGCATCGTAATCTGTTCGAGACCTTCCTTATGCAGCAGCAGCAGACCCGCAGACACGATGCGCGGCCGGTCCAAGGGCGTATGCAGCGGCTCGCCGCTTCCTGCTTTATCCTGCCCGGGCGTCCGGTATATTCGTCTTCTCGCCATGGTGTCCCTCCTATTATTCTCTTGACAATTATAGCACACAGCATTAATCTAACGATATTAAATTAAAATTTAACATTGTTAAATTGAGTGCAGATATATTTTAAAACCTGAAGGAGTGATGCATATATGAACCGCCTTTCATTTGCCGGGTTTGCCGGTCTTATCCGGAAAACAGAGCCTGTTTTGTCCGAAGCCTGGAGATCGGTGCTCCAAGAAAAGCATGAGGAATTAACCCGGATGTTCGAAGCATCTGGAGACCGCGCCTACGGCGTTTGGATCCAGCAGTTTATGGAGCCTGTCGCAGCCTATATCCGCAGCGAGGGATTTATTATCAAGGGAGGCTTCAACCGAAACGATTCTATTGAGCGCTGGGGGCCGCCCGAGGAAAGGGAGCGCTGCATCTGGTACGCCGTAAAGACGGACGATAATACGCCTGTCGGCACGCTCGTCCTGCAGGTATATCATTCGCATAAGTCGTTTCATCTGCCCAGAGCCCCCCGTTTGCTTGCGCTCGAGGCAACGGACAGAGAGGCTGTGATCCAAGCGCTTTCCCGCGCGTCTGCCCGCATCCGCTGGGATATCAAGGAAGAGCGGCTCCCTCTGCCTGAAGGAACGGCACCTGAGCCGTCCGCCTGGGAATATGCGGCGGACGTGTCGATCGGCGATTGTCTTGCAGGAGCGGACAAGGATGGGCAGCAATCCGGCTGGGCCTTGGATGAAGCGTTGTCGCACTGGGGACGGTACGGCTGGGAGCTGGTGTCCGTCGTGCCGGACGGACGCCGGGTCGCCGCTTTTTTCAAACGGCGCAAACCTGTCTGACCCCGCTAGCCGAATGCTTCCTCCTTCCAGCATACGCGAATGTCAGGCGAACGCTGCGGTAGGTTAACCCCCTCAAGCTTTGTTACCTTCCGGATCGGTACGGCCCTCAGCGGCAGCTATTTCAAGCTCTCCGCCATGCGCAGCAGCTGCTCTTCCTTCACATTCATGCCTGACAGCATGATATAAGTATCGTCGTGCTCAATCCAGTTTACCTGCACCTGCCCTGCCTCTGTGGTCACGACAAGTCCCCTGCTCCCGCGCAGAAATACTTCCTTCGAGACGGACGGAGAGAAGGTGCCGCTGGTCATGGCGCCGCCCGGGTGGAGCTTATAGAATGACAGACGCAGCAGATGGCGTTCCGGATCCGTATAAGTCAAGAGGGCATGTTCTCCGACGGGACGGCCCTCCTGGAGCCATACCTCCCCTTCGCTGAAAAAATAGCCGTCAGGCAAATACGCTGGAGTTACCATTGTAAAATCCGCGTACGCCTTGGCTTCCCGCTCGCTCACCTTAAGGCTGTTCAGCCTTACCGGCGCCCCGCTTCCTTCTCCCGCTTCATGCAGCAGCGGCACGGTACCCGCGCCCTGGAACTGCGCCTCCGAGTCCCTGCCCTCCGGCCCGAAGACAAAGCCGCCAAGCAGCAGAAGCACCACGAGGCCCCATACAAGCGCGAGACGCCTCAGACTGCGGCGCTGCTTTTTTCTTTTGTGCAAGTAAGCGTACAGCTCCGGCCAGACTCGAAGCAGCGGCGCTGCCGGGCAGTGCCGTTCTTCCTCGTCAAAGAACGCCTCATGAGAGGCGTACCTTTGGACGGCCTCGCCGGCGATCCGCTTCAGATGCGCCGCAATTTCCTCGCCGTCCATCCGGGCAAAGCTCGTATGCAGCGCTTGAAGGAATACCTCGCGGACAACGGCTTTGGCCGCTCCCTCCTCCAGGGCTGCCAGGCCCGGGACGTCAAGCACCAGCAGCACTAACTGTTCGAACAGCCCCTTCTGAACCTGAACCGGCTGTGCTGCTATATTTTCTTTAAAAACCAACAGCCAACTGCTGTTCATTGCCTTAGAACCCTCCCGGCTCTTTGAAGTCTAGCGGATCATTGGCCGCTGCACGTGCGCGCCTCGTTCCAAGCACCTGCTCAAGCGCAATGCTTCGGATGCCAGCCGGCAACGCTTGCTCAGAACAATTAGGGGCACGATGCCGCCGATTTCGGCTGCTTTTCACCGGATTTCCAGATCTCCGGGCGCCGCCGCATTGCGAGCCTATTCCTCTTCTGCGTGCGGCTAACGTCAGCCGGCTCATTCCTCCGCCAGCTGCATGCTGTCAGCCAGCTCATTCTGTTCCCGCTCGCCAAGCCCGCCTCGGATGATGACGTTGATATCCTCCACGTTCCACTCCAGCTCGCCTCCATGTCCCCCGGCATCGGCAACCCAGCTGCGCTGGCCGTCAGGCATGCCGCTATGGCTGCTATAAGCGCGCTTGCGGACCAATATCGTAAGCGGCTGGGCACTGCCCTTCGTCGACCTGTATACGAGCTTGGCCGCTCCGGCCTTCGACGCTCCTGCCGAATAATGCAGCAGGACATGCTGCAGGCTGTACCCGTCAGGCGGATCCTTCGGCACGGGCAGCACGAACTGTGTCTCAGCCTTCGCTTCGACGGCCGAAACCTGCTTCCTCCGGTAGGCGCCCTCCTCCGGAAGGTGCCGGTTGTCCTGCAGCGCGGTCTCCGGCAGCTCATCGTCATCAGGCGGAGGCGCCGTTTTCGCCCCTGTCCGGGATGGAGGCTCCGCGGTGCTGTACTGTACGCTGACCGTGCCGCCTTTCATTTTATAGACCAGCTCGAACATCGGCCGGAAAGCCTCCGTCGTCTGCAGTGAGTGAAACAGCCACGCTCCGGCCAGCAAAGAGGCGGCCGCATAGCTCGCCCACTGGATTCTCCGCGTCCAGACAGCGCGGCGCTGCTCCCGAAGCAGACGCTGCTGTAACTGCTTCCAAGAGGCTTGCGCCGCAGCATCCGAATCCGGCAGCGGACCGGAAACCGACGCGTCGATCCGCTTCATCGCATCCTCGAACTTCAGGTCAAACGCCGTATCCCATTCGTTCTTGCTCACGACTCGCTCACCTTCCAATCCCGGGCCAGCTTCCGCCGGATCGATTCTCTCGAGCGATGCAGCGTTTGCCGGATTTTTTCTTCCGATACTCCCAGCTTCCGGGCCATCTCTTTGTAGGACAAATGTTCAATCCAGCGCATGTGAATCACTTGCCGGTAAATAGGTTTCATCTGATGAATATAATGAATGATGGCTTCCTCCATCAGCTTCGCTTCAACCTGCGCTTCCGTCGACACGGAGACGCCGCACATCAATGGGACGGCAGCTTCCATGAACAGGTCATCCGTCAGCAGCTCGTCCCGCTTTTTTTTATGCTTCCGCAAATAGCTGATCGTGGTATTGCGGGCTATGGCCCGAATCCATGGGATAAGACGATCCTCGTCGACGTCATGGGGGCATTTTCGAATAATTAACACAAAAGCTTCGTGAATAATATCTTCCACGGCCGGAGGATCTTTCATGATATACATGATGAGAGGATATACAAGCTTATAAAATTCTTTGTACACCTGCTCCTGAAGCAGAGGGTCGACCGACCTGATATCCCCTGTCAGCAGCAGCAAAATCGATTTGGACATAATGCCTCCGTTTCCCTATTTATCGAAACCAAACGGTATGACAATATAATTTTAGATAATATTGGGTATTCTGTTTTATTCTACACTTTGCCGAATCGTTTGGGGAGTTAAAAAAGAAAATAACTCCATTATTTTCCACAAATGATCCTAAGGACGCAGAGTCTGAATACACAATGAAGGCCGTTAAAAACGAATTGCAGCGGATTCTGAAGAAAAAATGAGGATAAAGTAGCAGATCGAAAAAAGCTGTGATACATTAGGTAATACCTAATAATATTAGTTGTTGCCTAATATTCGAAAGTGAGGAAAGCCGCATGCTGGAATGGATGCTAAGACAAGTGATGGCGGAACGATCGATTTGGTCCGGCGCAGCGCTTGCAAGACTGTTGGAGGAAAAGGCGGGATACCGGCTGTCCGCGCCGTCAATCAGCGCTTTGCTGACCAGTCAGCCGAAGCAGATGAAGGCCGACACGCTGGATGCGCTCTGCACCGCGTTGGAATGCTCCCCGAACGACTTATGGGTTTACACTCCGCCGCATCAGGTAAAGGGGGCTTAAACGATGTCTGTGAAACAAATTTTGCCGTTCGGCGATCCGATTTTGCGAAAAACCGCAAAGCCTGTGGAGACGCTCACCCCGAAGCTGCTTAAGCTGCTCGACGATATGGCGGACACGCTCTACGCTTCCGAAGGACGCGCCGGTCTTGCCGCTCCTCAGGTCGGATTTCTGCGGAGACTGATCGTGATGGATTGCGGGGACGGGCTGATCGAGCTGATCAATCCCCAAATTATTTCTATGAAAGGCGAACAGACGGGTCCTGAGGCCTGCCTGTCTTTTCCGAATTATGTTGGCGATGTGAAGCGCGCACGGCACGTTGTCCTCACCAGCCTCGACCGCAAAGGAAATACCTTCACGCTGGAGGGCGAAGGCTTCCTTGCCCGCTGCATTCAGCACGAAATCGATCATTTGAACGGAGTGCTGTTCATAGATCATGTGCAGGATCAATGGCTTTATCACGAGCAGACGCATAAGAAAATCAGCCTGCTCGATGTGCTCAAGCTGTCCAAGCCCAGCTAACGGTAATTATTATGGCGTTTGGCAGGTTAGCGACAGATAGATATTCAATATATTGTGCTTATCCAGTTGAATGGAGGGTCCGGCCATGGGCATTAAGAATTTTCTGATTGAGGGCGTTTCCGGCACCGGCAAAACTTCGGTCTGCAATGAATTGCAGCGGCGCGGCTATCATGCCATTCATGGCGACCGTGAATTGGCTTATCAAGGCGATCCGGAAACCGGTACACCGACGGATGGCGCCGCGCACGAGCACCACATTTGGCGTGTGGATCAAGTACAAGCGCTGGCCGCCAACCAGGATGAGGCGGTAACATTTTTCTGCGGCGGTTCCAGGAACTTTTCGAAATTTATAGATCTGTTTGACGGGGTGTTTGTCCTCGAGGTCGACCTTGACACCTTGATCCGGCGGCTTGAGGAGCGGCCGGAGGATGAGTGGGGCGGCAAGAAAGCGGAACGGGAGCTCATTGCGCGATTGCGCCATACGAAAGAGGACATTCCGAAAAGCGGAATTATAATCGACGCCACCGCGCCGCTTGAACATGTCGTGGACGAGATCATTCGTCAAAGCGAAGCAAACAAAAGCCAACGACTGTAACTTACAGTCGATCACGGACAGCCCAATACACCGGTATACCTGAATACGAATAGTCCCATCCACTGCAGGGGCTTTCGTTCAATATTAAGTAGCTTTGTTAATTCTCTTCCACAATAGAACCTCTTAAAGTAAGAAAAAAAGGCGGGCAGCCCCTTCCCGATACCGGACGGACTCCCCGCTCTCCTGACACGCTGCAGCGCCCATGGGGCCCCCGCGCTGCAGTTTCTCTATGCGTTTCGCATGCGTATGGCAAGTGATTTGGCCATAGGCCGGAGTCATATTATGCCGCAGACTCGCAGATCTGCTGGTCGACCGGGGGTCTCACCAAGCTGTCGCATCACATCTCTGTGGATCGGCCGAGGATCTCACCGAACTGTCGCATCGCATGTCTGTGGATCGGCCGAGAGCCTCACCGAGCTGTCGCTTCACATGCCTGCCCATTGGTTGAGGGCCTCACCTTGCTGCTGCCTCGCATACCTCTGCCGACCCGCCAAGGGCCATCACCAAGCTTTCGCTTCCGATGCCTGCGGATCGAGCTCCAGCCTGACCACCAGCCCCGCTTGCACGAGACCGCCGCCGAAGCCGTAGAGCGCCGCCCGGTCCCCTGGCTGGATGCGGCCGCTTCGAAAGCCCAGATCGAGCGCCAGAGGAATGCTGGCGGCCGAGGTATTGCCGAAATAAACAAGGCTGTACAGCGTACGGTCCAGTGGAATGCCCAGCCGTTCGCAGATTGGCTCGATAATCCGCAGGTTGGCGCTGTGCGGGACGAACCAGTCGATCTCGTCCAGCGACAAGCCTGCTTTTGCCGCCAGGGCTTTAACACCTTGAGGCACCGTCCTTACCGCCCACTTGAACACTTCCCTGCCGTTTTGTACCAGCAGCTTGCTGTCGTTAAGCTCCACGCCGTGCAGCTTGTTGGCAATCCGCGTCTGGTACACATGGATTCCGCCCTCTCCCTCCGTCGTCGTATGATGGGCCAGGAAGCTGCCGCGCGAGCTGGAGGATTCCCGCTCCACCAGCACGGCCCCGGCGCCGTCTCCGAACAATACGCAAGTCGTCCGGTCGGTATAATCCGTAATCTTGGACAGCGCATCCGCGCCGATGACAAGAATTTTACGGTGCAGCCCTGAGGCGATAAAGCTGTTGGCAGTATGCAGGGCATACACGAAACCGGCGCAGGCTGCGCTTAAATCGAGCGCTCCTGTCGTCGATGGAATGCCGAGCTTGGCTTGAACGATGGAAGCCGTGCTGGGAAACGGAAAATCCGCAGTGCTCGTCGCGACAAGAATCATATCCACATCCTCGACGGACTTGTTAAACCGGTGCATCAAATCTTGGACCGCGGCAACGCACAGATCGCTGGTATACTGTTCCGGCTCGCTGATTCTGCGTTCACGGATACCGGTGCGCTGCACAATCCATTCGTCATTCGTCTCGACCAGCCGCTCCAGATCATGGTTCGTCAGCTTCCGTTCCGGAACATAGGTTCCAATCGCCGTTATTCTTGCAGAGTATAGCTGCAATGATTCCATCGTTAAAAAACCTCCCGGGTTGATATCAACTCACACCTTAGTATTAGTACCTGATACTAAAATCAACTATACACGCGATTTCCTGCTTCTGTCAATGCACAAAAGCCCTTCGAGTCTATCGTCGAAGGGCTTTGCAGAAATGATCTTTTGAAGTACGCCCGTACTGTTTTAGCGTAAGCGCCAGTACAGCTCGTTCCACCGCAATTCGTTGCGGAACGAAGAAACGGACGTTGTATTACTGATCGTGACACATTCGATGCCTGTCAGCTCCGCCCAATCGGCAAGCTGCTCCTGCGTCGCCGTATAAGAGAGCACGGTATGATGGGCGCCGCCTGCATGAATCCAGGCTTCCGCCGCTTCGGAAAGCGAGGGCTGCGGCTTCCACAGCACGCGCGCGACCGGCAGCTTCGGCATCTCCCGCTCCGCCTTCACCGCGTCCACTTCGTTAATGATAAGCCTGAAACGGTTCCCCAGGTCAATGAGTGAAGCGTTCAAGGCAGGACCGGCTTTGCCGTCAAAAATGAGCCGGGCCGGGTCGGACTTGCCGCCGATGGACAGCGGGTGCACCTCCACGCGCGGACGGTTGGCCGCAATGGTCGGACATACTTCCAGCATGTGCGCGCCAAGCACCAATTCATTGCCGGGCTCGAAGTGATAGGTATAATCCTCCATAAACGATGTCGAGTCGTTGCCGGCTATGATTTTCATCATCCGCGTCAAGGCCGCCGTCTTCCAGTCTCCTTCGCCTCCGAAGCCGTAACCCGCCCCCATCAGGCGCTGAACGGCCAGACCGGGCAGCTGCTTCATGCCGTGCAAATCCTCGAACGTCGTCGTAAACGCGCCGAATCCGCCTTCCTGCAGGAACGCCCGGAGCCCCAGCTCGATTCTGGCCTGCTCGAGTATCGCATCCCGGCCAGCCCGGGCGAAGCGGCCTCGGGCGCCAGCGTATACAGATCGCTGTACTCCTCGAACAGCTGCGCAACCTCCGCTTCGGAAATATCGTTCATGCGCTGAACCAAATCCCCGATGCCGTATCCGTTAATCGACCAGCCGAATTTGATTTGCGCCTCGACCTTATCCCCTTCGGTTACGGCAACCTGACGCATGTTATCGCCGAAGCGGGCGACCTTCAGCCTCCGACCCTCGATAAAAGCCGCCGCCGTCCGGCTCCATTGTCCGATGCGCTGCTGAACCTCCGGATCTTCCCAGTAGCCTACGACCACCTTCCGGGCTATGCCCAGCCGGGCTCCGATGAAGCCGTACTCGCGGTCGCCATGGGCGGATTGGTTCGTATTCATGAAATCCATGTCGATCTGGTCCCACGGAATGTCCCGGTTAAACTGCGTATGCAGATGCAGCAGCGGCTTGCGCAGCTCCGTCAGACCGGCGATCCACATTTTGGCGGGTGAAAAAGTATGCATCCAGGTAATAATGCCTGCGCAGGCATCGTCCGCATTCGCTTCGATACATAAGCGGCGGATCGCCTCCGGTGTTGTCAGCACCGGCTTGAAAACAATTTGAAACGGGATCGCTTCCGACCGGTTCAGTCCCGCCGTTATTTTCTCCGAGTGCTCATCCACTTCTTTCAATGTTTCAGGACCATATAAGTGCTGACTTCCGGTAACAAACCAAAACTCGTACGGCTTTATAGTTAGCATCGTCCTATCCCCCTAGGCCTCTTCTTTAATCGATTTCAATACTTTCATGACGTCATTTTCCCCGCGGCCGAAGTAATCGTGAAGCTTGCCGTATTCCCGGTAAAGCCGCTCGTACACGGCCACATGCTCAGGAATCGGCTTGTACGTTTCTTCACGTACCCTCGCCATCTTCGCTGCGGCATCCACGATGCTGTCGTAGCCGCCCTTCTCCGAACCGGCCGCCACCGCGCCGAACATTGCTGCACCGAGCGCCGGCGTCTGCTTCGAATCGGCGATTTTAATTTCCCGGTTCGTCACATCCGCATAAATCTGCATCAGCAGCCGGTTTTTTTGCGGCAGACCTCCGCAGGCGTACAGCTCATTCACCTCTACACCGTTGCTGTGGAAAGCGTCGATGATCTTCCGCGTGCCGAACGCCGTCGCTTCCAGCAGCGCGCGGTAAATTTCCTCCGGCTTGGTCAGCAGCGTGCAGCCGACCAGCAGTCCCGTTAAATCCGCGTCCACCAGCACGGAACGGTTCCCGTTCCACCAATCCAATGCGAGAAGTCCGGTCTGCCCCGGCTTGTATGCCGCCGCCTGCTTTTCCAGCCACATATGGACGTTAATGCCCTCGCGCTCCGCCGCTTCCTTGACATAGGCCGGAACCGCCTCCTCGACATACCAGGCAAAAATATCGCCCACCGCCGACTGTCCGGCTTCATAGCCCATGTAGCCTTCGACGATGCCGTCCTCCACAACGCCGCACATGCCTTCCACCCGCTTCTCTTCGGTCCCGAGCAGCATATGGCAGATTGACGTGCCCATCGCCATCACCAGCTTGCCGGGGGACACGACACCTACCGCCGGGCACCGCCGCATGCGCATCTACATTGCCGACGGCTACGGCTGTGCCCGGCATGAGTCCCATCCGCTTCGCCATCGCTTCCGTCAGTCCGCCGGCTTTCGTACCGAGCGGCTGCACCTCCCCGCGCAGCTTCGTTTCCGTTAAGCGTGCCAGCCGCTCATCCAGCGCCTGAAAGAAATCTTCGCTCGGATAGCCCTCCTGCTTATGCCAAATCGCTTTGTAGCCGGCCGTGCAGCTGTTGCGCACCAAGCTTCCCGTCATTTGCGCCACCACCCAGTCCGCCGCTTCGACAAACCGGTCCGTCCGCTCATAAATATCCGGGGCTTCATTCAGAATTTGCCAGATCTTCGCCATCATCCACTCCGAAGAAATTTTGCCTCCGTACCTTGGCAAAAAGGCTTCGCCGCGCTCCGCCGCAATGCGATTGATCTGGTTAGCCTCCTCCTGCGCGGCATGATGCTTCCACAGCTTCACCCAGCTGTGCGGCTGCTCCTCCAGCTCCGGATTCAAGCAGAGCGGCTGCAGCTCGGCGTCAATCGGGAGCATCGTGCATGCCGTGAAATCGATTCCAATTCCGATCACATCCGCAGGCTCAATCCCAGAGCTGCGCATAACCTCAGGAACGGAGCTGTGCAGCACCTGGATATAATCCGCGGGATGCTGAAGCGCCCAATCGTGCCCCAGCTTCACGCCGGAGCCCGGCAGCCTTTCATCGATCACCTTGTGAGGATATGGCGTTACATGCTCGGCAACTTCCGTGCCGTCCGACAAATCCACCAGCACGGCGCGTCCCGATTCGGTGCCGTAATCTATGCCGATTGCGTATTTTTTCCCCATACGTGTTTAACTCCTTTATTTATTCTGATTCTGGCCATAGTAAGCGTTTACACCGTGCTTGCGGAGAAAATGCCGGTCCAGCAAAGACGGATTCATCGCCGTCGTCGCGGCATTCAGTTCGAAGGTATGGTACGCCATCTTGGCAACCTCCTCCAGCACAACTGCATTATGCACGGCTTGGTGCGGATCTTTGCCCCAGTTGAAAGGAGCGTGGCAGTGGACCAATACGCCGGGAACCTGGCCGGGGTTGCGCTTCCGGAACGTCTCGACGATGACATTACCGGTCTCAAGCTCATAAGCGCCTTCAATTTCCGCTTCGGTCATCGGGCGTGTGCAGGGAACCTCCCCGTAATAATAATCGGCATGGGTCGTTCCGAGCGCGGGAATCGGCCTGCCTGCCTGGGCCCATACGGTCGCCCACGGAGAATGGGTATGTACAACCCCGCCGATATCCTCGAAGGCTTTGTACAGCACAATGTGGGTCGGGGTGTCGGAAGAAGGCTTGTATTTTCCTTCGACAACATTTCCTTCCAGATCCACAACGACCATATCCTCCGCCTGGAGCTCTTCATACGGCACGCCGCTCGGCTTAATGACAACCAGCCGCTGCTTACGGTCAATCCCGCTTACATTGCCCCAGGTAAACGTAACAAGGCCGTATTTCGGCAAATCAAGATTCGCTTCCCATACGGCCTGCTTCAGTGCTTCCAACACCTACATCATCACCTTTCCAAGAGCTTATAATGAAATTCTGCTTCTTCATAAGCTTCGTTTCTGTCTCTTTTCCCAGTATAATGTTGTACGTACAAATTTTCCACACTTTTTTATTTAATTCGATTCAATTTTTCGGGTCGACTCCCGGATCACCAGCTCCGGCTGAAAAATCCGCGTACCGTCCAGGGGCAGCGCGTCATACTTCCGCTCGATCATATCCATCAGCAGCTCTGCCGCCTGGGTCCCCATTTCCGTTTTGGGATGGGTCAGCGTCGTCAGCTTTACCTCGGTTGCCGTAGCCAGACTCGCATCGTCGAAGCCGACGACGGATACATCGTGCGGAACGCTCAAGCCCGCCTGGCGTATGGCTTCAAGCAGCTTCACAGCCAGCTCGTCGTTGTAGCATACGAAAGCCGTAGGCCGCTCCCCGGGAGGCTTCCGCAGCATGCCGAGCGCTTCTTGGAACGGCTTGTGCTCCTTTTCCTCCGTCGTATAATGAACGACGAACTCCGGCAGCAGCGGGACGCCTGCGGCATGATGCGCCCGGATGAATCCTTTGAGCCGATGGCTTCCCTGCAAATCGTCCATTTTGAAAAAACCGGCGATGCTCCGATGACCCCATCCGATCAGATGCTCGGTCGCTTGATAGCCGCCTGCCTCATCGTTCACCTTAAGGTACGGACAATTTATCTCCGAATACCGTTCATGGATCATCAGATACGGAATCCTTTTGTAGTCGAGCGATAAATAGTAGCTTAGATTGGGGTTGCCCTCGGCGCTTTTCGTCGGCTCAATAATAAGTCCGCTGAGCGGCTGGCTCATCATCAGCTGAAGGCTTTCCCTCTCCTTGACCTTATCGTTATCGGTGCTGGACAGCAGCATCCGGTAGCCTCTGCTTCGCAGAGCTGCCTCGGCCCCCCTGACAATATGCGGAAAAATATAATCTGAAATATACGTCGTAATAATGCCGATCGTCTGGGTTTCCTCGCTTCTGCGAATTTGCGGATTCGATATAAACGTACCCTTCCCCTGCACCCGGTAGATCCAGCCGTCCTGCTCCAGCACGCCGAACGTTTGTCTGACGGTCTGCCTGCTCACTTGAAACAGCGCTGCAATTTCATTCTCCGTAGGCATCTGATCGTCCGGCTTGAGACGACCGGAGTGGACCCAGGACATAATTTCCTCTTTGAGCTGTACATATTTTGGTATCTGCTTGCCGTCTCTCATAAATCCCCCTCTAACCATAGGATGCGGGCTTGCTTTTATCATCCTTATGAAGCTGACAGTACATGTATTATATCATTTTTTCAAGTTGTATGTACATCTTAGGGGGAGAGGGGAGTACTTGCCGATCTGCATTTTCATGCGATGTTTCCTGAGTACCCGGCTCTTTCCGGTTCCTTTTTGAAATCGCTTGCATATATTGAAAATAGAAGTATTTTGAAAATTCTGCATTTTATAAAGGGAGGTATAGAACATGACGATTAGAAACAGCTTATCCGCTCTAATTGGTCTGTGGTTTATTATGGCTCCTTGGATATTCGACTACTCGGACCATACCAACGCATTTCTCAGCAGCGTCATATGCGGGGCTGTACAGCTGTTCGCTTCTCTGCTGGCGTTCGGAAAAAAAGGCTGGAATGCCTGGCAAAACTGGCTCGCCCTGCTTATGGGCGTCTGGTTCATTATGTTTCCCATCACGTTTGCCTTCCAGCTGATGGAGACGGTCTCTCTGGTTGGCCTTGGCATTGTCACGGTTCTGCTTAATTATTACAACATGAACGCAGAGGAGCAGGCTGAATGAAGAACGGAAGCCGGCCTTATCACAAATAAAAAGACGTTGTCTCCTTCGGCTTCTGCCAGAGAGAACGTCTTTTTGTTTTTAGCTATGATTGCAGCTCAAGGCTCAGCAGAACCCGATCCCGGCATGGGATGCCATGCTCGATAATAGGCTCGCTGTAATGCCTTACAAAATAATCCCGGTCGATCGCCACCATCCGAAACCCGTGCTTCTGATAAAAAGCAAGCTGTCCGATGCTCGAGTTGCCCGTGCCGAGATCCAGGGAACGAAACCCCATTTGTTTGGCCGTTTGGATGGCGTGCCGCAGCAGCGTTCCGCCTATCCCTTTCCCCTGCGCCGTTTCCTTCACCGCAATGTTGACCAGTTCAACGCTTCCCTGCTTTGACGGCAGCAGCGCATAGATGCCGAGCAGCCTTTCTTCCTCCTCGGCAACGTAACATACGCAATCGCGAATGTACTTGCGGACCATCTGCTCCTCCGGGTCCGCCAGCAGCAGCAGCTCCATCGGATACGGCTCACCGCTTTGCAGTGCTCTTATAAGCATAGGCGCACCTCCTGTTTTCGCGCTCAAGTTCGTGTTTACACATCGCTTGGCCCCGGCTTCCAGCCGACCCGCTGGCTCCAGCCGCTGGCCCTTCGTAAAATGTCCCAAATGACCGGCTCTTTCCCGTCTACATACCTTTCCCGCTCGTTCTGATGCAGACCGGCCAGCTCCAGCTTTTTCAAGACATAGGCTGCTCCGTCCTCCGGATGCCTGCGCAGGTAATCTCTGAATAAAAGCGCAAGCTGCTCGGACCAGCTTCCATGCTCTCTGACGTGGATATGTGTTCTTTGGCTTCCGGCGCCTTCTCTGAAATAACGCTTCGTTAAATCCGGATTATGTGCCCGGTGGAAGAAGCCGGCCTTCTCCAGCAAGGGCTTGTAATAGGCCAACGGCTCCAGCGATTCCATTGAAATTTGAATATCGATAATAGGCTTAGCCTGAAGTCCCGGCACCGCTGTCGAGCCAATGTGATCGATACGAATAGCCGCGCTTCCCAGGGCTTCTCTCAGCAGGCGGCCTGTGCTTTGAAACTGCTCCTTCCAGTCTTCGTCATATGGAAACAGGATAACTGGTTCGCTCATAGGGGGCTCCTTATCTGATCTAATCTAAAGCAATTATAAAAGAAATACATGGCAGGCCGCTAGGTATTAAATGATTCTAATCATTGCAGCATTCATACCCGTCCGTTGGTGCGCGGGGGGGGGGGAATGGGTAAGGGGTTCCAGCCGTTGTTGAAGTCGTGTTCCTTATTATAAGATCCAGCGGTGGGAACACGACTTCAAAGACGGCCCGTAAACTTCCCCCCCCCCTTACCCATTTCCTCTTCTGATCTGCCGCTTGCTCTCTTCTACTTTCAGAAAATAAATCCGCGCCGAATTTGGCGCGGATTTCCTATTAAGAAGCCTGGAATACATTAAAAAATACACACGCAGGAGGGATATTCTCCGGAAGAGTCTACGTCCGCCTTTGAAATCGGTGAAAATACCGCTTATTCCTATCCATTTCACGGATTTCCTGTTAAGCTTTGAATGCTGTAGCCGGGTTCGGACGGCCCAGAAAGGTCCAGAACGATTCCCCGAACAGGCCCGCTACATCTTTGGCGATTTCATCCTCCGTCAGCCGCCAGCCGGTATCCATCAGGCCGCTGTATTTGTCATACAGCACCTTGCCGGCCATCGCGCGGGACTGATCCCATTTATAGAGCAGCCACTCCAGGCTGCGGCCTCCCGAATACCAAGGAGTCCCATCAGCTCCCAGCAGCTCAAGCCGCCGGCGGACTGTCTCCTCGATAGAGCCCGGCACACCTGCTTCGCAGCAGCTCCCGATCAAATGCAGATTGCGGTACTGCCTGCCGAGCAAGGTGAGCTTGCCCTGTTCGCCGTCAGGCCCCAGCGAGCACATAAATTTATGCTCCGGATGCGCAGCGCATAAAGCCTCCACAACGGACAGCGCGGACTGTCCAGGCCGCCGCACAGCTTGTCCCAACGCGGAAGAGGACGGATGTCCGCTCTCGATCAGCAATGCCAGCGGGATATTGGCTTCACCGGCAACAGGCAGCACGCACTGTTCGATCAGTTGGACGCGTGCCGTCATTTCCCGATCCGCCAAATCCGCAGGCAAAGCGGCAGACAGGTAGAGGGGATTCATCCTCGCAATCCAATATTTCAGGAAACCGCGGATCTCTCTGTACGTTCTGCCGTTCAACGCCGCATCGACATCATAGCCCCATGCCCGCAGACGGGCCGAAGCGGTGTCCCATGCATTCAACAGCTTGTCGATCCGCAAGGACGTATTAAAGCGCGGGTCCAGCTGATCGACCTGTTCCCAGGCTTGACGCTCGGCATCCGAGAACGGATCGTTGGTCATGCAAACCGTGGTGACGCCTGACAGCTTAAAGATCAAGTCCGTATAATCCGATGCTTGAATTCCGCCGAAGAAGGACCGGTAAGCCTGCAAGTCTCTCGAACTCGTATCCAGACCGAGGCGCTGCAGCACGGACAGCACACTCCGGCAGGCTTCGCTGTAAGGAATACGATCTCTGAACAGCGCTGTCCATACTGCGTCCGCCTGCTCACGGAACCGTGAACTCCCCGCTGCGTGCATCGGACCAATCCGGTCGGCACCGCTGCAGCTCGTCAATCAGAGCGCTGTCTGTCAGCAAAGTGTCGATTCCCCAGTGGGAAAGGCCCCCGAACGCTTCGGGATACACATACGTGCATACATCGGAAGCCGGCATGGACTGTACCGTCCGTTCAACGGTTAGACGAAGCTGATCCTTGGTTTGTATCGGTCTTGCTGCCATCGGAGTCGTTCCCCTTTACCGGCTCGGACCATCAATTATTTCCCAAGCAAATCCAAATGTTTGCCGATGTGGGAAATAAGCGATTGCTCGAATGCTTCTTCTTGCTCGCTAAGCGTGCGGTAGAACTCGTCTTTAAACAGCGAGCTGCCTTGTTCGTCTTTAGCCTGCAGCAAAATACCGTAGGTGATGTGAATCAGCTGGCGGGCATTGTTTTCGTTCATATACGTATCCGCCAAATCGGCATCGGCCACTTGATCCAATGGCGCTACTTTGCTCAGATCCGTCGTAACATGGTAGTATGCGGTCGCTTCTTCAAAATGCTCCAGCGCGTATTGGTGCATTCTGCGGTACAAGTCCGGGTTCACTTTGGCTACCGTTCTTACCGCTTCGAGCCAGTTCGTTCCTGCAGTTTTCACATGGAAACGGCCTTTGGTGTATTTGCCGATAATCGGGAATACGCTAAACTTGTCGCTGCCGGAGTGGATGCTGAGCTTGTAGCCGAAGTCATCCGCAATCGCTGCATGGATAATCAATTCTTTCTCGAACTGGGCGATATCGCCGATATAGTCGATCCCTTTTTGGAATTCGCCGATGAAGCGAGGCGCCATGCTGTAGATCGTCAAGCCGCGGCCGTACAGCTCTTTGGCAACCAGGAAGTGCGATTCCGGATCTGTCGGTGTCGCGGTCTCGTCGATCGAGATTTCGAAGTCGATTTCGCGGTCAGCCGTTTTAATATATTTGTTAAAAATATGCTCCATGAAGTCGATAGCCGGCCCATAGATCAGCACATTTTTGATCAGCGTTTCTTTGTCGAACGAAATGGACGTGCCGGCAACTTCAAACGTTTTGTCCAGGTACAAGGACTCGTAATGATTGCGGGTTGCTTCGGACACTTCAGCATACTTGGCAGCCTGCTCCGCTGCGGACAAGCCTTCGATCGTGTTGTCGATATATTCGGAGCAGTCCAGCGTCAGCATCGTGAAGCCTAATCCCAATGCAAGCTCGATATCCGCTTCCACCTTCAAATGGTCGCCGTCTGCGCCAAAGCCGTCTTTATAGCCTTCCTGGAATGCCGCGTAGCACGCCGCATCCACGACTTGCTTGTAATCCCGGCCTGTCAGGTTCAGCTCGCGGATACTTTGCTGCGCAAGAATCGGACGCACATCCCTGCCGCGCACGGTTTGGATATGACCTGGGGACGCAATGCCCAGACGGTCGCCGAGACCGATGGTCGCCACTTGGGTACCGAACGCGCGAGGCACGGTGTAGTCAAAATATTTATTCAGAACAAGACGGTTCTCATGCGTTAACGGGCATACCTTCACTCCGCCGTCCGCTTCGCCTTGAAGCTCATCGAACAATGCGCCTTCGCCTGTCGCGAGGATATATTTCGTGTTGTCGCTTTTTACCATCAGAAGCTGTACGCCGCCGGACTCGGAGAATGAATGCGGATACACTTTTACGTTGTCTGCTGCGATATCTGTTACATTGCCCTGTTTCATAGCTTGGGCGATCGTTTGAAACTGACTCATGGATTAAAAGCCTCCCTCAATATTTGGATAACGTAATCATATCGCAAAATCATATTAGTTTCTTCGCCTTTCTTGCTTATATTCAAAATATATATGCGTATTTTGCTATGATTTTTGCAGTCACTCTGCTACAATAGACAAAAAATAGACTTAAAAGAAAGAATGCAGCTTTCTTTTAAGCGCGAAATCCAGCAGTAGAAAGCGGTGTTATTTTTTATGAGCGAAACGGTTTCCCTCACCTACGGGGCGGAGGAAGGCGATTTTTATATGCAGCATATCAAACGTACGGAGCCGTTCGAGCGGACGAATCATTTTCACGAGACTTACGAGGTGTACTACCTGCTGTCAGGCCAGCGGACCTACTTCATCAAAGACCGCTCGTACTTGATTTCTCCGGGCGATCTTGTTTTTATCAGCAAAAATGACGTCCACAAAACATCCGACGTAGGGCAGCCCGGACATGAGCGGATCGTTATCAATTTCAGCGACAAATTTATTCATACGGACCACCCGCTCTATCATCCGTCCCTCTTCTCCATTTTCCGGCAGCCGACCCATGTGCTGAGCCTCAAACTGCAGGACCAGATCTTCGTCCAGACCATTATGGGCAAGCTGACCAAGGAGCTGAAGGAAAAGGCGACCGGATTCGAGACCTATATTCGTCTTCTTCTCGTGGAGCTGATGCTGTTCTCGAGCCGCTATGCGGAGCGCCATGAAACGGTTCCCTTCGAGCATGCCAGCCCCCTGCACAAAAAAATATCCGAAATCGTCCAGTACATCAATGTCCACTTCGCGGAACCGATGACGCTGTCCGGCATTTCGGAGCAGTTCTACATGAGCTCGTACTATTTGAGCCGCGCCTTTAAGGAAATCACCGGCTTTACCTTTATCGAATACGTCAATATGACGCGCATCCGCGAAGCCCAGACGCTGCTGCGCGAATCCGAGCGCAAAATTATCGATATCGCCGACACGGTAGGCTTCGAAAATATCGCTCATTTCGGACGCATGTTCAAGAAGCTGACCAAAATGACGCCGCACGAATACCGCAAACAAAACCGCCAAGCCTAGATGCGAACTGAACCCCAAATGTCCGGACATGTCCATTCATTGGGGTTCAATTCGATGCGGCTTTGGCGGTTCATTTGGTTCCGTATGCAGGACGTCGGAATGAACCCTCCTGCTGCTCCTCTCGCTATAAGCCGGTTCTTATCCGGGCATGCCCGGCTCCGATCCGCCGCGCCCCCGTCCCCGAATGCTCTCCAAACGCTGGAAGCCCCAGCGCAGCATGTACGGCACAACAAATAAAATAAACAAAATTCTAAACATTTGATACGCAACCACCAGGGAAATATCCGCCCCTACCGTTGAAGCCGTAACGCCCATTTCCGTCATGCCGCCCGGAGCGGTGCTTAGGAACGATGTCATCAGCGAAACGGGATACACCAGCGTAAAACCGTACGAAACCGCCAGACAGAAGGCGACGACCGCGACGCTTCCCGCGATGGAATAAGGCAGCAGCTTCCGCCAATTGGATAAGCTGCTTAATTTGATGCCAAGTCCCATATAGATGCCCAAGCTCCACTGTGCAAGCATAATGAGCAGAGGAGGCAGATGGAACGGCTCCAGTCCGCCCACTGTCAGCAGAGCCCCGGCAAGAATCGGGCCGAGAAAATGCGGTGTCGGAAACCGCATTTTTCCCGCCAGCCATGCGGAAGCTGCAATCAATATGACCACAAGAGCGGAAAAAAGAGGCCGTGCCCCCAACTCCTGAAACCACGCAATCAGCGACTCCCACAATCCGTTCCCCCCGCTTCCCGCTGCTCCCATCGCGCCGTTTCCCGTTATCACGCCGTCTGCCAGACCGTGAACCGTTAGAAACGGTACGATAAAGATAACGCTTAGCAGACGGATCGTCTGCATAAAGGCAACGATGCCGCCGTCCGCGCCTTTAATCTCCTCGCTCAGCACGACCATCTGCGACAGCCCTCCCGGGATGCTGCCGATCGCGCTGCTGGCAAAGCTGATTCCCGTCTGCCGGGCTGTGATATAAGCGGCAAGAAGGCTGAATACGATGGTCAGCAGCGTCGCGATAAGCATCGAGGGCAGCTGCGACGAGATTTGCTTTGCGCTCTCCATCGTAACGGAAAGCCCCATGCTGTACCCGAGCAGAGCCAGTCCCGCATTGCGGAGACCGCCGCTCCAGGTCAATTTCCTGCGAGCTGCAAGCGACCATACAATGACTGCCGTCAGAGGTCCGAGCATCCAGCTTAACGGAATGTGCAGCAGGGTAAACAGCAGGCCTCCGGCAAACGTGACCAGGATCGTTTCCACCATACGATTCATGAACATTCCTCATTTCCCATAATTCGGCTCTTATCACAGAAAGCGCCTTGTTTCAATAGATTTTTCCTGAGAAAATTCTAATGGATTTCTCATACATAGCCAGAAACCTGCGCGGCTCTAGCGCTCAGCCCGCCTCTAGAAATTACTGGATTTTTTACTTGTGGTATGGTAGTTATAGGCCGCTTTAGGAAGACAGGCCTTTCAATACCATAACTGGAAGAAGGATGTGCTTAACAGAAATGAAAAAGATGCTGACTGTCACAACACTAACATTATCGCTATTGCTGTCGGGTGCCGGCCTCGCCGTTCCGCAGCATGCTTCAGCCGCTTCCGCATCAAAAGACGATAAAATAGTTAGCACGGCTAAATCATATATTGGCAAGGTCAAATATAAATTTGGCGATCGCAACCCGGACAAGCTGATCTTCGACTGCTCTTCGTTTACACAATTCGTGTTCAAGAAAAATGGAATCAGCATTCCATGGGGCTCCAAGGCTCAAGCCAAAGAAGGAACGAAGGTATCCAGCAAGTCTAAGCTGAAAAAAGGCGATCTGGTCATGTTCAGCGTGAGCAAAAAGAATCAAATCGATCATGTAGGCATTTATATCGGGGATAACAAGTTTATCAGCAACACCAAAAGCTCCGGTGTCGTTATTTCCAGCTTGACCACAGGCTATTGGAGCACCCGTTTCATCGAAGGACGTCACTTGTAAGACTCTTATGTAAAATACGACATAGGTAATCATACCATCTATCCGGATAGGATGATATCCTTTTTGCGAAGATGCTTGATTGCTTTTACCGATGAATATTCATCCGACGGATACTTAAATATATTGCAAAAGAGGGTGTCCCATAAGTCATTAAATGACTGAGGGACGCCCTCTCATTTTGTACAACAAAAAGAAACCTACCTTTGGTAAAATGGAAGTACCACCCACCATTCACATAAAGGAGAGGTTTCTTTTGTACATTCAATATACCATGGATCAACTTTGCCTGCCAATGGATTTAGAAGAGGACATTCCAGCAAACCACCTCGTTCGCGTTGTAAACACTGCCGTCAATCGTCTCGACGCCGCTATCTTCGACGCCGCTTACCCCGGAGGCGGACGAGATAGCTATCACCCCAAGATGTTAACCAAAGTCATCATTTATGCCTACACACAACGCATCTACTCCTCTCGCCAGATTGCCAAGGCTGTCCGTGAAAACATCATGTTTATGTGGATCGCAGGCAGGCAGCGCCCGGACTTTCGTACCATCAACCGCTTTCGTTCGGAACGAATGAAAACTGTACTGGAGACTGTGTTTACGGCCGTTCTTCAATTCCTCGCAGAGGAGAACTATGTGCAGTTGGAGCATTACTTTGTGGACGGCACGAAGATCGAAGCCAATGCCAACCGCTATACGTTTGTTTGGGGAAAGGCTGTCGTGAAGCACAAGGCCAAGCTCCAGGAGAAAGTCCAGACCTTGTTCGCCGCCATTGAAGAAGCTGAGAGGCAAGAAGAAGGAGCACATGAGGGCAGGGATCTTCACGAGCTGGGAGAGTCATCTGCCATCACAAGTGAAAAGCTGGCACATGCCGTCAAGCAGTTGGAAGAGCGCCTGCAGGAGAAGCCTAAAGATAAACCGCTAAAGAAGGCGGTGCGTGCGCTCCGCAAGGACTTGCTTCCGCGGCTCCAAAAGTATGAGACACATGAGATCATCTTAGGAAATCGAAACAGCTACAGCAAAACGGACCATGACGCCACATTTATGCGAATGAAAGAAGACCACATGCGAAATGGCCAGCTCAAGCCGGGTTACAACGTACAGATTGGCACTGAAAATCAATTCATTCTCGGCTACAGCGTTCACCAGCGGCCGACCGATACGCGCTGCCTCATCCCTCATCTGGAGAAAATAAAATCACAGTTCGGCAAGCTGCCACACACCGTCATCGCTGATGCGGGCTATGGCGGTGAGGAGAATTATGACTATTTGGAGCAGAACAAAGTCGAAGCCATTGTAAAGTACAGCACGTACCATCGCGAAAAAAGCAAGGCATGGCAAAAGGACATCAGTAAGATCGACAACTGGACCTACAACAGCGAGCAAGACACGTGGACATGCGCAGCCGGACAACCGCTCCATTTTCGTAGGGTAAGTAAGGAAAAAAAAGAAAGTGGGTATGAAATCGAACACAGGCATTACCGAAGCACCAGCTGTGAGGAATGCCCGCTGAAACCACAGTGTACGAAGGCCCAAGGTAACCGTGAGATCAAAGTCAGCATGAAGTATTTGCGGCTAAAGGGCCAAGCAAGGCAAAAGCTCCGCAGTGAAGAGGGTTATGCCCTGGCAGTGAGGCGCATGATCGAGCCGGAGCCTGTGTTTGGTGATATGAAACACAACAGAGGATTTAGAAGATTTCTGCTTCGTGGCTTACCAAAAGTAAGTCTGGAGGTCGGGTGGCTTTCCCTTGCCCACAATCTACTTAAGAAAGCTGCAATAGATACCAAAAACCAAGGAGCTAAGCGAGAACAGATCGCATAGCTCCTTGGTTTTTTCGAATGTCATCTTATTTTGTTCCAGAGGGTGTCTCCAAATTTACTTTTGGGACAGCCCCTTTGTATTTAGCTTACATGTAATTAAAATTTCACCAGGTTGGCTACCTGTACAGGCAGTCCGGTACGAATCGATTGGTTGCCCGCAATCCCTGTCAGGATCGACATCGCTCCGTCTACATGACTCGCCGCACGGTTGAAGCGGTCATACTCCTTCTCGCCGAACAGATCGTTCAAGAGCACCGGATCACCGCCGCCGTGTCCGCCGGCTTTTTCCTCTACATGCACTTCATACGGTGCGTCGAACATCGGGAATACAGTAATCTTCTTCCCTTTCACCGCGCCTTCGAGAGCCTGATCTCCGCCGGAATTCACGTAGGAGGATTCCACCACGTTCATCTCGATGCGGCCCTTGCTGCCGTTGAAGCAGACCCGGAAGCCTTCCCATGGAGCGTAAGCGTACAGGTTATAGGTCAGAATCGCGTTGCTGTTGTATTTCACCATGACGCCCATCGTATCCTCGATGTTGATACCGTCGCCGAACACGCTTTGGTCGCGGTAGTAGCCGTCTTCTTTTTCCGCATCCAGGTACATCGCTTTCAGCTGCGGATTTTCTTCCAGATGCAGCGCGAACGGATCATTCTTCGCCGCTTCGCTGCCATGAGAACGGGAGTAAAACTCGGTAACGCCGCGTTTCTCCGCATTTTCACGTCCGTAGAACATCAGATCGCCCAAGGCAAATACCGTTTTGGGCTGCGTACCCAGCCAAAAGTTCACCAGATCGAAATGGTGCGTCGATTTATGAACAAGCAGACCGCCGCTGTTGCGTTTGTCGCGGTGCCAACGACGGAAATAGTCTGCGCCGTGCTTCGTATTCAACAGCCATTCGAAGTGAACGGAATGAACGTCGCCGATAGCGCCGTCGAGAATCAGCTCGCGGATCTTCGTATTGTGCGGGGAGTAGCGGTAATTGAACGTGACGCGCAGGTTGCGGCCGGTTCTTTTGACAGCGTCCAAAATTTCCTGGCATTTTACATCGTCCACGGTCATCGGCTTCTCCGTAATAACGTCGCAGCCCAGCTCCATCGCGCGGATAATGTACGTATGGTGCGTGCGGTCCACCGTCGTAACGATAACGATGTCCGGCTTCGTTTCTTCAATCATTCGGTCAAAATCATGCGCTTTATAGGTAGGAAGCGGTCCGACACCGAACGGCTCCAGCTTTTGGTTCGCCACATTCATCCGGGTTTGGTTGACGTCGCAAAAAGCGACCAGCTCGGAAGTTTCCTTATAATCTCTTGCAATGGACGTATAGAAGAAGCTTGCTCTTCCGCCTGTCCCAATTAATGCGTAGCGTTTACGATTCGACATCTAGTAATTCCTCCCTTGGTTATGTTATTGTGAGTATAGCGCAATAAATACATGAAAACAGCACACTTATTGCTTACATTTTATTTTTTTCGACTTTTATTGCTATTTACTTTTTCTCACTTGAGAAGTTCATTAGCTGAATATAAGGAGAAAGGAGCTGCTCCGATGGATAAAAAGGCACGTAAGCACGGAACCGCCTCCCCTCTGCCGATCTCTGAAGCCCAGCCGGCAGCGGCCAAGCGGCCCTTCAACTTCTCTGTCAAGGACGGCTTTCATCTGGACCATTCGGTTCGGACCGATTCCTTCAATATGATGCAGAATCACGCCCACGACTCGTATGAAATTTACTATATGCGTGCAGGCGAACGGTTTTATTTCATTAAAGACCGTTCCTATCATGTAAATAAAGGGGATCTCGTCCTCATCCAGCCTAACGTGCTGCACAAAACGACGGAATCGCATGCCCCTAACCATGAGCGTATTCTGATTAATTTCACGGAAAGCTTTATGGCCAACATTCACGGGGAAATTGTCGAAGGACTGTACCAGGTATTCGACGAAGGGCCGGTGCTTCATCTGGATGCCAGAGAGGTGCTCGCCGTGGAAGCGGTCATGGAAAAAATGCTGCGCGAGAAAAAACAGCCCGACGACGCTTCGGAAGGCTATATGAAGCTGCTGCTCGGGGAGCTGCTCCTGATGATCCTCCGCCATCTCCGGCAATCCGACCGGAAAAGCCGAAACACGGAGCATCCGACGACGCTTCACCGCAAGGTGTCGGACATCGTCAAGCATATCAACGAGCATTTCCGCGAGCCAATGTCGCTGAAAGGGCTGGCGGCCCATTTTCATATCAGCTCGTACTATTTGTGCCGTATTTATAAAGAAGTGACCGGCTTCAGCGTCATTGAATACGTAAATACTTTGCGCGTTCAAGAGGCCCAGAAGCTGTTGAAGAACACGAGGATATCCGTCACCGACATTACCGAGAAGGTGGGCTTTGAGAGCAGCACCCATTTCGGAAGAATTTTCAAAGCGATCTGCGGCATGTCCCCTCTGCAGTACCGTAAATGGGCCAGAGGCGAGTAAAATCGGATTAGGTTTCTCGATGCTTTTTGCTTATAATAGAGAACGTAGGCGTTACATTAATTTGGGAAAGAAGGGTGAAAACCAATGTTAGATCCAAGAGTGGAGCGTTTGGCCGATGTGCTGGTCAATTATTCGACCCGTGTGCAGCGCGGTGAGAATGTGCTGGTTGAAGCCTTCGGAATTGAAAACCAGCTGGTGAAAGCCATCGTTCAAAAAATACATCAAGCCGGCGGTCATCCCTTCGTCAATGTCCGGGACCACCAAATTATCCGCGAGCTGCTGATCGGCGCCACGGAAGAACAGATCAAGACCTGGGCGGAATTCGATGCCGCTCAAATGAATCTGATGCAGGCTTACATCGGCGTGCGCGGGGGCAACAATATTTACGAGCTGTCCGACGTGCCGGACGAGCAAATGAAGCTTTACAACAAGCTGTACAACCATAAAGTCCATTCGACGATCCGGGTGAAAAATACGAAATGGGTCGTCCTGCGCTATCCTACCTCTTCCATGTCGCAGCTGGCGTCGATGAGCACCGAGGCTTTCGAGAAGCTGTACTTTGACGTGTGCACGATGGATTATTCCAAAATGAGCCGCGCGATGGACGCGCTGGTCGAGCTGATGAACAAAACCGATAAGGTCCGGCTCGTCAGTCCGGGTACCGACCTCAGCTTCTCCATTAAAGATATTCCGGCTATCAAATGCGCCGGCGAAATGAACATACCGGACGGCGAGGTCTTCACCGCCCCTGTCAAAAATTCCGTGAACGGAACCATTACATACAACACGCCGAGCCCTTACAACGGCTTCGTGTTCGAGAACGTCAAGCTTCGCTTCGAGAACGGCAGGATCGTAGAAGCTACCTCCAACGATACGGAACGGATCAATCAAATCTTCGATACCGACGAGGGAGCGCGCTATGTCGGAGAATTCGCGATCGGCGTCAATCCGTTCATTCTCAACCCGATGAAGGATATTTTGTTCGACGAGAAGATCGCCGGCAGCATCCACTTTACGCCGGGCCAAGCGTACGACGAAGCCGATAACAGCAACCGTTCCTCCATCCACTGGGATATGGTGCTGATTCAGCGTCCTGAATACGGCGGCGGCGAAATGTATTTTGACGACGTGCTGGTCCGCAAGGACGGATTGTTCGTGCTTCCGGAGCTGCAGCCGCTCAATCCGGATCAATTGAAATAAGGCGTGAGCATGAATCAGAGCATACCTATCATGAATGCCCGCTTAAAGGAAGATTTCTTTCTCCTGGCGGGCTTCATGGGGTATGCTCTTTTTTTGGGAGATAAGCGCTTCGTATTTAAAAAGCAGCCGGGCAGGTGAAGCTAGTTTGCACGCCGCGCCAAATAGAGGCCTCGGCCGGTGAGTCCCTGCGGATCGTACTCCACCGCCAGATTCAATTCTTGAAACGCATTCAGCATCTCTTCCACACGGAATAGGCCCAGCTCGTGTTTCTCGGAAAAACGGGTTATTCCCTTATCGGTTCCCACAAGATACTCGAAATGCAGCACGGACAGCTTCCCTGCGCTTTCCGAGAAGGACATGCGGCTGACCTTCATTTCCTCATTTTCGGCTTGAATAACGTCCAAATAGCCGGGAAACCAGTTCTCCGGCGTAAACCAGGGCTCGATCAGCATAAGACCTCCCGGCTTCAAGTGATTTTTGAATTGTTTAATCGTCTGAACCAGCCGTTCTCTGGTGTTCGCATAAGCAATGGAGCTGAACAGACACATAACTACATCGTACCGCTTACCCAGATCAAAGGAATGCATGTCCCCCTGCCAGAATCGGGAAGCCGGGTTTCTATGCCGCGCAATTGCGAGCAATCGTTCGCTAAGATCCAGCCCGTCGACCTGGTAAAATTCGGTTAAGCAGGCGATATGCCTCCCCGTCCCGCAGGCTGCGTCCAGTACCGTTTCGGCGTGTTGGCAGCAGCGAGCGATGTGCCTTTGAATTATGGCGGCTTCCTGCCTGTAATCCTTGGAGCCGTACACCAAATCGTATACCTCATCGGCCGATGGTCCCACCAAATAACCTCCTCGTGTCTACATTATTTTCATCGATACAATCATCCTTCCCTTCATGTATTCTCGAGCCGCTCCCATTTTCCTTTTCATGGAATCTTATGCGAATGACAGCTGCGGAATGAAAAAAACGGAACAGGCAGCGTCGCATGGGACAATCCCTGCTCCGTGCTTGTTCCGTCCTTAAATCCAATCATCCAGGCAGCGCTTGTAAGTGACGAGCTCCCCCGGCTTGAAGAAATGGTTGATCTCCCGTTCCGCCGCCTCAGGAGAGTCGGAGCCGTGAATAATGTTGATCCCCTTGTGCATCGCGTAATCGCTGCGGATCGTGCCGGGCGCGGCCTCCAGCGGATTCGTTTTGCCCATCAATGCTCTGGATTGAGCCACCACCTCATCCCCCATCCACACCATACCGAACACCGGACCGGACGTAATGAACTCTACCAGTTCGCCGTAAAAAGGCCTGCTCACATGCTCCTCGTAATGAAACTCGGCCTGCTCCTTCGTAACCTGCATCAGCTTGGCGCCGATCAGCTGGAACCCTTTATTCTCAAAACGCTGTACAATCGCTCCGATCAGTCCGCGCTGCACTCCGTCCGGTTTGACCATCAAAAATGTTTTTTCCATAGAAACCTCCCACGAAGACATATTGGTTTACCGTAATATACCAGTATACCCATTTGGAGAAGGTTTCCAAACATATCGGCATCTTTTGCCGCTATCCGGTTCAATCAAATACGGTATTTCCCCAGCGAGGCGCCTGATTCAGAAATCCGCGGGGCTCATGCTTGCGATGTTCGAACCGCTTCAGCTCCCCGTTCTCGAACGCCTCGGTAAAATCGTGCCGCTGGTAGTACTCTTTCAGCCGGCTGCGGCTTTCCGCACATAGCTCCGGGTGCTCAAATGCGATATTGCGCAGCTCATCGGGATCGCTCCGCAGATCAAACAACGCTTCGAGCCCCCCGTTCGTATGATACGTATATTTGTAGTGCTCCCAGCGTCTCATGAATTTGAGCATGGCCCCCCGCCCGAATTCGCCGTACACCTCGCCGCGCGTCTCTGCTTCGCAGTTCTTGAGCCGAAGGCAGCAGATTGACGCCCGCGCACCCGTCGGGGAGGCTGGCCCCCGCAGCGGATAAGATGGTCGCATACACATCCTCCAGCACGGCGAGCTGCTCCCTGCTCTCTCCTTGCGGCAGCGCAGCCGGCCAGCTGAGCACGAGCGGAATCCGGTTCGACGCTTCATAAAACGTCCGCTTCCCGAAGCTGTGATGGTCGCCGAGCATTTCACCGTGATCCGCTGTCAGGATGACGAGCGTATTCTCCCGCAAATTCAGCGCTTCCAGCTGATCCAGAATTCGCCCGATCTGCGTATCGGTCTGCGTAACCGAACCGTAATAAGCCACGCGAATCCGCCGGATTTCATCGTCGCTCAGCTTATCGGCTCCGCCGACTTTATAATCGTTCTGCACCTCGACGGATAGATCGATCGGCTCCCGCTCCGCACTGCGTCCAATCCTTCATAATCGGGAACAGGTCGATGAACGGCTGCTTGGTAAAGTCAATCAAGCCGGAGTCGACGCCGAAGACGATTTCGTTCGAGGTGACCGAGCCGTTCTTATCCAGATCCAGCTGGGGAATCAGCTTCTCTACCGTCTGGTCGGAGAAATACCGGATCATCCAGTTGGGCCTGTCACCGCCCTGTTTGTTCGTCCCGATCGCCATCGGCGTAATTCCTTGGGCCTTCAGCTTCGCCTGAGCCTCATTGAACTGCTCCCACGTCTGCGGCAGGTTCCGTGATGCCGGCTTTTTTGAACAGCTCTTTGTTATAAAACAATCTAACCGCATTGGAAAAGGTGGGAATACCCGCAATCTTATCCGTCGTCGGAACGAGCATGGCATTCATAATGGAATCGGAAAAGGTGCTGCGCCAAGGCTTGTTGTCGTTATATGGCGTCGTTTTATCCAGATAGCCGTTAAAGTCGGTCAGCAGACCTTTCCCGTAATCCTCCTGCGTCCACAGGTAACGGCTGCGGAAGATGTCCGGCGCGTTATTGCCGATCAGCTGGGTGGTTACCCATGTGCGGGCATCGTTTCCGTTGTCTCCGTAATCCGCAAGCTGCAGCTCCACCTGAGCCTTGCCCGAGGGAAGCGCATTATAGTCGGAGACGAGCTTCTGCATAGTCTGGTTGTCTTCCTCCACCTTGCTCCGGTCCGTCGAAAAGGTGATTTTGACCTTGTTGGCTCCCGTCGACTGCTGACCTTGAGCGCTCCCATCGGGCTCCGCTCCCGTCTGCTGGGCAGCCTGCTCTCCCGAGCAGCCTGCAGCCGCCCCCGACGCTAACAGAACGGACGCAAGCAGCAGTATAGGTTTGGCATAATTCCTTTCCTTCCGGTACTTCCTTTGCATATAGATTCTCCTCCTAAAATGAGTTATGTACTCTATTGCTCATTCTGCATAACGATGTAGATCGTTCAGCCCTTCAGCGATCCTGAGGTCACGCCTGCGACAAAGGCCCGGTTCGCCACGGCAAAAAGAGCGATCAGCGGGATCGACGCGATCACATAGCCGGCCAGCTGGAGACCCAGCCCCTGCTGAATAGTCCCCGGGATGCGCCCCAAAGCGAGCACGACCGGTTTGACCGCATCGCCCGAGGTGATAACAAGCGGCCAGATGAAATTGTTCCAGCCGTTCATCGTGTTTAATATGGCCACGACCGCCACAACCGGCAGCAACAGCGGAATGGCGATCCGTATAAAAATCGTTTTTTCCGGCGCGCCCTCCATCTCCGCCGCTTCAAAAAAGCTTTTTGGAATATTCGTGAAAAATTCCCTCATCAGCATCGTTGCCATCGTTGAACCTATCGTCATCGGCGGCAGCACCTGTCCGCTGAACGTATTCAGCAGCCCCATATTTTTGATCAGTACGAATTGCGGCACGAGCAGCAAAAAGCCCGGAATCATAAACAGCATGACGATCAAAATATACAGCAGTTCTTTGCCCGGGAATTCAAACCGGGAGAATGCATACGCCGCCGTAGACGCAAGCACGAGCACCCCCAGCACGATCGATGCCGTTATGAACACGGAATGAAGCAGAAACGGCCATAAATAACGGAATGCCGTTGCGTAATTCTCCCAATGCAGCGCAGTCGGGACACGCCAGAACTGCTTGATAATACCTACACGATCCTTCAGGGAATTGATCAGCGTCATATAAAACGGGAATAAGGTCAGCGCCAGCAGCAGGGCAAGCACAGCCCCGTGTACGATGCGATAGCCAGGCTGATTGTTGATTTTCATGGCGGGATCGCCTCCTTTTATTCCGCAAATCGGAGCGGACTCCGGCGGTTAGTCGGGCTTATCCGTCGATTTCAGCAGCCGGTTATTCACGACCGTCAACAGTAAAATGACGAGAAACAGCATCACGCCGACGGCCGACGCATAGCCCAGCTCATTGTGCGTAAACGCCCGGTTGTACAGATGCAGAGCCGGTGTCAGGGAAGCATCTCCCGGACTTCCGTTCGTCAGCACGAGCGGCAGCTCAAAGTTCTGAATCTGATGGATGACGGTCAGCATCACAACCAGTTTGATTTGGCTTCGCAGCAGCGGAAGCTCCAGGCGCCAGAACCGGCTCCATCTTCCCATCCCGTCCATGCTTCCCGCTTCAAACAGCTCAGACGAAATGGCCATAAGTCCCGCCAAATAAATCAGAAAATAGATCCCTCCGATCCAAGGAAAGTTATAAAAGATCATGGCGCCGATCACCGTGCTCTTCTCCCCAAGCCATGCATGGCTCCAAGCGCCGAGACCGACCAGCTTCAGCAGCTGGTTCAATACGCCTCCCTGCTCATAAATCCACGACCAGATCCGGATTACAACGATACCCGGAACTACCATCGGAACGATAAACAGAACCCGCAGGATGCCTGAGACCCGCTTGCTCGCTACATGGAATACCAGCACGGCGGCCAGCAGGGGAAGCGTCAAATGGGCAGCCAACGCACCGAGCGTAAGACATACCGCATTCACAAGCGAGGTATGAAGCGAATGATCGCCCAGCATCGCACGAAAATTGGCGAGCCCGGCAAAACGGTCGACGTTCGCCCCGTTCCATTCATACAGCGATTTGAACAGAGCCGATACGAACGGACCGTATTTGAAGACGACAAGGCAGATAAAAATAGGCAGCAAGAAGGCGTAAGCTTTGCGGGCCTTCCACAAGCTGTGCAGCAGACTGCGCCGCTTCTCCGGCCTAGCGGGTGCGGCGGACAACCGCTGAGGCCATTCAGATTTTACATTCATGTCTTCCCCCTGGATTCAAACTGGGATTGCAGAATGGAGCAAAAGCTGATGACCTCCGGCGGTCCGGTCGGACATTAAGTTAGTATGTGATTGGATTTGACGCACCGAAGGAGAATGGATCAGGTGCTTTATTGGGTAACGGACAGCGTGCGCGTCGAGTGACGGACGATGACTCGTGTCGGAAGGGTAATTTGCTGCTTCTTGTATTCCGGAGCATTTAACAGCTGCTCGAGCACGTGAACGGATGTTTTGCCCATGTCGTAGATCGGCTGATAAACCGACGTCAGCGCCGGCGTCATTAAAGCCGTAACGTCATAATCACCGAAGCCGGAGAGCGATATTTCCTCGGGTACCCGAATGTGCAGAAGCTTGAGATGGTTCAGTACATTAAACGTAAGCCGGTGCGTCGTACAGAAGATCGCTGTCGGCGGCTGATCCTGCTGCATCATGCGGCGGATCGGCACGGTTAAATCCTCGTCCGCCATCGTCATTTCATGCATGAGGCTGGGATCTAGCGCAACGCCGTGCTCCTGCAGCGACTGGATATACCCGCCGATCCGGTCCTCCTCACATTGGTTTGCGTGCCGTTTGTGATGGAAAATCGCAATGCGCCGATGGCCGCCACGTAGAAGATGGTTGATCATCTCCCCGCTGCCCCCCTTGTTGTCGACATCGACCCAGGTCACCTCCTGGTCTTTGAAGGAAGCGGCGACGATCACATGCGGGATTTTGTGCCCCACGAGCGATTGGGGCAAATTCGACTGCAGGGGCGGATTGATGACCAGCATGCCGCTCAATCCGTTGCACCGGCAGAAATGGGTGAGATCCTCCGCGTCCGGCTGGTGGGTCGGAATAAGCGTTAAATACTTACCAAGGGCATAGGCGGCTTCCATAATGCCGTTCATCAGCTCTCCCATAAATTCGGGATGAGCAACCGTCGGCGTAACGACACCGATCGTTTCATGACGATGCGATGCAATAGTCGGGCGGAAAGCCATCTGATTCATGATGCCGATGACCTTCTCCCTCGTCTCCGGACGCACGTCGGGCTTATTGTTCAGGATGCGGGACACTGTAGAGGTAGATACGCCGCATAATCGGGCTATTTCTCGGATATTCATGGAAACCTCCTTGCCAGCATCAAGATGGGAAGCAGCGCCGCACAACAGGACGGTCATGGAAATAGCGCATGAAAGCCGTGTAAGGAAGCCGAACCGTTTCCGGGCTGTTACCGGTATTGTTTCGGTACAGTTCCGAAACGCTCGAAAAATAGGGGGACACACAACGGCATCCCCTTTATTTCATACTTTTCCGATCATATCACATGGATATAATTTCGGAAAGTTAAATTTTGCCGGCTGCTGCCGATTGACTGATAAACGCGTAGGAGCCGGAGCCCAGCTCTAGCCGCACGCCCTGCGGCGACGCTTCCGACAGCTGCACACCGTCCGCCTGATCCAGCTGCGTTCCGCTTTCCAGCCAAAGGTCCGCATCCGTTCCGGGCAGCCAAACCGTTGCCGTCGTATTCGGCGGAATCGTCACCTTGACCGTCACGCCGTCTCCGCCTGTTTGCTTCCATGAAGCTGCAACGGTGCCATACATCGATTCCAAAGAAGCCTCCGCCCAGTCGAGTCCCGGCGTCAGGCGAGGCTGGATTCGGATATGCTTATACCCGGGCTGCGCTTCGTCGGTATCGATTCCGGCAACGCGGCGGTACAGCCAATCCCCGATCGAGCCGTAGGCATAATGATTGAAGGAGTTCATGTCCTTGCTCCAGAAGCTGCTGTCCTCGCGGATTCCATCCCAATGCTCCCAGATTGTCGTCGCGCCCTTCGTCACCTGATACAGCCAGGACGGGTAATCCTTCTGGAACAGAAGACGGCTTGCCGCCTCATGATTTCCCGTGTCGCTCAGCACCAGATTTAAATAAGGCGTACCGACGAAGCCGGTCGTCAAATGGAAGCCGCTTTCCTCCAGCAGGCTCATCAGCTTGGCGGAAGCGCGTTCCCTAGCCTCACCTTCGACCAGGCCGAACATAAGAGCCAGCACATTCGCCGTCTGCGTCGTCACCGATAGCCGTCCGGCCGGCGTCACGAATTCATCCGTAAACGCTTTCAGTATATTCCCGTACCACTCCCGATATGCCTCCGCATCGTCGTTCTTTTCGAGTACTGCCGCGGTCTTCGCCAGCAGCGATACGGAATAAGCATAAAACGCCGTGGCGATGAAATCCCGGTCCGTAGCGCCGATATAGCTGTCAGGCTTGGAATCCAGTCCGAGCCAGTCCCCGAAGTGAAAACCGGTGTTCCACAGGTAAGGCTGATCTCCCTGATTGCGTATATATTGTGCCCAGGCCTGCATGCTTTCGTACTGCTCTTCAAGAATGCGCCGGTCCCCGTACGTTAAATACAAGGTCCACGGACAAATCACAGCCGCATCTCCCCAAGCCGACGAGGAATGATTTCCGCCCATGCCCTCGAAGTCTTTCAGCGCATCGGGAATGACGAACGGAACGCCGCCGTCCTCCAATTGGTCCGCCTTCAAATCCCTTAACCATTTCGTGAAAAAGGGAGCGACATTCATCAGAAAGGTCGCGGTTCGGATAAACATTTGCGCGTCCCCCGTCCAGCCGAGCCTCTCGTCGCGCTGCGGGCAATCGGTAGGCACGTCGAGGAAGTTCCCTTTTTGCCCCCACAGGATGTTATGCTGCAGCTGATTGACAAGCGGATCCGAGCAAGCAAAATGACCTGTCGGCTCCATTGCCGAATGCAGCACGACACCTGTAAAATCACTCAGCCGCACGTCTTGGAAACCGGTCAGCTTGACGTAACGAAAGCCTTGAAAGGTAAACCTGGGTTCATACGTTTCCGGTTCATCGGAGCGCTTCGTGTAGCGGATCTGCTGCTTGGCGCTGCGCAGGTTCTCCGTATAGAAATTTCCGGCCCCATCCAGCACCTCGGCGTGCTCCAGCAGCACCTCAAGTCCTTTCGGGCCTTTTACGGTAAAGCGGACCCATCCAACCAGGTTCTGCCCCATATCGATGACCGTCTCGCCTGCAGGTGTCGTCAGAAGCCCAATCGGCTTCAAGCTCTCCGCCTTCTGCACCGTCTCGTTCTCTTGAGCGACGAGGATGGACAGATCCGTCCCCGGAACCACTTGAGCGGGCAGCCACGCCGTATCGGAAAAAGCCCCCGTACTCCACCCCTCCTGCTCCAGCCGGGCATCGTACGTTTCCCCGTGGTACAGCTCGGACATCAGGATCGGACTGCCTGACGCTTTCCAGCTTGCGTCCGATCCGATCACTTCCTCCCGGCCGCCCGTATACCGGATATGCAGCTGAAGCAGCAGTGCGGGGCCAGCTGCCATACAGCTTTCTGCGGTCACTTCCAGGTAAGATACCCGCTGTGCCAGCCTCTGCCTAGAGCAGCCCCCAATGCATTCGCTCCGGCCGTCAGCAGCGGCGTTACGTCATAAGTCTGATATTGCAGCCGATGCTTGTAGCTGGTCCAGCCCGGCGTAAAGTAACTCTCACCGACACGCTGCCCGTTCAGCTCAAGCTCATACACCCCCAAAGCCGTTGCATAAATACGCGCCTGCTCTACCTCTCCATGAATCTCGAAGCCTCTGCGCAAATACGGGCATTGCTCTTCGCCGATGCCGACGTGCTCCGGCGCCGCAATCCATTCGGCCTGCCAAGCGCTGGAATCCATCAGGCCCGTTTCGAAATAGGCCGTCGCCGACCAGGGCGACGAGGCGCCGCTTTGATCCCACACCCGTACCTGATACAAGTAGCGCTGGCGGGGCTTGAGCTGTACTTCCGCCAGCTCTATATGAACCGATTGCTCAGAGGCCGTACGGCCCGAATCCCAGATGAATGATGTTCCTGCTCCATCTGTCTGCTCGAACAATTGAATCTGATAAGCCTGCTGCTTCACCTGCCGATCATCGGAATGAAGCTGCCAGCTGATCCTGGGACGTTTCACATCCAGTCCTATGGGGTTTTCCAAATACTCACATCGCAGTTTGCGTACTTCCAGCATTGATACCTCATCCTTTCACTAACGTCAGTAGGCTTCCATCCGTTATAATGATATAGGAAAACGTTTGACGGGAACCCCGGTAAAACAGACATTGTCATCCGGTAAAAACGCCGATTCCTTGTTAATCTGAATAAGGGAGCCGATTGATGAAACGTTCATCGCAAACCTTGACCGCCGACATGCTCTTCAAAACCAATGTACATATATTCGTCAATCGGGCGCTGGAAGATTTCGACCTGCCTCTGCATGCCCACGACTTCATCGAGTTTGCCTATGTTGCGGAGGGCAGAGGATTTCATCACATCGAAGAAGAGGTGCAGCCCGTCCATAAAGGACAGCTGTTCGTCCTTCCGGTCGGTGTATCGCATGTATTCCGCCCTGCCTCCGCCGATTCGTCCAAATATCCTCTGGTGGTTTACAACTGCGTGTTCACCGCCTCGGCCTTACATCTGCTCACAGGCCTTGTTTCCGATCCGGAGATCGAAGCCTACCTTCGTTCTCTGCAGCATTCGGACCGGCCTGTCTGCCATTCAGTGCGGGATCGGGACGGAACGATCGAGAAGCTGCTGCTCAAGCTGCATCAGGAATACCGGCTCCCCCGCAAAGGCTCGCAAACCTTTCTGTATGCCCTGCTGCTGCAGCTGGTTGTTGAAACGTACCGGCTGCAAGCCGAAGCAGTCCTTCAACCACCGGAGCTGCAAACGCCGGACGTGGAAGGAAGCGTTAACTTCTCTCCTGTGCTTCAATATATAGAGCGGCACTATCCAGGGAATGTTACCTTGGCGGAGCTGGCCGGCCGCTCACAATGGAGCGAGCGCCAGCTGCAGCGCTTGTTTTTGCAGTTCACAGGCCAAAGCTTCCGCAGTTATTTGCAAAATCTGCGAATACAAAAAAGCTGCGATCTGCTGCGCACCACCGGGCACAAAATAAGCGCCATCGCCGAAACTGTCGGCTATAAAGACATGGACTCGTTTAACGCCGTATTCAAACGGATCGTCGGCACGACGCCGAATGAATTCAGACAGCAGTCCCGGAAAAAGTAAAGGAACCTGTATAGGCTATACTTCAAAAAATGTAATTGTAATTTTATGGAATTCCTGATATAACGAATATAAGCAGTGCCGGTAGATGCAACTGGCGTAACGTGGAGTCCCACGAGGAAGCATCTATTTCATACGCCGTACGCCTGGGCAAAAGTATCCAGCCTCCATCACAGTGGAGGAGGGATACTTTTTATTTTCTCAAAAGGGAGATGCGTTCATGGAAGCGGAAAAACGGAGAAGAGATGTAGCTATTTTGCTTTTTGACCAGGTCGAAATATTGGATTTTGCCGGACCGTACGAGGCTTTCCTCAGCGGCAGCCGCCGCGGACAAGATTTTCGCGTGTACACCGTGACGGAGAAGGCCGAGACGGTTCAAGCCTTGGGACAGCTTAGCATCAACCCGACCTATGCGTTCGATAACTGCCCGCAGCCTGATATTCTTATTATCCCGGGGGACCGGGTACGCGGCAGCAAATGCACAACCAGGCCGTAACCGGCTGGATAGAGACCTGCGCGGAACGGGCGGAGCTCGTGCTCTCGGTTTGTACAGGAGCGCTCATTCTAGCCAAGACCAGCTTGCTCGAAGGCCTGCGGCTGACAACGAACCGGCTGGCGGTCGAGGAGCTGCGGCAGGCCGCCCCGTCTTCAGCCGTCATCACGGAAGAGGCGCGCTATATAGACAATGGACGCATTATTTTATCCGCAGGAGTGTCCGCCGGAATAGACATGTCCCTCTACGTGATCGGCAAATGCCTCGGGCAAGCGAGAGCACTTGAAGCCGCCGCATTGATGGAATACGATTGGAAGCCCCAGCCTTTGCAGGAGAAGGGATCCCAATGAATAGCCGGGGAGCGCAAAACGGCAGGGAGTGGTTAGGTGAAGCCGGATTTACAAAAGTAAAAGAGCTGCTCGTACGTGGCACCTATCCTACTGTCTGCTATGAGCTCCATTGCCCTGCCTGAAGCCTCTGCCACCTGTTTAAATTGGCAATGACCTCATTATCGACAGGCAGCATCAGACGCTGCCGGGCCATAAGCACCGCGCCGATGACCGGCGAAAACTGCGGCGTCACGGCTTCATACTTCTTGACGGTTCCCTGCTTGAGCCGCTCGTTCAGCCGGTTCGCGAAGTAAGGACTGCCCACGACACTGCCGATAAAAGCCACCGTGACGGCATCTCTGGAAAAAGCAGCCGCAAGCATTTCGATGCCTACCATCATTTCGTCAATCGCCCGGTCGCAGACTTTCCTGGCCAACGGGCTGCCTTGGAGAGCCGCTTCCGTAACGGCGGGAGCGAATTGGCCGAACCTCAGATCCCGCGCCCGTCTGTCCGCTGTAAACCCGTTTCTGGCGATGCCCCAAAGCTCCTCAAGCGAACGAGCCTCCCAGTGCTCCAGCATGCTGCGGATCAATGCGGCGTCCGCCGGAACGGTTTGACGGGCTAACGCTTCATATACGGCGTCATATGCGATAAATCTTGCAGCGCTTGCGGCATAATGATGAAAGTCGTAATTGCGGATCATCTCTCCCTTCTCATTAATCGCCAGCAGAATCGAGCCGGTGCCTGAAATGACGATAATGCCCGGCCGAGCGAGCAAAGCTCCGCAATGAGCAACGACCGCATCATTGACATGCCATTTGGGACAATCCAGTCCTTCCAGCTCCGTCAGCTGCTCAACCCACTCCCTGTCCCCCTCCTCGTCGTAGCCTGCGATGCCGGCTGCAACCCCTTTCACTTGACGAGGCTCCCGATCGGCAGCTTTCAAGGCCTGCACGATGGCCTGCCGCACATTTTGCACTGCGCCTGCATCTTTATTGATCGAAGCGGCGCCTTGCTCAGAATAGGACAGCACCGTTCCCTGCATATCGCTGACTGCGACGCGGGTATGCGTACCTCCGCCATCGATTCCTATGATCACATCCTCCAAATCGTACATCCGTAACCCTCCCTTTTCCTGATTTACAGTATATTCTACATTCATTCCGTTAAATCCTACTTCGAATTTTGAAGGGAGAGCCTCAACTTCCACCTAAAATTTTCCTCCTTTATCTAGACCGCTGTACAGTAATATCCGTATGGCCGCACATATACTAACGCAAGCTTCCCCAAGTGAATTCCAAAGAAGGTTAGGAGGAAATCAGCATTGAATGCAATATCAGGTAAAAAATTTGCCGCTCACGTACTTCTTTTCGATTGTCAAAAGTTCATTTTGCCGATGCTCGAGAACTGCGGCCCTTATGTCGAAAAGATCTATGTTGCTTATAGCAAAACCCCGTGGCGCTATAACCCCTATGCCCGGGAAACCATGACCAATACGATCGATCCCGATATTCTGAAGCAGTCCAAATACTATGATAAAATCGAGCTGATCACCGGGGTGTGGGATTGGGAGCATGAGCAAAGGAACGCCTGCCTGCAAAAAGCGAAGGAGGACGGCTTTGACTTCCTGCTTGTGCAGGATGCGGATGAATACTATATGAACGCGGACTACGAGCGTATGATCCGCTCAATTGCAGAGCACTCCGATTATGATTACTATGCAACTCCCTGGTGCACTTTCTGGAAATCATGGGACTATATTCTTGTCAACGACCAGCAATCGATCATTCACGGATATCCCAATGTGGCTATGAACTGCCGGAAGGAGGTCTCGTTCGCTAATCTTCGTAACCCGACCCCCGGCAGTACGGTGCATTATTTAGATGCGCTGTGCTTTCACGGCAGCTACGTGCTGAATGATGAGGAGGTTTACCGCAAAATCAGTTCTTGGGGACACGCCCAGGATTTCGACAGAGAAACCTGGTATCATGACAAATGGATCAGCTGGTCGGAGCGCACCACCGATCTCCATCCGACACACCCTTATATTTGGAAAAGAGCGTTGAAATATCATGCGGGCTTACCGGAGGTGCTGGAATCCTTCGGTGACAAAGCTGCCGCCTCCGCAACCATTGTTCAGTCCGTTCCTCAGTTTAACGGCCGTATTCCCGATTGGCTGCAGCGGATTCAGCCGTTGGAAGGCTGGCTCAGTCACAGCGAACAAATCGGCCTGATTCATCTTCCTTCCATGGTCGCTCATCTGGAAGGAGACTTTGTTGAGATTGGTTCCTATAAAGGCAAAAGTACCGCTTGCCTGGCGGTCGGCAGCCAATTGTTCACCCGCAGCAAGTCCCCTATCTATGCGATCGATCCTTTAATCTCTTCGTGCTTTGACGATTTCCACCGCAATATAGGCTCGGTCGGCTTGAAGGAAGCGGTCCGCTCCATCCGCAAATGGAGTACTGAAGCTTACGACGACTGCCCCGGCACCATAGCCGGTTTATTCATTGACGGCGATCACAGCTATCCGGCAGTCAAGCACGATATCAAGCATTACGCAAGCCGGGTCGTCCCCGGCGGCATCGTAGCCTTTCATGACTACACCAATTCGCCGGATGTTAAACGTGCGGTTGATGAGCTGTGTATGACGGAGGAATTTGACTATCTTGCCGACTATGACAGCCTGCGCATGGTTCGCCGCAAAGCGTAGCGCATATCGCAGAACCACATCGCATCCGGTGCAGCAAACATAAAAGAACCGCAATGCGGCCGATGCCCGCATTGCGGTTTCCTTTTTTCCATGCTTTCATATCGTGTAAGTTCCGCTTCGATCAATCTCTAGGAAAGTCCACCTTCATAATATCCATAAACGGCACCTTAGTCGTAACGCCCCGATATTCGATATGTACTTTCCCCGTACGTGAATCCATGACCGTAATCAGGCCGCGGACCTGTTCCTCCACACCCCAGACAGTCAATAATACCTCGGAGTCCTCTTGCTTAGCCTCCACAAGCTGATTCCCCAGCTCCTCCAAAACGAACTCGTCCCGCGTCGGACGTTTTGCTACTTTTGCCTTCGCCATAAGTCTAAAGTCTCCTATATTCCATTATTTTAGTTATAGCTTACTTCGGTTGTTCCATTAAACGAACCGTGCTTTTTACTTCGGGATTGGCTAAATAAACAGGATAATAGCCGGAAAGCACATCCACGATATTTTGCGCCACCTTCTGCTTCAGCTCCTTCTCCGACTCTTCAGAGTACCAGGCGACATGGGGGTTCAGAATCACCTGCTCCATCTCCAGCAGCGGATTGCCGGGCAGGATCGGTTCCTGTTCAAGCACATCCAGCGCGGCGCCGGCAATTCGGGAGGCCTGCAGCGCATCAATGAGTTCGGCCTCATCAATCAGCGAAGCGCGGGAAGTATTAATAACAACCGCCTCCGGCTTCATCGCGTGAAATTGCTCCTTGCCGATGAGCCCTCGGTCTCCTTCGGTTAACGGAGCATGCACGGAAATAAAATCGGATTCCCGGCACAAGGTTTGCAAATCGACCAATTGAACTCCGTATGGAGAGGCAGCCTCTTCCGATACGAAGGGATCGCAGGCCAAAATATGCAGCCCCAGCGCTTTCGCCTTCAGGCTCAGATTTTGCGGGATTTTTCCGAATCCGACAAGGCCCAGCACTCTGCCGCGCAGCCGGTAAATCGGGATGCTTTTCTTGTAGTCCCAAGTTCCCTGTTTTACGTAAGAATTCAATAAGGTAACTTTTCGGGCTGAAGCCAGTAGAAGCGCCAGCGCATGATCCGCCACTTCATCCACACAATAATCCGTACAATTGCCCACGATAATTCCCCGGTTCGTCGCGGCATTCAAGTCGATAGTATTAACCCCCACGCCGTACCGGGATATGATCTTGCAATGCTTCAACCGCTGAATAACTTTCTCCGTGATCGGAGCATATTGGTTCAAGATCCCGTCGGCATCCTCCGCAGCCGCAATAACTTCCTCCTCGGTGCGGCATTGGGCAGTCACAAATTCCACATCAAGCTGATTCAGCACGTCTTTCTCAATGCTCAGGCTCTTATACTCATAGTCCGTAATAACCACTTTGAACGTTGCCATACCGTTTCCCCTCTCGCCAATCGGATGAACAGCCACTTCTAATTCTACCATTAATTTTCTTCAAGGTCCGAATCTATAGCAAAAGTATTTCATATTTTCGTGGCTGACGAATCGCCTGGAAGAGGGCATGGTAATATATTCTCACTGTATACATTCGAATACAGACGAAGAACATAACAGGGCACTAAAACAAACTATACCGCTCAAGGAGGCATCATTCCATGTACCAGAACCAAAACCTTTCCAGCCAAATCAATCAATGCGAGCAAATTCTTCACCAGCTGATGAGCCAAACCCAGCAAGCTACGCAGATGTACCAGCAAATGCTGCAGCAGGAGCAGCAGAATGCTTTTATTCTCGAAGAGCTTGCTCAGAAAGAAAAGAGAGCGGCCCATATCATTCAATCCGCCCTGCAAGGACATCAATTAGCGATGCAGCAAATGCAGCAAGTCTCTCAAATTTGTCAATCGCTGGAGCAAAGTGCGCAGCACGCCGGCGTGCTCTCTTACACGCAGCAGCCTGGTTATGATGCAAGCTTTCAAAACATGTCTATGTATAGACATTAATCGTTAATCCGCCCGCGCCCTTATCAAATCTAAAGCCCTCTGTTTGCTTTACCAGAAACAGAGGGCTCAATACATTTAAGTCTTCCTTGGCAGCATCATAAAGCTGCTGCTTGTGTCAGGTTAGGTCTGGTGAACATACCGGCCCTGCATCGGAATCGCAACCTTATCAAAGTCCCGGACTAAATCGGCAAGGCCCTGTCTTAGCTCCTCTCCCCCCATCGGCTTCCCGTGTCCAGTTATAGCTGAGTTAGGCTTAAGCGCCTCGAGACGCCGGACCGATTCCCACGCTGCATCCCAATCGGTTGTAAAATAAGCTGGCGGGCGGTGCACCTCTTTTTCCTGAAAGATCATGGCCGTAAGCGACTCTTCCCTCACCGTCGTAAACGCGTCCCCGGCAATAAGCATCCTGTCGCTTTCCCTAAATAAAGAAATATGTCCCGGAGTATGCCCCGGTGTATGAATCCATGTCCAGCCGGTCAGGCCTGGAATCGTTCCATCCTCAGGCAGTTCCTGGACATTCCCTCGTATATCAATGCCTTTACTTGGAAATAATGGCGAAATGGTTGAGATCAAGCCGCCTCCTACCGCCGGATCCGGCTCCGAGTAGTCCTCTTGTCCCGTCAGAAACGGCAGCTCTTTTGCATGAGCATATACCGGCACATCCCATGCCTTTAATAGATCCTCAAGGGAGCCTGCATGATCGAAATGACCATGGGTTAACACAATTGCTTTAGGCTTAGCGGCAGCAAACCGCGCCTCGACCGTCTCCATAATACGCGCAGCGAATCCGTCTATTCCGGCATCGACCAATACCCAGTCCGAGCCTCCAGCATTTCCGGCAAATACAACATTGGCTATCAAAGCCCTGATAAACTTAATATCTTCGGGCAATCTATCCATCGTGAGATCCCTCCGCTCATTATGAATAGACTGCTCCTATTCAATCGAAATATGCAGGTTCGAATGATACGATATCCGATCGCGGCCGTATGGTAAAACCATTCCAGTCTTATCCGCAGCACAAATATTCGACAGCGCCAAACTTCGGCTTCCTCAACACTTTTTTGAGTATAGAGGAGAGGCTCTGAACATATAGAAAAAATGGAGTAGGAGGCATGCTGCTCCCCCAATGCTTCCATAGACTATACCTCCATAGAGATCCGGTGCACCTGCACCTTCATCTCCGATAACCGGGCGAGAACATCCGTATCCGTTCTCCCGTCCGTAATAATATGCTGAATCTCATGCCAAGAGGCCACATGGGCGAGCGACTGCTGGCCGAATTTACTGTAATCCGCCAAAATATACACATCGTCCGCGATACCGATCATTTTTTGTTTAATAAGCGCCTGCAGCTCGTTCGACTCGCTTAAGCCCCTTTGCAGGTGAAGACCTTTGCAGGACAAAAAAGCCTTATCCACATGATAAGTGCTGAGAGAGCGCTCCGCCAAAGGCCCTACAAACGAAAGCGAGCGAGGCGACAGCAGCCCCCCGGTCGAAATGACCTGAATTTTCTCTTTCGTGCTCAGCTCCGAAGCCACTTTAATGGAGTTGGTCAGCACAGTGAGCGGCATATCCGGCAGCAGCTGCGCCATATACCATGCGGTGGAGCTTGCATCCAGAATAATCCGATCCTGCTCGTTCACCTGCTTGACCGCCTCCGCAGCAATGCTCCGCTTCTCTTCCGCGTTCGTTGTCTCCCGTTCGATGTAAGGCGTCTCCGCTTGAGACGATTGGATGCTAACGGCGCCTCCGTGGCTGCGGCGAAGCTTGCCCTCACTCTCGAGTCTGTCAAGATCCCGGCGGATCGTTTCTTCCGTCACTTCGCATATCGCGCTCAGCTCCGTGACACGGATACTCCCCCGTTCGTTGACCAGCTGTATGATTTTATCCCATCTTTGCGCTACCAGCATGACGAAATCCTCCTGCAATTTGGAAATCCGGCTAATGGCCTCTATTGTACAACAAGATGCACGATAGCACTAGCATCCATTGCATAAGGGTCAAGCGGCCGCCGCCAAGCTGGATGCTCATCTCACGGCTCAGCCTAACAGCGCCTGGGCTGCAAGCTCATACGAACGAATCCGCAGATCGTAATCCGGAATCGGCGTGACAAGAAGAAATTCATCCGCTCCGTACTCCCGCTCCAGCTCCTTCAATTCGGCGGCCACCTGCTCCGGCGTCCCGACTACGTACTTTCGCCCGGAAGACTGCGGTTCTGCGGAACTATGGCCTGCCTCCGGGACACGATCCAGAAACAAGGCCGATCCGGCGGCGGCCAACTCTCGCGCTTCCTCCAGCGTTGGCGCGCAGACGACGCCGACAGCCGCGATGACCCGCGCCTCCGCGGAAGCCACGGACGGCTTGAATTGAGCGCGGTAAGCCGCCAATACTTCCTTGCCGTCCGTCTCGCTCATAAACGAGCCGAACACATACCCCGTCCCGAACTGCGCGGCGTAAGCGGCGCTCTTGTGATTCGTGCCGAGCAGCCATACCTGCGGAGCGACGGCCGGAATCGGCCTGGCTCGTACAGGCTGCCCTTCCAGCTCGTAGCGGTCGGACAGCAGCTCAAGCAGGTCCTTAAGCGATTCGGGCAGCCGCCGCACGTTGTCAAGGAAATTGCCGCTGAGCGCCATGCTGGCATGAGCCGGCCCTCCTGGGGCCCGGCCGATGCCCAGGTCGATACGGCCCGGATACAAGGCGGCAAGCAGCCGGAACGCTTCCGCCACCTTCAGCGGCTTATAGTGCGGCAGCAGCAGCGCGCCGGAGCCAAGCCGAATGCGCGACGTCAGCGCGCCGATATGCGCAAGCAGTACCTCCGGAGCCGTGCAGGCCAAGCCGGCCAAATCATGGTGCTCCGCCACCCAATACCGGTGATATCCCAGCGCTTCCGCCGTTTGCGCTAACCGCAGCGCCTGCTTCAACGCATCGCCGTGCCCCGTACCCCCGTAGACCGGGGCCAAATCCAAAACGCTTAGCTTCATTCGTTCACGCTCCCTTCCTTCATTGAAGCATAAGCGGTGTTCCGATGTCCATCCGGCTTTATTTTTGATACAATAAAACACAACTTTAACAGACAAGGAGATTAGAAAGATGGCGCATAACCGCAAGCTGATCTCGGATCAAGATTTTCAGGAGGCCATGGACCGGCAGTTCGCCATCCGTGTATTTCAGGACGACCACGTCGTCGATTCGGGAGGCACGATTTCCCGGTTTGACGATCAGATTGTCGTTGTTCAGTCCAGTCTGAGCGAGCTTGGTTATCATTCCCGTAAAGCATGTGAATTTTTCGGCATGAGAAAAAAATAACAGCCTCCCAGCAGTAGAAAAGCGCCCGGATGGTCAGCCGGAGGCCGCGGCGTTTTTGCTATGATTCCCGAAAACGAGCGGACTCTACCATTAAATTCTAAATCCAATGCCCGGATAAATGGATACAGCGCTTGTATATGGATAAAATACAAACGACCATATCTATTCGAACAAGGAGCGCCTATGATCAGTAACCGTGAAATAAAGGGGCAAATCGATGAGCTCACCGAGCAAAATCAGTTTCTGACTCAAGAGCTGCAGCAGATTAAAGAGCTTATCCAGAACCAGGGCAAAAATCAAAGCCAAGGGCAGTCTCAAAGTCAAGGGCAGGGTCAAGATCAGGGTCAAGGTCAAGGTCAAGATCAGAGACAAGCGCAGACGGATCAGAGTCAAGGAGAGGACAGCGGTCAGCAGGGTCAAGGCGGTGCACAAGGCGCCGACTCCTTCGGCGGTTCGCAGCAGAAGCAGGGCGGGGGCGGCTCAAACAATCAAATTTTTGATATCGCCAACGATTTCCTGAAGCTCAAAGAGCTGACCAGCAGTCTTGAAAAAAAGATGCAGGAGTACACATCCAGCAAATCGAGCGGCGGAAGCAGCCTGACGGATGAGGACGTCATTAACCTGGTCCTCAGCATGATGAACGGAATGATCGACTGGACGATGGATTTCGCCTCCCGGCCGAAGCAAGGACAAGGCAGCCAGTCACAGCAGCTGCAATGATAAGGGATCAGCCGATCCCTTTTTTCTTGCGTTCCTCACCTCCCGCCCAAATCAATTTCAGATACAAAGTTGCCGCGCTCAAGCATTTCCACCCCCGGCCGATCTTACTACAATAAAAGGAGTCCGGTAAGATATTTATGACCGATTTAAGGGAGGAACTAAGCTATGAGTACACAAAAAGCCGCGGAAAGGCTGAACCCGCTGACATCCGAACAAGTCGCCCAATATGAGAAAGACGGATACATCGTCATTCCGAAGGGGTGCAGCGAAGATCTGATTCATACCTACAACGCTCATATTCATGCCATCCGCTCCGCGGAGGAAATCGCGGAATGGGCCCGGCCCCGCAAAGGCAAAGGAGCAGGGACGGCCGTGTCCGATCAGGACCGCTTTTCCATCCGGCTGTTCAATCCGCATCTGCATGACGGCTTCTCTCTGCAAATGATGAAGCTGCCGATCGTACGAGGCGCTCTGGCCCAGCTGCTCGGCGATGAAGCCTGCGGGGTCCAAAGCATGTATTTCTATAAAGAGCCCGGCTCTCCCGGGCAAGCCGCGCATCAGGACTACTACTATATCCGCAATGATCCGAATACATTGATAGCGGCTTGGGTTGCGATGGAATACACCAACGAGGAAAACGGGTGCCTGTGGGTGATCCCCGGCTCCCATCAATGGGGCCTGCTCCCGCACGGCGCAGTGAAAAATCTCGACGAGCACGAGGCTTGGACCGATGAAACCGAAGGAGTGGATCTGAGCAAGGAAATTCCGGTTGTGCTGGAGCCGGGCGATATTCTTATTTTCCATAATCTTCTGGTCCATTCATCAACAAGAAACCGGTCGGACCGTTGGAGACGTTCTTATGTTTGTCATTATATCCGGCACGACTCTACGATTGATAGAGAAGATTTAAAACGCAAAGTTTCTCTAGTATAATAAGATCAACCCTCTTAGCATAAGGCAGGTTGAGACTATGAACAGCGGACCAGGGGCGGATCGATATCCGCCCTTTATCGTGAACAGAGCCAAGGCCGGCACCGTGATCTATCCTCCCGGCGGCACGTTCGGCCCGCGCGTTCAGCAGGATCTGCAGCTTGTCCTGCTGCATACCGGCGGGATGTGCATTCATATCGACGGAACCGCGCATCATGTGCCTACCGGGCATGTCGCCCTGTTGAAGCCGGGGAAGGTGGAGTATTTCGAATTTGCCGGGAAGGAAGAAACGTGGCACCGGTGGATCGAAGTAAAGGTCTGAACCTTTACCCGAGGAAACCGCTGCCTGGCTTGAGCAGCTTCCGCTGTACATTCCTCTCTCGGACAAAATGAATCAGCTTACCGACCTCATGCTCACCATGGAGTCCAACGAAGGCGGGAGCCGCTTCAAGGAAGTGCTGTGCTCGCTCGGGCGCTCCGCGGTGCTTTTGTTTCTAACGGAGCAACAGTACATGGATAAAGTGAAGCATAAGCATCCTGCCGTACTGATCGCCAAGGAGGAAATTCAACGCAGGTTTGCCGAAGAGCTTGATTTGACAGCGCTTTCTATCTGTACCAATACGTCCCCTGAACATTTGATCCGCCTGTTCCGCAGGGACGAGGGCATCACGCCGACGCAATATTTGTGGAGGTACCGGGTGATACGGGGATTGGAGCTGCTTCGCAGCACCGGGCTTGGGATCGGCGAGATTGCCGACCGGGTCGGCTTCAAGACGTCTTATCATTTTGCCAGAACGATTAAACAGCACACGAAAAAAACGCCGACCGAAGTGCGGCGCGAAAGCTGGCACAACAGCAGCGGCTCCTCCCCCTAGCGGACGGACTGCCAAACACTTCCGAATATAGCTCATTTCATCGCTTAAGGAGGCAATGTATGGAACAGAAGCAGACACAGGTTTACCGGATCAATGACGGCACCGCGAACCCGCCAAGATTGGAGATTCAGCAGTCCTGGTGGGGGATGGAACGTCTGGGCGACGGCACGCGGGAATGGTCCGACGAGGAAAAGCTCGAGAAGATTGCGGAGGCCGGATTTGCCGGAATTCTCGGCCGATTGCCTGAGCCGTCCGAGCAGGAGCGATGGAAACGGCAGCTCGACGCTTATCGCTTCAGCTTCGGCATTCATTCCTTCCCTTCGAGCCGCGAGGAGCTGGCCCCGCTGCTGCGCCAGGCGAAGGAATTCGGCGTGCAATATGTCAATTCGCAGGTGATGGACTCCTTCGTCGTCGACGAAGCAGCCATTGCCTTGCTTGACGCCTTGACTCAAGAGGCGGCGGACGCAGGTCTGCCCTATCTGGTAGAAACGCATCGCGGACGCGTCACCCAGGACCTTCATCGCACTGTAAGCTACGTCCGTGCGCTGCCCGCGGTTCGCTTGACGATCGACCTATCCCATTATGCGGTGGCGGGAGAGCTGGTAGGAGAAAGCCTGCTGCGCAAGGCGGAGCCGTTATTCGACGTGCTGCTCCAGCGTACCGCCGCCATTCATGGCCGCGTATCGAACGGAGAGCAGGTCCAGATCGATATCGGCCAGGACGGGCAGCATGAGCTCGTGGAGCATTATTTGCGCTGGTGGAGCCGCGGTATGGCTTACTGGCTGAAGGATGCCCAGCCCGGCGACGTGCTGCCGTTCGTCAGCGAGCTGGGGCCTCCGGGATACGCGATCACGGAACGCACATCGGCCCAGGGAACGAGGGAAATTTCGGACCGCTGGCAGCAGGCGCTCGTATTCAAGCGGCTTGCCGAGGAAGCATGGCGGCGGGCGCAAGCCTTGGTTTTGAACGGATAGGATAGCTCCATAGTAATACACCTCTAAAGCTCCGCAGCCTTCTTATCTCCCATGTCCGGCGCAGCCGTCCTTCGCTGCAGCCGGACATGGGCTATTGGTGCTGCTCCCTACCCTTTTACCGCGCCGGTATTCAGGCCGCTGACGAAATATTTTTGCCCGACCGCACTGATGAGAATTAATACGGGAACGGCCATCAAACAGGCGCCGGTAATCGGCGTGGCGAAATCTTCCTTGTAAGGATTACTCATTGTCGTAATGCCTACCGCCAGCGTCATCCGCTTTTCGTTCGTCAGAAAAATAAGCGGGCTGAGATAGTCGTTCCACGAGTTCATAAAAGCCAGCACGCCGACGATACCGATGCCGCTCATCGACAGAGGCAACGCTATGCGCAGAAACGTGCCCAGCTCCGAGCTGCCGTCCACCCTTGCGCTTTCGTACAATTCTTTGGGAATGGCGGACATCACCTGCCGGATAAGAAAAACGCTCATCGCCGAGATCGAAGCCGGCAGAATCAGCGGATAAAAGGTATTGAGCCAGCCCCAGCTGCGAAACATCATAAATGAAGGGACAAGCGTCAGCTGGGAAGGGACGAGCAGAGTCGACAATACGACGAAGAACAGCCCGTTTTTGAATCGAAATTCATAGCGGGCGAATCCGTAGGCAACCAGAGAGTTGAACAGCATAGCCAGCAGCGAAATGGATACCGCGATCATAATTCCGTTGGCGAATTGCGTCCAGAACGGGAGCTTCTGAAACAGCAGCGTAAAATTATCCAGCGTCGGACGCAAAGGAACCGGATTCAGCGGCTGGGATGCGATATCTTCGTATTTTTTGAACGACGTGCCGATCATAAACAGGAAGGGCACGCAGAACATGAAGCTTAACAGGATCAGAACCGTATACACGGATATCGGATGCAGGCGATTGCGCAGCTTCATCGGAAGGATCCCCTCCTTTCCCCTTGCCGTGTCGGATTATTTTCTTGGAACAGCTTCAGCTGCAGCGCTCCGACCAGCAGCAGAATCGCGGTAAACACATAGCCGATCGCCGACGAATAGCCGAAGTTCTGGGAGCGAAACGCCTGCTCGTACAGATACATCGTCGGAAAGAGCAAGGAATCTCCGGGCCCGCCTCCGCCTCCCGCCAGCAAATACGCTTCTGCGAACATATTGAACGAGCCGACAATCGCCTGAAAAACGATAAAGGTGAGAATGGGCCTTAGCATAGGCAGCGTGACGTTCCAAAATCGTTGTACGGCATTCGCGCCGTCCATCTTGGCCGCTTCGATCAGCTCGTGCGGAATGTTCTGCAGACCGGCCATAAAATACAAAATATTAATGCCCAGGTACCGCCAAAGGCTGACAAGAATGAGGGCAGGCATCGTCCAATTCGGGTTCTGCAGCCAGGCAACGGGCTCTATTCCCACCATGGACAGCAAAGCGTTCAACACACCGAAGGACCGGTTAAAGATCAGGCTGAAGATCAGCGCCACAGCAACAGCCGAAGTAATATTCGGCGTAAAGAAGAAGGTGGCGAAAAAGCCTTTGCGTTTTTCTACAAACGGCTGGTTGACCAATAAGGCCACCCCCAGCGCAACCGGAAGGATGATAAAGACGCTTCCGCCCGTCAGCTTAACGCCGTTCCACATAGAGTTCCAGAACCTGGAGTCCTGCAAAACCAGCTCATAGTTTTTGGCGCCGATAAAAGTCAATTTCCCGATTCCGGCATGCAGGCTGAGATACAGCCCGTAAAAGGTCGGGTAGACGTGAAATGCGGCAAAGTGAATGAAAAACGGAGCAATGAATACAAAGGGCGCTGCCTTCACAAGCAGCGACGGCTTCCAGATCATGCGTTCCTGCCTCCTTCCAGTGGCGAAGGAAGAGAAGTCTTCGCTTCCCCTCCTTCGTCTGTAAAACTTATTTGCTTACCGCTTCTTCCTTTTTAATTAAGGCCTTCAGCTCCGTGTCGACCTTCTCCAGCATTTGCTCCGGCGTCAGCTTTCCTTCCTGATAGTCGAACGAATATTTATCCCAGGCGGTCTTGAACTGGGTACGCCACCAGGCCTGATTCTGATTCGGCGCAATCGGCACCAGCTTTCCGTACAGCTCGCCGAGATCCTGGCCGCCGAAATATTTGGTATAGGTGCTCTGCTCATGCAGGCCGGGATCGTTCAAGGATGGAATCAGCGCAGGAAAGAGGTTCACAATCTGAAACCGCTTGACGGACATCGCAGGAGTCAACTGTGCCGTTTTCAGAAATTCCCATGCCAGCTCCTTGTTCTTGGAAAATTTCGAAATCATGAGGCCCGTGCCTCCCCAAACGGAGGTGGAAACGGATTTCGGACCGCCGGTCGGCATCGGCACCGCCGCCCATTTGCCGCTCAAATCGGGCACATTGTCAGCCAGCAGATTCACCCACCAGTCGGGACCGAACGCTGCGATATACTTGCCCGTCTTGAACGCATCCCAATAGGCAGGACCTGAGATGAATTCCTTGTCCATAATGAGGGTGTCCCATAAGTCATTAAATGACTGAGGGACGCCCTCTCATTTTGTACAACAAAAAGAAACCTACCTTTGGTAAAATGGAAGTACCACCCACCATTCACATAAAGGAGAGGTTTCTTTTGTACATTCAATATACCATGGATCAACTTTGCCTGCCAATGGATTTAGAAGAGGACATTCCAGCAAACCACCTCGTTCGCGTTGTAAACACTGCCGTCAATCGTCTCGACGCCGCTATCTTCGACGCCGCTTACCCCGGAGGCGGACGAGATAGCTATCACCCCAAGATGTTAACCAAAGTCATCATTTATGCCTACACACAACGCATCTACTCCTCTCGCCAGATTGCCAAGGCTGTCCGTGAAAACATCATGTTTATGTGGATCGCAGGCAGGCAGCGCCCGGACTTTCGTACCATCAACCGCTTTCGTTCGGAACGAATGAAAACTGTACTGGAGACTGTGTTTACGGCCGTTCTTCAATTCCTCGCAGAGGAGAACTATGTGCAGTTGGAGCATTACTTTGTGGACGGCACGAAGATCGAAGCCAATGCCAACCGCTATACGTTTGTTTGGGGAAAGGCTGTCGTGAAGCACAAGGCCAAGCTCCAGGAGAAAGTCCAGACCTTGTTCGCCGCCATTGAAGAAGCTGAGAGGCAAGAAGAAGGAGCACATGAGGGCAGGGATCTTCACGAGCTGGGAGAGTCATCTGCCATCACAAGTGAAAAGCTGGCACATGCCGTCAAGCAGTTGGAAGAGCGCCTGCAGGAGAAGCCTAAAGATAAACCGCTAAAGAAGGCGGTGCGTGCGCTCCGCAAGGACTTGCTTCCGCGGCTCCAAAAGTATGAGACACATGAGATCATCTTAGGAAATCGAAACAGCTACAGCAAAACGGACCATGACGCCACATTTATGCGAATGAAAGAAGACCACATGCGAAATGGCCAGCTCAAGCCGGGTTACAACGTACAGATTGGCACTGAAAATCAATTCATTCTCGGCTACAGCGTTCACCAGCGGCCGACCGATACGCGCTGCCTCATCCCTCATCTGGAGAAAATAAAATCACAGTTCGGCAAGCTGCCACACACCGTCATCGCTGATGCGGGCTATGGCGGTGAGGAGAATTATGACTATTTGGAGCAGAACAAAGTCGAAGCCATTGTAAAGTACAGCACGTACCATCGCGAAAAAAGCAAGGCATGGCAAAAGGACATCAGTAAGATCGACAACTGGACCTACAACAGCGAGCAAGACACGTGGACATGCGCAGCCGGACAACCGCTCCATTTTCGTAGGGTAAGTAAGGAAAAAAAAGAAAGTGGGTATGAAATCGAACACAGGCATTACCGAAGCACCAGCTGTGAGGAATGCCCGCTGAAACCACAGTGTACGAAGGCCCAAGGTAACCGTGAGATCAAAGTCAGCATGAAGTATTTGCGGCTAAAGGGCCAAGCAAGGCAAAAGCTCCGCAGTGAAGAGGGTTATGCCCTGGCAGTGAGGCGCATGATCGAGCCGGAGCCTGTGTTTGGTGATATGAAACACAACAGAGGATTTAGAAGATTTCTGCTTCGTGGCTTACCAAAAGTAAGTCTGGAGGTCGGGTGGCTTTCCCTTGCCCACAATCTACTTAAGAAAGCTGCAATAGATACCAAAAACCAAGGAGCTAAGCGAGAACAGATCGCATAGCTCCTTGGTTTTTTCGAATGTCATCTTATTTTGTTCCAGAGGGTGTCTCCAAATTTACTTTTGGGACAGCCCCATAATGCCGCTGTTCTTCCAGTCATATGTACGCTTCAAAGCCGTCAGCGCCTCCGGCGTGCGCAATCCCACTTCGCCCGACGTCGTGACGATATCTCCGCCTTCCTGCTTAATTAACAATTCAAAGTACGTCCGGTCGTTCTCTCCCGTGCCGTTGCTTGCAGCCGGAAAAATATATTTGTTTTTTCCGGTCAGCTTCTTCGCCTGCTCGGTGAATTGGTCCCAGGTTTTCAGCTCTTCCACCTTGATCCCCGCTTGATCGAACAGATCCTTGCGGTAGTACAAGGCTGACACGGTCGCGGCATGCTCGATCCCGTACTGCTTCCCGTTCACTGTGTACAATGCCTGGCGGCCCTTGGACATCACGTCGTTCAGATTATCACGCTTCAAATAATCGTCCAGCGGCTCAAAGGGAACGTCGCCCCGGATCAGCAGGGGGAATTGTCCCTGCTCAATGTCGAGCAGATCCGGCGCCCCCTCGCCTCCGGATTTCGAAATAATAGCGTATTTATCCATCTCGCTCTTGGTTTCCATCAGGTTGATTTCCACTTCTACATCCGGCTTCGTCTTGGCGAATTCCTTCTTTACTTCTTCATAGAACCGCTTGTGGGGCTCGGCAAACACCCAGAGGGTCAACTTATTGCCGGCTTTGCCGCTGCTGTCAGCTTTAGCCTGCTCCGCCTGACCGCCGCCTTGGGCCGGCGCCCCTTCATCCGGTAACGGAGTACAGCCAAGCAGGGAACAAGCCACGGCGAATATTCCAAAAGCTTTCCAGTTTTTTTGCATACTGCCACCCTCTCTGAAATCGATATTGTTACTCCCTGACAGTGTATTGAATTCGCTTACAAAGTGAAATGCCCCCACTTAACAGGTTTGTATCTGAAATTGATAACTAACAAAAACCTAGCCTGCGGCTAGGTCAGGCTGTCGAGAAAGTCACACGAAGTGAACCATGCTTACCACCGCAGGTGGGGTATCTAAGCTTACGAAGCCCGTTTTTCTACGAAACACGCTTAGTTTACGTCCGCCTTTGAAATTCGTGAAAATACCTTCAAATCTAATCCAATTCACGAGTTTCATCAGCGGCTGGAGGAGGATACCCCACCGGAGTATCACACAAATTCAAGCTTTCTCGACAAGCTCAAGAAAAGAACGGATCTGCTTATCCTGAACAAAAAAGACGGGGCTCTGCCCTTCCTGTAAGGAAGTGAACAGAGCCCCGTCTCTTGAGGGCGGACAACTTATTCCCAAGGGAATTTCGTTGTAAGGTGACCGGAGAAATTTTTACTCTTTTCCCGGCGGATTCTTCGGAATTCCGCGCCGGTCCTCGGCCGTTTCGTTCAGGCGCTTCTCCTCTTCCGATTCGGGAACGACCTGCGGCACGGCAACCGGTCTCTTATTTTCGTCGAGCGCGACGAAGGTCAGGAAAGACGTGGCGGCGATACGGCGCTCCGCCGTTTTTAAATCCTCCGTCATGACCTTGACGAACACCTCCATCGAGCTTTTGCCGGTATAGGTGACGAACGACTCCAGACAGACGGAATCCGTCGGACGGATCGGGTACAGAAAGTCGACCGAGTCCGTCGAGGCTGTAACGACAGAGCGTCTGCAGTGCTTGGAAGCGGAAATGGATGCAATATCGTCAATGTACGCCATCAGCTTACCGCCGAAGAGCGTATTGTGATTATTGACATCGGTCGGAAATACGCGGGAAGTTTTGTAGCATCGGGATTCTTTCGCAAATCGTTGTTCCAAAACGGTTCTCTCCTTATTCCCCGCCAGGACTATCCGGCAGGGCATGTTTACTTCATACTATAAATTATCGGATACATTTGGGCAATCCGCAATTTTCCGGCTTATTCAGACGGCTTCCCGCCCATCAGCCGATGAATCCAGTGATAGCAGGCCTCCAGCTCCTCGTCGCTGATCCAATCCGAACGGTGCTCGAACAGGATGTTCACATCGGGATTGACCTCCGCAATGATTTGCAGGTAGGCTTCGATAGGAGCCCAGCCATCCGCCGGGTCCAGCGCAGGCAGAGCCGGAAAATGGCTGTGGCGAACACCGCTGCCATCGTTCAGCACCTGCAGCGTCCACAAATGGATGGAAGCGGCATAAGGAGCGTAGGTTCGCAGCACCCGGGACACATCCAAATACGGGTCCAGCTTCTCCTGTTGAAACAGGCGGCCGGTATCCAGACACAGCTTGATATCCGGATACCTTTGAAGCAGCTTCACCACCTCGCCGGTGTCATAGACGTAGCGGTTCAAGGCATCGAACTCCAGTACCGGTCTAAAGCCGTAAGCCTTCCCCTTCTCCGTCAGCCAGGAGAAATGCCGCTCGCTCCGGTCAAGGAATGTTTCCAAATCATAGGCACTCTCATATACATACTCGCTCGGATCGGAGAATCTCCAATGCCGCCAATCTACCCGGTCGTCCAGAATGACCGGCTTCGGATAATGGAACAGAATATATTCCGGCTTTACCCGTACCGCAGCCTCCAGCTCCCTCTCCGCATAAGCGAAGGCTTCCTTGCGGACTTCATCGTCCTGAGCCAGAAACAAGGCGTCGCGAAGACTAGGTCCGCCCGCCCGGAGCGGAAAGTGGATGCCGACGCGAAACGCATGCTTCTCCGCTTCATCAATCAGCGCCTGGATGTCTTCCCCGCTCTCCAGCAGGCAGGCCTCGATTCCGTAGAAGCCCGGACGAAAATCCCTTTGAAATTTGCTATAGTCAAACCGGCCATACTGTCCAATCAAGAATCGCTGCACTTGCACTCCCTCGTTTCTCATTTTCAATTTATATAACTTTTCGGGGTCCCCGCAAAGTACCTGAGTCCGCTTCGAAGCATAAGTTCCACTTTGTGGGGTTATTTTTGTAAGCTCTTTCAAGCATGATATTCGCGATCCTCTTGCCATATCCTTTTTGAGGAGGTTAAATGAAGTAAAAGGAGGTTGGTCGAGATGAAGGCCAAGAAAGCTGCCGCTGAACAAGCCGTAACATATATCAAGGATGGAATGACCGTAGGATTAGGCACAGGCTCTACCGCGTATTGGGCCATTCACGGCATTGCCGCTTTAATCAAGGAGCAAGGACTGAGCTTGAGAGCCGTTGCCAGCTCCCAAAGCTCGGAGGCGCTTGCCCGGGAACTGGGCATACCTATTGCGCCCTTCCATGAAGTCGACGTGATCGACATCACGATAGACGGCGCAGACGAGGTGGATGACCGGCTCCACCTGATCAAGGGCGGCGGCGGGGCGCTGCTCCGGGAAAAAATTCTCGCTGGGAACAGCAAGCGAATGATCGTTATTGCCGATGAATCCAAACGGGTGGAGACGCTCGGACGGTTCCCGCTGCCGGTAGAGCTCGTGCCGTTTGCCGAGAACTGGACCCTGAACGCCATCGCCCGGCTCGGCTGCGAAGCCCGAATCCGCCTGAAGGACGGACAGCCCTTCGTCACGGACAACGGCAATTGGATTGCCGACTGCAGCTTCGGCGCCATTCCCGATCCGGCGTCGTTAGCCGTAAGCCTCAACCGCATTCCGGGCGTCGTCGAGAACGGATTGTTTGCCGGCATAGCCAGCTCGGCGGTTATCGGCTGTGAGGACGGCAGCGTACGCGAGCTGCACCGTAGTGAACGGCAGTGAAACGCAAAACGGTGAACCCCGATCAAGCCAAGGTTCACCGTTTTTTTTGCTAAGGTTTACTGTTTCCGCCGTCCGGCGGCGTTCAGTCCGCCAATCGAATGCGGAGCGTCCAATCCGCCGCCTTCACAGCATGCTTCGCCTTCAGCTGCAGCCGGTATACGCGGTCGCCCCAAATCGGCAGCATGCGGGAATCCGTCACGGGAACGGTCTCAACCGAGGGAGCCAGCCCCTCCCCGTCGTATGCCAGCAGCAGCCGGTCTCCGCTCTCGTGCCGAAGCTCGATGCTGGAGCCGTCCAGCAGGCTCGGCGGCTGCAGCGTCAAGTAATTCAGCACGACCTCGGCACTCGCCTCCTGCAGCTCGAACTGGTCCCGGATTTCAACGAAAGCGCGCGCATCCTCGCTCGCGCGGTGCAGCGCGCAGCTTCGGCGCCACTGCTTGATCCCGGCTTCCGCAGGATAGGCCGCCGCAATATTCAGCGACAGCTCGGACTTCGCCCCGTCCGCCTCATACGCCACATCCCCGGCCCGGTAATCGCTGCCGGCCTGCTGCTGGAAGCCGTTCACCTCAGGCAGACTGTGATAGCTCGACTGCATGGTCAGGATCTCGTACCTCTGCGGGCTGAACGTCTTCGAGGTATAGCTTTCCACCCCAGCGTCGATCAGAAACGGCTGCCCGTTGCCGTAGACGATGAAATGGCCGATATCGTTATGGTTATGGCTCTCGTCGTTATGACCGCCCTTGGCGGCCACATACAGTCCGCTTCCGTCCCCCTGACGCTCCCTTGCCGCAAAAATATGCGTATCCGGCAGCCAGACATCCTGTTCATACGGAGGGGACGCCGGTTCGGCCAGCAGCGCTTCCGCCCCCAGCACCTCGGCCGTTATCCGCATCAAAGATGCGATTTTATCCCGGGAGCAGCCGTTCTTCTGGAACGCATACGCCCCCAGGCGGCTCATGCCTTGATCCTGAATCCGCTGTCCGTAGCGGTGAACCAGGCTGCCTGCGATGTGAAGGCGGCCGTCGCCGTCGGCGAAATTGACAAACTCGTTGCCGGCAATATGCGCCCTGTAGATGTATTTGCCGATCTCCTGCACAAGCGGCTCCTCATAAAAGCTCAGCTTTCCGCCCGTTCCCCAATACAGCAGCTCCAGACAATCGAACAGCGATGCGCCAGCCCGGCTCCAATAGCTCGGCCCTTCGTCGCAGCCTCCGTCAGGATGATATACGCCCATGAAGAAGTCCAGGCTGTGGGCGGCTTTGGCGGCAGCCCGGCTTCGGACTACAGGATCAGGCTCCAGGATCAGAAAGGCCGCCAGGCAATTCGAATGAATCCACGGGTTCCAGTTGTTCACTTTCTTCTCTCCATAGCCCATCCACCAGAAATCTTCGCGGTCCAGGTAAGGCTCGAAAATACGGCGTCCCACTTCATGCCGGATGCGCTGAAGCAGCATCGGACATTCCAGCTGAAGCGTATCCTCCAATAAATACGCGGTCCAGGCAAGCAGCGCCCCCGTCTCTGCAGCGAACAGGTCAATCACCTGCTCCGTCACATCGGGCAGCGCGTAGCCCCTGCTCTGCGGCGAGAGAGATAGGTGCGCGGGTACCACCCATACCGATTCCTCGCAAAGGCACCAAATTCCGTTAATAATCTGCTCTATGAACCGCCCCTTCCCCTCAAGGCATTCGCCGATCACCAGATCCGCAACCGCCTGCCTGCGTTCGAAATAAACCGCTTCGTACCGCGTCCGGTTGCCGTTCACGACATAATCCATGTAACGGACGGCGGGCAGAATCGGCCATTCCCAATCCAGTCTCTCCTCCGCCCAAGATATCCAGGCACTCCTTATTTCCGATGGCACAGCTTCCCAGCGGGTGCGTTCCAATCCTTTCGGAAACGGATGGAATTGCTCTGCGCTAAGCAGCAGCTCCGCCGCTTGCTCTTGTGAAAGCTTTGAACTGAACATGGGTTACCAGCTCCTTCAAATAGTATTCATTCGCATCCTTAACCTGCCTGCTCCAAATTACGGTAAACCGCGCGGTATGCGCACAGCTTTAAACAAAGCTTATTCTATACCAAGGCGCGTACGGGGGAAACGATCATTTTAGAAGATCATCCGCCGCAGGGACCGTTTCCGTGTGTACAAGCCCGCTTCATGCCTGCCGAACGATAATCATACGAGATGATTATTCCCGTAAAACCGCGCTGCCGCCGCGTTTTGAAAGCGTTTTAGGTGTCAAATGAAATGATTGTTTCTTTTTCAAATTCCCTCCCCTAGAATGATGAGCATGAGGCTGAAAGCAGGGCGCCGCCCGGACATTTCGGTCATTCAACCAAGCATCTTAAGAAGGAGCGTGAACTTTGATGAAAGCGGATACCGCAGAGGCCGGCTTCGATAAAGCCTCAACCGCAGCAGCCAAACCCGGCTGGAAGCGGTATTGGATCGATTGGGATCTTTACCTGCTCCTGGCGCCGGGCTTGCTTTACTTTCTGATCTTCAAATATTTACCCATGTGGGGCGTCGTCATCGCCTTTCAGGATTACAGTCCGTTTAAAGGCATACTCGGCAGCGACTGGGTCGGCTTCAAGCATTTCGTTACTTTATTTCAGTACGATAAATTTTGGCAAATTTTCCGCAACACGATCCTGATCAGCCTGTACAATCTGATCTTCTTCTTTCCCGCGCCAATTATCGTCGCCCTGCTCTTAAATGAGGTGAAAAATCAATTTTTCAAACGTTCCGTTCAAACGATCATTTATTTGCCCCACTTTATTTCCTGGGTGGTCGTGGCCGGGATGACCTACCTGCTGCTCGGCACGCAGGGCGGTCTCGTCAACGAGCTGATCAAATCGTCGGGCGGCGAAGCGCTTCCCTTCTTGACGACGTCGGAATGGTTCCGTTCCCTGCTCGTGACGCAGAGCATCTGGAAGGAAGCCGGCTGGGGCACGATTATTTTTCTCGCCGCCTTGTCCGGCGTGGATACGCAGCTGTACGAGGCCGCCATTGTCGACGGCGCCGGCCGCTGGAGGCAGCTGTGGCATATTACGCTTCCGGCTATCCGCAGCACAATCTTCATTCTGCTGATCTTACGGCTCGGCAATATTCTCGACGTCGGCTTCGAGCATATTTTTCTGATGCTGAACTCTACGGTCAACAATGTCGGGGACGTATTCGAAACGTATGTATACCGGGAAGGTCTGATCGGCGGCAAATTCAGCTACACAACGGCTGTCGGCTTGTTTAAATCCATCATCGGTCTCGTACTGGTCGTCAGCGCCAATTGGCTGACCAAGAAATTCGGCGAGGAAGGCGTATACTAGTGGCTTCTTAGCACGCCTGCCAACTACGTAAGAGGAAAGGAGAATCTTACCATGCACATCAAGCCTACCCTGGGAAGCCGGGCCTTTGACACGGCCAATCTCATCGTATTGACTTTATGCGCGTTCATCACTTTGTTTCCGTTTATTTACATTATGGCCACCTCGCTGGCCCCGCTGCAGCAGGTGCTGCGCGGAGGCGTCATCCTGTGGCCGGAGCAGGTCACCTGGGATGCGTATACGACCATCTTCTCCAATGCGCACTTTGTACGCTCCCTGTACACGACCTTCTTCATTACGGTGGTCGGCACGCTCACAAACCTGCTGTTTACGACCTTCATGGCGTATCCGTTAGCCAAAAAACGGCTGAAAGGACGCCGTATCATTCTCTTCCTCGTCGTATTCAGCATTTTGTTCAGCGGAGGGCTGATTCCCTCCTATATGATTGTCAAATCGCTCGGCATGATTAATACCGTCTGGTCGCTCATCGTTCCGGGCGCGATCAGCGCCTTCAATCTGATCATTATGAAAAACTTTTTCCAAAGCATTCCCGAGGAGCTGGAAGAAGCCGCAAGGATTGACGGCTGTAAAAATCTCGGCGTTCTGTTCCGCATCGTCCTTCCGTTATCCATGCCCGCTCTCGCGACGTTCACACTGTTCTATGCCGTCGGGCACTGGAACCAGTTTTTCGCGGCCGTCATCTATGTGACCAAGTCGAACCTATGGCCGATTCAGGTGGTGCTCCGCCAGATGATTATCGAAGGCTCGACCCAGGAGTTCGAGCAGGCGATGGGCGAGCTGAAGATCATCCCTACGACGATCAAAATGGCCGCCATTATCGTTGCCACCGTCCCGATCCTGTTCGTGTATCCGTTCCTGCAAAAGCATTTTGCCAAGGGCGTTCTGCTGGGCTCCGTCAAAGGATAGCCTTCCCTTATTAAACTAATCAGGAGGTCTCATTCATGTCCAAACGCTGGTCCAAACCGATTTCCGTTACCGCTGTTTCCGCTCTAACCGCCGTGTCCCTGCTGGGCTGCTCCGTCGTCCCCGGGTCCGAAGACCAACATCCGTCCGCCAACAACAACCCATCCGCCGATGCCCAGAGCGGCAAGCGGATGAAAATCAGCATGATGTATCCGCTGTATTCCGATCCTCCGCAAAAAAATGAAGCATGGAAATATATCGAGGACAAATTCAATATCGAATTCGAGCCGATGGCCGTTCCGAATAACAGCTACAATGACAAGCTGAAAGTGACCCTCGCCTCCGGCGATATGCCCGATATCATCCTTTGGACGAACTATCCCGATCCCGAGCTGAACAAATATGTCGAGCAAGGAGCCTTCGCTCCGCTGGACGAGGCGATCAAGCCGGCGCCGAATCTGATGAAAACGCCGCAGGCGATACTTGACAATGTCAAAATTAACGGCAAGCTGTACGGCGTCCCCCGCACCCGGGCCTTGAACCGTTCCGGCGTCATGATCCGCAAGGACTGGCTGGACAATCTCGGGCTGCCGGTACCCAAAACCGTCGATGAGCTGTACCAAACCGCCATCAAATTTACGACGGGTGACCCTGACAAAAACGGCAAAGCCGATACGTTCGGTATCGCCTTCGGGGAGAACGTCTCCCATATGGATCCGCTGTATATGGCTTTCGACTCCGGTGCAGGCTGGCGCAAGATGGAAGACGGCACGCTGATGAACGCAGACATTACCCCTGGCAAGAAGCAGGCGCTGGAGTGGCTTCGGAAGCTGTACCAGGAAGGCGGTCTGGATAAAGATTTCGCCGTCCTGAAGAACACGCAGGTATGGGAGAAGCTGGAGGGCGGCAAGGCCGGCATTCTGCTGGGCGGCCAGACAAGCGACTATGCCCGCTATGTTGAAAACTTAGCCAAGGTCGATCCTAAAGCGAACCTGATCATGATTCAGCCTCCGGCCGGACCTACAGGCAAATTCGGGTACAGCGAAACATCCGGTTTCTTCGGGCAATGGGTCGTTCCCGCCAAGACCGATCCGGAAAAGGTGAAGAAAATCATCCAGCTGCTGGACTGGCAGGCAAGCGATGAAGGCTACGATATGAAGCGGTTCGGCGTGGAAGGCGTCCATTATACGAAAAATGCCGACGGCACCAAAAAGATAAATGTCGACAAATATAAAACGGACGGCGTGGACGCTTTGATTCAGCATAATCCTTACGACCCATACAGCTATGTCGTGCTGACGGCTCCGGAAGCCGTGCAGAAGGCGCAGAAGGAAAACCTTGACCGCGTTAAGGATATGGGGATCAAAAATCCCGCGATGGCCTTTGTCGCCCCTTCGGCTCCGGATAAGCAGGCCGATCTGAACAAGCTCCGCGACGAAGAATACGTCAAGCTCGTTATGGGCAAAGCGCCGATGGACGATTTCGACCGGTTTGCCAAGGAATGGCTGGACAAAGGCGGCGCCCAGATTACGAAAGAAACGAACGAATGGTACCAGAAGCAGCCTAAATAACTCTGCAGCGCCCCTCCCTTCGATGTTTAACAAGGCGAGGGGCGTTTTTGGTTCTTAAGTAACTATTTTACATTTCAGGAAGGGAAACGCGGACAGGAATCGAACATATACTATGGCATATATAAAACGCTTTCATAAGGTGGTAACCGTCATGCTCACCCGTTGGATTCAACAGATATGGACCTTCGGTCCCGTCAAAGTGAAGGTGATAATCACCGCCTGCCTGCTGGCTATCGTTCCCATAGCCATTCTCGGGATGACGACTTATTTGCTGGCCAGCCACACCCTGTTCAAGGAAATCGGCAAGGCGAACCGCGAGACGGTCAAGCAGGTGCAGGAGCGAATCGACGATAAGCTTGTCAATCTGGACAAGGTCGTGCTGCAGCATGCGTTTAATCCGCTGTTCAAGGAATTTCTGTCTCTCGACAAGCCATATGAGGACCCAACCCGCTTCCAAGCGATCATGACGATCCTGACATCGATGGAAGGGCTTATCAATGATACGGACGGTGTCTATCTCTATATGACCCGGCAAAATCTGATCGTAAACCCGAGTCAGGGCATTGCCGACGCAAGCCGCCTGCATCCCTCCGTTCTGGAACAGATCCAGAAGCATAACGAGGACTTCTTCTGGATGGATCGAATCCGTTCCGTGCCCAGTATACCAAGAGGCGGAACCCATGTCGTCACCTTTGTCCGGAAGCTTCCCGTTTCTGCGGAGAAGCCGCTCGGTTATCTCATTATCGAATTAAACGACCGCGCTCTGTTCGACGTCTTCTCCCACATGCAGTTCGGTCAAAGCGGCGAAATGCTGATCGTGACGCCGACCGGTAACATTTTGTCCGATTGGAACAAGCATCTGCTGGAGCCGGACTTCAGCAATCCCGTGCTCCAGCGGCTGACGGCCTCCGACGCATCGGAGGAGATGTATTCCGCCACCATCCATAATCAGGAGCTGCTCATCAACTACTTAAAGTCGGATTACAACGGCTGGCGCTACGTATCCGCGGTGCCGATCCGCGAGCTGACCTCCAGCATCCAGTGGATCAAGCGAGCGACGCTGGCCGCCAGCCTCATGCTCGTCCTGATCAGTATCGGCGCTGCCGTTACGTTATCCGGGTCGTTTGTCCGCAGGCTTACCGGCATTATCGATCTCATCCGCAAAAAACACGCTGGCCTCCCTATCCCGCAAGCGGGGATGAATGAATTCGGCCTGCTGCGGCATTACATGGAATCGCTGCATACCGCGAACCGTCATCTCGAGCAGCAAATGCTGGAATCGATGCCTCTGCTCAGAGCGAACTTCCTGCAGAAGCTCGTCACCGGCACGCTGGATGCGAAAGACGTGGAGGAGAAGCTACGCTATTACGGCATCGAGATGCCTGCCGCATACTATACGGTGCTGTATGTCGAGCTCGATCATATGCGGGGACAGACCGAGCAGGATGTTCAATTGTTCACGTACGCCGCCATGAACATCGCCAAGGAGCTGCTGGTGCCGCGAGGTCACGGCGCGGTCTTTCAGACGCAGACGGATCATATTGCCGTCGTGCTGAATCATGGCAGCGAGAGCTCCTCCCCTCATGAGCTGAAGACAAACGCCTTCATCCTGGCGGAGGAGCTGCGCGATGTCATCCACAGCCTGCTGCGCATTACGGTGACCATCGGCATCGGCCACTGCTACCGCGGCCTGGAGCAGCTGAAGCTTTCCCGCAAGGAAGCCGAGGAGGCGCTCCAGTACCAGATGGTGCAGGGCTGCGGCAAGGTCATCTACATCGGCTCGATGCTGCCCAAATCGTCCTCCTACGAATACCCGATCGAGCAGGAGCAGTATATTCTGACGGGAATCAAGCTCGGAGCTCTGGAGCAGGTCGGCCAGCAGGTGGACGCCTTTGCGGCCAGGCTGACCCATGACCAGGAAAGCGGCAGCTACGAATATGTGCAGCAGGCTTTTGTCCAGCTGATGGCGGCTTCGTTGAAGACACTTTTCGAGCTGGATCCGGAGCAGGGCCCCAAGCTGTTTCATTATAATGTATATCAGCGCCTTGGACGGATGCGAACGAGTGAAGCCATCGTCAAATGGCTCAAGGAGGAAATTTACCCGACCCTCATTCAGCATATCATCCAACGCAGAAATGTCCGCCAGCGGCGGACTATGGAGAAGGTGCTCGACTACATTCATGAGCATTATGATGAAGACTTATCCCAGCCGCTGCTTGCGGACATGGCCTCGCTGCCGAATTCCCAGTTCAGCCATGTCTTTAAAGCGGAAACCGGTATGACGCTGACCGATTACATTATTGCGTACCGCATGGAAAAAGCGAAGGAGCTGCTGCGCGGCACCGACCTGAAAATCGCCGAAATCGCAGAGCGGCTGTGCTATAACAACCCGCAAAATTTCATCCGCGGCTTCAAGCGGCTGTGCGGCATTACTCCCGGTGAATACCGGTCAAGAAGCGTGGCCGAGGCCGTGACTGAATAAGTTCAGGAAGAGTATAGTTTCCAGATAGGTGGCCATCCTAACATTAATTGTGCGAAAAGAAAGGTGGCTTTCCTCCATGATTCAATGGATTAAGCAAGTCAATCTGGTGCTTGCGTTCGTGCTCTTATTCGGCTTTCACGGCCTGCTCTACTACTCGCTGGGAACGGCCAGTTGGTTTATGGTCACCCTGCTGGCCTCGGCCGTTGACACGGCAGTGCTGGCTGTCGCGCAAAGAGTGCTTCCCGCCAGAAGCCGGCAGTCCTAAGCCGGCCTTATCCGTTATAGCCCTGATCACCGAAAGGCTGCAGCTTCTCGATCCAGCGCGCCTCCATGGCCGCAAGCTCTTGGGTGATCTCGGCGTGCCCTTTGCCGCTGTCCGGCTTCAGCTCTTCCAGAACCGCAAACTCGAACGCCTCCTCGCCGAACTGCTTCCAATCCTTTTGCAGCTGCTTGTTCCGGCTGCTTTTTTGCTTGAGCTCGAATTCAAGCCGGTTCCAGATGGCATCCAAATTGATGCTGCTGCCTACAAGCATCTTCCCGTTCTCTTTATTGCGCAATTGATAAACACCCATCGGATGCGCCTTCTCCTGATAAGAGGTTTGCAGCTCCTTGCGGCGTTCGTCCGTCATAACCGGGACGCCCTCTTTTACCCAGTACTTGCTGCCGTCCTCCTCCCGATCCATAAATCCGTATTCGATCAAATAACGTCTTAAGGTGACATAATCGTGATAAGCGGCATGCAGAACCGCATTCACTTCCTTCTCCGTATAGCGTTTTCCCGCAGTAAACCGGTTCATCAGATGACGCAAAATGGCAATTTTCCGTTTTTCTCTCTTCGGAAAGGTGCTTAAAGGGCCATCCGGACCTTCTTTGAAATAGGTTAGGACAAGGTTTTGAAATTCTTCTTCAGTCAACGCATATCTTTCATCACGCATGGTCGCCGTCCGGTGTACCTCCACCAGCTGCTTTTTCGACTTATCTGCCCCTTTGCCTCCACCGCCGGCCTGCTTCTGCTCCAGCAGCTCCATAATGGCCAGGAAGAGCTTTGCCTGCTTCTCTTTCTCTCTGAGCGCAAACCGGTGGTTACGGATCGTAGAAGCGCTGCCTCCGTCCAGCTGCTTCACAATATCATTATCGCTATAGCCGTCGTAGAACAAATGAAGCAGATTTTTTTGCAAATCCGTGAGCCCCGTCAATTTCTTGTTAAGGCCTAATAAATAATCGAACATGGAGCCATGCTCCCGGGGGATGTGGAGCTTCGCAAATTTCTCCGCCTCATAAAATTGCCCGTCCTCGGCAAAAACCATTCCTTTTTCAAATGCTTTTCCGCATACAAGACATATATAGGATTCCGAGCTTTCCTGGAACGTATATCCTCTCACAATCTCATGAAGCGGCGCTTTCAACAGCTCATCCGTCTGTTCCAATATAAACACTTCCTTGTTTTGTTTGTTATTTATATAGATAATATAATATTTTGTTAGTTATTATGTCAAGTTATCCGCATAAAATAACCCCACAAAGTGGGGCTTATGCTTCGAGGCGGACTCAGGTACTTTGCGGGGACCCCGAAAGGTTATAAATTTTGATATGTTAAAAAAAGGCAGCCCGGCCGCTCAAAGCCGATGCTGCCAAGCTTAGTCCTCCAATTGAACGACGAGCTTCCCGTCTCTTTCCGCAATGCGGTATTCCGCAAGCCTTTTGGCCGGGATCGTCAAACAGGCGCCCGTATGCTGATTAAATGTCCAGCCGTGCATCGGGCAGACCAGCTCTCCATCCTCCCATTCTACCATCTGCCCCGCATGAGGGCATCTGCGCGACACCAGACGGTACTGCTCCCCGTCCTTGAGCACATAACAGGGGCGCCCCTCGACCTCAGCCTCAGCAGGCACCGGCTCGAATTGACCGGCGGGTTCAAGTACGATTTCTTTCATGACGTTCCTTCCTTTCCTTACTGCAATAGAGTCTTTTCCAGCCGACGATATGTATTCGCGTTCTCTCGGAAATTCCCTTTTTTTGCATGTATTTCGGATTCCGTCACAACTTTATGAATTCTTGGTTCGGGATATTGATTAAATTTCAGATAACCGCTAATATTAATCCTTGTGTCAACAAACCGACCGAAACGAGCGATGACCCGGAGGTGAAATCCCCATGCAAGAAACAGAAGCCAAAAAAGCCGATTTAGCGCCCGTACCCATCTGGAGATGCAGAAACAATGAGTGCAAGTCCTGGATCCGTGAAGAGATGGCTCCCCCTTCTCCCGTATGCCCTTTGTGCAGCGGCGCCATGATCAAGAGCATCAAGCATCTTCCCAAGCTGATGAAGAAGTACAAAGCGCCCAAAAAATAAAGGAGCTTCCCTAACCGGCTCTACATATGAATAAGAAAACGTCTATCGACGTCCTTTCATGGATGTTCGACCGCATTCAATTGTCTTGTTTATCACGATTAAAAAGCCGTCCTTCTCTCTCGGAAGGCCGGCTTTCATTTACTAGCTGCGGAATTCGGGAGAACTATGGCCCGTACGCTCCAGCTTCTCAATTTCCATGCAAATTTCATGCTGCCACTCGATGTCGTTCGTCATCGATGCGGCCAGCGATAAGTTATAGAGCCGCGACAGTTTTCTCGCGTAAATCGCGTTGTAATGCAGGCATGCGGACATTTCGGACTCCTCGTCTTCCGTCAGCTCTCTCTGCTTCTGGAGCGTCCACAGCTCCGCCAGTCTCCAATGGACCGATAGCATGATGTCTTTCCTCCCCAACCTATGAATATAGTTATAGTATGGACAGGGTAAAAACAATTTAGACGAGTTCCGTGCCTTTTATATGGAACATTACATATTCTACTTGCGTATTTCTTATTATACTTTCAAATCGAACTTGCGAGGTGGGTACGATGTATCTGTTAGCGATATTGCTTCCTCCCGTGGCGGTGCTATTCTGCGGCAAACCGTTCCAGGCGCTGCTCAATCTGATTCTCACGCTCTTCTTCTGGCTGCCGGGCGCTATTCACGCCTGCATGGTGGTACATGAACGGAAGCAGGACAAACGTGTGGAGCGGATGGAGAGAATGTTTCACAAATAAGCACATAAAACAGGCTGCCTGGGGCAGCCTGAGCTTGTCGAGAAAGCCTGAAATTGTGTGATACTCATGTGATACTCCGCTGGGATATCTTCCTCCAGCCGCTGTTGAAATCCGTGAATTGGATTAAATCTAAAGGTAATTTCACGAATTTCAAAGGGGGACGTAAACTAAGCGTTTTTCGAAGAAAAACGGGCTTCGTAAGCTTAGATACCCCACCTGCGTTGGTACGCATGGTTCACTTAGGCTTTCTCGACAATCCGACAGGCTGCCCGAGGCAGCCTGTTAATGTTTTGTATGCACATGAGCCTTCAACGGGCCCACGACCAGATTCATCCCGTCGACCAGCCCTTGCAAATAAATAATTTTGTCCTTATGGTCATGCTCCTCCGCAGCGACCTCCGACAGCTTGCGTCTGAACTTGGTCTGCGTCTCTTCCAAATTATGCACGATCTCGGCAAGCTCCGTCACGGCCTTGCGGCAAGCGCTGAAGTCATCTTCGGTAAAAAGCTCCTTATTGCGGCTGATCAGGTCGTCGATAAAATCCTCGTAGTGGTTAACCATCCGTATCCCTTCCTCCTCCTTAGTCTCCCTATTTTCTGACAAGAGCCGGGTTCCTATACATACAAGAAGGAGGTGGTTACAGACCTTAATGCCAAGATTTATTCTCTGCCGCAGCCGCGCTGGCCACAGCGGAAGGCATCGTCTTTTTGCCCCGCAGCACGGAAATCGCAAAGCTGGCCAACAGAACGATTGCGCCGAACATGTAAGGGAAGCTCAAATTCACATCGTACAAAATTCCCGCCAAAGCCGGACCGAAAATGTTGCCCAAGCTCATGTACGCGTTGTTCATTCCGGCAACGAAGCCCTGCTCGTCGCCTGCCATTTTGGACAGCATCGTATTCAACGCCGGACGCATAATCGAAGTAAACGTGAAGAACAGCATCGTAATCAGCAGGACGTACCAGAAGTTGCCCGACATCAGCATCAGCACAAGACAGACGGCGGACAGCAGGAAGGTGCCGTTAATCAGCGTTCTCTCCCCGAAGCGGAGAATGAGCTTGTTAATGAAAACCCCTTGAACCAATGTACCGATCAGCGCGCCGACCGTAATCAGAATCGAAATGTCGCGCGGCGTGTAGCCGAATTTTTTGTCCACGAACAGCGGGAAAATCGCTTCAAAGTTGACAAGGCCGAAGGTCATTGTAAAGACCAGCAGCAAAATAATAAAATACGGCGCTTTGAACGACTGGGCAAATTGCTTGAAAATATTGTCCTTCTTCACCTGCTGGCTGCGGTGAGCCATCTGCGCTTCCTTGGACAAGGATTCCGCAAGGAAGAAGATGGAGCCGACCATCGCCAGGAAGCCGACACCGGCCGAGACATAGAACGGCGTCCGCAAGCCGAGCTCTGCGAGAAAACCGCCGATGCCGGGTCCGACGACGAATCCGAGCGACATGGCTGCGCCGAGAAGCCCCATGCCTTTACCGCGGTTCTGTTCCGTCGTAATATCGGCGATGTACGCCATAATCGATGGAATCATCGTGGCCGCGCCGATCCCCCCGAGCAAACGGGAAACATACAGCATCCAGACCGAGCCCGCCAGAGCGAATACCAGGTTGGACAGCGTGAAGAGCGCCAGCCCGGCTACGATCATTTTCTTGCGTCCGTATTTATCGGACCATTCTCCGGCAATCGGAGAAAAAATAAATTGGGTGAGGCCGAACGCGGCAACCAGATACCCCGCAACCTTCCCCCCAGCGTCAAATTCTTTTAGAAAATCCGGCAGGACCGGAATAATAAGTCCTATTCCCAGCATGGCAATGAACATATTGACCATTAAGAAAAGCAACGGCGGCTTTTTGTCAGCAGCTGCTCTCATATAGAACAATCTCCCCTTTATTTCCGTTTATTTCCATATCTTTTCATCCATCGTGGCATGGATCTCCTACCCGCAAGTCTAAGTATATTCTACAGATCGACTCGGAGTCAATTTGTAGACCTTGACAGTTTTTTGCTTCTCGCACTATCATGGGATAAGTCTTCACGAAGAGTCTTACTAATGAACGGAAAGAAAGGCGGGCACACTACGCTCATGCCACGAAATATCGAACGGGATCTGGAGCTGCGCAGAGAACGCTGCGAGCAAATTTTGACTGCGGCGTTGGAGCTGTTCGCCAAAAACGGATTAGCCGACACCAAAATCTCCGATATCGCCAAAAAAGCCAAGATGAGTCACAGCTTGGTTTATAATTATTTTCATTCCAAAGAAGAAATTTACATTACGATACTGGAACGGAACCTGTGCCGGCTGAAGCTGCTCGTGGAGCATGCCAAGTCACAGCCGATTGATGCTTACGGCCAGCTGGCGCTGATTGCCGAGCCGTTTCAAACGGGTCAATGGAACGACGCTATTTTCCATCAGTTATTCATCGACCAGTTCTTCCATTCGGACAGCGTAGGCCAAGAGCTTAAGGATTCGGTGAAGGGGAAAATAAACGAGAATATTCAGCTTATTGCCTCCATCTTCGTTGAAGGGCAGGAGAAGCGGCTTTTTGTCCGGGAAGACCCGCAGCAGCTGGCCTTTCTGTTTCTTAGCTTTATCCACTCGATTGTCATCGCTGCAAGCAGAGGATTGACATTATTCGAAAAGCCTTTCGATAAACAGATGCTGAAGCTTTTTTTGCTCCGCAACGAAGAATGAAGGATTTGTGCGGGGGATTGTCCGCCCGTCTGCAAGAAGGAAAGAGAGCAATAACCTGGGGGAATATTGAAGTGAGGCGGGGCTTTGACTAACCATGGGAAAGCCTGGGCGCTGGGGGGAGCAGAGAGCTTAAGTCCATCCCCAGAAAAAACCGTCCCGGTCCCAGGCGACCCGGCCCCCGTGCAGCTTTTTGAATATTTTTTTAACTTCCTTTGCAATCGAGACATTGCCATTCTCATTCGTATAGATGAAGCTTTCTCCGTAATGCTCCGTGATATAGCGTACCGCTTCGCTCTGATACAGGATGCCGGCGAACTTGACTTCCTTCAGCATCCACTGGGCGACTTCCTCTGCCGTAATATCCATCGTTATGCTCCTTATGATCTGTCATTTCTGCTTTCTCTGTCTTCTCTATGAATCTTGACGCCCCAAATGGTATCTTTCCTGTAACTTCCTGCTGTCTGAAGAGACGGTATTCTCTCATCCGACGGATAGTGCGTGCCAAGAAACTGCGCGAACGCGTCGAGGAATCTCAGCTCCGCATTCAGCTCGTTGTATTCGCTGGGATAGGCCGCAAGCCGATCGAGACAGGCTTCCCACAACGGCAAATCCTCCGGCGTGCTTCGGCCTTCGCGCTGCTTGAGGACAAGCTGCCTTAATCCGTCCGCAGCTTTGCCGAGCGGCCCCGACCGTTTCAGCCGTTTATTGACCACGGCTAGAATCAGAACAAGAAGCGCTGCGCCCAGCCATGCCATCCAACCTGTCACACCTTTTCACCTCGTTCATCCCCAACGTCCGGCTGTCCCGTACTGTATCCTAACGATCTGTTACGTTTGGGGAAAGCTCGTTTTCCCCTGCTGCTTGATCTTCATATACTGTACAATATACCCGTCCAAGGTCCGGCTGATTTGCTGTACCTCGGGATGCTGCAAATTAAACTTTTGTCTGACCGACACATCGATTAACAACCGCTTCAATTCCTCAATTATTTGGCTCAGCCCGTCCTGATCCAACCCTTTTCACCCGCCTGCTACCTTTACGAAATCCGTCCGTGCGATTATGCCTGTCATATGGAAGCTTATTCCACAATCCGGTCCTGTCGACTGCTTTTTTTCAGCGTACCGAATCATTATACCTTTTAGCACATTGTTTCACAATATGGAAAGCCTTGCCTTTTTCGTGAACTTCTTCAGCTTTCGTAATATGAGCTTAAATGAATAAATACATGCACAGCTGCTGCGAATTTGCCGCGAGTTTATCAGCTCCGACGGGCTCCCCGGATCAGCCAAAGATTAGAAGGTAGCTACTTACCCTGACGTTAGAGAAGAACCTCATGGTTACTAAATGAACTCTTTTTCAGTTCTTACCAAAAATAGCAATTGTACATATAATAGCTATGTGCATGAAATAGAGAACGATAGAGGAGGCTGTGAAAATGAAATATAGAAGGTTAGGAAACAGCGGATTAAAAGTCAGCGAAATCAGCTTGGGCAGCTGGCTGACTTATGGAGGCTATGTCGGCGACGACCCTGCCGTGAAATCGATCGAACAAGCCTACGATCTCGGCGTTAATTTCTTCGATACAGCGAACGTGTACGAGCGCGGAGAAGCGGAAAAGGTGATGGGTAAAGCTTTGTCCCGTTATCCGAGAGAATCGTACGTTCTCGCTACCAAAGTATTCAACACGATGGGCGACGGGCCGAATGACCGCGGTCTATCCCGCAAGCACATCATGGAACAGGCGGAAGCCAGCCTGAAGCGTCTTGGCGCCGACTACATCGACATTTATTACTGCCACCGCTACGATCCGCAAACGCCGCTCGAAGAGACGCTGCGCGCGCTGGACGATCTGGTTACTCAAGGCAAAGTGCTCTATATCGGCGTGAGTGAATGGACGCCTGCGCAAATCGTAGAAGCCTACGCCATTGCGGACAAGCTGCTGCTCGACAAGATTATCGTCAACCAGCCTGTTTACAATCTGTTCAACCGTTACATTGAAAAAGAAATCATTCCGATCGGCGAGTCCAAAGGCTTCGGCCAAGTCGTCTTCTCTCCGCTTGCCCAAGGTCTGCTGACAGGCAAATACCGGATCGGCCAGCCGGTTCCCGCAGACAGCCGCGCGGCCAGCAAAAACTGGGATGAGAAGCGCCTGAACGAATCGTCGCTCCGCAAAGTCGATCAGCTCGGCAAAATTGCCGACGAGCTTGGCATCAAGCTGTCCCAGCTGGCGATTGCGTGGATCCTGAGACAAAACAACGTAGCCAGCGCCCTGGTAGGCGCAAGCCGTCCGGAGCAAGTTGTTGAAAACTGCTCGGCCAGCGGCATCGAGCTTAGCGGCGATGTGCTTCAATCGATTGAAGCCATTCTGCAGGACTAAGGGACGCAAGCAGCGTGCTGCTGTTCCTTTGAACGGCAAGCACGCATTAAATAAAAGAGCTGTTTACAACCGGTTCTCCGGCGTAAACAGCTCTTTTGTCGCTTCGGCTGCAGGGCAAGCCCCTGCGCAGCATCCGCCTATGCTGCCTATTGGACGACCCAGTTGCCTTTGCGGAACACCGGCTCAACCGTACCGTCCGGCAGCTCGCCGTCAATGTCCAGCTCGGCGGAGCCGACCATAAAGTCGACATGTGTCAGGCTGACGTTGGCTCCGGCGGCAAGCAGCTCTTCCTTCGTCATGGACGTGCCGTTCTCCAGCGTGAACGGGTAGGCGCTGCCGACCGCGAAATGGCACGACGCGTTCTCATCGATCCCTGTATTGTAAAATACGCGGTTCAGGTTGGAGATCGGCGAGTCGTGCGGCACGAGCGCCACCTCACCCAAATAGCTTGCGCCTTCATCCGTCTCGAACAGCGCCTTCAAATATGGCTCGCCCAGCTTGGCCGTATATTTCACGATGCGCCCCGCCTCGAAGGTCAATGTAAATTGGTCGACAAGCCGTCCGTTCAGGTTCAGCGGCTTCGTGCTTGTAACCGTACCTTCTACACCGGTCCGCTTAGGCATGGTGTACACTTCCTCAGTAGGCATATTCGCGACAAAATAAACTCCGTCGTCGTTCGTCGTGCCGCCGCCGTGCCACACATGCCCTTCCGGAAGCTCCACCGACAGATCGGTGCCCGGCGCTTTGTAGTGCAGCCTTGTATATTTCTTCTCGTTCAGGATCGTCTTGACGCTCTTCAAGCGTCCGATATGCTCTTCCCAAGCGGTGATCGGGTTCTCCCGGTCTACCCGGTTCATCCGGAAAATCGTCTCCCACATCACCGGTACCCGCTCTTCCTCGGGCAGATCTGAGAATACTTTGGACGCCCAGGCCCGGGTCGGAGCTTTGACGAGGCACCAGCTGAACTTCTTGTTACGGACATAGCCTTGGAACTTGGCTCTGGCGACCGCAGCCGCTTTCGTGGCAGCTGTGACTTTATCGGAATCGATGCCCTGATACAGCTCCGGATCCGGCACCTTAATGTTCAACAAGGCGCCTCCGCCTTCAGCCAGCTTCTCCATCGTTGGAGGAATCCACTCAGGATAATAGGCGAAGGTGCTTTCCTCCGCATACTGGAACCGGTTTCTCGTCACCTGCTCGTCATCCCAATTGACCTGCACGTACTTGGCCCCTGCCTGATAAGCCTTCTTCACTACCTGACGGGTAAATTCCGCCGCCTCCAACGGGGATTCGACAAACAGGATCTGGCCCGGCTGCAGGTTGACCCCCACCCGAACGACCAGCTCCGCATATTTTTCCAGGCTTTGTTCAAACGAACTCATCTTTATTCCTCCTATGATCGTCTTATCGTGCTGTCTGAAAGTTAGTTGTCCGACGGCCACATCGTTTGATGGTAGGCCATGTCCCAGAACATATATTCAAATCGGGTCGTATGCAGGAAGATCTCCTCCAGCCGGCGGCGCTCCGCTTCGGAAGCGCCGCCGGCCAGCTCATCCATCAGCCCGATACACCACTTGGCGAGCGAACCAAACTCCTCGGAGCTGTACATCCGGACCCATTCCCCGTAATACTCATGCTCGGCTGCGCCAGGAATCCGGTTCAGCTCCGTCCCGATATCCCAATAGCTCCACATGCAGGGCAGCAGCGCCGCTACCAGATGAGACAAGGGGCCGTTCTGCGCTGCATGGAGCATATAATGCGTGTAGGCCAGCGTCACCGGAGACGGCTTGGCGGCTTCCAGCTCCGCCTCGGAAATGCCGAATCGGGCGGCATACGTCCGGTGCAGCGACATCTCCTCGTTCAGCGTTGAATCCAGCAGCGAGGCGAAGATGCCCATCGTCTTCAAGTCGGAGGCTTTCACCGCGCCCAAAGCGAACAGCTTGGCATAATCGATTAAATATAAGTAGTCCTGTATCATATAGAAGCGGAATTTATCGAGGTCAAGCGTGCCCTTCCCCATGTCCACAATAAAAGGGTGCTCTTGGTTTTTGCGCCAATCCGCCTTGAACTTGGCATACAAATGCTCCGTAAACTTCATTTTCTCGTATGCCCCCATTCATAGATGAATTGCAGTATCACCTTCGTAAACTGGACCAGCTGCTCAATGGAAAGCTGCTCATTGACTGCGTGCGCATGCGCCAGACTGCCCGGTCCATAGATCGCGGCCGGAATGCCGGCGTCCCCGAACCATCCGCCGTCCGTTACCGTAGGCGAGACATCTACCTCCGGCTGCCGCCGGAAGACACTCTCATGCGCATGCATCAAGGCTTGGGTTCCCCGATGCTGCGGATCGACCTCGAGCGCCGGGAAAATTTCGCCCCGGTCCTCGATCATGGATGAACCGCCCCAGCGGAACTCCGGCGGGTTTTCCCTTAGCCACGGATCGGCTGCAGCCACGCTGAGGATATCGGTCCTCAATTTCACGGATGACCTGCTCATGCGTCTCATTCGGATAGAAGTGGACGGTGATCCACAGCCGGCACTCATCCGCGATAAAGGCCGCATGCCTGCCGCCTTCAATCACCGCAGGATTGATCGTGTTGGCCCCCGGCGCGACGCCCGGATAGCTCTTCATGACCGCCCAGTGACGTTCCAGCTCCTGCAGTCCCTGCTGAACCTTCATCATCTTCTCGATCGCGCTGGCACCGAACAGCTTCCCGCCCGGATGGATCATATTTTTCCGCGTCGCATCGTGATGCGTCTGCTTGCTCTTCACCGTAATCCATCCGGTGATGACGCCGCCCTGGCCCTGGATATGCAGGTCGCTCGTATCGACGACGACGGCAAAATCCGCGGCATATCCGCGCTTGCAGCATTCCAGCGTCCCCGCCTCGCCGACCTCTTCGCCGATGACGGATTCAAACGTGACGTCCCCTGGCAGCCGTATGCCCGCTTCATGAAGCAATTGAAGCGCGAACAGCGCGCCCGCCAAGCCCCCTTTCATATCCGAAACGCCGCGGCCGATAATCTTCCCGTCTCTGACGATCGGCGTGAAGGGGTCTTTTTCCCACGGCTCGTCCTCGCTTACCTCCGCTACGTCGATATGCCCATTGATGATCAGGCTCTTGAAACGGTCCGGTTCGGTACCTTTCAGCACGCCTACCACATTCGGATCCCCTGGGTAAACGTCCCATTGGTCCACGTCGCATCCCATGTCCCGCAGCATGGAGGCGATAAACCGCTGCGCTTCCTCCGTATTTCTTGCAGGCGGCGACGGCGTCTTGAAGCGGACCAGCCGCTCCAGCAGCCCGATCAGCTCTTCCTGACGACGGTCTACCTGCTGAAGAAGGCCTTCCAGCCTCTCGTTCATAGGCTCTTCTCTCCTCCCCTTAACCCTGAAAATAAAAATACGCCGTCCTTCGTTCCGGACAGCCGTGTCTATGTAGGTTCACTTGCGCAGAAAGATAGCCTATAGCAATACTGTAAAACCAAGCTGGCCGGCCTCATGCACGTAAAATTTTAACATACAGGCCCGGTCAATACAAACAAACCGTTCCCCTGGGCGCCATTCTGTGCTTTAATAGAATTTGGGCGCATAAGCACCGTAATACAGCGCTTCCTTATGTATGCAATAGATGTGAATAGGAACTGTTCAACCAGATAGGAGCTGCACTTGTGGACAAATCATACCGATGGATTTACCTGGTCCTTGCTTTTGTAGTCGCCTCATGGGGACTCAATATTGTTATGGTCAAATACTTGACCGAAACCGCGCCGCCTTTTCTGGTCGCTGCCGTCCGGATGCCTCTCGCCGGTCTCGCGCTGCTGCCGTTCGCCTATCGCAGGTACGGCTGGTATAAGCCGACGGCCAAGCAATGGATGCTGCTGATCATGATCGGCATTACCTCGATCTTCTTTCACCAGCTGTTCCTTGCCTCCGGCGTCGTCACGACGACAGCCACCAATGCCTCGCTCATTCTCGGCCTCAATCCGCTGACAACCGCGCTGCTTGCCGCTTTGTTCGTCGGAGAGAAAATGAGCTGGCGCCTGTTTCTCGGCATTATGGCCGGATTTACCGGCGTTGTGATTGTCGTTCTCTCCAGCTCGGCGGATGCGGCTATCGAAATGTCCGGAATGGGCGACCTGATCATGGTTTTGTCGATGCTCGCCTATGTCGTAGGCGGACTGCTGATCAAAGCGATCTCGGGAACGAATATTCCCACACTGGTCACCACAGCATATTCCACTATTATTGGAGGCATTATGCTGAATATCGGAGCCTTCATCAAATTCGGCCCGACGGCTTACAGCAGCATTCATTTTAACGGAACGGGCTGGCTCGTCATGCTGATGTCCGCCTGGATCGCTTCTTCCCTCGGGACGCTCGGCTGGAATCACGGCATTAAGCTGCTGGGGGCCAATAAAACGGCCATGTTCATCAACGGGATGCCGTTCGCCAGTATGATCGGGGCGGTGCTGTTCCTGCATGAACGCATCCACTGGATTCATCTGCTTGCCTTTGTGCTGACGACGGCGGGAATTGTGATCGGAACGTATCAGGTGAAGCCTAAGCCGCCGGCCGCCCCGCAGAAGGGCGCCGTTATTTCAGGCTCAAGCAAGCTCTAGCATAAGCTTCTCTCTCCGGAGGCCGGATTTCGACAGCGGCTGCAAGAGGTTATTCCAACGAAGCGTCACATATATTCAGGGGTTCTTCAACAAGCTCAACAAGCCGGCCTACAATTAGGCCGGCTCGTTCTATTTTGCGTCAATGCTGCCGTTATTGCTATCGCTTAGGCTGAATACATTTCAGCAGGCAGCCGATAGTGGCAAGATGCATCGTCTCGTGAACAAAGGTGAAGTTAAACAGCTCACCGGCCGTCTCAAAGCGCAGCGGCCCAAAGACCATCGGCTCAGGCAGCCGGGCATCCAGCAGATGCGGGTCCACTTCGGCTATGCGGTTCAGCTGTGCCGACATATATTGAACCAGCTCTTCTTTCGTCGGCGGGGATACCTTCCAATCCGACGGCTTCGTCCCTGAGGCGAATAAGCCTGCATAATGCTCCGGAAGCTCCGAATTGAACGGAATCGCCATCGCCAGGAAGAAATCGAGGGTTACGAGCGTATGACCTGTATTCCAGCGGATCGTATTGCTGAAGCCTTCCGGCTGCGAGTCGAACAGCTCCTCGGGGATGGCCTCCACCTGTTGAAGAAGCAGGCTGCGGACGGTTTGGGCAGTGCGGATGATCGTTTGAGACATGGACGAACATCTCCTTTTCCTATGTGTGGTGGTGTTGACATGGCTATCATACCTGCCGATTCACTGCCAGCACCACGCTTTTCACTGCCAAACGGTGCCACTTACGCCGTTTCTTCCTCTTTTTTGGGCACCATCGCGTATTTTTCCTTCAAGGACAGAGCGACAAGCTTGGCCGCCGCATTCTGCCAATTGTACAGCGTCCGCTCGGGGACATAGGTGCGAAGCCAAGCCAGAGCCTCACGGGAAGCCGCATCCAGGTGCTCCTCCGTATATCGCAGACTGTAAGGCTTGACTCCTATCACATAGGGAAAATAAAGGGCGTTGTAATACTTCCATTCATCCGAGGTGCCGAACGCTTCATCGCTCCTAGGCTTCAATTGAACGATGCATTCGAGCAGCGCGGATTTCAGCTCATTCGCCCGCTCCAGCACTTCATCCGTGCCGCCCCGCTCCCTGATTCGCCGGCTGATCCATTCCATCTGCGTCAACGGGCTCGTAGCCAGACGCTGCAAATCGCCGAAGTGGCTCAAAGCGCGCCGGGTATAACGGAACAGATCCTCCTCTTGGATTTCCTCGGACGCGGCCTCTTCATCAATCCGGGTCTGAATCTGCTCGACCAGCCGCAGACGGCTTCGCTCCTCCCGCAAGCCGGGAAAAGAGACAAAAGCAATCCGGCCCAGCAGCGCGCGAAGCGAAGACAAGCATACCTGCACTGCGATGGATACCGCCAGACTGGCCAGCAGCAGGATAAGCGTCGTAAACTGCAGGCCTGCCTGCCAGAATATAACCAGCGCGACCTGGCCTGAGAACAGCAGCGTGAAAAATACCGTATAGTCCAGGGAACGAAAAAAATCCGGCAGCCAGCTTTCCCCCTGCGCTTTAATTTCTTTTACAGCGACCCAGCCGGCCAGCAGCGCCAGCAGCACGCCGCCCGCAAGGCGAAGGAGCATACTCCAAGCGGAAAAAGAAGGAATGAGGGCTAACCCAAGCAAGCAGCAGGTATAACCGATGAACAGTCCTACCGGCTTCCGTAGAATCTGGTAGGGCCTGCCCTGGCTGTCGTCCCTGCTTTTCCAGAGAAGCATGGCAAAGCCAAGGAACGAAAGGCACGCAGCGGCCGTTTGAAGCGCAAGGAGAACCGTTCCCGCAAGCTCTGTCCCGGCCAAGGGCATCAGAACCGCCGCCCCCAAGCCGAAGGCATAGACCAGAAGACCGGCTCCGGCAGCAGCCATGCTTCTGTTGCGGAGATCCCGCTGAAGCAAATACATGCCGAACCACAATAGAAACGCATAACCTAATACAAGTGAGATGAACAAGGCAGCAAACTCCTTTCCGACCGGCGCAGCAAAAGCGCCTCATCCTTTTATGGTAACACAGATGGGAAAAGGTGGGAACGGAGGAGGGTTTGAAAGAGCAGAAGAGAAACGGAGGCTTCCCCTTCCCCGGTGGCTTCTTAAGCAATTGCATGTATAATAAGAAGACCGGATACATATTAAGGCGATAAGGGTGATCGACATTGGATTTCACACTGGATAAGATCGAAGCGAAGGTTGAATTTTTCCAAGGCTATGATTTAAAGGCGCTGGAACGCCAAATCGAGCAGCACATCGATTTGAACAAAGCGCTGCTGCTGGAGGTGCATTCGGTGCAGCATCAGGTTACCTTCGACCTGAATGCCAATAAAATGCTGTACACGGCTCTTGTCCACTTTAAACTTAAATAAACATGTAAAGAGGTGCTTTGATTTGAAGCTTTATGTTGTCATCTCCCTGCGGGAGGAAGAAATGGAGAACGTTCTCGTCACGGCGGAGGAGGAGAAAGCGCTGGCGGCCACGACCGCCGATTTCGACGATTGCGACGCTTTGTTCCTGGAGGTATGGGAAGACGGGGCCAAGATTGACGATTATCGGCTTCAATAAAACCGTCCTTTAACGGCAAAAATCCCCCCACAAAGTGGGGCCAGGCTGTCGAGAAAGCCTTTTCTAAGTGAACCATGAGTACCAACGCAGGTGGGGTATCCAAGCTTACGAAGCCCGTTTTTCTACGAAACACGCTTAGTTTACGTCCGCCTTTGAAATACGTGAAAATACCTTCAAATCTAATCCAATTCACGGATTTCAACAGCGGCTGGAGGAGGATACCCCACCGGAGTATCACACAAATTCTGGGTTTCTCGACAAGCTCATCCCACAAAGTGGGGCTTAGGCTTCGAAGCGGACTCAGGTACTTTGCGGGGACCCCGAAAATTTATAATTCTGATATGTAAAAGTAAAAAAAGCCGCTCCATCTGCGGAGCGGCCACTGAGAAACGAGCGGAGCGTGCGGAAACGTTCTGTAGAAGCGCAAACGCTCGCCTTTGTCCCCGGATTTCAACCGCTAAAAGCGGAAGAAAATGAAAGAAATTCGGGGACAACCGCGAATCGTAAGCATGTTCCGTACGCGCAGCAAGGAGTTTTCAGCGGCCTCATCTGCAGATGGCCGGCCCCTTTTGTCCGCCCGCAAAGCTATGGGCATCGGCATTCAAGTCAATGCCCGGCTGTGCGCGGCGGGATTATTTTATCAACTGCACTAAGCTTCAGGTGCTTATTGCTCCGCCTCGGCTACATGCTCCTTACAGAAAGCATCCACCTGCTGAAGCTCTTCCTCTTCCAGGTCAAAATCAAGATACCGCTCTTTGCCCCGTTCATAAAGCTCATACTTCACAATGCCCGTGCGGGCCTCATCTACAAGGTAAATGACGCGTATATACAACCCGTTCTCGGAGTACAATTCATCGTCTTCCTCAACCTCGATATCCAGCAAAAATTCATACCGCTTCCCGGCAAGAATGCCGAAAGCGGCCCTTCACAAATTCCACACTGTAATCGGTAATCGTTAGCATATTATCATCCTTCCTTCTTCCTTATTATACATAAAAACCGGGGGAAGAAAAGAAAGGGCATGCGGTCAGCTGCCGATGGTCAGGCCTATCGTCGTATCTCCGAGAGGAAACCGTTCCATCCCCGCCGCTTGCCCGAAGGCCAGGCCGGAGAGAAGAACGCTTTGCCGGAACAGCCCGTCGAACCGCTGCAGCGCGCTCCGTGTGGAGGCGTCGGCATCGATCGTCAGAAGAATGCGCCGCTCGATCGGCAGATTCAGCTTTTTCCGGTAATCCTGCACGGCCCGGATAATCTCGCGAACGATTCCTTCCTCTATCAGCTCCTCTGTCAGAGACGTATTCAGCGTCACCGTCAGCCGGTACCCCGATGCGGAGGCGTAGCCTGCTTTCGCGTGCTGATCGACCAGCAGCTCTTCAAGCGGCAGGTACAGCTTCGTGCCGTCGTCCAGCTCCGCTTCCAGGCTGCCCGTCTCCACCGCAAGCCTTGCCGCCTCCGGAGCCAGCTGCTTCAACGCCTGCTGGATCGCACCGACCTGCTTGCCGTACTTTTTGCCCGCTGCCTTCAAGTTCAGCTTCAGGCTATAGTCGGTTAACGAGCCTGCGCCCGCCTCCAGCCTCAATGTCTTCACATTGATCTCATCGCGGATCAGCTCGGCGAACCGGTCCAGCCGGAGCTCGCTTTCCGTTGAAACAATCAGCTCGGATAGCGGCTGGCGGGTTTTGAGTCCCGTATCGTTACGGATGCTGCGCGCCAGCTCAACAATACTTCGCGCATCGTCCATATCTTTCTCCAATGCGGTGTCTATAAGCCCCGGGTCCGCCTGCGGATAATCGCTCCAATGGACGCTGCCTGCACCGCCGAGATTTCCATACACATCCTCGGCCAGGAAAGGCGCATAAGGCGCAATCATTCCGGCTAGCGTCAGCAGCACCTGGCGCAGCGTCTGGTACGCGGCCAATTTGTCCTCCGTCATCTCCGAGCCCCAGAAGCGGTCGCGGGAACGGCGGATATACCAGTTGCTCAGCTCGTCGACGAACACCTCGATCTGCTTCGCCGGATTCAGGAAGTCGTTCGCATCCAGCCCCTTCACCACCTGCTGAAGCGTGCTGTGCAGCCGGGATAAGATCCACCGGCTCAGCTCGTTGGCCGATGGACGCTCCGGATGCCCGCCGGGCTGATACTGGTCGATTCTTGCATATAACGCATAGAAAGCGTGCGTATTATGAATCGTATCGATCACTTTCGATTTGGCCTCCGCGACGATCTGCTTCGAGAACCGCTTGCTGCTCCATGGCGCGCTGTCGGACAGAAGCGCCCAGCGCGCCGCATCGGCACCGAACTCGGCCAGTATATCCCAAGGATCGATGACGTTGCCTTTGCTCTTGGACATTTTTTGGCCGTTCTCATCGAGAATATGCCCCGTCGAGATGACCGCCTTATACGGCAGCTGGCCGTTATATAACGTCGAAACTGCCAGCAGGCTGAAAAACCATCCCCGCGTCTGGTCGATCCCCTCGCAGATCATGTCCGCGGGATACTGCTCCCGGAACATCCGCTCATCCCCGAACGGGTGATGATACTGCGCGAGCGGCATCGAGCCGCTGTCGAACCAGACGTCGATGACCTCCGGCGTCCGGTCCGATCGTCCCGCCGCAGCTGCAGCGCAGCTTGACATCATCGACGTACGGCTTATGCAGCTCCAGATCGGGCGAAAGCGTGCCGACCGCCAGGTCATACAGCTCCTGCCGGCTGCCCGGAGCTGCTTCCGCGCCGCAATCCCTGCATATCCATAAATTCAGCGGAGTTCCCCAATACCGGTTGCGGCTGATATTCCAATCGACCAGATCCTCCAGAAATTTGCCGAACCGGCCTTCCCGCAAATGGCCCGGATACCAGTTTACCCGGCTGTTGTTCTCAATCAGCTGTTCCTTTACGGCGGTCGTCTCGATAAACCAGCTCTCCATCGCATAGTACAGCAGCGGAGATTTACAGCGCCAGCAGAACGGATAGCTATGCTCATACCTTTCTTTGGCGAAGAGCAGGCCGCGTTCGGACAAGCTTTTGATGATGTCGACATCGCAATCCTTGACGAAGCGTCCGGCATAGTCTGTCACAACGTCCATGTACTGCCCCGCGGCATTCACCACGTTTACGAAATCAAGCTTATGCTCGCGCGTCGTACGGTAATCGTCCTCGCCGTGGGCCGGAGCGATGTGGACGATCCCGGTCCCGCTGCTGTCGCTGACATAGGCGGCATCGACGACCCGGTGCCCTTGCTGTACCGAAATATAGCCGAACGGAGGTTCATAAGCTGCCCCTACGAACGATGCGCCCGAATGGGTGGACAGGATCTCGTAGTCGCCCTTCAGCACCTTTTCCGCCAAATTCTTGGCTATCACATACACTTCGCCTTCGTGCTTGACCTTGACGTATTCCAGCTCGGGATTGACCGCCAGAGCCACGTTCGCAGGCAGCGTCCACGGAGTCGTCGTCCAAGCGAGAAAAGTATAGCCGCCTTCCCGGCTTCTGAACTTCACCGTTGCGCTCAAATCTTTAACATCCTCATAGCCCTGCGCCACTTCATGAGAGCTGAGCGTCGTCTGACAGCACGGACAGTACGGGCTGACGCGGTGCCCTTTATACAGCAGCCCCTTCTGATGAATGACGGATAAAATGTGCCACACGCTCTCGATATAATCGTTCGTCAGCGTAACATACGGATCGTCCATATCGGTCAGTAGCCGATCGCCTCGGTCAGCTCTCGCCACTGCTTCTCGTATTCAAATACGCTGTCCTTGCACTGCTGCACAAACTCGGCTACGCCGTAACGCTCAATATCCTGCTTGCCGGAGATACCCAGCTTCTTCTCCACGCCAAGCTCGACCGGCAGTCCGTGCGTATCCCACCCTGCTTTACGGACGACGCGGTAGCCCGACATCGTTTTATAGCGGCCTATGAAATCCTTTATGACTCTGCCGAGCATATGCCCGATATGCGGCTTCCCGTTTGCGGTCGGCGGCCCTTCGTAGAACACGAAGTTCGGCTTCCCTTCACGCCGCTCGATCGATTGGCGGAACGTCCGCTGATCCTTCCACTGCTCCAGCACTCTTCGTTCCCGGTCTCTCGCTTGTTCTTTGACATCGACTTGCTTTGTCATGGGAATCACCCTTTCCTTGTTCTGCTTCTCTGAAAATCTTCCTGAACACAAAAAAATCCCGTCCCCTAAGGGACGAGATGTTCACTCGCGATACCACCCTTGTTTCATAAAGCCGCCTCGTGAAAATAACGATTCGCTTTATGACGCTCCACTACGTACAATCATACGCGGCCCTTGTAACGGCGGGATCCCGGGTCGGCTTACTTCGATGCTTCGGCCTTCCTTCTCGGAGAGGATTTTCCGCTAATCGTTGAACGTCGGCTTTCAGCACGGGGCCGACTCTCTGGGGAACAACCGATTAACCTACTCTTTCTCGTCAATGAATTTAATTTGGATCATTCAATTTATATAATTTATACAACTTTTCGAAAAAGTTGTCAAACGATTTCGCGCCTATTTCTGAATTTAACGCTGCCGGCCGTGAATGGCTGCCTGTCCGGTCTGCCGCAAGGACGATCACTCCGCCCGGCCGCCGTCTCCCGCCGGAACCGAATCGTAATCGATGGATTCGCTCAAATGTCTCCATTTGGCATCCGAAGCGATCCGCGCCTGATCTGCCGCTTCCGCATGGCTGACGGCGTCGGTGCCGAGCAGCAGCCGCAGCGGCGGCTCCTCGAGATCGGTCAAGCCCACGATGACCTTCGCCGCTTTGACAGGGTCGCCCGTCTGCAGCCCCGAATACCCGGAAAACATCCGCACCAAGGCTCCGACCGTTTGCTCATACGGCTCGCTGACCGGCGGAATGGTCATGGAAGAGCCGGCCCAGTCCGTACGCAGCCCGCCCGGCTCAATTACCGTCACCTTCATCCCAAACGGAGCTACCTCTTGGGCAAGCACCTCGGAAAATCCCTCGACAGCCCATTTCGCGCTCTGATAAGCCGCCAAACCGACCGTACCGATTCTTCCGCCTACCGAGGAAATTTGAATAATATGCCCTGATCCCTGCTGTCTCAGAACAGGCACCGCAGCCTTCGTCATATAGACAACCCCGTAGAAATTCGTGTCTATCTGGGCGCGGAAATCATCCAGCGTTACATCTTCGATGGAGGCCACATCGCCATAGCCCGCGTTGTTCACCACAACATCCAGACGTCCGAACGTGTCTACCGCGGCTTTAACCGCTGCCTCGGCGGCAGCCGGATCGGTAACATCCAACGCTATCGGATGAATTCGGCCGCCGTAGCGTTCCTGCAGATCGGCCAGCTGCTCGGGTCTGCGCGCCGTGGCAATCAAGCGGTCCCTTTTTCCAACACCTGTTCAGCAATGCGGCGCCCTAGGCCGCGCGAGCTTCCAGTAACAAGCCATACTTTTGATTCGGACATAATGCATTCTCCTCTTCCTTGGAATGACGAATAATTTATAAATGATCGTTCATTTAATATATTACAAAAAAAGCAGGTCCTGCTTGCTGACTTTGTCTTTTACACGCACACGATTCGTATAAGCATTCAACTGCATAAAATAAATGCGAAAATGGCGTCACACCATGATTCATTCTCTGCGCCGATCCATGCTGAGTCGGATGAATCACATAAATCAAATGATCCAGCCCGTTTCCTGCAGCAAATGACAAATGCCCCGCGGTATATCCTCACCTCCTCGATTTAATTAAATAACCGTCTGGTTCATTACTTCCAATGCCAGTGAAAAAGCCTATGCGGCTATGAGCCAGCTGTCTGAGTACAGGCTGCAGCTGATCTCTTGAACCAATAATAAACGATCGTTCAGTTATTGTCAAACCAAGCTCTGGGATGCGGTCTGCCACTCTCATAAGCTTGCAGCATGTCCCAATGCAGATAGCGCTTTCCCGCTCGCTGACTGCTTTCGATTGCCGGAACCTTTGCTGCTGCGTTTTGCCGCTTAAATGCATAAAGAGCCTCCACCTAAGCGGAGGCCGCTGTAAAACTTGCAGAGAGTACGGGATCACTCTTGTAGAAGCGTAAGCGTTCGCCTTTGTCCCTGGATTTCATCCGCTACAAGCGGAATATAATCAATGAAATACAGGGACATCAGCGATCGGAAGAATGTCCCGTGCTCCACAACGATGACTTTTTCAGCGGCCTCACCCAGAGGGGGGCTCTTCCCGAATGTCCTTTCCGTGATCCGCCGGTTAGACTCTAACCTGCTTAATAGCTTCTCTCATCTCATGCGTCATCCCGCTCAACGCTTCCGCGGAAGCCGCAATATGCCGGACCGCACTCAGCTGAATATCGGTCAGCTCCAATATTTTCTGCGTTTGCTCCGAGGAATCCTGGGCAATATCTGCGATGCCAATTACCGAAGCCGCCACTTCCTCGGAGCCGGCGGACATCTGCTCCGTCGCAGCCGAAATGTCCTGAATCTGCTCGGAGACATGCCGGAACCTGTCGACAACCTTTATCAAGCTATGCTCCGCTTCCTCTGTCAGCACGTTTCCTGTGCTTACTTCCTGAGCGCTTGTTTCCATCGCTTCGCTGATATGCAAAGTCTCCTGCTGAACATGCTGCAGCAGATCGGCGATTAACTGGGCGGATTCCGCCGCAGAATCTGCCAGCTTGCGCACTTCGCCTGCGACAACGGCAAACCCTGCCCCGTGCTCTCCGGCACGCGCCGCTTCGATGGATGCGTTAAGCGCCAGCAGCTTCGTCTGGTTGGAGATTTCCGTGATCGCATCCAGCGCGGCTTCCATCTCCTGTGAATAACCGTTCAGCACGGCTACCCGCTTGACGGCCTCCTCTGCAGCCGCGGCAATCGTGGTCATTTGGCGATTCATTTGACTGATCGTATTTTTGCCTTTTTCCGCATACTCCAGCGCTTGCAGCGAAGCATCGGAAACCGTCAGCGAGGCTTCGGATATTTTCTGAATAGCGAGCGTAATTTCTTCAATCGAGCGCCCGCTTTCCACTGTGGTTAAGCTCTGGGTATAAGCGCCTTCGGCCACGCGGCTCACCGCCGTATTGACCTTCGTATTCATTTCCAGCACCTGCCGGGCTTCGCTTGTGAAGCTGTCCGATGAAGTGACCAGCTGCTCGGAAGTAAGAGCAATATTGGATACTACCTTCCCGATCATCAGGTTCAGGCTGCCGGACATTTGAACCATCGCCTGATATACGGCGCCGATCTCGTCTTTGGATTGAATCGGGCGCTCGCGCAACAGCTTGTTCGCCTGCCCCAGCTCTCCGGCTGCAATTTGCTCGGCGCCGGCGACGATCCAGCGCAGCGGCCGCAGTGCCCGCACCAGCACCCAGGCGACAAGCGCAAGGCCGGCTAAGGTGAATGCAGCGAGCAGCAGGTAAAGCGGAACGTTGTCGCGGATCACATCGGAAGAGATTCGGCTTAACACAGCCGCATCCGTGTCAATCCCCAGCACGCCCATTACCGTTCCATCCGCCTTTTTGACAGGGGCATAGGCCGACACATATTGACCGTACTGCGGATTATCGATCACATCGGAGTTCGCTGTATCCCCTTTCAAAAGTTTTTGAACCGATTCGGCCGATATATCCGTCACTTCGTTGATGGGGGACGCGGAGTCCGAGTTTTTCGGCTGACCGTCGATCATGATTAAAGGACGGCCTTCTTCGTCGATCCGGACGAAATATACGTACAGTGCGCCGATTTGGGTGCGGAACGAATCCAGTTCTTCCCGGACGGACCAGTACAAGTCGTTTTCCTGCGGATCTTTCATAAATTGCCCCAGCTTGGATTTATCCATTTGCTGCGCGTAGCTGCTGGCCATGCGGATCCCGTACGCCGAGATAACCTCCTCGGCCGCTTTTCCCGTATTGCTGATTTGCAGGTAAAGATACCCTGCAGACATAACAAGGATAATGGCCATCACGGCTGCCGCCATTTTCACAGCCAAACGTTTTTTAAACCAGTTCCATCCATTCATATGTCTTCTGCCCCTTTAACATAAACCATTGGTTTTATTTCGACACTTCGAACATTTTCGACATAATCTTCCATTTTCCTCCCTTCTTCCCGGGTCTTATTCACTATTTTTTTGAATATTCCTCCTATTCGGCATGATTCCAGGGCCCTTATACTAAAATTTGCTTTGTGCTTCCCGGATGTATTATGCTTTTGGTAAGAATAATTTGATAGCCGCCTCAAAAAGGAGGAGTTACCCGTTGAATATGCTTCCGATGGAGCAATTCCGCAAGTTCAAGAATGAAATCACCCGTTTTCTGATGGATTACAAATTCGCATTGGATGCATTTGAGACCAAGATTGAAATTTTGAAAGAAGAATTTCAATTTTTTCATGACTATAATCCGATCGAGCATACCAAATCCCGGCTGAAATCACCGGAAAGCATTTTGAAAAAGGTATATAAAAAAGGCTGCGATCTCTCGCTGGAAGGCATCCGAACGCATATTAAAGATATTGCCGGCATGCGCATTACCTGCTCCTTTATCTCCGATATTTACCGGATCAGCGAGATGCTGCGTTCGCAAAGCGACCTCAAAATACTGGAAATCAAGGATTACATAAAAAATCCGAAGCCCAACGGCTATCAGAGCCTTCATCTCATTATTGAAATTCCCATCTATATGTCCGACCGGCATGAAAATGTGTGCATCGAGGTACAAATCCGCACCATTGCCATGGACTTCTGGGCAAGCCTGGAGCACAAAATTTATTACAAATACAATCAAGCCGTGCCGGCCCATCTGCTGCAGGAGCTGAAGGAAGCCTCCGAATCCGCCGCTGCGCTTGACAGGCAGATGGAGCGTCTGCATAAAGAGATCAGCGAAATCAAGGAAAGCCGGATGGAGGAAGAAGCCGAGGAAGCGATGCGGCGCATCAGCTTAAGCAATCAGCAGTTTCAGATTCCCGAAGCGCTGCTTCGGCTGGTGAGCGGCGTGGACAAGGATAGTTAGGCTGTAAAAGTATAGGAAAAGGGCCTGTTGAGTTACCGACAGGTCCTTTTTATCAACGCTACATCTTTTCTGGGGCAGGCATTCCAAGCGTTTCCAATGCATCCTTCATCGTGATCTGAAATTGTTTAGTGAGGTACAATCTAAATTTCTTCTTCTCTTCCTCTGCTTTTAAAATCGGACAAACACCATAGAAATGATTAAACAAGGCTGCCAGCTCAAATGCATACTGGCAAATCATATGCGGCATCAGCTCATTTCCTGCCTGCACGAGGGTATCCGGCCAATAGGCAATGTGCCTTAGCAGTGCATGCTCCTGATCTTCCAGCACGGGAAAATGATCCATATGCCCGCCGATATGGCCCTCTTGCGCCGCTTTAACCAGTACACTTGCTGATCTTGCGTAGGCATAGAGAAGATACACTCCCGAATTCCCGTTAATCTCCATCGCTTGCTGCATATCGAATATGACCTCAGTCTGTAAATGGTACTTTAACAAGTAATAACGAATCGCTGCCGTCGCCACGGTTACACTGGAAACGCCGTCCTGAGCAGTGCGCTTCTGGTCAATTACGGACACCATTTGATTCAATAAATCCGAAATCTTGATGCCTATTCCTTGGCGGCCTGACATGGCATAAGAGCTTTTCCCATCCGTAATAGATATTCCAAGCTGGGATGCAGACATAGGACTTAACGAAACCACCCCATAGCTCACATGACGCAGCTTACTCGCTTGATTTGTGTATCCCAGTCCTTCTAAGGCCTGCTTTACCATCATTTGAGGATACTGCTGTCTATGATCAATGACATTAATAACCATATCCGCCCTGCCAAATGGTTTAGCGCCTCCGGTCTTTGAAGTGGTATATAGTCCCTCAGAGAAAGGAGCATAGGTAAAGTCCTTTGCAATTAGACCGAATTTCCACAAATGATATGCAATATCTTTTGCTGTATAGGTCAGTATCCCGTTGGAACGGATTAATACTTTATCGTATCTATGCTCTGCTTCACCAAGCTTCGCTTCCCCTTCTTCGGAAACAGCCGGCGGCTTTAGAATCCAGCATCCGGCCAAAGCTCCTTCCGTTTCTTTAACGAAATACGAGGTTTTCTTGAGAAGCTCGTTCGCAGCATCCCAAAAGCCTTCGCGGACAATATTGCTTTCCCAGACGAGCAAATCGAAACGGATGCCGAACTTTCGCATTTCTTCTACGTGCTCACGAACTATTTTTTCCGCTACCAGCATCCCCAGCCAGGACAGGTTGCCATCGCCTTGTTCGAGGGAATGAAGCACATGGGTTCGCTGCTCCGCCAGATCGGGATCAGCCGAATAGGATTGATTCACCTTCGCATATACATCCCAACAAAAATCCCCGAATCTCGTATGTTCTCCCTTTATCTGCTCATGCAGTATTCCCACTACGGTATCCGCCAGCTGGTTCCCTAAATCGTCAATATAATTATGAACCTCCATCTGATAGCCTAAGCGCTTTAATATTCTAACCAGAGCATCTCCGATACAAGCATTTCTTAAATGCCCTATATGTGCGGATTTATTAGGATTAATCGAGGTATGCTCGATCAGCACCTTCTCCTTGGACGCAGTTGGAAGCTTGAAGGAGGCTCGAGACCATTTCTCCCAATCAATGAAAAAATTAATATATCCTGGGGAAACCACTTCGATATGACGGACTATCCCTTTCAGGACATCATTTTGCTCCAGCGATCCTTTTATCGAAAATGCTAACTGCATCGGTGCTTTTCGGAGGATTCTGGCGAGCTGCATGGCTATACTTGTCGAGTAGTCTCCATGCTCCAGCTTGGAAGGCCGTTCAAGCGATACCGAGATATTGTTTGCTTGTGAAGAAGACGTTTCTCCCAAAAGCTTGAATACAGCAGCTTCTACAGCCCTTGAAATTTCCCTGCTTAACATAACTGACATTCCTCCTTAAAATAATAAAAGCCCTCGTCTCCATAAGAGACGAAGGCTTAGGCATTCGCGGTACCACTCTTGTTGTCAAACTATGTTTGACCCCTTAACAGTTAACGGTTTTACCCGGCTCCTCTTACTCCAGTTCAGAGGGGCATCTCATGGGCCCGATTCATCTTGCTCCAGGTACCGGCTCACACCAACCCGGCTCGCTGCTTCTCTGGAACCAAACTACTTTCCCAATCTATGACATTTCCACATTATTCATTTTAAACTATTATAACCCAATTTCAGTTTTTTTCAACAACCTCTGGAGCACATCTTCCCAGTGCTCCTTCATGACTTCTCTCATCGCCGCATCGGCCAGATGCTCCTGGTGAAAGCTGACGGTGGTCTTCCCCGTTCCGGCCGGAATCAACCGGATCTGCATGGTGGAAGCCTTATGCCAGCCCGGCTTCCGCCAGGTGAGCCGGAGCTGCTGCTGCGGCTTGACGACCCGAATCTCTCCGGTAGCTCCGGATTCGGTTTCATAGGAGCGTTTCGGCTCCAGCTGAAGCTCCGCCCCTTCTCCAAGCCAGGAGCGGATGCCCTCCGGCGAAGTAATAGCTTCCCACGCTTCCTCGGGAGTAAGAGGCAGTGTACGCCTTACTCCGATTTGAAAACCGGCCGATTTCGTCTGTCCCGTAACTTTGGCTTCCATAGTTTTGATAATCTCCTTCCTAATCGTTCTATTAGGAATAGATTACCATATTATTAGCGCTCCATCATCTGTTCCCGTTTAGGCCCGACGGAGATATACCGGATCGGCACGCCGATGCAAGCCTCCAGGCGCAGCACATATTGCTTCGCGGCCTCGGGAAGCTCATCGAAGGAACGAGCTTGCGAAATGTCCGATTTCCAGCCCGGCATAGACTCCAGCACCGGCTTCGCCCCGTCCAGCTTGGCGCTTACCGGAAACTGCTCCGTCCGTTTTCCGTCCACGTCGTAAGCCGTACAAATCAGAATCTCATCCAGATAACCGAGCACATCCAGATTGGTCAGCGCAGCCTCCGTCGCCCCTTGCACCGCGCACCCGTAACGGCTGGCAACCGCATCGAACCATCCCATTCGCCGGGGCCGGCCGGTCAGCGCTCCGTATTCGCCGGCATCGCCGCCGCGCCGCCGCAGCTCATCCGCTTCCCGGTCCCGCCAGCTCGGTGACGAAGCGACCGGCCCCGACGCAGCTGGAGTACGCCTTGACCACGGCCACGACTCTGCGGATTTCATACGGCGGCACGCCCGCCCCGACCGCTGCGAAGCCGGCCAGCGTGGAGGAGGAGGTCGAGTAAGGATAAATGCCATGATCCGGGTCCTCAGCGCGCCCAGCTGCCCTTCGACAAGCACCTGCTCGCCTCGCTTCAATGCGGATTGAAGCAGGCTTGCCGTGTCGCACACAAAAGGCTTCAGCCGCTCCGCCAGCACAGCCAGCTCGTCCATGATGTCCGCAACCTGCAGAGGAGCTTGATGGTATAAATGCTGGGTCAGCACATTTTTGGCTTCAAGGGAGGCTTCCAGCCGCTTCCGCAGCCGGGCCCTGTCGTACAAATCCGCCGCCTGAATCCCCAGCTTGCTATATTTGTCCGCATAAAACGGCGCTATACCGGACTTCGTCGAGCCGAATTGCCGTACTCCCAGACGCTCTTCCTCCCAGGCATCCAACAGCTTATGATAAGGCATAACAAGCTGCACCCGGTCTGAAATCCGCAGAACCGGCTCAGGAACCCCTCTTGCTATAAGCCCTTCCCGCTCCCGCAGGAAATCGTCCGCATTGAACGCGACTCCCGGTCCGATAACATTGATGATACCGGGGTAAAATACGCCGGACGGCAAAATATGCAGCGCGAATTTGCCGAACTCGTTAATGATCGTATGACCTGCATTGCTCCCGCCTTGAAATCGAACGACAAAGCCGGACTCGGCAGCCAGCGCATCCGTAATTTTCCCTTTGCCTTCATCGCCCCAATTAGCCCCTACGATAGCCGTTATTCCCATAATTCCTCATCCCTTCGGTTGATTTCGGTTACGAATGTATTATATTCTGGAAATGGATATAAGAATAATGAATCGTTTTGATATTCGATATAAAACAAATTGATATCCAGGTTTGTTAGGGGGAACTTGCGGTGAATTTGGAATGGTATAAGGTTTTCTATCAAGCCGCGCTAACCGGAAGCTTGTCCAAGGCGGCCGAAGCGCTGTATATTACTCAGCCTGCGGTTACGCACTCTATCAAGCAGCTGGAGCAGCATTTGGGAGGCCAGCTGTTTTTCCGGACTTCCAAAGGAGTACAGCTGACGGAGGAAGGACGCGTCCTGTTTCGATATATCGAGCAGGCGTTCAACTTCATTACGACAGGAGAACAAAAGCTCGCAGAGCTTCATGATTTGATGAGCGGCGAAATCAAAATCGGCGCCGGCGACACGCTGTGCCGTCATTATTTGCTGCCTTATTTACAAAGCTTTCATGCCCGGTATCCCGACATTAAAATCCAGGTGACCAACCGGACGTCGCCGGAGACGATCAAGCTGCTCAAGGAAGGCCGAATCGATCTGGGCATCGTTCATTTACCGGTCCAGGAAGACCGCATCCATATTCGGGAAAGCCTCGTCATTCAGGACTGCTTTGCGGCCGGGGAAAGCTATCGCGAGCTGGAAGGCCGCCCTATCCCCCTATCTGAATTGAACCGGTTTCCGCTCATTTTATTGGAGCAGGGAAGCAGCACCCGTGCCTATATCGATGCGTACGCCGCCTCGCATGGGGTTACGTTAAAGCCCGAAATTGAGCTGGGCAGCATCGATTTGCTGGCCGAATTTGCCAAGACGGGGCTGGGCATTGCCTGCATTATTCAAAATTTTGCCGGGCCCGAGCTGAACGCAGGGGATGCCGGTCTTTTTGAGATCCGGCTGGAGCCGCCGATTCCTCCGAGAAAGGTCGGTATCGTCACATTGAAGGATGTGCCGCTGTCCGCCGCGGCCAAACGTTTTATAGACCGGCTGCTGGAAGCATAGACAAATATAAGCCCCTCGCAAGCTTCCTATGCTAGTTTATAACTCTATTTATCCTATTATATATTGTAATTTAAACAGGTATATCATATAATCGTTTTTACGACTATAGATGGAGTGACAGCAGAGTGACGCATAACGATGAGCATCGATTACATACACTAGGACAATTTTTGAAAAAGACCCGTACCCGGCTTACACCGGCCGCAGCCGGTATTTCCGTTACGGGCCGACGCAGGACGCCCGGCCTCCGCCGCGAGGAGGTGGCGCAGATCGCAGGCGTAAGCACCACCTGGTATACTTGGCTGGAGCAAGGGAGATCGATCCAGGTCTCCTCCCAGGTGCTGGAACGGGTCGCCACAGCGCTGCAGCTGAGTCCGGAGGAACGGAGCTATCTGTTTCTGCTGGCCAATCCGCAGGCCGCGGATATTTTTGCCGATCAGCCCGAGGCTATCCATCCCACCCTTCAGCGCATTCTGGATTATTTGAATCCCTGTCCCGCCTTTATCGCGGACCGCAGATGCAATATCGTAGGCTGGAACCAGGCGGCGGGAGCCATGCTCGGAAATATCGGCCCTCTGAGCCAGGAAGAACGTAACATCGTCTGGCTTTCTCTCATGAAGCAGGAATTAAGGGAGATCGTGGTCAACTGGGAAGATTTCGCCAACGACTTTATTTCCATACTTCGCAATTATTCCAGCCAATACCAGGGCGATCCCTGGTACCAGGAATTTATCGAGCACTGCGGAAGAATTCATCCCAAGTTTCACAGCCTGTGGCAGCATAATGATATCCGAACGCTTCCTAAAACCGTGCGTGAATTTAAGCACCCGCAAGTCGGAAGCATGCGCTTCGAAATTACTTCGTTTCAGGTGTATGCCCATGCGGATCTTCGGTGCTGTGTCTATACGCCTCTGCCCGATTCCGGAACCGAGGCCAAGATGAGAAAACTGCTGAAGCCGACAGCCGTTTCATAAAATGGCCCTCTGTACTTCTGCATTCATTCCCCGGGAAATAGCAAAGAGACCGCTTCTGGACGATCAAGAAGCGGTCTTTTTGTGCCTAAAGCCGCGTTTCCGCAGCAGGAAATAAGTGGTATATTACAGGTAACCGATTATTTTCTACCTATTTCATAAATAAAGGGGATCCGATTATGCCGTTATATCAGACCAAAGCCAAGAGAACTGCTTTAGAAGATCCATTGGCTGAACACGCCGCCCATTCCTCGAAAGCCAACGAGCTGTCTACTGCCGGCTCCCTATCCATGCCGGCCGGCAAACAAGCCGCTCTGCAGCTGCAGCGCACGCTTGGAAACCGCGCCACCGCCCAGTGGCTGCAGCGTTCGGCCAAGCCTGCCGCCGATTCGGCCTCTGGCATGGCTATTCAAAGAACCGTTGCGATAGGCGATACGGTATACGATTCCGGCAACATGAGAACCTTACTCGATCTCATCGGCCAAGAGATGAGCAAGAGCTATCCGACCGCCAAGGCGAAGCGAGGCCCGTTGCAGCTGATTCGAAGCGGCGGCCTGTATAACTTCCATACCATTCATGAAGTGATAGATTATATGATCGCCGATGAGGAACCGGCGCTGCAGCCCCAGCAGCAGGAACGGCCTGCCATGACGAAGTCTTACGGCGCCGAGCACGGCGACCTGCATTTTGGCGCTAAGCCTACCGTAAAGAAAGCCAAATCGGACCTTGGAGAAAGGCGATGCGCTCACACTGATGGAAGCCGAAATCGACAAGCACATGGACCGCTTGATTAACGAGTCCGACACGGAAGGCTGGACTTCCTGGTATATCGGCGGCGACGCCGGGGATATGATCGGCAACTCCGTAGCCGGCGCCGTATCCACCTTCTGCATTCAAGCGCAGGTGAATTTACAAGAAAATACGATCAGCTATCACGGATATCCGGATCAAAGACTGCTTAAAGTCGGCGCGGGCCGATCGAAAAGCACCATATCCTAACATCCCGCGGGACTAGCCCTCGGCCTCCTCGCCGTGATACCACAAGTGCCTCAGCTCTTCGCTCGTCTTCAGCAGCTCGTCGAGCGCTCCCTCGGCCTCGATCCGGCCGTCCTTCAGCACAATAATATGATCCGCATGCGCAAGCGCGGTCTTGCGGTGCGAGATGACAAGGCAGGTCGCCTCCCGCTGCTCGTACAGCCGCTCCCACAGCTTGCGCTCCGTCTCGACGTCCAGCGCGCTGGACAGGTCGTCGAAGACGAGCAGCTCGGCTTCCCGCACGAACATCCGGGCGGCTGCCGTCCGTTGGGCCTGCCCGCCGGACAGCTTGACGCCGCGGGGGCCGATCACCGTATCCAGGCCGTGCTGCAGCCGGCGGATATCGCCCTCCAGCACGGCGGAATGAATCGCCCCCTGAAGCCTGCTTCCCGCCGTTCCCTCTTCCATGCCCAGCAATATATTGCTGCGCAGCGTATCGCTGTACAGCCTCGGAACCTGGGGCGTATAGGCGCTGTGCGGCGGAATAAAGAAATCGCTCGGATCGGCAACCGGCTTTCCGTTCCATCGGATCACGCCTTCATTGGGAGGCAGCAAGCCGAGCAGCGTACCGGACCAAGGTCGTTTTTCCCGAGCCGATCCGGCCCGTAATGACGGTGAACGATCCCTTAGGAATATTCAGCGATATGTTCTCAATCCCTCTGCCCGTCTCCGGGTACCGGTAGCTAAGCCCCGCGACCTCCAGCCTCTGCAGCCGGTCTTCTTCAGATACAGCCCCTTGAACGGAACCGGCAGCCGCCTTACGGGCGAGAGCCGCTTCTTCCTCAACCTGCTTCGACCGCAAATACAGCGGGTTCGGCTCCACCATCTTGTTCTCATCCGTTCCCTGCAGCAGCTCGGCCAGCCTGACTTTGGCGACGGTGCACTGCTTGAAATAGGTTAGGAATTTCCCGAAGTTCTGAATGAATTGCGTGACGAAGGTCAAGTAATAGACGAACAAGGCGAAATCGCCGACAGAGAAGCTGCCGTCGCGCATCGATTGCGCCGCTAACAGCAGAATAAAGCCGGTGCCGATGTTGACCGTATTGGAGAACACCGCATCCAGCATCTGCGTCAGCAGCTGGTCCTTCAGCATCGCTTGCCGGCGGTTGTCGTTCAGCTTGCGGAACCGGTGAATGACACGGTCGTCCGCCCCGGCCACCTGGATGGACTGCACGGCGCTGAACATCTCGCTGATGGCCCCCGTTACTTGGCTCGTCGCTTCCCGGCTCGCTGCGCGGTATTTCTGCAGCAGTGTCGTCGACAGCTGGGCAATGGTCACGACGATAACCAGCGGAACGAATACCCACGTCGTCATCGCGGCGTTAATCTTGTATAAAATGGTAAAGGAGACCAGCGCAAAGCAGGTCATGCCGAGCGCGTCCACCGACCAGCTGATCGTTTCCTCCACCTGATCCACATCATCGCGGAAGCTGCTGATCGCTTCGCCCGGCGAGCAGGGAATCGCCTTCGCTCCCGGCTCCCTCAGTATATGGCTGAGTATATTTCTTCTCAGCAGGGCGCCGACCCGGAAACGGAATTGAACGTCCGTAATGAATCCCAGTATAATCAGCATCGCTCTGCCGAGCGCGGAGGCGATCAGCAGTATAATCAGGGTCGTAATACTGAACCTGTAGGCCGCCCCCCCGGACAGTGTATCGAAAAATTGCTTCGTGATCCATCCCGGCACGATAGGCGCCAAATAGATCAGCGTCCAGGCCAGCGCATTCAGCACGTAAAGCCCCGGCCGGTAACGCATCAGCTTCCACAGAAAAGTCCAGGTGCTCATGCCAGCATCTCCTCCATTCCGACCTGCAGCATCTGATAGTAACGTGAGCCGCTGTCCGCCGCCAGGCATATCCGCTCCCCATACTCTATCACCCGGCCCTGGTCCAGAATAAGAATCTCATCCGCGCGCTGGATGGTAGACAGCCTGTGAGCGATCACGATACAGGTTCGGTTGACCAGCAGCCGGCTGATGGCCTTTTCGATCTTTTGCTCGGTAGCCGGGTCGAGGCGCGACGAGGCTTCATCCATAATAATGAGCCCCGGATCCGACAGGAAGACGCGGGCAAAGGAGAGCAGCTGCGCTTCCCCGGCGGACACGCCGCCGCCCCCGGACTCCAGCTCGCTGTCGAGGCCGGCCGGCAGGGATTGAAGCCAATCTCCCAAGCCAAGCTCTTCCAGCACCGAAGCAATCCGGTCATCCGGGATCTCGTCGTCGAAAAACGTGAGATTGTCCCGGACCGTTCCTTGGAAAATCTCAATGTTCTGCGTCACCATGCCGACCCGGCTTCTTAAATCGCTGAGCGCGGCTGCTCGCAGATCGACGTGCTCCAGCAGGATGCCGCCTTCACGCGGGTCATAGAAGCGGAGCAGCAGCCGCGCAAGGGTCGTCTTGCCGCTCCCGGTGCGTCCCAGCACCCCAAGCACCTTGCCGCGCTGCAAGTGAAAATCGATGTCGTGCAGCGTCGTGCTGTTCTCCTCGTAGCCGAACTCTACGCCGTCGAAGGTCACCGATAACGGTCCCTTCGGAATCGGCTGCCCGATCCCGTCTTGAATCGCCGACTCGGTTTGCAGCAGCTCGCGGATTCGAACGATGCTGGCATCCGCTTTTTGCAGGTCTTCCATCTGCGTACGGATTTTTTCAATCGGCTTCGACATCAGCTCCGTGTAATAAAAGATCATATACACCGTACCGAGTGTGATAGAGCCCTGCTTCCACAAATAAGCGCTTAGCGCAAAGGCAACGGCATTGCCGATCGTGAACACGACCAGCGTTGTAATCCACATCGATGCCCAGCCGAAAAAGGCTTTGACCCTTATCGGCATCCATTCGCGGATCAGCTGGTAAAACCGGTGCATGACATAACCGGTCGCCCCGTTCGCGCGCGTATCCTCCGTCCCCTCCAAATGCTCGCCGAGGAAGCCGTAAAACTTCGAGCTCATCTGCCGCAGATTTCCCCAATGGGGCACCGCATATTGGCGGACATGCTGAATCGCGAGCATCGCCAGGACGACAAACAGCGTCATCCCCGCTCCAATCAGCCAGCCCTCGCGGAACAGCAGCACCAGCATGCCCGCGACCAGCAGCAGGTTGCTGAGCAGCGTAACGACGAAGTTCGAGAAGAAATTCGCCAGGTTGTTAATGTCGCCGTCAACCCGCTCAATAATAGCGCCGGAGGTATGCGACTTATGAAACGACATATCCAGCTTCATGCAGTGTGCCGCGACATCGCCCCGCAGCTTGTTCGTCGCGATCCATCCGACATTTTCCCCGATATAGGTAGCCGCCAGGTTCACACCCTGCTGCAGCAAGGATACGGCAATAAACAATCCGGCCGCATACAACAGCGGTGTCGTCGTGGCCTGCGTCTGCGCGGTATCTATAAAATACCGGATGATCTGCGGGTTCACCAGCTGCATAATAATTCCGGCGATCAAGAGAACCGATAGTCCCGCAATCGCTTTACGCAGCGGACGCAGATAGTTTTTCAGCAGTCCGGCATATTCCTGAACCGGTATTTTCCGGCTTTTCATCATCGTTGCAGCCCCCTTTTGCCTGACCGTCCATCCCGATCGATATGGAGCTTGCCTTAAGCAAACTCGTCTGACAGACGGCTCCCCGCCGGAACGGACAGCCCTCTATCCTTTATATTGTAAAAATTAAACATTACGGTACATGTAACTTTAGTGGATAGAGGAACGGACGTCAATGTATTTTTTGGATATAAAAGACCCTCTGTTATCGCTTCCAAAAGTAATGTATGGCTCCGCTTGTCCATGCTATAATAGGAGCAATTGTTGAACATAGGAGCCGTGTCTATGCCGTTTCGTTTCATTTATTTCGTGCGCTTTGCGCTCATTCTTCTCGCCGGAGCGATCTTCGCGCTCCTTCGGGCGTCCTCCACCGGAGACGAGATTGCCCGTACCCCGCTTCAGATCGACAGCTCCGAAACCGCCTGGACAAGCGAGGAGCTGAAACGCGACCCCAATATTATCGTCGTACTGAGCGAAGCGTTCTGGGACCCGACAGTCATCCAGGGGCTTACCTTCAGCCGGGCCCCGATCCCCACCTTCCATGCTCTTCAGGAAAAATATACGAACGGCTGGATGCTGTCCCCGCAGTTCGGAGGCGGAACGGCCAATGTAGAGCTCGAAGTGCTGACCGGCAATTCGATGCGTTTTCTTCCGGAGGATTCGATCGCCTATGAGCAGTATATCAAGCATGACGTCGATTCGATGGCCAGCATATTGGCAAGACAGGGCTATACCTCTACAGCCATCAGCCCGTTTTACAATTGGTATTTCGACAGCTCCAACGTTTACCGGCATTTCGGCTTTTCGCGTTTTATCAGCTTCGAATATTTCGATCCGAACGAGTATGTAGGGCCATATATCGGCGACCATGCCGTAGCCAAGCGCATTATTGAGGAAAACGAGCGAAGTTCGGGCCCGGATTTTATTTTTGCCAATACGATGGAAAATCACTATCATTATTGGCCGGGAAAATTCAAGAAGAATACGATCGACATTAAAGGCGATATGTCCGCCGAAGCGATAGGCATTCTCGAAACCTACGCACAGGGCGCGAACGGGGCCGATGCGATGCTGCAGGAGCTGGTGGAGCATTACAGCAGGGTGAAGGAGCCGACGATTCTCGTGTTTTTCGGCGACCACCTTCCTTCGCTGGAGAAGGAATTCGTTTACCGCGAGAGCAAATATATCAGCGGCGAGGACGATCCGGAATACCTGGAGAAAATGCACCACGTCCCCGTTCTCGTCTGGGACAATTATTTGAATCACGGCAAAGATTCGCTGCAGATCAGCCCTTCTTTCCTGAGCCCCTACATTCTGGAGCTCGCCCAAAAGCGCGGCAGCGCTTATACCGATTTTCTGCGCGAATTGTCCAAGAAGGTACCCGTCATTCCGCCTTCTTCTTATTACAGTGCCTACCATGTGAATGCAGCGGATTTATCGGAATACGAGCAGCGCCAGCAGCAGATTTTGTTCGGAGAGAGCAGCGCTCAGGAGGCGGCCAAGCCGCCGCTCGGCAAGGATCCGAATTTTATTTCGGGCTATGGCGATCCCGAGATTCGCTCCGTCAGCCCCGGGCAGCTTCCCGCAGGAGAAAGCAAGCTCGTCGCCGAGCTGAAAAAATCCGTTACCGTCACCGTCCACGGAGGTCGTTACGGCATTGCCAGCGCAGTCTTCGCCGACGGCAAGCCGCTGCAAACGACATGGGTAAGCGAGGATACTTTGTCTGCCGTCCTGCCCAAAGAGCTGTACACAGGCAAAACCGGCAGCCTGGAGCTGGACATCCGCGTCATCGACGAGAAGAACAACGTTCTGGGTCAATCCAAGCCGTATCCGCTTCCGATTGCCGATAAACAATAGCACAGCCTTAAGCGAAAACCAACCCGTTCTCCCCTTGGGAGCTGACAGGTTGGTTTTTCATTGGCCATTTTTGGATATACAAGTAGTATAAGAACGTTTAACAAGCCGCCGGCAAATTTTGACAAAACCATCAAATCGCGCCGAAACCGTCTACCCGCTGCGAATTTTGTAGAATCAAGCTTTATGATGCTCAGAAATGAGGGATGCCCTATGAGATTCGTCACCAAAACGAGATTGGACTACATGCAATCCCTGCTTAAAAGCGCGATTGAAGACACCAAGAAGCAGAAAGAAGCGCTGCATTTGCTTGAATCGATCGAAAGGGACATTGAAGAAAATTATGCCGAGATCCAGCGGCCGATCCGGCTTACCGGGAAGAATTAAACGCTCCGGCTTCCTCCGTGCGAGGAGGCCGGTTTTTTTTCATCGCCTGCTGGGTCATATAGATGCCGGACAAGATGAAAATAACGCCCAGCAGGTGGAACCCGTGAAACGATTCGCCCGTGAACCCCATCGCGAACACGGTGCTGAACATCGGAATCAGGTTCAAGAAACCGGCACAGCGCTGGGAACCGGCCAGCTCGATAGCCCGGTTCCAGGACAGAAAAGCGACGATCGAGGCGAACAGAGCGATATACAGCAGTCCCGCTGTAAACGGAAGGCTCCATTCGATCGGTCTGGAAACCGAGGCAAGCTCAATAGCTGACAAGGGAAGCATAAGCAGGAGCGCGGCGGCTACCTGCACCAGCAGGAGCGGACTTGCCGGGAACTTCCCTGCCGCCCGCTTCATGCCGACGGAATACAGCGCCCAGCACAATACGGCTAACAGCATCCACAGATCTCCCGGATTGAAGGAAAGGCTCAGCAGCGTCTCCGGCTGGCCATGCGCAATGATCCAGGCCACCCCGGCCATCGATACGATGATCCCGGGAATGGCCCTCCAAGCGATACGCTCTCCGAGCATCAGCCAGGACAGCAGCACGACCAGGATCGGCGTCGCCGAATTCATCAGGGAGGCATTGATCGAGCTGGTGTACTGCACGGCGACATAGGTCAGCGTATTAAAGCCGGCGACGCCCGTCACGGCAAGGAAAACGACGGTTTTCCAATGGCGCCGCACATCCGAACGCAGCTTCCAGGCCTCCTTCCCGTAAATCGGCGCAAGCACGGCAAAAGCGATGCACCAGCGTAGAGCGGCCAAGGTAATCGGCGGCATATGGGTCACCAGAACCTTGCCGGCGACAAAATTGCCTCCCCAAATACAGGTGGCGAGAATAAGCAGCACGTAGGGCGAGTTACGGATCATCGGACGCATCCTTTCCTATGGATTCCTATCCGGCTGCAGCATATGTTCAGCCACACCAAGAAGGGCTTCAGCTATCGAAGCCCTCCCGTTTTAGGATACACCCGCGTCGCGGAAATTGCCATCCCGTATATTTATTTTAGCTCTAGCGAATATGAGCCAGCACCGCCTCGACGTCCTCCCGCTTCATATCCTCCTCCCCGGCGAAGGTCACTACCGCATCCAGCAGCTGCTGCGCCCGCGCCGGGTCGAGCCGCTGATCGTAGTAGCCGAAGTAGCCGGTTGGCGGCTGCTGCTGCATCCTCTCGATATAATGGTATATTTCCGGCTGCGTATCCGGCTTCGATACCGGCAGCCCGCGCATCGGCGATTGGATGCCGGTCGCTTCGGTAAACATTTGCCGCTGCTCCCGGCTCATCATAAAAGCCAGCACCTCGAATGCGGCCTGCTTGTCGCTGTTCGCCGAAACGGCGAAGCCTGTGGCATAACCGCCGTAAAAGCTTGCGCTCTCGCCTGTTTTCGGCCTCGTCCCGGCATTCTCCTTCTCCCGCTGCGGCTCTTCCCCGCTGCCCGTCTCCGGCTTATTGCCGCCGGCCTTCATAACGGGAAAAGGAAAATAACCGATAGGATCTCTCTGCGTAACGGTGTCCAGCAGCTTGCCTGCCGCCCAGTCCCCCTGCAGATACATCGCGGTCTGGCCGGAGAGGAACGATTTCTCCGCCTCATTGATGTCCATGCCGAGAAAAGAGGACGGGAACGCTTTTTTCTTCACCAGCTCATGGAACCGCAGACCCGCCTCCACAAAGCTCGGATCGGTGAAATCGCCGTCCCGCGTCAGCACCCGCTCAAACGGCTCCTCCCCTCCCAGCCGCTGGGACAAGTAGGCGAACCAGTGCAGCAGAGGCCAGCGTTCCTTGCCGGCGACAGAGATAGGGGTAATATGGCGGGACGATAACGTCTGGACGATCTCCAGCAGCTGATCCCAGCTGGTCGGGACTTGCAGATGCTGCGCCTCGAACAGGGTGCGGTTATACCAGAACAGCACATGCGACACCGCATTGGGCAGCCCGTAGATGCTCCCGTCAAATGTGGAGCTTTCCAGCGCCTCCGGCACGAATTGGCTCTCCAGCTCCGGCGCCTGCTTAAGCAGAGGAGTCAAATCCGCGACGACCTTGGACTCGACCATTTGCTTGAAGCCTTCCCCTGTCCAGTAGTAGAAGACATCGGGCATATTGCCGGAGACCATTGCTACCCGGAGTTTATTTTTATAAGCTTCGGTTTCATAAAAATACGGCACAATCTGCACCCGCTCATGCGACTCGTTAAAGGTGCGGATCGTTTCCTGCAGTACCGTCTGCCGCGGGTCCTTCGTTTCCTGGGCCCACAGCGTCACCTTGACCGGCGGAGCCGTCTCCCGTTCCCCGCCGTTGACTGCGGAGGGAGCAAGATACGTCCCGCAGCCCGACGTCAGCAGCATCAGCCCTGCCACGAGCCATCCCATCAGCAGCAAGCGCATCATCCTTACCAGCCGCCTTTCAGCCTTATTTGGTGTCATCCCTCAGATCGTTGCGGTAATGGTTCGGCGTCATGCCCTCCACATCGCGAAACACTTGCACGAAATATTTGGAGGACGAGAAGCCGACCTCCTCGGCAATTTCGTATATCTTTTTATCTGTCTGCAAAAGCAGCCCCTTCGCGCGGATCAGCCGCAGCCGGTTTACAAATTCGCTGAACGTCTGATGCGTCTCTTCCTTGAACAAGCTGGACGTGTAGCTCGGGTTCAGGTGAATCGACTCGGCAACATCCTTGATGCTGAGGGACGGCCGCGACAGCTCGGCCTGAATATATTCCAGCGCGCTGCGGATCGATGCATTGCGCACCTTTGGAATAAACGCTTCCTCTTCGCTCTCGGGCAGGGGCTCCTGCTCCTCGTGCCGCAGACGTTTCTTCACAATAGCCATCGCGTCCTGCACGGCTTGCACCAGGCCGTCATGATCCACCGGCTTGAGAATATAATTGACGGCGCCCAGCTGCATGGCGGACCGGGCGTATTCGAATTCGGCATAGCCGGTCAGCAGAATGGAAACCGTGTCCCGCTGCTCCGATTTGAGCTGCTTCAGCAAATCAATCCCGTTCAAGCCGGGCATCCGGATATCTGTAATCAGCAGATCGACGTGCTGCTTTCTTGCATATTCCAAAGCTTCCAGCCCATTGACGGCCGCATGAATCTGCCACTCTCCCTGCGAGCACTGCTGCAGAGAGCTCAGTATGCCTCTGCGTGTAGGAAGCTCATCCTCCGCGATCAACACGTTCACTCTCATCCAACTCCTTATATGGAAGATAGAGATTGATTTCGGTGCCTTGTCCTCTGCGACTGGACCATGTAAGCTCCCCTTCATCCCCGTAATACAGCTTGATGCGGGATTGAATATTGGTTAAACCGATACCGGAGCCTGTTGTGCGTAAAGAGCGGACCGTTGACAGCCTGTCGGTCAAACGGGCCGCTTCTTCGTCCGTCATTCCTTCGCCGTTGTCCTTGACCTGAATGTGGAGCACGGCATGACCGCCGCGCTGCCCTGCGCGCAGCCCGATTTGAATGCAGCCCCCCTGTACCTTAGGCTCGATTCCGTGCTGAATCGCATTCTCAACCAAGGGCTGAATCAGCAGCTTCGGCAGCTTTAACCTCTGAACCGACGGATCAGCTTCAATGTCCCAGCTCAGCCGGTCGCCGAGCCGGAATTTCATAATTTCCAGATAACGCTTACAATGCTCCGCTTCATGAACCAGCTCCGTCCAATCGTCGCTGTCGGCCTGCTTAATCGAATAGCGGAACAGCTTGGATAAATGAATAATAATTTCCGCGCTCTCATTCTCATCCTTGTCCCGCAGGGTCCAATATAACGATTCGAGCGTATTGAACAAAAAGTGGGGATGGATTTGCGCCTGCAGCATTTTAATTTCCGCCTGATTTTTCAGGCGTTCTTTTTCGTAAACGGTTTCAATCAAATGATGCAGCTCCCGCACCAGCTTGTTGTAAGCCGTATTCAGATCGTTCATCTCATAATTGAAATAAGTAACGGTATTCGGCTCGGGCAGCGATACGTTCTTGCGCATTTTAGCGCGCAGATGAGCGATCGGCCTCGTGATCAGCCGGGACAGCGGCCACACCAGAACGAGACAGACGAGCAGCCCTACCAGCATCGCAATCAGCAAAATTTGCTTGAGCACACTGGATTTCTCTTCGATAGTGCTCAGCGGCACCAAAATATGGATCGACCAATTGAACTGGCGCGATTGTTCAATAATGTGCAGGTATTGGCTTCCGCGAATCCGGACGATCGGATAAATCGTTCCCGTATCCGTAGACTCCACCACGTTTAAGTTGCGGTTCTCCAATAAAGACGGGTCCGTAGAGGCGACGAGCAGATTGTTATGGTCGTACAGATGCATGCTGCTGCCCTTAATGGAAGAGTATTCCTCGTTAAAAAAGTCCACCAGCGATTTCATCACCCGGATGACCAAATAACCGCCTGTTGCCAGATGATCCTGTTCGAGCCGGACAGACCTGACCGCAAGCAGCACTTCGCTGTCCTTGGGATCGGTTCCGACGAATACGAGCTGCCCTGCCTTCAGCTTGCTTAAGGTGGACGGGTCATCGCCGATAATAGCAGAGATCGGTGTATTTTCCAATGGGTACAGCGGCTCATGCATGGAGTACAGGTCAATCCCTTTGATGATCCAGGAGAAGGCCGCCATCTGATCGATAATCGGGCGAACAGACAGCTTCTGGTCGATCGGAATAAGCAGGCCCTGCTTCGATTTCAGCAGCAAGGACTGAATTCTTGAATCCATAACCACCTGCAGGGTCAGAACGTCCACCTGGGACAGGACGGCGTCGACCCTCGCGCTGGCCTGCTTGGCGGTCTCCCCCACATAGCCCTCCGTATTCTGAATGAACAAATCGGTTGTCGATTTGTACAGCATGCCTCCAGCCGTCGAGATGACCACCGTCATAACCAGCAGGAAGCCGAGCAGGATCTGTACCCGTGTACGGTTCAAGTGAAGCCGGTCTACGATTCTTGGCATGAGGTCTCCTTCTACGCTGCTTTTCTTACCATCAATATACCGTAATAATAGAAAAAGCGCACTACCTGTCCGGTTGCACGCATGCTTTCTATCCTTCTCTTCCTTCTTTATCCTTTGACGGCGCCGGCCGATAAACCGCTGACCACTTTCTCCTGCGCGAAGAAGTAAGCCAGCATCAAAGGCAGCGTCCCCAATGTCAGTGTAGCCATAATACCCGGCACATTGACCGAGAATTCCCCGTAAAATGCCCGCAGGCCGAGCGGCAGCGTCATTTTGGCCGGTGTCGTAATCAACACCAGACCGAATACGAACTCGTTCCAGATATGAATGAAATTATAGATGGCGATCGTGGCCAAAGCCGGTGTCAGCAGCGGAAATACGATACTCCAGAAGAGACGGGCTTGACTGGCTCCATCCATAACGGCGGCTTCGTCGAGCTCCCTCGGAAGCTCCTGAATAAACTGCGTCAAAATAATGACGGAGATCGGCAGACTGAATGCGATATAAGGACCGGCCAGCGCCCACAGCGAATCGTACAGGCCGAGATTTTTCGTCAGGACATAGATGGGAATGAGCGTCGTATGCACTGGAATCATCATCCCCGCAAGAAACAGGAAAAAAATCGGGCGGTTCAGCTTAAACCGCATCCGCACCAGCGGAAAGCTGACCATAGCGGCAAGATACACCGTAGCGGCGACGCAGATAACGGAAATCATAATACTGTTCAGAAAATATTGATCGATCCCAAGCTTGAACACTTGCGCGTAATTCTCAAAATTTAATTTCGTCCAAAGACTGACCGGATGCTCGAAAAATTCCGGCTGCGTTTTGAAAGAGGTCGCGGCCATGTACAAAAACGGATAGCCTGTTACAACGAGAAACACGATAGCAAGAATATAAAGCCAGGTCCGGTTCATGATTTTGATCATCACACAAGCCTCCTTCCTAATTATGCCGGCGTCTTCTGACGGTTTTTGTCCGCTGCCAGTATACATACTGCAACGATGAGAGCGATAACGAACATCGTAAAGGAAATCGAGCTCGCATAGCCCATATTGAACTTGGCGAACGCCTGCTTATACATGTACGTTGCCATCAGCTCCGTACTGCTGTCGGGACCGCCTTCGGTCATGACGAAGATCAGATCGAAATATTTCAGCGAGCCGATAACCGACAGCACCGAGGAGGTGATGATCGTAGGCTTCAGCAGCGGCAGCGTAATGTTCCAGAACTGCTTCCAGCTGTTGCAGCCGTCGATTTTGGCGGACTCGTAAATTTCTTCCGGAATGCCGGTCATCGCGGCGCGGAACAAGATCATATAGAACGGCGTGAACTGCCAGCAGATCGTAGCGGTGACCGCGAGAAAAGCCGTTTTCGTATCCCCGAGCCAGCCCTGCTGCCACGAGCTTAAGCCTGCAAAATCCAGGATCTGGTTAATAATCCCCATCGTCGGGTCGTAGATAAAGGCTCACAAAATACCGAGCGCTACAGTCGACATCAACAAAGGCATGAAGTATACGGTGCGGAACAGCCGCATCCCCTTGATGGGAGCAAAAAGAATCAGCGCCATAATCAGACCTAACGGCAGCTGTGTGACAATCGAAGCGACCACCAGCAGCAGGTTGTTGACGACCGTCTTCCAAAAGATCGAATCCGCCATCAGCTTGGCGTAATTATCGAACAGAATGAACGTTTTCTCCGACTGGATGCCGTTCCAGTTGAACAAGCTGTAATAAAATGTGGAAAAAATCGGGAAAATTACATACGTAACATAAATCAGTAAGGCGGGTCCGATAAAGCCGATAAGGAACGCGGTATGCTTGCGTCGGGTGACGCGAACCGCTCTGCGAACCTCCACTTGACCGGTAGACGTTTCGACCGCGCTGTTCATGTGGTTCCCTCCTAAATGTTTCTTCTCTGGTAAAAGTTCAGGCTGCGGGAGAAGCAAGCCTTCTCTCCTCCCGAGCCTTTGCTAGTTCTTGAACATCATGAGCTACTTCTTCAGCACTTCCTTCGCCTTCGCTTCCATCTGCTTCGCCGCTTCCGCCGGCGTCATCGATTGCCCGAACAGCGCCTGCGTCGTATCCTTATGCAGCTCGGCCAGCTCCGGCGGCAGCGTCTGATCGTAGAACGTCTGCAGGTAGCCTGCATTGCTCAGCATCTCGTTGAGCTGCTGCGCGAACGGATCGTTGTATTTGACTCCCTTGACGGCAGACAAAGCGCTCGTCTGGTCAGCCAATTGCTGCGCCAGCTCCTGCGTCGTCAATGCTTTGACCAGCTCGATAGCAAGCTCCGGATATTTCGTCTTGGACGATACCGACAAGACCGGCGATACGCCGCCGACGACGTTCGAGATGTTGCCTTTGCCTCCGGTTACTTCAGGGAACGGGAACATGCCGAGCTTTTTGGCAAAATCAGGCGACTCGTTCGTTACGTTGTTCACGTACGAAGCGGTTTGCAGCTCCATTGCGGCTTTCCCGGTGTACAGCAGCTGGCGGGATTGCCCCGTATCGTACTGAAGTCCGTTGAAGCCCGGATTGAAGGCGCCGCGTTTGACCAGATCCTGGATCATTTCGCCGGCTTTGACATAAGCCTCGTCGTCGAAGGTGCGGCCCGTGCGCTCGAAGGCTTCGTTGAAAATTTGCGGCCCGGCCAGCTTTTCGGCGAAATACATCAAGTAAAAAGCGGACGGCCACTTCGTTTTATTCGCCATCGCGATCGGAATGATGTTTTCTTTTTTCAGCGTATCGATAATTTTTAGCAGATCATCGTATGTTTTAGGGGGCTGCAGGTTGTACTTGGCGAAGATTTCTTTGTTGTAAAAGAACGGAACGACCGACATCGCAAGCGGGGCGCCGTAAATTTTGTTATTGAAGGTCGCTGCGCCAAGAGCCGCGGGAACGTAAGTGTCGGCGTTGATTTTGCCGGTCAGATCCAGCACCTGGTTGGCCGATACGAACTGCTTCAGCCAGCCGCCGCCCCAGGAATGGAACACGTCCGGCGGGTTGCCTCCGCCCATGGCTACGGACAGCTTCGTTTTGTACGGGTCGTTCGGAATTTGCACGACCTCCACATCCGCCTCCGGATGAGTCCTTCATAAATTTCTGCACTGCCGCCTCGATCAGCTCTTTTCTCTTGCCGGTTTCGATATACCAGAACGAGAGCTTCTTTTTCTCGCCTGTGGCAGCGGCTGTCTGCGCGGGCTGCTTCTGCTCGGCCCCGGCTTCTTTCTTGCCGCTGTCCTGAGGGGCGCTCGTCGAGCCGCCGCCGCATGCGCTCAGCGCGAGCATCAGGCTTGCCATCATAAGACTGAATCCTTTTTTCATTATCATCTCTCCCCTTAAATGATTGCGCTTCCAATTGGTTACGCTTTCATTTTATCAGCCGCTTTGGGGACGCATAAGTGCTTTTGATTTGGTAAAATACCAATTTGATTAGGTATTGTCAGTTTATCGCGAAATTGTGTGGTACTCCGGAGGGTATCCTCCTCCAGCCGCTGTTGAAACCCGTGAATTGGATTAAATTTAAAGGTATTTTCACGGATTTCAAAGGCGGACGTAAACTAAGCGTTTTTCGTAGAAAAACGGGCTTCGTAAGCTTGGATACCCCACCTGCGTCTGTGCTCCTTTTTCACTTAAAGGCGGGTTTCTCGACAGCCTGAACCCCACAAAGTGGGGCGTATGCTTCGAAGCGGAATCAGGTACTTTGCGGGGACCCCGAAAACATATACATACTATCCTGTTAAAAAAATCCCCATACAGCGCCGTTCGGCTGCATGGGGACCTTAAACTTTACTGCAAGTAGTTACAGCTTGCGGATGGGAGCTCCGTCCAGAAATGCCCGGATATCCTCCACCGCGTCACGATAAAAAATCCGGTAGTTGTCCTCGGTAACATAACCGAGATGCGGTGTTGTCAGCACATTGGGCAGCGAACGGAACCGATCGGCCGCAGGCAGCGGCTCCACCTCGTAGACGTCCACTGCAGCGCCCGCGATCCGGCCGCTCTCCAGCGCATCGGCCAGCGCATCCTGATCGACGATAGGAGCCCGCGAGGTATTGATCAAGTAAGCGGTCGGACGCATCCGCTTCAGCTCGGAAGCCCCGATCAGCCCCCTTGTCCGGTCGCCGAGCACAAGGTGAATCGAGACAAAGTCGCTCCGCTCCAGCAGTTCTTCCTTCGAAGCCGCGAACGTGACGCCTTCTTCATCCGCCCGTTCCCGGGTCAGATTCTGGCTCCACGCCGATACCTCCATGCCGAATGCCTTCCCGATCTGCGCGACCCGGCTGCCCAGCTTGCCCAAGCCCAGCAGTCCGAGCCTTTTGCCGGCGAGATCCGTTCCGATGGTCGTCTGCCAAGGGACGCCTGTACGCAGGGCGTTATGCTCCACGGCGGTTTTGCGGGCCAGGCCGAGAATCAATGCCCAGGTCAGCTCGACCGTCGGTGTCGACAGCCCCCCTGTTCCGCATACGGTGATTCCCTGGGCGGCAGCCGCCTGCAGATCTACGGAGGCATTGCGCATCCCCGTCGTAACAAGCAGCTTCAGCCGGGGCAGACGCGCAAGCACCGAGGCCGGGAACGGCGTGCGCTCACGCATAATAACAAGCATGTCAAAGTCCGCAATCGCTTCGACAAGCTCATCCTCCCCCATAGGCCGATGGAAAAATGCCGCCTCTACCTGTCCGGAAATCGAGTTCCAATCTGCAAAACCTTGTGCCACCTGCTGATAATCATCCAATACCGCACAACGCAGCTTCATTGATAGGTCCGTCCTTCATATGTAAGAGAGTATGATTTCATTCCAATTCTCCCGTAACGAGAGGGATGCTCAGACGACTACGCCCAACCATTTGAGAATAGTATAACATTGGGATCGGCTCTTGCAACAACGGGCTGACATAACGAAAGGAGGTTCAGCCATGCAAGCGGGAACCGGCATCAGCGGCGCCATGCAGGGATTGACCGGGCAGCTGCTGCGCATGCAGCGGGAAGACGGCACCTGGCGCTTGTGCTTTGAGAACGGCCTGCTGACGGATGCCTATATGATCATTACGCTCCGCGTGCTGCAAATGCCCGACGAGCCTCTGATCCGCGCGCTGCATGACCGCATTCTTCAAGCGCAGCAGGAAGACGGCTCGTGGAAAGTGTACTACGATGAGAAGGACGGCAACGTGTCCGCGACCGTGGAGGCTTATTACGCGCTGCTGTACAGCGGGTACAGCCGTCCTGATGAGCCTCCGCTGCTTAAAGCGAAGCGGTTTATTGTCGCCAAGGGAGGGCTTGGCAGCGTTACCCAGGTGCTGACCAAGATCATCCTTGCCGCCACCGGCCAGTATCCATGGCCATCGTCGATTTTTATCCCGTTGGAGCTGCTGCTCCTTCCGCCTTCTTCTCCGATCAGCTTTTTCGATTTTTCCGGCTACGCAAGGGTACACCTGGCCCCTATGCTGCTGCTGGCCGATCGTAAATTCGTCACGGACGCCGGGAGCGCGCCGGATTTATCCGCTCTTCAGCTTGGCAGGCCGGACGGGCAAACGGACGGCTGGGGCCCGAATACCCGCAGCTGGCAGTCGTTCCTCGAGCGGATTCACAGCAGCCTCAAGAAGCTGACCGGACTGCCCGATCAGCTCCACCGGACCGCAACCCTTCAGGCCGAGCAGTATATGCTGCAGCGGATAGAGCCGGACGGCACGCTGTACAGCTACGCCACGTCCACTTTTCTTATGCTGTTCGCACTGCTCGCGCTCGGCTACGACAAAAAGCATCCGGTTCTCGTCCGTGCCGTCCAAGGCTTGAAGGGAATGCTGTGCCGGGCGGACGGACGCGTATTTTTGCAAAACTCGCCCTCCACCGTCTGGGATACCGCACTGCTGGCCCACGCTCTGGAAAGCACGGGGCTGGCTGCCGCCCAGCCGGCTGTCCGGCGCGCAGCCTCGTATCTTCTGTCCAAGCAGCAGCGTTCATTAGGGGACTGGAGCGTGCATAATCCGAATCCCGTTCCCGGAGGCTGGGGCTTTTCCGAAAGCAATACCATCAATCCCGATGTGGATGATACGACCGCGGCCTTAAGAGCGATCAAGCCTTTCCTGCGGGCGGACCCCGCTTACCGCGAGGCCTGGAACCGCGGCTTGAACTGGGTGCTCTCGATGCAGAATTCCGACGGAGGCTGGCCTTCGTTCGAGCGGGATGCCGACCTTCCTATCCTGACGTGGCTTCCGATTGAAGGGGCCAAAGCGGCAGCAGTCGATCCGTCCACTGCGGATTTGACCGGGCGGACGCTGGAATATTTGGGTGAAAGCGCCGGCTTTACCGTTCAGCACGCTTTTATACGCCGTGCGGTGGATTGGCTGTATCATAACCAGGTAGAGGACGGCTCATGGTACGGCCGTTGGGGCGTCTGTTATCTCTATGGGACGTGGGGAGCGTTAACGGGCATGCGGGCTGTAGGCGTGGATGCGGCGCAGCCGGCTGTCCAAAAGGCCGTCCATTGGCTGTTCCGCGTCCAGAATGAAGACGGAGGCTGGGGAGAGTCATGCGAAAGCGACCGGCGGATGCGCTACATCCCGCTCGGGGAGAGCACGCCGTCGCAAACGGCGTGGGCGCTGGACGCTCTCATCTCCGTCCATGCCGCTCCGACTCCGCAAATGGAAAAAGGCGCAGCCCGCCTCGTTTCGCTGCTTCAGGAGCAGGATTGGCGGCAGGTGTATCCGACCGGGGCCGGACTGCCCGGATTTTTTTACAGTCATTACCACAGCTACCGGTATATCTGGCCTCTGCTGGCCTTAAGCCATTACCGCCGCAAGTACGGCTCAGCGGCCGGAAGCGCTCTGGATTGAATGATGCTTGCGGTAAGCTACCGGGGTCATTCCCTTCGTTTCGCGGAAAATCCGGGCGAACGTATTGTAGGAGCCATAGCCCGTCTCAAGCGCAATGTCCGACACGTTCATCTCCGTCGAGACGAGCAGCCCGCAGGCTTGGCGAATCCGGACATCATGGACGAAGGTGAGAAAATTTTGCCCGATCGCTTTCTTGAACAGCTCGCTCAAGTAAGGCACACTGAAGCCGAACCGCTCCGCCAGGCCAGTCAAGGTCAAATCGTCCTGGTAATGGACGTGAATATGCTGAATCACCTGCCAGATGCTCCCTTTGGGCTGTATTCTGCCCGCTCCCGGCGTGACGGCTTCCTGCGCCGTTCCGGCGGAGCGCCGGGCTCTGTCGAAGTGGACGAGCAGCTCCAGCAGCTTCGATTTGATCAGCACATGCTTCCACGGCTCATTTCTCTCGTATTCCTGCAGCAGCTCCGCTACAATGCCGTACATCCGGTCCTGCAACCCCCCCGTCATCTGGACGAAGGGAGAGAGCCCCTCCTCCGCCGACTGCCAATCGATGCCGGGCATGAGTTCTCCCGGGGCGTATAAATGGATGCCGAAGTTGCAGTTGTACAAAGACAGATGCCCGCCCGCCGCCGGATGAATTTCGTGGTACTGATAGGGCATAACCAGCGTAAACGTACCCGGACGCATCGGATGCTCCACCCCATTGATTATCTCAATGCCGCTTCCGTCTACAACGTAGGAAAACTCCAGAAAGTCGTGGCGATGCGAAGGAAACCCCCGGGTTAACGTATTGATTTTCATATGAAAAGGTAAATCCGAATCCATATTCGGATAGTGGGTTAAATATGCAGGCACCGATACCATGAAAATTCCAGCCTCCTTGTACCATTCAACGGTGATCAACTGAAAAAGTGGGATATCCACCGGAAAAAATGAGACGCAAATTACGGCCGTTCATTTTACTATAAATAAAGAACAAGGCACGCTTCGAATAAAAGCACTGCTGGCCTGTGTCATGAAGGCAGTATAAGATAAGCCCCTGTTCGGAGCTATTTCACGAAGCGTCCCCTGTAAAGAGACAGCTTTTATGGCCGTCAGTAAGGATCTTCATTGTGCTTGACCGCTTGAAGAGGCCATTCTGAAACGGTAAAAGAAGGGGCATTCGCGTTTGCAGACTGCAGAGACTGTGCTTTTGTCTTCTAATACATGTACATTTCTACAGCCTGCATGGACATCCCTGCTCCAACGGGCGCCGTATCTTTGTGAAAAGGCTTACAAATTGATTTTAATTTTATCCTAACTTATTTCAGGAGGGTCTCAATCATGAGCAGCTCAGCACAAATCCGCATCGGCATTATCGGCGCGGGCAATATCGGAAACGTACATATCCAAACTTTCAAGCAGCTTCCGGACGATGTTTCCATTCAAGCGATTACGGACGCGTATCTCCCGTTGGCGGAGCAGCGTGCAGCCGAGCACGGCATTCCCAAATGCTACTCAACCGCAGAAGAGCTGATCGCCGATCCGGACATCGACGCCGTCGTCATCGGCGTGCCGAACCAATGGCATGCGCCTATCGCGATCCAAGCGCTTCGTGCCGGCAAGCACGTGCTGCTGGAGAAGCCGATGGCTATCGACGTAGCTTCCGCACGCGAAATCGTCCGCGCCCAGCGCGAAAGCGGCAAAATCGTCATGATCCCGCATCAGATGCGCTGGGAATCCATTCCGCTGCAGGTGAAGGAGCAGGTGGAGCAAGGCGCGCTGGGAACTATCTACAACGCCAAGGTCGGCTGGTTCCGCCGCAAGGGCATTCCCGGCTGGGGCACCTGGTTTACGCAAAGAGAGCAGTCCGGCGGCGGCCCGCTGATCGATATCGGCGTTCATATGCTGGATCTGGCTTTCTTCCTGATGAACAATCCGAAGCCGGTTTCCGTTTACGGTTCCACTTATGCGGAATTCGGTCCGAAAAAACGCGGCATCGGCACTTGGGGCAAGCCGAACTGGAACGGCACGTTCGACGTTGAGGATTTGGCGACCGCTCTGATCAAGATGGAGGACGGAAGCACTCTCTCTCTGGAAGTGAGCTGGGCTGTCCATATGGATACGGACAGCAAGCATTTCATCCATTTGATGGGCTCCGAGGGCGGCGCTTCGATCCGCGGCAACGAGGGCAAGCTGCTGACCGAGACGTTCGAACGCGCGATAGAAGTCAACCTGACTACGCCGCAGAACGATGAAGGCGGACGGGTCCGCTTGAGCCGTCATTTCGTGGAATGCATCCGCGAAGGCAAGGAGCCGACCACTTCGGTAATGACGGGCTTCACGAATAACCTGATTCTGGACGCGATCTACGAGTCTTCCCGTACGGGACATGAAGTTATTCTCGACTGGAGCTTGTAGTACGGCAAGCCTCCCGTGTCTGACGCTAAGTCGCGGGAGGTTCATTTTATCCAATACACCGAACATGCATGACGTGATTTAAACTTATAGCAAGATAACTTGCTGGTAAATGTACAGGAGGCGATGATACCATGCTAAAAGGATTAACCCGTGCCGGACTCGGCAATATCGGCTCCATCGAGGATTTCATCCGCGGCGCGTCGGCGCATCAATTCGAAGCGATCGCAGCCCAGGGGACGGAGCTGGAAGCCTGGATTGAGGAGAAAGGCGCAGACGGCGCTCTCGCTTTCTTGAACGAGCACCGGATTCAGATCGGAACGATCGGCTTATCCGTCCAATGGCGGACGACCGAAGAGGAATTCCGCAGCGGACTGGTGCGTCTCGCCAAGGATGCGGAAGCGGCGGCGGCTTTAGGCTGCACGACATGCAGCACATATGTGCTGCCCTCCACCGACCACGAAGCCGCCCACTTCATGGCGCTGGCTACGCGCAGACTGCGACCTGCGCCCAGATTCTTGCGCCGTACGGCATTCGGCTTGCGCTCGAATTCGTCGGTCCGCATCATCTGCGCACCCGCTGGAAGAATCCGTTCATCTGGGGCATGCAGGAGATGCTCGATTGGATCGACGCCATCGGCGAAAGCAACGTCGGGCTCTTGTTCGACAGCTACCACTGGTATACGAACGAGCTGGGCGTCGACGATATTCTCCGTCTGAAACCAGAGCAGATCGTGGTGGCGCATATTAACGACGCGCCGGATGTCCCCGTCTCGGAAGCGCTCGATAACGACCGCTTGTTCCCCGGCGAGGGCGTGATCGATCTGGCCGGCTTCCTGAGCGCGCTTCATCAGATCGGTTACAAGGGCGTCATCGCCCAGGAGATCTTAACGCCGAAGCCGCTTGAGGACTCGAGCGAAACGCTGCTGAAGCGGTCTCAGGACGGATTCCGCAAGGTCTACGCGGCGGCAGGACTGCAGTGATTGCAGTTACCCCAGTAACCAGACTAGGAACGCTTAGCCTGAACGGGAAAGCCAATCTCAGGGGCATCGCCCCGCAAGATAGAAGAATCCCCCTATAGCATAACAACAGTCCCATAGCCTTAACCGGGCTGAACTGCACTCCAATTGTTAGATAAGCCGAACAATTGGAGTGCAGTTTTTTTAGCTTGTTTAGCTAGAGGAACTGACTTCTAGGATTATGACGTCCGGTGTCAGGAATGCAGCTTCTTCATTCGAGTATCGTACGCTTCCTGATAAATGTCCAAATATCGTTTCAAATTCAACTTGTCCAGCGTCTGCAGATAAGCGTCCCAGTCTTTCTCAATATCCAGGTCGCCGATCATGGCCCGGGCAATCGTTTCCTTGCGGAAATCCTCGATCGGCTTGGCCAGCTGATCCAGCTCTTCTGCCTGCTCGGTCGTAAAAAACAGCGGCGGCACCACCTTGGCGACATCCAGCCGGTACGGCTCATACTTCTCTTTCGTTTCCCTGTACAGGATGACCTCCAGCGGATTGTTCAGGTCTGCGGCCTGGCTGAGCCGCCAGCTGGCAGTGCGGTAAGAGGGGCCGGTCTGGGCCAGTGAGCGTTCTGTAGTTTGCCGTAGTTGGCCAGCTGCTTCCATTTGGCCGGCTTGCCGTCAATGCCGACATCTCCCGGCCCCGCCCAGGTCCATTCCTTCTCCGGCCTGCCGATTATGCCGCGGAAAGCGGCTTCTTCGCTGTACAGCAAATCCGCCAGCCGGAAGGCCGCCTCCGGGCTCTTGGCTTTATCTGTAATAATGAACGCACCGGGAGAAACCGACCGGTACGGATTGTACTCGGCGGTCCGCCAGCCGCCCGGTCCCTGAAGGGGCGCTACGGCGACGTAGTCCTTCCAGCGGGTGCCCTCCAGCGAGCTGAACACCGAAGGGTTCTGCGAAGGGACCGCCCCGATCAGATTGGCTGCAGGATTCTCGCCCAGCAGCCGCAGCTGATTGCGGTCCTGCGTGAAGGACTGCGTAGCGATCAGCCCCTTTTGATACAATTCCCGCAAATACAGCAGCCCCTGCTTCCAGCCCGGTTGATTGTAGGCCGCTTGGATTTTGCCGTTCTCAATAAACATATAATTGGTGTCGCTTTGCACGAACGATTCCATCAGAAAGGTTTCGATCGCCCCGGAAGGGGCGTTTGTTGCGCTGACCAGCGGCAGCTCGTCAGCCTTGCCGTTGCCATTGGGATCCTTGTCCTTAAAGGCCTGCAGCACCTGCTCGAACGCCTCGGTCGTCGTCGGCAAGGGCAGCCCCAGCCGGGTCAGCCAGGCCTGGTTGATCCACATTTTGCTGCTTAGCAGACAGTGATAGCAATCGTTCACCAAGGGCAGCGAGTAAATGTTGCCGTCCGGCGCCGTAATGACCTCTTTGGCATAGGCTGCCTGCTCCAGCACCCGCTTCGTTTCGACCCCGTACTGTTCGATCAGTCGGTTCATCGGAAGAAAGACGCCGTCCTTGCCGTACAGAGCCTGCTGCACCGGCTTAACGTTAAGCCCCAGGAAAACATCCGGATAATCACCGCTGGCAAGGGCGAGATTGAGCTTCTGCTGGGCATTCTTATCCGGAACGACCTCCCACTCAATGTGAAGGTTCGTCTTCTCCTCCAGCCACTTGGTGAATTCATTGGTGGCGAAATTTTCGACACGGTTATTGTCCATCACCATAACCCGCAGGGTGGTCGGCTCATTCGTAATCGGGAACACGCCCGCCGGATTGACGACGATGCTTGCCGGCTCCTTCGCCTGCAGCGGATTTTCGCTCTTCGGCTCGCAGCCGGCCATCGCCAGCACGCCTCCGATGAGGAGGGCTGCGCTGGCAGCGAATTTACACATTCTTACGTATTGTGACACAGGTCCTCCTCCTCTGATTAAAAGCAGCTGCCGAGGCTGTCAGTTCCATCGGTCTATTGGTTCCACCGGTTTCGCCGATCCGTGGTTCGCTGGCGGTGCAGCAGCCGATCGGTCCGTCGGTTCCACTAGTAACGCCGGTTCCGCTGCTTCCGTTCGTTCTGCCGGTTCCGCTGCTCCAAAGCATGCGCTGTACGCAGCCGGTATTCTATGGCCCCCAGCCAAACCCGCTCCCCACCGCAATTTCTCTTGCGGCCTCCTGCGGAAAAGCCGAGGTCTGCTGATCGGGCATGCGCAGCATTATGGCCGTTCCCTTGCCATGCGAGCTCTCCACCGTGACGCCGTACCGTTCCCCGAACACCATACGGGTTCGGTTGTGCACATTCAGAAGCCCGATACCCCCGTCATGCCCGCTGCGAACCTGCAGGCGCTCCTCAAGACTAAGCAGCGACCGCAGCTCCTGCAAACGCTCCTCCGTCATGCCGATTCCGTTATCCGTCACGGTAATGCAGAAGTCACCCTCGTCGATAAAGCCGCTGATCCGTATCGTATGATACTCCTCGATCCCGTCGGGGAACGCATGCTTGAATGCATTTTCCAAGATAGGCTGCAGCGACAGCCGCACCATTTTTTTCAGCAAGTATTCCGGAGGAATGTCTACCTGGACCTCGAATTCGCGCTCGAACCGGTGATTCATGATCGTCATAAAATGCAGAATGTGCTTCAGCTCGTTGGCTACCGTAATCTCTTCCAGATTCGTCTGTACCGAGTAGCGCAGCATGTACGCCAGCGACCGGACCATATCTTTGATTTCGTGCGAATCCTGGACGACCGCATAGCAAATAACGGTTTCCAGCGTGTTATACAAGAAATGCGGGTTGATCTGCAGCTGCAGCGCCTGAAACTCGGCTATCTGCCGCTTCAGCAGATGCTCCTGATTTTTCAGCTCGGCAGCATATACTTGATCCACCAGATCGGACAGCCTTGCAACCATCACGTTGTAGCTGCGGATCAGGCGATCCATCTCATCCTTGCCGCCGCTCATGGGAACCTGGGTCCAGTTCCCCTTCTCGGTCTGCCTCATGCCGCTCTCCAGCAATTGAATCGGGCGGACCAGGGTACGTCCGAACCGGTAGGCGACGATCAGGGCGACAATGAGCGCGGCAATACAGGTATAGAGCGTTGTCTGGCGAATATTCGTGACCGGCTCGCGAAGCTCGTCCAAAGGCATGGATGCGACCAGCGTCCACCCGGAATAATCCGACCGCCGGCTGAAGTGAACCCGCTCCTTGTCATCCTCGGATATAAAAAACCGGTTCGAGTTCTGCTGCAGCTTCGTAAACAACGGCCCGTCCAGCTGCTTGCCGATCTTCGAAGCGACCGGATGGTATACAATCCGCCCGCGGTCGTTGACGATATAGAAATAGCCGGTTTTGCCGAGCTTGATTCCTTTCCACAAGGAGTTCAGCTCCTCGATCTTCAGCTCGATCCCGACAATGCCTTTGAATGCCTTGGATGTCTGACGACCTGAAATTTTGCGGGCTAATGCCAGCTGTCCTGTCGTAAAGCTCCAATCCAGAATGGTCAGACTGCCGTCATCCCTCGTCATCTCCTTCAGCTCGTCCAGGCTTTCGGCCAGAACCTCTCCATTAAACCCCAAGCTTCCCGCGTTCACGTCATAAATGCTCGTTCCGTTATAGCTAAGCAGGTACATAATACTGATGTCCGGATAGTTAATAAAGGTCGGCTGGAATACTTTCTCCTTAATCTGGCCCGGCAGCGTAAACATCGTATAGTAGCTTTTGTCGCTTGTTTCCAGAAACTCGCGGACACTGGACGACGACAGGGCGGACAAGGTAGCCCGCTCGTAATTTTTTAAATAAAGGTCGGTATGATGCATCGCATTGTCGACAATCTGCGTCAGCATTTCCTCGTTCTGACGGTCGAGCTCCCGCGACGACTGCATGTACAAGGTGACCCCGACAATGGACGCCGACAGCACAATCACAATGGCAAAATAAACGAAAATGCGCAGCGCCAGGCTTGACTTCATCTTATTTGATTCCCAGCAGCTGACGGTATTCGGTTGGCGTAGTTCCCGTCATTTTCTTGAAAATTTTCGAAAAATGAGGATAGTTATGATACCCGATCTCCATGCCGACGTCGACGATTTTGTAATGAGGCAGCTCCAGCAGACGCTTCGCCAGCTCGATCCGCTTTTTCATGCGGTATTGTACGAACGTTTCGTTCGTCATTTTCTTGAACACATAGCTGAAATACGTGGGAGCCAGCCCCACCCTCTCCGCCACCGCTTCGAGGCTCAGCTCTTCGGTAATATTGCGGTCGATGAACGATTTGGCTTCCTCAAAAACGTTCCTCTGGTTCCCCCCGCGCCACTCCGCCAATTGGCGATGCAGCCGGTATACTCCCTCGGATAACAGATCTGCCGCTTCCTCCGGACCGACGGGTTCCTTGACGGTATCCGGCTCGGCAAACCGGCACAGCTCCCGGGCATTAAGCTTCCTGACCAGCACCCGCAGGCCGCCCTCCACCGCTTGCTGCAGACGTTCGCCTCTCAGCATGCCGCACAGCTCTTCTTTCCTCCAGCGTTCGATCAGCGAGGAAACGCCTCCCATATCCATCGCCCACAGCGCGGCTTCCATCTGTACGAGCCAATCCTCGTAAGCCGTGATGGACAGAGCGATAGCCGGCTCCGCCGCCATCGGCTGCTGCAGCAAACGGTCGAGAACCGGGTACAGCTCCACCTCCGTGACCGGCTTCAGCAAATATTCCTTGACCCCATAGGTCAAGCATTTCTGTGCATAAGCAAAATCGCTGTAGCCGGAGATCACCACCGTGCGGATCGCGCTCTTCAGCGAATCGATATGTCTGCACAGCTCAAGCCCGTCCATCTTGGGCATGCGGATATCCGTCATCACCAGGTCCGGCCTGGACTGATGAATCAGCGAAAGCGCGGCGGTTCCATTCGGTGCGGCTGCGACCTCCGCATCGGCAGCGTACTGTTTAATCAGCTTGGTCAAGCCGGCCCGGATCATCGGTTCGTCGTCTACGATCAGTATTTGCTTCATCAGGTGTACTCCCCTTTCGAGATCCTTTCCCGCAATAGAGCGCTTACAAGAAGCGAAGCGATTGCATAGCAAGCTTGCTGTGATTGTGCATTCCTGTTGTGATTGTTATACCAGATCGGCGCGAATCTGCATAGTGGCTGGCTTAAGGTACTATGCTTTTTTTTATGGTTCAAGCTGCCCATTTGCGTTTTTCGTCTCACGCTTGCAGCAGAAAAAAGAACCTTATCCTCCGCTTTGCAGTAGAGGTTAAGGTTCCTTCTCGTGAAAACTGGGATGATTCCATTCCAATGTCCGGCCGGATTTATTCGCTTAAAGCCTCATCGAACTCCAGCTTCAATACCATGACGCTGCCCGCATATTCATCGGCCGGAAGGTTGCGCACGCGCAGATACGGCCTTTCCCTCCATGCCCACGGAATCATATCTACGGCGGTCTCCAGCTCTCTCCCGTCGTTCAGCAGCGTGGCTTTGCGCGGAGCCGCATGCAGGGGCTTCAACACAACCGCACGGCTCTGCGGGTCCTTGTACAGATGAATATACAGCGCGTTCCCCCGCCGGGTCACCAGCACTTCGTCCCTGACCATACGATTGGAGGAGCCTTCCATCACGATTTCGTCGCGGAAGATCATATCCGACGCCGGCACCGCATCGCCGAACGATTCCTTGACGCTGTGATACCAGGCGCCGATCGTCTTCAGCGCTTCGATATTCTCTACCGCTATCGTCCCGTCCGGCTTCGGGCCGACGTTTAATAAATAGTTGCCGCCCATCGCCATAATCTTATCGATGCTCTGCATAATGAACTTGCAGCTGTAATAATCCTCGTCCGCCTTATAGCCCCAGCTTTCGCGTCCCAAGGCCTGGCAGGCCTCCGTCGGCTTCGTAAACGAGCCGCCCTCGGGCACATGCCTCTCCGGCGTGCTGTAATCGCCTTTGCCGGGACCGCGGTCGTTGATGAGAATGCCCGGCTGCAGCTCCCGGATCATTTCATTTAAGCTGGCATCCTGGTGCTCCGCGACATTGACATCCCAGAACAGCTGGTAAATCGGGCCGTACTTCGTGCACAGCTCCGTAAGCTGATTGCGGACAAAAGCGTAATATTTGTCGATATCCGGCTCATCTCCCGGACGGGGGCCGAACATTTCATGATGCCTGCCCAGATTCGGATAGTTCGGATGGTGCCAGTCCGGGCAGGAGTAATACAGGCTTAGCGGGAAGTTTCTCCGGCGGCACGCCTCGGCCAGCATACCGAGAATGTCTTTGCCATAAGCGGAATTCATGACGTTGTATTCCGTATACTGCGTATCCCACATGCAGAATCCGTCGTGATGCTTGGTCGTGAAGCAGATATACTGCATGCCCGCCTGCTCCGCCATGTCGAGCCATGCATCCGGGTCGAAGCTGACCGGGTTGAACCGGTGGATCAGCTGCTCGTAATCCTTGCGCTTCATCTCGCCCCGCCACAAGATTTGTTCATGCCACGCGGGGATGGCATACAATCCCCAGTGGACGAACAGGCCGAACCTTCTTTCGAAAAAAACGTCGCGCGCATCCTTAAACCTTGGAATCATAGGGTGGCAAGCTCCATTCCTTATTTTTTCTTAAAGCTGGCATCGTAAGCGGCCTGATAAATTTCCAAATAACGCTTGAGATTCATATTATCCAGGTTTTTCACATAAGCGTCCCAGTTCTTGTCGATATCGGAATCCCCGGTAATGAAACGCGCCATCATCTCTTTCACGTGATCCAGAATCGTCTTCTCCAGGTCCGCAATCTCCGAAGCCTGATCGGCCGTGAAGAACACCGGCGGCATGACCTTATCGATGTTCATTTGGTAAGGCTCCATCCGCTCCTTCGTCTGGTTATACAGAATGACCTCAAGCGGCTGCTCCGGATTCTGCGCTTCGCCCAACCGGAAGTCGTTCGAGCGGTAGCTCGGCCCGGTTTGGCCCCAGTTGACGTTCTGAACGCCGCCCCATGGCGTCAGCTGCTTCCAGATCGCCGGCTTGCCGTTGATGCCGATTTCGCCTTTTTCCGCATAGCGCCATTCTTTGCCTTCTACGCCCGCATACCATCTCAGCGCCGTGTCCGGGGAATTGAACAGGAAGTCCGCCAAGCGGAACGCCGCTTCCGGATTTTTTGCATTTTTCGTAATAATGTACTGCCCATTGCCCACCACATACGGATGATAAGCCGCCGTTTGGAAGCCGTTTGGTCACTTTCAGCGGCGGTACCGCTTCATAGGTCAGCCATCTGCCGCTCGAGGCGCCGAGCGTGGTCAGCGAGCCCATATTGTGGCCGGAGGAAGCGCCGAGAATAACCGTATCGGGATTCTCGCCCAGCTTTTTCAACTGGTTATTGTCCTGCGTCAGAGCTTGCGGATCGATCAGCCCCTCGGCGTACAGCTTATGGATGTATTTGAGCCCTTCTTTCCATTCGGGCTTATTGTATGGCACCGTGACTTTGCCGTTGTCCAGATACAGCTTCCGGGTGTCATGGTCATAGATAAACGCGTTCATCAGGAACGAATCCAGCATTTGCGTATCGAACAGGTTGCTCGCGGAAGCTTGAATGGAGCCGGAGAGCGGAATTTCGTCGGCCTTGCCGTTTCCATTCGGATCTCTCGTCTTGAACGCCTTCAGCACCTCATAAAACTCGTCGGTCGTCGTCGGCATCTTCAGGCCGAGCTTATCAAGCCACGGCTTGTGAATCCACATTCTCTGCTTATACATACAGTGATAGCACTCATTAACCTGCGGCAGCGCATAAATGTTGCCGTCCGGCGCCGTAATCAGATCCTTATAGATCGGATTTTCCTTAAACATTTTCTGAATTTCCACGCCATACTTGTCGATCAGGGAGTTCAGCGGGAGAAAGACGCCCTGGCTGCCGTTAATCATCATTTGGGTTGGCGAAACGCCGAAGCCCATAATGACGTCGGGATAATCGCCGCTCGAGAGGACCAGATTCAGCTTCTCCGTTGCCGATTTCTCCGGCGCCACCTCCCAGTCGATATGAATGTTCGTTTTCTGCTCCAGCCATTTCGTAAATTCATTCGTCGCGAAATCCTCAACCGAAGCGCTGCCCTTCATCAGCACCTTGATCGTCGTCTTCTCGCTCGTAATCGGGAACTGGCCCGCCGGACTAACGGCTGCCGCCGAGGACTGGGAAGCATCGTCCTTGCCGCTGCCTTCCGGATCGTCTGCCCCGCTGCAGCCGCTTAAAGCGGCTCCCATGCCGAGCGTTAATGCGAGCAACCCTATCGAAATTTTTTTCAAATGAACCCCTCCTGAGAGTTTGAGTTGCACCGGTTATCCTTTTAAGGATCCGATCATAATCCCTTTGACAAAATATTTTTGGACGAACGGATATACAATCATTAGCGGCAGCGTTGCGACGATAATCAGGGAGTATTTCAACAGTTCGCGAAGCCCTTCTCGTTTCGCCGCTTCCTGCACATCCACAAGCATGTTCATGTCCACATCGTTCTGGACGAGAATATCCCGAAGCACCAGCTGCAGCGGAAAAAGCTTCTGGCTCTTCAAATAAATCAGCGCATTGAAGAAGGAGTTCCAGTGACCGACGGCATAGAACAAAGTGATGACCGCGATAATCGGGCCGGAAAGCGGCAGCACAATTTTCATCACAAATTGGAAATCGTTACAGCCGTCCAGCTGGGAAGCTTCCAGCAGCTCGTCGGGAATTGTCGTCTGGAAATACGTACGGGTGATGATCATATTCCAGACCCCCAAGGCGCCCGGCAGCACCATTGACCAAGTGGTGTTCAGCATCCCCAGATCTTTGACCAGCAGATAGGTCGGAATCAAGCCGCCGGAGAACATCATGGTGAAGACGAACAGAAACATGAACGTATTTTTGCCGAAAAAATCTTTCCGCGACAACGGGTACGCCGCCAGAATCGTCATGACTACATTAATGAGTGCCCCACTACGGTGAAGTAAATCGAATTCATGAATCCGCTTACAATTAGCTTGTGCTTAAAAACCGCTTCGTACCCCATCAGCGTCGGCTGCACCGGCCACAGCCATACACGGCCCGAGATGACCGCCTCCGAGCTGCTGATCGATGCGCTTGTAATATAAATGAGCGGGTACAGAATCGTAATAAGAAATAAGGAGAGAATGACATAGTTGCCTATGGTAAACAGCCGGTCCATTCTCGTTTCTTTAATTGTCGAGTGCTCCATGGCGCGCTCCTTCCCGTTCCGTTACCATAGGCTGGCCTGCTTCGTCTTTTGAGCGATTTTGTTCACCATCAACAGCAGAATCAGATTGATCACCGATTTAAACAAGCCAATGGCGGAGGAATACGAATAATTCATTGCCTGCGACGCTAAACCGACCTTGTACACGTACGTATCGATAACCTCGGACGTCCTCAAATTCAGAGGGTTCTGCATCAAGAGCACCTTCTCAAAGCCGACGTCCAGCATATGCCCTGTGTTCATAATCAGCATAATGATGGCGATGGGCATAATGCCGGGGATATCGATATGCCACATCCGCTGAAGCTTATTCGCCCCGTCGACGACCGCCGCTTCATGCAGGGAGGGATCGATGCTGGCGAGAGCCGCCAAATAGATGATACAGGAGAAGCCTACGCTCTGCCATATGCCTGACCAGACGTAAATGGACTTGAACAGCTCCGGCGTTCCCATAAAGCTGATCGGCTCAAAGCCCAAGCCTTTAATAATCGTATTGACAATTCCGTTTCTCGGATCCAGCAGCTCCAGAATAATGCCGACCATGACCACCACAGAGATGAAGTGTGGCGCATAAGTGATCATTTGCACCGATTTTTTGAAAAACTCGTTCTTCACATAATTGAGACTGAGCGCCAAAATAATCGGAAACGGAAAGCCGGCGACCAGGCTGTAGACGCTGAGCACGATGGTATTGATCATCAGCCTGCCGAAATCGTACGAATGGAAAAACCGGATAAAATATTTAAACCCGGCCCACTCGCTGCCCGTGATCCCCTTGGTGACGACAAAATCCTTAAAGGCGATTTGGGCGCCATACATCGGAACGTACTTAAAAATAATAATGTACAGAAGCGGCAGAGCTATAAGCACGTAGAGCCGCCATACTTTGCGGATTTTTTTGAGCGGTGACGGACTGCTCACTCTTGCTGCTGCTTTGGATTCGATGCCTGCCGTTTGTTTAAGCGCTTCCAAATGGTCACCTCCTTTAGCTCTGGCTTGGCTATTCCTCAGGAATAACCCTCAACAACCCTGCTTGCCTCCTTTCTTCAAAAGCTTATGCAGCTAACGATAACCCGGCGGCGATATTCCCGTAAATGTGAAAGCGTGCAGCTTTGTGTGCACGCCTTCAGAAACCGGATGTGCAATTGCGATTCCAATGTGCAATCATTAAGAATGCGCTTTCAATTTAGCGTTTAAACGGCGGTATTCCGTTGTGCTCACCGCATGGATCCGCTTGAATGCCCGGCAGAACGTATTGGAGGAGCTGTAGCCGACATGGCTCGCAATCTCGTATACGGCCATATCCGTATGAGCCAGCAGATCCTTGGCCTGCTCCATGCGCAGCTGCTCCAGGTAATCGGAGAAATTGACCCCTTTCTGCTCCTTAAAAAACTGGGACAGGTATCCCTTGGAAATATTCATCCGCTCCGCGACGGAATCAAGGCACAGCTCATGTTGGCCGTATTCTTCATGAAGCAGCCCGACGATCCGCTCCAGCAGCTCCTGGTTCTGGCTTTTTTTATGATCATGGACATATTCGCATATTTTCGAATACACAGCCTCAAGCGCGCGGTAATTTTTCTCCAGTCCTTCCAGAGAGGAAGGATCGCCGGACTGTCTCATCAGCTCCAATACCGTATCCTCCTCAATCCCTACCTGCGGGAGCAGCTTGATAATCGTGCCCCACATCTCGTTCTTGAACAGCCTCAGCATCGGTACCGTCAGATGCCGTTCCTCAAAATTAACCCGGTACAGCTCTTCCAGCAGGCCAGATACCGCCCCCTGCTCGCCTGCCTTCGCCAAATTGCCGAGCCGCTGCTCCAAATCGGACGGATAATAATAGCCGCTGCTTTCCTTCGGCAAATCTTCAAAGCGCATCATGCCGTTCATATTCCGCCAAGCCAAATATTCCAAGGCCCGCTTCGCTTCCTCGTACGAGCGCGAAACATCCAGCAGCCCGTCGTACATGCCGCCCAGGCCGAACCGTACCGTCATATCGAGCCGGGAGCGGATGACATCCCCCACATCGCCTATCAGCTCGTCGATATAAGCCTGCCGGTGGTCCGGACTTCCCGCCGCGTTCAACGCAAACACGAGAGCGATCTGATCCTCGGCCACATCGTGCCACCGTACCCTGCGTCCGATCTCGTCGCGCACAATGTCTTTGACCATCACCCGCTTGATCGCGAGCTTCTCCAGTTCGTCGCGGTCCAGTCCTTTGTCATAGCCTCTTAATTGAATGATCGCGGCCATAAAATAATCCCCTTGCATATCAATGCCGACATGCTGCATCAATACGGGCATATCATTCTGCGTCACAAATTCGCCCTTGAGCAGCCGCTCCATCAGCGCGGCCTGCAGCAGCGGCGCCTGCTTCTCCATCTTTTGCTGCAGCTCCTCGTTGTTGTCGAGAAGCCGGGATACCGCGCTGCGGATATAATGGAAGCCGTCAGAGCCGTTATAGCCTTCCCCGTTCGTCCGCTCGATGATCGTCTCCATGATGCTTTTCAGCGGACGGCTGTTCCGGTAGGCGAGGAAATAGGAGAGCAGCAGGCCGACTGCCAAAAAGACGAACGCCATGGCAAACGTCATTTTTTTGATATAAAGCACTTTTTTGAGCACAACATAAGCCGGCTGGGCAACCAGATAAGTCCAACCGTTATATTGGGACGTCGTATACGTCACCATCATCTTTTCTCCGCCGATCTCCTGCAGCATGCTTCCGCGCTTGCCCGCCAGGCTGCTTCGGTCGATCCAGTGCATCTGTGATCCGGGCGCAGATATCGAGCTGACCACCTCGCCGGCTTCGTTAATGATGTACGCCCAGCCGCCGCCGGACAGATCCAGCCCGCCCAGCAGCTTCTGAATCTCACGGTTGTCCACCGTAATCGCGATCGCTCCCTGCGGATAGCCCGGATAGCCCAAGGATTGGATATAGGTCAGCAGCGAATAAGGAGTCCCGTTCACCGTCACGTCCTGTGCCGGCAGCACCCTGCGCTGGTAATCATCCCCGATAAACAAGCTGCGCCAGGCTTGGGAGTCGAGACGATTATATGAAAAGTAAGACTGAAACTGCGGCAGCAGATAGGTCGAGCTCTCCGCCAGGACCAGCTCGCTGTTCTTGTATACGATAAAATAACTGAAAATAAAATTGTTCGATAAGCTGAAATTATAAATGCTTTTGCGGGTATCCAGCACCCGGAACGTATTCGCCCCCTCAAAGGGCTTGGTCACCGTGGTCAGCTGCATAATTCTCGTATCGTTAGCCAGCTGCAGCGCAATGGCCGATACTTCAGCCAGCCTCCGGTCCAGGATGTCTCCGGTCTGCTGAAGCAGATGCAGATTGGCGGTCGTCACTTCCTTCTCCATTTCTACCAGCGTTTTGTTATAAAAGACATATCCGATGGTAAGCGCCACGAGCAGCAGCAGCATATTCGGCACCAGCAGACGCACAAAAAAGCCATGCCCGCTCGTTTTGCCCGGTTTCCTACTCCACATATCGGTTCCCCCCAACACTGAAGCTTGATACCATTGTAAATGACTTCCTTTAGGGCAACAACGTTAGATAATGTCGTATTTTGTCTGTTGTAGAGGTTGAAGTACAGAACTGTATGCGTTTGTGCGCGAGGAGGGAATGGGGGGACGGCTAATTGGGACACAAAAAAGGCTCTCCGGCAGGAGAGCCTCAGGCTGTCGAGAAACCTTAAGTAAAAAAGGAGCACAGACGCAGGGAGGCCACTGAAAAAGGTATCGCTCCTAGTACGGAACATTCTTCCGATCGCTGTTGTCCCTGGATTTCTTTGATTATATACCGCTTGTAACGGTTGAAATCCAAGGACAAAGGCGAACGCATTCGCTTCTACAGAACGATTCCGCACTCTCCGCTAGTTTTTCAGTCGCCTCGACGCAGGTTGGGTATCTAAGCTTACGAAGCCCGTTTTTCTCCGAAAACGCTTAGTTTACGTCCGCCTTTGAAATCCGTGATCCTAACGCTAGATCAAGCTCCGCTCTTCGGCCTTGTCAGGCCAGCAGCTTGATTCCGGCCAGCACCAATCCGATCAGAAAACCGCAGATGGCTCCGTTGACCCGAATCCACTGCAAATCTTTCCCTACCTTGTCTTCCATCAAGGAAATAAGCGTCTCATCGTCGAACCGGTCGATATTTTCCTTAATCAGGGCGCCGAGCTTGTGATGATTGGCCTCGATCCAGCGCACGATCTGCTCCCGCAGCCCAAGCTCCAGCTTATTGAGCAACTCGGGGTCTTCCTCAATTCTGCGGAACAGACCGGACAAGAACGGAAGCACGGTCTCTTTCGCAAAACGTTCCTCGTTCACCCAGACCAGCGCCTGCTCTTGCACGCGCTGCAGCAGTCCGAGCAGCCGCTCCTCCAACTTCCAGCTTGCCAGCAGCTGCTCCTTCCAGCCCTCCAGCTCGGCGGACATGCGCTCTCTATGCTCCGGCTGGTTCAGCCAGTGGCGAACCGTCCGCATGACCGCTTGGCGATTCGCGTTGTCCTCCTGTCTCAAGCCTTCGATGCCCGACAGCATAAACTGCTGAATAAGGTTCCCCAGCTTCTCCTCATTGAAAAACCCGACAAACGCATTCAGCGCAAATTGCATCAGGCCGTTCGTATTCAAGCCGGTTAACGCTTGAGCAGCCATCTGTCCCATCCGGTCCCGAATTTCGTCCTTCGCTACAAGCTGCTGAGCCAGATCGAGCACAAAGTCAAATGCTTTCTCATCGTATTGTCTGGCGTACACCTGCTCCAACGCCTGTTCCAGCACATTGCGCATTTCTACGCTTTCGATCAGCTTCCTCAGCTCCCGCTCGGCGAATGCCGCGACCTTCTCAAGCGGGATTTGACGAATAACATAATCGCTTAGTGCAGCGATTCCTTTCTGCGCACTGTCAGAGGCAAGCTGCTCTTCCGCTCCACGGAGCAGCTTGGCCGCCAAAGGCAGCTGGGCCAGCTTGTCCGTAATACTCCGCTTGCTCAGCAAATCTTCCTGAATCGTCGTCACCAGCGCCTTGGATACCTTCTCCCGATTCTTCGGCAAAAGCGCCGTATGCGGAATCGGAATGCCAAGCGGATGACGGAATAAAGCCGTCACTGCGAACCAATCGGCCAAACCGCCGACAAGCCCCGCTTCAAAGCCGCTTTGAATAAACCGCACCCAAGGGGTGCCCTCCACAAATAAGGTACCGATAAATCCTGCCGCCATTACCCCAAGGGAAACGGTAGCCGTATGTTTTGAATTTCCGCTCACTGCCCTAATCTCCTCTGTCTGCAGCCATCCGAAATTTGGCTCGGTTCTAATGTCTCTATTATAGAACATATTAGGGGGCGAAAATCAAATAAAAGCAAGATTTTTGTCGAGCAGCTGTGACAGCGGCTGCCCGTATCTTGGAATAAACTAGTATAAAATGAGTACAGAGCATTTAGGCTAATTTGGTTAAGGAGGCGGTGTCATAGCACAATAACGACGGACGAAAGCCGGGCTGGACGGGGCGCTTACTTCGCCAAGCGTGCAGCAGGCGCTGGATGGTGCAGCTCAAGCGGCCCAGGCTTAGGCCGTCGAGCCCAGCCTAAGCCGCCTGATTGGTTTGGCTTTTCACCCTGTATTTCTTCTCCAGGTTGACGCCGTAGGCTGCGGCAAGCAGCTGCTGGAACAGCATCCCTGCAATAACAGGCAGCGCTACAGGCGGAGGGAAGAAGCTGATGGCGAGCACAGCCCCTGCGCTTAGATTACGCATGCCGGAATTGAAGGTCAGCGCCACCGTCACATCCCTTTCCCATCCCATCATCCTCGATGCAACCCAGCCGAGCACGTAACCGACGGCCGCACAGACAAGGGCGACGATAATAATCGTGACCAGCTTGAAATTAACCTGCTTCAAATAAGGCGCAACGACAGAGCTGTTGATCGATACGACGACGAACAAACCGATTTTCGTAAAGGGGGCGAGCCGCGGTCCCCATACGGTTTTAATTCTGCCTTTCGTGTATTGGTTAAGGAGCATACCGATAATGGAAGGAAGAACGACCATCCAGAACAGCCCCTGCATCAGCCCCCAGCTGTCCAGCTGCACCTTGGCTCCTACCATCAGCGACAGACTTAGCGGGACGATGAACGGCGACAAGAGCGTATCCAGCAAAATAAGGGCCAGCGTCAGCGCGACATTCCCTCCATAAATCGTGACCCATACCAGGCTGACCACGCCGGTAGGAATGGCGAACAGCAGAACGAAGCCGGTCTGCGTCAAATCGTCGCCCGGAAAAAACAGCGACCCTGCCCCCCAGCCGAGCAGCGGCATAAGCAGATGCAGAATGACGAAGGTGGCGATAATCGGCAGCGGATGCATCATCACCTTGCGCAGGTCCTTGAAGTTGGAGCCGATACTGCCCGCAAAGGTCATGACCGCGAAAATCCACTGTACCAGAAAACTGAGGGAATGCAGCCACGAAGCGCACAGCAAGCCTACCACGATTGCCGCGGGCGTGAGGAATGGAAGCACCTTTTCCAAGGTTTTGTTCAACCGGTTTAACATGAGGCAACCTCTTCTCCGTTGATTTAAGCAAGCGTTTACAATGACTCGTAATAAATGCAGAAAGCCGGATTTTAATTAGACAAGGAGGGAGTAACCAAGCTCGACCTCATTGTTAACGTGTGCATTACTCGATATATCTATTGTATCATACTTCCGGTAGCTGTAGAACCATGTTTGGAAAACTTCTGCCGCCTAAATACAAAAATCCGCCTCTTTCTGCGCGCCATGCGGCAAAAAGAGGCGGTCTGATTTTTTTATCGAAATCTGTCGCACCTGGGTTTAAATCGTAGGCGCCGTCATGCCGAATTCGCTCCATTCCTCGCGGGACGGCCCGTATACGCCGGGAACCCGAAGTCCGGCCTGACGCATCAGTACCGTGATTTGCCCGCGGTGGTGCGTCTGATGGGCTACCAGAATCGACAATGTCGTGTGAATGGGCCACTGCTCCCCATACATATCCTTCGTTTCGAGCAGCGAAGCATCGGTCCACTGCTCCCGCATGGCTGCAACCAAAGCCTGGCTGGCCTTGCGGTAGCTGTCGGCGATTTCCTTCGCGCCAGCAGGAACGCCGCTTTCATCCTCGACGGCCTCAAAGATAAGCCCTGTACGGGACAGCATCTCGTGAAGCGTGGTAACGATGTGCCATGCAATTCTTCCCAAGGTGCGGTCCTCAGGGGATACGGGCTGCTGCAGGGATGCGTCCGTCAATGCATCCAATATTTTTTGCGTTGAGCTGCTCTCATGCTGCCATGTCGCTACAAACTCATCAATCGTACGGAACATCTCGTCATTCCCTCCCGGAATTCAAATCCATTGTCAGCTTCCATGATTTGGATTCGCCATTTTGCAGATCGTTTCCTGCCGAAGCGCCTCATTTACAAAATATTTTCCATACGAGGCAAATCCCAGCCAGCATAGTATAACCTGTAGCAGGCGGACTTCATCCGGCCGGGAACCTCGTTATTATAAGTTTTTTTTCAGGAACAGTGATGTTAATTTGGGAGTTAATGTAGTAAAATAACATCACTTCATGTCTATTGTATAGGAGAATGAAACATGAGCAGAGAACAAGAAGCGGCTTCACTCTGGCGAAGCCTGCTGGATCTGAACCGCCAGCTGAAGCTGACATTCCAAGTGATGAATGCCGATAATCAATACAGCAACTCATCGATCGCCATCATTTTTCAACTTGAGCATAAAACAATGAAAATGAACGACATCGCCGACTACCTGGGCATTACATTAGGGGCCGCGACCAGTCTGGTAGACAAGCTTGAGCGTCAGAACATCGTAGAGCGGGTTCGCTCGGAAGAAGACCGGCGCATTATTTATGTCGGGCTCACCCCGCACGGCAAAGAAACGCTGGTAGCCATTCGGGAGCATTTCGCCAGCGAAGCGCGTATTATTTTCGAGGATGTATCCGATGAGCAGCTGGAGGCGTGGAATCAACAGCTGAAGCAGGTAGCTCATGTGGTCACGGTGTACAATCAAAGAAACGAGCCGACCAAATAAGCCTATCGCTGCCGTTGTCCCTGTGCTCTACGGCTTACGATGCTGTTAACATCCTTCGTTTCTTATTCGAGCAAGGAACCTCTGTCGTACCCGGATCCGTGACTGCGTTCCTCCCTTCCTGACATGCAGCCATTTGAATGAGCTGCAGCAAAAAATTACACCTGCTTGAAATCGTTATCAAACCTGGACGCCGCCGGCTGCCGCTGCCCCGTTTCAACGCGTGCGAATCGCAGGCTCGCACTGCACGCAGCGCGGCGGCCGGTCGAGTTACGACAAGCTTTGCGGTACTACAAACCTCCCCGTCCTTCTTATAATGAATAGAGAGTCGGAACGATTCCAATCCAATTAGAGGGCGGGATGAAGCGATGCCATCCGAAGAGCCAATGAAACGTACGGGAAGCTTGACTGCCGAGCAGTCGGCTTTTTACGAAGAGGAAGGATATCTTGTCCTGCCGGAGCTTTTGAACCAGGCCGATCTGGAGCCGGCGAAGGAGGCTATGGAGGAGAAGGTATCCCGGATTGCGGAGGAGCTGCTGGCAGAAGGATTGATCCGGGATAAGCTCGAGCACAGGCCGTTCCCTAACCGGCTGGCGGAGCTGTTCCGCCATCTGACCGACGCCGATTTTTTGAAATACGGCCGCAGCTGGAGAGACCGGATTCCCGGTTATTTCAAGCTGATGAGCCATCCGAAAATTCTCGATGCCGTTGAGTCGTTGATCGGCCCGAGCTGTTTGCCAACCCCGTCTACAACGTCCGGCCCAAGGTGCCGCGCGTCGCTGCAGGAGCGGTCCCTTGGCATCAGGATAAATCGTACTGGCCTGACGCTTCCGCCAACCCGGTCATTACCGTCTGGATTCCGCTGGTTGACGCTACCGAAGAGAACGGCTGCCTGCACATCAAGCCGCGTACGCACCGGCAAAGGGTGCTGGAATGGCACCGTGAAACGGTCACGGGAACCGGCTATACCGCCTTATCCGAGCATCAGCTCGGCCCCGCCCCGACGGTGGCCCTTCCTGTGAAGGCAGGCTCGGCCATCTTATTCAACGACCGCTGCATTCATATGTCCACGCCGAACCGGCCCGAGACCGTACGATGGAGCGTAGACCTCCGCTACCAGCCAACCGATCAGGATCCGATGCCCCAGCATGGTGCGGGCTTTTTGGCCAGAAGCGCGCAATTCCCCGGGAAGGTCGCTACGCTTGACGATTGGATGAAGGAGCTGCCGGAGCACGCGGAAGGCTGACGTCCTCCGCTTTGCCATGCTTTGCCATGATCGAACGGGCGCCTGATGCCATCCGTTTAGGGGATCAGGTGCTTTTTTTGCTGATACACTCGTACCCTAAATAAAGGATATGCGTCCAGACTGTAGAAAAAGTAAACCAACCGAAATGAACAAGAAATGAGTGATTAATTCTATGCTACGACGCTTTTTCTCGTATTACCGGCCTTATAGGGGGCTGTTTCTTCTGGATTTTTCCTGCGCGGTCATAGCCGGACTGCTGGAGCTCGGCTTCCCGCTCGCAGTCAATCAATTTGTCGACAAGCTGCTGCCGGGTAAAGACTGGGGCCTGATCCTTTGGGCCTGCATCGGGCTTCTTGCCGTCTATGTGCTCAATATGGCACTGCAGTATATCGTCACGTACTGGGGGCATATGCTCGGCATCAATATCGAAACGGATATGCGCAAAAAACTGTTCGAGCACATCCAGAAGCTGTCGTTCCGTTTTTTTGACAATAACAAAACCGGTCACCTGATCGCACGCATTACGAACGACTTGAATGAAATCGGCGAGGTCGCCCACCATGGACCGGAAGATATTTTTATCGCGGTGATGACGCTTGCCGGTTCCTTCATTCTGATGGCCTTCATCAATGTGAAGCTTGCCGTGCTGACCTTCCTCGTGATCCCCGTCATGGCTTGGCTCGCTTACTACTTCAGCCGTAAAATGACGGTAACCTACCGGCGTTTGTTCGGGGACGTTGCGAACTTCAATACCCGTGTCGAGGATAACGTCGGCGGCATCCGCGTCGTTCAAGCCTTCGCCAACGAGGAGTACGAGAAGCAGCTGTTCGCTGTCAACAACCGCCAGTTCCGCGCCACGAAGCTGCTCGCCTACAAAATTATGGCCAAAAGCTTATCCATCACTTATATGATGATGCGTTTCGTCTCCATGTTCGTCATGATCTGCGGCACCTGGTTCGTGATCCACAACGAGCTGACGTATGGCGAATTTATCGGCTTTTTGCTGCTGACCAACGTCTTCTTCCGTCCGATTGAGAAAATAAACGCCGTCATCGAAAGCTATCCGAAAGGGATTGCCGGCTTCAAAAGATATGTTGAAATTTTGGATACGGAGCCGGACGTGGCCGATGCGCCGGATGCCGTTGAGGTCGCGCATCTGAATGGAAACATCCGGTTCAACCAGGTATCTTTCGGCTATGAGCAGGATCGGCAAATATTAAAAGGCATCGACCTGTCGATCCAGGCCGGTGAAACGGTTGCTTTCGTCGGACTCTTCCGGCGCGGGCAAAACGACGATTTGCTCGCTGCTCCCCCGCTTCTATGAAATCAGCGGCGGCAGCATCACGATTGACGGCATCGACATCCGGCAGATGACGCTGAAGTCGCTGCGCAAGCAGATCGGGATTGTACAGCAGGACGTGTTCCTGTTCTCGGGCACGATCCGCGAAAATATCGCCTACGGCAAGCTCGACGCGACGCCCGAAGAGATCTGGGCAGCCGCGAGACGCGCGCGGCTGGAGGATGTCATCCATAAGCTGCCCGATGGCATGGATACGATTATCGGCGAGCGCGGCGTCAAGCTGTCGGGCGGGCAGAAGCAGCGGCTCGCCATTGCGCGGATGTTCCTGAAAAATCCGCCGATCCTCATTCTCGACGAGGCGACCTCGGCGCTCGACACCGAGACGGAAGCCGCGATCCAGCAATCGCTGTCCGAGCTGTCCGTCGGCCGGACGACGCTTGTCATTGCCCACCGTCTGGCGACTATCAAAAACGCCGATCGCATCGTGGTCGTCAATGAGAACGGCGTGGCGGAGCAGGGCCGCCATCAGGAGCTTGTCGCCGCCGGCGGTATCTACAGCCGCCTGCATCACGCCCAATTCGGCGGCAGCGCCGTATAAAATAAGCGCAGCTCCTAGGAGCAAGGCAAGACATCACAATCCGATGGATGCACCGTTATAGGAGCATCCATCGGATTGTTTTATAGACAGCTGTATTGGGCCGCTCAGACAGCTTCCTTCGCTTATTTGCCGGCCCTTTTCGAATAATCCGATCCAGCAGGATAACGATCTCCCACAATCTCGATCCGCGAGAGCGCGGCGTTCAAATCGGTTAGTTCCTCCTGAGTCATCTCAATATCAGCGGCTCCGATATTTTCTTTCAGGCGTTCCAGCTTACGCGTACCGGGAATCGGAACGATCCATGGCTTCTGAGCCAGCACCCACGCGAGCGCTATTTGAGCAGGGGTCGCCTGTTTCTCTGCAGCGGCCTGCTTGATCAGCTCGACCAGAGCCTGATTGGCTTCAAGATTTTCCGATTGAAAGCGGGGCTGCTTGCTGCGGAAGTCGTCGCTGCCGAATTTTGCATTTTTATCGATGGTTCCGGTAAGGAAGCCCTTCCCAAGGGGAGCAAACGGAACCAAGCTGATGCCCAGCTCCTCGAGAACAGGCAGCAGCTCCTGCTCAGGGCTTCTCCACATCATGGAATATTCACTTTCGACTGCCGCGAGCGGCTGCACCGCATGAGCGCGGCGAACCGTCTCCACCCCTGCCTCGGATAGTCCCCAATGTCTGATCTTGCCTTCCTTTATCAGATCTTGGATGACCCCGGCCACTTCTTCAATCGGTACTTGGGGATCTACACGATGCTGGTAGTACAAGTCAATCGTTTCAATCCGAAGCCGCCGGAGCGAGCCTTCAATAGATCTTCGAATGACCTCCGGCTTGCTGTCAAGCACCTGCTTGCCGTTCACAGTTTGTATGCCGAATTTAGTGGCGATAACCACTTTTCCCTTAAACGGGGCAAGCGCTTCGCCTACCAGCTCCTCGTTATGGTGTGCCTGCCCGTAAACCTCAGCCGTGTCAAAAAAATTAACGCCCCGCTCAACCGCCGCATGGATCAGATAAATCGCATCATTCTTGTCCGGCAGCGGACCAAAGCTCTGGCTCATTCCCATGCAGCCTAACCCTATTGCCGAAACTTCAAGGCCGCTTTTCCCTAATTTACGCTTTTGCATAAAGGATCTTCCTTTCGCATCCTATTTCATTTATTGCTTGTGCCATCCTCATTATCCGGCAAATGAACAAGCGAATGTTATCCTGATCCTCGCAAATGATTGCCTAATCCTCTCACATCCACTTACGCTGCGGATGCAAATGCATTATGATGGAACTACCGGAGCTGAGGGAACAAGGAGGAGCATATTTTATGTCCGAACAAGTATACAAACAGCGGGAAGCGCTCGCCAAGCTGATTGAGCGTCATTCCTTTCAAACCGGAGTTAACCAAACGGCTATCGCGCCTTTATTCTTTATTCGCCACTCTCAGGTGACGGACCGGGTTTATCGGGTTTACAAGCCTTCCTTATGCTTCATCGCCCAAGGCTTGAAGGAGGTATGGCTGGCGCAGGAGCGGTTTGAATACGGCCCTGCCGACTATCTGATTTCATCCATGGACCTGCCTGTGACGGGCCAGGTGATCAAAGCTTCCTCTGACGCCCCGTATCTGAGCTTCAAGCTGGAATTTACGCAAAACCAAATATTAGAGGTTCTAAAAGACGCCGACATTCGAATCCGCGCGCAAGAGCATACGAAGCGAGCTATGTTTATCGGTCCAATAGAGCCGTCTATACTGAATGCGCTGCTCCGCTTAGCTCAACTGCTGGATTGCCCTGAAGACATTCCCTTCCTTGCTCCCATTTATACGAAAGAAATTGTATACAGACTTCTTCAAGGACCGTATGGAGCGGCGCTGGCGCAAATCGCAATGGAAGAAAGCAGCACTTACCGCATCAGAGAGGCTATCGAGCAAATTATTCATCACTGCGATAAGCCGCTGCGGATCGAGGAGCTTGCCGAAATAGCAAGGATGAGTATTTCTACGTTCCACCGGCATTTCAAACAGGTCACCGCCATGAGTCCCATTCAGTTTCAAAAACAGCTGCGATTGCAGGAGGCTCGGCGCCTGCTATTAACTGAGTCGACGGATGCCGCCGATGTGGCGTTCCGCGTCGGTTACGAGAGCGCATCCCAATTCAGCCGCGAATATTCTCGTATGTTCGGATTTCCGCCAAGACAAGATATAAAGCATTTAAGGGAAAAATATGATCAGAGGGTAAGAGAGGAAGCTCCTGCTGATAGAGGAATTCAAAGCGTGCTTTAGAGGAATCGGATTATAAATGAAAGGCAGTCCGAAGACTTGAATCGGCGTATCGTTTGGAAAGGACAAATCAGTAAATGTAACCTTTTCGTTAGCATCAAGCTTGGAAACAACTACCTTGGCATCAGGCTTTATCACTTTCCCCGAAAGCTTCTCTTTGGTATCAATTCTATAAACTAAAGCTACGCTTTCAATAGAATTGCTTCCCGTATATTGCGCTTCGATATCATACTGCCGTTCGGCGAAATTATTTTTCGGTATGAGAGCTAACTTCCAGCGGTCCAGGTTTTGTTGTTTTATTAATTATTTACAATTCGATGTGCAGACGGGGCCACGAGGCTCTCCAGTTCTTCCCCTCAACTCTTGCTCGGTAATAAGCCTCGTCGGAAAATAACGGACTGCGCCGCACCCTCAGCTCGAACAAATCGCTCAAACCGTACGGGCACAGCCATGCGAGCCGGTCGTCCGATTCTAAACGTATGGCGACGGCGGTAACCGTTTCCGGCCAAAAGCTTATCTCATGCTCGACCGAGCTGTAAGGCGGATCGCCGTTTTGCACGTGCATGCGTGCCTGATTTTTAACGGACCAGAGGGAGCACCCCGTCGCTTCGCAAAGCTGCCTCTCCACCTGCTTCTCGTAATCTTCGTCCAGCCGCGAGCGGTCGTAATAAATGACATCAATGTCGTTCAACGGCGTCCGCTCCGTGTAGCCATGCAGCCGGTCCCATATGTAATTGCGGACATAGCCTGCGGCGACATAAGCTCCAGGCAGCTCCGTTTGCCGGATCAACCTCAGATCGTCCATCATCCCCCGATGGGAGAGGATCATTTCTTCAAAACGCTTCTCATACCCGATCAACCGGCTTCCTCGCCTTCCAAATGTATTTATGCTCTCTTAGAGCCAACCTGCCATTAATATAGCTTGCCGCGATCCGCTCCTGCAGCTGTGCGCTCCACTCCGGCAATGTATAGTCGGGATTACCCGGGGTGGAGGAAATAAACTTGGCGAATTCGGCTTCATCCGGAAAGCAGGTTACCGCCTCGTTAAATTCCTCGATCTCAATGTTTGTGTACCCACTGCGTGCCAGCCGTTCCTTGACTGCGGATACATCCGTATGGATGCCAAAAATCGTTCCGCCCGGCTGAAGAATGCGGATATGGTCAATGATGGACGTCTGGACCTCGCCGGTCATAGATCAGGTCGAACGCGTTGTCGCTAAAAGGCAGCTCCGTCTTCGTCGTTGCATATACAAACTCCACTTGGCCGGGAGCGCCGGCCTCCTGATGCAAGCTCCGCGCGATCCTCAGCAGCTCCGCTGAATTATCGAAGCCGGTAAGCTTCTTCGCATAGCGGGACATGTTGAGCGTAAACTCGCCATGTCCGCAGCCTGCGTCCAGTACGGAGCCGAACGCAGGCAGCATTCGAATCAGCCGCTCTTCAAAAACCGTTTCGGCCGATAAGCCTTCCACGGTAAAGACGGCGTTGCTTTGATAGCCGCCGTTGCGCAGCGCGATGCGGTCGTACCATTCCATTCCCATGCATTCTCTCCCGTAATAAATGGATCTAATGACAGCATTCTTCAATGTATCATATAATACAAAAAATGGAAATACCGGATATCGGTATTTCCAGGCTGTCGAGACACCCCTCACTAAGTGAACAACGTGCAAACGCAGGTGGGGTATCTAAGCTTACGAAGCCCGTTTTTCTTCGAAAAACGCTTAGTTTACGTCCGCCTTTGAAATTCGTGAAAATACCTTCAAATCTAATCCAATTCACGGATTTCAACAGCGGCTGGAGGAGGATACCCCACCGAAGTATCACTATTTCAGGGTTTCTCGACCAAGCTCGAAATACCGAATATCGGTATTTCCATCGCTGAACCAAGCTGCCGCTGGGCGGCTATCGTTACATGGAGGCGAAAAGAATGCAGACCGGCTCCGACACGGAGATGAACCGGCCCGGATCATGTGTCAGCTTCCCGCTGTCCGGATCCCGGTGAAATACTTCTATCGTATCCGTCTGCTGATTCGCTGCAATCAGCAGCTTTCCGCCCGGCGCGATCGCAAAATTGCGCGGAGTTTTGCCATGCGTGGATGTATGCTCCACATAAGTCAGCGCGCCGGAGTCCGCATCGATCCGATAGGTCACGATACTGTCGTGCCCCCGGTTCGAGCCGTAAATAAACTGGCCGGACGGATCCAGATGCAGGTCTGCGCTCGTATTCTCGCCCTTGAACTCCGGCGGAAGGGTCGGAACCGAGCCAAGCACCGTCAAGCGGCCCGCGCTTTCGTCAAAGGCATACGCCGTGATCGTATTGTCCAGCTCGTTGATCCCGTAAGCGTAAGGCTTGCTTGGATGAAAGACGAAATGGCGCGGCCCCGCTCCCTTAGCGGTATCCGTCTCGCTATGAAGAATCAGCTGCTTGCGGTCCGCATCCAGACGGTAGACGAACAGCTTATCCTTGCCCAAGTCGGACACCACCGCATAGGTCCCTGCCGGGTGCAGCACGACTGAATGCGTGTGCGCTTCCAGCTGCCGCTGGGTTGCCTGGCTTCCTCCTTCATGAGCGATAACCTGCTGAGCCGGCTCAGACAAATCGCCTGCGCCGCTGAGCGCAAAGGCGCTGATATTGCCGCTGGAATAATTGGTGACAAGCAGCAGCGCCGGCTGGCCGCTCTCCTCCAAGCTGACATAGCAGGGTCCTTGCCGCGGGTAAGCTGCCTGTCCAATTCCTTCAAGCTTCCTGTCGCAGGATCCGTCTCGTAGCTGACGATTTCTCCGCCGAGCTGCCCGTTCGTTTCCTGCACCTCGCTAACCGCGTACAATCTCGGGTGGCGGGCGCTTGCCGCCAAATACGAGGCGTTCGCAATGTCTTGCACCGTATGCACCCGCTCGGCCTCCCCTGTCTCCTCATTAAGGCGGAACAAGGTAATGCCCGCGTCGCTTTTATGCGTGTAGGCTCCTGCGTACATCCAGACAAACCGGCTGCTCTCGTCGTTCATGCTCATAGCTTCGGATACCTCCCTTGGTAAGTTCTATACTTCCAGCCGATAAAATTCAGCCGCATTGTTCCCGAATACGTCTTCAAGCTCCGCCTCGCTTAAACCTTGGGGAAGCGTGTGTTGAAGCAGGGTATACACCTCCGAATATTCGGCGGCCAGCAGACAGACAGGCCAATCGCTTCCGTACATAACCCGTTTCGGTCCGAAAATGCTCTACAATGTGATGAACATAAGGGAGAAACTGCTCTTCGCGCCACTTCTCGTGATCCGCTTCCGTTACCATCCCCGACAGCTTGCAGTATACGCCGGGAAAATCTTTGGCGATCCGCGCCATGTGCGTAGTCCAAGGCTCTTGCTCGCTGCGCGAGATCGCCGGCTTGGCGATATGATCGATCACCGCGCGCAAATTCGGTACCCGCTCCAGCAGCTTGTATGTATCTTCGACCTGATGGGACTTGATTAGTATGTCCACGGGAAACTGTTCCTTCTCCAAAAATCGCAGCGCTTCCAATACGGCCGGACGAAAAGCGTATTCCATGTCGATATCCTGGAGCATGATGCGGATGCCTTTGAAAAAACGGTTATGGCGAAGCCTTGCATAATCCTCCCGGCAGCCTGCGCTTTCCAGATCCAGCCACCCTACGACACCGGCGATCGTATCCGTACGCTCGCACAGGCTCAGCATGTAATCCGTCTCCGCCACCGAAGCTTCCGCTTGAACGACAACGGTCTTCTGAATGCCATGCGCCTGCAGGTGCGCTTCCAAATCTGCCGGCAAATAATTCCGGTACAACACCGGGACGTCCGGACTCAACCAGCCGTAATCCCCCCGCTCCAAATTCCAATAATGCTGATGCGCATCAATTCTCATCGGCGTGTTCCCCTCATCCTCCATTGACATATATTGCAAAATAACTCTATAGCAAATCATAATACAGCTGAACGGGATTCACAACCTTCAAGAGAATGTCAGTACGCTTGCCGTCAGGTCACTTTCTTGTCCAATCCCAGCCCTATCGTTTGAGCAGGGAAGGGAATAGATCGGGGCTCCGACCGCTGACAGCGATTGCAATTCGTATGACCGGAATCCCGTTCACTTGGTATTAACACCTGGCTGGAGGGAGTTAAACAGCTCAACAGCCGGTAAAATGTCATTTTCCATCGTGCATGATAAAATTAAAATAAACCGGCCTGCATTACCGCCAGCCGGTTTCTCGCATTGTTATAAGGAATAGATTAAGAGTCCACCAGCGAATCGCCGATCAGCTCAAGGCACACAATCGCGTTCAAGCACCACTGGGAAGCCGTATTGGTCGAAATCCACGGAATTTCGTGAAGCTCCCTGATATACTCATCCTCCAGCACGGAAATTCGGTCGCTGGCCAGCTTCAAATCTCCCATCCCTGCGTCTTTCAGCAGAATCGTCCACGCCTGCCGAGCCAGCGCCGGGTCTTCGTATCTCCGCGAGGCATAGGCCGCAATGCCGGTGGAGAACATCGGCCATGCATACCCGCCGCTCGGCATATCACCGACCAGCAGCTGCTCCTTCTGCTCCCGCGGCAGGTTATAGAAGGCGCCGATTTCGGCCAGCATTTCGTCCCATGACTCGTCCTTCAGCATAAGCGACAGCTCCATCCAAACCTGAGGCCCGCCCATGCATATCGCCAAGTGTCCTCCTGCATTGTTGCCCATATCGTAAAGGCGCCCGGTCTTCGGATCGTAGCCGTGCACCGCGAGATTGCGCATCCGGTTCGGCATCGCCTTCAGCGATTCGATCCCGGCGAGCAGCTTGTCGCGGTAAGCCGTATCCTCCCTCCGCTCCCAGCGGGTCATCCAGTTCGAGGAGAAGGCCGCCCAATCCGGTCCTACCCGGGCATGGGTCGGATACTCGTCCTTAGGGAAATAGTACCGCATCGGGTCCAGATGCACTGTGGTGTAATCGGCATCGACCACCTCATCCATGATGTCCCCGATCCGCTCGTCGGCTGTCAGGTAATAGTAATACCGGTGCAGTCCCGCCATGCCGATCCGCGCTTCCTTGCAGCCGCAGCCCCAATGGACGACGTTATGCCGCGAGCCCAGGCCCGCATATTCCCCGAAATGATACACGTCCACCTCGCTCGTATGCCGGGTCATGGCCTCCGCCATGCGGAAAATATCGGCGCGGCCGGAACGGAGAAACATAAGCCACAGCCACATGTTCGGCACGAGCTCGGTATTTTGCCACGCAAAGCCGCCGATATCGTAGCGCCATGTATGCCGCACCGGATCATAGGTGTGCATCACGTCGCCGTAATCCCAGAAGCCGTACCATCGGCGCTGCTCGATCTCCTCACGGTAAAAAGCGATTGCCGCATCGAGCTGATCCTCGACGGCAACCTTGACGAGCGAGCCGCGGTCCGGGAGGCTCCACACGCCGAACGCTTTCGTCCTGTGGTAATGCTCCGGCTCGCACACAAGCAGGGACGGCGACTGCGCCTCCTCGGCATAGGCCTGCAGCGCAGCATGACTCGGCGTCTTGTCGCAGCACCAGAGCGACAGCTCGCTCGTATTGGCGATGCCATACGGCGTACTGCGCATCTCGTCAAAGCCTTCATAGGCCGACTGCAGATGCGTAGCGGTATCGTAATGACGCAGATCCATCGCCTGCGCATCCGGCGACCAGAACCAGAGCGTCATCGACGCCGTCTCCCCGGATAAGCCGTTCAGCTCAAGCGAGGACGGATGCTTTTGCCAGAAATACCGGATGCCTGCCGCCAGGCCGCCCTGCTCCGCTCCGGCGTACGCAAGCCCCTGGGACCGGCAGCCTACGGCAGCTCGAATCCAGGCACAGCCCTCCTGCGTCCGTTTCGAAATCGTGTAGGAATCCGACGACTGCTGGACAAGCTTCGCGCTGTCCCACACAGCGGATTCCTCGATCAGGCCGAGAAAACGAGCGTCTTCCTCCGGATCGAAAGCAATGAACTCTCCCGCCGTCTGCCGGCGGAACAGCTCTTCATACTTGCCTGTCGTGCGTGTAGTTCTCAAATGCTTCGGAGATTCGCTGAACAACCCGGTATCTCCGGCGAAACGGTAATGCCGGTTATACAGAGGCCCCTGCATCGGCACATCGAATGTCATCCCGATTCCTTTGATGAAATCCATATGAGGGTTGCCGTCGTATACAAACGTATGCACCGCCCGGATCTGATGCTGTCCTGCATAAAAGTAGAGCCGCAGCGTAAACGGCAGCCACTCGCGGACGCCGGACGTCAGCTTATGCCGCCCTTCAAGCCGGACGACGGCGCGGAACTGGGCCGTCCTGCTCGATCACCGCCTTCGTCAGCTCGCTGATGTAGTCATGCTCCTTGATGGAACGCTGCCCCGAGGTTTTGTGCCGTTCTTCCACGATGCAGCGAAGCTGTCCGCCTGAGCAGACCAGCGCCTCTTCGCGGTATAAAGCCTGGATAAACGACGTCCCCCGCTTGTTCAGCACGCACCGGATCGGGCCTGCCGCCACTTCTATCCGGTCGCCGTGATCCACTGCCGTCACACGAGCACCGGCCGCCTCGTCAGAAGCTTCCTCAGCAGGCTGCAAGGCGTCCGTTTGGCCGTTCTTTCGAAGTGCGATGCCCGCTTGGCCGTTCTTCCGCAGCTCGAGGCTTACGGCGCGTTCCTCCGCGATGGAGGCCGCATGCGCCGACCACTTCACGGAGCCGTCAGGCCAATAAGCCGTAGGCCAGCTTTGAACGGGAATACTCGTTCCATGCTCATCAAGAAGCTGGAACGTATCCTCTCGGCTCAAGGCTCCTTCCGTCCATGGAACTCCCCAGGTCACTCCTGCAGGAAGACCGGCCGACTTCTCTTTCGTCTCAAGCCAATGCAGCCGAATCCCGCCTGCTTCCGTCTCACCGCTCATGTCCCTTATCCCCTCTTTCGCCGAATGCCTTGCGTAAGCTCGCGTAAACCTGCGTAAGCTTGAGGCAGCCGACAAGTGTATTGTTGCGTTCGCAAATCACCTGCACGCTCCGCTCTTTTTCAGCGGCCTCCTTAAGCTTAATTTCCGCAATGAGCCTATTCTATTTCCCTGCCAGCGTTTCGGTCAACAGCATAATAGCCAGCGCTTGTCCGTAGGCCGTCGGGCAGATCGGGATATTCAAATAATGCTCGTCGTTCATGCCGATAGCTGTCCCGTACGAAACCTGCAGGACGGTACCGTCCTCTGCAATATTGCGGATGACGGCTTGGACCGCTTTTTCCGCCGTATCGCGGTATTCCTCGCCCAGGTAGCCTTGACGAACCGCCTTCAGCAGACCGTAACCGAATCCGGCTGTGGCCGACGCTTCCGTGTAAGAGGCGGGATCGGTCAGAATGGTGTGCCACATGCCGTCGGATTCCTGCAGCTTTACAAGCGAGACGGCCTGCGCTTTCAGCGCCTCAAGCAAGTAACGCTTGACCGGACCCTCCAGCTCCGAAATTTCCAGAAACTCGACCACACCGGCAGTGAACCAGCAGTTGCCGCGGGCCCACAGCGTACGTCCGAAGTGGTGTCTGCCGATAAAGCTCCAGCCATGGAACCATAACCCGGTCTCGGGATCGTGCAAATATTTGATGTGCAGCAAAAATTGATATACGGATTCATCCACATAGGCCTGATTGCCTGTAACCTTGCCCATTTTGGCAAGAAACAGCACTGTCATGAACAAGGTGTCATCCCACAGCTGCTCCTCATTATCGTCAATAATTGTAATATGCTGGAGCCCGCCTTCCTCGGTACGCGGCATATCGTGCATCACCCATTCCGCCCATTCGGTGCATACCGCCAAATAGTTCTCGTTCTTCGTCTGCTCGTACAGATGTATCAGCGCCAGCAGCGGAGCGACGGAATTGACGTTCTTCGGAGGCAGCCCTTCCTCCAAATGACGGTCATACCAGTCGATCAAAAAGTCCGTATATTCCTGCTTGCCCGTAAAACGGGTATATTTGAACAAGCCGTACAATGCGACGCCGAGCGGCCATTCCCATACGTCAAAATCCATATGATCGTTGGCATTGTCTTTATTGGCGGAGATCAGGCGCTGAAATACTTTTTCCAGCAGCTCCGCCGTGTCCGGGGAAGTTACCTTTTGATTCGATTGCTGCATCACTTACACACTCCTTGATTCGGGATTAAGATGGATTGCGGGTAAAGGATAAATCTGCAGACAGCGGTCTGGCAAGCGTTTTCATGACTGTGCCCGCCTGCCATGCGATCCTCCCGCTTTATGATGAATTATAAAAAGGGAAAAGTTTACACCTTATACGATACCTTTATTTATTTTTGTTTTCAACCGTTTTCTTTTGAATTGACGCAGGATTGCAAAAAAAGAGACACAAAACCAGCTTGTGTCTCTTTTTCGCAGCTTTCCAGCCTTCTATGCCGCTCTCTATTAAGAGAGCTTTTTCAAACGAATCACGTTCCAGGACAGCTTCGGCAGCAGCGCTTGTACAAGACCGTCGCGGATTTCGGCATTTCCGCGGTTATGCGGTACGACGCGGTCCGGCTGCCGCTCGGTGTTGGCCGCCTTCACATCCTCATTTTCCAGTACCAGATGCTCAATAACCTTATAGCCCGCAAAGCCCCTCACGTCGCAGTCCAGCTGAAGCGGACCTGTCGTGTCCTTGTTGACAGCAAAGACGGTCAGCTCCTCCTGCTCCTCGTTATATACCGCGATCGATTCGAGATAAGGCACGTCGGTGAAATCCTTGCTATCGTACTTCGGCGAAGAAATGATCGGGTTGAGCGCCACCCCTCTGCCATAAACGGAGGTGTGCATATAAGGGTAGAAAATGCTCTGGCGCCACGCGCCGCCGCCGTTGCTTGTCATGATCGGAGCGATGACGTTGACGAGCTGCGCCATGCAGGCGATCTTCACCCTGGTCCGAATGCCGGAGCAGCGTAATCAGCATGCTGCCGACCAGCAGCGCATCCTCGAACGTATACACATCCTCGAGCTGCGGCGGCGCAATGGTTCACGACTCCAGCTTGCGGTCCGCCTCGTTGGAATGATACCAAACGTTCCATTCATCGAACGACAGGTACATCGTTTTCTTCGAGCGCTTCTTCGCTTTAATATAATCGCAAATTGCCGTGACCTCGCGAATAAAAGCATCCATATCGAGCGATCTCGCCAAAAAGTTCTCGATATTGTTATCCCGGTTCCCGTAATACGTGTGCAGCGACAAGTATTCCACATGATTGTATGTATGATCCAGCACCGTCGCTTCCCATTCCGCATACGTAGCCATGCCGCGGTTCGAGCTTCCGCAGGCGACCAGCTCAATGGAAGGATCGACCCACTTCATGACCTTCGCCGCTTCCTGGGCGATGCGGCCGTATTCATCCGCCGTTTTATGGCCGATTTGCCAAGGGCCGTCCATCTCGTTGCCGAGGCACCAAGTTTTGATATTGTGAGGTTCCTTATAGCCGTGCGATATGCGAAGATCGCTCCAATAAGAGCCGGACGCATGATTGCAGTATTCGACGAGATCGCGGGCCGCATCGATGCCGCGCGTGCCGAGGTTGATCGCCATATTGACTTCGCTGTTCACCCGTTTGGCCCACTGCATGAATTCATTGGTTCCGATGTGATTGGGCTCGGTCGTGCGCCAAGCCAGCTCAAGCCGCCGCGGCCTGGACTCGACCTGGTCCGACGCCGTCCTCCCAATTGTAACCGGATACGAAGTTGCCCCCCGGATAACGGATAATCGGCACGCCGATTTCATTGATCAGATCGATTACATCCTGACGAAACCCCTGCTCATCGGCCGAAGGATGCTCCGGCTCGTAAATGCCGCCGTACACCGCCCGTCCCAAATGCTCCACAAAAGAACCGTAAATGCGCCGGTTCACCTCGCCGACGCTAAAATCCTTCTCAAGCACCATCTTCGCTTTCTTCATTTCCGTCACGGCTGGTCTCCTCTTTTCATTTTATTTTAGATTTTACTAAAATAATTTAAACTTTTATTATTGCCAACCTTATTTTAAAAGATGGCCACTTCTGCTGTCAATCCTAAATTAATCCGCTTTCATTCACTTTATCGCTGAAGGGTTCGCTTTTATTTTCAAGTATTTTATTTTATAATTATTTAAAATAAATTAAAACAAGGAGTCTCTCCCTTTATGGTATATATCAAAGATTTGAAATCAGGCCTGAGTTTGTTCAAGGCGCTTAGTTCCGACATCCGGCTGCAAATGATCGAATTGCTGGCAGAGCACGGACATCTGAACCTGAATGACCTTGCCCAGAAGATGAGCTTGACCAACGGCGCCATCACGATGCACGTGAAAAAGCTGGAGGAAAGCGGGCTTATCGAAATTCAAACGGCGGTAGGCAAGCACGGCATTCAAAAAATATGCTACCTGAACGAGGAGAAGCTGATCGTCGATTTAAAAAACGCAGATAAAGGAAATAATGTGTACGAGGTCGACATTCAAGTCGGCCATTACAGCGCTTATGAGGTCAAGCCGACATGCGGAATGGCGACCCGGGATAAAATTATCGGAGAGTTTGACGACCCGAGATATTTTGCCGATCCCGAGCATATCCACGCAGACATTGTGTGGCTGACGGAGGGCTTTTTTGAATACCGGATTCCGAACTATTTGAAATCGAATCAGCAGTTTGAGGAGCTTCAGTTCATTATGGAGATCGGCTCGGAGGCGCCGGGCTACTGCAATAATTGGCCATCGGACATTTATTTCTGCATCAACGACCAGGAGCTGGGCTTCTGGACGAGCCCCGGCGATTTCGGCGGCGTGAGAGGCACCTTCAATCCGGACTGGTGGCCTATGAGCTTGAACCAATACGGCCTGCTCAAAATGATCCGGATCAACAAGGAAGGAAGCTTTATTGACGGGACCAAGGTTTCTTCCGTAACGCTGGACAGCATCGGTCTCGACTACAAGAGCGACATCAAGCTGAAGATCGGCGTCCCCGCCCATGCCAAGAACACCCACGGACTTACGTTATTCGGAAAACATTTTGGCAACTATAACCAAAATTTAACGGCGCGTGTGCTATACTTTTAACAATGACCATGCTGTGACGGCATCCTGTTTCATAACCTAATCTTTGGGGTAATGACCCTGGTCATTCTCTTACATTCTTAAAATCTAGTAAATCATGGATATTTCGAGCGAAAAAATAGATTATGTAGTAAAATTGTAAAACTATTTTAATGTTATTTTAATAATCGTAATATATCCTATTTACATATCCAATATTAGGTTGGTGATTGATTATGAAACTATTTATTACTGTTCACAACAAAAAAGTTCCCGTTTACACCGATGAAAAGACGAATAAGAAATTTAACTTACTGAAGACCGCCCTCGAATCCAAGCTCGTGAAAGGAAGAAAGGCCGTCAAAAAATGCCTCGATTCCTTGATCAGCATTGAAATCGTCGGCTGCGAAGCGATTCTGCATTCGTTGAACGAACGGGACACGCTCGCTTTGTCGCTTTACTAACATCACGCTCAAACGAACGACACCTAATAAAACAAATCCAGCCTCTTCCTTCGCGGAGAAACTGGATTTGTTTTTTGCTGTTTCCAGCGGAGAACGGGCGCTTAACGGCTGAAATCTTATTTGCTGAAATAACGCTCCTTCAATACAGCCAGATGATGCAGCTCATGGCCGAAGATCACGCAGGCCAAAGCAAGGGGGGTCATCGGTCCGCCGCTTACCGTCCCTTTTCTCTGCCTTGCTTCACCGCCAAGACCGGCCAGCAGCGACAGCGTAGACTTTCTGACAACGTGCAGCTCGTGCAGCAGCGCCTCTTCCGTCAAGTCGTCGAACGGCGCTCCCGGCACATAAATATCCTGGTCGAAGCCCGGCAGCGGGGCCGTTTCGCCGCGCGCAATGCACAGCAGCCGGTAGGCCATGATCCGCTCGGTATCCGCGATATGGCCGACAACCTGTTTGACGGACCATTTGCCCGGCGCATAGCGGTAGGCCCACTGCTCTGCCGGCAGCGCCCGCAGCAGCGATACAGCTTCCTCGTGCTGCTGGTTTAGCAAGGTATGCAGGGTCCCCTGCGGCACCTTCTGAATATACGTTTCATAGTACGGGTTATAATCTCCCTGCTGCGGTCTTTCCTGCATCGAAATCGTCTCCCTTCACCTGATCGGATACTTGACCAATTCGACGGCGCACCGGCCGCAATCCTTCCATTCCTGCTAGATTCGGCAGGGCTGACAAGGTACAATAAGGCCAATGAACGCGAGCGTGTCATTCAAAAAAAAGCCGCTGATGGAGTGAGATACAACTTATGACCGAATTACCGATTGATGCCGCTCTGCCGGAGCTGACCGCGTCGCTCCGCTCCCGGACCGGCGCCGTGCTTGTAGCGCCGCCCGGCGCCGGCAAAACAACCCGCGTGCCGCTGGCCCTGCTGCACGAGCCTTGGCTCGCCGGCCGCAAAATACTGATGCTGGAGCCCCGCCGTTTGGCTGCGCGCTCCGCCGCCCGGTTTATGGCGGCTTCCTTGGGAGAACAGGTAGGCCAGACGGTCGGCTACCGGGTCAAGCTCGATACCCGGCCAGCCCTTCCACACGGATCGAAGTCATCACGGAGGGCGTGCTGACCCGCCTGCTGCAGGACGATCCGGCGCTGGAGGAGGTCGGACTCGTCATCTTCGACGAATTCCATGAGCGCAGCCTGCATGCCGATGTGGGACTGGCCTTGTGCCTGCAGTCCCAATCGCTGCTGCGCGAGGATCTGCGGCTGCTCGTCATGTCCGCGACACTTGAAGCCGAGCCTGTCGCGGCGCTGCTGGGCGATGCCCCCGTTGTCCGCAGTGAAGGGCGCAGCTTCCCTGTGCAGACCGTCTACCTCGACCGCCCCGCCGAAGGCCGGGTGGAGCCGCACGCCGTTCGCTGCATCCAACAGGCGCTGGCAAGCGAGCCGGGAGACCTGCTCGTCTTCCTGCCCGGCGAAGGAGAGATCCGCCGCCTCCAGGCAAGGCTGCAAGAGCTTCGCCTTGGCGCAGGCATCCTCATAGCGCCGCTGTACGGCAATCTGCCGCAGGAGGCGCAGGATCAAGCCATCGCGCCCAGTGTGCCGGGCGTCCGCAAAATCGTCCTGGCCACCTCGATTGCCGAATCGAGCTTGACCGTTGAAGGCATCCGCATCGTGATCGACTGCGGTCTGATGCGGGTGCCCCGCTTCTCTCCGCGGACGGGCATGACCTCGCTGACGACGGTCCAAGTCTCCCGTGCGTCGGCGGATCAGCGCCGGGGCCGTGCGGGACGGCTCTCTCCCGGCGTATGCTACCGCCTCTGGACCGAGGCGGAAGACCGCCGCCTGGCGGCCGAAACGACGCCGGAGATGCTCGAGGCCGACCTGGCTCCGCTCGCGCTTGAGCTGGCGGCCTGGGGCACGGCGGACCCGTCCGAGCTGCTCTGGCTCGACCCGCCGCCCGCCGCGGCGTATGCGCAGGCGCGCGAGCTGCTCCGCCAGCTGGGCGCGCTCGGCCAGGACGGCGCCATGACGCCGCACGGCAAGCGCATGGCGGAGCTCGGACTGCATCCCCGGCTCGCCCACATGATTCTGCAGGCGGAGCCCATCGGGCTGGGCGGGCTCGCCTGCGAGCTGGCCGCGCTGCTGAACGAGCGCGATATTCTGCGAAGCGGGCCGATGCAGCCGGCCAACGCCGATCTGCGGCTGCGGCTGGAGGCGCTCCAGCGCGTCGGGCGGGCGGCCGGCGGCGCTGGCAATGCGACAGCGAAAGGCGAAGCGGTCTACGACGGGTTCGCCGTCGACACCGCCGCCTGCCGGCGCATTCTCGCGGAAGCGGCTCAGTGGAAGCGCGCGCTGCGGCTGCCCAAGGAGGAGCCGCGGGACGCCGATGCCTGCGGCAGGCTGCTGGCTTTCGCTTACCCCGACCGCATCGGGCAGCTGCGGACGACGGGCCGCTTCTTGCTGCGAAGCGGCCGCGGCGCCGCATTCAGCGAGCTGCAGCCGCTGTCGTCCTCGGCCTATCTGGTCGCGGCCGCGCTAGACGATCAGGGCCAGGACAGCCGGATTCACCTGGCCGCGCCGCTTACGCTGCAGGAGCTGGAAGCCTGCAGCGGCAGCCAGATCACGGAGGAGACCGTGATCGAGTGGGACCGGCAGGCGCAGGCGGTGCGCGCCCGCAAACGAAGGCGCCTCGGCGCGCTGACGCTGCAGGAGCTGCCGGTCGCGCAGCCCGATCCGGACGCTGCGCTGGCCGCTCTGCTGCAAGGCATCCGGACAGAGGGCCTGTCTATCCTCCCTTGGTCCAAGGCTTCGCGGCAGCTGCAGCTGCGCATGCGCTTCATGCATTATGCCGGACCCGGCGAATTGGCCGGACGCGGAGGAAGAAGCGCTGCTTCGGGAGCTGGAGACATGGCTTGCCCCGCATCTGTATGGAATGAAGAGCCGCAACGACTTGGGCCGCCTGAATCTTCACGATATTCTTGAAGGGGCCTTGACGTGGGAGCAGCGCCGGGAGCTGGATGCTTACGCGCCGACTCACCTGACTGTGCCGAGCGGCTCCCGCATCGCGATCGATTACAGCGATCCGACTCAGCCGCTGCTGTCCGTGAGGCTTCAGGAAATGTTCGGGCTGCTCGATACGCCGCGGATCGGACGCGGCAGGATGCCGCTCACGCTGCATCTGCTCTCTCCCGCCCAGCGGCCGGTTCAGGTCACCCAGGATTTGGCCAGCTTTTGGTCCGTCACCTACTTTGACATCAAAAAAGACCTGAAAGGCCGATATCCCAAGCATTATTGGCCGGACGACCCATTAGCTGCGCCGCCGACCCGCCGGGTCCGGCCCAACAGCTGACGGCCAGCTTGGAGCATCAGTATCGTCTTACGCTTGCGGATATCGAATATGGGATATCGGGCTTCAAACGGGCCTTCCTTACACATAAAACCGCCGGACTCCATTCGTCAAATGGATGAACTGCACCTCAACCGTTAGCTGGTGTCTAACTATTGGAGTGCAATTCAATTCATTGAATGGAACCCGGCGGTTCTTTTTTATCGGTAAGCTGCCTCCATCAAGCCCTTGATATAGCCGACCCCGTACAGCCTGCCCAGCGTTTCGTAGCCTGGGTGTTCGTTGCTCTCCCCGTCCATCGTCGGAACATGATCGGGACGCGCCGGGCCGTTGAAGCCGCATTCGGCATACGTTTTCATCGCCGCATACATATCCGTCTTGCCGTCGTCATGGAACGTTTCCTCGAATTTCTCCGCCGTACCGCGCACGTCTCGGAAATGAACGAAGAACAGCTTGTTCTGCTTCGCAAACCGGCGGATCACAGCCGGAATATCGTCGCCTGCGGTCGCCAGCGTTCCCTGGCAAAGGGTAATGCCGCTGTACTCGCTCGGCACCAGATCGATCGCCCGCTGGAGAGCGTCCGCGCTCGTCAAAATGCGGGAAACGCCGCGGATCGGGGAAATCGGCGGGTCGTCAGGATGAAGCGCCAGCTTCACCTTGGCCTCCTCCGCAACAGGCACAATCGCTTTCAGGTAATAGGCCAGGTTTTCCCACAGCTGCTCCTCGCTGATCGGGGCGTTTTCCGTAAACGGAGCTTCCTTCATCAGAGAATGGTCATAGCTTGAGACGATTGCGCCTCCGCGCGTCGGCGTCGTCGTTGAAGTGCGGAACCAATTGAATTCGGCCATGAAATCGTAGCACCAAACCGGAATCCCCACCTTCCCCATGTTGCGGATCAGCTCTTGAATCACGGCGATTTCTTCGTCTCTGCCGGGCAGCCCCAACTTAATCTTATTGGCCGGCGGACGGGATTCGATAACCTCCACCTGAATGCCGTAGTTTTCGAAGCGCTGCTTCATATGCAGCAGGTTCATGAAATCCCACGGCTTATACCCGTTCTCTTCCCTCGGCAGTCCGGCCACGGCGTAATCGACGCCCATCTGCTTGGACAACGTCCATAATCTCGATTTGTGCGTTCCCAGCATCTCCGCTAATTTCATCTTCTCCGCCCTCCCATGCCCGTGATAGCCTCAGGCTGTCCCTCTTCATAGGCCCCAGCCTGCAACCGCTACACTTCCGGCTCCATCGTTATCCTGCTTTATGTATAATGTATCGGGGCGGAGCCCTGCCTGCCTACGCGACAAACTTATGATTTTGTTTGTTTTCTTAGACGGCTTGCGGGTGCAAGATTTGTCGTCCTTGCACGGCTTCTCTTCCATTCTTCGGATCGGATGCGCCGGAAGGCTGCGGCACTGCAAATCGCATAAGCTCAGCGATCATGACCATCGCAAAAACCTGTACCGCCCGATAGGGAACGATACAGGAGAGCATATGGAGCGTTTCAGATCCAATCAATGACAGGGGCGGCCGGCGCAGCTGTGCGGCTGTACAGCCATTCCCGTGCCATAGCGGCCAGCCGTTCTATGCCAAGAGCGATCTTCTCCTCATCGGTCCTGATCACGCTGATCCGGACCGCATTATCTTTGGGCGTCCCTCTCAAGTAACAAGGGTCCGTAGGCATGACCAAAATATGCTTCAGCTTTAACGCGGCGGCAAATTCCTTGGCCGGGATGGCATCCGGCAGCAGCAGCCTTGCGAAGATGCCTCCATCGGGCACGCTTGCGCGCATACCCTGAAGCGCTTCATCCTGATGGATATAGCGCTCGCATGCTTTGCGCAGCGCATCCATGCGGCTGCGATATCTTTGCCGCATCTGCTCCGCATGCCTATCGAACATCCCGCAGCTGATATACATTTCAAGCGCGCCTTGGGAGAGCGCGGCCGTACTGGAATCGCAGGAGGCTTTGAACAAGCGGAACGTTTCCAGCAGCGTCTTGGGCACAACGGCCACGGCCAGCCTGAGTCCCGGCAGCATGACTTTGGAGAAGCTTTTCAAATACACCGTACGGCCTGAACGGTCTTCAGTATAGATCGGGTCTTCCTTCCGGTTTAAAGCCAAATCCCCTACATAATCGTCCTCTACGATGTAAACGTCGTATTTTTCGGCAAGTCTCGCAATCTCCCGCTTCTGCTCCTGCCGGTAGCTCGTACCCAGAGGATTGTGAAGCCGGGGCACGGTATAAAAAAACTTGATCGGGTTGCCGCGAAAATGACGCTCCAGCTCGTCCAGATCGATGCCCTCCTCCGACCGGGCGATGCCGATGGCAGTCGCACCGAGCAGGTCGATCGAACGCAGCATCCCGAAGTAGGCGGGCTGTTCTGCCAAAATAACCGATTTGCCGTTCGGAAACGGCATCGCTGTCAGCAGGTGCAGCGCCTGCTGGGAACCCGACACCACACAAATCCGTTCCGGCTCCGCAAATACTTGATCGCATGCGAGATGTCTTGCCAGCTCTTTGCGCAGGGAAGGAAAGCCCTGCGGATCGGAGTAGGCAAACAGCTGATCCCGATACAGCTCGATGGCCCGGTTCAGACAGTGCTGAAAATCACCGTACGGCATCACCTCGGGGTCCGGTGCGGCGGAAGAGAAATCGATCCATGCTAATGGCGAAGGAACCTCGGTGACGGCAGACCGGACAACGGCATAATAGCCGCTTTTGGGAACCGAATAAATCCAATGCGCCTCCTCCAGATCACGATAGGCATGAATTGCCGTGTTCATGCTGCATGAAAACTGCTTGGACAGCTCCCGGATAGAGGGCAGTTTTTCTCCTGGCTTGATGCTGCCTTCAACCAGCTGTTTTTTGATCTGCTCCATCACAAATTGATATTTATTCTCCAATCGTCATCCCCCTCTCTGTATGGATACAGATGGGATAATTTTAACTGTATCCCTTTATTTGTATCCATTATACTCATTACAAAAGAAATCCAAAAGCACAGGAGGATAACAGATGACCGTCGATCAGCCATTTCTTGAATACCGAATCAGCGATAATAAGGCTTTACTTCAGCTGGATGACATTTATTCCCTGCTTCAAACCAGCTATTGGGCCGAGCACCGAAGCAAGGAGCTTATCGCTCAAAGCTTGGAAGCTTCCCTGTGCGTCGGAGTATACCATGGCTCAAAACAAGTCGGGTTTCTGCGAGCCGTCACGGATGGAGCGACTTTTTCCTGGATCTGCGATGTCATCGTTCATCCTGAGCATCGCGGGAAGGGGATCGGGAAACGGATGATGCAATACATTGTCGATCACCCTCAGGTCCGCCGCACCAGCATGCTGCTCGGCACCCGTGACGCGCACGGTTTATATGAGCAGTACGGCTTTATCCGCAGGGAGATGATGATCCGTCGTCCTAAGTAACTTTCACGTGGCGTGAGGAATCGGAACGAGAAACCGCTGAGTTCGTTCACGCAGCCGAACAGCCGCGGCAGTGCAGTTTCAACTACAACTTATTGGTTGAATCATAGATTTCAGCTGCACTCATTCGCTAGATCGTAATTCCAGCCTGCACCTCCATTCACGTTGCAGGTTCAGCAAATTGCAGCTTCGCTTCGCATGACAGCTTATAAAATAGAAAAGGTATTCCCGAAAAGCAACCGGGAATACCTTCTCCACTTCGTTCGACTTCATATTATCCTTACAAATAAGGCTTCACAATCCGGCCGATCCGGTCCAGCCCTTCCCACATATCCCCCGGCCCGTCATAAATAAGCACGACCGCTCCGTTATATCCGGATGTGCGCACCGTTTCCAGACACCGGACATATTCCTCCGTATCCGGCAAGCCGGCTTCGTCATAATGAGCCTTGGCATGCACGGAGACGCTGTGCGGCAGAGTGACCAGAAACTCGTCATATTTGCTCGGAGACTTGAAATTACCGAAGTCGGTGATGATGCCAACCCGATCCCCGGCCTGCTGAAGCAGCTTCGCGCAGCTTTCTCCTGTCGAGGTCAAGGATTTGAAGTTTTCGGTGATCACGCGTACATTTCGCTCAGCGGCATAATCGGCCAATGCCCGAAGCGCTTCGGCCGATTGGCGGATCGCCTGCTCATCCGTCGGCTGGGCTTCTCCGGCCACGATGCGGATCTGTTTAGCTCCCGCCTCCGAGGCGGCATCGATCCAGCTGCGCATCAGGCTGAGATCAGCTTCCTTCCTCGTCTCGTCCTCCGTCGTCAAGTTGCCGTAATCGAGCAGCAGCGTATCGAAGGAGATGCCTGCCGATGTAAAGGCGCTGCGCAGCCGATGTAAGTAGTCGGGCTCTGTGGACGGGAAATGGAAGTGGCAGATCTCAACCGCCCGGTAACCCCGGCGAGCCGCTTCCTGGGGCAGCTCCAGCAGCGTCAGCACCTGCGGCTGCTCCTGTTCCCGCGTCCTGTGCGCTTTCTGCTCCGCATCCCACTCCGTCCAGCGAAGCGGTCCAAGCAGGCGATGTAAGCTCCAGGTACTAACCGATAAATAAGACATGAATCGGGCCTCCTCTAGTCGTCATAATGGCATTTTCCTTTTTTTACTATATCACAGTGTAAATGGGTAAAACTACATGTCCGTTTTTCATTGGATAGGCGCCCCCAAGCCCTGTTCATATACCATGGAAGGCGCAGCGCAAAGAAAAAAGCCTGCTCATCGCTGAACAGGCGGATCGTTTTTAACATTGGAGAAGGGATTTGGAGCAAACAGCTAATCCGTCACTTCTGACTCGGAATCGCTTTCTTCCGGATCGTCGCCATCTTCCTCCGCATCATCATCTTCTTCTTCGTCATCGTCATCGTCGTCATCGTCGTCTTCGTCGTCTTCGTCATCCTCGTCATCCTCAGCTTCGTCTTCAGCTTCTTCCGCCTCTTCTTCGGCTTCTTCCTCAGCTGCCTCTTCCGCCTCTTCTTCAGCTTCTTCCTCGTCCGGCTCATCGCCATCCGATTCTTCTGCGTCTGTCTCCGCTTCTTCTACTTCATCATCGTCGTCATCGTCTTCTTCCTCTACGTCCTCTACGTCCTCTTCCTCCGTTGCGGCAATACGCAGCCTGGCTTCCTCTTCCATCCACAGCTGATCCCGTTGCTCTGCTTCTCCCATAGCAATCCCTCCATTTGCCACTTAGTTTCCCTAAGTGTAATTCTATTCTATGAAGCGAGCCCGTCCTTTAGCATGCGGCTCTATTATTTTTTTTACGTGAAGGAAGACCGGCGTACGTGTCGAATACCTTTTTATGAAAGCGATATCATCCCTGTCCTTAAAGGAGGAACCACAATGCTGCAGCAGCAGGAATCCGAGCTTGGCTTTAAAGAAATAGAAGACCGGATCAAAGCGAAAATCGATAGTATGATCCCCCGTTTAAAAGGGAAGAGTCCGCATACGGCACCGCCTAACGGAATCTATGACGATAACCGTACGGATGCCTGGACCTCGGGCTTTTGGCCGGGCCTCTTGTGGCTCATGTATGATAGAACAGGCGAGGAAAAATATAAATCGGAGGCGTGGGCCTGGGACGCTCGCTTCGAGCAGCATTTTATCGAGCCTTCGCAGTTTCATCACGACGTCGGCTTTCAATTCCTTCCGACCGCTGTATTTAAACACAAAGTGACAGGCGACGAAGACGCCAAGCGGCGCGGGCTGGAGGCTGCCAATTTCTTGTGCGGCCGCTTTAATCTGGCCGGCAGCTTTATCCGGGCCTGGAACCCGAAGCCGGGCGAATGGAACGACGGCAACGAGGGCTGGGCGATCATCGACTGCATGATGAATCTGTCGCTTCTATTCTGGGCCAGCGAAGAGAGCGGCGATCCCCGCTTCAAGCATATCGCCATAGCGCATGCGGATATGGCGCTGCGTCATTTTGTGAGGGAGGACGGGTCGACGCGGCATATCTGCTGCTTCGATCCGGAAACGGGAGCGTATACGTACGAATTGGGCGGACAAGGCTACGCGCCGGGATCGGCCTGGAGCCGTGGAACTGCGTGGGCCCTGTACGGCTTCGCCAATACGTACCGGTTCACGAAGGAAGAACGCTACCTGCAGGCCGCCAAACGCATCAGCCATTTCTTCCTCTCCCAGCTGAACGCCGATCCCGTGCCGCTCTGGGATTTCCGCACCGATTCCCCGGCGCAGGAGCCTGTCGACACGTCGGCGGGAGCCATCGCCGCCTCCGGCTTGATTGAGCTCTCGAAGCTCGTGCCTGCAGCCGAGTCCGGCTTGTACCTCGAATCCGCCAAGCGGATGCTGGCGGCTTTGTCGGAACGGTATGCTACCTGGGATCAGCCGGAGCACGAGGCGATCCTGACGCACGGTACAGGCAATAAGCCGCAGAACAAAAACATCGGCGTCTCGCTCATCTACGGCGATTATTATTTTGCCGAGGCTGTTGCCAAGCTGAACGGCTGGGACCGCGATATTTTTTAAGAAAATCTTTTTTTCAACATGAGATAACCGCCGGAAATTCCGGTGAAAAAAGAAAAAACGGCTCCTGTGCTGCTTCCAGCGCAGGAGCCGTTTTTTTGAGCTGCATATCAATTCGTCCTCAAGGCTAAATCCAATCCAAACTTATTCGATCCAACCGTTTGGGCTCCAAGGCTTCCCAGCAGACTCAGCTGGAAGACGGCAAGCGGGCAAGAACTACACCTGGCTTACTCCTGGCACTCGTACGCAAGCACCTTCAGCTGTCCATGCTCGTGTTCTTGGACCGCCTCGATAAGAGGAGACGCTTCCCCCGCTTCCGTCATCCGGCGGATGAGCCGCTTGCGCAGCACCTGCTTCACTTCCCGGTGCGCCTCGCTCGCGATCAGGTTATTCAGCTCCCATGGGTCGGCTTGCAGGTCATACAGGAATTCCTCGACGTAAACCTCGCTCGCGCTATCCTTAATCGCATCCCGCTGCGGCGCGCTTACGCTGTATTTCCAGCGCTTGGTGCGAACGGCTCTTCCAACCTGGGACTCGCTGATCTGAACGAATACTTCGTTAGGCCACACCGTCTCCTGCCGGTTGACCAGCGGCACAACGGAGCGTCCCTGCATCGCCTCCGGCACCTCCAGCCCGGCTGCATCGAGCAGCGTCGGCGGCAGATCGATCAAGCTGACAAGCTCGCGGATACGCCCTCCGCCGTCGAAGCCCGGCCCCCAAACAGCCGCCGGGATACGTATGGAGCTGTCGTGGCAGGACCGTTTGTACTCCCCGTTGCGCGTTTTGAAATGGCTTCCGTGATCGGAAGTGAACAGAACGATCGTAGAATCCGCCAAATCCAGACTGATCAAGGCATCCATTAATCTGCCCAGCGCTTCGTCCAGCCGCTTGACCATCGCATAATACCCGGGCAGGTGCCGCTGCGAGGTGCCGCCCAGCGCCGCCAAATCCGGCGGCGTCCAAGCCGAGACGTAGGAAGCCTCTTGACCGGACGGCGCCGGATAGTCGTCTCTGCGGTTCTGATGATGCGGTTCCAGATAAGAGAGGAACAAGAAGAACGGTTCCTCCTGATGGTCGTTCACATAGCGGACGGCAGCGTCCGTCAGCGCATCTACCCGGTACCCCGGAAGCTTGAGCCGTTCGTTATCGTTATTATACAGGACGGTATCGTACGCATCGGACGTATGCTCCAGGGAATCGGCCGCAAGCCAGTATTCATAGCCGCCGCGAAGCGATTCCGGGACAGGCTCCGTCTTGGTGGACGCTAAATGCCATTTGCCGATATATCCTGTCGCATAACCGGCCTCACGAAACCCGTGAGCCAGCGTACGAGAACCTTCCGGGAGAGGAATCCCGTTGCGGTAGCATCCGGTCGTCGTTGCATACAGCCCAGTTTGCAGGCACGATCTTGCCGGACCGCAGACCGGCTGGCATGTAAAAGTGTTGTATAGATGCGTTCCTTCGGAGGCCCACCGGTCGAAATGCGGAGTAAGCCCCAACGGATTGCCGTGCAGGCCCGTGGTATCCCAACGCTGCTGATCCGTAAAAAACACAATGACATTCGGTTTGCGCTCCTGCCGTTTCTTTGATTCCATCGTTCACATCATTCCTTTGCTGGTTTCCCTTATTCCTAATTCCTTCAAGCGCATTCCTTCAAAGCGCAAGCAAACTAGCCTTTGATCCCTGTCGTGGCAATGCCTTCTACAAAATACCGCTGGAACAAGAAAAAGATCAGCAGCGGCGGCAAAATTGCCAGCACGGACATCGACATGATCTGATTCCAAGCTACCGTTCCGCCGGTCGAATCTATAGTCATGCGCAGCGCGAGAGAAACCGTATATTTCTTGACGCTGTTGATGAAGATGAGCGAGTTGAAAAAGTCGTTCCACGTCCATATGAATTGGAAGATGGCTGCAGAGAATAAAGCCGGCTTGCACAGCGGAAGCAAAATACGGAACAAAATCGTAATCGGATTGCATCCGTCCATAACCGCCGATTCGTCCAGCTCTCTCGGCAGGCCGCGGAAAAACTGGATCAGCATAAAGATAAAGAACGGGTAGCAGGCGAAAATGGCAGGAACGATAAACGGCAAGTAACCGTCAAGCCATCCCAGATTGCGGAAAATCAAATACCTCGGAATAATAATCACCGCTTGCGGAAGCATCAGCGTCGAAATCATCAGGGCGAACAGCGCGCCCTTAAGCGGGAATTGAAACCGCGCGAAGCCATAAGCGACAATTGCGCTGGAAACGACGGTAAAAAACACAGTCGGTACGACAAGCATTACCGTGTTCAGAAAGAAGGTGCTGTAAGTAAACTGGCCTGTCCCCTGCCAGCCCTTGCTGTAGGAGTCCCAAACGAACGTTTTGGGGATCAGCGACAGCGAGCCGAACAGATCGATATTCGTCTTGAACGATCCGAAAAACAGCCAGATCAGCGGATAAATCATAGCCAGGCCGAGAGCCAGCAGCACCATATTTTTGATGACTCTGCCTGCGAGTGTCGGTTCCTTTCCGTATTGCAGCATCATCGTTATTTCCCTCCGTCTTCATAATGCACCCATGATCTGGATGAGCGAAAGATGATCAGGGTTAAGATTAGAATGATGGCAAACAACACCCAGGACAAAGCGGAGGCATAGCCCATATGCAGCAGCTTAAAGGCGTCGTCATAAATTTTCATCCCGATCAAATAAGTCGATTTCATCGGCCCGCCGTTCGTTACTACGAACGCCGCGGTAAATTCCTGCAGCGCGCCGATGGTCTGCATGACCAGATTAAACAAAATGATAGGTGTTAAGAGCGGAACGGTAATGGAGACGAACATCTTCAATCTGCTCGCGCCGTCCACCATGCCGGCTTCATACAAATCGGCCGGGATCTGCTTCAGCCCTGCGAGAAACAAAACCATGGACGAACCGAACTGCCACACCACGAGGAAGCTGATCGTCCATAAAGCTACGTTCGGGCTGCCCAGCCAGTCGACCGACGGGATATGCAGGAACGACAACAGCTGATTCACAATCCCTTCGCGCATAAATAAGAACCGCCACAGAATCGAGATGGCCACGCTTCCGCCCAGAATGGACGGCAAATAGTACATGGTTCTATATACGTTGATGAATCTCCCTTTGGAATTCAGAATGATCGCTATAAATAGTGCGAATGCCAGCTTGAGCGGCACCGCCATTAAGGTGTACAGGAGGGTTACCCGCAGAGACGGGAAGAAGTCCTTATCCTCCTTGAACATGGTCACGTAATTTTGCAAGCCGATAAAGTGCGTCGCCTTCACGATCGAATAATCCGTAAAAGAATAGTACAACGATAACAACAGCGGATAAAACTGAAACCATGCAAATCCGATGATCCATGGTGAAATGAATAATAATCCCCAAGCGGCATTCGTAAACCTCATTGACTGCTTCACTATGCTGACTCCTTTCCTGTCACGGACATGCCGATGTACGGATCATGGAAAGAATGCCGCCCTCTCAGGCGGCATCTCTTTTTAAATGACCCTGCTTTTCCTCTGATGCCAAACTTCTATTTCTTTAGGGACGCCAGCTTGGTCCCGTAGGATTTTGAAATTTCATCCGCCGTTTGCTCAGGCGTCTCCTTTTGGTAAATCAGCTTTTGCAGCGAATCCTTGGCGATTTGCGCCAGATCCGCATTGATGCTGATGACGTTTGGAGCAATCGTTTTCTGCTTGCCTGCCAGATCGAGTCCCTTCGTGATGTTAGGATCGAGCTGCTTCGCATCCTCAAGAGCCTTTCTGGCCGTGCTCGTTGCCGGAATGCCGCGCTGTGCGCCAAGGATAAGCGCCGCGTCTTTATCGTTAATCATCCAGTTGATAAATTTCACAGCTTCTTCTGCGTTCGCGGAGCTTTTATTTACCGCAAAGCCGGTTCCTGCCGCGATCGGATTGCCGGACTGCAGCGCGTTCGGAGCCATCGGATAAGCGGCTACGCCCAGCTTGCCGTCGGGCACCGACTGCTTATATTTATCGAAAGCGGAGATATAGTCGAACAGGATGCCGATCTGGCCTTTAATCCACTTCGGATTCTGCTCCATCTTCCCGACGAACGCGGAGCTGTCCCCGAACGGCTCCAGGACTCCGTTTTTGTACAAATCGGAAACATACGTCAGCCCTTTCGTCAATGCGACACTGTCGAATGCAGGAGTAAAGTCGTCATTGATCCAGTTCTTCCCTGTGATCTGGGCCACATATGGCTGCAGAATCAATTTGTAAATGACGTCGATATCCGCACTGAGCAGGTACGCATTCGGATCCTGGGCATGTACCTTCTTCCCGGTATCCATCAAGCTGTCCCAAGTCCATTCCGTATTTTCCGGGATGCCGAATTTCTGCAGGAAGGCTTGATTATAGAATAAGGAGGTCGCGGTTGCGCCAGCCGGCGCCATAATCATTTTGTCCTTATAGGTACCGAAATTCTGAAGCACGGAAGGATCGTAGCCGCTCGTATCCAGCGATTTCGACTGCTTTAAATCCAGCAGAAAATCATACATGTCGTTATCCCATTCGTAAGTGAACTGGAATAAGTCGGGCGCGGTTTGGCCCGCGAACTGCGTCAGCAATTTGTTGTAAAAGCCGTCAAAGCCCGTATATTCCGCTTCGATCTTCACATTCGGATGCAGCTTCGTATAAGCGTCAATCGCCTTCAGCGTTGCCTGATGACGGGTATCGTTCCCCCACCAGCTGAATCTTAGAGTAACGGGCTTGGTGCCGTCCCCGCCGGCTGCGCTTCCATTCTGCGCTTGCGGATCGGCTGAATTCCCGCATGCTGCAAGCGAAAGTCCCACGATGGAACAAAGAACGAGACTTGCGATGCCCTTGATCGATTTCTTCATTTTGATTCCCCCTATTTCTGTAGTCCTGATGATTACGCTTTCAATCATAGCATTGAAAACAAAAACAAAAAAAGTTGCTCTCTTATTGATTACGTTTACATTTTTTTGTCTCATTGGGAAAAGGTATCATTATTTTGGATTTTCCGAATCATTGTAACGCGATTAGCTGGGATTTTGTCGATTTTCTGCTATAATGACACGTGAGGTGAACCGGATGTATAAACTTTTGGCTGCAGATGACGAAGAGGATACACGAGATACGCTATGCAACTGCTTCCCGTGGCAATCGGTCGGGTTCACAGTTGTGAAGCAGGTCAGCAATGGTTTGGAGGCGCTGTCATACCTGGAATCGAACCCGGTAGATGCGCTGCTCTGCGACATCCGAATGCCGGTGATGTCCGGGCTGGAGCTGTGCAGACAAATTCACGAGCGCAAAATGGGCGTTCGGGTTGTGCTGCTGAGCGCATACCGCGATTTCGAATATGCCCGTGAGGCGATGAGCTACGGGGTCACCCACTACATGCTCAAGCCTGCCAAGTATGACGATATTGTCCATGTTTTCAGCCAGCTCAAGGACGCGATGGACGAGTTGAAAAATGGCCTGACAGCCGGAGGAACGGCAAGTGAGGCACCGCTTCAGGGCTTGGGCGATCCCGTGATTTCCAGCATTGTCAAATGCGTGAATCAGGACTACCGCACGATTACCCTGCAGCACGTAGCCGATCTGGTGGAGATGAACGCAAGCTACGTCAGCGTCTATTTTAAGAAGAAGACGGGGATTCATTTTTCAGAATATATCCTGAAAGTGCGGATGGAGAAAGCGGCGGAGCTGTTAAAGCACGGACATATGAAAGCGGTTGAAGTAAGCGAAGCGGTAGGCTATGCCAACCCCAAAAACTTTATTCGGGCGTTTAAGCAATTTCACGGCACAACCCCGGGGCAGTTTAAACATGGTCGTTAATTTAAAAAAGCCGCATATCGGCCGGTCGCTTAAAATCAAATTTTTCTTCAACAATTTGAGAAATATTTTGGCGCTCTGCTTAATTCCTCTGCTGCTGCTCGGCTCTTTATCGATAGTTATATCGCAGCGGTACACGCGCATAGATGCCGAGCAAAACCAGGAAAAGCTGCTGAATCAATACAATGAGCTGTTTCAGGTGGTCGCCTCGGAGCTTGATTCTCTCAGCTTGTCCTTCAATACGAATCCCAAGATTGCCGATAAGCTTTTCGACATCCTTTCCAAGCCCAATTATTCCTATGAGGATGCGGAAGCCTTATATTATCTGCGGCATATTATCGATGTGTCGGCCAATTCCAGGCCCTATGTCCATTCCATTTATGTCTATTACCCTAATGAGCAGCAGCGGTTTCTCAGCTCGCGCGAAGGGCTGGTCAAACTGCCGTCCTATCTGGATAAAAGCTGGTATGACAGCTACAGGAATCATTTGGATACGCCGGCGCCGGGACTCTTAACGGAAGTACGAAGCTTGTACAACTATGCTTTCGAAAGCGCGCCGTCTCAAGTCGTGAGCATTTATAAATTAATTACCGTACGGAACAACGGCAGCGAGAAAGGCGTTATTGTCCTGAATTTGTATCCTGATTACTTTGTCAAGTCATTCCCGTCCTTAAACGAATATCCGAACCGGGGCTTCTATATAACGGACGATCAGAACCAGGTTATCATGCAGTCGGGAGACGCGGAATACGATCAGATCCTTCCGTCCTTGAAGCTGCCCGAGCAGTTCGATACACTCCAGATGGACAACGGAATTTACCATTTAACGGTTAAAAAAGCCCCTCGGCTCAATTGGAATTTAATCTCGATCGTACCGCGCAAGTCGCTGTACAGTCTATCGTTTACCTTAATCATTATTACTTGTCTGCTGTCGGTTGCCGCTCTAGCCTTGTGTGCGCTTGCCGCCTTATGGCTGACGGGGAAAAATTACCGCCAAGTATACGGGATTATTCATACTCTCGAATCCGCGGATGCTCCCGACCAGCTTGAAGCCGTCCCGAATCAAGAGCAGGATATTTATGCTTTTATCATTACTCACATTCTGGAAAGCTTTCTTGAGCAGAAATATTTGAAAATTCAGCTGTCCGAACGGTTATACCGGATGCAGGCTCTCGAATTCAAAGCGCTGCAGTCTCAGATCAACCCTCATTTTCTGTATAATACGCTCAATTCGATCTACTGGAAGACATTTCAATTGACGAATTCCACCAATGCGCCCAGCCATATGATTGAATTATTAACGGCTATTTTACAATATACCCTCGATTCCTCGACGAAGGTGGTCAGGCTGCAGGAAGAAATTGCGCATATCCGCAGCTATGTGGAAATTCAGCAAATCCGGTATAAGGATAGGATACAAGTCGTTTGGGATCCAATAGAGCCCTTCGGCGAATGCGAAGTGCTGAAGCTAAGCATGCAGCCGCTGCTGGAAAATAGCATTCAATACGGATTGGAGCATACCTCCCGTCTGCTTGTAAAGTTCAAATTCCGAATGCAGGGAGGCAGATTGAAGGTAACGATTATTGACAACGGGGGCGGAATCAATAAGGAGCGTCTCGCTCAAATCCGCTCCGCGCTCGCTTCCGACGAAGATCCGATCCGTCATATCGGACTTAGCAACACAAACAAGCGAATCATACTGCAGTATGGGGAACCGAATAAAATCAAGCTTCTCAGTAAAAAAGGATGGGGCACGGCGGTGACCTTGCATTTCCCGCAGCTGCGGCTGGAGAGCCTCCACCGGCGTATCACACAAATTCAAGGTTCTCAACAAGCTAAATAAAAGCTTGGCTCGCGCCAAGCTTTTTTTCGCTGCTAGATTATCGGAGCTTCAAGCTCGATCTAAGCAAATATTAAAATAAAGGCTTGAATAAATATAAACTCACTTCTCGTTTGAGCCCGAAGCATCCGCCTTCAAATGAAACAATTGGCTGCGGAAATCGCCTTTCCCTGCAGGCAGCTGCAGTCCGATATGCATAAGCTCGTCCCCGCCGAAGCGGATGCCGCTCTCTTCGTCTTGGGCGGAAAGACCGAGTGTGACCGTATAATCAAGCTCAGGGCCGAGTCCCTTCAATCGAAGTCTGCTAAGCGGCGCGTTCGGCTGCGACAGCACTTGAAAGTGCGCGACAAGCGCCTCGGTTCCGGTCCCTCGGAGACGAACATCCAGGCCGTTTCATTGCTTTCAAAAGGATTCAGCAGCCGATAAAACTCGCCGAACTGAATCAACGGACGGAGCTGCTTGTACTCGGCGATCTGCCGTTTGACGATTTCTTTCTCCTCTTCCGTAAATACGGTTAAGTCCAGCTCATAGCCAAAGTTGCCGGACATCGCCACATGGCCGCGCATATCCAGAGAAGTCACACGGTTCACCTGATGATTCGGTACCGCCGATACATGCGCTCCCATGGAGCTGATCGGGTAGACCAGGCTGGTGCCGTATTGAATTTTCAGCCGTTCCACCGCATCGGTGTTATCGCTCGTCCACGTCTGCGGCATATAATACAGCATCCCCGGATCGAACCGGCCTCCCCCGCCGGAGCAGCTTTCGAACAAAATATGCGGGAACGCCGTTGTTATCCGCTCCAGCACCTCGTACAAGCCGAGCATGTACCGGTGAGCCGTTTCTCTCTGCCGCTCCGCAGGCAGCAGCGCCGAGCCGATCTCCGTCATGTTGCGGTTCATATCCCATTTCACATAGCGGATGGGGCAGCTTGACAAAATGTCGCTCATTACCCGGACGATATACTCCCGGACATCAGCGCGGGAATAATCCAGAATCAGCTGCTGCCGCGCTTCCGTACGCCGGCGGCCTGGAATATGCAGGCACCAGTCCGGGTGCGCCCGGTACAGCTCGCTGTCCGGCGACACCATCTCGGGCTCGAACCAGAGACCGAACGATAGCCCCAGCTTATTGACTCTTGCCGTCAAATCCCCCAGCCCATTCGGCAGCTTGTTCTTGTCGACGAACCAATCGCCGAGCGAGCTGTTATCGCTATCCCGCTTGCCGAACCAGCCGTCGTCGAGCACCAGCAGCTCGATCCCCAGCTCTTGGCCTGCGGCAGCCAGCTGCTCGATTTTCTCCGCATTGAAATTAAAATACGTCGCTTCCCAATTGTTCACGAGTACGGGTCTTGCTTTATCGCGGTATTCCCCGCGGCAAAGCCGGGTACGGTACAGCTTATGATAGGTCCGCGACATGCCGCCCAGGCCTTCGGCCGAATGGACGAGCACCGCCTCCGGCGCCTGGAACGACTGTCCCGGCTCCAGCAGCCAGGAGAAGCCGAACGGATTGATCCCCATCACGACCCGTGTCGTGCCGTAGGGATCGACCTCCGCCTGTGCCAGAAAATTGCCGCTGTACACAAGGCTGAAGCCGTATACGTCCCCGTGATCCTCGTCCGCGCCCTTCGCGAGCAGCGCCATAAACGGATTCAGCGAATGGCTGCTTGCCCCGCGGCGGCTTTCGATGACGGAAGCGCCCGGCACGAGAGGCCTCTTTTGGATATGGCGTTCCCGCGCCCATGACCCGGACAAATGAAGCATATCGAACTCCGCATGCGGCAGATCGACGCCCAGACTGAGCGCCCTCAGCAGCTTCAGCGGCTCGCTGCCGCGGTTTTCGTACCTGGACCGAGCGGATCACGGCGTCAAACTCATGAAAGACCGTGTAGATTAGAACCGCCTTCAAGCCAAGCAGGTCATCGGTCAGCACCAGCTCCAGCGTCTCGGCCTCGTCTTCGCTTTCCGCATACACCGCAGGCAGGCCTTCCAAGCTAGGTTTGCCCGCGTAAATACGGTGGGACTCATAAATAAATTCATTCGCCGCCGTGCCGTCCGCAGCCTGCGTCTGAACGGCGGGCACACGAAAATCACTGGTGCCGTAAGCCGGCAGCTCCTGAGGCAGCGTATCCAGCGACAAGCTCAAACGGTCAGGGTCCGTAGACGGTGTGAAGGAACAGCGCTCCTTAAGCGTAAGTATACTTCCCGGATTCGTTCCTCTTACGCGGCTTCCCCAATATACATGGGCCAGATAGCCGGCCCCCGCCAGCTGCATGATGTAACTGGACCGCCGGGTCTGCAGATGAAAAATTTGCGTATCTTGATCAAAAAAAATGCCCATAACTGCCTCCTGTACATAGTAAGTGTTGTTTACTATTATAAGGAGGAGCCTGGACATTCCATAGGGTGAAAACCCACTTTTATATGGACAAATGTATTATTTTATCGCTGAACCTGCGTTCACCGGTACCCTTGTCCCCGTTATACGGGAGGCGGGAAACGCATTCCGGATCGGAATTGCGATCAAAGCTGCAACGACGGCCTTCACGGCATCGCCTATCAAATAAGGATAGCAGCCGACCAGCAGCGCCTTCTGAAGCGTAAAGTGCGCCGCATGCGCAAGCCAAGGCACTCCGGGCACATACAGCAATAAAGAGCCGAACAATTCCATCACGATAAAAATAAGTACGAATGCGGCCGTTCCCCGGCCCTTGATCCGCTGGACGAACCAGCCGATCAGCAGGGCGGCGAAAGGATAAGCCCAAATGAAGCCGCCCGTCGGGCCCAGCAGCAGCGACAGGCCCCCGCTCCCGTGCAGCAGCGGAATGCCGAGGCCTGTCAGCACGACGACCAGAGCGATGCTGAGAAAGCCGTACAGCGGGCCAAGAATCGCGCCGGTCAGCATGACGATCAGATTTTCAAGCGAAATCGGGATGGGTGTAAAGCCGAGATGGATGTTCAAATAGCTGGACGCTACCAGAATGGCTGCGAAAAGCGCGCTGAACACCATACCTCTCATAGATAATGTCGTTTTCATTGCAAGATCTCCTTTTATTTGTTAACCTAAAATAAATTAACGAAGTTGACAATAGGATTGTAGCACAACAGATTTCGTTTGGAAAGAGTGGAAAATGATGAATATGGACGCGAATATTCCGGCTATCGAATTGAAGCAGTTGTCCTGCTCCATCCCGGTGCCTGATGGGATCAAGCGGCTTCTTCGCGGTATTGAGCTGACGGTTGCTCCGGGCGAATGGCTCGGCATCGCCGGAACGAATGGAAGCGGCAAAAGCACGCTCGCCAAGGCGATGGCATGGCTCATCCCTCCGGCCTCGGGCGAAGTGCTGTACCGCTGCGACAGGGTACACACAGCCGGCCCCGCGCAGGAGACGGAAGCCGGGACGAAGCCTTTTGTCCAGATGATTTTTCAAAATCCGGACACGCAAATGCTCGGCGAAACCGTCTATGAGGACGTCTGCTTCGGTCTCGACAATTATGGTTTTCCCGTTGCGGACCGGCATCGGCTGGCCATGGATGCGCTGGAAAGAACGGGACTGGCGGCTTTGGCCGATAGCCCTGCCCGCTTTTTGTCAGGAGGCCAAAAACAGCTGCTGCACGTTGCCGGCTGTCTCGCCGTTCAGCCCGATGTGCTGATTTTTGACGAGGCGACCGCCATGCTCGATCCGCTGTCTCGGCAGCGGCTGCTGCAAACCGTACGTCAGCTGCACTCGGAAGGAACGACCGTCGTGTGGATCACCCAGCTGATGGATGAGCTGTCCGAATGCGGCCGCATTGTTGCGATGGACGAGGGACGGATCGTGTTCGACGGCTCGAAGGAAGCCTTTTTCTATGGAGAAAGCGGCGCAGTTTTCTCTGGTGCAGCTGCCGGCGATGAAAAAGCCCAGCTCCCTGCGGTACTCTGGGAAGACGGCTCCGAACCGTCTTCCGCGGCATCAGCTGCCAAAGCGGGTGCAACCGTATCTGCTGCTATACCAGGTGCGGGGGTATCTGTAACCGGTCCGGATGCAGCCGTATCGGCGGCCGATCCGGCTTTCCCGCCTGAAAGCCGCGGTAGTACTGATGCGATGATTGGGAAAACATCCGCTGCTGCAGAGGATAAGAAGCCGCCGCTTCCGGTTTGCGAGCAGCTCGGCTTTCCACTCCCTTATGCCGTTCGCGTCGCACAGGCTATGATCCGGCAGGGCTGCACCATGCATCCCCTGCCATTTACAATAGAACAGCTCGGAAAGGCAGTTAACTTATGACCAGGTCACAAAAGTTCAATTCAGCAAGCCTGGATCCCTCCCCGGCTTCCCGCTTCAATGACGGCATAACCGTCGAGCAGGTCAGCGTACTCCCCTCGGCGGGAAGCGCTCGCACCCGGCCGCTGCTTCAAAACGTGAGCTTCCGGCTGGCTCCCAATTCGGTAACCTTGATCGCCGGACATACCGGCTCGGGCAAAAGCACGCTGCTGCACGCCCTAGCAGGCCTCCTGCAGATCGAGCAGGGGCGGATCGCCTACGGCGATCAAGAGCTTCGGCCGCCCAAGCAGCAGGTAAACCCGGCTGTCTTTAAAGCCATCGGGCTCGTATTTCAATACCCGGAGCGCCAGCTATTTGCTGAGAGTATAGACAAAGAACTGCGGTATTCGCTGCGGCCTTACCGTCTTTCCAGAGCTGAGCAACAGGAACGCATCCACCATGCGCTGCGCCGGATGGGCCTGCCGGACGCGTTTCTGATGGAATCATTCCTCACGCTGTCCGACGGCCAGAAAAGAAAAGCGGCTATCGCCTCCACCATCGTGACCGAACCGCAGTGGCTTCTGCTTGATGAGCCGACTGCCGGGATCGATCCCCAGGGGATCGGCCCGCTGCTCCGTCTGCTTGAGGAGCATAAGCATACGCCCGGCGGCGGCGTGATCGTAGTCAGCCACGATCTGGACACCTTCCTGCCATTGGCGGACCGGGTGCTCCTGCTGCAGGACGGCAGACTGGCGGCAGACGGGACGCCCGAGGCGCTTCTGTCCAAGCCTGAAGTATGGCTAAACACAGGCGTAGGGCTCCCTTCCGCTCTCGCCTTGGCTTTGACGCTGGAAAAGCAAGGATTGGCGTTAAGGTTCGGACGCCGGACAGCGGAAGAGGCTGAGAGCGGGAGTGCCGAGCGAGTGATGGACGACGAAGGGGAAGAGAGATGCGCTGGCCGTGTTATGGACGAGATCCAAACACACGGGTACGCCGGGCGTGTTACGGATGAACTCCAATCTGACAGGAAGGCCGGGTACACAGGCTTTCCTCTCGAGGCGGAAGCGATGGCAGAAGCGATTTTACAGGAGCTGAGGTCCCAAGGCCGGTTGCCTCAGCAGAGGAAGATAGATTCCGATCAAGCATATGGATTAACTTGGGAAAAAGCTTTGAGCAGCGACGGTCCGCTGCCGGAACCTGCTGCCTCATCCGGCGGTGCGGACGATCCTCTACTAGCAGCCGGATCGGAAGTGCCCGCTTGCGCGGTGCCTGTTGGAAGCTTACCGCCGCTTGCGGAGCAAACCGGGCATGGCATCGGAGAGAACAAAAGCAGCGGCCGCGCAGCCCCGCCCGGCCGCATCACATGCTCTGCCGAAGCTGCTGCTCTGCTAGGGCAGCTTCCCGCCGCGGAGGAGCACGGCGGCTTCGTCGGAGCAGCGACTCCGCATCGGGCTGCGGCTTCGCCAATCGAGGATGGCGAAGCCTCTCTTCCCTTACGGGATACGCCCTCTGCGGCGTCCGGAATCGTTAACCGGATGCACCCCATCGCCAAATGGCTGGTGTACATGCTGCTGTCAGCAGGGATTTTGCTGCAGCACAGCTGGAGCGGCCTCGCCGCGGCCGCTCTTATCACTGTTCTATGTATCCTTATTTCCGGCAGCCCGTACCGGAGCTTATGGAAGCCTGCCAAGCCCTTTATTTATTTTATCGTCATTTCCACACTGATTTCCGGCTGCGGCGTCAGCTGGGAAATGGGCTCCTGGAAGCCCGAGCGGTTCTATTTCACGGCAGGCCCAGCGCTGCAAACGCTGCAGCTGCTGTTCCGTTTTCTGCTGGTCATGCTTTTAGGAGTACTGTTAGCGGTCACCACCGGGACCAAAATGATGCAGGCCGGACTCGAGCAGGCCTTCGCCCAGCTGGAACGGCTGCGCATACCGGTTGCGGCATTTACGTTTTTCGCTACCCTGCTCGTCCGTTTTCTTCCGATGCTGCTTCAAGAGCTGGACCGCACCGCTCTGATCGTTCAAGCCCGGGGCAAGACCACGGGCAAGCGGGGACTCCTCCGCTTGCGGGAGGTGCCGGTGTTTCTGATTCCATTTCTGCTGTCAATGATGAAGCATGCGGAGGATCTGTCGTTGGCGCTGGAAGCAAGAGGCTATCAGCTGAAGCGCCTTCGGGGGAAGGAAGAACCAGGCTGCGCTGGACAGGCCGCGAATGGCTGGCAGGCGCCGCCGGAATTGTCCTTTTCGGCGTATTGTATTGGACGGGCCGCTAGACTTACAGCGGTCCGTTTTTTCATAACAAGAGGATGCCCGGATAAGCTGGCGCTACCATTTAAAATATCCCGGTTTTCCTTGAAAACCGGACTGCACTTCAATGACAAGACGGTGCGGCGTCATGACCGAGGGGACGAACTCATGGCCTTCGGCGTCATGAAACGCGGACAGCGGAATGCTGCTCGCCCCTCTTGGCAGCAACGGCGTTTGATACTGATAGTCGTCATTGAGACGGATAGCTACCTGCTGCCACACAAAATCATTGCCGTTATCCACAATAACGTGCTGGCCCGGAAAACCGAGGCTGACGATCAGCTCTGTCGGAGAAGCCGCCGTTCCGCCAAGCTTTCCCTGCATGATCTGCAGCGGAGAAGAACAGCCCGTCAATCCCGCCATTAGCAGTACAATAACGAGGCAAACAAGCGGCGGAATCCGCCGAAAACAGCCCTTAAAGCCGTACCTATATCTTTCTCTTTCCCATTCTCTTTCCCTTATTTCAATCCTTTCGCTCTCCGGCCCTTGTTCGCTTCCTCTTCCGCTCATGTCATTCTCCTCCCTTCTGCCGCCCTATTCCTGCTGCCGTTCTATAGCGTGCCGAAAGCATCGCTATTTACGATAGGACAAGCTCGCGTCAAACCACATTTCCGGCGATGCCGGATGGCTCGTGTGCACCTCGAGCGTCAGCACATTGCGTCCTTGCACCAGCAGCGTTTCGTGTCCCCGCAGGGAAAAAGCTTCGTACCCGCTGTAATCGTGCGGGCTCGCCAGGGTGCGGTAATCGACGAAGCCGTCCCGCATGGAATCCCGGGCAATCTCGTTGCCGTTCAAATAAGCGATGAAGCCGTCCTCAGCGGCCACATGAAGCGTCAAATCCTTAAGGCCCGCGGGATCCTCATTCAGCACGAACGTCTGGCGAAAATAATACGCCGGCGACGCCGCCTGCTGCGGCAGCGGCGTTTGAAGCAGCCGCTCCTGCCCTGCGTCGCGCGTCCGGCCGAACGGCGCCCGGGACGCCGTTGCAATCCGCGTCCGAGTACGCCGGGCTGCGCCAATCCTCCGGCGGCAGCTGCACCCGCTCCTCGAGCGGGCGCTCGCCGGTCGGGTCCGCCCCCGGCGGGATCACCGCGCGTACCGCGGGACTTCCCGCGCGGTAGCGCCACACGGCGCCGATCGCCACCGGCGCCTGCTCCTGCCCCGCGGCCGCCTGGCGAAGCCCGGCCGCGTCCAGCACCAGCCGGCCCGCTGTGCGGCCGGCAGTCTGCGGGGCCTCGGCCGTCAGCCGGCTGCCGAGGCCCTTAATCTCGAGCAGCGGCGATGCCGCAGCGCTGCTCACGGTCGATTCCGCCCACCCGCTGTGGGCGAGCCGGCGGTAACCGGCCTCCGGCTGGACGGTGACCGCTGCCTCGGGCGCGTATGCCCGTCCGCCGATCAGCACCAGATCGACGCCGCTTGCCGCAAGCCCAGCCCAAACCTCTGGCTGCGCCGGCTCCTGCTGCAGCAGCACGATCCAGTGCAGCCTGGATGACGACACGGCCGTATGCGCCAGCCATTCGAGCTGCGCCGAAGGCTCCTGCGCGAGCCGCGCCCCGTTCAAAAACCACAGCCGCGCTTCGCCGTAATCGACGAAATAAGCGCTTCTTCCATATCCCGGCAGCTGCTCCTCGGGAATATAAGGGAATTTTACCGCATAGGAAGAGGCAGCATCAGCAGCGGCCGCCTCCTTTTGTCCCCATACCGGAAAAAACGTCCTCGGCGCCGGACGATTCCCCTCTCCCGCGAGCTCAGCCGGACCGGCCACCAAGGTTAGATCCGGCCGAGCGGCAAGCCGTTGAACCAGTGTGCCTGCCGCTGTGTCTGCCTGCGAACCTGCAACGTATCCGACCGACCAACCGGCCTCCTGCCGCCGCTGCTCTGCCACACCCGTCACAGGAGGCTTGGACCAGAAAAGGGCTGCAGCCAGGATAAGAAATAAAATGCCGACCGAGAGAGGCAACCCATAGTTTCTCCATCCTCCCGGTTGTCGTCTGCGCTGCTGCATAGCTTGTATCCCTCCCTCCTTCATTCGATGTGTTAAATGTAGTTGATTAACCCCCTGCTATGCCTTAGTACTCCGGCATCTCCGTCCCTATTTTCCGCACAGAGGGGCCGCTGCTCTATCCTTTTGTCTATTACTATCCGTGTTACTACTACCGTTTCTATTACATATTAGTGTTACCATTTCTATTTTTGTTCTATTACTAGTTCTATTATGGTTTGCTATTGTTCTTACTTCCTCTATCTATTTTGTACCCATCCAGCCCTTTTCGTAGTTTTTCACACAAGCTAAGCAGGCCATCCGAACATAGCATGATATATAGGAGGCCATAACAGTACCAGCATAAGAAGCACAGCCGCAATAAAACCATACAGCCAACGCTGCAAAGAAACAGCCCTCCCGCGCAGGAGGCTGTGCAGCAGCGCCCAGCTGACCAGCCATACGAGGCCGGCTGCCACTTCCTTGCCGGCATAAGGTCCGATGCGCAGCCCGCTCGGGACCCAGGACGCTAACCAGAGCAGCTTGGGATTAGCTGAGGACGGTGCCGCTGCGCTCCACCAATGGGCTGCGGTCAACGCAGCCATGCAGAGCAATATTGACAGCAGCACGGCTGCCGCCCCGCCCGATGTGCCGCTCCTGCTGCCGCTGGGAAGCACGGACACGTCGGCACGACCTTTTTCAGCTGCTTCTTCTATAATTACACTTTCCCCGGAATCATCAGAATTGGGGCTGCTACCGTCCCGATGGGCAAGTCTGTTTGACCTCCTGGATGCATACCGCTTCCAGGTGTATTTTTTACGCGATTTCCTCGGGCCGAGTTCAGAGTCTTCCTCCAGCCTCATTTCCGCTGCACCCTCGAAAGGATCTGTGCTTGTACCTGCAGTAGCAAGGTTCAACCTTTGATCTCTATTCTCTGCATCCCGCATGGGACTTCCTCCTTCACATTCACTGGCCAAGGGAAGAAAAGTTCTGCCTTGCCTTGCTTGCTTTCCGTTCCAGCGGCGCCATCCTTTTCGTACTTAAGCGAGCTTCCATTTGGCCAGCATGAGACCGAAGGCGAAGCCGATCAGCAGACAGAGCCACATCAAGGTAAGCAGGACTCCAATCGTCCTCTTCATTTCTTCACTGCAGCTTCCCCCGCTGACGCATCGCCGCAGCAGAACGTTCGCTCCGATTCCGAACGGAAGGGTCATCAGCGAGACGAATTCTTTATATTCCATGACGACCCAATGAGCGAACGGCGTATGCAGCTTGAACCATTCCGAAGCTCCGTCCGGCGCCTGATACCCGATATACAGCCAGTTGCCTGCAACTACTGTGGCCGCTGCCAGCACATTGGTCATCAGAAGCCGCCAAGCCAATACGCTTGCCGCCTGATCCCTGCCGCGGGCAAAGCTGTAGTAAGCGTGCCACATATAGGTCGCCACGAGCAGGGTCAGCGATGCTCCAAGTCCGTGCAGCACACCGGCCAGCCGATGCGCTCCGGCGGGGGCGAACGTATTGGCCAGCGGAATCATGAGGAACAGGACGATGGCGATTGCTCCCTGCGTCATGGCCAAATCCCGATAGGGGCTCCTCTTTTTCATAAGTCACTCCGTTCTACCGTGAAGGAATCGATTTCATTTTGCTGCAGGTCATATGCCTTAAAGGTTGCGCGCTTTCCGGCGACATCGACAATCATATAATGATAACTCGCTTTCGGGCCGGCAACGACCTGCTTGCTGTCCTGGCTTTCGGAATACAGCGGCGCGCCTGCTCCGCCGAGAGTCAGCTGGTAGATCGCATGTCCGAAATGATAGCCATTCCCGTCGAAGCTGCTGTCTACAAGCCTCCGATTGTAGTTATGCTCATGTCCGACAAAAACCGCCGTTACCCGGTAACGGTCGAGCAGCGCCCACAAAGCATCCCGCGAAGCCGGATCGCCGTCCAGAGAGCTGCCCAAATGAGCACCAACCGGATAGGCCGGCATATGAAACTGGACAAACACGTGCTTGTCCCCGCTCGATTTTAACTGCTGCTCCAGCCAGTTTCTCTGATTTTCATCGATCACATACCGGTTATCCTTATTTTGCCGATCTGAATTTAACGTAATGAACCTAGCATTCCCATAATCAAACGAATAGACGGTTTTCCCATAGCCCGTCAGCGACTCCTTAGGCAGATTGGAGAAAACATCGGAGAACAACTTCTCGTTATGCTCATGATTCCCAAGCGCCGGATAAACCGAGGTCATAGGAAAATAATCGTCCACCAAATCCTTCCACGTCTCCAGCTGGCTGTCCAAATTAGTGCCGCCTGTGACCATATCCCCGGTAAATAAAATAAAACTGGGGACCGGGGACAGTCCCTTTACTTTTTGCATCAGATTACGCAGCACCGCCTCGTTCGTCCCCTTGGCATTGCCACGGCTGTCTCCCATTACAACAAACCGGAACGGCTTCGGTTCCTCTGCTGTGCCTCCGCCCGAAGTAGACGGAGCTGTTCCGCTATCCTTTCCTGCAGCTCCCGGATCCCCCTGATTCGGAGCGGATGGCGCAGATGGTTTGGGGGCAACGCCGGGATTGGTGCCTGCGGTATTCAAGCATCCTGCCAAGGCCAGCATTAGCGAGACGAGCACGATAAGCCTGGCAGCACAGACAAGTCTTAACACAGCGAAGCTGTGTTTCATGGCACACCACTCCTTTCGTACACGCTTCCTCTTCTCTATTTCATTACCCAAATGTAGAAGCAGGCGAGTACAAGTGCCTATTTTTTCTATAAAAATAAGATTCGTAACATTTTCGTCATATATGGCGGGTAAAAGGTTCCAAGCCGTTCTATTTTGCGGCTAATTACAGAGAGAAATGAAAAATAGGAGATGAAAGGTGGAAAACCGATGAATCGCATACTGAAGCTGATGATAACCTGCGTATTCGCTTTAGGGGCGTGGCTTCCCTCCATGACTGGCGCTGCTTTCGCCGCATCGGCCCCAACCGAGGAGTGGACGAAATATCCGTTGATTGCTCATGCGCTTGGAGGCATCGACGGCGTAGATTATACAAACAGCCTGGAAGCGTTCAAAACGAACTATGACAAGGGGCAGCGGGTCTTCGAGGTAGACTTGTCCTTGACCCAGGATGGCCAGCTGGCTGCGCGTCACGACTGGGAAGGTTATTTGGCTACCAAATTCGAGCAGAACATTCCTGCCGATCAATTAAACGAACCGTTGACGCTGAAGGAGTTTAAAGGGTACAAAATATTGAAGGACTATACTCCGCTCTCTTTTATGAACGTCGTACGTATTCTGGAGAAGTATCCGGACGTTTACTTTATCACCGATACGAAGGAAACCGACCCGGCTTTGGTCCAAAAGCAGTTTACGCTCATAAAAGATACGGTCAACAAGGTCGATCCCGCCCTGCTGGACCGGCTTATACCGGAGATTTACTCGCCGGAAATGATGACCCAGGTGAAAAATCTTGTTCCCTTCAAGCACGTCATCTTCTCCATTTATATGTCTTCCATGGAGCCCAATGAAGTTGCGAAGTATGTGAAGGAGAACCAGATTCATGTCGTAGCCATGCCGTTTGAGAGAGCCACCCGCTCCTATATGAAAAAATTATCCGACGCCGGCGCCGTAGTCTACGTCCATTCCTTGAATAATGTCGATGATGTAAATAAATATTTGGCGATGGGTGTGCACGGTGTATATACGGACTTCTTGTCCTACAAAGATCTCGGGATCGATACTACTGCCTGGACCCAGCCTGTTACGGTAGCGTCCGCCGCTCCGGCGAATCCGGCCGCCTCGAACACAGAAGCAGCAGCCACACCGGCCAGCAGCACTGCCGTTTCAGGCAACGCCGTGGCAGCAGAGCCGAAGCCGAGCGCATGGGAAATGCTGAAGTCGATTCTCTCAGACATTTTCTCCATTTAACTTAATAGTGGCAGTTCAGCCGGTTCCAAGCCTGCTCAGCCTCCGACGCCGGGGACATGATGCAGGCTTGGTTTATGCCGCTAGGCGCAAAGGTAAGGATCATCTCCTGATACCGCTCTACGCCTTGTATGGCAAAAACAAGCCTTGTTCGCCCGTCCATATGCTCTCTGTCGTGCGGAACAACCAGCGAGTTATAACGGACTGCATACAAACCCTGCGCCCTCAGTTCTTCCATCTGGCGCACCCATTCCTTTTGGCGTTCCGGATTGCGTGCCAGCTCGGCAGATGCGGCCTGCAAATCATTCTCGGTCAAAGCATCCAGATAGCGCACGGCTGTCTGTTTGTTAACCGGATTCAATACCCAGCCGATCACACGCACAGGTTCGACCATAAACAACACCATGACAAAACCCATGCCCAGCGTAAAAAGCAAGCCGATGGTCTTAAACAAGCTCCATTTCATAAAGACGCTCCTTTTTGGCGAATTGAGCTTTTTGTGATTTATCTTGTAGACGCTTAGAGTATCCCGTGTAGGGTGTGACTTTCTTACTTCAAACAAAGCCGTAAACGTGCTCCGTGTATTTACGCATAATTGATTTTGTTTGATCCGTCGATTCAGTATCTACAAAAACAATCTCATCTACGAGATAACAAGCATCATTCGATGGTATCCTCTTCATTTTTCTAAATCATAACAGACTAATAGTAATTAAGACACTCACTTCGTAATAGTTTTATTCAGAAAAAATTTCCTGCCTTAGCGCTTCATGAGGAAAATTAAAAAAACTAAAGATCTCTCAAGATTGAGAAAGATAATATGCATACTCCAATGGTCTACTATAAATTTTACGTTTATAATACTTAAGATCTTTGTATATAATTTTTTGGGGTTTTCCGTTAAGTTCTATAATCCATAGCTTTCTCTGTTCGTCTAATACAAAATCGACACTCAGTTCCCCCATTGAACCCATAAGAATTTCTGCTTCTTGGGCAGCCTTTACACTTACCACACTCAGAGAACGGAGGATTTCATTCACTTTATCCGGCAAAAATATTCGAGGAAAAATTTCTGCGGCATCATAAACCGTTTCACACACACTCGTATTATAAAAATGTTTAAAAGCTACTCGACATGTTATGGCGGAAGTCTTCCATTCTCCAAGAATATCCTTTTGAAGAAGCACCCGGATATCAAAATATTGATGATCAAGTTGATTCATACGAATTCCTTGCTGAATAATGAATGACTTTTGCCCGAACAGTTCATCCAATTTCCCCTGAGTATCTTCACACTTTCTGCAAATATATCTTGGAGCCACGCTGTGCAATGAGATATGAATATCTCCACGATCCGTTAATTCAACCCGATATACAGACTTCCCTTTAGATCCGTAAGTGGGCTTAATATAGACAAGCTTATATTTCTCTAATAGCTCTGATACGTTCACTTCATTGTATAAAAATGTGTCCGGCACATAGCTGCTAAGAGTTGTCCGTTCTAATACATTATATAGATCCCATTTATTCATAAAATTGATTTTGTTGAAGCATTTGTTGCTGCCAATCGCTTTCTCAAGACGATGAATCGTTTTTAATTTTTTGTTAAAACATCGGTTGTAGATAACATCAGGAAATGGGAACGAACATTGCTTCCATATACCCTTTTTAAAACAAAGTCCAGTGATACGCTGTTCCTTCCAAAGAATATCTGCTGGAGTAAAGGCGTAAAGCTTAATATTTAAGTTGTTATAACGTTGATATAGCCTTAAAATTCTTTTTCTACTGTTCCTTTTAGATACCAAAATACCTACTACTGGGCAATTCCCCACCATTATCAACTCCCTGGTACTCATGCACTTTGTATTATCTAATGCATGCGTAGACGTCTGATATGGGCCAATCTCATAGGGGAATATAAATTCAGCGAATGTACCAACAGCATTTGTCTATTTTTAACTTTATATAGGCATTTACCAGTTTTACCCTCATTGATCATGAATATGATGGAATCACCTTTGGTAATAGGAGATGAGACTATGGGAAAACATATTGGTCCTTCCTGGTTCATCCAGGCCCTGAAGGCCCTAAAGGACCTAAAGGGATCCGAGGGGCAACAGGGGCTACTGGCGCGACGGGCTCTACTGGACCCGCTGGGGCTGCAGGCGTGACGGGCGCTACTGGACCTGCTGGGGCTACTGGCGCTGCCGGACCTGCTGGGGATGCTGGCGCGACGGGCTCTACTGGACCTGCTGGGGCTACTGGGGCTACTGGCGCTACCGGACCTGCTGGCGCTGCAGGCCCGACGGGTGCTACTGGGCCTGCTGGGGCTACTGGCGCTGCCGGGCAGCTGCTGGGGATGCTGGCGCTACCGGCGCAGCCGGAGCTGCTGGGGCTACTGGCGCTACCGGCGCTACTGGACCCGCTGGGGATGCAGGCCCGACGGGCGCTACCGGACCTGCTGGCGCTGCAGGCCCGACGGGTGCTACTGGGCCTGCTGGCGCTGCAGGCGTGACGGGCGCTACTGGGCTGCTGGGGCTACTGGCGCTACCGGCGCTGCCGGACCTGCTGGCGCTGCAGGCCCGACGGGCTCTACTGGACCTGCTGGGGCTACAGGCGCGACGGGCGCTACTGGACCTGCTGGGGATGTAGGCCCGACGGGTGCTACTGGGCCTGCTGGGGATGTAGGCCCGACGGGCGCTACCGGACCTGCTGGGGCTACAGGCGCGACGGGCGCTACCGGACCTGCTGGGGATGTAGGCGCTACCGGCGCTGCCGGACCTGCTGGGGATGTAGGCCCGACGGGTGCTACTGGGCCTGCTGGGGCTACAGGCGCGACGGGCGCTACCGGGCCTGCTGGGGATGCTGGCGCGACGGGCGCTACTGGGCCTGCTGGGGCTACTGGCGCGACGGGCGCTACTGGGCCTGCTGGGGCTACAGGCGCGACGGGCGCTACCGGACCTGCTGGGGATGTAGGCGCTACCGGCGCTGCCGGAACTGCTGGGGATGTAGGCCCGACGGGTGCTACTGGGCCTGCTGGGGCTACTGGCGCTACCGGACCTGCTGGGGATGCTGGCGCGACGGGCGCTACTGGGCCTGCTGGGGCTACAGGCGCGACGGGCGCTACCGGGGCAACGGGCGCTGTGTTCGGCTTTGCAGATTTTTTTGCACTTATGCCTCCTGATAATGCAGCAACTGTTGCTCCCGGTACAGATGTTAGTTTTCCGCAAGATGGACCTAATAGCGGGACTACTATTACTCGTATTGGTCCCAGTTCATTCAACCTCGCTTCAATCGGCACATATCAAATTTTGTTTCAAGTGGGTGTAACTGAACCAGGTCAACTAATTTTAACTCTCAATGGCGCTGATTTAGCTTATACGGTAGTCGGGCGAGCAACAGGTACTTCTCAGATCGTAGAAATGGCTCTTGTGGAAACGACCGTCATCAATTCAATTCTTACAGTACGAAATCCTGCCGGCAATTCCACAGCACTAACCATCACTCCTCTCGCTGGAGGAACAAGGCCTGTTTCTGCACATCTTGTTATTACGCAACTCGGATAAAGAAAAATAAATGGACCCACTCGTCCATCAAGAAGGGTTGCGAAAAGCACAGCATTTTCAAATCCCCCCCTTTCGGTACGAAAAAACTAAAGGGTAAGCACTCTATTCGCATAAATCACAAAATCCAGCCGGACAAACTGATTTAGTGTCAGTTTGTCCGGTAGGCAACGATTACACCGAGGAGCAGCAGTATCAACTCAAGAATACAATCATCGAGTACATCAAACGTGAGTTTGGAAAAAACTACTCCATCCGATGTGTCTCCAAGTCGATGTTTGTCGAAACCACTTCTCCAAAATGATTGACTACGGGTGACGTTATATGTTGGACTACGTAACGCAAGCGCAACGAATTTCAATCCACACATCCGTGAAGGATGTGACGGGGTTATTTTTTGCCCAACAACGGGCGGACAGGAATTTCAATCCACACATCCGTGAAGGATGTGACATGTTCGAGAATCGCGGCATTAGCGAGTATTGGGCATTTCAATCCACACATCCGTGAAGGATGTGACGCCGTCTCCAATTCGCGCCTATCGCTTATTAGCTATTTCAATCCACACATCCGTGAAGGATGTGACCTGGTATCTACACATTGGCAGGATGCAGAAATTATTTCAATCCACACATCCGTGAAGGATGTGACGTAACGACCAGCCTTACAACGGGCGCGGGTGACAAATTTCAATCCACACATCCGTGAAGGATGTGACCTATTGCCGGGACGATTGTATCGCGCATGATGGCAATTTCAATCCACACATCCGTGAAGGATGTGACTTACACCGTTTCAGCTGTTGATTTATCCGGAAATATTTCAATCCACACATCCGTGAAGGATGTGACGACCTCCTTGGCACTATGGGTACTCCAAGGGCTGATATTTCAATCCACACATCCGTGAAGGATGTGACTTCAATAACACGGAAGGGACGACCGTTTTTCTTGATTTCAATCCACACATCCGTGAAGGATGTGACTGCGCTGCTTTGCTTCGATGATGATTTCGATATTGATTTCAATCCACACATCCGTGAAGGATGTGACGCAAGCCCTCATAAACGACTACATCAAGCGGTGGGATTTCAATCCACACATCCGTGAAGGATGTGACTATAATTGTTGCTTTACTGTTTAGTGGAGTTAGAGATTTCAATCCACACATCCGTGAAGGATGTGACTGTCCGATACATTCTCGTATACGGTCGCCAATATATTTCAATCCACACATCCGTGAAGGATGTGACATGAGGGAGGGACACGAGGGACAGCTCAATCCGATTTCAATCCACACATCCGTGAAGGATGTGACAACACCTTGACCATATTCTTTAACCATTTGTTCAGTATTTCAATCCACACATCCGTGAAGGATGTGACATGAATTTCCGTAAAAAATGCCGCTACTGTCCATTATTTCAATCCACACATCCGTGAAGGATGTGACTTGGAGCAAATTGCGCAATTGCTTCAGCAAGAACATATTTCAATCCACACATCCGTGAAGGATGTGACGTCGGCAGGTCGATCCATTGTTTCACTCGATAGATTTCAATCCACACATCCGTGAAGGATGTGACGAAATCCAACTGGTCAAGGAAATTTTGATGGCGGCATTTCAATCCACACATCCGTGAAGGATGTGACGCTTCTTGTCTTCATCCCAAACAGTTGCACAGGAATTTCAATCCACACATCCGTGAAGGATGTGACAAAAAAGTACCGCTGGTGACCCGCCAAAGAATGATTTCAATCCACACATCCGTGAAGGATGTGACGCTAATCGGACTGATGCCGACCGAACGCAGCACGCGATTTCAATCCACACATCCGTGAAGGATGTGACGCTCCTGCTTTGGGAGATGCACGTCCAGATGAGATTTCAATCCACACATCCGTGAAGGATGTGACAGCGATTTTTAACCAAAATATAACATTTATTACATATTTACAAGAAAAAAACCGCTAAAAGAAGTATACATCCATAAAACATAGACTTAGGCGCAGTAAACCATCCGTATAACTGGATATTAAATCCATTTTCATGGTGCGAATGTTCCAGGAAAATCATGTGTGCTATACATCCGCACCGCCTATTCGCACTAAAAAATCAATGGACCCTCCAAGTCAATAGATTCTTTCACTCCGATATGCTCTACCTTATTTTTATAATTATTACCTAGTTGATATATCCTGAGGCTATCTCTTTCTTGATCAATAACCTCCAAAAGCTTAATTTTTAATACGGCAAGCTGCGTGGCGTCAACAACACACTCAAAAACTGAATTTTGAACTCGCTGACCGTGATTCTGGCATATTTTCGCTACTTGGCGCAATCTCCGTTGGCCGCTGCTATTCACTGTGCTTACATCATATGTTACTAATACGAGCACTTCATTCACCTACTTCCATAAGAACGGAGGGTATTCATCCAGATCATGGCGCAAATGACGCGCTAATAATAAGGCTTGCGCATGAGGTACTAAGCCCCAAGAAATCTTCTCTCCCAGATAAGGATGCGTGATTTTCTCCTGCTTTTTATTTTGCCATGCCGCCAGAAACTTCTTCCTTGCCTCGTCTTTCATGATAACGGCACCGTTCTCTTTTCTCAAGAAATCCTCTTTGCTCACCATCTTCTTGTTAATTAGCGACAGCACAAACCGATCCGCATAAACACCGCGAAGCTCCTCCATCACATCAAGCGCCAAGGAAGCCCGGCCCGGCCGATCGCGATGCATAAAGCCGACATAAGCATCCAGTCCGACTCCCTCCAATGCGGATGTCACATCGTTAGCCAGAAGGGAATAAGCAAAGGAAAGCATCGCATTGACATTATCCAGCGGCGGTCTCCGGGACCTGGAATGAAAATAAAAGTCCTCTTTTTGCTGCAAAACCATTGAGTCCAGCAGTTTGAAATAGCTTGTTGCCGCCTGGCCCTCCAAGCCCCTCAATCTTTGTAGATCTTCACACGTCCTTACCTGCAAAATCAATTCAGATAGCTGCTGAGATACAGCTTTGAACTGAGCAACGTCAATGCGTAAGGGATAGTCTCTCGTCCATCTCTCGAGGATCCATTTATGATTGTAAATCTTTCCAATAATAAAATTGCGCGCAATTTTTGCAGACAGAACTTCATCCGCCGATACGGCATATTGCTTTTTCCTCAGGACGACATTGCCGTTGCTTTCCCCAATCACTCTTGCCAGAAATCTTCCATTCATTGTAAAAAAGGATAATGAGATATTGCGTTCCGCGCAGTATCCCATTAAGGCCGGACTCGCGCCCGTGTAACCAAAAGAGATTACCGCCTCCAAATTATGCAGCGGCAATCTCCCCAGCTTTTCCTGCTCCTTTACTAAAACAATATTGTCGCCGTCCAATGATAAATAAACGTCAGGCTGTGTAACAAATAACGTGTTCAGCAGTTTTTTCATTCGTGAATTTTCCCCTCAATATAGCTTTTCACGGACCGTTTATTCATCAGCTCTGGCAAGCAAATCGATTGGAGGGAACAGCTTCGGCAGAACGGGCCCGTCTTCACTTTAGGCGTATATTTTCGAGTATAATAGTCCTGCATTTCCGCGGCCATTTGTTTCACTTTCATTTTGACAGCCGGAGTTAAGGGCACCTCGACTCTATGCTTGATCTCGTTATAGAACAGGTAGCCCGTGTCAATATGGCAGAGCAGCATTTCTTCCAGGCAGATCGCCTGAGCGGCTAATTGCAGAATATCTTCGTCGTTCATTTTCGGTTTGCCCCGTTTATATTCAACAGGGTAGGCGGTGTAGGTTCCTTCAGCTCCGCTAATCCCCACACCGCTGTCATCTCGTACAAACTCAACGACATCGCATACGCCTGTGATTTGAAGACGGTCCGACTTTACAGGCATAGCGCGGACAATGAGTTTATCTCCCCGGTTTTCTCTCGTAAACGGCTGGTCAGCCTTCCTGTGAAGATGCTCTCCCTCAATGGTGCGGACATTTTCCTCCCACTGTTGTTCAATATGAATCAACGCCCACTGCCGCTTGCAAAATTGAAAATGCTGTATGCCGGACAGCATTAAATATTCATCTTCCCTACTGTCCATCAATGCAATCGACTCTTAGACCTTCTAGCGGCTCAACATGAAATTGATAATCTTGAAAGGTCTTGGGTTCTTCGGAAAGTCTGGTAACCTTGAGTGAACGGTGTACTTTAGCTGAGGAATATTGTCCAAGCTTAGAGGTGTGCTCCCACCAATACACGGTATGCACCTCCATACTCCCTTCCGGTCTGGCCGACGAGGCATCATTCTCAAATAAAGAAACAAGCGCATTCTTGAATCTCTCAGCATCTTCGTTGGTGAACCCGGTTTTCTCCGCCAGCTGCGTATTGATGCTTCCGCAAAACACATAGACGCCCGAATCTACCCGATGCTTCATCCCCATCGTATCCGAACCTCTGGATGCCCCCGGCTCGGAATTCACGCTTTTCGTGATCTGCATGCTGGAGATATCGATAGGATCCAGGCTTGTCGCCGTATGAATCGATACCGGGCCTCTAATGCCGACAGATACACCGGCACCGCTTTTATCCGCTTTGAATGCAAAAACCTGGCCGAAGCTTCGCACGTCGATCCATTCGCGGCAGGCGATACGGGCAAACTCGTCGCTGGAGACGGTTTTGGATTTCAAAATTTTCTCCAATTCGGCGTTCCCATCCGCACGTTCCCGAAGGCTGCCATAGGCATCTATCTTCCGGTCATTGGACTGCACGAAGATCGACTCCCCCATATCCTGCAGGCGGTTCCGGATTTTCCGTTTCAACGCCACATCCGAAATTTCGCCATAACCGTCATAGTTTTGCCGCGGACGGTTGCCATTCAGCGGGTCGCCGTTCGGGTTCGCTTTCGTCACAGATAAAACAACTGCAAAATCGATTTTATGATCTAAAGTAGTCATGTCCATCTCTCCCTTATTCGTTGGATGCTTCCACCGTATCGCCGGATTCCTTTTTCCGATAAAGCTCATGCCGCTGGCTGTAGTAGCCGAGCAGATATAAATCAGATAATGGCTCGTTGTTAAATTTACTAATTGGAATCCTAGAAGCTACTTCATCAATAATCGCTGCATATTCGGATAAATATTTATATCTTGTTCCAAGCTTGGCTTGATGGGGTTGCAGGGCCGACTGGATCGTATTCCACGTTCTTGCCGGATGTCTGGAAAATGCATTCATGTATCGGATAGCGTTGGTGGCTCGTGTTTCTTCATACCCCAGTGCTCGCCTTTCCAATACATCCGCAACCGCTAATAAGCGTCCGAATAAATAGTTTCGATCAGAATGATTTTCGTCCAATGCCACACTGAATCCCACCTTACTCTGTTTATTAATAAGCGCACACGCGATGCTCAGCGTCTTCTCCCAATCCCATTTGTCCATCGATTCTGGACTTGATGCCCGATGGCGGACACTGTTCACAATATCCAACGGTAAATTCCGTTTGTCGATGATGCATGGCAGCATCCGCTCCATAACCCCTTTGACGAGCTTGTCGCTTGCTCTCGGGCCGTAGGCAGCATAAGCGATATCCTTTGTCGCAGGCGCTCCATAAAACCGGACATACTCTCCGTCATCATTTTTGCGGTAACTGTGCAGCCAGCTGCAAGATGAATGCCACTCGCTAAGCCTGTCCAAGTAATGCTCCACGTTCAGATTGCGGTAATACAGTACCGCCATGCGTCCTGTCGTTGCCGAATCCAGGACAAGAATACTAACCTTCTGCTCCTTATTGGATGCAGGCTTCAGCTTGTTTCTGTATCCGTCCAGCGCTTTGGCCACTTCCGCCGCAAGCTCTGGATGAGTATACGAAGCTTGCTCCTTGACGACGGCAACCGCAGGATTAATGGCAAATAAATCTTCGGTGAGCCCCGGAATGTCCTTATCCTCATTGCCCCATACGAGAAACACGCGCTGGTCGATTGTTTTGCCTTGGCGATGGATCAGCCACTTCAGCGCATTATGGGCTTTCTGAGATACCTCGTAGCTGATGCTTGCCGCTTCCTGACTGTTATGAAACCGTCCTCGAAAGGTGAAACCGCTGGTGTCATTGGCCGAAATGAGCTTGGCCTTATCTGCAGCATTTCGAATCTTATTGGCATGCTTGTCTGTCGCCGGAAGCAATTCCCCCGTCACATAGCACAGATCTTCATCGCCTAACTGACCGCTGTAAAATCGGACGAAGGAATCGTACATCTCCTGATCCTTCCACACATCCGTCAGCTCTTTGACCGGGGAATAGACGTTGAACCGGACAAACGCGCTGGTCTGATCGCCCGCCAGCACAGAGAAGATCGGAGGTCTCGCGCTATCCTTTTCCCCCGCCTGCTGCTCCCATTTGTCCAAAAGCTTGCCGTGGGCGTCAACATATAGAATGCCGCCCTCCACCAAATCCTGAATAAGGCGTCCCTTGCGCAAGTAGTGATAAATGCTTCTCACCTTATTGGCGGCATAAGGGGAGTTCGCCCAGCTCTTCAGCTGCTGAATATAGTAGGCGAAGGGTTCTTCCTTCTTGATCTCCCCGCCATAGGCGGCATAGTCTCCCGCAACATAGCTTAATTTGTCGTGCAGCGGGTAAGGAGCGATTTTAGCTCCCGCACGGTTCGCCGAATCTTCAGTGCATGGGATTAAAGTGCTCGCATCACTCTTATCAACGACCTTGGCGGAATGAAACTCTCCATCTGCGGTAATCTGCACCTCGATATGCGCATTCTGGGTTGTATGGGAAACCGGCAGCAGCGTATATTCCTGCTCGTTATGCTTTTTCTCGATGCGGCCCACGCGGCCTGTATTCGATTCGTATGTTTCATATAAGTTCAATAACCAGCTCACTGATTCACCTCCCCTTCCAGCTGCTCGAACAGCTCATCTGCGGACATGACATTAGCAGCGCTAAATGGCTTCGGCATCATATCTGTAATCGTGCGTACCTGGGTACATTGTTCAGGCCTTATAAATTGGATATTGCCGTCCCTCATCACCGGATTCCACAGACGCACTTCCAGCTGGTTCCTTCCGGTTTCATCCGGATAATTCAAGCCGTGCACCATCGTTCCCAGATGAATATCGCCATAGTTATCGTAAAAGCCTGTCCCAGAACCAAACTCGCAAGGCTCCACATAAGCCTGGCATTCTCTTGCGCCGAGAAAAATATCCCTGCGGCCCCCCGCATGAAGAGAACGCTTCATGATATTGTGATGCTTGTGCTCGTTCCGGTCATAAGCCAGATCCGGCCGGTGTGGATTAAACTCAAAATAAGCCCTTACCTGATATGCGACATCCCGCAAATACGTGTAATTCGCAAGTGTATTCCCGCCTCCGTAATCCATCGGGCGAATCCCTTTGGATTCCATACGGATAGGCTTCATAATGCGAACCTCGTCTACGAACATGGTCAGCGTTGGCTTCCAGTAAATGCTCTCGACGATCCCCTTCAGCGCCTGATACGTCGGCACCTGATAGCTGAGTTTCTCCCCGCCGAGCTTCGTCAGCGGATCGGTGAACAGGGCATAGTCGCCGTATACTGTGAACTCTATCGAATTTCTCATAGCTTCTTCACCTCCTTTCAAAAATATAGTGTGTGAAGTGGAAACCTATCCGGCAAGACAGATAGGTTTCTTCTCTTCTCAGTACATACTCAGATCCCACTGGCCGTCATTCTCCAGATTCAGACCATACTCCTTGTTGTAGGCTGTTTCCCTCAGCGCTAATATTTTGCCGTCCAACAAGCTGTCCAGCCCGTCATTCTGCTCCAGCTGCTTGCATTCATAATAAAACAAATTAATCATGTACTGCTGTGCCCGGCGCAGCAGCCCTGACAGATCCTCTATCGTTTCACTCCCGTTCAGCTGCGCAATGATTTCCTTGCTCTCTTCATCGTAAGGAACAAGGACCGAAGTTGTCCGATCTTCGATCACCTGAAAGTGCTCCGCTGCCGTGCGATAGCTGTTCACGATAAACAGCGGCAGCGACTTCTTGTTCTCATGCGTATAGGCAATGTTGTAAGAACTGTTATTCCTGTTCGCCGCCAGCAGCTCTGTCATGTCCTTCTTCAACGGCTTAATAAAATAATTCAAGCTGGTATCAAAATAAGTATAAAATTGTTTAAAATATTTGTTCATCGCCTGAGCCGACAAAATATGGCCGCCATGCTCGCTTCGATTCCGCTTGAGATCGACTAGAATCCTTGCCGAAAAGTCCTTGCCTGCCCGGATTTCCTGCAAATACTTTAAATTCTCCTCCGCATGGTCAATGACGTACACTTGTCGGATGCCTTGCCGTCCGTGCCGGTTGCATCTGCCTGCCGCTTGGGCTATGGAATCCAGCCCCGCCATAGAACGGATCACACAATCGAAGCTGACATCGACCCCGGCTTCGATCAGTTGGGTGCTCAGGCAGATGACTTTTTCATGACGCTCCAGATGCTCACGCACCTGCTTCAAAATAACATTGCGATGAGCGGCGCACATCGATGTGCTTAGGTGATACACAGGGACTCCAAGATCCTTGTCCGCCATTTGGCGATACAGCTTCTTGACCACTGCTTTCGTATTCAGAATGACCAGTACACTGTGCATCTCATCCAGCTTCTCAGCAATAAAATCCGCCAGCTTGTCATTATCGAATGTCTCGTCCGTCGCTTTATCGACAATTTCCACCCGTTTGAATGCCGCAATAACACCGTCCAGATCCTGTATGATTTCAGCTTCAGCATCCATATCGAGCCGCCGCTCGACATAATTCAGGGTTGGCTGAGTTGCCGTACACAGCAGAAGACTGGATTGACCGTAAGCCTTCAAAAAGTTGAGCGCTTGATTAAATAAGGATACGCATGAAACCGGAACCTTCTGCACCTCATCGAAAATAACGACCGATTCGGTTAAGTTATGAAGTCTTCGAATATTGCGGCTTCCTTTGGCGTAGAAAACATTCAGAAATTGCACCATCGTTGTAAAAATAATCGGGGAGTCCCAGTTATCCTTAGCCAGCTTGAGCTTTTGGTGGGTACTCATAATGCCATCTTGGGACTCATCGTCAACCTCATTCACATCATTAATCACATTGGAATGATGCTCCAGAATGCTGCCATCATCCATCAAAATCCGGCGCACCTCGGCCGCGTTCTGTTCGATAATCGTCGTGAAGGGAACCACGTAGATGATATGCTTTTTGCCGAACTCCTTTGCGTGCTTGAGCGCATACCTTAAACTTGCCAAGGTTTTGCCGCCCCCCGTTGGAATCGACAGCGTATAAATCCCTGAGGGCTTCTCCGCGAAGCGGTCACATTGATCGGACATGTCCCTCCTAAGCGTATTAATCGCTGATTGGGCCTCCGGATGAGCTTGGTAAGAATCGATTTCTGCCATCAGCTTTTCATAATAGCCCGCAAACAAAGCCTTATAGTCCTGTTCCGGCTCGGGCTGTTTATTTTCTTCAAATAACCGGGTATTTGTTCGATCGGCATCAATTAAAGCGCTGAAAATAAATTTGGTCAAAAACATGAGCTTGCTTTCGTCGGTCTCCTTGCAAGGCTTGCTCAAATAAGCTTCCAGTTCGTCTAATGCGGTTGAAACATACTGCTGAAACTTAGCCTCACTGATGACATTAGCAAAAAAGCATTGCTTGGACAGCTCGAACTCTCTTAGCTGGTCATCGGATTTCCGTACACGATTCAAGTAGGGTGATTCCAATTCAGAATTTAAAAAATCATGAAGATAGGAATGATGCGAGATGATCGCGTTTCCCACTACTTCGGACAAAATCCAAACCCTGGAGGGGTTCCCCTGATGAAACCCTTCATATAACAGCTTTCCACCCGCTGTAGAGTGATCCACACTTCCTCTTTTTGGGGGAGCATCCGGGTTTTCTACCGCTTGCATGATGTACTCTCTGAATTCATTGGTATACTTGCCCATATCATGAAGCATGCCTGCCAAGCCCGCGATATGCTTCACGCCTATTTTCACGCCATAAGATTCCGCCAACTCTCTGACACCAATCAAATGCTCCTCAACGGTTTGAATTTCTCTATCACTCTCACGAATGTGGGCGATGTACTTCATATGGTCACCTCCGGTCACTCCTAGTAGTATACGATACGCTGCTGCTCATAGGTTGTCAGGAAACATATGTTCTATGAACACGAGGCAGCCCGAACGATATTTATAAAATCCTCCCAGTTCATATTTCAATCCGCGTATCCGTGAAGAATGCGACAACCAACGATACACTGCTCAATTCTACGACGCAGAATTTCAATCCACGCATCCACGTAGGATGCGACTACAAATTCGCCCAGGTTCATCGAGATCCGGACATTTCAATCCACGCATCCACGTAGGATGCGACTAAATACAAATTCTTGTTGAGGGATGACGCGGGAATTTCAATCCACGCATCCACGTAGGATGCGACTGTTTCTTTCTCTGCAAATTCTGGGACCGTTTATATTTCAATCCACGCATCCACGTAGGATGCGACAGCTGCTTGGCCTTTGAATCTTTCATATTGGAGATTTCAATCCACGCATCCACGTAGGATGCGACGCTTCACATTGCTCCTTTAATACCGTTCCTATCTATTTCAATCCACGCATCCACGTAGGATGCGACCGGGTCCGATTCCGCAGATATTTTAAAAAAGGGGGATTTCAATCCACGCATCCATGTAGGATGCGACGCTGCGGCAGCTCCTACATTGAGTGCAACGGCTGGATTTCAATCCACGCATCCACGTAGGATGCGACTACGGTAGCTTTTACCGACTGGTAACTCACGGATATTTCAATCCACGCATCCACGTAGGATGCGACAACGTCCACCCTGTTTTATTCCGTCACTGGTTTAATTTCAATCCACGCATCCACGTAGGATGCGACCTGTGCCGGCGATGAGGCCCGCAAGCCACGGTGAATTTCAATCCACGCATCCACGTAGGATGCGACATTACCGCCCGCGTCCTTGGACGGGGCTACAAGCGATTTCAATCCACGCATCCACGTAGGATGCGACCAGGATCACGTACGCTGCCGTCCTTAAAATTGAACATTTCAATCCACGCATCCACGTAGGATGCGACAATATCGTTAGCATCGAAGACATTAATACAATCAAATTTCAATCCACGCATCCACGTAGGATGCGACTCTCCCGGCAACGACATAAAATAAAACGCAATCCAATTTCAATCCACGCATCCACGTAGGATGCGACCCAATCCGTTGTAAACCGATCCCAAGGTATTGCAGATTTCAATCCACGCATCCACGTAGGATGCGACGCAACTCGGCGAGTATACCGTTATCGGCAATATATTTCAATCCACGCATCCACGTAGGATGCGACGAAATTGACGACGCAACAACGGAAAAGACGCGCAAATTTCAATCCACGCATCCACGTAGGATGCGACATTTTGCCCAGGCGGACTATGAAACCTTAAAAAGGATTTCAATCCACGCATCCACGTAGGATGCGACACCTCTCCGACCTTTGCACAGTAGAGAGATTTAAGATTTCAATCCACGCATCCACGTAGGATGCGACGAATCCCTGTTGGGCTAAAATCATATTCCCCAGTATTTCAATCCACGCATCCACGTAGGATGCGACTCTGCGGCCAGGTACTGGTATGGGGCGCTGTATGGATTTCAATCCACGCATCCACGTAGGATGCGACTAACCAGAACCCCAAGTCGTATACATCGACTTGATTTCAATCCACGCATCCACGTAGGATGCGACTAACCAGAACCCCAAGTCGTATACATCGACTTGATTTCAATCCACGCATCCACGTAGGATGCGACAGGAAGGCGGCGACGCTTTACTCATCTTTTTTTTATTTCAATCCACGCATCCACGTAGGATGCGACCTGCATACTGAATACATTGTCGGAGATGGCGGGGCATTTCAATCCACGCATCCACGTAGGATGCGACGATGGTAGCTATCTCCATTATAGGTCACTTCCAAGATTTCAATCCACGCATCCACGTAGGATGCGACAGCGATTTTAAAGGATACGATGGCTTAAACCGCCAAATCAACCTTCAAAACGCTCAAACAAAAGAAGAAACTGTAAACTAATGTATAAATCACACCATAAAATGGTCATTACTTCCATTTTTATGGTGCGAATGTCCCTGCAAATGCATGTGAACTATACATTCGCACCAATAATTCGCACTACATTCATCAATCGAACGCTGCCACGATGGACCAAATCATTTTTCCGCATCAATACTATCTATCATTCTATCAAGCTAGTTATAGTTCTTAAGAACTATTTAATATATTCCCAATTATATACTTAATATCCTCATCCTTCAACAAATTACGAGTTCCGCTACTGATTACAAAATATAACCATTGTTAATATTCTTTTTCACTAAAAAAAGAAGAAATACGACCAATTATATACACAAAATCCGACTGACTCTGTGCTAGAATTAATAATAAAACTAATAAAACGATTCCGGGTGACTTATGTTAAACAAACTCACAGAGAAGGAACTCAAATGGGCCAGAAACATATGGATTTTCTTTTGGTATATTATTTGGGTACATTTTTTTGCCCAGCTCTTCTCCTTTCTGTTTCTGCCCTACCCGGCACAAGCCCGTGAATTTTATATAGACGTGCTGATTCTGCCAACCATCTTCATGAGTGTTACCGTCAGCCTTGCATGGGTTATCGTCAAATTCAGTCAAAAATATACATTTCATGCCTTATATATTGCGGCTACCGTGGTTGCAGTGATGATTATTCGGCTTAACACGGATATCCGGATTATTTCTGCGCTTTTGCTACTGCCTATTCTTTCGTCGGTTATTTTCTTCCGCATTCGTTTAACGCTGTTTTCCGCGGCTCTGCAGGTGCTGGGATTCATCCTTTTATACTTCGTGGACCCGAGTTACCGGGGGTATTTGTCCGCGTTTGACGTGATTGCCATTCCCTGCTTTCTCGGCCTCTGTACTTTGATCGCAACCATCATTATGATTCGCGGCCGCGAGCTGCGGGAGGAATTATTTGCAGCCATGATCGCCAAGCAAGACCTCATGATTCAATACGCGATTATGCAAAAACAAGCCAAGTTCGATTCGCTTACGAATCTGTATAACCAGGCTTCCTTTTACGAGCATTTCGAGCTGGCGCTAAAGTACGGGGACGATCACCGATCCTCATTCCATCTGGCTCTGATCGATATTGACAATTTCAAAACCATTAATGATACCTTCGGCCACCGCGTGGGGGATCTGGTGCTTTCGGGCGTCGCCCGCATCATCAAGGAAACGATACCTGCCAACGACATTGCCGCGAGATACGGCGGGGAAGAGTTTGCGATACTGCTGTTTGAAGCCGACTTTGAGGATGCGGTCAAATTACTCGACAGCATTCGAGCTGCCGTCTCCGGCACGAGCTTTGAAGAATTGGACGGAACTCCGGTCACCATAAGCATCGGAATTTCCAGCTACAAGCCGTCCCTAAACAAAGAAAGCTTATTTGAACAAGCGGATAAAAATTTATATAAAGCCAAGCGGTCCGGAAAAAACAGAATTGCGACCTAAGCCGCTCTGTGTGATGAACTGAGAATTGAACCGAGAAGTGAACTGAGTAAACGTGCGTGGTATATAACAAATCCCCCTTCGTCAACGTAAATCGGTGCAAATACCTCGTTTACAGAGAGGCCATTGAAAAACTTGCGGAGAGTACGGAATCGTTCTGTAGAAGCGAAAGCGATCGGAACAATGGTCCGTACTTGCATGGATGGCTTTTTCAGTGGTCCTTTACGAAGGGGGATCGCTGTTTAAAAGTTACGAGGTGACGATACCGAGCACAAAGCCGTCATATCCTTTGCTGCCGACGGTTTGGATCGCAGAAGCGGTGATCCTCGGCTCCGCCGCAAGCAAGTCGTAAAATGTGCGAACTCCCTGCACCCGCAGGTCCGTACTATCCTCTTGGAGAATCTCCCCGTCGCGAATCACATTATCCCCGAAAATGACCGTCCCCGGACGCGAGAAGCGGAGCGCCCACTGCAAGTACCCCGGATTATTCGGCTTATCCGCATCAATGAATATGAAATCAAAAGGCTCCACGCCCTCCCGCTCCATTTCGGCCAGCTGATCCAAAGCATTCCCGACTCGCAGCTCGACGCGTTCCTCCAACCCGGCAAGAGACAGGTTGGCTTTCGCCACTCGGGCATGAACGGGGTCCAGCTCCAGCGTGACCAATTGTCCGTCCCGCGGCAGCGCCCTGGCCATCCAGATCGTGCTGTAGCCTCCCAAGGTACCGATCTCCAGAATTCTTCGGGAGCCATGCATTTGCACCAACAGCTGGAGCAGCTTCCCCTGAGCAGGCGTCACATCGTAAGAGGGCAGCTTCGCCTGCCGATTGGAAGCCAGCGCTTGCTCCAAAACCGGATCCTGCGGGATGAGACGCTCCGTGATGTAACGATCGACCTGATCCCAAGTGTCCGCTGATTGCATATTCATCACATCTCCTCATGAATCGATTCGCTTTCGGGTTTATTATAGAGGAGATTTTATTATAAATATAATATATGATTTTATATAAACCATATTTTAAATATATAAATTAACCAACAGGAGAGACCCCTGCCATGTTAAATCTGCATGCGCTCCGTTTATTTCATGTCATTGCTTCCACCGGCAGCGTCACGCGCGCTTCCGAGCTGTTAAGCATAAGCCAGCCGGCAATCACCGCTCAAATTAAAAAATTCGAGAAGGAGCTGTCGCTTTCCCTTCTCAAGCCCCAAGGCAGGGGAATCGCCTTGACCGATGCCGGAGAAGAGCTCGCCGTATTGGCCAAAAGGCTGTTCGCAGTTGAGCAGCAAATCGAGCAATTTGCGCTTGATTACCGCTCCGGCACGAAGGGCAGCATCCGGCTGGCGGCGACCTATTTGCCCGCTAACTTCCTGATTCCGACCTGGATAGCGAAGTTCAAGCAACGGTTCGAGCAGGTCGAGATGAGCATCACGACTACGAATTCCAGCGATGCCATGAAGCAGCTGTTACAGGTCGAGGCGGATATCGCCCTATACGGGGGTGTTCCGGAGCATTACCCGGACACGATTCAAACCGAGGAGCTGTTCCAGGATGAGCTATGGTTCGTGGTGGCGCCCGGACACCGGTACGCGAATCAGCACATATCCTTGCAGGATATGATGAAGGAACCCTTCGTCATGCGTGAAGAGGGGAGCGCTACGCGTGAGCGATTATTTTCGCTGTGCCGCACTTACAACATGCCGGCCCCCCTCATTTCTTTGCAGTTCAACGGGCTGCATGAAGCGATTACGGCTGTCATTGCCGGCTATGGCGCGAACTTCGTCTCATCCCTGGTTGTAAGGGAATATGTAGAGCGAGGGGAGCTGTGCCGGGTTTATGTGGAAGGCATCCGGCTTCAGAATACGATTGCGATCTGGACCCGTAAAGACGAGCCTCTATCCGCCCCGGCGATGAATCTGATCCGGCTCATCCGCCAGTTCCCTCGGGGAAATGAATGAATATACGAATCCAGCTTACCAGCCTCCTCATCTATAAGTATCCTTAACCTGGGGCGATTTGTACTTCTGCGCATGGTTGATCAGAAGCTCCACGTCCACCGCTTCCAGCGAACTGGGCTCCAGCGGCAGCCGGCCGTTCACGCTGAGTTTTTTCCACCGGGCCGGATGGTAGCGGTAATAGGTCTGGCCCAGACGGACCAAATCGGCCTGCATGGCAAGCCCTTTCTTGTAGTAGGCCATAATTTCGTTACGGACCGTCTGCTCGGCCAGCCGTTCAATCTCCTCCAGAGGCATTTGCTCCGCCAATTCCATGATCGTCCCCTTGGCCTTTAGCTTGACCTTAAAACGGGGTTGTCCCGCCTGTTCGTGAATTTCGATTCGATGCGTGGCATCCTTCACTTCGATGGTAGCGAGCACATGCTGATCCCGGCGGAGCGTCAGCGGCGAAGCCTGGTACGCGCTCTGAAGCCAGCGGCCCTGCATAATATCGCTCATCTTCATCCAGCCGGCATACTGGGTACCGTTAAATATAAAGCCGCCCGATTTCTTGAAAATGGGCATCGGTTTATTTTGCTCCCTCCATACTTGATCGGTGAGCTCCATCGAAGGAATCACGACCGTGGAGGAAGGCTCCAGCATCCCCGCTACAATCTCATTGACATAGTAAGGCTTCAAATTCGACAGCTGCGCATAATTTTGCTCCGGATCGCCCAGCTGGCTGTCGAGAGAACTGCGGTCAAAGAACGATTTGGCGGACATCAGGTCAAACAGACTGCCCCGGGTGCCGTAAAACCATTTGGTATACCGCGTTTCTTTATTGCGGTTCGTAAAATCGAACACCTTCTCCAGCATCTGCTCCTTAAACACGTTTTCGGTCAAAATGAGAAAGTTGACGTGCCCGAGAAACATCGTTCCTGATGCGGTGGATATCAAATCGTTAATGGCGGCAAGCACGGTAGAGCCCTTCCCCTGCCCTACCCAGGTTTTTACCTTGGCGTTCTGCTGCTCTTCCTTGGCGATGGCCGCAAAGTTGACCATTTGGGCATAAATGACGAATTTATGGTTCTCATAATCGACGCCGAGGCCTGTAATGTAGCTGAGACGCTGCACCTCTTTGGCATCCCAGCAGCCCGTAAGGAGCACCAGGAACAGAAGAACCGCGCCGCTGAGCAGACAAGCTGCAAATCGTTGGGCCGCCCTTCTCTTCAAGACCGGTCATCCCCTTTCTGTGCGGAGGCCTCCCCGATCACGTCAATGTTGTTTTTGCGGAAGGGCAGCCGGATAAATTTCAGCAGACTGTCCTTTCTGCCGTATTTTTCGTACCTGAAGTAAGGCTCCCCGAACGATTCCTCATTAATCGCATAAACCAGCATATAAAACAACGCCAGAATGGTGCCGTAGATCCCGCAAATCGCGGAGAACATAAGGACAAACAAGCGCATGATGCGCGTTGTGCTTTGCAGATTCAAATTGACGAGAGTGGAGCCGGACACGATGGCCACCGCCGCCAGGAAAGTCATGCTCGGAGACAAAATCCCGGCACGCAGCGCCGCATCCCCGATAATAATCCCGCCGACGACGGTAATCGTGGAGCCGGTCGCCCGCGGAAGACGAGCCCCTGCCTCGCGCAGCAGGTCGAGCAGAAATAAGCTCAGCAGCATCTCGAAAAAAGCCGAGATCGGAAGGCCTAGCCGGGAGATTCCAATAGTGGCCAGCAGCTGGAACGGAATCTGGTCTTGATCGTACATCAGCAAGGAAATAAAGAGTCCAGGGGAGAATACTGTGACAAAAGCGGCTATCACCCTAAGCAGCCGGTTGGCAATAGCTACGTGATAGCTGAAATAAGAATCCTCCGGGCTGATAAAAAGCTCGGTTAAAGTGACGGGCGCCATCATGCAGGTAGGGGAGCCGTCCATAAAGACGAGAAATTTGCCCCGTGCAAGACGCTCCGACGCATAATCCGGCTTTCCCGTAAAATTGCTTAGCGGCAGTATGGAATACCGGCTCCCTGTAAGTACGTCCTCCAGCCTGGCATTGCCTCCGATCAGCACCGTATTCCCAAGGTCGGACAGGCGCTCGTGAACCATGGACAACGATGTCTCGGGCACTCTGCCCTTGAAATAAAGCAGCGCGAGGCGCGTGCGAGCCGTTCCGTGGGAATAGTAATACTTGACGCTAAGCTCGGAGGTCCCAAGGCGCTTGCGGATCAAAGCGATATTGGTGTCCAATTCTTCGGTAAATCCGTCCCTGAACCCGCGTATGGAAGGCTCCAATGCGGATTCTTCCGGTTCCCTGTGCGGCTTTTCCGCAAAATTGATGCAGTACATTTCTTCCCTGTGGTTGAAATACATCAGCAGCCGTCCGCTGAAAATAAAAAACGCGTAGTCTTCCGCCGACAAGTCCGGATCGTCGATAAGTACGGCTGCGTTTTCTTCCAGAAGCTCCGTAAATTCGGTGCCCTCCAACGACAAGGCGTGCGTCAGCTCCGGCATAAAATACTCACGCATCCGCCGCATGTCGATCAAGTCCGGCTGAAAAAATAGCGTGACCAGCCGCTCCCCCGAGCTTTGCTGCTCCGTAGCGATGTCTTCGCAATCCTCAATGGCATTCTTCAGCGCTTCATATACTTCGGCTTGACTCATGGAGAACCGCTCCTCTCCTGCATTTTAAACCGGGTCAGCAGCATCAGTCCTATACTGAACAGCAGGGCGACGGCAATCGTGCCCGAAAAATACCATTTGCTCAGCAGTTCGACAAAGCCTTGATCCGAAAAGGGCAGCAGAGCAATGATCGTCATCAAAACAGCGCCCGTCATAATGATGAGAAATGAGGCTCTCGTTCCGCTGGAATCGCTGCGCAGCAGGTCTTTCATAAGAAAGAGCGACAGCGAGATCCGTACGAAGCTGCCGGACAGCCATTGAAAAATCGACAGGAAATCGACATGCTCCACATAATGCCCGATCCGCACAAGCCGCCATTCTTCATAAGCCGGGTAGCGGAGACGAGCCGCCTCGTCCGGTCCGAATTCCACGATAGCTCCGATCAGCGGCCCCGCGGTTAAACCGACCAGCATCCAGAGGATGAACGTCAAATGACGCACCTTCAGCTTCTCCTCCAGATGATGCTGGAGCAGCAGGACGAGCACGACTTCAATCAGGCCGCCCATGCCGATAAAAATACCCTTGAAAACCGGATGAAACCCGTTCTCCAGTATCGGCAGAAGATGCATGTAATGCTTGCGCGGAATATTGGCTACGCTGACAAAAATACCGAACAGAACGACCAGCGGCAGCAGAAAAATACCGCATCGCGCAATTTTGCGAATGCCCAGGAAGGCCGCCCACACACAGACTCCCATAAGGGCGATAGTGATAAACCATAACGGCGTTTCCGGAAGAAACATGCTCTTGACCCAGCCGACGGTATCCACAAGCGTGACGGTGCCGAAAGCGAACACATAAATCATCACCGGGGCTTGGAGCAAAAGCGCGGGCAGCGCGCCGTATTTCCGCTTAACCCATTCGAAAACCGGCTGCCCGTTCATTTTACGGATAGCATAAGTCAGCGACGGGAGCCAGCAGGTCAGGAGCAAACCGACGATCAGGACGGAAATCCATCCGCTGCGTCCCGCCGTACCGAGCAGGAACGGCATCACGATCACATGGTCCATGAGACCGGATGAAAGCATGAACAAAGTAATAAGCTGATGAAGATTCAAGCCTTTCTGGCTGGGTATCATGATAAACCACCGACTGAAGGATTTTGTCAAAAAGAATACAAGTAGACATATTATCCCTCCGACGGTAACCTTTATACTTTCTTCCACCTTCATTTGACTTACTAAATTTGAGAAACTATAAATAATAGAGTAAAGTATGGGTATGCAATCTAAGGAGGCGTTTCATGATGGCCGAGCCGGCAATGAATATGGAAATTGGAATCAGTACATTTTTGGAAGCGACACCGGACCCGGTAACGGGAAAAGCAATCACCCATGCCGAGCGGCTGCGCGAGGCGGTGGAGGAAATCGTGCTGGCCGACCAGGTCGGTCTGGACGTATACGGCATCGGGGAGCATCACCGTCCCGATTATGCAGGCACGTCTCCTGCAGTCGTATTGGCCGCGGCGGTAGCCATGACAAAACGAATCCGGCTGACCAGCGCCGTAACCGTGCTGTCTTCGGACGATCCGGTTCGCGTATATCAGGCATTCTCCACACTGGACGGCATCTCCAACGGCCGGGCCGAAATTATGGCGGGCCGGGGTTCATTTATCGAGTCCTTCCCGCTGTTCGGGTACGATCTGAACGATTATGAAGAATTGTTCGAGGAAAAGCTGGAGCTGCTGCTCGCCATCCGGGCATCGGAAAAGGTAACCTGGCGCGGCGGCCATCGCCCTGCCATCCATAATCTCGGGGTTTACCCGCGATCCGTCCAAGATCCGCTGCCTGTATGGATTGCAAGCGGCGGGAGCCCCCAATCGGCCGTCCGGGCGGGCATGCTCGGTCTTCCGATTGCCTTTGCGATTATCGGGGGGATGCCGGAGAGCTTCGCACCGCTAGTCGAGCTGTACAAGAAAGCTGCCCTGCAGGCCGGGCACGACCCGAACAAGCTGGCTATTGCAACGCATTCGCACGGATTCGTCGGGGACACCACAGAACAGGCCGCCGATGCGTTCTTCCTGCCTACGCAAGCCCAGATGAACGTCATCGGGCGCGAGAGGGGCTGGGGACAGCCTTATAGCCGGGCTACCTATGACGCAGCGCGCAGCCTTCGGGGCGCCCTCTATGTGGGCGATCCGGAATATGTGGCGGAAAAGATTATTTTGCTGCGCAAAAATCTGGGTGTAACCCGCTTCTTCCTCCATGTGAATGTCGGGACGATGCCGCATCGCGAAGTCATGCATGCCATCGAGCTGCTCGGGACCAAGGTAGCCCCGATCGTCCGTAAGGAGCTAGCCCGGATCGAATCTGAATCCAAGGCGTGACGTTCCGCCTGTCTTAAGCCGCAGAAACGCATCGCAAAGCTCCATTGTTATTAACCCCGTCACAGACGGCTGCACTGTTGTCTTTACCCAGGCTGACACTGCTCCAATTGACCGGTCAGCAGTCTGATCTAGTCCAACAAAAAAAGTGTGCAGGCATGGAACAGCCTGCACACTTTTTTTGCCTCTTACCGAAAGCTCCTGCGTACCGCCGCAGCCTGCCTTCAAGCCTCGGCCAGCTCGTCTCAGCCGGCTTTCCGCCAACTGTCGCCGCTCGACTACAATAACAGCTTCATGTCATGCAGCTTGTCAAAAATGATTTGGCTGACTTCGGATACCCGTTCCCGGTCGCTGTAAGTCAGCCAAGCCACTTCCTCAATTTCAGAGGCCGGACGCAGCTCGCCTTCGAACTCCGCTGTATAGCAGGACATGCGGACAAGAACACCGTCCGTCTTGCCGTGAGCTTGGGCCTCAAAGGTACCGAAAGGCCGGATCGTTTCGGGCCGGATCCGGACGGACAGCTCCTCTTCTATTTCCCGCAGCAGCGCGGCGGCATCCGTCTCGCCGGGCTCCCTTTTGCCTCCGGGTAAATAGTAAGTGTCCTTTGCTTTGGAACGGGCGCCTAACAGACGCCCTTCCACAATATAAATCCAAGCAATCTTATCGATGATGGCTGTCATGGTGTGCGCTCCCTTGCCTTTGGCATGTTTACCTGAAATTATAACACGGGAGCGCCGATCCGCCCAACCGACTGTCTGCTTCGTCCGTTACCGGAGAGAGCGGATTAAACGCGGGTCAGCAGGCGGTTCATTTTTTCCTCGTCCGGCTGAATGCCAAGACCGTTTCCTTCCGGCACACGGATAAATCCGTTCTCCGCCTTCAGTTCCGTCGGAGCAAACTGCTCTCTGATCGGGTTCTTCTCGATCGAGTACTCGTAATAGCTGTTGCATTCCGGCGTGCTCGCCGCCAGATGCAGCGCCGCCGCAAAGCCGACCCCGCGCGTTGTATTATGAGGCACGTAGTGAATGCCGAAGGCGCGGCATAAGACGGCCGCCCGTTTGGCCTGTGAAATACCGCCGCATTTGATCGGATCGGCTGCATACAGGTGGCAGGCTCCCTTGGCGATGAAATCGCGGAACGTAAACAGGCTCCAGTCCTGCTCGCCTACATGGATCGGCACCGGCAATGTTTGCGCCAGCTTGACGTAGGCATCGATATCGTAATACGGGCACGGCTCCTCGTAATGATGCAGGTTGTATTGGCTGATTTTCTCATACAGCTGTACCGCCTGGATATACGTGTAGGAGCTGTTGCCGTCGACCATCAGCTTGCAATCGGGGCCTATCGCTTCGCGGACGGTGCGAACCTTCAGCGCATCCTTGTCCAGATCGACCGGCAGACCGGAGCCGTACCGCGGGCCTACTTTGATTTTGACCGCTTTGAACTGGAACTGGTTGATGCCTTCGAGCAGCTTGGCCGCTTCCTCCTCCGGCTCAAGATCCCGGCTCATGCTGGAGCCGTAGAGCGGGATTTGATCTCGGTACAGCCCGCCCAGCAGATTGTACAACGGCTGCTTTAAAAATTTCGCTTTGGCGTCCCAGAGCGCGATCTCGATGCCGCTGAAAGCCATAGCCAGCAGCTGGCCGGAAATTTTGTAGTTTTTCCGCATCACCTGCTCCTCGATTTTCTCGATATCGAACACGCTTTGCCCGATCACCTGCGGCTTAATAACCGTCTGAATAATCGGCACAATCGCGTCCACCTGCATCGGACTGCATTCGCCGAAGCCGTCGATGCCTTCATCCGTTTCGACTTTGACATAAAATAACCCTTGGGCAAAATAGCAAATAATATTCGTTACTTTCATTTCGTTTCCCCCTGCGAATTTATTTCGTAAACAAACGATGAGGTTTCCTTGATCTGATGCGTTTCATAATAAAAATAAGTGCCGTCGAGCCGCATACTCAGCGTGTTGTTCACTCTCAATTCAACGGTATTGCCATCCGGACGAAGCCATTCCGTCCGTCCCGACCAGCGGTAAGGCGTCCAGGCGCGCACGCCGAGCGAATGACCGTTGACCCGGATTTCCGCGCAATCGTGGAAGTGCGGGCTTAAACCGGACAGCGTCAGCTCGAACGTTTCCGACGCTCCGGGATCGGCAGCCAGCGCCACGGAGGTTTGCCGGAAAAGGGCGGCCCCCGAGTAATACGGGCAGCCTTCGATGACGGGAAGATTCGGGTTCCCGTTCACCGGTGCGGCCGTCAGGACCGGCCGTCCGCCGGATTTGAAGCGTACGCCGAATGCGCCCCGCAAATAAATCGGGTCGACCACGCCTTCATAAGCGTGCCGGATGACCACGCGGACCATCAGTGTGTTCAAGCCTTGGACCAGCGGCAGCGGACCGCCGTCTCCGTCCCACAGCGTACCGTTCACGAACAAGCTGTACTCTCCCAGAATCGCTTCGCGGTCCATCGTCAGCTCGGCCGCGGCGGGAAGCTGCTCGACTTCGAATACGGCCTTATACCAGCATACGACCGGGTAATCGATGTTCAGCTTGAAAGGCGTACCGAACCAATGGGTGCGGTAGGTCAGCGCATGCTTCCATTCTTTAGCGTGATCGGACGTTTGGCTGATCCATGTTTTCGCGTCGACTTCATACCATTTCACATCGGCTGCCGTCCCCGGATTTTGCGGCCATCCTTGTTCCAGCCCGACATCCTGCTCATCCAAGGCGAGCTGAAAGCGGCCCAGTCTCAGCAGGTTCGGCTCCGACAGTTCCAGCTCCCATGCGGTGTCGGCATGAACCTCCACCGGAAGGAGCGCCGTTTGTTCTTCAACGTCCACTACTTCGGACGGAGCAGTCAACGCCGCAGCCGTACCCGCAATCTCGATCAAGTGCGACTGATACGGGGCGAACGTCAGCTTGAACACCGTTTGGCCGTCCTCCGTCCGTACCGCCTGAAGCGGAGCTTGGCCGCCGGTCTCCAGATCCCGATACGCGAGCTGAAGCTCCGTACCGAAGCAGGCTCCATCCAATCGGACTTCCACCTGCTTCTCTGCCGCCCCATGGTTGGCGATAAAGACGACATCGCTTTGATCGTCGATCCGTCTGTGCTGCATCAGCAGCGTGTCCGTCAGGCCGTCCTCCGACCGGAGCTCAACTGCGCGCGGCAGCGTCCGGTCCAGCAGCTCAAGCAGTGTCCCGATAGCCGGAGCGCCTTCGGCACCGTCAGCGTACGGAACGAAATATGCCCCTTGCTTGCCCTTCCTCCAAGCGGTTGTTTCTCCAGCCTGATGCTCAGCAGCATCCGTTCCGGCAGCGGCTGCGCCGCCGTTCCCAGCGCCTCCGAGAAACCATTCCGCCATAGCCGCAACCGTGTCGGCTTCCGGCTCGATCGTCTCGTACGGCAGGGAGCCGACGGAAATGACGGTGCCTCCCGCCTCCATAAACGAGCGGAGCTTCGCCCAGGCCGCCGACTCCAGATTCGATACCGGCGGAATAATGAGCACCCGGTACTGAGCGGCGCCAAGCTTCAGCGAGCCTTCTTCCACGGAAGCTTCCATCAGCAGCTCCGGGTCTAACGTATCGTAATCGCGCTGGTTCATCAGCAGCGCGGTCTGGATCTCGATCCAGCTGGCCTTCAGCTGCTCCAGCATCTTTTTCTCCCGCTCGCCGACTCCGGCAAAGCCGAACTGATGGAACGGATTGCCCATATGCGTCCAGAGAGAAGTCGTCGGGTCCACTACGGCAATATCGATTTTGGCCGCGCCCTCGCTCATCAGCCAGCTCAGCCGGCCGATATAGTCGCCGAGAAGAGCGAAATGCTCCCAATACGGGTTCTCCTCGAACTGGGACGGCGCCGCGTCATGCTTGCGAAGTCCGTCAATAGAGTAGAAGAACGCATGGAAGTTAAACATGTTGGTGCCGAGCACCGCCATCCAGTCGATCATCCAGCGGGCATCCTGCAGCGTCATCGACCAGCCGATGCTGTGGAAGCATTCGATCAGCGCACGCCGGCGTCCCAGCTGCCGCGACAAGGAGCTGCCCATCTTCGGATTATGGCGCAGGCTGTGCGCATACCGCTTCATAATTTCCGGCAGCGAGCGGCCGAGCTTCTCATGCGCGCTGTCTCCTCCGGGAATATGGCTGTGCAGCTGCGTCGTCATGCGGACACTCGGCACTTCAGCGACATATTCCATGCCGTACTTGTCGCACCAGTCCGCAACCTTTTTATGAAAACGCTCTCTAAGCATCAGATGAATGCACTGGAACAGGTCGTAGCGTACCCGGGCCGTCTCCTCGCCTGCATCCTCGTAAAGCATATGCAGCTTATCCAGCAGATTGTAGCCGCAGCGTTCCTGGAAGAAAGGGACGATCAGCGGGGACCATGGAAGCTTGCCGGCCCGAAGCCCGACTTCATCGGTAAACATCCCTTTGATCGTTCCCCCGAAATATTCGCCCATTTCCTCGGCGTAGCGCTCATGGGTCATCTGCATAAACGTATCCACGGCGTCCGTATGCAGCGGATCGACAAAGGTGCCGAAATATTTAAAATCGTCCACTTCCTGCTCCGTAATGACGATCACTTCCCAGCGGTCGGCGCCGGTTGGCAGCTCGTACCTCAGCCGCTTCACGGTATGATAAGTAAAATAGCGCTTCCGGCTGTAATTGGTCGATCCCGTCTGCTGAAACACCGTCTCATCCTGGAAGCTGCCGATCCATGGCGTTACATCTACCGCCCGCTCCCAATTCTTTGCTCCGTCCGGTGTGTACGGTACCGCTTTGGCCCATAGTACCCGGCCCCAAGGCAGATCCATGTCCGCCGCCTCGCCGCCTTGAAAAGCTTGCACCGTTCTGGACAGCATCCGCTGCTTCGCCTCGGGATGCTCCAGCGTCACCTCGCCGCCGGCCATGCCGCTAGGATACGGGTATTCGTCGTACAGCCATACGTTCAAACCGGCCTGCTGCGCGGTTTGAACGGCAAACTTCACCCGGTCGAACCATACCCGCGATAAATAAGGCAGGTCCGATCCCCTGTCTGGCGCAAATGAAAATCCCGCCGACGCCTTTGTCTTTCATTTCTCCGATCTGCCTTGCAATCTCCTCTTCTTCCATCTCACCGTTCCAGAACCAGAAGGGATGAACCCGGAATTCGACTGGCGGGAACTGAAAACGATCGTTGCTGATCACCCTGCTTCACCTTCCATCCATTATTTGTTGTCTTTCCAGGCGCTGCGCTCCGGTGCCGCGGAAGTGCCGCCTGAAGCTGCCGCAGTGCCGCAGCTGCCAAATCCCCGGTTTTACCGGGGGGCGCGGAGGCATGCTTTGGATGCGCAGGCAGCGGCAGCTGCCTTATAAAAAAGCCGGAGCAGCTTTGCCGCGGGCACGGCAGCGCGTTTACGCACAGCGAAAGACTTTATTCCTTAGCGTTATCCCTGTACTTGCTCGGCGTCATGCCGACATTTTTCTTGAAAATCCGGCTGAAGTAGCTGTGCTGGTAACCCACCCGCTCGGCTACCTCATTCAGCTTCAGATCCGTGCTGCACAGCAGCTCCTTCGCTTTCTCCAGCCTGATTTCCGTCAAGTAATCAATAAAATTAATGCCGACATGCTGCTTGAACATTCTGCTTAGCGCATACGAGCTCAAATGCTCCGCCTCGGCGATCGATTCAAGAGACAGCTCTTCCATGTATTTCTCGTGAATGACGGTAACAATCCGATCCACGGCCTGCTGTAAGTAAATGTCCTGCTTGCGTCTCGTCTCGCGCAGGAAAGGATAAATGACGCGGGCCAGAAACCATTTCTCAATCTCCTCCGGCTCCTTGATCTGGCACAGCTGATCGTACAGATTCACGCCCTCATAGAGACCGGACAAGCTCGTCCCCATCTGCATAATGGCCCGCTGCACGGAAGCGAGCAGATGCAGCATACCCTGCTGAACCCACAGCTCTTTACCCGCATTCATCCGCAGCTCATGCAGAAACCGGGAAAGCGCCGCCGTCGTTTCATCCTCCTGCCCCATGCGAAGCCCGTGCAGCACTTCCTTCTCCAGATGAAACGGATACTCGGAGCTTTTCTCGCCCTCGGTTACCCACTCGCCCAGATCGAGAATCTGGTTATGCTCCTGCAGATCGCGGAAGCGGAGCACTTGTCTCGTTTCTTCCATCATAGCCGGGATTTCCTTGATCTGGGCTACAGGCTGGCCGAGTCCGACCGCCACCCGCAGATGCAGAAGGAGGTTCAGCCGGTCCGTCATATCCTGGAGCAGCGCATGGATGCGTTCCCGGTCCGCTCCGGCGGCTCCGAGGCGGGCGTGCCGATCAAGAGGCCGATCGTCAGGTTCTGGAAGTTGATCGCATCCGCCTGCTCGAAGGCGCCGGACGCCAGCTCCTGAACGATGTTGGCCGCGGCGAACGTCACCAGCACCTCGTCTCCTTCGGAGAAGCGTCCCTCCAGGCTGGCAAAGCCGAGCAGCTGCATAAAGATCACGGTAAAATGATGGCCTGGCAACGTCCCAGCCCAGATTGGCCATCTGCTCCTGCAGGTCCGCTTCGGACAAGTAGTACAAATAGCCTTGCGACAGCTGCAGCAGAAATCCTTGACGCACCTGCGGCAGCTGGCTCTCCAGGCGGGTCTGCAGCGTCTGGCTCTCCCGTGTGACCCGGTTCCACACCGTTTCGATCATTTCAAATTCATCCCCCGCTTCCAAGCGGGAAGAATCGTTCCGGCCGCCCAGCAGCTGTACCAGCCGTTCAACCGGCTTGTACAGACGGCGCGAGGCGAACCAGGACAGCACGACAGCAAGCAGAATACCGAAGCAGCTGAAGCCGATGATCGCCCTGGAAATAAAGACGACCGGGCCTGTCAACGCAGTAAGCGGCGTAGCCGACACATAAATCCAGTCGGTGCCGAGCCGGTTTAAGGTCACGGAGGATACCGAATATTTCTCCTTCCCCCAAGAGAACATGAAATGCTCCTGATTCCCCCCGTCCTCCAGCACATGCTTACGCAGCGCCTCATCCAGCTCATGCCCCGCTCCCTCTTGTCCGAAAGGCGCAATCCACTGGCCGCTGCCCTGGATCAGGAAAGAGGTTCCTTCATTATGCGGAGTCAAAATCGTGACGGCTTCTTTCAGCTTGGCCGCATTGACCGTGACCAGAAATACGCCGAACGGGCGCGGGCTCCCGCCGGGTATTTTGTGAATCAGCGACAAGGTCGACATCGATGCTTGACCCTCCGCCGTTTGCTCCGCCTCATCGCCTGTAAAATTGCTCCACATGGCCTGATACGGCTGCTTTATCAACGCGTCGAATTTCGGCTGCAGCTCAGAGGCAAGGGGATGGTACCCTTCCTCCGTGAAAAGCAGCGGGTACGGGTCGCGCAAATATAAGGTAACCTTATCGATCAACGGGTTCAGCTGCTTCATAACCAGCAAGGTTTTGAAAATATCCTGTACCTGGCTGTAGCCGTAAACAAAATCAAGCTTTTTCAGCTTGTCGTCGAACTGCGGGTCGAACGCCCAATGGGACAGGGACGTTTCCAGTCCGTACAGCTGGTCGTCGATGCTTTTCTGCGCCTGCTCGACCTGCTGCTGATGGAGCCTGTTCGTTTCATTGGCAATCTGCTCGCTGCCGACAAAATAAATGCCTATTCCGATAAAAAGCCCCGGCAGGCTGGCAATGATGATGACCATAATCAAGCTCCGCCGGAAAAAACGCCCTTTTTTCTGTGTAGGGGTTTCGTTAGGTGCGTTCGTTACGCTGCGGTTATCTGAAAGCACAAGCACCCTCCTCCCATTCTCTCTTTACAACATTCGGGATCAGGTATAGAGTGTCCTTCCACCGAAACGAATTATCCTTTGACGGAGCCGACCATAACCCCTTTGGCAAAATGCTTTTGCAGGAACGGGTAGACGCATAGGATCGGAATCGTCGCGATCACGACCGCCGACATCTTCAGCATTTCGGCAGGCGGCGGCTGAAGCAGCGGATCCGCTTCCGCCAAAGGATTCTCGGCGAGCATATTTTGCAGCAGCACCTGAATCGGCCACTTCTGATAGTCGTTCATGTACAGTAAAGCCGAGAAATACGAGTTCCAGTATTCTACCGCGTAAAAAAGTCCGAAAGCGGCGATCGCAGGCATCGACAGCGGCAGCACGATACGGAACCAGGCCGTTACCTCGTTACAGCCGTCAATAGCGGCCGCTTCGTCCAGGCTTTCCGGAATATTTTCAAAAAAGCCTTTCATCAGGACCACATACCAGCCGCTCGACAGCACCGGCAAAATCAAAGACCAAATATTATCAATCAGCCCCAGGCTGCGCACGAGCATATAATTCGGAATAATGCCCGGACTGAATAAGATCGTAAATAAGATAAGCATGAGCGCTACCCGTCTTCCGAGCAGCCGTTTTCTGGACAAAGCATAAGCCAATGACGCAGTCACAACCAGACTGCATAGGGTGCCGACGACCGCCAAGAAGGCGCTGACGCCTACCGAGCGAATCATGGACGGATTGCTTAACAAATACCGGTACGATTCCAAGGACCAATGCTCCGGAAAAAGCACGATCGTCTTCGATAAATACTCGCCTGTTTCCGTGAACGAAATGACAAACACATAATAAATCGGAAATACCGTCACCAAAGCGACAATGCCAAGAACTAGAATATTAACTCCGTGAAATAATCGATTGCCGCGGCTGTACTCCATAGCTCTCTCCCTCTCCTTCTCTCTTAGTAGATGCCTTCCTCGCCGAAACGTTTGGCAAGCCGGTTCGCTCCTATAACAAGCACCAGCCCGATGACCGACTTGAACAGTCCGACCGCCGTACTGAAGCTGAACTGCCCCTGCTGCACGCCAAGCCGGTATACATACGTATCGAACACTTCCGCTACATTCGAAACCGCTCCGTTATACATCAGGAACACCTGCTCGAAGCCGACGTCCATCATATGGCCCAGCCGGAGAATCAGGAGAATAAAGATGACGTTGCGGATCGCAGGCAGGGTGATGTGCCACATTTGACGAAATCTGCCCGCGCCGTCCATCCGCGAAGCTTCATACAGCTGCGGATCGGTTCCCGCAATCGCCGCAAGGAACAGTATTGTGCCCCAGCCGCATTCCTTCCAGATCGACTGGACGGTCAGGATGATCCAGAACAGCTTGGGATCGTTCAGAAACTGGATTTTCTCCATGCCGATCGAAACCAGCACTTCATTCACGAAGCCCCTGGACACGGACAGCAGCATAAAGGTCAAGCCCGCGATAATAACCCATGACAGAAAATGAGGCAGGTAAACGATCGATTGGACGATCCGTTTGTAAATCTCGCTGCGCAGCTCGTTCATCAACAGCGCAAGCACGATCGGCAGCGGGAAGAAGAAGACGAGGCTGAGCAGGTTAATCATCATCGTGTTTCTGAACAGGAGCCCGAATTGAGGATCCGAGAAAAAGCGTTGAAAATGATCGAAGCCTATCCATGGACTGTGAAGAATACCGGCAATCGGAGAATAATTCTGAAAGGCGATGACAACGCCCCAGATCGGAATATATTTAAAGATCAAGAAAAACAAAAAGCCGGGGATCGCCAGGCAGTATAAATATTTGTCGCGCAGCAGCCTTTTTCGGATATGCGCTAAGCCGTTTTTTTTGTGTGTCTTGGTAATCTTACCGGAATACGCGGAATAATCGGACATGCTGTTATTCCTCCTTCTTCAGATGCTGTAAATGACGGGGAAGCCGGCCCCTTCCCATTTCCCATGTTTCTCAAGGAGCCGGCCTCTCCTCTGCTGATGTTATTTGCCTGTCCGCTGTTTGTAAGACGCGTTAATTTCCGTTGTAATTTTGGTCATTTGCGGGTTTGATTTCAGCTGATTGACGAAATCGTCCCATGCCGTGATCGGGCTGACGCCGAGAATCACCTTCGTTTTCACGTCCTGCGCCTGCTTCGCAAGCTCGGGACCGTAGGATTGGAACGTTTCCGAGTAAAGCCCTACGCTTGGATCGGCTTTGCTGTTTTTGGCCCGTTCATCCTGAAGTTTGGTGTACAAATCGATGCTTTCTTTCGGGAAATTGCGGTGAAGCGTATTCGCATAAGGGTCGGCGACATAGACGATCTGGTTGTAGTTGTCGATACCCGAAGCGGTATATTTATCTTTAATCAGCTCTTTGTTGCCGTCTTTGACCGTGTAGTGAGTGCCTTCAACTCCCCATGTTTGCAGGTCAAACACTTCCGGAGACATCCATTTGTCGATCATCTGCATAATTTTATCAAGCTTCTCCTCCGGAACCTGCTTGGAGATAGCCAGCATGCCAAGGAAGCCAGGGCCTTTCGGATTAAAATCATTGATCGACGTTACAGGATAGAACGCTTGATGATCGTGGACGGTAGGATCGACCTTGCCCAGCTTGCTGACCATCTCCTGCATGTTCCCCGTTTTGTCGGCGATCATGCCCGCTTTGCCGGAAGCGTACAAATCGTCCACCTGGCTCGGCTTCAGCGAAGCAAAGTCGGCCGGGATCAAGCCTTCCTTATAAGCTTTGTTTAAAAACTCCAATGCGCTTCTCGTCTCCGGCATCAGATCCGTATAGACCAGACTTCCGTTCTGATCCTTCCAGTTGCCCGTCGCTCCGGTAAAGCTGTTGATAATAATGCCGAGCGTCCCCATATCCGCGGCGTTTACGTTACCGGAAAATCCGATCGTATCGTTCTTGCCGTTGCCGTCCGGATCTTTTTCCTTGAAGGCTTTCATCACGTTATACAGCTCGTCGGTCGTCGTCGGCACCTGCATGCCCAGCTTATCCAGCCAGTCCTTTCTCAGGACGAAGAAGCGCGCGCCTTCCGCTCCGCGCGGCCGCGGAACGCCGTAGTTTTTACCGTCCTGCATCTTCGTCGCTTCCCAAGCCTCCGCCGGAATCAGCTTGCTGATGTTCGGGTACTTGCTGTACAGCGTGCTGATATCCCAGAATGCTCCCTGCTGAACCATGGAGCGGAACATCGTGGAGAACGGATCGTCGATCATCACTACATCGGGAATATCCCCGGAGGACATGCTGACGTTCAGACGTTCTTTATAATTGTTCGCCGAAACCCATTGAATGTTGAGCTTCGTATTCGTCGCCTTCTCGATCGCTTTTTGAATTTCGCCGTTAGGGTCCGGCGGATTCGCGCTTGTAAATGCGCTAATAATGCTGACTTCCGTCGGCTTGCCGCCGCCGCTGTCACTTCCGGATGCGGCCGGCGCCGGATTTTGTCCACAGCCGGACAGTGCGGCCGTGCTCATTAAAGCCATAGCGAGCGTCGCAATCGTCATTCTGTGTTTCTTCTTCCCCCAATTGTTTTGCATACTGATCCTCCCGTTTCATTTCGTATTGGCATTATGCAGAAGCTTTGTGTTGCCAGATGTGAAAATCGCTTCGATGCCCTGAATTTAACGGATAGAGCCCTTTCCAACAAGCCCATTTTTTTGTGTTTTTCACGATAAACCTAGTTTGCACATTTTTGCATTTGTCATTTTTCTGCAGAAAGGCGCTGAAATATACGCTGTATAAGCGCCTTTTCAAGGCGTTTGGTGTCGAAATAGCCGAAAAAGAGCATAGCTCCATAGCTTGGGCTAAGTACCGAACTCATTAGAGATCAGTTGGGCAACACGGCTCGCTTTCTGATGACACCCGCGCAAAAAAGCCTGGCCGGTGAAGGCCAGGTTCTTAAAAAAGCTTTGAATACACTCAACTATTAGCGGGCTGGAGCTGGAGGAAAAAAGGAGACGCCCCCTACTGGCCAGCTTCAAACGAAAATACATCCGATACGCTCCGGCCGCCGTATTCGTCTTTTGCCACCGCGTACCAAAAATAGCTTTGTTCCGGCTGCGCCCCCGGATAAGGCACCGATGCCCTGCTTCCGCTTGCAGTCGGCTCCGACGTTCCGATCAGCTCCTCCGTCCTCGCGTAAATGCCGACATAATCGGTCGCGACCTGCTTCTCGACCGGCTTCAGCTGCAGAGGAAACACCAGCTCCTCCTCCTGCGGTTTGAAAAAATCCCATTGGTTCAAATAAGGAGAATACGTATTCACCAGCAGCCGCTTATGCTGCAGATCAAATTGCAGGAAGCGCATGAAGCCTTGCCCTCCCTCCGGCCCGTTCTGGTAATCGCTCAGCATTTCCACCACAGTCCGGTCCCCGATTTTCCGAAGATTATTCGCCACACCGGGGTTGTGCCCGCCGAGCACCATAAATACGTTCGGATTAGGGACGACCAGCTTGTCCCATATCTCCTTGCCTTGACCAAAGTAAGCTTTGTTCGGCTTTAAATATTCATGCGTGGCAATGATCGCATTTCTGTCGGCATATTTCTGCAAAATGCTGTTCGCCCAGTCGAACGACTTCTGATCGATGAGCCAGCCCAGGTAGACGATGACAAAATCGTTCCCTTGCGCCGAAACCAGGTCATAGTGGTCCCGGTTGTTGTTCAAATCGCCGCCGAAGGTCGGCTGTCCGACGAACCGTTCCTTGCCAAAATATTTCCAGAACTCATCGTAATTTCCCGCATCGTAAGCTACATCGTGATTGCCTGCCGCCACTCCGTATGGAATGCGGGCATCATCTAATATTTTCATGCTTCGCGACGCATTCTCCCATTCCGGTTTACTGTTCCAGTTGTTAACAATGTCGCCGGTATGAATCGCATACTGAAATTTACGCTCTTTCCAATGATCCACCGTCCAATGGGTCATCTGATCGTATATGTTCGGAAACGATTCGCTGTAATACTGCGTATCGGTCATCCAGAGGAAAGCAAAATCATACTCGCCCGTCGAAGGAATCCGGTCCTGGATCAGCACATCGACCGTGCCGTCGTGAACGAGCTCCCCCGTCAGCTTCCCGCGCAGCGTGAAATCCTCCGTCCCTTGATTGGAGTCCAGGTCCTGCCACTGCGCCTTCGTCTCGTTCCAGACGTAGAGGGTAACCCGCCGGCCCGGAAGCGAATGCCCTGTCCAGACGACTTCCGCATCCGGAGGCAGTCCCTCCTTCACCTCGAAGGTGAAACGGTGGTACGGGAAGCGGTCTTTGGCATCCTCCGTCAAATATTGACCGTCCCGCACCGAAACGGCGGCTCTCTCCTGGGGAGTCAGCGCCCTCTCGCCTTCCGGCTGCTTCTGCAGCGGCGGCTCCCGGTCCGCCGTATTGGCATAGGCCAACAGATTGCCGGAATGCGTCAAATCATACCGCTGCGCCTTATAAAAAGAGACGGTCAGCTTGTCCTGCGCCGGATCGCTAACCTGCACGCTTAGCGGAACCGGTCCCGCCCGGACCTTGCTCCGATCGGCCGGATAGGGCTCGGTCGGTGGAAGCGGCATCTCCTTCAGCACTTGAAACGTCACCGCGGAAGCCGTTTCGTTCCCTGCTTTATCCGCTGTCGTTACCTCCAGCCGATGCTTGCCGACAGCGAGCTCGGCGGTCAGCAGCTCCGCCGGCGCCTCAATCACTTTGCCGTCCAGCTTCGCTACGATGGTCGCGGTGCCTGACCGTTCATCCTCTGCATGTACGGCAACGGCCACTTTATTGCGGTAAGTTTTCCCTTCCACGGGGGATGTAATCTGAACCTGGGGAGGCGTGTTATCCACCTCGACCTGGACGGTCCGGGCATTCCGCCTCCCCTCCTGCTCCGTCCGCAGCTCAATCCGGTGGCTCCCTTCGGTTGTCTTCGCCGTATCCCAGCTGTAATAAACGGAGCGGTACTTCTCTTCCTTCAAGGTGTAATGAAACGTTCTCTGCAGCTCAGCCGGGGACTGAACACTACCGGGTCCGTCACTGCCGAGGCTGTAAGCCGCAGCCGTCTTGTAGTCCGGGGCATCGAGCACGGTTCCGTCACTCAGCTCCAGCAGCACATTGCGAAACCGCCATGCATCGTGCGGGCCCTCCGTATCCTCAGCCGAAAGCTTGCCGCCGGCCCGGAAGGTCACGGCATTGTCCCCGGGCTGAAGAAATGCCGCAGGAATGGGAATCGTCACTTTGGCAAAGCCGGACACGTCCGTCTCAAAGACATGGGCGAGCTTCCCGTTCACCCATAAGCTGTCTTTGTAGCCCGCGCTTCCTTCCACACCGTCAGCTTCCAGGGTTAGCAGCACCGGTTTATCCATGACAGCCTCGGCCGGTACCTTCTCGCCGTCAATGCTCAGCTGAAGCTTCGTGCCGGGCTTGGCCGCGGTTCCCAAGATCGTTTTGGTTCCTCTTATCATGTCGCCGTCATCGACGGACAGTACAGCGGAGCGGACGGCTGCCGGGTTTCCGGAAGAGCCGTACGCTTGTACGGCATACAAGTAGACAGACCATCCAAGCCCTGCCAGGACGAATAGGCCGAAGACATAGCCTATTATTAGTTTGATCGTATTCGAGCGAGGGTACGGCATCCTTCCAGCCCCCTTGTGTTCGGCATTCGTTATGCCCCTTATTACCACACAACGCTCTGGCTGACTCGTACGTGTTCCAACGCGCATGAATCCCGGACACGTGTACGATGCTGCACGGGAGCCGGCCGAACCGCTCGTGGTCATGGTTCTATGCCGAACCAGTAAGTCATCTTGGCAGCCTTCGTGCGCAGGCGTCAAGCATTACCAAGCCATCAATCTGCATGCTTGCTCCGCTTCCTCTGTCCCCTTATGATAAGAATACAAAACGATGCAGCGATGCCGTTGGCCCTGCAGCCATTCCATTCGATGCCCCGGAAAGGAGCCATCCCCGTTCATGAGCTGGAGCTTCCCCTTGTACCGCGCCGGACTACTTGCAGTTTGTTTCTTCATGCTGCTAATGCTTCTTCCGGCTTCTCCCCTCCCGCACGAAGAAATGCCGGCGAAAAATCCGGCGCTGGAGCTGACCGACTGGTGGAGAGAGCAGGCCGAACAGGCCGAAAGCTCAGGTCAGCCCGACATTGCCGCGATCTATAAAGCAAGACTGGAGGGCTACGGCCTAAGCCGGCAGCCGGAAGCGCCGGCTGGGAACAGGCTAACCTCTCCTCAGCCGCCGGCGGATTCGTTCACAGCCGTGCAGCTGTTGGAGCGGGTTCCTCTCCCGACTCCCGCCGCGCCGGCGCCTCTCGCCCAATACGAGCCCTCATCGGGCGCCTACCTGGGCATGCTCGGCGCGGACCGCCGGGTTGGCTACGACGTAACCAAGGTGGAGGGCGTATACGGCCGCCGCCATGCCATCTATTTAGCCTATGTCGGATGGCGCAAATTCCAGACGGACACGAGCTCGTACTTTCCGGTACGTACGGCGGAAAGGGTCAAGCAGATGGGCGGGGCGCTGCAGATCGGCTGGGAGCCGCGTTACGGTCTGGAGGACGTGAAGGACGACGAATACGTCCGGACTTTTGCTAGAGAAGCCAATGCTTCCGGCATTCCGGTCTTTCTCCGGTACGCCTCCGAAATGAACGGCGCCTGGGTTCCGTGGCACGGCAATCCGGAGCTCTATATCGAAAAATTCAGGCTCATTCATGACATTATGAAAGAAGAGGCGCCCAATGTCGTGATGGTCTGGTCTCCGAACTTCGCTCCCGCGAATACGATCGACGAGTATTATCCGGGAGATGCGTATGTGGATTGGGTCGGTTTCTCGCTCTATGCAACGCCGCTGACGAACGGCAAGGAGCAGCTTGCAGGCAGCGTGGTCGATACCTTCGCGCCGTTATATGCGAAATACAGCCGCAAACCGATCATGATCTCGGAAGGGGCTGTAGCTCATACGGTTCTGTCGACGAACACAGCCTATCTTTCCTGGGCTGAAGGTCAGTTGTCGTATATGTATGCGGTCGTGCCCCGGATGTTCCCTCAGGTCAAAGCCATCACTTATTTTAATTTCAGCCGCGCCCAGGCGGCCCGCAGCCAGATGGATTACGTATACGATTTGGGCGAAAATCCTTTAACCGACGCGCTCTATAAACGACTGATCCAATCCGATTGGTTTCTCGAATCGGTTGAGCACCCGGCGTCTATGCCGAATTATACCTATACGCCTATTCAGCCGGAGGAGCTTCATGGCGGCGGAGAGCACCGGCTTCTCATCCATGCCGCGCTGGCCGGCGGAGCCGTACCTTTTGCCGTCGAGCTATCAAGAGGAGAGCGCCGTCTGGGTATCAGCTATCAGATGCCGTGGGAGATAACGGTAAATGAGGCTGCCGGCCCGGACGGCAGTCCGGGCGTCGAGCCGTTGAAAATCACTGCTTATAATGAACGAATGGAGCCGCTTGCCGTTCAGCTTTTGAAGGAGTCCTAGGCCGAACGGCATACTCCCTCTCTCCATTAAGCCTGCGCTTGCGGTACTGCGGCGCGGCCTTTGGCGATCCGGATCGCCATCAGGGCGGCGAACAGGCATACGAAGCCTGCGGTGACGAAAGGAACCGTGTAGCTGCCGAGCCATTCGCGCATGACGCCTGCGCCGTAAGCCGCGGCAGACGCGCCCAGCTGGTGGGCGACGACAACCCAGCCGAAGATCATGCCTGCTTTTTCTTTACCAAATTCCTTGGTCGCCAGCTTCACCGTCGGAGGCACTGTGGCAATCCAGTCCAATCCGTAAAAGACGGAGAAAACGAGCAGCGCGGCCGGGCTGGAATCGAGCGCGTAGGGCAGGAATAGCAGAGAAAGCCCGCGAAGGCCGTAATACCAGAAGAGCAGCCAGCGGCTGTCGAAGCGGTCGGACAGCCAGCCCGACATGGTCGTGCCGAACAAGTCGAACAGCCCCATCAAAGCCAGCAGCCCTGCTGCCATCACCTCGGGTATGCCATAGTCGCCGCATGCTGGAATCAGGTGGGTACCGATCAATCCGTTCGTGGAAAATCCGCAGAAAAAGAACGTGCCGGCCAAAAGCCAGAAGGTTTTGCTGCCAAGCGCCGAGCGCAGCGCCAGCAGCGGCGCAAGAAACAGATTCCCGCGGAACGGCTCCGGCTTCACCAGCTCCTCCGCGCCATAGGGAGCCCTGCCTACATCGTACGGATGGTTCCTCATCCAGATGGCAACGACGACAAGCAGCACAATAAGGGCGGCGACCGTCGAATACACGGCGTAGCGCCAGCCTGCGCTGACCGTAATTTTAGCCAGCATCGGGAGGAAAAGCAGCTGTCCGGTGGCGGCGCTGGCTGTGAGCAGGCCGACCACCAGCCCTTTTCTTTGGACAAACCAATGATTGGCTACGGTTACGCCAAGCACATTGGCCATCATCCCGGTGCCCAGGCCCGTCACAAGGCCCCACAGGATTTGAAACTGCCACAAAGCGGTCATTAGCGGCGTCACCGCCAGACTGGCTGCCAGCACCGCAATCGAAATCACCAGTACCCTGCGGATGCCGAATTTCTCCAGCATGGCGGCGGAAAACGGCCCTACGAGGCCGTACAGAAAAATGCCGACGGAAATCACGCCGGAAATGCCGCTTCGGTTCCATCCGAATTCCTGCTCGAAAGGCAGCATAAGAATACTTGGCATGGACCGGATTCCGGCGGAGATGAGCAAGGTCACAAAAGTGATGAGCACCACAAGCCATCCATAATATAATTTCGAATTTACTTTTGCATTCATTTACTCACCACTCCCAAGCTCATCGTTTGTTGTACATACAAAATAACTAAAAAAATAAAAACTTATTGCCTCTCCAGCTTCTCGCTCATCTGCTTCATATTTTCGGACAGCTGGCGGGCCGCTTCCGGTCCAAGCAGCTCTTCGTATTTCTGATGAAAGCTTTTGGAAGCCTGCAGAATCGTTTCCAGCAGCTGTTGTCCCTTTTCGGTTGGATACACGAGCACCGTTTTCCCCTGGCCTCTGCGCTCCACCAGATGCTTGCCTTCCAGCTTGTCAATAAACCGGGTCAGCGTGGAGGCGGTAATATACAGCTTCTCGGCCAATTCCTTCTGTGAGATGCCCGGATTAATATTCACTAGCCGGATTAAATAACCGTACATCGGCGTTAGCCCCGTTGCCGCAAATTCTTCCTCCGCCATCTTCGTAATCGCCCGGCTTAACCGGTTCGTCGTAAAAAATAAACAATTATGAAGGAAGCTCTCATCCATGCTTTATTCCACTCCTTTCCATTTTTATTTTGTATGTACAACTAATATAAAGTGAGACTCAACCAAAGTCAATAGTCAAAATCATCAGGACTGTTTCTTGAAGAGCGTCAAACCACTCACCACTCTCTAAGCTGCTTCCATTCCCCGGCCCATTCTCGAACTGTTAAGTCCATGCAAACCAACTATCCTCTCCTGGCTGCCGCTTGCTCTTGGCACAATGGACGGCGTTCTTAAGAACCCTCGACCGGGATGGGACTTGGAATTTGTTCTACCCAAAAAAGTCTTAATCTATGACCTGCAGTTCCACTACGGAATACTGCAGATCACAGGCCAAGACCGGTTCATTCCTGGCGGCTAATCCATTGCGCCTTCCAAATTTTTAAATTGGTTGAAAAACATCCGGTAATACTTGCCCTGCTCCTGAATCAGCTGGTCATGGCTGCCCTTTTCGGCAATCTCTCCTTGGTCGATAACCATAATCGTATCAGCATCCCGGATCGTATTCAGCCTGTGGGCGATAATAAAGCTGGTTCTTCCCTGCATGATTTGCAGCAGCGCATCCTGAATATGCAGCTCCGTCCGGGTATCGATGCTGCTGGTCGCCTCATCCAGGATGAGAATGGACGGCTTCGCCAATATTACCCGGGCAATAGCGAGCAGCTGCCGCTGGCCCTGGCTCAAATTGCCGCCATTTTCCGTCAGCAGCGTCTCATATTTATTCGGCAGCCTGTTGATAAACACATCCGCATTCGCCATCGCGGCGGCCTTCTCTACCTCATCATCCGTCGCATCCGGACGGCCGTATTTGATATTCTCCTTGATACTCCCCGAGAACAAATACGTGTCCTGAAGCACAATGCCGAATGCTCTTCTCAAGCTGTCCCTCGTATATTCCTTGATATCCGTCCCATCGATGCGAATCGTCCCGCCGGTTACATCATAAAAGCGGGTCAGCAGATTGACAATCGTCGTTTTGCCCGCTCCTGTCGGACCGACAAGCGCGGTACTGCTTCCCTGCTCGGAATCGAAGCTGACATGCTTTAAAATCGGCACGTCCGGACGGTAACCGAAGCTGACGTTATCGAACACGACATGTCCCCTCGGGTTCGTCAGCACCTTGGCACCCGGCTCGTCTTCGCTCTCCTCTTCCTCGTCCAGCACCTCGAACACACGTTCCGCTCCCGCCACCCCTGACTGCAGCACGTTAAAAATGTTGGCAATTTCATTCAACGGGCGGACGAACTGCCGGGAATAGCTCAGGAAGCTGGCGATGATCCCGACCGTAATCATGCTTTTGACCGCCAAAATCCCGCCGACGATCGCTACGGCAGCAAAGCCGATGTTAGTAATGACGCTCAGCAGCGGCATCATAAAGCCCGACCAGATCTGGGCGCGCAGGCCGACCTCGCACAGCGTAGAGTTCACTTCCTCGAACTCCTCGATGGCTTTCTCTTCATGGTTGAATGCCTTGACGACCATCAGTCCCGAGATCGTCTCCTCGATATGGCCGTTCAGCTTGCCGAGCTGCACCTGCTGATCCTTGAACAGCACGCTCGTTCGTTTCGTAATGGTTTTGGCCAGCATATAGACCAGCGGCACTGTAATCAAGCTTGCCAGCGTGAGCAGCGGGCTGAGAATCAGCATCATAATAAGGGAGCCTATAATGGCAATCGAGCCTGACATCAGCTGCGTAATGGATTGGGACAAAGTATTGCTGACGTTGTCGATATCGTTGGACAGGCGGCTCATGACTTCCCCGTGCCGTCTCGTATCGAAGTAGGCGAGCGGCAGCTTCTGCAGCTTGCCGAACAAAGCCCGGCGCAGGCTCAGCACGATCCGCTGCGATACGCCGGCCATCAGCCACCCCTGCAAAAAGGTGAGCAGGGCGTCGACAAGGTAGGATGCGGCCAGCGCGATGACCGCAATTTCGAGCAGCTTGAAATTGACGCTGCCCTCCGCCGCTGTCATCGAATCAATGGACACACCTATGAGATAAGGTCCCAGAAGCATAACCGCCGCATCGATAAGGATAAAAATAAAAATGATGCCAAGCCATTTTCTTTCCCTGCCGAGATACTGCCACAGCCTTCTCAGGGTTCCTTTAAAATTTTTCGGTTTGACGACAGGCCGGCCGCGGCCGCCGAAGCCTCCGGCACGTCCGGCCAGCATAGGAATGTCGGGAGGCTGGTTCGGAGAGCCTGCTCCGCTCTTTTGCTCAGACATTGTGATGCATCTCCTTACCTACCTGGGATTGAAAAATTTCCTGGTACACGCCGCACGTTTCCATAAGCTCCTCATGCTTGCCCAAGCCGACGATTCGGCCTTGGTCCATGACGATAATTTTGTCCGCATCCATAACGGAGGTGATCCGCTGGGCGATAATGAGACAGGTCAGGCCCTGCGCATACGTTCTCAGCGCCTCCTTAATGTTGGCTTCCGTAGCTACGTCAACCGCGCTGGTACAGTCGTCGAGAATGAGAATGTCCGGCTTGCGGACCAGCGCCCGCGCAATCGAAATGCGCTGCTTCTGCCCGCCGGAGAAATTGACCCCGCGTTGCCCCAGCATCGTGTCGTAGCCTTCCGGGAAGGCAGCGACGAAATCGTGCGCTTCCGCCATTTTGGCGGCATGCTCGATCTCCTCCCGCGTGGCCCGCTCGTTGCCGAAACGGATGTTGTCCAGGACGGAGCCCGTGAACAGCACCGTTTTTTGCGGGACAACCGCAATCGTTTCCCTGAGCCGCTGCGGATCGACCTCGCGCACATCCTTGCCGTTCACTTTGACCGTTCCCTGCCCGGCGTCGTAAAACCGGGGTATCAGGTTGATCAGGCTGCTTTTGCCCGAACCGGTCGAGCCGATAATGCCGACCGTTTCCCCGGGCAGGCAGCTGAACGTAATGTCGCGCAGCACAGGCTCGCCGTTCGAGCCCGCATAGGCGAAGGACACCTGTTCGAAATCGATACGGCCCCGCATCGTTTCATCCTTTGGCTCCACAGCCGGCGCCGCCTCGGACCAGGTCATCGTGTTCTGCTCTTCGAACACTTCGCCGATCCGTCCGGTAGAAGCCTTGGCGCGAACCAGCATGTTGAAAACCATCGAGATGGTCATCAGCGAAAATAAGATTTGTGTCATATAGTTTACGAAGGCAATGATGTGGCCAACCTGCATTTGGCCGCTGTTCACCCGCAAGCCGCCGAGCCAAATAATGGCCACGATCCCGAAATTGACCGTCAGCGTAATTCCCGGACTGAAGATAGCCATGGCCCGCATGGCAAGGGTCGACCGCCTCCGGTACTCCTGGTTCACCCCGTCAAACTTATCGACCTCCGCGTCGAACCGATTGAAGGCCTTGACCACACGCACCCCCGACAAATATTCCCGCATCACCAGGTTAACTCGGTCCAAGGCATGCTGGACCCTCGTAAAGAAGGGAAAGCCGACCTTCATATTCAGCGCGATCAGCACCCCGACCACCGGCACAACGATCAGCAGCACGACGGCGAGATGGGGATTTAGGCGGGTTGCCATAATCAAGCTGCCGATGCACAGAAGCGGGGCTTTGGCAAAGACCCGCATCAGTCCGTTGACAAACGTCTGTACCTGCGTGATGTCGTTCGTTAAGCGCGTAACGAGCGAAGCCCGGTCGAACCGGTCGATATTTTCGAATGAAAGCGTTTGTATTTTGCGGAATAAATCCGATCGCAGCTCGGCGCCGAAGCTTTGAGAGACCCGGCTGGAGACGATATTGCGCGACGAGGCCGCCACCGCTCCCATCGCCGTGACCAGGAGCATCAGACCTCCCATCTGCAGCACCACATTCATCTGACGGTTCGCGACGCCGACATCGATAATTTTCGCCATAATCGTCGGCTGCAGCAGGTCCGCGCACGCCTCCAGCGTGACAAAGAAAATGGATACGCAAAACAGCTTCCAATACTTTTTGATATACTTGTTCATAAATCTCATTTCGCGCTCTTCCCCCTACTGCTCTTCATTCGGCACAACCATCGCCCGGATGGCGTCAAATGAAACCGGCGTATAGTTCCAATGCTCCACGCTGACGTTAATATACTGCTTCCCTTCATACTTCTGTCCGTGAATGTGTCCGTGGATGTTGGCGTAAGGCATCTGTTTATTCATATACATCGGTTCGTGGGAGAGAAAGAAAAATCCGCCGTAAACGATCGGATGCTCGCTAACCTCCTGGAAGCCCGCTTCCAGCCACCAGGTCCTCGGCCGTCCGCGGTCATGGTTGCCCATAATCAGCATTTTGTAGCCGTTTAACCGGGAAAGAATGCCACTCGTCTTCTCCTGATTCAGAAACGAAAAATCGCCCAAATGAAATACCAGGTCCTCTTGGCCCACGACCTCATTCCATTTAGCTATCATCGACTCGGTCATTTCCTCTACGCTGCCGAATGGCCTGGACTCGAAATCAATAATCTGCTTATGCCCAAAATGATGATCCGAAATCAGATAAACCTTCTGCATATCCGTCCTCCTCTCTTCTATAATTATGCTTGATTCCGTACAAGACTTACTTCTTTAGAATAAGCAATCCGACTTCCCTCTGCAACCAAAACATGGATCATTTGACCCGCATAAAAAAAACACCCTGTTAAGGGTGCTTTTGGGGGACTAGGCTTCCGTCCGGACCGCCGCAGTCCCAGGCTGCCGCTCCGGCAATGCCGTACGATTGTCTGCACGGCCCCTGTTCCGGTAACGGTGAAACGCGATTCCGAACCCGATCCAGATCAGTCCAACCGTCAATGCGTTCGCATCCAGCAGCGACAGCAGCCAGCCGATAAAACCGGCGCCTACGAGCGGAAACACGAGGTAGAGCAGCGTCTGCTTCAAGGAACGGCGCTTTTCACGAACAAATTTTTGCGCAATGACTGACAGGTTGACGAAGATAAAGGCGGTCAGCGCGCCGAAATTGACGAATTTGACGGCCATATCGAGACTGATGACCAACGCGAGCAGCGAAACGAGCGTGACTAGAATAATATTGAAGGCCGGCGTCTTGTACCTCGGATGCACATAGGCGAACTGCCGCTTAGGCAGAATCGAGTCTCTTCCCATCACATACAGCAGACGGGAGACGGTCGTCATGGACGAAAGCCCCTGGGTAAAAATCGCCATAATCAGCACCGTAATAAACACTGAGCTCAGCAGCGTGCCCCCGATGTTCTGCACCAGCTCGAAGCCCGCGGCGTCCACGTTCGCAAATGTCATGCCAGAAAAGCTCATCTGCGTCAGGATTGATGGCCCCATATAGAGCACAATGGCCACTAAGATGATCATCATAATGGCTCTTGGAATCGTCTTCTTCGCATTTATCGTTTCCTCCGACATCGTGGTGACTGAATCGAATCCGAGGAAGGAGAAGCAAATGATGGAAGCGCCTGATAGAAAGGACCGGAAGCGGGACGTCCGTCTGGAACACGGAATGCAACGGCTGGTCCGAGCCGAGCAGCCGGATACCGAGCACAGTGCAGAAGACCGCGATAAAGAGCATCTGTATCAAGACGAACACTTTGCTAAGCTGGGCGGAAAAGTTGATTCCCAGCAGATTGACGACGGCCAGGGCTGCATTCAACACGACGATGCACAGCCAGGAGGGAATGGAAGGAAACTGCGCATGGACATAGATGCCGAACATCAGGCAGGCAATGATCGGCGAGAACAAATAGTCCAGCAGAAGCGCCCAGCCGACCAGGTAGCCGATATAAGGATGGAGCGCCTTCTTGGCATAAACATAAGCGGAACCTGAGGTCGGATGGGACTTAGCCATGATACCGTAGCTGTATGCGGTAAAAAAGATCGCAATAAAAGCAAGCGCATAAGCTTGAACCAGCATGCCATGGGAGGTTTCATACGCAATCCCGTACACCGAGAAATAGATCATCGGCGTCATCCAGGCTAACCCCAGGAATACGACTTGATACAAGGTCAGTGATTGGCGAAGCTTCGTTTGCGTTGGCATCGTGCAGCACCCTTTCTTATAAAAAAATAAAGCCCGGGAGATATCAGCAAACGATATCCTCCCGGGCTTTTATCCCTCCGTGAACACAGCCTTCAGGCTGTGCGTTTTCTCTCGGACCTGGCCGGCATGCTGCTGCTTACCGCGGAACCCTAGAAAACTTTACATAGTAATCGACGGTTCAAGCTTCCATTTCACAGTTAACTTCCATTCACTTCAATAATCAGAATGAGACAATCAACTTTAATAACCAAGGCAAGATGTACGTTACTTTCTTTCACAAGAATACTTGCGTTTAGATCGAAATCAAGCCAAAATATCACATCTCTTCGCGAAAGGAAGAATACATCTTGTTTTATGTTAGATAATATAACATAAAATGATTTATTTGAAAAGAATTACTTTTTCGTATGTAATCGCGTCACAAAAAATCACAACAAAAAAACCCGCCTCTTTATAGTTAGAGACGGGTTGGACTGTAAACTTTTAGTGGATGTTTGCTCTCCTGATGACGTAATCCTCCGGCCAGGCAAAGAAGTCGCGGCCCAGCGTCAAGCTCAGCGATACCCGAACAACCGGATCCGTTAATAAGGCGTCCGCCAAGCCTTTCGATACGGCCAGCTCATTCTCCCGCACTCCGGTCTTAAGGAATAGGCGGATGCTCCGGTCTCCGGCCGAGTTGACCAAATCCAGGAAAGGCGCGGACAGCTGCTCCGCCGTTTCCCCATACTGCAGCGGGCGGTCGACCCGGTAAAACGCCTGATCGTTTTCGATCCGGTCGACGATCAGATCCGGCACGCCGGCCGCAGACGAAGTCAGCTTCAGCTCCAGCACCGGATGATCCGACCGGTCAATCGGCCTTGTATCTTTCAGCGCCGCGGTATTGGAAGCGGCATCCCACCCCACTTGCACGCCGAGCTTCTCGGCAGTATCTCGCAGCGGGACAAACACGACGCCGTCGTAAACGAACGGCATGTGCTCCGGCGAATATCTTTTGCCGTCCACCTTAGCCTGCACGTCCGAGTATGTGACGCCGGCCTCGAACGGCTCGTTGCCCGGCGGAATCCCCCGGGAGCCGGTCCAGAACGCGGCCTGCGCCTGATCCCCCTGTGCGGCGATGCCCGCCCATTCCGAGCGCAGCAGAATGTCGTACCGCTTCGCCTCCTCATTCCAGACCGTCACATAGCCCAGCGTATCCCGGAAAAACGTCGCCGGCACATACAGCATGTCTTTATAAATGAGCGAGCCCGGCGTTACCGGAATAGTCCGGCCGTCAAGCGTAACGGTGACTTTCGACCCGGGATACAGCGTCACCCGACGCTCCCCGGACTCCGGCAGCGGCATAGCCGCCTCCAGCTCCTTCACAATCGCCAGCCTGCGCAACGCCTCATCCCCGGCGAAGACGCTAAAAGCACCCGCAGCAGGATAACCCGCGCGGTTGTCGGCAAACACCAGATAGCTCGTTCCCGGTACAAATTCGACGCCGCAGCGGTCGCTGTCTACCGGAGTCAGCACCGTCCGGGTGTATCGGCCTTTCAGATTCGTATCGACGACAAAGGTAGCCATGCGGAACAGCTCGCCGCCAAAATACACGTCCTCCACCGTATTGACCATTCCGTAAAATACTTGATTCGCCGCCGAATAATCATACTCCGGGGTGGTGACCTCCCCTTTCGAGCAAGCATACGCTTTCTGGGGACTTGAAGGCAGCCCGGCAGGAACCGCTCCCATAACCAGGATTGCCGCCGTCAGGCAGCCAAGCATCTTTTTCTTCATTCCTTACGCTCCTTTTGGTACGGCACCAGAAAATTTCTTCCAGCGGATCGGATGCGCCCGCGGTTTTCTTGCGGGTCTTGAGCACTAAGTCCTGCTTGAAGATAGGCTGAAATCTTTAGTACAGTATATTGGCGTCAGGCTTGTTCTAGAATGCGAAGAACGAGATGCAGGCCTGCTGACTGCGGCTTTCGTCCGAAGCCAGCGCTCCACGCTTCACATGAATTCCGTAAGCTTCCGCTGCCGAAACTCCATAATAAAAAGCCGCATCCCCGGAGGGTGCGGCTTCCTGCTTTACATGAGCTGATTAGTCCGTATTCTGAAACTTAAACGTTCGGGCGATATATAAGACCGGCGTCCCCGCAGCCGAAATCATAAATTTCAGCACATAGGTGGTCAATAGAATCTGCCACCAGACGTCAATCGGGTACACGCCGTAGAAGGCGATCGAGCAGAAGACCAGCGAATCGATAAACTGGCTCAGCCCCGTGCTTCCATTAATCCGCAGCCAGAATTGTCCGCGTTCCGGAAATTTGCGCTTCAGCACGCTGAAGACGCGCACATCGAGAAACTGGCTGATTAAATACGCGCAGACACTGCCGAGAGCAATCTGCGGAGCCAACCCGAAAATCGTCTTCAGCGCCTCCTGTGAAATGTCCTCCTGCTGCGGTACGAAGACAAGCACCATCTGCATCATGATAGTGGATGCAATGAGGCTGAAGAAGCCGAACCAAACCGCCTGCTTCGCCGCCTTGGCGCCGTATTTCTCATTCAGCAAATCCGTGCTCATGTAGATCGAAGCATAAACCGAATTGCCCAGCGTCATAACGAAGCCGAAAATTTCAATCGTTTTGACGACCTGGATGTTCGCCAGCACCGTGGCAAAAGCAACCCAGGCATACAACCCCTTGCGCCCGAACAGCCTGTAGCTGATCAGGAACAGCGCAAAATTGACGATGACGAACGCAGCGCCCCAAGCCAAATTAAACATAGTCCTCTCTCCCTAGTTTTGATCACGCGGGATGGTTTCGAACCGCGACCGGCGCCTGAACGGCCCGCCGGTTAAGCCGGATCGGCATGGTATACCGAAGGCATTATTGTATCACGGCGTCTTTATTCCGGCAATCCATAGGATCTAACTATGAAAACTATAGCTTTTCGCTCTTGGACGCGCAGCGGTTTTTGGGTTAAATTTGAAGGAAATATGTCCACGGAAGGGAAGGCCTTACGAAATGATGCAATCCGTATTAACGACGCTGTTTCAAGTCATCGTGCCCTTGTCCATTCCCGTTATCGTCGGGGCTCTGCTGGCACGGTACAAACAATTGGAAACGAAGCCTCTGCTGACGCTGTATCTGTATTTTCTAAGCCCGGCCATTATTTTCGAAACTTTGACCACAGCCGAGCTCTCCTTCGACGACGTATACAAAACCTGTGCCTTCTCGCTGCTCAATCTCCTTGTGCTGTGGGCCGCCGCCAACCTGATAGGACGTCTGCTCAAGCTCCCCTCCACGGAAACCGCAGGCGTGACGCTCGTATCGACTTTTACGAACAGCGTCAATTACGGCCTGCCGCTTGTCCTCCTTGCATTCGGAAAGCTGGGGCTGGACAAGGCATCCGTCTATGTCATCGCGCAGATGGTCATCGTGAACACGATCGGAGTCTATTTCGCGGCAAGGTCGCAATTTTCCATCAAAAATGCAGTGAAATCCGTCTTTTCCCTGCCGGCTATTTACGCGGCGCTGCTTGCCTTTCTCCTTAGAGCCTTCGAACTGCATTTCCCCGCGGGCATAGAAAAAGGAATCGCGATGGTTTCCCAAGCGTATTCCCCTGTCGTGTTAGCTATATTGGGCGCGCAAATGGCCAGTGTCCGAAAAACGGAATACGACCCCGGCATTCAAAAGGCTTTCTGGACCGGCATGACGGTCCGCTTGCTCCTGTCTCCGCTGCTTGCCTGTCTCGTTCTCACCCTGCTGCAGGTAAAAGGCACCTTATTCTCCGTCCTGCTCATTCTGGCTTCCATGCCTGCGGCGGTCAATGCCGGCATTCTGGCGGAACGCTTCAACGCTTCCCCGAAGATGGTGACCAAATGTATCCTGTGGACGACCCTCGCGTCGTTCATCGTGCTGCCCGTTCTGATTGTCTGCGTCAAATAACCGGCTACAGCCGATTCAGATCCTTGAGCAGCCATTCGTTCGTTCCGTCTCTGGACAGGAACCAGACATGCGTAAATTTTCCCTGCGGCTTATACAGCAGATGCTTTTCCCGCAAAATATCCGACATCCCGAAGGACGGCGAGGCATTGCGGATCAGCAGCGCGATCGGATATTCCGTCGCGTACGTGCTGATCTTCGCTTCCTTGATCTGAATCCGGTAGTTTAATTCTTTTACCAGCAGCTCGATCAGCTCCTGGCTGTGCGCGTGGTTTTTGGAGCGTCCCAGCAGCCGCTTGGCTTCCTCCGAATCATAGAATAAGTGGGTAATTTCCATCCCGAGCTGCCGCTGCAGCGGATCCTGGATCTGCAGCACGGCATCGGGACGCTCCCGCTGGTAAAGCAGCCTCAGCTTGGGTGTATGGTTCTGGTTGTAAATCCCGATAAAAATAGCGGCCGCAGCGCGCTCCAAATCGTGTTTTTCCCGATTATACCTCAGCATAGGGCCCCTCCAGACGCCGTTCCATCAGCCAGCAATCCCGCATCTTTCCTTCGTGCCATTCGTGGCCGGGCAGCAGCTTGACCTTGCGGAACCCGCACTTTTCGTAGCAGGCGACAGCCCTGCCGTTCCATGTCTGCGGATCCATAACCACCCGCTCCGCACGATGCCGTTCCTCCAGGTGCCGAAGCATAGAGCTCACTAGCCGCCGTCCGACTCCCCGGTTCCAATAGGCAGGCTCCCCGATAAACTGGTCCATTCCGAAAATCCGTTCTCCGGCAGCCGGTTCCTCCAAACCGTATCCCCGGATTCCCTCTTCATCCAGCCTGTAATATTGTATGTATCCGATCGGGCAGCCGTCATACTCAACAATACAGCGAAATACCTTGTCATCCCCGCTGTAAAAATGCGCCTGCACCCTCTCATCGGTTTGCGGACGATCCCGTCCTTCATAATATTCGAGCACGACCGGGTCGTTCAGCCACCGGTGCAGCAGAGCCGCATCCGAAGGAAGCAGCCCGCGGACAGTCAAAGGATTGCTGCGGTACACAACCGGGCTGGCGCCGGTACGGACATATTCCAGCAAAAATGCCCGATCCTCGGGATAGGTCAGCTCCAGAAGCTCAATCTCCTGCGCACTCTTCCACTGGATGTCATAAATCAGCTCATCCGGATCATGAAGTACGGGCGAGCCTCCGATCAGCTCCGCCTCAAAGTATTTCACCTTGTATAATATACCGCGGCTGACGCCGCCTTTCTCATGCAGATAACGGCCAACCTTCGCTTCGTATCCCGTCTCCTCCCATACCTCGCGGGCGCAGCATGCCTCATAGGTCTCGTCCCCTTCGGCCTGTCCGGACGGGACGAGACCAGCGCTTCTCCTCATCCTTCCTTCCCTGAAGAATCATTAGAAGCTCCTTCTTCTCATTGACGCAAATTGCCGCTGCGCCTCTCCATATGCTCATAGCGTTTGCTCCTTTGTTCGGGTCGTGCGAATACTTTTATTATAGGGTTCATGATTTCCCTTTTCCAGCCGAGAGGCACCTTCGTTGAAAAAAGATCGGATCGCGCAAAAAAATAGCAAGAGCCGCGTTTCACCGCGGCTCTTGCTTCTGTCCTGATGCCCTTAGTTCTCCAATTGTATTTATACTGCGATATATCCCTTTCGAAAAAAAATGTAAAATTTTTACTTTTTTAATAAATCAAGAAGATGTATGTATCGCCTTTATCTGTTTCTGTTATTGTCGCTGCTGGTGTTGCTGCTATTGTTGCTGCTGGTGTTGCTGAGATGAGATCGTCGGTTTCGATATCGAGAGTACCAAAGCTCGTTTTTGCCGTTTTTGCCGTTACTGCAGTTTTACTGCTTTTGCTGCTTCTATTATTGCTATTGCTATTGCTACTGCTACTCCTCTGTTACTGCTCTGTTACTGCTATTGCTACGGTTGCTACTGCTCTTTCTACTGCTCATTTTACTGCTCTGCTACTGCTATTGCTACGGTTGCTACTGCTCAACTGCTGCGCGCTGTCAGCTTGAATGTATTGGTAGCAACCAATGACATGGCGTACACGACCAACGACACGATGATGGAGACGAACGCTACCCAAGGAAGAGCATAGCCCTCATGGTTCATAAATACATAGACCCCCTGCCCGCAGATAGCCATACACAGCAGACACAGGACGGTTTTCAAATATCTTCGGCTGTCCAGCGAGAAGCCGATGTGGGTGGCTATTGCCAGAAAATTCAGCATCGTAATGATGCAAATTCCGAAGTTGATGCCTGTCGCCACCCCGTAAATTCCCCATTCTGAGCCGAAAAAGAAGATCGCCGCCGCCTGAAGCACCGTGCTGATCATAAAATTCCACATAACCGTCCGGACCCGCCCGACCCCAAGAAGAATCGCGTGCAGAGGCTCTTCGAAATAATGCAGCAGGAAAAAAGGCGCCAGCAGCTTCAGCAGGCTCCCTGCCTCCGGCGCATGATAGAGTACGGTGGTCAATGGGATCGCCCACATATACAAGATTAACGTGCACGGAGCCCCGACGATAAAGGCTAACTGAATCGCCTGATCGATTCTTTGATGGATCAGCCGGCGGTTGCCCGCCGCATTCGCCTCACTGATCGACGGGATGAGCGCAGTGGATAACGAGCTCATAATAAAGGTTGGAAAGACCAACAGCGGAAAAGCATAGCCCATCAGGAGACCGTACTGCTTCGTTGCCAAAGCGGTGCCGATTCCCGCAATCGCCATGCTTTTAATGACCAGCGCAGGCTTGAACGCCCGGTAAATCGAATGGATAAAGCCTTGGCCGGTGGATGGAAGACCGATGTTCAGCAGCTCATTCAGCGTATGCTTCTTGCTGGGCAGCGGCAAGGAAGCCGTGCCGTCCGCTCCTGTCCGGTTGCTTTTCTTTTTGTATACAATATACATAAAAAGCAAATACAGCAGACCGCTGCCCTCGCCAATCACCGAACAGACCATCGCCCCGGCAGCCGCATACTCAAGCCCGTAAGGAAGCAGCACTTGCACCAGCGCTACGATGACGGTAATTTGAACAATGTTCTCTATAACATCGGAAATAGCGATGGGCTTCATATTTTGCTTGCCTCGAAAATATCCCTTCAGCACGGATGAAATCGCCACAAGCGGAGCGATGGGGATAATTGCGAGCATCGCATAGTAGGCTCTCTGATCGGCCAAAATGACGGATGCAATCGATTTTGAGCCCAAGAAGGTGCCGACCGTCAGCACAATGCTGATAGTCACCGTCAAAGTTAACGACACTTGAAGGATACGTTTGACTTTCCCCTCATTGCCCTGGGCTTCCGCTTCGGCCACCAGCTTCGAAATAGCTACAGGCAGGCCCAGGCTGGTCAGAGTAATCATCATCGGAACGAGCGGATGGGCCATCATAAGCAGTCCGATGCCCTCCGGCCCCAGATAGCGGGCCAGCAAAATACTGTTCAGGAATCCGATAATTCGCGTAATAAAGGCCGCAGCGGTCAAGATAAAGGTTCCCCGGACAAAAGATGATTGTGGTTTGGGCATTCGCGTACATCTCCATATCTATAGGCTTAACTCTATTCATATTCGACATGGAGACAATGTATGCGAACAAGCCGGGCAGCATGAAAAACCGTCCCACGGCAAATGCCGGGAACGGCTAAAGTCAAGAACGGTTAGATTCAGACCGTTCGTCTTACGGATAAGCGACATGCCCGCCTTCATGACGGATCAGTTCAACGGCCTCGATATAGTCCTCGTCCGGAACCTGAACGCTAAGCGAATACAGCAGCGCCCGGTCATCCACACCGTCCTCGTTGCGGTCGTGCGCCTCTTCATCCAGCGAGCGAAGTCCTACATAGGTTCCGGCCGCCGCCGCCCCGGTCGTTATTCCCGGAGCATAGCCGTTGCCAACGGGGCCGCCATACGTTCCCGCCGCAAATGCGAGCGGAAGCAGAAGGGGAATTTCCCTGTCCAACGGCTCCGGCAGGGCGCCGATTTCCAAATTCTCATGTTTGCAGGTCTGCAGCTTGACGCGAACGTCCTCCGCTTCATTTTCCGTATGGAAATAAGCTTGAATCTGTCTCATGGTTCAACACGCTCCTTTGGGATGGAAAATCGGAACTATCGTACTTCCATTACCCGGTTCAGAGCGGATTGAACCGGACGAGCCGTGTCATGACCGAACCCGTCTTCCGGCTGCGTACATGCGCTGCTGTCAAGCTTGAGTTCGATTCCAACGGGACTTGACTGCTATAAAACTTGTCCCGGTTTCTCGATAGCAATTGTGCTGCAAGCAAGCCCGGCCCGGTGTCTCGCGGACACATGCAGCTGCTATAAAACGTGCTCCGGTTCTCGCGAGCATATGTACTGCTGTCAAGCTTGGTCCGCTTTCTATAGCACATATGCAGTCGTTAAAATAACCCCACAAAGTGGGGCTTATGCTTCGAAGCGGACTCAGGTACTTTGCGGGGACCCCGAAAACATATAAATTCTGGCGTTTAAAAAAGGGATGGCTGCGGACACGCCCTCAGCCATCCCCTTTTCTTACTGCTTCACCGTCTTGTTGTACTGCTGAATTTTGGAGGTAATTTCCTTTGCAGCGCCGTCCAAAGCGTCCTTCGGCGACTTTTTATTGTTCAGCACTTCCTCAATCGCGCCTTCGACAATTTGCCTCGCTTCCGGGAACACGCCCATGACCGCGCCCTGTGTAGCGGTATTCAGCTTCGTTTGGTGCAGCTGGTCGATGGCGGTCTGGAACTGAGGGAATTTTTTCAGATTCTCCTTCACACTGTCCTCATCATAAGCTTTTTTCGTAATAGGGAAGTAACCGGTGTTAATGTGCCAGTAGGCCTGCTCCTTGGGCGAAGTCAGGAACTTGATGAAATCCCAAGCCGCCTTCTGCTCGTCGTCCGGACGGTTGTTCATCATCCACAGGCTTGCGCCGCCGACGACAACACCGCCTTCCTTCGCATCCGCAGGCTTCGGCAGAAAGCCGGTGCCGACCTCGAATTTGCCGCTTGCGCTGTCCACGAGCCCTTTGAGGGCAGCTGTAGATTCGAGAATCATCCCCACCTGGCCGGCAGAGAACGCTTTCTTCGAGTCGTCCGTTTTCCGTCCGAGATTGTTGGCCGCCTTGGAGTCGATCAGATCCTTCCACCAGGCCAACGACTTCACCCCCGCTTCCGAGTTCACCAGCGATTCAGTGGCAAGCGAGGTCCAGGCCGTTCCCGTTGTTGACATATTCCGCGCCCTGGTTGGCGAAAAACTGCTCAAGGAACCAGCCGTAAATGGCAAAATTGGCGCCGGTCGCTTTCCCGGTTTTTGTAATGGCGTCGGCGGCGGCCTTTAACTCCTCATACGTCCGGGGAGGCTTAGCCGGATCGAGGCCCGCAGCTTTGAACAAGTCTTTGTTGTAATAAAGGATCGGATTGGACGTGTTGAACGGCATCGAATACAGCTTGCCGCCGAACGTATAATACCCGGCAATATTCGGCTCCAGCTGCGAGACGTCCCATTTGTCCGCGTCAATAAAATTTTGCATCGGCGTAATCGCTTTGGAATCGACCATAAACCGGCTGCCGATTTCATACATTTGCACGATGGACGGGCCGTCATTGGTTCCCATCGATGCTTTCAGCTTGCTGAGCAAATCGTCGTACGTGCCCTGAAAAACAGCTTCGACCTTGACTTTGTCCTGCGAGGCATTGTAGTCCGCTACCATCTGATCGACGACCTTCGTGTTGGAGCCGCCCATCGCATGCCAGAAGACGACCTTCTTAGGAGCGGATGTCTGCGCGCTGCCCGGCTTCGTTTCCTCTGTCTTCTTGCCCCCGTCTGCGCTTTCCCCCATATTGACGTTACAAGCGGATAATAAAACCATCATCGACGCCAGCAGTATCCCTGCCGTTTTTCGTTTCCCCATTGTCTCTTCGTCTCCTCGCTTCGCTATAATGTGAATGCCTATCTATGATAAGTCTGTCCTTTAGGAACAGACGGATCACCCGCAGCCGTCAGCCTTTCACCGCTCCCGCCGTAATCCCGCGCACCAGCTGCTTGACGCCGAAGGCCAGCAGAATAAAGGACGGCAGCAGAACGAGCGTAACTCCGGCCAGAATCAAGTTCCACGACATTACCTCCGCATGCTGCAGCATCGCAACGCCAATCTGCACCGTTCGCATAGAAGGCCGGTTCGTAATCAGCAGAGGCCATAAGTAATGGTTCCAGTGCGTCAGGAACACATATACCCCCAGCGTAGACAATGCCGGACGGGACAGCGGAAGCACGATCGAGAAAAAGTTGCGCAGATGGCCGCAGCCGTCGATTCGCGAGGCGTCGAACAGCTCTTGAGGCAGCTGCAGAAAAAATTGGCGCAGCAAAAATACGCCGAAGGCCGAAGCCATAAACGGGACGATCAGTCCTTGATAGCTGTCCATCCAGCCCCAGCTTTTAATAGCCAGATAGTTCGGGATGATCGTCACTTCCCAGGGAATCATCATCGTAGCTAAAAATAGCGCGAACAGCAGCTTTTTGCCCGCAAAATTCAAGAAAGAGAACGCATAAGCCGCCATGCTGGAGGTGATGACCTGGCTGAGCATAATCGCCGTCGAGACGATAAAGCTGTTCAATATAAAGCGGACGACCGGGAAGCTCTCCACCGCCTCCTTGAAATTGCCCAGGTACAGATGGGAAGGAAACAACGGCGGAGGGAAGTCGGATACTTCCTTCTCCGTCATAAAAGACGAGAATACCGTAAAGATCAGCGGATACAACACGGCAAGCGACAGCACAATCAGCAGCAGATACAGCAAGGGGGGCGTGATTCGTTTGGCGGTCATTGATAATGCACCTTCTTTTCCAAAACTTTAAACTGAATCAGCGTCAGCGCCAAAATAATAACGAACAGAATCAAGGCCTGCGCACTGCCCGTTCCGAAACGAAAATTAATAAACGCATCCTGATAAATCGAGTACACGACAACATTGGTGGAGTTCATCGGACCGCCTTTGGTAAGCACATGAATTTGACCGAAGGTCTGAAACGCCCCGATAACCGAGACGATTAATGCGAAAAAAAGGGTCGGGGACAGCAAAGGCAGAACGATCTGGATAAACGTCCGAATAGGCCCGGAGCCGTCGATTTTAGCGCTTTCATAAATTTCCTCCGGCACTCCCTGCAGACCGCTCGAGAGGACGATAAACAGAAAGCCCATATTCATCCAGACCGTCATCAGAGCAATGGACGCAAGCGCCCAGGAAGGATCCGTCAGCCACGGAACCGGCGCAATATGAACCCAGCTCAGAAAATAATTGAGCATGCCTGCGGTCGGATGAAACAACAGAAACCAGATGATCGAACCGGTGCCGACAGAGATGACGATTGGGAGGGAGAAGATGAATTGAAATACCTTCATCCCCTTCAGTTTATTGTGCGTAAGCGCTGCCAAAATTAATGACCAAACAATAGAGGTAGGTACCGTAAGCAGAATAAACAGCAGCGTGACCTCAAGGTTAGAATAAAATTGCCCAGATGTTAATAAGTCCTTGAAATTATCCAGACCGACGAATTCGGCCACCCTCCCTCTGGGGTCGGTAACCGTCATACTCAAATACACCGAGCGGAGCATCGGATAGAACAAGAATGTGACAAACAAGATCAAGGACGGCGCTAGAAAAAAATAAGCCAGTACATTCTCTCCGAGTCTCCTCCTTTTTAACTTAAGTGAAGCGCTTTCATTTGTCCTTTGGTTAAAATTATTTACTTGGACTGACAATCGGCATACCCCTTTCTCGCATTCTCAGCAGGTGTTTTAGGGAATAAAAAAACACATAAAATGCTTGTCTCAGTTGACATAGCAGCTTATGTGAATCTCCATTTTCTCCATCACAGCTATTAACTTGATCTAATGATACATGCAAATTATGGATATTGTCAACCAATCATTTACAAAAATAATTATACGATAACAGCCAGCTGCCGCTTGTTTGTTTGCGCTTTCAAAATGAAAAAATTCAAACAAAAAAGCCGCAAGGCGCAGCTTTCCTGTCAGCAGCACAATATTTATACAAATTGCACGTTTATATTATAAAAGAGCTCTTCCTTCTCCTGCTTGCGAAGCTGAAGCTGCAGTACCCCATCCTTATATACCGCCCTGCAGCTGGAAGGAATTACCGGATGCAGCAGCTGAATTCGCTGCTCCGCGTCCCTGTCTTTTAGGCTAAGCCTGATTTGCGTAGCGGCCGCTTCCACCTGTAACCGCTTGGCCTCCGATGGGTCGGAGACGTAGACTTTTACCGTTACATGCTGTCGGGTCTCCGTCGTCTCCACATCATAGCCTTTCGAGCCGGCGTGCAGATCCGACTTCGGGAGCGTTTGCTTCAGGATGTTATGCACATACTGCTCCACCCATGAAGCATCGAATCCGGAGGAGGAACGTGGATTACGCTTCATCCGATGCGCCCCCTATCCTCATAAACCTACGGTTGCCGTAGGCTGATCGATCAAGGAAGGATCCAATACATTATTAACATTGGCTCCGTTTAATGTATTCACCAGATTCCCGGTATTGCTTCCGCCCTGCCCGGAGACCGACTTGGTGCTGGAGGTGGGTGAAATGCTTAACGTATCGCCGAAGTTCACCGTTCCGCTGTTGCTGTTGATATTGACGGACAATACGATCGATGGCAAAGAAGCTCCCTCCCGTCTGAATGAAGTTATGACGATTTTGTAGGCTCTTCTCTCAGTAAATGCCGGATATGCTTAATTCGTGACTGGGCCGTTAATTCCTCGCTCGATCCGATATGGGCAATGGAGGAGGAGGAGGTGATGAATACGTTAATATCCTGGACGACAATGTTAGGAGAAACGTTCGTACGCGTCATCCGCAGGGGCTCGTCAACGACCGGCTGCAGGAGCGGTCTGGCAAAGATCTGGTAATCGAAGAAATTAAACTCGCTCTGGATATAAATCGATTTCTCGCGCTGGACCGCTATAGTATAGTTAAGCGGCATCATCTGCCGGGAGTCCCCCACCTCAAGCATAGTGGATGCCCCCACCGTATTGATTTTGATTCTGCCGACGGCGGAAATCCGTTTGTGCATCCGACTCACCCTCCGTCCCTTGCGCTTATGCTTATAGCTTATTCAATAAAAGGAATCGTAACGCCTACAATCATTTTCTCCGGAGGAGTATCATAAGCGCTTAGCAGGGAAACGGCACGGATGTCCCCCACCAGAAATGTGGATGAGGTACTCAAATACGTAATATCCATTTTACCGATAACCAAATCTCCATTAATCACATTGAAGTCCATGTTAGGTGTCGTACTCCTTTCGAGGCAAATTTTGGATAAACGCTTCGAAGGTCTTCTCGATATCCTGCTTGACTTCCTCTATGATCGAACGTTCCTTATCCTCCATCGGCTCCGGATGCTTCTGCAAATAATAGCGGATGCGCTCGTCAATCTGCTTTTTGACATCCTCTACAATGAATTTGCGGTAAGGCTCATCCAAAGGATAGCGGTACTGCTGCTCCATCTTCTCCAGCGCGCGATAAGCATCGCTGCTCAAATACTGCTGGACCTGGTCCATGAATATCCTGAAACATAGGACCGTACTGTTCACTCCCCGGCGGTGTGCTGACGGACTGGCCAACGGCAAATTCCTCGATGGATGAATCTTTATCGCCCGGATTGGGATTAAGACCGATATTCAGGGTCCCTTCCAGCTTTTCGACCTTCAATAGATCGAACCGGTATTCATTATTAATGACGGGCTGCTGCTGTGCGCTTTTCTTTTGAAGCTCCTTCACTTCCTTATCCAGATCATCAAGCCTCGATGTCAATTGTTGGATTTGTTGATTTTGGTACTGCAAGTATTCGTTCACCTGCTGAATATAACGCAACCATTCCTGGCTCCAGTAGTACATTCCCATCAACCTCTCCTTACGGCACTATAGACTTGGCTCTGTTAAAGGAATAAAAGGAATGGTAGATGCCGATGACTCCGCAGTGGGTGCCGGCTCCTTGAACCCCCCCGTATTATATAGCTGTGAGAGGGGCTTAATGATTCCAGCACTGCCGATTTGAAGTACGGAAGAGTTAGAAATTGCCTCCACTTTAAAGGTATGAATGACAATATTCTGGTTGATGAAAAAATTCATTGCTTCCATCCTCCTCTAACCAGGTTCGGGGTCCGGCGTGCCGATCGCTCTTTCCTCGTAGGCGAAGCTGCCGTACACATTAACGACGCTGGGTGCGTTGGTAATGTTTAGCGTGTTCCCGGAATTGAATGAACTGCCTCCGGCATATGTTTTACTGTACGTACTCGGAGATATAATTCCGACATCGCCTACATTCATCACACCGCTGACGATATTGATGGAGATCGCACCTACAATAGCGGGCATAGTTTTACATCCTTTTTAGTTAAAATGTCCTTATTTTATTTCTATGAAGGAACTTTCGGCGTATTCATCTATTTATGAAGGAGTGTCTGCAATGAGGATGACCGTCAAAAATAAATGTATCCGCGTCGGCTCCATTAAAATCAGCGGGGTGGGCAGCTCTTCCCTCGTCCTGATCGGAGATGCCGAGGTCATAACCTGCTCCTCGTATTTCGATACCCCCGCAGATTCGCTTATTTACAGTCCGGCCGTGCCGCTCATCCCGCCTTTCAGGGAGCTCCCTGCGGCTGCTGCTACGGACGCGGCACCGCCGTCAACGCCTCATTAGCCCCGCGATGAGCGTATGCGGGCATCTTGCTTCTTGCGGCAAAAGACCGCTTCAAGGCGGCACGGCCCCGCTAGCGGGCTTCGTCAGTCGCCGCCGCCCGAAGGCCGTTACAGCCTGCCAAGGAACGCCTGCATCCGTTCCAGCGCTTCCTGCAGCTTAGGCAGGGAGGTGGCATAGGAGCAGCGGATAAAGCCTTCGCCCCCCGGCCCGAAGGCATCTCCCGGCACCGTCACCACCTTGCTTTCCTGAAGCAGCCGCTGAGCGAACTGGTCCGACGTCAAACCGGTGTGGGCGATTGACGGAAAGACGTAAAAGGCGCCAAGCGGTTCATGGCATGGCAAGCCGATCTGCCGCAGCCCCTGCACGATCATCCGCCTCCGCTGGTTGTAGGAATCGATCATGTGATCCTTCTCCTCCAGCCCGTTTTTGAGCGATTCGATCGCCGCAATCTGCCCCATGATAGGAGCGCACATCAGCGTGTATTGATGAATTTTGAGCATAGCGGCGATGACCTCGGGGTGCCCGCATGCATAGCCTACTCTCCAACCTGTCATGGCAAAGCCCTTGGAAAACCCGCTCACCAGCACGGTTCTCTCCTTCATGCCCGGCAGCCCGGCCAGGCTGACATGCTTGCCTTCGTATGTCAGCTCGGCGTAGATTTCGTCGGAGATGACCAGCAGATTGTGCTCCACGGCGAGCTTCGCTATCGGAAGCCAGTCTTCATAGGTCATGACGGCTCCGGTAGGATTATTCGGATAGCACAGAATCAGCACCTTGGATCTCGGTGTGATCTTGCTCTGCAGCGCTTCGGCCGTCAGCTTGAATTGATCCTCGGCACGGGTCTCGATCTCTACCACCATGCCTCCGCTTAAGGCCGTGATCGGCGCATACGAAATATAGCAGGGCACCGGCACGAGCACCTCGTCGCCCGGAGTAATGACCGCGCGCAAAGCCAGGTCGATCGCTTCGCTGCTGCCGACCGTAACCATAATCTCGTCCGCCGGATCATAATTCACCTCAAAGCCGGATGACAAGTATTCGGCAATCGCCTCCCTCAGCTCCGGCAAGCCCGCATTGTGCGTATAGGTCGTTCTGCCCTGTTCCAGCGAGCGGATGCAGGCGTCCCGGACCGCCTTCGGCGTTACAAAATCCGGCTCGCCGACGCCGAGCGAGATGATATCCTTTTGCCCGTCGATCAAATCGAAAAACTTCCGTATGCCTGAAGGCGGCATTTCCCTTACTACCGGTGAAATCAGCTCTCTTATCGAATGATTAGACATATCCATCCATCCTCTCCGTTATGTGAAAAAACAAAAAAACCCGCCCCTGACAAGGGACGAGTTTATACCCGTGTTACCACCCTAGTTTCACCCCGAACGGAGTGACACTCTGCTCACATATCCATCAATACGTGTTCCTTGTAACGTAGGAAATACGGCATAGCCTACTAATTTCAGCTTGCTTCTCGGAGATGGCTTTCGGCAGACATTTGAACGTTGGTTTTCAGCAACCCCAACTCTCTGTCAGAACAAATGGACGGCTTACTCTTTCTCTTCTTCGAATTTAAAGGTACCGTTATGAAATTTAAGGTAATCATAAACAGCGCAGGACGGTTTGTCAATAGTCAAATATCCGGCAGAAAGCACAAAATCAAAAGTCAGATTTTGTGACATGAAAAAGAAAGGAAATATGACTTGCTATCTTTTAAAAAATTTTCCTTTTTATAACGAGCACGTCGAGAACTCAGCGGCGTTTGGCTTGTCCCTAGCAAAAGGACCGACCAGTAATCATGAGGCCACTGAAAAAGTCATTGCTACGAGTACGGAATATTCTTACGATCGCTGTTGTCTCTGTATTTCTCTGATTATATTCCGCTTGTAGCGGTTGAAATCCAGGGACAAAGGCGAACGCTTACGCTTCTACAGAACATTTCCGTACCCTCTGTAAGTTCTTCAGTGGCCTCGTAATCATTGGCCGGTCAGTTCGTATGTGAAGTATTTCTTACACTCCCCTATGAAAGGGGTATAAGCTCCCGGATCGACAAGCTTGCAATGCCTGAGCGAAGCGGCTGGCAGCCTGCTTATTTTTCCACGTTGCTCGTGCTCGCATCCGTCTCCCGCAGCTGAAGCTTTGCATGAACCAGCGTATTATTCTCGATCGTATACTTCGGCGCCCCGGCTCCCGCGTAGATCGTCGAGATCCCCTGGGCAGGAAGATTGGTCGTTATCGTATTGCCGCGGATCACGGCCTCCTTCACTGCGTACGGATTGTTTCTCGTCCAGTAATCCCCAATAATGACAGCGTAGTCCGTCGCCGCGGCCATCCGCTCCGATACGATCTCGTTGTTCTCGAACCGGATGCTTTGAGCTTGGACCGCCTTCAGCGCGAAGCGCCGGTTCAGCATCTCGAAGCTGGAGTTCGTCATTGTGAAATCCGCATCAGGATGTGTGACGATGATGCCTTCTTTCACCTTGAGCCGGCATTGGTCGAACACATATGCGCCTTCTCCATCCAGCGTAATTCCGCTCGTCGCCGACTCGATGTCGCACTGATTGTACGTGGCCGGAGGCAGATTCAAGCCGCTTGTCTCGCGTACCGTAAGCCCGTCGATCACGCTGCCGCTTGCGGCTCCACCCGAAAGGCCGGCCCCGATCAGCGTAATATGGCTCAGATGAACCGGCTGGAGCCATAAGGAAAGCTCCGCGCCGCCCTTATCGTTAATCAGCGTAATATTGGAGGCCGATATCCCGAACGGTTCCTTGCTGCTGATAATGAACTTGGAGTCGGTAAATGTCATGCCGTCCAGCGATAAGTTAGGCCCTTCCAAATGCGTCAGCGAATCGTTCATTTGGTTGCCGATAAAATGAACGTCATGGTAAGCGTAGATGCTGGTTCCATCAAAATGGTTATCCTTAACCGTAGCGCCGGTAAACGGAGGCGACACCGCCAATCCGATTCGTCCCTTGGAGCCGAAGCGGTTTCCTTCCACCGTGGCGTCATGTCCATCGTATAGGATCAAATCATACGCCGTGTTATTATAAAACTCGTTATTTTGAATAAAAATGTTCGTATTCAAGTGACCGTTCTGCCCGTAGCCGCCCTCCACATCAATTCCCGACTGAGGCGCCGCGCCTTTCATATCATGCAGCTTGTTATTCTTGATAGTAATCTGGTCGCCGCCTCCGACCGTAATCCCCTGCCTGCGGTTAAAAGCGAATTCGGAATTTTGAATCACCACCTGCTTGGATACGGCCCGCTGCCAAAATTCCACATAAGCTCCGGTGCTGACCGCTTGGTTGAACACCAGATGGAAATCGGCAGCTCCCTCCGGGATTTGCATAATTTGACGCATTGTCATATCGTGCAGACTCGTCAAGAACGTGCCATCCTGCTTATAAAAATAAATGTCAAAAACGGCCGGGAGCTTCTGCCTGTTCGACAATTCGAATTCCCTTTCGGTTTGGAAGATCGGATGATTGAAATGGAGCGGCGCCTTCGTACGGATTTTACCAGCATCCGCGATCATTTTGCCGCTGTCGTCAATCGCTCCGGAAACGAAGCTGTTCTCATACAAATCCTGCACCAGCGTTCCTTTGCCGCCGACCGCCAGCCCGTCGCCTGTGAAGTCAACCGCTTTAACGCCATCTACCGTTACATTGACGGCGCCTTCGATCACGATCCCGTACCCGCCTTCATGGGTGCCTCCGCTGGAGTAATCGTGGGTATCTTTATCCCCTCGGTAGGTGCCGCCCTTAAGGGTCACATGATTCGCTCCATACCCGACGTGCAGCGTCTGGTAGCCCGGCAGTCCATTCGTTTCCTTCCGAAGGACCGCTTGTTCGTCCAGCTCAAAGGTCATATCCGGCACCATATTGATGCGCGCACTCGGATCGGAAGGCCGCGCAGGATCTTCCTTCTTAATCAAATAGGTTCCGGCCGGAACCTTGAACGTGCTCTTCCCGTTGTTATGTGCCCAGACTAAGGCATCGTTGAAGCCTTTTGTCGTCTCCTCCGGATGCGTGCCGTCCTTGTAAATATGCCAGTCCTCAGGCACCAGCGTGTATACCGTATCGTCCTGGACAGAGGTTGTGCTTGAAGATGAGGCTGAGGCATCTGAGGCATCTGAGACAGCTGGGGCATCTGAGACAACCGAAGCATCCGGGGCCTCCGCCCCCGTTAGCAGAAATGCCAGCAGAAATGCAAAAGCAAACAAAGTATTTTTCATATTTCATTTCACCATTCTTTTATTCATATTTGGTAGCCGTTCAATTCCGATGGCAAGCAGCCTGATTCAATTTCAGCTCCATTATAGTCAATCTTGCCGCTGCAGCTCCACCTCACTTTCGAATTCGATTTGTGGTGCAGGATCATTTTACTATCATACCTCAGAAAGAGAGCATAATTTGTCAGTTTATGGAACGGATCCAGCGGCTTGAAACCCTGCTTTTCCGCCGCATATACATCAGAAATGACCTTCATGATAATAAAAAAACAGCCCACATAGGCTGCATTAGGCCTTTCCACCCTGCCGCATTACTCCTTCTTCGGTTCGAATGAACCAGAAATCCTCATTTTCTTCCGACCCTCCGAAATGGCTGAGGCTTAGGTAGGAATTTGCTCCCTAGCGTGCCTATTTCGCCTAAATAGGCGCTTTCCTGATTTTATGTAAATTTTGCATTGATTTTTCACTTATTGGAAAAAATCATATTAACAGATACTGGCGATAGATTGGTTAAAACGCAGGTTGGCTGGAGGTAACAGGATGATTTTATTAACCGATCTCATATTTCTTGCAGTCACCTTGGTTTCGAAATCCCGGCGCCAATGGCAGACTTATTTTGAGACGATGCTGTTTGTTTCGTTCTTAAATCTTTTATACAATTTTTTGTGCAGCAACTATTTAATCTGGTCGTTTCAGCCGGACATACTGAGCAGCCATACTATGACCGATCTTACAAATACAATCATTTTGCTTCCCTGCATCACGCTTTTATATCTTAACTATTTTCCTGATATCTCCATGAAGCGCAAGGTATTCTACTATGTTGCTTGGGTCGTTTTGTTGTGCCTTATCGAATATACTTGGCTGCATTTCGGAAAAATCAGTTATCATCACGGCTGGAGTTTTTATTGGTCGATCGGGTTCTATTTCGCCATGTTCTTCATGATCCGTTTCTTCCATACGCATCGCGCTAAAGCATTACTGCTTTCATCCGCCATCATCGTTTTATTGCTTTTTTGGTTTAAGATTCCTGTTTTTCAAAGATGAGCAATTTACTAATAATAAAGAGATCGTTGGATCGGCCCCTTTTTAGCGCTACTTTGAAATATAAAAACTATTGTTAGTAAAGCTTGCAGTCAAGCCAAGCTCCTCAACGGCAAACTTCCAGGTCATTGGAAAATAATTAACATCGTTCAGGACAAGCAAAGGATATTCCTCGCTCGAGTTATCGATCCATACGTCGTTCACATAAACATTAAAATCAGGAAGCTTCGCATACAGCTTGGATGCGGGAACGCCTGCATCCGGGTTTAGTTTGGCCGCTTTCGCCTCCGACTTTCTTACAACAAAGCCGACATCGGCGTCCCATTTGGTTTCAAGTCCTAACGCTTGCGTATAATTCCAGGTCATCGGAAAATAAGTAATATCCTTGTATTCGATCACCGGATATTTCGATGTGGAATTACCTGCTGGCCATTCACATAAACAGGATAGGAAGGCAGGCTCACTTTGACGGCGCCGTCAGGAATAACCTCTTTAGGAGTTGTATACACCGGTGAACTGCTGCCTGTAGATGAGGAACCGGAGCTTGACGATCCGCTGCTGCTTCCCCCGCCATTATGATAATGGTACTCTCCGTACTTCAGTCCCCATTTCTCACAGTTGGTCCGGCAATAATGTCCCCCGTTAGCGTCCGTCCTGCCCGGGTGAGCACCTGCAATGGAAGAAAAAGACAAGCTGAGTAGTGCAAAAGAAACAATAATTTTCTTGATTTTCATGGTAATATCCTCCTGAATTGGTTCAAATGACCTAGAAAATAATACCATGAAAGATAAATAGCGGCAATTATTATTTTGAAAATCGGGACAAGCTTGCCCGCACCCTGCTCCACCTTACAGCCAATGGGACAGCATCCAACCGATAGCTTTATTTACATCCAGCGGATGCCGGAGAATGATACTGCCCCAAAGCACAGCCCCCAACGTCGTTAGGCCGAAAAAAAGCCCCATTTCCTTCTTTTGGGACGGGCTCGCTCTTAATATCCAGAACCCGCCTATGTGAAAAAAAATATACAAAAGAATCAGCAGAGTCATGTTGCCGTCTCCCTCTTCCGGAACCGGCCTTTTTTCCTCATCCGCGCACATATAATCAAGACGGCAGGGATCACGATAGCGTACAACGCATAGTAGTTAAACAAATACATTTTCACCCAATTCACATTTTCCACGATATTCTTGAAAAACAGCGCATACGCCGAAATAATCCAGATGAGCGGATAAGCGACAACCCCGCGCTCCTTCACTTCGAATAGCTGGCAAATAGCCAGAACCGCACAGTAGAACAATAAGCTTAATTTAATGCATACGATCAGAAGAATGTTGATGGAAAGCACCGATTCCAGATGCTCGATAAAGTTCGTAAACTCCATCTCACGAAAAATAATGAATATCGGGTAGATGAGATGCGAAGCACGCTCCACGCCTAACACGCCGATCGTAAATAGAATACTTAACGTCAAATTGATTCCAGCAAACCCGATTCCGGAGAGAAAGGCAAGGTTTAAGCGGCGTCCGGCAAACGGGAAAATCATCATAAAGGAAACGGCCTCCATAAAAGGGAACGCAAGTGCATAACGGGTGTTTAAAAACGTCTCCCAAGGGTGAAAAACATAAGGCACGTTGAAGTTCTGCCAATCCCATTCTTGAATCATGATGGAAAAGGGAATCCAGAAAGGCAGAGTTAACAGCAAGCTCAACAACTCGCATACCATGGCGATCGATTCGATCCCTTTGACCACAGCATAGGCGCAAACGGCCAGGATCATGATATTGAAGACAGAAAGAGGCGTACGCGGCATCACATTAATGTGCATGAAATCGCTCATGTTGCGCGTAACCCAGGAAGCGATCTGAATGAAGAAGAGAACGTACAGAAGGGAAACGAAGCCTCCCGCCCATTTACCCAGCACCTGTACCGCGATCTGGACAATGCTTAGTCCCGGAAATTTGCTGGACAGGTACAACCAGAGTCCTCCCAATATTATCCCGTACAGGAACGCCCATATAAAAACAAGCCAGCCATACTGCTTGGCGTCGGCAATGAGACTCCCGGGCAATAAGATAAACGAAGTCCCAATGATAAATACCAAAGTAAGATTAAAGAGTTGCCAACCGCTCAAATTAGCCTGCTCCATCCGATCGCATCCTCTATTCTAAAAGATAGGGTGTACTCGTGTTGCCGGTCGTTGTCATCGTCGACGTAACATGGAATGTTACTTTCGTTTGCCGCCAGCTGTCTTCATTACCGCCATGGTTCGTGTATGCCGAGCAGGTCCCAGCCTTTGTCTTTACTCATCTGCTCCAGGGCTTCCGCTTTTGCTTCCAGCATTTTGTTAAATGAAGCCTCAATTTGCTGGAGGTTTTGCAGAGTCATCTTTCTTTGTTGCTGATTGTTGATGATGCGCAAATCCGCATGGATATCGAAGGAAAGATGAGAGCCGGGCGCGATCCATTTTCGCTGAACCTGTATATCTTGCGCTTCGACATCGACATAGCTTCCGTTTACGGTGATCGTTTCTGTCAATCGCCGGTACTTTTTATTCAGGATGTAAAACAGAACCTTCGATTTATCATCCAGACGGCCGACCATTCGGGCATGGATAAAGACGGCACCTTCGGCAAAAGTCAATCCGTTTTGGGTCGCATTGATTTTTTCGATTTCATCGGACTTGGAGGCCGCTTTCACTCCGTTATAGTGAATGATTGGAATGACAGTGGGTGTCTGGCGCTTCAAATCCTTTTCCAGGTCCTTGAACCGGATCGGATAAATGTTCATTCTAAAATTGCGCTGATAGTGATTGGACAAGGAACGCATGAATCTGCCGGGAACTCGGTCCAGAGGAGTAAAGCTGTTCATAATGACGTCCAGAGGGCTGTCCGAAACAAAAATAATTAAATTGGACCGGCGCTCAGGATTCAGCTCGACATAATTGATCAGGTCCAGTATGCCTTCCCTGGCGTAACGTTCGGAGATGATGTAGCTCTGCAAATGCGCCGTAAAAAATAATCGGGGCATAGCCCTGCCTGTTTTTTCAGTAAATCTTCCGTGACTGAAGTCTTTGAAATTAAAGGTATACACGGCAGCCTTCGCCGAGCTTCCTGTTCTTGTCGACAGGCCTGTCGGATTCATGACTTGATAGTAGGCTAAGAAATCTCCCGTTTTCGGATCTTTATCGACACCGGCCAAGCTAACTATGGCCAGCGTATTGATATCCTTTATATCCCAGCACCCGGTACAAAGCGCCAGCAGCGTCAGCACGACTCCTAAGCGTGAGGCCTTCATCTTCCAGCACCTTCTTATTTATTTTGCATTCGTCTATGCGGGAATCGCTTCATCTTATACCGCGGAACTCTGAACAGCGTATCTCTCCAGGCAGAGAGGACACGAACGGAGCCAAGGGTGTAAAATACTTTACGCCGAATGAGCGCAAAGAAACGAGATGAATGAGCACAAAAAATACGCCGCACATCAATCCGAATAATCCCATTAATCCCGCCAGAATCATAAACGCAAACTGAATGATTCTTTGGGCGATGCCGAAGCCGTAATTGGGGGAGACAAAGTTGGAGATCGCCGTTAGCGAGACGACGATAACCATGGCGGCGGAAACCAGCCCCGCTTCCACAGCCGCTTCGCCCAGCACAAGAGCCCCTACGATGGAAATCGACTGCCCGGCAATACGCGGCATCCGCAGCCCCGCTTCCCGTAAAATCTCGAAGGTCACCATCATAATCGCCGCTTCAAAAAAGGCGGGAAACGGCACTTCCTCCCGTTGGGCCGCCAAGCTGATCAACAACGAATTCGGCAGCAGCTCCGGATGATAGCTGACGACGGCGATGTAGAGCGCCGGAACAAAGATGGACAGCAGGAAGGCAAAGAAACGCAGCCATCGCGATAGGGTGGCAATATCCGCCCGCTGGTAATAATCCTCGGGAGAATTGAAGAATTGGAAAAAAGTAACCGGACCGACCAGCGCAATGGGGGTCCCGTCCGTCATAACGACGACCTGTCCCTCCATAAGCTTGGCAACGACAGAATCCGGCCTCTCCGTAAAGAGCAGCTGAGGAAAAGGAGACCAGGTATTATCTTGAATCCACTCCTCGATGTAAGAGCTCTCCAGAATGCTGTCCGCATGAATGGAATTGAGACGCCTGCGGAATTCCTCCACAACTTTGACCTGCGCGATATTATCGATATAGGTCAAGTAAACCTTGGTCTTGGTCTCCGTCCCGATAATCAGTTGTTCAAATATTAAATGCTCGCTCTTCAGCCTTTTGCGTATTAAAGCGACATTTCTGGCAATATCCTCAACGAAGCCTTCTCTTGGACCTCGGATGGACGCCTCCGTCGTAGGTTCAGAGACACTGCGGTTCTGCCCTTTGGCAATATCGTAGCTGAGACGGCAATCTCCGCTGCTTGAAATGAGAAGGCACTGCCCCTCGAGAAGGCGTTGAATCCCCTCCGTTGCTTCCTTAAAGGCATCGGTCTGTGCCTTGGGGATGAGCGATTCAAGCCAAGACTTGGGATCGCGCAGCGCCCTGGCATCCAAATTTTGCTCCAGAATGGGCTTGAATATAAATTCATTGGCATGCTCTGTGGAAACGATTGAAGAAATGTAGATGCAAAATAAACCAAGGTCCGGACTTAGCGCGAACTCGTGACAAACAAAGTCCGGCGAATGCCCCAGCCGTTCCATGATTTGATGAACAATAAGCACGCTCGATCCGTTGGAAGCCAGGGTTGTCCCCTCCCCGGTAAATTTTTCTTATCATTATCCATTTCAAGAAATATTATGCAGTCATATGGATATAACAAAAACAAGACCAAAAAGAGAGCAGCCTCGGCAAAAGCAATCGCTATGCGTACGGCTCCTTCTTTCGATCGCAGTTGGGGATCTGCAGAATGGTTTCCGCACACGAGGTCACTGAAAAACTTACGGAGGGTACGGAAATGTTCTGTAGAAGCGTAAGCGTTCGCCTTTGTCCCTGGATTTCAACCGCTACAAGCGGAATATAATCAGAGAAATCCAGGGACAACAGCGATCGGAAGAATATTCCGTACTCGTAGCAATGACTTTTTCAGTGGCCTCTCGCACGCTGCGGTGCTTTTTAGCGCCTTGTAAGAGGCATGGCTTCTTATCTTGGTCCTGTTTTCTCAATTATATTAGGAAGACATACGTTTCGCCGGACACCCGCTCACCCGACCGGGCGGCGAAGGATGCCGTTTGCTTCCCTGCCGGCCCGATGCTCCGCCGATGAAGGATGGATCTTATGAATCGGTGCGGCTGCAACCGCCGCCTCGGCTCGCCGGCCGACCTCGCGCATTAGCGCCCGTCCGTCCCAATCGACGGGCCAGCCGTTCCATAACCGCAGCCTTCCCGCTACGAACACGCCGAGAATCTGATCGCGGTTGCCAAAGCGGGTCAGCTCCCATACAAGGTCCCGTGACGGGTAAAATTCCGGCACATCGATATCGACGATCAGAAAATCCGCCGCCTTGCCGACGGCGATTTCGCCGGTCAGCCCGCCCAGGCCGACGGCTTCGGCACTCCCCGCTGTGGCATGCGTTCAGCCAGGGCCAGCCGCCGCCGCAGGAGAAATCGCCCGCTGCGAGACCGTAGGCGAGGCGCTGCGTCGCTTCAGCCGAGTCAAGCAGCCGGAACCCGTCGCTGCGGGTTCCGTCCGTTCCGAGGCCGAAGCGGATGCCAAGCGACTGCATAAGCGTCGCCGGCGCGACCGCGTTGCCTTTCCACTGCGAGGCCACGGGATTGTAGGCGACCGCGGTATCCGTCTCGCGCAGCACCATCAGCTCGTGCGAGGTAAGCAGCGTGGCATGCGCGATCAGCGTGTGCGGACCGAGTGCGCCCGCCGCATGGAGATGCTCCAGCGGCCGCAGGCCGCGCTGGATCAAGGAGCGTTCCACTGCGCCGAGATGCTCGTTGACATGCGATTGAAAACCGCTCCCGCCTCTCGGCAAAGTCCCGCAACGCTGCGCAGCATTTCATCGGTTGCCGCCTCCGGAATGGAGATGGCCAGTGAAGGATGGATCAGACCGTCCTTCGAGCCATTCAAGAGGTGAGCCTCTGCCCGCTTCAGAATCGACTGCGCGTTATCGGACGGCGCGCCGCCCAGATCGTTGCAGATCAATCCAAGCACACAGCGCAGTCCCGCTTCCGAGGTCGCCTGCATCAGAGGCTCAAGACCGGCATCGGCGCGGGTGCCTGCATCGACGACCGTCGTAAAGCCTCCGCGCAGCGCCTCCAGCGCCGCAAGCTTGCTCGCAAGATACAGAAGCTCCGCATCGAGACTGCCTTCGAGCGGAACCCAGATGCGGCGAAAAATTTCCGAAGGCTCGCCGAATGCGAGCGCCTTACCGAACGCTTGCGTCAGATGGTGATGCGCATCGATGAAGCCCGGCATCACGACGGCGCCGGGCAGCCGCACCTGCGCTGCGTCGGTATAGCGTTCGATCAGCTCGGCCGCCGGGCCGATATCGGCGAAGCGCCCTTTTTCCACGAGAGCCGCTTGGCCGGCCGCAGGTCCCTGACGAAGCAGCAGCTGGTCGGGAATGAGCAGCAGCCGTTGTGCGGTGAAATCATCCGGTGTAAGTGACGCGTTGATCATAAAGAGCACCTCCTTCTCTGGAAATGAAATAATCGCTTGTTTTGAAAATAGCGTCCTCGTTTATCAGACCGCCGCATTGGAGCAGGCCGATCCTGCACTGCAGGATTCATAGCTCCCGCTCCTTTACCCGTGTGTTTTTCCACGGGCGGTTCTTCCATACATTTTGAATCCCGATGTATAGCAGGATCACAATGAGGAGGCCTTTAAGCACCGATCCGTGCAAATGTACGGCAAGCCAGCCTCCCAGCAAGCCGCCCAGGAAAGCCGTCGCCGTTAAATAGGGAGCCACCTTCGAGGCGATATTGCCTTGTCTGTACTGCATCCAGGTACCCAGCAGCGTAGTGGGAATGATGGCAAGCAGCGATATGCCTTGAGCTGTCTGCTCTGCGACTTGCAGCAGGAGCACGGCCCCCGGAACCATAATAATTCCGCCCCCGGCCCCGAACAGGCCGCTTGGGATCCCTGCCGCCAATCCGAGCAGGATCGAACGCAGCAGCGAATACGATGCCTCGCCTGTCTGCCCCTCCGATCCGGTCGTTAAGGACAAGGCGAAGCCTGCTGCAATAATGAGGAGGAAACAGCCGAACCATAGGCTTAGATGCCGGCCTTTTACATATTTCATCCACCGCGTACCCAGCATAACTCCGACCAGACTGCTGATCATGACAGGAATCGTGAGCTTCAAATCAATATGGCCCGATGCCGAGTAAAAGCCGAGAGCCGACAGCCCGGAGGCAAAGGCTACGGGCAGCGCTGTTGCATGAGCCTTATGGGAAGACAAGCCCAGCAGGCCGGATAAGAAAGGAATCACAAGGAAGGAGCCGCCGATGCCGAGGAGCCCGCCCAGAAATCCGCCGAATATGCCGATCAGACTCACTTTGATAAGGAACGGCAGTCCTTCGGATGCTTCTTCCCCCAAGTTAGGATGATGTTTCAATTCGCTTCCCCTTTCCGGTGTTTAATGTGCAGGCGCGGGCAGAAACTCGTTCGTAAACACTTTGGTCACATCGACCTCTTTCTTGATTAGACCCGCCTCAAGCAGCTGCTTCATCAGCGTAGTCCAACGGGCCTCTGCCATATAGCCTACACCGTGTTCTGCCGCATCGCCGCCAAATACAAGATCCCTTTGGGATTCCGCCCCGAAATTCAGCAAGTCCGCGTTGAGGTTGGGGTTCGCCTTAAGCAGCACAGGGTTCACATCCTTATAGTGATCCTTATAATAGTTCCAGCCTTGGACGCTGGCCTCCACATAAGCCTTCACCAGCTTCGGATTTTCCTTCAAAACCTTCTCGGTCGTAAATAAAACATTGGCGTAGGGCTGATAGCCCGAATCGTAGATTTTCAAGTAATTGGTTTCGATGCCCTGCTCCTTCAAGCTGAAAGGCGCTGTGTTCAAATAAGCCTGGGCGCCTGAGGTTTTATTTGAAAGGAATCCGCTGAAATCGCCGGTAAATGCCAGCTCATTCACTTGATCCAGCTTATATTTCTTCTTGATATATTCCCAGTAAGGCGACCCTGGAGAAACAAACACCGTTCTTCCGTTCAGATCCCCGAAGGTTTGGATCGGTTCGTTCTTCTGAAACAGAATGATCTGCGGACTCACTTGAAACAAAGAGGCAACCGCCACAAGAGGAATCCCCTCCGCACGGGCCATCAGCACCTGGTCTCCTTGCGCCATACCGAACTGGGCCTTCCCCGACGAAACGACCTGAATGGTCGAAATTTGCGGGCCGCCCGGCTGGATCGTCATATCGATTCCGGCCTCTTTATAAAACCCCTGCGCTTGTGCGGCATATTGTCCTCCTTGGTCCGCCTGCGCATACCAGTTCATGATTTGCGTAACCGGCACCTGCTCTTTCGTCTCTTTTGCCGCCTCCGAAGCTTTGGGCGTAGAAGCGGCGGAACCGCAGCCGGCCAGCAAAGTCATAACCAATGAAATACATCCCCACATCCGCACCGTTTTTCTCATATACAAATCCCCCTTGTTCTTCACTGAGCGATGGTTAATTGACCCGGTAATCCGGTTTTACCGGCCAATCGTTATCATCTAACATAGCAGCGATGTAATTTCGAGTCAATATAGTTAACATTTAATGATATGCCAACGAGGACGAATGATGAAAATCGACGAATATGCCCATTAAATTCCACTTTTATGTCATGTCATATCACATTGGGGTTGTGCCTTCTTTAGAAACTTACTATACTGAAACTATGGCATTCATTTTCAAAGGAGCGATGCGAATGTCCGGTCACCGAATGAATCTGATGACACTTCAAGAAGCGATGGACCTGCTGGAAGTAAGCCGGTCGACCTTGGACCGGTGGCGCAAGTCCAAGCGCCTTCCTTTCATTAAAATAGGTAAAGAAATTTATTTTCATAAAGAGGATTTGCAGCACTGGATTCGCCGCCAAACTACGGTGCTTGCTGCCGATGAAGCCGAAAGAAGACCTCTCTCCTCCAGCCCGGAAACGATAACCATCGGCTACCAGAGCGGAACTGCTTATATGTGGAGTCCGTTGATCATCAAAGAACTGAGATTGTTCGAGGAGGAGCTGGCGCTCCTAGAGCCGTCGCGCGTGTTTTCCGTACAGTGGCGGAACGCCGTCAGCGGACTTGAATTGGTGGAAGACATGATCGCAGGCCGCGTCCATGTCGCCTATTTGGGCGACTATCCTATTGTCGTCAGCCAGCAGCTCAGCCGGCTCCTGCCCAATTTCAACCCGGTATTGCTCGCATTCGACGGCAAATCCCAGCGCGGCCAGGGGATTTCCATTGTCGTTCCCAGAGGCTCCAACATCCATGAGCCGGAGGAGCTTGCAGGGCTGAGCATTTCGACGGTTATGAACTCAAGCGCCGGATGCCGGGTAAACCGGCTTCTGGCCGCTCTCGGCGGTCAGCCATCTCAAGTGATTCATCAGGACATGAGCAGTATATTGACGAGCATCCGGGGGATGAGTAAGGGCGCCAGCGCCATGTGGGAGCCGTATATTAGCCTGGCTAAGTTCCAGGGAGTGGGCGAGGTGATTTTCGACGAAGGTCTGGGCGATGATTACTTAACCGGAATCGTAGCTCAGGAGCAATGGTCGCAGCGAAACGAATCGTGCGTGATTGCCTATCTAAAAGCCCACTTGCGCGCCCATCAAATCGTACGAGATACCCCGATGAAGGCCGTATCCATTATTTCACAAGCCGCCGGGTTCCCGCAGAGCATTGTAGCGGAAATTATCGCCCGTGTCCGATGGGATGCGGCGGTTTATACGCGCGATTTGGAAACACTCCTTCATTTAAATGACAGCGCAGCTGCCGGAGGCGGGAATGCAGCCGGAAGCTCCCTTCACCCGATTGCTTTCAGGGGGAATTATTTGCACACCGCCTCCAGGCAGCTGAGGCTTCCTTATTTAACGGGAGATCCTCTCACGGGAGAATGGGCTCCAGAGCAAATATATTGAGGTCCTGCAGCCATTAACACAGCCTTGCTCCATGATAAACAAAAACCCGGACGCGGCCACTATAAAAGTGCCGTACCCGGGTTACTTGGTCTGGGGCGGAATTGCGCTTAGCGCGTTCTAGCCCTTGATGCCTGTTGTGGCGATGCCTTCGACAAAATATTTTTGCGAGAAGAAAAAGACAAGAATGCAGGGGATAATCGCTACCACAGACATCGCCAGCACCTGATTCCAGGCAATGCTTGCCGAATTATCCAGCGCCATGCGGAGCGCCAGCGAAACCGTAAACTTTTTGACGCTCGTAATATAAATCAAAGAATTGAAGAAATCGTTCCAGGTCCAGATGAACTCGAAGATTCCCGCAGAGAATAACGCCGGCTTGGCTAACGGCAGCAAGATCCGGACCAGAATCATGAACGAATTGCAGCCGTCCATTTTGGCCGATTCATCAAGCTCCCTCGGCAGGCCGCGGAAAAACTGCACCAGCATAAAGACGAAGAACGCGTTCGTCGCCAGCGCCGCCGGCACAATAAACGGCAAATAGCTGTTCAGCCAATCCAGGTTTTTATATAAAATGTAGCGCGGAATCATGACGACCGCATTAGGCAGCATCAGCGTGGAAATCATGAGCGCAAAAAACAGCCTTTTCAACGGAAATTGAAACCGGGCGAATCCATAGCCTACAAGGGTACTCGAAACTACGGTGAAAAACACGGTCGGCAGCACCAGCTTGAACGTATTCATGAAGAATAACCCGAACGAATATTGGCCGGAGCCCTTCCAGCCGTTCTGATAGCCATTCCATAAAAATTCCTTCGGCCACAGGCTCAATGAGCCGAAGATTTCCTCGTTGGACTTGAAGGAAGCGCTGAAGAGCCAGATCAGCGGATAAATCATAATCAATCCGAACACACACATGAATACAAAGGTGACTGCCTTGCGCATGGATTCATTCCTCAATGTTTGTCCCCTCCATCCTCATAGTGCGCCCAATACGAAGAAGAGCGGAACACCAGCAGCGTGAAAATTAAAATGATGCTGAACAGCACCCAGGACAAGGCGGACGCATAGCCCATTTTCAAAAATTTAAAGCCTTCGTCATACAATTTCATTCCGAATAAGTAAGTCGACTTCAGCGGGCCCCCATCCGGCAAAATGACGAACGCTCCGGTAAACTCCTGGAACGCGTTCACGATCTGCATAACCAGATTGAATAACAGAATCGGGGTGATCAACGGCAGCGTGACGGAGAAAAACATTCTCAGCTTGGACGCTCCATCCACCCGGCCGACCTCGTACAGCTCACCGGGAACCTGCTTCAAGCCTGCAAGAAACAAGACCATAGAAGAGCCGAACTGCCATACGTTCAGCATGGAGATCGTAAACAGCGACAGCTTCGGGTTCCCCAGCCAATCGACGGCTGGCAGATGCAGCATTGCAGTCACGTTGTTAATAACGCCTTCCTTCATGAACAGAAACCGCCACAGGACCGCTACCGCGACGCTGCCCCCCAGGATGGAAGGCAGGTAATAAACCGTGCGGAAGAAATTGACGCTTCGCATCTTGACATTCAAAATAACGGCGACGAGAAGCGCAAAAGCCAGCTTGGCCGGAACGGCGATCAAAGCATAGATCAGAGTGACCTTGAGCGTCTGGTAAAACATGTCGTCCTTCGTGAACATGTCGACGTAATTTTTCAAGCCAATCCATTTCGGCGTGTTAATAAGGTCAAACGATGTGAAGGAATAATACATTGAGGCAAGAAACGGATAAAGCTGCAGGAGCAGAAATCCGATAATCCAGGGGCTGATATATACCAGCCCGATATAAGATGCTCTGCTCCTTTTTCTTTTCAGAGCCTGCTGCATGGTCATCTCTCCATCCTGTACGTGATGTCTATTTTTTCAGCTCTTTAATTTTCTCTGTATACCGCTTTATCAGCTCGTCGGCCGCCTGGTCGGGAGAGGTCTTGTCAAACGCGATTCTCTGAATCAGGTCCTTCGAGATCTCGCCCAGCTGGGAATTTTGCGAGATCGCATTGTCCGGAACCGCTTGGCTTTTGGAGGCCAGATCTACCGCTTGGGCAATGTTTTTATCCAGCTTGTTCGCTTCTACAATCGCATTTTTAGCCGAGTCCAGAGCCGGTACGGCGCGAACATCGCCCAGCGTCTTCGCCGCTTCCGGATCGGTCAGCAGCCAGTTGACGAATTTCAAAGCTTCCGCCTGATTCTCCGAGCGCTTGTTAATACCTACTACCATCGAAGGGCGGATTTGTGCGGCGCCTGTCTTGGCATCCTTGGCCAAAGCCGGCAGCACGCTTTCCACTACGGTGCCTTTAGGCAAAGCGTCCTTGTACTTGCCGATTTCGCTGCTCCAGCCATCGTAAGCCAGCAGCTCCTGGTTGATCCATTTCGGGTTTTGATCCGTTTTGCCCGTAAACAATTGGCTTTCCCCCAGCGGCTGGTACACGCCGGCCTTGAACGCTTTTTGCACCCAATCGAAAGCTTCGGCCGCCTGCTCCTTCGTAAACGCAAGCGTGTAGTCGTCCTTGACCATCGGGCTGTTCGTTTTCTGGCGGAGATAGTTGCCGAACATCGTGGACACGACGCCTAGATCGGAGTCAAGCAAATACATCTTGCTGTCCTTCTCGCGAATCTTCTTCGCGGTTTCCAGCAGCGTATCCCAGGTCCAGGCCTGATCGACCTGAATCCCCAGCTTGTCCGCGAGCGTTTTGTTCACGATCATCGATCGGCCGTTGGTTCCCATCGGAAGCGCGACCACTTTGTTGTTGTAGGTCATGAAGCTTTTCATATAAGTTGCATCGAACTTGCTGACGTCAATCGTTTTCTGCGAGTTCAAATCAAGCAGCAGCTCGTTTCCGCTCGTCAATTCCGCAAGCCACGGCTGATCCAGCTGCATAATATCCGGTGCCGTAGCGCCGGCCAGCTGGGTCTTGATTTTTTGCTCATATCCGTCAAAGCCGCCGTATTCCGCTTCGATGGTCACGTTCGGATTTTTTTGCTGGTACAGATTAATCGCATCCAAGGTCGCCTTATGCCGCGAATCGCCGCCCCACCAGGAGAAGCGTAAAGTCACTGCTTTCCCGCTGTCGCCTCCGGCCGCAGCCCCCTGCTCGCTCGAACCGCTGCCGCAGCCGACCAAGCCGATAGATAATAACGAAACGGCAACGGCCGAGCTTATAATTGCTGTTTTTTTCATTTCGAAGTCCCCTTTGCCTGACATTTTTATTTGTAAGCACTTTCAAATTAATTATAGCAACGCGCCAAAGCAACTTAAATCCATCTGGTTTGTCAAAAGGTTTGAATATTTGTCTATCTTTGTTCGTTCCCGAACGCCAAAATGGGCGCAGGATTTGCCATAAGTTTTCATTATTTGCTATGGTGTTGTAAGCGATTTAACGGTAACTTATAATGAAGCTTACATGAATCCCGGCTATAGTTGATGCGGTGCAACAGCGGCGGCGGGCCGGATTGAACCCTCCTGGAGCCGTGTGCAAGCGTTCACCTGCGTCACCTGATTTTCGCCGGACTCCCCTTTTCCTGAGAAGCATGGACAAGCTTTAACCCTAAGGAGGCATCAGACGCATGTACAAGCTGTTGGTGGCTGACGATGAGACCAAAATACGAATGGGCCTATGCAGTTACTTTCCCTGGAACGATATCGGTTTCGAGATCGTGTCCGAGGCCAAGAACGGCAAGCAGGCGCTGGATTATATTCTTCATCATGAAGTGGACGTCGTGCTGAGCGATATTAAAATGCCGGTCATGTCCGGCATCGAGCTGGCCGAAGAGCTGCATAACCGGAAGTCCGATACGAAAATTATTTTCCTGTCCGGCTACAAGGAATTCGAATATGCGCAGCAAGCGCTTGGCTTCGGCGTCAAAGGCTATATTATCAAACCGACCAAATATGAGGAACTGCTGAAGCTGTTTACCGGGATTAAAGCGGAGCTGGATAACGAGAAGCTGAATGGAAAGCGCTTTACCGCTGAGCCTCCCACTGAGCCGGTGGAACCCGAAGAAAACCAGGAGGAGCAGGGATACCACGAGAAAAAAATCACTGCCATCAAGGCTTACGTCACCGAGCATTATCAGCATGTCACACTGGAGGAAGCCGCCGGCGTCTTTCATATGAGCCTGCACTATCTAAGCAAATATTTCAAAAAATGGTCGGGACAAAACTTCTCGGACTACGTCATTTCCGTCAAAATGGAGAAGGCCGCGGAGCTGCTGAAGGATATTTCCTACAAATCCTACGAAATCGGCAGCGCGGTCGGCTACGATAATGCCAAAAATTTCTCCCGGGCGTTCAAATTGTATTTCGGCAAAAGCCCGCGCGAGTTTCGCAATACGCCGAATTAACGTCAGACCGATACGGATGGAGACACGATGAAGAATACTTTTTTCATGAAGCATCTTATGATGTTCCTGCTTCCCCTGCTCATTCCCATTATTATTCTAGGGACCCTCTCCATTCTAATATCGCAGAGCTATCTCAAGGAGGATATTAACAAAAACTCCGTCAACCTGCTGAAGCAGACCAAGGAAAATATCGAGTTTATCGTCAGCGAAACGGATCCGATGATGCTCGTGTATGACAACGATCTCAAAATCATCGATGCGCTGAGTTCCATTATGCGCAACCGTTCGCTTTCTCATGAGGATCTTATTTCATTCGATCTGCTGAAAAGCTTCCTGAACGCCCCGGCCAATGCCAGGCAGTATATCGATTCCTTCTACATTTACCTGCCGAACGATAACGGGCGGTTTATTTCCTCCAAGCAGGGACTATCCGAGCTGAAATCGTATGACGATACGCAGTGGTTCGAGCAGTTTCAGCGGCAGGATGAGCATGTGAAGCTGTGGATCGAGTCCCGTTATATCAAGTCTATCGGCCAGAATGCGGAGCAGCAAAGACGGGTGACCATTTATCAGCGAATTAATAACGGCCGGGGCGTGCTGGTGCTCAATATTCTTCCGGGGTATATCGAGAATATATTGCGGTCCCTCTCCACCTTTCCCGATCAGTGCATATTGGTCGTGAACGAAAAGAACGAAATTGTTTTCAGCGACAAGCAGCCCGCCTATTTAACAAGCCTCGATCTCGCAAGCATTCTTCCGTCGGGCCAAACGTTCTATACGGTTAAAACCCCCGATCAGTCGTTGATCGTGACCCAGTTAACTTCCGTCCGCTACGGCTGGAAATATATTTCCATTGTTCCGCAGAGCGCACTGTATCAGGTGCCGTTCCAAATTATTAAAATTACGATCTGGCTGCTGCTGATTTCTTTTATTCTCGGTTCCATGCTGGCCCTATACATGACGCAGCGCAGCTACTCGGAACGCCGCTACAAGCTGCAGGCTTCGCAGCTGATGGCGCTGCAATCGCAAATCAATCCGCATTTCTTGTTCAATACGCTGGAAACGCTGAATTGGGAAACCATCGCCCTTACGGGACGCCCGAATCAGGTGACCCGCATCATCGATAATTTGTCGGAAATTTTGCGCTATTCCTTAACCGACCCCGAGGAGTCCGTCACCTTGGATACCGAAATCAGCAGCCTGGAGCATTACCTGCAGATTCAGAAATACCGGTATGAGGACAAATTCGATGTGGTGCTGGATTACGATTCCACCGTGCTGCATTGGAAGGTGATGAAGCTGATGCTTCAGCCTATCGTCGAGAACAGCATCTACCACGGCATCAAGGAAAAAGAAGGCCCGGGCCGGATTAAAATTAAAATTCGCCAATCGGGTCCGTATCTAGATATCGTTATTGTCGACAATGGGCTTGGCATGAGCCGGGAGGTGCTGCAGCTGATCCGCTCCAATCTGAACAAGGAGGACGGCTACTCCCAGCATATCGGGCTGCTCAATACGAACAAGCGGCTGGTGCTGGCCTACGGGGAGACGAGCCGAATCACGATTCGCAGCAAGGAGGGCTGGGGAACGGCGATTTATTTTAAAGTGCCGGCCCGTGCTTAGGGAAGGGTGAAATCATGAGGCATACAATGGCCTCGTGATCCGGTATCTGTTATAGAGGCAAAAAGAAGAGGCCACTGTATCACGCAGTGGCCTTCGGGCTGCCCGAAACCTGCCTTAAGTGAAAATGAGCACAGACACAGGGGGGCCGCTGAAAAAGTAATCACTGCGAGTTCGGAACATTCTTCCGATCGCTGTTGTCCCTGTATTTCTTTGATTATATACCGCTTTTAGCGGTTGAAATCCAGGGACAAAGGCGAACGCTTTCGCTTCTACAGAACGATTCCGGACTCTACGCTTGTTTTTTCAGTGGCCTCGACGCTGGTGGGGTATCTTCCGGAGGAGTATACGTCCGCCTTTAAAATCCATGAAATTACCGCAAATTCTAATCCCATTCATGGATTTTAACAGCAGCTGGAGGAAGATACCCCACCGGAGTCTCCCACCATGTGTGAGGGGGTTCTTAACAAGCTCGAGGTCACTGCATCACGCAGTGACCTCCTTTGCTCAATCCTCCAGCTTTTTGAATAATTAATAGATTAGATCGGGACCAAGCTATTATTGCTCTTTGAATCATGATTTGCTTGCCGGGTCCGTCTTCTGAATGTACCAATAGGCCACCGGCATCTGAAAGGAGCCCTTGGGATTGGTGAGCAGGGTGTATGCCGTCACCCGGTACATTCCGGAAGACTCGGGCAGTTTCACTTTTGCAGTAAAGCGATCGCCTTCAAACGGCGCCGATATCGGGTCGCCCTCCTGCACGTATGCGTCTCCCTGCTGACGTTCCACTTTAAAAGTCAAGCCGGTGCCATTGATCCTGTCCACCGTTCCCGAGAAGGTCATGTCCGAGCTGTTGGTTTCCTGATATGCCTTTTCCGGCGTCACTTTCACTAGACGGGTGGAGTCTCCGGAATTGAACGACGTATTCTGGTCCAGAATGGCATCCAGCTCCTGCAGGGGAAGCTCCACATCATACTCCGCATAAAACAAAATACGCCTGTTCTGGGTCAATTGAAGCAGCATATGGTTTGTTCCGAGATCCATGCTGATAGACGTATCCAGTCTGTACTTCAGGTTCACCCTCTTCAGCATCAGCCATGCCGCCTGCAACGACCGGCGCGAGAATCTTCTGCCCGTCAACTTTTTTTCCAAGACCAAGGAAGGGCAGATCGGACGTTCCTTGGATAAACTCGTCTACGCGGACAATATAATTATAATTATCCACACGCTGCTTAAGTCCATGGTCTTCCACGATCAGCTGCCGGTACGTAATATTCTCCATATGCGTCTCTGGACTCCATACCGACTCATATCCGAACAATTCCTTAAGATCCGGCTCTCGAAGCAGCCATTTGCCGTCCTGCTTGACCGGTTTCTTCCAAACTTCCGCTTCCCCGGCAGTCGTCCCAAACCAAACGAGTTCCACTTGGTTGTCGCCTTCCTTCAGGATAAACCCGTTGGTCCCGTTATCTACCAGCAGACTGCCGTCTTCCGTTTCTTTCGCCGTATAGCCAAGCATACCGGCAATCCAAGATACATCCAGCATAGGGACATAATCGATCGTCCGGCCGACCTCCTCCCCATTCCACATGATCTGCGGGTCTCCGATCAGGATATTGTCTACTTTAACAGAGTCCTTCTCCCGCACGATTAGCGGATTATCGGTGAACCAACCGTTCTCTTCCGCCTTGGGAGTGAAGCTGATTTTCCGCTCTCCCTCCGACCACACCACACTGCCAAAGGCGGACAAATCGTTCAGCTTGATAGCCGTTCTCCCCCCGATATTAATGGAGGGAATCTCTTGATCTCCGTAATAGGCGGTGATGTCCGTATACAAGGCGTCAGCCAGCTTGGTGCCTGGCGGCTGCGCTGTTGTCTGGACGGGCAGAGGATGAGGCTCCTTTTTCCCGGCATAGCGAATGACAATTTTCCTTTCCTGGGGGACCCAGGCTACATCAAAGCCGTATTCACGAAGATCCTCCGCCGCTACCGCCGTGTAGCCGTCTACATTGAGCGAGGGAATCTCAGTACCGTTTACATACGCACGGATATCCGTGGATAGAACCTGTCCGGTCACCTCTCCAATCTCTGCTGCCCAAACGGACGGCGTACCGGCTAAGGTTAGGCATGCCGCAATCCCGAGAGAAGCGAATGATAACCTTTTTTTCTTCATCCGATTCGTTCTCCTTTCAATTGAATGAACTTCGTTTAAATTCCTATATTATACCATGATATCAATTTTATGTTTACGATCCCTTTGTACTTTTATAATATGGGTTTCATAATTCCGATATTGCTGCATCCAGGTTTCCAATGATGTCTCCCCTTTTGTCAGTAAAGAATAAACCAATTATGATATATTAGAAATAAATAGGGAATCCAATTTTTATATCTATTAGGAGGCGGTTCTGTGTTAAAAGGAAAAATCGCGCTGATTACCGGTTCGGCAACCGGCATCGGCCGGGCCATTGCGCTTCGTCTGGCTCGGGAAGGCGTCCATGTTACAATTAACTATTCCAAATCGGAACAGGAAGCGCTTGAAACACAGCGGGAGGTTGAAGCTTTAGGCGTACAAAGTCTGCTGTATAAAGCGACTGTGTCCGACGACCAGCAGGTAAGGCAAATGGTCCAAGAAACGATAAACAAATTCGGACGTTTGGATATTTTGGTCAACAATGCCGGTGTTACCGATTTTGTTAAACATGATGATTTGGAAGGGCTCAAGGACGAATATTGGGACAGAGTGATGGATGTCAACGTCAAAGGACTGTTTTTCTGCTGCCGTGCGGCAGCAGCTGAATTGAAGAAGCAAAAAGGATGCATCGTTAACGTTACTTCCATTGCAGGAATGACCGGTCTGGGAAGCTCGATCGCTTATGCCGCTTCCAAGGCGGCGGCGATCAGCGTGACGAAATCGCTGTCCCGCGTTATGGCTCCGGATGTTCGCGTGAATGGCATAGCGCCTGGAATTGTACAGACGCGCTGGGTAGCTGGGCAGGAAGAACATATTAAGCACCTTGCTGAAGGTACCCCTCTGGGAAGGGTGGCTACTCCGGAAGATGTAGCCGAGACCGCCTATTCTTTAATTGGCCATTCGCCATTTGTAACAGGCCAGACACTGGTCGTTGATGGAGGAATGTTTATTTAACGCATACCTTTAGTTCATATTTGAATCTTATTCACTTCCAATTATTTACTTATTTGGTTATTTAAAATCAAAATAAGTGTCCTGTAAATGAACACGACGAGGCTGCCAAGGCATACCTGCAGCCTCGTTGTTTATTCAACTATTGAGTCCCAACTATAAAGTTTATCATAAGCGTCGAAGATCCTGTAAGGCTCGGACGAGTCTTACTCCCTCATAAATACAAAATACCCCAACAAATTTTACGACCAGGCAGGTTCAATTCCACCAACTCGGTCAGGCATCCTTGAAGTCCAATCCAGCTTTCACCCGGCGAGGTAACCGCAACTTCAAGTTCGTGATCGCGACACCGGCCAAAATCAGCACCCCGCCTCCCAGTTGCGCAAGCATGATCGGATCGCCCAGCACAAAATGGCTGACGATGATGGCGATGAATGGCGGGATGTTCATAAACATAGCGCTCATGGATGGCCCGGCGACCGCAATGCCCTGATTCCACCAGAAGCCCGCCAGTCCTTGGCCGATAACGGCAACGCAGACAAGTAATACCCATGTAAATACCCGATGGCTGGCGTGCATGCCGCCGTTCAGCGCTTCAATTCCAACAGCAGGCGACATGAGAATTGTGCCAATCACCGTGGAGTAGATCGTTACCTCGTACGAAGTCATCACCGCCGTCAACTTACGGATGAACAGCAGGCTTACCGACATGCCCAGCATCGCGACAAGCAAATACACATCGCCATGGGAGATGCCCAACTGTTTGCCCCCGTATAGGACAATGCAGACGACGCCGATAAGCGCCACGATGGCTCCGACCAGCTTCTGCTTGGTGATAACCTCCTTGAGGAATACACGCGACAGCAGCGTCGTCGCGATCGGGGCAAGCGCGATGATTAGGGCGGCATTACCTGCTGTCGACTCCTGCAGCCCGGTAAAATAAAACAATTGGTTGATAAGCGTACCAGTAATACCGGCCATCAGCAGCAAACCCCACTCACGTTTCTTCGGCCGCCGAATCGATTTATTAATGGCAACCACCGAAATGAGGAAAATCGACATGACCACTAAACGCGCGAATGAAAGAAAAATCGGCGAGAAATCGCGCAGCATATACGCGCTCGCCACATAGTTGCCTCCCCAGAGCAGAGAGACGCCCCATAGTTTAAGAAATACTGTTCGATCTGGCATGAAATGATTCTCCTTGACGTCCAATTAGATAAGATAGCGATAGCCCCCGCATCCGCTGATTCATTGCATTTGCATGCAAAAGCCGCTCTGCGAAACCTGCGGGGTCCTACAATTAGAAAACTTCCAAGCCTGGTCCAGCATCTCCTTCACCTTTAACACTCAGCACCAATTTTATCATACTCTATTATCTACGCAATCTGCACTATCGTTTAACGCGGCTATTTTATGATTGTAACACCACTATACTTTAAATCCTTCAACATCTAAGTCAAAAGAGTGATATTTCATGGATTTGTTAATGATCCAATGCTCAAAAGGAATCACCTGCGGACGAAATTTTATAATTAGAATATCTAGTCCCGTTTCTTCTTTAGCTTCTCGTGTGGCAGTTACCTCGAACGTTTCCCCACTCTCACAGCTACCCTTCGGTAAACTCCAACCATGCTTGTCACGAACTAATAACACAGCTTTATTTTTAATTATTAAAATTCCTGCTGCAAGTAAATGTGATTGATTTTTCATTGCGCGAAACTTGATACGTTTGCAGTACATAAAATGGTATCGCTCGCTGGTGGGAATCATCATTAGTAATCATTGATCAATAAATAGTCCAGAATAGTATGGTTCCCCCCTCCATCTCCATCTTCCTCGACGTAGTCTGAATCTGGTTCGCCGCCATTTTTCAAAATTGTTTTTTCAGAAGCAGTGTTAAGTTCGTCGCAAACAACTAGAGCTTTTTTGATTCCTAACTCTTTTGCTTTCTTCAATGATAATGCTAATAATTGACTTGCATAGCCTTTTCTTCTCTCTTTTGGCCGGATTCCATATCCAATATGTCCGCCACAATTAAGCAGTTTTTCAGTTAAGCGATGTCTAATGTTAACAGCACCAACCACCTTATGGTCGACAACTAACCAAAATGTAGAATCGGGAACCCAGTTTTCAGGTAAATTTTCTCCTCTTTCATTATTCAGCAGGAATTGAATCATAGCTTGGATATTCTTCCTTCAAATCGACTGTTGGCCTGACTAAAGATATACATACGCCCATTTACTCATCCTCCAGACAGCGCCACGCCTGTTTCACCATACTTTCACTTACATCCGCTGGACCAGCCTGCGCGAAGCATCCCAACGCCATCCTAATGGATGCCCTTTAAATCGGAAGCCTCCGTACCAAGCATTCATTTCCTTTACCTCTGCCCAATCCTTTTCACCAGCCAGCACTTTTCGCCCCAGCTCCGTTAGAGTAATGACACAATCACGGAATGACGGTACTGAATTTGTGAAGTCGGGAAAATCCGTAGCCCCTTGGACATGCAATAACGCGTATGGCTCTTCCGACATATTCGCTAAGTGGTACCAATATTCCAAGTCACCCATGCCCAAATCATTCAACTCGTTTCCCGCCTGCTCGAATAATTTGTATGGAGAGCTTACTCCTGAAGCGACAAGCTCTAAAGTGCTTCGCTCGATCATCCCAAGACCATTGTAAGTGGAGGGCAGCCGGGATAAATGAGCCTCAAATGCAGCTCTTGCGAAAGGGAGCGCCGACATATCTTCCTGAAGGAATTCAATGTGCTTCTCCAGCTCTGGCGAGGTATAGGCCTCCCACCATTTGCTCCCCAGCTCGAGCTCCCGGCGCCCAATCGGCCGCCAAGTTCCCATCAGAGCCTCTAATTGCTTGGGAGTAAGCTGACCCAGGCCGCGAAATAATTCGATTCCGGGGTAAGCCCCGATGCATAGCAGGCTCAATTTCGTTTTACCTATCGGCTGCTTTGCAAACCAGTTGAGCAAATAACACAGCATCGTCTGGTCGAACAGATCGTGCTCAAACCATAATACAATCTCTTCGTACTTCTGGAATTGTTGTAATTTGTTCTCTTGGTTCTCGCAAGTGGAGATATAGTCTGCCGGAGGAATATTCAGAATATGCTCCAGATCATGCGCTCTTACGGATCGGTTGTTTTCCCCAGCCATATCGCTGAATACCGGTCCAATGGAATACACTTCTCTCCACACGAATAGATCTCCTTGAATTCCCGCTTGCTTTAGCTTATCTCCCACCGAATCTCCATTTACAATATGCAGCATTCCTGTCCCTCCTTCATCCTTGTTTTTATATGGAGGCCGCCGTTTCTTGTCGGCAGCCTCGTTTTGTTAGATTCATGCTTGCATATAACTGTTGCTCATCCGTATATTCGAACCTTCCACTTACCCCTTGATGCAGAGACGTCACCGCGTCCCGCCAGCTGCGTCATCATTATTTTATTGTACGTTGATGTTCTTAATGATTTTGGCAGGATTCCCTCCTACGACGACATTGTCGGGAACGTCTTTGGTCACTACGGCTCCGGAAGCAATAACCACATGATCACCGACGGTAACGCCTGGATTGATTACTGCTCTTCCGCCTATCCAGACATTGTTCCCCATCGTCACAGGCTTCCCGAATTCTGCACCGGCAGCTCGTTCCAAAGGATCAAGCGGGTGAGTGGCTGTATAAATATGTACGCCTGGTCCCACAAAACAATTTTCACCAAAACGGACTTCGCATACGTCCAAAATCACACAGTCAAAGTTAGCATAAAAGTTGTTGCCTGCATGGATATTATAGCCGTAGTCACAACGAAACGTCGGTTCGATATATATGCTTTTTCCCGTTGAACCGAAAAGCTCTTTGAGAAGTTCAACCCGTTTATCATAATCCGTTTCTACGGTTTGATTGAACAATCGCGTCAATTTCCTGGCATTTTCTCTATCTCTTGTTAATTGCGGATCGGATGCTAAGTACAGCTCTCCAGCTAACATCTTTTGCTTCTCGGATTTAATTTCCATGCATTACATCCTTTCATATAGAAGCTGTATTCATGAATCACTTCTTTTTCCTTGCAAGGAACAAAGCAGCAACCTGAGGCTTTAGTATAGTTCCACCATAGTCTTCAATTGTACTTTTTATACTTTGAAACAGCTCTTTCTTTACATGGTCTAAGATATATATTGGAATATAAAATAAAACTCCCGTCCCCATAAAGGACGAGAGTAAAGCTGTTAATGGAATATAATGGATATGCCTCAAATAATAACATGGATGAAACGCCAGAACAATACTTTTTCTCGACTTGCTTAGAGCGATCGGATCCCTATGACAACGTTAGCGTCCAGCTCCTCGGATCGAACCCAGGATACGAGCAGCCCGGACTGAGCAAAGAGTTCGACAGCTAATGGCGCCTGCCTCTCGCCGGTTTCGATGAGCAGGCAGCCTCCCGGTACAAGCCATAGAGGGGCTTCAGCCGCTATTCTTCGGTGGATATCAAGACCATCGGTTCCTCCATCCAACGCGATCCTTGCCTCGTGGATTCGGGCCTCCGTGGGCATCCGTTTTATGGCGTCCGTAGGTACGTAGGGGGCATTAGCGACAATAACGTTGACACGGTTATACAGCTGCGGAGGCAGCGGCCGGAAGAGATCCCCTTCATACACATAGCCTTTGTCTAAATGAATATTACGGCGGGCGCATCGGGCTGCGGCAGGGTCGATATCAACCGCGTGCAATTCAATCTGCCCCTTGGAAGCCGCTAAGGCGGCGCTTAAAGCTCCCGATCCGCAGCACAGGTCAACGACGACGTCTCCCGGCTGAATGAGAGCCGCGGCCTGCCGAACAAGAAACTCGGTTCGTGGCCGAGGCACGAAAACTCCGGGCTCCAGCTCAATTCGCAATCCGCAAAATTCCGCCCATCCGATAATGTGCTCAAGGGGGAATCCGGCAGCTCTCCGGTCGACCCGTTCGGCCAGCTCGGCAGCATCCCGTGAAGAAGCTATAAGCAGCCGGGCCTCATCCTCAGCAAAAACACAGCCGGCCGCGCGAAGCTTCCGGACAACCGAACCCCAAACGGTACTTTCATCCTCGCGATAATTCACATATCAACCTACTTTGGCATTGGATTTGATATAATCATTAATACCAGTCTATAGGTTATCGCGGTTTTTTAACAAGTAAGAATCTCTTATAGCCAAACGATCCGAGCATTTCATCGTATTCCTATTTACTTGCTAAACACCTTACCGGGATTATCCGGCGTGAAGTCCGGATACTGTACCCGCTTCGTTTTGCCGTCTGCAACGGCTTTATCCAGCGCTGCATTGTAACGCTGATTCAGGTCGGCGAGACCTTTGTCCGCATCCAATGCGCCCATAATGATCGCGTTCATGATGAAATACATGTCGTTGCCCTCCGGCTTCACATTGGTCGGCACCGGCGGCCACACCTTATCCTTGTCGTCGAACTGGAGACTCGGCTTTTGCTGAATGATCTCCGGCTGCTTCGCTTTGGACAGAATCGAAGGCACCATGACCAGGCCGAGCCCTTTTTCATGATAGCCTGCGAGCACTTCATCGCTGTACAGGTACTTCATGACCTTCCAGGCTTGATCCGGATTTTTCGTTTTCGCATTCATCAAGAACCAGCGGCCGGCCAAATAAATATTTTGCGAGCCCTTCACACCGTCAATGGTAGGCAGCGGAGCGACGTCCCAATTCTCCTTCGTCTGGAATTGGTTCTGATAGACGCCCGGCTCGGAATGCGTCCAGGAAATGTACATGCCGATTTTGCCGGCGGCGAATTGCGTGCGAAGCGGATCGATATCCAGGGAACCCGAGCCCGGGAAGGCCGCGTTGGAGGTGAAGATCTCCTTGTACGCATTCAGAATCGGCTTGTAGCCGGTAAAGTCGTATTTGCCGGTTTTGAAGTCATAGCCGGACTCCACGCCTCCGCTGCGCATCATAATGAAGTCAATCGAGCGCTGCAGCGCGGAGGACGGGCTTTTCAAATTTGCCGCAAAGCCGTAAATGCCCTGGCCCTTCAGCTTGTCGGAAATTTGCTTGGCGTCCTTCACCATCTCGTCCAAGGTGGCCGGAGGTCCGGCGATCCCCGCTTTCTCGAAAATCCCTTTATTGTAATACAGTCGCGGCGTCGTTCCTACGGCAGGCAGCGAGTAAATTTTGCCGTCCTGCATGTTGATGCCTTCAATGAAGGCGCCCTCGCCGAAGCGCTGTTTAAATTCCGGTGTCAAATATTTGTCCAGCGGAGCCAAATCCCCTTTGGGCAGATGGTCCGTGTAAGCGGTGGAGCCGTCGAAGAAGACATCCGGACCCTCGTTCGTTGCCAGCGCGATATCGAGCGACTGCGTGAAGTTCTCGGAATACACTTGGTATTCGGCTTCAATGTTATCCTTGTTTTCTTTATTGAACTTGTCCAGCGCCGCTTTCATATAATCCTGATCGTGGCGGTTGATCGTCCATACTTTAATCTTCGTTTTGGCTGCCGATTTCGTCTCGGAGCCCCCTGCTGTCGTAGCGGAAGCGGCATTCTTGTCGCTTGGTGCGGTCGAGCAGCCTGCCAGAAGGGACAAGGTCAAGGCTCCGGCTACAAGACCGGTTACGGTTGGTTTCATTCTGTGATCACCCTTTTGTTATTTTTGAAAACCCTTTCAAACCTACAAGCTTAGTGTATCAGTCCCAGGTTCCGTTTCTGAATCCAAAATCCACAGATTTCATGTTCAGATTCTGCACATCTTGTTTGCCTCCGCACGTTCAAACGATGCCTTCGGCAAAAGCCTCCCGGTATTCCGTCGGCGTCATCTGATAATATTTCTTGAAGCAGCTGGAAAAATAGCGTTGTTCCTCATAGCCTACCTTTTCGGCCACGTCTTGTATTTTCAGCAAAGGGTCGCGCAGCAGCTCCAACGCTTTTTCCATCCGGATGCGGGTTACGTATTCGACGAACGACTCCCCGGTTTGCTGCCGGAACAGCTGGCGCAGGTAATTAGGGCTTAAATAAAGCTTGGCGGCGACATCGGCGATGGACAGGCTGCTGTCGGACAAGCTGTTATCCAGATAAGCTTTGACCTTCTCAATGTACGAAACGCCCTTCTTCTCTTTGCCCTTCGCCATTTCGTCCAGGCATTTGTCCACGAACTGCCCCATCCAGCCCTGAAGCGCCGCAGCGTCCTGATGCTGATAAATGTTGAGGTAAGGGTCATACTCCTTGTCCTGAAAAAACAGCCCGAGCCCGATGCCCGACTCCTCCATCAGATGTATCAGCTTCATCGCCAGCTCCATCACGGACATTTTGACCCAGTGCGGATTGGTCCCCGACAGCGAGGCAAAATAGCCGAACAGCTGACCGATAACGTGATGAGCGGCTTCGCGTTCCAGCAGCTTCACCTGCAGCAGCAGCTCATCGTACAAACGGTCGGTTTGCAGGACGCCGGGGACGATGGACGTTGAAATCTCCTCATAGTGAACCAGGACGCGTGAGGTCAGGGAGAAATGGTACAGCATCGCCTCTTCCGCCTCCTGATAGGAAGCTCCGGCTTCGTGCAGCTCGGCGTAAAGCTGGCCGGCCGCAATTTTGGCATCCACCTGCACCGTTTTCTGCAAAGCATGGCCAAGCTGCATCAGGTACTGGTCGAGCGCCTTGAAGCAGCTATCTTTCGCGGCTCCGCCGTACCCTAGCAGCAGCACAAGCTCATCATCATTCATATAAAAAGGATGCAGCTCCATCCGGATCCGGCCGTTCGCACCTCTCAGATCTTCGGCCAAGGCGGCGGCCATCACTTCGGTTTCCTGCCGGTTCGCTTCCGGCTTCCTCCGCATCTTGACGAGGGCGACGCCATAGTAATCCGCCTGGAACTGAAGCCCCAGCGCCTTCGCCTGCTCGTCCACCGCTTCGCTGCCGAGCCCGCCGGATACTAGCTGCCGGTAAAACCGCTCCTTGTAGAGCGTCCGGCTTTGCGCAATCTGCTGCTGAAGATCCTCCAGGCTCCGCTTCAAGCCCTGCTTCCGGTTCAGCTCCGCTACCGCCTGGTTCAGCCGTTCGGCCAGCGCGTCCGATTCGACCGGCTTTAACAAATAGTCCTGCACCCCAAGCTTCAGCCCTTTCTGGGCATATTCGAAATCGTCATAGCCGCTGATAACGAGCACCACGACGTCCGGATTGTCGCATTTCAGCTGCTCGACGAATTCCAGCCCGCCCATCCGCGGCATCTGAATATCCGTAATGACCACATCGGGCACGTAATTGAGCGCCAAAGCTAAAGCTTCCTCCCCGTCCTTGGCGGTATAGATCGACTCGAAGACAGGACAGTGCTTGCGCGCCATTCGTTCGATGCCTTCGCGGATCACCGACTCATCATCGACAATTAACAGTTTATACATGCTCGATCTCCTCTCTGCTTATCGCCCGTAACCGCGCCGTCAGCTTCGTTCCTTTGCCCGGCTCGCTCGCAATGCTCAGTCCGCACTCTTCGCCCAAATAAAGCTTGATGCGGTCATTCACGTTATACAGGCCATACCCGTCCGCCGTGCGGCTGCGATTTTCCAGCAAGCGCTTACGTATGAGCTGCAGCTTCACCGGATGAATGCCCGCTCCGTTATCCTCTACCGTAAGCAGAATTTCTCCCTGCGCTCCGCGTTTCGCGCCGATCCGGATCATTCCGCCTCCCTCCAGCGGCTTGATCCCATGATAGATGGCGTTCTCCACCAGCGGCTGAAGCAGCAGCTTGGCTGTCAGCGCTTCCTTGAGCTCTGCGTCCACATCGATTTCATAGGAGAACAGCTGTCCGTACCTCATTTGCTGAATAATCAAATAGCTGCGGATATGTTCGATTTCCTCACGCACCGGAATGAACTCCTTGCCCCGGCTGATCGCCGTCCGGAAGAAGGTCGCAAGCGCCGTCACGATCCGGCTGATCTCGGTCTGGTCATTCTTCTCGGCCATCCATTTGATCGAGTCCAGCGTATTGTACAGAAAATGCGGCGACATCTGGGACTGCAGCGCTTTCAGCTCGGCGCGCCGTTTCAGCTGCTGCTCCGTATGGACGCGGTACTTTTCCTCCTGCAGCTCCGCAATATATAAGTTCATCTGCTTCATCTGCTCCTGCAGCTGCTCGACCATGAAGTTGAAGGTGCGGCCCAGCTTGCCCACCTCATCCTCGCTCCGGTCATCTACTCTCACATCCAAATTCCCGAGCCGTACGCGGTGCATCGTCTTCTCCAGCCTGCTCAGCGGCCTGCTGAGGTTGGAAGACATGAGGAACGCAACCGCCACGCTGAGCGAGGCGCAAAGCACGATAACCCAGAGCAGGTATACGTTCATCGAACGCAGCTTTTCCAGCAGCGCTTTCTCCGATTGGATATGCACCATCACCCAGGGCGCCACATTCGTGCTTCTATAATTAATCAAATAATTCTCGCGGCCCGTGAGCATGCTTCGCTCGTGGCCCGCTTCTTGGGCGGCCATGGCAGACCAAAGCCTTGCCTGGCTTCTATAGCTCTCAACGGCAGGCGAATTGTCCGAAGCGATCAGTTCTCCCGTCTGATCTACGATAAGTGTCGAGTACCCCGCTTCCGACTGCGCATTCTGCATATAATTCAAGATCATCCGCTCGTTCAAATTAATAACCAGCAGCAGATCCTCGCTGTATCCCGGTATCGAAAACTTCATGACCAGGGGGATGACCTCCTGGGGCTCCCGGTAAAACTCCCCCTTCATCAAAGGAAGCCAGTATAAGGAAGACTCATGACGAGCGCCGATTTGCCGGTATAACTCGGATTGTTTGAAATCCTTGCTGTAATCCGTAGGCAGCAGCAGATCGTAGAACATCCCTTTGGGCGTGTACAGCAGGATGGAAGAAACCAGCGGCTCGGAGAATCGCTGCTCCGCAAACACATTGGAGAAGTAGGACAAGGCTCTCGCGTAATTCTGGGGCTCATTCGTGAGCAAATAGCCGGATAACGCCTGGTTAAACGTGTCGTCACTGCGAAGCACGTACAGCCGCGTAATGATCCCTTTGAGCTTCTCGTCCAAATAATTGCCTACCTGGGCCATCAGCTCCGTCGAGTGAACGGTCGAAGTATTCCGCGTGACGCCGGTCGTATACCGGTTCTGCAAATAACCCGACAGCCCCGTAGAGAACAGCACCATCGCTACGCACAATAAAGCAATCTTGTTCCTTAGTCTCATCTGATGAAGTCTTCCGATCCACGCACGCATCTCCTGAAGTCACCCGCTATCCTGAAAGTAGGGAAAAAGCCGCATTCTCTACGGAATGGCGGCTAACCCATTATAACATTAGACGAAATAAGTGGGCATGCTAAAATTTAATCCCATTAACCTTTTACGGCTCCGGCCGTCAGCCCGCTAATAAATTGGCGGTTCGTGAAGAAATAAACGATCAGGATCGGAATCAGCGCAATCGAAGCTCCGGCGGTCATAATTTGCAGCTCGGCAGCCGCGTTAGCGGAATACCGGAGTCCGACGACCGCGACGGTCAGCGGCTTCATGTCCGGATTCGGAATGCTGAATACCAAGGCGGTAATATAGTCGTTCCAGGCAAGCCGGAAGGCGAACAAAGCGACGACCCCGAGAATCGGACGGATCAGCGGCAGAATGACCGTCGTATAAATTTTGAAATAACCGGCGCCATCCATGAAAGCGGACTCGTCCAGCTCCTTGGGGACACTTTTGACAAAGCCCATAATGAGGAAAATATTGCTCGCCTGGCCGCCCGTCAGCACGAGAGCCAAGCCCAGCAGGTTTCCGGTCAAGCCCAGCTGATGCATCAGAGTATATTGCGGATACAGCACGATAGGCCCCAGCGCCACGAACATGACGGATAAGTAAGCGACCATGAGCGCTCTCTTCCCTGTAAAATCGTGCCTTGCAATGACATAACCGGCCATGGACGAAGTGACCAGAGACAGCAGCATCGTGATGCCGCTCAGGATAACGCTGTTCCATGTATATTTGAGAAACTCCGCCTGCCGGAACGCCTGCACATAGTTGGAGAACATCCATTCCTGAGGCCAGAAGCTTCCTCCTGTCTGCAGCTCCATATTCGTTTTGAACGAGCCGATAATCGTATACAGAACGGGATACACCGTAAAGAGGACAATGACAGCCAAAAAAGCGAACTTGATGATATGGCCGATCCCCCGGGTAACCTTCCTTTCCATGCGTGACTCCCCCTACCGTTTCATTGTTGTCGTTGCTTTGCTTCCTAGTATATTTTTTCCAGCTTCTTGGACAGGTACAGATAGATTAAAGTGATCAGGCCGAGAATGAGTCCTGTCACGACGCTGGCTGCCGCCCCATAGCCGATCTCCGGCTTAATGGGAGACGAAGTCGATACCGGGAAGAACAGCTGGTACATGTAAAGGAACACGACCTGCGTTTTGCCGAGCGGCCCGCCTTCAGTCAGTACCATAATGCTCTGAATATCCTGGAACGAGTTAAGAATCGCCAGCATAAGAATGACCCTCAGAACGGGCCCCAGCATCGGCAGAGTAATGTAGAACAGCCGCTGCCAGTACGTTACCCCATCCAGCTCGGCGCTTTCGTAAATGTCCCTGGGGATCGTCTGCAGCCCCGCCAGAAAGTAAACCATGTAATTGCCTAATCCGCCCCACACCGCAACAATAATGACGGTAATCATCGCAAAATGCTGCCCCAGCCAGTCCACCGGCTGCTCGATTAGCCCTGCGAGGGACAGGTAATGGTTCACGTCCCCGTTGTATACATTGAACAGCAGGTAAAACATCAGCGCCATGACCGCCGAGCTCATAATCGTCGGACTGAAAATCACGGCTTGCAGCAGCGTACTGCCTCTAAACCGGAGATTGATGACCACCGCCACCAGAAAGGATAACGGGATAACGATCAACAGCTTGCCCGCCGCATAAATGAGCGTATTGACCAGCGAATCCCAGTACACCGTGTCTCTGGTGAACAGACGTATAAAGTTATCCGCCCCGGTAAACGTGGCCGCATGGATGCCGTCATAATCGTAAAACATGTAGCGCAGCGCCCAAAAAATCGGATACACTGTCAGTGCGGTAAACAACACAAGATTAGGCAGCAGCATAAAGTACAGCTGCCGTTTCGGAAAACGCTTTCGTTTGACGGCAGTCACCGCGTGCCTGGAGATCTGCTCCCTCTTTTCTGTTCCTGTTGCCTGCATAGCTATTCACCTCACGTCAATTTCCAACGGCTGCAAGTATTGAAGTGAACGCTTACAACAATACGACAGCCCTAGTTAGTAATTGAAATATATCATGCAGAAGGGCTGCGGATAATCGAAAATCCATAGGACCTATGTTCAAAATTCACAGCAAAAAAATGCCTCTGAGCCGCAGCCTGAGCACTGCGGATCAGAGACATTTGACTGAAACCAATTATTGCGTGACCATCGTTATTCCGGCGCTGACTTCAAGGGTCGGCTGCCCCTCCGCAATCGAAATGCGAATCTCCCCGGCCGGCACGGTGAAGCTTAACTCCACCTCTTCCAGCTCGCGCGGCAGGTGCGGCTCAAACCGCACCTCCTTCCAGCCCGGCTGCCCCGGCTTGAGACCGATAATTTCCTCGATCAAGAGCGGAATCGGCGAGCTTGCCCACGGGTGGCACAGACTTGTATTCCACTTCTTGCCCTTGCCCCAAGCCTCGAAGCAGGTCGTAGCACCTTCTCGCAGCATGTTGACCCATGAGCGCTCGTCCTCGCTGCGGATCAATTCGTAAACCAGCCCGTATTCTCCGGCTTTAGCCAAGGCCTTTAAGACGAAGTAGGAGAAATATACGCCGCAGTGCAGCCTTTTCTCCCGGATCAATTGGACGATGCTCGGCACAGCCTCCTCAGGCGCCAAACCGAACAGCAGCGGCAGCACGTTGGCATGAAGCGAGGAGTGCCTACTGTCTACGGCATCTACGAATAAGCCCGTGCTAGCGCTATAAAATTGATCGAGGAACGCCTTCTTCAATGGGGTCAGGCTCCTCGACCGGCTGCCCCAGCGCTTCTCTGATCGCGTTCATCGTCTGCTTGCATCCGTAGTAGAAGGCGTTGACGACATTATGGCACCCTTCCGTAACCGGACGGGTCAGCGGAAAGTCGTAGCCGTCGCGCAAGTTGTCGGGCCAGTCGACGAGATTCCATTTTTCCACAACGGACTCCAGCAGTCCCGCTCCATTCTTATACTTGTCAAAATAAGCGAGAATGCCCTCACCAACCGGAGCCATCTCCCGCAAAAACGCCTCGTCGCCGCTAAACTGGTAGTACTGCCACAGCTGCATCGGCCACTGCAGGGAAAAGTCGGCGATTTCCTGCATGAAATTTCCCGGAGCGACAGCCATCATTCCTTCACATACGGCCGTGCTGCGGGCGAAGTCCCCGAGCGCCTTCTTGACCAGACGCACATCTCCGCTCAGATACATATGCGCATGCCCGATGACCGTATTATCGCCCAGGTACTGCCCTTTCTCCCGGCTCGGACAATCCACGAAATTTTCCTGCGAGCCGTATTTCACTCCGTTCGCGCAAATTGACCAGATCTGATCGAGCACGGAATCCGAGCTTTGGAACCGGCAGCGGCCTTCGTCCAAAGGATAATGGCGCACGACGGCGGCGAAGCTGTCCGTTTCAAGGGACGCTGCCGGTCCCAGCACTTCGACGTACCGGAATGCTTTATAGTCGTATAACGACAAGACATCCTCTTCCCCGGACAAGGCTCACGTTTCTTCGTATTTGCAATTGCAGCGAAGCTCGTACCTGGCGCCAGTTCCTTCCGCATTCAATTCTTCTCCGCAGCGGATCAGAATTTGTTCTCCGCCCACGCCGCTGGCTTTCATCGTAAACTGGCCTGTCAGCTCCGTGCCGAAATCGATCAAGTAATGGCCGTCCGACAGCTGCCGGACCGATTGCGGACGCCGCTCGTAGACACTCAACACAGGCGTCGGCTGCAGCGCCAGCTGATGATCCGGCGCGGCGGTCATCGCCTGCTCCCATCCGCTGTCATCGTATCCCGGCTGTTCCCAGCCTTTGTGCTCCAGACGGCTGTCGATCCGCTCCAAATACTGCGTATCGTAGCCAATCGTCTCTTCGCCAATATACTCCCGGGCGCGGGCATACTTCCAGCTTTCGTCCGTAACCGCTTGTACGCTCTGATCCGCAAGCAGCTCCGCGATCAAGCCCTGCCGTAAATCCCCGCTGTTCATGGAACGGTTCATCAGTCCTTGGTAGTATACATGAACCGCCAGCACGTTCTCCCCTTCCCGAAGATACGGCAGAAGATCGAGACGATTATAGAAATAATGGGTCGGATAGCTTTGCGCATGAACCTTGGGCAACGAAGACGCCGTTGACATACAGCTTGTAATAGTCATCCGCCGTAATATCCAGCTCGGCCCGCTGCGGCAGTGCGGACAGAACGAAGCTTTTCCGAAACAGCGTATGCCGGTTCTTCAGCTCTTCCGGATGCGTATGCGTAACCGGATTAAGTTCCTTATGCAGCATAGAAAAAGGCTTTAAGCCTGAGAAGTCGGGGTCTTGAATCCATTGGGCGCTCCATTGCTTATTCATCGGGTTCTCCTTCATTATTTAGTAGGACGATGGCTTGTCCCGCCGTCTCCCATTTATTGTAAGCGATATCATTACAACCTTACCACAGCCGCTTGCACGGAGGAAGCCAAAATAAGCAGTACGTATGTATAAAAATGAAAGGTGTGCCGGTCAAAGACGCCCTGCCCTGCTTCCCTCACGGTAATAATCGACCAGAAAGCGGTAAAACTGCCGGGCGACCGGGCTTAAATATCTGCGCGAATTCCATGCTATTCCGATTCTTCTCTGGCACACCGGCTCCCGGACCTCCAGGCACACGACCTCGGACATATCCACGCGCATCACCCTGGGCAGCAAAGCCACTCCAAGCTCCGCCGCAACGAATCCGATGATCGTGACCGGGTCCTCTCCCTCGAACGTAATGTTCGGCATTAATCCCGCTTCCCGGAACAGCTCGTCGAAGATAGTACGGGTCCCGTACCCTTTCTTCAACGCCACGATCCGTTCCTCCGCGATTTCATACAGTGAAATGCCGTTGCGCTGCGCTAAAGGGTGACGGCTTCCTACATAGACGCACAGATCCTCCGTCCACAAATATTCCCACTCAATGTCCGGGCGTTCCTCCGTCATCGAGGATAAGCAATAGTCAATCTCACCGCTGAGCAGCTGCTCCATCATTTCGCTGGACGATTTCTGATACAGCTGAAACTGCACCTGGGGATGCTCGGCCAGGAATCGGCTCACCAGTCGCGGCACCTCGAAGCCGCCCAGCGACTTCAGGAAAGCGAAGGACAGCGTTCCGTAATCCGGCTTCAGCAAGTCCCATATTTCCTGCTTCGCCTCCTCGATATCCTGCAGGACGCGGTGCGTCCGTTTGTAAAATAACTCCCCGTACGCGTTTAACGATACGCCCCTTCCGGCCCTCTCGAACAAGGGAACCCCCAGCTCCTCCTCCAGCTTGGCAATCGAACGGCTTAGCGTGGACTGGGATACCGACAGCCGTTCCGCCGCCTTCGTAAAATGCTGCAGCTGCGCCACAGCCTGAAAATATTCGATCTGCTGCCATTCCATGAGCGCCGCTCTCCCTTCTTCTTTCCATGTTATGGTTAACGAGTTTACCTGCACCATTCTGAATGATTACATATTATCATGATTCATTTGATTTTAATACATTAGACGCATCATTCATCCCGTGCTTTAATGAACATAGAAGCTTCATTACAAATTCGTTATCTATTTGGAGGGAAGTCGTATGGAATTCACTATTATCGGGACCATGCTGTTGATCGGCATGCTGCTGGGCTTTGTCGGGGCGGGAGGCTCCGGCTTTATTATTGCGATGCTGAGCACCGCTTTCGGCTTTTCCATTCATACGGCTCTGGGCACTTCGCTGGCCGCGATGGTATTTACAACATTGTCCGGGGCGTTCAGCCATTACCGCGAGGGGAATATTGCGGTCAAGCCAGGGGTAATCATCGGCCTCACCGGCGCGGCGGGAGCTTGGATCAGCTCGGGCTATTCCGCTTATGTGCCTGCGGAACACTTGATGTGGATGACCGCCGGCATGCTGTTTCTGTCCTCCGTGCTGCTGTGGATCCGCACCTCCGCCATGCGCGGTCCGTCTGCGAAAGCAAGCCTGCCTGTCCAAGGCACAGGCATCCGCTTCTGGTGCTCCGCAGTAGGTATCGGGCTCGTTACCGGTGCGATGTCGGGATTTTTCGGCATCGGCTCCACTCCGTTCATCCAGATCGGCATGATTATGCTCCTTGGGCTCTCGATCCGACAGGCCGCGGGCACGACCATGCTGGTCATTATCCCCATAGCCCTGGCCGGCGGAGCCGGCTATTATCAGATGGGCTACCTGGACATTCCGCTGCTGATCCAGGTGGTCGTCGGCTCTATGTTAGGCTCCTACATCGGTGCCAAATTCACCAACCGCGTGCCGCTGGGGGTGCTGAAAACCGCCATGATCGCCATGCCTTCGGTCGGGGCGCTGCTTTTGATGCTGAGGTCATAGCTTGTCCCCGAGCGGAACCCGCCTTGTCTCATTCATGGCTTATTGAGAAGCCCTCACGACTCGAAATTATACGTTCCGTTTATTCATTGAAGGCTTCTCAACAGCCGTGGACTGAAATGCTTTGTTATGGGTTAAAAGAGTCCTTTCCGGTGAAAGACGGTAAGCACCCTGTAAAAGTCGTAGCTTCCGCCCTTCGGCGTATCAATCAGCCCGGCAGCTACCGCGGCGTCTACGGCTCCCTGCGCCCAGTCCGGCACGTCCGTCATGGTTGCTCTTTCTTTTAAATTTTGAATAGTAATGGTGTGGCTTTCCACCGTTTTTTCCAGCACCTGCAGCTGATTTTGCAGCTGAGTAATGATCGACAGCATTTCATCCGCCTCCTTGTCGTATGCGTCTAAACCATATTTCTCAATGATGGCGATAAGCTTGGATGCGTAGGACGGGTCGGTAGCATACCCTGCTTTCTGCAGAGCGTTCGCCGCCGCTTTATAATCCCGTTCCTCTCCGGCCTTAAATACCCCGCTCGCCGTATATCTGCTGTTTTCCATTAAAAACTGCGAATGAGCTATGACGGAAGCCTCCAGGCTGTTATAAGAAGCAAAGCTGGCTGTGGTCGTTATCCACTGCCCGAAAATATATTCAACGGTGGTATAAACCGTTCCGGAGCCTTTGATGCCGAAATAGTTGCCGTTCGCTGCCGACCTGCCGTAAGCCGATTCCAGGCATGCTTGGGCAATGGTATAGCTGGCCAGAACAGGCTTGCCGAGCAGCACGGTCCGTACCATGTCCATCACCGCGTAGTCCGAAATTTGTGCAATGAACGCTTCTTGCGGCGTTGTGCTCAAATCATCTCACTCCTTTCCGCTTCTTCTATACTATTGTATTCATCAAAGCGGACTGCCCGTTCAGGCTTTTCCGGGATACCCTATATGTATGCTCGCCGTCTTTCAGGCGTTCTGTAAGTATACCTGAGCACTCTGACAAACGCCTCAACGCAAGGGAGCGAGGCCCGTCTTTTGCTCCACGATGAGGTTACATACTTAACTTGAAGAAACTAAGTATGCAAATATTCAGTCATTTCCAGTCAGGACAAAGTGGCTTATAATGGGACAGGTATGAATTTATTGATCGAAAGGGGAGCGTTCCATGCTGTATGAACTTCGTATTTACTATATGTACCCGGGTAAAATGGAGGCTATCAACAACCGGTTTTCCAATCATACTTTGCGTATTTTTGCCAAGCACGGGATGAAGGTTACCGAGTTCTGGGAGGACACGGACCCTGAGCATAGCCGTCTTTACTATGTAGTGGCATTTGAGAACAGGGAGGAACGCGAGCAAAAGTGGGAAGCGTTCCGCAGCGACGCAGAATGGCTTCAGGTCAAAAGCGAATCGGAGAAGGACGGCCCGATCGTGGAAAAGGTGGAAAGCATTTTTTTGAAGCGCGCCCCCTACTTCCCGCAATAAAACCAAACCCGTAACGGAAGGAGCGAATGAAGATGAAATATCGTAAATTAGGTAAAAACGGCCCGGAGATTTCCGTCATCGGGTTCGGATCTTGGGCAATCGGAGGAGCCGGCTGGGCCAGCGCTTGGGGCGAGCAGGACGATCAATCCTCCCACGAGAGCGTCCGGGCGGCGCTGGATGCGGGAGTCACCTTCTATGATACCGCCGCTGTGTACGGACTCGGTTATTCGGAGGAAATTATCGGCAAAGCGCTTAAAGGAGACCGGGATAAGGTTGTCTTGGCAACCAAATGCGGGCTTGTATGGAATGAAGACAAGGTCATTTCCAAAAACGGCACCTACGACTCGGTCATTCGTGAAGCGGAGGCGTCGCTGCGCCGGCTGGGCACGGACTACATCGATCTGTATCAGATGCACTGGCCGGATACCGAAACGAACGCACCTGCGGAAGAAACGATGCGGGCGATGGACAAGCTGGTTCAGGACGGCAAAGTGCGTTATGTCGGCGTAAGCAATTACAACGTTCCTTTGCTCGAGCAATCTCTTGCCGTCCGGCATGTCGATTCCCTGCAGCCGCCTTACTCGATTCTCCGGCCTGCAGTCGAGAAGGAAATATTGCCGTTCTGCCTTGAAAAAGGAATCGGCGTTGTGGCCTACAGCCCGCTGACCTCGGGCCTGCTGTCCGGCAACTACACCTACGATACGAAGTTCGAGGCGAACGATTGGCGTTCCCGCAACGCCGCGCATACCGGTGAAGGGCTGCGCAAGAACGTCGACCGCGTCGAGAAGCTGAAGGAAGTCGCCGCACGGTTCAACCTGACGGTGCCGCAGCTGGCGGTCGCTTACGTGCTGGCTCATCCGGCATTGACCAGCGCCATTGTCGGCGTGCGCAAGCCGAGCCACATTCTGGGCGTACTGCCCGCGGCCGACGTGACATTGGATGAAGCCACATTGGCTGAAATCCGCAGCATTGCCGTCTCTGAATAGCGGCTTCCTGCCGCGGAGCTCGACCGTCCGCCGCCATGAAGCGCCGCAACGCGCGATTGGGTTTCGCGCGCGTTGTCCGGTTAAAGACATGCTGTACGATTAGCTCCAAATCCTGATGTCTGATCGGAAGCCGCTGGAAAAGCTAAACTACTGCTTCACGTGCGAAGCCTTCTTACGCTCGCTGCTATCCCCTGATTTCCTCCGCTTACAGCGGCTGAAATCAGGGGATAGCGGCGGGCGTTTGGCTTTTGCGCTGAGTTTCAACAGTGGAGTCTCTGCGTTGAGGCTCAGCGACAAACTTTGGCCCTTGGCTATTGCATTTAGCTCATGCGCGGACTGCACTGAGCCTCTGCGATGAGGCTATGCGTTAAGCCTCTACTTTGAGCTCATGCGCGGACTATACCGGGCCCTTGCGCTGAGCTTTGCGCTGGGCTCTGTGTCGAGTTTCGACACTGTGCTCCTACGTTAAGCTCATGCGTGGAGCCCTTGCGCCAAACCTCTGCGTCGAGGTGCTGCGCTGGACTTCTGCGTTGAGCTTCTCCCTGGGCTCCTACGTTTGGCTTCTACGTCAAGATTTGACCCTCGGCTCTTGCGTTTAGCTTTCACGCTGAATCTCTGCGTGGAGCTTCTGCAGAACAGCTCCTCACGGCACGCTCCGCTCTTTTCAGCAGTCCTCTGACAGATTAGCGTCGTCCAGTGCTTCGCCAAAGGCTTAGTTCATTTCATACTAAGCCCGCCTGCGCTTGTCTCCGGCTCTTTCCTCTTCTCGCCCTCCCCCAATATTTTGCCCGACAGCACGCCGATAATAAGCGACCAGACCGGCGCCGCCACGCCCAGGAAGGTCACGTTGGACACCGCGACAGCAAAGGCAAACAGAGTGGAATACCGGTAAGACTTCTCGGAGAAAGCGGACTGCATGCTGTTCAGCAGCACGCCTACGAGCGTAAAGCCAGCGATCAGAGTGACGAAATCAAGCGGCAGCACCTCGATAACGAGCACTGTCGCCCAAGCGAACAGCCCGAACAACACGAACCAGCACGGCAGATACGACCGCCGCCCAGTAGCGCTGCTTCCGCGGCCCCGCTTCCTCCTGGCTGCATACCGCGCTCATCATGCCCCCGATGTTGGCCGCATGGCCGCCGAACCAGCCGACAAAGACCGTGGCCAGACCGGATATAATCAAGATGCGGTTCACCGGCAGCTCATAGCCGTTCTTGCGCAGCGCAGCGAGTGCGACCGCCACATCGTTGCTTAGAATCAGAATCGCCACCGGGATCGTGATGGAAATGAAGCCGTTGACCGTAAAGGATGGCGCGATCGTCTGCGGCCATACGACAATCGCTTCCTTCAGCGGAGGAAAGGACGAGCTGATAAGCAACCCGATCAGCCCGAAGCCCAGCACGCCGATGATCGGCGGAATTTTGCTTGAGAGCTTCGGCATAATCAAAAATCCGGCGGCCGTAAACAAGCCTACCACCGGCGCATGCTTGAAGGCCGGCACCATTTTGACGATGTAATTGAGGACAAGCCCGGCCAGCATCGCATCGAGCATCGGCCGCGGAATAAACCGCAGCCATCTGACAAAAAGCCCGGAGGCGCCGACAATCGCGATGAGCAGACCGGCCAGCATGTAGCTACCGGCCAGCTCGGAGATCGAGAATCCGGCCGCCGCCGTGCTCAAGAACGCGGCCGCGGTGATCGAGTGGGCTCCGGCAATCGGAATTTTGAAAATAAGCGGCAGAATGAGATTTAGCAAGCCGCCAAAAAAATAAATCGCAAAAATCCATGAAATCAGCTGCGGCCGGCTGAAGCCCGCGGCATTCGCGGCGTCGATGACAAGAATGACCGGCCCCGTACAAGCCATCAGCGCAGATAAAAAGCCTGTTGACAGGTTCTGTGTATTCACGTGCTGCCTCCGTTAAGCTGTAATGTGAGCCCTGAGCGGAATGAAATAACCCCACAAAGTGGGGCCAGGCTGTCGAGAAACCCGCCTTTAAGTGAAAAAGGAGCACAGACGCAGGTGGGGTATCCAAGCTTACGAAGTCCGTTTTTCTCCGAAAAACGCTTAGTTTACGTCCGCCTTTGAAATCCGTGAAAATACCTTTAAATTTAATCCGATTCACGGGTTTCAACAGCGGCTGTAGGAGGATACCCCACCGGAGTATCACACAAATTCAGGGTTTCTCGACAAGCTCACCCCACAACGTGGGGCTTATGCTTCGAAGCGGACTCAGGTACTTTGCGGGGACCCCGAAAACATATCATTTCTATCATGTTGAAAAAAACGGCAGGCCAGAACGATCCTCTGGCCCGCCGCTTGCTTATTTATCTTGTCCAGGGCCCTCTCTTTAGAAGAATACTACAGAGCAGAGTTCCTGGCTATACTTCATTTCAAACGATAATGACTTCCATGCCGCGGTCCTGCAGCTGCTTGACCGTATCCCCGGGAATGCGGTGATCCGTGATAATCACGTCGACCTCGGACAGATCGGCTACATGCGTGAACGCGCGGACGCCGAACTTGCTCGAATCCACCAGCAGAATCACCTCATCCGCCATGCCGATCATCCGTTCCTTGATCCGGGCCTGCAGCTCGTTAGACTCGCTGATGCCCCTCTCCAGATGCACTCCCTTGCAGGATAGAAAGACTTTATCTACGTGATAGGCATCGAGAGAACGTTCGGCCAGCGGCCCGACAAAAGACAGGGAACGCTGAGCCAGCAGGCCGCCCGTCGAGATCACATCGATCTTCTCTTTGCTGCTCAGCTCCGTGGCGACCTTGATCGAATTGGTAAGCACGGTCAGAGGAAGATCAGGTACTTCCGCAGCCATATACCACGCCGTTGAGCTGGCATCAAGAAGAATCCGATCCTTCGGGCCGATCCGCTTGATCGCGGCCTGGGCAATCCGTTTCTTCTCTTCGGCGTAAGTGATTTCCCGTTCGAAATAGGGAATTTCCGGTTGCTGGTCGTCCTTGATGCTCACCGCTCCGCCATGCGAGCGGCTCAGACGGCCCGCCTGCTCCAAGCTGGTCCAGGTCGCGGCGGATCGTCTCCTCCGTCACCTGGAAGAGCTCGCTAAGCTCGGAAACCCTTATCGCCCCTCTTTGATTAACCACACTTACAATTTTCTCATAACGCTCCGCAGCTAACACATAGATGACCTCATTTCACTGGCTGTATTATTCTGCAATGCCCGTCAGCTGTACGAATCTCTCGTAGGCGCCGCCCCACAGCTCTTGATCCTCAGGCTTGTATTCGATAACCGGGAAGGAGTCCCGGATCGCTTGGCGCGCTTCCCAAATATCGGCGAAGACGCCTTGCGCGATCCATTGCACCGCCATATTGCCGATGGCGCTGCCTTCGGAGTTGCCCCGCCCATACCGGCTTGCCGATCGCGTTGGCAGACCATTGGCACAGCAGCGTATTCTGGATGCCGCCCCCGACCATATGCAGGCCGTTGAAGGCCTGGTTCGATAAGCGTTCGGTCATTTCGAAGACGAACCGGTATTTTAACGCCAGACTTTCCAGAATGCAGCGGACGAATTCGCCAACCGTTTCCGGCGCTTGCTGGCCCGTTTCACGGCAGTATTGAGCGATGCGTGTTGGCATATCTCCAGGCGCCAAGAACATGGAATGATCCGGGTCAATGAAGGCGCCGAACGGCTTCGCTTCCCCTGCAAGCTTCACCAGCTCAGGGAACGAATACGATTGTCCCGCCTTCTCCCATTCGCGGCGGCTTTCCTGGAGAATCCACAGGCCCATAATATTTTTGAGCAGGCGATAGGTGCCCTCGACTCCGCCTTCGTTCGTGAAATTAAGCTTTTGAGCCGTCTCATGGATAACCGGCTCCTGCACCTCGGTGCCCATCAGCGACCAGGTTCCGCAGCTCAGGTAAGCGAAGGAACGGTCTGTCGCCGGTACGGCCGCTACAGCAGAGCCCGTGTCATGCTCAGCTACCGCATAAACCGGAATGGCCGGAAGGCCCAGCTCCTCGCAGACGGACGCTTGCAGGACACCCGCTTGACTTCCCGGCTGCAGCACTTCGCCAAACCACGATGCAGGGAAGCCCAGCTTCTTCAGAAGCTCTTGATCCCACTGCCCCTCAACCGGGTTATACAGCTGGGTCGTCGTCGCATTGGAAAATTCGTTGTGCATTTCTCCGGTCAGGAAGTACCGCAGCAAATCCGGAATCATGAGGAAGCGGTTGCCCTCCTGCAGCCATGGCGAGTTCGCCTGCTTCAACGCAAAGAGCTGGAAGATCGTGTTGAACTGAAGAAACTGGATTCCCGTCCTTGCAAAAACCTCGGAGGCCGGAAGCTCCGCAAACAGCTTCTCCATCATATGCTCCGTATGGCGGTCGCGGTAATGATACGGATTGCCGATCAGTTCGCCATTCGGACCGATGAAGCCGAAGTCGACCGCCCAGGAATCGATCCCGATGCTCGCTATTTCGATGCCCTGGTTCTTGGCCTTCAGCAGCCCCTGCTTGATCTCGTGGTATAAACGCAGAATATCCCAATGCAGGCGGTCGCCCACCTGCACTGGATCATTGGAAAACCGGTGAAGCTCCGTAATCTCGATCTTGCCGTCTATCAAGCGGCCCAGCATCGCTCTTCCGCTGCTTGCCCCCAGATCAAACGCAATAATGTTTCCCAAAGGTATCACCCTTATTCGTTAATTAGATGCCGCGCTTCAGTAGCACTTCCTGCTCGTAGGATTTCACCTCGGCAAGCCATTCTTCCCGTACGGGAACGCCTTTGGACGCACAGTAGTAGTCCCAAACCGCGCCGAACGGATACGATTTGAATTCTTCCGTCAAAGCCAGACGCGTAGTATAATCTCCCGCCAGCTCGGCTTTTCTCAAAGCTTCCACCGGATCCAGCATGGCGCGCATCAGCGCTTTGATCGTGTTGCGCGTACCGATAACCCAGGCTGCAACACGGTTGATGCTCGCGTCGAAGAAGTCGAGACCGATATGTGTTTTTTCCAGCAGTCCGCCGCGCACCAATTCCTTGCCGATTTCGATCAGCTCATCGTCCATGGTGACGACATGGTCGCTGTCCCATCTCATCGGGCGGCTGACGTGCAGCAGAATGCCGTCTGTGAACAGGGCAAGCGAGGACAATTTATTCGAGATAACTTCTGTCGGATGGAAGTGTCCCGCATCCAGACAGATCAGTTTGTTGTTCTGAATGCCGTAGCCCATATAGAACTCATGGGAGCCTACAACATACGCTTCGGATCCGAGGCCGAACAGCTTGCTTTCTACTGCGTCCAGGTTGTAAGCCGGGTTGAGTTCTTCGGCAAACACTTCATCCAATGCGGATTTCAGACGCTGTCTTGGAGCCATGCGGTCGGCCGGAACATCCTTGTAGCCGTCCGGGATCCATACGTTCGTTACGCAGGTTTGGCCCAGCTGTTCGCCGAAGTAGGCGCCGATTTTTCTGGAAGCTTTGCAGTGGTCGATCCAGAACTGGCGAATTTCAGGATTGGCGTGGCTCAGCGTAAAGCCGTCCTTGGAATTCTCGTGAGAGAAGCAAGTCGGGTTGAAGTCCAGGCCCAGACCCTGCTCCTTAGCCCATTCCACCCAGGATTGGAAGTGCTTCGGTTCCAGCTTGTCGATCTCAACCTTCTCGTCCGTATCCGCATAAATCGCGTGAAGGTTTACCTTGTGCTTGCCCGGGATCAGCGAGAACGCTTTCTCAAGATCGGCACGAAGCTCGGCAGGCGTACGCGCCGCCCCTGGATAATTCCCAGTAACGGAGATCCCGCCGGTCAAATCCTGATCGCGGTTCAGGAAGCCTTTGACATCGTCTCCCTGCCAGCAGTGCATGGAAATTTTCACTTTATCCAGCTGCTCGAGCACTTGATCGACATCAATCCCGTGGGATGCATACAGCTCTTTAGCCAGCTCATAATTGGCTTGAACGTTTTTATCCATTTGTACAACTCCTTAAGCTATATATTATTTGATCGGGTAAGCGATGACCGACATAAGAGCGTTTTCAGCCTGAGTGGCATCCAAGCGGCTGTATTGTACGATAATCGGGATATTGCTCTTCACTTCTATAGCGTAGGGAACGCCAACAGGTATTGGCGTCCCTTCTTTTGCTAAGGAGCTTGTGCGGATATGCTTCGTACGGCGGGCCTGGACCACTTCTTCCATATTTTCCAGCGGGTCGCGGTCCTCGAAGAAGATCGTGATGCTTAAATGGGCATCCTCCGATGCGGTATTCAATACACAAATCGATTCGTGGCTGGTTAACGCTCCGGAGCTAAGCTCCGGAATGTAACCATCAGGAATAATCCATACCTTTTCCCCAGTAGCCGATGGCATATGACAGCTCCTCCTTATAATTAAATCATCCTAACTTCATTGCGATTGCAGCCGCGGATTAGCGGGTGAAAGCAGCAGGTACGCCGCCGTCGATCGTCAGCATGCAGCCTGTCGTTTTGTCCGCTTTCGAAGAAGCGAAGAACGCGATGCCTTCCGCAATATCACGCGGATAAATGTTGACCAGCAATGTTGTACGCTTGCGGTAGTATTCTTCCAGCTGGTCCGGCTCGATGCCATAGGCAGCGGCACGCTCATTGCGCCAGCTTCCGTTCCAAATGGCCGATCCTTGCAGGATGGCATCCGGCAGAATCGTATTGACGCGAATGCCGAATTCTCCGCCCTCTGCGGCGATGCAGCGTGCAAGATGCGCTTCCAGTGCTTTGACCGCGCTGTAGGCCGTTGCGTTTTTGCCGGCATATACCGAGTTTTTGGAGCCGACGAACACCATGTTACCGCCGATCGCCTGCTCTTTCATGATGATGAAAGCTTCGCGGGCAACAAGGAAGTAACCCGTTCCGAGCACGTTCATGTTCAGGTTCCATTCCTTCAACGAGGTTTGATCGAACGGGCTGGACGTCGCAAGCCCCGCATTGTTGACGATGATGTCAACACCGCCGTAAGTAAGAGCCGTTTGCGCATAAGCGTCTTTGATCATCTCTTCGTTCGTTACATCCATCTTCACGGCGAATGCGCGGTTCTCGCCATACTTCGCGTTGATTTCGGAAGCGACTTTCTCAGCGCCTTCGAGGTTCAAATCCGCCAGCACCACATGTGCGCCCTCGGAAACCAGACGGCGTGCCGTTTCGCTGCCGATACCGCCCGCTCCGCCGGTGATGAAAGCAATTTTGCGGGAGAATTCGGCTTCTGCCGGAGCCAAGGACAGCTTGTAAAGCTCAAGCGGCCAGTACTCTACGTTGTAAGACTCGTTCTCGCTCAAGGAAACGAAATTGCCCAATGCCGTAGCGCCTCTCATCACTGCGATTGCGCGGTGGTACAAAGCGCCGCTGACTTGCGACATCGCCCAGCTTTTGCCGGTATTGATCATACCTACGCCCGGGATCAGAATGACGCGCGGAGCCGCTTCGAACATCACGTCGCCTTCATTTTTGTTACGCTCGAAGTAAGCTTTATATTCTTCTTTATAAGCTGCAATTCCTTCTTTCAGCTTCGCTTTCAAGCCGTCGACATCTTCTGCGTTCGGCGTCCAGTCGATGAACAGCGGAACCACTTTCGTATGAACGAGGTGATCCGGGCAAGCCGCTCCAACCTGGGACAGCTGTGCCGAATTTTCTCCGCCTACGAATTGAAGCACGTCTTCCGCGTCGTCGAACGAAAGAATCATTTTCTTCGCGTCGCTTACCGCACCGCGGATCGTTGGCATGACTTGCGCCGCAATGCTTCTGCGCTGTTCCGCAGCCAAAGCACCGTGCTTCACGCCGCCGAATACTTTGCATTCGTTAATGCGGGCTTCGATGAAGCTTTCCGCTTCAGTAATGATTTTGATCGTTTGGGCATAAGCCGCTTCCGAAGTTTCGCCCCAAGTCACCAGACCGTGCTTCTCCATCAGAACAAGCTCAGCTTTAGGATTGTTTCTTACGCCTTCTGCGATCATTTTGGACAGCTTGAAGCCGGGACGGATATAAGGAACCCATACGAAACGGTCGCCAAAAATTTCGCTCGCCAGCTCTTTGCCGTTGTCTGCGCAGCAAAGACTGATGATGGAGTCCGGGTGCGTATGGTCTACATGTTTAAATGGAAGAAAAGCATGAAGCAAAGTTTCGATAGAAGCGCGCGGATGCTTCGCGTCGATCATACAGTTGGCCAGATAGGCAACCATCTCTTCGTCAGGCATTTCGTCTTTCTCGTACAGCGGACGAATGTCGTCCATGCGCAGGCCGGTAAAATTGGACGCTTTCATCGTAGCGAGGTCGGAACCGCTGCCTTTCACGAACATGACTTCCACATCGCGGCCGCGGAAATCCTTCACGATAGTTTTGCTCGAGGTATTGCCGCCGCCGTAATTGCAAACGCGGCGATCCGTGCCGATCAGATTGGAACGGTAAACCAGTTGATCCAGCCCTGTAGCGAGCTCTGCTGCCTTTGATGCTTCCCACAAACTTTGTACCATGACTATACCTCCGAGTAAATGTTTATTTGGATTTGTTTTTATATTAGCACATTTGTTTTTGTTTGAATACACTAAAATCAAAAATAAACAAAAACAAAACAAAAGAAGCGAAGATGAATTGTGGAGCAAACCCATACGCCGGACGCTAGAGAGGGAACAGGTATGGGGCGAAAAGTTTACGTACCGTGTTTGAAGTCGTGTTCAAATATATTTAGATAAGCCTGTACGCAAATTGTGCAATCCATAAAAAGGAAGTACAATGGAACCTGGGAAATGCGGATTCAGATAAGCGAAGAAAAACGAAAAGCCGTTAAGCCACTTCACTTGGGCCCCTATCTAAAGCCGTATAGAGGCTCTATGATCCAAGACCCACCGACAAATGCTGAATAACTCATTATGCATTGCTCGCCGGAGCAGGGGACGTTATAGAAGATCATGTTTCGACAGAGCCCGCTTAGAGTCGTGAGAGTTAATCGACCGCGCGCATCAGGTTATGATCGGTATGTCCCCGCTCCGTGTCCGTCAGCATGGGTGAGCCGCAAATTGGGACAAGCTAAATAGCAATCCATTGGATTTTGAAGATGAACTGCTTATTTAAAACACCCTATTTTTACGGATGAAAAGGAGTTGTTTCTTGATGACCAACCGCACAACGAATCCGAAGGTTGATGCGTTTTTAAGTAAAGCCAAAACGTGGAAGGAAGAATACGAGAAGCTGAGGGCGATCGTTCTTGACTGCGGGCTGACCGAAGATTTTAAGTGGATGCATCCTTGTTACACGCTGGAGAATAAAAACATCGTTCTAATCCATGGATTCAAAGAATATTGCGCGCTTCTGTTCCATAAAGGCGCTTTATTAAAAGACCCCCGGGGGATTCTAATCCAGCAGACGGAGAATGTGCAGGCGGCGCGTCAGATCCGGTTCACCAATGCTGAAGAAATCGATGAATTGAAAAATATCCTGAAAGCTTATATTCATGAAGCCATTGAAGTTGAAAAAGCCGGTTTGGAAGTGGATTTTAAAAAGCCTGCGGAATATACCGTTGCTGAAGAGCTTCAAAATAAATTCGACGAAATGCCTGCCTTGAAAACGGCCTTTGAAGCATTGACGCCGGGACGGCAAAGAGCCTACCTGCTTTATTTCTCCGAACCCAAGCAATCCAAAACCCGGGAGTCCAGGGTCGAAAAATATGTACAGCAAATTCTCGACGGCAAGGGATTAAACGATAAATAATAAAATAACCCCACAAAGTGGGGCTTGTGCTTCGAAGCAGACTCAGGTACTTTGCGGGCCCCGAAAACATATAAATTGTATCATGTTAAGAAAAACCACAGGCTGAGCCTGCGGCAAAGGAATAAATAAGATAAAGCTCAGGCCCCCGCCTCTAAACGCAGTGTTCTCGCATCCGTACAGCTTTTTTCCGGCGGCTGCATAGTAAGAACTTTCGGGCTCCGCTTAGAGCGGATACGGCCGCGCAGCTCCCGGCGCGCGTGCTTCGCTGCATGACGGCGGCCGGTCGAACCTCATCGCCGGGCGCTCATAAATGCTATGCCGGCGGGAAGCAGAGCAGCACCTGCAGCGCCTGCGCGTCGTCACCGCTGCGAATGAGCTCCAGCTCTTCGCTGTCCGCGGGAATAAAGAAAGAGTCGCCGGCCTGGACAGACAGCTCTCCGCCCGCCCAGCTCAGCTTGCCGGAGCCCTTCACGGCGATAGCGGTAAAGAAGCTGTCCTGCGGCTTCAGGCGCCAGCGGCCTGCAACCTCCAGCCGGTGCATGCGGAAGCAATCCGTATCCCGGCTTCCGATCAGCTGCCATTCGGAGCCTTCTTCCGTCCCCGTCAGCAAGATCGGATCCTTTTTCCAGCGCTGCATCGTTTCGTCGTAGCTAAGATCTTCATAATGAAAGCAGTCGAGCATCCGCTCGAATCCGATCCCTTGGTGGCATGCCTGATCCGGCACGGCATGGCCCCGCGGCGTCGTTCTTTCCGTACGGAGCGTCAGATCGGTCGGCTCCTGGATCTCAATTAAGAAGCAGCCGCTGCCGATCGCATGCGGCACGCCCCCCTCTACCAGAAATACCTCTCCTTCCCGTAAAGGGATTTGGTGGAGCGCATCCACCATGCCCTCGATATCCTGAGCCTCGAAAAGCTTGCGCCATACCTCGCGGGTTATGCCTGGCTTAAAGCCCATCAGCAAATAGGGCTCCACTCCATCGATCGTGCGCCCTCCGAGCACATACCAAGCCTCCGTCTTGCCGTAATCCGACTGAAACTGTTCCTTGGCGAACTTCCGGTCCGGGTGTACTTGAATCGTCAGACGTTCACTCGAATCAAGCGCTTTCACAAGCAAGGCGGACTGTACGCCATATTTGGCGACGTGCCCGCTTCCGAGAAAGCTTTGCGGACTGCGCTCTACCGCTTCCTTAAGCAATCGAACGGTACCGTCCGAGCCTATATATTGGCTGTAGCCTTCCGTAATGTGCTCGCGCCCTACATTAGCGGCCCGGACGAGCGAGCCGACCCAATCCTCCGGGAAAGCACCATCTGACGGCGCATCCGCCCCATGCCACCGATCCAGCAGCCCGCCTCCCTCATACGTCCGCCATACCCGGTTGGGAAGAAGCTTCAATGGCCGTCGCGAATCGGCAGCAGCGTTTCCTTGTTCCTCTAGTTTCATCAATCGAAAGCCTCCTCATGATCTTTATCCATAGACAGATGCCTACTTGTATCATAAGGAATTTCACACCGGATGTCTTCCCTTTCTTCACATCCCGTCTCCGATCCAGCGGCTCACCGAGCGGCTGGCTGGAAACAAGCGGCAGGGAGAAGTAAAAGGTGACCGTTCCCGCCTTCGCTTCAAGACCGAAGGAAGCGTTATGGTTTTGCAAAATCGTTCGGGCAATCGGCAAGCCGAGGCCGGTGCCGCTGAATTGTTTGCTGCGGGAGCTCTCCATCACGTAAAAAGGCTCCCACACCCGATCCCGAGGCCACTGAAAAAGTCCGTTAATGAAAAGGTACAGACTCTCAATATTTTGAGGGCGCTGTGCCTTTTTTCTTGTATACTTTAAAGTAATACGTCGGAAGGGTGAAGACCATGTTCCAGCCTCAACTTTCTTTTGCATTAAGCCCATACACAGCGCTATATGACCTCATCGTGCCGAAAGACAACATGCTACGCCAGATAAATGAGCTGGTTGACTTCTCCTTCGTCTACGACGAATTGAAAGCTAACTACTGTTTGGACAACGGCCGTAACGCCATCGATCCGTTGCGGATGTTTAAATATCTGCTTCTGAAAGCTATTTTCGAGGTGTCGGACGTGGATCTGGTCGAGCGCTCCCGGTACGATATGTCTTTTAAATACTTCCTTCAGATGGCTCCGGAAGAAGCCGTCATCGACCCGAGCTCCCTTACGAAGTTCCGCAAGTTGCGGTTAAAAAACATGGATCTGCTGGATCTGCTCATCGGCAAGACAGTTGAACTAGCTACTGCGCAAGGGATTTTAACGAGCACCTCCATCATCGTGGACGCGACGCATACAAAAGCCCGTTATAACCAGAAATCACCGAGGGAGATTTTACACGAACCGTTCCCGCAAATTGCGAAAAGCCATCTACTCTATCGACGAATCGCTGAAGGGGAAGCTACCTGCCAAGAACGCCGTGGATACGCTCGAGGCCGAGATCGACTATTGCCAGAAGCTCATCAAGGTTACCGAAACCGGGCTTGGTATCGCCCAACTGCCTAAGATTACAGAACCGTTGAATCTGCTAAAAGAGACCGTCGAGGATGACATAGAACAACTGCGCATCTCGCAAGATCAGGATGCGCGCGTCGGCCACAAGAGTGCAGATTCCTCGTTTTTTGGCTATAAGACGCATATTGCCATGAGTGAGGAACGAATCATTACGGCGGCAATTGTAACGACCGGAGAGAAGAACGATGGCAAGCAGTTGCAATCGCTCATCGAGAAAAGCAAGGCTGCGGGCATGGATGTAAAGACGGTAATTGGCGATATGGCCTATTCGGAAAAAGAAAACATCGCATACAGCAAGGAAAATCAGATTGAACTCGTCTCCCGGCTTAACCCACAAATCACCCAGGGTATGCGCAAAAAGGAAGATGAATTCGAATTCAATAAAGATGCAGGCATGTATGTATGCAAGGCAGGCCATATGGCGATTCGGAAAGCGCGGACAGGAAAAAAGGGAATCAGCAAAAACCAAAAGGACACTTACTATTTCGATGTGGAGCTATGCAAACGATGCCCCTTCAAAGAAGGATGCTACAAGGAGGGCTCTAAAAGTAAAACGTACTCGGTGAGCATTAAATCCGGGGAGCACGCCGAGCAGATGGCATTCCAGGAAACGGAGTATTTCAAAGAGAAGGCGAAAGAACGGTACAAGATCGAGGCCAAAAACAGCGAACTTAAGCACCGGCACGGGTACGACGTAGCCACGTCCTCGGGTCTGTTAGGCATGCAGATACAAGGAGCTATGGCCATATTCGCAGTAAACTTAAAGCGGATATTGAAACTGGCTGACTAAAAAATAGCGTAAAGCCCTATGAAAAATGCGGTACCCTCCGAGAAAATCGGAACAGGTGCCGCATTTTTTTCGCCTAACGCCTGGACTCACCGAAAAAACGTAAGTTCTTCAGTGGCCTCCCCGATCCCACCGGGCATCGTCGCCAATGTCCGTCTCATTGGAAATGCGGAAGCAAACCGTATTTCTCTCCGTTCGCATCCCTACATTAACCCGAGAGCCGACCGTATATTTCAGCGCATTGCTGAGAACATTGTGAAGCACGGACTCCAGCTTGGGCCGATCCGCCGTCACCCATGCGGTCTCGGGCAGCCGGTTTTCAATCTCCAGCATCAGCCCTTGCTGCTCGAACGCAATGCTATAAGCGTCAAGCGTCTCCAGCGCCAACCGGTGAAAATCGACCGCCTCCATACTGTAGGACACGACCTGCAGCCGGGAAAATTCCAGCAGCCGCTCGATCAAGCCGGCCATCTCTTCGCTCTGCTGACGGATAACGCCGGCATATGTACCGTCATCCAGACCGTCCTGCAGCCCGGACGTATACACCCGGATCAGCGACAGCGGCGTCTTCAGCTCATGCGAAATGTCCGCGATAAACGTGCGCAGATTGGCATTCCTCTCTTCCAGCGACCGGTGCGATGCTTCAAGCTTATCGCTCATCCGGTTAATGCTGCGGGCCAAAGTCTCGATCTCGTCCCCTGTCCGAATGTCCGCCTTGGTAAAAGATAAATGGGAGATTGCTTCGGCCGTCTCATTCAGCGTCGCAAGCGGCTTGACGATCCGCGCTGTATACAATGCGGAGAGCAGGATAAGCAGCAGCAGCATGCCGATCCAAATGTAGGCATTAAAATGATTGACGATTCGGATCGTTTCCGCCGAATGCGTGATCGATTCGCCTATGACGAACACGGAGCCGCCAACGGTCACGAAATTAGCCAGAAAGCTGGATTTCAGCTTCGTCTGGTCATATATTTTATTGACCCGTCCACCGTCGCGCAGCAGCGCGATGCTCTCCTCCGTCAGCCAAAATTTGCTGAGCGCAATGCCTTTGCGGTTCAGCAGCAGCAGCAGCCCGCTGTTCAGATCATTGACCGGATCCGACAGCGGGGCATAGGCGATCGTCACCTCGTTCTGCTCCTCTATCGCGGGAATCTGCTCGATTAAGGGACCAATGTCCATTGCGGTAAGCCCGGAGACGAGCTCGGCCAGCTTGTGCTTTTTCTGATACAAGAAATATTTCGGCAAAAAATACGTATTCACCGCAAACGAAAGAACAAATACAACGCACAGCGCGGCGGTGATCCGCACGATCAGCTTCCGCGTCAGCTTACTCATCGGCAGCCTCGAGACAATAGCCCATCCCGCGATGGGTTCTGATATGCTGCTCGCCGATCTTTTCCCGAAGCCTGCGGATGTGGGTATCGACCGTCCGTTCTTCGCCGAAATAATCGAAACCCCATACCTGGTCGAGAAGCATTTTACGCGTCACGATCTGGCCTCTGTTGAGCGCAAGATATTTCATCAGTTGAAATTCCTTATGCGTTGCCAGCACGTCCGTGCCGCCGCGGTACACCTTCTGTCCTTCGAGATCGACGGTCAGATCGCCGATCATCAGCTTCGAGGTGAGCTGCAGCAGCTTTTGGGCCCGGAGAATCAGAATGCGGGGATCAAACGGCTTGCGCACATAATCGTCCGCACCGGATTTCAGGGCGAGCAGCTCGTCCTCCGGGTCTCCCTTGGCCGTCAGCAGCAATACTTTCGTTCGGCCGGTTTGCTTGATTTCCTGGCATACCTCAATCCCGCTGTGCTTCGGCATCATCCAATCCAGAATGGCCAAATCAATTGTATGATTATAGTAAATATCCAGGGCGGCCTCGCCGTCCTGCGCAAGAAACAGCCGGAAGCCCTCTTTGCGGAAATAAGCTTCCAGAATCTGCAGCATAAGCGGCTCATCCTCTGCGAGCAGCAGGTTCATCTCCGAGCCCCCTTCCTGAGCGGTGCCGCGTAGCCGTGACACGCTGTCTTTTTACTTATCATTATAATCTCCCATTGTTACACCAGTATGAAACAACCCCACAAAGTAAGGCTTATGCTTCAAAGCCGACTCAGATACTTTGCGGGGCACCCGAATAAATTCTATCATGTTGAAATAAACGGCGGTCGGGGACGGCCCCTATATTCGTAACATCCGCAATATTTTACCGCGCCTCTATTTCCCTGCACATTCCTGTAACATTCCTTCCTTACACTGACGCTGCTGGTTAACCAAACAACGGGAGGAATATATTTATGAGAAAAAGATTTGCTTGGACTTGTGCTGCCAGTCTTTGGGCCGGTATCTTAACCGGATGCCAGGACAATGCAGCAGGCCGACTCGAAGCGGCAAAGCCGCAGCTGACAGCGGAGGCCGCACAGCCTGCGGGCGAGCCCTTCGATTATGAGGTGGACCCCGAAACCTTCACCCTGGCCGTCATTAAAGACGGCGTTCGCGTACCGGCATCGGTCTCTCTGCCCAAGGCAGCGGTAACCGATCTGGTCCAAAGCAAGGATTCGGTCGAGTGAACCTATCCCGGCCAGGTGCATGTGCGGATAGCCAAGAAAAGCGACTATTTGGACATTCGTCTGGAGTCTGTCGGAGCCGAGCAGTTTCAATGGCCCTCCGTCAAAGCCGACCGCTACCTGCTTCCCTTGGGCGAAGGGAAACAGATTCCGGCCGACGACACGAATTGGCGGACGTTCCTGAAGGACCAGAGCTATACGTGGAGCGAATCGTTCTCCATGGACTTTTTTGCCCTGCAGGCCAATCCGTTCTCAATCGTCTATGTGGTGACGAACAAGTTCAACGACGAGGTGCATTTCGATACGTCGTCGTCTATCCAGTTCCAATTCACCCATGCGTTTCCTTCCATCAATCCGGATAAAAGCTACGGGTTCCGCCTATATGTCACGGGCAATGATCCGCAGAAGGTCGTACAGCCCTACCGCAGCTATGTCCAAGAGAACGGAAATATCGTGACACTGAAGCAAAAAGCCGCGGACAATCCGAATATCCGCAAGCTGTACGGAGCGCCGCAAATTTATTTGTGGAGCGAGTCTATTCTTACCGATGCCGATGTCATGTGGCCGAAGCTTCGAACGATACTGCCGGTGTCGCTTGGCCCTTGGCTCGTACAGCTTCTTGCCGGTTCGGCCGACGGCAGTGAAGAGCTCACGCAGGTGTTAAAGGATATAAAGAAACAGGATTACTTGGATAAATATCAGAAAAGGGTTGTGCTGAGCGCCCTGAATCAAGGCATAAAGCAGCGTGGCTTCTATTCTCCATCCATGTTTCCGAAGCCGGGCGAAGAGGCACAGAAGCTGATCGATCAGGGAATGGGCAAGCTCAGCGAGCAAAAGCTGTATGAATTGAACAAGCTGCTGCTCAAAAGCGCGCTGCAGGACGCCGTGCCCGCCATTTCCGCATGGGGTCAGGCAGGTTCGACGGACCTGATCAAGGAGTTAAGCAGCTCCGGCGTGAAGAACGCGTGGATCGGACTGCCGAATTGGGCTGACGGACTGATGAACCCCCAGCTGGTTGACGAAGCGAATCGGGCCGGTTATCTCATCGCTCTCTACGACTCCTATCATTCCATTCAGCAAAATCCGGACCCTTCGTGGAATACGGCTTCGTTTCCCGATCCGTCGTTGTATGAGAACGCAACAATTACGCGCAAGGACGGAACGAAGGTGCCCGGCTTTCTGCAAAGAGGGCGCAAGCTGAATCCTGTCTTGGCGATGCCGAGCGTCCGGCAGCGGGCAGCCGGCATTCTGCAGGACGGCATCCGCTTCAATTCATGGTTCGTGGACTGCGACGCCACGGGCGAAATCTATGACGACTACTCGCCGGCTCATTCGACAACGCAGCAGCAGGATCTGAAGGCCCGTCTGGAACGGCTCGGCTATTTCGCCGACGATAAGCAGATGGTGGTCGGTTCGGAAGGGGGAACGACTACGCCAGCAGCGTCATTGCCTTCGCCCAAGGCATCGAGAGTCCGGTCATCGCCTGGGGCGATCTCGATATGCGGGAGAACCAGCAAAGCGAGTATTACGTGGGCGGCTACTATGCTCCGGACGGCATTCCCGACCGGTACGGCAAAGCGGTGCCTGTTAAACCGCTGTATGAAAAAGTATATACCGACCCGGCCTACTCGCTTCCTCTGTACAAGCTGGTCTACAATGATGCGATCATTACGACGAATCATTGGGAATGGGGCACGTATAAAATCAAGGGCGAAGAAGCGGATAAGATGCTTTACGGGCTTTTGTACAACGTTCCTCCTCTGTATCATTTCGGACCGTAAAACCTGGGAAGAGGACAAAGCCAGCATCCTCGATTATCTGAACGTATGGTCCCCCTTCCATCAGCAGGCGGTTTCCCATGAGATGAGCGCATTCGCCATCCTGACGGACGACAAGCTTGTTCAGATCGCACAATACGGAGAAGACTTGAAGGTTATCGCCAACTTCTCCGATCGCGAAGTGACGGTTGGGGATGAAACCATTCCTGCCAAATCGGCTGTTCTTTACGAGGGAAAGCAGCGCTTGATCTTCGATGCGGCCGCGAATGCCAAGCTGCTGCCTTAATTGCGGGACAGACGACTGTTGTCATATGGCGCTAGTTCGTTGCACAAGTAGGGACGGCGAATCGAGCAGTCTCTTAGCAAGCAAGTAAAAATATTCTGCGGCTAGTGAGGCCGCTGAGAAATTTACGGAGAGTGCGGAATCATTCAATAGAAGCTAAAGCGTTCGCCTTTGTCCGTGGCAAATAAAGACGCTTCCAGAACCACCTTTGCAGGTGGAATGGAAGCGTCTTTTAATTAGGAAGCTTATCCTTATAGCAAAGAGGAAGCGAGCGATTCCCTCTCTTATTCCATCGAAGTAGCCAGGTCTTTGATCCACGGAAGCCCCTTCGTCGGCTCAATATGGACCTCCGATTCGGGTACTGCGCGGATTGAGCACAGATAGCCCGCTTTGCCGTCCACGACCGCCATGCACTCCTTGCAGGCATTGGCCGACCGGCACGAATATCTCACCGCCAGCGACGTATCCTGATGCTCGCGAATCCAGAAGATCGCATCCAGCAGACTCATCCCGTCGTGGTACGGCACCTCGTAGTCTTCCGTTCTTCTGCCCGTCTCCGCATCGCCGCGGACGACATGCAATGTGACGTTTGCCATGCTTATTCCCCCCCTCGACTCGGTTGTGCCGGATCGGCTAGTGACAATTCCTCCATCGTCCACTGACGCTGCTCGTCCAGCCGGAACTTCGTGCTGACGGCGGTATCGTAGGCTTGGTCATAATCAAGACGCACATGCGCGCCCCGGGATTCCCGGCGGGCCAGCGCCCCGATGATGATCGCTTCGCTCAGCTTCAGCATATGGAGCAATTCGAGCTTCTCCACCAGCGTCAGCGCATAAAATGCCTGCTTCGCCAGCGCGATGCCTTCCACGCGTCCGGTCAGCTCGCGCAGCTGCTCCAGCGCAAGGTTCAAGCTGGCTTCGGTCCGCAGCGGTCCTGCGCCTTCCCACATCAGCTGCTGCAGCTCGCGCTTCACCGAAAGCATGGCCGTCTCGTCCTTGTCCACCTCACGCGGATGCCACACCTGCTCCAGCCGCGCGAACTCCCGCGCCAGCTCCGCCTGCAGCCGTTCGGCCGAAGCCTGCCGGCGCTCCGCCTTCGCCGCGGACTCGGCCGCGGACTCGGCCGCGATGCGTCCGGTCACCAGCGCTTCCGTGATCGCGTTGCCCGACAGCCGGTTCGCGCCGTGCATGCCGTAGATCAGCTCGCCGCAGGCGAACAGCCCCGGCACGGTCGTTTCCATGCGCGGGTTCACGCGGATGCCGCCCATCGTGAAGTGGGCCATCGGCGCGACTTCAACCATATCCCGGGTCAAGTCGACGCCCTGGTTTTTCAGAATGTCGATCACTGGCCCGAACGCCGCTTTCAGCTTCTCTTCCGGCACCATGCGGAAATCGAGGTAGGCGCCGCCGTGCGGCGTGCCCCGGCCCGCTTCCACCTCTTTGAAGATCGCAAAGGTCGTCTGATCGCGCGCCGCGGTGTAATTGCCCGCGACTTCGTTGTTATATTTGTCCATAAATTCTTCCAAATTGCCGTTCAGCAGGCGGCCACCCAGCTTGTAGCGGAACGGGCCCACATGATCGGATCAATGCCGACGAGCGGCGGATGCAGATGAGCAATCGGGAAAAACTGCACCATTTCCATATCCCGCAGCTCCGCTCCCGCTTCAGCTGCCAGCATAAAGCCATCGCCGGTCATATTCGCCGATGCGCTGTTGCGCGCATAAATCTCGGTCAATCCGCCGGTGGCCAATATGACCGCGTTCGCCGCGATCGTGACCGGGCGGAACTGCTCCATCGTAAACCCGACCGCACCGACGACCACGCCGTCCTCCACGACCAGCTTCGTGATCATGATGTTCTTCAGCCGTTCGATCGCTTCGTCTTTCCAGATCGCCCGGCGCAGTCCCGCCGAGGTCGCGCCGCCCGTGTTCAGGATATCGACGTAGACGCAGCGGCGGCGTGAATGGCCCGGCGCCACGACCTGGGAATGCTTGCCGTCCGGCGTTCTCGCCCATTTGACTCCGTAGCCTTCGGCTTCGAGAATCAGCTCGGGTCCGCGGTCGACGATCGTGCGGACGATCTCCGGGTCCGCCATGCCGCGGCTGCCCTTCATCGTGTCTTCAAAATGAATGTCCGGGTTGTCCTCTTCGGCGTCTCCGAGCGCAACCGCTACGGTCATCTGCGCGAGAATCGTCGCGCCGCCCCGGCCTACGAGGCTCTTGTCGGCCAGCACGACCTTCGCGCCTTCCGCCGCGGCCGCTTTGGCTGCCATCATGCCGGCTGCGCCGGAGCCGATGACCAGAACGTCTGTTTCAATATGCAAAGGATTCATGAGTGTGCGCGCTCCTATCTGTCTATGAGGATTGTCCGGCGATGGTTTTGCCGATCGGCTGGACGGTAATGCCGGCCTGCTTCAAGGACTCGTTGATCGTTTGAGCGAATTCGAGCGCATGCACGCCGTCGCCGTGAATACAGATCGTGTCCGCTTGAATGCGGACGTCTTCCTGCTGCCGTGACAGCACTTTGCCCTCGTTGACCATGCGGATGACCTGCTTTACCGCCTCCTGGTCATCGGTGATCATCGCATCCGGCTGACGTCTGGGCGTCAGCGATCCGTTGGATTGGTACGTACGGTCGGAGAACACCTCGCTTGCAGTGCGCAGCCCGATCTTCGCTCCGGCCTTCAGCAGCTCGCTGTTGGCCAGTCCCAGCAAAATCAGCTCGGGATCGACCTTGTACACGGCTTCCGCGATCGCTTCCGCCAGCGCAGGGGTCACCGCCGCCATGTTGTATAATTCGCCGTGGGCTTTGACGTGCTGCATCGTGCCGCCCTCAGAGCGGACGAAGCCCCACAGCGAGCCGATTTGATAGACGACGATGTCGTACGCCTCCTGCGGCGAAATATCCATCTTCCGCCGGCCGAAGCCGATCAGGTCCGTGCAGCCCCGGATGCGCGCCGATGCCGACACCGTGCTCCAGCGCCAGCTTGACCGTTTTGCGCATCGTCCCGGCATCCCCGGCATGAAACCCGCAGGCAATGTTGGCCGAGGTTACATAGGACAAAATTTCCGCGTCTCGGCCCAGGCTGTACGCCCCGAAGCTTTCCCCCATATCGCAATTCAGATCCACATATCTCATTGGCATTGTTCCTCCTCTGATTTTTTGATCGCCGTATCCTTGATCGCTGTTTCCTGATGAACCGCTATTCCTGCTTGATCGTCACGTCCTGCTCGCTCGATCGCTATAATCTGATTATCATTGCTTTCTTATCACATAAAACGCATCGGAATGCTTTTTCTTAAAAAATCCAGGTTCAGCTCCGTCATCAAGTGAACCTCCTGCGCTTCCTGCAGATCGACCTGCTGGAAGCGGACGCTGCTGCCGATTTGCGCCTGCGCCAGCAAGGGCAGGTCTGCCGAGATGACCTGCGCGATCTTCGGGTAACCCCCGGTTGTCTGCCGGTCCGCCATCAGCACGATCGGGTTGCCGTCCGGCGGCACCTGGATCGTCCCGAACGTCACCGGCTCGGACAGCATCTCCCGGCGCTCGCGCATCTGCAGCGGCTGCCCCGCCAAGCGGTAGCCCATCCGGTCCGACTGCGGCTGGACTTTAAACTCCGCCGAGAAGAACGTCTCGAGGCCCGCCTCATCGAACAGCTCAAACTGCGCGCCAGGGAGAACCCGAAGCTTCGGATTGGCTTCGTAAGCGGGCATCAGCTCGTAGGAGACGCGCCAGGCCACCGAAGCAAACGGCGCACCGCCCGCCTGCCCGCCGCGGAGCCGCTCGAGGATCCGCGAGCCGAGCGCGGTCACAGGCTTCGTGCGAAGCCGATCGCCCGCCTTCAGCGCCCGGCCCTCGAAGCCGCCGAGCCCGGCGCGCAGATAGGTCGAGCGGCTGCCCATCCGCTGCGGCACGTCGAAGCCGCCGGCGACGGCAAGATAGCAGCGGCAGCCTTCGCGGGCGGAGCCGAACTGCAGCGTCGCCCCGGCCGGGACATAAACCGGCCGCCATAGCGGCACGGGGTCCCGTCGATGCGGGGCGACAAGTCCGAGCCGCCGATCGCGATCAGCGCCGGCGCGTCGAAGGTCAGCACCGGGCCGATCACCGTGATCTCGAGCGACGCTTCGTCCTCCCCGTTGCCGACGAGCAGATTCGCCGCCTTGTGCGCGAAGCTGTCCATTGCGCCGCTGGCGATGACGCCGTATTTCTGGTAGCCGTACCGGCCCGCATCCTGCAGCGTGGAGAGCAGGCCCGGTTTATGCACCTGCATCGTTGTAGTCATCGGCTGTCCCCTCCCCATTGGTCATACTCCTTGCGGGTAATCGGGTAAAAGCGGATTCTATCGCCCGCTTCAAGCAGCGTCGGCGGCTGCCTGTCCGGCAGAAACAACGCCAAAGGCGTCCGGCCGATCAGCTGCCAGCCGCCCGGCGTCTCGATCGGATAGACGCCGGTCTGTTCCCCGGCGATGCCGACCGTGCCCGGCGGGATGGCCAGCCTTGGCGTCTGCTTGCGCGGCGCCGCGATCCGCGGATCCATGCCGCCCAGGTAAGGAAAGCCCGGGGCGAAGCCCAGCATGTAGACCAGGTACGAGCCGCCGGCATGAATCTCGATCACTTCCTCCGTGCGGAGCCCGTTGATCTCGGCGACATGCTCCAAATCGACGCCGAATTCATCCCCGTAGCAGACGGGAATCTCAACAATCCGCGGCTCGGACACGGCACCTTCCTGGATATGCTCCAGCATCTCGATCAGCCGCCGCTTCACCCCGTCATAGGGATAGCGGATCTCTCCCTGAGCCATCCCTTGGCTATCTTTTAGAAAAATGCGAACCGGGTCATAAACGACCGTCACCGAGGTGAAGGCCGGAATATATTCCACCAGGCCATCGAACGGATGGCTGTCGAGATAGTCGGAAAACACGCTGACCTTCGTGTGCGTCTCCTCATCGACCCGTTCGCCGAGCTTGACTACAATGGCGCAATCCCCCAGCGGGGACATTTCCAAATACCGAATATCAATCCCCTCCTTCGTACGTTACGGGTTTTCGCTCCAAGCTGCCTTAAGCCGCTCCACTGTCACACGTCCCTTGGCAATGTGCCGCATGGAATGGAGGGCTTCTATGCTTCCCCTGCTCCATTGTCCTATCTCCGCTGCCGATTGTGCGCCCCGCAGCGTCTAATGAAACAGGTCAGCCCCAAGCCGGCCTCGCCCAGATAGTCAACCTATCTGAACTATGGCTAGATTCTCGGGGCTAAAAATTCCGTTTTACGGAATTACATTTCCGATATTCGAAATAGATTATAAATTCATTATAGTTCCAACCTGCTTGTTAGGCAATCCCGGTTTCCTCGTTCTCCACATCCTGGCCGATCGGCTCCCATTTGATCAATAGGGTTGCCAGCAGACCGAGAATCGGAACGATAGCCAGCAGCAGCAGCGTATTGTATAAGCCCGCCATAGCCAGTACAACCGGGAAGAGGAAGAAGCCCAGGATACTGCCGACCCGTGTAATGCCTTGACCAAACCCGGCCCCCAGTCCGCGAAGCTCTGTCGGGTAGGACAAGGTTGCCATGGTCATGCCCTGCGAGCCCGGACCGAACGCGTGACCGAATATAAATGCGGCCAGCAGCACGGCGGAAGCTCCAATATAGGCGTTGCCGATCGTTCCCATTACGAGAAGACCGAGTCCGGCAACGATATAGCCGATAATCGACAGCTTGCGAACGCCCCAACGGGTATTCAGCGACGCGCCCAGGAAACCGCCGAGGGCGCCGAACAAATTAAAGACAATGGTACCCGTAATGGCATAAATAACGCCTTTTCCGAACAGGATGGTAGAAATCGTCGGGATATAGAAACCTACCGCAAAATATTCCATACTCTGGGTGAACGTGATAATCGAAGCCAGCAAAGTTCTTAATTTGTATTTGCCTTGAAAGATCGCTTTGTAAGAAACCTTTTCCTTGTTTACCTGCTCAGCGCTCACTTTGACAGCCGGATGAACATTCACTTGAATGTTATAGGTTTTCCGGATCACCTTGGCGCTTTCCTCCAGTGACAAATGATGAGCTGCCCAAAGCGGGCTTTCATTCATATAAAAATACCGCAGGAACAAAACGATAAGAGCAAAAACCCCGCCAAGACCAACCGACCATCTCCAAATATATTCATGCTGATTCAGAAAATAGAACGGCAGCGCGATCAGGCCGGTAACCGATGCGGCGCTGAACCACAGAGGGCACCAGAGCGTAACGTTGGCCCCTTTTTTCTTCAGGTTGCTGTATTCCGCAATGAAGCTTAAGGCTACAGGGATATCCAGGCCGACCCCGATCCCCATCAGCAGCCGGAAAAAGACAAGCCAGCCAAAGTTCGGAGACAACGCTGCGCCGAGCGCTGCAAAAACCATCAAAAACAAGTCGATCAAAAACATTTTGTTACGGCCGAATTTATCGGTATAATAACCGCCAAAGACCGCGCCGAGCAAAGAACCAACGGCCATAATCGCCGTCAGGCTGCCCAGCTCCACGGCCGTCAGACCGAACTGCTGCTGAAGCTGCGCCGTACCAATGCCGATGCTTGTAAAGTCATAGGCGTCGACAAACACGCCTGCGAGCGCCAGCAAAATAATTTTAAACCCGGGCTTGCTTACCGGATTGGAGTTGATGAAATCAACAATGTCCCGTCTGCTTCTTACTTCTAATACTTGTCCACTCATTAACGTGCGACCCCTTCCTATTGCTTTCCTGATGTATATCCCGGCCTATCCCCAATACTTTCCTGCTTATGATCCGGTTCTCGCTGCTTTTCCATACCTAAGCCTTCTGACACAACCCCATTTCCTTTTTATTGTTGATAGCTCCTTTATTCCAAATTCCGTATTTCGGAACTTTAAATCCGAAATTTAAACCCTATATATACGATCATTATAGTCGGTATTTTGCAAAAATCAAGAAAAAATTTTCATATTTTTATCATAATCCTCAGGAGAGAGGTTGGGATTCATTCTGCATCCGTTGTATACTTAATAACGGCCCCTTAAATGGTCTCCAATCATCCCATATTCAAACACGCAAGCAGGAGGAACAAGTGCAAAACAAAAATAAGACCGTTGTAAGGTTCATGGATCTTCTTAATCTATTCTTGAATCACATGAAGCTCAACATAAACGAAATGGTGCAGCTTTCCGGCATCCCCAAAACATCCGTCCATCGAATGATCGGTTCCTTAGAAGAGATGGGATTTCTGCATAAGGATAAAGATGGCCGCTACTCGCTTGGCCTGCTGTTCCTGCAGTTTGGAAATCTGGTCGCGGAACGGCTGGATATCCGGCATATCGCTTTAGAAGGAATGCAAAAGCTGCGCGACGAGATCGGAGAAGCCGTCCATCTGGTTCTGCGGGATGGTAATGAGTCCATCTACATCGAAAAGCTGGATACGGATCATCCCGTGAGGCTTTTTACGAAGATAGGCAAAAAAGCGCCGCTTTATGCAGGCGCCTCCTCGCGTATTATTCTTGCATTTATGCCGGAGCAGGAACGAGAGGCTTATTTGAAAGAGGTGGAATTGAAGCCTGTCGCCTCCGGTACCATCATCAGCAAAGAGGAGCTGAGTGCCTCTCTGGCGCTTTCCAGACAGACGGGATACAGCTTCAGCCGTTCCGAGCTGGAGAATTACACCGCGGAGTTAAGCGCTCCCTTATTCGATCATTCCGGTCAAATTATTGCCGCGCTTAGTATTGCGGGACTTGAAGTGCATTTTGGGGAAGAGCAGCTGCCTAACCTTATTCAGAAGGTTACATCCGCTGCGCATGAAATATCCCGGAAGCTTGGGTATATCGGGCAGGGCTAGATAGCTAGGCAGCCTCCAGGCTGCCCCGAAACGCAGGTGGGGTATCTTCTGAGGGAGGGGATAACCCACCTGCGTCCCCACCATGTGAGGGAGGTCTCTCCCCCAAAGGGCAGGGCGGGCGTCGTTCCGTTAAGCTCAAACTAAAGCAAGCTGGGCTAGGGCAGCAGCACAATCCCGCCAATGCCTATAAGCACCAGCAAACTCCCTGCAATCACCCGCAGGGTGATGCCTTCCTGATTTTTTAACAGAAAGTAGCTGAGAGGAATAACCAGCAGCGGCTGCGCCGTGGTGATCAGCGTAGCAATGGCAACCGGTATGTAATGCATGGCGGCAATTTGTCCGATTTGCGCCGAAATGGTCAGCATGCCGCTCAGCGCATATAACCGGACGGCCTTGGGATCGGCGGTTCGCAAGGAAGAGGTAATCTGTCTTGCCTTTTTATTGAGCAAGATCTGCAGCATGACGCCGGTCAAAGCGCCGAGAAAGCCTCCGAGCACCGGCTCGTTCCAATCCTGAATTCCCGATCCGCGCGTAATATTGCCCAGCGCATAGGAAATCGATCCCAATAATGCCAGTGCGGCTCCCGGCTGGATGAGCCCGTACCAGCTTTGCCAGCCCGAAGCTTTCCTGTGTTGTGCCAAAGAAACATCTTCTTGCAAGCCTGCGGCGACGTATTTCCCCGACGGGTTATAGCTGACCGCAAAAAGGCCCGCCAGAACGACCAATACCCCCGCAAACTCCCAGTAAGACAAGGTTTCGTCCAGAAACAGCCATGCCATGAGAAAAGTGAACAGCGGGCTGCTGACCATAAAGGTGCTGGCTTTGGCCGGGCCTAGTTTGGCGATCGAATCGAAATACATCGAACGCCCCAAGTAAGACGCGAAAATGCCGGATATGACAAACATAAAGAAACCGAAAGGGTGAAATGCCACAGGATCGTCCATCACCATGAGACGAATGAGAAACAAACAGCCGGAGAACAGCACATTCACCGAAATCGAAATCATAAATCCAATGTCCAGGCTGAGCCGCCCGCTGGCAGCCTTGGTTACAATCACGTTCAAGGAAAACATCAGCAGCGATAAAATAGCAAATAATTCCCCCATCAATAATCCTCCACCATTTGATTTCATGATCTATGCCAGACAGGCGTGCCTATGATAAAACCGTCTATCGACACCGCTTCATGGATTTTCGAACGAAGAAAAAGGATCCCAGCGATCCGCCGGCATCCCCCTGTTTATTTTACCACTTATTTCTTCGCAATGATCATAAATCGTTTCGAATTGGTCATAATTCCTCGTTCCGTCCGGCTGCGTTCGATGAATGCATGAAGTATGTCAAAATCGTTTTCACCGGTTCCAAAATCCGAAATAATCGGGGTATGCTTCAAAAGAAAAACAATATCCTCATCCGTCTGGTAATACTCGGCCGCATCATATTCAAAAGATTGAATATCCGAAAACCCGGCTTCGGTCAAATCGGAAATGTATTTATGTTTTAATTCTCCGTCTTCCATTCCAAACTGCTGCCCTCTTTGAAAAGCCTGCTTGATATTCCGTTTATCATGCTCGCCTATTTGCTGCGTGAGAAAGATTCCGCCCTCGGCCAAAACTCTTGCAGCCTCCTGCGCGCTGAATTCCGACTGTCTGCACGAAACGATATGAAAAAAGCCCGCCGGGAATTCAAGGCTTCCGGCATCCATCTGCAGAAAGCGGGCACGGTGCTCGTTTGCCTTCAGCGCATTAGCCTGAGCGGTGCGGATCATCCCTTGCGATAGGTCTATACCGACAAGCAGCAAGGCGGACTCTGCAATGGGCAGCAATTTTTCCCCGCCGCCGCAGCCGATATCAAGCCAGAGGTCGGTCTTCCTGCACCTCTTGGTTACTTCCTCATAAAAATCCCATTGCTCCCCCACGGTCCGAACGTTCAGCCGGCTAAAGTCCCAGCCGTTCACGCTTCCCATCTTTTCATAAAAGCTTTTATATTCTGGCGGTTCCATCCCCCACACTCCTTCACAACCGTGCGCTCACCTTGACACAGCTTTATACCCACGTGCCTTTGAAGGGCAGCTTAGCTGACGAGACCCGGCATTGTATTCCATCCGGCCGACGCTATGATTTTACCAGCATAATTCAGCTTGATTGAAGAATACAGATAAACTGTTGCTGTAATGAAACTCGCCCGCAGCGGCCGATTCCACAGACCATCCCGCTTATGGTAAACTTAAAAAGTCTTTAAAACGCTTTCCACGTAACTGCATTCCGGATTGAACACGGGCAGGACGTTTCATGAACAGTCCACATTCCGTCTACAAATTACAATTACATAGAAGGAAGGTTAGCCTATGAAAAATAGATACGAGGATCTCGTTACATCCGTTGAAGAGCTGCGCGAACTGGTCGGAACGCCTAATGAAGCCGTTGTCAAAAAATCGATTGCTCAAATTGATGAGCATATCCGGCATTACTTGTCGAAATCTCCATTGTTTTTTCTTTCAACCGCGGGCCGGGAAGGCCGCTGCGATGTGTCCCCTCGCGGCGATGCTCCCGGATCGGTGCATATCCTTGACGATCAAAGGCTGGTTTATGCCGAGCGTCCGGGCAATAGGCGGATTGATTCGTTGCTAAATATTCTCTCCAACCCTCAGGTAGGCATGCTGTTTATCATCCCGGGCCAGGAAGAGGTGCTTCGCATCAACGGAAAAGCATGGATCACCCGGAACGAGGAGCTGCTCCGGCCGCTGGAATGGAAAGGTACGCCGCCTAAGCTAGGCGTTATTGTCGAGGTAGAGGAAGCCTTCGTGCACTGCCCGCGGGCGTTGAAGCAGGCTGGCATCTGGGATCTGGAATCGTGGCCGCCCGCAGAAGAGCGGCCATCCATTCAAGAGATGTTTAAAGCCCACCTTCAAATCAACGGCTTGACGTTGAAATAAAGTTGATCTCTAGAAGCATCCGGCACAGGCAGATCATGTACCGCAATAGGTCCGGTAAGGATAGGCGGACGGCACAGGCAGCGAGCAATACTCAGCCTGTTCCGCGGCGTACGCGTACGGGTTCGCCAACGCTTCAAGAAGCCGCTCCATTACGCTGTAATCTTCGTGCATCACCGCGGCATCCAACGCTTCCTCCACCCGATGGTTGCGCGGGATGACCGCCGGGTTACTGCTGCGCATGAGCTGCCTGGCGTCGTCTTGCGACTCCGGCTGTCTGCCTAATCTTTCCTGCCACTGCTCATACCACCGGCTAAACGGTTCCGTGCCGTAAAAAACGGTGTCCTCCGGCTTTTCCAACGTTAATGCACGGAACGTATTCGTATAATCCGCCCCATGCTTCTGCATCATCGTGAGCAAGCCCTCAATCAGGGAGTCATCCTGCTCTTCCACATGAAATAAGCCCAATTTCGCTCTCATTCCCGAGAGCCAATTCCGTTGATACAACTCAAAATACTCTGCAATCGCCCCCTCCGCCAATTGAACGGCCTGATCCTCGTCCGCATGCAGTAAGGGTAGTATTGACTCTGCCAGCCTTGCAAGATTCCAGGCGCCGATCCGCGGCTGATTGCCATAGGCATAGCGGCCCTGAGCGTCAATGGAGCTGAATACGGTTGACGGGTTATAGGCATCCATAAAAGCGCACGGGCCATAATCGATCGTTTCTCCGCTGATGGCCATATTGTCGGTATTCATCACCCCATGGATGAAGCCAACAAGCTGCCATTGGGCAATCAGCGCCGCCTGACGCTTGATGACTCCCTGAAGCAGGGCAAGGTACCGGTTCTCGGCCGCATCGGCTTCCGGATAATGCTTCTGCAAGGCATAATCGGCCAGCGCCTTGAGATCCTCAGCTTTTCCCCAATTCGCAGCGTACTGAAAGGTACCGACACGCAGATGGCTTGCCGCTACGCGCGTCAGCACAGCGCCGGGGAGCTCGGCTTCGCGAAAGACGGATTCGCCCGTCGTCGTCACGGCGAGGCTGCAAGTAGTCGGAATGCCCAGCGCATGCATGGCCTCGCTAATGATGTATTCGCGCAGCATCGGCCCGAGCGCCGCCCGGCCGTCACCGCCGCGGGAGTATGGCGTTCTTCCTGAGCCCTTCAGCTGGATATCGAAGCGCTCTCCCCCAGGCGTAATTTGCTCGCCGAGCAGCAGCGCTCTTCCGTCTCCCAGCATCGTGAAATGGCCGAACTGGTGACCTGCGTAAGCCTGCGCCAGAGGTTCGGCCCCTTCCGGAATCCGATTGCCGGCAAACACCGCAGCGCCGTCGCTGCTTCTCAGCGCTTCGGCATCAAGTCCCAGTGCCGCTGCCAGCGGGGCATTGAGTACAGCCAGCTTCGGCGAGCGTACCGGCGGCGGAGTGAGCTTGGCATAAAATATTGCCGGCAGGCGGGTATAGCTGTTATCCAAATTCCAGCCCGCTTGTATTGCGTTTTGCTCTGTCAAACGTATCATCCCTTTACGTATGGGCTATAACCATAGAGGATAGCCTCGTTATTGTCTACTTCTGCCAATTTATTATACCCTTTCCGGTGCCTGACGGCATCTTCTTCCAAGCACAAACTTAAAAACCGCACCTATAGATGCGGTAAGCATTTGTGTTTATTTTCACTTAGTGTGAATCCCCTTGTTCCTCAATGGCCTAGTCGCGCACATAGATGCGGATGTCAGGATGCCCACATTTATTTCCAAGAATGATGCCTCATGCAGCCTCTGTCCGAGCCTGACCTATGCTTTCACAAGCTCTTTCTTCCAAAATTCCAATACGGTATGCTCCGGCAATTGGACGGAGGCCCATGAGTTTTTCGTTTTAAAGCCCAGGTCTTCCATTTTTCCGATCAGATTAGTCACTGCAGAATTTTCTACTCTCACTTCCATGGAAAGCGTATTTTTAATCAAATCGGACAGCTCCGTACACTCGTTAATTGCAGAAGTATTCATGCTCCTTTATCATCCTTCCGAACCGAATATTGCTTTATACTGCCCGGAAAATTCCATATTATTCGACTCCGGATCATGGCACGCCTGCGAGCTTAATGCGTCAGGCCGTTCCTCGAAATGATTATATATTGTGCAAAAAGGCGGCAGCGCAGGAATCGCGACGGCGGGTGCGCTACCGAACAGATCCTTGTTTACCCTCAATTAAATCTGCGGCTTTCCTCCACAATCCTCCGGCGCAGGGAACAAACCCGCTTCCGGCATAAAATGAAGCATGCTTCATATCGTACGTTACGGTGACAATCTCCAGCCCCGCACGCTCGGACTCTTCCAGCAGCTTCTTTACTAAGGCTTGCCCGATGCCCCTCTGCTGAAATTGCGGATGTACGATGATGTCTTCCATATATCCGTGCTGCAGGCCCGTCCCGGCAACATAGCCGAATGCGATAAGGCCGCCGGTTTCCGCATCCCGGCATCCCGCCCAGAAGCTGCAGCGTTCGAACAAAATCGGGTAATCGGAGTGCCGCGCCTCCCACCCCACCTGCTCTCTAAGCGCCGGCACCTCATGCGGCTCTATCGGAAGATTTAGCATAATCTCATGCTTCATGACATTCCCCTTTCTTTTTTGCGCCTGCTCATGAAAATTGTCCACCGACGTCTTTTCAGCGATGTTCGACCGCGTTTGGCGGTAGCTTCCCCCTTGATGGAATAGCCGCATGGGCAGCTTCGAGGCGATATTCCCTTTTTGAATATACTAATATACTATACCAGAATTAACCATAAGTAGAACCGGATGCGTTCTATCTGGAACACCGTTATCCCTGCCCAGCAAACAAACGAAAGAGGGTGTCCCATAAGTCATTAAATGACTGAGGGACGCCCTCTCATTTTGTACAACAAAAAGAAACCTACCTTTGGTAAAATGGAAGTACCACCCACCATTCACATAAAGGAGAGGTTTCTTTTGTACATTCAATATACCATGGATCAACTTTGCCTGCCAATGGATTTAGAAGAGGACATTCCAGCAAACCACCTCGTTCGCGTTGTAAACACTGCCGTCAATCGTCTCGACGCCGCTATCTTCGACGCCGCTTACCCCGGAGGCGGACGAGATAGCTATCACCCCAAGATGTTAACCAAAGTCATCATTTATGCCTACACACAACGCATCTACTCCTCTCGCCAGATTGCCAAGGCTGTCCGTGAAAACATCATGTTTATGTGGATCGCAGGCAGGCAGCGCCCGGACTTTCGTACCATCAACCGCTTTCGTTCGGAACGAATGAAAACTGTACTGGAGACTGTGTTTACGGCCGTTCTTCAATTCCTCGCAGAGGAGAACTATGTGCAGTTGGAGCATTACTTTGTGGACGGCACGAAGATCGAAGCCAATGCCAACCGCTATACGTTTGTTTGGGGAAAGGCTGTCGTGAAGCACAAGGCCAAGCTCCAGGAGAAAGTCCAGACCTTGTTCGCCGCCATTGAAGAAGCTGAGAGGCAAGAAGAAGGAGCACATGAGGGCAGGGATCTTCACGAGCTGGGAGAGTCATCTGCCATCACAAGTGAAAAGCTGGCACATGCCGTCAAGCAGTTGGAAGAGCGCCTGCAGGAGAAGCCTAAAGATAAACCGCTAAAGAAGGCGGTGCGTGCGCTCCGCAAGGACTTGCTTCCGCGGCTCCAAAAGTATGAGACACATGAGATCATCTTAGGAAATCGAAACAGCTACAGCAAAACGGACCATGACGCCACATTTATGCGAATGAAAGAAGACCACATGCGAAATGGCCAGCTCAAGCCGGGTTACAACGTACAGATTGGCACTGAAAATCAATTCATTCTCGGCTACAGCGTTCACCAGCGGCCGACCGATACGCGCTGCCTCATCCCTCATCTGGAGAAAATAAAATCACAGTTCGGCAAGCTGCCACACACCGTCATCGCTGATGCGGGCTATGGCGGTGAGGAGAATTATGACTATTTGGAGCAGAACAAAGTCGAAGCCATTGTAAAGTACAGCACGTACCATCGCGAAAAAAGCAAGGCATGGCAAAAGGACATCAGTAAGATCGACAACTGGACCTACAACAGCGAGCAAGACACGTGGACATGCGCAGCCGGACAACCGCTCCATTTTCGTAGGGTAAGTAAGGAAAAAAAAGAAAGTGGGTATGAAATCGAACACAGGCATTACCGAAGCACCAGCTGTGAGGAATGCCCGCTGAAACCACAGTGTACGAAGGCCCAAGGTAACCGTGAGATCAAAGTCAGCATGAAGTATTTGCGGCTAAAGGGCCAAGCAAGGCAAAAGCTCCGCAGTGAAGAGGGTTATGCCCTGGCAGTGAGGCGCATGATCGAGCCGGAGCCTGTGTTTGGTGATATGAAACACAACAGAGGATTTAGAAGATTTCTGCTTCGTGGCTTACCAAAAGTAAGTCTGGAGGTCGGGTGGCTTTCCCTTGCCCACAATCTACTTAAGAAAGCTGCAATAGATACCAAAAACCAAGGAGCTAAGCGAGAACAGATCGCATAGCTCCTTGGTTTTTTCGAATGTCATCTTATTTTGTTCCAGAGGGTGTCTCCAAATTTACTTTTGGGACAGCCCCTCTAACGTATAATTTGATTCCATTAATTAATGGTGGGGCACGATCGTTACACTGCCATCGGACATCAGCTTCACGGTACCGGAAGCCGATTCGATTTCTTGCATAGCCCAGTGGTCTTGCGGGACATCCGGCCAGCTGGAGGACTGTACATGCGCGGCCGGACGTTCAAACAACCGGTTCAATACTTTCACCGCTTCAGCGCGGTTCAGCTTGCCTTCCGGCTGGAAGGTACCGTCAGGATAGCCTTGCAGTACGCCTGCCTTCGATGCTTGCTCAATCGCATCGGCTGCCCAATGCGTCTGCGTATCGCTGTAGCGGCCGACAGATGCTTGGTCTGCCGCGGCTGCAGGAAGCAGTCTGGCCGCAATGCTGGCCATCTCCGCTCGGGTAACGGCATCGTCGGGACGGAACAGCCCCTTGTCGTCGCCGAGCATCAATCCCGAGCGCTGCATACCGGCAATTGCCTCAGCCGCCCAATGTCCTTCTGCGACATCAGGGTAGCCCGCTGCCGCTCCCGTTGCAGCGCCGCCTGCATGGCTTGCAGCTCCAATGCGGTACAGAATCGTCGCCAATTCTGCGCGTGTAATGGACTGCTCCGGACGGAAGGTGCCGTCAGGGTAGCCGGACAAATAAGGCTCCAGCACCTTCAGCGCTTCCGCGCTATTTTTCTGAATCAACGTAAATGTACTGAACTTATTGATTTCAATTGCAATCCCGGCCGGATTGCCTTCGGCATCGTAGCGGATTTCTCCTTGCGAAAGCTCCTTGTCGCCGTCGCTGTGCTCGATATACACAGCCAGATTGGATAACACTAGTTTTGCAGCCGCCTGATCTGCAGGCAGCGTCAAGCTGTTCAGCGGGAACAGGAGCTCTGTCGTGTACCCGGAATAATTCGTTTCAATCTGAACCGGTTGGCCGATCACGTTGACCGGCTGGCCGCCGGCTGCATTTTTCACCAGCTCTGCAGCCTGCACCCGGGATGCTACCTCGCTGCGCCCGGCGTCGGTACGGACTGGAACCACCCGGAAATAAACCTCTTTCCCATCCTTGCTCAGCTGCTCCAGCGAAGCTTGCGATAAGGTGATTTGCGCATCCGGCAGTACGATCTGCAGGGACAAGCCGCCGCCAGCAAGCAGGTTCACGGACTCGGCTGTCAAGCTTACAATCCGTTCATCCGCCGGTGCCTCCGGCAGATCTGTCACATAGATTCGAGCGATGCCGTCCTTGTTCTGAACGGCTTTATCGAGAATCACGCGTATTTTGTCCGCATCGAGCTTCACCGAATCGATCGTTCTGCCATCCTCGGTCGAATTCCGAACGATGGACGTCTGATCCGTCCAACCTCCGGCACCGCCGGAAATCGTCGTTTGACGTACATTTTCAGCAGGCTTTTTGGAATCCCGTACACGTTTCACATCGATGGAATATGTCTGCGAAGCGGTCCGGTCAGCGGACTCCACGCTTATGATAACCGTGTTGCTTCCTAAGTTAAGGTGTGGCGTAAAGCCTCCGCCGCCCTTCAAGGAAACCCCATCAACCGTCACGGTTGCTTCCGGATCATTGGCAATCGCCGTTACTGTCGCGACACCGCTGGTGGTTGCTCCAATTGTTCCGTACTTCAGCTTGTAAGGATTAAAAGCGCCATCCATTAGCGGCGTTACCTGCAGGCTGGACAGCAGTGGCGGCTGCACAGGCTGTGTCTGCAGACGCAGCACGGAGACATTGTAAGTAAGCTTGGTGCCGTTCTGAGCGCTTACTTCGACTGCATAGGTTTGCGCGTTCCCGGTAAACGGAACGGATAATGCAGAACCGTTCGCTGCAGCTTGACCGTCGATGTGAATCGTCGCATCCGATTGTTCCACAGCAGGCAGCAGCGTCAAGGATTGGGCCGTATTAGGTGCAAGCACCTGATAATTCAATACCGCCGGATCAAATCCGGACAGCAGCGCCGTGCCTCCGGCAGCCACTTCCAGCTGCCGCAGCCGTGCGTCACTGCTCTGCTCACGCCATACCGCTACCTGATAGCTTCGCGTTTCAGAGCCGTCCGGCGAAGCCACCGTCACAGGAATCGCATTCTCACCTACAAGCAGCGGTATCGATTGGGATGCCTGACCGCTCGAAACCGGCTGCCCTTTAATCTTAATGCTAGAGCTGGCCTTCAAGGCTTCCGGCGTCAACGTAACGCTGTCTACCGTATTGTCTACATAGACGTTGAAGCTTTCTTCCGCCCCTGTAAACGGCTTCGCCGGAAGCTCTTTCCCGGACTGCTGCGCAGTCGCGTCATTCAGCTTCAGCCCACGCAATACGGCAGCGCTGGAGCCTTTTCCATCGAGCTTCAAAGTATAGGTCTTATCCGTCCCGCTGGCGGGATGGACTACTATTTGCACGGTACGTCCCGCAGCAGGCACGTCGACCTCTGCATAGCCGTTCGAAAGCGCCTGGCCGTCGACAGTAACCGCGGATGAAGCGTCCATCGGAACCGCGTAAACGCGAACCTTATCCGAGAATGCAGACGCTTGATACGAAGAGGTGCCGAACTGATAAGGCTTGCTCAGCTTTGCATTTCCCGTTGCCAGAGCGGCAAGATCGCTAGGATAGGTCGGCAAGGTTCCATCGATGCCGCGCAATACTTCAAAGCCATACTCCGTTTTATTACCGACTTCATCGGATGCCGTAATCGTTATCTGATTCCGGTCCGCCTGAGCCGTCCAGTCCAGCGGAGCGTAATATACGAAGCGTCCGTCATCGTCAAGCGGAACCGCCGTTCCATTAATCGTCAGCTTAGCACCGGAATCCGTTTGACCTGTAATATAAACCTTGCTGTCGTCTGTAACGGTACCGTTCAACGAAATCGGCTGCCCGTTCGTATCGTCGCCGCCGGACGCAATAAGCAGCGGACCGGTACGATCGATAAACAGCTTACGGTACACAGTACTGCGGTCGCCGCGCTCATTTACCGCTTCGAGCAGCAGATTGTATTCCCGTTCTTTCAGTACGCTTACTTTCAACAGCTCCTGTAAAGCAAAGGCATACGTACCGCCTGCCGTAACTTGCCCGCTGCCCAGCTGCTGTCCGTTGACAGACAGTGTAAGCGATGCGTTCTGATCGGACGCCACCTTCAAGGAAGCCTGCTCAGCGGTTGTAAGCAGCATTGTTTCTTCCGTTCCGTCATAGGCCGTGTAGGAGCGTTCAACAACCGGAAGCGCGCCTGCATCGAGCGATACAGTGAGAGCGGCCGGCTGTGGAACCGGAAGCTCTGCTTTCACGCCGGCGGATAAAGGACTCAATACAATATGTCCCTGCTCCTGCCCGAGCGCCGAAACCGCAATGGTGTAGGAAGCACCCGCAGTCAATCCGGATACGACGACTTCCTGCTCATTCCCCGATTGCGGAATCCAATCCATCACGGGAACATCGGCTTGCACATTCTCTCCTTGACCAGCCCAAACCCGATACTGCGTCACATTCCCCGAAATGGATGCAAAACGCAGCTTCACTTCTCCGTTACCGGTAGAAAGCACTTCCGGCTGGCTCGGCGCACTTAGCGTATACGGTGCGGTAACTTCAACGGTTCCTTCCGCAATTGCATATACCGGCGCTTTGTCGGCGCTCGTTCCCGCCGCGGACAAATAATAGGTTCCCGGCAGTGTCGAAGCAGGCAGGTCGATCGTGGTGCTGCCGGAAGCGGACAGACCGTCGGCAATTACTTCTCCGATCAATTGATCAGCACTTCCTGTCAGCATCAACGTCACTTTCGCATCAGACGGAGCATTTTCCGTCGACCAGGCTGCCTTGATTCGGTTTTCCGCCCCGGAAACAGGCGAGACGGTCACCTTGATAGCAGACTGCGGAATAAGCTTCTGGATTTGCAGATCCACTTTTTTCGCGCTTTGAACCGTCCATCTGCCTGCAGACGCTCCGAGCAGCGAAACGTAAAGCGCATCACGCCCGTCCTGTACCGGATTCGGTGTACTGATCTGAGTCTGCTCAAGCGGATCCCCGCCCGCACTCGCGGCCAACACCCGGTCTGCCGCCGGCTGAAGGTAGGCGTTGCCGTTCGGACCTTCAAAGTTCAAAGTATACTTCGAACCGTTAGGCGCGATGAGAGTCGTATTCACATCTCCACCGCTTACGGTCAGCATATAATTTCCGTTCTCCGGCAGTTCAAAATATTTGCCGAAGCGTCCCTCTGTCAGCAGAGGCTTGATGGATTTAAATTTTCGGGTGGACTTATAGGCAACCACACTGGTAAAGCTGCTGCCTTCCACCTTCCATTGTCCGCTTAAATCATCCCCGTTAAGCAGAACGGACAGCTTCTTCTGAGATGCATCATAAATGGCATTCATGCCCGTCTGATTCGGATCAAGCTGCAGCGCATACAGCTCGCCGTTAGGTTTAAACAGCTTCGTCTGCGCATCCGCTCCGTAAATTTCAACAATCGCTTGACCGTTATCGGTCCGGCTCATTTGAAATGCCGTAGGATAAGCCTGCTCTTGCAGCCACTGTACGACATCGCCGATTGCAGCCTGCGGCGGCACGTTATTCAACACAACCGCCGGGCTTGTGCCGGCGCTGACGATCCACGTTCCCGCTTCCACCGCATCCAGCAGCGCGTACAGATTGCCCCCGCCATCGCGGTAAGCGTTCCAGTCCGGCTCATTCTGCGCGGTTTGCAGGCTGTAAGGACGCCCATCCGGCTTGTAAACAATAACGTCGCCTTGAACCGGGCCGATCTTCATCACGTAAGACCCGCGCTCCTTCATGTTCAGCGCCGTAACCGGCCTTTCAGCCGCTTGGGTCCACATTCCAGCCAGCTCGCCCAGCTTCAGCGATCCGTTAGCAAATGTCAGTTCATTGACACGGATACGGCTGTCGCCGTTCGTTATCAACGTCCAGCTTCCTGGTGTCAGCTGTGCGCGCATAAAAGTCGTGTCGCTAGCCGCATCGTAGTAGGTTCCCGATTGTGCGCCTTGCGGGTAGCTTTGGCCCAGCATTTCTGTTGAGCGAAGCATACCGGAATGCTGATCGCCCGTTAAGGTAATGAGCGCGTCGTAGGAACGCTCTACCGCAAACGTCACGTTCGATTGGCCGCTTGTAGCGTCCGTCTTCGTGCTCATGGACGGCGTCCGGTCAAGCGACGTAAACTGCCCGTCGACCATCTTCGCTTTCGCATCCAATTGAGCCGTATCGTCCGGCTGGAAGGACAAGCTGACCGGCGTCCAGTCAAATACCCGCTTCATGTCTCCCGCAGCGGCGATATTTACCTTTTTGACCGGATCCTTCATCAGGAACAGTTCCTCCGCTATATCAAGCCACGGGTCCGCTGCATCCATAAAATCGGACACGTTGTTCATGAAATCGAGCCCTTTTTCCCACCAGGACTTCTTCGGCGGCTCTGCTTCCACTTCAAACAGAATCGTATTGTTGTTAAAGGTATACTTCATATTGGCGCCGATTCCGTTATGCCGGAAGGTGCCGTAAATACCGGTGTCATTGACGCTCAGCGCAATATTGTTCACCGTTGCTCCGCCGATGCGCGGGATCCCCTTCGGAACGTATACCGTTCCCTGGATAACCCCGTTAAAGCCTTTTTTATTGAAGGAATAAGTGCCGATGGCTCCCTTGACTACATCAAAAACATTAATTTCGCCCTTCGAAGCAAAGCCCGGGGCGGAAAATCCTTTGATCCCGGCTGTTGTCGGGTTCACTACCGTCTGCATGTTCATGTTGTTTACAGGCAGCCAATAATAGTATTCGATGCCTCTGGCATTAAAGCCGTAGGAGGATACATCCATATCGATCGAATCGGTTCCGATCAGATTAAATTTGTAGTTAGCCTGCGGATGCTTAAGCTCAGGCACAATGATGTCATTCACCGAGCCGGTAACGCTGAATTTCTGCGGAACCTGTGTTTTGTCCGCCAGCTTGTCCACGTTCCCGAACAAATAATTCACCTGCAAACCTGTCGAAGCCAGCTTTGCCTTATGGTACATACCGAAGCTTACACCGTCCAAGCGCCCCTGCTTGGTCTTCATATACAGATCGAAGCTAAGATCGGTATCGGGCAGCGTGCCTGTACCCTGAACGCCGACATACGGAATGCGGCTGTCCACAACAAACTGGGTGTCTTTCACATTAAACGGTCCCGCCTGGAAGTTTTTGTTCATCTTGAACGTTCCGGACAGGTCAAACCGGTTATTGCGGAAGTTCAAACCGTCGACCGGCACAGTGCCCGTCACCTTCTGGCTTCCAAGCTGCATGCCAACCTCAAGATCGCCCGTCAGACGCAAGCCGTCTTTGGTAAAAATGAGCGAGCTTGCCTTGAGCGGCATATCGATATTCAAATAATCGGCTGCTTCGCCGCTGCTAAGCGGGATGGAAAAATCATCCGAGGTGAGCTCGAACGCTCCCTCCTGGATCGTGTAGGACACGTTCGCTCCAACGCTTCCTCCGCCGTTCACGTACAAGCGTCCTTCGCCGCTGATGACGGCTTTGCCTGTGTCGGTATCCTTCGTGACGACAAGACGGCTGCCCTTGAACATCAGCGATTCGTTGATAGTAACAACCTCGGAGGTATCGTTCAGCACATAAGTATTCGGATTCTTCGGATCCTCCGTAAACGGTCCTTGCAGCGTCAGGCTGTTCACTTCGTTGCTTTCAGAAGTGCTCGGCACATCGACTCTGGTAAAGTTACGCGGCTTGTAGAAATCCAGCGCCGTCACCATCAGAGCGTCAGGGAATATATAATCATCGTAGAAATTGTGCTCCAAATGGACGTCATAATCGCCCGGAGGCAGGTCTGACTTCGAATCTTTTAAGGTCAGCTCCAGCTGGCGCTCATTAATGATGTTATAAGCCAGGTCATATCGGGTGCCGTCCTTGCCTTTCAGGTAGTAATCAATGCCGTCGATCGGTTTGCGCAGCAGGTTCGTAACGCCTGTACCGACTGCAACCAGCCGCTTCTTATCCTTCACGTGAAGAACCGAGGCGCCGACGCGGGCATACTTCACATCAGGCGGATCCATATTCGGATCTTCTATCATAGTGAAGTCTTTGACCGGCGTATAGCTTGTTCCGAGCTCATTGACCGCGTATCCGCGGAGCTCGTAAGCCTGCTGCCAGATGAGTCCCGTAATGGTGACCGTAAAGGAACCAGCGCCTTTCGGTTCATCCTTCGTATAAGGAACTTGAGTCCAGTCGCTGTCACCGTTTTTACGATACTCCACTCCTCTCGAAGTGATGTCTCTCGAACCGTCATCATACACATTCGTAATGACACTGACCGTATCGTTGGTATGCTGGGGATCAAAATTGATTATCGGTTCCACATCGAACTTTACACCTGGCGGCGTCGGCGGCGAATAGCCGAACAGCCACGTTTCATTCATGTTCGCGGCGGGCCAGGAGCCAACCTGAGCATTACCGATACTCGGGAAGTTTATTACTTCAATCTCGTTGCGGCCTCCTCCGAACATAACAAAGTTCTTCCCGTCAAATGCCATACTGGCATAACTAAGCGGGAAAGGCAGCTGGTTAGGAATCAACTGAACGTCATATTCCGTTCCGTTCTGCCCCTTCCTATCTTGAAAAACAGCTTCCATACCCACAACATAAGGATAATATTCCCAACTGTTATCGCTCCAGCCATAAGCCATGGCATGCTTCCAGGTAGAAAAGCCGCCTATACTTTTACCGGCCATATCGGGATACATCGTCGACGGTAATTTCAGTTTAGGCACCAGCACGGCATTCGAGTGGACATAATCGCGCTCTCCGCTGAAGATGACGACACGCCGGCCGTCATAAGCCATAACTTGACCCCAGCGGCCGTAGTCTTCCGGACCGTTCACCGAGCTCCAGTTACCGCTCTCTCGATCCCATTTCCATAGGAGCGGTGAGCTGTCATCGTGTGTGATCGACTTTGTCTCATGGGTGCTTTTATCCTCATAGCTTTTCGTCACCGATCCGCTATCGCCGCCATACAGCACTGCCGTCTGGCCGTCATAGGCCATCTGGCCGCCGTACGATGCCGGAGGAGAATCGGTCGGACTCGCTTCGGTCCATGCCGTACCATCCCACAGCCACGTATCGTTCAGCAGCGTTTTGGAACCGCTGCTGCCCTTATAGCCGCCGAACAGAATCAGCTTCTCGCCGTCGTAGGCAAGCGCAGCTCCTGCCCGCGCCGAAGGGCCGGCTCCTGTTACTTCCTCCCACTTCTCTTCCAGGCCGTCCCACAACCAGGTGTCGTTCAGCAGGCCTGATTGCCCCTCACCGCCAAACAAGAGCACCTTTTTGGTGACAGGGTCGTACGCCATAACCGCGCCTTTACGCTTCTCAGGAAGCGGATCTAAATGAAGCTTTTCCTGCCAGGTCTTATGGCTGCCGTCCCAAATCCAGGTTTCATCAAACAGTCCGCCACTGCCCTCGCCGCCGAACATCACCACGTTGCCGGCATTCTCATCATGAGCCATCGAAGCGGCTTGTCTAGGCTCTGGAGGCAGTTCAACCTTTATCCGTTCCCATTTATAATCGATTAGTTTACTGCTGTCCGGTGTTACAGGTGTATATGTATTCGACCCCACCGTATCGTTTCCATTGCCATAAGTTTGCTGCGTGACCGTTCCCCCTGCTTGAACAGTACTCAGCCCCCCCTGAAAGAGAGGCAAACCCTGCAGCAGCAGCGCAGCGATCAAAATCTTCGCCAATCCCACATTCCAACGTTTCCGCACTGATGCGTTCCCCCATTCATCTTACATTTGCCAAGTCATACTACATAAAAAACTGCCAGCCTCTCTATCGCATAGATTGCCAGAAAAAATACACAACTCGACACAGAGGCCACTGAAAAACTAGCGGAGCGTGCGGAATCGTTCTGTAGAAGCGAATGCGTTCGCCTTTGTCCTTGGATTTCAACCGCTACAAGCGGTATATAATCAAAGAAATCCAGGGACAACAGCGATCGGAAGAATGTTCCGTACTCGGAGCGATGCCTTTTTCAGTGGCCTCCTCGACACATCAGCTCCTTTTTTGTCTGATTTTGTAGTATTCAATTATATAATCAATATAACGAACTACTCTGAACAAATTCTGAACATAACGTTCTACAAAAACCGACACAAAAAGCAGCACTTTGTCGAACCGTTGAAACCAGCTGATATTTTCCGTCTTTAGTGCGGTATAATAAAAAATCCCTCCATCACTGGAGGGAAAGCTTCCAAATATTACATCATTCCTGTCTGCCCGATTGTATCAGCCTGCTTACCTGCTCGTCGTTCGGCCTGTCCGGCTTTCTGCCCAAATCCGCTTGAAAAAGTTCAACAAAGCTGTCGTAATGACGCTGCAGAGCCTGATAGTCGCTATTCCTGGCATAGGCCGACAGCACAAGCTCACAGATTTCTTCCGAATACGGCTCCTTTTCCTGGAGCAGAAGCAGCCTTTGCAGCGCCATCCTTTCCCGTCCTGTCTGCATCTCATACCGCGCCAAGGCAAGCGACAGCGAAAGGTAGCGGCTTAGCAGCTCTTTGCTTTTCGAGGCGGCCCATACATAGTCATGCTCCTCCAGGTAATCGCCGCTGTACATGTCCGTTATACGGTTCAGCTTCTCCCAGCTGTCCTCATTTATTGGTTCTTCCAATGGAATAGCTTCCAGCAGCTGAACATCCGTCTGAAACTCATCGGCACGAAGACGGTAGCTGTCGAGCTCATATTCAATCGTTCGCTGCACGCCCCACTGCTTCAGCAATTTGCGGATTTGATAGACGGAAGTATGCAAATGCGTCATAGCTTTATCACGCAAAGTATCCGGCCACAGCGTATCCAGAATCAGATCCTTGGAGACCCAGCGATCTCTGCGGTGAAGAAGGAAGGCGAATAACTCCTGCGACTTGGAGGTACGCCATTTCAGATGCCGCACAGCTTCGTCCCCATCGTACAGCGCCAATCGTTTTAAGCAGCAAACGCGTTTCTCCGTGTTTACCGCCTTTTCCTTGCCCTGGCTGCTCTTGCGGAGCATAGCTTCAATACGGCGGACCGTCTTGGCGATACGATCGGGATGTATCGGCTTCAGCAAATAATCCATTGCACACCGCTCAAACGCCTCAACGGCATAGTCGGCATAGGCCGTGACATAGACGATGCGAATGTCATCGTCGATCTGAAGAATCCGTTCAGCCGCTTCGAGCCCGTTCATACCCGGCATCTCAATATCCAAAAAAACGACATCCGCCCCTGACCGTTCCAAATACTCAATGCCCGCTTGCGCGGATGTAAATTTCCCTTCAACCCTTACGCCGTGCTCCGCCGCCAGCAGCCGCTCCATATGGAGCAATGCCGGCTTCTCGTCATCTATCAGAATCGCCTTCATCCTTCATCTCCTCTCGTCCTCTGATCGCTTGCAGCCGGTAAACGCGGGGAACGGTAAAGCTTACGATAGTGCCTCGCCCTGGCCAGCTCTCCACTTGAAGTCCTTTTCCGTACAACGTTATCAAACGTTTGTGAATATTGATTAAACCGACCGAATCCCCTCTCGCATTGTCCGATAAAATCGAGTCCAGCTTATGTGCCGGGATGCCTTCTCCATCATCCTCTACAGAGACGGTATAGCCATCCGTTGTTTGACGCAGCTTTACTATCACGGTACCTCCGTCCGGTTTGCGCATAAGCCCGTGTCGGACGGCGTTCTCTACAATAGGCTGGATACTGAGCGGCGGAACAAGAGTTTGAACCGACTCGTCCATGTCAAACCGATATTTGAGCCGCTCATCGAAACGAGCCTGCTCCAAATGTAAATACGCTTTGACAAGCTCCAGCTCCTTCGAAAGCGGGATGAGCCGATCCAAATTCTGAAACCCGAAGCTTCCTCTTAAATACTGGCTCAATTCCAGCAGCAAACGGATCGCTTGATCGGCATCGTCCGGACAGATCGCAATAATTGTATTTAAGGCGTTGTACAAAAAATGAGGCTTGATCTGCGCCTGGAGAAAAGCCGTCTCTGTGCGGATTGAATATTGAACCGACCTTCGGAGCTCCATCAGCGTACGGACCCGGCTGCGAAGCTCTCCGGCATCTACCGGTTTTCTTAAATAATCGTTAACTCCGGCCTGAAAGCCAAGCTCGATATCCTCCGGACGGCTTCTCGCCGTCAGCATCAGGATCGGCAGCTCGGACAAAGAAAATCTTCTGCGAATTTCCTTGCAGAGCTCGAGCCCCGTCATACCGGGCATCATCCAATCGGTAACCACTACATCGGCATCCATTCCTGCGAACAGTGCTTCCAGAGCGTCGATTCCGTTATCAAAGGCGGCAATTTCATATTGCTCTATGCTTAGCAGGCTGCGAAGTACCCGCAAATTGACCGGATCATCGTCGATAATCAGCACACGGCCGCGGCTGCTGTCTTCTTCTGCCTCAAACTCGTCAGCCTCCGCTGCACGATCCGTCCAAATCTCCTCCGCAACGGCAGTCTGCCTTTCGGCATGCTTGCGAACGGGCCCGCTGGCGGCAGGCAGCTTGAAATAAAATGTGCTCCCATGACCCAGCTTCGATTCGACCCACAGCTTGCCTCCGTTAAGCTCAATCAGCTTTTTCGTAATGCTAAGCCCAAGCCCTGTGCCGTGATATTCCCGGTTATACGCCGATCCTCCCTGATCGAACGCTTTGAATATATCCTTGAGCCGCTCCTTTGCGATCCCGATCCCCGTATCGCTAACGGCTACTTTGATATAGGCGCCGCATGCCTCTGCCTTGATACGTATTTCCCCCTGCGGGGTAAATTTGACGGCATTGCCGAGCAAATTATACAAAATTTGCTGCAGCCGCTCTTCATCCGTATCCATCAGCGGCAGGTCTTCGGCCCATTCCTTCACGAAACGGACCTCCCTCTTCGCAGCAACATGCCGGATGACCTCCAGCACGGAATAGGCAACCATTCGAAAATCGACGGCATGGCGGTTCAGGAGAATCTCGCCGTTTTTCAGCTTGGCAAAATCCGCAATATCATTAATTAACAGCGACAGCCGCTTCCCCGTGGAAACGAGGAGCGCTAAATGCTGTTGTTGATTCGTATTCAGCTGGCCCGCTGCCCCTTCCATCATCGACTGCGCCATGTTAATGATGCCGTGCAGCGGCGTTCTCAGCTCATGCGAGGTATTGGCCATAAATTCATCCTTGAGCCCGTCCAGCGTCAGAAGCCTGTGAGACAACGCTTCAACTTCATTGAAGGACTGCGCGGACCGTTTTGCCTGAATCATCGCCTGAGCTAAAACAAAGAGCAGAATCTCGATCATCATCATGGCGGGGGCTAGATGAATACCGATCACATACAAGAAATTAAGAATGATGAACAGCATAATACTGCCAAAGCTAACCAGCAGCCAGAAGCCGCTGACAGCCGTCCTGCGGATCACCCCGGTCAGCAGAACATGCATTGTATAGATGACACTGGCGAACCCGAACACCAGAATGAACTTTTCCCAGCTCGTAAATATCGCTGCCGGAAGCAGGATACCTGACGCCAGCAGAAACAAGCCTGCCCACATAAACAGCCGGATCACCGCAGGCCTCACGCAGGAAGGAACGGTAACAGCCACGTAACGGTGAAGGAAAAGGTAGGCGCACGTCGACGACAGCAGCTGCACTCGGAGCATCACATGATCTAAGGGAAGCCCCTGCCAGACGACCGCCAAAAGCTTTTCTCCATGCGAGAGAATATACAGCACAGAGAACAAGCAGAAGCAGGCTAAGTCCAGCACCGCGCGGTCATTTCTGCGTATCCGGTAGAGCAGCAGGAAATACAAGCCCGGAATAAGCAGCCCGGCCGCCGTCAGCATATCGACTAAAACAGCAAGCTCGCGGCTTTTCATTATCGATTGCTGATCACCGAACTGTATCGGCGTGACCATGCCGCCGCCCGCCCCATACATAAAATTCGATGCTTGAACGATAATCTCCACCGTACCGCTATGTACAGGCACAAATACGGCATATGGAATATTGCCCGCTGTTTCCTCCATAGAGGAAGCTCCCGGCGCTCCGCTCGCCCCCACCTCCTGTCCGTTAAGAAACAGACGATGGGCCATTCGGATATTGCCGGTGCGCAGCCCGTACAAATGCTCCTGCGCATTTCCAAGCTTGACGACCAGACGATAAGTGCCGTAACCGAACGGTGCCGGCTTCCCGTTCTCCACAAACTTGGCGTCCCATTTTTGCGGAACCTGAATGAATCCGCCGGCCGCTGCCCCCTGCTTCTCCATAGAGCCGGTTAAATCAAGCTGGCCCGGCGCAACCCATTGATTAGGATAAAATTCCCACTCCCCTTGCAGAAGAACCGAGCCGGTTTTATAAAAGTCCCATTGTGACAGGTCCAGCACACCTGCCGAGGCCCGCGGACTTTCCTTAAGAGAACTCATATAATAAAGCTGCCATGCAGCAGGCCCCATTGCCACCAGCACAAAAATACTCATCATTTTAACCCAATACTTGATCACGCCGACTCCCCTTATTTCTCGTTCTTTCGAGAATATTCGCGGTCCGCAGGTCAAATTCCTGTATCCGTATCGCTGCCAAATATCCCTATTCCGCTGCAGCAGCTGGGGCATGAACCGTCAGAAATAAGCAAAATCCCCACAGTTTCGGTTGCTGTGGGGATGATTGCTTTATTTAAGAGGCTGCTTTAGTCGCGGTCGCCGCTGACGGGCGCGGGCTTCACCGCCTTTGCGGCCCGCTTCCTCGCGGCTCATCTTGCCGTCGTCGTTATCGTCGCTGTCATCGGAACGGGTATTCGAATGATCCCGGGCTTCGCCGCCCTTTTGACCGATCTCTTGATAAAATTCACGGTCATGCGTTCTGGATGTGGCGTCGCCGCCTTTTTGACCGATTTCCTCGTAAAACTCCCGGTCATGATTTTTGGCTGTAGCCTCTCCACCCATGCGACCTGCTTCTTCTCTGCTCATTTTGTTGTCCTGGTTTCTAGCCATTGTAATCACTCCTCGTAAGTTTTAGTGCCTTTGCACAGTTAATATTTACCCTTGCCCCAGACTTTGAAACTTCGTATATCATTTTCCGTATACTAGGAATATAATATAAGATATATACTTTAACGGCGAAGGAGTCACGAGAGCTTGGACAACAACGGTATACATCACATCGTGGAGGAGCTGTTAGCGCGTTCCGGCAGCTCCGCGAAGGTCGTTATCGAAGAGCGCTTCCCCGCCCGCCGGATGGTCGGCGGCAAATACAATCCAGGCTCTCATACCGTAACCTTGTATGAACAAGTAATTGAGGAGCAGTGCCGGCTTTTATTCGCTTCCGAGCGATGTCTCGGCGAATATATCAAAGCGATATTTGCCCACGAGCTGGGGCATGCCGAAGATCCCCAATTGACGGAGCTGGCGGAACGACTTAATGACAGCCCGCCCGCGCTTCGCAAGCGGATTGCCCTGCAAATCGAAGAAAATGCATGGAATTACGCCGAGCAGCTTGTACCTGAAGTGGATGCCGGCCTAATGAAGACCATCATTTTCCATTCGCTGCGCGCCTACCGGGAGAGTATTCAAGAAGAATCGGCATGACCGGACACGAACCGCCGGAATCCGGCTGCGAACCTCATAAATATAAAAAACAGCAAGCTCCCGAAGCCTCGGGACGCTTGCTGTTTTGCTGTTTCTCCAATTCGTTAGCCTTGCTGTTATTTAGGCTGAATGTAGCCTTCCGCTTTCAGCAGCTCGGCGATGAGCACTGCACCGCCGGCCGCTCCACGCAGCGTATTATGCGACAGTCCTACAAATTTGTAGTCGTAGAGGGAATCCTCGCGCAGCCGGCCTGCGGAAACTCCCATCCCGCGTTCAATGTCGCGGTCCAGTTTCGTCTGAGGTCTGTTCTCTTCTTCAAAATACGTGATGAACTGCTTAGGCGCGCTTGGCAGGCCAAGCTCCTGCGGGCGTCCTTTGAACTGCTGCCAGCGGGCGAGAATTTCTTCCTTCGAAGGCTTCTTCTCGAACGATACGAATACCGTAGCCAAATGTCCGTCCGTTACCGGAACGCGAATGCATTGCGTTGTAATTAACGGCGCAGCCGCTTTAACAATTTGGTTGTTTTCGATCGTACCCCAAATTCGCAGCGGTTCCTGCTCGCTTTTCTCTTCCTCGCCGCCGATATAAGGAATGACATTATCCAGCATTTCCGGCCAGTCGGTGAAGTTTTTGCCTGCTCCGGAAATCGCCTGATACGTCGAGGCAACCACTTGAGTCGGCTTGAAATCCAGCAGAGCATGCAGGGCAGGCACATAGCTTTGAATGGAGCAATTCGGCTTCACGGCAATAAAACCGGTCGACGTGCCGAGCCGCTTGCGCTGCGCTGCGATCACTTCAATATGTCCCGGATTAATCTCCGGAATGACCATCGGGATGTCCGGAGTCCAGCGGTGAGCCGAGTTATTGGAAATGACCGGCGTGCCCGTTTTGGCATAGGCTTCTTCCAGCGCCTGAATTTCGTTCTTCTTCATATCGACCGCGCAGAAAATAAAGTCGACGTCAGCCGCAACCTCTTCCACCTTCGAAGCGTCCTGAACGACGATGGATTTCACATCCTCAGGGATGGAGCCTTCCAGCTTCCAACGGCCTTGAACCGCTTCCTCATATGTCTTGCCGGCCGACCCGGCACTCGCCGCAATCGCCGTTACTTTAAACCATGGGTGCTGATCCAGCAGCTGAACGAACCGCTGGCCGACCATTCCCGTTCCCCCAACAATACCAACTCTCAGTTTTTCTGCCATAAGCTGTTCCAATCCCTTCAACATGGTATAATTAAGCGCTCGTTACATAATATACATCTGCATGTGTACGGTGTTATTGATAAGGCTCCAACAAAAAAAATCCCACCCCCAAGACTAGTCGTAGTCTTGGGGACGAGATTTGTATGCTCGTGGTACCACCCCAGGTTCGCTAATATGTCGCCATATTTGCCTCTTCAAGTACGGCATTACCTCGTAATGCTTATACTCTAGCTCTGTAACAGGAGCTCCTGGCACACCATCCCTGGAAAGTCCGAGTTCCGATGTGCTGCTCTGAGCCTTTTTTCAATAAAGAATTCGATGCTCCTTTTCAGCGGACGGAGCTCTCTGTGTATGAATCCATTTATTTACTCTTCTCATCATCGCATTTAAATATACTGCGATTATATTATCAAATTCCCGCGATGCGGTAAATACTTTTTTTGAAATTAGTAAATATTACTAATCATTTAACGGCAGCCGAACCTCAAACAGTGTGCGGATCAGGCTGCTTTCCGCGGAAATAGAGCCTTGATGCTGGGCTACAATATTTTTCGCAATGAATAAACCAAGGCCGGTGCTCCCCTCCCGATGCGTCCGCGCCCGGTCGCCGGTATAAAACATATCGAAAATATGAGGAAGCTCCTCCGCAGGAATGCTGCTGCCGTAATTGACCACTTGAATGACCGCTTCACCCGCATCGGAATAGCCGGCAATGTCGATGAATTGACCGTCCTGTCCATAGCGGACGGCATTGGTCAGCAAATTTTCAAATACGCGCGCGAGCATCTCGCCGTCTCCCAGGATGGTCAAATGCGGGGTCACCTTCATGCGGGCCGTTAAGCTGTTTTTCTCCAGAAGCGGATATAATTCCTCATTTAATTGAACGAGCAGCTCGCTGAGATCGATGGGCTCCCGCTCCATGCTGAGCTTGCCGTAGTTCATCCGGGTAATTTCGAAAAGCTCGTCAATCAGCTTCTCCAGCCGCTGCGACTTGGTATAAGCAATCGTCGTGTAGTGCTTCCTCTGTTCGGCCGTCAATTGATCGTCCTGAAGCATGAAGTCCAGGTAGCCCAATACGGAAGTCAGGGGCGTACGCAGATCGTGAGCCAGGTTCAGGACCAGCTGCTCCTTGCTCTTCTCCGCAAAATCCCCTCTCTCCAGCGCTTGCTGCAGCTGCTCGCATGCCCGGTTGATGTCTTGGGCAATATCCCCGAATTCATCGTCCGACAGGATGCGGATGCGGCTGTTAAATTGGCCGTTGGCGAGCTGGTTGATCCCGCCCGATATTTCATGAAAGTAAGCCGCGTAACGCTTGGTGAAGCGAAAGAAGAAATAGAAAGAGAGCGGAATAAATATAATTAGAAAGAAATTAACATCCCCGATATCTCGAATGAAATAACGGACTTTCGTCAAAGGGCTTTCCAGCTTGGTCGTATGATAATAGAGCTGAAGAGCTTTATAAACCATATAAGTAATGGCCGCGGAGCACAGCATGCTGAGGCCGAACAGCAGCACCATTTTAAATCGAAAGCTTCGGATCGCTTCAGCCATTGAACGTATATCCTACCCCCCAGACGGTTTTGATCAGTTTATTCTTGTGCTGGTTCATCCCCGAGCTTTTTGCGCAAGGTGCGAATATGAACCATAACCGTATTGCTCCCTTCATAATAAGCTTCGCCCCATACCTGCTCGAAGATATGCTCGGAGCTGTACACCTTCTTCGGATAGCTGGCCAGAAGGTACAATATATCGAACTCCTTCGGCGTCAGCTCGATAGGCTTGCCGTACAGGAATACCGTCCGCTCTTCAGGGTGGATGACGAGTCCTCCCGCCTCCAAGGCCTGCTGATTCGCCTGCCTGGTCTGATTAAACTGAATCGACCTCCGAAGCTGCGCATTCACACGCGCAACCAGCTCCATCGGGTTGAAGGGCTTGGTCACATAATCGTCCGCCCCTCGAACCAGCCCTGCGATTTTATCAAGATCAGTGGCCTTGGCGCTCAAAAAAATAATAGGCAGGTGGTGCTGCTCCCGGATCTGTCTGGTCACTTCATAACCGTCCAGCTTCGGCATCATAATATCTAAAATCGCCAGATCGATAGAATGCGTCTTGACAGCGGTTACCGCTTCCTGACCGTCAAATACTTTGATACAGCGGTAGCCCTCTTTTTCCAGGTGCAGCTCGATCAGATCGGCGATCTCTTCCTCATCGTCAGCTATCAGAATCGTAATAGATTTCATAGTCCCACTCCCTGCAATAGGATTAGTATGACTCTATAGTATCAGATTCATTCCCGATCCTGTTAATCTGCAAAAAGGAGACAAGTTTAGAGTTTAGGCTTGATTATGGTGCGTCGCCGCTAGACCATCGTATCTCCCGGTTGGGGAACCTTGGAGCCTAGCTGCATGAACCAGACGCACAATTTCACCGCAGTACAGCCTATCAGACCTCCGCAAGTATTCAGCAGGAGATCATCGACATCAAATCTCCCAATGGCCAGCACGGCCTGCGAGAGTTCCAGCATGAGACTTAATCCAAAGGAATACAGGCATGCGTTTATAGCCGATAAGCTGCTTTTGGCGGACAGCAGTCCGATGAATATGCCGAAAGGAATGAATATCGCGACATTCCCGACCAGGTTAATGAAATCATGAACAGTCAACACATGAAACCTTCTCGATATTTCTTGGAACGGGGTCAGATTGCCTTCCCGCAATCTAGCCATAATTCCTCTAGGCTGTTCCATACTTTGCTTGAGCCGCTGCCCAAGAAACACCGGTTCCATAGGGCCAAATTTAAATAAAATAATTTTAACCAATAGATAGACATATACGGCCATCACCGCTTGCAGAATGACGCGATTCCTCGTTCCCCGTTTGTTCATTGGCTCTCCTCTTTCCCGGTGTTTATGCTTAGATCAACGATATACGGTTACAATGACCCCGTCCGTGTTGCTGCCCGAAATGTCGTAGCGTCCGCTGGCAGGCACTTGAAGAGTCGTGTCCCCGGAGATCGGATAGTAGAAAATATCATAGGTTTGATTCCCCACAACCGTCGTAAATGACTTTTGTTCCTGTAAGAAGTCCAGATATTCCTCCAGGACCCAACCCTTCTCGTGCATAACGGCACTGTGCGGCAGACCGACATAGCGAAAATGCCAAGGCTCGTACTGGATGCCGGTAACGGCCGTTTTATCCTTCGGGTACCTCAAAATAAAGCCGTACCTCCATGCGTTTGCTTTCAGCCACTTTCCCTCCGGCGCCTGGTTCATTTCCGATTGCGTAGAGCCAATATCCAGCGATAAGCCCAAGTTGTGCTCGCTGTATCCCGCAGGCATGGCATACTCACCGCCCATCTGCCGGTACAGCAGATCCTGTTCCTTGGCGTCTCTGTACCCGCTGCTGATTAAAAAATGGCGGACACCGTCCTTCTCGGCCGCCCCGATCATAGCTGAAAATTTTTGCACCAGGCGTGGCGACAGGCGGATGGAATGATCCAGCAAACCGAAGCCTTGGACCAGCTCCTTATGCTGAAATAGGTTAACCGCTTCGGAAGCTCCAACTCCCTTGGGACCAGGATGGTCATTGTTCACCAGCAGCATGTCGCCCTGATGAATCTGATCCTTGGTTACTTTTATTGTCAGTCCCGGCTTTGATGGCGCCGTTTTCCCGGCCTGATTTGTGCCTGCCGGAGGCTGTTCCACCCTGATGTCCGGTTCGTATTGAGCCGCTCCATAGCCCGCCAGCGCAAGCAGAACAAGCCAAAAAAACCATTTCTTCATCTCTAGTTTCCTCCTAAGCGTTCGTCCGTTTTAGGATAAGGAAAACTATTAAAAAAGAAATGGTGCTAAAAATAAAATTTTTATTAAATGGCCGCTGCGGCCCGATTACCGATACCCGGAAGCGTCCGCAGGCTTGCCTGCCTCCTGTACTTCTACAAGATAGCGCCAGCAGTCGGGCTGCGAGCCGTCCAGATCACGAAAGCCATACTCTTGTGCGAGCTTGCCGCTTGACAAAGAACGGCCGTTCCAACGCCCGACATTCGGATCCTGGGCAAGCGCGGCAACCGCGCGCCCGGTAAATCTCGGCGATTCCGATATGACAAAATGAGGCTCCTTGGCCGCAGCGTCACGCCAGTTTTCTTCCTTGACTCCATAATGCTCCAGCATGATCTCCGAGCGCATCCAGCCCGGAGTCAAAGCCACCGCAGTACATGGATAAGGTGACAGCTCGTGGGCTAAAGACTGAGCCATACGAATGACAGAGGTCTTGGCCAAATCATAAAATAAAGATAAACGATAATTGGCCTCGTTGTACTCCGCGGTGCCGTCGGTAATCTCGACGACCAGCCCGCTCCCGCTTCGAATTAACAGGGGCAGGGCAAAATGGCTTGTAATGATATGCGTATCAATCGCAAGCCGAAGCGTACGCAGTCCCCCCTCAAGCGAATGCTCCCAAACGGGCATGTTCCATTGGGATAAATGCTCCGCCCCCCATACATCGTTAACCAGAATGTCCAGCCGTCTTTGCTCCTGCTCAATGCGCGCCATTAAAGCCTGAACCTGTTCCGGAACCAGGTGGTCCACTTGAACCGGTATTCCATGCCCGCCCGCTTCGTTTACGAGCTCGGCGGTTTCCTCAATCGTCTCCGGGCGGTTATACTCGGAGCGCTGCGTACGTGTCGTCCGTCCGGTCACATATACGGTGGCTCCCGCTGCACCTAATTCGACCGCTATTCCTCGGCCTGCGCCTCGCGTTGCGCCAGCCACCAGTGCCGCTTTCCCTTTCAGAGGCTGCATCATTTACCGCTCCTTTCATTGATCTACAATGCAGTATAGACCATAACTATGTCAGCCTATGTCATAGTCAAAAATGAAAAAAAGGCTTGGCCCAGGAGGACGCCGCCGAAAACCGGGATAAAGAGGAGCGCTACGTTTCTACCAAACGTGTTCGCCCGCTTACCCGGTCTTTCAGCGGCCCGCCAAGTGCAGCCAAGCCCCTCTTCATTCTGTCCGCGCTATAACGCCGCGCTATGCTGTCAGCGTGTAACCGCAAGCTCATTCGGACGGTGAAAATGAACGAGGGCCATCGACCGTTCCCCATCCACGACATATTCAAACTCCTTCAAGCGTTCAAACCCGTCATCAAATGTATGCTGAATATCCAAAGTAAAGTCAATCCGTTCAGGCGCGCCTGCTACAATGCGGAGGCGCATGCGTCCCTGCTCGTCCTGCCAGGCGATAACGGTTCCGTCATTGAAAACAAAGGGGCGGAACTCCAGCTTGGTTAGAGGCTGCTCCTCAATCCGTTTCACGACATGATTCACGACATCTATAAGCGACTTCATAGCAAACCCCTCCATTATAAATTCATCTTCCTTCAAGCTCCATTACCCTCCTGGCAAGGAAACGAAAAAAGGAGACAATATAGTATACGTAGCTTGTATACTTTTATTGTCTCCTTTTACATCCGAATCAATCTATTTCCTATTATTTATAGCATCGCCGATAGCCGGGGGCTGTTATGACAATAGAAAGTGCAGCTGCCGAAGATGTGACCGGAGCTCCGGAATCAGGTCCAGATAAGTAGTGAACACACGGATCAGCGTCGCATCCGGGGACGGGCGGCCGCATTCCTCTCCGAGCATCGCGGCAACCTTCTGAAGCTCTTTACGTTCGCTGTCGGGCTTCGACAGCTGGCCGATTTTATCGCTCATCATCTCTATCAGCTGCTCCACCGTCGCCTGCCGGACCGGAGGGTCGCTTGGATTCAAATAATTAAAATAGATATTGCGGCCGTCGATCACCGGCTTCGGCGAGGAACGGATCAGCTCTTCGGTCAACGCGTCCATCCGGTCGGCCAGGAATGCCGCCAGCTCCGACATCGGCAGCGCAATGACCTTCTGCTGAACGTAGTTCAAATATTCTATATGAATGCCCCGGAAAATCGCGACCACATCCCAAACATACGGCTCGATTCTTTCCCCGTAGGCATCGATAAGCAATTCATGGCGCCAAGCCTGCAGCGCAGCTTTCTTGCGCTTCCAAGCTGTGATGAAATTATCGTTGGCCGTAATGGGCAGCTCCTTGAAATCAATCATAAACAGATGATTGTCCACGGTATATTGCAGCTGCAGCTCAATCTTGCGCCGCAGCTTTTCTTTGGGCGGCCAATTAAGCTCATTCCCCAGACGATCCAGCGCGGCTGCCTGGTCGAGCAGCGTTTGGTGGCATGCGACGAACGCTGCCGTGAATAAATCTTCCTTGGAAGCAAAAAATTTATAGATGCTGGCTTTGGCCATGCCGCATGCTTCTGCGATATCCTGCATCGATGCGGCGGTGTATCCTTTCATTCGAAACAGATCCATGGCGGTGTCCAGAATTTTACTTTTTTTCATATCTTCCATCTATTATCCCCCCCTTCTATCTTGACATGAGAGCAGATGAACGTCAACGTTGCTCATTGACGATAAAACTATGCGGTTCTATAATGAACTCATAAGTTTTAATATTCATTATTCCACAAGGGAGGTGGCCGGCTCCTGCCTCGATCGGCTTGAGGCCAGGGAATCGGTATACACATGCGAATTGCGCAAGGCATTGAAATGTTAGAATTACATTTGGGACCTATGACCGTTTGTCCCACGATTTTGTATGACAAAGACTCCATGGTCTTGGCCGACACGGGCATGCCCGGCTCCGCTCCGGCAATCCGCGAGCTGATCAGGCAGGCGGGCGTCGGAGAGATCCCGCTGAGCTCGATTATTTTGACGCACCAGGATATTGATCATATAGGCGGCTTGCCCGAATTTGTGCCGGTTGAAGGCCAAGCTCCGATCGTATATGCGCATAAAGACGATGCGGATGCCATTAACGGCACAGAGCCGATGCTGAAGGTGACTCCGGAGCGGCTTGCCTCTTTCCTGCAGCCGTTGCCGGAAACGGTGCGGATGCTTTTTGAGCGGACCTTCCTGCACCCATTGCGCCCCAACGTCGACCGGCTGCTCGCAGACGGGGAGACACTTCCGATCGCCGGAGGGCTTACGGTCATTCATACCCCTGGGCATACGCCAGGCCATGTCTGCCTGTATCATCAGCCGAGCAAAACGCTGATCGCAGGCGATGCGATGCTCGCGATGGACGGCAAGCTGAAGGGGCCCAATCCGTCGGCAACGCCCCATATGGAACAAGCGCTGCAGTCGCTGAAGAAATTGATCGCTTTCGACATTGAAACGGTAATTTGCTATCACGGCGGACGCATCCAAGGCGATGTAACCAACCAAATTGCCGCATTGGCCGGTCAGTTATGATTCGTTTCCTCGTCACTTTCGTTATAGCTCTGGCAGGCGGTGCGCTGTTTACAGTTATTCATTCCCCGCTGCCCTGGCTGCTCGGTCCTATGGTATTCACTTTAATCGGGTCGCGGATGCTGAAACGAATTACACCGCTCTGGCCCGGCTTTCTGCGCAATACGGCCATGATTATTATCGGGTATTCGATCGGCCTGTCATTCACGATGACAACGCTGCGCGAGATGGGCCGGCAGTTGCCGACGATGATTCTAATGACGGTGCTGCTGCTGCTGTTCAGCGCGCTGATCGGCTATTGTGTTTCCAAAGTATCCGGCCTGCCGCTGCCGACCGTATTGATGGGAAGCATTCCGGGCGGATTGTCCCAGATGATTCTCCTCGCGGAGGATACCCCGGGCATCGATCTGACGGTCATGACGTTCTTGCAGGTTTCACGGCTTATGATGATTATTTTCTGTGTCCCTCTGCTAGTGTTCAGTCCGTTATTCAGCGGCCCCCGCACGGCGATCGAAGACACCGCCGCCGCCGTGGCTTCCCCTTGGGGGGATTTATTCCCCAACCTATTGCTGTTTGCCGTCGTTTGCGTCATCTTCGCGTATTTGGCTCAGAAAATCCGGTTTCCTTCCGCCTATTTGCTTGGTCCGATGATTGCGACGGCCGTTCTGAACCTATCGGGGGTATACGGTCCCTCCCTTCCATCCGGCCTTCTTGACGTTTCGCAGCTGCTGATCGGCACTTACGTCGGCCTGCTGCTTCGTCCTGAAAGTCTGACTAACAAGGTCAGAACCATCGGCTTGGCGTTCCTCAGCAACGCGGTGCTGATCTTGGGCTCGCTAGGTCTGAGCATTCTGCTGACCCGCATGCATGATATTTCCGCAGCGACCGCCTTCCTGAGCATGGTGCCCGGAGGCATGGATCAGATGGGGATCATGGCCAAAGAAATTCAAGCAGATATCGCCGTCGTCAGCTGCTATCAGCTGTTTCGAACCTGGTTTATCTACTTTGCGGTTCCGCCTTTATTGAAGCTGGCCTTCAAGCGATTGCTCCCTGAGGCCAGTACGGTGAGAGGGCAATCGCCTACGAATTAAGTGCGAGCTTTCCTATAATACAGGGTTTCAAATGGCAGACAAATAAAAGTGAGCAATGAAGAAATAACATTTTATAGAAAAATACCGCTGAAGCTGCAGCCAAGTGCCGTTCTTTCCGATGCTTAGCGCTGCTTTTGCGGAGGGAACTCATAGGAGGAAGAAACCATTGTCTTCAGAAGAAACATCAGGTCAGCGAAGTTGGCCCGTACTGACGGCCATTATCGCCGGCTCTTTTTTGACGGTTCTCAATTTGAGCACCATCAACGTCGCTGTCCCCGCCCTTATGCAGCACTTCCAGGGCGACCTGAGTCTCATCCAATGGACGATCACCGGCTTCATGCTGGCTATGGGCATCACCGCCCCGCTGGCCGGCTACGCAGGCGAAAGATTCAGCACCAAAAAGGTGTTTACCGCTTCGCTCATCGGCTTTACGATCTGTTCTCTGCTCTGCGCTACTGCGACAACTCCGCTGCTGCTCATCATTTACCGCATATTGCAGGGAGCCGTTACGGGGCTTGTGGGCCCTACTGCGATGACCATCGTCTATCAGGTCATTCCGCGGCATAAGCAGGCGGTAGGCATCAGTCTGTGGTCGCTGGCGGCCATGCTGGGTCCGGCCATCGGCCCTACTTTAAGCGGCTGGCTGCTTCAGCATCTCGATTGGTCATGGCTGTTCTGGATTAATGTCCCGCTCGGCGTGGTGGCTGTCGTCCTCTCTATCCTCTGGATACCGAGCTATAAGCTGAGCTCATCCCAATCGTTCGATGCGATAGGCCTTGTCACAGTTCTGGCAGGCAGCTTGTCTCTGCTCATCGCTTTCAGCGAGGCGAACAGCTGGGGCTGGCTTTCGGCCAAAACAGTACTCCTGCTCGCGGCCGGCGCTATCCTGATTGTCCTGTTCATATGGCGGGAGCGAAAAGCGTCTGCGCCGCTGTTGAACGTCAGAGTCTTCGGGTACACCCGCTATACGCTGACTCTTATCATTGCAACCATTATCACGGTCAGCCTCTATTCAGGCACACTGCTGACCTCTCTGTTCCTGCAAAACGTAGAGCGGCTTTCCCCGCTCCAAACCGGATTGGTGCTGTTCCCGGCCTCTCTCGTCATGGCTCTGGCCATGCCGGTTGTCGGCAAGCTTTACGTGCGGTTCGGCCCCTTCTGGCTGATCAGTATCGGCGTAACGATGATCTCCCTTGGAACGCTGGCGCTCGGCTGGCTCTCCGTCGATACCTCGCCCGCCTATATCGCCTGTTGGATGACCGTGCGCAACGTCGGCTTCTCTCTCACGATGATGCCTGCCAGCAACGCAGGCATGCAGTCGATTCCGAAGGAATGGGCCGGGCACGGCTCCTCCATGAGCAACTGGGTCCGCAACGTGGCCGGCTCGTTTTCCGTCGCTTTTTTCACGGGCCTGCTGACCTCCCGTACAGGCGTCCATACCGAAGCGCTCGCCCATGGCGCGGCCGCTAACGATCCGACGAAGCTGCTGGCTATGACGATGAGCGTGAACGACGTCTTTTTCGTGGCCGCGTGGATCGGCATTGTCGGCCTGCCTGTCGCCTTCCTGCTGAGAAACAGGAAGCAGAACGCATCCGGCGGCTCCGCTCCTCTGTCCAAAGAATACCGCGCTGTATCCCGCTAAGAGCGATCCTGCAGTTCTGAACTGCAGGACAGTAGGGTGGGACTGAGTATGGGACTAAGCTCGTGCCAAAACAATGAAGCTGCTTCGTACTTCCAGGCAGCTCCTTTAACCAGCCAAAATGGCGCCGCAGGGACTCAACCCTGTAGGCGCCATTTTGTTGTCTCACGTAAGCTTCGAGCGACCGTCCGAGCAGCACAGCAACACGGGCTTGGGATGCTGTCTTTGACCGGCTAATCGTGACGCTAACAGGCAGTTTATCTCAGCATACCAACAGAGAAAAAATGAGGAAAAGTAAGGTTTTTAGAGATAAACAGAGTTGTCATTTTCTGAAAATCCCAAATTTAGGCATTGTAATGCGAATGTGTAAAATGATCCAAAAGAGCGAACATGCGTTTTTACGGTTTGTAAAAAAAGAGATTATATTTTACGATTGGTAGCATTCGAAACCAAGAAGTAAGAGGAGGTTTAAATGAACAATATATTATTAAATTCAAGAAAAAACACTCTGGATACTAAAGGGGTTTTAGAACTAAATAAAAAGTTTTGGGATAGTACCACTGACAAATGGGTCGGTATAACTGCGCTCCCAACACTCGGATGCTTGATCCCATCCGAAGAAGATTTACATTTGTTTGGTGATGTTTCTGGTAAAAAAGTTCTTGAAATTGGTTGTGGAAGCGGTCACTCTCTTAAATATCTTGGCGACCATCATGCATCCGAGCTTTGGGGACTTGATATATCAACACAGCAAATTGAGATGACAACCCGTCATTTACAAGATTATGGATATGAAGCGCGTTTATTCAATAGTCCCATGGAAGAGAATCCAGGCTTACCGCTGAGTTATTTTGATATTGTTTATTCCATATATGCAATCGGCTGGACGATCGATTTACAAAAAACATTCGATTTGATCGCGTCTTATTTAAAACCAGGCGGTACTTTTATATTTAGCTGGGATCACCCGGTTATGAGATGTATGGATGTTGAAGAAGATAAGCTTGTAGTAAAAAGCTCTTATTATGATGAAAATCTTTATACGTTTGAAAAATACGGCTTTGATGCTGCATTCAGCAAAAGGAAAATCTCAACGTATGTTAACGCTTTATCTAAAGCAGGATTTATTATTGAGGAAATGATAGAAGAAACGGATAAACAAACCCTTGAAAGGGAAAGTGAAATTGAACAAAGATATCATTCTGCTTTCAACGCGAAAATGTTTCCCTTGTCCTTCGTTTTTAAAGCAAGAAAACTTTAACCGGTATTTAAGCAAAAGTAAAAAAGCTAATCTAACGGGAAACGCTAGTTAATATATATCTAGGTGTCCCTTGGGATAAGGAAAACGGCATGCCGGATAATACATTGCGGCGCCTTGGGGAGACGGACAAGTTGAACGGCTCGAACCGATGTGTTCATCAAGGTTGGCTTATACACCGAAGGACATCCTTAACTTCCTATAAAGCATTGGGCAAGCGGGTCCCTGCGTTTCCCGCAGGCGCAGCCAAGCTTTTCACTCCGGCGGCGGAACCGAAACGGAGCCGTCGAATGTTTCTGGAGAAGCGTCAGCGGTCGCCTTTGTTCGCGGATTCCCTCCTCAGCTAACTCATTCCAGGAATCCGCGAGCAACAGCGATCGGAAGAACATTCGACGGCGCAGTGCCCCGGTCACCATATCTGCTCTTTTCACCTTGCCAAATGCCAAAAGCGCCGGCCCAATTGGGGCCGACGCCATCAGCGCAAAGCAAAGCTGCATTTCTATTTAAGAGCAAACTGCATGCCCTCTTTGAAGTTTTTACTGAACAGAATAAACAGGATCAGCACCGGCAGCGTTAGAACAACCGAAGCCGCGTACAGCGGTCCCGGATAATCCTGATACGGACCGAACATCTGGGCCAGCATGACGTTTAAGGTCAGCAGCTTCTCGCTTTTGACAACGAGCATATCCCAGAGCAGCTCCACCCATCTCTCCATAAACAAGAACAGGAACAGAATCGTTGTGATCGACTTGGCAATCGGCATAATAATCTGGAATACGACTCTCATTTCAGAGGCGCCGTCCATTTTGGCCGCTTCGATCATTTCGTTAGGGATTCCCCTGAAATAGTTCGTGTACATGAAAATCGCCCACAGGCTGACGGACTTCGGCAAAATCATGCCTAAGTAGCTGTTCGTTAAGCCCATTTCTTTGACGATCATAAACGTAGGCACCAGAATAATGACAGCCGGGAAAAACATTTGGAACAAAATAATCGTATTCACGGCCCTGCTGCCCTTAAACTTCAGCTTTGTAATCGCATACCCGACAAGCACGGCGGAGAACAGCATGAGCAGCGTCGAGCTGATCGTTACGACAAAGCTGTTGAACAGCGCGCTAAGCCAAGGTCTGGCCGCGCCGCTGTCTCCCCCGGTGAAGATCCATGTATACGACCGGAGTGTGAGATGCGTCGGAATTAAGCTGCGGTCGACCTGATCCCATGGCGCCAGCGAGGACAATATCATATAGATATAGGGCCACACGTTCATCAGGAGCATAACAGTCGCGAAGCAGTACAACAGAGTCATTTTAAGACGTTTACCAGCCATTCTTTGTACCCCACTTCTCTAATAGCGTACGGAAGATAAATACCGTGATGAAGGTCAGCAACGCGTTGACGACGGCAATGGCCGTACCATAGCCTGCGCTCAAACGGGTAAATGCCTGGTTATAGATTTCGATCTGCCACGTATTCGTAGCCAAGTTAGGTCCGCCGCCGGTCAATACGTAAGGCTCCGTAAAGATGTGGAATACGACGCCGATCGCCAGGATCAAAACGGTATACATTTGCGGATAGATCATAGGCAGCGTGATCAAACGGAATTTCTTAAAGCCGGTCACGCCGTCCAGTAAGGCGGCCTCGTGCACTTCCTTCGGCGTGCTCTCAAGTCCCGAAAGCAGCAGCAGCGCGTAGTAGCCGGAGAGCTTCCAGGTGATCATGCCGCAAAGAATCATCAAGGCAAGCGTCGGACTTCCGAACCAATCGATGTTGGTATGAAACGTTTTGCGAATCCATTCATTCACCGGGCTGTTATACGAGAATAACCCGCGTGCCACAACGGCGCTCGCTACTCCAGACGCCAGGTAGGGAAGGAAGAAGCCGATCGCGAATACCTCTTTAAATTTAGGCAAACTGTACACCGTCAGCGAAAGAATTAACGAGCATACCAGCGCCATCGGGATCAGAATAATCATGAATTTATACGTGACCCAGAAGGCGGCGTGCACCCGCTCATCCTTCAACATGTCCGTAAAATTCTGAATGCCGACGAAATCGTATTCCGGGGAAATCAAATTCCAGTTGGTTAACGATAAGTAGACGGACCAGCCTAGCGGAAACAAGAAGAAAATAAGCGTATAGATAACATAAGGGCTGGCGAACAACCAGCCCAGTTTATGATTACTTTTTACCATTTGAGCACCTCTTTAACCCTGCCTTAAACGCCGAGCGCACGATACAATTCCTCAATATGAATCTCGGCCAAGGCAATGACATTATCCGCACCGCCATAGTAAATTTTCACGATATTGTCTTCGAACAGAACACCGTCCGTAAAGACGACATTACCGAAGAAGCCTTCCACTTCATAAATGGCTTCCGGCTCAAGGATCGGCTCCTTGGTCTTGGCAATAATCTTATTCGGATCTTCCAGATCAAGCAGAACGGCCCCAAGGGAATAACGGTTCGTACGATCTGCGCCGTGATAAATTTCTACCCAGCCTTTTTCCGTTTTGAAAGGCACCGCGCCGCCGCCGATTTTCAGCGACTCCCATACCGAGTCTACGCCCATCAGGAATTGATGCTCTCCCCAGTGAGTCAAGTTAGGCGAGGTCGCTGTCCACATTTCCGCGCGGCCGATTTGCTTCGGTACCGGGCGGTGAAGCGCGAAATATTGCCCGCCGATTTTCTCAGGGAAAATCGTCACGTCTCTGTTCTCCGTCGTGAAAATAATGCCCATACGTTCAACGGATTCAAAATCGGTCGTTTTGGCTAAAGCGGTTGTGATCCCTTTGTCCGATACGGCGGTGTAGTTGATATAATACACGCCGTCCAGCAAAGTAATGCGGGAATCCTCCGTACCGAAGGCTTCGTAACGGTTGCTCGGGAAAATAAAAGCTTTTTCTTCTACGACAAAGTCCACTCCATTTTTACTGCGGGCCAGTCGCAGGTGAGACATTGAAGTCAGATACACATAAGTATCTATATCCTTTTGCTTCACCTTTCTTGGATCGGAGAAATCATAGGCTGCATCGCTGCGGTCCAGCGTGTGAATATCCACTTCGAAGGTATCGCCCTTTTGTCTCAGGATCGGAACGCGAAGCTTGTTCGCGTCCTCCTGTTTAGGCCGCTCCGCAACGCGGAGAAGCAGGATCACTTCATCTTTATAGCGGGCAACGCCAGCATTAAATACGCACTCTACCGTAAAATCGTCTCTTAAAGGCTTGACGTCTTTAGGTGTAATTAAAGGATTTTTGATATGTCTGGTTATATTTATCTTTGTTGTGGTCTCCATGTAGTTTCTCCCCATCTTCCCTTAATCATGAATAAATTTACTTTTTGCTGAGCGCCGCTTTGATTTCCGTTTCCGTTTGAGCCCAAGCTGCAGCCGGATCCGCCCCATTGTTTACAATAGGATTCACGCCTTTTTCCCCAAGGATCGTATGAATATCAACCATTTTCGGACTGTTCATTGTCGGAATACCGTTCGGTACCTGCTGCCCGAATACTTTGATCGCAGGATTTTCATCCAGGAATGCTTTAAAAGTATCGTTCATATCCACATCATCGCGTGCCGGTGTATTATACGTTGCTTGCATAAGCTCCAAGTCATGCTTCGCATCGGACAACAGCCATTGCATGAAATCGAGAGCCGCCGCCTGCTGTTCTTTCGTCGCGCTTGCGTAAACGACCAAGCCTTTAGCATCTGCAAAAGTTTTCACGTCCGCAGTGCTTACGCCGTCCGGTACAGGTACAGGGGCAACTGCATAGTTCTCGCCGAATTTCAAATTAGGGAATTTGTCTTTCCATGTAGCTACATCGGAAGTTCTAAGGTAGCGGCTGACGGCAAGGCCCGTCTCGAAAGCATCGTTCGCTTTTTGCGACAGCAAATATTTATTATCGCTCAGCTTTTTGAAGAAGGAGAATACATCGGTTGCGGCTTTGCCGTCTGCAACCATTTTGTTGCCTTCAACAAACATATTGCCGTTCGTGGCCGCATTGTAGAACATGAAGAAATCCGTCCAGCGGAAATAATAAGTAGGCTGCGAAATTCTGTCATTGAAATAAAGGAACTTGTCCGGGTATTTCGCTTTCAGCTTCTCGCCGACAGCCAGCATTTCGCTGTACGTTTTCGGCGGTTCGTTGACACCGATTTCTTTCAAAATATCGGTACGCCAAGCGATCATATCCGAAATCGAGAACACCGGCATCACATATTGGCTGCCATCCGCCAATTTCCAGTTGTTGATCGTTTTTTCCATCTTCCGGTCGGTTACAACTTTTTTAAATTGATCCGTTTCACCAATATTCACGATCGCTTTATTCTCGGCTAATTGAGCCGCGAAGCCTCTTGTAATGTTCTCGGACATGGTTGGCGCCGTACCCGAAGCGATAGCGGATTGAATGCCTGCTTCCGATGTCGGACTTTCCGGCATTTGGCTTACTTTAATTTCAACATTCGGATGATCCTTCGCGTAATCGGCCGCCATCTTGTTCCAGAAGGCCACTTGCTTCGTATTCGGTGCCGACCAGAAGTCAACTGTTACTTTCTTGCCACCGCTTACATTTGCACTATCATCGGATTTTGCTCCACCACAAGCGGAAAGCGTCAAGACCATAGAGGTGGAAAGCAGCAATGCTGTTATTTTTTTCATAAAGCCTCCAGTTAGCATGAATTATGGTGTGGAATTACATTATTGAAGAATTACTAAAATTAATTAATCACGTGATATTGATATTAAATCATCATTACAAAAGCTTGTCAAGAATGTTTTGTAATTCTTGTCGAATTTCGTAGAATAAGCTCGGCAGGAAGCAGTATTTCTTCAGCCGGATCGGTTTTATGGGCCAGACGCCAGAACAGCTTATCTACCACTCTTTCACAGAAATGAACCCTGTCAATCCGCATCGTCGTTAACGAGGGGTGGCACATCGACGCTAAAGGAATATCGTCAAAGCCGCATATGGAGACATCTTCAGGGACCACAATCCCCCGTTTCGACAAATTTTGCATCAATAAAAACGCGGACATGTCGTTGGAACAAAACCATGCCGTCGGATATTCGCCCAAGCTATCCAGATAACGGGTAAATTCCGCTTCGGTGTGGGAATGCTTCAACAGCATAAAAGATTCCTGCGCCGTTATATTATGCTCACGAAGGCATGTCAAATATCCTTCATAGCGTTCCATGTAACTGGGGGACTGATCTACCGATCCGATAAAGCCGATGGCGGAATGCCCCAATTCAATAAGCTGCTCCACCGCTTGGTAAGCTCCGTAACGGTTATTCGTCAATACGCAGTCCATCTTGCAGCCAGGGTAATGGTGATCGACCAGAATGCAAGGGATGCCTGACGTCTCCAGCTTCTTCAAATAGGCTTTATCCAATTGAGACAAGACAATGACCGCATCCACATCCGAGTTGGTAATGAACGGCGGCAGCACAAGCTGTTCCACCTGCTCCTGCTGAATGGTATTGACCAGCAAGTGGAATCCCCTTGCCTTCAATTCCTTTTCGATACCCAAATATATTTCGGCAAAGAAACCACTGTGCTGGATGACAGATTCGGTAGCCACCAGCCCGATATAGCCCCGCTGGACGACGCTCTGCTTTTGCTGGTACCTATAACCCATGCGCTCCGCGCACTCGATAATCTTCCTTCTCGTTTCCTCGCTAACTCCCGGTTTCCCCGATAAAGCTTGAGAAACAGTGTTTTTTGTCGTATTTAAAGCATCAGCGATCATTTGCATAGTTACATGTTTTGGCATAGACACATCCCTCTTCCATAGACAACTAAATATTACTTATCATATCATAAAGTAAACACAATATTTTGTCACGTTATTTTCAATTATTTTCAATGACTAGAAAAAGAACCTGAACAAAAGTTGGATACACAACTTTTATTCAGGCTCTTTTTCAACGGTGCCTGGGATTCCATTGCATTGCCTTATGGCGGTACGGCATTACAGACTTAAGTTCATATCCTGCACAGCCGCTTGGCTTTCTGTCAATAAAGCTCGCAGCTCATACAGGTGCTTGGAGGACATGGCAGCATCCTGCTGTAAAATAAGCTTCAGCTCGGGATCTGTCACCAAAGCCTGCATCGTCTTGGATTTGGTTAATCCAACCGTTTTAAAGGCGACAATTTCATGAACCTCCAGCATTTCATGCAGGGCGTTTGACTTGTTCACTATCGATTCCCCCGTTTGGCCTCTTGGCTTCCTGATCGGTATGACATGAGAGGTCATGCCACCTCCGTTTTATTTTGCCGGCCTTGGAGCAAATCATACCTGCAATGAAGCAGTTTCCTTACAACTCTGCCAGGACCCGGTGCTACTGCCGTTCGGATGAGTCGCTGCCAAGCTCAAATATTAATTGCTTAAACGTGTCGTAAGCGGGTTTGGGGGTATAATCATCCCGCATAATTCCGAATTGATAGAAGAGATCATCCTTCGAGCTGTCGGCGTCGCGGAGCCCAAAAAGCTCATAATGCGTAATATGAAGCTCCAGGCGAAGCTTGTAAATGGTCCGTATAACCGTCTCCAGCACGGCCGCTTGATGCTCGTAAGTTCTTTCCAGCTGGACAAATGGATTTTTTCCGGTAGGCCAGCCGTTTTCCGTAACCCGTATAGGGATAGATGCAGGGATACCAAGAGCCTTCAAGTTGGTTTCCCTTAAATGACGAAGCGTCCGTTCAACGCTAGCCGGTATTTCCGCAATATCGAGCGGCTCCTCGAATACATCCACATAAAAATTATGGCCGACAAAATCGACCGAATCCACGAACGGCTTCCCTCCGAGCTTCGCAAGGCTTTCCCAAAAATCCGGGAGCGTCATGGGGCCGTCGGGCACGGATCCGAATCCTATCTTTACGTGGGGGCAGACGCGCACTGCTTCTTTCTTGGCGGCGACAACCCCTTCCACCAGCGCCTGCAGCGCATACGGCTTGGAGCCTTCCATAAACGACAGGTTGGCTTCGTTCGTGATTTGAAGCGAAGCCAGGCTAGCGCCATACCGGTGAATTACTTTGCGGACAAAAGCAAGCCAAAGATGCATATCGATGTCCGGCTCTTGCAGGCATCCGATGACCAGGTCACCCAATAACCCGGAATGAAGATACCGGTCCGCCACTTCTATAGTTCTCGATTCGGCTTCAGGTCCCGTGTAAATTAAGTAATTTCTTGGAAGCAGCATTTTGCTTTTCCCGCGCAGCTCCTGAAGGGCCGATTGAATGGCACCATCGTCATCCTGGGGGCCGACAGCCAATCCGACAGGTGTGCCGGCCACACTCATCGGATAAATTCCGAACGTCAATCCTTCACCGTTCATGCTTTCCACGCTCCTTTACCCTATTCAACAGATAGTAAATTATTTTTTACTAAAATGAAGAGAATTCCCAGATACCATGATATAATAATCATATTTCAATCTATTACTACACGTAATAGTAAATAATCATTTACATAATGTCAACCTCACAAAATAAATAATAAAGGATTGTGTACGAAATGAATGCCACGCCCGAACAAATTTCTCAAGACTTCGTCCGGCTCCTGCCTTTGGTCTATAACAAGCTCGCGTCAAGCCCCAAGAAAGCCTCGAGTCTGACTCATCTGCAAATTCATATATTGGAAGAAATGATGCACGCCAGGGAAGGAATTTCCGTTACACAGCTGGCTCAGCGGATCCGCATTTCCAAGCAGCAATTGACTCCTCTCATTCATAAGCTGGAAGAACATGAATTCGTGTCAAAATCGCAAAACCTCGAGGATAAGCGTTCGGTCAAGCTCATGCTTACGGAAAAGGGGACAACCGAGGTCATGAAGCACTGGGAGGGATTCCAGCAATTGCTTTCCAGCCGGATCGGCCAACTGGATGAAGATGATTTGTTGGATCTTGATTTCGCGATCAACAAAATCATCCGGATTTTTGCCAAGCTGGACTGACTTCCATAAGCAGCCCTCATCTTGCAGCAAGCGTCTCCGTACGGAGGCTGGCGGCAAACTTTAAAAGGCCATCCATGACGGATGGCCTTAAAGAGAACGTTCACATTGCATGGGAATTAATTGACGGGATTCAGAATAAACACGATGACGCTTTTATCCAAACAAAAATTCCAATCGGCAAAAACGTCTGCTATTTCGGTCTTTAAAATTTGCTGTATTTTATGGCTGCTGCGCAAATATTTCATTTCGAGATTACGCTCGGCCAGTTTTAAGCTTTCTTCAAACCCCAGCCGCATCAGTTCCTTCCCAATGTTTATAAGGATGCCTTCGCGGATGACGAGGAGCGTTCTTTCATTTAGCATACAGGAGTAGATTGCATCCGGCTTCTTTTGAACCTGCTGGCTGATGTGTCCGATTTCTTGATGCAGCTCTTTTTGCCCCGCATACTCTTCTGGTGCGGCTTCTACATACTCCCCTCCTGATTCGATACCGACAAAAATCCCGGAATGGTTATGCATTCCCCAATCATAATAAAACTCTGCTATATTCATACCTGTCAGCAGCAATAAGTAGGCTTTAATTTCAGGAATCAACGACTTCATCACAAGGTCTCTAGTATTTAGAATCGAGAGGATTTGAGCTTGCTGAAGCAGGATTTGTTCTGTCGGCGCCAAAAATTTCCGCAAATAAATGACAATATATGGGCGGCTGATACTAACAAAAATAGATTGTGGTTACTTTCCCAAAAGCCTCTCTCAGCAATCTTCCTATGTAGCTTGCAATTTCATTTTGGGATTGTTTTTTTGTATTATCCAAAAAATCCATCCTCGGTTTAGGTAAAAATGCAGTATTCTATTTACCCTATTTTTTATCTTAATGCCTTATTTCGATTAAATAGAATCATCTCTTCAAACAATTGCTTGTTTAAGGATATCCATCTGTGCGCTTCCCTCGTTTCGTCAATTAGTTGTAACCTGAGAATGGGAGCAAAAAAAGCCTAAATAAAAAGTTGCTGTTAACAACTCTTATCCAGGCTTATGTCCAGCTCTATCTCTGGTTCATTAATACCGTAATATTGAACACACAGCAAATATTTCGATAACGCTCATCCATGCAATCCGAAAGTTAAGGCAAAAGCGTCGTATCTTTCACCCTAACCATTATTTTAATAATTTTTTTATATTAAAACAACATCAAATTTAAATTGTTTTATGCAGCCTCTGAAGCGCAGCTCATTTCTCCTTGTTTTTGACGCAAATCGTCCGGCATGCGCCATGGCTTTTAATGCTCGTATGTAACAAAAAAGCGGCGCAGTTATTCAATGCTGCCGCCGCTTTAATTAGGTTATATGTGATGATGTAGGAACTTACTAAATAATTGCTCTTTGACTTTGCAGTCTTCCCTGCAGCTGACTTATATTAATTCCCCGCGTGACTTCATTCTGCTCGGCTGCCATTGCAGCCGCAACGCCAGCCGCCTGGCCAATCGCCATGCAGTGGGATTGTACTCGTGTCGAAGCCAGCGCCTCATGCGTAGCAGAAATACAACGCCCTGCTACAAGCAAATTGTCCAGATTGACCGGAAGCAAGCTGCGGTATGGAATATCGTAGGCATCGTCAAGCTCTGTCCAGACGTTGGTATGGTCGTGCGGACTATGAATGTCGACCGGGAAGCAGCCTTTAGCAATGCTGTCTTCGAATTTGGCTCCGTGCAGAACGTCATTCTGGGTTAAGACGTAATCGCCGATAATACGGCGCGTTTCCCTTACACCTACCCGGGAAGCGGCGCTGGATAAGGAAGCCCGCTCGAAGCCCGGCAAGTATTTGCGGGCGAAGGCCACGACGGACATGACTTGCTGTCTGAGATCAATTTCTGCGCGAATCAGCTCTTGATTGTTCGTGCCATCAATGCGGTTGACCCGGGTTGCGTTAAACAGCACATCGCCGTCGCGATAATCGGAGAACAACGTCAGTCTCTCACGGCCGACATTCAGCTCCCCCCTTTCCTTCGCTTCGGCCACGGCGCGGTTGAATCCGCTGAGTGCGACCATACGCTTGGCAAAGTGCGCCGGAAGGTTGTCAGGCAGAATCGGATAGGTTACCCAAACCAGCTCGTCCCGATGGCTTAATGTGTAGTCGATGAACTTGTCCAGATCGACATAGCTCATCTTGAACAGGGATGAAACCGGCTGTGCCAATCCATCTGCACTGCGGCCGTATTCGTAGCTCGCACCGGCCGATACCGCAATATCGCCGTCACCCGTCGCGTCGATATACTGCTTTGCGCGGATGATGTCTTTGGATGATTTGTTACGAATCCCGATTTCCGTCACCTTGCCGTCCTTCGTTCGCACCTCATCCACATACGTATTCAGCAGCAGCTTAACCCCGGCCTCCAGCACAAGCTTGTTTAAAACAAATTTCAATATTTCTGCATCGAACGGAGTAATATATCCGCCTGTTCCCTGTGTGGAGCCGGGCTTATCATAGGGGCACTTGACCGTGCCAGTTGAGCCTTCATATGCAACCAATTCATCGACAACATCTTGAAAGACCCCGCTTATGACTTGACGATCCTGAAAATAATTCGTCATCCAGGGTCCGGACCAAGCTGCCGGTACCGGCTCCTCCCAGAAAAGAGCTCGGTTCAACGAGCACCGTACTGACGCCGGAACGTGCTGAAGCAATTGCTGCTGCAATCCCGGCCGGGCCGCCGCCGATGACGGCAACTTCATAATGATAGATGGTTGTGTCCATAGTTACTCACTCCTTTAATTTTTGGCCAGAAGGTCATCTGCCCGTTTTTTCATACTTTGGACTGCATCCGCCGTAGGTTTATCACCAATTAAGGCACGTTCGCCTTCCTCGTCAACAATCTTCTGGATTTCAGCCAAGTTTTTGAACTGCGTATCGTTCACATACTCCACATCCGCGAAAACGACCCTCTTGAATGATTCGACATCAAACAGTTTTTCCGGGTTATCGCCAAGTACAAGCTTGGCTACCTTTTCTTTGTCTACCTTTTTCCAAGCCGGAACCCGTCCGCTGGAAATAAGCGGCTCATTGCCTTCCGTCACGTACCATTGCAAGAACTTCCAAGCCGCTTCTTTATTCTCTGAATTGGCATTAATGGTGGTAAAGTCAAGATAACCCGTGCCGCCTCCAATAAATTTGCTGTTAGCGGTCATCTTGGGTGTTGGTGCAAACGCCGTGACAAAATCATGCGGGAAGTCCTTCGTATTCTTAATGCTGCGAATGCCTGCCGTTCCGTTCCAAACCATTGCGGTTTTACCTGAGAGGAACAGGCTTGTTCCCTGCAGCTTGGACGTTTTGGCTTCCGAATAAGGAGGCTGTACCTTTAAATTCCGCTCCATATCCACCATCGTATCCAGGTACGATTTGAATACAGGGTTATCCAGATTGCTAGCCTTATCATCCTTGTAGAATGCATTGGGTCCCAGCTCTGTTTTTACCGTTTTATCCATCCATTCATAGATTTTGGGCTCCAGATTGCCGACAAAAGACCCCCAGCGTTTATCATTGCCGTCACCTTTGGTCAATTTCACCGCATACTCTTTATATTGATCCCAAGTCCATTCCGTTGGTACCGGAAGCTTGGCCTCATCCAAATAAGATTTATTAAGGGAAACAAAGTCGTTCAAAATGATTGCAGGAATATAATAGGACTTGCCGTTAAATTTCGTAACCGCTTTATCGCCGAAGTTATCATTCATATCAAACTGGTCTTTGGAAATATAAGCGTCCAGCGGCTCTACCATATTCGCATTGATCCGCTTCACCAGCTTATCCATACGGTAGTTAATGAAAATGTCGACCTCGCCGCCTGCCATAAGTGAGGTTTCCAGCTTCGTATTCCCCGCTTCATCATTGACAAAACGCACGTATTCAACCTGAATATCCGGATGAGCTTTATTCCAGTTATCTACTGCTTCTTTGGTCCGCTTTCTTCCGGAACCGCTCCCCAAAATTTAAGCTTCACGACTTTGCCGGGGGTTGTCCCGCTGCCTGCTGCATTGTCTGCTGTCTGATTCGAACCGCAGCCAACCAATCCCATCGTTACAAGACTTGCGGAAAGAACGAGTCCTATCATTTGTTTATTCTTCATTTTGTAAAGCCTGCCTCTCTGTATATGTTTTTAGCCTTTGACCCCAGACGATGCCACTCCCTGAATAAACCAGCGCTGGCCGAATAAGAATACCGCAATCACTGGTAAAATAGAACTCACTGCGGCAGCCATCATTTGCGGATAATTGGTACCGGAATCATCCACGAAGTTAGTAAGTCCTAACGGGACGGTAAATAATTTCTTGCTTGTAATAAAAACGAGCGGATTTACGAATTCATTCCAATTCCACGTAAAACTAAGAATAATTAACGAAACCAGCGCCGGCTTGGACAATGGAATGAAAATGCGCGTCCATATTTGAAAATGATTGGCGCCTTCCATTTTCGCCGCTTCAGAGAAATCCCCCGGAATCGTTAAATACGTTTGGCGCAGCAAGAAAATGCCTATGGCTGTGAAGATCCCCGGTAGAATGAGCGCCCAGTGTGAATTGTAGATACCTAAATAGTTGAACAATATAAATCGAGGAATCAATGTGACTTGATCGGGAACCATCATAGTCGCCAGAAAAATAAGAAACACAAAATTTTTCCCTTTAAATTCAAACCGCGCAAAACCATAAGCTGTGCATGAACTAATGATAACCGCACCAATGACGGAAAATACCGTTACTTTAATGGAGTTAAAGTAATAAAGACCGAAAGGATGGGAGCCCAACCATATTTCCTTATAGTTATTCCATTGCATCTTAGCAGGTATCCAAATCATCGGATTATGAAAAACATCAATTTGTTTTTTCAACGATGTGGACAGCATCCATAGAAATGGCAGCAGCATTGTCGCCGCTACCGCAGCGAGTAAAACGGTAATGAACAGCTTCAGCCCATTGTTCTTGAGCCACGTCATGCCTGTCTCCTCCTTCTAGTAATTAACCCAACGCTTTTGGCCGATCCATTGAACAATGGTGACCAGGAAAATGATCAATGTCAATATCCAAGCCATCGCTGACGCATAACCCATTTTATAGAAGCTGAAGCCGGATTGATAAATATAGAAGGTTAATACCGAAGTAGAAGTTCCGGGTTACTCCCTGCGTCATCATGAAGATAGCGGCAAACACCTGGAATGAATGGATAATGCAGGTGATGAGCACGAAGAAAGTTGTCGGCGACAGCAGCGGAATCGTCACACTGAAAAATTGTCTGACTTTCCCTGCCCCGTCAATGCTCGATGCTTCATACAAATCTTTCGGAATCGCCTGAAGCCCTGCCAAATAAATGACCATATTGTAACCAATCGCAGCCCAAACACTCATAATAATGATGGCGGTCAGTGCCCATTTGGGATCGGAAAGCCACCCTGGCGGATGTTCAATACCTATGTCGCGGAGAACTTGGTTAATCGGCCCTTGGCTGGGGGAGTACAAAAGCGCCCAAACAAGGGAAACGGCCACAACACTCGACACATAAGGCATAAAGATGATCATTCGCAATGGCGTTTTGAAGAATACGCCCTGATTCAGACCTACAGCAGTCAGCAGAGAAAAAATCATAATGAGCGGCACGGTCGTAACTGCGAAGACCAGATTGTTTTTTAGACTGTCAGTAAACCAATGATCTGACCACATCTCTGTGTAATTGTGAAAGCCGGAGAAACGAATCCCTTTTAACCCCTCCATAAAGTTCCAATCCGTAAAGGAAATGACTAAAGAAAATAAAATGGGAATTACCGTCAATAGCCCGAATCCTATTAATGCCGGAAGAATAAACAGCCAACCTGTAAATGCTTCCTTTCTGTATGCGTTCATAACTCGCTCCTTTCCGCTGTTTCTTGTTGTTGTCCACGTCTAATATCGTAATTCATTGACTTTACAAGTTAAACCAACAATTGCGGGGAAAATGGACACAAAAACCCGAAAATAACCGTTTTCAGCTTATAGTAAACATACGGAAGATACGATTCTTTTGGAAGAAGACACGATTCTACAAAATGAAAAAATCACATAGACCCTTGCTTGAGGCCCATGCGATTTCTTTAAGTCATTGATCATGCTATTTCATTTATTTTGATTCATATATTGAATGGGAGTACAGCCCGTATACTTCTTGAACATTTTAGAAAAATACTTCGGATTCTCCATCCCGACTAACTCTCCGACTTCAAACCATTCCAGTCGTCTGCCGCGAAGCAATTCTTTTGCCTTCTCAATTCGTATCTCCTGTATATATTGAGAAAACGTTTTTCCCGCTTCTTTCGTAAAAAGGTTGCTGAAGTAGTTTTCACTCAGATTGACAACCTGCGCAACATCCTGAACCCGGATTTGTTCAGCATAATGCTCTTTGATGTAATCCATTGCCCGCTGCACTTCCGGTCGATTATGAGCAGCTTTTTTGAGATCGACCACCATCTCTCTTGCAAGCAGGTGCAGCTGGTAGCACCAAACGCGAAGCTCGTGATAGGTGCCTCTGCTGCGCAGCTGTTCGAAGACCGATTCTTGATGCATACTGATTGGAACCTGTCCGCCCCAATCCTTGAGTACGAGAATCACCGACGATACCCAGGAGTGGACTGCATCCAGAACTTCCGTTATCTTGACTTCTTCCTTCAGGGTCTCAGGAAAAAGCTCTTGAAACGCTTTGGCTGCCGCATCGTCATCGTACCCTTCCAAGTGAAGTAAATACTGTCTAAAGACCCCCATCTCCATGAAGGCTGCATCGCTAAGTGTGCCGGTGCTAAGCTCCGGCGTATAGGCATACACGCCATTCCCCCGGTAAAATACAAGACTGAGCGCAGACTGCGCCTCTCGATAGGCTTCGGTCCGATCTGCTCCCCGCTTAAACACGCGACTGATTCCACAGCTGAAAATATCCCTGCAGGCATGCCTTAACGCTTCCATCCACTTCAGAGCCGCGCCCGCTGACTCTTCCTCGAACGGAGCCTGGGCTATCATGCGGCAAAGCAGTGTCCAGCCAGAACGATTCTCGTGCATAAACATGCAGATGATGCCGCTGTCATTTAGCGCATATTCATCGAGCATCCCGGCCAGCTCGCTTGATTTTATCCCCAGTCCCGATCGCGCTTTGTAACATTCAAGTTCGGCAACAACATAGTGACCTCCGGTTTCGAATTGCCTGTCATAAGTCTCGTTCTCCGTACCCTTCAGCCAATCCAGCCAATCCTCCTGCATAGTCACGGTTTGTGATTTCACCTTCGTCCGTTCATGGGACACGGCGCCGCTCTTGGGAACGAATCTGTCCTTAATTTTAAGCACAGATTGAAGCAATTCATCGGAATCCATCCGGAATTTATTCATATAATCCACCGCGCCAAGCCTGAGCGCTTCGCGCACCGTCGGGAAATCCTCCAGTACGCTAAGAATAATGAACCTGATATCTGGAAATTCCGCCTTAACCTGATTCATCATTTCGAGACCGTTCATATGAGGCATCCTGATATCTGTCAGAACCAGGTCAGGCTGAACGGCGCGAATCAGCTCTAAACCGCTGCGGCCATCCGCTGCTTCACCGGCGACTTCAATGTCGTTGCTTTCCCAGTCCACACTCGATAGGATGCCTCTGCGCACAAGCACTTCATCATCAATAACGACCATCTTCACTTGCATGTCTCCCCCTCTCACGGTAAGGAAGCGTAATCGTGACCCGGGTCACCTGGTCTATCGGGTCCCGCTCAATTTGCAGACCGTACGAATCGTCATACATCAGCTTGATCCGTTTATTCACATTGGCAAGGCCGATGCTCGGTCCGATCTGATCCTGCGCCAATTGAATCTGGAGCTCTTCAAGCCGTTCATCGGTCAGCCCATTGCCCGTATCCTCGACCATAAGAAGGAGCTCCCCATCCCTTCTGTGCGCCCGGATATGCAGGATACCGCTCTGCTCAATAAAAAGGCCATGCTGATAAACATTTTCCACAAGAGGCTGCAGCGATAATTTGGGAACGAGCGCATCAAGGCTGCTTTCATCAATATCGTAAAGAATCCGGATCGTGTCCCCAAACCGGTATTTTTGAATCGTCAGGAAATACTGGACATTCTCCATTTCGTCGCGCAGAGGAATAACCTCTTGCCCCCGATGTATGCTGGTATTCAGCAAATGCCCCAGCGCCATCAGCATCTCTGTAATTTCTTTATTGCCCGACATGACGGACATCCACTTGATGGTATTCATCGTGTTATAAAGAAAATGCGGAGTAATCTGCGCTTGCAGCGCCTCCAGCCGGGCCTGTTCTTTCTTTTTCTCCAAAAGGATCTCATTTTGTATTTTGCTGCGCAAATCAGTCAGCATACTATTAAAGCTTTGTCCTAAAAAACCGATTTCATCCCGTGTGGTGACGGGGTAAATCACATCCAGGTTGCCGTTTTCAACTTTTTTCATGACCGTTCTCAGCTTAATTAACGGTTTTGTCAGCATAGAAGTCATAACGATGATGAGTCCCGCAAAAAGAGTCAGGCACACAATAAGAATAACAATCGCGATATTCCGGTTTCTAAGAACCGTTTTAAGCATGTCCGAATAGGGAACGGCCTGTACTACACGCCAGCCGGTAATCGGAACGACATAGCTTCCCACGATGTACATGTTTTTTCCGATATGTGTCTGAAATGTATCCCCTCTGCTTTCGAGAAGCGGTTGAATAGCGTGATATATATTCGTTGATTGTACGGGATCTTCGCTTAGAATAGCGCCGTTCCGGTCGACAATAAACCCGAGACTTGACGAAAAGGCAGCATCCGGATTCAAGATATCAAGGTAAGGTGTCACCGGCTCGCTTATGGCTAACATCCCCAAATTATCCTTTAGATTCTCCGCTTTGACAACCATGGATAAGGTCATCAGATCAGAACTCGACGGACTGACAAAGTTGTTCTGCTGCAAGGTGCCGAAACCATAAAACCGTTCTGCTTTACCGTTGCGGCATACCAGGGAGCCTGTCTGATATCGGCTTTGGTCGTGACGTAGCTGTTCCAATTTGTATACAAATTCCCTGAATTGTCAAAAAGAGTTATATAAATGGAGTCGGACGCAATCGAAGTCGTCACTTCCAAATATTTTTTATCCACTAAATGGGAAAACTGCAGCTTTTCTTTCGAGGTTTTAGGCGGAGACTGAAGCATCTCCCGCATGCGCTCGTCCAGAACTATGGATCTGGAAACATTCGACAGCTCCTTTAACCTCCGTTCAATGTTCCGGTTGACCTGCTGCAGCCTGTCTGAGGTCATCTTGGAGATCTGCGAGGTCATTTCATGCTCAAAGCTTTGGTAGACATAAATCCCCACCCCAGTAATCGGTATGAGAATAAACAACGTAAAGGCCACAATAAGCTTCGTCCGCAGACTAACAAAGCCGAAATACGATTCCCATTGCTGTTGTAATGACTTCAACCTGTACCACCTCATTATTTTACAAAACGTGTATTCGCTCCTCACTTTATCATAATTTCCTCCCCAACAGAACTGTCGGGCGGTGAATTCAGCATGCGCAAGACTAGAAATATAAGTTACCAGGCACCCTGATGACCTTAGTTAGCGGGGGGAAATTGCGGTACGCTGTACAAAAAAAGGCCATCCGGACGAACCGGATGACCTTGAATCTCGCCAGCTTATCTCATGGACAGTCTCCTTAATTTTACGGCTGCTGCAGCTCAAAAACGACGACATCGTAATCCTGCAGTACAGCCACCGTGACTTGTGCCACTCCTTGATCTAATGTGAGCTCGAGCGGTTCCCCCGTTGAGAGCAGATAGGCAGCAGCTACGGAGGTCTCCTTGATGCCAACCTTTAGATTATGCAGCGGAACAAGCTCGTTGAACACCCTTCTTCCTCCGGTCAAGTTCACAAGGTGCACCATCCGTTTGTTGCCCTTCCGCCTGAACGAAATATCGCAGGTAACCGGCGCTTCGGTGGTAAGAGGTATATCGCCTTGGGTAGTCCACTGCACCGCATTCACGATCAGCTGCTTCAGATCGGGGAAGCCGGTCTGCCAGAACAGCCGATCGATGCGGCTCGGGAAATAGATCGTTCTGCCGCCCGCGCCGTGCTCGTTCGCAACTGCCATCGGCGCTCCGTTCTCCGGTTCGTCCGTATAGGCGAGACCTTCCGGGAAGACACGGAAAGGCGCGGACAAGGTCAATGGCACCGAAGCTGCACCTAGAAGCAACTCCAGTGCGCAATAATCCCCGCCGGCCGGCAGAACGCCGGTGAGCTCCAGACCTTGCAGGAGCGGATGATCCGGCTCCCGGACGTTCATATACGCCTGGGCGACTTCCTTCGTCAGATGCCCGTTCACCGGCAGCGTAACCCCGTTATAAACCGCCTGGAATACATCCTGCAGTAAAAACTCGCTCCGCTTGTTTCCATCCAAATCGTACAGGGAGGTTTCCCCCGTAGCGATAACCCCGCCGCCTGCCGCCGAATAACGCCGGACCGCATCGGCCGCCTCCTCGCTCATGCAGGCCAATGAGGGCAGAATCACCGTCCGGTACCGGCTCAGCACATCATCCGACAGCGTCTGGGTCGATATAATATCGAAAGGAATGTGCGCCTCCAGCAGCGCCTGCTCTACACCGCGGATACATTCCACATACTGTTCATGGCTGTGCGGGTTGCCCGGCTCGTAAAACAGCAGCGTATCTTGAGAATAGACGATAGCTACGTTCGCTGCCGATGCATCCCCTTCATAAAAGTCGTTATGCTTCTCATGGAAAGCGAACAGCTCCTTCATCGCAGCGAAGCTTCTCGGGTCCTCGTGCACCGCCGGCGGCCCCCCTGACAAATTGACCATCGGCATAGCGCCGTTAGCGGCAATCTGTGCCAGGTATACCTTCTGCTCCACCGGCGTCATCGCGCTTCTTCTCCATGGCCAAGCCAGGAAATAGGATACGACGACCCAGATCGGCTTATCGGTAACGGACGACATGTACCTGGCCTCTTCGCCAGTCCAGCGCAGCCACTGCCATCTGGCTTCGCCCGCCGCATCCAGCTTGAAGCGAGTCTGCGCTTCCACCTGAACAGCATCCTGATAACGCGACATTTGCTCTACGTCCAGCGAAGATCCGACCGTCCATTCCGGATCTCCGAAGCATACGCTGTTACCGAAGACGGGCATGTCGGGATCGACGCTTTTTACAACGTCCATCAAATATTTGACGCAGGCGACGGACTTTTGCATTTTCCAGCGGGTGAATTCGCGCCAGGCCGGCTTCTCCCAATTCATGGCTGTCGGCAAATCCAGGCCTGTCGTTTCTTTGAAATCCGTCCGGCAGTTCCGGCAGTAGCAGATACCCGACGACTTGAAGCCGTAGCTCGCTCCGCCAAACTTAATGCCGTCCACCTCATAGTTTTCAATAATCTCGCGCACGATGCGGACTGCATAGTCCTTCTGATACCCGCCAAGCGGGCAGGTAACATAGAAGCCATCCGTTGACTCATACAATCTGCCGTTACGATCGACCGAGCACCAATGCGGATTTTGCATGGCCGCTTTCTTGGGCAATATGCCCAGATCCATCATGGCGACAGCTTTGATACCGTAACGATGGGCAGCCTTGACAATCGCTCCGGTCAAATCCTGCCCTTGCAAATACGGGCTTTCCCGCTGTACATCCAGCTTCGTAGGATAGGTAGTCACGTAACCGCCTGCAAAAAAGCTGAAATAAGATACATGCATCTCATGAAAATCCTTCGCCATCTGCTCCGCGTCGAAATTCGCGCAGTCAATATCGCGGATGGTTAGATGGATGCCTCTGCCCCTTCGGCTGACCCAAGCTGATTTACTCATATACACTCACCTCTTATTTAGAATATCGTACAGTACCGATGTCAAGTAATCGTTAAACGTCCGTTCCTGTCCCTCCATTTCCGATTGCATATAACCGTCCAGCAGCATGAAGTATAAGTCTCCCGGAAGCTCCAGCGCTGTATTCTGAATCAAAGGAACCGTACGGTTCCGAACCATGCTGAACTGCTCCTCCAGCCATTCCGGGATGGCGGCATGCGTCCCCGGAGGAACCGTCTGTTTATTGAACAGCAGCCGCTTGGCATTACCGGCATGAAAAGCCTGAAGCTGCGCTGGGGACGTCTCCGGAAGCAGCCGGGCAAGCCAGGACAAGCATTGGGCGTAGGTCTCGTTGCGCCATAGAAACACCGGGAATTCGCTCCCCCATAGGATGCGCTCCCATCCACAATGAAGAAGGACGAACTCAACCCATGTCACATAGTCGGCATGCGGATAAGGCTGATTCGTACCGTTGCCCCCTTGTCTGGACAAGATTGCATAAAAGCGCGGATGCCGCATGAGCGCAATGCAGCTGCTGTCGAGCTGCTGCCGCTGCTCCCATCCGAAGCCGTGCTTCAAGAAATGCGGCGCCGCAATAAACGAATCCGGGTAGCGGGACAGCCACTCCAGATAGCTTTCGGCTGAGCGGGCACTGCCGACCGGATTCAAGGCATAGATGCATCGTCCGTTGTCGCCAAGCAATTCCAGCATGCCGGGCGTCTCCAGACCTTCCTCATAAGACAGCCGCATGCCGAGGACGCCGGCCTTCACCTCCATCCGTGCCAGCTCCAGACGCTGGGCGGCATCGGCTCCGAACGGGATGCCGATGCCGCGGACCCGGCCCGGATACCGGCGCATTGCCTCGAACAAGCTGGGCAAATCCGGCACTAACGGGCCGAGGACGACGACTGCCTGCGAAATGCGGTAAGTGTCCAGCGCCCGGAGCAGATGGTCGGGCGAGCCGAAGCGCGGCACCCCGATATGCATATAAGCGTCGGTTACATGCAGCCCCGAATCAGCCGAGCCGGAAGCGTTACTGGAGGTAGTAGGTAAACAATTCACGCAGATTCACCCTCCCCGCCGTATCATCGCAGATTGCAGCATTTTCCCGCACCTCGCCGGCTGTCCGCATACCGATTAACGCGACGTCCACATGCGGATTGGACAGCACGAATTGAATGAGGGCACGCGTATAATCGAACCGGTTATTCGGGTCCACCAGGTTCATCCAGCGCTTGAACAAGCCTGAACTGGTCGTGCGCATGGCCGCTATGCCCATGCCTGCCTTCTCGGCCTCCAGCATGCTGCCGAACGGGCGATTCGGGTCGTAAGGATGCTGCATGCATACGTTATAGCAAATCTGCATCATGTCGAATTGCCCGCTCCGTATAAATTCATATACGGCCGCGTTGTTATCCTCGCTGGTGAAGCCGATAAACCGCACCAGCCCTTCCTCCTTCAGCCGCAGCATCTGCTCCAACATGCCTCCGCGCTGCAGGACGGAACGGACAGCGTCATCCGTATAACTGGTGCCGTGAATCTGCAGGAAATCGAGCCGGTCCGTCTGCAGCCGCTGCAGGCTGTTCTCCACGCTTCGGCGCAATTCGTCCGGCCCGCACAGGCCGGCCTTGCTGGCGAGAAACACCTGGCCCCGGTGCCCTCTCAGTGCATAACCGAGCATTTCCTCGCTTCTCCCGCTCCCATAGCCGGGAGCCGTATCGAAGTAGTTGATACCCGACTCAAGCGCGGCGTCAATCGCATCCAATATGTGCTGACGGTCGTCGGGGGCATCCGGTTCGAACGGCTGCAAATAATTTCTCAGTCCGGCCGGCGCGCCGCCGAAGCCGATACGGCTGACCTCCACTCCCGTATTGCCGAATTGTACGTATTCCATCGAGAAATCACTCCTTTCCTCTAGCACGTCTTGCGCTTATTGCAGCAGACGGCGCACTTGCTCCATCAGTCGGATGGTCTTTACGGTATCCCCCATATGAACGGCAGGCTCTCTGCGCTTAGCAGCGGATTGAACGAATTCGAGCAGCTCCAGGTCATAGCCCAAATAAGTGAAACTCGTGTGCAGGCCATTGTTGACATTCCAGCTCTGGGCGTCGCCCTGCTCCCGGAACGCCGCCCGCATCCCGCCGCCGTTCCACTGGCCGGGACGGTTATGCACGATGCTCTTCAGGTTATCGACAATGACATTCTGCCCGCTGCCGATCAGCTCGACCCGCTCAACGGGAAACGTCATATCCTGCACGGATGCCGACTGAATGTTGCCGATCGCTCCGCTCTCAGCCATCAGCGTGATGTTGTAGCCGAACCGCCGATCGTCCAGCTCGAAGGCTTCTGCATGAGTTACCGCCAGTTCCCCCAGCAAAAACCGGGCCAGATCCATATGGTTGACGATATGGTTGAATATAAACGCATGCTTCGAGCCGTAAGCTCCCGCATGGTATTTGGCCTGATACATATGTATCCCGCCGAATTTGGCACGCTGAGCCACTTCCTTGGCCATAAGATACGCTGTCGCAAACCGCCGGTTAAAGCCAACCATCGCGTAGCGCCCTGTACTCTGCTGAAGCGCTGCCAGCTCCTCCGCCTGCTCTACCGTCCGGCAGGGCGTCTTCTCCACGAATACAGGCAGGTCCGCGAGCATACTGGATTTCGCTACCTCGTAATGAATTTGCGGAGTGGCCGAGCAGATGACGGCATCCAGCGATTCACGCTCTAGCATCCGCTTATAATCAGTATACGCAGCACCTGTACGGTATTTTCTCTCCACAAACGAAATCCGTTCCGGCAAAATGTCGCATACGGCGGCAATCTCCACCGGCAGCGTCATCAGCCGATGCAGCAGATTATCGACCATATGGGCGCCCAACCCCACAAGCCCCAACCGAATCGGGTTGTCAGCCATGGTTTCTCCCCCTTCCTATTTCACTCCAGATGTGGCGATACCTTCGACCAAATATTTTTGAAAAAACACGAAGATGGTAAACAGCGGAATCAAGGACAGCATCGACATAGCAAACAACTGGCCATACTCCGATTTTCCTTCGCCTGACGAGATGAACAGGCTTAATCCAAGCGTAGCCGTAAAATCCTTCACTTGACTGATGTAAATAAGCGGACCGAAAAAATCGTTCCATACATAGATAAATGTAAAAATAGTCGTCGTTACGAGCGCAGGAAGCGCCAGGGGCAGGATCAGCCGCCAGTAGATCTGGAACTTCCCGCAGCCGTCCACTGTCGCCGCATGATCCAGCTCTTTGGGCAGCCCGCGCATGAATTGAACCATTAAAAAGATATAGAACGGTTCCACTGCAAAAAAGCGCGGAACGAGCAGCGGATAGTACGTATTGATCCAATCAAACTGCTTGAATAAAATGTACTGCGGTATAATAACCACATGATGCGGCAGCATGATGGTCATCATCATGACGGCGAACCAAAACTTGCGCAGCGGAAATTCCATACGGGCAAATGGGTATGCCGCCAAGGAGCAACTGATCAGATTTCCGATAATGGATACGGTCACAATAAACAAAGAATTCAAGAAAAATCGGCCGAAGGATGTGCCCGAGAAGCCGATCCAGCCCTCCACATAGTTCTTCAACGTAACTTGCTTAGGCCATAAGCTGAGATCTTGGAAAATGAGCCCCTGCGGCTTGAACGAGCTGCTGAGCATCCATAGCACCGGATAGAGCATCGCCAGCGAGCAGATCAAGATGGCACCGTGATAGGTGAACCGGCTGATTTTGTCTGAGAAGCTGATAACAATCCCTCCTATTCCATGTAGTGCACCCACCGCCGGGAAGTCCAGAAAGCGGCACCCGAGAACGTTGCGATCAGCAGCAGCAAGATCCATGCCATGGCCGAGGCTACACCCATCTGATAGTTTTGAAAGCCTTGCTGATACAGGTACAGCGTATAAAACAAAGTGGAATTGACGGGGCCGCCGCTGCCGCCGCTAATAATGTACGCCGGAGTGAACGCCTGGAACGAGCCGATCAGCTGCATAATCAAGTTGAATAAAATCACCGGCGAAAGCAGCGGCAATGTTACCCTAAAGAAGCTTTGCCGCCTGCCTGCTCCGTCGATCGCCGCCGCCTCGTACATCTCCTTGGGGATCTGCTTCAGACCGGCAAGGAAAATGACCATAGGCGATCCGAACTGCCACACCTTCAGAATAATAATTGTGATCAGCGCCGTCTTCGGATTGGCGATCCAGCTCGTTCCGGTCACGCCGAGCAGGGCGAGCATATCATTGATCAAGCCCTCGCTTCCGAAGATTTGCCGCCACAATAATGCAACGGAAACGCTTCCGCCGATAAGCGACGGAATATAGTAAATGCCGCGGTACACATTCACCGCCTTGCTTAGGCTGTGATTCAGTACGATAGCCAGCAGAAGCGCGAATGCCAGTTCGAAGGGAACGCCACACAGCACATAAGTTAAAGTGACCTTTAGCGACTGATAAAACTGCTTATCCGTGAAGATGTCGCGGTAGTTGTCCAGTCCTCCCCATACCGGCGGATTCAGCATATCGTAGGAAGTGAAGGACAAGTAGAGCGATGCGACGATCGGAAATAAACTGAACACGAATAAGCCGACCAACCAGGGCGCCAGAAAGCCGTACGCCACCCAATAGTCCTTATTTTTCATAGCGTACTCCTTATCCTTATTTCTTCAACGTTTTCTGTGCTTCTATGAAAAAATCATCCACTGCTTGCGCGACCGTCTTTTGCTTGAAAGCAACCGCCTCATTGGCCGTGCTGATCAATTTATTGACCGCATTGCTTCCGGTCGGATAAGCCACAGTCGGCGTTGCATTCTTGCTGACCTGCATTTGAAATTCATTCACTTTCTTCATCGTCGGATCAATAAACGGCTCCAATGCCTTCATCACCTTTGTCGATCCAACCGGTCCATACAGCTCACCGAACTGTTTGGCAGCGTCTGCATCATTGACGAACAGATTAATGATTTCGGCGGTTTCCTTCGCCACCTTCGACTTGACATAAATCGCGGAATAGACGCCTGCCAGCAGATCGAACTCGGTGCCGCCCTTTGTCGTCGGAATTCTAACGATTCCAAGCTCATCCTTCATCACGTCCTGGAACAGCTTCATCCGGTTGGAGGAGCTCATCGTCGCCGCAACCTTCCCCGCAGCCAGAATACCCTCGACTTCATTCTTGCCTGCATACTCTGCCGAGACGTCTGCCGGCGGAATACCGCCTTTCTGGCGGAGCTGATCCCAGATCGTCAGCCAATCGGCCATATCCTGCTTCTCAAAGCCGAGCCCTCCGTCTTCCGTGTACAGATCCTTATTCCGCTGCTTCAGGAAAGACTGCAGCAGATTGCTGATTCCGCCTAAATCTTCGCTTCCCCAGACATCGTTGCCCAGCGCATCGTGGATCGCAATCATTGATTTCGAGAAATCGTCCCAGGTCCAGTTGAAATCCGGCTCGCTCACGCCTGCTTTCTGAAACATCGCTTTGTTATAATAGCTCGCCTTGATGGAGTTCCCTTGCGAGACCGAATACAGCTTGCCGTTCACTTTCCCGCTGTCGACTATCGTCGGGTTGAAGTCCTTGATATCGATCACGCCCTGATCGACAAACGGCTGCAAATCGAGCAGCTGCTCCCGCTTTGCGAAATCATTAATGTTGTCAAGGGAAAACACCATTAAATCCGGTGCATTGCCGCCGGCGATCTGAGTATTCAGCTTGGTCCAATAATCGTTAGAAGATGCAAATTCACGAATAATCTTGACATGAGGCAGCTTCTTCTGAATCTCATCGAATGTGCTGTTGTACACTTTATTTCGGTTCGCGTCGCCATACCAGCTTACCCGGACTTCTTTCACAGCAGGTGCTGCCCCTTCCGCACCCTCCTTGACAGGCGCCGCCTCCGGACTGCCGCCGGAGCAGCCTGAGACTGCCGCGGCCAGCGAGACCGCCAGCGCAGCCGCTATCGTTTTTCTCATATCTACCCAGCCCCCGAAATTATTTTTTCAAAATTTTCTGCGCTTCCGTGAAGAAATCGTCCACCGCTTCCTCAACGCTTTTTTGCTTGAAGGCAATGGCGTCGTTCTCCGTGCCGAGCAGCTTATTGATCGCATTGCTGCCCGCAGGATAAGGAACGGTCGGCAGCGTATTTTTGCTTACAGCCACCTGGTAGTCATTGATCTTCTTCATCATCGGATCGATCGTCGCTTCCAGCTCCTTCATCACTTTGCTGGAGCCGACAGGCCCGTACAGCATCCCGAACGCTTTAGCTGCTTCGGAGTCGTTGGCGAAAGCATCGATAATGCGGGCTGTTTCCTTAGGTACTTTGGACTTCGCATAAACGCCCATGTAGACGCCTGCCAGCAGATCGAACGGCGTTCCGTCCTTTGTCGTAGGGACACTGAACTATCCCCAATTCATCCTTCATCACGTTCTGAAACAGCTTTAGCCGGTTAGAGGCACTCATTGTAACGGCTACTTTGCCGGTGGCGAGTATGCCCTCCACTTCATTCTTCCCCTTGTATTCGGCCGAAATATCCGCCGGCGCTACGCCGCCCTGCTGCCTCATGCTGTCCCATAGCGTAAACCACTCGATCATATCCGACTTCTCGAAGCCAAGGCTGCCGTCTTCCTTGTACAAGTCTTTATTCCGCTGTTTCAGAAACGTCTGGAATATGTTGTTGGTTCCCGCCAAATCCTCGCTTCCCCAGACACCGCTGCCCAGTGCCTTATGAATTGCGATCATCGATTGGGCAAAATCCTCCCAGGTCCAGTTCAAATCCGGTTCGCTTAATCCGGCTTTTTTGAAAATCTCCTTATTATAATAGGTACCGAGAATCGAGTTGCCTTGGGATACGGTATACAGCTTGCCGTCTACCTTGCCGCTGTTCACGATCGCCGGATTAAAGTCATTCAGGTGAATAATGCCCTGATCGACATAGGGCTGCAGATCAGCCAGTTGGCCGCGCTTCGCGAAATCGTACAGATTGTCAAGCGTGAACACCATCATATCGGGGGCATTGCCGCCGGCGACCTGTGTATTCAGCTTCGTCCAGTAATCGTTGCCGGCCGCAAATTCTCGAATCAGCTTAATGTCCGGCAGTTTTTTCTGAATAATATCGAACGTATCGTTATATATCTGATTGCGGTTAGCATCCCCATACCAGCTGACGCGGACCTCGGTCGTCTTCTCGCTCCCCGCCGCCGAACCGTTCTCGACCGAAGGCGTGGACGAGCCGGCAGAGCATCCAACGGAAATTGCCGTTACTATGGAAATAATCGATAAGACACTTAATTTTTTCATAGGTTCCTCCTCTATTATGAAAGCTTAATCCGCCGCACATTGCCGCCTTGCTTAGTCCAGCCTGCTGATAGCATAATCGGCTTTGTCCAGCCAGTCTTGGCGGATCTTGACCCCCCAGCCCGGTCCCTCGGGAATCGCCACGCTGCCGTCTCTCACTTCCAGATCCGCATCCTCGAACAAACCTTCCGCCCAAGGATCGTGCTCAAGCGTGTACTCCATATACGGACCTGCATTCCGCAGCGCGCCGAGCAGATGTAAAGTGAAGACGAGCGTCATGGTTTTGTTTGCATTATGAGGAGTGCAAAGCATGGCGGCTTCATTCGCCATGCGGGCCACCCTTAACGCCCGAGAGATTCCGCCCACGTAAGAGACATTAGGCTGAACGATATCCACCGCCCGCATCCGGATCATGCGCTGCCACTGGGATAGATCCGTGTCCTGCTCACCGCCCGATACCGGGATATCCAGCGCCTGGGCGACCTCCGCCGTCCATTCCAGCTCCGGAAACGGGCAAGGCTCCTCGAAGTGGCTGTACCGATGCTGCTCCAGCAGCCGGCCGACTTCAATCGCCCGCTTGGGCGTAAAGGCGCTGTTCCCGTCGGCGAATAGCGTGGTTTGTCCGTCAAGCGCCTGGCGGATGGTCGGGATCAGCTCCTCGGTGCGGCCGGGCCATTGGTCGACATCATTGCCGAACACCTTGCCCACACGGATCTTGAACGCGCGGAAGCCGTGCTCCGCCTGAAGCCGCTTCATTCGTTCGGCTTCGTCCTGCGGTGTAATGTCCCTGCGCATGCTGGACCCGTATGCGTCGATGGACGTTCTGTACTGGCCGAGCAGTTGGCAGACGCTCTTCCCCTCTGCCTTCCCTTTTAAATCCCACAAGGCGGTATCAAGCCCGCCGATCGCACGCGTTGTGAAGGCGCCGGGGAATTTATACTCTTTCAGAAAGCACCTTTCAACCAGCTCCTCAATAGCAAGCGGATCGCTGCCAAGCGCAATCGGAGCGATTTGCTGATGCAGCGCCAGTGCGGAAATATTGGCGTTCCAGGCGGAAAGTTGTCCATAGCCTTCATGGCCGTCATCGGTCCGGACGCGGACAAAACTAACCTCTTTGGCGGAAAATGTTTCAATGCTCGCAATTTTCATCGTTTGGGCTCCTCTTCTTTATGGATTAAGATACCGGCTAGCCAATAACGCTGTAGAGCATCCGTTCGTTCCTTAACGCCGCCAGCAGGTTGCGTGCGGCAATGTCCGCCATTTGCAGTCTCGTCTCGATCGTAGCGCTGCCAATATGAGGCAACGCTATGACGTTAGGGAGCTGCAGCAGCGGATGCTCCTTGCCGATGGGTTCCGTCTCAAATACATCCAGCCCCGCACCCCATATTTTCCCTGTGGTTAAAGCGTCATACAGCGCTTGTTCATCCACGTTGCCGCCTCTGGACGTGTTGATCAGAATCGCATTAGGCTTCATCTGCGCGAACTGGCGGGGGCCGATCATGCTGTGCGTTTCCGGAGTGGACGGCGCAAGCATCACGACATAATCCGATTCGGACAACAGCTGTTCCAGGGAGCGCCATTGTGCGCCAAGTTCCTGCTCTGCCTCCGGCTTGCGCGTTCGATTGTGGTACAGAATATGCATGCCGAAGCCTTTGGCCCGCCGGGCGACTCCTCTTCCGATTCTACCCATCCCGATAATGCCGATGGCAGCGCCGTAAACGTCCTGGCCGGTAAGCAGCATGGGCCCCCACCCCTTCCACTTTCCCGCCCTAGTATACCGGTCGGCTTCGACCACACGCCGCGCCGTGCCCAGGAGCAGCGCAAAGGTCAAATCCGCGACCGCTTCCGACAGTACCTCCGGCGTGTGGCCGACACGTATTCCCCGCTTTTTCGCTTCGGCGATATCGATGTTGTTGTAGCCGACAGCCATAGTGCTGACGACCTTCAATCGGGGCGCCCTTCCAAGCAGTTCTTTGTCTATCCGATCCGAAACGTTTGTAAAAATCGCATCGGCATCCGCCGCGTGCTGCAGCAGCAGCTGGCGCGGCATAACCGTTTCCTCGTCATCCCACATATATACCTCATGTCCATCCTCCATCAAGCTCACAATGCTTGGGGGAATTTTGCGGGTAATCACAATTTTCATATGCATTCACTCCTGAGCAAGCGCTTTCTCAAAAAGCAGAATAAAGTATCCCGGTCAAGCTTTCGATATACGGTTGCCGCGGGTTATTTCTCATCAGCCTGTCGATGGCGATCGCCTTCTCGGCAATTTCCGGAATATCCTCCCGGCGAATACCGATGGAAGACAGCTTATACGGCAGCCCGATATTGCGCAGTAAATCAAACATTTTGTCATTCAGCTGCCCGAGAACGGCTTCCGGATCGCTCCCGGCTGCCCCGAGCTGAAAGGCTTCGGCGATATGCAGCAGCTTCTCCCTGCTTACCATGGCATTGTACTGCATAACGTAAGGCAGCAGCAGTCCGGTAATTTCCCCATGCGGCGATTTCGTCATGCCTCCTATCGGATACGCAAGCGCATGAGCGGCCGCAGTCCCCGCATTGGAGAATGCCATGCCGGCCATCAAGCTGCCGAGCAGCAGGTTCGATCTCGCTTCCAGATTGCTGCCCTGGTTTACGGCCAGAATCAGATTTTGCGAAATGAGCTGGATTGCCCGCAGCGCAAGCGTATCGCTGATCGGCGCCGAACCGACGAACAGAATCTCGCCCTCTGCTTGAATGTATTTGTAGTCCTTGGCGAGATACGCCTCCACCGCGTGAGCCAGTGCATCGATTCCTGCGCAGGCCGTAACATAAGGCGGAAGTGTCAAGGTCAGCTCCGGATCAAGCAGGGCTGCCGCGGGCCGCAAATATTGGTTGGACAAGCCTACCTTCAAGTTATTCTCCGTATCGTTGACCACCGCTACGGAGGTCACCTCCGAGCCTGTACCTGCCGTAGACGGGATCGCAATCAGGGGCAGAATCGGCCCCGGGATCACTTTTTCCCCGAAATAATCACGCGGGTGTCCTCCGTAGGTTAACAGCAGGGCCACGATTTTGGCCATATCAATGCTGCTGCCGCCGCCAAGTCCCACAATCACGTTAGGCGTTTCCTGGGTACGGGCGAATGCATAACATTCCATTACCGCGGAAATCGGCGGCTCAGGCACGGCCCGGTCATAAACGATAACCTGATACGCGGCGGAATTTAATAAAGCTGTAACTTGTTCAAGCAAGCCTGCTTTGACGATGCCCTGATCTGTCACCAGCAGCACGGTCTTCGCCTTGAATGACTGCAGTATACCGTCCAGCTTGGCAATCGAATGAGGGCCGAACAAGATTCTCGGCGTCGAATAATACTCCCATGTCGTTCGCAAGGTACAGCCCCCCTTTACAAGTTAATGACAATGATCCGTTCCTCGGACATTTCACGCACAGCGTAAGCCGGTCCTTCCTTGCCGAAGCCGCTATCCTTGAAGCCGCCGTACGGCATGATATCCGCACGGAAGGAGGATGCGTCGTTGATGATGACGCCGCCGAACTCCAAGGTTCTGGCTGCTTTCATTGCAAGCTGGAGGTTCGAAGTGAATACCCCTGCCTGCAGGCCGTAGCGGGAATCGTTCGCCAGCTTCAACGCCTGGTCGAAATCGTCATAAGCGATAATGCTGATTACTGGGGCGAATATTTCTTCGCATACCGCCTTCATGCCTTCTGTGGCATTCACCAGAATGGTCGGCTGCAGCAGCGCCCCGCTTCGCGTTCCGCCCACCGCCACTTCGGCTCCTTCATTCACAGCTTCCCGAATCCAGCTCTCCGCACGCTCTGCTGCGCCGACCGAAATCATCGGGCCCACATCCGTTTGCATACTTTCCGGGTCTCCTGCCTGAAGAAGCTTCGTCTCCTCAACAGCGTACCGAACGAAGGCATCATAGATTTCCTTGTGGACATACACCCGCTGCACGGAAATACACGCCTGGCCGTTGTTGCCGAAGCCTCTGGCGACACATAATTTGGCGGCTTGAGCCAGATCTGGCGCATCCACATGCACGATATTCGGCGAATTGTTCCCCAGCTCCAGCACCACCTTGCGAATCCCCGTCTGGTTCTTGATCCTGCGCCCAACCTCCGGGCTTCCGGTAAATGTAAACAAGGCAATTCTCTCATCCTTCAGCAAATAGCCGCCTACCTCCGCCCCCGCCCCGTTCACCACATTGAGGAAGCCGTCCGGAAGACCCGCTTCCTGCAAAATGCCCGCCAGCAGCATCGACGTCATCGGGGCCGTTTCAGCCGGCTTCAGGACGACCGAATTACCTGCGGCAATGGCGGGAGCCACTTTATGCGCCACCAGATTCAGCGGGAAATTAAACGGGGTAATCGCGCAGACGACGCCAACAGGCGAATACATTGTAAAAGCGATTTTATGATCGTTACCCGGCTGCCCCCGCAGCGGAATTTCTTTGCCGGCAAGCCGTTTGGCCTCCTCTGCCGAAGCGATAAAGGTTTGAACCGCTCGGTTCACCTCGGCGAGCGCATCCTTCATCACCTTGCCCGACTCTCGAACAATCATCGTGGCGAGCCGCTCCTTGCTCAACCCGATCAGTCGGGCGGCCTGCAGCAAAATTTCGCAGCGCTCAACTACCGGCAGTGGCTTTGCTTGGAACGTGCTTAGAGCCGTCCCGACGGCCGCGCTCACGTCCGCTTCCGATGCAGATGCGACCTGCGCCAGCGCCTCCCCTGTGTATTTATTCGTTACCGGAAAGGTCTGCCCGCTATGGCGCCACGACCCTCCGATGAAATTGCCGTATACTTCGGCATGGTTTACCTTACTCAATCTGACCAACACCTCCATTTCGTTTTTCTAACTATACAATGCGTGAAACCGATTGAAACTATGGAGATGTATCCTTTCCTAGCACAAATTCGGATATATTGCCATTATGCTGTTGCCGGAATGCTTCCTGCTTTTTACAATAAGAGGGAATCGAACAACCCAAACCACCGAAGCCAAGAAAGGGAGCTGCACACTCATGAAAATCAGACAAATAAGGTTAAAGCCGCTGTTGTTTTTGCTGCTGATCCTCACCTGCAGTTTCTTCCTCCTGAGTGTCTCTATTCTGAACTATCAGATTGTCGCCAAAATCATTACGCGTGAAATTGGCGGCGCCAAGCTGGAGCTGCTGTACAACTACCAGTCCCGGATTATGAGTTTAATCGAGAATATCGAGAGCACCGCGTTAAATGTTTCGAGCCACGACAGACTGCGGGAGGCGTTGGAGAACGATTACTCCAGTACGTACCAATATTTCACGATGCGAAACAATTTGGAGGACTGGCTCAACGGCATCATGTTCAGCAACTCCAAAATTAGCAGTATCTATATCTACAGCGACAAATTCAAGCCCCGGCCCCAGGTCGGCAAGCACCTCAAGCCGCTCGATAGTATCCAATGGAAGGATCAGATGCACCGTCTTGATTCCGTCAATGCTTTCTGGATTCAATCGCATCCGGAAGATAGCGCAAGCAGTCAGAATCCGAAACAGGTACTGACCTATATCACTCAAATTTATGGCTTGAAGGGGGAAACGATAGGCTACGTGGAAGTGAATTTGGATGCCGATCTGCTGACAACGGTCATTGCTTCCGACACGAAGCAGAACCGTACGAACCAGGCATTCTTCTTGCTCGACAGTGAAGGCAGACTCATGACGGACCTGAACCCGGGGCAGACCGAATACCGGATGAACAATGAGAAGCAGGACTATATCGTCCATCTCTCCCAACAGCTGGAGCAGGGCATTTATCATCTGACACTGGATGGCAAGTTATCCTTGTTCATCAACTACCCGAATAAATATTCCAACTGGGGGCTTGTGGAGATCATACCGTTTGACAGCATGTTCCAGACGTTGTTTGAATTCCGCCATCATGTCATTTTGATCGGAATTTCCGGATTGGCCATTATATTTCTGGCCGCCACCTTTCTCTCGGGAAGGTTAATCTCGCCTGTCCGTAAAATCCTCGCCGGCTTCAAGAGTATCGAGGCCGGCATCTACGCCGCCAAGCCGGAAAAGCATATCGTCTTCGAGTTTAATCAGCTGCATGTGGGCTTTAATAAAATGGCGGAGAGGCTGCAGGCCCACATCCAAAACCTGCATAAGCAGCATGCATTAATCCGGGAGGCCGAATTACGCGCCCTGCAGAATCAGATCAACCCGCATTTTCTGTACAACACGCTGGATATTATAAACTGCATGGCTGCGGAAAAAGGCATTACGGAGATCAGTCTCGTCGCCAATCGGCTTGCTAATCTGTTCCGTATCGGCTTGAACAAGGGACACTCCTTTGTAACGTTGAAAGAGGAGCTGGAGCACAGCTTGGCCTATATGGACATTCAGCAGATTCGTTTCCCGGATCAATTCAGCTACGAGGAATCCGTGGACGATGATTTGAAGCAGCATCTTGTCCCTAAGGTTATTCTGCAGCCTTTTATCGAGAATGCGATCAAGCATGGATTTATCGGCAGCTTCTCCAGGAAAGACGCTGCGATTCGCATCTATTCGAAGCGGCTCAATCCATCCGCGTACCAGATTATTGTTGAGGATACCGGGAAGGGACTGCCGGAGACGCTCCCAACCGATAGCCTGCAGCCTAATGCCTTATCCAGCGGCTACGGAGTCGCAAATGTGGATGAGCGAATCCGCCTTTATTTCGGTTCGGGGTACGGCATCAAGATGCGCAACGGCCCTGTCCGGGGAACACAGGTCATCCTCACGCTGCCGATAATTCATAACGAAACGGAAAGGAGCTTGATTTATGAAAGCGCTATTAGTTGATGACGAGATACGGAGTATTAACGCATTGAAGAAAACGATCCCTTGGAATGAAATGGGCTTCGATTCCTTGCTGACAGCCGAAGACGGTGCCGAAGGCTGGCAGCAATACAAGCTCCATCAGCCGGATTTTATTATGACAGATATCAGCATGCCAAATTTGAACGGACTCGAGCTGGTCAAAAAAATTCGGAATGAAAACGCCAATGTTCCGATCATCATCCTAAGCGGCTTCGATGAGTTTGACTATGCTCAGGAAGCCGTACATCTGAAAGTCTCCCATTATTTCCTGAAGCCCATCGTTCATTCCGAAATCGTCCCTGTCATCCGACAAGCACTGAAAGATATCGGTATGGTTCGCGAGCAGCAGATGTACATTCGGGAAACTCAAAAGCAGCTGCAAGAGGCGCTTCCGGTGCTTCGAGAGCAATTTCTGTTCGATATCGTTCATGGAAAAGTCAAGGAAGGCGAAGAGCTCCGGCGAAAACTGGATTTCTTCTCGGTAGATGAGCGCATCGTACACGGCGGATTGATTATGAGCTTGGAGCTCCACCGCTTGAACAATGAGAAGACCTTCTCCGAGAGCGATTGGTATTTATATCAATACGCCGTATCCAACATCGCCCAGGAGGTCATCGATCAATGGGGCGGCGGTTATGTCGTCAGGTATGCGGATAACCGGCTGCCGATGCTTATCATCGGAGAGGATGCGGATGAAGTGCAGGAGCGGGCAGCCGCCATCGCTGCCAACATCGTTGAAACCACCGCAAAATTGCTTGAAATCCCCTGCAATATCGGAATAGGGCGCTATTTCAGCAGCGTGAACCGATACGCGCAGTCGCATAAAGATTCCAAGCATGCTCTGCAAACAAGCGCAATGAACGGCTTTGAGCATATTTCGCGCTACGAAGGATTAGAGATGGTCCAGCACAGACCTTGAAATGTTTATCGTGGAGGAAACCGATGTCATTGTACGAGCCCTGCTGAAGGGCAGCAAGACAGAACTGCTTGACTCATGGAGTGCGATCGAGAAACGGTTAATCCATACTCCGGACCATTTGCTCGCCTATACGGTCATGGTCTGCTCCTGGTTTCTGATCGGCATTATTATGCAGATTGTGGAGGAAACCGAGCAGGCGTCCGAGCTGCAGACGGCGATCCATCTCCAGGACTTTTACAGTATCCAATCCAAGAATATGCTTATTGCCACTATGAAAGAAAAGCTGATAATGATCTGCGGCTATTTGGACGCCAACCAAAGCGAGCATAAATATATCGAGATGATTAAGCAGTATATTGAAACCCATTACCGGAACGAGCTGACCATTCATGAAATCGCCAAACACCTTCATTTATCGCGTACCTACATAAGCAAGCTGTTCAAGCGGGAAACCGGGGACAGCATCATGGGGTATATCATTAAATTCAGGATCCGGATTGCAAAAAAAATAATGGAGAAGCACCCCGATCTCATGATTTATGAAATCAGCTCCCAGGTCGGGTACTCCGACCAAAATTATTTTTGCCGTGTGTTTAAAAGCGCAACCGGCTTAAGACCCTCCGAATATATGGCCAAAGCAAAAAGGACGCAGCATACTTAATGGAGGGCGCCGGTCCAATCAACAAAGAGGGTGTCCCTAGCCATTTCATGGCTTTTGGGACACCCTCCCCCACAGATTTACTGCCTATATTCGTTCTCGTATACCTTGCGCTGTCCGCTGGCCTTCGGAGGCGCCGGTTCAATGACAGGCGCCGCTTCCCCGGCCTCTGTCATTCTCCGCACCAGCCGCTCCTTCAGCTGATCCGCCACCAGCCGGTGCGATTCCATCCCGATCAGGTTGGTTAACTCGTAGGGGTCTGCGTACAGATCGTACAAGAACTGCTCTTCATACCGCTCCGAGCCGGAATCCTTGATCGGGTGTTTGTTCGGCGCATGCACGCTGTACTTCCAGCGCTGCGTCCGGATGGCCCGTCCGACCTGGGCTTCGCTGATTTGTACGAAAACCTCCTCCGGCCAGTCCTCCTTCTTGCCGTTCAGCAAAGGCACAACCGACCTTCCCTGCATATGCTCAGGGATGTCGATGCCTGCGCTGTCAAGCAGCGTCGGCACTAGATCGACCAGGCTGACCAGCTCCCTGACGGTGCCGCCGCCTGTAAAGGACCGCCGTACAAGGCCGTCGGCACCCGGATGGAGCTCTCGTGGCAGGAGCGTTTGTATTCTCCATTGCGGGTCTTGAAGTGAGAGCCGTGATCCGAAGTAAATAATATGACCGTATTCTCCATCAAATCCAGGCTGTGAAGGGCATCCATGATGCGTCCCAGCGCTTCATCCAGCCGCTTGACCATCCCGTAATAGCCCCCTAGATGCTGATGGGCGGTGCCTCCAAGTGCGGCAAGATCGGGAGGGATGTACCGGGCCGCATACGTATCCCTGTAAATGAGCGGAGCCGGGTAATCATCTCTATGATTCTGATGATGCGGCTCCAGATACGACAAGAACAGGAAGAAGGGCTGCTCCTTCTGCCGGTCTATATACCGGATGGCGGCATCCGTCATCGCATCCACGCGGTACCCCGGCAGCTTGACCGTCCGGTTCTCGTTATCGTACAGAACCGTATTGTAAGCGTCTGACGTATGCTCGAGCGAATCGGCGGCCAGCCAATATTTGTAGCCGCCGCGCAGCTTCTCCGGTACCGGTACTGTTCGCGTTGCAGCCAGATGCCATTTCCCGATATAACCGGTTTCATAGCCCTGCTCGTTAAAATAATGCGCAAGCGTCGGCAAATCTTCCCGCAGCGGAATCCCGTTCGTGTAGCAGCCCGTGGAGGTCGCATACATGCCGGTCTGCAGGCAGGACCTGGCCGGACCGCAGACCGGCTGGCATGTAAACGCATGCTCCAGATGCGTCCCGTACTTGGCCATCCGGTCGAAATGGGGGGTCAGCCCCAGCGGATTCCCATGAACGCCTGTAGTATCCCAGCGCTGCTGGTCGGTAAAAAATACGATGACATTCGGTTTCATTGACATCACCCTCCAAATCCAAGCTCGCTCCGCCGGCGGTGGAAATACTCCAGCGCTCCGGCATATCGCAGGTCGTCGATAACATTGCGCAGCTCGCCGGGATCGCTGTCTAAGTCGAAGAGTACCTCCGGCATGCTTTCTCCGTAATACTGATATTTCAAGTGATTCTTCTTGATCATCAGATTCGTCCCGCCGAACTGCGACACCGTTTCATTGTCCCAATCCGTCCCCCCGGCGTTTTTCAACAATGGAACCAGGCTGCGGCTGTCGAGACCTTCCGGCGTTTCGATGCCTGTCAGCTCGCATAGCGTAGCGAACAGATCGCACAGATTCACATTCTCCTCCACCGTCCTGCCTCCGCCAAAGCCCTCAGGATAACGGATAATAAGCGGAACGCGCGCGCTGCCTTCATAAAACTTTTGCTTCTCCCAGATGCCATGCTCTCCGAGCATTTCCCCATGATCCGTGGTGTAAATAATGATCCAGTCATCGAGATTTTGCCCGGCATGCTCCAGCGCACGGATGACTCTGCCGTACTGCTCGTCAATCGTCTCGACCATGCCATAGTACACGGCCGTGGCGCGCCGCAGCTCCCGCTCCGATACATCCACCTCAGGCCGGGCACTGCCGCTGCCCAAGGAAAGGATGACCGGAGGCCTCCTGATTGAGGTATGGCGTAACCCGGTTCAGGTAGTAAGTAAATTTGTCTTCCGAAGTGAAGTACGGGTAATGCGGCTGCAGCAGGCTCACCTTCAACAGCAGCGGGTGCGTCTGCTCCCTGTCGTAATAGGGGCTGCTGAAGTAATTTTCAATGAAATGGAGCGCCCCTTCGACCGCATATTCATCGTGCACGACGCAGGGCCCCCGGCCTACCCCGGCGCGGGCGATTTCCTTGGCGTCCGTCCACTTCACTCCTGCGAGCGGTCTCCGGCTTGCAGCCGCTTCTTTGCCGATATAACGGGGAGATACCTGCATATCCCCGCTGATTCGAGTCGTCCAGCCCTGCATCTGGTCCAGTTCCGGTCAGATGCAGCTTGCCGCTGACGGCCGTCTCGTAACCGAACTCGGCCAGTCTTCGGGGGTACGTCATGTAGCCCGGCGCCAAATCCTCGCCGAACCGTTCGCAGCCGCAGCTTCTCGGGAATTGTCCCGACAGGATCGCCTGCCGGCCCGGAACGCAGATCGGGGACGGCGTATATGCGTTGCGAAAAACGACGCCGGTACGCGCCAGCTCGTCAAGCACCGGCGTGCGAATGACGGTATTCCCCTCGTAACCGGTCACATCGGCCCTGTGTTCATCGCTCATCAGAAATAAAATGTTCGGCTGCTTACGTTGATTCATCCTCTTCACCGTATCCCTTTCCCGTATCCATTTTACTTGGCAGTCTTCTTGTAGGCTTCATTCGTCTCTGTAATTATTTTCTGATAATCGGCGTTCGTTTTCAAGCCCGCAATAAAATCATCCCAAGCCGTTATCGGTTCACGGCCCATAATCACCTTGGTTTTCATATCTTGAATCTTCTTGTCAAATTCCTTGCCGACTTTAATAGCCGTTTCGGAGATCACGCCGACCGCCGGGTTCGGTACGGCATATTTGGTACGCTCATCGATTATTTTACGGTTGCGGTTCATGAAATCGGCGGGAATTCCGCTTTGATAGCCTCTTTGGTATTTATCGAGATTGGCGAACAGCCCTCCGTAAGCGGCGACCTTGTCTTTAATCGCCTGTTCGTTCGTCGTCTTCAAGCCGTCCTTCTCGGTGTAATGAACTTCCTTCAAGCCGTAATTGGCCAATACGGAGCCTTCCTCTGTTGCGCCGTAATCCATAAATTTAAGAATCTTCTTTACCTTGTCCTCCGGTACGGATTTCGGAATGACATACATCCCGTAGGCTCCGGAATCCTTGGGAACATATTTCCCCTCGGGCCCTTCCAAATAAGTAAGCGGCAGCAGATCCGCCTTCGGCGTCGTTTTGCGCAGCTGCCCGGTCAAAAGCCACGATGGATTCATCGCATCGGAGAACGAGCCGGCTTTATTCGTCGTAATCATCTCGCGAACCTGGGAATTTTTGAGCGTCGGGAAGTCCGGGCTGATAATCCCCTCGGTAAAAGCTTTATTCAGCCACAGCAGCGCGTCCCGTGTTCCTTTATCGAAAGTGACGTCAATCAGTTGCCCATCCTTAAGCTTCCATTTCCCCTGCGTATTGTTAAATACATTCTCCACCCACGCGTATTGTCCGGGATTATCCGCCCCTGCGTAGCCGGCGAAGCCGATGGTATCCTTCTTCCCGTTCCCGTCCGGGTCACTGCTCGGTGAACGCCTTGAATACCTGATAAATGTCGTCCATCGTCTCCGGCTGCTTCAGCCCCAGCTGGTCCAGCCAGTCTTTGCGGATCAACGGGAAATTGCCGCCGCCGATTAACGCTCTCAAGCGGGGCACGCCGTAGCTTTTGCCGTCAATGCTCGTGTTCTTCCAGGAATCCGCCTGCAGCGCCTGCAGGTTCGGGTAATCCTTGACAAACGGCGTAATATCCCAGAACGCTCCCTGCCGGGCCAGCATCATCACCTGGGGGTCGTACGCGTCGTTCACCATCATTAATTCCGGAATATCCCCGGAAGCCAGGGTCACGTTCTGTTTCTCAACGAAATTGTTCGAGGAGACCCAGGAAATGTTGAGCTTGGTGTTCGTCCGTTTCTCGATCTCCTGCTTCACCGGATTATCGTCGGCAGGCGGCTCCGTCAAGGTAAGCTCCATCATGATATTAATAGGCGTCGGCCCCGTATCTTTGGCGGCTGCCTCCTCTTTCCCCGGCTGCGCGCAGCCGGCAATAGCTCCAGCTGTCAGCAGGACGGGCAAGAGTTTGGCAAAAGTAGTCGTTTTCATCGTTTTCTTCCTCTCTCTTCGCGGTTATTCTTTGACGGAGCCGATCATGGCCCCTTTGGCAAAATGCTTTTGCAAAAATGGATAAACTAAAATAATCGGCACGGTCGCGACGACCACCGCAGCCATTTTGATCGTTTCCGGCGGAATATGCATCTCCGCGCTCACCTCTGCGGGCCCTGCGCCGGTGGACGTGGTGGATTCAATCAGCATATTTTGCAGAATGACCTGCATCGGCCATTTATTGTGGTCATTAATGTACAGGATGGCATGGAAAAAGGTGTTCCAATAAGCCACGGCAAAAAACAGTCCGAACGCCGCCATCGCCGGCAGGGACAGCGGAATAATGACCCGCAGCCAGACGCCCATATCGTTGCAGCCGTCGATCGCAGCCGCTTCTTCCAGCTCCGATGGAATGCTGTCGAAAAAGCCTTTCATCAGAAGCACGTACCACCCGCTGGACAAGACCGGGATAATCAGCGACCAGACGCTGTTGATCATCCCCAGCTCGCGAACGAGCAAATAATGCGGAATAATGCCGGGCTGAAACAAAGTCGTCAGCAGTACCAGCAGAAGCAGCCATTTGCGCCCCATGAACCTTCTGCGGGACAGCGTATAGGAGAAGCTGGAGGTAATGATCAGGGAAAGAAAGGTACCCATCGTGGCCAGAAAGCCGCTGATGCCGATGCCTTTGACGAAGGTATCTGTCGCAAGAATATACTTATAGGAAAGCAGGCTCCAATGCTCGGGAAACAAGACGAACCCCTTGGACAGGTACTCATCCGGATGGGTGAAGGAAACGGCAAATACGTAATAAAGCGGAAACAGCGTAATCAAGGATACAAGCGTCAGCACTCCTACGTTTACAATGGAAAACATCCGGTCAGACCATGTTGTCATCATCAATAGACTCCTTCATCCCCGAATCGTTTGGCGAGCTTATTGGCCGCTATGACCAGCAGGAGACCCACAACCGACTTGAACAATCCGACAGCCGTGCTGTAGCTGAATTGGCCCTGCTTGACGCCCACCCGAAACACATACGTGTCGAACACATCGGCCACCTCCGAAACGGCGCCATTCATCATCAGATAGACCTGCTCGAAGCCGATATCCATAATGTGACCGACGCGCAGGATGAGCAGAATGATAATGACATTCCGAATGCCCGGCAGTGTAATATGCCACATCTGCCGCATCCGGCTCGCCCCGTCGATCCTGGCCGCTTCGTACTGCTGCGGACTGATTCCGGCTATGGCGGCAAGAAACATGATCGTTCCCCAGCCGGCGTCCTTCCAAATATTTTGCAGCGTAAGCAGCACCCAGAACTTCTTCGGATCCGTCAGAAAATCAATCTTGGCATAGCCCAGCGCAGCCAGCAGCTTATTGATAACCCCTTCGGACTGCGACAAGAGCAGGAAGCTGATCCCGACAATAATGACCCAGGACAAGAAGTGGGGTAAGTATACGATGGACTGGACGATTCTTTTGTACGCTTCGCCTTTCAGCTCGTTCATCAGAAGTGCCAGCAGGATCGGCAGCGGGAAGAAAAAAATGAGGCTCAGCACATTCATCGCCATCGTGTTGCGGAACAGCTTCCAAAAATCCGGATTGGCGAAAAAACGGTCAAAATGCTCGAACCCCACCCAACTGCTATGCATGACCCCTTGATAAGGAGAGTAGTTTTGAAATGAAATGATGACTCCCCACATCGGCACATATTTAAACAGAAGGAAATACAAGATGCCGGGCAGCGCCAGCAGGTACAAATATTTATCTTTACGCAGCATGCGAATCATGTTGGACTTACACTCCCTTGCATCGAATTAGGCCTCCTTGCATTTATCCCTGTACTGGCTTGGCGTCAATCCCTCATGGCGTTTGAAGATCCGGTTGAAATAAGTCGGCTGGTAACCGACCAGATGGGCGATATCGTTAATTTTGTAACTCGTGTTCGCCAGCAGCCGCTTCGATTCGTCCAGCCGAATCGCCGTCAAATAGTCAACGAAGGTCGTGCCTGTCGCCTTCTTGAACCATTTGCTCAGCGTCAGCGCATGGATGCCAAGCAATTCGGCGCACATCTCCAGCGAAATTTCCGTGTCATACTTCTCATGGATGAGCGCAATAATTTGCTCTACGGCCACCTTCAGCTTCTTGCTTTGCAATTGGGACGCCTCATTAATTTCACGGATATAGGGCCGGATGACGCGCTCTTTGAACCAGTCCATGACCTCATGCGGCTCCTTCATTCGCATCAGCTCGCCGTACAGCTCTGCAGTGGATTCCTGGAACGGCGGGGAGAAGCCCGCTTTCAGAAACGCGAATTGAAGGTTCCCGAACAGCTGCAGCATCCCCTGCTGGAACAAAAACTGCTTCCCCGCATGCCGTGCAAGCTCCTCGCAAAAGCTTTCCAGCAGCCCGCTGGCCTTGGACTCATTCGCAGCGCGAACCGCATCGATCAGCTCCGATTCCAGCGTAAACGGATAACGGATCGGAACGCTTTCCTGGCGCGTATAATGATCGGCATCCAAGATTTGATTCATTTCGTGTATGTCCCGGAACTTCAGCACGCCTGCGGCTTCCTCCAGCACCTGCGGCAGCTGCGCAACGCTCGGTGTCACCCGCCCTAAGGATACCGTCACTTCCAGATGAAAGCCGGAGCTGAGCGAAAGGCTTACTTCATCTGCCAGCCGGTACAGCTGCTCCTTGATCTGCTTAACGGTGTCCGTATCCGGGAACATAAGCAGCACGCCCGCGGTTCCTCCCTGCAGCTTCATCATTTCCGAACGGTCATGCCGCTCCTTCACAAGCTGCGTAACCGTATGGAACACGGCGGAAGCCATAATTTCATGGCTGTCCTGGGATGGCAGCGCCTTGGCTTTGTCGAAGCCGAGCCATTGAATCACAAGAACCGTAAACAACGTATTCCGCACCGTCCAGCCCAGCTGCTCCATTCGGTTCAACAGCGCTTCTTCATCCGATGTGTGAAGCCGGTTATGCATCAATTGAAGAAGATAGCCCTCCCTCAAGTAAGGAAGCTGCTCCCGAAGCTGATCGTCCAGCAGGCTGCTTTGCTCTGTGAGAAGCCTCCACTGATTCGTAATAAACTCAATCTCATCCACCGATTCCATAGGGGTATCGGGATGTCTTGGACTGCGGAACGTATGCGTCAATGTGCGGATGGGCCTGTACAGCCGGTTGGAAGCGATCATCGAGACGCCGATGCCGGTGACGAGGACAATCAAGCTGAAGCCGTAAATAATGCGCGAGGCCAGCGTAACCGGCTCCGATAAGCGCGACAGCGACGTCCCCGTGACATAAACCCATGAGCTGCCCAGCCTGCTCATTCGGCTGTAGGATACGGAATACATCTCATGTCCCCAGGCATGAACGAACGTATCCGTGACCGGTCCGCTGGCGGGCACAGACTGGCGCCATTCCTCCTCCAGCACGGAAGGCACCGTTCGGCCTTCGGCTGTAACGATCCACTCCCCTTGATTTTGTATAAGAAAAGAACCGTTCTGGCCGTCCGCCTCTGACTCGCCTATCATTTGGGCCATGCGCGCTTTGTTCAAATAGACGATGAGCGCGGCAAAGGGGTGGCCGGAGCCCACGGGCAGCTTATATACGAGCGCAGGCATGCCTTCTTCTCCTTCTTTGGCCCCTATCGTACGGAAGGAGGGCAGCCAATAGGCTGTGCGCGGCTGCTCCAGCAGAGCATGGAACCGTTCGTTGGCCTCTTGCAAGCGGACCGCATTCACTCCGCTCTCCCCCGAATAGATCGTTTGCGATTCATTAAGGTACAAATCTACCTGATCGATGAGCGGATTGGAGTCCTTCAGAGCAAGCAGAGAATTGAATATATCGCGAATATATTCGTAGTCGTAGGATGCCTCGAGCGTCCGCAGCTTGATGCCATACTCGGGATTGGACGCATATTGGATGACGGACTTCTCCAAATGGGATAAATAATCGTCGATGCGCTTCGCCGATAATTCGACTTCATTTTGCCGTGACGCGACCACCGTTCTTTCAATTTGACGAGTTCCAATTAAATCTGCACCAAAACCTATAGTAATAGTCGGAATACAAGCAATAAAAAGAACCCAGACGAGACTTGTACGGTAGAATCGCCCGTTTGGCCATAACGACTTTATTTTATTTATTCGAGCAAACCATTTCATGTACGGATAGGCCTTCCTTCCATTAAACCAATTCAGCTGAATATCTAAACCATACATGATATCCGGCATTCTAGCAATAACACTTTTCTCCGAGCTGTTTACTCAGGTATAATACTTTTCTCCACCTTATCTTTTTCCTAATTTCTTCGTTTCGCCCAAAAAAAGAGTGACTTTATCACCGCTTCTTGCGGCATAAAGTCACTCTCCGAAGCAGATTCCTGCTTCAATTCAATACAGTTTAGTACACATCGCGCTGGTAGCGCCCTTGCTCCTGCATTGCGCTCAAATACGCTTCGGCCGCTTCGCGGGTCATCGCGCCTTCGGTTTCGATAATGCTGATCAGCGTATTGTGAACGTCTTTGGCCATATACTGCTTATCTCCGCAAATGTAGAAGTAAGCTCCGCCTTCAAGCCATCCGAACAATTCCTTGCTGTTTTCAAGCATTTTATGCTGAACATACACCTTTTGTACCGTATCGCGGGAAAAGGCAGCATCTAATCGAGTCAATGCCCCATCCTGCCTATATTGTTCCAGTTCGCTTTGATACAGGAAATCCGTTGCGGAGCGCTGGTCTCCGAAGAATAACCATGCTCTGCCGGGCGCTTTGCTCACCGCGCGCTCCTGAATAAAGGAACGGAAAGGCGCAATGCCTGTGCCCGGGCCGACCATAATAATATCTTTGTCCGGGGACTCCGGCAAATTAAAATGTTTATTCGGCTGGAAGAAGATCGGAAGCGTATCGCCTACTTGAAGACGCTCAGCGCACAGCACGGAGCAGACCCCTTTGCGTTCGCGTCCATGAGCCGTGTAGCGCACAGCGCCGATCGTTAAATGCACTTCCTCCGGATTCGCGGCCAGGCTGCTCGCAATGGAGTAGAGCCGAGGAGGCATTTTTCTCAATAAGGACACGATCTCTTGAGCGGAAGCTTTCCAAGGGCCGAAGTCGCGCAGCAGGTCCAGCAAATCGCGCCCCTCGATATATTCTTTCAATTGAGTCGCATTTTCAGCGGAAACGAGGCTTTTCAACGCTTCGTTGTCCGTCAATTCCGCTGCTTGCTGCAAAATTTTCTTCGTCAACAGCGTAATTTCAAAATGTACAGCCAAGGCTTCCTTCAACGGAAGTGTCTCCCCTTGCTTATTTATCGCAACAGCCAGCTCCGGGTTCCACTTCATTTCCTCAAGAAGGGAAGCCACCAGCTCCGGGTCATTTTCAGGAATGATGCCAAGGAAGTCACCAGGGACATAGGAGAGGTTCGAACCCTCCAGAGAAAACTCGATATGCCGCGTTTCTTTACTCGACCCCGCCCCGTTTAAATTTACATTTTTGAGAACCTTCGCATGAAATGGATTGGTTCTCGAATACGTTGTCGGCACTACAGCAGATTGCATAAATTTCACCTCAAAAAGTTGTTTGTAATAGGATACCACAGGAATAGAAAATCAGGTATATATTTTCATATTCATTTTTTTTATTGAATGCTCCCAAAATGTAATAAGGCTGCCGGTCAATTTCTCGGTAGCCTCGTTTTATTCCTATTCAGAATAATTCCACATTCGTTATTAGCGGGCTGGTAAGCAGAGCTCCATCCCCTATGGTTATTTTTCCCATAAATGTTAGGACGTATTCACGTTCATATCCGTTATCCAAAGAAAAAGCCGTATCCATCCCAGCGGGCTGATACGGCGTAAAAGCTTATTCGGCTATCCGGTTTAGGAGCGATCCCAGCCTGTCCAAATTTTGCTCATTGGCTTCTTCGCACATCGGTTTGAGCTGTTCGTATAACTCTCTGGTTTCGAACGCTTGGCGGAACGTCAGCTCCGTCCCTCCGTCAACCTCCTCGAAAGTCGCGGTCAGCATAAAATGAGGATTGGATTCGTGCCTCAGCACAATGCGATCAGGACCGATTTCATGAAAGACATTCCGATTCGGATAGTCCGTCCCGTCCGGCCCATGCATTGTAAATTCCCAAGTTCCTCCGGGCCTTAGTTCGAAGGCGTGGAACGTATTCGTAAAGCCGTCAGGTCCCCACCACTGGGCAAGCAGCTCCGGCTCTGTCCATGCCCGGTAGACCGTATGGCGAGGGAAGTTGAACCGCCGGCGGGACACCAGCTCGAAGGCATCCGCGTTGGCTTCCCCAAGGGATTTGCCGAGAAGGTTCAGCAGCTCCTTCGTTCCGTGCTCGCGCTGCTCCGGCGTATCGAGGCCGTCGAAGAAAGCTCCCTGCTCCGTGAAAACGAGCTTGGTGCCCTCGCCGTCCGGCGTTAATTCGATCGTTGCGATGGAAACCGACATCCGGGCTTCCCCCATGTCCAGACTGTAGGTGTAAACCAGGCGTTCGTTAGGCACGATTTCCTGGTAGTACGCTTCAAATGTAAAGACCGGCCCGCCTGGAAGAGCCGCCCCGGCCCACCTCCCGCCCGCCGACGCGGAAGTCGAATACCTCGGCAGGCTGGTACCAGCGCGCTTTGGCAGCCTGGTTCGACCAAGCTTTAAATACGCGCTCCGGGGACGTGCGATACATGCGCTCAATTCGAAACGTAGAGTGAGTCGTAAACCGTTGTTTCATTCGTAAAACCCTCCTTAAGAGAAATCATGTCCATTTATCGTTTACCAGATCGCCAAGCAGATCAAAGCGGCGTTCCCAGTTCAACCGGTGTTCCATGATATACTTTTCGTGGCTCTTCTTCATCGTCTCCAGCAGCGAAATAAAGGCGTCAGTGGACAGAGCCTCCTGCTGGTTCATCCGTTCAGCCAGACGCTCGAGCTCCGCCAGAAGCTTCTGCTGGGTCTTTATGTTGCTTCGGACCCGCTCCATCTGAATCGCCACGATGTCAGCGGGGGTATGCGTTCCCCCTTGGAGCACCGTTTGAATTTCTTCAAGCGACAGGCCTAAGTCTTTGAGAGACAAGATCTGCTGCAGCCTTCTGATATCGGATTCGTCATACAGCCGGTGACCGGAATCGGAATGCGCTGAAGGCGAGAATAAACCAATCTGATCGTAGAACCGCAGGGTGCGGACCGTGAGTCCCGTCAGCTTTGCAAGATCCCCCACTTTCCAATGCTGCTGCATAATCCACTCCTTTCTTTGGCGCTAGCTGCTTACCGGTGACTTTAGTATAAAACATGACGTTACGTAAGGTGCAAGCGGGTCTAAAAGAAAATAATGTATGGATTTTACTGAACCCATAGCCCCATTTTCGATTTTATATCTAAAATGACCGCCTTTTGATCGTCAATCGCCTTTTTATAAGTGCTTAGCTGTCTGCAAAACATCTCATACTCTTCCTCCGCTTCTTGTAATGCCGCTTCCGCTTCGATTAATCGGTTCCTTAAAGCTGCTCTTGCCGCTGCTTCCTCATCCATGTCAAATGCTCCTCTGCTATAAACCTCTATTTATTTCCATTGTAGCACTTCCCCAACCGGATTCTAAACAAAAAAAAGACCGGAGACGCGCGGCTCCTGCCGAAGTCGGTCTTCCAGTCTAGTCACATGTAACATTACCGCTCCTTCACGCGAATACCGCACAAATCAAGCACCAGCTCACAAAACATCATGTTCGCCCAGGAAAACCACTTTCTTGTAAATTGGCCCGGGTCATCGCCATCAAAACCTTCATGCATCATGCCCGTACCGGCATTGGTGTTCTCCAGCAAAGTAAGCATATGCTCTTTTTCTTCCGGGTGAACCGCCGTTAACCCCTGCACAGCAAGCGCTATATGCCATATATACCGGTGCGGCGTATGGGGACTCCCTATCCCCTCGGCCGCTTCGCCTTTGAAAAAATACGGATTGTTCTCACTTAATATAAATCGTCTCGTGTTTTGATAGATAGGATCATCCGCAGGGGCATACCCTAAATACGGGATGGAGAGCAGGCTGGGGACATTCGCATCATCCATCAAGTTATACCTTCCGAGCCCATCCGTTTCATAAGCGTATATACGGCCGTATTGGGGGTGCTCCACAATACCGTAGGCTTGGATTCCTTGATCGATGCCGCGGCATAGCTCCTTTGCCTCTTCAGCTAAAGCCTCGTCCTTTAACACCATTTGCGAAATTTCCGCAATGTAACGCAGAACGACCACAGCGAACATATTGGAAGGAATCAAATAACCGTATTGGCATGGATCGTCGCTTGGACGGAACCCGGACCAGGTCATCCCTGTATAAGCCGTCAAGGTACCTTTGCCGTTGCGCGGCAGCTGCTCCCCACCCTTGGCCAACCGTTGAAAGCTGTAAGGGGAGCCGGTCTCATGATGCTGTTCTTGTTTCCACAAGGCGATGATGGCTCGAGCGGCTTGAACAAACGAAGCATTAAATTGAGAGCTCCGTCCGGTGTTCTTCCAGAGCAAATAGCTAAGCTGTATCGGATAGCATAATGAATCGACCTCGTATTTGCGCTCCCAAATCCACGGAGTCATGCTGGTGATATCCGTTTGATGCCCTTTTCCGCTGGGAGAATCGTTAAACGCATTGGCATACGGATCATGGAGAATGAACTGAAACTGCCTTTCTACCAAGCCTTGAATGCAATCGGCAATGTCATTGTCATCCGCTGCGGCGGCCAAATACGGACGCACCTGCGCCGCCGAATCCCGCAGCCACATCGCGGGTATATCTCCGGTTATGACGTAAGTGGTCCCATCCGGCCATCGGCGGATCGTGGTATGAAGCGTATTTTTAATGCAGGTCTCGAACATGCGAACGACATTGGGGCGATGGCCTAGCTTCCGGCCGACCTGATCTATTAAAGCATGAATCGACTGCGGCGTTTCCGTCATTTGAGACATCCCGTGTACCTCCACCTTATATTTCCAGCTTCACCCGACCGATCAGCCGTCCCATTCAGCTGCGGTGCTTAATCATCATTTCTCTCACCCAATTCGCAAATGATACTTTATCCTTCTCCTGCGCCGGGATATGGGACGTCCTCAGCTGCTCGGCAGACTCATACAAGAAAACCGGCGCCGGCGCGTCAAACAGAATCATGTGATAAAGCGCGGCTTTATGGCGGCTGATCTCCTCTTGATACAGTGGGTCGGCGTAAAGATTGTTCCATTCCAGCGGGTCGTTTCTCAAATCGAAAAATAACGATCTCGCTTCTTCCCTGCACATAATCAGCTTGAAATCCTGGGAGCGGGCAGATATATTGATTGCCCCTTGCATTCTCGGCAAAAACATACGGCTGCCCGCCTCCCGAAACGGCAAGATCGCGGCCCGGCATATCCTTCCCCGGGCGTTGGCCGGCCGCTTGAGTTAACGTGACCGCAATGTCGATGCTGCTGCTCAGTTCCGTATGACGTTCTCCCGCCATGCGATTTTCGGGATATTTGACGATAAGCGGAACCTTAACGAGCGGGTCGTACATATAATTCTGCTTTAACAGCAAATGATGAAAGCCTAAATATTCGCCATGGTCGCTGGTGTAAACAATCAGCGTATTGTCATACAGCCCTTTTCTTTGCAGCAGTGAAACGATCTGCCCGATATAATGGTCGATATGTGAAATGGACGCATAATAATAAGCCATACATTGTCTCAGCTGCTGCTCGGTAAGCTGCTCATGCGGGAAGAAGCCCGGATGCATCTGCAGATCGCGCGATATGCACTGCTCCGACCATCCCGGAAGCAGAGAAAGACTGCCTGCATCGTACATTTCACTCCATGGCTTCGGAGGATCGAAAGGATGATGCGGTTTAATGAAGCTCAGAAAGAGCAGGCTGCCTCCCTCTCCCCACGCATCAACAGCCTCAAGTCCCTTTCTGCCGATCCACGCTGTCGAGTGATGCTCCTCCGGGAGATCCGATACCATAGCCCCGCGGCTCTCCCAATAGGGAGCAGGCGCCTGCACCCGATATTCATCCACCTGGTCGAGCAGATCGACGTAATCAATCAGCCCTCTCTCCCGCAGGTAACGGTGATAGTCGTCCTCGTATCTTCCGTCGCCGTTTTGCTCGGCTAATACCATCTGCTCGTATCCAACGTCCTGGTATGTCGGCGTCAGATGCATTTTGCCGATCGCTTGCGTCGAATAACCGACGCGCTGAAGTATTTTTGGGTACGTGTCCAGTCCCGGCTGAACGGTGCAGCGATTGGGCCAGCCCAAGTGCTGATGCGGATATAGTCCGGTCAGGCTGGAATAGCGAGACGGCGTGCAAACCGGCGCATTGCAAAAATGATTGTCGTACGTTACACCGTCCTGCGCCAGCCGGTCGAGGTGCGGCGTTTGAATATCCCGGTTGCCATATGCGCCGAGGCAGTCAAACCGGTGCTGATCCGCCATAATAAACAAAATATTGGGCTGCTTCATTTTCATGGTACACGGCTCCCTCTATCCTTTGATTGAGCCAATTAAGGCCCCTTTAACAAAATACTTTTGCAGGAAAGGATAGATCAGCAGAATCGGAATCGTCGACATCATGACAGTGGCATATTTCAAAGAATCAATCGCCATAATGTAGTCGTCCGATACCGCGCCTTCGCTCCCTGTCAGCTGTCCGGCCAGCACAATCTCACGCAGCATCACTTGCAGCGGGAACAATCCGGCATCCCGTAAATAAATTAAGGGCCCCATGTAGTTGTTCCAAATTTGGACGGAATAAAATAACCCAATAGTGGCAAACACCGGCTTCGATAAGGGAATGACGATTTGAGCAAAAATCCCGATATCGCTGAGACCGTCAAGCTTGCCCGATTCCTCCAGTTCCTTGGGAATATTCGCGAAAAAGGTCCGCATAATGATTAAATTCCACGTGGCGACGGCTCCGGGCAGTACCATGGACACATATCGTGTTAACCAAGCCAAGTTGTTTTACGACCAGAAAGGTAGGTATCATTCCGCCCTGGAAAAATATCGTAATTACGATCAGAATCATGAACGTTTTGGATAGCACCATCGTTTTTTTCGACAGTGCATAAGCCCCCATCGAGGTCAGCAGAAGTGAAATCGCGGTTCCAAGCGTAACGAATATCAGCGTGTTTTTGTAGCCGGTGAAAATACGCCCGTCTTTGACGACATACTCATACATTCCCAGATTAAAACCTTTGGGCCAAAGGAATACATCCCCTCTCAACACGAAAGCCTGGCCGCTAAGCGAAATCACAAGCATGTAATAAAAGGGATACAAGGTCACCAGCACGACGAACAGCATCAGCAAAGCATGCACCAGAGCAAAGTAATTCAGCTTTCTCAAGCGGTTCCTCCCCTTTCCTACCATAGGCTATTGTCGCTGACTCTGCGGCTTATATAATTGGCGGAGACGACGAATAAGAAACTGATTACCCCGGTGAACAAATCAATAGCCGTGGCGTAGCTGTAATTTCCCTGCACCAAACCGACCCTGTACACATAAGTGCTTATAATATCCGCCGTTTCGTAGGTAATGGGAGTGTACAGTAAGTACACCTTTTCAAAGCCGATTTCCAGGACTCTTCCAATATCCAGCAAGAGCAGGACGACAATGGCCGATGAAATCCCCGGAATCGTGACATGCAGCGTCTGCTTCCAGCGATTCGCGCCATCAATTTTGGCGGCTTCATATAAGCCCGGATCTATGGAGGTTAGGGCAGCCAAATAAATGATCGTTCCCCAGCCTGCATGCTGCCAGATCTCGGAGATAACATAGATCGGACGGAAAAATCCCGGCTCCATCATGAAATTGACCGGCTGAAGCCCGATCAGCTTCAAGACCTGATTGACTACGCCCCCGGTAGGCGACAAGAACATAACGACCATCCCTGCAACAACCACATTGGAAATAAAATGAGGCAGGTAACTAACGGTCTGGACGAACCGCTTAAGCAGCTCTTTTCTCATTTCATTGATTAATAAAGCAAGTAGGATCGGCACCGGAAATCCGAAGAACAGCTTGTAAAAGCCCAACAAGAACGTATTTCGCAAAATTTTATAGAAATCGGGACTTTCTACAAACATGCGAAAATATTTGAGCCCTACCCATTCACTCGACAAAATCCCCTTAAATTGATTATAGTTTTGAAAAGAAATCACAATGCCGAACAAAGGCAAATATTTAAAGATAAGGTAATAGAGCATGCAGGGAAGCACGAGCAGCAACAAATATTTATCGCGCCGAACCTTTTGAAGAAAGGAACTGCCTGACGGCAATTCCTTGGTCGCAGGCAGATTTCGTTTCTTCAGCGGTGCAGTAGGCACTCGTTCCAATGGCGTAAGTACCTCCTTTAGTTGTTTCCGATATTTTTCAGCGTTCTTTCGTAGGCTGTTTTATACACGTCCAGCACTTTCTGAACACCCAGCTTTTTGGCTTCTTCGACGTATTGATCCCATTCGCTTAAATTTCTTTGTCCGATAATAAATTTGGCGATATTTTCATCCCTATGCTTCGTTACCGCCTCTCCGACCGTCGATAAGATTTCAATCTCGCTTTCATTTAGAGCTGGGCGGGGCTGAGGCTTGGTCTCATAGCTTTCGACTGTTTGAAATGCGCTTTTGAGCGGAGCGGAGGACAGATCGACATAAGCATCGAAATCCATCGCCGCATACGAGCCTGGCGTGATAATTCCGGTCTTGATTCTCAAATCCGCAAAGCTGGTAAATTCGGGCTTAAATTTATTTTTGCCGTTCTCCACCGTGTAAGTCTCGCCTTCTTTCCCCCAGCTGGCGGTGCGGATCCCCTCATCCGAATACATGAAATCGAAATACCTCAGAACGGCATCCATGTTTTTCGTTGTAGAAGCAACGGCGAAACCGCGGGTTTCCAGGCCTTCATAAGGCATTTTTTGAACACCGTTCGGCCCTCCGGCCGGCGGCGGCATATAGGAAAGCTGAAAACCGGGAACAGCCTTGCTGAGCGGTTCCGTATATTCGTCAATGAGACCGATCGCATCGGCTGTAATGAACGATTTGTTCTGTGCAAACAAGTCCTGATGCTGCTTACGCTGGTGCGCCATAAAATCCGGCGGGATATAGCCCGCTTTATAAAACTTGTTCATATACTCGACCAAGGTTTTATAATTGTCTTCAATCGGGCCGTATCTCCATTCCTTCTTGTTATAGTCGTAGTATTGGGCAGCGGAAGTATTGAAATTGGCAGCGATCCGGCCGATCGCATCCAGTTTATTGAAGAAGGTAAGCGGATAGCTGTCCGGATACAGCTCCTTCAGCTTCTTGAGCACGCCGCCCAATTCCTCATAGTTCTTCGGGACCGCCAACCCGTGCTTTTTAAAAATATCCTCGCGGTACAGCCAGGACTGCCTTAACTGCTTCTCCAGACCGGAATTCGGAAAGAAGTAATATTTGCCGTCGGCGGAAACGATAGCCGCTTGCAGCTCGGGCCGGGCTTGCAGGTACTTTTTAAAGTTCGGCAGCTTATCGAAGTATTTCGAAATATCCTCGAAGGCTCCCTTCTGTCCATAACGGTTCGCCGCCGCCACGTTCGGTACCAGCATAAAGTCAGGCATTTCCCCCGACGATACAATCAAATTAACGGCTGCTTCATAATCATTGCCGGGAGGCGTCTGCACATCCAGATGGATCTTGGTCTGATCCTCCACATACTTATACCCTGCCCAGTTTTTGTTATACGGCCAGATCGGGTGGTTCTGTGTAGCCATCTTTAACGTTACCGGCTTGGATTCACCTGAACCCTGCTTGGCCTGACTCTCGCTGCTTGACGATGAATCGGAGGAGCACCCCCACAAGACCGTACCCAGCAGCGTTACGGAGAGCAGCGCCCCCATCGTTTGTTTACTTTTCAAAATAAGATCATCCCCTTCTGCGTTCAATGTGGTTATATCCGACTGCTGAGGCCATCATAGCCGGAGCGCAGAAATAAAGAAATCGCCAATTCCTCCGTTTATCGACCGTTTCTGCGGCACCGAAAAAAAGGAAGATCATCGTAAAAAGCGCATATTCGTCAATCTGCCGAATCCGTATGCAGCAGCTGCTGCTTGCGGTATTCCTTAGGCGTAGTTCCCGTAAATTTCTTAAACATTCGGATAAACGAGTTCGCGTTATAATAGCCGATATGTTTGCCGATCTCCTGCACATTCAAGTCCGTCTGCACAAGCAGCTCCTTGGCTTTGCCGATCCGATGCGTGTTGATATGCTCCAAGTAATTGATGCCCGTCTTCTCTTTGATGTACGCGGAAAGATAGGACACCGACAGCTTTAATTCAGCCGCCAGCTGTTCCAGCGAAATATCGTCGGTATAATGGTTGTGAATATAGTCCATAACGAACGCAATGATTTCATCTTGACTCTCCTTCTTATCCCTTATCGCGCGAACGACATCGTGAAAAAACGGTTCAAAAAACTGCAGATACTGATCCAGGGAACACAGATCGTTGATTGCCTCCACATTGTAGATATGGATCAGACCGCCCGACTCCACCTTTGATAATTCAACGACACTTAACGATTTATAAAAAATGTCCATGGCGAATTGTCTGAACTCGCCGGAATTGGCGCCCATCGCGTGCAGCTGCACCAGCTTTCTGCGGATCCGCTCCATACACGCATTATCACTTCCTGATTGCAGCAGTTGAAAAAACTCTTCCCCTTGACCCGGTGTGAAATAAATGGTTCCGGAAAACACCTTATGGGGCAGAACTTCATCTTGAATAATAACTGTCTGATCAGATAATTCGCGTTTTTCGAGCCGCCCCAGCGCCTCTTCGTAAGCCATATGATATTCATTCGAGCTTTCGTACAGGGAGCTGACGGCAACGGTCATGATCCAGGACTCTTTATCATGGTCAAACACGGCTTTCATTTGGTGTAGGATCCGCCCGATTCGCTGCCTCTCATTTCCGCCGAATACCATGGAAAGAATTTGATTCCTCTCAATCTGAATCGTTAGCGTGGAGGTGAAATGCTGCGATAAGGTTAATTGAATATATTCCCGGATAAAATACAATACCTTGTCCATCGGCACATCCCCATGAATACGACGGAAGAAATGCAGGTGAAACAGAATAATAAAGAACGGCGCTTCCGCTTCGTCGTCAGGCGACGCTCCGGTATAAATTTTTTTCAGCTTCTTAATATATTCATAGTTTTCCAGCTGGTTGTTTTTGGTCAGCAGATCGTTATGAATTTGCCGGTTTAACTGATTCAGCTCATGTATTTTGGCGGAAATAAAGTCGAATTCCTTAATGTTGCTTTTAAAGCGAAGCAGCGATTTAGGCTGCTCGAAGGCTTGGACCATTTGCATAATAGGACGATTGAATCTTTTTCCGAGAATGACGGATGCAACAATGCCGATCAGGATGGAAACGAAACAGAGCACCAGCAGGATCAGGTTCAATCTCGTAATTTGACTTTGGATTTTGCGTGTGGGAATGATGCTGACATAAGTTAAGCCGGATTGCCCTTTCTCAAAAAAATAATAATTATCATTTTCCTCGACATAGCTCCGGTTGGTCTGATAAGGCGGCAGATGTCCGCTGCCTATATCTCCTCTATGGAAGAGCGGCTGGCTTTGCTCATTTAAAATGATCAGGTTATCGGCCGAGGAAGGATGAAGATCGTAAAGCTTGTTCGTTTGAACCAGGGCGAAGATGGAATACGAATAAAACTGGTTTTTAACGACGACCGGCATCAGCTGCAACGAGTCTCCATTGTATGCTTTAAAAGCGGCTTCCGGAAAAACCTGAAAGTAAAACGATGTCTTGAGCTTCTCCCGCCAAAATGAAGGCGTATACATTTCATTAGCATAAAAGATGGTAAAGGCCCGGTCTCCATCCAGGGTCCCGTCCTTCTCAATGTAGGTCGCACTGGACGGAAAATAAATCAATACGTTCTCCAGGCTTAGGAACCGGTTTAAGGTCACATTGCGAATTTGGTTTTGAATATCCCCTACCAATAAGTAATTAATATCTCTAGGCGATCTTGTGAGAAATTGCCCGTTGATTTGGGAAACCTTCTCATCTGTGTGCAGCCTCAGCAGCTCTTCCTTTAATGCGAAAAAATAATCCTCGTACTCTTTAGCCGTGTTTCGCAGGTTGGACTTATTGTTATTAATAATCTCATCGAGAATATTGCTTTTGAAAAACGTGAACGAATAATAATTAAATGAGGTCAGCAAAAAAATAATGATGAGAAACTGCGAAAATATTTTATAAAACACAGAATGTGAATGACGAAATAATCGTTGCATGCGGCCCCTCCCGAAATACGGTATCTTATACTGTTATTTTACCGTTCCCCCTGCCGCATCCAATAGACTGTATGGACACTTTTTTCAAAAAATGTCGCAATTGTTGACTACTTGCAAATCATGTACAATGAAAAGACGCAGCTCTCTGACGCGCTGTGGATACAGCTTCAGCTTCATCCCATTTCTACTTAGGAGGGGCCGCGTTTGTTTAGCGGAAACATTACCTACAAGGACAACCTTGACCTGAAGTTCCAGTTAGGCCATTTAATTATCAACGTGCTGTATATCACCTACCAGCCTCCCGAGCCCACCTGGAGAGTCAAGAATCATACCCACAGCAGCCACGAGTTTCATTTTATTCCTGCCGGAAGAGGGACTCTGCATGTCGGCCATAAGACGTACGACATCACGCCAGGGTGCTTTTATCTTACGGGGCCGGATGTGTTTCACCAACAGGAAACTAACCCTGCGGAGCCGATGAGCGAGTATTGCATTAATCTCGAGCTAAAGCAGCTGAAGCCGAAAAGCAGGAAATCCGCCTACTTTATTCAAAGTGAAGTCGATCAGCTGATTCATATTTTCACCTGCCGTCCCTTCTGGTTCGGGGACGATGCCTACCACATCGCAGACCTGTGCAAACAGATTTTACTGGAGCTGGAGCATCCGCGTTTGGGGTGCTATACGGTGGTCCAGAATCTGATCTCGCAAATGCTTGTCAAAGCAGCCCGCTGCATAACGGGTGACACCGATCCGGACTATGCGCTTCCCGGCAAAATTGTTAACGACCGGCGCAGGGACATCGTTGACGATTTTTTCAGACTTGAGCTTGCGGCGCCCAAATCGCCTGTTCAGCTGGCCGCCCGTATAGGCGTCAGCGTGCGTCAATTAAACCGCATCCTTATGCAGTATTACTCGATGACGTTCACCGAAAAGCTGCGGTATCACCGCGTCGAGAACGCTAAGATGTTACTTAAATCCAAGCCTTGGACCGTTAAAAAGATAGCCGAAGAAGTCGGCTATGCCGATGCAGGCTACTTTCATGAAAGCTTCCGCGAGGTGGTCGGAAGGACACCTAATGAGTACAGGAGAAGTACGGAGCATTAACCGTCTTAAAGAGGTCGCTGTTTCGCAGCGGAAATAAGCGGTATGTGGAGATATAAAAAAACAGCCACCCTCCCCGCTTCTAGGGACGATAGCCGTTTAAATTCTTTGTGTAAAATGACGCCTAGCTTGAACAGCGGTCTTCTCCTTACCAATCCCGCACCGAGCCGTCGATCCCGTTTAGCTTCGGCAGCACCCTGGTCGGCTTCTGCGGATAGGATGCGGCGATCTCTTCATTAAATTCGATGCCGAGCCCCGGGCCGACCGGCGGGTAAGCGTAGCCGTCCACGATTTGCGGCCAAGGAGAGACGATATCCGTCGGCTTGGCCGAATCGGCCCAGAAGCCTTCCATCAGCGTAATATTCGGAATCGCGAGCGAAATATGGACGCTGGCCGAGGTGCCGAGCGGCCCCCAGTTGTTGTGCGGCACGACATTGATATTGTACACCTCGGCGAACGCGGCGATCTTCTTGATCTCCGTGATGCCGCCGCACCAGCAGACATCGGGGCGCAAGTAATCGACGTGGCCGTCTATGACCAGCTCGCGGAAATCGTATTTATTGTGGCCGCGTTCGCCGGTAGCCAGCGGGATGTTCGTATGCTGCCGGTACCGGTTTAACGCCTGCGGGTTCTCGTGGCGGATCGGGTCCTCGATATAGAGCGGCTTGAATTTGGCGACGCCTTCCGCCAGCATGACCGCGAAATCGGGATCGTAGCGGCCGTGGCATTCGAGAATAAGGTCGACGTCGTCGCCGACCGCCGCGCGGATCGCTTCCGTATATTCGATCTGCTGCCGGACCGCCCGCTTATGGTCGTGCAGGTCGATATCGTCCATATCGTGAAAGCCGCGGTAGCGGATCGCGGTGACGCCTTTGGCCGCCAGCTTCTTGGCGTTTGCGGCAATCTCCTCCGCGGAATGGCCGGTCACATGCCCGTACAGCCTGACCTTCTCGCGGGCCAGTCCTCCCAGCAGCTGATAGACCGGCGCGTTGAGCGCTTTGCCCTTAATATCCCACAGCGCCATGTCGATCGCGGCAATCGCCGAGCCGGTCACCGGGCCGCCCCGCGCAAACAGCCGGCGGAAGCAGGCCTGCCACAAATATTCGATCCGCTGCGGGTCCGTCGCCGAGAATATACGGCTTCAGCTCCTCCACCATGCCGATCACGGCCAGCGGTGTAAAGCTGGAGCCTTCACCGTAGCCGGTAATGCCTTCATCCGTTTCGATTTTGACAAATACGCCATTAGCCCGAAAACAAGTCACATTGGTAATTTTCATACGATTGCGCCTCCTGAACACGAATGATGGGCAAGGACCGCTTCACTTAGCCCTTAATGGAACCTAGCATGACACCCTTGGCGAAATATTTTTGCAAAAACGGGTAGACGACGAGAATCGGCAGCATCGCTACAACGACGGCCGCCATCCGGATCGTTTCCTGCGGGATCATCTTATCCTCCGCCGACCCGGCCGCCGCAATGCCGGACGATTCCGAATCGATGACAAGCGTTTTGACCAGCACCTGGAGCGTCCATTTCTTGGCATCCGTCAAATAAATGAGCGCATTGAAATACGTATTCCAATGGGTTACGGCAAAAAACAGCGTGAACGTGGCAATAGCCGGCATCGACAAGGGCAGCACGACACGAAGAAAGACGGTCAAATCGTTACACCCGTCGATTCGGGCCGCATCCTCCAGCTCCTCGGGAAGGGCGTCCATAAAGCTTTTGACCACGATCAGCGTCCACGCATTGGTCAGACTGGTCAAGATCAGCGACCAATACGAATTGAGCAGCCCCATTTCCTTCACCAGCAAATAGTTGGGCACAATCCCCGCGTTGAACAATAACGTAAAGATAACGCAGCCGAGCATGAAGTTGCGGCCGACCACATGCTTCTTGGTCAACGCGTACGCCAGCGTAAAGGTAAACACAAGATTGAGCGCCGTGCCGATAACAGTGACGAAGACCGTGCTTTTCAGCGAATTCAGGAAGCTGTTGGTCGATAAAATGTACTTGTAGGAAGCCAGCGAGAAATCCTGCGGAAACAAATAAAATTTGAACGGGATATACGTGTCCGGGTCCGTCAGAGATACGCTGAACACATAAATAAAAGGGAAAATACTCAGAATCGATATCAAGCCGAGAAGCGAATAGTTGACATAATCAAACAGGGTCAGACCTTTCTTATGCACGAAGCTCATGTTTTTTCCCCTCTTTGCTTAGTAAATGCCTTCATAGCCCAATTTCTTGACGATGTAATTGGCCGTTACGACAAACACCAGACCGACCACGCCCTTAAATAAACCGACGGTGACGCCGATGCTGAACTGTCCGCGCAGAATCCCCTGCGTATAGGCATACGTATCGAACACCTCGCCCACTTCCCGGACCAGCGGATTCATCATCAGCAGTACCTGCTCAAAGCCGACATCGGCCATATGACCGAGCCGCAGAATCAGCAGAACGACGATCGTCGGACGAATCGCAGGCAGTGTAATATGCCAAATCTGGCGGAACCGTGATGCGCCGTCTACTACGGCGGCCTCGTAACGCTGCGGATCGACGCCGGCTATCGCCGCAAGAAAAATAATCGTCCCCCAGCCCGCTTCCTTCCAGATCGTCTGCGCCGTAATCAACCCCCAGAAATAGCTGGACTGCGTCAGGAACGGAATCGGCGTCAGACCGAATGTGTTCAGCAGCTTGTTGACGATCCCGATATCGGTCGACAGGATGAAGAAGGTCATACTGGCAATGATAACCCACGACAAAAAGTGCGGCATATACACCAGCGACTGATTGATCTTTTTAAACAGCTCATGCCGTACCTCATTGACCATCAAGGCAAGGAAGACCGGAAGCGGAAAATAAAACACGAGCCCGAACAAGTTAATCAGCAGCGTATTGCGCAGCATGCGGTAAAAATTCGCATCGCCCATTAAATCCGCAAAATGCTTTAAGCCGACCCACTGGCTGCCCAGGATCCCCTTAAACGGACTGTAATTCTGAAAAGCGAGCAGCAGCCCCCACATGGGCACGAATTTAAAGAGGAGCAGGAACAGAAATCCCGGCATCGCCAATAAATAAATATATTTGCCTTTCACAATCCGCTTCCACAGCCGGCCTGAAGCCGTATGGCTGACGCGACCGGATAAAGCCGAAGCGGACGAAGCTTCAGTCGGGTATTTCATGTACGGGTGATCTCCTTTCCGAAAAAGAAGCTTGGAATGAATATACAAGTGCAGAGAAACGGTTCAGCGGTGTTTGGCCCGGAACTGGCCGGGCGTCAGATGAATGTAGCGTTGAAAAATTCGGCTTAGATTGCGTTCCGTATACCCGATATACGCTGCAATTTCCTGAAGCGTAAGATCCGTTTCCAGAAGCATTCTTTTGGCTTCCTCGATTTTGCAGGTCACGACGTATTCGACAAACGAGAAGCCCATGATTTTTTTAAATAACCGGCTGACATACGGCGGAGTCATGGACAGCATCTCGGAGCATTGCGTCAATGAAATGTCGGACTGGACGTTTTCCCGGATATACTGGCAGACGCGCATAATATCCGATTTGCCTTTGACCAGCTGGCCCGGATCGTTCTCGGCGATCATGCGTTCCAGCAGCGGGAAGCATACCTCCGTAAACCAATCGCATATTTCCGAGGACGTTTTCCTTTCTCTCAGCTGGCCGAACAGGTTGTTCTCCAGCACGTGAAGGATGCTGCCGCCCCGGCTTTCTACCGCATGAATGACGGAGGCGAGGAGCAGGTGATAGGACTGAAAGGTGATCAGCCGGGACCGGGATAGGCGCGCAGCCTGCGAAAAGGAACGCAATGCCGATTTCGCCGCTTCCGCATCATGGCTGACAAGCGCTGCGACAATAGCCTCTACCTCTTGATGCGGGTAAAAGGACGGCATTTTCCTCTCCTCCTTTTCCAGCTCCTCGATAGACAGCACCGGCCGCGTATCGTCGATCAGCCGGTATTCCAGCGCCGCCAGCGCTTCCCGGTAAGATACCGCCACATCGGAAATATGGGCGCACACGCTCCCCATGCCGATGGACACCTTGAATTTCAAATAACGGTTCAAGGCATGGCATACGGCTGCCGCATATTTCTTGGCCTCTCCGGCGAGCGACGACATATCCCTGCAGCTGACAACGGCAACGCCGCTGCACCCGTTGAAATTCAGCGTGTATCCGCTTAGGGCGGGATGCTCTTCCAGCAGCTCCGCCATCACATTCGTCATCGCAAAGCCGATAATGGCGTTGTCCTTGGGCAGAAACCGTTTTTCCTTATGGATGTTCTCCAGCTCTACGGCCAGCACGATATAAGGCCCGGTCACCGAAATGGCCAGCGCGGAGCATTCCTTCAGCAGGCGGTCTCGGCCGCATCTCCTTTTTCCAGCAGCTTGTGAAAAAAACGCTCCCGTAAATCGGGTTCCATTTTCCTTAAGTAAGTGGACAGCGACTTCGTCTCCCGGTTTAAATAATTCAAGCATTCCTTGATATAGCTGATTTCGTTCCGATGATGCTGGACCCAACCGAGGCTTAAATCTCTGCCGTGCTTCAATAATTGCTGAATCGGGCTGTATACCCTCATGGAATTGAAGATCGTTAACAATACGGCAACCAGAAGGAGCAGCAGCACCGCGCAGACCGTCATCCAGCGAATCCAGCCCAGCTGCCTGTACAGCTCCTCTTTGGGTATAAGAGAGATGTAAATTCGTCCCGAGCTTGTTTTCTGATAGGAGTAGAGCTTCTCCAGCCCGTTCCCGTCCTGGGACATGAACACATTCGCCGGCTTCCGTTCCTCCACAATCCGCTTTAAGTTGGCGTCGTCCAGTTCACCGGCTCCGGGGCTGCTCTGCCCTTGGGAATGGAACAGCGCCCGGCCGGCAGCGTCCGTTACCAGGAGCGACTTGCCGGGAAAGTAGAAGTAGCTGTCGCTCATTTGACTCTTCAGCAGGTCGACGCGAATGTGAAAGATCAAGCGGTCCTTGCTTTTATCCTGGCTCATGAGCGGCAGCCTGCGGATCAGGCTCAGGTAACCGCTATGTTCAGCCTGCGGCAAATACAGCCACTGCGCCTCTGCATTCAAGGCGGAGTCGATATCCTTCATGAAAGGATAGTTGGCGAGCGGGATTTGTCCGTAATATACCGAATTCAGCAAGGAATCGCCGTCCCGGTACAAGAGAATCTCTCCGATGAAATCGTTGGCGTTTTTTTTCCGCTCCAGGGCCGCGAGCATCTGCTTGCTGCTCAGAAACTCGTGCCTGTCCGGCTGCTCGCTCAGAAATTGGACGATACCAGGCTCCATAGCCAGGTGGAAAGAATCCAATTCGATGCCTGCCAATAAGGACTCCATTCGATCCTGGACAAATTTTAACGAGACGCGGCTTTCTTCCTCGGTCTTCTGATAAGCTTCCTTGACCGCAAGCTGATAGTATACCGTCCCCGCCAGAATGATCGGAATGCATGCCGAAAATAACCCCAGCCAAATAAGACGGTAGAAAAAACGCCCCCGCAGATCGGACCATCCTGAGATCATCCCTGACCATCTCTCTCGCAACCATATTGCCATTCGGAGCCCTCCAAACTCGGTGAAGCTTGGGTTTTTATCCTGCTTCCTGACACATCAGCCCCCTTAAAGGGAGCTGACCCTGTATTCGGCTTTCTCCAGCCACTCGGGACGGATCGCTACTCCCCAGCCAGGCTCGTCCGGGATCGTCACTTGTCCGTCCGTCACTTGAAAAGGATTGTTCACATACAATCCGTCCAGCCATTTGTTCTCCTCAATGCTGTATTCCATGAAGGGGCCTCCGTTAGGGAGCGCGCCCAGCAGATGCATCGTAAACAGAGTGACAAGCGAATGGTTCGCCGCATGCGGCGTGCAGGGAAGTCCGGCCTCTTCAGCCATCTTGGCTGCGGCCAAGGCTCTGCTGATCCCGCCGATATAGCAGATGTCCGGCTGGACGATATCGACCGCCTGCATCCGGATCATCCGGCGGAACTGGGCAAGATCGCAGTCCTGCTCGCCGCCGGATACCGGAATCGTCAGCGCCGCGGCCACCTCCGCCGTCCATTCCAGCTCAGGGTACGGGCACGGCTCTTCGAAGTGCCCGACATTGTACTGCTCCAGCATGCGGCCGACTTCGATGGCCCGCTTCGGCGTATAGCCGCTGTTGGCGTCCGCCAGCAGCACGGCGTCATCGCCGATCGCCCGCCGGACGGCCGGCACGATCGCTTCCGTGCGTCCCGGCCAGCGGTCGACATCGTTGCCGAAGTTGTCGGCAATGCGGATTTTGAACGCCCGGAAGCCGTGCGTATCCTGCAGCCGCTTAAGCCGCTCGCCTTCTTCCTCCGGCTTGATGTTCCGGCTCATGCTCGAACCGTACACCGCCAGCTTGCGCGGCTTGCCGCCCAGCAGCTCGCAGACGCTCTTGCCTTCCCGCTTGCCGCGGAGATCCCACAGCGCCGTATCCACGCCTCCTACGGCGCGGCATATGTACGAGCCGGGGAATTTGTGCTCGCCGGTCACGATCCGCTCGGCCAGGCCGGCGATATCGTCCGAATCGGCGCCCAGCGCGTAAGGCGCGATCTGCCGGTGCAGCACTTGGGCCGACAGGTCCGAATGGTAGGACGCGACCTGCCCGTAGCCCTCCAAGCCGTCTTCCGTACGCACCCGAACGATGCCGACGGATGGTGTAGCAAAGGTTTCAATGCTGGTAATTTTAGCCAATGGATTGTTCCTCCTCGTGAATACCCCATTATTTTCCTTTATTTGCTGCGAAATCTTTCTCCGATTTAGCGAATTCCTGGAACGCTTTTTTCATTTCAGGCAAGTTTCGCAGCTCCTCCTGATAAGCCCGGAAATCGTTCATCGAAATTTTGCCGATGATGGCCTGCACCGTTTTCGTATCGTATTCGTCCTGATATTTCGGCCAAATATCGCTGAACGTATCGGAGAGAAGATAGCTGAACGGATTCAGCTTGCCTTTCTCCGTCCAATCCTTTACCATCGCTTCCGTTTCTTTGTTGAATTCAGGCGGAGCGTTAACATTTCGGATTTTGAAACCGCTGTCATAGGTCAGCACCCACGGATCATAGCTGGAAATAACCATTTCTTTGCTTCCCAGCTCGGTCATTTTCGGATAGCCGTCCACCATGTTGTAATGGACTCCTTCAATCCCGTATTCCCCGAATTTCAAAAATTCAGCCGTTGCGGTGGACTCGTAGAAATCGAGAATCCGTCTCACCTTTTCCTCCGGAACCTTGCTCGAAATAAACATCCCGGACGCAAAGTTGGAGCGCAGATTGATCGCGTAGCCCTTCGGTCCCTTCAATACGGCGGATCTGACTAAAGCGTTCGGATCCAGCTTGCGGTTCGTCTCGGTATACTGCCAATCCGCCCGGACGACGTACCCGATCGAAGCCGCTTTGCCCGAGCTGATCAAGTCAAGAGACTGCGGCTCCTTCATCGTGGAGAACTCCTTGGGCATCAGTCCATCCGCATACAGCCCGCGGAACCATTCGATCATGTCGGCATACTGCGGCGTGAGCACATCGCGGATCAGCCCGCCGTCTTTATCATGTGTCAGGTCATACACGCCGAAGGCGGGCATAAAGACGTCCTTGACGCCATTCAGCACGCTATGTGTAGTCAGCCCGATCGGATTCTGGCCGGTCGGATTGGCCTTGACGACCGCCTGCAAAGCCGATTTGTACTCGTCCAGCGTCGTCGGCATCGGGATCCCCAGCTTATCGAGCCAATCCTTACGCATCAAGAGGCTGGAATGCACCTGCGACCGCATCCGCGGCAGCGTGTAGATTTTTCCATTGACCCGATTGTAGTCGAAAACTCCGGTTTCCTTATTTTTTTTCAAATTCGGATACTTGCTGAAATCGCCCAGGAACGGGGTCAGATCCCAGAACATACCGTTCTCAATCGCTTTGTAAAAGGTAGGGACGTTATAGCCCACGCCCATGACAATTTCCGGGATATCGCCCGTCGCCAGCATCAGCTCCAGCTTCTGCTGATAATTCGCATTCGGGATCCATTGAATATCCAGATCCACATTCATTTTTTTCTTGAGTTCCGTCCAGAAGGTGTTGTTCATATCCGGCAGCTCATTGTACAGCGCCCAAGCCATCGTAAGCTTCAGCGGCTCATCTTTACCGGAAGACTGACTGCCGCCCGTGGCTGCCGGGGCCGTTCCCCCATCGGAACACGCTGCCAGCAGAGAAATGGACAAGCCTAGGGATACCAGAGCCGTCATACGCTTTTTCCATGTCACTCGCATCTTCTACTCCCTTCAATAATCAAGTTTGGCGGCACGCCCAATTTAACCGCTTACATTTGATGATAAAGTGGCTGCTCGCGGATAGAAACAGACATTTATTGTCCTGCCGGGCGGCAGTTAAAAAAAGTCCCTCGCTCCGGTCTGCTTGCCTGTTGGGAAAGCGGCCTGCATACGCCTTGCCCCAGACCTTCCATTTGACGGCGGAGTGCAAAAAATGTCCCTGCGGTAGCGAGTTATCGAGCCGATGGAAAAGAATATGTATATAGAATAAATACTTTCTTGCAAATTTTCCAGTTAAATCCATCCATTTCACAGCAGGCAGCAGGCGATACCCTCTCGGTGTTTCGGCAAATAACGGGAACGGACGAAAAAAGGAGCCCGGCATCCGAAAGGGATCGCAAACCGAATTTGCTCACGATCAGCTCGTAAGCTTCGTCCCAGCTGGCTTCGCGGAAGCCCTCCTTCGTCCCTTTGAGCGAGGCGTCGTCACGAATGAGCGGCCGCAGCAGGCGATCGTCATGGATCGTTTGCTGATAGGCGGTCACGCCTTTCGGGCACATTTTGCCCAGCGTGACAGGCCAATCGTAGCGCGGCTCGACACCGATAATTTTGTTGGTCGATTTATCTACCCGAAGGTTCATGCCGCACTGCATGCCGCAGTAGGAGCAATGGGTCGGCACGAGCTCTTCGTTCGGGTGCTGTTTATTGGCAATCACTTTGAAAAACTTATCCTTTGGTATTCTGGTTAGCCTCCTTCACGCGAATCTGGTGCGTCGCTATCCCGGTAAACCGGGACATTCTATATTTCCGCCGGCAAGGGAGGCATAGCTCCGCCAAATGATAGCCTTCTTCCGTTTTGAACTCGATTTCGTTCAGTTGAAGCACGTGAATGACATCGTTGGACTGCTCCACCGAGACGAAGCCGCTGCCGCATACCTTGCAGCATTTGGTCGCTTGCTCGGCGTAATGCTCCCGGTAATTTCGGGCGAACACGCTCATCGGCCGGAAAGGAATATGGGCCAGCTTGCCGAAAGGGATGTAAATCAAAGTAACGATGACGGACCATTGATGGATCAAGGTGATGACCGAATGACCGTATCCGTGAAGAACAATATTGCAGAACGTGAGCAGCAGGCCCGTTATGCTTACAAACAGAAGCATATACAACGGGAGAAAATCGTAGATTTGCGTTTGCTCCGCACGCGCCTGCATATTTTTCAATCTGCCGTACAGTGCCATGCATACGCCGCCGATTACCATAAAGGCCGTAATATTCAGCGCGTTGTAGAACAGAAATCCCAGCATGCCGTCCGCTTGAATCCGCATAATTCGATGCCGAAGCCGACGACGGTGTAATATCCGTTCTCTCCCATCGTGAAGTACATCCAGCCGAATACGAGCGGAAATGTAACGAAAGCCGATAGAATACAGCCCCAGCCGAGAAGGACGTGCTGCGTCCAGCGGTACCAGCCGCGGTTCCAAATAAACCGGTACGTGACCAGATGCTCCGCGGTCGTCTGCGGGGTACTTTTGCGAAACAGCAGCTTGATGCCTTTCTTCAGAATGATTTTGGTCGGCGGGCGCTCCCCCCAGGAGATGAAGCGGTAAAATAAGCCGCACACGAAGACGACCGTGCCTACTATGTATCCGTACAGAGCCATGTCAATGTGTGTAAAAAGCCTTGATCCGACTCCCATAAGAATGACCAACCCGCAAACCGTCAGAAAAACACATTTGGCAAATTTTGATGCGAACGCTCGATCCATATTTATCATTGCCCCTTCACATTTCAATCACTGTTGTTTAAACCATGAGCCGGCCCCTGTACTCTGTGAGGAATGTCACTATGTACTCATTTATTCGAAATCCGCTTCATAGCCCAAGAGCAGGCCCTGGATAATACATCAGCACTTACCATCTAAAGGTTAAACAACGACCCCCGTCCCTCACCTGCAAGGGAGGCTCATCTATCTATGACGGCGCTGCCGCCTAAAATTTCATCCACTACCGGGAATACGGTCTCTTCTTCCGCAGCCAGCTGATCGGTCAAGACGGAGCAAGCCACGCAGAGCAAGGATAACGCTTTGTTCAGCTTGGGTATGCCCGCCGCTTCGCAGCCGTCCGCATACGCGAGGAAAGAGCGGACGAAACGTTCCGTTTGCTTATGCTCCTCTTCCAGCACCCAGGCTGAGGTCCAGAAAGTAGGCTCCGCCCCCTGGCAAGCATAGCCGGCGAGAATCGGGAAAATCTCCGTTTCCTCCCGCTGCTCGTGTCTGTCAAGCTTCTCCATCAGCTGCTCCATCTGTCTTTTAATATCTTGAAGCCATTGTTTGGATTGCTCCGAACCCAGCATGGCCGCCATATGACTTGTCTGCTCCTGAATCAGGTCAAGCTCCCTTTTCAAAATGCCATGTTCGTCCTTCAGACGCTCTAATTGCTCCTGAAACCGAATCGTATGAGCCTCGCTAAACGAATCCTTAAGATCGCTTCTCATATGTGTTCCTCCTTCATCCTGCGGTTACCCTTATTGTATGACTTCCCTTGCCGCTCCCACTGTGAAAAGAATCACAATAAATGTTGCGGTTTGGTGACTTTCCTCACGCTTGCAGTATGCGGCAAATTGTGGTTACGATGCCTGCATGCAAAAAGCGGCCTTCCATGACCAATATCTTCGATTTTACCCAGGCAGGACTTGTTCATGAGAAAAAATATTCCAGATCGGTGAGCACTTTTTCCGTTAAAGGCAATATAAGCTGCTCTTCCATCGCGAAATGGTCATTCAAAATCAAGCAGGCCTGCAAGAGAGCGGAAGCCGCTTCAGTTAACTGCTTTTTAACGCCCAAAGGCGCCGTGTCGATCATCGTTTCGTGGAACGATTGAATAAAAGAGACGCCCAGCTGGTGGTCTTTTTCCAATACCCAGAAGGAGGGTCTTATGGTTGGAGCCTGCTGAATGTGAAAGTAGTTCAGCAGAAAAGGGAACAGCCGCTGTTCTTCCCATTCGGAATGCCGCTCCAGCTCCAGCTCGAATTGAGCCGTCTCATTCCTTAGCTTCTGGATCATCTGCAAGCTCTTTGCCACGTCATTTAATAACATGACTTCTTTGGCACTCGTTTCGAGAACCCGTAACCGATTCCGCAGCTGTTCATGCTCTTCCTTTAAACGGTCCGTCGCATAAGCAAGTTCAGCCATGTTTGAAGAAGCGAGGTCTATATGGCGGCCTGAGGCACTTACCTCCATCCGAATCCCCCCGATTTCATATCGTTATCTTGATGGTTCCAGTATAGTCCTGCTTTGGCATCGCTGCTGTGCGTTAAATCACATTAACCGCAATATGAGACATTTCTACTTTCCGCCGCTTCGGCGCCGTTTGGGCGCACCGCATTTCCGAATAACGATCCTCGCGCCTTCCCCAAGCCTCGGCAATGCAGGCTCTGACTTCGTCATCCCCGGCGCCTGCCCGCATGATACGAAGCAGATCGGTCTGCTCGGAGGCGAACAAACAGGTGTACAGCTGGCCTTCAGCGGAAAGGCGGGCCCGCGTACAGCTTCCGCAGAACGCTTGCGTGACGGACGAAATAAACCCGATCTCCTCGTCCGTCCCACGGTACCGGTAACGTGCCGCCACCTCGCCGTAATAATTCGCCTCGACCGGTTCCAGCGGCATCTCTTGATGAATGAGTTCTCTAATCCGCTTGCTTTCCATGACATGCTTTCTATTCCATCCGTTGCTATTGCCGGCATCCATAAACTCGATAAATCTTAAAATATGCCCCCGTTCCCGGAAGTACCTGGCCATCGGGAGGATATCCTGATCGTTAACGCCCTTCTGGACAACCATGTTCACCTTGACGGACAGCCCTTCCGCGGCGGCGGCATCGATGCCTTCCAATATTCGTTTTACCGGAAAGCCCCTGCCGTTCATCGCCCCGAATCGCCCCTCGTCCAGACTATCCAGGCTGACCGTGACGCGCTCCAGTCCTGCCGCCCTTAGCAAGCCGGCCTTCTGCTTCAAGAACGATCCATTGGTCGTTATGGCAATATCCTTCACGCCCTCTATACGACGGATCCGCCTAATAACTTCGCCGATGTCTTTGCGCATCAGCGGCTCTCCGCCCGTAATGCGCACTTTCTCCACGCCAAGCGAGACGAAGATCCGCGTCAACCGCTCCAGCTCGGAAAGAGTGAGCAGCTTCTGTTGAGGAAGAAAGCGAAAATCGGAGCCGAATATTTCTTCAGGCATGCAGTACCGGCATCTGAAATTGCAGCGGTCGGTAACGGATAGGCGCAAATCGCGAAGCGGCCGCTCAAGCCGGTCCGTCATGTGCGGAGCTTGCTCGCTGCGTTTCATCGTACATCTCCCTCTTCTCCGTATGTGGCCGTTTCATACTTGACGGCTCTTCGAGCAAATCTCCCGCTTCTGTTGATCATCGAACCGTATCCTTTCCTTTGTCGCTTCCTAGTTGAATCATAAAGGTTTATGCCGCGGACAGATGTGATATCGATCACTTACGGTAACGGATGGTTCGAATCTCTCGTCGAATGAGCATAAGGTGAATGTCGCCTAAACAAAAAGAAACCTCCTCTTGAATGACGGCGGCACCGCCAGTCATTTACCAAGAGAAGGTTTCTTTTTATCGATTTCAGCTTATACTATTTATCCAGCCGCCGCTTCACTTGAACAGCCGCTGTGATCTGCATGGAGCTATTCACAACGACAGCTCCGGACGGAGCATCGGCATACTCTGTCTCCCTTGTTCGATGATCGTACGAGCTCTGGCCACCGCGCCGGCGTTCGGCTCCTGACATGTATCCAATGGGTATTCCTTTCCCATCTGCTGCCATTTGTAGACGCCCATCCGGTGATAAGGCAGCAGCTCGATTTTGTCCACGTTAGCCAGCGTTCCTATAAATCTTCCGAGCTCCAATAAATCACTGGCCTCGTCCGTCCTGCCCGGTACAAGTACATGGCGGATCCAGGCCGGCTTTCGGAGGTCGCTCAAGTAACGCGCAAACCGTTTTATACGATCGTTCGGCTGCGACGTAAGCGCAATGTGCTTCTCGGTATGGATCTGCTTCAAATCGAGCAGCACCAGATCCGTCACCTCCAGAAGCTCCCGCGCATGGTCCGGCTCGCAGAAGCCGTTCGTATCCAGCACCGTGTGCAGTCCCCAGCGCCGCTTGCACTCGGCAAACAGCCGGGCCAGGAAGGCAGCATGTAAGGTCGGCTCCCCGCCCGTCACCGTAATCCCTCCACCCGAACGGCGGTAATACTCTAAATATGGCTCAATTTCAGCTAAAATTTCTTCTATATCCATTTGCCTGCCGGCGTTCATGTCCCATGAATCCGGATTATGGCAGTATTGACACTGAAGCGCGCAGCCCTGCATGAAAAGGACAAAGCGGATGCCCGGACCGTCTACGGTGCCGAAGGTATCGAAGGAATGTATGCGTCCTTTCATCAGTCTTCGCTCCCTTACCCAGTTTCTACATCGTGCCGTGGAAGGTACGATGGATGACATCAAGCTGCTGCTCGCGCGTCAGCTTGATAAAGTTGACCGCATAGCCCGATACGCGAATGGTCAGCTGCGGATACAGCTCCGGATGCTCCATCGCGTCCAGCAGCTGCGCACGGTCGAACACATTGATGTTCAGATGATGCCCGTTATTGGCCATGTAGCCGTCGAGCAGCGAGACCAGGTTCGCGATGCGGGTGTCTTCCTCGCGGCCAAGCGCTTTCGGCACGATAGAGAACGTGTTGGATATTCCGTCCAGGCAATGCTCATAAGGAAGCTTGGATACGGAAGCGAGCGAAGCCAGGGCTCCTTTCCGGTCGCGTCCGTGCATCGGGTTCGCGCCGGGCGCAAACGGTTCTCCTGCTTTGCGGCCGTCCGGCGTGCTGCCCGTTTTTTTGCCGTACACCACATTCGATGTAATCGTCAATACGGACATCGTCGGCACGGAGCCTCGGTAAGTCTTATGCTTGCGGATCTTGTTCATGAACGATTCCGTCAATTGGACGGCGATTTGGTCTACGCGTTCGTCGTTGTTGCCGTATTGCGGGTAATCGCCTTCGATTTCAAAATCAACGGCGATGCCTTTGTCATTGCGGATCGGGCGCACCTTCGCATATTTGATTGCGCTGAGCGAATCGGCGACGACGGATAGCCCTGCGATTCCGGTTGCCATCGTACGCACAATTTCGCGGTCGTGCAGCGCCATTTCCAGCCGCTCGTAGCAGTATTTATCGTGCATATAATGAATGACGTTCAGCGTGTTGACGTAGAGCTTCGCGAGCCATTCCAGCACGGTATCGAACTTCTCCATGACTTCCTCGTAGTCCAGCGCTTCGGCGGTCAATGGCGCAAGCTCCGGTTCCGACTTGGATGCCCAGCTTCTCATCCATACCGCCGTTGATCGCGTAGAGCAGCGCTTTCGCCAAATTGGCGCGTGCGCCGAAGAACTGCATCTGCTTGCCGATCCGCATGGCGGATACGCAGCATGCGATGCCGTAATCGTCCCCATAGTATGGACGCATGAGATCGTCATTTTCGTATTGGATCGAGCTCGTCTCTGCCGAGACTTTGGCGCAATAGGCTTTGAAGCCGCTAGGCAGCTGCGTGAACCATAAAACCGTCAGGTTCGGCTCGGGCGCCGGGCCCAGATTATATAAGGTATGAAGGAAGCGGAACGAATTTTTGGTTACGCGCGCCCGGCCATCCAGCCCCATGCCGCCGATCGATTCCGTCACCCACGTAGGGTCGCCGCTGAACAGCTCGTTATAATCGGGCGTACGCAGAAATTTGACAATACGCAGCTTCATCACAAAATGATCGATTAACTCCTGCGCCGCTTCTTCCGTTAATTTGCCCTCATGCAAATCCCGCTCGATATAAATATCGAGAAAGGTCGATACCCGGCCAAGGCTCATCGCCGCTCCATTCTGCTCCTTGATGGCAGCCAGGTAAGCAAAGTATACCCACTGCACGGCTTCCGCGGCATTCGCAGCGGGCTCCGAAATGTCGTAGCCATAAGCTTGAGCCATCTGTTTCAGCTCATGCAGGCTGCGTATCTGTTCGGAGATTTCTTCGCGCAGCCGGATCACATCCTCGGTAATCGAATCGACCTCCAGTTGATTCAGATCGTCCCGCTTCTCAGCGATCAGACGATCGACGCCATAGAGAGCGACACGGCGGTAGTCGCCGATAATGCGCCCGCGTCCGTACGCATCCGGCAGCCCTGTAATGATCGCGGCTTTCCGCGCGGTTCGCATCTCCAAGGTGTAGGCGTCGAATACGCCTTGGTTATGCGTTTTGCGAATATCTGTAAACAGCCGTATCATTTCCTCCGGGAGCTGGAATCCGTAGGCCTCGCAGGCATCCATCACCATGCGAATGCCCCCGAAAGGCTGAACGGAGCGCTTCAGCGGCGCATCGGTCTGCAGGCCCACAATTTTTTCCTTCTCCTTGGCAATATACCCCGGCGCATGAGAAGTAATCGTAGAGATGGTATGGACATCGATATCGAGCACACCGCCGTTTTCTCTCTCCTTGGCGGCAAGAATTCTGAGCATCTGCCACAATTGTATCGTCGCTTCCGTCGGTCCGTGCCAGAAAAGCGTCATCGCCTTCATAGACCGTCATATTATTATCAATAAAATCTTTTACATCGATGCTCTTATTCCACTTGCCTTGAAGAAATCCTCTCCAGCTGCCTCTTAGCACATCCGCTTCTTGTATCGCCATGACGGTACCTCCCCAGTTAGCTTTTTTTCAAAGCCGATCATAAAAATCCTTTCGGTAAACCTGCTGCTTTGGTGCAATGGATCTGTTTTTAGATTAAGCTTAATCAAGCACCCTAACTATGATAAATCTCACAGCATGGGACGATTTCCCTTGAACTATTTGTGAACAAATTCACAATATTATTTAGGGATGCTTCCCGATACATAACGAACGGACTTTTCGCATCGGATCGCGTCCGATAATCCAGCATTGGGCTGGTTTAGCCGGAGAAAGAGCTCTTGTGAGCTTTATCATATCGGCCCGCAGATAACATAGGTATACTAAAATAAACCAAATCAAGCATTTGAAGCATGGGGTGACTGCAGAATGAATCCAACGCCTGATACCATCGAAAACCGCGTCCGGAATACCGAGTGTTTCTCCGGCGAAAATTTATTTAGGCTCCAGCAGATGATGTATGACCTCCCCTTGGAGAGCGGCTCCCATTTATTTTGGGAAGGCGAGCTCGCCGATAAGTTGTATTACGTAAAAAGCGGACGTATTCAACTGACGAAATCGTCCGAAGCAGGCAGACAATTTATATTGTACATGCATCAAGAAGGCGATATGTTCGGCCAGATCGACCCTTTTCACCAATCGCGCCACAGCTTCGACGCCGAGGTCATTGAGGATAGTGTGATCGGGGTTCTTCTTCAAAGCGATTTGGAAGGATTGCTCTGGCAAAACGGCGGCTTAGCCGTTGAGTTCATGAGATGGATGGGGCTTGTTCACCGGATGACCCAGACGAAGTTCCGTGACTTGATGATGTTCGGCAAGCACGGGGCGTTATGTTCATTGCTCATCCGCCTGGCCAATACGTATGGCGTTAAACAAGAGGAGCAGGTATGGATCTCCAAACTGCATACGAATACCGAGCTCGCCGATATGATCGGCGCAACCAGAGAGAGTGTAAACCGCATGCTCAGCGAGTTTCGTAAAGCGAACGCCATTCGTATCGAACAAGGGCACATTCTTATCCAAGACCTCTCCTACCTTCAGGACATCTGCCATTGCGAGGGCTGTCCGAAAGACGTTTGCCGGATGTAAAAAACCGGCATCTGCCGAATTCGTCGTATCGGCCCTAAGCGAAATGTAATCGGCTTCCTGCAGCGCCAGCGCAGGCGCATCGCAGTGCTGAGTTGCGGTGCTGCGCGGCGGTCAGCCGCCGCTTACGCAATCATGCTTTTCAGCCGTAACGATCGGCCCGCATGTAGTCGGATCCAAAAAAAGAACGCCCCCATGTAAATAAGAGGCCACTGAAAAACTAGCGGAGAGTACGGATCGTTCTGTAGAAGCGAAAGCGTTCGCCTTTGTCCCTGGATTTCAACCGCTACAAGCGGAAGATAATTAAAGAAATCCAGGGACAACAGCGATCGGAAGAATGTTCCGTACTCGTAGCGATGACTTTTTCAGTGGCCTCTGCAAATAACGGGGCGTTCTTGTCGTACTTATATCAAAGGGCGCCAACGACCGGATGGGGAACATACGGCTCTTCCAGGAAAGCCACCTCTTCGGGCGATAACGTAACGGAAAGAGCGGCCGCTGCATCCTCGAGATGCGCTAGCTTCGTAGCGCCGATAATCGGCGCGGATACCGGCTCCTTCTGCAGCAGCCAGGCAAGTGCGATTTGGGAGCGGAGGACGCCGTGCTTCTCTGCGAGTGCGGCAACGCGCTCTACAATCAGCCGATCTGTAGGCGCAGTCGCATCGTATTTCGATTTCTGGGTTTGATCGGTTTCGGAACGATGCGTCGTTTCCGCCACATCGCGCGTCAATCTCCCAGAAGCGAGCGGGCTGTAGGGAATGACGCCGATTTTTTCAGCCTTGCAAAGCGGCAGCATCTCCCTCTCCTCTTCGCGATAGATGAGATTTAAATGATTCTGCATCGATACAAACCGGGTCCATCCATTCGTCTCAGCCACATGCAATGCCTTTAAAAACTGCCATGCGTACATGGCTGAAGCACCGATGTACCGTGCCTTCCCCGCCTTCACCACATCATGCAGAGCCTCCATCGTTTCTTCAATAGGCGTATTGTAATCCCAGCGGTGGATTTGATAAAGGTCTACGTAATCCGTTCCCAATCGTTTAAGACTTTTATCGATCTCGCTCATGATGGCCTTCCGGGAAAGACCGGCTCCGTTGGGACCTTGATGCATGCGAAAATGAACCTTGGTCGCGAGCACAATTTCGTCACGGTTAGCATAATCCTTTAAAGCTCTCCCCACAATTTCCTCGCTTGTTCCGTCTGAATACACATTCGCGGTGTCAAAAAAATTGATGCCAAGCTCGAGCGCCTTCTTAATAATCGAACGGCTGCGTTCTTCGTCAATTACCCACGGATGAATCCAGCGCTCCGCCACTCCAAACCCCATGCAGCCAAGACAAAGCCGCGAAACATCCAGGCCGGTATTTCCAAGCTTCACATAGTCCATTGAATTGTTCCTCGCTTTCGGTTATCCATTTTTGCTTCACCATTTCGGCTTAAACAGCCCATGCCTTGTTCACATTCACATCCTTATTATGCACCCATTGGAAAAGAGGGCGTTATCCCATTTGTGCTAAATGATTGCCTGATCCTCTCACTCATGCCCGCTTATCGATCTGAGGTGAGGAATGGTTCGCTTTATGCGGCGGTTACGTATTGTTTTTGCCTGCTGCCTTTCGGCTGCCGATAATCGTGAATATCCCAGCAGCTGTCAGCAAGCATCCCAGTATAAACGACGGAATAAAATAAGCCAGCGCCTCCGTGTCCTCCCAGTGCAACGTAAAACCGCCGCTGCACCCGTTCGGGTCATGCCGCAGGCAAAAAGCATTGAGCCAAATCCACAGGCCCGCCGTGATAATATCAGCACACCGATCCATGTGAGAATGAATCCAAAAATTCTCAATGAAAGCTCCCCCTTCATAAATAATGATATAAAATAAGCTGTAAACGAGATCGAGAATGCCGTGGCCGTCATGTTCAGCCCGCCCGCCTAGCCGCCGCCGCGCAGCGCTTCGCAGGCGAAAATTGTCCCCATTTACTATGCTCTTGCCGCCTCCCCTAAGCTTATGTCACTCAAAACCCTAATATCAGCCCCATCGGTATCGCAATGGAGCACCGGGCGGCCGCTGTTGCAGTCCAGGAGCCGTAACTCAGCAGCCGCGGTTTCGTAACACGCCGTAGGCTTGGGGCATTGCATCCGGTTCATCATCCAGGCCTGCATACAAAAAAAGCAAGCCGGCTCCACACAAGAGCCGGCTTGCTGCATCGATCCGGAGCTAGCGGGTTACTCCCGCTCCGGCGTCGCTTCTTTATGGTGTTGGCTCGCCGCCATTGGCGTTCAGTGTCTCGCCGACGACGTAGCTCGACTCGGGGCTCGCGAGGAAGACGTACGCAGGCGCCATCTCCGCAGGCTGGCCGGGACGGCCGATCGGCGTCTGCATGCCGAACTCCTTCAGCTTCGACTGCGGCTGGCCTCCGCTGATTTGCAGCGGCGTCCATACCGGGCCGGGAGCGACGGCATTCACGCGAATCCCTTTAGGCGCGACCTGCTGCGCGAGCGCCTTGGTGAACGCGTTAATCGAGCTTTTGGTTGTCGCGTAGTCGAGCAGAATCGGGGATGGACTATACGCCTGGATAGAGCTCGTATTGATGATGGAGCTGCCTGGAGGCATATGCTTGATCGCCGCCTTGCAGAGCCAGAATAACGAGTATACATTCGTCTTGAAGGTGGCGTCGAACTGCTCTGTCGTCAGGTCGGCGATATTCTCCACGAACTGCTGCATCCCCGCGACGTTGGCCAGAATATCCAGTCCTCCCAGCTGATCCACGGCGGTTTGGATAAGCGCTTCGCAATACTGCTCGTCCTTCACGTCGCCGGGAAAAGCCACCGCCTTGCGCCCGGCCGCTCCGATCTGCTCGACAACCTCCTTGGCGTCCGGCTCCTCTTCCGGCAGATAGGAGAGGGCCGACATCCGCTCCCTCCCTGGCAAAGGCAATAGCCACAGCGCGGCCGATGCCGCTGTCGGCTCCGGTAACGATCGCTTTCCGGCCGTTCAGACGGCCGGTTCCGCGGTAGCTTTGCTCCCCGGCATCAGGCTTCGGCGTCATTTCCTTCTGCAGTCCCGGCGGGTCCTGCTTCTGCTGAAATTCCGGTCCGGCTTTCGTGTACATCTTCGTCGGATCCTGCATCGTGTATTGGTCGCTCATCTTGTGTCCTCCTTCGGTATAATCCAGGATGATTGGCTTGCATAGGTCAGTAACCATGAAGCTCCATAATAAATTACCCAAATTTCCGCATTTTACCTAGGAAGCTTCTTCTTTTTTCCTGCCAAATCAAAAAGCCCCGTTCGGTAACTTCCGAAACGAGGCTGCTGCAAAGATATCTATCAGCACAATGGATAGCTTGCCGTCGTTATTCCAAAGCTCATGCTGCTTGATGGAAAATGCATAAACGTAAGGTGAGTGAGTTCGAATGCTCAGGCCCGCTGTCCTAAGTCTCCATCGGATGAACGGATGATTTCCACCTTAGGCGGATGGATGTAGTCCTGATATTTATTCGCAACTCCGCCGGCCTGAGTATCTCCTTCATGAAAGTATACTCGGTATTGATACCTTACCGTCTCCTTCGGCTTGATTAATTTGCCGCCGCTAAAATAAAAATTGTTCGCGGCCAGCAAGCCGTAGTTACGGATATGCCAATAGCTCGGAAACTGTTCATTGTCCGGGTGATCAAACGCCGCGATTCCGAGTGTATGTCCTCCCACTTCACCGAAGTAATCGCACCATTCCGCGCGTTTGCCCCAGCACTCGGCTTCGCTGACGGAGCCGTACGAATTCACCATCGTTCCGCCGTTGTCCACTTTCATCGATTCCGCAACACGGATCCCCAGCGGCCCGGCTTCTTTGGTTGCGCCGAATTCGACCTGACCGTAGTTGGCCGTAAACATAACGTCCAGATCGATCATGCGTCCGCCTGCCGGCGTATTGTATAAAGTGATGGTGCGGACCTCGTCAATCTGCGGCTTCTTATTAAAGCTCGTCCATACATTGTGCGAGGTAATGACACCGCATACCGGACCGTCGGCCACTTCGGTAAATCGCTGATGAAGCTGTCTGCCGTACCGTTCGGCAGGCTCGTTCCACATATCAATCCCATTCACATCGCCGATCGCCAGCCACAGCGAACGGTGGTGCGGATGCTCTTTTGTTTCGAAATCGAGCCGGGTGTAGCTGTCGCCATAGGGCCCGATCATAGGCCCGAGGTACGGCTTGGCTATCGTGGAATCATAGACGTAGGAGGTAAAATAGCTCCCTCCGACCCGCACATCGATTTTCTTCGATTCCTCGTGAATAAATTGCACGCCAGCAGCGGCCGGCGCAGGCTCGCTTGCTCCGGCTTCAAGCCTGTAGGTGCGGCTTTCACCCTTTGCCAGCTGCTTCACTATGAAATGAAGATAATAAACATCCCCGTCTTTCCTTGCCTGTACCGCGACAGCACCGCCCTGATCGTCCGTCATGACGAAGGAGTCTGAAGAAATATTGTGCAGCAAAGCATCGTTGGAATCCAGCTGAACGGCAGCAGGACAATACTGACGGTCATGGTTGCCCGCGTGGACCTTCAATTGAAAGGATATCGGCATGCTGATCTTCACCTTCTTTTACAGAATAGACGCCCTTAAGGCTCTTACATAATCCAACGATTGCTTGCTGTTGGCGGAAAAGTTATCAAACCGGCATTCTGCCGAAACCCTTCCCTCATATCCCGACGTATGAAGCGCTTGAAAAAATGCGCGGAAATCCATTCCGTTCTCTGCTGGCAGCCCGGGAAAAACTCTGTCTCGGTCCGCAATGTGAACATGCGCCAGCAGCCCGGATGCCGTCGTGTCCGATAGCACACTTAAGCCTTCCTGCTCCTCAAGCATATGATAGGAATCGGCTAACACGGTAATATAGGGCAGGTCCAGCTCCTTCGCAAGCTCCAGAGCTTCCCTGACCGAGTTAATCATGTTGCTTTCCTTCCGGTTTAACGGCTCGATGGCCACCGTTATTTCATACTGCGCCGCATACTTGCTGCAGATGTGCAAAAAATCCGAGATTTGCTTCATGGCTTCATCCTTAGCAAATCCTTCAGGGAACGAACGGGCGCCGCCGCTCCCGAAGATGATCGTCTCTCCGCCGATCGCTTTCACCCTGGTGAAGGCCAGCTGCAAGTAATCTTCAATCCCGGCCCTATTGACCTCCTGGACCGGTCAGCTTGACCGCCGGAGGAATAAAGCTGTTCAATACAGGAACCTCGGTACCGGATGCCCGGATCATTTCCACCCAGCGGGGAAAGTCATTCTCCGACACACCCGTTAAAGTTCCAACCGTCAGCTCTGCGAAATCGTAGCCATGCTCGGAAATAAGCTTCAAGTTCTCCTTCAACTGGAGGAACGGGTCGCCTTTGACGGCGTTATTATCACTTGCCTGAGGTACGAAGGAAGCCCCCGGCAAGCAGCATCCGAATTTCACCATCTCTGCTAGCCCCTTTTCTGTGCTGCCGTTTTTACCAGCGGAAGAAACACTTCCTGGCCCAGCCGCGCAGATTCGTAAATGGCAAGAATAATTTCAACGGCGGCATAGCCTTCTTTTCCCTGGATCATAGGCGGGCGATTCTGTTGTACGGCAAAAATCATATCCTGTATTTGTCCGGCATGACCGATTGTCGAAATGGCCGCAGGATCCGCTCCGCCGCTGCTCTTCTCCTGCTTGCCGAATTCGCTCAGCACCTGCGCTTCTTCCGTTCTGTCCGGGTCATCCGCAAGCTTGAACGCTTCGATATTGGAATTATTGGCGTATACGGTTCCGTCAGTGCCATGTACCTGCAAAAGAATCTCCAGGCCCGGGTAGGCGCAGGTTGTGCCTATGAAGGTGCCGATGGCCCCGCTCTCGAATTGAATGACGGCTACAGCCGTATCTTCCGTCTCAATGTCGTGATTATAGGCTCCCGCTTTCGCAAATACACTCTTCACAGGTCCCATCATCCACTGCATCAAATCGATGGTATGCACCGATTGGTTCATGACGGCCCCTCCGCCATCCATTGCCCACGTGCCTCTCCAGCCTCCGTTTCTTGCATAATATTCGTCGGTGCGGTACCATTTCACATGAAAATTGGCCGTAATCAAGCTCCCCAATCGGCCGCTATCGATCGTTTCCTTAATTTTTTTGTTGCCGGGGCTCAACCGGTTCTGGAACACGCAGCCTATATATTTACCCGCCTTATCGGCTGCAGCCAGAATGTCATCGATTTTGTCCAATTGAATTTCAAGAGGCTTTTCCACCAGCACATGCTTGCCCGCTTCCAACGCCTTAATGGCATCGTCACGATGCCTGCCGCTTGGCGTGCATACACTGACCACATCGATATCCGGCCGCATTAATAGCAGCTCATAGCTTGTATACCGGTTCTCCGGCGCAATGTTAAACTCATCGCCTACACGATTGAGAACGCTTTCGTCTACATCGCAAATAGCAACGAGCCCGCAGCCTTTCGCATTCAATGCGCCCCTTACATGAGACTTGCCAACACCCAAACCGACAACCGCATAGCCCACTTCTTGATTTGACATTTGCTTCGCCATCCTCTCGATTCATGGTTTTATATTGGAAAGATTGGAACTACATAAGGGAGATGCATTTACAGCAATTCACGGTATTTACCGGGAGTCGTCCCTTCGAGCTTTTTGAATACCCGAATAAACCCGATATCATTGGCATAACCGATTTTATTGGCAATTTGCGCGAAGGTCAGCTTCTTATCCTCCATCAGCTTCTTGGCCTCATCAATACGCACTCTTGTCAAATAATCGGTTAAGTTCATGCCCATCTGCTTCTTGAACAGCGTGGACAAATACTGAGGCGTCAATTGAAAATGCTCGGCAATCGTAGTCAAGCTAAGCATGTCGTCGGCGTAATGCTGCTCGATATAATGCGCGATCCGTTCGGACAGCTGCCGGCTGTGGCTGCTGCGGCTGGCGCTCAAATATTGGCACAGAGCGAGAAACCAATCGCGGGTTGTGACCTTCATCTCCTCCACGGTCGTGCAGACGGACAGCTCCTTCAGCGGGTCGAAGCCGTCGCCGAATACTTCCCGATACGAGGGATCCATAGGGGTAATGATCTTCCATAAAGTGCTGACCATATTCGTAAACAGCGTTCTTCCCAATTCGGGCGAGATCCGCTGCTGACTGAAATGCGTATGAAACAGGTGGCCGATCAGCTTATCGACATTGTCCACATCGCCGCTTTTCGTGAAGTTCATCAGCTGGATTTCCGTTTCAATCGGAAAGTAGTAATGATAATCCGCATCTGCGATATCCCTGTAATGTATGACGGCATCGTGGCCTCTATACATTTTGTAATCCAGCGCACCGAGCGCTTCCAAATAAGATTCGCCGATCCGGTCCATCCCTTCATGCACGTTCCCGATGGCAAGCGTCATATAAATTTTGAACCGTTCTTCGATCACTTGCTTGAGGCGCCGCGCGATACCGTCCAGCTCCTCTTCTGAATCTGCCTGCCGTTCCTTGGAGAAATTGACCAGCAGCGCCACATAGCTCTGATTCAGCTCTACGGAGTACCCCCAAGCCCGCTCACGAATCAGCTCCGTACCGATATTGGAAATAATAAATCGGATCAAGGTTCACTGCCGCTCGGATTGGTCCGTGCTAAACCGGCTGACATCGGCTATGTCGATCAAAATCACCGCAAAATAATCGGAGATGAGGCGGATATCCATGAATTGCAGCGATTCTTCGGTCAATCGGGAGCTGTCCACATGCCCGCGTATGAATCGTGCCAGGAAGCTCGCCTGGATGACCGGGGTCTGGCGGGACAACAGCGTCCGAAGCTCCCTTTCTTCGCGCATGGTCATTCGGATCGTTTCCCGAATAAATTCGTACTCATTGGCCGGCTGCCCCGATTTCACCGGCTTTTCCATCTGAAGCGCACGTACGACGTTGCGCAGCGGCGTATAATTGCGGTGCACCCAAAAGCTGATTGCAGCTGCGCCGCAGGCGAGGCAGATCAGAAGCAGAATGAACATCCAATTTCTCACGGCATGAACCCGCTCCATATAGACATGCTCGGGCATGACAAGCATATACTTCCAGCCATTTTGATCCGAGGCGGTGGTAGTGAGCATCATTTCCGTGCCGTGATCCTCGTACTCGTAAGGAACGCCGCTCGTCAGCGCCTTATCCCGGATTTGATCCCAAGGGACCGGCTGGTTTTCTTTTCCGGCGATGAGACGGTCTTGGCGGTCCAGGATAAAGATAGAGCTTTGATAAGTGGATTCGATCTTGGACAGCATGCTGCGAATTTGATTCATATCGAGCAAAATAACCAGCGCTCCGCGGATGTCGGTCAATTCTCCGAGCGGAAGCGTCTGGACGTAGGTGATAGTATCCTGCGTACCTGTGGGCGTCTCATAAGTAACCTCACTATAATCCTTATAGCGGGGACCGCCTAACAGTCCGCTCCGCCATGAATCGAAGCTGATCCCTACCGGGCGGTATAAACTGTGATACAGCATATCCGAGGTTGTCTTGGCCTTTGGCATTAAGACGGTATCATTGCTGTTAAAAAGCACGTAGTAATTTTCTATGATACCGCTTTCATTTTGATATCGCGATAATTGCTCCGACACAAATTCCACGAATTTGTAAGCATTGCCGCTATCCGTGGTCTCGGCGTTGTTCATCAGCCATTGCAGCTGCGGATTTAAACCGACCTGCTGAGAGATCTGCTCGACCTCCTTCAGCTTGCCATCCATTAACTGGCGGAGCTGGTCCAGCATCGCAAGGTTTGCCCTGTTCGCGTTATCCCTCATAATCGTGTCGGTTTTCGTGTACAGGATCGAAGCTAGTACAAGAGGAAGCAGGAAAACGGCCAGATAGGATAATAAGAGAGTGATAAAAGCACTTCCACGCGATATGCCTTTCATCCGCACTATATTCCATCCTCCCATTTCACGCTTTTAGATATATATTCCTTAAATCCCGCCATTTTCCTGCTTCCTGCATTTATTCTTTCAACGCTCCGATCATGACCCCTTTGACGAAATATTTTTGCAGGAAAGGATACAGTATCAGGATAAGGACCGTTGCAACCATAATCGTTGCATATTTAATCGCTTCGCCGATAGGCATTTTATCCACACCGGCGGCAGCCGTCGTCATATTATCCGTGCTGTTCGTAATGAGAATTTCCCGCAAAATGAGCTGCAGCGGATATAACTCGCGGTCGCGCAGGTAGATCATGGCATTGAACCACGCATTCCAATGGGCTACAGAGTAGAAAAGAACCATAACGGCCATGACGGGGATCGATAAAGGAAGAATGATCCGCCATAGAATGGTTCGATTCGCTTGCGCCGTCTATTTTGGCCGACTCCTCAAGGCTTGCGGGTATCGCTTGAAACGAGGTCCGCATAATAATCAGATTCCACGTATTGATGGCTCCGGGAATAATCATGGCCCATGGCGTATCGACAAGGCCCAGGTTGCTCACCAGCAGATAAGTAGGGATAAGCCCTCCCTGGAAAAACATCGTAACGACGATCATAAACATAATTGCGTTCTTAAAAAACACGTTTCTCCGTGAAAGAAAATACGCGCCAAGCGAAGTCATAATCAGGTTAAAGGTCGTACCGACAATCACATAAAATATCGTATTGCCATAACCGCTCAGAATGCTGGGATTGTCAAATACCGCCTTGTAAGCATCCAGGCTAAAGCCGTACGGCTTCCACAACAAACCGCGGTGCTGCGCCAGCAAGCCCGGGTCGCTCAAGGACGAGAAGGCAACGAATAGAAACGGATAAACGGTGACTAGGCATAGCACGGTCATCATGACCACATTCAATAGATCAAACGCTCTTTCGCTGAGAGCCGGCTTGTTCATCATGCTGTTCCCTCCCCTGCTACCATAGTTTGGTTTCGCTTACCCGTTTGCTTATGCTGTTCGAGAGGATCAGCAGGGCGAAAGCAATGACGGCGTTAAATAATCCTACCGCTGCCGTGTAGCTGAAATCGGCTTCGAGAATCCCTTTGCGGTATACGAAAGTAGAGATGACATCCGCCGTATCGTAGGTCAGCGGGTTGTACATCAGGAGGATTTTCTCGCTGCCGACGGATAACATCGAGCCCATTTTCAAAATCAGCAATATAATAATGGTGGGCATAATCCCCGGTACGGTAATGTGAATCATTTGTTTCCATCGGCCTGCGCCGTCAACCTTCGCTGCTTCATACAACGTGGGATCGATATTCGACAGCGCCGCCAAATAAATGATGGAACCCCAGCCGACCTGCTGCCAAATGCCGGAGGAAACATAAATAAATCGAAACCATTCCGGCTCGGACAAGTAAGACTTGGACGCAACGCCTATCGACGACAGCAATTGATTCGCAAGCCCGTCTCTCGCCAAAAAATCGACCATCATCCCGACAACGACAACGATCGAAATAAAATGCGGCAAATAAGTAATGGTCTGAACGACCCTCTTGAACATCTGCCGTCGCAGTTCATTCAATAATAACGCAAGAACAATCGGCGCAGGGAAGCCGAAAATAAGCTCGTAGCCGTTGAGAAGCAGCGTGTTGCGGATCAATCTCCAGAAATAATAGCTGCTGAAAAAATCCGTAAAATGGCGGAAGCCGACCCATGGGCTGTTCAAGATGCCGTCGCCCGGACTATAATCTTTGAACGCGATTTGCAGCCCGTACATCGGCCCGTAATCGAATATCAGATAATATGCTATGACCGGAAAAACCATCAAATATAACAGTTTGTTGCGCCTCAAGTCGCTGCCTATCGTTGCCCGCAGGCTCTGCGTCGAACGGCTTGACTTCGCTGCTCTTCCTGCGGCGGTTTTGATCGTATCCATACGGTGCCCTCCTTCGCTCTGAACAAGAAAGGGAGATGAACGGCTCATCTCCCTGACAAGCGGAGCTCCCTAATCTCCTGATTATCGTTTATTGTATCTTTCCAAAGCAGCCTGCTGAATTTTGACCGCTTCCTGGATTCCCATGCCCTCTATCGTTTTCACGTATTTGTCGTAGTTGTCCAAAGGCTCCGCCCCCATAATGAACTTGTTGAACATCTCATCCTTGTACGTGTTTACATCGTTCATGATCGAGGCGAACTTGCTGCTCTCTTCCGAAGTCGGCGTGACGAGCGGCATCTTCCTTTCACTGGTCGGCTCACCCCAGATTTTGATCGAATCCTTCTGTTCGGGAAGGGAGGCATACTGCTCCATATACCGCTTGTCTTGCACGAAAGGACCGTTATTGTTGGAGCGGACATGACGTCCCATCTCCTGGGCCATGGAGGAGTTCTTCGGATTCGCGATCTCTTCCGTAAAGGTCGGATAGCCGTTGACCATATTGTAGGAAACGCCCTCCACCCCGAAATTAGCCAGCATTTGGCCCTCCGCGCTGTAAGCGTAATCGAGCCATTTCGCCGTACCGATCGGGTCGGCATTCGAGGTCGATATCGCAGCGGCCACTCCTCCGGAGTTGGTGAAGGTCTTTGCGCTCCAGAGCTTTTTATCTCCCTTGTTTACGACGGGGAACGGAGCGGCCGCAAGCTTAAAGCCGGGAATTTTGTCTTTAACGAGCGCCGTATAATTGCCGATCCCCGAGCCCGTGCTCATCGTGGCGGCGAACAGCTGATTCCCCGTTACCTTCGCGTCCTTCAGCTTGTTGTCGGTAACGGCGAAATCGGGATCCAGCAGCCCTTCCTTGTACCATTGGTTCATCAGAGTCAGGAACGCTTTGTACTCCGGCTGAATCGGCCCGTAGCTCACCTTGCCGTCAATCTGGTAAAAGTCATAGTTGACGCCGAACGAGCCCAGGAACGGGACCGCTCCGCCCATGTCGTCCTTCTTAATCATCAGCGGAATTTCATCCGCTTTGCCGTTGCCGTTAAGGTCGCTTTTCTTAATGGCCGAAAGGGTGTCATGCCATTCGTCGAGCGTTTCCGGCATTTTCAAATTCAGCTTATCCAGCCAGTCTTTACGCAGCGCAATCCCGTTGCTGATCAGCAAATAATCGTCGCCGCGCAGAAACGGAAAGCCGTAAATGCTGCCTTCATCCGTCATCACTTGCTTTTTCCAATCCGGATGTTCATCAAAAACCTTCTTCAAATTCGGAGCGTACTTATCAATAATGTCGTTCAGCTTTATAATTTTTTTATCCTTGATCGCTTTCTCCGGGCCGCCGGGATAGCTTGCCCAGCCATATTCGATAACATCGGGGAGTTTTTTCCCGGTCAGCATGAGGTTGAACTGATCCTTCTCCTGTCCGATCGGAGGATGCTGGAATTGTACCGTGACTCCGGTTCGTTTCTCCATTTCCTTATAAAACGTCATTTCTCCGTAGCTCTTTAAGTTGGCAGCCACGTTGCTGGCCAAGGCCACCCAATACGTAAGCGTTTGCAATTTGGGCTGCTCCCCGGCGGTCTGATTTTCTGCCGATGGACTCCCTGTTGTTGAACCGCTGCACCCTGCAGCAAGCGAGAGGGATACCAGCGAGGCGGTTGCTGTGACCGCCCATTTCTTTCGGCTGACATTGTTCATATGTCTGTAACCTCCTTCATTTTAATAGAAGTGACGAATTGGAAATAACCGGCTCCGGGCCGTGATGCAGAGTGGAGCGCCGGCGATGTAAGCTCTTTCTTTATTCTTGCAAAAACCTCGCGCTGTGGAAACCATCAAATTCAACAAGGATAGCTCAGGTTTAATATTCGGGATAATCCGTTTTTAAGATGGATTATCCGATATTAAGTTAGCCTATGAATAGCGATCATTTCTAGGAAAAAGGGAAAACGGCAGGCAGGAAATGATGAGGTATACCACGTATACTTTATTCATGAGGGAGGGATGACCGCAACATCTATTTGTATTTCTAATTTGAAAGAAGGACGGTGGAACATAATGCTGCACCCCGATGCTTATTTGGAAGCGCTTTACGATGAACTTCAACAAACACGCACCCCCGTTAACGAAACCCGGGAGCAGCAGCGGGAGCGGCTCTTGGCCCGGCTTAAGCAGGTGCTGGGTCCGTTTCGGCTGCCGCAAGGAGACGAAGCGCGGTTGGATCCGGTCGTGCTGGAGAGAGTCGAGCTGGAGGAAGCTTACCGCGAACGGGTCGTATTTACTACGCTGGATGGGCTGAGAATGCCCGCTTACGCTATGATCCCCAAGTCGCTCGCTCCGGGCGAGAAGCGGCCAGCCGCACTGCTGTGGCACGGACACAGCCCGAGCGGAAGCAAGGCGATGGTCGGCTTGAACATGGACGGCAGCCCGAAGCACGGTACCGGCAAGCTGTCGGATAATCTGGCTTTGGAATTGGCGCGCCGCGGACTGGTCGTCCTTGCCCCGGACGAGGCGGGCATTGCGGACCGCATGCTGGAGAGAGACGTGCAGCTGCAGGATCCGGACCTCAAAAACTCCTGCTATAACCTGTCGGTATCCCTCTTGATGGCAGGCAAGACTACGGCCGGTCTGCGTGCCTATGAGGCCATCCGAGCGGCCGATTACCTGGCATCCCGGGAAGAAGTGGATGCAGCGCGGATCGGCAATATCGGGTACTCGGGGGGCGGCACCGTGGCTTCCTTATCCGCCGCGTTAGACGACAGGATTCAAGCGTCTGTGGTCGGCTGTTATCCGAACACTTACCGAGGAAGCATCCTTCATGTCCGCCACTGCCTGTGCAACTATATGCCGGGCATTCTGCAGCATGCGGAGATGCCGGACCTGCTCGGCCTCATCGCTCCCCGTCCTCTCTTTATCGAGACGGGAGAGAACGATATGATTTTTCCGATCGCTACGGCCAAGGACGCGATACGGCAGCTAAGCGGACTTTACGAGGAGATCGGTCACGCCGATCGCTTCGGTGTCCATATTCATGCAGGGAAGCATGAGACCAGCGGCGAGAAGTCGCTCGACTGGCTGGCGGAAACCCTTCACGCGCTGCCGGCCGGGAGCTGACCGATCAACCCTGCCGTCCCCATGCAGCGGATGAAACAGAGCAAGGCTGGCTGTAAGCTGACACGGTAACCAAATCAAACAGCGGCGGACCGTGACTTGAATAATAAAGTCATAGTCCGCCGCTTATCTCAATTATGCACCAGCGCCGCCCGTAATGTCGTAATACCATGCTCCAGGTGCGTTGTATTCTTCATAGCGCAGCTCAATCGTCCTGCCCGCTTCCTATCGTTCCGAGCTCGAAGAGAACGAGAAGCTGCCGATTTGTGCAGGATCAACAAATGCCTCGAATACTTCATTAGCAGGAACCCCCCTAATTTCACTCGGAATAAAGGAGTTTGTCTGTGTATTTTACCATTTTTATGGAAGCTTATTTCCGGCTGCTCTGTAGATTTCATACCATTCCATCCGGCTAAGCGATACCTCGCTTGCCTTGGCCATTTCAGCTACCCGCTGGGCGTTCGTGCTTCCAAGCACGGGCTGCATCCCAGCCGGATGTCTTAGCACCCAGGCAATGGCAATGGCCGCATTGGTGACCGATTTTTCTTCTGCCATTCGGTTTAACACCGCATTGAGCTCAGGGTACAGCTCTTTATTCAGGAAGGTGCCGGCAAAAAATCCGTATTGCAGCGACGACCAGGTTTGAATGGTAATCTCCTTTAATCTGCAGTATTCCAAAATGCTGCCGTCGCGGTTAATGGAAGCCTCGTTTGCCATATTCACATTCAGACCGAAATCGATCATTCCGGTCGCAGCCGGACCGAATTGCAGCTGATTTACAGCCAATTTCTGATTCAATGTCTGACTCAGCAGCTCGATTTGCATAGGGTTCTGGTTGCTTACCCCGAAATGCCTCACTTTCCCTGAGCCTTGCAGCGTATCAAAAGCGGAGGCGACCTCCTCCGGCTCCACCAATGTGTCGGGACGGTGCAGCAGCAGCAAATCCAAATAGTCGGTATTTAATCGCGATAAGATGCCGTCGACCGAAGATAGAATATGCTCCTTGGAAAAGTCGAAGAAGCCTTTGCGAATTCCGCACTTGGATTGAATAAACATGTGCTCCCGTACGGAGGGACGCATATCTACGGCTTTTGCGAAAACTTCCTCCGATTTCCCGCCGCCATAAATATCGGCATGATCAAACAGGTTAATCCCTGCATCCATCGCCGTTCCTATTAAATGGGATACTTCCTTCTCCTCCATCTCGGCAATGCGCATGCATCCAAGCGAAATGACGGATGTTTTCAAACTGCTTGTTCCAAGCTCCATTTGTCTCATTATGATTGGCTCCTCGTTTGTTTATATATATGAAATATATTGTCAAAGAAAAACTGGCTTCGTAAGCTTGGATACCCCACCTGCGTTTATGCTCATTCTTCACTCCAACCGGGTTTTCCAACAGCCTGACAATATCACACACTCTGCGTGGTATGCCTGCTCCGATACTGCTGCGGGGTTTCGCCGGTATACTTTTTAAAAGAATAACTAAAATATTGCGAATTCTCGTAGCCCAGCTGCTCTGCAATTTCAAGCACCTTCATTTTTGTGCTTGTCAGCATTTTTTTGGCCAAATTCATCTTTTTCTCAATGATATACTCATTGATCGTCATCTCGGTCTCCCGCTTGAATACAGCACAGATATAGCTTGGCGACATGTATACTTCATTCGCGATATCCGCGAGCGAGATATTCTCCATATAGCTCTCGTTCACATAATTTTTAATTCGTTCGATTAAATTAGAATGCTTTTTGTTATACTTGGCGCCGTAGTATTCAGCGATACCTAACAGTACACCGCTGGAATGCGTCTTTATTTCTCTAATAGTCTCTACGCTCATAACCGACTGCATCGAAGCCGTATAGCTGGCAACCACCTCCGTGACTTCCCCCTCGGTTTCGCAAAATTCGCGGTACGACTCGATGATCAATTCCAGGAAAAGTCCGCGTATATAGTGCTGGGACAGCTGTTTGGCCTGAATCAGCAGTGCGCAGTATTCCTCCAGCTTCTGATGGACACGACTCCTGTTCCCCAGCTTGATTTCAGCAAGCAATGACTTTTTCAGATGATGGAGCTTCGCATTTCCTCTCATATCGCCGGTCTTATCCATCGAATTGGAGCTGACAATATCGTTGATATGAATAATCGAGTTATTGCCTGTATAAAACTTATAGCTCCTGGCGCTGCACGCGCTGCTGTAAGAAAGATGGGCGGATTTCAGACTTGCGCAATGACCGACGCCCATAGAAAGCGTAATGCTGTCAAAATCGTGCAGCAGCTGCTCGATACTCTCGAAGAGCTGCGTCATTTTGTCTTCTTTGCAGTACTCCCCGCAAAATATTATCACAAACTCGTTATCCCTTGTCGTAAAACAGATCCCCGCTTGATAATTGTTCAATAGTTGCTCAATTAAATTTTTAATGGAGAAATTATAAAATTGGATGCGGTCGATCCCCTGGCTCTTCACCCGGCTTTCATAATCGTCGATTTCCGCCACGACGACGATAATATCTTGAACCGCCTTCAGGGGCAGCTTGAAATAATCCAGTTTCTCTTGAAGCTCATTGTCATGAAGCGCCCCCTCGGAGACGAGATGATTCAGAAATTTATCCCGTACCAGAGACATATTGTCTGCCAGCTGCTGCTCAAGCCGCTTCACCACTTGTTCCCGCTGGAACTCCATTTCGATGGCGTCTCTTACCTTTTTCAGCACGGCGATAACCTCTTTGAGCTGAATCGGCTTCAGAATATAGCCTGCAGCTTGCACATTTAGAGCGATTCGGGCGTAATTAAAATCCTGCACCCCGCTAATCAGGATCGTTTTCGTTGGGATCTGATGCTCCATCAGCTGAATAGCAACCTCAAGCCCGTTATAAAAAGGCATTTTAATGTCCGTCACCAAAATATCCGGCTTGACATTCACACATAGATCAAGAGCTTCCTTGCCGTTCTCTGCAAGCCCGATTACCTCCATGCCGAGCTCATGCCAAGGAATGTTCTGATACAAAATCTCTTTGACCAGGTAATCATCGTCGGCTAAGACTACTGTTAACATGATTCCCCTCCATAGTTTGCAGGAATTGTAATTCGTACCGTCATCCCATCGGACTCATTACGAAGGTAGTGAAGTCCATATTCTTCACCGAATGTGCTTTGAAGCCGCCGGTGAACGTTCCTAATGGCAAATGACTTTTCTTCATTATCGTTTAATAGCAGCAATCGGTTCAACTCATATACATCCGCGCCGGTACCGTTATCTGTAATGGACAAAACGAGACGGTCCGCCTCCTGCGTTGCCGTTATCCGTATTTCCAGTTCTCCCTCCTTGTGGGCAAACCCGTGAATAATTGAGTTTTCTACAAGAGGCTGAATGACCAGCTTGACAATTCTTGTTTTTCGCAGCTCACGCACAATAGCGATGGAGTACCGCAATCTTGGTCCGAACCGTATGGATTGAATGTCCAAATAGCTTTGGGTATGCGTAATCTCCTCTTCCAGAGAAATCATATTGCGCCCCTTGCTAAGCGAATACCGGTAAAAATTAGCCAGTGAATTAATCATCTCGCTGATCTCCGGCGTATTATGCTTGATCGCGAACAAGTTGATGGAATCCAATGTGTTGTATAAAAAATGCGGATTAATTTGGGCTTGCAGCGTCCGAAGCTGCGCATCCTTGGCAAGCAATTCCGCCTTTTGTTTATTTAAATCGCTTACATAAAGCTTATCGATCAAATCCTTAATCTGACGGATCATCCGCTTGTACTGCTGGATCAAATAGCCGAACTCGTCTTTTTTGTTATAACGGATATCGATATCGAAGTTATTGCCTCTGACGGTCCGCATGGAAGCAACCAGCTTCGTAATCGGACTCGAGATATTGCGCGAAAGCAAGAAAGCGGCCAAAAGAGCCGTTGACATGCAGCTTAGAAGAACAAAACCGACGATCCGAGTCAAACGGTTCTGGTCCGAATTGATCTCATTCAAGTGCGTCATATTTACGATTTTCCAATCGATATTATCCAAATTTTCATAGGACATAATGACGGGTTCTCCATTCAGGCTGACTTGTTGAAATTTATCTGCATGGGGTGTCAGCGATCGGATCAGCTCTTCTTCCTCGCCAGTCATGGCATCGCTGCTCATAATCACCTGATTGTTATGATCCAGAATGCAGATGCGGCTTCCTTCCGATGGCTTGAACGTCGACAGCATGCTGTTAATACCTGACTTCTCCAGCTCAACAGTGAGCAGTGCAACATAGTCGTACTTGTCCGCCTTCCTCAAGCTGAACAGACGTTTAGCGATGATCACCGGGCCATTGCCGGACGGAGCGTCGATAATCATATTTTTATCGCCCATCGTCTGGTACCACGGCTCGTTCTCAATCGCCGAAACCTCCTGCACCTTATTGGAAATGTCATATTTCTTATACTCGGGCCTGTCAATTAAATAAATGGTCGGTACGATGGATGAATTGGGAGATGCGTAATAATTGGATAAATAATAGCTGTCGAGCGCACGGTCGAGCTTAATGATTTGCGTCACGTTGTCCGCCATGTTATTCGTAGGACTCTCGCTTAACACTTCCTGCACCATGGGGTTTAATGAAATCAAGGTCATTAATTCATCAATAAATTCAAGCCTTTCCTGCACAATCAGACGGGCTGAGTTCAAATTTTTCTCAACTAGCTCATTCATCTTCTTATTAATGATTTCGGTGGAGCCGATATATACGGCTGCAGTAATAAGAACAGATGGAATCAGTATGGAAGCGAGGAAATAGATGACAAGCCGGGTTCGTATGCTCATATGCATCATTCCTATCATTATGGAGCTCCTTTCTTTAAGGATTTCCAGCAGCTTCAGTATATCAACGGAAAATGACCGGTGACAAGGCCATTCGTCAACTGCATAAAATATCGTACTTTTTTCCGCATTTTTTTGTATTTTCGCAGGAAATATTAATTGCTATGATGTTGTAAGCGCTTCTACAACAAAAAGGGAGGAATCGTTTTGAAAAGTATGCATCGCCAAACCATGATTCGGGTCGGTTCAGCTTGCCTTGGTTTAACACTTGTGATGGGGATCTTGTCAGGTTGTACAGGTAGTTCGGAAGGTAACTCGGCAAAGGAATCGGGTAACGGTTCGAATGGGTCCAACACCAAAATGGAAACAATCCGCGTATGGACGAACGACGGCGCATATAAGCCGATCATGGATCCTATTATTGAGGAGTATAACAAAGGCGAAGGGTTAAAGGATGGCATCCGCATCGAATACAAAGTATTTGGAAGCGACTACAACGATGTGTTAAAGGTGGCCTTAGCGGCCGGCCAGGCTCCGGAGCTTTATAAATTTGTAGGTACGGTGAAGGAGCCTTTCATCAGCTCCGGCTGGATGCTTCCTATCGACGATCTGCCGGGCGGACCTGATTTTCTGAAAACGTACAAGGATATTCTGATCAATGGCTATACGACATTCGGCGGAAAATCGTACAGCGTTCCTTACAAGGTATTGTCTACCAAGTTTATGTACAACAAGGATCTGCTGAAAAAATCCGGATTCAATACACCGCCGGCAACCTGGGACGAGGTTGTGTCCTACGCGAAGAAAATTACAAATGACAACAAAGGAAGCGCTTATGGCTATGGCGTCCACTTAAAGGATTCGGCCTCTTCCGGCAAATGGTATTTTGCCTCGCAGTTCGCGAGCTCAGTCGGCCATATGGGCTACGATTTCACCAAAGGCAAATTCGCATTCTCTGATTTCACGCCGAATATCCAAAAAATTCTCCAAATGAAGGCGGACGGCAGCATCTTCCCCGGCGGAGAAGGCATGGACAATGACGCTCTGATGGCGCAGTTCGCTGCGGGCAGAATCGCAATGCTTCCCGGGGTCAATTGGGATGTTTCCGCCCTCGATAAGTTCTGGAAAGAGATTGGGACCCACTTCGAGCTTGGCGTCGTAGATACCCCCGTCATTGATCCAGCCAAGAAGTATAAAAACTACGCGCAAATTGCCGACGCGCTGTGCATAGGGCCAAGCGCTAAGAACATGCCGGAAAAAGCGATGAAAGTGTATGAGCTGTTCCATAGCGATAAAGTGCTGAAAGACATTCAAAATAATGAAGTCGATTTCATCGCACGGCAAGATATTCAAGCGCAGGCTCCTGCCAGCTTCAAGAAGGCGGGAACCGCCGAATTCGGAGATACGTCCAATTCCTACCTTGCGCTCACGCCGCCGGATGGAGGCATTACCGTAGAAGGACAGCCTTATCAGAATACGATCGTCAACTTGATTGCGGGACCTGCCAATGCGGATGTCGCTGCCGTTCTTGCCGATCTGGATAAGCGTTATAACAGCGCATTGGATAAAGCCGTTAACGGCGGCATGGATATGAGTCTGTATGTGAACAAAAACTGGGATACGCGGTCTAAATAACATCTAGGTGCGGAGGATCCTCCATCCTCCCCCTCCCATAACGTTTTATACAGAAAGGAGGCACACGCCAGCATGCGCAGTTCACCCGAAAACACCGTTAAACAATCCAGCATTTACCGGCAAGATACCGTACAATCCTATCTCATGCTAGCCCCAATGCTGATTGGCTTCGCCTTGTTCACCATCTACCCTATGGTTTGGCTCATCCGATGGTCCTGGTTTAATTATGATGGCATTTCGCCTCCGAGCTTTGCCGGCTTCGACAACTACGTCCGGGCCTTTACAAGAGACAGCCATTACTGGGATTCCTTAGTCAATACCTTTATCATCGTTATTGCTAAATTTGTTCTTGAAATCCCGCTTGCGCTTTTTTTAGCGGTTGTCTTGAACAGCGGAAAGAAAATCAATTCCTTCTTTCGTACCGTTTTCTTCTCTCCAACCATTGTCAGTACTGCGATTGTAGGGATTGTCTTCTTCTTAATGTTTGAACCTTTCCTGGGCTCGGTCAACCAGCTGCTCAAAGCTTTTCATCTTACAGAAACCAATATCAATTGGTTCGGGAACAAATGGCTGGCGGATCTTGTCATTGTCATCGCGAGTGTATGGAAAGGCTTTGGCGTAAACATGATCTTTTTCATAATGGGGCTGCAAAATATACCGCAGGAAATATATGAGTGCGCTGATATCGACGGCGTGAACAAATGGACGCGGTTTACGAAAATTACGCTCCCTTTGCTGGCTCCGACAGGGAAAGTCATTATGATGCTCTTTATTGTGAACAGCATCAAGATGTCCGACCTGGTGCTGGTTCTGACGAACGGTCAGCCCGGCGGTTCAACCGAGGTCGTCATGTCCTATACGTTCAAATATTTCTTCTCCTACGGGGCTGCCGATTCGATTAGCCAATACGGATATTCGTCCGCCCTCGCCGTGATCACAGCTATTATTTTAACGGTTGTCGTAGGTCTGTATATGAGACTGACCCGCAATGTGGGCAATTATTATTAAGGGACGGAGGAGCGAAACGAATGAAAAATAAACCATGGCTGACATCCGTTCCTTTATACCTTGTGCTCGTGCTGATCGCCGTCCTGGTGATTTTCCCGATATTTTATGTGGTGGTCAGCTCTTTAAAAAACACGGCAAGTATTTTAACGTCTACTTCGTTCTTCCCGCAGCAGGCTACATTGAAAAATTATGAAAAGGCCTGGAACCTGTCGAACTTCAAGGTTTATACATGGAACAGTATTTACATGTGCACGGTCATTGTTATCGGAACCATCGTCACTTCAATCACATCGGGCTATGTATTTTCTCGAGGGAGATTTAAAGGGAGAAAGCCGCTGCTTGCCCTGATTACGTTCTCCATGTTCATCTCTGCGGGCAGCTTGTATTTATATCCTCAGCTGAATATGGCCAAAGCCCTTCATCTCAACCAATCGTTATGGGGCGTTATTATCATCTATATTTTTGGGATCAATGTCACCAACTTATATTTAGCCAAAGGCTTTATCGATGGCATTCCCCGAGAAATCGACGAAGCGGCCCGAGTCGACGGCTGCAGCTTTTTCCGAATCTTTTATAACATCATCTTTCCGCTGACGAAGCCTCTGATTGCCACCGTCGGGCTGCTTGCCTTCATGAATTCATGGAACGATTATTTGCTTCCTATGGTCTTTACATTAGGCAATCCGGATAAGCAGCCCCTCGTTGTAGGTATCGTCTCGATGAAAAGCTCCGGAGAATCCGTAACCTCCTGGGATCTGATGATGGCCGGTACGGTTATGGCCGTTATTCCGATGCTTGTGGTGTTCATTACCTTGAACAAATATTTTGTCGCCGGTCTTACCAGCGGAGCCGTCAAAGGATAACTTCAATTGTTATGTGAAAACATTACAATAATCATTCAAAAAAAGATGGGAGAGAGTTACAATGCAGGAAAAATTGTTGACAGGCGTACTGCCTGCACTCGTTACACCTATGGATCAAAAGGGAAATATTAAAACGGAATTGGCCCAGCCCTTGGTTGACATGTATGTTAAGCAGCAAGCGGATGGCTTGTATATGCTCGGCTGTAACCGGAGAAGGCGCGCATTTAAATGTGGCCAAAAGAAAGCAATGGGCGGAAGCCGTCTTAGCTGCCGCCAAAGGAAAGCTGCCGATTTTCGTCCATGTGGGCTACAATGAGAACCTGGATGATTCGGTTGAGCTGGCTGCCCATGCAGCGGAGCATGGCGCGTATGCGGTAGCCTCCGTCGGTATTTCCGAGCAGGCTTCCTTGGAAGAAAACGTCGCTTACTTTAAGCGCATTTCCGCTGCCGCACCGAACATCCCGTTCTATATTTATTGGGTGGCCATGGGCAAAACGTTAACCGGGGGGAAATCCGTTGATCCGGCTGCGCTGCTCGAAGCCATGAAAAAAGTGCCTACCTTCCGGGGCATCAAGTTCACCGACAATAACTTTTACATCCTGGAAAGATTCAAGAAAATCCGTCCTGACCTGAATATTCTCACAGGCGCAGATGAATTGGCGATCTGCTCGCAGCTGATGGGCGCGGATGGAAATATCGGAGCTCTGCAGGCCATCACCTGCTATCACCATAAAGTGATGATGGAGAAAATGAACGAGGGCAAGTACGACGAGGCGCGCGACCTTCAGCGTCGTGCGAACGACGTAACGGAAGCTTACACTCCCGCTGCCATCGGAAACCTTCCTGGCATTAAGCTGATTCTGGAGCAAGTCTTTAACATCCCGGTAGGTTACTGCTCTCCGGACGGCCCTTTTGCCGGCGTCTACCATACGGCGAGTACAGCGTCTGAGCTTGTAGAAGTCTTTAATAGAAATATATTGGTCAAATAAGGTCAAATCGGGCTGAGCGCACGATAATCGTCGCAAGGCTAGAGCAGGTACAGGTTTGAGACTCATAAGCAAGAAGAGCACCGGCACCGGTGCTCTTCTTGTTTGTTGCGTGAAGCATCTTATGTTCATCGCTTACGAAGGTCTTCCCTATTCCTCCTTTATTTTCGGCATAGAGCCGTCCCAGACAATTTCCACTTGCGACAAATACCATGTTTTCCCATTGTCATTATTGCCTTGATAAAACAAATACATGCGGTCGTCCTCGTCTGTAAACAGGTAAGGATGTCCCGACTCGCTTGAATTCCAGCTTCCCGCAGTGACCGTTCGGCAGGAACGGCTCGGTGAACAGCCGCTGCCAGCGCATTCCGTCGTCGCTCACCGCGCAGCCGATTTGCTGCGGCCAGTTGTTGTAGGCGCCGGCGTAGAACATATACAGCCTGCCGTCACGCTTGCAGGTGGCAGCCGCCTCGATGCACTGCCCCTCCCAGGGCAGCTCCGGCTGCAGAATCGTGCCGCCGCCCGCTTGCGTCCAGGCGTCCCGGCCGAAGCCGGAGCCGAGCGGCGCCGTGGCGACGCCCTGCATCTGGATTTCGCCCTGCGGATCGCGAGTGGCGAAGTAAAGAAACAGCTTGCCGTCATGAACGATGACGTCCGCATCAATCGCCCGCCCGTTGTTCCAGTCTCCGGCCGGAGAGAAAACCGGATTGCTGGCGTTGCGGCGAAACTCGGTGCCGTCAGCGGAAACGGCATGGCAGATCGCATCCTTCTGAACCGTTGCCGTACGTTTGATAGAAGAGATGGATGTGCCCGTCCAATACGATGGCGCCGGGCGCGCATAAGCCGTTGGACTCGTAGTCCGCCTGCGGCGTCAGCTCTCCCATGCGCGTCCACTCCGTCAAATCCGAGCTGACGGCAATACCGATCGCCCAGCCGTCTTTCTCACGTCCATCCCCGTAAGGAGGGATGGAATAGTACATCCAATACCGGCCATCGAATTTGACGACGGCCGGGTCTTTCGCATACGGCCTTCCTCGGCTCGTATCTGCAAAATACATCATGGGCCTAGCCTCCGGTTTCTCTCGTTATTTTTTGGCAAATTTCATCATATCGGCCGCCAGGAACGCTTTATCCTTCTGCTCGGCATACCATTTGCCGTAAAAGTCCTCCAGCTGCTTGCCGCCTTGATCGTCCCACATTTTGCGGGCGTCCTTCATCGCCTGATCGACCGTATATTTGTCGCCGGAAACGATCGCCTTGTTATAAATATCGGAAATCTGAGCGGTATTGGTTGCGATCGTTTGAAGATTCGCCGGCAGCGACGGGAAATGCTCGGTGTGCGTAATGCGGCCGTATTTCACATCGGAAGCAAGATTGGCCTCGTTGTTCTGCTTGATAATTTCGATGAAATCCTTCTCCAGAGGAACATCCGGATTGAGCTGAGCTTCGACCTGCGCACAATCGCCCATTTCAATTTGCTGCAGCAGCAGCTGGAAGTCGACGTTCCAGGCGATCTCCGTTTTATATTTCTCCGGATCCTTCTGAACCGGGCAGCCTTGAGGGCCGACGGTGTAATGCACATTCTCGAACCCGTAGCGAAATGATTTGGCGGCCTCGTCGGACGACATAAAGTCCACGTATTTCATAGCTGCGGCCGGTTCTTTCGCCGATGCATTGATGACCGTAGTCATCTGCACCGGGTTGTTAACGCCGGCGGCAAAGCGTCCGTACGGGCTTTCCGGCAGCTTGATCGCGATGACCTCGGCGCCGGGAACATTTTTCTTGAGCGGCTCATAATACGTTTTAAAGTTGACGGTGTCGACCGTCCTGCCGACGAAGATGCCGGTTTTGCCGCTCACCCAGTCCTGGATCGACTTCTGGCCGTTCTTATCGGCGAGGAAATCTTTATCCGTCAGCCCGCTGTCATAAATTTGCTTTTTGAAGGCGAGAGCCGCTTGAGCACGGTCCCAATCTTTGATCATTTTGCCGCCCTCTTCGATCCAGCCGAAATTTTGGAACATCGTGTCGACCGTAGCTCCGGTTTCGGAGCTCAAGGCGATCCCGTAGGTATCCTTCTTCCCGTTGCCGTCCGGGTCCTGCTCGGCGAACGCCTTGGCGACCTGCAGCAGCTCTTCGGTCGTTTGCGGTACCTTCAAATTCAGCTTTTTCAGCCAATCGTTGCGGATAAACAGCGCTTGGAAGCCGACGAGCCGCTGCACCCGGCCGAACTCATACATTTTGCCGTCCGGCTTGGTCGCCGCTTTTTTCAGCTCCGGATATTTTTGCAGCAGCTTCTTGTATACGGTGCTGTACTTCTCGATCAAATCGTCGACAGGCATAATTTGCTTGCTGGCATACAGCTGGTTGCGGAAAGGCGAATCAAACTCATGAATGACGTCCGGCGCCGAGCCGGAGGCGAACAGCACATTGAGCTTCTGTATGGATTCGCCCCGGGGAATCGGCACGAATTTCACGTCGACCGAACCTTTCTCGTTTACATATTGCGTCCAGTTGTTTTTCTCTACGGTGCCGACCTGCTGAGGGACGGTCCCCGGTCGTATAAGGACACTGAAATTTGTCCGCGCTTTGCGCCGCCTTCCCCCGAGCTTGCCCCTGGAGCCGGATCGGCGCTTTCCTTTGTGCAGGCGGCCAGCAGTGCAGACAATGCCGCTATACAAACCATACTGCCGTATACCATCCGTTTGTTAATTCGTTTTCTCATGGATACAACCCTCCTGAATTCATCTAATGATTTCTCTTTCCATAGTGAATAATCCTTGTCGACCCGTACCGTGCTTATGCCGCTCGCTGCGGGCTTCACCTCCTTCGAGGGCCGGCCTTCTTCCTTCACGTTCAAGCCCAGCCTCAGCCTTTAATCGCGCCCAGCATGATCCCCTTAACAAAATGCTTTTGCACGAACGGGTAAACAACGAGCATGGGCAGCACCATCGTGATGATGCCGGACGCTTTAATTGCCTCGGGTGTCAGCACAATCTGGTCGGAGGAGCTGCTTTGGTTCAATTCGGCGAGCAGCGATTGACTCTGCACCATTTGCTGGATAAGCACGGCCATGTTGTATTTGCTCGTGTCGTTGATGTAGATGAGCACATTGAAGAACGAGTTCCAGTAGCCCACTCCATAAAACAAGCTGAGCGCTGCGATGACCGGAACGGACAACGGCAGGACGATGGTCGCCAAATACCGCCATTCGCCGCAGCCGTCCATCTGCGCCGCTTCGTCCAGCTCGGCCGGAATATGCTTAAAGAACGTCATCATGACCAGCATGTTGTAAGCGCTGACCAGCCCGGTAAACCAGACGGCGCCGTATGTATTGATGAGCCCCAGCGCTTTCACGACCAAATAAGTCGGAATGAGACCGCCTCCGAACATCATGGTGAAGACGATCAGCAGCGTGAAGAAACGGGCTCCGATAAAATAGTTCCGCGACAACGGATAAGCCGCCGCGATCGTGAAAAGCATGCTGAGCGCCGTTCCGACCCCGGTCAGCACGATGCTGTTCCAGAACGCCTCCTTGATATTGGTGCCGACGAATAAAGCTCTGTAAGAATCGAGCGACCAGCCGACCGGCCATAAGGATACGATGCCGGAAGCTACGGCTTGCGAATCGCTGAGCGAGATGGAGATCAAATAGATCAGGGGCAGCAAGCAGCTGAGCGCCGCTGCAGTTAATAGTACGTAATTGAAGGCGTAAAACAGTTTTTCGCCCCAGGTGTCCTTCATGCCGAAATCCCTCCTACCATAAACCTTTATCAAATTTGCCCGCGATCCCGTTGACGCTTACGACCAGGATGAGCCCGACAAGCGACTCGAATAATCCCAGAGCCGTCGACAGGCTGAACTGCGCCCCCATAAGCCCCACCTTGTACATGTAGGTGCTGATAACCTCGGACACCCGGGTGACGGTAGAGTTTTGCAGCATGTAAACCTGATCGAAGCCGACCTCCATCACCCGTCCCATCGATAAAATAAACAGGATGACGATGGTAGAGCTGATACCCGGCAGGGTAATATGGCGAATTTGCTGCCATTTGCCCGCCCCGTCCAGCTTTGCGGCTTCGTACAAGGAAGGATCGATGCCCGTTAAGGCCGCCAAATAAATGATCGCGCTAAAGCCGACCTCCTTCCAAATGCCTGCGCCGACGAAGACGGTCATCCAGGAACCCTCTACATATAAGAAAGGGAAGGTGTCTCCGCTTACTTTCTGCAGCACATGATTGACGATTCCGGACTCTTGCGAGAATACGGTCAGAACAATGCCCCCGACGATAACCCACGAGAAAAAATGGGGTAAATAAACAAGCGTTTGCACCGTCTTTCTAAACCACATGCGCCTGGCTTCGTTTAGCAGAAGGGCAAGGGCAATCGGAAACGGGAAGCCGACGAATACATTGAGCAAGCTAAGCGTCAACGTATTCTTAATAATGAGAAGCGTCTGCGGATTGCCGAAAATCGCTCGGAAATGCTTCAGTCCTACCCACGGACTGCGCGCAATCCCATCCATAAAATTGTAATCCTTAAATGCGATGACGAGTCCGAGCATGGGGGCGTATTTGAATAGGAGGAAAAACGCCAGCACCGGAAGGAACATTGTATATAACGGAATGTTCCGCTTCCATATCTTCTTGGTCAGCATCATCAGGCTCACCTCACTGTTGTTCAAATTTGGGCATAGCTGAACTATAAAATGCCGGGTGAGCTTCCGGCAATATACATGTTTCCGGTATAAACGGAAAGTACACGCAGCGTCAAAATCCCCCCACCAAGCAGGATTTTGCCTCGAAATCTACTCAGATATGCAGCGGGAGCTTCGCACATCAATCCTACAGGGTAAAATAACCCCACAAAGTGGGGCTTGTGCTTCGAAGCGGACTCAGGTACTTAGCGGGGACCCCGAAAACATATAAATTCCTTCATGTAAAAAAAGCCCGCCCCTGCGGCCGGGCTTGGACAAACCAAGCTCCGGCACGGAGGGGCGGGCTTATAGGAGAGGCATAAACGATTTTCGCCGATAGACGATTTCGGCACAGGAAGGGGAAACGGCCTAGCAGGGCAGCGTTTCAGCTCAGGAACTCCGGTCAGACCGGCAGGTTATCCCGAGTCCGAGTTCAAGTTCGGAACCGAGTCCGAGCCCTGGTTCGAATCTTTCCGGAATTCGCCGGGCGTCTGGCCCACGATTCTTTTGAACGTACGGATGAAGGAAATGGCGTTGCCGTAGCCGACTTGCTCCGCGATATCCTGGACCGAACCGGTCGAACGGGTCAGCAGCAGCTTCGCTTGATTGATGCGCACATCGGTCAAGTAATCGACGAATTTCTCTCCGAACGTTTCCTTAAACAGCTTGCTCACATAACGCGGGCTGAGCCCGAACTCGTCGCTCAGATGCTGCAGGCTCAGCTCCTGATTGGCATGATGGACGGTAATGTATTCCTTGATCTTCACGATCAGCGCATAATTCGACTGCTCGTCGCGATTTCTCGCTATGGCCGCGTCCAGCCGCTCGAACAGCGAGGTCATCGTGCGCTCGATTTCAGCTATCGTATCCATCTGTTCGACGCAGGCGTCCATCTCGCTTACGGTATCGTCCAGATCGAGTCCGGGCGATGCTTCCCTCAGCCTCTGCAGTTCCTTGCGGAAATGGAACAAATGGTAGCCGAGAATGTTCTGGACCTGTTCCCTGGAGATCGGGTTTTCCTTGAACCTGGCAAACATCTCGGCAAGCGGAGAACGCCAGTCCTGGCCCAGCTTAAACTGCTGCGTCATCGTCTTGGTCAGCTGCATAAACGGGTAAATGTCCTCCCTCGGAACCTTTTGAATGTCCCAATAACCGATGATGCGGTTGGAGCCAAGCGAGCTTTTATAATTAAGCGCTTCCTGCGCCTTATCGAAAGAAGCGGTCAGCTCCGACGGGCGATCCACCTCGGGGCCGATCCCGGCCGATAACGTGAAGTGCAAATGCTCCTCCACCCATACCCTCAACGTCTCGAAGAGACCGTACAGCGTATCCTTGGACGAAAGCTCGGGCTCCTTCATCAGGCAGATGGAGATAAGCTGGTTCGCCTCTCTCCATTCACTCCATACGTAGACCGGCGCCTCCGCCGATATTTCGCCGATGACGTTGTTCAAGGCGTACTTGAACAGCTGCTGGTCGCGGTGCGAGTACCGCTTCGTAAATTCCGCGTATTTATCCAATTCGACGACGATGACGGTCAGGCTTATATAATCGGAAGGCAGCTCCAGTTTAGCCGTCTCGGCTCTCCAGTAGTCCTCCGGAACCTCCCGCCCGCCTTCCAGAAGCTCCCGGAAAAACAGCTTGCGCCGGTATATCAAATCTTCCTTATGCTGCTTCTCATAATCGTTGGACTGCTCGATCAGCTTGTCCAGCGCGGACATGATGAACGTATATTCCCCGGGGCCTTTACGGCCGGCCGTTTTTTTGGAGAGGGGAAGCGCGAAGGCGTCGATCTTCTCAATAATCGATTGCACCGGCTTGTAGTTGCGGTGCGTGACGTAGGTCAGCCAGCCGATGCCGACAACAATCGTCAGCAGACCGATAATCGTCCATATATCGGAGAAAACGGACAGAATCTGCAGCGAGGCGGTATCCTTAAGTCCGGTAACCGTCACCCACCCGGTATAAGCCGATTGCTCCTTATGTACGGTCCCGGCCGACAACTCGGCGGCCGTCTGGCTTCCAAACGGTCGGTTATCCGCATCCAGCAGCTGTACGCCGCTTAATTGGGTATTCGTCGCCTCTTCGATCATGCTCAGAATGTTGCTGGTGCGCACATTCGCTACCACGATGCCTTGATCTTTCAGGCTGAGCGGCACTTGCTGGGCAATGGTGACCACACTCGTCGCATTCATATCCTGAAATTCCTTATAAGCTCTCGGCGCCGTCCAGCGGTAAGGAGAAGGCTGGCTCATCACCTGGTCAATAAACGGGCGGTCCAGAAACTGGTTCTTTTGCATGACCGTATTCTTCGTAATGACTTCGCCGGTAGTCCGGTTGTATACGTATACATCGTTTAAAAAAGGAAACATATTCGACATATCGCCCAGCTGCTTCGAAATTTGATAGGCGAGGAACGGCTCGATTTCGTGCTTGGCTTCATAAAACAGCTTAATCTTCTCATCGGTCAGCAGCTGGTTCAAGATGACGTATTCGGTCAGCTGCAGCGAGGAGTCGATATTCCGGCTGACATGCTCCGCAAGCGTCACGTTGGCTCGGTCGATCTGCTCCCGGGACTCGCTGCTGATCTTCACATAGAAGATGACAATGAGAATGGAGATGATGACGAAAAAAATCGGGGTATAAGATAATAAGGTACGGTAAAACAACGTGTTCTTCATGCGTTTGCCTCCAAAGGGAGAGGGGAACGATTATCCATTCATAACAGACTCCTTGTGATGAGTTCATTTTACTCAGGTATGTGCAGCTTTTATCAATTTTACCACAAACCGCTTATTAAGGAGTCTGATTGTTTCTTAAACCGCGCATCCTTTTTTGATAGCTGACCCATACACCGGATCCAGCCGTTAACCCCGTTTGTCAAACGAACAACGATCAGGCCCTTCCCCTTACCGCGAAAAATTAGCCGATGGACTACGGAGCAGCCCGCTTCGGCAGGAAGCGACAGGTAGAAACGTTGTCGTAATGGCAAAAGCAAAGACGACCCGAACCGGGCCGTCTTTTTCCAGTATAGCTTATCGTTGTTACGGTTTATTTCGTGAGAAAAGCCTCCCTGAATTATGCCGAGTGACGGGACGGGCTGGCGGAGGTTTTGGTGTATGTACCCGTCTCTGCCGCCCGCCTCAGGATTAGGCCAGCAGCTTGATAAATACCCCGCCGACCACGGAGCGGTTAATAAAGCCGGTAAGCCGCCCGTCAATCGTATAATACCAGTCCGTAAACGGAACGCGACTGCGAGTTTCGTGCAGAAACCGCCATAGCGGCTCGATCAGCGCTTCGAAATCCTCCGGCCGCTCGGAGAGTGTCGCCGCCCAAACAAGCCAATCCGCTTTGGTATACGTCTGGCGGTTGTCTAGCGGCACGCCGTACTTGTTCTGTATGTTCAGGTAATGCCGGATCTCGCGGGCCCGGATCGCCGGGTCGAACAGATTCAAGCCGAGCAGCGTATCCCATACCAGGTTGTACTTCAAGCTCCATGAATCCGGGGTATCGAACGCCAGGCGGTAATATTCGCCGTTGTTTGCCGTCCGTTCCCAGCGGTCCGCCATTTGCTTAGCCCCAGCCAGGCAGCGCTCGGCGGCCGCCTCATCCCCTCTCATTCGGGCAAGCAGGCCGTAGCAGCCGATGCCGATAATCGCCTTGATGGACAGGTTCGCGTTATGCGCCAGATGCCCGCCGAAATCGTCGGTACACAGCTGGTTGCCGGGATCCATGCCGTAGTCCGTCAAATAGGCAGACCATTTGGTTAAGAGCTCCCAATGATCGTCAGCGAACCCGGCATGGCCGTCCGCCTTGCATACGGCAGCGGTCATGATCAGCATGTTGCCGCATTCCTCGATCGGCATCTGCCGCTCCATGTCCATTCCGTAAGCCTGACCGTTAGCGAGCGGATAGCGTCCGACATCGTGCGGTGCGAAATCATACGGCCATGCGTCCGATGCGGCGTACCGGAACACCGGGCGCAGCATCCCTTTGACCAGCTCGGGGTTGTATTTCAGAAACAGCGGGATGGACGGATAGCTGACGTCGACCGTTCCCATGCAGCCGTTGCTGAAATTCTCCTTCGAGAAAAAAAGCACTTGTCCCTGTTCGTCCGCGACAAGCTTATGTGCGGCGATCGCCTGCCGGTAGGCAAGCGCGCAAATATCGGCGTACTTCTCGCCGCCGGCCGCTGCCGCCTCGCGGATCATCTGCGAGTCAAACCGATCGCAGCGGGCCAGAAGGTCGTCCGCCTCGGCGATCGCAGCCGTCAGCATAGCCTCAAATGTGAGTCCATTCCGCTTCCAATAACCGGGGAGCGGCTTATGGAAATACTCTACGGAAAGAATATCGTCGTAAGCGATAATGACCCTGCGCTCTACGGCCGAGCCGGCCACTGCACCAAAACGGATGCGCGACGCAAGCACCGGCTTGCGGTGGACTAAATCGGTTGGCAGGCTATCATCATCGCTCTCCGGGAAGCTTCCGTCAGCTGCATAGCGTTCGCGTGCCGTATGATCGGCTATCGCCGCGTCCTGTTGGTCCCCGCCAGGCAAAACAAGGCAGGCGTAGCCCCAATCAATGCGGAGGTCATCGCCCGAGCGGTTCAGCAGCTTCTGCGTCGTCGTCCCGATGCGCAGAAGAGGACTGCCGTCAGATAGCTGTGACCTATAGGCGGCCACCTCTTGAATCGGCGAATCGACAGCCAGCTCCCCGCCGATATCGTAGTACAACTCTAACTGATGGGCTGCGCCGTCCATGGCTTCCGCCCGGAAATGAACGTACGAAGCCGGACGGCTCAGCACGTCAAGGTCGTCCAGAAGCAGCGGCGTCGTAAACCGGATCGTTAGGCGCACGCCTCCGGCCTCGAACGTATAGATCGTGGAGAGCGGAGTCACATTCAGGCTTGTTTGCGTCATTGCTGCCGCCTGTACTCGATTGGCGTCACTGTAACGCGTTTTGCCGCCCATAAACCGGTAGGCCTCCCCGTCAATGCGGGCAATGCCGATCATGCTGTGAAGCTTGCCGGTCCAATGCACCGTTTCCGCATCGGTCAGCCGGTCGGCGGCGGACCAAATGTTAAAGTAAGGGTCAACGGTAATCAGCGGTACCGAAGGCGGTCTGAGAGCTTGTGAACTCATTGGGACTCATCTCATTTCCTCATAAATTTGTCAATCGATCATAACAACCGGGCATCGCTGGAGCTTCTCCATTTATACGCCTGCAGCCAGCAGCCTTTCCTGGAGGCGTGCCTCCGCGTCGACAGCCAGCAGTTGCTTCGTATGGTACTCCAAACGCCTTGCAACCGGCCCCCGCCATGGCGATGGTGCTTCAAATGCCAAACGTCCGTAGTTTCCGCCCGCCATAGCAGCAGAGCATGCAGCAGCTCGTCGCGGATTTGGGAGCAGCCCTCTTCGTTAAACAAATCGTGCTGCTCCAGCGGATCGGCGGCTCTGTCAAACAAGCGGCCGCTGCCTTCATCGAAATAATATTCCAGCTTCCAGCGGTCGGTAGCAACAGCCGCCGAGCGGTACAGCGTACCGACGGCGCAGCGCCTCGGGGACGGCTTCCCTTCCGCAAGCGGCGTATAGAGGTCGAAGCCTTGTACTGCGTCGCAGGCGGTGCCGGCCGCACCCAGAATCGTCGCCGTAATGTCGGTTCACACGGCGTAATCGCGCCGCTCGTTCTCAGGAAGCGTTCCCGGCTGGCGCAGGATCAGCGGTACCCGCCACGAAGCGTCATGGTAGTTGTGCTTGTTATTGAAGCCATGATCGAAATATTCCTGGCCATGATCCGAGCTGAAAATGACCAATGTGTTCTCACGCAAGCCTGCGCGGTCGATATAATCAAGCAGTCTTCCGATCTGATGGTCGCAGTAAGCGGCAAGTCCGTAGTAACGCCGTCTCAGCTTTTCAATGTCCTGTTCCCCGTACCGGGCCACCCCGCAATGAGAGTCGAAGTAGCGCGCTTGACCGGGTCCCAAATGTGCCCGCTCCCGGTCATCCAGCGGACCGATAAGCCTGCGCATAGGCTCCGGATACGTCTCCTCTTCGCCGGCAGAGTAGTTTAATGGCGGCAGTTCGACCTCGTCATACAATGACGCCCACGCCCCGGGAGGATCGATGGGATCATGAGGGCTGACTAAAGAGCAATAGGCGAAAAAAGGCCGATCCTCCGCAGCCGCAGCTTTTCCGATTTCCTCGATCGCCGTATTCACAAGAAAACCGTCGAGGAAATGCTCCTCGGGAATAACCGGATCGGTCCGGGCAATTCCGAACTGCTCCAAATAAACGGCGTAGCTGTCCTGCGCGTCCGCTCCCTTTTCCACCGCCGTATAGACGACGTCGAACGATTCGGGCACAGGCCCGAAATGGGTTTTGCCCACCATGATGTTAAAGTACCCTTGCTCCTTCAGGAAGTCGGGAAAGACAGGCAGACCCGGGCCCCGGTCGATGCCGTTTTCGATGCACCCGTGGATGTGCGTGTGCATGCCTGTAAGCAGAGAGGTCCGTGCCGGCGAGCAGACCGGAGAAGCCGTATGCGCCTGCGTAAACAAGACCCCCTCCCGGGCAAGCCGGTCCAGATTGGGAGACAAGGCAAATTCGCTGCCCATGCAGCGGAGCGTATCGCAGCGTTGGGTATCGGTCGTAATTAAGACGATATTCGGTTTTCGATTCATGCTTCATCCCCCCGTCACATTCAGGAAAATGGCCATGGCGATCAGACGGAAGGAGAAGGATCGGGTATCCGCCCGTCTGATATGCAATGGATTCACGGCCATTTCGCTTCCGTCAAGCCAGCACCTTAGGCATGAAATGCTTGATGGCCTGCCCCCTCAGCCGGGCCAGCTCGGCCGCAAGCTCAGGACGTTCCAGGGCATTATCGTATTCGTCCGGATCGACGCTCAAATCGAACATCTCGGCATATTCCTGCCCCGCCTTGTTCGTATACACATACTTGTAGGTACCATCGCTCACAGCGATGAACCCCTCGCCTTCGGCGAACGTATACGTAAAACCGCCATCCTCCATGCACGAGCGAAAATCGCGCCCATCCGTCTGCTGCTCGGGCAGCCCCGCAGCGGCGAGGCACGTCGCCATCACGCCGGTCAGCATGACGCGGGCATCGGTGGCTTGCGGCGCCGGATGATCCGGGAATTGAACGAGCAGCGGCACGTTCAGCACGTCCTGGTAAGCGCAGTCATGCTTGCCCCACACGCCGTGATTGCCGAGCATCTCGCCATGGTCGGCCGTGAAGATGACGAGCAGATTATCGCCCAGCTTGCTCCGCGCCGCCTCGATTACCCGGCCGACATAGTCGTCGATTTGCGAAATATTCGCATAATAGCTGCGGCGCAGCTGCTGCCAATATTCCTCTGTGTAATTTTTGCTGGCCCTGCCGGGCGCTGAATTAGAGCCATCGATATTGCCCGGCCCATGCCAGCTGCGGTGATGAATGCGCGAAGGATCGTCGAACTCGCCTGCCTTCATCTTTCTTGGCTTGTCTTTCGTCATATCGACCCGGCTCAAATATGCCTCCGGCGAGTCGAACGGATAATGGGTCCGCTGAACGATACCCATGCAAATAAAGGCGCATCGTCTTCGTACTGCTCGATATATTGCTCGGCTTTGCGGCCTACCCAGCTGTCCGGATGCCATTCGGCCGGCCCCGGAAAATCGAACACCTTCCGTTTGCCGGCAACATCCCACGTATCTCTCCGGTAAGCTTCCAAATAACCGGCCTGATCGAGCTCCTTGGCGTAATCGTCATAGAACCAGACGGACACCTGCTTGTCATCCTGCAGATCGAGATGATCCATGCCGAGCGTCATATAGTACGCTTTGAATTCATCATAAGGAAGCGTCCGGTCCGCACGGGTTTCGCTATAAGGAACCGGAGCGAAGTGGCACTTGCCGAACATCGCCGATTTGTAACCGTGTTTGCCGAGCACGCTGAACAGGTTCGGAATTTCCGCATTCAGCTCGCATTTGCGGAAGTTGCTGTAGGCTCCGCTGCGATGCGGGTATTTTCCGGTCAGGATTGCGCAGCGGGACGGTAAGCACCATGGACTCGCCGTGTAGGCTTGGTCAAAACGAACCCCCTGCTCCGCAAGCTTATCGATATTGGGCGTAGCTACCGCTTGGTTGCCGTAGCAGGACAAAGCATCCTTGCGCAGTTCATCGGTTGTGATAAAAAGTATATGCGGCTTCTTGCTCAAAATTGTATCCCTCCAGATCCGAGTAAGTTGCACGTACTAATCTAACATGGGGGCTGCCCGCTGGCGATTGGTCATTTCGATTTCGATATGTCAATTCGCTTACCGCCGACAAGAGCTTGCAGCCGCGGCTCCACGGGTACGGAAAAGGGCAGGCGCTCCTCCCATGGTCAAGTCTAAGTCCGTCATGCTGCCCAGTGATTGATTGCCGAAGCCCGATCAGCGCAAGCCCCTGGCTAAAGCAGCTCTCTACTCGCCGAGCGGACAACGATCCGGTCGACGACCCAACGCCCGTTGTACCAGGTGCACGGATGAAACTCGTCTTGCAGCTCGGCCATTTTCGCGTTTAACATGCCGCGGTATTTCTCGAGCCGTTCGCCGTAGGCCGGATCGGCCGCTGCATTGTTCAGCTGGTACGGGTCGCTGCGATGGTCGAATAAAAATTCCTTGCCGTCAATCATCCGGGCATAAGTAAACTGTTTATCCCTCAGCGCGCGCCATTCATCCCCATCCTCCCACTGATATGTATGGCCCATGCCCTGCAGGAAGGCCGCTTCAGGCTCCAGCCCGGATTCGCCAAGAATGCTCGGCTTGACCGACTGTCCCTCCACCGACGCCGGGATCGGCAGCTGCAGCAAATCGAGCAGTGTCGGCATAATATCAGGCGTGTTCAGGCAGACATCCGTTTGCGACGCTTCAGCGATCCGCGACGGCCATCTCATAAGAAACGGAACCCGGGCCGCTTCGTCGTAAAATATCTTTTTGGCGATGCGCCCCTGGGCTCCCCACATTTCCCCGTGATCCGAGGTGAAGACGACGATTGTGTCCTCCGATAACCCGAGCCGGTTCAGCGCCGTCATCAGCCTGCCGAAGTTGGCGTCGAGATTGGCTACCATGGAATAATACACCTGCTTGAAAGCATTCCGGTTTGGAATCCAGTTGTCCTTGACCCACTCCTTGCTGAATCGCGCATTCCAGAATAGATCCGCCGATGCTTCCCCGGTAAAGTTCGGGGGATCGTCGAACTGGACGTCACGGAACATGTCCGCAAATTCATCCGGCGCATTATCCCATGTCCATGGATCGTGCGGGGTACCGTAAGACAAGAACATGGCAAACGGCTTCTCCCGGTCCACGTTTTCCAAATAGTGAACCGCCATGTCGGTTTGCGCATCCGGCTCGTAGCCCTGGATGTCGTGACGGACGAAGTCATCCTGGAAGTAGAACCCTTTTTTATACAGATGATTGAATCCGTACGTCGACCAAAAACCGTCGAATCCCAGCCGATAAGGGCCGGGCGGTACGTAATGATTGGTCATATCGCTGTGGTCTGTGCTGTGATTATACAGATGCCATTTGCCGATGTAGCCGGTTTGATATCCGCCGCCGGTAAGAACGTGGCCGATCGCATCCGGGTCCGGCATATTGCGGATTTCGTTAATGACCATCCCCGTGCTGGACGGATATTTCCCGCTGAACAGACTGGCCCGGTATGGGGCGCATACCGGATATACCGATACCGCGTTCTTGAAATCCATCGATTGCGAGGCGAAACGGTCGATGTTGGGCGTATGCGCTTTAGCATCTCCTGCATACCCGAGCACGTCGGCCCTTAGCTGATCGGCAAAAACATACACTAGATTCGGCTGCTTCATAGTTCATCACGCTCCTGAATGAATGATCCCCCGGCTCCATGAGCGGGACCGGGGGGCGGCGATTAATTACTCTTCGACTTGTCGAACTCGGCTTGATACATGGTTTCGAGCTCGTTCAGCCCGATTTTCTCCAGCTGCTTCGTATATTCATCCCATTTGTCGAAGGACATGGTACCCAGTATGAACTTCGCTTTCGTCTCTTTGACGTAAGTCTCCAGATCGCTGATGATCTGGTTCGCGCCGGTCCTGCTTCTCGAGCGGCAGCATGGGCGCGAGATTAGCCGTTTTCGGCAGAAACGCCTTCACTTTATCCACATAAGACGCCATCGGCGTCCCTTCCATCGTCGGCCTGAGCTGCTTCTCCGCGAAGTAGCCGGCCGGCTGATCGCCTGGGAAATACGTCCATTTGGAGCCCAATTCACGTTCCAGGCCGTTAGGCGCGTTCAAGAGCTCCTGCTTGTAGGAGAAGCTGCCGTCCGGTTTCTGCTCATACGTTTCCCCAAGCTTACCGAGGTATACGAGGGTTGCGCCCTCGTCGCCGTACAGATAATCCGCCCAGCGAACGCTGGCTTCGATGTTTTTATTCGCCTTCGTTATGATAAACGCAGGCGCTGTCGCGCGCGGGTTCAAGAACGACCACAGCTGATCGCCGTTAGGCCCCTTGATCGGCTCGATCGCATCGAATTGTCCGGCGTATTTACCGGCATTCCGCGGCTGATACAGCGGGGTAAAGCCGATTCGATTGTCCGCCAGCTTACCGAAATACACTTGATCGGTCTGCGTAAATATTTCCGGGTCGATCAGCTTCTGATCGTTCAGCGTCTTCAGAAATTGCAGCGTTTGCTTGTAACGCGGGTCGTCCAGCCAGATGTTGACTTTGCCGTTGTCAAAATTGGCGCCAAACAGCTGTCCCTGAGCGTACTGGTAATCGAGACCGAACATGGTCCCTACCGCATGTGTGAGGAAATCTAGATTATGCGCGCTGAACGGTATTTCATCGGCTTTGCCGTTGCCGTTCGGGTCTTTGTCACGGAATGCAGTAAGCACCTGGAGCAGCTCGTCAGACGTCTTGGGTGCGGGCATGCCGACCTTTTTCAGCCATTCCGTATTCATCAGCGGGTACCGGCCGACGTTGGAAGGCAGGTAATCCTTAATGTTGGGCAGGTAATAAATATGTCCGTCCGGCGCGGTAACCCTTTGGCGGATATCCGGGTACTTCTCCATCAGTGCCTTAAAGTTCGGCGCGTACTTGTCGATATACGGGTCCAGCGCGACGATCAGCCCCTGGCTGGCGTACTTCTGTATATTGGCCGTGCCCAAATCGTTCTTAAGAAGAATATCCGGCAGATCGCTGGTGGAGAACATCAGATTGATCCGTTCTTTTGCCGCATTATTGGCCGAGCTGGGCGTATCGAACTCCAGGTGGATGTTCGTTTTGTTTTCCATTTCTTTAAAAAGGTACATATCGGCATAGTTGCCGAGCTGGGCATCCTGCCGGGAGAACGCTTTCAAGGTAATCTTGTCTTTGACGATCGGATATCCGGTCGGCGCCACATTGCTGTTCTCCGGTGCCGCGGCATCCGGTGCGCTCTCCTGATTGCTGCAGCCGGCGGCCTGCAGCATCAATGTCGCCGATAGTGCCAGCACTGCCGGTTTTGTCCAATTTTTCATGTTGAACCCCTCCATAAATATGTTTATAAGAAAAGCGGCTGATCAGAACTTTTCAGCTAAGATCGGGCGATCCGAAGGACCGCCGGTATCCGCCTAGCCTTTGACGGCGCCGATCATCACTCCCTTGACGAAAAAACGCTGGATGAACGGATACATGATAAGCATGGGCAGGCTGGCGAGGATGATGCTCGCATATTTGATCGATTCCGCCTGCAGCATGCGCTCCGTGGCGTTCGGATCGGTGCCGGTCATATCCTGTGCGGAGGATTGAATGATGATTTCGCGAAGGATCAGCGGCAGCGTTTGAAGCTTTTTGTCCGATAAGTAAATCATAGCGTTAAAGTAAGAGTTCCAATGCTCGACACTATAAAACAGAAACATAACCGCGAGGATCGGCTTGGACAGCGGCAGTACGACGCTGAGGAGGATACGGGTATTCGAAGCCCCGTCCATATACGACGCCTCGTATAACTCTGTAGGAATGCTGTTTTGAAAAAAAGTCCGCATAACGATCAGGTTGTATGTGTTGATCGCTGTCGGCAGGACCAATGCCCAAACCGAGTTATCCAGATGAAGCGATTTCACGACAAGATACTGCGGTATAAGGCCGCCGGAGAAAAACATCGTAAACAAGGCGACCATCATCATTGCATTGCGTCCCTTCAGATCGGTCCGTGACAGCGGGTACGCCGCCAAGACTGTCATTACGAGATTGATCGATACGCCAACCACTGTATAGAACAGAGAATTCCGGTAGCCGGTCCATATCCGCTCATTTTCCAATACACTGGAATATCCTTCCCAGTTAAAGCCTTGCGGCCAAAGATGGATTTCGCCGTTCATCACCTTGATCGGGTCACTGAAAGATGCGATGATGCTGTACCAAAGCGGGTACGCGACTATAACGGTAACAAGGCAGAGCGCGCAAACGATAAATAAGTTAAACACTTTATCCGAACGGGTTTCAAACCGGTTTAGAGCCGACATGCCGTTCACCTCCTACCATAAGCTCGACGAACTGACGCGACGCGCCAAATAGTTCGCTAAGAGCAGGATGATAAAATTGCAGACCGAGTTGAACAAGCCGACGGCTGCGGCGAAGCTGAAGGAGCTTTCCATCAGGCCGACCCGGTACACATAAGTCGAAATGACGTCCGAGGCCGCCATATTCGCACTGTTCTGCATGAGCAAAATTTTCTCGAAGCCGACATTGAGCAGCTGCCCTGCCCGTAAGATCAACAGAACGATAATAGTTGGCATGATACCGGGAAGCGACACGTTTAGCAGCCGTTTGAAACGGGAGGCTCCGTCCATTGCGGCCGCCTCATACAGATCCGGGCTGATGCCTGCGAGCGCCGCCATATAAATGATAGCGTTCCAGCCCATATGCTCCCACACGTTGCTCAGCACAAACAATGTTTTGAAATACCCCGGCTCAATCATGAAATTGATCGGATCGTGTCCGAACAAGCCGATAATGCTGTTGATAACGCCTCCTCGCACGGAAGTGAATGTAATCATGATGCCGACCACGACCACAACGGACAGAAAATGCGGCAAATACGTCGCGTTCTGGACAAGCCGCTTGAACGCGGCATTTTTGACCTCGTGCAGCATAAGCGCCAATACGATCGGAGCGAAAAAGCCGACAGCCAGCGTATACAGGCTGATTCCCAGCGTATTGCCGATGACGCGCCAGAAGTTATAGTAATGGAAGAAACGTTCGAAGTGATCGAAGCCGAGCCATGGGCTGCCGCTGATGCCCTTCACGGGAAGGAAGGTTTTGAAAGCGATCTGCACCCCGTACATAGGTACGTAATGAAAAATAATATAGTACGCCAGCGGGAGCAGAAACATCAGATACAATTCGTAGTTCTTGGTGTAGGTGATCCATTTCTTACGGTTATGACGGGCTGGTCGCGCTGCGGCCTGTATGCCCGCAGCATTCGGTTCGGATAGCATTTTTTCGGGTAGCATGTTTGCAATCGCCCTCGCTTTGTTGGGATAGTAGGTTAGGTGAGATCATCCTATCATGAAGCGGGGCGGCGCAAAATATGTAGCTTCGGTTCCGCTTTGTCATGCGGGTCCGATGCCTGACCGTCAAGCAAACTGCATAGCCGGCAAAGGATCCGCCGGACGATATGTGCAAACGCTTTACAATTGTCATTGTAAAAGTAACGGCCTGCAGCCCCAGGCTGCAGACCGTTTATCAAGCTTCTCCGGTCGGGCGGGCCGGCAGCTTTCCGTACAATTTGCGGTACTGCCCCGGCGTGATGCCTTCGATGGATTTGAACTTGCGGACAAAGTTCGGCAGGTCGATATAGCCGCAGCGCTGTACGATATCTTTGATCGCCTCCTCGGTTTCGATAAGCCGCCTTTTAATCTCTTTCATCCGCAGATCAGTCACGTAATCGCCGAACGTCGTGCCGACATGCTCGCGGAACAGCTTACCGATATGGGAGACCGATACGCCGCATCCATCCGCCACCATGTCCAGATTAAGCGAAGGATTGTCGAAGGACTCGTTCACCAGACCGATCATCCGCCCGATGAGCGCATCGTGTCTTGTCTCCTTCATCCGTTCAACCATGCCGCACACAGCATCAATTAAGGCAGTCAGCTTGCTTTCCAGCTCGCCCAGCGTCTGAAAAGCCATTAAATCCTCCAGCTCCCGGGAGTAGCGGTCTTTGTCCAGCGCCTTCACCGCCTTAATGAACGAATTGACGACGTCAAAGCAAACATACCGCAGCATGAGCAGAGACGAGCCTCTGCTTGAGAGTGCCTTCATGATCAAATGCAGATTTTCCATCGCGACCGTGCGGTCGCCCTGCCGGATACTTTGAACGAGCCGAAGCTGCTCATCGATCGGGTACCAGTACTCATGATTGGCCTCCCTCTTCAGTTCGGCGAACAGCCTGTACCCTTCCTCCCCGGTGATAATGGATTGCTCCAGGCAGGCCGAGGCCTCCACATAGGAACGATTGATCTGCAGCGGGTCGGCAACCGGAGAACCGATCGCAACAATGGGAGCCATACCCAGATGCTCGTGCAAAATCTCCGTCAAAAACGAGCCCCGGGAACGCAGCACCGTTTCCGCCGTCTCCTCTTCGTTCGTATTGACGATCACAGCCAGCCATTGCTCCTCTGCCGGCTCGACGCAGTACATCCAGTAGTTATCCAGGGTGTCCTGGCTGAGCAGCTCCAACACCTCGCTTTTTAAATGGGCATTGAAGCCCCCGGGGTCGCGCAGCGTGATAACGGCTACATAAAAGGCCGGGAAAGCAAAGCGCTGCTCCACGCTTTCAAGCCAATAAGAGAGCTCGTCGGGCGTCGACAGCTTGCCGCCGAGCAGCTTTTGCATGAGCTGCTCCGTCATCACTTCGCGCTGCTGCAGCACCCGCTCCTGCAAGCGCTTACTAGATTCGATAGCGTATTGAGCGACATGTCCGATCATCTCCAGACCCGTTTGCCGCCTTGGATCAGGTGCCTCTCCTTCCGCATCCGCCGCCGTAATCGGCAGATCACGCTGCAAATGCTCGGCGAGCCGCCGAATCGGCCGATAATTGTAGGCTGCCAGCAAAAAACCGCTGCCGGCGGCGATAACGACAACGACCGTCAGAACCAGATAAAGCAGGTTGCGGAGCTTAAACACCCGGGAGAAGAATTGGGTGCTGGGGCCCGCCTCGACATAGCTCCACCCCGACGTGTCCGAACGAATAAGCACGATGGAATACGTCGTGCCGCTGCTCTCCGCGGAGTAGACGCCGGTTTTTTTGAAGCTGCGAATCATCCCCTGCAGATCGTTTATAGCTGCCGCTTCTGTGGTGAACCCGGCAACCTGCTCGCCCTTTTCGTTGAGAACAAGGGTTTCGCCCTTCAGATTGGTCGAAGTTTCCTGCAGCATGGCCGACAGCACCGATTCCTTCACGACGAACAATACGGTGCCCTTGGACGTATTGCCGCTCGTCAGAATCGGATACAAGAAGCCGAGCATCTCAGGCCCCGTCGAGCCGTCCTTGAGCCCTACGCTAAATTTGAGAACCTGCTCGCGGTCCGTTTCATCCAACGCTTTGCGCAGCCTTGCTGCGTCTTCGGGAGGCAGGGCGTAGAAATACTGTTCGAAGCTGTTGAAGGAATACATGCCGGCTGAGGAGTAGATGTAGTTATGGTCGCGGTAAGCCAAAAACACCTCGTCTACAAGCGAGTTGTTCGCCTTGTACTTCGAGAGCTGCCTCACGGCGTCAATCCGCGCATACCCCTCCGTCGCCAAGTTCGTCGGCGAAATGCTGGAATCGTCGGCAATGCGGGCCGCCATCTGCTGCATTTCCTTAAGGCGCTGATCGATCATTGTCTTGATCAGGTTCAGCTTGCCGAGATTCGCCTGCTCGACTTCCTCCTGCAGGCTGACCGCCGCACTGCCGTACATCTGCCAGCTAAGCAGCAGGATAGGTACCGCGCAAAGCAATAAAAACGAAATCCAATACCTGTAAAACAGCTTATCCCGACTCCAGCGAACAGAAAAAGCTTTCATGCGAGATCCCCCTGTCGTCCCGATGGTAAGTGCCAAGAAAGCCCACCGTTGTCACGATGGGCACCTGCTTTCAATTCTATATGTTTACAGCAGGTTGTACAATTATTTCTTGGCCAGCCGATCCTCTACCAGCTTCGTCATGAACAAGCTGCTGTCCCTCAATTCTTGCACCAGCTTACGCCGCATATCGGCCAGCGGCCCGGCGTAAGCCGGATCTTCCGCCACATTGGTCATTTCATGCGGATCGGCAGCTTTATCGTACAGCTCATCCGGGCCATGGTAGTGAAATGTGTAGCGAAACGTCTTGCTGCGGAGCGATAAATGGACGTCCCCGTCCTCCTTACGGAACTGCTCCGGGGGCATATCATCGCCCGATCCGTTCATGCCGCCGCGAAGCCGGAACGTTTCCGAGAGCACCGCCTCACGTTCCGAGGAGGCGTCGCAAGGCTGGCGCAGCAGACCTGCGAACGACTTGGCGTCCTGCGGCATGGGCATCGGCGTGTCTGTGCATTCGGCCAGCGTCGGCAGCAGGTCGTGCAGCATGACGAAGCCGTCGCTGCGCTCCCCGCTCGTTCCCGCATGCGCCATGATCAGAGGTACGCGCAGCGCCTCGTCATAATGCAAGTACAGCCCCTTCTCGATGAGCCGGTGTGCGCCCATCATATCGCCATGATCCGAAGTAAATACAACTATCGTATCCTCATACTCGCCCTGCTCCTTCAAATATTGCACGATCCGGCCCAGCTGATCGTCGATCAAGGAGCAGAAGCCGAGATAATGCGCAATGAAACGCCGCCATTCCGCCTCCGGCAGCCCTTCCATCTGCTTGTAATAATGCAGGTTGCGAAGCTCCTCCGGCTTTCCGTCCAATGTGCCGTGGAAATTCGGCGGCAGCTCCACCGAATCGGGGTCCACCAGCTTATCGTACGGCTCGGGCACGATCAAAGGAAAATGGGGCGCATTGTAGGAAACGACCGCAAAAAACGGCTGATCGTCCGGCCTTCGCTCCAACGCTTCAAGAAACTTCCCGGTTTGCCACGTTTCCAGATAATGCTCGAGACGAATCTCCGAGGTACCGCATGGCGCTTTCCCCCGCACTTTCATTTGGGCCATATCCCGCTCCGTCAAGTTCTCCATCATGCCCTCTACGAGCGGATAGCCTTGAGCGATGGCATATTCCCGGTACTCGGTAATATACCGGCCGCGGTCTTGACCCTTGACGACGGCGGGAATGGCCACGGCATCGTTCACCCCATATCGTTCCGGCGTCGTACCCGGCACGTGCCATTTGCCGCAATATACGGTATGATATCCGGCATCGCGGAAAGGCCGGATGAGTCCCTGATCGCGCAGCTCCTCGCGGATATGCCGCCAATTTCCGGTAACGTGATGGTTATGCGGAAGCAGCCCGGTCCATAGAGTCGATCGCGCCGGGCAGCAGAGAGGATAAGCAGTGTAGCAATGGTCGAAGGCGACGCCGTCCTGTGCCAGCAGGTCGGCATGAGACGTGCGCAAGGTTTTGTTGCCGTAGAGACTCAGCGTGTTCCAGGTTTGCTCGTCGCTCATGACGATCACGATATTTTTTCGTTTCATTAGATCTTATCCCCTTTCCGTTAGTTAAGCAGGCTGCGCATGAACGTTTCTGCAAGCGCCCGCTGCAGCACAAACCGCTTCGCAGCCAGCTCCGGGTTATGAAGGACATTGCCGAATTCCTCCGGATCTTCCGCCAAATCGATCAGCTCCGTGAAGGTTTCGTCCGGCTTGTCTACCTGGATATACTTGACGACGCCGTCGCTGATCGCTGCGAAGCCTTCTCCCTCGCAGAAAACATACGGGCGCCCGCCGTTACGGTGCAACTCCAGTAAATCGGAGCTGTCCGCAGCCGGGATCGGAAGCCCGGCGGCCTGCAGGCAAGTTGCCATAATATCTGTCAGCATGACCTTGGCCTCCGACCGGCCCGGTGCGGCTTCGCCCGGGGATTTGACCAACAGCGGCACGTTCCAGACATCTTCGTAGGCGCAGTTGTTTTTGCCCCAGATGCCATGGTGGCCAAGCATTTCCCCGTGATCTGCGGTAAACAGGATCAGCGTATTGTCTCCAAACCGCGCTCGAACCGCTTCCAGAATGCGGCCGATTTGCTCGTCAATCAGCACGATGTTAGCGTAATAGCTGACGGTCAGCCGCTCCCAGTACTCGTCCGTATAGTTTTTGCACGCCCTATCCGGGGCTGCACCGGCTCCGTCAATGCGTCCCGGCCCATGGTAGCTGCTATGGTGAATCCGGCTCGGATCGTCCAGCTCCCCTGGCTTCAGCCGGCGCGAAGGAAGCTTCGTCTTATCTACCGCAGCGTTGTAATCGGCCGGCGCATCGAACGGATAGTGCGGACCGCTGAACGAAATCCATGTAAACAGCGGTTCTTCCCGGTCGTACGCGGCGATATATTGTTCCGCCTTCCGTCCGACCCAGCAGTCCGGATGCCATTCCTTCGGCAGTGGATAAGGATATACCTTCATCTTCGATTTATCCCAGGCTGCGGCCCGGTAAGCTTCGAGCATGCCCTGCGCGTCCAGCTCCTTGCTGAAATCGTCATAATACCAGGCCGATACGAGCTTGCCGTCCTGCAGCGTAAGATCGTCAATGCCAAGACTGCGATAATATTGCTTATGCTCCTCGTAGGGGAGCGTACAATCCGGCCGGGTTTCGCCATACTTGACCGGGATAAAATGACATTTCCCGAACACCGAGGTCCGATAACCGCCTTCCTTCAACTCGCCGAACAAATTCGGCACCTTGCCGGTCCAAGCGGCACTCTCGGAAATTGCTGTAAGCCCCGTTATTGTGCGGCAGCTTGCCGGTTACGATGGCGCATCGCGAAGGAAGACACCACGGGCTCGCCGTATAAGCGCATTCAAATTTCATCGACTCCGCAGCAAGGCGGTCGAGATTCGGTGTGGAGATGGCCTCATTGCCGTAACAGCTAAGCGCATCCTTGCGCAATTCATCTGCGGTGATAAGCACGATATGAGGTCTCTCGGATGGAAGAGTCATTTTCAGTCACCCTTTCTTTTGACGAAAACGTACCATGCACCGAAAGCTTTGCCTATATGTCATACCTCTAATGGTTTGTGATTCGGGCGGGACCCAATGTGTAAAATCGCTTCGGAATTGTCATACCCTCATTTTTTGCTGTATGACGCCTGAACCCGATCTCATTCATGAGAATATCGGCTTCCTTGAGATCGTATACAAGCGGTTTCTCAACCAGCAGCGGGAACCCTGCCCGAATGATCTGCAGCGTCGGCTCAAAATGCTCTTGGTTCGGCAGACACAAGCTGACCAGTTCCGGCTGCTCCCGGTCCAGCATCCGAGCGATATCGGTGTAAGCGTTGGCGCCGAATTCGGCGGCCCGTTTCTTCGTTTTCTCCACGCTGCGTCCCACGATAGCGCATAAGTCGACATCCTCGCGGGATTGGAAAACTCTCGCATGCTGCCTTCCCCAGCCCCCCGCCCCGATCAGGGCCACCTTCAGCCGTTTGTGATTGTTCATGGTTCGAATCTCTCCTTTCATGCAGTTCGTCAAAGTAGATGGATCGCATTGCTACCAATCCGCGAGACGCTCCGGAAGAGGATCTGCCGTGAAGGCCATCCGGTCCGAGAGCAGCTCGAGCAGAGCCGCTTTCACCTCTATGCAGTTCGCTTGATCGTACAGATTGTGATGCTCCTGCGGGTCCGCCTGCAGGTCGTAGAGCTCTCCTTCCTTCGTCGAATGCACCCGAACCAGCTTATATCTGCCGTCAAAAACCATGGTCGCTTGAGGAGGCTGGTCGGGATGCCATGGCTGGGCGTTGTAATACTCGCAGTAAACGCTTTCGCGATGCGCATTCGGAGAACGCTCGCCGGAAAGCAGCGGCCATAGCGATTTACCTTGAATCCCCGGATACAGCGGGAGACCTGCCGCTTCAAGCAACGTGGGAGCGAGGTCGACAAGCTCGACAAGCGCCTCGCTTCGTATCCCCGAAGCGATCATCCCCGACCAGGCGACGATCAGGGGAACCTTGACCAGCTCCTGATAAAAGTACGGACCCTTCCAATAAATCCCGTGGTCTCCAAGCATTTCGCCATGATCGGACATAAAGATAATAAGTGTATTATGGATTTCGCCCGACGCTTCCAGCTCCTCCAGCAGCCGCCCGACCTGGATATCCAAATGCTCGAGCATCGCCCACTGCGACGCCCGGGCGGCCCGATGCTCAAGCTCCGTCATCTCGGAAAAATTAAACGCTCCGTTGAAATTGTATGCCTTCCGGCTGTCCATCTGCTGATAAAGCGGCTTGCCGGCAAGCTCGCCTTCCGCATAGTTCGGCAAAGGAATTTCGTCACCGAGCTTCATGTACTTATCCATCAAGTCCCTCGGAGGATCGAACGGATGATGCGGGTCAAAAAAGTTGACGGACATAAACCACGAATTTCCAAACTTCCGGTTGGAACGGATAAACTGCAGCGCTTTGTCTGTGCACCATGTCCCTTGCCTATCCTCCGAATCGTTGCCGTAGAATGTCTGCCTAATCTCGTCCATCGGCTCGCGTTTCAACGAGACTCCTCGGCCGTCCAGCCATTGTAAGTACTCGTCCAGCGCCCAGGAATGCCCGCCGGTAGCATGCGACCAATAAAAAGCGTGATAGCCGTCGTCGATCCGCTCCTCCACTCCCTTGCATACGTCCGGGTGGCAGGGCGCCAGATGCAGCTTCCCCGCCAGCCCGCAAAGATAACCGTGCTCCGCAAATAGTTTGCTGATCAGTTTTTCGTCGGCAGGCATTTTCTGCCCGTTCTGCCGGCAGCGGGTTGTTCTGGCATACCTTCCCGTCATGAAGCTGGCTCGGCTCGGCGTGCAAACCGGGCTCTGACAATAGGCCTGTTCGAATAACACACCCCAAGCCGCAAGCTTGTCGATGTTCGGCGTACTCACCATGGAGTTGCCGTAGCAGCCCAGCGTATCGGTGCGCTGCTGGTCCGTGCATATCCATAATACATTAGGTTTTTTTTCGGACATTCGGACTCATCCCTCCTCAACGAATGCTTGAGCCTCTCTCGGCTTCAGCCGGAGCACATTCCAGGACACGGGCGCAAGCGTTGCGGTGAATTGATTATTCTTCACTTCATAGGTGTTTTGAATCCGCGGGACGATGTTGTCCGAATGCCCCGGCGAATTGCAGGCATGGGCCTCCCCGTGCGACAGCGCCACATGCTCGCAAAACTCCAATGATACAAATCCTCTAAGCTCGTAGCTGAGCTCCAATTCAAGGGACGCGCTTCGGTTCACAGTGAAGATCGTAACCTCCCCCGTATCCGTATCGTGAACGGCTACTGCATCGGCTAACGGCGCACCGGCGAAATCCTTGGTCGAAATTTCCGGAACGTGCAGCTGCACGGGTACCGCCGTTCCCCTCCCATACATCGAAGCGTGCAAATAAGGATAATACACCGTCTGCTTCCAGGCTTCCGCGCCCGGTATTGTCATAATCGGACCAAATACGTTGACGAGCTGAGCCAAACAGCCAATCTTGATCCGATCGCTCCGCTTTATCAAGGAGATTAGCATATTGCCGAATACAACCGCATCGGCCATCGAATATTCGCCTTCGCAGAGTGCAGGACCGATGATCCATGGCTCCGCATTGTTCGTCTTCCAGGTTGAGGGAACCACATTCCATTCGTCAAAGGACAGCATTATCGTCTTCCCGGAGCGTTTCTTCGCCCGGATAAAATCGCACGCCGCTACAATCGAATCGATGTACCGGTTCATGCTGATGCCCTTGACCAGGAAATTATCCAGGTCGTTCTCCGCATTGTCGATATACATATGCACCGATAAATAATCGACTTCGTCGTAGCATAGATCAAGTACGGTCGCATCCCATTCCGGAAAGGTAGGGAGCTTCAGGCTGGAGCTGCCGCAGGCTACCAGCTGCACCGAGGGATCAATCCGCTTCAACACCTTGGCGGTTTCTCGCGCGAGCGTGCCGTATTCTTCAGCGGACTTGTTGCAAATCTGCCACGGGCCGTCCATCTCATTCCCCAGGCACCAAACCTTATACGCATACGGCTCCTGCCGGCCGTGGCTTCTTCTCAGCTCGCTGAGTGCCGTTCCGCCTGCCACGTTACAATATTCCATTAGCTGGGCCGCAGCTTCCACTCCCCGGGTTCCGAGGTTGACGGCCATCATCACCTCGCTGCCTATACGGTCCGCCCAATCGGTGAACTCGTGCAGACCGACCTCGTTCGTCTCGATGCTCTTCCATGCGGCGTCCATGCGGACAGGCCGCTCCGCCTTAGGGCCTACGCTGTCCTCCCAGCGGAAGCCCGATACGAAATTCCCTCCAGGGTACCGGATGACCGGTACGTTCAAATCCTTCACAAGCGCTGCTACGTCCGTGCGGAAGCCGTTTTCATCGGCCTGCGCATGCTGAGGATCGTAAATCCCGCCGTAGACACACCGGCCCATATGCTCGATAAAGCCTCCATAAAGGCGCGGGTCGATCTCAGATATCGCATAGTCCCGGTCAATAATCGCTTTTCCTTTTTTAGCTGTCATGAAAGCCTCCGGTTATTTTTTTATCAGTGTGTTCAGGGCTTCCTGATACATGCCCTCCAGCTTCTCGATCCCCATCTTCTTCAGCGTATCCGTATATTTTCCCCAGTCGCTTATCGGCACGTCACCCAAAATAAACTTGGCCTGCATTTCCTTAATGTAAGTGTCCATATCGGTGCGGATTGCAGTGATTTGCTCATGCTTTTCTTTCGCCAGCAAAGGCATAGGGTGATAGTTTTTAGGCAAATAATTTTTGACCGTTTCAAAATCTTCAGGTCTGGAGGTTCCTTCCATCATAGGCCGTACATGCTTCTCCGTGTAGTATCCCAGCTCGAAGCCGCCGGGCCAGATGGTTCGTGCACCGAGTTCAACGACCAGCCCCTTGGAGCTGTTCATGATCTCCGGCTTATATTTAAACTTGCCGTCCGCGGATTGGGAATAGGTATCGCCCTCTTGGCCTCCCATGTACATTAACATGGCGCCTTCGTCGCTGTAGAAGTAATCGAACATTCGCATCGTAGCTTCCGGATGCTTGTTGGCTTTGGTAATCACCGCTTTGGCCCCTCCGAAGTTAACGTCCTGCCTCATATTCCACAGCTGATCGCCGTCAGGGCCCTTGAGCGGTACGATGCCTTTATAATCATTGGCAAATTTCCCCGCATTCTGGGACGATAGCAGCGGCGTGAAGCCGACGCGATTGCTTGCAAGCTTGCCTAAATACAGCTGATCCGTTTGCGTGAAAATCTCTTTATCGATCAATCCGTCCGCATAAAGCTTGTGTGCGTATTCCAGCAGCTGCTTGTATTTGTCATCCGTCACCCAGAGGTGCACTTTATTGCTCTCATCTACGTTGGCGTAATAATCCAGATTCCGGTTCAGCCCGAACATCCCTTCCAAGCCGCGCATGGCCCAATCCATATTGTGCGCAGTATACGGAATTTCGTCCGGTTTGCCGTTGCCGTTTAAATCTTTCTCTTTAAACGCTTCCAGCACCTGGTACAGCTCGTCACTCGTTTGCGGCACCTTCATCCCCGCCTTGTTCAGCCATGCCATGTTCAGCATGGGGAAGCGCGGCACTCCGAATACCCCGTCGTCAATAATGCGCGGAAGCGTATAAATATGGCCGTCCGGCGAAGTAATCGCCGACTTGACTTCCGGCCTTTTACCGAGAACTGCCTTTAAATTGGGCGCATAGTTATCGATTAATTGTTCCAATGGAATGAGAATGCCTTGTGAGCCGTATTTGGTCAAATCCTGGGGAGAAATGACTCCTTTGATGAAGAAATCGGGCAAATCTCCGCTTGCGATGGCAAGGTTGACCTTTTCCGTAGCATCCTGGGGAGCCGGTGTCACCCAGTCTACGTGGATGTTCGTTTTTTCCTCCAGCTGCTTCCACAGAGCCATCTGTGCGTAGTCTCCGAGCTGCGCATCCTTGCGGGCGAAGCCCTTTAAAGTAATTTTATCTTTCACTACCGGGAACCCCGCCGGGTTCACTCCATCTTTTTGCGCCTGCTCAGGTCCCTGGTTCGGCTGGCTTTGGCATCCGAGAATTGCAATGGGCAGCACCGCCGTAACCGCAGCCGTCGCGGCAAGCTTTCGTAATCGTTTCATTCAACAGACCTCCTCAAATTCTCTCTTTTGACAGACTGGATTTATCCTTTAACAGAACCGGCCAAGGCTCCTGTAACAAAATATTTTTGCAAAAAAGGGTAGAAAATGAGCATCGGCAGGCTCGCCACCACAATGATGGCGTATTTGATTCCTTCCGCTTGAAACAACCGATCCGCATAGCCTTCATCCAGCGTGGCGAAATCGTCGACTTTGGAAGAGATGAGAATATCCCTCAGTACGAGCTGCAGCGGATACAGCTGTTTGTCGTTTAAATAAATGAGCGCTTGAAAAAAATCGTTCCAATGATACACCGAATAATAAAGCGCAATGACGGCCATAATCGGCTTGCACACCGGAATGACGACGCTCCATAAATATCTCGTGTTGCTGCATCCGTCCATGAAGGCCGCTTCCTGCAGCTCTTTGGGCAGCGTGCTGATGAAATAGGTTCGCATAACGATCAAATTAAACGTATTGACGGCATGCGGAAGCACCATAGCCCAAACCGTATTGACCAAGCCCAGGTTCTTCACAATGAGATACGTAGGAATTAACCCGCCTTGAAAATACATCAGAAAGATCAGCAAGCCGAGAATAAGCCTGCCCCCCTTCAGGTCACTGCGAGATAACGGGTACGCGGCCAGCGTCGTCAGGATCATATTGATCGCCGTGCCAAGGACTGTGTATAGGAGCGTATTCCCGTACCCGCGCCATACATCCTTGTTTTCCAGCACCTTGCTGTAGGATTGCAGTGTCCATTCCTGCGGCCAAAACAAAATTTTTCCCTGCGCCACGAGGGTCGGACTGCTAAACGAGCTGCTGAGTACATTCAAGAGAGGGAGCAGCACGCATACCACCACACAAGCAATGACGAAATATAAGGCCGCCCGAAACCAGAAATCTTCATCCGTTAGTTTGCTTCTCACCACCAGGCCCACTTCCTCCTACCATAAGCTGTTGTTCGTCAATCGTTTAATGATTTGGTTCGCCGTTACGAGCAGGGTGACATTAATCAGAGTATTAAAGAGTCCTACGGCGGTAGACAGACTGTAGTTGCCCTGCAAAATCCCCGTGCGATACACGTAAGTCGAGATGACGTCGCTGGACTCCATATTCAGCGAATTTTGCAGCAGCAAAATTTTCTGAAATCCGACGTCGAGCAGGCTGCCGATCTGCAGCACAAACAAGATCAGGATCGTCGTCAAAATACCCGGGATCGACACATGCAGCATTTGCTTCAGCTTGCTCGCGCCATCCATAGTTGCCGCTTCATACAGCTCGGGATTAATGCCGGCAAGTGCGGCAATATAGATAATTGCGGTCCAGCCGGTATGCTGCCATACGTGCGAAATGACGTAAATCGATTTGAAATAGGCCGATTCCGTCAATAAATTGGCCGGTTCCAATCCGAACCATCCTCTCACAGCATTGATAAAGCCGTCCGGCGAGGTGAAGATCGTGATCATCCCCGCCACAACGATGACGGACACAAAGTGAGGGAAATACGTAATATTTTGCACGAACTTTTTGAGCTTCAGCCATTTGACCTCGTTAAGCTGCAGTGCCAACAGGATGGGCATGGGAAAACCAACCGCCAAGGCGTACAGGCTGATCCCTATCGTATTGGACAATAGCCTTTCAAAATAGTACGAAGAGAAAAACCGCTGAAATTGATCGAATCCAACCCATGGGCTGTCCCAGAAGCCGAGCGATGCCGAAAAATCCTTGAACGCAATTTGTAAACCGTATAACGGCTGTACGTGAAAAACAAAATAGTAGGCCAGAACGGGAACGAGCATGAGATAAAGATCTGCATTTCCCCAATTCCATTTGCGCGGTCTATGGCGCTGCCTTACCGATTGCTGTTCCATGGTTTCATTCATTAACCATTCACCTCCTCTGTGCGTGTGGTCAGGTCTCCAAAATGGAAATCTGATTTTCACTATGCAGCACATGGCGGCAAACGTAAATATGCGAGTATATCCCGGAATGCAAGCGCTTACTATGCAAGCTAAGCTGCACATGGCATGCTTGTCATAAACATTGGGGCAGATATGCCCTTGCTCTCCCGCCTCCTGCAAAAGGATAAGTCAAAACGGAGCCCTTCCCGCGGGCTCCGTTCTGACTTACATGCTCATTAAATTATTTTCAGTGTCGTATTAGCTCCAAGCTTCCTCTTCCGAGACTTTGCGCTGGCCTGCCGGACGTACGGGAGCCGGATCAATTACCGGCACCGCTTCCCCGGCTTCCGCCATCCTTCGCTGCAGCCTTTGCTGCATAATATCGGCTACCGCATGATGCGATTCCAAGCCGATTAAATTGTTCAGCTCGTAAGGATCCGACTGCAGATCGTATAAGTGGGTCTCTACATAACGCATCGAACCGGCGGATGTGAAGGCATCCTGCTCCGGTGCCGACACGACATACTTCCATCGTTTCGTCCGGACCGCACGTCCCACCTCAGACTCGCTGATCTGCACAAATACTTCCTCCGGCCATTCCACCGACCGGCCTGTAAGCAGAGGCATCAGCGATCTGCCTTGCATCGTCGGCGGCACTTGAATCCCCGCTGCATCAAGCAGCGTCGGCGGTATATCGATCAAGCTGACTTGCTCCTGAAGCTGGCGTCCTCCCATAAATCCCGGGCCGGTGAAAGCCGTAGGCACTCGAATGGAAGCATCGTGTCCCGAGCGCTTATATTCCCCGTTCCGGGTTTTGAAATGGCAGCCGTGATCTGAAGTAAACAGCACGATTGTGTTGTCATCGAGCTCAAGCGATTTCAATGCGTCCAGCATGCGCCCCAGAGCCTCGTCCAGCCGCTTCACCATTCCGTAGTAACCGGCAATATGCTGATAGGTAGAGCCTCCGAGTGCCGCTAAATCCGGCGGAATCCAGGCGCCGGTGTACTTTTCCCGATAGCCGTCAGGGGCCGGATAGTCGTCCAGATGGTTCTGATGATGCGGCTCCAGGAAGGAAACGAACAAATAGAACGGATCCTCCTGATGATTGTCAATGAAGCGTATCGCGGCATCCGTCATGGCATCCACCCGGTATCCCGGAAGCTTCACGGCTTGGTTATCGTTGTCATACAGCACCGTGCGATACGAGTCGGAGCTGAATTCCAATACATCGGCGGCGAGCCAGTAATCGTAGCCCCCGCGCTTAGGCTCGGATACAGGCTCCTCCTCGGCCAAATGCCACTTGCCGATATAGCCTGTCCGGTATCCCTCGCTTTTGAAGTAATGCGCCAGTGTCTGCGTCCCTTCCGGCAGCGGGATTCCGTTGACGAAGCATCCGGTCGTCGTCGCGTACATCCCGGTTTGCAGGCAGGAACGGGCAGGCCCGCAGACGGGCTGGCACGTAAAGGAATGCGTCACGTGCGTCCCCTTTAACGCCATTCGGTCGAAATTGGACATCAGGCCGAGCGGGTTGCCGTGCAGTCCCGAGGTATCCCAGCGCTGCTGATCGGTAAAAAACACAATTACGTTGGGACGACGCTGTTTTGCTGGTTTTGCCATCATACTCTAACCTCCAAATGATTATTCTTTCACGCCGCCTGCCGTCAATCCCTCTACCATATACCGCTGAAGGAACATGAACGCGATCAAGAGCGGAAGCGTGGCCGCAGCAGCGGCCGCCGTAGCTCCCGACCAATTGGCTGCATATTCGCCCAGGTAGGTGAGGGACAAGCCGGGACTCAGCGTTCTTTTCCCGATATCGCTTACAAGCGTGAGGCCGAACAGGAAATCATCCCATGCGATCAGGAACGTGTAGATGCCGATCGCCATAATGCCCGGCTTCGATAAAGGCACGATAATCATGAACAATGTTTTGAATCGGGAGGCTCCATCGATCTCGGCCGCCTCCTCCAGCTCCTTGGAGATGCCGTTAAAGAATGTGCGCATCAGCATAATACTGAAAGGAAGCGACGTGGAGGTCGAAGCCAAAATAAGCACGTACAGCGTATTCAACAGATGGAGCGCTTGATATTGGGAATACAGCCCAATGACCAGCGTCACCGTCGGAAACATCTGTGCCGATAGAAAAAGCAGCGTGAGCAGGTTGCTGCCCTTAAACTGGAACCGGGATAAGGCGTATCCTGCAAAAATGGAAACGATAATGCACAGGATCGTCGCCCCCGACGCCACCAGCAGCGTATTTTTATAAAACGTCAAGAACACCGCTGACTTTAAAATTTCAGTGTAGCTCGCAAGCGTAGCATGCAGCGGAAACCATTTCGGCGGCAGCTGCATGAGCTCGCTGTTGTTATGCAAAGAAGTGACCAGAATCCAGTACACCGGAAACAGCAGAAAGAGTAGCACGACCCCCAAAATGACATACAGAAAGCCGTTGTTCTGCCTGTACGCTTTCTTATTTTCGGCACGCATCGTTTTTATGAGCCGCACCCTATTCACAGCACTCACCTCAAGTCCCCCCCTAGTTGTCTTCCCGGTTCATCACACGGGTGAAGATGACGGAAAAGCCGAACAGCAGTACGAGCCAAATCACACCGATCGCCGAGCCCTTGCCCATCTCATATTTTGAAAATGCCGTAACATAGGTCAATATCGCCAATGAGGTTGTGGACCCCGCAGGCCCGCCGTTCGTTAGCGTATAAAACAGAGTAAACATCTGGAAATTGTTAACGATCATAATGAGTGTGACGCTCGCGATGACCGGCTTTACCAAAGGAAGAGTCACCCCGGTGAACAGCCTCCAGCCGCTCGCCCCGTCGATTTTGGCGGCCTCGTACAAGCTTACCGAAATATTTTGCAAGCCGGCCAAAATCATAACCGCAACCAGGGGGCATTGCCGGAAAACGGCAACAACTATAATCGAGGGCATCGCAAATCCGATGCTTTGCAGCCAGTTGATATTACTGGATATAATCCCCATGTGAAGCAGCGTATAGTTCAGCACGCCGTAATCGGTCTGGTAAATCCATAGAAAGATAAGCGCAGTCACAATCGTCGGAATTGCCCAGGGAATCATCACAATACTGCGAAAAAACGCACGGAACCGGATATTCTGGTTGAGCACCAATGCCAATACCATCCCGATGACCAGGTCGATGCCTACGGTAAACACTACGTAAACAAGCGTGACCTTGAGAGAGTGGTAAAACTCCTGTGATGCCAGCAAAGAGGTATAATTCGCAAAGTTATTCCAGCTACGGTCCGGAGACAGCAGCGAGTAGTTCGTAAAGCTCATTAAAATCGATTTCACGAGCGGGCTCAATATCGTCAAGCCCAGCAGCAATATCGCCGGAAGCAGTAAAACCGAAGCAAACAGCGCGTTTTTGCGTTGTCGAGACAATCTCAGCTGCATGTTCTCACCTCATTCATCTAAGCCTGATAGCCTACCGGACGGGACCGATTGCTTCGTATCCCGCCCCCGGTACGGACTTATTTTTTATAGAGCTCCTTGATTTTAGGCATAACCATGGAAATCGCTTCATCCGCGCTTTTGCCGCCTTCGGTCACAAGCACGATCATATCCGTCGACACCTGCATCGCGTTATCGAATTTCGGATTCGCCGCCGGCAGCGGCGACGCGGTTTTCATTTGCTCGTTGAATACCTTGGCGTACTCGTCCTCGTTCATTTCCGGCAGTGTGGAAACCGACTTGCGCGAAGACATAACGCCATTCAGCTTATGGTAGATCGCCATCGCGTCTTTCGAAACCAAATACTTGATGAACTCCGCCGCTTCCGCTTTATGCTTTCCTGCCGACGTCAGTACGAGCTGGTGTTCAGTAAATACCGTTTCGCTTTTCCCGGATTTGCCTGTCGGAACCGTGGTCACGCCCCACTCTTTATCGAACGCTTCCCCTTTACCGCTCATGGTCCTGAAATTCGTTCGGCCGAAGTCACCGTCCACGACCATACCGAGCGCATTGTTTGCGAACATCGGGCGCAAATCCTTCATCATCGCCCCTTTGGGCGATACTTTATTGTTGATCATATCTTTGACATAGTTCAGCGAATCTTTAAGCGCCGTCCCCTGGTCGTAAACGATAGTCCCGCTGTCATCCACAAACTTGCCGCCGTAGGAGTAATTGATGCGAAGCAGCATATTTCCGGTATAGGACTCGGAAGCGCCGTTCTCGCCGATACCATAGATCGGATTGCCCTTGTCGTCCTTACCGAGCGCAGCGATTTTCTTGGCCATATCGATCATCTCGTCCCACGTCTTCGGAGGCTTCTCGGGATCGAGGCCCGCTTTCTTGAACAGCGTTTTGTTCCAGAACAGGGCGCTCGGATGCGGCGCCCAAGGCATCGCCATCACTTTCCCGTTAAAAGTAACGCCTTTCTTGCTGCCGTCCACGATATCTCCGATTACATCCGTCCCAAGTGCGGTTTCCAGCGGATCCGCGATATTCGCGCCGACAAACGCCGGCGTAAAGTTCTGGTTCGACATGGCCACATCAGGCGGATTGCCGCCTGCCGAGCTGACCAGCACCTGATCTTTAAACTGTGCGAACGGAATGCCAATCGACTTGATTTTGATGTTCGGATGACTTTTCTCAAAATCGGCGATCAGTTGATTGTACGCTTCCTTCGTACCGTCTTCCACAGATATCCAGTTGGCAAAAGTGATCTCCACCGGCTTGGCTGCGCTGCCTCCGGCGCCGGACGTCTTGCCCGCATCCGTTCCCGCTCCGCAGGCTGCCGTTGTGAGAGCAAGACTGATGCATGCGGCTCCCATTCCGATCGATTTCCAATGATTCATAACTGTTCCCCACCTTTTTTCTTTTAGGCTGCGGTATGCTGCGATACCGTTATGTTTATTATAAAAAGGCTAGAGCATCCGTTTTGGTCAAATGTTCGGGTCATTTGGTCTTATTTTCGTATGTTCGGGCCAATTGCTGCTTATATTCCATCGGCGTCATGCCGGTCGTTTTCTTGAAAACCTTCGTAAAGTAACTGCCGTCCGGATACCCGACCTTCTCGGCGAGCATCCCCATCCTCGTTTCACCCGCCAGAATCAGCTCCTGCGCCTCGCGGATACGGACTTTCGTCAAATACTCGTTAAAGCTGACCCTCATTTCCTTCTTGAACAGCTCGCTTAAGTACGTTTTATTCAAATGAACGAAGTCCGCCGCATGCTGCAAAGAGATGTCCTCGGCATACGATGTCTCGACAAACTCACATACTTTGCGGATGGGATCGCTGTACGGACGGCTAAGCTGCTCCGCCTCTTCCAGATCGCGGGTCATCCTTGCAATCAGCCATTCCTTTACCTGCCAAAAGGTCGAATGCTCGGTAATTTCCTCATGAGGCACATTCCTCTCCTGGGGTGCCGCCGCTTCATGAGACGGCTTGAAGGAACGAAGCAGCCGCTGAACCTGGTACACGGTCTCCAGGCAAAACGATTTCAGCTCCGCCTCCGGCATTTTGCCCTGGCCCATCTGCTCGAGGAACTGCTCCAGACGCTCCAGCGCCTGGCGATATTGGCGCCGGTTGAGCAGCTTGGACATCGCCTCCAGCTCCGTCTGCGCCTCATGGGAGGAATGGCTATGGACAAGCGTCCTGCCGTCCTGAGCCCATGCAATCGTTCGCGTGCTGTAAAATCGCTTATGACTCAAGGCCTCGGCCGCCTCCTCGTACATCCGCCCCAGCAAAGTGATGCCGGCGCCGGGCAGACTGATGCCTATGGACACCGGCAGTCCCAAGTAGTCCTGCAGATGGACCGCAATCCGGTGCGCATATAAATGCACGGACTCCCTGAACGACCTGTCTCCCGATAGCGGCGTATTGCACACCGCCGTGTACCATCCATGCTCGCTGACAAAGCAGCAGCCGTTGCCCGTCTCGGTCAGCAGCGTTTCGTCCACGATATTCACCACGGCGGAATCGAGCAGCTCGCGGTCGTGAATTTTTACCGGCTGCTCCTCCGCAGGGTCATCATCCGGCCGGATAATCATGAGCACGACAGACTTGTTTTGCAGCGGGATGTGAAATGTGCTCATCTTGACGTCGAACTCTTGTACAGCCATCGGCTTCCCCCGGATCAGCTCATTGAAATACATCGAGCGAAGCGCATATTGGTTGACCGTCAAGGTGGTTTTCAGCATATACACCTCTTCCGCCCGGTTCCGCTCCTGCTCAAGCTCCGTCATTACCTTGCCAATGACCTCGCGCAGCGCTTCTACCGTAACCTCGGCCTTTAAAATATAATCCCGCGCCCCGGCCTTGATCGCCTCCGACGCGTAATGAAACTCGCTGTAGGAGCTCAAAATAAGGGTGCGCACCGCCGGGTGCTCTTCCTTCAGCCGGCGGATCAGCTCGATGCCGTCCATGACGGGCATCTTGATGTCGGTGATAACGAGATCGACCCGCTTCTCGCCGCATACCTGCAGCGCCTCTTGTCCGTTCCCGCAGGAACCGGCAATATGAAGGGGCAGCCCCGTTTGACGAATCAAAATATCGAACCAGCGGCGAATTTGCGCTTCATCGTCCACAATCAGTACATTCATTTCCGTTTCAGCTCCTCTATTCGGATAAACACAGGCCATGTGAGATCGATCGCCGTTCCTCCCTCAAGCAAGCTATGGACCTCAATTCCGTAGCTGTCGCCGAAATGCAGCCGCATACGGTGCTGTACATTGCGGAGCCCCATGCCGCCTGCGGAGGAAAGCATCTGCTCGGTAAGCGTCTTTGCTCCGTCCGGTCCTTCGGCCAGTGCGATGCCGACCCCATCGTCACGGATGCGGAAACGCACATTATCGCCCTCCATCCAGCCTTTGACGATAATGCGTCCGGGGCCATTCTTGGGCTCGATGCCGTGGAAAATCGCATTTTCAACAATCGGCTGCAGCAGCAGCTTTAGCGTACCGTACGGTTCGATCCGTTCTTCAATGTCAAACTCGACAAACAGCTCTCCGTACTGCCGTGCCATTTGGATATGCACATAATTGCGCAAGTTATCCAATTCCTCGGCAATAGGGATGTATTCGCTTTCAGCCGATAACGTTTTCCGCAGCAGCTTAACCAAGGCAACAATGACCGAGTCTACCTTTGCAGGCGTATCTGTCAGAAGCAGCGAACGAATGGACGCGAGTGTGTTATACAGGAAGTGAGTATTGATTTGCGACTGCAAATTTTGCAGCTCGGTTCTGCGCTTAAGCTGCTGCTCTTCAATGACCTTGTCGCGGAGCTCTTCAATCCTGGCAACCATACGGTTGAATTTTTGCGCGAGCTCGCCGACCTCGTCGCTTCCCCGAATCGTGGACCGTTCGCTTAGATCGCCCATTTCCACCTTTTTCATACTTACATACAGTCTGCGAATCGGAATGGAAAACCGGCTTGCGATAACATAGGATACGATGATGGACAATCCGAGTACAAAAGAGAAAACGATCAACGTATACCATTCCGCCTGATCAATGTTCTGCAGCAGCGAATCCAAGGGTGTGTAACAGACAATGGTTCAGCCGGTGCTCTCCACCTTGTGATACGTAACCAGCATGGGCCGTCCGTCGATCTGTTCTTTAAAATGCCCCGTATTATCGGTAAATTGGTGATAATACGGCTCTTGGCCGAGCTTCTGACCGAGCGTGCCTTTATCGCGCGCGGAGATGATGACCCCGTCCTTGTCGAACAGCAGCATGCGCTCTTCCTTCTGTGCGGCCTCCGCATATTGGTTATACAGAAAGCTTTCCCCGACGTTAATCATAAGCAGTCCGACCGCCTTATCCGCCTCGAAATCCTTGAGCAGCCGAACGACCGATACGTAATGATCCTCATTAATCGTCGGGATGAGCCGCTTCGATGGGTTGGAAACCCATAAGGTTCCCCCGTTCAGCTGCGCCGCTTGCGGGTACCACGGCTCCGCCTTGATGGAATCGATGCCGATTTTATTGCCGCCGTAAAACGTATGCAGCTCGGTGCCGTTGAAGCCGAAAATCGAGGTATAATATTCCAGCCATGTGTAGGCATAGCGGTAAGTTACGATCAGCTTGGTCAAAAACTGGCTCTTAGCCCGCTCCTGATAGGCTTGATTTTCCGGCGGCGCGAGCAGCAATGACCGCAGGTCGTCATTGGAAAAGTAAATATTGGAAATCGCTGTCAAATCTGATGCCATAATTTCCAGTTTCTGCGAAATCAGTCCGAGCGATTTCAGCTTGGCGGCACCGGCCTGCTCCTCAATCGTCCGCTTGGTGATCGCAAGGGACGTATACCCGAACACGCCCAACGGAAATACAATCAGGCACAGGAAGGCAAGGAGCATTTTTTGCTGAACGCTGCTTTTTTTAATAAATAGCTTGCTTACTATCGACATGTGTTGTCCCCCTCTCCCTCTATCTTATCAGAAACGATTCGAAAAGCATGCAGAAAACCATGCAGCCCTTCACAAGAAAAACAGCCGATTTCGTCGTACCGAAAACGGCTGGTCTTCCTATTTCTTATGAAGCTTACGGTATTCACCCGGAGTCATTCCTTCCAGTTGCTTGAATGCTCTGGTAAAGCTGGATACATCCCAATAGCCGACCTCGCCGACCAATTCCTTAATGCTTCGTTCCGTTGCCACCAGCGCCTTCTTAAATGCCGCAAACCGCAGCGCCTTTAAGAAATCTGAGAACGATTCCCCTGTTTCCTGCTTAAACAGCTTGCTTAAGTAGGAGGGGGTCATCCCAAAGTGCCGTGCGGCATAATCCAAGGACATATCGGGAGACGGATACCGCTCTTGGATCCATTCAACAATAGGGGCGAATAAGGTTTCGTCCTTCTTATTCTTCTCCTCTAACGCAGATTCGCACAGCTTTCGTGCAAGATGCAGAAGATGAGTCTCCAGCTGTTCGGCTGAGTGAAACTTAAGCAGCGCTCTGATTTCTTCCTGGAAACTGTCCGGCCGAAGCTTATTGACGATTTTGATGACCATATTGATGATATCGTAGTAGATATAGCGAACCATTTCCAGAGAATGATCCCTCGAGGCGATCTTGGTGAACATAAGGCGAATCGATTCCTCGGCCAGCATGATATCCCCCTGCAGCAAGGATTGGGACAGCCGCACCTGCTCCTCAAGCGGATACCAGAACCGTTCCTGCGCTTGGGTAAAATATTCATCGAAGAAAATGGCTCGGGTTTCCCCCTGATGCGGAAAATATTGAAGAACGCCCTTGGCTTCAATGTATGAACGATGAAGATCTTGCAGTCTTAAGCATACGCCACCGATCCCTGTTACCGGTTCCACTTGAAGCTGCGCTCTCGCCCTTTCGTTCATCATTTCCAATTGCACGGCCAGCTTCCGTCTACTGTCCGCCTCATTCCGCAGATTCACAATGAAGGCTATTGCGTCCTCATGATGCAGCTCCACGCCATAGCCGCTGCCCCCTTCAAATTGCAGCGAGCGGTACATGACTGCTAAGGCCGATCTGGCTTCCGCCTTTAGCTCCGTGCCGCTGCGGAATTGAATATAAGCTGCCATAAACCTTCCGCCGCTGCCAAGGAAGCCCTCCACTTCGTTCAGCTCAGGCTGATCCAGGGATTTCCCCTCAAGCAGATGCGATAGCCACACCTCTCGAATGACCTCACCCTGCTCGTGAATCTTGCTGTTAAGCAGCTGATTATTTTCCAGCGTTCTTTCCATCGTGCTCTGCAGCTTGCGTACCGGCGCATAATTCCGGGCTGTCAAATAAACACCGATAAGTACGGCGCCGGCGGCAAAAGCAAAGAGGAGCCACAGCATGAACCGCTGCATATTACGGACATTCTGAAACAGCCGATTGTTCGGCAAGATAGTAATGAGGCTCCAATTCGTCTTTTCGGATTTGGCAAGCAAGTACGAATAAGAGGTACCCTCGTAATCAAACGCATGAATACCCGGTTCTTTATTGGCATGAATTAATTCTATCAACCGCTGCTCCGAGATATGGATGCTGCGATTATCTACCGCAAGAAACTTACCCGCCTGATCCAAAATAAACGTGCCGCTGTCCGACATGCCGCTCACGCTCTGAACGATATCCGTTAAGGCGGAGGCGCGGATCGCAAAAGCCAGAACTCCCGCGGGCGCGGAGGAATAAAGCGGAATCGGGATGAACATGCCGACCGTATTGCCGCCAGCCAAAGCACCTGCCTCATCGCCTGAAGCTATACTTTCAATAGTCAAAAAGTACAGCTTGTTCCAGCCATACTCAGTATACATATACTGCTTGAATGAATCGCTGGAGAAGCTGCCTGAAGAAGTATACAGCATGTCGATATTTCGGTAAAACAAAAATATTTCGCTGATGAGCGGATTCACATCCTTGTATTTCTTAAGGAGCGCTGCCGTTTCTACCGGCCTGTAGCCTTTATCAATCGAGTAGGGAGCCAGCTTGGTATCACTGGAAATTTGCTGGGCCGTCTGCAAGAGGGCCGATACGCTCGTATCCAGGTTCATCTTGGCTTGATCCAGCTTATTCAAATGAAATCCGGTGATTTCGGCCTGCAGATTTGTAACCGCATTCAAATATAGAATGACGCCAAGGATGACGACAGGAATCGGACCCGGCCAATACATATGAAAATAAATATTTATAAAATAACCTTTTGTTCGGCATAAGCCCCTCCGCTAGTCATAGATAACTAAAAAGCATCAAGCGTACCCGCGTCTTCACTGCGATCAACTTATTTCCACGGAAGCATTCCAGCTCTATTGGGACTACGCGGGGCGCTTACCCTACAGTTCAAGTTATAATACCATTGCAGATAGGATGATGACCATATGTTATTAACGTACAGACTATGTTATTTACTCCAGTGAATTAAAGCAACATCATGAATCATGCCGTTTTTTCGCCGCGTTGGAAAAGTTACGTACGTATGCACAATATTTAACTCATGCAAAAGCCCGGATAATACCTCCGCTCGTTCCCTTTCCGTTACCTGCCCGTTCTCTTTGACTCGTAGCGGTCCTGCGAACGGCCTGCCGACAGACTGTATTAGGAACACGTGACGCCGTGCGGTTTCGTTCATTTTCAGCAAGCTTGCTTTCATATCGCGGATACGATAAAAAGCGTTGGCTCCAAATACGATATCCGCCTTGAGTTCGGGAGCTTCCTCCCACTTCGTAATGATCGCTTCAGGAAGCGGTCTGTCTCCGACAGGCCAGCTGCCGCATAGCTCCTTATACATCGCCTGCGACGGTTCAATAAGGGTAATCTCATGGACATAGGGGGCAAGCAATTGCGTGAAGCCGCCTGTTCCGGGCCCTATTTCCAGCAGATGATCCCCCGGTGAGAGCATCCCGTAGACGGTATTCATTAAAGCTTGGGTGTACGGGGCTAACGGATTCCGCTCATCATAAGCAGGCGCGTTCAGGACCCAGAACTTCTCTTCCTCTGCATCCAGGCCTACGCGGACATCTTCCGCAGCCGCTTGCTCCCAGGCTTGAATCCAATATTCAGAAGGCGTAAGTGCAGAGGTCGCTGCTTTGATTTGACATTCGTTTTCTCTCCTTATATTCATGGTTTCATGATGGATGAAAAGGCTTTAAAAGCCTGCGTCAACTGTTGTGTATAGGGATGCTCCGGCTGCTCCCATACAGCCTCGCTATTCCCCTGTTCTACCAAGCAGCCCTTGTGCATAACCGCTATTCGATGAGAAGTATGGCGTACGAGGTCCAAATCATGGGAGATGAATAAGTAAGCCATCCGATATTGTTTCTGAATGTGCTGGAGCAGTTCAATGACTTGCGCTTGTACGGAAACATCCAGCATGGAAGTGGGCTCATCAAGAATGAGCAGCTTGGGCTCTAAAGTCAGAGATCTGGCAATAACGACCCGCTGAATCTGTCCCCCGCTGATCTGATGGGGATACCTGTACAGAAGGTCGCGGTGAAGCCCGACAAGCTCCAAAAGCTCCAATATTTTGGCTTCGCCGGCTCCTCTGTCCATCAAACGGTGCAATGTTATCGGCTCCATCAGGCTTCGAAGAATGGTTTGCCGTGGATTGAATGCGGAGTCCGGATGCTGAAATAAAATTTGCATTTGCCTGCGGAGCGGCTGCATCTGTTTCATCGTAAAATTGGAAATATCGTGGCCGTTAAACACAATATGGCCCCCTGGATCTGCCGGAAGAAGCTTCAGCAGGAGGCGGGATAAGGTCGATTTGCCGCAGCCGCTCTCCCCTATTAAGCCTAATGTCTCCCCTGGCGCTATCTCCAATGAAATATTGTGAACCGCCCGAAGGCTTCGTTTATGCAGCCAGCCGCTGCTAAAGGTTTTGCTCAGGCCGGCGACCCGGATCATAAAGAAAACACCTCACTTTGCTGCCTTCCGCCGCTTTCGGACTGCTGCAGTTGCTCTGTATGGATGCCGAAGGCATAGCTGCAGCATACAGCTCCGGCATCCTTAAGCCGCATTCGGGCCGGCTGTGTCTGCACCGGCTGTAAAATGAGCAGCCGCTGCCCGGTTCCGTCCAGCTCGCGCTTGAACCCGGGATGGGCACCATCCCCCGGGCAGGCATCGATGCAAGAAGCCCTTGGGTATACGGGTGTCTGGGGTTTCGAAAAATGTCTGCGGCATGCCCCTGCTCCACGATCTGGCCTGCATACATGACACCGACCACATCGCACAGCGATTCCGCTACATGCAGATCGTGCGTGATGACCAGCATCCCCGCGCCTGTCTGGTACGCGACCCTGCGCATCATTTCTACCGTCTGGTACCTGACCATCGCGTCCAAGCCTTTGGTGGGTTCATCGGCAATAATTAGCGACGGATGGCCGCACATGCCAATGGCGGCAAGAACCCGCTGCTTCATCCCGCCGCTAAGCTGAAAAGGATAGCTTCCCAGCTTGTGCTCCGGTTCAGGCATATGCAATTGGCTAAGCAGCCGCTGGGCCTCTTTATTCCATTGCTTGCCGCTGCTCGTTCTGCGGTGTCGCGCGATAGCCTCTTTCAACTGATACCCTATTGTCAGCACAGGATTAAGAGAGGCTGCCGGATTTTGCGGGATCAGAGCAATTTCGCTTCCTCTCCATTTACGTATGCTTTTCCGGTCGAGCTTTAACAAATCTTGTCCTTTGAACACGATAGATCCGGTGACTTCGGCCGTATCGGGAAGAAGACCGGGAATCGAAAGGCCAAGAACCGATTTACCGCTGCCCGTTTCACCGATCAGACCCCAGATTTCTCCTTGATGCAGATCAAGAGAAACCCCATTTACTGCATGAACCATCCCTTCTCGGATACGAAAAGAAGCCTTCACCTGACGTATTTGAAGAAGCGGAGCCACATACTCACTTCCTTCCCGTATTAAAGCAGCGATTTCTCTTGAGTCGATTTAGTATCCAGCCTGTCTCTCAGGTAATCGCCTATCCAGTTAATACACAATGAAACGATGGCAATACAAAGCCCGGGAGCCAGCATAAGATGGGCATAGCTTCGGAAGTACGGCCTGGCATCATTCACCATCACTCCCCAATCGGCCTCCGGCGGTTGAAGCCCAAGTCCCAGAAAGCTCAGCGAAGCGATGGATAAAATAACTCGTCCGATCCGGATCGTAAATAATACGATTAATGGTCCTATCATATTAGGAAGGATGTGACGGAGAATCATATAACAAGGCCCGGCTCCAAGGGCGCGGATGCCTTCAACATAAGGTTCTTCGCGGAGCTTCATTACTTCACCGCGAACGACACGCGAGAATTCCGGCCATGAAGTGACGATAAGGGCGATGAACAAGCTCTTCATCCCGGGCCCCAGCGTACCGGCAATGGCAAGCATGAACGCCAAGCCCGGCAAGCCTTGAAAAATGCTGACGATCCCTTGGATGAGATCATCGATCCAGCCTCCCCAATAGCCTCCTATTGTCCCGATAATCAGACCGAGCCCCATCGTAACGGCCGTTACCGCAATGGCGAGAACGATGGAGACTCTTCCGCCATAAAGAAGCCGGCTGAACACATCTCTTCCCAGCGTATCCGTCCCCAGAATATGGGCTGGCGAGAGCGGAGCGAGACGCTCCGACATCTGAACCTGATTGAGGTCATACGGCGCGATCCAAGGTGCCAGGAAGCTGCATAATAATACGAACAGAAGCACGAGACATGCGAACCCGGCAGCCCCCTTCATCAGCGTTTCATTGGCGGGGCCCCCATTCAAGCCGCGTTTCAGCTTCAGCTTCATTGAAGCTTCCCTCCCAGCCTCAATTGCGGGTGTATCACAAGATAGGAGAAATCAACCAATACATTGAAGGCGACATAGACAAGTCCCGTAAATACGACATAGCCCTGTATCACAGGGTAATCTCTGCGAAAGATCCCATCCATAGCGAATCTTCCTATTCCCGGTATGGCAAAAATCACTTCCACAATGACCGAACCGCCCAGAATGGCTCCAAAGTATGAACCAATGACGGTAATGAGCGGAATCATCGCGTTACGCAATGCATGAATGAGTAATATGCGTATGTCGCGCAGTCCTTTGGCTTTGGCGGTTACTATATAAGCCTGATTCCATACCTCAAGCAGAGCCGCGCGTGTTAAGCGCATCAGCACCGCACTCGTTCCTGCTGCCAATACGATGGCGGGCATGATGAGGTGCTTTATCGTTCCATAACCGCTGGTCGGCAGCCAGTGAAGCTTTTCGGAGAATACCGTGATCATCAGAATAGCCAGCCAGAACCCGGGGATGGAAACCAACGATAATGCTGCAATTCTAGCTGTATGATCCACGGCCGTATTTTTCATTAGAGCCATCAGCATGCCCAGTGGAATCCCTGTCCCAACGGCAATGATTAGAGCCATGCCCGACACGCTTAACGTGACGGGCAGCCGGCGAAGGAGTTCTCCGCTCACGGATTCTTTCGTCATGTAGGATGTTCCCAGATCCCCGTGACAGGCTCTCCACAGCCAATGAATATATTGGACCGCCATCGGATCGTTCAGTCCAAGCTCCGCTCGCTTGGCATCGATCTCGGACTGCGTCGGCTCGTTGACCCCATTCAAGGTTAAAGCTTCGACCGCAGGATCTCCGGGCGAAGCTGCACTTAAAGCAAAAGCTATTAAAGAAATACCCATCATGACCGGAATGGCTGCCGCTATCCGTCTCAAGAAGTACATCATCTTAAGAGGCCCACTTGAGCTCGGGAAGCGTCGTTCCGTAAATCGTCGCTTTATAGCCTGTAATTTTCTTGTTGTAAGCAATCAAGCTGGCATCGTTAAAGAGGGGAATCGTCGGTAGATCGGATGCGGCAATCGTCTGAAGCTCGTTATAGATGTTTTTCCGCTCGTCCATACTCAAGGTGGTTTTCACTTGATTGAGCAGCTGGTCCACTCTGTCATTCTTGTATCCAAGGCTGTAGCTCTTATTGCTGGAGCCCGTGCTGGATAAATAGTTGGTGAACAGCGTATACGGATCTCCGTTCGGCAATCCTTGTGTGGCGAGAGCCAAGTCATAATCCCCTTTGGACTGCGCTTCCTTGAATGCCGCCCCGTCCAGAATCCGGATATTGACGTCCAGCTGCAAATCCTTCAATACGGACTGGAACAGCTCCGCTTGCGCTTTATAAGGATAGCGGTCCAAGCCATAGGTCGGAACGATCAGATCGATGCTTTTTCTTTGACTGCCAAGGACTTCAACAGCTAATTTCTTCGCTTCCTCCGGGCGGTAGTCCGGCTTCATATCTTTATAGAAAGGCGAGGTGTTATTCAAGAAATTCACCGTGGCCGTTGGATAACCCAGGTAAAGCTCCTTCACTAACTGCTGACGGTCGATCATCATGCTAACGGCTTGACGCATATTGGGGTTATCGAAAGGCGCTTTTTTCCCATTAGGGTGCAGGTAGTGAGAGATCGTCGATTTGGTCGCCGATATTTCGAATTGCGAATCCTTCAGCAGCTCCTTCGCTAAGGTCGGCGGGATCGCGCCCAAGTCCATCACCCCCATAATTTCGCCGGACTTCAGCGCAGCAAGCCTGGTATCGGGATCTGGAATCACGCGAACGCGAATCCGCTTGGCAGCCGCTTTCTCCCCGTAATATCCGTCAAAGGCTTCCAGCAGGGCATATTGATCCTTCTGATGCTCGACCAGCTTGAAAGGGCCCGTCCCTTGCGGGAGTCCGTTGAAATCTCCCTTTTCATTGAAATTTTTGGGACTATAGATCGGGCTGGAGAAATTCACCATCGAATACAGCAAGGTCGGCTGCGGATTTTCAAAGACGAGCTTGAAGGACATGTCGTCGATTTTGACGACGTCTTTTAATCCTGGATAGGAGCTTTTGATATCTAACGTATAGAACGGTGAACTCTTGGGGCTGACCTGCTTGTACCGGTTAAAGTTAGCGATCACCGCATCGGCATTCAGCTTCTCGCCATCATGAAATTTGACATTCTCCCGCAGCTGAAAGGTTCACTCTTTGCCATCCTGCGACATGGTCCAAGACTTGGCCAGCTTGGGAGCAGGCTGTCCGTCCTCGGACGCTGTAATTAAAGGCTCCCACACATAAAGAATGGTGCTCGTATAATAAGCATCCTGAGGTCCTGGAGCCAGGTCGCGCGGAGCGGCCAGAACCACTTCTTCCGGGTGCGCGCTGCCGGATGCAGGTGATGAATTAGCTTGTGGCTGCGCAGCCGGACTGCATCCCACTATCGCAAGGAGTAAACACAGGGCAAGCAAGACAAGCTGAAGCGTGATTTTGTTGCGTGTAAATGAATGAAGCATGACTAAGATTCCTTCTCTCTTTCTGAAGTAAAATGCAAAAAAGACATCTTTACCCAGAAGTGAAGAAAGGTAAAGATGCCCCGATTGTTGAGAAACAAACGACAAGCCGTCCTTAACACTTCCCTATCTTCCGTAGGTAAAAGCAGTGCTGACAGAACAGGCAGGTCTCCTGGCTCTGGATTCTTCATCTTCAGCAGCCTTCCCGGTTCGATCCTAAGACCAGTGGCATCGTTGCTGAGACTCTTCCATTACAGTGGCGGGACCACGTCGGCATTGCACCGAACTTCCCTTTTAAGCTTTAGCTGCCGCTAAAGCACCTTGTTCCCACAATATGCAATTATGAATTTCGGTTGAAATCTATCTGATCATATATTAAAATTCCGTTTTGGGCAAGCGCTGGCGCTGGCGCCAGCGTCAATCGCCGAACAGAAAATCATCATCCGTCAACGTTTCCACATTCACCGTCCGAATATAGCCGTTGCCTTTCTTGGAGAAGAAATCGTGCTGCTTCGTGCGGGTATTGATCCCGTTGAGGACAATCGGATTAATCTCTTCGTCCGGGAATAACGGCTCCAGCCCCAGATTCATCATTGCCTTATTCGCGTTGTAACGCAAGAAGGCCTTCACTTCGTCCGTCAAGCCCACAGCGGAATACAATGCCTCGGTGTACTGCTCCTCATTGCTATGCAAATAACGCAGAAGGCCTTGCAGCGTCTCATAAGCGGCCTGCTGCTCGTCCTCATCCATCTGGGCATAAAGCTCCTGAGCCAGCATGCCTACGTACAAGCCGTGAATGCTTTCATCGCGGAGAATCAGATTGATAATCTCTCCGCTGCTCGTCATTTTGCCTTGCCCGGCCAAGTAGAGCGGATAAAAGAAGCCGCTGTAGAACAAGTAGCTTTCCAGCAGCACGGAAGCGGCCATCGCCAGATACAAATCTTTGCGCGAAGTGATGCCGTTATAATATTGGGAGATCGTCTCCGCCTTCGTCTGCAGGAAACGGTTGTTCTCAATCCATTGGAAGATGGCGTCGATCTCTTCTGTCGAAGCTAAGGTCGTAAAAATACTGCTGTACGATTTGGCATGGATTTGCTCCATCATCCCCATAAAACCGAGAACGGCTTTGCGCTGCAGCCCGTCAACCAATTCAAGAATTTTCGGCATGCCGACGCCGCCCTGCACGGTATCCAGCAAAGTCAGCCCGCCGAGCACCTTCATGTACAGCTCCCGCTCCGCTTCGGTTAAGGTCAGCCAGGACATTTTGTCGTCGGACAGCGGGATTTCCTCATCCGTCCAAAACTGCATAATATTTTGCTTCCAGAATGTATCTGTAAACTCGTCATCGGGACGGTTCCAGTTCACTGCTTTCCAGACACTCATTGCTGTCACTCCTCTCCAGCTTTCTTATACGGAACAACTGATGCACTCTTCGACGGAAAGATGGTTCGTCCGGGTGTAATAAAGAGACTTCAGTCCTTTCTTGGCTGCGTAAATATAATATCTTGCGAGCTGTCTCGTCGTCACATCGCTATTAACGTGCAGGACTGTGGATATGCCTTGGTTCACATGCACTTGAATGGCTGCGATCAAATCCAGCACCTTGAATTGATCCATCTGATAAGCCGATTTATAGTAAAAATAGTTATCCTTGCTCAAATACGGCATCGGATAATAGGTGGTCGAGTTGGCGTAAGTCCGCGTTTCGATCTGCTCCACGATCGGCATGACGCTGGAGGTGGCATTCTGGATATAGGAAATGCTCTGCGTCGGCGCTATGGCGAGCCGGTAGGCATGATATAATCCGTGCTTCTGCACGGCAAGCTTCAATTGCGCCCAATCTTCCGGCGAAGGAACCGCCATCTCCTTGAACAGCTGCTGTACTTTACTTGTCACCGGTCTATAATCCGTTGCTAAATAGCGGTCGAAATAAGCTCCGCTGGCATATTCGGAATGCTCGAAGCCGGCAAACGTCACGCCGCGTTCTTTGGCGATTTCCATGCTTTTCTCCAGGGAGTAGAAGTTCATCATCATGAAAAAGGCACCGGCGAAATCTCTGGCTTCTTCGCTTTCGTACGCGATTTTGTTTTTGGCCAAATAGCCGTGAAGGTTCATGGCGCCAAGTCCGACCGAATGCATCTCCCGGTTCGCTTTGGCGACGCCGGGGGCGTTGGAGATGTGCGTCATATCGCTGACCGCGGTCAGCGCGACAATTCCTTCTTGAACGGATTCCTTCAATTTGCTGCGCTCCATCACATTGACGATATTTAAGGAGGCAAGATTGCAGCTAATGTCGCGCCGGATCGAATCCGGCTGGCCATAATCCGCTATTTCCGAAGTTTCCTGCAGCTGGAATATTTCCGTGCACAGATTGGACATTTTGATCGTACCGAGCTGTTTGAGCGGATGCGCACGATTGGCATTGCTTTTATTCATAATGTACGGATAGCCGGATTCCAGCTGGATCATGGATATTTTAATCATCATATCCCGCGCGCTCATCACGGCTTTCTTACGCACACGATCGTCCTCCAGCAGCGTGTCATACATCTCATCGAGATTCATATCGTCCAAATGCATGCCATAGGCCTTATACACGGAATAAGGGGCAAATACATGCAGCGGTTTATTCTGTTCCGCCAGCTGGTAAAACTTATCGGGAATGATCAAGCCGATCGATAAAGTTTTGAGCCGCGTTTTCTCGTCGGCATTGATTTTCTTGCTGTCCAGCAGCTCCAGGATATCCCAGCCGAAAATATTATAATACGCCGCGCCCGACCCTCTGCGCTGGCCCATCTGATCGGCATAGGAGAACGCATCCTCCATCAATTTGAGCACCGGCATAATGCCTTTCGCCGCACCTTCCACATTCTTGATGGATTCGCCGCGACCGCGTAATTTGGACAAATTCACCGCTACGCCTCCGCCGATTTTGGAAAGCTGCATGCAAGTAGCGAGAACATAGTTAATGGAGTTGAGCGAATCGTCCATTTCGAGCAGAAAGCACGAAACCATCTCACCGCGCCGGCTCTTACCCGCATTCAGGAAGGTCGGCGTCGCCGGCTGTACGCGCTGCTCCATCATAGCCGCAGTCAGCATCCTTGCAGTTTGGATATCTCCGGCAGCGAGGTGCAGGGCAACAATCGCGACCCTGTCCGCATAATGCTCCAAATATAACGCACGGTCATTGCTCTTCATCGCGTAGTCCGTATAAAACTTGGATGCGGCCATATACGATGGAAATTCAAAGCCATAACCATGAGCAATCGTATAAATTTCTTCAACCTCATCTTGCGAATAATGCCGGTATACATCCTCGTAATAATCATGATCGATCATATAGCGTACTTTCGCAGTCGTGTCCGCAAAATGGACGCTCTTGCTATGTACTTCTTTCATAAACGCCTGTACGGCTTCCTTGTCTTTATCCAATTGAAAGAAACCTTCCGGATCTCTCTGCAGCAGCAAATTATTCAATTCAATATGCAGCAACTCCGCACACCTCCTGTTTAAACCTCTCCACATCCTGCTTCGTACCTGAAAGCTCGAACTTGCTGAGTACCGGAACCTTGTATAATTTCGCAATCAGATCGGCGCTGCGGGCAAAGCCCTCGCCCCAATTGCGGTTGCCGCTGGCCGAAACGCCTATTAAATTTCGGTGATTCTTCTGAAGAAAGGATAGGACTTTTGCCGGCACCTGCCCGAAGCCCGTTGTATACGTAATTAAGACGAACGGCTCATCCACCGTCATCTTGTCCTCAATTTGAATCATTCGCATATTCAGCTTCTCCACAAAACGGCGTACATTTCCCGTCTTGGAATCATAAGCGATCAACATGCAGCCTCTTCCCCTTCCTTAGCCTCCGAAGCTGATTCCGATTACTTTCCGGGAAGCTCCGGTTATACGCAGCAATGGGCTGCGCACCGTTTCCTCCAATAATAGAAAAGCGCGTTCGGCGATAGAAGGGCCGAATGCGCTAAAATGAGCATGGAACATACACACACATTAAAAGTCATCACGGACACCTTCCTGTTCTCCGCAGGCCGTGTCAATGAACAGGCAGGTCTCCTGGCTTGAGAATCATCATGATCGATCCGCCTTCCCAGCTTGTTCGACTCACCAAGCCAGTGGCATATTAGATCGGTCTTCCTCTCTGACAGTGGCGGAACCGCGCCGGCTTCTCACCGGTCTTCCCTATTAAGCTCCTTCATTCTTCACAATGAAAAAGCACCCGTTCAAACAATATATAGTTGATATTAAATAACTTATATCAATATATGGTGTTTGTCAATGGACAGTTCGATCTTATTTTACTGGGACCTGCCTGGGGAGGATATCTTTTTCATAGGGGGAATGAGGCTAAGAGAGGGTGTTTCTTGATCCAATCCGACGCAATCAAATAGACGTTGTCTTTCATTAATGGGCTAAATGCAGGGTCATTAATAAATTCAATCTGCTCTGGAATCGTATCCAGCAGCATAACCTCGCTGGTTTCATACCCGCCGGGCAGGTCTCTAAGAACACTTACCTTTGAGATATAAATGTTTTTGACAAATACAAGCTGCTCCTGTTCAAAAATTAAATATTGTCCAATCCATTCAATCGAATCGAGTTCACCGCCGGTCTCTTCATACATCTCCCTGATCACGGTTTGGATAACAGCTTCGCCTTCCTTCCTGCTGCCTCCAGGCAATTCCCAGCCGCGGCACTGATGCTTAACAAGAACCAGCTTCCCTTGGTAGAAGGCAAAAATCAGCACACAATTCGCCTCTTCAATCAGACAATTCTTCGTCAGTATTATATTTTGATTGGGCAAGGCGCCGGGAAACTCATAAATCATACATATCACCAACTTGCTTTTGGGTTATAAACAAAGACCCGGCGTCATGCGTTATGCACCGGGTCTTTGTTAATTAATATTGCAGGCTCGGGTAAAGCGGGAATTGCGCAGATAAATCTTTAACCATGCCTCGTACCTTTTCATGAACGGCTTCATTCGACGGGTTCTTGAGTGTCCATGCAATCATTTGGGCAATGGATTTCATGGCCCCCTCATCCATGCCCCTGGAGGTCACAGCAGCAGTCCCGACTCGAATACCGCTCGTTACCATTGGTTTGGCAGGATCGAAAGGAATCGCGTTCTTATTGGCCGTAATACCGACCTCGTCCAACAAATGCTCCGCTTCTTTACCGCTAATATGGAGGCTGCGAAGATCGATTAGCATCAAGTGGTTGTCCGTTCCGCCAGAGACAAGATCGATTCCTTCTGCCAGGAGCGATTCCGACAAAGCTGCCGCATTTTTCACAACCTGCTGAGCATATTTTTTGAAATCAGGCTGGAGCGCTTCGCCAAATGAAACGGCTTTTGCTGCAATCACATGCATTAGCGGCCCCCCCTGTGTTCCAGGGAACACCGCTTTATCGACGGCCGCAGCCCATGGCTTACGGCACAGAATCATGCCGCCGCGAGGGCCGCGCAGCGTTTTATGTGTCGTTGTGGTAACAAAATGCGCATGCGGCACCGGGCTTGGATGCTGGCCTGCCGCTACAAGTCCGGCAATATGCGCCATATCAACAAAGAACAGCGCTCCCACATCGTTGGCAATAGACGCCAAGGATTCAAAATCGATAGTGCGCGGATAGGCACTCGCACCGGCAACGATCATACGAGGTTTGTGCTTGAAAGCTAACTTGCGAACCTCATCGTAATCAAGCCGCGCGTCATTCTCCCTAACGCCGTAAGAAACAAAGTTATATAAAATTCCGGAAGCATTCACGGGACTCCCGTGAGTCAAGTGACCGCCATGTGCAAGACTCATGCCAAGCACGGTATCCCCCGCCTTCAACGCGGCCAAATATACAGCCATGTTGGCTTGCGCGCCGGAATGGGGTTGAACGTTCACATGCTCGGCGCCAAACAGTAATTTAGCGCGGTCACGGGCAATATCTTCCACGATATCGACGTATTCGCAGCCCCCGTAGTATCTTTTCCCCGGGTAGCCTTCTGCGTACTTATTCGTCAACACGGTCCCCGTCGCTTGCAGCACAGCTTCACTTACAAAGTTTTCCGAGGCAATCAATTCAATCTTGCCACGCTGGCGGCTTAATTCCAGATTCATAGCCTCAACGATTCCAGGGTCTTGTTTACGTAACTGCTCCATTGTCCCATCCTCCATTATGCCGGCCGATGCCCTGCTTCTTATTTGGATAGCAAATGCTCATATTTGACACGAGCCGCCTTGGTCGCCTCAACCATATTGCGCAGGGCAGCAACCGTTTCTTCGAGACCACGGGTTTTCAGCCCGCAATCCGGATTAATCCAGAACAGCTTAGGATCCAACACCCGCAAAGCGCGTTCTATCATTCCCGTCATTTCCTCTACGCTCGGAATTCGCGGACTATGAATATCGTAAACACCTAACCCGATTCCCAGCTTGTAGGTATTCAGCTCAAAGCTATGGATTAATTCACCGTGGCTGCGCGATGTCTCAATGGAAATGACGTCCGCATCCATCGCTTCTATGGAATCTATCATGTCATGGAATTCGCAGTAGCACATATGCGTATGGATCTGCGTTGTTTTTTGAACGGTGCAAGTGGCGATGCGGAAAGCTTTGACTGCCCATGCAAGGTAACCCGCCTGCTCCTCTTCCTTGAGCGGCAATCCTTCGCGAACCGCCGGTTCATCCACCTGAATCATACCAATACCCGCCTTTTCCAAGGCTTCAACTTCCTGTCGTAGGGCGTAGGCCAATTGATAAGCAATCTGCTCGCGCGGGATATCTTCACGGACAAACGACCAGTTCATGATCGTTATCGGTCCGGTCAGCATGCCTTTCACGGGACGGTTCGTGCGGGATTGGGCATACTTCGTTTCTTCTACCGTCATTTCACCTATAAACGCTACATCGCCATAAATCACCGGCGGCTTAACGCAGCGGGAACCGTAAGACTGCACCCAGCCGTTTTGTGTAAACGCAAACCCTGCAAGCTTCTCGCCAAAAAACTCCACCATGTCGGTTCTTTCAAATTCCCCATGTACAAGGACGTCTATGCCGATTTCCTCTTGAATCTGAATCCAGGTATCGATTTGCTCACGAATAAAATCAGCATACTGCTTGTCGTTCCATTCCCCTTTACGCCACAATTGACGTGCTTTACGCACTTCTGCGGACTGCGGAAAGCTGCCGATGGTGGTCGTCGGAAATAGCGGCAATTGCCATTTTTCCTGTTGAGCTGCATAGCGTTCAGCAAATGGAGCCGAACGCGCCGGATTGTGAGCGCCAATCGCACTTACGGCATCCTGAATCTCTCGGCGGTTGCGCTCTGCCGATTGCTGCAGCGCAGCGATAGCCTGATCATAGGTTCCCAGTTCGTCATGGATTGCCGCGTCCGTTGAAGCAAACGCTCTGGACAAAAGCGCAAGCTCGCTTAACTTCTCATCTGCAAAAGCAAGTGCGCCCTTCAATTCGGAGGAGAGCTTCGTTTCACGTTCTGTAGTTACCGGAACATGAAGTAAGCTGCAGGACGTCTGTACAATCAGACGATCAGCCGGCACTGCCTCAGCCAGCTCTTGTAACAACTCCAGCTTTCCGGCTAACGATGCTTTCCAAATACCGCGGCCGTCAATAACTCCGGCTCCCAAAACCTTGTCCTGCGGGAAACCTAAGGCTTGAATCGACTGCAGGTTGCCGGTATAGCCGTGAACGAAATCAAGTCCTATTCCTTTGACAGGCAGCTTAACAATTTCACTATAGTTCTCTACCGATTCAAAATAGGTTTGCAGCATGAGATTCAGGCCCGGTACCGCAGCGGCAAATGTCTCATAAATCCGATGCAGCCGCTCCAAGTCAGGCTGAGATAGCTTGGTTACGAGAATCGGTTCATCCACCTGTACCCATTGAACCCCTTCTTCAGCAAGCTCCTGAAGAATTTGCACATAAAGCGGCAGCAGCTTTTCCAGCCAAGCATCCGTTTCCGATGCAGCGTATCCTTTGGACAGTTTCAAGAAGGTCAGCGGCCCAACGATAACCGGCTTTCCTTCAATACCCAGCTTCTCTTTGGCTTCACGATAAGCTTCGAGAGGCTTATTCTCCGTAAGTACCGGCGAGGCCTCGGATAGTTCCGGAACGATATAATGATAGTTCGTATTGAACCATTTGGTCATTTCGCTAGCCGCGGCATTCTTAGTTCCGCGAGCTACTCCGTAATAGACGGATAAAGGAACGGCTCCGCCCGTATACGAGAAACGGTCTGGGATAATACCAAACATAGCTGCTGTATCCAGTATGTGATCGTAATAGCTGAAGTCATTGACTGGAATGAGATCAATGCCTTTCTCCTGCTGCTTACGCAAATGATTCAAACGAATGTCCTGCAGCTGGCTGCGAAAATCGCGCTCCTCCAGCTTACCTGCCCAGAAGGCTTCAAGAGCTTTCTTCCACTCCCTGTCAGCCCCAATACGCGGATATCCCAATACACTGCTCTTTACCATGATCAAAACCCCTCTGCCATTTGTTATACAGAAATGTATCACAGGTTGGTTGGTATAGAGTAATTGGATTAAATTATATCTACTTATAGCCGCAGGCTATACCCCTTGAGTATGAAGCAATTACTTGTTTTATAGCCTCGATACAAGCGGCGTCTAGCTTGAATCAGCACGCGAGATGCTATGGGCTCCCGATGCTTGCTTACTGGGTGTGCTGGCTTTGGATAATGCAGGACAGTTTAGCAAAAAAGGGTGCCCCCAGCCATATTCATGGCTTATGGAGCACCCGCTTTTCATTTATTCAATCACATCCGTTGCAGGCAATGCAATATAGACGCCATCCATTTGATTTTTCAAAAGCCCTTTAAACAAAGGTTTCCATTTACTTCATAGCTAAAGCTAATTTCAACAGCTCGTCTATGGTAAGTACAAAGCTGTCCATACTTATGAAAGTGTCCTCTTCAATCCACCACAGACTTTTTCTCCTGATTGCTCGAGATTACTACCACAATTAGTCGAAAAGGGGATCAGATATATCTTTTTAGCTTTGAAGCATCAATGTAATATATTATTCTTTATCGCCATCCTGGCGGTAATGCCAGCCTTTGTGAATTTCAATCCTCTTAGCTACAGCAGTAGACGTACGGCCAAAATATTCTGCTTTCTCCATAGCTATGCGTTCTAATTCCGCACGTGTTTTGATCGGACCGGCGATTTCGGCGATCTCCGCTTTATGGCCCAAGGTCCACTTTTTACCGTGATTTATAGGTCTTTTTCCCATTTTCAGTTCCCCCATTAGTTTATTCTATTCATCTATGTCGTTGTAGCTCATGGTAACACAACCTCATTTTCGAGCAATCGCTGCTTTTTTAAAGAGCCTCTTTAACTAAATGCCAATTTTCAGCAAAATGTGTGAAGTTGTAGTTTAGGTTATCGCGATCATCAATCCATTGGCCCTTAATGAGGTTTAAGTAAAAATGTACTTTTCCACTGCTATCAACATTCTTCTTTGCAGCCCATTGCTTAATCTGCTCTCTTGGGACAATTATTGTGTGAAATTCACCCTCAAAATCCTCGATCACAAAGAATGTCAGTGGGTTTTGCGAAAGAGTTTCTTTATCCACATTTATCCAACCTGACGGATAGCCGTCCTGTATTCTATGGGATTTGGATGTCCTGATTAGTGTGCCTATTGTGTTGGTACCATCAGAAATAGTGAGCTTTGTTCCGGCAGCTCTGCTTCCGTTGGTAAAGACAAGATTAGGGAACTCCATACTAATTTTATTTTTGATATATTCCCTAGCTACAGTTACAGAAAGCTTTTCACCTTCAGATCCTGCTTGTTGTTGGTTTTCAATTTGACTTTTCAATTGATCGACCTCCGCTTTTAGTGCATCGATTTTAGCATCGAATTCAGCTGACAACTTACCAATCCACTTTACTACCTTTAACTCAAGATCATCAGACATGGAAAGTTTCTCCTTTCGCGTGATTCTAAGGTCATATTACACCAGAACATCCATTTTGTCAATTTATCTATAAAAATCTAAAAAATATTTTTTAATTTTCTAAAACCGAAATGATAAATATTATTACCTATATTACATATGTCTACTCTGTTTTCATTTCGATAATATGTACTAATCCTCCACTTTTTCGGTTACATCTTCACAAAATAAAGGTTTATATAGGATGTTTGCGGAAATATTTTTTTCAAAAATATTTTTTGGTTTTTTTCTTGAAATATATAGCAGCAACAATAAGTAATGTTAAGTTAACGAAAAAGAAACGGTTTTGGTTCGAATGTCCAAAATCCGAGTTCGCACATCGTTTTTGGAAACAAAAATAGCTTCTCCAGTGTTATCAAAGCAGTAAGCGATGGGAATGGATGTATCACTGCCCCTGAATGAACCATCGGCATGACTTGTACCTATAATCATCGTTTTATACGAAACGGCAATCTTGCGGGCCTCATTCAACCATTCGTCAAACTGCTCCTCACTGAACATTCCTACACCGATTGGATGGACAATGAAGTCAATTGCATTAGTATCTTCATTCTTCACCCCTTGTTTGACCAATTCGTCACATAGTATGTGACCTACCTTTAACCCCTCGATGGACTTAAAAGTCGTCTTGCTGTACTTAACCCTGTCCAAAACAATTTCACCGTTTCGGTTAATGATGATGGCTCTATCCTTTGGACGGTCGTTCAGTCTTCTATGTCCGCCAATTAATATTTGGTTATAATCCCTTGCTAATTGACAGGCATATTCCACATTTTCATTTAGATAACCTTCTGGAAAAACGACTCCATCCGCATACGGATGATTTCTCATTTCCCTCTCAAGTTGAGCGAGCTTCCTCTCAAGCTTTGGTTGGATAATTAGAAGCTTCATAGAATCCCCCAATCGTTCATTCGAACCCATATTTTAGAAATAATTCCACACGTCCTTCGAAACTTCCTTTTATCATTTCAATTTTCTACCGCTAATGCAACAACGCTGCAGGTTTAGAGCGCGGCTGCTTGACGGCGGCTCTCGCGATCAGAATGCTCTGACGCTGTCCCCCGGAAATCGTTGAGTTGCCCTCCGATATGACCTGTATGCCCATAACGCATCTCTCGGATGTCCTGGTCCAAACTAGCCATAGCTCCGGCCTCCTAGGCAGCCGCAAGACAACGCTTACTCGATTAAAGGGGATGAGTGCTTAAAATATTTCTAAAGTTCGCCCCGGTTCAAATTAGGCTAAAACAAAATAACCGCTCTCAAGGGAACGGTTATTTCAACTGATTTTAAGTCTATCGTATATCGCTGCGACTGAATACGGGAAATGCAGGGTTACTCCCAAAGCCGCAGCTTAATTAATTCTCCTGTTGACTTAGAAAATTGTGCGGTGAATCTGTAATCTTTCATATAATAATCCTTACCTGCTTTTACCGTCGGAGCTACCGTAATTATGTCGTTATACGTTGTATAGTTAAATCGGGTTTTATCTTCCTCAAATTTAGATTTAAAGTCAGTGTAACCCGGATTCCCTAATTTCTCTATAATCGCTGTCTTAGTTTTTGTATAAAATGACTCTCGCTCGGTTTCAGACAGCCCTGCACCTCCGATCTTTCCAATCATCCCTCCATCATCTTGCCGGTAAAATGTGGTCTCAATAACTGAATCCACAGGACTTGTAGAAATAAACTGTACTTTACGTTCACGAATTTTCATTTCCAAATGAGTATTTTTTTCTTTCTCTAGATACCCTACCCGCATAACTACTGAAGAATCGAGCGTGTCGTTATCTGTTTGCCCCCGTTCTTTTCGTACCGATAAGATCTCTTTGAGTCCGATATCCCTTAATAAACCGGAAATTTCAGCAGCTTCAGAATCTGTAAAGCCGGCATCCATGACAATTTTCTCCATCGTTTGTTTAACCACGGGAGCAGGTTCCGGCGTTTGTTGAGCTAGTGAAGGAGCTGGCTGAACTGCGGGAGTATTAGCAGGTACAGATTTCTCCCCGCATGCTGTAATACATAGAAATACGGTTATCATACAGATTAGCAATGTTGTCTTTTTCAAAAAGTCAGCCACCCTTCATATGTGTCGAAGAAATATTTATGCAAAAGCGTCAGCACATCGCCCAAAGCAAAAAAATGAAACGGCCTCTGTCCGCAAAAATCTGAACAAAGGCCGATTAACCTTAAATGCTTTTAACGAATCGATGGGCAGATAATAAAGCGATGGTTGTAAAAAATTATCGAATTCCACTTACCCCAGCGCTCAATAAGGTTCTCTTGACCTCTTCCTTGACATCGTCCGAGATAGTTTTCACAGATCTGACCAGCTCATAAGAAGCACGACAAGCGTTCCATGCCTTTGGCTGATTAGGTATTTTCATCGATCTAATAAAATGAATATACTCCCGAGCCCCACTATCATTAAGATTTGCACCCAACTTTTTCACTGCTTCTTGAATTTTTGCAGGCTTAATAACTTGATGATAAATCTTAAATCCAGCTAGAATGACAACGAAACCCATCCATACAATCCACCAAATTGGTAAGTGATGCATTTTAAAACCCTCCGTCATATCAATTATGTATTTTATTTATTTAATCCTTAATCTGAATAGACCTAAAGACCTATAACTAATTTATCATAATAAGTAGTAAAATTCTGTGAAATTTTTAACAAAATTAGAAAACGAATTACGAGGAAAATTTTAGAATTAAAACATTTACATATGCCGCCCCTAGTGATACTATTTGTATCAAAAGTAAAGAGATCTTATAGGAGACAAGTAATGTTATGATTATGAATGCTTCGTTATCTTTATTGACTTCTTTTATATTTAGTTTATTACTTACTCCCATTGCTAAGAGAGCGGCATTAAGATTCATGATACTAGATGTATCAGACTCAAGGCTAAAAACACATAAAAATAGTACGCCTTACCTAGGCGGTTTATCCATTTTTGCTTCTGTGTTAATTGCAACCGCTTTAATTATTTTGCTTTTTAAAGTTATGATTCCTTTTGCATTATACGGCCTTCTGATATCTTGTTGGATTATCATTGTGACCGGTCTCATTGATGATACTTTAAATCTCACTCCTCTAACTAAAGTGTCATTTGAAGTTGTAGCCGCAATGTTGGCATGGTTTACCGGAACCGGGATCACCTTAACCGGGGTGGAACAGGTTGATTTTATGTTAACGATTCTATGGATCGTAGGTCTCTCCAATGCGTTTAATCTAATTGATATTATGGATGGTTTGGCCTCCGGTGTGGCCGCTGTTTCTTCCATTTTCTTATCCTTTTTATGTTTTGAACTGGGGGAAATCATATACGGTCTGCTGCTCTTATCCATAGCAGGGGCATGCTTGGGATTCTTGAAATTCAATTTTAATCCTGCGCAAATTTTCATGGGGGATACTGGAAGTTTATTTTTAGGTTTCTTAATCGCCTGTTCAACCACACGCATCTTCAACTACAAAGAGTCTGGTCTGGAGTTCCTGCCCATTATTACACTCGGAATACCCATTTTCGAAACTATTTTCATATCATTATTGCGTATGAAGTCCGGAGTTCTCCCATGGAAAGGGACGAAGTGACCATTTTGCCTTACGATTAGTTAGAATGGGTTTATCGGTAAAGCGAATTGTAATATTAACCTATTTATTTGGTGTATTTCTAGGGTCTGCCGCGTTACTTTTCTTTTATTTGAGCCTTCCCCTGATGTACTGCTTCTTGGCCATTACCTTCATTTTAATTGTAATTGGATGTGTATTAAGTCAAGTTAAGATCAGCGACTCGCAGCATTCTTAATGGAGGCATTATGGCCAAAATTGTATTTATCGTTCCCTATTCCAAATACTATGTCAATTTTAGCTGGGACCTGCTTAATAGCTTAAGTAATGAAGGAAATGAAATAATAGCTTTAGCACCGGATGAGTCCTTTCAACAAGAGCTCGCAGCAATTGGAGTGAGATTAGTAAAAATTCCGCTCAATAACACCGGGTTAAACGTTTTTTATGATATTTACAGTCTGCATCACTTGGTTAAAATACTTAAGAGCATAAACCCGCACATTGTCATTTGCTATTCAATAAAACCGATTCTTTATGGTTCAATAGCTTCGAGGTTCGCAAAAGTAAAAACATTATTCTCATTTGTCACAGGAATCGGTTATGTTTTTATCGGCAATACATTGCTGCAAAAAACGCTTTTAATTATTGTAAAAAAGCTATACAAATTTTCATTGAAATATAATAATAAGGTGTTTTTTGAAAACCCTGATGATCTATCCTTATTCAGATCTCTTCATTTAATCGGAGAAAGCAATGAAGCGTTAATTGTTAACGGTTCCGGCGTTAATATACAAAAATTTTCTTACTCTCCTCGAAAAATAAATCCAGTTTCCTTCCTTGTAGTTTCACGGATCATATTGGATAAGGGGATCATTGAATTTATAGAAGCAGCCAAAATGGTAAAACGAAAATACCCCCATATTAAATTTAAAATTCTCGGACCTTATGTTAGAAGTCCTGGTTCAATAAAAAAAGAAATCATAAATGATGCGGTCAATCAAGGGATCATAGAGTATTTGGGGGAAACAACGGATGTACGTCCATTTTTAGCCGAATCAAGCGTCTTTGTTTTACCCTCTTATCGTGAAGGAACGCCTAAATCTGCATTGGAAGCAATGGCAATTGGATTACCTATCATCACAACGGACTGCCCTGGATGCCGGGAAACGGTTGAAAATAATGTCAATGGCTTCTTGGTTCCGCCTAAAAACGCCAGTGCGCTTGCTTTGGCCATGGAGAAGTTTATAACTGATTCAAGTATTATTCGTAGTATGGGAGAAAAGAGCAGGGAAATCGCAGTTAGAAAATATGATGTAGAAAAAGTAAACCAATTTATAAAAAAAAGTATAGGTTTAGAATAGGCCGGTGGCAAGGATGACTATTCAAGTTATTGGAGCAGGAGTTACAGGTTTGTCATTTGCAAAAGCTTACGGTGAAGAAGTAAATATATTTGAAGCATGTGAGAATAGCGGCGGAAAGGCATCATCCTACAAGGTCGAGACGAACGTCGGAACCTTTGGGTTTGATATAGGCGGTCATTGGTTCCACTATAAAAGTACGCCTGCCGTTTTAGACATGTTAGAAGGCCTTGAGCTGCAAGATCATACACGTAAGGCGTATGTGTATTTGCATGGGCACTTCTTTGAATTCCCGATTCAGCAAAGCTACATTAGGCACCCGGATAAAAGACTTGTCAGTCATATAAAACAGGAGCTTCGTAAGATCAATATGGCTCCTAAGTACAATAACTATGATGAAATGCTGCTGCAATCCTATGGTTTGACTTTATATAAGCTATTTTTTAAGGATTATAATTCAAAGATGTATGGTATGAAAGATTTGTCGGAGATCGCTGTTGGAAGATTTGAAACCATCCGCAATGTTCGAACACATACGAATACTACGGGGTATAACGGCGATTTTTTATATCCGAAGGGAAATATAGGGGCGAATGGCATCCCCTTATTTTTAGCTAATAAATTAAACATTAACTACAAACAAAAGGTCAAGTCTATTAACCTTCAAAAAAAGACCATGATCATTAATGATGATTTAATCTCATGGGATACCATTGTTTCGACGATTCCATTAAATTCATTAATCAGCATCATTGCCGATGTGGATACGAATATTTTAAACATATCGAAAAAATTAAAAACCAGCAGAGGCATGATCTTAAACCTGGGTGTAAAAAGGACTCACTTGCAGCAAGATAGGAGCTGGATTTATTTTCCCGACCCTAGTCTCCATTTCTATCGAGTAGGCTTTTACAGCAATGTTGAATCTTCTTTGGCTCCCGCAGGTTATTGTTCTATGTATGTTGAGTGTTCCCCCCTATTTTTTAGTAATAAAGAAGAAGCGCTTGCCGTTGTGCCTAAAGTAATACATGAATTAATTGAGCTGGGGTTTATCCGCAATACGGATGAGATCGTGACAAGTAAAACCATTTATCTTGATCACAATTATTGTCTTCCCGACGCTTCAACCACTGAAATAATTCATAACTATTTAGAGAACGCTGGGATCTATAGTATTGGAAGATATGGCAGTTGGCACTGGTCGAGCCAGCATGAGGATATGCAGCAAGCATGGGAATTAGCAAAGAAATTAACTTTAAGAACGAGATCCAAACAAACCCCGCAGCTCCTTGTCACCTAGATCTTCATGGCTTTTCTTTTTTTATTGCTTTGTAAAGATACCAGCCACCCCAACCTCCTACAAATACTATTAGTAGTTTAAAAATGTTGCGTTCAGGTTTACCCTCTTGCAGCCAGTCGACATTAAAAATATAGGCTATACCTAAGACAACTCCGATAGTTAACAGCCCGAAAATCAACCTAATAAAATAGTCTTTCACACGGATCATCCCTTTCTTTGCTTTAGATTCAATCACCAAATTAGACCGTGAAAATAAAGTTAAGGACTGGGTACTAACGTTAAGCTAAGGGCAGATAATACAACAGTAATCTATAATTTCTATATAAGGTATTATATAGGAAATGAGGCATAGAAATGAAAATGTATCATTTGTGTAATTATACGGTTTGGTGGAACCTGCAACAACTAAAAAAGCCCGTTGCATCAAGGAACGGGCTTTCAGCGGTTATGTCCAAACTTAACGCGAACGCAAGCGCGTTATTCGAAGCCTTTCGCGATCGTTTCCAAGTAATCCTCGATAGGGACAGATTTCCGTAGAGCAAGCAGACTCTTGCCGGCCTCCCCAACGACCGTCCGGAATTGATAGCTCGCTCCCGTCGCCTGAGCCGCGATGGCGTCCACGATGATTTGCGGATCGTCCAGCGCTCCGCTTTCGGCGGATCCGGCCATCATGGCGGTGACCCTATCCATCAAGCCGTCGTACGCCGTGATGTTATCGTCCTTGCTCCAGCGGATGTTGTTCTGAAAATTATTGCCCTTCGAACCGCCCTGCTCGATAAGCCGCAGCTCGATATTGAGCGGCTTCAGCTCGTAATAGAGCCCTTCCGTCAAGCCTTCCAACGCAAATTTGGACATGTTGTACATCGAACCGAGCGGAACGGCCGTCGTGAAGCCCATGAAAGAGCTGATATTGATGAACATGCCCCCGCCCATTGCCCGGAAATGCGGCAAAAATTTGCGTATGACATTGATCGGCCCGCGGACATTCACCGCGAACTGCCAGTCGATCGTCTCTTCCTGCGCCAGCTCCAGCGCTCCGTAAACGCCCATACCTGCATTGTTGACGACGACATCGATCTTACCGAACGCCGCGATAGCATCGTCGATGGCGGCATTCACTTCCGCCAAATTAGTGACGTCCAGTTTGAACAGCTTGATATTGTCGTATGCAGTGAGTTCCGTTTTCTTCTCTGGGGTGCGCATCGTTGCGGCGACGTTCCAGCCGAGCTTTGCGAAGTGAATAGCCGTGAGCTTGCCAAGTCCCGTACTGGTGCCTGTAATGAAAATCGTCTTTGCCGTTGTCATGTTTAATTATTCCTCCGATACAAATGTTTTATTTCGCTTTAAATTGAACGTTCATTCTAAGGCGTCGATAATGTACTGAGGGTATTGCGTTATACAGTAATAAAACCTTTGAGCTTATATTTCCAAGTCGAGAGAAAATATATCGAACGTTCGATCTATACTTGGCAAAAAGAAGGAGGCTGAACTTATCCGTTCCAACCTTTTTCTTTGCTCACCGCGTTCCAACAAGCTAGGATCGCTTGCTCTGCTACCTCGTCGGACAATTCCAGCATGTTCTGCTGATGGCTCTTCAGCAGATAGACGATGGAGCCATAATGCATTTGTACCATCATGTGCGGATCGAGCGGGACGAACAGTCCTTCTTCGACCGCCTGACGATAAAGCTCTTCCATTGGAGCGCACCAGCCTCCCCTATAGGCTTCCAGCTTGGACTGCTCGTGAATATAAGGCGAGAACGAGTACTGCTCGATGAACCGAAAACCTTTCGGGTACAGCTTGCCCAGCTCAATCAGGCTGCGCCATGACCCGCGGAACCGCTCCTGTACGGAAGAAGCTTCGTTCATGCCCTTCGTGACAAAGTCCCCGTTGAACAGTACAATGGCTTTGTATAGTTCGTTGATGATGTCTTCCTTGCTGCTGAAGTAGTGATAGATGTTCCCCGTTGAAACACCGGAATCCTTCGCGATCAGCGACATCGACGTCGCCTGCAGTTCGCGGTCGATGATCAAGTGCAGCGTGGTCTCCATGACGGCCTTCTGTACTTTGTTGTAGCGCTCGAACATAAGTGTGCGTCAGCCTCCTTTCCAAACTAGATCGAACGATCGTTCTAATCATACTGCAATGAGCCGCCTCTGTCAACATTTCCCTCGACGAGACGTTTCCCGAGCTGTCCGGCCGCAGTGATTCCGGACCAGCCGGTCCCAGCGCCGGACTTGGTAAGTGTTAGCGATAAGCGTGATCGATCATCTGGAAGGTTAATGCCCTTGCATACAAGTTCAAGTTGTAAGAATGGCTACTATAGATAAAAATGGGCCTACGGGAACATTTACCGATAAAGATAGTATTATTCCCTGGCAGTTAAACTCTATTCCTTCACATAGGAAGAGACATCCTTCGATTATAAATGGCCAGTACTTAACCTGTTTCCGAAGGGTCTAATCTAGCCTCTATTCAGCTGTTCCCTCCAGGTCGTCATTTCTGAATCAGGTTCGAGACCCAGTTCTTTGTTCAGCTTTCGTCTATACTCTTCATAGTGTTTAATGGCGGCGTAACGGTCATTCAGGCTAATGTACAGCTCCATCAACCGTTTTTAATAAGCGAAAAAATACGGGTTAGGGAATACTCCCCCAACCCGATATGACCTTATGGATGAGGAACACATACTCCAGTTGATTAAGCCCTCCCTTTCTAGCTAAATTCGTGACGGCGGGGCATTGAGAACCATAGTTCGTCGAGCCATGCCAGCTGCTGTTCGGTCAAGGCATTTATGTCGGCGGCTTGGAGGCTCGCGTCCAATTGCTCTGGACGACTGGCTCCAATAATGGCAGAGGTGATGCCCGGCTGCTGCAAGACCCATCTTACTGCTGTCGTCACCGGATTCAGGTTGTGCTCTTCACACCAGGCCCGGTATCGCTCAACTGCGTCGAACGTTGCTTCTTTCCAGTATCTCTCTTGGTAAAAGATCCCCGCATTATTGCCGAGTCCAAAGCGTGTCCCTTCTTCAATAGGGGTGGTTTTTCCATAGCGTCCCGACAACATGCCGCCCGCCAACGGGTTGTAGCTAATAATACCAATTCCCTCATCAAGTACCATGGGAACCAAATCTTCCTCTATCATCCGAAACAAAAGGTTGTACCGCGGCTGTACACTTACGATCCGGGCGTAGTTCTTCCGCTCCGCAATGCCGTTTGCCTTTGCTACCTGCCAGGCACGCCAATTCGAGATTCCAATGTAACGGACTTTGCCATGCTGGACGAGATCATCAAATGCGCGAAGTGTTTCATCCAAAGGCGTGTCCGGATCGAATTGATGCGCTTGGTAGAGGTCGAGATAGTCCGTCTTTAAGCGGCGCAAGCTGTCTTCGACCGCTGTGAAAATATGTTTCCGGCTCAATCCTCTTTCGTTAGCGACCTTGCCCCATCGCACCGAAACATTTTGTCGCGAGCACTAATTTGTCTCTTTTACCCTGCAGCCATTCCCCGATGATTGACTCGGTTGCACCCGCAACGACATGCGATCCCCTTCCAATCGGATATACATTTGCCGAGTCAATAAAATTGATGCCGGCTTCATAAGATTTGTCCAAAATTTCGAAGGAAGCCTTTTTGTCCGCTTGATTGCCAAAAGTCATTGTTCCTAAGCATAAACTGGTAACCTTTAATCCCGTTTTTCCGAGCGAGCGAATATTCATCAGATCACCTCTCTTGATGGATATATTTCAAACGATATCATCCTTTCGCTAATTATTTTTCGGATGCGAACACTTCTTTTCCAATCATAATGGCTGACATGGCCTTCGGCCACCCCGCATAGAAAGCAAGATGGGTCATCGCTTCAATCAGTTCTTTTTCAGTCAGGCCATTTTGTATTGCCAAATTCAAATGGTTTTTCAACTGCTGTGTATTTCCGCCGCTGATTAAGCTCGCTACAGTAATCAAGCTGCGATCACGTGGAGAAAGCTCCGATCGCTTCCATACATCTCCAAACAAAACTTCGTCGGTTAATTCCACTAACTTAGGTGCAAAATCTCCAATCGCTTTCTGAGCAATGGTAAGTTCTTTTGAATCAGACACGTTATATTCGCTTCCTTTCATTCTTATCATATAAAATATTCCAAAAATTTTCCTGGAAAATCTAAGCTCATCCCTATTATGCTACAATTTAAAAAGAATCGTTATCCCATTCGTCTCGAATGGTTGCCTATTTCTCTCGTCCCCCCTTACGCAATAAATGTATGCTACATTATAATGAAAATCATCCCGAGTAAAGGCACTAGGAGGAGAATATGATAAGACAAATAAATAACCAACAGAATGAAATCGCAGAAGTGATTGAACGGCATGCGGTTCAAGACGGCGTTTACGAGTCCGCGATTCCCTCTTTATTTATAATTCGCGCCTCACAAGTAACTCAACCCGTCTACAGAATCTACAAGCCATGCTTCTGTTTCATCGCTCAAGGTTATAAAGACATATTGCTGGCACAAGAACGGTATGAGTATGGACCCGCAGACTATCTGATTTCGTCCATGAACTTGCCGGTCATTGGTCACGTCATAAAAGCTTCTCCTGATGAGCCATATTTGAGTTTGAAGCTGGAGTTTACACAGAATCAAATATTAGAGGTGCTGAATGAAGGGAATATACAGATTGTTCCCCAAGAAAGTACAAAGCGGGCGATGTTTGTCGGCGAGATAGAGTTATCCATGTTGGATGCGATCGTGAGATTGGCTCGTTTACTGGACAAACCGAATGACATTCCGTTTCTGGCTCCTTTCTATACGAAAGAAATTTTGTATAGACTTCTTCAAGGGCAGTACGGGATTACGTTGGCACAAATCGCGATGGAAGGTAGCAGCACCTACCGAATCCGGGAGGCTATCGATCAAATTATCAATAATGTCGATAAGCCTTTGCGAATCGATGAGCTTGCGGAAACAGCAAATATGGGGACTTCTACGTTTCACAGACACTTCAAAGAGGTAACTGCAATGAGCCCTCTGCAGTTTCAAAAACAACTTCGTTTACAGGAAGCCCGGCGCCTATTAATGTTTGAATTAACAGATGCTGCCGACGTGGCTTTCCGCGTAGGCTATGAAAGTGCATCCCAATTCAGCCGTGAATATTCTCGTATGTTTGGTTATCCGCCAAGAGAAGATATAAAACGCTTAAGGGAGAGTTACGACCAAAGAGTTCAATCTTGAGTCAAGCAGAACAGGGAGCAGCAGCCTTTAGGCTGATCGCTCCCTGTTTAACGTTACATTATTTGATTATTTCGTTAAAATAAGTGGAAGCGAGAGGTTTAGGCAATCATTCGAGAAGAATGGGATAACTATCGCTTCGTCATCAAGTCCATAATAAAGAACAGGATTGAATTGACTTGCACATAATTATAAAAATGGAGGATTTTATATGCAGAAAGTAATTTTGAACAATGGTGTTGAGATGCCGGTACTCGGTTTTGGAGTTTTTCAAATTCCAGATGCTAAGGAATGTGAACAAAGTGTTTATGACGCTATTATGGCAGGCTATCGTTTGATTGATACCGCGGCCTCTTATCTAAATGAAGAAGCAGTTGGCAGAGCGATCAAACGGAGTGGCGTGGCTAGAGATGAATTATTTATCACTACAAAACTTTGGGTCCAGGATACAGGGTATGAACGCTCAAAGAAAGCATTTGAAAAGTCTTTGAAAAGATTGCAATTAGATTATTTGGATTTGTATTTAATTCATCAGCCATTCGGTGATGTACATGGATCTTGGCGAGCTATGGAGGAATTGTATCGTGAAGGAAAGGCCCGTGCAATAGGCGTTAGTAACTTTCATGAAGATCGCCTGATCGATTTGATTATTCATAATGAAGTAGTCCCAACAGTAAATCAGGTTGAAACACACCCTTTTCATCAGCAAATAGAGAGTGCAAAATTCATGAAAGAGAATCATGTTCAGATTGAGTCCTGGGCTCCTTTTGCCGAAGGAAAAAATAACTTGTTCCAAAATGAAATCTTATTATCTATAGCGGAAAAGTATAATAAATCCGTTGCTCAGGTGGTTTTGCGTTGGCTGACACAAAGGGAAGTTGTTGTGATTCCAAAGTCGGTTCGTAAAGAAAGAATTATTGAAAACTTCAGCATTTTTGATTTTGAATTAAGACAAGAAGATATGGATTTAATTAGTTCGTTAGATACGAAACAGAGCCTATTCTTCTCACATCGCGACCCTGAAATGGTAAAATGGATCGGTAACCGTAAACTTGATATTTAATCATACCTATAAAATAATAGGCCATGCTCATGAAGATGGCAGACTAAGAAAACAGCGAAAAAAACTATACAAAATGCGACACCGTCTGGAAAATCGAGATCGGGTGTCGCATTTTTTTGCCTACTGCCAGGATTTACCGAAAAGCCTTAAGTTCTTCAGTGGCGACCGATTTCTCGTGGGCTTGGCCGGTTTATATCAGAATAATTCTAATTAGTACTCCCCTCAAGGAGCGAGTTTGTTCAGTAATACGGTTCCATCATTAAAAATACGACTACTCCAGTAAAACTGACATATAGCCAAACAGGCATGGTCCATCGAGCAATGCGCCGATGCTTTTGAATTTGATTCGTCCATCCCCAAACAAGGGTGAATAGGGCTAGCGGTACGATGATTGCGGCAAGAATGCTGTGCGAAATTAAAATAAAGAAATAAATGGGTCTGATCATACCTTGGCCGCCAAATGTCGCTGTTTCTGAGGACATGTAATGAAATGTTAAATAAGAAACCAGAAATAATAACGTCGAGGTAAAGGAAGCAAGAATGAACCCTTTGTGCACCCCAATGTTTTTTCTCAAAATTGCAATTAAGCTCGATATCAAAAATATAAACGTAAAGCTATTTAAAACTCCATTTATTCTCGGGAAGATGGCTAAATCAAATTTGATACTTCCTTTGTATCCTATCGGTGAAAAAAACAAAAGAAGTATAACAAAATTTACAATCAAGGACGTTACAATTATAGGAATCGTATAATTTTTATTATTGGCTGGTTGATCATTTGAGTTCATTTGATCCAAACGCTCCTCTGATCGGCGATTTCTTCGATGTTGAATCCTCTATACATATTTCTTAATGCTGCTGTTTTTATTTCTAAGAAGGGGCTGTACGCCATGTGGGATATTCTCGGTAACAAATTGCTTTAAAATCTGATATCCAAGCTCTCTCGGCAGAGTCGCATCCTCGATCACGAGCGATCTAAGATACTCGTGAAGGGAAGCCGGATGCAGCGACTTGAGCAAGTAACCTTGCGCCCCGCTTTTCAAAGCTTCAAAAAAATACTCAACGTCAGCGCTTTCCGCCTGCAATACGACTACCATTTGGGGATTCATCTTTTTCATTTCTTGGATGGTCTGTGTACCCTTCATATCGTGTAATTCACCCGCAACAAGCGCAACCTCCGGCTTTAATGAACCGGCGAGTGATATTGCATTCCTTCCGCAGTCCGTCTCTGCTACGACCTCAAACAGCGGATCCAGCTCCAGCAGATACTTGATCCGCTCTCGATGCTCTTGCGATGGTTCTGCAAGCAACACTCTGTTGATATGGCTCACCGCTGCACAACCCCTTTATGGAACCTTAAACCCTATGCCTGTTCCTATTATCGCATTTTATGTGTTTAGTCGAATGGCCCGAAGTGGCTATTTTGCTCGAAAAGTATGACCATTCAGTGGCGAAATGCTTAGTCCCCCATTTCGCCGATGAGTTGTAACTCAATTTGCTTCATCTTATAAAAATAGCCGTTTTGCTCCATCAGCTCTGAATACGATCCCGATTCGATCACCCTTCCTTGCTCCACGACTACAATTTTGTCCATTCCTTCCAAGCCATTAAGCCGATGACAGATTAGCAGAAGCGTATCTCCGGCAGCCTGTTCGTATAGGTGTGTCAAAACACGCTGCTCTGTCACATAGTCCAGCGAAGACGTCGGCTCATCCAGCAGCCACAGCTTTCCATTGCGAAGCATGGCCCGCGCCAGGGCCAAGCGCTGCTTTTCGCCATCCGATAAATTTTCTCCCTTCTCGTACACGGGGTCCGTTAATGAAGCGGTCGGCAATTGCACTTTAGCGAGGATATCCAACAGGTCGCCGTCAGAATGGTTCTCATCATCCATTAGCAGGTTATCCCGGATCGTTCCCCGGAAAAAATGGCTTTGCTGCAGCACGACATTAGCCGTTTTCCAAATGCTCGTCTCCTCCAGCTCTTGTACCGATATGCCGTTCAGCCGCAAATCACCGTCCGTCTGCGTACGCAGCTTGAGCAACAGCTCAATCAGCGTGGACTTTCCTGAACCGCTTGGTCCGACAATCGCCGTTTTGGATCCCGGTGGAATTTGCAGCGAAAAGTTTTTCAACGCCGGCCTCCACTCCCCTTCATAGTGAAAGGAAACGCCGGATAGCTCAATAGAAATGGCATGGTCGGTATTCAACATACGACTTGGCTGCACCGGCTGGACGACAGGAGTTAAACCTGCTTCCGTCAGCCGCTTGGCTGCATGTTCGCTATCTTGCTTATATGCTGGCAGCGTGGCCATAGCCGCCGCTTCTTCAAATACAGTTAATGAAGCCATGACAAGCATAGCCAGATATACGCCAGCTAGCGTTCCATCCGATATCAGATACGCACCAAGTGCCAACACCCCCCAGGAAATCAGATAGGTGACAAAGGCATGCATCGATTGTCCGCGCAGCAACTGTCCGGCCGCTCGCTGCTGCTCGGCTGCCAATGCAGCGGAAGCTTGGCGAAGCTGCTGTTCCCGCTGTGCAAGCTGCCCATAAACTTTAAGATCCCGGAAACCATACAACACCTCTGTTAGTTCCGTAGACAGCAGCGCCCGCTGATTGCGAACATGCCCATTGATTTTCCGATATCCCAGCAATACGATTCCCGGCACGGCCCATACGGTCCCCAGCATACCGAGCAGCATCAAGCATGCCATCCAGAAAGAAAAGGAGGCGGTAGCCAGCATTGTCGTCAAGAACACCATAACAACAATGATCGGCGGATACGCGACACGTAAAAAATAGTGCTGCAAGCTCTCTACATCCCCAACGATTCGCGCAAGCAGATCCCCGCTTCGTTTATTACTTAAAATGCCCGGCGTTAAAGGAATAAGCTTGGCAAAAAAGGATGTTCGCAATCGGCTAAGCATAGAGAACGTCGCTCTATGCGAATATAATCGCTCGCCATACCGACTCATCGCTCGAATCAAACCAAGCAGCTTGACCAAGGAAGTAAGTACAATCAGCGTATAAAGCGGAGGTCCAAACACCGTTTGCGAAATTAGATATCCGCTCGCAGAAAAGAGGATCACACCGGCAATACCGGCGATAAATCCGCCTAAAATCGAAAGAATAATATCCTTGCGCTCCCGAAGCATAGCTTGGAACAAAATAGCCAGCTCGTTCATCCCGGCACCCCTTTGCGTTGGGCATCGACCATCTCTGCATACGCAGGCAGGCGTTTCATTAGCTCGTCGTGATGTCCCGAGTCCACTAGGACGCCATGGTTCGATAAACAAAATGTTGTCCGCATGTCGAATGGTATACAATCGGTGAGCCACCGTAATCATCGTCGCCGATTTTGCCAAGGCTGCAATCGAATGCTGCAGGATGCGCTCGGTGTGAAGATCGAGCCCAACGGTCGGCTCATCGAACAAAATAATAGAGGGTCGCTTCAAAAAAGCCCGCGCTACGGCAAGCCGTTGCTTTTCCCCGCCGGATAATCCTCTGCCGCCTTCACCGACAGGGGTATCCAATCCCCGTTCCAGTTGGGATACAACCTTGGAAAGACCCGCATCCGCATCCGCAGCCGCCGCCTCAATCTCAGCCCTGGAGACTTTCCGCCCGGCACCGATCGCGATATTATCGGCGAAGGTACCTGCAAAAATGTAAGGATGCTGCGTAATGTAGCTAATATGTTCAAACCATATCGTCTCATTCTGCTGAGTAAGCGGGCTTCCATTCACCAAAATGGTCCCCGACGCCGGTTTTAGTAATCCCGCTATAAGATGGAGCAAGGTGGTTTTGCCGGAGCCGCTATGACCGACAAGGGCAATATGATCTCCTGGTTCGAATGGTGATCGAACCTGTATTCAGCTCAAATGAGTCAGGTGCATACTGAAACCGGACACTGTCCAGTTCAATGGCGGGCGGCATTGGAACCAGCTTCTTCGGAAATGTCCGGAGCCCTGTCGGCTGATCTTTCAGATCGTTTCTATCGTTCGTGTCCGCGAGCATGGTTTCAACCTTGCGAATCGCCCCCATACTGGTTCGCCCATTGTGAAAAGCTGTTCCCGAATTCTTTAGCAAGCTGTAAAATTCGGGCACGAGCAACAAAACAAAAAAGGCTGTGTGAAACGACATCGATTTGAAGACAAGCAGTTGAATAGCCAGTTCGAGAGCAACAATCCCGATGCTCAGCATCACAATCGATTCCAGCATGAGGGTATTCGTAAACGCAATCTTCAAAATATCCATTGTGGCATCGCGGTATTTTAAGCTGCTGCGTTCGATTTCTTGCTGCTGCCGGCGGGCCCGTCCGAATATTTTTAACGTAACGAGCCCTTGAAGGGAATCCAGAAATATACCGGCAAACTCGGCCAACTGCGCATACTTTTCTTCTGATTTATTTTTCGTTTTCATCCCCACCAAAATCATAAAAATCGGGATAAACGGAGCCGTAACCAGCATGATGATCCCTGAATTGGCATGTTGGGTAAACGTAACGACCACAATCAGCACGGGGATCATGACTGTTTCCACCATACGCGGCATGTATTGACTGAAATAACTATCCGTCTCATCCACGGCTTCCAGCGCCATACTGACCTTTTCCCCCGTTTGCCCGCGAAGAGAGGACGGCATGGAAGCATGCGTAAAATGCTGAAGCACGGCTGCTCGCATATTTTCTTTGGCGGCTGCTGCCATTTGCAAACCAACAGCCCCGTTCCCATATGACAACAATGTACGTATCGCCATCACGGCCAGCAGGATGCCGAGCAGTAGGGCAACCGATGAAAAAGATGCTTTCTCCACAAAGATCCGCTGGACGGCTTCAGCCAGCAATGCGGCCTGACTTACAATAGCGGCGCCTAGTGCGAGCGAGATAAAAGTCAGGTAAATGAGACGTTTGCGTTGGGCGGTCATCTGTGTAGCGATTAAGCTTCTTTTCCCCTTCATCAAACTCAACTCCTTTACGGTAATAGCCTGCGAGTAATCCGCCTACTTTTTCCCTTTCACGTAATCTGCATCGAATAAGAACAGCTTGAAAACCAAAATAAGGGAAGGAATCAACAGACACATGCCCCCGATAAATACGACAACCAGCGCGAAGCCCATTGAGGGTGAGGTGACACTGCTCTGAATCGTAATGTAGGGATCAAGAATATAGGGATACTGCCCAATTCCGTAAGCGAAAAAGGCACAGAAAAATTGCAGCATGATGCAAACAAATGCGAGCCCATAGCGGCGGCCACGGTATAACAGCCACATCGCAATCATGAAAAAGGCAATAGAAAGTGCAAGCAGCCACCATAAATCCATCATATTTTGATAATGCCGCTCATTGTGCTGCCCCAAATAAATAAAGGCCGTCAGGGCGATAATAATCGCCGGTGTGCTCCAGAACAGCGCATAGGTCCGCATAAGCTTTAACGCAGCTTGATCCTCTGCCCGTGAAGCGTAAAATGCCAGAAAACAAGCGCTAATAAACAAGACAGACACAATCGCCAATCCAACGATGCTCCACGACAACGGGTTGGTAAATAAAGCCCAGTAATCCAGAGAAACCGTCTGAGCCTGCTTCAAGATAAAGCCGCCTTCAGACAGGGCCAGCGCCATGGACAACGAAGCCGGGATCAGCAAACCGGATGCGCCGTACAAAAACAGATAGACGATATTATTTTTGGAACCATAGTTTTCAAATGCATAGAACGAACCTCGAATAGCAAGCAGCACGATTGCAATACTCCCCGGAACAAGCAGCGCCGAGCCATAGTAATAGGCCGTATCTGGAAAAAATCCGATCATGCCGATGTAGAAAAAGACGAAAAATACATTTGTGATCTCCCATACGGGCGACAAATAACGAGAAATCAGACGATTAATGAGGTGATCCTGCTTGGTCAGGCGGGCATAAAAGGCAAAGAACCCGGCTCCAAAGTCAATGGAGGCTATAATAAGATACCCGTACAAAAACAGCCAAAGTACCGAAATCCCAATCAAATCGTAGCTCATCAGGCATGCGCTCCCTTCCCTGTCCTCTTATCGTCCGCATGCTGCGCCCACTTCTCCAGCTCAGTTTCTGCCGGATTATTGTTGAATAAGCGCCGAAGAACAAGAACACTACCCACGCCTAATACGATGTAAAGAAGAAGGAAGAGGAAAAATAGAATTCTCACGCTTGACGATGTCGTCGCCGCTTCTTCTACACGCATATATCCTCGTAAAATCCACGGCTGCCGCCCCAGTTCAGCGTAAAACCAACCCAGCTCGACTCCCAAAAATGCGAGCGGTGCAGCTAAAGCAATAATGCGGAGCAGCCATTTGTTGTGCTCATTGCGTTTTTTCCAGAATGTAAACAGGAAATACAGAACGGATATGCCCAGCAATGCAAACCCGATGCCGGCCATCAAGTCAAACAAGTAATGTACAACGAGCGGAGGTTGTTCGTCCGGAGGAAATTCATTCAGACCTGTTACTTTCGCATTGAAGTCTCCAAAAGCCAGGAAGCTGAGCATCTTCGGCAGGTGAAGTGCGCCTGTAATTTTATGCTCGGCATTAAGCCATCCTAATACAATCAAATCCGCACCGCTCTCGGTCTCAAAATGCCATTCCCCCGCAGCCAGTTTTTCCGGTTGGTGTTCGGCCAAAAATTTGGCAGACACATCGCCAGCAAACGTGTTTAGCGCACCGAACAACAGGACAACCGTCATCATAAGCTTCAGTGCTTTTTTGTGATATCCCGTAACTCCCTTTCTAAGCATCGTAAAGGCTGCTATGCCTGCCAGCAGAGCGGCTCCTGTGAGATAGGCCGAGCTTAGTACATGGAATACCTTCGAGAACGTCGCCGTATTCAGCATCGCTTGCACCGGGTTAACGGCTGTAAATTGTCCGCCTTGCATGGTAAATCCTCCGGGTTGATTCATAAAACCATTTACCGTCGTGATAAAAACAGCGGACATGCCTGCCCCTGCGACAATGGGGATCGTGAGCAGCCAATGAATGTATGGGTTCTTGAACCGTTCCCACGTATACAGATAGATGCCTAGAAAGATAGCTTCAAAAAAGAATGCAAACACCTCCATGAATAACGGAAGCGCAATAACGTTCCCCGCCAGCTTCATAAAATTCGGCCACACCAGTGCCAGCTGCAGTGAGATTGCCGTGCCTGTTACGACACCGACGGCGACGGATATAACAAATCCCCGCGCCCACCTCTGAGCCATCAGTGTGTAGTGAGAATCTTGCTTGCGGATACCGATGAGCTCAGCAATCGCGATCATGAGAGGGGTACCGACACCAATCGTCGCGAATATCATATGGAACCCTAGTGTCATTCCTGTCACCAGCTTGCTCCATAGTACCGTATCAATTCCCATTCCTTACTGCCTCCCCTCCAAAGCCATTTGTAATCAGGTTCGATTTTATCCCTGTCCTTTACTCAGTTCAATCGCGGTCACAGCTTCTCCCTTAATCGTTCAAGAATGGAACAATTCTTTCTAACAGTTCAATGAAAAATGCACAAAAAGCCCGATCGGGCTATTGAATCGGGCTTGCTTATCGTGATAACTTTATCTGTTTCTTTGTTCTTGATTCCAATTATTTTGTTAAGTCCGTATCTTTAACATCCATCATGTAACTTCTGACCAGCCTCTCCACGTACTTCATATATCGTTGAATGGGGTCGGCGCTGCCAGTCAATCTGCTTGCCATAATGGCTCCCTCCAGCGAGTCAGTCAGAAATGATGCCAATTCAATAGCGTCTGTGTCCGGACGAATCTCCGCATTTCGAATCCCCTGATCTATGATTGACCCCACGAATTGAACCATAGCCTGATAAGCTTCATGAGCTTTCTGCTGAAGCTCAGGGAACGAACCATCACTCTCTACCGCCATATTCAACAGTGGACATCCCCCAGGAATCGGAGGGTTGTTCACAGCATCCTGATAAACTGCAGAAACTTTCATGAGCTTATCAAGCACATTCGTTCCTTCTTGCTCCGCCTGAACAAAACATTCAAGCAATATCCCTTTTGCCCGCTCAAAAGCAGCAAGTACAATCATTTCTTTGTTTTCAAATCGTCGATAGATCGCACCCTTAGGTAGTGCAGCTGCCTGCATAATATCCTGAATTGATGTTTGTGCAATGCCTCTTGTATTAAATAAGAGCATAGCCTCGTTTATAATTTTTTCTCGTACATCGTCTGGCTTATTCATGTTTCTCTCCTCATCATGTAAGCTCATCAGGGTTGTTTTATTTATATTGTCACAAAATTCACAAAGCTGTCTATTTGCAAATAAGCCGTCCTAAAGTATACTGAATCTCACCGAACTGGACGGTTAGGTCCGTAAATCCTATGCCTATTAAAGCGCGTTACCCTGCAAGTTAACTTCTATGCCCAATAAAAATGCCGAATCATACTACGCTAATTCTAACTTAAGAGAAGGTGGAAGGCTATGCCGTTCTTTAAAGCGGTGCCAACGGAGAGGAATTGTCAGCAGGCCGCTTGAGAGCTCGGACAGCAGGTGACAGCATTTGTTCGAAAGCCGAGCGACTTGGCACAACACCCACGGCTGAATATTGTCATTAGCCGCATCTTGGAAGATGACGAATACCTAAGGGAGGTGGTTGCCTCAAATAATGGAGGCAGCCATGTCGCGTCTTATTTCTGCCATGAAGGCAGATAGCGTACAACGGCTTGTAATGCCACTAAGCGATGGCGCTGACCACACACCAAATATACGAATTTGGGGATTCGTTTAATCGAAAAAACACTATCGGCGGGAACCGCACCGGCTGGGAGCCGTACAGAGCGGGCCGGAGAAAGCTGCGCGGATTGTGAAGACAACTTTCGCTCTAAACAACATGTAAAGGAGTTGCGCCATGACGATTAATCACAGTTTTTTGTTCTCGCTTCATTGCTGGTTTTCCTCTTCACTGTTCACATTCGCCGGTTTCCGTTTTGCCCGGCTGCGCAGTGAACGTGATTCTCGCCGATTGATAGGTAACGCGCATCGGGCTGATGAACGCTAAAAGTGCTTTCCGCCTCCTGATTACCGTTGCTGCAGCCTTCGTCTTCTGGACGCTCTTGAATCGTTTCGCCCTGGATCCTGATGCGTCGGTTTTTTTGAGCCACAAGACCAAGCTCACCCGTCCGATGAACTTACCAGTCTGGCTAACTATGCTGAACGTTCACGTCATCTTCGCCTGCATCGCAATCGCTGCGGGCGCCATAAACTTTGCTAGTGCCAAGCCCCGTAAGTATCGGAAGACGCATCGTATTCTCGGCTACGTCTATGTCGCCGCCGTACTGGCCGTATGCATCACATCAGGCTATATGGCTCCTTTTGCAACCGGAGGCAAGGTCGTGAGTGTAGCCTTCAATTTGCTTAATATCATTTGGATATTTATCACAGTGAACGCATACTTGCATATTCGACAAGGACGGGTTAAAGACCACATCCGCTGGATGATCCGCAGCTACACGTTCTGCTTTACCAATCAGACGATACATTCGCTTATGTTTCTCTTCATCAATGCGATGGGAATGAGCTATGAGGCCGGATACACGGCGAGTGTTATGGGAACGATCGTACTTCTTTTCTTGGCGGCGGAATGGATCATTCGGAGACGAAAGGCTGGCGGGAGTACGGTGTCGTTTTGAGGATAATACCAGCGCAGCTGAAACAGACCGCAAAGTAGAATGAAATATTTGGAATCCACTTCATAAAAGCCTACCCGGTTGAAATGAAAATGAAGGCCATTGAAATGAGGGTAGCGGGTGTACCCGTGAAAGTAATTATGGAGCAGCTCAACATACGAAATAAAACTCAGATCGAGACGTGGATGAGGTGGTATCGCGCTGGAGAAAGCCATCGACTTGAACAGCCAGCCGGTAAACAATATAGCTACGGAAAGGGTCCCGAGCATGCCTCAGAACTCGAAAAATTGAAAGCCGAGATTCGGTTTCTGAAACAACAGCTGGACGTGCTAAAAAAGTACAAGGAACTGAAAAGGAGGTGGTATCACCAGAGGTCGTCATCCCATGGATGGAGTCCATTCAAGGAGAAGTAGGCGTGTCTCAAGCTTGTGCATGGTTAGGGGTTGGCTCGTTCAACGTACTATCGTTGAGGGCTACAATACCGCGTCAAGGTAAAGAAACGCAATGCAACGGGACAGCCTGCTCATCTCGCCGAACATCTGCTGAAACGTCAATTTCAAGCTGATGAACCGATGCAAAAACTAGTCACAGATATTACTCATTTGCCATTTGGCGGGAAAACATTGTACCTGTCGAGCATTTTAGACTTGTTTAATGGAGAGATCGTGGCTTACAGTATAGCTGACAAGCAAGATACATCGTTTGTTCTGTACGCTACACCAGCTCCCAGATCAACCTGGTATGATGCTGCACAGTGACCAGGGCAGCGTATACACGTCTCAGGCATACCGGGATGCTGTAAAAGGAAAAGGCATTAACATGAACATGTCCCGCAAGGGAACGCCCGCTGATAATACCCCCATCGAATCGTTTCATTCCACACTAAAGTCTGAAACGTTCTATCTCGAACAGTTTGTACAACGACGGCAATCTTTGAACAAACTGTTCGAGACTACATTACCTACTATAACTCAACTCGCATTCAAACGAAACTAAATAACCAGTCGCCGGTTGATTTCCGACGACTGGCTGCTTAAACTTGCAAGGTGTTTTGATTCCTGTCTCACAAACAGGGGGCAGTCCCCTCCACTCTGAAATTTTATTAAATCGAAAGAGCCGCGAAAGTACGCGGCTCCCGTGAACATCATATAATTGAGAGGCATTCATACCAACCCGGAGACAATAGCATACCGGATCGCCTGGGCCCTGTCCTTAAAGTCCAGCTTTTCATAAATTGCGCTGACATGATTTCGTACCGTACCTTCAGCTAAATGAAGGTGGCGTGCTATTTCACGATTATCTTCACCTAGCCCGATATGCTGCAAGACCTCAATCTCCCGCTGCGTTAACCGTGAGAGTGCATCGCCGGACACCGTCAAATCCGCCTTACGACGGCGCGTTACCTCATCGACAAGCTTGGTCGTTACCTGTGGCGAAATCAGCGTCCCTCCGGATTGAACCCGCAGGATAGCATTGGTCAATTCTTCAGGCTCGATATCCTTGAGAAGATACCCTACTGCACCGAACTGAAGCGCCTCAAACACATATTCGTCATCATCGAACGTTGTGAGCACGACAATTTGTACCTGATTGCCTTCTTCCCTGAGCTTTTTGATGCATTCCACGCCGTTCATAATGGGCATTCGAATATCCATCAAAACGAGATTGGGACTGCAGGAACGGATCATATCAAGCGCTTCCAATCCATTGTTGGCAAGTCCAATTACCTTAGCGTTCGGAATCCGCAGCTCGATAACTGTCTTCAAATTTTCCCTGAACAACCGTTGATCATCCACGATCACTAAGCGAAGTGATTCCATCGTCTTCCTCCTCCTGATTAAGCGGAAGCCATACCCGCAATGTAAAACCGAAGCCTGATTTAGAGGAAATCGTAACCTTCCCTCCTAAAGAGGCGATCCTCTCATGGATACCCACCAGCCCGAACCCACCGCTCATCACATCCGAGCCTTGGCCGTTATCGCGGACGGTTAATTCGATTCCGTCAATCTCATAATAAAAGGTAACCAATATTTCCGTGGCACGGCCGTGCCGAAACGCATTCGTCAGTCCCTCCTGAACGACTCGGTAAAAGGCGTCCTCCATATTTTTGCCTGGAAATTGAGGCACCTGACCAAAATTCGTAATTACTTTAATCCCTGTGGCTTTACTGAATACCTCTATCAAATTTTTAACGCTACCGAGTCCGCTGACCCCATCATCCTCGCTTGGTCTCATTCCACGCAGAACCCGCCTAATGTCCCCAAGTCCGCCGCGAACCAGACTACGGGCATGGACAATAAAATCCGGTACGTCCTTGTTGTCTACCAGCAGCTGCTCACGGTAAGCGTCAAGCAGGGAGAGCAGATTCGTTAGCGTATAGGCTACGGTATCATGGATTTCTCGCGCAATCCGTGTCCGTTCTTCTGTCAGCGTTACCTGCTTTATATCCGCGGCCAGATTCTGCAGATTAATGTTGGTCTCCGCAATGAATTGACTGGAGTAGTTCAGCTGCTCCAATATCTTCATGCTTTGCGCATGCAAACGGCGCTCCCGTGCTAGAAAAAAACCGGCATATCCGGCAACCGCATACATTACATACGTTACAAGCAGGGATCCCACATCCACCAAATGAGAAGCAGTAAACCATAACGAGACTTGCATCTTAGATAATAGTAATGTATAACCGCAGTTTGCAAGAAACGTATAAATGGCAATCCACAAAGGGAGAAACAGAAAGGATTCATACAGCATCCAAGCTTGCAGCACGCCCATAATCTGAGGGTCGGAAGCCGTAGGGACAGCAAGAATAGAGTTCATTATTATCCGGAACATCATGATTCCAATGCGTGTTCTGCTATGCCTGACCATCGGCAGACAAGCGGATAAAACCGCCGACAGGATCATAAAAGTTGCAAAGGGATAGGACCACGTCAGTGGAAAGCTTTGCCACAGCTGCTTCTGCCAATAAACAAGCAGCACGCCGGCATGGATGAAAGTGCTTACTAAAATAAAAAATACGCTGTTTTTATTATCACTCATCGTTCATTCACCTGGGTGCTTGTATTTATCCGTTCATTATACTTGTGAAACTTCAATAGCTCAACCCAATAGATAAAGAAAACAGGCTGGCTGCATAGCCTCTTCCGGGCATAACAGCCAGCCTTCTTCCTTACAACCAAGCATTCAAGCCTTCCCAGCGAACCGTCCAGGAGCCATCCTTAGGAAAGCCGGGAGCTGCTTGATCGTCCCCTCCCTGCCAACCGCACGCCATCATAGCTACTGCTGCTAACAGCCCGCCATTTCCAGGCAAATAAGCGGTTAAATATGCCTGCTGGTAGTTGTGCCCGTTGCGCAGATACGAGTTTTTTGCCGTGTCCATAAGCAGCGCGTCAACAGCTATGTTTCCTTCACCCAGTCTCGCTGCGGTCATTGCCGTCATAGGAAAATCCCAGCCCCAGGACGTTGGCCACTGCCATTCTTTCAAGACCTTATAAAGCGTATTTTTCATTATCTCCAGACGAACCGATTTACCTGGAAGTATGCCTAGTGCTCCAAGCATGGACGGATGATCCGTATTCGACCTGGTGTAAGTGTCTGGCGCATTCTCATGGGCCAGATACACACCGTCCGCTTGCGGTAAATCGGAAAGATGCTCGCAAATGTGGCTCCACTTTGCTTCGGGAGGCAGACCGAGCCGCTCTCTCCAAGCTTGTGCAAGCTCAAGTCCGTGTCTCCAGTATTCAAGCTCGAAGGTTGGATTCCAAGCAGCTTCCGCCTTATGCTCCTCCTGCGCCGGAATTACAGGCGGTCCCAGTACATAACGGCTCCGTTCAGGCTCCCATACGGTGAAGGAAGCCATAAATTCGGCCGTCATCATTACCACCTCGCGGAAATAAGCCAAGGTTGTCTCATCAGGCTCAGCCAGGTAGCACAACTCCGCATAGACGATCGGATGCGGCTGCTGCCAAATAAGCAGCGGACCGATAGAAGACGGACTGTCATAGCCCTGTGGACCGACCATTTTAGGCCAGCGCGCTCCTTCATAGCCCTGTGACCGCGCAAGCTCAATGGCTGCAGGCAGCGTTTTCACATACCAATCCAAGCTTTTTCTTAGCAGTTGGGTCCTGCCCCACAGCGCAAAATGAACTGCATGCCACCAGTGCATTTCCAGGTGAAACTTGCCGAACCAGGTACTGTGCAGCAGGCCCGTCTCCTGCGGCGGCAGTGAGCCTGCGCAGTGGATTGCCGTCAGAAACTGCGAGAGCACAATTCTCCTTTCCAGCTCCATGGCTCTAGGGTCCTTGCTTGCCGCTAATTCTACGGCCCCTCCCTCCGTCCAAAAGCGTTCCCAATGATCCTTACTCCATTTCTCGGTCTCCTCATACCCCGACAACGGCCCTATCTTTTCAGTCGCGCTAAATCCAAGCGTAAATTCGAGCGATGCCGTCGTTCCGCTCGGGCGCAAGCAGTAACGGTGCGTCTCAGTCTGGCTTAGCTCACCATCGGACCAAGCGGCTTTTACACTGTACCGATCGTGGTCCATCGTTCTTCTAAAAACGCCGCTGCTCAAGGAATCTTGTAAGAATTCGGTTTGATGCAGCTCACCCGAAGACCAACTCAAGCCCGTGCTCTCTTGCCAGTTTCTCGAGACCGGATGAGGCGATGGAAACGCTATCGTTACTTCAAGACGGCCCAGCGTAAGCAGAGGCGATTCAATGCGTACACTGAGCTGATCCGCGTGCGGATGGCAGCATGTGTGCACCGTTATGGAAACGCCATCCACCCGGAAACGGCTGATCAATAAGCCGCTCCATAAGTCCAGCGTTTGCTCGATATCATGAAGCTCTTCCAGCTTCACCTGCTTATCGTCCGCTGTAAGCAGCCGAAGTCCGATTTGACCCAATTGGATCCGGTGCGGATTTTGTCTCAGCCAATGAAACGCTTCTTCCTGACCTGTATCATCTACAGCATAGCCAACCTGGCGTCCATAGGTATCGTAATCGGTTAACCGAATATCCTGCGGACGATAGCGGGCTGGATCTCCCGAGCTGTGCCAGCCCCACTGCGATTGCGTGCCAAGCGGTACTTTATAGTGCTCTGAAAAACTTTGCAGTCCGGTAACGTCTGCGGTAAACGCGAACTCCCCGTTGCCTACCGACAACGGAGATACCGGTTCAGGCTTCCCGGACGACGGGATTGTGCCTGCCCACAAGAGCACGACGATCCAACGGATTCTTCTTCATGTCACAACCTCCGGTTTTCATTAAACGCCTGCTATGAAAGGGCGCCTTCCAATCCATGCAATTGCTTCGCGATATCCGTCTCCAAAGATTCCAGTAAATCCTCATCAAGCATCCAGTACAGATAGAACGGATAGAAGGTATCCGTCATTCTATCCGCAAGTTCCTTACGGAATACGGATAGTTCATCCAAGGAGGCACGGGCAGCTTGGATATCTGTCTTCCCTCTGTCTGCCAGTGCTTTCTTCGTCAAGAAGGAGGTACGCACGGCGTGATAGAAGGTTTTTACGAAATATTGATAAAGATCGAGTGTCAGGTCCAATTCATCCATGAAGTACTGGGGAATGCCGAGCGTCTCCGGTGCAAGAATAGCACGCAGCTGCGCAGCTTCATCCACTGCAGCCTGCTTCTCCGCGATAATGGCTTGAATGCTTTCATCCGTCAGGGCAATTCTATCGGAAGCTCCAGGCTCCCATTGTTCCCTGCTGTGATAAGATGTTACAACATAGAAGAAATCCTGCAGGGTCGGTGAAATCTTGCTGCTGTATTGAAAAACATGGCCGCGCGTATACAGCGTTTTTTCAATAACGGACCATGAGGCCTTCATAAATTCCTTCAGCTTCCCGGCCGCTTCGGATGATTCGGGGATTACCGCCGGTCTAGCTATCGATTCAGGGCGCATCGAGGTTTGCAGTCCGCCACGGGACCAGGCCGCGTAGATGGAGTCCAATTCCAGATCCGGATCGTTTGCCAGCATAGCGCCGCCATACAGATTCAGCATGTTCAAGCTATTAAACGTACTCGATTCATTCATTAGCTCCCAGTCCGTTCGGAACCAAACGCCGGTTACGCCTTTTTCCCGGCAATAGCGGATTCTTGATTGCAGATCCTCCACTAAACTGCATGGGAAGACACCTAACCCGCAGTACTGCCCCCATACATCGAATTCCACCCATTGGCGCAAGCCGCCGGTATCGCCGATCTTGACATTATGAGGGAACGTCGGCCAGAAATCGTGAGGAACATTTTTCAGAGCTACGATAATCTCCTTCGATACCGAAGCCGCTGCGCCCACAACGGTGCTCTGCTCGTCAACCGTATACGTGAAGTCTCGTACAACCAAGTCCTTCTTTTTCTCGGAGAGAGGCTTATGCATCGCTTGCAGCAACTGTTTATACCAATCTGCGTTATCGGTTCGTTGGCAGCGTTCGCACCCACAAGGATTCGTAGAAATAGACACCTTGCTCTCCCTCGTGGCCGGGCTCATAATAATGCCTGTAAGATCGGGGAACTCGGTCAGCAGCTCACGGATTTTAATTTCCAAAAATTCAAACCAAAACGGATCAGTCGGACAAACTTTGCCTTCGGCCGTTCGAAGATGTGTGAACAGCTCCAGCAGCTCCTCCGGATACCAAATCTCTTTGACTTCCAAGTAAAAGCCGATTCCCAGGTTCTTCGCTTTCCGGATGACCTCACGCAAATAAAGGCGGCTGGAGACAATCGTCGACCGGCGCAGCGGCCAACGCTTGTACATCATCTCCTGGGTAAAAAAAGCCTTGGGAAACACCAGTTTATCGATAATATCATTTTGATGAAAAATTAGTGCATTAAGGCCGTTCTGCGCCATAAATTCCAGAGCCCGTTCCACGGCTGCGGTGCTCCACATTCTCGAATTATGAATCTCAAGTCCTCTTAATTGAAACCATTCCATAACTAACTACCCCTATCGATTTATTATCCCTTCACACCGTGAACGGCAATACCCTCAACAAAATAACGCTGCAATAAGAAAAAAATAACTAGAATAGGCAGGATGGATACGAGAGACATAGCCATGATCGGGCCGGCCGTCACAGAATCGCTATCCCGGAAGAAGGCGAGTGCCAGTTGCAGCGTATAGTGCTCTTTGCTTTGCAGAAACAATAAAGGGTATAAAAGATCGTTCCAGCCCCACATAAATTGAAAAATCAAATTCGTAACCAGAGCAGGCTGAACAAGCGGCATGATGATTTGAGTAAAAATCCGATATTCCGAGCAGCCGTCAATCCGTGCCGCTTCCATCAGTTCGTCAGGTACGGTTCTTACATACTGCGTCATCAAGAACGTGCCGAACGTAGCACCAAGCCCCGGTAGAATAACAGCAGTATAGGTATCAATCAGTCCGAACAAGTTCATCATCGAATACAACGGGATCATCCGGATCTGGTCCGGGATCATCATTGCAGAAAGAACAAGCAGAAACAGGAAGCCTTTTCCTTTAAAATGGTACTTGCCGAATGCGTAACCTGCCATGGCATTGATGACGACCGTCAGCAGTACACGGGTTGCAGTAACAAAAGAGGAGTTGACAAAATAGTCGAAAAATCCTCCCTTGACCCATCCGTCAATAAAGTTTTGAAAGGTGACATTGTCAGGAATCAGCTTTGGCGTCGCCGTATAAATCTCGCTCTGCTCCTTTAATGACATAGATACCATCCATGCAATCGGAAACAACATTAGGAGTGCGCCCGCTAACAATAATAAAAATACAGCATATCCGGAATAAGTGGATAGCGAAAACGTTTTTTTTCGGATCATGTTTCTTTCTCTCAGTTCGGTGCTCACTTCAGCCACCTCCCGTCACTCCTTTTCACAGAACAATTTATTCATCGCTTTTCAAAAACTTTTGCTGTAGTATGGTGATCGCCAAAATGATTAAAAAAAGAATGACCGATAGGGCGGCTGCGTAGCCTGGTGAAAATTCCTCAAAGCCTTTGATGAAAATATATAATACGAGTACGAAGGAAGCTCTCCCCGGTCCGCCTCCGGTCATGACATAAATTTGTTCAAATACCCGAAACGATGCGGTTACCGACAAAATCACAACCAGCGACGTAATCGGCTTTAGTTGAGGAACGGTTATATAAATGAACTGCTGCCATTTGTTGGCACCATCTATTTTTGCGGCTTCATAATAAGTACCGGAAATCCCTTGCAGTCCGGCAAGGTAAATCATCATGTAATATCCAACTCCGGCCCATATACCGACAAGCGCGAGGCATGGGATCGTCAAGTCCGGATCCAGAATCCAACGAAGCGGCGGCAAGCCGAAGCCGGCGAGAAAATTGTTAAGTATTCCGTAGTTCCCGCTAAAGATCCATCGCCAGATCAAGCCTATGACAGACCACGAAAGTAAATACGGGATCAAATAGGCGGCACGTATTGTATTCTTCAAAGGCATTGAGCGGTTTAAGCCTACGGCTATTACCAAGCTTAATATAATCGTTGGAGGTACAAGCAGCAGCGTGTAATATAGCGTATTTTTCAATGATGTCCAAAAGGATGGGTCATTAGCTACGTTGATATAATTATCAAAGCCGATGAAGGTTGTCGTTTCGAAGGAACCATCAGTGAAGCTTAAGATAAAATTGGCAGCAAGCGGGTAAATGGCGAACAGTAACACAAGTAAAATGTTCGGTAAAACAAATACATAGGGTGCCATACGATTTAATCTTGAATTCATGCAGGACCCCTCCTTCCGGAAAGCTTCTATTTATATAGGGATGGGAAAGCCTTTCGGACCTTCCCGACCCTAAAGACCTTATTTACTTTACTTCTTTTTTAATAATTTCAGCCATCTTATCCGCCGTTTGTTTAGGTGATTGCTGACCGATCACAGCGGATTGCAACTCGCGAAGCAGTTGGTCCTTCGTTTTACCATAGAAATCCTTAAGATATTGGTCTGTCAGCGTTGCATCCAAATATTGACCTTGCTTCGTGAAAATCGGCACCAAATCGGTACGGGCAAACTTGACATCCTTCGCATCGCTGCGAGGAGGGAAGCTGGCTGTGGAATTAGTAAAGATCGAAATAATGGCCGGGCTAACCGAGAAGTCAATGAACTTGGCAGCTCCCTCTACGTTGTTCCCTTTGAAGGCAATAACGTCGTTACCGCCGATAATTGTTGTGTTTCTTACCTTTTGGGGCATGAAGGTTACCGAATATTCGAAGCCCTTCACCTGCTGCTCCAGCGCAGAAATATTCCAAGTGCCTGAGCTGAGCCACATGCCTATTTGACCGGAAACGAAAAGACGAAGCGGGTCGTCGGTACCTTCAATGATCCCCGGTGCTGCAATACCGTCTTTATGAAGCTTGACCGTCCAGTCGATAGCGTCTATGCTGGCCTGGTTGTTGATCGCAGGCTGATTTTTATCGTCAAGCAATGCCCCTCCGCTTTGAAACAAGAACGGCATCCAGCCGTCAAAGCTCGGTTTCTCGAACATCAACCCATAACGTACAGCTTTCTTTTCTTGAAGCAGCTTTGCATTGGCTACGAGCTGGTCCCACGTCCATGGCGCATCGTTGACCCCTGGTGCTTTAATCCCCGCTTTGTCAAACGCTGTTTTATTATAAATAACAGCTCTGATGGAATCGGCAATCGGGGCCCCGACAATCGTATTGTTCGGACGGTCTACGGCTGTACGTGTTTCGTTAAACGTTTTGAAGAAGTCCTTCGGGAGATACGGCGTTAAATCCGCAAGAACACCTGATGCTGCATAGCTGGGAACAATCGCGGTCGGTGCGAACACGACGTCGGGATAGTTTTTAGCCGATACTCGGGTTTGCAGAACCTGATAAAATTGGCTGAGCGGCACTCCCTGCGCATTAACCTCCAGTCCGGGATTTTGCTCCTTATATTTACTAATAATCGTTTCTATGCCTGCTTTGTTATCGTCGTTTGCATATTGATATAAGATAGATAACGGTTTCAGCTTTTGCGATGCGTTTTCCTTCGATTTGCTTTCATTCGCTGCCCCCTGCTGAGCAGCTTTGCCAGAGCTACAGCCTGCAAAAACAGAAGCAGAAAGAGCTAGTGCACACACTAAACCAAGACCTCGACTCCATTTCTTCATCATGACCCACATCCTTTTTTTAATGTATCCTCACTTCCTGTATCCATCATACTTCGTAGCCGGAAATCGTCATACTGAACCCGCACCTATCTTTTGTCATGAAAATGTAATCGTTATCCATGACATTTGTCATGGGTGACCATGACGAAGCGTCAGATTGCCAGCTATAAGAACTGCGTTCATCCTCATTGAAAGCCGTCAGCAGAGTCATGTTATCCGGCAGCGCCCAAGCCCTTCCGCAGGAAAAAAAATAAGCTGATGCGGCTCATCAGCGTTTATGAATCCTTAATTCGGCTGTTTCTTTATTTGCCAGTACGGCCAATCTAGCTCTAAATCAGTTTGACTTTGATCATGCATCATATCTATTACATCACTCTCCAAATGCGGGTATGAATAGGATCGGACTAAAGAGCAAGGCCACGCTGAGACCAATACGCTTTTGTGCCGATCCTTTTTTCACAACCCAGATGATACCTGCCTTGGCTTCCTGATTCGTCATATCCGATGTCTCCATCCTCTATGATTCTAAAATGGCAAGTCTAGCGCGTAACCAGTGAGTATGGAGAGCAAGAAATCATGGTTCCGAGGGATTGTCAGGGCGAGTTTGAACCGCTCGTTGTTAAGAAGCATCAGTCGAACGTAACGGGTATCGAAGATCAATTTATTGCCTTGTACACCAAGGAAGTCAGCACGAAGGACATCCAGGATCATCTCGAAAATGTGTTCGGGATCGAAGTCTTACCATGCTCAGTTTCAACGTAACGAATAGGATCGTTCCAATCATCAAAGAATGGCAAAACCGCAATACGTAACTCGACCTGCTATGTCTCTTACAAACTTTTTCTCCACTCGGGGAGAAGTCTTTTAAACGAGTAAAGCTATACGATAAGAGAGCCCTTTCGGACTCTCTTGCTTCTTCAATCCAGCGAAACCCATCTTTTCTCTTTATTACTTGTTAAAATCGCTTCTACTAGCATCATGATTCTGTGTCCATCGTCTAGCGTTGCAAATGTGCTGGAATAGCTCCGATTCGAAATTTTCATATAGAAATCATAAAATAAATTTTTCAACCCATCAGGCCATCCCTCTTGATGTCCGCCCGGATAATGTGCTAAAGATGCAGATTCCGGCAGAAGCAAATCGGGATCCTTCGACAGTTCTCCGTTTGCTTCTCCCCGTTTCCCGATCCAAAGGCGATTGGGCTGCTCCTGATCCCACGCTAACGACGATTGGTCCGTGGCGATTTCGAAATGCAGTCGGTTCTTTCTTCCCGCAGCTACCTGCGATACCGTGAATACGCCTTGTGCCCCATCCTGAAAGTGAATTAATACGCTTCCGTAATCTTCGGTTGTAACCGGGACGTTCTCTCGCTCCGCATCTTCATTACTTATGAAAGTTGCAGTCTGCATCTTAGGCTTCTTTCGGACAGGATGAACCGTCTTCAAATCGGCAAAAACGCTTACGATTTTCTTACCGAGCACATACTGCACTGTGTCGCACCAATGGGAGCCGATGTCTGCCATCGCACGGGATGGACCGTTCTTCTCTGGATCCAGTCTCCAGCTATAATCGGTTTCATACAGCAGCCAATCCTGCAAATAGCCTCCGTAGACCAGATTGATTCTTCCCTGCTTGCCTTCTCGAAGCATTTCCTTTATTTGAGACACCATCGGATAATGCCTGTAGTTGAAGCAAACTCCGCTGATCACATCCGACTGCTTAGCCAATTCAGCCAGCTCTGCCGACTCACGGCTGTCAATGGCGAGCGGCTTCTCCGACAATAAATGCTTGCCCGACAAAAGCACCTTGCGGTTGATGTCGAAATGCAGAGAGTTAGGCGTACAATTATGAACCGCCTGGATGTTCGGATCTTGCAGAAGGTCCTCAACCGTATCGTAAGCCGTCGGGATATTCATTTTCGCAGCAAATTGCTTGCTTTTGTCCGGGGAGCTTGCGCAGATTCCCCTGACCTCGACGAACGGAATGCGTCTTAGAGCTTCCATGTGCGCAAGCGCAGAGAACCCAGTTCCGGCTATGGCCACTTTGATCATTTCCATTATCATGCACCTACTATGGATTTAATATGCTCAATCGATTGCATAGTATAAGCGTCGAGCAAATCGCCCGACTCGTTCTGCCGCGCAGTCAAATAAGGATTTGAAACCGGCGGCATAAATTCCATCGTAATCGCCCCTTGGTAACCGATCTCCTTGAGCGTGCGAAATACGTCGGCAAAATCTGTTTGGCCGAGCCCCGCCGCTTCCCGCGTATTGTCGGCGATATGAACGTGGGCCAAATAAGGGGCAATGTCGCGAAGAGCGGCACTGTGGCTGCGCTCCTCTATGTTCATATGAAACAAATCGGCCATGATTCGCACACGGCCGTTCCCAACTTCTTCGGCAAGCTTTTTAGCGAGAGTCAATTTGTTAACCAAGTACGTCTCAAACCTGTTTAAAGCCTCAATCGCCAGATCAATGCCTTTTGTTTCAGCGTACGCTCCCGCTTCCTTCAAGCTGGCTACCGCCAGCTCCCACTCCTCCCCGGAAGTCGTATCGGCGCAGCTTTTCCCTACGGGGGTAGGAACGACAATAACGACAGAAGCGCCTAGCTGCTCCGCCATATCGACGCAATCCCTCACATATTGGACGGCGTTACACCGTACTTCTTGATTCGGGCTGGCAAGGTCGCGCTCCTCTGTATAAATGCCACAGATCGAGGTACATGCCAGCTCGTACTTGTTTAACAGCAATTGAACGGAAGCCAAATCCATTTGATATGGCTCGCCCGCCAATTCCACACCATCGTAACCGAACCTTTTAAGCCGTTGCAGGCTCTTTTCCAGTTCTTCATTCCCATAGATCCATTGAGTCGCACTATATTTATACATTCCGTTCTCCTCCTACTATAAAGTAATGTTTTCTCCTGGTTTCTCACGAATTCTCAATATTTCAACTTTGACAGCTTGAGCGATAATAGTGGAGAATGCGGCCTGTGCAACTGATTGAAGTCAGAGCGTAGGCGGGAATAGAGCTTAGGATATCAGATTCCAAAACTGTGGATTATTCGGTATGATCGCACAGTTGGATATCCACATTCACCCTCGAGGTTTACCCTCCCATGTCACGCTGGGTCTATGCCCTCACATTCCTTCGTTCTACCTCTCAAGGGGTGGATGCCGATTCTTGCTCCTTTACGGGGTCGTTGCCCTTATGGAATATTGTTCGTCGGCTTCTCCGGTGCTTCCGTTGTCATAGTTGTTCACTTGTGAATAATGCGAGATTCCAGGTATTTGCTTTCTTGCTCTAAGCAGCCTCTTGCTGTATCTGGTAGCTCCTAACGGGACCCATAACGTCAATTGCGTTGTACTCTCTTTGCTTTGTCCCCAGCGTGTGCAGAACTCGAATGAGTTTGCCACACAAGGCGATGAGGGACTGCTTTTTCTTGAGTGGATTTTGGCTTCGCGTTGTATAGTGCTTGTGAAGCGACTTAAAAGCCTCATTCTTAGCCACCATTGGCATCACCGCGCGGTACAAGAGCGCTCGCAGGCGTGATCGTCCTCGCTTGCTAATTCCCGTCTTGCCCTTGCGTTTACCCGAGCTGTTCTCTTTGAGGTTTAGCCCGGCGAGTCGAATAATTTGTTGACCGTGATCGTAGTTGTTTAGATCCCCAACCTCAGCTAGAAATCCAGCCACGGTAATCGCTCCAACTCCCGGTACGGTCAGCATTTGTATTACTCCAGGAATGTTCTCCAGGATCCGCATGACTTGCCCCATAATGGATTCCAGTTGATCGTTAAACAGGTCGAACTGCCCGAGCAGCGTATGAAGTTCCATTCGAGCCGCGACGGCGCCTTCTACCAGTCCGATAGACGCAACAGCGACAGCGTATAGCTTTTCTGCACGCTTGATCCCCACGCCACGCTTCACGTCCGTCTTCCAGTGAGCCAGGACGTCTCTGGCCCCCTTGGCGACGATGTCTGCCGGCAACGGAAATGCCCTCATCGTCATGAGCGAAGCTTTGCCGTCCCAATCCTTAAAGACACCGATGTACTCCGGAAAAAACCTGTCAAACCAGTTGCCGATGCGACCTTTCACTTGCGTCAAGCTGGCCGACACCTTCTCCCGCAGGTTCATCAGGATTCGTAAATCTGCGTATTCTTTTGTAGGCAATTTCGGCTCCGAGTACTTCCCGTTCCGAATGAGATCCGCAATGACTTTGGCATCTTTATAGTCGCTTTTCGTCTGCGAGTTGTCCTCAAGTTCTTTCGTCTTGCTGACATGATGCGGATTGACGACAACGACCTGAATGCCTTGTTCCTGCAGAAATGCTGCGAGCGGGAACCAATAGTGTCCGGTTGGCTCAATTCCAAACACAATATCAGTCTTGCCATGTGTTTGTCCGAGCTCCTTCATCCACGTCGCCAGTTTTGTCAACCCTCCCTGATCGTTGTGGAACACGCAATCCTTGCCCAGTTCAATTCCACGAAAATCTACTGCACGCGCTACATGAATCTTCTTGGCAATGTCCGCACCGACAACCAGCGTCGAATCGGTAATTCGTGTAATCCGTTGATTCTGTTTCTGTTTTAGCTTATGCTTCATAGTAGGTGCCTCTTTTCGTATGTGGGTTTTGTTCTTTTGGTCGAGAACAACGATTCCCAGTATACAAGAGGCGCTTTTTTCGTTCAAAGCTCAAATTACTTCATTACAGGAATGGCTCCTTCTTAACCTTTAACCGCACCCATCGTAAGTCCGCGGACCATCTTGCGCTGCAAAGCAATCGTGAACACTGCGATCGGAATAATGATCATCGTTCCCGCCGCTGCAATTTGTCCCCACAGTACGCTGACTGGAGTCGCATACTCGTTAAGCCCCACAGGCGCTGTTCGGACGTGCGGCCCGGACAAAATGTTGGCGAACAAAAACTCGTTCCAGGCAAAAATAAACGAAAGCAGTCCGGCGGATACAAGCCCCGGCCCGACGATAGGTAAAATTACACGGAAGAACGCGCTAAAGCGATTGCAGCCGTCGACCAGCGCAGATTCCTCGATCTCCCCTGGCACATCCTTAAAGAAGCCGTACAGCAGCCAAGTCGCCAACGGAAGATTCATAAAGGAATACATCAGAACCAATGCCGTATAAGTGTCCAGCATATTTAGCTTCGAGAAGACGATATAAATCGGCAAAATCGAAACAATCGGCGGAACGATCCGCAGCGTCAAGATCCATGTCAGCACATTTTTAGCACCTGCCAGCTTATATCTGGCAAACGGGTACGCGATGCCGCTCCCTAGAATGACCGCGATCACCGTAGACAATACAGACACATACAAGCTATTGAACAAATATTTCAGGAAGTTTTTTTCCAGCAGAACGGTTTTGTAATTGTCCCACGTAACGGCAAATGTCCATTTCGGGACGCTTGTGAACGCATCCGTCTGGTTTTTCAAAGAAGTTACAATCATCCAAAAGATTGGAAATACAAAGACGAGCATCGAGATGATGATGATGGCGTAGAGCAAGAGAAGCGTCGCTTTGTTGTCGGAGTTCCTCATGATTTCCCCTCCATCTCGAAAACATCCATTTTTTTCATCATGTAAGTAAGCAGGCTGACTACAACAATCAGCATGATGACGCAAATCGCGGCGCCGTAACCGAAATCTAGAAACTTGAAGCCTTTATCGTAAACAATCCAGCTTAGTGTCGAAGTCACGTTAATAGGTCCGCCTTTAGTCATCATGTAGATGGTGTCATAAATGCGAAACGAGTCGATCGTTCTCAGCAGAACAGCAATTGAGATAATGCGGGAAAGCTGCGGAATCGTAACATAACGGAATGCCTGCCATGCGGTGGCTCCGTCTATATTGGCCGCCTCATACGGCTCGTCAGGAATACCCTTCAATCCGGCGAGCAATATAATCATCATAAACGGGGTCCATTGCCATATATCGGTTACAATCAAAGCAGGCAAAGCCATATGAGGATCGGACAGCCAAGCGGTTCTCGACAACCCAAGCATTTCCGCAAAATAATTGAGCACTCCGTACTGATCGTTCATCATAAAGCGGAACATTAAGCCGACTACGGTCGGCGCCATTGCGATCGGCAGCAGAATCAGTGATTGAAACCACTTCTGCCCTAGGCTAATCCGGTTGACGATGACGGCTAATGCCAGTCCGATCAGGAATTCCAGGACGACCGTGCTGGCGACGAAGATCGCTGTCACCTTGAGAGCGTTCCAGAAATTATGGTCTTGAAACAAATTGATGTAGTTCTTGAATCCGACTAAGGGATTGTTGATGCCCACGGGACTGTACTTCTGGAAGCTAATCTTCACCAGAAACAGAAACGGATAAATCGAAAACAGGGCAAGCAGCAATATCCCCGGCACCATAACCAGGTATGGCCCGCTTCTATTCAGCTTCAGATTATTCATGTTCAACTCTCCCGTTTAAAAATGGAAGGGGGGAGCCCCCCTCCCTCAACACTTTTTTATTTCAACATTTTGTTAACCGCCTCGTCCGCTTTCTTGAGCGCTTCTTCTACCGTAATCTGCTTCAGCTGGGCTGCGCTTAAATATTCGGAAACGGTGCTCTCCCATTTCTCTTCTTGCGGAAAGAACGGACGGGCTTTTGCCGTTTTCATCGCTCCTTGCAATGCGGTATAGCGGCGGAACTTCTTCACGTCAGTGCCTTCGATTTTCATATCGATCAGGGACGGATCGGCATACGATTCCGTGCGTACCGGGTCGCCGGCGCCCATCTTCGCTTGAGTTACGTCGTTTTGTTTATTTTCGAGCCATGCCATAAACTTGAAGGCCTCTTCCGGATGCTTGGACGTCTTCGGAATAACATCCGCCCAGCCGGCCAGGTGCGGCACGGATTGCTTCATTTCCGGCACCTGCACGAAGTCCCACTTCCCTACGGTTTTGGACTTCTTCGGATCATCCACTTCGAATGCCGACCAGGACCAGTGAATGGCCATCGCCAGTTTTCCTTGTGCCGCATCGGATGCTACCTCTGCGAAGGTATAATCGTTCACTCCCGGAGGCGAGTATTTCAGTAAGTCCACCCATGTTTTCGTAGCCTCCACAGCTTCAGGCGTAGACAAGGAGGAGGTCATCTTGTCCCAATTGATGACGTCAGCGCCGTTGGAATACATGAACGTGAGCCATGTATGCACGTTACCGAAGCCTTTGCTGCCTTGCGCCGCCCAGCCGTACAGCTTCTGGCCGTTTACGGTTTTGCCGTTGAAGAATTGCGCGGCTTCTTGAAACTGTTTCATGGTCTTAGGCGGTGCCAGGTCGTAGCCGAATTGGGCTTTGAATTCCTTCTTCATCGTCTCATCGTTGAACAAGTCCGAACGATACCAGAGCACATGAGGGTGAATCGTTTGCGGCAATCCGTAGATCGTGCCGCCATTGCCGAAGGAGCCGTTTTTGCCGTTCCATTGGGTCAGCGCAAGCGCTCTCGGCAAATATTTGGATGTATCCATATTATTTTTCTTGATGAAGTCGTCCAGTGGATACAAGCTTTCCGTAGAAGCGAACTCAGGAATCCAGTTATAATCGACGTTGAACAAATCGTAGTTCGCTTGTCCGGCAATGGATAACGCTAATTTCTGATAAATGACGTCTCGTCCGACAAGCTCGACATTCACTTTAACGCCTGTCTCTTTCTCGTATTGCTTGGCGAGCTCCTGAGTCGCTTCACCCCATGTCGCTCCCAGCATAACGGCGTTTAAAGTGACTTGCTCGCCGCTTTTGCCCGCATCGGCATTTGGTAAATTTGCAGCATTTTTATCGGCGGAATTCGTGGAGCAAGCACTAAGAAGAAGTGCGGTGCCGAGTATGGTAAGAAGCGGTTTCTTTGTCCATTTCATTGGAATGGAACCCCCTACGGTTAGTTTTAGTTGTCCGTGCAGTCTACCATAATTTTGATGATATCTTTGTTATGAATCGCTTCTTGCAGGCCGTCAACAATATTGGTCAGTGGAATCGTTTTGCTGATAATTTCGGTCGGCTTGAAGCGTTTGCTGGAAATCAATTGAATCGCTCTCACCCATGTATCGTAAGTGCCCGCATAGGAACCGACGATCGTCAGCTCTTTGCTGTAAATTTCGAACGGCTTCACTTCCATCGTCGCATGAGCCGGAGCGGCTCCGTACGTAACGAGCGTGCCGCCTCTTCTTACCATTTGGAACGCCTGCTGGTAGGTCGGTATCGCGCCCACCGCTTCAATCACATAGTCGGCGCCTCTTCCTTCGGTCAGGTCGCGCACCGCTTGAACAGGATCCTGCGCCGAAGCATCGATGACATAGTCCACGCCGAGACTGCGCGCCTTCTCGATCCGCGCCGCATTCATTTCGCTCATGATGACGGTGCTTGCGCCGTTCATTTTGGCGAGCTGCGCATGAACCAGACCCATCGGACCTGCACCAATAATCGCTACTGTACTGCCCATCGTAATATTGGCTCGCTCCTGGCCGCGAATGACACAGGCGAGCGGTTCGATATAGGCGGCCTCTTCCCAGGTCATATCCGCCGGGAGCTTGTAAATATTGGATTCAGGCACCTTCACATATTGCGCGAACGCCCCGTTGATATGAACGCCGATTTGCGTGATCTGTTCGCAAAACAGCTTTTGTCCCATTCTACAGTAGAAGCATTTGCCGCAGCTGATATTGATATCCGCCGTTACCTTGTCGCCAATCCCGACAGTTGTGACAGCAGAGCCGATTTGGACGACTTCCCCGGAAAATTCGTGTCCTTGAATGAGCGGAGTCGGCACCGGGAAATGTCCACGGTAAATGTGCGGATCCGTACCGCAGATGCCGCATCGCTGCACGGCAATGAGAACTTCATGCTCGGAAATGTCTGGAACGGCTACTTCTTCGATTCTCATATCTTCAGGCTTGTGCAGTACTGCTGCAAACATTGTATTCATCTGTGATTTCCTCCTTAAGCAATCGAAGCGAATAGCGCTTTCAGGTAATCGATCGATTCCTTCGTATATTCGTCGTAATACTCTTCGCAGCGCACGCCGCTGAATGGATCAGCAAACGGAGGCAGCAGTTCCATTGAGATGTAGCCTTCATATTGAATATCAACCAGCACTTGGGCGATCGACTTGAAATCGATATGCCCTTTGCCCGGCGCCGCGCGATTACTGTCGGCAAAATGCACGTAATACAGCTTGCTTCCGACGCTGCGGAACGCTTCGACGATATCGATTTCCTCAATGTTCATATGATAGGTATCGCCCATGACACCGACGTTCGGCAAATTGATTTCGTTAACAAGCTCAAACGATTGTTCTACCCGGTTGATCAAATATGTCTCATAGCGGTTCCACGGCTCGACTGTAAGCCGAATGCCATGGGCTCCTGCGTACAGACCGGCTTCCTTGATCCCTTCCGCCGCCCATCGCAGCTCGGTATCCCGATCCGCCTCTGCGTGGATTTTCATATTCGCGGTCGGCGTGACGGAGATGCCTTTAGCACCGATCGTTTTGGCAAAGTCAACACATTGCTTGAGGTATCGAACCGCATTTCGCCGAACCTCAGGCTTACTGGAAACCAAATCGCGCTCAGTCGTATAAATCGCGCAGATGGAGGACGCTTCCAACTGATGTTGCTCGAGCAGGCTGCGGATGTACTGTGCGTCCATCGTTTCCGGCTCCCCTACAAACTCCGCGGCATCGTACCCGAATCCGGCGATTCTTTTGATCCCCTGCTTGATATGCTCACCGGCGTAAACCAGCGTATTGTAAGAAAATTTGATGTCGTTACTCATAGCATGAAGACCTCCTCTTTTTTGATGACTTGCTGTTCATGCTTCAATCATACAGACAGAACGTTTTCTATTAAACATGGTGAAATTAATGTTTCACCATGGTTTTTTAGTGAATGCTTCGTCAAAAAAGAGAAGAGACTGTCTTAAAAGTAGGAATCAAGAATCGAGAGAGACGCCAAATTCGCAAGTGCAGTACATTCTTAAAGCAATAAAGGAGCTAGACAACCTGTATCTGTCTCGCTCTTTTATTTTTGGCGTCTACCGACGCTTTCTTCAGCAGATTATGAGCGAACGGAAGCTACCCGACCTCCAGGCTAACTTTGGATAGGCCCCGAAGCAGGAATCGTTTGAGTCCTCAGTTGTTCTTGATGTTCCAAATACAGGCACCGGTTCGATCATACGTCAAACGGCTAGCGCGTAACCGTCTTCGCTGCGGAGTTTTTCACGCGCTTGATTTTTAAGACGCAAGTAGTTCATACTCACTTTCACTTCACGATTGCCTTGTGTTTTTGTGCATTGTGGTTTTAACAGGCAGCCTTCACAACTTGAACTCCGGTAATGACGGTACTCGATTTCTTATCTACTTTCTGTTGTTTCCTTGCTTGCTCTCAGGAAATGAGGGTTTGTCCCGCCGCACACGTCCACGCATCTGCTTCGGCATCATACATCCAGTTGTCGATCTCGCTCATATCTGCGTGCCATGCTTTGCTTTTTTCCCGGTGATAAGTGCTGTACTTGACGATGGCCTTGATTTTATTTTCTTCTAACCTTTTCGAGGTGGGGAATGAGGCAGCGTGCATCTGTAGGCCGCTGATGAACATTGTAGCCAAGGATGAATTGATTTTCAGTACCCATTTGCACATTGTAACCCGGCTTGAGCTGGCCGTTTCGCATGTGGTCTTCCTTCATACGCATAAATGTAGCATCTTTGTCGGTTTTACTGTAACTGTTCCTATTTCCTAAAATATCTTCCTGTGATTCGTATTTTTGAAGACGAGGGAGCAGATCTTTTCGGAGGGTACGCGCGGCTTTCTTCAACGGCTTATCTTTCGGTTTTTCCTGCAGTCTTTCTAGTTTCTTGACCGCAAGCTCCAACTTTTCACTGGTGATCTCTGAGGCCCCGCCTAGCTTTGAAGGTCCTGACCATCGTGTGCCAGGTCTTCTTGTTTTTCAGGTTCTTTAATAGTGGCAAACAGCGCTTGTACCTTTTCCTGAAGTTTGGTCTTATGCTTCTGGGTGGCCTTTCCCCAGACAAACGTATACCGGCTGGCATTGCCTTCAATCTTGGTTCCGTTAACAAAGTAGTGTCCAAGCTGTACAGAGCTCTTGTCGGCGAGCCATTGAAGAACCGCGGTAAATACAGTCTCCAGGACCGCTTTCATACGTTCGGAACAAAACCGATTCAGGGTACGGAAGTCTGGACGCTACCTGCCGGCGATCCACATAAATATGATGTTCTCACGAACCGCTTTGGCGATCTGACGGGAGGAGTAAATTCGCTGGGTGTAGGCATAGCGTAATGCGCATGCTGACAAACTTGAATTTTTCCATGCTGTCATCCTAATACTCGAAAGATCTCTTTTCCAGCCACTCTTTCACACTTCTCGCAACAGGTTTCGAGGCTTCTTCCAGCTTCGCATTTGTACTATACGGCAATTTCATGCGAAACCAAGAATCAAAATTTCTAGACAGACCTTTAATGTCACCATTGCGAAATAGTTCCCAATCCCCTTAGGTATGGATTTCATGGACTTCTTAATCAATACTTTAACATTCACGGTCTGATTCCGACTGGTAATCTCTTTCAATACTTCGGTTTTCGCACTTCTTGGCTCCACGATTTCAATCCGAACACTTGCATATCTTTACGCTTGTTGCTTTTCTCCCACGGTTCCGGGTTTCGCACGATTCCCTCGCCTTTGGGTCAAGGCTGACCGATGACACTGTGTCGGGTCACTTGCCATTGCGGCTTTTTGCAAGCTTTCTAGCTACTATACCTTCTCTGACCGCTCACTATCCATAAACTTGACTTATCCTCGCGGACTAGATTGGGGTTTACCATATCTTTCACGGGAACGCTGAGCCCTCCTTGGGTCACGTCATCGACCTTTCCTCAAAGCCAGCCCTCCTAAATTCCGAGACCAACCGTGGTATTGGACTTTCCCACTTTTAGCAGGGTGTCCGGTCTCATAAGCCACCATGGGCACACCATTGACATGCCGCCTGTTCCGGGTTTTGCCTTCCAATCCTCCGCACCATTCCTAACGAACAGGGCCCGATTGGTCAGCTATGCACTTCCGCCACCCTTGCGGGGTGCTAGAGACTTTCACTTTTAAGTCGATGCGCTGTCAAGCGCACGAAAGAAAAACCGCTCATGAAAGAACGGTTGACTGTATAGGATGCCGCACCACAACCCGAAACCCGGAGCCCGGGGCGGATTCGATCTTGATCCCGTAGTCCTTGCCGAAATGCAGCTGCAAGCGCTTATGAACATTGCTTAACCCGATGCCGTGAGAGTCGTCGTTATCCAGGATCTGATCCACATCCGTCGCGGCAATCTCCTGCAGGCCGAGGCCGTTATCCTCCACTATAAAAATCAGATCGTTATCCTTACGCTTGACCGTTATCCGGATTTTCCCTTTGCCTTCCGGCAATTTGCTGACCCCATGTTTGACGGCATTTTCAACCAATGGCTGCAGCATAAGCTTGATGACCTTTAGCTTCATGATTTCGGGCCCGACTTGAACAAAAATCTGAAAAGGTCGGTTGCTTCTGAGCAATTCAATGTCCAAATAATTGCGGGCGTGCGCGACCTCCCTTTCGACGGTCGTCCATTCATCCCCGTTGTTCAAGCTGAAACGAAGCAAATTCGCCAGCTTGGTTACCATCGTCGAAATCGTCGTCTCCTTGACCTTCTCCGCCCTCCATTTGATCGCATCCAGCGTATTGTAGAAAAAATGCGGATTGATTTGGTGATTCAACGTTTGAAGCTCCAGCTGCCTCTTCTCCGACTCCATCTCTTTCGTTGTACTGAGCAAGTCCGCCATCCCGGATATCATTTGGTTATAGCCGCGGATTAACTGTCCGACTTCATCCTCTCTTTGTTTCGCCAAGCGAAATGGATAAAGAAGGCCAATTCTCACCGAGGACATATGCTGAACGATATGTTTAATCGGATTCGTAAAGCTTCGTAAAATCAAAGTCAAAAAACCAGCGATAAGGAGCAGACTTCCTGCCACGATCCATACCGTAAACTTCTTGATTTCATCGATGCTTCCGAATAAATCTTTTTGCGGAACGGCCGCAATCAACTTCCAGCCCGCCTCACTAAGCTGTATTTCGGCTTTATACCAGTCCTTCTGGGGAATGTAGATCTCATTGTAAAAGCTTGCCGTCGGATGAGAAATAATATGATTCTGATCATCCGTAAGCAGAAACATATAGTTTTGGAAGGAAGATGGCGAAGCCAGCACTTCACGGATCAGCGAATCGGGAATTTGCAGAGCTAATATGCCTAGCGGTTTGAGGTTATTCGCAAAGATCGCTCTGACGTAAATAAAAATGGGCTTATTTAAATTATCGTCCCAGATATGGACCCAAATCCCGTTGCGATGCAACTGATAGGCCCGACCGAAAATTTCGGAGTCTGGCCCTATTTTACTTAATTTGATGAGGTTTCGATAGTTCGGATATTGATCGAAATTTCTAGGGAACACATACATTTCGTAAGAACCCCTGAGTTGGATAACCACATCTACCATCTGGTTAATAAACTGAATCTCCTGCTCATACGTTTTCGGAGGTTCTTGACCTAACAGATTTTGCAGCTCACGGGAAGCGATGATTTTATCCGCTTCGTTCTCCACGTTTTTCATAAAAAAATTAACCTGCCGTGCGTTGAGCTGAAGATTGTCCTGCAGCAGCTGGGACGTAACGGAAGCAAGCTGAGTACCGGATTTATTATAGGAAAGAAGTCCGAGCAGACCAACTGGGATAAATACGGAAAGCGACATCAGAACAAAAATCTTATTAAACAAGTTATTCTTGATGGGAAACAGTTTGAATTTCATTTGCCGTACCGATACTCCTTTGGCGTTTGTCCCGTTCTTTTTTTGAATAGATTGCCGAAATGCTGCAAATCATGATAGCCGACGGATTCGACGATCTCGTATATTTTCATACTGGTCTCCCTTAATAACGTTTTTGTTTTTTCCATTCTTCTTTCCGTCAGGTGGTCCAAATACGTTTGTCCGGTTTCCTTCTTGATCAATTGACTGAGCCAAACGGGATGCAAAGATAGTTCGTCAGCAATTCCTTGAAGTGTCAAATCTTCCATGTAACGCGCTTCAATCATTTGCAGCGCTCTTTCCACGAATGCGTTGGATTTGGACGGAGACAAGTCATTACTGAGCTCAATCAGATATCGGGTGAGAACCTGCTCGCTTTCCTCCAGTGTTTTGCATTCGTCAAGGACATCCCATACCTTCATAGGGATTTCCTCCAATTCCTTCGACGTCGCTTCGCTCAAATTTAATTGTACCTGCGAAATAAAATTCAGAATGCTGCGAACCACGCCTCCTTTACTTACCGAATCTTCAGAGAGCATCGCGTAGCGAAGGAAGGTGTGCACACCCTTTTGGATTTTTTCTTCATCTCTTTCTAACACCAGAGCGGACATAAAGGATGGAAATGCGGTGTCATTGGAAATATGAAGGTTATGTTTTCCTTGATAGAAGTATTCAGGGCTTTCTGAAAGAGAGCTTAATCGGAATGCTTTTAACGCCTCGTCATAAGCCGCGTGAATGTCTTCAAAGGCCGTTTTTCTGGAGCTTATCCCCACTGCTAACTCTAATTTCTGATATCGCTTTAATGCACCTGCAATATTGCGGGAGAACTCGGAAATGTCCTCTTCTCCGGTCAGTATGACCCATCTATTCTGCGGATCTTTGAACAAGCAGGACGAGGGATATGACGTTAGCAGTTCATGGACGACATTGCCGATCGCGAAAGTTTGCAGTGAAAACCTGCTTCCGATCGGTTTCCCTTCAGGATATCCTTTTATATCCATTACAAGCAACGAAAAACTGCTATTGGCTAACCACTCGATCCCCCATAATTTCAGTCGTTGATATAAATGCTCTTCCAATGGAGTGCTCCTCAAACAAAAATCAGTTAGATACTCATCGCGCATAGAGCGGTTTCCGATTTCAGCAAACGTCTTCTGAGCATTCGCTTCATTCTTGCTGAGGCTGCTTTCCCGGATCGAGATAAGCACTTTTTGAATTTTTTCAATAAATTCCTCGGTGCTGAACGGCTTTAATAAATAGTCGGCAGCTCCGACTCGGATGCTTCTTCTGGCATACTCGAAATCATTGTATCCGCTGATCACAATGATTTTGGGGTTATAATCAGGTCCTGTGACCTGCTCGACCAAATCCAAGCCTGTGCCGTCGGGAAGCATGATATCGGTTACAATAAGCTCCGGACGCTCATCTTGGATGAGCTGAAGGGCTTGTCCGGCACAATTAGAAATGAGCAATGCAAATTCCATCTCGATAGTTCTAATCGCATTAGACATACCTGTCAGCGATTCGGGTTCGTCTTCTATAAGAATTAATTTCATGAATTCACCTCAAGGAAACAAGTTTATCTAATACATTTCATAATACCATGATTGGAACGGATAAAATCAATACTTTATGCTCTATTGTATTCAAACGTACCTTTCAAACCAGAAATATTGTCTTCAACAAGTTCTAGCTCGTACCCTAGAGCAAGCTGCTTATCGTAATCTTTCCTTACCGTTTCAACTTAACAAAACTCCTGATGCGGCTTCATCAGCTCCTTTCTGCCTGCCTCCGGGCCGAAGCGGCCAGCGACTGCTTCCCGCTCCCGCTCATCCATATGTCGAGATTACGGTAAATTTTCGATTTCTCGATCTTCAGCTGGACTTTATCTATGGGATCGTCGGCCTCGCTGCCAAGGATATCGATCAATGTGGTCTCATTGCCCTCCATATCCGTTCCGATCGGATCATGGAGCGAAACATCCTTGCGGGTTTTCTTTGGCGAACGCAGGTGCATAAGGATTTCATTCTCGATACACCTAGCGGCAGCTTTGATCTTGTCGGTTGACAAGAACTTGAGTCGCAGGTGGCTGCATTAAGGTTAATGCTCTAGAATCCTTTCGACTCTCGAGGTATCTTTTTGACCAGACCTTGCATTCAGTTGTGAAATACACTTTTCTTTGTTTAGAGCCTTTCCCGTGCACAATTGCGGAGCAGTTCTCCCAGTTGATATCTTCAACATCCAACCTGTGCACCTCACCTACGCGACAACCAGTGCAATATAAGAACTCCAGGAGTGCGTGCTCACTTGTGGAATCATAGGTTATCTTGAGATTAATCACATCTTCCGTATGCTATGGCCCAAACTGCTTGGCTTTAACCGTTTCGATTGCTTTGCAAAATATCCTTTTAGCAAGTCGAATGTTACTTTTCCGATATTTAGGTTGCCAATCTCGCGAGTCAGCACCTTAAGCTAAAGGGAATATGCCTTTAAAGTATGTGAACTAAAACCCAGAATGCGTTTATCGGCCTCATACAATGTCCAAAGATTAGTCATTTTCATAAAACAAAACCCCTCCCACAGGCTAATTACTATTAGCTTCACTATGTTTGGGAGGGGTAAAACCACATTTGGAAATAATTTGTTGCGCTAGGGTTACCCGATAGCTGAACAGGCAGCCTCCAAATTCTTAATAACTATAAAGTCATAAAGCACATTTTCTATGCAAATAGAGTCAATATTTTAAAGCGAAATATTACTAAAAGGTAGGAGCAGGTGGTTCGTCTATTTTCATACGGAGTAAACTATAAGGCTTCTGCCGCAGGTCATTTCCATAATGAAATCTTGCCTGCCGATGTAATTGGTTCACGATGAAATATAAGTATTGATCTGGACCAATAGAAAAAGTATCCGGCCATAAAATCCTCGGATCATGTGCGATGGTTTCCATTATTCCATTCGGCAATATCTTTCGAATACTATTGTTTTCATAGTCTCCAGCGTAAACGTTTCCTTTTGCATCGGTGATCATTCCATCTGAAGCACCTTTTTCTCCCCAATACTTCACGTAATACTGTAAATTTATATCCGGTATCGTTCGGTCTCTCAGGGCTTCCGTTGAAATCGAGTACAGATGACGACTGGAGAGAGGACAATAATACAACATCTTGCCGTCAGGGGAAATCGCTATACCATCGGATGCCAATCTAAAGGGTGAAGTAGATCCGTCTTGGTTTCGATTCATCAGGATTTTACCTTCAACTTTCGGTAAGAAAAAGCGATCGGGTGAAGTTGAATTTGCCCCGTTTAACCGTCTCCAGGCATAACCGGTTTCTAAATCAACGACAATAATGGCTCCTGGTCATCGGGAAGACGAATCCGTTATATAAGCATAACCTGCTTTACCAACACGAAAATCAAATCGGACATCATTCAGATAAGTGGTTGGCAGGACAACATCCTCCGTAAATGTATATACACTTCTTATGGTATTTGAATTTAAATCTACAGCAACTAACTTCGCCCCCCCTTTGATGGGTTCCGAGAAATTAGGAGCTCCTGTATCCAGTACCCAAAGCGTACCATTTCCATCAGCAACGACACTTTGGACACTAATGAAGGACGTTGTGATATTCGATGGGCTTACCACATTAGCGTCTAAACTAGGATAAGGGTGTAATGTATCGTGAACGATTTCAGCCACCGTAAATTTAACGTCGTCTCCCCATTTCGGAAAGCAAATGAAAATACGCCCGGTTTCAGAAACAGTAACGCCTGTAGGCATGGCTCCGTAAAATAAAAAAAACGCCTCAAACTTACCAAAATACTTTTCACTCGGTAACATCACTTGTATAAAATCCTCCTCAACAGGTTCGAACTGCTATCACCTATTTATATGACTGAATGTGGTTCAATTGCCTGGATAATATAAAATTATTTTACGGGAACCCCGCAAGTTCGTATCTATGACGGACAACGAGTAAACGGTGTTGTATTTTTTGCCTAAGTATCACCGCCCACGAAAGTATGAATAAAAAGCGTGTCAGGCTGTGGTATGGACGGTAGAAATGCTGCTCGTTCACTTTGATTTGGCGGCCTACCCGTTGCGTGAATTTCCCAAAGCTTCACATTTGAATATCACGTTCAAATTGGTCTGGACGCCTGTTGCGAACAGTCTTTATTATATCTACAGACCTCGTTCGAATAAGTTGACGAAGTGTTTTTACTTTGCCGCCTGGAATTGACGGGTTGCTGGCCGTAAATATCGACTTGGTGGATTATGTACATTTTCACTGGAGTTTGATGGCGATCGTGTTATCGATTATATTCCTATCCGTACACGGCCTAGCGAGCTGGCTCTTTAGAAACCGCAAAGTTTTCAGGAAGGAGGCGAGCGATGAGTTTGCTGCTGCAATACAGCATTATCGTTTCAGTGTGGATCCTTTCATTGTTATTGATTCTCATTATCCCGCGGCAAAAACGTCGATTGGCGATGGTCGCTTTTTTGTTCAAACAGTATATTACGTGTATTTTCGGTCATGCCGTGGTCGAACTCCAACTTCTCGCCTATCCCGTAAGGGAGCTTGCCGACGTTAGCCGGACGAGCTTCACCTACGAATATATGGCCTATCCGATGACATGCGCGGTGTTTAACGCGTATTACCCGAGCCATAGGAGTGGCTGGATTCAATTCGGCTATTACGTGTTATTCACCACTGTACAGACGATAGTTGAGGTGCTGCTTGTACAATATACCGATCTGATTCGGTATGTTCGTTGGAACTGGCTATGCCCCGAAGAAGTCACCCAACTTACGCTGGCCGCGCTCCTGTTGCCGCCGCGCGTGGCGCTGAAGAACGTCGGCATTTTAACGACCAACCCGTATAATAGGAAGCAATGAGGGAGGCCCTTTAGAGGGCTCCCTTTCGCTTATCATGACTTGCTGCGCTAGTCCGCCAAATCAAGCGCGTTCGCCGAGAATCTCTGCCACTACCAAAACTACCGTTTTATTGTTGGTCCGGCAGACGTAATGCGTTTGCCGAAGTTTGGGCTTGGTCTAAAAATTCCTCTGCTTGGGTCAAATGCTGCCGGGCCGTCTCCAAAGCTTGTGAATTTGTTGCTGCATTAGATTCACTTATCGAGCTTATCGCCTGATTTAAAGCCGTTTGCGCCTCAGAAACCGCGTTAGATGCATGCTGCTCCAAAGTATTGCCGCTCGAGTGAAGTGTACCTTCTGCCGGTTTTCTTGCATTTTCGGTGGCTAGATCAATTTTATTTTCATTGGGCAAGATGAGTCCTCCTTCCTTAGAGCAATGATCAATAGCTTAAACAGAAATAAGTATGCGGTTGAGATTTTGTTTATATTCTTACGACTGCATGGGAATTTTGGACCCCCAGATTTCGGCAATCCATTTTGGTATAGTATCCAATACGTAGGAAAGTCTAACTTTGAAAGAAAGGAGTGATAATTACTCAATGAATACGCCAACGCTAGCACCGCACGAATCGATGGAACTGCATGAAGCGTTAAACTTCAAAACACTCTGCCTCGCTAAGTCAAAACTTATGCAAGGCTTGGTCTTTGACCAGGAGCTGAAAGCGTTAATGCAGAAGGACGTCATTCTATCCACGCAACAGATCGCCGAGCTTCAGGCCATCTACGCAAGAGCTCCATTCCAAGCGCCTGTTCCGAATAGCCCGACACCTATCACACATTAAAGGGGAGCGCCAATGAACACCGATTATTTAGACCCGATTAATTCGTTAAATATGCCGGAGATGGCAGATATGACATTTGCAATGGACTTCCTTATTCGTGCCAAGGAGGCTGTGCGAAATTTGTCCATCGCCCTGACGGAAACGGCTTCTCCCGATGTAAGAGCGCTGCTGCGCAATCATCTTATGCAGGGGATTGCACTGCACCAAGAAATCACGGAGCTTATGATTCGCAAAAAATGGTTCCATCCTTATGAGCTGAACGAACAGTACCAACTCGACCAGCTTTCAGCGAAAAATACGGTGATGATCGGGCAGATGAATTTGTTCCCGGATGATACGTCGCGTAAAGGGATGTTTGATCGGACCCCAGATGAACATATTGGAGGACATAAAGCATGAAGGCAGTAACGTATCAAGGGATTAAAAATGTCGTGGTCAAAGAGGTGCCGGATCCAAAGATTGAGAAACCGGACGATATGATCGTAAAGATCACCAGTACCGCCATTTGTGGTTCTGACCTTCACCTTATTCATGGGATGATCCCTAACCTTCAGGAGAATTATGTCATCGGGCATGAGCCGATGGGGATCGTAGAAGAAGTAGGCCCCGGCGTGACAAATGTAAAGAAAGGCGACCGTGTGATCATCCCGTTCAACATCGCATGCGGAGAATGCTTTTTTTGCAAAAATCAACTGGAAAGCCAATGCGACAATTCAAACGAACATGGGGATATGGGCGCATATTTCGGCTACACCGGAACGACCGGTGGTTACCCTGGCGGGCAAGCCGAGTATTTACGAGTTCCGTTTGCTAATTTCACCCACTTCAAGATTCCTGAAAACTGCGAGCAACCGGACGAAAAGCTAAGCTTGATCGCCGATGCCATGACGACGGCATTCTGGAGCGTAGATAACGCTGGCGTCAAAAATGGAGATACGGTCATCGTGCTCGGCTGCGGTCCGGTCGGACTTCTGGCCCAGAAATTCTGCTGGCTGAAGGGAGCAAAGCGAGTCATTGCCGTTGACTATGTCGATTACCGCTTACAGCATGCGAAGCGAACGAACAATGTGGAAATCGTAAACTTCGAACAGGATAAGAACATTGGCAACAATCTCAAGGAAATGACCAAAGGCGGCGCCGATGTCGTGATTGATGCGGTAGGAATGGACGGCAAGATGAGCGATCTCGAATTTCTAGCCAGCGGTTTGAAACTGCAAGGCGGCACGATGAGCGCATTTATCATTGCATCTCAGGCTGTCCGCAAAGGCGGCACCATCCAAGTCACTGGGGTATACGGCGGACGCTATAACGGATTCCCGCTCGGCGACATCATGCAGCGCAACGTGAATATCCGATCCGGACAAGCTCCGGTCATTCATTATATGCCGTATATGTACGAATTGGTTACGTCGGGGAAAGTAGACCCTGGAGACATTGTTACTCACGTCATCCCGCTCAGCGAGGCCACGCGCGGCTATGAAGTGTTCGATACGAAAACGGACAATTGCATCAAAGTCATCTTAAAGCCATGAATATGGGTAAATACAGGGGAGGATATTTCAATGAATTCCAATTACGCTTTGCATGAGGTGCTGGAGGTTCATGAAATGGCTGCGTTCAAGACCGTTTGCATGACCAAATCCAGAACCATGCAAGCTCTGGTAACCAACCCGGAGCTCAAGCAAATTTTGCAGCAAGACGTGCAATTATCACAGCAGCAGCTTCAGGAGCTCGGTGGAGTGCTGTCTAAAGTGACCCTAACCTAAAGGAGATAGAAACATGAACACCCTAATAGAACACTTGACAGGGCTTCATACGCTAACCGACGACGTGATCGCAATGGATTTTTTGATGAACGCCAAGAGCGGAGTCAGAAACTATGCCATGGCCGTAACCGAATGTGCTACCCCCGAAATCAAGCAAATTTTGATGAAACAGCTCGACGAAGCTATAGACTCGCATGAAAAGATAACAAACTACATGATGCAGATGGGTTTATACCATCCCCACCATATTCCGGAGCAAATTCAGCTCGATCTGAAAAATATTCAGACCGCTATGAACATTCCGTCCTGACACCGTATTCGTTCCGACAAAAGCTCAAAACCACCATGCATTTGATTCTATAGCCGATATCACTCATCAGTTTCACCACCGGTCTCAAGTTCACTGTAAATCAACTTATACACAAATCAAAAGGGAGCACCGAAATTATTCCCCTCGGGCTCCCTCTAGATGCAATCCATCAAAGTCAAAAGAAACGTTCATTAGCGTGCAAAATTTTAATATCGGGCTTTTTCTACGCTCATCAGCGCAAGATCGGCCACATCAATACATTCTCCTTTTTCATAAAGCTCACTCCTACTATAAAGTAATGTTTTCTCCTGGTTTCTCACGAATTCTCAATATTTCAACTTTGACAGCTTGAGCGATAATAGTGGAGAATGCGGCCTGTGCAACTGATTGAAGTCAGAGCGTAGGCGGGAATAGAGCTTAGGATATCAGATTCCAAAACTGTGGATTATTCGGTATGATCGCACAGTTGGATATCCACATTCACCCTCGAGGTTTACCCTCCCATGTCACGCTGGGTCTATGCCCTCACATTCCTTCGTTCTACCTCTCAAGGGGTGGATGCCGATTCTTGCTCCTTTACGGGGTCGTTGCCCTTATGGAATATTGTTCGTCGGCTTCTCCGGTGCTTCCGTTGTCATAGTTGTTCACTTGTGAATAATGCGAGATTCCAGGTATTTGCTTTCTTGCTCTAAGCAGCCTCTTGCTGTATCTGGTAGCTCCTAACGGGACCCATAACGTCAATTGCGTTGTACTCTCTTTGCTTTGTCCCCAGCGTGTGCAGAACTCGAATGAGTTTGCCACACAAGGCGATGAGGGACTGCTTTTTCTTGAGTGGATTTTGGCTTCGCGTTGTATAGTGCTTGTGAAGCGACTTAAAAGCCTCATTCTTAGCCACCATTGGCATCACCGCGCGGTACAAGAGCGCTCGCAGGCGTGATCGTCCTCGCTTGCTAATTCCCGTCTTGCCCTTGCGTTTACCCGAGCTGTTCTCTTTGAGGTTTAGCCCGGCGAGTCGAATAATTTGTTGACCGTGATCGTAGTTGTTTAGATCCCCAACCTCAGCTAGAAATCCAGCCACGGTAATCGCTCCAACTCCCGGTACGGTCAGCATTTGTATTACTCCAGGAATGTTCTCCAGGATCCGCATGACTTGCCCCATAATGGATTCCAGTTGATCGTTAAACAGGTCGAACTGCCCGAGCAGCGTATGAAGTTCCATTCGAGCCGCGACGGCGCCTTCTACCAGTCCGATAGACGCAACAGCGACAGCGTATAGCTTTTCTGCACGCTTGATCCCCACGCCACGCTTCACGTCCGTCTTCCAGTGAGCCAGGACGTCTCTGGCCCCCTTGGCGACGATGTCTGCCGGCAACGGAAATGCCCTCATCGTCATGAGCGAAGCTTTGCCGTCCCAATCCTTAAAGACACCGATGTACTCCGGAAAAAACCTGTCAAACCAGTTGCCGATGCGACCTTTCACTTGCGTCAAGCTGGCCGACACCTTCTCCCGCAGGTTCATCAGGATTCGTAAATCTGCGTATTCTTTTGTAGGCAATTTCGGCTCCGAGTACTTCCCGTTCCGAATGAGATCCGCAATGACTTTGGCATCTTTATAGTCGCTTTTCGTCTGCGAGTTGTCCTCAAGTTCTTTCGTCTTGCTGACATGATGCGGATTGACGACAACGACCTGAATGCCTTGTTCCTGCAGAAATGCTGCGAGCGGGAACCAATAGTGTCCGGTTGGCTCAATTCCAAACACAATATCAGTCTTGCCATGTGTTTGTCCGAGCTCCTTCATCCACGTCGCCAGTTTTGTCAACCCTCCCTGATCGTTGTGGAACACGCAATCCTTGCCCAGTTCAATTCCACGAAAATCTACTGCACGCGCTACATGAATCTTCTTGGCAATGTCCGCACCGACAACCAGCGTCGAATCGGTAATTCGTGTAATCCGTTGATTCTGTTTCTGTTTTAGCTTATGCTTCATAGTAGGTGCCTCTTTTCGTATGTGGGTTTTGTTCTTTTGGTCGAGAACAACGATTCCCAGTATACAAGAGGCGCTTTTTTCGTTCAAAGCTCAAATTACTTCATTACAGGAATGGCTCCTTAATCCGTGGAATTCTCTCTTTTCGTTGTCTGTTTATGAAAGGAATAAAGAAAGACTGCTCAAAGAACAGTCTCATCTTTTCCATATATTCTCTCGCAATCTTTCTCCGTAATTTCCTTTACCATCTTCCACTTGCCTTTACATCTATCATAATCCGTCCGCACTTTATCCATAACGCTAATCCGCGTTCCGTCCGGCGCATCCTTAGGCGCGTCCTCCAACCTAGTATACCAGTTCGGCTCCAGCTTGAATATTGCCGTTTCTCTCCACCAAGTCCAAACCCTCTGCCATCGTTCATATGTGTGTACGTCCATGATTAGATGAACCTCCTCTTTGGCTAGTCATTAGCATTAATAATAATCCTCAACGTAGAAACGGCTTGTTTCCGTCCAAATGTGCCCGGGCTCCACGACAACCATGCCCTTACTTTCATCGGGAAGGCTGACATTAGGGGCATTGACCAAATTGATTTGGGGTTCGGGGCAGAAGAATCCGCCTGCTGCCTTATTGTTCCATATCATCCACTGCTTATATCGGGTCCCCACATCATAGATCAAGCGTACCTTCTCAAGCGTGTCAATTAGCTCGACAAAGTTTTTTCCTTTTTGCGGCAAGGCCGTATAGTGATTGTCCATCGGCCTCCAAAAGGGAGAGACGGAACCGTGCTTCATCGACAGCTCCCCCTCTTCCAGCGGTTGCTTACGACCGGTTGGCAGCATCCGCTCGTCCAACTCCCACCTCTCACCGATGGTAATTTTACAAAGACAATCCTCGATAGTGGAATTCGGTGAAAAGGGCGCATTGAGGGCAGTATGAAATGCCAGCATACAAGGCATAGGCTCATCCCCGCAGTTCTCAATCTCCACCTTCTGGGAGAGTCCATGGACCGAAAGCGTATATTTTATTCTGAATTTGAAGGTATGCGGGAAATAAGTAAACACCTCATGCGTTTCATTCACATCTTGATGCAAAACAATAAAGCATTCTTTTTCATTTTCACCGTATTCTAGTACATCCCAAGCCCTATTATAAAAGAATCCGTGGATATGATTGCCCGTCTTTTCTTCATTAATAGGGAAAAAATAGTTCCTGCCGTTAAAAGAAAACCTGCCGTCCTCGAAACGGTTAGGTGGGAACAGTACAGGAATACCGTGATTTCTCGGCATTGCCTTAAACGCTTCCATGTCTTCTAAGGACGGCTCCCGCAAAAACTTGTAATCGTTACGTCGATCGCGGAAAGCAATGAGATTGGCTCCAATTCCAGGCAGTACGGCAGCTTGGTACCGGTCAGTTTCCAACCAAAATGCCTTTTCGTCATTAAATAAACCTGAATATGCTACCGCCATCCTAACACTCCTTTTGTCAATAGAAGATGCTAACTTTATCCGGTGAACAAGTTTGCCGCGCTGCCGCTTAACCGCTTTATGGAGTCCGAGGATTGTCCTTCAACAACGAGTACAAAGGCCCTGTCCTATCCACCGGATTAATCAGTGTTTCCATACTACCTGTGTTACATCTATTTCTGCTTGGCCTTTTCGATCGCGTCAAGCTCTTCCTGGAAATCCTTACGGTACTTGTCAATTACCGGCTTCACTGCATCCTGCCATGGTTTGAGATCCTTCACTTCCGTCACCGTTACGCCGGCGTCCCTTATCTTCGCTTCGGCATCCTTTTCAAACTTATCAAATAATTCTCTTTCCGTCTTTACTGAATCCAGTGCCGCCTGTTTTACGATTTTACGATCAGACTCAGGCAGCTTATCCCATGTCATTTTACTAATTAACAGCACTTCAGGAACGCGTTGATGTTGATCCATAATAAGATTCTTCGCTTGCTGCTGGTGATTCGAAGTCACGAGGTTCGAAAAGCTATTTTCCGCTGCATCCACAACACCGGTCTGCAAAGCACTGAATACTTCTCCCAGCGGCATAGGTGTTGCATTGGCTCCCAACGCGTTCATCAAATCCACATTCACTTTATTTTGAATAACGCGAGCCTTCTGCCCCTTTAAATCGGCTATGCTCGTCAGCGGCTTGCGGGAATAGAAGTTACGTGCGCCCGCATTGTAATAAGCCAAGCCTTTCATTCTCGATGACTCCAGACTGTCCAGTATCTTTGTACCGGCAGCGCTTTCAAGAAAACGCCATTGGTGCTCCTCTGATTCAAAAATATACGGCAAGCTGAAGACTTCAAACTTTTTGCTAAAACCGCCCAATGCCCCCGATCCGGTTCGGACAAAATCAATTGCTCCTAGCTGAGCCTGTTCGATTGTTGCCTTTTCTTCACCCAATTGGGAGTTAGGGAATACTTCGACTTTAATCCGTCCATTCGTACGCTCATTGATCAGCTCCGCGAACTTTTTATCTGCAGCTACTATCGGATGATCCGAAGCAAGCGTATCCGCCAAGCGAAACGTAAACTTCGGTCCGTTCCCCTTGTTTCCCTTGAGCCGCAGTAACTTGCGATCCGGACGCTTCTTTATTAGAGGCGCATCCTGTTAAAGCTAATCCAGTAATAAGAATGCTTGCCAGAATCGTGTTAGTAATACGTGTCCCTTTTTTCAAATGAACCACTCCTTATTCGAATTTTGTAATTTCGTATCCGTTTTAACAGCTTACTTAGCAAACAAATTCGGAAGCCACATGACAAGACCCGGAACATAAGTAAGAACCATCAAGATAACGCACATGGCATAAAAGAAAGGCATCATGGCTTTCGTGCCTTGATCAATCGTAATATTGCCTAAGGAGCAGCCGACAAAAATGACCGTACCTACCGGAGGCGTCAGTAGTCCGATGCCGGTGTTCAGCATCATAATAATGCCAAAATGAACGGGATCCATCCCGAGCGATGTAACTACAGGAAGGAGGATCGGCGTCATAATCAAAATCAAAGGAGCCATATCCATTGGTGCGCCGAGAAGAAGTAATAGTACGTTAATAATTAGTAAAATAATAATGGGGTTATCCGAGATGCCCAGCATCCAATCCGTCATCATTCCCGGGACTTGAAGATAAGCGAGTACCCAACCGAACGATGCGGATGCAGCTATAAGAAACAGGACCATCGCTACAGTACGGAACGTTCTTTGCAAAATCAGCCAAATTCGTGAAAGCGGGATATCTCTGTACACAAAGAATGTTAATATAAAGGCGTACAGGCAAGCGATCGCTCCAGATTCGGTAGCTGTGAACCATCCCGTAAAAATCCCGCCAAGAATAATGACGGCAGCCATCATGGAGAGCACTCCGTCCCTGATGATCCCAGGAATCTCTTTTCTAAGTACAGGCTCGCCTTTCTGGTATCCACGCTTCACCGCTATGACATAGCTTGTTATCATTAGAGTGACACACAGCAGAATCCCCGGTACAATCCCAGCTAAAAACAAACTGGAGATCGAAATCCCTCCACCCGCGGCAAGGGAATACAGCACCAGATTGTGGCTGGGCGGAACGACAACCCCCTGGATAGATGAGGACACAGTAACTCCAACCGCATAGTCGGTGTCGTAGCCTTTTTTCTTCATCATAGGAATCATCACGGAGCCAATCGAAGACACATCCGCTACGGCTGAGCCGGAGATGTTGCCGAAGAACATGCAAGCTACGCTATTCACCATGGCCAACCCGCCGCGAACGCTGCCAACGAGGAGCTGTGCCAGATTTACCATGCGAAGCGCCATTTTTCCCTGACCCATAATCTGTCCGGCAAGAATAAAGAATGGGATGGTAAGCAGGGTGAAGGAATTCATACCTTGGACCATCGTTTGACCGATCGCGGCAAGCGGTATTTTCAAATACAACAATGTAATAATTGATGAGCCTGCAAGTGTTAATGAAATCGGAAACCGCAGCAAAACAAGCAGTACAAAGCTGACGCATAAAATAATAATTGCTGTCGTTGTATCCATATTAGTGGACCCTTCCCCTTCCCCTTCATCCAGGCCTTGATGCCGTTTGGTTTCTATGCCCAGAAATTGAAGAAGCGAGTAAACGCTCGTCATCAACCCGGTAACCGGCATAATCACGTACGTAATGCTGTTCGGTAGCCCTGTTGCTGCGAGCTCTGACTCATTCATCATTTTGGTGAAATCCCAACCGTAATAAATCAAGTAAAGCCCAAACAAAAAGATACTTGCATAAATCACTTTATCCAGCACCCGATTGAACGGCGAAGGAAACAGGTTGGTAAACGAATCCATTCCCATGTGCAGCTTTTCCCTGAATCCGATGGCAATCCCCATAAACGAAAACCAAATCAGCAATAATAAGGTAATTTCCTCCGACCAAAAAAACACAAAGTTAAACAATTTCCTGGTTATAACCTGAACGGTGACGATGATAATCATAGAGAGTAAGGCAAGTAAGGAAAAGGCTTCCAAAGCACTATCGATAGCAAGCAATACCCGGGCTAATCTTTTCATGCTGTCCACTCCTTAGGTTGATCATTTTGATTGCTTTAAGCCAAAGCATATATAGATTGCGCTTACATTTTTAAAAAAGAAGAAACAATTTAAGTAATAGCCCTGGTGGAATTCCCTACTTTCAATAATGGAAGCACAGACGTAAGTTTTGTATGTGTTTCTTCTCCATTGATCATTTTCATTAGCGTCTTGGCTATCGTCTCCCCCATCTCATACAGCGGCAGTTCCATAGTAGTTAACCGTGGATTCACCAATCGGGATATTGGAATACCGTCAAAGCCGATTACGGATATATCCTTTGGTACCTCAAGACCCATTTCCGTACACGATTGAATAATTTTGGCGGCTGTCATGTCATTGTAAGCCAGGATTGCGGTTGCATTTTGTTTTAGCAGCATCTCTGTATTTTCGTAGATTGTATCGTTTTGATGATTTACATGAACAATTAAGCTTTCGTCTAAGGGCACTCCGTTATCGGAAAGTGCTTTTTTATAACCAATCAACCTTTTCACACTGCTGTCCGCATGGAACGGTCCGACTATGATGCCGATATTTCTATGCCCCAAATCAAGCAAATATTTGGCTGCTGTATATTCACCTGTTTCTGCATCCACTAAAATACTATAAACCTTTTCCATTTCCGCGATTTCACGATTTAACAATACCACTGGACGCTTGCTCGGAATGAGTTTACGTAAGTTAACTTCGTCAAGCCGGGGACTGCACAAAATGATGCCGTCAACATTATAATTATGAGCTAATTGAATGCAGGAAACCTCTCGGGATATATCCTCATCGGTGGAAAATAAAAGGAGATTGATGCTTGTCGCCCGAACGGTCCGTTCAATCCCGCGTACAATTTCGGAAAAAAAAGGATTCGTGATATCAGGAATCAGTAGTGCTATAGTGTTTGTTTTTCGGGTTACCATACTGCGCGCCTGCATACTAGGCTGAAAATCAAGTTCTTCTATAATGCGGAGAACCCGTTTTCTTGTGGCCTCGTTTACGTCCCCTTTATTATTTAGTACTCTCGAAATCGTTTGGCGGGAAACCCCCGCTTTTTCAGCTACATCGTTTATAGTGATCTTGCGATCCATTTGTATATCACCCCTAGTGAGATGTGAACGTTCACGGTTAATTTATAATTAAAATATCACCTTTTTATTATTGATGTCAAACATTTATTAATAAAAATGCGGGATATAAGCGTTTTCAAAAAAGAGGTTGACATTTTATTTGTCCTTGTCATATATTATTTCCGTGAACGTTCACGGTGAATTTCACATTGCATAAACTAACCTAATCATACTAACTGGAGGAATGACAAATGGCATTGGAAGTACTCTCAACTGAATTTCAAAGACGCGTGGAACGGACGAGATCAAAGATGAAAGCAGCAGGATTAGATGCTCTTTTTATTTATAGCGACGAGTATCATCCTGGTTACTCGATGTACTATACAAATCATAGAACCATCAACTGTATCGAAGAATCCGCACACGCTCTATTTATTCCAGTGGAAGGTGAGATTCATGCTTTCATGGGGAATTTAAACCGCTTTGCAGCCAAACGCTTCTCCTGGGTAAAGAGTGCACACAATATTTATGAAATGAGAACGGAATTACCGAAGCTTGTGGAAGCGCTGGGTTATCCTGTTAAAAAGATCGGTGTCGTCGGGGAAGAATTATTTCCGATTTCACTGTATCGGGAAATGGAAAAAGGCTTTGAGGGAATCACCCTTGTGGAATCATCCGACATCGTCATCAAAGAACGATTATACAAAAGCAAAAATGAATTGGACCTTATCCGGGCAGCCGGTAAATTAGCGGACGATAGTATACTGGCTGCTTTGGAGCAGACTGAAGTCGGCAAAACAGAGATCGAGCTTTCTGCTATTGGTGAATATATTACGCGCTCACGGGGCGGTGACATTGGCTCGGCCTACCTTGTTGTTTCCGGTCAGCATACGGATCTTCCTACCTGGCGACCCATGGAGCGCAAGATTGAACGTGGTGATTACGTTTGGTTTGACTTCAACCCTTCCGTACTTGGCTATTGTGCCGATACCGGGATGACTATCGCTATGGACGGGGCCAGCCAGGAGCAAATCAGAATCATGGATTATGCCTATGAGACCAATCAGCGGATGGTCAATTTTATTAAACCCGGCATGAAGGGCAGTGAGCTCTTTAAAGAAACGTTGAGACTTACCGAGGAAGCTAATTTATCCAAATACTTCATTCCTTATACAAAAGGCATGCGTGCCATCGGCCACGGTGTAGGATTAGAGGTTGTGGAATATCCTGATTTAGGCCCATCCAGTGAATTTATGTTTGAGCCGGGCATGGTATTTGGAATTAAGTTTGATTTGCATGGATTCCCTTTCGGAGGAGTTCGGGTAGAGCCAACCGTCATTATTACGGAAAATGGTGCAGAACCCGTAAACGATCTCATAGGTCTTCGTAAAAGCTATGAAAAGGGCCGTAGCTAGGATAGTTGGAAATGAACCTTTGCCGGGCATCATACCGGGATTAAATGCTGCAACCGGTTTCAAAGCAGTCAGCCAGAATTGCTGAACTTGCGCAGCGAGGCGTTTTAACCGTTTGGACAACGGAGAAGAAATCTACTTCATCAGCACGCCTTCGGCTGGTCTCTGGACCGCACAGGACAAATTAAATCAGTAATGTTAAAAGAGCATTTCCCCCGGGGAGTGCTCTTTTGATACAATAAATGCTGCATCGCAGTATAAAAAGCCCACAACCTGAAAATAAGGAGTGGGTATTTGAGAAATCCAAGCGTTGCCTGCCAGAGGAAGACTCCATTCAGACGTTTAACTTATAAGACAATCTTTTAAAAGCTTTATAGGGCAGTTTGACAATAAACCATACTAATTTCAAAAGCAGCACAACCGGTGTAAACAAAAATGAAAGTTCCATACACAGAATATAGGCCATCATATGTTTCACCATCCAAAATAAAGAAATTTTAATACTCTTCCATTCAGATGAAAATTACACTTTTATCTTTTTTGATAATATTTATCGACTAGATTGACTCTTATTAGTAATTCGACATCGTCCAGTAATTCTTCAGTAGGCCGATCCGCAGCAATCGTATGATTCTCATCAAATAATATCGCTCTGCTTGAAATTTCTTTCACCAATTCAATATTATGAGTGGATGTAATAATGGTTTTCCCGGCTTTATTCAATTGCACAAGGAATTCAACAAGCCATCTCTGTGTCCTAGGATCAAGACCATTCATCGGCTCATCTAACACAAGAACATCCGGATTCAAAGAAAGAACACAAGCCAGTGCAACCTTTCTTTTCTCCCCGCCGCTTAAATGATAAGGGGATCTGTGTTTAAAGCTCTGTATGCCTAACAGGTCAAGACAGTCATTGACTCTTGTTTCAACTTCACTTTCACTCATCCCCATTTGTCTTGGTTCAAATGCAATCTCATCGAAAATGTCCGCACAGAATAGCTGGGTTTCTGAGTTTTGAAATACAAAGCCTATTTTTTGATGGAACAGCTTTGAGAATTTAGCATCTTGAAGCTTTTTATGCGTTATCTCTTCATTGTCAAATTTGTAAACCCCACGATCAGGTGAAATAATGCCATTCAATAATTTTAACAGGGTGGATTTACCGCTTCCATTGGGGCCCATTAATACGATAGCTTCTCCCCTTGAAATCGATAAACTAATATTATTAAGGGCGCTTGCGTTTGCGTATGAATAGGACACTTCGTTAATCTCAATCATATTAAACCCTTCCTAAATACACGAATATAAGTAATATGCCGATGTTCACGATAATAAATATAAAGTCAGCCCATGTAAACTTTAATTTATTATAAATTTGATAATCCCCTGTGAACCCTCTGCAACGCATCGCCGAATGCATTTCCTCGGACATTTCTTTGGATTTAAGAAACATCGTGCCTGCAATTCCAGAAAGCGAAGCATATTTATTTGTATTTCTTCCAACAGATCTCAGCTTTAGGGAATACAGCATATTTATCGCGATATCACCGAGCAGCACGATATATTTTAATGTGATGTCTAAAGCAAAAATAAAAATATCCGGTACATAAAATCTCTTTAAAGCACTTGTTATAGAATTCCACCTTGTGGAGTGAGAAAGTATATTCACGGCCATGACAGAAGCAAAAACCTTAGTGGGTATCATAATACTGCTGTATGTGTTCCCCATAAATGCAGATGGTAAGAGGATAATAAATGAAAAAATCGCCATAAGAACACTTACTTTAAGTATTTTTAAAATTTCTTTAGCCTGCATCATGCTTAGAATAAGAAACAAGTACACATTCATAATAACTACAAATGTGAAGCTCCTCGAAAGCGAGAGCAGTATTAAAAGCATGAATGTACATGCAACTTTACAGAAGGCATTGACATGAAATTTATCTTGATTATACCCGCTTTGATTTCTAATCCTCGAAAGAACGCTCAGAAAGGCATGAATAGTTTTGTTTGTAAAAGTATCCGTATCTGATTGAGGAACATAATTCTCACTTTTTAACAGCCACTCCGGCATGATTTCTCATTCCCTCTATTTTTTCAATTCACGTCCACGTAGCAGAATAGATCGGCTAAGGATTCAACCAGGAATAGATAGTATCATACAGACGAAGCCATACTCCTGGAGAATCCCCAATTACGCCGACGACCCGAATGCTGTTCAAAGGGGATTAACCTGCGATATTCCCATCCCTATTTTTCTTCATGCTCCCAATTATTTTAAACAAAATAGTAAAAATAGCAACCCCAGCTACGGCTGATAATATATATCCTGCAAAATCAGGCAATCCCTTTACGGCATAATCTGGCATCATAGCTTCAAAGCTGAATCCATTCTTCATTCCATCCGGCACAAAACCTAAAGCATTACCATTAGATACAACATCTTGAATTTCATCTGCTCCCCATTCCCCCCATGCAGTTCCGGTGGCTAGGAGGCCTAACGGGGTTAGACATATTAATGCTACGATTAAGCCGTAGATGGCATTGATTTTTTGCTTCGTTCCTTCATAGATTGTTCCTGGCGATACCTTTTTGATAAATGAATAAATAACAACTGTAAATACGGCTTCTACTACACCGGCAACTAAGACATGCGGAATAGTCATTGCCGGTATGGATACGGAAAGCGGATATGGGCTGTATAACGGTTGGCCTGCTGCATCGGTAAAGAGTAGAGGCTGGATGCCAAATTCTATACTTGCAACAAATGCGGCGATGTTAATGCCTATGTATGAGCCTAAAATGATACCGACATACTCGCCTTTCTCAGATCTAACTCTGTCTTTAATAAATTTGTAGATAAAATATCCGAGGAAAGGCAAAATAAACGCCATATTAAAGGCATTTGCTCCAAAGGCCAGTATACCGCCATCTCCAAAAAGCACAGCTTGTATGAGTAAAGCTACTGATACTGAAATGCATGCCGAGAAGGGGCCCAGAAGTATTGCAATCAAAGTTCCTCCCACTGCATGCCCGGTTGTGCCGCCTGGAAGAGGTACATTGAACATCATCATGAGAAAAGAAAATGCAGCTCCGATCCCAAGTAACGGCATTTTCTCCATGGTTATTTCTTGTTTCACTTTCTTTACCGCAACGGACCATATTGGAACCATAGCAGCTCCCAGAACCGCACAAGTCGATGGGCTCAAGTAATTATCCGGTATGTGCATTTTTAAATATCCCTCCAATGGTTAAAGTAACGCACTCTTAAACAATCCTCTATTTTAACGAATTTTGGAGATATCATCTATAATAATTCCCCCTCCTATAAAATTGAAGTCGCCGGAAACTTGCAGAGCACGAATTAACTAAATCGTAACACCCATTAAAAAAGTTGTAAATATTTTATTTTTCATCTAATCATACTTTTTGCTTAAAAAAACCTTGAGCTGCAAACCTGCTTTCCTGTTTCAGCCTGCTTCTGTTTGCTTCAACTCCCCTATACTTTTTAAATATCCCAATTCAGGGATACACATAAATCTATTTTTCCAAGCATTGACATATAACCAAGTCTCGTATATGATTTACTCGTGTTCAATTTAACCGTAATTATTACGATTTATTTTATTTGTAAGTAATTCAACATTTTAATTAAATCGAGGTTACGAAGATGAAAAGGGAAATCGAATTTGTAAAATTCAATCCCACACAAAATATGACCATTCTTGTGAGAACCAGCCATCCGTTGGAAGAACAGCCATTCATCGCAGCAAGAATGATGTCCTACGATCATGTACACGCCGAGCAGGTGGGATTTATTGAAAGACCGCGCAGACTGCAATCCGCTGCGCATCTTCAAATGGCCGGAGGCGAATTTTGTGGTAATGCTTGCATGTCTCTTGCAGCCTACCTCGCCTCAGAAAGAGGGATGATACCAAACGAAACGACTGAATTCGTACTGGAAACGTCAGGGATTGATCATTTTATTGTATGCCAAGTCAAAAAAGTTAAAGAAGGCTATCTTTGTCAAATAACCATGCCTGTCCCCCAAAAAATTGAACAAAAAATTGTCGATTATGAAGGCGAAGAATTGAAATTTGTTGTCGTAAAGTATCCTGGTTTCTTTCATCTAGTGGTTGAAGTCGAAGATATCAGTACGGCGATGAAAAAGAAGGCCCAAGGATTAGCTAAGCTTCTCGGAGCTACATTGGAAGCGAACATAATTGGCATTTTGCTGTTCAAATCCGACTCGAATGAATTGGCTCCATTGATCTATGTTCCCCCATTGGAGAGCATGGTCTGGGAAAGAGGCTGCGGCTCGGGCACAGCCTCCTTGGGAGCCTATCTTGCTTGGAAAAATAATGGAGATATCTCCGTTGCGATCGCCCAGCCGGGCGGAACGATTCACGTTACGGCCACCTTCGGGGACAATATGGTGACACATCTTAGTATTGAAGGCTCCGTTGGCATTGTCGCCGATGGCAGGGCTTTTATTGAATTAGAGTCTGAATGGGGGAAATGAATTGGATTTAGAACAGTTCCATAAATATTTAGTTGATTATCGAGATAAATTTGTGATATTGACTGATCAGTACGACGGGACAATGAAACATGGTTCGGAACTAGAGAAGGTAATCGACGCATACTCTGCTTTCATTCTGGACGAGGGTTTCCAGGAGGCTTGGACTCATCTGGAGGAATATGCATCTGACCCTATTCTCCAATTAGCAGAGGAGTTAAGGAAATCATCTGCACTTTGTGTCTCCATCATGGAAAAATATCGGGCACTGAGGCTGCTGAATGAGGAGATGGATCGAAGTGAATATTTTCGCAATATTGAAACATGCATCGAGCAGGAGTTTGGAAGCTTTCAAGTCACTGCCGATTCCAAAGTTATTTTAGTCGGTTCCGGCTCATTCCCTATGACACCATTGTACATTGCAAAGCAAACAGGTGCAGAAGTGATTGGAATTGATATTGATATGGAGGCAATCGAACTAGGCAAAAAGGTGATAGAAAGCTTAGGAAACGGATTAAATATCCGACTGGAAGGGATACCGGCAGAGCAGCTTGAAGCTGTAAAGGGAGCCACGCACATTATCTTTAGCTCCACTGTCTCTGTAAAGTACGATTTGTTGGACCGGTTGCATCCGTTAACAAACAGGCATGTTGTTGTGGCGATGAGATACGGCAACCATTTAAAATCCTTGTTTAATTACCCTATGGAACAGGTTGACGAAACAAAGTGGCGGCTGGTTGAAACGGTTCTGCGCCCCGATCAAGTATTCGATATTGCATTGTATCAAAAAGCTTGATGGTATGGTTACTCAGATAAGGAGGTTTACATGCTCGATTTTCAACGCATTTTGATTGCCGGAACAGGCCCCGCTTCCATTCAGATGGCGGTAATGCTCAAAAATCGTATGAATTGCCGAATAGGAATCGTCGGAAGACCCTCAGGGAGATCCATTCCTTTCTTTAGTGCACTTAAACAAAATGACCGGCAGATTCAAGTGTACATTCAAAATGAAAAGCATCACCCATTTCAGGGCGAATGCCGCCTGGATCAAACTTTTCATGGATATGATACTGTTTCAGGAGAATGGGATACTGTTATTTTAGCGGTTACAGCGGATGCCTACATAGCAGCACTTAGTCAGTTGAAAGATGAAGTTTTGCAACATATCAGATGCGTGGTGCTGCTCTCTCCTACATTCGGTTCCAGCACTATCATTCATCATTTTATGAATGATAGGCAGATCCATGCAGAAATAATCAGCTTTTCAACCTACTTGGGCGATACGCGCTGGGAGAACGGTCCATCTAATCGTGTTATTACGACAGGAGTGAAAAAGAAGGTTTTTATTGGCTCGGCGCTTCCCACATCCCCTAATGTCGAAGTCCTACGTGAAATCTATATGCAGTCGGGCATCCTTCTGGAAGTCATGAATTCACCGCTCGAAGCTGAAACCCGGAATATATCCTTGTATGTGCATCCGGCATTGTTTATGAATGACTTTTCATTAAACGTCATATTTGGTGAAGCTACTACCCAAAAGTATGTGTACAAACTGTTTCCCGAAGGTCCGATTACGCAACACTTAATCCAGAACATGCTTGCCGCTTGGAAGGAAATCTCGGCGATTACGGAGAAGCTGGGTTTGAATAGTGTGAATCTGCTGAAATTTATGACCCATGACAACTATCCTGTAAGGCCGGAAAGCTTGTCAAGCCGCGATATTGATTGCTTCGTTCAATTGGAGGCGGTTCATCAGGAATATCTACTTTATGTCCGATATGCTTCCTTATTAATCGATCCTTTCTCGGAGCCCGATCAGAATGGTAAGTACTTTGACTTTTCTGCTGTTCCCATCCGGCCAATCTTTATCAATAAGGAAGGTTGCTGGGACATTCCTCGAATGCCAAAAGAAGATTATTATCGGATTAAAATCATTCAAGGAATTGCCAGACATCTTGATTTAGATTGTCCGACGATCGACCAATTCATCGCAACCTACGAGCGCTACCTCAAGGTAGCTGCACTAAAGCTTACTGGCGAGTGTTTATCCGAGGCTTTCACCATTCAAAGCTTTGCAGAAGATATAGAGCGAATATGCAAGGAAATCAGAATAATCTAGGCTTAAAAATAAGAACATTATTTCCCTGGAGGATCCTATATGAGACAAAGATTCGTTAATCTGCTATCTGTATTAATGCTTACCACTCTACTGCTTGCAGGGTGCGGCGAAAATAAACCGGAAAGCGCGAAAGAAGCGGTTACTAACCCGGGAACACCAAGTAAAAACACGGAACTCATTTATGCAACATCCAAAGATATCAATGATATGAATCCTCATCTATATGTTGGTTCTACATCAGCACAAGGAATGGTATTTGAGTCATTAGTGGAAAACACGAAAGACGGAATTAAGCCATCGCTTGCCGAATCGTGGGAAATCTCCTCGGATGGTAAAATATATACTTTTCATCTAAGAAAAGGCGTAACTTTTCATGATGGTGCACCATTTAATGCAGAAGCGGTCAAACAAAACATCAATGCAGTCCAAGGTAATCTTAGTAAGCATTCCTGGATTAAACTGTCGACTAAAATCGTCAGCGTGAATGTAGTTGATGAATATAGCGTTCAAATTATCCTGTCCGAAGCCTATTACCCGACTTTACTGGAATTGGCCATGACGAGACCCTATGCATTTTTGTCTCCCAAGGATTTCAATAACGGGGGAACCAAAGATGGTGTAAGTGGATATCACGGAACCGGTCCCTATAAACTGACGGAGCATAAAACGGACCAATTTGCCGTGTTCGAATCCAACGAAAACTATTGGGGTGGAGCACCCAAGGTAAAAAAGATTACGGCGAAGGTACTCACCTCCGGTGAAACAACGTTCTTAGCGCTGCAAAAAGGTGAAGTTAATTTTATTTTCACGGATGATCGAGGCGCTGACAGTATCGATGTGCAAGCCATGAAGCAATTAGCGGATAAAGGCAATTACCAAATTGTCCGAAGCGAGCCGATGAATACAATGATGATCGTTGCCAATAGCAGCAAATCGAGCAGCCCTATCCACGAAACGGCTGTACGGGAAGCGATCTGGTACTCGATTGACCGGGATACGATCAGCAAGCAAATTTTTAATAGCACGGTGACGCCTGCCAATGCCCTATTTTCCTCTAATGTTAACTACGCCGATGTCGAGTTGACAAAACGGGGATATGACCTGGAAACGGCGAAAAGGGTTCTGGAAAAAGCAGGCTGGAATTTAGAAAAGGGCAGCGAGTTCAGAACAAAAGCCGGCAGTAAGCTAACCGTAAAGCTATTCTACGATGCCAGTTCGCCCTCGCAAAAGACGCAGGCCGAATTTATTCAAAGCACATTGAAGACGATTGGAATCGGACTGGAGCTGGCAGGCGAAGAATCGACGTCGATTGCCAAAAGAAGATCGACGGGAGATTACGATCTGCTATTTAACCAAACCTGGGGGCTCGCTTATGATCCGCAAAGCACGATAGCCGCCTTCACAGCCGAATCTTCTTATTTTTACACAACTAAAGGCATCGCGAATGCTGCGGAGCTTTATAAAAAAATTGATGCTGTCACGGTGTCCACAGATGAAAAAACACGGAAGTCACTGTATGCAGATATTTTGAAAACGGTTCATGATGAAGCGGTTTTTATTCCAATTACAAATGGTACCGTCACTATTGTGGCGCCAAAAAATCTGAAAGGCATCTCATTTAAACAAACACAATATGAGCTTCCGTTTGAGCAAATGTACTTTGAATAGTAAAAGGGGATCACTCCCCTTTTATTTATTTGGAAATGAGAGGTTGTTGCCATGGGCCGTTATATTCTCAATCGTATATTGATATCGATTCCTTTACTTGTGGCTATTTCATTTATTACATTTATCTTAAATAACTTGTCTCCCCTTGATCCGGCCGAAGTCGTCTTGCATGCACAAGGCGTGCCTAATATCACGGAGGCACTCATTGCCGAGACAAAAGCAGCGCTTGGGATGGATCGGCCATTGTTCGTGCGCTATCTGAATTGGCTCATTTCCTGCTTGCACTTCGATTTTGGAAACTCATACGTAATGGGAAAACCGGTATGGTCCCTCCTGGCTCCGGCCTTCCTCAATACATTAAAGTTGACGCTCCTGTCTGTTGCAGCCATTATCGTGTTATCGACTGCGCTCGGTATTGTATGTGCATTAAAAGAAGGGAAGGCAGCGGATAAATCTGTACGGGGCATCGCCTTTTTCCTCACCTCTATGCCTCCCTACTGGCTTGCAGCGCTTATGGTTTGGTACTTTTCCGTAAAGCTGGACTTGCTTCCGACAAGCGGTATGGACAACTATCAAAGCTACATATTACCGGTTACCGTGATCACGGTCAGTTATGCTGGAATCTACTTCAGAATCATCAGAAGTTCCATGTTAAGCAATTTGAATGAGGACTATGTTCTATACGGCAGAGCATCCGGTTTACCGGAACGCAAAATTACGATGCATATCTTGCGAAACTCCCTGCAGGTAGCTATTTCCGTATTCGGCATGGCGACTCCTATTATTTTAGGAAGCACCGTTGTCGTGGAGAACCTCTTTGCCTGGCCCGGATTGGGAACGCTCAGCATAAAATCGATCTTAAGCCGGGATTTCCCGATGATCCAAGCCTATGTCCTGGTACTTGCTGCTGCCTTTGTTTTGTTTAATACGGTTTCCGACATTATAAATGCCGCCTTGAATCCCAGATTAAGGAGGGAGCTATAAATGAAGCTGCTAGGACAACTGTACAGAGACAGGTTGGCCGCCCTAAGTCTATTTTTCATCGCGTCTATCCTAATAGTAGGTATACTGGCTCCCTTATTTGCGCCGCATGATCCAGAAGAAGTTCATATGGAGCTTCGTTATGCGGCCTCTTCTTCGGAATACTGGTTAGGAAACGATCAGTTAGGCCGATGCATTCTTTCCCGTATTATTTACGGCATCCGTCCAAGCGTCCTTTGGGTTTTGGCCGCGTTAACCTTATCCGTGGGAATCGGGACAGTGATCGGTTTTATTTCAGGTTATTTTAAAGGAAAAACAGATGCTGTCCTGATGAGAATTTGCGATATCATGCTTTCCTTTCCGGGCTACGTTATGACCTTGGCCGTGATCGGCATATTGGGCGTTGGTCTTGAACATATTTTGCTCGCATTTGCCTTAATAAAGTGGGCTTGGTTCGCCCGCATCATTAGAACATCTGTTATGCAATATGCGGACGCAGATTATGTTAAGTTTTCAAAAACGCTCGGTGTTCGCAGCATCACTATTATGCTCAAGCATCTTATACCTGTATCGCTTCCGGACATCGCTGTCATTTCAAGCAGTTCCTTCGGCTCCATGATTTTGCAAATCTCAGGCTTCTCCTTCCTCGGGTTGGGCATTCAAGCGCCAAAGGCAGAATGGGGCATGATGCTGAATGAAGCAAGAGCCGTCATGTTCTCAAAACCGGAACTGATGCTGGCACCCGGTATTGCGATCGTCCTCGTCGTATCGGCCATCAATTTTTTAGCCGACGCGCTCCAAATTGCTCTAGATCCGAAACTGATGACCTCCCGGCAAAAGCAAGAACAGAGCTCTGCCTGGACTGTGAAGCTTCAAGGGAAAGAGGTGGCCTGATCATCATGAACGTCCTTACTGTTTCTAATTTAAAAGTATGGGATAACCGCACCGGTAAAGTAATGATTCCCAATAGTTCATTTCAAGTTAAGCAAGGAAGCTGTTTGGCTATTGTTGGTGAAAGCGGAAGCGGAAAGTCGCTGACCTGCAGATCGATTATGCGATTACATAATGAAGGTGTCCGCCAATCCGGTGACATTGTGCTTAGCCAGGTAAACCTGACGAAGCTTTCAGAAAAAGAGATGCGTAAAAAAAGAGGAAAGCAGCTCTGCATGATTGTACAAAATGGCATGCGTGCCTTCGATCCTTCTTGTGCAGTCGGGGCCCACTTAAAAGAAACACTTTCCTGGCACTTCGGCTGGAGCCGGGATGAGATCACGGCCCGCATGAAGAAGGCCATGGATAGTGTGATGTTAAAAGATCCTATCGCCATCATGAACAGTTTTCCATACCAATTATCCGGCGGCATGCTTCAGAGGGTAATGATTGCATTGGCCCTCGTTCTGGAGCCTGATATCGTAATTGCCGATGAACCTACGACGGCACTCGATACGATTTCACAGTTCGAGGTCGTGGAGCAATTTATTCAATTACGGGCACAAACAGGCTGTTCGATGATCTTTGTTTCTCATGATCTGGGTATTGTTAAACGAATCGCGGATGACGTGCTGGTTATGAAAGACGGAAATATCGTGGAGCACGGGAGAACGCACGACATCTTCTCCGCAGCCCGGCATGAATATACCCGTTATCTGGTGTCTTCAAAGCTGAAGCTGAACCAACATTTCAATAAGATCATGGGAGGTGATAGTCTTGTTCACCATTGAGCGTGTTGGCAAGTCTTACCGCAAGGGTGGGCTATTTTCTAGGGAACGACAGCAGATACTCTCTAATATCAGTTTCGATTGGCAGCAAGGCGAGTGCCTCGGCATTATTGGGGAGAGCGGCAGCGGCAAATCGACTTTGGGACGATTGCTGCTTGGAATTGAGAAACCGGATCACGGCAGCATCTTATGGGAAGGAAAGCGAATTGATAATCGTACTACACGATTAGGAAATCTAAGTGCAGTATTTCAAGATTATACCTCCTCCATCAATCCATTTTATACGGTTGAGCAAGCTCTGTTGGAGCCTCTAAATCTGCAAAAAAAGAACCGACATGAACATCATAGTAAAATAGACCGACTATTGGCTCAAGTCGGTTTGGACTCCTCCTACCGCCAAAAGTACCCTCATGAGTTATCCGGAGGAGAAGCGCAGCGGGTGTGCATTGCAAGAGCCGTAGCGACGGAGCCGCGATGCTTGTTACTGGATGAAGCGATCAGTTCCCTGGATGGATCCGTTCAGCTCCAGATTCTTGAATTACTGAAAGATTTGAGAACGATGTACAACATGGGTTATATCTTCATCACTCACGATATTCAGGCTGCGGCTTATCTTTGTGAGAGGGTCATAATTATAAGAAGTGGACAAATCGAAGAAATTATTCGTATTGAACACCTGAAGGATGTACAGTCACCCTACTCCAAGAAGCTGCTGCAGATGATTATTACTTAACCAACCTTTGTAGTAAAAAAAGTTAAAGATAACGGAGGAAGGAGCAAAGATATTGAAAGGAGCATTGTCTTTACCGTTTCTAAGGTTATATGGTTTGACGCTTTTATATTTTAGCGCCAATGCTATCTTGAATGTTATCATTCCTTTAAAGGGCGCATCCCTTGGGGCTACTAATACAACGATTGGTATCATCATGGGAGCCTATTTGTTTACAACAATGCTCTTTCGTCCGTGGGCAGGCCTTCTAATTCAAAGGTATGGACCTATTCCCATCCTGCGAGCGCTTCTAGCTGTTAACGGACTGGCACTTCTGATCTATACATTTACAGGGCTGGAAGGCTACTTTGTCGCCCGTATTCTGCAGGGTGTGTGCACCGCCTTTTTCTCCATGGCCTTACAGCTCGGTATTATTGACGCTTTACCAGATAAGGACCGATCACAGGGCATTTCGATGTACTCTCTTTGCGCTTCCATACCGGGGATCATAGGCCCCCTGCTTGCTTTGGGGATGTGGCAGTCAGGTGATATGTCCCTGTTTACTGCGGTGATGATCACGATCGCTGTTCTTACGGGTCTTGTTGGCTACAGTGCAAAAATGGACGAAAGTACAAGTAAACCTGCTAATGACCGAGTCAATCAGGGTGCAGCGATGCTGCAATCTTTTGGCCAGCTGATAAAGAACCCGCATTTGTTTAAATGCAGCATGCTGATGCTGACAGCATCCCTTGTATTCGGAGCGGTAACTACCTTTATCCCCCTCTATGCGCCACAAATTCAATACAGCAATGCAGCGGTTTACCTCATGCTTCAAGCAGGCACTGTAGTCATAGCACGTTTTGTCCTAAGAAAGAGAATTCCTTCGGATGGAAAGTGGCATTCTCCTTTTGTCATGATGTTAATGATTCTTCTCGTTATATCAGCCCAATCTGTAAGCTTTTCAATGACGGGCGGAGCCGTTTTTTTCTATGCCGGCGCGGTTCTGATGGGTATCACGCAAGCACTTCTCTATCCAACGCTAACCACCTATTTGACTTTTGTTCTGCCGCAGGAAAGTCGAAATGTGCTGGTTGGTTTGTTTATTGCCATGGCAGACTTGGGGGTGTCCCTTGGCGGTATCATCATGGGGCCGATTGCGGATCTTTCCTCTTATTCGTTCATGTATACCATTTGTGCTCTCTTAGGTGCGCTAATGCTCTTTGCTGCTTATGGTAGACGCTAAATTAGATAGGATCGAAAGAATATATTAAACAAATAGCCGGCCTTTGAAGTCGGTTGTTTGCTTTGTTCAAGGCCACTTTCAATGAAAAATAATCGCTAATGCTGAATACGAGCCATTAGCGATTGCCTGTTTGAATTTATTCAATATACTTCAACTAATTACTTAACAGCATCAACATTTTGAATTTTATTTTTAAAGGAAGAAATAATTTCAATCAGCACTACCAAAATTAAGGAAATACCAAAAAGCGGCATAATACAACCTAATATTGCCATGAAAATGATGAACCCAATGGATAGTTTGCTTGATAAATTCGGCGGAGCAGACAGAAAATTTTTCCTTTTACGAATTAGCCAAGTTCTAAAACCCCAAAAAATAACGAGTAAGAATAAAAGACATACAGTCAGATTTAATACTTTATTGAGCCAACCGAATAAATGACCTTCATGCAAAGGAATTCCCCACGTATACAATTTCCCTAGAATTCCATAATCCTCGAAACCAACTTTTGAAGTCAATTTACCGCTGTAGGGATCGAAATAAGTTGTTACTTCATCATATGGGCTAACATCTAGACCTGTCACTCCTGAATTACTTCCTTTAGAAACAATAAATACACTATGTTCATCTTTAGGGTAAATGATGGAGTATGGTTTCGTAATATTGGCCTGCTTAACTTCACTCATCAACTGCATGAGGGTAATCATCCCATTTTGCTCGGACATATTATCCATATGAGCCATTCCGTTATGTTCGGCATGAGTTTCTCCGCTTGATACAGGTAGTTCATTTTTGCGAGTAGCCCAAGGAATTTCATTCATTTCCGAAGTAGGCGGATTTTGCTTTAATAATGGAATTCCGATGGAAGGATGCTTTTGGGCTGTAGAGTAAATAATATCGCCCATGAAGGCTGACCAAGGCAACCCGGTAAAAATAAGGATGATCAATGGAATGGTAACGATTGTACCTGTTAGCGCGTGCCAACGAAGATTTTTTTGCCGTTTGGTTGGATTTGGCTCCTTCTTCAACGCCCTTCCTTTGAATGTCATGTAAATTCCGGAAAGCAGCAGGAAAATCGCCCAGCATGCAGCCAATTCTACAAGGTAATTGACAACGGTTCCCCCAACAAAAAGTGAACTATGAACCTCTCTCATTACATTGGAAAACGTATATTTGGGATTCTGACTCCCGACGATTTGATAATTGGAGTCTAAAAATACATATTTCTGATCGCCGGATGTATTCGTCATTGTTAAACGCATATTATACGGATCATCCAAAACAATAACTTTTGAAACGGAATAATCTTGAAAGGTCTGCTTCGCTTTCTCAATGCCTTGATCTATCGTTAATTGTTCTGTTTGGTTGCTCTTGTTAAAAAATTCATTTTTGTATAAAGTATTTTCTACATTTGTATAAAACAAATACCCGATACCGCTTAAAGTTAATGTAATAAGAAGCGGTGTAATAAATAATGCAGCATAAAAATGCCATCGCCAAAAACGGTTGTAATAATTCTTTTCCATCATTTAATTCCTCTCATTTTTCTTTCTACCCTTTATTTATTATAGCGATATGCTTTCTCGTTACAATGACTCAATGGGGCTATATTGTACCGTAAGAGATCGAACCTAATTGCTTATTTTCAAAATCATCCCCGCATAAATGCACCTCCATATAGCAGCATAAACCTCCTCATTCGATTGTTATTTTGGATTCAGTTTAGATTACACAAGCTTCTATTTGTAGCCAGTAAAGCAATGTGATTCGCGAAAAAAATGACTGCCCACTTGCAGGCAGCCAACTCTCTCTATTCCCATTTTTTAAAACGCTTCCACTTTCATACGATCATAAAGCTTTCATTATGGAGTAAATTCTGCTTTGCTTGACTCGGCAATATGAAGCTGCTGATTCTGCCGTTCAGTTCGATGTTCCGATGCCAAGGCTTGATACACACTGCCAACTACCACCAGCATGATCACATCCATGAATACTAGCATTATCAAAGGATGTTCTTGCGTAATCATCACTCCCAGCATTGCTCCCATCATACCGCTCATGACGCCGGACAACATGCCATCGAGCACAGCCAACCAGCTATGGGATAGACCTGCAAGCACACCTGCTGCAACACCAATTGTTATACCTAATACTGTAGCGTAGAATAAGGATTGCAGCCAAATTCCGAGGAGGGTTCCACCTATTAATCCCGTAAACATCGCTATAGCCATGGACACCATCATTGCCGTCATTTTGCTAATTCTAGACGAACTTGCGCGAAGCTGGATAATCAAAGCACCTGCCGCAATGATCATTGTTAGTGCAGATACGGCACTGATACTGATGAATCCCGGAGCGATCTCCGCGCTCACGACACTCTCAGATCCATGACTGTGCTCGTGCTCCTCTGCCAAAGCTGACGGTCCCATTACCCAAATACTAATAGCAACAATCAACATACACAATGAAAACTTGATTTGATCCCATTTCATTTACTCAAACACCTCCAATGAAGTTTGACCTGGGTTTAATGCTATTCTCTTTATCATAGTCGCTTACGAACAAAATAGTCTGACTCGATCGAGCCATTTCACTGAATAATACAACATTTTTTTAAAAAGTAAAGAGGTGATTTCTCCAACAGGAGAAGCCACTTTTTTTAGTCGTGTTCGATTCAAAATCAACGCTTGAATATCGCCTAAGCTCCTTTTACTATAATCGTTCCATAATACATGTACATTCCGCAATGATATTCGTAAGTTCCGGATTTCAAATTCTCCAGGGTAACAAGATTATTCTCTTTATTTATAGGAATATCAATTCCGAATCTTTGGATATCATGTTTTTTATACAAGTAAAGACAGTTGATTTTTTAAAGTTAATTTTCGCTGGAACACCGGGAGCAAGCTCTATATGATCCGGTACGAACCCGTCGGCAGTCATATGAATCGTTGCCACCTGATAGCCTGCGGCTTGTTCAGCGATTAGAGGATCAACAGCATCGGGTTGATTCTGAATACAGAAAGCTATTGCACATAGAAAAAATACACTCAATCCGCCATTCCACCCTATTCACATTATCTAGTTTAATTTTAGCTCTATTATAGGTTTTTTCAACTTAATCAAAAATGACTCTTAGGAGTTAATTTGGTGTCTATTTATGAAAAATATTTGATCATCGTCTACCCTATACTACTTATGACATTACGTAAAACATGCTATAAAGCATTGCTCTATAACTCTAAAGGGCTATATACAAGCCTTTAGTTAAAATGCTAGTATAATTTCGATATTTAAGGAGGGATAAAGTATGTATAAATGGATAATGTCTATTTTAATTGGCTTGGCATGTATTCTCGGTTTATCTGTACTATTCATGCAATCGGGTGAGCGACAAAATCAAACGAAGCAGGAGGCTTCCGCTCCTGCGCTTCCGGACACGCCACTGAACATTCAAGCTGCAGAAGCCAGTTATAAACAATCATGCATTACATGTCATGGCAATGATCTGGCAGGTAAAATCGGACCTAATCTTCAAAAGGTGGGCAGTAAACTATCCGATCAACAGATTTACAAGGTACTGCAAAATGGACGCGGAGGCATGCCTTCCTTTAAAAATAGTTTGAAGGACGACGAAATTGTTAACTTGGCCAAATGGCTTGCGGAGAAAAAATGAAGCGTCATTGGTTTAAGATAGCGGTCAGTCTCCTATTCCTGGTTATGTTTATAAATGTTTATCGTTGGATATCTCAGGATAATCCTGTGATCCCAACGATTAAACAAGCGCCTGATTTTACACTGAAAGACATCAATAATAAACCGTTTCAATTCAGTCGCTCCAATGGAACGATTCGCCTCGTCGAATTTCTATTTACGAGTTGCCCCGATATTTGTCCTACCACAACCTACAACATGGTAAAAATACAGAATCAGCTGAAGCAGCACAATTTATGGGGAAACCAAGTTCAGTTCCTCTCCATTACCTTTGATCCAGAGACAGATACTCCGGAAGTATTTAAAGCCTACGGGGATCGAATGGGGATGGATTATAGCGGGTGGACTTTATTAACAGGAACAGAGAAAGAGACGGCTGACGTTGCCAAGAGCTTCGGAGTAATGGTTCAAAAGCTACCCGATGGCACATTCATACATAACGTGACTTCTCTTATGCTTGTCGATCAAACCGGCAATATCCGCAAGATTTTCAAAATGGGCGAAGACATGAATAACGACAAAATTATAAAAATGATCCGGCAAATAGCCGGATCTTGAGAATTAAGTCTCATTTCTAAGCAGGGGAAGCTTGACTTCCTCTGCTTCTTTTTCACTACGATACCATTGAAAAAAAATATATCCCAGCATGCTGCCATAGGATAGCTCTTGAATAATTTTCATGACCACCCCTCCCAATTGCTGATCATTTAAAGGTGTTAGCCAATCAACAGTGAAGGGTAATACTTCTACCCTTTCATAGTAAAACGGCAAGCATAGCAAATGGGTGCTGTTTGAATAAGTGGTATACAATAACTCGTTGGCAAATATGATTAGGGCACAAGCAGGAGTAAGAAGAAAACCGTTAAGGAATATGTAGCCCATCTTTCGCAAAGGAGTCAGAGCATAACGACAATAAGGGCTAAACACAGGCCACCAAAGACCAAATGCACTTATTAGCAGGAGAAGGTGAAGGGCATTGTGAAGCGCATAATTGGACATAGCTGCATCAAATATAAACGGAATATGGTAAAAGGAGAACGCCCCGTTAAAAAGAAAAATAGCAATCAGCGGATGTCCGATAACGGAAAATATACCATTAAGGATAGTGTTATTTCTTACGAATTTGAACCATTCAACAGGTATTCCCCTATAAATCAGCGGCGGGATAACAAGGTACAAAACAGACTGCTGAAACATATGTAGGCTAAACCAAAAATGTCCCATCAGATTTATGGGGCCGCCCAAAACCAGATAAAATAAAAATAAACCGAGCAAAAAATATCTCTTTTCCCATCGAGTAATGCTGTTGGTTCTGTAGTTCAAATAAAATACGGCGACGAAAACCATGCAAATAAAAAGCTCGGGACTGAAAACGCTCCTGAATCCATACACCTGAATCATTGTCCAAATATCCATAAGTAAACTTGCTCCCCCTTTATTCCATATTTTTCGTCTTCATATCATATACATCTCGGTCAAGTTTCAAAATGACTCATTAGAGTTATTTTTAGTCAAAAAGAGGTCACGGATCGTTCATCATTATGACATGATAATAACCCTATAGTGGCATGTGCTTTCCCTCATAACAGATTACAATCAAGTCTAAAGGGGGTTGCGGTATGGCAAAATTTCATGTTCTGCTCGCAGATGAGAAAGATCGTATCCAAAGACTTCAACAATTGTTTTTAGATACGGGGACGAGTAATGTAGATACAGCGGAAGACGGTGAATCAGCATTAAGTAAAGCGTTGGCGTTAGAATATGATATCGTTTTGCTTGGCTGGACAATTCCCTTTTTACCTGCAATTGAGGTATGTCAGCTACTGAAATGCATGAAAACGACACCTGTCATTTTATTGAACGATGACGGGAATGAAAGTGATCGTTTGAGAGGTTTTGAAGCAGGAGCGGATGATTATATCCTCCGACCGTTCAACCCTCAGGAACTGTTATATCGTGTCCAAGCCATCCTTAAAAGAACGAAGCGGGAGTCTACACCGGATTATTCTATACAAAAAGGAACCATCATTTTATCGCCACTTTACATCGATCATCCAGCCCGCCGTATTACAGTCCACAACGAAGAATTGAGCTTAACGCCTAAAGAATATGAATTACTTAGGTTTTTCGCGATAAATTTTGGAAAGACTTTGACAAGAGACTACATATTACGCGAAGTGTGGGGAAAAGAATTTGAGTATGATTCACTGAACCATTGATTCCCATGTCAAAAAACTGCGTGACAAAATTGGTGCCATCACTCCCGCTTTTTCGCATTCGCTTAAAACCATCCGGGGCATTGGTTATATGTTTGATCCAACGGTCAAATCTTAGGCTACCTCTGCTCAAGCTCCTTATTTCGTTTGGTTGGAAATTCGAATCCACCCTTTCTCATAAGCGTATCGGGTTAATTGGACGCGATTATCTAAATGAAGCTTTTGGAGAATATTTTTTAAATGATTTTTTACTGTATGCTCGGATATGCACAGTTCTAAAGAGATGACCTTATTAGACTTTCCTCGTGCCACATATTTCAATATTTCAGTTTCCCGTGAGGTCAACGGAGATTTTTCTTGAATTGGAGTCGTAACCGATGAGAATTCCTTCAACAAACGTACAGCTAGCTCTCTTGACATAGGGGCTTCATCAAACGCAACCGCCCGCAAATACTCATGCCATGAAGCAGGATGCAAATTTTTGAGTAAATAGCCTTGAGCCCCTCGCTTAATCGCTTCAAACAAATGGGTTATATCGTCAGACACGGTTACCACTATAATTTTCACATAAGGAAACCGGTCTTTAATTTGTTTGGTAGCTTCTAAACCATCCATCTCCGGCATGGAAATATCCATTAGTATAATATCAGGCATGGCTAACTCAACAAATTGCACAGCTTCTCGGCCATTCACCGCTTCGCCTACAATTTCAAAGCTATCATCTGCTTGAATAATATCCCTCATGGCTGCTCGGGCAAATGAATGGTCATCGGCCAATAAAATTCGTATCGGATTCATGAAGACAATCCCCTTTCCAAATCTCCAGTATGGTTCGTGTTTTGCGCCGTTCGATGTTTACATGCCACTCTAAATTTCTGGCGCGCTCCTGAATAATTATAATTCCCAAGCCGCTGCTGCTTTGGGATTCAGATGGTTCTGACTGGAAGCCGTCGCCATCGTCCTCAATTGCACAATACCACCCATTCTTGCCGTGATTGGAACTCCTTAGCCATATTTGAGATGCATTCGCATGCTTGTAAACATTCAAAAGTGCTTCACGAATCGTTGAATACAATTCAACCTTTTCTTTAAGCGTTAGTTTCTGCTCTTCCAAATTCCAATTCGTTTTCACAGGAATTTCGGTGTTTCTGCTGAAATCTTCAATTAAGTGATTTAACGATGACTGCCAAGGTGCTGTTTCAGGGCTTACAGGATACCTTAAATTCGCTATCGCCTGCCGGACATATTCATTAACCTCCTGTACTGTTTTGCGCAAGCTAGGATACACTTCAGTTATAGAAGCAGCATTGCGGCCCGCAGAAACGGATCCCGAAGCAAGCTTATCTACCTGTACCGACAATAAAAACAACGATTGAGCAATCCCATCATGCAGCTCTTTCGCTAATTTTTCTCTTTCCTCAAGCACTGCTTTAGCCGCCTTTTCTTGTTGAAGCTCATCTTGCAGTTGCTCCATCAAAGCAAATAATTTACGTAGCAATGTCATGGTAACAAAGTAAACAATAAGGGGAGCAAGCCAATTCCCCAATTCCATGGATATATAGGGAAGCAGGAAAGCATGACGAATATATTCCCATAGTCCGATCGTAAGAGTCGGGATGATTAATATCAGGCCTTTAAGGTTCTTGTACATCAAGTTGCTTTCTCCTTTATAAGAAAAATCGGTTATAGACAAACAACCGTACCTAGGGTACGGCGTTTCGACAGCCTATGATGAAGCTCCTGGCTGCACACTTTTCAATAAAGCTTTAATTTGCTCCGTACTCGTTAACTCACCAGAAACAACCTGCTTTACTTGTCCCTCAGAGGTTACAACAAATGTTGCAGGAAGCCCCGTTACTCGATAAGCCTCTGCCGCCTCACCAGCAGGATCGGTCATTATAGGAAATGGGAGCTGGAGCTTTTGATCAAACTCTATTATTGTCCCTTTGGATTCCCCTACATTGACGGCCAAAATTTCGACTCCGTTACCCCCGGTTTCATATGCTTCTTTGAGTCGTGGCATTTCACTCACACACGGTCCGCACCAAGAGCCCCAAAAATTAAGAATCACGCCTTTTCCCTTATAATCCGAAAGCTTAGCAGATACCCCATCCAGTGTCGTTACTTGTATATCAGGAGCTAAAGAACCAATATGGATAGAGGATTGTGGTTTATTAAAGCCTGCAGCTATGAGAGTATATAGTAAAACTGCTACCATAAGTATGCAAATAATCCAGATTATCGTTCTTTTCCATAAGATAATATTATTCATCGAATTCCCCTCCATTCGGTTGACTGTAGGATGGAAACCCGAATAAACGATGAAAAGCGCTCTGCAGACCATGACTTTCATAAGATTGACGAAAATCGCTTATCGTACCTTCCTCCATCACACGGCCTTCCTTCAGGAAGATGACATGATCTGCTACAGCCTCTGCAATTTCAAGCTGATGTGTTGAAAATATAATTGTATGTCCAGCCAGCTTGGCCGAAGCGACAAGAGCAATAAAGGATTCCAGCCAATATGGATCTAGCCCGTTCGTGGGCTCATCCATGATGAGTAACGGGGGCTTGGTTAATAATGCCTGAGCAAACAGCAATCGCTGACGCATTCCCTTGGAGAAGGAAGAGACCGATTTCATTCTTACCTCATAGAGTCCGACCATGTATAGAATTTCCTGTAACCTGTCCTTGGATACTTTGCGCAGCGATCCCCAGAAGGCTAGCGTTTCTTCAGCTGACAAGCCTTGTCCAAACCTGTAATCATCCGGCATATAGCCGATTTGTTCTGCATAACCTTTCCGATCTTGCTTCCAACTGACTCCATTCACCTCTATGCTGCCGCTTGACGGCTGCAGAATGCCGGCAATCATACGAAGGATCGTGCTCTTACCCGCACCGTTTCCACCGCAAAGCGCAAGAGCTTGTCCATGACTTAAGTTGAAATTAACCGAGTGGATAATTTGCTGCTTCTGTATTCTTTTGGTTACTTGCTTTAATGATAGTACAGACTTATCCACGGGAACGCCCCCTCTCCCATACCCAAAATGCGCAGCCCATAGCGACTCCTACCCAGAGCAGGCAGAATGCGGCAAAGCCCCAGCTTCCCGCCGGCCCCTGGATCCAACGAATCCATTCATAGTACTCCGGACCGAGTGCAGCGCCTCCCCCAAGCTTCACAACGACGTAACAACGAACCAGCTCTGCAGGATTCAGCACTGTCAATACAGCGAGAAGCGGCTTGATCCATATATAGGGCATTAGATTTAGGAGCGCAATGAGTAGCGTTGGCCAGCCGATAATGGCAAAAAACCAAATCCCCACTCCGAATGTAAGTGCCTGCCAGCGATTACGTGCCCAAGTACCGATACAGAGAGCAATGGCAAGGAACAAAATGATAAGTCCGCCCGAAAACATAATGAACAAACCAAAGGTTTTGAAATCCAAACCGTTACCGATAATCGCTCCTAAGATTCCGGTAGCTCCATATCCAAATGCAACGATAGTCAGCAGTACAAACGCTAAACCAGCATATTTCCCAATCAAAAATGAAATTGTCCGAAGCGGATAGGTGGATAGCAGCTGCCAGCTCCCTTCCTCCTTCTCCGCTGTTAAAGAGAACGAGCCAATCAACAAAGTCATTAGAGGAAGAAGATATAATATGAAATTTAGCATTGTTGATGAGGCGCTTGAATAGCCTTCTACAACATTTTGCGTATTAATCAAAAGTAAAGATAAACTGAAAACGGTAAACAGGCTCATGAATGAATATGCCCATGGATTTCGAAAACCAAGCTTAACTTCTCTAAGCGCAATATGAAGCCAGTTCATTGTCCGTGCATTCCTTTTTGTCCATCCATATGCATACTGCTATCCGATTCGGTATGTGCTTGGCTATTATGGTCCTGTCCCCCCATGTCCATTGTCCCTTTTGCTCGTTCCCAAGTATGGTTCTTCAAATCTTCCGGTCCCATCAGTTTTCCCTTTTTCTGCTCATCGATGAATTTCTGAGCTGATGGTTTATCTTTAAAGGAATAAATACCGTAAGCCATTGGCGTTTTAAAAGTCGCATCATAAACAAAGGACGCAGTATTATAAGAGATCCATTCCTTTGTGTTATAATCTCTTACAAACTCGGCTCCTACTGTCTCGATTCCATTTTTGCTAATCCATTCATTCATGCAGCCGAGATCATCGAACTTAAAGTTTTTCCCCTCCTTGGTTGTCAGTTGGACCGCAAATGCATCATCCTTCACCTGCATATTGCATATGGCACATTTGTCCGTAGCTTCATTGATTGGAATAGCCGTATATTTATCCTTGCCGCAGCCAGATAGTACAATAAATATCCCAACTATAGAAATGAATAACCAAATCGATTTCTTCATCTTCGTTTTACCCCCAAATAACTAATAATTGTAATTGAGCATATGAAAAGAACCAACCCAGGTATCCATGCTTTGGACTTCCCGGTATTCTTGTTTTTTTCTAACTGTCCGCTTACTGGTTCCATCAAAGGAGCTTTATCGGTTGTCCATTCTTCCTTTCCAACGGAATACATGCTCTCTAGAAACTGCATCCCCGGAGATTGAAAAAATAGCTGGAAGGCAGGCGCAGCCGATGTTAATTGTTGAAAAAAAGGGTTCATAGCATAAGTAATATTGCTCAAGCCGTTTCCATCCGCATCAAGTCCATGAAACTCATCCCAATAGTTGTGCTCAAAGCGATTATCGGTACTCTCATTTGCTTCAGCAGGTATGACATTCCCTATAAAATCATTATTCATAAAATGATTTAGATTCGATTCGAGAAACTGGATTCCTACAAAATTTTGAAGCACTTCATTCTGCTCGAATACATTTTCATGAGATTGTTCTATATAAAGACCGACCCGATTCCCTTCAACTTTATTGTTCAAAATGCGTGAAGTCTGAACATCAAATAAGAGTAAGCCTTGTGAATTAACATTCTCACTTTGCTTGACAAACTTATTACTTGTAACCTCAGCATCACGAACCCCCATGACCATCGCACCGGTCACATTGAATTCTCCGATATTTTCCCGAACAATAGTTTCATTTGTGTACATACAATGTATGCCATATCGTGAATGGTCCACTTTATTGTTTTTAACAACGTTACGGTTACTGCTTTCCAAATAAATCCCATCGTTCATCTGGGAGATCGTATTGTGATGGATTTGATTGTCATGTGAATTGAAAAGATCAATTCCGTTACGCTTATCCGATAGCTTAAGCAGCTTATTCGTCTCGGGAGGAGGTATCCACTGAATAACCGTATTGAATATTTCATGCTGTCCTCCATCCCTTAGCACGATGCCATAGGATTGCGTGTCGATGGTCAGGTCATACAACTCGGCATTATATCCGTTTACCTGGATAGCAGAGTGATCTCCAGTCATGGGCTGCGTTATTTTCAAGTAAGCGATGCTGACTCGATCTGATTTAACTTGAATTACAGGCTGTTGATCTCCACTGCCTATAATTTCAACCGAACCCTTTCCTTCAATCAGAATAGGTTTACTTATAGTGATGGGACCGCTGTAAATCCCTGCCGGTAAGATCAGCTTGCCTCCTTCGTTCGTACGGTCAATCAGTGATTGAAGCTTAGTGTTCGAAATTGCTTGAGCAGCTATTGCATGATGAGGATGCCATCCACCAAAGAGGAGGACATAGAGCAAGCCAATCGTTGGCAATAAGCAATACCGTAACTTGCCGCTCATGATACTTGAAGTTCTTTCTTTTTCGTAATGTGCAGATCACCTTGATACACATGAATGTAGATCGAATAAGCACCTGGATGATTAAATATTTTTTCTACCGAATATTGTCCATTTCCAATCGAGTTTGCATTCTTCGTATCCGGAAGTATGCTATTATCCGACTTACGAATATCGATCTGTACGTTTGGTTCTTCTTCATTGGCTAGCCCTGAGAGCGTCGCAATCAGCTTTACCGTTTGTCCTGTCTGTACCGCTGTCGGCTCGGAAGTCAGTTCAATCTTTACTTTGGCTGGATCCTGACCTTCAGGCTTAGGAGAACATCCAATTAAAAGTGTAAACACGAGCCAGCAAAATACGAGTATTAGGGTTGTCTTTCTCATGCTGCAGCTCCTTTCTAAAGATTCTTCAATACTAATTTTACGCAATATGCCAACAATTCCTATCACCCATTCGGGCTATTACAGTTAACATCCTGTTAAGATATTGAGGAAAACCTTTAAAATTATTAATTAATTTCCAAAATCTACAATAATTATCCATATTTAACATTTTATTGATAACCAATCTCAATTACAGATAACAATACAGATTCATTCCCACAGAGGCTCCATGTCAAGCCGCGGCAGCACAGTTGCTAGATTCATTTAGGAGTTTACACAAACAACTTGACAGACTCTCCAAAAGCGAATTGACAAACAACTCCGAGGCTTTTCTTCTCTATAAGCTCATAATAAACTAGTAATAAAGTACACCATTCGCCTAGTCCTACCACACTTTCTAGACTTTTTTCATATTCCCATTCTTCTCTGTGCTTAAACAAAATTCTTTTTGAAATCAATATAAAGCGACAAATCATATTCCATTTTCTACAAACACTTAGTCAGGTCAATTTGGCGATTACATTTACAATTAAAACCATAAGAAAAAACAGAAAGTTTTAAAAAAAGCCCGTTCCAACAGGGAACGAGCTTACGACATTTATGGTTAAACTCAACGACAAATTATGTTCAAATCTACGACAAATTTAATTACAACTCACACAACAAGAGGTGTGATGTTGCATAATTAATTAGAAAACGGAGCTCGCAAACCCGCGGCGCTCCGTTATTGTTGTTTCAGAATTTGTTAGAATTTGAAGTGAGCCGCGGCGAAATAAATGATTTGTTACAGAATTCGTTAGAAAAAAAATCTTACGCCCTCTACAATGTATGCATAATTATACACATCAAATATTCGTTCTGGAATGGTTTTAGTTGCGTTATCCCATTTCGCATTTGCGCCTAATGTTTCAAAATTTTTCTTTCAGGAAACCATGGTAGTACTATTAATGATCTCAGGATATTGATCAGAAGATAAGTATTGATCGTTCCATTACTTTAAGCATACAGAAAAGCATTTTGATAATATGAATTCAAAGCGAAATTCGAATTATATTTATGGTAATCTTTTAATTAAGTCGGTTAGACTTTCAAAACCTTCACTTTTAATATGTTCTAGCATTTGAGAAGAATATACATTCTCATAACCTTTCTTTTCGATAGAGTAAATAAAAGACTCCATTCCTCTTATCCTATTCTTTTCTATAGAATCATCAATAGTTGGTACCATACCTTGTTCCAATAATTTCTTATACAATCTCATTGTATCATGATACAAGTCGTTGATTTTCTTTCGTCCCACTGAAACCCTTCTATAGTTAAAGTCTTCTTTTACTATACTAACCCCAGTTATTCTGACATGATTAGAAACATTTAAATCAATAACTTTAGTTTTCTTTAAATTCAATTTTAGCTTATATTTTTTTAATAAATCTGAAACAACTTTAATGATTTCCACAACTTCTTCTTGTATTTGATTATTATATTTAAATGAAATCGTTAGATCGTCTGCATAACGGGTATATATTAAATTCGTCAAATTTCTTTTTTTTAAAATTCCATACAACAGATTATCAAACCCTTTAAGGTATATATTTGCTAGTGTAGGAGAAGTTATTAACCCTAATGGAATTCCTTTCTTATCAATGCTACATAAATGTATCATTTTGGTTAATTCTAATTTAGAAAATTGCGGATTCTCAGTCGACTCATTTAATTCAAAATATAAAGTATCTAATAATATTTTATGGTTCACGCTATTAAAGAAATCTTGGATATCCAGTTTAATAAATATGTCATTATACATATGCGCCTTAGCATTTTTGAATATTGAAGATTTTTTTTTATATGCTTTTGTAAATTTTGAAGTAAATACTCTTTCTTCTAAAAATTCTTTTATTCTTAAATGCCTAAGCTTGATTGAATCTTCTTGATACGTTACTATTTTCCGTATTTTTCTCTTTTTTCTAATAAACTTAACTTGATACCAGGAATCTTTATTCAAAATCTAACACCTCCGACAGAATGCCTGAGGCATTTTTAACTATTAAATTCGAATAATTTGCTGAGATCGCTTCCATTTCAGTTGTAATAACTATTTTTTTTTCATTTATCTTAATTAAACCTATCCCAAATATTATATATACAAAATAGTCTATTGTCTTAGACAAGGTAACTTCATGTCCAGAAAGAATTATATCGTATTTCTCAAATTCAAGAGAAGGATTATCAGCCCTAATAGATTTCACAATATAATCATTAAAATATTCCTTTAAAATTGCACTTACTTTAAATAGAATTTTTCTTCTTATAACTACAGAATCGGTTATAGAATCTATATCATCCCTTTTGGTTCTCATTTCACTTTTAACAGATTTAACTGTAAATAAACTCATGAGGTACGCTATAAGATTGTTCGTCTCCATAACTATATTTAAATTATTTTCAAGCAGACTATAATAATTTTTTTTCGTATAATTAGTTCTACGCGATAATTTAACTCGTAACTCAGTCTCGAATTTCAATTGTTCTCTCAATGATTTGTCCAACGACTCTCCGATTTCATTTCCAACAAAATAGGTATGATATTTTCTGAAGTTTTCAGAAATATCATAATTGTATACACCTGGGTAATATCTTAAAATTTCTATATTGAAATCCTTAAAATAATCATTGTTGTATGATAATTTTAAAAATCCCGAGATAACATCTTCTTCGATCGAGTAAAGATCTGGTGCCAAGATAACCATTTTATTGGTTATATTAGTATTTCCTGAAAACAGGCCAATTTCTGCAGCAGTTGAAAAGCTCTCATGGAACACCATAACTTTATCACTCATAATGCTAGTTAATACCTCAATTATTTTCAAGCTTTTAAAATCAATGTCATTATAATTAAGTTTTTCAGTATCATTACTAAATAGAAATTTATCTTCAAGGATTACACATTTAAAATTCGGACTCAAATCTTCAATATACTTTCTTAAAACTACTCTTTTGTCTTTTCTGCCGTCTTTTTCCTTGCCATCAAAGACAAAAAAACTGCCACATAAAAAAATAATCCTTAATGGATTATTTACATTAGTATTTAAATTAAAATGTATATGATCAAAAGTCTTATTCATTTAACAAGCTTCCTCCAAAAAAATGAGCCCTACTAAAAACAGTTCTTGAAATTTATTGAAAATGCTATTAATTTTTATAATGTTCCGAGCTGTAGCAAAGATTGCGGAAGCGAGCGGTTGTTAGAAAAATTAATTGCATTCCCGCAGAACATCGAACGCAAGTTCTGAACGTTTTTACATTTTGTTATTGCCTTAACCTTAGCTGCTAAGGTTGCTAAATGTTATTTTAGCTTTCTAGGGCTCATTGATAATAATTATAGCATAACTTTCTGTTACTTAATACTCAATCGCATCAAAAATTCGATCGATCTTTTTCGCAATATACTTATTAAAATACACATCATAAATGTTAGCTGATGTATTATATTTTTCTTTTTCTAAAATTCCGGAATAACTTTGATCTCTGTAGAAACTGGAAAGAATTATAAACTTCTTTAGTTGTCTTGACCTTCTGATTATTGATTCCTTTTCTTGTACAATTCGTTCCTTATCAACTATTAGACTTATTAGAATTAATAAATCATAATAACTTATCTCAAAGTCTGCATGTGAGATAAAATGATTTTCTTTTAACTCCTTTGTATCGAGATAAGGAAAAACTAATGGAACTTCAAATTTTTCATTTACTATTTCAATATATATTTTGTTTTCAAACTCTTCTTTCTCGCATTGTTTAAGCCAGTTCAATATTATTTGAAATACTTTTTCAGGAGCTTTTGACAAAATGTCAATTATATTTGCATCAGTTAAATATAATTTTCGGTGAAATTTATCTTCAAACAGAATTCTAGTCTTATTATTTTGTTTTAAGAATTTGATATACACATCCCTTGTTACTGAATCCAGTTTTAATTCAGGGTAGTACATAAAATGTTTATTTTCTTTATTTATTTTTAAATTACTGTATAATTCATCTATCCATTCTAACCATGTCATTTCTTAAGTCACCTATTCCTTCAAGATATTTATAATGCTATGAAGAAATGTATATGTCAAAGATTTATCTATTCATCAACCTATTTTATACTACCTCTAACTCTAAATAAAGCGTTCTAATATTTAACTCCTCAAATTTCTTGTCAATAACGTCTCTTCCATATTTATTCTCAACTTCATGAGTAACAAGAAACACTAGCTCTTTCTTGGATCTTGTCAAAGCTACATATAAGTAATTAAGTGTTTTATTCTGTTCTTTTTTTATCTGAAAGAGATATTCTGTTAAGTCAGTTGTAAGTATAAATAAACATTTTCCCCCTTCTAATCCTTTAATGCTATCAATTGAGTTCACAAGTATTCCTTTGTTTAGATGAGCTTCACGATGTATCTTTAGTTGCTCCCCCAATTTCACCATATCTTGACGAGTCAATTCAATTGATAATGATTTTTGCAGCTTTGAAAAAATCGCACTGTTATTTTCTTGGTTTAAATCTTTCAAAACATTCCTGTTTAGCCCCCTAGAGAACTTGGACACTAAGAGTGTGTATGGTTTACACTATTAGTGATAGGGGCTGATGAAATGACAAGAAATAAACATTCAAAAGAATTTAAGAAGCAGGTTGTCAAAGAAGCAATAGAAACCGGGAATAAATCCGCGGTGGCGCGCCGCTATGAGATTGCGGTCAATATGCTTCACCGTTGGGTGAAAGAATTCGAAGAAGGCAAGTACGGTGAGACATCACATGATGCCGTTACAGGATTGGAATCGAAAGTGCTGGCTCAGGAAAACGATCAATTAAAGAAGTTGCTTGGTGAACAAGCCCTAGAGATTGCGATCCTTCGTGGCTTAATAAAAAAGAAAAACCCTCATTTGCTGACAAAGTTGAAGTAGCGGACAGCTACATTAACCAGGGATATGCCGTAACGCTTGTGCTGCGTTTGGTCCAAATTCCGAGATCCAGCTACTACTACCATAAGTTCAGTAAAGTAGTGGAGAAAACAGTAAGTGAGGGGCGCCAAGCACCCGGATATTCCATTCAGCAAGACGGCACCAAAGTGGCGGATGCTCAGATTCAGGAATGGTTAATGGAACTGGTAGCTGGGGACGGCTATACGTATGGCTATCGGAAACTAACCGTGGCGCTACGCCGGGAATACGGCCTTGTGATTAACAAAAAGAAAGTCTACCGATTATGCAAAGTGCTGGACATTCTGCGCCCACAGCGAAAAATTCACTCTAAATACCCGAGGAAACTTGCTCGAAACCGGATCATTACGGCCTCTAATCAACTTTTTGAGACCGATATTAAATATGGCTACATTGTAGGTGAGGATCGCTTCTTTTTTATTCAATCCTGCTTAGACGTCTACGACCGCTCAGTGGTCGCTTTCCACATTGGCTTACGTTGTGAAGCTACCGATGTGGTACGGACCCTGCAAACGGCCCTATTTAAACGTCAGTTGTTTGAGGCAGAATTAAAGCCTGTCATTCGTTCCGACAATGGACCTCAATTTGTCTCACATGTTTTTGAAGCAGCTTGTAAAGGCTTTGAAATAGAACATGAACGGATTCCACCGAGAACGCCGAACATGAATGCACACATTGAGTCTTTCCACCGGTTGCTGCAGGACGACTGTTTAGCTCGATATGATTTTGAGTCCTACAGCGAAGCCTATGAAGCAGTCACCGAGTTCATTCGATTCTACAATGAGCGGCGAATCCATTCCAGCATCCGGGATATGTCGCCAGACCAATTCTATGAGCAGAACCTGATTAAACCGATCCCAATTAAAGAAGTTCGTGTATAACTTAAGAAACTAAGCCTGGATGAGTAAGGGTGAGCTTGTGTCCAAACTCAAGGGGTTAATCCGATTCTATGATGATTGAGAAATACAATTAAACCCGGCCTGCGATGCTGGCCGGGTTAGAAATGATGTTTTTTTAAATTATTCAACTAACTATTACTTTCGTACCAGTGTCTAATATTGGCGCCATTTTAGTAAAAGGACTTTCCTCTATAATATCTGTCTCTAATGGTCTGGGAATAAATAAATTTCCTGAAGACGTATGAACGTAAAAACCCGAATCTACTTAGTAATTCAAGTTATCTAAAATCTATCAACTTCCTCCCATTAGAACTTTCCCTTATTTTAATTTTGTATGGATCGAGTATCACCCTATGTAAATGATCGCTGTTAAACGTAGGTGTTCTTTCGTATTTTTTCACCATGTCACTTGTAAATAAATTAGTCAGTGTTCCTAAAGGTTTAATTAATAAGATCGCATCGCCAAATAATCGGACCATCCTTCCATACGAAAACAAACCGGTTACAAATTCAATTTTTAGATTTTCTTTTTTACAATACTCAACAATATTGACCATCTTGCGATTGAACTCCAACAAAGTTTTAATATTCTCAGCAATATGAATTTCAAATGTGTTATCAAACCGCTTATAACCTGCAATTTCGTATTCTTTTCTCACTTTTTTTTGATAACAAAGGATGTAGTAGAAGTACCAAGCATAATAGATTAGTAATAAATAAATAGGAACTTGCACTAGGGAAAACCCGAAGGACCTCAAAGACAGAATAAACAAAAGTATTAACATTAAGGTACGAATTATAACAGTAGTAAATCTGACCCCAAGAAGCAGTAGTATTATAGATTTAGTTATTCGCATTTTCAACTCCTTCGTATTCTTTTTTCAACAATCCTACTATCCATTTATTTGCTATTACTCTTTAATATCTTAATTAATATAGCACATTTTTTTAACACAAAATAAATATATTAGAATTCAAATAGTTACCACAAAAATCCAATCTGATTGAAATTTGATTATTTCTGTACAGTAGTGCCATTTGGTAACAAGTTAGAGCCGCCCTCTTGGAGAGAAAAGCTATCAAAATTGTGTAAGCAAGTCTTCACACTCTTGCAATCCCCAGCAATCCTTGCTGGGACGACGAATCTATTGAAGTAAAAATGCCTTTTAATTGTAATGATAGAAAAGTAGCTGCCGCGGTGGTAAACTGTTCCCCGGGGGCAATGAACGTTCCTCGTTTACTCAATGCCCTTACAATTAATAAGTGCCTCTATATAATCCTAAGTAAATCCTTATACGTTCACCTTACAAGAAGTGTTCCATCATTTCACGAGAGCGATAATCCCGAATTTTTTACAAAGTACTGATTTCAACATTCAGACATTCGTCTATCTTCAATTTTATTATTTAACTATCGTTATCGGTTAGTTCAATGGCTCAGTGCTTTTTTTTTGAGCAATTAACCAATCTTTATTTTGATAGTTATGACTTAATCTCACGATCCCCTTGCTTCTTCTAAGGTATTGAAGTCAGAATCCCCAATGACTTCCAATACAAATCTCAAGAATATAAATAACCTGTTACCTACCTTAGACAATGGTATCAACCGAAAAATCACATCCAGATCAATTCCTTTTCTAATTAAACTCATAACTTCTCACTGCTTGTATCAACTGTTGTTTATTAAAATATATCCTTTCAAGTCCAATTTTTTGTGGTTTTATATATGATTCGATATCTGTTTCAAATAAGAACCGGTAATATTCCTTCAAAGTTTTATTTGTTGTTTTAATAAAATATCTTTGTGCATGATAAAATTCTATTAATTTAGTTTCACCGTTGAAATCTTTACTTTTATTATTAATTAGCTCAAATAGATTAACTACAAAACTTTTCAGAATAAAGATCCTATGACCTTTTCTAACTGAATGGTCTTGCGCTATTTTTATCATTGTTGTTTTTGAAGTTTCTAGTTTTAATGCAGCTTCTCTCACTGTAATAAACCCTTGTTTTCTTGCTGTTTCTTCTTCGAACTGGTTTCTATTACTTTTTAGGGATAAATCTCTTTGTTTTTTATAGTTCTCTAAAGAGGATTTATCGATTAATATTAAGTTTTTAGATGGTCTTAAAACAATTCTGCCTTCTATTAAACCTTCAGTAATTAGGGTTGAAAAATTAATCGACTTGGTCCCCATGAGTTTAATAGCCTGATATGCACTAATATACTTTTTGCGTAAGTTTACATCTAAAATTTTTTGACCACTTCCACCATCCCAAAAATTTTGTAAATAATTTCTATACTCATTTGTAATAAAACTAAATTCATCAATTTTAGATAATTTAATAAGCTCAAAATGAAAACGTCCAAAATCCTTTTTTAATCCTGTCAGCAATTGAGAGGCTTTGGGAATCATTTTGAATTCATTTAAAAAATCATAAAATGATTGTGGCCAATTGATAAAAATACCGAATGCTTCGTTCACAATTTTATCATTAAAATGAACATCGCTTGTTTGAGTAAATGAAATTCTTCTCTGATAAAAACCCTGTGAAATTTTTATTGATAGGAATATTATTAGGTATATTATTAAATCGATTCTTAACTTCCCAAAACCTTCTGATAATGTAGAATTTATTCGAGATACACTTACAGATTGTTCAATTTTTGTTGAAATTAGTTGTCCTAAATTAGAAGTATTACACCCTATGATCAAATTACTGGATATCATAGTCCCACACTTACAGAATCCACTTAAAATGTCCTGATTAGTTAAATGTCTATTACAATTAACGCATCTACACATCAATAAGCAATTATGAATATGACATCGTGTGTAAATATTAATATCCCATATTTTCCTATAATAGATTCTCTCTTTTATACATAACGGACAAAACTGTCTTTTTATATTTCTAATTGCAAATTGATCAATTGTGTTTTGGATCAATGAATTTGAATTCTTTATATTCAAAGACAAGTTATCAAATACAAATTGATCTATTCCTGTAATTTCAAAGAGAATTGATATATCTATTTTTTCATTTCCAAGTTGAAATCCCTGTGTACGTATTTTATTAACATCCACCCCGAGCAACTCATATATCCAAGCTACTTCATAATTATTTACATTAGCCAATCGATAAATATAGCTAACTAAACTTTCATCATCATAAACTTTTGGAACAAATAGCAATTTCTTTCTATTCATAACTTCCTCAGCTCCATTACTTTTACGATCATAATAAAAAAGGCAAACGATCAATGTTGTCGTTTGCCGTTCTGTATTATTATTCATTTTTTTGTATAAACATATACTTCTAAGGAATTCTGCAACAAATCGTCTAAGGAATTATGGAACAATTCTAAAGAATTATGGAATTTCACAGAGGCCCCTAAGGAGCCTCTCTCATCCCTTTAACTGCACCTGCTGTAGCCGCAGCTGCTGCAGTTCTTGCAGCCCTCGCTGTTAATCAGCGAGGCCGAGCCGCACGAAGGGCACAGGCTCAGCGACGTGGCCGCTTGACGGTTCACGGCGTACTGCGCCGTCGCAGGCTCCGCCACGATCTCCTGCGTCGCCGTGACGTAGGCGTCCGCATCGTCGTTGAACTCGCCGTGCATCTCCAGCGCCTTGGCGACCGCATCGGCGATCGATTCGACGCGGTTGGCGCCGAAGCCGATCGCGCCGGAGCCGCCGATCCCTTTCAGATGCTTGGTCAGCAGCTGAACTTTGTTGCCGTGATCGCCGTAGCGCAGGAACAAGGAGCAGACGCGGCCGAGCGCCTCGGACATCGCAAACACGTCGGAGCCCGCTTTGCCCACGTTGAGGAACACTTCGCTCGGCGAGCCGTTCATATCGTTGATTGTGATATAGGCCATGCCGAACGGCGTATTGAATTTATAAGTCGCACCGCGCAATATTTGCGGGCGGCGCTTGTACTCCTTGTCGACGACCGGCTCCGCACTTGCCGAAGTCAAAGCGCTGACCAAGCTGCCGCTGCCGCTGCTAATGTTCGCCGGACTTGAAGTCTCCGGCTTAACCGCTGCTTTCGGACTTGGGCTGTCCTTCACCGCTTCCGGTTCAGCTTCCGCCTTCAACACTTCCTGAGCCGCCTTCTTCTCTTCCGGCTTCTCTTCTTTCTTCTCGGTAGAAAGCACCTGCACATCGCGGCTTCCGTCCCGGTAAATCGTCACGCCCTTGCAGCCCAGATCGAAGGCCAGCTCATACAAGCGCTTCGTCTCGTCTACCGTAAAATCGGACGGACAGTTCGCCGTCTTGGAAATCGAGCTGTCGACCCACTTCTGGATCGCAGCCTGAGCGCGGATGTGGCCCTCCGCCGACAAATCCATCGCTGTGACGAAATAATCCGGCAGCTCCTGATCCGGATGCGCATCCTTCCACTCCTGAGCGATCGGCACATACTGCTTGTCGAAGCCCAGGCGGCTTTGACGATAATATTCAAAGGCGAAGTAAGGCTCGATCCCCGTCGAGGTACCGACCATCGTTCCTGTGCTGCCCGTAGGCGCCTGGGTGATGACGGTCACGTTGCGCATGCCTTTTTTCTGAATAGCGGATCCAACCTCAGGATACACGCCGGTCATATTTTTCATAAACCCGCTTTGCAGGAACGGCTCCGCCTCGAACTGCGTGAAGCTGCCTTTTTCTTCCGCAATATCTGCCGAAGCCAGGTAGGCTTCCTTCGCCATAAAGCCGTACAGCTGATCGAGGAACAGCAGCGATTCCGGGCTGCCGTAACGGATGCCGAGCTTGATCATCAGCTCCGCCAAACCCATCGTGCCCAAGCCTACGCGGCGCTCGCTCTGCTGGTTCAGCCGGTTCTCTTCGAAATGATACGGCGTTTTGTCGATAACGTTATCCAGGAAACGCGTGGAGTAACGAACCACCTTGCCGAGTTCGTCCCAAGCCACATCTTCCTTCTTCGCATCGTAAAATTGCGACAGATTGATCGCCGACAAATTGCAGACGCCCCAAGCCGGCAGTCCCTGCTCTCCGCAAGGATTCGTACAAATAATCGGATTAAAATACCAGCTGTTGGACATCTGATTATAATATTCCATGAAGACAACGCCGGGCTCGGCGGATTTCCAGGCCGATTCGATAATCGTATGCCATACGTCACGAGCCTTCACGGTGCGCTGGACGATGACCTTTTTGCCGAGCTGCTTCCATTTATCGAGATTGCCGTCCCATACCTGATCGTACTCCGGATCGTTCGTATCGGGGAAGACGAGCTCCCAGTCCAGATCCTCCTTGACCGCCTTCATAAACCCGTTGCTTACGCAAACCGACAGGTTGGCGTTCGTGATCTGCCCCATCGTCTGCTTCACTGTAATAAAGTCCACCACATCAGGATGCCAATCGTTCATCATCAGCATCAGCGCCCCGCGGCGGCTGCCTCCCTGCTCGATCAGACCGGTTGCATAGCTGAATAGGCCTCCCCAGGAAACCGCACCGCTGGAGGAGCCGTTCACGCCTTTGACGATCGAGCGGCGCGGACGAAGGGAGGACAGGTTAATGCCTACGCCGCCGCCCCGGGCCATAATCTCCGTCATTTCCGTCAACGTGCTCATGATGCCTCCGCGGCTGTCATGAGGAGAAGGAATAACGTAGCAGTTGAATAAGGTCAGCTCGTCGCTCGCATCCGCCCCGGCGGCAATACGTCCCCCGGGTACCAGCTTCCAATCCTCTAAAATATATTTGAATTTATGTGTCCATTCTTCTCTTTTCTCAGGGGTCGCTTCAACAGAGGCCATGGCCTTCGCCAGACGCTCCCACAGCTGTTCAGGCGTCTTCTCCACCGTCAGTGTCAGCTTCTCGACACTCGATTCCACCAGATCCCCGCTGCGCAGCTGGACCTTGACGATGTCTCCTTCACGAGAGATAACCTCGCCGACTTCCTTGGCCGGGAATTTGGGATCGTCTTTCGTTAATACCAAGACGGTGTCCCCAACTTTCGTCTGGCTTGTATCTGCATTCTTTAGCGCGTAGCGATCGAGAAAAATTTTCTCGCTGAGTCCGCTCAATTTGTTCCCTTGTACGGTCTTCAATCCGGACAACCTCCCTAAATAAGCTGCACCATACATCACTATATATAGTGTGTGATGACTATTATACATTACAATATATTGTGTTTCTAATAGGCGGATAGCGAATTTTGGTAAATAGGACGAGGTACCGTGCCGAATGCTCCTATTTACTCGAATAAGCTCTCTTTTTCGTGCGCCCGAAGCGGTTTTATTTTCGACAAAAACTCCTTTTATTTTAGGTCTTGCTTCGCCCATTTCGCTTCTTAAGGCCTATAGCCAACAAGCTCCCGTCTGTGTCAATATAGCTCGGGGTTGTACAACATTCCTGGTATACCATATACTTATATGTAGGTGAAAGGCGGGAGCGGCGAGCCCGCAAGCAACTGTACTTTGATGTGCAGACCTGTTTTTGACCCGCCTCCCTCCAGTTCCGAAACGCGCGCCTGGGATTCACGGCCGCGCCTTCCCGGTTCAAGCCGGGCTCCGCCTGAATACTTCAGCTAAGCTTGGCTCACTTGCATTACTTAACCGTTTTTCAAACCTATTAAATCAGCCGACGGGAGCGATCTGCGCATGACGAATGAAATTCTTTTTTTACAGCTGGGCCTGGTCCGCGAAAGAACCCTGCAGCAGCTTGAACTGACTACGGAGGAAACAGCCGATATTATGCCGGCGGGATACAACAATACGCTGCGCTGGCATCTCGGTCATATCGCAACGGTTCAGGAAAGCTTGTGCTTCAAGCTGGCCGGCGAGCCGTTCAAGCTTCCGGAAACGTACCCGGGCCTGTTCGCGAACGGCACCAAGCCGGCGGACTGGACTCTGCAGCCTCCAACGCTCGAAGAGCTGAAATCCATCTTGACCGAGCAGCCGCTTCGCATCAAGCAGAAGCTGTACAGCCGGACCGCAGACAAGCTTGTTCAGCCTTTCAAAGGGATGGATACGGTAGGCGCCGTGATCGCCTTCAGCCTGTATCATGAAGGCGTGCATACCGGCTATATGATGAGTATGCGCAAAACGATTGCGGCGCTTTGACACGGCCCTCCGACCTCTGATAACCTAAGGCTTATCAAGCTATGTTATCATCCGGGGCTGCCTGCGTTCCGCCGTTCGGAACCATCCGCACGCCTTGCTTAGGAGGCTTCAGCATGTACCTGTATCAGAATGAATTTTTACCTAAAGAGCAAGTTCGCATTTCGCCTGAGGACCGCGGCTATTACTTCGGCGACGGCGTCTATGAAGTGTTCCGCGTTTACAACGGCCGTATTTTTGAAGCGGAGGGGCATTACCGCCGACTGGAAAAGAGCGCCCGCGATACCCGGATCGCTCTGCCTTATCCGATCCCGCAGCTGAATGAGCGGCTCGTCGAGCTGATCCGTCTGAACGAATTGGACGAGGGGATTGTGTATATGCAGATGACCCGCGGGGAAGCGCCCCGCTCGCATCCGTTTCCTCAAGCCGAGCCCGTTCTGATGGCTTACTGCTCGCCTCTGACCAGACCGCTGCAGACGATGGAGAAGGGCATCCGTGCCATCACCATGGACGATATCCGCTGGCTGCGCTGCGACTTGAAGACATTGAATCTGCTTCCCAATGTAATGGCCAAGCAGCATGCTATCGATCAAGGGGCCGATGACGTCATCCTGCACCGCAGCGGCGTCGTGACCGAATGCAGCGCCTCGAACTTCATGATCGTCAAGGACGGCGTTGTCCGCACCCATCCCGCGAACCATCTCATTCTGCACGGCATTACGCGAGACGTCGTGATCCGCCTTGCCGGCCAGCTGTCCATCGCGCTTCAGGAAGAGCCGTTCACACTCGAAGACTTACATACCGCCGATGAAGCGTTTCTTACCAGCACCACCCAGGAGGTCATGCCGGTCATCAGCGTCAATGGGGAGCCTGTAAGCAGCGGGCAGCCGGGCCTGTGACTCGGAAGCTTCAGCAAGCGTTTCAGCAGCTTACTTCTTAGATTTCTTAGCACCTCATCTCCAAAAAAAAGAAACCTCCGGGGGCAGCCTAAGCTACCTCCGAAGGTTCCAGCTTTCGTTCGCATATTTTTCTTCCATGAGCTGCATCACAAGCGAATGCTCGTAATCCGTCAGACCGCCTTCCACCAGCTCTACGTTCAGCCCCTCCGCCATGCCGCTGCGAAAAGCCTGCTCTGCTTCCTCGATCTGCACCGTCGGTCTCTCCAGCTGCCGGCACAGGTCGTTAATGGCTACCGCCTTATGGATAAATTGCTGCTTCAGACGCTCCTGAATGCGCTCGTTTTTGAATTTGAGCACACGGAACAGCTGATCCGTATCCATATCGAGCAGGATTGAGCCGTGCTGCAGCACGACCTGTTTTTGCCGCGTCTGCGCGCTCCCTGCGATTTTGCGCCCTTCCACCACCAGCTCGTACCACGAGGGGGAATCGAAACAGGCCGCCGAGCCCATCGAGGCGTATTTGGTCTTGTCCTCATCGCTTTCGAGCTGAACCATCTGCGCGTTAAGCCCCAGCTTGCGGAAGCCCAGCAGCAGCCCTTCGCTCAGCACGCGGTACGCTTCGGTTACGCTTCTCGGAATGCCAGGGTAATTCTCCGAGACGATCAGACTGTACGTCAGCTCCTTATCGTGAAGGACGGCGCGTCCGCCTGTAGGTCTGCGCACGAAGCCGAGCCCTTCCGCCTTCAGCTGCTCGAAATCGATTTCTTCCATCGCCTTCTGAAAATACCCGATCGACAAGGTTGCAGGCGACCATCCGTAAAACCGTACGGTCGGCGGAGATTTCCCCTCGCTGTGCGCAATAAGAATCGCTTCATCTGCAGCCATATTGTATGCGGGGTCATGCGCCCCCGAGGATATAAAACGCCATTTCTCTTTCATGCTGTCTGCTTCCCCGCCTTTCACTTCTTCACGGCAAGCCGTTTGCCTTCTGTCAGCTCCGGCAGCTGGAATTCCCGCGTCGGCCGCTCCACGGCGTCCGGCGCAACGATTGCCAGCATCCCGTCCTCTCCCAGCACCACAAATCCGTCTTCCGACGCAGCTGCGGCTGCCGGCCGGTGCTCCCACGTCAAATGCGCCTGCTTGCGCGTTTTCAAATCGAGCAGCGCGAGAGGCTTTTCTATGTCGGCCGCTTTGTCCGAGACGTCGAACCGTGTTATAAGCATTTTACCCCTCAATGCCTTCATAGTAAAGAAATACGGCTTCGTGTTGGACACGAAGCTGCTCGTCAGCTCGTAGGGAACCTGCTGCGGGTTAAAGCGGTATATTTTGTTCGACCATTCGCTCTTGACGCGCTGCGAGGTGCCGATATACGTATCTCCGTTCGAATCGAGCGCAACTTGATCCAGCGGATACCTGCGGGCATGCTGGATCATTTGGACCCATTCCCCTGTTTGCAGATCCGCTTTATACAGATTGGAGCTCGTTTCCGCATTATTGGACGTAACGAAATAAACGTCCTTGCCGCTGCCGGTTACATCCTCTACGCCCCCGGGCACCATCCATTCCTTCACCCATCTGTGCTCCTTAAGCTGATAAATGCCGACCTTCGTCATGTCGCCGCCCTTTTGCGCGATTTTATCCGCACCGGACACGAACAGAAGATCGCCAGAGACATAGCTGAGCTTGGGCGACATTTGCGGCACAGCATACTGCACAAAGCCGGAGGACTGCTTATCCCGCACATAAAATCCATGGAACGCCTTCGGATCGCTACTATTATAAACAGTGATAACCGTATAGTCGGGAGTATAGCTGATTGCGCTGACCGGCTCCGCCGTTTGAAGAATGCGTGTTCCTTGCCCGTTCTTACTATTAATGCTGAATACCTGGTACGTATCCGCTGCCAGCAAATCTCCCGTCTCGTCTATCGCTGTCACCGCATCTTCATCGATCGGCGTCAAACGCGGGGGCTCCGGCGGCTGCAGCCACAAATAAAGGACAGCTCCCAGGCATGCGATAGCTAACAGCGCCGCGCCCCATTTTTTCACAGCCATCCTTCCCCTCCGCCCTAATTACTACTCATGATAATGGATTCCCTCAGGTTATGAAAGAGTTTCTTTTCGTCCATACTAAAAATTACAACACTCATCCGATATGCCAATAAGCTACCCTAAAGGATGGCAGTAAAGGAGCGGCATACCATGCAACCAACGGACAAAAAAGAACACGTGCGCCCCTTCAACGAGGATGTTCAGCTGCATTTTGACCGCGAATGGTTCGAGAATTTGCACCAGCGAGCCCAGCGGGGCGGCCCTTGGGATGATTCGGACCCTGTACCAGCTGGCATATGAAGCCGAGCAGGCCAGCCTCATTTCGGACTTCGACGAGCTCCAATCTTTGATGCATATTCAGAACTTGACTCCGATGCCTCATCAGATTGAAACGGCGAAGAAGGTATTGACCGAAATGCGGGGCAGAGCCATTCTCGCCGACGAGGTCGGGCTTGGGAAAACAATTGAAGCCGGGCTTATTCTCAAAGAATATATCATTCGGGGCCTCATCAAAAAGGTACTCATCCTGGTGCCCGCCTCCCTCGTGCTTCAATGGGTGCGCGAGCTTAATCAAAAGTTCGGCATTCCCGCCGTCGCGCAAAAAAAAGAATACATGTGGGCGCAGTGCGATATTATCGTCGCCTCGATGGACACCGCCAAGCGGGATCCGCACCGGGATATTGTGCTCGGCATGGAATACGATATGCTCATCGTGGACGAGGCCCATAAGCTCAAAAATAAAAAAACGACCAATTATCAATTCATTAACGAGCTCCGCAAAAAATATTGTCTGCTGCTCACCGCCACCCCGGTGCAGAACGATCTGAAGGAGCTGTATAACCTGATTACACTGCTGAAGCCGGGACAATTGGGCGGTCAAGGAAGCTTTCAAGCCAATTTCGTAGCGGATAAGCGCATACCGAAAAATGAAGAACAGCTGCAGCAGGAGCTGTCCAAGGTAATGATCCGCAACCGGCGCAGCGACGGCAACGTCAATTTCACCAAGCGCATCGTGCGCAATATCCCTCTCACTCTGTCGCCTGAAGAGCAAGCGCTTTACGATGGCGTGACGAATTTCGTCAAGGGACGCTTCGAGGAAGCCGGCGGCGATATCAGCAGCGTGCTGTCGCTTGTTACGCTTCAGCGGGAGGTATGCAGCAGCCGGGATGCCGTCTTCATCACGCTGGTCAATATGTTCAAGAAAACGGCCGAGGACTCTCCGGTTCGCCCGAAAATCTGGGAGCTGGTTGAGCTGATCCGGAGCATTAAGGCCAATACGAAGGCGGAGAAAGTAATGGAGATCGTCCAGGATGTTCAGGATAAGGTGATTATCTTTACCGAATACCGGGCCTCTCAGGAATATTTACTGCAGTATTTGAAGGATCACAAAATTACCGCTGTCCCCTATCGCGGAGGGATGAACCGCGGCAAAAAGGACTGGATGATGGATCTGTTCCGCAACCGAGCGCAGGTGCTTGTCGCAACGGAAGCCGGCGGCGAGGGCATCAACCTGCAGTTCTGCCACCATATGATCAACTTCGACCTGCCGTGGAACCCGATGCGCGTAGAGCAGCGGATCGGCCGCGTCCACCGTTTGGGCCAGCAGGATGATGTGAAGATTTATAATTTATCGACACGCGGAACGATCGAGGAATATATTTTGTCGCTGCTGCATGAAAAAATCAATATGTTCGAGCTTGTCATCGGAGAGCTGGATACGATCCTGGAGCGGTTTGAGAAGACAAATTCGCTGGAAACCCATCTGGCCAAAATGATCCTCTCCTCCGGCAGCGAGGAAGAAATCCGACGGCAGATGGACGAGCTCGGACGCTCGTTCTCGACCATTCGCACGGAAGTGGAACGCGATTCGCAGCAGGAAGCCGCTTATACGGCGAACTTATTGAATTCGATAGGACAGCCCATCGCGGGTGAAGCGGAGGCGACACCATGAAGACAGCCCAAATTCAGGACTTCGTCATGCGTTATTTGGAAGCGGAGCAGTGCGAAATATTGGAAAAGCATCCGGATTACGTCACGGTCAAGCTGTCCCCCTCCGCCGACAGGGAGCTGACCTTCCGCCCCTATTATTGGAGCTTCGTCGAACGCACCGGCGTCCAGCCGGAGACGATGACGTGCACCTTCGTCTTTAATCCTGAGGCGGCTAAAGCACCGCAGGCCGTCCAGCCGGGTCCGGCCGTGCAGCCTGGCCCTGCCGCTTCACCGGTCCAGGCTCCGGCGAAGCCGGCTGCAGCTGCTTCCGCTTCGCCTGGAGGCAGCGCTCCCGCACCTGCCGGCGCGCCCCCTGCGGCTCCAGGAGCGCCGGGGGCGCCTCAGCCTCCCCAGGACAGCATCCTGGGGCGGTATTTCGGCTTCGTGCCGACACAGGTCACGGCACGCGTGCCGAAGGACGAAGTCACCTTCGGCAGCCGGCGGCTGGAGCAAATCTTCGGCGCGGTGCGCAATAAGGGCCGCTTCGTTCATTTGTTCGAGGAAGTGAAGGTCGAGCCGCGCAGCAAAACATTCGCGACGCAAGCCTGCGAAAGCTGGCTGCAGGTCAATTTCAAGGTCGAGCTGGCCTGCGATATGAAGCGCAGCGAAATTCATTCGCTCGGCATTCACCTTGGCACCGGGCAAATCGTCGAACGGTTTCAGGACTTGCTCAAGGGCCGCAATTTGACCCCTGTCCTTCCCGCTCATGTCTACATGGTGCCGGATAAATTTACGCTTCCGCGCGCCGTTATCTATTTGGAGCAGTATATGGAGCAAAAGCTCGGTTCCTACGATCATTCCTGGGCCAAGGAAGCCAGACTGCGCCTTGAGGATGAGCTGGACCGCATCAAAGGCTATTACGAGCCTTTGATCCAGGCTGCTGAGCCGGAGCAGAAGGCGGAGATCGAGAACCAGTACAGCAACCGGCGGCAGGAGATCGATTGGCAGTACCGCCCCCGCATCCAAATATCCGTCATCAATTGCGGGCTGTTCCATCTGCTGACGGGAAATCCGGGCATGAACTGACGGGTTCCGCTAAATGCCTCCAAAAATAGAAGCTGGAATTTTTTTCAAGGCTTACAGGTTCTAACAAACTTTTCAATGCATATTTTGTACAATAAGGGCATAGCAACACCAAGCCCGATTTCCCAAAGCAAGCAGGTGATTGAATGAAAAAATCGGTGTTATGGCTCTCTGCGCTTCTTCTCTGGACAAGCCTGCTGATTGCAAGCCCATTATCCACAGAGGCAGTCCAGGAGCACCCGTCCGAGCCTTTATCGGTTCTTAAGCTCAAGCCCGATCCCGTAGACCGGACGAAAACAATGAACACGCCTACTTTTGCAGATGCCGTCAACCAATGGATTAAAAGCATTGCCAAGGAAAAAGGCTATGAAGCCTGGGGCTCCGCCACCTGGACCAGCGCTCCCCTCGGTCCTGGAACGCACGGCTGGATCGTGCTGCTGCAGTCCGGCGGCCGCGAGGTCGGCTACCTGGTCATCCATGCCGCTGACCCGAATCTTCCGAATGCCTATCAATTGTCCGAATACGGCAGCGGCAGCTCTCCGTTATTCAGCTTGAACACCCTGTACCGCAGTCTGGTACAGCTGGAACTTATCGATTCTTCCTATGAAGCCGAACGCTGGTATGCCGACCCGCTGCATGCGGTTTGGATCGTTACCGCAGGCGAACGCACACATTTTCTCGATGCATCGACCGGCGAAGTGCTACCGCTGACCTCCAGGGACCAGCTCCCCGAAGCAAGCCAGCCAGGCGGCGCCGAATTCATAAACTCTGCCTTCGCTTCACCCGAGCATACCATTACCGCAAATCGGCAGCTCGACGGATTCGATCCGTATGACGACATGTCCTGGCTGCAGAAGACTCCGCTGACGCCAACGGCCTTTACCGGCCTGCAGGCACTGCTGGACGCCGCTTCACCGGCGAAGCTCACCTTCATCGCCGAGCTGTATGGAGGGCAGGTCAATATGCCTTTTGCCGTAACGGGTTACCAGCAGTGGTCGCAATGACGAGGTGTATATGCAGCTGGAACGCGAAGGACGCCGCGCCATTCCCGCCCGCTATGCGGCTGCCGCAGGCCGTCTGTTCCCCTAGTAGCGGGGAAACGCAGCAGTTACCGCCGGGCTTTGCTTTACCGGCAAATCCGGTTAACGATGCCGTACGTATTAACGGCACATTCCTTTAGGTTATTCTCCTCCTCACATATAGAAAAGCTTCCCATCCCGTGTCCGCACAGGGGAGAAGCTTTTCATTTTTTTTGCGCAGACTCTGCAGCCACATGGAGATAGCCAGCGGCACCATCCCGAACCACCGGTACTGCCAGTGTTCCCGGACCTTCCCGTTGGCTCGCTTTCACCTGCCTTCGTACTTCCTTGGGCGTTTCCATATATTTAACGAACTGCTCCGTCATATATTTGATCAATTCATCACCTTTAGCCAATAAACCGACACCCCCATGCCTCCATTCTTACCATTTGGAACGGGGGTCAAACGTGTTTAAGCTATAAGATTCTCATTCGATTCTCAATTAAATCCTTAAGCGCCTTCCTGTTGTCCTCCACATAATTTGCACATGAACACAGTGCTCTCGGATAAGTGAAGGCAAGCTTCGAAGCCTCCTCCGGTTACTCGTGGAGTCTATCCTTCCAAGCGGCAAACCACGCAAAAAAACACCCGCTCCATACGTGCGATGGAGGGGTGCCGGTTTGATTCAGTTACATTTTCTCCGGAGCTTCCAGTCCGATCAGCGCCAGACCGTTCTTCAACGTAATCTGGAAGCACTTAACGACGGACAGTCTGGCTTGCCGGACCGCGAGGTCGTCTACCAGAATCGGGCATTCGTGGTAGAAGTAATTGAAGCTTTGAGCCATGTCAACCAGATGGCGGCTGATGATCGAAGGCTCCAGCTTGTGCATCGCCTGTTCTACCCGCTCCTTGAACAGATACAACTGCTTCAGCAACCCTTGGGTAGGCGCGTCCTGCAGCTGGTTCAAGTCCAGCGTATCCGGCGCCGCGTCGAACTCGATCGACTCGCTGCCGTTTGCTCTGCGCAGCAGGCTGCAGGCGCGGGCATGGGAATATTGAACGTAGGGGCCCGTTTCCCCTTCAAAGTTCAGCGCATCGTCCCAGGAGAAGACGATATCCTTGATCCGGTTGTTGCTCAAATCGTTGAAAATAATCGCGCCGACGCCGACCTGGCGGGCAACCTCGTCTTTATTTTCAAGATTCGGATTTTTCTCGGCGATAATTTCGTGAATTTTGGCGATGGACTGCGTCAGCAGCTCCTCCAGACGCACGACGTTGCCTTTACGCGTCGAAAGCTTGGCCCCTTCAAGGCTGACCTTACCGAAAGGCACATGGACCAATTGATCCGCCCAGTCATAGCCCATCAGCTCAATAACTTTGAACCATTGTTTAAAGTGAAGGCTTTGCCCCGCATCGGTCACATAAACGCACTTGTCGAAATCGTACGTGTTCTTGCGGTAGATAGCGGCCGTCACATCACGGGTATGATAGAGCGTGCCCCCATCCTTCTTGATCATCAGCGCCGGCGGCATGTTATATTCGTCAAGACGAACGAGCAGTGCTCCGCCGTCTTCCTCCAGCAGCTTCTTCTGCTTCAGCTCGTCGACGACAGCGGCCATTTTATCGTTATAAAAGCTTTCGCCGGCATAGGAATCGAAATGAACGCCGAGCAGGTCGTAAATCTTCTGGAATTCCTTCAAGCTGATCTCAACGAACCATTTCCACAGCGTGGTCGCTTCTTCGTCCCCCTGCTCCAGCTTGACAAACCAGGCGCGGGCTTCATCCTCGAGCTCCGGCTTCACATCCGCTTCATCGTGAAACTTCACGTACAGGCGCTGTAGCTCATCGATGCCTTCCGCTTCCACGGCCGCCTTCTCGCCCCACAGCTTGTAAGCGACAATCAGCTTGCCGAACTGGGTTCCCCAGTCGCCCAGGTGATTGACTCCAACGGAGTTGTAGCCTAGAAATTCATAAATCTTGTAAATCGCATTTCCGATCATCGTCGTCCGCAGGTGGCCGATATGAAACGCCTTCGCGATATTAGGCGAAGAGAAATCGAGCACAATATTGCGTCCTTGGCCGATATTTTGCGAGCCGTAGCGGTCCTTGCGCTCCAGCACCTCTCCGATGACGCCGGATGCAAAATACACCGGATCCAAATAAACGTTGAAATAGCCGGATACCGCTTCCACTCTTTGAACCGCCGGATGTCCGCTCCACTGCTTCTGCAGCTCCTCGGCAATCGCTTGAGGGGCTTTGCGCAGCTGTTTGCTCAGCTTGAAGCACGGCAGGGACAGATCCCCCATCTGCGGGTTGGGCGGATACTCGATCAGCTCAGCGATGCCTTCCTCCGTAATGCCCTCCAGTTGTCCCGCTAATTGGGACGCGAGCATGCTTTTATAATTCATCTTCCATAACCCCTTTCCAAATTCAACACCGATACCGTTATCGTTCTCTCTATGCAATAAAGCACCCCAGTCGGGGTGCCGCCAGATTTGAATCCAAGGTTGCCATCATTTGCATAAGTAACATTATATCGGGCAACAAAAATGGAGTCAAGGCTGGAATCCTTCTCCCGGGCCGGCAAATGGCTGGAGTTGTAACGGGTTTGTTACCCCTCGGTACAGGAGTGTTGCTATAATGGTAAGGATGATGTCCAATCGGCAGGTAAACCGGCCCGGCAGCCGGTCAAGTCATAGTTTGAAAGCAGGGATTCCCATCATGTACAGCAAGCTGCATTTACCTATTATAGGGTGCCTCGCTCTGCTGCTGCTTTGCAGCGGCTGCAGCTTCAGCAAGGACCCGCAGTCTTATATGCGCACCCCCAGGCTGCCCGAGAACCAGGCCAGCCTCGTGCAGATGATCCAGCAGGCTTTGCCTGCTGGCGCCTCCTTAATTCGTCCCCAGGTATCGCGGGACCTGGGTTCTATTTATATGAAGGACCTGGATGGCGACGGGATGCCGGAAGCTGTCGCCTTCTACCAAACCTCGGACAAGGAGGCCCGGATTCACGGCATGCTGTGGCAGCGAAGCGGAGACGTATGGAATCAGGCCAGCGACTTTCAGGGGGAAGGCTACGAGCTGGCGACGCTGCTGTTCGAGGATGTCACCGGCGACGGCAAGCTGGACATTATTGCCGGCTATTCCAGCGGTGCCCGGCTGAACAAAGGCCTGGTCATCTACCGGTATGACCGGCCAAAGCTGGAATCCGTTTATGAAGCCCCGTACGCTGAAATGGCCATCGACGATTTGAACCAGGACGGCGTTAAAGATATCACGCTCGTATCGCTGGACCGCGGTACCGCCTCGCAGGCCGTGACCCTGCAGTTCGATAAAACGTTCAAGCCCCTGGGCTCTGTGCCTCTGGATCCGAGCATTAACGGATACGAATCGCTGCAAGCCGGGTGGATCGCCGAAGGCAAAAGGGGCCTTATCCTCGACTATGCGGTCGGTGCTCACTCCTCTTCGACGCAGGTGCTGCTCTTTCAGCAAGGGGAGCTGGCAAAGGCGTTGTCCGACAGGAACATCCCGTTCAAGCCGCGGTCGGCCTTCTCCGGCGACTTGAACCACGACGGCATCATGGAGATCGGCATCGATTACGTACCTAAGGGCTCGGAGGATGAGCCGCATGTCAGCATGCCGTACATTACCGCCTATTATCGCTGGAACGGCACGGACGGACTAGACCCTCACCCGTTATACGAACGGTACATCGATTACGGAAACAGCTTTTATTTCGACATTCCGGCGGAATGGAAGGATCAGTTCAAGGTGGAACGGTTTACGGAGGACAGCCAGCCCGGGCTGCGGTTTATCTCCCAGACGACGGGACAGACCTTGATCGAATGGAAAAATGCACCCGCCCCTTCCGAACCAGGCGAGGCTCTGCCTGAAGATTGGAAGGAAATGGGCCGGACCGCCAAAACAGTAACCCTCGTTCACATTACGGCGGATAACCATGTCTCTGCCGGATGGTTTCACCCGATGTCAGAGCTTGAGAAACAGGAGGAACCTCATGAGCAAAGTACTCATATTGGAGGATGAAGAGTCCATCCGGAGCTTTATTGTTATCAATCTTAAGCGGGAAGGGTTTCAGGTCATTGAGGCGGCCACCGGCGAGGAAGCGCTTGAACGCTTTCGGGAGCATCCGGATGTAGCGGTCGCTCTGCTCGACGTCATGGTGCCCCGCGCCGGACGGATTCGAGGTCTGCCGTCTCATTCGGGAGCAGAGCGAGCGGACCGGCATCATTTTTCTGACCGCCAAGGTGCAGGAGAAGGATAAAATATTCGGCTTATCGCTGGGCGCCGACGATTACATCAGCAAGCCGTTCAGCCCCGGAGAGCTGATGGCTCGCGTCCATTCCCTGCTGCGCCGCGTCCAGCTTCAAATGCCTTCACGCGAGCCCGGACAAGGCTCCCGATGCCGCTCCGGACCGTTCGAGCTGCACCCGGGACTGCGCACCTTTACGAAGCACGGCCAGTCGGTCGATGTGACGCCGACGGAGCTGGCTCTGCTTCAATTATTTCTGAATCATCGAAACATGCCGCTGAGCCGCGACAAGCTGCTGGATGAAGTGTGGGGCGTAGATTATGTCGGCGATCCCAAAATTGTCGATGTCAACATCCGCCGGCTCCGCCAGAAAATCGAGGAGGATCCTTCCAAACCCGCCTACCTTGAAACGGTATGGGGCTACGGCTACAAATGGAAGGATCAAGAGATATGAAGCATCGCAGAAAAGGCATTCGAAGGCTCGTTGTCTCCCACTACGTGCTCGTCGTCCTGCTTACCTTGATATTGGTAGAGAGCGCCTTTATTTATGCGGTCAGAGTCTATTACTACAACAGCATTTCAAGCCATCTCAGCAACCATGCCGAAGTGTCCGCGTCGTTTTATAACAAATTTCATACGAATTTGAATGTGCTTCAGCTGGAAAGCCAGCTGCCCGATATCGTGGAATCGTTCGCGCACGGCAATGCGGAGCTGCAGGTGCTGAACCTGGAGGGGACGATACTGACCAGCACAAGCGGCTTTGCCGTCCGGGAGCAGGTTCATACCAAGGATGTAAAATTTGCCGCGCAGGGGGAAACCGGACGCTGGATCGGCAGAAACCCAGGCACCGGAGAGCCGGTTATGGCCGTCTCGACCCCGCTTCAATGGAACGGGCAAATCATAGCCGTGCTGCGGTATACCACTTCGCTGGAGGAAGTCGGACCGGGTGATCCGCACGCTGTCCGGCATCGCTCTGCTGATCGGCTTAATCATTCTGGCGACCGTCTCGTTGATCAGTCTGGCGCTGGCCAATTCGATTGTAAAGCCTATCAACCAGATCACGGCGGCTTCCGCGCTGATGGCTAAGGGAAGATTCGACACCCGTGTGGACGAAAGCTTCCGCTACGAGCTCGGCGAATTGGCCCAGACCTTGAACTTTATGGCCCAGGAAATCGTCAAGAGCGACCGGCTCAAAAGCGATTTTATCTCCTCCATCTCCCACGAGCTGCGCACCCCTCTCACCAGCATTAAAGGCTGGAGCGAGACGATCATGCATGGCAATATGGAGGACACCGAGGAAACTGTGCTTGGCTTGCGGGTCATTTCCAAGGAAACGGACCGGCTGGTCGGTCTGGTGGAGGAGCTGCTCGATTTCTCCCGCCTGGAGCAAAAGCAGCTGGCGCTGGAGCTTGCTCCCGTGCATCTCCCTCAGCTGCTGAATGAGGTGGTGCTGCAGCTGGCCTCCAAAGCCCGCGGCAAGCAGATTTCCTTCCGCCTGGACAACCGCGCCGGAGCAGCGGTCTGTTCGCTGCCTGGCGACGAAAACCGGCTCAAGCAGGTATTCCTGAACATCGCCGACAACGCCATCAAATTTGCCGGCAGGGAAACCCGGATACAGATTGTAATTGACGAGGAGCCCGGCGCTTGTCTCGTGACCGTGACGGATCAAGGAACCGGGCATTCCCGACGAGCATATCAAACGGGTGACGGAGCGGTTTTATCAAGTCAATCCCGAGGGAGAAGGCACAGGACTCGGACTCGCCATTTGCCGCGAGCTCATAGAGCTGCACGGCGGATCGCTTGTCATTGACAGCACGCCGGACGCAGGCACATCGGTCACCGTCCGTCTCCCTCTTCCCGCTGCAGCACCTTCGGAGCTTGCCGCTCCGGACAAAGCTTAATCTGCGCAGCATTGGCCGGCTTCGCCCCATTCCATGCATGGAAGCACGAAAAAAAAGCATCTCCCGCCTGCCGTCGGAGTCAAAACCTCATCCGATGGTGAGCGGGAAATGCTTGCTTTTATAAAGATTTCGAAGAAATCGCGGCAGTCGATTCCGGCTTCGCTACAGCATCTTTTGCATCATGATGACATCCAGCAGCCGGTCGAATTTCGTCCCGACTTCCTTCATAACGCCGACATGGGCAAATCCATATTTCTCATGCATGTAGATGCTGCTGGCATTGCCCTCCGTAATGCGGGACAATACGGTATGCAGTCCGGCCGCCTTGCCCGTCTCCAGCACCGCCGTCATCAGCTGCTGCCCGATACCCTGTCCGCGGTGGCTGCTGTGGATATACAAGGACAGCTCTGCCGTGCGCTCATAGGCCAGACGGTCTGAGTAAGGATTCAGCGACGCCCAGCCTACTACCGCGCCATCCAGTTCCGCGACGAGAATCGGATGCCGTTCGCCATGCGCATCGAACCATGCTTCCTGCTGCTCCAGGGTCCTTGGGACCGTATCGAAAGTGGCTACCGTGTTCAGCACCGCTTCATTGTAAATTTCTACGATTGCAGCTACATCCTGCTTCGCTGCCCTTCTGACGTTCATACGGCTTCCTTCCCTTTCCTCGCTATAGCCGAACCTAGATCCGGCAGTCAGCAGTCAAATAAAAAACCACCTGGTATCAGAGATATCAAGTGGTTAATTGCTATGCGGTCAAGAGGACTCGAACCTCCACGGGGGGTTAGCCCACACGGACCTGAACCGTGCGCGTCTGCCAATTCCGCCATGACCGCTTGTGGCTGTCTGCTTCATTTCTGAAGGGGACAAGTAGTATAATAGCATTATCCCTGCATCTATGTCAAACATTTTTTGAATGATTGGTGCAACAATTTGAACAATCGGATCGTATAGTTTATTATAGGGCTGTACCATACTATACTTAAAGGAGGATTTACCATGCGTAAACTCGGCTTCATACTCGCAATCGTAACAGCGCTGACGGTGATCATGGCGGGCTGTAATTCCAGTAAAAGCGGCAGCAATTTGCCTGACAAGCCTCCTCAAGCAGCAACGATCACCAAAGCGGAATATGACCAGATTGCAGATAATTCTACTTATGAGGAAGCCATCAAAATTATTGGCGGCGAAGGCAAAATCATTTCGGAATCCGGCACGAAAGGCAATCCTGATTATTCGGTCACTTACCAGTTCCCTGCCGAAGGAAAAGATAACGGCAACGCCAAGCTGACTTTCCGTAACAATAAACTGATTTCCAAATCAGAATCCAACCTGTAAGGATCCTATATAAGGATCCTTTTTCTATGCGCCGCTAGAAGCAGCGGTAAATAAGCCACCCGATGAAGCACCAAAATGGAAGCGCAATCAAGACACCGTACAACGTTCCTTTCAATGCAGATCCTTCATGCGACATCGTGAACGTCCCCCTTCACAGGCCCGTTTTTGCGGTAGAGTTCAATCTATGCGAATCGGCTCGTACATATGCCTCCGGCTTCTGTCTATCATCATCTTCAGGATAGATCATATACATAGACAAGACAATCTTTTCCTGCTCTTGCTCATCATACCGGAACGGGATCCGTAGGGAGGAGAACCAATGGTACTTTTTCAACTCGCCATGGGAATCATTGCGGCCCTGCTGCTTTGGGGGTTTATTAAATTTACGTTCAAGCTCATGCTGTGGGTGATAGGCATTACTCTGCTGATCAGCTTCCTCATTCCCGGCGCATTCTTATTTCTAAGCGGCCTGCTGTTCATTCTGATCGGGATGCTTGCAACGCTGGGACTGCTGTATGTTATCGGCGCTTTCAAAGGCTAGCCTGCGCCAGCCTCTACCCTTCACGATAGGCCCGAAGCGCATTAACAGCCCACAGCTCTGCAGCCTCTGCATTCGGCTGAATGGGTACATCGAACAAGTGTGTCGCTTGATCATCCTTCTTGGAGCCGTTGCTTCGCACAACCTCGCCCGTATACCTTCCCTGCTCGTCCGCCGCCTGTAATTTCAGGTAGTAATAATCATCCAGCGGAACGAGCGTTTCCGGATGTCTGCTATTTTCCTGTTTCATGGCTGTCCGCCTGCCTTTCCTGCTGTCATCACTTCTTCCTCATCGTTTCCTATTCTTAACCCGAATACTCCTAGCAAGAATCGGCATTATGCCGAAGCATTGCCCCTGCTTTTTCAGGAGAATCTAAAGGTGGAGGTGATTCAACATGACAGGCAGAAACAGCAAACCGAAAAATACGGGACCCGCAGGAAAGCCTTCCCGGCTGGATCAGTTCGAAGACAAGCTGGCAGACAGCGAGCTTCAGCCCAAAGTGAAAAACGCTTGCGACACAGAGGAATAAAGAGTCTCAGAGATCAGCAGAACCGCAGCCGGTATTCCTCAGGGAGACCGGCTTTTTGCCGTATAACCTGACGGTGACGGGCAAGAGATGCAGCTGCAAAAAGACAAGCCCGCGCCGGGAATACGGCGATGAGGTTATGCTGTTCAGCGAATCCGGGATTGCCAACGAAGATACGCCTTGGTCGAAGCTACTACGGACGCGTACACCGTACGCCCGATCCGATAGCCCAGCTCGGTCGAAGTGCCCGCATAACGGAACGCCGGGCCTCTCTGAGTGGCTGCAATAAGTACCGCATCGGTGGTCGTCCCCGTAGCTGACGCGTCCGGTACGGTCCCCAAGGTTATCCCCAGATCCTGCAGCGCGGCCGCTTTGGCCTCGGTCGCGGTGATGACTGCGTTCACCATCGCAGCATCTGTTAGCTCCCCGTCCACCAGCACGATGATGTTAATCGTTCCCGGATACAGCTGGTCCTGTCGCAGCTCCCGTCCGGCCCTCGCCTTATTGCTCAAGCCGACGGTTGCCCAGGCGCAGACCGTGAGCCCGAAATCGGACCCGTGCTCGCTGAAGCCGAAGTCCTGCACTCTCGCCGCCGTAAGCATCGCTGCCGTATGTCCGGCGGGAATGCCCTTTTCTTTCATAAATTCATGCATTTCGGTCAGCGGATCCTCGCACATATAAGACTTATCCACTTGGCGGTTCATCAGTATCCGGTGCGTGGAGAGCCCGCCGCCCCACATGGAAGAATTCAATGTTCGCAAGCAGCGCTCGCTTGTAATCTGATAATAGCTGTTCTGCGCCGCCTCCACCAGCTGGAATGAAACGCCGGGGATAGAGCAGCCTTCAGGCAGAGACGGGTTCATAAAGCCGTCTGAGCCTAGCCTTCTACCCAATCGTCGGGACGCGGCTCGGCGAAAGGCTGATAGCGGTAGCCTCGGTTCAGCTTTACAATTCTCCGGTTCTGCTTCCGGATCATCACCGTCGCATCATCCCAGGCGACAACGATGCCTTTGACATCATTTTTAGGATCGGCGTCCCGCACCACCCTTAGCAGCGTCCCGTCCACACGGTACCGGTCGAGCTGTTCCTCGTTAATCATTCGGTTGCCCTCCTTGACTAGCTTTAATTAAGTATAGAATACACGATATTCGGGTTACAATAAACTGACGGACTTTTGAACCCAAAGTACTTTATGGAAAGGAAACATTATGGACAAAAAGACCTACTACATAGCCGTAGCCTCCGGCGAAATCCTAGAGCCCAAGGATATGACCGGCAATTTCGAGTTCGAAATACTGGCAAGCGAAGAAGAGATCGATCAGCTTCAAGAAATGTTCGAGGACTCCGCGGAGGCTCAGGACGATACGGCCGCCCGAGCAATGATCCCTGTGCGCGACTACCACCTCGACAAGGAAAACGATGCGGCCGATTATTATTTGACCGAAATTTACCGTAAGCTGCATGAGCTGGGAACGCCTGAGACCAAATCTCATATCGAGAGCATGAATGTGCTGTAAGCAGGACAAAAAAACCTATTCGCCGCTGGCCGGAGAATAGGTTTTTTAAGCTTAAGCCCTGACAAACGCAGGGTCAGCATCCAAGTAAAAAGGAATAAGTGCTGCGGACAAGCTGTTTAGCCGACATGCTCCTTGGTATCGTTGGTTTCAAACCAGTAGTCCAGGACCTTGCTCGACATAACCCGCTTCTGAATATACTCTACCTGTGCCGTAGAAAACTGCGGCTGCCACTCCACCTCGAGCTCCTCGCACAGCTTGACGATAGTCAGCAGCTCTGACCATGCCACGTATCTCTTGTACCAGAAAAACTGAGGATGTTCAATCATATAGGGATACAGGTCGTCAAACTCTGTATGCTTACAATCGAGGGCACGTTCAAAATGAATTTTAGCTTCGCTCAACTTGGTCTTGAAAAAATCGGCCGGAATCTCATTCCCCATAGCAATGCCTCCTCTGTTCTGCATGAATCCATTATAAAGGAAAAACAGATGAGAGAAAAGCTTTTATCCTCTTGAAAATGTTTCATGAGAAGCGCCGGTTACTCGAACTCGATCTGTCCGCCCTTCAGGGAAGCGATTTTGGCTAAAGACTCGATACGTACTCCCGATTCGCGAATCGTCCGTCCGCCCGCTTGAAACGATTTCTCTACCGCAATGCCCACACCGATCAGCTCCGCTCCCGAGCGGCGGATAATGCGGATCAGCCCGCGGGCTGCGTCCCCGTTCGCGATAAAATCGTCGATAAGCAGAATGCGGTCGTTTCCGTCCAGGCATTCCTTGGAAACCATAATGTCCGTTACAAAGCCTTTCGTAAAAGAAGGCACCCGCTCCGAATACATTTCGGTATGCTCCGTATTGAGCGTCTTCTTCCTGCGCGCAAACACCATCGGCACGTTCAGCTCCTGCGCAGTGGCAAAAGCGATTGGAATCCCGGAGGATTCGATCGTCAATACCTTCGTGACGTTCTGCTCGCGGAACAGCCGCGCGAATTCTTTGCCCATCGCGGTCGTAAGAACCGGATCCACCGCATGATTCAATATGGCATCCAATTTAATAATATCGTCGGAGATCACCACGCCGACTTCACGAATTTTTTGTTTTAACAATTCCATCTATAAAAACCTCCATCCGAAAACCTTTTCCGTTAACTTATCATAAGGAGAATCCGCGTTTCAAGTCCTGCATAAATAATCTTTTCAAAAATAAGTGCAACTTTTTGTTTGGAAAGAACGTCATTAATATATAGGACTAAAAAATAGCCGCTGCGGCGGTGAAAAGCGTACTTTGAAAATTAAGACTGCTTATTTTCATGAAATTTGCCTTCTTTTGGACAAATATGCTCTTTGATGATTCGAAATGAGCAGAGTATGATTAATAAGGTTATGACGACTTTACATGAAAGGAAGTTATAGGATGATCCGCAACCCATTCAGCCCCGTTTATTGGTCCGTTCCTTTCATCCTCATTATGCTGATTACAGGCTGTAAACATACGCCCGACGCCTTGAAAACTCCAGCGCCCGATGAAACGCCCGCTTCTGCCGTCGGCACGGCGCCTTCGCAGCCGGCAGACTCCACGCCTAAAGCGCCTTCGGTGGATGCCGCTGCCGCAGATCATACGCAGACGCCCGTTAACCCGAACGACAAGGTTTCCCTTGCCAGCGCGGAAACATCCGCCAAGGATGCCGATTCGGAGGCTGCTTCCAAGCCTGCGTCGGGCAAGCCTAAGATCGATATTCAGGATCCGTTCAATGAGGCCAAGCCGACGCTTCTAGGTCTGAACCTGAAGTCCGCACCGGAAACGGCAACGGCGAAATACGGCAAGCCGAAGGAAGAGTTTCAAATGGAAGAGGACACCGATCCCGTTACGGTCTACGACTATACGGATTTCCTGATCGGATATAACAGCCAAAACGAGCTGCAGTTTATTGATATCCGCAGCGCGGACATCAATCCGGGATTGAACGGCTTAAGGCTGGGACAAACGGCGAGCGATGCGTTCAAAGCGCTCGGCAAGCCCGATTCGAACACCAGCTACGTGCTTACGTACAAAACATCCGGCGCTACCTTGAAGCTCGATGTGGATCCGAAGACGGAGAAGATCAATTCCATCAAATTGTTCGCCGATTAAAGCCGGCGAGCACGACAAAAAAGCCTAGTGGACTCCGGTCCGCCAGGCTTATTTTCATGACATCGTTTTATTGCTGATGCTGCCGCCGTGCCAGGAGCCGCTTGCGGTATTTCCAATAAACCAAACCCGCAACAACCAGTACCCCGGCCAAGATGAGGGCGCTGACCCCCATATAATGATGAACGACATACATAATTTTCGGAGCGTTCACCCCGATTAAATGACCCAGAGTCAAAAAAGAAGTGCACCAGATCAGCGCTCCGGTCCCCGCATAGAGCAAATACCTCCACAGCGCTACGCCGCTGACCCCTGCCAGATAGCAGGTAAAGTGACGTACCCCCGGCACATAATAACCGAATGCGACGGTCCACAGCCCGTACTTCTTAAACCAGCCTTCCGCAAGCTCCAGACGCTGCGGAGTCAGCTTGACCCATTTGCCGAAACGGTAAAGAAACGGTTTCCCTACGGTCTTGCCGAGGTAATAGCTGACCAGCATGCCCGACATTGTTCCAAGGTAGCTGACCAAGAGCGATTTGCAAAATGAAAGCGGCTCTTCCATTGGAGGTTAAAGATCCGACCGTCGTCATCAAAATTTCATCCGGTACCGGCAAGCCGACAATCCCCACAGCCAACAAACCAAACAGGGCGATGTATCCGTAATGTTCAATCAGCAATAAAATATCATCCAGCACACAGACACGCTCCAGCTTAAAATAATTGCGATAATAATTGAGTCATGAAAAGATTAAGGGCCATTCCTATTCTAACAGATACGACAGGTTTTCCCAAGTTCGTGTCATGTGCCGGCCGACTTGTTCATACCTTGTACTATGTAGGTGGAACAAGCCTCACGAAAGGTGGCCCTGGATTAAATGAGAAAGCTGAGCCATATTATGCAGGTCTGCTTCACTTATGTCGGAACCGTCGTAGGAGCCGGATTCGCGACCGGCCAGGAAATATTACAGTTTTTTACCCGATACGGATGGATGGCTACATTGACCATCGGCTTGGCCAGCCTGCTCTTCGTCTGGCTAGGCATCAAGCTGATGCTGCTGGCCCGAGAGGTACAGGCAGAATCCTACGAGGATTTGAATAAGGTGCTGTTCGGGGACCGAATCGGCAAGTGGATCAGCCTGTTCACGCTGGTCACGTTATTCGGCGTGACAACCGTCATGCTGGCCGGCGCCGGTTCCGTCTTTGAGGAACAGTTTCATTTGCCTTACCAGTTAGGTCTGGCCGTAACTCTGGCGCTCGCGTATGCCGTACTCCACAAGGGGATGAAAGCCATCGTCGCCGTCAACTCCATTGTCGTCCCTATGATGCTGTGCTTCAGCGCCATGGTTGTCTTTTATTCCCAAAGCCTGCCCGGCGCAGGAAACTGGCTCAGCCTGACGACGGATTATGCCGTGGAACGGATTTGGTTCTCGCCTCTGCTGTATGCAGCCTTCAATCTCACCATGGCGCAAGGGGTCCTGGTTCCCCTAGGCGCGCAAGTGCAGGGCCAGCCCGTTCTGATCTGGGGCGGTATCCTTGGCGGCATCGTCATCGGCCTGATGCTGCTCGGCGGCCATTTTGCCTTGTCGGCTCAAATGCCGGGCATTTCGCAGTTCGAAATTCCGATGGCCCGTCTGATCCAGAAGGTCGGCCCGCTGGTTCAGCTGCTCTTTATCTGCGTCATTTACGGTGAAATCTTTACCACCTTTATTGCCGATGTGTATGGGCTCTCGCTTCAGATCGGGCAGAGAACCCGGCTGCCCCGCCCCTGGATTCTGCTGCTGATTCTGGCGTTAAGCTATCTCATCAGCCAGTTGGGCTTCAAGGCGCTGCTTTCTACGCTCTATCCGTTATTCGGCTTGATCAGCCTCGCCTGGATGACGATGCTCATCTGCCGCAGAAACGGCGCGGCCGGAACGAACTAGCGATAAGACCGCAGCCAGCCGCATTACCATGAACAGCATGGCCAACACCGTAAAGACGAAGCCGCACAGCAAATATCCGTAATGGTAGAGCGGATAGCTGGCGCTGTCTCTGATGACGGCAATGACATCCGTAAACAGAAACAAGCTGCCTACCGCGAATACGCCGATCAACGCATAATCGAAATAAGTCCACTGCAGCAGCATCGAAGCGGCGGCAGGCAGCGGCGGGCTTTTGTCTTCACCTGCATCCGAAAGCTCCCCGTTCTCCGTCTCCTCACCTGCCCGCTCCTGCTCCGGTTTGCTGTTCGAGCGCTGCTGCTGAATGACCATCCATACCAGCATCACGGCAGAGGCAGTGACGATAAGCCCGGCAATCCCGGCCAGCAGAGCTAAAGTTAATTTCATATGCCGACCCCCTGATTCTTTCATTCTATAATGCTTTTAGGGCTGAAGCGATAATTGATAGACAAGCCATAACGACAGGCCGAATGCCGCAACGGGAAAAGCAACCAGCAGCGGCTTCAGCACGCGCCCCGTCGGTCCCCGGGCTTCACGCCAGAGCCACTGCTCATTCCAGCGGAACGCCGCGGATTTCCGGAGGATGGTCTCTTTATCTCCGTCCGGCTCCGGCTCTTCCAGAGGAAGCTTTTCGGCTTTCTGCGATATTTTACCGCGCTTCCATCCGACCTTGTAGGTGATTTCGCGCTCTGTTTTTTGCTTCGAGTCCATCATTGCGCCCCCGTTCGTTATACTATATACTATAGTATTTATATACACTAAAAAAAGCAATGAATTTTGTACAGCTGCAAGGAGCAGATCATCATGTGGTTTATTTTTGCCGCCGCCTCGGCCGTTTGCTTCGGTTTGAGAGGCATCTTGTACCAATCGGACCTCCCAGCGGCCGATTGACCGGAATCTGCTGCTATTGGGGGTTTATCTGTGCGGCGCGGTCGTTGCGCTCGCGGTCAACGCGTTCACGGGGCAGGCATGGTCGGCGGGAGCCTGGATCGGAGTGAACATGGGCTTGTTCTCTTTCATTTCAAACGCTTCCATGTACCGCGGCTTTGCCGTAGGCAGAGCCTCCCTCGTAGCCATGTTTACGGGGCTCCCTCCGGTCATTGTCGTCCTGCTGGCTTATCTCCTGTGGAACGAAAAGCTGAATATGTGGCAATCGCTTTCATTTCTTGTCATTATATCGGGCTTGCTGCTGATCCGTTATTCCAGCGATATTTCCTGGCGGAATCTGAAGGGCGCGGGCTGGGGCGCGCTCGCGATGCTGGGCTTCGGCATCACCGACCTCTCCTCCAAGCAGGCTGCGCGTCTCGGAGCCGAGACGCTGCCGACTTTGACCTTGATGTACGTGACCGGCACACTGCTGTTCGGAGCCGCCTGGTACATAAGCCAGCGCCGGCAGCAGGCGGTGCGTTCCCTCGTCGCCGCAGCGTCGGAAACGGACGCAAGCGGCTCTGCGGGAGCGGCCGGAGCTCCCGCCCCTTGGAAGGCGGGCCGCACGCTGCTCTGGGGCATGGCGGTCGGCTTGACTAACATCAGCGGCATGATGCTCGTTATGCCAGCCTTCAAGCTCGGCGTCACCGGTCTCGTCTCGGTCGTCATTGCCATGAACGTCGTCCTCGTGCTGCTTTACGCGCGCTTCGTGCTGAAGGAGCGCTTCAGCCGGATGGAAGCATGCGGCTTAGCCTGCGCTTTCATCGGCATTCTGATCCTCCGCTTGGCAGGCTGACAAGTGTCGCGCTCAGCGCTGAGTAAGGTCACCGGTCACTCGCCGCCGGCTAATTCGTTACTCAGCATTTGATAGTTGTGCCACCCTCGGTCTAGGCACGTCACACTACACTGATAGATACGTCACGGTCCGTGCTGACACGTCAATCAGTGCCGTCCCGTCACGCTCCGCGTCAGCTGGCGGGCACTCCGGCTCCGTGCGCGCCGAAGCATCCGTCTTGTGCCGGGCAAGCCAGTCTTCAAACGCAAACAAATCGGCGGTCCCGCTGCTTGACAAGCATAGAGGTCCGTCGATTTGTTTGCGTAACGGTAATCATAAGTGCCTTTATTACGATTCCTTGCGGTAGGTGCGGTATACGCTTTTCAGCTGCTGAACGACTCTGGACATCGAGTACGACTTCTGCGCTTTATCCCAGGCGACGCGCCCGAGATTGTAGCGGTAGGTCGGATCGCTGATCACTTTCTCCAATGCGGAGGTCAGCGCCGGCACGTCCTCCACGGGAACGAGCAGCCCGTTGTTGCCATGGGAGATCTGCTCGGGGATCCCCCCTACATCCGTTCCGATCAAAGCCAAGCCGCAGAGAGCCGCTTCGGCAAATACCGAGCCGAACGCCTCCGCCCGGGAAGGAAGCACGAATACATCGAAGAATGGCATGAAATCTTCCGGGTGCAGCATATAACCGTAAAATATAATTTCTTCATAAATATTGAGCTCGATAGCCATCTGCTCCAGCTCGGTGCGGATCGGGCCGTCGCCGATCAGGTGCAGTACAAAAGAGTAGCCGCGTTTTTTCAGCTCGGAGCAGGCATAGAGCAGCGTATCCAGCCCTTTCGCCGGCACGAGACGGCAGACCGTGATGAGCTGGGTAATTTTGTTCTCGTGCGAGACGGGACGGAATCTTTTCTCATCGAAGCCGTTCGGAATGACGCCGATTTTTTCCGGCTCCTGCACGTACTCGGATAAATACTGCTTGAATGCGTTGGAGACCGTCAGCATTTGATCCACCCGCTCTTCGAGCTCCCGGTAAATCGAGGTCAAGAACAGGTGCTCCGGTCCGTTCGCTTCAATTTTGCCGTTCAGGATCAATTCCCGCTCATAGCTGGAGTGCACCGTCATCAGCACCGGCGTATCCGGATACAGCTGCTTCATAACCAATGCGGCGATCGGATGATGGGCATGGATCAAATCATATTGTTTATGCAGACGCAGCTTGGTCCACCATACATAGTCCTTATATGTTTGTATGTATTTATCAACGACCGGATGGCCGGCGTATTCCTCCCAATCGAAGGTAGAGAACTCGACCGGCTCCGTTCCTTTGCTGCGCACCCGCTTCGGCAACGAAAACAGCTCCATTTCCCAGCCGCGTTTATTAAACCGTTCCAGCATAAAGGGAACCATGGACGATACGCCTCCCGGCTGCTCCGGGGGGAAAAACAATGCTTGTAAGATATTCATGATAGCCCTCCGTATGTCTTGCGTGATTATAAAGAACTGCCTGATTACAACCACTCATATTTACATGGTAACAGTATTAAGGAAGCACTACAAGGGTGTCCGGCAAAAGAAAAATAAGACAGGATCGGACATTTTTCTCCCCAAAACGAATACGGGCTTGCTATAATAAACTTATCTTTTAGCAAAATATGGAGGCAATCTCGATTGATGAATGCTTTGACTTTGTCGGATTTGTGGCTCGGTACGCTCGGAGCCGTCATTTCTTATACGGTGATCCTGACGATCTTGTTTTTGACCCTGATTACCGCCTTTCGATTGCTCGTCAGCCGCCGCAAAATCGCTTATTTCTCGATCATGATCTCCTTGCTGATCCTGATCATTCAGTACTTTCAGCTCGTTTCGTTCCAGCTTACCCAAGAGCAGAGCAGCGCCGCCCATTTTACCGCCCTTCTGCTGAAGGTCCTGTCCTTTGTATTCGTCAATGTCGGAGTGTACCAGCTGTACAATGCCACCAAGCTAAAAGACAGCCTCGTTATTCTGATGTTTATGATTATTACCGCCCTTGTATCCCTTACTTATTGGTATATGCCGGATTGGATTCAGGGAAGTGCGGATCAGGTTCGGCTGATGCAGCCGCTCGGCATGGAGCTGTATTTATTTCTTCTGATCTTCGTGAGCTTTCTGCTTGTCAATCCGCGAATTGGGCAGAATGGCAAGTATCAGCTGATGCTGACCTTTTATTTTTGCTCGCACATGCTGCACATGGCCAATCTGTACTTGTTCAATGACCGGCAGCCGATCATCACCAAGTTCGAGCAGTGGATTCCGACGGCCTTTCACGTCGTGCTGTTTCTGTTCATATTCGAGAGAGTTATCGAAATCATGCAGGCGATTTATAATTCGTCCATTACAGACGCATTGACCAAGCTGTATAATAGAAAATATTTTTATAACCGCGTCAATCAGCATGTCGCCCAGCAAATTGCGGTTACGGTCATATTCAGCGATATCGACAATTTCAAAAAGCTTAATGATACCAAAGGCCATCATATGGGGGATCTCGTCTTAAAGCAGGTCGCGCAGATCGTCAAGGAAGAATGCGAAAGCGTAGGCATTTGCGGCCGTTACGGCGGCGAGGAAATGGTTATTCTCGTGACGGACACCGAGGTGGATGCCAGCGAGCTTGCGGAACGAATTCGCGCCCGCGTCGAATCGGAGACGATCGTCACCGTCAGCATGGGGTACAGCTACTACCGTAAAAATATAACGGCGGACGAGCTGATCAAGCAGGCCGATGAGGCTATGTACAAAGCCAAAACGAGCGGCAAAAACAAAGTCGTCGCCTATGCCTGACCAAGCGCAGCACACTTACATAAGTCAAAAGAAATGAGGAATATGGAAATGAAACAACCTAATATCGTCGTCATCGGCAGCTTGAATATGGATTTGGTCGTCACGTCGGACCGCATGCCCCGGGTCGGGGAAACGATTGAAGGGTCCGATATTCATTATATCCCTGGAGGCAAGGGGGCCAACCAGGCCATCGGCTGCTCACGTCTCGGCGCCAATGTCACAATGATCGGCTCGGTAGGCAAGGATGCTTTCGGAGAGCAGATTATCCGGCAGATGAACAATAACGGCATCGTTACGGACCGGATCGCTCAGCTGAACGGCGTCCCTACGGGCACCGCCACAATCCTGCATACCGCCGAGGACAACTGTATCGTGATTGTGCCGGGAGCGAACGGCAGAACGACAGCGGAGCTCGTGGCCGCCAACGAGGAAATGATCCGCCAAGCGGATGTACTGCTGCTTCAGCTTGAGGTTCCGCTCTCCACCGTACTGGAAGCTCTCCGCATCGCCCGTGCGCACGGGATCCGCACAGTGCTGAATCCTGCGCCGGCCAAGCCTCTATCCGATGAGCTGCTGGGGCTGGTCGACATTCTCACCCCGAATGAAACGGAATTCGAGGCGCTGAGCGGCCAAGCTTATTCGACCGACGAGGAGCTGACGGCGGGCATGAAGGACTGGGAAGCCCGGTTCCGGCAGACGCTGATCATAACGCGGGGAGACAAAGGCAGCTCCTACCTCAATAACGGAGAGCTGCGCACGATCGCCGCACCAACCGTGCGGGTGGTCGACACTACAGGCGCAGGTGACTGCTTCAATGCCGCGTTATGCTGCAGCCTGGCTGCCGGCCAATCGATGGATGAGGCCGTACGGTTCGCCATCCATGCCGCATCGCTGTCCGTTACGAAATTCGGAGCTCAAGATGGCATGCCCACACTGGCTGAGGTGAACGAGAAGCTTACTCAATATTAAATAAGGCATCTACCGGCTGGTCCAGCAGATCGCTCAATTTTTTGGCGGTTGCGGGACCAACGGTTTTTACGGAACGTTCCAGAAGACTGATATAGGAGGAGCTGAGTCCCGATCGTTTAGCCAGTTCTCTTTGGGATAGCCCCTTCACAATTCTCGCTCTGGTGAATGCAGCCGAATTACTTCTGATCTTCATGTGATACCCTCCCCTTTCGATTCCCGATAATTCCCATTATAGCAGAAAATTCACTATAGTAATATATTAATTTTACTTTTGTATACAAAAAGAAACATAGAGTACTCTAGCTCTTCATGCGTTGAAAAGCCAAATGTTTACTGTTAATATAAACTTATTAACTATTGTTTACTTTTGAATACATAATCAGAGGTCGTCATGAACTTTTATGAGCAGCTGCGCGATATGCGCAAACTGAAAGGCTTCACCATTCGAGAGCTGTCGGACCGCTCCGGCGTATCCGCAGCCTATATCTCCCAGCTGGAGAACGGGAACCGCAGCGTCCCTTCGCCGGACGTATTGATGAAATTGTCCGAGGGCTTGAATACTCCTTACCCCGAGCTGATGCGGCTCGCCGGTTATTTGGAGACGTCCTCCGATACGTCTGCCGCCCCCTCCGCTTACAAGGCCCCGGTGAATTTGCGCCGTTTTCTTCGGGAGAACGCTCTGATCTTCGACGGAATTGAGCTGACGGAGCAGGACAAGGAATGGATTGAGCGGATGCTCACAGCCTTGTTCTGGAAGCAGAAGCAGTCGCAGGAAGAGCTCTAATCTCTCCTCCGCCCGAGAACAACGCAAGGCAATGCACCAGTCAACGCCTCTTAGCGTCTGCAAAATGTAACACAAGCGGGCGAGGCTTGCTTCCGCCGGTTTTTGTGAGCGTGCCCCGGGTCTCAGCCTCTGCCAGCCATAAGCTTGCTCCGATTCCTTTCTTGAACAGCACCGCACACAAAAAGCCCGTTAGGTCACTTCCCTTCCCAAGGGAGGAGCCTAACGGGCTTGTCTTTTTATTTATAAGCGATCGGGTCCTTGCTTCCCGCCTCCGCAAAGCCTTTGAGCCGCAGACGGCAGCTGTCGCAGACGCCGCAGGCTTCCTCCTGCCCGTTATAGCAGGAGGTCGTCAAATGATAAGGCACATCCAACTTCATGCCTTGACGGATGATTTCCGCCTTGGTTCACTCGCTGAGCGGCGTCTCGATCCGGATCGGACGGCCCTCTACTCCAACGCGCGTCGCAAGCGCCATGACTTCCTCCACCTTGCGGATGAATTCGGGACGGCAGTCCGGATAGCCGCTGTAATCCAGCGCGTTAACGCCGATATAAATCGCCTCCGCCTCGGTTACCTCGGCATAGGATGTAGCAATCGAAAGAAACAGCAGGTTTCGGCCTGGCACATAAGTGATCGGCACTTCCGACTCCTTCTCTGCTGCCGCGTCGCCCCGCTCCTCCCTCGGCTTGGTCATATCCGGCACGTCCAACGATTCGTCCGTCAAAGCGCTGCCGCCGAATTCCTTCAGAAAATCGAGTTTAATGACCTTATGACGGTCCGCAACCCCATAATGCCGAGCTACCTGGCGGGCGTTCTCCAGCTCGATCTTATGCCGCTGCCCGTAATCGAATGTAATCGGGTACAGCTCGTACCCGGCCTCCTGGGCTATTCCCATACAGGTTGTGCTGTCCAGGCCGCCGCTCAAAATAATAACCGCTTTTTTGCGCGAACTTGTCGTCATTGCCGCTTCCACACCTTTTCGTTTTCATCTCTTTATGACTTTAACGCCGGGGCTTACGCATCCCGGCGTCCTGTTATACCCCGCGTGCCGCAGGGTCCCAAATGATTTTGTGAAGCTGCATATTCAGCTTCACCTGTGACAAGCCATGCTCGAGCATCAGCTCGACCAGACGATGCGGCGGCATCGTTTCCCATACCGGGCTGAACAGCGGCAGCGCCTTCGTCGGCACCTGCTCGAGCAGCCGCCTGGCTTCGTTAAAGTCATCCAGGCTGCCGATGACGAATTTCAGCTCGTCCTGCTCGCGCAACTTGGCAAAGTTGCCAAGCAGCATTTTATCCGACTCGCCGGAATCCGGCAGCTTATAGTCCATCACGTACCGCACCTTCGGCGAGTGAATCCGCTCCATAAACGGCGATAAATCGATGGCGCCGTTCGTTTCGATATGAATGTCCGCCAATCGTTCGATGCCCAGCAGGGCTTCGATCAGCGCGGCGGATTTTTCTCCGTACAGCAGCGGCTCTCCGCCTGTCAAGCAAAGATGCGTCGAACGGTATCCGCGCACCTGCTCGACGATTTCATCGATCGTCATGACGAACTCCGCTTCTTCCGGCGGATAGCTGTACTTGGTATCGCACCAGGTACAGCGGAGGTTGCAGCCGAATAAACGGACAAAAACCGTTGGGAAGCCAGCCCGCGTCCCTTCGCCTTCGACCGTTTCAAAAATTTCAACCATCGGCAGTTTGATAGCGGTCAACGGGAAGCATCTCCCATCATAGCAGCGGTAACCGCCGCAAAGCTTGTCGGCGTCTCCCACAGCCGCAATTCCTCCAGCCGGACACCGGGAGAAAGACCCTCTTCTTTCAATGCGCTGTCGAGCTGCTCGTACATCCACACGATCATGTTCTCCGCAGTCGTATTCATAGGCGGCAGCACCTCGTTCAAATAGCGGTGATCGAGCCGGTCCATGATCCGTTCTTTGGCGATGCGCTTGATATCCGCAAAATCGATCACGATCCCGCGGTGGTCCACCTTGCCCCGCATCATGACCTGGAGCTTGTACGTATGCCCGTGCAGGCTTTTGCATTTTCCTTCATAGCAGTGAAGGTGATGCGCGCTGTCAAATGTAAACTCCTTGGAAACAAGGACTTCTTTATCGTGATATTTCAGCTGTTCTTCCTGGATATCGGTACCCAGCTTCTGTACTTTGACAGGGATTTCGTATTCCATCGTTGTTCATCCTCTCCCCCACAAAAAAACAACCTTTATTATAGCATGGGGGTCTTGCATCCTACAACATGGAGAGTCCGTTCCCGCCGCTGACAATAAAATGCAAAACGCTCCCGGACCGCCCAGCGAGGACGGACAGGCGCCATCCTTGCAGCGGTCTTCGGGAGCGTTCACGGCTAGTGAAGCGTATCGTTTTCAAACATCAGCTCTTCAAAGGGTTGATTGCGGAACAGCATCGTTACATTAAAGGATTCGAATTCCTTCTCTTTATCCAGCTCATCCATCAGAAGGGACGAAATGTATTCGCGGTCGTCGGAGCTGCCCGGTTCGCGGAAATCGATAAAGCCGGTCAGCTGTCGCTCGCTGATATCGACGGTAGCCGTACCGATTGGCAGCCCGCCGTAAGAGGTTTGATAAATTTCATAGGTCAGCATGTCGCCGTCGTCTCTGGCTAAGCTGACTGCATAATCGTCACGATTAAAGGAAGGTTCTTCGTCGGATTCGAACAGCAGGCTGTTCTCGTCGTCCAGCAGCTCTTCATGCATCAGTTCAATCGTTTCGATAATGTCCTGGTTCCATTCCATATGAAGGACGAACGAATCGACTTCATCCTCATCAAAATCGCTGACAATCAAGTCGGCAACGGCCTCCAGCTCTTCTTCCTCCGGCTCCAGCAGCCAGTGAATCGTACCGCTGACTTCCCCTTCCTCCAGAAACAGCTCCGCTTCGGCTAACAGCTCCATCTCTTCATCATAGATGTGATACTCCAATGTATTGCGAGACTCGGCAACGATGACGAGGTGATGTGTGCGCTCGGCATCATCCGTTTCACGGAAAGATTCCTCCGGTTCGGAATCGTAAGCCAGCGGCTCTAATGAATCGTAATTCGGGCCGTCATGCCAACGATACTGCCCATGCTCCGCAAGACCGGCATCTTCCAGCCTGTCGTCATCCAGCTCATCCGCCTCGAAATCGAAATCTTCCTCCACATCCGTATAGGACGAATCCCATGTATCGGTCGCAATGATATGATCGTATTCGCCATAGGTGACCACGACATCGCACGTTTGTATCCTCATGGCGTCCATCAGGGACTGGACGTAGAGCTGCAGCTCACCGGCCACCTGCTGCTTCGCGTGAGGAGGTAAGGTAGTTTGCTCCAATTGGATGGCCCCGGAAATGCGGTCTGTCTCACGGTATACCAAGCTCATGGTGCCAATAAACCGATTGTTCCACATAATATCGTTCACTTCGCCGCCTGTCGTCTTCATATCCGGTCTAATCACAATCTCCGTCATTATCTCGCCTCCATTGGTTCCTTCATGGCTGGTGTACCTATAAAAACCACCCTACCTAGCGTGTCCTAAAAAGCCCAAAATATATGCGCAGGGATAGGAGTCCATACGCCAAGACGGATTTCTCATATGATAAGAGTAAACCGATGAGAAAATATCACATCCAGCATTGGGTTCCTGCCGAAGCGTACCATTCAACCGAACGCTTGCCTCTTGCTCCATCGGTAAACTAACAGATATGGGAGGAATCAGCATGTCAGCAGTTGGAGGTTTGTACACAAGCACTGGTGTTATCCTGGTATTGTTCATCCTTTTGGTTATCGTAACTCGCGCAGGCTGGCTGTAAGCCTGCCGACGCTCTGAATGAAACGGCACCGCTAGCCTGGGGAAGTCCAGCCTTCCCTTCGGCGGATGCGCTGCCCTACGTTGAAAAATAAATAACAGTCGCACGCTTAAATCCGAGCGGCGTCCGGCATCCTCCGGGGCGAACCGGCTAACCGGCATCGGCCCCGAGATGCAGCAAGCCGCATACCGTCCATCGTTTCCGCTGCTAGCGGAAAAGCGGCGATATTCTTTGATCAAATCCAGGATAAGTACGCGCTGCTTGGCCCTGTGCAAAGCAGCGCGTGCTTACCTCTGTGCCATGGCAATATAATCATAATTGCGGCTCTAATGACAAAAGACCGGTGTCGTCGGACACCGGTCTTTCTATGTGAAAACAGCCGTACGGCTCAATGCTGCGGTGTATGCAGGCCGTATTTAGCGAAAGCGGCCGCGACACCGTCTTCATTATTGGAAGACGTTACCGCATCGGCGGCGCGCTTCACCGCCTCCGGAGCATTGTCCATCGCTATGCCGAGTCCGGCATACTGCAGCATCTCCACATCGTTATAATAATTGCCGATAGCCATAATCCGCTCTCTTGGAACCTGCCACTGCTCCGCAAGCTGCTGTACAGCCTTCCCCTTGGAAGCTGCGGTGCTCATCACGTCGATAAACGAATCGCCGCTCCGCAGGGCATGCAGCCCTTCCGGCTGCAGCCTTGCAAAATCCTGCTCCGCTTTGTCCATTTCCTCCGGCGTCCCGAATAAAGTGAACTTGACGATAGACTGCCCCAAACGAAGCACATCGGGAATCGTATGCGGCATAAGCATGAATTTGCCGTACATGGCAGCGGCGGTCGCGCCGATAGCCTCGGCAAACATCTCATAAGCCGTGCAAACGTCGAAATGGATGCCGCGCTCCCTGCAGTAGCTGATAAGACCGCTAACCTGCTGCGGCTCGAAGCCGTATTCATGAAGCACCCGTCCTCCCGGGACTTGAACCGTGGCCGCTCCATTATGCGTAATCAGCACGCCATCCAGCCCCAGCTCCTCCAAAACGGGAATCGCATTCGCCGGCCCTCTGCCCGTACAGAGCACGATCTTCGCCCCCTGTGCATGCGCATCCCGAACGGCCCGCTTGGTAGCCTCCGTCAATTCGTGATCGTCGTTCAACAGCGTTCCGTCCACATCCAGCGCAATCATTGAATAATCCATAGCTACAGCTCCTCTTGACCTTGCTCCGCGCCTGCTTTCGGATCAGCGGGTTCCCCCGCATGCGCCTGTTGCAGCTGAAGCAATTCCGCTCCGGTCAGCTCACGGTATTCGCCAGGCGACAAATATTCATCCAGGAGAAGAGGCCCCATGGACATTCTTTTCAAGAACACAACCCGCTTGCCGACCGCCTGAAACATGCGTTTCACCTGATGAAACTTCCCTTCCATAATCGTCAGCTCGATTTTGGACAGGCTTCCGTTCGCCTCGCCCGTCTGCAGAATCGTCAGGCTCGCCGGCATCGTCACATAGCCGTCGTCCAGCTCAACGCCAGCCGCGAAGGCTTTTGCGTCCGCATCGGTAACGACGCCCTCCACCTCGGCAAAATAGGTTTTGGGAACGTGCTTGCGCGGAGAAAGCAAATTATGCGTCAGCTTGCCGTCATTGGTCAGCAGAAGCAGCCCTTCCGTATCTTTATCCAGTCTGCCGACAGGAAAAGGCTCGAAGCGGGCGTACTGCTCCTCCAGCAGATCGATTACGGTGCGGTCTCGCGTGTCTTCCGTCGCCGATATAACCCCCTGGGGCTTGTTCAGCATTAAGTATATAAACTCTCGGTAATCGAACGTCCTGTCCGTTTACCGTAACCCGGTTCAGCTCAGGGTTCACCTGGACTCCGCTGTCCTTGACCGGACGGTCGTTCAGACGGACGGCGCCCTTTTTCACCAGCTGTTTAATTTCACTGCGGGTGCCGTAGCCCGTATGCGCCAGCAGCTTGTCCAGACGCAGCGTCGATTTCATTCAAGTCAGCCTCCATCCCGCAGGATATTTATTCATTAGCATGCCTCAAGCCGTGAGTGGATTGTGAGTCCATACAGCTTGAGGCTCGTTATAGGAGCGGCCTTATTCGCCTGCTAAGCCGCTGCAGCTCTTCTCCTCTATATATGCGTCCGGCAAACGATTGCCGATCATCTGTATTCCAAAGGCTCGGCATGTGTGCTCTAGCTGATGGGGAACAAATACATTTTACCGCCATCCGGCTGATCTTGATACCGCGAGATCCAATGGGCATTGATCCATAGGAAAGCCTGATTGTCCCAATTATATTTCTTATAGTTCAACGCTGCAACCACGAGGTCCGGCCGGGTAAAGGAGCTGATAAATACCTTTTTGCTCGAATCGTCGGCATACAGGATTGTGTCCTCCTCCGGATAGCGGACCACCTGCTTCGTGTTCCAGCGGCACATGAAATAGGTCTGATCCGCATAATTCACAAACACCTGCTCCTCGCCGGAAACAAGAACCGGATCCAGAGTAACCTGACCGAATAAAACATCGTTTCGATCCCAGCTGTCGGGAGCCGTCAACCGGTTCAGCGGCGTCATCGCCCCGGTGTTCATATCGCCGAGAAGCCAGCCCGACGTTTGCTTCACCATCCGGCCGTCCTTATTCGCCGCCAGCGTGTACTTATGAAGCAGCACCGTTTTCTTTGCAGAGCTGTAGCCCCCAAATTCCAGCCTTTCCTTTGCCCTCTCGGGCAAACTGAAGCGGCTGAGCGCATGGCCCTGAAGATCCAGCAGCTGCACGCCGTAGGACAGCAGCAGATGGTTGTCCGGCCCGCTCCCGTTCAATAGGTTCGAAGGGCTGCGGTCATAAGTGAAATTATAATATGCGACACCGCCCGAAGAATCGATGCCCGCATCAATCAGTCCCGGCTCATTGGCAAAGGGCTGCCGCTTGACGTCCGCCTGCATATCCAGCCACCAAGTGTCAGGCTGAAACGGCTGGGCAGTGTACAATGCAATGCCGGTTTCTGTGCTGATTTCAACCTGTGCTTCTGTTCCGCGCTCGCCTGCTCCGGCCAGCAGCGGCTTCTTGGAGCCGTCGGCCAGATTATATATGAGAGTTCCGTTTAGACGGTCCCGGGTCAGCAAATGCTTTTGGTCAGGGGCCAGCACCGCCTCATACATTACGGGAGACGCCTCAGCAATAGGTGAAGAAAGCCCGGGGGCATACCGGAACAGCTCCAGAACCAGCGTCGCCTTCTGTTCCGTCATATCCCAGCGTTGAAGGCTGTATACCCACTCCGGATCGGTCTGGCTGACTGTCGCGTAGAGGAAAACGTCGTTGGAAAGAAACCCGCATAGCAGCGTAGAGGCTGCGGCAGTCTCCGCCTGTTCCCCGTACGCGTAGCTGATCGGCGCCTGCGTCATTTGCTGGGTGTCGGGCTCAACGGTCATCAGATCGAGCTGACTCCAGCGGTGCGAAGCCTCCTTCGCCGTTCTTTGCACGAAATAAAGGACACGCTGCCGGTCGGGCGTTACATAGGAATGTAAAACATGGCCTTGATCCAGTACGGCCTGCAGCGTTTTGGCCGTCTTCGGCTTTTGCTTCGCCTTCAGCACCTGCACCGGCCCGAAGTCGTGCATCGGCAGCTGAGGATGCTGAGCCTCGAATCGCTCAAGGACATGGAAGCTTTCCGCCGCCGTACCGGATAATGCAGCGTCCTGCAGGCTTGCATGGAACGGGTCTGCTTGCGTCCGCAGACTCCCGCTGCCGGATACCGCCGTAAAAAGAATGCCGAAGATCCCGCACAGCACCAATATGCCCAGCAGCAGCCAAAAATAAGGAAGAATCGCTCTACAGCCCCGTTTTGCCATGTCCATTCTCCTCGTATTGCAAGCTACCAGATGTATTCCCTGTCCCCTTCGGAAAATCCTTCTTCCGCTTAGAGGAGAGCAACGGATAACAATCCAACGTCACCTAAACGGGCTCCTAAAATGGATCTGCATGCCCGATGAGCCATGATCGTATAAGCGGATTTGCCGCTGCTGGCGGAAATCGGCCCGACCGTCACAACCCTTCAAAGCGCACGCGCTGCAGGAGTCAGCGAGCCGACTATATTCCGGGTTTTCGCCGATAAAACGGAGGTATTGGCCGCGTACCTGGAAGAGGCAACCAAGCAGGAGCATACTGCGATGGAATTGGAGGCAATCGAACTGGAAGCTGGATTGGAACAACGCGTCATGGACTTGATTGAGGTCATCCGGCTTCAAGGGGAGCGGACTGGAGCGGTAGTGAACGCCATTCAAATGGCCGCGCCGGCAAAGCCGCGGGATCGGCTGGCATTATCCGATGAAGACATCCGCCAATTGAATGAACAGCGGACCCATTCGTACACGATTATTCGGAGCGCTGTCTGCAGAGTGCCGGCACCGGACGAACCGCGTTTACGTAAGCCGGTATCCGATATTGCAGTCATGATACTCGCCGTCGACATGCCGCTTGGCCGATCCGGCGGCCGGGACGCCGGGCAGGCAAGTATCACTACAGAACAGCTCGCGGATCTCATCCTGCATGGAATCGTGAATTGATCCTGCGTGCGGTGCCTTGAATTATGTAGGGACATCGTTTGCATCAGTTTTCCCTAACGTCCTCCCGTTGTCAGCCGCAATTAATGCTCGCCTCCAGGCACAGGAGGATCCCGGCGAAGCTCCTCCACCCGCTCCTCCAGCTGCGGATCGAGAATCGCAATATCCAGGTCGTAGAATGCAAAAGGCTGCTCGACCGCTCTTTCCAGCCGCTCCAGATACCGCTTGCTGTCGTCTACCAGGCGCCCCAAATCGATGCCTGTGCCCTGCTGCTCTCTTCGAGGCTCCAGCTTCTGCACCGCCGCGGTAAACAGCTTGACCGCTCCGCTGAGATTGCCGTTGCGGTAATGATAAAGGCCTACCGCAACCTGCAGCAGGCCTTGATATAAAGGAGCTCTGCCTTCTTCCAGCCACAGCTCCTCCATCACCTCATGACATTCGAAATAATCCCGTTCCACATTAAAATAATAGACGAATTCCACATACAATCTGTCATAAGCGTTTGACGCTTCCTCACGCATGTCCGTCCACCTCGATTCGCGGGCTGCTTGGCCGCGTATCGGCCAGCGGCACACCCGCTGAATGTCCCGGCGCCGCCGGGGCTTGACTAATTGCCGCTGCCCTTTTTGGCCCGGGCTATCGCTTCTTCGATCTCGTTCGACAGCTCCTTCAAGTACCAGACGTCATCGCTTTCCCAATGCTCGTTAAAGCGAAGCTGGAATTGCGCCGCCTCGCGTACCCGGTGGTAAAAGTAAAGCTCCTGAATGCCGTTCAGCACCCGCGTAACGATATTGGACTTATCCTCAAACAGCTGCTGCGACGCCATAATATCGTCACGGATGCTGCTCATTTCCTGATCCAGAATATAGGCGGCTTCCGCCGCTTTGCTCAGCCGCTTGATTACGTCCTCCGGAAGGCTTTCCCGGTACTTGTAGTTCAGCGAATGCTCGATCGTCGCCCAGAAGTTCATGGCGAGCGTCCGGATTTGAACCTCCGCCAGAACCCGCTTCATCCCGAGCGCCGTCTGCACCGGATATTCCAGAATCATATGGTAGCTGCGGTAGCCGCTCGGCTTTTTGTTGCGGATATAATCCTTTTCATACAGCAAAGTCATATCCTCGCGCGCGCGAATCAGCTCCGCCAGCCGTTCGATATCCTCCACGAACTGGCACATGATGCGGATGCCGGCAATATCCTCAATGCCTGTCTCCAGCTGGTCCATGGGAACGTTCAGACGCTTCGCTTTCTCCAAAATACTGGAGGTCTTCTTGACCCGCCCCGTAACAAACTCAATCGGGGAATATTCCTCGCGGCTCTTCAGCTCCCCGCGCAGCGTTTTAAACTTGACCTTCAGCTCTTCGACGGCCTGCTCATATGGCATTAGAAATTTTTTCCAGTCACGTCCATCCATCCGTATTCCTCCATTTTCCTTACTGCTATCTATGGTCAGCTCCAACCGCTTCCGAAATGCGGGAAAAGCCGTCCTTGCGAAGCAGCTCCCTCAAGCCTTCATTCAAGCGGCGGACGAGACCCGGCCCTTCATAAATCAATGCGGTGTACACCTCGACAAGGCTGGCCCCCGCGCGTATTTTGTCATATGCATCCCGGGCGGTAAAAATGCCTCCCGATCCGATGATCGGCAGCTTGCCCTCCGTAGCGCTGTATATCGTATGAATCAGCTTCGTCGATCTTTCCGTTAAAGGCCTGCCGCTCAAGCCGCCTGTCTCGCCTTTGTGCTTATGGGTCAAGCCCGCCCGGGAAATGGTCGTATTCGAAGCAATAATACCGGATACGCCGCTTTCCACAATCGTACGGACCATATACTCAATCTCGTCGCCCTCCAAATCGGGAGCGATTTTGACGAGCACCGGCTTCGGCGCGCCGCCGGCCTTCTGGTGCTGCAGCTTCATCTCATCCTGAACGGCGGCAAGCAGCCTCGACAAATCGTCGCCATGCTGCAAATTGCGCAGATCCGGCGTGTTCGGGGAGCTGATATTGACGACAAAAAAATCGCCGTATCCGTACAGCCCGCGGATGCAAGCCCGGTAATCCTCTTCGGCCTGCTCATTGGGCGTTACTTTATTTTTACCGATGTTGACGGCGACCGGAATCGTCCTTCTCCCGGCCTGCTTCAAATGCTCGGCCATCGTTTCAATCCCTACATTGTTGAAGCCCATCCGGTTAATGAGGGCATGATCCTCCGGCAAGCGGAACAATCGGGGCAGCTCATTGCCCGCCTGAGGCTTGGGCGTAACCGTCCCGACCTCCATAAAGCCGAAGCCGATGCTGGAAAACCCGGGAACCGCCTTCGCATTTTTGTCCAAACCTGCGGCCAGTCCGATCGGATTGGCGAACCGGACCCCCCAAAGGGACGTTTCCAGCTCCGCATACGCCGGCACCGAGTAAAGCCCCCGCAGCAGGGCTCTTCCACCCGGCAGGTTTGCGACAGTGTGAAGCCCGTCGATGGTCAAATGATGCGCCTTTTCCGGGTCCATCCGGAACAGCACCGGTTTTGCTATGTTCTTGTAAAGCATTGCATGTCTCTCCCCTAACCGTTCTGTAAGTTGCTCTCCTTGAACAGTTTATCGTTTTATGCGCTAAAAATAAAGGGGACAGGCCGTGCAAAATCATGTTCTTGCCCGGGTACATTATGTTAGAATATGCTTAAAACCATCAAAAAGGCAGGGCGGATTCCCATGCAAAGAAAAAAACCAACTTATCTGCAGCAGCGCAAGCCGCAAGAATCAGTCAACAAAAAGCTCATTATCTGGATCGGCTCGGTATTCGTTCTATTGATTATCGTCATGGCGGTTCTGCTGATTTTTAACAAGTAAGCGTTTCAGCCCCTTGCTGCCGCGCTAAGCCATAAAACTGCCGGCTCCCAGGCTGTGCTCCGTTCTCGGGCCAGCTCCCTGCAGCCCGCAAAGCAAAAAGAAGCCCTATCCGCACAGCGCGGTGATTATGGCTTCTTTGTTTTGCGGGCCTTTACTTTACTTTACTTTACCGGGCCGGGCTTTCTCCGGTTTATATCGAGCGAAGCGCCGACGATTCTATTCTCGCAGGAAGCGTGGATTAAGGCGCTCCCGCGTTAATCGAGCCATTTGTACACTTTGCCGGGATTCGTTTCTTCGCTGAACATCGGCAGATGAAAAACCGGCGTCCCCCGCTTCACATCGGAGGGCAGCTGCCCTTGGCCGATCGTCACAGGCGTTCCCATCGGCGCCATATCGAACAGCTCCTCCAGATCCTCCTGCAGCATCCGGACGCAGCCAAGCGACTGATCCTTGCCGATACTCGACGGCTTGTTCGTCCCATGGATCGCATACTCCGTGTCGGACAGCGTCATGCCCCGGCTGCCGAATTCCCCGTAGGACTTGCCGTTCGGATTGCGCACCTTCTCCGTAATCGCGAACGTGCCCTCCGGCGTACGCCCCGCCCCGAGCCCTACCGGATAATTGCGGACGATGAACGATCCGCTGACAACCGCAAGCCGGTGGCTGCTCTTATCGACGATGATTCGCAGCGGCTCGGTCAACGGCTTCATCAGGCCGCTCGCAGCAGGCCCTTGGCTGGTCATGCCGCTTCCCGCGGCATCCGCCGCAGCGAGAGGCTGCGGCCCCTCCCCCGGAACGGGGGACCCGGGGACAGCGGCGGGCATTTCCTTCAGCCACTGCTCCTTCTGCTGCTCGAACAGCTGCTCCATATACGGCGTGACGCCGGGAAGCGTATTCAGCGGATACGGCTGATTCAGCTCCTGCAGGCTGGCAGGCGCCCTGCCTTGCTTACGCACATAAGCTGCAACCGCCGACCGCGCCACGAGCTCCTGCTCGCGCTGCTCGGCCCAGGAGCGGTAAATCGCCTGCGGCTTCGAAGGCTCGGTCGGCTGACAGGCGCAGCTCTCCGCATCGTGGTAGATGATCCGCTGCTGCGAGGCATCCTCCTTGCCTTCGACGGACAGCAGAATATCGGGCGGCTGCGGCCAGGAAATCCAGCGGCCGTCCTCCGTCTTCTTGCCGGATGCCAGGATGGCGTAGCTGTTCAGCCGCTCTTGCAGCAGCATTTGCTGCAGCGCCGCGCCGACGTTCTCCTTGCTCCTGGCGCCTGCGACGTAGTATACCTTCGTCTGCTGCACCTGCTCCGGCGTGACCCCCTGCGGCAGAGGGGACACGGCCTGCTCCCGCTGCTGCAGCGCGTCGTTCACCGACCAGGGCAGGAGCAGCACGCCGGCAGCCACCAGCAGGGCCGCGGCAGCCCCGCGCAGCCGGGAGCGGAAGCGCTGCCTCCGCCTGCTCCGTTCCCACTGGCGCAGCGATTGCTCGGACTCGGGAGAGAAGGTCATCGTCCGCTCCTCGAAAGCTTCGTAAATTTCCCCTGCCTGCTTATAGCAATAAAGCGCTTTCCCGCGCTTTCCTTGCGCATCGTACTCTCGTCCTAACAAATACCATGCCATCTTGTTACCGGGATGCTGGCGGACATACTCCTTCAGATACATCGGATTGTCCAGCAAATGCTGCTGAAACAGCTGCTGCAGCTGCTCTTCATGCTCCTTCGGCTTCATTCCAGCCCCCCTCCTCACGGCAGCATTTCTCAAACAGGTCTTTTTACGTATATCGGTTCCCTTCGTCCATTTTTAAAGAAAAAACACCTCCGTCCGCGTTTTCCTCGAACAAAGGTGTCTTGAATAGCCTATTCTTCAGCAGGCATATCAGCCAGCGGGTTATTCTCATAGCCGGCCAAATAATGGCGTTCCTTCATTACTTTCTCGAAAGCTTCCACTACGTGCGGATCGAAATGCGTTCCCTTGCAGCGGATCAGCTCTTCGACTCCCTCGCGGTAGCTTCTTCCCTTGGCATAAGGCCGGTCGGTCGTCATCGCGTCAAAAGCGTCGGCAACAGCCACAATCCTTGCAAGATAAGGAATCTGTTCTCCCCTCAAGCCCTCGGGATACCCGGTTCCGTCCATTTTTTCATGATGGTACTTTGCCACTTCGGTCGCCTGCAGCATCCGGTGCTCCGGCTCCATCTTCGATAAAATTCTGGCGCCGATCGTCGTGTGGGATATCATGACCTGAAATTCCTCGCCGTTCAAGCTGTCCGTCTTCAGCAGAACCCGGTCGGGAACGCCGATTTTGCCGATATCGTGCATCAAAGCGACTTCATAAAAGAGCTTCGCTTCCTCCGCATCCATTCCCAGCTCTCTTGCAATCCATAAGGAATACAGCGCCACTCTGGAAGAGTGCCCTGCCGTATAAGGATCGCGGGAATCCAAAGCCAATACGAGCGAACGGATGACGCTCATGGAAAACAGCTGCTCCTTGGCGGCGACGCTGTCCTTCAACCCTTCAGCCGACTGCAGTTTAAACGTTAGCTCCAGGTTCCGCCTCTCCAATTCATCGATTCTGTTTTGCAGATGCAGTAAGTCGGACACCTTGTTCGCCCCCACCATTTACGGATTTATGTCCTTTATCATAATCGAAAAGGCCCATGATGTGAAGGGATGGGACGCTCTTCGCATCATGAGCCCGGAGCCAGTTTCAGCCTATTCGCCGAGCTTCGTCAAGGGCCGTAAAACAACGGCTCTTGCTGTCTCCTCCCACTGAACATCCAAACCGGTTTCCTCGGCAAAAAATCGGACCGGGACGTACGTATTTCCGTCCTTGATGTAAGGTGCCGTATCCGTTGCTTTCACTGTTCCCGGCTGTCCTTTCACCTGCTTCTCGATCCCGGTTTGGCCGATGTGCAGCACGACCGTGACATCCCCCTTCGTCAGCTGAACGCTCCGGTCCTCTTCCTTGTATTCGACCTTGTAGCCGAGCGCTTCGGTGACCGCTCTAACCGGCACCATGGTGCGTCCGTTTACGATCTCGGGCTGCACCTCAAAGGAGATCGGCGTGGAGCCGAGCACGACTTTGACTTCATCGTTTTGCGGCAAGCCGGTCGGAAGCTGATACGGGGTGAGCCTGCGCACTTTATTGTTAAAAGCATCGGCAGCATAAATGCTGCCGTCCGCCGCTGCCGCCACATCCATCGGCTTCTGGAATTGAGCCGTCCGCTCCGTTCCGTCGGCTTCGCCTGTCCGCTGCCGAGGATCCCCAGCCAGGGTTGTCACCTCACCGTCCAGCAAGTAACGGATGGAATGGTTCATACTGTCTGCAATCACCAGCCCGCCCTCCGGCGTCAGCGCTATTCCCTGAGGGAAGTTAAAGCGGGCAGCCCCGGCCTTCCCGTCGGCGTAGGCCCCTTGAGCATACAGGCTGGCCGGTTCATAGGCGGCGCCTGCCGCAGCGCTGCCACCCGCAACGGTCATAACCTGCCCTTTGCCAAAATCCATATAACGAATCCGCTGGTTGCCGGAGTCGCTAATGTAAAGGTTGCCCTGGTCGTCCAGCGCCAGGCCTGAGGGCTCGTTGAATTTAGCCTCCGCAATGCTGCCGTCCCGGAAATCGCCGGAAGGTACCACCTGCCCCGGTGTAACCTCGACGAGCCGGGAGGAGGGAGCCGTCAATGTCGTCGTGCGTCCATCGGGGCTGATGCGGCGGATGACGTGATTTAACGTGTCCGCTACATATACGGTGCCGTCGGAAGCCACCGCTACATCCTGCGGATGATCAAAGGCCGCCTCCAAGCCTTGTCCGTCTTTAAGTCCGATTTGCCCGCTTCCGGCAATCGTCGTCACCCTACCGGAGGCATCCACCTTGCGGATGGCATGATTGCCCGCATCCGCTACATATATGCTGCCGCCACGGTCCGAGGCAAGGCCCATCGGCTCCTGAAAAACCGACAGGTCGGCCGTGCCGTCCAACCGCGCGCCGAGCGGACTCCCTTTGCCGTCCTTCCAGGCGATCAAGCCGGCATAGGTACTCACGCTATCCCCCGCGATACGGCGGAGCAGATGATTCTTGGTATCCGCCACAAGAAGAATGCCATCCAGCTGCACCAGCAGTCCGGACGGGCTGCGGAAGGTGGCGTACAGGCGGGCTGCGCTGCCGCTTCCGTCATCCCCCAGTCCGGCATAGGTGGAAACATCCATCATGATCCGTCCGGTATCCGTCCTGAGACTGTCGTTGGACAAGGACGGCGCGTCGGCCCAAGCCGGGGCACCGCCAATCAACAGGCATGCCGCCATTGCGGCCGCAGCGAGCCTTTGTGCTGTTATTTTCATTGGTTTCTCCTTTGATTACGTATTACGGTATTAGTTCACAGGAATAACAATCGGAGCTTCTGACGGGCTCATCTCCCGCACGACATTCCCTGCTTTGTCCACCACTTTATAGGATACCAGCTTGACGTTCAGCTGGTTGGCGTTCGTTCCGTTCCATACCAGCGGAATCGAGACAAGCTGCTGCTCTCCGTGCACCTCCAGCGGACTGGGGCTGCCGGCTGCTCCGGAGTACAGCATAGCCGCATAGATCAGCTCCGAGTCCGCACTGCCGCTCGTCTGCTTCAGCAATTCCACGCTTTGAGGCTGCGCGCCGAAAACCGTGTTCAGATCCTTCGAAACATGCCCGTCTCCTTGATAGCTGAGACGGTTGTCATACACCAGGTGCACCTCCACACCGTAAAAGGCCTGCGAGCCCGTCAAATTTTTCATAGACAGCGTTGCGGTCAGCGACTGATTATTTCTAGTCGCAGAAGTCAGAGTAATCCCCGATGACCTGTCCACCGTAATGGCCGGAATGGCGACCGCCGTGCTTTGTACGCCGCCCAGCTCGGACGTCGCCGTCAGCTTATCATAGACGGCGATTCCGCCCGCTGCCCCCAAAGAGCTGAGCGGAATCCGCACCTCCTGCTCGCCGTTCCCGTTCGCTTGGGCGATGAGCGTTCCGTTATTCCATATCTTGATCAAGGCGGCGGCCGGCGCCTTGAGAACAACCGCCGGCTCGGACGTCGTTACTGCCGCCGTCGGGCTGATAAGGACTGGCGGTTCCGTCACGGCCGGCGGCGTAACCGTTCCGCCTCCGTTGGAGCCGGAGCTCTTGTGACCGCTGCCGCCGCCGGTTGTTACCGTCGTTGCCGAGGCCGACGCTCCCTTGGCCTCGTTCGCCTTCCGGGCCGCTTCAAACCGCTTTTGTTCCTCCGGGCTAAGCCCGGAAACAAACTGCTCCATGAGCTTCTGGTTCTGCTCCGTCCATGCCTGCTTGTTGGCTTCCTCCAGCTGGCTGCGCTCATGCTCCAGCCTCTGCAGCAGATCTCCAAGCTTCTCTTTATTGATCTGGATCTGCTCCTGCTCCTTCACATAGCGAAGCTGCTCCTGTGCCGCCTGCTCCTTGAGCTTTTCGACTTCAGGGTCCGATGCCGGACACCTTGTCCAGAGACGGCACGTTGTTCAAATCAATTTTTTTGAGCTGATCTTCGATTCTGGAATTGGCTTCATCAATGACTTGGCGCTCGATCTTTTTCCGGTCAACCGCCTCTTTAGCCAGATTCGGGATAAAGCGGTCGAAATTATCGGCTGCTTTATCAAGATCCGCTTGATCTTTAAATTTAAGGATCGACGGCTCGTCCGGCTTTTGAAGCCCTTTATTCAGGTCATCCAGCAATTTTTGCCTGATCTGCTCGTTTTCCCGCTGCGTTTCCAGCGTGTTTCTGATCATCGCTTCAATGACGCTGGGCGAAGCCGTGCTGACGATGTGGCCAATGTCCACCGTACCCACCTGCAGCCGCAAATCCGAGCCTGTCGAGCGGGTGTCCGCCGTAAACTGCTGCGCCGGATATACCAGGACGGAATGCTGCATTTGCCCGGCATCTCCCGATCCTCCATCCGGTCCGGGGGTGGTCGTCGTCGCTCTGACAACGCCTGATCCGACAGCCAGCGTCGTTTCTCCGGTCGTTCTATCCACACTCGTAAACAACAGGGTGCCCCTCACCCCCATGACGGCCGTCGGCGTTTCCACTTCAAACTCATCCTCAGAGCTGACCAGGCTCTTGACTTTCATCCAGGCCGATCCGGCCCATAATTTGAGCTTGGAAATCTTGCCGTTCCCTTGCTCGGCCAAGTCCGATATGTATACATCCGCGTTTTCCCCAACCGTAATCTCGTCGTCATCGTTCGCCAGACTCAACACCACAGAAGAAGAAGCTCCCGTAGAAATTAAATCCCCTTGATTCAAGCTCATCTCTTCATACACGGTATAAGAGCGCGAGCCGCCCGATCTCTGCACGCTGACGTCCCCGTTCACTTCAACGACAATCGCAGCCCGGGCGGATTGGGCCCATGCCGGTTTTATGGACATCATGAACGAGAGTACAGCAAACACAGCGCACAGTGCGTAAATCACCGAAGCGTTTCTTATTCCGCTGAACATCCTTCTCCTGCTTACTTCTATCCTAATCACATGAAAGCTCCTCTCCAACCTTCGTTACAAGACTTTCATACGCATCTATCTCTCTATTAATTTTAAATTGGGAGACAACGGTTGGCAATGCAAAACTTGACAGCCTCCGCCCGCAAAAACCGCCCGTCTTCTTTCCCTCAAAATCTTTCCCGCAAATCTTTATGACCGCTTCTTGTCCCGGCTTGCAGGCGCCTGGATCCATCCCTTCACTTCAAACAGCTTCAACGGGATGCTTTTTCCTTTCATCAGCTTCTCGCCTACCGGGTTGTATTCAAAATATTCCTTTGTCAGCTCATAGGTGGACTCGGAAACGAGAATCTGGTTAGCGCTTGTATTGGATTCGATCCGCGCCGCGGTGTTCACATTGTCCCCGATCGCCGTATAATCGACGCGAAGATAGGAACCGATATTGCCGACAACGACATCCCCGGTATTGATGCCGATTCCGACGCTGATGGTCACCCCGTACTTGTCCAGCACCTCCTCGCGCACCTTCTCCATCCCTTTCTGAATTTCATAGGCGGTCCTGACGGCGTAGTAGGGATGGTCCGGCACATCGAGCGGCGCATTGTACAGAATCATCGCGGCGTCGCCGATGAATTTATCGATCGTTCCGTGGTTGTGCAAAGCTTTTTCCGTAATCAAATCAAACATCATATTGAGAAAATCGACGACCTCCTCCGGCTTCAGCTTCTCGGATAAAGGCGTGAAGCCTCTGACATCAAGGAAAAGCACCGTCAAATTTTTGCTGATGCCGCCCAGCTTGATTTCAGAATCGCTGCTTGCGATTTCTTTTACGAGATCCGGGGAAATATAGCGCCCGAACTGCTTGGTGATATAATTTTTCTGTTTCGTTTCGAAATACGTTTTCATCGCAATATTGCCCAAATACGATACCAGTCCGCTCGCCACCGCTCCTACCGTTTCAATATAAATATCGCTGTAGGCAAAAGTAATATATTGAAGGACGAGCAGCGCAGCCGAGCCTGCGAATACGGCAATAATGCCTGCGATCGCCTTCAGGCGCCAGGTGAGGAAGCCGAATAATAAGATCATGAAGGCAGCCAATACCAGCGTTGCTATATTACCGATCGGGGAAATCAGCTTCTGATTCAAGATTTGATTCAATATATTCGCATGGGCGTAGACCAGATGCATATGCCGTTCGACGGGTGTAGTGCCTTCATCGGAGCCGGGGGCCGTATAGCCGATCAGGATAATACGGTCTTTGAACGTCTGAGGAGGGATGTCGCCTTTCAGCACACGGGCGAAGGAAACCGTCTCGAACTGGTATTCGAGCGCATCCCATTTGATGAGCATTTCCGATTTGGGACGATTTTGCCGCAGCGGGATGCGCTCGAATTTCGACACGTCAGCTCCCGCCAGCTGCGCCATGGCAAGGCCAAGAGAAGGGAAGACGCCTTCAGGCGAATTGATCTGCAGCCAGTTCGAGCGGATCACCCCATCCGTATCATAGGCGGCGTTAATATGCGCCCTCTGCACGAAGGGCCGGAACAGCGGCAGCGGCTGCTCCATCTCTCTGGCCATCATCCACTCGCCCTCCCGCACCTTGGTCGAGCGGTCGAACTCCCCCTCCAGCTTCGCATGCGAGGGCAGCACGATGTTATTATGCTTGGCCAGCTCCTGCGCCAGCAAAGCATCGCTGTCGGGATTGGCACCATTGGTATACAGTTCGATATCGAAGCCGATGACGTTCGCCCCGGCCTGCTCCAAAATTTGAATGAGCTGCGAATAGACTTTGCGGTCCCACGGATATGGGCCTACCGACTTAATCGAGTCGGAGTCAATCCCGACGACCACAATATTTTCATTAGGGGCGCCGCTCATCGATTGCTTCAAATTAAAATCATACATCCGGTCCGATAAAACCTTCCATACACCGAACACGAGGAACAGGAAGCAGATGAGAACGATAATGGCATTGCCGATCGTGATAACGGCAGACTTGCTTAACGCTTTTTTCATGAGTGTCCCCCCACCTAAGTTTCGTTAATTATATTAACATAATTTTCCGAAGGGAGAGTTAAAATTTCAGTCAAAATTCGATATTTTCCTATGAAAAAAAGCCCTCTTTCCCGGGACTTTCGACCTGGAAAAGAAGGCTTTTTATCGCATAAGTGCTTAGTTGAAAGGAGCGTCCGCCACTTTGATGGAGTCCGTAGGGCATCCATCTTGCGCATCCTGCAAATCATCGTACAGATCTTCAGGAATTTCGGTTGCGCCTTTGTTGCCGTCGCCGTCGAAAATAACTTCAGCCAAGCCCTCATCGTCGTAATCGTAAATGTCTGGAGCCGTTGCACCACAAGCTCCACATGCAATACAGGTATCTTTATCTACCCAAGTGTATTTAGCCATCTCTACATTCCTCCTAATTTGTAACCTCATCCTAAAATATAATATAAAACAAACCAAAGTTCAAATGGAAAGTCTATAACGTTCCTGAATCATAGATGCAATAGAAGAGATATCATCGGGATCAAAGCTGGGGATTCCCCTGCTTACAGCATATTCCCTCAACGCCTGCGGAGTGACTGCCGCAATAGGCTTTTCAGGCAGCTGATCCAGCAAGGAAGCCTGCTCCGGACTGCGGAACAGGGCGATTTTATCGTGAGGCCCCTGCTTGAAGCCCTCTATCAGAACCAGGTCCAGCTCAGCTAGCGGCAGCGCAGCAATGACCGTCTCCAGATCTTCAAAAGTCTGCTTCCGGTAGAGCCGGTAAGCATCGGGAGAGACCACTACGGTCGCCTGTGCCCCCGCTTCAATAAACAGCGTGGAATCCGCGCCCGCCGCTTCCTTATAGTGTCCATGACCGTCATGTTTGATTACCGCGGTCCTTACGCCTAATGCTGTAAAATAACGGACCAGCTTTGTGACCAGCGTTGTTTTGCCGCTGTTCGAAAAGCCTGCCAATCCTACAATCGCCGCCATCCTAATCCTCCTCCAGCCGCCGTTCCTTCATATGATCCATTTGCAGCGACGTCCCTCTTTCCTTATGGTTGCGGATCAGCGAGGACGGATCGTCCCCCAGCATTCCCGCCGTCAAGACGGCATGCTCGCCGAATTTATCCCGCAGCGCATCCAGCGCGCGATTCAGCTTCTCCCTGCCCGGCTGCTTCTGATAATCGAACAGATCGAGCTGAACGGCCGTCTCCTGCTTATCGGACAAATTCTGAAGCGTGATGCCGAGCAGACGGATCGGCATGCCTTCCTTCCAGTGATCGTCGAACAGCTTGCAGGCCATATGGTAAATATCGTCCATGTTTTCCGTCGGCACGTTCAGCTTGGCCGCCCTCGTAATCGTCTTCATATCCGGATCCCGGATCGTAATCTGCACCGTATGCGCCATCAGCTTCTGCCTGCGCAGGCGTCTGCCCACCTGGTCGGCCAAATTCAGGAAGACGCGAAAAATATCGGCCCGTTCCGTCAAATTGGCGGGCAGCGTGGTCGTATGCCCTATCGATTTGCTCTGCTCCTGCTCCGGATCGACGGGACTGTCGTCCTCCCCGTTAGCCGACCGCTTCAGCACGGCCCCCATGATCCCGAACTGCTCCTGCAGCAGCGTATCGCTGGCCTTCGCCAGCTGCCCGAGCGTATGAATGTTGAGCCGTTTCAGCTTTTCGGCCGTCTTATTCCCGATCCCGTATAGATAGGCGCAGGGCTTATCCCATAGAAGGCGTTGCACATCCCGCTTGCGCAGGACGGAAATCCCGTTCGGCTTCTTCATATCCGACGCCATTTTGGCAAGAAGCTTGTTCGGCGCTACTCCTATCGAGCAGGGAAGCTGCAGCTCGGTCCGGATCCGCTGCTGAATCTGCCCGGCGATGTCGAGCGGCGTCCCGAACTGCTTGGAGCCCGTAATATCCACATAGCACTCGTCAATAGACATAGCCTGAACCAGCGGGGAATAGCTGTAGGCAATTTTCATAAATCTGCGCGAAAACTGCCTGTACAAATCAAAGTCCGGCTTGATCAGCAGCAGATCCGGACAAAGCTTCATTGCCTGGCTGACGAGCATCCCGGTTTTGATGCCCAGAGCCCGGGCCGGGTAAGAGCAGGTGACAATAATGCCTTTGCGCAGCTCCACGCTTCCGGCTACCGCTGTCGGTTTGCCTTTATAGATTTCAGGTTCGACCGCTTCATGAACGGAGCAGTAGAACGCATTCATATCAATATGAAGGATGACCCTTCCCTTAACCGGATAGGCCTCTTGAATATGATTATTCATCCTGTCCAAGCCCCGCTTTCACCTTGCGGCTCCCAGCAGCATTCGTTTTGTTCGCAGCTGCTCACACTATGTCCAGCATACAATTCCTTCGCGAACAGGGTCAAGCTGTCCGCCTGTCGAATTTGTTAAAATCGTATCTTTATGCGGAAACATTGTGATATAATATTTAATTATATTTTACGCAAGCTTGTATGAAGTAGGAGGACTATCCATGGCGACAAACGTGAAAATATTCGATACTACCCTTCGGGACGGTACCCAAGGCGAAGGCATCAGCTTATCCGTAGAAGACAAGATGAAAATTGCCCGCAAGCTGGATTCCCTCGGCGTTCATTATATTGAAGGCGGCTGGCCGGGAAGCAATAATAAAGATATTGAATTTTTCACTCGGGTGCCTGAGCTTCAGCTGAAGCATGCCAAGGTAACGGCCTTCGGAAGCACACGCCGCAAAGATTCTCTGGCCGAGAACGATGTGAACCTGAACCGGATTCTGGAGGTCGGCGTCCCTGTCGCTACTATCTTCGGAAAGTCATGGGATTTCCACGTCCATCAAGCAATCCAGACGACATTGGAAGAAAATTTGGCCATGATTTACGACTCGGTCCGTTATTTGAAAAGCAAAGGCCTTGAAGTCATTTATGACGCCGAGCATTTCTTCGACGGCTATAAGAACAACGCCGAATATGCGCTGCAGACCATCCGCAAAGCCGAAGAAGCCGGCGCAGACTGGATCGTGCTGTGCGATACGAACGGAGGCTCCCTGCCGCACGAGGTGACGCAAATCGTCACAGTCGTGAAGCAGACCGTCTCGACGCCGATCGGCATCCATGCGCACAACGACTGTGAGCTTGGCGTGGCGAACAGCCTCGCGGCTGTCGCAGCAGGAGCGACACAGGTGCAGGGAACGATTAACGGCTACGGCGAGCGCTGCGGCAATGCGAACCTGTGCTCGATCATTCCAAATCTGCAGCTGAAAATGAACTACAGCTGTATCAGCGCGGAGCAGCTGCAAAGCTTGGCAAGCGTGGCCCGCTACGTCAGCGAAATTGCCAACATGCATATGCCGATGAACCAGCCTTACGTCGGTTCGGCTGCTTTCGCACACAAAGGCGGCATTCACGTATCCGCCATTCTGCGCAACTCCAGTACCTACGAGCACATTACGCCGGAGCTGGTCGGCAACAAACAGCGCGTCCTCGTATCCGAATTGGCCGGACAAAGCAACCTGGTCTTCAAAGCGCAGGAGCTTGGGCTTGATTTCAATAACGATAACCAGCAAACGAAGCAGCTGATTGAGCAAATCAAGGAAATGGAGCATCAAGGCTATCAATTCGAAGGAGCCGACGCTTCCTTGGAGCTGCTGATCCGCGATGCTTACGGCAAGCTGGAGGAAGCCTTCACTGTCGATTCGTTCAAAATTTTGATGTTCAAAAACGAGAATCAGCCGGTCGTTACGGAAGCGATCGTGAAGCTCAACATTAAAGGCGAAACCGTGTATAACGCGGCGGAAGGAAACGGTCCGGTCAACGCGCTGGATAACGCGCTTCGCAAATGCCTGCAGCGGCATTACCCGGCTCTGCAGAGCATTCACCTCAGCGATTACAAGGTTCGCGTATTGGATGAGAAAGACACCACCGCGGCTAAAGTACGCGTATTGATCGAATCCAGCGATTTCAAAAATGTATGGAGCACCGTCGGCGTCTCCGACAACGTCATCGAAGCGAGCTGGGATGCCCTCGTGGACAGCATCCGCTATGCGCTCCTCGGCAGCAAGCCAAACGCCGAGCATCATGTAGACGAGCAGCGGGAACGCGTCGGTCTTGTAAATCATTAATTCAGGGAAAAAGAGCACCGTTTGCCTTTGGCGCCGGTGCTCTTTTTATACGATTTTTTAGCCTTCGATCAGCATCTGGATCCACTTTTCCAATTGATCGGGAGGCAGCACATGAATGACATCCCGCAGTACGCCCTGCTTATCGATCAGGAAGCTTGTCGGCACGAACAAGATGCGGTACATCTCGGCTGTTTTCCCCTGCTCGTCCAACAGCACAGGGAACGGCAGCGCATATTGCTTTGTGAAGCTTTTCACTTCCTTCAAGCTGTCCCCCTTGGTCACATTGACGGCATATAGATCGAATTGATCCTTGTGCCGCTCGTAAACCTCCTTCAAGCCAGGCGCTTCCTCATGGCAGGGGCCGCACCAGGAAGCCCAGAAATTAACCATCAGCGGCTTGTCTCTAAGCCCGCCGACCTGATACGTTCGGCCGTCTAGGCCTTTCAGCGTAAATCCGGGCACCGGCTTATTTCTCGCCATTTCTGTATGCTGGTCCACACCGGCAGCCGCAGCAGCTGCGGAGACCTTCGAGCTGTCCTCTATCGAAGCGCTTTGATACAGCGCCAAGCCCGCGAGGAGTAGAGCGATCAGCATGACAGGCGCATTGCGTCTCATCTTCATTCCCCTTTCCATTCCATGAATCCGTTTCGTATCTTCTCAGTGTATCCAACTCTTCATTTTTTTAACTCCTTATGCCGGTGCGCGGGATGGAATAGATTGAGAGCATGATCCTCTTCCCTCAGGGGCACATTAGGGATACAACAACTTGCGTCCAGAGGAGAATTTTAACGATGGAAAAGACCCGAACAAGGAAGCTGAACATCACTTTTGAAAGTGATCTGGACTCCGCTCCTGCGCGTAAACAAAAAACAAAGCCGGCAGACAAGCAGTCCGGCGGCTCGAAAGGAAAATTATCGGAGTTCATCGCATTGGCTTCGGTGCCGCTGGTGCTTGTCCTGGGAAACTCCATGCTTGTTCCGATTCTGCCCGACATGCAGGAAAAGCTCGGCATCAGCAAATTTCAAATCTCTTTAGTCATTACGTTATTCTCCGTTACGGCCGGACTGATCATTCCTGTTTCGGGGTATTTGTCAGACCGCTTCTCCCGTAAAGCCATCATTATACCTTCCTTAATCATTTACGGCGCCGCCGGCGTGCTGGCAGGCTTCGGGGCCATTTGGAACTCATACACCGTCATCATTATTGCAAGAGCAATCCAAGGACTGGGCGCAGCTGGAACGGCCCCTATTGCGATGGCATTGGCCGGAGATTTATACTCAGGAGCTACCGAAAGTAAAGCGTTAGGCTTGACCGAGGCTTCCAACGGCACAGGCAAAGTGGTCAGTCCTATTCTCGGCTCCCTGCTTGCCTTATTGGTCTGGTACGCCGCGTTTTTTGCCTTTCCCGTGTTTTGCCTGCTGGCCCTGTTGGCCGTGATGTTCATGCTGAAGGAGCCTGAGAAAAAACAGCCGGCGCCCAAGCTGAAGCCGTATCTGAAATCCATCGGCACTATTTTGAAGGAAAAAGGCCGCTGGCTCATTACTTCTTTTTTTGCCGGGTCGCTGGCTTTATTTATTTTGTTCGGCGTCTTATTTTATTTATCCGATATACTGGAAGAGCCTCCTTATAGCATCGAAGGCGTTAAGAAGGGCCTCGTCTTAGCTATCCCGCTGCTCGGACAAGTCATTACGGCCTATACGACCGGGGCGTTAATCAAGAAGAACGGTACCGTGATGCGATGGCTGATGAATATCGGTCTCGCGTTGATGACTGTAGCTCTTGGGATCTGTATCGGTATTCTCGGAAAAAACCTCTACTTACTAATCGGATTACTTACTTTAAGCAGTATCGGAACCGGCTTGCTGCTGCCCTGCCTCAATACTATGATCACTGGGGCGGTCGAGAAACAGCAAAGAGGGATGATTACTTCCATTTATAACAGTCTGAGATTTCTTGGCGTTGCGTTCGGTTCCTCCCTTGTTCAGCTGGATGATGGATATCTCTCACGCTACAGTTTTCATTACGGTTACGGCGCTTTCTTTCATCACATTGGGCTTGGTATTCTTTCTTATTAAGCCGAAGGGGAAAGTCGGCTGACGGGAAAACTGCGGATGCAGCCGGGCGAACGCCATTATATAATAGAAGAAACAAATTCCGCTTAAGGAAGATGATGTATGATAATTGCACGGGCAGTCATCTCACTAGACTGTCTAAATCGGATGGAGAGCTACGGATTGCTTCACCATCCTAATGAAGCATGCGGATTGCTGCTCGGCAGCACTTCGGTCTTAAACCAAGGAAACGGACAAGCCGAACTCCAAATTGAGCAGTTTATCGGGATTCCTAACATAGCGTCAAATCCGCGGCGTCAGTTTATGATGGATCCCGCCGCTGTCCTTACTCACGTAATGGCAGAACAAAGCGGCGCCAGCCATATTGCAGGCATCATGCATACCCATCCGCTTGCCCCGGCCATCCCTTCGCAGGAGGATTTGGGCACCGCCTGGCTGCACACTCCAAGCCACTGGATCTTGTCGCTTCGCCGAAAGGATATCCCCGAGTGGGGAATCTTTCAGTATAGGATTGACGCGGCGGCCGGGAAGCCTTATTATGAGCCGGTTCCGCTTCAAATCAACGGACAGGCGAATAGACGCGCCAAAAAATAAAGCTTCAGACGGGCCGCAGCCTGCTGAAGCTTTTTATTGATGATGATGGCTCAAATGGGCGTATAGATCGCCCAGCGTATGAATATCCCGCGATTGGATTTCCGGCATGAATCGGCTCCACAGCTGAGCCGTCATCCGTGCATCCTCCAGCGCATGGTGACGCAGCGTTACATCAACCCCGTACACATCGAGCAGGGTATCCAGGTCGTAGCTTTTCAAGCGCGGATTCAGCCACTTCCCTATCATCATCGTATCCAGCATCCGGTGGGACAAATTAATCTTCGACGTTTTCCACAACGCAGAGTTCAGAAAATGCTTATCGTGCCCGGTGCCATGGGCGACAAGCACCTTTTGCTGGACAAATTCCAAAAACTCGCGCAAGCCGTTCAGCAGCTCGGGAGCATTCGCCGCCATCTCGTTCGTAATTCCTGTCAGCTCCACCACCGTGTCGGGAATGGCCCGCTTAGGATTGACAATGCTGTAAAAGGTTTCGTTTTCTTTGACTGCCGCTCCCTCAACCGCTATCGCGCCGAAGGAAATGATTTCGTCCCCATTATACGGCGAAAAACCGGTGGTTTCCAAATCGAAAACCACCAGTTCCACCGTCGCTAAGGGGATATCGTATAATGAGTTTTTCCGCTGCTCCTTCATGATCGATCGAATGAAAGCCATCTGCTGGGCGCTTTGCACATCGAACATCGAAGTTATGGCAGGAGTCAGGCCACCCATTTTGTACAGATGCCACATTCTACCCGCAGGTCTCATGTCTTTCATCGGATAACCACCTAACCTTTTTCCATCTCTTTGTGAACGCTTTTCTTCACAAACTTTTGCAAATCGTTGCCGATCCTGAGAGCCAGCTTCAGTTCGCTCGTGCGTTCTTTAGTTAATCTGTCGGCCGTCAGCTTGCCCCGCGTCGTGTAATAACCGTCCTCCAGCTGAAATGGGGTGAGCGAACGCAGCTTCAATGCAATCGATAAAGCCTCAAGCCAGTCCTGGGCAATCTCTTCTTCCACCCGGTTTTCTTCCATTAAACGCAGGATTCGCCCCTCCGTAGAGGTTTCCCGGATGCCCGCTTCCACGCTTAACAGACGAACGCCGTTCACGATGGGAATATAGGCGCCGTACTTAATGTCAACTCCGCCCGCATCTTCCCCATAGCGCTCCTTGATCAGCTGCCCGAATACGCCAAGCGATATTTTATGATGAAGTGTATTATGGAGCAGATGCTCCAATACGGCGGGATGCCGTCTGCAGTATTCATACATTTCATCCGTCAGCCGGGAGACTAGCGCAGGCTCGCCGTAGAGCAGACGCATATCTGCGAAAATGAGAAAATATCGCATATGCTCCCAATGCGGGTCATGCAGCCAGCCGTACATCATTTCTCTGTATTCACTCCAGCTCTTGCGCCATTTATCGTTCGTACAGATCACTTCGCCCGTGCATGGCGGATAGCCGAGCTTTAGCAGATACTCGCTGATCCTGTCTCCCAACGTCTTAAAATAGGCTTCTGACTGTCTGGCGAGCTCCGGGTTCTCCGGATCGTCATAAATCAAGCCGTTATCCTGATCGCTCCACAGCGTTTGTTCCTTCCTTCCGCCGCTCCCGAATAATACGAAAGCATAGGCCGCCGGAGGCACGGCTCCTGTCTCTTGGAGCAGCGAGCGCTCGGCCATTTGAACCGCTTGGGCGATCATCAGATCATGTGCTTGATTCAATTGACGGTTCCAATCAAGAGAATGGGAAAGAAGGAGACGCCGTTCGAACTCCTCGTGCAGATGATCCCGAAATGCCCTCAGCTGATCCACATCCGCAGCCTTGGATATTTCATCCTGAATCACTTCCATCGAGAAACTATCCATACGGGTTCTCCTTCAATCTGTTATTATGGTGTCAATTCTTGAAGCTCAGGGATTTTATACGGTTTGAGTGGTCGCCGAACCGCCTTGAGCTTTTTTCATTTGCTCCGGATATCCGTAAGTGCCATGCTCGGAAAGTGTCCAGACCCACGATTTCTTCTTCTTCTGTAACGCGGAGACCGATCGTAATTTTGATCAGACCCAGAATGATGAAGGAAAGAACAAGTACGAAGATGAAAGCTCCGAATACGCCCAGCGCTTGCACACCCAATTGCTCCAAGCCGCCGCCGTACAGCAAGCCTGCTTTACCAACACCTACGGTTTCAGCCAACTCCGGTTTAGCGAAAATCCCTGTAGACAATGTGCCCCAAATGCCTGCGATACCGTGTACGGAGAAAGCGTAGATCGGATCGTCGATACCTGCTTTTTCAAACCATTGAGCAGTGAAGAAGGTAATAATACCGGCAAGTGCGCCGATGATAATGGCATCGCGCGGCGATACGAAGGCGCAAGCGGCCGTGATGGCAACCAATGCGGCAAGAACGCCGTTCAGCATGCTAGGAATATCCGCTTTACCGAAGTACATCCAAGAAACTACCATAGCAGCAACCGCACCTGCCGCAGCGGCAAGATTTGTTGTCAAAGCTACATAACCGAAGAAACCGTCGCCTGTTGCGCTAAGCGTAGAACCTGCATTGAAACCGAACCAGCCGATCCAGAGAATAATAACGCCGAGTACCGACAAAACTTGGTTGTGACCTGGGATCAAATTAGGCGTTTTATCTTTATTGTATTTCCCGATACGCGGTTTCAGCAAGATTGTCGCTACCAATGCCGCCGTTGCGCCTTGCAAGTGAACTACCGTGGAACCCGCGAAGTCCTGCATACCCAATTGGCCCAGCCAGCCGCCGCCCCATACCCAGTGAGCAACGACAGGATAAATCAGAACCGTGAACAGAATACCGAAGATGAAGTAAACCGGAAGCTTACCGCGTTCTGCGAAGCCGCCCCATGCAATCGCCAGGGATACGCCTGCAAAAGCCAATTGGAACAAGAACAAGATACCGATTGGAATCGGAGATTCCGCAAAAAGGCTGATCGAGCCTTTAATTTGCTCTTGCGTACCGTCCAGGAAGAAGCCGCCTTCTCCAACAAAGCTGTTGCCGTCGCCGAACGCTAAGCCGAAACCGATCGCCCAGAAAGCAATGGCGCAAATACCGAACGTAAGAATCGTTTTACCTGCAACGTGACCCGCATTTTTCATTCTAGTAGATCCCGCTTCCAGAAGCGCAAAGCCCGCTTGCATGAAAATAACCAGGATGGCTGCAAGCATAACCCAGACCGAATCAATCGCGCCGGCGAGCTGGGCGGGTGTTTTGTCATCTGCCGCGAACGCCATGGTTGGTAGTAAAGACATGAAACCTGTGGATAGGAGCATTTTCTTAAGCATTGCTGACCACTTCCTTCTTAATGTTAATTTATATAACATGTTTTGAAAATCTTAATGTCATTATATACAGCTTTTTGGTATTTGACAATAGGATTTTCATCAAATAATCGTAAAAAACGAAAAATAACCTTACATTAAATGTGCATAATTCGGTTTTAACCACAATAAAATAGCATTTTGCAGGAAATGCCGTGACGATTTCTTACAAATACGCCCAAAATGATTGTGTTTTTATAGATATCCAGCCCCTGCTCACGTCAGGTTCTCCGACACATCATTTCCTATATATAGGGAACGGAAGAAGAAATCCACAGGCCGTTTGCCATTAAAAGCATAACGTTTGACTGTATGGTTTGATTTCAGTTATCATAAATACTATCGTACGATTTGCGATCATATCATTAGTAGGAAAATGCAGCCCAACGAAGCAGAGTGTTATTTTAAAATTATCTTACATATAAGGGGTGATACCATGGGGATATGAAACTATACAAAATCGGCGAGCTCGCACGCGTCTCGAACGTTAGCCCCAGAACTATCGACTATTACACCAAATTGGGTCTGATCGAGCCTGAAACCCGTTCGGATACGAATTATCGTTTATACAGCGATGAAACCTTAACCCGACTGAAACGTATTGAAACAATGAAGAGGGAGAAATATACCTTAGAGGAAATCAAGGCGAGCTTAAGGCAGTGGAAAAAAGTAGGTCAAGATGAGATTGTGACAGATAAGCTGACATCTTTGCAGATCCATTTGCAGCAGCTGCAAAAGGAAGCCCAGGAGATTCTGCCTTTTCTTGACAAGCTTAAACCGACTCAAATGAAGAATTTCAACAAACTGCTGACTCCGCATACCGCAGCTTGTATCGAAGCCTTGCTGTTACTACTGGGTAAAAGTCCCTTATCCTAATATAAACGGAGGTCTGCTGCCATGTTTTTTCACCCGATGGATTTTTTGATCATCATTGCTTTTGCGCTTTCCTTGTGGGCCCAATTCCGAGTAAAAGGGACGTTTAACAAATGGTCCGAGGTCCGCACCTATTCCGGTATGACAGGCTATGAGGCGGCACGGCGGATGCTGGATGCCAACGGACTGTACGACGTTCCGATCGAGCCGGTTCCAGGCCGTCTGACGGACCACTACGATCCGATTTCCCGTGTTGTAAGGCTGTCCGAGCCGGTTTATTATGAAAACTCCATTTCCGCCATTTCCGTCGCCTGCCACGAGGTAGGTCACGCGATCCAGCATAAAGTGCATTATCCGATGCTGACCCTGCGTCACAAAATGTTTCCGGCGGTGAATTTCGCCTCCGGCGTGGCGCCGCTGCTGATTCTGGCAGGCTTGATTTTTCAACAGTTTAATTTCCTGCTCGGGTTCGGAATTATCTTCTTCTCGGCTGCGGTAGCCTTCCAGCTCGTCACTTTGCCGGTGGAGTTCAACGCCAGCAACCGGGCAAGGGATTTGATGGTCGCTGAAGGATTTATTACGAACGATGAAGAACGCGGCGTCGCCAAGGTGCTGAATGCCGCAGCTCTGACTTATGTCGCAGCAGCCTTAATCTCCCTGCTGGAGCTGTTGAAGTATATTATGATCTTTACGAACCGCAACGACGATTAACCTAAAAAAAAGAAAGCTGAGGCGCTGCCCCGGCTTTCTTTTTTTTATTTCGTCCGATCAAAAAACTCCATCAAAAAACCATAAAACACCTCAGCCACCAGCGGCAGCTTCTCGCCCTTACGCTGAATCAGCCCGATGCTGCGGGTCACCAGCGGCTCAATAACCCGGACCTTCGCCGGCTGAAGCTGGCTGATCTCGGTCAGCGCCATTTCCGGCAGCAGACTGACTCCTACGCCCGCGGCGACCAGTCCCCGGATGGTATCCGTCTCTTCGCCTTCAAAGCCGATCCGCGGCACAAACCCCGCCTTGGCACAGGCCTCCAACACGATATTGCGAAGCGAATATTCTTCGCTGAACATGACAAATGACTCGTCCTTCAATTGCTCCAACCGAATCGAGCCGCAATCCGAAAGCGTGTGCCCTTCCGGCACAATCGCATACAATTCCTCTTGCAACAGCAGTTCTCCGATGACATGCTCATGACGCTCGGGAAAAGGCGAAATAAACGCCAAATCCAGCTCCCCGTTCACGACATCGCGGATCAAGCTGTTATAGGTCCCTTGACGCAGCCGGAACTTAACGTTCGGGTGCTTTTGGCGGAAGCCCGCAACGACCGTCGGCAGCAAATAAATGCCCAGACTGTGCGGAAAGCCGATGCGAATCTCTCCCACCTCCGGATCGAGAAATTCCCGAACCTCCATAACCGCTCTTTCCAGCTCGCTCAAGATGCTTTCCGCCCGGCCCAAAAACAGCTTGCCAACCGGTGTCAGCTGCAAATTTCGTCCTTTCTGCACAAACAAAGGAACGCCCAGCTCCTCTTCCAACTGATGAATTTGCCTGCTCACCGCGGACTGAGCCACATGAAGCTCCTCCGCCGCCTGCGTCACATGCTGCTTGCGGGCTACTTTCACAAAATATTGAAGCTGTCTTAGTTCCACTGACTTACTCCTTTTCGATTGGACAAGTTCCTTTTAAAAAGTTTATAATAAATCTTGGTGAAATACCAATTATACTTTTAGGAAAATAAGGAGGCCCATGTACATGGCACAAGAACGTACAGGTGTTGCAACGTTGAAAGGCAACCCGATTACTTTGGTTGGACCTGAACTGAAAGTCGGCGACAAAGCTCCGGACTTTAAAGTGAACAAAAACTTGACAGAGCAAGCTTCTCTGGCTGATTACGCAGGTAAAATCAAATTGATCAGCGTAGTTCCTTCTCTGGATACAGGCGTATGTGATGCTCAAACCCGTCGTTTTAACGAAGAAGCGGCAAAGCTTGGCGATAACGTGGTTGTCCTGACAATCAGCGTGGACCTGCCTTTCGCACAATCCCGCTGGTGCGGCGCTGCCGGCATCGATAAAGTCGTAACGCTTTCTGACTATAAAGACCGCAACTTCGGTCAATCCTACGGCGTGCTGATCAAAGAAATTCAACTGCTGATGAGATCCATCTTCGTGATCGACGCTAACGACACGATTCAATATGTCGAGTACCTTGGCGAAATGACCGAGCATCCGAACTATGAGAACGCGGTTGCTGCCGTACAAAAATTAATCTAAGTACATAGAAAAACATCGGGAGAAGCCGCAAGGCCATCCCGATGTTTTTTATGTTCTACTCTTGTATTTTATGAGCCGCCAGCCGTTTATCCAATTGCTTATAAATCTCCAAAATCGTACGGTAATTGGAACCGAGATCTCCGAGAGACCCTCTGGAAGCGGAATAAATGTCGATGGCCGTTTTCACCGGGTTAATTCCGAACAATGTCAATGTAATGTCTTGCGTACGGCCGGTCATCGTTCTCCGTTCCACCACGATTTCCCCGACGTTCCTAACCTCATGAAGAAGCTTGTAGCCGTTCATTTTTTTAAACATGTTGGTGACTTCATCCCAAACCTGATCCATAGAAAGTTTATAGTATCGGGTCTTTAAAGCCGGATCCTTCGCTTTCTCCCCAGTGGTCTCATGGCTGCGAATAAGGCCGATTAAGGTTCGCTTGAACAAAGCCTTCCCTCCTCATAGAAGTACAATACAAAATCCGGTAAACACTATGTTCAATCATAACATTGTTTGGGCCGCAGAGAAAGTGTTATTTCACATTTTTGACAAGTTTGTTATCGCTTTATAAAAAAATATTACAAAGGGATGACAATAAGCTCTCTCATCATACGATTCACTATACCTGAGTCCACAACTCCCGCCTCCGGCGTTAAAGCATCCGCTGCTCCTGCGGCCACGGCGCGCTTCAGCGTTTCCTCAACCGAATCCCCCCGGGCAAGACTTACGGCCAGTCCCGCCACGAAGGAATCCCCGCAGCCCACCGTATTCACCGCCTGCAGGCTCGGAGCCGCTACTCTGAAGAGCTTGCCCTCATGCCCGGCAATACAGCCCTCAGCCCCCAAAGAAACGACTACATAAGCAATGCCTAGAGCGTTCAGCCTGTCCATTACCGGCCCCAGCTCCCTCACATCCGTTAGTGGCTTACCAAGCAGCGCGGCAATTTCATGCTCATTAGGTTTGATGAGATCCGGGATACCGGCCAGTCCATGGATCAGCGCTTCGCCGCTGGCATCGAGTATCGTCAGACAGCCCGCCCGCTTCGCGATCTCAATCAACTCTCGATAAATCGATACAGGCACCCCTTCGGGCACACTGCCGGAAAAGACAACAATCTGCGACCGGGCCGCACATTGATGTATTTTTTGCCGCAATGCCGTAAGATCCGACTTGCCAATGACAGGACCGGGTTCAATAAGCTCTGTCGTTTGCCCTGTGGTCTGGTCAAGGACCGTCAGGCACAGCCTCGATTCTCCGCCCTGCTCAACGAAAGCAAAGTCATGCGCGATCCCCTGCCGCTCCAGCATCTGCTCGATGCTTCTGCCATTCATGCCCGCTGTAAAGCCTGTCGCCAAAGCTTCACCGCCAAGCTGCCCGATAACTCTGGCCGCATTGATTCCTTTTCCGCCAGGCAGAACATAAGGCTTTCCGGTCCGCGTAGCCTCCCCAAGCGGGAAACGGGAAACCGTATAGGTTTTATCTATCGCCGCATTCAGCGTAACTGTCGTTATCAATGCCTTGATCCTCCTTTGTCTTGCCCTGCCCTATTATACACCTAAGCCCGATAAAGGTTTCGAAAATTTGCTTTCATGCTTCGGCAGGATTTTTCGAACCGGCTCCGAATATATTATAGCATGCATTTGTTTATTCACTAAACAAAGTTATAATATTCTATTATGAGGTGGAATCATGACGTATTATCTTGGAATTGATTTAGGCACATCGGCTGTTAAATGTATACTGGTGGATGACCAGGGAGCGGTAAAATCAAGCCACAGCGTGGAATATCCGCTGCTGCAGCCGCAGCCGGGCTGGGCCGAGCAGCACCCGGAGGATTGGTGGCGCGGTACCGCTGAATGCATTCAGGCACTGCTGGCCAAATCCGGAGTTCAGGGCAGCGAGGTAGCCGGCATAGGCCTATCCGGCCAAATGCACGGCTCCGTCTTTCTCGACCGCGAGCTGCAGGTCGTCCGTCCCGCTCTGCTATGGTGCGACCAGCGGACGGCAGCCGAGTGCGAGTGGATCGAGGAGGCCGTAGGCGGCCAAGAAGCGCTTGGCCGGCTGACCGGCAATAAAGCGCTTACCGGCTTTACCGCGCCGAAGGCCGTCTGGCTCCGCAACAACGAGCCGGAGAACTATGCCCGGACAGCGCATCTGATGCTGCCCAAGGACTATGTGCGCCTGCAGCTGACCGGCGCCTTCGGCATGGATATGGCAGACGCAAGCGGCACACTGCTGCTGGATGTGGAGAACCGCAGATGGTCGTCCGAGGTGATGGAGCGTCTTGACCTGCCTATGGCATGGCTTCCTCCGCTCTTCGAGAGCAACGAGATTGCCGGCCATCTGCTGCCGGAAGCTGCGGCAGCTACCGGATTGGCGGCGGGCACGCCGGTAGTCGCCGGCGGCGGCGACCAGGCTTGCGGAGCGGTCGGCGTCGGCGTCGTCCGCCAAGGCATCGCCTCAGTGGCGCTCGGCACCTCTGGTGTCGTATTCGTACACGACGACACGTATCAGGTTGATCCGGAGTGCCGCCTTCACTCCTTCTGCCATGGCGTGCCGGGCAAATGGCACCGGATGGGCGTCATGCTGGCCGCCGGGGGCTCCTTTCAATGGTGGCGCAACCATTTCGCTTACGAAGAGCTCCAGCAGGCGCAGGCGGAAGGCCGCGACGTCTACGAGTTTCTGACGGCTTTAGCCGAAACCGCTCCTCTCGGCAGCGAAGGGCTGCTGTTCATTCCTTATTTAACCGGCGAACGGACGCCTCACCCGGATCCCAAAGCCCGCGGAGGCTTCATCGGCTTAAACCTCCGTCATACGAAGGCTCACCTGACCCGCGCCGTACTGGAAGGAATCACCTTCGGCCTACGCGACTCCATGGAGCTGATTCAAGCTTCCGGCATTGAAATCAAAGAACTGCGGGTCAACGGCGGCGGTGCGCGCAGCTTGTTCTGGCGCCAAATGATCGCCGATATTTTCGGCTATCCGGTAGTCACGGTCAATTCGACGGACGGTTGCTGCGTACGGAGCGGCTGTGATGGCCGCATCGGGAGTCCTCGGCACAGACATCAGCGAGCTGTGCGAGCGCTGGATTCAGGTTGTGGACCGTGTGGAGCCTAACGCGGAGAACCAAAGCCGCTATCAACAATACTATGAGGTGTATAAGACCTTGTATCCTACACTAAAAACGACTATGCACCGTTTGAGCGACCTTGTCTAATCCGTTTCTTTTTTCCTGAGCTGCCGTCGGCAGCTGCAGGAAAAGGCCTGACTCCTAAGTAAATGAAGAAAAGCCTGCCAGGTCTCCCCGGCAGGCTTTTTTACTAATAAATAATATGCTTAAAATTGACTCAGCTTCGCGCCTTCCCAATCCGCAAGGAATCTTTCAATCCCTGCATCCGTTAACGGGTGCTTCGTCATTTGCTGAATGACTTTATAAGGTACTGTTGCAATATCAGAACCCGCCAGTGCCGCTTCGATAACGTGCGCGGAATGACGTACGCTGGCAGCGATAATTTCCGAGGAAATATTATGTACTTTGAACATCTGGCTGATCTCTTTAATCAGGTTTATGCCCACTTGATTAATATCATCCAAACGGCCGATAAACGGCGATACGTAGGTTGCGCCTGCACGTGCGGCCAACAAGGCTTGAGGCGAGCTGAAAATCAGCGTAACATTCGTTTTAATGCCCAGCTCCGTAAAAGCTTTCGTCGCCTTCAGACCGTCCTCTGTCATAGGGACTTTAACGACGATACCATCTCCAAGCTCGGCCAGCTTGCGACCTTGCTCAATCATTTCTTTCGATTCTAGGCTGATAACTTCCGCACTGATCGGAATGTTACCGACAATGGATACGATTTCTTTGACCGTTTCAAAGAAATCTCTGCCTTCTTTTGCAATAAGAGAAGGGTTCGTCGTGACCCCTGCAATAACTCCCAGATCATGTGCTTTACGGATCTCTTCTACATTCGCTGTGTCGATAAACAGTTTCAAGCTTGTCACCCTTCCTTTTCTATGCTTCCGTTCATTCCAACGGAATAAGCCTTAGAAATAACAAGATCAAGCCTTACAAGAGTATGTAGTTCGACAGGGCCCGTCCCGGTACCTAAAGCACAGAGCCAGTAATGACGGAAAATTAACACAAAAAAACCCGCATATGCCGTCCGATTTAGCGTTTCAAACCCGCTCTCGCAGGTGGGTGTCCGCAGAACCGCGTTTGAAGTCCCTTTTCGAGGGCAGGTCAGCAGCGGATTCGATATAGGTCTCCCTAGAAACAGTCATTGGTTCAAAACAACTTAAAACCGAAACGTACATCGCAGGATTTTGTTGTATTCTTATTATAAGAGTTTCTTAAGCGAAAGTAAACCTCGGCCTTAAACTACTTGTTTCCAAGGAAATTACGCCTTGTGATGTTTAGTATCCCCATCCCGGTCGGATTGATCCATCTCTGTCCGTCCATTGGATTCACGGCTTGTCCCGTCTTCCAAAGCCTTTAGCTCCGGCTCCGCAGCGTCAGAGAACTCCTCCGCTTCTTCGCCTTCTTCCTTGGCCCGTGCAGCCTCCGCTTCCTTCTCCGCCAGCTCCTGCTGTTTCATCTGCAGACGCCCGAAAATATGATTGAAATGCCAGAAGGAAATGATGGCGATCAGACTGCCCATGAAAAATGGAATCAGAAACGTGAACTTCGTGAGGCTGATGTAAATCACAATCCCGTTGCACGCGATCATCGAAATAGAACGGATCGGATGCCCGATAGATATCAATAACGCATTTTTAATAATTTGAAACAGCTTCATATGAAGATGCGACATAATGGAGAAAAAGTGGAAAAACGAAACCGAAACGAGCACTGTAAGCGTCAACACTAGGAAACGCAGAACGCCGAACGAGCTGGTCTGGCTTCCGTAAAATCGAAAGTTCGTGTATAGAATAGCCGCAATCAGCACATAAATCAAACCGCCGAGCACACTTTGCTTAAAGTTTTCCTTGTATCCCCGGAAAAAGGTTTTGAATAACGGTGCGTCTTCTTCGCCCGTCATCCATTTGCGCGCTACCGCAAACATAGCCGCCGTAGACGGAAAAATCGTAAAGGGGGAGACGATGGCAACGATAATCATTGCGGACAGCAGCTGGTCCACCGTTTCGGTCTGCAGCGTCAGTAATCCCAACAAGAAGAAGGGTATCGCACAAATCACCCATAACACATTGATTACGGATAGCCGCATAATCCATTCTGAGATGCGGTAAAAGCCTCCCATAATGCCTCTAAATTCCAAAAAAGACACCCTCCTCGACAAATTACGTAGTTCGTATTGATGCTTAATGTATATTATAGCCTATTTTGCGGGATCTAGGTAGCTGTCTATGCGTAATTCGCCCTTAGGCATATAGTATATTAACCACCCGGCCATGACAACTTCAAAGGAGGTCAGCAATATGTCCCAAACTGCTCTCTGGACGACAACCGGTACGATTCTGGTTCTATATATTCTTTTGGTCATTATCCTTCAGGCAGGATTCTTCTAATATTACCGTTAAAAAAGAAAAGGTGAAGCCTTGCGGGCTTCACCTTTTTGTATTCAAACCAATGCTTAGTTCTTAACCATTTCCTCGTTGGAACGGGAAGAAGTCGAACGGTTGAATCCACGGTCGCGCGGATAGTCGCGGCCTTCCGAACGTCCGCCGCCGCGGCTGTCACGGGAAGAGTAATCTCTGCTGCCGCCGCCGTCTCTGCGCGGAGGGCGGGAAGAGGAGCCGTTGCGGTCGCGATCGTACGATCTTCCGCCATCGCGGCGAGCGCCGCTAGCTGTTCCGTATGGACCCGATGGTCTGCGGCCGGAGCTGCGCACATCGTTTCTTCTTTTCTTAGCGCGAAGCGGCTCTTCCGGAGTCAATTCAACACTGACTTCTTTTTTGTCGCCTGTCAGCAGCTTCAAAGCCGATGCCAGCAAATGTACGGAATCGTGCTGCTCCAGCAATTGAATCGCCAAGCCTTTGAATTCGTTATGCTCATCCTTGCCCAATACTTCAAGAATGCGCTCAGCCGTTACTTTTTGCTTGCCCTCGATGGCTTCCGCCAAGCTAGGGATCGGCTTTCTTGTAATTTTGTGGCGAGTGATCTTCTCAATGAAGTACAGGTGGTCGATTTCTCTAGGCGTTACGAATGTGTAAGCCGCTCCTTCTTTCCCTGCACGGCCTGTACGGCCGATACGGTGAACGTAGCTCTCCGGATCTTGCGGGAGGTCGAAGTTAATAACGTGCGTTACACCGGATACGTCCAAGCCGCGAGCTGCAACGTCCGTCGCTACCAGCACGTCGATGCTGCCGTCACGGAACTTGCGCATAACGTTATCGCGCTGATTTTGGGACAAGTCGCCATGCAGGCCTTCCGCAGTGTAGCCGCGTTTTTGCAGACCTTCAGCCAGCTCGTCAACCCGGCGCTTCGTGCGACCGAAAATGATCGCCAATTCCGGAGATTCCATATCGATCAAGCGGCACAGCGCTTCGAATTTTTGTCTTTCCTGCAGTTCGATGTAAGATTGGTCGATCAACGGTGCGCTTACTTGCTTAGGAATAACGGATACGTGCTCCGGATTGCGCAAAAATTGATGCGCCAATTTTTGAATATTGGCAGGCATAGTAGCGGAGAACAGCATGGTTTGACGATCTTCAGGCACCAGACGAAGGATCGATTGAATATCCTCCATAAAGCCCATGTCCAGCATTTCGTCCGCTTCATCCAAAATAACGGTCTGTACATCGTCCAGCTTGATTGTTTTGCGGTTAATATGGTCAAGCAAGCGTCCAGGCGTACCGATAATAATTTGCGGTCTTTTCTTCAGGGCGCGAATCTGCTTCACGATGTCTTGACCGCCGTAGATCGGCAGCGAACGAATGCCCTTAAATCTGCCCAGCTTCTCGATTTCTTCCGCTACTTGGATCGCCAGCTCCCGTGTCGGGCACATGATCAAAGCCACAATTTTTTCTTCTCTTACATCGATTTTGTTAACCAATGGGATCCCGAAAGCCGCAGTTTTCCCCGTTCCGGTTTGGGCTTGCCCAATCAGGTCACGATTCTCCATTGCAATTGGCATTGCTTTTTCTTGAATCGGTGTCGACTCTTCAAAGCCCATCTCCGTGATGGCACGAAGTACCTTGGGCTCTAATCCGAACTCGCTGAAATTTTTCAAATGATTTCAATCTCCTTTTATATAGGGTTCTTATTTGTTTATACCCTTAAGTGCGACTCCTATATCCTTATATTGTATCTCAAAATGCATCCGAAGCATTCGTATTTAAATACGCAAGGCCGTACTTAAGAATATCTTTAGTATTATACCACAACTCGAATTGATATTCCAGGGGATTCAGAATGAAACCTTCACTTCCGCTTTGGCGTATATAATTGATATAATAATTAAAGGAATTACCCTGACAAAAAGGGTATTTTATTTAAAGGAGCGTTTGCCCATGTCGATTTGGAAGCGAGTGGGTTCGATCATTAAAAGCCAGAAACAAGAACCTCCGGCCCAAATATCGAATCCGATGGAAGACACCCAAGTTGGAGATATTATTAACATGGATCTCGAGGAATACGTGGTATCGGGGAAACTCGTATATTTTGACCGCGGCTTCCCGCCTCACCGGTTCGTCTATTACTTACAGAACGGTTCACAAATATCGTGTCTCCTCATTGAAAAAGGCCGTACCTACGAATGCTTCAACTGCACTTTCGTGGAAGGCTCGCTGGACAGTCCGGACGATGTGCCGACTGAGCTGGATGTGAACGGCGAAGTGACCTATAACCTGGAGCAGCAGCGCAGCGATATGGTACGGGCCGAAGGAAACACCGACTTCCGTGCGAACGACGAAGTTATGATGTGGCGTTACTTCGGTTCGGAAGGACGATACTTCTTCCTGCAGTGGCAGGACGGCAAGTTCGTCGCAATGGAAGGCACCAAAACGCCTGCCGGACAAATCAAATTTATGAAAGGCAGCCGCTGAGCCAGGAACTGACGGATGATCATCCGTATGGAGGTGACCAACAATGACAAAAAGGGCGATGCAGTGGCTATCGGTCCTCCTGGTCTTCACTCTGCTTGTGGGCTGCGGAAATGCAAGCAATTATATTAAAGATAATTATTCCCTGGTCGATGTTCAGGGGCAAGGCAAATCAACAGCCAAAATTTATTCCGTAGCAGGCAAAGACGTCCCTGCCGTGGCCAAGGAGCTTGCGGCCAACGAAAAGCCTCAGGAAGTAAGCAAAGAATCCGAAGACCAGATGTTTCTCGTGTATGAGGATAAAATCATTAATGTACAGAAAGATCCGAATAATGCCGGCAATACGCTAGTCGAGCTGGACTCGGTCGAATACGCCAAGCAAAATTACGATTCTTCCTTCCTGCAGGGCTACATTGCCGCCTCCCTGCTGCAATCGTTGTTCGGAGGGGGATGGCTCAGCGGCAATCGCGGTACGGGATACGATTATCGGGGCTACACTTCGACGAAGCGGTATGACGATTACGGCAAATATCAATCCTCCGCCCCTTCGGGCGGAACGGCGACCAAGCCTTCGACGCCGGCACCGACGACGACGGATCGAAAGGGCAGCTTCGGCACCAGCCCTTCGACCTCATCTGGAAGCAAAAGCTCCAGCGGAATCGACCGGAAAAATGACGGGCCCACCCCAACCTACAAAACGCCGTCCAAAAGCTCCGGCAGCACCTCCAAGCCGAGTACAACGAAGCGTTCGGGGTCATTCAAACGAAAATAAGTTACTTGCGATCAAAGCTTCGTCCCGGTCAGCCGGGGCGGAGCTTTTTTCCTTGTTACTTTTTCTGGCATTTCACTTATTGCAGAGCTTTCTTGGGGCTTTTTCCAGGAGCATGTTTGGAATCGATCTTCGTGCATCATAATACATAATATGCATCACGATCAGCCTATTCAACAGGAGGCGGTGGTTCCATCGTGCTTCGTCAATGGATTTTGCCGGCGTGTACGGTTGTTCTGGGCGCTGCGCTCGTAGCGGCCAGCTTCAATCTGTTCCTTATTCCCAGACAAATCCTCAGCGGCGGACTGTCGGGAATTTCCATGATTATCGGGTATTTCACAGGCTGGAATATCGCGTTCCTGTATTTGCTCAGCAACCTCCCTGTCATCATCTGGGGACTGCTTCAAATCGGACGGAAATTCATCCTGCTAAGTGTTATATCCGTCATTTTCACTTCCTGGTTTATGCACCTGATTCCCGAGTCCGCGGCGGCGCAGAACGATATTTTGGCGGCGGTCACGGGAGGCGTCCTGATCGGCGTAGGCACAGGCATCTCGCTTCGTGCCGGAGGGTCGACGGGAGGCTTTGATATCATCGGCTCCATCGTAACCCAGAAGCGCGACTTTCCGCTCGGCACCTCGCTGTTTATTTTGAACGGACTGGTCATTCTCGCCTTGGGCTATTATAAAAATAATTGGGATTTGGCGTTAAACTCCATGCTATCCATTTATATCACCAGCAAGGTGGTCGATATGATCTATACGAAGCATTTGAAGGTAACGGTCTTTATCGTAACCCGCCACAAGGATTCGCTGGTTCAGCGGCTGATGAAAGTGCACCGCGGCGTGACTGTCGTCAATATCGAAGGGGCATATACCAAGCAGCAGCAGCATATGCTTATGACGGTGACGACGCGATATGAGCTTATAGAGCTGCGGAATATGATTCGCGCGGCGGATCCGCAGGCCTTTGTCAATATTGTGGAAACCATTGGTATTATGGGACGATTCAGGCGCGGCTAGCCCGTAACAATGAGCAATTAATCCATTCATTTCTTTTCTGCGTATGGTATAATGAAAGGTGTAATTTCATTCAACGCCTCAATGCTTTACCTGTACGATTCACGAAAGTCTAGCCTGATCTTCTCCAACAGATGATAAGAAAGGGTGAATGCTTGTGGAAACAGTAAAGTTATCGACGATTGTAATGAGATTGACTCCCGAGTTGTATCCTTTTCTTAAGCGATCGGAGCTCGATTTTGAGATTGTACTTCGTAACGGGCTTGAAGCTTTGGAAACCGAAGACGCGATGGAAATTATTCAATACAGCATTTCCGAACATCAAAAGGACGCCTTGCTTCATTAAAAGGCGTCTTTATTTACACAGAATAGAATTGATATGTTCTCGGGGCCCCGCAAAGTACCTGAGTCTGCTTCGAAGCATAAGCTCCACTTTGTGGGGTTTTCTTAAGCGGGTCCTTGAATTTGTTAACGATTAGTAACAATTTAACGTTAATTTTTTTCTTAATACATGGTATGATACATATGTTAACCAAAATCGGAGGTGTATTACATGGGAGCTCTATCTCCATGGCATATTATACTAATTGCGCTCGTAGCTTTATTACTCTTCGGAACCTAACAAATTACCTGAGCTAGGACGCGGTTTTGGTAAAATGTTCCGTGAATTTAAAGATGCAACGACCGGAGGCGGTTCTTCTTCCTCCAACGACGAAGCCGTACCGGCGCCAAAGAAGGAATTGAATTCTTCCGTTACTGAAGCAGCTTCGCACGATAGCTCGAGCGTAAGCCAGCCTAAATAATAAATTGAAGCCATCTCACTCAAATCTGAGTGGAGATGGTTTTTTTTATGGATTCCATGCCATACTCTCCTTACACGGATATTCAACAAAATGCGTCAAAATCCTCTATGAACCCCTCCGCGCTTTGTTTATAATTAGTCATACATTGGCTTCAAGGAGAGATGCGCAATCATGGAACTTTTACTCGCTTCCCTACTGATGGTTATGGGACAAGTCGGTGCCGATCAGCCGAATGTCAGCTTCGATCAGCTTGTGCAGGCATCGCACGATGCCAAGAATGCGGCGGTGCAGCCGGCCGGTACGGCCTCCGGAAGCCCCGGAAGCGGATCCCAGGCCGCTGTAGACAAGCATGATCCGCAGCAGGACGCTCCCAAAGTCAAGGGAGTATACATGACGGCTCACAGCGCCGGCGGCGCCCGGTTGAACACTTTAATGAAATTGATGGATGACACGGAGCTTAACGCGGTAGTTGTCGATGTGAAGGATGATTGGGGGTACATTACCTATCCGACAGGCAATCCTGAGCTTGAAGCTATGGACACGACGCAAAAAATTATTCCGGACATGCCCAAGCTGATGTCGACGCTGCAGGAGCACCAGGTGTACCCGATCGCCCGTATCGTCGTCTTCAAGGATACGGTATTGGCGCAAAAGCACCCTGAGCTGTCCTTCATCAATCCGGACGGAACGCTGTGGAATAACGGCAAAGCGACGCCGGACAGCTTCGTCAATCCGTATAAGAAGGAAGTATGGGACTACAACATCAAGGTAGCCAAGGAAGCCGCGAAAGCCGGGTTCAAGGAAATTCAATTCGACTATGTGCGATTTCCCGAAGGCTTCGAAAAACGGGCGGACAGCCTTCAATATGACAAGGATGAGCGGACGCGTATCCAGGCGGTAACCGAGTTTGTCCACTATGCTCGGGAGCAGTTGGAGCCGCTTGGCGTCCGGGTGTCGGTCGATATTTTCGGCTATGCCGCATCCGTTCCCGCCGCGGAAGGCATCGGACAAGATTTCGAGAAAATTTCGGAGAATGTCCACGTGATCTGTCCCATGATCTATCCCAGCCATTACAGTACAGGCTGGTTCGGCGCCAAGGTTCCGGATGCAGCGCCTTATGTGACGATCAACGGAGCCGCGAAGGATACATTGAAGAAGCTTGAACCCATCGGGCAGAGCAAGCCCGTCATTCGCCCGTGGCTGCAGGATTTTACCGCTTCCTGGGTGCAGGGTTATATCAAATACGGCAAGCATGAGGTCGAGGAGCAGATTCGCGCTCTGAAGGATAACGGCGTCGACGAGTTTTTGCTCTGGAATGCTGTAAACACCTACACCCCCGATGTCAATTACGAGCCTTGAACCGGCTTTCCGCTGCTGCTGTTCCCCGCTGTATCCAGCAAGCAAAAAAGACCTTTCCCAGTAATAAATTGGAAAGGTCTTTTTTTGCTGCCATTGATTGTCAATAAATCCTAGAGATACGTCGTCCGGTCGGGAAGACGCCAATCGATCTCTTCCTCTCCGTGCCGGTTCAGGAATTCGTTCGCTTTCGAGTAGGGCTTGCTCCCGAAAAATCCCCTGTGCGCGGATAACGGACTCGGATGAGCGGAGCGCAATATTTCGTGCCGCTTATTCGTTATCAGCTGGGCTTTCTGCTGCGCATGGCTTCCCCACAGGATGAACACAATCGGTTCCTCCCGGTCATTCAATAGCCGGATCACTTGATCCGTAAACTGCTCCCACCCCATCCCCTTATGGGAATTGGGCATCCCTTCGCGAACCGTCAGGACGGTGTTCAAGAGGAGCACTCCCTGCTCGGCCCAATGCACCAGATATCCGTGATTGGGAATATCGATGCCCAGATCGCTGCGAAGCTCCTTGAACATATTTTGCAGGGATGGCGGGGCCGGCACGCCCGGCTTAACGGAAAAGCTTAAACCGTGCGCCTGCCCTGCCCCATGATAAGGGTCCTGGCCCAGGATGACGATTTTCGTATTGGCATAGGAAGTCAAATGCAGCGCATTAAAAATATCGTGCATATCCGGATAAATAGTATGATGACTGTACTCCTGCTTCAAAAATTGCCGGAGCTCCTTATAATAAGGCTTCTCGAATTCAGCCTCCAGAAGCCCCGCCCAATCGTTCGATAAAATGGCCATAAACCGATTCACTCCAAAGCTTGTATTTCCTAATTCTGCAGCTGTTTCTGCTTGCGGAAGGATTGAACCATCTGAGCGAAATAAAGGACCGTTCTTTGAACCCGCTCCTTCGTCTTAGCGTCCGCAGGTTCTCCTTCCGCTGTAAAGCTCCGCTGCTCCCCGCCGATCGAGATCCATTCCGGGCAGTTGATGCCGTGCACGTTGCGCACGATGGTCTGCAGCTGCTGCAGCGAGCTCACGCCTACGGCGCCTCCCGCCGAGCTGACCGACAGCACCACTTTACCGTCGAATTGCTCAAAGCCGACATGGTCCAGCGCATTCTTCAGTACGCCGCTTGGCGCTCCGTGATATTCCGGCGTAACAAGCACGATCCCGTCAGCTTCGTTCAGGCTCTTCTTAAACGCGTTCAAGTTCTCGTCATGGTGCTCCGCATCCGGGCTGTAAAACGGAAGCGGGGACGCATTCAGATCAATTAAGGTAACCTGGCTGTCTTTCGCTTCCAGCACCTTCTTTAAATATTGGGATAGTTGCGTACTCGTAGCCTGTTTGCGGTTACTTCCCGATACGATGGTTATTTTCATAAAGTTCGCTCCTTTGACTGCATATTTTAGATACATATTAGTATATAATGTCTCTTAAGTCAACGAAAGGAAGTCAATATTTTACACTTTGGGCGCAATCACGTAGCCTGCCCCTTTGACGGCCCGCTTCTTGTCAAGAATACTGGCTCCAATGACCTCCGGGGTGGGAGTAAAATGACGGACCAAATGCTCCTCCAGGTAATCAAAGGCTTGCGCATCCTGCTCCGCCATCAAGATGACATGTATCGTCCGGCTTCTTAATTCGACCTCAAGCTTATACATATACATCCGGCTATCCCCTCCTCTGCTGCCTTGCCGAATTGATCACACCTCTCTATCGTAACAGAACAGCCGCACGCTTGCATGTCTTTTCTCATATTGACTACAATGGACATAGCGAACATGCGAAATGCGAAAGGAGCGACAACTATGCTTTCTATCGGGCAGCAGGCGCCCGTCTTTGAAGCAATGAGCACGCAGGGAGCCGTCCAATTGCAGGATTACCTCGGAAGCCGGCCTATCGTGCTGATCTTTTATCCGAAGGATGAAACGCCCATCTGCACCAAGCAGCTTTGCAGCGTAAGAGATTCCAAGGCTTTGTACGCCGCACGGGACGCGGTTGTGCTGGGCATTAACCCGGGCACGCTGGAGGAACACCGGCGCTTTGCGGAGAAGCACAGCTACGATTTCCCGCTCGTTTCGGACACGGATGATCGGATCCGCCAATTGTACGATGTCGGTAAAATGTTTCTGCTGGGACAGCAGCGCATCGTCTATGTCATCGGACGTGACGGGCGCATTGCCTATGCCAGAAAAGGCAACCGGCCGACGCCTGAAATTATCTCTGCGCTCGAAGGAACCGGATAATCAGACAAGTCCGCCCGCGGGACTCGGCTAACCGCTGTGTCGCGCAGTGCCGCAGCGCCCGCTTGGGATTCGAACGCGTCAAATGCAAAAAAACATGCAGCCCGCCCTTTTCGAGGAATGGAGCTGCATGTTTTTTATAAGTGATTTATTGAGAAAGACGCTTGGCCAGCTCGTACAGCTCCAGGTTGAAATCTTTCTTGGAGTGAACGACTTTATCGATATCCGTTACCGTCAGCTCACCTTTAATAATGCCGCACGCTTTGCCCGAATCGCCTTCAATCAGCTTGCGGACGGCAAAATCGCCGAGGTTGCTCGCCAGGATGCGGTCATTGTGCGTCGGCGCTCCGCCGCGCTGAATATGCCCGAGTACCGTAACGCGCGGTTCGATGCCGTTGCGCTTCGTAATTTCATTCGCGATGTCCTCGCCCTTGCCGACGCCTTCGGCGACCAATACGATACTGTGACGCTTGCCCTGCTCGAAGTTGCCCGCCATCCGCTGCGCCACTTCATCCAGATCGTAAGGCACTTCCGGCACGAGGATCGTTTCCGCGCCGCTTGCCAGGCCCGCGTACAGCGCAATGTCGCCGCAGTGGCGGCCCATTACTTCTACGACCGACGAACGCTCGTGGGAGCTCATCGTATCGCGCAGCTTGTTGATCGCATCGACAACAATACTAACCGCTGTGTCGAAGCCGATCGTCAGATCCGTGAACGGGATGTCGTTGTCGATCGTTCCCGGCAGTCCCATCGTCTTGATTCCAAGCTTGCTCAGCTTGTTCGCCCCTTGGTAGGAGCCGTCTCCGCCGATGACAACCAGGCCGTCGATGCCGCGCTTGCGCAGGTTTTCCGCGCCCAGCTGCTGGCCTTCCGCAGTCATAAACTCCTTACATCGAGCCGTCTGCAGAATCGTGCCTCCGCGCTGAATAATGTCGCCCACGCTGCGAAGGTGCCATCTGACGGATATCGTCATTGATCAGACCGGCATAGCCGCGCTGTACTGCAAATACTTCCAATCCGTGAAACAAACCGCTGCGCACGACTGCGCGTACGGCCGCGTTCATTCCTTGCGAATCTCCGCCGCTTGTGAGTACGGCTATCTTTTTAACTGACATGTATGGCTTCCTCCTCAAAATGATACTGCATCTACGAAGTTTTACGAACCCACATACTGTTGACAAGGAAAAACAGCCGCATCAGCGGACTTCCCTTCATCAGTTCCCTCGATACCTGCTTCACCTGTTTTTGCCTGCTTACTTTAGGATCGGACAAATAGAGCGCAAGCAAACCTTCGATGATCATCCGGTGAAACTCCGGCACTTCCAGATGCTCTGCTCTCTCCCTCGCCTCCACGACAATCATGGCTATCCTGTCGATCGTCTGGTCCGATTCCGTCGTAATAGCTGCAAAAGTTCAGATCGCCGCCGATCTCATCTTCCTCTTGATCAATCAAGTAATCAAGCAATATATGCAAACCGCAAATATACGGAAAATAAGCTTCATGAATCGCCTTCACGGTACCCGGCTTCAGCTCCGGGTCCGCAGCCGCCAAGAAAAACATAAACACCCCTAAGGTCGAGCCCGTAGCCGCGGCAAACTCATTCCAGCTTATGGCAGGGAACCGGGGTTCGTGCAATTTCCACCAGCTCTGCAGCGCTTCCTCCCTCAGGTCATGGCGAATATGCTTGTACACCTGCAGATCGCAGTAAAGGCCTACAAGCTCACGGACCTGCCGCCACCTGCGCATAGGAGGGCAGCAGCTTTAAGCTGGCCTGGCACGTCTTGACAAGCTCGTTCAAATAACCGCCGTCTTCCTTCTCCGGCCGGAAAGCATAATAATCGTGCAGCGGCTCGGCAGGATCGACGGCATCCAGCATCGACTGGTGCAGCCGGCGAAAATCGTCCGGGTCCATCGACGTGCTCCGGTCGCATAAATTGTCCAGGTAATCGCTGATCGTCTGGAACGCAACAATAAGCGGAATAAGGATATGCCGCATCTCTAAATTGGCTATGGCGTACACGGCGCCGCCCTGACAGTGAAACTGCTTGCTGGTCATGCTGGCAATCGCCTGTCTTTGCAGCTCCGGGTCCGGCATCCGGTCCGCCCGGCTGCGCCAAACGCGAAGCTGCTCCCGAACCTCCGGGATCACATACCGGTACACGCGCAGCATAAGCTGCACCGGGGTACGGGGTACAAGCGCCTTTTGCCTTGCGTCAAAGCTCAAACGAGTCCCCCCGGTCTGCTGAAAAGCAAATTGCAGGAGCAGCTTCAACTCCGTCCACTGCAGCTCTAACAACAGTACTTCCGCCTCCGGGTCCTGGGCAACCGTCACTTGATGGCTGACCATATCCGCGAACAGGGCGGAATCCCATGCCGAGGATGCCGACAGCTGCTCAAGCTTCGACTTCAGCGCCTCGCTGCCGATCCGTTCCATGCCGCCTTCTGTCAAGCGGGCCTTAGCCTGCTGGAGCAGCGGCTGATGGATGGGGTGAACGCCGGCTTGGCGAAACCAATATTTGGCGTTGCTGTAGTCGCCCTCCATCCGGTGCATGATCCCGTGCAGGTAGCTGCCGGTCGGAGTATGAATCTCCTGGGACAGCTCGTGGGACAAGTCCAGACTATCGTTCCATAAATGAAAAGCCGATTTCACGGCGGCCGCATAAGTTTGTCCTGCAGCGTCCGAGCCGTCCAGCGACAGCTTCGAAATCCGAATATCCATCAAATCGTCCCATTCCTCCGTAGGATAGAGGGAAGGGCGATGCTCCGCCATCATTCGGCATAACCGGGGTACAGCTTCCGTCCATGACACTACGCATTCACCTTCGCTTCCTGTGAAACTCATAACGTATATTATATTACAAATATTCGGCAAATCCCACTCAAAATATTAATGGTGAGCCGCGGAAGACGTAATATCCTGATTGACCCTGAACCACAGATGCAGTTCATTGATGGTGCCCGCCAATTCGGCTATTTCGCTGTTCAGCTGGCAGGACAGCTTGAAGTTCTCCTCGACGTTCAGCTGCGCCTGTTTCTTGATAATGATCTGTTCCAGCTTCTTCACCTGGTCCGGGATCGTGCCGCGGATTTCCTCCCATCGAAGCAAAATCTCCGAGCGGTCGGCTTCCGAATACTGATCCCATTCCAATTCGAGCTGCGGCAGCGGAATGCCGAGACGGTCATCTATTACAAAAGTCCAAGTCATGGTCATAAGCCACCTTTCTTTGAGAAAACAGAAAAACATTTCCAAACGGTGCGGTTGAAAAATTCCTTTAAAGATTAATGTACCATGAATAAGCATCTCCTGCCCAGTAGCTGCGCTTAAAAATTACGGTTCACGCCCGCATATTCTGTGCTATACTAGAGCGATGATTTTGATATAAACCAACTGCTAGGAGACCTGCCGATGAATAGCCACCAAGAGACGAGAGTGACATTTCGGCAATTGCTTGCCTTTTTCATACCGCTCGGTCTCTCTGCAAGCTTAGTTACCATTTCACACGTGATTATCAACAGCACGCTGGCCCGTTCGGCCAATCCCGAAGTGATTATCGCCAGCTACGCGCTTCCGCTCAGCATTCTTGGGATTACGGAGAGACCTGCCGTCCTCATGCGGCAAACCTGCTCCGCCCTCGTTCGCGACCGCATTTCCTTCCGCGCCATGACCGTTATCAGCTGGTACATCTTCGCCAGCATCATGCTCCTGGGTGTCTTAATCTGCTACTCTCCCATCGGCAGATGGGTTTTTTTGCATTTTTTCGGCGTTGAGGAAGCTTTGATCCAACCGATGGTCGATGTCTACAGAATCCTGATGTTTGTCAGCTTCTTCTCAGGACTGAGATGCCTGTACCATGGAATTATTATATTCAATATGCGAACAAAATGGTTAACGGTCGGCATGCTGGTCCGGCTTGCAGCCATGTACCTGCTCTCGCTTTATTTTATTCACACGAATCAGGTGAACAGCGGGCAGGTCGGCGCCATCATCTTCTTGTCGGGCATGATTATCGAGGCCGGAGTCAGCTATTGGGAAGGACGTTCCCTTCTGAAGGAAATTCCCGAGAAGAAGCCGGACCATCCGATCGAGCGTCCGCGGCAAATTTTTCAATTTTACAGGCCGCTTCTATTCTCTTCGGTCATTGCGGTAATTATCGGTCCGGCGGTCAACGCTTTCCTCGGCAAAACCATGGATTTTCAGCTGTCCGTCGCTTCGTTCGCCATTGCCGCCAGCCTGACGCAGCTTGTACAAAGCTTCTTTTCCTATATTCATCAGATCGTCCTGAACTTTTACCGCAAGGATTCGGAATCCGTCATCCGGTTTACCTTCATTCTTGCTTTTATTCCGGGCTGTTTGATCGCCCTTATGTCCTATACCTCGCTGGGTCCCTGGTTCATGCAGAACGTTATGGGCGTAAACGAGCGGCTGATGCTGGCAAGCCTCGACACGCTGCGGGTGTTTATGATTACGACGCTCGTGTTCCCATGGCTTGATTTCGGCAACGGCATGATCATGCTGAGAGGCGAGACGAAGGTTATGGTCTGGTCGCAGGCCGCCAACGTGTCGGTGACGCTCCTTTCTCTCGTTCTGTGCGTGTGGCTGAGCCCCGGCTGGAACGGGATGATCGGCGCGCTGGCGCAATCGCTGGGGGTTGCGGCGGAAGCTGCCGTTGTCTGGCTCGTCCTCCGGGAGATTGGCAGAGCGGCAGGCAATCAGCCGGTTCGCATGACTTTCAAATCTTAGAAACGAGGGATTCAGGTGGACAGCGCTCAAGAGCTCCCGAAACCGAGAGATACGGTGCTTCGGGGGTTTTCCTTTTCATTCTATATGACCATGGCGGTCATTACGTCTTATTTCCCGCTTTATTTTCAAGCGCGCGGTTATTCTACAATTCAGATCGGACTGCTGTATTCGATCGGTCCGATGCTCGGCATCTTCTCGAATTTGTTCTGGGGATTCATCAGCGACAGAGCCCGTACCGTCAAGAAAATATTGATCTGCATTTTGTCCGGTCAGCTGCTGATGGCGGCTATCGTTTCGCAGACCTCCCAATTCAGCCTGCTGATGGTATTCATGGCGTTATTCTTTTTCTTTCAGACGCCGATGTCGTCTCTAAACGACAGCTTGACCCTGCTGACCATCCGCGGCACGAAAAAAAGCTACGCCTCCTTTCGCGTCTGGGGCTCCATCGGCTTTGCAGCGGCCTCGATCGTCTTCGGCATGCTGCTGAAAAAACAGGGAGCCGATATGACCGTGGATCTATGCCTGGGAACCATCAGCCTGACGCTGCTGCTTTCCCTGTTCCTGAGAGATGCCCAGAGCGCCAACCGTAAAAAAATCGAATTTTCGGGCATCGTCCAAATTATCGGCTCAAGGACGTTTCTGTTGTTTCTGTTGACGGTCGTCACCGTTTCGGTCGCGCACCGGTTCAACGACGGCTTCCTGGCCTTGTTTCTCCAGAAGCTGGGAGCGGACCAAACGGTCGTCGGCTGGTCGTGGATGGTATCTGCGCTGAGTGAGATCCCGATGTTCTTTCTGCTCAGCAAATACGGGCACCGCTATAAGGAGCTACCGCTGCTCGTCGTATGCTCGCTGCTGTATGTCGTCCGTTTCACGCTCATGAGTCTGGTCGACAATCCGCTGTGGGTCATTGCCATTCAGGCTCTGCACAGTGTCACCTTCGGTATTTTCATGTTCACGGTCATCCGCTACATTCAGAGAGTCGTGCCTGATGAATACCGCTCGACGGGGCAAGCAATTTATGCGGTAACCTGGTCAGGAGTCGCGGGCTTATTGAGCGGAACGTTAGGCGGATGGCTGTTCCATTCGGGAGGCCCCCATCTGATGTATACGGTAGGAGCCCTGCTCTCCTTCCTCGCTGCCATCGGATTTCTGCTGCTGCACGCCTTCGCAAAGGATGCCTGAGCAGCCCAATCGACTGACTGCGGTTGTCTTCGACACGTAAAACCGCTATAATAAACAGCAGCTTTTAGTACCAAGTCTTAATCATTTTTTATTGAAATAGCTTGAAGGGACGAGAACATCCATGCAATTTGAACAATTCAAATCCATCTTATTGGATCGCAGAAGCATCCGTAAATTTACCGAGCAAGAAGTCGCCATTGAGGATATAAAAGAACTGATTGACTGCGCCCGCTACGCTCCGAGCGATACGAACTCGCAAACGTGGGAGTTTATCGCCGTCGTCAATCGCGAGAAAATCAAAGACATCGAGCAGATGACCTGGGATCAGCTTCACAAAAGAGCCGCCGAGGCGGAGCAGCGCGGCCTGTCCAAGGAAGCGCGCCTGCTGGTCAAATCGTTCGGCCCGTACGCCACGGCTTTCTCCAACGCGCCGGTCCTGCTGATTTGTCTGGCAACGCCGTACAATTCCAAATTCCGCGAACGGATCTTCGACCCGGTTGAGCTGGTAGACGACTCCGTATGGGCCGAGGAAGGCATCAAGAGCAGCTGCCTTGCCGCGCAAAACCTGATGCTCGCCGCGCACGCCCGCGGACTGGCGACCTGCCCGATGACAGGGCCGGTGCTGCTGGCGGCCGACCAGCTGCGTGAATATTTGGCGATTCCTGTGGAAAGCCAAATCAATATGGTCATTTCACTCGGTTATCCGGCCGAGCGTCCGGGACGGCTGCCGCGCAAGGAAGTCGACGACATCCTGCGGATCGTCAACTAACGGCTTGCGCTTGCTCTTCTGCGCGCTCGCAGCTATAGCCGCCCCGCAAAAAAAAGGATGTACAAGGAAACCGTCGGTTCCCCTGTACTATCCTTTTGAATTGTTAGGCAAGCCCCTGCAAAAAAAGCAGTTCCCGAAAATTCATTTCCGAGAACTGCTTTCTCTTTAAGAAGCTATGCACTAATATATAAGAAAACTTTTACGATGAAGTAGGATCTCCATTCGTGATAGCTGGAACAAGCTGAATTCGAAGAAAACCCCATCGAAGTTTTTAGATCTTATAGCTTAATGACGTTAGCTGCTTGAGGACCACGGTTACCTTGAGTGATTTCAAACTCAACGGCTTGGCCTTCTTCAAGAGTTTTGAAGCCTTCGCCTTGGATTGCGGAGAAGTGAACGAATACGTCGTCGCCGCCGTCAACGGAGATGAAACCGTAACCTTTTTCTGCGTTAAACCATTTTACTGTACCTTTCAATGAAAACAACCTCCTAGAAGTATCGCCATCTAAGGGCGAATATAAATATTATAGCATCACATTTTTTATAAATCAACCTTCAAAATGCCTGAAACCGCCCGTTACCGTTCATTTTCTGAGGCATAAAAGCTCCGTCGATCCGGGAATAAAAGGAAGCTTCGACTCCATGATCCCGGCCGAAATTCCTTCCTTGCGCAAGCTTTCGATCAGCTCGTCCAGCTGCGGATATCGGACCCATTGAAGGGACAGCAGCGGATAAATTCGGACCTGGCCCCCCGGCCTGCACACCCGTACCAGCTCCCGCACCGCCTTCGAATGGAACTCGGGACCGAACTGCTCCCCGTACAGAAACAAGAAATGGCTGCACAGCACAAGGGAAAACGTGTTATCGGCAAAGGGAAGCTCCGGCAGCTTGGCGGAAATATATTTCAGCGCCCCTTCTGAATCCTTCCTGTGCCCGGCAAACGCATGCAGCGACGCTTCGCGAAGCGACCTGTGCCTCTCCACGCTGCCGTAATCGGACCAGTCGAATACCTCCTCAATGGCGGCCAGCTTGGAGGTGGAGACTTCGATCTCCTGCTCTCCGTGCCGGACAACGGCATAGGCATCCATCGCGTACAGCGGATCGGCCGCATAAGCGTCGAACCCTCTCAGGCAGGCTTCCGCCACAAAGGAAGAAGCGCCCGCGGCAGCATCCAGAATCGGCCCTGCATTCAAGTCTTCCTGCTCCAGCGCGAACATGCGCTCATACTCCGCAAATGACCGGCAGGTCATGGCAACGCCGGTTTGCGCATACATTTTGTGGCTCATCTTCATCTCTCCTCAGCTCGTCTCATCTTCACTCTTCTTAGGCTAAATCCGGCTTCGCCTATGCGAAGCTTAGAGGGAATTTTAGCACACCTTACAAATGCTGGCAATCGTTTTTCCTGAAGGACGCCGGTTCCTGCCTTGCTGCCACTTGATTTCCGCCCCGCCTTGCGGTATGATTCAGCCGATATCACTGTTAAAGAAATGGAGAACAAACCGATGATTAAACAGCACCTTATTTATAAGCGCGATAAATGGAATATGCTTACGGTTGAGGAGAACGGGAAGACGTTGATTCTGCGCGAGATTTCCGACCAGTGGGGCGAGGAATGCCATACCTTCCTAAGCCGTCCGGCTATGATGCATTGGGCGGAAAACCGCTTCCGCAAGGAAGACTTCGCCGGCAACGAAGAAGAGTACGACGCGATCATGGCGGCATTTAAAGAAGTGTAACTTTTTTCCGCGCGTGAAGGCTTGACTTCAAGCCTGTCCTCCTTTTATAATGAATTCAATTACATAAGATGTCCTCCAAAGGGGAGTAGCTGTCACAGTAAAGTCGTCAGTTCGGGCGCAAGCCCCGGCTTTATTGGCAACGAAACGTTGTTAGCAAGACCTTTGCCTATACGGTAGAGGTCTTTTGTGTTTTAAAGAGACCTGTACCGCAGCGGTAGAGGTCTTTTTTATGTAAAAAACATAAAAGGAGCGGATGAAACATGGAGTGGTTAAACGCGGCATTTTTTACTGCACTGCTCAGCATCATTCTTATCGACCTCGTACTTGCCGGTGACAATGCGATCGTGATCGGACTTGCGGCCCGGAACCTGCCGAAGGAGCATCAGAAGAAAGCGATTATTTGGGGAACGGTAGGCGCTATCGTCATTCGTGCGGTTGCAACGCTGGTTGTCGTCTGGCTGCTGAAGCTGCCGGCCCTGCTGCTGATCGGAGGCGTCATCCTCGTCTGGATCGCCTACAAGCTGCTGGTGGACAAAAAGGACCATGAAATCCAGGCTAAAAACAAGCTGTGGCCCGCCATTCAAACCATTATTGTCGCCGACGCGGTCATGGGCTTCGATAATGTGATGGCCGTTGCAGGCGTATCGCATGGAAGTTTCCTGCTCGTCGTTCTCGGACTGCTGATCAGCGTGCCTATCGTGGTCGCGGGCAGCACGCTGTTCATTAAATGGATGGATAAATTTCCGTGGATCATGTATGCGGGCGCAGCCGTTCTGGCCTTTACCGCAGGCAAGATGCTGACGGAGGACCCGCTGGTGCACGGCTGGTTCGAAGCCAATCCCGTCGTCAAATGGGCTTTGATCGTGATGGTTATCGCCGGAGTGCTGGTAGGCGGCTTGTGGAAAAAGCTGTTCGGCTTCAACGTCTCGGTCAACAATAACGGGCATCTGACGATTCCGAGGGAGCTGGTGGAGGAAGCGGATATCCACCCCGACGACAGCTTTAAGGCAAGCCAGGATGAGCAGGGACGGCTGATTTTGGTAAAATCCAACGGGTGACTTCGGCGCCTGTTCTGTTTCAAACCATTGTTTCGTACAATGGATCAAGGGGAAGGGCACGAGAGCTTTCGCGCCCTTCCTTTTTTTACATATCAGAATGTATTTATAACTTTTCGGGGTCCCCGCCGCCTCGAAGCATAATCCCCACTTTATGGGGTTATTTTACGGCTGTAAAGGAATTCCGCATTGCGGCGACGAACTGTAACATACTAAATCCGCTTTTCCGTACTGACGCAAAGCAACCGATGAGGTGAAAGTTTGCTATGAGCAACAGCGCTACCATGTTAACGTTTATTATCGTTTCTTTCTGCTTCGCTCTCGTGCTTATTATGAAGAAGGATACGCTCCCGTCCCATGTGAAACGGCCTCTGGCCATCCTCGCGCTGGTCATGGTCGTCTTCTCGTTTACGCTGATTGTCTACAGCTTCTTCAGCCTGCACAAGAGCTGAGTCCGACCGGCGCCTGCGGCGGGACGCTCTACCGTCTTCCCTCCTCCCGCCCGTTTTACATCGACACGTATTTTTTTTATAATTAAGCTACATTCCGGCCATACTAGGAAAAAAATTGCAGGGAGCGTGAGCGCTATGCGTTTTTTTCCCCTGGTCATGACGGGTGTGCTGCTCACCGGGACCATGTTGTCTGCCCCCGTGACAGCCGAACGCGCAACCAAACCATCCAAAATATCAAGGAGGGCTCCCATGAATCAAGTACTTACACGCAAAGACGTTCCGGAAGAACAGCGCTGGAAGCTGGAAGACCTGTTCCCGAATCAACAAGCCTGGGATCAAGAGTATCAGGCCGTGAAAGAAGAGATGAAGAAGGCAGCCTCATTCCATGGCAAACTGAAAGAGCCTGCAGCCATCAAGCAGTGCTTTGAGCTCGAAGACAAAATTTCCTTACATACCGAAAGATTGTACGTCTACGCTAATATGAAGCACCACGAGGATACAGCGGAACCTACATACCAGGCATTGTCCGATAAAGCCAAACGATTAAGCGTAGAAACCGGAGAGGCCTTATCCTTTATTTCACCGGAAATTTTGAGCTTGTCCGACGATGAGCTGAAGAAGCTGATTGCCGACCCTGAGCTCAGCTTCTACAAAAGAACGCTCGAAGAAATGGTTCGCGAGAAGCAGCACGTGCTGTCCAAAAACGAGGAAGCACTGCTGGCGCAGGTCGGCAACCTGTCCCAAGCCCCTGGAACCATCTACAGCATGCTGAACAATGCGGATTTGAAATTCCCTAAAGTGAAAAACGAACAAGGCGAGGAAGTCGAGCTGACGCACGGCCGCTACATTCAATTCCTCGAAAGCCGCAACCGCGAGGTGCGCAAAGAGGCGTTCCAAGCGATGTATGCGACGTACGGCAAAAATAAAAATACGATCGGCGCGACGCTGGCGGCCAATATTACCAAAAATATTTTTTATTCCAAGGTCCGCAAATACCCTTCTACGCTGGAAATGTCGCTCTACGGCGACAACATCGACAAAGAGGTGTACACGAACCTGATCGATGCCATCCACCAGTCGCTGCCGCTGATGCACCGCTATATGACGCTGCGCAAAAAGCTGCTCAAAGTGGATGAACTGCACATGTACGACCTGTTCGCCCCGCTGGTGGACGAATACAAGATGGATATCACTTACGATCAGGCCAAACAGACGGTCAAAGAAAGCTTGAAGCCGCTCGGCCAAAATTATTTGAACATTCTGCAGGAAGGGTTCGACGACCGCTGGATCGACGTTTATGAGAATGAAGGCAAGCGCAACGGAGCCTACAGCTGGGGCGCGTTCGGCACCCATCCTTACGTGCTGCTGAACCATAAGGACAACCTGAACAGCATGTTTACGCTGACGCATGAAATGGGTCATGCCATTCATTCGTACTTGTCCGATGCGAATCAGCCTTACCGTTATGCGCAGTATACGATTTTTCTTGCGGAAGTGGCCTCCACGCTGAATGAAGCGCTGCTGATGGATTATATGCTCAAGAAATCGACCGATCCGAAAGAAAAGATGTACCTGCTTACTTATTACATGGACCAATTCCGGACAACGGTATTCCGTCAGACGATGTTCGCCGAATTCGAGAAGATCACCCATGAGAAAGCGGAGCAAGGGGAATCTTTGACACCGCAGGAGTTCAGCAAGATTTATTATGATCTGAACAAGCTGTACTACGGCGACGACATGGTCGTAGATCAGGACATCGAGATGGAATGGGCGCGTATCCCCCACTTCTACAACAGCTTCTATGTGTACAAATATGCGACGGGCTTCTCGGCGGCAACCAGCTTTGCCAAACAGATTCTTGAAGAAGGCCAGCCGGCCGTCGATCGTTATTTAGGCTTCCTGAAAAGCGGAGGCAGCGATTACTCCATCAATATTCTGAAAAAAGCCGGCGTCGATATGTCTTCACCGGAACCGATCAAGCAGGCTATGGACGTATTCAAAGGCTTGCTGGAGCAAATGGAGCAGTTGGCTAAGTAATCCTTACTCACTACAAGGCTGCAGCATGCAGAGTCATGTTCGCAGCCTTCTCTTCATTTTCGCCGGAAAGGACAAACTACTATGAAAGCACAATGGACTTTTATATTTATCCTCATCTTTGCTCTGGTCACGGCTATTTTTGCCGTCATCAACGTCGAGCCCGTGCAAGTGCACCTGCTGTTTACCGAGACGACCATTCCTCTGATTCTGGTTATTCTCAGCTCGACCCTGCTCGGAGGCTTGATCGTCGGTTTAATCGGAATCAGCAAACAGTTTAAATTAAAGCGTACGATAAAACAGCTGGAGAAGCAGTTGAACGAGCTGAAGACGGGACAAGCGCAGCCGCCTGCTGCAGCCACCGCCGACGTTCCGGCGACACTTCCTGTCGAATCGGAAGAGAAGGATAACAACCCTATCGGCTAGACGTTATCTAAAGAAAATTTAGTAACCAATTTCCCTCTTTACTCATTGAACAATGCCCGGACATTCATTAATATGTTATTTATAATGTGAACTAATATAGCATATAGTAGGAAGGATCCTCCCTATGATAGATCCCTTAACACAGCTTGATTCTTTGCAGCTCGGATTTCTGGCTTTTCAACGCTCGGATTCGGGTATGGCGGTTTTATCCAAGCAACACATGATTTTGGCCGCGAACGTCGCTTTCCATCGATTGTTAGGCTACGCTGACCAACAGCTGCATGGTGTGTACTTAGATACTTTACTGCATCCAAGAATTCATACGCTGGGCAAAGACCGTTGGGAGACTTTACGGGAATTCCATTTCCTTCATCATGATGGGCATCATGTCGAGGCGCAGGTTACGATGACACCGCTGGATCCGTCCAATACGGCAAGCGGCTCCTTCCTGCTGCAGATCACCAAAACGATCGTGTACCGCCCTGCTCCTCCGCTATCTGCTGAAATATCAGCCGTTTCGAATCCATCGCTGGAAGAAATACTGGATGGCATTCCGGACGGCTTTGTATGCTTGGACTCGTTCGGGCGATTTACTTATATTAATAAGGCCGCTGAAAGAATGATACTGGCCAGCCGCGAAGCTCTGCTCGGAACCTACATCTGGAACAGCTTCCCCGAAGCGATCGGGTCGCCATTGTACGATCATTATTTATCATGCACTGCCACACAGCTTCCGGACAAGCTGGAGACGTACTGCGCCTCGAACAACCGCTGGCTGGAAATCCATGCCTATCCGAATGAACATACCTACTGCGCTCTCCTGAAAGATATCACGCTAAGCAAGGATAATGAGAGAGAGAAATCGCTGCAGGAAAGTGAAAAAATGTACCGGATGATCGCCGAGAATTCGACGGACATGATCGCGCGCATTTCCCTGGACGGGGTCTTCCTTTACATCTCGCCCGCTTCCCGGACGCTGCTCGGATATGAGCCGGAGGAACTGATCGGACGGCGTGTATATGAATACTTCCATCCGGAGGAATTCCAGGTTCGATTTATATCAGGAAAAACTGCAGTTGAGCGATTTGAATCTGAATCTTTCCGCTTACCGTTTCCGCAAAAAGGACGGAGCTTACGTCTGGTTCGAATCGACCGCCCGCTATATTCTGAACGAGCAGGGACATCATAGCGAAATCATCTCTATTTCAAGAGATATTTCCGCACGCAAGCATGTCGAGAAGCAGCTGCTCGAAGCTAACGAGCTGCTGCAAAAAATGTCCACGGTCGATGCGCTGACAGGCGTCGCGAACCGGCGGGGCTTCGATGAATGCTTCCATCGCGAATGGAAGCAGGGCATCCGGAACGCCAATCCCCTGTCCATGATTCTCGTGGATATCGATTATTTTAAACGCTTCAACGATTCGTACGGGCATGCGGAGGGCGATATTTGCCTTAAGCAGGTCGCCGCCGCCCTCAGCCAGGCTGCCGAACGCCCCAACGATTTCATCGCCCGGTACGGCGGCGAGGAATTCGTGCTGCTGCTTCCCGAAACGGATGCGAAGGGGGCTATTAAGGTGGCCGAGAAGCTTCGTATCGCCGTCGAAAAGCTCGGAATCGTTCATACCAGGTCCGACACGTCCTATGTAACGATCAGCCTGGGGACCCGCAACGATGATTCCCTGTCGGGATGCCGATGCGGCAGAGCTGTTTATCCGCGCGGATAAAGCCTTATATCAAGCCAAGCAGGACGGAAGGAATTTGGCCCGAAGATATCAATGTGAAGCTTAATCTGCAATCCGCAGCCCTGCGAAAGGGACTGCGGTTTTTTTTGCCCAATCCCCGTAAAAATTGGAACAAAAAGGTACACGCCTGCGTTTGAGATTACGAAAGGATGTACCGGCCGAATCTTAGCCAAGCCCGGCTCGTTTATTTTCATTTCAGTTGGAGGGAAGCACATGAATAAAATGTGGTCACTAAGTTGTCTGCTGGCATGCACGGTCTTTACTTCCGGGGCCTCACTGCCTTCGGCTGCAGAGCCGGACAGCGCCGATCCCGGCATTAAGCTGCAGTTGAACGGTCAAGCCGTTTCATTCAGCTGCATGCCGCGCCTGATCGATAGCACGCTCATGGTCCCGCTCAGAGACTTGTCGGAGGCTCTCGGCGTACAGGTGGAGTGGGACGAGGCAACCCAAAGCGCTACGGCGACAAAAGCGGACCGCTCGATCCGGATAACGGCAGGAACCGTTCAAGCCGAACGCCGAAACCAGCCGGTCCAGCTCGATACCGCTCCTCGCATGGAGGCCGGCAAATTGTATGTACCGGTCCGCTTCTTCAGCGAGTCGTTTGATTTCAACGTATTCTGGGACGGGCCGGCCCGATCGGTCTCTATTGCGGATGCCTCCACGGCTCTTCCAGCCGTGGGATCGGCAGAGCGTCTCCAGCAGCTGCTGGAGGAATCCGCTGCGCAGGGCTACGATACTACAGGCATAGCCGCCCTCCCCGCTGCCGTTGAGGATAGCTCCGCTATCGTTAAACGTTCTCCGGCGGCAGCGTTAAAGGAAGACGCTTCAGCGAGCGCCGCCTCCTCAGCCGCTTCAGCCGCCCCGGAGTCCAAGCCCTCCTTTTCGGGAACCAACATTCAGGTAAAGGGCGTAGACGAAGCGGATATTATCAAAACCGACGGCTCGCTGATTTATCAAGTCAACCGCAACCGGGTTCTCATTACGGCGGCCTATCCCGCCGATCAAATGAAGGTGCTGCAAACATTGAGCTTCGAGGACAAAAACTTCCGCGCCCAGGAGCTGTACGTGGACGAACATCGGCTCATTGTCATCGGCAGCACCTCCTACCCGCTGGAGGACAACAAGCCGGTCCCTGACGGCGAAGAACTGTCTGTTCCGGCCGTACAAGCAGCGGATGGAACATCAGCATCGGCAATGAAAATAAGGCTGATCCCTTCCCGTCCGCAGCGTACAACCACAAAGGCGATCATCTATGAGCCGGAGAGCAGCAGCGGCGCCTTCAGCAAAACTCGCGAGGCCGAGCTGGAAGGGTGCCTATGTCTCCTCCCGCAAAGTGGACGGCTCCCTGTATTTCGTCACCAATAAAGGATTGGCTTACTCCCCCGCGCTGCGCCTGAATCAAAGCCGGCCGGCCGCCGGGACGGATACGCTGTCTTCCCTGTCCAAGCAGCTCCCCGTCTATAAAGATTCAGCCGCCGGGAACGACTTTATCCCTGTAGGCTACGACAGCATCCGGTATTTTCCGGATTCGTTGAAGTCCACCTACTTAATGATCGGCGGCCTCAACCTGGATCAGCCAGGACAGAGCATGACGGTGCAGAGCTATCTCGGCTCCGGGAGCGAGGTCTATGCTTCCCGGAAGCATCTGTACGTAGTATCGCCGGAATACGCCGCTGCTTCCGTACAGCCCCTGGACACATCGGCGCCGCAGAGACGCATCGCCTCTTTCCGCGAGGAGAACAGCGCCATTTACAAATTCGGGCTGGACGAAGGGGCGATCCGCTATATCGGCCGGGGATCCGTGCCCGGGCATGCGGTCAATTCATTCGCCATGGATGAGAGCAACGGTTATTTCCGCATCGCTACCACCCGGCGTCAATGGAACGAGGGCGGCGGCATGAGCATGAGCAGCCAAATGTACGTACTGGATGAATCGCTTCAAACAGCCGGTAAAATCGAGAATATCGCCCCGGGCGAACAAATTTATTCCGTTCGTTATACGGGAGACCGCGCTTATATGGTCACCTTCCGAACCGTCGATCCGTTATTCGTCATTGATCTTAAGGAGCCTCAGGCTCCGAAAATCGTCGGCAAGCTGAAAATACCGGGCTACAGCAATTATCTGCATCCATATGACGAGAATCATATTATCGGCTTCGGCAAGGACACGGTTGAAATATCCAACGAATCCAGTTCCGGCGCTGCGCCGGACAATAGCTTTAATTCCTCAAGCGTATTTTACCAAGGCATGAAAATGGCTCTGTTCGACATCAGCGATGTGGAGCATCCGAAAGAGCTGTTCGTTGAGCGTATCGGCGACCGCGGAACCGAATCCGAGCTGCTGAACAATCATAAAGCGCTGCTCTTTTCAAAGGATCAGGGGCTGCTCGCTTTCCCGGTGACTGTCAGGGAAAACGCTGCGAACGGCAGCGCCGCCGCAGGAACGAAGCAGGTACAGGCCTCGCAGTATGGAAGCTTCACCTTCCAGGGCGCCTATGTTTATAAGCTTGACCTGACGGAAGGCTTTAAGCTGCAGGGAAAAATCACTCATTTGACCTCGGAGGACTATGACAAGTCCGGCGAGCTCGGCTCGGCGCCCCAGCGAAGCATTCACCGCGTTCTGTCTATCGGCGATACGCTTTACACCGCCTCGGAGCAAATGCTGAAGGCGACGGAGCTCCGTTCTTTTCAAGAGGTCGGAGCCGTGACCCTTCCCTAGCGCTCTTCCTTCCTACGGATCAAAAGGCTGAAGCCGTGCGCTTTCCTAACGCTTCCGGAAGCTCGTTTCAGCAGAAAAAAGGAAACCCCCGCCTCCTTTTATGGAGACGGGGGTTTCTGCGCGGGTTGCAAGCGCCGGACAGGCGCTGCAGCGCAATCGCGGCTGTTCCCGCGCTCCCGGCCTCAAACCCGGCAGCGGTACGATTGGCTGAGACGCGTGACCGGGGTCCGAACCGGCCGGCTAACGCCTTGCGATGCTCGTGACCAGCCGTGAGGCAGACAGCATGCGGGGCAGAGGCCGATAAGCCGATGGAGCCGACCGAGAGCCCAGCGCAACCCTGACGGCGGCAGCGCGTACTTAAGAGCCCTCGCTTTCCTGCCGCCTGCCCGGAAGCAACGGCTTATCCAACCAGCAGCGCATATAAAGCGGCGCTGACGGCTCCGCCGAACAATGAGCTGAGCATGTTCACCGTGTCATTGTTCATGAACGCCAGTCCTCGGGTACGGACAGCCGCCGCATCGCAATGGCGGCTCTTCTCGAGCTCCCGGCCGCAAACCGGACAGCGGTACATGACTTGAAGCACGGCTCCAAGCCAGGAATCCGCTAAAGAGCCGAGCAGCCCACCGAGGCCGCCCAGCAGCAGCAAAATGCCTAAAGCGGCGGCTCCCCCACCGCCGGGAACGCTTGCTGCGGCTGCCTCCGGCAGCAGGCTGCCGCCGCTGAGCGCCCAGCCCGAGGCTCCGATGAGCAGCCCTCCGGCTGCGGATGCGGCCAGCCCGAGGCGGGTGACGCCGCCCGACGTGCCGGCGGGCACCCGCCGGCCGCTGACGATCGAGCGGGGCTGGGATCTGCTCAGCCCGCCGATTTCCGTCGCCCACGTATCGGCATTCACCGTGGCCATAACGCCGATAAACCCGGCCCACCACAGCGGGTGCGGCCAGAAGACATGCCCGAGGCACATGATAACGCCGAGGCCTCCGTTAGCTATGACTTGCCCGGCATCGCGGCGTCCCGTTTTGGCATAATTCGCTTCTACCGCCGCCTTCTGCCGGTGCTTCCATTTGGACAGCAGGGTCGAAGTGATAAAGAACACCAGCAGCGTGCCGAACCAGGCAAGGCTTCCCGTTGCATACAGCAGTGTTCCCACGACGAAGGCCGCAGCGAAGCCGGAGCCGGATAACGATCTTTTCTTATAGGCCGCGCCCGCCACGATCAGGCTGCAGAGCGCGCCAATGAACCAGTCCAGCATAGGCTTCTCCTCAAACAAATGATTTACAGACTATAGACATTATAATATGATTTGCGTAGATGGAAAAATGAACCGGGCTTTGAGGAGGCTATTTCTATGTCGGACGGCGAAATACTCGGAACTGCAAGAACGGCAAAAGAACCCGAGCCGCATGAAATGCTCCGCATTATTTTTGACTATGCCGCCAAAATCGCCAATGAGCGCCGCCTGAACCATTTACTAATGCTGATGGCCGATATGGGACGCGAGATGGTTGTGGCTGACCGCTGCACCGTATGGCTGGCAGACTGGCCCCGCAGCGAGCTGTACTCCGCCGCAGCCCATGGCGTTCCTCTGCTGCGAATGCCTATGCAGGCGGGACTCGCCGGCCATTGCGTGACGACGGGGAAGGCGATTTTTATAGATGACGCTTATCGGAACGAGGAGTTCAAAGAAGTACTGGAGAACGGCGCGATCGCCATGGACCGGAAAACCGGATACCGCACCAAATCCCTGATGGTCATTCCTTTTCGCAACAATGACGGGGAAATTACAGGCGTCTATCAAGCGATCAACAAATTGACCGACGAAGAGCATTTTTCGAAAAAAGATATGGATTACTTGACGCTCGCCGCTTCCTACGCCGGAAAAGCGCTGGAGTCCGCCCTGCTGTCCCATGAAATCGAGGAAACGCAGAAGGAGCTTATTTTTACAATCGGGAAAATCGGCGAAAGCCGTTCCAAGGAAACCGGCAACCATGTGAAGCGCGTAGCGGAATATTCTTATATTCTCGCTTTGGGCCTCGGGCTGCCGCAGAAGGAAGCGGAGCTGCTGAAGATCGCTTCTCCTATGCACGATATCGGCAAGGTGGCCATTCCCGATGAAGTGCTCAACAAGCCGGGCAAGCTGAACGAGGCCGAATTCGATTTGATGAAAACCCATGCGGCTATCGGCTACGGCCTCTTGAACAAATCGAACCGTGAAATATTGAAAGCGGCCGCAATCGTCGCCCATCAGCATCATGAGAGATGGAACGGCCAGGGGTATCCGCAAGGGCTGAAGGGCGAAGACATTCACATCTTCGGGCGCATCACAGCTCTAGCGGACGTTTTCGATGCGCTAGGCAGCGACAGAGTGTACAAGAAAGCGTGGCCGCTCGAGCCGATCATCGCGCTAATCCGGGAGGAACGGGGCCGTCACTTTGACCCTCAGATTGTGGACGTATTTTTAAGTGAGCTCCCGAAGCTGCTGGAAATCCGGAAGCAGTACTCCGACGATGTGCTGTAAGTACGCAATTGGCATGAAAAGCAAACGGAGCACCCGCCATACGGCAGGGTGCTCCTTGCGTATTAATCCTGGATGCTCACGGTGAAAGCGCCGAAGCTTTCTTCTCCCCACAACAGCTCGAGCCGGTCGCCGGTTTGAACGGCAGCTACGCCGGCCGGCGTTCCGGTATAGATGATATCTCCTGCGCCCAGGCCGTAATGCTCCGCTATGTAGTCTATGATCACCTGCAGATTGAAAATCATATCGTTGATATTGCCCCGCTGTACTTCCTCACCGTTCTTGCGGAGCGCAAACTCGGTTTGCTTCGCCGCATTAAAGCCCGGAAACGGACGAAATTCCGAGCAGGGAGCCGAATTCAGAAAGCCTTTGGCCGGCAGCCAAGGCTGCCCCTTTTTCTTAATGACGGACTGCACGTCGCGCAGCGTGAAATCGATGCCGAGAGCCATTTGGTCAACCAGCTGGTCAACGGTTTTACCGGGAGCGTAATCGTCGCCCAGATGAAGAACGAGCTCCGCTTCGTAATGAATTTCCCCTTTGCCCCCAGGCAGCGCGATCGTCTGATCCTGCAGCGCAACGAATGCGTGCGTCGGCTTGATGAAAATCATCGGCTCCTCCGGAATATCGTTACCGAGCTCGGCTGCATGCAGCCCGTAGTTGCGTCCTACACAATAAATGTTGCGAATCGATGCCATCAGCCAACATCCTCCCTCTCGTCTCCCCATAAAATCCTAACGGGTTATGCCCCAAATTATAAGCCATAGGCCTGTAAATCTCAATCTTTATATTTCATGTATTGCAATCGGAAACCGCTAGGTGAAACACCGTTCATCCGCTTAAATGACTTGCTGAAATGGTATTCCTCCAAGTATCCGCATACTTTGGCGATCTCCTTGATGGTCAGGCTGGAATACATCAAATAATGCCGCGCATGCTCATTGCGGATATGGCTGTGGTAATGCTTCGGGCTCATCCCTACAGCTTGACGGAACCTTTTGCGCAAATAGGAAACGGAAATGCCGAACTGCTCCGCCAGCTCGTGAATCGTAAAATCGGAATCGTAGGAGGTCTCCAAATACTGCTTCACCCGCTCCAGCGCCAAAGCCAGACCCGCCGATTCCGCCCCGGCGCCCGTCTCCGTTCCCGATGGTACGTGCAGCTTGTGCAGCAGCGTCAGCAGCTTGGCCTGCGTCAGCAAAGCTCCGCCTTGGACGCCGGGAACCCAGCTGCGGTACATGTCGCGAAACAGCAGTCCGAGCTCCTTGCTTTGATCCGGGCTGAAAGCCCTCAGAAAAGGCAGCTCCAGCTGGGTTACTGGAGCGACAGCCGTCCAGCCCTCATCATATCCGACCTCCGCGCAGTCAAACAAAATCATCGTCATTTGCAGCGGGTACTGCTCGTCCGAGCACATGTCCATTTGCAGGCCAGGTCTCATATACGCCAGCATTCCCCCTTGTACCGGATGTCCCTGGTCGGTATAAAAGGTGCCTTTGCCTTCATGAATCCAGTAAAAGGTGTGCTCACCGGTATTGTTCCGTTTATCCCTCCAGCCGGGGGCCGTCCGCTTGTCCAGCACCCAGCGTATGTGCAGATGAAGCCTGTTGATATCGTACATGTTCACCATGCCTTTCTTCGCGGCCGTGTACAATCACTATACGCCCATAGAAGCGTTTTATACAAGCTTCAAGCTTCTTTTCTCCATTCTCGCCGCCCGGCATCAGTGATAAAATTTGCATAGATTCTAAGGAAATACCTAACAATGAACAGCTTATTGCAGGAGGAATAACATATGATCAGAACTTTTGCCGAGCATCGAATTCGCCAAACCCGGGAGCTTGGCGGCCAATGGGATTTTATTACCGATCCGGGTAATATCGGCGGACAGGAGCAGTGGTACAAGCAGTTTCCCGTCCCCCAAACGAACGTCTTCGTTCCCGCTTGCTGGAACAATGAATTCGGCTTATACGACTATGAAGGGGTCGCCTGGTACCGGACAACGTTCGAGCTTGCGCAGCCGGAGCATTTGCGGCTTATTTTCCATGCAGTGCTGGGACATGCGGATGTGTATTTGGACGGAACGCATCTCGGCTACCATTACGGCGGCTACTCGCCTTTTGAATTTATCGTATCCCGGGCGGCGGCAGGCACGCATGAGCTGATTGTGCGTACCGACAGCACCTTGACCCGGCAGACGATCCCGATCGACCTCGTCGATTGGTTTCATTACGGCGGCATCATGCGTCCGGTGGAGCTCCAGTATCTCCCGGACATCTTCATCGACAAGCTCCGGGTCGACTACACGTTAAACGACGCGCGGAGTCATGCGGACGTTAACGTCACCGTCCGGCTGCGCTCGCTCGGCGATGCGGATCGCAGCGTGCCGCTGAATCTGCAGGCGGACGGGCAGGTCTTCCACCAGGAGACGCTGACCGTTCCTGCGGGACAGACGGTGACGGCGGAGGTGCGCCAGACATGGACGGACGTCCGCCTATGGCAGCCTGGGCAAGCAGAGCTGTACCTGATCGGCGCCGTCACAGACACAGATGACCGATACGACCGGATCGGCTTCCGGCATATCGAAGTGAAGGAGCGCCGCATCTGCATAAACGGCGAGCCGCTTTATTTGCAGGGGGTGAACCGTCACGAGGAGCATCCGGAGTGGGGATTTGCTTTTCCACCGAAGCTGATGAAGAAGGATCTGGACCTGATCAAGGAGCTTGGGTGCAACACGGTCCGCGGGCCCACTACCCGCAAAGCCCTTATTGGATCGATCTGCTGGATGAGCACGGCATCGTGTACTGGAGCGAAATCCCCATGTGGGGCGCCCATATGCCGAAGGAAGTCACCACCGACGCCCTCTTCCGCCAGCGGGCGATGCAGATGATCGATGAAATGATCGAACGCGACATCCATCATCCGAGCATCGTCTTCTGGTCGGTTCATAATGAAATCGATACGACCTGCCAGGAAGCATTGGATCTGACGCTCCCAATGGTTGAGCTGGTACGCGGCAAGGACAGCTCGCGATTGGTGACCTATGCCACCATGCATCCTTTAAAAGACGTGCTGCTGCCGTTGTTCGACGTCATCGGCATCAACAAATACCACGGCTGGTACGAGGGCAAAGTAGAAGGCTTCCAGGAGATGCTGAAGCAGTTTCACGCCTATGCGGAATCCGTCGGAGCCGGCGACAAGCCGATTCTCATGACCGAATTCGGCGCAGCGGGCATTTACGGGGATACCGGCTGGGAGCCGCGCTTATTCAGCGAGGATTACCAGGCGCATGTCCTGACGGAAGCGCTGCGAATCTTCCGCAGCGATCCGAAAATCGGAGGCACGTACATTTGGCAGTTCGCCGATGTGCGCGCCGATCTGCAAAGCCAGCGGAACAGCTTCCGCGACCGGGCAAGAAGCTTTAACAACAAAGGCCTGCTTAACGAGTACCGCAAGCCGAAACAGGCTTACCGCGTCGTGCGGGACATTTATAAATCGGGCGCGCCTGAGAAAGGGTAAGCAATAAACGATAAATGGTAACCAATAAACCATAAACGTTAAACGGGTTCAAGATGGCCTCTGGGAAGCTGAAAGGGACAGCCATAAGCGTTCTCCTCCTTTAAGAAAGGAGAGACGCCTCCGGCTGTCCCTTTTGATTTTATGGAAAAGAAAGGCTGTGCTTGCTGCCTCTCCCTCTTAAGGCTCGGTCTTTTTCTTCGTCTGAGTCGTTGACGTGGATTTGGCAGACGACGAGGATGCGCTTCCTTCCTTCTTCGTCCCCGAAGCCGGCGTGCTCTTGGTGGCCGCTCCATTAGTCGAGGCGCCGCTCTTGGCACCGCCTTCGGAGGTAACTCCGCTCGTCTTCTTGGTCTCTGCCGCCTTCTTCACCACAGGAGGGGCAGGCGCTTTCGCCTTCTCCTCCTGAATCACTTTGCCGTCCGTGTCCACACGGGCATTGATCGAAATGCGCCCCATCTTATCGAACAGCTTCGCGCCATCCTCTTCCGTCATTTTTACCGGCTGCGCCCACTTGGTCAAGATCGGAACCATCTGCAGATCGCATGTCCGCTCTTTCGTGCATTCCGCATTGAGAATCATGCTGTCCCATGTATTGGCGTCTTCGTTCGTTGTAAAAATAAAATTGCCCAAGCTGTAGGCTATCCATTTGCCCTTATACTGCTCGAAGCCTTGAACGACGTGCGGATGGCTGGCAACGACCAGGTCCGCTCCCTGATCGATATATTGATGGGCCAGCTCGGTTTGTTCCTTGACCGGGCTGTCTTGTCTTTCCACTCCCCAGTGGGCGAAGACGACGACAAGGTCGGCTTGCTCCCGCGCTTCGGCAATCGCTTTTAACGCCTGATCGGGCACGTAGGTTCCCGCAACGCCAGGCTTATTCACCGTGGCAAACCAGGACGTATCGGGAACGACGCGGCTGAAGCCGAAAAAAGCGATCTTCACGCCGTTATGCTCCATAATCACCGGCTTGAAGGCCTCCTCGAAATTGCGTCCCATCCCAACCCGCTTCAGCCCCGCATTATCCAAGCTGTCCAGCGTATCCAAAAGTCCGGTTTCCCCGTAATCCATAATATGGTTGTTCGCCCCGGTGACCAGATCAATGCCGGCCGCTTGAAGAGCGGGCAGAGCTTCGGGAGAAGAGCGGTACACGTAATCCTTGGATTGCGCTTTCCCCTGTGCCGTCAGCGGCGTCTCCAGGTTCGCCATCGTAATATCCGCCTTCTTCAAATCGTCCGCTACGTATTGATACGGGTATTCCCATCCGTTCTTCTTCAGCAAATCCTCCACCTTGCTGGCGAACATAATGTCGCCGATGAAAGAAAGCTTCACCGTTCCCGCTTTGCCGCCGCCCACGGACGGTGCAGGCAGCTGAGGTCCCTGGATTGCCGCCTCGCTCGGCGTTCCTCCGGTATCCTTCGTTTCCGCTGTATGTACATCTGCCGCCGGCGGGACCGCTGGTTGCGAGACTGTGCCGGCTGGCGGGCTGGCCGCTTGCTGCGATACCGTGCCCGCTTGCTGCTCCTCGGCCTGTTGAGGCGCGTCCTGACGGGACAGCCAATTCATCAAATAAGAGAAGGAAGCAATCGTCAGCAGGCTGAGCACACCTATAGTTATCCAAGTATTTCGCTTGTTCCGGTTGACTTTGACCTTCTGATGCCTTTTTGATCGGGATTCTATGATGACCTACTCCTTTACCTGATTTGATCCAATTTGATGTCCTGACCTGCAGATTTCCTGGCAAAACAACCCTATTTTCGACTCTATTATATCAAAAGTTGTCGGACAGGTCATGAATCAATAGTGGCAAAAATAAAGGTTGCCAAACCCATCCAGTTTTTGATATGATTCTCCTCGTCTCTCATTTTACTCTACGCTACATCCTCTCAAAGCTGCCGCTTAACAACAGCTTCACTCTTATGTTACTCACCACATTTCAGCCGGATTGAACCGCACCGCTGCCGTTACCAGCAGGTGCCGATGCGCTGCAGGAAACAATGCAGCAGTTTTGCATGCCGCCAGCCGCAGGAACCGCCACCAGCAGGATATCAGAACCACCCTATCGAATAAAATGGCCGCTACCGTACGGCTAAGCAGCGTAAACGCCAAGCATCAAACACCTGGCAGGACCGGACAACAGGCTCTGCTCGTTTTGTCGACCCTGCAGACGATAACTCCCTGTACGATCCTTCAGGCAGCTTTTTCACACCGATCTTCACCCGTACGTAAAGCGTCACACTCCGTCTCGCAGCTCTCTTCGCTGAATGACTGGCACCGGAGCATGGCGCCGCTTTGCTTGTCCTCGCCAGTACCCGCTGGCATAGAAAATTACAGGAGGTATCCATGCTGTTTCCCGTATTAATTAAAAAAGCGTATCAACGCAACATGCAATACCGGGCTTCGCACATTATCAATACAGCCGCGAGCGCAGCCTTCGGTCTTATTTACGTGTCGATTTGGAAAGGGATCGGCCAGCCGGCCGGCGGAGACGGCTACACGCTGGATAATGTCATCCACTACGTCGCTTTCAATCAGGTGTGCCTTTGGATCACCCTATTCATCACCAACGGCCTCGGCATCGAGCGCTCGGTACGTACCGGGCAAATCTCGCTCGACCTGATGCGCCCCGTCCATTTGTTTTATCACCTGATGTGCCGGGAGTGGGGACAGATCGGATACCAGCTTCTCTACAAATCTTTGCCTATTTATATCCTTTATATTATAACGCTTCATCTGCCGGTCCCTACGAGCGCCGTCACCTGGCTCGGGACTGCCGCAGCGCTTACGATGGCGGCGTATATGAACATTTGCATCAATTATTTGATCGGCGTGACCGCTCTGTGGACGACGGAATCGAATTGGCTGTTCTGGGTTCATAACGCCATATCTACCGTTTTGTCCGGCTTTCTCATTCCGGTGGATTGGCTGCCCGGCTGGCTCCAAACCGTCAGCAGGCTTTCGTTCTATCCCTATATGCAGTATTTCCCTTCCAAAATTTATCTGGGGCTCACGCAGGCCTCAGCCGTATTATCCGTCTCGCTGCTGTGGTGCATTCTGCTCACCGCGCTCTGTCTTGCCGCTACGTCCGTCGTAAGAAAAAAACTGGAGGTGCAGGGCGGATGAATACGATCCGGATGTACGCGCTGCTGGTCAAAGCCAGCGTCCGCAGCCGAATGCAGTACAAGTTCAATTTCTGGCTGTCCACCCTGCTCGCCGCGATCGTGAACCTCATGGATTTCCTGCTGATTTCCATTATTTTGTGGAAGTTCGGCAGCCTGAAGGGCTGGTCGCTTTATGAAATCGGTTACTTGTACGCGACAATCATGCTGTCCAAAGCCATATACCGGAGCTTCGCCAGCGATGTGCACCATCTGGAAAAATATCTGGTTTCGGGCGATCTCGACCAGCTGCTCGTCCGTCCCGTTCCCCTGCTGCTTGCGCTCATGTCGCAAAATTTCCGCATCATGTTCGGCGAATACATTCAAGGAGGGATCGTCCTGACGCTCAGTATGCAAGCGATGCTGCGGTCGGGACAGATCGACTGGTGGGCGATTCCGCAGACGATAGCCGTTATCGCGCTGGGCTCGGTCATTCTGTTCGCCATCGGGCTCGGCACCGCCACCTTCGGCTTCTGGATCACCCGGGTCAGCGATTTGCAGAACCTGACCGAGGATGCGGCGCGCACCGCCGTCCAGTATCCGCTGAGCCTTTATCCCGGATGGCTGCGCGGTATTCTGCTGACCCTGATTCCCGTTGGCATCGCCAACTACCTCCCTGCCCTTTATGTGCTGCGGGACGGCTTCGGCTGGTGGCTGCTGCCGGCTGTCGCATTGTTCGCGGCATGCTTCCTGGGTCTGATGCTGTTGTTCTGGAGGCTCGGAATGAGCCGGTATCAGAGCACAGGCAGCTAAAGGCACAGACAGTTTAGGGCACGGACAGTGAACGGCACAGTCGCGCGGGCTCGACAGGATCGACCGAATCGACTCGAAGCACATCTTTCAAGAAAAATGACAGCCATGCAGGCGGACGGCACAGCTGCAGCTCTTCCGGCTCATGCCCGCACGCCTGCATTCGGCAAAGGAGCGCAGCCATATGATAGAAGTTAACCAGCTTTCCAAAAGCTTTCGTATTCCGCAGGCCGGTATAGGGCGGTGGGACAAAATTCAAGCCTTCCTGACGGGCAGGCATCACGAAAAACAAGCCGGTCCGCGACATCAGCTTCCGCGTAGACCGCGGTGAATTCGTCGGCTATATCGGCCCGAACGGGGCCGGCAAATCGACAACGATCAAAATGCTGACAGGAATTCTTCATCCCTCCGCGGGACAAGTGCTGATCGACGGTGTCAGCCCTCATCAGGCGAGGCGTCAGGTCGTCCGCAAGCTGGGCGTCGTTTTCGGACAGCGGAGCCAGCTGTGGTGGGATTTGCCCGTGCAGGACTCCTTCGATATTCTCGCCGCCATGTACAATATCGATCCGCAGCAGCACAAGCGGACGCTGACCGGGCTCAGCGACCTGCTGCAGCTGGATGAGTTCATCCGGACGCCGGTCCGGAAGCTGTCGCTGGGCCAGCGGATGAGAGCCGACCTGGCGGCGGCTATGCTGCATAACCCGGACATTTTGTTTCTCGACGAGCCGACGATCGGACTGGACATTGTTGCCAAGAAGGCGATCCGCGGCCTGCTGAAATCGTTGAACCGCGATCTGGGCAAAACCGTGTTGCTCACCACGCACGACATGGACGATATCGAGCAGCTGTGCGAGCGCGTCATGGTGATCAATCACGGGCAGCTGGCTTATGACGGAACGATCGACGTCCTGCGGGAGCGGATCGGGCTGCCGACGCGGATGAAGATCAGCTTTGCCGGCGAGGTGCATATCCCGGCCGAGTGGCGGGGCGGCTTTGATATCGTAGAGCGCGGCAGCTCCTCGATGACCGTCCGCTGCAACCGCAAAACCATTCAAGCGATGGAGGTGCTGCGTCAAGTCGAGCAGTGGGGCGCAATTGACGACGTCCATATGGAGGAACCCGACTTCGAAGAGATCATTCATCGTATTTATTAAGCGGAAGGAGAATTCCGAGCTCGGTACGGTGATTTTTTCATGGACCTTCTGGTTGCACGTGTGTCCCTTTGCGTTAAAAAACTTTATAATAGAATAAAAGCAATGAGCCGATCGGCCTAAAGCTAATTCGACGGGCTTAACCAAAGGAGTGATGGACAATGGCAAAAGTGGCAATCCTATCCGATATCCACGGGAATTTGCCCGCCCTGGAAGCGGTGATTAAAGACATCCGCAAGCGCCGGATCCAAAAGGTTATTTGCTTGGGCGATCTGGTAGGAAAAGGGCCTCAGCCCGCCGAGGTGGTGGACCGCATCCGGGAATGGTGCGAGGTAACGGTTCAAGGGAATTGGGATTTGGGCATCAACGATCCCCAGGATAAAGAAACCGGACAATGGCAGCAGGCCCGGCTCGGCGAGGAACGGCTGCAGTTTTTAAAAGAGCTGCCCTTCTCTCTCGACCTCCATCTGAGCGGCCGCTGGCTGCGTCTGTTTCACGCCTCCGCCAAAAGCGTGTACCATAGGGTTCCCCGCAAAGCCCCGAAGAAAGAAAGGCTCGGCCTGTTCCAGCACACGGACATGACCGGCTATCCTTCCGGTGAAGGGGAAGGGCGGCAGCCTGATATCGTCGGCTACGGAGACATTCATCTTCCGTTTGTTCAGACCCTCAAAACCAAGGAAGGCAAAGGGCTCCTGCTGTTCAATGCAGGAAGCGTCGGAGCGCCGTATGACGGGATTCCCCACGCCTCCTACGCGATTGTCGAAGGAAAGCCCGACGGCGGGGCAGGTGAGCCGTTTGCCATCCAGCTCGTGCGGGTTCCTTATGACGTCGAGCAGGTAATAGCGGTCGCCGAGCAGGTCGGGCTGCCGAATCTGGAACGTTTCCGCTACGAAATACGGACCGGTCTTGAGCAATAAACACCGCCGGACAGGCAGGAAAGGAGGAGGATGGTTTGGCAAGATGGCAAATTAATTTGACCGTGCTTTGGCTGGGGCAGTTTCTGGTCATGGGCGGCATGACGATGATCATTCCGTTTTTACCCTTGTACATACAGGAGATGGGCGTGACCGATACGCACCAGGTCGCCATGTGGTCCAGCGTTATTTTTGCAGGCAATTTCGTGACTTCCTTCCTGTTTCAGCCCTTGTGGGGCAGCTTGGCGGACCGCTACGGCAGGAAAGTCATGCTGCTGCGCTCGGGCTTCGGCATGGCGCTCGTCATGACGCTGATGGGCTTTGCCAGCGACCCGCTGCATCTGCTGCTGCTGCGCGTCCTAAACGGCATCATCTCCGGCTTTATGCCGGCCGCCGTAGCGCTGATGTCCACCAATACGCCAAGGGAAAAAATCGGCTTCGCCATGGGCACCCTCCAATCGGGAGGCGTGGCCGGCTCGATTCTCGGACCGTTTATCGGCGGGCTGCTCGCCGAGTGGATCGGTTTCCGCTCGATCTTTTACATTACCGGAGCCCTGCTGTTCTGCGCTTCTCTGCTCGCAACGTTTCTCGTCAAAGAGAAATTCGATGCGGCGGCGGCTCAGAACAAGCCGAAGGTATCTACCCTGGACAGCTTCCGGGAGCTGAAAAAAACGAAGGAGCTGCCGAGTCTGTACGCGGTCACGTTCGTCATCCAGTTCTCGATGCTCAGCTCGATGGCGCTCATCCCTCTCTTCGTGCAGGATTTGCACGGCAAAGGGGAAATGCTCGCGTTTTTTGCCGGACTGGTCGGCTCGGTCACCGGCTTCTCGAATATGATCGCCTCGCCGATTCTCGGCAAATTAAGCGACCGGATCGGCCCGGTGAAAATTCTTGCCGTCTGTCTCCTGGGGGCTGCCGTTTCGTTCATTCCGCAGGCGCTCGTCACCAACATATGGCAGCTGCTCGCCGCGCGCTTCATGCTTGGTATCTTTATGGGCGGCATGCTGCCCAGCGTACAAATGCTGATCCGCACCTATACGCCCAATGGCATGGAAAGCCGATCCTACAGCTTCAACACGAGCGCGCTGGCGCTGGGCAACATGATGGGTCCCGTCATCGGCGGCACGCTGTCCAGCTGGATCGGTATCCGCGGGCTGTTCCTGATGGCCGCCGTGCTGCTGTTCGCCAACATGCTCTGGGTGCGCAAGTCGCTGCTGCACCGCAGCGGGCGCCCGGAGGGCCGCCCTGCCGGATAGACCGGCGATAACGGTGCCGAAGACGCTATCGCAAAAAAACAACCACCATTCCTGTGCTCCCAGAAATCGGCGTATCGGCCGTCGGGTCACAGAATCGGTGGTTGTGCTTTTTATATCCGGAAGCTTCGCCCGAGCCCGCCTGCCTAACGGATACGGGCAATCGCCAAGCCGTCATAAGCAGGCAGAATAACGCCCTCCAGCCGGGGATCGCTTGTCATCAGCTCATTGAACAGGCGCATTTTGACGACACGGTTGCCTTGCGCGCCCGGGTCCATAATATCGCCGTGCAGCAGTGTATTGTCTCCTACGATAACCGCGCCGGGGTTCCCCAGCCGAATCGCCCATTCGAGGTAATTCGGGTAATTGCCCTTGTCCGCATCGATGAAGAACAGGTCGAACTTACAGCCCTCGTTCTCCAGCTGCTTCAAGCTGTCCAGCGCCTCGCCTACCCGGTATTCGACCTTCTCTCCCAGACCGGCCTCCCGCAGGTTATCGAGCGCGACATCGGCATAATCCTGCTTCAGCTCCAGCGAAACGAGCATTCCTTCTTCGCCGAGGCCGCGTGCCAGACAGATGCCGCTGTAGCCGCCGAGCGCTCCGATTTCCAGCACGCGTTTCGCCCCGGTCATTTTCGTCAGCAGCGTCAGCAGCTTGCCGTAGCCCGCCGCGACCGAAATGTCGGGCATGCCTTTCGCACGAATGACTTCCTTCACTTTCTCCAACTGGGCATCCCGCTCCAATAAGGACTCTACATATTCCTCCGCCGATGGCTGCGTCATTGCCATTCCTCCCGAATCATTTGTATAAACCGAAGGTTTATCCTATACTAGACTATTGTATGGCTTTTCCAAAAAGACTTCAACATAACGCTTGCAAACGTTAGTTTGAAATATGGAGTGAAACTTGATGCAGGAAATTGAATTAATCGCCACTTGTCCTATGGGATTGGAGGCTGTTGTAGCCCGGGAGGTGCGGGAGCTCGGCTATGACCGGGTTACCGTCGAAAACGGACGCGTGCTGTTCATCGGCGACGAAATGGCCATCTGCCGCGCCAATCTGTGGCTGCGCACCGCGGAGCGCGTGCTCGTCAAAATGGGGCAGTTCGAAGCGCTCACCTTCGACGAGCTGTTCGAAGGAACCAAGGCGCTGCCTTGGCCGGACTGGATTCCCGAGGACGCGGAGTTTCCCGTGGAGGGCCGCTCCCATAAATCCCAGCTGTCCAGTGTGCCGGCCTGCCAGGGGATCGTAAAGAAAGCGATCGTCGAGAGCATGAAGCTGCGCTACGGCACCGAATGGTTCCGGGAAACGGGCGCGCGCTACGTTATTGAGGTTGCGATGCTGAACGACATCGCAACCTTGACGCTCGATACGACGGGCGTCGGGCTGCACAAGCGGGGATACCGGAAGCTGGCAACGGAAGCCCCGCTTCGCGAGACGATGGCGGCAGCGATGGTGCTGCTGAGCCGCTGGCGGGCGGAACGCCCGCTGTACGACCCGTTCTGCGGGTCGGGTACGATTCCGATCGAGGCCGCGATGATCGGCTGGAACCTGGCGCCGGGCCTGCGGCGCACCTTCGCCGCCGAGGCGTGGCCGGTCGTGCCGGAGCGCCTCTGGAGCGAGGCGCGGGATGAGGCCTTCGATCTCGTGCGGGATGACGTGCCGCTCGAGATCACCGGCTCCGACATCGACAGCGAGGCTATCGATGTCGCGCTGGCCGCCGCCAAGGCGGCCGGGCTGGCGAAGGAGCTGCGCCTGCAGGTGCTGCCGGTGGCCAAGGCCCGGCCGCGCGGCGATTACGGCGTCGTGATCACCAACCCACCGTACGGCGAACGGCTCGGCGATCACGAGGAAGCCGAGCGTGTGCTGCGCCAGCTGGGCAGCATTACGGCGCAGCTGCCGAACTGGTCGACGTTCATCTTAAGCCCCAGCCGCCAGCTGGAGCACTATATGGGACGCAAGGCCGATAAGAAGCGGAAGCTGTTCAACGGCCGGATCGAGTGCAATCTGTTTCAGTACCTCGGACCGCTGCCGCCCCGTCCGCCGCGGGAACCGCAAAGCTGATCCGCTGGCTGCCGATGCCCAAACTTTCATGGCGCGGAGCCGGACAAATGAAGTAAGCTGAGCCCAAAGGGCAGAACCGGCGGAGCTATGCCGGGCAAGACGCCTCCAAAACCACGATTAAAGTGGGGATGGAGGCGTCTATTTTTATAAATAATAGGCAGGTTATTTCTTGTCCACTTTACTTCCGTTCTTAAATTCGCCTTCGAATTCCAGCTTGCCGTCCGTATCATAGAGCTTGCCCCGGCCCTGAGGCTGTCCGTCCACAAGCTCTCCCTCATAACGCGTGCCCCAGCCGAAATACAGCTTGCCGGTTCCGTTGAACGTCTGGTTCACCTCTACGGGCGCACCCATGCTGTCGGTAAATTCTCCTTCGTCGGTCAAGCTTCCATATTCGAACGTGCCTTTGTAGACGATGCCGTCGGGATAATACAAGGTACCTTGCCCGTTGTAGTATCCGTCTTGAAAATCCCCTTCATAAAGCAGGCGGCCCGTCTTCGTAAATTCCTTCCCTTTCCCATTCCAGTTGCCGTATTCGAACGCTCCCGCATAATCCGGCTGCCCGTTATCGAAGAAAGATTTGCCCTGACCGTTCGGATAGCCGTCCTGGAATTGTCCGTCATACCATACTTGACCGTCGGCAGAAAATAACTGACCGAAGCCGCTCGCTTTTCCTTCATGGTACGTTCCACGGTGCTCCAGCTTGCCGTCCAGGCCGTAGGTCTCGCCCTGTCCTTCTATAATTCCGTCTTTGAATTCGCCCTGATATACCGACCCGTCGGCCTGTCGATACACCCCTTTGCCCTGCTGTACCCCGTTCGTTACCGGCTTGCCTTCGCGATCGGCGAATACGCCTTTGGCCTTATCGGCATAATCGCCGTCCTTAAACGTCCCCGTATACGTATCTCCGTTGGCAAAGATCAGCTTGCCCTGCCCGTCATAACGGGATTGGCTAAAGCCTCCTTCATAGACGATCCTGCCGTCCGAATAGACCGTTCCGCGGCCTTCGCGCATCCCTTGGAGCAATCCGCCTTCATAGGTCAGCTTCCCTTCCCAGTCGTACGTTTTCCCTTCGCCGCTTCGTTTGCCGTCTACGTATTCCCCATCGAATTGAAGCTTGCCTTCGAAATTGTACTCCTTGCCGTAGCCGTTCCGCTCATCGTTCGCATAGGCACCTTCAAATACAAGCGTTCCTTCATCGTTATACATCTTGATTTCGCCATCCAGCTTCCCGTTGGCAAAGTTCCCCTTGATCCGGCTCTTGCCTTCGAGATAATAAGTTCCCTTGCCGTTCGGCTGTCCGGATCGGACTTCTCCCTCATACCATTGACCATTGGAAAAGAACCGTACGCCGCTCCCGTTCTCAGCCGGATGAAGGACTTGGCCGCCGCGGTCCTTAAAGACGCCCCGATCGAATTCATTGTTCACGAAGCTCCCCGTATAAGTGGAGCCGTTGGAGAAATACATCGTCCCTTCAGCGAAATCGTTGTGCTTGAAGGTTCCCTCAAACCATAAATACGAGGAATCCAAATAATATTTGCCCTCGACCATCTCGTCATCCTTCACTGTGCCTTCGAACCGCTCGCCGTTGGCATAGCGGACCTCTCCCCTGCCGGAGCTGACCCCTTGTACAAATTCGCCGGTATAAGAACCGCCTTCGGCATAATATACGGTGCCGTGGCCCTGAAGGGCATTATCCGCCACTTCGCCGGCGTAAAACAACCGTCCCTCGGCGTCGTACAGCTTGCCAGGCCCGTTCGGCTTGCCGTTCTTCACGCTGCCGGACCATTTGCTCCCGTCCGCCCAATAGATTTTGCCGAAGCCTTCCAGTACGTTATGGGAGAACTGACCTGCTTGCAGGAGCCTGCCCTGCAGATCGTACAGCTTGCCGCGGCCTTCCTTGCTGCCGTTTTTCCAGCCGCCTTCATATTCCACATCTCCGTTCAGGTTATAAGAAGTGCCCTGTCCGTCATATTTGCCGTTGCGGAAGCTCCCCGCGTAAAGCAAGCTTCCCGACGCATCGTAAGCTTTCCCGATCCCGTCCGTCACAGGCGTCACCAGGTAAACGGCGAGCTTCTCCTTGTTCCAGTACACCTGCTTCTGTGAAGCCTCGCCTACAAAACGAAGCGGCACGAAGGTTGTCCCTTCCCTTAAGCTCGGAGCTGCGCTCAGCTGTACTGGGGTTCCGTTGACCAGAGCCTCGTTTGCTCCAATCGAAAGAACGATTTCCAAGCCTTCCTTCTTCCCTGTCACCTGCTGCTTCTGTTCATCCCAGGCAATCTGAAGCCCAAGCTTCTCAAAAACAGGCCGGAAAGGCACGAGCACCGTTCCCTCCTCATTCAGCGGAGGCTGCTCGAAGCGGATTCTCTCATCGTCGACAGAGACCGTAATCGGCAGCTCAAAGCCCGGCAGCTTGTCGGTATCATAGCTGATCTCGACTCCCCTTCCCTGCAGCTCTCTAAGGACATCGGCCGCAGCCGGTGTCAGCGGGTTGCCTTCCAAATAAACCTCGCGAAGCCGGGGAAGAGCGGTTAAAGCCGTTAAATCGGAGATTTGATTATTTTTTAAATAGAGCGTCTTCAAGCCTGTCATGGAACGAAGCGCCCCGATCTCCGTCAACCCTGTCTGGTTGAGAAACAAATGCTCCAGCCCGGTCAGCTTGGATAAGCCTCCCAGCTCCTGAAGCGGATTGGAGGACAAGTCGAGCACTTTCAGCTTCTCCATTCCTTCTATCCCGGACAAATCCGTGATGCCTGCCTGCGAAATAAACAGCTGCTCCAGCCCGGTCAGCTGCCATAAGCCCTTCGGGTCATGAACCGGATTTCCGTCGAGAAATAACATATGCAGCCTCGGCAGTTCGCTCAGCGTCCGGATATCTTCGATCCGGTTGCCGGTCAGGTCGAGCGCTGTAAGCTTCTTCAGCCCGCTGAGAGGATATACATCCGTGATTTGATTGTTTCGCAGGATCAGCTTGCTCAATGCCGAGGCATACTGCAAACCGGTCAATTCGCCGATGCCGTTCTTGCCCTTGGTTCCGATCCAAACCAGGGTGCTCATCCGCTCCAGATCCTCGGGAGTCAGCTCGCCCGCCGGCTTCTTCAATTGCTTTCGAATCGCTGTCTCCAGCTGGGTATCGGGCACTAACTGCAAGCTCTCCGCCTGCACGGAAGCAGGGATCACGGCGCTTATCGGAGCGGCAAGCAGCGCGGAAAGAATAATTGCTTGTAAAGCGAGGGAAGGTCGTTGTCGTTTGTCCATATAGGTCTCCTGTTCTATGTACGTAGGCATAACCTCTGGTAATTCTATGGATTCCACAAAATTCCTTCATTTGTGTAAAATTTTCACAAAAAAGGCAGTAAAGACGGCAGCAAGAAAAAAACATGCTGCCGCAGCCCCTACGCGGGAACTGCAGCCGCATGCTTTTTCAATGAATGGCCTTGCTTCCTACCCGATCCGCCCGAGGAACTAGGCCAAGCGCTTAACCTCAGAGCGGCAGCTTAAATAATCGTACAAGCTTAGAAACAGATCGTTCTCCATCTCGCTGCGCAGCGAAAACTTCACTTCCCCGCGCCAATAAAAGGTGATCAAATGGCTTCGCTTTCCCATCACCATTTCCACATCCCAGCAAGGTGCCCTTTAAATCGAACACTTCCTTGTTTACGAACATTTTAGGTCCGTCGCTGGACAAATAAACGCCCAGCATATCTTTGCCGATCACCGCATAAAACCCTTCCCTTGTCATCACGCTCTTCTCCTCATTCCCCAAATCACCGTTCCTCCTCTCCCGTAAAAAAAGAATAGGACTCCCTTTGCCCAGGCAGGAGTCCGCAAGCATCTATAACGCATCACCAATTCCTTCGGCAGCTGGCTGGCGGGACGCTTCAAGCATCCTTCGCCCCTGTAGCTTTGCGTCACAAGCTTTCGCTTGCTTTGCCATTTATCGGGCAGTTGAAGTAAATTTGTACTACAAATTACGACAACTTTAGCATATAAGATAGTCCCTGGCGAATACATATATCTTTGTACCTATTTTTATTCGTTTTCCACGCCCCAAAGCCCTATTTTAAGATAAAGCTGCTAATTTCTCCAATTAATTCAGGCTCCCGGCAGCAGAAGTCCGGTCCAGGAACAAACCTCGGCGCCCCTTTCCAACGGCTCAGCATCAGCCCCGGCCAAAGGCCTACAAAGATGGCTGCGGCGAGCCGGCCCCGCCCTCCCGCTATGCAGTGACCGGCACGAGCATCCGGGCTCGCGCGCGTCAGCGCCTCTTAGCTCCGTTTGACCGGGACCTCACTTATGTGCTCCAAAAAAGAACGTCCGGCTTTTCAGCCGAACGTCTTATTTCTTTACATATTTCCGCGCTTTCTCAATCGCTTCGTCTTCTGTCGCTCCTGTAACATACCGTCCATTAATATAAATGAATGCAAACCGCGAGCAAGGTCCGCAATATGACTTGCAGCCTACCTTAATCTCGGCCTCGGGCGCCAGCTTCTGAAGCTTCGGCAGCGCAGTTTTCATCTTCATATGCTTGCATTTATCGCAGACGCGAATATCGTTCGCCATGACTTACAATTCCTTTCCTGCCACATCAGCTCTCCATTGAAACGGAAGCTGCCTTACTTACCTACGGGCGGTACGGCATGGAGGACGGCCGCCCGCATAGAGCGCAGGCCAGTCCCGCCTTCCGTCCATCGAAGCATACGGCCTAGTGGTCGCCGTGGTTCCCTTTGCTTGGATTCGTCACTGCAAAGCCTTCTTCAGGAGTGAAGAAGTAGTCGATCCGCACGCCGTCCAGCAGAGGCTCGTCCTTTTGCAAAATAACGTCGATGTTCTTGTCCGTCGAAACAACTTCGTCCTTGTCGGTAGGAGTATCAAGGCTCATACCGTAATGGGCGTGATCGCCATGGCTGTGCGTAACGTATACGCGAAGCTTTAATTCTTTATTCTCTTCTTTTTCTAGTTCAGCAAGCAGCATTTTTGCCGCGTTGCGAGAAATTTTGCAATTCATCAGTATAACATCTCCCACTTGTGGTTTTCTCCTTATTGTAAAGAATCAACCGCGGGAAAGCAACCCGTTGACGGACTCCCATGTCAAATCGGCTGCGGCCAAATTCTCCTGATAAGAGACCGCCTCCGTATCTTTCAGCAAATGTCCCGTCAGAATGCACACCGCCGTTTCCTCCGCATCGACAATTCCTCTGTCTGCCAGCTGTTTCAGCCCTGCTAAGGAAGCCGCCGAAGCCGGCTCGCAGCCGATGCCGCTCCGGTCGATAAGCGCCTTCGCTTCCATGATCTCCGCATCGGAAACCGCGGCGGTGACGCCATTCAGCCCGCCGATGACGGAGCGCAGCGCTTTTTTCCAGCTGGGCGGATTGCCGATATTCAAAGCGAAAGCCACAGTGTGCGGATTCGCTTCGGGCGTCAGGACGCTTCGGCCTCCCGCCACCATCCGGTGAAACGGGCTCGCGCCTTCGGCCTGGACAATTGCAACCCGCGGCAGCTTGTCGATGAAGCCGAGCTGCTTCAACTCAAGCAGCCCTTTGCCTAAGGCCGCAGCGTTGCTTAAAGCACCGCCCGGCAGGACGATCCAATCCGGCAGCTGCCAGCCGAGCTGGTGGGCGATTTCGTAAACGATGCTTTTTTGCCCTTCGATCCGGAATGGATTGATGGAATTGCAGACGTAGAGCCCCAGCCGCTCGCTGTACCGCTCGCTAAAGCGGATGCCGTCGTCATAGGTGCCGTCGAACCGGATCAGCTCGGCGCCGTATGCCGCCGTCTGGCGAACCTTGTTCGGCGAAATATGACGGCCGGGCAGGAAAACGTGCGAAGAGCAGCCACCAATGGCCGCATACATGGCAAGCGAGGCGGAGGTATTGCCCGTGGAGGTGCAGGTAAACCGCTTATAGCCGAGCGAGCGCCCGTGGGATACCGCCACTGTCATCCCGTTGTCTTTGAAGGAACCGCTCGGGTTCTCGCTCTGTGCCTTCAGCAGCAGCTTCCGTACGCCTGCCAGACGGGCAAGCGATTCGGAAGGGTACAGCCCCGTGTTGCCTTCATATTTTGTCGTAATCCAGCGCGCTTCCAGGTCGGGGAAAATCAGCTCCTTGTAACGCCATACGCCTCCGGCATAAGGCGTCATCCGCTCCGACAAGCGCTCGTCCCAGACTCTCTTGAGCTGTTCGCTGTCGATGCCGCTCCACTCCCTGACCACATCCAGCAATCCGCCGCATTCGCATAAAAAGGGGCTGCGGACCGCTCCGCCGGCCATTGCGCCGGGCATTCCGTACATTGATAATGAAAACTCATCCTCTTCACTCCTAAGGTTATAATCGGGTTATCGCTTCGTCCGCGCCTTGCGCGCCGCGTTCCTGCCTCTTACAATAAGAGAAAACATTATATAAATCTAATATATGTTTTTTGGCAAATCATCAATAAAACTGATGATTTAAACAAGCGAACAAGGAGCCGATTTCTCCGATGAATTTACACGCGTTAAAGCTGTTTTACGAGACGATTGCCTGCGGCGGCGTGACCAAAGCCGCCGACAAGCTTCACTTGAGCCAGCCCGCGGTCACCGCCCAAATCCGCAATCTGGAGCAGGAGCTCGGGCTGCCTCTGCTGGCTCCGAAAGGCAGAGGCGTTCAGATGACCTCCGCAGGGGAGCTGCTGTACAAGCATGCCTCGCGGTTATTTTCGCTGGAACGGAGCATGCTGAGGGAAATGGCGGAATACAGGGACGGTCTGCAGGGAACGCTCCATCTATGCGCAACGTACCTGCCGGCCAATTACATGCTTCCGGCATGGATGACCGCCTACCGGCAGGCGAACCAGGGAATCCGCATAAGCCTGACCACGGCAAACTCCAAAGCCGCTTACCGGCAGCTGCTCCATTACGAAGCGGACCTGGCGTTTATCGGGGGCAGCAGAGAGGAGCCCGAAGGGGTGGTGCGCGAGGAGCTGCTGGAGGACGAGCTCTGGTTTGTCGTGCCGGCCGGACACCGGCTCGCAGATACGCAGGTGACGCTCGAGGAGATAGTCCGGGAGCCGTTTATTTTGCGCGAGGAGGGGAGCTCCACCCGGGAGAAGCTGCTCGCCTTGTGCAGGCTGCATAATCTCGGCGCTCCTGCGCCCGGCCTCCAGTTCAACGGTCTAAGCGAAACCATCCGCGCCGTCTCGGCCGGATATGGCGCAAGCTTCCTTTCCGCGCTGGAGGTGCGCGAGGCCGTCCTTGAAGGAAAAGCGGCGCGGGTTTACATAAGCGACGCTCAGCTGACCAATCCGATCGCCGTCTGTATGCGGGCGGACGAGGAGCTTTCTCCTGCAGCCGGCTCCTTTCTGACATGGGTAAGGGAAAAAATAGAACAATTATAAGTTATTAACCATTGGACAATAATGAAACTTTTCTCTATTATGTTTTAATGGAGATAAGGAGTGTGCACACATTGGCATCTAATAACAAACAGCAGTCCCAGGGTCAGCTGCGCAGAGGCCTGAATGCCAGGCATATGACAATGATCGCATTGGGCGGGTCCATCGGAACCGGCCTGTTTCTGGCGAGCGGCGGCGCCGTACATACGGCAGGTCCGGGCGGTGCGCTTTTGGCCTACTTTACGATTGGCATCATGGTTTATTTTCTCGTTACCAGCCTTGGAGAAATGGCGGCTTATTTACCGGTCTCCGGTACGTTCAGCACCTATGCGTCCAAGTTCATCGATCCTTCCATAGGTTTCGCGCTCGGCTGGAACTACTGGTACAACTGGGCGATTACCATCGCCGCGGAGCTGTCAGCCGCCACCTTGATCATGAAATTCTGGTTTCCCGACAGCTCCTCGCTGCTATGGAGCGCCCTGTTCCTGATTCTGATGGTCGGTCTGAACCTGCTTTCCGTCAAAGCGTACGGGGAATCGGAGTTCTGGTTTGCGCTGATTAAAGTCGTAACCGTCATCATTTTTATCATCATCGGTCTGATGATGATCCTGGGCATTTTCCGGTCGGCAGGACCGGTCGGCTTCACGAACTTTACGGCCGGCGACGCTCCGTTCCCGGGCGGCATTCTGGCGACGCTCAGCGTCTTTATGGCGGCAGGCTTCTCGTTTCAGGGAACCGAGCTTGTCGGCGTAGCCGCAGGCGAGAGCGACAACCCGCGCGAGAATGTGCCCGGTTCATCCGCAGCGTATTTTGGCGGATCGTGCTTTTCTATATGCTGGCCATTCTTATTATCGGTCTGCTGGTCCCCTACACAAGCGACAACCTGGCGAGCGACAGCGTAGCTATGAGTCCTTTTACGATGGTGTTCGAAAAGGCCGGCTTAAGCATCGCCGCATCGGTGATGAATGCGGTTATCCTCACCTCCGTGCTGTCAGCGGGCAATTCCGGCATGTACGCCTCCACGCGGATGCTGTGGGCGCTGGCCAAGGAAGGCAAAGCCCCGCGGTTTTTGACGAAGCTGAACCGCTCCGGCGTGCCGGTATACGCGTTGATCGTTACGGGCGCGCTCGGTATGTTTGCTTTTATGTCCTCCTCCTTCGGGGACGGCGTCGTATATACCTGGCTGCTGAACGCCTCCGGCATGTCCGGCTTCATCGCATGGGTCGGGATCGCTGCAAGCCATTACCGGTTCAGAAAGGCGTTTATCGCCCAGGGGCATAAGCTCGAGGAGCTGCCTTACCGCGCCAAATGGTTCCCATTCGGGCCTTGGCTCGCCGGTATTCTCTGCGTGATCGTCATCATCGGCCAATGTATGGGCGCCTTCAAGGACGGACACGTGGATTGGGCGTATTTATTCGCCTCCTACATCGGTATTCCGATGTTTCTTATCTTTTGGCTCGGATATAAATGGAAGCATAAAACGAAGGTGCTGCGTCTGGAGGAATGCCGGTTCGACGATCCGGTCAAGCTGGATGCTGCATTCAGAGACGCCTGATTCACTTTAAACAAAATAAAGTAAGGAAGATGCCACCACACAAGCAGGGCAGCTAAGAAAGCCGGCCAAAGTGCGGTATCCTTCTGCAGAGCAGATGCGCAGGCGTTCGACTTTGTCCATCGGATAGATTCCAACCGTTTTGAGCGGAGAGATCCGTAAGACAAAGTACGGACGTTTGCCATGCAAACGGGCATTGGATGCCCAGCAGACTCGGCAGAACGATCCGTACCCGCAGCGGCGGCTTTTTCGAGCGGTCCCGCCTTGGGCAGGCGTCTTCCTTATTTTTTATACAGAGAGGTTCCGGCCCCGGCCTTGATATTTTATCCGCAGTTCTTTACTATGGAAAGTAGTGAATTGTTTGTTCACTAAGGTCCCTATCTATATTTAGTTACCCGCAAGTAAGAAGCTATGTGGAGAGGATGAGGAATGAATGTCTATGCCTGAAAGCGGAACCACCGGCAAACTAATCGCCAAGCCCAGCAACTACGTGCCTAAACAGCCTACCCACATTGAATGCTCGATTGAGAGGACCCTGGATGCGATCGGGGGCAAATGGCACTTCCTCGTGCTGCGCGAGCTATTCGGGGGTACCAAGCGGTTCGGCGAACTGCAGAAGAAAATCAAAGCGATCAGCCCGAAGTCATTGACCGAAACCTTGCGCCACCTGGAAGAGCAAGGCGTCCTGGAGCGCACCGCTTATCCCACCGTGCCCGTCACCGTAGAATACACCTTAACGCCTAAAGGGCAGGATCTTCACCAGATATTGAAGGAAATGAAGCTCTGGTTCGCCAAATGGTCCTAGCCTGCTTCCGCCTATCCCTGTAGCTGACGAGGTGCGTACCTGAATGATAGCGTTTTATCAAAAGTATTGGAGAACGGTATTCGACATCGTGCTCCTGCTGCTCACAGTGTATTTGTTTATGCTGCTGTTCAGCTATTTGTACCGGATCGCAACACCGATTTTCCTGGCATTTGTCGTTTATTTGATTATTGAGCCGTTCGCCCGATTTTTACATAGAAAAGGGATGGGCAAAAGTATAGCCACCACCATTTCGACCGTGCTCTTCGTCCTGGTGCTGCTCGGGGTTCTTACGGGCGTCGGCGCTATTTTTACAAGCCAAATCTTGAATCTGATCGACAAGCTTCCAGGCTACACGGCCGTGCTGCAGCGGGAAATACTGCTCAAGGCGGATTTCCTGCACAACCGTCTGGACGCGCTGCCCGATGACGTCGTACAGAAAATATCCGATTATTCTGCGCAGCTCACAGCCAAAGTAACGGCGCTCGCCGGACAGTTTCTGACGGGTACCTTTACGATGCTGACGAATCTCTCAAGCTTTGTCGTCAACTTCGTGATTGCGATCATTCTTGCTTATTTTCTCAGCATCGAGATCGAGTCCTGGAAGCGTGTGGCCAAAGAACATACGCCGAAGACGTTCAAAGCCGCATTTTATTTTCTGAAGGACAATGTGCTCAAGGGCATCGTCGGCTACCTGAAATCCCAGATGAAGCTGATCAGCCTGACCTTTATCGTCATCTTCATCGCGCTGCTTGCCTTGAATGTAAAAAATGCGTTCTCCATCGCTCTGCTGTCGGCCATCTTCGATGTGCTGCCGTTGCTCGGCGTTTCGACCTTGTTTATCCCCTGGATCATTTATTTGTTCGTGGTCGGGCAGACGCTGCTCGCTACCTGGCTGTCCGTTCTGCTGGTCATCGTCATTCTCGTGCGGCAAATCATGGAGCCCAAAATTACCGGAGATTCGCTTGGCGTCTCCGCCTTCACCATGCTTTCGTTCATGATGATCTCGCTGTCCGTGTTCGGCGTTGCCGGGCTGATCCTGTCGCCGGTGCTGATCATTACTATCAAAGCGTTGTACGAGCAGGGCTACCTGCAGAAATGGATTCGCTGGCCGGAAGGCGAATAACTGCTTCAGCTTAAATGACGTGCAGGAACATTTGCAGGCTAACAGGAATATCTTGCTACGCTGACGCTTTAATCAGCCTAAACTTTCCTCTACGGCAAAAAAGGCCGTTTCCAAAAAAATGGAAACGGTCACTTTCGAGCTTTACGGCGGCGGCCGCAGCGCACTTAAATTCCAGAATCGCGCTGCAGCTGTTCGGCCGTTTGACAGCCAGCCAGTTCGTCAGCTGCGGCGCTGTGCGGCCGCCGGTCGTGCCCGAGCCGGGCCGAGCCCTGCTCTTGGCTCCGCAGCTGTGTCAGTCTATTTTATCAAATATTTGCGTTCGGCCCGGTCGGTAAACCAATGCATCAAGAATAGCGTTACCGCCATATCGTCAAAAGGCAGCCCCGGCAGCGCATCGGGCATAATCCAGTAGACGACGGCCGGGACGGCGAACAGCAGCTTCTCCCGCAAAGGAACCCGCGGCGAAGCCAGCAAAGGTCCGATACGCCGGAATACCTGTACCCAGCCCCGAAGCGACAGCCATCGTTTCCACATGTGCCTCTCCTCCTCTGACGGCTTATTGGCAGCCTGCTCGCAGGCTTCCTTCAAGTATACCGTCCGGGACATGGAAAGCCAAATGGAAGCAGACGTCGACAGATGGGGAGCGGCTCTTCCTGGCAGGAGCATCGCCATCAGTCTGCTCTAAACGATCAACCCCTCGATGAGAATGCCGATCACATCGTCGTAGATCGAGCGGAACTGCGACACCGGCAGCGGATTCGTCCCGATCCCCGCTTCGACCGTAAAGCCCGGACGGCGGTACTGCTGGATGAACCAGTCCTTATAGCCCGCATCGCTTTCCGGCAGCCGGACCGCCCGGTACCGGCTTACTTTGGCGAACCGCTCGGCGATCTGTTCAGACTCGGGCGGCTCCAAATCCCGGTAATTCCAGTAGATTTCCTGGCCTTGCGTATGGAACGCTATGACGAGCCGGAAATCATGGGACTGCGTGAAATCCGCCATGGCCCGCGCCTCCGGCTCGCTCAGCGGCGCTTCGCCGGTATAATCGCGGGGACCCGGCCCTGAGACCTCCCTTCGATCCCGCTCCAGCTCCCAATTCGCCGGAAATTGATCGTTCAGATCCACGCCGCGGATGTTGGCCTTCCAGCCTGAGAAATCTCTCGAGCCGTGGTTCCATTCGAGCAGCTGCGCATAGTAAGGGTTCCATGGCATCGCCCCTCCCTGCACGAGCTCTACGCCGTCCGGATTGACCATCGGCACAATCCAGAGCGACGCCGATTCATAAAGCGCCTTCATATCCCTGCCACGCAGCTGTCCGTCTCCCGTAAACGCATCGGCGTAGTCCTCAAGGAATTTCATCAGCAGCAATGTCGTGATCCATTCATTCGCATGAAACGAACCGTTGTAATGAACCTGCTTGGCCCCCGTACCGATACGGATGACCGGAATTGCCTGGCCGAGCACGCTGTCGCCGATAGAATCAATTTGAAGGAACGGATACCTTTGCCCGAGCAGCCGGATATCCTCCATCATCTCGATATATCCGTATCCGCTGCTTGTATCGACAATGTCCGGCCCCTGGCTCAGCGGCAGTACAATCGTCTGCCCGATCATCAGCCGGTTCGGATCGATCCCGGGATTGGCCGAAAGCAAATCGGTTAAGGCTACGCGAAACCGGTGGGCAATATCGTAAAAGGTGTCCCCCCTCTGGATGATATACTTCGGTGTTTCCACCAGAGGAAGCTGGATCACCTGTCCCGGGTAAATATAGCTCTGGGTTCTTAACTGCGGGTTCACGCTAAAAATAGATTCCAGATTGATATGATAACGGCGGGCGATCCGAAACAGCGTGTCGCCCTTCTGTACAACGTAGGAATAAACCATCCTGCTTCCATCCTCCCTTCATGCAGCCTAGGACGTTTAAGTTTAATTGTATGCGGCGCCGCATGAAAAAAGACGATTCCCGGACCTTACCGGGAATCGTCTCCTGACGATATACTCATATAATATGGGGAACCTGCCAGACGACCGGCGTCACGCGAATTTGCTCATTAAGCCAGGCCTGTGCGATTTTTTTGAACATCCGCGGGTCGCCGCTGCAAAAAAACTGGTGTACCGGCATAGGATTGGATGTCGCCAGCATACCTTTATGATATAGAATCGTACTGATTTCCCGGGCCGTCTCATCAGCCGAGCTGATTAAGGTGACATCGGGTCCCATCACATCGGCAATAGTGTCCGACAGAAAAGGGTAATGGGTGCAGCCTAGAATCAGGCAGTCCATCGGAAACCTCTTTAGGTTCGTCAAGCGAGCTTTCCACAACGTTCTGTGTCTGCTCCGACCGGAATAGACCTTTTTCCACAAGCGGTACGAACAGCGGACAGGGCTTGCTGACGACCTGAATCTGAGGAGATATTTGGCGAAGCGCATATTCATAGGCGCCGCTCTTGATCGTTCCATCCGTACCGATGACGCCGACTTTCCCGCTTCGCGTCGTTTTGATAGCTGCACGGGCTCCCGGATGAATCACCCCGACGACGGGAATCGATAAGCGCGCGCGAATTTCGTCCAATGCGACAGCCGTTGCGGTATTGCAGGCGATAACTATCATTTTCGGTTGAAATTGCAGCAAATAATCTACGATTTGGTGGGTGAATTGAATCACTTCATGAGGTGCTCTGGGTTCGTATGGAGTGCGTGCCGTGTCGCCGAAATAGATAATTTTTTCTTGCGGGAGCTGGCGCATCACTTCTTTGGCCACGGTAAGACCGCCTACTCCTGAATCCAATATGGCTATCGCTTGCTGCACAAGATCTCGCTTCCTTTGTCTGTAAATTCATAATACGCGGCGTGCCTCTAATAGAATATGAATCGGGGGGCCGAAAGGTACCGCATGAACTATGTATGACTGCATCAATTTATCATACCAGAAGCCATGTCCCGTTTCCATCATATCAGCCTATTATTAGCATTTCGTCAGCGTAGCAAGGCTGTCCCGTCATAGCAAAGGACAAGCCCCGCTCTGATGCCGCCCCCGTGATTCCTGGTCTCTGAAACCGGAGGAAGGCGGCGCCATCGGTTTATGAATTGTTGTTCGAAGCGGGGAAGGACGGCATAACAGGCAATCAACAGAAGAGGAAACCGGGGAATTCGTTGTGCGGTAAAACGCTCAGGCGCTTAGGCTCCGGTCATTTGCCGCCGGCCATACTGTAACCGTGCGTCAGCGCATATTTGTTCAGACGGTTGTCATCCGAAATTTTGGGACAGGTATAGCAGTGCCCCTCTTTTTTACCGGGCAGGCAGTAATACAGACAGCAGTCGGAGCGTACCAGCACCGGATCCGATTCCTCCCACGGATTGTCAACGGCGCGAAAATCCCGCGTAAGCGGATTGGCTTCCTTGCCCGGGAACCGGCTTCCTCCGGCACAGCCGTACAATTCGTTAAAATCATCCTCTACCCGCAGGCGTTCCTCACTGGATATACCCCCGCTTTGCAGCCAGTGCTTTTTCCAGTAGGCGATGGAATACGAAAGTGTTCCCCACAAGGTATGCTCCCGGATTCCTGTGATTTGGGCCAGCCTGTGCAGCATGGGAACGGCCTGCTCCGCAAACAGATGATCGAAGAATCTCGCTCTTCTCTCCCGGTCGTCCCGAATGCCGCGCAGGAAAGCCGGCTCTTCCGCATTCTTTACCAGAAACTTCAGGGCCGGTTCCTTCCATACCATGGTTATGTTGTCCCTGGACAAATCGACCGCGTCGCGCTGCCGAATAAAGCCGTGTAACGCCCCGGCTATCGGAAGGCCGTACCGCTTCAAAAACAAAGAACCGGTCACCTGCAGAGCGGGCGATTGAATGGATTCGGCGAAGCGGCTCAGAACGGAAAGCAGCTTAGCGTCATCCTCCAGGTCACTTCATTGCCAATACCTGGCCTTCAGCTTCCTCCAGGTTCGTAAATCGAATATGATAAGCTTCCGCCCATGTGCGGGAGTTGTTCGTATGCATCAATCATCGGCTCCTTCCATACAAGATGAGAGCTGTATTCTTCTTCAATTGATAATGATAATCAGTCTCCTAAAGATTGTCAATGAACGGAATTGACTTGATTGACCGATCTTTAACGAGACAGCCCTGCCAAAAGTAAAAGCCCTTTCCGCAGCAAGTACGGAAAAGGGCTTTGTGCATTGCCTTCGGCCACTGGCGGCCTCCCGCCTCACGGCCGGTATTACACGAACTTCGGCAGCCAGTCGCCGTGAGCTTCAATCAAGTCATCGCAGAGCGAGACAATGTCATCAATCGACAGCTCGGCGGAGGTATGAGGATCCAGCAGCGCCGCGTGATAGATGTGTTCTTTTTTGCCGGTTATCGCGGCTTCCAGCGTCAGCAGCTGGGTGTTGATGTTGGTTCAGGTTCAACGCTGCCAGCTGCGGCGGCAGATCGCCTACATAGGTCGGCGTCACTCCGCTGGAATCTACCAGGCACGGTACCTCGACGCAGGCTTCCTTCGGCAGGTTCGTGATCAATCCCGTATTCATCACGTTGCCGCCGATTTTGTACGGACGGTTCGTCTCCATCGCTTCGAACATATAGGAAGCATATTCCTTCGACCGGGTATGCTCCAGGTTCTTGTCGTTGACGAGCTCCTCGCGCATCGTCTTCCATCTCTCAATTTGACGGATGCAGCGGCGCGGATACTCGTCCAGAGGAATATTGAACCGGTCGATCAGCTCCGGATAATTTTTCTTAATAAAGTACGGATGATATTCGGCGTTATGCTCCGACGACTCGGTCACATAGTATCCGAAGCGGAACATCAGCTCGAAACGGACCATGTCCGTATGCTTCTCCTTCTGCAGCTCGCGCGCGCGGCGTTTGATTTCGGGATACAGGTCCACGCCGTCCTTCGTTGCCTCCAGCAGCCAAGCCATATGGTTGATGCCGGCGATTTTGGTTTGCACGCCTTCCGTTTCCATGCCAAGCGCTTTGAACAGATGCGGCATGCACGCCTGAACGCTGTGGCACAGGCCGACCGTTCTCACGCCTCCGTACGTATTCATCGCGTTGGTCAGCACCGCCATCGGATTCGTATAATTCAGGAACCAGGCGTCCGGACACACCTCTTGAATGTCTTTGGCGAAATCCAGCATGACGGGAATCGTTCGCAGGTTGCGGAAAATACCGCCGATCCCCAGCGTATCGGCGATCGTTTGACGCAGGCCGTACTTTTTGGGAATTTCAAAATCGGTAATCGTGCAGGGATCATACCCGCCGACCTGAATCGCGTTAACTACGTATTTGGCGCCGGTCAGCGCTTCCTTGCGGTTCGAATACGCTTTCACAACACAGCGGCTGCCGAGCGAGCTTTTCAAATTGTTCAGCATATTCTCGGAGTCTTTCAGACGGACGGGATCGATATCGAACAAAGCGAGCTCAAAATCCTGCAGCGCCGGCGTCATCATGCAATCGCCCAGCACATTTTTGGCAAACACGGTGGAACCTGCTCCTAGAAACGTAATTTTGGACATGGAATAAGGCCTCCCAGCTTCGAATAGGTATGCGTTGCTTCTTAGCTAGACTATACTCCTGCGCAAGCCGGAAGCATATGGATACAACCCACTTTTACATGGACGATTGTAGTGAAAGTGTTCGGCTCTCCGTCTTGCGGCTCTATCCGCATGCGGATATAATCATTTTATATCGTTAATTTATATCATCGTTCTGCCATGATTCAGCGGCGGCCCGCAAAGCTTGCTTAATGACATATGTAGTCTGTTATCCATGTAAATTGCCAATTGCATTCTAACGTTATCACTTTGGAGGTATCCGCGTGACCGCCAATCAGCCTTTTCATTCCGTCGCATTCAATCCGCACCCCGGCAAAGGCGAGCTTTCCGTGCTGTTCAGCGGCCAGGAGCAGACGAAGCCTCTTCACGGCGTCGGCCCGCAGGTGCTCGATTATCATCTCGTTCATTATGTGGTTTCCGGCCGCGGCACCTTCCGCTGCATGGGCAAAGAATATCAGCTGACGCAGGGCAGCAGCTTTTTTATTTTCCCCGGAGAGCTGGTCAGCTACAGCTCGGATGATTCCGAGCCATGGAGCTACCGCTGGATGGGCTTCAAGGGTCCCAAGGCCGACGAAAGTCTGAACGTGCTCGGCATCTCCCAGCACCGGCCTGTCGCCGTCACCCGCAATCACCGGAAAATGAGAGCGTTGTTTCACCAGCTCGAGCGCACGCTCCAGCTGCGGCAGACACAATGCGACATGGAGGCTCAAGGGTATTTGCGTCTTATTCTGGCGCAGTATGCGCAGGATTTGGTCGAGAATACGGCGCCCCACGGCGAAACGTCCGGCATCCAGCAGCAGGTGGAGCAGGCGATCCGCTGGCTGACGTTTCAGTATCATCAGCAGATCTCCATCGAGCAGATGGCGCAAAGCCTCGGCTATCACCGCACTCATTTATCCAAAATGTTCAAGCAGCATACCGGCATGTCGCCGATGAATTTTCTGCTGAAGATTCGCATGGAGCGGGCCAGGCTGCTGCTGCGCGAGCCGCTTACTATCGAGCAGGTCGCTTCCTCCGTCGGGTTCACCGACCCGTTATATTTCTCCAAGCAGTTCCGCAAATGGTTCGGCCGTTCCCCCTCGGAATACCGTCAGGATCAAACCGTCAATCCTTATGACTGCAATCAATAAAAGGGGCTCAGCGCCCCTTCCCCGCTCCGCGCTCGATTCATTACTGCGATACGTTCTCACGCCCCTGCAGCAATACGGCAGATTTAAGTCCAGCGGAAAAAAGCCGCCTGCATCCGTTAAGTAAATACCGCTTACCTCTTATTCGGCCTGCGGTCCGCTCCCGTCCGGAATCAGGAAGAACACGGTGGTTCCCACGTCCGGCTTGCTGATTACGGATAAGCCTTGGCCGTACCTTTGTGTCAGCCGCCGGTTCGTGTTGGCCACACACCGATCCCGCCTCGGCCCCTCATGGTTGGCTGCAGCAGCAGCTCCACCTGTTCCTGACTCATACCTATGCCGTCATCCTTGACTTCAACGAGCGCAGCTCCGTCCAGACGGGCAACCCGGATGTGCACCGTCCCTCCCTTGCTGCGGCTCAGAAGGCCGTGCTTGACGGCATTTTCAACCAATGGCTGGATGGTTAACGGCGGGAGCTGCAGGTCGATACCGTCCTCAACATCCCATACGACGGATAGCCTGTCTCTGAATCGTTCTTTCTCGATAAATAAATAAGCTTCGGTCAGCTCCAGCGCAGTGTCACAAGAACCATAAAGAACAAGATCATAAAGGTCAGATATTGTAGGGTGGTCTTATTGAATATTCGCATCATAAACTGAAAAGTTCGACATTTACAGTGAAGATTCCTCTCTATAGAAAGCCTGGCTGACGTCAAAATAATATTAAATCCAACAAAAATCGACGACTTTGCGAGTATCCCAGCGGGTGTTGCGGCGCTGGGCGGCGGTCGGTCGACGATATGCCTCACTCGGGCTTCCCTGCATGTTCCCATGCTTGCAAGGAAGCGGCGCTGGCTCCTGGAAGCGCCGCTCGCTCCTGGAAAATACAGCAAGCGCGGGCCTTCCTTTACGGATAGCCTGCGCTTGTATATTTTCAAGCTTATGCTTCTAGCCTGCCTACGGCTTCTTCCTAGACGGAGAAGCTGTATTCTACTTCCGCTCCGCCAGGCTTCAGCAAATCTTCCCACTTCGCACGCGGCACCAGATCGACCACCGCTTTGATCCCGATGCGGCTGAAATCGAGCGCTGGCACCTGACTGAGCGTCAGCCGGTCGGTCATGACTTGTTCCAGCACACCGGGAAACAGCTCCTCCATCTGCTCCAGCCGATACAGCCCGGTCTCGAAGTTTTTGCGGGAGGCGTTGACGGAGCCGAGTACGCATTTATTTTCCAGCACGATCTCCTGATTAATCACATCGCTCTCGATCTTCAGCGTCCTGCTGCCCGGCGTGACGCCAAGCAGTGCGAGCACGCCGCCCGGCCCGAGCGCCGTCATCGCTTCGAAAGCAAGCGGGCTGAAGCCCGTGCATTCGTAGATCAGATCGGCGCGCCTGCCCGTCTGCTTCAGGAAGCCGCTGAGCGTATTCCCGCCTCCGCCAGCTCCCGCCTCCGAACCGGCCGCACCGCCGGAGGGAGCGTCCACCGCTTCGCGGTATTCCGCCCCGCAGGCGCGGACCAGCTCCGCCGAGAGGCTGTCGGCAGGCGACTTCGACCAGACGACGGTGTCCAGGTCGAGACACCGGGAGGTCAGCGCCGCGAGCAGGCCGAGCGGTCCAGGAGCCGAGCACCACGACCGTCTTCGGCTGCCAGATGAGCCGCTGCTGCACGCGCTGAACCTGCTCCCACACCTTCTCGACAATACTCTGCGGCTCGGCCAGCACGCCGTAAGCAAGGCTGGTATGCGGCACCTTGACCAAATATCGCGCCTGTTCCACGTAATATTCCGACAGGTACCCGTGCCGCCCTTTAATGCCCCGCTCGACGTAATTTCCCGTTTCGCAGAAATCCGAGTGCCCGTTTCGGCAGTTTACGCACTCCGGATCCTTGCACGGCCTGCGTACGAGCGCGCAGACGAGATCGCCCGGTGCAAGCCCGCTGTCCGGGCCTGCTTCCTCGACGACCCCGAGCGATTCGTGACCGATCGTCAATCCGGTTTCCCCTTCCGGGGGAACGCCGTATTTCTCGGTCATCAGCTCGCCGGTCCGTCCCGTCCAGGCCGACGCAGAGCACGCGGACCAGCACGTCGTCCGGCAGCCGGACCTGCGGCTTGTCCACCTCGATCAGCTCGAGGCCCTTCCCGCCGCCGACTGCTGCCTCCGGCTGAGCGGTCTCTTTCTTTTTCTTCGGCTGCTTATTCGAAATCGTCCGCAAGCTGCCGTCCTTTTTAATTTCGAGTGGAGCATGCTTGCGCTCATATTCTTCCTGCTGCTTTAGAGCAGCCTGTCTCTCGCGTCCCTTCTCCTCCGCATCCTTCGTTTGCAAGCCGGTCAGCCGAATCGTTTTCATTGCGGCGCCCCCGTCGTTAGCAGCAGTTTTTTATCGCTGACATCCTCCTGCCCGCCGGCCTTGTTGCGAAGCTGCTTCAGCTTCGACACATATTCCTGCACGACTTTGACGAATGAAGCGTGGGACCAGGTCAAGGGCGATACCGACAACGGCGCGCCGGTAAAAGGCTCCACCTGCTCGGCCAGAATACCGCTTGGCAGCGCGTGGCGCATCGTCCAGCGGATCAGCTCCAAAGCCTCGCCCAGCTCCGCTTCGCTCTGGGCCTTCGCAATAGTCCACTCCGCATGCCATAGGGTGCAGATAAACCAGGGATTGCCCGGCACCCTTCCGACATCCTTTGTGACCTGGTGGTAATAATCGTCCGTATAGCGGGCGATGCCGCCCACATCCGTATTTACCCACAGCTGCTCGCGGATTGCTCTCATCGTCGAGACGATACGCGGATCGTCCGGCTCGAACAAGCCGAAATCGAATAAGGCATACAAGCTGGCATCCAGAGTGGAATCGGCTTCGTACGTGTTTTTGCCGCGGCTCCAGTAAAGGGAACGGACAAAGCGCTTCTCCCGCGCCAAATACATGTACTGCTCCACAGCCTGCTTCACCTTGGCCGCTTCGCCGCGGTAATAAACCATTCTCGCTTTATCCCGGAAATGCTCCGCAAAATTCGCCGCGGCCAGCAGCCCCCCGTATACGCTGGCTACCGTAAACGCATGAACGCCGTACCGTTCCTCCCATAAATCGTAGGACGGCAGCGGCAGCCCGCTGGCATCTTTATACGTTGCCAAGAACGAGGCGGCAGGGATGACGAAGTGATCGTAATCGTCCCTCGCCCGATCCAGCGTTCCGGCCAGCTGATGATGGTGCCACATCGTATACAGCACCAAGGCCGTCTCATCCTCTTGAATCGGAAGCTGCTTCTCGCCTGCGGTATTAATCCACGGATGCCAGCTGAACCCTGGAGAGCCGTCCGGATTATATTTATGCTGCAGATAACCGTCCTCCGTCAATGCCTGCTTGCAGAACTGGTAAAACCGCTGCGTCAGCTCCTTATACCCGGACCTGTCCAGCGCATGGGCAATCAGCGCGCCGTCCCTCGGCCACATGTAGGAATACGTGTCCTTGGCGAATTTCATGATATCGGAGTCATTGGCCGCAATGATTGCTCCGCGGTTATCCATATGGGCTCTTATGACGAGCAGGCTTCTTTTGTAAAAGGACGCCATATCGTTATCCAGCAGGCTCAGCTCATGCCGGTCTCTGGCCAGCCATTCCAGCCAGTAGTTATAGGTTCGCTGCAGAAGCCCTTGCGGAGAAATCTCCCGTACCTGCGCCTCCAGCTTCCGAATCTCCTGAAGGCTCTTGGCAAAGCAGATCCAGAACCACGAATCGAGCGTTCCCTTCGCCGGTACACGGATCTCCAGCTCGACGGTGCCGTCAACGGAGCCTTGGGCAATCGGATTGCGCCCGAGCTTCCCGTCCTCGGCGTCCCGCCACGTGCCCTCCAAGCCGTTCATTTCCTTCTGGCCGATCGCATAGCTGGAGCAGGCTGCCGCCTGCTGTCCCCCGGCCTGGCAGGACAGGGACATGTAACGATGCCCCTTGTAAAATACAAGGGACCGAAGATCCGGATCGTAGTAGATCGTATCTCCCACTCCATTGCCGTACAGATGCAGATCCAGGTGAAAATAGAGCTTGACGGTTCTCTCCCGGTCGGTCGTATTCTCGATCGTTACTTTGCGCACGAACACATTTTCCTTCGCATCGACGCCATCGCGCAGCTGCAGCTTCAAGCCCAGCCGTTCGTGAATCCCTTCGACATGCGTAATCATAGAATCGTTCAGGTAAGAGGCCTTCTTGTTCAGCTCCGGATTGTCAATCCAGAAGAAGCCCTCCTCCGTCCATACGCCGAAATGGGATAAATCGTTCGCCGCCTGGTTCTCCTGCCCGACATAAGGATAATACAAATCCCGGATATTATATTGCGCGTCGAAGTTAACCAATACATTGCCATTGCCCAGCGGTAAATCCCGTGCCAATATGCATTCCTCCTTTTGTCGCTCTTCCTAATTTCCCCTCAGACGCCCGCGCTTTATGCGTGGTGCCAGTGCAGGGTTTAGTGCGGGGCACGGGCCCGCAGATGTTTTTGGCGGTCATTTCCGTTTTTTGGCGCAAAAAAAGCACGCGCTTCACAAGCCGCATGCTTCTTATAGGGCCGCAATTATTTTTGCTTCCGCCCGTGTTTGACCAAAGTCATTCGCCGCGAATGCCGCAGCCAGGAATAATACGCTTTCAGATCTCTTAATTGAATATCCTCGGATATTTTTCCGAGAAAGGTCACGATAATCATCTTATGTAACGGATTGCCTGCAATATCCATTTCATCCTTCAGCTCTACGAATTCGGCGACCATCACCAAATCCTCGTCAATCAAATACACATCTTTTTCCTGCTCATAGTATGGCTTAATCCGTTGGTCCTTTAACGTATCCCACAAAAAAGAGCAGATCGGCTCGATGCCGCCTGTTCCGGTCTCCACCCGCTCCGCCCATCTGGATAAGGCATGGCTGGTGATGACGATATCAGCAATTTTATAACCGTTAAACTCCACATAAAAGGGTTCATACGTGCTCCAACGGTTCATTACTTTGTCTCTCATCCACACGGTCCCCCCTCAAAATGCGGTAAATCTCTCCCTCTATTCAATGTAGTATTTATACTACATCCCGTCAAGGCATTGTTTATATTTTTCAACTAAATTTTAGGTTAGCAACAAGTAAATCCCAATTAAAAGTATATTTTTTGTGTCCCTATTTATTTTCGCTCCTTCGTCCTATACAATAGTTTCAGAAAGGGGTGATTCACTGTGGGACAACCTATCCCCGAATTCGGTAAATTTCTCGAAAGCCTGCGCGGATCAATGTCGTTAAGAGAGGCGGCCAAGAAAAGCGGCTTGTCGCATGCGTATATTCGTGATTTGGAATTGGAGAGAAACCGGTCTACCAATGAAAAAATAACTCCGTCACCGGATACGCTGCAAAAATTATCTATAGCATACGGCTACTCGTATACCGATTTAATGGTGAAAGCGGGACATTTAATGGCTCACGAGCTTACCGCCGCCGCCTCGGAAACTTTATCCATCGACTTAAACGCCGTTCATTTCATTCAAATCGGGATGAAAGAAATCGTATACTGCAGCGGAGAGCTTAAAGCGAAGGAAAATATAGATTCCTTGCGGGATTTCAGCCGGTTTCTGGATGTTTTGGACGAGCATGACTATAAAAAGATCGATACCGATCTTTATGTCAATTTTCAGCATATCCGCAAGTATGATGAACGAGGAGGCAGGCTTTATTTCGACTCCAAGGGCACTGGGCCTTTCGTGATCATGTCCGCCATTCGCCAGCGAAAATACCACGATCTGATCCTCCGCACGATTTCCAACAATAATCAGACCTGCTTACAATATTTCTTCGGAGCCGCAGGAAGCGGCAAAACGTCCATCGCACCGACCGAATAAACGGATAAGCTTTGACAGGAATGACGGATAGAAAGGTTCACATGACACATCTTAGAGATCTTTTGACTTATTTTATTATGTGGTCTTCCATCACGGTATTTTGCTACACTTTATTTCGCTTTCGATTGCAGGCATACCGGCCGCAGCTGTTCTTCACCATGATCATTTTAACGCATACAGGCTACGTTGTTCCCCTGCTCGGATTGGAATCGCTCAGGCCGCTCATTTATACGGTCATCATGCTTTGCTGCACGATTTTATTTTTTAGGCTGCATTGGCTTCATGCGGCTGTTATGGTCATGGCTACATACGCCGTCTGTACTTTTTCCGTGTCCGCCATTAAGATGCTGCTGGCCGGCTGGAACTACGATGCCTACTTGCAGCTGGTCGGACCTTTATCCTCGCGGAACCGGGTGATTTTTGCCGTGTATATGTATCTGCTGACATGGTTCACCTACCAGTACCGCCTTGGGTTTACCTTTATTCCTTCCTATCCGGCCGCGTCTTCCCGGGTCCCGTACCTCTATGGATGAAAATAACGATAGGGCTTGGAACGGGATCGATTGCCGTCCGCATCCTCTCATTTTTTGCGTGGAAGGATTTGGTTCCTTTCGATTTCGTCGTCGTCTCTCTGCTGTGTATCGTTCTCTTCTATTTATTTTATAAAAAAGAAACCTCAGAATAGCTGGAGGCCACTGAAAAAGGCATCGCTCCGAGTATGGAACATTCTTCCGATCGCTGTTGTCCCTGGATTTCTTGGATTATATACCGCTTGTAGCGGTTGAAATCCAAGGACAAAGGCGAACGCTTTCGCTTCTACAGAACGATTCCGCACGCTCCGCCAGTTTTTCAGTCGCCTCAGAATAGCTGCTGTCAGCTTTTATCTGATAGAAAAAAGAAGGAAAAAGTCTCGTACTGAAACTTTTTCCTTCTTTTTTCGTCAATAACAATAGTTATGCAAATTATTGTAAATTGAAGGGAATTTATTCATGTCAGCCAATTTATCGAGCAATCCGAAGGCGCGTACTGCCGCTGTCCCCAAGAAGACTCGCTCCCCTCGCCCAAAGAAACGTACCTCTGCGCTTCTCACTCTATTTTTCTATACTATTTTCGCTCTATTTTTTATGGGGATGTTTACGAGTCTTTGGTTTTTCCTGACGGAGTCCGGAACGAATATCCGCTATATGATGGCGGATACGCTGATCACGACACAGCATCGGCATTGGGCCAAATATTTGATCGGAGAGGATGAGCTGCAAAAGCGGGTCGACCGCTACTGGAAGCAGTTCGATGCGTATACCGCGGTTCAGGATCAGCACCTAGTGCAGGTCGGCAAGCCGCAGGAGACGGCCGTGAAGGCGCCGGAGAAAAAGCCGCTCATCGAAATTGAACCGATCGAAGGCAGCAATTTCAAAGGAAAGCTGCTCATCGTCAACGACCCCAAATCGCTTCGAATCGCGGTGCCGGGCACGGCGGGCAAAGGCGAGAAGGTGTCGTCCATGGTCAAGCGGCTGGGCGCGGCTGCCGGCGTGAATGCAGGCGGCTTTGTCGATCCGGAATGGATGGGCAACGGCTTCCAGCCGACCGGGATCGTCATGTCAGGCGGGAAAATTTTTTATAACGACGGCGGGATGAATACGCCGAATCACATCGTCGGCATCGACAAGGACGGACGGCTGATCGCCGGTAAATACAAGCCCTCCGAGCTGCTGCAGATGGGCGTTCAGGAGGCGGTCACCTTCGCCCCCCGCTTCATCGTGAATGGTGTCGGGCAAATCAAGAACCAGGCGGACGGCTGGGGCATCGCTCCCCGCACATGCATCGCCCAGAAGGAGGACGGCACCATCATGTTCGCCATTATCGACGGCAGACAGCCGGGGTACAGCATCGGCGCTACGCTGTTCGACATTCAGAAGGTGTTTCTCGAGCATGGCGCAGTCACCGCGGCCAATCTGGACGGCGGCTCCTCCACCGTGCTTGTCCATAACAACGAAATTATTAACCGCCCCTCCAGCGAGTACGGCGAACGGTATTTGCCGACCGCCTGGCTCGTGTTCGAGCATCCTGAAACGGCAAACATCCGCAACATCTGGGAAGGTCTGGATCCGAGCAAGATCGATCCGTCCAAATGGTAAGCGGATCGAGGCTGCAATATGCATTCATTCAACGTGTTCCCCTAAGCGGGCGGCCGGTACGCCGCGCGAGGGGAACACGTTTTTTTCTGAAGGCGCCCGAAGCCCCGCAATCAGCAAAACAGGCCGCACCCGTAGGCACAGCCTGTTGTCACTATATCGGTTATTGATTGTTTTCTTCCTCATGGGTTGCGGCCACCGGCGCTTCCTCGGCCAAAGTCCCGCCGTCACGGCCGTTCTTCCAGGAACGGGCCGTTTCTTTTGCCTTGTCTACCCACTCGCTTGTATTCTTGCTGATGATTTGTGCCGTGTGCTGCGTTTTTTCGCTGATCGATCCCGCCAGCTGCTTCGATTTATCGGCGACCGTTCCCGCAACCTGCGTCGTTTTGTCCGTTACATTATGCACGCCCTCAGCGATATCCGCTCTCAGCTCACGGCCGGATTTCGGAGCGAACAGCAGCGCCGTCACCGCTCCAAGCACCGTACCTACTACCGCACCGATCAATAAATCTTTTCCTTTTTTCTCTACCGTCATCCTTTTCATCTCCCTCATGATTGTTCATCCGTTTGCGCCGCTGCTTTGGCGAGCCGGTGAGCCTGCCACCTTTGCCATAGATGCATGCCTGTCGAAGTCAGCTCAATCAAGTCCCTGACCGTATCCTTCTGGCCGCCCAGCGAGTCCTTGGCCTCCAATACGGTTTCCGTTAGCGTCCTTGATACCTGCTGCACCGACTGGGATAGACGGCTTGCCGCCGCCCCGGTCTGATCCATCGCGTCCACGAAGCCGTCGGCTGCCTTCAGCTTACGCTGAACATCCTCCAGCACCTGGGAGGATTGGCGGATCAGCTGAACCGATGCTTCCGTCGTCCGCGCCAGCTCCAGCTCGATCCGCGCCAGCGACTGCTGCGCCTGCTGCATGGCGCTGCGGCTCTCCTTGACGGCCGCAACGAGAAAACAGACCAGTACGATAAATGCGGCACAAGCCATGCCGATACTGATTTGCATGATCATATGCTGTCGCCTCCCTGCAAAAGCAACCGCCCTAGACGAATGCCTATGGAATAGTACAGTATAAGTAGGCGGCAGGGATTTTGACACAACTTTTTTGAAAAAAAGAACGAAGCGGCATACCGCACATTCCAATTCCTTTACGGTTTCAACTGCGGCGGGGAGAAAAACAGCTTGGCGGAGTATCGGAATTATAGCGTGAAGCGGCGATATCCTTACGTTACCCCGTTTCAATCTTGCCCAAACAATGGCATAATAGATTGCATACTGGGACAAGATGGAGGAACGAGATGAATCGGGAACAAGGCTTACAGCTCATTGAACAGACGCGTATTATTGCAATTGTGCGGGGTGTTGAAAAACAGCATATCGAGCGCGTCGCCCATGCGCTGCTGGAAGGCGGCGTTCGCGTAATGGAAATTACGCTGAATACGGACGGCGCTCCGGCGATGATCGCCGCGCTGCAGCAAAAGCTCGGAGATCAGATGTACATTGGAGCCGGAACCGTACTGGATCTGGAGGACGCGAAGAAGGCGCTTGACGCCGGAGCTTCCTATATCGTCACACCGAATATGGAGGAAGACGTCATCCGCTATGCGGCGGAACGCGGCATCCCTATTTATCCGGGCGCGATGACGCCGACGGAAATCGTCAAAGCCTGGAAAGCAGGCGCGACAGCCGTCAAAATTTTCCCTGGAGCGAGTCTCGGCCTTGGATATCTCAAAGAGCTGCAAGGTCCGCTGAACCATATCCCTATGGTGGCCGTGGGCGGAGTGAACGAGGAGAATATCGCGCAGTTTCTGCAGGCCGGCTGCTATGCGGTAGGCATCGGGGGCTCCCTCGTCAACCTGAAGGAAATTGCCGCAGGCAATTACGGCTGGATCCGGGATAAGGCGCAGCGGCTGATCGCCAATGCGAAGATCGGCTGACAGCATTTCATAGCATAAAGCGAAGCGGGCGCAGGCCCGCTTTTTTGCTGCGCGCCCGTGTTTCTTCGAGAAGCTGCCGCCTGGTACTAGAGAAAGTTAGTACTTATGAAAGAACTGGATTTTCATTACAATCATCTCAACATCCACTGAAACTATTTGGAAGCGAGATGATGAATCGTGAATGACACTCTTCGTAAATCGTGGATCTACCTGCTGGGCGCGCTGTTTATCGTAAGCTCGTTTATTTATTTGCTGAAATATACGATGAACCAGGGCTGGATTACGGACGAGGTGAAGATCGGTCTCGGTCTTGCCCTGGGTGCGGGTTGTATGATCGGAGGACTGAAATGGCTTCCGAAGCTGCAGCTCGCAGGTGAAATTACAACCGGCATAGGCGTCGCGCTTCTGTATACTACGTTCTCCTTTGCGGGAATATACTATGCCCTCTGGGAGCCGATGATCGTGTTCCTGTGCATGCTCGCACTGACCGCAGGTCTCAGCGTAACGGCTTCGCGGCTCCGCCTGCGGCTGCTGATGAATATCAGCCTGCTGGGCGGCCTTCTCTCTCCATGGATGCTGCGGCCGGAAACCGATCAGGTGTTTACGCTGTTCCTTTATTTGCTCGTGCTGAACGCGGCCTTCTTCGCGATCAGCTTAAAGCATCAATCTAACCGAGCTGCGGCTGGTCTCCTTTATCGGAACCTGGTTTCTGTATGCGGTATACTATATCCGCTTCGACCCTGAGCTCGGCCGGCTGTGGAGCCTGCCCTTCCGCTATGCGCTGGCCGCCTACGGCTTCTATGTCATCGCTTTTCTTATCTCATCTTGGAAAAACAACGTTAAATTCGACGGCTTGAATTTATATCTGGGCATCGTCAATGCCATCTTATTCGGGCTGTGGTCGATCGTCATCCTGAATGGCGTCGTATCATACGCCTATCCGTTAATGCTGATGGGGGTGCTGTACACTGCACTCGCTCTGCTCGTACAACGGATGACCGGAGCCTGCAGCGGCCCCGTGCTGACCAAGCTGGCCGGCGGCCTGCTGCTGATCCTGATCGCTTCCGGACAATTCGGCCAGCATCTTGCCGTAAAGCCGATGATTAACGTCTATTTCTGGCTGGCCGTCTCCTGCGGCCTGTTAGCTGCAGGGGCCCTGAAAGCACTGAACGGTCTAAAAGCGGCAGCCGTCGGCATCTGGCTGATTGTCGTATGCTACTGGTTCACCGTCACCTGGGATACGCCATGGGGAACCTGGTTCGGCGTGTTCATTCCGTTCCTGAACTGGGCCGCTCTCGCCTGGGAGCTGCTGGCGGCTATGGGGTTCTACTTCTCCCTGCGCATCTCGTTTCCCGCGCTTCGGCACGACGGAAACCGGCTTATAGCATACGCCTGCTCGATTCTGAGCCATCTGATTGTCGGCGGCCTATTGACCGTGCAGGTAAGGAATATGATCACAGAATACCGGCTGTCGGGCTGGATGGATCTGCAGCTGACGCTTTCCGTCTCTTGGGGCATCTATGCGCTGCTGCTGTTCTTATGGGGGGCGCGCAGCCGCCAATCGGTCTTCCGCGTCTTCGGCTCCGTCGTATTGATCGGGGTGGCTGCCAAGACACTGCTGCTGGATCTCTCCGGCAGCGAAACGATCTATAAGGTGCTGGTGCTGTTCCTGCTCGGCGTGATCACCTTTGCGATCGCTTATATCAACGGGAAATGGAAGCATGTGAGGGAACCGGGGAATGCTGCGGAAGACGGCAGCGCCGAGCAGCCGGCCGGTCCTGTCGGCTCCTCCCAAGAGGAACCTTCCGGTTCCCATTCGTCCGAGGATGTCCGTTGAGCGGCGGGCATGGATGGAAGACACACCTGCTTGGCCTGCCGCGGCACACACGCCTTGGTCTGCAAGAGCAGGAAACAGCCCCCGCTGTGGCTGTCTGTGCAGCTCCCGGCAGCGGTTCCACCGCATTGCACCGCATCGCACCTCGCCCCCGTCTCACCGCAGGCCCCGAAAGGCAAAAAAACCATCTTCCGGCAGCCGCTCTGCAGGAAGATGGTATATGAATGAATAGGTTCATTTCTCTTGAATCAAGTAAGAGCACTTAATGCCGCCCTTCACGAGGCATTCCGTCCGTTTGACGTCCGCGTCCAACAGTCTCTCGAACATCAGCAGCTCGCATTGGCAAGCGTGATTATACTGATTGGCTACCTGGGAAATAGGACAATTATGCTCATTAATGACAAACTGACCTTCCTCCGTTGCCGACCAGTCCACCATGTAGCCGTTCGCATTCTGGATCTCGGCAAGGGACTGCACGCGTTCGGACAAAGGCTTTCCCTTAATCTGCTCCTCATAGCGGCCGATTAACTTGTCCTTGCGGCGTTCGAAAAGCCGGTGCACCTTCTCTTCTCCCGCTTCATCCATCAGCTCGCCCAACAGATCCAGCGTCAAATAATGGTACTTCTTCGGAAAAAGCTCATCGGCTTCCTCCGTCAGCGAGTACAGGTTCGTCGGCCGGCCCATGGCTTGCCGAACCAGCTTCGACTCGATCAGACCGTCACGCTCCAGCGTGTTCAAGTGTCTCCGCACTGCCATCTCCGTAATACCTAGCTGTTTGGCCATATCGCTGACGGTTAAAGGGCCTTTCGTCTTCAGCATGGTCAATATGACTTTACGCGTCGAAACATCCTGCTCCTGGTTCATCCGGTCTCACCGCCTTTCTCATCTAAAGACTTTACTGTCATTGTATACGAAAAGACGGCATAAGTAAATTAGTATACTAAAATGTATCAAAAAGCCTAAACGAGGAAAATCAAGCCTCCGTGCCCTCGACCCGCATTGCAGCTCAGCGCTTGCGTATAGGCCGGCGGCCGGATCCTCGCGGTATCGTCCTATACCATTTCACGCCGGATAAACGCAGGCACAGCCTCTGCAAAAGCGCTCAATGCCTCGGACAGCCGCAAAACAAGCGGCTGCAAGCCTTCCCTTGCAAACGAGGCATATTCCTGCGTCAGCGGCCTGCGCAATTGAACAAGCTCGCGAAGCACCGAAGCGATCGAAGAATCAAAGACGCCCTCACCGTGCAGAATCTCGATAATATCCTCATAGCTGCTGGCGTCCCGCATCATAAAAGCGTCGATCAGCAGGCTGCCGACATCGGTCACCGTCTCGATTGCCAAGTGCAGCGTGCGCTCCTGCGCAAAATGCAGCAGCAGGCGCTCCGATTCCGGACAAGCGTCCCATTTGTCTGCAAGAAGGCTGCAGACTGCCTGCAGCTCCGGAATAAATTGCAGCCGCAGATCAATTTGCTCTTGATTCACATAATACATTGCGTGTTAACCCCGTTTCCTTTTTCTCCGTTTGGCCCACCAAATGATAGCGGGAAAGCAGACGATAACCAGTACGATCAGCAGGAGAGCCTGCATTAAATATTCATAGCTCATAGTTTAGAACGACTCCTTCGAGGCAGCCTGCCGCTCGCGCCAGTAAGCCCAATGGTTGGTAGCGTCCGTGTCCCGCGCCGAGCCCGAGCTCATGACGAATCGCCAGCGTGATAAATTTCTTCGCCGTATGCACCGCAGCCAGCAGGTCCTCTCCTTTGGCCAGCTCGGCGGTAATGACTGCCGAGAAGGTGCAGCCGGTCCCGTGCGTATGCCGCGTTTCATACCGCCGTCCTGTCAGCAAATGAAAGTCCGTACCGTCGAACAGCACATCGGTCGGATCGTCCTGGCTGTGTCCGCCCTTCACGACCGCCGCTTTAGCGCCGAATTGCTCCACCAGCCGTACGGCCGCTTCCTTCATCTGATCTAATGTACCGATTTCCATTCCGGTAATGACCTCGGCTTCCGGAATATTCGGCGTCACGACCGCTGCCAGCGGCAGCAGCTGCGTCCGCAGCGCCTGCTGCGCGCTCTCGGCCAGCAGGCTGGCACCGCCTTTGGCGATCATAACCGGATCGACAACGAGCTTGTCCAACTTATGCTTGCGGCCTGTTCCGCCACCAGCTCAATGACCGCAGGCTGGGACAGCATGCCGGTTTTCGCCGCATCCACTCCGATATCCCCGATCACCGCCTCCAGCTGCTTCTCAATGCCCTCGAGCGGAATATCGTAAATCCCGTGAACCCCTAATGTATTTTGCGCCGTTACCGCCGTAATCGCGGACATGCCGTAAACCTCAAGCATCTGGAAAGTTTTGAGATCGGCCTGAATCCCGGCGCCCCCGCCGCTGTCGGAGCCGGCAATCGTCAGAGCTTTAAATACCCGTTCCATCCTTGTATTCCCCTTTCGTATCTTTGTCCTGGCGACCGAAGCCTTTTTTCTTCATCCATTTAGTTTATCGGTCTCATTCGACAGCGTCAAGCTGACCCCGGGCGGAATCATTTGCGTTTCTTGATATTTTTATGACATCTGGGGCAAACGCTTTACGCTCCTAAGGAAGCTACGTTATGATGAATGAAAAAGAAGGGAATGCCGGAACATGAGCAGCAGCAGAAAGCACGAACTGCATGTCATTACGACCGGTAAGCAGGAGCTTTCCGAGCTTGCCGGGATACTCACGCATTGTCCGACCGGACTGATCGACGTACTGCACCTTCGGGAGAAGCAGCGCGGCGCCCGCGAGCTGGCGCAGTGGTATGCGACGCTTGCACCGCTGCTTCCCGAGAGCGCGATCTATATCAACGACCGGGTCGACGCGGCCCTTGCCGCCGGCGCTCCCGGCGTGCAGCTCGGCTATACGAGCCTGGACGCCAGGCAGAGCCGCCGTCTGCTGCCGGCAGGCGTCCGCATCGGCTGCTCCGTACACTCGCTGGAGGAGGCGGAGCAGGCCGCGGAAGCCGGCGCGGACTACGTGCTGTACGGCCATATTTTCGCGTCGGGCTCGAAGCCCGGCCTGGAGCCGCGGGGCCTGGAAGCGCTGGCGGCGATCGTCGAGGCTTGCCCGCTGCCCGTCATCGCCATCGGCGGAATGGAGCCGGAACGGATGGAGTCCGTGCTCGCCACCGGCTGTGCCGGGGCAGCCGTCCTGTCCTCGATTCTGCTTCACCCCCGGCCGGCAGAACAAATCGTCCGGTTTCGCGAAGCGCTAGACCGGACGCATCACATACCTAGGAGACGATTTCAATGAAGCGCACGACCGATTCAGCTATTATCATCGGAGGGGGCATTATCGGCAGCTCCATTGCTTTGGAGCTGCAGCGGGCAGGTGTCCGCTGCACCGTCATCGATAAAGGCGCCCTGCTGCAGGAGGCTTCTACGGCCGCAGCCGGGATGCTCGGAGCCCAAGTCGAAATCCATCGCCCGGGTCCGTTCTACGAGCTGTGCCGCTACAGCCAGCGCATGTATAAGGAATGAACCGAGGAGCTGGAGCAGTCCGGCGGCTTATCGGCGCAATATATAGAAGAAGGGATCCTTCGGGTCGCCTATAACGAAGAGGACGAACAGGAGCTTCGCAGCCGGCTGTCCTGGATTCAGGATGCGGAATGGATCGATGAACAGACGCTGAAGCGGATGGAGCCGGGGATTGGACGTGCGGAACGCGGCGGGCTTTATTTTGCCAAGGACCATCAAATTCATCCGGTTCATACCGCCGCCGCTCTTAGAGCGGCACTGCACCGGGAGGGCTGCGTTATTAAGGAATGGACCCCGTGTTCGGACTTGTGGAAAGAAACGGAACCATTTGCGGGGTGAAGACATCGGAAGGGGAATTGCTCGGCGATCATGTGATCCTTGCCGCGGGTGCGTGGAGCTCGGCGCTGTCGGAGCCCTACGGTCTAGCGCTGCCGATGTTCCCTGTGAAGGGGCAGTGTATTTCCGTTCAGCTGCCGTCGCCGATTATTCGGCATACCGTGTTTACGAAGGGCTGCTACATCGTGCCGAAGCTGGACGGAAGTCTGCTGATCGGCGCCTCGCAGGAGGAAGCCGGCTTCGATAAAAGAACGCACGTCTCGGTCATCGGCTCACTGCATGCAAGAGCCGCCGAGCTGCTGCCCGAGCTAGCCGAAGCGGAGTTCCTCCGCACCTGGGCCGGACTGCGGCCCGGCTCGCGCGACGAGCTGCCGTACATGGGCGTCTCCGAGCGGATGCCCGGCGTCATCTTTGCGACCGGCCATTACCGCAACGGCATTCTGCTGGCGCCCGTTACCGGAAGACTGGTCAAGCAGCAGGTGCTTGGGGAAGCCTTCGCGGTAGATCTATCCGCGTTCGCGCCGGACCGCGTGCTAAATCCCGCAGCGGCCCGCTAATTATTTAAACCTGGCAAGCAGCGCCCATTTCCGCTCAAACCGCCGCTTATATTTGGGAAGTCCGCGATACAGCTCTACCGTCTCCCGGTAGGCGTTGCGGGCTTCTTCCTTTTGCCCCAGCTGTTCGTATAAGCGGCCCATCCGGTAATAGGCTTCGCACGAGGAGGATTGGATCGAAGCGAATTCTCTCAAATAACCTATAGCCTTCGACGCATCCCGGCCCGCCCACGCTTCCGCAAGCCGCAGATAAGGCTCGCCGTACTTGACGCGAGGATTCATATCCAGCGCTTCGAGCAGCAGCCTTTCGCCCTCCTCCCAAGCTCCCAGCTTCAGCTGGCAGATACCGAGCTCAGCCCGGACTTCGGCCGAATCGTCCATCACGGATGCGACCTGTCTTAGCAGCTCGCCTGCTTCCTCAAACTGCTTGCGCTCCATCAAAATTCTCGCCGCCTCGAGCTTGGCCGAGGTTTGATGCGGACTCAGCCGCAGCTCCTGACGGAGCCTGGACAAGCGTCTAGACCTCTTCAACGGCTTGAGCACACTCGGCGTCAGCCCGATAAAGCGCCTCTCCAATACATAAAAGACGACAAGCAGCACGATCAAGGCCACGATCGGGCTTCCGGTTATCCACGTCAGCGCGAAAAATAACAACAGCTTACTCATGATTTCGGACTCCTCTCCTGCACAAATTCGTTCCCAAGATTCCATTTTACCATAGAATGACTGGCAGGTTCTGGATAAATTCTCTGCTGCATCCGCATCCTATAAGGTATAAGATAAGAGATACTACGCAGCGCAGACGAAAACTTCTCAAGACGCTCTCAATTTAATTGTGAACAATTTACGTACAGGCAGGACTTCAACCAAAAGACGCCGAAGTTTAAAAGATTATGGATTGAAAGAAACACACTAGGGGGATTTACATCAAATGAATGCAGCACAAGCCGAGAAGTGGCGCAAGACAAGAACCATGGGGAAAGGCAAATACGTCATGCTGTTCGGCGTGCTTTCCTGGGGGATATCACTGGCCGCTTTGTTCACCGCAATCGAATGGCTCACCCAGCAAACGTTTACACCGTACTGGGTTTATATCCGGCTGGGCGTCATGGCTGTGGTCGGCTTTTTTGTCGCCAACTTCCGCTGGGAAAGCCGGGAGCAGAAGCTGCGCCAGCTCGAGCAGCCGCAAGCACCCAAAAAGCGCTAGCATCGTGTAAGGCCGCTGAAAAAACGCGCAAAGCGTGCGGCGCTTTCGCTTTGGATAAGCGTAAGCGTTTGCCTAGGTCTGAAGGTTGTGCCCGCAAAACATGGAACTGCAATCAAGCGGGATTCCGGAGCTCTGGCTGCGCGGCTGCGAAACCAAACGAAACGGGATTCGCGAGGAGCTATGCCTTTGCTCCAAAGAAAGATACGTTTTCGCTAGCTTTAGCTTTTTTCAGCGGCTCCTTCATGTTACCTGTTCGATGCAGATGCCAAGAGGGAGCGCTTGGCTGCCCAAACATCTTTTTCAATCGCCCCCGGCCGGTCATGCCCTATACTCTGGTTCACAGATTTACCGGATCGTTGTCTGCCGATTTCCCCTCCGCAGGACCTTCATGCTCAGCCCCCCTTTAATTCGCAGCGTAATCAGCGGCTCCGGTTCGACCTTCTGCACACCTTCCCTTTGCAGCTTATACTTCTGACCGACGACCGCCAGGATAATAGCGGTTTCCATCAGCGCAAAATTATTTCCGATGCAGACTCTCGGACCTCCGCCGAAAGGAAAGTAAGCGTAAGGAGGAATCGTTTTTAGAAACGTGTCCTCAAACCGGCCCGGATGGAACCGTTCCGGCTCTTCATAATATTTCTTGCTGCGGTGCATCGCATATTGGCTCATAAACAACGTATCGCCCGCTGCAATCTCCTGTCCCCCGATAACGACGGGCTCAAGCGCCTGTCTGCCGATCATCCAGGCTGCAGGATACAGCCGCATGGATTCCTGAATCAGCTGCCGGGTATAGACAAGCTTCGGTATATCCTCGAAGGTCGGCAGACGGCCGCCCAGCACCTCGTCCAGCTCCGCCCAGAACATCTGCTCCGCCTCTTCATGCTCCGACAGCAGGTACCAGGTCCATGCAAGCGTATTGGCCGTCGTCTCATGACCCGCAATATAAATCGTAATGAGCTGATCCCGTATTTCTTTATCCGTCATGTGAGACCCGTCTTCATCCGCCGCTCCAAGCAGCATCGACAAAAGATCCGCATGATGCCCGTCCGGCTCCCGCCGTCGATTCGCAATCATGGCATAGATGATCTGGTCCAGATAAGCGAGCGATTCCTGCGCGGACGCCTCCTTTGACGCGGCAAGAAAGGATGGCAGGCGGAACAAAGCTTTCGCCTGGCGGATATTATTCCGGCTGTTCTGCTCGATAATCCGTCCTATGCGCTCCACATCCTCCGTTACCGTGTGGCCGAACATCGTCTGATTGATAATGTCCAATGCCAGCTCGGTCATATCATGATGCACGTCCCTCACCTGACCGTCCTTCCACGAATCCAGCATCCGTTCGGTATGCGAAGCCATCGTCTCGGCAAAGGACGCAATGTGCTTTGCATGGAATTGAGGCTGCATAAGCCGGCGAAGACGCATGTGCGTTTCTCCCTCGCTGGTCAGCAGCCCTTGTCCGAGAAACTTCCCGGCGATTTGCAGCGCCTTGCCTTTCCTGAAGCTGGAGGGATTCTGAACCAGCACTTCTTTGACCAAGTCCGGATGATTCAGAACATAGACCCGGCGTCCCCCCTGCTCGCCGATCAGAACCATATCACCCAGCTCGTGAACCTTGGTCAGAAATTTCAGCGGGCTGTTTTTAAACCTGAGCAGGTGGAGGGCCCTCCAGCCCGGAAGCGATGCGGTAGTATACATACGGATGCTTCATCCCCTTTACATTCTTTGACGATTCGCCGAAAGCGGCTCGTTTCCAAGCGGCGTCCGTGCTTCGTCTACGCCGGCTTTATTCGGTCAGCTTAGGTTGACTGAAAAAAATGGATTGTATACACCGTTGTTTTCAGTTTATTTTTTTATTTGTTAGTCACTTGACAATTGTAAGTGATTGATTTAATATACTTACATAAAGTAAGTTATTGTTTTTTTCTGTGCTGTTAAACTTTTATTTTTCATTCATTTTGAGGAGGAATTTATTGTATGTCTACTGTTCTTTTTGTTAAGGCCAATGGCCGTCCTGCCGATCAAGCTGCAAGCGTAAAGCTGTATGACGCATTCTTGAAATCGTATAAGGAATCCCATGCTGCGGATACGATCGTTGAGCTGGATTTGTTCGCTGAAGAGCTTCCTTATTATGATGTAGATACATTGAACGGCTTGTTCAAGCTTGGCAAAGGCTTCGAACTGACTTCCGTCGAGCAGCAAAAAGCCGACAACGTCAACAAATACTTGGATCAGTTCCTGGCTGCCGATAAAGTGGTTTTCGCATTCCCATTGTGGAACTTCACCGTACCGGCTCAACTGCTGACTTACCTGTTCTACATCCTTCAAGCCGGCAAAACGTTCTCCTACACCGCGGAAGGCCCTAAAGGCCTGCAAGCCGGTAAAAAAGTCGCATTGCTGAACGCTAGAGGCGGCGTCTATTCCGAAGGTGCCTGCCGCTGCGATCGAAATGTCCCTGAACTATGTGAAGACAATCATGGGCTTCATCGGCGTTCAAGATATTACGACAGTTGTTGTAGAAGGCCACAACCAATTCCCTGACAAAGCGGAATCGATCATTCAAGAAGGCTTGGCTCAAGCCGCTGCTGCTGCAGCATCGTTCTAATCGATCCAATCCTGCCGACTCCTCGCCCCTTATGGGCGGGGAGTCTTTTATTATGTTTAAGGCCGTTCAGGCTGTTTATGCCGCGGGCAGGGGCATTGCCCTCCTCCCTTACCAGGTATTCATGCGGCCCTAGAGCTGCTGACCGGCGCACCGCCCAAAAAGCCCGCCGTCTCCAAAAGGAAACGGCAGGCTTTTCTGACTTATATGCAATTCAATGAATCGGCCTCCCCGCCTATGCGCAGACTATGGAAGCTTTGTGCCGTTCATCGCTTTCTTCTTCATGACAAATAAAGTGAAGAGCAGCAGGATTTCAATATTGACAAACGCGATGCCGAACCCGAACAAGCCGAACATGCGCGAAAACCCTTCAAACAAATCGGCCCACCACATGCCCGCCGCCAAAAAAATAGCGAAATCCACAATCAAAGAAACAAGAAAGGATAGCAGCAGCTTGTGGGACTTCAGCATAAGACCTACACCCAACACATTCGAAATCACGAAAGCGGCCCCCATGATAGACCAATAAATAAAATCGTAAGACAACGTGCTCACTCCTGCATGAATGAATTGGAACCTACTACAGGTCACCTTCATAGATTAACAAATGCGGGTGGCTAACACAACCAATCCTGCACATTGTTTCAAAACTGTCAAACTATCTTCCGGCATGCGGATCGTATATAATGAAGTTAAATTCATTTTATTGGGAGGTGCCCTGTATGGCACATAGCAAAGCCAAGAAGCATCGCATGAAGATGGACCGCGAAGGAAAATGGAACCCGGAGCTTAATCGGCTGAATTGGAACGGACTCTTACCGGTTGAGCGGAGAACACCTACCTGGAACCGAGCAAAAGCAAAAAATGGAGCGCAAGCACAAAAACAAATGGAACCGCAGCCTGCATAACGCAAGCGACGGTTCTTTTTATTTTGGCTTCGCTGGATGTTTCCGCCAGGCCGCCAACGGCTGATTGCTGAATAAACGGCAGTTCACTCTGCCATCCTATAGAGGCATTAAGCAAGCAAGCCGCTATTATTTATTCATCATAAGGAGGCCAAACATCATGTCGAAATCCAAGAACCGAAGAGAAAATGCCGATAAAATCCGCAAACAAACACCGCATCCGCATGGACACATCGCTTCGCTGAAGCAGCTCTCCGATCAATAGGATACGGAGCATTCTGCAAGCGGCGAGCCTCAATAACCTTAAATCCCAGCCTTCCTAAAATTAAATGGATTTACACTGTGCGCCTGCTCGTCCGCTCTAACATCTTCCCGCCGCTTATCACATAAAGATGAGATAAGAGCGCGAAGAAAGGGATGAGTGAATGGCACAAGTGTGGGCTGAGCTTCTTCTCTGGACAATTGCTTTAGCGGGTATCGTCGGAGGGTTTTGCGCCTGTCTTCATCAGTTCGTATCGAACGATACGACTGAGTTCGATCTCGAATTCGTCTGGAACAACCGGTTTTCCCGCAAGGATCTTGAGCTTCCCGAATAAATCACCGCCTTCCTTCTCTGCAGAGCTCTGTTTGCTGTAATGATGCCCAAAGCCCCCGAACAGCTTCTCAGCTGCCGGGGGCTTCTTCATGGCTATCCAACGATTAAGCGTTACATTGACGCCTTAAAAACTCAAGCGAGGCCGGCAGCTCCCGTTCCTTGTCGCGGAGCGTGCATTCGGCTGAAATTCTGCCATTATAGCCTGCCGCTTTCAGCTGGGCCATAAAGGACTCATACGGGTATTGCCCGGTTCCCGGCGCCAGCCTGCCGGTATCGGCCACGTGGATATGCGCCAGCCAGTCCCTGTTCTCCGTTATCGTTTCCAACGGCTCCTGCTCTTCATCCATATGATAAAAATCAGCCAATACCCGGATCGGTTCCCGGTTGATGGCACGGGCGAAATAAACGCCTTCCGCTACACTGTTTATAATGTTCGACTCTTTGCGGTTCAGCGGCTCAATGGCGATCCGAACCCCGGTGCCCGAGCATGCATCCGCCATTTTGTCCAACAGCTCCAGCAGCTGCTCCTCGGCGCGCTCTCTTGCCCAGCCGTCAGGAACATTACGGGATCTGCCGCTGCCGAAGACAATAATGGAGGAACCGATACGCGCCACCGTTTCCACTGCCTTGGACACATAGCTGTGCACGCGGTCCGGTTGGACATCCGGTCCGACCAGCCTCAAATCCCCCGGGAACAGAACGTTCCATGCCTCAACGGGAAGCGGACTGTCCAGGTAACGCTGCAGCGATTTTTTGAAAGCGTCTTCACTTTCTTGCATAAAAGGAGCTAACATACACTCAATATAATCGTATCCTATCGTTTTCAATTCCTCGGCATGGTCAATCCCCATGCACCAGCCCAATGACGTCATCTGAATGCCTCCCCAAGTCAACGTTACTCCTATTTTACTGCAAAATCGGGATCGATACCGGACGTTTCTTGCCAACTTCACGCCATTTTCCACATTTCTTGTATGTAATTTTTGGTGCCTGGAGCAGCCGCATGAAAAAAAGCCGCTTCCCGATAAACGGGAGCGGCGGGCTATAGCCTGCATGCATCACGCCGGATCTCTCCATTGCGGCAGACCGGTCAAACGGCGAATTTCCAGCTCGTACAGAGGCTCGCTCAGCAAATATCCCTGGATGTACTCGCAGCCCCAGCTCTGCAAATAGCGCAGCTGCTCCGGAGTTTCCACCCCTTCCGCCACAACCTGAATCCCCATCTTGTGAACCAGATGAATAATCGATTCCGTCAGTGCGGCCTGCAAAGGCTCTGTCGTAATGTCTTGAATAAAAGAACGGTCAATCTTCAACGTCTCGACAGGAAGCCGGCGCAAGTAGCTTAGAGACGAATAGCCTGTCCCAAAATCGTCAAGGGCGATCCGCACCCCGTGATTCCGCAGCCGTTCCAGCGCCCGGACCGCTTCATCAAAGGAGGCCACCAGAATGGATTCGGTAATCTCCAATTCCAGATCCTGCGGCGACAGCTGTGTCTCCTCGAGGATGCCGATAACCATATCGACAAAATCAGGGCGGGCCAGCTGAACGGATGAGACATTGACCGAAATGATGGCATGGCGGAAATAATGCCTTTGGATCGCTTTGATCCGTTCGCAGGCGGTTCGAATAACCCATTCGCCGATCGGTACGATGGCCCCCGTTTCTTCCGCGATTGGAATGAACTCGGCCGGAGAAATCGTTCCCAGCTCGGGGTGAACCCAGCGGATCAGCGCTTCGAAGCCGCGGACGGCATGAGGTTCGGCCCGGCACTGCGGCTGAAACTGCAAAATAAACTCGTTATGTATAAGCGCCTTGCGCAGCGCATCCTCCAGCCTGCTCCGTCTGAGCATCGATTCGCGTATATCCGCGTTATAGAAGCAGCATTGATTTTTGCCGGACTGCTTGGCCTTATAAATCGCGGTGCCGGCATTGCGCATCAGCTCTTCGGCATTGCCGCCGTCTCCCGGATAAACCGCAACGCCCATCGACGTGCGCGTATGTATAGGCTCCCCGCGAATAAAGAGCGGGTATTGGAATTGATCCTGAACCGTCTCAATACACCGCAATAGAGGCTGAATCTGATCGAGCTCTTCCAAAAGAATCGCATATTCGTCCTCGCCCATTTTGGCTACGGTATAAGGCGCGGGGAACAGCTGCCTCAGCTGATTGCCGACAGCCTTGAGAAGCTCATCCCCAAACGGATAGCCTCGCGTATCGTTGATCACCTTGAAGTTGTCCAGATCGATGAGAACCAGCGCAACCATCGGCCCAGAGCCGCTCGCGATCGCTTGCTGCAGCTTCTCGAGCAGCAGCTTCCGGTTCGGAAGCTCCGTAAGCGTGTCGAAGTAGGACAGCTGTAAAATGTGCTGTTCCGACTTGCGGATGCTCGTAATGTCATAGCAGGTGCCGATGACCGATTTGATCTGCTCTTCCGCTCCGATAACGGGCGAAAGCGTTGTCACATACATACGGGGGATTCCCTCGCTGTTGACAATCTCCTTCTCGGCGCTGACCGGCAAGCGGGTATGAAGCAGCTGAGCCAGCATCTGCTGCCACTCCGCGAGCTCGCTGCGGAAAGGAAGCAGCTCATCGAGTGATTTTTCCTGCAGCTCGGAGGTACCAAGCCCTGTAACCTCGCTAAATTTCCGGTTGGCCGACAGCAGCTTGCCCTGCACGTCGCAGTGAAAAATCAAATCCTGGGAATGCTCGACCAGCGTGCGGTACTGATTCTCCCGTTCCCGCAGCTCCTCCTCAATGTATCCCTTGGAGCGCTGGGACAGCAGACCGATTCGTATCATAAACGTAAACAATATGTATATTATGGCGGAAGGGATCGCAGCGTAAGCTGTAGTATGCCAGTCGGCTGTATCCGACAGCTTGATGCTCTCCCAGCCCCATGCCTCAACGGACAACAGCAGCCCGAAACAGGCAAACCCTAGGGGAGAGACGGCGGTCTTCCTGCCTGCATAGTACATGAGCATGCCCAGGCACGCCGCCGTGATCGTGCTGCCGTATCCTGACGCCAAAGAATGCCCGCCCTCCAGCCATCCTCCCGCGAGACTCATTCCAAGCGAGAGCAGCGCTGCAGCAGGTCCGTTTAAAACGCCTGCAATACCTACTGCCAGCTCTTTGCCGCTGACGGCTTCGCCTATCGGAAAACGCGCCAGCACCAGCGCCGACAGGCCGTACAGCAGGCCTGTGACCAGGCCTGCTTCCCAATTCCTAAGCTTACTGACTCTGGGAAACGACCAATGAATAACAAAAGCAGTTGAGAGCAATAATGAAGCATTGATTAATATATCATTCCACAATCGGACATTGTATGACAGCATGCGGCACGCCTCCGCTTTCTTCCGGTTATCTTTCTTTGATGCTCAGCAGCACGGCTTCCTCTTCTTCATAAAAGGATTGGAGCAGCAGCGAATACAGTTTTCTTGTCGAATGAATTTCCAGTTTACGCATCATATTATCCAAATGATTCTTCACTGTTTTGACAGAAATATCGCAGTGCTCCGCCAGTTCCTTATTCGAGTAGCCGTATACTAAAAGCAAGCCTGCCATTTCTCTTTCACGCGGTGTCAGCTGATTGCGTGCGGCAAAGCTTTCCAGCACGCGTGCAACCGATTTTAAATTTCCCTCATCCACTGTATTCGTTCTTTCAATAATCACGTTTGAAACCTCCAGGAAAAGTCGCGTTTTATGTCGATATCGCCCGTACCTTTTCCTATTATGAGGGAAAGTTGTAAAAAAAGTTTATGAATGATTGTTAATATTAACTAACATTTTCTAATTTTTTCCGTAACGAAGAAGCTATATATTTAAAAACTTATATCCGACTCCCCATACCGTTCTAATGTATTTGGGCTGCTTGGAGTCTTCACCCATCTTTTTGCGGAGATTCCCGATGTGCACATCAATAGCCCTGTCGTTGACGAACGAATCGAACCCGCGAACCGCGTTAATCAGCTCCTCCCGGCTGTATACTTTACCCGGATTAGCCAAAAACAGCTTCATAATTTCAAATTCGGAAAAGGTCGTCTCCACGTAGGCGCCGTTTACAAATAACGATCTTTTATCGTAATTCAAAAAAATGGGGCTCGGCATGCGGCTTTCGTGAGCCGCTTCGCCCTGCTCAAGGCGGGGCCGCTGCTGATTGTACCGGGTTCGCCGAATCATCGCCGCGACCTTGGCGGAAAGCTCGCGCATGCTAAACGGCTTGCACATATAGTCGTCGGCACCGGCATTCAAAGCGTTGACGCGGTCCATCACTTCCGTTTTCATCGATACGACAAGAACCGGTACCGTCGAAATTTTGCGCAGCTCCCCGCACAGCTGAATACCGCTGATATCCGGAAGCACAATATCAAGCAGAATAATGTCCGGGCGCTGCCGCTCCATGTAAGCCATGGCCGCCCCACCGTTCTCCGCCCGCTCCACACTGTAGCCCTCCTCGGACAAATACATGCACAGCATGTCTCCTATTAAAGAATCGTCTTCGATAATAAATACTTTGTACATCAAAGCCCACCTTTTGCAGAGGTATTCACTATTCTTGTCCGCTTGCATCGGCTCCGGCCGGTCCCAGTGAAAGCAGAATCCGTTCCATCTCCTGCCGGATCCCGGACAGCTCCTGCTCCCAGTTTCCGGCGCTCTTCTCATGGAGCTGAGCTTCCATCCGGCCGGCTGCCTGGAATAAACGATCTGCCGCCAAATTTGCCGCCACCCCTCTTAAAGTGTGCAGCTTACGCTCTGCGCGCTCCCACGCCTCCTGCCGGATAAGCTCCGAAAGCTCCATAATAAAATGGGCATAATCCTTCCGGAATTTATCTAAAAGGTGAAGGGCAATCGGCAGGTTGCCCTTCAATTGCTCCAACAGCCGCCTGCCGTCAATCCCATACAGCTTGGGAAGCGCGGTTTCCGCATCCGGGTAAACCGCAGCGTCCGCGCGCTGCCCGCGAGGGAGCAGCGCGGCCAGCTCCTTCATGTCTACGGGCTTGTTCAGCACCGCGTTCATTCCCGCCGCAAAGCACGCCTCCCGTTCCTCCGGAAGCACGTTCGCGGTCAAAGCTACGATAGGCACCTTGTTGAACCGCGGATCGGCACGAATGAGCCGCGCCGCCTCGTAACCGTCCATCTCCGGCATCTGGATATCCATAAGAATCAGCTCCCACCCGCCGGGGCGATGCTCCAGCAGCTCGAGCAGGCGCAGTCCGTCAGGGACTGCCGTCACGCTGTAGCCTTCGCTTCGAAGCATCTCTACAGCCACCTGCCGGTTCATTTCATTGTCTTCCGCCAGTACAATGCTGCCTCCGGCCTCCCGGTTCTCTGCCGGCGGCGGCGAAAGAACGGCTTCCGGTTCCGGCGAAAGCGGCTGTCTTTTTTCCAATGCCGCACAAACTAATTGATAGAGGGCCAGCCGGTACAACGGCTTGACCAGAATCCAGTCGGGCCGCTGCTCCGGCGGCATGCTCCATATCTCTTCTCTGCCGTAGGCAGTCGTCACAGCTATCGCGATCGTGCCTGCCCGCGAGAGCAGCTCATGAAACTCAAGCCAGGTTTCAATCCCGTACATATCTTCCGCTTCCATATCGAGGAGAGCCAGATGATAATGGCGCGCAGCGGGGTACTGCAAAAGTATGCGCGCTTCCTCCCACGAGCCCGCCATGGTCACATGAAGCGAAAAGCTTTCCAGTATCGCGCCGATCCGGCTGCGGATCATTCCGTTCGGCACAACGAGCAGTACATTGACGGGAGGTTCGATCACCGTCGTACAGCTCGGGTACGCATGCTCGGAATCGGGAGCTGCGGCCTCCGGCGGCGGCATACTTCCGCCGTTTGCCGCGTCTGCCGGCTCGAACGGAAGGCGGAATGCAAAGCGGCTTCCGGCGCCCGCTTGACTCTGCACTTCCAGCGTGCCGCCCATCAGCTCGATAAGATTTTTTGAAATGACCAGCCCGAGACCGGTGCCCCCGTATTTGCGGCTGGTTGATTCGTCGGCCTGCCTGAACGGCTCGAAAAGCCGGTTAAGCTGCGCGGGCTCTATTCCGATTCCCGTATCCTCCACGGCAAACTCTATCCATACCTCGTCCGCCTGCTGCCGAATCCATGCCAGCTTGACTACAATCGTTCCCTCTTTCGTAAACTTCAGGGCGTTGCCGCACAGGTTCAGCATTACCTGTTCCAGCCGGGCCGGGCCCCGATCACGGCTTCCGGCAGCTCCTCCGGCGTATCTATAAATACTTCCACCGCTTCCTTGCCCAAAAGCACGCTCATCATATCGCTAATATGACGCACCGTATCGTTCAGGCTGAACCGTGTCCGCTCCAGCTCCAGCTTCCCTGCTTCCACCTTGGAGAAATCCAGAATATCGTTCACGATACGCAGCAGCATCTGAGAGGAAGAAATAATTTTGTTCGCGTATTCCCTTTGCCCTCCATTCACACCGGCACGCAGCAGCAGCTGGGAAAATCCGATGACGCCGTTCAACGGCGTGCGGATTTCATGGCTCATTCTGGCGAGGAACCGGCTCTTCGCTTCATTCGCCCGGTCCGCGGCCCGCTTCGCTTCCACAAGCTCCCTCTGCGTGCGCTTCTGCTCAAGAATGTCGCGGGCAATGACAGAATAATAAACCTTCCCCTGCTTGTCCTTATGAGCCACCAGAATGGTGGACATCGGAATCTGCTCTCCTCTGCGGGTGCGGACGACCGTTTCGTGCTCCCAGTAACCCTTTTTGGACACATGCTCCAGCCCTGCAACGAATTGAGCGAGCTCGAAGCTGTCGAAATACTGCTTCGTATTCCGGGTATCCTCTCTCAGCTCATCGATACCCAAGAGTTCCATCCCTGCGGGATTCATATAAAAAATACGGCCTCTGTCATCTACGGAAGCGATTAAATCCTTCGCCGCATCCAGGATGCTGAGCAGCCGGTTGCGCGTTTCTTCAGCCTGCTTATAATCGCTGATATCGCGGGCAATGCCGACAAAGCCCGTCACAAGGCCGTTCGAATCGCGCATGGGGCTAATGCTCAAACTGACGGGAAAACGCGCTCCGTTCTTATGGATGAAGGTTCGATTGATCATCCTCCGGATTAGGCCGAAGCGGCTTTGTCATAAAAACCGATATATCCGGCGGCACGCGTTCGCCAAGCTCGATCGATAGACGCTCGGCCCGTTTGAACAGCTCCTGCTCGTCGTGCCATAAGAACAACGTTTTTTTATAAAGAACCTCTTCCGCCGCATAGCCGAGAATCTTCTCCGCCGTCCGGTTGAAGTATGTGACCTTGTAGCCGGGATCGACGACAATAACCGCATAATCATTCTGATTAAGGATGGCATTCAGACGCTCGATCATCGGACTCAGCCTGCCGACCATATCATCGACGGATTGTGCCAAAGCCCCGATTTCATCTTGGGATGGGGAATCTGCAGCCTCCACCCTTAGGCTGCCGCCCGCCGCACGTTCCGTTATGTTTAGAATTCGACGCAATCGCTTTAACATATAATTCATAATAACGAGCATGATAACGGCGAGCGCGGCTCCGGTCAGCGTCATCGTGAGAATTGTCTTCCAGAGCAGCCTCCGAAGCGGCTCCCCGAGCGCCTTTTCGGGAAGATCCGCAGCCAGATACCAGTCGGTGCCAGGCACCTCGGAATACGCGATGAAGTGCGTTTGCCCCTCGAGCTTCGTCTCGGCCAGCCCGGATGAATGCTCCGGATAATCGGACGCAATGCTTTGATAAGGGGAGCGGGCATCTCCGATATTCAAATAGGTCTTGTCCTTGCGGTCGGGAGGGTTAGGGTACAAAATATTTCCATCCTCCTGAAACAGGACGAAGCTATCGTCGTCCGGGGCGCTTTTTTCCCCGGCAAACCGTTCAACCGCCTGCTCCGCTAACACGTATGCGTGCAGTATTTCATGGATTTGAAAACCGTCGTCATAAACCGGTACCTGAATGGCAATGACCGGCTGCTGCTGAGCGAATGCGACGGTAAAAGGATTCGAAGCGACGTCGGAGCCACTCCCGTTACCGGCAAAGGAAGGATCCGCCGCAATACCGAAATCCGCTCCGTTCACCTGTAGAAGCCTGCCGTCCAGGTCGCTTAGGCCGAACGAAACATAATGGCCCCCGGTCCGCACAAGCTCCTGCTTCAAATAATCGAGCCTGGCTTCATCGCTGCCGAAACGGATCATTTCCGTACGGCTCAGCAGGCTGAGCTCCGCAAGCCGTTCGCTCAACCAGGCGGATAGCGCCTGCGACTGCTTCTGCATCATAAGCTGCGCATGAGCCTGCCGTGACTGAAGAACCGGAGTCTTGGCCGTCTGATAGCTGCTCACCCCCGCCAAGGATAGTGCCAAGCTTGCCGCCGCAACAAATAACATCATGATTTTTACGCGCAGAGACCCCTTCATTGACCCCCTCCATCTTTTGATCAGGACAACGGATGGACTGAACAGCCATTTCTTGTCAATCCTATTATACGCCTAGTACGACCGTAATCCCACATTTTGACGCAAAATTCGACATATTTCCCTTAAATCCTCCTGGGTCTATCGGCTTATCCCTTAGGACGCCATAGGTTTGATGGCGTTTCCATGCTATAATATGTAGGGTTATCTTGCCATTTACTAGTCTCAGGAGGAGAAGCTATGAGCACAACAACCGCACCCAAAGCCTATGAAGCCGATTATCAAGGGGAGCAAGCCGTCTATCTGCAGGCGGACCGGTATGAAGCGATCGTTCTGCCTGCTATCGGAGCGAATTTGATCGCTTTCCGCGACAACGTTCGCCAATTCCGTTTTTTGCATGAGCCTGCCCCGGAAGAAATGCAGTCGTTCAAAGAAAAGCCTATCATTCACGGCATTCCTTTCCTGTTTCCGCCTAACCGGTATGAAGACGGCCATTTTCCATGGAACGGCAAAGTATATCAATTTCCGGTCAATGAGCCCAGCACAGGAAATCATCTGCATGGCTTTTTACATAACATTCCATGGACTGTCGAGCAATTCGGAGCGGATGAGCGGGACAGCTTCGTCACGCTGGTTCAGAAAGTGCAGCCGGGCCATCCGGTGCATGCCTTCCTTCCGCACTCCTTCACGGTCAAGCTTCGTTACACGCTGAATGAATACGGACTGCACCAGCAGCTGTTCATCCGCAACGACGGAGAGGATACTATGCCCTGCCTGCTCGCATTCCATACGTCAATTAACGCTCCCTTCGCTGCCAACAGTACGGCGGGCGACTACACGTTTAAAATGACGATCGGCAATCGTTGGGCGCTGAACGAGCGGATGCTGCCGACAGGCGAATTCCAGCCGTTGACAGCGGACGAGCAATTGATGAAACAAGGCGGCCTGTCCCCGTTCTTCGAGCCTATGGACAATCATTACACATCCGAGCCGCAAAACGGCCGCAACCGGATGGAGCTGACCGACAACCGCAATGAGGTAACCCTCGTATACGATGTCGGTACCTCCTACAAGCAGTGGATGATTTGGAATAACAACGCGACGGAAGGCTTCTTCTGCCCCGAGCCGCAGGTCAGTCTGGTGAACGCGCCAATGTCCAAGCTTCCGGCGGATGAGATCGGTCTGTTCTCTCTCGAGCCCGGCGAGATTTGGGAAGAAACGAGCCGCCTGTATACCGTAACCAAACGGAATGCCTGATTGTATCGTTACCGGCAGCCTGCTATAAGCGGCAGAGCTTGGAGGATTAAGAGGGCCATATCTGGGGATTGGCGATATAAGCAGGCTTCCTGCCTGCCAGCGCGTCCAGCACCTGACGGGCGACGGTTGTAGCCATCACGTAGTTGGACTCCGTTGTCGTCCCTCCGACATGCGGCGTGACGATAACATGGGGCAGCCGCAGCAGCTCCAGCTCCGCAGGCGGCGGCTCCGGGTCGAAGACATCCAGGGCGGCGCCCGCAATCCGCTTGGACTTTAAAGCTGCGATCAAGTCGTCCTGGACCAATACTCCGCCGCGGGCGGTGTTGATCAGAAAAGCGCTCGGCTTCATCCGCTCCAATTGCGGCCTGCCGATGCTTCCGCGCGTCGCTGCATTCAGCGGAATATGTATGGATACGAAATCCGATGACGACAGCAATCGATCCAGGTCGGTCGTCATCTCGACCTCCAGTTCTTTGGCCGCCTGGCCGTGCTTAGCCTCATCATAGCTGCGCACCCAGGCGGCCACTTTCATGTCCAGACCGAAGCGAAGCCGCTTGGCCACCTCCCTCGCTATACTGCCGAACCCGATCAGCCCCGCCTGCTTTCCTTTTACTTCTATCGAAGGAATCAGCATGCGGGAATTATAGTTTCCCCTGCTCATTTCGCTGTGAAAAGGAATCAGCGATTTGCTTAAAGCGAGGAGCAGCGCAACCGTATGCTCCGCCGTCGATACGCTGTTGACCGCCGGGGCGTGCAGCACCGGAATCCGTTTGAGCGTAGCGTAACCGACATCGATATTATCCAGCCCCACACCCGCTCCTGAAACCACCTTCAGCTTCGGAGCCGCATCCAGAACGGCTCGTGTCATCCGGGCGGGAGCGCGAAGAACGATCGCCTCTACGTCCTTCACCAGCCCGCATAAACGTGCCTCGTCCGTTTCCTGCGTCACCACCACCTCCGCTCCCTGCCGCAAAATCGCTTCTCCGGCCTCATGGTACATGGATAAAATTTGTAAAATTTTTGGCTTCCCCATACTGCAAACCTCCTTGCTCTTTTCGAATTGGAAGACTTTGTGTCATGAAATCTATCAAAACTAGTGATAGAATAAGAGGGCAAAAAAATAAGCCAGGCCGAAGCTTCCCAAGGAAGCGTGGGGGAACCATCCTACCATGGGGTGAAGTCACGTATTAGTGACCGGGTGCTTGCTCTTTGACCCGAATCCGTCAGCTAACCTCGCAGGCCGAAAAAAGGAGAGGATCGTTTTGAATCGTTTACAAAAATTCGTTATTACAGGTGCACTCGTGCTCGCTCCCGTACTCAGCGTAGGTGCGGCGTCCGCTGCTCCAGCTGTTGTTACTATAAATAGTGACAATGTCAATGCGATTGCGCAGAAATATGGCGTAGATCTTTCGACTCTGCTGAAAGGCAGCTTGAATCTGTCCAATGCCAATGTTTATTGGGGAGCAACCGTACTGAAGTATCCGTTCCAAGGCAGCACCGGCTACAACAACGGCAAGCCTGCAAGCGGAAAAGGACAAGCTTCCACGGCACCGGGTCATACGAACAGCGGAACGCCATCCGGCAATACAGCTGGCGGCAGCTCCAGCTCCAACCAGGGAACGCCTGCGGGCAGCACAAGCGGCAATGGTTCGAACAGCGGAAATACGCAAAATAATGCAGGAACAGGAACAACAAGCAGCGACTCCGCTTCCTATGCAAGGCAAGTGGTGGATCTGGTAAATCAAGAGCGTACAAAAGCAGGTCTTAAACCGCTGACAAGCGACAGCTCTTTGACGAATGTCGCGCTGGTGAAGGCCAAAGACATGTATACGAACAATTATTTTGACCATACATCCCCGACCTACGGTTCTCCGTTCGACATGATGAAATCGTTCGGTATTTCTTACACCTATGCCGGCGAAAATATCGCGAAAGGCCAGCGTAACCCGCAAGAGGTTATGACAGCCTGGATGAACAGCCAAGGTCATCGTGAAAATATTTTGAGCCCGAATTATACTAAAATCGGCGTTGCTTACTACAACGGCGAATGGGTTCAAGAATTTATCGCAAATTAAGCGGATATCCCTGCTTTGCAAAAATCGATGTATTCAAGAAGAGGCTGACCCCGTACTGCGCGGGTCGGCCTCTTTGCTGCGTTTATAGGTATAGTTTATGATAGGAGGCACACACTATGCGTGTTACTCCGCCTATTTTATTTTACGAGCCAAGCGGCTGCTCTTTTCCTTTCTTCATGACGTAAGCCCCGAGCGCCCACAGCAGATGGTCTACCTCGGAAAATCTGACGCCTTCCGGCGAAACCTTATGCCCGATCAGGGAATAGCGGATGTTATCCGTCAATTCTTTGTTCTGGCTGCCGATCCGATCCGTGTAAAAGCGAATGTCCGCTTCCGGAATCATCTGATCTACGTCGTACCAATAGGCGAACAGGCGCTTGATATGCCGGTCAGGCTTGAAGCCGTTCCACCCTAAATTGCGGAAAAATTCCGATGCCAGCGGATAGCCCATGCCATGCAGCTTCAGCTTCTCCGGTTTCTCTTTATCGAAGCCCTTCATATGGGACCACCCTCTCCAGCGGCTTGAGGGATTCGACATGAAGCCGGACACGCAAATCATCATCTGCTCCTCCGTAAGCGGCTCATCGTCCATCCGGTCAAACGCTTCGACGGTCTGCAGAATGACCTTCTCGTAATAGTCAGGCTCTGCGGAGAGGACGCCGACCCAATTGGCTACAGCGCGGCAGTCCGTAGAACAAGAGGTGCCCGGAAAATAGGGCCGCAGCGCTTGAAGCAGCGCCTCCTCCCCTAACCGCTCTGCAGCCGCCGGATCATAGCCCGACAGCAGCTCACGAAGACCCTTTTCCTTAGCGACAAAGGTAGACCAGTCACGGGAATTGCTCCCGATCGATTTGACCGCTGCCTCGAAAATTTCCGTATTCGTTACCTGCCGCCGGATCGGCTTTCCCTTCTGCTTCAAGGCTTCAAGCAGCAGCCGGTGGAACTGCTCTACATTATCGGCAGGCTCGGTGATGCCGTAGCTTTTGCGCAGCCGTCCTTCCGCATGGGTATAAATCAACTGCTTCATAACATCCTGGTTCAATTTCATTCCGCGCTTCCTTCCTCCGTCAGACGGGCTGCGCTGCCTTCGCTTGCCGCAATCAGATCCGTCCCTTTCAAAAAAATCTGCAGCCCTCTGCGTCCGGCGCTGATACTGACCGGATCAATGGGAAGGATCGATTCGTCGATATACAAAGGATACTTCTTCTTCACGCCTAACGGAGATACCCCACCCCGTATATAACCGGTAATCGTCAGTATATCTTTGACCGGAACCATCTCGACCTTCTTGTTGCCGCTTACGGCGGCGAGCGCCTTTAAATTCAGCTCCAGATGCCCGGGAATACAGGCCATCACGATACCTGTTTTATCTCCGCGCAGCACCAGCGTCTTGTACATATGCTCCTGGGCAATGCCCACATGGCTCGATACCGTAGCGGTATCGAGATGCTCCTCGTCCCACTCGTATTCGTGCAAGGTATACGAAATCCGCAGCTTGTCCAATAATCTGCAGGCGTTTGTTTTCGATGCCATAACCGGTTTCCTCTTCGTTTCGTTATTGTTCTGCTTTCATGTGCATTATGACATGACTTGAAAGCAAAAGGCAACCGGTGAACAGCGGCTTTTCAGCCATCGCACCCAAAATGCAGAGAGGACGTCCTTATCGGACGTCCGCAGGCTGTCGAGAAAGCCTGAATATGTGTGATACTCCGGTAGGGTATCTTCCTACAGCCGCTGTTGAAATCCGTGAATTGGATTAGATTTGAAGGTATTTTCACGAATTTCAAAGGCGGACGTAAACTCTTCCGGAAGATACCCCACCTGCGTTAGTACGCATGGTTCACTTAATGCGGCTTTCTCGACAGCCTGAGGAGGACGTCCTTATCGGACGTCCGCTTCATTTTATAAGGCTCCTGTCCTAAGACAGCAGCTTGTCCTTCGTTTCTTTGCCGTAGGCCAGAATGAACACGGCGGCCAGCGCCAGCATGATCATGCTGAAAAACATCGTCGACGGCAAGCCCATGCCTCCCCATACCGCGGCGAACAGCAGCGGCGAGAAAGAGGACGTTACTCTCGTAACCGCCGTCGCCCAGCCAAAGCCGGTAACCCGCAGCAGCGTCGGATAGCTTTCCGGTATATAAACATATAAAATGGCCAAGGCGATCGATTCGAACATATCGTAGACGCCAAGCAGCACGAAGCTAGATGTTGGCGCATCGAGAGCGAAAGCAAAGGCATAGAGCGCTATGCCCATAAGAATAAAGCTGAGGGCGACCGACCATTTGCGTCCGACCTTGTCCACCAAGTAAATACTGAACAGCACACCGATAAGACCGACCAGAGTAATGTAAGAAGTAAACAAGAACGCAGCTGTCGTCTTATAGCCGCTTGCGATTAAAATTTTGGGCAGCCACAAAATCACTCCGTAGTAGACAAACAATACGCTGGCATACGCATACCAGATCATAAAGGTCGTCCGCGGGTTGTACTTCCATACCTTGATCAAGGAAGCGAAGACGCCTTTCAAAACTCCGTTTTTCTCTTGCTCCGTCTCATTGCCGCCGGAGAACAGCTCGCTGGCGTCAATCGCCCGGCCGTGCACCTCCTGCAAAATCCGGTTCGCCTCCTCCACCCTGCCTTTACGGTACAAATACAGCGGCGACTCCGGTACCTTCAGCCGGATCAGGAAAATGAGCAGCACCGGCACCCCGGCCGCAATAAAGATAAGACGAAAGTCATGATACGTGCTGAGCCAAGCCGATACGAAGCCGACGGCCGTCGCCCCTCCGACCCAGAATACGCCAAGCAGGGTCATCAGCTTCCCCCGCCATTTGGGGGGCATGAATTCCGACAGCATAGCCATATCGACAGGCAGGCATCCGCCCAAGCCGATCCCCGCTATAATGCGGAACACGAACAGCAGCGGTACGTTAGGGGCCGCAGCGCACAGCAGCGAAAATACGGAGTACAGCAGCACCGTGCCCATGAACGCCTTTTTCCTGCCGATCAGATCTCCCAGGCTTCCGAACAAAAATCCGCCGACGGCCATCCCGAGAAAGCCTGCTGTGGCAAACCAGGCCAAAGCGTCCTTTTCCAGGTGCCACTGTTCGGAAATGAGCGGGATTACATACGATGAAAGCAGAATATCGAACGCATCGAAAAAATACCCCAGCGCCCCTACGATATAAATCCAGATATGCTTCTTATTCAGCGGAATATCCGGCATGGAAGCTAACGCCGTATTTCCTTGTTCCCTTGCGGGTGATGTTACCGTCTGGCTCATGTCTGAAAACTCCCTTCGTCTCGATTGCTCCTTCTCTCTTTGTGTCTTGCTTTCTTCTCTCTCTTCTCGTATGCCTGCTTCTTGCTCTCTCTTCTCTTGCTTCCTATGAAGTCGAATCCAGCGCAGCGCATACCGCTTAATAGGGTCAAGTGTAAGGATGGCTCACATTAAAGTCAATGTCCGTTAATTGTCTTTATATAAAAAGCGTTTTCATTTTATTCCCATCGAAAAAATCATCTTTCCCAAGACAAGCTGATGTCAGCTTATCTATTTAAAGACAATTAATAGTCCTGTCTTTTTATATTTTTCCGCTATACAATGAACCCATCGCACGGATACCATATCGAAGGGAGAAATACAAAATGAAAACGCTGGAACAATTGGAGGCCCGGCTGGCCGAGCCTTCGGAAGCCTTGGTTCAAGATATCGCTGCACTGGACGGAGACATTCTGCTGCTTGGCATCGGAGGCAAGATGGGGCCGAGCATGGGACGCCTCGCCGTTAACGCCGTCCGGCAGGCCGGTGTAAACAAGCAGGTGTTCGGAGCATCCCGTTTCTCCGACACCGCTCTGCTGGATGAGCTGCAAGCCGCAGGCGTAAAGACGATCCAGGCGGATCTATTGAACGATACGGAGCTTCAAGCTCTTCCCGAGGTTAAAAACGTCATCTTCCTTGCCGGCAACAAATTCGGAACGACCGGTAACGAGCATTTTACATGGGCTATGAACTCTTATCTTCCCGGCCGTGTGGCGGAGAAGTTTAAACAGTCCCGAATCGTTGTATTCTCAACCGGAAATGTGTACCCTCTGACCCCGGTCAGCCATGGAGGCGCAACCGAGCAAACACCGACCGGGGCGAATGGAGAATACGGTCAATCGTGTCTCGGCCGCGAGCGTATATTTGAACATTTCTCCCATAAATACGGTACGCCGGTTACGATTTTCCGCCTCAACTATGCAATCGATCTGAGGTATGGCGTGCTCGTTGAAATTGCGAAATCCGTCATGGAAGGCCGGCCTATCGACTTGGCGATGGGGCATGCCAACTGCATATGGCAGGGAGATGCCAACGAGTGGGCCCTCCGTTCCCTCCGTGCGGCAAGCAGCCCGCCGACCGTTCTTAATATTTCGGGCCCCGAAACGATATCGCTTCGCTGGGCGGCCTTGGAGTTTGGCCGGAAATTCGGCAAAGAGCCGGTACTCACGGGCGAAGAAGCCTCTACCGCCCTGCTCAGCAACTGCTCCAAAGCGCATCAATTATTCGGATATCCCAGAGTACCTTTAGGCCAGATGATGGATTGGATCGCCTATTGGATGAATGCCGGCGGACGGCTGTTAAATAAACCGACCCACTTCCAGGAACGGGAGGGCAAATTTTAATGAGCACAATGCCGCAGCTGTCACCGGAGTTAACCAAGGCGCTGCATGAAGGGCTGGCCATTCCCGCCCATCCGCTTGCGCTTAACGAGAACCGTCAGCTGGATGAACGTTATCAGCGGGCGCTTACGCGCTATTATATAGCCGCAGGAGCAGGCGGCATCGCCGTCGGCGTGCATTCGACCCAGTTCGAGATCCGGCTTCCGGAAATCGGACTTTTCGAGAAGGTGCTCCGCATCGCTGCCGAGGAGGCCGAGCGCCATAAGCCGGACCGTCCTTTCCTGAAGGTCGCGGGCATTTGCGAACCTACCGCTCAAGCGGTGGCGGAAGCGCAAACGGCCGCCGGACTCGGCTACGACGCCGGGCTGCTCAGCATGGGCGGTCTGAAGGGATGGTCGGAGGAGGAGTTATTAAAACGTACGGAAGCGGTAGCACGCATTATTCCCGTGTTCGGCTTCTATCTCCAGCCTTCTGTCGGAGGAACGATCCTGAGCTACGATTTCTGGCGGAGGTTCGCCGATATTCCGGGCGTCGTCGCGATCAAGATGGCTCCCTTCAACCGCTACCAGACCATCGACGTCGTCCGTGCGGTATGCAGCTCTGACAGACGAAATGACATCGCGCTGTATACGGGCAATGACGACAATATCGTCAACGATCTGCTTACCGTATACCGGTTTCCCGTGAACGGGGAGCTGGTGGAAAAACGTATCGTCGGTGGGCTGCTCGGCCATTGGGCGGTATGGACCCGCAAAGCCGTCGAGCTGCTGGAAGAGATCAAACGCGTGCGAAACCAAAGCGGGCTGGACGCGGAATGGCTGACGCGGAATATTGAAATCACGGACAGCAACGCTGCCTTCTTCGATCCGGCGCATCATTTTGAAGGCTGCATCCCCGGTATCCACGAGGTGCTAAGACGTCAGGGGCTGCTGCCCGGGCGCTGGTGCCTCAACCCGCAGGAGGAGCTGTCCGAAGGGCAAATGGAGGAAATCGACCGGGTGTACCGGGATTATCCGCATTTGAACGATGACGCGTTCGTCTCGGCTCACCTGTCCGAATGGCTGAACGGCTAGGAGGCGATTCGGAGGATGGGGCGCTTTAAGGATGTATTCTCGATTATCGGCCCGGCCATGATCGGCCCCTCCAGCTCGCACACCGCAGGAGCCGCTCGTCTCGGGCTCGTTGCCCGGCAGCTTCTCGGCTGCCGGCCGGAGCGTGCGGTTGTTACGTTTTACGGCTCCTTCGCCGAGACCTATCTGGGACACGGTACGGATTTGGCTATTGCCGGGGGTCTGCTGGGGTATGACACTGACGATTCGCGTATCCCCCGCGCCATCCGGGATGCAGCCGCCGCCGGCATGCATATCGGCTTCGAAAGAGGCAGAGGGCCGGCACCGCACCCCAACACCGCCCGCATCCGTGCGACTGCAGCCAACCGTACAGTTGAGCTGCTCGGCATGTCGATTGGCGGCGGCAATATCGAGATTGCCGAGGTGGACGGGTTTCAGGTCCGTTTCACGGCGCTGGCGAGCACGCTGGTTGTCTGGCATGCCGACCGGCAGGGCCTGATCGCGGACTTGACGGGGCTGCTGCATGCGGGAAGCGTGAATATCGCTTCCATGGAGACAGGCCGCAAAGGACGCGGCGGTAAAGCGATGACGGTTATTGAGAGCGACGATCCGGTAGAGCGCTCTCTGCGCTCCCGAATGGTCTCTCTGCCGGGGGTGGAAGCCCTAAGAATAGTAAGTCTAGCGATGAAGAAGAACGGAGCGTGAGCCTGTTGAGATTCGATACGTTAGAGCAATTGGCACAGCAGTGCGATAGCGAAGGCGTCAGCATCTCCCGGATGATGCTTGCAGAGCAGTGCGCCGAATCCGGCCGGACGCCGGAGCAGGAGTTCAACCAAATGGCCGAATATTACCAGATCATGAAAACAGCCGTCAGTGAAGGTCTCCGCAAAGACCATCCGTCCCGCAGCGGGCTGACCGGCCGGGATGCCCGCCAGGTGCACGCCTACCTGCAGTCCGGCTCTGCGCTGCTAGGCGAGCCTGCCGCTATGGCTATGGCGTACGCGCTCGCCGTATCCGAGGTCAACGCTTCGATGGGACGCATCGTCGCTACGCCTACCGCCGGCTCGTGCGGCATCATTCCGGGCGCCTTCGTCAGCGCCCAGAACCGCTTCGGCTGGACGGACGAACAGATGACGTTCGGCCTGTTCTGCGCGGGGGCGATCGGTTATGTGATCGCCAATCACTCCTTCGTCTCCGGGGCCGAAGGCGGCTGCCAGGCCGAGGTCGGCTCCGCCATCGCTATGACGGCGGGGGCGCTCGTCGAGCTGCGGGGCGGCACCCCGTCCCAGGCCGTTCATGCGGTCGGCCTTGCGCTCAAAAACACGCTCGGCCTGATCTGCGACCCGGTCGGGGGCCTCGTCGAAATCCCCTGCATTGTCCGCAACGGCTTCGGCGCGGTCAATGCTCTGGCGGCGGCCGACATGGCGCTTGCCGGGGTGCGAAGCGCCATCCCGTCGGACGAAGTCGTGCAGACGATGCGGGACGTCGGCAGCGCCATGCCGGAGAAGTTCCGCGAAACCGCTCAAGGCGGTCTCGCGGCTACGCCGACCGGACGCGCGATCAAGGAGGCGCTTTACCGAAAATCAACGGCCAAGGATAAGGATAACGATAAGGACAGGGAGTTGCCTTATGAATAAACAACAGCTTCATCAGCTCCTGCAGCGCAGCCACGCACGGAAAGAAGAATGGATCGCCTTTCGCCGCGACCTGCAACAATATCCGGAGCTCAGCCATCAGGAAAGCCGGACCGCAGACAAAGTGGCGTCTGCGCTGCGGCGGCTCGGCCTGAAGCCTCAGACGCAGGTCGGCGGCCATGGAGTCGTGGCCGAGCTTAAGGGCAGCCGTCCGGGCCCGGTCATCGCGCTGCGGGCGGATATGGACGCGCTTCCTGTCGCGGAAGAAACCGGACTTCCGTTCGCTTCCCGGCGCCACGGAATTATGCACGCCTGCGGGCATGACGCGCATACGGCCATCCTGCTTGGCGCAGCCCAGCTGCTGGCGGAAGTCCGGGAGTCGTTCCCCGGGAGCGTCCGGTTTATTTTCCAAGGCGCGGAGGAAACGAACGCGGGCGCCAAAGCGATGATCCGCGACGGCGTGCTGGAGGGCGTAAACGAGATTTACGGCCTGCATAATCTGCCTACGCTGCCGGTCGGCCGGATCGCTACGGGCAGCGGCGCCTTCATGGGCTCCGTAGACCGCATTGAAATCACCTTCGAGGGCAAAGGCGGCCACGGGGCGATTCCCGACCGGTGTCAGGACCCGATTGTCGCCGCCTCCGCTGTAGTGATGGGGCTGCAAACCGCCGTCAGCCGCGAAATCTCGCCCTTTGAGCCTGCCGTCATCACGATCGGGAGCTTCCAGGCCGGGGAAGCCAACAATGTCATTCCGCAGTATGCCCGGCTGATCGGCACCGTGCGGACGTTCTCCCCGGCGCTGCAGCAGACGATGAAGGCTCGAATTGAAAGGCTTGCCGGGCAAATCGGTTCCGCGTACCGCTGCAATGTTCAATTGAGCTATATCGAGCAGGTTTCCGTACTTGTCAACGATCCCCGTTCTGTTTATTATGTAGAGCAGACGGCCGATATGCTGCTCGGCCGGGAGCAGCGTACGACGGCGGAGCCTACGCTTGCGGGAGAAGACTTTTCGGTCTACTTGGAGCACGTGCCCGGCTGCTTCTTCTGGCTCGGGTCAGGCTCGGCCGCCGGGTGTGAGCAAGCCTACGGTCTGCATCATCCCCGATTTACGATCGAGGAAGACTGTATCCCTCTCGGGTTCGCCCTGCTTGCTTCCGTTGCCGCGCTTAGAGCCGCGGAAATTTCGTTTTGATAGGGGAAGCTGGTTCCATGGAGAACGATTCGAAACAATCAAATGGTCAAGGAATTTCGATTGGCGTGATCGGACCGGAGGAAGCCGTCCGGGATTTGTTACATACGCTGCAGCGGTTTCCTTCCTTTCAGCCGGCTGCGCGGACTTACCGGAGCGAGGAAGAGGCGCCGGCCCTTGCGCTCGAGCTGATGGATCAGGTCGAGGTGCTCCTGTTTACCGGACCGATTCCCTACAGGATTGCGGCAGACAGGCTCCAGTTCTCCATTCCGGTTCATTTTGTCCCTCTGACGGGGACCGGCTTGTACCGGGCGCTGTTCCTGCTCGAAAAACGCCACGGCCTCAAGACGCTGTCCGTAGATACGATGACCAAGAAACAAGTCGACCGCATCTTCAAAGAGCTGAGCGAAATGAACGTGGAGGTCGTGTACTATAAAGGGCTTCACCCTTATTCCAAAGAAGAGCTGGTCCGGTTCCACGTGCGCCAGTATCAAAGCGGCGCCTGTCAGGCCGTGTTGACGGCAGTCAAATCCGTATCCGAGGAGCTTACACGCCTTGGTATCCCTAATCAGTGGGTCGTTCCGACGGAGCAGGACATGATCGTTTCGCTGGAGCGCGCGCTGCTGTCCACGGAAACCCGGCGCGGCAACGAATCGCAAATCGTGGTCGGAATGGTTCATCTGGACGGCGCCGGCGATATGATCAACCGGCGTTTTACCGAGCATGACCTTCAGAAGCTGAAGCTGGAAGTCCATAAAATGCTGCTGGCTTACGTGGAATCGCTCGATGCCCACCTCACCCATCTGGGAGGAGATGAATATCTCTTCATCACGACGAGGGGGAGCTTCGAGCGGGTGACCGGAGGTTACAAGTACATCTCGCTCGCGGGAGAAGCGGAGAAAATGCTCGGCATTACCTTCAGCATCGGCATCGGCTTTGGCCGTTCCGCCGGCGAAGCCGGCACCCATGCGCGGCTGGCCCTCCGCCAGGCGAAGGAAGCCGGAGGCAATCACTGCTTTATCGTACGCGACGGACCGCGGCCTCATCGGTTCGCTGGAGATGTCGCAGCCGCTCGAATACGACGCTTCGCTTGTTCCTCCCGAGCTTATCCAAAAAATGGAGGCGAGCGGAATGACGCTCCCTTACTTGGGGAAGATCGTCGCCCAGGTGGCCCGCAAGCGGAAGCTGGAGTATACGGCGCAGGAGCTGTCCCTCCTACTGGGAGTGACCGTCCGAAGCACGCACCGTTTTCTGCTGCAGTGGCTCGATGCCGGCCTCGTGGAGATCGTCGGAGAGGAAAAAGGGAAGGCCAAGGGCCGTCCCAAGCAAATTTACCGCCTGTCCTTCATCCATGACAACGATATTCCGTGGAACCGCTGAAGGCGGTTTGAGAACCGGATCGACAGCGAGCTGGCTAAGACTGCCACAAACCGCCAGTGTCTGCGTCTGCGACGCAGCACAAACAAGCCCGGGAGCCAAAGACCCGGGCTTGTTTTTTACGGCATCTGCCGCCCTATAATACTAAATCATACCAGGCCGAACCGGAACAGGCTCAAGCTCCTCCTCATCCCATACGCGGTTCCCATAAAGCGGCGGGCAGCTCCCGCAGCGGCGGTACGGACGCCGATTCGAGCAGCTCTTTCACCAGCGCTTTGTCGAACAGCTTCGGACTCAGCCAGCGGTCGATTTGCTCCGCATCCAGAATTACCGGCACATGCTCCTCCGCGTTCAGCGACTCGTTCCATACCTTGCGGGTCAGAATCGTGCATGTCCGCAGCTCCTCGTCGAAGGAACCGTTCCATTCGTCGAACACGGCGGCCATCCCGAAAGCCGGGCGTCCCGGCACAACGAACCGCCGGACCTCCTCCCGCTTCTTGCCGAGCACCGTCACTTGATCGAAGCTGCTGGCAGGCACAATGCAGCGCTGCCGCTTCAGCAGATGATCGAACGCTCTTCGCTCGAAGGCGGTGCCGATGTCGGCCCGATTGGCTCCCTGCGCCCAGAACGGCATCAAGCCCCAGCGAAACGCATCCAGCGTCCGTTCCTCCCCCTGCATGCGAATGACCGCAATCGATTCATTCGGGACAAGACTCCGTTGATTGGCATAATAAAATAAGACGCGGGAAATGCCGAAGGCATCGCTTAATTCGGATACGTCGGTATGTAAGGTCAGTCGGTTGCACATGCTGCTTAACTCCTCTGCTCTGTTTGAGCAGTAGTATTGGCAAAATGTGCAATTTGTATGCCACCGCGGTTACAGCGGCAGCATCGATCTTTTCTCCGCCTGCGATCTGCAATCGCCGCATACGCCGACAACCTGCCCTTGCTCGGAAGCGTAGAAGGTGAGCTTGGCCGCCTTTTTTTTGCAGAAGGAGCAGGGCTGCGAAGCGGCTTTCCCCGCCCTCGCCCGCACATCGGACAGCTTGACCACCTTGCTGTCGTACTTCGGCTTCCGCTTAGCGGCTCGGTACAGCATGATACTGAGCGCAAGCACAACAACGACCGTAATTACCCAAAGCATCCTGCCGCCTCCTTTACGCTAAATGTATGAAGCTGTAATTACCGGTCACTCGCCAGGTGCGGCTATTATCGTATAATCAATCTCCAAAAAGTCCGTCACGTCCCGCTTCCACACTTCCTCCACATATTGAACATGAACCGGGTGGCTGTTATACGCCTCGTAATCCGCTTGACTCGCAAATTCCATGTAAAAGCCGTATTCGTACGGATTTTTGCCGCTTTGCTGCTTCAGCACTTGAAAACGGAGCACGTTCGGCACCTCTGTCAAGGTTGCTGCGCTGCTGGTCAGAAAAGCTTGCGCTTCCTCGGATTGAGCTGGAAAACGCAATTTAAAAAATACAGTGTGTGCAATATTCGGATTCATTCCTGCCTCCTGCCCCTTCTCTTTCAATTTTTGGTTGGTACCCGTCATTCCCTCCGCCGGCGCTTCGGCCAGCCTCAGCAGTTCTTCGACCTCGTCATACTGCAGGACATTGGCCAGGGAACGGATCACGTCGGCAGACGGCTGGAACCTGCCATTTTCAATGGCGTTCATAATCGAATAGCTGACTCCCGCCTTCTCGCCAAGCTTCCGTAACGTGATGTCCTGCCGCTGCCTAAGCTGCTTCAGCTTACTGCCCAAGTTCATTCTCTCGGCTCCTTGCTTGGTAGTTTCATTCTCTTTAACTCATTTCTACATGCCTGTCCCAAATTCCTTTGTACACCGGCCAAAAGAGCAAAGGGACGTCCTTCGCCCTTCTAACCTGTGTCTGTTTGCTTAAACGTTATTACCCCCGCTGACGCACCCGGCCTTCAGGTGCCGATGCACGGCGCTCCGTCCCGTCTTCCGCCTCGGATACCCATAGCATCCCCATGGAAATAGCAAACATAAGCACGACAAGGGCGATGCTGGCTGCAATATAGCCGTGCATTTCCAGATAAAGCACCGCCGGGATACAAAGCATCAGAACCCCGTACAAGATAAAGCCCGTTTTTCCGGCCGCTTTCGCTTTCTTCGTCATAAGCCAAGACCTCCCGCTAAAGCAGTAAAGTTCCTCACTATATGTATTCGAAAAAACAAGCTTTCATACGGCATTCTAGTATAAACCCGTACAATCCGGTCATCCTGATTAGTAAGGAGGTGATATCCATGGCAAAAGATGTAATGTGCGAAGTGAATTCCTGTAATTACTGGGGAGCTGGTAACAAATGTACGGCTTCCTCCATCTATGTGGTGAACAACCGCAGTCAACAAGCAGCGAATTCCGCTGAAACGGACTGTAAAACGTTCGAGCCGAAAGTGTAACATCAAAACAAAGAAACAAGGGCGGCCAAAGGGCCGCCCTTGTTTCTTTTTAAGCCTCTGCCGAACGCGGCGCCTTCGCACTTAAAGGCCGGTCCGCATCCTGCTGACGCGAGAGGCTGAACAGCATGAGCCAGATAAGCAGGAAGCCGGCAATTTGCGCAGCCGTCACCCCTTGCTGGAAGACGAGCCAGTTGACCAGCACCCCGATCGCCGGGAAGAACAGCTCCGCCAGTGTAGCGTAGGAAGCCTTCGTGCCCGACAAGCCGCGGTAATAAAGGAGCAGGCTGATCAAGCCGGGTAAAAACGCCTGCAGCACCAGGTTGCCGGAAACCGCAAGCCAATCGGACGTTTGAACCGGAAGCTGCCAAGCATCTCCGCCCATCCAAGCGGTAAACACCAAGAGCGGCAGCGCCAGCGTAAAGCGCAGCGCCGTGACGGATTCGAACGGCATCTTATCCAGCAGCAGCCGCCCCATCACCGTGGAACCGCCCCACAAGGCCGCGGCTCCAATCGACAGCAGCCCGCCCAGAGCGGCAACGTCGGATATTTGCTGGAACGGCATGGATACGCCGAAGGTCAGAAGATATGTGCCTGCGAGAGCCATAATAACGAAGAAGGAAAACCGCGCGGGCAGCCGCTCCTTCAATATCCAGCGGGCCATAAGAATCGCAAACAGCGGCTGAAGCTTTTGCAGCAGCAGCACCCCGTTAAGATTGCCGTGGGCAAAAGCGGAAGTGAACATAATGGTCGCAATCGCCGAGCCGCCCCATGAAATGAACAGCAGCGCCCCGATATGACGAAGGCCCAACCCCCGTATCTGCTTGCGCTGCAGCCACAGAACCGGAATGGAATATAAGAGCAGCAGCACATGCTCCAGCAAAACGATTTGAGATGAACTAAAAAACTTCAACAGCAATATCCGAAACAGGGGGTCTACGCCCCATAGCGCCGCGCCCAGCGCAACCAGCCAAACTCCGTTTCGGTTCGAGACCGGATTGCCGCTTTTCATTACCTTATCCGGCTGCAGTACATTGTTGCCCATCATCCATAACCTCCCAAGGATTCGCATCCGCTGCCTGAGAAAAGGCCGCGGAACGGTTCATCTTGTTGAATAGGAAGCTTCGAAAGAAGACAGCCCCGTTATCTGAAGTTAAGATAACGGGGCATGCTTAAACAGGCTTGGAATCCGGAACGTTTGTTTGCAAATTCAAATAAACGTACGCCAGACTATCACGCTTGTTATGACCTTCTCCCATCCGGACTGTACCGTCGGCCTTGGAATCTCACCAAATCAGTCGCATACCTGCATAAAGCAGATAGCGAGTCGCGGGCTTAAGGTCACGAACGACCCTTCACCGCCGGTCGGGAATTTCACCCTGCCCCGAAGATCCGTATTCAATTATTTTGCATTTTATCACACGCTTCAACAAATGACAAGATACTAACTAAAAATTAGCGGCTTGACTCAAAAATTTCACGACATTATTTCACCAAATTCGATATAATATTCGCTATACTATGTTTAAAGAGGCTTAGAAAGAAGATGATAACGTGCATTACAAACCGATGGCTATCCTGCTGCTCGCAGCTGCGCTGGCCGGCTGCGGACAAAAGCCGATGCCCCTGGCTTCCGCCGCAGCAGCCGCAGCTCCCGCGGATAGCAACACTCCTGTTCCTGCAGCCGGTCGGACCGGCACAAGGCTCAGGAGAAAAAGAACCGGCGCATGCCGACACACAAGCCGTGCCAACAACGCAAGCCGCGCAAGCGGTGCATGCAAGCGCCGAATACAATCTCAAGCAGCACGTAACTTACTCCGGTCCGCGTTCCCAGAAGAAAGTGGCGCTCACCTTCGATGACGGTCCGGATACGAAGTACACGGAGCAGATCCTCGACATCTTGAAAAAGTCGAATGTGGTCGCTACCTTTTTCGTTACCGGGGAACACGCGGCAGCCCATCCGGAAGTAATGAAGCATATCGTTGCCGGAGGTCATGAAATAGGCAATCATTCCTGGGATCATACCAATCTGACAACGCTCAGCGAAGCGCAGATGGCTGAGCAAATCGAGAAAACCGATCAGACCATCCAGCGGTTCACAGGGCAGCTTCCGACACTTGTACGGCCGCCGTACGGCGCCCTGTCCAAGGAAGTCGCCGACTACGCGGAGCAATCGCATCGCATTGTTTGCTGGTTCCGTCGACACGAGGGACTGGGAGGGCATCTCCGTCGAACGGATTCTGGACAATGTGAAGAAGGAAGTCAAGCCGGGCTCTATCATACTGCAGCATTCCGCGGGAGGGAAGAAAGGCAATCTATCCAACACGGTAACGGCGCTCCCGCAGGTGATCCGTTATCTCAAAGAACACGGATATGAGCTTACCACCGTAACCGACCTGATCCAGCAGGGATAGAGGCAGCGGTGAAGCCGGTGATCGAAAACAGCTCACAGTTCTATCCCCCATGGCATTCCGCATAGATGCAGCATACAAAAGGAGCAGCGCCGGCACGGCGTCTGCTCCTTGTTTGCATGCGAATATAGAATGAAGTCTGCCTGCTAGCTTGCGACTTGGATAAAAAAACCGAACAGGCCTTCCAGCTCCGAAATCGTAATCCCAAGCGATTCCGCCTGCTGCTCGAAGCTGAGCTGAGGCTGCTCTTCGATTAACACGAGCAGCTCGGCAATTTTATCGAGCTTGTTCTTCTCCTCGGTCGGATTGACGACACGGTAAACATTGCCCGGACCGAGCTTTTCAATTATGCCAAGCTGCATTAATTTATCCAGCCAGCGGGCCATATCATCGGAGGCCACGTCCAGGAAATTAGCCATCACCTTGGGAGGCAGCGTACATCGATCCTCTTCGATCGTTTTCAATCTGATCAGTTTTATAAGCCGTTGATAGTTTTCGATTCGATTCAGGGTAACCCGCACGATGTCCGAAGTAAACATGACATGCCTTTCCTTTCTTCTGCCGTAATGGAACAACTTCTCCACCCATCATACCATGCCACCCGGCCCATCCGTCAACGAGCGGGCGAAGCCGGTTGTGACGGTACAGCCGTACTCCCGGGGAATTTGCCATGGAAGGACATCTGTCCAAGCACTTTGCTGAAATCGGCATATTTTATCTTAGGACTTAAGTCAAAGCGTCCTAAACCAAAACTCGAGAGGAGATTTACAAACATGAGCGGAATCGTAGGCGGAGCAGGCTGCGGCTGTGGTTATGGATTTGGCGGCTTTACATCGACAGGTGTGATTTTGGTTCTCTTCATCCTGTTGGTTATCGTCAGCCGCGCTTGGATCTAAGCTTTGGAGAAAAACCGGCCCCTCCTAAGGAGCGGCCGGTTGGTATCCTCTTCGGTTACCGGTCTCCGGTACCAACGCAGGACCTGATTTGAGCCTACGGAGCGCACACCCGTCCTCCGTCGGGCATTACATAGGCTAAGCTAACGCTGTATCTGCTGTTCGGTGCGCATCCTGCATATATAAACGAAAGCGGGAGGCACATTGAACGGAACGTATGCGATACTCACTTCGTCAAACTGCTCTATCAGCAATTTTTTCATTTGAAGAGAATACTGGAACGTCACGAACACCCCCTCCTCCCGCAGCGCTCCTTTGATCTGATCGATCAGGCTCATGCGAATCTCAGGCGCAAAATTGGCAAAGGGCAAGCCCGAGACGATTGTATCGGCTCTTCCCCAGCCTGTCTGCCGCAGTTCCCGGCCCAGCTCCAGCGCATCCGCCGCAAACCGTATCCCGCTCCCCTGCAATCGTTCAGCCAGCCGTTCTCTCAGCTCCTCCTCCTGCTCGAAAACGAGGAACTCGCAATCCGGCCGCCTCAATTCATCTATCGCCCGTGTGAATACGCCGGTGCCGGCCCCGAGCTCTATGACTACATGCGCCTGCTCCCATCGGATTCGCTTCAGCATACTGCGGGTCAAGCTGGACGAGCTTGGCAGAATGCTGCCCATTTTTCGCGGATCGCGCATAAACTTCTGGAAAAACAGCCACGATTCCGATAGCAGGGAACCTGCTCTAAACTTTAACATCCTTTCCTTCACTCCCTGTTTCCTTGACTATCTGTAGATTAGCCGAAACAGTTTAGGAATTAGGGAGGGAACTCCTAAAGGTTTTCTTAAGAGAACATGAAATCAACTGCACAGCATTTCTTGAATCAAAAAAAATCCCGGTTTATTTGACGAGGCCATTGGAGGCCGCAAATAAACCCGGGGTTCGGGCGGAATCTTTAAGCTGAGACCCAGACGTTCGCCTGGGGCCCCGGATTTCAACCTCCTGCAATGGGTGAAAAGAAAGAAACCCGGGGACGACGCTGCGCTATCAATCCTCTTCCAAAGCAAACGCATGAATTGTACAATTGCTTGTATTGCACTGCCCGCCCTGCTCCAGATCGAAAATCCAGCGGTGGCGCGGACACATGATCGTCTTGCCGGCGACCCAGCCCTGCGACAAATCGCCGCCTTCATGCGGACAAAACCGGTTGATGGCATAGCGCGTGCCGCCCGCCTCAATAACAATGCGCTCCTGATTCGTCTCCAGCGCAAGAAGCTTTTCGCAGAACCAGGTCATATCCTCCGCCTCCATCGTCAGGAAGCCATGGATCAAGGTAGAGAAAATGTCCGGCTCCCGGTTAAATCGCATGCGGAAAGACAGCATGAAATCCTCCCATGTCAAGGTGCCGTCGAAGATCCGCTCGATTTCCCAGGAATCCGTCGTGATGGAATAATAATTTGTATCCGAAATATCTCCAACCCGCTCGATCGTTTTCGCCGGAAAATCAATTTTCAGCATTTGATCCGGAGCATTGCGAAAGCGGAAATATAAAGGTACGGTGACCCGCTGATGCAGAGTCATATGATCCAGCTTGCTCTGGAACGCGTGCTTAAGCTTCACGAGCGTGTCTTCGACCTGGACGTGGGCGTATCTTTTGCGGCGCGCTTCAAACAGACCGGCATACAATGCCGCGTACTCCTGAACGTACGACTCCAGATTGGTTTCATCCACAACCTGCCCGGAACGGTGAAGCCATTGCCCGGAAGGTACGTCCAGGATATCGCCCGGCATAAGGTTCGGCACCTCTACCTGCAGCTTTTTCAATCTTTTCTTCAGAAAAGCCATTACCTGAGGGGTGTGCGGGAAAATATTGTTTTTTTCAAAGTTCAGATGAATCAGTCCGGGATCGAGGAAGCAGGCGGGTCCCGCCGACGGTAAGTAGAACTGAGGGCGAACCGCTTCCAGCGAGCGGGCTACGGCTTCGAACTTGCTTCTGACCTTGGCCTTGGAAATTTTCTCATATTTGCTCTTCGGATAATCATAGCAGGTCGGATGCCAGATCGCTCCCGAGAACTGTGCTGCATATACTTGAATCGGTCCTTCCTGCTCGACAATGGCCGGAAGCCGTTCCATCAGCTTGCAGTCGTTCAGGTTCAAAAAAGCATGCTCTGCGGTCTTGACCAGAATGGCGGAATCCCTGTTAATCTCCGTATCGATCATATACAGCTTGATGATTCCGTCCGCAAAGGGCAGTCCTTCCCCGTCCGCCAGACTGACCAGCTGCTTGCACTCGTAATGCCCCAAAATTTCGCGCAGCTCTTCCCGTCTGAACTTGGCGACGACGACTGTAAAATCGCGATTTTCAAGACTCTGAAGAAATTTCAGGTCAAAATCGGTCCTTGTGCTCGTGACTGATATACAGATAGCGCTCTTTATGTGTGGTCCGCAGCTTCTCCTGCACGTAGGCGCCGAGGTGATGATTCCGCGGAAACTGGAACCAGGCCCCGTCGAATGCGCCCGTCGGTGAAAGCCACGGATCCATAATAATGATAGCGTTCGTTGTTTCTACACAAAACCCGGCATGCCCCAAAAATGTGATTTCCATGTCCTCCACCTTTTCCACAAAAGTCAGCAGCCCGTCCACGGCCATAAGAGGCTGCGAAAGAGCTAGCGCCTGACTCGTTTCTTATAGATTTTGGTCCGGGCCACAACGCGGACATTACCGGACAACAGCTTTTTATCCTCAATCTTCCATGTATGGTTTTTACGATTGGAGCGGCGGATCGCCACATAATTGTATCTGTCGCCGGAGTAAATTTTATAGCCCGCCTTACGGCACCTGCGCAAAAAGTTCGAGTCCGAGCCGGATTTCAGCTTGGTCGCGAAACGGACGCTTCTTGAAGATGCGTTTGCGGAAAAATAAGGTTGCCCCCGCTACATGGTGGGTAAACCGGTTCTCCCGGTGAAGGTTCATCTTCAGAAGGATGTGTTTGCTTCGCATATACAAATAAAACGTTTTTTTGCCGACAACATGGGCCTTGGTTTGACGCAGCGTTTTCATCGAACGGCTAATATAACGCGGCGCGTAGTAATCGTCATCGTCAAATTTAGCAATAACGCCATATTTGGCTTTGCCGATCGCATAGTTCAAGCAAGATCCCAGATTCAAACGCTCCGGTCTTCTAAATACCCGGATATTGTGTTCCCCTTGCACTGCCTCCCGGTATTTCTTCAGACTCATGTCATCCCGGTTCAGCACAATAATTAATTCTTTTTTCTTCCAGGTCTGATCCCGATAATTGCTCAAAATCTTATCGAAATATTGAGGTCGGTTCGTACAAGTAATGACAGATACGCCTCGAATCACGTTCTCACCTCTTTTTCACATGTATGAGCAATGTATGAGTACGATGGCCTGATGGTGTGGGCGGATGGAAGGATCGACGGCGCAAAAGGGAAGGTAGGACGGGCTGGAGCGGTGGAAAGAAATTGTTTATTTTTTGTCAATTTCCGACTCTTTGTGACAAATCTTACAGAAAATATTAATAGGACATGCTATGCTTATTCCATCATGAATAATCATAAGGGATGAGAGAGCACATGCCGCGTAAAATTCTTCGCAGTCAATCCGAGCTGTATCCGTTCGTCGTAGAGGTTAACAAAACAAGAGTCAGTACACGAGAAGGAAAAGGCGTTATCACGAACAAATGCAATGAATGGATTTACGTAAAGCTCGACAAAAACAGCCAAACTATTAAAACGAGCATCTACTTCGTCGAGCTGCTGGAAATTGCATGAAGCCGGTATAGTCCTTCTGCCCCAAAAAATAAGCTCCTCAAGGTGATCCTTGAAGGAGCTTTTCGTTTAAACCGAAGTTAACTGCAGCTCGCAGCCAGCAGCAGGTCGCGGTCAGGCCTTACAGCCCCCGGCAAAATCTGACGCGGCTCAGCCGGCGAGGCTAACTCCGCTTTCAGAACACCTTCTGAGCTTATCAGGCTGTCGCCGGTCAGCGGGTATAATAAGCGGTCAAAGAGGAGGCCAGCTCGCCGAGGCGCCCGCGCAGAGACGGCGGAGCCAGCACTTGTACTCCGGCCCCCTGGCTCAAAACCGCGGACAGCGCACTTTCCTCCCGTTCAAAGCTCATCTGCGCCTCTATCCAATCCTCTGCTGCTTCGATTCCGCCTTCCGTGAGAGGCTGCGACGCTATGACCGCCCCGTTCATAGCAGTCATGGCATCCAAGGCTTCCGGCGTCGATCTCAGTGTGACCCGGTACTGAAACTGCCTGCTCTCATACGACTGCAGCCACTCCAGCCAATACGCCTCCAGATCGAATCCTTCCCTGCGCTCAAACGTTCTGTTTATGAGCTGAAAAGACTCGAGCCGGAACAGACGGAACGCTCCCATCTTCTCTCCTGCAGCTAGCCCGGCAACAAACCACATTCCCGCTTTCATTACGAGACCGTAAGGCTCCAGCTCGAGCTCGTGCCTTTGCTGAAATCGGTCGTTGTACACCATGACAGCGCATCTCTGCTCCCAGACGGCTTGCTGTACCTCTTTCATAAATTTGACCTGCTCCTGCCGCTGGCGCCAGCTTCCCATATCGAGAAATACCCGGTTGCGGATCCACTCCGCATCGTCCCGCAGCGGGTCTTCCAAGGAATGAAACAGCTTGAGCCAGGCTGATTTCATCGATTGACCGATGCCGAGCGACTTGAACGGCTCCTCGTTCATTTGCAGGAACAGCGCGTGAATTTCGGGGGTAGTCAATCCGTCTACCTTGGTGCGGTAAGCTGCGGGGAGCGTGAAGCCTCCGCCCAAACCCGAATCCGCCTGAATCGGCACCCCGGACGAGCAAAGCGCATCAATGTCCCGGTAAATCGTACGCTCGGAGACCTCTAGCAGCTGGGAGAGCTCTTTAGCCGTCATGCGCCGGTTCTGCAGATGCAGCAGAATAGCAATCAGCCTGTCGGCTCTCATCCGATTCCCTTCTTTCCGTTTTTATTTATATTTTATTATCATTCACTGACAGTAGATGTCAAGGACTCTATGCTAAGCTGGTTGCAAAAGAGATACAACGGCCCTTACCCCTAAAGATGGACAAGATCAATATTCACAGCTAGCGAGGATGCAAAAACTATGATAATGCCTAATTTCACCCGTTGGATGGGCTCCCATCGAGATGTCCGCCTGCTGCAAACGGTCACCCTGCTGCGCAGTGTCGGGCAGGGGATCGCCCTTGTCGATATGAGCCTGCTGCTCAGGGAGCTCGGCTGGAGTGGCGGCGCCATCGGTGCGCTGCTGGCGGCAGCCGGGATCGTCAAGACGGCTGCGACGCTGCTTGCCGGCGAGCTGAACGCCCTGCTTGGAGCCAAGCGGTTTCTTCTGCTCCTCGAACTGATCACAGCCTTCGCCGCGCTTGCCGTATCGCTGACTACCCATACCGTCGCCCTGGATATCGCTATTGTCAGCGCCGGGCTCGGCAGCGGTCATTCGGGCTCAGGCGGCCCGGCTTCGCCTATTGAGCGGGCTTGGCTCGCCGCTTACGCGCGCTACGATTCCAGCCGCCTGTTCCATGCGAATGCGCTGCTCGGCTATCTCGGCATGGGTATCGGCTGCCTGCTGGGCTGCCTGCCTTCCTGGTACGGCAGCTTGCTGGCCGGGCCGGATGCTTACCGGCCGGCCTTCGCGCTCATTGCGCTAAGCGCCGCAGGCGGGGCCGCGCTTCTCCTGCGGATCAGCGGCGGCAAGCGCAAGCCGAAGCCGAAGCCCGCGGAAGCGCCGGAGGCGGCCGCAGCTGTACAGCGGGCAGCGGTTACGGAGCAAGGTGCGGCGATAGAGCGAAGCGCTGCGGCTGGGCGAGGTGCAGCTGAGGTGCGAGGTGCGGCGACCATGGCAGAGCGAGGTGCGGCTGCGGAGCAAAGTGCGGTGGCGGAGCGGACTGCAGCTGCGAAGCCAAGTGCAGAGGCAGAACGAAACGCCGCCGTCTCGGGAGGGCGGAGCGGGCGTGCAGGCGAAGGCATGAAGCTGCTTCTGCTGGCGCTAAGCCTTGCCGCCGGTCCTCGGCATAGCCTTCGTGCTCAGGCGGCTGGGCCTGCGGGAAGCGGCTCTCTACGTTCCTATCGCCGTCTTTCTCGCGATCCTTGCCGTCACGGCATGGAGAAGGCTCCGGACCGGCCAAAGCACGGAGACAAAGGAGCAGCGCCTGGAAGAGCTGCGGCATTTTGCCTATATGCTCGGCACGGTGACCGCAGCTCTCTCCTGCACGATGACCTCCTATTGGTTCTCGGTCCGGTTCGGCGCTTCGCCCGGAGCGATCGGCGCCGTAATGGGGCTGTCGTACATCGCCGCCGGATGGCTGTCGTTCAGAATCGGCGCCGGGGCAGACAAGGATGGAGCGCTGCGTTCCGTCACCTTTATGCAGCTGCTCTCCATCGTTTTGCTGCTGGCTATGCCGTGGACCACGTCTTTCGCGCTTGCCGCCGTCCTGGAGATCGGCTGCACCGCGTGCAGTCTCGGCACCCGCGGCAATCGAACCGCGCTCCTGATGGAGGACAAGAACCGGGGCCGGGGCAAACGTTCCTTGTTCTCCAAAATAAACTATTTGCTTATTAGAACAGGGGCCGTACTGTGGCCGGGAGCCTTCGGCGGCCTGATCGAGGCGGGTCACTTCGCTTCCCCGTTCCTGATTACCGCCGCGCTGCAATCGGCTGCCGCCTGGCTCTACGCGCGGGTCCATCGCGCTCCTAAGGACATAAGCGGCGGACACGGTGCCCGGTGACGAAGCACTCACCCTTCCTCGCGAAAAAAGCGCTGCCGTAATTCCAAGGGCAGACCCGCTTCGCGAGCAAGCCCCTCAAAAGTAAATGCGAGCCGCTGCGCCGATTCCTTTTCCGCGGCTGCGGTCATCCCTCGAATTCGCTGCCCCTTATTTTATAAACAACAAAAAAACGAGCGCCGATCAGCGCTCGTTTCAGCTGCATCCGGAGCAGAGCCCGGAGCAGGCGAAGCTTATACCATGATTTTGCAAATATCGTTGGTGAATTCAACCGGATCCTGAATCGGCAGGCCTTCGATCAACAAAGCTTGATTATACAGCAGCGCCGTATACAGATTCAGCTTTTCCTTGTCTTTCTCGAACGCGCTCTCGAGCGACTGGAACACCTCATGATGCACGTTGATTTCCAGCACCTTGTCCGCCTTCACGTTCGGGTTGTTCGGCATCGCGTTCAAAATTTTCTCCATCTCGATCGTGACGTCCCCTTCGGTCGTCAAGCACACCGGATGCGATCTTAACCGCTTGGACGCTCTGACTTGAGTCACTTTGCCCGATAACAGATTTTTCATATAATCGAACAGCTCTTGATGGTTCTTCTGATCCGCTTCCGCCTTATCCTCATTTTCGTCCGCTTCAATCCCCAGGTCGCCGCTGGATACGGATTTGAATTCCTTCTCCTTGTAGTTCATCAGCATCTTGATCGCGAATTCATCGATATCGTCGGTGAAGTACAGCAGCTCGTAGCCTTTATCGGTCACCAGCTCGGTTTGCGGCAGCTTGTCGATCCGCTCGATCGATTCGCCGGATGCGTAGTAAATATATTTTTGATCCTCCGGCATTCTGGACACGTACTCATCCAAAGTGACGAGCTTTTTCTCCTTGGAGGAATAGAACATCAACAGGTCCTGCAGCATCGCCTTATGGCTGCCGTAGTCGCTGTACACGCCGAATTTCAATTGGCGCCCGAACGACTGGTAAAACTTCTCGTACTTCTCTCTCTCATCCTTCAGCAGGCTGAGCAGCTGGCTTTTGATTTTGCTCTCGATATTCTTCGCAATCAGCTTCAGCTGGCGGTCATGCTGCAGCATTTCCCTGGAAATGTTCAGCGACAGGCTTTCGGAATCGACCATCCCTTTCACGAAGCTGAAATAATCGGGGAGCAGGTCGGAGCATTTATTCATAATGAGCACGCCGTTGGCGTACAGCTCCAGCCCTTTTTCAAATTCCTTCGAATAATAATCGAACGGCACGCTCTCCGGAATGTACAGGATGGCCTGGTACACCACCGCTCCGTCCGCGCTCACATGGATATGCTTCAACGGCTTGTCGAAGCCGTAATGCTTCTCATTATAAAACTTCTCGTAATCCTCGGCCGTCAGCTCGCTCTTGTTCTTTCTCCAGATCGGAACCATGCTGTTGACGACCTGCTCTTCCTTGTAATCCTCGAACTCGTCGTCGCTGCCTTCCTTCGGTCTTCTTCCGGAAATATCCATCTTGATCGGATAACGGATGAAATCGGAATACTTCTTAATAATCGCTCTAAGGCGGTATTCTTCAAGAAACTCATCATAGCTCTCTTCTTCGGTGTTGTCTTTAATCTTCAAGATAATATCCGTACCTACCGAATCCTTCTGATAAGGCTCAATCGTATATCCGTCCGCGCCGGTCGATTCCCATTTATACGCGCTGTCTCCTTCCAATGCTTTACTGATTACGGTCACGACATCCGCTACCATAAAAGCGGAATAGAAGCCGACCCCGAATTGGCCGATAATGTTATGGCCGTTCTTCGCTTCATTCTCCTTCTTGAATGCGAGGGATCCGCTTTTGGCGATAACACCGAGATGATTCTCAAGGTTCTCCTTGGTCATCCCGATCCCGGTATCGCGAATCGTCAGCGTTCTGTTCTCCTTATCGGGCACCACCTGAATATAGTAGCTGTCCTTGTCAAAAACCAAATTAGCGTCCGTCAATGCCTTATAATAAATTTTGTCGATGGCATCGCTTGCATTGGAAATGAGCTCTCTTAGAAAAATCTCCTTCTGTGTGTAAATGGAATTGATCATCATTTCCAAAAGCCGCTTGGATTCCGCTTGAAACTGCTTTTTTTCCATTCCAAAATTCTCCTCTCGAATCAGTCAGCTCTGTTAGCACTCCCTATCTTCGAGTGCCATTCTCTTTTTTTATATCACTGCTCATTTTTAATGTCAATACGAGCCGGCAGGCAAAAAAACTGCGGACCTCCTCAGAGACCGCTGAAAAAGGCATTGCTGCAAGGGAGGCCACTGAAAAAGTCATTGCTACGAGTACGGAATAGTCTTCCGATCGCTGTTGTCCCTGTATTTCTCTGATTATATTCCTCTTGTAGCGGTTGAAATCCAGGGACAATGGCGAACGCTTTGCGTTTCTGCAGAACGATCCCGTACTCTCCGCTCTTTTTTCAGTGGTTCCTCGGCATCCGCAGTTTTTTGCCGGCGAATCGGAAGAGATTTTTACAAAATCACCGATCCTTCAGGACAGGATCAGCTTTCCGCCGTCACAACGGCCTCATGAGACGTATCCAGCAGTGCGGCATTGATCCCGTTCAAGAACGCCATAGCGCTCGCTTTGATGATGTCCGTATCCATCGCCCGGCCGGAGTATGTTTTGCCTTGATACTCGATCCGGATATTCACCCGCCCGATCGCTTCCTTTCCCCGGGACAAGCTGTTGATTTTGTAATCCTTCAGCTGAACCTCCAGCCCCGCCAGCGCTTTGATGGCGCTGTACAAGGCATCGATCGGACCGTCGCCGACCGCGCTGTCCGTGAAGGTCACTCCGCCCTTCTTCAGCCGGACCGTCGCCGTCGGGCACAGATCGCCTGTAACGACCTGGAACGATTCCAGCTCATACAAGCGGCTGTCGCTAGTATCTATCGTCCGGTGTTGGGTCACCAGGTAGAATACGTCGTGATCGTATACTTCCTTCTTGGCGTCGGCCAGCGTTAAAAATTTTGCGAACAGCTGCTCAAAGTCTTCGGCATCCTCTACAGCGAAGCCCATTTTCTCGACTGCGTTCTTGAATGCGTGGCGGCCCGAGCGGGCGGTCAGAATCAGCTCCATGCTTTCGGCGCCGACTTCTTCCGGGGACATAATTTCATATACCCGCTTATCCTTCAGCAGCCCATCCTGGTGAATGCCGGAGGAATGCGCAAAGGCGTTCTCGCCTGTAATAGCCTTGTTCACCTGCACATCCAGCCCTGTCAGGTGCGTAAGCAGCCTGGACGTTCTGAGCAGTTCCTTCGCATGGATGCCCGTATGGCAGCCGTAATAGTTCTCCCGCACCTTAAGCCCCATGACCACTTCTTCCAGCGAAGTATTGCCGGCCCGTTCGCCCAAGCCGTTGATGGTGCACTCGACTTTGTCGGCGCCGTTCTTGATTGCGCTAAGCGTATTGGCCGTGGCAAGCCCCAGGTCGTTATGACAGTGAACGCTGAGAATGACGTCCGGGTTCACATTTTTCAGCCGCTCGTTAATTTTGCGGATCAATTCGCCGAACTCCTCCGGCACGGCATAACCGACCGTATCCGGCACATTAATGATCGTCGCCCCCGCTTTCACGACCGCTTCGATCGTCTGCCACAAATATTCAAAGTCGGAGCGGGAAGCATCCTCCGTCGAATACTGCACATGCGGCAGCAAGGTTTTGGCATATTTGACCGCATCGACCCCCATCTGCATCACCGCGTCCTTCGAGCGGTTAAACTTCTTCTCGACATGGATGTTCGAGGTGCCCAGCACGATATGGATGAACGGGTTTTGCGCGAGCCTGATGCTTTCATAGACCGCATCGATATCGTTCTTCACTGCCCTGGCAAGCGCGGTAATCGATATAGTGTCGCCGACGGTTCTTGCTATTTCCTGTACGGATTGAAAATCCCCTGCCGAAGATGCGGGAAAGCCCGCTTCAATAATATCCGCATTCAGCCGTTTGAGCTGCTGCGCGAATTCGATTTTTTGATGTACGTTCAATTTGGCGCCCGGCACTTGCTCTCCGTCACGCAAAGTCGTGTCCAATACGATAATTTTACGGCTCATATTATATCCTCCTCGAATGGTTGGGTTCGAATAACGTAACATTTATGTCAAGCGGGGTTGATTAAACCCGGTCTTTAATCAACAAAAAAACCCCGTCTCTATTGTATAGAGACGAGGTTAACCCGCGGTACCACTCTAATTCATTTCATACGAAATGAGCTCATTCGATGGCCATCACCATCTATCCCTGTAACGGTGGAATTCCGGCGTACCCTACATTGTCAGGCAGCTGTTCATAGACGAGTTCGAAATGAATGACGCTGCCGCTTCGCACCAACCAGCGGCTCTCTGAAAGCTCGTATCACTTCTACTATTTCTAATCGAAACATTTGATTATCGAATTAATTATTAGTTATTCTATGGCATCCGAATGCCGTTGTCAACCCGAACGGAGGAAATCTTTGCTGCAATTCCAAATTTTAATAAGGAAAGTTTCGGGAGGTGCTATTTTATTTTAAATATAGCGACAGCATGCTGGAGATCCTCGGCTAATTGAGCTAAAGACTGGGCTGTGGATGCGGTTTCCTCACTGCTCGCAGCAGCTTCTTCCGTAACTGCCGAGATGCTTTCAACTGAAATTAATACTGTTGAAGCCTGTGCCGCTTGTTCTTCGCTGGCAGCGGCAATCTCGGATACCTTTTGGCCGGCCTCGTTAACCATAACGGAAATTTGCCGGAAGGATTCTCCCGTTTGTTTGGATAACGCTGAACTGTCTTGAACTGCCGCAACACTGTGCCGTGTATTTTCCTGCATGCCTTTAATAATCATTGTGATTTGTTTGGTTGCTTCTCCGCTTCTCTCGGCAAGCTTACGAACCTCGTCAGCTACGACTGCAAAACCGCGTCCCTGTTCCCCCGCACGCGCAGCTTCGATGGCTGCGTTGAGAGCCAGTAGGTTGGTTTGATCGGCTATATCTTCAATCACTTCAATAATTTCCCCTACTTTCTGGGAGTCACTTTCCAGTCGAGACATTTGAGCACTAACTGTGTTCATACTCTCCATAGAGGATTGAATAATTTCTCTGCCTTCATTGGCAACCTCCATCGTATTACTGGAAAGTTCAGAAGCCTGCTCCGTACTCTGCGCCACAGAATGAATAACGGATGATAATTCTCTAAACAACTCGTTAATAGTTTGAGCGGCGTCGGCTTGGCTTGTACTGCCGCTTGCAATTTCCTGCGTGCTCGCGGATATTTGCTCCGCGGCCGCGGCTACGCTTTGGGATGAAGATAATATATTTCCAATCGTATTGCGCAAATTGTCAATCATATGGTTAATGGAAGCAACCAACTGACCGACTTCATCCTTTGTCTTGATATCAAGCTCCTCTCTAAGGTCGCCATCCGCCACCTTGCTGACCAGGTTTACGACACGATGAAGAGGTCTGGAAATCATCTGTGAAATGATGTACCCGAATCCAATGCTTAATATGACCGCACCGACAATAACGGCAATAGTTATTGTTTTCGAGCTTGAATAGATTGAATTACTATCCTTGCTTGCCTTGGCAGCATCCGTAAGATTGGCAGCAACGACGTTATTCAATACGTCACGTACTGCATTTCCTTGAGTGCTTAAATCACCAGAGATCAGTCCCAGGAGCTCTTCGTTCCGATTAGCTAAGCCAAGCTCAATTGCTTTTTCGTAAACCTTGAGGTAGGCTTTCCAAGTCGAATCAAACGGTTGAAGCGCTTCCTTGTCGATATCCGTCAATTCACTTGATCTATACTTTGCTATAGCTGCTTCGATAGACGCTTTCGTTTTCTGGTAGCTATCCGCGATGTTCTTTTTCTCAGTAGGAGAATCGGTAATATACAAATCCCGGATGGATACCCTCATTCGCGTATAGCTTACCTGTGCATTCAAAACATCGTTGATCGGCACAGCAATCCCTGAATACATATATTCCACTCTGGAGTTCATCTTACTCAGGTTGCTTAGCCCGTAACTCCCGACAACCCCCATCATAACCGCTATAATCATAAAAGCCCAAATTAACTTTGTCTTTGTTTTCAAATTCAAATACCAACTCATGAAATGACCCACCTCTTAATTCTCATTATTTTGTGTCATGCACAGGTATCCAATGCAATCAAATCCAGCTCCGAGCCTGCAGAAAACGACATTAATACTTCTAGAAAGGGTACTTTCTTGCCGGCATCAGCAGCAGTATGGACCGTCGAAACAGCCTCTTCTCTATTCATGAAGCAGCACTTGATCCAATTTCAAAATACCTACGAGCTCTGTTCCGGAAATGCCTATGCCGACAAAATAGTCCCCGCTAATGACGCCTAGATGATCCGGCGGAGGTTGAATATCTGTGAACATCGCGACCTTGATTACCCGATCGACAATAATTCCAACAGATTCCTCCCTGTGATTCACCACAACAATTCGTGTGGATTTCGTTATATGCTCTTCGTCGAAGGAAAGCAGGCTACGCAAGCTTATGATGGGGACGATTCTTCCCCTCAGATTTATGATCCCGCGAACATAGGGTCTGGAAGCAGGAATCTCTGTAATCTCTTGATATTTGATTATCTCCTGAATCTCTGAAATCAAAATGGCATAATTCTCATTTCCGATGCCAAACTCAATATATTGTTCCTGATTTGTCATGTGTGCAGGCGCCGTCCTTTGAATTGTTTTATCCCTTACTTCCCGTTTTAACCCTCCTCCGATACTGAATTTACAAACAGCGGATGTCTTTAAGTATGAATCAACAAAAATATGTATAAAAATATCAAATTTTATCGAATTTTGTATTTTACATAGTCATATAGTACTATATTCGATATCGTTAAACAATAAAAATATTACTTATGGCTCATTAAATTTCTCTAATGTTTCCATCCGCTACCAAAAAACATAAAAAGAAAACCGCTAAACCCAGCCGCGCAGTAATTTACATGCCGGGGGTTTGCGGTTACTATCAGTAAGAAAGTATAGCCTTGGTTGAGGCCACTGAAGAACTTAAGATTTTGATATACAGGAAAAAGGTGCAGCCTCTTCAAAAAAACTTGTGAGGATACTACACCTTTTCTCATTGGGACTTTTTCAGCGGCCTCCCGTCGTTGGCAGGCTCCTTTTACGACTTAGCTTGATTTGCCGTAACGACAATATTTGGAGACAAAATTTCCTTACGGCTCACGGTTTCCGGTCACCTCGCGGACAAACTTCTCCAGGGGGATCCCATTCGTGATGTTCTTGTTGCATACGCTGCTGTCCACACACAAATAATTGCCGATCGCCTTATAGTATTCCGGCGAAGCGTTGGCCGGCCTCCATTTGGTTACTGCGGAAAATAAAGCGACCTCTTCATGCCGGTTGCACACGAAGCATACGCCTTTATTCGTCGGAGTCTGTCTTCCTTCAATACCGACCCATTGACCGTCCAGATGATAAACGATAAACAATTTATTCGTCGCGATGTCCGCCCAGCCGAGATAAGTGAGATACCGGGTATCGACAGCCGATAAATCCGGCGCTTTCAGCTTCTTGACCTTAGGGAACAGCTTGGCAAGCTGCTTTGCGGTCAATGGCGGAAGAGGCTCCAAATAAGGCTCCAGCGCATTCAGATAATCCCGGAATTGTTCCGGCGTGCGCAGCGAAGAGAGCTGCCAGCAGCTGCTTCTCCTGCTCTCCGGCATCCGGAAACGCATCTAAAATCGCGGTTTGAGCGCTGTATCTTACCGACTCTACTACCTTCGGATCGGAAACGGTCTGGCATGCTCGCTGCAGCAGACCCGCCTGCTTTTTAATTAAATTATATTGATGGTTTCTAATGAACGTTTTCATCATTGCTTTCAGCCCCTTATTTTTTATTTCAAAAAATAGGTGCAAAGCCTGTCATTAGAAACGATATTTATATTATTGGGCGACCTGTTATCAGTAACCGTCCGCCCATGCAAAGTATCGCCCTAAGCCTAGGCTTTGCATGAGCTGCTTCTTGTTCCGGCAAATTGATTTGCCATTTCGATCAGCCTCCATTCACCTGCTATTATAAATGACTGGAAGCGTGCGCTGCAATTCCAAATTCTTTTAAAATAAAATCCCCGGAGCCGATGAAGCGAATCCAAATCGAATACGAAGGAATGCTGCAAAAAGCGAGAAGGCCTGCAACCGGCGCTTCCGGGCTTTTTTGTCCGGTAAGAACAATCGCATATTACAAGTATTGACAATTTTATTGATAATGATTATCATTATCGTAATATGCTTTTTTTATAGCGTCACGAACTAATGAAAAAAGGAGTGTACTTACAGTTGAACAATCATTTGAAGCGATCGGCGGCCGTCTGGCTCTCCCTGGCCTTATTTCTCTCCTCTCTTCTCTCCGTCTTTCATTTCGGCGCCGGAACGGCCGAAGCCGCCGCGCAAGCATCGGATGAGCTGGCCGACGGGCAATATACGATCGGTTTTACCATTTACAAGAACAATACGGATGAACAATCGGTCATGTATGATTACGTCGACAGAAACAGCGGTAAATTAACGGTGTCCGGCGGCAAAAAGTACGTCTCGTTTCTGATGAAACAGAGCGCGGAGACCAAATCGTTCAAGACGATGGTGGGCGGCGTTCTGACCGAATCGGAAACGGTGAGTACGGACGCTGCAGCCAACACCCGTGTCGTCCGCTTTGAAGTAAGCGATTTGAAAGCCCGCTTGGACGGCTGGGTGAAGGTCTATTGGCAGCTGCCCGAGCCCATCGGTTTATACGACCATGAGTACGATGTGGATCTGGGATTCGGTACGCCGGTGCTGGTAAAGGCGGCTCCGGCGCAGACGCCACCGAGCTCCCCTGCCGTGCCGGCTGACGATCCGGTCACAACGCCGTCTACCACACCTGCTGATGATTCTCACCAATCACCGCCTTCCGGCACCTCCCCTTCCGGTGAGACTCCTGTCAGCAGCTTTACGGATTTGCAGAATCATTGGGCCCAAGCCGACATTGGACGGGCTGTAGGACTAGGCATCGTGAACGGCTACGAGGATGGAGGCTTTCACCCGAATGCGGCGATCAACCGCGCCGAATTTACAATCCTGCTCAGCAGAGCGCTGAAGCTGGGAGAAAGCCAGACCCCGCTTCAATTCTCGGATGAAGGCAGCATCCCATCCTGGGTGAAGCCGTATCTTGCACCCGTTGTGCAGGCGGGTATCATTAACGGCTACGAGGACGGCTCGTTCCAGTCCGACCGTCAAATCAGCCGCGCCGAGCTGGCGGTTATCATCGCACGCGCCCTAAAGCTGGAGGCGGATGCAAGCGCGCAAATAAGCTTCGCGGATGCGAACCTTATTCCGCAATGGGCGCAGGCGGAGGTTGCCGCAGCCCAGAAGCAGGGCATCATCAGCGGGCGGGATAATAACACATTCGCACCGAATGACAGTGCAACACGCGCCGAAGCGGTCACCCTGATCCTGGCGCTTCAGAATAAACTGCAGAAGTAAGCAATACCAAAAAACGAAGGCAGCTTCAGCGCTCCCTTCGTTTTTTAGTTATATGTATGCCATGCATAACTTGCGGTTCGCTAGCAGCCATTTTCAGCTTTTCACCAGGGCTTTTCTGTCCGCCGCTTCCGGTTGTTTTTCCAGCCAGCCATGCTTTACCATAATTTTAAAGCACAGAGCCCCGGCCTCCATTGCATGGCTGAATACAATTTTGTAATTGACAATGATATCCGATCTTAAGCTGGAGCCTAAGGCCGCGCCATAATAAGAAAGTGCCGCATTGACTAAAAAAGCCGCGTGAAACATCATTAATTTATCCGAAAAGGGACTTACCTTCGCATCGGTGATGTCCGAATCCCATCGCTCAGGTATCGGCAAATCATCCTTCTCCAGTATGGCGGCAAAGCTGTCAGCGTCTTCCCCCGCTAATTTTACATTTTTCAGCATAAATTTACACACGTCGTCCAATCCCGCTACCTGACTGAAAGCCAGGCTTAATGACCTGATAAATCCCGTTTTCTTGGTTTCCGCAGCGGTTAAATTTTTTTGCTTCGTTTGATCCATAATTTGAGATAGCAAGGCTATTATTTCCGCACTCGAGGTGCCGGAGTTTACTTTTTCCTTGATCAATTGAGTAAAAAGATGCGATACATCTAAAGCAGCGTGCTCCGCTTGCTTATTTTCCCCGACCATTGAACTAAAAAAGTATTTAAGTCGGAATCGATTGTTCCTGCGTTATTCTTCTCCTCAATCAGCTCAGTCAAAATCTCGGATACGAGCCGCTGGTTTATCTTGATTTGGCTTTCTAACTGGCCAATAAGCTCGGCTAATTCCGAACCCGTCGGGCTCATCGTTGCCGTATCCATAGGCTACAACCTCCTATTTGTTTGGAATCCGTTGCATTTCGTCTGCGTTTACGTTTGTTATATTGTTAATCTAGTTTGTATTTGTTATGTAGTAAAAAAACGGCATTTCTGCCGTTTTTTTCGCCAACGATTTACGAACATTATTTTCCTACAAAAAAACCTTTAAACACTCTGAATTTCCTGTGTTTAAAGGCCTTTTTCCTTAGGAGTCTGAAATGTCGTTTAGAACGTGCCAAGCCTTAGTTCAAAAAAATACTGCACAGCCGGATGCTTTAGCTTGATTTTTTCCGACATATTTAAAATCCGCTTTTTCCCGACCCGCCTGTCCATCAATGCCAAAATATTCAATAACATATCCTTGCTTTCGATGCTTTCCTCAATAGGCGAGGATAAAAATTTAGCAGCTGCAGCCATAAAATCGGATTTACTGAGTGAAGATTGTGCTGCCAAAAGCTCCTTTGCCAATTCGGATATTTCTCTGCTTCGCGCAATAACGATTAAACGATCTTCCGGAATCTTATCCCCCATATTCATTCTTACAGCCTTTATTTGTTCAGGGCTGATCGGAATATCGATACCCGGGTCGTTTTTTATTTCCTGCTCCGATTGATACCATTTGATTAAGGTCGTCGCATCGCTCATATTCAATATATTTTTTTTATCAACCATGATATAACAAATCCCTGCTTTATCGGGCAAATAACGATAGCCGGTTGCACGGTATTCCACTTTCCCTTGTAACGCTGGACTGAGAAAGCTCTCCAATTGCTGCTTCAATTTGCTCCAGGACATGATATTCTCCTAAGTTTTAATTTTAAGCAAATATTAAATAATAAACATTACGGGTAAGATAGTTTGTAAGGCGATAAACTGGGGTCATAATTTACAGAGGCGTTATTCGCTTATTCTTCACTTACAATACTAGAGCATTTAGAATAAATCAAACGAGTCTTTGCCGTCCGCGCGGGGCGAACATCATTCGTATCAAGAAAAAGCCTGCAAGTCATGAGTCGGGTACAGTACCGAACTCATGACTTGCAGGCTTCATTAATGTCTAACTTTTTGAGTCACTTCACAAGAGTGGCCGGTTATTTATTAAACCTGTCCACTTGAAAGAGAGCATAGCAGCTTTAGGGACAACATCTTTACTTTATCTAGATAGCTTTGCATTAATAAAGTTAATTTCATCTTTTATATCTGAACCGAACCAATCCAAGACTTTATTACGGGCATTCACTTTAATGTCAGCATCAATGTACATGGCTACCGTTAATAGTGCTCCAATAAGTACCCCAAGGTCATCTCCGAAACCTATTCCTGGTGTTATATCTGGGATAATATCCAAAGGACTAATAAAGTAGCCAAGAGCACCAATTATCACTGCTTTTGCTTTAATAGGAACCTTTGGGCTTTGAAGAGCGAAATATAGGAGTAAAGCGGCATAGACAACTTTGCTTCCGGCTTTTTTTGCGAATTTTTTTAATTTTAACCAGAAAGAATCATCTGAGTAGTCCTTTACATATTTAGAGTTGTCTTGCATATAAGTCACCTCAGTTATTTAATATGATCAATAAATATAGTACATTAGAACTACTATTCAGTCAATTATTTCCTAGTTTTCTATATTTTCATCAGTAATACGAGCGATGTCTGGAAATTTGCGATGGCCCCCATTCTGCAAAATGAACGTAAAAAAGATATTCTGCTAATAATCGTTCAATACATCTCGTATATCGATCGGATAGTGGATATCCTTCAGAATACTGATTAGCAATTCATGATACGAAAAAAAATGTTTCTCAATTAGTTGAGCCATTTGCACGGAGATTTTACTATAACTTACTAGGAACCTCATAATTTCAACGAGTATTAATTGAGCTAGATTGTTATTCACTTCTAATGCAACTACCATTAGAATGTATATGGCATCTGTTTGTAGTCCTAAATTTTGTGTTCCTCTAAAAACCCCAGCGATCCGTAATGATATTTGATTCCAATCTTCTTCAGAACACCCCTCAAGTCTAGAAATATTCTCTCTAGCTATATTCATAAAAGGGATCATTACCTTTTCATTTTTAATGCATTCTTTCAGAACTTCTAAAGGAATTGAGATAAGAGGTCGAATAAATCTCTCAAAAACTTCATTAGATGCCTCAATTCGAACTGCGGTCATACAATCTAAAACATGAGCAACATCGACGAAAAAATCCTGGAATCCATATATACTTAAACTGAGGAATGAATGACTCTCTTTAGCCAAGGAACTGTTAATATCATCCATTAATTCGCTAACTGTCTGATATCGTTTGGAACGCTCTTCTTCCATAGCCTTCGCAATAATAAGATGATGGTTAATTATTGTTTTAAATCGTGGACTTGGGGGCTCTCCAGCAAATAAATAGTATAATAAGGTACCAAGTGAATAAATATCTGAAAGATGGTCAGCATTCTTCAAACTTTTCATTTGCTCTGGAGCTGCAAACCCCCATCTTCCATATCCACCAACTGAAAGGCTGGTTGATGCAGAGAGTGATCGGTGATCTTTCGCCAGTCCAAAATCAGCAACCTTTGCAAGTACAGTCCCATCTTCATTTTTGAAAAGTAAAATATTGTGAGGAGCTAAATCCCGATGATTGATTTCACAGTCATGAAGGTAAGCTACGCCACTTAAAATATCTTTAAATATACTTATCCTCACTTCATTTGATACACCAGGGTTTAACTCTAACCACTTTTCCAATGAGTTTTCAGCCAAGGGCATTGTGAATAAAATCCGTTCCTGCTCAAGCTCCACATTATATATATCTATTATATTAGGATGAATTATCTTATCTTTCAAAATTCTTACTTCCTTTTTAAAACGCTGTAAGTAATCCTCGCCTTCTTTCCCATACTCACTTAAAAAATATGACTTTTCAAAAAGAACCTTGCACGCCACTTCTTTTTTTAAAACTGGATCAAAAACTCTATAGACTTCTGCAAAAGCCCCCTCACCAATCTTTTCTAAAGCGATTAAATTATAGTTATGAACCGCCTCGTTTTGCTCTTTTGAAATCCACAAACGATGCGTTATTCTAGTAGCATCTGGACAAAACAAAATATGATAACCCTGCAAGAGTTCCTTTATTTGTTCTTCGGTCGGTTTTGAAAAGAGTTCCTCACCAGCATTTAAATAATTTAACACCTGCAAAGCAAATAACATTATCTTACCCCCATCGGACTTGGGGTTCAAAGCATGAAAATCATCTGTAAGTTCATGGGCAAGCACAGGCAGAAAAACATCATTGCTTAACGGCAAGCAACAAAACATTTTGTTGATAAGCCCCAGCAAATGCCAAAGGAGATCCGGATTTTTTTTATACATTATATGGATAGATGGTGCATTATTATACTCTTTTATAAATGAAATAAACTTGTAAAAAGAACCGTCCGAACTAGGTTGTTGCATGAAGTATTGAAAAAACTGTTCTTTCTCTTCTTCTCTCTCTTCTTGAATCTTTCGTTTAGTTCTAAGTGGTTGTTGGGCATAAGCTTCTAGTAGAGAATGTAAGTCTACTTCAAATCCGGCATCCAGAATTGCCTGTTCAAAATCGGTTGCTTTCACCGTCACTTTATTATTTTCAATTCTAATCTTACGGCCCATCAACCCGCGTAAGGTATCGATTTCTATCTGCATAGGATTAGATATTTCTACTTTTCCAAATGAACCGTAGCTACGAAACTTTTCTTCAAATAAATAAAGGAGCCGATCAAATCCGGGCTGACTCCGAAGTCGCTGCAACAAGACCGTGAGATTGTTTTTCGACATAGTATTCCTCCAAAAAATGGCCGCTTGGAAGCTCGTGTTTATCTGCCCCATCCCAATAATATCGACCTAGCGCTAATGTCTTTTCATTCACTCTACGCAGGATTTCTATAATTGAGAGTTCCTTAACTGTTTCATATGTTCCCCAAAGGATCTGGGAATTCATCAAATAATCGAAATCAAACTGTGAGATAAGTCCAAAAATATTTTCAATATTTTCATGATCGATCCCCGCGAATGCTTCGTCGAGAGAAAACAAGCGGGGGGCATCGGATCTGGCATGTTTATACTTTGCAGCGGCTGCGGCAAACAATGGGCTGTACATGGAAATGCCTTTTTCGCCGCCACTCATAGTCTCGAAAACTTTAAGGGTAAATTCTTCGAAATCCGCTTGTCTATCTTTTTGATAATACAATACAAACCTATACCATTTTCGATAATCTAGCAGTTCTTTCATTTTGGTAGTTAATGAGAACCGTGTGTCCTCTTTCGTCATAAATCGTGCTTGCTCAACTTTAGCTTTAAAATGCTCCGCTATCCGTTCTAGATCACGATTATTCAGCCATTGAGTTTCCTTAGAAAGAAGTTCAACTAGCTTGTCCGTCGACAGCTCCCCCTGTTCTTTGGCAGGAAGCGGTTTCCATTTGAGTTGCATCCGAACGGTAGTATCAATACTCGAAAGGAATTGATTGGCCTCCTTCTCCCATTTTCTCGCCTTTTCTATCAAATCGCGAATGCTGGAACCAATATCATCAATTAGTACTTTCTCGTAAAGTTCCCGTTCTTTTTCTTGAATGGCGAGCGCCGTTTCATCGCGAGTGGCTTGCAATTCGCCAAGTAATTGAACAGGCTTTATCTCGATATAACTGGGTACGAACGTTACAAAAAGCCGATCAGTAAAGTGACGAAGCATTTCCCAATCTCGACCTTCACCTACGCTTCTAATTTTTAACGTGTACCTGGTCTGCTTCATATCTTGATCTACTAATTCACGCTCACTGTCATAGATTGCTCGATTCAGCGCCTCTTGTATATCACTCGCCTTTAATGCCGCGTACTCCGATTCCAAATGTTGAGCCGCGACACGCGCAGTCCAATGAGCATCGGTAAAAGTAAAGCTTTTCTCCTCTTGGAATAAAGACTCCCATCCCTGCTTGAGTTCTTCTAGTTCCAGAATAGCTGAGCGCTGGTTTTCGTTTTTTTTCTCTAGTTCAGAAATAGCCGACCGGAGATCGGCTCGACGTTCAATTCCTTGATCCCTAGCTGTTTCAGTTTCTTTTTTCTTCGAAACTACTTCATCAATTTGCACCAATATATTTTGTTCGTCATCTTCTTTTGTGATCAGCTCCAAAACAGTCTTTAACTTGACTTCTTGGGTATTCTGTTCCCGAGTTACATCTACCTTTTGCTCTTGAATAGTTTCTAGTTCATTCTCTAGATCATCGATCCTAATTGAAGCATCTTGCACTTTTTCTGATAATCTCTTTCTCTGCAGCAAACGATGGAAAAAGTTACTGAGTTGTGTACTATATGCCCCTAGGTTGTCAAGAACAGTCTGATAGGCTTCCGACGTTCTTTCAATGCGATGATATGGTGCAGATTTGTACAAAAATTCATTGATGATCGGTAAATTTTTTTGTTTCAAGGTTTGCAAGTTGGCTTCTTGTTGCTCCACCTGAGCATTGGCCATTTTTTCTTCCGTATCCAAAATTCTGCGCTGTTTTTCCACCTTTTTCATAGGCTCGAGAGAAGGAAAATTCAAAAAGTCCGCTTTCAAGAGCCGTTGCTGATTCTCAAAAAACGATATGCGATCCTCGGCCTCATCAACTCGATTTTGCGCAAACTGGATATCTGCTTGCAAGCTCAGAAGACGTTTTTCTCTTATGGCTTCTCTTGCAGCTTTTCCGATTAACTGATCTTCTTGAACTGGCGCACTCCCGTGAATAAAACCACTTTGAAACTCTCCAGAATGCAAAAGATAGGATTCATCGGACTTGGAAATGGATATTCCTTGAAGTAATCGCTCTATTCGAGATTGTGATAAAAATTCAGTGGGTATTGCTACCAAATACTCTGTTAGATTTTGAGTTTTAATTGGCTGGGTACGAACGATTGGAAGCATTTCGGAAACGTGATCTTCATCTTCTTCTGTAACCACAAGAGAAGTAAGAAGACCTGATCTTGAAATGGCTGCTTCAATGTTTTTTCGAGTCTGCTCATCTACCTCGAAACGAAAATCAACAACTTCATAAAAACTCGCAAACATGATACCTTGCTCCCGAAGAGCGTAACGACTAGCCTGTTCATCGTTAGAGTATATAGGCTCTATTTCAGACTGATTTTTAAGCTCCTCGATTTGTTTTCTCCAAATGGCTTGCTGACCTTTCTCGTGTGTTATAGTATACTTATGCCCCTCAATTTCTCGAACAATCGGTTCTTCTTGCATTTGCTTCTGCTCGCTACACCAGGACTCTACTTCGCGCGAAGCCTCCTCAATCTCCTCATAAAAAAATGATTCAAAAAAACCAACCAATTGTTGTTTGGGCTTTTCTTCAAGCACAAAGACTTGAGTGTGGGTTTGCCATGATTCTAAATCTTCGTTCAACTTTTCACGAGTATGTTTAGCGTTTACTTGAAGTTCTTCCCCTTTCTTTTTAACGGTCTCCAACTGCTCTCCGCATCCTTTTCACGTAGTCGACAAACTTCAACATCCTGAACTAGTTTTCGAATCAAGGAAAGAGCTTTTTGATGAGCTTGTAATTCTTCTTCCCAATTTTTTCGATAAAGATCCAATTCTTCTTCTCTTCCTTCTTCCAGATCCGCTAGCAATTGATCATGAGCCGTAAAAAACGTTTGTTTAGCGATTTCCGCTAACTCTTCACCAATTTCGATTATGTATTCCTCTGCTTTTTCTTTGGCGTAGGCATCTTGTTTTTGATCGTGAATTACTGATTCAAGTTTTAGACGTTTAGAATCCCAAAACTCTGTAAGTGATTTAAATGCTTTTTGGGATTTTTCAATTTCTTCTTCGTACTGGGCTTTTTGCTTTCGAAGGCTGAACACCTTGTGCCCCCTGAGATGGTTCTCCTTCACCTCTAGCGCTAGTTTTTCCGTTTCAAGTCGTGCCAGCAGCTCCGCTAGTTCTGCAATCTCAGTTTCGTGTTGTTTTAATAGTTTCTGATCACTTTCTAGCGCTTTTATCGAACGACGAAGCTGGTTTTCGATCTCAACATTTTTTTGGGCTATTTCATACAGACGATGTTCGTTATAGCTCTGATATGCTGCCTGTAGAGCCTTTAGGTATTGAAGTGAATTGTCCAGTTTTTCAAGTTTCCCTTGATGATCATCAATCGCACTAATAGTCTTAATCATAGGCATCAAATCATCATCAGTGAGTTCAGGCAACGAGTCTGACAACAGATTGGATACATCATTTGGCTTAGTGTCTCGGGAAAGTTTGGGGCTTCGAAGCTGAATTAAAATATGAATAAGCTCTTTAAACGTTTTAACAGAATCAAACCCGAATAAGTACTCATTTACCATTTCGCTATAACGAGCTGAACTTGTGGTAAATTCCCCGCCACGTCCAATTTTTTCATCTAATTGCTTTTTGGTAAGCGGGAATTTTTGGATCTCGCCGCGGACATTTTCTTCGTCGTATAAAAAGAATTCGTGTCCAATTCGCCTACCGTCATTAATCATAAAATACCAATAATCCATAGAACGCTCATTACGCCTGCCCTGCATACCAATCCCAAACGTCAAATACGAATCGCCTTTTTTATATTCAAAAAACAGATATCCCGTTGCTTCTTCCTTTTGAGAAATATTTTTTTCACCTAGTAACAAATCAACCATTAAGCGGCTTTTTCCACCAAACGGGTCTAGGCGAACTGGACTTTTATCTCCATCAAGTAAGATCGGAACCGCCATAGTTGTCGTTACGGATTTTCCACTACCGTTTGCCCCACGAACAAACAATTTCCCATTAGCAAACTCAAATACGGAGTCGGTGTGATACCAAAAATTAAAAAGCCCTAAACGATTAGGTTGGTACCGCTGGGCGCTCATTGGGTTTCCTCCTTCGGATACTCGCCTGTAATTCTCCCCGCAAGATCAAAGCAATACAATTGGTTTTCCCCAATTGGTTTGATAATTGAAAATTGCCCAAGTGCCTCAACCACCATTTTCCATACTGCTTCTGAGGATTTAGTTTGCGTAAACTCTTTGTTCCATCCATAATGAAACTTTTCTTTGATAGTAAGAAAAATCTGAAATGCTTCGCGCTCATACATCCGAATTCGGCCATATAAGTCAGGAACAATTTCTCCGCTCCGCACCCGGTCAAATACCTCCGTTGCCCACTGAATGGCTGCATTAATCGTTTGATTGTTCCAAGCATTTGGATAATACTGACCATATTGATATTCACTATGAATAATTGCACTCGTGGACTTATACTTCTCAACATGCATAGAATCGAACCGACTTTCAACTTCTGCTTGCCATGATTCAAACTCACAGTTTAAAGCTTCACGATCCGCAGGTGTAAGTTCCTCATGACGAAGAGCTGATTCTAAAAACCAGGTTCTCATGACCCGTTGCTTTGGAGTTGTTGTCTCTTCAATCTCTTTTTGTACCACATGTTCAAAATCATCAATGGTTTGGAGTTTTGAAAGATCGCTAAAATACAGAGTCAAGACACGACGAAACATGGAAGTGGTTTGGAGCAACACTTCATGATCAATTTGATCACGAAAATTTTCAATCTGCTGATCGATTTCTTCGATTATATGGTAATCTCTACAAAATTTAAGCGCCCCCACAAATGCTTTACGCGTGCTTCTGTCCTCCCAGCTAATGTTCCCTACTTCCTCTGGCGCGTAGCTGAGCATTGCTTCGCATGCATCTTGGAGAAGAAACTGCTGATCCTCTCCTTTATCCTCAAAGTAAGCAAGTAAACAAGCGAAAAACATATAACTTTGCTTCCTTTCAAAGGATAAAATCCCCATCGAAGGCCGAGCTATAAATGGAATTTTTTCGAGTTTTGCAAATGTCCCCTCTACAATCAGATGATATCGAAAATTGTTGCGAAAGTAGGCTTCCAAATCACTTTCTTGTTTCTTGATGGCATAAAACACTTCAGGATTATCCTCCTGGCGAACCCAGTAGCAATCAAATAATACTCGGACACAATCCTGAAAAGACATGGTATCTTTCATCATCAGTTAACTCCTTCAACTCGCTCAATCTCAAGATCCTTCATTGTTAGCGTGCCATCCGTAAAACGAACTTGAATCCACCGATCTGAACGTTTTGTTAATCGGAATTTGATACCATTATCCGTACGTGCAATCTTTTTACTAGAAGCACTTGCTTGTCCTATTAACTCAAGTAAGATATTTCGAATAATGGGGTGAAGAACAGGCAACTCTTCAAATACGATTCTACCATCAACGGTAAGCTCATCGAAGTACCGGCGGATAATCATTTGATGCTCTTGATGTTGTTTTAAGAGCTCATACTCTTTAAGTGGATTTTCATCAAGCGCATGTTTAATTTTCCCCGCCCTTCGTCCAGGCACATTTTTGAATATAGTAACTTCATGTGGGTCGTACTCCCAAATTGTATCGTGGTGATCATCTGATCGCTTTGGCATTGCAAAAAAATGAAACGTTTGTTGTACACCAAATACATATGCTGATAGACGATGACATTCTTCAATTGTTTCTGCTCTTGCCAATAGTCGAGCGATCTGTAGACAATCGTTTTTACGACTTTTGAAATGGTTGTAACGATCAGTTATCTGTTCGGCAATTTTAACTACGCGAACGATCGTATTCTTAGCCTGATCAATCAAAAAACGAACGCCCGGTTTTTTTCCATTAATTTCTACAAACCAACCTTTTAGACCTTGCCATTCAGATAGACGCGCGGATCGTGATTCTTCGACGTTAAAGTCACCAGATATATCTGCCGCTTCTTCCTTTGTTACGATGTGATCCACAATTCGTTGAATATTTTCATCTGAAATCTCATGAAAATATTGCCGAACCTTCTCTTGCTTGTCCATGATTACGAGAACAAAATTGCGAAGCATTTGAACGAACTTCTCTTTATAAGCCAAAAACGAAGCTGTTCGCATCATGTCTTCATTAAAAGAAGCGCGGCTAATTTGGGCAAAGAAATTTGAAGATTCAGTTTGCAATGATTTAAACCGATCCATGAGTTCCTTCCAAACGATCCGCAAGTCGTAAGGTTGCCCTTCTTTCCACTTTTTTAACTTGTCGAGCTCTTCCATCATACGATCAGGAATATGCCGTTCAAACTCGATGCCACGAATAGAACGAAGACTATTTTGAAGTCCCTCAATCATACGTTCCAATTCGATCGTTATGTCCGTGATACTATAGAGTGAACGCCGGTTTTTCAACTCTTCGATACGCTTAGCCTTAGAGGTATCTTGATGACCGAGCACATTACCCCATTTTTCTAGGCTTTTTAGTGCATCATCAAGCTCCTTTTCCGTGAGGTCTATAAACCGCCCTTCAAATTCAGGCCGCTGCTTCAGATCCGTTAAGATCTCTGAGATGGTGTACATACTCCCTTGAAACTCCAATGCGGTTTTTTGGAACAAAACCCGACAAATAGGTCGGTAGATGCCCGCTTTATCTTCTGACAAATATTTCGTTTCTTTGATTTGATCAAAGGGAGAAAACATTCTTCTATCCTTTCTTCGACTATTACTGTCGTATTAGGTTTATTTATGGTTCCGATTCATAAAACAGTTTCCAGAAAGACTCTATCTTTCTTCTTTTTCGACGTTTTCCTATTTATTCCTCCCGATAATCTAACTTTAGACTAGACACTATAGCAACTAGGCTATACTATGGCCTGTCTCCGACACTTTGTGCACGAAACTGATTAGTCCATCAAATGCCTTTCTAAACGTCTCTAATACAAGTGGATTACCGTTACGTCTGCTTATATGGTAAGCCACAATTTCACCGTTCCAAAGATCCTTTACGACGGATAAGTAAATCCGATCGTCAAATACACGATATTGCGTAACATCGGTAACCCGCTTTGATTTGGGCCTTCGGCCGTGATTCTCAGCTACTCTTCCATCCGATACAGCTGCTTCATAGCTTGTTCGATAGGCATATTTTCGATGGATGATTGCCTGGATTCCTAGCTCGCGCATGAGACGCAGAACCTTCTTATGATTCACGACATGGCCATATTGACGATACATGCGACGATACCCCACCGTCTCCTGCTTACGCCCAAATATGCACGCGGTGCCGCCGCTGTAACCCTCCCGATTCAAGATGTGTAACCACTTTTTTAAGACGTCCACCTCTAACTGCAGCCGCCGAAGTTCACGCTCCTGTTCTGTCTCAATCCTAGAAGGATTCCCTCGCTTATCCTTAAATCCAGCAATCCCGCATTCCCGATACGTCCTCATCCACTTTTTCACACGGTCCTTATCTTGAATGTCCAAATGTTCCGAAATCTTTCGGTAACTCCATCCATCTTCTACATGAAGCCGAATGGCTTCCACTTTTAATCATTTTGGATAATGCTTAAACTTTTGTCCTTTTATCGCCATAAAAATGCACCCATTAGAATTCATCGGATTAACCAAGGGGTTTTTCCAATGTCTATTCTAAGGGGTGCACTTCATAATTGGTTCCGAGGACTTTTTTTATGGAGCCTAGGGGGATGTATGAATCCCGATTGAATTTGCTCACGATGCTTTTTCGACGATGACGACCTTAGCGGTAGATTCAGACGCCGTGCTCCTCCGCTCCGCTACGTCCGCGCGGGCGAACCCCGGGGTTGGGCCCCTGCCCAGACATAAAAAAATCCCCGGAACCTAGTTGGTTCCGAGGACTTTTTTTATGGAGCCTAGGGGGATGTATGAATCCCGATTGAATTTGCTCACGATGCTTTTTCGACGATGACGACCTTAGCGGTAGATTCAGACGCCGTGCTCCTCCGCTCCGCTCCGTCCGCGCGGGCGAACCTCGGGGTTCGGCCCCTGCCCAGGCATAAAAAAATCCCCGGAACCCTAATTGGTTCCGAGGACTTTTTTTATGGAGCCTAGGGGGATCGAACCCCTGACCTCATCGCTGCCAGCGATGCGCTCTCCCAGCTGAGCTAAGGCCCCGTGTGGCGACAAAAAGAAATATACCACATGAACGAAAACCTTGTCAACAGGTTTGTCCTATTTTCTGCAGTTATTTGTCTCCAACCCCATGCTTCGATAAAATTTCCGTCAGTTCTTTCATGAACATGTTAATATCCTTGAATTGACGGTACACGGAAGCGAATCGAATATACGCCACTTCGTCGACCGGATACAGCTGTCCCATCACAATCTCGCCGATCTCGCGGCTATCCACCTCCGCCGATGCGGTGTTGCGGATCTCCTTCTCCACCTGGGAGACGATCATATCCAGCTGCTCTACGGAAACGGGACGTTTCTCGCAAGCGCGGATCAGCCCTCTCAGCATTTTTTCGCGGCTGAACTCCTCGCGGCTGCCATCTTTTTTGATGACGATCAGAGGCGTCTCCTCCACCATTTCAAACGTGGTGAAGCGTTTGGTGCACCTCTCGCATTCTCTGCGGCGGCGTATCGATTTATTCTCGTTAGCGGAGCGTGAATCCAGCACCTTCGTTCCCGCATAGTCACAGTAAGGACATTTCATTAAGGCTTCCCTCCTTTTCTTTTCGTTTCATGTTGCTTTCATTTTTATTTTCAGCCCCATAACAAACTGCCCTCGGATTTGCCAGTGAATCCCTGTAATGAACTTCAGCAAAAAGCACATAATAGGATTACCAACCGACAAGGAGGTGAACAGACATGGGTGCAGGACAATCCAGAAGCAGCAACACATTGGTTGTGCCACAAGCGAACCAAGCTTTGGATCAGTTGAAATACGAGGTAGCTCAAGAATTGGGAATCGCAATTCCACAAGACGGTTACTACGGTAACATGGCTACTCGTGACACTGGTGCAATCGGTGGACACATCACTCGCCGCCTGGTACAAATCGCTGAGCAAACACTTGCTGGCGGTAACCGCTAATTAAGCGACACACACAGAGGAAAAGAAGAAGAAGTATTGGACAACGGGCTCTTAAAGGAGCTTGTCCAATGCTTCTTTCTTTTTCCGGGTACAATCACGAAGCGATACCCCATTCTTTTGAATAGAGCTTGTGATACTTATTATAATAATACAAAACGCGCTGAATGTAATGCCTTGTTTCACCGTACGGGATACTGTCCGCATTAAGCAGCGTGCCGTCCCACTCCTCCGACTGCAGCCACCGGATAACTTTGCCCTGACCGGCGTTGTATCCGGCGATAACCGCTACCTGGTTTCCCTTAAACTGCTTGTGAAGGTAGCTTAGGTACCAGGTCCCCAGCTGAATGCTGACCGAAGGATTGTCCAGATTGTTTTTCCATTCCGGCGAGAACTTCCCCGCCTCCACGATCCAATCGGACGTTTCAGGCATCAGCTGCATTAAACCGAAGGCGCCTTTTTTGGATGAAATATTCGTTTTATAATTGGATTCGACTCGAATAATTGCGGCGATAAGCAGCGGATCAACTTCATATTTCTCCGCATTGGAGCGGATCTCTTCCTCGTACTTGATCGGATACAGCAGCTTTCCGACTTTATCGCTGCTGATGAACAGAAGGACGACGAAGGTAATGAACAGCAGAGCGAATACACGCTTTTTACGCCAAAAGCCGAAGCTCATAGCAGCCTCCTTTCCTTGAGGAAAGTTTTCACTTGACCTTCTGTCTGCTCCAAGGTGCCTTGATTATCGATGACAATATCCGCGAGTGCTTTCTTGCGCTCAATATCCATCTGGGCCCGAAGCCTCTGCTCGGCCTGCTCTCTGGTCAGTCCGTCCCGCTGCATCAGCCTGTCCAGCTGAAGCTCGCGTGGAATATATACGACCATGACCGCTTCAAACAAGGACTGCAGCTCGGATTCATATAATAAAGGAACATCCACCACGACCAGCTTGTCCGGATGCAGCCGCTGCAGCTCCGCCATCCGTTCGCGCATTGCAGCACGAATCGGCGGATGGGTAATACGCTGCAGCTCTTGAAGCGCATCCGGGCTGGCGAATACGATCTCTCCAAGCTTTTTGCGGTGGAGGGAACCGTCCGGCAGCAGCAGCTCCGCCCCCCAGCGCTCTACAATTTGCGCCAGAGCGGGCATCCCGGGCTCTACAACCTCCCGCGCAATGCGGTCGGCATCAACCAGCATCGCCCCGCGCCGCACCAACATCTCCGAAACCGTGCTTTTGCCACAGGCGATGCCTCCGGTCAAACCGATATTCATAGCCAATTCTCCTAGTATTAATAATAATGACAGCTCACAATAGTTTCATAATACCCATAATAATCAGAACGAAACCAGGGAACATCGATAATCGGCGAATCCACGACAATTCCGAGTACATAAAGCCTATCCGCAAGCCGCTGGCCAAAAACGTGCCGCTGGCCAAGGCAATGACCGTCGACGTCAGCCACGGGGTAAAGCCGATCAGCGCGGCGCCAATCCCGGCGCCAAAAGCGTCCAAAGACAGGGCGACGCCCAGTAAAAGCGCCTCATACGGCGAAATGTTGCCCGAACGGTTCGATATCCGCGATCGATGGGGTTCTCAGGATTTGAATCACCAGCCCCAGACGTTTCAGCTCGATGTACACAATTTCTTTCGTCCGGTGAACCGGCGGCATCGCGCTTTCTTCCCGAACCGTCAAATCCTTGCTATCCTGCGGATCTTTCCCGGCCGGCACTTCTTCGGACTTCTCCTCTTTCTTCTCGCTGACTACCTGGTAGACCGCCCAGATGCCGATGCCGATCAGAATAACTCCGCCGATCGCTTTGGCAAAGACCGGATCGACAAATTGGCTGATCCAGACCCCGATCTGCATCGCCATATAAATGATGCATCCGGAGCATAATGAGATAATGCCTATCGAGATGAGCGGCATCCGGATTTTGCGCAAGCCATACATGACTCCGACGCCAAAACCGTCTAAGCTTACCGCTAAAGCCAACACCAACAAGGAGACAACAGGCAGCATGAGTAAAGACCTCCCGACCGTTTTACCCTACTATATGGCGAAATTGGGCGGAGGGTGCACATCTGGCAGCGTACCACTTGCCGAAAGCTAGGCTTTTCTAATTCGTTTGCGTTTTAACGGCTGGCATTGGGGGCAAAAATGCGTGCCGCGTCCCCCGAGCACCGTCTTCTCAATAGCGTAACCGCACTCGGAGCAGGGCTCCCCTTTACGGCCATACGTTTTGAGCTGATGCTGGAAGAGACCGATTTCCCCCTGCCCGTTCACGTAAGATTTGATGGACGAGCCTCCGGCGGCGACAGCGTCGTTCAGCGTGCTGACGATAGCTTCGTGAAGAGCCGCCAGCTCTTGCGCCGACAGCGTATTAGCCTCCCGCTCCGGATGGATCTTGGCCAGAAATAAGGACTCATCCACATAAATATTCCCGATGCCGACGATATATTCCTGATTGAGCAGCAGCGGTTTGATTTTGGTCGTTCGGTGGGCAATCTTGTCCTTGAAAGCCTTCAGGGTGAAGCTCTCCTCAAGCGGCTCGAGTCCAAGCTTCTTGAGCGGCTTCTCCTCCAGCTCGCGTCCCTTGGGAAATAAATGCATCGTGCCGAACTGGCGCACATCCTTGTAGCGCAGCTCGGTGCCGTCCGTAAAATGAAACACGACATGCGTATGAAGCTCCAGCGGATCTTCCTGCTTGTACAGGCCGTAGCGGCCTTCCATCCGCAAATGCGAGACCAGCGCGAAATCGTCTAAAAGAAAGCGGAGAAACTTCCCTCTCCGCTCTATGGATTGAATCGTCTGCCCCTCCAGCAGAAGGCAGAATTCCCCGATCTCCTCGGGAAGCTGAATAATGCGGGGCAGATGAACGCTGACGCGTTCGATGCTCTTCCCTACAACCAGCTGGTTTAAGGTTCGCCGAATCGTTTCGACCTCCGGCAGCTCCGGCATGATGCTTCACCTCTGAGAAGTTGATAGTGGCTATATATTGTGCGGTACGCTCTGCTTCTTACTTGGCTTCGTACCAGTTGCTTCCCGTATCAACATCCGCCTTCAGCGGGACGTCGAGCTTCAGCGCGTTCTCCATGACTTCGGGAACCAGCGTCTTCATCACGCCAATTTCCTCCTCCGGCACCTCGAACACCAGTTCGTCATGCACCTGCAGCAGCATCCGGCTGCGCAGCTGTTCGCGCTTCAGTCGCTCGTCCATCTGAACCATGGCGAGCTTGATAATATCCGCCGCGGTTCCCTGAATCGGCGTATTCATTGCAGTCCGCTCGGCGAACGAGCGCAGATTGAAATTCGACGCCTTGATCTCCGGCAAATAGCGGCGGCGCTGCAGCAGCGTCGTCACGTAGCCGTCCTGGCGAGCTTTTTGGACGATATCGTCCATATATTTGCGAACCCCTTGGAACACGGCAAAATACTGCTCGATAAACGCCGCCGCGTCCTTGCGGGTAATATTCAAGTTTTGCGATAAGCCGTAATCGCTGATGCCGTATACGATCCCGAAGTTAACGGCTTTGGCCTGCCGCCGCATGTTCGAGTCCACCTCGGACTCCGCAACGCCGAATACGTCCATCGCGGTCTTGGTGTGAATATCCATATTGTGGCGGAACGCTTCCATCAGCCGCTCATCCTGGGAAATATGCGCCAGCACGCGAAGCTCGATCTGCGAATAGTCCGCGGTCAGAATCGACCAGCCCGGCTCGGAGGGCACGAACACCTTGCGGATTTTGCGGCCTTCCTCGAGACGGATCGGAATGTTCTGCAGGTTCGGATATTGGCTGCTCAGCCGGCCGGTCGCCGCGATCGTCTGCCGGTAATACGTATGCACCTTGCCGGTATCCTCGCGGACCTCCTTCAGCAGTCCCTCTACATAAGTAGACTGCAGCTTGGCCAGCGTCCGGTAATGAAGAATATGCCCGATCACCGGATGATGCGGCTCCAGCCTCTCCAGCACTTCGGCGTCGGTGGAATAACCGGTTTTCGTCTTCTTGACGGGCGGCAGCTGCAGCTTCTCGAACAAAATTTCCCCAAGCTGCTTCGGCGAATTGAGGTTAAACTCCGTCCCCGCGGCATCATAAATGTCGCTGACGATCCGGTCGATCTCGCTGCCCAGCTCCGCGCCGTATTGTCTCAGCGCGTCGGTATCGACCTGGATTCCCTTCTCCTCCATCGAGGCCAGAACACCGGCCAGCGGAAGCTCCAGCTCATAGAACAGCTGCTGCATTTCGCTGCTTTCCAGATCGCGCTGCATCGGCTCGATCAGGCCCTGGATGGCCGCGGCCTTGCGGCATAAATGCTCGCTCAGCGCCTCCGTCTCGGGCAGCCTGAATTTGGCTCCCTTGCCGAATACGTCCTCGTCCGGCTTCAGCGCAGGAAGACCGTACTTGGCCGCCAGGCCGCTTAACCATAGGGCCGACTCGGTCGGATCGAGCAAATAGCCTGCAAGCAGCGCATCGAACGAGACGCCGCGCAGCTGAATGCCCGCCCAGGCCAAAGCCACCTCAGCCCGGTGCTGGTCATAGACGGCGACCGATTTGTCGGCCGATTCGAGCCAAGCCTTCAGCTGGCGGGCCTCTTCTCCGTTCTCCTGAACCAGCGCAAACGGCACATAAAAGGATTGGCTCTTCCGCCTGAAGGGCAAGGCCGACAATCTCTCCATGGTGAGGGTTGTCCCCAATCACCTCGATATGAAGGGCGGTCACCTGCGGCAGCGCGTCGATCAGCTGCTTCATGCTGCTGCCGTCGACGGTCATCGAACGGATTTCCTCCTGTGCAGGAACATTCTCCGAACCCGCTTCGCCGCCGCCGAAATCCATTTTCTCCAGCAGCGATTTGAATTCCAGCTTGCGGAACATCGAGCTCAAGGCTTGTCCGTCGTAGCCGTTGTAAACGAGGTCGCTCCACTGCTTCTCAAGCGGCATCTCGCGGAAAATCGTCGCCAGCTCCTTGCTCATCCGGGCATCATCCGCGTGCTGCTCGATCTTCTCCTTCATCTTGCCCTTCAGCTTGTCCGTGTTGGACAGCACGCCTTCCACCGTTTCATACTCGTGGAGCAGCTTCAGCGCCGTTTTCTCGCCTACGCCCGGGATGCCCGGGATATTATCGCTCGCATCGCCCATAAGTCCCTTCAGATCGATGATCTGCTTCGGAACGAGCCCGTATTTCTCCTGGATCAGAGCAGGATCGTGAAGCTCCACCTCGGTGATGCCTTTGCGTGTAATGGCAATCTTCACCTTATCGGATGCCAGCTGAAGCATATCCTTGTCCCCGGATACAACGATGACTTCCAAATCTCCGGATTCATCCGCCAGACGCGTCAGCGTTCCGATAATATCGTCCGCTTCATAGCCTTCCTGCTCATACTGGGCGATGCCGAACGAAGCGATCAGCTCCTTCAGCACCGGAAATTGCTCCGAGAGCTCCGGCGGCGTTTTGCTTCTTCCGCCTTTATATTCTGCGTACTGCGTATGTCGAAACGTCACTTTCCCTGCATCGAATGCGATCAGAAAATGCGTTGGCTTTTGTTCCTCCAACAGCTTAAGGAGCATTGTCGTAAAACCATACAAGGCATTCGTGTGCAAGCCGCTCGAGTTGCTTAACAATGGCAGTGCAAAAAATGCGCGGTAAGCAATGCTGTTGCCGTCGATCAAAATTAATTTGGACATAACTGCACCTCATTTTCCCTAACTATCTCCATGATAGCATAGGACAATGAAAGAAAAAAAGCTTACCCCCACTTTCCTAATGCTAGGGGTGACGATACCTGCTGACGCATAGGTATAAGTATAGGGAATAAGGGAAGGCGATACGTTCGCATGAACGGAGGAAGAGGTTGGATCATGAACAATACTTACCGGACTCAAGGAAAAAAAGCGATTTGCTTCGACGTCAATCAAACCTTAATTCATCAAGGCATTCATTTTGAGCATGCGTTTCGTTTGGTTTGGGAGGATTATACGGCCCGCTGGATTCAGGAGGATCTCCCCCAGGCGGATCAATTATGGAGTAAATATCAGCATTATTGGCAGCAGCATAAAAAAATCAAGCTGGCGCGCATGCAGCTCGACGAGCTGCAGCAGCAGTGTCTGCAGGAAGCGCTCCAGGAGTTAAGCGTGCCGGTGCATCAGCAGTTTGCCAAAGAGTTTTTTCAGCTTGTGCGCAGGCATAGGCTGGCCGCCAAGTCACTCGCTCCAGGCGTCGAAGAAACGCTCCGCGCGCTGGCCCCCCGCTACAAGCTCGCCATCATCAGCAATTCCCCCCGCAGCGAGGTGATCCACCTGCTGGAAAGGTTCGGGCTGCAGAGCTACTTTCCAGAGGAGCGGATCTTTACGGCCCACCACCCCGGGGAGAAAAAGCCCGGTATGCAGCTGTTCAAGACCGCAATCCGGACGCTTGCGCTGATGCCGCGGCATATTCTTATGGTCGGCAACTCGTGGAAGCACGACGTCTGCGGAGCAACCAAGGCCGGGCTCGACGCCGTCTGGATCCAGAGCGGCAGCACCTCCAGGAAAATTTCGCAGCAAAAGCTCGGGAAGCGGAATGTGTACTGCATTCAGCATATGGATCAGCTGCAGGAGCTGCTGTAAGCTGTACAGCTTGTTTTCGCCGCCCCGGCGGCTGGACGTAAAGCCAAGAAGCCGTACGCACCCTATCGTGCATCGGCTTCTTCTTCCATTAAAGGCGGTCCCAGGCGGCTTACGGAGTAAGCGCTTCTTGCGAAGGCTTTGGACCGCTTCTTCAGTCTGGCCGCCGCCTGCGAAATATCCTCCAGCGTAATGGGCACGCCCGGCTCGCATACGATAAGGGATAACGAAATCGTTACGCCGCTGTTCTCCACCCGGTTCCCCGACCGGTCCTCAACATAGGCCCAATCCTCCGCCTCATAGAACAAGCCGACGCTTTGATCGAATCTGCGGATCAGCTCCCGGCACAGCTTCTCCGGCTCCTCCGATGCCGTGATGGCAATAAAATCGTCCCCGCCGATATGCCCGACGAAATCCAGCGGATTGCCGCAGAGCACCAACGACTGCTGAATCGTATCGGCCGTATATTGGATGAGCTGATCGCCCTTTTGAAATCCGTACCTGTCGTTAAACCACTTGAAGTAGTCCAAATCCGCGTACAGCACGGAAAATGTTTTATTCTCCATCAGCCGCTTGTGCAGCTCCTTATGAATCTGCGTATTGCCGGGCAGCCCGGTTAAGGGGCTGGCTACCTTGGCGTACTCCATCCGGGCATTGGTAATGCATTCCAGGATGGAGCGGATGGTCGAGGCGCCGCTAAGCCGCCCATTCCTCGTAATGATGACAAGATCATACAAATTTTGAATCTCTCTCGAGGTCGCCAGCTGGGAGACGCTCTCCACCGGGGTCTGCTCTTCGACGATGAGCGGCGCGGAATCCATGATCTGATCAATCGTACGGTTCCAGAACAGCGAGAAGCCGTACTGCCCGGCCAGCTGCTGAAACAACCGCTCGCGCATCATCAGTCCGACAGGCATCTGCTGGTTGACGATGACGACGCCGGGCGCATTTTCGTGCTTTTTAAAATAATTCGCGACCTCCGATATGAGCGCCTTGCTCTCGAACACGCCCACCGGCACCGCCAAATCCCCGATCGTCCATACGCCTCCGGCCGATTCATTCAGGATACACTGCCGCACAATGAGCTGCATCAGCTCCGGGTTCACCGTGCTTCGCTCCTTTGCAGGCTTGCCGAGCAGATACCCCTGCCCGTAATGGACGCCAAGCCGGGTTAGAAGCTGCAGCTCATCCTGCTGCTCAATCCCCTCGGCAATGATCTGGATCTGCAGCTTCCTTGCAAAAGCGACGAAGGTTTCTAATATGTACTCCTTCGTTTTGTGAAGATGGATATCTTTAATTAACGAGCGGTCACCTTGATGAAATCCGGATGAAGCTCGGCAATAGCCTGTAAGGACGAATAGCCCGCTCCGGCGTCGTCGATGGCAATTCGGTATCCCTGCTTGCGGTAATGCTCCAGAATGCGCTGCGCGGCCCCGAAGTCTTCAATGGAGCTGCGCTCGGTAATTTCGAAAACGATCCGCTTCGGCTCCATTCCGACAGCCTGAAGCACCTCAAGGGTTCTTCCGCTCGTAAAGCCCGCATCCTGCAAAATCGCCGCGGAAATATTAATAAACAGCAGCTCGGACGAGCGCACGGCCGCCATGGAGCCGCGGATCGCCGTTTCCCGCGCCAGCTTCTCGAGCGGGTAAAGCACGCCCTGCTCCTCCGCAAGCTTGAACAGCTGCAGAGGAGAGTGCAGCCGCGTGCCCTTCGGCCCTCTCGTTAACGCTTCGTAGCCCAGCACGGTTCCATTGCGCAAGGAAACGATGGGCTGGTACAAGGAATGAACCGATTTCTGATGCAGCAGGCGCTGCAGCTCGGTTCGAAGAGACGCGCCGTCATCCGGCATCGCTGCCGGCCCGTTTCCGTTTGATTTCATTTCATGATCCGCTGCCATGTACATCCCTACTTAGCCGTAGATTGCGATATGCGTATACTATAGCACAGGACAATAAACCCAGTGTAAAAAGTCCTATGACTCGCATATTAATTTTTTGTAAATATAAAAAGGTCATTGACAGACCGTCGGTCGGTATGTAAAATAAAAACCATCAGCAGACCGCCGGTCGGTATGTTGCAAGTCTATTCAGTTGGAGGAGCCTGCCGCTTATGACGAATTCCGAACTCAGCACCAATCCCAGCTTCCTGCTGCTTTTATCCACCGCCGAGCAGCTTATTGAAGAAAAAGGCTGCCGCAGCACGACACTGCAGGAGATCATTAACCGCACAGGCCTTTCCAAGGGAGCCATTTACCATTATGTTTCGAGCAAGGATGAGCTCTTCGGGCTGATCCTGCAGTCCAAGATGGAGCTGATGAATACCAAATTTTACGAAGCCGTCCAACAGGTGACGAGCGAGAACCGCTCTTCGCTTCCGTTCCAGGTCATTGCCGAAGGGCTGGCCGAGAACAGCCAGGAGAACAGCGTCTTCAATGCGATTTTCGTTTATTTGATCAGCCAGAAGGATAATCCGACGATTGCCGCAATTTTAGCCAAACAGCAGCAGTTCATCTACGATACGGTGCTCCAATGGATCCGTATCGGCCAGCAGGCACAGGTCATCCCCGCCTCGGCGGATGCAGCCAAGATGGCGTCCATGTATATTGTGTTTTCCTACGGGCTTCGCGTACAGCAGCAGATCGGCCCGACTTCCTCAACGATCACGACGAAGGATATTTTCCAGATGCTTCTCCGCCCCCAATCCAAGTAAGCTGAACCGGCGAAGCTGTCCTATACAACGCCTGATTCAAAACCATATCCATAGGCAAAGGTGGTATTTCCTATGATTCATCAGCCCTTGTATCAACTAGGCTTCACCAATCTGGACCGCGAAGTGCAGATGATTCCGCTCAGCATAACCGGTACCGTTCCCGAGTGGCTCACCGGTACGCTGTTCCGCAACGGGCCTGCAAAGTTTACAACGAAGCAGGGCTGGCATACGCACTGGTTCGACGGACTCGCGATGCTGCACAAGTTCACCTTCCGGCAATCCCGTGTCTTTTACTCGAACAAATATCTCCACACGAATGCATACCGCCGTGCGATGGAGACCGGAGAGCTGGCGGCAGGCTTCGGCTCCGCACGCGGCAAAAAAACGGAACAGGGAAACAACGCCAACGTGAATCTGTCCGCCATCGACGGTCATTACGTCGCCATGACGGAAACGCCGAACGTGATCGAATTCGATCCGCATACGCTGGATACGGTAGGCGTCTACAGCTTTGACAATGCTTTTCCGGGGCAGTTCACCACAGCGCATCCGCATCTGGATTTCCGAACAAAACGTCATCTCAATTTCACCATTGAGTTCGGCCCGAGCAGTTATTATCATTTCTATTCGATCGCGCCGAATTCCAGCCGCAAGGAAAGGATCGGATCCATCCAGGTATCGGAGCCCTCCTATATTCACAGCTTTGCCGTGACAGAGCATTATATAGTGTTGGCGGAGTTTCCTTTCCTCGTCCACCCTGGCGAACTGATGAGCAGCGGCAAGTCCTTTATCGAAAATTTCAAATGGAAGCCGGAGCAGGGCACCCGTTTCCATGTCCTTCGGAAATCCGACGGTGCGCGGATTCGTACCTTTGAATCGGAAGCTTTCTTCTCCTTCCATCATGTCAATGCTTACGAGCACGGGCAGGATATCGTGCTGGATATTTGCGCCACCCGCACGGCGGGAATTGTCGGCAGTCTGCAGGTGGAATCGCTCACCGCCGCCTCGGAAGCCGATGCCCTTGAGAACGCCAGAGATCATTTTACCGAGCTTCGCAGATACGTTCTTCCGCTGCAAAGCCCCGCTTCCTTCGTCACCGCGGCAGCTTTATCCGAGGAAACGATGGATCTGCCTACGGTCAACTACGGCAGCAACGGCAGCCGGCCGTACCGGTACGCCTACGGCATCAGCACCAACCGCTCGGCCATCGAGATCTTCTCGAACCAGCTGGTTAAAGCCGACGTACAGACGGGAATATCCCAATCATGGTATGAGCAAGGCTGTTACCCCGGGGAACCGATCTTCGTCGAGAAGCCGAATGCCTGTACAGAGGATGACGGCGTCGTCTTGTCCGTTGTGCTGAACGGAAAGCAGGGACATTCCTTCCTGCTGGTGCTTGATGCGCAAAGCTTTAAGGAGATGGGCAGAATTCAGGTGCCTCATCATATCCCTTTCGGGTTCCACGGCCTGTTTACGGAAGAGCTGTTTATTCGGGAAGCTTAAGCCGGGCCAAAGGTAAAGGCAGGATGCAGGGGAGACCGGATTTATATATAGGAAGGACTTGGGAGGATTATATGAATAAAACGGTGCGTGGCATTATCCTTACTTTGATTATCAACGGGGCCATTCCTTATTTGGTTTATGTGCTGCTGGAGCCTCATATGTCAAGCTTCGCGGCTCTATCGATCGCAACGGTCGTGCCGCTGCTCGATAATTTGATACATTTATTCCGCTATAGAAAGCTGGATGTGTTCGCAGGTATGATGCTCTTTACATTCGTGCTCGGCATCCTTCTCATCCTGATGGGCGGCGGCGAGAAGCTGCTGCTGATCCGGGAGTCGTTCATTACCGCGGCGGTGGGCCTGTTGTTCCTCGTCTCCCTGCTGTTTCGCCGCCCGCTTATTTATTATTTGGCGCTGCGCTTTACCGTAGCGGATGAAGCCGCCGCTCAAGCTGAATTCGCAGGCAAATGGGAACTGCCCCGCTTCCGCTTCGCCATCCGTTTCATCACGCTGATTTGGGCTGTTATGCTTCTAGCGGAAGCCGCCGTCCGCACCGTGCTGGTCTATAAATTGACAACCGCCCAATTTCTTGCGGTATCGCATATCGTTTTCTACGGCTTTATCGGAGCCGCGATCTTATGCGACCTACCTGTTCCGCCGCCGTTCCATGCGTCATTTGGCCAAATAAATAATACCCTGTATAGAGACAGAACCCCCGCTTCCAGTCCGTGGAGGCGGGGGTTTTATTTACCGAAAGCTTCAAAGCCCGGGGCTTACTTCTCTCCGGTATATTCATTCCAGAACGTTACGTCCTCGATCGGAAGACGAACCGTAGCGTGCGCCTGCTGTGCCGCTTTGCCTACGGCAATCAGCATAACCGATTTATAGCGGTCCGGAATGCCAAAGGTTTCCTGGAACGCTTGTTTATTGTAGCCGCCCATCGCCACCGTATCGTAGCCTCTTGCTTTGGCGGCCAGCATCAGCTGCATGGAAGCCAGCCCGCAGTCCACCATCAGGGAACTGACGACTTCGGCCGAAGCATCGGCATAATGACGGCGAATATTGGCTGTGAGGGTTTCTTTAGCCTGTTCGGTCATATAGCCGGCCTCTACCGCCGCGCCGTAGATTTGATCCACCTTGGAATCAGCCTGCGTATCAGCCAGCACAGCAATTACCGCTGAAGCTTGAACGACCTGCTCCTGATTGAAGGCGATTGGCAGCAAAACTTGCTTCAATGACGGCTCATCGATGACGAAAAAACGCCAAGGCTGAATGTTCGCGCCCGAAGGAGCCAAGGTCGCTTCCGTCAACAGCTCCGTTAATTCTTCTCTTGAAATCTTAAACGAGGGATCGTATTTCCGTACGGAATGCCGGTCCCGAATGACGTCAGCAAACACTGCTTCCTGATGAACTAATTTAGACATATGAATCCATCCTCCCGAATAATCGAATCTATTCTTCTCTACTGTACTGCAATTAAATCAAGCACAGTTTGAAACGAAATGAAATTGCAGCGAATTCGAATTAACTGCAACTGATCTAAGCACATTATATAAGCAATAGTTGATTAATGCAACTATGAAAATGCCGGGTGAGTAAAGCCATCGTCTTCCCGCATGATGCTATGTTGAAATAGACGGCAGAAGCGGTATCTCCCCCGCCTCTGCCTGTCTCGGTTTATGGCTGGCGGCTTCCCGCTGCCGGGCTGCATGTGCCGTCCGTGCAGGCGGAATCGTCGCTATCTGAAACCGATTCGCTCAGCAGCGTCAGCTTCGGATGCTCCTCTTCCCACGCTTGCTGCAGCGCCTGAGCCAATACCTCCGGCGGCTGCGCCCCGGAAACGCCGTATTTGCGGTTCAGCACGAAGAACGGCACGCCGCGAATGCCAAGCTCCGCCGCCTCCTGCTCGTCTGCGCGGACCTCATCCTTGTACGCATCGCCTGCCAGCATATCCGCTGCTTCCTTGGGATCGAGTCCGGCTTCACCCGCCAATGCCGATAAGACGGCATGGTCTCCGATATGCTTGGAGTCTGTGAAATAGGCTTGCAAGAGCCGCTCGGTCATTTGTTCCAATTTCCCGCTGCCGGACGCATACTTCGCAAGACGGTGCGCGTCGAACGTATTGGTCGGAACCGCCGTATCAAAACGGTATTCGAGACCGACGTCAGCCGCCTGTTTCGTCATATCCGCATTCATCGCTTGAGCCCGTTCCCGGCTCATGCCGTATTTCGAGGCGAGCAAACCATGCACATCGTAATCAAAATCCTTCGGAGCATTCGGGTCAGCTCGAAGCTCCGGTAAATAACCTCCACCTCATCCCGATGAGCAAACTGCTTCAATGCCTCTTCGAATCTCCGCTTGCCGATATAACAGAAAGGACATATAAAATCAGACCATATTTCAACTTTCATTTTGCTGCACCTCCATTCGATGTAATCATTATAGTTACAACAAAACCGTAAGTCAACCCGGTCATTTTCGCCCCTTTGTTCCTTCCATTCTAACCAAATCCTGGATAGTAAAGCTGCGCAAATAATTCGCTGTCTGCTGTTCGGCCGCATAAATAATTTCTTCCAGCGCCTTGTCCAGCTCTGCCGATGCGCTGCATTCTTCCGCATGCGGCAGCTGACAGTCGTTTTTTACCGCTTGAAATATATCAGCCAGCGTAATTTGATCCGCAGGCAATTTCAATCCATATCCCCCGTCCCGGCCTTCCTTCGTTTCCACAATGCCGGCCTGCGCCAAAGAAGCCAGCACCCTCCGCAGGAAGGTTGCGTGGGAGTTCACCTTACAAGCGATTGCAGCGCTTGATAAGAACCCTCTGTCCTTCGCAAGCCGAACCAGGATGTGCGTAGCGACCCTGAATCTGGGCGGTCCGATTTGCTGCATTCGATTCACGTTCATTGCCGATCCCTCCATACCTAAAGTGTAACGCATTCCTTAACCTTTAGGCAATGTCAGGAGATACCGGAAGTGAGGCAATAAAGTAAACTTTTGTATCGAAGAGAACCTTAAAATACAGGAATAAACCCATACGTTAGTGCGCGGGGAGGGAAGGGGTATGGGGTTTCAGCCGTTGTTGAAGCTGTGTTCCCTTAGATGAGATCAAGCGGCAGGAACACGGCTTCAAAGACGGCACGTAAACTTCCCCCCACCCATACCCCTTCCCTCAATAGTTTCGTTTGCTGACTGTCAACTTCGGATTGCCTTCCGCTTATAGATTCAGAAAGCCCTGAGGCACAAGGCCCAGGGCTCTCTTTGTTATATGTTTAAATCTTTGCGCTTGCCCGTCACCATATAGATGACGCCTTCACCGATATTGGTACAGTGATCCCCGACCCGCTCCAGATAATGAGCGACGAACATGAGCTGGGACAGCTGGCGGTTGCGGGCAAAATCCTGGTTCATCAGGCCAAGGATTTCATTGCGCAGAGCGCTGTACATTTTATCCACTTGATCGTCCCGCTCCGCAAGCGCCGCGGCTCTGTGGATGTCGCGCTTCGTGTAAGCGATCAGACTCTCATGAAGCATCTCTCTAACGAGCGCAGCCATCTTCGGAATGTCCTGCAGCGGCTTGATCAGGGCTTCGCCTGACAGACGAAGCGTAATCTTGGCGATATCCACGGCGTGGTCGCTGATCCGCTCCAGGTCCGTCGCAATTTTCAAAGCGGTCCCGATGATGCGCAGGTCGCTGGCCATCGGCTGCTGCAGCGCAATCAGCCGCATGCAGCGCTCTTCAATTTCAAGCATCATCTCGTCAATCGTATCGTCCTGATCTACGGTTTGGCGAGCCAATTTCTCGTCAGATGCGGCGAGCGATTCGACAGCCTGCGAGATGGATTCCTCTACCAGCCCGCCCATTCGCAGCAGGGCGCCTTGAAGCTCTTCTACGCTTTGGTGAAAATTAAATCTTGTATCCATGCTTCTCCTCCTTCTTCTAGAGTTAACCGAATCGGCCGGTAATGTAATCCTCTGTTCTTTGATCTGTCGGTGCGGTAAAAATTTTGTCCGTTTGATCCGATTCGATCAGTTCGCCGTTTAAGAAAAAGGAGGTATAATCGGAAATCCGTGCGGCCTGCTGCATGTTATGCGTCACAATGATAATCGTATATTTCTCCTTCAGCGTCTGCGTCAGCTCCTCCACCTTCAGGGTGGAAATCGGGTCCAGTGCGGACGTCGGCTCATCCATCAGCAGCACATCGGGCTCAACGGCAAGCAGGCGTGCGATGCACAAGCGCTGCTGCTGACCTCCCGACAAGCCGAGAGCCGACTTGTGAAGGCGGTCCTTCACTTCATCCCACAGAGCGGCTTGAACGAGACTCTTCTCCACGATTTCGTCGAGCACCGCTTTTTTCTTCGTCCCGTGAATTCTCGGTCCGTACGCGATATTGTCATAGATGCTCATCGGAAAAGGGTTCGGCCGCTGGAACACCATCCCGACCTTTTTGCGCAGCGAGACGACATCCATCTCCTGCCCGTATATGTTGTGCCCGTCTACATATATATTTCCGTTAATCCGCACACTGTCGATCAGATCGTTCATCCGGTTCAACGTGCGCAGAAAAGTGGATTTCCCGCAGCCCGACGGTCCGATTAACGCCACGATCGAATGATCTTTTATTTCGAGCCCGATGCTGTGCAGGGCCTGATTTTCCCCGTAAAACAAGTTCAGCTTTTCGACTTTAATTTTATTTTTCTGGGTCACGGTTTATTTCCCCCCGGATAGTCTTTTTTGTAGGATGCGGCTAGGAATCCCAATAGCGAGATTGAAGATCAATACGACGATGAGCAGCAGCGCGGCGCTGCCTTTTGCAATTTGCTTGGCGTCAGGCACAATCGCCTCGGACTGCACATACCACAAATGGACGGCCAGCGTTTCCCCCATCGTGAGCGGATTCCAATCCGGGAAAAAGCGGGATACGGACAAGCCTGCCGTATAAATCAGAATCGCCGATTCGCCCAATGCCCGGCCGGCCACAAGCGTAATGCCCGTAATGAGGCTGGGCAGCGCGGCAGGCAGCAGCACCTTGCGGATCGCCTGCCAGCGGGTCGAGCCCAGCGCCAGCGAAGCCTCCCAATACGATTCGGGCACCGAACGGAGCGACTCCTCCGTGACCCGGACCAGAACCGGCAAATTCAATAGAGCCAGCGTAGCCGAACCGCCGATAATGGAAAATTTTAAGCCCATTAAATTCACGAACAACAAGAAACCGAACAAGCCGAAAACAATCGAAGGAACCGAAGACAAAGCTTCGACGGAGATCCGGATAAAATCCGTAAACCGGTTCTGCTTGGCATAAATCGTCAGGTAGACGCCGGCCCCGATGCCGATGGGCAGAGAGAACAGCAGCGACAGGAACAAGATATAAAACGAGTTGAACAGCATCGGTCCGACGCCGCCGCCTGCCATAATTTCCTGCGGTTTGCCGGTGATGAATTTCCAGGACAGCTGCGGCAGCCCGTCTCCCAGAATGCGAATGAGAAACCAGGCCAGCAGCAGCATAATTACGATGCCGGTTGCCCAAAAATAGATCGTAGCCATCCGGTCGGTCGATTTGCTCGTCATTTCACTTCACTCCTCTTGGCAACATAACGGATAATGACAATCAGGAACAAAGAGATCAGGAGCAGCACGAGCGCCATCATATACAAAGCATTGTTCCAAGTTGTTCCGTAGTTCGTATTTCCCATATCTTTCACAATGGCTGTCGTTAATACCGTTGTGGAATCAAGCAGCGATTCCGGCATTTGCGGCGAGTTGCCGATGACCATGAATACGGCCATCGTTTCCCCAATGGCTCTGCCCATGCCAAGAATCGTACCGGTGATAATCCCGGGGCGCGCGGCGGGGATCAGCACTCTCCAGATGGTCTGCCATCTTGTCGCCCCGAGAGCCAGAGAAGCTTCTTCCAGACGGCTCGGCAGAGCGCGGATCGCATCCTCGGATATACTAAGTATCGTAGGCAGGATCATGATAGCCAGTATAATGGCTGCAGGCAGGATGCCGTACCCGATGCCGCCGGTCATTTTGGCCAAGGCCGGAACGATCACCGTCAGGCCGATCAGGCCGTATACGACGGAGGGAATGCCCACGAATAGGTCGGTAGCCGGGCGCATAATTTCGCGCATCCAGCTCGGCGCGATTTTAGCCATAAAGACGGCGCCCGACAAGGCCAGCGGCACGGCCAGAACGACCGACAGCAGCGTCAGCAGCAGCGTGCTGTACAAAAAGGCGAAAATCCCGAATTCGCCCTGGGACGGCGTCCAATCCGCGGAAAAAAAGAACCGCAGCGGCGACACATCCGCAAACGTTTTGACCCCCTGCATCCCGACAAAGACAATGATGGAAAAAATAATACCCGATACGAGAATGGCGCTGCCGACAAAGATCCACCTCATAATTTGGTCGTAACGATTTTGTTTTTGCGTCCATTGACTTAATTTCTTTTCCGATTTCGTTTTTTCAGTCAGCTTCTCAGCGATAGAACTCACAACCTTTGCCCCCCAGCTCAATTAAAATACATGAGTACGGTAAGTACCGCCGTATGTTTTTTATATTGGATATGCCCTGCTTCTTTATCATCATAGAGGACAAATGTAAAAGCCGTACAAATGATTTGTTAAGACAATGTAAAAATTAATATTCCGCCAATATTCGCAGCCCGCCGTCCGCAAAATAACCCCACAAAGTGGCGCCATGCTTCGAAGCGGATTCAGGTACTTTGCGGGGCCCCAAAAAAAGGGACACAGCCCACTTGGGCCGCATCCCTTTTATAAAAAACGATTCGTTATTTTTTCAACAAATCGGCTGGAAGGAACTTCAATTCCTCTACCTTTTTGCCTTGGAAATCCGAGCTGGTGATGTAATCGATAAACGCTTTGACAGCGTCCTTCGCTTCACCTTTCGTATACATATGCTCTACGCCATACAACGGGTATTTGCCGCCTTTAATCGCATCCTTGCTGAATGCTACCCCATCAAATTTCAAAGCTTTCAGAGTATCGTTGATGTAAGGGGTATCTACGTAACCGATGGAGCCGGAAGTCGCACCTACTGTGGTAGCAACGGCACCGCTGGATTCTTGCGTTACGCCGTCTTTTGTAAATTCTTTGCCGTCCAGAACGATTTGCTTCACAAGCGCTTTGGAGCCGGAGCTGTCCGGACGGTGAACGACAACGATTTTTGCGTCCTTGCCGCCGACATCTTTCCAGTTCGTGATTTTACCCATGAAAATATCAGCCGCTTGCGCTTTAGTAATGTTATCGATTGCTACATCTTTGTTTACGATCAAAGCAAACGGAGCAATCGCCGCAACATGGTCAACCAGACCTTTGTCTTTATATTCAGGGCCGGCTTCGATGTCGGAGTTACCGATGTCGGAAGTGCCGTCCGCTACGTTCTTCAAGCCTGTGCCGGAGCCGCCTGCCGTAACGTTAACCGTTACCTTCGGGTTTTTCTCCATAAATTCCGTTGCCGCTTGCTTCACCAATGGAAGCAGTGCGCTCGAGCCGGAAGCCGTAACCGTTCCGCTCAGCTCTTTAGCCGGTTCCGGTTTATTATCCGTTGTGGTTGCCGACGAACCCGCAGCCGGTGTTTTCGTATCCGGAGCCGCCGTCTTACTTCCGCAGGCAGCCAGAACCCCCATCATTAATATCGCGATCAGTGCAAAGCTAAAACCTCTTTTTGTGAAAAGCTTCAACATCCTGCATGTCCTCCCTTTAATCCTTTGTTTTTGTTTACAAGGACATCTTAGCAACCGAATGTAAAGCGACAACCCTCGAAACGTTAACGGAATGTTAAAAATAATAGGCGCTCATATTTTACATAATCTTTACAAAATGAGGCTTTTGTCTTAATATTCCAGACCTATACTAGCCCCTAGATACATATAATGGAGCATTTTGTGATGGAGGGATACTATGAATCGATGGAAGCAGAAGCTAGCCTCAAGGATGTCATCAACGCTGAAAACCAAGCTATTACTCGGATTTTCCGTCATGCTGATTCTGTTCTTGGGCGTCGCGGGGTACAATTTACAACAGATTAATAATATGAAGGCTCAACTGCAGCAGCAGAATGAAAAAGTCGATTTAAAACTGATGGCCCTGGAATTGAAGGAAATGGTGCAGGAGCTGAATATTATCGCTTCGGGCTTGGAAATATCCAAAAAAACCGAGTATATTCCTAAATATAATGAAAAGCGGAAAATATTCGACGACATGATTAAAAGGATCGGCGATACGGCGACCACCCCCGAACAGGTCAAATGGCGCAGCCAGCTGATCTCCCTGACGGTCGATTATACGAACACATTCGATGTCGCCGCCAAGCTGATTCAGGAAAACCAGCTGTCCAAGACCGATCTGGACCGTAATATGGAATACTTATATAATGAATCGCAAAAATATATGGGCGAGATTTTCACCAATGTGGACCAATTTTATATCGCCTACTCTCAAGATGCCGAGGTTGCGGTAGCGGCCACCCAAACGATGCTGCATCAAACCGTGCTCGTCATGGTGGCGGCTTCCGTGCTGGTCCTGATTTCAAGCGCGGTCATAGCCTATCTCCTGGTGCGGTCGTTTATCCGTCCGATTCAGCAGCTTCAGCAGGCCGTCCGCCGCATCGCCTCGGGGGATTTGCGCAGCCGGATCGACAGCAGCGCGCAGGATGAGCTCGGAGCCCTCAGCCGGGACTTTGATCATATGACCTCGCAGGTGCGGGCGATGCTGTGGAATACCCGGACCATTGCCGCCGCGCTGGCGGAGCATTCTCATGCGTTTCACAGCTTCTCCGGCTCGACGGCAGCCGCCAACGCGGACATCGTTCGGGCCATTCATGAGATCTCCGCCGGAGCCGATCAGCAGGCAATGCATTCGGAGCAGAGCGCGTCGATCATGACGGAGTTAGAGCACGAGCTGGAAATCGTCTCCGCCTTTACTCAGACCATGCAGACGAAAAGCCAGGAAGCCGCATCCAACACCCGCACCGGCTCCGCTTCGATGGAAGCGTTGAAGGAAGCGTCCTCGCTGTCCCGGCAGGTACTGGACAAAGTATATGAAGCGATGGAAACCTTATCGGCCAGCACCGGCCAAATTCATAAGATCGTCAATACGATCACCGATATTTCCCAGCAGACGAATGTGCTGGCATTGAATGCGGCCATCGAAGCCGCCAGAGCCGGCGTGCATGGACGCGGATTTTCGGTGATTGCCGAGGAAGTCCGGCAGCTTTCCCTGCAGACGAACCAGTCGTCCCATTCCATTTCGGCTATCATCCGCTCGCTTCAGCAGCAGACGAAGGTATTGGAAAGCAGCTTGGGCGAAGCCAGGGCCTCATTCAGCCAGCAGGAGGGCAAAATGGACGATAGCCTCGAATCATTCCGGCATATCCGGGAATCGATGGACGAGCTGTCCTCGCATATCGAACAGATTAATGTCCAGATCGCTTCCGCCAAGGATAGAAACAACCTCCTCGTGGAATCGGTCCAATTCGTAGCCTCGATTGCTCAAGAAACCGCAGCAGGCGTCGAAGAAGTGAATTCCACCTCGATCCAGCAGGATGTCGCCATTCGACAAATCGCTTCGCAGGCGGATGATATTCTGGGCTGGTCCCAGCAGCTGTTCCGGGAAATGAACCGGTTCCAGATCGTAGAACCGGCGGCGGCGGAACAAAACGACGAGCAAGGAGCCCCGCCGCTTGAACGCGAGCCGGAACCGGAGCCAGATCACAGCCTTGCCGCAGACCCCTCCAAACCATCCGAAGCATCTCTGTCTGAGGCGGAGTCATCCAGGCTATCACAGCCTGAGGAGAAGACAGAGACAGCGGCCAATACCGTTCAGCCAGGTCTTGGCTCGAAACGGACGCCGCAGACCGCTGCAAGCGAAGAAGCTGCCGCTGCCGCGGAGCAGCAGCAGAAGCAGGCTGATGCGTCCCTTCCCGCTGAGCAAGAAGACCAAAAGGATGCGGACAAAAAAACCGGAAAGGAAGACAAGCTGCAGCCCGTATGAGAAAAAAGCCGTGAAGACCAACCTTTCTGCAGGCTGGTCTTCACGGCTTTTGCTTATTTACTTTGCGGCGCGGCCCGCAATACATGCCTGCCAGCATTCCGGACAGGAGCCGCTGGATCGGATCGGTATCCTTGCTGAGCGCAATTTTATCGTAAAATCCATTGATCCACCGCGTAGGCTATTCCATCCTCATGCAAGCTGCGCGTAACGTAACGCGCCTTGGACTTCAGCTCATCGGCCGCATTCCCCATGGCAATGCCGAGACCGGCTGCCTCCATCATTTCCATATCGTTGATGCCGTCTCCGAAAGCAGCCGTCTCTTCGATCGGGATGCCCAGATGGTTCAGCAGCCTACGCAGCCCGACCGCTTTGTTCATGCCGCTCGGATTCAAGTCTACGGCCCAATCGCGCCAGCGGTGAACATATAACGGCTCGTGCTCGCCGGACGTATAAGCGCTCTCTTCCTGCTCCGAGCAGAATAGGATGCACTGGTAAATATCTGGTACCTTCTCCAGCGAAGGAAGAAGCAACGGCTCCATAAAGCCGATTTCTTTTTGCGCCTGCAAAAACCAAGGGGCGTTCTCCTGATTGGTATACATCAGCTCCGATCCGTACAGCAATGCCGTATGCCCGGCCCGATCCGCTTCCCTCAGCCAGCGCTTGACCGTCTCCGGATCGAAGGCGCTGCCGAAAACCGTCGTGCCCCGGTGCCCGATATGGCTTCCATTGCATGTAATCGCCCAATCGATTCCAAGCTCCTTGTATAAGGAAGCCATTTCATATTCGCTGCGTCCCGTGCATAAAGCCAGCTGAACTCCATTCTCCTTCAGCTTGTGCAAAGCCTGCTTGGTCGACGCCGGCAAGTAGTCCCGGTCTCTTAACGTACCGTCCACATCAAAAGCGGCCAGTTTAATCATGTTCCCCACTCCATCCTGTGCAATCTTTTGTCCTAACGTTTATTTTATGAATGCTCTCAAAACCGCCGTTGCTGCTTGTCAGCATTCACCATACCATGGTTAGTAAGCGTTCGACAAGGGGGGAGCAGGGTGACACGGTCTCAAGTAAAAACCTACAAGTACCGCGCGGGGAAGAACACTTTTATTATTATTAACATCTTCCAGTCCGCAACGGCCGCAGCAGCCAACGGAAACGTCATAGCCAGCAATGCGGCCAACGTACAAATATGGAGAAAACCGCGGCAGCGTTAATATTTCGTGCGTTTGCTTTCTGTTCAAATGAGACTGATGAAGGAGGTGAGTCTAATGAACTCTCAACGGCGGAACAGTAAGAAATGGAGCGGCAAAAAGACCAAAGTCAACGTTAAGCAGGGAGCCCGCGCCAACATCGGCCAAGGAGGCAACTCGATAGCGATTAACGCCTCCGAGGTCGGCGTCGTCCGAATTCGTCCATAGCTCTCGCATAAATAAGGGAGTAAGAGCAGTGCCGCTCAACAGGGCCTGCTCCTTTTTCTTTGGGCTACAGGTATAAACGCACGGCATGGGAAGGAAGCCGGACGACCGGTTCTCGCGATATGTATATGCTTAAGCATCCAGGAACCGCATAATCACCCGGCAATGGGAAAATACTAATTTTGGCTACTAAAACTGAATACGGAGAGTGTCTGCAAATGAATCTGTTTGAATTATTTAAAGATACCGTGAAACCGTTTATCGATGGGGACAAGCCGCCGCTGCACGTCGGTGAGGTCATGAATTTATGGTTTTACTTGACAGGGACCGAACAAACATTACGAGGGGACCAAATGTCCTTTAATATAGTTCAAGATCCGGAGCTCAAGGACAAGCTGGAGGATATTATTAATAATATTCATACCCCTATGATCCTTGAACTCAAAGAATTTCTGAGAAAGGAAGGCGTCCCTCTTCCGGATATCACCCCGGAGAAGCCGATTGGAGATTACAGGACGATTCCCGAGGGAGCCAGATTGAGCGATGAAGAAATTGCAAATATGCTCGCTTATAACCTGGTCGTAGGGATTATGTCCGCCGCCCGCGGTATAACCGAATCGGTTCGGGCGGATGTCGGTATGATGTTCTCCAAATATCAAATGATGAAAGTCGCCTATTCATTGACCTTCAAGGACCTGATGGTTAAACGCAACTGGATTCGGATACCGCCTTATTATTACCCTCCCAATAAATAACGAAAAAGCTCTAAGACCTTCCGGGTCTTGGAGCTTAATCAGTTATCCAGCTTTCGCTTCCGCTTGCCTCGCTTCGTCAAGAATATCCCGTACTCGTAGGAGGCCACTGAAAAAGGCATCGCTCCGAGTACGGAACATTCTTCCGATCGCTGTTGTCCCTGGATTTCTTTGATTATATACCGCTTGTAGCGGTTGAAATCCAAGGACAAAGGCGAACGCTTTCGCTTCTACAGAACGATTCCGCACGCTCCGCTAGTTTTTCAGTGGCCTCTACTCGTAGCGATGACTTTTTTCAGCGGCCTTACGATTATGGAGCCTTCATCCAATCTCCAGCGATTATGCCGGAGGAGCCGCCGCAGCGATCTCCTCTTCCTTCGAACGGGTCAGCAGCGCCCCGCCGATCAGAAACGCGCCGCTGACGTAAAATACGGAAACCAGCCCTACCGATGAGCCCAGCAGACCGAAAAAGAGCGGCGCAATCAGCTGCGACAAACGATTGGAGGCGAGACGCAGCCCCAGCACTTCGCCGGTCCGGGATTTAGGCGAAGCATTGTAGGTTGTCGTCATGGATAAAGGCTGGCTGCAGCCTAAGCCCAGGCCCATGACCGCGCTGATCAGGCATAGCAGGTACACCTTCCCTGCAAAAGGAACCAGCAGAAAAGCCAAACCTGCCGTAAGAATAGAACCGAGCAGAATTTGATTGCGGCCAAACCTTGCAGTCAACCGCGATAAAAAGAAGCGAACCGCAACCATCGTCACGCTCTGAATCGTAATGATCCATCCGATGGCTGTTGCGGATATGTTCATCTGCACCGCAAGTAAAGGAAAGTACGACACAAAGGTGTCCCTGGAGTACAAGACGAGAGCGCTGGAAACCAATGCCCGGCGGAGCACCGGAATTTTGAGCAGCGTGAACGAACTCCCCTGTCCTTCCGCAGCTTCCTGCTTCGGACGGATAATGACGGGGATCCAGGCGCAGAAAGCGAGCGGCAGCACACCTGCACAAACAGAAACCAGAAACACGGCCGAGAACGAGAAGTGGTCCGTCAGGTAACCTCCCGCAACCGGCCCAAGCACGCCTCCCAATGCGACCGTCATCGAGAACATGCTGAAATAGTGGTCCCGGTTCTCTTTCGTCGCGGCATTGCCGAGCACATTTTGCAGGGAAACCTGAATAAATACTTGAGCAGTGCCTACGATCACCTGCGAGGCGAATAAGGCCCACATCGCAGGAAAGCAGAACGGAAGCGCCAAGCCGAGCATCGCCCCGACAATACCTCCCGCTATAGGGATGCGGTCTCCCAAATGGTCGGCGACCTTCCCCGCATGGATGGCCAGGATGAGGGGGAAGAAAGCATACGCAGCGGTCAGCATGCCGATCTCCCATGTGTTTGCCCCCAAACTGGAAGCGTAGAGCGTCATCATGGGACGGGTCATGTTCAGCATAATCTGAAAACCTAACGCGATGGAATTGACATTTCGTAAAATCATCGGTGTTCACCTCGTGCAACCAAAGTATCGAACAGGCAAGCTGTGAACTTATTGTAAAGGAACTTTAGATATAGATAAAATAGTTATATTTAATATCCAGCCATAGGAAAAGCCAATGTTAAAATAAAAAAATATCCGCCCGTTTCCGGAAGGCTTCCGAAAACGGGCGGAGCATGTATACTTATTCTGAAGAAACACAGCCATCGTGCGCCCTTGTCACCGGATTTCCGCCGCTCCAAGCGGGGAATGAACCATTTCGAGTACGTCAGAGCTTTTACATTAAGCTGTAAACATCCAGCTTCTCGACAAAACGGACGAAAGCTTTGACCATATTCAAGTGAAGCGATTCCTCATGATAAAACATCCACGTGCTGCGGGAAATCGGATTTCCCGACGCATCGGTTAAATCCAAGGTGTACAGCTCCTGGGCATCCTCGATGACCAGTCTTGGCAGTATAGCGAAGCCGAGCCCGTTCATCACCATCTTTTTGCAGGTCTCGCCGCGGTCAACGACCATGCCGATGTGCGGAGGTTCTACGTAGTTCTCCGCCCACCAGCTGTCGATCAGCGCCTTGAACAGCGGATCCGTCTGATAGTCGATTCTCGGCAGAGAAGGCAGCTCGTCCAATGCGACCGGCCGGCTCGAAGCAACGCATACCGGCTCGTCGAACAGCAGCTGCTTGCTGCCGCCCCATTCATAGCTGCCGCGCACAAAGCCGATATGGACATCATGATTATAAATCATGCTGTACACATCCTTGCTCCAGCCGGTCATCACTTTGAATTCGACGTCCGGGTATTCGCTGCGGAACCGTTTCAGCAGCCCCGGGAGCTTATTCGTCGTAAAATAATTGGAGACTCCGAGCCTCAGCGTACCAGCGACCTTGTTGTTCATATTCGAAACATGCTCGTGGATCTGCCTCAGCTTGACCAGCACTTCGTCGGCGCATTTCGCCAAATATTCTCCCTCCGGGGTGAACTGAACCCCTCTTCGGCCCCTCTGCACAATCTTGACCCCGTACTCCTTCTCAATCTGCTGCAGACGCGTAGTCAGCGTAGGCTGTGAAATATATAGCGCTTGAGCGGTTTTGGTTATATTTTGCTGCTCGAACAGCAGCTTCAGTATGAGCCAGTCCCGGTCTTCCATCCATCCTTCTCCTTCGGCCGTTCCTTACGCTTGCGGCAGCTGCAGCTTCATCCAGAGCGTTTTATTCCGGTACTCCTCTTCCGCTCCAAGCTCCCTGCCGAACCAGGCCGGAGCCGAGAACTGCCGGGCGGCTTCCTCATCGGGAAACTCGACTTCAACGACCGTCAGCTCGATTTGCCGGTACTCGTCGATTTCAAAGGTAAACGGTCCGGATTGCACGGTCGTACGAATTTTTTCCAGAGGTACAAAGCGCGTATTTTGCAGCAGCTGCTCGTAAACCGGCTCTGTAATCGCATATTCAATCTCTTCTCTGACCATCCCGTGCCCGGACTTGAACGTATGTGTATATTCCGCCGCTCCGTCATGGTTCACCAGCTTGCGGATGCGGATCTCCTGATCGGAGGAATAAGCCAAATAAGTCTGGTATATCATGATCCGGCTGATGATGCTGATTGCCTGATCCTCCAGCTCCCGCTGCGGGAATGCCGGCAGCAAAAATTTCCTTTCGATTTCTTTACCCATGGCTGGTTCTCCTCTCGTTATAGCCTCGTTCCATTTTACAACAAGACGGCTTTATTTGGTAACGGTCCTGCAGGCAGGCCGCCGAGTTCCCCGGCAGACTGCGAACAGAGCAGACGGGCTATTCTTTTCATCCGCTCCCAAGTGTATTATGATGAATAGAGCGTCGAAATACGCCGCAGCGACACACTTACTGGGCAGAAAGCGGTCAAGCTGCCCTATCATAAGGAGATACCCGCGATGAATGTTCAGAATCACTCTGCTTCAAACACGCCAGGGGCGGCCGTTTCCCGCACCGGGCGTGTCCTTATTATGACCTCGGTGCAAGCCGAGCAGGAAGCGGTGCTGCGCGGCCTGCGCGGAGACGGCCGCTTCGATGTCGTCGTTGCCGGCGTAGGCCCGGCGGCATCGGCGGCCCGCACGGCGGCGGCGCTGGCCGCAGCCGACTACGGCCTTGTGCTGAGCGCCGGTATCGCCGGCGGCTTCAAGGGCCGCGCCGAGCTCGGCTCCCTTGTCGTCGCCAGCGAGATCGTGGCCGCCGACCTGGGCGCGCAAACGCCGGACGGCTTCCTCAGCCTGGACGAGCTCGGCTTCGGCTCGGCCCGCGCCGCGGTGGACGCCGCGCTCGCAGAGCGGCTCGCGGCCGCGCTGCGAGCCGCCGGGCTGTCCGCCCAGGCCGGCCCCGTGCTGACGGTCAGCACGGTCACCGGCACGGCGGAGCGCGCCGCCGAGCTCGCAGCCCGGGTGCCCGGCGCGGCGGCCGAAGGCATGGAAGGCTTCGGCGTAGCCACGGCCGCCCAGCAATGCGGCATTCCCGCCCTCGAGCTTCGGGCGGTGTCCAATCCCGTCGGCCCGCGCGACCGCGGCGCATGGCGGATCGCCGACGCTCTCGCCGCCTTGGAAGCGGCTAGTTCCCTATTACCGGAGGTGCTGTAAATGAATATTGCTTTTTCCCCTTGCCCTAACGATACGTTCGTGTTTCACGCCTGGGTGCACGGGCTGATTCCCGGTGCGCCAGAGCTGAATGTGACGTATGCCGATATCGACATTACGAACACGCTCGCGGCCAACGGCGAAGGCCCGGAAGTTCTTAAAATCTCCTATGCCGCCCTGCCTTGGGTACTAAAGGATTACGCCCTGCTTCCGTGCGGCGGCGCCTTAGGCAGAGGCTGCGGCCCGCTCGTGCTGACCAAGGACGGTGGCTCCGATCCTGCGGCATTGAGCGGCAAGCGCGTCGCGGTGCCGAGCGAGCGTTCCACCGCCTACCTGCTGTTCCGGCTGTGGGCTGCACAGAACGTTCCGGGCGGCGTAGGCGAAATCGTGGTCATGCCGTTCCACGAAATTATGCCTGCGGTCCGCGACGATAAGATCGATGCAGGTCTTGTAATCCATGAAGCCCGCTTTACGTATCCGACTTACGGGCTCAGCCTGATGACCGACCTCGGCAGCTGGTGGGAATCCGATACGGGTCTTCCCATTCCGCTCGGAGCCATCATTGCCCGCCGCTCCATGGATGTGAAGTCGCTGGCTCAATGGACACGCGCTTCCGTCGAGTATGCGTGGGCGCATCCGGAAGCTTCCAAAGCTTACGTACTGGAGCATTCCCAGGAGCTTGCTCCCGAAGTAACCCAAGCGCATATCGATTTGTATGTGAACAAGTTCACCGCCGATCTGGGGGAAGACGGCTATGCCGCCATTACCTCGCTGCTGCACCGGGCTGCACAGGAAGGCCTTGTGCCGGAGTTCGATTTGGCGCTGCTGCGCGGATAAGAAAATATCCGGCCCTTTCCCGGCCGGACAACACAAAAAGCCGTATTGCACCCATCGTGCAACCGGCTTTTTTGCCGTTCCGGGCAAAGCCCCACAGGCTTTGCTCATCGGAAGGGGAATTTAGAATCTTCTTTTTCCAACGATAAAGGTCTTTCTGAATTTCTTGACGGCCACCGGAATTTCCCGGAGGTGCCCGCTCCATAGCGCTTTTACACAGCGGACAGCTCGGCGAAGCTTCCGTTACATACTCGTCCTTAATCCAAGCATTACAATCGGCAGCTGTACACTTCCATATGTGTACTTCCTTGCTTCCTTCTGTCTGTACATCTGTAGTTGTTGTCAATGACATGATACTCCGTTCCTCCTGCGCTTATATCGTAGATTACATATTATCATACAAAGAGTACTTACAATGCAAGTCTTTTTGAAGGAATCATGAATTTAATGCCCCGTTGACGATGATTCTTCTTCATTGGTCAGCCTGCAAATCTGCAGCAGCTTAAAGAACAGGCTCAGTACAATCGTCACGATCGTCGCCAGCGCCATGCCTTTGAGCTCGAAATGCCCCCATTTAAATGTAGCTCCGCTAAGCCCGATAACCAGGACCACGGTAGTCAGGACCAGGTTAATCGGCTTCGAATAATCCACCTTCGTCTCCACCAGCATCCGGATACCGGAGGTCGCGATAACGCCGAACAGCAGCAAAGACACCCCGCCCATGACAGGCGTCGGAATCGTCTGAATCAAAGCCGACAGCTTTCCGACGAAGGAAAGCACGACGGCCAGTACCGCCGCTCCGCCGATCACCCATACGGAGTAAACGCGGCTCAACGCCAGAACGCCGATATTTTCTCCGTATGTCGTATTCGGCGTAGATCCGACCAGCGACGAAATCATCGTCGATACGCCGTTACCCATCAGCGACCGGCTTAATCCAGGGTCTTTGCTCAAATCTTTGCCGACGATGTTGCCGGTTACAATCAAGTGCCCGATATGCTCGGCGATAACGACAAGTGCGGCGGGAGCAATAATCAGGATGCTTGCGGCGTCGAAGGTCGGGCTGTAAAAGGTCGGAAGCTTGAACCATGGAGCAGCCCCCACCACTTCGCCGACATGAACCAGGCCGAGCACTGCAGCCAGAACGTAACCTACCACAATCGCAACCAGAATAGGAATGACCTTCAGCAAACCGCGAAATACGACGGAACCTATTAATCCGACCAGCAGCGTAATCACCGATACCGTGACGGTCGTACTGTCCGGCGACCAATCAGCCGGAGCGCCTGCCGGAGCAATAAAGCCGGCCATATTCGCCGCCGTAGGCACCAGCTCCAGCCCGATGACCGACACAATGGCTCCCATCGCCGCAGGCGGGAAGACCACGTCGATCCAGCGGGTTCCCGCTACCTTGATAACCATCGCGACCAGCGAGAAGATCAAGCCGACGATCAGGAAGCCGCCAAGCGCAGCATTGTAACCCTGGGAGCCCAGCACAACGAACACCGGAGACAGGAAAGCGAAGCTCGAGCCCAGAAACGCCGGAATTTTCCCCTTGGTCATCAGTATGTACAGCAGCGTGCCAATCCCGTTCATCAGCAGGATCGTGGACGGATCGACATGAAACAGGATCGGCACCAGCACGTTGGAACCGAACATTGCGAACAGATGCTGAAGACTAAGCGGAATGCTTTGCCCCAACGGGGGCCTTTCATGAACCTGGATGATGCGAGACACAATGAAACCTCCCTATATGTTACTTTCCGAACGATATCTTACCATACTTTACGGAAAGAGAGGAATTTATTTTACAAATTTCTCTGTCGAATTGCGGTTCTTCCGCAGCAAGGGGGATCGAATGCTGTCAAACAGCGCCGAAACGGTTGTCCTTGGGATACACGCTGTGCCTCCATAGAAAAAAAAAGCCGTCTCTTCGCAGCTTAGCCAGCTGCTGAAAGAAACGGCTTTCTCTTATGAAAGATTAATAGATCGGACGCTGGCGGTCCTGCAAATCGCCCCGCTTTTGCAAATAGCGGAAGAAGGCGGTTGCGGCCTGCGCCTTGGTCACTTCCTGGCTCGGATTAAAGCTTCCATCCGTAAGCGACATAATGTCCAGTCCTACGACGATGGCGGCTTCCCCCACATGCTTGATGCTGGCTTTGTCTGCGAAGCTGGAATTAAAGATACCGTCGTACTTGGTCAGGCTGCTGAAGCCCAGCGCTTTGACAATCAGCTGCGCCATATCTTCGCGCGTCATCTTCGCTTCCGGCTGGAACTCGGTTCCCGGATCGAGCAATCCGCGGTCTACGGCATTTTCCACATAAGCGAAGTAAGCCGAACCTGCGCTCACATCGGAGAAGGAAGCTTTCCGTTCGGCTCCGTAATGGATGCCTCCGCTGCCTCCGTTCATGGCAATAACGAGCATTTTAATCATTTCGCCGCGGGTAATGGACTGATCCGGATTGACCTTCCCGTCCTTCACATCCAAGGCTTCATAATCCAGCATCAATTGAAGCTCATTTTGCGCCCAATGGCCCTCAATATCGTCCACTTTTACCTTTTCCAGCGAAATGATTTCGCCGGTGCTCGCATTCTTCCAATCACCGGTTTGCGCATCCAGCATGACAGGCTCGCGGGTATATTTAGGAAGCAGCGAGTAGACGAGCTGCGCTACCGCAGGCTGATTGCTTGCGCTGCCTGCCGCGCTTGGCGGAATTTCTCCGGCAGCCACCATCAGCTTATATTTGGCATCGAGCAGAATCGGATTGCCGGGCTGATAGCGCGTTGCGTAATTTAACTGGATATCGTATTGCGAGAGCAGCTTTTCCTTCGCTTGATCCAGCTCCAGCACCGCAGGCTTCTGCTTCGGATAGTCGATCGTGCTGATGGAGTTATAGAAGCTTACAATCGCTCCCGTTTCGCGGTCGATACTTACATTAACTCCCTCGTATCCTGCGTTAACCCCGTCGATGACACGTTTGAAATGAATGTCCCAGTTGCGCATTTGCTTCAGCTGATCCGGCTGAATGTCCTTCTCCGCAATCATATCCGGCACAAGCTCGCTCGTATAAGCGGGAAGCTGCTGCTTCACGAACTCAATGGCTTTGGATTTCGCTTCCTCCTGCGATACTTTTGCGTTTACCGCTTGGGATCCCGCTCTGTCGTAAGGGATGCTCACATTGTAATTCTGAATCTCGCCGGTCTTGCTGTTAACGGTGGCCCAAATGGAATTGTCCACACGTTTGAAGGCTGCGCTGTCTTCATCCTTTTCCGTATCGGGCAGGCTCCAACGCAGATTCCAGCTGGAATTGATCTCACCGTTGTCCTGGTTCGTATACTCATTATACGAAGCCTCTTCCAGCTTGGCGCTGCTGGCTACGCCGAAGGCGGAGGTTACTTTTTGAATCGCCTGATCCTTGGTTAAATTCTGGCTGGAAGAAGCTTTCTCTCCCAGCGGCTGCGCGGTGATAGGCTCGCTTGATGCGGCCGGCGCAACCGGCTGCTGGGTCGGGCTCCACGGTTTTCCGTCAGCCGCGTTCAACTGGAAGGAATCCATCGTATAGGTAATGACCGGCGTTTTCTTATCCTTGGCTTGGTAAGGGATCTGATAGGTCAAGGATACATTGGATTGTTCATGAAACGCTTTGGCCGCTTCCTCCAGGCCGATCGGCTTCACATTGCTCTCGAAGGTAACCGAATCGTCCCAATTATAGTTATAGCCTACGACTTGGCCTTCTCCGTTCACGGTAACGTTAACGCCGTTCTCCGGATAAGGAACTCCGTTAACCGACCGGTCATAGCGGATATTGTACTGATAATTCCCGTCCAGCGGGGTACGGAACGATTTCTCGTCGCGATCGTTATACAGCAGCTGCTCCTTGTCGTTCAGATCCATTTTCAAAATCCACGCAGCCGCAATCTCTTTGGCCTGCTTGTAATCCGCTTTCGGCGGGTAGCTCGGCTTATGCGACGGGTCGTTGTCATACATCGAATAACCGGTCAGCTTCCCGTCCAGCCCGTTGACTGTCAAATTGAGGTTGCCGTAGTATTGATCCTTCACCCGTTTCACATAGTTCAGGTTCCAGCTTGGAATGCTCTTGCCGTTCTGATTCATGTATGAGTTCAAATAAACCGATTCCAGCGTATAGCCGTCCGGAATTTGTATGTATTTCTTGGCTGCCGCGATAGCCTGATCCTTCGTGATTTGAGGGTCTGTCTGTGAAGCGCTGTTGTTGCCCGGGATCGGCGGTACGACCACTTTGCTGACCGGAGCCATTGGTGCCGCTTCATCGGCCCATACCGGGGAGAGCTTGTAAGCAGAAGCGCCGATGCGATAGCTACCGTTCCTGCCGCTTTTACGAGTTTCAAAACGAATTCCTCCTCTATATTGTTCCAAATGCGTTGCTATCCCATAGACGAGGCACATCGGCAAAAGGTTGCGGAACAATTGCCATTTATAACAAAAAATAAAAAAGAGCCTGCTCTCAGAAACCGCATACGTCGGTTCCGCAGAACAAGCTTCTGCTCTTTTTATTTAAAAGGGTACGTCCAGAACTGCTCCTTGCCAAGCCTTCCCCTCAGCTCAGGGTCGTCGAACGATTTATTATCCAGGAAAACCATTAACTGAAACTGGGATCGGTGAGCTTGAAACGAGGCTACCTTGGACTCGAGAAAATCCGTCACATCGTTCGTCACATCCGGTTGTCCCAAAATGTCCCTGCACCCTTTGGAAAAGGCGGCGCAGTGAACCTTCGGACGCTGCCCCTCGGGCATCTCTCCTACGGCGCGAATGACGGCCGCACCTGTTGCATCGTGGTCCGGATGGACGCTGTAGCCCGGATAAAACGTCAGGATGAGCGAGGGATTCAGCTCCGCAATCAGCCCGGCCAGCTTCCCGCCCAGCAGCTCCGGATCCTCGAATTCAATCGTTTTATCCAGCAGTCCCAGCATGCGAAGGTCCTGGACGCCGATGGCGCGGGCAGATGCCAGCAGCTCCTCCTTGCGGATGTCCGCCAGCGTGACCCGGTTGGCAAACAGCGGATTGCCCATGTTCCTTCCCATCTCGCCTAATGTCAGACAGGCGTAGGTGACCGGCGTCCCCCGGCTGATATAGGCTGCCAGCGTACCGGCCAGATAGGTTTCATCATCCGGATGCGGCAGCACGACAAGCACATGTCGTTCCTTTTCCATCTTGACAATCTCCTTTTTTCCGATAGCATGATTGCGCACTCTGCATTTATTCTTCAAGGGTCTCCTTCCGGGCAGCGGCCTAAAAAGGCTCCCGGCCCAGCTGCAAAGAAACGACCAGCTTCCCGTCTTTATCGTGTCCGGCAAGAATAAGCCTTCCGCGTGCCGCCTCGCCCGGATCCCAATGCGTCAAGCCTTCCGCATAAACCCAGCCTTGTCCGATTTTCAAACCGACGCGGTAGGGCCCCCCGCCTGCAATCGACCCGAGAGTATAACGGATCTCACCATTGCGGATGAACGTACCTGCCGTTATCTTCGAACTGTCGAGATGGGAGGCATAGGCTCCCGTCGTCATTTCGAGATGCAGGTACAGATCCTGTTCCTTGAGCGCGTCAATCGCCTGCTGCACACCTGTAGCATCAATGAGCTGCATCTTACATTCCTCCGTCCGAGTCGCTCTACTCTGCTTCTACGGCCGGCAAACCGGCCTCGCAGCAGTTTCATTATACTCCTCCCGAGGAAGAAAATATATCCGATTCCGCTGCTTAATCTCACGCTGCCAAGGCCAATCCGCCTGCTTGTTACATGGCCAGCGCCATTGCTTCTTCCTGCTTCGCAGCCGTTCTTTGCAGTCTCTGACAAGCCTCGCAGACACCGGAAATCTCCATGTAAACCTGCTCCGCGCGAAAGCCGGGAATGGCGGAATGGGCCATAGGCAGACTGCCCTCGTAATCCGAGACGCTTCCGCAATGAAGACAGTGCAGATGATGGTGCGGAAGCACATGAATATCGTATCGAGCCACAGGATTATGCCCGATGTACAATGCCTTCAGCAGATCGAAGCTTTGAAGCAGATGCAGATTTTTATACACCGTCGGACGGCTGACCACCCTCGGATGCTCCGCATAGATGGCATCGAACAAGGCTTCGGCGGACGGATGGGACAAACTTTTCTCATAGAGAAAGGTTAAAATGAGCTGCCGCTGATGGGTCATCCGGATGCCCTCCGCGGCCAGCTTGTCATAAGCCTGGCGGTACGTAATTTTCATCATGCGTTCCTCCTGTCAATTTATATATAATGAATAAATGCGACGGGCCTGAAAACATAGCTGCAGCTGCTGCCCTGTCACCACTTATTATATTTAGACTTGATCTAAATTTATGTTCTAAGTGTACCACTCCTTCCGTTCGTCTTCATGAATATTAGATGAAGTTTTCATAAAATCTTATGGTCCGTATGTCAATCCATCGGACAAATCAAAACCGGACGCCCCTTAAGAGACAGGGACGTCCGGCTTCATTCTTTCGCTCAAATTCAGTTGTTATCGAAATAAACGGCTTTGCCCGTTTTGGAGGACTCATAGATCGCCTCAAGAATTTCCGACACGACGCAAGCCTGTTCCGGCGTCACCACCGGCTCCTTGTCCTGCTCGACAGCCTCCAGCCACAGCCGCGCTTCCAGATCGGCAGGGGATTCCTTAGAGCCGTCATAGAAATCTACGCCCTTGGCATCCAGCTGAATCTGGTTGGTGAACAGCCGGCTGTGCTTCTCGCCGTTAATCCGCAGTCCGTCCTGCATGTCTGCGCCGCCCTCGGTGCCGCACAGCGTCGTCTTCGCTTCGCCGGTTTGCAGCATGTTGATGGCCCAGCTCGATTCCAGTACGATTGTTGCGCCGTTCTCCATCGTAATCATCCCGAACGCGGAATCCTCGACCGTGAATTTCTCAGGGTCCCAGGAGCCCCAAGCGTTCGCCGCGTTGGCTTTGCCCGACAGCTTGTGGAACGCCGTACCAAGTACAGCCTTAGGCTTGTAATTGTCCATCATCCAGAGCGTCAAATCCAGCGCATGGGTGCCGATATCGATCAGCGAACCGCCGCCCTGCTTCTCTTCATCGAGGAATACGCCCCAGGTCGGAACGGCGCGGCGGCGGATTGCATGCGCCTTAGCGTAATAAACTTCGCCAAGATCGCCTTCGGCGCAGATCGTTTTCAAATATTGGCTGTCCGGACGGAACCGGTTCTGATAGCCGATAGTCAGCTTTTTGCCCGTACGCTTGGCGGCTTCCACCATACGGCGCGCATCGGCGGCCGTCTTCGCCATCGGCTTCTCGCACATGACATGCTTGTCCGCTTCCAATGCGGCGATGGAAATATCCGCGTGGGAGTCGTTCGGCGTGCAGACATGCACTATATCGATGGAGCTGTCGCTCAACAGCTCCTTGTAGTCCTCATATACTTTGGCATCCGGAGCCCCGAATTTGTCGGCAGCCTCCCGGGCGCGTTCGGGTACGATATCGCAGAAAGCGACCATCTCCGCATTCGCTTGATTTTTCAATGCAGGCATATGCTTTCCGTTCGCAATTCCTCCGCAGCCGATAATTCCGATTCTAAACTTTCTCGACATGTACTAATGTCCTCCTTTGGTCTGTTGAACGAATTGCTGGGTTACAGCATCACTCCCCCATAGTATAGACAACTTGCAGCGAAAAAGATATTTTGAATCTGGCGCACCTTGTATGCGATTTTGGCATTATGATCCGTAACTACCGCAACCTAAGGCTTGTAGAACCCGACCAGCAAATGCCCGTTGTACACCTGCAGAGAATTGAGCCAGAATCCGGTCTGGGAAGCCAGAACGAAGATTTCGTCGATCGTAAAATATTTGCATTCCGCATCGACAAACGGATCGCCCGGCTTGTAATATGGCACCTCCAAAATATCCGTCCACGCATTACGGTGGGTAAAGGCCCTTGCCCACGGCGTGGACAGCAGCAGCACTCCGCCGGAGGCCAGACTGGCGTGAAGCTTCCGGAAAACGGGGATCGGATTGTAATTCATATGCTCCAGTACCTCCGTGAACAGGACGATATCGAACGTTTCCTCCCACGGGATCGGATCCGATTCGATATTGCAGCGGGCCCAGGCAATTCCATAGTCCTTCTCCAGCTGCGTAGACCAATACGCATCGGTCATATCCAGCCCGTACCCTCGGGCGCCCGACAGCGCGCTGTACAGCAGCAGCGTTCCATAAGCCGTGCCGACATCCAGCACTTTCTTCCCTGCCGTCTGAAGCGCCGTGTCCAACGCGTTAAGCAAAGGATACCAGTAGGTCGCTTCGGCATCCTTATAAGCCTCCAAATAGTAGCTCCGTTCCTTCTGCTGATGATATTGTGCCAGCACTTGCTGGGCGCAGCTTAATCTTTCCGCTTGAGGCAGCGCCTTAAACCGGACCGTATCCATAGCACTCTCTCCATTTCATGTGAACCAGAATGAATCCTAATGTATATGCGAGGCGCCGCCGATTCATGCTTCTTGAGCCACCGTGCAACCGTACAGCCTTGCTAACGTGCAACTACAAAAAAAGCGCCCGGAAGCCGGTAAGCTTCACAAGCGCTTGTATGTCTGTACTATAAACGAACCCGGTCAGGCTTTCTTCGCCGGCGCGGAAGCGACCAGCTTATAACCGACGCCGCGGATCGACTCAATCTGCACGCTCTGCTGATTCATCTCCAGCTTCTTGCGCAGGGAGCTTACGTGAACGTCCACCGTCCGCTGTCCGCCGATGTAGTCGAAGCCCCAGACGATATTCATCAGATCGTCCCGCGTTACCACCACGCCGGGACGCTGAACCAAGTAGAGCAGCACCTCGAATTCCTTCGGTCTCAGCGAGATCGACTCCCCGTTCAGCATGACCTCATACTTTTCGGGATAAATAAACAGGTCGCCGGCCGAGATGACTTTCTCCCCGTTCCCGTTCTTCTCCTGCAGCTGCTCCTCCGACATCGTTCTGCGCAGCACCGCTGATACCCGCGCCAGCAGCTCCGCTACGCCGAAGGGCTTCGTAATATAGTCGTCAGCCCCGTATTTCAAGCCTTGAACGACCTCTTCCTCGGCATTGCGGGCCGTCAGAATGATGACCGGCGTTTTATTGCCTTTCTGCCGCAGCTTGGACAAGATTTCAAATCCGTTGAGCCCCGGAAGCATAATATCCAATATGATAAGATCGAACGACTGCTGAAGCGCCGTTTGAAGCCCTTCGCTGCCATGGTCGACAACCTTCGTTTCGTACCCTTCCTGCGATAAGTTATACGATAGCAATCTGGCTAGCGTAGGCTCGTCTTCAATAACCAAAATTTGTTGTGCCATGGGAATCCCCCGATTTCACTGTACTTCTATAAACAATTTGTAAACCGTTAAGCCAAGCTTAACATAGCATGAAAAGGAAGGCAATTGATGTTTGCCGTACCAAGGCATCAGTGGAGGATCGGCAGTTCGATAATAAACTTGCTGCCCACGCCTACTTCGCTTTCCACCCGGATCGTTCCTTTATGCAGCTCGACCAAATGCTTCACAATAGATAACCCCAAGCCGGTTCCGCCGGAGCTTCGCGAACGCGCTTTATCCACCCGGTAGAAGCGCTCGAAAATACGCGGCAGATCCTTCTTCGGAATACCGATTCCGGTATCGGATATGGTCATCCGTATGCGCTCGTCCTCCGCGCTCTGTCCCTCGCCGGGCAGGGATTCCACCTTGATCTTCACTTTGCCGCCCTCAGGCGTGTAGTTAATGCCGTTCGACAAAAGGTTGATGAGGATTTGCCGCAGCCGGCCCTCGTCCGCTTCCATATACAGATTCTCATCCACCTGCATTTCCAGCTCGATCGATTTCTTCCTCGCCTCCGCATTCGTCACATGAAGACAATTGCTGACGAACGAATGCAGCGCAATTGGCGAAAACTGCAGCGGAATGCGTTTGGATTCGATTTTGGACAGCTCCAGGATGTCGCCGATCAGCCGGTTCAGCCGCTCGCTTTCGTCAAAAATAATTTGCAGAAACGACTTGGCCGTGTCCTTGTCGTTCAGCGCTCCGGCCAGCAAAGTTTCAGCGAAGCCTTTCACTGCGGCAATCGGCGTCTTCAATTCGTGCGATACGTTCGCGACGAATTCGCTGCGCATCCGCTCCAGCCGGCGTACCGCCGTGATGTCATGCAGCACGATCAAAATGCCCGCCCACTCATCTTCCGCATGGGAAATCGGACTTACATTAATTTCCAATATACGTTCCGAAGGATAGTAGAAAATCATCTCGTCGCGAATATGCTCGCGCAAGTCGATGCATTCCTGAATCAGCTGCGTGAATTCGAACTGCTGCTTCGCTTCATCGAATTTTTTGCCGAGCAGCTCCTGAGCCGAGAAGCCCAGAATATCTTCCCCCGAGCGGTTCAGCAGCACGATTTTCCCGTCCCGGTCGACCATCATGACGCCGCTGATCATATTTTCCATCACGCTCTTGAGCCGGCTCTCATCCTCGAGAATGCGGTTCATCTGCAGCTGCAGGCTGTCCGCCATCCGGTTGATCGCCTGCCCGAGCTGGCCGATCTCGTCCTTCTTGCGCACATGCACGCGCGCTTTATAGTTCATATTCGTAATCTGCTGCGCGACCCGGGTGATCATCTCGATCGGCCGGGTAATCCCGTAAGCGACCCGGTAGCTGATCAGGCCCGCAATCAGGAATACCGTCAGGAGCCCCAGCAGCACGCCGTACCATACCTGACGAATAGAGGCTTCAACCTCCTCCAGGCTCATGGCAAGCCTCACATACCCTTGGATAGGACCAGCTGCCGCCCGCTTTCACCGGTACGACAACATACAGCATATTGCGCTGTACCGTGGTGCTGTACCGTATATCCGATCCGACCGCCCCCGTTTCTCTGGCCTCGACCACTTCCTTGCGCATCAGATGGTTTTCCATCGTTTCCACATCATGATCCGAGTCGCCCAGCACCTTACCGTCCCCGCGAATATAGGTGACGCGGGCATCGGCAGATGCCTTCAAGCGATTTGCCAGCCCGGTAAAATATTGAATCTGCTCCGCTTCCGTCCCGTCCTGCTTCCAGTCCAGCGTAACGAGAATCACCTTCAGTTCCCGCTGCATGTTGGCTTGCAATGCGTCCATGTGCGAGTCCTTCAGCATTTTCACCATAAACAGGCCCGCAGCCAAAACCGCCGCCCCGATCAGCACAATAAATATTAACGTCAGTCTTGCCCGAAATTTCTGCATCCGCAAACGTTCCTTCCCCGAAAAGATAGGTGATTCGAAGCCTGTCCGGCATCAAATAGCCGTAACCTCAATATCTTAGCGTTTCATTCTGGGGAATGCGAGTTAATTTTTTGTAAAGGCGTGTATGTTCTAGTTTCTTCAACGCATAGTGATTTAATGTGGCGAAGGGCTGCTGGATCAGGATCGACAGCACGACCGGCACCGCCGTTAAAGGCTCGAAATACGCCAGCGCAAGCACCAGCCCAAGTGAAATATTTCGCATGCCGGATGAGAAGGAAACGGCTACTATCAGCTCCTTCTCCTTCAGCAGGAACATGGAGGCGAACCCGATCAGGTAGCAAAAGACGACCATCACGACCACGAGCGGGATAACGACCAGCATATCGTTCTTCATTTGCATGACATAAGGCTGAATCGCAGCCGCATTGATCGCAACAACGGTAATCATCGCAATCTTGGACGTAGGCGCGCAGAACGGAGCCGACCAGCTTTTGAACGTCCCCTTGGATAGCTCATTCACCATCACGCCGAGTATCGTCGGCACCACAATAATTTTGATCAAATCGAGCATGACTTTCACATGATCGAATTCGATATCGGCGCCGAAGAACAGGGAAACCTCAACCGGAATGACAAACGGGCTTAATGCCGAATCCAATACGACCATGGATAGAGCCAAGGGAACGCTGCCCTTAGACAGGCCGATCCAGATGATCGAAGAGACTCCGAGCGGAATGACGGTAAACAGCACAAAGCCGACAACATACGGTGATTGGGTTCCAAAAAAGCGGTCCCGAGCGCATAAGCCGCGACCGGAGCGATCACGTGGGCCGCCGCGAATATGATCAGCATCGGCAGCGGCATGCGGAAGGCTTGGCGGATTTGCGCCCAGCTGCAGCCGGTCGCCATCACAAACGTCAAATAGGCGAAAAGAAAGGGTACCCACGGTACCCCTCCTTTTAAGCCGCCCGAGAACAGAAACCCAAGTATCAAACATACCGGGACAAAGAGCGACAAGTATTTTTCGATCACGGCGTTCAGCCGGATTCCGAATGAGCTCATCTTAAGCGAAGACCGTTTCTTTGAACTCGGACAGCTTTTCGAGCGAGCTTTTGTCCACTTCGGCATGCAGGCTGTTTCCGTGCGAGTCCATCGTCACAATCGCTGCGAAGCCTTCCGTCTGCAGATGCCACATCGCTTCCGGCGTACCGAATTCCAGGAAGTCCACACCGTTTACTTTCTTGAAGCACTGCGCATAATACTGCGCCGCTCCCCCGATCGCGTTCAAATATACGGCCCCGTGCTCTTGCAGCGCGGCCAATGTTTTGGCGCCCATACCGCCCTTGCCGATGACGGCGCGAATACCGAACTTCTTGATGATCGTGCCTTGGTAAGGCTCCTCGCGGCTGCTCGTTGTAGGTCCTGCGGCTTTTACGTGCCATTCGCCGGACTCATCCTTCGCCATGACCGGTCCGCAGTGATAAATCGCCGCTCCGTTCAGGTCGATAGGAGAATCGTCGTCCATTAAATATTTGTGCAGCGCATCGCGGCCGGTATACATTGGGCCGTTGATGATCACGACGTCGCCTACGCGCAGCTGGCGGATTTGCTCCTCCGAGATCGGCGTCTGCAGAACAACCTCGCGGCGTTCAGCCTGCTCAGAGCCAGCTGTCTCCGCTTCCTGCTTCATGGAGACCGTGTCTCCCTGCGGATAAACCCATTCCTGGATTTCGCCGCTGTTCGCATCGAGAATGACGCCCTGTCTGCGGAACGCCCAGCAGTTATACGCCACGGATACGAAGAAGCTGGCTGGCAGACGGTTGGCGACGCCCACTTTACAGCCAAGCAGCGACACCTGTCCGCCGAAGCCCATCGTACCGATGCCCAGCATGTTAGCGTGCTCCATCACGTAGTCTTCCAGCTTGCGGAGCTCCTCGTTCGGATTGACGTCATCTGCGTGACGGAACAGCTGATGCTTAGCCAGCTCGTAACCGCTTGTGCGGTCGCCGCCGATGCCTACGCCGATGAAGCCGGCACTACAGCCTTGACCCTGCGCCTGGTATACCGCATGCATAATGCACTTGCGGATGCCGTCCAGATCGCGTCCCGCCTTGCCTAGACCTTCGAGCTCCGTCGGCAGGCTGTATTGAATATTTTTGTTCTCACAGCCGCCGCCCTTTAAGATCAGCTTCACTTCGATATCGTCGCGTTCCCATTGCTCGAAGTGGATGACAGGTGTTCCCGGCCCAGGTTGTCTCCGGTGTTGGAGCCGGTCAAGGAATCGACCGAATTGGAGCGCAGCTTGCTGTTTTTTGTAGCCAAAGCGACAGCCTCGCGAATTTGCCGCTTCATCACGATCTGGTTGGCGCCTACAGGACAGTGAATGATGAAGGTCGGCATCCCCGTATCTTGACAGATTGGCGATACATTGCATTCCGCCATATCGATATTGTTGGCAATGGTAGACAAAGAAATGGCTGAACGGGTACCGGCATCCTCACGCTCTTGGGCGGATTGAATGGCGCGGCGCACGTCAGCCGGCAGATTCGTCGACGTTTCGACGATCAGTTTATAAACACTATCTTGAAAATGCTGCATGGATAAAAATCTCCCTTCCGAAATGGCCTGCTCGATATATTTAGTATAAAAAGCACATATGTATATAATAGCATATTCGACAACGTCTAAACACCAGGAAATACGGCATATACCCGTCGATGGCGGCCCTTCCCCGGGGCCAATTGGAAGCTTCGCAAAATATGTCTCTGCCTCTCATCCGGACAGAAGGAATTTATATAGAATAATAGAATATTAGTGCAAACCGTGAAATATGGATTATCCAAAGGAGCCCGTGATCCTCATGAACAAGCTCACCTTTAAAGCCGCCATGCTGAGTCTTCTTGGCTTTGGTCTCCTGCTTCCCTCTCTCAATGCAGCGAAATCCAATGTACTTTATAAAGACCAGGTCGCTGTGATCATGTACCACCATATCGATGACGATGCCCAAAGCGGAGGAACGATCACCACCCGGCTGTTTCACGATCAGCTGGCGCTTCTCAAGAAGAAAGGCTACCAATTCATTACGCTCCGCCAGTTCAAGCATTATATGGAGGGCGCCTCCGTTCCGAATAATGCCGTCCTGGTCACCTTCGACGACGGCTATGAAAGCTTTTATGATAACGCTTACCCCTTGTTAAAAAGCATGCGTATTCCCGCTGTCAATTTCGTTATTACGAATGACCTGGAAAATCCGCTCGCCAGCTATATTCCGTCCATGTCGCAGGACGAGATTATCGAAATGACGAACGATACAAATTTTATCGATGCCCAGTGCCATTCGGACAATTTTCATTATAAGCTTGCCGACGGCAGCGCCGCGCTGGTCGGACGCATGGCGAACGGCGGAAGAAAGGAAAGCGACGAGGAATACAAGCAGCGCGTCATCAGCGACACGCAGAAGTGCGTGTCCAAGCTGGCGGAGCTGTACCCCGAGCCGATTGATGCCTACGCTTATCCCTACGGCATTTATGATAAGCCTTCGATCGATTATGTCCGCCAGGGCGGGATGAATTATGCGTTCACGGTGCTGCCGGAAATGGCAACCCGCAATCTGGATCCGATGCAGCTGCCGCGGATCAACGCAGGCAACAGCGCGATTACGCCGGATGGGCTGGAGCGTTCCATCCTCCGGCGGGTCGTGGCGCTAAGCCCTCCGGCGGCGGAGGTTCCTTTGCTGGAAACCGTAAGCCAGCTGGGCGGCAAAGCAAGCCTGTCCGGCGGCGGTCAGGTGCAGCTCCAGTACCAGGATATCCACTGAACCGGCAGCATCGGCAGCCCGAAGCTGACCGCAGGAACCGCAGGCAAAACGCTGACGCTGCAAAAGCCCCTCTACCTGAAAAACAACAAGCTCTATATCGGGCTCAAAGATTTGGAGACTGCCATCGGTTCGCAAATCGTGTATAATCCTAATGTGCAAAGCTTTTCCGTACAGCAGACACCTACGGTGAAGAAGTAAACAGATAGAATGGGATGAGAACGATGGATAGTCATTTTTTCGCTTATATGTACCGACTGCGCTATATCGAGCGCTGGAGTCTGATGCGCAACACCGTCAAGGAAAACGTCGCGGAGCATTCGTTTCACGTAGCCATCCTGACACACGTGCTGTGCACCATTGCTAATGAGGTATACGGCCGCCAGGTGCCTACCGACCGGATCGTCAGCATGGCGCTGTTCCATGACGCCACCGAAGTGTTTACGGGCGATATTCCTACTCCGGTCAAGCATCACAATCCGAAAATATTATCAAACTTCCGCGAAATTGAACAATTGGCCGCCGAACGGCTTCTGGATATGGTTCCCGCCAAGCTGCATGCGGTTTATGAGCCGCTGATCGATACGAAGAAGGCGTCCTATGAGCCGGAGCTGAAAAAATACGTCAAGGCGGCCGACCTGCTCGACGCCTACTTGAAGTGCGTAACGGAGCTGTCCGCCGGAAACAAAGAGTTCGGCAGCGCCAAAAAGCAGATCGAGCAGGCGATACAGGAATTGAATATGCCGGAGATGGCCTATTTCCTCGAGCATCTGGCGCCCAGCCTGGAGAAGACGCTGGATGAATTATCGGAGGAATAAGAAGAAGCTCGGAGGCGGAAGCCTTCGGGCTTTTTTTATCTGCTGAGTGCTGAGGAGCTGAGAACAAAGGGGGCTGTGCCGGGCTGCGGAAAAAGGAGCTTCTCCGGCCGCTGTTGAAATCGTGAAATGGGAATGCCTCTATAGGATATTTCACGATTTCCAAGGCCAACACTCCGTGCCTCCGAAGCCCTTTTTCCCTCCGCCATATTTCCCCTTTAGGCAGGTGCAGCCGGCAAAGCAAAAAGCTCAAGGGCTGCAAGGCCCTTGAGCTTTTTGAAGGTAAGACTAGTAGAAGTTGTAAACGTAAGCATCACTTTCGTTCGCTTGAACCCCCCAATTAGAAGCGGAACATCATCAGGGTAAGAATCAGGAAGAACAAGATGCCGGAAATGACGCTGACGGACTTGATTTTACCGGCATGAGCGCCGATCGTTCCGCCGTTAGGGTCAGCCAAAGCTTTGCGCATTGCGCTGCCCAGCACCCCGGTCAAAGCGCCAAGCGCCAGGAACAGCACGACCGCGATAATCATCCAGGCGACGGACAGACCGGCCTTGCCGACCAAGTAGCCGCCTGTCAGCAGCGAAATGATCAGAGCCATCTGGCCTACGCGGTTGGCTGCGAACAGCACGCTCAGAAAACCGAATTGGCCTTGTCCCGGCAGCACCTGAATCCGCTGCGCCAAAAACGGGAACATCAGGTAGACACCCATTAGAGCAGCCGCTAATACATGCAGATATAAAAATAATTGATTCATGTGAAATGCCCCCATTTTTCGACTTCAGTTATATTCAGTATACCTGAAAAAAACGGGCCTATGCAAATGCTGGAAGCGAATTTTAACCGGAATGCGCCGTATCTGCCGCGTGTCTGTTCACATGACCGCCTTTTTTCAAGGCTCTGGCATCCCGCCATTTCGCCAGGATCACGAACAGGCACGGCACCACAATCAGCGTCAGCAGCGTGGAATAAATCAGGCCGGAAATAATGGTGATCCCCATCGGCCTCCACAGGTTTCCGCCCATTACGGTCATTGGCAGCAGACCGCCGATAGCGGTAGCCATCGTAAGCAGAATCGGGCGCAGCCGGGCTTTGCCCGCCTCGGTTACCGCTTCGTACAGCGGCAAACCTTTCTCCCTCGCCTGCTCGATAAATTCGATCAGAATGATCCCGTTGCGCACGACAATTCCCGCTAAGCTGACAAGGCCCATCAGCGCCATAAAGCCGATCGGCGAGCCGGTCAGGAATAGACCGATGACGGCGCCTCCCGCGGCCAAATATACGGTAGACAGTATAAGCAGCGGGATAGAGAGCGAATAAAACTGCATGACCATAATGATATAAATCAAGAGCACCACAATGATAGACAGCTTGCCGATCGAGACGAACGCATCGTTGCGTTCCTCGTTCTCTCCCCCGTATTCGATGGTAAACCCGGACGGCAGCGAATATTGGGCGAGCTGCGCCTTCAAATCCTTCACAATCTCATCGGGCAGCCGGTCCTGGGCGAAGCTGCGGATCGTAATTGTCCGTGTTTGATTCAAATGGTGAATCGATTTGATCATCATGCCGGGCGTTATCGTTCCGAGCTCCCGGACGCTTACTGTCCCTCCGCTTTGCTTGGGGACATTCATTTTATTCATCCTTTCAACAGGATCCGCAGTCTGCTCCTTGGCATACAGCGTGACATCCAGGGAGTCCTCGCCTTTTTGCAGCGTCGTCACTTCCAGTCCTTCCGTTGCAATGCGCAGCGTCTGCGACAAGTCCTTCTCATTGACGTTGAACAGATTCAGCTTGGCCGGGTCCGGCTTCACCTCGTAGGTCTTCATCTCCGTCCCTACATCGTCCGTTACGCTGATCGCTCCGGGAATGCCTGACAACACATTCTGAATATCGCTCGATACCTGCCGAAGCTGCGTCAAGTCGCTGCCGCTGATTCTTAGCGCGATCGGCGCACCGACCGGCGGTCCTGCTCCAGCTCTCTCGGCGTAATTTCAACGTCATCGGGGAACATCGCCTTCAACTGCTCACGCCAAGCCGTAATGACTTCCTTCGTATGAATGACGTTCAGATCGATTTTGACAAACAGCTGTCCGACCTCGATCCCCGACTGATCCGATTCCGAGTAATAGAAGCGCGGCGTCGACCTTCCCGAATAGGCGGACACGAAGACGACGCCCTTCTGCTGCTGCATCCACTCTGCGGCCTTCGCCATGGTGTACTCCGTTTCGGCGAATACCCGCCCGGTTGGAAGCTTGAAATCGATCAGCATTTCATCCTTCTCGGCAGGGGGGAAATACTGCACCCCAAGCAGGGGCAGCAGCCCGAAGCTGCTTGTGCCGATCAGCAGAGCGATAATGCCTGTCAGCAGCGGCCTTTTTAAAACACGCTGGATTTGCTTGCCGTAAAACAAGCTGAGCCGCTGAATCGGCCGGCCCAATAAGCCGGGCGTCTCTTCGCGCACGGCGCCCTGCTTAGGCTGCTGCGGGCTGCTCTCCTGACTGCCGTCCACAGTCACGCCTTCGCTGAACCGTACGTCGGCTCTCCGCAGCGCCCGCTCACCCACCCACCGACGAAAAATCGGGATGATCGTGAGCGACATGGCCATCGACGTGCCGAGCGTTAAAGTAATGACGACCGGTAGCGGACGTATAAAGCTTCCGATGTTGCCTTTTAGAAAATACAGCGGTAAAAAGGCCGCTGCCGTAGCAATCGTAGCCGTCAGGATGGAGATGGCCACATCGCGGCTACCTTCGAGCGCGGCGACCGCAGGCGAATCCCCCAGCTGCAGCCGGCGCTGGATATTGTCGTTGACAACAATCGCATCGTCCACCAGAATCCCCAGTACGATAACGATGGCTACCACCGTAATTTGATTCAGGTCAATCCCCATCATTTCGACCGGAATAAAGCCGATCGTAATGGAAATCGGAATGGCCAGCGCAACAATCCATGAGGTGCCGAACGTCAAGCCCATTGAGCAGACGACGATGACAGCCGCAATCCCGATCAGCAGCTCGCGTCCAAGCTCCTTGAACAGATGATCCAGACTTTCCTTTTGCGTGAAAAGAGAGGACAGCTCTACGTTCGAAGGCAGCTGTCGCTTAAGCTCCGATACCTTCTGATCGATTCGTTCCTGCAGCGCCGGAATATCGGTACCTTTCGCCGCATTGATGACCAGATCGAGCGTCGGCTTGCCGTTGTGCAGGACGCTGACCTCCTTCTTCTTCGGCCGCAACTGCACGTCCGCCACGTCCTTCACCTTCAGCGAAAGGCCGTTCGGCAGACCGAGGATATCGGTATTGGCGACCTCCTCCGCCGTCGTCCATTCCTTGTTCAGATTCACATAGAAGCTCTGTGTGGTTTTGTTTACCGTGCCGAGCGGAACCCGGTCATGACGGTACTGGAGCGCTTGTGCAACTGCGGTTCAAGGCAGCTTGAACGTATCAAGCTTTGCCGTGTCCAGCTTGACGGCCACCTCTTGATCCGGCAGGCCGACGATATCTACGTTGCTGACGCCGGTGAGCGTGCTCAGCTGCTTTTTCCAAATGTCCAGGGTGGGCCTTAACGGCTCCAGCTCTTCAGGGGTGTTGACCGTAAAATGAAGGATCTGTTCGGCTATTTTCCCGAGGTCGTCGTTGACCTCCGGTTGATCCGCCTCATCCGGCAGCTCGCTTTGGGCCGCCTGCACCTTTTGCCGGAGCGTATCCCATGCCCGCTTAATATCCGTATCCGGCTTGACCTCTACGTTGATGATCGAGACGTTGGCCATGGAGGTGGAGGTGAGCTTCGATATGTCGCTCATTTCCTTGATCTTCTCCTCCAACGGCTGCGTAACGAACTGCTCCACCTTCTCGGGCGACGCCCCGGGATACACCGTCTTGACCATCGCGACCGTCAGATCGATCTCCGGGTTCTCGCGCTGCTTTAGAGTAAAAATATTTACGATCCCCATAATAATAGCCATCAAAAAAAACAGCAGCGTCACCTTCCGGTATTGAATCAGCTTCGCAATCATCTGCCGTTCACTCCCGGTAAGCCCGCCTTGCAATCCGGCGTCATGCCAACGATCGTCTGGGCAACCTTATCGATATGCTCAGCCCCGCAGCCCCTTACGACAAACCATTGATAGGCGACAAGCTCCACCATACCGATTTTCGAATAGGCCATAATCTCAAGCTGCTCCTCCGAGCAGCCGTTCGCTTCCTCGGAATCCTTCAAGCAGTCCTTGATGATGTGCATCATCTCATCGTAAAATGCTTCCGAAATATCTTTAAGCTCCCGGCACGCCATGCCATTGCGGTAAATAATGCGAAGAATCGTAATGTTATGATAGTACACGGTCAGGCAGCTGTGGATCATCTGGTAATAAACCGCATCGTCGTCATCCTGTCCGATCGATTCCCGTTTCAAAGCGCCCGATATTTCATCCAGGCACGACTTGACGATGCTTCGGAACAAGTCCTCTTTGCTCTGAAAATATAAATAAAACGTCCCCTGAGCTACCCCCGCTTCCCGAACAATATCCGACACCTTGGTCTGATGATAGCCCTGCTCCTCGAACAGCTTGAGCGCCGCTTCAACGATCCCGTCTCTCTTGTCTTCTCCCAAGTCGGTACCCCCTATATTCGCCAAAAATTCATGACTGACTCGTCAGTCATTTTTGATTTTAACAGCTTTATCCAGTCTCTGCAAGATGGAATGGAAAAGAATCAGAGCTCCCTTCCTATCCATAAATGCCGACTGCGGTTCGACCGGCCGTCTCGCCAGCACCGCAGCATGCACCTAGGATTCGCTCGCTCGTGCTAAGCTTCACGCCGCGCTAAAAGCATTCCCTCCCGTGATCCCCGAAAGCACACCTTCTTAACACCAAATAAAAACAGCCCGCCTCGCATAATGCGAAGACGGGCCGTCTACTGGAAGATGGCTCTGCTGTTACAGAGTCACCACTTTAATTACGTTGCGGACGGAATCGGCGGACTTGTCCAAGGCAGCCTTTTCTTCAGGAAGCAGCTCCAGCTCGAAGATTTTCTCGATGCCTTCGCCTCCGAGCAGGGTTGGCACACCCATGAACAGGTTGTCATAGCCGTACTCGCCTTCAAGCAGTGCGATGGCAGGAATGATACGCTTCTTATCCTTGATGATTGCTTCCGTCATTTGAACCAGGGAGGCTGCAGGCGCATAGTATGCGCTGCCGTTACCGAGCAGGTTTACGATCTCGCCGCCGCCCGTGCGGGTACGCTGTACGATCGCTTCGATGCGTTCGGCCGGAATCAGCTTCTCGATAGGAATACCGCCTACGTTGGAGTAGCGAACCAGCGGAACCATGTCGTCGCCATGACCGCCCAGCACAAAGCCGCGCACGTCTTCAACCGACACGTTCAGCTCCTGAGCGATAAAGGTGCAGTAACGAGCCGTATCCAATACGCCGGATTGACCGATGACGCGGTTTTTCGGGAAGCCCAATGTTTCGTAGGCTGCGTAAGTCATCGCATCTACCGGATTGCTCAGGATGATGACGATGGAATCCGGGCAATATTTTTTTACGTTCTCGCAAACGGATTTTACGATGCCTGCATTGGTATTAACAAGGTCGTCACGGCTCATGCCGGGTTTACGAGCGATACCTGCAGTGATGATCACGATATCGGAGCCAGCCGCGTCCTCGTAGTTCGCCGTACCTACGATGTTGCTGTCGAAGCCTTGAACAGGGGACGCTTCCATCATGTCCAATGCTTTCCCCTTTGTAGGGTTTTCCAAAGGCGCGATATCTAGAAGCACAACGTCGCCCAATTCTTTTTGCGCCAGCATCAGCGCAGTAGTAGCGCCTGTGAAGCCGGCGCCAACAACGGTAATCTTTTTACGTTTGATTCCCATGAGAATTGCCTCCTGAAAGATAGATTGTAGGTTTGCGTTGTTGCCAACCGTACTAGACCGACCGTAAGAGTATGCACGCCTACGCCCTAATTCACACTTATCATGCGCAAAAAACAATTGCTCTTTCCCTCATCCGAGTTAGAAAAGAGCAGTGGCCTATATCGTGCTCAGAGCCCCTCTTTGAAACAAATACCGCAAAAGATACGCTGAATATAAAAGTTTGTCGGAGGCACGCTTAGCCACAGCTCAAGCCTCCTCCGACAAACACGTTCATTTCCTATCGCCGAACCGAAGCCCGGCTCCACTCTTCATCTCTAGCGTCGAATCAGGCCAGACTCCGCTCTCCATGTAAGCGTATCGGAGGCCGCTTGGCGTTAGCTTAAGCTCCTCCGACATCCGTGCTCACTCCTCTTACGTCGAACCAAGTCCGCCTCCCCCTCTGTCTCGACAAACTTTCGTCGTCCAGGGGCCGTAACCCCTGGGGCCTCCTTGGTAAAGGAGGATTTAGGAGGATCGCACTGGATTATTACATATTAGCGATGATTTGGTTAGCGAACTCGGAGCATTTCACTTCTTTAGCGCCTTCCATCAAGCGTGCGAAGTCATAAGTAACCGTTTTGTTGTTGATCGATGTTTCCATACCTTTGTAGATCAGCTCAGCCGCTTCCAGCCAGCCCAGGTGCTCAAGCATCATAACGCCGGACAAAATAACGGAACCAGGGTTAACTACATCCAAACCAGCGTATTTCGGAGCTGTACCATGAGTAGCTTCGAAGATCGCGTGGCCGGTTACATAGTTGATGTTGGCGCCAGGTGCGATACCGATACCGCCTACTTGTGCAGCTAAAGCGTCGGACAAGTAGTCGCCGTTCAAGTTCAATGTTGCGATAACGTCGAAATCCGTAGGACGAGTCAATACTTGCTGCAAAGCGATGTCGGCGATAGCATCTTTAACGATGACTTTACCGGCAGCTTCCGCTTCTTTTTGAGCTTGGTTAGCAGCGTCCGTACCTTGCTCGGCTTTGATTTTGTCGTATTGTGCCCAAGTGAAAGTTTTGTCGCCGAACTCTTGCTCAGCCAGCTCGTAACCCCAGTTTTTGAAGGCACCCTCAGTAAATTTCATGATGTTACCTTTATGTACCAAGGTAACGCTTTTGCGTCCGTGTGCGATAGCGTACTCGATAGCGGAACGGATCAAGCGTTTGGAACCTTCGGAGGATACAGGCTTAATACCGATACCGGAAGTTTCAGGGAAACGGATTTTCTTAACGCCCATCTCGTTTTGCAAGAACTCCAGCACTTTTTTCACTTCAGCGGAACCGGCTTCCCACTCGATACCTGCATAGATATCTTCTGTATTTTCACGGAAAATAACCATGTCTACCAGCTCAGGACGTTTTACAGGAGACGGAACGCCGTTGAAGTAACGAACAGGACGGGAGCAAACATACAGATCCAGCTCTTGACGAAGTGCCACGTTCAGGGAACGGATGCCGCCGCCGACAGGCGTTGTCAAAGCTGCCCTTTAATCGCTACGATATATTCGCGGATAGCTGTCAAAGTGTCAGCAGGCAGCCAGTTATTGAATTTATTGAAAGCTTTCTCGCCGGCGAATACTTCGTACCATGCGATTTTTTTCTCGCCTTTATATGCTTTCTCAACAGCTGCGTCCAATACGCGTTTCGAAGCTGCCCAGATATCAGGACCTGTTCCGTCACCTTCGATGAAAGGGATGATCGGGTTGTTAGGAACGTTCAATTTACCGTCAACGATAGTAATTTTTTCGCCCTCTGTTGGAGCTGAATAGTTTTCGAATTGTGCCATGATCTTTAACTGCCTCCTTAAAATGGGTAATAAAACAAGTATACACACAAAATTGAACGGGAGCTGCAGCGCTTGTCCCGACATCCATTATCGCAGGAACAAGCCGCTGTAACAACCCGTTGGCCGTAAAAGCTTTTTTATCGAAATCGATTAACGATTTTCAATCGGAATATATTTTTGGTTAGAAAGGCCGGTATACTCCGCACGAGGACGGATCAGGCGGTTGTTTTCATACTGCTCAAGAATGTGAGCGGTCCAACCGGAAGTACGGCTGATTGCAAAAATCGGCGTAAACAAGTCGCGCGGAATCTCCAGGGACGTGTACACGGAAGCGGAATAGAAGTCTACATTCGGCTTCAAGCCTTTTTGTCCGGTCACGAGCTCTTCGATTTTGATGGACATGTTGTACCAGTTCATGTTGCCGGTAATTTTGCCCAGCTCATGAGACATTTTTTGCAGGTGCTTCGCGCGCGGATCGCCGTTTTTGTAAACGCGGTGGCCGAAGCCCATAATTTTTTCTTTGTTTTCGAGCTTGCCGTTGATGTAGCTCTCTGCGTTCTCGAAGGAACCGATCTCTTCAAGCATAGCCATAACCGCTTCGTTCGCACCGCCGTGAAGAGGACCCTTCAAAGCGCCGATCGCGGAAGTTACGCCGGAATAAATATCGGACAAGGTAGCCACAGTAACGCGGGCTGCAAAAGTGGAAGCGTTCAGCTCATGGTCCGCATGCAGCACCAAAGCTTTATCCAAAGCTTCGATGGCGACTTTATCCGGCTCTTTGCCTGTCAGCATGAACAGGAAGTTTTGTGCCACGGAAGTCGCGTCGCTTTTTGGAGCGATCGGCTCTTTGCCTTCGCGAATGCGGGCAAATGCGGCGATAATTGTAGGAAGCTGCGCTTGAAGCTTGATCGCTTTACGCAGGTTGGCTTCCGGCGTCATGTCGTTAGCTTCTTGGTCGTACAAGGCCAGACTGGACACGGCGGAGCGAAGCGCTGCCATCGAGTTTGTATCTTTAGGATACAATTTGATTTGATCGATCACCTGGGAAGGGATCGGCGCATATTGATTCAAATCTGCAATAAGTTGAGCCAGTTCGGAACGAGTTGGCAATTTGCCGTACCAAAGCAAATAAGCGACTTCTTCAAATGTCGCATTTTCAGCCAAATCATCGATGTTAATCCCGCGATAAGTAAGTACTCCGTCGATAATCGAGCTGATCGAGGACGTTGTAGCAACAATACCTTCTAAACCTTTAGTAGCTGTCAAAACAATCTCTCCTTTGCTTTCAAGTAAGTCCTATCCATAACTATATCATACAACGTGGATCCCAAGAAAATCCCGGTCCAAGCACGGCATGCAAAAGTAAAACAACAGCATACTTCAGCCAGAGAAATACCGAATTCCCATTACCGAGCCAACACTCGTCATTGTCGGCGAAAAACGCTTCTTTTCAGAACGAATCAAGACAATAAAAAATTATTATTCAACCCATGCGTTCGCCTCTAGTTCTACTATAAATGATTTAACAACTAAAGTGAACTAATTAAGACATAAAACTTCATTATCAGTACAATAAACATCTGCTATATGCGCCCGTCCCCATAATGAAACACAACGACGCACAATGGCTCGAAAAGTGGCGGCAATAAAGATTGTTTGTTATGTATTGTAAAATTATTCTTGAAAGTTTTGCGTCCCTTTCAATCGGTGGTAAAATATAATGAATGTACCAACCGGCCAAATTATTGAAGCAACTGGAGGAATAACATGCCTACCAACCGCAGAATCGGCATCATTGATATCGGATCCAACTCCATTCGACTCGTAATCTACGAGTTTCTCCCGACGCAGGCTTACCGCGTGATCGGGGAATTCAAGCAATCCGCCCGGTTAAGCCAGCTTATCGGCGAAGATAACGAGCTTCCGGCGAATGCCATCCTTTCCCTTATAGATACCATGAAGCATTTCAAGCAAATCTGCGATGCTTATAGCGTCACGGAACTTCGCGCCGCGGCAACAGCCGCTGTCCGCAATGCGTCCAATTCCGCGCAGATCATCGATTCGCTCCGGCGCGAGAGCGGTCTGGAGGTTGAACTGCTGTCCGGAGACGACGAGGCCCGGATCGGCTTTCTCGGCATGATCCATGCGCTCGACATTCCGGACGGCATGCTGGTGGACATCGGCGGCGGCAGCACTGAGGTGACCTTTTTCCGGGAACCGGCAGCTTGTCCGCAGCGTCTCCTTCCCGTTCGGAGCCGTCAATACGACGCGGAGATTTTCGTCCGACGGCAATTTTACGCCAGAGCAGATCCACGCCATCCGTGACATGGTGCTGCAGGCTGTCGACCAGGAGCCCTGGATTAAAGAGCATCCCGGCATTCCCTTGATCGGCTTGGGCGGAACCATTCGCTCCTTAAGCAAAATCAGCCAAAAGAAAAAGAAATATTCGCATCCTGTGACCCATAATTATCCGATGTCGGCAGACGAGATGGAAGAGTTGGCATCCACGCTTCCCGCCATGCCGGCGTCAAAGCGCAAGAAGGTGGATGGTTTGTCCAAGGACCGGTACGATATCATCGTTCCCGGCCTTATCATTCTGCACACGCTGTTCACCGCTGCAGGAGCAAGCCACTATGTCATCAGCGGCGCCGGGCTTCGCGACGGATTGTTTCACGAATCGTTCCTGTCAGAACCCGGCGAAAGCTCCTCCGGAGAAAGCCCGCTTGAACGCAGCGTATCCAATCTGCTCGGGCTTCATTCAACGGCGCCGCGCAAGCATCTGGAGCAGGTGGCCGCGCATGCCCTTCAGCTGTATGACAGCCTGCCGGGCACTTCCGGCCTCGACGCCAAAATTCGCAGACTGCTCCGCGCTGCCGCCCTGCTGTACCGGATCGGCGTCAGCCTGAACTACTATCAATTCGCGAAGCATTCGTTCACGCTGATCGCCCAAGCGCGTCTGGACGGACTGACGCACAGGGAGACCTTGCTCGTAGCGGCCATCGCGTCCTTCAAGACGAGAAGCCGGGCTCATCTGACGTATGTTCAGTACAAGGATATTTTACTGGAGTCCGATGAGGAGCTTATCGTCCGTCTGGGCACGCTTCTTCAGCTGGCCATCGCGCTCGACAGCTCGGAAACCCAGTCGATTGCCTCGATGCAGGCCCGTGTCAACGAAGAGGGCGATGAGCTGCAGCTATCGCTGCAAGCAAAAAGCGACCCCGCGGTGGAATACCGCGAGATCGCCGGTCTGATCAAAGATTTCAAAAAAGTATGGAATTTGAAGCTTACTCTTCTTGAAAATGAAGTACCGGGTGCTTTTTCTTCCAAGCATTGATCCGCATCGCCTCGAACTGGCTCCGCAGAGGCTTCCCTTCGCCCGGTACCCGTTCGTACATGCCGTTGGGCTGCAGCTCGCGCGCTTTGACATTATCGTGCAGGCTCAGCTCCAGAATACGGATCAGCGTCCGCTGCAGGTGCTTATCGAACACCGGACACATCAGCTCAATACGGCGGGTCAAATTTCTCGTCATCCAATCGGCGCTGGAGATATACACCTCCGGCTCTTCGCCGTTCTCGAAATACCAGATTCGCGAGTGCTCCAGAAAACGGTCTACGATACTGAGCACCCGGATATTTTCGCTTAAGCCCGGTACGCCCGGACGCAGACAGCAGACGCCTCGGATGATCAAATCAATCTGGACGCCCGCCTTGGAAGCCTCGTACAGCTCGTCAACCACATCCTGATTGGACAGCGAGTTCATCTTGGCGATAATGTGCGCCCGTTTGCCTTCCAAAGCATGCCGGGTTTCACGGCGTATTTTCTCAAACAGCTTATCCTTCAAGTCCGTCGGCGCTACGCCGAACGCTTTCCAATTATGCGGCGCCGAGTAGCCGGTCACCTCATTAAACAAGGCGGAAGCATCCTCGCCGATGATCGGATGGGAAGTAAACAGCCCGATATCCGTATACAGCTTTGCCGTGTTGTCGTTATAGTTACCGGTACCGACATGGACGTAGCGCCGGAGCCCGTCCTCCTCCTGACGAACGACAAGCGTAATCTTGGCATGCGTCTTCAAGCCCACGAGCCCATATACGACATGGCAGCCCGATTGCTCCAGCGTGCGGGCCCAGGCAATGTTGCGCTCCTCGTCAAACCTTGCCTTCAGCTCCACCACGACCGTGACCTGCTTGCCGGACTCCGCTGCTCGGGCCAGTGCCTGAATCAAAGGCGAATGGCCGCTCACGCGGTACAGCGTCATTTTGATCGCAAGCACCTGCGGGTCGTCCGCCGCTTCGTTAACAAAATCGGTCATCGCATCGAACGATTCGTATGGATGATAGACGAGCACGTCCTGGTACCTGAGCACGGTGAACAGCTGTTCCGTGTCTTCCAGCTCCGCCGGATAAACCGGATCAATCGGCTCATAGCGCAGATGCTCGTAGCCCTTCAAGGCCCCTGACAGCTTCATCAGGTAAGTCAAATCCAGCGAACCGTCAATCTCCATCGTGTTATCCGTTGTCTCGAATTCATCCTGCAGCTGATTCAGCGCGTAAGGATGGATGCCTTTTTGCACCTCCAGACGGACGGGAACGCCCCAGCGGCGGCGCCTGAGCTCCTTCTCGATCTCTTCGAGCAGATCCTCGGCTCCCTCTTCATTCAAGGTCAGGTCCGCATTGCGCGTTAACCGGAAGGCATGGACCGAGAGCGGCGTATAACCCGAGAAGAGGGTATGAATATGCTGCTCGATCAAATCTTCCATCAGCACGAATTCATGCTTTTTGCTGTTCGTCCGGGCGGGAACCTCAATGAAACGGGATAAATTCGAAGGCACCTGGACGATGGCAAAATAAGGCTCATCCTCGGGATCGTCACCTTCCTTCAGCAGCACCACGGCCAAATAAAGCGCCTGCGTGTGTACGAGAGGAAAGGGACGGCTCTGATCGACCGCCATCGGTGTTAAGACGGGAAAAATAATATCGTGAAAATAGGCGTCCATCGCTTTGCGCTGGGTACTATTCAAATCTTCATAATCCGTAAACAAAATGCCTTCCTTGGCCAGCTGGCGGCAGACGTCTCTGCACGTCTTGTACTGCTCCGTGACCATTTTGGCGGTTCTTCGCATAATGCGCTTAAACAAACCGGCCGGCGTGTAGCCGGTAAAATCTTTTTTCGTATAGCCTGCCTTCATCTGATCCTTAATGCCCGCCACGCGGACGCTCATAAACTCATCCAAATTGGACGAGACGATCGAAAGGAACTTCATTCTTTCCAGCAAAGGCGTTTCCGGATCCTGAGCCTCCTCCAATACGCGCCAGTTGAACTCGATCCAGCTTAAATCCCGGTTTAAATAATTCGATGAGGCTTCTTTTTCTCTGTGCGTCATCTCTTTCATATTGTCATGCGACCTCCATAGAGTTTCGGCTATCTCCATCTCTCACAGCCCGATTCCCTCATTCTACTAAGTTCATGGTAGTTCGACAATGTCATCAGAGAATGCGATTTATGTAAATTGTTTGTAAATGCCCAACGTTGGGTATATTCCCATCCAAATTATTTGACCGGGCTTGCAGCTTTACTCCGCCTTTACAGCCTTTTGCAGCAGCTCGTACAAGTCGGGCGCCGCTTTATCGATACGTGCAGGCTTCCATTCTCTGTTCAGCCATACATGCCGCGTGCCTCCGCTGACCAGAAGCTCATCGCCGCGCACGATCTCCGATGCAAATTGAAGCCGTAAATTAGTATACTCTTCAATCCTCGTTCGTATGGCTATGCTGTCATCATATTTGGCCGGAATTCTGAATTTGATATCGGCTTCAATGACCGGGAGCAGCAGCCCTTTGGCTTCGATGGATTGATACGGCATTCCCAGAGAGCGAATCAGCTCCGTACGGCCGATTTCAAACCAGTTCAAATAATTCGCATGGTAGACGACCCCCATCTGATCGGTCTCCTGATAACGGAACCGAAGCGGATGCTCAAACCATGGAGATGGACACATATGCTGTTCCTCCCAATATCCGATAGGTAAATGTGGTGAAAAAAAGAGTGAAACCGAGGTGTAAACTTCGACTTCACTCTGTTGGAGGCGAGTATGGAAGGAATTCCAGACTCGCCGCGGGTATGATTAAAGAACGCGTGCGCGGCCGGAGTAGATGACGCCCACCTCAGGATAAATCGAAACTTCCTCGTTATCCTGAATCAGTTCAAGCGCGCGCTCTACGCCTACGATGACCGGTTTGCTCAGGCTGATGCCCACGACAGCCGCATGAGACGTAATACCGCCGGTTTCCGTAATGATCGCAGCCGCTTTCTCGATAGCCGGCATGTACTCCTTGTCCGTCGTTCCTGTAACGAGGATACAGCCTTCCACCGCTTTGGCGTTGGCTTCTTCAGCCGTACGGGCCGTAACCACCTTGCCTGTCGCGATTTGCGTACCGATGCCTTGACCTTTGGCGATCATTTCGCCGATTTGGTGCACTTTGATCAGGTTCGTGGTTCCGGAGCGTCCAACCGGTACGCCGGCCGTAATAACTACGGTGTCGCCCAGGCTGACCAGACCCGATTTTACGCTGCTGTCTACTGCATGCTGGAACAGCTCGTCCGTTGTTTCGCACTGCTCGCCTTTCACCGGAATGACGCCCCATACCAGCGACAGACGGCGAAGCACCTGCTCATTCGGCGTTACGGCGATGATCGGCGATTTCGGACGGTATTTGGATACCATACGAGCCGTATATCCGCTTTCCGTAGCCGTCAGAATGGCGCGCGCGTCCAAATCCAATGCCGAGCTGGCTACCGCTTGGCTGATCGCTTCGGTTACCGTTTTTTGCTGCGCATTGCTTTGACGGATAAAAATTTCACGGTGCTCCAAAGCCGTTTCCGCACGCTCGGCAATACGAGCCATCGTGGTAACGGATTCGAGCGGGTATTTCCCTGCAGCCGTTTCACCGGACAGCATGACCGCATCGGTGCCGTCGAAGATGGCGTTCGCCACGTCGCTTGCTTCCGCACGCGTCGGACGCGGGTTGCGCTGCATGGAATCCAGCATCATCGTTGCCGTAATAACCGGCTTGCCGGCTTGGTTACACTTTTTGATCATCGCTTTTTGCACGATAGGCACGTCTTCGGCCGGAATTTCAACCCCAAGGTCACCGCGGGCTACCATCAAGCCGTCGGATACTTCCAAAATTTCGTCCAGGTTGTCTACGCCTTCCTGGTTCTCGATCTTGGAAATGATTTGGATATGCTGAGCATTGTGGCGCTCCAGAATTTCGCGGATTTCAATAACGTCGCTCGCCTTACGCACAAAGGACGCAGCGATGAAGTCCACTCCCTGCTCGATACCGAAAATAATATCGTTCGCATCCTTCTCCGTAATGCCCGGCAGGTTGATTTTCACGCCAGGGACGTTAACGCCTTTCTTGCCGCCGAGCAAACCGCCGTTCACGATACGGCATTTGATCTCGGTATTCGTCAAGTCAACGACTTCCAAACCGATCAAACCGTCATCGATCAAAATCGTGGAGCCGACCTTCACGTCTTTTGGCAAATCCTTGTACGTGATATGAACGCGCTCCGCATCGCCCAATACTTCTTCCGTCGTCAAAATGATGAAGTTGTCTTGAACCAGCTCGACCTTCTGGTCGTCCTTCAGTCTGCCTGTACGGATCTCCGGCCCTTTGGTATCCAGCAAGATCGCCACGTTGTTTACGCCAAGCTCTTGGCTTGCCTGACGCACGTTCTTGATGCGGTTGCCGTGCTCCTCGAAGTCGCCGTGGGAAAAGTTCAATCGGGCTACGTTCATCCCGGATTGAATAAGCTTTTTGAACATTTCCAGCGACTCGCTCACCGGGCCGATGGTACAAACAATTTTCGTTTTACGCATGATTGTGATTACCCTCCTGAATTGTAAACCTTCCAATTTGTCTAAACTTGTTGTAGCGGTCCTCTATCAGTTCTTTCTCTGACAAAGTCGACAGTTCCTGCAAATGCTTTGTTAACATTTGTTTAATAGCCTCGGCCTGGGTCTGAACGTCCCTGTGCGCACCTCCGCGCGGCTCCGGAATGATTTCATCCACAACGCCGAGCGCCTTGATGTGCTCCGAGGTTATTTTCATCGCTTCCGCCGCTTCTTTCGAGCGTGTAGCGTCTTTATATAGTATCGATGAAGCCGCCTCCGGCGAGCTTACCGAGTATATCGAATTTTCCAGCATGAACACGCGGTTGCCGACACCCAGCGCCAAAGCGCCGCCGCTGCCGCCTTCCCCGATGACGACACATAGAATCGGCACGCCAAAAGAAGCCATCTCCATCAAATTTCTGGCGATCGCTTCCCCTTGTCCGCGCTCTTCAGCCGCGCCTCCGGGATATGCGCCGGGCGTATCGATGAAAGTAATGATCGGGCGCTTGAACTTGTTCGCCTGCTTCATCAGACGCAATCCTTTGCGGAATCCGTCCGGGTGCGGCATGCCGAAATGGCGGGCGATATTGTCCTTCGTGTCCTTGCCTTTCTGATGTCCGACGACGGTAACCGGCACGCCGTTCAAACGGGCAAGTCCGCCAATGATCGCGAGGTCGTCGCCATACAGCCGATCTCCGTGAAGCTCCATGAAATCGGTAAAAATAAGCTGTATGTAATCCGACGTCGTGGGACGCTGCGGATGACGGGCCAGCTGCATTTTCTCCGCCGTCGACATATTGCTGTACAGCTCGGCGGCCAGCTGTTCGTGACGCTGCTCCAGACGGGCAATCTCGTCCGAAAAATCCATCTGCTTGTCGGCCCCGAATCTACGGAGCTCTTCAATCTTGTTCTTCAGCTCAAGAAGCGGCTGCTCAAAGGGCAATTCACCGGCCATGTGCCAAATCCCCCTTTACAACGTGTAAATCCAGCAAACGGGTCAAGGTGCTCTTCATTTCTTTACGCTGCACCACCATATCGACCTGTCCATGCTGGAGGTTGAACTCTGCGGTTTGGAACGTATCCGGCAGCTTCTGACGGATCGTCTGCTCGATAACGCGGCGTCCTGTGAAGCCGAAGGCCGCTCCCGGCTCGGCGATAATATAATCGCCCAGCATCGCATAGCTTGCGGTCACGCCTCCGAAGGTCGGATCGGTAATGACCGAAATGAACAATCCGCCCTGCTCGTTCAATTGAGCCAGCGCTGCGCTGGTCTTGGCCATCTGCATCAAGCTCAAAATACTCTCCTGCATCCGGGCGCCGCCCGAGGTGGAGAATATAATCAAAGGATAATTTTTTTGAATCGCGTACTCTACGGCCAGCGTTACCTTCTCGCCGACTACGGAGCCGAGCGAGCCGCCCATAAAGTCGAAGCTCATGACAGCAACGACAACAGGAAAGCCCCCAATGGTACCTTCCCCTGTAATTACAGCGTCATTCATGCCAGTCGCTTCCACGGCTTTGCGGTATTTGCCCACATAATCCGGGAATTCAAGCGGATCCTCCGACATCATCTCGCTGTCATATTCAAAAAAGCGGCCTTCATCCATCATCATTTGAATACGTTCCACCGCACTCAATTTAAAATGGTAGCCGCAAGCGGTACACACTTTTAAATTTTTGTCCAGCTCTTTCGTGAATTGGATGGTTCCGCATTTAGGACATTTGTTCATCAAGCCTTCGGGAATTTCTCTCCTCGGCTTCTCTTCAGGCAATATTTCTCCGCCGTCGCCTCCACGATTCACCGTTCGTTCCGTGGTCGGTACGGTTGCATATTTTCTCTTCTTCTGAAATAAATCTTTGAATTGCACGGCTACACCTCACTTGCGGTTGATGTTCAAAACTGTGGTCCATCCAGGATCTAAGACCTATGCAAAATGGAGTTCAACACATCTTGAACCTCTTCCAGTTCACCTTCCGGGACTACGATCTCAAACTGATTTTTTGTCATGTTAATGGCCCGCACTTGGACAAGAAAGCCCTCTTCCGTCAGTTTCTGCTGGATTCTTTCTGCAATTTTCGCTGTTGGAGCTATATAAATAACGGTCCACATGAAAAAAGTCCTCCCGAACATAATGCACTAATGATATCATATCTGCTGTTTTTCCCGCAAGGATAAACGGTTTCATCCCCAGGGGAACCGCGAAGCCGGTACCCGAGGGATATGGACGCCTCCGCGGCCGAGCGGGGCCGATGAAACAATCACCGCGCCCGGTACGGAGCCTTCCTCCGATTACAGCCATCCCCTGTTTTTCTTGATGTGATCCGCTTTTGACGGTTGAAAACCAGGTGACGAAGACGTACGCTTGCGCTCGTACGGGATGCTTCCGCATCTGCAAGTTTGTTTCTCGGCGGCTTCCAGCTTACGGCGGATTGGTAATAATTCGCACAAGCCGCAAGCCGGAGGACGTGTCCATTTTTCAGCTTGGCGGACGCAGCAGGGTTTCAGGAAAGGATGTTTTTCCTGGATATTCAAACATTACAGGAAGCCGGGACTGCTGCGGAAAGGAAACGGCTGCTTGAAAGCTTCGGCATCATTAATCTTCTGTGGGGCTATCCGGTTCCGCATCCGCTTGATCGGACGCCTCGGACGGAGGCTGAGCGGCCAAACCTCGGTTCAATTGCTCCAAGCTGTCCAATTCATCCTGATGCCTATGGGCGATGCGCGCCGAGGCGGCCGCAGCCAGACCCGCAACCAGGTCATCCAGGAACACATGGATTCCCGTCTTATGGTCATTCAATTCACGGATGATGCCCATCTTTTCCTTGTCCAGATAACCAAAGCTCGTCAATCCTATCATGCCGTATACATGAACGATGCCGAGAGCCAGCGTCTCATCGACCCCGTACAGCGACTCATCCCGCTCCATGATGGCTTGCAGCGGCTCGGGCAGCAGCTTCTTCTCCGCCAGCTCATCCAGAGCGATGCCGGTGTAAAGCGTATATTGAACCTCGCGTTTCTTCAAAACGGTAAGCACGCTATCTATGCAGTCCTGCTTTTGCAATTGATTGTTGTACGGAAGCTGCAGCTTCCAGACGATATCGGCAATTCGGTCGACGGTGACACCTCGTTTTTCCAAGCATTCCACTATGTGTTGATGGGACATCAAATAACGCCTCCTCCATACCAGATAGTCACCAAGTGAATACCGTCCCGTTCGTGCCATGGTCGAGGGACGTCTCCGGGTAACTAAATGTATGCGGAGGAGGCGTTAATTATTTCACTTTTACGGTTTCTTTACCAAGCAGCTCCTCCATCATCCGGAACAGCTCGGGAGAAGGCTTAACCTGGTACTGCTCGCTGAGCCGCAGCGTTTTTTGACTCTTCTCGTAGTAAAGAATCACATCCAGCGGGCCTTCATGCTCCAGTAGCAGCTCCTTGAGCTTCGCCAGCACGTGCGGCTGCTCGTGGCTCGCGGATATCTTCACGTAGACGCGCTGCGTACGGGCGGCCGAAGCGGCCGGACGCGGCTTCGCCGGTGCGGCCTGCACAGCAGGAGCCTCCTCGCGCGGCTGCGCGGCAGGGCGGCTTGCCGTACCCGCCCCCGGCGGAGCGTTCGCCGGGCGGCCGGACGGCGGGCCGCTGCCAGGCGTCTGCGCGGGTGCGCCGGTCTTAGCGGCCGCTTGCGGCACCGGGCGGGCATCCGCGCGGTCCTTAGCGGCCGCAGCCGGCTGCGCCGGGGCCGGCGCGGGCCTTGGGCCGCGTCCGCCGGGCGATGCCGCCGCGGAGGCCGGGCGGCGGGCCGCCTTCGCCTTCAGCTGCGGGTCGTTCAGCGCGAGCAGCTGATCGGCCAGCAGCTTGACGTCTTCATCGCCCTGCTGCAGCTTGGCGCGGACCAGCACGGGGCTGCCCTTCTGAACGAGCGGGGCGTACTGCTTCCATGCTTCGGGGAACAAGACGACCTCGACCTTCGCCACGCGGTTCGTCCAGCTCCATGAACGCCATCGGCTGCCCCTTCTTCGTGACGATCGTCTTGCTGGAGAGAACCATCCCTGCGACGATCACCTCGCTGTGGTCCGGCAGCTCCTGAAGATAATGCAGCGGGTCGGTGTCCAGCTCGCGCAGCACCTCCTCGTAATCGTCCAGCGGGCTGCCCGAAATATACAGCCCCAGCAGCTCCCGCTCCAGCTCCAGCTGCTGAGTCATCGTGTAGGGACGGATATCGGGATACTCCACCTCCCAATTGACCTCCTCGACGAAGCCGAACAGATGCAGCTGCAGATCGTCTCTTTCCTTGCGCCATTTGACGGCGGCGTTGATCGTCTCCTCGAGCATTCCCAGCTGCTGGGCGCGGTGGCCGGGAAGCGAATCCATCGCCCCGCCCTGGATCAGCGACTCCAGCACCCGCTTGTTGCACACGCGGAGATCTACCCGCCGGCACAAATCCATCAGACTCTCATAAGGGCCGCCGTCCGAGCGGCGCTCCTGCATGATCGAGTCGATGGCATGCGTGCCGACGTTCTTGATCGCGGCGAGGCCGAAGCGGATCGCGCCTGACCGGCCCTGCGCAGCGGCGGGGCGGACCTTGCCGCCCGGAGCGCCGGCCTCTGCCGGAGCCGCATGATCCGACTCAGCGCCTGCGGCTGCAGCCTCCAGCGCCGGGCTGCCTTCAGATCCCGCCACCGGCGTAAATACGACGCCGCTCTCGTTGACGTCGGGCGGCAGCACGGCGATGCCCATACGGCGGCATTCGTCCACGTACTCGGCCACCTTGTGGTGGCTGCCCATGACCGCCGTCAGCATCGACGCCATGAACTGCACCGGGTAGTGTGCCTTCAAATAGGCGGTCTGGAACGCCAGCACGCCGTAGGCCGTCGCATGCGCCCGCGGAAAGCCGTAATCGGCAAAGCGTACGATCATATCGTACACTTTGTTCGCCTCGGCTTCGGTGAAGCCCTGCGACACGCTGCCCTTCACAAAGTGGGCGCGCTCTTCGTCGAGCACCTCGCGCTTCTTCTTGCTGACCGCGCGCCGTAATAGGTCGGCTTCACCCAGGCTGAAGCCCGCCATCCGCGAAGCGATCTGCATGATCTGCTCCTGATACACGATAATCCCGTACGTGTCCTTGAGAATCGGCTCCAGCGTCGGATGCGGGTATTCCACTTGAATCTCGCCGTGCTTGCCCTGGATATACCGAGGAATAAACTCCATCGGTCCCGGACGGTACAAGGCGACGACCGAGATAATATCTTCAAATTCGGAGGGGCGCAGATCCTTCAGCACCCGCCGGACACCAGGCGACTCAAGCTGAAAGATTCCGGTCGTATCGCCCCGGCTGAGCAGCTCGTAGGTTGCCGGATCGTTCATCGGCAGCTGCTGGAAGTCGATCTCGCGCCCGGTCTGCTCCTTGATCCATTGAAGCGTCCGCTCTATGATGGACAGTGTCCTCAATCCGAGAAAGTCCATCTTCAGCAGTCCGATGGACTCCAGATGCTCCATCGAATACTGCGTCAAAGCCGTCTGCTCGTTGCCCTCCTGCAGCGGAACATACTGCGTCAGCGGCTCGCGCGAAATGACGACGCCTGCCGCATGCGTCGAAGCGTGGCGGGGCATCCCCTCCACCTTCATCGCCATCTCCAGCAGCTGAGCCGTTTTGGGCTGCCTCGCCGCCAGCGCCTTCAGATCGGGATTCGCCTCCACCGCCTCCGAGAGCGTCACGCCGAGCTGGTGCGGAATCATTTTGGCGGCGCTGGTCACTTCATTGTAAGGAACGTTCAGCGCGCGTCCGACGTCACGGACGGCCGCCTTCGCCGCCATCGTTCCGAACGTGATGATCTGCGCTACGCGGTCATGCCCGTATTTGTGCACGACATAGTCGATGACTTCATCACGGCGGATATCGCTGAAGTCGATATCGATATCGGGCATGGAGATCCGCTCCGGGTTCAAAAACCGCTCAAACAGCAAATGATAGCGGATCGGATCGACATTGGTGATGCGAAGCACGTAAGCGACCAGACTGCCGGCCGAGGAACCCCGGCCCGGTCCCGTAACTATGCCCTTCTCATGAGCGAAACGGATGAAGTCCCACACGATCAGAAAATAATCCGAGAACCCCATCCGTTCGATGACGGACAGCTCGTAATTCAGCCGTTCCTCCATCGACCGGCGCCGGTCGGGGTCAAGCCATTCCGGCGACTCGCCGTACCGCGCCTCCAGGCCGTTTCGGCACAGCTCGGCAAGATACTGCCCTGCTGTCATCCCTTGCGGAATCGGCTCGAACTGAGGCAGGATGGAGCGGCCGAATTCGAGCTCCAAGCGGCACCGCTCCGCGATGATCCGCGTATTTTCGACAGCCTGCGGGGCATGGGCGAACAAACGGCCCATCTCTTCGGGGCTTTTTAAATACAGCTGGCTCGAAGAAAACTTCAGCCGGTCGGGATCGTCGACGGTCTTGCCCGTTCCGATACACAGCAGAATATCCTGCACCGCAGCGTCCGGCTCCCGGATATAGTGGACATCGTTCGTCGCCACGAGGGGAATGCCGGTCTCCCGATGCAGCTTCAGCAGATCCTGCATTACTTTCTTCTGCTCCAGGAGCCCGTGATCCTGAAGCTCCAGGAAGAAGTCGTCGCCGAAGATCGTGCGGTAGCGCTCCGCCGCAAGTCTCGCTTCCTCGTATCGGCCGTGCAGCAGATGCTGCGCCACCTCGCCGCCAAGGCAGGAGCTTGTGCAGATAAGGCCTTCCGAATACTGGGCCAAATGGGCCGGATCGATTCGCGGCTTGTAGTGGTAGCCCTCCAGGTGGCCGATCGAGCACAGCTTCATCAGATTGCGGTAGCCCGTCTCGTTCTTGGCGAGCAGGATCAGATGGTAGATCGGCTGCTCCTGCCTCGGTCCTTATCCCGAATCGAGCCCGCCGTATAATAAACCTCGCAGCCGATAATCGGCTGGATGCCTTGCCGCTTGCACGCTTTATAAAAAGGTATCGCACCGTACATGACGCCGTGATCGGTCAGCGCCAGAGCCTTCATGCCGAGCCGTGCCGCTTGCTCCACCAGATCGTCAATGCGCGCTGCGCCGTCCAGCAGGCTGTATTCACTGTGCACATGCAGATGGACAAAGTCGCTCATCTGCGCCGCCTCCCTTGCTTGCCCGGCTCTCTAACGCAATATCGTTCACGGGCATAGGAACCGGATTAAAAGCGTGCCTGTCCGGCCTGCCCCGTCTCATTTGCGTCAGCCGGGATAATTATTAAATATTTTATCATAATGCGAACACTTGTACCATAGATTAGACAAGTAGGGGTTACTCCCGGCGGGCGCTTCGTTTCAGCCCGCGGGAAACCGGAAGATTTGCGGGAAGGATGGGATGAAGGTGGCCGGCTTTTTGATCAAATGTGTATTGGATTTTTTCATCGCGTTCGGAGTGGTGCTTGGAGGTACGCTGCTTGGAGGCGTGGCGGCCGTATTGATGCTGGAGCCCCCCACCACCCGGATGCTTCTGGTTGCCGAGCAGATTAAAATCTGGGCGATTGTCGCTGCCATCGGCGGTACGATCGACCCGATCAAAGTTATTGAGAGCAACCTCGTAGAAGGCTATATCTCTCCTGCGATCAAACAAATCATGTTCATCGTGTTCGCATTTATCGGCGCTCAAATGGGTACGACGCTTATCCACTGGATATGCAGAGGGGGCAGCAGCAGTTGAGAGTTCCTTCCTTCGACCATTTTGCGGATATGGCCAAAGCGACGGGGCTGCTGATTGCGGGGGCGGTTATCGGAAGCGCCGTCTTTATGAGTATTTTTCACCATAATTTGAACGCCGCTCTCATTGAGAACCGGGAGCTCCAGGCGGAGAATGAAAAGCTGATTCAAGACAATACCAATTACAAAAAGAATAGAAACCAGCTGAGCACCATCAACAAAATTGAAGTGATCGTGGAATCCGCCGACCTGGATCAGCTGGATAAAGTAACCGAGCAGGAAATCGAACGGCGCGTGCGCAGCGACCTGAAGGTGATCGTCGGCATGAAGGTATCGACCTTCGCCGAATCGCCTCATGTGTATCAGCAGCTGCTCGCCCAAAAAACGTACCACGCGATTCTGGACAAGGATTACCTCGTCAATATGAAGACGATGATGCTGATTCAAAACGAATTGAAGGTGTGGGTCATAGCCAAAGATTACAAGCGGCCCGTCATGTGATGCCGGTACGGCAGCCAACGGCCCCGCCTTCTGTTGCAGCCGAATCCGCCGCGACAAGGAGGAAGCTGAAACCGAGCGGAGAGTGCGAAAACGTTCTTCTGTAAAAGCGCAAGCGTTCGGAGACAGCAGCGATCGTAAGAAGGGTGCGCACTTGCAGCGATGCCTTTTTTCAGCGGTCTCCGTGACGAGCCGGGGATTTTTTAGGGCAGCCTGAACTGCTCGTCAAAGCAGAGCAGTTCAGAGCGAGTCGGAGCAGACCTCAGGCTTCCGTTCCGTCAGCCTGCATGGGCATTGCTAACGCATCGGAAGCCTGTGGGGGCGTTGCATTTCTTTGCCAATATCGTTACATTAGTAAAAGTTACGATACTATTGATGTAAGGAAGTGTACAACGCCCATGGAAATTGTTCGCACTCTGTTGTCGGCCCTGATTTTCATTACTCTGATCGTCTCCGTCTCCTACAGCTTCCGCTCCAGACGAGCGCAGGAGCCTAAGCTGCGCGGCCTGTTTACGGCGAGAATGAATATCGCGATGGGGCTGATGCTTGTCATTATCGCCATCACGCAGCTGTTCTTTTTTAACGATTCCAACATCCGCCGCGTCTTCGGAACGATCTGCGTTCTGCTCGGGCTGTTTAATCTGTTTGCGGGCATCCGCAACCACAATCTGTTTAACCGGATGCCCTGATCGAACGGATTCCCGTTAAACCTGATCGATAAATTGCGCGGTCAGCATCGATTTCGCCACAAGCGTCTGGGCATGGTGGATCTCTACCTCGATTTTGCCGAATTTCCGGCTCATCTCAATAAATTTAGGCCGGATTTCGATCTCGCTGTCGATCTGCACCGGTTTGACGAAATAGGACGACATGTTATCCATAACGAGGTCGCCCTTTTTTACGTCCTGCACGACATGGTAAGCCGCCTGCGTCATCAGGATCGTCAGCACCCCTTCCGACACGGTGCCCAGCTGATTCGTCATCTGCGGGGTCGCTTTGCCGCGAAACAGCGGCTGCCCCTCCTTGTTCCGTTCCTCGGCGAAGCCGGACCAGATCAGATTCTCGAACGTCTCCCCGTTCTGCGGCTGCCGCTGGCTGTGCTGCATCGCCTTCAGCACGTCCTTGCGGCTGATTACGGCCATCAGCTTCCGGTTCGCGTCGATCACGGGCAGTAAGTCTATCCCCTCCCACACCATCAAATGCGCGGCCGACGCCACGGAGGTGTTCGGCGCAGCCGTCAACGGGTTTCGCGTCATAAACTTGTCGATCGTCTGCTCCGGCGAGGCCCCGACCAGATCGTGCGAGGTAATCATCCCGATGACCCGGTTCCACTCATCGACGACCGGGAACCGCGCGTGTCCCGTTTCCTCATGCAATTGCTGCCAGTCCTTCAGCGTATGATGCCCTCTTAACGCATGCACCTGCATTTGCGCCGGAACGATATCTTCGACGAGCAATATTTTTTTCTTGATCAGCCGGTCGTAGATCGCCCGGTTAATCATCGAGGCAACGGTGAACGTATCGTAGCTGCTCGAAATGATCGGCAGCTCCAGCTGGTCCGCCAGCTGCTTGACCTCCTCGCTCGTGCCGAACCCCCCTGTGATCAGCACGCCGGCGCCCTGCTCCAAAGCGCAAATATGCGCCTTGCTGCGGTTGCCCACAATCAGAAGGCTGCCTGCATCGATATAGCGCATCATGGCGTCCTGCTGCATCGCGCCGATGACGAACTTGTTCAGAGTCTTATGCAGTCCGCCCTGTCCGCCCAGCACCTCGCCGTCCACCATGTTGACCACTTCCGCGAACGTCAGCTTGTCGATGTTGTCGCGCAGCTTTTTCTCTACGCGCACGGTGCCTACCCGTTCCTTCGTGCTGACCAGCCCCAGATTGTCCGCTTCTTTAATCGCCCGGTAGGCGGTCCCTTCGCTGACATCCAGCTTCTCCGCTATTTTACGGACCGAAATTTTCGTTCCGGTTTTCAGGCTCTCGATATATTTTAAAATTTGCTCGTGCTTGGTTGCGGCCTCTTGAATCGATTCCTCCATGGAAGCCTCGATAGAATCCGGAACCGGGTGCTCATTTGATTCCATTCTGTTATACCTCCCCCTTACTATCTGTATTACTCTGTACCCATGATTATATACAGCCTGGCATAGAAAAAAAGGCCCCTTCTTCTGCAGGAAGAAGGAACCCGGTACGGCTGCCGTTCGCCAACGGAGGCGCCGCATCTTTTTGGCAAACAGGGGCTGTCGAAGAAGCACATGAACCAAATGTGGGCGATCGCATAGACTGTAGCATAAACAAATCAATTTGGAGGTGCCGCTCCCATGTATAATCAGCCCGAACCCGCTCCGCTGCAAACTATTTATCAAATGGATCCGAGCCTGACCGAGGCTATGCACAGCATGAAAGACCACGTCCAGCAAGTGTGCTCCCAATATGTGAACCGTCCCGTACAAATTCAAACGACCCACGGACAGCTGTTCGAGGGATACATTGTACACATTGACGCCATGCATTTATATTTGCAGACGATGCCCGGCCATGTCGGTCATGTCCGCGGATTTTTCAACCCTTTCCTGGCTCAAAACGCTTATAACAATGTCGTTCTTCCTCTCGTCTTATACGAGCTGCTGGTTATTTCTTTGTTGTAACGCCGCTTTCCGTTTCCCCGCAAAGCAAGAGCCGTGTCCTTCAGACTGCCTGGAGGATACGGCTTTTTTGGTGCGGCTTCCAAGGAGGAGCCGTCTGCTACTTTTTGAACTGCAGCATTTTCCCTTTGCCCTGAACCGTCTTTTCAAACTGCCATCTTCTCATCCGCCTTACTTTGGCTATCTGTTTCTTCGCTTCCTCTTCTACCCCTAGCAGCTCATGCAAATGGGCCGCAATGATCACCAGCGCAAAGAAGATCCAGCCGACGCCGAACAGAGTCGCCAGCTTTGATTCTCCAAGAATGTTCAGGCGGGGAACGGCATAAAACATCATGCCCAGCGTCAGTCCCATATAAATGATCGGCTTCATTTCCTTCATCTTGCTCCCAGCTCCTTTCGATAACGTTCCGGCGCATTGCCGACTTGTACAATACAGTCTATGAGCTTGGCCGCCAAAATAGCACCCGAACCTGGATTCGCCGCATACCTAACGAGCAATACCGGCCGGCGGCTCCGGCAAGCAATTAGGCTGCGGATTGGCTCATTCGCTTAGAGACAAGCGGCCTGCCGCCGCATATTGTAATCGCAGAATGGAGACTGCTCACAAGGAGGACGATCGCATCATGGTGAAAAAGAAAGCAGCGCCGATGACGAAAACGCTGCATCGCGCTCTCGCCGGCCAAGCCGGGCAGCGAAAGAGCCGGACGCTCATTCCCGTCATTGTCCAGTTTGAAGGACCGGATCACCGCAAGCATGCCGCCCGTCTGAAGCAAACGATCCGCGGACACCGTTACCGTGAGAAGGGACATCTTTGGCTGTTAAAAAGCTGGTCCGCTCACGTTTCCCCCTCCTGCCTGAAACGGATCTGTTCCTGCCGCGGCGTAAAGAAGGTGTATCTGGACCAGCAAAAACAAAACGCTGCTGAACATAGCCGCACCCTCCGTCGGCGCTGCCGCCGCCCGCAAGCGGGGCGTCACCGGCAAAGGCATCGGGATCGCGATTGTCGACACCGGCATCGCCGCCCATCCCGATGTGACGAAGCCGGTTAACCGGATCGCGGGATTCAAAGATTTCGTCAACGGACGGTCCAAGCCGTACGACGATAACGGGCACGGCACTCATGTCGCGGGAGACGCCGCCGGCAGCGGCTACGCCAGCAGAGGAACCTACCGCGGCGTCGCCCCTCAAGCGAAGCTGGTCGGGGTGAAGGTGCTCGACCGCAACGGCAGCGGCTACGACTCGACCATCATCCGCGGCATCCAATGGTGCATCACTAACCGTAAACGTTACGGTATACGGGTGATGAGCCTTTCGCTCGGCAAGCGGGCGACCGAGCGCTGGAGCAGCGATCCGCTGTGCCGCGCGGTCGACAAAGCCGTCCGCGCCGGCCTCATCGTCACCGTCGCCGCCGGCAACGAGGGGCCCGAGCCGGGGACGATCTCGTCGCCTGGCATTACGCCTTCGGCGATCACCGTCGGAGCCTCCGACGACCGGCGCACCATTCGCCAGTCCGACGACCGGATCGCCGGCTTTTCATCGCGCCGGTCCCGGCTTAGGCGGCGTCAAGAAGCCCGACCTCCTCGCCCCCGGCGTCGGCATCGTCTCGCTGCGCGCTTCCGGCTCGCTGCTGGACCGTACGACGCCGCGCGGCCGCCTCGGCAAAAGCTACATTCGGCTGTCGGGCACCAGCATGGCTGCGCCGTTGATCGCAGGAGCCGCTGCGCTGCTGCTGCAAAAGCGGCCCGGGCTGAGCCCCGCCCGGGTGAAGCAGGAGCTGAAGGCCCGGGCGTTCCCGCTTCGGTTCGCGAAAACCGCCGCAGGCGCAGGAGAGCTGAACGTCCGCCCAGCTGCCGCGAGGGCAGCGCGCAGACAACCTCCCGCGCAAGCAAAAGCAAAGCAGGAGCGGCGCCGCCCTCGATAAACGGGCGGAGCGTACGGAAATAAAGCCCTATTCTCCGGACAAGTGTCCTTCGAACAGGGCTTCTGTTTTAGAGCCGGCGGCTTCAGCTAAGCCGCCCCTTTGGGCGCGGTCCGTTTACGGGACGAGCGCATTTTTTTGATGAACCCGTTATACACAGACAGAACGAGCAGCGGAACGACCAGACTCAGCAGGAAGGCGGTCAAATTGTACGAGTGGTAATCGAGCATCCGTCCGCTGTCATGAGCGGCATGCGTCCGCCAGTAGGTAAGCACGGCCGGGTGCATCAGATACACGCCGAATGACATCGTGCCCAGCGCGAGCAGCGGCTTGCCCCAGGCAGGCCACCGCTGAAGCAGCTGTCTGCCGAGCCAAATAAAGCTCATGCCTGCGAACATCGGGTACATGTTGAAGATCAGCATATACCAGATGCCGTCCAGCACCGTATGCTTCCATTCCTCAAGCAGGAACAAGCCCATATAGCTGAGCCCGAGCAGCGCGCTTAAAGGGAGCACCCACCGGATATGCTTGCCGATCCAGGCTAAGAACGCCTCGTAGTTCATACCGAGATAGCCGCCCAGCGTAAACAAGCTGAAATAGGTGACGCACAGGGAAGGCACATGCCCGAGCGGCTCCACCCAGCGGTTATAGCAGTAAAAGGCCGCCTGAATGACAATGCCTATCGAAATCAGGTTTCTGGCAAACCAGGGCCAGCTGCGACACAGCGCGACCAGCAGAGGAAATAACAAGTAAAATTGAACGATAATGACCATAAAATACAAATGGTACGAGGCGTCCGCCCAAGGCAGCAGGTCGGCAAATTGCGGCAAATCAAAATGCAGGTGGGCACGGTCGAAGATCCATTGATTATATAAATAGTAGAACAAAGACCAGACCAAGTAAGGAAACAGCACCTGCTTGACCCGTTTTACATAGAACGTTACCGCCTGCTTCCCGCTCCAGTCGTCGTGGTAGCGGTAAAACAGCACAAGCCCGCTTATGAAAATAAATACGGGTACGGCAAAATTGCTCAGCTTGTTGACAGCCAGGTACAGCGCCTGCGACCCGCTGCCCACCGGAAGCTCCACGGTAGCCTCCGAGGTGCCGTGGATCATCAGCACCGCCAAAATAGCGAGGGCCCTAACGATTTCGAGCTCAAGTAATTTCGTTTTTCTCTTAGCCAAATGCAGTCCAATCCTTCCATTTCGACCCGGTACGGTCCTTTATCATGGATATATCGTTATGTAAGGTATCCTTCAGCATTGTACCACAGGAAAAGGTACAGGATTCAACAAAATGCACAAAAACTTAATTTGATGCAAAATAACTTACATTCACTTAATTTATATTGCATTTTTTGCATGATTGGCATTATAATTTGCCTAGAGCTGCTGGAATGGAAACCGGTGCGGAGTAAAGCTTGCTTCACTTCCCATCCGAATAATCCGCCGTTTCCGCCGGAGAAGGAGGTCATGCCGTGTATCAAGAAGAAAGACTGCTGGGCATCATGGAATACTTGGCCCATCACCCGCGCATCCGTATCGAAACGATCTGCGAGCTGTTCGATGTGTCCCGGGATACCGCACGGCGGGATATGATCAAGCTGGAGGAGCAGGGCAGTATTCTGCGGACACGCGGAGGCGCGATTCTCCCGACGATTTCCGCCCCAATCGCCAATTACGGCGAACGGCTGCGCGATGAAGCGACGACTGCGGCGAAGAAAGCTATCGGCCGCTGCGCCGCCTCCCTGCTGCATGACGGCGACTATATGCTGCTCAACGCCTCTACCACCGTGCTCAGCTTTGCCGAAAGCATCCATACGCAAGGGCATGTCGTCGTGACCAATTCCATTGACATCGCCGGCGTGCTGGCGCAAAAGGAGCGAACCAGCGTCCACCTGCTGGGGGGTCTGCTGCATCCCGAGCACCGGCATATTTATGGTGCAAGAGCGCTTGAAATGCTCGGAGATTACCATGTTCATAAGCTGTTCCTCGGCACCTGCGGCATTACGCAGGACGGCTTGATGAACCCCTATGAGGAAGAAGGCTTTATCGTCAAGGAAATGCTCCGGCGTGCGGACCAAATCATTGTGCTCGCGGATCATACCAAGTTCGGCAAACGGCAGTTCCACCGCATCGCGGGCCTGGACCGCATTGATATTCTGATCACCGACCAGGAGCCGGATGAGGCTTTGAAGGAAGCGCTCCACGCCAATGAAGTCGACATCAGGATAGCTAAAGGAGACATGAACCTATGATTAAACTTATTGTAAGCGATCTGGACGGCACCCTTATGCAAAAAGGGCATCATATCCGCGAAGAGACCGGGCTGCGCTGAAGGAAGCGTTGCAACCGCGGGCTGATCGTCTGCTTCGCCTCCGGCCGGATGTACCCCGAAATCCGCCACGTCATGAACGAGATCGGGCTGACGGTTCATTCCGTTTCGCAGAACGGCGCGTACGTCCATACGCTGGACGGCAAGCTGATTCAAAACGATACGTTTGCGACCGAGCTGATCAAGGAGCTGGCCGTTGCCGCTGCGGAGCTTCCCTTCATTACCGTCATGTGCAACTCGGACAATTATATTATTACAGATGAACGGCACCGCCATATCGAGCACAATCTGCTCGCCCCGCTGCAGGTTCATCCTCAGGCCGTAGAAGCTCTGGGAACGGAGCTGCTGTGCGGGAAAATTACTTATTTGGGCGAGGTCGACGGGCTGCTGCAGCTGAAACAGACGCTGACAGAGACCTACGGCGATCAAATCGACGCCTATATTTCCGATGTGGACTGCCTTGACGTCATGCCGAGCCATGTCTCCAAAGGGGTCGGACTGCGCGCGCTGCAGAGCCACCTCGGCATTTCGCCGGAGGAAACGATCTGTATCGGCGATTCGTTCAACGATGTTTCCATGTTCGCTACAACGCCGCACAGCTTTGCCATGTCCGGCGCTCATCCCGAAGTGAAAGCCAGAGCCAGCCGCGAAACGCGCAGTGTGGCGGAAGCTGTGGCATGGGCGCTCGGCACGCAGGGAGCCCCGCATGAATAGGCTTGTCTGGATCGCCTGCTGCTTTTACCTGCTGATCGGATTTACCTCGGTCATCTCGGCCGCCCTGCTCCCGGAGCTGCTGATGCATTACGGCCGAAGCTACGGTGACGGCGGCAATCTCGTCTTTGCCCAATTTACCGGGTTTCTGCTCGGCGTCTTGACGCAGCCCTGGTGGTCCCGCCGGTTCGGACGCAGCCGGATGCTGTCCTTCACGCTGCTGTTTATTTGCATCGGCTACCTCGTGATCGGCTTCCTGCCGTCATGGCCTGTCGTCATGATCAGCCTGGGGCTTGTCGGTTTAGGTTCCGGCATGATCGAATCTACCGTAGGCGCACTCATCATCGATACGATTGTAGAAAAAACGGCCGTCGCGATGAGCCGGCTGGAGGTCTTTTTCGGTGTGGGAGCCTTGGCGATGCCGATGCTGATCAGCCTCCTGATCGTCATGGATGCCTGGCGCATCACTTTTTATGCCGTCTGTCTGCTCGCCATGATCTTGATGCTGGTGTGGAGAAGCTTCTGTGCCGGTCACAGCGAATGGATTGACCGCAAGCCGTTGCTTGAGACAAGCGCAGCGGCGGCCTCCGGCTCGTCTCGGCGAACCGGAAGCAAGGCCCGTCTGGCCGTCTTGACCGTCTGCATTGCCGTTTTCATTACTTACGTCGGTCTGGAAATGAGCATCGTCAGCTTCCTCCCTTCCATTATGGTGGAGACCATGAAGGTCGACGCCGCCGCAGGCTCCTTGAGCGTCAGCTTTTTTTGGGGAACGATGGTACTAGGACGCCTGTTCTGCGGTGTGCTGGCGGAACGGTACGGCTACACCCGTTATCTGCTCTGGTGCTCTCTCGGTACGGCAGCGGTCTTGATCGGGTTTGTGCTGATGAAGCAGCTTGCGGGAGCGTTCGTCATGATTATGCTGCTGGGACTGCTCATGTCCGGGTTGTTCTCCATTGCTCTTGTATTCAGCAATACGCTGTTCCCTGGTCAAACGGAGCAGACGACCAGCAAGCTCATTGCGGCCAGCGGCATTGGCGGAGCCGTCTTTTCCTGGCTTACCGGCCGCTTGATGGAGCAGGCGTCGGTGACGTTCACGCTCTGGTTTCTCGTCACGATCGCCGTCGTTATGGTCGCTGCCATCCTCCTGATGTCCCGGCTGAAGCCCCGTGCGAACCGCAAGCCGCAGGAAAGCTCATTCGCCTGACCCAGGGTGACCGCACATTTACGACAAAAGAACGGCCTGCAGGGCTGCGGCAGAAATTGCCGCAAGCCCGCAGGCCTATTTTAGTGCAACCCCCCGCATCCGTTGTCGGAGAGCTTATCTGCGCTATTTGCCGAACTTCACCGTCCGGTGCAGGCGTCCCAGCGCCAGATCGGCCAGCAGCGCGAGCAGCGCCGCCGGAATGGCTCCCGCATACAAACGTGCCGGATTATCCATATTAATCCCGGCATAAATTTCCCTGCCGAGCCCGCTGCCTCCGACCAGCGGAGCAATGGTAGCGACACCGATGGCGATCACCGCCGCCACCCGGATGCCTGTCAAAATAAACGGCAGCGCCAAAGGCAGCTGAACGTTGATCAAAATTTGCATCGGGCTCATCCCTACGCCTCTGCCCGCTTCCAGCAATGTCGGACTGACCTGGGTCAAGCCGACATAGGTGTTGCGGATTACCGGCAGCAGCGAATACAGAAAAAGTCCGATGACAACGGTCGTCGAGCCCAGACCGAATACGATCATCAGCAGCACAAGAAGCGCCAGGCTAGGGAACACCTGTATAATGTTCGCCACGGTAAGAATCACCTTCCCCAGCGTCCGGTGGCGGGAAGCGGCAATTCCCAAAGGAACCCCCGCCGCTAACGCCAACGCCAAGCCCAGCAGCACCATCACAATATGCTGGTATGTTAACACGAGCAAATCCGCCCAATTCTCGCCTATATAACGAATAAACAGCTCCACGCCGCTTTCCCTCCTTACTTCAGCAAACCGATCTTCCGCAAATATTCCTCCGCAACCTTCTTCTCATTGCGCTTGTTGACATCCACCTCATAGTTCAATGCGATCATCGTTTCCGCATCGATTTTACCGACAAGCAGCCCGATGATCTCGTTCAGCTCCGGATGCTCGCTCAGCACCTGCTTGCCGATGACCGGCGAAGCGTCATAAGGGGGAAAGAAATGCTGGTCGTCCTCCAAGGTGACCAGACCGTATTCCTTCAATCGCGCATCCGTCGAATAGGCGAGGACGATGTCCATCTTTTGGCTCGCCACGGCATTATAAACGAGCGCAACCTCCATCGGGTACGTCTTGCCGAAGGTAATGCCGTACGTTTTCTGAAAGGCGGGATAGCCGTCCCCTTCCCTTTCCAGCCAGGAGGTATCCACGCCCAGACGCATGGATGCGGCTTTGGGCCGGACATCCGAAATTTTTTGCAGATGCTCCTGCTCCGCCAGCTCCTTGCGCACCGTAAAAGCGTACGTATTCTCAAAGCCGTAAGGATCAAACCACTTCAGTCCGTAGTATTGATCGAACCCGGCCTGCGCCTGCTTCAGCACCTGCCCCCGGTCTTTCGTCATTTCAAACGGGAAGTAATTGTCGAAAATAATTCCCGTGTACAAGGTGCCCATCTGGATATCGTTATTTTTGATGGCATCCAGCACGACCGAGCTTGTAGCCAAATCCGGCATCACCTCGACCTTCAGATCCGTCCGGTCTTCAATCAGAAGACGGTACATTTGAGCCAAAATTTTAGGCTCGGAGAAGGTTTGCGTTCCGATCCGGATCGTATTGCCCTGACCGCAGCCGGATAATAAAGCGGCCATAGCAAATGCAGCCAGAGCCAGCATGAAATATTTCACCTGATGTCTCATCGAATGCCTCCCTGTCAGCCTGCCGTCTCGGTACCGGCCGCCGGCGCGCTTTTCGTCCGGACCGTCACCCATTTCTCCGCCAGCCCCAAGACGAAATCCGCCAGCAGTGCCAAAAGCACGGCCAGCAAAGCCCCGGTCACAATCAGCTCTTTCTTGTTGACGCCCATGCCCGAAAAAATAAGCTGGCCCAAGCCCCCCGCTCCGATCAGCGTCGCCAAGGTAGCCCAGCTGATGATGTAAACCGTCGTGACGCGCAGCCCGGACATGATATAAGGAAAAGCCAGCGGAAGCTGAATCTGGAGCAGCCGCTGGGCGGTGCTGTACCCCATCCCGCGCGCAGCTTCAATCACGTTCGGGTCGACGGCCTGGAAGCCCGCAAACGTATTGCGCATGATCGGCATCAGCGAATACAGAAACAAAGCAAAGATCGCCGGCGTGCGGCCAATGCCAAGCACCGGGATCAGAATCGCCAGCAGCGCCAGGCTCGGCACGGTCTGCAAAATATTAGCTATGGTAAATACAAGCCCGTTCAGCCAGCCCTTCCGGTTTCCCGCCAGCAGCATACCGACCGGAATCGCGATGACGGCGCCAAACAGGACGGCAATAAGGCAAATGACGATGTGCTCCCGGAGCGCCGTCCAAATATCCGCCTGCCGGTCGGATAAGAAAGCTGCATAGTTAGCAAGCCATGCGCTCATACGCGGTCGCTCCCTTCCTGCAAGTCATGCCCATCCTCCGGGCTTGGGGAAAGAAGCGCTTCTTCCCCGAGCTTCGCCGACTCGGCTTCGAGCTCTTCAATGCTCATGTCGTCCGGATTGTACACATCGGCCAAATGGCCGAACCAGGCTTCCCTTGGTCACCAAACCGACGAACTGGCCGCCGCGCACAACCGGAATATAAGGCAGCCCGTGCTCGTTCATCAGAGCGACGGCCAGCGCGACGGAGGAGCCCGATTCAACGACATAGTCGAACGGCTGCATAACGTCGGACAGCTTCACATTCTCGTCGCGGTACCGGTTCAATACCCGGAAGATCGAAGCATGACCGAGCAGCTCTTTCCCCCGGCCGACGATAATCAAGGAATCGACCCGGTGTCTCTCCATAAATTGAACCGCCTCCGCCATGCCGCGTCCCGGTGAAGCGGTCACAGGATGCTGCGACATCACCTCATCGACGGTGAGCGTGAGATCCGGGTCAAACGTATCGGAAGCGAGCCTTTTTTTGCCGATAAAGCTCTTCACGAACTCGTTCGCGGGATGACGCAATATTTGCTCGGGCGTCCCCTTCTGCACGATCTCGCCGTCCTTCATCAGAACAATCGTGTCCGCAATCTTGATCGCCTCATCCATATCATGCGTCACAAAGACGATCGTTTTCTTCAATTCCTGCTGCAGGCGGACCAGCTCATCCTGAAGCTGCTCCCTGCTGATCGGATCCAGGGCGCTGAACGGCTCATCGAGCAAAATAATGTCCGGCTCGGCCGCCAGCGCCCGGATGACGCCGATCCGCTGCTGCTGTCCTCCGCTCAGCTCGGAAGGATAGCGGTTCCGGTACGTCTGCGGATCCAGGTTGACCAGCTGCAGAAGCTCATCGACCTTGCGTTCCATTTTCTCCTTGTCCCAGTTCAGCAGCTTCGGCACGACGATCACGTTTTTGGCTATCGTCATATGAGGAAACAAGCCTACATTTTGGATGACGTAGCCAATTTTGCGCCGCAGCTCAACCGGATCTATCTTGGAAATATCCTGATCGCGGATATAAATTTTCCCTTTGCTCGGATTATTCAACCGGTTAATATGCTTCATCAATGTCGATTTGCCGCAGCCGCTCGGACCGATTAGTACCGTCAATTCTCCATCGACAAATTCGACATTAATCGACTTCAGCGCGACGAAGCCGTCCTCATAGGTTTTATTCACATTTTCAAAGCGAATCATGCTGTCAACCCCTCTTTTACCTGTTGTCTTAATCATACAAACCGTTCGGTCCGCACTGCATTAGCTCCGGCCGCCCAGATTCATCCGTTTCTCAGCCTCTTCGTCCAGAAGCCGCCCCGGAACGTTCTAGGCTCGTAAGAGATCACGAAAGCTTTGGGCGCCATATCCTGAATCAGCTTCAACAGATGCTTCTCCTGGCTCCGCTTGGTCAAGACCTCCATCATCAGCCGAGGGCCGTCTTTGCCCTCCGCCATCCAGCTCGTTACGCCGAAGCCCTGCTCCCGCAAGAGACGGGGCAGTGTCTGCGATTCGTAATCCACTACAATCTGCAGGGTGCTGTAGCCGAGCGCCAGCCACTCCTCTATTTTGATGCCAAGCCACACCCCCGTTCCCCATCCAAGGCAGTAGGCCGCCAGATTCAGCGGCTTATCGATATTGTTCAAAACAATATTCAGTCCCATCAAATACACGAATACTTCAAACATGCTGATAAACGATGCCAAGAAGCGCCTTGATTTCATCACGAGAATGATGCGTATGGTGAACAGGGAGACGTAAACAATGTTCATAACAATGATGACGATGATAGTTTCTAGAGCGTTCATTCGGTATTCGTCCTCCCTCTGTTGGAAATGGAACGATATTTTTCCTACTTACCCAGTATCCCCGCTAGAGAAACAGCCTATCCCAACAGCCCTTCTCTCCGCCTTGCAAAGCCTCCGGCAGCCGCCGCAGCCCCCGGCAGCCAAGGCGAACTTTCGACAGTTTCTTTTCACCAAGGGCAAAACGCCCTCATATGATGGAGTAGTTCACTTGATTAACCATGCAAGTCGGCGCTGGGAAGGAGTTACAAGCGTGAAAAGAACGAAGGTCAAGATTCAAATTCAGAATGCCGGCCCCTTCTCGGACGATAGGGTCATCATGCTAAGTGACGTATTGGTAAAAAAATGGAGACTTCCCACCCAATCGACACTGCAGCTGCGCTTCGGTTCAGCCAAGCATGAAGTCAAGATCGTTCCTACTACCCAAGCAGGCATCCTTCGGATCAACGACTCCATAGCAGCAAAATGTGGGCTGACTCACGGCGACGTGTTGTGCATTCATTTCAAGGCCGCAACCCGCACGCTTCATATAGGACCGTTAATCGGCGTATTGATTAGCCGCGTCTACCCTGGGGCCGTGGAGAAGCCCTTTGGAGCGATTACCGCCTTTTGCCGGGAGCTCCATGATGCCTGCAAAATTTATGGGGCCTCAGTTTTTTTCTTTACTCCCGAGGAGTGTCATTCAGGGGAGACGGTGCAGGGCTGGCATTATACGGGTAAATGGGTGAAGCGCTCGTTTCCGGTGCCCAATATTCTGTACAACCGGTTTACGTCCCGAAAGCTGGAAAACCGCGCCAATGTCCAGCAGTTTATTAAGCATGCCAAGACACAGCATCAGGCCGTGCTGTTCAATGAGAAATATTTGAACAAAACGGAAGTATTCGACGCGCTGCGCAAGGAGCAGGGTCTCCACATTTATTTGCCCGAATCGTATTTGCTGCGCAACTATCAAATGCTGAAGTCCATGTGCACCAAATATTCCACCGTATTCCTAAAGCCGATTACCGGCAGTCTCGGCAAAGGCATCATCCGCATCAAGCGTCAGCCCGACAACAGCTACGTCTGCCATTTCACCAATCTCAGCGGGGCACGCAAGCAAACGTATGACAACCTTGCTGCGATGTTTTCCAGCTTATCCGGCAAAGTCAAGCAGCAGCGCCACCAAATCCAGCAGGGGCTGAATCTGATTTCCATCGGCGGACGTCCGGTTGATTTCCGGGCGCTCGTCCAGCGAAACGAGCTGGGGCAGTGGGGCATTACGTCTATCGTAGCCCGGATTGCCGGAAATCATCACTTCGTATCCAATTTGGCTCGTGGCGGAAGCCTGTCTTCCTTGAAGGATGCGCTTGCACGTTCAAACTATCCTTCAAGCGCTGATGGAAATGCGAAGCTGCGCAAAGCCTCGCTGGCCATCGCCAAAGGCATTGAGACCCAAATTCCCGGCCATTTCGCCGAGCTGGGTATCGACTTGGCACTGGATACCCAGGGAAGAGTCTGGCTGCTTGAAGTGAACTCCAAGCCATCCAAGGATGACAACACCCCTTTAGCCGGCAATGAAAGCAAAATCCGTCCTTCCGTCAAGCAGCTGGTGCAATATTCCCGTTTTGCAGCCAAATTTTGAATAAAGGCTGAGGTGAAGCTCATGATGACACCATCGTCCCAATACGTATTGGGCATCATGACCACGCAAACCGAAGGCGATCCCCCTTTTCTGAACCGCGGCTTTTACCGCCGCTTATGCATCGCCGGCAGCAGGATCGGGCTGCAGGTGTTCGTATTTACGATCGAAGGCATCGATTGGCTGCAGCACACCATTCAAGGCTTCGCCTACGACGCGTCGGGGCGCCAATGGATGCTCCGGCAATTCCGGATACCTGACATCGTCTATGACCGGTGCTTTTTTACAACCCGAAGACAATATGCGGCATACCGGATTGCAGTCCGTAAGCTGCAAGAGTACCGTCCTGCCCTTTTTTTGGGCTGTGGCCTACGGGGCAAATGGGAAGTTCAGCATATGCTGGAACAAGACAGCCGGCTTCAGGCATACCTGCCGCCAACCGAAGTGATGCGAAGCGTCCGTTCGGTCGCGGATTGGCTGAAGACGCGCGGTGAAGTGCTGCTGAAGCCGCAGTCCGGCTCGCAGGGCCGGGGGGTGCTGCACGTCCGGCGCGCTCCCCGGACGGCCGGCGAGGGCGCGCGCGAACGCATGGAAAGCGCCGGGCCGGCGTTTTCCGTGCGCGGGCGCGATGCGCGCAACCGCCGCGTCGAGTGCGGCTTTGCCGACGCGCCGTCGCTTCTGCGCTGGCTGCGCCGCTTCACGGCGCAGCGCAACTACCTGCTGCAGCAATATTTGCAGCTGCAGGGGCCCCATGGCGACGCGTACGACGTGCGCGCGCTTGTTCAAAAAGACGGCACCGGTCAATGGCAGGTGACCGGTATGGCCGTACGGCGGGGTCAGAACGGGAGTCTGACCTCGAATCTTCACGGCGGCGGGAGCGTCGAGCCCGCCGAAGCTTTTCTGGCAGGCCTGTACGGCCCGGCCAGAGCAAGTCAGCTGGTAAGCGAGCTGCAGCAGCTTTCCAAGCTGATTCCAGAAATTCTGGAAACCTTTCACGGGCGGCTAGCCGAACTCGGTATTGACTTCGGCGTCGATACGCACGGGCGAATATGGATTCTGGAGGCCAACTCCAAGCCAGGCCGCTCCATCTTTACTTATCTTCATGACGATCAGGCGCGGTATGCCGCTCTGGTCAATCCCATCCGTTACGCACGCCACCTTCTGCGGCGCTCCCCTTTCAAGGAAGGGATCCGGTAACGGCGGGAGACCGTATTTGCCACACCAGCTGTTCCGAGCGAGCTTTGCTTAGGGAAAGCGAAATCACTTGTTTGTAAGAGTAAAGGGTGATCCGCTGGGGCCTGAACGAAGCTTAGACCATGCTTACGAAGTTGGGCATTGCTCCCGCGATGCCCTTAGGAGGAAACCCATGAGTTTGACAACTTGCACGATTCATGTGACCCAGAGGCAGGAAAAAGCAATCTACTTGACTAGTGAATTGGCGAGAACCCTCAAGCTGGCGAAGACGAAATCCTTGATTCTGCACGTAGGCAGCAAAAGTACCTCGGCAGGCTTCAAAACGTTAAAAAAAACAGGGCATCATCTGTATTTGCCGCTGTCTCTCATCGCTCAGCTGCGCATCCCTCATCTGGGATCGACGCTGATCCTCTCCCATAACGGGAAGGATATCCGGCTGGGGCCGCTGATCGGGATCTTAACGGGCATTACCGGCAGCAGCACAGCCCCCTTCGGTTCTCGCACCGAGTTTATCCGCCAGTTCATGCGCGTGGGCTACGACAGGTCGTTCTATTTCGCCTTTTCCCCGCGCGACGTCAACTGGTCCAGGAAACCGTTACAGGCACGTTCCCCAAAAGGGAGGGCGGCTGGTTCCGCAAAACCGTTCCGCTGCCGGATGTCGTCTACAACCGGCTGCCGAGCCGCAAGGCCGAGAAGCTGGCTTCGATGAACGCCTTTAAGCAGCGCTTCGTCAAACGCGGCATTCCTTTGTTCAACTGGGCTTTCTTTGAGAAATGGGATATCTATAACCTGCTCGAGGGCACCGAAGCCTTCAAGCATGTGCCGGAGTCTCATCTCAATCCATCTTCCGCCCAGATTAAGGAGATGCTCGACAAGCACAAATTTATTTACTTGAAGCCGACAGGCGGCAGCCTGGGCATCGGCATCTACCGTCTGACCTATAATCCCAAACGGGGGTATTATGTCCGCTTCCGGCGGGGAGGCAAAAACGTGCTCCTGCGCTTCAGCAAGTTCGAGCCGCTGATGTCTCTGCTCAACCGCAGCAGCGGAAGGCTCAATCATTATGTCGCCCAGCAGGGCATCCGGCTGATCGAGCTGGACAATTGTCCGATCGACTTCCGTTTTCATCTGACCAAAAATATGAATAACCAATGGGTGGTCGCCGGAATCGGAGCCAAGAAAGCGGGAAAAGGCAGCGTCACCACGCATGTGCGTACAGGCGGACAGCTGATGACCCCCGACCATGTGCTGAAGCAAATGTTCGGCAGCCGGGCCGACCAGGTGCTCGCATCGGCCAAAGAAACCGCGATCAAGCTGGCCGAAGCGATTGAGCGCAAGGACCAGCACACGCTGGGCGAGCTTGGCTTCGATATCGGGATTGACCAGAACGAACGCATCTGGATGTTCGAAGCCAACTCCAAGCCGGGGCGCTCGATTTTCAAGCATCCGGCGCTTAAAGGAGAAGGCAAGGCCGCGCTGCAATATATTTATGACTACTGCCTGTACCTGAGCCGATTTCGCCCAAGGAGGGAATCCTGAGTGGAACTTCTCCTACGCCAAAACCAGCAGCGGCGCCCTACCATGGCCATTCTCACTTATTCCGATGAAAAAAGGCTTTTTCGAGGAAATCAAGAAAATTTTATCGATTTGATCCGAACCGGCGAGGAAAAAGGGGTGCAGGTCTATGTTATGACCACCTCCAATTTCAAGCTGACCGGCAAGAGCGCAGTGGGCTTTACCTACAACTTCCAGACAAAATCATGGAAGAAAGAGCTGCTGCCTCTTCCCCACGTCATCTATAACCGGATTCCTTACCGCAAATTCGAGCTGCTTCCCGAGGTTCAGCAGATCATGCAAACCTGCATGAAGCACGCTCACATTCAATTTTTTAATCCGGCGTTTTTTAATAAATGGACACTGTTCGAATGGTTGAACAAATCGAAGGAAACGCAGGAGTATATCCCTACGACCCAGCGGCTCACGACCAGCGAAGAGCTGGAGAAGCTGCTGCAGAAGCATCCGAGTCTGTATTTGAAGCCGATTCGCGGAAAAGCCGGCAAAGGCATTATGAAAGTAAGCCGGCTGACGGATAAATCCAAATCCCGCACGTTCCAGCTCAGTGTGCAGGACAAAACCAAAAGCCACATCTCCCGCTACAGCAATGTTGTTCAGCTGTGGACCCAAATCCGCGACATGATCGGCTCCAAGGATTACATTATGCAGCAGGGTATCACGCTCTCCAATTACAAGCAGAGGCCCTTCGATCTGCGCGTGCTTGTGCAAAAGAACAGCCAGGGCGAGTGGAGCATCGCCGGAGTCGGAGCCCGGCTCGCGGGGAAAATGAGCATTACGACCCATGTTCCCCGCGGCGGCTCGATCGACGATCCCGCCAAGCTGCTCGGCGCCGGGTTCGGTACGCTTGGAACCAAAAAAATATTGCGGCGCATCAAGAGCGCGGCGCTCGTGATCGCCAGGCAGATTGAGAAATCAAGCGGAGATACGCTGGGTGAAATGTCGATGGATTTGGGCGTGGACGGAAGCGGCCATATCTGGTTTTTCGAAGCCAATTCGAAGCCGATGAAGTTCGACGAGCCGCATATCCGCAAGAAATCGCTTGAAAACCTGATTCATTACTGCATTCATTTATCCAAGATCAATGTCAAAAAAAAGAAAGCCTCGGAGCTTGGCAAGAAAAAGACGGCGAAGTCCGCACCTCAAAAAGCAAGCAGGTGATCCGATGTGAATCCCCCTTATCAATTAGGTGTCTTAGCCATGTATCTGGAAGAAAGAAAGCTTGAAGAGCTTTCTTTCTTCCGCAAGCTGTCCGTTCACGGTAAAAAAATGGGGATCGAAGTGCTTGTCTTTACGCCGGATGATATTAACGAATCCAAGCAGAAGATCCAAGCACTGTATTACAATACGTCCTCAGGCAAATGGCAGCGCAAATGGGCGCCGTTTCCTGAATGGGTCTATGACCGCTGCCGGTACCACGGAATTGAGAATTACCGTAAAATTACCAAATTCCGTTCCCAGTACAATAAGAAGCTGAAGTATTTGAGCCATCCGCTGACCAATAAATGGGCGATGCATCAAATTTTATCCGAGAACGAGGATATCGCCTCCCATCTGCCCGCCACCGTCCGTTACAGCGGCAGCAAAGAGCTGATTCAATTCTTAAAGAAGCATCACCGCATCTATTTAAAGCCCCGCAGCGGAACGGGGGGCAGAGGCATCATCCGGCTGCAGATCACGAACGGTTCCGGTTATCTGATGCAGGGCCGGGATCAGAACCGGCATATCATTCCTCCCCAGCGGGTATACGAAATGCAAATCCCGGCGAAGCTCAGCGGCTGGAAGCTGAACGACCGCTACATCGTCCAGCAGGGCATCCCGCTTTCGCTGAAGGACGGGCGGGTTCATGATTTCCGTATGCTTGTGCAGAAGAACGGGAAGGGCGAATGGGATATTACCGGCTGTGCGGGCCGCGTCGGTCCCCGTTATTCCGTCACCTCGAACCTCCATGGCGGAGGCACAGCCGTTCCGATGGAGACGCTGCTGCTTCTCCGGTTTGAAGACCTAACCAAGGTCGAAGAGATTAAGGAAGAAGCTTATAAGCTCGGGATGAATGTAGCTCAATTCGTTGAGGAAAAATTCGGAGACCAGGTCGAGATGGGCATCGATCTGGCTGTCGATCCGAAAGGAAAGGTATGGCTATTGGAGGTCAATCCGAAGCCGTCGCGTGAAGTATTTCATAAAATCGGCGAAGCGGAAACTTACCGGAAAGCCATTACCCGGCCTCTGGAATATGCCGTATGGCTCATGAAACGGAAAAAGAGCAGGAGAGAAAAGTCCTGACCCCGGCATGCCGGGAAGGACTTTCCAGCCTGATAAAGAAAAAAGGCATACCAAGCGGCTTGTCCGCCTGTATATGCCTTTTTCTTATGGCCAAAGCTTCCGTTCCACATGGGATGCGGCCAACCAAGAGGCTTGATCGGCCTGAAAGCCGCCTCTTACCGCAGCATCCTGCTTTGCGGCGCCGGAAGCGAAGCAGGGCTGATCTTACGGTTCGATTAATGTCAGCAAATCGGAAAATTTCGAGATGACGGCATGCGCGCCTTCCAGCTCGCCTTCCTTGCGGAAGCCGGCATAGTCGCAGCCGATGACGGTCAATCCGTTCTCAAGGCCCGCTTCCACATCCGAGGGCCGGTCGCCGACCATCCAGGCTGTGTTGACCCCATAAGTCTCCATCAGCCGGCGAACCAGATCCACCTTGGATCTTGTCTGGAATTCGCCTGCGCTGTATAAGCCTTCGAACTGCGGAGCCAGCTCCTTCTGTTCGATGACCCCTTTAACATAAGCCTCCAGTCCGTTGCTCGCGACAAACAGCCGGATCCCCTGTCTGCGAAGCTCCGCCAATGTTGCCGCAACCTCTTCATACATTTGGCCTTCGCCCCCGCGCAGCCTGTCGATCTGGTACTGCAGCAGCAGCTCGTCCGCTCTGCGGTGCACTTGAATATCGGCATCCGGCATCACCCGCTGCCAGATCTGCTCCAGCAGCATCCCGAGACTGCCCAAAATCAGGCTCTCATCCGGCGTTTCTCCCGTGTAGGTGCCCTCCGCTTTCAGCGTGTCGAACATGGCATGATAAGCAGGAAGCAGCAGCGTTTCCGTCTGAAACAGCGTGCCGTCCAGATCAAAGATCATAGCCTCCGGCTTTTTAAAAGTAGACAATACCTTTCCCTCCCCTTAGAACCTGTCAGCTTCTATACAAACACGATTCATATAGAATGTCAAACCCCGGGAAAAGGACGGCTACAGCACCGTGCCCATCGGCACGCGGAAGCCGTAAACCAGAGCTACGACGATAAGGATGGACAATCCGTAAGCCAGCAGAGGGTTTCGCTGATGGAGCAGCAGCATCGGAAACATCATGCAATCAAACAACGTCGACCACAGCCAGCTCCAGCCGTGATCGTAAATAATTCTCCCTGTTTCCGAGAGTACCCATTCCACCGCCGAATAAATGATCACCCACCAAACAAGATAAACGATCTGCTTGCCCCACCCCGTCTTCGGGTACCCGTGAAAGAAAAGCAGTACGGTGGCCGGAAAAATAATGAAGGTGTATATAAGCTCGGTATGCGCAGGATAAATCGGGGTGTCGGGAACAAAATACCATACCATATAATCATTCGAAAAAAACAAATGCAGCAGGTTGCCGGCAATCATAAACAAAATCGTGGAGTGACAGACCAAAAAATGCTTCCATGCCCTCGAGGCAGCCAAAAAGAACATGGATATCACGGCGATGCTGATATGAATCTAAATCCCTTCTCTCTTTACCCCGTATAGGTTAAGCCTTATCTCTTTTTCGTTATTATATACATTTTTTGTAAATCCTTGCACAATAAAACCCTTAAAGCACACCTCTTGTAAAGGTCTGCTTCAAGGGTCCTCTCTAGTGTCTCGCTTTCGCGTTCAATTAAAACACCTTTTTGGCGTCTCTCTCCGTCTTCAATATTTCTACCGCCTCGCGGAACCGCAAGGAGTGCACGATCTCTCTCTCCCTTAAAAACTTCAAGCCATCCTGCAAATCCACGTCATCCGTCATATCAATTAACCATTGGTAAGTTGCTCTTGCCTTCTCCTCCGCAGCGATATCCTCATACAAATCGGCGATCGGGTCACCTTTCGCCTGAATATAGGCTGCCGTCCACGGCACTCCTGACGCATTATTATAAAATAAAGCTTTATCGTGAGCGGCATAATGATCGCCGAGCCCGGCCGCCTTCAGCTGCTCCACCGTCGCATCCTTCGTCAGCTTATACACCATAGTCGCGATCATTTCCAGGTGGGCGAATTCCTCCGTGCCAATATCGGTCAAAAGTCCGATGACTTTATCCGGTATTGTGTAACGCTGATTCAAATAGCGCAGCGCGGCGGCCAGCTCTCCGTCAGCGCCTCCGTACTGCTCCAGCAAAAACTTTGCCATTTGAGGGTCGCATTTGCTTACGCGAACCGGATACTGCAGCTTTTTCTCATAAATCCACATGCCTTTGATCTCCCCTCCCTTGAATGCTGGTTCTTATACAGCTATACCTGCCAAGGCCAAGGGGTTTCCACCCACTGCCATGGATGTCGGGAAAAGCTTTGCCCGAAGCTTTTTAGAGGACCGAATTCCACCTCGAACTGGTGGGCAAGCTGCATCCGCTGCTGCGCGCAATGATTGTATTGCTGCAGCGCCTGGCTATCCAGCGGATGGGTGTCCAGATACAGCGTCAGCTCCACTAACACAAAATCAACTGCCTGCAGCTCATGCAGCATCGTGTAAAAATGCTCAGGCATCGGTTTCTGCTGGGACAATGCGGTTCACTCCTTTCTGTCGCTTAGCAGTTCGGCTGATAGGGACTGTACAGGGCCGGCCATAAGGCCCTAATCTCAACGCTTCATGCGGGGAGAATTGGGGCAGATTCATCGGCTGGAACGGAATAAACAGATTAGGCGGTGTATAGTAGAACTTTTCGCAGATCGGCGGACATGGGTCGTGCGGACTGACATAAGGAAACCATACTCTAACTTGATTCACCATGGATGCCTTCTTTCCTAAGGAATGTGTTGCCGTTCACCCTATGTATATCAGGCTCCTCTCGTCCATTATGCTTAGGAATCGCGGGGATCGCCAAGAAAATACAACAAAAAGACGGCTCCCGCGAACGATCGCAATGGGAAGCCGTCTGTCTTTTAATCGAGCTTAATATTGATCTTAAGCATACCTACGCGCCGCAGCGCCTGATAAATGATAATGAGTACCGGGCCGAAAATCAAACCGATCACGCCGATCAGCTTAAATCCGATATACATGCTGACCAGAGCGGCCAGCGCATTGATTCCGACCGCATCCCCGATAATTTTGGGCTCGATCAGCTTGCGGAATATCATAATAAACAGGAGTAAAACCAAAAGTCCGATGCCCAAGTGCATATTTCCGGCCAGCATACTGTAGATCGCCCACGGGACCAGCACCGCGCTGGTGCCCAGAATCGGCAATATATCAACAATGACGATCAAAAGCGCGATGGCCAGCGGATAATCGACGCGGAGAAACAGCAGGCCGATTAAAGTTACAATATAGGTGAGCAGACTGATCAGGAACTGGGCGAACAGGAAGCCGAGAACTGCACGGCGCAGATCATTCAGCACGCTGATGACTTTAGACTGCGACTTGATCTCGAACAATTGCAGGAACGACCGGAGCAAATTCGGCAGACTGATCGAGATTAAATAGAGGCCGATAATGAAAACGACGAAGAAGATCAATAAGTTCGGTATAGTTTTGGCCACATTCAGGAAATAAGAGGAAATGGCCGTCAAGATGCCTTTCAAATTCTCGGTTACCGTGTTAATTCCAGTCTCCACGACCCCTTGAAGCTGTTCTGCTATCCCTTGGGGAAGAGTGCTGTAAAACAGTCGTGTCTTTTCTGTCGTATCATCGAAAAAGAGCTTTGCATCGTTTAAATAATCCGGAGCGTTCTTCCAAAATTGAATCGTCTCCGATACCATCTTGAAGCCAACGAGTGAAAAAAATCCCAGTAACGCCCCTGTGAACAAGGTGCAAATGACCAAAGCGGCGAGCAAACGGTTCATTCTCCCGTACTTTACAAGCCATTGCACCAGCGGCTCCAGGAAAATCGCTATCAGCATTGCCAGCAGAAACGGAAACCCGATAGTAAACAGTCCGTACAACAGCAGGACGCCGATAGCGCAGAAAAGAATGATTCTTAACGACATGTTCCGGCAGCTCTCCCTCTTACTTCATCTCTTGCTCCTGTTCCTTCCCCTCCGTTTGTCCGACCATCGGCGCAACCGGCTCCTTGCGTGTAATCAATACTCTCATAATCCGCAGCTTGCGCGCTTCCAGAATTTCAAAAACAAAGCTGCCGTATTCGAGCCTTTTCCCTTTGGTGACGGATCCTTCCAGCTTGGTAAACAGCCAGCCGCCGATGGAGTCCACCTCGTCGTCCTCGATGCCAAGCGACAGCAGGTCATCCAAATCCTCCAGCAGCACTCTGCCGTCTACGGAGTAGGAGTCTCCTTTCTTCTCTACGCTCGGGCGCTCGTTCTCATCGAACTCGTCGTGAATTTCTCCGACGATTTCCTCCAATATATCTTCGGTCGTCAGCATCCCTGCAGTGCCTCCGTACTCGTCAACCACAATGACCAGCTGCGAAGCCTTACGCTGCATCAGCTTCAGCACATGGCTGATTTCCATCGATTCCGGCACCATCAGCACAGGACGGACAAACGATCTCAGATCGTGCTCCTCATCCGGATCTGCCGTCAGCAGGTCCGTTATATGCACAAACCCGATAATATTGTCCTTATCTTCGTGCGCAACCGGATAGCGCGTATGCTTCGATTTGTAAACCACCTTCAGGTTTTCGGCAAAGGAATGCTCGGTGAAAAGACAGTCCATATCCGTCCGCGGCAGCATGATCTCCCGGGCTACCCGGTCCGAAAATTCGAATATGTTATCGAACAACGCCATCTCGTCCTTATCGATATGGCCGCTGCGTGCACTCTGATCCATCAGAATGCGGATTTCTTCCTCGGTATGCGCCGCCTCATGCTCTGTGGCAGGCTCGACGCCGACCAGCCGAAGCAGACGGTTCGCAGTACCGTTCAAGAGCGCAATGACGGGAAAAAATACCTTATAAAATACTAGCAGAGGCCCGGAGAGCCAGAGCGAGGTGCCTTCCGATTTTTGAATCGCCAGCGATTTAGGCGCCAACTCCCCCAAGACGATATGCATGAACGTAATGATCACAAAGCCAATGAAGACCGACAGCGCGGAGCTGTACCATGCGTTCGTCAGATGAAGCTTTGCAAACAGCGGGTCGATAATTAAATGGGAGATAGCCGGTTCTCCCACCCAACCCAAGCCAAGCGAAGCCAGTGTAATTCCGAGCTGTGTGGCGGACAAGTAAGCATCCAGCTTCTTGGTTACGGCCAGCGCGTATTTTGCTCTTCCGACGCCCTCGTTGTTTAACTGCTGCAAACGGGACTGCCGGACTTTGACCAGGGCAAACTCGGCTGCCACAAAAAAACCGTTCAAGAATACCAGAAGCACAACCATAAACAAGTTCAGTGATATAAGTCCCCAATCAAAGCTCGTACTGTGTGGTTCCAATGACCTCAAACTCCTTTTCTATTTAAAAATCTCCAGGATGTAAGCCGAAATCAGACTACCGCTTTCCTCGCGGTAAAATCGACTTCTTTGTAATACGTATCAGCGACCAAAAGGTTTGGTCCGCAGCAATTTGCCGCCGGACAATGACAGTTGACGGAGGCATTCAGCGGGTGGGCTCCCCACCGTGCGAACACTTGCTCCAGGGAATCGTTGTGAATGCTGCCGAGAGCGGGAACATCGGAAAAGTCCGTTACATAGACGTCGCCGGTAAACAGATTCACGTTCAGCCGGTTGCGGCCGTCCGGGTCGTTGCGAACCGTAACGTTCGGCTCCTCGCGCAATCTCCGGATCAGGCGGCGGTCTTCCTCATGAGGACTGCATGCATAATAAGGAAGCGTTCCGAACAGCATCCAGATCTCGCGGCTGCGCTCATCCAGAAGCTTGTGAATCGAAGTGCGGAATTGCTCCAGTGAGAGCACCGGCAGGTTCGATGCGAACGAGCTCGGATACATCGGGTGCACCTCATGGCGGACACAGCCCATTTCTACAATTAGTCTATGGATTTCGGCCAGCTTTTCATGCGTTCGGTAATTAATCATCGACTCGGCCGAGATGAACATCCCGCCGCGGCTTAAGGCCATCGTATTGTCAATCATGCGCTCATACAGCTTGGCCGCCGTATCCAGCTTCACATTCCTTCCTGCACGGGCAAAGCCGACCTGATGGAAATCATCGGCCTTCAAATAATTGAAGGAAATATGCATGACATCCAAATAGGGAGCCAGCATTTCATACCGGCCGATATCCAGCGTCAAATTCGAATTGATCTGCGAGCGGACGCCGCGCGATCTTGCATATTTTAAGAGGGGAACGATATAATCCCTCACCGTTGCTTCATGGTAGCTGGGCTCTCCGCCCGTAATGCTGATCGTCTCCAGGTGCTCGACTTCGTCCAGCTTGCGCAGCACGGTGTCCAGCGGAATGCGCGGACCTTCCGTCATCGTCAGCGTCTCACCAACCGCGCAGTGCTCACAGCGCATATTGCACAAGTTCGTAACCGTGAACTCGACGCTGGTCAGCATGTGCCTGCCATGCCTTTGCAGCGAACGGATCGGGTCCCACGGATCGTTGTGCGGGGTAATGGGAAGTAATACGGGACTCAGCTTATCTATCATGTTGAGATTCACACCTGACTCTATAAATTATTTTTACCACCTATTGTATCGTATGACGCATCAAAATGAAACTAAACCACCGATAAGGGTTTTATGCAAATTCAAATAACCCCACAAAGTGGGGCTTATGCTTCGAAGCGGACTCAGGTGCTTTACGGGGCCCCCGAAAACATATAAATTCTATCATGTGACAAAAAGCCCGGGAGTTCCGGGCTTAATTGGCTCGCATATTCATCTGGCCGTCATCTGACGATTCATTCACATCGACGATCATGAGGGAAAGCTTCTGGGACAAATCCACCTCGACCGGCGCTTTCAGCTCCTCGCCCTGTTCGTTATATAAGAGACGAACGATCGGCCTCTGCGGGAACAGATGGTTCAAGCCGACAACCGTACCGGCTTCGCCCGTATTTAAGGTGACGGAGACGCCGAGCGGATAGATCGCCACTTTATCCCGGAACAGCTCGATCTTCTCTTTCTCATACAGCGTTTCCGTACCGGTATACAGAACCTCCATCGCCTGGTGGGGCAGCATCGCCTTCCGGTAAACCCTATGGGTGGTCATCGCATCGTAGGAGTCGACCAGCCCGATCCACCGGGCATAATCGTGAATGTCTTTGCCGTTCAGCCCCCGGGGATAACCGCTGCCGTCCATTCTCTCATGATGCTGGAAAGCACAGTGAGCGACAATGAGCGAGATGTTCGCTTCATCCTTCAGCAGCTGAAAGCCGTATTCCGTATGCTTTTTCATCAATGTGAATTCCTCTTGAGTCAAGGCGCCTTTTTTCCGCAGCAGCTCAATTGGAATTTGCGTTTTACCTATATCGTGAAGCATCGCTCCGAGACTGATCGTAGCCAGCTCTTCCCGGCTGTAGCCGTGAGCCATGCCGAGCATCGTCGTATAGATGCAGACATTCAAGGAATGCTGAAACAGATAGTCATCCATGACGCTAATGTTCGTCAGCATGATCATTGCATCCTTATGGGCACTGAGATCGTCAATGATCAGATCGATCAGCTTTCTGAAGTTTTGCCCCAGCTGGGCGTAAATATTGGCCTGGCGCTTCAAGGAATGATCCATCAGCTTGCGAAACGAAGTCCGGATCTCCGAGATCGCCTTTAATCTTGTTCCGTCACTGATCATATCCGGAATGGTCACGTCCTGGGTGCGCGGGTCATCTATGTATACAAAATCAATACCGCGTTTGGCAAGCCGTTGAATCAGCAGTTGCGTTAATTCGACACGTTCTCCGAGAAGGGTAAGCCCCTGTTCGTCATATATTTTTTTCCCAAGCCTCATCCCGGGACGGACGCATGCTTAGCGGCAGTAAACGCATTATCAACCACATCTTCTTTCTGCAGAAGTTGAGAGAATTCCTAATGCCTAATGTAAAGGATAATATTCAAAAGAGCAATAAGTTTTACAAAATTCGACATTAATTTTAAAAACTTGTCACAAAAATAAGTCCTGTGCCGTTGTTGCAGAAAATGGTAAAAGAAGGAATAATACACATCCGCAGCCTCACTTGTGGGATAATCCTCTAGGAGCTAAAATAGAATAGTTCGTACAAAAAAAGTAGGAGGGCTTTATGTTAAGTTATTGGGTTTCAATTATTATGGGGATTGTAGAAGGGCTTACCGAATTTTTACCGGTGTCTTCAACGGGGCATATGATTTTGGCTCAGGCGCTGCTCGGGATTCCGGAGGACGATGCGGTGATGAAAACCTTCGAGGTCGTCATTCAGCTCGGAGCGATCCTGGCCGTAGTCGTGATCTATTGGAACCGGATCCTGCTGCTCTTCGGATTGAAAAAGGATACTTCCCGGGTCGGCAAGCGCAAGCTGAACTTAATTCATATTATCATCGGCATCCTGCCGGCGGGTATCGTCGGGCTGCTTTTTAACCATTGGATCGAAGAAAAGCTGTTTTCTCCGAAAACCGTTCTGCTGAGCCTTGTGGTTGGGGGCGTGATGTTTATTATCGCCGAGAAAACGACAAAAAGGCCCACAGCGGAGAACTTGGACGAGATTACATACCGTCAGGCGTTCTATATCGGGCTGTATCAGATTCTGGCTGTCGTGTGGCCCGGCTTTTCCCGCTCCGGCGCGACGATTGCCGGGGGGATGCTGTCCGGTGTCAGCCGCGGAGCCGCGGCGGATTTCACCTTCATCCTGGCCATTCCGCTCATGTTCGCCGCGTCCGCGCTGTCTTTGCTGAAAGCCTACAAGCTGCTGACGCCCGATATGCTCGGATTTTTTGTAGTCGGCTTTATCGTCTCGTTCATCGTAGCCCTGCTGGCGGTCGTCACCTTCATCAAGCTGGTATCGCGGATTCCGCTGACGTATTTTGCTTACTACCGGTTTGTGCTGGCAATCTTGTTCGCAATTTACATTTTCATGTCCTAAGGCAAAGCCGCAGAGCAATGGCGCGCCAATCCTGAGAACGCGTTGCGACGCTTCGCAGCGGACGGTCGACCCCCAATCGCGCTTGGGCGCATGGGGCCGTCTTCGGCCTCCATTAACAAAACGAAAACCGTTAAGAGAAGAGCTCCTTCTCCTAACGGTTTTTTTGCAATGAAATGAATGTGAAGTCTGTCCGTTGGCCTTATGCGTGCGGCACCGGAATCCAGCGGCGATTGCCGCTCATAAGAATCGCCTCCGGATCGTTCAATGCCCGGCGGATCAAATCTCTTATAAATTCAGGCAGAAAATACTCCTTGTGACGGCTCTGCGATAAGGACAGGTAGCCGGTTCCGAAGGTAAACATATCGATGCTGCCCACCTTATACTCCCGCTCCGGCCGGAGCGGTTCGCAGCCTCCCAGCCGAACCTGCCTTATTTTGCCGTAGGCCGGCCCGTCCGGGTCGTATTCGACCGTCATTCCGTCCACGTTCAGCATCCCCAGCACCTTGCCTCTGAACCCGAAGCCATAAATCCGCTTCTCGGTAAACTCGGGCAGCAGCGACTCCTCCAGCGCTTGGAGGATCTGCTGACCGCTAAGCAGCATGAGGCTCGGATTGATCGGCGACGGACAAATGTCCAGCAGCCTCCCCAGCGTCACCCTGCCCGGCTCCAGCCCTTCCAGAAACTGCCCGGCATTGACCAGGCCGATGTCCGCACCCGTGAACTGCCGCAGCGCTTGCGCAAGCAGATTCCCGAGCGGAGCTTCCTGGTAGGAGTCGGCCGCCATCGCCTGTTCGAGCCAAGCCGCTTCGCGGTCCAGCACCTGTCCGGCTTCCAGCCGGTGCTTCGCAATCCGCTCCTCCAGACGCTGTCCCAGCAGGCTTGCTGAAGACGGTGAGGGCTCCTGCCTCTCCTGCTGCTCAGCATCGTCCCGTTTCAGCTCCCTTACATACCCCTCCATTTGCATCGGCTTCCGGGTAACCGGCTCCAGACCGATATCGACAACGCCGATATATTGTCCGAACTTGCCCGCTCCGCACAGCATCGCGCTTCCGATGCGAAGCGGCTGCTCCAGCAGATGGTGCGTGTGTCCTCCGAGAATCAGATCGATGCCCTGAATATCTGAAGCCATGCGCTCGTCCTGCTTTAAACCTAAATGCGAGAGGACGACAATGAGGTCCACCTTCGGACGCAGCTGACCGACGAGCTCGGCCACTACCGGTAAAGGATCTTCAATAGTCCAGCCCAGCAGACTGTAAAAGTCCGGGTAGCAGGCGGTGACCCCGATCATGCCGATCTCAATGCCGCCTTTGTTGACGATACAATAAGGAGCGCCCCACGAGGGATAATCCCCTGTCGCGGTGTCTTTCAGGTTGCTGCACAGCACCTTCATGCTGGAATGAACGCTGCCGTAAAGCTCATTCAGCGCTTCCGCCGGAAACGTCAGCCCCTCATTATTGCCGATCGTAATGGCATCGTAGCCTGTTGCCGTCATTATATCCAGATTCGCTCGGCCCTCGCTGCCCTCCGTTATGGGACTGACGCGGTCCAAATGGTCGCCGATATCGAGCGTCAGCGTCGGCGCATCGCCCATGGCGAGCCGAAGCTCTTCAAACGCCTCGGCAATAAGAGGCATTTGTTCAAAATGGCTATGAATATCATTTGAATGAAGGATTCGCAGCCGAAGCGGCGATAGACTCATACCGGCCGCCCTCCTTCTCTGTCAACTTGATTTGATGTCCGCAGGCGGACCGTTATTTTTTCAGCTTCAGCTCATCCAGAGTAACGACGTTCTTGAAGCCATAGGTTGCCTCATCCGGAGAACTGCCGTAATCAAACCGGATCTTGACCACGCTCTTGACATTCAAGCATTCGCTGCTCCCGTCAGGAACATACAGGCGAATCGGAAACCCCTTCTTCAGCGGCTGTCCGTCCTGCTCGTACAGAAATACCGCCTGATCCAGCTGATCCCAAGGGATGACCGCTTGAAATTCGTCAACAGCCTCCACCGTCATGCGCTTCGGTTCCGCCGTCTGTTCCGTCTGCCGTTTCGAACGCCAGGCGCGATACCATGCCTTAAGCTCGAAAGCCCGGCCCAAAACACCCGGAACACGCTCTTCTATCGCAATTACCGAAGGCGCCATATCCGCTAGGGCGGCAACCGTCAGCACCTCATGTCCAGCCAGTTCATCAAAAATCTCTATATTCATCTTCAGGCCTCCCCTCGTATGCGGCACAGCGGACCGCTGCCCCTGTCTTCCATCTCCCAATTATACCACTCCCCCATAAAAATATGGTATGCTGTGAGAAAAAACGTCTTAACTTGGTGGAGTGAACAAACTAATGAAGCTACATATTTATATGTTTGCCGGATTGGCCGAGCAAGTGGGCAGCGCCTCGATTGAAGTCGAATGGGGTACCGCTTCGCCGCTGACCGCCGGTTCCTTAAAAAGCAAGCTCGCGGAGCTCTATCCCGCAGCCGCCGCTCATCTGAGCCAGGCTTTCGTGGCGGTTAATCAGAGCTATGCGGCAGACGATCAAGTGATTGCCGCCGGAGACGAAATCGCCGTCATTCCGCCGGTTTCGGGCGGGCAAACGCCGCTGGTGGAAATCACCCATGACCCTATTTCCATCGAAGCCGTAACCGAAAAGGTGCTGCATCCCGACCATGGCGCCACCCTGACCTTCACAGGCACTACCCGGGAGTGGACCACGGCAAGCGGACGGTCACTGCTTGAATACGAGGCCTATGAGCCTATGGCTGTTAAGACGATGGAGCAAATCAGTCAAGATATCCACAGCCGGTGGCAGGGAGCATTGTGTGCCATTACCCACCGTCTCGGAAAAGTCGATGCGGGTCAAACAAGCGTCGTCATTGCCGTATCCGCCCCTCACCGCGATGCCGCATACGAAGCCAGCCGCTATGCGATTGAACGTCTCAAGCAGATCGTCCCGATATGGAAAAAGGAAGTCTGGGAAGACGGCTCCGAATGGAAAGGGCATCAGCAGGGCCCTTGGAACCCGCTCGCAGAATCAAAATAGCCGAAGGCGCCTAGCGAGTTTGCCGCGCAGCCGGATTTGTTCAACTAGAGAGAACATGGAATGGAGTGAGCTTATGCCTACTGAACATCATATCCCGACTAGCGGGCCTTCTGCCGATCTGGAGCGCTATTCCCGCCAGCTGCTGTTTCAGCCGATCGGGGAACAGGGACAGCGCCGGCTGATCGAGGCCCGTGTCGCCATCGTCGGCATGGGGGCGCTCGGGACGGTGCTTGCGAACCATATGGTTCGCGCCGGCGTCGGCTTCGTCCGCTTGATCGACCGGGATTTTGTGGAGACCAGCAATTTGCAGCGCCAAATGCTGTATGACGAATCGGACGCGGCCGGATCCGAGCCTAAGGCCATCGCCGCAGCCAAACGGCTGCAGCAAGCCAATTCTCAGGTGACATTGGAACCGGTTGTGACCGACCTTAATTCCTCCAACGCGGAGGAGCTGCTGTCGGACGTACAGCTTATTTTGGACGGCACCGATAACTTTGCCGTGCGCTTTTTGATCAATGACGTCAGCCAGAAGCACGGCGTTCCTTGGATTTATGGCGGGGCTGTCAGCTCACGCGGCGTATCCATGACCATCGTGCCCGGCGAAACGCCGTGCTTGCGCTGCATATTCGGCCAAGCCCCTGCGCAGGGAACGACCGAAACATGCGATACAGCCGGCGTTATCGGGCCGATCATTCATACGGTCGCTTCCCATCAGGCAACAGAGGCGTTCAAGCTGCTTACGGGTGCTGCCGCTCAGCTGAACCGCAAAATCGGTCCATTGGGATTTGTGGTACAACCAGCACGCGGCCGTCGACGTAAGCAAAGCGCGCAAAGCCGACTGTCCCTGCTGCGCCGAGGGACGTTACGAATATTTGGAGCAGGATCTTCAGGAGGATACCATACAGACGCTCTGCGGACGCAACTCCGTGCAAATTCAGCCCGTCCGCCCGGCGAGCTTCGTGCTTTCGGAATGGGCCGAAAGATGGAAGCCGCTCGGTGCCGTCGAGTTGAATCCTTTCCTGCTTCGATTCAAGCCAAGCGATGCGATTACCATGATTTTATTCCCCGACGGCAGGCTGATGGTGCAGGGAACCGACGATCCCGTTACTGCCAAAAGCTTATACAGCAGGTACATAGGCATGTAGGTTGTCGACAATTTTTTCAAAATCCTATTGCCAATAATTCTCATTCTTGGTACGATTGAAGAATATTTAATTAATTTTTAAATTGATCTATGCCGAGGTGACATTGGCTTGAGAATACCCATTGAAGATTTACAAATCGGGGACCGTACGGGTGCGGACGTGTTTAATTGGAACGGGCTTCTCGTCGTATCTGCCCATACCGTATTGAATGCGGAGGATATCGAGAAGCTTCAGCGCCATAACATTGATTATATCGATGTCATGATTCGCTTTGACGGACAAGCGGCGCCGGCAGTAACGGCTCCGGCGTCCGCTCGTGCGCTCGCTCAAACCGCAGCTTATCAAGAAGCGGTTGGCGGAATCAAGCAGCTGTTTCAAGATATCGAGTTGCAAGGCTCCATCCAAGATGAGCAGGTGGAGCAATGCTTTTCGCCGCTGGCCCGGCAGATGGAACAGGAGAACGATGTCGTAGCCCTGCTGCTGACGCTGAACAATAAGGACGATTACACCTATCAGCACAGCGTTCAGGTGGGCATGATTTCTTATTACATTGCCAAATGGCTCGGACAATCCGAGGATGAAGCATTGTTGGCCGGCAAAGCCGGGTATTTACACGATATCGGCAAAAGCCGTATTGATAAAGCTATTCTTCAAAAACCTTCGAAGCTGACGGATGAAGAGTATGGCCTGATCAAGCAGCACCCCCGTTTCGGGTATGAAATGATCGAATCGTCCGGGTTAAATAAAGCGCTTGCATTTGCAGCGCTCCAGCATCATGAACGGCTGGACGGTACGGGCTATCCGAGCGGGCTGAAGGGCCATGAAATGCATCCGGTAGCCAAGATTGTAGCTGTCGCCGATATATACAGCGCTATGATCTCCCAACGGGTATATCAAAAAAAGCAGGGACTGCTCCAGGTGCTAAAAGAATTGCACCGCATGAGCTTCGGGCAGCTGGACCCTCAAATTACGCAGGTGTTTATCCGCAATATGCTCCCTAATTTTATCGGCAAAAAGGCTCTGTTATCCTCCGGTGAAATCGGTACCATTATTATGACCCATCCGACCGACTTCTTTCGTCCTCTTGTACAAGCCGGGGAAGACTTTATTAATTTAGCCGAAACGCCCGGTTTAGATATTGACGAAGTTTATGTTTAATAATAAAGCCTTAATAAGCGCCCTTATCCGGGCGCTTATTTTTAATGCAGCTCTATTTATTCAGGGAAGATATCTTCGCGCCTTTACAAAACGGCTCTTCCACAGAGGCTTGTCGATATCGGTTATTTGCACGCCGTTATCCGGCAAAGCATGGATGACCTTATGATTTCCCAAATAAATGGCCACATGCCCAATTTCTTTTTCATTCGTAAAGCGGCCCGGTACGGTAAAAAAAAGCAAATCTCCTTTGCGGAGCTGCTGTTCCGATACGGGCGTCCCCTGATCCGCCTGCTGCCTTGCCGTTCTCCCCAACTGGATGCCATGGCGTTCGAACAAATATTTCGTGAATGACGAGCAGTCAAATGTGCCGGATTCAGAGTAAGGCTCTGCTCCGAATTCATAGCTGACCCCCAAATATCGCTTCGCTTTTTGAATCAGACTGTCCCTTGCCTCATCCTGCTGCTGCAGGCTTTTGGCTCGGTAAGCGAGCGCCTTCGGCTTTGCGATCGCTCCTTCTCTTCCGCCTTCCGGTAATACGGAACTTACCGGATCATCCGCAAATTCCGCAGCTGTACCGGAATCCGCAGCCGCGGCTATCGGCTTCACGGGAATGAAGCGGACCGTTTGCTCATCCTCAACATCGAAACGGATATCGTCCTGGAATAAGCTCCCTAGCGAAGTAACCGGGATAAAAGCCTGCGAATCGGACAAAATCGGAGACTGCGGAATGTTCATCGCGCTCCCCCCTTTGACCGCAGTCGTAGAACCGATATGCAGCTCGTAGGAGGCATCCTCATCTCCTAACAGGATTGACCCTTTCGGGGCGTCCCACCGCATCCTGAAGCCAAGTACACGGCTTACATCGTTCGCCGATACATAGGGAATCGCTTCGATTGTCCGAATCGGTACCGTACCCTCCATATTTTTCATATGCAAGGCGGAGCCGGGCACAGGAATGGCTTTTGAATCTTCGGCTTTTGGCTGAACTGTATTGGTACATGCGCCAAGTATTCCGATCACTGCGGCTGTGATGAACAGGCCTGCCCTTTTTTTCCGTAAGGCTTTATTTTTCTTCATCGCGCTTTCCGTCCTTTCCATAGCTCTCAAAGATAGCATGGGATATCCGGGCGGAGGCTATTCACAAAAAAGAATCCCCAACAGAACCATCATGTGCTAACGGGAAGGTTAGTATTGCGCTTCCTCCAGGTAAGATAACAATTCCTTGTGCAATCGAAGTAACGCTTCGACATCGGCCTCCCCCATTTTCCCCAAGGCAGATACCATCGCTCTATAGGAATAAGCATTTTCCATCGATGTTCTCGATACTTCCTCGCCTTGGGGCGTTAGCTTCAGATTGATTTCCCTCCGGTCTTCTTGGGCAATAGTACGCTCTACTAAGCCTAGATTGACAAGCCCGTCTACACTGACACTGACGGTGCTTTTGGAGGAAAGCAACCTCTCGGTGATACTCTTCAGGGTCAAGCCTGGGGACGAATAGAGCGTATTTATGATTGATAATTGTTGTAGGGTAATGCCTAAACTTTCTGCATTATGCTGGGTGAGCTTGGTAGTGGTCTTGTTTATCGCCCAGAATGATTGCAAAACCTCCATTGCCTTTTTAACTTTTTCGTCCTTATAGTCCATTTGTTATCCCCTCCGTCATTTCGTTCAAAACAGAATTGTTCAATTTAAAACTAATTTCACGCGAAAGATGTCCGGGTTTCAAGGAAAAAGGGGGCCGCCCTTCTCGTCGTTTTTATGGGCTAGAGGGCTAGAAACTTGTTTACTTCCCTTTTGACGAGAACAGTATACAGTGATATTTTATCGTGGCATAATAATTCTAAAATACAAATGGAAAATGAGGTGATCCCTGTGTCCAACGTTACATTCCATGAAGTGGCTGACTACTTCATCAGTTTATCAAACGAGACCGGGAATTTGATTTCCAACCTCAAGCTGCAAAAACTGGTCTACTACACACAAGCTTGGCATTTGGGGATATATGGTGAAGCATTGTTCCAGGCTGACTTTGAAGCTTGGGTACATGGTCCGGTAATCCCCGAGCTTTATCGAGAATATCGCCAGTTCGGTTGGAAGCCAATTATTCGTGAAGATCTTGGTGAAGACTATATCCGGCAATTTCGCGCGAAGCTTACTTCCAATGAATTGGAAGTTCTTGACGATGTAACAGACGAATACTTCGGTATGACGGCTTTTGCACTCGAAGAGCAGACGCACAAAGAAGATCCTTGGCTTATTACAAGACGTGGACTCCCCGACGACGCTCCTTGTGATAGAGTAATCAATAATCAACATATGATCGATTATTACAGTCAATTCGTCACACATAGCCAAGAAATTTAGGAAACCACCACACGACGAACCAAAACCATCTGGTATTGGCAGTAACAAAGGCGGCCAAAACGACGGGGATCTAATAAAGTTTTCGTTTAAATACCTTAATTTAACCCATAACAAATTTCACTATAGCGACCGTGAAGCGATTTACTTCATGAAATTAATCGAAAGGATGCAAAACCTCTCCACTGTTAAAGCTCTTGAGGCAAAAACCTCATTAAGCAAGTCGCTTAGGTTCCATGGTACTGACTGGAGCGATACTACTGAAGAAAGCTTTGGACTCCCAAACGAAGAGCAGCTTGTTGATAAACCGTGGCAATTTGAAATATCTGCAAATGAACATGGACGCGTTCATGGTTTTTTCATTGGCAACGTCTTTAATGTAGTTTGGTTCGATCCGAGGCATTTATTGTATTCGTAACAGCCCCTATGGGCTGTTTTTATTTTCCGTAGAATAAACGGCTGATTCGACTCAATCCTGTGGAAATTAGAAGAAAAGTTAATCAACTGATACGTATTTGGATATAACAGAAAAACGAAGAAGACGAACTGAATAAGTTCGTCTCCTTCAAAAAAGAAATAAAGTCGAATCGGAATCGGCACAAAATCGGCACGATGCAGATTCTATATAATCTAAACCCCAGTGCAACACGCATTGTACCGGTTTTTTAGCGTTTAGCCGATACTTCCTTCCATCTCGACTACTAGTGGACGAAAATAATGTAAGGGGGTGCATATATAATAGAAGAAACACAAAAAACACGGTATTATTTTCGTTCTTTTGCTTCTCTTTCGTCAATATCGGTATCATGAGTGGTATCACAAACAGGGAAATGCCAATTTACACCATTTGGATAATCATGGTATTATTTCATTGTCCGGAAGCACCGGCACAAAAGCCCCTTGAGGAAGCACCTCAGGGGCTTTGAATTTTAATTTTCGCTTCCTCGAGTATTGCTTTGTGTTCACTCATGCTTTTGACAGCTATGTCAATTATACCTTGCTTGCAAGCGTCGCAGAGCATTGTGTCATCTTCTAATGTGATGTGACCACCTCCAGGAATTGTTACATATCGATATTTATAAATATCATCACCACCTGACCCACATTCACTGCAATTTAATTTCCAATGTGACAGTAGCGGCGGAGGTGCAGTTGTTTTTACTTCCTCGTAGTTGCTTGGGCTCTCTACTTTCATGATATCCATAAACGGCACTTTCGTCGTGACACCGTGCCGCTGAATGTGCACCTTACCGGTCCGCGAGTCCATGTCGGCGATCCGGCCGCGGGCCTGTTCCTCCCAGCCCCAAACGGTCAGCAAAACTTCAGCGTCCTCCTGCTTTGCCTCAGCCAGTTGGTTACCCAACTCCTCCAGTACGAATTCGTCTCGCGTTGGGCGCTTTGTTGCATACTTCTTTCCGGGTTTCGGGATCCCAATAGTTCCAGCCATAATCAATGTTCCTCCTTAAAATAAAAGTCGTCCAGCTGCACACTGAGAACATTTTCAAACTCGATCAAATCCCAATCGTAATTGTGCTCAATCTTGATCAAGCGCTGCCGAGGATCCAGCCCTGTTACAATGCCGCGGAGCTGACGGTTCTCGAATTCGCCATACACGATGATCGTTACCTCAAGTGTATTGGCTTTTGAGGCACTCAGCCGGCCGAACATCTCCTGCAGCTCCTCTTCCGTTAGCTCCGGCCGGTCCCGCTTCAGCGATTCCCGAGCCTGCCTGATTGCAGCCTCCTTGTGCTGCGGGATGATCATTCGTGATGATTCCCACATGATGTTAGCGCCTGGCGTGAGCTTGTTTGGCTTCATGACGCCCTCCCTGCTGTCGGCTGCGCGGCGAGAATATTCTCCAGCTTGAATATCCGCGGCGCATTGCGCTGGAGACAGCGTGCTCTAATGATGCCGTTTGACACTGAATTGACCTCGATCTGCCGCTGCGTGATCCGGCCATCGCTGCCCAGGTAGATGATCTCAATGGTTTTTCCGATGTATTTCTGCATGTTGTTCGCCTCCAAACACAGAACGTGTGTTCTTATTATATGCGAACAATAGTTCGTTATTCAAGTATTGGTCCATTAAATTTTAAATGTAAATTATGCATATTCTAAATACAGCAGAAAAATATAAATCTTTACACATTTCTCAAGAACACCCATATATAGATTATCTTCCGCATTAAACACTGGATATAGATTTTAATATTTATAAATAAAAAAGCTTTACCCAAGTGCTAGGTAAAGTTTTTTAAACTTCTCATAAATATCATTATTTATTTATAAGCGTCTTCCCCATCTCCAAGATGATGGTGGAAGCGCCGTAATTAGCCAACCAGAATTCTAACCAGTTCAACCATAATACTCAGAATAAAACACAAACACCCAAGCACAACAACGACAAGAGGAACACTTCTCCGTGACTTACTTCTTCTACGTTTGTTATTTTGGGTCAAGCAGATCACACCCCAGTCATTATTTAATGGCTGGTTGATCTAATCACGATAACTCTTCTACATTATATTTTACTTAGTTATGATTTTCAAGATCACCACATAACAACGAGGTAACACGCATAATAACACGCATTTACTTATTGACACGCGTAATAACGCGTGTTATAATAGAGATAAGAAAGGAGGGAACGCGGTTGGGGAAACAGAGAAAAGTTCGCGAGGTGCTTCAAGCTTTGAAGAAAGCCGGATTCATTGAATCTCCTAATCATGGGAATGGAACAAGTCACAGACGCTACATACACAAAGACGACCCGAAGCGCTTTGCCGACATAAGCTACCACACTGGCGGCGAAGTCATACCGAAGGGCACGCTGAGAAGCATCGAACGCACATCCGGGGTTGAGTTCTAACCCCGGCCTTTCCCAATAACCGCGTTACCCTTACTGATAAGGAGGCCAACACCATGTCATTGCAATCGCACTATATCTACCCTGTCGTAACGGAGCGAGCTGAAGACGGCGGACTTGGATTGTATTTTCCGGACTTTGAAGGAACGGCTATTTTGGCGCCGGATGTTACCGCGGCAATCAAACAGGCCAGAGAGGTGCTGGTCGTTCGATTGCTGGAGCTGGAGGCGCAGGGTATTGCCGTCCCTCCTCCGTCCGCACCGGATCAGATCGAGCTGCTGGACCCGAGCGATCGGATTATATTTGTAGAAGTCTATATGCCGCCGTATCGGGATGAAGCAGCGCACAAATCGGTCACGAAGAATTGCACGCTGCCGAAGTGGCTAAGGGATGCCGGTGACCAGGCAGGGCTGAATTATTCGTTGATCCTGCAGAATGGGTTGAAGGATGCACTTGGAATTAAGCGGGATGTGTAAATGAAAAAAGCCCTCTTTCTAAAAGGACGGAGGGCTTTCGTATTGTTTTCGAATGGATTGTTATAGAGAGGGACTCTTACTTTAAAATGCGAAACAAACCTCCTCGTTTCCAAAAGAAATATAAATTTATTGAATAAAAGTAACTTTAAATGTATACTATAGGTAGCGGAATATAAAGGGGCTTTCGGCAATCAATTAATTTTGGTTAGGCGTCAGCCTCTTTTTTCGTTCTTAAAAAATCGTATGCCAGCAGTAATTTCCTCATAGCTGTTGAAAAAGACGCCACTCCAGTACATTTTAACTCCTCAAGTTTCTTTTTGATAAATCCATCCAGCTCCTCAAAGTTCAGATTTTCGGCATTATATGTAATTACATCGAGCATTTTATCTGATTTGTATCTTTCGCTTAGAATCTCATCTAAACTACTCTTCTTAATCCTATTGGATGCTACTATTGATTCAGTTATTGATTTATATGTTCTATAACGCGTAATTCTTTGTCTAATCTTTTCTTTCTCAGTAGAATTAAGATTAGTTTTATCTAAGTCCACATCTCTAACATATTTTAGGAACGGTAACCTTGAATTTATGTTCTGGTTTGCCACAAATCTTAGGGCGATATCTGTATGAATCTCGTCTTTATTGAACACATAATCATATGTGTACGACATCAAATCGGGCATTCTAAAAATATATGCAGTATCCCCAAGTGCGACGACAATATTTTCATTTCCGAGTCTTGTTTCAATATCATCTAGATCTTCTGGTGCAACAAGTAAAGTATTTAGACTTCCCCTTTTTCCTCTATCGACAATAAGCCTTTTCATTACATGTTGGTATCTCCTAACCTCAGCAGGTGTGATACCTTGATTAATTCCCATCAAAGAATCGTAAATAACATGGAAATTGTCCGTCTTAAGAACAGTGTATTCACAATCTAATTCTCTGTCGTAATAATTGACTTCCTCGACATCCTTCTTTCCAGCTACCCTATCAATGATAATAATTCTAGACCCCATTCTTTTAATCTCAGTTGGTGTTAGCGACGAAGAAAAATCACGAATAATCTTCCTTATATTCATATCAGTTAAGGAATAACCAATAAATATTATTGGTGAATTAATTAATAGAGAAATAATTCGCGCACTAATAAGTATAGAATTTTTTTCAAATTTTGCGTAATCCTCAGCACTTATCACAATTGATTCTGGATCTTCTACACTACCGTGTAATTTAAATAGCTCTGCCCATCCAAAGGTCTGTTCAAAAAATCCCCTTTGCCCAATAAATTTCTTAATACCATTTTCGCTCAATTCATTAAAAGAATCCTCAATAAAGGTGTCATAATTCGTTGTTAACAATACTTGAGCCTTATTAATAAATCGCTGGAACGCTTGATACTCTTCTAACATATCCGGCTTGATTGAATATTTCGAAAATTCATTAGCTAGTGCCTTCTTAAATGGGGATATCTTTGAACGGTATGCATCCCTTTGCGAAAAGTTTTCTACTTGTATTTCCTCTCTGAAATATTTTTCATTAAAAGAATTTCCGATCTCTGATCCAGCCTTAATATTTGTATAGTAATTAATTTCATTTTCAGATGTTTCAGGCATTTCAGCGACAACGGTAATCCTAAGATTATTTAAATACGCATAAAAATCCTTGTCTGGGTGTACCATCTTCCAAAACTTTTCTAGAAGTTCTTCCCATCCGGGAAAATTTTCAAGGTATCTCCTTGATATGCCAGAGCCAATAAAAATTATTGGATATTCGTTTTTTTGTCTAAGTACTTCTAATACAGACATATGACACCCCTTTCCGTAAGGGAATTAATTAATGATAATGCACCCATTCCCGTTTACAACATATTTTACACGCTAAATCTCTTTCTAACAATGAAAACCCACCATTTATTACAAGAGTCTTCGCCCCATCTATATAACTTCCGACAGGGCAATTAGTGCGTCCATAACTCCAAAAATATAAACTAATTTCCGGTCAGGCCTGACGCCTTTCGAAGTTCATTTGCCAGCCAATGCAGATACTCTTTTTCGTCCTCATTATCAGTTACTTGCCATGCTGGTCCGATCCACGTATTAATGATCGTCTGAGCGACTCCTGCATCAAGTGTCGTATGCTTTTCAATCGCCATTCCTATCATCCACCCTCCCGCATCACCGTTGGACTCGTCTCGGTCAATCCCGATCCCGTTAACGGTGATGTCATTATCGTATTGGTAAATATTCAGAGCATCCATTTTGGCTCCGCGGGACCAAGCATAGGTCTGCCAAATCTTGCGGACAACCCCGCGGTCGTACATCGCCTTGCAAATCTCGTACTCGCCGTACACAGCCGCCTCATAACCCTTGATCTCTGTGTCAAACGCCCGCATATAAGCCTCTACGGCGTCGTAATGAGAGACATTGACGTCCGTGTCTACCGCAGCATAGATTACGGTACCCGCAGGCTGCCCGACCTCCTGGGCGTACTGGAGAGCGAGCCTGCCGTCCTCCGCTCCCCGCGCCGCACCAGCCAGAGCATTCGTAGCACCGCGCTCAAACACCGACACGATCCACATGCCCGCGTCCGTGATGGCTTGAGCCTCAGCTGCCGTCAGGCGCTTCCGCGACCCCGGAGGAGCGAGATATCGGCAGACAAAGGTAAATCCATCTGCTGCAAACTCCCGGGCCTTAGCCGCGGTGAGCGGCGTCGCACAATCAAACCCCTTTGCCATCGTCGTCACTCTCCTTTGCCTGTTTGGTCGCCTTCAGAAACTCGTAACCATACACAGCCACGGCGCCAGCCAGAATACCCTGTAAGATTGCTTCAGGCGTCACCCCGAGCATGGATACCGTGAAGGCGACCGCAACGGCCGTCACCACGAAAATAATGCTCCAATTCGGAACCCGTGGTGTTTGCTTAAGCACATAGCCGATCACCCAGCAGGCAGCCAGCACGATCAATAATTTTGGATCCAAGAGTTGAATAATAGCGTTCCATTCCATATGAACATCATCCCTTCACAAATAGTTGGTAAACGATTAATAAAATAGTCCCGCCGATCACGTATTTCAAGAATGTCAGCCATTCTTTTTGGCTCGCCTTCCGTTCATCCACGGAGTTCGTCTGGGCCTGCTGCAGCAAAGAAAAAAGCTTCATCTCTAGGGTGTCAAACCGAGTCATGATCTGATTAAATTGGAGCTCCATCACCTTGGTGGACTTCTCAATCTCCCGGATCGACTCCTCATGCCTTTTTTGGGTTTCTTCTAAAATTAGAAACCGCTGCTGGTACCCCAATGTCTCATGCGATAGCCGCAGCAGCTCGCCGCTCAAGCCTTGGAGCTGCCTCTCTACGTCCTCAAGTCGGTTGAGCGCTTCGCCACTTATCAACTCCGTCATTCCGCTCTCCCATCTGCCCCCTATGCGGGCATAAAAATAACCCCGATCGGCTCGGGGCTGCTATATCAAACCTAATGAAATTGTAATAACGCCAGAAGCCACCGGGGTCTTATGCTGCTGAGCATCGATCACATATGCCTCGTGAACGTACTCTCCCGCCGGGAAATTCTCCGTATCTCCCTGGGACAGTGTAACGGTGAACTTACCCGCTGCTGCATCGGTTATCTCGATTCCGGATTCGGTCTCCTTTTTCAAATACCACTCACCAGCCTGCGAATTCTTGTAGGACTGGTTAATCGAAGTGGTTGATTTTTTCATGGCCCACTTGATCGTAACCCCCGTGAGATCGAGGACCTTGCCGCTATCGGTTGCTACAAAGTTCAGATATTTGGACTCGCTGGCTTCCATTTCGAAATTCTGGTTCTTTTTCATTGCCGCAATATCACCTCTCAACTCGATCCTCAATTCACGGGAAGCAAGCAGCCCGATCCGCAGCGACCGCTCAGCCAGCAGCGCAACCCTGGAGACAATCAATTTTTGCTCGTCATAAATGGCCTGCAGCGTCGGCCACTCGTTTGCCCCGACCCTGAAAACGGCAAGCCGCACAGGTATCACAGCCGTACCGGATCTAAAGATTGTCTGCCGGGTGGCGGCCGAGACCGTACCGGCGCGGTAGATACTCTGTCTTGTTGGCAGCAGGATCGCACCTGCAGCGTAAACGGATTGCCTCGTTGGATGCTGATCAGCCCCCTGCCGGGATATCACCTGCTCTGTCGGATATGCAGCTGCCCCGCCCGAATAAATGGTCTGTCTCGTTGCATACGAAATAGCCCCGGCAATCCCGCCCTGCGCAATGACCTGCAGCGTGGCGTAAGATACGGAGCCAATGGCATAGATAACCTGTTTGGTGCCCGCATTAAGGCTCCCGGGCTTGTAGATCCTCTGGCCTGTGGCATAGCTTACCGCCCCTGTCCGGGTGACGATCTGCTTCGTGGCGACGGCGACGCTTCCGGATTGACAGATGATTTGCCTGGTAGCATAGCTGACGGAGCCAGGCGTACCAACAGGTCCATCTTGTACCCAAGTGCCGCCAACGAGTTTTGCATGACGACCATTGCCGCTTTGGTCCTGGACTGTGCCGGTTGACAAGTCGTAATGAGCAAACAGCGTCGTACCGCTGTACAGCTTGATGCTGTAAATATCACACCGCATAGGATAATTAGCCCAAAAACCATATCCTCTACCGGCATTAAAATAATAAAAATCAGCAGCCGTATTGAGCGTAATATCTAGGGTTGTCCTTTGCCCCATAAGGTTACCAGCGTTAATAACAGCAGCATTAACCGATAATGTTGTAGCCCCGGCAGCCGCCCTTACATTAGCGGCGGTATCCCCGTAAATACATTGCTGCTTTGCAGAGTCGGTATACAGCACAACATCCAGTACGATCCTGTTATACGTTCCCGTCCCGGTGTTTGTGGCGGCTGTGGTTATATAATCGTCCACGCCGTCCAATCGTAGGTAACCCATTGCCTACCCCCTTACGTAAGTCTCGGCAATAACGCAGGGCCGCGGGTCCGGTTCATCGTGCGTGCATTCATGCCAGTCGATTGATTCTCCATACTGGTTCACAAACGCCTTCAGTTCATCAAATAGGCTATCCTTTTCAATTAATGTATTTACCCACACCTCAAAGAAAAAAAGTTCAGTCTGAGAGGTAATGAGCCGCCATAACGAGTAATTGTTCAGCAATTCAATGACCTCAGAGCCATCCGACAGCATCAAATTTCCGCGGATTGAATACTTCATGATTTCCTTAGACCGCGAACTCGGTGTAGTTCACCGTCAACTTGATATCTGATTTGTTTTGTACCGATTGACCTGCAGGTACCGTGACTTTAAGCCATAACGGAACTCCAACATTTGCCGAAGTGATATTAGCCATACTCAGAGCAGCGCTGGCCGCACCATAACTCCCAGCAGATCCGGAGGCATCAGGGGCCAATTGAAACCATGTGCTTTCGTCTCCACCGGATGCGTCCGTTGGATCAATGCTGATCCCTTGATATGTCTTTGTGGCGTCATCGTTAAAAAGCCATACCTTGACTTCTTGCGCTGATCCGGTCGTTGGATGCTGCGTGGTAATGGGATTTGCGTCAGAGACGATATCGGTCAATCCGCTATTTTTGGAAATTTTCAGTGCCAAAGTGTGATCACCAACCTATCTATATAATGTGTAAGGGCTGCCCCGGAAAGACCGGGGCTCAGCCGTTATTCAATCGGCAGCGGTTTGCCGTTCTCGTCTAACCCGAGTGCGAGTAAGTCGGCACGAACATCATCACGAATGCTCGCGGGCACTTGATCAAAAGTCCGACGGCCAGCAATAATAAGCGCTACGGTCACAGTCACCATACAGTAATCACCTCCCCTCCAGAAAAACAAAGAGAGCAGCCACAACAAAAAACGCAGCATATCATTCACCCGCTGGGGGTTGATTTGCCGCGTTCAATGCCTGCTTCACATCATTTTTCAATTGATCCGGTACTTCATCTAAGGTTCTCCTACCGGCTTGTATAAGCTGAACAGATAGGGCCACCATCCGCGCATCTAATGTGCTCAAGACTATTCACCTCCAGCAGCTATTTGCAAGTCAAGAACCGTTAAATATACATCAAACAAAGCATCCATGGTATCGAGGTTAGCGAGTTTTGTCGCAGCCAGCTCGTCTTCCAAACGGGCAATTTTTTGCTCCTGTAATTCCGGTACTGGCTGGTTTTTAATCGCATCCAGCTCTTCCTGACTCAGACCCTCGACCCAAAAAACGGCTTGCTCCAGCATCGGCTGCTCGCCCCGATCTTCTTCTGGAGTGCTTAACCAGGCGGCCATCTCTGCATTGTAGGCTTCCAGCGCTTCCTGATATGCCTCCCACGCCGCAAAGTCAAAATGCGGCTTATACATCCCCGGCAGGGCCCGGTACAGCCACCGTGTAGCCGGTAATCTCCGGTTCGGGCAGCTCTGCTTCTTCGTTCTCTGTCTCTGCCTCTGTGCCAGGCTCCGGCTGCTCGTAGATCGGAAAGACGCCAGTCACGGCGTCGTCTACCGGCCCCACGTCAATCATGTAGCCTTCTAGGTTAACGATAATTGCCTCTTTCATTGCGGGCCTCCTTTACTTTTCTGCTGAGAATCTTGTGGCTATCGAGAAAAACGTATTCGAACCGGCATTTGCTACGAAACCGCCCGCAGGGTAGATATTCGCGGAACCGAAAATATCTGACATACCATTGTAGGAGTAAGCTGGTACGTCCGTTTGTATCCCTGGCCTGTATCCTGGTAAAAACATAAATACAATAGCGTTCATGGTTCCGTTTTTAACTGCCCCGCGGGTTTCTACAGTGCCATCCGTTAATCTCCGGTACTGCGGTTCCCGTCCGGGCACAGCTACCCAGCCATTAAGCAGCGTCGGGGTTATCCATTGTGGCTGCTCCTTCCCGGCCTTCTGCGATTCAAGCACACTGACGCGGGATAAAATGTTAGCTTGATTATGGGACAATATATCCACTGTCGTTTTAAGATTGGCGCTGTACTCGCCGTCGATGGTTTGTACAGTTCCGGTTAGCAGGTATTGGTCTAGCGCTAGGTAGGTGATAGTGTAGGCGGCTGCGGGGTCGTAATTTGTTGGAGCAGTAAATCCCTGCTGCGTATTTGCTCCGATCCCATTGTTGAAAGTCCATACTTTATCTTCCGTAGCATTACGATAAACGGCCATAATACGCGCAGTACGGTATTTGAAAGCAGAAGCGCCCAGATTCTTATTGTTGATGTAATAAAGGTTATCAGAAGTATAATAAAACGGATTTGCCTTTTCCCGCACGACCATGCCCGCGCCTACCTCCAGCTGATTAAGCCCCTCATGCAGTGTAATACCGCCTTCTACGGGGATTACCTCTGTTGTAGGAGCGGCAAGCTGGTGAATGAATTTGTACGGCGTCCATTTTGGGTAATCCGGTGCCGTGGGTTTGTTTGTGGGTAGCGTGGTGGTAATCTCCGCTTGCGGTGTACCAAACCGATCAATACGCGCCCAAGCTTTTGTGCCCGATGTGTATGGTGTATTTCCAGCAGGGTCACACATGTGCCAGCCCCAGAAATACGCCTGCATTTCAGCTTGCGTGGGAGTGTAACCGTCGGCCCAGCCGCTGTCCGCATTAGGTACGCCAATGTAAACGATATTAGCCGAAGCATCAGACCATGTACCATCTGATACGCCCACAGCAAATTGAAGAATTTTACCATCATACTTCGCAACTAAGTTGTTGGCTATAACCATGTTGGTAATATTAGTTGCTGCCAAGATTTTGAATCCTGTATAACTGCCTGCTACAGTCCATGTGTACGTGCCATCTAACTCAAGCTCCTTAAACCTGGAGTTTTTAAAGTACTGGCCGTCGCGGTATGTGATTTCGTCGTACACGCTACGGTCGATGTTCGAATGCAGCTTTGTCGGGAATACCAGGTAATCGTCTGCGCGCGGTTTGCACGGTAGCGCCGTGCTCCCCAGGTTTAGCATCACTTTGTCGAAAGTAAAGGTACCAACGGTTGCGTTGTTTGTGGTAAACACCCGTAACGATACCGCATTAGCTGGTGCTGTGACTGTTAAGGGATTAGTAGTTACAAACCCCGTACTCGAAACGGAACTGCCATCGGCTAACTGAAAATCAATCCCGATAAGCGTACCGCTTGAAAACGTGCCAGAATAGGTATACTGCTGTCCCGGAACTGCCGGGATTTTAGTATAGTTTACTTTCTGGACTGCCGAAGTGGTTACGATTGAATAAGTATATGGACCAGTTATCTCAGCAGCTGTGACGTCCAAGCTTTCCCACTCATAAAACGGTGGTATGAGATTCTCTCCATACCTAATGATATACGGCGTATTGATCGGCTTTACGTCATCGACGTATGGGTACTTGGCTGCGACTTGTGCCGGGGTCATGCTGTCCAGGGCGGAATACTCTACAGTTGGAACTTCAAAAGCCCGAACAGAATCAACATAAGCATAGGTGCCTACCGCACCCCCTACGTCAATTTCGATAACATGCGAAGTTGCTGTAGCTGTGAATTTAATGAACGCAGGAGTGAATTTTGTAGAGTCTGTAATATCGGGAGTTTGTGCGGACCCTTGAATCCTGCCCCACACCTTAGTTGCATTACCATTTTTAAAATCAAATACAACAATATAGGTCTTTCCAATAGTAGTAGCTAAAGTACGCGTAATAGCTCCATAGGTCCCGGAAGATACAATTATTTTTAGCCCTTGCTTACCAGTGGTAAAGTTAGTCGTATCAAATTCAGTAGAGGCTTGAAACTGCGAAAACCCCGTAGGAGCTGATTCAAAGTTGGACCTCCCCAGCAGGTTTACCAGCGTCCTGCCTTTGATACTCTTGACGTTGTACGGTGCCACGCGGGGCGACGTGATGACCTGCTGCCCGCTGACCAGGCTTACCGGCGTTTTGTCCGGAGATGCCACGACCTGCGCACCCAGCTGATCGTCGATCTTGTCCCAGTTGTCGTTCATCATGGTCTGAATATCGAAAGTATCATTCCCGTCGGTGAGCGGGTCTTTCTTGTAGAGCTGTAAGTTATCAGTATTGCTTGCCATCCGTTTTCTCCTCTCCTATACCGGAATGAACGGAGCGAAGTCCGTTAATCGAGACTGCTGCAGGTCCGTGATCGACATACCCTGCACTTGGTTTACCAACAAGTATTTGTATTGATACGCCACAACCAAGTGTGCCGGCTTTATGCTTTCGATCGCCTTTTTCAGGTCGTCCAGATTGGGTGGAGCGCCAAGCGTGTCCACGAACCGCACCGTAAACCGATATAATGCCGGCTGCTCAGTGACCTCGATTGCTCCGCGGTCATACGCCTCCGCCACATTTTTCATCATCTCGATCGTCACGGTACCGGCCCACGGATCCGTGAGCGGATAACCGAGCGCCGCTGATCATCTGGCTGCCCGGCTGCAGGGACGATGCCAAATTCAGCTTCCCACCGCTCCAGCCCCCATGTCGCCGTAGCTACAAAGTACTGGTCAAATGCAGCGGAGACTTGAGTCTTCAGTGCATCCAGCTCCGTGCCCTCATCTTGCATCATGACCCGGGTCTCATAGATCGTAGAATAAAGATCGGGCAGCCGCTCCAGCATGGCCTGACCTGTAGGCGATGAAATCGGGAATTCACTCATCTAGCGTCACCGTCCCTTTTACCGCTACAAAGCCGATTGGTACGGTAACGTTCCCCGTTCCCCCATTCACGATCAGGCCGGAATAGTCCTGGACACCGGGAACATCCAACAGCATCGCGCCGATCCGGACATATTTGACGCCGGGATCTGCACCAAAAGCGATGCTTTTCAAATAATCCGTTAAAGCCGTTTCGAAGTCCTCCTGCACCTGAGCCAGCGTGCGGCTGCCGCTGAGCACGACTGTAGCCTCCACGTCAATATCAATGCCAGCCGCTGCCGCTACAGTCACGTCCGCACCAATCGGCGCTTGGCCTTCACCTGTGCCGGATACCGGTGCAATATATTCCTGCACCTCGGAGACCAGCAAGGACGATGCTGGCAGCTTATTGGCATCCAATATAACGACCTTGACCGTGCCGGGACCATCCCATAGCGGCAATACTTGCACACCCCCTACGCCGGCCACCTCCAGCGCCCAGTTGCGGTAATCCGCCTTGTTCCCGCTGGTGGACGGTGCCTGCACGACATCTGCATACCGCTTCTTCAGCTCGGCGTCTGTCTCCTGGTCAGTACCAGGCACCAGAATATCAGCCAGTTCAGCTCTCACCAGCCCGTTGATATAATCAATTGGCAGCAGCGGTCGAAAATAGGCGTTACCTGCTGCGCCTGCCGTCTCGCACTCAAGGACGTAGTTCCCGATGGATAGCCGCTCTACAACGACGTAATTCAGCGCCTCTACCCCGAACCGGCTGCCGATCGGCACGTCAATCAAGGCGTTACTGCTGCCGTAAAATAGCCCTTTCCGCTGCGCTTTGGTCGCCGTCTTCCGAAAGATGCCATAATCTGCTACCTTTAAATCCAAATATGTGCCGGTAGAGGTGCTGGCAAAACCGAGCCGCAGAACGGAGTCCAGTTGAGCATACAAGCCGGCTAATTCCCAAGCAGCCGGTGCCAGGGCATCATAGATAACACTGCCCTCCCGCTTGTCTACGTCGGACGGCACCCGGTCAAGCATGCGCTGGAGGATGGAGCTAAAGGTTTGTGACTCGTACAATGCCTACACCTCCTTCGTCATTTCGATATTGCCGTACTGTGAAATCACCGTAAACGTCGCGAGTGCTTCGTCGCCGGCAACCGAGATCTGAATGTCCTGGACGTCCTTGATTCGATCGTCCTGCAGCAGCGCGGCGCGGATCCGGCGCCCAAGCTCCGTCTCCACATACGCAGAGCTGCTACCAGGCAACGCTGAGAGCTCGCTGCCGTGATTGCCGCTGTAGATAAGAAATTCAAACCGCTCGGTCTGCAAAATCTTCATAACGGCCTGCTTCACCGCTTCCATCCCGTCAGTCATTCCGACAATTCGGTTGCTGACAGGATCGATGCGGTAGGTTTTGCTGGGCTGCTGCACGGTCTGGACATTTCGATTTATGCCTCCCTGTGGAATCACGGCCCCACCATCCGATCCAAAATAATAAATTGTTGCCCGCCCTGGACCCGAATTAAGAGAACAATATCTCCGACCTCTAAACCGCGGCGAATAGTGATCGTCGTGAGCGACTCCCCTGTGACTCCGTCTGCTGTCGAGTGGCTATGCTTTAAGTCCAGCTCAAGCAGCGTAAGAGATTCCGGGACAAGTAAAAAATCCTCTGTCAGAGTAAAACGCTGCTCAACGTTTACTTCCAGAGGATTTGTATTTGTTACAGTCCCGGGTAAAATAGCCACCGGGTTCGTGGCATCGTAAGCGCCTACGCCTGCTTGCTTTATTAAATCAAGAAGCCTCACTTCGCCACCTCCACCTTCGCATCGCCGATCCGCATGTCAAACAAATCGAGTGTCATCGTGTGATCGTTCCCCTCGAATTTATGCGTACAATCGTTTACCATAAAGCGTTGGTTCATCCCTATTTCCTCAAGATTTATGGAAAGGTACCTGCCGGCGCGGACCCGAATATCTCCGATCGCTTCAACCTGGAAGCTCCGGGATATCCTATTCTTGAGATTCATCAAATTTTTAAGCGCTTGGTTGATTTGGGCTTCATTCATATTTTCATCAACGGTTTGAAACAACATCAGGAGGCCCCACTTGGCAATATTGTCCGTGTCCTTTTCGACGTATAGTTGCCGTACTCCCGACTTTTTATTGTCTTTTGCAAGCACCACCACATTGTAGGAATCCTCTATGGAGACCTTGTGCTTATAATCAAACATGAGACTGATGTCCCCCAAGGACAAATCCAGCACGAGCTGCTCCGCATCCTGCAGCGCGAGCTCCCCAAAATTATCGTAAAATATATACTGCTTCCCTGTCTCAACCAGCGTAGCCTGTAGCACCTTGCAAATGATGTCCATCACCTTGATGCCGTCCTCCGATATCTTCGGTATCTTATAACCGGTATCGGCCAATTCGCCCGTCTTCAGCTGGTACTTGTCGGCGAACTGCTGTATAACCTGGGTCGCTGTGATGTTGGATTTCAGCATGTAATCGTTCACCATCAGGTAACGGAGCTGATCGTAGGCTGTGATTTTTACTTCCTCGTCCCGTCCTCTCTCGATGGTAAAGAGATATCCATAGAACATATCCTCATCATCATACCGGACTCGGATAACATCTCCCACGTTGTATTTGAATTCTGTTGCTTCATAGAGGCCGCCACGAATCATCGTAATTTCAAAGGATGAAGCCTTGCCTACACGGCTTGTCTTGTAGGTGGCTTCAGAGACAATGCCCGAAATATCCCACAAGTACCCATCCCGGTTGTCAATTTGGATCTCAAGCATGCGATTCTCCTCAATTCTGCGGAATCTTAAGAACCGTACCAGCCGGGAGACCGAGGTAGAACTTGTCCTCAGGAATATTATTGAGTTTCTGGATCTCTCTTGCCCTGCCGTCGTTACCCAATAGGCGTTTGGCCACTTCCATTAGCGATTCTCCGTCGCGCCGAAGCGTATATGTCTCAGGACGGACTCTCTCATCCGGCCGATCTGGAGGCTGCTGTACAAGTACAGTCTCTCCGTTCTCCTGCGTAACGACCGTTACACGACGGGCTGAGTAGAAAACGTACTCCTTAAGCTTCAGCGTGTATTCAATGTCGCCAGGCGAACCGGCAACTTCCTTCCATTCGAATGATTCGATGGAGGCGGGGAAATTAAGATCCGAAAATTTATATTTGCCTGCTGCAAAAGCTAAAGCCTTATAGCTCCCTGCAAATATAAAGCGAATGGGATGCTTACTTTCCATCCACTTTCTTATTAAATTGATATAATGCATCGGAACAAATAAGGAAACGTTGCTGTTCACAAAGGGATAATACTGACTGGGAAAGATACTACTGAAGGTGACTTCTTTCAGCTTCGGGCTCTGAATCACGTTGACTTCGCCGGCGCGAGTTTCATCCGTTCCTCCCCCTTTACCAACGATATTATATGTCTTTCCCTGCCCTTGTTCCTTAACCTCAATCGATTCTGGATTTACCGGGATCTGAAAACTCTCAGCCTGATTATTCCAACTTAAATAAATCCCATACTCCTGCTCTTCTGCCATTCTGTTACCAACCTCCTTAGGGCTGTTTTTATGCATAGAAAAAGCCCCGATATTTAGGGGCTCTCATCGCTATTTCAAAATACCAGCTTTTTGCAAGTCAGCAATGTTAAAGAAAATACCATGGTCGAATTTTTTTAATCTAACACCATTCGATGTAATCTCCTCAGCATTAGTTTCATCTCTAAAGCCATGCGGCAAAGGGAATCTATAGAATATCTCTTGCTTCATGGTTCCGGGAGCTGTTCTTATTACATAATCGTCGTTATCGTAGCCAACATCGCCATATACATCCACCAAAAAACCGGCATCTATCCAACCCTCAGCAAAAGTAGGAGGTAATTCATCTCCTCTTATTTGAGCGATGACAAAACCCGCACTATCCTGATCGGTAAAACGCCCTTTATAATGGTCGTCTTTGTCGTAGGCATAGAACACGGTCTCACCATTCTCTTGAACCAGCCCTTTCTGCACAATGACCTGAGTATCAGGTTTTAATGTGGCGCCGCTTGGCGTGCCACCAGTAACTTGGCCAGCCGCCTCTGGGCTTAGGTCGTGCATGTATTTTAATTCATCACCCTGCCCGATGCCAAGCGTTGTTCCTCCGGCGGCCGTTACGATCTCTACGCGCTTTGCTTCATCGTTCCATTTGTAATTGACCCCGGTAATATCCCCGAGCTTTGCGAGCGGTACGTAGGTGCTGCCTTCGTAGTTCAGGATCGGAGCAGCTGCATCCTTATACTCCTTGCCGTTGACGACAAGGGGATAGGAAACCTCTGTCAGGATATATTGCTTGATCGAATCTGCAAAAGCTGTGACGCTCATGGTTAGGGCGCTGCCGATCAAAATGCCGGTAATAAGCTTTTTCATGCCTGGTATAACCTCCTGTAAGATAATACCTTTATTCTATCAGGAGGTTATACCATTTTCCAGACTTTTACTGTCAATACATCCCCTGCGCGGAGTTCGCGACTTCCTTCACCATCGCATCTTCAATCTGCCGGATGATCTCATCAACGCTCGTGGGATGGTTAATATCGCCGGTTGTTACCTGTACCGTAGGCGTCAGCGTCACAAAATTCTGGATGTTCTTCATCTCGGCTAGCTCGCGCATGACCTTCAGGTCTTCGCTGGAGATATCAACCTTATCCTTGATTTTACCAATTTCATTGACCTTATCGATGGTAGACCAGGCATCGCCCTTTTCTTTCAGACCATCCATAGCGTTGCTCATGGTCGCGAACAATCCGGTGCCATATTCCATACCGCTGTTAAAAGCTGCTCCCATACTTTTTTCCTGCATTTTATACTTCGAGAAATCCACTACATTTTTATCTGTTGTCGGTTTCTCCAGCTGATCCATCATATTTTTAAGCGAATCACTCACTGTATGGACATTATTCTCGTCCAACAGTTTTGCAGGCTCGATCTTGAAGCCGGGTATTTTATTTATCGCATCAATCATCCAGTTGAAGCCTTGGATCGCAAGGTTAATGCCTTCTAGCATTGTCTTGGAAAACGAGCTGGAGAAATCTTCAGCCCCTCGAACCATGTTGTACAGGTGCCCTAAAAAATCTTTGGAAAGATCATAAAAGAGTTTTTGCACGGCATAAACCGGATCGATAAACACATTAACAAAGAACTCCGCAAAGCTAAGGATGACATTCCATAAGTACGCAACCTTGTTCCATAAAAATGCAAATAGCATGCCGAATAAGCCTGCCACTACACCGACAATTGTTTGCGTAGATACGCCAAGCTTATTCAGCGCCGTAATGACAAGGGCAATGGCAGCAATGACAGCCAGGATCGGCCACGCTACAGCTACCCATGTGACGATCATCTGTGCGGCAAGTACGCCGAGTACAATGCCAACGCCCAACAAGATGTTTTTTACCAGGCCCATATGATTACTCACTAGCCCTACAAACCATGCTACACCGTCCGCAGCAAGCCGTATGCTGGCCGTGAAGCCGTTCATAAACCCTTCGCCTTGCTTTGAGTTCATAAGGCTCATAAGGGACTGGGTAAGCTTTTGCAGCGGTCCGATTGGTTCCGTTAATCGTCGCGACCCACTCCGCCGCTTTATTCTTTCCAATAGTCATGGCCTGCCCAAACGTAACCGGCATTTTGGCAAACAGCTGATTAATATAAGCATCCTGCTTTGCAAACGCTGCGACAATCTTAGCTGATGTCAGCTCCCCATCAGCCCCCATTTGCTTCAGCGATCCCCTTGCTACGCCCAAACCGTCCGCCAGCACCTTCATCAGCATCGGGGCCGTTTCACTTAAGGACCGCAGTTCATCCCCCTGCAGCACGCCGCTGGACAGGGCTTGGGACATTTGCAGGATCGCGCTCTTGCTTTCCTCTGCATTCGCGCCGCCTGTCACCAGCAACTTGTTAAACCGTGACGTAAAGTCCAGCACATCCTGATTGCTTTTAAATACTCCCTGCGTGGAAGATCCCAGCTGCGCAACCATCTTTGCAGTTTCCGCATAGGCCTGGCGCGTGTTATTTGCCACAGCCATGACTTTCTGCTGCAGCTCGAGCTGGGTTTGTGTGCCATCATTCATCAGAGACAATCGCGCATTGGCCCCGGCGATCTCGTCGCCCCAGTTCATAAACTCAATGGCCTTATGGACCGCTTCGATAGATAAATAGGTGGCCACCACCCCCTTAAGCGTCTCAGCCAGTCCGCCAGCTTCAGCATGCGTAGCCTGCATATTTCGCGTAACCTGGCCTTGCTGCGTCGCCATCTGCTGCTGTTTGGACAAGATGGATACCATCTGCTGATTTAGATGGATGATTTGCTGCAGCGACCCCTGTATCGCCTGACCTATATTTCCCGCTGGCGATGAGTGGGCGGGCTGCATATTGCTCCCCGGTAAATTCGGGCTAAGCGGATTTTGCAGAGTTTGATGGAGATGATTTGCGTTGGTGATGGCCTGATGGAGCCCGTTGTTAAATCTATTTAGCACATTGGAGAATGAGTCGAAAATCTGTAAGCTCGTGCCTACTGTTGCAGCCATAGTATCTCCTTCCCGGGCCCGAGGCCGCTAAAAAGCAGGCCCACTAATCCTTTTTCTTAGCTGCCTCTGCCTCTTTTTTAGCTGCAACGCCGATAGACGCGAACACAAAAGCCCTCTCCCTGATCGGCAAGGAAAGGATTTCATTCGGCAGCTTCCGCAGTCGATGCAGCGCATAGTGAAGGAGGACTGCAAGGGGATCGGGCTCACATCGACCTCCCTCCCCGTCCCATCCTCCTTCAATTAGTTTTTTGCTTCTTCCACCAGCTCATTAATGTCATTATCAAAGCCATTGATTTCTTGCACCTTCAGCAGTAGGTTGGCATACTCGCCGGCAAGAAGCATTCTGCGGATAAGCACTTCTGCTCCGCGTACACCGTACGAGTTTTGCAGCTCCCCGTCCTTCAAGTTCGGGAACACGACACTGGCGGCGGCGAGCCTTGCTAAGTATTCCGTCTGGTCCGTCTCTGTGACATGTTGCCCACCACGGCCCTTGACCCGCTTCGTTGCCGCCTTCCGAAGAGCGTCGTTTTGATCCTCGGAAATTGCTTGCAACTTCCATGGAATAGGATTCCCTTGCTCATCTTTAAATCTCTCGGATACGATAACGTCCTCTGTGGTTTCCATTGCAACGTTTTGTGCAAAAAATGCGCTAAGCGTACTCATTGTTTAATTACCTCCTTGGTTTGTTGGGGCCTTTAGCGCTGTGAATTTATCCTGTAAATCCCAATCATCAAAAGTAAAAGTGACTTCCTCTTCCAGGGCTTCCGAGTCAACATCAAACGCTGCGATCGTCAGTTCGTCGATGTTAACGTTTTTCACTACCGTCGTTTGCTTACCGATCGAGGACGACGGATCCATATTTGACACCTGGATATCAAAGTAAGTATCGATCCCATTTTTGGTGTAATCCAGCATGATTTCGCGGAATTTAGATGTAACTGAGTAAATAGTCATGCTGCCCGTGCCGGTAAAGCCATTGGCTTTATTTTGAGTTCCCCGCTTGCCCAACGTGCGCATCTCTTTCTTATTCTTCTTGAGTTTCGCCTCAAATTTCTTAGCGTAGAACATTTCTTCAACTTCCCCGTTGATGGTTGCGTAGGCTGTTGCTTCTTGACCGCTGATCGTGTCCTTTGCCTGAAGGAACATATGCTACATCACCTTCACTTTCGTATAAATCTTTTCGACCGCATCCACCGGTTGAACATTCAGTTCCACATAGACGCTATCCGAATCATCCCCCTGCGTGATGACCACATCTGTCTGCGAGTCAAAGTTCTGCAGGGCGCCAATGGACTGCAGTGTATCCAGGTACTTGATATATTGATTTTTAAGCAGGTTACGGCCATCCGGATTATTATCAATCTTCCCGACGTAGAATGATTCGAAAATATTCTTAAGGTCGTTGTTGATCGCATCCAGCACACGAATTACCCTGTTTTTGGAGAACATTTTGGCCTTTTCCGGCGTGAAGGCCGTCAGCGTGTTAAGATCTACCTCCACCAGGGCTCGGCCCTGGTTCTGGGTAAATAGAAGCTCGCCTGCGAGAAGGGCAGTCTCAATCTGGCTATTAGTATAACGGGGATTTGCATCAATCGCATCATCATAGGCCGTATAGGTCAGAGACTCATTCACCTGCGCCGCAGCCTCTGCGCCGGCCACCCAAGCCGTAGCGGATACAGAATCTAGCGTGGTGCCATCCGAGAGGATAACGCCGTTTTTGACACTGATCACACCCTCATAGTTCGCAGATGGGTAATTCTCTACGACCAGCTGAATTTTCTGCCCCTCGACATCCCGCAGGCGTTTTGTAAAGGCGACATAGAGGGATTTCAGCGTGCTGTCGTTACTCGGCAGCGCCACTGTTTGAAAATCAAAAACTTCGATAGCAGCTAGGTAATCCGTATGGTCGCTATTGGTTACCGTGCCATCTGCCCCGCCCGTTAATGCCGCTCCGGCCGTGGCTGTGAGTGATCCTGAACCGCTGAAATCGACCCAATCATTGGATACCAAACCTGCTATATTAGCTACCGTTTGGGTATCCATCTCAGCAGCACCTAGAAGTGTTTTGACATCAAACTTGGTGTTGTCGTCAATGTTGGCCTGGATCACGACCTTCAGGTCATTCCCTCGGACGCCGCCGTATTTGGCTGTCGCCGTTAAGCTGCCGACCGTTGCCGTTGCCTTCGTCCCGACATTCAGCCGGTACAAGAGCAGTGTTTTGGCGCGCTTGAGCGCTTCGCGGATCAGGAGTAACGCCGGATCGGTGATATCATATCCCAGCAGCGTTTTTACGTTATCGCCCGCATTGATGGTCAGTACCTGCTTCGCCGGCGCCCACGGCAGCTTGAGCGCCATTGTCGCAATGCCCCGTTCGCCTAGCGAACCGAGCGTCGCTGCACTCGCAAAATTGAAATATACCCCAGGTCTGACCTTATTTTGAGTTGTCCATGTGCCTCCGGCCATTTATTGGACCACCTTCCGTGCAAAATTTTCTACGATGCCTGTTACCTGATCGATTGTATAGCTCTCGTCAGCCTTAAGCAGCGCACTTAATACGTCCTTCTGCTGCACCGTAAAGATCTTTGATTCCAAAAACTGCTGCTTGGAATATGTCGGAGCAATAGGCTCGTCAGTTTTATCTTTTACGCTCATTTAAGGTAGCCCTCCTGTTCAAGTTGCTGCATTTTCGGTACCTGGTCGGCAGTTTTCATCAGGTGAACCGTGAAGCCGACAAAGAAATGCAGCACGTCGTCAATCACTTCATACCGATGATCCAGACCGCGACAGAGCTGGCCGTCTACTTCAACGTATACCATAGCCTCGTACAACCGCTCCGCTATTGCCCGGCAATCTTCTTTTTTTGTCAGACTTTTAGGATCCGGAAAGAAGTGAACATTAAAAAGTAACGATCGAATATAACGCCGATTGACACCTCTGGTCTGCCCACTGTTGACTTGAAGAACAAAAAAAGCAGGCTCGGTAAAGCCCTGCTTAATCTGCTCGTCGTATAATGGCAGTTCCGGATCGATCTCCGAGAGTCTAGCCAGAATGCCGTTTTTAATTTGATCTTCGATCAATCTACCACCCCAGCATTCGTTTCAAGAACTGATCCAGCTTTCGTTCAAGTATGCCGGACAATTCCCTCTCAAGCTCATCTACCGATTTCGTCAGCATGAATCTGCCTTCGACCCAACCCTTGTGATTACGGGTCCGGTGACCATACTCAACGTACATTGCATATTCCACCGGATTGATGACTTCGATTTGCACCGTATTCCCGACTCGAGTAATTTGTCCGATTGTCCAGCCCTTGCGAAGGTCGCCGGTATCAACAGGTGTTCTAGCGATGACTTTCGCAAGTAAGCGGGCTGCAAGTTCGTTCAAGCATTCTTCAACAAAACCGGGAAACCGCCGCTCTGTTTCGGCGAGCGCTTGTTGCAACTCCTTCAGCTCATCGAATTCAAACCTACCGATACTGCTCATGCCCGTCCCGTATCCTTAAGCATGATCTCTTGATGCGTTGGGTAGCGGAACGGTTTGCCTGCCTGCTCCCCTTCAAACGTCATTCCATCCTGCACGACCACAATCCGGCTGCCCGCCGCCTTGATCGTTATGTCTGGACTGATAAACAGTTTGGCATCATAATCAATCGTGTTATCCGTGGCCGTCCTTTGCGCCGCTCGGAGGGAGGTCTGCGACAAAGCGCAGGGCTGATCTTCCAGCACCGTCACGGCCTGCTGCCGTGTAGCCTTGGTAACCGGGTCTTTGACCTGCCGATACTCCGTCACCGTGCAGCGACCGTCATATGTCATCTCAATCGCAGCGCGCTCCGCTGCTACGTTGCCAAATGGCATCGCTACCACCCCATCCGGCGATACGCATTGAGCTGAGCCGCATAATTTCGTACAAAGGAGGCTCCTGCGCCAGCCGAAACAACGGGCTTGGAAGAGCCGAAATTCGTCTGCACGTCGCCGCGCTTCACGCTCACGACCGCCGGCGCGGTCTGCTCAAATTCGGTCGAATACTTCGATCGGTAATAGTCCTCCGCGATCTGCAGCACCACATTATCCAAGGCTTCGGGAATCTCGGTAATCCGGCAATACGTCAGAACAGATTGGATGACGGTTTCAAGCACAAAGCTCAGCCGTTCATCCTTCTCCGTGGTATCCTGCGGGATTCCCAGCAGCGACTTCAATTTGATGAGGTATTCAGCGAACGTCATCGGCTTCCGCCTCCCTACTCCCCGATAGGCCTGATTGCCTTTGCTTCCAGCAGCTCGGCATAAACATCTTCTGGCAGATCTACTCGCTGGCCGGCTTCGTATAACTCCCGATTATGCTTGCAGTTCGTCAAGAATACCGCGGGGATCTTCTCTTCTTGAGTTGCAGGTGGAGCATCCGGCAGTTGCGTTGCTCCTTGATTTGCTTTCGGTGCTGTCTCATCTGCTTTTGCCATTGTCATTTTCCCCTTTCAGAAGTTAAATAGGAGAGGCCTAAGCCCCTCCTTACGCTACCTTTGCAATAAAAATGGTGTCCATTGTCTCGAACGACGGCAGGACAATCTCGGAAACAATCGTCTCGACGTTGACCGGATGCGGCTCCTTGATCGTCGTAATGGCCACGCCAGTATTTACAATGGATACCTCAGCCGAGGTTGCACCGGCCATCAGGTCGGCCTCCTCCGGCGTGGTACCGTACCAGGTATTGCCCAGGTTTCCATCCGGGATGAGTGTGAAGTAATCATCAGGGAAAAATTGATACGTTGTACCATCCTGCAGGGCATAAATCTTGTTATAGACGGCGACCGTGATACCGAGCTTGTTCTGCAGATAAGCACGAAGCAATGCATCGGTCATGATGATGTTTTGTCCACCCAAAGGGTTCATGTCCAGCCTAATAGCCGGATGATCCATCAGATAGCCCCATGTCTTTTCCGTGCAAATCGCACGTGCCAGCATCGCACCGGTATCGCCGTTAATGGTTTTCTTCCAACGCTGAATGTCCTGGATCGGCGTACTCCCTGGATCACTCCACTTGGCCGTGCCGGAGAGCGTTTCCTTGTGGCTGCCGGCAAAACCATAATTGTAATTGTAATCCTGCCGGTTCGCCGTGATACGGATCTGCCCGCTGGAGAGCAGCTGCATAATCATCCGCTCCGGGATAACCTGAGCACCCGCAACGAGTGCCGCCCGATCATCGTAAATTTGCGTAACCAGCGGCATAATGTACTGGTCGTTGCTGTTATCCTGCAGCCGAAGCAGCTCTTGGCGATCTTTCTCGCCAATCCTCATTCCTTCGCGGAAGAACGGCATTTCCGTTTCGATTTTCGTGAAGCCGATGCGGTCCCGCAGCGTCGCTTTGGCATCGAATGCCGAAGGCTGCAGCGAGACAGGCAAACCACGGGCGCCCTTGATCCACGCTAGATCAAGGCCAAGTTTCTTTTTCGGTGGAAACAGCGTAGCCCCTAGGTAGGGAATGTCGTTGCTTGGGTTATTGGTGACGTAAGCTGCAAGCGATTTGGCTGTTACATAATCAAAAATGGTTGGCATTGGTTTTCAGTCCCCTTTCTTATTTCAAAAATGTGATCTGCTTCAGCGCAGCGATTTCTTCGGTCGTCGGCGCCGTCGGAAGCTTGCTCACATCGATAAAACCATGGATAAGCAAAGCGCCGGAAGCCGGCCCATAGGTCACGTCCACGTCGTAGAAGAGCACCCCCTCGGCGTTAGAAACACCCGTAGTGGTCACTGCTTTCTTCGCCAGCTTGGTGATATCGCCCAAAATGCCGTTGCCGATGATCGTCCCGGCTGGAACAATTTTGCGGCCGTCTGCGTTGGCCGCAATGCCGGTGTCATCTACCGTGACCGCCAGGTCGACATAATGGTCCGGGAATTTCAGAATTTCCTTGCGATTACCGTAGGTCGTGGTTACAAATTTACTCATGCTCTATCAGCCTCCAAAATAAGATTTTTGTGCATCCGACGTGGCGCTGTTCGACTTGGCGAAGTCAGCGACTCGCTTACCAAAGTCTGCAGCCGTGCTATTCCCGCCTGCGCCACCGGATCCGCCGGCACCGCCGCTTTCCGCAGGATTCGTCCCCTTGAATTGGAACTGCCCGCCGCCTTTATCTTCCGGCACAAATAAAAAAGCCTTGCTGGTTTGCAGGGCTTTGATCTGGTCGTCCAATCCGGCTTTGACGCTGCCGTTGTCATCCAACTCGATCTTTGTTTTATCCAACAGCCCCGCAACGATGTCCGGGTCGTGGACCTTGCCAGCCAGCGCAAGCTTTACGGCCGTCCCGAGGCGCAACTCCTTTGCGTCAGCCTCGTACTTCTCCTTCGCGACCTTATTCTCGCCCTGAAGCGTTTCGATCTGCTTCTTCAGCGCTTCATTATCGCCGGCAGACTTCTTCAGTTCTTCGAGCTGTCCGGACGCCTTATCACGATCCGTCTCCGCTTGCTTCTTCGCGGCGTTAACCTCATCGAAGCGCGCCTTCGGAATAAAGCTTTTTAATTCCTCGGCGGACGCTGCGGCAGCTTTCTCGGCTTGCTCCTCCGCGAGACCCAATGCGATAAACTGTTCCTTTGTCATCTTTCTCATCCTTTCATCTTCGCTTTTTACCCGGTCGCGTCCGGTGATGTCCTCTTATTTAGCACCGCAGGAAACGGCGAAGAGGCCCCAGCAGTCTCAGCCGGAGCCCAATGAAAAAACACCCTCGCGTCTGCGGGAGTGCTCTTATTTAAAAATTTGTTGAAATAATACTTCGATTTCTTTGATGCTCTGTTCTAAACGTTGTAGATCAGCCGCTGTTCCCGATTCAGCAAAACTGCGCCTGAACCTCTCTTTATATCGTTCGATTAAGATGGTGAAGTTTTTGTTGTCCTCTTCGTAAGCATCAGGGTTCCCGGTGTATTTCTGCTTTAGAAGCAATACCTTGATTAGTCTTTCTTCAGATATTTGCTTTTTCTCAGCAACGAACCCATCAAGGCCTCCCTGCCAGGGAAATGAATCAAGCTGAAGATTGGATTTCCAAATGACTTCGCTTAGTTCGTTGATAAATTCATTGAACTTTTCGGGTGTCAGTCTTTCCTTGTAAGACTTATATGTCCCTTCTAATTGCAAGCGATTTTTTTCTTTGCTAATAGGGGGCACCTTAGTCATTCCTTTCATAAAGCAATCCTTTAATCAGTTCCACAAGCTTAAGCATAACCAGATGCTTTAAATCGTAGCCTGCTATTGCATCTTCTATCGTTAAATTTCTCTCCGCGGCTTCCTCAGCTCCAGACAGGAGGGACATTACATCTTCCAAGTCGACGGAAAGATCTTCATCTTTGGTGAGCCGATATACATATGCAGAATCCACTATTCGAAGTTCCCTCAATCCATTTCGGAAGAAGAAAAGAACATCATCAGGACTAAACGACCCTCCGGGTTCTCCGTCATAATCGGGATGATTATGCGTAATCGCAGCATCCTTGAGTTTAGCAACGCCGATAGCCTCGGGGTTTACTGCGGATCTACTACCCTTAACATGATAAACCTCTCCGTCTCGTGTGATAGCTACAGCGTGTTCATCTGTAGCCTTCCTGATTTCTTTCTCCGCTTCGGTTAGGAAATTCTTGGCAGCCGGCTGATCATAGGGGTCAATGTCTCCCAATTTGCGTGGCCTGTCCGGTTCTAAATCATTAAGCGGCAAATCCTTAGGGAGCAGCAATTTCGGTGCCGTTTTTCCAGTTTCATCATACCATTTTTCAGGCTCTGGTGCATAGCCACCGCCCACCCCATTTGTCACTCCGTTACCTGATGACAACTGAGGAGGCTTCTTAGCATCAACCGGCGCGTGCTCTTTGGCCCACTGTTCGTATGTCATGTCACCAGGGACATTATACGTCTTGCCATCGTCACCACGCGCAGCGCGCTCCTTGATATTGTCCTCGTAATAAGGGATATCGACTGTGCGACAACGGCCATGAAACGGTGCGCAGTTCACTCCCGGCTGCGCCTCGGCGAGCGGGAAAATCGTCTTATCCATCGTCCTGCAGGTTTTCGAGGTTCGCTTATCCAACGTCGCGATATTTTGATATTTCTCCACGCCCAGTTCGTCGTAGGCGGCCCGGCGGGAGGCTCCCGAGAAATAAGCTGATTCAGTGAGAACCAGATTCTCGGCCCGTGACCTAGAAACCCCCATACGCTCGGAAAGCTGCGTAATCATCTTGTCAGAGGAATCGCCGCGGATCAGCCCTTGTACGAGTGTCGTGTTGAGCTCCGACACCAGTTTCGTCCGGTCTGCCCAGATCCTGCTGCTGAAATTGCTGCCGTCCGGTGCCCAGGGTTTTACGAGCAGATTTTCAAGCTGGCGGGTATCCAGTTTGGCGAAAGAAGAACCGAGCCCTGCGCCCTTTTGTAGCTCGAAGATGCTGCGGTAATAGTTGTCCTTGTAAATACCGCCCAGAACGGCTGAGGTTCCCTGCTGGCGCTTCGCTGTCAGGACCTCGACGTGTTGTCTCATCTGCGTCTGCAACGCCTCCAGACGGCTGATATGGACTTTGGCGCTGGCATTCTCCAGCTCCTTCATCCATCGTTGATCCACGGCGTTCTCACGGCCGGCCTTGATGTACTCGTCAACGGTTCACCGGAATTCCTTCAGTTCGTTTTTCTGCAGCAGCTTGCGGGCTTCCGCCATGCTGACCCCGTTGTTTTTGGCCAGACGTGCATACCAGGTATCGACGTCCTTCTGAATCTTCGCTATAGCCTTTTCGTATTCCTCGTTTGTCCGCTGAACGAAAGCCTCACCTTTCTGGAGTTGCGCCTCATTCAGCGTTTCCATCCGCTGCGCCCAATACTCCTCCGATTTCATTCGTCGTCAGCTCCGTCATCAGGACTTTCGGTCGTAAAACCGATGGCCGCCGTGCTATTGGATGAAGGCTCGCTGACAGCTCTAATCAGATCAGCTAAGGCCCCAATATCGGCAGCAGCTGGCTCAGAGGCTGAGTGCCGCTCACACAGCTTGCAAATCAGTTCATTAACCTTCTGTACCGCTGCCGTCGAGAGCATTAGGATCACCTCCGCCCATTCCGCCATACTGTTGCATTTCGGCTAAAGCATCCTCTTTTTGCTTCTTGATACGATCAAGCTCCGCTTGCACGTCGGTAACGTATGGGTGCTGCGCCACCAACGTCTCGTCTGACAGGATGCCGACGCTATTCTTGATGTCTCCGATGACGGAAGATTCATCAACCGGCATATCGCGGTTGAAGATGAACGTCACCTTCTCTCCGCTGTAATCCGCTCCAGTCGTATTAAACAAATGCGTATCGATAAACCAGCGCAGCTGCTCAAGGCTGGCTTGAAACTCCGTCTCGATCGTGCTGGCGTCGAGATCCAGATCGCCGTATAAAAAGCGTAACGCCACACCGGAAGGAGCACTGCCAAAGTTTGTAGCCTGTGTATCAACGCCTCGGCCAAACTCGTAGATGTCTTTACGATTCTGCTCCTGGTGAGCCTTATACGCTTCGGTACTCATATCCAGCCCGATCGTATCGACGCCACCGTCGGCTTCAACGAAGGCAGTGCGGTACGTGGCGATGTTCTTCCGGAATTCGCCGGCGTTGGTGCCGCCATAGTTTTTGACGACATAGATACTGTCCGGCAAATCCTCCAGGTTATTACTGTTGTCCGACTTCCGCTTATCGTAGTCATCGACCAGCGACTTGATGATCTCAACGAGCGGCTGCTCCTCCTCGTTATACTTCCAGGCAATAAACGGGATCCGTTCCCAGTTCATCGGCTGCTCCTGCTCGGCGGCCACTACCGAGAAGTGCGCCTCCTCCGCTCCAGCCTCCACATCCGGCGCAAGACCGGTCCCGTTGACGATATAACGTCGCACGCCGTGGGTATCCCACCACTCGATCTTTCGGACCGTTGTCCTGCGCATCCCTTCATAGGCGACGACCTCATAATCCCGAATCAAGGCGTCCAGGATGGTGTGCGCATCGTCTCGCCAAAGCGGAATGATTTCTTCGGACCGCATTTTTTTAAAGCTAAGAGCGCCCGCCTCGTCATAATAAACGTGCAGCCAGGCTATCCCCTTGTTAACGGCCTCCTTGCAGATCGACTGCAGCCGACGGAGCATGTCCTCGTTAAAGATAGCGTTCAGCGCTGCTTGGTAAGCGTCAGGCTGAGCTTGGATGCTCATAGGCTTACCGAGCAGATATCCGACCTTCTGATCGACCAATTTACGAACAAAGCCGTTCGCCAGCTTGTTATTGGACAGATTTCCAACGAGCTCCTTCGCACCGCTGGAGCCGATCGCCGTCCGCTTCCGCTCCAGAATGTCCGTCTTGTTGCGGTAATACCGATCGCCGATAAACATCCATACTCTCTTCTCTGAGGCTCGCCAATCGCCGATTTCCAGCTGGATGATCTGCTCGATCGTCGCAGCCGATTGGGCGCCGTCCTTGAGAATACGCTCGATATCTTGCATCTCGCCGTTGATCGTAAAAAACATCTATATCCCTCCTTTCTATCCGGCGTCAGGGAAGTACACGCCTCCCCTGCGCTTCACGACACTCCGCACAAAATAACGATCTCCATCCATCTGATGGTCGTTTTCTTTTACCGGCTTATCTTCGCCACGCTGTGCAGCCTTCTCGTCCCAAACGTAGGAACTGAATTCCCGGAACGTCTCATTGCAGCAATCGTTATACTTGATTAAGCCTTCAGTGAGTGCTGAGGCTACGTCCCGAATACCGTCGACCACATCGTTATCCGCTTTGATAACGCGCAGCACGCCGCGTTTTTTGACAGCGGCAATAAAAGAAGCTGCTGAAGGGTCAATAATAACACCCTTGATCAGCAGCTTCCCTACAAACTCAATGAGATCGTCACAATACTCCTCATCCGTCTTTTGGCGGCTTTTGGCTCGGCCGTCGTAATGATATTCCTTAATTTTGTACCAGACGCCCTTGCTTTGCCCCCATAGCCCGAATGTCGTTGGATTCTGCGTTCCGTAGTCGCAGCTGACATAATACTGCACATACGGCCTGTCCTCCGTCTTAACGACGTGCTTGTCCATATCGAACATGTCGTAGATTACACCCTCAGCCATTACCCAAAGTCCAAGGATGTATCGCCTATAGAAGATTCCAGTGTACATCCGGCGGTAGCGCTCTTTCACCTTTTCTGAGATCGACAAATTATCGTCCATCGTAAAATGGAGATGCAAGGCATTTTTCTCGGCAAGTCGATCGAGCCACTCTAGCTTGAACCAGTGATACGGCCCCGCAGGGTTGCAGTTAAACCAAAACTTGGCGCCCTCTACACTGCAGCGTGCTGTCGCCTGGTTAACGAAGGACTGCGGCATCAAAGCGACCTCATCGAAAAACATGCCTGCGAGTGTGATCCCTTGAATCAGATCCTGGCTGCGCTCATCTTTCCCGCCGAACAAGAAAAAGTAATTGCTCGATCTGCCCCGGCTGACCGTCAGCATGTTTGCGGTTAGATCATCGTGAACCCGGTACCCCCGGCTTTTCAGCATACGTTTTAGCGGGCCGATAACATTCCGCCGCAGCGCGCCGATCGTCTTGCCTGCCATGCCGAATTGCTCGCCGTTAAATGTCTCAGTAGCCCAGACAATATAGCTGAACGACATGGCCACTGTCTTGCCGGCACGAACGGATCCATCGCAAATAACCGCATCCTTATCGTGATGAGGGCATTCGGGCATCCACCAGGTGAGAACCTTTAATTGCTTCTTCGAGAACGGCGACCAGCGGAACGTAGGCGGTTTAAGTTTCGGTCTCGCCATCTTCGTTGTCTTCTTCCTGCTCTTCTATTTCCCGTTCGGTTACGCCACAACTTGGGCAAAAGGATTCATCACAGCAAGGGCATTTTACTAAAAAGGTGCTGCAAGTTTTGCAATCGTACATCTTCCTTTCACCTCCGCGTTGCCCAGACATCTGTACAAAATGTGGATTTTATACAATACTAAAGCTGTTTCAGCCTTATTCAGTGCATAATCATGTAAAAATGATGCCTATATCGAATATTTATACGATTTTAGGGCGATTATTTCATGAAATCCTCTCATCAAGAGGTATTGCATATTATTCATCGTCCCAAACCTCAGCAGATTTCCCTTTCAAAGCATCGATAAAGCCGTCATCCTCGGTCTCGCCTTCTGTATTGTCAGGAGTCTTTAGCCTATCGATCTCGAGCTTCTGCTTATCCTTCTCGTCAAGTATGCGCAGCGTTTGCCGCTGAGCTCGCTGGAGCTTCTCAAATGCGTTCACGACGTTCAGCAGCTTCGAGTCATTTAGAGAGTCAACCACTTCAGTCACAATTTCTTCTCTAAACTCGCCAGGGCCGTAGCCAGTTCGCAGCTTTTCGACGATCGTGTGAAACTCATTCGGGCTGTTCAACGATTTCTCAACCACTGAGAGCAGTTTGTCTGATATTCGAAAATGCTTGGCCGTCACCTTAGCGATATCGTCGCTTATGATGTCCGCAGCTTTTTCAGACGTTTTTTGTATGACAGCTGTATGATGCTGTTTTCGCTTATCCGTCCAGATATGCCGCCCCGCATATTCCTTGATGGTTTGAAAGGGGATGTTGTGCTTTTTGGATAGACTCTCAAGCGTACAAGGTTTTTTGCGAATATCGGTGACATACTCGGTCTCTATAGCCGCCCATGATATATTGTTTGTTGTACAACTTTCATCCGATTGTTGTACAACATTCCACTTATCGCGCTGTTTCCATACTGCAATGACCTTCTCATCTTCACCCAGAAACTCGGCAATCCGACGATTGGTAATGTCTCCTTGATGCTCAAGCCAAATTTGATAAGCTTTATCCCGGTTGGGATTCCGTGCTCTTGCCACTACATATCACCCACCTCCGCTGTAAAAATGAAAAAAGCACCTCGATGGGTGCTTTTTTGGCTCTATCGAATTCCGAAAACCATAATTTACATTTCTGCTGATGATATCATAATAGCACGGTTTGATTCGACAATGTTCGACATAAATACGACATCAATGCGACTTGTTTACGACAGATTAATATATTCCTTGATTGCCTTGGGTTTCCACCGCTCGAAGGTTCGCCGGACAATCCCTAAGGCGTTTGCTGTTTCACCGGCATTTAGGCCGTCGATATATCTTAAACGCAGCAGCTTTGCGTATTCAGGCTTATACTGCTCTAAGGCTCCCAGCTTTGTATCTATCTTGTTGAGATCGCTTTGTAAATCCTGAAACTCCGCGACTCGATTCAGCACTGCATCGATATCATTTCGCGAATCGTACCCGCGCGCTGCAAACACCCGCTTAATCTTTTCGCGCAGCTCATTCAGCAAAAGCTCGTCCTCATCATCGGCGGACTGACAATCGCTAATTTCAAAAAGCTGAGATCGAATGCCAGCTGGGTATTTCGCGAGGTATGCATGTGCCAAATTTTCCAAGCGCTGCTCTCGCTCGCTCAGATACATGTAGCTCGGAAGCCCTCTCAACTTTCGATGTAATTCCTGTAAATGGTCGTCTTCGTTTAACCTTGACACGGTGAGCCCCGCACCTACATCGTACGTGCTTAATACCTGCAAACGGGCCAGCTTTTGACGATACTCGTTCAGCTGATTAATTGCTTGTTGCTCGTTCATAGCGCCCTCCCCCTGATTTACTTATTTTGGAATTAATCGCCTATGATACGGAACTGTTGATCTGGTACCTTTTTGGTCTTGTTCACTTGCACCCATTGCTTATCGGATTCAAAGCCTTGAGGCGTTTCCTCTTCAATCTCGATGATATGCCCTTTTTCATTGCGTCTTACATACAAAACTTCTTGTTTCCACTCTGCCATGTTATGCCTCCGCTTATTTTTGTTTTCTGATTTTCTCTCCACTACCCAGACCTGCATTGATAATTGCAAAATTAAGCTGCGTCTTAGTCATGCCTATTTGCTTTGCTAAACCCCTGCGGTCCAATTCGCTATGATTTTTATAAAAGTCTAATTGTCCCGGAGTGAAATGAGTATTCATCAGCTCCTCAAGGGATTCGTCTGCCTGCCGCCCCTCCGTCTCAAGCCCTAAGGCGCTTCTTCGCTTAACGACCTCATACGGCTTATCCAAAATGGTATAACGATAGTTTTTCTTATGTCCTGTGCGCTGAATAAGGCCGAATTGGACCAATCTTCTGAGCGTGAGATACGCGGCTTCTCGGGTGATGCCAATCGCTTGAGCGGCCTGTTTGACGTCTTTACCCGCCCTCATCGCCTCAATCAAGTTAGCCTCATTGGAGAGTAATTGCTCCACTTTTTTCACGGAAAACCTCCAGTTTCATTATTTTCAAAAGACTTCCATTTTGTTAATATAAATGCGAGGTGATTTTGTTTGTTTAGATCCGGATTTGTTCTTACCACCAGCGAGCATATTACGGCCGCCATTCACAATAAAAGCTACGTCACTGTTTGGCAGAATGGCAGTATTCTAGACTACGGCGGCCGCATTGAAGCCCAAACCGAGCATTCTGTAACGATTAACGGTGACCGGTTTCTGAAAGAAACATGTGAATTCCGAATACGCTAGAAATAGGGACTCCCTTCGGTGGTCTTCAAGCTCTTTTGTCTTCTCCACCGAGGATAATGACACGATCTCCCGCTTTTTTTCCCGCCATATAAAAGCCTGCAACCTCAAGGGGTCCGCTTTTAAGGTAGATCATGGTTGATCCATATCTGGATATCTCTCCCGCCATATCCGCAAGCATTCGAGGCTCTATTTTTACCGGTCTGTAGCCGCTGCCCTTAACCATGACGACGATATTAAGCAATGTAATGCCCTCCCACCCTATTTAGCAGCTTTCGTTTTCCGTTTAAATTTAATAGGCGATCGTTCTTTTAAGGGGATCAAGAACACTTCTCCGATGGGCCGTCCGGAATCATCGTAAATGATCTCCCAAGGAATCTCGTTGAAATACGGATCAATTTTCCTTAGCGCCATCGTTCTTTATCCCCTTTCGAGCTTCGTAGACCTCTTCCAGCCATTCAACCAGTGTCATCATTTGCTTAATAGCGAGACGGTTGTCTTGATATTTTCGACACAGCCCGCCAGTCGATTCCGTCACCCACGCCCAAAAGTCTGGGCTTTCCATCCCGTGCTTCATAGCCGCTTGGTTGGCCTGGCCGATCCAGTCCAGCACGTCCGCGAAAAATGCCTTATAATCCATCGGCTACAGCTCCTCGATCTTGACGTAGATGCCCGGCCTCGCTGCCCAGAACTTCTCAATGATCTCGCTAGCCACAATGGCGTCATCCTTCCAGTAGCCAAGATCGGTCATAATGTCGAACGGCAGCTTATTCAGATTGTGCGTGTCAGGAACTGTCGTTTTCCACTCTCCGTCGTAATGCTTGCTCCCTTCAGGAATCGGGAACAGCCATTTCACGATCACCCGCAGTGAACCTGTATACTTCTTCGCAGGCACATGCCGCCCGAGGTGCGCTGTCAGCTTCGCCCGCGCGGCCTTGAGGTCGGCTGGCTCGTAGAATATCGGTTTACCGCTCGTGCAGGACACCTGCTTCTCCTGATGCGTGGCGGTCGGCGGTTTCATCGGCATAAAGAATTCCGTCATCACAAATCACTCTCTTTGACGAACACGCCGTTTACCATCTCCCCGCATCGGTGCATCGCCAGAATCGTGAGCACCACGTATATATCACCAATGGAATCTTTGACCTGATCAGGTTTGCCCTTTGCCATCCCTTCACAAAGCTCACCGAACTCTTCTCCAAGTTTCAGAATCTGTTTATTCGGATCTGCTGTATGTAGCTCTCTAACAGTTGCCCACTTCTGGATATTGCGTGTCAATTGTCCCATGTCGTCACCTTCCATTTTTTAACTTTTGTCGGCGGGGTTTTGCGTCATAAATATAGGGGAGGGGGACGGGGATTTTTATACCCCGTCCCTTATCCTTATATATTTATATATAAGGTTCCCCGCCGCATTGTGGCGGGCACTATGACGTACCGAATCCCGCAAGAAATCCGCAACATTGCGGGCACCATAGTTTTCTAATCCCCGCAATGTTGCGGCGACTATGAATTTATGTTTTCCCCGCAACATTGCGGGGATTTATTGCGGGGATTTTAATGGTCATCGTCTTCTTTTTTTACCACTACACCACCGTTATTCTTGTCGATCATATATCCGAATTTCACAACCCAATCCCGGATTGTCCGTTCGGCAATCGTTTTTCCGGTAGAAGAAAACCATTCAGACAAATCTTTTAATGTTGGGGGATCACCCATATTACAATTGTTCACCGCGTCCGCGAATTCCTCGGCTTTGCTTCTGCGCTGCTCCTTCGCATTGTCCTTCCGCTTGCCGACAGCCTTCTGCCAAGCCGGCTTGTCCCCTTCGGGATCGATATCCTTCAGGCTGCCGACACTGTCCACCTTGTGAATCGGATATTGGAACCACATGTTGACTGGCTCAAATTTCGGGTATTCCCGCAGCGTGCCCTCTACGCGCCAGGCGGACCGGATACGAACGCTTCTGACGGCCTGCTGGATGGTTTCCTGTACAGCAGCCATCTGGCCTGGAATCGCCCGCTTAGCGTGATCCTCCATTGCCTTAGCGCTGAGCTGGTCATCCTGAGATATCCAGTTCACTACATATTCAGGGTTGAAATTATCAAAGAACTTCTGATACACGGCACATATGGCCTTGTTTTCTTCTTGTTTCAGCAGCTCTTCCGTTATATCCAACTCCACGAGGTCGATCAGGGCATCCGGGTCCCGGGCGAATACGCCGCTTCCACTGGCCCGGTCCATCGACTTCTTGCCGCCCTGGGCCCCCTTGGAATGGTGATGGCAGTAAATAACGCCGGCGCCGAGCTCCGTAGCAATTTTGTCAAACTGGTTCGTAAAATGAGCCATCTGATCAGCGCTGTTCTCGTCTCCGGTGAGGACCTTATAAATCGGGTCGATGATGACGGCAATATAGCCTTTCTTAGCAGCACGCCGGATCAGCTTAGGAGCCAGCTTGTCCATAGGCACCGACTTCCCCCGCAGGTTCCAGATGTCAATATTGGATATATGATGAGGCTGCAGCCCGAGCGCTGTATAGACGTCCCGGAAGCGATGCAAGCAGCTGGCCCGGTCAAGCTCAAGATTGACATACAGCACCTTTCCCTGTGTGCATTGCCATGCCAACCACTTAACTCCCTCAGCTATGGCGATACTGAGCTCGATGAGTGCGAAGCTCTTGCCGGCCTTAGACGGCCCGGCCATCAGCATTTTGTGCCCCTGCCGTAACACGCCGTGGATCAATGGCGGCGCCAGCTTCGGCATATTGTCCCAAAAGTCCGTCAGGCTCTCCGGATCCGGCAGGTCGTCGTTAATGCCCTCGATCCACTCGTGCCAGTCGGCCCAGCCCGTTTTGCCGATATGCGTATCGATGATAAATTGCTTTTTCCCGTTCCGTTCAATACCCGGCATACGTGACAGCCTGGACGGGTTACGGTTCTGATTATCGATGTTGAGTCCGTTCTTTTTGCAGACGTTGTACAGATAATCAACGCGTTTACGATACTCGTCATAATTGGCCGCCTCGACCTTAACGATGGCATGCAGGCTCTTCCCGCCAGAGTAAACCAGGACGGCAATCGGCAGCTCCAACTCACGCATAATCGCATTTTGCTTCTCAATGTCCATCGTGTCGGATTCCACCAAGGCGTACCTGAATTCGGTGACGTTCTCGTTTTTGACGCCTTTGCCGTCGAGCGGGTTAAATCGTATCCAGGCCCCTGCTGCCGGGTCATAATCTCCCAGCACAGAACCGATATCACCATTGCTTTGGTTCAGTCTTTGGATCAGCTCGCCGGCCGTCCGATCCCAGGCGCCTTTCGTAGGCAGATACTTGCCATCATCGTTTTGCCATGTGTCCGTGACGTAGCCGACGTTCTCGGACGCCTCAAACAGCGTCTCCAAATAGGTAGTAATCTGCTGGACCGGATTCCAGACGGCCGGCTCGTGGATCTCTTTGCCTTCGATCCAGTTTTTATCGACGACGACATATTCCCCGGCAGCAGCTATCTCGTCTTCCCAGCCTAGTTCTCGGCTCCTCACGATCGGCAGAACGCGGCATCCAACCGTTATCTTTGGCCATTTGCGTAATCGTAGCGCCCGTTACGGGTATGCCGGAGCCCTCAAACGTGGTCCATTTTTTGAAGCATTCGCCGGGATGGTACCGCCCGCTGTCCCGCCGGCTCCACTCGTCCCAGTCAGCAGCCGTATAGCCTTCGTATTTGAGCGCCATGCCTACATTGACCCATTCCTGATAAGTTAGGTAGACAGGATCGACGTAAGCCAGCAAAGCAATAAGGTCGAGTTTATTTTCCATTAGTCCTCCCTGATTTGATAGGATTGCAAATTATAGTAATAATTTGGTATTCTAGTTCTACGCCCATTTCGGCGCTACAACCCATTTAGGAGGAGCTGGTGAGCCAACTTCTACCGAAAGGGCGTGATGAGAATGAACTTTAAGTCAAAAGACTACGAGTTCAGCATCGCACCAAGGGTCTTGATTGCAATAATTGTAATTATTGCTAGCATCCTTGGCTTCAGCGATGCGGCCCTTCCTTAATGGAAGGGTTTTCTTATGTCATTTCCAGTAATGTTCATTTCCTTCCGAAAATCATCCAACCTTTATACAGATCAGGGGACGAGGTGAATATTATATTGAAGAAAATATTTGTCAGCTGCTTTGCCGTCGCTGTTGCTTTTGCACTGCTCTCTATAACAGCAAAGTTTCTTTTCCCATCACATTAACTGCATTGCCAATTGATGTTCCGCCTGGTATGGCAGGTCGACACACAATTCCGGCAGGTTCGATCGGACAAGCGCCTCTGCAAATGGCGGCGGTACCGAGTTTCCGCAGCGCGCCACCTGCGCCGTCTTTGGGTATGGCTTTCCAGTGTTATCGCGGTCAATGATGTATTCCGGCGGGAATCCCTGAGCTGCGAATAGTTCATGGGGCTCCAGCATCCGCATGCCGATATCAACAATCTGATATTCTGTTCCCTCTATGGTTACTAGCCCGAAACGGTCCTTGGTTGTCACAGTATGCAGTGGCTCCTCCATGTATTGCCCAATGCTGGAACCGTAATAGGCCATCAAGAACGCTCTGACCTCTCCGAAGTGAAGTCCTCCGGCCGTAATCGTCTGCAGCGGTTCTTCAACCGGCTGCCCGATATTGTCGCCCTTCATCTTGATCAGGTGGCTGGAGACCAAAGCCGACTTTCCGCCGCCGCCGGCGGTGACCGTTCCGATGGGTTCATCCATCGTACTCCCCACCGATTCCCCGAAATGCCTTGCGATGTGAGCCGTGACGAGCGAGTTATGATCCGTGGTTGTGACGGTCGACAACGGCTGTTCCGGTGATGTACCTGGCCCCGTATAATTGCCGCCGTAGTGCTTGGCGATGAAGGCAGATACCAGTCCGTAACGATTTGATGTGTCCAGCGTCATGAGCGGTTTATCCATTGTCTGTCCCCGTACCCGGTCGGCTGTCTCCGTATGGTATTGCGAAATAAACGGAGTAATCAGCATGTGTTCGGCCTTCGTGGTGATCGTGGTCAGCGGCTTTTCAATCTCGTATTGCAGCCGATCACCGCCGAATCCCGTCTGTCCGAACCGTACGATATATGGACGGGGATTTTCAATCACAAACCGCTGAATACCCCGGGCTATCCTCCGCATCGTATTCTCGGCCAGCGGCTTCTTCCGCTCGAAGATCGAAGGACACGGAATCGACCAGTCAATGATTTCTGCTGCAGTACGCCATGGCTTTAGCAGCTTCTTCTTGACCTGGATACTGTTCGGATCGCCATGCGTCGGCTGCGGCCACTTGATCGGCTGTCCATCGCATCGGGCGACAAGGAAGAACCTTTTGCGGATCGTAGGCGCGCCGTAATCGCATGCTCGGAGCTCTCGCCATTCAACCTCGTATCCGATCCGCCGCAACGCGTTGACGAAACTCCGGAACGTCCGGCCCTTCTGCTTTGGATCAGGCTGTCCGTCTTTGATTGGTCCCCATGTTTGGAACTCCTCGACGTTCTCCAGCATGATCACCCGGGGCCGAACCGTCGCTGCCCACCGGACCGCGACCCATGCGAGACCGCGGATTTCCTTTTCCACGGGCTTTCCGCCCTTGGCTTTGGAGAAATGTTTGCAATCCGGGCTGAACCAGGCGAGAGCAACTGGTTGCCCACCGGTAGCCTCCAAAGGCGGAACATCCCAAACAGATTCACAGTAATGCTTGGTGTCTGGGTGATTCGTCTTATGCATAGCGATGGCAGCCGGATCGTGATTGATTGCGATATCCACGCTTCGTCCTATGGCCAGTTCAATGCCAGTACTGGCGCCGCCGCCCCCAGCAAAATTATCAACGATGATTTCCCTTAGCAGTTGCTTCATTTCATCACCTCATGTATTTCCGTATTCAGACTGTTCGCGCAATCTCGTCTTACCGTTCAAAGTCAACCGATAGTGCCCGCGGTTAGATCGTTCAGCGTAACCAAGAGCTACAAGCGACTTGCATATGGGAGACATCTTCGAGCTTCCACGTTCTATATTCCATGTCGTCCCTTTTTCCGGAAATACTTCTCCAGCCAAATGAGTCGGACTTTTGAAAGTATGGTCAGACAGCGCATGCAACGTTTTAATGTGATTATCACCTAATTTATCCAATTGGATTACCTCATTTCTCTCAATATTCAGTCGGTGTTCATAAGCTGTTGTTGATTTTTCGCAGCTCGGCATAGTTTCCGTTCTCGTCATTTTCGGAGTCATAATAAAAGTTATGTCCTAGACGGACGCGGCGGACGCGGGATAATGCCCAATCGCGCGAATCATGTTTCCTGCCGATCATGAATGTCGCCGCCCATGGCGTTGCGTTTGGACTGCAATAAAAGTACAACGGCCACCATCTTCCGAAACATGTAAATGGGAGTCGGAAACAAATGAACCCATACTTTTTCGTGCGAATTGTGACTCCCCAATGCATGGCATTCCTTCCGAAGATCGTTACTCGCTTGCCTATATTCCAATGACTTGAAAACCATTTATCCAGTAGTTTTTCAAACACTCATAACCCTCCCAAGTCCTTTAATATTCAACCTGTCCATCAGTATTTGCTAACAGAGAAACTTGCAATTACTTCTCCAGCTGCGTTCGCCTTGCCACGAAGATGCTGTTTAGAAAGTGATGTTCGCTTATAGTCCCGATAAAGAACCGGCCATTTATCTTTGTTTTCGTTTTGAACATATGACCATATTTTGTATTTAGCAGCATGTTCTTCGGGATTGTCCCCGTCATAACCCCATGAGTAGAAATCCTCATCAATTTGTTTTTCAAGGTCATCTGTGTCATCAGAAACAAAAAATGAGTCTCGATCTTCGTAGTACATCAAAAACACTGCTTCGTGAATGTCTTCAGGTAGATTGCTTTTTAAGTGTCTGACTGCCTCTGTCACGGATTCAAAACATTTTATCGACATATTTACCCTCCTCATGTCCTTCCGTATTCATTGTGTTTCTTGCTCGGCTTTCCAGCGATAAATCGATCGCATCATACGTTGTAGATCCTGCTCTGTGATCTTGAACTCGATCACGACGCCGAAATCCTGAGCGACGCACTCAATTGCTCCCTCATCGTTCGGAACTACCGAAAACATGTAAGTGCCCAATCATGTACACCGCCCTATTCATTTAGTTGCAAGACGTCTTTTATTGCAATCACGACAAAGAACAATCTTTTTATCAAGTAAAACGGGTATTGAACTTTTGAGGTGAAAAAAGTGGGGTTAGTCACTAAATTTCACTCATTCTCAAAAAATGTCTGAAAGTGTGGTTAATATTCGTACTGCGTATTAATCTTCTTCCTCGGATTCTTCTTCAAGCTCTTCTTCCAACTCATCCTCAAGATCTTCATCAGTGTGTCCTTCGCTCATTCTGCTTTGAATAATACTTTCAATCTCCCATAATCTTGATTGACCTTCGCTATCAAGTTCATTACGTTCCGAAGCAATAAGACAGTCTTTGTACTCTAACAGCAATCCTAAGTTTGACATTTTATACAGATCTTCTTTTTCCACTTTTATCTCTCTCCTTATGTCGTTTTATGTGTCTTTTCTTCACCTTGAAAGTTCAAGAAAGTTTTGCATTGTCACGAAAGCAATTAGTGAAAGTATCACCCTCAAATTTCAATATCCCTTTATTCATTAAATTACTTCCCGAACTGGCCCGTTTCACGACGTTCTTTTAAAAGCTCGTGAAAGTGTATGCTGCATAACCATTTTCCCAAATACTTGATATGAGTTTTCATACCGCACTTTTCACAAAATCTCTCACCGTTCATCCGCGGGTTCCCCTATTCATTTTGTTACATGCGGAATCTCAATCAAGTACTCGACTTCACGAAAATTATCATCATGTTCAATAATCTTCACGAACGGAATAAGCTGGTCAACGTTACAAGATGCAATGAAATGTCTTATGTGTTCATCCCTCGTTTTTCCCGGTAGCCTCCGAATAAAATTGGCCTGTCTCCTTGAGTAACTCATTGTTCCAGTTTTCAACTGTACACCGCCTATCGGCTATTTTCCCCACGATATTCTTTTGGATTGATGCCTTCCGGTACCCGCCAGCCATTGGCTGCGATCCGGTCTATCAGCTTCTTAGCCGTTTCAAATGACCACGACCCCACATGCTCAAACCCTTTACCTTCGAGAAGACGAATCTGCTTCGGCGTGGTCAATCCTTCCGTCCGGCGTTTATCAAGACGCTCCAGCAATTTCGATGCTTTACCGGCATTGTCAACTTGGTCAGGCATGATACCCATTTTTTCGAGCGTCTTGATTTGCTGATCGCTTGGCGGCGCCATCTCCCATCCGAAGGCCGGGACGTAACTGGACAGGCCCTCCGCTTGGATACTCATTTCAAACTGCAGCGGATCAACCAGTGCGCGCTTCCGTCGTTTCATCTCCTCAAGCTGCTTAGCAAGCGCTTCCTCGCGCTGCGAGATTACATCTTCAGCAGCCTGCTTCTCTACTGTCTCCAAATCCAGCGGGATGCCGGCCTCTTCGATCTGCTTAGTCATGGCCTGGGCAATTTCTTCATTCTCCGCAATGAGATGCGCCGGATGACAAAGTTCATGGCGTTCCGTATGCCACAAGAAATCGAGCAGCAATAAATCCGTTTTTCCAGGATGCAGCCGGGTACCGCGCCCGACCATCTGGCTGTATAAGCTGCGGACCTTGGTAGGCCGCAGAACGACGACGCAGTCGACACTCGGGCAGTCCCAGCCCTCCGTCAGCAACATGGAGTTACACAGAACGTTGTATTTGTCCTTGTCGAAGTCTTCCAATATCTCTGCCCGATCCTGCGAATCACCGTTGACTTCCGCCGCCCGGAACCCCATAGAATTCAGAATATTCGTGAATTTCTGGCTAGTTTTCACCAATGGCAGGAAGACGACGATCTTCCTATCCTTGGCTACTTTCCACATTTCTGCAGCAATCGATTCCAGATAAGGGTCAAGCGCTGTACTTAGGTCACTGCTCTTGAAGTCGCCACCTTGCTGACCTACCGAGGATAGATCCAGTTTCAGGGGAATGGTCATCGCCTTGATCGGACTCAGATAGCCCTCTTTGATCGCTTTAGGCAGCGTGTATTCGTAGGCCAGACTTTCGAAATATGATCCAAGGTTGCGCATGTCTCCGCGGTCGGCGTGGCCGTCACGCCCAAAACGTTGGCGTTATCGAAATATTGCAGCACGCGCTGATAGCTGTCAGAAATGCAATGATGAGCCTCATCAACGATGATCGTATCGAAGAAGTCTTTTTTAAATTGCTGCAGTCGTTTATCGCGCATCATTGTCTGAACGCTGCCTACGACTACCCGGAACCAGCTGCCTATCGATGTCTGTTCCGCCTTCTCTGTCGCGCATCCCAAGCCGGTCGATTTGGCCAGTTTGTCAGCAGCTTGGTCCAGCAGCTCACCGCGGTGGGCCAGGACGAGCACACGCTCGCCCAGCCTTACACGGTCTTCGATGACCTTTGAAAATACAATTGTCTTGCCGCAGCCTGTAGGAAGCACCAGGAGCGTCTTTTTTACGCCACTTCTCCAATCGTTCTGAATGGAGTTCCGAGCCGCTTGTTGGTATGGTCTAAGTTCCATGGTGCCCTCCTAATTTTTATCTGACACTTCCCGAAGCGCCTTCACTGCGAACGTGCTCATGAGGCAAAAAGTAGGTGATCCCAATTTCTCACCTTTCAAAATCGGTCGATAGCATACCCTTTCTCGTCCAACCCTATCAAAAGCGATTTTCTCCACAGTTCGGAGTCGTCCGCTATCCATCATGTATGTCTTGCCGGGTTGAATCTGTTCTAGCATTAAGTGGTTTTTCTTTTTCATTTGGCATCTCCTCACAGTTACTATCTAAAACTGACCAGGGACGAATCCGCCGGTTTGCTGTTGACTTCCACCTGGGAATGGAGCTTGGTATTGATTCTGCTGGTTATTGTATTGAGGCTGCTGCTGTTGGTGTACTACTGGAGTATCATCAGCGGCATAGAATGTCTTGACCTCATTGTTCGTTCGCTCAACCCCATCTTTCCCAGTGAACTTGTTGATTACCAATTTCAGACGTCCACGAGCTCCCACAACCGCGTTCCAATTCATGCGAAGAGGCTCGCCCTTCTTCTTCTGTCCGATTCCGGCGAAGAAATTGGACAGAAAACCTTCTGTCTTCGTGTGGAGCAACAGGTTATGGAAGATGACGACGTCTCCATGATCTGGTGAATGCACGGTCAGCTCCAGCTTGGCCTGATTGCATGCTGGCATTTTGTCACTGCCTGTAAAGCGACCACGTTCGAATTTCGTAACCGTGAAGTTATAATCCCCAGCCGGGACGACGGAAAACTCTCCACCTTCTTTTTGAATCTCATCGTCCCAGCCCAATTCGCGTTCATTATTTTGACTCATCTATAAGTCCTCCTAAAGTTGTAATTTAATTATCGAACCAGAATACGATTCTTGCGCTTTCAAGATCGTTGCCGGCGAGTTCTTTCATCTTGGGAACCGACCAAGAGTAGAAGGAACCGACAATTTCAGAATAAGGAAGGGCCCATTTCACAAGGGTGTAGAACGAATCGTTCTCCTCCCATGGGTATTTCTCTTTCAGGATGCGGTTCATTTCCGTATTAGACACGTGTCTCACCCTGCCGCCGCCGACACCACCGCTCCAGCTTTCTGGTCTCCCCCTTTCCATAAAAACTTGGTATTGATTCTCGGATACCCAGCCCTCTTGTACGACAGTCTGAGACCAATCAAATTCGGTCAGCTCCTTGGCGGTGAGCCATGTATGGCTATGCCCATCGCAGCCCCATTCCTCAGATATACTCTTTATTTCAGACGAAACATCGTTAGGCATACATTTTGGTTCGCTTATTGGGGTAATTTCATATTGGTTACGAACTCCGGCAAGTAGTGCAAACAGCAGGTAATGGCGGCCATCATAAATGAATCCAGAAGTTCCATTCTTTTCTTCTTCGAGTAGACGCTCCCAATAATCAGCCTTTTCTCCGCGCGCCTTAATGTCTGCAATCGTATTCTCCAAATATTTGATTTCTGGCTCATTGATGCCGATAATCTGAGTCCACTTTCCATCGACTCTCTTTTCTACGTGCAAATGAATATCGCAACCCATTCGAATGCCCTCCTTTTATTAAAACGGAAGATTCTTCTTGAATTCTTGAATCATGCCAAATACTTGCGGCCATGCTCCAACCAAAACCCCATCGATAAATCCGGCATCATAGTTGGTAATCGGAGTATCCATTGGATAATAACCTTTTTGGCTCACTACGATTTGAATATCAGTTTCTGACACCTGATGTTCGGACCATCAGATCCCGGAGCGACCGCGGGATATTCGGGTTCAAATCATGACCGCTTGCCGGCGACGTGTTGGCCTGTTGCTGCGACAGCGGCGTCGGCTCTGGCTGTTGTTGCTCAGCAGGCGGCAGTGTGATCGGATTAGACTGTACTGTCGGTTGGGAAGCAACTGCTGGGCCTGTATTTGTAGCATTGAAGATATGGGCAATGCGGGCATAGTCCAACGGAAACTCATCAGGCAGCCCTTGGCGGTTTTTGGCATCCCACGCTGGGTGATGCGTTGCGTAGATCGTCCGTACGCCGCCTTGCGCTTTATTCTTTTTGCCTTCCTTATCCGTGGCTACCGAAAACGTCTTATAATTAATGAAGAGAACAATGTCAGCCCATTCCTTGACGAGCGGCGCAGTCCTCGAACCGGTCTTTTGCCCAAGCTTGAGTTGATAACGGTCGTATGCCCCCATTTCGTCAGGTTGTTCGAATTTGATGATCTGCGCGTGGGCAGTAAGGATAACATGGATGCCGGAATCTACGACATCGCTCAAAAAGTTCAGGAATCTTCCGATCTCATCAGCTACATAAACGTACCCTTTGCCATATCCGAAATCCTCTACACCGTTTTTGTTATGTGTCGAGCATACAAAGCTCACGCACAACATTTCTGCCCAGTCTATCGTGTCAATGACGAGCGAACCGTACCTGTTCCCTTGCTGCTTCACCCATTCGACTTGTTGCCGGAGCATTTCCCAGCTAGTCGGCCTCAGCAGCCGCTCAACGTCCATTTCCGTTGTAGAGCCCTCCGTATCGATGAAGATCGGACGCGGGAACTGGGCGGCCAACGATGATTTACCAATACCCTCGGGGCCGTAAAGCACGACCTTCTTTGCCTTTTGAACCTTTCCGCTGATGACTTCCATGATTAAAATTCACCTGCTTTCAAAATATTCCGTTTATTGTTTGCTTGCGTAATAGAATCAACCCATCGACAATTCCAAGGAGCATATGGACCGTTCACATCGATTCTATCAATAGTACATTTTCCGCGGGGAGCATCAGCATCATATCCAGCTGATAAAGCCCATTCGCGAAAGGCAGCGTAGTCACTCTTCCATTCATCGCAAACGTGAATTCCTCGACCGCCGTAATCAGGATACCTATTGTGTGTGGGATAATAGCACCTATCTATCATCCCGCGCCAAACTCGATATAAGCGTTCTTTTCTAGTACCGCCATGCGTACGGTGCACTATGCTGTTTACTTCCGCCACTCGTTCTCGCTGAAAACATCCGCAGGATTGAGAAACTCCGGAGCGAAGGCTACTTCCCATAACCTCTCGTGTTTCACCACAATCACATAAGCATTCCCAATGAACACATGGCTTCGTGCCGTTTCCGACATAATCCGATTTTTTGATCACAGTCCAACGACCAAATCGTTTGTCTACTAGGTCGATAAACGTGCCCATTTTAAAACTCGCCTGCCTTCCAAGTTGGACCTGCATCGATCTCACCTGGTTTTTGCTGAAACTCAATTTCTTCTTGACCAACAACATAACCGTCTTGAATGAGAATACTACACTCTTCCCCGGTGCTGACGCGCGTTGCAATGGCCTGCAGCCCTTCCTGTTCCAGCCACTGCCCAAATTCATTCAGCGACTTCAGATCCATTTGCTCCAGCTTATCCAAGAGGATAAATCCACAATCAGGCTTGAGCTTACGCACAATAGCTGTGGATACTTTGAGCTGATCCGAACCGCTCATGTTATCCCAATGCTGCCCGTTGTAAACCAGTTCACCGTCCGCTACGGACAGACCCGGCAGAGGCAAGTTAGCAGTTGTCAAAAGTTCAGTTTTTTGCTGGCGGACCGCATTGATGTCGCCAGATAGCTTGTCATACTCCACTCTGTATTCGCTCGCGTCAGTCTCGGCTTTGTCCTTGTCGAGATTAGCACGTACTTTACGGTTGATCTCATCGATCTGTTGGATGTTGGCCTCGAGCTCTGTCGTCGACTCGTCAAGCAAATCGATAGCGTCCTTTTGAGCGATTGCTAAATCTTGTTGCAGTTCAGTGTATTTGGATTGGGCCGCATTTAGCATCGCCGTTAATCGGTTGACCTCTCGCCCTTGCACTTCAAACTCTTGCTGTATTTGCTGGGCCCGCTGCCTTTTGCGTTGGTTCTCTCCATTCCGAGCCAGGATCTCCTGCTGTTGACGAATCAGCTCCGACGCCGAGATTGGTTCCTTCGGTGCGTCTGGAAAGTACGGTTGCTCTTTCGCAAATTTTGACTTCTGGTCAGCAATCTGTCCAATGGCATGGCGCCGGTTGTAAATCTCCAGTTCCTTGACTTCCAACTCATGCAACTGGTTACCAACGCCGATAATACGCAGCAGAATATTAGCCTTTTCCTTGCTGGTGGCATTCATGAATTTTGGCAGGTCAATAGCCAGTTCTTCCACGAAGCTATCCAGTAGTTGCTGACCGCCCTTCTGGCCGTTCGGATCGATAACCTTAAGGTCGCTGTTCTTCCCCTTCCGCTCGACAACCAGACCGTTTGAGAGCACAATGTGAAGATAAGGCGGCACGACCGACCCTTCCCGTTCAGCTTGTGAAGGACGGTATTTGTTACCGCCCAGCCCCCAGGCAATGGCATCCAATACGCTGGTCTTGCCTTGATTGTTGTTACCGCCTACAATTGTTAAGCCCGCACTGGTCGGCTCAATCTTCACGGCCTTGACGCGTTTTACGTTTTCGATTTCCAACTTATTGATTTTGATCATGGCTACCTCCGAGACTTCGTTTTTTTATTAAGACTACTACTGACGATAGATTCAATGGATTCAGCCATTGTGAATATGATTTGACAGTCCTCTGTTTTTAACTTGCACCACGTTCGTGCAATTCCCCATGTATCGATGATTTCCGCCGTTTCGCCTGATTTAAGTTTGACTTCGTCGCCTTTGAATAAAATCATGACGGGATCCTTTTTACGAACTATAGATAATTTTTTAACAAAGCCCGCAGCAGCTCGTTTTCCCGTTCGAGTCGTTCTACAATTTGCTTAACGATGTTGAGTTCATCTCGAAGTGGTTGCGATCTCGTCTCTGAGACAAGAGCAGGTTCCGAAGAATGGGTTATTAATGGAGCTGCCGCAACCTCTTTTGCTGCTGGCTTCTTCGTGCCTTCCGATTTCTTGTGTTGAACGACTTTTCGCATGCCGGTGACGTCCCACTCTTTCTTGAGACGAGTAAGTGTCGGTTCACCAATTTTGAACATTAACCTAATCTCCGGATCGCTTTTGTTCTGGCTCTTCAATTCCAGGTATTCATCCTTGGTAATTTTGGCCGCACTCATGTTATCAACCTCCATATAGTGCTGTAATTTCTCGGCGATTTTAGCTTGAATGCGAGATATCTGAACCTGAGATAACCTTAAGGATTTACCAATATCCTTTTGAGTAACTCCAGCTAACCGTAATTGGACAAGCTGCTGTTCTCGCTCTGTTAAGGATTCAAGAAAATCCTGCGTTACAATTTTAGATATATCGTCGGTGTGGGTAATGGTGTCCCGGATGGTCATCTTATCATCGTCCTGACCAGGTAATGGTTGATCGAGAGATCTGATCTTTAATTTAAGATAGCGAAGAGCCTCCTCAACCTTTTTCTCAGTGCAGGACAAGATTTTTGCAATTTCAGAAGGTGACTCATCGATCAACTTCTGTCGGGATATTTCCCCAGCCAGTACATAAAGACTGCGAGGTACGGACATAACTTGTTCACGATCCCGTAGGTGCTTTTGAATTTCCCACTGAATCATGGATGTAGCAATTGTTGTGAACTTGAACCCCTTACTCTCGTCGAATTTTTTGTAGGCTTTCAGAAGCCCGGCCATGCCTTCGCTAACTAAATCATCATATTGAAGCGAAGGCGACAGGGCCCACCTGAAGCGTTTAGCCACATAATGAACAAGCCTGGAGTATGAACGTATAATCTCGTCAGCAGTGCCTAAGGGATGAGCTGATTCCAGATGAATCACTCCTTTAATACTTGCTCAATTTCATGCCATTGTGGTACGATTGGTACAACTATATTTTTCATATGCAATTCTGGATGGCCGCTGCTACCAACAGTGGTCATCTTTGCGTTTTGAGTGATATGCGCCGCAGCAATCTCCTGGTCAAGCTCATTGATCTGATCCTTAAGCCACCAGCTCCACGTACCATCATCTTCAAAATTGCGGTTCATCTTGCGGTAAATCGAGATTAACAATTCCCCGTGAAATCGTGCTGCTTTGAAGTTATAACCCATGTATATCACCTGCATTTCAATCGAAGTTTTTTTTCGGATTAATACCGTTGTCCAACTGCGCCGTTTCACACCAGAGCGTTCTGTTCGATCCCTTCCTTGATTTCACGGGATAAATTAAACATATTGCCGATCACCTTGGCACACGCTCTATTTGCATCACCAGCCAAGGCGACTTCGGCATAAATCATTTGCATTTCATTGACATCTTTCATTTGAGCCAATAGCAGCTTATTGCAAATGTTTGCTTCCATTGGGGCTAATCTCCTTTCCGTTAATCGAATCAATCAGGGCGTCAACTCCCTTGTGGATCTTCTCCAGCCGCTCAAGGTCGCCGTTGACGTAAGCACTTTGGGCCTCTTTCTCCAGCTCAGTAAGAGCAACCGCAAAGCGAGAACAACTAATTGTTTCAGTCGTGCACGCCGATTCATTTCCAGTTTCATTCCCTCACCTCCTTTCAGCGCATTGTCGCCGTTAAATCGTCAAGCTGTTTGCAGATATCATGCTGCCATTCCGTGTCGTCCGTGGTGTAGGCGATGAACGATAGAGCTTTAAGTTCGTCGATCCGCCAGGCTAACGCCAGGTTAGCAAGTAGACAATCGTATAAATCCCTTTGCTCAAACTGTGAAAGCTCGTTAAGGCCGCCGAGCTTTTTAGCTTTAAGTGTTAGCTCTGCAAGGCGCCGGTGCACCGGATGAATGCCGACCATTAGCCTTCACCTCTTTTCACCCAAGTAGGGGTATTTCTCGTTAAAAAAAGAAATTGGTATTTTGCCCCTCTCAACCCAATAGCCTTTACCCTTAAGCTCTTCGTTCATTGCTTGAATCCGCAGCTGTGCCGTACGGATTGATCCGCAACCGAGTATTTGTTGCACATCCTTGGCGTCATAAAAATGTTTCATACAGCGATCCCCTCTGGATCAATCTTGTTTTGAATCGCCATTTCTTTCACGATCGCGAAATAAATTTCTGCGAGCCGACCATCATCGAAAATAACATCTAGCTTACTAACTTTGTCGATTTTCGATTTCGTTACACCTTCCAATGCCATCTTTTTACGTTTGTTGGTCTGTCGAATCGCAAGATTACATTCTGCTCTGCTTTCCAAACGTTGGTAACTGTCGGCTCGAACATCTTGGTAGGAACTTCCACCACCAAGAGATTGAGCGACTTTATTAAGTAGTGCTGTAACCTTTTTGCGTCCATCCACAGCATTTAATGAAAGGATTTCAGCCGTTTCATCCAGTTTCTTTTCGACAGTTGCCAACCGTTTTGATTGTTCTGCCTGTTCGCGCTCGATATTGACCAAGTGGGAGATTGATGCTTGCAAAATTTCAAGTTGCGTTCTAGGAGGTTTGGAAAATTCTCGCTCCATTTCTTCGAACCGAGTAACATAAGCTGCCGTAAACAAAACGCCTTTTTCTCCGGTCATCTTGTTCGCAACCATGTCGCATCCTTTGCGGGTTAAAAGAAATAATCTGTAGGGCTTACCAGTCCCAGCTTCATATGACCCTTCAATAAAGAATTGATCAGAACGCAGATTTGCGTTTTGATCTAAAATCGACTTATACCCGTCAATGTCCCGCAAAAGATCGGCATGACGCTTTTCGGTCATTTCAGCCACATCACGACTATCAACAAGCAGTTGACCATTTTGATTGACAATTTTTAATTGGGTCATTTTGAAACCTCGTCCCCTTTTCGTTGCAGTCGGCCGTTCCTACTCTGAAACGACTTCCACAAAAAAGAATTTTTCAAAATTACTATCAAATGCCCCCAGTACCCCCGCTATAAACTGAACACCCGGCGCATTATGTCTATCATCATCCGGTGGCAATTTTGCCCTCCAAACTTGAGACGGAGAAACACCTATCCGTTTCGCGAGCGCGGCATCAGTCGGGATGTCTCTATCAATTTGCGCTTTCATTAACTCTTTGACCTTCAAGCGAATAACTCTCTTCATTTTCATCACCTCTCCTTCCATTCGCTGGCGCATAATAATTATGCGCCCTCGCATATTCACACTATACAACTAAAAATACGTGTGCGCAATATACTCAAAAAAATAATTGCGCGCGCGCAATTATTACAGTATAATAATTTCATTGATAACAAGAGGTGATTAAAGTGTCTGGTAAGAATTTTGGTGAATTTCTAAAGGAAGTTCGTAAAAGATATGGGTATAAGACTCAAAAACAGCTTGCGGATTCATCGGGGATCTCTCAAACCACTCTTTCAAGAATAGAAGCTGGGATTCAACGTCCGCAACCAGAAACTCTTAGAATATTAGCTGAGCACCTCAGACCTTACACGTATGGCGAGTTAATGGAAGAAGCAGGTTACTTTGAAGGATTGCCTTCTGAGGATAAAGAGTTCGTAATGGATTTATTTAGTGAAAGTGAAACTTATGAACTAGACAGAAACATTAGTATAATTATCGATAAAATGACAACTAATAACAGCTTCGACGCGGTTACACTTACTTTTCTTAAAACTGAATTAACTCCGTTGTTTGAATCAGAAGGTTGGGATGATATTGAATTTGATCCAGCACATATTAAACAGTTAATCATAGAATTGGATTCAAACATTGAGTATAAAAAATTAATTCACAATGCCCTACTTCGCGCCATGAATCTTCTACAAAATCACAAAGGAAAGAAAGATATTCTTTCTGAAACTAAAGCTCCCTACTACGCCATCAATAAAAAAGATGAGCGCGACATTGCCCGCGATCTGGAGCGTTTGATGAATGGTCTCGACGGCAAACACGCGATTGGGTTTTACGGCGAAGATATGGAATTAGACGAAGAAGAGAGAGAATTGCTTAAAGCTTCTATGGAACAGACTATGCGTCTTGCCAAGCAACTTGCTAAGAAGAAATTCACTCCGAAAAAATACCGCAAGGAATAATAGCGGAGGGGCAACCTATGCGTATAAAACGAGTCGTTGAATTGCTTGTGCGAAAGTACGGAACCCGCGATCCAATCAAAATAGCGTCGCTGATGGGCATTAAAATAGAATACCGGAATTTGAAGGGTATTTGGGGGTATTTCCAAATGTATTTGCGAATTCCGGTTATTCATATTGCGTATAACTTGCCCGAAAATTTAATTCTTTTTGTTATCGCGCATGAACTTGCTCATCGCATCTTACATCCTGGTATCAACGTGCCTTTTCTCCGGGCAAATACGCTCCAGTCCGTTGATAAGATTGAGCGGCAAGCGAATCAATTTGCTGTTGAGCTTCTTATCCCGGACAAGCTCATCACCGAAGGAGCTTCGATTTATGACGCCGCGTCAGTTTGCGGTGTGCCAGAAGAAGTGGCTCATCTTAAAAGCGAAGTTGTTCATAAGTGTATTTAAAATCTTTGCGTTTTCCAGCCGCAAGGTTGTTTACATATACCCAAAAAAAGAACATATGTTCTAAATTCGGAGGTGGAGCTATGCCCGTCTACAAAGACGAGGAACGAAAAACGTGGTATTTCAGAGTCCGTTACAAAGACATTTACGGGCGTAACCAGCAGAAATTAAAGCGTGGATTTAAGAAACAGTCTGAGGCAAAACTTGCAGAGGCGGATTTTTTGGCCGGAATTAAAAACAATTATTCCGATAACGTAACAATTGACGAGGTGTTTGCACACAACCTGAAGCACAAGAAGCTGAAGGACAAAACCATAAGGAGAAGGACCAACGAATATAACCTGCATATTAAGCCGAGATTCGGCCATCTAAAGGTTAAAGATGTTAACACCCACCATGTTATGGAATTTAAGAGTGATTTGGAAAACAATTTTAAATCACTAAATAGTGCCCGCACTGTGTACAGCAATTTCAAAATACTTGTGAACCACGCCGTTAAGTTTTTTGGGCTTAAAGTCGACCCGAGTCTTGCCGTAGGACCAATCGCGCGTGTTAGGCCAAGCATCAATTTCATCAAGAAAGACGACTTTGAGAAACGAGTGGGCGGGCTATCTGCCGCGGTTGGGAATAAATATGCTGAGCTAACAAGGCTATTGTTCTACACCGGTCTGCGAGTAGGAGAAGGTTTTGGACTAACTTGGATAGATATAGATCTGGTGCAGATGCAGCTCCACGTTAACAAAACGATCGATGGTTTAACACGCAAGCCTGGGAGCACGAAAACCGCGGGGAGCGTGGGCTACGTCCCGTTTCCGTCGTTTATAAGAAACATGCTGGCAAATATAAAAAAAGAATCCGCAGAGTTTATCTACGGATTCAATGAAGGAATGTATGTGTTCGGCGGTGGATCGCCGTACCACTACTCGCATTATTACAAATGGTTCAAACGTGTATTTCCTGAATTGCGCATCCATGACCTACGGCACAGCTATGCAGCGCACTTAATCAATAGCGGTGTAGACATCTATCTTGTTAAAGAGTTGATGCGACACGATGATATCAAACAAACCGCAAACACTTATGGCCATCTGTACACCGAAAGGAAGCACGAAGCCATGAGCGTATTTGACTAACTGGTATCATTTCGGTATCACAGCGTCATATAACACAGTAAAGCCCTTGATTTTACTGGTACTTAGATTAACCGATAGATCCTTCCATCTCGAATTTGATCAAGCGGTTCATTTCTACCGCGTATTCCATCGGCAGCTCTTTCGTGAACGGCTCGATAAAGCCCATTACGATCATTTGCGTCGCTTCGGCTTCGGACAAGCCGCGGCTCATCAAGTAGAACAATTGGTCCTCGGATACTTTGGATACCGTAGCCTCATGCTCCAGCGTAATGTTATCGTTCATGATTTCGTTGTATGGAATCGTATCCGAAGTAGATTCTTTATCCATAATCAGCGTATCGCACTTGATGTTGGCTTTGGAGCCTTGGGAGTTACGTCCAAAGGAAGCCAGACCGCGGTAAGTCACCTTGCCGCCGTGCTTGCTGATCGACTTGGAAACGATCGTGGAAGTCGTGTCCGGAGCCAAGTGAGTCATTTTGGCACCTGCATCCTGATGCTGGCCGCGGCCCGCTACAGCGATGGAAAGCACCATCCCTTTCGCTCCTTGGCCTTTCAGAACGACTGCCGGATATTTCATCGTCAGCTTGGAGCCGATGTTACCGTCAACCCATTCCATCGTTGCATTTTCTTCTGCAACCGCACGCTTGGTAACCAGGTTGTAAATGTTCGGCGCCCAGTTTTGAATCGTCGTATAACGGGCACGGGAGTTCTTTTTGCAGATGATCTCTACGACAGCGCTATGCAGCGAATTCGTGCTGTAGATCGGTGCCGTACATCCTTCTACATAGTGAACGAAGCTGTCTTCGTCGGTAATGATAAGCGTACGCTCGAACTGACCCATATTTTCCGAGTTGATCCGGAAGTAAGCTTGAAGAGGAATGTCCACCTTCACGCCTTTTGGAACATAGATAAAGCTGCCGCCGGACCAAACTGCGCTGTTCAACGCCGCAAATTTGTTATCCGTCGGAGGAATGACCGTCCCGAAATGCTCCTTGAAAATTTCAGGGAACTCTCTCAAAGCCGTATCGGTATCGGTGAAAATAACGCCTTGATCCTCAAGATCCTTCTGCATGCTGTGATATACGACCTCAGACTCGTATTGCGCGGAAACGCCGGCCAAAAACTTTTGTTCCGCTTCAGGAATACCAAGCTTGTCGAACGTTTCTTTAATTTCCGTAGGAACCTCTTCCCATGTCTTCCCTTGCTTCTCAGACGGCTTGACATAGTACTGGATATCGTTGAAATCCAGATCGTCCAGGTTACCGCCCCAGCGCGGCATAGGCATTTTCTCGAACTGCTCTAACGATTTCAAACGGAAATCAAGCATCCATTGCGGCTCGTTCTTCATACTGGAAATCTCGGCTACGATTTCACGGGTCAATCCCTTGCCGGATTGGAACACGGCTTTGTGCTCATCGCGAAAGCCATATTTATAATCTTCCATTTCGGGCATTTTCTTTGCCATGAGAGTCACCTTCCTTATCGTTTATCTTATTGCGATTTTGTCTTTTCGATACCTTTGCGAAGCGCATTCCATGCCAAGGTGGCGCACTTGATTCTTGCCGGAAATTTGTTGACGCCGGACAAAGCTTCGATATCTTCATATTCGAATTCCACCGGCTCGCCCTTCATCAATCCGGAAAACTTGTCTGCCATCTCCAGCGCTTCTTCCAATGTCTTGCCTTTAACGGCATCCGTCATCATGGAAGCGGAAGAAAGGCTGATCGAGCAGCCTTCCCCGGTAAACTTGGCAGCTTTTACTTTGCCGTCCTCCACTTGCATCTGGAGCTGAATTTTATCTCCGCAAGTAGGATTGTTCAAATCGATCGTAACCGCTTCTCCTTCAAAGGTGCCGCGGTTACGGGGAGTTTTATAATGATCCATAATGACTCTGCGGTATAAATCATCCAATTGCATGACCGAAGTACTCCTTTGTTTTAAGTAGTGAGGCTACCAGGCGGTCAATATCTTCTTCCGTATTATACAAATAAAAGCTTGCGCGCGCCGTAGACGACACCTGAAGCCACCGCATCAGCGGCTGGCAGCAGTGATGTCCGGCCCGGATGGCAATGCCGTCCGCGTCGAGCACCGTCGCTACGTCGTGCGGGTGGACGTCGCCCAGATTGAACGTAACCAGACCGGCACGGTTATTCAGCGGGCCGTAAATGGTCAGGTCGTCAATCTGCTGCATACGCTCGATAGCATACGACGTCAGCTGCTTCTCATGGCGGTCGATATTCTCAAGACCGATGCTCTCGAGAAAATCGATCGCCGCGCCGAGGCCTACCGCTCCGGCGATAATCGGCGTTCCGCCTTCGAACTTCCAAGGCAGATCCTTCCATGTGGATTCGTACAAATCCACATGGTCGATCATTTCGCCGCCGAACTCGATCGGCTCCATGCTTTCCAGCAGGGCCTTCTTGCCGTACAGGGCGCCGATCCCGGTAGGAGCGCACATCTTATGCCCTGACAAAGCATAGAAATCACAATCGAGGTCTTGTACGTCGACCTTCAAGTGCGGCGTGCTCTGAGCGCCGTCTACAACCATCTTGGCCCCATGGCGATGGGCGATAGCTGCAATCTCCTTCACAGGATTTACAACACCGAGCACATTCGATACATAGGTTACGGAAACAATCTTCGTTCTGTCCGTAACGGTTTGCTCCACATCCTCCAGACGGATGGAGCCGTCGGGCTGAAGCGGAATATATTTTAAGACAGCGCCGGTCGCTTTGGCCGCCTGCTGCCAAGGTATGAGATTGCTGTGATGCTCCATCGGAGTGATGACGATCTCGTCACCCTCCCGGCACACCGTGCGGGCATAACCGGTCGCTACCATGTTCAAGCCGGTAGTTGTACCGCGGGTGAAAATAATTTCTTCCGTCGATTTCGCGTTGATGAATCTGGCAACCTTCTCGCGGGCGCCCTCGTAAGCGTCCGTAGCCCGTGATCCCAGCGTATGGACGCCGCGATGCACATTCGAGTTATCCCGCTCGTAATAATGCTTGACCGCCTCAATGACGGATACCGGCTTCTGCGAAGTCGCCGCAGAGTCCAAGTAAACGAGGGGATGACCGTTGACTTCCTGATTCAGGATGGGAAACAGTTCGCGAATCTCTGACGTCTTCATTGTCCGAGCTTCCTTTCTACGAAGCCTTGCAGCTGCTTCTGTACCTTCTCCATCGGAATTTCCGATACGACAGGGGCCAGGAAGCCGTAGATGACCAGACGCTGCGCTTCTTCACGTGTAATCCCGCGGGACATCAAGTAATGGATCTGCTCCGGATTCACTTGGCCTACGCTCGCCGCGTGGCCTGCTTTAACGTCATCCTCGTCGATCAGAAGAATCGGATTGGCGTCGCCGCGGGCTTTAGGACTCAGCATAAGCACTTTCTCGGTTTGCTGGCCGTTCGTACCTGTGGCACCCTTCTCAATCTTCGTTACGCCGTTGATGATAGCCGTTGCCGCATCGCGCATTACCGCGCGGGTAATCATGTCGCTGCTGGAGCTTTTGCCGAAGTGAACCGCACGCGTTGTGACGTTCAGCTTCTGCTCGCCCGTGCCTACGCAGATGATTTTGGCATCGGAGTTGGAGCCGTTGCCTTTCAGCAGCGTCGTCGTATCCGACATGACGTTGCCGTAGTTCATCTCGCCGATAACCCAGTTGATCGTGGCGTCGTTCTCAACCACCGCGCGGCGGTAAGTCAGATCGGTAACCGATTCGTTCAGGTTATGAACGGAAGCGAAGTTCACGGTTGCGCCCGCTTTGACAATTACCTCTACAACGCCGTTTTGAATCAGCTGGTCCAGTTGGCCTTCCGATACGAAGTTATCCACGTACGTAACGGAAGCGTGCTGCTCGGCTACGATCAGCACGTGCGGGGAGAATACCGCTTGCGGGTCGTCCGTCAGGAACAACGCCTGCACCGGCAGCTCCACTTGGACGTTTTTCGGTACATAAATGAACACGCCGCCGCTCCACATGGCTGTATGCAGCGCAGTCAGCAAATTCTCATCCTTGCCGACAACACTCGCAAAATAGCTTTTCACCAAATCCGAGTGGTGGATTATCGCATCTTCCAAGCTTGTAAAGATAACGCCCTGCCGGCTCAGCTCTTCGGATACGCTGTGATACACGATACTCGAGTTTTTCTGCACGAGCACGTTAGCAGGCTGTCCTTGGCCGTCGGTTTGCAGCAGCGCTTTCGCGCCTTCCGGCAGCTCCTCAAGACCTGCGATCTTGGCTTCTGATTTATAAGTTCCGTAGGAATTCAGATTCCAGCGGTCGATTCTTGTTTTCTCAAGCTTAGGCAATTCCAACGATCCGGCCAGTTCCAGCGCCTCGGCGCGAAGTTTGGTCATCCATTCAGGTTCTTGTCTCGACTGCGACAGCTCCACGATGGCTTGACGATCGATGGGAAGAATGGTTTGTGTACTCATGTAATCTTCCTCCTATTCGGTAGTCGCGGGTTATTAGTATTTAGGTGCTGTCGTGTTCATAGGAACCTTGAATTCTTCTTCTTCCTGGCCTACCGTTTCATCCACGATACCCAGCTCTTCTTTAATCCAGTCGTAGCCTTCGTTCTCCAGACGCTCAGCCAGTTCAGGACCGCCGGATTTCACGATGCGGCCTTGCATCATAACATGGACGAAATCTGGCTTGATGTAGTTCAGCAAACGCTGGTAGTGAGTAATGATAAGGAAGCCGCGGTCTTCGGAGCGCATTGCATTGACGCCTGTCGCTACGATCCGGAGCGCATCGATGTCAAGACCGGAGTCAATCTCATCAAGAATCACGACGCTAGGCTCGAGCATCATCATTTGCAAAATTTCGTTACGCTTCTTCTCACCGCCGGAGAAGCCTTCGTTCAAATAACGGTGCATGAACTCAGGGTTCATTTCCAGCTCTTTCATTTTCGCTTCCATCTGACGGATGAATTTGATCAGCGAAATTTCGTTGCCTTCTCCGCGGCGGGCATTGATCGCGCTGCGCAGGAAGTCGGCGTTCGTTACGCCGGCGATCTCGCTCGGATACTGCATCGCAAGGAACAGCCCGGCTCTTGCTCTCTCATCTACCGCCATTTCAAGTACGTCTTCGCCGTTCAGCGTAATGGAGCCTTCGGTAACTTCATATTTCGGGTGGCCCATCACGGTAGAAGCCAGCGTACTTTTACCTGTTCCGTTAGGACCCATAACAGCGTGAACTTCTCCGCCCTTGATCTTGATGCTCAAGCCCTTCAAAATCTCTTTGCCTTCGACAGTTGCCTTAAGCCCGTCTATAATAAATTCCGGTGCATTCGCCATAGTTAATTTCCTCCAATGTAATAAACTCTTTAGATATTCTAATTCTTATTTAATAATCATTCTAAACTGATTATCAATGAGAATCAATGTTAATATATTATAACCTACGGTCTCTAATCAATAAAGCCCTATTCGGCTATTTCTATACTTTTTTATATAATAAGTATTGACTTTACCCCGTCAGCTTAAACCCAGCTTTGCATGAACCTGTCCGATCCGTTCGCGAAATTGCTCTTCATCCAGCACCGGCCTGCGCTCCGCCCGATCCAGGGCTTCGTTATCCAGCTGTATCCACGACTTGCACCCGAGATACGATGGGAGAATAGGCAGCCTGACCGCTTCCGTCAGCTCGTACACTCTGAGAAGCATCAGGTGCAGGGGCTTGGTTCTTTTCCACTTCAGTCTTTCTTCGGCAAAGGTGTCCGTCCAAATATGTAAGTCCCCCAGCTTGTTCAGCTGCTCTTGATCTTCGATGAGGATATCCTCGACAAGCTCCGCATAGCATCGAATCGTAACTTCCGTATCCTCAAGGCTCCAGCCTTCCAGCGTTTGATCCAGCTGCTGCTGGTATGCCGGCTTAATCCACAGCTTCTTCTGATGCTCATAGGTCGGAAACAAGTAAAAGCTCTCGCTTTCGATCTGAAAATCGCGCGTTTCTTCCCGTATGCCTCCCTTGCGCATCATCAAGATTTGCTGTCCGTTCCTCAGCGCTTCCACCGCTACCGCCCACTCTTTTAACGCAACAGGTTGATTGGCCACTTCTCAATCTTCCTTTCTTGATATCGTTCGTCCCCATAACAATTAATTATAAAATTTTTGGAAGATAGAATGCAACTGTTGGCAGGGATATTTCCGTTACAAAAATCCGAACCTATAGCTGCACCACAACATCTGCGGAGGAGGACACGAACAATGCGTGAAGGACTGATTCCAACGGTTCTAGGTACGGCTGTCGCTGCGTCAGGTGTAGCCATGCGCGGCAAGTTTCCTATGGCGGCAGCTGCCGTAGCAGGCTTTGGTCTCGCCCATGTAGTATTGGGAGCGATCGATTTGGTGGAGCACAGAAACCGCGGCAGATCGTTTTAAAGGAAAGGAACAGCCAAAAGGGAAGGCATCGGTATGCCCTCCCTTTTTGGTTATGATCTATTTATTGCCCTTTTACATACAGCTGGTCTGAATGGATCCGCTCATATTGCTGCTGATTGACTTTCATCGGGTTGGAGCTTAATGCCGTCGGGGTTTCTTCCGATTGTGCGCCCAGCATAAGAACAATACATAATGCCGCTGCGGCAAACAGTAACTTCGCTATCATTCTCACTTAAAGAAAACCTCCCTTTGTCCTTCTCCTCCTTTCTATTGTAAAGCTCTGCGTCAGGGGCATATTATCGGCAGATGAAGTTTTTGTAAAAGGGGTGTCGATAAACGGAAGGAAGGAAAGGCAGCCCAGGCCCCTTCGGCCGCCAACTCTCTCTTTGCCCACCGCATACAATTTGCTATACTATGGAATGATAGTTTATCGGAAAAGGGAGGATATTCATAGTTATGTCTACTTATCATGCTTTGAGCGAAGCTGAAGCAATTGAATATGCACGCAATATTCCTGATTTGTTCACCCCCGGCAGCGAGCTTCACAGCCGTGAAATCGGAGACGGCAATCTGAATCTTGTATTCCATATTACCGAGCCTTCGACGGGTAAAAGCCTTATTCTGAAGCAAGCGCTGCCTTATGCAAAGGTCGTAGGCGAATCGTGGCCGCTGACGCTCGACCGCGCCCGCATCGAAAGCGAAGCGTTGATGATCCAGGAATCGCTGTGCCCGGAGCTCGTGCCCCACGTCTACGTGTATGATAAAGAGCTCGCCCTTACGGCGATGCAGGATTTAAGCGATCATGTCATCATGCGCAGAGGCTTGATCGAAGGCAACCGTTATCCTCTGTTTGCCGGGCATATCGGCACATTCCTGGCCAGAACGCTGTTCTTCACTTCCGATCTCGGAATGAACCAGCAGGAGAAGAAGCTGCGCGTGAAGCAGTTCATTAACCCGGAGCTGTGCAAAATTACCGAGGAGCTCATCTTCGACGACCCTTACCGCGACGCGGAAACAAACGATATTCCTCCCGCCATCCGCGATGCGGTGGAAGCGTTGTGGAGCGATAACGAGCTGAAGCTCGAAGCGGCGATTTTGCGCAGCGGCTTTTTGACCAAAGCCCAGTCATTGCTGCACGGCGATCTGCATACCGGCAGTATCTTCATCAAGCCGGATTCGACGAAGGTGATCGATCCCGAATTCGCCTACTACGGACCTATGGGCTTCGATATCGGCGCCGTTTTTGCCAACCTGCTGCTGAATTATGCCGCACAGGAAGGCTGGAGCAAGGATGATGCTTCCCGCCAAGATTTCCGCAATTATTTGCTCGGCACCGTTCAGGAAGTATGGGAAACGTTTGAGCGCGAGTTCCGGACGCTTTGGGACGAGCATGGCACGGACCGGATGTTCAAGACGCCGGGCTACCAGGACTGGTACATGCAGGAAGTGCTGCGCGATACGTTCGGCTATACCGGCAGCAAAATGGTCCGCCGCGTATTCGGCCTCGCCCAGGTCGCCGACATCAACAAGCTGGAGGATGCCGCCGCAAAGGAACGCGCCCAGCGGATCGCCCTGCAAATCGGCACCAGCCTGATTAAACATAATCGGAAAGCAGCGTCCATTCACGAGCTGCTCGATATCGCTCAAAAAACGGTCCGTTAACCGGACATTGGCCGGAAGGCTGATCCTTTAATTTAATATAAAAGCCTGCCGGATAGGAATCGGGAAGCACAGGCCGGATTGCGGCCCTGCTTTCCCTAGAAAAGGAGCCTACTAACCATGAATACATTAGACAAATCAACGGAAACCGCCGACTGGCTGCAGTCGGTGCGATGGAATTCCGCGGAGCAGCAGCTGGACCTGCTGGATCAGCGCCTGCTGCCCGATGAGATTGTATACCTGCCGCTCGTTACCTCCGAGCAAGTCTGGAATGCGATCAAGCAGCTGGCCGTACGCGGAGCGCCGGCGATCGGCATTTCGGCGGCGTTCGGGGTTTACCTCGGCGTACGCTCTGTCAGCGGCAGCCGGGAACAGCTGCTTGAAGCGGCCGTCAAGCAGTGCGACTATTTGGCGACGTCGCGCCCGACGGCGGTGAATCTGTTCTGGGCGCTGGACCGGATGAAGCAGCGCGCAGAGCAGCTCGCTTCCGAAGGCGGAGAGCCGGAAGCTATGAAGCAGGCGCTGCTGGACGAAGCGAAGCTGATCCAGAGCGAGGATGAGGAGACGTGCCGCCTGATCGGCGAGCACGCCTTGTCCTTGTTCGAGGACGGCATGGGCGTCCTTACGCACTGCAACGCCGGCGGCCTGGCCACGGCGCGCTACGGCACGGCGCTGGCGCCGATGTACCTGGCGCAGGAGCGCGGCATCCAGCTGAAGGTGTTTGCCGACGAGACGCGTCCGGTGCTGCAGGGTGCGCGCCTGACGGCGTTCGAGCTGCAGCAGGCCGGCGTCGACGTGACGCTGATCTGCGACAATATGGCCGGCGCTGTCATGAACAAAGGCTGGGTGCAGGCGGTTATCGTCGGCACCGACCGGGTGGCTGCCAACGGCGACGTCGCCAACAAGATCGGCACGTACAGCGTGGCCGTGCTGGCGAAGGCCCACGGCATTCCTTTTTACGTGGCCTGCCCGATCTCCACGATCGACATGAATACGCCGACCGGCGCGGACATTCCGATCGAGGAGCGCCATGAAGACGAGATCACGCAGGGCTTCGGCAAGCGTACGGCGCCTCAGGGCATCAAGGTGTACAACCCTGCCTTCGATGTAACGCCGAATGAGTACGTTACGGCGATCATTACGGAGAAGGGCATCGTCCGCGCTCCGTTCGCAGAAAACCTAAAAAAATTATTCGAGCAAGCCTGACGAACCGAATCTTATATAAACGAACAACGACCGCGTCGCCCCTTACGGAGCACGCGGTCGTATTTTTTTCAGCGGAAGCGAGCTTAAAGCTCGAATGCTCCGCCGCCCAGCCGGCGAATGACGGCATTTCCCTGGATATCCCCCGTTACGTTGCGGGTGTCGAAGATCATTTTGGCATGATCGGCCATCAGCTGCAGCGGCATTTGCCGGTGATCGGTATGAAGCACGACACACTCTGCTGCAGACAGCGCCTCTTCCGTCAGCTCCACGCTATGCAGCCTATGCCCGTTCTCCAGGCTCAGCTCAGGGATATAAGGGTCGTGGTAGCTCACGTCCACTCCTTCCTCGATCAGCAGCTGCAGCAGCTCGATTGCCGTTGATTCCCGAACGTCATTCGTATCCTTCTTATAAGTGACGCCGTACACAAGGATCGGAACCCCTTGCAGCGAGTGTTTGTTCGGCATACTCCATTTCAGGCAGCGCACGACGTACTGCGGCATCTCCAGGTTAATCCGGTGCGCAAGGCCGATCATCCGGCTCTCCGTCCCCCGCTCCTGCGCCTTCCACTGCAGATACAGCGGATCGACAGGAATACAGTGTCCTCCGATACCCGGACCGGGATAAAAAGCGCTGAACCCGAACGGCTTCGTACTGGCTGCTGCGATGACCTCCCATACATCGATTTGCAGACGATCGCAAATTTGCGCGAATTCGTTAATGAAAGAGATGTTAATCAAGCGGTAGCTGTTCTCCAAAATTTTGGCCGCTTCCGCCGCATCAGTGGATGACGTCGGCACAACCTTTTCGAACACCTGGCTGTACAGCTCCTGCACGCGGTCCCGGCATTCGGGCGTTACTCCGCTGATCACCTTCGGAATCTGCTCCACCTTGTACTGCTTGTTGCCCGGGTCGATCCGTTCGGGCGAATAGCCGATGTACAGGTCCTTACCGGCGGTGAAACCGTATTTCTCCAATAATGGCAGCATGACCTCCTTGGTCGTTCCGGGATAGGTCGAGCTTTCCAAAATAATCGTTTGACCCGGCTGCAGATGAGGCCCGAGCATGCTGCATGTTTCCAGCAGATAGCTTAGATCGGGCGTATGCTCTCGCGTCAGCGGGGTAGGCACACATATAATGATAGAGTCTACTGTCTCTATTTCGGCAAAGCTATTACTGGCTATGAATCTATGGGACGAAACAACAGACTGCATTTCCGCATCACTTACATGGGGAAGCGGACTTTTCCCTTTGTTTAACAGCTCGTTTTTTCCTGCATTGACATCTATCCCTGTGACCTGAAAGCCTTTATTAACAAAGGCAATCGCCAGCGGCAGACCTACATATCCCAACCCCACCACGGCGACGGAACGAAGGTGGTGATTCAATTGGTCTCCTATCCTATTACTCATCAGTATCCCTGCCTTTACAAGATGATTTACTTGATTAATATATTAGAGATTCCGATGATGAGGCACGTCTCATGTCCTATCTTTCTAAGAACTTTTCATTATTCCTATATTTGTCTTGGGAGGGTAGATGCCGTTCCTGCTCATCTGTCCCCGTCATAATGTGATAGGAGTATTGATGTCAGGGAAGGGACTGATTGACGATGCCGAAGCAGGGCGTCTCCGTTGTAACCTGTACAAACCGTCCGCGATTTTTCAAACGGCTGTTGAATAATTACAAACGGCAGGGCTGGAAGAAAAAAGAGCTGATCATTGTCTTGAACCGCGATGATATGAAGCTGAAAACCTACCGCGAAAAAACGGAAGACTATGAAAGCATCTCCGTTTATAAAGTGCCTGAGCATAAAAATTTGGGCTCCTGTCTCAATTACGGCATACGCAAAGCCAAATACGGGATCATCGCCAAATTCGACGATGACGACTATTACGCGCCAAGCTATCTCAAAGGAATGATCCGGGCCATGAAGCGTTCGGGCGCTTCCATCGTAGGCAAGCGCACGTTCTACATGTATTTGGAAGGCAGAAAGCTGCTTCTGCTGATGCGGCCCAAGCGGCAAAACCGGATGGTCCGCCATGTCGCCGGGGCCACCTTGTTCTTTAAGAAAAAGGTGGCCAAGAAGGGCCCCTTCTCCACCCGGCTGAAGTCAGGTTCCGACGTGCGGTTCCTGAGAAAAAGCAGGGCTCACGGCTTTCATATTTATTCCGGGGATAAATACAATTTCGTTGCGATCCGGCGAAAAAGTAAAAAGAATCATACGTGGAAGATCAAGGACAGCAAGCTGCTGAAGGGCAACGCCAAAATCATTGCCGAAACGGAGCATTACCGGAAGCGTGTAAAAAAGAAGTATTCCAAAAAAAGCTAAGCAGGAGCTATAAAAACGAATCTAGATCGCGCCTGAGCGATAAAGATTCGTTTTTTTCGTTTAAAATGGAAGAAAAACGCAGGATTTAAAGGTCATTGGGCGGTAATTCATCATTTTTTCACACTTATTCATGGTCTATTAAGCTTAATTTCACACTTAATTCACAAACCGTTGATAAAGTAAAAAAACAGCAAGCACGAAGTTGAAATGTCGGAAAGGAGAAGCATGAATGGTATTGCAGCGCAGCAAAAAATGGATAGCTGTCATTATTGGGCTGGCTTTGGTCGGCGGCGGTTCCTATTATTATTACACGCATAACGCGAAGAAGCCGGCAGCCACAGCCCAGGAAAATGTCGTGACAATTAAAAAAGGTGCTATCACCTCTTCCGTATCGGGGACTTCTCAGTTCGAGGCGCGGGATATTCAGAATATTATCGCCCCGGTGGACGGCACGATTAAGACGATGAATTTAACGAGGAACCAAGAGGTGAAGAAAGGGGATGTATTGTTCGAAATCTCCGACCTGAGCCTGGAGGCGAATCTTCAGGATGCTCAGGTGACCTTGACGCAGCAGCAAAAGGATTTGGCCGATCTGCAGGAGCAGCAAAACAACATGAAGGTGTATGCTCCGATCAGCGGTACGCTGACGCTGTCCTCCAACCTCGACACCGGTTCCAGCATTAGTAAAAACGGGCGTATCGGCACGATCTCCGATCTTTCCTCCATGACGACCAAGCTGCCGTTCCTGCTGGAAGACGCGGTTCAATTGAAAAAAGGCGATACGATCGACCTGACGGTCGACGGGTTTAACCTGACGAAAACCGCAACGGTCGTTTCCGTCAGTCAGCAGCCTAAAGGCGACGCCAGCGGAGCCAAGCTGCTCGACGTGGAAATCAACGTGAAGAACGACGGCTCGCTGAACGCAGGCATGAATGTGAAGGGCAGCGTGACGCTCGGAGGCAGAACCGCCCAATCCACAGGCAAAGGCGTGCTCGACTTCAATAAAGTCGAAACGGTATTGTCCGCCGCCAGCGGGACGATCGATGAAGTTAACATTAAATCCGGCAACTTCATTAATAAAGGCGAGCTGATCGTTTCGATCACGAACGATACGCTTCAGAACGATATTCTGAACAAGCAGGCCTCCATTGAAAAACAAAAAATTACGATTAACGACTACCAGGATAAGCTGAAGCAGTTAACGATAACCGCTCCGTTCGACGGCGTGTTCTCGACAGACTTTGCCAACAAGAAGACCAATGTGCTTGCAAGCTACCCTGCAGGCTCCAAGATCGAGGCCCAAACCCAGCTTGGCGCCGTAGCCAGCCTGGATTATATGCAGCTTCCCGTGCAAGTCGACGAGCTGGATCTGACCAACGTCAAAGTCGGGATGAAAGCAACGGTCAAGGTCGATTCGATCTCGAACAAAACGTACGAGGGCGAAGTAAACCAGGTTTCCACCGTCGGTACGACAACGAACGGCGTTACTTTCTTCGACGTCGGGATTTCGGTTAAAAACGACGGCCAATTGCGCAACGGCATGACCGCAACCGCCGAAATTATTATTCAAGACAAAAAGGACATCGTGCTTCTTCCTCTTGAGGCGCTTCAGCAGCAGCAGGGCAAGCGCTACGTTACTCTGGTGAAGCCGGACGGCACGAAGGAAGAGAAGCATGAGATCAAAATCGGCATACGCAACAAGACTTATGTCGAGGTTACGGATGGCTTGAAGGAAGGCGATAAAATCCTGATTGCCGCAAGCAAAAAAGAAGCTACTTCTCAAGACGAAATCAACCGGATTCGCCAACAGTTCCAAAACGGCGGCTTCCAGGGCGGTGGCGGCGGTTTTGGCGGAGGCGGCGGCAGCTTCGGCGGCGGTGGCGGCGCTACCCGTCGAAATTAGGATCCCTCGCAGAAAGGAGGATTGGCAGCAATGAATGCCATCATCGATTTACAAAACATCGTGAAGGAATATCAGCGAGGCACAGAAAAGCTTCGTATTTTAAACGAAATTTCGCTGTCTGTTACAACCGGGGACTTTGTCGCGATCGTCGGACCGAGCGGTTCGGGTAAATCTACCCTTATGAATACCATCGGGTTGCTGGACATTCCCACCTCCGGTTCTTATCTTCTGGATGGCGTCGCAACCGAAAAAATGAGCGATAACCAATTAGCCGAATTTCGCAATTTAAAAATCGGATTTATATTTCAGCAGTTTAACCTGCTCCCTAAGCTTAATGCCATTGAGAACGTAGAGCTGCCAATGATCTATGCAGGCTACAGCAAGAAGGTCCGGCGGGAAAAAGCGCAGGAAATGCTCGAGCTGCTGGGCATGGGCACACGGGGACATCACAAGCCAAGCGAGCTTTCGGGCGGTCAGCAGCAGCGTGTAGCTATTGCCAGAGCACTGTCCATCTCTCCTTCCTTGCTGCTTGCCGATGAACCGACCGGGGCTCTGGATTCCAAGACAGGTAATGAAGTATTGGAGCTTATGATCAAATTGAACGACCAGGGAAACACCATTGTCCTGATTACCCATGACAATCATATCGCCGAGAATGCCCGCCGGGTGATTTCCATCCGGGACGGTCAAATTTTCAAGGATGAGCGCTTGCGTCCTCTGCCTTCGGAATCGGCTCAGGTTCCGGCTTCGGCTTCATCTCCGGTAGAGGTGATGTCATGAAATTGTTTGAATTGATTTACATGGCTATGCGGACCGTCGTCAATAATCCGATGCGGACGCTGCTTACCATGCTGGGTGTCATCATTGGCGTCAGCTCGGTGGTTACCCTGGTAGCCATCGGGCAGGGCACATCGGCTGCGATCGAGAAGCAGTATGAAGCCCTCGGAACGAACTTGATCGTCGTGAACCTGATGGGGAACGGACGGGCCACCCAGTTGGATTATAACGACCTGATGCAGCTGGAGCTGCTTCCAGAAATCCAGACGATTTCGCCGACCATTGTGAAAAGCGGCTCCAATATCAAATATGACCGGACCCAAGAGAAATACACGGTCGTCGGCACGAATCAGAACTATTTAACGCTCATGAAGGGTGAAATCGGGTCGGGCCGGTTTATTTCCGAAGCCGACCTGGAATTCCGCAATCAGATCGTCGTGCTCGGTTCGAATGTCGCCAAAAAGTATTTCGGGAATCTGGACCCGGTTGGGGAAGACGTCAATATTGACGGCGTCGTCTTTACCGTAGCCGGTGTCTTGAAGGAAAAAGGCTCCAATATCAGCGGGGGCGTGTCCCTGGATGATACCGCCTTTGTCCCGCTTATCACTGCACAAAGAGCGTTCAAGCTGGGAAGCATTCGGACCACCTATCTGGAGGCTCCTACGAAAGAGCAGCTTACCATGGCGCAAAACACCATTACGCAGTACCTGACGTATAAATTCAAAAGCTCGGACGGCTTCCAGATTCAAAATCAGGATGAGCTGATGAAAGCGCGTGTCGCCGCCTCCAGCTCGTTAAATAACCAGTTGATCAGCGTAGCCTGCATCTCCCTTCTGGTCGGCGGTATCGGGATCATGAATATCATGCTGGTTACCGTCAGCGAGAGAACCCGGGAGATCGGTATCCGCAAATCCATCGGTGCCAAACGCCGCAATATTCTGATGCAGTTTCTGATCGAAGCGACGGTCATCAGCGGACTGGGCGGGGTTATCGGCTTGCTGCTGGGCAGCGGCCTCGCATTGGCTTGGCCTCTCATTAACCCGGAGCAGCAGACGGTGCTTTCCTTCGACGTAGGGCTGTACTCCTTCTTATTCTCGGTCGGCGTCGGCATGATCTTCGGTTTGTATCCGGCCAACAAGGCTTCCAAGCTGCGTCCGATCGATGCACTGCGTACCGACTAAACTAGCGCAATAGATCACGATTTATGGGAGGAGATTATTTTGAAACACCATTCAAGCAAGCAGCCGTTTCGGGCCAAAAGAACCGCCTGGCTTTGTACGATTGCCGTTTGCACCGCTTTAATAGCTAACGCACCGCTGGCTTCCGCAGGGAAGCCCGGCGTATTTATTGCCAACGATACTTATTTTACATTAGAGAATGCGTCCTTCCTCTCCGGCTCGGATTCGTCCGCTCTGCAATTCTCGTTGAAAATGCACAACGGAAGCGGCGGTTCGATCGATTTCAACGGCTATGGCGTGCAGATCGTCGACGAGCAAGGCAACAGCTTCCCTGCCAAGCTGACCAGTCAGCAAAACGCCCGCGTCAATGCCGGGCAGGAGCAGCAGTTCAGCTTCGTTTCGCAGATGGGGGTCAACGTGAACCCTCAAAGCCTGAAGGTTCACCTGTTCTCCTGGGATTCCAGCGCACCGTCCTTTATGCGCGGCATCGGTGACCTGGAGGTGGCCCCCGCTGTGTCTAACGGCGGACTCAATCCGGCTCAAGCCATGCTGATCTCGATGAAGGATATCGATTCTTCCTATTCTCCTGAAGCGATGGCGGCGATGCGCATCGGCAACAGCTACCCGGTAACGGAGAACGGTACCCAATACTTATATACGGATCTCTATGTAAGAAACGCAGGCTCCTCGAACTTCCAGCTGCCTTCCGGACTGCAGTTCCGGATCAAGGGAGCCGACGGCTTGACTTACAGCTCGTCGATCGTCAACACCTCGCAGGAGGTGCTGCTGCCGAACAAGCTGAATAAAATTAAAATTCGTACGACGGTGCCCGAGGGCCTGAATGCGGAAAGCACCCGCCTGGAAGCTTTCTATACGGATGCTTCTATAGATCACGTATTGGGCAGCATTCCGCTGGCCGGTATGGTAAACGCAATTACCATCGGAACAGAGCAGCCCTACTCGCTGTATGGAACGGATAACGGACTCAAGATTAAAGCCGAGCAGGCCACGGCCGTTAAGCAGGCCGAAGGCATGATGCTTCAAACTACCGTTACCCTTCGCAATGACGGGACCGGCGTGGTGGCTCTGCCGGAGCTGACAGGATTGTTCCAATTGGGCAAAGAAAGCTTGACCGCTGCAGTGCAGGATAAATCGACCGACAGCAGCTTCTTGACGCCGAATCAATCCGCGACCTTCCATTATGCGGTGTCCATCCCTGACGGCGTCGATCCCGGAACGGTGAAGCTGGCTCTATTCGAAGCCGTGAACAGCTCCTCCAACAGCTCGAGCAATTCTTCAAACAATGCCTCGAGCAATTCGAACAGTTCCAGTAATTCGAATAACAACAGCAATTCAAACAGCAGCAGCAGTTCGAGCTCAAGCAATTCAAACAACTCGAACAGCTCCGGGTCTAGCTCCTCGGCAAGCGGCAGCACAAGCTCGGGAACGAGCGGCCAATCGTCTTCAAGCTCGTCCGGTTCTTCCAGCTCCACCAAGAACGGTACGTCCGTAAGCTCCAACAGTCTGCCGGTGCTGTTGATCGACCTGACGGGGACGCAGCAGTCCAGCAGCTCCGCCGTTCAGGCAAGACCTTACCAGCTTGGCGATAAGCTGATCCTGGCGCCGAACGGACTGATCGACAAAAATCTGAGCATCTCGCTTGTCGAGCTTCACATGCACGAGAATGAGGATTTCGGTTATAAAACGGCCATCGGTAAATATAAAATTACGAATACAGGCTCCAGCACTCTCACCATACCGGATATCGGAACTGAACTGGTCAACGACAGCGGCATGGCCTTCACCGGAGTGAAACAGGCTTCCTCCATGACAACCATTATGCCGAACACCAGCTATGTGGTCAGCTATTCTTACCAGGTTCCGACCGAAACGCAAAATTGGCAGAACCTTGCACTGAACATTATCGATCCGAAAACCGCAGCGCCGAACAAGCTGTCGATCGGCACCTTCCAGGTAGCGGTTCAAAGCGAAGCCATTGACAATGTCATCAGCTTCTATCCGTTCCAGGTCACATTTAACTCTTATGCGATTCAAACCTTGTACAGCTCCGGCTACCAGTACCAGCTGAGCCTCGATTTGACTATCGATCATACGGATAATGTCATCGTGGATCAAAACTTCTCCAAAATGGAGTTCGAGCTGGTCGACGGACTGGGCCGTACGATAGGCACCCAATCGAAGACATTTACGGGAACCGATAAGCTCATTACCGGCAACCAAAAAATCGTATTCAGCGACATTAAGACAGAGCAGTTTGACAACAACATGGTGATTAATGTGTATGAAACCATTGATACGCCATCGGGCACTACCAAACGGCTCGTGAAGCAGTTAAAAGAATAGGCTGCACAAGACATGCAAAAACCACCTCGCCTCAAGCGCGCTGCTACCGATTAGCAGCTCCTGAGGAGGTGGTTTTTATTTTTTGGTGCTCAGCACCCGACTTGTCCATCTCGTTGGACTTTACATAATCTTTGGAATCTTTCTCCATACTAATCATCAATAAGTAGTTCTGCTTGTCCTAGAAAGGAAAGGAGTCCTCTCCATATGAATCTCCATATTCCGAAGCAGCTGGCTCGATCCCAACCCGCCGGATGGTCTCTTATCTTCATAGGTACTTTATTGCTGACCTGGTTCACCGCGCAATCGGCGCATGCCCAATCGTATCGAGCCGCTGCGGGGCTGGCTGAATATGCAGCTGCTGATGCCGCTAGCCTGGTCACACTGCAAACGAACCGCGAAGACATCACCGGCGACGGGGTGCCCGATACGATTCGGATCGTCGGTCGCCCGTCGGAGACCAATCGCGGCAGCTATAACAAGCTGAGCTTGGAAATTCAGGATGGAGGCGAGCGGAAACAGACCTGCTTTTATATCGGCTCTGGCTACGCCCCGTTACTTAGATTAGTGGATTGGAACGGAGATCAGGTAAAGGATCTGTATCTGACCGTGTTCGATCCTTTTGACCGCCACCTCCCCGTCTATTCCATCTATACCAGGACGGATGCGGACGGCGGAGGTTCCCGGCTCACGCAACTGCCGCTTCCGCAGCCTTTGTCCGTTTCCGGCAGGCTGAAAGATAACTACAAGGTACAGGTTCGGCTCCGCAATACGAATCAGACCTTTCTGCTGGATAGGCGCGAACGCAGCGCAGCCTACGAACAGGCAGGCTATTACCAGAACGGCAGGCTGATTCGCCCCAAGCTTCTGGAGACCGCCGCGGAGTACAATGAGCTGCTCCCTGCCGATATCGATAAAGACGGCATCAGCGAGCTGAGAGGCCTGCAGCGCATCAGCGGCATCGGTACCGATGATGTGATAGCCTATGCAGCCTCCGTCTGGAAGTGGCGTTACGGACAATGGACGCTGATGCGGACAGAGCTGCTTTCTCAGGAACAGCTATAATATATGATCATCGAAAAATGAAACAGCCTCCGTCCTTTGGAAATCAGGACGGAGGCCATTGTTTTGTTATATCCGGTTCTTACCAGGAAGGGAAGCAGCGTCAGCTGGAAGAGCTTGCTGAAGAGAACCTCTTTTTCACAAGCGCTATACCAGCATCAGCTGCTTAAACTGCTGTGTTACAATATAATAGCGCAGCTTATTTAAATCGTCTTGGCTGATATAGTGAAGCTCGGCGCCGTATCGTATCGTTTTCTCCAGAATATGGCCGTAGCGCACAATCAGCTTCGGATAAATGCATTCCTCGTCACAGATAATCATGCTGTTGTAGACATGATGCATTTTGATGGAGAAATCGTTGATCTCAAACCCGATCCCTACACGGCTTACATCGGTAACCCGGACGGCTGTCGTTTTGAAATCGTCGTTGATGGTAGCAAACGTATTCAGCTTAAAGCTTTGGAAGGAGGACTGTTCTTCGCCGAACAGCTCCTCGTACACTTTCTTGGGCCGCGCTTTTATATGAAATACCTCCGCATTCGCAGGAGCCAGAATAACTTTCGCCGGGGACACATGAAGCACCCTCATGGAGAGACGTCGTTTAAAATCGAAGCAAATGGCGTAGTCCCCTGCGGCAAACGCCTCTGTCCCCTTCATCGTAATTTCCATAAGCTCCTCGTTATCATAACCAACCATACCTTCATAAACCTTTCCATTATGCAGTACCTGTATGTCTTTCATAACGGTCACCTCCTGACAACTTCCTTCTTCCTTATATTTCTACTATAAGAGATAAGCATTTAAAAAGTTTAAGGCAAATATTAGTAGATTATTAGATTTCATGACTGATTTTGTCGAATTGTGAAGATACTCCCGGAGCTGTTCATCTATTATTCATAATCCTGTGATACAATATTTTCAAATATTTCATTTGGGGTGCAGCATGACCAGGTACCTTGTATTTCCGAATTGTGATCACGTTTATCGCCATCGTTATTTTAAGCGGTATCGTGTCTTTTTTTCTGTCCGGCCAATTATTCAAGAGAGAAGCAACGGCGCAAATGCTCGACGACCTGCTTCAAACCGGTCAAACCATGATTCAACTGCTCAAGGAGCCTGACCTCAAGAAACCGGAGCTTTATTTGATCCGCATGGCGAACCAGCAAAATTTGGCGGTGACCGTCTATGACGAAATAGGCGGGGCAAGAAAATACGATACGCTTTCCCGCGATCGTATCCGGCCTATTCCCGACGCTACCGTCAAAGATGTGCTGTCGGGTGAGATTTATTACTCCGCCAACCGGCTGATGCCGGTTTCGCCGGAAGCGGCTTTTATCGGCCTGCCCTTTGAGCGCGACGGCCAGCGGTATGCTCTGTTCATCCAGCCCAACTTTGAGATTCGCAATAAGCAGCTGCTCCTGCTTCCGCTCGCCGTATTGTCTATCATTATCGGAATCGGCAGCATTATGACCTTCCTGCTCTCGCGATTTATCGTTCACCCTATCACCAAGCTCGCTGAGGCGACCAACGAAATGTCCAAGGGGAACTTTGATGTGCTCGTCCCGATCCGGCGGAGCGACGAGCTCGGCCAGCTGGCCCAAAGCTTCAATCATATGGCGGGAGAGCTCAGGCAGCTTGAACAGATGCGGCAGGACTTCATCTCCAACGTCTCGCATGAAATCCAATCTCCGCTCACCTCCATCCGCGGCTTCTCCGAAGCGCTGAAGGAGCCCGCAATCGAGCTGCAGGACCGTCTTCATTACGTGGACATCATTGAAACGGAAAGCGAACGGCTGTCCCGCATGGTTGATAATCTGCTCCGGCTCACTACCTTGGAATCCGGGCAGCAGCCTTACCCGAAGGAGCTGTTCGATCTCGACGAAGAATTGCGCAAGGTGGTCATCGTGAACCATTTGCTGCTTATGCAAAAAAGAATCGAGTACGATCTCTCGCTGCCCAAAATCAAACTGCTCGGAAATAAAGACCAGCTGTTTCAAATATGGACGAATCTCATACATAACAGCATCAAGTACACGCCTCAGGGCGGGTCCATCCGCATTCAGATCCAAAAGGACGGCGAGTATGTCCAGATCCGCTTTTCCGATTCGGGCATCGGGATTCCTCTCCAGGATCAGCCGCATATTTTTGAACGGTTCTATAAGGTCGATAAGTCGCGGGACCGTTCTGTCGGCGGCAACGGCTTGGGGCTCGCGATCGTCAAAAGGATCGTGGATATCCACCAAGGCAAGATTGAGCTCGAGAGCCAACCGGGAAAGGGAACGAGTATCACCATCTTATTACCCTGCTTTGCTCCATAAGAAAAGAGCTTTTCCATAGCTAAAATAACCCCACAAAGTGGCGCTAGTGCTTCGAAGCCGACTCAGGTACTTTGCGGGGCCCCGAAAACATATAAAACATGTCCAAAAAAGAGCTCCCTCTCAACAAATGAGAAGGAGCTCTTCTTTGGGTCAGGCTTGCGGCTGCGCCGCAGCCCGTTATTTTACAGTAAGCTGCAAGGAAGTGGTCTTCCCGGCGAATTTCACCGAGATGGTCGCTTTCCCCTTGCCGTAGGTTGTGATAATTCCGTCTTTCACGTCCGCCACTTTCGTATTGGAGCTTTTCCATACACCGCTGACCGTCACATCGCCGTCGGTTCCATCCTTGTACGTTGCAATGGCTTGAACCTGCTTGGTTTCGCCGACGGAAAGCGCGACATTGCGCTCATTCAGCTTAAAATATTTCAGCTCGTCCACGGTAACCGGAACGGAGATTGATTTGCCTCCGAACTTGGCCGTAAGCTTCGATTTGCCGGAGCCTACTGCCGTGATATTCCCGGCATCCACATCAACAATGTTGTAATTAGCCGTTGACCAGTCGGCTGACGCCGTTACATCTTGTTCCGAATTGTCGGAGAAGACGGCTGTCAATACCAGCGTATCCGTACCGCCGGATTTCAAGGAAAGCGACTTTTTGTTCACGACCAGCTTCTTCGCGACATCGACCTCTACCGGAACGGTAACGGTTTTACCGCCGTACTTGGCCGTAATCGTTGCTTTACCGCTGCCGTAGGCCGTCACCAGACCGTCGACGACATCGGCCACTTTATCGGAGCTGGTAGACCATTCGGCCTTCAGCGTAACGTCATCCACGCCGCGCTCCGAATCCGTCGCCGTCAGCTGCAGCTGCGCATCGGTTCCGCTCGCCATAATCAGCTGTTTCTGGCTCATCGCCAGCCGGCTGGCCTGCTGAACTTCGACATTGATCGTTTCCGTTTGCCCGCCGTATTTCACCGTAATTACCGCTTTACCGCTGCCTGTCGCTTTAATCAGGCCTTCGTTCACCTTCGCGATTTTATCCGAGGAAGTGGACCATTCCGCTTCGCTGGATACGTCTTTACGCGTTCCGTCCTTGAAGGAGGATTCAACCTTCACCTGCTTGGTCTCGCCTTCTTCGCTGAACAGCACCTTGCTGTCGCTCAAGGTCAGCGAGGAGACAACACCCACCGTGACCTTCACCGTCACGGACCGGTCGCCGAAGCTGGCGGTAATCGTCGTTTCGCCTTTATCGATGGTATGAACGTTCCCCTTGGATACATCCGCAACGGTAGCCAGCTTGCTTGTCCATACCGCTTTATCCGTCACGTCCACCTTGGTTCCATCGGCAAACGTGCTTGTCAGCTTCAGCTGCTCATAAACGCCCGGCTGCAGATTAATCTGCTCGCCATCTTTTAAATCCGCTTGCTGCCTGCTTACGGTCAGCGTCGAAGCCTGGTCGACGTCCACCGTGATTTTGGCGGTTTTGCCCCCCAGTACGGCCGACAAAACAGCATGTCCTACGGCATATGCCGTCACTTTGCCTTTTTGCACAGTAGCCACATCCTCATTGTCGGAAGGACCATACCGCTTTATCCGTAACATCGGCACTCTGCCCGTCGGCATAGGCTGCCGTCAGCTTCAGCTGCTCCTGCGAGGAAGAGCGCATCGATAACGATGTCGGGTCGAGCGTTAACTTTCTCGGCGTCGCCACATCGACATTTACCGTCGTTGTTTTACCGCCGTATTTGGCCGTAATGACCGCTTGTCCCAGCTTGATGCCGGTAATCAGACCCTTTGCATCCACCTGCGCGATATCTTCGTTATCCGACGACCATTCCGCTTTATCCGTTATATCTTCAGGCGTTGTGCTGTCCGGGAACGTGGAGGTTAAATGCACCTGCTTCGTTCCGTTCTCCTGAACGTAAATATCGGTTTGGTCCAGCTGCAGCAGCTGCGGTATTTCGACGCGCACCGTAGCCGTTACGGTTTTATCCCCGTATTTGGCCGTGACGGTCGTTTGTCCGCTGTTGATCGCCGTCAGCTTCCCTTTGCTTACATAGACGACGGAAGTATCGTCAGCGGTCCATTCCGCCTGATCCGTGACGACCGCTATAGAGCCGTCGGACATCGTCGCCGTAGCGATCAATTCGCCGGATTGGCCGGCGCGAAGCGATACATTCGCGGTGTTCAGCGTAAGCCCTCGGGCTACATCCACATCAACCACGAGCTTCGCGGTGTTGGAGCCGAAGCTCGCAACAATCGTCGCTTCACCGGTCGAGAATGCGCTAATCTTGCCTTTGGACGCGATCGCGATGTTTTCTTGATCCGAGGACCAGTTGAGCCCGTTCGGTCACATCCTCCGTCGTGCCGTCGGCATAGGTCGCCGTTAATTTGACCTGGGCCGTGCCGCCGGATTTCAATTGCACGCTGGTCGTATCCAGCTCCAGCTTGCGGGCCACATCCACATCGACCGTCACGGAAGTCGTTTTGCCCCCGTAGGAGCCCGTTACCGTCACCCGGCCGCTCGTGTAGGCCGTTACCGTTCCTTTATTCACCCCCGCAATCTCTTCGTTATCGGATGCCCACTCCGCTTTATCGGATACATCCTCCGAGGTGCCGTCCGCATAGGATGCGGTTAAAGTAATCTTCTTGTTCTCATTAACTTTCATGTATAATTCCGTTGGGTCAACCTCAAGCCGTTTCGGGATGTCCACATCGACCACGATCGATACGGACTTGCTTCCGTACCGTGCGGTCAGAGTCGCTTCACCGGTCCCGTAAGCCGTAATCAAGCCTTTAAAAGCATCCGCGACATCTTCCTGATTCGAAGACCATTCCGCGCGGTCGGAAATATCCTCATAATCCCCATTCTCGAACAGCGCCATCAGCTTCACCTGATGCTTGTCGCCGACCTTCATCGTTAGATCGCTCTGCTCGGTCTCAAGACGTCTGAGCGCGTCTACGCTGACGGGCACCGTCACGACCTGGCTGCCGAATTTGGCTGTAACGGTCGCCGTTCCGGCTGCAATCCCCGTCACCTGCCCAAGCGTTACCGTAGCTACGGAGTCATCGCTCGTCGACCATTCCGCTTTGCTCGTTACATTCTCGGTCGTACTGTCCGAATAGGTAGCCATCAGAGTAATCTGCTCGTCCGCGCCTACCCGAAGCGAAATATTCGTTTTATTTTTGGTCAGACTCGTTGCTTTCTTCTGCACATTAACATTAACAATCACCGTTTTGCCGGAGTAGGACGCCGTAATGACTGTACTGCCTTCCTTTTTCGCCGTAATGGCTCCTGCATACACCGAGGCAATCGTGGCATCTCCGGAATTCCAGTCCGTTTTCACAGTGACCGACGACGTGGTTCCGCTCTCATACACGGCAGTAGCCGTAAGCGAATACGTATCTCCTATTTCCATCGACACTTCATTCTTCGACAAAACCAGCTTGGAAATGACATCCTCTGCATACACAGAACCCATTCCGGTCAAGGGAAGACAAAGCACGAGCATCCATAGGAGGGCAAACCTGTAAAGCCTGCTAGACCGCTTCAAAACCATGCTCCTCTCGCAATTGATATGTATGTATTACTGGAAAAAAATATCAAATGAATATGAACGGAAGATGAACGGAAGATGAACAACTCGACAAAAACAGACAAAAACCCCTTCGTTTCAATTTGTCCCAGACGGGTAAGTAATACTGCGGTAGCAATTGCTTGACCTACTATTCACACTCAGGAGGTAATGGCTATGAATAACCATCAAAAAATTATCGGCGTATTTCAAACTGAGGGGGAAGCGATCCAAGCGGTGGATGCACTGAAAAAACAAGGCTATCGTTCGGACGAAATTTCTATTGTAGCGAAAAATAAAGATGATGTGGCCGCCATTGAAAAGGAAACCGGCACCAAGGCTCCGGAAGGGCTCGCGGCAGGCGCCGCTACGGGCGGTATTCTGGGAGGAACGGCAGGTCTTCTGGCCGGGCTCGGTCTGCTGGCCATTCCCGGCATCGGTCCGATTCTGGCAGCGGGCCCGATTGCGGCTACTTTAACGGGGCTGGCCGTAGGGGCCGGAGCCGGCGGTATTGTGGGCGGTCTGGTCGGTCTCGGCATTCCCGAGGACGAGGCCAACCGCTATAACGACTACGTGAATAACGGGCACATTCTCGTCATGGTGGACGCCCAGGCGGACAAGACCCGGAACGACACGGTGTATGACGCTTTCCGGACCTACAATTCGCTGAATGCGAATACGTACAATTCCGATTACGAAGCCGGTATTGGAACCGGCAGGACGATTCGATAAAAGGACAAGCGTGGCAAAAAGCCCTTCGGATGAGATATCCGAAGGGCTTTTGAACATACCAGAATTTATAATTTCGGGGTCCCCGCGAAGTACTTGAGTCCGCCTCGAAGCATATGACCCACTTTGTGGGGTTATTTTATGTGCCGGCTGTGCCGTCAGTGCTCCATATGATCTTCCGGCTGGGCCGCTTTAACCGTCAGCCCGCCGTCTACCATCAGCAGATGGCCGTTCACCTGCATCGCTTCCTCGGACGCCAGGAATACGACTGCGTCTCCGATTTGGCGAGCCGTACCGAGACGCTTCATCGGATTCGCTTCGACTTCTTTGGCGCGAATCGACGGATCGGCCAGGAAATCCGTGCACATATCGGTATCGACCGTGCTCGGTCCCACCGCATTGATGTTGATGTTATAGCGTCCGAGCTCGATCGCCATGCCTTTAGTCAGCATATGCGCTGCCGCCTTGGACGATTGATAGTGAGGAATGACCGGACTGGTCACCATAAGGCTCGCGGTGGACAGGACGTTAATGATTTTGCCGTAGCGCTTCTGAATCATCGATTTGGCCGCCAGCTGGGAAGTCAGGAAAATCGACTTCACATTCGTGTTATACGTGCGGTCCCACGTTTCCTCCGACACCTTCATAAAAGGCTCGAACGGAGCTATGCCCGCATTGTTCACCAATATTTCCACGTCTCCCAGCTGCTCTTGAACCTGCTGGAACATCGCTTCCACCTGTTCTTTGCTGCCGACGTCCGCTTGAACGACGATAGCCTTGCGGCCCATCGCTTCGATCTGCTCCTTCACCTTCTCGGCTAACGGGCGCGAGCGCTCCGACGTATAGTTCACGGCGACATGAGCGCCCTCCTCCGCAAGGCGGAGCGCAATCGCTTCCCCTATGCCGCGGCTGGCCCCGGTAACCAGGGCCACTCTATTGGATAATCTGGACATGTTGATCCTCCCCTGCTTCCGCTTCTACAAGCTGGGACCGATACGGTTAATGCTGAATTCCGTATGTCCCAAAATTTCCGCCTTGGTCAGCTTGCCATTGGCGACTTCCTGAATTTCCCGCCATACCCGCTCGCCGGCGTCTTCCAGGCTGAGCGTTCCTTCGAGCATATCGCTCACATCGATATCCATGTTATCGTTCATGCGCTCGAACATCCGCTTGTTGCCCGTAATCTTGATAACCGGCACTACGGCGGAGCCGGTAGGCGTACCCCGGCCGGTGGTGAAGCATACCAAATGCGCGCCGCCGGCCGCCATGCCCGAGACGCATTCGATATCATTGCCCGGCGAGTCCATGAAATACAAGCCATGCTTCGGCAGCCGCTCCGCATATTCGACGATGCCCTGAATCGGCGCATTGCCGCACTTGCTGATGCAGCCGAGCGATTTCTCTTCAATCGTCGTCAGGCCGCCGGCGATATTGCCCGGGCTCGGATTGCCTCCGCGCATATCCGCTCCCATCCGCTCGACCTCTTTCTCGAAGCGGTCGACGATATGGTAAAGCTGATCCGCCGTCTCCTGCGTCGCACACCGGGATGCCAGCACATGCTCCGCTCCGATAATCTCCGTCGTCTCCCCGATGACGACGCCGCCGCCCTGCTGAATCAGCTTATCGGCCGCAGCCCCGAGCGCCGGATTCGATGCCAGGCCGGAGGTCGCATCCGAGCCGCCGCATTTCACGCCGATGATCAGCTCGCTCAAAGGAATCGGCTCCGGCTTCATCGCATCCAGCTCCGCCCGCATTTTACGGGCGATCTCTACGCCATGCTGGATCGCCTTGACCGAGCCGCCGACCGATTGAATGTCGAACACCTCGACCAGCTTCCCCGTCGGGCGGATCGCATCGGCCAGGGCGTGCGGATCGACGACCTCGCAGCCCAGGCTGATGATGATTACGCCGCCAACGTTCGGGTTGCGCCCGGTTCCCGCCAGTACCTCGAACGTCCGGTCCTTATCCGCTCCGATCTGGCTGCATCCGTGCTGATGCGGAATGGCGACCGTCTCCGGCACCATCTGAGAAATACGGTTGACCACCTGATTGGAGCAAATAACCGTAGGAATAATGAGCAAATGATTGCGGATGCCCACGGTACCGTCCGATCTTCTATAACCCATCATATGACTCATGCTAATCTCCTCCTCAGCTCTTCACGGCCTGATCGCCGCGCCCGCGGATACCTTCCACATTGTGTACATGCACATGCTGTCCCGCACGAATATCCGCCGTTGTACGGCCGATGATTTCACCGTACTTGCGAATGTCCGTTCCTTGAGCCACATCCTGAATCGCTACTTTATGTCCGAAAGGAATCGCATCGAGCAGCTCCAGCTCGCGCACCTGATCCTGTACGCGGTAACTTATTTTCTGACCCGGCTGCAGATCCTTGATCGCCGTAGCGACATGATCGCGCGCATCCATAACCAGCGCATCCGCGCCGGCTTCGATTTGATGTCCTGCCATCGTCGGAATCCTCCTATACCCGCTCCGCCACCATCCGGTTGGTCAAGGAGCCCAGCTTCTCGATTTCGATCGTCACGATATCGCCGTCCTTCAGATAAACCTGTTGCTCTTCAGGCAGGCCCAGCACAACGCCTTCCGGCGTGCCTGTCAGGATAATATCGCCCGGAACCAGAGTCATATGCTGTGAAATGTAGCTTACGATTTCGTCGCAGTGGAAAATCATATCCGAGGTGTTCGAATTTTGGCGCACTTCGCCGTTTACGATGCAGCGGACAGCCAGATCGTTCGGATTGCCGACTTCGTCCGCCGTAACAAGGTAAGGTCCGAGCGGGCTGAATCCGTCGCAGCTTTTGCCGAGCAGCCACTGCTGGGTGCGCATTTGCAGATCGCGGGCCGACAGGTCGTTTACATTGCAGTACCCGAATACATGGTCCAGCGCGTCGGCTTTCTCTACGTATTTCGCTTCTTTGCCAATAACAATGACTAGCTCCGCCTCATAATCGACCTTGCTCGTTACCTTCACCGGAAGCGGCACGTCGGAGCCATGGCCTGTCAGCGTATTATTGAACTTATTGAACAGAATCGGATACTGCGGTATGGCGGCATTCGTTTCTTCCGCATGCTTGCGGTAGTTCAAGCCGACGCAAATGATTTTATTCGGACGCGTCACGCACGGAGCCAGAGTCAAATCCGATTCCTGCAAAAGATAGCCTGCGGCTTTGCCTTCCGCTGCAGCCAAAGCCTGGTCCACGTAAGCCTGCAGAGCTGCAACCGCTGCGCCGCCGCCGTTAATGACTTCATGAACGTCCGCAGGAACAGCCGCGCCTGCAGCTGGAACCGCTTGCAGCGCCGCTGCAATGTGGATGACCCCTTGTTCGGTTTTAACGCCTAATTGTTCCTGACCGTTAGAAAGAAATGTTAGAAGTTTCATAAGTGCATACCTCCAATAAAATTAGTAGGAATAGTTGGATAAACGGTGGATTGTGACTCATACCATTTAATACCAATAGAATACGGTTCTTTCATACTGCCGTCCGCGCCATAACCAAGCGGAGTCTGAGCGTGGCTCAGCACCGGCGCTTCCTGAAATGATGTATGCCCCCGCTTCCGCTTCCGCGCGCAGCGGCCGTATGCCAGCACACACAGGCTATGCGTCTTTGCCGAAAACAACGCCGCCGTCGATATACAGCGGAGAGCCCATCATAAATTTCGATTCGTCGGATGCCAGGAACAATGCCGCTTTCGCCACATCCTCCGGTCTGCCCAGATCGCCGCTCAGCTGACGCTTCTTCAATGAAAGGATAGCGGCCTCCGGATCGTCGTACGAGGTGCGCAGGTAATTTTCCACAAAAGGCGTCATGATCGTGCCCGGAAGCAGCGCATTAACCCGGATGCCGTAAGGGGCATAGTCCACCTGCATCGATTTCGTCAGCGACAGCACCGCGCCTTTGGTTGCCGAATAGGAAGCCCGGCGGCCCAAGCCGATTTCCGCGATGCAGGAGGACATATTAATGATCGAGCCCTCCCGGCGCTCCATCATATGCGGAAGCACATATTTGCTCGGCAGGAACACGCCGCGGATATTTACTTTAATGACGCGGTCCCAGTCGTCCGGGTCCACCTCGTGAATCGCACCGACGCCGCTGATGCCCGCATTGTTGAACAGCACATCAATGCGCCCGTGGGCCGCAATGATTTGATCGACCATCCCTTTGACCGAATCGGGATCGGTCACATCCGCCTGAATGAATTGGGCTTGGCCCCCCGCCTGTTGAATCTCGCCGACGGTTTCCTCGCCCTTCTCCACGGACAGATCGTTCACGATCACTGTAGCGCCTTCCCCAGCGAATAATAGAGCCGTAGCTTTGCCGATACCCGAGCCCGAGCCGGTGATCAATATGATCTTGTTAGAAAGTCTCATTGTGCAGAACTCCCTTCCTCCACCCATAGTTTATAGGCCCGCCTGTACCGCATCCTGCGATAATCTGGCGGCTAATGCACAAATTTCCCGCTGCGCGAGCTCCCGCTTCTGCTCCCACTCATGCTGGAACATCGAGCAGCTGATCGCCGCTACCGTCCGGCCCTGCGCATCACGTACCGGTGCCGCCACGCAGCAGAAGCCCATGACGGCTTCCTGAAGATCGAAGGCGTACCCCTGCTTGCGCGCGATAGCCAGCTGTTCCTTCAGCTCGCTGCGAGTTCGGATCGTGTGCGGCGTCGTCTCGGGAAGCAGCGCTTCCTCCGGATACAGCGCATCAAGCTCCGTCTCGTCCAGCGCCGCAAGCATCGCCTTCCCAAGCGCCGTTACGTGAGCAGGCAGCTTCATGCCCGGCTCGGAAGCCAGGCGGACAGGCGCCGGCATCTCTTCCTTGGCCAGATACAAAACCTCGGTACGGTCCAGCTTGGCAAGCTGAATCGTTTCTTGAATCGTATGCTTCGTAACCCCCGCTTCCTTACGGAACCGGTCGATTAAGCTAAACTGCTTGAAAAAAGCGTTTCCAACCAGCCCAAGCCTCGCCCCCAGGGAATACGTGCTCTCCGGCTCGCGGATTACCCACTCCAGCGCCTCCATCGTGGTAAGCAGCGAAAACATGGAGCTCTTGTTAATGCCCAGCTGCTTCGACAGATCGATCAGCTTCAGCTTGGACGGCTGCTCTGCGATCAGCTGCAGCACATCGTTGGCTTTCTCCAAAGCCGGCACCCAATATTTCTTTTCCATGGCATCTCCCTATCCAGCTCTCTGTAAACGCAGATGGTTTATTATAATAAACCACGGTTTACTATAATCTATATTTTCATCCTATCACCGAGGTTAGGGGATGTCAACGGGTTTTCAGCCAATCTTTTCTTGTATGACCAAATACTTTCGGCATCGTTTGGAAACTCTATTTTTATCCATCTCTTGAGGGTGATATGCGATGTTCAAATTTCTGTACGGAAAAGGCCCGCGCTTTTTTCAAACCAAAGAGCCCTCTTCAAAGCAGACCCCATCTTCCGGCGAAGCCGCTCTACCGCTCAGCCCCAAGCTTGATGATATTCTCGATCAAGTAAAGTCGCGGATGGGCGAAAGCAGCGACATCATTATTAGAGAGATCCGTGTCGGCCGCACCCGGCAGCTCCGGATGGGGCTGTTGTTTACGGACGGCTTGGCCGATACGAAATCGGTCCAGCTGTTCGTAATGGGTTCCCTGATGGGCGACGATCATACGGAAGCCATGGAACGGCTGATCTCTTCTCCTGAACAGCTGATGCCCCATTTGAAAGAATGGGTGCTCCCCGTGGGCGAAATCGAGGATATCTGCGATATGGAAGCGCTGCTGACGGCCCTTCTGTCCGGGCAGGTTATTCTCGTCGTTGACGGCTATTCGCAGGGCTTCGCCATCGATATGCGCGAATGGAAGGACCGGGGAGTCAACGAGCCGACGGGGCAGTCCGTCATACGGGGACCGCAGGAAGGCTTCACCGAAGCGCTGCGCACCAATACTGCGCTGATCCGCAGGAAGATTAAAGATCCGCAGCTTTGGCTGCAGAGCAAAATTATCGGCAGGCGGACCAAGACGGAAGTAGCCGTTATGTACATTAAAGACATTGCGCCTGCTCAGGTCATTGCAGAGGTCAACCAGCGGCTGGACCGGATTGACATCGACGGCATTCTGGAAAGCAGCTACATCGAAGAGATGATCGAGGACAAAACGTTCACCCCGTTCCCTACGGTGTATAACTCCGAGCGCCCGGACGTGATTGCAGCCGGACTGCTCGAAGGCCGCGTCGCCATCTTGGTTGACGGAACCCCGTTCGTGCTGATGGTGCCGGGCTTGTTCATTCACTTTTACCAATCGGCCGAGGACTATTACCAGCGAGCGGACATCAGCACCCTGCTGCGCATTCTCCGCCTGCTCGGCTTGTTTATTGCACTGCTCGGCCCGTCGCTTTACATCGCCATCACGACCTTCCACCAGGAAATGCTGCCGACACAGCTGCTGCTCAGCCTCGCTGCGCAGCGGGAGGGTCCCGTTTCCCGCATTTATCGAAGCGCTGATGATGGAGGTGGCGTTTGAAATTTTGAGGGAAGCCGGCATCCGCATGCCGAAATCGGTCGGACAGGCAATATCCATCGTCGGCACGCTGGTCATCGGTCAGGCGGCCGTAGACGCGGGCATCGTATCGGCGGCTATGGTTATCGTCGTGGCCATCACGGCCATCTCGAGCTTTATCGTCCCGGCATTCAGCTTATCGATTTCCATCCGGATTCTGCGGTTCGGCCTGATGGGGCTTGCCGCCTCGTTCGGCTTGTTCGGGATTACGGTAGGCATGATCGCGCTTATCCTGCATATGTGCAGCCTGCGTTCGTTCGGCATCCCTTATATGAGCCCCTTCGCTCCGTTCATCTGGTCGGATCAGAAGGACTCTATTTTCCGCTTCCCGCGCTGGGGTCTTCTGTCACGGCCGCATCTGAATAACGGAATTCCTTATACCAAGGATACGCGCAGAAAAAAGAAGTAACTCCATCCCCACACAGATTGCTCAAGGCAGGTGCCCGGAAATGATTTCTTCATGGATACGGATGTTCATGCTGGCCGGCTTACTCCTTAGTCTAACGGGGTGCTGGAACCGCAGAGAGATGAATGAGCTTGCCATCACCGTCGGGATGGGCATCGATAAAGCCGAGCACGGCTACCGCGTATCCGTCCAGATCGTCGATCCCGGAGAAGTGGCGTCCAAAAAAGGAGGCAGCGCCCGCTCCACGGTCACGGTGTTTCAAGCCGTCGGTAACAGTATATTTGAAGCGCTGCGAAAAATTACCGAGGAAAGTCCGAGGAAGCTGTACCATGCGCACCTTCGTATTTTCGTGCTGGGCGAGTCGCTGTCCCGCAGCGGCATTGCCGAAGCGCTGGACTTTATATCGAGAGATCACGAGCTGCGCACCGATTTTTTTATCGTCGTCTCCAAAGGCTCGGAGGCTCAGGATATATTGAAGGTTCTGACCCCCTTGGCGGACGTCCCTGCGGAGAAAATGTACAGCTCGCTTGAAACGGCGCAAAAAGCTTGGGCTCCGGCCACGACCACGACGCTGGACAATTTGATTACGGATTTAACCAGTGAAGGCAAAGAGCCGGTGCTGACTTCAATCAAAGTCACCGGAAACAAGGAAACGGGGGCCGCCCAGGAAAACGTCACGACGCTGGACCCGTCGGCGCGGCTGTATTACTCCGGACTTGCTCTTTTCAAAAAAGACAAGCTGATCGGCTGGTTTAACGAGGTCGAAAGCAAGGGATACAATTATGTCGTGGATAAGGTGGAGAACTCCGTAGGCAGCATCCCCTGTCCGGACGGCGGGAAATTGACGATTGAGGTCATTCGCTCCAAAACCGAGGTCAAAGGACAGGTGATTGACGGCAATCCTGTCGCCGAAGTCTACATCCGCAATGAAGATAACATCGGCGAGGTGCACTGTCACATCGACTTGACCGATACGCAGCAGCTTGCCGCCCTGGAAAAGCTTGCGGAGAAACAGGTCAAGGAACTTGCGGAGAACAGCATACGGGTTGTTCAACAAAAATACCGTGCCGATGTTTTCGGATTCGGTGAAGTGATTCACCGTTCCAATCCGAAGGAATGGGAACGGCTGAAGCAGAACTGGGACGAGCATTTCGCCAATATGCGGATTGTAGTGAAGAGCGATGTCAAAATAAGGCGCCTCGGCACGATCGGCAACTCGTTCATCGAGGAGATAAAGGAGAAATAAAGGAATGTGGGTCGTTATCGGAATATTCATTGCCGCGTCAGGCATCATTGCGATAGATGTGCCGTATTTACGCAGTCAGGGGCTGCGAAAGGAGCTGTGGGTCTTCTCTTTCCTGCTGCTCATCGGCGTGGGGCTTAATCTCGCGCTGTTCGTACTGCATTGGGCAATTCCCAATCCGCTGGATCTCATTATCTTCGTGTATAAGCCCGTAAGCCGTCTGGTGTTCGGACTACTCACCTAAAGACAAGGAGCGTGAATGAAGACTCATGATCAATCAGGAGCCTATTAGTCTAAGACAGCTGACGGTCCTTACGGCTCTTTGCGTCATCGGGGACTCCATTCTCGTTTTGCCTGCCTTTCCTGCGGAGATCGCCCGTCAGGATGCCTGGATTTCCGGCCTGCTCGGAGCCGCGGCGGGGATTCCTCTCCTGTTCGTTTTCTATGCCTTGGCGCGGCTTTATCCGGATCAATCCTTATTCGGGTTTCTTCCGCAGCTGGCCGGCAAATGGCTGGGTACGGGCATCTCTATCCTCTATATGTTTTATTTTTTCCAAATGACCGCCGTTCTGGCAAGGGAAGTCGGCGATTTTTTAACAACCCAGATCATTCCCGAAACCCCCATTCAATCGATACTTCTGATGTACCTTGCTATTGTGATCTATGGGACCCGGCTCGGAATGCACACCTTGACGCGGACGGCGGAGCTGCTCTTTTTTGCATTCGGCTTTCTGTTCCTCATCTTGACGGTATTTATTTCTCCTCAGATCGAGCTGCAGAATGTGCAGCCCGTTTGGGAAAAAGGAATCAAGCCGGTTATGGCAGGCGCCATCACCTCGGCCAGCTTTCCCTATTTGGAAATCGGCTCAATTTTCCTGCTGCTTCCTTATGTCAAGCGGACCAAGGGAACGGGGCGCAGTATTTTATGGGGGGCCTTGATCGGCGGCTTCGTTATCAATATTCTTCTTGTCCTGTCGATCCTCGTACTGAACCATACGATTACAAGCGCTCAAATGTATCCTACCTACTCTTTGGCCAAAAAAATTAATGTGGCCCATTTCCTGACCCGGCTGGAAGCCATGCTTGCCGTTATGTGGTTCATTACGATTTTTATTAAAACCTGCGTCAACTTCCACGCCTTGTGCCTCGGCTTCCAGCAGGTGCTGCGTCTGAACCGTTACGATCGGATAACGCTGCCTCTGGGCATGATCATACTGGTCTTCTCTATAGCCAGCGCACCCAATATCACGTACTACAATGAGGTACTCGGCAGCTATTGGCCTTTCTTTGACTTCACCTTCAGCGCCGCCCTGCCGCTGCTTCTCTGCCTTGCCGGTTTCGTGCGAAAAAAAGCCGCTCGAAAAGCCGGAACCCCTCATCCGAAATTATCCCGTTAGGAGGCGCTTAAGTTGCTCGTAAAAGAATCGATCGGGGTCCGGCAGCTCGCCGTCCTGGTTACTATCATGACCATCGGCGACTCGCTTCTCGTCCTGCCTTCCATTACGGCCGTCTACGCCAGGCAGGATGCCTGGATTTCGAGCCTTCTGGGCCTTCTGATAGGCTTGCCGGCCGTCTATCTGCTCGCCTGGATCCATCATCAGTATCCGAAATTAACGCTGTACCAGTATTCCGACCGTCTGCTGGGCAAAGCGGCCGGCACGGGTCTGACCCTGCTGTACCTGATGTATTTTTTCTTCAATGCGGCGGTGCTGGTCAGAGAAATCGGCGATTTCACCGTAACCCACTTTATGCGGAACACCCCGATTCAAGCGGTTCACATATTATATATCAGCATCATCGTGATGGGCGTGCGGCTGGGTCTGGAGGCGCTTGCGCGGACAGGAGAAATCTTTTTTCCGTGGTTCTGGATCTTGTTTCTGATTCTGGTCATATGTATCGCGCCCCAGATCGATCCCCGGAAACTGCAGCCGGTATTCGAGCATGGGCTCAAGCCTGTTCTGCAAGGAAGCCTTGCGGCTACCGCCTATCCGTATCTGGAGATCAGCTCGCTGCTGGCCATCCTGCCTTTCGTCAAACAAGAGAACGGCTTTCGAAGCAGTCTGTTATGGGGAGCACTGCTCGGCGGAACTGCGGTTAGCATATTCATTACGCTGTCCATTTTTGTCCTGGGCATGTATATGACCAAATCCGTGATGTACCCGGGGTACTTGCTGGCGCAAAAAATAAGCATCGGCCACTTTCTAGAACGGATCGAAGCCTCGCTGGCTATTATGTGGATCATTACGACCTATTTCAAAGTTACGCTCAATTACTTTGCTCTGCTGCTGGGATTGTCGCATCTATTAAAGCTTCAGGAATACAAAATGCTGGCACTGCCGATGGCGATGATCCTGCTCGTATTTTCCATCTTCACCGTCCCCAACATCACTTACTACATCCAATTGGACGAATATTGGCCTTTTGCGGATTTTACGTTCAGTGTCCTGTTTCCGTTGCTTCTGCTGGGCGTTCATGCCCTTCGGACGGGAAAGCGCAGCAAGGCATAACCATCCTTTCATCATGTCAAAAAAACCCTCTTCCTCCGGCTGCTTGCGGCAGCCGAAGAAAAAGGGCCATTGTTTTGTCAGTTACTTAATAATGACGGCATAAACTTTGCCGGGTCCGTGAATACCGATGGTCAAATCGTTCTCGATATCCGCGCTGCGGCTCGGGCCGGTAATCAGATTAAGCGAGGAAGCATAATCTGTGGCGTCGGCTTTGCCTGCCGTGATGCGTTCGAACGCCTCGCCCATCCGCGTCACCAGCTGGTCGGCGCGGAATACCGCAAACAGGATGTCGGTCAAGAGACTGACCGAACGGCCGCGCTCCGGCGAGCACTGCAGCACGAGCGTACTCGTGTTGGCCACCGCGTAGTCCGGCCAGACGATGCCAAGCTGGCAGCGCTCTGTGCGGCGCAGCAGCTCGCTGCGCTTCGCCCAGTTGGAGCCTTCCGCGGCCGGTTCCGCCGCAGGCGTATCGGACTCAACCGGCAGCCACGGCACGACGCCGATACCCGCTTCGTTCAGCGCTTCGTCCAGGCCAAGCGCCTTCAATCCTTCATGCTCCCAGCGCGAAACTTGGGTTACATTCAGTTCCTTGGCTACCTCTTGCAGCCAGGCGCCGATCTTTTCCTTCGCTTCGGCTTCCTCCACGACAAGCACTTTCCCGGTCAAGCCCTGCCAAACCTCGCTGAACAGCTCGATCTTCTCTTCGGTCGAGCGCTGAACGTCCTTGTAAAATTGCGGCGCGCCGCGGAACGGGTGCTCCGGCGCCTGAGCCCCCGGACCCTTGCGTCCGAGACGGGAAGAAATATTCGCGATAAACGCCTCGCGACCGTAAATTTGTCCTGCTGTCATCTTAGCGCTCATGCTTCTCACCCCCGCCTGTTGTAACGCCCGATGCCGGCGCTTTCGCCGCCGCAGGCGACTGCTTCAGCTCCCGCTGCAGCGCCTCCCAGCGGTCGCGGAACGACTGCTTCGGCTTCATCGGGAAGAAGCGCGACTGCGTCCAGCCGGACATCGGTCCCGGCCCTTTCTTGATGAAGCCTTTGCTGATAAAAGGCTTCTGCAAATAATAGGCGGACTTCGTCGCCATCTTGTACAGCTTTACGTTCCCGAACGCCGTCTGGAACGATTTGAATGCGATCCGCTCGGCCAGCGGGGTCAAGCCCATCTTGACCTTGCGGGCGCGGAGCTGCACGAGCATATCGTGCAGCGGGATCTTGACCGGGCATGCCTCATAGCATGCCCCGCACAGGCTGGACGCGTAGGCCAGCTGGCCCGCTTCCTTCATGTCCTGCTGCAGCAGCGGCGTGAGCACGGCCCCGATCGGGCCGCTGTATACGCTGCCGTACGTGTGGCCGCCCACGTGACGGTACACGGGGCATACGTTCAGACAGGCTGCACAGCGGATGCAGTGCAGCACCTCCTGGAACACCGGATCGCCGAGCTGCTCGGAGCGTCCGTTGTCCAGGACGATCAGGTGAAGCTCCTCCTGGTCCGTCGAGCTCGCCCTCGCGGCGCCGGTCCGGTAATCATCGACGTATACGTCGTCAGCTTCTGGCCCGTAGCGCTGCGCGCCAGCAGGTTCAAGACGACTTCCAGGTCGTCGTAGGTCGGCACGAGCCGCTCCATCCCCATAATGACGACATGCGATTTCGGGATCGTGCTGACCATGCGGCCGTTTCCTTCATTCGATACGAGCGTGATCGCCCCCGATTCGGCGACGCCGAAATTACAGCCGGTCAAACCGATATCGGCCTCCAGGAAGTAATTGCGCAGCTTCTGCTTCGCATACTGGGCAAGCACTTTCGTTTCCGGAGGGAACGACTGGCCGGATTCTTCATTGAACAAATTTGCGATCTGCTGTTTGTTCTTATGGATAGCCGGAATAATCAAATGCGACGGCGTTTCTTTGGCCAGCTGCAAAATATATTCGCCCAAATCCGTCTCAATAGCTTCAATGCCGTGCTCCTCAAGGTGATGGTTCAAATGGATTTCCTCGGACACCATCGACTTGCCTTTGGCAACCAGCTTCGCCTTCCGTTCCTCCGCCAGCTTCATGAACACCTGAACCGCTTCATCGGCGGTTTTGCAGAAATAAACATGCCCCCCGCCTTCGCCACATTGTCCGTAAACTGCGTCAGGTAGTAATCCAGGTTATCGATAACGTGCTTGCGGATCTGACTTCCGCGTTCGCGCCATTCTTCCCAGTTTCCGAAATCGTCGGTCGCCGCGCGTTTGCCGCTCTTCAGCTTATCGGTTGTGAACGCAACCGCTTTGCGGAGAAAATCGTCGGCCAGCGCTTCCTCGGTACGCTTCTTTAACCCGGTGCCTATCAACTGCTTCTCATCGACCAGACTCACTGCGCTTCACTCCTTCCTCCAGCAGCTGCGCCAAATGCATGACGCGAATCGGCTTGTTGTCTTTATTCAAACGGCCCCCGATATTCATCAGGCAGCCCATATCCGTTCCGAGCAGCACCTCGGCTCCCGTCGAGCAGACATGTCCCGCTTTTTCGCAGACCATCGCCTCCGACATGTCGGCCATCTTCACGGCGAACGTTCCGCCGAAGCCGCAGCAGTCTTCTTTTTTCGGAAGATCGATCAGTTCAAGCCCTTTCACATTGGACAGCAGCTGTCCCGGCTCTTCCTTCACACCCAGCAGTCTTGTCGCATGGCAGGAAGGATGGTAAGTTGCTTTCAGGTTATATTCGGCACCCAAATCCTTCATCCCCAGCACGTTGACGAGAAATTGGGAGAATTCATACGTTTTCTCGACGAGCTCCTCCGCCTTGCGCTTCCATTCCGGCTCATCGGCAAAAAGCTGAGGATAATAGTGGTGAACCATCCCTGTACAGGACCCTGATGGTGATACGACATAATCGCTGTTCTCGAACGCGCGGATCATGACGCGGGCTACCTCTCTGGTTTCATCCTGGTATCCGCTGTTAAAGGCAGGCTGTCCGCAGCACGTTTGCAGTTCCGGAAAATCAACCTCGCAGCCGTAACGGTGCAGCAGTCTGGCAACGCTTTCTCCGACCTCCGGGTAGAGCTGGTCAGCCAAACAGGTAATAAATAACGAGACACGCATTTGGATTCCCTCTTCCTTAAGCATATAAGTATCATATAGTTATCAGGTTATCAGATAAGTTGGATTTTGGGAAGTATTTTTTCTGCGTATGCCTCTTTCTCCGCACACTGCCGCCTATACATGAAAAGATCCCTGCCGGTTTCATAACCATGCAGGGATCTCAAGTTTCGTAAGTATTCTTCACTTGCCTTCAATGTACTCCATTCATATACCCAATACGCACAGCAGATTGACAACATGCCTAATCTTATTGCTTGACTGGTTAATACGCTGGACTGACTTCACTTCGCGCTTTGAATTCTGTTGAGTTCCCGCATGCCCAGCAGTCCATGCTTTCATTGAGCATGCATCGCTAACCTACTTCATGGGTCTATCCCCTTTCCTTTCAAATCATGTATAGGACTTTCAGTCTCAGGGGGTTCAGTTTGGTTAGGAACGCTTCCAGCATCTGACGGATCAGAACACGAGCGCACCTTCAAACCCTGGACCGAAACTTGTAAACGATTTTGAAAAGTGAGGCTAGGTTAGTGCGTTGTTATTTCAATTTTAATATATTATTTGAGTTTTGTAAATATTCTGTTAATTATTAAATATTTTTAAGAAAAAAAACCGGCATATCCGCTCGGCGGACTTGTTCGGTCAATCAATGTCTCTGTTTCCCACAGAAAAAAAAGATCTCCGGCTGACCGCAGCGGCGCGGCAAAGCTGGAGATCTCTGTTCTGTTCTGTTCGGCAAACCGAGTTACTTCTTCAAATATTTCAACAGCACCTGCTCAACATGAAACAAATGCCGGCGCATCGCTTCCTGAGCGGCAGCCGGATCCCGGTCGCGAATGGCTTCATAAATCGCTTTATGCTCCACCCATAGCTGCTTCGAGACGGTTTCGCTCGAATACATCTGAATTCTCCGCGTTTCGCGGATCGCCGTCTGCATTTGAGTGGAGATGGAATCGATCATCCGCGCCATAATCGAATTATGCGTCGCTTGGGCCAGCGTGAGATGAAACAGAACGTCGGACCGCTCCCCCTCTTCCTCATTGCCCAGGAAATGTTCCATGTTGCGAATAATCTCTTCAAACCGGGTCAAATCCTCGTCCGTACGCTTTTCCGCCGCCAGAGCGGCATTGGAGATTTCAAGCGCTTTGCGCGCTTCGATCAGCTCGATAACCGTCTCGCGGCTCATCAGGAGCGATTCGAAAGCGGGAAGATCGACATCCTCGGACTCGATGCTCCGGACATAGCTTCCCTCACCTTGATGAATCTCCACGAGTCCCATAGCCTTCAAGGCGCTGAGCGCTTCCCGGACCGTAGAGCGCCCCACCTGGAATTTCTCGGAAAGCTCCTTCGTGGATGGCAGCTTATGGCCGGGGCTTAAAGCGCCGCTCACAATCTGTTCCTTTATTTGATCGGCGATAACCTCATAAATTTTACGCGAAGATACTTTTTGAATTTCCATACCGCCTGCCCCCTTGATGATGTATTCCTATTATAGCCCCGCTTCCAAAAGAATCCAACTATAAGCTCCGGAACCCGCGCTTTGTTAAACGGAGATGTGCCGGCACCGTATGCAGCCTCCATCTAGATATACCTCTGCGCGGATTGCCGGAATACGCCCGGCGTCACACCAACGGTTTTGCGAAACAGGCGGATGAAATAGTTATAATCCCCGAAGCCGACCTGCGCGGCCACTTCCTGAACGGGCAGCCCGCTGTGCGTCAGCAGCCGCTTCGCTTCCTCCATCCGCAGCGCATGATGGTACTGAAGCGGACTCATACCGGTATGCTTGCGCAGGCAGCGGGCCGCATAATCGATATCGAAGTGAAGCTCCTCCGCCATCCGGTCCTGCCCGGAGCGGCTCGGTGACTCTGGCCTGCACGTAGGCCTTCACCTGCTCGGACACCGCATAGGACGCGAGGAATGAATTTCCGCGCGCAAGCCTGCCTGCAGCTGCGAAAGCAGCCGCCCCAGCGCCACCTGCAGGTCTACCGCATGCTCCAGCGTCAAGCTGTCCCGCAGGCGGAGCATATCCGCAAGAACCGGAAGCAGAGGTGCCAGATCCGCCTTGCCGTACTTCGGCAGAAACAAGCTTTGCTCCGCAGGGCTCAAATCGTTATCCGTCCCTTGTCGTACGCGGGTGAACGCATGGAATCTGCTTGCGGGCGAGCTTGCCTGCAGGCTTCGGGTGCTTGAAATGCACCCAATAAATCTCCGTCGGCTCTTCGCAGGCCGAATGGCCGCAGTGCGTAAGGCCCGGCTCCAGCAGCAGCAGCTCTCCTGCCTTCACCTCAAAAGGAATGTCCACTTCCGTCATGAATAAGGTCCCGGTGCGGACCATGATTAAATCGTACACCTCGAAATTGCGTTCAAAATGCCGCATGCCCGGCCGCCATACGGAATGGCCCACGGTGAGCAGCTGCGGCAAGGGGGGAATCGTCAGTTGAATGACGTCCATCGGTTCTCCTCCCGGCCTCGGCTAATTCGAGCTTGAGCTTGGGCCTTGTCTCCGATCCGCGGAGTACCAAGCCGGTTTGCGCAAGCGCTGCCAGTACAGCTTTGATCGCAAAGCTTCAATTCCATAGCTTTGACTGCATAGCTTTGACTGCATAGCTTTGACTGCATAGCTTTGACTGCATAGCTTTGACTGCATAGCCTGACTCCACAGCTCAAGTGTAGTCAAATTACACCCAAAACACAAACCCATTTGGTCTGAAATGTGCTATCAAAGGTCGTACTTCTCCCTATTCCGGCAAAGCCAAAGCTCTTATAGTTAAGTATGTAACCGCTTTAATATCCTTCTCGGCTGATCCGTGCTTATTCCGGTTTTAATTTCAATTTCCAATAAAGGAGCGTGCCGTCCGCATGCGTTTTCGCCAAGTCCATTTAGATTTCCACACCTCGGAAGCGATTCCGAACATCGGAAAACAATTCTCGAAGGAGCAGTTCCAAGCCATGCTCACCAGGGGGCATGTCGACTCCATCACCATCTTCTCCAAATGTCATCATGGATGGGCTTATCATCCGACGGAAGCCAACGAAACGCACCCCGGGCTGGAATTCGATTTGCTCGGCGCTATGATCGAAGCCGCTCATGAGATCGGCGTCAAAACGCCGGTCTATATTTCCGCAGGGCTTGATGAAAAGCTGACGCGCCGCCATCCCGAATGGCTGATCCGCGATATCAACGACAATACCAACTGGGTGGACGGTTTTATGAAGCCGGGCTATCATCAGTTTTGTTTGAATTCCCCTTATTTGGACATCCTGATCCGGCAGGTTGAAGAGGTGGTACGGAACTATGACGCAGACGGTATTTTTCTCGACATTGTCGGCGTACGCCAATGCTACTGCCATAACTGCGTCGCCGCTCTGCGGGCCGAAGGCAAAGATCCGCGGGATAAAGATGCGGTTATCGCGCTGGGAGAGCAGACCTATCGGCGTTACGCTCAAAGGGTTCGCGAAGCCATCGATGCGATCAAGCCCGGTCTTCCGGTCTTTCATAACGGGGGACATATCCGCCGGGGCCGCCGCGATTTGGCGGCAATGAACTCCCACCTGGAGCTTGAATCGCTTCCGACCGGCGGCTGGGGCTACGACCACTTCCCGCTCTCTGCGCGCTATGCCCAGGGACTTGGGATGCCGTTTCTCGGCATGACGGGGAAATTCCACACGACATGGGGGGAGTTCGGCGGGTACAAGCACCCGAATGCGCTGCGCTATGAAACCGCGCTCAGCATCGCCAACGGAGCCTGCTGCTCGATCGGGGACCAGCTCCATCCCGAAGGGATGATCGACCCCGCCACGTATGAGCTGATCGGAGCCGCCTATCGTGAAGTAGAGGACAAGGAAGCCTGGTGCGCGGATACCCGAAGCGTAGCCGATGTCGCGCTGCTGTCTGTCGAAGCCGCCGCCAGCGGCAAGGAGGAAAACCGCGCGGACAGAACCGGCACCTCCGACGCAGGTGCGGCTCGCATGCTGCTCGAAGGCAAAATTTTGTTCGATGTCGTCGACCTCGAAAGCGAGCTGTCCGGCTACAAGGTGGTCATCCTGCCCGACCAGATCACGGTAAACCCGCAGCTGCAGGCCAAGCTGGAAGCTTACACGGCACAGGGCGGCAAGCTGCTCGCCACCGGCCTGTCCGGCCTGAATGAGGCCGGGGATGGCTTTGCGCTGGATCTCGGCGCCGTATGGGAAGGCGCCGCCCCTTATAAGCCGGATTATTTCCGGCCGTATTTTGAACTCGCCACCCTGCCCCATGCGGCTTTCATCTTTTATTCCGACGGCCAGCAGGTTCGCTTGAGCGCTTCGGGAACGGCGCTCGGACACCGCGAGCATCCGTATTTTAACCGCGACGTCTTCACCTTCTGCTCGCATCAGCATACGCCGAGCGCGCTGCAGGATAACGGCCCCGGCATGGTGGAAAGCCCGAACGGCATTTATTTTGCCTGGAACGTATTCGAGGATTACGCGGTCAAAGGCAGCCTTGCCCTAAAGGAATGCGTGCTTTACGCGCTGAACCGTCTGCTTCCGGAACCGAACGCTGAGCACGACCTTGCCGGCGCAAGGCATAGTCACGCTGATGGAGCAGCCGGGAGAGCGGCGGTACGTCAACCATCTGCTGTATGCGACGCCGGTCAAACGCGGCAGCGGCGTGGAAGTAATCGAGGACCTGCTTCCTCTTTACGATATCGGCGTTACGCTGAAGCTTGCCCAGCCGGTCAAACGGGTGTATCTTGCGCCGCAAATGACCGAGCTGCCATTCGAGGAGATTGCGGGAGGCATCCGTTATACGGTGCCGAAGCTGGAATGCCACCAGATGGTCGCTATCGTCGTGTAATGCCGAATACCGATCCGCCTGCCGGCCAGGTTCGTCTTCATGGCCTTGGCCTTAACAACAAAGCTGCTGCTGCTGGTTTGAGACCGATTCAATTCAGCTCCATTGCAGGTGCCAATACTTATTGAAATAACAAAAAAGCCTGGGCTTCAGGCTTTGAGCTTGTCGAGAAACCCTGAACTTGTGTGATACTCCGGTGGGGTATCCTCCTCCAGCCGCTGTTGAAACCCGTGAATTGGATTAAATTTAAAGGTATTTTCACGGATTTCAAAGGCGGACGTAAACTAAGCGTTTTTCGTAGAAAAACGGGCTTCGTAAGCTTGGATACCCCACCTGCGTCTGTGCTCCTTTTTCACTTAAAGGCGGGTTTCTCGACTGCCTGAAAGCCTGGGCTTCAGGCTTTTTTGGTTTCGTGCAAAAGCACGGCATCCCGGGATCCCGACCTAAGTCGCCGTCTCCATCAGCTGTTTAACGAGACGCTTCGGGGCTGCAAGACAGTAGCCCTCAACCAGCAGCTCTTCGACTTCCTTCCAGTCCACATCGTCGGTTGAGCGCAGAGACACCCATCCATGCTGACCGATATACGGGGTTCTTACATAGCGGTCCTGCTGCAGCAAAATATCTTGTGTTTCCAGCGAAGCCTTAATGGATAACGAAGTGACCGCGTCATGCTCGCCGAGCATCGTAAAAGGCTTGTCCTTCACCCGAAACGATGAGTGTCCGAAGCCGTCTACCTTTTCAGCGACCTCAGGCAGCTTCATACAGATGCGCCTAACCCTCTCCAGCAGTGCCTTACCGCTTTCCGAAACGATTTGCTTGTGCTCCATACTGCCCCTCCCAGTAAAGATCGATTTGTTATGGTACGCTTCCTTTTCTTGTCTATTATAACCTAAGCGTCGGATGCAGCGAGAGAAAAGAAATCGAATCGAAAGCATCAAGAACCGAATTGAACTGAATATTCACGAAAATAAAACGCCTCCACCCCCGCTTAATTCGCGGTTTTGGAGACGTCCTCCACATCATTGGGTGACCGGCTTCAACGGCGGTACCCCTTTCTTTTGGGACCGCTTTTCCCATTAAGGCATTAGAGCCTAGCAGCAGCGGGATACTTTACCGCCCTTTGCATTATATCTGGCATCCTGCGCTTCGCGGAAAAATTGATCTCTCGATTGAATCGGCTCGTCCGGATGATGCTCCCGCATGTGCTCGACATACCTTTCATAGTTCGGCACGCCGACCAGCAGATCAAGAAACTGGTTCCGGTATTTGATCACCTCGCGTACGGCATCAAACATATTTCGGCACCTCCCTGCCGTCTCCTCCGTTCCGAGGAATGTAAGGGGATTCGACCAGCTTGGTGGGCTTGTTGCTCAATACATTGAACCATACGCGAACCGATGATATGAGGATCGCAATAACTATAATCATGAACAGTGCGCACAAAGCCGCATCGATATAATCGCTTGTAATAATTTGCTGCATCTGCGCCGCATTTTTGGCGGGAGCGATCAGCTTGCCGCTGTTCATCGCCTCTTTGAATTGTGCGGCATGCGTCAGGAAGCCGATTTTGGCAAGCGGATGGAACAGCTTCTGCCAGCCTGCGGTCATCGTTACAATCAACAGCCACGCCGTTGGGAGCAGAGTGACCCAGGCATACGCCTTCTTGCCCATCTTCAGCAGGATCGTGGAACCGAGCAGCAGCGCCATGCCTGCAAGCATTTGGTTCGCGATACCGAACAAGGCCCAGAGGGAGTTAATGCCGCCCAACGGATCGATGACGCCTTGATACAAGAAGTAACCCCAGCCTGCCACACAGAGCGCCGTTGCTATCACGTTCCCGATGGTCGACTCCGTGTTTCCGAGCGGCTTGATCACCGAGCCCAGAATTTCCTGAATCATAAACCGTCCGACACGGGTTCCCGCATCGATCGTCGTCAGAATAAACAAGGCTTCAAACAAAATTGCAAAATGATACCAGAAAGACATTAACGCTTTGCCGCCGATCACATTCGATAAAATATGGGCCATACCGATCGCGAAGGTCGGCGCGCCGCCCGTACGGGACAAAATCGTCGTTTCCCCTACGTCCTTGGCCATTGCCGTCAAATCGTTCGGTGTAATGGTGAAGCCCCAGGAAGTGATTGCCGCCGCTGCGCTCGCCGCATCGGTGCCGATAGCCGCCGCAGGGCTGTTAATGGCAAAGTATGTGCCTGGCGTAATAACGCATGCTGCGATCAGCGCCATAATCGCTACGAACGATTCCATCAGCATAGCGCCGTAGCCGATCGGACGGGCGTGAGATTCACGCTCCAGCATTTTGGGTGTGGTGCCGGAGGAGACAAGCGCATGGAAGCCGGATACCGCACCGCAGGCAATTGTAATGAACAAGAACGGGAACAGGTTGCCCGCAAACACAGGACCGGTGCCGTCGAGAAATTTCGTTGTAGCAGGCATTGCCAGATCCGGCATAACAACAAGGATGCCTAAAGCTAAACCGATAATCGTGCCGAGCTTCAGGAAGGTGCTGAGATAGTCGCGCGGCGCCAGCAGCAGCCATACCGGCAGGGCGGAAGCAATAAAGCCGTAAGCAATCATCATTAACGCAATTGTTTCGCCGCTGAAGGTGAATAAGCCGGATAAAGCCGGACTTTCAGCAACATACTTGCCTGCAGCCAGAGAAGCCATTAGCAAAATAATGCCGATGACCGACGCTTCGCCGACACGGCCCGGACGCAGGTACCGCATGTAAAAGCCCATCAGGATCGCAATCGGAATCGTCGCGGCAATCGTAAACATGCCCCATGGGCTGCCGATCAGAGCCTTCACAACAACAAGCGCCAGGACCGCAAGCAGGATAACCATAATCCCCAGGATGCCGACCATAGCTACTGCGCCGGTTACCGGCCCAGCTCATCCTTGATCATCTCGCCAAGCGATTTGCCGTTGCGTCTTGTCGATGCGAACAGGATGACGAAATCCTGTACGGCCCCGCCGAGAATGACGCCGATCACGATCCACAGCGTGCCCGGCAAATACCCCATCTGTGCCGCCAGCACCGGCCCGACCAAAGCTGCCCGGCTCCTGCGATCGCCGCAAAATGGTGGCCGAACAGCACCCATTTGTTGGTCGGCACGTAGTCTTTGCCGTCATTCTTCAGCTCCGCCGGCGTCTGCCGGTTATCGTCGAGGCCGAACACCTTGTTCGCCAGAAACTTGCTGTAGAAGCGGTACGCCACTGCGTAGAAAGCGACAGCGGCTACCACCAGCCAGATGGCATTGATCGTTTCCCCGCGGTTCAAAGCTATCGTCGCGAAAGCGAACGCCCCGAGCAAGGAAATGATTCCCCACAATATAATCGATTTGATAGATTTAATCATCGCTTTTCCCCCACCATTCAGCAAAATCGTTATTGTTAGCGTTTACAAACACAGTATAAGGGTATATCCGTGGAATTGAAATCGCTTTAACTCATCATGTTGAAAAGGCAGGGCAAGATGTTAAATCTCAAGCCTCAAACGCAGCTCTTTGACATAATTTCGGCTGACCGGGATCATGCTCTGCTGCGCATCGCTCATTTTCACATTATAAGCTCCGTTCACCCAAGACTTCAGCTCGATAATGGCCTCCATCTGAATCAAGTAGCTTTTATGGCAGCGGAACAGCCCGTACGGCTCCAGCCTCTGCTCCAGGTCCTGCAGCGTGTAAGCGACCTCGTAGGCTTGCTCCCGGGTATGAACCAGGACATGCTTGCCTTCTTTACTGATGTATATAATATCCTTCGGGGAAATATACTTGATGCCGCCCTCGATTTCCAAAGCGAGCTTGACGCAGGGATTCTGCTGGGACTTCGCGGTTTCGTTGTCCGCGCTTCCGGCCGGCCGAGCCGGCTCCGTGCCTGCCCGGCGCAGCTCGCGGAAAACGCCGAGCACATCGTTATCGTCATACGGCTTCAAAATATAATGAAACGCCCGCAGCTTGAAGGCATCCACTGCATACTGATCGTAGGCGGTCGAGAACACGACCTTCACCTGCGGACTCAGCTCATGAATAATTTCCGCTACCTGAAGTCCGTTCAGGTCCGGCATTTCCATATCCAGAAAAAGGAGGTCGGGATCGTGCTCCTTTACTTTTTTGATTGCGTCCATGCCGCCGGTCGCCTGGATCACCTGCGTGACCTCAGGAATCTGTTCTATTAAATAAGCCAGCTCCTCTCTTGCAGGAGCCTCGTCATCCGCGATAACAACCGTCCATTCCATCGCTCGTTTCACCTCACCCAAAAACTGATTTTCGTTCCTTCATTCGGACGGCTCTCCACCTGCAGCGCTTTATCTCCCCCATAATGATAGCGGAGCCGTTGTTCAATATTGCTGAGCGCTAAGCCTGCATGCTCATCCTGCTCCCGGACGGCAGCCGCGGCGTGCTGCATGCCTACTCCGTTGTCTTCTACCGTAACCTTGACCCGGCCGCCGTTCCCGCCGCTGTCTTCCATTTCCCTTCGCACCTCTACCCGTATCCTCCCCGTGCGGTCGGCTCCAATGGACTTCAGTCCATGGACAAGCGCGTTTTCGACCAGCGGCTGAATCGTAAACGGCGGGATCATCCGGTCGAGCGCGCGCTCATCGATTTCGGTAACGACTTGAAGCCGTTCCCCGAGCCTCGCTTGGGACAAGCTCAAATAAGCGGTCACCATCTCCAGCTCGTCCCGGATGGGGATCAGCGTTCTGCTGCTGTGATTCATATTATTGCGCATCCATTTGGATAAATGCGTTACCAGCTGCCTGGCATCCTCCGGCTTCGTACGGATAAACGATTTGACCGTGTTTAATACATTGAATAAGAAATGGGGACTCATCTGCGCTTGCAGCGACCGGATTTCGGCATCCGCCAGCAGCTGGGCCTACTTCTCCGCCTCGACGAAAGCGTACTGCTGGGATAGCAGCTGAGCCAGCGACTTCAGCATTCTCCGGCGAGATGGAATATCGTCCTGCTCCCGCTCGTAAAACAGCCGAAACTGCCCGATCTGCTTCTTGTTCTGCGTCTCGATCGGAAGATCGAACGCATACCTGGTCTTCCGCCCCTCCATCACTTCCTCTGTGCCGTTGCGGTAGAAAAAGGCGCCGACCGCCTTCGTTTCGGCAAGCAGCGTTTCGGCGATGGCTTGTACCGCCCGATCAAACTCCAGCTTCCATAGCGGCAGCGTCAGATCGACGATATGGAGCGCCCGATTCGCATGCTCGTTGCCGATCCGGTCCTCCTCCGTTTCAATCGTGTTGTACAGCACGAAAAACAACGCGACCCCAATGCTGTTGGACAGCACCTGCGGCCCGCTGATCAAGGCGACAAGAGAAACCGCCTCCTCCCATGGCCGGGCCAAGGACAGAATCAGCACCATCTGCAGGGCTTCAGCCGCAAACCCGACGAGAAAGGCGAGCTTGACCGAAGACATGTTGCGGAACCGTTTCTTCAACGCATTGCGGCACAAGCCTGCCAGCAAGCCTTGGAGGATTGGGGCCACCATGCAGGCGACAGCGACGAAGCCGCCTAGCGTATAGCGGTGAATTCCCGCCGCGAGCCCGACGATCAGTCCGCTTTTTGCCCCTCCGAGCAGCCCGGCTATGACGACGCCGACCGTTCTGGAGTTGGCTATCGCTGCGGTCGGCGATACTTCGCCGATCCACGGCGCAGGCTTATAATCAAAATTCGATACCGCCACGCCCGAATACGTTCCGAGGATCGAATAAAAGCTGAAAAACAAAAGAAACCGCCAATGGTTCGTCTGATCCCCCTGGTAGCTCATGTAGCTGCGCATCCATTTGCTGCGGGAAAACACGAAGGCGGTCGCTATAAGAAAACCTACCCTTTCGAGCATGTCCACCATAAGAGGAAGCATCCTTATCCCCCGTTCTTTCTTGTTCATCCACCCTAAGCTCTAGGGTGATGGTAACCGAAATGACAGGGCAAGTAAAGCTGCAACCAAAAACAGCAGCTTCGGTCGATTCGAACCGAGCTGCCTCTTGTCATATCTGGCTCCGGCCAAGCCGGGTTCGTATTTATCTCATCAGCAGAACGGCGTCCTTGCCCTTCATTCCGGGCACGATTCCCCTGGCTTCCGCCTCGAATGTGACGGACTCCAGCGGCGCTTCCAGCAGCTCCTCGATCGTTCTTACCCCCGTAGCCCGTGCGGCAATAATGTGCCGGTCCTTGAGCTTTTCATTCAACAAACCCACATCCAAAGCCCCGCACATGATATACCCTATGTCGGTCGTAACGACCAGCAGGGTAGTTTTGGGAAGCTTCACCTCAATGGCCAAGGCCGTATAGCCGTCGAGGGAAACGGGCTCCATGCGCATCATCGCCTGCATCTCCTTTTGTCATTGGCATATAGTTCACTATATGTTCATGTGTCCCCAGGCGTGAGTTGAGACGTTGAAAGATAGGCTCTGCCTTGGAAAAGCCGGAGCGGCCGCCATAGTTTACTGTATTATCTCGTCTGATTTATAATGGCTCCATGCCTTATTTGCGTCTTTTAAATACACAAATAACTTCCTTGGATGAACCTTGATGCTGGCTGGTGTCAAAACAAGAAATCAGCTCCCATCCGTCAGAACCCATTGCGTTAAGTTCCGCATCGAATTCGTCTACATCCAGCTTTCCTCCAGTAAAGAAGCCCTTTGTGAAAAACTTAAGGGTTCTATATTCCCACTGTTCCATAGTTTATTTCATCCTTTCTATCCTCATCATCAAACTCAGGCCAAAGCTTAACCATCTAAAGTGATTTTACCATAATATTGTAAATTCATGTTGATAACAGAATGAAAAAGCCCCCTGCGCAATATCGGCAAGGAGCACCTGCTTCAATCGTATATCGGTCGGGTAATGATTAATGGCAGTCTAGACATCGATGCCATCGACAAAATCGTTCAAATCATCATAACGGATTTGGTCCGTAACCTCTTCCCGGAAGCCCAGCCGCTCATGGGGAGCCGTATCTTCATAAACCGTCTCGGGGTTCCCGTCCGTTTCAACTTTTATCTCATCATTTGGCATAGTGTATCCCTCCTTAAGTTCTAGAGGATAGGTTTGCCGATAGGGTGCCTGTTCATCCATGTTCATCCATGGTAGTTACTTCCGGAAAGCTTAACGTATATTCCGTTCCTTCTCCCAAAACGCTGTGGATATCAATTTTACCGTTCATTTTGCGGATGATGCCGAACGATACCATCGTACCGAGTCCGGTTCCTTTTTCCTTCGTCGAATAATAAGGCGTGCCGAGCCGTTGAATCTGTTCCTCCGTCATGCCGACGCCCGTATCCTTGATCCGAAGGATCACCCTTCTCTTCTCCCGCTCCGCCTTGATCTCCAAATGTCCGCCGTCCTGCATCGCTTCGATGGCATTTTTACCGATATTGATTACCGCTTGACGGAATTTTTGCCGGTCTCCGGTAATGAATAGCGCCTGCTCCGCCGATACGCCGGCAATATGAATATGATTGTAATTCCCATAGGTGAGCAGCACATTCGTCAAGTAGCTTATTTCGTCATTCACATTGATATTCTCGATCACTTCCGGGTCCGGCTTCGCGAGCGACAAATAATCGCTGATAATGGACTGTGCCCGGTCCAGCTCCTCCAAGCTTACCCTTTGATAAAAATATTTTTTCTCCTCCTGGATATTCGCCTCGCCGATTAATTGCAGGAAGCCTCTGACCGTCGTAAGCGGATTGCGGATTTCATGGGCTACCGAAGCGGCCATCTCGCTGACAATCCTCATCTTCTCGCTTTGGATAACCTCTTCCTGCATACGGAAGTATTGCATGAGGAATTCGATGAGCACGACGCACAGTGCGGCAATGACCGCCTGCAGCACGTAGGTGCCGATAGTCGTGACCGGATTGCTCCATAGCAGTTCAATTTGACCGGTCATCGTCAGGTAGGACATAAATGTAACCAATTTGATGAGCGTACATAACAGAACGGAAAACAGCATTTTGTGAGCCCATTTAAAGGAAGCGTACTTCTTAAGCACCAGGATCATCACGAGCAGGCTGGGCAGAATCGAAACGGCATACAGCATCATATTGGGGTTACCCATGACATAACGCCATAAGAGCAGGGTGATATACAGGCCGATAGAAACATACGCGCCCCCGTAAAGGGACCCGATGGTGATGGGGATGGAACGGAAATCGTAGATAAGCCCGTTTAGATTAACGGGGACCGACATAGTCATGATGAGTGCGAAGGAAAATAAAATATATAATAACAAACGGTATACGATACGATTGCTTTTCGTCCTGTAAATATAAGGATAAAATACGAGGGGGGAGAACAAAATGAAAATATTCAAAATAAAATCCTTCAAATAACCTATCATAGGTGCCCCCGGCTATATCTTTTTTTTGAAACGGCTTTCAAAACAGATGCAGTCCAAATATAATTCGACAAATGTGATCGTGTTCCTTCCTGAAAAGTTCCTCTTAAGGGAATATTTCATCCCCCCGGCTTTATTTTGGGAAAAGCTGGTACTTCATGGAAGACAGGAAGCATGCGGCGCCAATTTTTACAATATTTGCACCCTATGGCTACTTTTAAGCATCAAAAAATGATATAGTTACCTGTAGATTTAGCCTTAAGGAGGAAGCGTCCATGGCTGCAGATCCCAAGCTGGTCCGCAAACGAAGTTATATATTCAACCTAGACATTCTTATTGAGGATGAGACCAATGGCCGTGCTCTGGAAAAGCTGCTTCATCTGTTAAATGATAACGATATCACCGATTACCGGATTCAGAGCGGCATTGAATTAGGCGGACAGTTACAACAAGCTATACAAGAGGCTTCACACTCCACACCGCTTCAGGATCTGCCTGCTGGAAAAAGAACGGCCAAGCCTTCGGCTCCAGCGGCCTCTTCTCCGGCCCCTTCTTCCTCGAATGGGGATGACCACCGGGCAATCTGGACCCAGTTCCAACAGTTCAGGCAAAGTAATACTTTGGTTCGGCTGACCATCGTGAAGGCAATGGGCGTGAAGCTCAGCGTTCCCTGCCGCATTCTGAACACCGATCCGGAGAACGGTAATGTGAGTGTTTATCATGTGGATGAGAAGCAGGTCTACTTGTTCAATATTAATGAGATCGATGATTTCTCGATCAGCTAGAAGGAAAGCCCGTGCCCCCGGCACACAAGCTGCTGCAAAAAGAGATCCGATTCGGGAGCACGCTCCCCGCCGGATCTCTTTTTGGTCATGAAGGGAAACGCCCGTCCGCAGCGGCCGCCTGCTGCTGCCTGAGAAGCAGCTCTTCGGCCTGCGGCGCCGATAAAGGCGGGCTGAACCAATAGCCTTGAATTTCATTACAGTGATTCGTGTGCAGAAAACCGAGCTGTTCCGCGGTCTCTACCCCTTCGGCAATCACCTTCAAATTCATATGCCGCGTCATGGAAATGATGGAAGCCACAATAGCCGCATCATTGGGATCGGTCATAATGTCACGCACAAACGACTGATCGATCTTGAGCTTGTCGATCGGGAATTTTTTCAAATATGATAAGGAGCTGTAGCCCGTTCCGAAATCGTCGATACTGATCTTCACGCCAAGCGACTTCAGCTCCAGCAGCAGGAGAATCGCATGCTCCACGTCCATCGTGCTGCTCTCCGTAATTTCAAGCTCAAGGTACGACGGATGCAAGCCTGTTTCCCGAAGAACCTCCTCCACCATATCCCGCAAATTGTGCTGCAAAAACTGGCGGGTGGACAGGTTTACCGATACCGGTACATACACGAGCCCCTGGTCATGCCACAGCTTGTTTTGGCGGCAGGCTTCCTTCAGCACCCATTCACCGATAGGCACGATCAATCCGCTTTCCTCCGAGAACGGAATGAATTCCAGCGGCGAGATCATGCCCCGCACCGGATGCTTCCAGCGGATCAGCGCTTCGAACCCGACGATCGCTCCCGACTCAATGTCCATTTGCGGCTGATAATGCAGCATAAGCTGCTTCTGCTGAATCGCCGTCCTCAGCTCGCCCTCAAGAGTCAGCTTTTGGATGGAAACGGATTTCATCTCCGAATTAAAGACTTGATAATTATTTTTCCCCTTTTCTTTAGCCCGCGTCAGGGCGATATCCGCGCTTTTGGTCAGCGCATCCGCATCTTCTTCCCCATCCTCGCCCACATTCAGCGCCACTCCGATGCTGGCCGTCACATGCAGCTGATACTGTTCAAGAAGGAACGGCTCCTCAAGCACATGAAATATCGCCCCTGCCAGCTCATGCACCTGCTCGATGCGGGTTAAGCCGTTAAACAGCACTGCGAATTCATCGCCCTCGGTGCGAGCCACAAAATCGCTCTCGGATACACACCGGGTAAGCCGCTCCGCCATCTGCAGCAGCAGCATGTCTCCATAATCATGGCCGAAGCAGTCGTTCACCACTTTAAACCGGTCGACATCCAAGTAAAATACAGCGACATAATGCTCATGCTTCTTGGCCAGCGCCAACGCTTCTTCCAGCTGAAGCATGAACAGCCTGCGGTTCGGCAAGCCGGTCATATCATCGTAAAATGCCATATGGCGGATCTGCTCTTCCGTCCGTTTGGCTGCAGTAATATCCTGCCCGAACATAATGATCCCGGTTAACTCGCCGTCTTCCCGTATCGGCACCGCCGTCGCGTCCAGGTCCACCCGGTAGCCTTCCCTGTGCTGCGCTCCAAGCTTCAACGAAATAGGCAGCCCCGTGCGAAGCTGCTCGAACAACTGCTCCACTTTGCCCAAGCTTTCCCCCAGCATGAACGACGCAAAGGAGGACTGCTCCATTTGTCTCTTAGAAAAGCCAAGAACCCGTTCCGTCATCCCGTTCGCTTTCATGATGTCCCCTGCCGTATTCAGCAGACAGACCATATTGGGATTATGCTCGAACAGCGATTCGAACATTTGCTCATTTTCCTTGAAGCTTCCGGCCGCCTGCTCGCCGATCGGTCCGTTCGCTTTGAAGCTGCCTCTATCCCGGCCCCGGCCGTATACGAGTACCGCAGCAAAGAGGACGGTTAGCGAGAAAATCGCCCATACCCAACCATTATGAAGCCACCAGCATAAGACGACAAAAATCAACAAATACCCTGTTAGGCAGAGGGTCCAAGCTTTGCTGTCCATAAAGGCTTTGGTATCGGTCTTTTTTCTCATCACGGCCTCCCTCTTTGCGGAATTATCCGAAAAAGAAATATACTATCCTTTCTACACAAAGGCACAAATTTCCTGCCTGATTGTATAAAAAAAACGACAGATCTCTCATTTTTGACAAAAAAAGCCCGGCTTTCAAGCAGCCGGACTTTCATTTCTAGGACTTTTTGACTACAAAAGCAGCGACAGCGAGAGAATACCAGCCGAATAAAAAAGCAATCCCGCCGAACGGCGTAATCGCTCCAAGCATTTTAATGCCCGAAAGGCTCAGGATATATAAGCTGCCGGAAAACAAAACGATGCCGATCAGCATGAACCAGCCTGCTCTGACAAGGTGCTTGCTCCCTGGCAAATAAGCCGCCGCAAGCCCAATGGCAATCAGGCCGAGCGAGTGCATCATCTGGTATTGAACGCCCGTCTGATAATTGGCCAGCATGTCTGCCGCAAGTCTGCCCTTCAGCAGATGAGCGCCGAAGGCTCCAAGCGCAACTGACAGGAACGCGCAGATGGCGCCTATTCCTACAAAACGCGAATTCATATCTTCTCCTCCATCCTCTACCTATTTTCTCCATCATAATGGATTTGCGTCCAGAAAACCAACGCTTCCCGCCGCACGTCAAAAACCGGCTCGGCGTTCAGTACGCCGGCCGGTTACGAAACGAACAATTAAAATATTTGACCTACATCATGCTGTCCGATAATCAGAGTAACCGGCTCCAGAAATACGCGGGTGGCAGGCGGCGATACCATTAAATCCGTCTCGATATCGACGATGCGTCTTCGCTGCTGCTTGCCTTCCCGGCGGTCATATACGACATCGAACTGCTGCAGACCCAGCTCATAGGTAATAACCGAAGAACCGACAGCCAGTGTAGGCAGCTCGTGACTGCCGTGCTCGAACAAAACTTCCGACATAATTTCATCGTTCATGTCCACAATTTTCACGGATTGCAGGATTGAATATTTCATCAATACGCCCCCTCAAGGTTTATGCACTTATCTATCGTTCTCATTCGACGCAATCCGTCATAATTCCTGCTAATCCGTTAAAATTGGATCCCTCTTCCATTCTACCGCGGCAATTCCCGGGATAAAAAGAAGTCTGCCGGGCCTTAGGGCCTGACAGACTTTAGCAGTTTAGAAGAAACGGCAGCAGCATGAAGCTTCTAACCGCCGTATGCTGCAGCCAAGGCGGAATCAGGCCGGGACAAGCACATAATTCTGTCCGGCCTCCGCGTGAAAAATATGGACACCGCCCTGGCGCTGTATCGGACAGAACGCGCCGGTGCGCTCATTCGTAACGGTCAGCTCCAGGCCTGCGGCAATTTTACATATGCCGTCATGCGCCGCCTTAAGGACGGCCCGGGTCAGCCGGCCGCCGCTCCACTCGAGATCCGCCTCGAAGCCTCCGCGGGCGCGAAGTCCGCTCACCTGCCCGTCCGCCCATGCTCCGGGCAGCGCCGGGAGCAGCGAGAGCTCCCCGCCATGAGATTGCAGAAGCATCTCAGCCATACCGGCAGCACCGCCGAAGTTGCCGTCGATCTGGAAAGGCGGATGCGCATCCAGCAGGTTCGGGTAGGTTGACTTCATTAAGAGCTGCTTCACATGCTCGTAGGCCGTATCCCCTTCGCCCAGCCTGGCCCAGAAGTTAATGATCCAGGCCCGGCTCCAGCCGGTATGGCCTCCCCCGTTGGACAGACGGCGCTCCAACGTCCGCTTGGCCGCCAGAGCCAGCTCCGGCGTATGCCGGGCGTGGATCATTTCGCCCGGATGCAGCGCAAACAGCTGGGATATATGGCGATGGCCCGGATCAAATTCGTCATAATCCTCAAGCCACTCCATAATTTGACCGTGCCGTCCGATGGAAGGCTGCGGGATGCGTGCCAGAGCATGCTCAAGCTGCCGGCGAAACGGCCCCTCCTGCTCCAGCTGCCGGGAAGCCTCGATGCAGGCCGTAAACAGGGTATGCGCAATCTGCATATCCATTGCCGGTCCCATGCACAAATTGCCCGGCGTGCCGTCCGGCAAAATAAATTTATTTTCAGGAGAAATTGAAGGGCCGGTCAATAAGCGCCCCTGCCCATCCTCGACCATGTACTCCAGCAGAAACTGCGCCGCTTCCTTCATCACCGGATAGGCGCGTTCCTTAAGAAACGTCCGGTCCAGGCCAAAACGGTAATGCTCCCACAGGTGAAGAGACAGCCAAGCCGCACCCATCGGCCAGATGGAAGCGGACACCGGGATTCCCTCCACATGCGTGTCTCCCCACAGGTTGGTGTTATGGTGAGCTGCGAAACCCCCGCAGCCGTAGACCTCGCGAGCTGTAACGCGGCCGTTCGGCAGCATGCGTTCGATCAGATCGAACAGCGGCTCATGGCATTCCGCCAGATTGCACAGCTCCGCAGGCCAGTAATTCATCTGTGTGTTGATATTAATGGTATACTTGGACTCCCATGGAGGCGTGTAGCTGTCATTCCATATGCCCTGCAAATTGGCAGCCAAGCTCCCCGGGCGGGAGCAGGACAGCAGCAGGTAGCGTCCATAATCGAAATACAGCACGGCCAGCCCCGTATCCTCGGCGCCTTCCTGCATTCGCTTGAGCCGTTCATCCGTCGGCAGCCGTTCCGGGTCTGCCAAAGCTTCAACGGCCGCAGCCGCCCCGGACCTTCCGGAAGCATCAAGGGCTTCCGTCAGCGCTCCGACCGGTACGGCGGACGTTCCGGCAATCGTTGCGGTTACAGCTCCGCCGGATGTGCCGAGCCGCAGTTTCACCCGGCTAAACCTGCCGGAATAATCCGCGATATGGTCCCGCTTCAGCTGCTCGTAATCCTTCTTGAACGCAAGCTCCAGCTGCCGGAGGCAGGCCGCTTCCGGATCCTCGCAGCGAAATGTTGTATTGGCAGCCAGCAGCAGCGTCACCGCGTCGGCTCCCTCCACGGATAGAAAGTCTCCGACCGTCTTCAGGCTGCCTCCGCTTACGGCCGCTCTTAATCCCGCACGGAATTCGACGCCTTCTTTACCGCACTCCCCGTGCAGCATAATCGTATCTGTGCCCAGGCAGCGGGTTCCCGCATCAAAGGGCCGTCTCATAAAATGAACCCCGAAGGTCAAGCCGCCCGGCTTGTCCGTTGTCAAACGAACCGCCATCACGCCGTCTACGGCGGTGCTGAAATATTCCCGCTCATATTGGAAGCCATCCATGCGATAGCGGACGGAGGCCACGGCTGTCTCCAAATCCAGCTCCCGGCGGTAATCGGCAGCAGGATGCTCATGCTGCATGAAATAAAAAAGCAAATCCCCCAAGGGCTGATACGGATGCAAATATTTCGGACCGGACATCAAGCCCATCCGGGCCAAATGCTCCGCCTCCCGCTGCTTGCCTTCGAATAAAAGGCGGCGGATTTCCGGAACATATTGCAGCGCATCCTGGTTGTTGGCCTTTTTCGGGCCGCCGTACCAGACGGAATCTTCATTTAACTGTATTTTCTCTTGAGCAGCCGTGCCGAAAATCATCCCGCCCAGCCTGCCGTTCCCGATGGGGAGCGCTTCCTGCCAACGCTCGGCCGGCTGCTGATACCATAATACCCTGCGGAGAGACGAAAGCGCCGCTGCCTTATCCTTATTCGTGCCGATCATTTCTCATTTCCCCTTCCCGCTGCAGCCTGTTCACTCCAGCTCAATTGATTATTGTAGGGGAACCCGGGATGAAACTACATACAGAAAATTCATCAATGTTTGGAGTATACTAAGATAATCGGCCTTCCCCGGACATATTGACATCCATTTTCGTTATAACTACACTGAATACAACAAGAAGGGGAAGATATCATAGATATTTCTCCAGTCGATATTTACTAGGCTGTGGAGGTTGCCGGCGAGCAGGAGCTGTTCCGCTTTCGCGACAATCCGAGCCCGGGACGCCCAATCGGGGCCATCATCGAATTCGCGTTCGGCTCTCCTATTGCAGGCTCAATCCGCTATGGAACAAGTATTGGCCAATGTATCGCTCAAGCAGCTTGTCCATGATGTGAATGAGACAATCAGCTCGTCCCGGAGCTAATTATTCATAAGGAAGGCTTGAATGATGCATGAGTAAACTTTCAATTAACAACCTGGGCTCGGCCGAGCAGCCTGCCGCACCGTCGCGCAGAGCTTGGATGGCTGTCGTGCTCGGTTCTCTGGCCGCCTTCGGCCCTTTATCCATCGACATGTATTTGCCGGCGCTGCCGGAGCTGACGAAGGACTTGAACACCAGCACCTCTCTGGCGCAGCTCAGCCTGACCGCCTGCCTGCTCGGTCTTTCGCTGGGGCAGCTTTACGCAGGACCGCTCAGCGATGTGAAGGGACGACGCAAGCCGCTGCTTATCGGGCTTCTGGTCTACGCAGCCGCATCGGTACTCTGCGCCCTCGGCCCCTCGATCTGGATCTTCGTGCTGCTGCGGTTCATCCAGGGACTGGCCGGATCGGCCGGGATCGTCATCTCCCGCGCAGTCGTAAGGGATATGTATTCCGGCACGGAGCTGACGAAGTTTTTCTCCCTGCTCATGCTGGTCAACGGCATTGCCCCTATTCTGGCGCCGATAGCCGGCGGACAGCTGATGGAGCTGACGTCGTGGCGCGGCGTGTTCGTTGTTCTCAGCGTGATCGGCGTCATTATGCTCGCTGCCGTATTGTTCGGATTACCTGAAACGCTGCCGCCTGACCGCCGCTCGCAGGGGGGCCTTGGTCATACGCTCGCTACCTTCGGCAGGCTGATCCGCGACCGCACCTTCGTCGGCTATGCCCTATCCCAGGGCCTTGTGATCGCTGCGATGTTCGCCTATATTTCCGGCTCGCCGTTCGTCATTCAGAATATTTTCGGCGCTTCGCCGCAAATGTTCAGCCTGATCTTCGCCATGAACGGCCTCGGCATTATTATCGCCAGCCAAGTGACGGGCAGGCTTGCCGGCCGCTTCGGCGAAACGAAGCTGCTCGCCGCCGGGCTTATGATCGCCGCCGTCAGCGGACTGCTGCTTCTGATCATGATCGCTGCCGGCGCCGGATTGGCGGGAGTGCTCCCGCCCCTGTTCTTCGTCGTCGCAAGCGTCGGGATCGTCAGCACGACCAGCTTTTCGCTGGCGATGCAGAATCAGGCGCAGGCGGCAGGCAGCGCCTCCGCGCTGCTCGGCGTGCTTTCCTTCGTCTTCGGCGGCGTCGTCGCTCCGCTGGTAGGCCTCGGCGGCAGCGGAACCGCCATGCCGATGGGCGTTGTGATAGCTGCGGCGGAGCTCGGAGCGGTCGGATGCTACCTCCTGCTGGTACGCCGCCGCCCGGCTGCGGAGCGGAGCTCCCTTGAGTAAACTTAAACTTTCCTATATGGGTAAAAAAACAGAGTACTGCCGGCAAGCCAATGCCGACAGCACTCTGTTTTTTATCATCGTATCGTTAATTAATAAGCGCCCCGAATATGCGCATGCACTTCCTGCTCATAGAAGGCCCGCAGCCGCTCCTGCTCCTCTGGTGTAAAGGACGGAGTCTCGAGTACGCCGAGGTTGTCCTCAACCTGCGCGACGTTCTTAAAGCCTGGGATCACGCAGGTGATATGAGGGTTATCCAGAAGCCAGCGCAGCGCGGCGCGCGTCATATTGCCGCGGCCTTCTCCGATCCAGGCCAGCTCGCGGCTCAAGGCAACGCCTTTTTCGAACGGAAGTCCCGCGAAGGTCTCCCCTACGTTGAAGCTCTCGCCGTTCCGGTTGAAATTCCGGTGATCCCCCGGCTCGAATACCGCCTGCTCGGAGAATTTGCCGGTTAACAGGCCGCTGGCTAGCGGAAGCCGCACCAGGATACCGACGCCTTTTTCGTGTGCTTGAGGGAACAGCTCGTTGCCCGGCTTTTGTCTGAAAATATTGTATATCACCTGGAGAGCGCGGACGCCCGGATACTCCAGGCACAGCAGACCTTCCTCCACCGTTTCGACGCTGACGCCGTACTCGCGGATTTTGCCTTCCTGCTTCAGCTTGTCCAGCACGCCGAATACGGAGCCGTCCCGCAAAATTTCGATAGGAGGGCAGTGAATTTGGTACAGATCAATCCGTTCCCGGTTCAGCTTCTTCAAGCTTTGCTCGCAATAAGCGCGCACCGATGCCTCCGAATACGTTGCGGCGTCATGAATGTCGCCGGCGCGGCAAAATTTCGTCGCTATATGAATGAAATCTTCCTTGCCCTTGGTTGCCTTGGCTAACAGCTCCTCGCTGTGTCCGCTGCCGTAAACGTCAGCCGTATCAAAAAAGTTGACGCCGGCCTCCATCGCACGGGATAAGGCGCGCAGCGATTCCTCATCGTTCACTTGTCCCCAGGAGCCTCCGATGGCCCATGTGCCGAAGCTGACCTCGCTGACTTTAAGCTCCGACGATCCTAACTGGCGATACTGCATGCACAAGTTCCTCCTTAAAAGTTAAGCGTTCTCCAATTTACTATTTTTGTTCCCTTCCCATTATAACCGGGAGGCCCGCTTTCCAAAATAACGCAAAAAAAGTTGAGTTACTTTAGAAAAGGTAACCGGCCTGCCGCACCTCCCAAAGCGAGGTGTGGCAGGCCGGCGAAGCTTAAGGCTACCAGTTTATATTTTGCAATTGGCCGACAAATTGGCGATGCGCGGATACGAGCTGATCCTCGAGGAGATCCTTCGACTCGTCCACGGTATGCCCGTCCCGTTCATACCATTCCAACAGCATAGCCAGTCCTGCGGACAAGCTGATCTCCGCCTGGAAGCCGGGGAGATCCCGCTTCAGCTTGGCATTGTCGAACAAGCCGGCATAGCTCTTCTCATAAAATAAATGTCCGAATAAGGCCGGATTGGCTTCCTTCAGCATATCCGAGCTGAAATGCACCAATTGGGGCTCCACGCCGAGCAGCTTGCCAAACTCTAGGTATAGGCCCTGCCATATGCGCAGTTCTTCGCTTGTCGCGTGATAGCTTTGCCCGAACATCCGCTCATTGCCGACAGCTCCGACGAAAGCCTTGGCTACATCGGGAGCGAAGGAAAAGCTCCAAGGCACCGTACCGTCACCGAACACCACGAGCGGCTTGCCGCTGCGGATGCGGTGAACGACGTTGAAGTTTTGGCGCAGCACGCCGAGATTGGCGCAGCCAATCCCAAAAGTAAGCGACGGGCGGATGATCGTAACCGGCATGACGCCCTTCTCGATGACCCGGCCCAAATACCGCTCCATATCCGCCTTGTGGAAAGCGTAAGGGAAATCCGGGCTGTCGTACAGCTCCTCGGCATCCTCCTGGATGGGGCTTGTCCGGAACGGGCGCTTGTAAGCCGCCGTGCTCGAGCAGACCACCAGCTGCCCCGCGCCGGTCACTTAAACGTTTCGATCATAAACTGGGCGTCCGAAGCGTCGAACGAGAGCATGTCGATAACCGCGTCGAACCGCCGTTCTGCCATTAACGCCTGAAACTGCTCCCGGTTCGACTTATCTCCAACAATACATTCGATATCGGAGGGAAACAAATGATTTTTACTGCCCCGATTGAATACAGCTACCTCATGCTGCTCTGTAAGCGCTTGCTGCACGATGGCTCTGCTGATCACACCGGTACCACCAAGAACCAATACCTTCATGGGAACACAACCTTTGTTTTTTGACCTTATTTTACCACAACTGCGCCCTCGGCCGCAGCATTTGCGGTTATTCGCTAAACATCCCTCACCTTTGCTCCCGCGATCTTCCGGCCCGCAGCTAAAAAAAGAGAAGCCTGATCTCTCAGGCTTCCCAGGCTGTCGAGAAAGCCACTCGAAATGAACCATGAGTAGCAACGAAGGTGGGGTATCTTCCGGAAGAGTTTACGTCCGCCTTTGAAATCCGTGAAAATACCTTTAAATTTAATCCAATTCACGGGTTTCAACAGCGGCTGGAGGAGGATACCCCACCGGAGTATCACATAAATTCAGGGTTTCTCGTCAAGCTCAGAAGCCTGATCTCTCAGGCTTCCCCCGTCAAACTTACAAAGACATGTGATAGATGGCGACCGTATCCGCACGGTTCAATTTTTTGAAGAAGCCGTACTCCCCGTAAATCATCGCTTTATCGGCCATTTCTTCGATGGTGGAATCGTCGATGTTATAATCCTTCAAGCGGCTCGGAGCGCCGATGGAGGTCCAGAACGAGCGAAGCGCCTCAATTCCTTCCTCCGCCACCTGGCGGTCGGATTTGTTGTCCGTGCTCACGCCGAATACGTTAACGGCAAATTGCTTGAACCGTTCCACGCCCGCATCCAGATTATACTTCATCCAGTTCGGGAACAGGATGGCCAGGCCGCCGCCGTGCGGAATATCGTGAACAGCGGAAACCGCATGCTCCAGGTTATGGGTGGCCCAGTCGCCGCGAATCCCCATGCTGAGCACCCCGTTTAATGCCATCGTGCCGGAGTAAAGGATGGTTGAGCGATGCTCAAAACTGTGCAAATCGCTCAGAAGCTTCGGTGCCGTATCGATAACCGTTCTGAGAATCGTTTCGCAGAAGCCGTCCTGCACCGGTGTGTTCGGAACGTGATGGAAGTAGGATTCCAGCACATGGGACATGATATCGACCATGCCGTATACCGTCTGGTCGGCCGGTAAAGAGAGCGTGTGCTCGGGATCGAGAATCGAGAATTTAGGGAACGAAAACGGACTGCCCCAGCCCAGCTTTTCCTTCGTCTCCCAATTGGTAATAACGGAGCCCGCATTCATCTCGGAGCCGGTTGCGGCGATCGTCAGCACCGTGCCCAAAGGCAGCGCTCCGGCCGCCGCCGCTTTACGGGTAATAATCTCCCATACGTCGCCTTCGTATTTAGCGCCTACGGCGATCGCTTTGGAGCAGTCGATGACGCTTCCGCCGCCTACGGCGAGAATCAGATCGATTTGTTCGCTGCGGCACAGCTCCACGCCTTTGTGTACGGTAGACAGCCGCGGGTTCGGCTCTACGCCGCTTAATTCGGTAATTTGAGCCCCGATGCTTCTCAAAATACCCGTAACTTTGTCATACAGCCCGTTGCGCTTGATGCTGCCCCCGCCATAGACTAGCAACACGTTTTTGCCGTACTTCTCCACCTCAGCAGCCAATTGCTCCAATTGGCCTTTGCCGAATATCAGCTTGGTCGGGTTCTGGAAAGTAAATGAATTCATAAGGAACGGAACCTCCTGAAATAGTTATTATCTTTTTCGTTATTCGTTGGTCAGCCGATAGTAAGCTTCCCAATTTCAGCCTGCGTTAACCGGCAAGACTGGAACCATTTTGGTCCGTCAATCGGGCTTCGCTTCATAAACCTGGACGGGCCGAACCGTTATACGACGGGAAACCAGCCCTCTCTATTGATAACCGCATGCCACAGCGGATCAGTCAGTACAAGGCGTTCCTGAGCGTCCCGGCTTATGGTAACTGCAATGTCGCTCTCGCGGCCTTCTTCAATTTTTTGCACCCAGTCCGGCTCCATAATGAGTTCCCTGCCAAGAGCAATAAATTCAATCCCCGTATCGAGAGCTTTGCTTGCCTCCTGCGCCGTATGAATGGATCCAACCCCAATCACTGGCGCCCTGCCGGCAACCCTCTCGTGAATAAGCTCAATGCGCGGTTTATTCTGCAGTTCTCCGCTTCTTGGAAGAGACCAGAAATCCATCAGCGAGACATGGAGGTAATCCAGTTCTTTGCGCGAAAGTGCCTCTACCAGCTCCAGGGTATCCGGCATAGTAATGCCCGGGTTGTGCGCCTCCTCCGGGGAGAAGCGGTAGCCGATCAGAAACGGCTGCTTGGCATAGGCCGACACGACCCGCTTCACTTCATCGACTACGGCCAGAGGAAAGCTCATCCGTTTCGCTGTGCTGCCGCCCCATTGATCGCTGCGCGTATTCGAATGCGGTGAGAGAAACTGCTGAATCAAATAGCCGTTGGCTCCATGAATCTCTACCCCGTCAAAGCCGGCTTCAATCGCCCGTCTGGCCGCTTCCCCGAAATCTTTAATGATCGATACGATTTCATCATGCGAAAGCTCGCGCGGAACAACGGAAGACTTGTTCGGACTTGGAACCGTGCTGACACCGACGACCTCTCCGTTCGGAATCAGCTCCGGAGGACACTCTCTGCCGCCGTGAAAAATTTGTAAAACGGCCTTGGAGCCTTTATTCTTGATAGCTTCTGCCAGCCGGCGCAGGCTCGGGATCATTTCATCGCGGTCGGCGCTTACTTGTCCGTCGAAGCCTTTACCATGCGGAGAAATATACGCCACGGCGGTAATAACCATTCCTATTTTGCCCGAACGGCGCTCATAATAGCGAATTTCCGCATCCGATACCGATCCGTCCGGATTCGAGTGACCAGTTCGTCATCGGAGCCATCACGACCCGGTTGTTCACGGCTACCCCGCTGCGAAAAGCGTAGGATTCAAAAAGATTGGCATAGCTTGCGTTCATTTCTATTCCTCCAATATGATTAATTAATAAGTTTGTTATTCCCGTAAAAACTGTAACTATTTCAATAACTGTAATTGATATGATAACAGATAAGCTTTAATTATTCAAATGCTGTAGTATACAACTATGCGAACATAGCAAAAGAACGGCCTTTTTCGGGAAAAGACCGTTCTTGCTATCCAAACCGGCCGGCATCTTCACTAAGCGGGCGCCGTTTGGGACTCCTCATGTTTACTTACAGCCTTCCAACCGCAGTCCTCCCGCCGAGTCAAACAACTCCGTATCTGCGGGCCGCGCTCTTGTACAGCCATTCCTCCGCAACCTGCAGCGCCACTGTTTCATCGAGCCATCCCTTCTCGATCTGCTCGTATAAAAATTCGGCGAGCAGACGCTTGACGAGCAGTATTTTGCCGTAGCTCCATTCGATGCATCTCGCATCGGAAGCGATGAGCGAGCACTGCGCCGCGGGCAGTGCCTCTAAGCGGTACTGCATGCTGCTGCGATACGTGCTGGCACGGAAATTAAACCACCAGAGTCCGCCTAACTGCACATTCGGAAAATTCCACGCCGCCTGCACGGTATCCAAATTATTGATCTCCGAAGCGACGACAAGCTCGAACACGTTCTTATACTGATCGAACAAGCCGGACAGCTTTACGATACGATACGGATCGTTCACAGGCACAGCCGTGCCGCACCAAGAACGCTCGACGCCCAGGAACAGCTGGACGAACAGCCCGCTGCGCTGCGCCGCACTGCAAATCGTATGCAGCAGCGTCATCAGAATCTCATCCTTCGGCGACTCTTTCCGAATGCAATAAACGGCGTTGGCCTGCGTGCCGAAGCCCGGAAGCGTTGTCATCATGCCCGGGCATCCTCTCTCCTTATAGCTGACCAGCAGCTGGTCGATAGACTCCCGGACGGCTGCCAGCGCATGCTCCGGATATTCGGCCTCATGCACCATTTGCACCCATTCGTGCAATCTTCCGTCGATCCGGGGAATCAGGACCGCTTTATGATCCATGCCCTGAAAATCGGCATGCTCGACTACATTCACGACGAATCTGCGGATGTGCAGCTTGTCGGCCACCTGCTGCGCCCACCCGCTCTGTTCGGCAGAAGCCCTCACCGCGGCATCCGCTGCGCGGACCGAATCCGCATCCGTCAGCTCGATTTGATAAAGCTGGCGGAAAATTTGGGTCACTACCCAATTCATCAGCGTATTGCGGGTAGCCCGGTAGGATGACAGGAACGCCTCAATCCGCTCCGCCTCCGGCAGTTGATCCGCATCCGCCGGATATCCGGCAGCCTGCATTTCGCGATGGAGCCAGAAATAATGGGCGATATCCCAAAAGCTGCCGGCCGCCAGCCGGTCCCCGATTAAATGCGTGTGCGTATCCAGCACATCCAATCCCATGATCTGTTCCATAAATTGTTCCCGATTCTGCATCTTCCCGTCCCTCTCTTTCGCTTTGAAAGGATTATGAGCATCCATAAATATCCACCCCATCGTACACGCTCTGTCCCTGCGCAGCAATAGCATAACTTACGCTGCCTTGTGTTTTTTTATATTGCGGCGTCGTCCTCCGTGAAAAAAAAGCCAACCCCACTCGAATGGAATTGGCTGCAATCCTTATTTATACTGCATTTCAGGCTGTGGGCCCGTGTACAAGGACTGTGGACGGAAAATCCGGTTGATGCTCGCCTGCTCCAGCAAATGCGAGGTCCGATCCGACCACGCGCGCCGCGGTAAAAGTCGGCGTAAACAGCTCGGACGGCAGCCGGATCGCGCGCATAATCGATGCGGCGAAAAACTCCACGTTTGTATACAAACGGCGGCCTGGCTTATATTCCTCCAGCAGTCGAATGGCCGTCTCCTCAACATGGATGGCCAGATCGAACCAAGGATCCTGCCCGGTCAATCCTGAGGTGACCAGCCGCAGCGCTTCCGCTCTCGGGTCGCGGGTTTTGTATACGCGGTGGCCGAAGCCCATCAAGCGCTCGCCGTTTTCCAGCTTCGCCCTAAGCCAAGTCTCCGCATTCGCTTTCGTGCCGATCTCCTCAAGCATCGCCGTCACTTCCGACGGAGCCCCGCCGTGCAGCGGCCCTTTCATCGCTCCGATGGCCCCTGAAACGGCCGAAGCCATATCCGACTGCGTCGACAGCACGACGCGGCCCGCAAACGTTGAAGCGTTCATGCCGTGTTCCATGCCAAGCACCAGGTAGGCATTCAGCGCCAGGCTGTGCGCTTCTTCCGGACGCTTCCCGCTCAGCATGTATAAATAATTGGCCGCATGGCCCAACTCAGGATCCGGCTGCACGAAATTAAGCCCCTGCTGCTGGCGGTAGCGGTAGGCGATGATCGTCGGCAGCTTCGCCGTCAATGAAATCGCCTGCTCCGGCGTCGGCGGCCACTCATAGCCGATGGCAGCCGTAACCGTCTGCAGCACGGACATTAACGGCAGCTGCAAAGGCAGCACATCGATCAGCCGGCGCAGCTGCTCCGGCAGCTCTCTCTCCCCGGCCAGCCGCTGTTGAAGCGAAGCAAGCTCCTCCGCTTGAGGCAAGCTGCCGTACCAGAGCAGGCGACATACTTCTTCGAAGCTGCGGGAAACGGCCAGATCCTTGGCCCAATGTCCCCGATACACCAACAAACCGTTCTCGCCGTCCACGAGACCGATATCCGTTTCTGCTGCAATGATCCCTTCCAAACCCGTTACCTTTGCCATACTCCACACTCCTCAATCAAATTGGAAGCCGTTGTGCTTTATAAGCTTAGCATAGCGCATCTTTTCTATATTGTAAATTTATCATTTTATATATGGTATATAAATTTATTTTATCGATTTAGCCCAAGCAAATTTTATACAGCCGAAAAGCATGCCAGGCAGAAGGAAATATAGCCGGCCGAAGCTGCTTTTTTGCTTTTCATTTTCCTTGTACAAAGCCGGGTCGCCCCTTTTTTAACAATAAAAAAACCTGCACAGCCGAAACGCCGCGCAGGTTGTCCGATATTTTTCCACTAAATAACTAAAAGGATTATTCCTTGCCGATCTTCGTGCTGGTCCATGCTTCATAGCATTTGGCAATCGCACTCATATCCTCTGCGCCCCAGCCGCTGTTGCAGGCGATTTGGAAAATCTGCTGCACCGATGCCTGCATCGGCACCGGAACCTGAAGCGACTCGGCAAGACGGCCCGCCAGCTTCAAATCCTTGAACATCAGCTGCGTCATGAATTGAGCGGAGAAATCGCGTCCCAAAATTTTCGGTCCCTTCATTTCGGCCATCCCGCTGCGCCCGCCGCCTCCGGCCAGCACCTCAAGGAACAGCTCCGGGTCGCCTCCGGACCTCTGCACCATCATCAGACTTTCCGCCAAAGAGGCCAGGTTTGCCGCAACCAGCATATTGTTAGCCAGCTTCGCATTGGCTCCGGCGCCGCTTTCGCCCATGTATACCGCTTTTTTGCCCATCGCGTCAAACAGCGGAACGCAGGCCTCATAGGCTTCGCGCTTCCCGCCGACAATGAACGTGAGCACGCCCTCGATCGCCTGCGGCTCGCTGCCGGTTACCGGCGCATCCAGCATATCTACGCCAAGAGACGCCAATTGCTTCGCCAAGCTCTGGCTCGTTACCGGATAGATCGTGCTGCAGTCGACGACAATGCGCGGTCTTGGACCGGATGTCTCCCGGCATACCGAAAGGATGCCCTCTTCGCCCAAATAGACGCTTTCCACTGCCGTATCATCCGTCAGCATCGTGAACACGATGTCCGCTTTGCGCGCGGCTTCGGCCGGCGAGGAAGCGAGCTGAACGGAAGCCAGCCCCTCGAACTCGCGGGCTCTCTCAGGGTTCCGGTTATAAACCACCAAAGAATAGCCTGCTTTATGAAGATTTAATGCCATAGGTTTGCCCATAGTACCCAGTCCGATAAATGCGATGTTCGTCATAAGTCCAACCTCCCGATGTGTGTGGAATCTTCATTACTCCGAAATACGGCAATACGGTGATGCAATAATACGATCATACAATACTACAGCAATACAACAATACGTTAATAGCATACAATCTTATGAACAAATGGTCTACTGCAATCCGGTAATACAAATATATATCCGTACCGTCCGTTGCAAATAGGGAACTCCGAGTCTATGAACATTCGGTCTGCAGCAATACGGTAATACGAGCGTATGTCCATACAGTCTAGTGCAAATAGGAACTCCGAGTCTGTGAAAATTCGGTCTGCAGCAATACGATAATACGAGCGTATGTCCATACCGTATGCAGCAATACGAACATACGGCCATCTGGCCATATTCCGCTGAGACAGCATGCACCGCCTCTTTGCAAGCGATGCCCGGATACTCGCGCGCCGAATTTATTTCAATACAATCCGGGTTCGGCTGTAGCCCTCCTTGGTCTTATCGACCTCCAGCGCGGCAGGGAATGCCTGTTTCAGCTCCTGCACGTGGGAAATGACGCCGATCATCCGTCCGGCACGCTGCAAATCGATTAAAGTAACGATCGCTTTGTTCAATGAATCCTCATCCAGCGAGCCGAAGCCTTCGTCGATGAACATCATTTCGATCGAGACGCCGCCTTGGTGCGCTTGAATGACATCCGTCATTCCGAGGGCGAGGCAGAGCGACGCATTGAACTTCTCACCGCCGGAAAGCGACTTGACGTCCCGGTTCTGCCCTGTATAGGCATCATAGACGTCCAGCCCCAAACCGCTCTGTTTGCCCCGCGATTCCAGCCGGTCACTCCGCTGAAGCATGAATTGTCCGTTAGACAATTCACGCAGCCGGGCATTGGCTGCCTGCAGGATCTGCTCCAAAAACTCTATCAGAATATACCGCTCGAAGGAAATTTTGGATGCATTATCTCCTTTAAGCATCTGGTAAATGTCCATCACCTGCTCCAAACGGCCCTCCAGCTCCCGGACCTGCTGCTGCGCCGACGCTATAGCCGTCTGCAGCCGGTACGCTTCCTTCCGCAGGCTTTCCGCGGCTTGGAGGCGTGAAGCAGCCTGCTCCAGCTCCTGCTTGAGCCGGTCCATGCGGGCCTGGAGCTCATCCAGACCGGGCGGCTCCTTGCCGGACAGCTCCGCCTCCAGCGCGAGCAGCTGCTGCGCAAGCGCTGCGTATGAGGTATTGAACGCATCGATCCGCTCCCGCAAGCGGATCCGCTCCGGCTCGGCAAGCTTGCTTGTTCCGTAATCCTCCGAAGAGGAGAAGCCGGCCTTCTCCAGCTCCAGCCGGAAACGTTCCCCGGCTTCCTGCGCCGCAGCGGCGGACTCCGCCAGCTGCTTGCCGAGCTCGGCAGCGCTGGCCTTCTCCTCGGCCCACCGCGTCTGCAGCCGCTGCCGCTGCTCCTGCGCTCCCTTCCAGGCTGCATTCAGCCGCTGGACCAGAGCCTGCTGCTCCTTCAGCCGCTGCTCCAGCACGTTCGGCTGCCGCAGCGCTTCGGGGATGCGCTCAAACTCCTGCTCCAGCAGCGACTGCTTCGCGCTGCGGTCCACTGCCAGCTGCTGCAGCCGGCGCAGAAGCTGCTCCTTCTCCGACAGCAGCCGGTCCAGGCTGCCGTCCAGCTGCTCCATGTCTTCCTTCAGCTGACGCAGCGCATTTCCCTGCTCCGTCAGCTTCGCGATGTCCGCAGCCGCCTGCTTGCCTTCGCGCTCCGCCGCGGCCAGCTGCCCGTGCAAATCCTCCGGCACGATGCCGTACTCGGCGATACCGTCCGCGCTTCCATCCCAGCCGGCGCGCGCAGCGGCCGCCTGGGCTTTGGCCGTGCTCAGCTCGTCCTGCACGCGGCGAAGCGCATCCTTCGCCTGCTGCAGCGCCTCGCGGGAAGGCACGTCCCCATCCGCCGCAGCCTTGCTCGGATGCGCCTCGCTGCCGCAGACCGGGCATGGCTTCCCGTCGTGCAGATGCGCGGCCAGCAAGCTTGCCTGGCCTCCGATCCACAGCGCTTCCAGCCGGTCATGCTCCCGGCTTGCCTCCAGCGCAAGCCGCTCCCGCTCCGCCGCAAAGCGCTGCACTTCGGCGAGCTGCTGCTCAATCGCCGCCAGCTCCTTGAGCAGCTTGTACTTGCCGCGAAGCCGGTCGCGGAGCATCAGCTTCTCCGGCAGGGCGGCCGTCTCGGCCTCGATCGCCTTGATCCGCTCGGCGCCGCGCTGCTTCGCCTGCCGCGCTTCGGCCAGCTTCGCCTCCAGCGCTTCCAGCCTGGAGGCTGCGCCCTGCTCGTCGGCGAGCAGCCGCTTCACCTCGAGGCGTCTTGCCTCGAGCGTCTGCACGGCCGGCGCCAGCTCCGCGAGCCGCTCCAGCTCGCGCTCCGCCTCGCGGCGCTCGGTCTCGCGCGCTTCCTCGGCGCGATACCGCTCCTCGGCCTGCGCGACCGCACGCCCGGCCGCTTCCACTCCGCGCAGCTTCGTCTCGTGCTGCGCGCGCTTCGCTTCGGCGTCACGGGCGCTGCGCGCCGCCTGCTCCTCGTACGGCTCCAGCCGCGCTGCGCGCTCCGCCAGCGCCAGCCGCCGTTCGAGCTCGGCCACAGCCGGCTTCTGCGCCTCGAGCTCGGCCTGCCGGCTGCGCTTGTCGGCCAGCTCGGCGAAGCGGCCGCTCAGCGCGGCGGCCTCCCGCAGCGCCTGCTCCTCCTGCTCGAGCCGCTGCGCAAGCGCCGCTTTATCCGCCGAAGCATCCGCCGACAGCTGCCCGTAGTGAATCAGCTCCACCGCCAGCCCCTCCAGCACCTGAGCGGCGCTGAAATGCTCCTGCGAAAGCGTAGTCGACAGCAAGCTGTCTTCCCTGGCTGGAATCGTTTCCTGCACCTGTTTCAGGTAGACGTCCTGCAGCAGCAGAGCATCCTTCAGCGCGTCCTTTCCTTCCCGGTTCTTCTGCTGGAAGCGCTCCTCCAGCTTATAGTATAGATCGGTCCGGAAAATGCGGCGCAATATTTCCTCCTTATTTTCCGTATCCGACGTCAGCAGCTTGCGGAATTCGCCCTGAGGCAGCATGACGATTTGGCTGAACTGTTCCTTGGTCAGTCCGATAATCGCTTCCACCCGGCTGTTAACATCCGACACCATAAAACGGTCCACACACGGCACGTCCTGCCCGGAGGTCGTCTCGTACAGCTCGATCTTTCCTCCCGTTTCGCTCTTGTTGGAGCCTTTGCGGTGGGCCATCTGGCGCAGGATGCGATAGGTGCGCTTGCCTACGGCAAACGAAAACTCGACCGACGTATGTATGTCCTCCTCGGCAAAATGGCTCCGCAGCATCCGCGGCTCGGCACGGTCTTCTCCGCTGGCAAACCCGTACAGAGCAAAACAAATCGCGTCGAAGATCGAAGTCTTGCCGGCTCCGGTATTTCCCGAAATAACGAACAGCCTCCGGCTCCTCCAGCAGGCTGAAATTGACCTCTTCCATATCCCTGTAAGGTCCGAATGCCGTCATGCGCAAATGAATAGGCCTCATACGGCACCTCCTTCCTCGCGCAGCAGCTCCGCGTACGTTTCGGCGAACAGCTTCTTTTTCTCCTCGCTGAGCGGCGCTCCCTTGACTTCCTTATAAAAAGCTTCGAACAGCGATACCGGATCCGCTTCCCTGCGGCCGGTTCCTCCCGCGGCCTCCGCAGTCCCCTCGCCTTCGGCAAAGCGTGCCGGACGCCGCTCCACATGCAGCGCGTTCGGATACACGGCTCGCACCTTTTCCATCGGGAACAGCACCGGGTTGTCGTCCAGCAGCGTCACAAACACGTAATCCTCACTGATCTCATGGCGTTCTATCTCTTCCATCGCCGCAGCAATCCTGCGCATATCTCTGCGCGGCTTCAGCGGGCGTTTCTCAACCTGCACCGCGCCTGTCCCGTCCATCTCGACGATGAAAAAGCCTTTGTTATGGCTTTCCTCGGAGACCGAATATTTCAACGGTGACCCCGCATAGCGGATCGTTTCCTGCATCACGAAGTGCGCCTGATGAAGGTGGCCCAGCGCCGTATAATGAAACGGCTTGAAATGATCTGCCCGCACATACTCGGCACCGCCGATAGCGAGCGGCCGCTCCGAGTCGCTGGTGTTTTCCTTGGGCTCGCCCATTGGCGTGACGAAAGCATGACCGACGAACACATGCCTTGCCGACGAATCCATAGCCGGCTCCAGCCGGGAAATAATGGCTTTCATTGCATCATCATGGGAACGGATGGCGTCGTCGCCGAACGTATAGCGGACCTGTGCCGGATCGGCATACGGAATCAGATGAAAATGCACCTCGCCGAAAGCATCCTTCAGCACGACAGGCTTCGGCTCCGCCCTTAGCTGCCCTACCAGGTGCAGCCCGCGCGCTTCCATAATTCTGGTAGCAAAATCCAGCCGGTCCGGACTATCGTGGTTTCCTGAAATTGCCAAGAGCGGCGTGTTCAGATCAATGACGATCCGTTCGAACAGCTCATCCAGCAGCTCGACCGCTTCCGTCGGCGGCACCGCCCGATCATATAAATCCCCTGCGATCACAACGGCATCCGGACGCTCGCTTTCGACCGTCTCCACCAGCTGCTGCAGCACATGCCGCTGGTCCATCCGTCATGTATACGCCCTGCACCAGCTTTCCGAGGTGCCAATCGGCCGTATGTATAAATTTCATAGGATATAACCTTCCTTCCAAAACAAACTCCACACGTACTCTTATTTATCTAATTCGTGACGCTGCTTGTAAAATCCTCCGCGTGGAGGAGATTACCATCGGCATCGGCTGAGCCTATCCTCTCACGAAAAAAGCCCGCCGGAGCCATGAAAGCTCCGGCAGACTTTGCAGCGGGTCAAACTTAACTTAAAATTCGATGGGGATTACGGCTCCACCGCCGTTTTCGTTCCCCATTTTATTTCGTAAATTGAAGCTTGGCGAGCATCCGGTTTAAAATCACCGCGCTCTGAGCTCGCGTAGCCGTTGCTGTCGGATCGAATAAGTCCGATCCCACACCATCGACGATTTGCATGCCGGCCATGCCCAGGATGGATTCCTTCGCCCAAGCCTCCATTTTCTGCTCGTCGGCAAAGGCTGTCTTTTGGCTGGTGCCGCTGTCATAAAAGCCGGCAAACTGCATGGCGCGGTAAATCATGACCGCCATTTCCTGGCGGGAAATCAGCTGATCCGGACGGAACGACTGGTCGTCATATCCGCCGACGATCCCGGCTTCCGCCGCAGCGTATACCTGGCCCTCAAACCAATCCCCGGTATGCACATCGGTAAACGAATGCATGGATGCAACGTCTGCCTTCAGCCCCAGCGCCCTGGCAAGCAAGGCGGCAAATTCTGCGCGGGTGACCGCTTGATCCGGACGGAATTCATCCTGGGATACGCCTTGGACAATCATTCTATTCCCCATCGACTCGATATCCGCTTGGGCCCAATGATGCAGCGCGTCGCGGAAGGAAACGCTGTTTGCGAGCAGCAAATACGTGCTGTTCGTACGGCTGTAGATCGTAACTTCATTTCCCGCCGCCTTGAACGGAACGGGCTGGTATACAGCGTTGCCTTGACTGTCGGTTTCTACGCGGACGGCAGCCATATGCAAGCCGTTCGGCGTGCCCGTGCCCGCTCCCGCTTCAGCTTTTACAATTCGAGGCACATATTGGGTAAAGGAGACCAGCTCCACGCTTTTCCCATCTGCCGAATTCACCTTTAAAGTGAATTCGGCGGCGCCCAGCACCTGCCGGCCGGACGCCTCGGCCTGCTCGGCTGCAGCCTTATCCTTTGAAATGAATACTTCTACGCTAACTTGCTCCGCCGGTACTCCAAGTGCAGAGGCAAGCTCTTGCAGTTGGAGCTGCTGCACAGGCAGCTCATAGCTGCCAAACGGCGTATCTACGCTGATCGTATGAAGGCCGGAGGCGGAAGCCAACTTTTGCAAAGCGCTGTTGGTGAGCGTAACGACAGCCGCTTCAGCGGTCGTTCCCTGCCCCGGCTCCACAACCAGCTTGATCCGGCCGCTATCGTTATTTTGCAGCGCGTCGGTGAGGGTCTGCCCGTCTGCCTCAGCTTGGGCGACCGATTGTCCGTCCACGTTCGCTATCGTCGTCTTAAGGGACACGCCAGCCTGACTCGTTGAGGCGCTCCCTGCTTCGATTGGCTCAGAAAGCGCAGACGCAGAGGAACCGCTACCGCCGGCGCTTGAATTATTGCCGCTTCCATGGGAGCGCGATCCGCTGCGGATCACTCCGATTTGATACGCCTTCTTGATGCCGCTCTCTGCCGTTACCTCAATGGTTATCGCGTTGTTCCCCACGTTCAAGCTTTGTCCGTACACGGCTCCGCTTACGCTGGCCGTCCCGTTAATTTTCAGCGAAGCAGCGGGATCTGCCGCTGTCGGCGTGACGTCGATACTGCTCACCGCGCTAGGCACGCTGACCGAGTAGCTTGTAATCCCAGCGTTAAATGCTGGAGTTAACGTGCCTGCGCTGACCGTCAGGCCACTCAAATCCGCATTGTTCGATTGCACTCCCGCGGCACGGTTGACGAGAAGGGTATACGTAGAAGGCGCCGCATAGACCGCCGAGGTCACGGGAATCACCTGAATCGTCACCGTATTTTCCCCAACGGCTAACGGGCTCAACGTATAGACGGAGCCGCTTACCGTAGCGGTTCCATTCACTTCAATCGCTGCGTCGGATGCAGCAGACGTTATATCTATGCTTGTCACCGCATGCGCTACGTTCACGGAGTAAGACGTTACATCAGGATCGAAGCTGATCGCTCCTTCGCTTACAGCCAGATTGGAGAGAACGGCAGCAGGCCATACCTCCTGGATTTGAAGCTGATCTGCTTTCAAATAATTATTGCCGTTATGGTTCACATTGTTGTTCAGCACCTGAATACCGCTGCCCGCTTGAATATTGATGCCGCCCGTATTTCCGGCGACCGTATTCCCGCTAATTTCTATAGCGCTCGGGTCTCCAGCCATATATTTGCCCCATGGGTTGGACGGATCATCGACCTTCGTATCTCCGTTATCATGGCCCAGATAGATGCCCCAGAAGCCCGTTCCGCTGTTATTCTCGATGATATTGTCTTTCATAAGGACGCCAATGGCATTTAAAATCTTGATTCCCGTGGCATTCGTGAATGTCGTATTCTTAATCGTATTGCGTTCCACGACCGTCGCCGGCTCGGGAACAGTAACCGTATCGCCCGGCGTTCCCATCGTTATGTTAATTCCGTCGCGCGTGTTGATAAGCGTGTTGTCGTGAATATAATTTCCCGGCCCCGTCGGGCCGTGATTGCTCGGTGCCGTTCCGCCCGTATTGCCAAGGCCGAGGCCGCCGCCCTGCACATTGGAAATCTCATTGTCATACACTTCGTTCAAATACTCGAACTCCCCGTGCAGATCGATGGAATCCAGCGCGGTGTTGTTAAACGTATTGCCGCGCACGACGTTGTTATGCGCATAATTTTGAATTAACGCCCCATGGCGCACGCGAACCTCGCCTGCATTCGGGCTGCCGAAGTAGTTGTTCTCGATCAAATTCCAACGCGGATCGTTCTCATAGCCGAGCATATTTTGCTTCGCGATCCCCTGGATTACTACGCCGTAACCGGCTCCGCTCGGCCCCATGTCCGTCGTGTTGCGGAATGTGCTGTTGCGCACAACGATATCATGGCTGCCGTCAATTCTTACTCCCATGCGGTAATATTTCTCTACCGTCACGTGGTCGATGGTTACATTGTAAGAGGTTGAATTATTCCCGCCGCTCTGAACTGTAATTCCGTTCTCTGGACCTCCCGCATATGGATTGTTTACCGTCGTGGACGTCGGGTATCTTGTGCCGCCGCCGTCATCCCAGACCGAGGTAATCGTCAGATCGGAAATTTGAATATGATTCTGGTTCGGCACTTTCAATACGGCGCTGTTCTTCACGCCATCCAGCGTGGTCTTCAGCACGGTGCCGTCCTGGCTTTGTCCTCGAAGGTTCACATTGGACTTCAACGTAAGGTTGGTCAAGCCGTCAAGCGTGGAATCCAAGAGGTAGGTGCCGTTAGGCAGATACACCTCGTCCCCCGGCTGAGCCGCCTGCAAAGCTGCGCGAATCGCTGCCGCCGCATCCGTCTGCCCTGCAGAATCGGCATTGTAGGGTGCAGCCGTCACATCTATGGTACGGCCTGTCACCGCATGCGGCGTATGAACGGCATGCACCGTTCCATCGGCGTTCGTAAGTCCGGGCTTTGTAAAATCGACCGCTCCCGGCGGACGTCCCGGAGGAATATTAGGAACAATAGCTACAGGCGTATCTCCTGTCGGGTAAGGAGGATACACTTTTACCTCGGTAAAGCTTGTAAAGGCGTTCGTCGTATTGCCATGACCTGTAATGCGCACATAGCGCGCTGCTTGCGGAGTAAAGCGGAAAGGCTGCATATCCAGCATCGTTACGCTGTATCCTGAAAATACCCGGTCCCATGCCGTACCGTCCGCGGAGAGGTCAATATCCAGGCTGGTCGCCCTTCCATCTCCGTTATAAAAGGCTACGCCTACATAACCGATGTTCAAAACCGAGCCCAGATCGTACTGGATCCAGGGATCGTTGGAGGAAGACCACCGTGTGTATAAATTGTCATCCGCCGTATTGGCCGCTACATTGCCGTCATCCCCGCTGGCGGTGACGCTATCGGGCTCAAGCGGATAAGCGTCCGGCGGAGACAGCAGGGTCGTTTTGGATAAAGACAAGCTGCCGCTGTCTGTCTTATTCCCGCCTGCATCAACCGCTTCAACCTTGAGCTGGTAAGTCTCGCCGGAAGTTAACCCGGTCAGCTTGTAATTATTGAACGGAGGCAGGCTCGTCCCCGACGAATCATTGCCCGGACTGGCGGCCGCAGGCACCGAAGCGATCAGACTGCCATTGTTATAAACGTTATACGACTTCACATAGGTATCCGCATCCCGGGCAGCCGGCCAAGCCAAAAGAATGAAATCGCTGCCAAGATTTGCTGCCTTAAGCTGATCTCCCGCATCCCAGAAAGGCGCGCTATTATCGGTCACCGCGGTCTGGACAATGAGTTGGGGCATGTTGGCGGCCGCGGATTCCTTGGAGTACAGGTTTACGCTGATGCTTTTCTTACTTTTGTCTCCGACCACAAAGGTGATGACATTGCTGCCTGCCGCCAAAAATCTTTTTACATAATCGGTCACATCGATTTGATATTTGGCCGGCGAGCTTGCATTCGGCGTCGTTACCGTAAACGAAGGCGAGGTTGCATTGTCGTCGTTCAGACAGCTTACCCCCGAGCCCGTCAACGACAAATTGTTCGCTGCCGCTAGGTTCCATGTTAGGGTGCTCTCGCTCCAATCCGCTGAGGAGCCGGCCGTCGTGCCTGCGGCACAGACGCTTAGCGGCGTGTTCGTCCCGCTGGAATTCATTTTTGCCGCCAAGGACAAGACGAACTGATATTGGGCATAGTCCGGGGCACTGACCAGATCCGGATCTACACTGAACTTGTACAGCACATCCATTTCCTTGGAGCCGCTGGACGATACGCTGTACAGGCCGGTGGAAGAACCGGTGGCTGCATTTAAATTTTTGTCGGCATTCGAGCTGTCGATCGCCGCATCGGCCGCCGCATTAGCTACCGAAATCGGAGTCGTCACTACCGCCGCAGAACCGGGCGGCGCAACGGCAAACCACTGCGCCAATAATAAAAAACAAACGATACCGCACCATCTTGACTTTACATTACGAAACAACATATTTCGCCTCCCTGTTCGTTACAAGCCATCTTTTTATGTATCCGCTTTCAATTGATTTCGTACCATTGTCCCGCTCAGATCCATCTCCTTTCCGAAATTGAAAATATTTCCTTTCCCTCTTTCCTTTGTACCATGAAAACGAAATCGGAATTTGTCCAAATTTTAGGCGCGGTTGTTGATTTTTTAGATCTGCCGGTAACTTTTCATCAGAAATAGGCACCTGTTCCCTCACATATCCCCCTGCAGCTTGAATATATTTAGTAACAAGCACTTTTTTTCTACCGGCAGCCTTGGTTTAACAAGAAATTACTGCAGCCAGGAGCCATGCCAGCTTGTTCATTGCTTCCCATCCCCATGTAACAATCTGCACCGATCAAGCGAGCCCGACCGGACCATGCTTACGATGCAGTCGCGAGTTTGTGTACGCGATTACCCAAGTACAACTTTCAGGAGGTGTCACCGGATGACTGAACCTTTATTTACCGTATCCAGAGAAGATTGGTCCTTGCATCGCAAAGGCTATCAAGACCAGACCCGCCACCAGGAGAAAGTACGTGAAGCGATTAAGCAGAACCTGCCTGATTTGGTGACGGATGAAAGCATCATTATGTCCGACGGCAAGCAGATCATTAAGGTGCCTATTAAGAGCCTTGATGAATACCGTCTCCGCTATAACTACAACAAGAGCAAGCATGTAGGGCAAGGGGACGGGGACAGTCAGGTCGGAGATGTGCTGGGAGTCGATCCTACTCCATCCTCCGGCGCAGGCAAGGGCGAGGGGGCCGGCGATCAGCCGGGAGACGATTATTACGATGCGGAAGTTCAGATGGAGGAGCTGCAGACGATGCTCTTCGAAGAGCTGGAGCTGCCGAACCTGCAGCAGAAGGAGAAAGAAAATATTACGACCAAAGAAACAATTTTCAACGATATCCGAAAAAAAGGAATCATGTCCAATATCGACAAGAAGCGGACGATTCTCGAAAACCTCAAGCGCAACGCAACCTCCGGCATTCCGGGCATTCACGGGATTAACCCGGATGATCTGCGGTTCAAGACGTGGGAGGAGATCATTACTCCGCAGTCCAACGCGCTCATTATCGCAATGATGGATACGTCCGGTTCGATGGGTTCCTTTGAAAAATATATCGCGCGCAGCTTTTTCTTCTGGATGACCCGCTTTCTGCGCACCAAGTATGAGCATGTCGAGATTGTCTTTATCGCACACCATACCGAGGCCAAGGAAGTGACCGAGGAAGAATTTTTCACCAAAGGCGAAAGCGGCGGTACGATCTGCTCTTCCGCTTACCAGCTTGCCGTCGACCTGATCGACCGGCGCTACTCTCCGTCCCGCTATAACATTTATCCGTTCCATTTCTCCGACGGCGACAACCTGACCTCCGATAACGAACGGTGCGTCAAGCTTATCGGCGAGCTGATCAAACGCTCCAATCTGTTCGGCTACGGGGAAGTGAATCAATACAACCGCAGCAGCACGCTCATGTCCGCCTACCGCAATCTGCACGATCCGAAGTTCGTCCACTATGTCATCCGCGAGAAAGGCGAGGTCTACAAGGCGCTTCGCACCTTTTTCCCTAAATCTGCGGAAGGGAGAATCGCCCGATGAGAGCCGACGAAATCAAGGATCTGGAATACGCTATCGCCGAAATTACCGAAGTGGCTGACGGGTTCGGTCTGGACTACTATCCGATGCGCTACGAGATCTGCCCGGCCGATATCATTTATACGTTCGGCGCCTACGGGATGCCGACCCGGTTCAGCCATTGGAGCTTCGGCAAAACCTTTCACAAGATGAAGATGCAGTACGATTTCGGGTTAAGCAAAATTTACGAGCTGGTCATCAACTCTGATCCCTGCTACGCCTTCTTGCTGGACGGCAACTCGCTCATCCAGAACAAGCTGATCGTCGCGCACGTGCTGGCGCACTGCGACTTCTTCAAGAATAACGTGCGCTTCTCCAAGACCAACCGCAACATGGTCGAGAGCATGTCCGCTACGGCCGAGCGCATCCGTCAATACGAAATCCTGTACGGCACCGAGGAAGTCGAAAAATTCATCGATGCGGTGCTGGCCATTCAGGAGCATGTCGATCCGACAATCGTGAAGCCTTATGAAGGCGGAAGGTTCGGCAAGGATAAAGAAGCCTCGGCGAAACAGGCTTCCCCCGAGCGCAAGCTGGGCTATGAGGATTTATGGGACCTGGATACCCTGGGGCGTGCCAAAAACGACCAGAAGCAGGAACCGACCAAATTCCCGCCCAAGCCGGAAAAGGATCTGGTCCTGTTCATCGAAGAGCATGCGCCTTACATGACCGAATGGCAGCGCGACATTATGACGATGCTGCGGGACGAGATGCTGTACTTCTGGCCGCAGCTGGAGACCAAGATCATGAACGAAGGCTGGGCATCCTACTGGCATCAGCGCATCCTGCGCGAGCTGGATCTGACCGAGACCGAAACGGTCGAATACGCGAAGCTGAACTCGTCGGTCGTCGTGCCCTCGCGTCACAGCCTCAATCCGTATTATCTCGGCTTGAAAATTTTCGAGGACATCGAGAAGCGCTGGGATAACCCGACGCCGGAGGAGCGCGAACGCCACGGCCGCAAGGGCGGCGAAGGACGGCAAAAAATATTCGACGTACGCGAATACGATTCGGATTTATCCTTTATCCGCAACTACATGACGAAGAAGCTGTGCGATGAGCTGGATTTGTATGTATTTGAGAAAAAGGGGCCCGAATGGAAAATTACGGATAAAACGTGGATGAACATCCGTGATACGCTCGTCTATTCCCGCGTCAACGGCGGCTTCCCTTACATTGTCGTGGAAAACGGCAACTATGAGAAGAACGGCGAGCTGTACTTGAAGCATGCTTACGAGGGCGTGGAGCTGGATTTGAAATATGTGGAGCGAGCCATTCCCTATATTCACTACTTATGGGGACGCACCGTCCATCTGGAAACGGTCGTCGAGTCCAAGCCCGTCTTGTTCACCTACGACGGGAAGAAGCATAACCGGAAGTTTCTGTAACCCGATTCCGCCGCGGCAGCCTTAATTGTGAGGATGCCGCGGCTTATTTTATCGTCACAGGCAGCTCAATGCTGAATGTAAACACCCCGGAAACATGGGTAAGCGCAATGCTCCCTCCGTGGAGCTCGATAATATTTTTAGCAATGGAAAGACCGAGCCCGGAGCCCGCTTGAACCGTCTGTCCGCTCCTGGATTCGTCCGCCATATAGAAGCGGTCAAACAGATGCCGCTCCTGCTCCTCGCTGATGGGCCTTCCCTTATTCTGCAGCGTAATGATCAGACGCGATCCGCTGCTTTGTAAAGAAACGGCGATCTGCCCGGGCTTCACCGAAAACTTCAGCGCGTTCATCAACAAATTATCCATCGCCCGGGCGAATTTCTCGATATCGATGCAGGCTTCGACATGTTCATGGGGCAGTTCCTGGTGAAGGTCAAGCTCATGCTCCTGGGCAATCGGCTTGAATTCGAACAGCAGCTGTTCCAGCAGCTCCTTCATATTTATCGTTTGCATGGATAGCTTCGGATTGCCGGACGTCAGGCGGGTATATTCGAACAAATCGTCGATGAGCTTTTTTAACTGAACCGCTTTGTTGTGCGTGTTTTGAATAAAGCGGTCCTGCTCCGCCTGGCTGTGGTACGACTTGTTCTGCAGCAGATCCAAATACCCGATGATGCTCGTCAGCGGAGTCCGCAGATCGTGGGAGATGCCTGTGATCAGCTCCATTTTGGACTGCTCGATTTCGCGTTCCTTCTGAATCTTCCGGTCCAGCTGCTTCGCCATCTCATTGATGTTCCTCGCTACTGTACCTAACTCGTCTTCCTGCAGCACCGGTACCCGGTAATTCAGATTTCCTTCGGCAATCCGAATAAGTCCGTCTGAAATAATAAGCAAATAGTTGACCGTAAGACGGGTAAACAAATAAAAAGAGATAAAAAACGCGAAGGTGAACGCAAACAAAGGGATATAAAACAGCTGGTATCCGTGCTCCAGCCGGTTCGTCACATTGGCCGCAAGGATCGTTACCACAAGGGCAATAATCAAGCTGAAGCCCAGGTACCAGAACATCCTCAAGCGGATGCTTTTTTGACCGGTGACGGTTTGCATAAGCTTATTTTTCAATTTTATACCCTACTCCCCACACGGTCTTAATATAGCGCGGCTCCCTCGGGCTGTCCCCCATTTTCTCCCGCAGGTTTCGAATATGCACCATTACCGTATTGTCCGAGTAGCCGGACGGTTCGTTCCATACCCGCTCATAAATTTTGTCCGCGCTGAATACCTGCCCCGGATGAGAAGCCAGCAGCTCCAGAATCGAGAACTCAAGCGGTGTAAGCGAAATTTCCTTGTCCTTTAAAAAGACCGTATGCCGGTCCTTGTTGATCGTTAGATCCTGAACCATCAGCTCGGCGGCAGCATCAGCCGATTTCATGCCATAGCTCTGCCTGCGGAATTGCGCCTTGACCCGGGCCAGCAGCTCCAACGGGTTGAACGGCTTCGTCACGTAATCGTCGGCGCCCGTCGAAAGCCCAGTAATTTTATCGATATCCTCTTCTTTTGCGGACAGCATAATAATGGGAATATCGGAGCTCTCGCGGATTTTCAAGCACGTCTTGATCCCGTCCAGCCGGGGCATCATGACATCCAGAATCAGCAGCTGTACCGGATGGGCTTTCAACAGCTCCAGAGCCTGGATGCCATCCTCCGCTTCCAGCACCTGATAGCCTTCGTTTCGCAAATAAATATGAATGACATCCCGAATCTCGGAATCGTCATCCACAACCAATACCGTTTGCATACGATCTGCTCCTTTTTAACAAAAAATTCATGCTCATTAGTGTCCGATAAACGGCCATCGTTCATGCATGAAATGAGCGTTCCTCCTATTGTATATAAAATTTGTGAACCATTCAGCGGCATAAATCTAAAGGTTTTCTTAAGTATAAGCTTGGCAGCGAGCTGCTTTTCTCCATCCGAGCTTATAAAATAACCCCACAAAGTGAGGCTTACGCTTCGAAGCGGATTCGGGTACTTTGCGGGGACCCCGAAAAAATCAAAAAAACGCCTTGCGGCGTTCCTTGAATATCTTATTTACGGCCTTGAGCCAGGCTCAGCCTTTCACAGCTCCTGCCGTAATTCCTTGTATAATGTAGCGCTGCATAAATAAGAAGAACAGCATGATCGGCACAACAGCCATCGTCAGCGCGGCCATCGCCAGGTGCCACTCGTTCGTGTACTGCCCGAAATAAACGGAAGAAGCGAGCGGAATCGTCTGATTCTTCTTCGAGCTGAGCATAATCAGCGGCAGCAGGAAATCGTTCCAGATCCACAGCGAATGCAGAATCGCAATCGTCGTCGTAATCGGCTTAAGCAGCGGCAGCAAAATCCGGAAATAGACGCCGAACGTCCCGCTACCATCGATATGGGCCGCTTCCTCCAGCTCGCGCGGAATCGACTTGATGAATCCGTGGTACAGGAACAGCGCAAGCGGAATGCCGAAGCCCCAATACATAAGGATAATACCGTACAGCGTATTGATCAGGTGCAGCTCCTTGGCCACCTTCACAAGCGGAATCATCATCGTTTGAAACGGAATGACGAGCGAGGACAGGATAGCTAGAAAAATAATCTGGCTGACCGGCCCCGGTCTGCGCACCAGCTGATAGGCGGCTGCCGAGCTGATCAGCAGAATGCCGCCGACCGACACGGCCGTAACGATCAGGGAGTTCATAAAAACGCCGAGGAAGCGGATCTGCTTCCAGACGACGACAAAGTTCTGAAACTGGAACACATGCGGCAGGGCAACGGTAGAAGTAACGACCTCGTTATACGTCTTGAAGCCGTTGACGAACGTCATATACAGCGGAAAGAAAACCAGGAGAGCCAGAACAATCATCAGCAGCTCCAAAATAAATTTGCCCGGCGAATACCGATCCCGTATCACATCTCCACCTCCCTGCGTTTCATAACGGCAACCTGAATGAGCGTAATAGCGGCAAGCACCAGGAAAAACACGACCGCCTTCGCGGATGCATACGTAAACAGATTTTTCGTAAAGGCATCCAGATAAATATGATAGGCCAGCGACTCCGTCGTGCCGAACGGACCGCCCTTAGTCAAGGCGAAGTTCAGATCGAAGCCTTTGAACCCGTTTGAAATTGCGAGGAACAGGTTAATCGTCATCGCCGGACGAATCAGCGGAAGCACGACATGCCGGAATCGGGTGAGGCGGCCCGCCCCGTCCATTTCGGCTGCCTCCAGCATATCCTTAGGCACGCCCTGCAGCGCAGCCAGGTAAATGACCATGAAATAACCGGCGGAATGCCAGATCGTCACGATGACAAGCGACCAGAACGCGTAGTCCGGCAGGCTGAGCCAGTTTTTTTGCAGCAGCTCGATGCCGGCCGCTTTACCTACTTCACTGAACAAACGGGTAATGATGAACTGCCATATAAAACCGATAATGACCGGACCGATAACATAAGGCAGAAAAAAGATTGTGCGAAGAAAATTTCGGGTTTTAAGCGCAAGATTCAATACCAAAGCCAGCGCCAGCCCTGTGATATTAAGCAGAATCGTGGTGGCTGCCACATATTTAACTGTAAATGCGAACGATTTCATAAATCCGGTGTCGCCGATCATCTTGGTGTAATTGCTCCAGCCCGCCCAGCGGATATCACTGCTGATACCGTTCCAATCCTGAAATGAGAACACTATGGCTCGCATAAAGGGAACTAGAATCACCATCGTGAAAAAAATCACCGCTGGCGCTACGAAAGCCGCATAGGTCAACAGCTGCCGGGTTTTCATCGTCGTCATGGCTTCCTCCTTCTCTGTCCTGAAAACAGACGGTGCACGGCCCCCGAGTGTGAACGGAAGCCATGCACCAGGTCGTCTTTCCAGGATCAGGTTATTTTTTTACGCGTTCGTTCCAAATTTTTTGCACTTCCGCAAGCGCCTGCTCCTTGTTCAGCTGTCCGCCGACGTATGCCTGCAGCGGCTTCGCAAACTCCTGGTTCGAGCCGGACGGCCACAGCGTGTGCGCCCAAGGCACCGTTTGGTTCTTCTCTACGTAGGAGCTCAGGTCCGCAGCCAGCGGTCCGAGGTCCGGCGTCGTTTTCAAGTCGGTGAAAGCCGGAATGAGCTTGAAGGAATCGACCAAATATTTTTGCCCGTTCTCGTGGATCCAGTTCAGGAACTTTTTGCTTTCTTCCAGGTTTTTGGAATTTTTATTAAGGACATAGTAGCCCGGAACCCCTACCGGCAGCTTCGTGTCGGCTGCGGTATCGTTCAGCGGAATCGCGAACATGCCCATTTTGATATTCGGGTTGATTTTCATAATCGAATCGATCGTCCACACGCCCTGCTGCATCATAGCCGTCTTGCCGGAGGAGAAATCGGATACCTGGTTGTCATAGCTGACCCCGACCGACTCGGCTCCTTTGCCATATTTGACCGTCATGTCGAGGACGTCGAAGAAGCCGTTCATATTGGCGACATCCGTGACTTTCTTCTCGCCTTTATTAATTTTGTCGATCATGCCGACCGGATCTTTCTCGTAAGCGTATGGAAGGTTGAACAAATGCTGGCCCAATACCCACCATTCTTTATAAGCTTCGGAGTAGGACGGAACGCCGACCGTCTTGAGCTTTTCGTTCACCTGCTTGAGCTCAGTCAAGGTTGTAGGCACTTTATCAATGCCGGCCTTGGCGAACAAGTCTTTATTGTAAATAAATCCGTAGCCTTCGAAAGCGACCGGGAAGCCCAGCTTTTTGCCGTTGACCGTCATGCCCTGTACCGCGGAAGGCGATACTTTGGACATCCATGGCTCGTTCGACAGATCGGCCAGCTTATCCGACCAATCGCTGATGTCGGTGAATGCCTTGGTCATAAATACGTCTGGGGCATCTCCCGAAGCAAATCGCGTTTTCAGCAGCGTCTCGTAATCGCTCGTTACCTGCGCCTCAATCACGACGTTCGGATGCGATGCCATATAATCAGCAGCCATAGCTTTGACCTTGTCGGTGATCTCCACTTTAAACTGCATCAGCTTAATCGTCGTCTTCTCTCCGCCGGCAGCCGCCTTGCCGCTCCCTGCATCCGGCTTCGCCTCGTCTCCTCCAGCACAGCCGACCACTCCGCTCATCAGCAGTGCAGTCACGGTAAACATGGATAACCATTTTTTCATCTCTGCGGTTCCCCCTTCAATGTTCTTGCTCGTTTCGTCCTTAGTTTACTAGGATAACCGAGTGAAGGGCAGATAATATTTTCGCCCAAAAAAGGAATCTATGAATGTCGCTGCTGCTTGCGGTATTGAAGCGGAGACAAGCCGGTCTGCTTTTTGAACACCTTGCCAAAATAGTTCTCATCGGCATAACCGAGCGCCTCGGCCATGTCCAGCACGGACATATCGGTATGGATCAGCAGCGATTTCGCCTTCTCCATCCGCAGCTCCGTCAGGTAGGTCATCACCGTCGTGTTGTACAGCTCCTTGAATTTCTTCGCGATATACTGCGGGCTGAAGTGGAACCGCTCGGACAGCACGGACAAGGACAGATCGTCTTGAAAATGACGGTGCATGTAATCTCGGATCGCCTGAATGCCCCGCGAGCTGAAGCCTTCGCCGCCCGTCTCCTCGATCAGTCTCCACCACTGCTGAATCATCAGCTTCTCCCATTCGTCCAAATCGCTGATCCAGACCGGGAGAAAAATATCCGCGGCGATCCGTTCGTCGCGGATCAGACGGCTCGCCTGCTCGAGCAGCAGGTTCGCTTCCATCGTGCAGGCCTGCAGCTCCTTGACGCTGAGCGTCCCCCGCTCCCGCAGCTGGCCCGTAAACGAGCGGATGATCTTCGCCGCATACGCCCGGTTCCTCGTTCTTGAGCGCCGTCTGCAGCAGCAGCTGACGGTCGGTCAGCCGCGGCGAAGGCTTGCCTGCATCGGCCTTGGACTCCGCGCCGCCTCCGAGCACGTCGCATCTCCACAGCGCGGCGCGCGCGGCGCCGATCGCCTGGGGCAGCGACTCCGCGGAAATCTCCGCGCCCGAATAGCCGAGCAGTACCCGCAGCCCCAGCGTCTTCCGCCACGCTTCGGCCAGCCGGTCCATATACCTCCGGTAATCTCCGGAGGAATGAGCGCTGCCTGCCGAGGTGAGCAGCAGCCACTGGTAATCATCGAGACGGCACAGGTAATGCGTGCCGTAAGGCTTCAAGGTCTCGTGGGCAATATTGTTCACCGCGAAGACGAACAGCTCCCCATCGCCGAAGAACCGTTTCTCCACGAGTCCCATCCGGTTGCAGGGCAGCACCAGCGCTGCGCCGAGCCGGTCCGTCGGCAGTCCGACTTTATACAGCAGCCCGCGGATGCCCTCGTGGAAGGCGATGTCTCCCTTGAAAAAGACGGACAGCTTCTGCTCGTCCAACAGCGCATCGGCCCGGCGAACGCGGTCCCCCTTGTCCCTCTCCGTCTGCTGGCTGTTCTCCCGCTCCCTGCATACGGCGACGGCGCGGGAGAGCGCTTGCTCCAGATCGCTTTTGCGGAACGGCTTCAGCAAATAATCGACGCCGCCCGCCTGGATGGCCGCACGGGTATACGGAAAGCTGTCGTAGCCGCTCACCACGATCACCTGCGTCTCCCATCCTTCCTCGCGAAGCAGGCGCAGCAGCTCGGTGCCGTCCATGCCCGGCATGCTCATATCGCAGAACAATATCGCAGGCCGGTGCTGGCGGATCAGCTCCATGGCCTGCCGGCCATCCTCCGCCATCAGGCGTTCGGTCACGCCGAACCGCTCCCAATCGACGGACAGCTCGATGCCTTCCCTTACATGCTCCTCGTCGTCAGCTATCAATACTTTCATCAGGCGGCAGCCTCCTTGTCGTTTCAATCGTGAGTGGAATGCGAAGCGTAATGACCGTCGCTTCGTAAGGTGTGCTCTGCAGGTCCCAATCGAAGTCCGGCTCATACTGCAAGCGAAGCCGCTGCAGCACATTGATCAGGCCGATCCCCCGTTCCTGCCCGGTATGCAGCTGGCTCGCGGCATATTCCCGGCGAATGCGTCCAATCGTCTCCGCATCCATTCCTTTGCCATTATCCATTACCCGGATGCACAGCTGCTCGGACGTCCGCTCCACGGCAATATGCAGCGTCTCGGAGCCTTTGCCCTTCTCCATGCCGTGAACGATACTGTTCTCGACCAGCGGCTGCAGGATCATCTTCGGCACCTGAACCTGCAGGGCGTCCGAAGGGCAGGTCAGCGTGTAGGACAGCTTATTTTTAAACCTGCCGGTTTGCAGGGACAAATAATGCTCGATATGCTGAATTTCTTTTTGCAGCGGCACGGTTTCGGTTTCGAAATCCATGCTGTAGCGCAGAATCGCGCCCAGCTCGGCAATTTTATCGCTGATTTCCTCCGAGCCGTGGCGAAGCGCCAGCGTCCCGATCGACTGCAGCGTGTTGTACAAAAAATGCGGATTGATTTGAGCTTGAAGCATTTTCAGGCGGGCGGTGGACAGCTCAAGCCGGTTGCGGTACTCCCGGTTCATCAGATCGTCCAGGTTTCCGACCATCGTGTGAAACCGGTGCTCCAGTACGCCTAGCTCGTCTATGCGCCCTTTGACCGGCTTCACCTCGAAGTTGCCGGTTTCCACCTGCGCAATAGTGCGAAGCAGCCGTTTGACCGGGGAGGTCGTCACATACGACAGAATGGAAGCGAGCACCAGCACGAAGGCTACGGCAATAAACTGGATAATCAGGGAGCGGTTCAAGGTGCGGTTCGCCGATTCATTCACCGCGGTGGCCGGAATGAACTTGACCAGCGTCAGCGGAAGCTCCATATACTGGTCCCTTACATAAATGAGCACGCCGCTGCGTCCGTTCCATTTGCCGTTAACCGAGCCGCGGTTCCCCTCCATCGAAATATTCAAGGCCCTCTCGTCTCCGGCCGGGCCCGCGGTCTCTTTCCCGCCGGTGGCATGCAGCAGCTGCATATCCTGCCGGATGTACAGGAACATCGTCTCGCCCTCGGAGGGCTCGGACACGGATAATGGCCGCATCAGTCGCTTGATTTCATCCATCCCCACATAGAGCGAGAGCATGCCCAGCACGGAACTGCTGGGATAATCGACCAGCGGCCGATGAAAGACAAGCACGCGGTCCTTTCCGATAGATGCGACCTCGTAGGCGTTTTCCCGCTCCCAGCCCTCTTCTTCCTGCTTAGGAATCGTCACGGTTGTCGGAGGAATGCTGATGCTGAGCTGACCGAGATCCGTTTTCGAATACGTCTGGCCCGTCATCGAGCTGACATACCGGACGGCGCGGAACTCCGGGCGGTTATTGTATATCCCCGATACCTTGTCGGTAATAAACAGCAGCTGGGCCGGGGGAGTCTCCTGCGATCTTAAGTAGCGCATTAACGTCTGATCGTGATAGAAGGACACGGATATATGATTCAGCTCATCCAAATATCGTTTGATATTGTCCATCCCGCCGTCCATCGTATTCTGATTCAGCTCGATCAGCTGACGCTCGACGGAGCGCGATGTCGTTTTGTAGGATATCATAATGGACAGGGACAGCGGAATGACGGCGGAGATAAGCATCCCGACCAGCAGCTTGGCGAACAAGCTTTTTTTAAGCCACAATGTAAACGCTCCCTTTAGGTTAAATTGGAATAAAGTTTATTCTCTCCTGACAGCTGTCGTCAATTCGAACATGCTAACACGAGAATAAACGGCTTTGCCGGCGATGTAAAGAATGTAAAGAATCCAGCGCTCCCCGGCTCCGGCACTTCCTGTTCGTAAAGAAAAAAAGCCCGTCCCTCATTCGTTCAGGGAACTGAGCTGCCCCGCCGGCAGACGGATCGTCTCGCTGTTAACCGATCGTTTTTATAAAAATTTCCAGTTCATTGGCCACCGCATACAAGCTGGCCCGGTTCTCGAATTCATGCCTCGTTTCCGGCAGCGGCAGCAGCTTATGATATTCCCGGATCGTTCTGAGACTCTCGTACATGGCATCCTTCGATTCGCTGCCGTTGATCAGATGCCGGCTCAGCTCTTCCATAAAGTCGCCGATGCGTATCCCCTGCTCCATCCTGACCGAGATTCGCGAAACGTACGGCAGCATTCGCTCCATAATTTCCAGCTGCTGCCGCTTGATTTCCATCCTATGATAAAAGAAATTTTCTTTATTGTTCAGCCACTGGTTCTCCATATCCATCATAACGAGCGGCCTGGCCTTCTTCAGCACGTCGGAGAGCATCAGCAGCTCCTTGCCGTCCCACAGCGTATAGCCTTCTTTCAAATAAGCGGCCATCTCGTGCAAAATAGCGCACAGCAGACGATTGGCCTCGTCCTTATACCGGGTCAGCTCCTTATCGATGCTCGGCATATACCAATTGATCAGCAGCGCGACCCCCAAACCAATGATCACGACCTGCAGCTCGTTCAAGAAAAAAGCAAGGTCCATCTTCCGGTGCATGTAAACATGCATCACGATGACCGAGCTGCTGGCAATCCCTTCATGAATGCGCAGCCGGACGCACAGAGGAATAAACAAGATCAGCAGAACGAGAAACGACAGCGGCGTATAGCCGATGAGCGCAAATAAAACGCTGGAGAAGCCGATGCTGAGCAGGCAGGCGATAAAGCGGCTGAGTACGGCATGGGCGGACTGCTTCCGTGACTTTTGAATGCACAGGAGCGTAAGAATTCCCGCAGCGGTGAAGTTGGTAAGCTGGAGCGTCTCCGCGATAAAAATAGAGACGCAGACCCCGATGGCTGTTTTTATCGTCCGAAAGCCTATTTTCATGTTGTTCACCCTCAGGATATTTGTTTTGGGTCTATTCTACATTGCTTTCACCAGATATGTAAATATAGTTCACATAAAATCAATATCATTCGCTTGATCAGCGCTTTTATTTGTACCGGTTTCGTACTAAAGCCAAACTTGTACGAACGCCTTGGATCTTTCCGGCTCCCTGCCACCTATGGGCATCCTGACCCAAAAAAAACCCGCCGTTCCTTCCTTGCAGAAGAAAGCGCGGACTTTCGATACAAGTACATCGGTAAAGGTCAAGCTTCCTTTCCAGTGCGCCTGCTCCTTATCTGCGTGGCAGATAGAAGGTCATCCTGCCGCTCGAAACACATCGGTATTAGCAGAAATTCTCGAAGAATACAGTTCAAAAGCATCTGCAGCAATCATCAGATGATCGCCTTGTTTAATTCTTGCTTTTTTCAACAGCCTCACCTCTTCTAATAGAATACAATCTGCTATTCGAAAGGTTCATAGATTGCTCAGGCATTGAATCGGCAGCGTATAAAAAAGGCACTTTGTATATAGTCCTACGGACTTGCAAAAAAAATACCGCAGCACCGGTAAAGGTCTGCGGCCTATCTGTGTCCGATCGCTTTGATCGCGAACATCTCAATCCCTTGCTCTACCATGCCCATCCAGTATTCGGCCGCCTCTTTGTCTGCGCAGTGCAGCTCCTTCAGCATCAGGGCAATCCGGTCGATTCGGGCGGATGTCCAATCGTCCACGTCGTCTTCTTCGTCTGCCTCCATGGGCAGCTCATGCTGCAATCTGCTTAACAATTCCAGCTGGATGGTCTGGGTTTTTCCCGTTTCCAGATTGCTTAAGTATACGGGCGAAACGCCCAATTCCTTTGCAAAATCGTTCAGTGCGATGCCTTTCTGCTGCCGGATTTGGCGCAGCTGCTGGCCGAATGAGCTCATGCCTCTTCCCCCTTGGCTTCCTCTTACCGTATTACCGTACAAGCCGGATTTTATCAGTATGGGTTTGTTTTCCTTTGGCTAATCATGGACATACAAGACTTTTAAAATCTTGGGGGAACCTATACGCTAAAGCCTCTTAAAATCCTGGGAAAACCTACGTTAAAGACTTTTAAAATCTTGGGAACCCATACGTTAGTGTGTTGGGAGGGAAGGAGGATGGGGCTGCAGCCGTTGTTGAAGTCGTGTTCCATTTGAATAGATTTAGAGGTGGGAACACGACTTCAAAGACGGCCCGTAAACTTTCCGCCCCATCCCCCTTCCCTCTTCTGATCTCCATTGTGCGGTCACTTCTACTTTCTTCAGTTCATTACTTTACTTCCATTTTGGCCCGCTTTCACTTTCTTTGGGTTATCCCTAGCCTGGCCGACCATTGCTTAAAAAAGACCCTTGGCTACGTCGTCATTGGATGACAAAGCCAAGGGTCTTTCTAAAGGGCAGCTTCGCGCTTTCATTGCCGCTTAGGGCTCCTGCAGTTGTTTCATCAGCGGATACAGTTTCAAGTACCGTTTGAATTTCGCTTCATACGCCTCCCGAAGCTCGGCCTGGGGCACGCAGCGCGTCCCGCTGTCCGGCAGCAAATGACGATGCTTGAAATCCTCATAAGACTCGGCCCAGCCCAGCTGGACGAAAGCGCAGGCCGCGGCGCCGAGCGCGGGCAGGTACTGCGCCGTCTGCGGGACGCGCAAAGGGCTGGCCAGAATATCGGAGATAATCTGGCACCACAGCCCGCTTTGGCTGCCGCCGCCGATCAGCGCGGCTTCGGTCAGCGGCGTGTCCGGCAGCAGGTAATCTTTTACCTGCCGGAGCGCAAAAGCGACGCCCTCGAGCACGGAGGCGCACAGCTCCGCCTTCGTCGTGTCGGCGCGCATGCCGACGAACGCCCCGAAGGCGTCCGGGTCCTGCACCGGGCAGCGCTCGCCGTGCAGGTACGGCAGGAACAGGACCGGGCTTCGCCCCGCTCCGCCCCGGCCGCCAGCCGCTCGAACGCCGCGTAGCGTTCGGACTCGGCTTCCGGCTCCGCGCCCGCTTGCGGAGCCAGCGTCTGCACGGCCCACTGGTGCACATTGCCCGCATTGAGCAGCGGGGCAATGGCGATGAACAGCCCGTCAGCCGGATGCGCAAGATGAAAGACGCCGCCCTCCCGGTAAGCGTGGCGGGGCGTTGAAACCGCCAGCCAGCCGGTTGTGCCGAGGTAGGAGTACACATCCGCCTCCTTCGTCACGCCTGCGCCGAGCGTGGTCGCTCCCGCATCGCCGACACCGGCGACCACAGGCGTTCCCTCGAGCCAGCCGGTCTGCTGCGCAGCTTCGCGCGTCACCGTTCCGGCGAGCGCATGAGAGGCTGTTATGCGGGGAAGCAGGCCCGCCTCAAGACCGACGGCGCTCAGCCATTCGCCGGCCCACTCCCGACGGCTTACATGAAACAAGCCGCTTGTTGAAGCGGTCGTCGGGTCGGTCACAGACTGTCCCGTCAATTTCCGGACGATGTAATCCTTCGAGCCGAACAGCACTCCCGCCGTCCCGGCATATGTGTCCGGCTCCCGTTCCTTCAGCCACAGCAGCTTCGCGAACGGAAACGTCCCGTCAAAATGGTTTCCGGTCACTTCCCGCATCGTATCCACTCCGATGACGGCCGCAATCCGTTCCGCCTCCTGCTGCGCTCTGGCGTCGGAGTACAGGATCGCCGGGCGCAGCGGCTCTCCCGCCGCGTCGATAGCCAACAGATCCTGCATTTGTCCGCTCATCGAGATGCAGACAATTTGCTCCGGGCGGATGCCCGCGCGGGTCCATTGGGAAGCGATGTGCAGCACCGCCTCCCACCATTCCGACGGATGCTGCTCTACCCGGCCGCCCTCCTGCCTTGTCGTCAGCGGAAAAGACGCCTCATGATGCATCTGCGCCTCCCGGTCGACCAGCACGCCTTTGGCCGCCGTCGTTCCTATATCGATCGATGCCACATAGTCCATTGTATGGTCACAGTCCTTCCTGCACAGCTACCAAGCCGGGAATCAGCGCGTCCCTTTGCCCATTCGCTGAATAATGACAGCCGCTATGACAATGATGCCTGTAATGACATCCTGTAAAAAAGACGGCACCTCCAATATCGTCAAGCCGTTCGCCAAAATCCCGATAATAGCGGCGCCTACGAACGTTCCCCAAATGTTCGGAATCCCTTCCTTAAAGGCCGTCATGCCAAGAAAAGCCGCCGCATAGGCGGGCAGGAACAGGCCGTTCCCTCCGGTCGGATGGGCGGAGCCGAGACGCGAGGACATCAGAATGCCCGTCAGGGCGGCGAGCAGCCCGGCAATTGCAAACGCCGCATTTTTGTTCCCCAATACGTTCACCCCGGCCACACGGGACGCCTGCTCATTGCCGCCAATGGCGTAAAGCCTGCGGCCGAAGGCGGTATTGGACATCACGTACCAGAACAAGACCGTAATCAGAAGCATGATGACGGAAAGCAGCGGAATACCGGCCCACTCGGTCTGTCCCAGGTAACGGAACGAATCGGGAATATTTTCGAAGACGGTCGCGCCCCCGGTCATCCAGAATGTAATCCCCCCGAGAACGGTTCCCATCGCCATTGTCGTTATGAAGGAAAGCACGCGGAATTTCGTAACGATCCAGCCGTTAATAAAGCCGATGACGGTACATACAATAAGCGGAGCCGCCAATACGGCTGCATAAGGATACCCGGCTACGGCCATTTTGGCTGCCATGACTCCGCCCAGGCTGGCGACCGCTCCGATCGAAAGATCGAATTCCCCGACCGCCATCACGATGGTAGCTCCTATGGCAATCATGACTAGAAACGAAATCTGCCGCGTAATATTGATAAAGTTGTCTACGGAAGCGAATGAATCCGGACTTAACACGCAAAAGCCGATCACAATCAAAACCGCGGCAATTAACGTTCCATTCGTTCTCAGCATGGATATTGCTTGTGTGTTCATGAAAAATCGGCTTCCTCCTTGTTCATACCTTTAATGAAGCTGGTTGTAGCATAAGCTCAGCACCTGCTCGGCGCTTATGTCCGCGTTCGGCAGCTCGGCTACCGTCCGCCCTTCCCGCATCACGACGATCCGGTCGGCGATGTCAAGCACCTCCTGCAGGTCGGAGGAGACGAATACGACGCCGCAGCCCTGCTCGGCCTGCCGCCTGAGCAGCCGGTGAATTTCCTCCCTCGTCATAACGTCTACCGCCTGGGTAGGCTCGTCGCACAGAAATACCTTCGGCTGGGATAACAGCGCCTTGGCGAAAACAACCTTCTGCTGGTTGCCCCCGCTCAGCTGCTGCACCGGCTGCTCGGTGCCTGTCGCTTTGACCTGCAGCTCTTCCATTTTCGCCGCAACCGCGGACTTTTCGGCGCCATGGCGGACGCTCAGGCTGCTAGCGAAACGGGACAGCACCGGCAGCGTCATATTCTCGCGAATCGTCATGCCGGAGATTAGGGCATGCGCCCGCCGGTCAGTCGGGAATCAGCACCATCCCGCTGCGCAGCGACCGGGAAGGCTTGGACGACGGCATCCGCTGTCCCTCGATTGTCACTTGTCCTCCCGCGCACTCGCGGGTGCCATAGATGGCTTCCAGCAGCTCGGCTCCGCCCCGCCCCCGCCAATCCGAACACGCCTACGATTTCCTGGCCGTACACGGCCAGGTCGGCGTGCTTCACGATGCCGTCCGCCGTCTTCATCCCTTCGGCGCGGAGCAGGACCGGGCCTCTGGACGCTCCCGCCCGGCTCCGCAGGGCACGTGCTTCGCCGTCCCGTTCATTGTGACCGCTCATCAGGCGAATCAGCGCTTCCCGGGTTAGACCGGATGCCGCCACCGTATCGACCTTCATCCCGTTGCGGAGCACCGTAATCCGATCGCTCAGCTTAAATATTTCTTCCATCCGGTGCGATACGTACAACACCGACTTGCCTTCAGCGCGAAGCTTGCCGATCCAGGAAAACAGCAGCTCGGTTTCCCGGTTCCGTCAGCGATGCCGTAGGCTCGTCCAGGATGACAAGCCTGCAGTTTTGCATCATCGCCCGCATCATTTCAAGCAGTGTCCGCTCCGGCGGCGTCATCTCCGAGGCCGTCCGGCTCAGATCCAGGTCGATACCCAGCTCCTGCTTCAGCTGATCTCCCCGGCGGCGCATATCCGCCCATTTCACGCGCATACCGCCCCAACGGGACGGGTAGGCCTCGCCGAGAAAAAGATTCTCGTAGCCGGTAAACGACGGGATCAGCTGACGCTCCTGATGCACCACATGGATACCGGCCTGCTTCGCTTCCTTCGGGGATGCAAACCGGACGCCGCGCCCTTCCCAGACCAGCTGTCCTCCCGTATGACCGGTAAACGCCCGTAATGATTTTGATCAGCGTGGACTTCCCCGCTCCGTTCTCGCCGACTAAGGCATGCACCTCACCCGGCTGAATATCCAGATGAACATCTGCGAGCGCATCCTGCGTCCCGAACCGTTTTGAAATGCCCTGAATGCTTAGAAGCGCCATGTGCTTACCCCCTGCCAGGGCAGAAAAAAGGCATGGGATTCCCCATAGCCTTCATTCTTGCCTCGATATCGAAATTATTTTCCCGCGTTCTCTTTCGTAATCAGAGAAGCCGGCGCGTACATTTCCGTCTGCTCCACCTGCTGCCCGCCAAATACGCGGTCCATTTGCTTCGCTACGATTTCGGCCATGCCGGAGAAGTTTTGCTTCACCGTCGCTACGAGCGGGGAGCCTTTCTTGATCATGTCCACCGCCTGGCTGTTGCCGTCGATACCGGTAACGATGATGTTCTTGCGCCCTGCCGCCTCAATGGCCTGCGCCGCGCCGATCGCCGGCTCGTCCCAGCCTGCCCATACGGCGGTAATCGCGTTTTCATCCTTGTTCGCCAGCAGAATGCTCTCGGTCTGCTTACGCGCGCTCTCAATCGGCCCCGGAACCTGTACCTGCTGCTCCGTAATCACCTTCACGCCCGTATTTTGCTTCAGCAGCGTGTCCAGCGTTTCCGAACGCTTCAGCACGCCTGGATGCGCCCGGTACGTCAGCACGACAATGTTGCCCTTGCTGCCGATCGTCTTGAACAAATAGTCCGAGATCAGCTTGGACATCTCGGCATTGTCGCTGGTCGCGTTCATAGCCATACCGTCAATATAACCGGAATCGCAGCCGAATACCGGGATGTTTTTGGACTTGGCTTTGGCGATTTGCGTCTTCACCTGATTCGGATCGGTGCTCACCAGCACGATCGCATCGGTCTTGGAAGCGATAACGTCTTCCATCCGGCTGGCCAGCTGGCCTACATCGCCCTTGGTATCGACAACGTTGGCTTTCCAGCCGCGGTACGCCGCAAGCTTCTTCAGATTCTCCACCATTTCATTCGTGGTGACGGAGGATAGAAACGGGGTCAGAATGGATACCGATTTCTCTTTTTCCCCGAATCCGCCGCGCCTCCCTGCGCCGGGCTTTTGCCGCAGCCTGTAGCGCTGAACAGCAGCACCAGCGCTGTGATCAAGACAAACACTTTTTTCACTTTCATTTCCTCCCTTTTCATTTGCAAAAAAGCAAAAACCTATATAGCAACCGGCTGCTTGCCGCAGTGACCGGGTATGCCTGAGGACAGCGCTCGAAACATGTCAAAATTTATACGATTATATAGGGTTTCGGGCAAACATGCAACCAAGTAACGCGTTTGTGCAGTAAAATACGGTGGCATACGGTGAAATACAGTAAAATACGGACCCATGAGCCGGCTTGCAGGTATAAAACGGTTATTGTCGAAAAAGATAATTAAATCTGCTCTCTCTACTATAATGAACGGGGACCAAGAAATAAAGGAGGAATTTAACATGAGCGCCGAATGGAACGAGCTTCAGACACAGCTGCCGGTGTGGCTTGAAGCCAGCAGACAACGCGCCGCATCCGGGAAGGTGGCGGCCTATATTCCCGAACTCGCCAATGCGCCGGCCGATGCGCTCGGCATGACGATCTGCGACGGGCATCAGCAGGCTCTTACCGCGGGTGACTGCGGTCTGCAGTTTACGCTGCAGAGCATTTCCAAGGTGTTTACGCTGCTGCTCGCTTTAATGGATCAGGGAGAGGAAGGCGTATTCGCCAAGGTGGGCATGGAGCCGACAGGGGACAACTTCAATTCCATGCTGAAGCTGGAGCTGGTCGATCCGGGCATTCCGTTCAACCCGCTAATCAACGCGGGCGCTATAGCGGTCTCTTCCTTGATCCACGGGGCGACGCCTGCGGAGAAAATAAACCGGATCGCCGCCTTTTTTCAAGAGCTGGCCGGAGATGCCGCGTTAAAGATCAATGAAGCGGTCTACCTTTCGGAAACGAAAACGGCGCACCGCAACCGGTCACTCGCCTATTTTCTCAAAGCGAACGGCGTGCTGGAGGATGTCGATGTCGAGGAAGTGCTGGAGGTTTACTTCAAGCACTGCTCGATTGAAGTAAACTGCATGCATCTGGCCCGCATGGCGCTGGTACTCGCCTTCGACGGGGCCGATCCGGTGAGCGGGCGGCAGCTTGTCCCGCGCCGTTACGTCCAGATCGCCAAAACGTTCATGATTACGTGCGGCATGTACAATGAATCGGGCGCCTTCGCGATCCGAGCCGGACTGCCTGCCAAAAGCGGCGTTTCCGGCGGCATTCTCGCCCTTGTGCCGGGCAAATACGGTATCGGCGTCATCGGACCCGCACTGAACAGCAAAGGAAACAGCACGGCAGGCGTCCATTTGCTCGAAACCGTCTCCAACGCATTCGACTGGAGCTTGTTCTAAGCAGCGATAAGACCGTGTCCGCGTTTGTGTCGCGGTGTGGGGTCCGAACCGGTCGCCGCTAAGCACTGCAGCGCATGCGACTGGGATTCGTGCGCAGGTGCTATGCAAACGCCGCAAAGAGCCCTCCCTTCGAAAGCTTGCAGGGAGGGCTTTTGCCTTTTTGGACTGCAGAAACAAGTAACACTGGAAGTGGGAAGCTTTCTTATCCTCCCCTGTCCCTTGTTTTCCTTATTATCTGACCTCTTTTCCTTATGAGATGATGGGAATAATAGGTATAAATATGTAGGCATCCTCCAAATCATCCAAAATAAACAGCGAAATACGGCTATCCCCTACCCTAACATGCCATAAAATATAACATTAGAGCAGAAGAACCCAACTCTTATCGAAGCGTGCAATCAAGCATTTTATTGACCATAGGTTAATTATACATGAAGGTTCATGCCAGCACGAATTTGTAGCCGACGCCATGCACGTTAATGATATACTGCGGATTGGACGGATCCAACTCGATTTTTTTGCGCAAATTGCTGACATGCACAATAATGGTGCGCGTGTCGTTAAAGCTTTCCTGCCCCCATATTTCACGAAAAAGCTCCTCATGGCTGAACGTCTGGCCCGGCCGGCTGACCAGAAACTTCAGCAGATCGAACTCCTTCTTCGACAGCGTCACTTCGATCTGATTCACCTTCACGGTGCGGCTGAGCACATCGATCTGAAGCGGCCCGAATCTTAGCACGGATGGATGCTCCTGCGGAGCGCCGGTTAAGTAAGGCCTTCTCAGGTTCGCTTTTACCCGGGCAACCAGCTCATTGGGACTGAACGGTTTGGTCATATAATCATCGCCGCCAAGTCCCAAGGCAGTGATTTTGTCCTGCTCCTCTTTCTTGCAGCTAAGAAACAGAATCGGCGCCGAGGTAAACTCCCGCACCTCCTTGCACACTTCGAACCCGTCCTTCCCGGGCAGCAGCACATCCAGAATGATCAAGTCCGGCCGGATCGACTGCACCATCGCAACGGCAAGATCCCCCCGCTCCGCGACGGCGACTTCAAAGGAATGCCGAATAAGGTACATTTGAATGACATTTCTTATTTCCAGATCATCCTCTATAATCAAAATCGTTTGTTTTGTCATGATTCTTCACACCACCAGAGTACATAATCATCCATCAATAATTCAAGAATAGCCAACGGGTTATTTAGGGTCAAGCCGTTTGTCCTGCTGCCAAGGCAGGGTGAAGCAAAACACTGTCCCCGCTTGAAGCTCCGAGCGTTCCACCCAAATCCGCCCGCCGTGCGATTCAATAATTTCCTTCGAAATCGATAATCCGAGGCCTTTCCCTCCTGCGCTTACGTTTCTTGGGCTGCTGCTCGTGTAAAACCGGTCAAATATATTGGGAAGATCGTCGGCATGAATGCCTGCTCCCGTATCGGATACACGGCAAAGCATAGTCTCCGCACCGCTGTCTGTCATTTCTACGATGATGCTGCCTCCGGGCGGAGTAAACTTGATCGCATTATAGATCAGATTCGAAAACGCCTGATGCATTCGCTCCAAGTCCACGCACACCTCCGGATAAGGCGCTCCCTTCGGTCCGTTCGCGGAAAGCCGCAGCTCATAGGTCAGCGCGGCATTGCTTGCGTCAAGCTCATAGCGGGCATGCAGCTGATGAATCAGCTTGTCGGCAGCCATCCGCCGGCTCTTGAATTCCACCTGTCTCGCTTCCAGCTGGGATAAGTGAAACAGGTCGTCGATCAGACGCCCCATGCCGAGCACCTTGTCATGAATAAGCCGAATATACTGCCTGCGCTTGTCGTCGTTTTCGATCATTCCATCCAGGATGGCCTCCAGATAGCATTGAATCGTGGTAAGCGGGGTGCCCAGATCATGAGAAATATTGCTGAGCAGGCGGCTGCGGGAACGCTCCAAGCGGGACAGCTCTTTATTTTTCTTCAAAAGTGTGTCATGCGCCCACTTCAAGTCGGCGGTACCCGCTTTGATCTTGGCCTGAAGGCCTCCGTTCAGCTCCGCCAAAGCCGCCGATAAATTTTCCACATTGGCGAACGCACGGGACAGCTTGGTGGACAGTACGAGCGATTGGCAGACGATAAATACCAGCAATCCGATTCCGGAAGCGCGCCCTGTCGTCTGGGCCCATCCATTGGTATATAAAATATCGTTAAACAGCAGCAGCGCGTAAAAGAAGCTGGCCGACAGCAGGATCAGGCTGCCTTCTTGCTTTTGGCGGCAGGCCGTATACAGCACATACAGCATGTAGAGCATGCCTGCGACAGCGATCACGTGAAAACCAAGCAAGTAACGGGTATAGATGAGCGCCGGGGTGCAAAGAGTGAGTAGCGTATAAGCGCCGCACAGAATGGAAAACCATCGAAGAATTACATGGTGGCATGCCTGGTGGTACAGCTTCCCGATAAACAGCATGTACAAGCATAAAACACCATAGGCTGAGAGGTATTCAAGCTTCATTTCAAGCTCCCACGGAAACCCCGGAAAAAGCTTGACAACAGCAATATCCCCGATAAAAAGGGTGCGAAAGGCTGTCAGCAGACAGTACAGGCCAAAATAGAGGGCCGAGCTGTCCTGGCGGCGGATCGTAAACAATCCCAGATGATACAGCCCCATGATGGTCAAACTGCCGAATAGCAGCAGATCGAAGCCTAGACTGAATTCGTCCCGCAGCTGCATTTGCCCGAAATCCCCAAGCTCAATCGGATGCCTCACTCCGCCCATGCTGTGATGAAAGTTGGACACTTGAAGAACGAGATCCAATTGCCGGGTATCCAGCGAAAATGGAACCGTCTTCATTTCGTTCTTGGGAACGGATGCTTCGGCCGTAGCTCCAGGCTCACCGGCCCGAGCGGCTTCTTTCCCGTTAATCCACAGCCTGTAGGCAGTCGAAATCGTCGGAATCCGCAAGGCATAAAGATAGTTCGCTTGCGGGAGCAGCACCTGCAAACGATAAGTGCCGTAGCCGGTCCCCGAATGGAACCCGGTTGTGCCCGCTTCGGCTTCATAACGGTTCCAGGCGGCAGGTACTTTTATATAAGTCACAGGCTGACCGGCCTTTAAATCTTCGGGTGCAAGCAGCATGTGCTCATAAAAGGCCCATTCGCCGTTCAACTCGGTCCGCCCCTGGCGCTCGAAGCTCCAGCCGCTTAGATCGAGCCGTCCCTCCGAGCTTATTCCAACGCCGGCAGGCACTGGCATAAGCCCGGGCCGATTCGCCCAGAACACCGTTAAGAGGCCGGCAGCCAGCAGAAAGATAATAAGCGCCCTTCCCAGGACAAGCCGGTTTCGTATGAGTATCACTGCCCTGGACCACCCCTTCCGCCGGTTGCAACAGGAGCCGGACTCTAGGTCTCGACTACCGTCTACTTCCACAATAGGAGATTTCTTTTTCTTTGTCTATATCAAAATTCGCGCTTTTTCGACTTTCTTGGCCCAAAAAAGAAGGACAATCCTGGGAAAGACTGCCCTCTTCTAACTTATTCATTCATCCTGCATTCGCCGACTGCCCGGACGGCTAAGCCCTTACCAGCAGAGGCGCCAGCTCCAACGCATCCAGCGGCTTGCTGAACAGGTAGCCCTGCGCTTCCGTACACTTCTGGCTGCGCAAAAACTGCAGCTGCTCCTCGTTTTCCACGCCTTCGGCGATCACCGCGACCTTCAAGTTGCGGGCCATGGAAATAATCGTTGCAATAATTTCCGCGTCATCCTTATCGTTCATTACCTCGGACACGAACGATTTATCAATTTTAAGCGCATCGATAGGGAACTTCTTCAAGTAGCTTAGCGAGGAATAACCGGTGCCGAAATCGTCAATCGAGATTTTGATCCCGAGATTTTTAAGGTCCTGCAGCTTGGCGATCACGTAGCTCTCATTGAACATTGCAACGCTTTCGGTAATTTCCAGATCCAGGTAATAAGGCGGCAGCCCCGTATCCAACAGCACCTGCTGGATTACGTCTACCAGATTGCTCTGCTGAAACTGCCGGGCCGACAAATTGACCGCTATCCGCATAGGAGAAAGCCCTGCGTCAAGCCAGGCTTTATTCTGCGTGCATGCCCGCCGCAGCACCCACTCGCCGATCGGAATGATCATGCCGTTCTCCTCCGCAAGCGGAATAAAATCAGCCGGGGAAACAATGCCGAGCTCCGGATGCCGCCAGCGCAGCAGCGCCTCGATCCCGGTAATCTCTCCTGTAGTCAAATCGACCTGCGGCTGATAGTGAACCGTCAGCTCCTCCCGGTCCGAACGCCTTGCGCAGCCCTTTTTCCAACCGCAGGCGCTTGGCGATCCGTTCGTTCATATCGCTCGTATAAAACCGGTAATGGTTGCGTCCCATCTCTTTAGCCTGATACATCGCCGTATCGGCATGCTTCACCAGCGTTTCCTCGTCCGCCGCATCGCCCGGATACAGACTGATGCCGATGCTTGGCGTAACAAAAAATTCGTTGCCTTCCAGCACGAACGGCTTGGACAGCTCATCCAGCAGCAGCTGTGCAATTCTCACCGCTTCATCCCGCGAAGCGTTGCCGAGCATTAGCGCAAACTCGTCCCCTTCAATTCTTGAAACCGTGTCTCCGAACCGGATATGCTGCTGCAGTCTGCGGGAAACGGCCCGCAGCAAATCATCGCCGGTGGAATGACCGAACATGTCGTTAACGATTTTGAAACGGTCCAAGTCCAAAAATAAAATGGCGGCGGACTGCTGCAGCTGTTTGGACTGCTCTAAAGCGGCACGACAACGCTCTTTGAACAAGATTCGATTCGGCAGCCCTGTCAAGAAATCATGGTTGGCGTAGAAATCAATCTGCTGATTTTTATGATCGATTTCCTCATCAAACTGATCGAGCATACTGCGCATGGAACGCTGCAAATATTCAACAAAGCCGTAGCCAAGCAGCAGAGCCGCAAACAGCAGCAGCAGCCCGATCATCAGCTGCGGCTTGGGCGAACTGCCCCATGAAGGGTTGAACACATAAAGAAGGGCATTGTTTAGAATCAAAAGCAGCGCAACAGCCAGCATAAACAGAATATAAATCTTATTCTTTATTGACATGGCATTGATACCTTTGCCGAAATTAAACTGCCTGTGATCGCGAGAGGCATCTTCAACCTCCTTATTTTCATTCGACAGGAAACAAGATAAACCGAGTCCATTCGATAATATTGGAATAATTCGCCACCCCCTGCATAAATCCTGCTTGCGGGGATAAAAGAAAAAGCGGGAAGATGAGCAACCATGCCTCAGCTTCCCGCTTCGATCCTTATGGCCGGCTTTCGAAGGAAAGCGCCGTATCCATGTAACCATCCTGCCTGTCAAGCAGCACCAGATCGCTTTTCCCGTTACCGTCCAGGTCGGAGATCCACAGCTTGGAATTCTTCTTGCCCCACGGGCCGAAGGTGGACAGCATCCGGTACTGCCCGTTCCCTGCTCCCAAATAAACCGTGGAGGATTCGGTTTCAGGATTCCAGCGAAGCGCGTCTTCCTTCCCGTCTCCATTGAAATCCGCCAATCGGAGCTCGCCGTCCTGCGAAGGAAGATTCAGCTCCACCTTCCCTACCTTCCACTGCAGCCCCGCTTTATCGGGGCTAAGCTCAACCCCGCTTACCTCTCCCGGCCTCGAGAAGAACAAGGCCGTGCTGCCATCGGAATGCAGCCGCTGCTGCAGCTCGGATTTCCACTCATTCTTGAACTTGTACGGCTTCATGGGCTTCAGCACATTCCCGCTCAGATACAATCCGTACAAGTGCAGACGGCTCGCGGAAAGTCCCGCAATGACGACATCCCCGCCCGGCTGCGGTATGATCTGCAGGCTGGTCCAGCTGCGCGGTTCCGTCTTCCAGCTGTTGAGCAGGATAAACCGGTGGCCGTCGGAAGCATACCGCTCCAGCCGTCCCGTCGGATGAGCAATCCACAGGCTGCCTTTGACGTAGCCGCTTTGACCCAGCGCCGCCGCCGCACCGCTCGTATAGGCCGCTTGCGCCCATACCTCGCGATTGCCCTGCGGGTCGTTACGAAGACCGGTGAAGTTGCCGGCGGATACGGACAGGTTTCCGTTCGTCAAATCCCATGTGACCATGTCCATCTGTCCGTCTCCGGTCACATCGCCGAGGAGCATTTTTTCCTGCTGTCCGGAAGCGTTCAGCTTAATGCTGTTCGCCGGCGTGAAAGGAATATAGTCTTGAATCGAGTAGAAATCGTAGTGCTTTTCTCTTAATCCGTTAATCAGCTTTTGCAGCATGCTCTTGGCTTGGGAAGGATACCGGTATTCCGGCATACCGTCGCGGTACACGGGCTCTCCCTGCTCATCGGTAACCGGCTGCAAATATTTGAATTCAAGGAATGGATGATAATAAAAGGACGGGATATTGTTGGATTTGCCAACCCGGTCGACGATCACTTTCTCGTCTTTATTATAAGGAATATAGTCAAAGGGCGTCGGAACATAGGCCGCTCCCAGGCTCGCCTCGCCGTAAAGGGTATTGCGGTCGCTGCGGAACTGCGCCGCCGGCGTATTGCGGTTGGTTTGAATATCGGCTTGATAATTCAATCCGAAGAAGCAGCGAAACAGCGCATCCTGCTCCGGTGTCGAACGATAGTGCGGCGACTCCCAGAACTGCGGCTTGAGTCCCGCATGCTCCAGGATAGCCAGCCCCTGCTTCAGCCTCGGCTCGGCAAAGGCGGCCGACACCGTCCGGTCGTCGCCCGGCTCGTCGAATTCATTGCCGATGCCAGATTCATGATGCCCGTTGTCCAGCCGGACCGAGCCGACCTGGTGGGTGTAGCCGTGCATCCCCAGTACCGCGCCGTCCTTCACCGCCTGCTTCAACAGCTTCTGGTAAGCGGCGACGTAAGGATTGTCCGCCTGATCGAGCGAGACATCGTAATGCGTGCCGTCCGCCGGAAAATCAAGCCAGCGCGGAATGACTGCGAGGTGATATTTTACATGCTGGTCCCTCAAATACTCCATTACAGCCCTCAGCTTCCCCAGCTGTTCGATGGAGCCGTACTGGCCTCCGGGACCGATATCTTCAAGCCGCATCAAAACAAACTTGGGCGCGGTGCCTTCCCCCTCTACCGTAATAATGCGGTACGCCGTAAACATTAAACAAATCATAAGTCCGATAATCGAATAACGAAACCATTTACTCTGGACTAGGGTGATCATCATCGTCCGTCTGCTCCCTCCATGCTGTACGAACACTATGTAAAAACGCTTACAAAGAGGTCGTCTATGATGATTGTAGCAGATTTTCAGTTCCCCGAATATGACATTTTTTAAAATGTCAAGTCCTGCAAAAACGGATCAGGATTGATATTCCTTTCCCTCCTTAAAATGGAATAAAAGCTTGTAGGACAGCCTTTTGCGGGTACCGCTTCTTCACAAAAAAGCTCCGGCTATCCGCTGGAAAGCGAATACCGGAGTCTGTCCTGAATTTCAGGTAACGGCCCAGGCTTAATAGTAATAGGGCACGTAAGGAGGGTAAGCGTAGGGATAAGGATAATAAGGTCCGTAAGGCGGGTACAGGTACGGCGCGGCAAGCCATGGAAGCAACCCGGCGCCGCCGTAAAACTGGTGGCCGTAGCCATGGCCGAAACCGCCGTGACCGAACCCGTGGCCAAAGCCGCCGTGACCGAACCCGTGGCCGAAATGGCCTCCCGAGAATGGAGGTCTCAGCTCCTCCAAGCCTTCCAAACCTTCCAGCCCCTCCAAATCCGCATGAAATTCATTCGACACAAGGCATCGCTCCCTTTGATCCGTTAAGGTGTGGCACATCTCTCTAAAATATATGTGCATCCGCCTAAGGGGTGATTGCCCGGGAGGAAAATGGGCTGATACCCATCTCCCCGCCGGGAACCGCCGGGAGCTTGTTTCTTGAGCCTTTTGGACCGTTTCCCGGACAAAAACGACAAAGGCCATCGACCGATGGCCCCTCATAGGAGCTTTGCGTTTTTAATTCATCCGCATCTTTGCAGTTCTCTCCGTCACAAACGGGCTGGACAATAGCAAGCGGATGTCCGTTATCTGTTAAGCAGACTGCCGACGTAACGCAGCAGCTCGTTAGCCGAGGCGGTGGTGTAGCCGTGTTCTTCGACCAGACGCTTGATGACCTCGTTGATCCGTTTCAGCTGCGTTTCGTCCGGCGTCTTCGTAGAGGTTGTGATTTTGACGATATCCTTCAAATCGGCGAACAGCTTTTTCTCGATCGCCTCGCGGAGCCGTTCATGGCTGCTGTAATTGAAGCGGTGGCCTTTACGGGAGTACGAGGACATCCGGATTAGAATTTCCTCCCGGAACGCTTTCTTCGCATTTTCCGAAATGCCGATCTGCTCTTCGATCGAGCGCATCAGACGCTCATCCGGATCCATTTCCTCTCCTGTGAGCGGATCCTTGATTTTGCCCCAGTTGCAATAAGCCTCGATATTGTCGAGGTAGTTATTAAACAGCGTTTTCGCCGACTCCTCGAACGAATAAACGAACGCTTTTTGCACTTCCTTCTTCGCCAGCTCGTCGTACTCTTTGCGCGCTATGGAAATAAAGTTCAGATAACGCTCCCGTTCCTCTTTCGTAATGGACGGATGCTGATCCAGCCCATCCTTGAGCGCCCGCAAAACGTCGAGAGCATTGATAAATTCGAGACCTTGACGGATGAGCGCACTGGAAATCCGGTTGATGACATACCGCGGGTCGATGCCCGACATGCCTTCATCCAAATACTCGTTTTGCATTTCCTTCAAGTCGGCCTCTTTGTAGCCCTCGACCTCTTCCCCGTCATACATTCTCATTTTCTTCACCAGGTCCATACCCTGCTTCTTCGACTCCTTAAGTCTTGTCAGGATGGAGAAAATAGCCGCCGCCCGCAGCGAATGCGGTGCAATATGCACGTGCGACATATCGCTCTGCTTGATCAGCTTATAGTAAATTTTCTCTTCCTCCGACACTTTCAGGTTGTACGGAATCGGCATGACAATCATCCGGGACTGGAGCGCTTCGTTCTTTTTATTGGCAATAAACGATTTATACTCCGATTCGTTCGTATGCGCAATAATCAGTTCATCCGCGGAAATCAGAGCGAACCTTCCCGCTTTGAAATTGCCTTCCTGCGTGAGCGAGAGCAAATTCCAGAGGAATTTCTCGTCGCACTTCAGCATCTCCTGGAATTCCATCAAGCCGCGGTTCGCTTTATTCAGCTCCCCGTCGAAGCGGTAGGCGCGCGGATCGGATTCCGAGCCGTACTCCGTAATGGTGGAAAAGTCGATGCTTCCGGTTAAATCGGCAATGTCCTGCGACTTAGGGTCGGATGGGCTGAAGGTACCGATCCCTGAGCGATTATCCTCGGAAATAAGCACCCGCTCGACCTGTACGTCCTCGATGCGGCCGTTGTATTCGGTACGCAGCCTCATTTGGCAGGAGGGACACAGGTTTCCTTCGATTTTAACACCCAGCTCTTGCTCGACCTCGGCACGAAGCTCCTGAGGAATCAAGTGCAGCGGCTCCTCATGCATAGGGCAGCCTTTGATTGCATACACCGCACCTTCATCCGTACGGGAGAACTGCTCGAGACCGCGCTTCAACAGCGTCACGATGGTCGATTTACCGCCGCTGACAGGTCCCATCAGAAGGAGAATCCGCTTCCGTACATCGAGCCGTCTTGCTGCCGAATGAAAGTACTCTTCGACCAGCTTTTCAATGGCGATATCGAGACCGAAAATTTCCTTCTCGAAGAAATGGTACCTGCGTTTTCCATTGTCCTCACTGATACCGTGCGATGCAATCATTTGGTAGACCCTCGAGTGCGCCGTCATTGCAAGGTGCGGGTTTTTGGCAACCAAGCTAATATAATCGGCAAAGGTTCCGGTCCAAGCAAGTCGCTCGGTTTCTGTGCGGTAATTCGTAATCTTCTTGAATATTTCCATGAGTCAACCTCCTCCGTACGGTGCTTTTGCGGTAGCAACAAAGAATAAAGCGGTGTTTTAAAAAGGTCCTGGTTCCGAATCAGAGAGGCCGGTTGAATCCAAGCTTCTCCTTCGCGCTGCGCGGGAAACGCCGATCCGTGCTGCCGGTTCTCCGGTGGAGAACCTCTCTTAACGAAGCCTTTACTTCAAACGTTCCCAAACCTGCATTCTGTGCTGCCTGGGCCCTCGCGCTTTCCGCGGGAAAATTATGTAGTAAACAGGTTCAGGACTCGTAAGTCGAGCCGCGTTTCCCGTTTGTTCGCTTCGTTTCCTTGGCGGAACTTTTTAAACAACCTCATAATCGAAGTGTATTAATACCTATGCAGACAATGAGGATAAGTTGCCCGAAATTTTAAGCAAAAACAAAAAACAACGGCAGAGCCTGCGGTCCGGTTATGCCGAGGTACAAGCCGTACAAAGGATTTGTCCTCCTGCCGGAGGACAGCCTTCGTCAGATCATACCTCAGCGGAGTCCCGGGATAAGGACTCGCTGAACCGTCCGCTGCTTTCTGCCGTTGTCTGAAATCAGAATGGATGTATTACTGCAGCCATTGGCCCAGCCGCAATATCGTATACCGGTTGCGCACATACATCGCGTAGCGCAAGCTGTCCTGCAGGAGCCCGGGCTCAATGCCAAGCTCCGCCACCTGCGCAGGCCCGCCTACGCGCTCCAGCAGCCCCGCCAGCTCAGCCGGCGCAGGGACACTGGCGCACACGCTGCGCACATCGTCCCACCGCTCGGCGATGCGCTGCGCAAGCGCCTGCTGCTCCGCAGCGTAGGCCTCGGCGGCCGTCTGTCCTTCGGCGATGCCGTTCTCGGCCAGCACCTGCCCGGCGATGCCGCCGTAGCCTGCGGCAATGTCCGCCCGCGCCCGTTCCAGCGTAGGCGCATCGCCGCTTGCCTGGCGCGCTGCGATGGCTGACGCCGCTTGCTCCGGCGACAAGGCAGCGGCGGCGGCGAACCGCTCCGCCATCAGCACGGCGGCGGCACCGACCTTGGCGCCGTGCAGCAGGGCCCGGCGGCGCTGCTGCAAAAAACGCATCTCCCAATAATGGGAGAGATGATGCTCGGCGCCGGAGGCCGGCCGGGAGTTGCCCACGAGCAGCATGGAGATGCCGGACAGCGTCAGGCCCTCCATCAGCTTGCGCATCCCGAGCTCGGTGCCTGCGGCGATCTCGTCGACGTAGTCGACGCACAAGGCGAGGCCTTGGCGGGTCATCTCCGCGGCCAGCTCGCAGTACGCTTCGCCGAACAGCACCTGCCCGAGCTGCCAGTCGGCAAGCGAGGTGTATTTGCCCAGCATGTCGCCAAAGCCGGCGGCGATCATCGCGCGCGGCGACTTGGAGAGCAGCTTCAGATCGGCGAAGATGGCTTCCGGCGCGCAGGCCGGGATCGTCTGCTTGAAGCCGCCGATGATCAGCGGCGCGCCGACCGACGAGAAGCCGTCCACCGACGGCGCCGTCGGCACGGAGAGAAAGACGCGATTCATTTTGTGCGCGACAAAACGGACCGCGTCATGAATCGTGCCCGAGCCGACGGCCACGATAGCCTGCGCCGTGGGCGTAACGTGCAGCATCAGCTGCACAAGAATGCGCTCGTCGGCGGCCAGCTCTCCGTGCTCATCGTCGGTGAGCACGCACAGGCGCGCCTGCAGCCCGGCGGCCGCTTCGCAGTACCGGAGCAGCTCGGCTCCGGCCGCTTCCAGCGTGCGCTGATCGGCAACGAGCAGGAGCTCGGTGTAGCCTTGCTCCAGCGCATAGGCCGGCAGCGCCTGCAGCGCGCCGTTGTCAATCACGACCTTCCGGATCGGAGCTTCGTGCTCCGATCCGCAGCCGCACGTAAAGCTTCGACCCAGCCATGGATCGATTTGACCAGCTTGATGGTTCATTTGAATGTTCATCCTCCTTTGATCTTCCCTGTTCCTATTCCTTCATACTAACAAAACTATGATATAATTACATTATTTACTCTCATTTTCAAAGGAGACGCGCGCCCATGGCCATCAAAACCGAAACCGAGCTGTATGCGCCCGTCAAAAGCTATTTTGAACAGCTGGGGTATCACGTCCGGGGAGAAGTCAATCATTGCGATCTTGTCGCCATCCGCGGTGAAGAACCGCCCGTTATTATAGAATTGAAGAAATCGTTCTCCATCCCGCTGCTGCTGCAGGGCATCGACCGGCTCCGCATGTCCAGGCAGGTGTACGTCGCCTTCGAGCTGCCGAACAAGGGCCGCGCGCCGCATGGAGCCAGCTGGCCGGAGCTGCGCAAGCTGTGCCAGATGCTCGGGCTCGGCATGATTACCGTGCAATTCTTCAAACGAAAAAAGCCCGCCGTCCTCATCGAATGCCACCCGGCCGCTCTGGAAATGACGCCGCCCGTATCGCTGGTTCCGTCCGAAATTGTATCCGTTGCAGCATCCGGGGAACCCGCCCGGCCCGCGCCAAGCCGCCTGCCAAGACATAACAAGCGCGCTGCCGAACGGATGGTGCGGGAGTTTAAGGAACGGCGCGCCGATTATAATGTCGGGGGCAGCACCCGCCGAAAGCTCGTCACTTCCTATCGCGAGAAAGCATTGCATCTCGCCTACCTGCTCCAGACGCAGGGCCCGATGAGCCCGCGTCAGCTGAAGGCGCTCACAGGCAATGCCAACGCGGCGGGGCTGCTGCAAAAAAACTTTTACCGTTGGTTCCAGCGGGTGGAAAGGGGCATTTACCGCATAAGCCCGCTTGGAGAAGAGGCGCTTGGAACGTTCGCTCATGTCGTCGCACAGCTGCCCCCTGCTTCGGATTTTCCGCTGTCGTCAAATTCCTCTACGTTGTCATAATCTTATCTAGCGCCGGATATGCATAGAGTAATAGATTTCCAAGCAAAGGAGTCTGTGCCATGCATCCTTTCACGGTCGCCGCAAAATCTCTGAACACTCTCCTCCCCGATACTCTCAGGAGCTTTACCTTCCTCTACGGTCTGATCGTCCTGCTGCTCTGGGCAAGCCCCCTCTTCCTCTCTCCCTTGCTGCATCCGATTCCTCCTCCGGTTACGGCACTTTCGCTGCCGCAGGAAGCCGGGCAGGAGGCGCAGGTCGAAGCAGAGGCCGAGCCGGAGATCGAAGCGAAGCTTGAGGCGGAGCCGGGCACAGAGCCCGTACTCGTGCCGGAAGCGGGAAAACCGAATGAAGCCATCCTTCCTGCTGCTATCCATGCCTTGACGGTGCATGTTGATGGAATGGCTCCGATCGAGACTGATTTAGCGGCAGTTGCCGTACACACTTCCACCCCTGCTCCCTACAGCTCTTCTCCGGATGTCGCTCAAGCTTCTACCGCGGCCGCAAATGCCGCTGCCGGGCCGCCAAGCCACGCCGGCCCTTTGCAGGAAAACGGCCTCACGGAAAAACCGTTCCCGCGGGTGCGCATTCCGGTTTTGAATTATCACAGTATTACGGTGGATCCAGGCAATCCGGCAACGATTACACCGGATAAATTTTTCCGCCAGATGACCTACTTAAAAGAGAATGGGTATACCCCGTTACGGCTCGAACAGTTCACCGAGCGGCTGGAAGGCAAACAGCCCCTCCTGGGCAAGCCTGTGCTCCTGACATTCGACGACGGATATGCGGACAATTACGAGCATGCGCTGCCGGTCCTGAAGGAGCTCGATTTCCACGCAACCTTATTCGTTTCGCCCGGAACGGTGGAGGACGGATACTTTTTGAATTGGGATCAAATAAAAGAGATGCATCAAGCGGGCTGGGATATCCAGCCTCACGGTATGACGCATCCCCATCTGCCCCTATTGAATGGAAAGGAGCAGACGTATCAGATTGCCGAGGCACGCCGGCAGATTGAGGAGCAGCTGGGCACAGCCGCCGACATTTTCTGATATCCGTATGGGGAATGGAATACAGCCACCCTGAAGGCGCTTCAGGAACACAGGTTCCGTTACGCGTTTACTATCGAACAGGGTTGGACGACTCCGGAGCAGGAGGCTCTGAAGCTGACCCGGATATTTGTGAATGGAGAGGAGTCGTTGGAACAGTGGATATCCAAATTAGAAGAATGATTATTCAATCCGAAACCTCCGTCTTTCTTGCCAAAAAACGCTGGACGCCCATCGCCATCTATTTTGTACTCGTTATTTAACTGTCACAAGACCCGGATCGGGAATATCGGACCTATTCGTACTGGAGGGAGCCTCCTTCCGCTTTTGCCTCAGCAGTTCCTTATGAATCCAGATCGCCGCTTGCGAGCCTTCTCCCATAGCAATCGTCACCTGCTCGGAATGGACGCCAACATCTCCGGCCGCCCATATGCCCGGAACATTCGTCTGTTTGCTTCTCGGATCGGTGACGATATGCTTGTTCTCCAACCGTTCCATACCCAACTGATCCGCCAAGCTTGAGTTGACCTGATTGCCGCCGAAGGCAATAAAGCCCCGTTCCGCCGTCAGCATCCGCCCATCCGCCAGTTTAACCCCCTGCAGCTTTCCGCTCGGAGCATCCGATACGATCTCGGCAATGGCTTCAGGCAGGTAAGCAATGCCTGCCTCCTTCAGCTCATCGTGCATGTTCCCGGTTAACGGGGCGCTGTCCGCTTCATGATTAATATAGGTCAGCTTGTTCGTCCAATAGCTTAATGTTATGGCCATCGCAGCCCCGACATCACCGGAGCCGAGCACGACGGTCTCGCGGCCGCTCACCTCATAGCCGTCGCAGTCCGGACACACATAAACGGTTTCCCCAAGGCAGCATTCAAGTCCGGCAAGCGGCGGGAAACGGTCCATGATACCTGTAGCCAGCAGTAAAGTCGCCGCCTGCAGAGCTCTCTGTCCGGAATCGAGCTGCAAGGTGAAGCCGTCCTGCGTCCGCGCGGCACCGGTCACTTCCGCTTCCGCGAATTGTACGCCAAGCCGTTCGGCCTGCAGTCTGCCGAGTCTGCGCAGCTCGGGGCCCGAGACCCCGTCCGGCCATCCGAGCACGTTGTGGTAGCTGCGGCACAGGGTCGATCGGCCGCGTCCTTTATCGATGACCAGCGTCCTGTGCTTGTACCTCCCCAGCTGAATGGCCCCTTGCAGCCCGGCAATGCCTCCGCCAATAACAATGCAGTCGTATAGGTCAGCTGACATGCTGCATCACCCCTTTTTTCCCCTTAGCATCTCCTTATTACATCCCTCTATCCGTATCTCATACCCAAGTCCTAGCCAGAATGCTAATATTTATGGACTATTCGTCTTACGTTTCACTTTTCAAGAGCCCTTAAAACAATTTTATTTACCATAAGCGAACAGGAATGATATATTAGAACCATTATTCCCATTTTATACTAAAAGGAGCTTGACCATGTCCCGTCCCTTTTCGAAGCTGATTGCTGCAATACTTCTTGCCGTCAGCTTGTCCCTCGGTGCCGTTCCCGTTAGCGCCGCGGCACTCGACGACTCCGCATCAAGCTATACGGATGTCGCCAAAGATCATTATGCCAGTAAAGAAATTGCCCGCTTATCCCAAAGAGGGATCATTCAAGGTTTTTCGGACGGCTCCTTCAAACCCGATGAAGACATAACACGAGGGATTGCGGCGCTCTGGCTGAGCCGTGCTTTGAAGTTAGGCTATCCGGCCTCCCTGGATGGATTTACGGATGTACCCGCAGCGAGTGAATATGCAGTCGCCGTCAATGCCCTGGCCGAAAAAAATATTATTCAGGGGGATGGGGGACGATTTTCTCCCGATGCCTCTTTAACCCGCGAGCAAATGGCCAGTCTGCTTGTGCGCGCTTTTCAATTGAAGGATAACGGCATGAATGTATGGTTTAAAGACGAGTCGGATATGTCCGACAGCCATTATAAAGATATTATCCGGCTTAAACAGTACTCTTTGACCGACCAGCTCGAATTTATGCCCAAAAGCAAGGTGACCCGGGCACAGCTCGCCCTTTTCTTATACCGGGCCATCATGATTAACGAACCTGAGCGAGGGCAGCTCTCTGTCGAGGACTTTTTGCGGGGCTCCGAGCTTGGGGGCTATCAAGTGTCGCCTGACGGCAAGTACACCGCACTGCTGATGCAGCACGACCACCATCCCCAGCTGTATGTCTATAAGAATGGCGATGAGAAGAAGGACGCCGTTCGGGTTACCTCCCTTAAAGAAAGGGACATTCTAAGCTTTGCCTGGTTCGATAATGAGACGATTATTTATACTTCCACTATGGACGGGGATGAAAATAACCATATTCATTCCGTACATGCCGATGGCTCGGCGGATAAAGATTTAACACCGTTTGACAACGTCAAGGCCGTCATTATGGAGAACCTCTCCTATATTCCAGGCCATGAGAATGATATTCTTATGGAAATGAATCATAAGTCGCCTCAAGTTTTTGATGTATATGAGTTAAATATTCAAACAGGGGCGTTCACACTTATTGCAGGTAACCCCGGTAATATTACAGATTGGATGACGGATCTTTACGGGGATGTCAAGCTGGCGGTTTCCGTAGAAGGCACCGACACCAAAATTCTGTACCGCAGTTCGACGTCGCTTTCCTTCGATACCGTGTTGACCGTCCCTTTCGGTGATGCCTTCTATCCTATTATGTTCTCTTTCGATAATTCCGAGCTATTCGCATTCTCCAATATCGGCCGGGACAAGCTGGCTCTGGTCAAGTTCAACCTGAACACCAAGCAGATTGGAGAAACGATCTATGAGAATCCGGATGCCGACGTTACGGATATCGTCGTATCATACCGTAAACGTGCCATCTTGGCCGCAGCGTATGAAACGGACAAAACCTATTATCATTACTTTGATAAAGAATTCGAACAATTGAATCGCGAGATTGCGGAAAAGCTGCCCGGCCTTTCTTTCAAAATTGTCGGAAATCCTTTGCCGGATGACAAAGTGACGATCCGCACTTACGGTGACACTTCCCCCGGCGCCTATTACTTCTATTCGCGGAAAACGAAGCAGCTGGAAAAATACGCCGAATTGAAGCCATGGATTGATCCGGCTCAAATGTCGGAGATGAAGCCGATCTCTTACCCATCGCGAGACGGACAATTTACTATTCACGGTTACTTGACGCTTCCGAAGCAGGGAGGCACTTAGAACCTGCCTGTCGTTGTCATTCCGCACGGCGGACCTACCGCTAGAGATTCCTGGGGCTACGATCCCGAGGTACAGCTCCTTGCTAATCGCGGTTATGCTGTACTGCAAGTCAACTTCCGCGGATCGACCGGGTACGGCAAGCAATTTTTAAATGCCGCCAACAAACAGTGGGGGCAAGCCATGCAAAACGATATTACCGATGGCGTTCAATGGCTGATTCGTCAAGGAATCGCCAATCCCAAACGAATTGCCATCTACGGCGCCTCGTACGGAGGCTATGCCGCATTGGCAGGTCTCACCTACACACCTGAATTGTACGCCGCAGGCGTAGATTATATGGGACCTTCCAGTTTATTTACGATGCTGGATTCCATTCCCTCTTACTGGGAGCCTAACCGTCAAATCATGTATGAACAAATCGGAGATCCCGTGAAAGACAAGGCTATGCTGGAAGCCTACTCTCCTCTATTGAATGTCGACCGGATTCAGGCCCCGATCTTCTTTGCCCAAGGGATGAACGACCCGCGAGTAAAAAAGAAGGAATCCGATCAGATCGTAATGGCCCTGCGACAACGGGGAGTGGATTCCCAATATATGATCAAAGAGAATGAAGGCCACGGCTTCCGAAGCTTCGATAATAATGTTGATTTTTATAATGCGCTGCTCAAATTCCTTGAAATCCACCTGAATAAGTAGCTCCGGCTTCTCCCCTTACAGACAAAAAGGTCTTCGTATACAAACGTACACGAAGACCTTTTGTTGTTAAAAGAATTATTTAGCAGCTCCTACGCCATGCCCGGCGTTCGTCTGCACAGACTTGCGGTCCTCCGGGCTGCGCTCCAGCAGCCAGGCGAGGATAAATTGGAAAACAGCGGCTCCTAGCAGCACCCAAGGCAGCGATTCGCTTCCGATATATTGATACGTCAAGATCAGCAGCAATATGGAAAGGACCCGTCCCCAATTTAAAAAGGTTTCCCGCATAACGACCGATTCCACCCGCAGCTGACCTTTCAGCGGCAGCGTTCCGATTAAACGGAAGTAAAAGGATGTCACCGTGTTGCCCTGCAGCGGCGAGCAGATCGAATAAATGACCATAAACGCCACGACAGTGAACAGGGACATGTTCCATACTAGAAATAAAGTGCCGGCGATATAACCGATCGTCGAGATAACCAGAAACAGCCGCGCCCGCTCCTCACGGCCGTAACGTGAAATGAACAGGCCTGTGAGAATGCTCAGGCTGGCATACAGCACGCCCAGATAGCCGACCAGGTCTTCCCGCCCGACGATTTGAAACAGCAGGATGCTCGGCAGAAACAGCATAATTCCCTGGAGAATCCCCATCGCGCTGAAACCGAACAGCGATTTGACCCACCGTTTATTTTTGTTCATCAACAAGCCTACGAACTTCAAATAATACGCTTTATGATGAGAATGCTTTGATTTAATTTTGAAGCTGCCCAACGTTGCCAGCAAGAACATGAAGAACGCAATGGCAAACACTATAGTGTAGCCCCTCAGCCCTTCATTATGCGAAATGATAAACCCGGCCAGGGCTGGCCCGATCAAGCCGGCTAACGTGAACACGATCATATTGATCGCCAGGTACCGGATACGGTTGCTTTCCGTCGAGACGTCATACATTAGCGTCAAATATCCTGCCCAATAAAAAGCGCTCGTAATCCCGGCAAACAGCCCGAACAACACATAATAATCGACCACCCGCTCCTGAGCAAACACGACCGCCAAATAAAACAGAGCGATAAAAGCGATCCCGAACCGGTATGTCACCATCCTGTCTTTCCGTTTGATGATGAGTCCGCCCAGCGCATACGCAAATGGGGCAGCCCCATAGTTAAAAATGTTATACATCCCATTGATCCATAAGCTGTGTGTTAGCCGCCATAAATAAAGGGAAAGAAACACCCCGGACATCGATGCCCCGAATTGAAAACAGAAATGAATGAATTGCGAGACGATGGCATCCTTCGACAGTCGTTTCTCCTCCGGTATCGCCAGCCTTCTTGCTTCTTTCCAATCCATCCATTTGTTCCGCCAATGCTGTAACCGCATACCTTGTCCCCTTTTTCCCTGCGCTCGAAAAAAAAAAAATAGCCTTCTCGGGATGATATCGCTTAAATTCTTCCCTATTGTAGCAAGGAAGACGTTTTCTGTTAAGCCAAAAAAAGCCTCAGCACAGAGGCTGAGGCCATAGGTTCGATCGATTTGCTAATGCATGGTCGTTATTTCTTCGCTTTTAGGTTGTCCCACGATTTTTGGAAGTCATCAAACATCTGATCCTTTGTTTTCTTGCCCGCAATATAGGCTTGGATCGTAGCGCCGAATTCCTGTGTTGCGCCCTCCGGATATTTAGGCCAGTTCCAGCTCAGTACTTTGCCGTCCGTACTGTACTTCTGAACCTCCGCACCGGTTTGTCCCAGATCTTCAGCGTTCGCTGTAATATTGGAGAAGGCAGGGATGAACTTAAATTCTTTGGTCATGTAGTTTTTCCCTGTATCGGATGTAACGAGCCAGTTCAGAAACTCCTTCGCTTCCGCTTTTACCTTGGAATCCTTGTTGACAACCCAGTAGTTCGGCACGCCGACAAAAATTTTATCGTTCGCCGCCGCGTCCTCATTGATCGGCATCGGCATCACGCCTACTTTGATGTTCGGGTTGGTTTTCATAATCTGAACTTCCGTCCAGTTCCCCTGCTGCATCATAGCGGCTTTACCCGTTGCGAAATTCGTAACCTGCGTATTGTAATCCGTAGTGAGCGGATTCGGCTGGCTGTATTTCAAAGTGACGTCAAGCATATTGGCCCAATCGTTCAACACCGCATTGCCCTTAAACTTCTCGGTGCCGTCGTACAATCCCGTGATAAATTTGTCCGGATCCGGCTGACGGGCAATCCCGACGTTCAGATTGTGGATACCGAGGATCCACCATTCCTGATAACCGTTAGAGAACGGCGTAATGCCTGCGGCTTGCAGCTTTTTCGCCGTATCCTCAAGCTGGGACAGCGTTTTAGGAACCTCTTTGATGCCGGCTTTGTCGAACAATTCCTTGTTATACAAAAAGCCGTAGCCTTCAATACTCATCGGCTGGCCGTACACCTTGCCGTCTTTTGTAATCGGCGTTTTGGCTACAGGCAAAATATCTTTGACCCACCCCTGGTTCGGTGAGATCCTCCAGATGCTCCATCCAGGTGTTCATTTCATTAAAGCCGCCGTTGTTAAAAATGTCCGGCTGGTCGCCGGAAGCGAATTTCGTCTTCAGCGCCGCACCGTAGTCTGCGCCCCCGCCCACCGTTTCAATTTGAAGCTTAACGTTGGGATGCGTTTTTTCGTATTCATCCTTCAAGCGGGTTAAGGCTTCGTTAATTTCGACTTTAAACTGGAATATTTTGAGCGTGACCTGTTGTCCGGTTCCACCTGTGGTTCCACCCGCCCCTTGATTATTCGTTTCTTTTTTGGCACAGCCTGCTGCAATGCCAGCCAGCAGTACAGCGCTTAAAGAAAGGGCCATGACTTTCCGAATTCCTTTTTTCATGAAAATAACCTCCCTCATTCGTTCATGCTTTAGTTATTGTGTCTCTATGCTCCATTATAAATTCAACGAATATTAGCAGACACCGAGGATATTGAACAAATGGGTGGAACAAATTGACTAAGGAGGGAGGATGAGCGTTGAAGTCCAGGATGTGGCGAGAGGGTGGTGAGGCTGTAGGCAGGGATGCTCAAGGTGCTCAGGGCGGGGGCTGTAGGCGAAGGGCTGCGGAAAAGGAAGTGTGTCTCCGGCCGCTGTTGTCCTCGGGAAAAATGAATGTATGGGTGCTGCGGAATTTTCCCGAGGACAAAGGCGGACGCTTCCGCTCCTCCGACACACTTCCTTTTCCTTCGCCAGCCTTGCTTGGAGCGGAGCGGCCTTCAGCGCTCATTTAGAAAACTAAAAAAATGGGGAGCCCGGCACCGCTCCCCGAAATTTACTAATAGCGAAGGAGAGCCGAGTCCTGGCTCCCCTTCGCTATTTGGGATACGTGTGTTCCTCTAATGTTCATTCCATTTTCACGATTTCAACAGCGACCGGAGACGCTTACCTTCCCTGCAGCTCCGGGCTGCGGGAACTACTGCCTCCCCGACTCAGCACACAACAAAGGGGAGCTTCAACTCCGCTCCCCATTTCTTGCTACTTAAATTATATGTGTGTTCAACAAGCCATTGCGGAGGGGAAGGGAAGCGGCGGAGGAACGAAGTACTCGCCTTTGAAATCGTGAAAAATCCTCTAAATTGTTCATTCCATTTTCACGATTTCAACAGCGACCGGAGACGCTTCCCTTCACCGAAGCACCGGGCTGCGAGAACTTGTCTCCGCAATCGGCAATCCTGGCTTGTTGAACACATCACCCCTTCACCGATCCCGCAGTAATCCCCTCAATAATATGGCGCTGCATAATAAGGAAGAAAACAATGATCGGCGTTACGCCAAGCAGCAATGCGGCCAAGGCCAAATCCCACTGCTTCGTATACTGCCCGAAGAACGAGTTCGTAGCGAGCGGAATCGTCTTCAGCTCGGGGCTTTGCAGAACAAGAAACGGAAGCAGGAAATCGTTCCAGATCCAAAGGCAGTTCAGCAAAATAACCGTAACCGCAATCGGTTGAAGCAGCGGCAGCACAATACGGAAAAAGGTTCCGTACGCCGAGGTGCCGTCCACCCGGGCCGACTCTTCGATTTCCATCGGAATCGATTTGATAAACCCGTGAAACAAAAAGATCGACATCGGTCCGCCAAAACCGAGATAGCATACCACAAGGCCCCAAATGCTGTTGAACAATCCCAGCGACTTGGCTACCTTAACCAGCGGAATCATGATCGATTGGAACGGAATAACCATGGCAGCAACAAACAGCGCGAATAACAAATTATTTAACCGGGTCGGCTTGCGGACGATACGATAAGCCGCCATGGCGCTAATCAGCGCGATACCCAGATTACTGATTACTGTAACTAGAATCGAGTTTTTGAGCACGGTCGGGAACTTCATAATGTTCCAGGCCCGGCTGAAGTTGTTCCACTGCAAAGCTGTCGGCAGGCTGGTCGGATCCGTCAGCAGCTCGGCGAACGTTTTCAGCGAGTTCACGATGACGAAATAGAACGGTACCAGAAACAACAGGCCAACAAGGATGGCGATGATCTCAAGACCGAAGGTCTTGCCGGAATACGGCTGCTGTGTGTCCATTAGGCTTCAACCTCCTTGCTCTTGGTCAGCTTCACCTGAAGGCTTGTAATAATTGCTACGACAACAAAGAAAATTAATGCTTTGGCGGTACCAAGCCCAAACCGGTTGTTTTGGAACGCCTCCGTATAAATGTTCAGCGCCACCGATTCCGTCGATTTGAACGGTCCGCCCTTGGTCAGGGACAAGTTCAGATCGAACATTTTAAACGAGTTGGAGATCGCCAGGAATAAGCAGACGGTAACGGCCGGCATGATCAGTGGAGCCGTAACGGTTCTGAGCAGCTGCCAAGAGTTCGCACCGTCAATTCGCGCCGCTTCCAGCACATCCTTGGGAACATTCATCAAGGCAGCGATATAAATGACCATGAAATAACCTGCGGACTGCCACGTAAATACGATAACGAGCGCCCAGAACGAGGTCGACTCATCGCCGAGCCAAGGCAGGTTAAACAAAGGAATATGCGTCAGCTGTCCGATCGCCGGGAAGCCTTTTACGAAAATAAACTGCCAAATGAAGCCGAGCAGCAGGCCGCCGATGACGTTCGGCAGGAAAAAGACGGTCCGCAGCGAATTGCGAAGCTTCAATGGCCGTGTCAGCATAAGGGCGATCAGAAATGCAACCAGATTCGAGAAAATAACCGCACAGATGGAGAAGCGGAACGTGAACCAGAAAGCTTTCATAAAATCTTCATCGTGCAGCAGAATCTGCTTGAAGTTGTCCAAACCGTTAAAAGACACCTGATCGGAGACCCCGTTCCAGCTTGTAAATGAATAGTACATGCCGAGAATAAACGGAATGATCATAATAACAGCAAAGCATATAAAGGCGGGACCGACGAACACCAGCTGCTCGACCCATTCTGCGGAATTTCTACGTTTCATCAAGATTCCTCCTCCAAACCTTTCAATCAGCCGAATTTTCAACTATAGTACTGAGTATAAAATGTTTTGTTAAGAACCAACACCGAGGATCATGAACCCTTTGGTGTAAAATATTGACCTGCCGCGCGGGGCTCGACCGATCGCCGCACAGCGCCGCGGTCACCATTCAAACCCAAGGGAGGTGCGCCTCATGACACGAAGCAGCCTGCGCTTCAAGCTGATCGTCCTGCTGCTTATCGCTACCATCGCTCCCATCACGGCCTCAATCTGGGTAACGAACGCCTACACGAAACAAACCGTCAGAGAAAACGCACTGCGTGAGAACAGCAACCTGCTCTACCAGGGAAAGCAAAACCTGATTAATTACATGAACTCTTTAAACGAAACGTCCTTGATTATGTATAAGGATGCTTCTTTCATTGGGCTGACTACCTCCGGCTTCGACAGCTATTCGACCGAGGCGGAAATTTTCCGTATCCTTCAGCTGATCTCCAGGCAAAAGGACGTTTTTCAAGTTTACATGCATATCAACGAACGGGCACAGGGCAGCTTGAATTCGTTCCTTATGATCCAGGAATTTCTCAAGCGCGGCATTCAAGCCAACGATGAAGCGTTGAAGCATATTGTCGAGATGCCGAGCGACTCCTACGAAGCCGTCATGGAGCCCACCCATATGAGCGACGACTACGGGCTGACCCAGTTTCCATACTATGCCCAACGGACGGTCATGACTATGCATCGGATCATTTACCGGATCCCGTCCAAAACGCCGCTAGGCATTTTATCCATTGACGTGAAGCTCGACACATTGAATCAGCTGCTGAAGCAGTTAGGGAACGAAGGGGAAGATCTCTATTTAATTGATGATAAAGGTACGCTTCTTCTCTCGACCGACCAGGATGCGGCTGCAGGTGCGCCTTTACAAAAAGCCTGGATCCCGTCCGTGTTGGGAAGCAGCGAGGAGCGCGGCAGCCTGGAGGCCGAGAAAGGGATCGAGATTTATGAAAAGCTGACCACGCCTTATTTATCCTGGTATCTGGTCAAGCAAATTCCTTACGAGCATTTGTACCAAGGAGCCCGGGATTTAACCAGAATTCACATGGTCATTATCGGGATTCTGCTGGTTGTCGTTACCGTGCTTACCCTGCTGATTTCCGTTCGTTTCACGCGCCCGATCAAGCAATTGCTCGGCTATATTCATCAGATCCAGTCCGGGCGTCTCGATGTGGACATCCAGGTCGACACCAATGATGAAATCGGCATTCTCGCCCGCCGTTTCCGCATGATGATGCAGACGATCAATGATCTAATCAAACAGGAATACAAGCTGAACCTGGCTAACAAAACGAACCAGCTCAAAGCGCTCCAAGCGCAAATTCATCCGCATTTTCTGTACAATTCGCTGCAGTCCATCGGGACGCTCGCCCTTCAGCACGGAGCCCCGAAGGTGTACCACCTGCTGTCCGCCTTGGCCAAGATGATGCGCTACAGTATGAACACGAATGAGACCGAAGTCAGCTTGAAGCAGGAGCTCGACCATGTGAAAGCTTATATGCAGCTGCAGCTGCAGCGTTTTGAGAATGAATTGGAGGTAGAGTATGATATAGAGGATGACACGTTAAGCTTGATCATTCCGAAAATGCTTCTGCAGCCGCTTGCCGAAAATTATTTCAAGCACGGCTTCGACCCCCGCCAGCCGCATAATCTGCTGAGGTTCAGGAGCCGCCGCTCGGAGGACGGAGCTTTTATTAGTCTGATCGTTGAGGATAACGGGAAAGGTATGCCCGAGCCCGAACTCATTTTACTGCGGGAACAGCTCGACAAAGAAACGGCTGCTATGAAAACGACCGAGGAAGCCCACAGCATCGGTCTATACAATGTCAAAAGCCGGCTAAGGCTTTACTATAATGAGGATGCGGATATGCAATTGGAATCAGCACAGCCTCACGGCATCCGAATTACACTGCGGATTCCGCTTTATCGTCCGGAGGAGGAAACTAATCATGAAAGCCATCATCGTGGATGATGAGAAACACGTCCGCGAAGCGATCAAGCTGCTTGTGCCATGGAACGAGTTCCAGATAGAAGAAGTGCTGGAGGCTCAGGACGGCCAGGAAGCGATTCAATCTATTATGGAGCACCAGCCGCAAATTATTTTTACAGATATGATGATGCCTTTAATGGGCGGCATGGAGCTGCTCGAATGGCTGCAGCATAATTACCCGACAGGCAAAACCATCGTGATCAGCGGTTTTGACGATTTTCAGCTGGTACGTCATACCGTTCAGCATGGCGGGGTCGACTATATTTTAAAACCGATCGACGCGGAGCAGCTGCACGCTGCCGTGACGAAAGCGGTGGATTGCTGGAACCGGGAGGAGACCGAACGGCACGGTCAAAGACAGCGAAACATCGAAATGAATCAGATTCGTCCGGTATACTGGGACAAGCTGTTCTCGAATTTAATTAACGAGCCTTCAGGCTACGAAGCCGCAGCGGCCCCGCTGGCTGGCGAATTCGGCATCGGGCCGGACCTGCGCGAATGCCGGCTGGCAGTCGCCAATATTCATACGCTTAGCGCTAAGGTGCGGGATAAGTTCAAGACCGACCAGGATCTGTTATTCTTCTCCATCACGAATATATGCAATGAGATTTTGCGCGGGTCCAGGCAGGGGGTCGCCTTCCGCTATTGGAACAGCGACCACGAGATCGTGCTGCTGCTCTACGGCGCAGCCATACCGCCTCTCAAGCTGATGGAGTCCGTTCAAGCGGGAATCGAAACCGCGCTCCGCAGCAGCATCGACATCGGCATCAGCCAGCCGGTGCCTTTTCCGGCCGGCCTCACGGAGGCTTACCATCAAGCCCGGCTGGCACTGAGGCGCCGCAATCTGCTTGTATCCGGCAAGGCCGTCCATCCGTATCAGGAAAAGTCGGCGTCCAATCCGCTGCTGCTGTCGTTCAGCGACTTCGCCGAGCAGATCCGGCTGGCCGTGCGCAGCGGCAGCACGGAGCAAATCGAGCGCTCGGTTCATCTATGGATCGAAGCGGTGAACCGGCTGGAGAGCATTACGCAGGAGCAGCTGGAGCACTGGCGCGATGAGTACCGCTTGCTGCGCAGCCGCTGGTTATTGGAATGGTTCGGCGAGCAGGCCGAAATGAACGCGAAGCCGGAGCAGGCCTCTTTTCCGCTGCCGCTGGATGCGTCCGGAGCCTTATCGGTTGCGCTATGGGAACAACAATTGAGCGCGGAGCTCTCCGAGCTGTCGCAGTTAATGCTGAAGCGCCAGCATCAGGATAATAACGTCATTTTCGAGATTGCAAAGTATATTCAAAACCATTATCATCAGGATATTACGCTTCAAGAGATTGCCAGTCATTTCTATTTGAGCCGTGAATATATTTCCCGTAAATTCAAGCAGGAATTTAAAGTCAATTTATCAGACTATATTAGCGGCATTCGCGCGGAAAAGGCAAAGCTGCTTCTGTTAAATCCGCATTTACGCATTGCGCAGGTGGCCGAAATGGTCGGCTACGACGATGAAAAATATTTCAGCAAAGTGTTCAAAAAGATTGTCGGCTTCTCTCCCAATGAATACAGGAAGGTGAATCAACCATGAATACGCCCATTGAACCTGCCGCTACTCAAGCGCAGCCCATGGTGCGGACAGGCAAGCCGGTTAACAAAGCCAAACGGAGAACCTATGTCATTCTGCTGATGAGCTGGATCCTGCTCATAGCGGCCGGCGTGTTCGGAGCCAAGCTGTACACCGATTATTTGCGCCAGCAGATCGCCGCGCAGATTGCGGCACAGACCGAACAGCAGCTGCAAGCCGTACAGGAAGATTACCAGAAGCAAATCGCGCAGCTAAAAGACAGCGTCAGCGGCGACCTTACGAAGATGCAGGGGAAAATCGATTCGTTGAACGAGCTGCTCGCTTTTACGAAGGACAGCGCCAACAGCAAGACGGATAACAGCAACCAGCTGTACACTCAGCTTGCCGAAGTGAAGAAACAGCTCGATGACTTGAAGAAAAACCTTGATGTGCTGCAATAAGGGAAGTGAAAGCTATGAATCCTGTTCAACTGATTAACCGGACTTTGTTACTGGCATCCGCTCCATTTCTTGGTATCTTGTTGTATTTGCTTTGTACGCACCTGACCGTACCGCTGCCGGACTTTCACCGGTTTGCCGATACGCAGTTCTCGATTCAAAGCGAGCTTGCGGCCTCCAGCCAAAAGCTGGACAAGGCCGCCGCCGATGCGACGCAGACCCGCACCACCATCGAGCGGTTCTATCAATTGTACGAGCAGAGCGCGAAGGACGTCGTCGCCATGGTTCAGACGGCCAGCTCCGCATCTGCCAAGCCGCAGACCATTTTTGACAACCGGATCAGCGCAAAGCTCGGAGCGAACGTGGCCCGGCAGACGAACAGCGCGAATATCGATCTGAAGCTGTATTATTTGACGGAGCCCAACTATAAGGGCTACGCCTTGAAGGTGAACTTGAAAGCCGACTCCGCGATGAAAATGGTGCTGGGCAAGGACAAGGTCGGCAGCAGCGAGACGACGCTTGATGCCGTCCGCCGCTACGGTGCCGTAGCCGGTGTCAATGCAGGCGGCTTCGCCGACGACAACCGGACCGGCAAGCGCTATCCGCTCAGCACGACGGTGCTGAACGGCAAGTACGTCTACGGCTTCGAGCCGACCTTCGAAGACTTGGCTTTTATCGGTCTCAGCACAGACGGCAAGCTGATCGGCGGCAGATTCTCGAAGCAGGAGGATCTGGATAAGCTGAAGCCTAACTTCGGAGCTACCTTCGTGCCGGTCACTGCTGCAAAACGGCAAAAAGCAGGCCATTCCGGCGCAATGGCAAAATTCGCCCGCCCGGGCGCCGCGAACGGTGATTGGCAACTTTAAGAACGATCAGCTGCTCTTTTTGGTGACCGACGGGTATGACGAACGCGGCAATTCCGGAGCTACTTTAGCCGAGCTTCAGGACAAGCTGGTCGCCCTCGGCGTGAAGGACGCCTACAATTTGGACGGAGGCGGTTCATCCAGCCTGATCTTCGACGGGCAAATCATTAACCGTCCTTCCGATGGAAAATTACGTTCTTTACCCACGAATTTCTTATTTTTTAAATAAATGTTCACATTTGTTCACATGTTTATAAGTTTTCTTTTCGGAAATGGTTGGTTATAATATAGGGCAGGGGGTGCAGTCAATGTCAGCAACTTTTTGGATCGTAAACCTGGTGTTCTTAATGTTTATCGTAGCTATGCTTACTGCAGCTTACAATGATGACAAAACTAAGGGTCTTTAAGGTGGTCTCTAAGAGAGGTAACCATCCCTTCTACCGACAAAGATAAAAAGCATCACGTCCCTTCCCTCCGGAAGTGTGCCGTGATGCTTTCTTAGTTTCCGTACGTTAGCCCCGTTCCTTCAATCCGCTCATTTCCTGCAAGCATTCCGCACAAATATGCCGTTCCTTAAATTCGCTGACCTGCTCCATGGAGCTGCAAAATACGCACCTCGGGCGGTATCTTTCCAAAATAATGTGGTCCCCGCTGACCAATATTTCAACCGGATCGCCTTCGTTCATCTGGTATCGTTTACGCAACGATTTAGGAAGAACGATGCGCCCCAACTGATCCACTTTTCTAACTACACCTGCCGGCTTCATTATTAATTCACCTCACTTTCTTTCCAAAAAAAAGAACAGTATGAGCAAACTGACTCTTTCCAGCTTGTCTCTATACTATTCGTGACATATGTGAAAATTCCTGCCATACCTCTATGATTTTGTTAAGGGAAACCGATTATTTCAATCCCGGAAACCCCGTTTGCCTGAGGGCTTCGTACAGCATAATTGCCGCCGAATTCGACAGATTCAAGGAGCGTACCGCATCGGTCATCGGCATCCGCAGCAGTGTGTCCGGGTGCTCCGCCAAAATTTCCGGGGCCAGCCCTTTCGTTTCTTTGCCGAAGACGAGAAAATCGCCGTCCTGAAACGTAAAATCAGTGTAAACTTTAGATGCCTTCGTCGTCGCTAAAAAAAAACGTCCGTCCGGGTACTTGTCCTTGACCTCCTGGAACGAATCATGGTACTCGATATTGACCGCATGCCAATAATCGAGCCCCGCACGCTTCAAAGTCCGGTCATCCGTCAGAAATCCGAGCGGCCGTACCAGATGCAGCCATGTGCCGGTCGCGGCACAGGTCCTTGCGATGTTCCCCGTATTGGCAGGAATTTCAGGTTCAACTAACACAATGTGAAAAGCCATTCGTCTGCTCACCTCATAAATTTAACATTCGTTTTACCTTATCTTAATATGCGGATGATAGACCGCTGCCATAATAGAATTATCAAGCTGCAATTACAAAGGAGATTCGAAGGATGAAGAAGAAAATTCTTGTCGTAGACGACGAACCTTCCATTTCGATGCTTATAGAATTTAACCTGAAGCTGGTCGGCTTCGAGGTTCAATGCGTATACGATGGCGAAGCCGTCTTCCAGGCTATCCAGCACTATCGCCCGGATCTGATCGTACTCGATCTCATGCTGCCGAAGATGGACGGCATCCAGGTCTGCAGTAAGCTTCGTACCCAGAATAACCTCGTGCCCATCATTATGCTGACCGCCATGCAGGATCTGTCCGATAAAATCGCCGGTCTCGACAACGGTGCCGACGACTATATGACCAAGCCCTTTAGCCCCCAGGAGCTGATTTCCCGCATCCAAGCGATACTTCGCCGGGTTCAGGCGCTGCCTTCCACGACGGAGAATGCGCCGATCGTTGTCGGCGGCATCACCATACAGCCCGACCAGCGGGAAGTGAAGCTGAAAGATCAGCCGATCGAGCTGACTCCCAAAGAATTCGATCTGTTATTGTTCCTGTGCAAGCACCGGGGCAAGGTGCTGAGCCGCCAGCAGCTGCTGCATGGCGTGTGGGATTATCACTTTCTCGGAGACACCCGTATCGTCGATGTGCATATCAGCCACCTGCGCGACAAAATCGAAGGCAACGCGAGAAATCCTGAGTATATCGTGACGATTCGCAATGTCGGCTACAAATTAACCGAGCCTGTTATGAAGGAATCGTTCGCTTAACGTTACGCTTACTCCGTCTATCCGATAAAGGACGGGTGCCCGCTGAAATAAGCCGGCGCCCGTCTTTTTTCTTTCCGTTCATGAAAAAACAGCCCTGCCTTCAGTTGAGGCCGCTGAAAAAATACATCGCTGCGCGTACGGATCGTTCCTCCGATCGCTGTTGCCCCCGAATTTCTTTGAATTCCCCCCGCTTGGCGCGGTTGAAATCCGGGGACAAAGGCGAACGTTTGCACTTCTACAGAACGATCCGCACTCTCGCTAGTTTTTCAGCGGCCGCCTTCAGTTCAGGGCTGCCTTACTACATTTATTAGCCGTTGCGTTTTTGGAAATCAACCATAAAATCAGCCAGTGCTTTGCAAGCCTCGTAAGGAACGGCATTATACGCCGATGCCCGGATGCCGCCGACGCTGCGGTGACCTGCCAGCCCAACGAAGTTGTGCTGCTCGGACTCCTTCACGAATTTCTTCTCCAGCTCCTCGCTTGGCAAGCGGAACGTAATGTTCATGATGGAACGGCTGTCCGCATCAATGTTGCCGCTGTAGTAACCGCCGCTTGTGTCGATTACATCATAGACCAGCTTGCTTTTCTCAATGTTCTGCTTCTCGATCGCTGCTACGCCGCCGTTGTTCTTCAGCCATTTCAGCATCAGGTTCACCATGTAAATCGAATGCACCGGAGGCGTGTTATACAATGAGCTGTTCTTAGCGTGCGTGGAGTAACGAAGCATCACCGGAATATGCTTAGGCTCCTCGGTCAGCAGGTCGTCGCGGATCACCGCTACGGTAACACCGGAAGGGCACGAGATTTTTTTGCGCGCCCGCATAGATCATAGCGTACTTGCTGACATCCATAGGACGGCTCAAAATACCGCTCGTCATATCGCCGATCAAAGGAATATCGCCGGTCTCCGGAATATAGGAGAATTGGGAGCCTTCGATCGTATTATTCGTCGTCATATGCACATAAGCAGAGTTCGGATCGATGCGCAGATCCTCTTGCTTAGGCAGGCTTCTCCATTTGCCTTCTTTATTGGATGCCGCAATAACCGCTTCGCCGACAACCTTGCCTTCCTCATAAGCTTTCTCGGAAAAGCTGCCGGTAATGATATAGCTGCCGACCTTACCCGGCTTCAAAAAATTCAAGGGAATCGTGGCAAATTGCGTACTCGCTCCGCCGCCCATAAACAGTACTTTATATCCGGACTGCAGTCCCAACAGCTCAAGAAGCAGCTGCTGCGTCTCTGCGTTAATCGCTTCATATTCTTTGCTGCGATGGGAAATCTCCATTAAAGACATACCGATGCCGTTATAGTCAACGAATTGCTCTTGAGCTTGTTGAAGTACTTCCAATGGAAGCGCGGCAGGTCCGGGGTTAAAATTGTACGCTCGTTTTGTCATGGTTTCACACCTTCACCTTTGTTATGATATGGCTATGATAGCAAAGTTTGTCCCTATCCATCAAGTAGTTATGCTCATTCTTCACAGCATTGATACATATTTAGCGATGGAGTAGACAACCTATATTGGGTAAAAGGTTCTATGGAGAAAAGGAGCGGCAAATACGTATGACAATGGAGCGACTTTTCGTAGCGCTTCCGCTCGGAATAGAACAGCGAAGGCTGCTTGAGCGGCAGCAGCAGACTCTGCAGGAACAGGTCCCTTTTCAGAAATGGACCCATCCTGACGACCTTCATCTTACTTTGAAATTTCTGGGAGATACGCCGGCTGATACGGCTCACCGGATTCCCAGCTTATTGGAGCCTATATCGAACAATCACGCTGCCTTCCAATTGACCTTACACGGACTGGGCTTCTTCGGCAAGCCTAACGAGCCAAGTATTTTATGGGCGGGCGTACAGGGCGATTTCGCGAGTCTAAGAGCCCTTCAACAAGATGTCGAATCCGCGATGGAGACGATCGGCTTCGTGCGTGAGCAGCGAGAGTACAATCCTCATATTACATTAGCGCGGCGTTACCGGGGCGCGTCCGCTTTTACAGCCGGCACGCTGGCTCCTCATATTGTGATCGACAACGCCGAGGAGGGCCTATGGAGGGTCGATTCCCTCGTACTCTACCGTACCCATCTTGGGCGCAGACCGTCCTACGAGCCTGCGGCCGCCTTCCCGTTAAAGTGAGGCCGGCTCCCCTATTTCTTCTATTATAAAAGAACTCTGCTTCCACCATAAAATAACTCCGCTTCGCCCCACCGCAGCAAAAAAAAGAACCCCGAATGAATCGAGGCCACTGAAAAAGTCATCGCTACGAGTACGGAACATTCTTCCGATCGCTGTTGTCCCTGGATTTCTTTGATTATCTTCCGCTTGTAGCGGTTGAAATCCAAGGACAAAGGCGAACGCTTTCGCTTATACAGAACGATTCCGTGCTCTCCGCTAGTTTTTCAGTGACCTCGAATGAATCGGAGTTCTTTTTCCGTAAAACAGATATATAAGTTCGGTAAACCGAAGATCTTACAGATCGAAGTACAGGGAGTACTCGTGCGGGTGAATACGGATCGAAACTGCTTTAGCTTCGCCGCGTTTCAGACCGATGTAGTTATCGATGAAATCTTTAGTAAATACGCCGCCTTCAGTCAAGAACTCATAGTCAGCTTCCAAAGCGTTAAGAGCTTCATCCAACGTACCAGGCACGCTGCGGATTTCGCCTTTTTCAGCATCGGACAGGTCGTAGATGTTTTTATCCAACGGACCGTAGCCCAAAGCGCGAGGATCGATTTTTTTCTTGATGCCGTCCAAACCAGCCATCAGCATAGCTGCGAAAGCCAGGTAAGGGTTAGCTGTGGAGTCCGGAGTACGGAACTCGATACGGCAGCCTTTAGGTGTAACGGCAGCAACCGGAATACGAACAGCTGCAGAACGGTTACCTTTGGAGAACACCAGGTTAACTGGAGCTTCGTAGCCAGGAACCAGACGCTTAAAGGAGTTCGTGGACGGATTAGTCAAAGCGATCAAAGCAGGCGCATGGTACAAGATACCGCCGATGTAGTGCAATGCCAGCTCGCTCAGGTTAGCATAGCCGCCTTTTTCGAAGAACAACGGTTTGTCGCCATCGAAAATGGATTGGTGAACGTGCATACCGCTGCCGTTGTCACCGAACAATGGTTTAGGCATGAACGTTGCTACTTTACCGTATTGTCTAGCTGTGTTTTGAACGATATATTTGTATTTCATCAAGTTATCAGCTGTTTTAGTCAATGTATCGAAACGGAAGTTAATTTCACCTTGACCTGCAGTTGCCACTTCGTGGTGATGACGCTCGATGCGAAGGCCCGCTTCTTGAAGCAGACGGCACATTTCGCTGCGGATGTCTTGTTGTGTATCTGTAGCGACCTACAGGCACATAACCGCCTTTGTGACCAACTTTAAAGCCCAGGTTTCCGCCTTCTTCTTTACGGTTGGAGTTCCAGTGAGCTTCTTCGGAATCTACAAAATAGGAAGATTCGTTTTGACCGCTTTGGAAACGTACTTCGTCAAAAATGAAAAACTCGGATTCAGGAGCAAAGAATGCCGTTGTACCTACACCGGCAGATTGAAGGTACTCTTCTGCTTTGTGCGCGATACTACGAGGGTCGCGATCATAACGCTCGCCTTCAGGAGTATGGATGTTACAGATAACGATCAGTGTAGGGTGAGCAGTGAAAGGGTCAACGTACACGGACTCCGTGTCTGGAATCATAACCATATCGGATTCTTCAATACCTTTAAAGCCAGGGATAGAGGAACCGTCGAAAGCAACCCCATTTTCAAAAGTCGCTTCGTCTACTTCAACAGCCGGCAAGGAAATGTGGTGAGCTCTACCGGAAAGATCTACAAACCGAAAATCAACCCATTCGATGCCTTTTTCTTTGATGATGTTTAACACGTTTTGAACTGACATTGAATCCCTAACCTCCTAATTTCCGAACATTTTTCATTGTTTGTTCGTACATTGTTCAAGTTTTTTATTAATCATGGTCATATTATAAAACTTTTGCTTTAACATCGTCAATACTTATGTAAGGTATTTTTTACGGAAGTGTTAGGTATGCTCACACACTTTACGTCTTTCGTTCACATATTCGACAAAAATAGACTTGGTTCTCCGAAAGCCGGAAAACCAAGTCTTCTTTTTCGCTTAAAGCATGTTAAGTTATACCGTTACAAAAGACTTTTCCGTATCAAATCTTTTGCCGCAAAGCGGCGCCAGCTTCTCTAAATCGACCATCAGCTTGGCAAACTGTTCAGGGAATAACGATTGAACGCCGTCGCCGGTCATCGAATTATCCGGATCTGTATGCATCTCTACAATCAGGCCGTTTGCCCCTGCCGCAACGGATGCCTTGCTCATAGGCTCTACCAGCTCGCGGCGCCCCGTGCCGTGGCTCGGGTCGGAGATGACAGGCAGATGGCTGAGCGTTTGAAGCGCCGGAATCGCGGAAAGGTCGAGCGTATTTCTCGTGTACTGCTCGAATGTTCGGATTCCGCGCTCACACAGCATAACGTTCGGATTTCCGCCAGCCAAGATATACTCCGCTGCGTTGAGGAATTCGTCGTAAGTGGAGCTAAACCCTCTCTTCAGCAGAACAGGTGTCTTGATGGTGCCCAATTTGCGCAGCAAATCGAAATTTTGCATGTTGCGTGTGCCGACTTGAAGTATATCTGCATATTCTGCACATACATCAACATATTCCGGTGTCATAACCTCGGTAATCGTCAGCAGACCGTGCTTTTTGCCTGCCTCCGCCATCATAACGAGGCCCTCGACGCCAACCCCTTGGAAGCTGTATGGGCCGGTTCTCGGCTTAAATGCGCCGCCGCGGAGCACCTGCGCACCGGAGGCCTTTACCAAGCGGGCAATTTCATCGATCTGTTCAGGCGATTCGACCGCGCAAGGACCGCCCATAATAACCAGCTGATCGCCGCCGATCTCCACGTCTTTAATTTTAATAACGGTATCGTCAGGATGAAAATCGCGGCTCGCCAGCTTATACGATTTCGAAATCTTCACGACCTGTTCCACACCGGACAGCTGCCGCAGCTGTTCGGCCAGCTTCGGATCCGCATTGCCGATAATGCCGATGACGGTCCGGTTCACACCTCTGGAGACATGAGCCTGAACCTCGTGTTTTTCAATGTGGCGGACAATTTCTCCGATACGCTCTTCAGGTACTTTATTCGAAATAATAACGATCATGATGGCAGCACTCCTTCATCGATTTATGTAGTACAAGTATTTTCACGCTTCGACGCTTATACGCTTTTAAGCTTTTAATCACTAAAGTAAATATACAACGAGAAGAAGCTTCTCGTCAATACCAAGAAACAAATACCATCCTCAGCTGGTCGATTCCGATCTAATCAGAAGCTGCGCTTTTCTTTTTTTTCGCTTTTCTTTACGCTTGGCATCATAAAATTCCAATCCCCATTTAATAGGGAAATAAGCAAGTAAGCCGAGTACAATCCCGACAATCACTCCGCCGACAAACAGCTTCAAGTTAGAGCGGATGAACATATCCAGCCAATCCGGCATATTGGCGTAGCTTAAAAGCTTGCGCGTACCGTGAGGCAGCACCATCGCCCCTACCTTCAGATGCACGTACGTTAAGGGCAGGTAAATAATTTTTCCGAACACAAACCCGATCAATGCGGCGGCCATGCTTCCACGAAACAGATAGATGAATGGAAAAATAAGAAAGAAGGCCAGCCCCGCAGTTGGAAGCGTGAACATCTCTACAGCCAGACCGATAGAGAATCCCATCGCCACCATGCTTGGGCCTCCCTTGGCCCGTGTCAGCAGCAGATACTTATATTTAAACCAACGTTTGATATTTCGGACGTGAAAAGGCTTCTTAGTCTTAACCCGGTTATTCTGCTGCATATTCCTTCATCCCCAACGTTCGTTATTCGCTTACGGCGCCTGACTTTTGCTTGGCTACTGGGATCAGCCGATCCAAGTTTACCGTGCGTTTGATCTCCCAAGTGGACGGCTGCTGCAAATCAAACTGCTCCAAATAATTTATGACTTCTTTCGTAATCGGTGTCGGCGTGGACGCCCCGGATGTGACCGCTACCCTGCGTACCGGCTCCAGCCATTCGCGTTTCAGCTCTGTAATATCCGCAATCCGGTATGCCTTGACGCCTGCGATCTCCTCGGACACCTGGGCCAGACGGTTGGAGTTATTGCTCCTCGGATCCCCTACCACGAGAACCAGGTCCGCATCCTTCGCCTGCTCGGCGACCGCTTCCTGCCGAACCTGCGTAGCCAAACAAATTTCATTATGAATTTCTGCACGGGGGAATTTCTCCAGCAGCTTGCTCATAATATGTTTGATATCCCATTGGCTCATCGTCGTCTGGTTCGTAATAATAATCTTCGACGCCCCCAGCTCCAATGCATCGATTTCTTCCGGCTTCTCAATCAGATGCACTCTGTCCGGAGCCACGCCTACAGCTCCCTCGGGCTCAGGATGTCCCTTCTTGCCGATATAGATGACATGATATCCGTCAGCGGTCTTCTCCCGAATCAAATCATGTGTTTTCGTTACATCAGGACACGTCGCATCGACGACAGTCAGTCCTTTCTCTCTGGCACGCCGCCGCACCTCCGGGGAAACCCCGTGAGCGGTTAATATCACAGTGCCCGACTCAATGGAATCCAAAATATCCAACCGGTTGGGACCGTCCAGAGTAATAACTCCCTCTTTATCAAAATAATCCGTTACATGGGAATTATGCACGATCATTCCTAAAATATGCACAGGTCTCGGCAGATCCAAATTTTTGGCAGTCTGCATGGCAAGCGCCATGGCATCTACAACCCCGTAACAGTACCCCCGGGGCGAGATTTTGATTACGTCCATCCTCCGCACCTACCTGATTTTGTTAGTGGTCAATTAAAAACATACTTCCTTAGTTCATTATACCTGATTCAAGGGTTGGAGGGAATGCCCTGACTCGAAAGTTGTCGGAAGTCCAATCAAGGGCAGCCACACGACAAACATACTGCCCTCACCCTTGCGGGTCGTCACCTCAATAGACCCTTGATGCTCGTCGATAATCCATTTGGCGATGGACAGGCCAAGGCCGGTTCCCGAGGTTTTGCCTCTGGATACGTCGGCACGGTAAAACCGGTCGAAAATATGCGGCACCTCTTCCTTATCCATTCCAAGGCCCGTATCCTGTATGCGCAGCCCGACCTGATCGGCTGTACGGACGGCATCCAGCTTGACAAAGCCTTCTTCCGTATACTTGAACGCATTTTCTATAAAAATAAATATCAGCTGCTGCAAGTAATCCTTATTGCCCAGCACATAAGCTTCTTCAAGAGCCGACAAATCTCCGGCAATCCATTCCGCCCGGCGCGGAAGCAGCTGCGCTCTGCGTATAACCTGCTCTACGAGCGGCTGCAGCAGCACGGCGTCTTTTTCCATCTGGAAGCCCGCATCGGCTCTCGCCAGCGCCAGCAGATCGTTCACCAGACGCGTCATCCGCTCCGCTTCACCGGCAATATCCTGCATCGCCTCGAGCGACATCTCCAGTTGATCGCGATCCTGATCGGACGAAACGGCCGCCGTTTTGCGCCACATTTTCTCCAGCAGATCCACATTGCCGCGTATCGTCGTCAGCGGGGTGCGCAGCTCGTGCGAGGCGTCCGAAACGAAGCGGCGCTGCCTGCGGTACGAATCCTCCAAATCGGTATAGGCGTTCTGCAGCCGCCCGAGCATGCCGTTGATCGTGCTGGTCAAGCGGCCGATCTCATCCTGAGGCCCGTCGTAATTAATCCGGTTCCCCAGGTCAGTCCCCTTCTCGATCTGGCTTGCCGCATCGATAACTTTATCGATCGGCCTCAGCGCTTTGCGGGCAAGGAACCAGCCGAAGGAAGCGGCCAGCAGCACCAGCAGCAGGGACGTTACCGTCAGAATAAGACGGAGCAGCGCAAATACTTTTTCATACGACTCGATAATGACGGCCGCCTGAAAAACGCCAGCCAGCCGGGTTGTCCCGTTCTGGCTTAAATAAATCGGACGGTTATAGATCAGGATTTCAAAGGAATCGATCGTGGAGCGGTCGATGAAATAGTCGACCCTCGCCAGCCGCTGCTTCTCGCTGTCGGAGATTTCAGGCAGGTATAAATTCAAGTCCTTCAAGTTATTGGAACGGTTCTGACTCCCGTTATCGAAGCTTGTCAGCTGGTAATACGTTCCTGTATTGTTCAGCAAATCCCGCCCCTGAAGCACAAAATCAAAGCTGATGTCTCCCCCGAGCGTAGGCGTAATTCTCGGCTGGATGCGGGTGTAGGCCGTGTCGGCCCTTTCCTTCAAATCTGTCTCCACGCTGTCATAATAATAGAAGTGAAGCAGGTAATACAGTCCGATCCCGAATAGCAGCAGGGTGAGTGATAAAATGCCCGTATACCATAATGTCAGACGCAGACGAATGGACATATCAGCCCTCTCCTCTCAGTACATAACCGGCACCGCGAACGGTTTGAATGATCCGTTTGTGCCCGTGACCCTCCGTTTTTTGACGTAATAGCGCAATATATACTTCCAATACATTGGATTCGCCGCTGTAATCATAGCCCCAGATTTTTTCCATAATGACATCCCGCGAAAGAACCCGCTTCGGATTCTGCATAAATAAATGAAGCAGCTCGAATTCCTTGGTCGTCAGCTCAATCAGCTGTCCGCCGCGGAATACCTCCCGCGTATCCAGATCCATGAACACGTCCTGATACTGCAGCCGGTTCGTCGCAAGCTCGGCTTTCTCGGCCGTTTTCCGGCGAAGCAGCACACGGATCCGCGCCAAAAGCTCCTCCAGCGCAAAGGGCTTGACCAAATAATCGTCGGCGCCGCTGTCCAGCCCCTTCACGCGGTCGGCGATTTCGTCCTTGGCCGTCAGCATCAGCACGGGAATCGTCGTTCCGCCTTCCCGGATGCGCCGGACCACTTCCCAGCCGTCCAGCTGCGGCATCATCACATCCAAAATAATTGCATCCGGCTCATGCTCCAGAATCTGCTTCAATCCGTCCATTCCATGGTTGGCCGTAAAAACAATATAGCCTTCAAATGCCAGCGACCTGCGCAGCATCGAGGTGATTTTTTCGTCATCGTCGATTACAAGAATTTTTTCTCTCATTCGGCAGCACCGTCCTTCCAGTTCATTGTATCAAAAAACACCGCGATGCAAAAAGAAGCAGAGCTTCACGAAATACGTGTTCCGCTCTACTTCTTTCCTAACCTTTTTCTATACTCGCCTTGTTTTATTGTTGGCTCTCTGTTGCGTTCTTATCGCCGATGGTCACGGTAATGGTCTCTTTCTTGCCGTCGCGCAGCACAGTCAGATTCGCTTTATCGTTGACCTTCAGCGTTTTTACTTTATCCACAAGCTCCTGCGAATTGTTTACCTTCGCGCCGTTCACTTCCGTGATGACGTCATAAGGTCTCAAGCCCGCTTTGAAACCTGGGCTTTTGCGCTCCACTTCAGAGACGATGGCGCCGTTAGTATTCTCCAGCTTCAGCTCGGACACCCATTCTTTATCGATATCGGAGAGCTTGACTCCAATGTACGGAGCCGGCTCTTTCGGTATTTTCACATTGTTCTTCAAGTTGTCGAGAACACTGGAAATCGTGCTTGTCGGGATAGCGAATCCGATCCCCTGGGCCTGAGAGCTGACAGCCGTATTAATCCCGATGACTTCCCCGCTCAAGTTCAGGAGCGGCTCGCCGGAGTTGCCCGGATTAATCGAAGCGTCGGTCTGCAGCAAATGCTTGTATTCGCGCGTACCTTGACTGTCCGGAATCGAGATCGGACGTTCTTTGGCGCTCAATACGCCGACGGTTACCGTATGGTCGAAGCCGTAAGGGTTCCCGATAGCCACAACCCAGTCCCCTACGTTCACATCGTCCGCTTTGCCCAGAGGCAGCGAAGAGAACTCTTTGTCGCCGTCAATTTTCAACGCGGCCAAATCGAGATCATAGCTGTTGCCAAGCAGCGTCGCCTTGAACGGCTTGTCGTAGCCCTGCACCGTAACCCAAATTTCCTCAGCGCCGTCAATGACGTGCTCGTTCGTCAAAATATAGCCGGACTTTTCGAAAATAAATCCGGTTCCCATGCCTCCCGGCTGAAGCTGATCGCTTTGATTGTTTTTCTGTCTCTGCGATCCCCCGTCATTGCCGAAAAATTGACGGAAAAACGGATCGTCGAACAAAGAACTGCCGGAGCTGGCCTTGGCCTTCACCTTGGTCTCGATCTTGACAATAGCGGGACCGGATTGCTCTGCAATCTGCGCGATATTGTTAGGTCTGCCCAAATCCAGCGAAGACGGCTTGACCGTACCGTTGTTGGAGCTTGCCGCAGTTTGTCCCGCTCCGCTCGCCGCGGCGCTGCTCAATACGCCTTTGCTGCCGGTAAACAAGTTCATTTTATCCGAGGTGAACATCAAACCGCCCACTACCACAGCGCCTGCCAGGAAAGAGATTAGGATACTTTTAAAGGAGGATCCTTTCTTGGGACGGTCATACTGCCACGCTCCCATCGGATCCTGCATCGGCTTCTCCGATCCGTTGAAGGTAAAGGAACGGACTGCTTTCGGCGGGGTTACCTCTACGTGCTGCGTCTGTCCTTCGCTCGTGCTTGCGGTCGTTCCGGCCGCCGTTTCGTCCTGCCCTGCAGTCGATTTGTAAGGCCCGTAAGAATAATAGTAAGAAGGCCGTTCCTGCTGTTCGCTTCCGGTATCTTCATCGCTCGTTTGGCGCTCCCGATCCCGGGATGCATTATGGTCATCACCGTCCATCCGGCGAAAATAGTCTCTTTTGTTATCGTCCATTTCTATGACCTCCGTTCCGTCTATAAACCCCTGTTCTTTTTCGCTATTTCATATCCTTGACTATATATTGCCTTCGTAACCTTAAAGAAACCTTAAAAATAAATAAAAGACAGGTAAAATGAGAGGCACATCCCCCCATACCCCCCTTGTACTCCAAGGGGGGCCCCGGGCGCTGGCGCCCCTCAGACCCAGCAAGGTCGGCGGATGGAGCTGCGGAGGCGGCTTCGAATAGGCGGCGGGTTGGGGGATCGCTTTCGTCTTTGCAAAGGATAGGATTGCCCGAGCAATCCTATCCTTTGCAAAGACACGCTTTCATGCGTGCGGTAACGGCGTGGAGCGTGGAGTCTCGTTTTGTTGAATGGGAGCGCGGCTGTTCAGCCGGTTTGCTGTCGCAAAGCCGGCCGAACCCGCTTTACGTCGATGCAGGACAGAGCAGGGCGGGGCGGTTAGCGTGCGTGATAGGAAAGAGGGCTTGGCGAAGCCAAAGCCCTCTTTCCTATCACGCGGACTTAACCGCGAGGGCAGGCATGGAAGCGTGTCAGGGCACAATCACTTTACCCAAGTAAAGTGATTGTGCCCTGACAGACGCGTTCCCCGCACCAAACCTCACATCGAACCTCCAAAGGCCGCTGTCTCCACCAATTTTGCGGGTCCAGGGACGCGAGTGCCCTGGGGCCCCCCTTGAGTTCAAGGGGGGATGGGGGGATTCAATCGCCAGAGCAAGGCGGTTAGCGTGCGTGATAGGAAGGAGGGCTTGGCGAAGCCAAAGCTCTCTTTCCTATCACGCGGACTTAACCGCGAGGGCAGGCATGGAAGCGTGTCAGGGTACGATCACTTTACCCAAGTAAAGTGATCGTACCCTGACAGACGCGTTCCCCGCACCAAACCTCACATCGTACCACCCAAATCAGCTGTCTCCACCAAATTTGCGGGGTCCAGGGACGCGAGTGCCCTGGGGCCCCCCTTGAGTTCAAGGGGGGGATGGGGGGATTCATTCTCACTTCATCGAGTGTTCTACTTCAGTCAACAGCCTCTTCGCCTGTTGAACCCATTTATCTTCCACCGCCGCATCCTTGTCAACCGGCTCCTGGAACTGATTGACAAGAGCACCGAGCGTATTGACCTGGGCTTCGCGATCCAAGCCTTCATTATATAGATGCTTGAGCACGAACGGTTCGCCCAAGCGGATAATCGCATCCGTTGCCTCGGTATCCCCATCCAGGGCGCCATGAGTCACCTGAAACGGAATGCGGAGCCACACCTTATGCGCCTCATCCAGGTACCGGTCGAAGTAGCCATGGTCGTAATCCCAGTTGCCGCCGAGTGCAAATTCAAAACGATGCAAAGCTTCTCTAACCTGATCAAAGGCCTCCTCGCGGTTCACCAAGCCGGATTGTAAAGGGATCATTCGCTTATTCCTCCATAAGTGCAATTTTACTAATTAGAATGAGCGATTTTGGACAAGATTATGCTTGATAAGAGAATTGGCGAACAAGAGCGACTTATGTCATTTATTCTTACGTAATCCGTTGACATAATTACCATAGGAACCGTATAATGATGGTCGGAGTTTCTCTATAATGTACGTAAAAAGGAGATGAGGGTATGGATTTATCCACTTTAGCCGGTGGATTAGATACCATCTGGGTCGTGCTTACCGCCGCCATGATTTTGCTGATGGAAGGCGGCTTCGCCCTGCTGGAAGCAGGCTTTGTTCGGCAGAAGAACGCCGTCAGCATCATCATGAAAGTATTCGTGGACATCACCTTCGGCGCAATGGTGTTTTACTTTTTTGGGTTCGCTTTCATGTACGGGAAGGATGTGTCCGGACTCATCGGAACGACCGGCTTTATGATGGGAGGAGACTTGACACATATCAAGCTGTCGATCTCTCACGACACGTATTGGCTCTTTCAATGCGCATTCGTCATTGCCGTCATTTCCATTGTTTCAGGGGCCGTGGCCGAAAGAATCAACTTTCGCGCTTACATTCTTTACACGATTGCGATGACCGGCCTCATCTATCCTATTGCGGGCCATTGGGTATGGAGCGTAGGCGGCTGGATCGGCAGCCTCGGTATGATCGACTTCGCCGGCTCCGCGGTCATTCACGCCTTAGGCGGTTTCTCTGCACTGGCTGCCGCCCTGTTCATAGCAACCGCGTATCGGTAAATTTTCCGAGAACGGAACCTCGAATATCGTCCCTCCCTCCAATCTGCCTCTGGCATCCGTAGGCGCATTCATCCTTTGGTTCGGCTGGTTCGGCTTCAACTCCGGAAGCACCTTGAGCGCGACGAACAGCTCGATCGGCCATATCGCCGTAACGACTATGCTGTCCGCCGCAGCCGGCGGAGCTTCGTGCATCCTCTTCACCATGTTTCGTTACCGGAAAGCGGATCCTCCGATGGTCATTAACGGCTCGCTGGCAGGCCTTGTCGGCATAACGGCCGGATGCGCGTTCGTCAGCGATGGCGTAGCCATTCTGATCGGGGTAATCTGTGGCATTGTGATGGTCGTGGCGACCGAGTACCTTGAGTCCAAAAAGATCGACGATCCTGTAGGAGCCTTCGCCGTTCACGGCGTAAGCGGAAGTATCGGCACGCTGGCTTTGGGCTTGTTCGCCAAGCCGGAGCTGACCGAAGGGGTCGGTCGAGGCTACAGCGGCCTGTTCTACGGCGGCGGCTGGCAGCTGCTTGGGATACAAGCGTTGGGCTTGGTTATTGTCTCCGTGTGGGGCTTCGTATTGACGTGGGGAGCTTTGAAACTCATTAACCGGTTCATACCGGTTCGCGTCAGCAGAGACGAAGAGCTGGTCGGACTGGACGTAGGGATCCATGGAGTCCCCGCCTACAGCCAGGACCACGAATTCATCGATATCGACGCCCTTCGAAGAGAAAGCAAGTAAGAACATCCGAATAAACGCCTCCTGAACCTCCCGCCGGACGGGATGCTCAAGAGGCGTTTATTCATAAAACGAAAAGCCGGATTCCTTTGAGGGAAGCCGGCTTTCTGTATAGGCAGCTCGATAAAGAGCAATATTAGGCCATTTCCTTTTCCAGCTCGTCGCTGACGTCAACCCAATCCGCCGGATTGGAACTGCGAATCGTTTTGGCATGCTCAATCTCAGCCCGAAGCGCTCGAATCTGCTCCATTGGCTTTTTCACGTAATGAATATATTCCACGGCAAGATGGTGATCCGGCTTTTTCCCCGTGAACATGCGGCGCAAAGCTGACATAGACTGGTAGCTTCGCTCTTCCATTAACCGTTTTTTCTCATAACGCTCGATCACTTGCTCAATCTCGGCAATCTGCTCTTCCTTGCGAGCTATATAGGCATCTAAAAAAGGATAAACTTCAGCCGCTTTTCGTTTACTCACCGGAATCGAACTCCCTGTTAATAAAGCATTCAGCATGGAACATCACCTGTCTCTTAATGTTAACATTCATCACAGTAATTTTATTTTACACTAAAATCGCTGCTTTGAAAACAACTATTTTGAGATGCGAAGATTCCTGCCATCTTCTCCAGGGGGTGGAATCATTTAAAGCGGTACCACTGATTTAAGCCAGCTTCTCAACCAGCTGCTTGCCAAAATTAAAGCATTCCTGCTTCTCGTCATTCGAAGGATTCAGTTCAACCTTCAGGCCCTCCAGTACAACTTCGGCGCCCAGTTCCTTCAGCTTCTCTATAATCGTATCTACAGCTGCTCCATAGGAAGAATAGCTCGAATCGCAAGAACCGAATACAGCCGCCTTTTTACCGGTCAAATCAAGGCCGTCCATTTCATCGTAGAAATCCAGAAACTCATCCGGCAGATCCCCGTCTCCCCAAGTGTAGGCTCCCAGCAGGATGCCGTCATATTCAGTCAATTCCGAGCCGCTGGCGTCCAATGCCGACTTGAACTCAGGCTCAATGCCTGCATCTCGAACTCCATCCCGAATTGCCTCCGCCATTTCTTCGGTATTGCCGGTCATGCTTGCAAAAACGATTAACACTTTGGACATCCCAAACACTCCTCGTCATTTATGTACCTTAAACAAATGATAATGATAATCGTTATCATTTGTTTTTGTCAATAGGAAAAACTGAAAGGAGCCGCTTTCTTCAGAAATGACCAAAAAAAGAAGCCATACTCGCGGATTCGCAAGCTCGGCTTCTTGGATTTACAGCTTATTTACTTCTTAATTACTACTTAATTACTACTTTGCGTTGTTATTTGCGCCTTGGTTAGGATTGTTTTGTCCAGTTTGCTGTACATTGGTCGCCAGCACTTCTTCGGAAAACTCAGTATCATTTTGTTGAGGTTTTTTATTCTTGTTTTTCGCCATGGTTAATCACCTCCCCTTTACTTTCATAGTATGGGTTAGATGATCGGCCTTTATGTTGGCAATTTTAGGACTTACATACTCGTTTAGAACAAAATCTCATTCTCAAGCTGGTTCCACATCATCTTCGTGATCTTTCCTTCGCCTTTTTTCACAACAAGCACATTCACCGTCTTTTTGCCCCACTCCCGGTAAACCTGATCCTTTGTTTCAAAGTACAGGTCAATCCGTTTGCCTTTAATGGCGCTCCCCGTATCCGCTACAATGCCGTAGCCATATCCGGGAATGTACAGCACGGTTCCGATCGGAAAGACGGCAGGATCGGCGGCTATCGTCGAAAATGAATTTTTATCCCGCTGCACCTTCATTCCCGAGAACGTCACGCCATATTCAGGGTGACCCGGGTCACTTTCCGGTCGATTCCTTGCCTGCATAATACCCGGTGGCAACAACCTCTACCACGGCGTATTTGGACATGTCCTTGTTCAGGTTGGGTACGATCGTATATTCTTTTTGTTTTTTGTTTTCTGTGCTGACGGGTTTGACGGCGGCCACTGCCTGTGTCGTTTGGCCTTGCAGTCCCGCTGCCGGAGCCTTTTGCGTCCATGCAGGACCGGATACCGTCTGATTGTGATCGTTTAAGCTCGTTTGACCGTTTTGCGCCAAGGACTGTTGTTTTTGTTCTAAAGCCAGGAATACAGACAATAGAATGACAACAAGACAAACCCATTTGGCATGTGCTACGGTTTTAGGTAACATGGTTTAGTTAAACCTCCCCTTATTAGAAGAGGCTGTCCATATTTGCAAAGGATTATACATCCGGCCGCTTAACCTGAACCGCAGCTGAATATCCCCAGAAAGTGGGGTCTATGCTTCGAAGCGAACTCAGGTACTTTGCGGGGAGCCCCCAAATACAATAAAAAAAAGCGGAAGAATCCATTGAGGATTCTTCCGCCCGCCTGTAACCCAAGTGCTATATTAGTCGATTTGTTTCGTTTGAATAACCTCGTTGATCATCGCAATGGCGCTGTCCAAGCCTTGTACGCCGAGATCGACACCGCCGCGCTTACGGACGGAGACGCTGGCATTGTTCATTTCATTCTCACCGACGACGAGCATGTAAGGAATTTTCTCCAGCTGCGCTTCCCGGATTTTGTAGCCGAGCTTCTCGTTACGCAGGTCGGATTCGACGCGGATGCCTGCATACTGCAGCTTCTCCGCCACTTCTTTGGCATAGCCTTCGAAAGCCGTCGATACCGGAATTACCTTCGCCTGAACCGGGCATAACCAGGTTGGCAGAGAGCCTGCGAAATTCTCCAGCAGGAACGCAGTCATACGCTCCATGGTAGAGATGATGCCGCGGTGGATAACGACAGGACGGTGCTTTTGCCCGTCTTCGCCGACGTATTCCAGCTGGAAGCGCTCAGGCAGCAGGAAGTCCAGCTGAGCTGTAGAGAGCGTCTCTTCCTTCTTCAGCGCGGTCTTGATCTGAACGTCCAGCTTCGGACCGTAGAAGGCCGCTTCGCCTTCCGCCTCGAAGAATGGCAGGCCCAGCTCCTCTACCACTTCACGAAGCATGCGTTGGGACATTTCCCACATTGCATCGTCCGGGAAATATTTCTCCGTATCCTTCGGATCGCGGTAAGACAGACGGAAACGGTATTCCTTGATGCCGAAATCCTCGTAAACCTGGCGAATGAGGTTAATGACGCGGGCAAACTCTTCTTTGATTTGATCCGGACGGCAGAAAATATGCGCATCGTTCAGCGTCATCGCGCGTACGCGGTGCAGCCCCGTCAAAGCTCCGGACATTTCATAACGGTGCATGGTTCCAAGCTCGGCTACCCGGACAGGAAGGTCGCGGTAGCTGCGCATTTCGCTCTTATACACCATCATATGATGCGGACAGTTCATTGGACGAAGCACCAGCTCTTCGTTGTCCATAATCATTTTCGGGAACATGTCCTCTTGATAGTGCTCCCAGTGACCGGAAGTCTTATACAGCTCCACATTCGCGAGCACAGGCGTATAGACGTGATCGTAGCCCAGTCTTTCCTCCAGATCGACGATATATCTCTCCATTGTACGGCGGACCTTCGCTCCGTTAGGCAGCCACAGCGGCAGGCCTTGTCCCACCTCACGCGAGAAGGTGAAGTATTGAAGCTCTTTGCCAAGCTTGCGGTGATCGCGTTTTTTCGCTTCCTCCAGCAGATGAAGATGCTCGTCCAAATCCGCTTTCTTAGGGAACGCCGTCCCGTAAATGCGCTGCAGCATTTTATTCTTGGCATCTCCGCGCCAGTAAGCTCCGGCTACGCTCAATAGCTTGAATGCTTTAATCCGGCCGGTAGAAGGCAAATGCGGGCCGCGGCACAGGTCAAAAAATTCGCCTTGATCGTAGATCGAAAGCTCGGCATCCTCAGGCAGATCGCGAATAAGCTCCAGCTTCAGCGGGTCTTCAAGCTCCGTGAAAATACGGATCGCTTCTTCTCTGCTGACGACACGGCGGCGGATCGGCAAATTTTCCTGCGTGATGCGCTCCATTTCCTTCTCAATCTTCGTCAGGTTCCTCCGGCGTAATCGGCGTTTCCAAATCGATATCGTAATAGAATCCGTCCTCGATGACAGGACCGATCCCTAGCTTAACGGCTTTCTCGCCATAAATCCGCTTGATGGCTTGAGCCATAAGATGTGCCGTACTATGACGGTACACTTCAAGGCCCGCTTCGCTGTCCAGCGTGACAATCTCCAAGCCCGCATCATTTGAAATCTGCGTATTCAGATCAACCGTCTTGCCGTTGATTTTACCTACTACCGCATTTTTCTTGAGCCCGGAGCTGATGGAGCCGGCCACTTCTTCTATAGTGACTCCCTGCTCGTACTCTCTTACCGCTCCATCCGGAAACGTTACTTTTACTGCCATGTCTTTCAGCCTCCAATATCCTTATTGTGACAACAAAAAAAGCGCATCATCCCAAAAAGGGACGAGTGCGCTTGGTCTCGTGGTTCCACCCTAGTTCGATTCGCTTAAGAAACGAATCCTCAACGGCATCCGTTAACGGGAATGACCCGGAAATATATACTTGCAGCCGCCTGGCAGTCCGCGTTCCATATTTCAGCTACAAAGGGGTAAATTATTGTCGTTTCAACTGAAGGAGCTTGCAGCCGGGACTCCTCTCTCTGAGCAGTACTTCAATAATTGTTGTCTTTGATTTCAGCATTATCCTTTATTATAATCAGATGCGGCAGACCGGTCAAGGGTTTGGCATAACCTGCAATATTTACAAAGCTGCACCCTGTTTTCAAAGATTTGCGTAATCGTCTGGATAACCTGTACTTCCGGATCCCGGGTGTGAATATATATCTGCTGCGGAGAAACAGAGATGAGCGTGCTGACAATTACATCCTCAAAATTAATGTCCCGCTCCAGCATTTCCACCGTCAGGGTTGCATCGTTTCCGCTTGTATCAATGGGCTCCATCCGGTCATTCAGCAGCACGAACTCGTTGCCGCCTTTATGTATCAGGTGAGCGAGAGGGATTTTGGCTTCTTGGATATAGACAAAATATTTCAGCAGCGATATGAACTCCTGATACTGCTGATCCATCAGAAACTCATCAATCGCGTATTCGGCCAGCTCGTGCAGCTCTTCCCTGTAAGCCCTCAGCCTAAACCGCATGAATCCATCCAGATTCAATTCCGTATTTTCCTGTAAATAAGCATAAGCCGCTTCCGCAATTTTATATTTACGGCGCAGTGCCGTCTGTTCCATCGCTTCTTCCGCCGATTCCATCTGAATCATATGCCGGCAGTAATTCAGAATGGAACGCACATCGCTTTCTTCCTTGTAATCGAACTCCTTGGCAACCAAGGCGCGAATCAGTTGTTCTTCCTCTTCGTTCACAATCCAATCGGCCAGTGCGTCGGCGACCTTTTTATAGAGCGCGTCCGCCCGATTGTCCAACTGAAAGCGGGGCAGCACGCCATTCACTTCAATGACAGAGCAAGTGTCGGAGCTGTGCGACTCCACCGTGATTTGCTCTTTATCCACACTTTCGACCGCTTCCCGTACCGCTTGCCCGAGCCGTCCAACCGACTCGCCCGGCGATTTCATTAGGGTCAAAGCAATCAGCTTCATCCTATTCACTCCTTCCTTCCCTAACTTCTTTTTTAAGTATATGGCCGCCGCGAGGCATATATACAAACAACAATTTCCCATGGTATAGTTAACAAGGTATAATCGACTTATATCCTTCGCAAGATCATGATAGAAGCGAATCCGGCGCAGTACATACTTACTTCGGCACGGATCATCGTCAAGGCTAGCGTGCAGAGATGAAGAGATTGAAATGCAGCTCATATATGGAGTGACAATTGAATGGGGTTTGACTTATTGCAATTAGTGAATTTGCCTCGTTGGAACCGGAAGTTGCTGTTGGGATACTGGAGCATCATTCTTTTTTCCATTATTACCACGTCCGTCTATAACCTTGTCGTCCTTCTCCGCCACGACAATCAATTCGCGCCGTTATTCACCTTAAATACCCTCTGGATGTGCCTGGCCATGTTATGTATCGAGGCCCTGCATTACTGGATGAACCGTTCCAACGATTACATTATCATTATTGGCGGAGCCGTCATCTCGTATGGCATGGTCAACTCCTTCCCGAATGTAACCGCCTTGCTGACCATCTTGTACGTTCCCATACTGATCTCCATTTTCTATTTTCAGATACGCAAGGTCATTTTTTCGTATATTATCAGCTTAGCCTGCTTGTATTCTCTATTCTTTTTTAACCTTTGTTATCACTCCAAGTATACGGTTTACGATCTGATTGCGATGACGCTGGTATTAACGATCGGCGGTGCCGCCGCGCTCGCTATCATGAGCCGGGGCTCAGAGCTGATGGGTCATCTCCGTTCGTCCATCGCTTCCGGGCAGGACCTGCTGATCAAGAACATTATTATGGACAAGCTGGCCAAAACCGATGCGCTTACCGAGCTCTACAACCATATGGCCTTTCATGAATATTTGGACAAGCTGATTGAGCAGGGGGAAAAATACAATTTATCGTTTCAGCTTGCGCTGCTCGATATCGATCACTTCAAGAAGGTCAATGATACGTACGGCCACCGGGCCGGAGATGTGGTATTGAAAGCCGTCGCACAAACCATTAAGGATATGGTTTCTCTGAATGATTTTCCGGCGCGCTACGGCGGCGAAGAATTTGCTATCATTTTCACAGATATGGAGCTCGAGAAAGCACTGTACAATCTGGAGAATATCCGCAAACGCATTGAGGAGCAGCACCATGAGGAGCTTAAGGGACAGGCGGTAACGATCAGTATCGGGGTACACGATTATAAAAAAGGCTGCACGAAGGAATGCTTGTTTTCCGGCGCCGACCTGGCTCTCTATGAGGCCAAAAGAAACGGCCGCAACCGGACCGTCGTCCATCATACAACAAAAAAGCAATAAGCCCCCGTGGAGATCACAGGGGCTGTTTCTTTTTGCAGCGGATGTTTAGTTTTGCATAATAAAATCTTTCTCGACTCTCTCGTCCAGATCGTCGAACATACGAAGAATTTCGTAGCGCGTGTTGCGCTGCGCCGGGATTTTGCCTGCCTCGCGGATCAGCTGCAGCGTCGAGCCGATATTGACCTTATGCGTCGTTCCTGCTGCCGAGACGACATTCTCTTCAATCATAGTGCTGCCGAAATCGTTGCAGCCGTAATGAAGCGATTTTTTGCCGACCTCCGGCCCCATCGTCACCCACGAGGATTGGAAATTCGGAATATTGTCGAGCATGATGCGGCTGATCGCCACATTTTTCAGGTACTCGTCCTGGACCGAGCTTCTCAGCCTTCAGGTTCGTGTTGTCCGGCTGGAACGTCCAGGAAATAAAAGCAAGGAAGCCAGGCGACTTATAGCCGTTCGCAATGCACTCGTCTTGAGCCTCGCGTACGCGCAGCAAATGAAGGGCACGCTCCTCCATCGATTCGCCGAAGCCGATAACCATGGTGGCGGTGGTCGACATGCCTATGCGGTGCGCCGTCTGCATGACGTCCATCCAATCGCGCCACGAGCCTTTCTTCCGGCTGATCTTCCTCCGCGTACGGTCGTCCAGAATTTCACCGCCGCCGCCCGGCAGCGAGTCCAGTCCTGCGGCATGAAGCTCACGAACCACTTCCTCCAGGGAAAGTCCGTTCGATACTTCCTTCATCTTCAGAATCTCAGCCGGAGAGAAGGAATGCATCGTAATATTGAAACGCTTCTTGATTTCGCGGAGCAGGTCCGTGTAATACGTGAAAGGCAGGTTGGGGTTCGTGCCGCCCTGCATCAAAATTTCCGTTCCGTTCACGTCGAGCGTTTCCTGGATTTTCTGGAAAATCGTCTCGTCCGGCAGCACATAGCCCTCGCTGGAGCCAGGCGCACGGTAAAATGCACAGAACCGACAGTAAACATCACAAATGTTCGTATAGTTAATATTACGTCCGACCACAAACGTAGTGATCGGTTCCGGATGGAACCTGAGCATGATCTGATTGGCGACATGCCCCATCTTTTCTATTTCATCGGATTCATATAATCGAATGCAATCCTCTACGCTAATCCGGTTGCCGGCCAAAGCACGGTCCAAAATGCCGTCGATGGAACTCATATAGAACACTCCTTTGTGCTTCTTTTCACAATCTATTTAGTACACGAAAAAACTCATAAAATCATCGTACCACAAACGCCCGACTTCGTCATTAAAAAAGAGGCTGTTCAAGAAGTTGTGAAATATTGGTCCTGCCCCATACACTCCTTTTTCGCTCCTCACAGCATAGAGAAAGAGCCGCTGGGCGGCATCTGCCTCCTCATCGGCTCCGATATGACTTCATTGGAAATTCGTGCTCTGCGTCGTGCACGCCCGTCAGCTTCAGCCTTGCAGCGCCTGCTCCAGGTCCTCGAGCAAGTCGTCGATATTCTCAAGCCCGACGGAATAACGGATCAGTCCGTCCGTAATGCCCCGCTCCAGCCTGACCTCTCTAGGCATCGCGGCATGAGACATCATAGCAGGATACGATAAAATACTTTCGACCGCTCCGAGGCTCACGGCAACAAGCGGAATCTGCACCTTGGCGAGCACCTGCTTGGCCCGTTCTTCGGAGCCGACATCGAAAGAAACGACCGCTCCGTACCCGAGCGACTGCTTCTCATGAATGTCACGCCCCGGGTGGGACTCCAGGCCGGGATAGTAGACGCGTCCTACGGCAGGATGCGCAGCAAGCCACGACGCCAGACGTTTGGCGCTGATTTCATGCGCTTCCATACGGTTCTGGAGCGTCTTCATTCCGCGCATCAGCAGCCAGGAATCGGAGACGCCGAGAATGGTGCCGAGTCCGTTCTGCACTGCCTTCATCTGCTGCCCGATGCGATCGTTGGCGACTACGGCCAAGCCTGCCGTCACGTCGCTGTGGCCGCCCAAAAATTTGGTGGCGCTGTGCAGCACAATATCTACACCCAACTCGATCGGACGCTGGTGATAAGGAGTCATGAACGTGTTATCGACCATCGTGAGCAGGTCATGCTCTTTGGCCCAAGCCGTTACGGCTCCAATATCGGTTATTCTCAGTGTCGGGTTCGACGGCGTTTCCATATAAACAACCTTCGTATTCGGCTTCAATGCAGCCTTTACCTTGTCCAAATCAGTCATGTCGACAAACGTGGTTTCCACGTTCATTCGAGTCATGATCGTGCTGAGCAAGCGATAAGTGCCACCGTAAACGTCTTCGGTACAAATGACGTGGTCGCCTGCCGACAGCAGCATGAAGGCCGCCGAAATGGCCGCCATGCCGGAAGCGAAGGCAAAGCCGCGGGTGCCGCCTTCGAGCAGCGCGATATAATCTTCCAGCGCTTGACGGGTCGGATTGCCCGAACGGGTATAATCATACGGCTGATTCGCATCGACGTCCGCTTGATGGAACGTCGATGCCTGGTAAATCGGCGTACTGGAGGCGCCGGTAGCCGGATCGATTTCTTTGCCGAAATGAATCAATTTCGTTGCGAATTGTCTGGATGCGTGAGTGCGGGTAGGTCCGGCCATCGTTATCTAGACCCCCTCAATCTCTGCCTGCGCCAGCGCGATAGCCCGGGACAGATCGGCAATCAGGTCTTCGATGTGCTCGATGCCGACGGAGAACCGCAGCAGACGGTCGTCGACGCCGATCTGGCGGCGGATTTCTTCCGGAATATCCGCATGTGTCTGTACCGCCGGATATGTCATCAGAGACTCCACGCCGCCCAAGCTTTCCGCGAAGGCAATGAGCTCAATATGGCGGAGAATCGGCTCGATCAAGCGGGCATCGTTCACTTTAAATGAGAAAATACCGGTGTTGCCGGACGATTGCCTGCTTTGAACATCATAATTCGGGTGGCTTTCCAGCCCCGGGTAGTAGACGGACTCCACCTGCGGGTGCGTTTGAAGGAAGCTTGCCATACGGGTCGCATTGTATTGATGGCGCTCCATCCGGATCGCCAGCGTCTTCATGCCGCGCATCAACAGCCAGCTGTCCTGCGGGTTCAATACCGCGCCGATGGAGTTATGTAAAAACGCCATCTGCTCGGATAATTCCTTGCCTTTGGTTACAATCAGGCCGGCCAGCACGTCGTTGTGACCGCCCAAATATTTGGTAGCGCTGTGAATGACCACATCGGCGCCCAGCTCAATCGGACGCTGGAAGAACGGTGTCAGCAGCGTGTTATCAACGATGGACAAGATGTTTTTCTTCTTGGCCCAGGCACAAACCTTTTCCAGGTCCGTGATCATCATCAGCGGGTTCGTCGGCGTTTCGATCACAACCGCTTTCGTGTTCGGCCGGTAGTGCGATTCAAGAGCATCCAGATCATTCGTGTCCACATAAGTGGCCGTTACGCCGAAACGGGACATGATTTTTTCAAGTAGTCGGTAAGTGCCGCCGTACAAGTCCAGGGAAACGATCAGATGATCGCCTTGGCTGAACAGAGCGAAGATCGTTTGCAGCGCCGCCATTCCCGAGCTGCAGGCAAAGCCGGCATCACCCGATTCCAGCTGAGCGATGGCGTCCTCGAGCACTTTTCTCGTCGGGCTCTTGGTGCGGGCGTAATCGAAGCCCGTGCTTTGCCCGAGCTTAGGATGCCGGAACGCCGTCGCTTGGTAGATCGGGAAGCTGACCGCACCTGTTACAGGCTCCTGTATCGATCCGATCTGAGCCAACCGGCTCTCAATTTTCAAATCATTCCTGGACTGCTCACTCATATGGAATACTCCTCCTTGTGCAAATCGTACGGGGTCTCTTGGTATACATAATAGTTCAACCAGTTGGAGAACAGCAGGTTGGCATGGGCGCGCCACGAGACAAGCGGTTCTTTGGTAGGGTCGTCGTTCGGATAATAATTTTTGGGAACGGCAATATCCAGCCCTTTGTTGACGTCGCGGTCATACTCGTATTTCAGTGTACACGCATCATATTCGGAATGGCCCGTAACAAAAATATGTTTGCCGTCCTTGGTGCCGACGATGTAAACGCCCGCCTCCGGCGATTCGGACAAAATCTCCAGCTCGGCAATGTTCTCGATATCCTCCCGCCGTACTTCCGTGTGCCGCGATTGGGGCACGAAGAACATTTCGTCAAAGCCGCGAAGCAGCTTCACATTGTGCTTCGTTATCATATGGGGAAACACGCCGAACACCTTTTGATCAAGCGAATATTTCGGCACGCCGAAATGGTGGTACAGGCCGGCTTGAGCCGCCCAGCAAATATGCAGCGTGGAGGTCACGTTGCGGTTGCTCCAGTCCATAATCTGTTTCAATTCATCCCAGTAATACACGTCTTCGAAATCAAGCTGCTCCACAGGAGCACCTGTAATGATCATGCCGTCGAATCTTTCGTTCCTTACATCGTCGAACGTCTTATAAAATTGCTCCAGATGCTCCGGAGACGTATTTTTGGAGGTATGAGTTTTCGGATGCAGCAGGACGAACTCTACCTGTACAGGAGTGTTGCCGATCAAACGCAAAATCTGCGTCTCCGTCGTCTCTTTCGTCGGCATCAGGTTCAATATGGCTATGCGAAGCGGACGAATATCCTGGTGATAGGCTTCCGTTTCGGACATGACGAATATGTTCTCGTTCGTTAAAATCTCTTTGGCGGGCAAATGATCGGGAATTTTAATAGGCATCGGACAGTCACTCCTTTTGTGTAGGTCGTAATTTTCCCGCAAAAAGGCACTAAAAAAGGCCTTTCGCGCGCACACGAGAAAGGCCTTGTCATTTAAACAAATGTCCTCTCTCATCTCTCAGAAGCTTAACGCCTCCGCAAGATTTAGCACCGTGCATTCCTTATCTCCCGCGAGTAACGCGTTAGACAAAGGTTTGTCGGTTGCCGGGTATCATCGGGCTAGTCCCTCCACCTGCTCTTGATAAGAGTTTGAATCTTAATATTCGGTTTGGATGTTACTTAGTAATAATGTATACGAAAACCGGAAAGCCGTCAAGCAATTATGCTCGGCCAATTTTTGTTTTTGGGGCATGATATGGGTAAATAAGCTGTGCAGCGTGTCCATTCCGCGGCTCCAATCATTTTAAAGAAAATAGGCACTTGCCCCTTGCTTAAGTGGAAATTGAGGGGTTATACTAGACAAGTGATTTCGACAACACTTGCAAAGGGGTGCAGCAAACGAATGGACGGAGACCCGAGGAGTAGCATCTACGTTCAACTACAACCGAATATTCGTTTGGAATACCGACGTCTGATCGCCGGCGATTCGAATGCACCGGACCTTGCTTTTACCCATTTATTTTATTCCTGATCCGAGAAGGCCGGTCGGATCCCATGGGGGCCCCGTGCTTTTCCGTTATTTATTCTTATAGGGTGCCGTCCTGCAGCGAACCGCGACGCTTCTTTCTGTCTGTATTCCTCACGATCCAAACATGTGAAGGGGTGGAGCAGATGAAAGCACGCTTGGTACAGGACGGCATTTTCACATTAGTAGAGGATATTACGCAAACCATGGACCCACCGGCGCACGGTTTTTACTGGATCGATGCCGATGTGGAGGATTTGGTCATCTTACAGCCCTTATTCCATCTTCATGAACTGGCCGTGGAGGACTGCTTAACCGAAGAGGAACAGCGTCCGAAAATTGAGCTTTACGATACGAATTATTTTATTGTGGTGAACAGCATCCGGTTTGACGATGAAGAGATCTTTCTGAGAGCGCTGAACATATTTCTCGGCAGACATTACATCATTACCGTAACAAGGCAAAAAATTAACGAGCTCCGTGCTCTGAAGCCTATTCTGTGGGAAGAGGAGGTTACGACCTCCGACCGGTTTCTTTACCACTTGATCGACTTGGTCGTCGATAATTATACGAACGTCGGGGATCGGATCGAAGCCAAAATCGAGAAGCTGGAAGAGGACATTCTGATGCACACGAAGAAAACGCATCTGAATGAAATCATCGGGCTGCGAAGCGAAATTTTATGGCTCAAAAAAGTACTCGTCCCGCAAAAGGAAGTTATTGCTACGCTGCATAAGAAAGAGCTTCGGCTGATCAGCGAGCAGCTGAAAAAATATTTCGGCGACATTTATGAAAATGCCGTCAAAATTTCGGAAACCTTCGATACATTCCGCGATTTGATGGGGAACTTACGAGAAGCCTATCAATCGAGCGTCGCCAACCGGGCGAACGAAATCATGCGCGTATTTACGGCACTGACTACCATCTTCATGCCGCTGACGTTCATTACCGGCATTTACGGAATGAACTTCGAGAATATCCCCGGTATGCACTGGGAATACGGTGATATTACCGTCCTGCTGTTTATGGTCGTTGTCGGATTATCGATGTTTTTCCTGTTCCGGAAGAAGGATTGGCTATGAACGAACCCTCTATAATAAACAAAGGCCCTGTGATTCGTCTCCATGACGATGAAACAGGGCCTTTGTGCTGCTGACTAAGCTTACTTGAGCCTGAAGCTTGAGCTTGCTTGGGACAGGCCGCCTTGGGTGGAAAATCCAGCCCGTTGCCAGCAATGCCGCAGCGCGTAACTGGAATTTCTGCCGACGGGGCCTGCCTGATTCAAGGCTTGGCCATTTCGGGTAATGAATCTAAATTGATACAGTGGGGTGATAGCCATGTTTCGGAAAATTGTAGTGGCCTACGACGGCTCGGAAACGGCCAAGCATGCATTGGACGAAGCGATCGGCATCAAGCGGATCTTCGAGGATTCCATCCTCGAGGTTATCCATGTCTATCAAATCGCCGCAGCCGTGCTCGGAGACGCGCTCGTGACAAATCCGGCTATAGTGCAGAACGAGCTGTATGAAGCGGCGGAAGCCATTACGGAAGAAGCCAGGCAGGCCATCGTCCGGTACCCGATGGCTACGGCTCGTCTGCTCGAGGGAGGTCCGCCGGCCCGTGTTATTCTGGATTATGCGGAAGCTAACGGGTTCGAGCTGCTTATCGTCGGCAGCCGCGGCTTAGGTACCTTCAAGGAGCTGCTGCTCGGCAGCGTCAGCAATGAAATCGTCCAGCATGCCAAAATCCCGGTGCTGGTGGTTAAGTAACAGGAAACCGGATCGGCAGCAAAATGTGCCGGTCCGGTTCTTTTTTGACGACTACACTGCCCATCGGCAGGCCGCTTCCTTAACCCGCCTCAGGCCTTCTTGCTCCTTGAACGCGGCGGAATTTCATTCTCAGCAGCCGGAGCCATTCATAAATCCGGTCTTTTTCCAGAGCGTCCATCTCTCCCTGGTTACTGTACAGCGTCTGCAGGATCGGCTTCAAATACCGGGCCCCCTGCAGCTCGAAGGCAGCCCAGGCGATTTCCTGTTCTTCGGCGGGGATTTCCTTCAGCATCGACTCGATGTACGGCTCCAGGTCATAGCCCTCACGGTCCAGCTCCTCAATCGAAAGCATAACTTCCCTGCGCTGAAGCTGCGTCTGTTCCCGCACGGCTTCCAAGCTATCTCCGCGCGAGATGGCTTCCAGCAGTCTGCGCTTCAGCTCCTGCTTGCTCCGCTCCGCCTGACGCTTACGGTCTTTCTCATGCTGCAGCCAAGCATTGAACTGCACCGGATTAACCTCGCTCTCCACCCATTCCAACGGAAACGGCCGGAGCTGAGGATACTTGCTCGTCAACGCCAGCAGCTCCTCGCCGTACTGCGCTGCTTTATTGCTGCCCAGTCCGGGCAGCTGCCTGAGCTCCTCCAGCGTCTGCGGCAGGAACGTGCTGATCATCCGCAGCAGCCGGTTCGTTGCCACCAGAAAAGGCGCACGCCCTTCTTTATTCGCCTGCTTGAGTCTCCATTGACGTAATTCCTCGTACAAGGTCTCGTCCGCATGGAATTCACTGTAATACTGGATCATTTGGACATAGGCGGACCGGCTGTCCAAGGCTGCCACCTCCGGCAGCATGACAACATCGAGCACCGGCTTGAAGCCATCGCTCTGTTTGGTCAGCAGCTGCTCCCGAAATACGTTCAGCATTTCTTCCCAGCCGGGACCTTCGAACCAGTCCTCATGATGCAGCTCTCCGTCCTCTTTCGTTTCCTGCCAGGCGACAAACCATCTTCCCTTGCTTTCACCTATGGATACCTGCGCGCTTCGAACCCGATCTTCCCCCACCTTCTTCTCCAAACTGTTCAGAAACAACATATTCATGCCAGCATCCCTCCTTGGCGGATTATTCAACCCAACGCCAAAAAACACCTCCCCTACACTAGGTAAGAGAGGTGCTTCCTCCATCGGATTGAAATTATTTCCATTTTACCATACGGACAAGCGATGTTCAACCTTTTTAGCCTATAAAGCTGCATTTGCTGTTATCGCAAGCATTCGATCGGAATGCCTTAGCGGATAAACGAATCCGTCCGGGGAATCCTATTCATGATCTGCTAGCCGTTCATTTCATTGCTTTGGAAAGGAGGTTCAGCTCATGTGTCCGAACGACAATCAGGAAGGATTTATCGAAGAGGATCGGCATAAGTACACCGATGTGAAAAGTGTCGAATCGCAGAGAAACGATCTCATTGCAGAGGAATTTCCCGAGGGGCCTTACGGGGCCAGCAAAATGACCGAATCGCTCGGCAAAAGCACGCCATGGCGTGAGTCCCAACGGCCGCAAAACCGTTTCGCTTACGAAAACCGTGAACTCCATGAAGGACTATACCGCGATTATCCCGGAGAAGACGACAAGTTCGTGAACCGGGATGAGTGAACGACGACAAACACCCCTACAAAGTGGGGCTTAGGCTTCGAAGCGGACTCAGGTACTTTACGGGGACCCCGAAAAGTTATAAATTCTGATATGTCCAAAAAAAACGGCAGGAGGAGCATCACTGTTCCTCACTGCCGTTCTCTATCCTTGAATCATTACACTTTCATGACGCCGCCGGTGCTTGCGTTTGTAACCAGCTTGGAATAACGAGCCAGGTAGCCTGACGTTACTTTTGGCTCGAAGCCTTTCCAGTTCGCTCTGCGTTTCTCGAATTCCTCGTCAGAGATCTCCAGGTTGATCGTACGGTTCTCCAAGTCCAGCTCGATAATGTCGCCGTCTTCAACGAAAGCGATCGGGCCGCCTTCAGCCGCTTCCGGAGAGATATGGCCGATGGAAATACCGCGGGATGCGCCGGAGAAACGTCCGTCGGTGATCAGACCGACTTTGGCGCCGAGACCCATACCTACGATTTGCGAGGTTGGAGCCAGCATTTCCGGCATACCCGGTCCGCCCTTAGCGACCTTCATAGCGGATAACAACGACATGGCCTTCTTTAACATGGCCGTTAGCGATTCCGTACAGCGCATCTTCCTGGGAATCGAAGCAGATGGCCGAACCTTTATGGTAGCCGCCTACGGATTTATCAACCGCGCCTACTTTAATGATAGAGCCTCTTGGCGCCAGGTTACCGAACAATACGGCCAAGCCGCCGCGCTCGGAATGAGGGTTGTCCAGCGGATGGATAACATCCTTGTCCAAAATTTCGCAGCCCGCTACGTTCTCGCGAAGCGTTTTGCCTGTTACGGTGATGCAGTCGCCGTTCAATGCGTCCGGTTTTTTGAGCAGCTCGTTAATGATCGCGCTCACGCCGCCGGCATTGTGCACATCCTCGATATGGTAATCGGAGGCAGGAGCGATTTTGGCCAGATGCGGCACGCGGTTGGCCACTTCGTTGATCCGTTCGATCGGGTACTCGAAGCCGGCTTCGTGCGCCAGAGCCAATGTGTGAAGAACGGTATTCGTGGAACCGCCCATCGCCATATCCAATGCGAAAGCATTGTCGATGGCTTCCATGGTTACGATATCGCGAGGCTTGATGTCCAGCTTGATCAATTCCATCAATTGCTTGGCGGAGCGTTTAACGAATTCCTTACGTTCCGGAGAAACCGCCAGAATCGTACCGTTACCAGGAAGCGCAAGACCTAAGCCTTCCGCCAGGCAGTTCATCGAGTTGGCTGTGAACATACCTGAACAGGAACCGCAAGTCGGGCAGCCGTATTGCTCAAGCTCGAGCAGGCTTTTCTCATCGATTTTACCAACCTGATAAGCGCCTACGCCTTCGAATACGGAAGTCAGGGAAATCGCGCGGCCGTCGCTTGTTCTGCCGGCTTTCATCGGTCCGCCGCTGACGAACATCGTCGGAATGTTGACGCGAAGCGCGCCCATCATCATGCCCGGCGTAATTTTATCGCAGTTCGGGATACATACCATACCGTCAAACCAGTGAGCGGAAACAACCGTCTCCAAGGAATCGGCAATAATCTCACGGCTTGGCAGCGAATAGCGCATACCGATGTGACCCATTGCAATACCGTCGTCTACGCCGATCGTATTGAACTCGAAAGGAACGCCGCCGGCTTCGCGGATCGCTTCTTTAACAATTTTACCGAATTCCTGCAAGTGAACATGACCGGGAACGATATCAATATAAGAGTTGCATACCGCAATAAACGGTTTGTCGAAATCTTCTTCCTTCACGCCGGCTGCACGCAGCAAGCTGCGGTGGGGAGCACGGTCGAAACCTTTTTTAATCATGTCACTTCTCATTTTTGGCTTAGACATAGGACTGGAAGGCCTCCCTGTAGGATGTATTTAGATATCATCATTTATCGTGGTTCTATCATTCTATAAATTCTATCATGTTTGTCGACAAATGAAAATGTTCTGACACGAAATATTGATGGAAGTCTTTTGCCGGGCTGCATATATTAATGTATAATCAGGTTACGACAGATGCAATTATAGAACGGAGTGTGAAACGGATGTCCGAATTTGACTATTTATACGACTCTACCGAGGAAACGACGACCCGCTTTGTCTGTTTGGTGGGCGAATCGATGCGCCGTTTCGATCTGGCCATTACGAATACAAACCGCTTTTACGGTAAAAAGATGGTAACCGACCTGCAGAGCGGCCGCACGGCCGTAATCGGCCCCGACGATTTGCAGGAGGAAGGCTATATCGAGCACGTATACAAATTGACCGAAGAGGAAGCGGTCGAACTGACCCACTTTTTGGAGCAGATCGTGGGAGCCATTCATTTCACCGATATTTAATTCGGTGCAGCGATGCCCCGCTCCCCGGCGGCAGCAAGAAGAAGACCGGTTCAGCCGACAAAGGCCGACACGGTCTTTTTTTCATGTGAACCCTATTCGTTCGGCCGCGTGTTCTTAACGCTTGACCAAGTCCTCGCGGACCGGTGTAAACGTATCCAACAAAATGCTCGGCTCCAGCGCCAGTGCGCCGTGCTTCGCCCCGCTAGGGATGTAAATGGTTTCCCCTTGTCCGATAACGCGTTTCTCGCCGTCGATCGTAAATTCGAGCTTTCCTTTGATACAGTATGAAAGCTGTTCATGCAGGTGGCTGTGCACATAGCCTTCCGCGTTGGCTTCAAAATGAACTTCCATCATCATAATGGTTTCGCCCGGTTCGAAAATTTTGCGTTTGACGCCCGGCTCCGCATTTTCCCATACACCAATGTTGCTCATATTCCATCCTCCCGAATCGTTCAGAATAGTTGCTGCCTCTTCCACTTTCAGAATAAAGAAATCCATCATCTATTATACTTGAATTTCATTCGCAATAGATTGTCTTTTTTTTAGAGTGTATTGTAAAAAAACGCTACCGGTAGTCCTTGAGGCCACTGAAGAACTTACGTTTTTTCGGTGAGTCCAGGCGTTAGGCGAAAAAAATGCGGCACCTGTTCCGATTTTCTCGGAGGGTACCGCATTTTTCATAGGGCTTTACGCTATTTTTTAGTCAGCCAGTTTCAATATCCGCTTTAAGTTTACTGCGAATATGGCCATAGCTCCTTGTATCTGCATGCCTAACAGACCCGAGGACGTGGCTACGTCGTACCCGTGCCGGTGCTTAAGTTCGCTGTTTTTGGCCTCGATCTTGTACCGTTCTTTCGCCTTCTCTTTGAAATACTCCGTTTCCTGGAATGCCATCTGCTCGGCGTGCTCCCCGGATTTAATGCTCACCGAGTACGTTTTACTTTTAGAGCCCTCCTTGTAGCATCCTTCTTTGAAGGGGCATCGTTTGCATAGCTCCACATCGAAATAGTAAGTGTCCTTTTGGTTTTTGCTGATTCCCTTTTTTCCTGTCCGCGCTTTCCGAATCGCCATATGGCCTGCCTTGCATACATACATGCCTGCATCTTTATTGAATTCGAATTCATCTTCCTTTTTGCGCATACCCTGGGTGATTTGTGGGTTAAGCCGGGAGACGAGTTCAATCTGATTTTCCTTGCTGTATGCGATGTTTTCTTTTTCCGAATAGGCCATATCGCCAATTACCGTCTTTACATCCATGCCCGCAGCCTTGCTTTTCTCGATGAGCGATTGCAACTGCTTGCCATCGTTCTTCTCTCCGGTCGTTACAATTGCCGCCGTAATGATTCGTTCCTCACTCATGGCAATATGCGTCTTATAGCCAAAAAACGAGGAATCTGCACTCTTGTGGCCGACGCGCGCATCCTGATCTTGCGAGATGCGCAGTTGTTCTATGTCATCCTCGACGGTCTCTTTTAGCAGATTCAACGGTTCTGTAATCTTAGGCAGTTGGGCGATACCAAGCCCGGTTTCGGTAACCTCGATGAGCTTCTGGCAATAGTCGATCTCGGCCTCGAGCGTATCCACGGCGTTCTTGGCAGGTAGCTTCCCCTTCAGCGATTCGTCGATAGAGTAGATGGCTTTTCGCAATTTGCGGGAACGGTCCTGTAAAATCTCCCTCGGTGATTTCTGGTTATAACGGGCTTTTGTATGCGTCGCGTCCACGATGATGGAGGTGCTCGTTAAAATCCCTTGCGCAGTAGCTAGTTCAACTGTCTTGCCGATGAGCAGATCCAGCAGATCCATGTTTTTTAACCGCAACTTGCGGAACTTCGTAAGGGAGCTCGGGTCGATGACGGCTTCTTCCGGAGCCATCTGAAGGAAGTATTTAAAAGACATATCGTACCGGGAGCGCTCGACCAGATCCACGTCCGACACCTCGAAAATAGCTTTCAGAAGCAGATATTTAAACATCCGCAACGGATCGATGGCGTTACGGCCGTTGTCCAAACAGTAGTTAGCTTTCAATTCGTCGTAGACGAAGGAGAAGTCAACCAGCTCATTTATCTGGCGTAGCATGTTGTCTTTCGGCACGATGAGGTCATATAGCGCTGTGTATGGGCTTAATGCAAAAGAAAGTTGAGGCTGGAACATGGTCTTCACCCTTCCGACGTATTACTTTAAAGTATACAAGAAAAAAGGCACAGCGCCCTCAAAATATTGAGAGTCTGTACCTTTTCATTAACGGACTTTTTCAGTGGCCTCGTAGTCCTTCGGGCTGATACCGACATACTTTTTAAATACCTTCGAGAAATAGGTGCGCTCCATATACCCCAGACGGAAGGCGATCATTTCGATACTCTCCTGCTTCTCCTTGAGCAGCGAGCAGGCAAGCTTCATCTTGAAGCTGTGAACATAGTCGGTAAAATTCATCCCGGTCTCCTGCTTGAAATAACGGGAGAAGTAGCTCGAGTTCAGGTTTAAATGGTTAGCCATATCGATAAGGGTAATATTATCCGACAGCCGGTCGGTTATATATTTCTCGATTTGGCGCAGCTTGGGGCTTTTGATCATCCGGTTCGCCTGCCCTGCCTGAATCAGATCCTGAAGCTTCATGCGAAGAACTTCGATCACCTCATCGAGCCTTGTACACTTCTTCAAGCAGCTGTGGAACACGTCATCGCCCGGATGGTTTCCTTCGAGCTCCAGCACGCGAATCCATTGAGAGCATTTGGAGAGGAGCTCCTCGGGGTCGGGCTGATACTGCATCGCCTTCGCCTGCAGCTCATCCAGTGCCTGAAATACCGACGCCTCGTCCCGTTCTTTAAACGCAGCCGCAATCCGTTCCCACTCGGAGCTTACGATCCCGTGCACCTCCTGCGGCCACATCCTCGTTTCGAAGGCAGGCAGCATGCCGAACCGGTCGGACGAGTAAAACGCCTGCTTGTTCCATCTCATTAATTTGCCGTACTGCTTCTTCGTCTGCTCTCCCCCTTTGAACGGAGGCGAATAAACTATCGAGACATCGATTTTCAGAAATTCGCGGATCTTGCTCTTCAGCGAAGCCAAATACCGGTCGAACAGCAGCACCGTATCCCGGTGCAAATCCGGCTGAAAATTCGCCACGCACAGAAATCTCGATTCCGAATCCGTCAGCGTCGTGACGGTAAGCCCATCGCAGACCAGCTCGCCGGCGATATTGGAAATGCCGTAGAGCATGAGAAAGGAGTCCGAGTACCGGTACTTCCGGGGGAAAGAAGCATAATTCAAGCAGCCCATCGCCAGCATAAAATGGGAATGACGCCACTCGATGCCGAGCCTGCGGGCGCTCTCCATAATTTCCTCCGGGTTATTCGAGCCGAGCAGCTGTTTGGAAAATTGCCGCTTCCAGATTTCCTTGTTTTTCAGCATATCTTTCCTGTAAGCCAGCTCATCCTTCTGTTCGAGCTCCCCATGCAGCTCCTGAAGCGATTTATTGACGCTCTTCTCCAGCTGTTCGGCTGTCAATTCGTCTTTGATCAAATAATCGTCCGCTGCGAGCTATACCGCCTTGCGGGCATAATGAAATTCCTCATGGCAGGTGAGGAAAATAATCCGAACCCCCGGTTTAAGCTTTTGCAGCTCGGCGGAGAGCTCCAGACCGTCCATTTGCGGCATGCCGATATCCGTAATAACCAGGTCCGGGCTTGTCTCCTGAAACCGCTGGAGGGCCCTTTTGCCGGATTGGGCGGTGCAGACGATTTCGGCATTCAGTCCGTCCCAAGATATTAATTTGGACAAGTATTTCAGCATGGGAACATCGTCGTCCACCAGCATGACCTTGAACATGCGCTAACCTCCTAAGCGTACTTGTGCCGCTCCGCCGGGTATTCGTACCGTAACGGTCAATCCCCCGTCCTTGTTGTTCTGCAAGCTCAAGCCCGCTGCCGGCCCGTACGTCAGCCGCAGCCGGTCAAGCACATTGCGAAGACCGATTCGCGGATAGGGGCTTGTGCTGCCGCTCTCTCCCTGCATCCAGGCATTGAGAGCCGCAATTTTCTCTTCTTCAAGTCCGGCGCCGTTGTTGAATACCCGGATTTCAATCCATTCACCGGATCTGCAGGCTTCAATACCAAGTCTCGGAAGCAGCAGCTCCTCGGAAAAACCGTGGACGAAGGCGTTCTCGACCAGCGGCTGCAGCAGCAGCTTGGGCAGCTCCATTTCGAGCAGCTCCTCCTCGACCTGTACCTTGAAATCAAGCTCGATTTCATTGCGCATCTGCATAATTTCCACGTAATGGGCCAGCAGCCTGCACTCGCTCTGCAGTGTCGAAGGCTCGTTGATTTTCATATAGGCTCGAAGCAGACTCATCAGCGAGTCGATTTGACGGCTGTGGACGGGATCGTCCGCCAGGCTTAAGTTGCATTTAATCGAATTGAGCGTATTGAGCAGAAAATGCGGGCGAATTTGTGAAAATAAAGCCTGCAGCTCCATCATTCTCATCTGCTCTTGCTCTTGCTCGATATTATGAATGAGCATATTTATTTGCTCCAGCATTTCGTTCAGCGTTCTTCCCAGCTCGGCAATCTCATCGCCGCCCTCCGACGGAAAACGGACGTTCCGGTTGCCTTCCCCAATCTGCTTCACGCCCCGCTGCAGCAGCCGGATCGGCCGGTGCAGCCGCTTGCCAAGTATGATGGACACGAGCCAGAACATGATAAAGCAGGGGAAGACGATCAGCAAGGACCAATAAAAAGTCCGGGAAATCTGCCCCGTTACCGCTGACGCCGGCGTCTCAAAAACAAGGGTCCAGTTCGCCTTCGGGATATGCATCACATTCCGGATGCGGGCCTGGCTGTCGTCAGCGGGCAGCAGATTGAGGCTTCCTTCCCCGGTAATTAGCGTACCCTCCTGGTCGAACAGCGCATATTGTCCGGACTGAAGCTGCTGAAAAAACTTATGGAAGTACGCTTCCGGAATACCGATGAACAAGGTGCCGAGGTAGACATAATCGGACGGGTCGCGAATGACCCTGGACATAAAATAAATCCGGTCGTCCGGCGGTCCCGAAGTGCCCAGCCATTGAATCACATTCGGTTGAGCCGGGTCCACCAGCGGCTTCACGGAGTTGTATTAGCTGACAATTTGCTCAGGACTGATGATGACAGAGTCCGAGGCCTGGATAATAAACCCGCTGTTATTGGCGATAAACATCTGTATGTCGTTGTTCATCGTTTTGGCGGAGACCAGGCTGAAAAAATCGCGGATCTGCATATAGTTGTCGGCGTCCTTCGAGGTTTCGATCCGTTCTACATCCTTGAAGGTGCGAAGGCGGGAGCGGACATTCAGATCCTGAACGAAAAAGTTGGAAGCAAACGTAAGATCGTCGATCATTTTCGTCAAGTCCTTCGTCATTAAGGCCAGCACGGATTCGTTGCTAAGCTTGATCTTCCCCGTGACATTGTCCTTGATGAGTGAGTAGCTGTACAGCGATACCGCCAAGGTAGGCAGCAGGATTAACAGAAGAAACGATAGCTGGATACGCCAATAAAATGAAAAGCGAAAAAGCTGCCGCATAGGCTTATCTTCCTTTGACGCCTTGTCCCGAAGAGGGAATGGCGTTCTTTTGTATAATGAAGAGACACATAGATGGACAGGACGCAAACTTCCATCCTGCCCATACCTATTGAATTACTTCGTATTTTGTTTAATGATTTTATCCCCTTCGGTCATCATCCACTTTTGAACCTCTTCTATCGGCGCCCCGTCAAGCAGGAACTTGCTCATGCCGTCTTCCATCACCTTTTTCAGCTGGCTTCCGTACGACACGGCGATATCGGAGGATACCGAGGTCTTTACCTTCTTATCATACAATGTGGTCGTGACGGATGGAAGATCAATCAGGTTTTTATTGGCGCCGTACAGCTTCTCTACAAGCGCCGTCGCATCCGCTTTTTTCCAGCCGGAGGTTTCTACGCGCGCCTCCTGCTCCGTCGTCATATAGCGGATGAACTTGTATGCCTCATCCTTATGCTTGGAGCTTTGCGCAATAGCTGCGTATTGTCCGCCAATGTTGGTCAAGCCCGGGTCGGAATCCTTGGACGGGCGCGGCAGCGGCGCAGCGATGGTTTTGAACTCATGCGGATATTTCTTCGTGTCGCCGATGTTAGCGAGCATAAACGATCCCGTGATCATCATAGCCGCTTTGCCGCTCAAATACTCGCTGACATAGCTCAGCTTCCCGCCGATCACATCGGACAAAGGCTTCGCCGATTTGTCGTCCTTTTCCATCGCTTTACGCATTTCGAAAAACTGCTTGAATGAAGGATCGTCGAACTGCGGCTTCAGCTCCGCTGTCAAGTAAGGGTTCTTCTTATCGGTGTAAGCGATCATATTCGTATATTCGCCCCAAGTGTGGAAGTAGGTTCCGTACTGCTTGCCCACTCCATCCCCTTTGGTCAGCTTCTTCGCATAATCGCGGAAATCGTCCCAGGTCCAGCCGAACGTCGGTGCCGGAAGATTAGCCGCTTTGAGCGCGTCTTCATTGAACAGCACCAGCCAGTTGGACGAATTGCTCATGGCCGCATACGTTTTCCCTTTGTACCGGGGATTGATGTAATACTCGTCATCCGGATTGATATTATCCTTTTTGTAGAAATCATCCAACGGCGCCAGTACGCCTTGAGCCGACCGGGCGATCGTTTCTTCGACACTCGGGAATAACACGACATCCACCTGCTCACCGGAAGACATGGTTACATCCAGCTTTTTTAGCGTTTCCAGCGAGTTCCCCGGAACCAGTGTAACCGATTCCACTTTCACGTTCGGGTTCTTTGCCTGATAGTTCTCGATCAGCTTCTTCGTGGCTGCCGCCGAGACCTCGCTGTCCCAGTTATAGTATTTGAGCGTAACCGGCTCGGTCCCTTGGAGCCCTCGGAAGAGGTATTGTCGGCCGCTGAATTTTGAGCTCCGCATGCGCTCAGTACGGTTGAGGTTAACAAAATGCCGCTTAATACGATACTCATTTTTTTCATATCGATTCCCCCAATGACATGTTTGGTATAAATTACGGTTTCATTATACATGGGTCCGCTGCAGATAGCTGTGCACGATTTTGAGTTGTTTGTGCACAATGTCTACCTGCCATCTCCCCCGTTATCCCTTCACACCGCCAAGGGCTATGCCTTTGATAACCTGCTTCTGCAGCACGATAAAAATAATCAGCAGCGGGATGATCGCAGCCAGCGAAGCCATCATCAGCACCGCATAGTTGTCCGCGTAATCGTTGCGGAACAGCTGTACACCGAGCGGAATCGTATACAAATTTTGCTTGATCAGAAAAATAAGCGGACCCTGGTAATCGTTCCAGCTCCAGATGAACTTGATGATACCGACCGTCGCAAGAATCGGTTTGCATAAGGGCAACATGATTTTCCAGTAAATTGTAAAATGTCCCGCTCCGTCAATCTTGGCCGCTTCAATAAATTCGTTGTGGATGCCCATCATGAATTGACGCAGCAGGAAAGTGAAGTAGATCGAGAACATCCCCATCAGGATCAAGCCCGCGTGCGTATTGTACAGGTGCAGCCATTTCAGCAGCAAATATCTTGGCACCAGCGTCGCTTCCTGCGGAATAATCATGAACGACAGCAGCAGGGCAAACATAAAGCTGCGTCCCTTGTATTGCAGCTTGGTCAACGAATAGGCCGCCATGGAAGAGAAAATCAAGGTGGCTACCATCATAATGAACGCCAGCTTGACGGAATTCCAATAAAATAAGGAGAACGGCACCTTGGCCAGCCGTACGGCCTTAAAATTCTCGATAATGTTCCATTCCGGCGGAATCCATTGAATCGGATAGGTCATGACATCCTTCTCCAATTTCGAAGCTGCGGATATCATCCATAGAAGCGGAATCAGGAACAAAACCGATACGGCTCCCATAATGACCGTCGTCACCAGCTTGCCGTACTGTATTCGTGTCGAATTCAATCTCTTTCCATCCTTTCTGTCGCAAAGTCAGCTCATCGAAGACTTGTTCCGAAGCTTCCATGTCAATAAAGTCAATAGGCCGACGATCAGGAACAGCACCCAGGAAATGGCGGATGCGTAGCCCATCCGGAAGTTTTGGAACCCTTCCTCGTAGATACGGTAAACCAGCACGGTAGATGAATTGTTCGGTCCTTCCCGCTGTCAGGAAGGCTATCAGGTCGAATACCTTGAACGAAGACATCAGCGTGGTGATGAACAGAAACGACGTGGTCGGTCCCAGCAGCGGCAGCGTAATTTTGAAAAATTGCTGAACGGAAGTTACTCCGTCGATGCTCGCCGCTTCATACAGCTCGTCGGGTATGTTGGACAAGCCGGCGATAAATATTATCATCTGATAGCCAAGCGCCGCCCAGATGGCGATAATAATAATCGCGTACAGCGAATAATGCGTATCTGCAAGCCATTTTGGCGGATCGGAGATGCCCAGGCTGATCAGAAATTGATTGATCGGCCCCTGCGAGGGATGGAACAAAGCGCTCCATACGGCTCCAAGGGCGATAATCGATGAAATGTACGGGATGAAGAAGGCAACCTTAAAATAGCTCTGCCCGTAGACCGCGAATGGATCAGCACCGATAAAATAAGCGCGAGAAAAATCCCGACCGGCACGACGAGCAGCGTATAAATAAAATTGTTTTTTAGCGACATATAAAATTTGTCGTCATGAAACAGCGCAGCGAAGTTGTCCAAGCCTACGAACTGAATGGTGGACAAACCCCCGACCAGGTTCCATTCGCAGAAGCTCAGGTATAAAGAGAAAACGATCGGGAATACGCTGAGTCCGATCATCCCGATGAGCTCCGGCGCCAGAAACAGCCAGCCGAACAGCGCCTCCTTGCGGCTGTTGTTCCAATACCTCCGCTTCCCCGAAAAAGAACTCGCCCTGACGGCGTTCACTTCATTCTTTGCCAAGGTGATTCACCTCATTCTTGTTAGTTCCGTTCATAGAACTACTATAAAGGCAATTCATCCAAGTGTCCGGTTACGATTTTTACTCATTTGTGCACTATATTTACGTTGCTCCACAACAACAGATTCTTGTCACCCTCCATCGCCGCAGCCCTTCGGACGAACAACGTGAACAACGCATAAAAACCCCCGGAGAGCCTCTAAGGCCATCCTGGGGGTCAAGTTCCTCATACTATTATAAGAGATCAGCCGGGAAGCGAATCCGAGACCGTACGCGCCGGTTCGGCTCGATACGTCTGTCCTTCGCCCTGCTGCTCCAGCTCAAAGGCTTCCGTTCCTTTGCGGGAGAACCAGGGAATGACCAGCGCATTCACCAGCGCAAACCCGATTAATCCGATAAATGCAGGCCCCCTCAATTCGTCTACGAATAAAGTGAGCACCAGCAATGTAATACGGGAGATATTGAGCATCCATTCCCGCCACAGAAAGATTCTTGCCTGCTCTATCGCCGAATGCTTGCTGATGATTCTAAACTGCCTCGTATTCCAGATCGTGCCGAAGTAGAACATGCCGACCGTCGTTAAAATGTTCGAGGCAACCAGCAAAGGCGCTTTGGGCAGCAGCGGCAGCAGGAAGCCTGCGGAGACGAACAGCATGCCGAGCATTAACCAGACGCCCTCCCGCGTCTTCAAGCGCCGATACAGCACCATAGCTATAATCGTCGAAGTAGCGTACATCACATTGAGCAGGGCGATCACCAGCTTATCCTCGGAAACGGAGAACGTAAAGATCAGCGCAAACAACCCTTGGAACTGCAAAAAAATGCCCGCAGACAAGCAGGACGGCACCATCCACTTCAACGAGCTGGTCGAGAAGACCTGCTGGAAGCGCATCCGGCGGAACAACGGTTCCTTGATCTCCGCCAGCGTGATCGGAGGAATGAAGAATGAAACGATCAGCAAAACGCTTACAAAGAGAAACATCAGCAGAAAGGAGCCGGAAAAACCGATCCATTTGATAATAAAAGCAAACGCAATCGGGTTCACAATCGAAACCAGCTGGCCGATAATGCTCGCGATAGAGAAATAGCCCTCGAAATCTTTGCCTTTTCCGAATACGCACAGCGTAATATTTTGCGCCGACGCATAGAAGCCCCACATGACGCCGATCGGCATGCCGATACACGCAATCCACAGCAGCCGGTCATCCAGCTCCAGGAAGGAAAGCAGCACGAAGGTGATGCCTCCGCAAATCGCCGTAGTTCGGATCAGCACCCGGGTCGTGAAGCGCGACAAGAGCCTGCAGCCGACGGCGAAAGCCATGCTCCAGGTGATGAACATAATTAAATTGAACCAGGTAACGTCAAAAATGCTTCGTTCCTTTTCCCAGATGTACAAATTCACAAAAATACCAATGTAGTTGAAAATGATCGTGGACGAAGCATTCATCAAAAGCAGTCGTTTAATTTGAGGGGTTACCTGCACTGTCATTCATCCGCCCTTGTTGTTATGGAATAAGGCTATCTTATTCCCGTTTCGCGGGACCGTCAATATAAATTTATGCGGCTTCCGAATCTCCGGAAAAAGGCATCGGCGCCCGGTATCGCCCCCCCTGAACAGCTGCCCTGGCGTCTTCATCCCCCCTCATTATATTCAAATTTTCGTACCCCATTCTGTGACAGACGGAGCCTTTCCGGCTCCGCCCCGAAGCGCGTCCGCAACAGGCCCTGCCAGGTCACATGCCGGTTCGGTCCCTAAGCAGCACATAGAGAAAATAAGGCGCTCCGATCAGCGCTGTAATGAGGCCTGCCGGAATTTCCAGCGGAGGAACGATAATACGTCCCGCCAAGTCGGCAAGGGTTACCAGCAGAGAGCCGAGCAGTGCCGCTATGGGAAGCGAGTGGCGCGTATCCGGACCGACCGTCTCTCTCCGGCTGCAATGCCTAATGTTTCAGCCTCTTCGACCGCACGCGGTATGCGCATCCTCGCCTTCGTTGTGTGCCGAAGATCAGTTATGGTACGATGAAATAAAGACAAGTTTCGAAGCTCAGGTTTTTATTAAGGCAGATCGGGGAGATTCTAAATGGGAAATACCGATAAATTTGAAATGATTGCAAGCCTGTATGACACTCCTGAAAGAGTGCACATTGCAGCGGTATCCTCAGATGCCATCCGCGAATATTTAGTTGATGCCAGAAGTAAGAACGCGATCGATTTTGGCTGTGGAACCGGGCTTGTCGGAATGAACTTGCTAAACGATGTTCATTCCATGCTTTTTCTGGATACGTCCCAGAATATGATTCATCAAATAAAGCAAAAAATTTCCGATCCTCATATTTCGAATGCAGATACCTTGTGCTTTGATTTGGAAAAGGATAGTCTAACGGATGTTCACGCAGACTATATTTTTATGGCCCAGGTCCTGCTTCATATTCCGGATGTGGAATTGGTTTTATCCAGGTTATTGGACGTGCTAAATGAAGGCGGACATATACTGATCGTAGATTTTGATAAAAATGAAAGCATAGTTTCAGATCTCGTTCATAACGGATTTCATCAAGCGGAGCTAACCGGCATGATGACCAAAATAGGATATAGGAATATTCAATCCAGAACCTTTTATACAGGAAGCAAGCTATTTATGGGTCAGGATGCATCAATGTTTGTTCTTGATGCTCAAAAGTAAATTTCTAAGCTGGATTGCCGCCCCGTATTCGATGGTTCGAAGGCTCGCAGACGCACGGTGACCAATGGAGAAGTTCATGACGGCAAGCTTATCGAACAAGGCCTGTCCGCGCTTTGCGCTGAATATTTTTGATAAAGACGCTTCCAGCCACGCTTATCAGCGGCTTAGGAGGCGTTTTGCGCATTATTTGTGACAGATCGGTTCAAATTTTCTCATCTAAACTCGTTCGAAAGACATAAAAGTGCCAAAGGATTTTGACAGATTGATGATGGTTTCCGAAAATACGACACGAATAGGGGTACTTTGTGATAGGATAACAAGCGAGGATAAGGATTATAAGGAGGCGTAAAGCTTCATGAGCACATTAAAAGGAAACCCAATGGAAGCGGGCTACAACCTTCAGCCCGTTTCGTTCTCTAAAATACTGATGGATACGATTAAGATCGGTATTATTAAATCGAACTTAATCGCCATGTTTGCAGGGCTTTGTATGGCGTTATACATCACGGATACGACGTTCTTCAGCAGAATTGGCGATATCGCGCTTGCCTTTATCGGGGCAACGCTGGTGATCGGCTCCGCAGGAGCGTTTAACAATCTGTATGATCGGGACATCGATATCATTATGGAAAGAACGAGAAGCCGTCCGACGGTTACAGGCCATATTAATACGGCCCAAGGGCTGTTCATCGGCTGTGTCATGTCGGTTGCAGGACTTGTGCTGCTGTATACCGCTTCGCCGATGGCGGCATTGTTCGGCTTTCTCGGCTTGTTCCTGTACGTCGTGCCGTACACGATGTGAACCAAGCGGAAGACCGTCTACAATACGGAGGTCGGCAGTCTTTCGGGAGCGACACCGCCGCTGATCGGATGGGCCGTCATTACAAACGATTTGACGCAGCCCGGCATCGCCGCACTGTTTATTTTGATGGTTTTATGGCAGATGCCCCACTTTTACGGGATTGCCGTCCGCCGTTACGATGAGTATAAAGCGGCCAAGGTTGCGATGCTGCCTGTTGTGAAAGGAATGCGGCGGACTTATATACAGACGAACATTTATCTCGTCGCGCTGTTTATGGCAAGCGGCCTGTTCTGGTCTTTCAGTCCGTTTATTGCAGTCACGGCAGCCGTACTTAGTCTGGCCTGGATCCTGCTCAGCCTGATCGGCTACCGCCGTATGGAGGAGAGGGCCTGGGCGAAGTCCATGTTTATTTTCTCGCTCAACCATATCACCATTCTGCTCCTGATTATCGTCGGTTATTCGCTATTGAAGCCTTTGTTTTAAGACCTGCTGCTTTCATAACAATCCCCCTGCGACCGCCTCTCAATAGACGTCATAGGAAGTCGTAGGGGGAGAATGATTTGGCGGAACCAGCCGATATCAGATACTTTTTCGCGAGTCCGCCAAATCCCAACACATCCAGCCTTTTAATTGCCCCTCGGCGCTCCGTATCATATCCCGCATAATTTGATCTTCCCTTATTCATTAAGACATCCGATAATAGAGAGAGTGCACCTTTGGCGCAAGGCAGCATTCTACAGACTCCGCAGACCGAAGCCCGACAACCTTTATAATGAATAATAATGAAAGATACGGTGAACTAATGACAGCAAAAAATTTGTTATTGATAGATGGATTTAACTTACTCAGCAGAGCCCATTTTGCAACCTCATATAACAGAACGAATGAGCAGTTGAAGAACAGCAAAGGCATTTATGTGAATGCCTTAAGAGTATTTTACCAAAAAATATTTAATCTCATAAAGCAGCACCAAATAACTCATTTGTCCATAGTCTGGGACGTTAAAAGGGAAGAAACGACCAGAAGACAGAAATACGACTTTTACAAAGCCACACGGTTTGAACTCCCTGAGCCATTAATCCATCAATATATGACATGCAAAGAAGCTTCAGAGGCCTTTGGCATTCATCAGATTTCATTATCCCCTTATGAGGCAGATGACTTGATGGGCGCCATTTCGAAAAAATGGTCAAGCGGAGCTTGTTACATATACAGTAACGACCGCGATTTATTTCAATTATTGAGCGACACGACTTCACAAATTATTGCAAGCAAACAAGGGGAATATATTTACTCCAAACAGAACTTTCAATTGGATTATGGAATCCATCCTGAGCAATGGGTGGATGTGAAGGCATTGCTTGGCGATAACAGCGATAATATCCCGGGATGTCCGGGCATCGGTGAAAAATCCGCTCTGCCGCTAATCCAACATTATGGATCGCTGGAACGGATTTATGAGAATATCGAACAATTAGATCCTAGTCTCAGCAGGTATAAAAAGAAGCTTGCACTGGGCAAGGAGACTGCGCTCATAAGCAAGGAATTATCTCAAATCATCTGTGACATTGAAGAACTGCACGAGCTTCCGCTCGATGATCTAAAGCTCGGAATTCGGATGGAAACATTAGCTGAATGGCTGGAACAGCTGGAATTGAAGGTTAAAATCGAACCATTCGGCGCCTGAGGATAGCTGAGGCCACCCAATGGAATAAAACCAGGCGCCGGTTGAATACCGGCGCCTGCTCGCGTCTTAAGAACTTGTTCCCCTATCTGTACAATTGATTTTACGAATGGATGACATAGTAAGGCTGGCCGGACAAATCCGCAGCAAATCCCGGAGCCAGCCACCGGCCCCGCCCTCGTAGCCGATTTCGAAAAAGTACTGGATCGAATACGGAGAAGCGGTGTACTCCTGCGGAATGACGGCGGTATAGGTGCCGCCGGCCTGAACCATGTCCGCCTGGCGGTACAGCTCCGATTGGTTGACATGGCGGTAATGCAGTCTCACCTGAAGCGGAGCGGCGCTGTCCGCAAAGCTGATTTCGACAGGGGCCTCTGCCCCCTTCACCAAGCCGCGCGGTGAGTGTAGGATATTCCCATTTCTCCCACTTCTCCAAAATATTCAAAAAAATGGTCGGCGCCACGCCCCAGGAATTCCGGAAGCAATATCATCATACTTCCGGTTACTCTATGGCGGAGGAAGGGGTTTAGCGCCCCTCTATAGAAGAAAACCGGCCGACGCATCGGAATCGATACAGTCTGCCGGTTTTTTGTGCACAAGAGTGCCCGCTTATTTATATTGGCGGATAAATTGGATCGCCTTGGCAATGTCCGCCTCCGGCTGCTCCCCGACTTCCCGCTCGATGGTGAGGTAGCCGCTATAACCGATATCGGCCAATGCCTGGAAATAACGGTCAAACTCGACATGCCCTTCGCCCAGCGCCAGCTCCCGGTAGCTCGGGCCGGTAGCTGCCGCTTCGGCGATCCGTTCGTGGCTCATCGGCTCGTAACCGAGCGCTCCGTATACCTCGCGCGGATCGACTACCCGCAGACGCACGCCATCCTTCACATGCGTATGAACGATGTAGTCCTTAAGCGTGTACACGCCTTGGACCGGATCGTCGCCGGTCACCATGACCATATTCGCCGGGTCAAAGTTGACCGATACGCCGTCCGTACTGAGCGAATCGAGAAACGCTTTCAGATGAGCGGCCGTCTCCGGACCCGTCTCTACAGCGAAGTACGCGCCCATGCTCTTCGCGTATACGCCTAGCTCCTCGCACGCCTGCTGCATCGTTTCGTACACCGGGCCGTTCGTCTCATCCGGCACCAGTCCGATATGCGTCGTCACGACGCCGGGCCCCAGCTCGACCGCCAGATCGAGAATCCGCTTGGACTTCTCGATCTTCTCCGCATTGACAAGCTTATCCTGGAACCCGTGCCCGCCCAAATCGCCGCACAGCGCAGAAATTTGCAGCCCGAGCGATGCGATATATTCCTTCAATTCGCGTCGGGCCGCCGGGGATAAATTCGCCGGGTCCGATCTCTCCCTGAACCGCGTAGATTTGAACGCCGTCCGCCCCCAGCTCCTTCGCTTTCTTCAACCCGTCACGAAGGTTCAGGCGAAGACTATCTACCATAATTCCGATCGGATTCGTTAACTTCATTGCGTTCCCTCCTTGTCCTCTTAAACTTCTTCCCACAGCCTTTTTACATTGTCAAAGCCAAGCTTCGTACCGGTCCGGCATTCCTCCAAGCCCTCGAACTCGAGGGAAATGAAGCCGTCATAGCCGGAAGCTTTAATAAAACGAAGCACTTCCCTTATATCGATATCGCCATGCCCGGCAATGGCCCCGCGCAAATAATTGCCGTTGGCGGTCTTGAACCAGCCTGCGCCCGGGTTCTGATACGACGGTCTGCGGTAAAAATCTTTGATATGAACCATGGAGGCATAAGGCAAATTGTTTGTCACCGCTGCGACGGGGTCTTCATCGACACACAGGAAGTTACCGGTATCCAGCGTCGTACGGAAATTCGGACGGTCCACCGCGTGAAGAAGCATTTGTACCCGGTCGCTGGCTTGAATAAAATAGCCGTGATTCTCGACGCTCGTCACGATATTATGCTTGGCCGCATAGTCCGCAATCGTACGGCATGCCGCCGCTAACCGGTCCAGCTGCCTGCTGTAGTGGCTTATCGACGTGTCCTCGCTTCTGGCGACGTCGTGCCGCATCCGTTTCACGCCGAGCTGTGCGGCGGTATCGACCTCCCGGAGCACCCGGTCGATCTCCTGCCGGTAAGCTTCCTCCGAATCGGTCACGAAGTTCGCGCCGATCGCGTAGTTCGAAATCGCAATGCCCCGGCCCGCCGCCTTCTCGCGGACGGCCTCCGTCAGCTCGGGATGTCCTGTCAGCTCGAAGCCGAGCGGGACGATCTCCACATGCTCGCCGCCCTGGTCGGCGATCCAGTCGATTACGCCGAGGATGTCCATTTCCCCCGACATGAGCGCGCCGTATAAACTGTAAGAGCTAATGCCCAGTTTCATCTTGTACTCCCTCTTTTCCGATCCGGCTTATTCTTAACATTCGCTTCAATAACATGCGGCCCGGCTGCGGGCTTCATGAGCCGTTGAAAACCACAGCGATCAGAGGACGTATCCTTCCTCTGATCGCGGAGTGCGGCCTCTTCCTCTTCGGTAGTCTTCGTTCCAACCCCGCGCTACAACCGGATCTCTTGTCCTTTAGCGGCCGACTCATAGATGCCGCACAGCATTTTCATCATGTTCAGCCCATCCTCGACCGGACTTATCGGCTGATCTCCCGACTGGCAGCAGGAAACGAAATGGTTAATTTCGTTGCAGAAAGCGTTCGGCACGTTAATCGACTTGGAATCCGTCTGCGGAGCGACGTTCAGAATCGTATCGTGCGCCTCCGTAACGAACACCACCTCCGGCTCCAGCTCGGCGCCGCCTTTGTCGCCATACAGCTTCACCGTAATTTCATCCTTCTTCGCATGAAGCGTGAAGCTGACGTCCACCAGCAGGGAAGCTCCGTTCTCGAACCGGATCAGCGCATTGGCCATATCCTCGACCGTATTGAACCCTGCATCGTAATCGGCCGCTTTATAAAAAGATAAATTTTGCACGTTGGCGCGGTTGCCCAGCTTGTGGTACACGTTGCCGCTGACCGAAACCGGCTTCGGCCGGCCCATCATATACCAGCACAGGTCTATCACATGGACGCCGATATCGATCAACGGTCCGCCCCCGGAGCGCTCCGTATCCGCGAACCAGCCGCCCGGATTGCCAAGCCTGCGGATGCAGGAGGCTTTGGCATAATACACTTCCCCTAGCTCGCCCTTATCGATGAAACGCTTGACCAGCTGCGCGTTGGCATCGTAACGGCGCACGAACCCGACCTGCAGCAGCTTGCCGGACGCCTTCACGGCCTCTTCAATCCGGTGCGCCTCCTCTACCGTACGGCACAGCGGCTTCTCGACCAGCACATGCTTGCCGGCGCGCAGCGCAGCTATGCTGATTTCCGCATGCGTATTGTTCCAGGTGCAGATGCTGACCGCCTCGATCTCCGGATTGGCGAGCAGCTCCGTATAATCGGTATAAACCTGACCGATACCATACTGACGGGCTTTCTCGTTCGCCCGCTGCTCGTTGAGGTCGCAGATGGCAATCAGCTCTACATCCTTTTGTTTCTCATAAGCCTGCAAATGCATATCGGAAATCGAACCTGCCCCAATAACTCCAATTTTCACCTTATGTACGCTCACGACAGTCAAAAGCCTCCCCAAGTTCTTAGTGATATTGCCCAAAGCATGACTCGCATTATACAATCAGAATAACATGACGGCTTCAGGGGGTAGAATGCCTATTATGACCACTTACATGGACTATACGATCAGTTCCGAACCGATCCGGATCATCGACCGCACTACCGATAAAAGCAAGCTGAACGTCAAATCGCTGTCCCTCGTTTCCGTAGGCCATCTGCCTAACCGGACGCTATACCGGGACCACGCCCGCTTCAATCATTACGCTGTCGTTTATATTTCCGGAGGCTCTGGGACGTACCGTGTCCATGACGGTGAAACGCAGCATGTCGGCAAAGGCTGCTTTTTCCTCTTTTTCCCTGGAGCATCCTTCGATTACGGTCCTGCGCCGGGCGAAACATGGGACGAATTCTACTTCACTCTCGAAGGCTCCCGCATTCAGGAGTGGCTCTCGACCTGGCTGACCGAGCCGGACCGGGTACGGCAGGCGGGAGCGGATGACGCTTACCACAGCAAAATGGAGCGCATCTTCATGCTGATGGAAAGCGGCATTCCCGGCAACCTGGACCGTGCCGCGCTGCTGCTGGAATCGCTGCTGTACGAATGGATGCTGAACAGTCAGCCGGGCTCGCGGACGAACGCCGCCGATCCGACCGTCAAATTAATGGACGATCTGCTGGCCTCCATCCATCAGCCGTTCGAGGCGGAGCGCGTCTGCGAGCGGCACCACATTTCCCTCTCCACGCTGCGCCGGATGGTTCATAAATCGACAGGCTATTCTCTTCATGAATATGTGCACCGGCTCAAAATATCCGAGGCCAAGAATATGCTGCTCAATACGCATCAATCCGTCAAAGATACGGCCCTCTCGCTCGGCTTTAAAGACGTGTTTTATTTCTCCCGCCTGTTCAAGAAATATGTGGGCGTATCGCCCCAGCATTTCCGCAACAACGTCTACTGATTCCAGCCTGGCGCTTCTATCATGGCGCGGGGCACTTGGCCGCCGGACGGCAAACAGCCCCTTTCTCCCAAACTTAGGTCTGCGAAAAAGGGGCTGCTGCGTTTCCGCCGCCAGCGCTCATGTCTGTGCCGCGCCCTATACAGGCGCTGCTCTCAGGAGCCCTGCGCGCGGTGCTGGACGCGGAACTGCATCGGGGTCGTGCCGAAATTTTTCTTAAACACATAATGCAAATAGTTCGCGCTGGAAAAGCCGTTGCGAAAGGCGATCTGGTCGATCGTCTCGCTGCCCATGCTCAGCTCGCTGCATACGTGCACAAGCCGCTCCTTCTCGATGTATTCGCTGAAGGTGGAGCCGGTCAGCTCGCGGAAAATTCGCTGCAGCTGCCGGGGGCTGATCTGCACCCGCTCGGCTACCACTTCCAATGTCAGCGGCTCCATGAAGTTGTCTTTAATGAACTGGACGGCCAGCTTGTATCTGTACTGCTTCATATCCCGCGAGGGCAGGTCAGGCTTGGGCCCTGCAGCGTAAGCCCGGGTGGTGCGCAGCAAAATCTGGATGATCGACTGCTTGATCACCGTGAACAGGCCCGGCTGGTTCTCATCCCAGGCGCGGTAAGCCGTCAGGAAGCATTCCATCGCCCGGTATTTGTCCATGACCGGCTTGACCGGCAGCGTCCGCAGCTGCTGTACGCACGCCTCCGCTTCGGCGACCTCCCATTGACTTCCCCAGTCCGCTGGAGCATCGAGGTGCATCGTCCGTTCTCCTGTCCCGTCCAGCTTAACGATATCAATATGCAGGCACAGCTCATCCATCGCTTCGCCGGCATCCGCTTCCTGGTAATGAAGCACGCCGGGTCCGGTCAAATAAAGCATGCCCTCCTGCAGCGCATAAGGCTGTTCGCCCAGGATCACTTTGCCTTTGCCTCGCGGGATGAAGTGAAATTCATACTCCGAATGCTTGTGAAACGACACCGATCTTCCCGGAGCAAAGCTGGTATGGTGGAAGCGCAGCATGCGAATGCCATAGTTCCCCCAGCGAAACTCCACATCCAGCCGATCCAATGCCTGCGGCTGCTCCATCATCAGTTCGAACGGATACGGCTTTAGATTCAAACGAGCAGATGAATTGAGACTGTCCATTCCACCCTACCTCCATGGCCTAGCGGGAAGAAGACCCGTCTCTCCTTAACCTGTAATGGACAAGGGAGGAACCGGTCTTCTCGCTGATTCGTTTGTGTTCAATTGATCGGCGCATCGGCGCTCAGCTTGCAGCATGCCGCTGCAGCTTCATTTACGGCCTCAGATCGCTTAATTGAAAGGCCGCGCCTGAGCGGGCGGAAGCGTTGGAAGCTTCCATCAAGCGGGTTAAATCGAGCGCAAGCGCAATGTTTTCTTCCGCAAACGTGCCTTCTTCGATATGGCTTACCCATTGATCGAAGGCGGAAGGACGTTCGGACGGCAGCTCGGAGCGAACCTGCCAAGCCTTGGCCGATTCCTCGCCCAGCTTGGAGCTGCGCACCAGCAGCTGATTGTCGTGCGTCGAGTACAGCAGGCTGCCTTCCGTCCCGTGAACCTCAATCACGAACGGAGAGAAACGGTTGACGAAGCCGGCTTCCACAACAGCCAAAGCGCCGTTCGCATACCGCAGAACAGACACGGCGTTATCTTCCACTTCTTTGCCAGTGACATAGCCGTAATTCGCTGTAACACTCTCCGGCAGACCCAGGAATAACCGGGCCAAGTACATCGGATGGCAGCCGAGGTCAATCATCGCCCCTCCGCCGCACTGCTCCGCGTTATAAAAGTGAGACGGCAGCCAGCCTTCCGGCCCGCGCTCCGAAGGCACAGCACCGTTATGGGAGAGACGGGTGCGGACGAGCGTAAGCTCTCCAAGCAGCCCCTGCTGCACAATATCCTGCACGGCGAGCGTGTAATCCGCATTCAAGCGCGGAAGCGACACTGTCAGCTTCACGCCGGCTTCTTTCACCGCCGCCAATATTTCGTTGCATTCCTTTAACGTCGTTGCGACTACTTTTTCCGTGAAAATATGTTTGCCCGCCTTGGCTGCGGCTACTATAACGTCACGGTGCATATTCGTAGGCGTATCCACAATAACGCCATCGATCTCCGGCAGCGCGAGCAGCTCGTTCAAGTCCTCATAAAAACGGGCGCCCCGCTCCTCCGCTTCCTTGCGGCCTCTCTCCGGTATTTCATCCCAGACGGCAACGATTTCCGTTCCCGGATGCTCCGTCGCTTGACGGGCATAATCTTTGGCATGGACATGCCAGAAGCTTAGCATGGCTACTTTTATCATGAATGAGCTACCTCCGCTTTCTTAATCGAAGTAAACGGCTTTTCCCGTTTTGGCCGATTCGTAGATGGCTTCCAAAATTTCCGATACAACGCACGCCTGCTCCGGTGTAACGATAGGCTGCTTGTCATTCAAGACGGCATCGATCCAGAGACGGATCTCGGTATCCTGCATGCTCTCCTGCTTCCCGTCGTAGAAATCTACGCCTTTGGCGTCCAGAGCAATCTGGTTCGTGTACAATTTGCTGTGCTTCTCACCGTTCAAACGAAGACCGTTCTCCATGTCCGCGCCGCCTTCGGTTCCGCTCAGCGTACATTTCGCTTCCTTCACATCAAGCGTATTCAGCGCCCAGCTGGACTCAAGTACAATCGTCGCGCCGTTCTTCATGGTGATCATCCCGAACGCGGAATCCTCTACCGTGAACTTGCTCGGATCCCAAGAGCCCCAAGCATTGGCAGCGTTTTCTTTTTGCGACAGCTTATGAAACGTCGTTCCGAGAACCGCCTTCGGCTCGTAGTTGTTCATAATCCACAGCGTCAAGTCCAAAGCGTGCGTACCGATATCGATCAGCGAACCTCCCCCTGCTTCTCTTCATCCAGGAATACGCCCCAGGTCGGTACCGCACGGCGGCGGATCGCATGAGCTTTGGCATAATAAACCTCGCCCAGATCGCCCTCTTCAACCACTTTCTTCAAATACAAGCTGTCCGGACGGAAACGGTTGTTGTAGCCGATCGTCAGCTTCTTGCCGGTTCGCTTCGCCGCTTCGACCATCCGGCGCGCATCTGCAGCCGTCTTCGCCATAGGCTTCTCGCACATAACATGCTTGCCCGATTCCAGGGCGGCGATAGAGATATTGGCGTGCGAATCGTTAGGCGTGCACACATGAACCACATCGATGGAGGTGTCCTTCAACAGCTCGGTATAATCCTCATAAACGTGCGCCCCTGCGACACCGTACTTCTCTGCAGCCGTCTGCGCCTTCTCCACTACAATATCACAAAATGCGACAAGTTCCACATTATCCAGTTTCGATAGGGCTGGTAAATGCTTGCCGTTAGCAATACCTCCGCAGCCGATTATTGCAACTTTGAGCTTGATGGACATGAATTCATTCCTCCTACAATTATATGACTTGAGTTCATATTAGCATGTTTCCCTAATGGGTGAAATTGCAAATTAGCGACAAACCGAAGTGTGAAATGATGACATCATTTCAGAGTGCAGAGTGCTCCGTCATCTGTCCAGTACGACCTTTGGTCAAGGCGCTTTTAGACAAACAACCAGGCTTCCATCGCGCGTTACCCCATGTATGAATGCGGTGCTTCGGATCTCTGCAGGTCGATCCCACACGGCATAGATCAGCCTTCATTTCAAGTAAAAAAGGCAGAGCCTCTCCCTTATACTGAAGAAATCCTGCCTCCTACGGCGACATGAACATTTTTATGAGAAAACTTTCAAGCTGCCTGGATCCCTGCGGCCTCCATCGTTCGTTTGCAGCAAACCGAACCGAAACGTATTCGAGCAGGATACATCTTCTTACAAAAAGCTATTTTCCGCCCTGCGCCTGCAAAAATCCGGCAATACGCCTCACCGCTTCGCGCAGCTTCGCTTCCTCCTGCACCAAAGCGATCCGAACATAGCCTTCGCCCTCTTGTCCGAACGCATCGCCCGGAATGACCACCACACCGGTCTGGTACAGGATTTCCCGGGAAATTTGTCGAGAAGTCCAGCCCTCCGGAATGCGGGCCCATATAAACATGGTCGCCTTCGGTTTCGGTATGCTCCAGCCTGCCGCGGCCAAGCCTTCGATAACGATGTCTCTGCGCCGTTCATACAGCCCGGCTACCGACTCGCCGCGCTCCATGTCCTCTTCCATGGCTTCAATCCCCGCCTCTTGAACCGCCGTAAAGACGCCGTAATCAATATTCGACTTGAGCACCCGCAGCGATTGGACGGCATCCGGCTGTCCGACCATGAACGCGATCCGGCAGCCTGCCATATTAAAGCTTTTGGATAAAGAATGGAATTCAACCGCCACTTCCTTGGCGCCTTCGATTTCCAGAATACTCATGGGACGGAAGCCGTCGAACGCCATTTCCGAATAAGCCAGGTCGTGAACGACCAGCAGATCATACTGCTTAGCGAATGCGACAAGCTCCTCGAAAAACACCCTTGGCGCGACCGCAGATAACGGATTGCTCGGATAGTTCAACAGGATGAACTTCGCTTTGCGGGCAATTTCCTCCGGGATCTCTTCAAGCTTCGGTAAAAACCCGTTAGACTCCTTCAACGGCAGAAAATACGGCTCGACTCCGGCGAGCACCAAGCTCGCGGCATAAATCGGATAGCCCGGGTCCGGCACCATGGCGATGTCGCCCGGATCGGTAATGGCCATAGCCAGATGCGACAGCCCGTCCTGAGAGCCCATTAAAGTCACGATCTCGTTTTCCGGATTCAGCTCCACCCCAAAGCGGTGCTTATACCAGCGGGCCACCGTCTCGCGAAAAGCGGGACTTCCCTCCGAGGTCGGATAGCCGTATACTTCCGGCTTACGGACCGCTCTCTCCATCGCCTGCATCACCCTTGCGGAAGGCGGGCGGTCCGGACTGCCGATACCCAGATCGATAACCTCCTTGCCTGAGCGGCGAACCTCCTCCTTCCAGCCGGCCATTTCAGAAAAAATAGCGGATCCCATCAGGGATAACCGCCTGGATTGATGTTTGGACATAGTCAAAGCAACCTTCTTTACTTGGTTTTATCGAAATAGGTGTGCTTCCAATTCACGATTTAAATGTTTCCGACTTTGTGCACGACTGCCATCATCGCGAACAGAAAAGCCGCCAGCCCAAAATAAGCTATGCCGAACTTCCAGCGGGCCGCTGCGGGCACGTCGTAATACTTGTCGTTCTCAAACGGCTCGTAATCCACCTGGCAGTGGATCATCAGGTGCAATTCGTCGTCCTTCATGATCCGCTCCAGCCGGGTCACATGCGCCCGCTGAATCAGGCCCTGCTGCATTAACGGCAGGGTGCCTTGAAAGTCCAGTCCTTCCCAGATAACCCGGACAAACTGCTGTCCCTCCAAATCGGAATAGGTGACATAAGACAATTCCCGCTTATGCTCTTCGCCGGGAATAATGTAGCCCTGCTGAATGAGCGGCTCCGCTGGAATCAGGAAGCTGGCGGCAACCATCCGCTGCTCGCCGTGCTTACGCTGACGGACGAACTTTTTATATAAGTCGTAAGCGAACATCGCCCATACGATCAGAAGAATCAGACTGAAATAATAAATAATCAGCACGAGTCCCCCGATAAGCCCGACCAGCCAGAGCCAGCGGGATACGGCCGTAACGATCCGGCCTCCGTCAAGCGGATGAATCGGCAGCAGGTTGAACAGGTTCAGCAAAAATCCCGTCAGCGCCAGGCTGTACAGCAGCGGACTGTTCAAATAATAAGCAAGTCCGAACGCAGCCAGCGCGCCTACCGTCCCCAGAACCGGTCCGCCGATGCCAATATACGCCTCGGTTACCGCATCCCGTGGATTGCGTTTCATGTTGATCAACGCGCCCACGAAAGGAATGAACATCGGTGCCGATACGGGCATCCCTTTCTGCTTCGCTGCAATGACATGGCCGAGCTCATGAATCAGAATCAGCAGCACAAACCCGATGGAGAAGCTCCACGGAAAAATAATCGCATAAGCTCCGATCGAAATGAGCATGGATAAAAACAAGCCGCCGAACTTGCTGAATTTCAATAAAGTCAACAGCCACTTGCCCTTTGCCAGCAAAAACGCGGCTAACGCGCCGAAATACCATAAAGGGTTTTGCTTTGGTTTCTTTGGCTGCAACGGCTCTCACGCTCCTTCGCTTTGGCTCGCCGCCTTGGCGTTACCTTCACCAAACCGGCGGCCTATTTGCCCCAGGCCTCCTGGAACATCTCTTCCTTATAGCCTACCGTTACTTTGCTGCCGTCCGTCACGACGGGGCGCTTAATCAAGCGGCCGTTCGAGGCCAGCAGATCGATTTTCTCCTCATCGCTCATGCCGGGCAGCTTATCTTTCAGCTTCTGCTCCTTGTACACTTCCCCCGAGGTATTAAACCACTTCTTGATGTCCAGGCCGCTCTGCTCAATCATTTGCTTCAATTGCTCGCGGCTTGGCGGATTGTCAAAAATATGGACGGACTCCACCTCCCGGCCTTTTTCCTTTAACGATTTCAATGCATTGCGGCAGGTGCCGCATTGAGGATATTGGTAGACCGTTATGCTCATTGTCGCTTGCTCCTTCGTTATCGATTTCTAACTTTAAATTTTGGGCGAAAGCCCCAGGAAAGTCAAGCCAGGGACCTGAATCAAGGAGCGGCGGACAGCCGGCATAAAACCGGAAATAAACACTACGGCTATAACGATACTACGACCCCCCCCCCCCACAAAGTGGGGCTCATGCTTCGAAGCGGACTCAGGTACTTTGCGGGGACCCCGAAAATGTATTACGCGGATACGTGAAAAAAGATTCCGCGGTTTCCGCAGAATCTTTCCTTCTAGCCGATCGTCTCCAGCAGCTCCAGGCTCGCCCGGATATCGTCGGGCAGCGGCGCCTCGAACTCGATCCACTGCTTGGTGCCCGGATGCGTAAATCCGAGCGTACAGGCGTGCAGCGCATGCCGCTCCATCCCGTAGGACGGGCTGCCGTCCTCTGCTGCCACGGGCTCACGCACGGCTTGAATGCCTCTATCGTGTGCGTGCGCAGCAGACTCCAGCTCCTGCAGCGGCTCCACCAATGGATCTGCCGCGGCCGGCTTCAGCTTATACAGCTTGTCGCCAACCAGAGGATGGCCAAGGTGCAGCATATGAACGCGGATCTGGTGCGTTCGTCCCGTTTCAAGCCACAGCCGGACCAGCGTGGCGTCGCGGTAACGCCGCTCCACCTTGTAGTGTGTCACGGCCGGATATCCCGTCTCCGTCACAATCCGGATATGCGGCTCCTCGGGATCGCGGTCGATCGGACCGGTAACCGTTCCTTCCTCATCCCGCATGACGCCGTGGACCAGGGCGACGTATTCCTTTTTTACCCGGTGAGCCTGCATTTGCTCGGATACCTGCTGGTGCACGTACGGATTTTTGGCGATCGCCAGCGTGCCGGACGTCTCCTGATCCAGCCGGTGGATGGGGCGGAACCGGTAGCTTTTGCCCTGCTGCTGCCAATAGTGGACGACCCCGTTAGCCAGCGTATTCACATAATGGCCGTGAGTCGGATGGACGATCATACCTGCGGCCTTGTTCACCACCAGCAGGTGCTCATCCTCGTAAAGAATCGCAAGCGGCAGCTCCTGCGGCAAAATATCGTCCGATTCCTCCTGGAGCATGCGCACCTCGATGCGGTCCCCGCATGCACACGGACGCTGATATATTGACGCTCCCCGTTCACGGTAATTCCCTGCTCCGTCAGCTTCAAGCGGGACAGCAGCTTGCGCGACAGGTGCATCCGGTTTTGCAAAATCGTTTTTAGAATAAAGCCGTCTTCTTCGGCAGGCACTTCATAGATGATCGGTTCGTAGTAGGCTGTCATTTGCGGCGGAACACCTTCGCACTGCGCGTATACTCGACATCGTTCACATCGCAGCGGGCATTGGCCAGCCTTGCAATCGTGAAGAACAAATCGGAAAGACGGTTCAAATAACGGCGCACCTCTTCGTTGATTTCCTGCGTTCTGGCCAATGTCACCACTCTCCGCTCCGCCCGGCGGCAGACCGTTCTGCATACATGAAGCGCGGAAGAACCTTGCGAGCCTCCCGGCAGAATGAATCTTTGAATATCCGGCGTTTCGGCATCGTACTTGTCGATCCAGGCTTCCAGACGGTTCACCATCGCTGCAGTAACCTTGTACGGCCGCAGCTCTTTATTGAGCAGCGCCAGATCCGAGCCGCAGTCGAACAGCTCGTGCTGTACTTCCAGCAGATCCGCGAGCAGATCGGCAAACTTCGCTTCATCCAAAAAGCCCATCGCCTGGCCGACAAAGCAGTTCAACTCGTCGACTGTACCGTAAGCTTCGACCCGTACGTCGTCCTTGTCGACCCGTCCGCCGATCACGCCCGTTTGCCCGGCATCGCCGGTTCTTGTGTAAATTCTCATAACCATCGCCTCCCTTAAACCATGGCTTCCGCCACTATGCTTTATTGTCTATCATCTCATAGAGACGCTTCATATCCAAATGATTTCGCACATGCTCGGCCAGCCGGTCGAACGCCTCTTCTCTTCTGGCCTGAAACCGGAGTCCGGCCTCGAGCTCGATCGGCTCCCATCCCTTGGCGAGGCGGATCGCGTTCAGCCAGTCTCTGCGCAAATCGTCATTGTGCAGAATGCCGTGGATGTAGGTTCCCCAGCATCTTCCGTTGGCCGATACGACGCCGTCGGGATGCAGCGTTTCCTCGCTGCCTTCCTCCCGAATGGAGAACGGGTGGTCAACCGCCGCCAGAAACCGCGTCCGGCCCATATGAATCTCATAGCCCTGAATCACCTGAGACGGCTCATGTAAGGAGCCTCGGCCCCTATTCAGCCTGCTGATACCCGCCGCCCTTACGGTCCGCTTCTCTGCCGCAAACACCGTTTCCGTCGGAAACAGCCCTAATCCTTCCGTTTCCGCACGGTCCGACTCCAGCAGCTCAGGTTCAGCAGGCGCTCGCCCATCATCTGGTATCCCGCGCAGATTCCTACCAGCCAGCCGTCCTGCCGCGCAAACCCGGTCAGCGCCCGGTCGAGCCCGGTCTCCCGCAGAAACAGCAGATCATCGACCGTATTCTTGCTTCCCGGCAGGATGACGGCATCCGGTCGTCCCAGCTCCTCGGCCGACTGGACGAAACGCACCTGCACATCCTGCTCATAGACGAGCGGATCGATATCGGTAAAATTGGACAGCCGCGGCAGCCGGACGACCGCGATGTCGAGTGTCCGGCCGCTGCGCGCTTCTCCGCCGCCGTCACTGTCGCCCGAGCCGCCAGCCGCACTCTCGCGCAGCCGGCCGCTTCCCGTCGCCAGCTTCCGGTTCAGCGAAGCGGAGTCCTCATCCTCAAGCTCCACATTCGGCAGAAACGGAATAACCCCAAGCACCGGCTTGCCTGTGCGCTGTTCAAGCCATTCCAGCCCCGGCTTCAGCAGGCTCACATCGCCGCGGAACTTATTAATAATGAAGCCTTTCACCCGGCCCCGTTCTTCAGGCGTGAAGATATCCATCGTGCCGACCAGGGATGCAAAAACCCCACCGCGGTCGATATCGGCCACCAGCACGACCGGGGCTTCCGCCCATCCGGCCAGCCGCATATTTACGATATCTTTTTCTTTGAGGTTGACCTCGGCAGGACTGCCGGCTCCCTCGATGACGATCACGTCATAAGCTTCACGCAGCCTTTGCAGCGATGCCTTGACGATGAGCTCCGCTTCGCCCAAATAATTCTCCCTGTACGCCCGCGCGTCATAATCGCGCAGCGGCTTGCCGTGCACCACCACCTGGGAGACCATATCCTTCTTCGGCTTAAGCAGGATCGGGTTCATATCCGTCGTCGCCGCAATGCGGCAGGCATCCGCCTGCATTCCCTGCGCCCTGCCGATTTCCTTCCCGTCCGGCGTGACATACGAGTTGAGCGACATGTTTTGCGATTTGAACGGCGCCACCCGTAACCCGTCCTGCAGTAAAATACGGCATAATGCCGCGGTAATGAGGCTCTTGCCGGCATCCGAGGACGTTCCTTGAACCATCAAGGTGGCGGCAGGTGCAGATTGTTTATGCTGCGAATCCATCGCCTCTCTTCGCCCCGCAAGCACCGCTGCCGGGGATTCCTCTGCCTCCCCCTCCGAATCGGCTTCCGGCTGTACTGCAGAAGATCGTGCCGTCGGCTGCCGGCTCTCTTCGTTTATTTCTGCTATAAAGCCGGAATCCTGGTCCAAAGGCACCTTGTTGATTCCTCCCATAGGAGTAGGATCTTGGCTTAGGTGCACCCCATTGATTCCTGCCGTAGGAGCAGGCTCTTGACCCAAACGTGGCCCGTTGATTCCTGCCGTAGCAACAGTCTCCTGGCCCAGGTGCGTCCCGTTCTCCAGCAGTTGACGAATCGAGTCCTGCAGCGCAGCCAGCAGCCGTTCGTTCTGCTCCCGCAGCCGGATCGCTACGCGGACATAGCTGTCGTCCAGCCCGGGAAACAGGGACGCATCGCGGATCAGTATGCCTCTGCGTCCCATTTCCGCCTGCAGCGGCTTCACCTGAAGCCCCAGACCGCGGAGGGAGAACAGCACGTAGTTCGTATCGCTCGGCGTCACGGCTAGCCCAAGCGCGCTCAGCCGCTCCAGCATCCAAGGCCGCTCCGCAGCCAGCCAGGCATGTGTGCGCGCCGCGTAAGCCGCATCGTCGAGAACAGCCGCTCCGACCTGCTGCGCCAGCGTATTGACGCTCCACTGTACCTGCAGCCTCTGCATTTGCCGGATGCGGTCGGGATGTGCGGCGATAAAGCCGAGCCGAAGTCCCGGAATCGCGTAAAATTTCGTCATCGACCGGATCACCATCAGGTTCGGCTTCACAGCCGCTTCGCGGATCAGCGACCGGTTCTCCTCATCCGGGCAAAAATCCATAAACGCTTCGTCCAGTATGACCGGCTTCGCGCCAAGACCTGCCGCGAGAAGGTCCCGGACATCCGAAGGCATCAGACGCCCTGTCGGATTGTTCGGCGTGCCGAGAAACAAGAGATCAGAGGCAGCAGCAGCCCGCTCTACTTCCTTCGCCTCCAGCAGGAACCCGTTCTCTTCCTTCAGCGGCAGCTCATGAACATGTCCGCCGGTTTTTTCTACCGCTTCCTCATACTCGGAAAATGACGGTCTGGCTAGCGCCGTCTTCTCCGGCTTCAGTACCCTGACGGCTAAATCGATAAGCTCCGCCGCCCCGTTGCCGACAAGAATCGATTCCATCGGTATCCGGTAATGCTCTGCCAGCTTGGCCCTTAGTCCGCGCACGGCCGGATCCGGATACGCCGCCAGCGCCTTCCATTGCTCCCGTAAAATATGACCGACGACATCCGGAAGAGCCAGAAGGGGTTCATGTTCGAGCTAAAATCGAGAAAGGCATCGGCGCTTCGGCCGAATGTTTCCGCTGCGGTCCGCAAATCGCCGCCATGTCCATATTTCTCAAGCATGCCGTTATCTCTCCTCCCCACCTGAAACTTTCTTATGTATACAACCGCGAACGCTTCACAACGCTCCGGTTCCGTTTCTCCTGTATCGCATCGCTTTGCCCGAATACAGCGAGCGCTGCTCTTCCTGTTTAGCCCCAGTGCTCCTTGCCTTGCTCTGTCTTGCGCTTCCTAACCTAACGGTAAACCAACCCAAGCCGTCGTCATAATACCGTATAGATAATAAGCAGCAGCGCCGTCTCGGCGATTTCATTCAACGCACCGTAGGTGTCCCCGGTCAAGCCGCCCAGCTTGCGGTGAAAATAAGCGCTTAAGCACCATCCAACCAGTAAAGCGCCTCCTGCCGAAGCTCCGATGAGCCCCAGCCCGTGAAGAGACAGCAGAGATACGCCCGAGCCTGAAATCAAAAGCGCAGACAGCAGCAGCCCCAGCACCGTATGGATAAATAAATGCCTCCAGCCCAGCCCGCGGAAAAAAGCCCCAAGGCCTTGGCCTTCCCCTGAAGCCCCCTGTCTCGCATATGGCCATCGCGCAATGGCCACGACCATAAACCAGCGGCTCCACAGCGTCGCCAAGGGCAGCAGCCAGACGCTCTCCCCGGAAAGCGGGAGCCATTGCTGAAGCAGCGTCCATTTGATGAGCAGCAGCAGCACACAGGCCACAACCCCCATCGCGCCGACGCGGCTGTCCTTCATAATCTCCAGCATTTGCTCTCGGGAACGGTGACTGAGTATGCCGTCTGCGGTATCCATCAGCCCGTCCAAATGAAGGGCGCCGGTCATGGCCACCCACAGCAGGAGCATCAGAGCTGCTGCAGCAGCAGGCGGCAGAAAGCTTTGCAGCAGCAAGCCGCCCAAGCTAAGCAGAAGACCCAATACCGCTCCCACAAGCGGATAAAACACGACACTGCGGCGAAACATCGCATGGTCGTACTGCAGCGTAACCGGCACCGGCAGCCGGGTGAGAAACTGGAAGGCCGCCGCGCAGGCCGCCAATCCTTTTACCATAAAGTCCAGCAAATTGCGCATGCCAATCCTCCTGCAACGATAAAACTAACCGTATACAACAGCCGAACCGTACTCCGAATATCCTCCCGACGGCGTTCACGCAGCGGCCACCCCATCCGCGCCCGCTCGCTTGTGCATCCATGATACACGTTGACGCCACCCAGCTCGATTCCGAGCGCTCCCGCTACCGCCGCTTCGGGAATGCCGCTGTTCGGACTCGGATGCAGTCTTGCAAAGCGCAGCACCGATCTCAGCGTCCGGCTTGCAGAGCTGCCCGGCTGCAGAGCCGCTGCACCGATCAGCAGCAGGCCCGTCAGGCGGGCCGGCACCCAGTTCATCACATCGTCCCAGCGGGCCGAGGCCCAGCCGAAGTACAGGTACTTGTCATTTTTGTAGCCGACCATCGAGTCCAGCGTATTCGCAGCCCGGTACAGCATCGCCAGCGGGGCCGCACCCAGCAGCGCATAAAACAGCGGAGAAATGACGGCATCCACCGTATTCTCCGCCACCGTTTCCACGGTAGCCCGCGTAATCTCGGACTCGTCCAGGCCGGAGGTCGTTCTGCCGACGATGTAGCCGACGTAAGTACGCGCCTGTTCCAAATCGCCCTGCTCGAGCGGCCGCACGACTCGGACCGCCGCATCCTTCAGCCCTTTAATAGCAAGCGTTGTGGAAATAAACCAGGTATTGACCGCATAACCGAGCCAGGGATGAATACACTGTGCCACCCAGAGCAGCAGCCACATCATTCCCATCGATAAGGCCAGTGTCGCTGTGGTCAAAACGATTCCCCGCATACGATCTGCAGCCGGGGTTCCCGGCTGACCCGATTTGCCGCGCAGGAAAGATTCGAACCAGCCGATCCACTGCCCGATCCGAATGACCGGATGCGTCGGCCAACGCGGGTCTCCGATACATAAATCTATTATAATAGCAGCTAGCAGCATCCATGCGATTTCATTCCATGAATAGAACAGCAACGTAAATCCCACCTATCTCAAGCGTCAATCCCCGAGCCCGGCTCCTTGACCGCTCCACCGGAATTGAAGGCTTTTCAGCTCCAGCGGAATGCCGGAAGTAACCAGGAAAACCTGCTCGGCCTCGCAGGCCAACCGCTGGTTCATCCATCCGGAGACATCGCGGAACTGGCGGCCGAGCTTATACTCTGGCACCAGTCCGTATCCCACTTCGTTGGTGACCAGCAGTAAATGGCGCCCTGAATCCGTATACTGCCTGCAGGCGGCCGTCAATTCTTCGATTTTGTCCATCAGCCGTTTTTCCACATCCGCTTCCTGCTCCCAGCGCAGCAGCCAATTCGTCAGCCATAGCGTCAAACAATCGACCAGCACGACAGCATCGCTGTCTGTCATGGAAGCTCCGATGCTTTCCAATACCTGCATCTCGGTCTGAAAGTTTCCGCTCGGCTCCGAGGAGGGCTGTTCGGCCGTTATAGCCGCCGTTTCCCGGGATTCCGGCGCATCGGCGAACGGCCTGTACCCCAAAGCGATAAAACCTGCGCCAGCTCAAAGGGCTCCTCTACCGTACTCCAGCGAAAAGATCTATCTTCACGGTGACGGCGGTGAAGGCCGATTCGCTCCCGCATCTCGTCATCATAGGCTTGCGCCGTCGCAATATATGCCCCTTGGGACCCAAGCCGAGCGGCATAACGCTCCGCAAAGGAGCTCTTGCCGCTTCTGGCGCCGCCAGTAATGAGTATTAGCACTTTCATGCCTCCTTTCTTCTTTTTCTATTTTTCTAAATGGAAGATTTCCAACGAGCCACATATAAAATATTCCAATTCAACGCTGCTTCCATGACCATGACCCGAAACCGTAAGCGGCAGCGTTTCTTCCCGTTCGTTCGGAATGAAAACTTCTTGCGATTGTCATATTCACATTTTATGAAAGTGAACCATTCTGAGACGCTAAAATGGAAAGCGCCTGCCGCAAGCCGCTGCAGACGCTCCTTTCCTGCTCGAAGCGCTATGTACTTTCTTTGTTTACATGATCGTGATGTGCCGCAGACATGCCTGGGTGTCTTTATGTTCATACCTGCTATGCTGCATCCGCGCCTAGGCATCCTTTATATTCTATCTGCCTTACTACATATGCACCTAGGCGCTCTCTATGCTCATACCTATCTGCTCCATCTGCATATAGACGCTCTCTATGCACATGCGTGCCTAGACATTCGCTATGTTCTACCTATCTTGCCGCATCCGGCCAGGCACTCTCAATGTCATTCCTGCCATGATGCATCCGTGCCTAAGCATCCAATGCCTTGCTGATGCCGGCATTCGCAAATGTGGCCATCTCCCGCATAATTTTTACCGCCGCTTCGATGAGCGGAAAAGCGAGCACGGCGCCTGTCCCTTCCCCAAGCCGCATATCCATGCGCAGCATCGGGGAGATACCGACCGCCTCAAGCAGCAGGGCATGCCCCTGCTCCTGCGACAGGTGCGAGGCGATCATGTAGGATGCGCTGTGCGGAGCAATCCGGCTCGCCAGCAGCGCTGCCGCGGAGGAAATGAACCCGTCGATGACGACGGGGCAGCGGTTCAGCGCGGCGCCGAGAATGACGCCCGTCAAGCCGGCGATTTCCAGCCCGCCTACCTTCGCCAGCACATCGAGGGGCCGGCCCGCATCGGGACGGTTCCGCTCAATGGCGCGCTCAATGACCGCCTGCTTATGCCGCAGACGGTCATCGTCGATTCCCGTCCCGCGTCCGACGGTAATGCCGACCTCCGTCCCCGTCAGTACGGCGAGAATAGCCGAGCTTGGCGTCGTATTGCCTATCCCCATTTCCCCTGTGGCAAAAAGCGAATAGCCTTGATCTACAAGCTCTTGAACGACCTGTACGCCGACCAGAATGGCATCAACCGCCTCATGCTCGGTCATGGCGGGCTCAACGGCCATGTTGCGCGTTCCTTTGCGTATCTTGCGCGAAACCAGCTGCGGATGCTCCAAATCGGCATTGACGCCGATATCCACGCATACGACTTCCGCTCCCGTATGGCGCGCCAATACGTTTACCGCAGCTCCGCCGTTCAAGAAATTCAGCACCATCTGCGGTGTCACTTCCGCAGGAAAAGCGCTGACTCCCTCCTCGCAAACGCCGTGATCCCCGGCCATCACGATGACTGCTTTTTTGCCCGGCTCCGGTATCGTCTTACCGCTCATGCCGGCCAGCTGGCGGGCTACCTCTTCAAGCTTCCCGAGGCTTCCCGGCGGCTTGGTCAACGAATCCAGATGACGGCCTGCCGCCTCTGCTGCTCCTTGATCAAGCGGTTGAATCTCCGATACGATTTGCTCCAACGATTTCATCCTTACTTATCCCCTCTCCTGCCATGACGCAAGCCTTATCCATAAAAACGATACATGAAAAATATCATATCCAATCGAAACATTTCAGAGCTTACTCCGTCAGCGGACGCTTCGCCTGAAGCAGCAGCTGCGGAACCCCGGAAACCGGGTGCTCCAGCACAATGGGCATTGTCCCGTATACCCGCTCCAGCAGATCGGCCCGGATCACTTCATCCGGAGTTCCGGTCCCTTCCACGGCTCCGCCGTTAAGCAGCAGCAGACGCCCGCAATACTGCGCCGCCAAATTCAAATCATGCAGCACCGCGATGACCGTCAGCCCCGATTCCTGCTGCCACTGCCGGATCCATTCCATCATCTGCACCTGGTATCCGATATCCAGATACGTCGTCGGCTCGTCAAGCAGCAGAACGCTGGGCTCCTGCGCCATCACCTTGCCCAGGGCAACCCGCTGCCGTTCCCCTCCGCTGAGCAGGCTGACGCTCCGGTGCTGCAGCTCCTCGAGCTGAAGCCGCTCGACAATCCCGTCGATCAGCGCCTCCGTACGGCTCCGTCCCTCGTCCCCAAGCCAATTCTGAAACGGAAAGCGGCCCATCTCGATCACCTCGCGAACGGTGAAATCGAGCGGAGGCAGCGCATCCTGCTGGAGCACCGCCATCCAGCGCGCGAGCGGCTTGCGAGGGTACCGGTGGGCCGGCTTGCCCTCCAGCAGCACAACGCCCTTCGTCGGCTTCATTACGCCCGACAGCAGCTTCAGCAGCGTCGACTTGCCGCTGCCGTTCGGGCCGATAATGCCGAAGCACTCGCCTGCGGCCACGGAGAAACTGACCCCGTTCAACACCGGACCTGTCGAGTAGACCAGGCTTAAGCTGTCCGCATGAATCAATGCCTGTTCCAACGGCTGCCTTCCTCCTTTCTCCCGCTTCGCGGAACCACCCGGTTGAGATCTGGGACACCCTTGCATATTTGCCGGTTCCCGGGCCTCCACCCTCCGCCATGCGGCACTTTAACCGGCCGTTTTCTTCTGCCGTCTTAATAAGTAGGCAAAGAACGGCGCCCCGAGCAGCGCCGTGACGACCCCGAGCGGAATCTCCATCGGGCTCAGCACGGTACGCGCCAGCGTATCGGCCCACAGTACGTACAGCGCCCCTCCAAGCAAAGAAAGAGGCAGCAGCAGCCGGTAATCCGCTCCTATCATCAAACGCAGCAAGTGAGGCACGATAAGCCCTACAAAGGCGACGACACCTGACACGGACACCGCAGCAGCCGTCACCAGCGTTGCGGCTATCAGCACGACCAGCTTTGTCCTCTCCACGTGTACACCCAGATGTGCCGCCTGCCGCTCGCCCAAAGCGAACAAGTTCATCGAGCGGCCATAGCCGAGCAGAATCAGCGCCCCGACAGCCAAATACGGCAGCATCACGCCGGAATACGCCCAGCCCCGGAGCGCTAAACTGCCCATCAGCCAGAAGACGATCTCATTGACGACCTGCTTCGACATAGCCACCATCAGAGACACGAAGGAGCCGAGGAAAGCCTGCATCACGACACCGGATAAAATCACCGTTTCCCGCTGCAGCTTGCCGTCCGAACGGGCCAGCGCGATGACAATGACCAGCGAGATACCGCCCGTCACAAAAGCCACTACAGGCACCGACCAAGAGCCGAGCAATGCGAACTGCAGCCCGGTCAGAATCAAAAAGGACGCCCCCACCGCGGCTCCAGACGAAACGCCGAGCGTATAAGGGCTCGCCAGCGGGTTGCGCAGCACCCCCTGGAAGGCGGCTCCGGCGATGCCGAGCGAAGCGCCGACACAGATTGCAAGCACGACGCGCGGCAGCCGCACGCGCCATATAATTTGATCCGCCGATGCCTGCCAATCCGGTGTCACATACCCGTGAATCCATGGCACATGATGGGCCAGAATTCCCCATACCTGCAGCAGGGGCAGCCGTACCGTACCGATCGATAAACTGAACGAAGCCGACAGCAGCAGGAGAAGGCAGCCGGCTCCGCCCCATAAACAGAGCTTCCGTCTCATCTACTTCACCAGCTCGGGATAGATTCCTTTAGCGACCTCCAGTAAGCCCTGTGTAATCCGCCGGTCCCGGACGGCTGATCAAATTTTGATCCAGCCCGACCAGCCGGTTGTTTTTAATCGCATCGATGCCCGCCCAGCTGCTGCGCTCCCTAATGATTTGATCCATCGTTTTTTTGGATTTCTCATCAATTAAATTATTCGGGTATAAAATGACTTGGGGATTGTCGGCAATGATTTGCTCCTCATTCATTTGGGCAAAGCCCTTCACATTGGAAGCGACATTGATCCCTCCGGAGAGCGTGATCAGCTCGTCCATAAACTCTCCCTTGCCGACCGTCCAGCCCGGCGAAAATTCAATCAGCACCCGCTTTTTCTGCTCCGGCTTCAAATCCTTCACGGCATCGGTCACCTTCTGCAGGTCGGCCTTCATGCCGGCAACGAGCTTCTCCGCCTGCTCCTGCTTGTCGAACAGCTGCCCGAAGATCAGGATGTTGTTCATTACATCCTCCACCGTCTTCGGATCTACCTTGAACACATTCACCTGAAGGCTGCGCAGCTTATCCACTACCGGCACAGGCAGCGACACGCCGGACAGCACGACGTCCGCATTCGCGGCAATCAACGCTTCCTCGTTCGGCTTGACGATGCTCCCCATCTTCGGCTTGCCTGCCGCCTCCGCAGGATAATCGTCGTAATCGGAGACGCCGACAACTTTGTCTCCCAGCCCTAGAGCAAACAGCGTTTCCGTCTCGCTCGGCGATACCGAAACGATGCGCGCCGGAGCTTTAGCGAACGTGAACTCTTGTCCCGTCGCATCCTTGACTTTAAAAGGATACACTGTCGCCTTGGCTCCGGCGGACGCCCCCGTCCCCGCTTGCCCACCTGTATTGGCGCCTGCGCCCGCTTTAGGGGGATCGGCCAAATCGCCCGCTCCCGGCGTTTTCGGCTTCTCGCCGCAGCCTGCAAGACTCCATGCCAGCGTCAGCCCCAGAAGCGCCGCAGCCCCTTTACGCAGCCACCGCTTCCCTGTTGTTTCCCGTGTTGCCTTCATTATTCCGCACTCCTATCGATCATGGTTTGCCAAACAAAAAAACCTTCGTTCCTTTTCGGCGAAAAGAAACCAAGGGCATAACGACCTCCAATGGCCGTCCTGCCTGAACAGACAGAGCAACCATTGGCTCGCGACGCTCCTTTTTCCTCGAAAGGGGACAGTCTTCGTTCGTACAGGCAGGTCTCCTGACTTATGGGGAGCTGCAGACTTCCTCGCCTTCCCGCTGAAGTAAGAGCAGTGGCTTCCTGAGGGTCATCCCCAATAACAGTGGCGGGACCGTGCCGGATTCGTACCGGCTTCCCTTTTAACTTGAATCGCATCTCGTATGCGAATAAGCACCTGTTCGATGTATGAAATGAGACAAGCCGCCCGAGCGGCTCAGTCTATTTTTGCGCGATCACTTTGATCACTTGCATGACTTTATCCTGATTCTTCGCGTTTGCCGGAACGAAGGCGACCAGGTCCTTGCCGTTCAGCTTCAATTCCGTAAACCATTTGGTCTGCTCCAGCGGAATGCCGTACAAATGCTTTTCCGTCTTTCCGTCCACCGGAAGCTCCAGCACGCCTGATGGGAAGTCCTCCTGCTTCGCAATGTTGTCGAGGCTGACGTATCCTCCCTGCTTGCCTATCACATTGAACTGCTCCGCCGGAACGATGATAATCCCGTTATCTCCTGCAGCTATTTCCACAATCAGCTTTTCCATAGAGAACACAGGTACGGTCAATACGCTCACCGTCGGCGCCTGCCCTACCTTCGCTTGGAGCGCGGCCTGCAGCTTATCTCCTACTTCGTTAGGTACCCCGTTCTGCCCCATCATAAAAATAGGCACGTCCGCTTTCGGGTCATTCCCGCAGCCGGCCAGCGCCAGCATCAACAGCATGAAGATCAGCAGCCATTTCCCTCTCATAGTCCCTCTCCTATCTGATGAAAAACACTATACTATCAGCCACCATCATATCATAAGTGAGAGCGCTCTTTCAAAAAAAAGAAGAACCGCATTAACGGTTCCTCTTGTTACGGTTCATATATTCATTGATCTTCAAGTCAAGCATCATGCTGATCTCCACAACTTCAGAAGAGGTTAAGCTTTTGTCTATCTGGACCCGCTTTTCTAATTCCATTCGCAATTGATAAATCTCTTCTTCTAAAGATAAGGCAGAAGATGATTGCTTCTTTTTCCCAAAAATCCACTTGGCCTGTTGATCCTTCTCGCGAACCCAACCCATATTCAAATACTGCCGAAGCTGATATTCCGGAAAAGCCATTTGTCATCCCTCCTTAACCACGTATCTTTAGACAAGATCGTTTCATAGAAATAAAAATTCATGAAATATTTCTTTACTATAAAGATACCAGCTTTTTCCGAGGTTGCAAATGACTACTTTTGTCGAATTTACAGTTTTTGTATAAATTTACCGATCCGTTCGATCGCCTCGATCAATTGAGTGACGGAAGTCGCGTAGGAACAGCGTACAAAGCCTTCTCCACCCAGCCCGAACACGTTGCCCGGCACTGCCGCAACCTTCGCTTCATACAGCAGCCGTTGAGCAAATTCCTCCGAGGTGAGCCCTGTGGAAGCAATCGAAGGAAACGCATAAAATGCGCCTTGAGGCTCGTGGCAGGTTAAGCCGATTTCACGGAAGCCCTGAACGACCAGCCGCCGACGTTGGTTGTATGACTCGACCATGTGGTCCTTTTCTTCCAGTCCGTTCTTCAAAGCTTCCAGTGCCGCAACCTGTCCCATGGCCGGAGCGCACATCACAGTGTACTGGTGAATCTTGAGCATAGCGGAGATCAGGTCACGATGACCGCAGGCATAACCCATGCGCCAGCCGGTCATAGCGAATGCTTTGGAAAAACCGCTGACCAGAATCGTCCGATCCTTCATGCCCGGCAGCGAGGCGAAGCTCACGTGCTTCTGCTCATAAGTCAGCTCCGCATAAATTTCGTCGGAAATGACGATAAGATCGTGCTCTTCGACGATCTTCGCAATCGGCAGCCAGTCTTCATAGGTCATAATGCCGCCGGTCGGGTTGCTCGGATAGCACAGAATCAGGATTTTGGACTTCGGCGTCAAGCTTGCCTTTAACGATTCCGGCGTCAGCTTGAAGTTGTCCTTCGCGAACGTTTCGATCCCTACGGGAATGCCGCCGCCGATCTTCGTAATAGGCGAGTAGGAGATATAGCAAGGCTCCGGTATCAAGATTTCATCGCCGGGCACGATGAGCGCGCGCAGCGCCAAATCGATCGCTTCGCTGCCGCCGACGGTTACTAATATTTCATCGGAGGGCTCATACGGGACGTGAAACGAGTCATACAAGTACTCGCCAATCGCTTCTCTCAATTCCGGCAAACCGGCATTCGGCGTATACTTCGTGTTGCCGCGCTCGAGCGAGTACACACAAGCTTCGCGCACATGCCATGGCGTGCTGAAATCGGGTTCGCCTACGCCCAGCGAAATAATATCCTTGCTGCCGCTGACAAGGTCAAAAAATTTGCGGATTCCGGATGGCGGAATCTCCCGGACCAGCGGGGCCAGATAGTCGGACATCGACTTGTTTGTTGGACTTTGCTTTTCGGTCTGATTCATCATGAACTCATCGTCCTTCACGGCGAGATTAGCATACGGCGGTCATCTTCATGATCTTCGAAGGTGATGCCGTCCTGCTTATATTTTTTCAAAATAAAATTGGTTTTGGTCGATAACACGCGGTCAAGCGGCGACAATTTGTTCGAGACGAACGATGCCACTTCCTTCAGCGTCTTCCCTTCGATCTCAACGAGCAGGTCATACGCGCCGGACATCAGGTAAACGGACTTTACTTCCGGATATAAGTAAATGCGCTCCGCAATCGCGTCGAATCCGCGGCCGCGCTCTGGTGTAATCTGAACTTCGATTAAGGCGGTTACCTTCTCATCGTCTACCTTGGCCCAATTGACGACCGTCGCGTATTTCACGATGACGTGCGCGTCTTCAAGATCCTTGATCGCTTCGGCAACCTCTGCCTCGGAGGCGCCGAGCATCGTCGCGATTAACGCTGGCGATCTTCTCGCGTCTTCCTTCAGCAGGTCGATAATGCGCAATTTGAACTGTTCCATTGTCGGTTGATCCTCCTAAGAGTTTGCTTAAGCAAACTTTCTTTATAACATTTGCCGGGTTTGCGCAGCAAACTTTCCCGTTAGCATGAGCATGAATGAAGCATAAGCTTAAGTGTGCGCTCATACTCGGGAAATAATTAAATTATTACTCCATATTACACCCAACAACTGACTTTTTGCAAAGCAAAATTGCAGGAGCTTGGGCTCGCATAACAAAAGCCCGGGGAATGCTCTCCCCAGGCTCTACGCTCGCATTTTATTTAAACGTTTATCTATACCAAACGAATTATATACGATGAACGGACAAGAGCTTTCGCATGTAATCCTCGATTTCTCTTCCCCGGTACGGATCCAACACCTTAATATCGCAGCCGCCCGCCGCTTCGTCACCGGAGGCTACCCGTCCGAGACCGACAAGCTTGCCTTGATCGTACGCCGCAATCACATAAGGACTGCTGCAGTAGACTTCATACTGAAGCGCCGCATCCGTTCCCCGCCCCTCCTTCATGCAAGAAAGCATTTGTTCAAACGCGTCTTGAGTCGGAGCCACATTGTCCAGTGCGATTTTCATCCCTTAGATCACCTTCCATTAGTTATCTTCTTGATATTTATAATTATACACATATATGAATAAATATTCAACACCATTTTAAATGAGCTTGTCCCCTTCACAATAAATTCAAGTAAAACAAAAAAAGCCCTCCCTATAGGGAAGGACCACTGAAAATCACCGCCGCGAGCAGGAATCCTTTTTCGTTCATGAACGATTCCGTGCCCTACCCGTTTTCAGCGGCCTCCGATACTATAGAGAGGCGCTTTTTTTCAATACAACGATTGTATGACAAGGCTGTTGACCAGGTTCATCAGCCGCCGAAAATCCCCATGCTCAAATAACGTTCGCCCGTATCCGGGGCGATGCAGAGCACCCGCTTGCCTTTGCCCAGCTTTTTGGCTACCTGCAGCGCGGTTCGATACGGACGCCCCGGACGAAGGCCTGACCAGAATGCCTTCGCGGCTGGCCAGCTCCTGCGTCGTGCGCAGCGCGTCCTCGTCCGTCACCTGGACGATTTCGTCATACACGCCGGTATTAAGAATCGCCGGCACAAAGCCCGGGCTGGTGCCTACCAGCTTATGCGGGCCCGGCTTCCCGCCGGAAAGCACCGGGGAGCCCTGCGGCTCCACCACATAAATCCGGATGCCGGGGATTTTGTCGCGAAGCACCTCGCCCGTCCCCGTAATCGTTCCGCCAGTCCCGGAAGTAGCTACGAACGCATCGAGCCTGCCATCCATTTGCTCAACGATCTCAAGCGCTGTTGTCACACGGTGAATGTCCGGATTCGCCTTGTTCTCAAACTGCTGCGGAATAAAGCTGCCCGGTATTTGCTCCCTCAGCTCCAATGCCTTCTTGATTGCCCCGGGCATCCGCTGCGCCGCAGGCGTCAGCACGACATCGGCGCCGTACGCTTTTAAAATATTGATGCGTTCCTTCGTCATATTATCCGGCATCACCAGGATCGCTTTGTAGCCTTTGGCGGCGGCGTTCATAGCCAGTCCGATGCCCGTATTGCCGCTCGTCGGCTCAATAATAGTCGCCCCAGGCTTCAGGATACCGTCCTGTTCCGCCTGGGCGATCAAATTAAATGCCGCACGGTCCTTCACGCTGCCGCTCGGGTTGAAATATTCCAGCTTAACGTATACTTCCGCATCGTTTTCCCGGGTCATTCTTCTGATTCTAACCGCCGGCGTATCGCCGATCAGCTCCGTGACGCTGTCCACCATGAGTCTGCTTTTGTTCGTCATCCTTGTCGCGCTCCTTCCAAGCCTTTCCTGCCGGTCGTTATCTAACGTCCTTAATTGTAGCGGCAGAGACATTTTTGTCAAGGCTTGGCCGCCTTTACCGCCTGCTTCTTCAATGCATCCCGGCTCATGAAAAACCACGAAACAAGCGGCGAGCAGCCGATCCCGAAAAGCAGCCAATTCATGACCGCCGGGGCGGTGGAATTCGAAGCGACAATGATAAACACCGCTGTGCCGAGAATCCGGCCGATATTTAACATCAGCTCTCGAAGCACGATGTATTCTTCCCTCTGCTTGACGCTGTCCGGATTTTTGCCGATCAGATCAAATACAGAGGACGTCATCGGAATCGAATACAGCGGAAAAAAGAGCCCTGCCCCTATGCCGAAAATAAGCAGCGTCGTAAAATTGACTTTCCAGAAAAAAGGGACGAGAATCAATACGATCATGAGAGCTCCGAAGAACATAGCCCCGCGGCGGTTTTTATTTTTGAGCAGACGCCCTGCGATCAAAAAACTGACGAAAGATACAGCCGAGCTGATCAAAGAAAAATTGCCCAGCTTCATCTCGCTCCCGGTATGTACGTAGACCAGCAGGGCGATCATGAAGCCGAATACCCCTTCGCGAATGCCTTGCGCAACGAGAGCTAGAGAGACGGTTCGCCATGCGGTGCTCTTTTGCCTCAGACACCGGATGGTCAGAAACCATTCATAATGCCCCTCCGCCTTCCTTTTTTTCAGAAAAAAGCTGAACACCACCCCGATCACAAAAACGATCAGCGAAATGGTGAAAATAAGGCGGTACCCGTTTGTTTGCTTCATATGGACGATCAGGAAGCCCGAAATCCATGGCGCAATCATGCCCGCGCCCGCTCCGAGAAGCCCGGCCCAGCCGTTAAACCGGTCGCGGTTATCCGGATCGGTCACTTCAAAGTAAACCACATTGAATGCAAGCCAAAACAATCCCGCCGACATGCCCTGAATCACACCGAGCAGAATGAAGAAATCGGCTGCCCGCTCCCCAGCCCAAAGCACGGTTAAATAAAATAAGGCCGATACGGCGACGCCTGCCCTCAGGCAGTTCATCTTGTTGTGCTCTTTCACCCATTTGCCCGCCATCCAGAACGTGACTGCCATCGTCAAATGATGGATCAGTGTAAACCAGCCGATCAGGGTAAAATCTTGTCTGGCCTTCCACAAATAAACGTTAACAAACGTACCGGACAGCGCATTCGCCGCGGCGACCAAACCGTGCACCGTCAGCAGCAGACGGGTTTGCGCTTCAAGCGGGGCTTTGCTCTTACGCGACGGCGTCTGCTTCCCGCTGCCCTTGTAGCGCCATGCCGTGCGCTCATTTGCACTGCGAATCCATTTGTGCGGAAAATGCTTAGTTCCTGAATGCATAAGCTCACCTGAATTGTTGGATTAGGGTGTTTCGTCTTGTTAACCTTCCCCCTAAGCCAAAAATCATGAGCGTATACAAAAAAAGGAATACTCACGCTTTCATGAGCATTCCTTGTTCTGCGCTTGCCTTTATTGGCCGCCATGCTGCTTGAGCAGCTCGATCAGACCCGAGCGGTCCTGTTCCGACAGCACCTGCTCAACCTTGTAGCAGGACGGACAAACGTATACTTTCACAGCATAATCCGTTTTCAACAAAGGCTTCTTCAGCGGCTTGGGAGCGTTAGGTTCAAAGCCCGGCAGCGCTTTCTGATGACCGGCAAGCAGCATTAAGCTCTGGCAGGCGGAGCATTCCGGCGCTTCCTCCTGTGTATCCAGAACACGCTGTACGCCTTCCTCATAATCGTCCATGACGTCGAAATCTTCGTCTTCCTCGTAATCTTCCTCATAGTCGTCCAGCTCTTCGTACGTCACTTCTTCGCCGGTCGGTCTTACTTGCAATTGTATGCTGCGGTATTGTCCAAGCTCGTTAAAGCAATGAGGACAAGTGTCCTCCGGACCGATCTCCGGGTCCCATACGATCTCGGTCTGACACCATGGACACAGCTGGTCATGCTCATGCGGCATCCTACATTCCTCCGATTCTTTAGCTAGCCAATCATTAGCTGGTATCGCTCTATGCATGCTGAATAAAATAATAAATGCCTATGCCGAAAAATACAAGCGCAAGCGCAAACAAGGTACCCCACAAATACTTCATTTCACTGCCTCCTGAATCAGATCCCAGCCTGTAAAAATCAGGTTACGCTGGCCCCGATAACATACGAAATCGAAATGGAGATCATCATGGAAAGCAGCCCGACCGCCTTATTATCCTTTTGAATCTCCTCGTCAATTTTAAAATAAGGCGTCAAAAATTCAAAGATAAAATAGGCGACGAGCAGCAAAATAAATCCGTATCCCGCCCAGATTAACGAATGCAGCAATGAATCGTTATTCAAAATCGCAAAACGGAACAAATTGCAAATCCCGAAAATTTTGCCTCCGGTCGCCATGGCAACCGAAATGTTGCCGTTCTTGATCTCCTCCCAGTCCTTGTACTTGGTCACCACTTCAAATACGGCGAGAAACACAATCAAGGCTACTATCGCTACGGAAAAAAACGCCAGCGTCTCAATATACGGATTAGCTAACAATACATCCACCTCTTCATTCAACGTTCATAACCTCACCCTCATGAAGATCTTATCAAATCATGGGATTGTGCGACAACGGGGGAAGAGACTGCGGCTATCGCTGCAGTCTCTACCGGTTATTCGATGCCTATGCGGTTTTAGGATTGCTTTTTCGCTTGAAGCTTCGCACGAAGTGCGGCCAGCTCGTCGTCCACGCCGTCATTTTTCCCTAATTGATCCAGCTCATCATCGAGGCTGCGGTTCTTGGAACGCAGTTCGTTGCTCGCTTCGGCTTCCGCTTCCATCTGAAGCACTTTCTCGGACATGCGGTCGAAGCCTTTCGCTGCGTTGTCGGTTCCAAAGCCGGACATCGCTTGGTTGATCTGCTTCTGCGCCTTCGCCGCCTCGGCACGGGCGATCAGCAGATCCTTCTTGTTCTTCATCTTCGTAAACTCGTCCTTCATTTCGGACAATTGGCTGCGAAGACGGTCCGCGTTTACTTTCGCATTGTCATACTGCTTCTTCAGCTCGTCATAACGGGCTTGATGCTCTTTCTTATCCTGCAGCGCGCGGCGGGCCAAATCCTCGTTCCCCTGCTCCAGAGCTTTCAAAGCCTGCTCTTCGCGCTTCGTAACCATTTCCTCGGATTCTTCGTACTGCTGCTTGAATTTCTTCTCGACAGCGATCTGTTTTGCGACCGCTACTTCCGCCTCGCTGATATCCGCTTCCATGTCACGCAGGAACTGGTTCAGCATTTTTACCGGGTCTTCCGCTTTGTCGAGCAAATCGTTGATCGAAGCCGCCGTCAGGTCACGCAATCTTTTAAAAATTCCCATAAATGAATTCCTCCCATGAATGTCGGTATTTGTATTATTAAGCATTACTTTCGAAAGTTGATGTTCCATCGATGTTCACACTTATACATACGAAACAGCCATAAAGGTAGTTTCAGCGAGCGCCAAAATATTTTTTTGGATTATTTCAATTCGACGACAGTTACCCCTGAGCTGCCCTCGTTATAGTTGCCGATGCGATAGCTCTTCACATGCTTGTGCTTGCGCAAAAATTCCTGAATGCCCGCGCGCAGAACGCCGGTGCCTTTACCATGTATGATATACACTTGACCAAGATTTGCCAAGTAGGATTCATCGAGAAAACGGTCCACTTCGATAATGGATTCCTCGATATTGGACCCGCGAAGATCCAGCTCCATCCGCACATTCTCGTCGCGCGTCCGCTTTACGCTGGCTGCGGTCTGCTGAGGCTTCTTCACAGCCGCTGCCGCGGCCTTCACCAGCTCCAGGTCGGCCAGCTGCACCTTCATCTTCATAATGCCGAGCTGTACCGTGGCTTCGGTATCGCTGATAATGTCCACGATGTGGCCTTTTTGGCGGAGATTGGTGACCAGCACCTCGTCGCCTGCCTCCAGTTTATCCGGCTTGTTCTTGGCCGACTTCGCCGGCGTCTTCTTCGAACGCAGCTCGGGCACCGCCTGGTCGAGCCTGCGCTTGGCGTCGCTCAGCTGGTGATCCTTCACGCCGAGCGCTTCCTCGCGCCGGATGCGGCGCAGCTCGGCGATGATCTCGTCCGCTTCGCGCCGCGCCTTCGCGACGGCTTCCTGCGCTTCGAGCTCCGCCCGCTCGAACAGCTTCTCGCGCTGCTCCGCAAAGCGCTGCTGCTCCGCTTCGAGCTTCGCGCGCAGCGTTTCGACCTCGCGGCGCTGCCGCTCGGCGGTGTGGCGCTCGGCCTCCGCGGTCAGCCGGTTTTCCTCCAGCGTCGCGATCATCGACTCGACGCGCTGGTCTTCCTCGCCGACCTGGCCGCGGGCGTGGTCGATAATCGACTTCGCCAGGCCCAGCCGCTCGGCGATCGCGAACGCGTTGCTTCGGCCCGGCACGCCGACCAAAAGGCGGTAGGTCGGGCTCAGCGTAGCGATGTCGAACTCCATGCTGGCGTTAATAATGCCCTGCCGGTCAAACGCATACGCCTTCAGCTCGCTGTAATGCGTCGTAGCGATGATCCGGCAGCCCATGCGGTGAATGTATTCAAGCAGGGCTATAGCCAGAGCGGCACCTTCCGCCGGGTCCGTCCCGGCGCCAAGCTCATCGAGCAGCACCAAGCTTTTGGGCGTCATCTCTCTCAATATGCGGATAATATTCGTCATATGACTGGAAAACGTACTCAGGCTTTGTTCAATGCTTTGTTCATCGCCGATATCGGCATAAATCGCGTCAAATACGCACAGCTGGCTTCCTTCCTCCGCAGGCACGAACAGCCCTGACATCGCCATCAGCGAAAGGAGGCCGATGGTTTTAAGCGAAACCGTCTTCCCGCCCGTATTCGGGCCCGTAACAATAATAGTCGTATATTTGTTTCCGATTTCCAAATCCAAGGGAACAACCTTGTCGGGAGGAATCAGCGGATGCCGTCCGCGCTTGATTTTGATAAAGCCGCGGTCGTTTAATATCGGCAGCGTCGCTTTCATTTCATGGGCCAGACCCGCTCTGGCAAATACAAAATCAAGCTCTCCGAGCGCGTCCACATTGACCAGGAGCTCCTCGGTCACTTCCGCAACCAGAGCGGTGAGCATGCGAAGAATTTTTTCCACTTCCGCTTCTTCCTTCAGCTTCAGCTCCCGGACGCGGTTGTTCAGTTGAACGACGACCTCGGGCTCGATAAAAAGCGTCGCCCCGGACGCCGACTGGTCATGGATTATACCGCCGAAATTGCTCCGATATTCCTGCTTTACCGGCAGCACGTAGCGGTCATTTCGAATCGTGACGAGATTATCCTGCAGCATCTTTTGAATGGACGGCGTTCTGACCATCTGCTCCAGACGGTCGCGCGCCCGTGTCTCGCTGCCTCTCAGCTCCTGGCGTATCTTGGCGAGCTCCGGGCTTGCCGAATCGACCACCTGGGCATTCTCGTCAATGCACTGTTTGATCTTATCCTCGGTCGGCTTCAGCTCGGTCATCTGCTCCGCCAGCACTATGAGCGAAGGAGTAGCATATTCTTCCTGAAGGTCGCTCAGAAATCTTTTCAGGCGGCGTCCTCCGTAAATCGTATTCGCCACGTCATACAGCTCCGTCGGATTGAGCATGCCTCCGATCCGCGCGCGGTGAATGGATGCCGTAATATCGCGTATGCCGCCAAACGGCGCGCTGCCCTTCAGCCGATTGACATTGACTGCCTCGTCGGTTGCCTTGAGCCTGCGCTTGACCTCTTCAAAATCGCCGATCGGCTGCAGCGCCTCCACGCGGCTTTTGCCCAGCCCCGTTTCCGCGTGCTGCGCACACTTATATAAGATGGATGCATAATCCAGCGTCTTCAATATTTTGTCGTTCAATTGCTTTTCCTACCTTTCCTTTCCGTCACAGACCTATTCATTATATTATAGCTCAGACCTAAAGCATTAGCTAATTTTCAATTACAAACGATTCTTTCATATTTCCGGATTCCGGATACATATTGCTTACGCTTCTGGTTATAATACCATGTGCATCAATACAAACAGGGCTCGCGTCCACACCATTTTCACAAGCCTTTCGTCGAACATACTCAAAATTCCGTCTTTCTCAAAAGGAGGTATCAGCCGATGCATTTGCTTGGCCATCTTGTCAGGTTTATCGTGTCTGCTTTGGTGCTGATGGTTGTGAGTTGGATCGTTCCGGCTTTTGAAGTGGGCGGTTTCTGGAGCGCATTTTTCCTCGCTCTGGTTATTGCTATTGCCGCTTGGGTAATAGAGGGTATATTCGGCAAACGAATTACCCCCTTTGGCCGCGGTATCGTCGGATTTATCGTGAGCGCGGTCATTATCTGGCTGGCCCAGTTCATTGTCAGCGGTGTGACGACGAGCTTTATTGGTGCAATTTTGGCAGCACTGGTTATTGGGATCATCGACTTGTTCATCCCTGTGAAAACACCGTTTGAACAAGGAATCAGCGGTCGCGAGAAGGGCAAATAAGCCTTTCTCCGCACGGCTGCGAGAAGCCCGGATCCGGATGCTACCGAAAGAAAAATCAGTCTGCGGGGCACCGTACGACTGATTTTTCCTATATTTTTGCTTTTTGACGGCAGTGCAGACAGGGGATGCGGCATTTCACATTCCCGCCCCGGTTTTGTCACGGCTTCGTCACCGTATTTGCCCGTCAGTTCCTGTATGATAGGGTTGAAGTCAAACATCAATTATTGGAAAATTGGAGGGTTCTCAGATGAAAAAGCTTATCGTATTAGTGTTTGCCATTACACTTGTCTTTGCCCTATCCGCTTGCGGACAAAAAGAAACGGCGCAGCCGCCCGCAACCAACAACGGAGGAACGACAGGCGGTACTACAGGCGGAACAACCAGTGGAACAGGTGGCGCGGCTGCAGGAGGAGCTCAAAATATCAAGCTCACCGCTACCAACTGGCAGTTCGACCAGCCTGAGTACCGAGTAAAGCAGGGCCAGGACGTTACCGTAACGCTTGAAAACAAGGAAGGTCTGCACGGCGCTCAAATCAAAGACTTCAACGTTAACCTGAACGGTCAAACCTTATCGAAAACGTTCAAAGCCGATAAAGCGGGCACCTACGATATTATCTGCTCCGTACCTTGCGGACAAGGTCATTTGAACATGAAGTCCAAGCTGATCGTCGAATAATCTATACAAATTGCATACGAATGAAAAACGACCAAAGCTGTGAAAAGCCTTGGTCGTTTTTGTGTTTCCAAATGATGGAAGATCCAGTGTGCAGCAGTCCTACAGCTGAGTTAAAATGATAGGACCTTCGCTTGTAATGGCAATCGTATGCTCATACTGAGCGGACAAGCTGCCATCCAATGTGCGTGCTGTCCAACCGTCGCTGTCCAGCTTGGAGCGGTAGCCCCCGATATTCAGCATCGGTTCGATCGTAATGACCATTCCCTCTTTGAGTCTTCGTCCTTTACCCGGAGGGCCGTAATGCGGCACTTGGGGCTCCTCGTGCATTTCCTGGCCGATGCCGTGGCCGATAAATTCACGGACCACCGATAGTCCTTCCGCCTCGGCATACACTTGGATCGCATGCGAAATATCGCCGATCCGATTGCCGGCGACCGCCTGTTCGATCCCCTTAAACAAGGATGCTTTCGTCACCTGCAGCAAATGCTCCGCCTCCGGCGAAATCTTCCCTACCGCATACGGACCAGGCGGAATCGGCAAGCCATCCGTTTAAATTGACCACCATGTCGATAGTCACGATGTCCCCTTCATTAAACGGATTATTGTTCGGAAAGCCGTGGCAGATGACATCGTTCACGGATGCGCATGTAGCAAAGGGATAGCCATGAAACCCCTTTTGCTCCGGCGTCGCTCCATGCTTGGCCAAGTATTCTTCCACGAATTTATCGATTTCCAAGCCGGTGATCCCGGGCCGAATCATGTTCGCTATTTCCTGATGACAAGCAGCAAGAAGCTTCCCCGCTTCGTGCATAAGCTGAATTTCTTCCATCGTCTTAATGGTTATCATGGACGCGTTGCCCCCTCTAGATGAAAAAACACGAGCGCCTCCAAAGAGGCAATCGTGCAATTTTATCATTCATTATTAACTTGACTATATCGAATTGTATAGGAGGTTGTCAAACCTGAAGGCAAAGCGCATATCCGGTTTACACGGATTTCCTTTGATCCCAAAGCTCATGCAGCTTATCCGAAACCGCAGGAACGGCGTTCAATAAATAAGGAGCGGCCCGGGAGTTTTTTAGCAGCTGTTGTACCGAATCGTTAGGTAGTACGGTCATGACCTGTACGGCTACAACAATCAAAACTAATGCTTCCGCCAGCCCCAGAAAAGCGCCGCTCCATTGGTTGATCAGCTTAATGCCGGGAGTCAAGGCGATCCAATTCAAAATACGCCCGACAATGCTCAAAGCCAGCTTTACGCCGAACAGCAGCAGAGCGAAGGCAATAGCATTATACATATATGTATCCAGGTGCAGCCCTTTGACCAGATATTCGTACTTTTGATATGAAGCATAGGAGGGCAAAGAGAGCGCCTGGGCAATCCATGGCGCCGCATCTTTGTAAAAGGCGAACGCCACCATGTAGGCGACGATCAAACCCGCAACCGAGACAAGCTGACTGACCAGCCCGCGGTAAAACCCCATAACGGTACCGGCCAACAGAATGACCGCGGCAGTCCAATCCAATCCGTTCATTCCCACGTCTATTCCTTCTCCACCAGTTCGATCCATTCGTTATACTCGATTTGAAGCTTCTCGTATTCCGATTTCAGCTCGCTGAGTTCGGCGAATACATGCTGTGCCCGGTCCTGGTGGTCGTGATATTCCTGCTGCAGCGCGCGCTGCCGGCGCCCTTGCTCCTCGTACTGCTCCTGAAGCTCGTTATACAGCTCGATCTGAAGCTGGAGTTCCTCCTGCTGAGAAGCGAACTGCTTGCGAAGCTGTTCGTGCTGGCCGGACAGCTCTTCGTTTAATCCCTGCCAATGAGCGCACTGCCGTTCCAGCTCCGTCAGCTTGCCTAGCTGTTCTTGCTGCTGTGCGGCAAGCCGCTCATTATGCTCCAGCATTTCTTTATACCGCTGCTCCGAATCGGCTATCTGCCCGGCCGTTTGCTGCAGCCTTTCCTCCACCGCAGCAGCTGCCTCGGCTTGGCCTTGCAGTTGCTCCTGCAGTGCGCCGCACTGCGATTGAAGGCGGCTTATCTCTTCGCTGGAAGCGGCTTCCTTCTCGTTCAGCCGATCCCGAAGCTCATTATATTGATCTTCCAGCTCTTTATAAATTTCTTCTTGAAGCTGAATTTCCTCGCGCTGCATCCCCTGCGTTCGGCGAAGCTCCTCGGCCTGCGTTGTCAGCTCGTCACAGCGGCGCTGCCACTGGCTTGCGCTTTCCTGAAGCTGAAGCTGGTATGCCTGCTGTTCGCGGAACTGGGAAAGCAAGCCCCGCTGCTCCTCTTGGAGGACGCTCAGCTGCACCTTCTGCTCGTCCAGCTGCTTCTCTCGCTGAGCCAGCTGTTCCTCCAGCTCTCTAACGCGCTCGTCCCGAGCTTGTACCGCTTCCCTGCTGCTCGTCTCCAGAGCCGAGAGCTGCTGCTGAACGCCACCATGCTGCTGCTCCAGCTCGGCATACAGCTCCAGCTGGAGCTGCATTTCTTCAAGCTGGCTGTCGAGCAGCGACTGCACTTTCTCGTACTGCTGCCGAAGCTCGGTCATTTCATTCGCAGCTGCGCTCTGCTCCAGCTCGTACTGCTCGACCTGCGCTGCGAGCGCACGGCTGTGCTCCTCATGCTGGTTCAGCTGCTCGCTCAGTTGAGCCTGGTACTCCAGCTGTTCATTGAACTGCTGCTCCAGCGCCGTGACATAGCGAGCGGACTCCCGCTGCTGCCTCTGCAGCTCACGATTCGATTCCAGCTGCGCTTCATAAGTCTGCTGCTGAAGCCGGATTTGCTCCTGCATCTGATCGATTTGCAGCTGGAGCTGCCCTGTCTTCTCCAGCAGTTCCTGCTCCTGCAGCTTGCCGAGCTCCGCAAGCTCGGACGCGGCAAGCTCTTGGGCAGCCAGACGCTCCGTTAGCTCAGCTCTGGCCTGCTCCAGCTCCAAGCGGGCCTGCTGCTCGCTGCGGTATGCGTCTTCCGCCTGTTCGCGCTCCGCCTGGACCGCTTTCAGCTGCTCCGCTTGCAGCTGAAGCTCGGCTTCCTGGAGCTTGCCGAACGCCTCCAGCTCTGCTGCGGCACGCTCTTGCTCCGCCAGCCGCGCTGTCAGCTCCTCGGCTTGGCGCTCGCTCTCAGCCAAGCGGCTCGTCAGCGCGCTTTCGCTCTGCTCTCGCTCCGCCAGCCGCGCTGTCAGCTCTTCGGCTTGGCGCTCGCTATCGGCCAAGCGGCTCGTCAGCTGGCTTTCGCTCTGCTCCCGCTCCGCCAGCCGCGCCGTCAGCTCCTCGGCTTGGCGCTCGCTCTGGGCCAAGCGGCTCGTCAGCGCGCTTTCACTCTGCTCCCGCTCTGCCAGCCGCGCCGTCAGCTCCTCGGCTTGGCGCTCGCTATCGGCCAAGCGGCTCGTCAGCGCGCTTTCGCTCTGCTCCCGCTCCGCCAGCCGCGCCGTCAGCTCCTCGGCTTGGCGCTCACACTCGGTCAACAGGCTCACAAGGTCCATTTCGCTCTGCTCCCGCTCGACCAGCTTGGCCGTCAGCTCCAGCGCCGTGTGCTGCTCTGATTTGCGGGCTTCCTGTTCGCTTTGGCAGACCGTCTGAAGGCGATCGATCTCTGCTGCCGCAGCCTTTAACCGTTCCGTCTGGGCCGCCAGCTCTTCCTCCTGCAGCTTGACCAGCTCCTCCAGCTCCGCTGCGGACCGTTCTTGTTCCGTTAACCGAACAGCCAGATCGGCAGCAGCCCGTTCCTGAAGCTCTAAAGCTTCTCTCTCGCTCTGCAAAGCGGCTTCCAAACGCTCTTTCTCCGCCAATACGGATTGAAGCCGTTCAGATTGGACGGTAATTTCTTTTTCCTGAAGCTTCGCCAGCTCCTCCAGCTCCTGCGAGGCCCGCTGCTGTTCAGCCAGGCGTCGTTCCAGCTCTATCCGTTCGCCCTCCTGCTCCGCCTGCCGCTGCGACAAGTCTGCTGCAGCCAGCTCCTGCTCACGCAGTCGGGCCGTAAGTTCTGCTACGGACTGTTCTTGGTCCGCAAGCCGCTCTGCGAGCTCTGAGGCAAGATGCTCGCGCTCTGCCAAACGGCTCGTCAGCTCGTGCTCGCTCTGCTCCCGCTCCGTAAGACGGGCTGTCAGCTCGGCGGCCGCTTGCCGCTGCGTCTCCAGCGCTTCCCGCTCATTCCGGTAAGCCGCTTCCAGACGCTCCCGTTCCGCTAGGGCAGCCTGCAGCTGCTCCGCTTGGGCAGCAATTTCCTCATCCTGCAGCTTGCCGAGCTCCTCCAGCTCCGCCGCGTTACGCTCCTGCTCGGACAGCTTTCGCGATAAAACCGCCTGCTCGCTTTCCCGCGCCGCCAACTGCCCGCGCAGTTCGGCTGCCATCTGTTCATGCTCAGCCAAACGAAGACCAAGCTCTTCTACAGCTAGCTCGCGTTCCGTCAAGCGATCCGACAGCTCCTGCTGACTTCGCTCTCGCTCCGCCAAAAGGCCGGTCAGCTCACGCTCACTTTGCTCCCGATCCGCCAATTGGCCCGACAGCGCATGAACGCGCTGATCCCGTTCCTTTAATTGGCCTTCCAGCTCGTTCACGGCCTGTTCCCGCTCAGCCAAGCGCTGCTCAAGCTCGGAGGCCGCTTGCTCGCGCTCAGCTAACCATTCGGTGAGCTGTACCGCCTCTTGCTCCCGTTCCGCCAGCTGAACGGTCAGCTCTTCAGCCTTCCGCTCCTGCGCCTTCAGCGCCTCCCGCTCGCTAACGTAAGCCTTATCCAACCGCTCCTGCTCCGCCTGGGCGGCTTTCAGCTGCCCGGTCAGAGCGGCAAGCTCCGCGTCTTGCAGCTTACTCAGCTCCGCAAGCTCCGCCGCATTCCGCTCCTGTTCCTCGAGACGCCGTGCCAGCTCATCGCGCTCCTGCTCCTGCGCAGCCAGCCGCCGCTGCAGTTCACTGCCCGCCTGCTTCTGCTCGGACAGCTGCGCTGCAAGCTCCGCAGCCGCTTGTTCCCGTTCCGCAAGACGATCGGCAAGCTCCGCTGCGTTTCGTTCGCGCTCCAACAATCGTTCAGCAAGCTCGGACAAGCTTTGCTCCCGCTCTGCAAGACGGCTCGTCAACTCGGCGGACGTCTGCTCCTGTACGGCTAAACGGCTCGCCAGCTCCGCAAACGCAGCTTCCTTCTCGGCTAAACGGCCTGCCAGCTCCTTCGTCTCGTGCTCCTGATCCGCCAGCCGCTTGGCAAGTCCTGCTGCCGTCCGCTGCTGCACCTCCACCGCTTCACGCTCGTTTCGGTACGCCGCTTCCAGACGCTCCCGCTCCGCATTCGCCGTCTGAAGCTGAGCCGTCAGCGAAGCCATTTCCTCTTCCTGCAGCTTGCCGAGCTCTTCCAGCTCGGAGGCCGTATTCTGCAGCTCCAGCAGCCGGGCGGACAGCTCCTCGCTCTCCCCCTCCTGCTCGGCAAGGCGGCTCGTCAGCTCGGCGGCTGTCTGCTCCTGGGCAGCCAAACGGTCCGCCAGCTCCGACGCCGCAGCCTCCTTCTCGGCCAGCCGGGCCGCCAACGCCTTCGCGCTGCGCTCCTGCTCAGCCAGCTTGCCGGCCAGCTCGGTCGCCGTCCGCTGCTGCACCTCCAGCGCTTCCCGCTCGCTCCGGAACGCCGCATCCAGGCGGTCACGCTCCTCCTGCGCAGCCTTGAGCTGTTCTGCCTGGGCCGCGATTTCCGCGTCCTGCAGCTTGCTCAGCTCCGTAAGCTCCTCGGCCGCCAGCTCCTGCTCAGCCAAACGGCTCGCCAGCTCCGACGCTTCCCTTTCCTGATCCGCAAGCCGGCCCCGCAGCTCGGCAGCTGCTCCTTGCTGCTCCTTCAAGCGGCTCGCCAGGTCAACAGCCGCGCCCTCCTGCTCGGCTAAGCGGCCTGCCAATTCCGCAGCGGCGGTTTCCTTCTCCGCCAGGCGTTCGGCCAAATCGGCGGCGGCAGCTTCCTTCTCCGCCAAACGCTGCGCCAGCTCGGACGCCGCGCTCTCCTTGTCGGCCAGACGGCCGGCGAGCTCTTCCGCATACAGCTGCTGCGCCGCCAGGGCGTCCCGCTCGGTGCGGATATCCGACTCCAGGGTCTCGCACTGCTGCTCCAGCTGCAGAATCGCCTTCTGGAGCTTGGCTGACTCCGCCAGCGCCTGCGCCCGCTGCTCCTCCAGCTCCTGACCCGACGCTTCCAGCTCGAGCGCGCGCATCTGCTCAAGCTCCAGCTCCTGCATCAGCCTGAGGTGCTGCTCCTTGAGCTGCGTCAGCTCTTCCTTCGACTTCTCCAGCTGCTTCTGCTTTTCCAGCGATTCATCGAGATCGTCCTGCATTTTAAAATAATCGTCTGCCATCTGTACGGCGGCAAGCACCGCAATTTTCGGCGTATCCAAACGCGGGGAACCCGCGGCAATTCTGTGCATCTGGTCGTTTACTTGCGCCACGACACGTTTCATGTAGGTAGCGCTGGTTCTCGCAACCAATTTATATTGATTGCCGAATATGTCGACCGTCATCCGGATTTTATCTTCATTGTTCACAAGCCTGCGCTCCTTTCGGTCTCGGATAAACGGCCCCCTGCGCCGGGCAGGTTTAAGCTCGTTTCTCCCTTGCATCCAAGTACAAAAATTGCTGATGAACCGCTAAATATCAACAAAAAAAAGAAATTCCCTCGTATCCATAATAATTCGATACGGGGAATCTCTTTTCCTTCTGTAACCTAGAGCTTTTTAGGATAAAACTGCCGATTTTGGGCTATTTTCTGAGCTCTGCGCCAAACGTTTCCGACAATGCGGAAACGACCTTCGCATGCAGCTCGCTAACCTCTTCATCCGTGAGCGTTCTTTCCGCCGTCCGGTAGACCAAAGCAAGGGCTACGCTCTTTTTGTCGGCGTCCACACGGTCTCCCGTATAGATGTCAAACACCTGGATAGTTTCCAGCAGGCTGCCCGCGATTTCACGCACCTTCGACATCAGCGCGCCTACCTGCACCTCACGGTTCACCACAACGGCGATATCCCGTCCGATGGACGGATAACGCGGCAGCGGCTGATACGTAATCTTGGTGTCGGCATGATCTGCCAGCACGCTGAACTCAAGCTCGAGCACATACGTATCGTCCAGATCCTTCTGCTGCTGCAGCGACGGATGAAGCTGGCCCATCGTACCGATGATTTTGCGGCCTTCGGCCGTCTCCAGCGTAATATGCGCGGTACGTCCCGGATGGAAGCCTTCCGGCTGCGCCGCCTCGTAGCCGATGCCTTGGATACCCAAGTAGCTTACCAGGTTTTCCAGCACGCCTTTGAGATCGTAAAAGTCGACGGCACCCGATTTGCCGGTCCAATGCGTATCGTGACGCTTGCCCGTCAGCAAAGCGGACAGCAGCAGACGTTCCTCCGGCAGACGGGTAAGAGAAGCCTCGTCTGTCACGAATACCTTGCCGATTTCAAATACGGCCACATTGTCGGTGTTACGGTTGCGGTTATACACAGCAACGTCGATCAGGTGCGGAATGAGACTTGTGCGCAGCGTGCTGCGCTCTTCGCTCATCGGCATCGACAGCGTAATCGGCTTGGCTTCCTTATAAGCGCCCGGGAATTCGCGGATCTGCTCCGGATGGGTGAAGGAATAGGTGATAGCCTCATGCAGACCGCTACCTGTAAGCAGATTGCGGGCCAAGCGGCGAACCGCCTGCTCTTCGGTCAATGCTCCCGGCGTCGTCACCCCGGACATTAACGTTGTAGGAATATTGTCATAGCCGTACAAACGAGCGACTTCTTCAATCAGATCGACAGCCTTCGTAATATCTCCGCGGCGGCTCGGCACATGAACCGTGAACGTTTCGCCGGACGTATCGATCGTGAAATTCAAACGATCAAAAATTTCTTTTACCTGTTCCGCCGTCAAGTCCGTGCCCAGGTAATTGTTAATCCGGCTGACCGTAAGGGTGATTTGCACCGGCTGATGCTGCTGCGACGCCTTTTCCACGATTCCGATAGCCACCCGGCCTCCGGCATATTGGGCGATCAGCGAGGCCGCCCGGTTCAGCGCAGGCAGCACTGCCTCCGGATTCACTTCCTTCTCAAAGCGCAGCGACGCTTCCGAACGCAGTCCGAGCTGACGTGATGCCTTCCGCACGGTACCGCCGTCGAATTTAGCCGATTCCAGCAAAATGGAAGTCGTCGCATCCGTCACTTCGGAGTTTTCCCCGCCCATAACGCCAGCAAGCGCAACCGGCTTCTCGCCGTCGGTAATCAGCAGCATATGAGGCTCCAGCGTACGCTCCACACCGTCCAGCGTGACAAGCCTTTCGCCCTGCTTCGCCATCCGCACATCAATATGACCGTTCGCCAGCTTCTCGGCGTCAAACGCATGCAGAGGCTGTCCGTATTCGAGCATTACATAATTCGTAATGTCTACGATATTGTTGATCGGGCGAATGCCTGCCGCCATCAGACGGTTTTGCATCCATAGAGGAGACGTGCCGATCTTCACATTCTCAATGTAGCGTGCCGCATAGTGCGAGCACTGCTCCGTTGCCGTGATGTCGACGGAAATTTTGCTTGAGGCCTGTACCGCGCCGTTCAGTCCCTGCTCCGCATCCGGCAGCTTCACTTCACGCCCGAGAATGGCGCCGATTTCGTAGGCTGCGCCCAGCATACTCAGGCAGTCCGAGCGGTTCGGCGTCAAATCCAGATCGAGCACCTCATCGTTGATCGCGAGCACATCCAGAATGCTGGCGCCGATTTCGGCATCCTCCGGAAGAACCAGAATGCCTTCCTGAATTTCCTTCGGCAGCAGCTTGTCGTTCAGGCCGAGCTCCTTGGCCGAGCAGATCATCCCTTGGGATTCCACGCCGCGCAGCTTGGCGCGCTTGATCGCAAGACCGTCCGGCAGCTTGGCGCCAACGATGGCGACGGGCACCTTTTGGCCTGCAGCCACATTTTTCGCTCCGCAGACGATCTGAAGCTCCTCGTCCTGGCCTACGTCTACCTTACAGACGCTCAGCTTATCCGCATCCGGGTGCTTCTCGCGGGATTTGACAAAACCCACGAACACCTGGCTTACACCTTTATTCCGATTTTCCACGATATCTACTTCAATGCCGCTTCGCGTCAGCTTCTCCGCCAGCTCCGCAGCCGTATATCCAGTTACGTCCACATATTGGGACAGCCATTGATAAGATACTTTCATGTAAGTTCACGCTCCTCTCTCAATCACAAATGGGCAAACTGCTTCAGGAACCGCAGGTCGTTCGTATAGAAATGACGAATGTCTTCGATGTCGTATTTGAGCATCGCTACGCGCTCCACGCCAAGACCGAACGCAAAGCCGCTGTATTCCTCAGGATCGTATCCGCCTTTTTCCAATACGTTCGGATGCACCATACCCGCTCCGAGAATTTCCAGCCAGCCCGTTTGCTTGCACACCCGGCAGCCGGAGCCCCCGCACATCGCGCAAGTCACGTCAACCTCGACGCTAGGCTCGGTAAAAGGGAAGAAGCTCGGACGCAGGCGAATTTGCGTATGCTGTCCGAACAGCTCGCGCACGAACTGCAGCAGCGTGCCTTTCAGGTCGCTCATCCGGATGTTCCGGTCGATGACAAGCCCTTCAATCTGCGTAAACATGTGAGAGTGCGTCGCATCGTCGTCGTCGCGGCGGTATACTTTGCCCGGGCAAATAATTTTGACAGGCACGTCGCCTTTCATTTTCTCCATGGTGCGAACCTGTACCGGGGAAGTCTGCGTACGCATCAGAATCTCCTCGGTAATGTAAAAGGAATCCTGCATATCGCGCGCCGGATGGTTTTTCGGCAGGTTCAACGCCTCGAAGTTATAGTAATCCTGCTCGACCTCGGCACCTTCCGCCACGGTGTAGCCCATCCCGATAAAAATATCCTCGATCTGCTGAATGACCTTGGTCAGCGGATGGGTCGCGCCGTGCGCCGACGGACGGCCCGACAGGGTAACGTCGATCGTTTCCGCGCTCAGACGGGCTTCCGTTTCCGCCTTCAAGTATTCTTCCTGCTTGCTTTCAATTACCGCCTCGATCGCAGCGCGCACGTCGTTGGCTACCTGACCGATAACCGGACGCTCCTCTGCGCTCAATGCGCCCATGCCTCTCAAAATTTCCGTGAGCGGCCCTTTTTTGCCCAAATACTTGATTCTCATGTCCGCCAGCTGCTGCTGGTTCGAAACCTGGGCCAGCTCCTGCAAAGCTTCCGCTTTTAGTGCTTCCAGCCGTTCTTTCATCGGTTACATCCTCCTTTTGGTCTATACGGAACACTTGAGTCTTGAAAAATTCTTGAGAACCCCCGGCGGCTCGCCAAACGTCTGCTCCGAAATTTCCTGTACAACAAAAAAAGGCCTTCCCGTCCCGGTAAGGGACGAAAAAGCCGTGGTACCACCCTTGTTAGAGAAGAACTCCCGCACTCCCGGTCTTGCCGGCAGCATGGAGAAGCCTGACTTCTCACTTCATTGAACATAACGGTTCGAACGCGAACGTTCATGGCCGGTGCCTCCTACTTGCCGGCGGCTCAAGCCCCGGTTTCAAAGGTCTGCTCGGGAGCGAACTTCGGCAGCCTGATTCTATTAGAACCGCTCTCAATCTCCGGCGGCTCCTCCCTGTAATGAGGCACTGCTTACTTGTCTCCGTCAACGCATTTGTGTTGTATGAAACTTTACAATATTATATGCAAATTATACCGCAGATGCAAGTGGCGGGCGCGCGGTTCCTCAGGCAGCGGTACACACTGCCTCTATAGGTCTTCGGATTTATGCGCATAGGTATCCGGTTTCTTGCCTGCTCATCGGGGCGAAAAAAATGACTGCGATATGAACAGTCCGCAAAGACAAAAATTAAGGATGTTGAATTTTGTCGATTAATTTATTATGATTTTCCAGGCGATTATTTGAATATGGACGCCGAAAACAAGCATATTTCCAGTATTTATTATTGCATGACGCCGATTTCATGTCCGTGATCGGCCTTATTTACTGTCAATTTCTGCGCAACAAGTGATACGTATTGTCCGTAGATATCATGAAGCTGTTTTTCTATAATTAAAGTGATAAGATTCTATTTCAACATTTTCCGACATTCACGGAGGGTTTACATTGTGAATATTCTTTCCAACTTTGGGCTCAGAGTCAAAGAGCTCCGATTAAAGTCCGGCATGTCCCAGGAAGTGCTGGCCATCCGGTCCGGCCTGGACCGTTCCTACATAGGAGGCGTCGAGCGCGGGGAGCGGAACGTTTCGCTGCAAAATATCCAGAAAATAACGAATGCGCTGGATGTCGATACGAGCTACTTTTTCGACGACGAACGCTTCGCGCTGCATTCCGCTTATTTGAAGAGCGAATACAATAAGGCGCTCACCGAGCGTTTCGCCTACCATATCGACTTCGACCATCAGGTGATCGCCTGGCAGGTGAAGGGCGTGCTAAACGTACAGGACGTCAATAAGATAAGCTTCGATCTGAAGCTTGCCTGCACTTATTTGACGAAGGGGCATATCAAGCTGCTGATCGACAACCGCGGCATGATGGCCAACGGACAGCCTTTCGTGTTTACCCCTGAGGTCAATGAGAAGAACGAGGAGCTGCAGCGGTGGATGTTCCCCCACTGTCAAAAGGTTGTGGTGCTGTGCAACTCCAAGCTGATGAAGAACCAGCTGGACCGTCTAGCTGCACGAAGCGGCATCGGCGCAATCTCCCTCCACCTGTTCGGGAAAGCATCCGACCCCATCGTTCAGGAAGCGTACCGCTTTCTCGATATTCCTCATAACCAGCTCATCACGGTGTAAGAGCACCTCATCTTCTGTCCGAACCCTGCAAACACGAAGAACATTCACAGAACGCCGACATCATGTATAATGGGAATATAATTGCATTTGTACATACCCTTATACCCATGAGATGGAAGGTGTGCTCAAGATGAAGATTGTGATTGCCCCCGATTCTTATAAAGGAAGCGTTTCTGCAGCCGATGCGGCGGACGCCATCGAGAAAGGTATTCGGCGTTACCTCCCGCAGGCGGAAATCGTGAAGGTTCCGGTGGCCGACGGCGGCGAAGGCACGTTGGACAGCTTGATTGCGGCTGCCGGAGGGGAGCGCGTTCCCTTCACGGTTCAGCGAACGGCTCGGCCGTGCCGTCCAGGCACAATACGGTCTTCTCCACCAAGGAGATGAAGCTGTTGCTGTCATTGAAATGGCAAGCGCCTCCGGTTTAACGCTGATTTCGTCCGAGGAACGCGATCCTCTGAAAGCGTCTACGTATGGAACCGGCGAATTAATCAAAAAGGCGCTGGATGACGGCTGCAGACGATTTCTGCTTGCCCTCGGTGGAAGCGCAACCAACGACGGCGGTGCCGGCATGCTGCAGGCACTCGGGCTGAAGCTGCTGGATGCCGAGGGAACCCCGCTCGCCGACGGCATCGGCGGAGGCGAGCTTCACCGCATTGCGTCGATCGACGACAGCGGCTGGGATTCGCGCGTTGCCGAAGCGAGCTTTCTGATCGCTACCGACGTTCAGAATCCTTTCGTCGGGCCAAGCGGCGCATCGCATGTGTTCGGACCGCAGAAGGGCGCTTCGCCCGATCAGGTTGAGCAGCTGGACCGCAATCTGCACGCATGGGCCGACCGGATTGAGGCCCACACCCGCATCCGCCTGCACGATAAACCGGGGGCCGGGGCGGCCGGCGGCATCGGCGGCGCTTTCCTGGCTTTCTTCCCTACCTCGATCCGCCGCGGCATCGACGTCGTGATCGAGTATGCCAAGCTTGCCGAGCGGCTGCAGGGAGCGGATCTGGTTATTACCGGCGAAGGCCAGATCGACTTCCAGACCGCTTCGGGGAAAACGCCGATGGGCGTAGCTCAAGAAGCCCAGAAGCTGGGCATCCCCGCCTTCGCCTTGGCCGGCTCCGTCGGTAAAGGCATCGAAGCGCTGTACGAAGTCGGCATTCAAAGCGTCCGCAGCATCGTCAACGGACCGATGACGCTTCAAGAAGCGATGGAGCGCGCTCCGGAGCTGCTGGAGCAGGCTGCCGAGCAGCTGGTGCGGACGTTCGTAGTTCCGCGCGATTCCGCTATCCATGGCTAATCATTGATGCCATGCGGCAATGAGCGAGGGTTGTGCCGTTTTAAGCGGCACTCCCAGCGCTCTTTTTTAACATGATAGTTTTCGAGGTCCCCGCAAAGTACCTGAGTCCGCCTCGAAGCATAAGCTCCACTTTGCGGGGTTATTTTATGCGTCCGGGTATTCCAGCATCAGTTGAAGGACCGCTGCAGCTCCGCTCGGATTCTTATAGCTGTGGACAGAATCGCCCCGAAACCGGACGGAATCATAAGCTTCCAGCTCGTAGAGCTGGGAGCCTATTTCGATTTGCACCGAACCGGATAAGACCGTTGCGGTTTCTACGACTCCTCCAGGGTGAAACTCCTGTGTGTAGCTGCTGTTCGGCTGCAAGAACGCGCGATACAGCTCCGCCCCGCGCCGGGCCCCTCCGGGGAACATCGGTTCAATTCTCCAAGGCCCCTCCGTAAAATGAGGCCCTGTGCCGGGCCTGGATACAAGCACCCCCTGCTCCGGCAAAAACAAGGCCGATAAAGGGATATCCAATCCATCCGCTATCCGCCACATCACCGCCAAGCTCGGGTTCGTCTCCCCCCGCTCGATTTTGCCCAGTGTCAGCTTGCTTACTCCCGTCTTATCTGCAAGCTCATCCAGACTCCACTTTTTTTCCTTGCGTTTTTGTCTAAGCAGGGAGCCTATCCGTTCCACCATCGCCTGTATTTCCACAGGATTCGTTTCTTTGGTCTCGTCCATCCCAAACACCCCATAAAAATATTAAAGTTTACTTTTACATAAAATAAGTATATCATAGTTAGCTATCGAAACAAAACAAGCATCAGTTTAAGCTGAAAAGGAGAAATAGCTATGCGTGTAAGCCAAACGCCGCCGCTGGCAGCTGCCCCCATTCGGACCGGCAGAGTCCTGCTGGCTATCGGCATCATTCTTATTGCTTCCAATCTGCGGGCCGCCATTACGTCGGTCGGTCCTTTAACGGGCATGATCCGTGCGGACACCGGCTTATCTAATGTAGCGACAAGCTTGTTAACGGCGCTCCCCCTGATCGCCTTCGCTCTGCTGTCTCCCCTCGCCTCCGGCTTCGCGAGACGGTTCGGGTCGGAGGCCGTGCTGGGGCTGAGTCTGGTTCTGCTGGCAGGGGGTATCCTGCTCCGCTCGGTTCCTTCTTCCCTTCTGATGTTTGCAGGGACGGCCCTGCTCGGTGCCGCCATTGCCATCGGCAATGTGCTTTTGCCGGGAGTGGTGAAGCGTTATTTTCCAGATAAGGTCGGTCTGATGACCGGACTTTACACCACGTCCATGAGCGTATGGGCGGCCATCGCCTCGGGGCTCAGCGTGCCCGCTGCGGAAAAGCTCGGGCTTGGCTGGCGCGGCTCGATCGGCTGCTGGGCTGTGCTGGCCATCGCAGGCCTCGCTGCCTGGCTGCCTCAGCTGCGCTCTAAAGCTCCCCGGCCGGATGCCGGGCTTCATGCGCTCTCGGCGCTGCATAGCAGCGGAACAGCCCCTAGCACAAGCGGACGACCGCAAACTGCGCCGAAGCCCGTCAACATTTGGCGCTCCAGGCTGGCGTGGCAGGTATGCTTCTTTATGGGGTTTCAGTCGCTTGGTTTTTATGTCACGATAGCATGGCTTCCCGATATGCTGAGCGTCCGTGGCTTGAGTCCGACCTCCGCGGGCTGGATGCTGTCCATCATGCAGTTCGTCAGCCTGCCGGCTTCCTTTATCGTTCCGGTTCTTGCAGGCAGGTTCGCCCATCAGCGGGGACTCGTTGCCGTCATTACCGTAATCTATGTTGCAGGATATGCGGGCCTGCTGTGGGGCGGGGCGATGCCCGCCGTCTTGTGGATCGTTTTGATCGGGATTGCCCAAGGCGCGTCGATCAGTCTTGCGCTTGCCTTCTTCGGACTGCGGACCTCCCATGCGGGACAAGCCGCGCAGCTATCCGGGATGGCGCAGTCTCTCGGCTATCTTCTCGCCGCTGTAGGACCTGTTATGATCGGCTATGTACATGATATCACTCACGCATGCAACCGTTCCTCTGCTGATCCTTATGGGGACCACAATTCTTCTGGGCCTATCCGGCCTTGGCGCCGGGCGAAGCATCCAAATCGGTTCCGGTGAAGCCGATGCCGAAGCTGAAGCTACAGCATAAGCAAGCCAAAGCCTAAGCAGGGCATCAGACTAGGTCTCAGCCGAAACATAATCCTAAGTCGCAGTTCCTGAAGCGCAGAACGGCCCACCGCCTTTTCATCAAGTATAAAAAAGGCATCGGGTTGACAAGCTACAAGGGAAGATGGTTGAAAAATCAGCGAAGCCTGTGTGCTGAATCCTCTGCAGAAGCGCAAGCATCCGCGCCTTTGCCCTCGGTTTTCAAACGGGATAAGCGGTGAAATCCGGTACAAGCAGGGATCGGACGCAAGATTCTCACCCGGCTCCGCATCCACAGCGATGACTTTTTCATCTGTCTTCGAGAAGGCGCACCGTCTATTATTTAAAGGAGCTGTTGAATATGAAAAACAATGGTAACCGAGAAGTCCTGCATCCGGCAGAAGAATCGAATGTGATTGTCGACCGCAAAGCTCCCGGTTCCAACCGATATGCTGAGCGAATTCGTCGAGGAAACGATAGAAAACATTCAGCATTTATTCGATCATGAAGACCAGCATGAAACGAAAAACAATAAAAAGGAGTAGACGCCCCGTCTGCTCCGCGTACAGCAAATCCCCGTCTTCGGTAAATGAAGACGGGGATTTTTCAAGTTGGGCTATGTGATAAAATCGATAAATGAAGGTTCTCTCAGCATCCCACTCCGCAGCACGCCCCTATGCTTTACCCGGGCTTTCAACTGCGGTGTTATATAGATATAATCCGTTTCCTCCCGAGCTGCGGAGGACAACTGCAGCCGTGCTGCAAATTCTTTTTTGTGCAGCGGGGTTATCCCCTGCTCCACCAGTCCCGCAGCCTTCCGCTCGCCGTTCTCCCCGGCCTCTATAAGCCACCCGAGACTGTCCTTCCGGTAACCGGCAATATACACGTCGGCGTATTGAGGACGAATGATTTTCAGCCAGTCATGCGAACGTCTGGAGACATAAATTCCTCCCTTTCGTTTGGCGACGATCCCTTCCATTGAAGAATCCTCTATCGATCGGAACAATTCTTCTCCATTCCCCTCGGTTTGAGGTACCAGCTTAAAAAAATCATTTTCCTGAAGCACCGATTCCAGAATCGCTCTGCGTCTGATCAGAGGCAGGCTGCGCAGATCTCGTCCTTTGAGAAAAAGAATGTCCCACACATAGTAGCGGACAGGTCTGTGCAGGGCAAATGCGCGGATTTTGTCCTTCTTTTTCAACTGAAGGCGATCCATCACCAGCTCGTAATCCGTACGTCCGCTCTCAGGATCGGTACAGCATACTTCCCCATCCAATACAAGGTCGCCTACAACCGGCACCTGATGCAGCTCGGGATACTGCCGTGTACAGTCTTTGTGATCACGCGTGAACAGCCGTGTTTCCAATCCGTTTCTGGATAAAATGAGCCGATGTCCATCCATCTTCGGTTCAAAAATGTAAGCCGGATCGGAGAACGGCTTGTCCTTGGCATCCAAAAGCATTGGAGAGATAAACATAAGCATCACCAATTTAAATTGTAACACGAGCGGAAGGATGAATAATTAGGGAAAACATGGGGGAAAGTAAACTTACATTTTATAGAATGAATGGAGGAATTGAACATGGCAAGAGGACAATCCAGAAGCAGCAATCAATTGGTGGTACAGCAGGCGGCATCCGCTTTGGAGCAGCTGAAGTACGAGGTGGCGCAGGAGCTCGGTATTCAAATTCCGCAGGACGGCTACTACGGTTATATGGCCACACGCGACACGGGGGCTATCGGCGGCCACATGGTCCGCAAACTCGTACAAATTGCAGAGCAGCAAATTGCAGGCGGCAGCCGGTTGTTATAATCGGCCCGACCGGGCATTGGACAACCCGCCGGTTTAATAGCCTGCGGGTTGTTTGCTTTTTATAGATCGCGACGCTCCACGCTTTATAAGAAGCGGACTCCCCACACCTCCTGCAGCGCCGAGCGAAACAAATCATCCAGCTGCCGGTTCAGGTTCCCCACGGTCTGCGTCATCTGCGCAGCCGTCCGTTCAAAGAAACCGATCCGCTCCTCCGAATAATCATGAAGAAGGTGGATGCCGGTTTCGTCATCAAGCTCTTCCCCAAGCTTTTTCCTGACGACACACTCGTCTATCACGCTTCTCAGCTCGCTGTCCGCCGGAACCAGTTTCTCCATAAGCTCGTCAAACGGCATAGGCGGTATCTCGTTAAATTTCTCGATCCAGCCGCAAGCTAGAACCGGCCGCAGCACGTAAAAATATTTTTTGGCCTTCATCCGTTCTCCCTGCAAATACGCCTTGAGGTTGCGTTTAGCCATGTTCAAGTAATGGTACATACACGATTTCGGCAAGAAGGCGAGCGGAGCCATGCTTCGTATTTGAGCTGCGACAGCGTAAGGCTCCCAATACGAGATCGGGGAATGAAGCCACTCCAGCAGCGTCGGGTTCGATTTTCTGAGCAGCTGCAGCGCTTTTTTCAAATCCCAGCCGCTGATATCCAGCTTATCGCTGATCGGACGCTCTATCACATTCGGCTGATCCAAGATGGTTACGTACCCGTCTAACGGACGAAGATACAAGAAGCGGACGTCATAATCGCTCTCTTCCGATGAAAGCCCCCACGCCCGGCTGCCGGATTCACAGGCATAAAGAATGCGGACGTTCTCTTCCTGTTCGATCTTTCTTAATTGCTCCATAATTTGCCGGCCAATCTCTTCTGTCACAACGCTTCCTCCCTGCTCTGTCCCACCGATATAGAAATGTCCATGCCAATAGTAAAATTGTCTATTCCAAGACGGATTTTTTTATGTAAAATTGATGATAATGATTCTCATTTTCGTTTGTAATTCGCAGGACGGCTTACATACGGTTGCTTTGAAATAAAATGGTTAACGGCTTTGCGTAGCGGGCCGGAACTAATTTTATATATAAAAAAGAAGGTCAGGTGTGGTTAGAATGAAGAAAAGCTTTCCCCTCATGTTGCTCATTATTTGCATAGCGCTCGTAGCAGCCGCTTGCGGTACAACCAGTCCCGCTGCGGACTCGAAGAACAGCGCGGCTCCGGCCACTTCCAACGGAGGAACGCCGCAGGCGCAGCCTTCTGAAGAGCTTACTTTCAAGCATCAACTAGGCGAAACGAAAATTAAGAAAAACCCGAAAAAAGTCGTCGTTTTCGATTTCGGCGCATTGGATTCCCTGGATAAGCTGGGCGTCGATGTTGCGGGTGTCGTACAAAGTAATCTTCCCGATTATTTAGCTAAATACAAAGACAGCAAATATCAAAGCATCGGTACGCTGAAAGAGCCGGATTTCGAGAAAATCAATGCGATCAAGCCGGATCTGATTCTGATTTCCGGAAGACAGCAAACCTTTTACGGAGAACTGAGCAAAATTGCGCCAACGATCTTCATCGGCGTGGACAATAAAAACTTCCTGGAATCATTCAAAAGCAATATGAAAATGCTCGGCCAAATCTTCGGTAAAGAATCGGCTGTCGATGCAGAGCTGGCCAAAATCGATCAAACGATCAAAGACGTGAAAGCTCAAGTAGCCGCTAACGGCAAAAACGCTCTTGTTATTCTAGCAGATGACGGCACTATCGGCGCTTTCGGACCAGGCTCCCGTTTCGGCCTTGTTCACGATGTACTGGGCATTCCAGCCGTAGATAAGAATCTGGATACCGCAACACACGGACAAAGCATTTCCTTCGAATTTATCGCGCAAAAAAATCCGGACTATCTGTTTGTCATCGACCGCGCCACAGCTGTTGGCAAAGGCGATAAAGTAGGGGCTAAAGCACTGGTAGAGAACGAGCTGGTTAAACAAACCAAAGCGTTCCAAGATAAACACATCGTTTACTTGGATCAAAGCGTTTGGTACCTCTCCGGCGGCGGCCTTGAATCTGTAGCAGCCATGGTCGGCGAAATTGCCAAAGGATATAAATAAGGAGAATTACACGGTCCGTCCTTCCGAATCGCGAGAAACGGCAGGGCGGGCTTCATTATTTAAGAGGTTTTGGTTGATTTTTGCATATAACTGTGCAATAATTTAAAAGCAGTAAGCACCTGCGGGTGTAGTTCAATGGCAGAACTCCAGCTTCCCAAGCTGGTGGCGTGGGTTCGATTCCCATCACCCGCTTACTATGAAAACCCTTGAGAAATCAAGGGTTTTTCTTTATTTTCGACCAAAGGAAGACGATATTATGCTTATGGGACAGATGACAGGGGCAGAAAGTGTCCTCCAAGTGATATACTCATATGATTGAAACGCATGGACCATTAAAGTTGACCAGCATTATCCGGCATAATACAATAGATTTCATCCTGCCGAAATTATGGAAATAATCAATGAAGGAGCAACTAAATGAAAATCGCTTCTCTTCCCCAAGCCAAGTTGAATATCTCAGTCCAAAGAAACGGGCAGCCTTATATATCAGGCAATGAAAAAATTCATTTAGTGAAAAACTTGAAGAAGCTGCCCAAAAAAATAATGACACCGCCGCCGGATCGCTCGAATCAGGTGTTAATGCGCTAATCCGGCTTGGGATTTCTTCACGGGCTGAAGGAATGGATTCAAAAGGAGAATGGAGGAGTGTCCTCTTTCAATTTGGACGCGCAGCTCAATGAACTTCGAAAGAAGCCCTCCATCCGATAAGGAAGAGGGCGGTTAGATTTACCAGCTGCGCCCGATTTCAAGAAAGCTCCAGATTAAATACTTCCTGAGATTTTACTCTCGTATATCCGATCCTCTCATAAAATTGGTGGGCTTCCTTTCTATGGCCGCTGGAACGCACCCGGACAAACGGGTAGTTTTGTTCTCTAGCCCATGCTTCGCATTCTCTCATCAGCTGCTCACCGATTCTCTTGCGTCTGTGCAGGCTGCTGACCACCAGGCCGCCGATTTCCGCAAATGACGGGCTTTCCAGCAAATGTCTGCCGTGTACATGCACCCAGGCCGCAACGTCGCCTTCAATCTCCATTACAAAGACAGCGTTATCCTCGCGGTTCATAAGATTCAGCAGGCGTTCTTTCATCTGCTCCTCCGAGACAGGATAGCCCAGCTCGTTGGACAAGCTTGCTATATGCGCAGCGTCGGATGCTCTTGCGGTACGGATTTGCATGAACACTTCTCCCTTCACAAAATTGACAGATTTCCATGCCCTCCATTATACCATTTATCCCCATAATTAGGACTCATGGATTCATTTACGACGGCCCTGCATCCCGCTCCGCCGCTTGCTTGATATACAAATTTCGCTTCGTCAGCAGCTGGCGCATATACCGTTCCAGGAACAGCACGTTGGCCAAGCTGCCAAGCACCCCCAAAGGAGCGTCATAATCGAACGTATCGATCATACGGGTTCCCTCAGCTCCGCTCACAAACCGATGCTCATGGCGAAACCGTTGGAACGCCCCGCGGACCATCTCATCGACAAAATAATGCGGCCGCTCCATCTCGGTGATCCGGGCCGTCAGCTTCTGCTTCACGCCAAAATGAATCGCTTCCCATGTAACGCTCTCGCCCAGCTCGATAAATCCGCTCATCACGCCGCCAACCGCTCTCTCCTTCGTCTGCGAAGTCGACTCGGTATGAATATCGATGCTGCGGGCCAAGTCAAAGCAGCGTTCGATCGGCGCTTGAATGAGCAGCTCAATTCTAATGACAGGCACGCCAAGCCCCCCTTCCCGAAACGGTTTCGTCTCTTCTGTTTATCATCATAAACGAAGCCGCGCACAATAAAAAGCACACGGCTTCGGCGGGTCATCCCGGCACGAACCATGTGCTGTATTTTTTACTTATCTAAGCTGCCGATATGATTGAAAGGAAAATAACGGAACATCACTTTGCCCACCAGCTTGTCTTTGGCAACAAACGGCGTCGTCGGCCACAAATGAGAGTCCTCACTGTCGTTGCGGTTATCCCCGAGGAAAAAATAATGGTTCGCCGGGACCGTCACCGGACCGTACGTATAATTCATTTTCTGGCTAAGGTACGGCTCGTCCACCTTCTGTCCGTTGCGGATCAAGACACCGTCCTTCACCTCAATCGTATCTCCAGGCAGGCCGATCAGCCGCTTCACGAACCGTTCGTTCTCATGCCCTTCGAGCGGAGGATAAAATACAACGACATCACCGAAGTTGAAATCGGTCAGGTCGACCATTTTCTCGACTAAAATTTTATCGTCCAGTTGAATTGTAGGCAGCATCGATCCGGTAGGAACTGTCATGCCCTGCGCTACATACGTGTTAAAAGTAAAGCTGACTATCGCTGCGATTGCCAAGGTGGGAACCCATTCCTTGATCCACCGTTTCACCTGTTGCATCTCTTCAACTCCCTTTTCTTTTTTGCTCTGCCTTTCACTTTACACGATTCGGGAGCACGAAAGATTAAAGGAGCATAAATTTTGAGCGGCGTTATTTGGCAGGAGCGGCAGGCGATTTATTTTCCACGTATACGTATTCTTTGAAATGGTGGTCTCCAATGTTCCCTTCCACTTCCACCTGTTTCGTGTCCTTCCAGTTTTTAATCTGGGCGCTGGACGTTAAAGCTACAGAAGAACCGGATACCATATCGGATGCAATCCCGATAGGAATTACTTCCGGATCCTGATCGTTACGAATAATGCTTACCGTTGCGTCGGCCAGCTTTTCATTTCCCAGATAAGTCACTGTCGGGTATTCCTTCAATGTGCTTCCGCTGGCTTTATACTCCAGCTTCACCTTCCAATGATCCGAGTGGCCCTCCAGTACGGCCGGACGGGTTCCGATGTCGTCGGCGCCATTTTTGGTGCAGGCCGTGAAAGCCGTTAATGCGACCAGCGGAATAAGAACTGCAAATCCAAGCTTCTTTTTCAACATGAATGATCGTCTCCCCTTTACCTTGCCTTCATTATAATTTGGATATGCTGGCAACATTTTATTCCAAAATGGCGTTCGGAATCAAGTTTCTTTGACTTTGCCGCAGGCTCGTCGGTACAATAAGAATGGACAGCATCCAATATCATCCAATATCAGGGAGGGAAAGCAAAATGAAATACCGCAGATTGGGAAGCACGAATCTCAAGGTCTCGGTCATCGGGGTCGGCACATGGCAGTTCGGCGGCGAGTGGGGAAAAGCTTTTACGCAAGAAGAGGCTGACGCCATTCTGGATCAAGCTCACGCCTCCGGCATCAACCTGATCGATACGGCCGAGTGCTACGGCGACCATACCTCTGAAGCCTTGATCGGCGATTACGTGTCGCGCCGGCGCCGGGAGGATTGGGTGATCGCCACGAAATTCGGCCATCATTTTCACGGTCATCAGGAGCGGACGCAGCACTGGTCTCCGCAGGAAGTACTTCAGCAGCTGGACGCATCCTTGAAGGCGCTGCAAACGGATTATATCGACCTTTATCAATTCCATTCCGGCTCCGACGAAGCATTCGATCAGGACGAGCTGTGGACCTTATTGGATAAACAGGTGCAAGCAGGCAAAATCCGCCACCTCGGCACCTCGATCGGCAGCAACGATAATCTCCACCAGACAGCGGCTTCGCATAAGGTAGGCTCACAGGCCATCCAGGTGGTCTATAACCGCTTGGACCGCAAGCCCGAGGAACGCGTCTTCCCTTCCTGCGAGGAGCAGGATCTGGGCGTTCTGGCGCGCGTGCCGCTTGCCAGCGGCTACTTAAGCGGCAAATACAAGCCGGGGGCGGTATTCGGCGACAACGACGTGCGGCAGCGCCATGACCGGGAGCAGACCGCAGCCAAGCTCGAGGAGGTCCAGCGCATCCGCGAGAACGAGGTGCCGCAGGGCGTGGATATGGCCACCTGGTCGCTGGCCTGGTGTTTGAAGCATCCCGCGGTAACAGCCGTCATTCCGGGCTGCAAGAGCCCCGAGCAGGTCATATCCAACGCCGCGGCAGCGGAATATGTATCCGATTTGCATAAGCAGAGCTGGAAGGATTAATCTATCCATCCCTGCTGTTATGCGGATCTGCGGGCTGTAGGAGCGAATCTGGACTCGTATTTGGATGAGCAAGATAATCCATGTTTTTGCACAGAACCGTCCATGTCTTTCCATCCTTCAACGCGATATGCTAGTCGGTGAACTCAAACTACGGAGCGCAATGCTCCCGCTGCCAAGAAAGAAGGCTTGAGACCGATGAAGCTGACAACCCGTATCTACCTGGATGCCGCCCTGCAGAATATGAAGAGCGTCACGTTCTTCACCTTCTTGCAGGTGCTTATTGCGCGTCTGGGCGCAAGCAATTTTGAAATCGCCTTATCTAACTCACTCCCGCCTCTGTTCTGCGCGCTGTCGCTGGCTTTTATTACCAGACAGCTCCCGCTGACCAGAGGTGTTTTTCTTACAAGCGGATATATCCGGCAGTTCGCCTTCCTCTGCATGGCGTTCTCCGTGCTGCTTCCCCATCCGATTCCTTACCTGCTGTTCTTCTGGTTCGATCAATGCGATAGCGGTGATGGTTACCGGGGCGCAGCAGCCGGCCATTATGCGCAAATGGGTTGCCGCCAACGAGTTCCCGCGTATCTTCAGCAATAATAAAATTATCGGCATCCTCATCGTCACGTTCGGCAGCTTCGGCATCGGATACTTTCTGGACGCCTTCGATTGGATGTTCCCGAAAAACTACGTGATCTCCATGCTTATCGGCTGCTTCGCCACCTTCGCCGGGATGTCGCTGATTGCCGAGCTCGCTCCCAAAGAGAAGACTCCCATCAAGCTGACCTGGGTCCGGCCGCTGCAGGAATGCGACCGCCGCACGTGGTGGATGGGCCTGAACAATGTCGGCATCGCGATGGTGACGCCGCTGTTCGTCATTTATCATGTCAACGTGCTGAAGCTGAGCAACTCCCAGATTGCCTATTTCGTGGTCATAGCGGGGATCGTCTCCACCGTGCTTCTTCCGGTGGCCCGTAAATGCATGGAACGGTACGGCATGATAAAAGTATACGGCGTCGCCGTGATCGGTATGGCGCTGGCCGTGCTGCCCTACGGCTTTATCCATTCGTTCTGGCTGCTGTTCATCGCACAGGGATGGGTCGGCGTATGCCTGTCCGTGCATGAAGTTGCCTCACAGACGATCATGATGAAGGAGGCGGCGAAGCACCGCAAGGAGATGGCCTATTTCTCCGACTTCCAGCTCGTTATGAATGCGGGCAACGGCCTCGGCGCCTTGGCGACCGGCATCCTGGTCTCCGTGCTTCCGATCTGGGGATGCTTTATCGTCATCGGTATATCCCGGCTGTGCTTCTACTTCAGCTACCGCGCTTCGGAGGAAGGAGACCCCGTACAGGCCGCCTCCCTGCAGTCCAACCGCGGCCAAGCCAATTCTGCCAAAAGCTAGAGCGAGAGCGGGACCGGCTCTCACGCCGGCAGCCCTTCGGCTGAAATTCGTATGTTCCCACAGCTTCCCGGCTGTCATTCCTATATTAATAGTAAAAAGCCGCCAAACCCGCAGCGTTCCGGATCGATAGTCCGAATGCGCGCCGGGTTGGCGGCTTTATTTTTTCCTTCATATATAAAATTTAAAACAGCCGGATCTGCTTATCGTAAACCGTCTCATCATCATTGCTGTCCATAACCCGGATCTCGACATTCCAATAGCCGGGATAGGGCAGATAGGCGCCGCGCGCGGTGTACATATACATTTTCAGATCGCCGTAGGCTTCCTCGGGAATGCCGCTCTTATCCTCAGTCCAGACGAGAGGCACCTCCAGCGGCGCAATATCCTTCGTCTTGGCGTCCTGGAGCTTCATGACGATCTGCTTCGGCTTTCCGAGCGTCTCAGGCAGCCAGACCTTCACGGTAAAATTGTTTACCCCCGGCACATTCGGCGTAATTTGGGCGGTCATATGAATCTTCTCGCCCATCACATGCCAGTTCAAAGGTTCGTTCGCCGGCAGCGGCGTCAAATAAGTGAACACGCCGACAATCGCGGTAATCAGGAGCGCCAGCACGGCATCCGTCCGCAGTAACACCTTGGCTTGCTGCAGCTTGCGTCTGCGGTACAGGAGACGGATAGACGCACCGGTCAGCACAACGAGCAGCACGAGGGCGCTTTTGACAAGCAGCAGCTGCCCCCACTGCGTATCCACAATGTATGCCGGATTCGGCAGGAAGATCAGGACCAGAGCACACCGGAAACAACCAGCAGCACGATAGAGAACAGCGCCGCTGACGAGAATTTGGGCAGGAAGGCCATCCCTTCCTCTTGATTCTTGCGCCACAGCAGCAGCAGCATGAACAGACCGCCTACCCACAGCGCCGCAGCCGCCAAATGAATCCAATCCAGCACAATCGTCTGGGCGGCAGGCTCGAAGACCGAAGCATGACCGTTAAGCCCCTTCGTGAGCCAGATGCAGAGCAGCCACAGCAGGTCGAGCCACAGGCTCCGGTAGAGCACGACGAAGCTGAGCAGCGATAACAGCAGAGAGGCTATCCAAATATAGCCTGCCCCCGTACTCGTAAAAATCGCCGTCAGCGCATCCGCCCCGCCGTCGCCGATCAATGCATACACATGCGTAAACATAAAGAAAATAAATACGATGAGGTAGACTCGCTGCAGTTGAGCGCCCCAATTCGATAAATAGGAGGCCGTGCCCGCCTCCATCCGGTTGCCGCTCAGCCGCATCCATAATACCCAGCCGGTAAAGGCCAGCATGACTATGTAATACAGTATGCGGGAGATGAACTGCACCGCATCCTCGAAGCTTAAGCCTGTGCTGAGCCCGTGGGCATGAAGATGCTCCATTTCCCCCGGCGTCCCGGACGGGAGCTGGCTCAAAGGCTGCCCTACCGCAAACAAGTAGGTCCCGTCAACTGGATGCCCGTCTGCGGAAATAATATGATAGGTTACGAGATAATTGCCCGAGTCCAGCTTGGGGAGATCCAGCAGTACGGCTGTATGATCTCCGTTCATCCTTGCCTTGTCACTCGTGACGGGCTTCTTGTTCATATCCAATACCTTGATGTAAAAGGCGCCGTCCTCCAGCCGTTCATTGAACGTTAGAACGACCTGCTCCGGCGCTTGGCCGAGCTCCGCGTTGGCCGCGGGAACGGCCTCCAGCAAGCTTGCGTGCGCCGAAGCACGCAGAGGCATGCCCGCAATAAACAGCACAGCGAAGCAAACGGCCAGCGTAAAACGAAGCCAGCGCAGCGCATGCTCCGGCCCCTGTCCGATTCTAGTCATACAGCCCATTGTCAATAAATCCTCCTAACAGCCTCGTGGAATCAGCATGATCCGGACGAAACCGCTCAACCTTCCTCGTTCAGCCGTTTCCTTCCTGCAAACCCGTCATAAAGCCCATGGTAATGCTCTACGCGCTCTTCTCCCTGACGCCAGCACAGCAGCACTTCTTCACCGTTGAGCAGGGCAGGAAAGTCGATGAGTCCCGTATCCAGATCCTTAAGCTGTACGCCCTTAAGCTCAAAGCTTAGTAGTATTGTATTGCCCTCCACCTGCAAAAAGTCCATTTCGCACTCCAGTGTGAAATAGGGATCTCCCTCCTCAGAGACGATGCCGTATTCCCGGTGATACGCTTTCAGCTGCCGCAGCTGCTCGTATTTCTCCGCAAATTCCCTCTTGATGGACTGCAGCTTCTCCAATTCCGCCTTCACCAGAGGCAGCATGGCATTCGCTTCATCCAGGGTAAAATAGGTACGCTTCATCGTGGCTAACCTCCTTAAATCGGATGTTGATCGCGAACTATTTTTTATGAATTAATAACGAAAAGTAAGCTTCTCTTAATGTAGCATACTCCGGCAGGACAAACCAAATTTTTCACGGGACTGTCATACTTTCAACGGCAGGTTTATATCTTCACAAATCGGTCAATGAATGAGAAGTAATGATTGCGGGTACATATTCATAGATTGAAGAAAAACAGGAGGCCGCTCACAGAATGCAAAATACAAGGAACCATGCCTGGAGAAGTCCTTATATCATCTTCTCTCTGCTGTTATGGGCTAAAATGGCACTGCTTCGCTTCTACTTGTTCCACGAAGTGGATTGGAAAGGGTGGCTGCTCGATTTGGCGAGCGTGCTTGTCTTGACAAGCGTCTTTGAGCTGATTGTTCCGCGCAAAGGAAAAAAAACCGCCTACTGGTGTTTAAATTTGCTGCTCTCTATCATCTTTCTGGCGGCGACGCTTTACTTCGAGCATTTCGGCTCCGTCGTCACGTATACGGCCATTGCGGAGATCAAGCAGCTGATCCATATTTCATCCAGCGTGAAGGCGGCGCTTCATTTAGAGGATTTCTTATTTTTCGTTGACATGCTTATCGCCGTCATTATGCTGCTTATCCCGGGCCCCCGCCAAATTCGGCTTATGCAGGAAAGGTCTGTCCGCAGGTATGCGGTCCTGATTGTGCTCGTCATCGGTGCCGGCGCATCCGCTTATTTCATCCGGTACGACAAAGGCATTACCAACGAGCTCGTCCGGGCAGAGCAGCTTGGCCTGCTCAATTATGAAGTGTCTGTTGCCATTAACGGCATGAATGCTGAAAGCGAATCCAAATTTACGAGCATCGAACAGGCGGTTCTGGCCGTCAGCCGGGTGCAATCCCGGTTCAATTACGGCATTCAGCCGAGCGAAAGCGGCAAGCCGGCTTACTTCGGCTCCCAACAGGGCCGCAACGTCATCGTGCTGCAGCTGGAGGCTTTTCAGAACTTTCCGATTCATATGAAGTATAACGGCCAGGAATTGACGCCTGTATTGAATCAGCTGGCTTCGCAGAGCTTTTACTTTCCGCATGTGTTTCAGCAGGTAGGCCAAGGCAACACCTCCGACGCCGAGTTTATGTCGAACACCTCGATTTATCCGACCGGCACCATTCCTATGTCTACCGGCTACGGGGATCGTATCCTGCCCAGTATGCCCAGGCTGCTGGAGGAGCTCGGTTATGAAACGAATACGTTTCATGTCAACGAGGTTCACTTCTGGGACCGGAACAAGCTGTATCCAGCTATCGGATTTACACGCTACTATGACAAGCCCAATTATATCGACGATCATTTCAATTCGTTCGGCGCCTCGGACGAAGAACTGTTCCGTGTCGGTGTAGAAAAGCTGACCGAGCTGAAAAATCAGAATAAACCGTTCTATGCGCAGTTTATTACCGTATCCAGCCACTACCCTTTCAAAATTCCGGACGACCGGCGCAAGATGACCATTCCGGCCACCATCGAAGGCAAACAGCTGGGCGACTATCTGCTGTCGATCAACTATACGGATTACGCGGTCGGCACGCTGATCGAGAAGCTGAAAGCCGCAGGGCTGTGGGACAATACCGTGCTTATCGCTTACGGAGACCATTTCGGCTTGCAGCCGCAGGACAACGATACCAAGATGCTCAGTCAGGAGCTTGGCATTACGTACCACGAGTACGTGACGCGCTTCAACATCCCGCTCATCATCCATATTCCGGGTCAAACCGAAGGCCAGGTAATCGAACGGGCGGGCGGACAGCTGGATATTATGCCGACACTGGCCAACCTGCTGGGCATCTCGCTCGACGACAAAAACTTCGTTCATTTCGGGCAGGACCTGCTGAACATTCAAAAAAATACGTTCGGCATGCGGTACTATCTGCCAACCGGCTCGTTCTTTAACGACGATATTCTGTTCGTGCCCGGCAAAGGCTTCGATGACGGCACCGCCGTGTCGATCAAAACGCTTCAGCCTATAACAGATCTTACCCCGTACCGGAAAGATTATAACTATATCATGAGGCTGATAGGCATGTCGGATGAATATGTAAAATTACTTCCAAAACGCGAATAGGGGGCCTTCGGGCTCCTTTTTTTCTATCACTTGAAGTAGGACTATCCACCTATTTTTTCCACTCGTTTCCTTGAATCGAATCTCTTTTTTGCTTCTCGAAAACTTCGAAAAACCCCTGTTTACCGAGCCTTTCCCCCGTTTTCTACCGTTTTCTCTACTCTATCACGATGCGCTTGTCGAAAATTATTTAGATTGACACACACCATATCTTGAGGTAAATTCAATTTACGGCTTTAAAGACAACTAGATATTGTGGAAATAAGAACCATGCATGACAAAAATCGCCGCAATGCGCGCTACATAAGGGCCGCTCGACCGCAGCTTCCCTTCATTTGGCATGGAGACATACACAGCCTATTAAATCGCTTCTTCGCGTCTTCAGTTCAATAACGAATACAGCATATGGCATGACCGTCTCCTCGGGGCACGGACCTCATGCCTTTTATTTGCCCTGTCGTTTTTCTTATCATGATGCCAGAGCGTTCACTTGCTAGAGTCCCATTCTGGCTCAACAAAGGAGTAGTTGTAGATGATCATCGTAAAAAGAGACGGAACCCAGGAAGAGTTAGTTTTCTCCAAAATGAAAAAAGTGATCGACTTCGCCTGTGAGGCTTATCCGGAGTGTGACCCGCTGGAGCTGGAAACCGCGCTGCTGCCGCTGTTCCGCAACGGGATTTCGACGAAGGAAATCCAACGTCTTCTTATTCAAGTCGCTGTAGAAAAAACAAGCGTAGAGCAGCCAAGCTGGCAGTATGTAGCGGCTAAGCTGCTTGCCTATGATTTATATAAAGAAGCCCGGCTGAACCGCAAATACGGTCATTTCGGGTACGGCGACCTCTACTCCCTCGTTACTTATTTGACGGATATGGGACTCTACGGGAGTTACATATTGGAGCATTACACGAAGGAAGAAATCAACGAGCTCGGCACGTATATCAAGCCGGAGCGCGACTATTTGCTGAACTATATCGGACTCAAAACGCTAGCCGACCGTTACCTGATCCGCGGCCTGGACAAAGAAGTGCTCGAGCTGCCGCAGGAGCTGTTCATGGGTGTGGCCATGCACCTGGCAATGAAGGAGACGGACAAGCTGAAATGGGCCAAGCAGTTCTATGACGTGCTCAGCAGCCTGGAAATGACCGTTGCTACCCCGACGCTCGCGAATGCGCGCAAGCCGCTGCATCAGTTGTCCAGCTGCTTTATCGATACCGTTCCCGACAACCTGTGGGGCATTTACAACGTCGACCAGAGCTTCGCTCAGGTTTCCAAGCACGGCGGCGGCATGGGGATCTATGTCGGCAAAGTGCGCAGCCGCGGCTCCAACATTCGCGGATACAAAAATGTCGCCGGCGGCGTCGTGCCATGGATCAAAAACTACAACAATACAGCTATCGCGGTAGACCAGCTGGGCGTGCGCTCCGGCGCCGTAGCCGTTTACCTCGACGTATGGCATAAAGATATATTCGACTTTCTGAACCTGAAAACGAACAACGGGGACGACCGGATGAAAGCCCACGATATTTTCCCTGGCGTGTGCATCCCCGACTTGTTCATGAAAACCGTCAAAGAGCGCGGCACCTGGTACCTGCTCGATCCTCATGAAGTGCGCAAAGCCAAAGGCTATTCGATCGAGGACAGCTGGGGTGAAGAGTGGGAACGCCGCTACTGGGAGTGCGTCAACGACGACAAAATCTCCAAAGAAGAGATTCCTGCGATCGATATCATGAAACGGATCATGACTTCGTCGTTCGAAACCGGTACGCCGTTCCTGTTCTTCCGCGATACGGTCAACCGCGCGAATCCGAACAAGCATGCGGGCATGGTCTACTGCTCCAACCTGTGCACCGAGATTTGCCAGAACATGAGCCCGACCGAGCTGATCCAGACACAGCATGAGGACGGCATTATTACGAATCAAGTGAAGAGCGGCGACTTCGTCGTGTGCAACCTGTCGTCCTTGAACCTCGGCCGCGTATATACCAAAGAAGACATCGAGCGTGTCGTCACTACGCAAATGCGGATGATGGACAACGTCATCGACCTGAACTACTATCCGATTCCGCAAGCGGAAATTACGAATAAAAAATACCGCGCTGTCGGCCTGGGCTCCAGCGGCTATCATCAAATGCTCGCCCAGCTGAAAATTCAATGGGAGTCGGACGATCATGTCGCCAAAGCCGACGAGGTCTATGAATGGATGAACTATTACGCGGTTAAAGCTTCGATGGAGATCGCGAAGGAAAAAGGCGCCTTCCGCATGTTCGAAGACAGCGAATGGCAAACCGGCGCTTACTTCGATTCCCGCGGCTATAACAGCCCAGAATGGCTTGAGCTGAAGCAGCAGGTTGCCAAGCATGGCGTGCGCAACGGCTGGATGTTCGCTATCGCTCCTACGGCTTCGACTTCTTTGATTGCCGGCTCTACCGCGGGCATTGACCCGATCTTCAACAAATTCTTCGTCGAAGAGAAGAAAAACGCGGTCATCCCGCAAACGGCTCCTAACCTGAATGCAGAAACGATGTGGTTCTATAAGGAAGCTCACCGGATCGATCAGCTGTGGAGCATCAAGGCTGCAGGCGCCCGTCAGCGCCATATCGATCAGGCGCAGTCGTTCAACCTGTACATTACGCCTGAGCTGTCCGCGAAGGAATTCCTTGAGCTGTACGTGGCCGCTTGGGAGAACGGCTTGAAAACCGTTTACTACGTCCGAAACAAAAGCCTTGAAGTTGAGGATTGCGTAAGCTGCTCGGCCTAATGGGTATAATAGGAGTCAGTATGACAACTTGATGGAAGTCTGGTGGAAATGGATTCATGGCAGGGAATTGCAGAAAAGAGACTGGTACTCCACCGCTGCCCGCCCCCACAAAGTGACGAGAAGCTTCGATGCGAATTCCGATTACTTTGCGGGGAACCCTGATCTTGAAGTTGTCATCTTGCGGTAACAACTTCATTTCAAAGGCGGCTGTAAACTTTTACCGTACCAGCCCCTTTCCCTCTACCACATAGTACTCCAGTCGTCGTCAAACCGACTCCTGGTGGGTTAGTAGATTCGGTGTACCGGGGAAGCCGTACAACTTAGCAGCAGCGTAGCGATCTGCCTGCCTTTGACCTGGCTCTTCGTTCTTAGCCCTTAACCACGCGGCGTGAGACTCGCCGCGGTCGGCAGCAGCGTAGCGATCTGCCTCGCCTTTGACCTTGGCTTTTCGTTCTTAGCCCCTAACCCACGCGGCGTGAGACTCGCCGCGGTCGGCAGCAGCGTAGCGATCTGCCTCGCCTTTGACCTTGGCTTTTCGTTCTTAGCCCTTAACCCACGCGGCGTGAGACTCGCCGCGGTCGGCAGTAGCGTAGCGATCTGCCTCGCCTTTGACCTTGGCTTTTCGCTCTGCCCACTTGCACCACCCCAAAACGTGAAGCGTGTAAGCAGATGTACTTTGCCCCCGGCAAGGTACATCTGCGCACATAAGCGGGCCCAAGCACTACCGCACCACCCAACGAGCCAACGTATCACCTACGACCAGCACATTTGCACAACCGTGAAGCGTGTGAGCCTAAGCGCGGCTAGAATAGCCGCCGCTTAGGCTCACAGACGCGTTCCGAACCATCACATTGAACTCTCCCGTCCGGGGGGTCCAGGGGGCAAAGCCCCTTGGGTGCTCCTTGGGGGATTTAGGGGGTAGCCAACCTTGGATCAACTCAACAAAAAGAAACTGTTTAACGAACACGGAGACCGGGACTGGGGCAAACGCCGGATGATCGGCGGCAACACGACCAACCTGATCGAGCTCAATAACGTGAAATACGACTGGGCCACCAAAATGTACCGCACCATGATGAACAACTTCTGGATTCCTGAAGAAATCCCTCTGGCGCAGGACGCCAAGGATTACAAGTTTTTGTCTCCGGAAGAACGTCAAAGCTATGATAAAATTATCAGCTTCCTGATTTTCCTGGATTCGCTGCAGACGGCGAACCTGCCTAACATCAACGAATATATTACAGCGCCGGAAGTCAACCTGTGCTTGACCGTGCAGACCTTCCAGGAAGCCGTACATAGCCAGAGCTATTCCTATATCCTCGACAGCGTCGTATCGGCCGAGGCGAGGGACGATATTTACAACCAATGGCGCGAAGACAAGCATCTGCTGCGCCGCAACCGGTTCATTACCGACTTATATGAAAATTTCATCGAGGATCCATCCACCAGAAACCTGATGAAAACGATCATGGCCAACTACATCCTGGAAGGCCTTTACTTTTACAGCGGGTTCAGCTTCTTCTATGCGCTCGGACGCCAAGGCAAGATGCTCGGTACGGTTTCCGAAATCAAGTACATTCAGCGTGACGAGCTGACCCATTTGGCCTTATTCCAAAATATTTTCCGGGAAATCCGCAAAGAAAATCCTGAAGTATTCACGGACGAATTCGTCGAGGAGCTTCGGCAAATGATGAATACGGCTGTCCACCACGAAATCGAGTGGGGCCAATACATTACGAATAACAATATCAGCGGCCTCAGCAATGTGATCATCGATCAGTACATTAAGTACTTGTCCAATGAGCGCCTGAGAAACCTCGGGCTGGAAATTTTATTCCCTGAGGTGGTTGAGCACCCGATGAAATGGGTTGAAAGCTTCAGCAACATGAACAGCATGAAAACCGACTTCTTCGAGCAAAAGGTAACCAACTACAGCAAGTCCTCCAGCTTGAACTGGGACGACCTGTAAAAAGCCTATATAAAACAAAAGAGCAGCTCCCTTGAGCTGCACTCCAAATGGTAGACAAACATCTAACAAAGGAGTGCAATTCACAGCGGAATTGCTCTTTTCTCGTATATCAGCCTTTATGCCGATCCTTAATACAAATCCGGTTCTTTGATGCCTCGTTTAGCCTGCTTCGACGCTAAAACCGCCCTCATGACAGCTGCTGCAGCACCCAGAATTACGACCGATACCGTGACGAAAATCCAGATGCGCCCCTGCGAACCACTGCAGCCAATAAAGCCACAGACCAAGCCCGGTCAATGTAATCAACAACGTTGGGACCGTCAGCAGCACACCGATTTTAAAATAGGTGCCCCAGCCGATATATACCTGCTTCCGCGCAAGCACATGCAGCCACAAGAGGGTAGCCAGCGACCCGATGGGGGTCATTTTGGCCCAAATCGGAACCGATCACATTGGCATAAATAAGCGCTTCGCGAACCGCGCCTTCGGTGTGCGTGCCGTGAATTGCCAGAGCATCGATCATCACCGTAGGTAAATTGTTCATGACCGAAGACAGGATGGCAGCTAGAAATCCCATGCCCAGCGCCGCCGCAAAAATGCCTCTATCCGCAAAAGCCTGAATGATGCCGCCCAGGGCGTCGGTGAGTCCAGCATTTTTCAAGCCATACACGACCACATACATCCCGATGGAAAAAATGACGATAGTCCAAGGCGCTTCCTTCAGAAGCTTCCGGGTTTGAATCACCGGACTTCGGCGGGCCGCCAGCAGCAGGATAACCGTAGCGAGTCCGGCAAAGAAAGAAACCGGTATGCCCAAATATTCGCTGATAAAATAAGCGACCAGCAGAGCGCTCAAAATCACCCAGGACCATTTGAACAGCCGTATGTCTTTAATCGCCTCGGCCGGCTGCTTCAGCTGCTGTACCGGATAGCCGAGCGGGATTTCCTTTTTGAAATAAAGATACAGCACGAGCAGGCTGGCACCGATCGAAAAAACGGTCGGAACGAGCATCCGCCCGGCATATTGCGCAAATCCGACTCCGAAATAGTCTGCGGAAACAATGTTCACCAGATTGCTGATAATCAGCGGCAGCGAGGCTGTGTCCGCAATAAAACCGCTGGCCATAATAAAAGGCAGCACTTTTTTATCTTCGAATCGCAGCGCCCTTACCATCGAAAGCACAATCGGAGTCATAATCAGCGCGGCTCCGTCGTTGGCAAACAAAGCGGATACAACCGCGCCCAGCAGAATGACATACACAAACATGCGCATGCCGTTCCCGCGCGCTAACCGCGCCATATGCAGCGCAGCCCATTCAAACAGACCGATTTCATCCAGGATTAAAGAAATAAGGATGATGCCTACAAATGTCAGCGTCGCATTCCACACAATGCCCGTTACGGTGCCTACATCGGCAAAGCTGACGACTCCGAAGCTTAGCGCCAGCAAGGCTCCGGCTGCTGCGGACCATCCGATATTCAAGCCTTTGGGCTGCCAAATGACGAAGGTTAAGGTAAGTAGAAATAAAATGATAGCGGCGATTGCCATAACTGCACGTTCCTTATTCCATAATTCAATAACTAAATAGACCGTCTCCGCCGGTTAGTTTAAAACAGGCCAAAGCCGATAAGCATTTGCCGCTTGGATGCAGTTTATGCTATGGTAAATCTTGGACTATGGTTAACCGAAGGAGGCTTACGATGAGCTACACCTTACCCGAATCGTTCATCCAAACTATCCATGGCGTTCACTCCGAGCGTGCGGAGCTTTGGCTGCAGGGCTTCGAACGGCTGCTTGCCTACTGTGAGGACAAATGGTCCTGTCAGATCCAGCTGCCGCCCCCTTATCCGCTCTCTTATAATTTCGTAGCTCCGGTGCGCATGAACAACGGTCAGGAGGCCGTATTGAAGCTGGCCGTACCGTCCAAGGACGCCTTATACGAAATCGCTGCACTGCAGCTGTATCAAGGCCAGGGCGCGGCGCAGCTGCTGGACGCCGAGCCCGAACGTGGCATCCTGCTGATCGAGAAGCTTCATCCCGGGAAGACGCTGAAATCCGTTCCAGATGAGGAACAAGCCACTCTGCTCGCCATCGAAGTGATGCGCAGCATCAGAAGGCCCGCTCCTGACCCTGCAGCCTTTCCTTCAGTGGCGCAGTGGTTCCAAGGCTACGACAAGCTGCGCCGGCATTTCCAAGGCGGGACGGGGCCCCTGCCCGAGCCTGTCGTTCAAAAAGCGGAGACGCTGTACCGGCAACTTCAGCAGAGCGCTGCCCCCCTGGAATTTCTGCACGGGGATCTGCATCATGAAAATATTTTATCATCGACCCGCGAGCCTTGGCTGGCTATCGACCCCAAGGGCGTACTGGGCGAAGCCGAATATGGCGTCGTTCCCTTCCTGATGAACCATCATCCCGAGCACGATCCGGCGCCCGTCCTGGACCGCAGAGTCCGGTTATTTGCACAGAAGCTCGGTCTCGACCGGCGCAGAATGCTTGCCTGGGCATACTGTCATGCCGTCTTGTCCGCTTGGTGGTGCGTCGAAGACCAGGTCGGCGGCGTGGAGAATAACCTTCGCACTGCGGAGCTGTTTGACGCCTTGCTGGAAGCATAACATAAGCAGCCTGCCGTACCTGACACGGTACAACAGGCTGCCGCCCGCACTAGGTCAGCTCCAGCAGCTGCTTGACTTTAACCTCCAGCTCAACCATCGAAAAAGGCTTATGCATATAAGCGTTGACGCCCAGCTCCAGTATTTTGGGCACATCCTCTTCCCGGCTGCGTCCGGAGAGCAGTAGAATTTGCAGCCCTTCCGGCTTGGCTTCCTGCGCAGCCAATTGTTCCAGCAGCTCAATCCCGTCCATTCTCGGCATGACGCCATCCAGAATGCAGAGATCGAATGAGGGCTGGCGGGCGATTTTATCCTTGGCCTCGATCCCGTCCGCCGCCTCTACGAAATCAATCGGCAAATGCTGAAGCTTGGACATGAGAATCGAACGTAAAATACGATCGTCATCCGCTATCAGCACCCGCTTGCGCCGCGATTCGAGCTTGTGCCCTTCCTGCGCGGCCATCGTCATCCCTTCCTCGTATTGGAGCACCCGGTCTCTGCCGCTCTGCTTCGCCGTGTACATGGCGCCGTCGGCGAACTTCATCCACTCTTCACAATCCAGCCCCTCCGACCATTCGCAGACACCGGCGGAAAACGTGATATAATAAGACTTTCCTTCATATTGAGCCACCGGTTCCCTATGCGCCTGCTGCAAAATCCATTCGATTGCCGTCCGAGCGTCTTCAGCCGGGACTCCCGGAAGAACGACGACAAATTCTTCGCCGCCAAGCCTGGCGAGCAAATCGGTCGCACGCAAATGCTTTTGCAGCAAATGGGCCAGTCCCTGCAGCACAACATCCCCAACATGATGCCCATGTTTATCGTTGATGCTTTTAAACCGGTCAATATCTATAAACACCATCGAAATCGGAGCAGGATACCTTGCCACCCGTCTAAGCTCTACCTGGATCTGCTGATCGAAGAAGCGCCGGTTGTATACTCCCGTTAACGGATCGCGGAATGCCATCTGCTCGAAATTTTTGGTCCGTTTCAGCAGACTGTATATTCTTGCGCTCAGCTCCTCGTATTCAAACGGCTTCGTCACATAATCGTCCGCACCCAAATAAAAACAGCGTATTTTATCGTGAAGGTCATCCCTGCCCGACAACACAACAAGCGGTACCCATTTGAGTGTCGGGTCGTCTTTGACATATTCGAACAACTCGTAGCCGGAGTGCGGATGCATCATTAAATCCAATGTAATCAATTCGTAGCTGTGCTCGCGCAGCAGCCTCTGCGCTCCTTCCACGTCCGCGGTTTCATCCACTTCGTATCCTTCAAGCCGAAGCCGCCTGACCAGATAGGATCTCAGCACTTCATCATCATCAATCACCAGCAGGCGGCTGCTTGCAGGCAAACCAACCGTCCGCCCCCGATGCTCCTGCTCTTCATCCAGCTCCATCTCCTGCGCATAGATATCCAGCTCCATGGAAAGCTGCTGAACCAGCACCTTTCCATTCAGCACGCACGCGTGGTATCGCTGCAGCTTGCAGTCGTCCGGCTCCGCCAAAATGTCATGCTCATGGGCCCATTCCCATTGATGCACGAGCTTCTCGGCGATCGTACCGATCCGGAGAAATCCGAACATAGGGGCACTGCCTTTTATCGTATGTACTATCCGGTAAATCCGGCCCGCGGCTTCCCCGACAGCCTCTATCACATTCAGCCCGAAGAGATCATACAGCTCGCGCAGCTGCTTGCGCAGCTCCTCTACGTAACGTTTACGGCCTTCCTTCATTAACCTGGCTTCTCTATTCAATCGTTCATTCTCTGATGAATGACCCAACAACACTCTCACTTCCAGTCGCGTCAAATAATCGAATTACTGCGAGTCCGCAATCAACTGCTCCACCGTATCCACCAGCTGCAGAGGACTGAAGGGCTTTACAATGTAAGCCGTCACCCCTGCCGCTTTGGCTCGCTCCCTGTCTTTCTCCAGCGCCTTGGCGGTCAGCAGAATAACCGGCGCCTGCTGATTCGGATTCGGGTGACTGCGCAGCCATTCGCATACTTCCACGCCGGTAAGCTCCGGCATCATATAATCCAGAATGATCAGGTCGTATCGGTCGGCCTGAACGAACTGCAGCGCCGCTCTGCCATCCTCCGCCTCCGTAATGTCGTATCCTTCTATATCCAGCGTCTCCGTTAACAAAAACCGGAGCGTCGATTCGTCATCAGCCAATAATATGCGGGAATTCGGCATCTCTTGGTGTCTCCTTCTGTCTATAAATATATGGCTTTATTATAGCATTCTTTTAAATAACCGGAGAAAAAACAATCATTTATATTACTTAAGAACTATGATAGAATAAACATAAAGACTTCTTTATATAATTTTTACATAAAATGAAACCTGAGAACTATTGAAAAAATCATTACAGGATGTGACATTAAGCATGGAAAATTTCGATATATTATTCAAAAGGGTGTCGAAGTATGTTGTTTTCGGTCAGCCGGTGGCTTCCGGGTCTGTTGTGAACCAACGCCTTTCCGATCCCCGTATCCCTATGTCCGCCTGTTATATGACACTCAAGGTACAGAATGAAGGCGAGCATTATTACCATGAGGTGTGGCTGAAAAAAGAAGGCCTGTTCGCTATTACCGAGGCTTGGTATAAAGATTCTTCCGTGTCCCGGAAACTGCTCCACGACAATGTCGGCTTTGCCCAGCTCAAGGAGCTGTTCGGCGAAGAAGAGAGCGGATCGGTGATTGTACGGATGACCGAGATTATCAAAAAATCCGAACGTGACGAATGGCAGCGGCAAATACCAAGAAGAGCTTAAGGGAGCACCACTCCGCTTAAGCTCTTTTGCTGTTCCTGTGCCTGCGCCAGCTGCCGCCCGGAATTGGAGGACATCCCCGGGAATCGTTCCATACATACCCCCATCCCTCCCGTGCAGTCTCTGCATCGCGCAGGAGTACTCTTTCGTAATCGTTGCATGCGCCCGGCCCGTAATACTCTTCCAGCATATCCATTGCGGCAAGCCCCTCCTCCGTTACATGGAGCCATTCTCCATAAACCCGGCCGCCGTTCACATTCGGCACAAGCCCCGGATAGGGCCCGCAATCGTAAAGTGTACCGCGGACGCTGCCCGGTTCGATCCTGGCCGCGTAGGAGGCGGCAACAGGATGGTTGTCCTCCCCGGCGAGCAGAGTACCGTAAACGAAAACCCACACCATCCATGCTCCCTCCTTTCATGGTCTTGCATGACCACTTTTATCATATCAAAAGCGAAAAGCATGGCACAGGGGCCTTTTTCCTGCGCCGTTACCAAAATAGCGTTACCGGCATAAGATGCAGTACACGCTTCCTACCTACACTACATGCGGTTTGGAAAGGAGTATTCTGATGCTGAGCGCTCAAGATGCCAATAAGATTATTGCCTTTTTAGCTGCAGCCTACAGCTGTACTAACTCCAAAGATGCCAAGGAAGAATTTCACCGGCTAGCTAATGAGCTCCGCAAAGCTTCCGGCCAGCCGGAGGAATAAGCTTTCCTTCAGATGCGACAAAAACGCCGCTTCGCTAACAGTAGCCGGCGTTTTTGTTATGCCCGGTTATTCACCGAGACACCCGGATCCTCATATAGTATGGGGAGTTTTTTATAATTTTTTAAAACACATATTGCCGATAATCTTAGTAGGAATTATAATAGGCATATAGCTTGCAGAGCATACAAATGCATGGGGTGGAATTATGGACTGGACAATTGCTTTTATGGGCCTTCTTGTCGGCCTGCTTGTTGGATTAACCGGAGTCGGAGGGGCGGCGCTGTTGACGCCGATCCTGGTATTTGTAGGTATTCAACCGACGGTCGCTGTCGCAACCGATTTATTTTACAACTCAATTACGAAGCTGTTCGGAAGCATTCAGCATTACCGTCAGAAGACGATTCAGTTCAAGCTCGTGCTGTATTTAGCCCTCGGCAGTGTGCCCAGCGCCATTGTTGCCATCTTGCTGCTCGAGCTGTATCCGCCGCTGCACAGCATTCAGGAAACCATCATTAAACATACACTTGGCATCATTCTAATCATCGTAGCTCTTCTCAGCATTGCCAAACAATGGTTCGGCCGCCTGGAAGGCAGCCGATTGCAAAATAAACCTTTGGAAGAAAAGCGCTGGCTCACGATCGGCATCGGGGTTGTACTGGGTTTTATCGTCGGGATGACATCCATCGGCTCCGGTTCCCTGTTTGCGATTGCCATGATGTTCTTCTTCCGGATGACCGCCGCGGAATTGGTCGGAACCGATATTGCGCATGCCTTCCTGCTCGTCTCTGCGGCAGGCATCATGCATGCCGGCTTCGGTAATATCGATTACGGCCTTGCCTTCAACCTGCTGATGGGTTCCGTGCCCGGCGTCCTTCTGGGAAGCGGCCTGTCGGCCAAACTTCCCGCCAAGCCGCTCAGAACCATCATGGCCGCGATTATACTGATCAGCGGACTGAAGCTGATTTAGCCCGCGGAACCGCCGTCTGCCAATGCCGGCAGACGGCAAATAAAAAAAGCCTTACGGCTTTTTTTTCATATGCATCTATTTAGGAACCCCATCCGCAGCCACGGCCCCAGCTAATGCTGTGCGGCCACGACTACGCGGGTTTTGACGATAATTTTGCGTATGCTGTCCTCGGACAGATGATACTTTTGAATCAACTCCGATACGGTCAAGCCGTTCTCATAGAGCTTGAATATTTCGTGGTTACGCCGCTGGATCGTTTGGCGGGTGCCGTTGTTCTCTCCCCAGCCTGCGCGAGTCTGTTCTTTCTTCGGGATATAGATAATCTCTCCCTGAATATAATCCTGCAGCTGCTTCAGCAGGCTAGGGGGAAGAATATCCTTTCCGTTTTTGTACCCCATCGATGAAATCCTCCTTCCGTGCTTTCGTTGCAAGCGACGTCGCGAAAGGAATAAGCATTTTCATCTTTACACCTCCTGATCTGGTTAAGCGATAAACGTCCATTGACGTTTTCCAAACCATGCGACCTGCCGGTTGGCTTATGCCAGCATCGGCTTTGGAAGCAGGGTTGTTTTTTAGCTCCAGCCCGAAAGGAATCGGCCCGTGTGGCGGATCCGCTCCGTACAGAGCCTCCTGATTCGGGTATTGGTCAAAAAACAAAAAAACACGATCAGCCGTATCGTGCCTGGGTGTCCGTATATGTCATGGTTTCATGTCAATGACGTCAGGTGACGGTGATGGAGAAAATGCTTATTCAATTCAGCCAAAACCCTTTTCTAATGATTGTGCCTTCAAACATCGAACGCCACTCCCTTCGTCATATTTTCATGATTCCGTTACTTCCCAAATTATACCTTATCTGCAGGTGCCGTGTCTATCGTTCTCTTGGAATATAAGGGAGGCCCTCAGGCCCCCCTGCGGGTTATGGAGTGTCCCTGCCTAAGCAGAGACCACCTCAGCATGTGTAATCATTTGTTCAGATCACTCCTTTCCTTGAGTGTTAGCTGGCCTGCTACACTACTATTAACGCATATTCGCAAGCTTGTTCTCAAGTGAAAGAATGGTTATAACCAATCTATCCCGCCGCCTATCCGGCTGTCAGCAGCCTGTGCGGACCGGTTTATTGGCAGCGCATCCAAGAAAGCCTTTGCATAGAAAGTTAGAGTTAGAAACCCTGCTTCTTCAGCCAGGCTGCGCACACCGAGGTCCATGCGCTGACGCCCGGATGCTCGGCCGCCAGCCCTAGCCCGTGGCGTCCGCTCTCAAACACATGCAGCTCGAAAGGAACCTTATTGCGGCTGAGCGCCGAAGCGAACAACAAGCTGTTCTCCACCGGAACGGAGGCATCGTCCGCCGTATGCCACAGGAACGTCGGAGGCGTCTGCTCCGTCACCTGACGCTCGCTCGACATCCGCTCGATCAGGCTGATGTCCGCATCCTCGCCCAGCAGATTGGCTTGCGAGCCTTTGTGCGCATCAGGACCGAAGCTGATCACAGGGTAGCACAGCACGAGCAGGTCGGGCCGGCTGCTTTCGCGTTCAATCAGATCCTCGGCGTCCGGACGGCCCGAGTCGTAATGCACACCCGCGGACGAAGCCAGGTGGCCGCCTGCCGAAAAGCCGAGAATACCGACACGGGAAGGATCGACGTTCCATTCCTGCGCTCGGCTGCGAACGGTCCGTATCGCCCGCTGCGCATCCATTAACGGGTTGGGGTGCCGGTACGGCGCGACCCGGTAGTGAACGACGAATGCCGAGATCCCGAGCGTATTGAGCCATTGCGCTACAGGAGCGCCTTCATGATCCGCCCGCCGGGCGTAACCTCCTCCAGGGCATACGATGACCGCAGGCGCAGGATCCCCGCCTTGTACAAGATAAGGAACCAAGGTCGGCCGGTCATCCGCCGTCTCCCCAAGCGCATTCGGTGTTCCGTCTGGCCATAGCAATAAACTCATTTGATTATTCCTCCCCGCAAGCATTGGATTATAAAAAATGATGCATACGCATTGATCATACTACAGCCTGTACGAACGGTGTATCCTTTTTTTACAAGAACAGGAAGGATGGATTGCCCTATAGGCTCAGGCCCTGACGTGCGTCGGGCTGCCTGTCTAAAATTGCCGCCTGCGATAGGGGACCGTGCACAATTCAACCGGCCTTCTCTAGATAATAGCTCCGGCTTCCTATATAATCTGAGGAAAAGAAAACGTAGCAAGGAGGCCTCTATTTTGAAACTGCTCCAGGAAACGGTACTGCGCGAGGGCATCGTATTAAGCGACCAGGTATTGAAAGTAGACGCTTTTCTCAACCATCAGATCGATCCCGGCCTCATGCTTGCCATCGGCAAACAATTTGCCGAGCTGTTCGCTGCCGAGAAGATCACCAAAGTATTGACCATCGAATCCTCCGGCATTGCCCCGGGGATCATGACGGCGATGCAGCTGGAAGTTCCTCTGTTATTCGCCCGCAAGCATAAATCATTGACTCTTACGAGCGATATTTATACGGAAACCGTCTATTCCTTTACCAAGCAGGTAAGCAACGAAATTACGATTTCCAAAAAGTTTCTTCAGCCTTCCGACAGCGTTCTGATCATCGACGATTTTCTCGCTCACGGAGAAGCCGCCTTCGGACTGGCCCGCATTGTAGAACAAGCCGGCGCCCGTGTGGCAGGCATCGGCATTGTTATTGAAAAGTCGTTCCAGAGCGGACGGCAAAAGCTGGACGATGCAGGCTACCGGGTCGAATCGCTCGTCAGGGTCGCTTCGTTAAGCGGCGGCCGGGTGGCCTTCGTGGAACAGGGCGCCGAGCTCGCCTAAATGGATACAGACAGGCGGCGAGGCTGTCCCCAAAGTCACTTTCGGCTTTGCGGTTCCGATCGGGCTGAATAGCTGTCGAGCCAAAAGCAGCCTTCGGCTAAGTCCTCGTCGTCGCTCCTACATCTGAGCACAGAGAGGGAAGCGGATATGGGGGCTCCAACCTATTGAAATTCGTCTCATTTGAAAGAATGCCTAACTGGAACGACACGAATTTCGAAGGCGGGCGCTGCTGCTTTTCCCTTATCCAATCCCTCTTTTGTTCTACTCTGTGCTGCCTTCCATTTCTTCATGACCATACCGGTCCGGTCTTTAATCCCGCATTCCCTGCCGGTCAATTAAGCTTATAATAGCCCTGCTGAGGCAGACTTTCCGCTTACCAGCGGTTCTGTTGGACTGTCTCATTCCGTGCAGCCTCTTTTTTCCTGTCCGCTCCTGATCAGCCCTCCGCCATAATCCCCTTCAGCTTCGTCAGGAACAGCTCATTTTCTTCATCTGTACCGACGGTAACCCTGACATGACCCGGCAGCCCCCATCCGCCGCCGTAGCGGACGATGATGCCTTCGGCCATCAGCCGGTCATAAATACTTTTAGCATCCGGCCCTAATTCCACGAGAATAAAATTCGTCATACTTTCCGTATAGGACAATCCCAGTTCTTTAAAGCCCTTGTACAGCTGTTCGCGGCCTTCTGCGTTCAACTGCTGCGATTTACACACATGCTCGTCGTCGTTGACGGCTGCTGCCGCTGCCGTTTGAGCCAGCGCGTTCACGTTGAACGGCTCTTTTACCTTATAAATCGAGTTCGTCAGCTCCACCGAAGCGGCGCCGAAGCCAACGCGAATGCCCGCAAGCCCGTAAATTTTGGAAAACGTCTGAAGCACGATAATCGGGTAGCCTGCGCGGACAAATTCAAGTCCATCCGAATAATCTTCGGCAGAGGCGTAATGCTTGTAAGCCGCATCGAACAGAACCAATACCCGCTTCGGCAAAGCATCGAGCACGCGCTGCAGCTCATCTCTGCCGATATACGTTCCTGTCGGGTTGTTAGGAGAACAAAGGTAGACGATTTTGGTCTGGCCCGTTACCTCAGCCAGCAGCGCGTCCACATTATAGCTGAAGTCCTCGTTGAGCGGAACGCTGACCGTCTTCGCCCCCATCAGCGTAGCTCCAAATTCATATTCGCTGAAGGTAGGAGAAGGCACGACGATTTCATCCCCTGCCTCAAGGAATGTCTCCGATACCAGAGTAATCAGCTCATCTCCCCCGTTGGTGACGATCAGCTGCTCCGGCTGCAGGTCCAGCCGTTCGGCAATAACCTGATTCAACAGCTTGGCCCCCGCATCCGGATAGCGGTGAATTTCCGGCAGGAATGCCGCAATCGCCTCCACTGCTTTAGGGGAAGCCCCGAACGGATTTTCATTGGAGGCCAGCTTCACAACCTTCTCAATCCCCAGCTCCTGCTGCACTTCCCAGATGGGCTTGCCCGGCGAATAAGGCTTCATCTCATGCAGAACTTTACGGCCTTTCACTTCGAATTCATTCATCCGTATCCTCTCCTGACTTGAACATTATTTTAATGCAATAGTTAGATAATACATTAACGCATTAATTTAGTAAAGTATTTTTATAAAATACAGGGAGCCGCGTTCAGCGACTCCCCAGGCTGTCGAGAAAGCCTTACTAAGTGAACCATGAGTACCAACGCAGGTGGGGTATCTTCCGGAAGAGTTTACGTCCGCCTTTGAAATTCGTGAAAATACCTTCAAATCTAATCCATTTCATGGATTTCAACAGCGGCTGGAGGAGGATACCCCACCGGAGTATCACACAAATTCAGGGTTTCTCGACAAGCTCGGGAGCCGCGTTCAGCGACTCCCGTTTCTTTTGATTCCGAGATCCCGCTATTCCCAGATGACTTCCCAGTTGGCATTCAGCGACGCCTCGATGGTACCGCGCTCCATAATGTAGCTGGCCAGCAGCTCCGCCATATCCGTAGGTATGTCCCGGACCACAGGCTTACCTTGGAACATCGTGTAATTGCCGCCGCCGCCCGCCCGGTAGTTGTTCATCACGACGTCATACTCCGCATTCATATTCAGCGGCTTTCCTTCATATTCAAGCTGGACGACACGCTGGCCTTCCGGCAGGGCAATATTCAGCTTATACCGTATGCCTTCCCACATATCATAATTATAATGCTGCGGCTTAGGCTCGCTGAAGGCAGGATTTACAGTGACAGGGCCTCCCGTATAGGTGGCGAAATAGGAGGCGAACCGCTCCAGCGCATCTTTAATGTCCTGCCCGCTGATCCGGATTACCTGCAGTGTGTTCGGATAAATGTAATTCGACACAATATCCCTCATCGTAATATCCGGCGGAAAGCCAGGCGATATGTTGTCGAACAAAGCGGTATTGGAGATCCGGGCACCGGAAATGTCCATCTGCACTCTGTTGATAAACTCAATCAGCGGATGCTCCTTCAACCGGACCGCCATCGGATCGGTGATTCTCATATCCCCGAGCAGCTTGCCGATCGGCGTATCCAGCCAGGCCTGGGTTAGCTCCTCGTCCTTTTGCACCAGCTTCACGATGGACGGCACCGCCTCGAACCCTTCGGGAGACAGCAGCTCGGCTTTGCGGCTGACAATGACAAACCGGTCCTCACGGCGCTCAAGCTCGAGCTCCACTTTCCCCAGCTTCGTCCCTTGACTTCCGGGCTGTACAACCGTTACGCCGTTCACCTCTTGAGCGATCGTACGATGCTGGTGACCGGTCAACAGCACATCGATGCCCTCCACTTCCGTACATAACGCATAGCCTACATTTTCGCCCGTCAACGGCTCGGTCGGCTCTCCCGTATTCAGGTCGCGCTCAAAGCCCCCATGGTACGAAACGACCATCACATCCGGCTGCTCCTCCTCGCGTACCTTCGCCACCCATTTGCGGGCGGACTCCAGCACGTGCTCGAATCGCAGGCCTGCTATATGTTCAGGCTTCTCCCAGTGCGGAATGTAATGCGTCGTCAGCCCGAGGACCGCCACCTTGACCCCTTCAGGGGACTTAAACATCCGGTACGGCGTTCCGAAATAAGGCTCGCCTGTCGCCGCATCGACGATATTGGCGCACAGCCACGGGAAATGAGATTCCCGGACAGCCTTGTTAAGCAGCTCCAGTCCGTAATTGAACTCGTGATTTCCAAGCACCGCCGCATCGTATCCAGCTTCATTCAAGGAGCGGACCATCGGGTTCGGTGCTTCCGCATTCAGCTTCGCGTGATGATAAACGAGCGGCGTCCCTTGAATCAAATCTCCGTTATCCACGACAAGGACGAAGCTTCCGCGCCCTCGTTCCTGTTCGATCATCGCGGCAATTTTGGCAAATCCGGATGAAGTTGGCGCATTATTCGCATACTGTATAGGCAGCAGTGCTCCATGGATGTCGCTCGTTTCCAAAATAATAATCTTACATCTTTTGTTAATATCCATTAACTCGTCAGCTCCAATTTCAGACTCAGATTTTGCAGGCTTCATATTTGAACTTGTTACCACTATAGCAAAAATAGGCCGACACGATCAATGAAGGCTATTATTCGCCAAACGCTTTCAATTTCTTTCATATTTTCATAATTTATTTACTGTTGATTCGGGTATTCTATGCTATAGTAGATGATGGATGAGATACCATATTTAACAGGAGGTCAAAAACATGTTAAAAAAGTTTACAACCATCAGTCTTTCTCTTTTACTGACTGCGGGTATCGCTGCGGGCTGTGCGAAGAAGGCGGAGCCAACTCCGGCTGCACCGGCTCCAGAGGGCAACAAAACAGAAACTGCTGCAAAGGGGTATGTACCTAAAGAGCTCGTAGTCCAGTTCGTACCGTCCCAAAGCGCAGAAACGCTTGAAGCCAAAGCCAAGCCATTGGAAAAGCTGCTCGGCGACAAACTCGGTATTCCTGTAAAAGTTTCCATCTCCACAAACTACAACACCATCATCGAAGCGATGGCATCCAAGAAAGTAGATATCGGCTTCCTTCCTCCAACCGGCTATGTGCTGGCACATGACGAGAAGAAAGCGGCTGACCTGCTGCTTCAAGCTCAACGCTACGGCGTGAATGACGAAACCGGTCAAGAAGATAAATCGAAGCTGGTGGATTCTTATAAATCCATGGTTATCGTAAAGAAAGATTCTCCGATTAAATCCATTGCGGATTTGAAAGGCAAGAAAGTCGCTTGGCAGGACGTAACCTCTTCTGCAGGGTACATCTATCCAGGTCTGGAAATGAAGAAAAACGGCATTGACCCGGATAAAGACGTACAAGGGATCGTTGTTAAAGGCCATGACAAAGGCGTGCTTGCCGTACTTAACGGCGAGGTTGACGCAGCTGCCGTGTTCCAGGATGCACGTCTGAACGTAGTTAAAGACGTACCGGACGTTTTCTCCAAAACTCGCGTGCTGTTCTTCACTACACCGATTCCTAACGATACTATCAGCGTACGTCCTGACATGGATCCGGAATGGCGTAAAAAGATTGCCGATGCCTTTATTGCTATCGGTAAAGACCCTCAAGGTCAACAAATCATTTACGATGTATACTCCCACAGAGGCTACACCGAATCCGATGACAGCAAGTTCAACGTCGTTCGCGACGCCAATAAACAAATGGGCGCGAAATAATTTATTTGCAGCAGCAGACCGTTTTGGGCAATCCGCCCGAACGGTCTTTTTTTCTTGGGCGCACCAAAAGAAAACCCGACCGTCCCTGTACGGGAAGATCGGGTTTGTCGGGAAGCCTTGCAGCAGAAAGCGCTGCGCCGCCGGTTAAATAAGTCTTTTGCGGATATAACCTGAGATGATATCGATGATGGTAACCATAACGATAACACCGAGCAAAATAATGCCGACCCTTGACCAGCTGCGGGCATCTAACGCGAACAACAGCGGCGTTCCGATACCGCCGGCGCCGATAACCCCCAGAATGGCCGCCGAGCGGATATTGATTTCAAAGCGGTATAGCGCAAAGGAGAAGAAGTAAGGCAGCACCTGCGGAATGACGGCAAACCACAGCACCTGGAGCTTGTTCGCGCCGCAGGCCACAAGCGCTTCCCTCGGGCCGTAATCGAGGTTCTCTATCGATTCCGAATACAGCTTGCCGAGCATCCCGATGGAATGCACCCCCAAAGCCAGCGCACCGGCGTAAGACCCAGGCCCTACGGCTTTAATAAACACAATCGCCATAACCACCTCGGGAAACGTCCGGATCAGACTGAGGACAAATTTACCCGAGCCCGTTGCCCAGCGCGCCTTGCCTCTCGTGCTGGCCGCCCAGAAGGCGAACGGAATACAGAGAACGGCTGAGATAAAAGTACCGAGCACGGCAATAGCCGCTGTCTCGAGAAGACCACGGAGCAAATCCTCCCCTTCGGGCAGGTACACATAGCCCCAATCCGGATGAAACAATCCTCTCAATATCGCTCTGGATACTTGTCCGGCCGTATCCTTGATCCCAGTAAATTCCAGGCCGGAGAAGGCCCAAACCAATATAATCAACACAACAATACCAATGGACCAGGAACGAATGCGTTCCCCCGTATGTTTATTCATCGTATCTGTCTTCATAGCAGTTTCTCCCGTAATTTCGTACTGACATAATCAATCACAAGTACGACAACCAGCGTAATCAGAATAATCGTCGAAGCCTGATCGTAACGCAGGCGGTCTAGCGAACGCTGGAGAATCAGACCGATACCGCCGGCTCCGATGAAACCCAGAATCGTAGCGGCACGCACGTTCACCTCGAAGGTGTACAGAAAATAGGCGGCAAACTGCGCCGTGACCTGCGGGATGACGCCGAAATTGATCCACTGCAGCTTATTGGCTCCTACCGCTGTCATCGCTTCCAGAGGTCCGGGATCGATGGACTCGATGGACTCATAGGTCATTTTGGATATAAGCCCGAAGGAGAAAAACGCCAGTGCGATCGTACCCGCTAACGCACCGTACCCTACGATGGCGGCGAATACGCCCGCGAACATCAAGTCGGGAATAGTCCGCACCAGGTTCAACACGAATCGGGAGATGGCGCTCAGCACGGGAACCCGCGTCACGTTGCGTGCGGCGAGAAAGGAAAAAGGAATCGCGACGATCGCCCCGACCGTCGTCCCGACAATCGCCATCCGAATCGTTTCCAGCATCGGCTCGATAACCGTGCTGAAATAGCTCCAGTCCGGGGGATACATATCATAAAACAGCTTGCCCATCTCGGGAATGCCTTCAATGAGCTCGGGGATGGAAGCATCCGTTTCCATCGCGCTGCCCAGAATGAGCACCAGAATAAGAACGATCGACAAGGTCGTCTTTAGGGAAGACGGCTTCTCCAGCTTCTTGCGTTGTTCGGAAGCTGACATCAGGCGTCCACCCCCAGCAGCTCGTCCTTCTTAATCGCACGTCCGTAAATTTCGGAGAACCTCTCGTCCGTCGCTTCCTCTACCGGACCGTCGAAGACGACCTGCCCTGCGCGCAAACCGATGATTCTTGTCGCATATTCCCGAGCCAAGTCGATAAAGTGCAGGTTGACGATGGTGGTAATGCCAAGCTCCTGGTTGATCCGCCGCAGGTCGTCCATGACCTGACGGGTCGTCAACGGGTCGAGGGAAGCTACCGGCTCGTCCGCCAAAATAATTTTGGCCTCCTGCGCCAGGGCGCGGGCAATCGAAACCCGCTGCTGCTGACCGCCGGACAGCTCGTCGGCGCGGGCGTAAGCTTTTTCCCGGATGTTGACCCGATCCAGCGCTTTGAGACACAGCTCTACATCTTCCTTCGGGAACAAGCCAAGCAGCGTTCTCAGCGTCGAGTGGTACCCGACACGGCCGGAGAGCACGTTGCGCAGCACGGACACTCGCTTGACCAGATTGAAGCTCTGGAAGATCATGCCGATGTCGCGGCGCATCCGGCGAAGCTCGGCGCCTTTGGCGGCGGTGATCGACTTGCCGTCGATTTTAATATGACCATCGGTTATTTCGTGAAGCCGGTTAATCGACCGCAGCAGCGTCGACTTGCCTGCGCCCGACAAACCAACAATAACGATAAACTCGCCTGGTTGAATGGTCAAATTTATGTTGTTGAGACCCACGGTTCCATTGGGATAGACTTTGGAAACTTTTTCAAATTGAATCATAGGCTTACGGTTCCCCTTTAAGATAGATTGCCTGGCAAACGTAGTATTTCGACATAAATCTTCTTTTTCCTTTTTCGGCCCGGCATTGTTTAAAAAACCTTATTATTTTTAACTAAGATGCCTCAAAAATTTGTAAATCATCCCTAAGCTACGACCACCAGGGCACTGTCCATTGAATAATCAGGGTCGAAGGAACCAGCAGCAGCTGTGCCAGCCAGGTACCGAAAAACCGCGAAAACATGAGCAGCCCGTACATTTTGGTCAAAGAAGCCATGCTTTCCTGACCGCTCATCGCCCGGTCGGTCAGCAAGGCGATCTGCGGATCGACCAGCAGCGTCATCAGAATCGTCGCAATGCCGTTGATCAAGCCGGAGGACAGCGTCGCCGTCGTGCTGTATTCCGGCATCAGGAACGACGCGTTCAGCGCCGCGAGCACCCCTACTGTATAAATAGCCGTTACGACGGTATTGAGGAAAAGAAGCCGCTTCGGCACGCCACCGATACGCAGCCGGGAAATCATTTCCCAGGTTGGCGGCTTAAACTGCTTTCCGGCCACTTTAAGATTGCGAATCGTCACCGATTCGAGAAAAAGCCGGGGCAGCGATCCCGTCACTTCCAGGCGGGAGATCAGCTTGGCGGATAAGCGGACGGTGGTCGGAATGAGCAGAATCGCAAGCAAGGTGCCGAGCGAGGCCCCGGCGATAATAATGTGCAGCTGCGCCTCCAGCGAGATGCCGGGGTTGCGCTTGGCCTCGTCGATCATGCCTCCGATCATCGGCGCCTGCATCAGATTCGATGTGCGGGAAACCAGCACAATCATGCCGGTCAGCGATAAGGCGACAGCCAGCTTGCCCATCCGTACGCCCGCGAGCCGCACTCCGTAGGATAATGTTTCGACGGCATGAATCAAGAGCGTCAGCAAAGAAACCCAGATTACTTTATCCAGCATGGCCGGCACGTCCCCTTTGTGTCATTTTCATTTCAATTGTCTCTCTCCCGGTTACAAAAAAAGCCATGCGGCTTTCAGGGCTTTCCCCGTCTTCTCGCATGGCTGCATAGCTGCATGGTTCTACTGGTCTGCTGGTACTAATGCTACTGCTGTTATCCGGCCACGTCCCGCTTCGTAAATAACAGCCACGAGACCGCATACATCACGATCCAGTAAACCGCGAGCATAGTCACCGAAAACCCGAGCGTCATCCCTTTGACCAGGGGCTCGTCTCCCAGCAGGTACGGCGATAAATCCGTATTGGCAAACAGCGTATATTTAACCCAGTTGTATTTCAAGCCCGCCAGCATCAGGACGACGCCGTTCGCGGTAAACATCAGAAAGATCGAGAGGCCTATAGCCAATGAGCTGCTGCGGAAAACCGTCGAGATCATAAAAGCCAGAGTGACGAACATCAGCAGATCGACAAATTTGATGCCGTACGTCTGAACGATGCGGGGAAAGGAGCCTGCCTCGCCCGGGCTCCCGCCCAAGCCGAAGAAGATCAGCCCCACAAAGTACGAGACTACGAATAAAGCCGCCAGCGCCGTAATCAGAAACAGCAGCACCGAGACGTATTTCGCCGCCAATATTTTGGCCCGGGTCGCCGGGCGAATGAGCAGCAGCTTGATCGTGCCCCAGGTAAATTCCGAGGCGACGCTGTCCCCCGCCACAATGACGGAGAAGACGAATACAAGAAACGATAAGCCGGCCGTCATCGACATAAAAGGAAGCGCGCTGTTCATGCCCGATTCCATCACATATTTGAACAGCACCGCATATAAAATGACGGTCAACGCCAAGATGCCGAGCATGACCCAGGTCCGGGCCCGGTTGTAAATCTTCATTTGCTCATTCTGTACGAGCCTGACAAAGCTAGACAATTTGATTCCCCCTCGTCACTTCCAGGAACTGATCCTCCAGAGATTTGTTCTGCGTCCGGAGGCCGTAAACCCGGATGCCCGAAGCTACCAGCCGCGCATTCAGCTCGGCGATCTGCTCGCGGCCGCCGTGCAGTCTTACCGTCACGGTACCTGCAGTATCCTGTACAGCCGCTTCCGCCGGCGCGGCGGTTCCCTCCTGGGCAGCAGCATCGGGTCCGGGGCCGTCCTGGCGCGTGACCGCTCCTGCGCCCTGTGCGCCCGTCAGCCCGCTTGCGACCGCAAGGGCAGCTTCTACCCGGTCCGACCTCCAGCTGGACCTCCAGCACTTCCTGCGAAGCCTGCATCTCTTTGAAGGAACGCACATCCAGCAGCTTCCCGTTCTGGATGATAGCCACGCGGTCGCACATCAGCTCCATCTCCGAGAGCAAATGGCTCGATACAATGACCGCCAGTCCTTCCTGTACCGTCAGCTGCCGTAAATAATCCCTCAACTCGCGGATGCCCTCGGGTCCAGCCCGTTGGTCGGCTCGTCCAGAATCAGCACCGACGGACGGTGCAAAATGGCCTGCGCGACGCCCAGACGCTGACGCATGCCGAGCGAATAGGTTTTCACTTTGTCGTGGATGCGGTGCTCCAGCTTGACCAGCGCAATGACTTCCTGCAGCCGCTCTTCCGTAATGCCTGGAATCATCCTGGCAAAGTGCTGCAAATTTTGATACCCTGTCAAAAATTTATAAAATTCCGGATTTTCTACAATCGCTCCGATGTGCATCATCGCCTGCTCGAATTCGGATTTCACACTCAAGCCGTTGACGCGCACCTCGCCTTCCGTCATGGACATCAATCCCACGATCATTCGGATGGTGGTTGTTTTGCCTGCTCCGTTCGGTCCGAGAAAGCCGAAAACCTCACCGGGAAGCACGTCAAACGATAAATGATCGACAATCGTTTTGGAGCCGATGCGTTTGGTCACATTTTTCAGCTGCACTACTGACATTGTATTCATGATGCCTCCAACATAGAAAAAGGATAGGTAACTTTTCAGGAAAAGTATACCATATCCCTTCATGCAGACCAAACCGCCTCCGAATGCGGGCTTACGTTTCGCGAACGGCCTGCCGCTCCATCAGCTGCTTCAGCTTGGCTTCGGTCGTCGTGCCGGACACCGGCGTGTAGATGCTGCAGCGCAAATCGGCGCTGCCGTGCACCTGCAGCGAAGTGAGATGGAACAGCATCTTCCCCGCCTTCGCATGCCGGAACTCGATGAGCACCTCCGGCGAGGAACTGACCCGGCTCTGCTCCCACAAGGTCTGGAATTCGGGATGTACTCCCCGCATCGTTTCCAGAAACCGCTCGTACCACTCGTCCTCCACATACTGCCCGTAATAGGCGCGGAAAATCGCCAGAAAGCCGCTCGCGAAATGCTCCCAGTTGACTGCAAGCCGCTGGAATTCCTTGCGCGTAAACAGCAGACGGATCATATTCCGTTCCTCCGGCGGAAGCTGCTCGAAATCGAGAAACACGTGGGACGCCGCTTCGTTCCAGCCGACAATCTGACACCGCCGGTCCGAGATGATAGTCGGGCAATGCTTCAGCTCCTGCAAAATCTTCTGCAGCGAGGGGCTGATCTCCGGCTGTTCCTCCGGCGGCAGCCCGGAGGTCGGTCCCGCCTCCAGCGCCAGGGAATAGACGTATTTCCGCTCGTCGGCATTCAGCTGAAGCACGGTAGCGACTGCATCAAGCACGAAGGACGAGACTTTGATGTCCCGGCCCTGCTCCAGCCAGGTATACCAGGTCGGACTGACCCCAGCCAGCTGAGCGACCTCCTCGCGCCTTAAGCCCGGCGTTCTTCGCCGCGCGCCGCTCGTCAAGCCGGCCGACTCGGGCGATACTTTGGCCCGCTGCGCTTTTAAAAACTCGGATAACGCCTGTAATCTCGTTTGCCGATTCATTTCCTCATCCCGCCTTTGAGCCCCGCAAGGGGGTACCCCGGATACTATGATAAATTACAATCTTGTACTAGGATAAAAAGTGTGGAAAGATACACGTATGACTTAATTTAGTACCTGGTCATATTATCTAATAATGAACGGGAGGATGCAAGATGGAAAGAGTCGTGATTACTGGTATGGGAGTTATTTCCCCGCTTGGCAATGAGGTAAATACGTTCTGGGAGCGTTTAAAACGGGGCGAATCCGGCATACGCCTGATTGATACATTCGATACCGCCCGCTACAAAGCGAAAATCGCGGGCATGGTCCAGGATTTCGATGCGGAGGCCCGCTTCGGCCGCAAGGAGGCCCGGCGCATGGACCGGTTCTGCCAGTTCGCCCTGGCCGCCGCGGAGCAGGCCTGGACGGACGCCGGCCTGCAGGACGCAGCGATCGACCACGAGCGGCTCGGCGTCTATGTCGGCTCCGGCATCGGCGGCATCCAGACGCTGCTCGAGCAGGACGCGCAGCTGCGGCAGCGCGGACCGGAGCGCGTCAGCCCTACGCTCGTGCCGATGATGATCGCCAACATGGCCGCGGCCATGATCAGCATCCGGTACGGCGCGTTCGGGCCTGCGCTGGCGCCGGTGACCGCCTGCTCGATCGGCAACACCGCCATCGGCGAGGCGTTCCGGCTCATCCGCTACGGCGGCGCCGATGTCATCATCGCCGGAGGCAGCGAGGCGGCGGTGACCGAAATCTCGCTCGCGAGCTTCGGCAACGCGACGGCGGTCTCTACCCGCAGCGGCGATCCCGCCGGTGCCAGCCGCCCGTTCGACGCCGGGCGGGACGGGTTCGTGATGGCGGAGGGAGCGGGCATCGTCATCCTCGAGTCGCTTTCCCATGCGAGACGCAGAGGCGCCAGCATCCTGGCCGAAGTGACCGGATACGGAGCCAGCTCGGATGCGTACCATATGGTCGCGACACATCCCGAAGGCACCGGCGCCTACCTTGCAATGAAGGCGGCGCTGCGCGAAGCGGCTTTGCAGCCGGAACAGGTGGACGTGATCAGCGCCCACGCTACCAGCACGGAGATCGGCGACAAATCGGAAACGGCCGCCATCAAAAGATTGTTCGGCGAGGCCGCTTACCGTATCCCCGTCACGGCGAACAAGTCCATGACCGGCCATATGCTGGGTGCGGCAGGCGGTGCGGAAGCGATTGCCCTGGTTCAAAGCCTGCGCGAGGGAATCATCCCGCCCACCATCAATCAGGAGACGCCCGATCCGTCGTGCGATCTCGATTATGTGCCAAATCAGGCTAGAGAAGCCAAGCTCAGCATCGGGATGTCCAATTCATTCGGCTTCGGCGGCCACAATGCCGTAATTGTGCTTCAGGCTTGGAACGACAAAGAAAATGCGGGATGAGCACGTCATCCCGCATTTTTTTCTTATGAAACAGTTAGGCTCTCATAATATTGAGCCAAGGCCACGATCATGCTGCCCATCCGTTCTTCTTCGGGCGCTACGACCCTTTTCACGCCTTCATCGCGCAGCGCTTCTGCCGTGACCTTACCTACGGCTACAGCGGTCACTTTGCTGCCGAACGCTTCGAGAAGCGGCTCCACCAGACCCAGCCTGCGGGCATAAGCCATCATAAGCCGGACCTGGGGCGTGCTCGTAAACGTAACGGCATCCACCTCGCCGTTCCTGATTTCCGACAGAAGCCGGTCCATCGTATCCAAATCCGGCGGGATATGCTCATAGGGCAAAATTTCGTAGTAATCCGCCTGCTGTTCCTTCAGCCATTGCACAAGGCGCGGCGCATGATCACCATACAGCTGCAGCGCGACCCGCTGCCCTTTCATACTACAGGACTGCATTTCGCGCAAAATGCCCACGGTAGTGCCGTCGTCCGATTTGATTTTCGCTTCCAGACCAAGCGTTTTTAAATATTTGAAGGTTTTATAGCCTCTTGCCGCAAGGTTGGAGTTTCTCAGGCATTCCACGAAAGCTTCGCCTGCTCCCATCTCCACCGCTGTCTGATATAAAATATCCGTACCGACGGAAGTGGTGAGAATGACCCAGTCGGCCCCAGTCGCCAGCAGCTTGCTGATTTCGGCTTGAACCAGCTCCTTTTCGACGGCAACGGTTCCCTGAGCGGGGCGAAGGAGCGGAATGCCGCCCAGCTTCTCCACGATAACGCTTAATTCAGCCGCCTTTCGCGGACCGGTCAGTGCAATTCGCTTCCCTTCCAATCGTCTCATCCCGTGTCTCCTCCACTATCTAATGTTATTTTATCTAACATTTATATATGTATTTGTACTATAGCTTATAACTTCGTATTTTTCAATCAAAAACTGCTTATAACATCCTTAAATCAGGTTTATTTTTTTACCAGTAGCGAACAAAAATCTCCTTTTTCAATTTTATAGTTCGTCATTTCCCTCGATTTCAATTATTTCCTCTGCTCAAAATCGCCTTTTTATGTTTACTATACCTATTTTATGTTATATATTATTACATATCTTCCCTGGTTTAATGGAGGCCGCATCAGGCGGCCACAGTGACTTTCTAGCACGCGAGGAGGATTGCGCATGAACCATTCCCTCACAATCAACAGCATACGGGCCGTATTCCTTTTGGCAGCTGCCGCTTTCATCGTTTGGCTGGCCTTTGTCGACCTTAAGTTACTCGGTATCAGCGCGCTGTTGTTCTCCATTGCCGTCCGCTTCTCCATTCTGCTTCAGTATGTATTCAGGATACAAAAAAACTCGGACACGTGATTTCTGTGTCCGAGTTTTTTAATGCTGCCGGCGGTTGGCCGAAAATCTCGCTTGAGCCCAAGCGTCCAGCTTTTTCACCTGCTTCTTGCTTAAGAAGCCGATCACAAGCAAAAGCAGGATGATCAGTGTGAAAAGATCGAGCTCCCTAAATTGAATAAAGTTCAGCAGGCCGAGCAAAACCTGCGGAATCACGCCCGTGATAGCAAAAAGCACCGCTCCCGCTTTAAACCAAAAACTCGACTGCATGCCGTACCGGGCATACAGCATAAAGAAAGTCGATGCCCAAGCAGCCACTTCCAGCATAATTAACAAGATCCATTTATGATTCACAATAAATTCCATGTCGTTTCCGGCTCCTTTGCGCGGTAAGCTTTTTATGATACGGAAGAAGCACTAGTCCAATCCATAGTTAACTAACGTTAATTAGGATTATACTAAATTACCGGCTGCTGCACAATGATCTTTCCTGAACTTTCCTTTCCTTGCAATGCAAAAAAATCATTACCCTATCACCGGATTAGAAAAGGATCCTCACGTGTCTCCCCTTCTCGCTGCTGACTCCGCAGGCCCGGCGATATATGTAATGATTTTGCTTTCAGCGGCTAAATTTCAAAATAACGCATGAATGCATTAGTGGATATCCCGTTTCTTAAAGCGTCCCCCTTTGACATCATGAATATTCCCAACTGCGAGAAAGGCTGTAGGATCGAGCTCTTCGACGATCGTTTTGAGCTTGGCTTCTTCCAAGCGCGTAATGACGCAAAAGATCACCTTCTTCTCTCCTCCCGTAAAGCCCCCTTCTCCATTTAAATAGGTGACACCGCGCCCTAAACGGCTAAGAATCGCCTCCCCGACGTCTTTGTAGCTTTCGCTGATAATCCAAACCGATTTGGATTCATCGAAGCCTTCAATAGTAATATCTATCATTTTAAAAGCGATATAGTAAGCAATTAACGAATACATGGCGTGATCCCATCCGAACACGAAGCCGGCGCTTCCAAGGATGAACAGGTTGAGGAACATGACGATCTCCCCGACGGAGAACGGCGATTTTTTGTTTACGAGAATGGCTACGATTTCGGTTCCGTCCAGCGACCCCCCTGTCCGAATGACCATCCCGACACCGACGCCGAGAATAATGCCCCCGAATACAGCAGCCAGCAAAGGATCGATTGTGATGGGGGGAACGGGATGAAGCATGGTCGTGCCGATAGACATGAGGATGACGCTGAATAGAGTAGATAGTGCGAAGGTTTTACCGATTTGCTTATAACCGAGGAAAAAGAAGGGCAAATTCAAGAAGAACAAGAAAATACCAAGCGGCCAATTCGACAAGTGGGACAAAATAATCGAGATCCCCACGACGCCGCCGTCAATAATGTTATTGGGCACGAGAAATATTTCAAGCCCGATGGACACAAAGCTGGAACCCAACAGTAAAAACAAAGCCCTCCTCAGCAGCTTCGTCCGTGTTGCCCTGGAGTGCTGAGGTGTAGGCGGTTCAAGTGCATTTTGTTCGATGTTCACTGTCATGGCCATCTCTCCCCTCGTTAATCATATGGATAAAATCAAATTCCGAAGCGATTTCCCAAATAATCATGTCCGTTGCGGACAGCTGGCCGCGGATAAATTCACACGATTGCTCCAAACCGCTCATTTCCAGCTGACGGATCAATCCTTGCTTACGGATGAGAAGCCTTTCCAAATAATGCTCAACCTTGGATTTCCGATACGTTTCCGGCATGTATACGTTATTCCCCCTTTTTCACTATAAATATATTCCTTACTTCCTATTGTATTCATTTGTATACAAATAATCAAAGTTTATCGGAATAAATGTTTCTTCAGCCGGAGGGCACACTAAGGATACTCACCGGAAAGGAGCTGTGCATCATGAAAAAAATGTTCATTCTTTCGCTCTGTATAGCCCTGCTCCTGGCTATTACCGGGTGCGGTGAATCCAAGGAGCAAAAGGCCAAGGCCCAAAGTCAAAAACAGACGGAAGCCAGTGACGATCACACCATCGATACTGCTTTACAGCAGCAAATGAAAATGTATAAGCAGCTAAAGCAGAGTGAATATGACGAAGCGGACAAAGTGCGCCAGGCGGAGAAAAAGCAGTTGAAGAAGCTGAGACAGGATCGGGTCAAAGTACTGGAGAAGCTGCTGAAAGAGGAACAGGATATCGACAGCGGCAAGCAGCTGATCCGAATCCAGAAGCAGACGGAAAAAGCGACGGATCAGGAAGAGGCGCCTTCCTCGCCCGAGCAGCAAAAGTCTGAGGAAAAGAATGAGCAAAAAGAGAAAAAACAGAATGAAAAAGAAAGTGGAAGCAGGACCGATAAGGAGAAAGAAATGGGCGGACAAAATCAAAGCTGATCGTATGCAGCAGTATTCCGAATCGTTTGGAACACTGCTTCTTTTCCATTGCCCGGTCCCGCCTAACTGGAAAACCGCCTCTGTTTCCGTTAGTCTAGAATAAGGACTTTATATGGAAGGAACGAGAAAGGGGCGATAAAGCTTGCAGCCATTATTGGAGGTACAACAGGTTACCGGCGGCTACAGCCGTCAGCATCCTGTGCTGCATGACATCACTTTTCATGTTCAGGCAGGAGAAATGGTCGGCTTGATCGGCTTGAACGGAGCCGGAAAAAGCACGACAATCAAGCATATTCTAGGACTTATGCTTCCGCACAAGGGCGAAATTGCTCTGAAGGGGCGGACCGCATCCGATACAGCAACCGATTATCGGCAAACGTTTGCTTACGTACCGGAGAGCCCTATTCTCTACGAGGAGCTTACCGTGATGGAGCATCTCGAAATGGCGGCCAGAGCCTACGGTCTGAATTCATCCGAATTCACCGCAAGAATCGAGCCGCTGCTCCTTCGCTTTCAAATGGACAAGCTGACGAGCCGCCTGGCTTCCCATCTATCTAAGGGCATGGGCAAAAAGTCATGATTATGTGCGCCTTCCTCGTACAGCCTGAGCTTTATATCATTGATGAGCCATTTCTCGGGCTTGACCCGCTCAGCATGCGCTCCCTGCTCGAATTAATGGTCGAGGCCAAACAGCAGGGCGCGGCCATTCTGATCAGCTCGCACATTCTGGCAACGATCGAGCGCTACTGCGACCGGTTCCTCGTTATGCATCAAGGCAGGCTGATCGTAACAGGAACCGTCGGCGATCTGCAGGCTGCGGCTGGCCTGCCGGCCTCCAGCCCGCTGGACGATGTATTCTGCGATCTGGTGACCAAAGGCGGGGCTCGTTAATGGACAAAGAGGCGCTTTACGAGCAAAGGCAAGCCGGATTTCTCAAGGAAATCCGCCCCTACCTGCACTATGCGCTGCAGGGCATGACGATGACTGCTGTCATTACTTTTTTCGCTCTTTCTATCGGCTACAAGTACTTCCTGCAATGGGTTACGCCGGATTTCCCCTGGAAGCCGCTGGCCGCGCTCGTCTTGCTTCCTTTTCTTGCCGGCGGGCGCATCCGTACCTATCTTCAGGAGGCGGATCTTATTTTTCTTCTGCCCCTTGAGAAGAGCATGGAGAGATATATACAGACGGCGCAGCGCAAAGCGCTCATTGTCCAGGGAGCGGGTGTCGCAGCCGCCTGGCTGCTTGTCTGGCCCGTTTATGCGAAGCTGACAGGGGCAGCGGCGTGGACCTTTTTTCTGCTGCTGGTTATCTGGCTGTTATTTAAAGCCGTGCTGCTATACGGCAGATGGACGGAGCTTCAGCTCCAGGAAGAGCGCACCCGCTTGGCTTGGACTTTGCTGCGGTGGGCTTGGGGATACTGCGCAGCCTACGCCCTGCTTGCTTTCGGCCTGGGAACCGGCCTTCTGCTGCTTGCCGCCGGATCCATCGTCTATGTGGCTGCTCTCCGACGGCCTCGCCGATATACGATATATTGGCTGCGCTTAATTGAGCTCGAGCAGCGTCACAGGGCAAGCCTGTACAGGGTGCTCAACTGGTTCGTGGACGTTCCGCCGCTGCGCGTCAAGGCAAGGAATGTTCGTGGCATTACGGCGATCAGCCAAAGACTGCCCTTTCAGCGCTCTTACAGCTACCACTATTTATATTCCTTGGTCTTTTTCCGTTCCGAGCTGTTTGGCATCGCCTTAAGGCTCTTGATCATCGGCAGCCTGCTGATCGCTTCCGTATCGAACGAATGGGCCAAATTAGGAGCCTATCTGGTTTTTGCGCCGGTAGGCGCGCTCCAGCTTGCCGATTTGAAACGGTACTATCCCGAGCTTGTCTGGCACCGGATTTACCCTCTGCCTCATGAGTTGAAGAAACGGGCGGTCAGCACCGTTCGCTTTCTGGTTCATGCCGTTTTGCTAATCGTATGGGCCGTACCATTGATCTGGACATTGAGCCTTCATACGCTCTGGGGCGCGATGCTTGCGGTTGGGGCTACCGCCGTTTCTTTCCTGTATCATCGCAAGAAATAAGACAAATGCCGGCAAAGGGCTGTCGCTAATCGGGCTCTTATCGTATAATGAACTTGCAAAATGCATGTCATTATACAAGGATACAGAAAGGATCGGCCTATGCGACCCACTCCTGCGATAACAAGAGCTTACCGGCCCCAAAGAAGATACAGACTGAACAAGATAGCATGGACACTCGGATCTCTCATTGCAGCCCTCGCGCTGATTTGCGTACTGGTTTCCGTATATGTCGGCTGGAAGCTGACCCATCCCGAGCACAAGCCGCTCACGGAAGATCCGTCCCGCTATGGGGCCGCCTTCGAACCCGTTCAATTCACCAGCCGGAACGGGGATGTCCCCCTGAAGGGCTGGTTCCTGCCGAGCGAAGCCGCGCCGGCCAAGCTTAACGTGATTATCGCTCACGGGTATCGAGAGAACCGGGAGTATACGCCCGGGGATACGTTAAAGCTGGCCAAGGTCTTTGTCGAGCAAGGCTACAATGTGCTGATGTTCGACTTCCGCAACTCCGGTGAATCCGGTGGCAGCCTGACCTCGGTCGGCTACCTGGAGAAGTTCGATCTGCTCGGGGCCATTGACTGGATGCAGGGCCATCATCCCGGAAAAATCGCCGTCCACGGCTTTTCCATGGGAGCCACCACCGCTTTGCTCGCCGCAGCAGAAGAGCCGGCGGTTGCAGGCGTCGTGGCGGACAGCCCTTTTAACCACCTGACGCATTATCTCGAGGATAATTTACCCGTCTGGTCACATCTGCCGAGCTTCCCGTTCACACCGCTCATTCTCGGAATATTGCCGCGTCTGACCGGCATTCAAACCGATGCCGTCGACGCGCTGAGCGCCGTGGATCGGATTTATCCGCGGCCCGTTCTGTTTATCCACAGCACGGACGATCACTCCATTCCTTATGAGAACAGCGAATCGCTGTGGGAGAAGCATCCGGACCGATTCGAATTCTGGAAAACGTCCGGCGCCGACCATGCAAGGTCGCACAAGGTGTACCCGCAGCCTTACGAAGACAAAGTCATCGGCTTCTACAATCAGCTCGCCGGGGGCGAATAACCGCGCAGGAGACAAGCTGTTTTACCGCGCAGCGAAAAAAACCTTCCGATCGGTTCTATCGCGATTCGGAAGGTTTCTTGTATTTGTGAGCGACACGCAGGTCAGCCTTTTTGTGTATCTTCCTGATGATCTATCCCGCCTTTTTTGCGCAGCTGCATAATAATTCTGCCTTCACCGTCCTGCTCGAAGGTCAGCTGATCGGACAGCCGCTTGGCCATCAGCAGCCCTTTTCCCCGCTCCTCCTGGAGCAGATCGTCGAAGCTGATCCTCGGAATCTCCGCCGTGAGCCGGCCATCCCGCAGCGCGCCCTGGGCGGAGATGGTAATAACAATGTCCTCCCCGTTCAGCTCCATTCGGATGAACATTCCGGGCATCCGTGCTTCGATCCGATGGTCCGAGCCGGCAGTCTCCTGCTGCCGCAGCACTGCTTCTACGGCATTCGTTACCAGCTCGTGAGCCGCAAAACAGAGCTTCCTGTACTGGGAAATACCGGAATATTTAAAAAAGCTCTCCATCATTTCATCCGACAGATCAATCAATTTCTGACTTGGCGCACCCTCGACCGTCATCACAATCATGTTAGGTCTCACTCCTTGGAGTTATCGTTCAGCCCAGTGCGATCGCGCTGCTCCCATCTGGACACAGAGCTCCTCTCTATACTATATGACAAGCCGGCTGTCTTGGTCTCCATGAATGGAGGAGAAAATCCGCACAAAATCACTTTGGCCAAGCGTGCGGACAAGCTGCTCCTGCTGCTATGAACCGAACAATGAAAAGCCCGGCGCATCCCGCCGGACTTATCAATCGTTTCTTTCGTATAGTACGGGAAATCCGAATCGGACGTTTCCCTTTTATTCGTAGATCACGCGTTGGCCGGTGCGTGACGATTCGTAAATGTCCATGACCAGACGGAACGCCTTGTAGCCCTCCGGTCCGATCCAGCCAGAACGGCTTTTGCTCCAGCAGATGCACATAGAAATCGCGAATCTGATGCTCGTGGCTCATGCCCCAATACGATTTGGCTCCGAGCGTGTTTTCGGACCGGCTCCGTCAAAATCGTCGTTTCCCCGTCCCGCTCCAAGTACAGCGTATCGCCGCGCAGAACGAGCGTCGCTTTCTCGAACACGATCTCCACTTCCACAGGAGAGTTTCTCAAGTAAGCGTTCGTCGCATAGAAAATAGCCGTTGCGCCGTTCTTGAACTGAATATGCGCGTGAGCGGTGTCCTCCACCTCAATGACGCCTTCCAGCGAGTCGGTCGAGATCGAGCCTTTGATGCTGGCAATCTCTCCGCCCAGCCATTGAATCAGGTCCACGGTGTGGATCGCCTGATTGATCAGTACGCCCCCGCCCTCGGTTGCCCAGTTGCCTTTCCATGGAGTTTCATAGTAAGCCGCGCTGCGGTGCCACGTAACCAGCCCCTTCATGCAGACCAGCTTGCCGTACTCTCCGCTGTCCACCGCCTGCTTCATGCGGATCGAAGACGCATTGTAGCGGTTTTGAAAAATAACGCCCAATTGCACTTCCGGGTGCTCTTTCGCCGCCTGCAGCATGGTTTGAGCCGCAGCCTTGTTCTCGGCCATAGGCTTCTCCGTCAATACGTGCTTGCCTGCATTCAGCCCGTCTACCGCCATCGGCGCATGCTGATAATGGCCAGTGCACAAGTGCACCACCTGAATATCGTCACGCTTCAGCATTTCGTGGTAATCCGTGTAGTAATCGCAGCCGTATTCAGCCGCAACCTTCTGCGCCAAGCTCTCATTCACGTCTACAACCGCTTTCAATTCAGCTAATTCCAATTTGGCTAGCGCGGTCAAATGCACTCCGGAGATGGAGCCGCAGCCGATAACTGCTGTTCCTAAAGTTTTCACGGTTTCACCTGATTTCATAGAGTTTAGGCGCGTTCTATGTCAGAAGAAGCATTCTGGAAGCTCCTTTAAAATGAACACGCTATCCATTCAAGTTTATAATGAGCTATAATAAAAACAAATTCCTTGCATCAATTGCCGTATTTATTGCTTTTTTTGACTTTTTTACGAAAGGAAGGCCGAGCGGTGCATATAGCCCATGAAATCGCTGGCGTCCAGTATATCCACAAACGGACGGAGCAGCCTTACAAAATGGATTTCCATCTGCATGACAGGTACGAGGTATATTTCTTCATTTCAGGGGACGTCCATTATTTAATCGAAAAAAAAGTATATCCTCTCGCCTACGGCGACCTGCTTCTGATGAACAGCCGCGAGCTGCACAAGCCGACCTATCGGTCCCATACGCCTTACGAAAACATCGTGATCCACTTCGATCCTCAAGCCGTAGAGCGTTATGCCGCTCCTTACGGCTATAATCTGCTGAAGTGCTTCCATGACCGCCCGCAGGGCGAGCATAATAAAATTCAGCTGCTTCCTCAGCAGCTTGAGGAGCTGCTGGCCTTGTATGCCAAGATGGACGGGCTGTTCAGCCGGCCCGGGGACGGCTCCGAGCTGCTCCTGATGACTTATTTTATCGAGCTGCTCGTCCTTCTCAACCGTGCCTTCACGCAGAACCTGTCCCCGCTCCCCTCCTCCGTCGTGCCGGAGAAGCTCGCTCCCGTGCTGGATTTCATCGACCATCACTTGGACCATAATCTGACGCTTGAGGCGCTGGAGCAGCAATTTTTTATGAACCGTTATTACTTGAGCCGCTTGTTCCGGCAGAGCATCGGCAGCACCATTCACGAGTATATTTTGCTCAAACGGATCGCTTATGCCAAAAAACTGCTGCACGACGGTCATAATGTAACCGATGCGTGCCAGCAGTCAGGCTTTAACGATTATTCGAATTTTATCCGTATGTTCAAACGGATTGTCGGCGTCCCCCCCGGGCAATACCGGAAGCAGAGGTAGCATTGCCGGGCGCGCCGGAGATCCGCTGATCGAGCCGCTTGCGGATATGATCGAGCCGGACAGGCTTGCTCATAAACTCATCGAAGCCGGCTGACAAGCAGTCCTTCTCGATGCTCTCCAGGACGCTGGCCGTCGTGGCAATAAGCAGAGGGCGTTCTTGGTCCGACCAGCGGCTGACGATGCTATGTACCGTCTTTAATCCGTCCATTTGGGGCATGTAAATATCCATCAGAAGCACATCGAACCGTTCCCGTTCCAACGCTTCGATAACCTGAAGACCGTTTTCCACCACTTGAGCCTTATGCCCCATCCGCTGCATCATATAGAGCAGCAGCTTCTGGTTGAGCGTCTCGTCTTCGGCGATCAGTACGCGCAGCGACTTGCCGGGCTGCACGGCGGCAGCGGCCGTGTTGGAAGGCTCCAGGGCGGCGGCCAGCTCCTGCTGTACAGGTACCGCCAAATGCTCTTCGCAGCGCTTCAACGTAACTGTGAAAATGAATATCGCGCCGCTCTCCTCCCCGGATTCCACCCGAATGCTGCCGCCCATCAGCTCCACGAGCGTCTTGGAGATCGCAAGTCCAAGCCCCGTACCGCCGTATTTGCGGTTCATGGACGCATCCGCCTGCGTGAAGGGCTGGAACAGCTGACAGACCTTATCCTCCGGAATGCCGATGCCGGTATCCTTCACGGCAAATTCGATCCGGAAGGCTTCGTTCGTCTCGCCTACGCAGCTGACGATAATATAAACTCCACCCCGTTCCGTGAATTTGACCGCATTGCCGACCAGATTCAGCAGCACCTGCTGCAGCCGGGTCATATCCCCGCGAACCAAGCCTTCCAGCCGCGGATCGATGACATAGAGCATCTCCAGCTGCTTCTCCCTCACCTTGGCGGTGAACATATCCATGATCTGCTCAAGACATACCTGCAGCAGAAACGGTTCATCCTCCAGCTCCATCCGGCCGGATTCCAGCTTGGAGAAATCGAGCACATCGTTTACGATCGTGCTCAGTGTAATGCCGCTCTGCATCACGATATCCGCCAGCTCCCGCTGCTCGTCAGTCAGCCCCGAATCGAGCAAAATATCCATCATGCCTATAACGCCGTTCAGCGGCGTCCGGATTTCATGACTCATGAACGACATAAACCGGGTCTTTACCTTGGAAGCTTCCTCGGCCACTTCCTTGGCCTGGATCAGGGCTTGCTCCGCCCTTTTCCGCTCCGTAATGTCCCGCACCGTACAGACGAACAGATGGGAACCCTCCATCGAGGCACCCAGCTGGATTTCCGCTGGAAAGGAGGTTTGATCCTTCCGGCGGGTCGTGGCTTCGAGCACTTTGCCAAGCTGGCACTTCTCCGGCCTGCGGCCATCGGCAAAGCTCGGCAGCAGGAGAGAGATCGGCTTGCCCTGCAGCTCCTGCGGCGTATAGCCGAACATCATCTCTACCGCCGGATTGGCTTTCAGAATAGTGCCCCGCGTAGAGAATACAAGCATCGTATCGATGGAGGTTTCCATAACGGCGCGCGCTTGCGCTTCGGCCTTCTTCAGCTCCTGCGAGGAGCGCTGCAGCTCCAGATTCGCTTCCTCAAGCCGCTTCGTCTGCTGCTTCAGCGCCTTTTGAGCATCATACAGGCTGACGAAGCCCCTGATTTTGGAACGTAAAATCTGGGGCACGAACGGCTTCACCATATAATCGATGGCGCCGGCGGAATAGCCCGCATCGTAATGCGTTGTTTCCTTGCTCGTCGCCGTAATAAAAATAACCGGAATATCCTTTGTTTTGTCATGTGATTTAATGTGACGGGCCGTCTCAAAGCCGTCCATGCCCGGCATCTGCACATCCAGCAAAATGACCGCAAACTCGTCGCGCAGCAAGCACCTCAGCGCTTCATGGCCGGAATAAGCCCGCACCAAACGATAAGGCTCATCGGCCAAAACCGCTTCGATCGCGAGCAAATTTTCAGGATGATCGTCAACCAATAAGATATTGATTGGATAGTCTCGATTCATCACTCCCAGGTCCCCTCGCTTTATCTCATCTTCCGGTACAGCTTTTCATTGGCGTCTATCGCCTCGTAGCATGCATCATGTTCGCTGAAGCGGATCGATTCCCGATCCCCCAAGGCCAGTACGCCAAACATGCCCAGGCTTTCATAAAACAATTGATGCACCCGGTTCTGCAGGCTTCTATCGAAGTAAATCATGACATTACGGCAAAAAATAACGTTAAATTCATTAAAGGATTGATCGGTTACCAGATTGTGCCGGGCAAACACGATATTCTTCATCAAGGACGGATGAAAAATGACGGCGTCGTAATTCGCAGTATAATAATCGGAAAACGACCGCAATCCTCCGGCTTGAATGTAATTTTGCGTATACTGCTGCATCTTGTTCAAGGGGAATATCCCCGCCTGAGCCCGGCGCAGCACCTCTTCATCAATGTCGGTCGCATAGATGCGCGACTTCTCATACAGGCCTTCCTCCTGCAGGATGATCGCCATGGAGATCACTTCTTCCCCTGTCGAGCAGCCTGCGTGCCAGATCCGGATATGCGGATACGTATGAAGGAACGGCACCACCTTTTCCCGGAACGAGCGGAAAAAGAGCGGTCCCTGAACATTTCCGTCACGTTCACTACCATATAGCGGAGCAGCTTCTGCACCTGCTCCGGATGATGCAGCACCTGCTCGATCATCGCGGAAATCGTTTTGCAGCGGAGGGCACGCATACCGTGCCCAATCCTCCGCTTTATCGAATCGTATGCATAATTGCGAAAATCATACCCGTATCTGCGAAAAATCGCCTCCAATAAGAGCTCAACTTCGATCCGTTCCCGTTCGGCCGTTTCCTTGACCGCGGAGACTTCTCTTCCGGCATCGACGTCTTTATTTCCAGTAATCGTGAACCCTCCTTTATTTATACAACCACACCTTCAGCAGCGAAAGCAGTCTCTCCGGATCGATCGGCTTGCTGATGTAATCCGAAGCCCCCGCGTCAATACACTTTTGACGATCCTCTTTCATCGCCTTGGCCGTTAGGGCAATGATCGGCAGCTTGGCGAATTGAGGCATCGCCCGAATAGCCTCCATGGCCTGATAGCCGTCCATTTCCGGCATCATAATATCCATCAGGACCAGATCAAAGTCCGGCTGCTTCTCCAGCAGCTCCAGCGCCTCACGGCCGTTCTCAGCGAAGCTGACCTGAAGGCTGTAGCCTTCCAGCACGTTGGACAAGGCGAAGACGTTGCGAATATCGTCTTCGACGAGCAGAATCCGTTTGCCTTCGAAAGCCGCCACGTTGCTGTGCAGCTTCTTCAGCAGATTGCGCCGTTCCTCCGGCAAATTGGCCTCTACGCGATGCAGGAACAGGGCCGTCTCGTCGTACAGTCTTTCCTGTGATCTGACATTCTTGATAATGATGCTCTTGGCATATTTCTTCAGCTCGATTTCTTCTTTCATATCCAGCTCTTTGCCTGTATAAATAATGATCGGCAGCCGCACCAGCGTACGGTTCTTACGGATGCGGTCGAGCAGGTCGAAGCCTGACATATCGTTCAGCCCCAGGTCCATCACCATGCAGTCATAATGATCCTCCTGCAGCGCAGCCAGCGCTTCCTCCCCGGTGGATACGGCGGTAATCGCCACATCGTCATGAGCAATCAGCTCTACCAGGCTGTCACGCAGGGCGATATCGTCCTCGACAATCAACAGCCGCTTCAAATCGCGGTTCATGAACGTCTCGATACGCGCAAACGCATTTTCGATCTTTTCGCGGCTGGCCGGTTTTTTCAAATAGGCCATAGCCCCCATCGTCAGCATTTCCTGCTGCTCCTCGACGACCGAGATGATGTGGATCGGAATGTGCCTTGTCTCCGGATGCTGCTTCAGCCGCTCCAGAATAGACCAGCCGTCCAGCACCGGAAGCTGAATATCCAGCAGCACTGCATCCGGCTTATACGCATGGGCGAGCGCAAGCCCTACGTCGCCGCGCAGCGCGACAAGCCCCTTGAAGCCGCGCGAGCGGGCCATATCCAGCATCAGCGTCGCAAAATGGATGTCGTCCTCGATAACCAGCAGCACGCGGTCGCCGTCGCTCAGCCGCTCCCGGTCATCCTCCACGCCGTCCGCCGCCAGCAGGCTCGGATCCGACAGTTCAATGCTCGGCGCCAAAACTTGCTCGTTTATGGCAGCTGAAGAGACAGCCGATTCGGATTTCCCCTTGATCTCGGCAACGCCCGCTTCTTCCATTGCGGCTCGGTAAGCCATATCGAGCGTCTCGGGAATGTACAGCGTAAACGTGCTTCCGCGCCCTTCGCGGCTTTCGATCTCGATTCCGCCTCCGATCAGGCGCGAAAGCTCCCGGCTGATCGTCAGTCCTAGTCCTGTGCCGCCATATTTGCGGCTGGTCGTTCCGTCGGCCTGCTGGAACGCCTCGAATATAATATCGACCTTATCCTTCGGTATCCCGATACCGGTATCCTTCACCTCGAAGCCGATAAAGCCTTTTTGGCCTTTCGCTGCGGCGGAAGTCTCGTCCAAACGGAAGATTCGTACGGAAACCTGCCCTTGGTTCGTAAATTTGAATGCATTGGACAGCAGATTTTTTAGAATCTGCTGCAGCCTGTGTCCGTCGGTTACGACACATTCAGGCACATTAGGCTCAAGCTCAAGCTCGAAGCGGATTCCTTTTTTGACGGCAACCTCCTGGAAGCTTCGATACAGATTCTCCCTCACGTCATTCAGCAGCACCGGCTCAATCTCAATTTTCATTTTGCCCGCTTCCACCTTGGACAGATCAAGAATTTCATCAATCAAGCGAAGCAGATCGTTTCCGGAGGAATGTATCGTTCTGGCAAACTCCACCTGCTTCTCATCCAGGTTGCCCTGTTTATTCTCTGTCAGCAGCTGGGATAAAATAAGCAGACTGTTCAGCGGCGTTCTCAGCTCATGCGACATATTGGCTAAAAACTCCGACTTGTACTTCGACATCGTCGTCAGCTTTGCAGCCTGCTTCTGCAGCGCATCCCTCTGTTCCTCCATCTGCCGGTTGATTTCCTCGACTTGACGCATCTGCGCTTCCAGCAGCATGGAGCGCTGTGACAGCTCCTCGTTGCTCTGCTCCAACTCCTCCTGCTGACGCTGCAACCGGCCCTCCGATTTGCGCAGCAGATCGTTGGAGGCCTTCAGCTCGTCCTGCTGCGACACCAGCTCCTCGGACTGCGCCTGCAGCTCCTCGGCCTGCTGCTGCAGCTCCTCCGTCTGCGCCTGCAGCTCCATCGCCTGAGACTGCGTCTCGACCAGCAGCCGATCGACTTCCATCCGGCTCAGCACCCGGTTCAGCGAGATGCCGAACGTCGTTTGAAGCTGCTTCATCAGCTGCTGCTGCGTTTCCGAGAACGTCCCGAGCGAAGCCAGCTCGATGACCGCCTCCGTCCGGCCCTCGAAAGCAATCGGACAGATCAGCACGCTGCAAGGCTCCGTCTCTCCAAGTCCGGAACCGATCTTGATATAATCGGCCGGTGCCGGGTTCAATACGACCAGCTGCTGATCGACAGCGCTTTGACCGGCCAAGCCTTCGCCAAGACGAAGCCTTGGAGCTCCCGCATCATCGCCGTCAGCGGCATAGGAAGCCGCGCGGACCAGAACTTGTCCTTTCCCTTGCCCTTCCGATAAATAAAAGATACCGTAGCTTGCGTTCATCAATACGGCAATTTTCCTTATAAAGGATTCCGCCAGCTCGTTTACATCGGTAAACCCTTGGTTGAAGTTGGCCATTTCGGCAAGATTCATTTGAAGCCACGTCTGCTTCTCCTGGCTTTCCAGCAGCATGTTGGCCGATTCCGCCAAATCCTTAATTTCGTCATTGGAATCGACCGTAATCCGGGTTGCCGTCACTTCGCCGGAAGCGGCGATTTCCGTAATAGCCCGGCTGACCTGCTTAACTGTCTTAACGATCGACCGCGAAATAATGTAGGCCACCACGATGGACACGATAAGAATGATAATCATAAGCGTATACAGCTGATACTTCAGCGTAGCATTGCTCTCGTTCAGGTCCGCCACTCGTTTGGCGGTCAGCCCCTTTTCGGTATTGCGGAAATTATCGAATTGAATCCGCAGTTGATCCGTTTGGCGCTTCCCCGCATCCGATTTGAAAAAGGCGGATAAACCCGCGCTGTCCTCATTGCGCTTCATGGTAATAACGGCTTCCCCGGCAGTATCTACCCATTGCTGGAAGCTGCCCTTGATCATCTCAAGGTTGCGTGTCTGAGTCCCGTTATCGGCAATCAGTTCATAAAGCTTATTGTAATCCGACTCCCAGTTCTGCGTTGCGGTATAATACGGTTCCAAGTAATTCTGGTCTCCCGTAATAACATAGCCTCTCATCCCTGTTTCCATATCGACAAGATACTTCTCGATTTGATACGAAAGGTTGTGAACGACCATATCATGGTTCGTAATAAAATCAATTTCCTTCTGCAGCGAGGCAATTCGGCTGTTTAGCGTAAATACGGATACGCCAAGGCAGAGTACAATTAAAAAATAGCCCAATGCAATTTTGGACCGTATATCGAATCTCCATTGTTTGAACATAGACACACTTCCCCCTATATGGATATACCCGTTAAAAAATGGTTTGAAACACGAAAACAAATTTTATTATACAAAACTTTTGGGCCGGAGGGTGTAGTTTTGGGAAAAAGAACCAACATGTATTGACATCCTGCCTGTATATCAGGTATGATTCTTCAGGTTTGTATCTTTTGCAGATGAATGGACAAGAGGATGTGAACGGGGTTTGAATTTAAAAACATGGACGATTTGCTTCTATTTACTGCTTATTTATTGGATTGCACAACATATACCTAGCGTCAAAATGCTGTTCTACCCGACGCTCGGCGCTTTCTCCTACTTATTCATCAGCCGCACCTTCGCTTTCAAAGATTTCTGCAGGCTGATCGCCGGCGCCTCGGCAGCTTCGCTCATCAGTTCGGCGCTGTTCTTGTCCGACACCGGATTTATTTCGTTTTTTGCAGCTGTGCTCAGTACGATCATCCTGATTCAAAAATTCCGTCTCAATGCGCCGCCTATTCTCGCGATTGCCTTGGTTCCCTTCTTTACGCATCCCGGCAACCTGTGGGGGCTGCCGCTTGCCGTGCTGGTTTCTCTGAGCGGGCTGCTGCTTACGCTGGTCCGTCGCCGAGGCGTCCAAGGTGTGGCTCGAGCGGTTGAAAGCACGTGCAGCCGCAAGTCGGGGCGGCGTAATAGCCGAATCGCGCAGCAAAGAGATCAATATGTAACCGGCTTCACCCTGTTATACGAAACGCCCGTCCGGAGGCCTCCTCCCGAGCGGGCGTTTTTTGACATCCCGGTAAAGCCGGGCAAAATCCAGGATTCGAACTTAGACGCGATTCCCAACACGGGCGGGAAAAAGGAGGCTGCTGAAAAATGAGCGGAGAGTTCGGAATCGTTCTGTAGAAGCGCAAACGTTCGGAAGAATGATCCGTACTCGCAGCAATGATATTTGTAGCGGCAGAGGCGAGAGCTTCGCTCAGCTCCGAAGCTTTTTGCGGATAGAAGCTACGGTTAACAACAGAACCGGCAGAACCAAGCCGAAGGTCATGGCGAATGGCGTCCATATTTGAGAGGCAAATTCTCTAAAATAGACGATATTGGGGTACACGATCAAGGACAGCACAATCAGAAGCACGCCCATCGGCAGCGTTAAGATTCTGTAGCTTCGCAGCCTGCACAGCTGGGCTAGTCCAAGCGCGGACGCATAAAAGCACACAATGAGTTTAAAATAGATGGTCAGGAACCAGGTGATGCCCATAAATACCTCGATCCTTTGGATAAATTCGCCGAAATGGATTTTTTTGGCCAGCGTGTAGCTGGGAAACGCATGTCTTGCCGTAAAATCGGAGCCAAGCACAAGCACGCACAACGCCGTGATCATAATGAGCACGACACCGGCGAACAATGCTCCGATAAATAAGGCTTTACCGGCCTTTTCGATCTTGCTGACATAAGGGTACAGCATAAGAAAGACAACCAGCTCCAAATAAGGGATCCCGAGAATGGATAAGCTTCCCTTGAGTACCGGTTTGATGCCTTCCTCCAGAATCGGCAGCATTTTATAGTATTGAATTTGCGGTGAAATGCAGACTACGAGAAGGAATAGCAGCATCAGAATCCACGGAAAAAAAATTTCCGCCGTGCGCATAAAAACCTCAAGTCCAAGACGTGTACCCAAGATAACAATCACCAGAAAAATAATATGAACCGCCTGGATTGGCGTCTCCGGCAGCGTAATACTCGTAATGAAGTCACCGATATTTCGCAGCACAAGCGAAGACAGAAGAAAAAAATATCCAATATATAGCAGAGCGACGCCCTTCCCTAACCACTTGCCGAGCACGGTCTCGCTGTATTCGACCAGCGTCTGATTCGGAAAACGCCTGCCTAAAGCATCAAATAAAAAGATCAGCAGCAAACCGGCAAACGTACCGACCGCCGCGGCAATCCAGCCGTCCTGCTTGGCTGATGCGGTCAGTCCGGAGGGAACGATCAGAATCGCGCTCCCTAGACTGAACAGCATGGCCATGACCTTTAATTGTCGCGTATGAATTTTCCCATTCTCCAGCAAGACACTCACATACTTTCTACCGTTACCCCAGCATTCTGGAAATCGAATCAGCCAACGGTTTATAAATTGTAATAATCATGTTTATAGGATTCGGAAGACGGACATTGCTCGAGTGAAGAATTGCGAGTATGAATCCGGCTGCCATCAGTACGGCGAATACGCCAAGCTCTCTCCACTGCTTGCTCTTCCACAATCCCGGAACCTCAAACAGGATAATCAGCGCAGTAACCAACAAGGTAACGACAATCCACACCGATCCTTCATTCCTCCTTCATTTCATCCAGGAACGATTCGACGACGCTCCCTGTTCGCCGGATATTCATTTCAACCGTCACTTGTACTGGAAGCTCTACAAACTGCTCCTCCCATTGGTCCTCCACCTGCTTCCAGAACCTGGGCTCTGCGCGATGAATCGCATCGCCGAAGCCAAAAATATCCGATTTATACTTCTTCGCTTTCTTTACAGCCGACAGGATCGTCGCCTTAATCTGTTCTTCGGCCTCCTTCTCCAGCAGCTGAATCGACTCCTTGCGGGAGAGATCCAGGGTACATTCCGCTTCGCCCACATTCCCCTCCACTTTAATGCGAACACTCACTTCGGGCTTCCCGTTGACGACATTCCCTTTGAGTTTTTTGCTGGTGCGAATCAGCTCAAGGCCCAATTCTCCCCCTTGGGGACAAGCTACGTTGACTATCGTGCTCTTGATATTCCCGACGATATAGTTGTAGCCTTTGCTCTCGTTCTGATTGAGCCAGCCGACGAGACGGTCCCTGTTGAAGACTCCTAGACCGTTATATTCTATATTCACTGGCGGATGCACCGAGTTCAGGTTGGAATGAGACTGGCCGGTCTGAGGATCGCCTATAACCTCCGCCATGGTTAAAACTGGGTCCTTTCCTTTGCTGACCAAATCATAAATCAGCTGGTGCAGATCCACCGTCGTAGCGCCTCCCCAAGCCTTCTCCGCCGACTCCAGCGAGGAGAACATTTTATGGGAAGGAATTTTCTCTAACGGGGTCAATATTTTCAGAACATCCGCCGCCTTTGCGTTCTTAGCGACGACGATATAGAAATCGGTTCTCATTTCATGATCTCTGGATAAGGCATCAAGTACCTTAGCAATCCCTTCCTTGGCCAGAGTCTCCCCAAGAACCAGCATTTGAATATGGGAGGAATAAATTTTGCGCGGCGTGATTGTCGTCAGCTGACGGACAGATTCGAAAATGGTGTCCCCGCCTGCCAGCTGCTGGGTGACGACAGGCATCCTTTGAGTTCCGCCCCCTTTATTCGTAGCCACTTCGTCCCCGTTGATGAGCTGTACCGAAACCTCATAATGGTCACCCACCTTATCAATTCCGAAGGCCGAAGCAATGGACATCTCGTTCAACTCTCTCCGGTTCCAGCAGCCCGTCAAGCATAGCAGCACAGTCAGCAGCGCCAGGCTCCGGCTTGTTCTTCTCAGCATGGTACACCATCGTCCCTCTCCTGGTGTCATTTTCCTCTTTGCGGGTTGTTCTTCTCATGGCTCTGCTGCCTGTCCATATTGCTCTGATTAATCAGCCGCGGGCGCGTCTTCTGCATCCAAAGCGGCAGCCGGAACAGATTATCCTTCTGATCCTCGGCAATGAAAGGCGCGAAAGGCGCAAGATACGGAATTCCGAAGGAGCGCAGACTGCATAAATGAAGCACAATCGCAATCAAACCGACCATAATCCCGACCAAGCCGAACGAAGCGGCCAGCATCATCAGGAAAAAACGGATAATACGGATAGTAATTCCCATATTAAACGAGGGAATCACGAAATTGGCTATCGCCGTGATAGATACGATAATAACCATCGCCGGCCCTACAAGCCCCGCCTCGACGGCCGCCTGACCGATGACGAGCGCTCCGACGATCGAAACCGCCTGACCGATCGCTCTGGGCATGCGGATACCGGCCTCCCGCAAAATTTCAAAAGTAATTTCCATCAGCATCGCTTCAACAAAGGCGGGAAAAGGAATCCCTTCCCGTTGAGCGGCAATGCTGACCAGGAGCGAAGTAGGAATCATCTCTTGGTGAAATGTGGTTGCAGCAATATAGGCTGAAGGCGCGAGCAGCGCAATCATCAAACAGATGTAGCGCAAAATCCGCAGCAGCGAGCTGATATCCCAGCGCTGATAATAATCCTCCGCCGTTTGAATAAAATGGGTGAACAGCGCGGGTGCCAGCAGCACGAACGGCGTTCCATCCACCAGAATAGCTACGCGGCCCTCCAGCAGTCCCGCCGCAATAACGTCCGGTCGCTCGGTGTTATAGATCGTCGGAAACGGAGAAAACGTACTGTCCTGAATCATTTCTTCGATATAGGCGCTTTCCAGAATCGCGTCGATGCGAATGCGCTGCAGCCGCTGCCGCACTTCGTCCACCAGCTTTTCGTTCACGATGCCGCGGATGTACATCACCGCCACATCCGTCTGGGTCACGGTGCCGATCTGCATCGTTTCCATCCAAAGATCCGGACTTTTGATTTTTCGCCGGATCAAGGTCGTATTGGTTCGCAGCGTCTCGGAGAACCCTTCGCGGGACCCGCGGATAACCGTCTGCGTCGAAGGCTCGGTAACTCCCCGCTCTTCCAGTTTTTCGTGCTGGCCGCCAGCGCGCGGGCCGTGCCGTCGACCATGATGACGGTGTCGCCCGACAGAATCGCATGATACAGCGCTTCCCAATCTTCTATCGTTCTTAAATCTCCGCTGCGGAGTGTGGACTCCCTCAACGCAGCAAGCGGGTCCGATTGTTCTTGAAGTCTGCGAAAAAAAGAATCGTTTTCTTTTATATCAAACAATAAAGCTTCCAAAATCTCCGTAACGTCCGCCATGCCCTCCAAATAAACGACAACGACGGAGACGGCCCCTTCTTTGAGCTGAATCGGGAAGCTGCGAAATACAATGTCAGAGCTGTTTCCCGTGCGGGATTTAATCTGATTGACGGTTTCCTGCACATGGGTTGGAAGCAGCTGTTTAGGCCTTGTCTCTTCCCCGGTGCTTTCCGTGGAGGCGCTCTGAAGGAGCCTGTGCAGCAGCTTCATAAAAAAGCTCACCTTCATCCACCTCACTCCGCATTTTTTTACCATTGTATCCATTTGACCCTCTGTCAATACAAAAAAGCCCATGTTTTCTGCGCTGGCAGAAGAACATGGACTTGCGTTTTGGCGATGGATGCGGATGAGGAGAGCCAGCCCCAAGAGGTGATTTTACGGCTGCATCTGCCGGAGGCTTCCGCCTTCCTTTACCCACATTCGGATCGAGAGCAGCAGCATGACGACGCTGATAATGACGCAGCCCAGAATCAAGGTATGCAGATGGCTGGTCGTGATCTGGGTGCTGAATACTGTCCCGAGCAGGCTCGAGGATAGAATCGTGCCCATAAACCGTGAAGTCATGAACAAGCCGGAGGCAATCCCGGTCTCCGACCGCTCCACATAAGAATAGAGCGCCGTCTGAAGCCCGAGATTCTGGAAGCCGTTGCTGATCCCGAGCACCGACAAGCAGGTGAAAATCCAGCCGGGCGCCGAGGTATCCGTCAGCGTCAGCAGCAGCGACGTTCCCGCCACCGTAAACAGCGTCCCGACCAATAACGGGGTGCGGGAGCCGGAACGGTCGATCCAGCGTCCGACGATCGGTGTAATGAGCACGCCGAAGCCGGAAATCGACAGCATGATCAGTCCTACCTCTTGCCCGTTATAATGCCTGACCTGCTGCAGATAAGAAGGAATGCCGAACATAATCGAATAAAATACGATGTTGACCAAAATAAACTGGATATACACAAAGCATACGTTGACGTTTCTCCGCAGGAAGAGCACATCGATAAACGGCTGCTTCCGTCTGGCCTCATACAGATAAAATCCTACGCTCAGAACAAGGCTGAGCAGCAGCAGAAGCCAGTTCACCCCCGATTTGAACGACAGAAAGAAGAAGAGCCAGCTGAAGATCAGCACGGTAAAAAAAACGATGCCGAGCCCGTCCAGCGCACCGGCGGCCGAGCCTTTGCGCGGGGCGTCCTTGGGCATCATCTTAAGGGCAAGCACAAACGACGCCAGAATGAACGGAAAATTAATCAGAAAGATAGACTGCCAATCGCTGTATTGAATCAGGAAGCCCCCGAGGGACGGGCCGAACGCGGCCGAGGTCGAAGAAAATACGGACATGACGCTGAGCGCGCGGGCCTGATTCGTCGTAATGACCGAGCGGATGATGCCCATTCCCGACGGAAACAGTGCCGAGCTGCCTATGGCTTGAATGACGCGGAAGGCCATCAGCCATCCGAAGCCCGGAGACAGCGGCGCCAGCATGGAGGATACGGTAATGAGTGCAAGGCCGAGCATAAAAATCTTTTTGCGTCCGAACAGGGCCCCGAGCTTGCCCATAACGGGCTGCGCAACGGCGCTGGCCACATAATAAGTGGCAATGAGCCAGGAAATGGAGGCATAGGTGACCTGAAATTCATCCTGCAGCCGCGAGAAGGCGACGGAAATCATCGTCGTATTGAGCGGGTTAAGCAGCGTGCCCAAGGCTACGGCGGCTATGAGCCAGAAATGGCTTTTGTGCGGTTGAGCGGTAGTTGTCACGGTATCCTCCTATATGAAAATTTTCTAAAGAGAAAAGACTTCCGTTCTATTCCCAATAAGGGGCGCAGAAAGGAAGTCGCTTTGATAAAGTAAGTTAATTTCACTCTAGCACGGGGGTGGGGACTTGTCAATTTCTGTTTAATTGCATCGCCGCCTGCGCCCTGCGGGTAAAAAAAAGGTACTACACCAACTTAGTACTCTGCAACCGCTGCGATTTCCAGTACAATACAATTAACAAATCATCAGTACCTGGTCATAAGGCCAGTCTGCAAAAGAGGAGTCGATTGCTGTGCACCTGCTCATTGCGTTCTTGAAAATCTTGTTCCGCTGGCTGTTCAAGCTGAGACTGAGCGGTCTCGAGAAGCTGGATTTATCGGAGAAAACGATTCTGATGCCTAATCACGTATCACTGATGGACGCGGTGCTGCTCGCTCTATATTTGCCGAGAGAAGCCACCTTCGTCGTCAATACCCGGATCGCCGAGCGGTTCAAGCTGCCGCTTAGGCTGTGCAATTATATTACCGTCGATCCCCTGAATCCCTATTCCGTCCGTACCATGGTCCGTACGGTGCACAGCGGAACACCGCTGGTGCTGTTTCCGGAAGGCCGCATCACGACGACGGGCGGACTGATGAAAATCTATACCGGCATCGCCTACATTGCCCTGCGGACCGGCGCCCGGCTGGTGCCTATCGCAATCAATGGAGCTGAACGCTCGAAGTTTTCTTATATCGGAAGCAAAATAAGAACGGTCTGGTTCCCCGCCGTTTCCATTGAAATCGGCGAGGCGTTCCAGGTCTCGCCCGATCCGCAGCTGCCGATGAAACGGCAGAAGGAGCTGGCCGCGGACCGTATTCTCCAGGCGATGCAGGAGCATCTGCTGCACAGCCGGCTGAAGCGGCAGATCAACCTGTTCGACGAGCTGCGGCTGCAGGCTTCCCTGCACGGATACGGCTGCGTCATCTGCGAGTGACCTGACGCAGCGCTTCACGTACCGCAAGCTGATCCTCGCAGCGCATTTGTTCGCCCGCAAGCTGGCGCCCGAGCTGAAGAAGCAGGACGCCGTCGGATTGCTTCTGCCCAACTCCGCCGCGCATGTCATCGCCTTGTTCGCCTTGTTCCGGCTGGGCAAAGCGCCGGCGATGCTGAACTTCTCCGCAGGACAGCAGAACCTGCTGGACGCGTGTGAAACCGCGCGTCTGCGGACGGTGCTAACGTCGCGGGAGTTTGTCGCGAAAGCGAAGCTGCAGGACGTCGCGGAAGCGCTCGGGCAGCAGGTACGCATCGTGTACCTGGAGGACGTCCGGGCTTCCGTCAGCCGCGGCGACCAGCTCGCCGCCTTGTGGGAGACGGTGAAGAATACACCGGCCGACCGCGGAGCGCGCGACGTGCTGCTCTTCACCTCCGGCAGCGAGAGCAAGCCGAAGGGCGTCGTGCTCGGCCACGAGCAGCTGTTCGCGAACATCCATCAAGCCAAGACCGTGTTCGACTTCACCTCCGCCGATAAGCTGTTCAACGCGCTGCCGATGTTCCACAGCTTCGGGCTGACCGCCGGAACGCTGCTGCCCTTGCTGACCGGCGTCCCGGTGGTGCTCTATCCGAGCCCGCTGCACTACCGCGTCATTCCCGAGGTCGTCTACGACCGGAATGCGACCATATTGTTCGGGACCTCCACGTTTCTGGCCGGGTACGGCAGAGCCGCACACCCGTATGATTTTCACTCGCTGCGCTATGTCGTCACCGGCGCGGAGAAGCTGAAGGACGAGGTCGCCGAGCTGTGGAGCCGGAAGTTCGGCATCCGCATTCTGGAAGGCTACGGAACGACCGAGGCGTCGCCGATCGTATCGATCAACGCGCCGCTTGCCTACAAGCAAGGCACGGTTGGGCGTCCGCTGCCCGGCATCGAATGCCGGCTGGAGCCCGTCCCCGGCATTGCCGCCGGCGGCAGCCTGCACATTAAAGGCCCCAATCTGATGAAGGGCTATCTGATTCATGGCCGCGGCTTCGTGCCGTGCCCGGAATGGTACGATTGCGGAGATGTGGTGGAGCAGGATGAGCAGGGCTTTCTTACCGTCAAGTCGCGGCTGAAGCGGTTTGCCAAAATCGGCGGCGAGATGATCTCGCTGCAGCTTGTTGAAGAAATCGCCGCCGCCTGCTTCGGCCATGCGGGCTTAGCGGCCGTCAGCGTCGCAGACGGCCGCAAGGGAGAGCGGATCGTGCTGTACGTGACGCAGCCCGCCGCTGCCGCCGCGAGTCTGACGGAACTCAAATCGTTCCTCAGCGGCAAAGGCTATTCTCCGCTGCTCGCGCCGTCGCGGATCGAAGCGATCGAGAAGCTGCCGCTGCTTGGCAGCGGCAAGACGGATTACGTCGCGTTGAAACAGCTGGCGGAAGCTCCGCTGAGCGCGAACGTCTAACGAAACGAATGACTGGAAGGGACGATGCAGGATGAAACTAAGCGCCTTGAACGCTTTATATATCACCCAATTTTTATCCGCTTTCGCCGACAATATGTCGTTGTTTGTCATATCGAGCCTGCTAACGCGCAACGGCTTCTCCCCAGAGTCGCTGGCGCTGGTCACCATGGCCTTCTTCCTTCCTTATATTCTGCTGGCCCCGTTCGTAGGGCCAGTCGCCGATAAGCTGCCGAAATCAACCGTACTGGTCATCGGCAATCTCATTAAACTGCTTGGCATCGGAGCGCTCCTGTTCATAGATGCCGCCAGCATCGCTATGCTGATGCTGTGCTACTTTACCGTAGGCGTCGGAGCGGTCGTCTATTCCCCGGCCAAGTACGGCATTCTGCCCGAGCTGACAGGCAGCCCGGAGCAATTATTTCAGGCAAATGCGAGAATCGAAGCGTACACGATTCTAGCCATCCTGACCGGGATCGGCGGGGGCGGCGCGCTCGTCTCGGTGAGCTCCACCGTGCAGGCCGTCCTCCTGTGTGCGGGGATGTACGCTTTATCCCTGGGAATGACTTTCTTCATTCCCCGCATGCCGGGCAATCCGTCCATCCGCTACACCCGGGAAGCCGTGCAGTTTTTCACAAGCTTCGCCCTGCTAATGAACGGGCCTAAAACGCGATTCTCCTTAATCGGAACGGGCGCTTTCTGGATGAGCTCAGCTGTGCTGAGAACGGCGGTGCTGGCCTGGATTCCGCTGGCGCTCGGCTTCAGCCCGGACGATTTCAGCGTTTCACTCATTCTGGCTACCACTTCCATCGGTATTGTCATCGGAGCCTTCCTGGCGCCGAAGCTCATTCAGCTGAGCCGTTTTCACAAAGCGATTCTGTACGGCTTCGGCATGCTGATCCTGATCTTCATCTTTCCTTGGGTGCATCAAACGGCCATTGCGATTGCACTGCTTCTGGCAGTCGGCTGCATGGGAGGCATCTTCATCGTCCCGATGAATACCGTGCTTCAGGAGGAAGGACTGACGCTCGTGGGCTCCGGCAAAACGATCGCCGTACAAAATTTTGTAGAAAACAGCTTGATGCTGATCGGCTCCGGTCTCTACTATTTCGTCGTAGATCAGGGGCTGTCCATCTCGATGGCCATCGTCGTTCAAGGACTGATTATGCTGCTGATCCTCGGATTCCTTCAGCTCAGCGGGCGTCCGAAGAACACGGAAATGACTTATTAGCGGTGTCCTATTCCTACGGCACGGCTGCAGAACTTGGCCCACAGCGCAGCGTGAGATCAAGCAGCGGTACCGCTCGCGAACGCTTGGCGGTGTCCTTGTCGTAACCCGCACATCCATGCCTGGGGAAGAGCTCGGATAGGGAGCTGCAACCAAACCGGGCCGTGACTTCAACAATTTACAAAGGCCTGACCCGCACAAGACCGATAAAGCTCGTGTCTCGTACGGGTCAGGCCTTGTTTATTGCTGCAAAGAGAGAGACATGGCGCCGAGCTGCCCTTTCACCGCCTCCATCGCTTCCGGCAGGCTCGCTGCTTGGATGATAACCGGATCGGTGCTGTACTGCCGGGTGGCATGATCGTACCGCGGATCATAATAATGCTCCAGCAGCAGCTTCACCGCTTCGGCGAAACGGTCCTCCAGCAGATGCGTCTCAATTTCCTTCGCAATCGGCGTATGAATCCGCTTATGGATGTGCCGGAATGCCTGGAGGCAGGCCTCCTTGTGCTCCCACGGCTTGTAATCCTCCAGGATATGCTTGACCCGCTCCTCTATCGGAAGATCGATAAAAAGCTGTACGCCGGCTTCCTTGACGTCCATGATAAAGTCCGGTATGACCGCTTTACCGATCCGTTTGCTCTCGCCCTCCAGAAGGACATAAGGCGCATCGCCTATCCGGATTAGCTCCTCCAGGAGCAGCGACTCGAACGTTTTCTGGTTGTGCGCTCTCAGACCGATGCCTCCGAAAATCGATCCCCGGTGTCCGGCCAGCGCTTCCAGATCGAGCACAGGATAGCCCTGCTCCTTAAGCGAGTGCAGGATCAGCGTTTTACCCGTCCCGGTCAAGCCGTTAATGACATAGCCCTGGGAGTGGAGCTTGAAATGCTCCAGCGTATGAACCACCCAGCGGCGGTATTCACGGATGCCTCCGCTCAGCCGATGCACCCGGATACCCATCAGCGACAGCAGTGTCGCCGTTGTTTTGCTTCGCATCCCGCCGCGCCAGCAGAACACGGCTTTGGGCCCTTCAATCTGCTGGAACGTCTTGATAAAAGCAGGCAGCTTGGCCGAAATCAGCTCCAAGCCTCTTTCTTTGGCTGCCTGAACACTGACCTGCTTGTAAATCGTCCCGATTTCCGCGCGTTCCTCATCGTCAAAAAAAGGAATGTTCCTGCTGCCCGGAATCGTGAAATCCGTATATTCGGACGGAGATCTGACATCAATCAGCGTCACCTTGCCACGGTTGCGAAGCTCCAGCAGTTCCTCTACGTTGATATCTTGAAACAATGCGATTCGCTCCCTTTTAAATAACCGTGATGTGACCCGGATGCTCCGAAACGGCCTCTCCGATAAGGGCTGCCTCCACTCCCGCTTCACGCAATTCGCCCAGCAGTTTCTCCGCCTGATCTCCGGCGACGGAAATGAGCAGACCGCCGGAAGTAACCGCATCGCAGAGGATCCATTGATCGATCTGATCCATCGTCTCAGGGAAGGTGACGGAGCCCTGCAGGTGTGCAAAATTATTTTTGGTTCCGCCCGGGACGAAGCCTTCCTCCGCCAGCTCCCGGACACGCGGCAGGATCGGCACCTCGCTGCTGAACAGGCGCAGTCCGACCTGGCTGCCCTTGGCCATCTCGGAGCCGTGCCCCAGCAGCCCGAAGCCTGTCACGTCCGTGCACGCGTGCACCTCATACGCCGACATCAATTGCGCCGGCGTTTTGTTCAGCGCGGCCATGACCGCGGTCACCCGATCTACCTCGGCCTCGTTCAGCTTGTCCTTCTTGATCGAGGTGGTCAGGATGCCCACTCCGATCGGTTTGGTTAGAATAAGCTTGTCGCCCGGCTTCGAGCCGGCATTGGTCCGCACCTGATCCGGGTGAATGAGCCCCGTGACCGCCAGTCCGAACTTGGGCTCATTGTCGTCGATCGAATGGCCGCCGACTAGCGTAATGCCCGCTTCCTTCAGCTTGTCGCCCGCGCCCCGCAATATGTCCGCCAGCACCTGCTTGTCCAGCGTTTTGATCGGAAAGGCAACAATGTTCAAAGCCGTCAGCGGCGTCCCTCCCATCGCATAAATATCGCTGATTGCATTGGCGGCGGCAATTTGCCCGAAAGCGTACGGGTCGTCCACAATCGGAGTAAAAAAATCGACGGTTTGCACGAGTGCCAGCTCGTCGTTCAGCTTGTATACTCCAGCATCGTCGCTGGTATCGATTCCGACCAGAAGATTCGGGTTCGGCACGGCTGCCGGAAGACTGCGGATTACCTGGCTGAGGTCCGCAGGCCCGATTTTGCAGCCGCAGCCTCCTTTGGTGGAGTAAGAGGTCAATTTAATTTTTTCGGCGGATGCCATTTGGAATCATTTCCTTTCTATTATATAAATTTCATTATTTCCTTTTGTAGAGAAACAATATCATTATAATACTGAAGCGATAAGAATGGAATTTTTAGCTTGTATTACGCGGACGGTTTACAGCTTTCTCTACGGCCGGCTCGTGTTATAATGGAATCTGTCTCTAATCGTGCAAGCTTTGAAATCCATTATCGTCCTTTGGAGGAATGTATGTCTCAATACAATGCCGCATCGAATCAAGAACCGGTTCACAGCAAAGCAAGGCTGGTGCTTTATGCCGCTATTTTTCTGATCGTCGCCATTGCCGGCTTAACCTATGTCAAATGGGTTCCTTACTACCATAAGGCATTCGACGCAGCCGCCAAGCATTCCATAGGCGCTTCCATCGTTTCCGGCACGAATCCCTTTGCGCCCGGCCCTTCATGGAACAGCGCCTGGGAATATGCCAAAGCTTACTATACGTCCGTCTGGAAAGCCGCCGTCCTCGGGATCGTGCTCGGCTCGCTGGTGCAGGTGCTGATTCCCTCCGCCTGGCTGCTGCGCGTTCTGGGCAATAGCAATTTTAAAAGCACCGCTCTGGCGGGAGTCGCTTCCCTCCCCGGCATGATGTGTACCTGCTGCGCGGCTCCGCTGGCGGTAGGCTTACGCAAAAGGAACGTATCGGTCGGCGCCAGCCTCGCCTTCTGGCTGGGCAATCCGACGCTGAACCCGGCGACGCTCATTTTCATGACCTTCGTGCTGTCATGGAAATTTACGCTGCTTCGCCTCGTATTCGGATTGATCTTGACCTTCGGGGTCAGCTATTTCGCGAACCGCTTCGCCGATCGGACGATGCCGCCGGCACAAATCGGACCGGCTCGTCGAGGAGCAAAGCAAATTACCCTCCGGTTCCCTGCTGAGCCGCTGGCTGCAAAGCGCCTGGAGCATGATCCTTCACATCGTTCCGGCTTATGTGATTGCCGTGCTGCTGCTGGGCGCCGCCAGAGCCTGGCTGTTCCCGGCGATCGGCGAAGCCGGTGCGGGCGGCCTGCTGGCCATTCTCGGCTTTGCCGTCGCAGGAACCTTGTTCGTCATTCCGACGGCCGGGGAAATTCCGATCGTTCAAACGATGATGTCCTTCGGACTCGGTACCGGCCCCGCTTCCGCGCTGCTGCTGACGCTTCCCGCAGTCAGCCTCCCGTCGCTGCTGATGATCTCGAAGTCGTTCCCCAGACGGGTGCTGTTCTTCGTCGGCTTCGCGGTCATCCTGCTCGGGATCGCTTGCGGCCTTGCCGGTATGCTGCTGCTGTAAAAAGCACCGCACGGCAGCCGAGGCCGTTGAAAAAGTCATTGCTGCGAGTACGGAATATTCTTCCGATCGCTGTTGTCCCTGTATTTCTCTGATTATATTCCGCTTATAGCGGTTGAAATCCAGGGACAAAGGCGAACGCTTACGCTTCTACAGAACATTTCCGTACCCCCCGTAAGTTTTTCAGTGACCTCCGGCAGCCTCGCCATAGCATCGCCCGAATGTAAGCCTGACCTGCTTCTCCTGTTTTAGAGGAGGCGCAGGTCTTTTTTTGCCTGTCCGCTGTGCTTAAGCCTGAAATACGGCCGCCGCCCCGAATGAGTATGGTAGCATGCAGCAAATCAAAGGGGAGTGAACGATGGTGGATAACGAAATCGAATTGGCCGTCGAAAAAATCGAGCAGTTGAATTACCGCAACCAGAAGGCCAGTACCAGGATATGAAAACAAGGTAGCAGATCCTTTGATTACTGCACAGCATAGGGCAGGCAGAGGCCCGGGAAACTTTTTTCATTATCGGATGCGGCTATGAGCCTTCCCGCTCATTTTGCTGTTCTTGCTAGTCCAAAGTCCCTATTTTTACCAAAGTTTATCATTCCTTACACCTCGTTCATGATAAACTTGGGGTGTCATTTTATACTTTCTCAATAGATGGAGGAATCAGATGAGGAAACCACTGAATTGGAAAGCAGCACTGATCCGGACGGCACTTGCTCTTGCTCTCGCCTTTCCTGTACAAGCCTCCCTTACCGGCGGACCTCCGGCAGCCTTGGCCGAAGGCCCAAGCGATCCCGCCCCTTTCATCAATCCCAGGATAGTCAACGAGCATGCCGGTAAAAAGATTTTGTTCGACAACACGCACGGGCAGACGGCCGGCGCGGCGGACTGGGTGATCGACGGCGGTTTTTCCGACTTCGGCAATGCCTTGGCCGACGACGGCTACTATGTGAAAGAGCTGCGCAAAGCGGCGCCCATCACGCTGGACGACTTGCAGGGCTATGATGTGTTCGTCATCGGAGAAGCGAACATTCCTTACAAGACGTCCGAGCAGACAGCCATGCAGCAGTATGTTCAGAACGGCGGCAGCATTTTTTTCATCGCCGACCATTATAATGCCGACCGCAACAAAAACCGCTGGGACGCTTCCGAGGTGATGAACGGCTACCGCAGAGGCGCGTGGGAAGATCCAGCCAAAGGCATGAGCGCTGAGGAACGCAATTCCGCCGCCATGCAGGGGGTTGCCAGCTCCGACTGGCTGAATGAGAACTTCGGAGTCCGATTCCGCTATAACGCGCTCGGGGATATCATCACGGACCGGGTCGTTGCGCCTGAACAAGCGCTGGGCATTACTAGCGGCGTATCCACGGTAGCTATGCATGCCGGGGCGACCCTGGAAATTCTGGATCCGACGCGCGCCAAGGGCATCGTCTATCTGCCTCAGACGAATGAAGCCTGGGCTAATGCGGTCGATCAAGGCGTCTATAACGGCGGAGGTACAGCCGAAGGACCTTATGTGGCCATTTCCAAATCCGGGCTCGGTAAAGCTGCATTTATCGGCGATTCCTCCCCTGTGGAAGATGCCACTCCTAAATATGTGCGGGAAGAAAACGGCCAGAAGAAGACGACTTATGACGGCTTCAAGGAACAGAATGACGGAAGGCTGCTCGTGAATCTCATCAACTGGCTGAGCACCGAAGAAAGCTACACCAAGCTGAGCGACGTCAGCGGTCTGCAGCTTGACCAGCCGACAGCGCTGCTGCCGTTCGAAGCGCCTGAAGCTTCCACCGAGCCGCAAGCCGAGCCTTGGGCCGCTCCGGAAGCAGGCTACAAATGGTGGGATGCCTCCACCTTCAAAGCCGGCTCCTACGGCGGGCCTGCCGCAGCGGCCTCCGCAGCGTACAGCTTCGTCCATCAGCCGCAGCTGCCGAACGCGCAAAATTTTCAGATTCGCGTCGCAGCGGATCATCTGCCGCCTTACAGCACGGTGTCCGGCTTCAGCGCAGGCATCTATCTGGCCGGCGGCACCCAGGTAGCGCAGGTGCAGAATGCCGACGGAACCTGGCCCACAGCTTATGGCTACAGCTCCGCGTTCAGCTTGACGGCTGACGGTCTGGGCCATGCGTACAAGGATCTTGATATACGGATCAAGCCGGGTACGAGCGGTGCAGCCAGCCTGCGTCTAAGACAGAACGGCAGCAACCTTATAACCGAAGCCGTGACTCTCGCCAATGTGCCTGCGGAGCCGCTGCCTGAGGACAAGCCGCCGGTACCGGATAAAATCTCCGTCGCCGAAGCGCGGACGAAAGCCGACAACACCTTGGTAACAGTCGAAGGCGTCGTGACCACCGAGCCGGGCGCGTTCGGCGGACAAGCCTTCTACTTGCAGGATGCGACTGGCGGCATCTATGTGTTCCAAAGCGAAAGCGGCTTCCATCAAGGAGACACGGTTTCCGTGTCGGCTCCGCTCGCTCATTACAATACCGAGCTGGAGCTCGCTTCCCCGGTTGCCATCGCCAAAACAGGCACCTTGGAGCTGCCTGCGGTGAAATCTGCCGCTGCCGTCAGTGAAGAGAATCAGGGCCAGTTGCTCGAATTGGCGAATGTGACCATCCGCAATGTAATCAGCGCGACGCCTGCAGGCTCCTTCGAATTTGACGCGGTTGCGGGCACCGCCGTCAACCATGTCCGGGTCGACGGCCGAACGGGACTAACCCTCGACACCTTCCCCTATCAGGAAGGTCAAGTCGTTACGGTGCGGGGAGCCGGGGCGATCTTCAAAGGCGTGTATCAGCTGAAGCCTCGCGGATTAGCCGACTTCTCCGGCGATACGACAGCCCCGGTGACCGCTGCGTCCTTATCCGGCGCACCTAACGATGCCGGATGGTACCGCGAGGATGTGACCGTCACCTTATCGGCCGAAGATACAGGAACAGGGGTCGCTTCCACCTGGGTCCAAACGAACGGCGGAGCCTGGACCGCGTATACCGCGCCCCTTACTCTCGGTTCGGAAGGAACAACCGGCCTGCAATTTTATTCCATCGATGCCTCCGGCAATGAGGAACCGGCGCAATCGTTAACGGTGCGTCTGGACAAAACAGCGCCGGCGGTCACCTTGACCGAATCCGGCCAAGCCGTGCACAGCGTAACTGACGATGCAGCGTTGCAGTTTGAGCTGCAGGCATCCGACGCGTTATCCGGCATCGTCTCGCAAAAGCTTCTGCTGGACGGTAAGGAGATTGCTTCCGGTCAAACCATACAAGCCAAGGATATCGGACTGGGCACCCATACGGTGCAGGCTCACGCCGAGGATGCGGCAGGCAATGCCGCAGACCGAAGCGTCAGCTTTGAAGTCGCGTTCAGCACCAGCTTCACCGCAGTTCACAGCTTGATTGCGCAGCTCGACAGCAGCGGCCAGTTTAAAAACAACGGCGAGGCCCATTCGCTGGACGCCAAGCTGTCTACGGCGGAGAAGCAGCATGAGAAAGGCCATACCGATCAGGCGGTCAAGCATTTGAACGACCTGCAGGATGCCATCAATAAGGATGAGGCCAAAGGGAAAATGACGGCAGCCGCCAGACAGCAGCTATTGCAGCACGTCAATTATTTGCTTGACGCGCTGTAAAAGTAAATTGTCCCAATAAGAGACACAAGCGGCAGCCATGATCCGGGAAACCGAGCAGGATAGGATAGGATCCCCTCCAAGCAGACAAGTGCAAAAGAAAGCGCACGACGGTCTGCTTGGAGGGGATTTTTTTGATGGCGAATTGCACAGGAACCGTTGATCGCATGAAGCGGGATGCTGCAGCTCCTTTGCCAGGGAACAAGACAATGCAGCTTGATCCAAATGGCTGATTTCTCTGACGGTCTAAAATATTTACTATTGACTTAAACCATGGTTTAAGTCGTATGCTATTCCTGTCGGCATTGAAAGATCAATTTGGAGGCCTCCAGATGAAGTATTGTTCCATAAGCGAAGCGTCAGCCAAGTTCCATATTCCGGAATCCACATTACGTTATTACGAAAAAAAAGGACTTCTGCCGCTAATCGAGCGTGACGAAGCCGGGAGGCGGTTATTTTCGGAAAACCAAATGGCGCTCCTGGAAACCGTCATTTGTTTAAAAAACACGCACATGCCCATAAGCGAGATCAAGCAGTATATTGACTGGATCGTAGAGGGGGAAAGCACAACCCGGCTCCGCCTTGACATGATGCAGAATCACAAGCAAGCTGTGCTGGCCGAAATTTCCCTGATGACCGAATCCTTAAAAGGAATCGATTTCAAAATTACACGCTATACAACCGCGCTCGGGAAAGAAATAAAGAAGGATAAGCCATAATAAATCTGTTCTTACTGAGAATCAACAAAACCATGGACAAGAGGAGAATGATCATGAAGCTTGCAGGAAATACAATCCTTATTACAGGCGGAAACGCCGGGATAGGTCTGGCTTTTGCGGAGCGCTTTATTCAAGCTGGAAATAAAGTTATCGTTTGCGGACGACGGGAGGAGGCGCTTCAAAATGCGAAACAAAAGTTCCCGAGCCTGATTACTCGTGTAAGCAATTTGGACAGCGAATCCGAGCGGACAGCCTTGTTCGACTGGGTAACGGCCAACTATCCCGAGGTGAATGTATTAGTGAACAATGCCGGGATTCAACAGCGGTTTAATGTGTTAAAAGCCGATGCGAAAAACAATTGGAGTTATTTCAATCAAGAAATCACAACCAACATAGAAGCGCCTTTCCATCTTGCTATGCTGTTCGCTCCTTTTTTTGCGGCAAAAGAAGCGGCGGCTATCATCAACGTGACCTCGGGGCTAGCCTTTACACCTTTCGCGATTGCTCCGATTTATTCCGCAACCAAAGCGGCGCTTCATTCCTTTACCGTGAGTTTAAGACACCAGCTTTCCGCTACCTCTGTTGAAGTCATTGAAGTTGCGCCGCCGGCGGTCAATACCGATTTGGGCGGAGCGGGACTGCATACGCAGGGAGAGCCGTTGGACGCGTTCGCGGACGGTATTTTCAAAGGACTGGAAGAGGGAAAACAGGAAATCGGATACGGCTCTTCTGTGAATCGCCTGCGCATGTCACGCGATGAAGTCGATGCGCATGCTGAAAATATGTACAATGCTATGAAAAACGCAATTGAATAATCGATAAAGTAACAGGAATGTTGTTTTGGAGCCGGTTTGATATTAAAAAGAAAACTCGCCGCAATGGCGAGTTTTTTGTGCTCCTTTGGACATCGGTAGTCACGGCAAGTTCTTGCGCTGCAGCCGAAAATGCGCAGCGCTCCGGCTTGGCCGCGTTCTGAAGCCCTCCTCACAGAGGCAGCTTCAGCGTGTCTCCGGCCGCAAGCGAGTGGAGGTTCACAGCCCCCTCGCTTCTCAGCTTTTCCACCAGCGCATCCGTCCGGCGCTTCCCCGCATGCACGAGCAGCGTATGTCCGCTTTGCACAAGGCCCAGCATCCGCCTGACGTCAGGCAGGCCCTGATGCACCTTGTACCGGACGAAGTGCACGCGGCGCTTCCCTTGCTTCGGGACAGACTCTGTTCCCTGCTCCAGCTGGAGAGAGGTGTCCCGTTTCCGGGCTTGGGGCTCCGCCTGGCTGCGGGGCTGCTCCCGGTTCGGTTCCTGGCACCGCTCCGGGTGCGGCTCTTGATTCGGCACTTGGCTCAGCTCCAGGCTTTCCTCCCGGTTCGGCTGCCGCTCCTCTTTTCCAGCTCCTGCTCCGCCTGCAAAAGCCGCTCCCCGAAGCTTCCCCGGGCCAAATGCCCGGTCAAAATAACGGCGTAACGGCCCTGCTCCCGCAGCAGTTCGTAATAACGGCGGCACTTTGCCGACTGCATCATACCGTCGTTCGTGAAAATGATACCGGCCGGCGCCGACGCTATCGCAGCCTGACGTTCCGTCTCGCCGGCTGCAGCCTGGATATGCGGGCTGGCCATGAACCGTTCGAGCCTTGCCGCGGCGCCCTCTTTCAGCCACTCCTGCTGCGCGAGCAGCTCCCCGAGCGCGGTCATCAGCTCCCGCTCCACAAGCAGCGGCGTTCCGGGGAACGTTTCCTGCGCCCATACCATCAGCTCCTGCCCTCTCCCGTAGGTCGGCACCGGCAGCAGCACCCAGGCATTCTCCAGCAGCGTCTCCCGGATTTGCCGTTCCAGCCGGTCCAGCAGCGCCTCCTGCTCTTCCTCGTCCGTTCCGTAAGCGGCCTCGACAATGGATAAGCACGGCTTGGTCCCGGATCGCGCCGATGGCTTGGACGGCCGCAGCACCGGCAGCAGCGGCACCATCGCGGCGGGAGCATCGGCTTCCAGCAAGCCGGATTCCGCGGTATAGTCGCCGGAATAGAAGACCCGCTCGCCCTCCACGTCGAACAGGAACCAGACCGAGCCGGCCAGATGGCCGCTGCGGCCCCAAGCAACGCTCAGGCCGGGAGACAGCTCCAGCCATTCCCCCGGCCGCACCGCGTCATCGATGTAGGCGAAGGAAATCGCATCGATATCTTTATCTTCATAAGGAAGCTCCGCCTGCTGACCGGCGGCATACTGCTTCCATGCCGCGAAGTAAGCCGGCAGCTGCCGCTTCGTCGCGCGTGTCGTCCATACTTTGCCGGCATACCCCATCCGGTATAATAAAGGCAGTGCCATTGAATGATCTTCATGGGCATGCGACAGAAAAACCGCATCCAGCTGCCGCACAATGCTTTCCTCACACAGGGGATAGATTCCCCCCTGTTCTTTTTTTCCCCCGCAGTCCAGTAAAATACGGGTTTGGCGATGTTCAATCAGATAGCAAGAGCGGCCATGCTCGCCGGCGCCGCCCCACACAGTTGCTTGCATACGTTCACACTCCACCTGTCATAACTTAGCATATGCTTCAGGCAGGCCGCATTTAAGGCCCGCCAATGGTTCTCTTCTCCAGCAGCTTGTTCAATCCGAGCAGCAGAATTGTCGTCAGTCCGACTGAGACCACCGCCATCGACATCCCAAGCGATACTTTGCCCTGCTCGAACTGGGCGAAAATATACGTCGCGCTCGTTTCCATCGAAGGAGGCAGGATCATCAGCGAAGCTACCAGCTCTCGGACCGAGATCGTAAAGGTCATCATCCAGCCGGCCAGCATGCCCGGGAGGATCAGCGGCAGCAGAATGCGCCGGAAGATATAGAACCCGCTGCCGCCGAATACTTTGCCCGCTTGAAACAGCGAAGCGTCCAGCTGCGCGAAATTCGCTTTGACATATTGAACCGTGTAAGGCAGGAAGAAGACCACATAGGTCAGCACCACCATGCCGTACGTGTTATAGAGCCGGACCGGCATCCAGGGCGCGTTCCAGAGCAGAATCAGTCCGACCACCATGACGATCCCCGGCACGGTATTGGGCAGCAGGCTGAACAAATCCGTCAGCCGCTCCGAACGGGTGCGGGAACGATGAATCATCAGCGCGAAGAAGGTGCCCAGGACGACCGAAATCGTCGCCGCCGTCAAGGAAAGGCTCAAGCTGTTCAGCAGCGCCTCCATGCTTCTGGAGCCCCAGGCCAGCAGCTCGATATAATATTGGAACGTAAAATTGCCCCAGGCAAGGCCTACGCCGCGAAGCTTGAGCAGCGAGGCGGTAATAATGGAGAAATACGGAATGACGACAGACAGTCCCAGCAGCGCCGCCACATACAGCCACGCCAGCGCCCGCTGCCATGCGGTCAAGCGGAGCACGGTAACTCGCACCCCCTTCCCTCCGATCATCGCGTACGTATACCGCCGGCTGATCACCGTCTGTACATACCAGATCAAAAGGCAGGTGCCGAGCAGCAGCGAAGCCAAGGAGGTCGCCTGCCCGAAATCGATCGGCCAGCTGGAAATATATTTGTGAATCTCGGAGGTAAGCACGTAAAAACCGATTTTCCGCCCGAACGTGGCGGGAGTTCCGAACTCCGCTATCGTTTTGACGAAAATGAGCAGCGCTCCCATCGCATAACTGGACAATAACAACGGCATCACAATACGCCTGAACGTATACAGGAAAGTTCCCCCGTGAACGCTCGCCGCTTCCTCCTTGCTCCCCGCGATCTGAACGAGCGCGTTGCGCAGGATCAAATACAGGAAAGGAAACAAATGAAAGCTCATAATGGCGGTCATCCCGAACAAGCTGAAAAAGCCCTGGGTCCAAGCCGCCGAAGCGGGAATCAGCTGCTCCATGTACCCGTTGGTCTGCATGAACAGAATCCATCCCATCGAGCCGATGTAGGGCGGCGTCATGAAAGGAATCAGCAGCACAACGTCCAGCCACGTATGCCGCTTCAAGTCGGTGCGCGATAAAATCCACGCCAGCGGCAGCGCCAATACGGTCGTTCCCGCCACGACGGCGAGCCCCAGCCCGATCGAATTCAGGAACACTTCGCCCAGGCTGCTGCTCATCAGCGTGCGCAGCGGAGCGAGCCAATCCCAGCCCGTTTCGGTCTGCACGCTTGTCAGCAGAATTAAAACAAGAGGGATGACCACCAGCACCGCCAAAATTAACAAGGCAAGCGTCATCCCAAGCTTTTTCACTGAAATCAAGGTTGTTGTCTGCATGATTGTCACATCTCTATCTGTTTAAAGGTGAATGCATCGCTTATTTAAACAGCTGGCTGAACTTCTTCGTCACCGCATCGCCATTGGCGTCCATCCAGGCCCAGTCCACTTTCATCTGCGGAATTTGATCTACACCCGGACGATCCTTCGCCGGAACATCCTTCCGGCCCGGCAGCAGGTACGTGTCGGCAACCATCTTCTGCACTTCGTCGGACAGCAAGTAGTCGATGTACGCCTTGGCGGCATCGGCATTTTTCGTCGTCTTGATAATCGCCGCCGGACGCGGGCTGATAACCGTGCCGCTTGCCGGATAGATCATATCGACCGGCTCGCCCTTCGCTTTGGCCTGGTACGTCATGTAGTCGACGCCTGCCGCCACGATGCTTTTGGCTCCGGTGATGATCGGATCCAGTGCCTCCTGATTGGCGCCCGCCATGGCCATGCCGTTCTTTTTATACTGCTCCAGCAGCTCCCAGCCTGCGTCCCCTTTACCGCTCAAGTAGCCTGTTACAAAATCAAGCGCAGAGCCGGACAACGCAGGGTCGGGAATGTTCACCTTGCCCTTCCATTCTTCCTTGGTCAGGTCGGCCCATTCCTTCGGCGGATTCGGTACCAGCTTCGTGTTGAAGCCGATGCCAAGCGCCGAGGCGCTGTAGCCGAAGAAGCTGCCGTCCTTGTCGGACCATTCGGGAATCAGCTTGTCCGCATTCTTCGCTTCCTTGTATTCCATCGTCAAGCCGCTCCGCTTCAAGCCTTGAGCGGACGGCAGCGATGCAAGCACCACGACGTCGACTACGGGATTCGCCTTCTCCGCTTCCATCCGGGATAAAATTTTGCCTGTCGTGCCCTGGAACATTTCGATTTTCACACCGGTTTTGGCTTCATAGCCTTTTTGAATCGCTACCGCCAAATCGTTGGGACCCGCGCTGTAGACGACCAGCTTGCCGCTTAGCTTCTTGTCTTCCTTGGTGTTCTCGGCCTTAACCTCTTTCACCGGCTGCTCCGCCTTCGGAGCAGCGCCGTTCGCCGCTGAGCTTGCCGTCTTGTCGGCCGGACCCGCCGTACCGCATCCTGCAGCCCCGAAACCTACCATCGCCGTTAACAATAATAAAGCCCCCTGCTTCAATCCTTTAATCTTCATTGATTTGCCGCCTCCCTGAGTGTCGTAATTTCGTGAATATCCTCTCTCGCTACGTAAATCTCAAGCTCCCGCCCAATAGGCATACGCTCCCGGTGATACGCTGTCCACGTGCCCAGACTGCCCATATCCAGCTGAATTTCATAACGGTCCCCCAAATAGCTGATGCTGCGAACGGAGCCTCTGTAAGCATCCGTTCCCGGTCCGTGCGCCCAGCGGATCTGCTCGGGACGAATCACAAGCCTTTCCTTGTCCCGGTCCAGCCAATTGGACTTGCCGATAAACCGGGCGACGAACGGGTGGGACGGACGGTGGTAGATGTCCTCCGGACGTCCTGCCTGGATGACGCGTCCCGCCTGCATGACGATAATTTCATCCGACATGGACATCGCTTCCAGCTGGTCATGCGTAACATACAGCGCGGTCAGCCCGATGCCCCGCACCAGGCTCGTCAGCTCCATCCGCAGCTCGTCGCGCAGCATCGCATCCAGCGCGCTGAGCGGCTCGTCAAACAGCACGAGCTGCGGCTTGGTCACAACGGCTCTGGCAAAAGCGACCCGCTGCTGCTGACCGCCCGACAGCTGGTGAGGATACCGCTGCTCCATTCCCTCCAGCCGGACCATCTCCACCGCTTCCTGGACAGCGGTTTTCAGCTCCTTGGAGCGGCCCGCCGCTCGCAGACCGAACGCAATGTTCTCGAATACGGTCATATGCGGCCACAGAGCGAAATCCTGGAACACCATGCCGAAGCCTCTGCGGCGGGGAGCCTTCTCCAGCCTTTGGGCGCTGGAGAAGATGACCTCTTCCCCGAGCCGGATATCGCCCCGGTCGGGGGTTTCGAGACCGGCGATCATCCGCAGCAGCGTCGTTTTGCCGCATCCCGACGGGCCGAGCAGCGTCGTAAAGCTTCCCTTGCGGATGGTCAGGTCCGTCGGATGCAGCGCTTGCGTGGACCCGAATTTTTTTTCCAAACCTCGAATGACTAAATCCATTTGGCGTCCCTTCCTATCTGTCATGCTAGTTTCAGTTTAGAAGGGAACCTTCATCGAAGTGTTATCGTCACGTAAATGTTTTGTTAATTTTATCAATGATATCTATTCATCTTTATAGATTTTATCTATAATGACCAAAGACGGAAGACGGCGGCTTACACATTTCTTTGGAGCGCTAAGGCCGCTCCAAGCCGCAGCGGCAACAGGAACCTAACGGTTGAACCAAGCGATCCGCTGCGGCATGAACCGCCCGAACCGCCCGACATCTAATCCATGGCAAGGAGCTGCCCCTGATGAATCTGCTGAAGCTGCAAATCGTAGAACTGCTGGAAAAGCATAAGAAAATAACGTTAGTCGCCGAAGCGCTGAACCTCAAGCAGCCCACCGTCTCCTTTCACATGAAAACCTTGGAGCAGGAGCTCGGCGTCCAGCTGTTCGAGTCGCGTGCCGGGCGGGTATTGTTAACCGAGGCCGGCCGGTCGCTGTATCACTACTCCGTCAAAATCAATTCGCTGGCCCAGGAAGCTGAGCGGGTTGTAAAGGAGTACGACCATCTGGGCCGAGGCTCCTTGAAGCTTGGAGCGAGCTATGTGCCGGGCACTTATATTTTGCCGCGGATGCTGAGCAGCTTTGCCAAGAGCTACCCGCGTATCCACCTGTCCATGGTGGTCAAAACCGCACCGGTCATCAGGGAGATGCTGCTGAACCACGAGATCGATATCGGGATTATGTCCTGCGAGCCGTTCCAGCTGCCCCCGCTGGCGGGCGAAACCTTTTGCGAGGACGAGCTTGTGCTTATCTGCTCCCCCCAGCACAAGCTGGCGCGCTCGCCGCAGCTGTTCCCTGACCAGCTCGAAGAGGTGCCGTTCGTCCTGCACAGCCAGGAATCCAGCACCCGGCAAATGACAATGAAATGGGCTCAGAGCAACCGGATTGAGCTGAACGGGCAGCTCGAGCTCGATTCGCTGGAGGCGATCAAGCAGACCGTGCTGCTGGGAGAGAGCGTATCGTTCGTATCCCGTCTGGCGGTCGCCTCCGAGGTCGAGCGCGGCGAGCTGACGTTCCGCCCGATTCCGCAAAACCCGTTCAAGCGGTACGTGTACTACGCACATAATTTGGACCGAAGAGCCTCCGCCGTTATGGACAGCTTCATTGAGCATTTGCTGCAATCCGCATCGTCTGAGCTCTGAGTTCAGTCGGAACACCCGGCACTGGGGGACTTTTTATGCCTGGGCGCCATTCGAAGTGAAGTATTTACAACACCTTCATATGCAGTTGACATTGCCATAACCTTTTATCCGATAAAGCCGGTCTTTCGTCAAAGCTGTAACTTTTCCCTGATTGAAACGTGTATAGAGTGAGGGGGGGAGAGATGAAACGGCATTCGCTTGACAGCATGTATCAAATGTATGTAAACGACGTGTACCGGTATCTGCTCTCCCTCTGCCGGGATCGCCATACTGCCGAGGATCTGGTGCAGGAAACGTTTTACCGGGCGTATTTGTACCTGGAGCACTGCAAGGACGACAAGATCAAGCCTTGGCTGTTCCGCGTCGCCTACAACGCCTTCATCGATTCCTACCGGAAGGAGAAGCGCAGCGTGCCGGCGCAGCCGGAATTTTTTCACGGGCTTGCGGACGGTCGGACGCCGGAGCAGCAGTGGCTGCAGCAGGAGCTGTGGGAGAGTATCGGGACCGCGATCGCCGGTCTTCCGGCCAATCAGCAGCAGGCGATCCTGCTGTATGATTTTCACGGCTTCACTTATCAGGAAGCCGCCGGCATTATGGGAGTACGGCTGTCCCATTTCAAAATACTGCTGTTCCGCGCAAGACAATGCGTCAGAGAGCGGAAGGAAAGGACGGAGCGGGAATGAGCGAGGAATTCAAGCGCCGGCTGCAGGCGTATGTGGAAGGCAGGCTGCACGGCAGCGACAAGGAGCAAATGGAGCAGGAGCTGGCCAAATTGGAGGCTTATCAGGCCTATCTTGAAGAACAGTTGGAGATGACGCAGCAGGTCGAAGCCGCCGACGGTGAAAGCCCTCGCGAAGCTCCTGCATGGGCGAACGCCGCCGGTCATGCAGGTACTTCGGCATGGCCGCCGCAGAAGGAAGCCGCCCTGCTGCGCAGAGGCAAATGGAAGGCGCGGCTGCATACCGCGCTCACGGCTATAGGCATCGTGATCGGGGCGACGCTGCTTAGCGCCATCCTTACGAGCCTCTATTACGGCACCGGAGGCCGCGCCGGAGCCTACCAGGATGCGGTCGCTTCGGCTATCGCGGTGACCCGCCCCAACCTGGCGGTCAGCGGATCCAGCAGCTCGGGCGCTTTTTTTACGATGGACTACCGGGGGCAGTTGACCAAAACGATCGGAGCGTCGCAGACGACCGTCGGCGACATGCAGCTAAAATTTCTGCTAGGCTATCCCGGCGTGGAGCAGACGGCATGGCGGGGCGATACGAACAGCGGCAATGGTTTCTACGTCTTCCAGCTGCCCGGCTCGGCTCCGTCTATGGACAGCAGCCAAGCTTGGAAAACGCTCGACAAGCTGCCCGAGGGAACCGTCGCGGAAGCTTTCATCTCGCTGGACCGTCTGGTTTCCACCGATGAGCTGCTGCAGCGCTTCAAGGATAAAAATTTGCAGCCCCTGTGGCTTGCCGCGTTTACCGGCGAACAAGCCGGCGGGAATGACTTGGGCATCGTAGCGCACCCGACCGGCTTTCCCGCGATGCCCCTATGGCATCGTGCGGATATGAAGGTAGTGAGCCATACCGAGGAAAAAAAAGGCTGGCTAGGCACCGTCGTGACCGAAAGCTCCTCCTCGCCCGGCGTTCAAGCGTATGGCGACGGGGCGGTTCGCGACCGTAATTTTCTGGATACGCTGCATGTGCTGCAAGCTTATCCATCGGTCGCCAAGCGCCTTGCCCCGTGGCTCGCTCTCGACGCGAGCGCCAGCTATCTCGAAGCGAACGGCGTTCAGCTGTACGGCGTTGTCGTAACCGGGCCGGCGAAGGAGCTGCTGAAGCTGAAGGCAGAGCCTTGGGTAGCAAGCCTCAGAATTGGCGATGTCCGGTTGTGGAGCTGGTTCGACCTTCACTCATAGGCGAGGATCGAATGCTTGCTGATCAGCGTCCCGTGATCGTTCCCTTGGCAAATATCTTTCATCGAGCCGGGACGGTCGAAATTAAACACATGGATAGGCAGACTATAGTCCCGCGCTAGAATAAACGCGCTTTGATCCATCACCTTCAGCTGATTGGCAATGACGTCGTCATAGTGCAGCGACTTGTATTTACGGGCGGCCGGGTCGAGCTTCGGGTCGGCTGTCAGGACGCCGTCCACGCCCTGCTTCGCTACGAGCAGCGCCTCGCAGTTCACTTCAATCGCCCGCTGGACGGAGGGATAATCGGTTGTCACATAAGGCTGCCCGTTGCCCCCGGCAAACAGAACGATATATCCCTTCTCCAGATGGTGCATGGCCCGCAGTCGGATATAGGGCTCGGCTACCGAGGTTGTCGGGATCGCCGACATGACCCGGACTTCCCTCGCCGTTTTGGCTTTCAAGACTCCTCTGAGCATCAGGCTGTTAATGACAGTCGCAAGCGTGCCGATATTGTCCGCTTCCGCCCGTTCGATTCCCCACTCCTCCGCCATATTGCCGCGGAAGATGTTTCCGCCGCCAATGACAATCGAAACCTCCACTCCCATTTCCACGACCGATAAAATTTCGTTCGCAATATGGTTCAGCCTCTCGGGTTCAAAACCGAATTCGCTGCTGCCGGCAACGGCTCCGCCGCTCAGCTTGACTAGAATTCTACGATATCTGCTCAAGGAAGCACCTCCACAAGATTCAGGGTTCGCCATCGTTCTGCGCGAGTGTTTGAAGTATTGAAGCATATGGAACGCCGGCTCGATGTATTCATGGACACGGATAAAAATAAAACACTAAAGCAGCATCGGCTTTAGTGTTTCGAAAAAGAGGCGGAACGATGAAATAACGTGCGGCCGGCCAAGGTGCCGTAGGCATATTCATCGTCCCGCCTCCTCTTGATATTTATATAAATTTTACCCGCTGCGGCGCTGGAATGCAATGCCCTGAACCAGTGAGGCCGTTCCTGCTTAAAAAATAGTTGTGCGGATTCGCCTCTCGCCGGACTGGCTTGAAATGCCCGGTTAAGCAGACGGCTTCGAGCCGGGCTCGATGCTGAACTTGACACCGGTCATTTCCTCGCTGAGCACCCATAACCTCTCGGCGAGCTCCGGATCGATCGCCCAGGGCAGTACGCCCGGCCCCGGCGGGGCATCCGCCGGCACAGCCGGCGCAATATCGGCATCCTCGCAGTATACGCCTCCCCTGCCGTTCAGCTGCTCGCTGGCGGCACACCATACGCTGGCAGCCGCCCCCTGCTCGACGGTTTTGAATTCGCGGGACTTCTCGAAGGCGACCCGCCGTCCCTGCTCGTCCAGGGCGCCCAGGGCCCGCATCTCGTCGTCCGACAAATGACGGGATAGGTCTGTTACTATAGTGCCGGGATGCACTGAGAAGGCCCGTACGCCATGCGTGTATCCGCGCCGGTTCGAATGCTACGGTGAACAGCGCATTTGCCGACTTGGATTGGCCGTAGGCCTTCCACTTCTCGTACGCCGTGCGCTCGAAGTTCGGATCGTCCCACTGGATGCCGCTGAAGCGGAGGGCCCGTGAAGAAACCGCTACAACCCGCGCGTCCCCGGACTGCTTCAAGGCAGGCCAAAGCTGTGCCGTCAGCTGGAAATGTCCCAGATGATTGGTGGCGAACTGCGATTCATATCCTCTGGCATCGCGGCTAAGCGGAACGGCCATGATGCCCGCGCTTAGAATAAGCATGTCCAGCGACCTGCCTGAAGCCAGAAACTTCTTCGCAAACGCTTCGATGGAAGCCGGGTCCATCAAGTCCATCGTCTCCAGCTCCACGCGGGGCATACCGTCGAGGGAGGCGCGGGCTTTTTCCGGCGTACGGGCGGGCACGATCACGGACGCGCCCGCCTGTGCCAGAATCCGGACCGTCTCCAGGCCAAGGCCGGAATAGCCTCCCGTGACGATGGCGGTCTTACCGCTGAGATCGCGTCCGCCAAGCGCCTCCGCTGCGGTTGTTTCTTTGCCGAAGCCTGAAGGAATCGGCGCCTGCGGGGTTATTTTATATTGAGCATCTGTCTGCATCGAAATTCTCCTCTCACGTTTAACGTTTCGTCATGCCCTGAAAATTGTCCAATTTATAGTTGATGATGTTTAAGGTTTCATTCATTTCCGCCAGTTGTGCCTGAAGATGCTTTTTATGCTCGTGCAGCACGGAATAGCAGGCCTCGTAATTTTGCTCTATCGAATAAGCGATGTAGCGCTCAATCTCTTTCAATGGCATGTGCGTCCGCTTGAGATGCGTGACAAAGGTAAACCGGTCCAGGTCGCTGCTCGTATACTCGCGCTGCCCGTTCTTCTTTCGTCCGGGCGACGGCAGCAGCCCTATTTTCTCATAATAACGTATCGTATCGTAGCTGAGTCCCGTCCTGCTGGAGATGTCAGCGATCGAAAATGTAGGCTCCATTTCTTGTCCTCCTCCATGGAATATCGAGTCGTATGGGCCGCGTCCGACTCTTCTGCATCTTACAAGCTGGAGTATACTCCATGTCAAGCAGGCGTTCGTCTGGCAGTTATTAGGATGGCCTGGGTGCGGAGGCTTAAACCCATACGTTGTGCATAGGGAGGGGACCTGGATATGGGATTACAACCTCTGTTGAAATTCGTGTCATTTGAATAAGGCCAAGCGGTGCTGACACGAATTTCAAAGGCGGACGCTGACGCTTTTCCACCCCATATCCATCCCCTCTTCTGTTCTGCTTTTGTGCTGTCTTCTACCGTTCCGCTGCGCGGAATTTCGCTAATCCCTGTAATATTAAAAAAAGCTTTCGATCCTTGTCGGATCGAAAGCTTAGGCTGTCGAGAAACCCGCCTTTAAGTGAAAAAGGAGCACAGACGCAGGGAGGCCACTGAAAAAGTCATTGCTACGAGTACGGAATATTCTTCCGATCGCTGTTGTCCCTGTATTTCTCTGATTATATTCCGCTTGTAGCGGTTGAAATCCAGGGACAAAGGCGAACGCTTACGCTTCTACAGAACATTTCCGTACCCTCCGTAAGTTTTTCAGTGGCCTCGACGCAGGTGGGGTATCTTCCGGAAGAGTTTACGTCCGCCTTTGAAATCGGTGAAAATCCCTTTAAATTTAATCCAATTCACGGGTTTCAACAGCGGCTGGAGGAGGATACCCCACCGGAGTTTCACACAAAGTCAGGATTGCTCGACAAGCAGCTTTCGATCCTTGTCGGATCGAAAGCTTGCCGGCTACCAGAAACGCTCCGTCCGGCCCTTCAACCGGCTGAGCCCCTCGACGAAGAAATAATCTCCGTAGATGAGCGGCACATCGACGTTCTTGCCTTCCGGATAATGACTCGTGCCATGCAGCACAAGGCCTTCCTCCTGATCGTCATCCCAGGCACCGTAATTGGTGTACAGGGAGTGCAGAATAGCCTCGCCCGCCTTGCGGTAGCTCGCGGATTCCAGCGGATCGACCTGATCGGCGATTAGAAGCATCCCGCAGGCGGCGCAAGCTCCCGCCGACGTATCGCGGTATTTGGTGATTTCCTCCGGCAGGCGGAAATCCCAATGCGGCACATGATCCTCCGGCAGCTGCGAGATGAAAAAGTGCGCTACCCGCTTCGCCGCCTGCAAATACCGTTCGTCGCCGGTGTACTGGTAGCTCAGCGCCATGCCGTAAATTGCCCAGGATGCGCCGCGCGACCAAGCGGATTCCGGCGCGAAGCCCTGTCCGCCCCACGCTTCCACCCGTTCGCCGGTCTGCGCATCGAAGCGGACAATATGATAGACCGAGCCGTCCGGCCGGATGAAATGCTTCAGAACCGTATCCGCATGTTCAATCGCCAAATGCTTAAAGCGCGGATCGCCGGTCTGCTCGGAAGCCCAGTATAGAATCGGCAAATTCATCAGGCAGTCGATGATCGCGATGCCCGAATTGTCCTCGCCTTCCCGCCAAGGATTCCATGCCCTAATAAAGTTCCCCTTTACGTTAAAGCGTGCAGCCAGCAAATTTGCAGCCAGCAGCGCGCGGCGTTTCGCATCCTCGGCTCCAAGCAATTTGTAGCGCGCCACGCTGGTTAAGGTCCACATGAACCCGATATCGTGGTCCAGCTTGTAATAATCGGCCACGACCTGATCCAGCTGCTGCTCGCACTGCTCCGCAATCGCTTTAAGCTGCTCGTCCCCGGTTTCCCGGTACAGCAGCCACAGGAGCCCCGGCCAAAAACCGGCCGTCCACCAATAAGCCGGCTCCAGCACGTACGATCCGTTCACACTGGCGTGCGGAAAGCTCGCCCCGATTCTGCGGCTGGTCCGGTTCACCTTCTTGACCGTCTGCTCCCATGCTTCGTCTACCCATGCGTTCGTCTCCAATGAACTCATTCCTGTCTTCCCCCTCATCCTGATTCAAACTTTTTTCCGCCAAGTCCCTTGCCGATTCCAGCTTGCTTCCCGGCAGTCTCCAGCCTCTATGCAAAATAAAAGCTCAGCTGCGTTTTCAAGCGTTTCTCCGGCTGCAGCACCTTGAAGTCGATCGCGTAGACATCCTGCCGTACGCCGAAATGATCGTAAAATTCCAGCTTCTGCACGTGCGGCTGCAGCTGCTTGTGATCGTATTGGATCACCAGACTGTGATCCCGGCCCGGGATAATCAGCTGCTCGCCCGATACATCCGGCTCCAGCATGGTAATGAACCGCTCGATCAGACTTTCCGGCGTTTCGGTGAATGCATAGGTGTCCTCAAGCACCAGCACCGGCTGCTCTTTCTTGCTCCAGTGGAACGTGCGGGTCAGCTGCTTCAAGGTCTTCTGCCCGTAAGCTGCCGCGAGCTCCAGCTGCAGCCGCTCTGTCTCCTTATTCAAAGGGACATACGCGGATTGGGCGCGGTACTCTTCGCCCTCCTGCTGGAATTTCCCGTTAATGATCGGAACGGAGTGGCCCTGGGAGCCGTTGCACAAATATTCGTACCGCCCGGCCCCGAAATACTCCTGCGTATACATCCCGCTGCCCAGATCGGCGAGGAATGTTTCGCCCTGGGCGTGAACAATAAAATGCCCTACGTCGTTATGATTATGCGGCTCCGCATTATGACCGCCCTTGGCGGCAAAGCAATAGGTGCCCGAAGCATTCACATGTCTGGAGACCAGCCACTGGGCATCCTCGAGGTAGTAAGAGGCCTCGCCCCAAGGCTGCGCCGCTGCCGCCTTCTCCGGCCGAAACCATAAGATATTGCGCAGCGCCGTTGCCCAGCGGTGGCAATGATCCTCCGTATATGCGGTCCGCAGAGAAGCATCGGGAATGAAGACGTCCGGATAAATCCGGTTCAAATAATGGGTCAGCCCCATATGAATGCGCGTATCCGGCAAGGAGTCCGAGAAATTGACCACCGACGTCCCGCTCATAAAGCATTTTTGCTGAAATAAAGCGATGCGGTGCACCTTCTCGTCGGAAAATAAATGGATCGCCCCGCCGGTCCGCTTCTTCAGCAGGTCGGCGAAAAAGACGAAAAAGCCAAACCCGTAATACCAGTACCCGTACCCCTCTGTCGTGGCTCCGTCCTCCTTGAAGCCCTGGAGGTAGCATTCCATCGTCCCGAGCACCCGCTCCAGAATGACGGCCAGATCCTCCTCGTCCGTCATCAAGTGCAGCGCCGCGGCCCCAATCGAGCCGGAGCATACCGCGGCCCAATTATGAGTGGCCGTCTCCCAATGGAACGGGCCCTGGTGCAGGTAGGGCCAGAACAGCCGGCGGTATACCTCGTGCCGTATCCGGTTGCGCAGCAATAGAGGCAGCCGGTTCCCGGTCAGCCTCAAAATTTCGCTCAGCGCAAATCCGGTTTCCGCCGCGAACAGATCGATGACCGAAGCGTTCCCCTTCAGGTCCGCGGACGGATCGTTCAACGCATAGGCGGCTTCCGTGACCGTTTCCGGCGTTGTGCCGACATGAGCCGGCAAGCACCATGTATATTCGCTGCAGATATTCCAAATTGTCTCCTGCAGCGCCTCCTGCAATTCTTCGCGCTCCGGCTCCAGCAGGGACAGGATTGCGAACGTATTCAATCTTTTGCGTCTCTCAAAATATGGCCTCTCGTATTCCAGCCGCGTCCCCTGCTCCGTAAACAACCGGAAGAGGGCATACGGCAGCTCGGGCATAGGCTGTTGAAGCAGCGCCTCTCCTTCCGCACGGATCTCATCCAGCAGCGGACGGTAAGCCGCGTCCTGTGCAATGCGGCTCCACTCTTGCGGCGAGCTGTCGGCAGGAAGGAAGAACGACGCGCTTTCTTCGGAATGATTTTTCAACAAGGATGCTATTTCTGTACGATTCATCTTGACCTCCGCAGCATGACGTAGTGGTTTCTCTACTGTTCATACTACTGATTTCCAGCATGCAAGCCGTACTATTATTTTGACTACTTCAGGATGTTTTTTGACCTCTATACTCCACAGGCGTAACGCCGACGGACGATTTAAATATTTTTATAAAATAGCTTTGATTATCATAGCCCAGCATTTCGCATATCTTGCCTACCGGATGGCTGGTCTGATCCAGCAGCTCCTTGGCCCGGTTCATCTTCATCCGGGTCACGTATTCAATGAACGTTTCCCCGGTTTCCTTCTTGAACAGACGGCTGAAATAGCTGCTGTTCAGGAACAGATGGTCCGCTACCTCCTCCAGGCTGATCCGTTTATCGAGATGCAGCGACACGTAATGGCACGCCTCCACCACCTCGGACCGCTTGCTCTGCTCCCATATCTCGCCCGCCAGCGTCATCACGGACTGAAAATGCTCAACCAGCCAATGCTCCAGCTCTACCAGCGAATCGATCTCCAAGATCTCCTTGTGCAAAATATCCACCGCATACGTGGAACGGAAATATTGCAGCGACTGCAGCTTCAGCTTGAGATCGAGCAGCAGCTTGAGCACCCAGTCCTTCACCTTCTCCGGAGGGAACGTATGTTCCTTCAAGAAGTCGATCCAGTGTTTGACGGTCGGCACGATCTGGTCCGTCTTTTTCTCGATCATCATTTCTCTGAACTCGGTGCTCGCCTGGTCGTACCACGAAAACAAATCCATATTGCCTTCCATATAGGCCCGCTGCTTAGTAATGGAGCCTTCCTCCACATAAAAGCGCTGGATACCTGCAGACAACAGCCCGTTCAGCGAGGCTTTAATTTCCTCCGGCTGATGGCATACCTCGCCTATGATGAACGACATTGATATTTTCAAATATTTGCGGACCGCCTGCTGGATTTCCCGCATCCGTTCTACAGCTTTGTCGTACGGATTGATTTTGAGCGTAGGCTGAAAAGGAAACAGGTAGAACGACTCCTTCGTCCCGTAGGCAAAATGAACGACCGGGGAGGCTTCCTGACCGATGATCTCGCTGATCACATTATAGATCGCAAAGCGCAGAATATCGTCCGACATGAACCGCTGCTTGGCGAGCCGGTACCTGTCGATGAAGCCCAGGATAGGGAGGCATGCTCTGCCCTCCAGCTCCAGATGGAACGCACTGGCCTCGCTCAGCCAATTGTGGCGGTCGAGAATCGGCTCCTGCATCGTTTTGCGTATGAATTTCTCTTTCATCAGCTCCTTGTTCCGGTCGACCATATGCTGGAGCTGATGCTGATGGGACTGCACGCGGTCCTCCTGGTCGAGGCTCTCCTTAAACTGCAGCAGCAGCTTCTCGAGATCGGCCGGGTTCAGCGTATCCTTCAGCACATAGTCCTGCACATTGAGTCTTAGTGCCTGCTGCGCGTAATGAAACTCGTTATGGCAGGACAGGATAGCCACCCGCAGATTCGGCTTCCGCTCCTTCAGCTGGCCGATCAGCTCCAATCCGTTCATCTTCGGCATGCCGATGTCGGTAATGAGAATATCCGGCATACTGCTTTCCGCCTGCTCCAGAGCGACGGCACCGTTCTCGTACGTTCCGGCAAGCTCCAATCCATAATGCTCCCATGGAATTGATGCCGACAAAAATTCCAGCACCGGATAATCGTCATCTACAAGCATCACCTTATACATGAGCGGGAACCACCTCCGTCTGGGGAATGACCATCGTGATCCGGGTCCCTTCGCCCGGTTTGCTGTCGATCTGCATATCGAATGCTTCCCCGTAAGTCATCCGCATCCGCTCATACACATTCGACAGCCCTATGCTTGAAAAGCCTTTGCGCGATTCCATCTGCTGCCTCCGTTCGTCTCGCGATGCCAGGCTGGCCCGCAGCTGCTGCAGCGTGTCGCCCGGTATGCCTGTCCCATTGTCTTCTACTGCAATCCACAGCTTCGATTCATCCATCCAAGCTTCCAGCCTGATCGTTCCGGCAGATTGATTGAGACCGTGAATCAAAGCATTTTCAATTAAAGGCTGAAGGAAAAAGCGAGGCACCTTCACGAGGAAGGCATCCGACGACACATCCACCTCCAGCTGTACCTTGTCCTTCTGGCGCATATTCATCAGCTGCGTATAATCCATGACCATTTCCACTTCTTCGTGCAGGGAAATCGTCCCTTTATCCTGGTTGATCGTCATGCGCAGCAGCTTGGACAGCGAGCCGATCATTTCCGCGCTTTCCCGGTCTCCCCGGAACATGACCTTCATCCGAATCGAATTCAGCACGTTGAACAAGAAGTGGGGGTTGATCTGCGCCTGCAGCATATCCAGCTCCGCCTGGCGCTTGCGCGCCTGTGTCATCGATACTTCGGCAATCATCTCTTTGATCCGGTCCAGCATCTGGTCGAACAAATAACCGAGACGGCCGATCTCGTCCTCGCCCCGGATATGGGTGCGCGTCTCCAGATCGCCCCGCTGCACCGTCAGCGCCACCTTGCCTAACCGAACAAGCGGCTTCGTGAAGGTGCTGAGCAGATAAAGCAGCAGCAGGAGAAAGATAATAAACGAGACGACTTGAAAGACGAAGACTTTGTTGAAAATACTGCTGATTTTAAAAATCGCCTTCTTATAAGGCGTCAAGGAGACGACCTTCCAGCCTGTTAAAGTCATCGGCTTCTGGGTAATCAAATAGTCCTCATGGTCGACCTGCACGATATCGGACGAAATGGGAAGCGAATCACTGCTTATGTCCGCGTACGGGAATGAGCTTCCGATTTTGGCCGAATCATTGCTTGAAATGATCCTGTTGTTCGCATCCAGAATCATAAACTCCTGATTATCGGCAAGCCGCTCGAAGTTCTGGTTCACTTGATTTTCCATAATGGTAACCATGATATAACCGTATATGGCAGACCCTTCGCCCCGGAGCGTACGCACGACCGACATCTGATACGGATTGTTGGTCTTCTCTGACCGGAACATGGTCGGCGTGGTGCCTACCCAATACGATTGAAATCCGTACAATTTACTCAGCTGCCCGAACCAGGGCTCCTTCGTCAGGTTGAGGGGATTATATTCATCAATTTCATAATTCGCATAATAAGACCCGTTCGTTAACAGAATGGTAACGTAAACCTTTTCGCCGGCCATGGTAATATTATCGATTTGCTTAATGATTTTATTCTTGTCGGCAAACCGGTCGTACTCTGCGGTCGGCCCCGTATACTGCTTGCCGGAAACGTCCGCCTTAAAGATAGAATCCAGCTCGGGATCCATATGAATGGTGTTAGCGACATTCAACATGTACTTGAATGAATTCGTCACATAATTATTAACCAGCAGCAGCGATTCCTGCGAATTGGAGATCGCCTGTTCTTTGACCGCATCCTGCGTCAAATAATTGTAAACTGCAAGCGTAATGCAGGCTGGAATCAAAATACAGGTAATCGAAGCCATCATCAATTTAAAACGAAACGACCGTGAAAACAGCCATCTGCGAAATGAGGTTTGCAGCGCAACCGCCTCCTAACATGGAAATTCCTCAAGAAGTACGCCGGAAGCAGGCATGAGCAGGATCAACCCCGCATCTTTCGCCGAAGACTGCCGAATGGAACTATCGAAGCATGATAACCTTCTCCAGACGCAAAAGAGAGGGGTAGGCTTGAACCTTCCCCCTCATACTTCTGTTGTAGCTCTATTATAGCTTATTTTTTGTTGGCAGCGATAATTTGATTCACACGATCCTGCGAAGCCTTCACTGTCGCATCGATATCTTGTTTACCCAGAATCAGCTTCTCGAACTCTTCATTTACCGCTTTGTACACTTCAGCCTGGTAGGAAACCGGAGGCACGATAGCGGATGCCTTGGAGTTGGAAAGGACACGGTTCAACGCTTCTTTGTCCACTTTCTCAGGGTTTTTCGTACCGCTCAAGATGGTATCGGTAATTTTAGCGAATTCTTCAGGTTTTACCTTGCTCCAAGATGGAGTGTTTTTACCTTGAACAATGGCACCGTCTGTGGTCAACCAACGAATGAATTTATAAGCCTCGTCTTTGTGCTTGGAGTTAGCTGCAATGGAAATGTACTCTGTTGCAACCGTAGCATAACCGCCTGGGTCAGCCGCATTGTTTTTCGGAACTGGAGCAACCGATACGTTGAAGTTCAAAGGCACTTGATCCGTACCGCCAAGCTCGGAGTTCATCCAGCTGCCTGTCACGATCATAGCGGCTTTTTGGTTAAAGAATTGCGTACGGTAGTTCAGCTTTTGGGAAAGCATATCTGCATAAGGAACCGCAGATTTATCATCCTTCTCCATTTTCACACGAAGCTCAAGCGATTTTTTGAACAGCGGGCTGTCCATGTTGGAAGATCCGTCCGCTTTGATGAACTCGGTGTTGTCCGGTTGGTTGGACATAGCCAGCTTCACGTAATCCAGCCAGCCGCCGTTTTGCGGGCCGTGGAAATACGTACCGTAAACTTTGTTCGCTCCGTCGCCTTTGGTCAGCTTCTTCGCATAATCCATGAACTCGTCCCATGTCCAGTCCGTAGGTACTTTCAGACCCGCCGCATCCAGCATGTCTTTGTTCAAGAGAACGTACCAAGGGTTGTATTTACCAGGAAGAGCGTAGTATTTACCGTTAATTTTGGTATCTACACGATACTCTTCGTTTTCTTTGTAGCCGTCTTTAGCGATGTAGTCGTCCATCGGAGCGACCATGCCGAGGGATACGCGCTGCGCATAGCTGGCTGGGTCACTGAACATCAGAACGTCCATCGCTTCGCCGGAAGCAGCGGCAAGGTCAAGCTTTTTCAAAGCTTCCTGCGTATCGCCTTTCTCACTCAGGCCGATCAGATTCACTTTGATGCCCGGATTTTTTTCTTCATAGGCAGCAATCGTCTTTTTCCAGTTATACGCGCTTTCCGTACCGAATGTATAGAAGCGAAGCTCGGTTGTGCCGCCTGCCGCCGCACCGCCTTCAGCGCCTTTTTGATCGGTTCCGCTGCCTGTTCCTGCTCCGCCGCAACCTGCCAGCAAACCTGCAACCACTACGCCGCTTAAAACGCCGGCACCCAGTTTCTTTTTGTTCATGGTCTAAAAACCCTCCTCGTATAGATACCTCTTGTGAAAACTTGTGAAAAACGCTTACATTAAAATTGTATCAATTGATACCATTGGAGCCATGCTCTTAAATTGACTTCTTTTATCATTTTTTTGACTTTCTGAGCTTATCCCTTTACGCCGCCTGTTGCAATTCCTTCGATAACGCTCTTCTGACCGATAATGAAGATAATCAACAAAGGCAGGATTGCAGATACGGCCGCAGCCATAATCAGCGAGTAGAACTCACCGCTCAACGATGTAAACTTCTGCATCGCGAGCTGAATTGTAAACAGCTTATCCGTACGAAGGAAGATCAGCGGGTTCTGATAATCGTTCCAGGTCCAGATGAAGCGAAGGATACCGTAAGTCGCAATGGACGGACGAGCCAGCGGCAAAATGATCGACCAGAAAATACGGAAGTGGCCGGCGCCGTCGATTTTGGCGGATTCGATAAAGTCATTATGAATGCCCATGAAAAACTGACGAAGCATAAACGTACCCAAGACACTGAAGCTGCCGATAAGAATCAGGCCGATATGATTGTCGAACAATCCGATATAACGGTACAAAATAAACTGTGGAACCAGCGTCGCTTGTCCCGGTACCATATAGGTTGTCAGTACGATCAGGAACAGCCATTTGCTTGCGGCAAATTGAATTTTGGAGAAGCCGTAAGCCGCCATGCTCGAAACAATAACCGAGATCGCCGTCGTGACGAGAGTAATTTTAATGGAGTTCCAATAGTAGAGATAGAACGGATACTGTCCCATCCATACTTCCTTGTAGTTGGCAATGGCGTTCCAATGCTTTGGAATCCATTCAATCGGGAAATTAAATACATCCGATTCGATCTTGAAGGATGCGGACAGCATCCAGAAAAACGGTGCCAGAAACAAAATACTAACTGCAAACAAGACAATGGTCAAAATTGTTTTCCTTATATTCAGCGGTTCCCGCGGTTCCTTGTTCATGTTATTCTCCCCTCATTTCCATAGGTGGTGTTATGTTGAACTAATTAATAGTTGACCCATTTCTTCTGTCCGAGCCATTGCAGCGCCGTAATCAACAGCACGACCAGGAACAGCACCGTCGCCATGGAAGAAGCGTAGCCGAGCTTCAAATTCGTGAACGCCGTATCATACATGTACCAAACGAGCATGCTCGTCGATCCTACAGGTCCGCCTTGCGTCAATACCGCAATCAAGTCGAACACCTTGAAAGTCGAGATAAAACCGGTAATCATTAAAAAGAATGTCGTCGGAGACAGCATCGGCAGTGTAATATTCTTGAACTTGATCCAGCCGTTCGCGCCGTCAATGTCCGCTGCTTCATACAAGTCCTTCGGAATGGACTGCAGTGCGGCAATATATACAATCAGGTTGAAACCAATGGAAATCCATACGGAGATCATCATAACGGACAGAAGCGCATAGTCCGGATCGGCAATCCACTTCGGCGGATTCGCGATCCCTATCGACATAAGGAATTGGTTAACCGGTCCTGCCGATGGATGGAACAGCACCTGCCATACGATCGCAACAGCCACAACACTGGAAATGTACGGCATGAAGTAAGCGACTTTAAAGAAGCCTTTAAAATAAACATGCTTATCGATCAATATCGCCAGTACGATAGAAACGATCAAATACACAGGCACGGTAAGCAGGAAAATCGCGTTATTTAACAATGATTTCAGAAACTGCGGGTCATGAAACAGCTTCTGGTAATTTTCCAGGCCGCCCCATTTGAATCCGTTGAAGCCCATAATAAAGTTCCAATCGGAAAAGCTCAGAATGAACGTAGCTATAATAGGAATCAATACAAAAATTGTGACCCCGATCAGCATAGGGCTTACGAACATGAACCCGGCTAATGTTTCATGACGCTGCAGACGGCTTTTACGCGGCTTCGCTGCCTTTTTTTCAACCGAAACAGCTGTAGAGTTGGAATTCATGGTGTCACTCACCTCGACTTCGTTATTATTGATTTCATTATAAGGAATGGAGGGGGTTATTTTTTAACGCTATTTTGATCACATTATCAACAATTTTGACTTTTCCGTAGCTTTCGTACTTAGCATTCCTCAAAATCTCCCAAAAAACACGCTTGGCGGAGGGGGAAAATAAGTCGAATCAAGATGCATGTTGTCGAATCATGGCGAATGATCGATTAAAAATCGGATGCAGACCCATGCTTTCGTACGTTGGGTAGGAAAGGGGCAGGGGGTTCCAGCCGTTGTTGAAGGTGTTCCATTGATTAGATCCAAAGGCGGGAACACGGCTTCAAAGACGGCCCGTAAACTTTCCACCCCCTGCCCCTTCCCTCCTCTGATCTGCCTTTTTTCTGTCTTTCCACTTTACTTTCTCAATTCAAGTTCAAATTTATTGTCAGCCCCCAAGCAGCTGGAGACCCAAAAAGCTGGAGACGCAAAAATCCCCCTGCCGGCCATATGGCTGGATAGGGGGATGGGACGACGGGCAGCCGTTAAGGCTGCTGTGAGGCCGGCTTGCCGCCGCTGCGTCTTCCGGAGGAAGACATATAGAAGAAGTAACAGATCAGATAGGCCACCAGAATGAGGGCCGAGTAACGGTACATGACGGCATAGCTGGTGGCCTGGGCCACCATGCCTAACAGCATGCCCCCGCCCCCGATGCCCAGATCGAATGCGGAATAAAAGGTCGCGTTGGCCGCTCCCCGCCGGTTCGGCGCCGCCCGGCCGATCACCCAGGCCTGAATCGATGGCTGGATCGCGCCGAAGCCGATGCCGTATAGAATCGCGGCAGCGATAAGGCTCCATGTCGAATTGGCATAGGAGATCAGAATCAGACCCGCGATGGAGAACAGCGCGCCTGGAAACAGCACCCAGACATGGCCTTTGCGGTCGAACAGCTTGCCCGCGATCGGACGGATAACGAAGACGCTGGCGGCGTTAAACAGAAAAAACCAGCCGATGTTCGCAATGCCCGCTTCTTTACCGAACAAGGTAATGAAGCTGACCAGTCCTCCGTAGGTTCCCCCGAGCAGAAGCGCGAGGAACGATGGGAACAACGCCGATCGGTTCAGCAATTCTGGACCAGAAGGACACGCTGGCGGCCGGGGCGGTTCCCTTGTCACGGGAAGGCATCTTGATAAACTGCATTCCGATCAGCGCAACAAGCGTGCTGATCAGCGTAGCTGCAAACAGCGCCGTAAAACCGAATTCGTTCAGCAGCCACAGCCCTGCAAAAGGACCCGCGGCCATCGCCAGCGTCGAGCCCAGGCCGAAATAGCCCATGCCTTCGCCGCGCCGCGAGGCCGGAATAACGTCGGAGGCCATCACGCCGAACGTCGTGGTGGCGATGCCCCATCCGATGCCGTGAACGAATCGGATCATCAGCACAAGAAAGACGTTGGCGGCAATCAGATAGCCGCCCATAGCCAGCAGACAGATCAGAATGCCGACCGCGAGAATCAGCTTTCTCCCCCACTTATCGAGCGAGGCGCCGGCAAAGGGCCGGATCAAGACGGCCGACAGCGTGAGCAGGCCTATGACAAGACCGACCTGCGTACTGCTGCCGCCATGCTCGGATACGAACAGCGGAACCGTAGGCAGCAGCATCTGAAAGCCGAGAAATACGAAAAAGTTCGAAAGCGATAACAAAATAAACGGTTGAGTCCACAACGGCTCCTGCAGGGCCGCCGATTTCGTCGCATCGGTCATAGCAAGCTCCTCCAGCCAGTTGGCTTAAGTAAATTAAAAATTACGTGTTATAGCACATATCGGACGGCACGCGCCTTCGCACCGCTTATTGCCGCGGTGTACACGTGCAAATGGACTGCCGGGCCATCCGTCAAGTCTCTCCCGCAGGCTGTACGTTGTCGCACATACGACGAAGCAGTGTCTTCAACAGCTCCTGCTCCTCCATAGATATGCCTTGAACCTCCTGCTCTATGACTTGCTCGGCAACGGGCACAATGTCCTTCTGGAGGTCTCTTCCCTTATCCGTTACCTCCAGACGCAGCGCGCGCCGGTCGCCGGGATCAAGAGAACGCCGGAGCAGCTCCTTCTTCTCCAGCTTATCGACGATCCGCGAAAGGTTCGTATGGTCATTGTTCACCTTCGCCGACAGCTCCTTAAGCGTGATGCCGTCCTTGCTCCACAACGCATTTAGAATGCCCCACTGCTCCAGGGTAATATCGAAGGGCTCTAGGCTTTTCTGAAAATTTCGGGATAAAATCAGACTGGTCTGGTGAATGATTCGGCCCAAAGCCTCCTCATAGACGTGCCGGGTATCCATGCTCTGGCATCCTTCCATCGTACAATCGCTCACATTTATGTGCTATAGCACATGAATATAAGTTTATCTTAAGCGGCTGCCGTCACCTTGTCAATGCTTCCTTGCGGACAATCATTGGTTAAGCCGGCTTCCGCGAATACTAATTCCTCCCAATGAAAATAATACCTTGAGTAAATTTGGTACAGGAGATGAAGAACAAATGAATTCAAAAACGGACAGCACCGGAACCTCCGTAAATGATGCAGGAGGTCCTTCCGATCAACGCTTTGCCGAAGGCGAGACCGAAATGACATTAACGAACCGGCAAGGTCATCCCATTCAGGATAACCAAAATATCCGGACCGTAGGCAGCCGCGGCCCCTCGACGCTCGAGAATTATCATTATATAGAAAAGATTTCGCATTTCGACCGGGAACGCATCCCCGAGCGGGTCGTTCATGCGCGCGGCGCAGGAGCCCACGGCTACTTCGAAGCCTATGGGAAGGTCGGCGGCGAGCCCGTCTCCAAATACACCCGCGCCAAGCTGTTCCAGCAGGCCGGCAAGCAGACGCCGGTCTTCGTCCGCTTCTCCACCGTCGTTCACGGCGGCCACTCGCCGGAAACGCTGAGGGCCCGCGCGGCTTCGCGGTGAAATTTTATACCGAGGACGGCAACTGGGATTTGGTCGGCAACAATCTCAAAATATTTTTCATCCGCGATCCGTTGAAATTCCCTGATATGGTCCGATTCGTTTAGGCCCGATCCGGTCAACAATCTGCAAAACCCGGAGCGCATGTTCGATTTTCTGTCCAATTCGCCGGAAGCAACCCATATGGTAACCTTCCTTTTCTCCCCTTGGGGAATTCCGGCCAGCTACCGGGAAATGCAGGGCTCGGGGGTGAACACCTATAAGTGGGTAAATGAAGAAGGACAGGCAGTTCTCGTGAAATACCATTGGGAGCCGATCAAGCAGAAGATCCGGAACCTGACCCAGAAGGAAGCCGACGAAATCCAGGGGAAAAATTACAGCCATGCCACACAGGATTTATATGAAGCGATAGAACGCGGCGACTATCCCGAATGGGAGCTCTGTGTTCAGATTCTGAGCGATGACGAGCACCCCGAGCTCGACTTTGACCCGCTGGATCCGACCAAGCTGTGGGATCATAAGCGGTTTCCTTTTTTGCCTGTCGGTAAAATGGTGCTGAACAAAAATCCGGAAAACTATTTCGCCGAGGTGGAGCAGGCGGCCTTCGGCACAGGCGTGCTGGTGGACGGGCTCGACTTCTCCGACGACAAGCTGCTGCAGGGGCGTACCTTCTCCTACTCGGACACCCAGCGCTACCGTGTCGGCACGAACTACCTGCAGCTTCCGATCAATGCGCCCAAAAAGCATGTCGCCACCAACCAGCGCGACGGGCAGATGACTTACTTCGTCGACCGCGCGCCGGGGCAAAGCCCGCATGTGAATTACGAGCCGTCTTCGTTAGGCGGCTTGCAGGAAGCCGGCCCTACCGGCAAGGAGCATGAGCCGGCTTACAACGCGAAGCTCGTCCGGCAGAAGCTCGAGCGGGCCAACGACTTCGGGCAGGCCGGCGATACGTACCGCAGCTTCGAGGATTGGGAGCGCGATGAGCTGGTCGCCAATCTCGCCGCTAACCTGCATATATGCCGGCCCGTCATTCAGGAAAAAATGATCGGCTACTTCACCCAAGCCGATCCCGACTACGGCCGTCGGGTTGCCGAGGAGCTTGCCCGGCTGAAACGGCAGGCGGATTCGCATCCGACCGGAACGCCCGAGGCCCGCGAGGGAGCCGATACAGCCGGGAAGCTGGGCAGACCGACGGACGGCTATTAAACAAAGGACGCGCTTAGTCACGCTATGCGACGGACAAGCATCTGAAGCCGACTCTTCTCCCAGCAGGGGAGGAGAGTTTTTTCAAGTGGAAGCAGGAAGCTGATGCCATGCGGTCGAGCTTCTTTATTTTTTCGTGAAGAAGAAACAAATTTTATTATGGATATAATAGATCTATAATGGTATAATACATGATATACTCCAATGGATGATTATGAAAGGAGTCGTTGACCATCCAATTTTCCAAGAGCACGGGGTATGCGCTGCACGCATTAATTCATCTGGCCCGCTCCGAACGCGGCCATCACGTAGGTATTAAAGAGTTGTCCGCTATGCTCGGGGTTTCGGAGAGCTACTTGTCCAAGATCATGTCCAAGCTGCGGCAGGACGGCCTTGTCAATGCCGTGACAGGCGCCAGCGGCGGCTACGAGCTTGCGAAGCCTGCCGATCAAATCACGTTTCTTGAAGTCATTCAAGTCGTAGAGGGCCGGCAGCATCTGTATGAATGCTTCAATATGAATGAAGAACGTCATCAGTTATTTTTCGAAGCGGAGCCGTCGGAGCCCGAAGCGGATGATTTTCCGGCCGGCAAAGAATGTCTGGTTAAGAAGGTCATGCTCGGCGCGGAGCGGCAGATGAATCAATATTTACAGCAGCATACGATCCAGTGGGTACTGGACTCGGCTTCCTTTGACTGCAGCCATGCGTGAAGCAAGAAGGATACTCTTCTTGCGGCACTATTATAGACATTAAAGATCTAGGAGGATGATAATAATGAACACAGAAACGAAGATGGATGTCGCGATTATCGGCGGCGGACCTGCCGGCTTGAACGCAGCTCTAGTACTGGGCAGAGCCAGAAAAAGCGTTCTGGTCATTGACGAAGGCCGTCCGCGCAACCGCGTTACAAGGGAGTCCCACGGCTTCCTTACCCGGGACGGCATCAGCCCCGGCGAGTTTCGGCGAATCGCGATGGAGCAGATTAGCGCCTATCCCTCCGTCCGCTTCGTAGCGGACACAGCCGTCCGCGTCGACGGTGCCGACGGCGATTTTACGATTACGACCGCGCAGGGAGCGGTCTTTCGGAGCAAAAAGCTCCTTTTTGCATCGGGAATGAAGGATCTTCCGCTCAATATTCCCGGCTTGGCGGAGGTGTATGGAAAAAGCGCCTTCGTCTGCCCGTATTGCGATGGCTGGGAATTGAGGGATCAGCCGCTCGTGCTGATCACCAAGGGCGCAAGAGCGCTTCACTTGGCCAAGATGCTGGCCGGCTGGACGAACCGGTATACCGTCTGCACCGACGGGCCGGACGAATTGACGGAGGAGCAGCGCGAGGAGCTGAACCGCCATCGCGTGCCTCTGCTCGACTCGCCGATTCAGCGGATCGAATCGGCCGGCGGTATGGTGGAACGGGTTGTCCTCCAGGACGGGACCTCGGTTCCGTGCAAAGGCATTTTCTTCGCGCCGAAGCTCGCCGCCGGCTCCGACCTGCCGCAAACGTTAGGCTGCCGCGTCACGGGAGCTGGAACGGTAGTCGTCGATGCCTTCTGCAAAACGAGCGTACCGGGCGTCTACAGCGCCGGCGATGCGGCAAGCGAGCTGTATCAAGCCATTACAGCCGCTTCTTTGGGCGCCTTGGCCGGAGTAGGCATAAATAATGAACTGCTGGAGGAAGCTTGGAATATATAAACCGCGAAGAAGAAAGCGCTGGGGATACGAGGCCGTTGAAAAATTTGCGGAGAGTACTGAATCGTCCTGTAGCTTGGATACCCCGCCTGCGTTTGGACTCATGGTGCAATGCCGCTTCAGCATCGTCGGACATGCTATGAAGCGGCATTTTCCATCTGACCGCTCAAGCCGGCAAAAATCCGTGCTTGCATATGTGATACCATTCGGCGAGGTCCTCCCCTTCCAGCGCGCCGAGCTTCTGCAATATATCCCTCGCAAATTCGACGGCCGCACTTCCGTTCGCCGTAATGACATTCCCGTCGCTGACAGACTGCGCTTCCACATAGTTTGCGTCTCCCGTATAGCCTGGAGCATGCTGCTTCAATAGAGAGAGCGTATTCCCCGTATGCCTGCAATGCTCAAGAAAGCCGTACTTCCCTAGAAAGGAGGTGGCATCGCAGATGGCCGCGACAGGAATATCCCGCTGAAAGCAGCTTTCGATAAGGGTCCGAAACGGTTCGTGACGGGGTTCGGCCCACCCGGTTCCGCCAGGAAGAATAAGCATAGCGACCTGTTCCAGCTCATCGAATCCGTTCAAGTCATCATGCGGAAGCACCTGAAGGCCGCCCATCGAGGTTTTCGGGTTTTTGTCGATGCCGATCGTTCGAACCCGTAGCCCTCTTCCGGGCTTATTCAGCTCGGCGCTGACATAGCTTGCTTCCCAATCGGCGAAGCCTTCGGTTAACGCAATTAATATGATGGATTTCATTCTATCTCTCTCCTCTGCTGCATGATATCTGCAATATAAAACAACAACACTGACAGCAGCCTGTCAGTGTTGTTACAGAAGATTCTTTAATAGGAGGGAGCAGAGCGGTTCTCGATGAGCCGCTGAAAAAGTCATTGCCTCCGAACGCGCTCCTCCTTCCGGTCATTCTGTGTCCGAATGTAACCGCGCCGGAGGCTTCGGCTCCCCAAGCCTTTTACCTTTCCACTGGGCCGAGAGCCCTTTGCTCGCTCAGCTGCTCGTTCAATTGGCCCACACGGTTTTTCGTCAAATTATAAACCCACAGCAGCGAAACTAACGCAAGCAGCGAGCCCGCGGCAGGCACCAAGGTAATGATGCTTTTGATCCCATGGGCGACGGCATCCGACTGAGCGGGCAAGCCGGAATTATATCCGACCGAGATGAGGGCGAACCCGCCCAATCCGCCCGCAGCCGCTTGACCGATTTTGCGTACAAGGGAGTACACGGAATAGACGGTGCCTTCTTCCCTGCGCCCGGTTAGCCGCTCCTGATAATCGATGCAGTCCGATACCATAGCCCAGATGAGTATGTTCAGGAAGGCCAGACCGAAGCCTGCTGCACAGTTCAGCGCCATATACACATAAGGGCTGGTGATCGGAAGTAGAAACATCAGCGCGTTGGACGCAAAAGCGATGATCAAACCGATGACGGCCGTTTCCTTTTTCCCGAGACGTTTGACCAAGGGAGAAAGAATCGGCATCGCGATAAAGCTTGAGCCGAGGCCGATCAATCCTGACACAGCGATCAAATTCGGCGCTTTGAAATAATCCTTGAACAAGTACGGCGTGATCGCATTGACGGTCATGAAAGAAACGAGAAAACCGAAGGAAGCCAGCATCAGGCCAAGCAGCGGCCTGTTTTTTAGAAGCCCGCGCACCGTTTGCAGAAACCGGCCTTTCTTTTTCGTAACAGGTACGGTCTTCACCCTTTCGGTAGTAAGCCGGTAAGCGCCATAATAAAACACGTTGGCCAGCACCGCGCAAATGACGGCCACCGTCAGGAAGCCTGCGCTCAGCGGCGTCTTCCCGGTCCGAAGATGATCAGCGGCGCTGCCACCAGAATGAATACGTTTGCAAGCAACGCCCCCAAGGTCCGGAAGGTGGATAATGAAGTTCTCTCCACCGGGTCCGAGGTCATAACGGAGGCCAACGAGCCGTAAGGAATATTAATGGTAGAGTACGCCAAGCCCCATAAAATATAGCCTGCGCTTGCCACGGCGACCTTCCATGCCCCATCGGCAGGAATCCAGGTAAAGGTAAGCACGCCGAATATCGTAACAGGCAGCGCGCTGAATAAAAGATACGGCCTGAACTTGCCTTTCGCACCTGCCGGGCGCGAATCGATATAGGTGCCCCAGGCCACATCGAACAGCGCATCCAATATGCGGGCGACCATCAGGATCACCCCCGCCGTTGCGGCGGAGATGCCATAAATATCGGTGTAAAACAACATCAAATAGCCGCTGATCAGGGCAAAAAACAGATCGTTGCCCAGATCGCCGAACATATAGCCGATTTTATCCTTGATGCCGAATTTCGTAGGGATCAGGGCTTCAGACGAACGGGTTTGAGCGGCCAGACTCATGACTTATACCCGAAATCAGGGATGGCGAGCCATCTTTTGCGCAGCTCATGCGCCGCGTATTTCGGCTTGCGGTCCCGTGTGAAAATCCCCTTTTTGTTCCCCTGTACCCGGATAATGCCCTGGCTTGTGTTAAAATCGGCAAAGTTCCACACCTGCTCGCCCACAAAGCTCGCGCATTCATCGAACATCTCATGATTGGCGCGCAAATACTCCACTTGAAATTCCTCCGTGAACATCACTGGGTCTACATCGTGCAGTCCGGCAATCGTATCGGCGCCATACTCGGTCATCATGATCGGCTTGCCCGGGCACCGCTCCAGCCAGCCGTTCAGCTCGCTGCGGAGCTTAGCCTTCGCTACGTCCCAGTCTCCCCCGTCCACATACCAGCCGTAGTACCGGTTAAGCGCAAGCACATCGACCAGCTCGGCTACCTTGCAGGTTTCCGGGGTGCTCATCAAATGGGTCACGATCGTGACAGGCCGGGATTGCGGGTCGCACTGCTTCGCCCATTGAACCAGCGGCTCGAAATATTCATACGCGCCTTCTTCCTCGGAAGCCGGTTCGTTCGCGATAGACCACATCACTACGCAGGGGTGGTTCTTGTCCCGTGCGATCAATTCCTGAATGACATCGCGGTGATGCTCCTGCGTGCCCAGCTCCTTCCACGTATTCCGCTTGGCGCCGCCGCCGAACATCGTAGCCATAAAGTTCAGATGCAGCCCGACAGCGGGCACTTCATCGATCACGACCAGTCCTTCCCGGTCGGCCAGCCGCATCAGCTCTTCGGAATACGGATAATGCGCCGTACGAAACGAATTGGCTCCGATCCATTTCATCAGCCGGAAATCCATAACGTTGACCGCTTCGTCCAGCCCCCGGCCATGGATGGCCGAATCCTCATGCTTGCCGAAGCCCTTGAAATAAAAAGGTTTGTCGTTGATCAGAAATTTCCCGTCCCTGACCTCCACCTTCCTTATGCCAAAGGGCTGCTCATAGGTATCGATCACCGCCCCGTCTTGAATTAAATCCACCTTCAACGAATACAGATATGCCTTCAGCGGCTCCCACAACACAGCGTTCGCCAGGCGTACCGTCCCCTCGCGGCCCTCCGCTTCCGCAATCGCTTCTCCGTCCTGATCCAGCACCGCAACCTTTACCTGCGCCTCGCCGGCATGCTCAATTTCGTAATGAACGAGTCTCACCGTTTCCTCCAGCTCGGTGACCACCGTGACATCTTGAATGTACGTGAGGGGAGTCGTATAAATTTTGATCGGCCGATGGAGACCTGCATAATTGAAAAAATCAAAATTCGGCTGGTTGCGAATCACTTTGCCCAAGCCCGGAACGTCCCGTTCGCTGTAATGGCCTACAGGCAGCGTCGTTTCATCTACAATATTGTTCACCGCAACGGTCAGACGGTTTTTCCCTTTCACCAGCAGCTCGTTAATTTCCATTTCAAAAGGGGTGAAGCCTCCTTTATGCTCCCTCGCAAGTCTGCCGTTCACAAAAACCTTGGCCGTATGCGTCGCCGACCCGAACCGGAGCATCATACGCTCCGAGCGGAGCAGCGCCGGAACCGTAAATTCCCTTTCATACCATACCCAGCCTACATGATTGCGGATCTCCGCCGTAACGCCCGTATCCTGATAAGAGGAAGGGACAGCCATCGGCATCGTACCGGTCAGTCCCGTCTCCTGCCACCGTTCTTCAAAGCCCGTGCCCGGTTACAGCTTAAAATTCCAGATGCCGTTCAGATCTATCAATGCCCTGGTATCGGTTACAATAGGATATAACATAGGTTCAGCACTCCTTTTTCATTCACAGCTTGAAAGTGGTTACATAACCGATTATACTGAGACGGCAGTGAATGAAGAAGGACTACAATTGCATATTAAGGACTATGTAAACATGACCAAACAAAGGAGTAATTGCGAATGACGCTTCCCCTGCAGGCTGCCGCGGCAAGCATGAGCCTTTTTCATATCATGGATATCAATACGGCGCTGCTGGACAAGCAGGGCTCCATACTCCTGCTTCACGAGCGGGACCGGCTGCCCGATGCGATGCTTGAGCTGCAGCGGCAGGATTACCGCAGTATCAGTATAAAAACATGGGAAAACCCGGATACATGCTGCTTATATACCAATCAGCGGGGGCTTTCGTATGCTTCCTCCTTGTTTCGGACAGGCGGAAGCGCGGATATGCTGGTCGTCGTGGGACCTTTCCTGAAGCAGGTGCCGGCCCCAGCCGTCATGGACGAGACGCTTCCTGCCCCGCAAGACCGCTCCATGGACTGGCAGCAGTTTTACCGCAGCCTGAAGCTGATCAGCGGCTCCAAAATTCAGAGCATCGCCAATATTCTGGAGCAAGCCGGCTCCCTCCGGCAGGCGCCGCTTCTCTATCTGGAAGCCGAGCGCACCGGTTCAGCCGCGAGAGGGGCCAGCGTCTCGTCTCAGCCGGACGACGAAGCTTCCGAGCTGATCGAGCTGAGATACCGGCTGGAGAATGAGCTGATGCACGCGATAGAACAGGGAAGCCGTGACAAGATCAAGGAGATGGGCGGCTATGCCAAAAACCTGTACGATTTCTCCGAACGGTTTCCGAACCAGCCGATCCGCGCATTAAGAAATATGCTGATCGTCCTGAATACTTTACTTCGGATCGCAGCCGGACGGGGCGGCGTGCATCCTTTCTACCTCCACCACCTTTCGGAGAAATTCTCCAAGCAGATCGAGCGGTCGGAGAGCATCGAAGCCCTCACAGCATTGACGGAATCGATGTACGACGAATACTGTGAGCTGGCTCGCCGCCTGCTCGTATCCGGCACCTCGCCCTTGGTGCGGCGGGCGGCCCACTACTTGACCGTGCATATGAGCAAACCATTGCATTTGCAGACGCTAGCCGAGCATTGTCTCGTCCACCCTGCCCATGTCTCCCGGCAGTTCAAGAAGGAGACCGGTATGACGCTGACCGACTTTTTGAATAAGCAGCGGATTGAGGAGGCCAAGCACCTGTTAAAACAAGAGCGCGGCTCCATCGACTGGATTGCCGGGATCGTAGGCTTCGAGGATGCGGGCTATTTCACCCGCGTCTTCAAGAAGCTGACGGGAGTGACGCCGACTCAATACAGAGCGAATGAGGGATAAAAGCAAAAAACAGGGAGACACGCTAACCTTCGTGTCTCCCTGTTTCTATCCGTTAAACCTTGCGCACGAAGTCGATGATCGCAGCGGCCAAAGCCTGCGGCTCTCCATCATGCTCATATGGCCGACGCCGTCCAGCTTGCGCTGCACCGCCGCCTCTCCGCTGGCGGCAAAGGCCCGCTCCGGCGGCACGATTTTGTCGTGCTCTCCCGCCACGAGCAGCACCGGCAGCTTCGTCTGCCGCAGCACGTCATTGCGGTCCGGGCGCGTCCGCATGCCCTCAAGCGACGCTTTCGCTCCGTCCGGGCTTGTCGCAAGCCCGATGCGCTTCGCTTCCTGCACCGCCTCCGGCATCGACTCCAGATGAGCCGGCGCGAACAGCTTCGGAATCAAGCCGTCGATGAACGCCGGCAAGCCCTGCTCCTGAATGGTCTGGATGCCCTTCAGCCGGCCTTCCTTCGCTTCCTCGCTGTCCGGCGTTCCGGTTGAATGGATCAGCCCGAACGCTTTCAGCAGCTCCGGCTGCTTCTCCGCGAGAGCCAGCGTTATGTATCCGCCCAGCGAATGCCCGAGCAGAATCGGCTTGCCCATGTCCAGCTTGCCGAACAGCTGCACGATGTCCGCGGCGAATGCTTCCATCGGGTATGGCCCTTCGGGCGCGGTGGACTCTCCATGCCCGCGCAGATCCGGGGCGATCACGCGGATATCGTCCGGCAGCAGCGGCAGCAGCTTGTCCCAATAGGCGGAGCTCCCGCAGAAGCCGTGAAGCAGCACGACGGCTTGTCCTTTGCCTTGTTCTTTATAAGCTAATTCTACCCCTTCCAGGGCGGCCTTCTGATTTGGCATAAATTTGACAGCTCCTTTGCATGAAAATCAGGTTATAGGTGTACTTACCCTATTATTGTACCCCAGCCATCATCTTTACCAAAAAACAGGCATTCCCTGTAACAGAGAATGCCTGCGTTGTATTTGAGGCCGCCGAAAATCTAATCGCTGCGCGCCACGGGACATTTTTACGATCGCTGTTTTCCCCCGAATTTCTTTGAATTCCCCCGCTTCCCGCGGTTGAAATCCAGGGACAAAGGCGAACGCATGCGTTTCTACAGAACAATTCCGCCCACTCCGCTCGTTATTGCAGGCTGCCTCTATTGCATCGGGAAGCCCGTCGATCCGCCGGATGCCCCAGTACCAGCGCCAGACTCCTGCTGTACAACGGGCTTATAGCCGGAAGCTACGTACGTTACCGCTTTTGCCGGAGTGATGACCTGCGGGTAGAAGCTTCCCGGCTTCGGCTCTGTGACCGTGTACGAGATCACGGCCGTGCCGTCCTCCTGGAAGCGAATGCCGGTGACGGCGAACCCGTAGCCGGGACTTGGCATTTGGCGCGTCAGCGTCACTTTGTTCACCTCGTCGTTCACTTTCTCTACCGTGACCTGCACATCCTGCTGCTCCGCCGGCGGCTGCGTATCGCCGTTCCCGTGCGTTTTCACGAACTGTATCGCGTTACTGAGCCAGACCGCCGCTTCGCCGCGGCTCATTTCCCGTTTCGGATACGCCATCCGGGATTCATCGAGCTTGGCGATATTATGCAGATAAATACGCTGCAAGCTGCTCATATACTGCTTGTCGACCTGATCCTCGTCGGCAAACTGGATGAACATTTGAATGACCGGGAACATTCCCTTCGTGTCTATCGCATGAATGAGCAGATCGGCATACTGCTCGCGCGTTACGGCCGCATTCGGGTTAACATTTTGCGGAATAGGCAGCCCGTTGATTTTGGCAATAATAAAAGCTTCCGCATACCATACGTCATTAGGGACGGTCGTAAAGTAATCGGAAGCTTCCGGTTTCTTGATAAAACGGATCGGATCGATCGTTAATCCCAGCCCTTTGACGATCATACTGATGCTTTGGGCGTAGCTGATGCTGCCCCGCGGAACAAAATGCTGGCTGTCAATCCCGCTTACAATCCCCTGCTCCTTCAAAGCCATGATCGGCGCCTGCTCGTTAGCGTCCAAATCCGTAAAAGCCAGAGCGGTGCCTGCGGACATCGTGCAGACGACAGCTGTCGTCGTTAGCCAAGCGGCTATTTTTTTCATCATCTTCATCCACCTTCCATTAAAAGTGATTTGAGGTGCTGCCGATTTGGTGTTATTGACGCAGCGCTTCCATAAAATGTTTCAGCTTTCTCCAAAAAAAGAAGCTTATTTCAAAAGAATCCTTTTCCGGCAGGCAGCCTCCTGCGTAAATTTTCGTTGTGCTTCCGCTGCCGAAAAGGGTAAAATAAGAGCGAGTATTGTAAGCGTTATCAGACAACCCCCTCTACAGGTAATCTACCCAAAAGGAGGACATTCGCATGATTCTTCGCAGCAGGCCCATTTATAATCGAAGCATCGTCCTGACCTGGCTCTTTTCCTATATGACTATCCTTCTTCTGCCTGTCATGATCAGTGTGATTGTATATATTCAATCCAGCCAGACGCTGGAGAGCGAAATCAATCAAGCGAACAGCTCCCTGCTGAAGCAGGTACGCGAGATTATGGACAATTACTCCCAGGCTGTCGAGCGCCTGAACTTTGAGCTGACCTGGAACGTACAGGTGCAGGAGCTGCTCAACTCCAATAAGTACACCTCCTCCCCGAATGAATATATTTATGACTTGTACCGGCTGTGCCAGGATTTCAAATTATATAAATCCACTTATTCGACCGTGGATCTGTTTTATATGAACATGACAGCCAGCGACACCATCGTTCTTCCCGGCACGATACGCAGCTCGGACTTTGCGTACAAGACGCTGCATGCCGATCCGTCCTTTCCGTTCAGCACCTGGAGCTCCATCGTAAACCGTAAAAACTTTAAAGGCTTCCTGCCGATGGTCCGGATCGACGACGAGGGCAAGGTCAGAAAAACCGCCGCTTACATCAGCACCTTCCCTACGGACAAACCGGAGGCATTGGCGACTAATGTCATTATGATCGACCAGTCGCGCATTCTAGGCGCCATTCAGAACGTCGAGCTGTTCAATAAAGGGCATGTCCTGATTCTTAACCGGGATAACGAAGTGTTAATCTCCAATTCGAGCGAAGCCGTGCCTTCCAATTTTCCGTTTGAAAAGCTGACGTCCGATGCGAATTTTTTCTTTTATATGAAAGACGGGACCAAATACGAGGTTCAATCTATCCAATCCGAGCAAACCGGTCTGAAATACGTCTCTATGATCCCGAGCAGCCTGTATTGGAAAAAGGCCGAGCATATCCGGAATTTGACGTATTTGAGCATTCTGATCAGCCTGCTCGGCGGCGGTATGCTGACTTATTTCTTTTTGCGCAAAAATTACAACCCGGTCCGCAGGCTGGTTCAAACCTTTTCCGGTAAAGCCAATTTAAGCTACGGCAAAGGAAAGAACGAATTTCAATTTATCGAGCAGGCCATCGGCACCACACTGAACGAGATGGATAAAATTATGGACCGGATGCGAAGCCAGCAGCAGATCCTTCGGCTCAATTTTATATCCAGATTGATGAAAGGCCGCATCGACAGCCAGATACCGGTCGACGAATCGCTGACCACCTTCAACATGAAGCTGACCTCCGACGATTTTGCCGTCATCATGCTGTATGTGGAAGCGAGCGCCCCGTTTCATGAGCGATATGCCGGCATGGAGCCTAACGACAAGCAGCGGATTCTGCAGTTCATCGTCAGCAACGTCGTGGAGGAGCTCGCGGCGCAGCATAACCGGGGCTATGTTACCGAGGTCGATCAAACGCTGGCGTGCCTGATCAATTTCCGGCAGACGGACGCCGCGGAGCGCAAGGAGGATCTGCGGCGGATTGCGAAGGAAGCGCAGGCTTTTCTGGCGGCGCACTATCATATTCATCTCACGTTATCGATCAGCTCCGTTCATAGCGGCATTTACGGCATTCCCAAAGCGTATATGGAAGCGATGGATGCGATGGATGCGATGGAATATAAGCTGGTGATGGGCAGCAAGGAGATTTTGTCCTATGAAGAGCTGCATAAGCACGAGGCGCAGGAGGCCGAGTATTACTATCCGCTGCAGGAAGAGCAGCAATTGATCAATTATGTTAAAATCGGCGATTTTCAGCGTTCGAAGGAGAAGCTGGACGAAATCATCGGCCGGAATCTGAACCGCCCGGCGGTATCCGTCGCCATCGCCAAGTGCCTGATGCTGGATCTGGTCAGCACCCTGATGAAAACCATCAGCGAAATCGGCGACGGGCAGGAAAGCTTCCTGTTCCAGAATCCGAAACGGATCGAACAGCTCGTCTCGTGCCGGACGATCCACGAGATGCAGGAGCAGATGACCGCGCTGCTGCGCAAGGTGTGCGAGTATACGAGCGGCAAGCGGCTTCAGAATATTCAGGAGTCGAGGCAGCAGACGCTGCAGGATCTGGTCGACCGGGTAACGGAGTTTATTCATGAGAAGTACAACGATTCGAATTTGAACATTTCGATGATCGGGAATCATTTTGAAATGAAGCCGACGTATTTATCCAAGCTGTTCAAGGACTGTACCGGCGAGGGGCTGCTCGATTCCATCAACAAAATCCGTATTGAAAAAGCAAAGCAGTCCATTCGGGAGCGCAATAAAAGCATCACCGAGATTTCCGGCTGCGTCGGCTTCAACGACGTCAACGCCTTCATTCGCACCTTCAAAAAATATGAGGGCATCACGCCCGGCAAATATAAGGAAATGCTTGAGGAATAGCTGCGGATCACGCAGCTTTTTTTCACTCTTTTTCCTTATTTTGGAGCTTTTGCAGATCCATTTGGAGCTTTTGCAGATGGATTCGAGGAATTGTAGATGCTATTGGCGATATTCAAGATTCCCACAATGTAAGCGTTAACATAGAATAAGAGGCATGAGGACACCTCATAGAACACCCGGCAGAACCGGATATATCAGGAGGTCTTATAACTATGAAAAGAGGAAAAAAGAAACTTGTCCCTGTCCTGCTTGCAACGACAATGATGGGCAGCCTGGCCGTTGCGTGTACATCCAAAGCGCCGGATGCGGCTCCTGACAACAAGACTCCCGACACATCGAATACACCGGCTGCAGCGACAACGTATCCAATGAAGAGCGACAAAACATTAACTTATTGGGGAGAACTGGCGGGCAACCTTACAGGGGTCACCTCCTCCCACGCAGAAACGCCTTTCTTTCAGGAATGGCAAAAAAGAACCGGCGTCAGCATGAAGTTCACCGCGCCGCCGACAGGCCAAGCGAAGCAAACGCTGAACGTCCTGCTGGCGTCGGGCGATCTTCCGGACATGATCGAATTCAACTTCAAGGACGATTTCCCGGGCGGAACCGGAGAAGGCTATCAAGGACGGCTATATTTTGAAGCTGAACGATGTCATCGACAAGTATGCTCCGAACCTGAAGAAGTATTTGAAAGAGCATCCGGACGTCGACAAAATGGTCAAAACCGATAACGGCAGCTATTACGCCTTCCCGTTCATCCGCGGCGACCAGTCCCTGATGGTCTACCAAGGTCCGATTATCCGCAAGGACTGGCTGGATGAGCTCGGTTTGCCTGTGCCGACGACCATCGACGAATGGACGGCAACGCTGAAAGCCTTTAAAGAGAAGAAAGGCGCCACCGCCCCATTCACCGCCAACAGCCTGCCGCGCGTATTGAATGACTTCAACAACGGTCCGTTCATGGGCGCATACGGCGTAACACGGGACTTCTACCTGGACGGCAACAACATTAAATTCGGTCCTGCCGAGAAAGGCTACAAGGACTTCCTGGCTCTGTTCCGCAGCTGGTATGCCGATGGTCTGCTGGATAAAAACATCGCAACCGTCGATACGAAGGCTTGGGATTCCAACATTGCCTCCGGAGCTACCGGTGCAACGGTCGGTAACGCGGGGGGCGGGATCGGTAAATGGCAGCCTCTGGTTGAAGCGAAAGATCCGAAAGCTTCTCTGGTCGCCACACCATACCCTGTAGTGAAAAAAGGCGATACGGCCTTCTTCGGTCAAATGGATCAGCCATTCTCTCCAGGCGGCATGGTAGCGATTACCGCCACTTCGAAAAATGTGGAGCTTGCAGCCCGGATGCTGGACTACGGCTATTCCGAGGAAGGACATATGTACTTCAACTTCGGACAGGAAGGCGTCAGCTACAAAATGGAGAACGGCTATCCGAAGTATACCGATCTGCTGATGAAAAATCCGGATAAATTGGCGCCGGCTCAGGCGATGTCCAAATATATCCGCGCTAACTACAATGGTCCGTTCGTTCAAGATAAACGGTACCTGGAGCAATACCTGGCCCTGCAAACGCAGCGCGACGCCGTCGGCATCTGGCAAAAAACGGACGTGGCGAAGCACAAGCTGCCGCCGATTACACCGACGCCGGAAGAAAGCTCGGAATTTGCTAAAATCATGACCGATATCAACACGCTTGTGGACGAAATGACGCTCAAAATCATTCTCGGCACCGAACCTCTGGACAGCTTCGAAAAATATCAGGACAAAATGAAGCAGCTGAAGCTGAACCGTGCGCTTGAAATTCAAAAAGCCGCTCTGGACCGCTACAACAAACGCTAAGCCTAGCTCTGACAGGGGGGGCCCTGCCCTCCCTTTTTTCAACCATCAGTAACGCTTCAGTCCACGGAAGGAGGGGAATGAGATGGCCAAAACGATGCCGCTGCTGCAATCGCAAACCGCCGCACAAGCCAAGAAGAACACGTTCATGTACCGGTTCAAACGGGACTTTCTGCTGAATAAATATTTGTACATCATGATGATTCCCGTCATAGTTTATTACGCCATTTTTCATTACGGCCCTATGTTCGGAGCGATCATCGCCTTCAAGGATTACGCACCGATGAAAGGAATTTGGGGCAGTGATTGGGTAGGCCTCAAAAACTTCTCCGACTTCTTCAGTACGTATTATTTTTGGAGAATTTTGAAAAACACCGTCATCATCAGCTTGTACACGCTCTGCTTTGAGTTTCCGATGCCGATTATATTGGCGCTCTTGATTAACGAGGTCAAAAACCAGGTATTCAAGCGCTTCGTACAGACCGTAACTTACATGCCTTACTTTATTTCGCTTGTCGTTATCTGCGGCATGATCAAAGACTTCACGAACAGCGACGGCATTATCAATACGTTTCTCACTTACTTCGGAGGCGATGGGAAAGCGCTCTTGCAGAAGCCCGAGCTGTTCCGATCCATTTATGTTATTTCTGAAATTTGGCAAAAAATCGGCTGGGAGTCGATTATCTATATTGCGGCGTTAATGAGCATCGACCAGGAGCAGTATGAAGCCGCACGGATCGACGGGGCGAGCCGCTGGAAGCAAATTCTTTATATCACCCTTCCAGGCATTCTGCCTACGATCATGATTATGTTTATCCTGCGGATGGGGAACATGCTGAACGTCGGCTTTGAGAAAATTATTCTTTTGTACAATCCGGTTACGTACGATACCGCCGATGTCATTTCGTCGTTCGTTTACCGTAAAGGTCTGCTTGAGCTGAGCTGGAGCTACAGTACGGCTGTCGGCATATTCAACTCCGTCATCAACCTGCTGCTGCTCATTACAGCCAACCGGATCAGCCGGAAAATGAACGAAAACAGCCTGTGGTAGACCGGGGCGGGGCCGGACCGGCTCGCGCCAATAGGGAACCCATGCTTTCGAAATCAGTTTTTGCTCATGCAAAAACGTTTAGGAGGGAGATCTCGAATGAAAAAAGGCACGCTTGTGAGTGAAAAGGTATTCGACCTTTTCGTCCATCTGATTCTGCTTGCCCTTGTGGTCGTCACGCTGTATCCGATGCTGTACGTTGCCTTTGCCTCCGTCAGCGACGCAACGGCTTTGGTCAGCCATAAAGGGATCATCTGGAAGCCGCTCGGCTTCAGCCTGGCATCCTATGAGAGCGTATTTAAAAATCCCAGCATTATGATCGGCTACAGCAATACGCTGTTCATCCTCTTTTTCGGCGTAACCATCAACCTGTTCTTGACCGCGCTAGGCGCTTACGTGCTGTCGCGAAAAAACGTGATGTGGAACAATGTTTTCATCGCAATCATCGTCTTTACGATGGTATTCCAAGGGGGGTTAATTCCGCTCTACCTCGTCGTAAAAGGCGTCGGTCTGGTCGATTCGCTGTGGGCCACCATCATTCCGTTCGCTATCAATACGTTCAACCTGATTATTATGCGTACTGCCTTCCAGGCCGTGCCCGACAGCTTGGAGGAATCCGCCAAAATCGACGGAGCCAACCATTTCACCATCCTGTTCCGGATCGTACTGCCGCTGTCCATGCCGGTTATCGCGGTTATGATCCTTTACTACGCGGTAGAGAAATGGAACGGCTGGTTCTGGGCTTCCGTCTTCTTGAAAAACCGGGCCTGTTCCCGCTGCAGCTCATTCTGCGTGAAATTCTGATCGCGAACTCGACGGACAGCATGTCTGCGGGAGCCAGCGCCGGCGACCAGTTCCAGATCGGCGAGACGATCAAGTATGCGACGATCATGGTCGCTTCGGTACCGATTCTGATCCTCTACCCGTTCGTACAGAAGTATTTCGTCAAAGGCGTCATGATCGGCGCTTTAAAAGGATAGCACACAGCACGCTGGCAGACAGCCCTTCGGCGCTGCTCGTGAGGCAGCCTGAGCCGCTCGCCTAACCAAAAGCAAACAAAAACCCTGGCCACTGGCCAGGGTGAGCTTGTCGAGAAACCCTAAATTTGTGTGATACTCCGGTAGGATATCCTCCTCCAGCCGCTGTTGAATTCCGTGAATTGGATTAGATTTGAAGGTATTTTCACGGATTTCAAAGGCGGACGTAAACTAAGCGTTTTTCGTAGAAAAACGGGCTTCGTAAGCTTGGATACCCCACTTCCGTTTATACGCATGGTTCACTTCGTATGGCTTTCTCGACAGCCTGACCCTGGCCACTTGGCCAGGTTTTTTACTGTTACGGGAGACCCGCGCATTCGCGTGAAGGGTCTCTAAGAAGCAAGCTTTAGGCGGAATCGTTCTATAGCAGCGAGCGCAAGCGTGCCTTCACCCCCGGACCTCGACCGCTAAACGCGGAATCAAGTCCGGGAACGACAGCCGCGAGCTTGCACGGCAAACTCGCGGCGGAAGCTGAGGCTCGGAAGAATGATCCGCACCCGCAGCGATGACTTTTACAGTAGCCCTGCTTATCTGGAGGCTTGCAGGCCTTAATCGTCGATTAGGTACTCTTCGAAGTCACCGCATCAGCGTTCGGCTACGTCGCCAGCTTGTCCGGGATAGCCTGTCTTACCGCGCTGTTAAAGGCGGAACGGTTGTCCCACAGAAACGAGACGAGGCTCAGGCGGTCTTCGAAAAAGTATTCAGCTTCATCCATATAATTCTCACCGAGACCGTGTATGCTGAACCGGTCGCCGGTATAATACATCAAAGTCCATTGCCCTCCCCTTTTGCGGTCCGGGAAAATAAAATACAGCTTTTTGCCTTGAGCGTCCCATTCCGCAATGGAAGAGAAGTTGTCCAAAATCGTATCAATGTCGGTTTTCTTTCGGATTTGCATAACTCATCACCTTTCTATATTAACTTATACTTACTTACCCGCATTTAAGCCCCCTGCTTTTGAACAAGCGTATTTGATTCCGAAGCCCCATCGGCCTCATAAACATGTACGACTTCGCGACTGCAATCTACATAAGGAGGATAAACCTGCTGCAATTCGTTGACGGTAACCTTCTTCTCAACAGTTGGGGCTGCCTCTTTCGCTACCGCATGCACATACCGGTAGTTTTTACGCAGCACGTCGATAAAGAGAGCCAGCATGATGCCAATCATAAGCGCTGCCACTGCATAGATTCCGAACGTTTCAAGCATCTTCATCAGCCCTCCTATGAATCTCTTTCTATTAGGTTATCAAGGTACTAGTAAAAATACGCTCGAATGCTGTTGTCATTCTATGACTTTTATTGTAGATAAGAGAAAGTCAATGACCCTGGCCAGCCGAAGGGATGCGTTAAACCTTAGCAGATTGGCCGCCGCCATGCGACGGCAGGATGCGATCTTAAGGTCTTGCGGGAGGAGGACGCCACAGCAATCCGCGATCCGTGAGTCAGCACGCGGTTGTGCGCAAGGACACAAAAACCGCCGGGACTGGCGGCTCCCGGCGGCTAAGACATGCCTTTCCTTTTATTTGGTTTCCGAGGTCAGCTTTAAATTCTCTGCCGTCGCTGCTACCTTCGAGGCCGCATCTCCGATCTCCTCAATGATCTGGATCAATGAAGCCATTTCTTTCTCGACCTGCTGCGCTCCTTCGATATTTTCGCGCATCGAGTTCATGATGCCCTCGAAGATCGAACCGGTCCGTGAAGCCTCCTGCTGTCCCTTGCCGACGCTGGACTGCACCTCCCGGATCGAGGCTCCGACCGTTTCCGTATATTCGTTCGATTTCGCGACCAGCTCGATGATTTGAATGACCGTCTGCTTCGTCGTCTCGGACAGCTTCTGTACTTCGTTGGCTACGATACCGAAGCCTTTGCCGTGCTCACCGGCCCGGGCCGCTTCAATCGAAGCGTTCAAGGAGAGAAGCTTCGTTTGATTGGCAATCTCTTCGACAACGCCGACGATGCCTTTGATCTGGTTGGAAAATTCGTGCAGCTGGACGACCGCCTGCGACATTTGGCCTGTGCTGCCATGAATCGCGGCGATCCGCTCCGCCAGCTGCTGCATATGTTCCTGCCCGGTCTTGGCCAGGTTCTGCGTCCCCTTCGATTCATCGATGCTCTTCAGAAAAGAGCGGTTCACCTCCGTGCTGCTCGCAACCATCTCTTGAATCGAAGCATTCGTCCGCTCGGTCAGCTGCGCCAGCTCATAGCTGACCCGCTGCAGCTCCTGGCGGTACTTCTCATGCTGCAGCTCCTGCTGAAGCAGATTTCCCTTCTCGTAGGCATCGAGCACGAGCTGCTGCTCCAGGTTCAACAGCTTCAGCACAACCTGGCTGATGCGCAGCTTCTCCTCTCTGTCCGGAACCTCCTGCTGGATCAAATTCATCAAGTTATTTTGCAAACTTTGAAATGCGCCCATATACCATTTCGGCTCCAGGCCGATGCGCTGGTGCACCGAAGCGATTTGCAGTCTCTTTTGGATAAATGCGTCGTCCAATTGCCCGCTGAACAGCTCCAGCAAATGGACGGACAAGGTTTTTTTCAGCCGCTCCACCTTGCTGTGGTCTTCAATAATGCGGACAAGGTGCGGTACGCTCAATATTTTGCTGTAGAAGCTTTCCACAATTGCATCGATGTGCTTTTGAATGATGGGCTGAACGGCCCTCATGACGCCCAGGTCTTCCGCCGTAAGCCCGATCATGCCAAGCTGGAGCTCCAGCTCGGAGCCCTTCGCCACCTGTAATTTCACTCCGGATGTGTCCAATTGCGAGAGCAGCAGCTCACGGGAGGAGGTATCCGACGGATGTTTACGAAACCAATTGCTTAAAGGTGTTTTGCTCATTTGGAGTCCCCTATTCAAAAATATGGATATTTGCATTCAATCTTACAATTCATGCCGCACTTTGTCAGCTATTTTTTTGGCGTATAGTTATTACAAATCTATTAACTTTATCGGCAGAAGAATCGGCAAAAAATAGGGTTTTTATTTATTTTCCGGAGGGCCTGTGCTAAAATAAATTCTTGGAGTATCGACCTTTATCGAAATATGTCGAAAATACTCGGAATTCTTTGAAAATATCATTGACCGCTTCCATTCCATAGTGGTAAACTAAGATTACCAAGTAATCTTATTGGAATTATATATTCGCGCAATTTGGGGGAGGAAACACAATGAAAAGAACGAAACGCAGCATCCCGCTCTTGCTGGTGCTTATTTTTGCAATAGCTTTGGCGGCATGCGGTGCGAAACCGGCGGCACAACCGCAGGACGGCGCCAAACCGGCTGATAACGCGGCGGCGTCAGCGAATCCGTTAGCCAACAAGAAAATCGCCCTGATTATGCAAATCAATCTGGGCACGTTCTCCGCGCAATACATAGACGGCGTGAAGGAACAAGTAGAGAAGCTGGGCGGCAAAGTTACCGTGTTTACAGCGGAAGGCGATTTGGCCAAAATGTCCTCCAACTTGGACGCAGCCGTTAACCAGAAGTTCGACGGCATCCTGATTGACCACGGAACAACTGAAGCGCTGGAAGCAGGGGTAAAAAGAGCGCTCGAGAAAAAGATTCCTGTCATCGCTTTCGACGCGGACATCAAGGTTCCGGGCGTCAGCGTGCTGGAGCAGGGCGATCAGACGATGGCCGAGCAAACCTTGGACCGCATGAGCAAGGATATCGGCGGCAAAGGCAACATCGTGAAGATCTGGGTAGCCGGCTTCGCGCCGATGGAACGCAGACAGATCGCATACAAAGCATTTATGGATAAAAACCCGGATATTAAAGAAGTAGCCGCTTTCGGCGCCGCTTCCCAGAACACGGCGTTGGATACGCAGGCTCAAATGGAAGCTATCCTCAAGAAGTACCCGAACAAAGGCGATATTACCGCCGTATGGGCTTCCTGGGATGAATTCGCCAAAGGCGCATCCCGCGCGATTCAGCAAGCGGGCCGTACCGAAATCAAAGTATACGGTATCGATATGAGCGACGAGGATTTGCAGATGATTCAAGACACGAAGAGCCCTTGGATCGCTTCCGCAGCCGTAGATCCTAAAGACATCGGCCGCATCCAGGTGCGTTATTTGTACCAAAAGCTGCACGGCGATCAAACGCCGGAGAAGATCGTGCTGGATCCGGTATTCGTCTCCAGAGACCAACTGCCTTCCACTCCAATCTCGACAGCACAGCTTAGCGATCATGTAAAAGGCTGGGGCAAAAGCGAGCAAGGTTATACCGACTGGTTGAAGCAAGCCGAGAAACCGGCGGCTAAGTAATCGTCCATTTCGTATTGTCCATTATCCCATCGGGTTGCCCGATGGGATTTTCCATTGAAAAAGGAGGGTGATTTCCACATGTCTTTATCCGCCGCCAACCTGCAAATGAGCGGAATATCGAAATCGTTTCCCGGCGTGAAGGCTCTTCGCCAAGTGGACTTTGAGGTCCGCGGAGGCGAGATTCACGCCTTGCTCGGCGCCAACGGAGCCGGCAAGAGCACCTTGATCAAGGTGCTTTCCGGCGCTTATCTGCCCGATGAGGGTACGATCACGGTCGACGGCGCCTCCCTCTCCTTCTCGGGCCCGTCCGATGCAATCCGCTGCGGCATTCAGTGCGTGTACCAGGAGGTCGATACAGCCCTGGTTCCGCAGTTGTCCGTTGCCGAGAACATTATGCTCGACAGCCTCTCCCGCGGCGGCGCCGGCTGGGTAAACTGGGGGCGCGTCAATAAAGAGTCCGAGCGCATTCTTCGCGAAATCGGCTTATCTCTTGATGTGCGCCGGCAAGCGTCCGAGCTGAGCATCTCGCAGAAGCAGCTCGTGCTGATTGCCCGGGCTCTGGCCCAGCGGGCCAAATTCATCATCTTCGATGAGCCTACGGCCCCGCTCAGCAGCGAGGAAGCCGACCAGCTGTTCCGCATCATGGACCGGCTGAAGGCCGACGGTGTCGGCTGTATCTTCATCTCCCACCGCTTGAACGAGGTATTCCGCATCAGCGACCGGATTACCGTCATGCGGGACGGCCAGCGCATCACCACCGTGCCTGCGGCGGAGACCGACGCGCAGCAGGTCATCGAGCAGATGCTCGGACGCACCTTCGAGGAGGAATTCCCGAAGGTGCAGGTCGATATCGGCGAGCCGCTGCTGGAGGCGACCGGCCTGACGCACGGCACCAAGGTGCGCGGCGTCGATCTGACCGTCCGCCGCGGCGAAATCGTCGGCGTGGTCGGCCTCGTCGGCGCGGGCAAGACGGAGCTCTCCCGCGTGCTGTTCGGCGCCGATCCGCTCGACGGGGGCGAGATCCGCATGCAGGGCCGCAAGCTGAGCCTGGCAAGCCCGACGGACGCCGTCCGCGAGGGCATCGCGCTCATACCGGAGGAGCGGCGCAAGCAGGGAATTCTGGTGGAGCAGACGGTGAAGCACAATCTGTCCCTTCCGCTGCTGAAGGCTTTCAGCCGTCTCGGCTTCGTCAGCGGCGGCAAGGAAGCCGCGAACGCGCAGTCCATGATCGGACAGCTCGGAATCCAGCCTCCTAATATGGAGCAGACCGTGAAATATTTAAGCGGCGGCAATCAGCAGAAGGTTGCCGTTGGAAAATGGCTTCCGACCGAAGCTCAAGTGTACTTGTTCGACGAACCGACCAAGGGCGTGGACATCGGGGCCAAGAGCGATATTTTCCGCCTGATCGGCAGGCTGGCTCAAGAGGGCAAAGGGATTGTGTACTTGTCCTGCGAGCTGGCCGAAATCATTGGGATTGCCGATCGGATTCTCGTCATGAGCTATGGCAGGATCGTCAAGGAGCTGCGCCGCGAGGAAGCGACGCAGGAGCAAATTTTGTATTACGCCAGTGCAGGGGAGGCCTAGATTCCAGTGAAAGACAAGCTGCTCGATTATTCATACAAGTATGGCGCTTTGGTACTCATTGCCGCGGTCATTGCGGTATTTTCGCTCGTGAATGAAAATTTCTTGACGTATGACAATATGGCCGACATTTTGCGTTCCATCTCGATTGTGACGTTCGTAGCGATCGGCGTTACGTTCTCCCAGATCGTAGACGGCTTCGACCTTTCGGTCGGCTCGACCGTTTCCTTAACGACCGTAGTCGTTGCGACGATGATGGTCTGGTACCAGCTGCCGCTGATTCTCGTGCTTACCGTACCGATTCTCATCGGGATCATTATCGGATTGCTGAACTCTTTCCTGATCGTTAAAGTCCGCATTCCCGATCTGCTGGCCACGCTGGCCGTCATGTACATCATCGGCGGCGTGCACAAGACCTACACCAAGGGCTTCTCCATCTATAACAATATGCAGATGCAGGATGGAACCAAGGCCCCGGGCAAATTCACCGACTCGTTCCTCTGGATCGGACAAGGCAAGCTGTTCGGTCTTCCGGTGCCGGTGCTGCTCATGATCATCGCCGTCGTGCTCGTTCACATCTTCCTGACCTATACCCGCTGGGGCCGTCAGCTGTATGTGACCGGCGGTAACAAAGAAGCTGCGCGCCTCTCCGGTATTTCCGTCAACCGGGTCCAGCACTTTCGCCTATGTGCTGGCAGGCATTTTCGCCGCGGTGGGAGGCATCCTGTTCGCCGCCCGCGTAGGCTCGGGCCAGATTGACGCCGGAGCTCCGATTCTGATGGAATCCGTCGCTTCCGTATTTGTCGGCTTCTCCGTCTTCGGCGCCGGCAAGCCTAACGTCATCGGCACCTTCTTCGGCGCCGTGTTAATCGGCGTTCTGCTGAACGGTCTGACGATGCTGAACCTCCCTTACTATGCTTTTGATATTGTCAAAGGCGCCGTGCTTGTACTGGCGCTGGCCATCACCTTTATTCACTTGACCCGCAGGCGCACTTAGACGTAAATATATAGTTTTCTCGACAGTCATCTGCCCGATTTCACAGAAATCGGGTTTTTTCTTTATTTTCTTTTATTTTTGTTTGCAATTTTCCGATATAAAGTTCATGATAGTAGAGTTGTCATATTTTTGAAAGTTAGGAGATTTATTGATCATGGACTTGGCACAGCAGGTGGAGATCGTCAGAGCAAAACTCGTCGAGCTGGTAGCAGTGAAAAACAACTTTTGCGACCATGAAGTCATCGCCTTGAGTCAAGAACTCGATGTGCTGCTCTTGCTCCTGCAATTTCATTCCAAAGAAAAAATAGGACCCCCCATTCCACGACAAAATAAGCTGATATTTTGCCCGTATATTCGAACCGCGCAGCCCTGTACAAGCACCGCCGCCGCACGGTTCTTTTTTATGGCTGTGCACGGAAAACCTTTCTGGCATTGGGGCATGATAATAAAATGATGTCAACAGTATTGATGACGCAACGTGCTTTTCCTTTGATTGCTCAAAAGCTTGTCCTGCCTTAGGATGGAACTATAAGAACTTTGTCGAATTTTATTTGCAAAGGTCAGTTCAAATTAAAGGAGGATATCCTAACATGAATACATCGGCAGCGCAGCAAAAATCATCCGGTGGCGCTCGGGTAGCCGTTCAACGCTTCGGCCGTTTTCTGAGCGGTATGGTGATGCCGAATATCGGGGCTTTTATCGCCTGGGGGCTGATTACGGCTCTGTTCATTCCGACGGGCTGGATCCCGAACGAATATTTGGCAAAGCTGGTCGACCCGACGATTACTTACCTTCTTCCGCTCCTCATTGGATATACCGGCGGACAGATGGTTCACGGATCCCGCGGTGCGGTAATAGGTTCCATCGCCACCATGGGGGTTGTTATCGGTGCGGACATCCCGATGTTCCTCGGAGCTATGATTGTCGGCCCTGGGGCAGCCTGGGTGCTCAAGCAGTTTGACAGATCCATCGAAGGCAAAATCCGTTCCGGCTTTGAAATGCTGGTCAACAACTTCTCGTCAGGTATTATCGGAGGAGCACTGGCTCTGATCGCCTACACCGGCGTAGGTCCTGTCGTTCAAATTATTAGCAAGGCGCTGGCTGCGGGCGTACAGTTCCTGATCAACGCGGGACTGCTGCCTTTGGCAAATATTTTGATCGAGCCGGCCAAGGTGCTTTTCCTGAATAACGCGATTAACCATGGCGTCTTGAGCCCTATCGCATTGGATCAAGCCTCCAAAACAGGCCAATCGATTATCTTTATGCTGGAGTCCAATCCTGGACCCGGTCTGGGCATTCTGCTGGCTTACTGGCTCGTGGGACGCGGTTCGGCGAAGCAGTCCGCGCCGGGCGCAGCGATCATCCATTTCCTTGGCGGTATTCATGAGATTTACTTCCCGTACATTCTGATGAACCCGCGTCTGATTCTTGCAGCGATTGCCGGCGGCGTTACAGGTACCTTTACCTTCTCGCTCTTCCATGCCGGACTGGTGGCGACGCCGTCTCCAGGCAGTATCTTCGCTTACATCGCCATGGCGCCTAAAGGCGGCCTTCTCGCAGTCTTCACCGGCGTAATTACGGCGACGATCGTTTCCTTCCTTGTCGCGGCGCTGTTGTTGAAAACAAGCCGCAAAGGCCAGGAAGAAGATCTGGAGCAAGCGGCTGAGCAGATGAAGCAGATGAAAAACGCCGGCAAAGCGGTTGAGGGCAATCAGCCTGCAGCCGCAGCAGCTACAGGAGCCGCAGCAGCAACAGAGGGAAAAGCAGCATCTGACATTCACAAAATCGTTTTCTCCTGCGATGCGGGTATGGGTTCCAGCGCGATGGGCGCTTCCATACTCCGAAAGAAAATGAAAGAAGCACAAGTCAACGTGACCGTCATCAATACGGCCATCAGCGAAATTCCGAAGGATGCGGATTTGGTCATTACGCACAAATCGCTCACAGACCGAGCCAAAGCACAGGCGCCGGGCGCAGAGCATGTCTCCATCGACAATTTCCTGAAAAGCCCTGCATATGACGAGCTCGTCCAAAGATTGAGCAGCAACGACTGACCGCTGTTCTGTCCGTCAAATATTGTTCAGAGCGTAACGCTGGCATCCAAGCCGGCGTTATCTCCATTTTGCTTATAAGGAAGATGTCCTTTATGCATGTGTCCAACAGACAGCGTCACATTCTGGAGCTGCTGCTGAACCGAAACGAGGAAATGACTGCCGGCGAGATTGCCCGGGAAATTCAAGTAAGCTCAAGAACCGTCCATAGGGAGCTTCCGGGGCTGGAGCCTTTTGTAGTGCCTTACGGCGTGTCGCTTCATAAAAAATCCGGCTTCGGCATTCAGCTGCAGGGCGAGCCGCAGCAGCTGGAGGCGCTTCGGCGAAGTCTATCCATCCCGAATGTGATGCCGGCCGATTATTCGACGGACGAACGCAAGGTATTGATTACGTGCCAGCTGCTGGCTTCAGACGAACCGACGAAGCTGTTCGCACTGGCACATGATTTGCGTGTGGCGGTTCCGACCGTGACGGCCGATCTGGATCAAGTCGAGGAATGGATCGGAAAATACGGCCTGACGCTGGTCCGGCGAAGAGGCTTCGGCGTTCAGCTCGAAGGGACGGAGCAGGCCAAGAGAAAGACGATTTATCGGATGGCGAAAAACCATCTCGACGATTCGGCCATTTTCGGGCATGCGGCAGATCTCCCTCCCCCTTCCGCCGTCACTAGCAAGCTGCTCGGCATGGTCGGGAAAGAAAACCTGATGAAGGTGGAGCAGGCATTGTGGGGACTCGAGGAGCAAGGACTGAGCGAGCTGTCGGAGTCGGCCTATACAGAGCTGCTGCTCAGACTGTCCATCGCGGTCACCCGTATCCGGTACGGGCACGAAATCGCTGCGGAACCGAGCGGCTGTCCGGCGGTCCCGCCGGATGAGCCGGGTCCTGCAGCCGCTGCGAAGTATGCCGATCCCCTTCTGCTGCATGTTTGCAAGGCGCTGGAGCTGTCCGTGTCGGCCGCAGAAGCAGCCTACCTTACGGAGCTCCTTCGCGGCGGGAAAGACGCGCCTGGGAGCGGCCTGCTGCCGCAGGACGATCTAGGCCTGATGGAGGCCGTCCGGCGGCTGATCCAGGCCATGGAGGAGCTGACGGGCGTTCCGCTTCATGAAGACCGCTCGCTGAGAGACGGACTGCTTAACCATATCGAGCCCGTGCTTGAACGCATCCGGGAGGGCGTGAGCATCCGGAATCCGCTGCTGTCTCAGATTCAAAAAAACTATGAGCTCCTGTTTCGCTGGGTAAGGCAGGCCGTCGATGAAACCTTCAGACACCTGGCTATCCCCGACGAGGAAATCGGTTTTCTCGTTATGCATTTCGGTGCGGCGCTGGAGCGGCTGAAGCAGCTGTCCCGCAGCGTTCGAGCCATTATCGTATGCACCAGCGGCATCGGCTCATCCAAGCTGCTCGCCGTCCGTCTCGGCAAGGAAATGCCGCAGATCGAAATTATCGAGCATGTCAGCTGGTACGAGGCCTCACGGATTCCGAAGGAAGCCTACGATCTTATTATTTCTACCGTGGACCTTCCGTTGGAGGCAGGTCCAGTATATCAAGCTTAGCCCTCTTCTGACCAAGGAAGAGATCGACCGGCTGCGGCAATATGTCCAGAACATGACACTAGACCGGTCAAGCAAGCTGCGGCCTGAGCCTCCGCTAGAGGCGCAGGCCTGGCAGCGTCTCCTGCAGCTGAAGGCGTACATGGACGAAATCGTCTCCCTGATCGGCCAGTTCCAGGTATTCGAGCTTCCGGCGGTGCAGGCTTCCGGCAAGGACAGCGCAACGGTACTACGGCTAACCCTGCAGCGGATATGCGAAACCATAAACATAGAGGGAACCATTTCCCAAACCGAACAAGTCGTACAGAAGCTGCTGGAGAGGGAAAAGCATGGAACGCAGGTTATTCCGGACACTCGGCTCGCCTTATTTCATACGCGAAGCGAAGCGATCCGCAAGCCGATGCTGTCCACCTTTCGCCTAAGCGAGCCTTTAATTCTGGACCCGGAGGAACCCGCCGGCGTGACTCAGATTGTGCTCATGCTCGGGCCGCTGGAGCTCTCCAAGGAAAGCCTGGAGGTCACTTAGCGAGATCAGCGCTTTACTGCTGCTCCCGGAGCTGATTTTGACGCTGGAGCAGGGCAGCACCCATGACATTCAACAATTTTTATCCAAAGAGCTGTTAGCTTTCTATATCAATCAAATGGAAACGGGGAGAATAAACTGATGAGTATTTTATCCATTGACAAAGTAAAATTGAATGCCTCTGCCAAAGACAAATTCGAAGCGATCCGTATCGCCGGACAATTGCTAGTGGATGCCGGCCATGCGACTCAAGGCTACGTCGATAAAATGATCGAAAGAGAACAAACGCTGTCGACCTACATGGGCGCAGGCTTGGCTATCCCCCACGGTACCCAGGATTCCAAGGAGCTGATCCGCTCCACAGGGCTGTCGATCGTGCAGTTCCCGCAGGGCGTTGATTTTGGCGACGGCGAGCTCGCTTATCTGGTCATCGGCATTGCCGCGGTTGGGGACGATCACCTGGACATTCTGACAAACGTCGCGATGATCTGCTCGGATGATGAGAATATGGAGCGCATTCTGAAAGCATCGAACGCGGAGGAAATGATAGCGATCTTCGAAAGCGGGTTGGAAGCATGAAGGCGGTCCGATTTCGGAGCAGGAAATATCGGCAGAGGCTTCATCGGCCTTCTGCTCTCTCAAGCGGGCTATGAGGTCTGCTTTGTCGACGTGAATGAATCGCTGGTCTCGCTGCTGCAGCAAAGAGGCTCCTACAAAGTATCGCTGGCTCACGAGGCGCAGGATTCGGTCACTGTGCAGGGCGTAACGGCGATCAACGGCACGGATCTGGAGCAGGTCGCGGAAGCCGTCGCGGAAGCCGACCTGGTGACTACCGCGGTAGGCGTTAATATCCTGAAGCATATTGCCGGAGGCATCGCCCAGGGCATCGAGCGGCGCCTCTCCCGTTCCTCCCTTCCGCTGCATGTCATTGCTTGCGAGAATGCCATTGGCGGCAGCACGCAGCTGAAGGAGCATGTCTTCACCCATCTGAGCGATGAAGCGCGCCGCGCGGCGGAAGGCCGCATCGCTTTCCCGGATGCCGCAGTTGACCGGATCGTGCCGATCCAGCATCACGAGGACCCGCTTGAGGTAACGGTAGAGCCATTCTATGAATGGGTCGTTGAACGTTCAAGCATGCTGCCGGGCGCCCAGGAAATCGCCGGGGTACACTACGTGGACGAATTGACCCCTTACATCGAACGGAAGCTGTTCACGGTCAATACCGGTCACTGCACCGCCGCTTACCTTGGTTTTTTGCGCGGCTATGCGACCATTCAGGAAGCGATGGCCGACGCGGAGCTGGCCGGTCAGGTTCAGCGTGTGCTGGAGGAAACCGGCGCGCTGCTCGTCAACAAATATCATTTCGATGCCGTGGAGCACTCCCGGTATATTCATAAAATATTGGACCGGTTCCGCAACCCGTTCCTGACCGATGAGGTCGTCAGAGTAGGACGCTCGCCGATCCGCAAGCTGTCCCCGAACGACCGTCTGACCCGTCCGGTGCTGCAGTCGTATGACGCCGGGTTAAAGACGCAATATCTTGAGCTGGCTATGGCCGCGGCACTGCTCTTCGATTATCCGGAAGGACCCGGAAGCCGCAGAGCTGCAGTCCGCCATTCGGACGGCCGGGGTGGAGCAGGCGCTCACGCAGTATACCGGCATTAAGGCCGGTCATCCGGTTCATGCACTTATTCTGCAGCATTATGCGAAACTGAAGCAAGAGGTTCTATCCTCATGAAAGAGGTGCTTTCTACCATGTCCCAACGTCTAAACGGCATTGCCGCGTCGCCCGGCATCGCCATTGCCCAAGCCTATGTTCTGAAAACGAAAACGTATCACCCCGTGCGCGGCACGGTAAACGATATCCAGGCGGAAACCGAGCGGTTCAGGAATACCGTAGCTCATGCCAAGCAGGAGCTGCAAACGATCCGGGACATGACGGAGGTCAAGCTGGGCGCGCAGAAGGCCGAGATCTTCGAGGCGCATTTGATGCTGCTGGAGGATCCCGATTTTATCGATGTCATCCTCGAAAAAATAGAGCAGGAGCGGCTGAACGCCGAATTCTCCCTGCACGAAGTGTCTCAAGGCTTTATCGAAATGCTGCTGTCGATGGACAACGAGCTGCTGCGTGAACGCGCAGCGGACGTCCGCGACGTGACAGGCCGGATGATGAGCCGGCTGTACGGGGATGCTTACAGCACGATTTCGGACATCGCCGAGGAGTCCATCCTCATCGCCGAAGATTTGACTCCCTCGGATACCGCGCAGCTGGATTTGAATATCGTCCGCGGCTTTGTGACCGAAATCGGCAGCCGCACGTCCCATTCGGCTATCATGGCCCGGTCGCTGGGCCTTCCGGCTATCGTCGGCGCAGGCGCGGCCGCTGGCCGTATCGCCTCAGGCGTCACGGTCATTCTCGATGCTTCCGAAGGCTGCGTCATCGTGGACCCTGACGCGGAGGAGCTGGAGGCTTACCGCAGCAAGAAGGCGCAGTATGACCTGCGCCAGCAGGAGCTGGCCAAGCTGAAGGACCAGCCGACGATCTCCCAGGACGGCCATCAGGTCGAGCTGGCAGCGAACATCGGCAGCGTCGAGGACCTGCAGAAGGTGCTGAGCAACGGAGCGGAAGGCATCGGCCTGTTCCGGACCGAGTTCCTTTATATGGGAAGAAGCTCCTTCCCGACGGAGGAGGAGCAGTTCAGCGTTTATAAGCATGTGCTGGAGAAAATGGAAGGTAAGCCTGTCGTCATCCGCACGCTCGATATCGGCGGCGATAAGGAGCTCTCTTACATGAAGCTTCCGCAAGAGAGCAACCCGTTCCTTGGGCTGCGCGCTCTTCGCCTGTGCCTGGACCGTCAGGATCTGTTCCGTACGCAGCTGCGCGCGCTGCTTCGCGCGAGCCAGTACGGGCAGCTGAAGATCATGTTCCCGATGATTGCCGTCCTGAGCGAGCTGCTGGAAGCCAAGCGTTTGCTTCAAGAGGAGAAGGATAAGCTTCTTCAGGAAGGCGCAGCCGTTGCCGGGCGGATTGAAGTCGGCATGATGATCGAGGTTCCCGCCGCGGCGCTGGCGGCCGATCAGTTCGCACAGGAGGTCGACTTTTTCAGTATCGGCACGAACGATCTGATCCAGTATACAATGGCGGCCGACCGGATGAACGAAACCGTCGCCTACTTGTACCAGCCCTGCCATCCGGCCATTCTGCGCTTGATTCAGATGGTGATCCGGGCTGCGGAGGCCGAGGGCAAATGGGTCGGCATGTGCGGCGAAATGGCCGGAGACGAAACCGCCATCCCGCTCCTGCTCGGTCTCGGACTGCATGAGTTCAGCATGAGCGCAAGCTCCATCCTGCCGGCACGCGCCCTCATTCACGGCTTGTCCCGTACAGAATGGGCTGAGCGAATCCCGCAGGTGCTGGCCATGAGAAGCCAGCAGGAAATTACCGATTACGTACACAAGTTCACAAGGAGTGAAGCATAATATGTTATCCCAAACGTTTACCGTATTGAACCCGTCGGGCTTTCACGCCCGCCCTACCAAAATGTTCGTGCAAGCCGCTTCCGCATTCCCATGTAAAATCAACGTCATTAAAAACGATAAAAAAGTGAACGGCAAAAGCTCCCTCAGCATGCTGACGCTGGGTATTGCCGCCAATGATGAAGTAACCCTCGAGACGGATGGGGAACAGGAAGAACAGGCGCTGAAGGAACTGGGTCAGCTGCTGGTTAAGATTTACGAGGAATAGACGAACGAAAGATCTGAATATTGTATAACAGACGCCTTCATCCCCCCTTGTATAGCGGAGTTGGAGGCGTTTTGCACATGTTGTGGGAATGCTCAATCGGTGCCGTCCATTGGGGAGAAGGCCTCTTTTTTACATAAAACGACGCAATCTCCGGTACCTTAAGACTACAGCAATTCGTGCCAAACAATGATACAAATTGTATAAATTTTATATAAAGGGGATTGATTATACGAAAAAACCGTGCGATAATACATTAAAAGATACATTTTGTATCAGAATTCCTTCAGGAGGGGTTAGTGATGAGTGTGGTCAATCCGATCAATATTGAGGAATTGGACGCGGACTGGGTCCATCTGATTATGATGGCGCGGGAGATGGGGATCAGCCTCGATGAGGTTAAAGCGTTTCTGAAAACAATGACTCCCGCCGTTCGATTGGAATTTGAAACCACCTGACCTACTCGTCGGCAGAGCGGTTCTTTGTTCTCCACTTATTGAATTCCAGAAATTCACGGAACTGCTGCTTATCCACTCCTGAGCTCATCGCTTCCTTAATGATCTCGTACCATTCCTGGTCGAGCTCAGGGTCTCTTTTCACAGAATCGTCCTGATCGATCAGGCTCTCGATAGGCACCTTCAATACGCCCGCGATCTTCTCAATAAAATGGATGGAAGGATTTTTTTGAATATCCCTCTCCAGATTGCTTATATACGATTTCGCTACGCCGGCGCGTTCGGCCAGCTCCGTCAACGAAATTCCTTTTTCTTTCCTTAGCTGCTGCACACGTTTACCGATCATCCGAACCGTCCTTTTACATAAGCTTTAAGTTCCGTTTCTTTTCATTAGTATAGCAGAGTTCCTACAGACGAACAATTGCACAGGATGAGAAAAAGCCCCTCACAGGGGCTTGAGCTTGTCGAGAAACCCTGAGCTTGTGTGATACTCCGGTGGGGTATCTTCCTCCAGCCGCTGTTGAAATCCGTGAATTAGATGAAAATTAGCGGTATTTTCCCGGATTTCAAAGGCGGACGTAAACTCTTCCGGAAGATACCCCACCTACGTTGTTACGCATGGTTCACTTCGTGCGGCTTTCTCGACAGCCTGAAGCCCCGCATAGGGGCTTTTTGTGATGTCATGAAACGGATGGATTACCTTCTTCTCCACAGCACGGTCCCTGTCAGTATGATCAACGCGGCCGCCGAATCCAACACGATGTCCCGGACTGAGGGCGATCTGCCGGGAACGAAGGTTTGATGCCATTCGTCCAGCACGGCCAGCAGAACTGTGCACAGCCAGGCATACCAAAGCTTGGGCTGCCTGAACACTTTATAGAGCAGAAGCGCCAGCAGGCCGAAGATCATCACATGCGCGGCTTTGCGGGCAATCGCATTCGCCATGTAGGATTGGTCTTCGTTCAGGCCTGTCAAGCGCTGAATGATCAGCTTCGTATGCTCCCCGGTAAACATCTGAAAAGCGCTGAGCATGAATAATGCGCTTAAGCCGGCAGCCAGCAAAAGGAGCCAGAACCACAGCTTCGTCTGTTTATTTAACTTTGTCATTGTGCCATTTCATAAACTCAACGACAATTTTATATTCGTGGATGCGTTCCTTGTCGATGCCCGAGTTTTTCAAATACGCGATAAAATCGATCCATTCCTTATCCAGCTGCGGCTTCGGATCCTCCGCTGCAATTTTGAGCAGGCTTTTAATATCGACGTTCAGGACGGCAGCGATTTTTTCCATGACATGAATCGAAGGATTCTGCTTTAAATTTCGCTCGATGTTGCTTAAATAAGATTTGGATACACCTGTCCTCTCCGAAAGCTCGGATAGCGTAAAGCCTCTTTGTTTTCGGATCGTGGAAATATTGTTACCGATCATTATTTTCATCACTCCGCAATATTCCATTAAATGTAGTTTCCTGCCCGGTTACGTATCACACTCCTGAACCTCGTCATTCGCATCATTTCCCCCCGCATGCCGGGTGAGAACCTGCCGCTCCGCATCCCTTTCATGCCTGATTCCCATACGGATACTTCTTCGTTTGAAATTTTTGAAAGCGCTTTACATTAGCGGGACTTCCGCCCTAATCTCCCCCTTCAAGCTCCTATCACTGAATACATGGATCAGACGATTCATAAAGTTTAACGAAGAGGTGATGAGATCATGAACTCCCTTTGGATGGAGCTGTCCAAAAAAGCCAAGCGCGCCTACCACCAAATGCTGCACGCCTACCATTCGATCCTGTATCAAGATTGCCGGGACCAGGAAATGAAGCATCTCATCCTGAAGAAAATGCAATATCACAAGCAAAAATTGTAATTGTCCGAATGCCGCAGCTTCGCTGTATGTTCAACGGCATAGGATTGCTCGGCCTCGAGGCCGGCTCTCCCTTTAGCCATGACGCTTTTCCGGTTCAGCAGAACTGCCGGATACAGCCGATAACCCGCATCTGCTCCTCTTCTGTCATTTGCGACCCGGAGGGCAGGCACAATCCGGTCCGGAACAGCCGCTCGGAAATACTGCCTTCGCTGCCGCCGCTGTGAGGATAATAGGTAGCCGCTGCAAAAAGAGGCTGCATATGCAGCGGCTTCCAGACCGGACGAGCCTCGATGCTCTGCTCGGCCAGCGATTCCAGCAGCGTCTGCGGGGATACGCCCGCCTCCGCCGCATCTACCGTCAGCGCCGTAAGCCAGCGGTTCGGCACGGCGTCCCTTCCAGCTCGGGCATGAACCGGATGCCCGGCAGTCCGCCCAGCTCCCGCCGATACCGGTCGAAGATCGCCCTGCGGGCTTCGACCCGCTCCTCCAGCACCTCGAGCTGCGCCCGTCCGATGCCTGCCAGCACATTGCTCAGCCGGTAATTGTAGCCCGTCCGGCTGTGCTCATAATGCGGGGCCTGATCCCGCGCCTGCGTCGCGAAGAAACGCGCCTGCCGCAGCGCCTCCGTATCATCGGACACCAGCATGCCTCCGCCGGAGGTGGTGATGATTTTGTTGCCGTTAAAGGAATAAATGCCGAACCGTCCCATCGTTCCGCTCGCCCTTCCCTTATACGTGGAGCCGAGCGACTCGGCCGCATCCTCAATGACCGGTACGCCGTAACGGCTGCACAGGTCAAGGATCTCGTCCATCTTCGCGCTTTGCCCGTACAGGTGGACGACGATGACCGCCTTGGGCAGGCGGCCCTCCCTGTCCGCATCCTGTAAAGCGCGCTCCAGCGCCTGGGGCGACAAGTTCCAAGTCTCCGGCTCGGAGTCGATGAAGACCGGCTCCGCTCCCATGTAGACGATCGGATTCGCGCTCGCGACGAACGTAAGACTGGAGCAGAACACCGTGTCGCCCCGCCGTACGTCAATAAGCCGCAAGGCCAAATGAATCGCAGCCGTCCCCGAGCTTAATGCAGCCGCGCCGTTCACGCCGACATGCGCCGCCAGCTCCCGCTCGAACGCATCGACATGCGGTCCGAGCGGAGCGATCCAATTCGTAGCAAATGCTTCCTGTATATACGACTGCTCCTTTCCGCTCATATGCGGGGGAGATAAATAAATTTTTGTCTGCTCAGCTGCCATGTGCCGCTCTCACTTCCTTTTCCACGAATACTATTGTTGCCGGAACGCCTACCGCCGTACAGTGTGCCGGAACGGATCGAATGACGGCTGCTCCCGCGCCAATGACGGCCCATTCGCCGATACTGATGCCGGGCATTACGACGGCGCCCGCACCGATCAAGACTCCTTCGCCTGCGTAGACCGAACCGGTGAGCGCCGCCCGCGGGGCGGCATGCACATAATCGCCCAGCTGATTGTCATGCTCAACTATCGAGCCCGTATTGATGATAGAATGACATCCCACCTTCGCATCCGCTTGAACCGCCGCATGCGCCATCACCACCGTTCCCGGACCGATGCTCGCGCTGCGGCTGACGACGGCCGTCGGATGAACCAGGGTAAGATAACGCTCTGACGGTAAGCCGAGACGTTCCACGATCGATTTGCGGATACCGTTGCTGCCTACCGCTGCGACGAACTTCAGATCCGGGTAACGCTCGATCAGCTGCGGGACCAGCTTTCAGAGGCCCCCGACATACCCCGCCGGTCAGCGCCATCCGTTCATATTTATCATCCAGAAGGGCGACAACCTTGCAGCCGGGCAGCTCGTGTATGAGATCGCGGATTACTTTGCTGTGGCCGCCGTCTCCGATCAGGGCAACTTCAACCTTCATTGCGCACCCACCCCATCCTTCCGTCAAAATTTGGAGCCCGAAAACCGTTCCATCGTGACATGATTGGCATGGCTGATGCCTTCCGACTTCAGCACCTTCCTGAATGTCATCGCCAAAATTTTCAAATCGAGCAGAAAGCTGCGGTTGTCGACATACCAGAGATCGAGCTTGAATTTCTCATCCCACGAAATTTCATTCCTTCCGTTGATCTGCGCCCAGCCGGTGATGCCCGGCCTTACCTGGTGACGTCTCGCCTGCTCGGCCGTGTACAAAGGCAAATATTCCATCAATAGAGGTCTCGGGCCAACCAGGCTCAAGTCCCCCTTGAGGACGTTCAGCAGCTGCAGCAGCTCATCGAGGCTGTATTTTCTCAAAAATCGGCCGAAGGCCGTCAGCCGGACGGAGTCGGGAAGCAGGTTGCCCTCCCGGTCGACCGCATCCGTCATCGTGCGGAATTTGTACAGCTCGAACGGCTTCCCGTTCAGCCCGGGCCGCAGCTGCCTGAAGACAACCGGCGAGCCCAGCTTATACTTTACGAGCAGGGCAACGACAACAATGACGACTGAGAGAGACAGCAGAAGGATCGCAGCTGCCGCGAAGTCAAACAAACGCTTCATTCCCCGTCATTCCCTCCTAACGCTGAAAGGATCTGCCGCTTAATCTCCTCGATTAATTCCTTGGCTCCTATCGTGTCGGAGGCTTGACCCTTCTGGTAAGCATTCCACATAATTTCTTTCATATCTTGCTGCGTCAGCCGGGATATGTTCATGATGCGGCAACCTTCCTTTACTTTCATGGTTTTCATTTATATGCATGATTTTCATTTAAGAGCATAAAAAAATCCCGCCGTCTTCTCCCGAAGCTGTAAGGATGCTATTTCACCGCGATTTCAATTTCCTGCTGGTAGCCGTTCGGATTGGAGGACTGCCACCGCCAGCCGTCGATACACATGTCTTCGATCCCTTTCTCCGCTGCCCAGCCCAATTCCCGCTTCGCCTTGGACACGTCCGCATAGCAGACCGCAATATCGCCGGCTCTTCGGGCGGCAAACTTGTACGGAACCGACCTGCCGGTCACCCTCTCGAAAGCGGCAACGAGCTCCAGCACGCTGTGTCCGCGTCCGGTTCCCAGGTTATAAGCGTCCACGCCGCTCTCCGCCATAACTTTATCCAGCGCTTTCAAATGCCCTTTCGCCAAGTCGACGGCATGAATGTAGTCCCTCACCCCGGTGCCGTCCATCGTCGGATAATCGCTGCCGAACACTTGGAGCTCCTTCAGCCGTCCGACGGCCACCTGCGTAATGTACGGCATCAGATTGCTCGGAATCCCGTTCGGATCCTCCCCGATCCGGCCGCTTTCGTGCGATCCGATCGGGTTGAAGTAGCGCAGAATCGCAATGCTCCATAACGGGTCGGATGTATGTAAATCGCGCAGTATTTCCTCGATCATCAGCTTGGTGCGTCCGTACGGATTCGTCGCCTGCAGCGGTGCGTCCTCCGGGATGGGCACTTGACCGGAAGTGCCGTACACCGTAGCGGAGGAGCTGAACACCATCCGCTTGACTCCATATTTTTGCATCACCTTGCACAAATTCAACGTCCCTGTAATATTGTTGTGATAATACCAGAGCGGCAGATGGACGGACTCGCCAACCGCCTTCAAGCCTGCGAAATGGATAACGGCTTCGATATGATTATAGAGGAACACTTTATCGAGCTCTTCCTGATCCAGCAGGTCCACCTCGTAAAATTTGAAAGCTCTTCCCGTTATCTCTCTCACGCGTCTAAGCGATTCCACCCTGCTGTTGTGCAGGTTATCTACAACGACAATATCGTAGCCCGCATTCAGCAGCTCCACGCAGGTGTGACTTCCGATATATCCCGATCCTCCCGTGACCAGTACGGCCATTGGCTGTCGCCTCCCCTTATCCGTTTTTCAATACTTTGCGCATGAAAGAAATGCCTTTGGGTCCGATGATCCGGCTGATGCGGCGCTTGAAATAGCCTCGGATCCTGACGCTGAGCGGCAGCCAGGATTGAACGAAGTGATGGATCGTATAGCTGTCCTCCGTCCGGTAATCGGCCGCATTAATGTAATCGTAGGGACTGAAGTACGTCCGCGGATAAAAGACCACGCCGTTGCGAAGCATCTGATGCTGTCCATTCAGAACCAGACCCCAGCGGCTGCACACCTGTGTGATGATCTTCGTGTTCGTCGTCATATCGAAGGTGCCGTCCGGCTGGACGAAGCTTTTGCCGGCATAATAATCCATCAGCTCCTTGATCCAGCCGTGTCCTTTGACCGCGCCCATCGTTCCCGACTGCAAATAGACGTCATCCTCAAAGCCGGAGAACGCCTCATGCGTCAGGAACCGGTCCAGCGATTGGACAACCTCCACATCGGTATCCATATAGATGCCGCCGTAGTGGTACAAGGCGTACAATCTGACGTAGTCGCTGACGAACGCATATTTCCTGGCTTCATAGGCTTGCTTGACGTAAGGAACCGAATCGAGCTGAAACACGTCCTCGTTCCATTCCATCAGCTTGTAATCCGGCAAATGCTTTCTCCAGCTTTGAATGCACATTTGTATTTTTCTGGATTTCGGTCCCCGGCCGAACCAGCAAAAATGAATGATCTTCGGGATTTTTTCCGGGCTTGTCACGCCTTCATCCTCCTTTTCCGTCTTCATTTCCATGGTTTAGAATTTAAAAAAATCACTATCGTACCAAATATTCAGGCTGACGACATTTTCATAAAAGTAATAGATGAAGTAAAAAACCAGGATGGCGTAATAGATGATTTTGCGTTCCCGCTGCACAAACAACTGGACGATCCAGGACATCAGCAGCGGACAATACAATCCGAAATAGAAAGTAAACCGGGCAAAAATCCAGTTTTGCGTAGAAACGATCATAAACACAAAAGCGATCAGCGCCATATTGACGACATAATCGCTCTGCGGAAAAATTTGTCTCAGCTTCTCTCGGCCTAGATAAGCAAAGATAACGGGAACTCCCCATACCGCAACGCGGATAATGTTAGTCCCGCCCTCGGAGAAGTTTTTATAATCGCTGTACTGGCTGTTCTCCAGCACGGAGAATAAAGCCGACGAGAACTGGTTAAAGCCGATGACGATCAGGACGGCACCGCCGAGCAATAGCACGGTCGTCCACGACCAAGCCTTTCGTCTGACGATAAAATAAATCGGAATCAGAATTAGCGCGCTTTGATGAAACTGGGCTGCGAGCAGAACAACCAAAATGTATTTTTTCCAGTTTCCGTTAAAGATGTATTTCGTCGCTGCAAACGCAATGGCTGCCGCCAGGAACTGGCGGATGCCGTTCATCGACATCAGAAACATGCCGCTCGTAATATAAACGTACAGGCTCAGCTCCAGCAGCTTGGAGTATTTATATAAAGTGATGAATACCAGAACATTGGTTAGCAGGGCGACGACGAATACGAGAAGCTGCGGGTCGTGCGATATCGTCTGCAGCAGCATTTGAAACAGGTTGAACCCAATGTCTTTCTGACCCACGATGTTGTCGATGCTATAAGCCGTCTGAGCGTAGGAGAACATGTAAAAATAGGTGTCCCCGATATTTTTGCGGAGCCCCGATACGAGTACCAGGCTGGACAGGGCGATATAGGCAAAAAACGCGTTCGGCTTTGCCTCCGCCAGCCCCTGACGCTCCCTTCCAAGCCAGCGGGAGCATAAAGAACATAGATACACAATGCAAATATTCATATAAAAGATTGCCAATGGGCCCATTCCCTTCTAACGGTACCGCCGGATTGTCTAGCCTGGGCTTCTCGCGACCGACGCCTTGCTGGTGGTTCGGATATAGCAGTAGAGCAGCACGCCCAATGGCACAGCCAGCAGCGTTGCGCCTTTGCACGGGGACTCAAGAAGGAACTTATAGTTCCGGATCATCAGATTCCCTGAAACGTAATGCATGGACTCTCTTACTTTGTCCTTGAAGGTCGGCGCGAACGTCATCGCCACTTTCCGGAAAAATAAAAACCCTCTCGGGTTCTTCTTATACTGCTTGATCATGTTCAGGCTGGACCCGTCGGCCAAATATTCGACGTGGCAGAGCACCTCATTCATAATCAGCAGCGGATGCTGCTGGTCGATCAATATGTATTTGTAGCTGAGCGGGCAATATTTCTCCCCCGGATAAATGGGGTAAGGAGGGGTTCGACGCGTCAGCTCGGAGCGGTACACCAGTTTCTTGTCGCCTTTAATCTTATGCACCGCGTACAGCCCGGACAGCGTGGAAGCCTTCAGCTGCTCCGGCAGCCGGGTGCCGATGATGTCTCCGTTCGGCGCTGCATCCAGGGCCACGATGCCGGCATACCGGTCGCTGCCGTGCCGCTTCCAGAACGTCACGATCTTCTCCACCGCATCGTCCGCCATATAATCGTCGGAATCGATACATACGTTCAGCTCCGTATCGATCAGCTCGTACGCCGTGTTGTGGGCACCGTGCATGCCCTGATTCTCCTGGTAATGGTACCGGATCGGCACCGCTCCCTCGTCCATCCAGCTCTGAACCAGCCGGTCCGTCCCGTCCGTGGAGCCGTCATCGACGATCAGCCATACGAAGTCGCTTGAGGTCTGTCTTTTGAGACTCTCATAGCATTGCCGCAAAATATAAGCCCGATTGTACGTCGGGGTAAATACGGTTAGTGTGTACTTCATTTCCGCCCTCCGCTTGATTAAGCTTAAGCCTGCTTCTTCCTATAAAGCCCGTTGTCCAAATAATAGTCCGCCAGCCATTGGGTCATCGTGCCGGTATCATAGCCGCGGGCGCGCAGCAGCTCCGCCGTATCGCGCCGCTCGGGCGAGGCGCCGGCAATCGTGCGGGCCCAGCTTTCGGCCGATTCCTTCAGGCTGATAAAGCGCACCCGGCCCGTTACATCGGATTCCTGCGTGATCGCATCCGATACGAGGCAGTTCAAGCCGGCCGCCTGGGCTTCGACCAGTACGACGGGCAGACCCTCGAACAGAGATGGAAAGACGAACAAGTCCATCGCCTGCATCAGCTCCGGGACATCTTCGCGGACGCCCAGGAAGCGGATGCTGCCGGACAGCCCCAATCGGGCGGCCTTGCGCTCCATCTCGGGGCGCAGCTGTCCGTCTCCGGCGAGCACCAGCAGCGTATCCGGGCGCAGCTCCTGAACCGCCTTGAATACATCCAGGAGAAAATCATGGTTCTTCTGTTTATTGAACCTGCCGATATGACCGATCACCAGCCTGTCCCCGGCTCCCAATTCCTCTCTCAGCCGGCTGCGGACATCGGGATCGTATTGGAACTGCTCGACATGGACCGCGTTGTTCAGTACCGTCACCTGCTGTGAGGCAGCGAGCTGCTTGCCGAACAGCCATTGTCCCGCATGGTAGGAGCAGGCAAAATACCGGTTCGGATTGTCCTTCATTGCCATTCGCGCGTACAGGCGGAACGGAAGCTTCAAGTCGATGCCCAGATCGCTTAGATGGCTGTGGGCAATGCGGCACGGAACGCCGGCCCGCTTTGCCGCCCGCAGCACAAAGCTGCTGTTCTCGTTAATATGGGAATGAACAACCTTGTACTCGTTATGCTCGGCGAAGAAGGCATCCAGCTTCTTGAAATACAAGCGGTAATTGCCGGGGCGGATCTGCGGCATCCGGTAAATACGGCCGCCCAGACTTTGGATCTCCGCATCGTAGTGTCCTTCTTCCTCCCGGTGTACGATGAAATCAAATTGAATCCGGCTGCGGTCGATCTGCCTGTAATAATTCATCAGCATCGTTTCCAATCCGCCCCGGTTCATGATAGTAACGACCTGAAGCACCCGAATCGTATCCACAATGTTCCCCCCTATTTCACGGTCCTTCTAAGCCAATCGATCGCAAGCAGCATACAGTAAAAGCCGAGAGCCCATCGGAATCTGGCGCACCCGTAAAATAACCTCCAGATGACCGAGCAGGAGGCGCTCTCAAACTGCTTGAACGATTGCCGGATTCTGCCGTCATTCAGTATGCCCCGCAGCCTTCGAAGCTTGGTTAGCGCAGGAGCCTTGTTCCCTGCACTGATTGTGTTCAGGCCCAGTCCCAAAGTGTTCAGGCAGATGCGGTTGTTCAAAGCCTGGCGGAACTCGGGCGGCAGCCGCTTTTCTTCCACAAAGCGCTCGATGAAGCCGTACAGCTCAAACCATTTATCCTTCAGGTCCGGTTTATAGCCCGAAGTGACGGAACCCGAATTCACCCGCCAGTAGTGGTAGTAAGGCTTATTCAGGAACACGAACTTGCGGGCGTGGTATACGGCATGAATATTAAATAAGGAATCCTCATTCGTCCCGACGACATGAAGATCGATGAACTCGACCTGATGGTCGCGAATCAGCGAAGTCTTGTACAGCTTGGACCAGACGGTTCCCCATGCGTCTAAGTACTCGGGACTTGCGATTTCGTCCTGCAGGGGGCCGACCAGACGCCTTAGCAGCTTGGCCTGCACCTCCTCGTTCTCATAGCTGACCTTCTCGGGAAGAGGAAACCGTTTCTCCTTCCCGTGGGTGCCGAATTCGCGGATATACGTGCACATGACAATATCCGCCCTTTCGGCAAGGGCGGTATGGTACAGCTCCGCATACATTTCGCGCTCCGTCCAGTCGTCCGGGTCGACGAAGCCGATATAATCGGCCGTCGCCGAGCGGATGCCCCGGTTGCGGGCTGCGGATACGCCCCCGTTCGGCTGATGGATCGCGACAATCCGCTTATCCTTCGCCGCATAACGGTCGAGCAGCTCGCCCGACCCGTCGGTGGAGCCGTCATTGACTGCAATGATCTCAAGCTCCTCCAGCGTCTGCGACGTCAGGCTGTCCAGGCACCGCTCCAAATACGGCGCGACGTTATATATAGGCACGACGATACTTACTTTCGGCTTCATCCTGACCCTCCAATAAGTAATCCGAATAAATCCCGGTCAGCTCGGCGCCGACGCGCTCCAGCGAATAAAGCCCGGCCCGGCGGCTGTTCTCCCGCCCCATCGCTTGACACAGCATCGGCGAACGGTACAGGGCCAGCAGACGTTCGGCAAATAGTCCGACGTCTTGATCCTGTACCACATAGCCGTTGACCTGATCCTCAATCAGCTCGCTGTGTCCGCGATTTCCGGTAGCGACAACCGGCAGGCCGCTCGCCATCGCTTCCATGATGTTGACGGGAAGCCCTTCGCGCAGGCTGGAGGCCACCGCCATATCGCAAATCGGCAGAAGCGAGGCGATATCGGAGCGGTAACCGAGAAAATCGACCCGATGCCCGACGCCGAGGCTCGCGGCAAGCTCACGGCAGCTTTGCTGCAGCGGCCCCTCGCCCGCCAGGAGCAGCCTGGCGTGAGGCGCCTCGTCCTTGATGCGCGCAAGAGCGCGGATCAGCAGCTGCTGGTTTTTGTTGCCGTTAAATTCCGCTGCATAAAACATTAAAAAATCATCCGGCGGGTAGCCCAGATGATCGCGTCTCTCGTATTTTTCCGCTGCGCTCAGCGGTTTGAAACGTTGCGTATCTACACCGACGCCATGAACCCTCTCGACCCGTCCGGCCTTAAAGCGGCGGTCCAAGGCAAGCTTGTAATCTTCCTCATTAATCGTAATGAGGCAGTCGGTAATGCGGGACAGCAGCTTTTCTATCGGGTAATACACCATCCAGTTCAACAGGGACGCGCCCTTGCAGAAATGGAAGCCATGCGCCGTATAGATCACCTTCGTCCCCTGCTTGCGGGCTTTTCGGGCCGCCAGACGGGCCAGCACGCCGCCCATCGGGGTATGACAGTGGATGATGTCATACCGGTTCTGTGCGATGACCTTCTTGAGCTCACGGTAAGCTTGAAAATTCATCCTTCGGAAGGGAGAGCGCTGGATCGGCAGCGTGTGCCGCCAGTTCCGTATGCGCAAGCTCCAGCGAGCCGTTCGCCGCGACGTGAACCTCCCAGCCCTGCTCCTGAAACCACTGCATATAAGGCAGATGAAAAGCTTTAAAATGGACATCCATCGTCGCGCAAAGCAGCACCTTCTTCGTCATCTTCCCGCTCCTATTTAATCAGTTCCTTCTCCATCAGCTTGGAAAGGTAGCTTAGCAGGCCGTAGCGCAAATCTTCCCGCTGCAGCGCATATTCGATCGTCGTCTGAATAAAGCCCATTTTCTCCCCGACATCGTAGCGGGTGCCTTCGAAATCGTAAGCATACACGGCTTCATGGCGGTTCAGCTCCTCAATACCGTCCGTCAGCTGAATTTCCCCGCCGGCTCCCGGCTTCTGCTGCCCCAGAATTTCAAAGATCCTCGGTGTGAGAATGTAGCGTCCCAGAATCGCCAGATTGGACGGCGCTTCCTCCTTCTTGGGCTTCTCGATGAGATGATTGACGCTGTACAGCCGCTCGTTCATCCCGATGCCGTCCACAATGCCGTATCTGGACACCTCATCGTCCGAGACGTGCTGCACGCCGATCACCGACGCCTTGTAGCGCTCGAACTGCTCAATCATCTGCCGGAGGCACGGCTTCTCCGCACGGACGATATCGTCTCCAAGCAGGACGGCAAACGGCTCGTCGCCGATAAAGTTGCGCGCGCACCAAATGGCATGCCCCAGCCCTTTGGGCTCCTTTTGCCGGATATAATGAATGTCCACCATATTGGAGGACTTCTGCACTTCATTCAGCAGATCGAATTTCTGCTTCTCCAGCAGGTTCTGCTCCAGCTCGAAGGAGCTGTCGAAATGATCCTCGATCGCCCGTTTCCCTTTGCCGGTCACTATAATAATATCCTCGATGCCGGATTCGATCGCTTCCTCCACGATATACTGAATCGTCGGCTTATCGACGATCGGCAGCATCTCTTTGGGCATAGCTTTCGTTGCGGGAAGAAACCGGGTGCCGAGACCCGCCGCAGGGATAATCGCTTTTCTTACTTTCATTGTAGGTTCGCTCCTTTATTTAGCCGATTGAAATCAGTTTCTTGGACATCGGGATGACGTTGCTGTTCGCCAGATTCAACAGCTGCTCGCGCAGGCTCGCCCGATCCAGCGTCGTATAGACGGAGATGATGTTGACGATCTCCTCTACATATAAATCGGCCGTCTTGCCGATATAAATTTTCGGATATACCTGCCGCTCGTCGATTTCATTGGCCTTCAGCAGCTCCTCAAACAGCTTTTCGCCGGGACGCATGCCGGTAAATTCGATGCCGATGTCATCGACGGAATGCCCCGACAGCTTGATCAGGTTCCGGGCCAAATCGACGATTTTGACCGGGTCGCCCATATCGAGCACGAAGATCTCGCCGCCTTTGGCCAGAGCGCCCGCTTGAATAACCAGCCGGGACGCTTCCGGAATCGTCATAAAGTACCGAATCATCTCCGGATGGGTGACGGATACCGGGCCGCCCCGCTCAATCTGCTGCTTGAACCGCGGAATGACGCTGCCCCGGCTGCCCAGCACATTGCCGAACCGGACGGCGACGAACTTCGTCTCGCTGTGCCGGTTCGATATCCTGAATCACCATCTCGGCCAACCGTTTGGTCGCTCCCATAACGCTGGTCGGGTTCACGGCTTTGTCCGTCGATATCATCACGAACGTATCGACCCCGGATTTGCTGGCGGCTCTGGCCGCATTCATCGTTCCGATGACGTTATTTCTTACCGCTTCCTCCGGATTTCTTTCCATTAACGGGACATGCTTGTGTGCTGCCGCATGATACACGACCGCCGGACGGTGACGGTTCATCACCGCAATCATTTTGGCGCTGTCCTGGATATCGGCAATCTCCGTTATGAACTCGATGGAAGTATGGCCGTATGTATCCCGCAGCTCCATCTCGATGGAATAGATGCTGTTCTCTCCATGTCCGAGCAGGATCAGCTTCTGCGGATTGAATTTCGCCACCTGACGGCAAATTTCCGAACCGATCGAACCGCCCGCCCCTGTCACCAGCACGACTTTATGCGATATGTATTCCGAAATGGTGTCGATGTCGAGTTCGACCGGCTCTCTGCCCAGCAAATCCTCTACCTGCACATCGCGGAATTGATTGACCGACAGCTTGCCTGTCATCAGATCCTCCAGCTTCGGCAGTATTTTGGTCTTCACCTTCGTTTGGGCGCAGGCCTGAAAAATCGTATTCAGTTCCTTCTTACCCAGAGACGGGATCGCAATAACGATGTAGTCGATCTGATACGTCTCGACGGCCCATTCCAGCCTGTCGACGCCGCCCAGCACGGGCAGCCCGAGAATATCCAGCTTTTGCTTCTTCACATTGTCGTCGATAAACGCCACCGGAATAAGATCGGCGTCGTTGTTTTTCACCAGCTGCCTGACGACCATTGTTCCGGCCGAGCCCGCGCCGATAATCAAGGTCCGCTTTTTATGATCGGCCTTCTTGATATAAGTATCCCTTAGCAGCCTCCAGCAGAAGCGCGAGCCTCCGATCAGCAGCATATGGAGCATCCAGGTCACGGCAAGAAGCCGGAAGTAAATGTCCTGGACGATGATCTCCTGGATAACGGCGGCCGTAATAATGGAAAACGTCACGGCTTTAAAAATAAACAAAAGCTCCCCGATACTCGCATACTCCCATGCCTTCCGATACAGCTTGTAAATCATCGAAAAAATATGATGGCTCAGCAGCAGGGTGATCGAGCTGACGACCAGCGGGTACGTAATCACGTGCAGATCGGCGCTTAGTAAAAACCGGCTGAAAAAGATCGACGTCAGCACGATGCAGGAATCGGCCATCATTAATATGGATAACCTTTGGCGATAAGACAAATGAGTTCACCTCTCCATAAAGTTCTTAAGTATAAGGCCTTAAGACAAGACCCTATAATTAAACCCTTTATTTTGTTGAGGGCATCTAACCCTTCCTCACACCACACCATTGACGACTGGCATCTAAGGTTTATTTCAACCCACAGCATGGCCGAGTGCCTCCGTTGATAACGGCCAGGAGACATCACCGGAATATTCCAAATAAGAAATATTCTTTATTAAGAACATTTATTTCAAAAAAAATTTGCATTGAATATCGAAATGCTGAGAAGAGTAAAATTCGCCAGGAACATACTTCCCAGTACTTAGAGTGAAATCACAGGGGTGAAATATGGGAAAAAAGTGCGAATGATGAAGATTCATTTCTCAGATTGTTCTTTATAAAGAACATTATTTGAAAAAAAATAAGCAACTGCCTCACGCTTATAGTTTCCATTGTAGTTCTTTATAAAGAATGTGTCAATACTTTCTACCTATATTTTCTTATCCGTCGGAGTGACCGGGGTGCCTTCTATAGAGATCCGATAAAATCGTGTCCGGTGCGGGCGCTGCCGTTCCGCTTCCTCCCTCCCGGCTTTCAGGAGCTGCCCGACGAAACGTTGCGGCGCGAGACGGCCTTGAACCGTTTCAGCACTTTACCCGCCAGCTGTTCCGCAATTCCGAGCAAATACTTGAATTCATTCGTTTTATAAAATAAGGCGGCATACACGGCATTCGGAACGACGAAACAGATCAGGCATTTCAGCAAAAAGTCCGTTACCGTACCGGACGGCAATAATCGGCACAGAGTGCCTGCCGCTCCGCAGGCAACCGCTCCGACCGCTGCGTAGTACGCATAGCGGGCATAGTAATGCAGCAGAGGCCGCTGGAACACTTTCTTATACACCAGATAAGGCGTCGTCCAGAAAGGCATGGCTACAGCGCTGACGAGCGTGCCGAGAAACACGCCGACGATGCCGATCTTTTCGGACCAGGATCAGGGAAACCGCCAGATTGATGACGGCCTGCGCCAGCGGCACATAGCGGTCCTCATGAAAAATGCCGGCCGTTGTCTTCACCGTACTGATGGAATTGCGCATGCCCCGTTCATAGAAGCTGACCATCAGCACGATCAGCACGGCCTGCCCCATCAGAAACTGCTTGCCGATCCACAGCGTAATAAACGGCTCAATAAGCCAATACATCGCGATAGCGCAGAACGAATACAGCCAGAAATTAAGCAGCATAGTGACTTTATAGACGCTGTAAATTTTCTCCTTGCTCTCCTTGGCTACCAGGTTCCCCACGCTATGATACATATTGTTAAACACTTGATTTATACAATTGCGGCAAATTTCAATCAGCATGTTATAGTTCGAGTACAGGCCGACCGCCGCGATGCTGACATATGTGGAAATAATAATATTATCCGTGCCGAAAACGAGATAAGTCCCCACATTCTGCAGAATAATAGCCTTCACATTCTTGATGATATTACCCTTGGTTGCGGCGTCCAGCACCGCGGTGACCTTCTCTTTCAGGAAAGGATACCGTTTGTCGACAATCCGGGCCAGAATGATACTATTCGTTACCGTGATCACACAGTCGATAATCAGGTACAGTATATAATTTTGGGTCGCATATAAAATGGCTATTTTCAAGCACATCGACAAAATGGACGACACGGAATAGACCGCCGTAATGATGTAACCCTTCTGATTGACGTTCAGAAACGAATTTTTGTATTGAAAAAAATAAGGCGTCACCGTGTTCAGCAAAAATACGAGATAAATCAGATGAATATGCTCCACATTCGCGTCTTTGACGAAATGATCCAGAAAGGGCATGACGCTCAGCCCGAAACCCAGCACAATGAAAGCTATGATCCGATAAGCTTTTTTATACAGCTTCATCAGCATGATTATTTTTTCTTTATCGTTCTCGGCCACCGGCTTGTAGAGATTGTAAATAATGCTGGAGCCAATTCCCGCCTCGGCCAGGGACAGCATCGCCAGGATGTTGGTGAACAGCCCGTTGACCCCCAAATATTCGATGCCGAGCGTTTGGATAAACACCGTTCGCGAGAAGAAGCTGAGCAGCGTGATGATCAGCTGGTTTCCTAATCCTGCCGTGATGTTAATGATGGCGTTTTTTGTTCTCATGGCTGGTTTCCTTTAGGCAATATGTTTTATCGAATCCGTTTTGCGCTCCATCCTCCGGATGCAGCGAATGGAGAAGCCCTGCGTAAACGGCATGATATTGAACAGCATCGAATAAACGCCGATATCTTTCGTATCCCCCTGCGAGAAGTCGACCGCTCCGTTTCTGCGCGTCACTTTCATTAAATAGCCGATCGCCTTCCGGGCGCCTTCCTGACATTCCTCGGATATGCCGCGGATGCGGGAGGCATTCCATAAGAACCAGCCGAGCATTGCCGTAGCGGAAGAATCGGCTCTCGCCTCGTTCCGGGTTACTACCCAGTTCCATTGGCCGCCGCTTTGCTGGCACCGAAGGAGAGCTGCGGCAAACTTTTGTACCATCGTCTCCAGCACCGGCTTGTATTTATGCGTATCCGGCAGTTCATTCCAGGCGTCAATCAGGCCGATGGCGAACCAGCCGAGCCCTCTGCCCCAGCCGTACAGACCGAGCGGCGCTTTATTGTCCACCTTATACACATGGCACGGCAGGTAATGAGACTCCAGCATACCGTACTGTTCGAATTGTTTGATCTGTTTTACCGCCAGGCTGACGCATTCCTCCACCTGATACCGAAGACCATAGGCTACCAAGAAAGGACAGATGAAACCGATCGTATCCACATACCGGTAGCTTTTCATAAACTTCCTGTATTCCACCGTTCCATCCGTACCGATATGGGATTGGATCATTTCCCACGTTTCATCCAAAGCCGGCTTGTAACGATTCGTATCAATAAAATCGAATTGCATCAAGGCGTACGCAAGAATCCCCGCATCGACATGCTCCGGCTTCGTTCTCCAATGACCGCCGGCATCCAGCTTCCGGTCAAGATACTTCAGCACTTGTTCCCTGACCTCGGGAGAGGCTCCGTTTCTCGTACATTCCGACAGCCCGAGCAGCAGGGACGCCTCCTGCCATTGCTGGATGGCCGCCTTCGTATAGTTGCCGCGCAGCATGTCGATCACAACGAGACGGGTATTGTCCGTCACCTTCATTTGGGGCGTACGCTGAAGCCACCGGAGGCCTCTGTCCGTTATAGCTTGATTCCATACCGCCTCCTTGTCATACCGGCCTATGCGTATACGCTGCAGCCAGTCGATACCGACAGGCAGGGCATCGATCAGCAGCACCGCGGCGGCGAGCAGAATCAAACCGTAGGCAATTATCGCTAGAATCATATCAGCTGCTCCTTCAATAAGTCGTTTTATTCCACATAACCGACAGAGCTTCCCAGCTCTTCAGACATTCGCGTGCATTTCTCGGAGGAAATCTGTCCGCCAATGGTTCAGCTTCGGTCATACACAGGCGCATGCTGCATCCTCATCCTGTGCTTCTGGATATATTCATCCGTCCTGGCAATAATTCTCGCCGGATTCCCGCCGACGACACAGCCTTCGGGCACCGATTTCGTCACAACGCTTCCGGCGGCAACGATTGCATTTTTCCCTATTCGGACTCCGGGCATAATTAAGGCTCGTGCACCGATAAACACGTTGTCTTCAATCACGATTTTGGCGATCTTCGTATAGTTTAAGTAGCGTTTGGTGCTTGCGTCATGCGCTAACAAATACGCCTGCGGCGCAAAGGTGACGTTATTGCCGATTTCAATTAACCAGCAATGGGCATAGTCAATCGTGCTTCCTCCAAGTCCATGGCAGTTTTCTCCTACCTTCATGCCCCTTCGCAGGCAAGCCTCAGTCGTCAGATCTTCCAGCGATTTTCTTCCGAAACGGATTTTCAATGAGTTAACGATACGATTGAACATACCCTTATCCCCTTTTCACGGTTAAACTGTTTGCACCAGCCGGTAAAACTTCTCTATCTCCTTTTCTCCGTCCAACGGTTCTTTCCTTAAATTATCGGTAAATTTGCGTCGAGTCTGCTCCTCGTTAATCAGTCTCTCCAGATGAGCCGCCACCGACTCGGCGTTCATCCCCGCTATCAATCCGGTTTGCTCGTGCTCGATATGATTGCCCGCCGTGTCAAAATTGGTTATGACGATCGGTTTACCGAGTATCTTGGCTTCCTCTATGGAGATGGAACGGCCTTCATATCTTGAGGTTTGTATAAAAATATCCGATTCCCGGATATAGGGATACGGATTTTCTTTCAATCCGAGCAGCGTCACCTTGTCCTCTAATCCTTTTTGCTTGATTCCCTGCTCCAAGGGTTCCTTGTAGTTCCCCTCGCCAATCAGATACCACTTGACCGGGTACCCTTTATTGACCAAAATTTCGACGGCGTCCAATGTAATTTCAAGGCCTTTCACCTCGGCGAGACGGCCGACGGAAATGATCGAGACGGACGAATCGCGCTCCTCTCGCATGAAATCGGCGGGCTCCAGAGACATTTTTCTAATTACACCGGCCGAGATGATATTATGGATGCATTTCATTTTGCCGTCCAATTGCGGGAACATCGACTTTAAAATTTGAACCAGCGGATCGGAAACCGTAACGATATAATCCAATCCCCCAAAATATTTTTGCTCCATGTCCGGGTCGATCCCTAATTTGTTGTAATCGGTATGAATCCATCCGATTTTTCTTTTGGCTTTGACATTATCTACGCAAAAATAAACCGGGTTCTTCTCCTGAAAGCCTATGGCGGCATCATATTCACGGTTCAATCGGACGACAGCCCGGGAAATATATTTCCACACCTTTTGTTCGATGAGCGCGATGTTGTTCTCCGTCTTCATCATCAGCCCTAGCATAAGCCGATACCAGGCCAGGCGGAAGCTCCCCTGCCCCAGCAGCCCCCTCAGCGCCTGCTTGATCGGCATGTCGAAATATTTGTAATTGGGCGGCTCGGGCAGCAGATGCACTTGCTCCGGCAGCTTGTTCAGGAACAGCCCCTCGTGCTTGAACAGAAACAAGTCCACTTCATAGCGGTCGTAGTCGATCGTCTCCAGCAGCGAAATTAACGATTTCTCCGCGCCCCCGCAGGTTAGCCTATTCATAACGAACAGCAGCTTTGTTTTCAAACCGGATCACCTATCTTAAACAGACTGTACAGCTTGACAATTTCCGCTTCGGTGCCCAATTTCAATTGGGCCAGGTTGGAGGCAAGCTTCATCCGCAGGCCCCTGTCCCGAATCAGCTTTTCCATCCCGTCCGCTACGGCATCGGCATTCATCTCCACGATCACCCCGTCGGTACCGTCGCGAATCTGATCCTTCGCCGTGCTGAAGTTGGTCACCAGGATCGGCTTGTTCAAAATTTTGGCTTCATCGATCGCAATGGATTTCCCTTCGAACTTGGAGGGCTGGGCGTAAATATCGGCCTGCTTGATGTAAGGATAAGGGTTGGCCTTCAGGCCCAACAGCCGGAAATGCTTCTCCACTCCATATTCGCGAATCAGCCCCTCCAGCTTCTCCCGCTCCTCGCCTTCGCCAATGACGTGCCATTTGACGGGGTAGCCTCTGTCCACCAGCTTCCTGCACGCCTCAACCGCCATCTCAAAGCCTTTCTGATGATGCAGCCTGCCGATGGAAAGAATCGTTATTTGATCTTCCTGCTTATCGTAAACGTCCTGCTTTTCCTGCTCGGCCATTTGATGAATCATCGCCGGCGAGACGATGTTATAGATGACTTCCACCTTATCCTGCTGGTCCGGGAAGCGGTTCTTGAGAATAACCGCGCATTCCTCCGAAACGGTTACGATATGATCCAGCTGCCTGAAATAACCGATGTCCATAGTCGGATCCATTCCCAGCTTGTCGTAGTCGATATGAACCCAGCCTATTTTCTTCGCCGCTTCTACTTTGTCTACACAGAAATAAGTTGAAGTCTTCTCCAAAAACCCTACAGACACATCGTATTTGTGGGGAATATGCTCCAATGCCTTGGCCAAATACACCCAGTTATACTGCTCCGTTGTGATGTTGTTCTTCGAAAGCTTGTTTTTTATCGTAAACAGGAGCCGATTGTAAGCTAACGAAATTTTGCCCCGTCTTATCAGCCTGGGAATGGACTGCCAGAAGGGAAGCGCAAATAAATGGTACGATTCCGGCAGAGGAAGAAGCCTCACCTGTTTGGGGAGAAATTCCATAAATAACCCTTCATGGTTCAGTAAAAACAGATCCACGTTATACTGCTCATAATCCATATGGGACAGCAGGTTGATCAAGCTTTTCTCTCCGCCTCCGGCCGTCAGGCCGGGCATAACGAACAATACGTTTTTTTTCATAATGTACCTCAGCTTCAAAGATTCAACGTACGGCAAAGGGACGGGATCTGCGGTTACGCTCTGACTAAGGTCTTCAGAAGGTCTACGGCCTTATAGGACAGCTGCTTGATCTGCGGGATCGATTCCTGAAGCTTGCTTCTTATCGCACTCTCTTCGGCCAGCATTTCGTCGAATTTCATCTTCAACTTGCGGCTGTCCGATATTTCTTTAATGCTGAGCACGAGCTTCTCTTCTCCGAAAAGATCTTTGGCGATCCCCTTCGATTTCACGCTGTAGCCGAGCACCATGGTCGGCACATGATTCGAATAAGCGGCGATGGTGGCGTGCGTTCGGGCACCGATAAAAAATCGCATGCGCGAGATATAGCCTTTGTACTGGATGGCATTCAAATCGTTGGGCAGCAGCAGCACCCGGCCCGTGTGCCTGAACTCTTCGTAATAGGTGCGAAGCACCTCGTAATCGTCGTTGTCCGCCTGAATGACATGGGGAGTGAGCGCAATGGTCATATCCGTCGTCTTGACAATGTGCCGGATCAGCGCGCTGACCGCTTCGCGTGACGCCTGATTTCGTTTCCAGACCAGCGGGCTGAAGTTTAACCCGACCGTGTTGCCCTGCTGCCAGCCTGCAGGAAGCTCCAGCTCCTCCTTCTCCATCGTAAAAGCGGAATCGGCGCACAGCTCCACATTCCTCAAGCCTTTTTCCCGCAGCATGTCATAGGTCAAGGTCTCCCGGGCAAGAATCAAGTCGTACCCCTTCAAGTCCTCCAGCTTCGCGTCGGACATATCCTCCGGTCCGATGGAGCAGCCCCACAATACCAGCTTTTTCCCCTTCGCCTTCACTCTCCGGTTAATCTCATACCATCCCGGCTGCTCGCCATAGCAGTAGTTGTCCCCTCCGATCGACAAGCAGACATCCATTTCCCCGATCCGCTTGATGACATTGTTTTCAATCCTGCCCAAGGCGTAGGAGTCCGTTTTGAACAATTTATACTGGGCGGCCGACAGTGCCCACTCCAGGGAGAACTTCTTGATGGAACGAGGCGCTCCATCGTAAATCCCGTCGAGCTGGGTGATAATCGTATCCGTTTCGGGCTTCTGGGAAGCGAGATAAACCTGGGCCCCGTCGATTCTCTCTTTAATGAGATTCGTGGACGAACGGACAATCGCTTCGCATCCCCTGTTCAAGCTTCCCCCATGGGAAAACATCATAATTTTCATAAATCGGACCCCTCCGGTTGTTTTATTTCGATAACGGCTGTAGGATGCTGCGCAGTACAGGCCGAAGACAAATCGGCTGCGGATCAAATCCGTCACCAGCTTCTCGTATCTTCCGACCGACGCATATTGTTCCCTGTAGTAAACTTGCAGCGCCTCCCTGACTGCTGAATGGCGTACCATTTTCTTGACGTAGCGGTACCTTCTTCTGAAGCTGATCTCGCTCGACGGCATCAAATAAATGTAAATGTAAGACATAACATTGCGGATCAGCCTGAGCGATTTATAATCATCGATCTGCTTGCGGCCGACCTTCCCGGCAAACGTGTCAGGCAGCTTGGATTGATACACTTCAAGCGCCCGTTTAAAATAGTCCTTCTCCATAATATTGCGGGTTGCGCTGCCCATCGTTTCTTTATAATGGTAGCCCGAATAATCGGTATATAAGGCCGTACGCGCTCTGCTGAAAAAGTGGAGGTTAAACAGCTCATCCTCTCCCAGAGCAACCCCGTAAGGGAACTGAATCCGGTTCTCTCGAACCGTTCGATGCCTGTAAAGCTTATTCCATACGGCGTTTAAATTTTCCGATTGGAGGAAATAGAGCAGAATTTGCCGCTCAATGTACGCCCGGTCCAGCGTCTCGCCCACCGGAAAAGGATATCGCGTTTCGAACCTCCGGCCGTCCATCTCGCTCTCGAAGCCCGAGATAACCACATCGCTGTCGTGCCGTTTCGCTGCGCGGTACAAGACCTCATACATGTCCCGCTCGATATAATCATCGGCATCGACAAACCCGATATATTCGCCTGCGGCTTCGCTAAGCCCGGCATTCCGGGCAGCGCTCACGCCCTGATTGACCTGCCGGATCAGCCTGATTCTGGAATCGTTCCGCTGATACGACTCGATGCATGAAGCGCTGCCGTCCTTGGAGCCGTCATCCACGAAGATAAATTCGCATTCCTGCAAGGTCTGGCTTAGCAGCGATTCAATGCATGGCGCAAGGTATGCAGCTGCATTGTAGACCGGTACAATCACACTGACTTTGATGCCCACGTCTTTCTCACCCCTCCACCAGCCGTTCCAGCTTGCGCAGTTCATGCGCGTTGCCGAAATCTTTGCCTTCTATATTGTCCGACAATGCTTTCCTCATTTCGTGATTCCGGTACAGCATTTCGATGCCTTCGGCTATCCCTTCGGCGCTCAGCCCGCAGGTAACGCCGTCGATTCCGTCATCGACCTGGCTGGCGGATGTCGGATACCGGGTAATAAGGATCGGCTTGCCCAATATTTTCGCTTCCGTCACGGTCACTGCCTTGCCTTCGTATCTTGAAGGCTGCACATACAAGTCACAGGCTTTGATATAGGGATAAGGGTTCGTCTTTTTCCCGAGAAGCAGGAAGCTGTCCTCCAGCCGGTGCTCCGCTATCAGCGCCCTCAGCTCCGGCTCGAAGCCCCCGTAGCCTACGATGCGCCATTTGATATGCGTCAGCCCTTTATCATGCAAAATTTTCAACGCCCTGACGGCCATATCAAAGCCTTTGACATAGGAGAGTCTGCCTACGGAAACGATATTGAATGCATTCCCGTACGTGTCGGCCCCCGGCAGCTCTTCTTCAGCCATTTTCTTAATAAAAGCGGGAGAAGTAATGTTCTCGAACAGCATAATATGGCCGTTCAACGAAGGATACTTCTTAACGAACGCCCGGGTCACCTCCTCCGAGACAGAAGCGATGGAATCGAATCTGCTCCAAACGGCCAAGTCGAGCTGCGAATCGATCTCAAGCTCGCTGAAATCCGTATGGATCCAGGCTACTTTTCTGCGAGCGGACACCTTCTTGGCAATGATGTCGTGCGGCCAGGCGTAGCTGATCACCAGATCGTAGCTTTTGGGCAGACGGGGCAGGAAATAACTGCAGTATTTTAAAGCCAGCTGCATCTGTACGTAGCCCGAGCCTTCCTTGAAGCGGCGCTTTCTCGCCGTCCGCCCTGCAAGCCATTTGCATGCCACCCGAATCGCGGCCGCGGCATAGTGTCCTTCCTTTAGGCACTGGACAATCGATTTTCGGAACACCGTATAGGCAGCCAGCTGCGGCAGCACATTCACCTGAGGAGGGATGAGAGGAAAGAAGTCTCCCGTATGATGAAAGACGAACAGGTCCACGTTGTACTTATCGTAGTCCAAGCTTTCAAGCATATTGATCAGGCTTCTTTCAATGCCGCCGATTTCCATATCATAGGTTGAGATCAGAATGTTTTTTTTCATAGCCTACAGCTCCCCCGAAAACGGTACTTAATTATTGAGCGGCCGATGCAGTCTCGTAATGGATAAACTGCTTCTCCCGCTTGTTCAGAAATAACGTTCCGGGAGGCACGACTCCCTTCACGACGCTTCCCGCCGCTATGACGGCATGGTCTCCAATAACCGTATCGCGCAAAATCACGACATTCGAGCCGATCCACACATGCTTGCCGATTAGCACCTCACCCTTGAGAAGATGGTCGCTTCCGGAGCTTTTGTAATTATGATCGTGATCGTTAATGCTGACGTTCGGAGCGATCTTGGTGTATTCCCCGATCGTGATTTTGCTGACACAGTTAATATTGCAGTTGTCGTTAATAAACACCTTGTCGCCCAGATGCAGCTCCCCGGATAGATCGATGCGGAGACTGGCGTTTTTCCGTATGTAGACGAATTTCCCAATGTACACCTTGGCCCGCTTGCTGAACACCTCGATCCGGCTGTTAGCCTGGAGCAGGTAGACCGTCGCCTTTATATTTCGGAAATAAACAGCCTTGTAGAACAGCCCCCGGGCCGCGCCGATGCCATGTCCCCAATACATGATCAGCGTAAAATACAGTCCTCGGCTGCGGCATTCCATCGCCAGGGCAGCGGCAATTTTCTTCATGAGAGTTATCATTCGGTTCTCTCCTACAGCTTTTTTCTCCATAGAATACCCTTAAAATATTCGCTATAAAGAACATTGAGGCATGGAGTATTCACAGCAATCGCACGAACGTGACAATGCGATTAATTTCATAGTAATTCTTTATAACGAACATGTCAACGCTAAAATCGTACTTAAAAAAGAACATTTACCCGACAACCCTCGCAGACTGCGGCGTCTCTGCTCCGGCTGTACCTTCTTTCCCTGCCTGTGTGATGCCGGCCAGCCTTCCCTGCTCCAAAGTAATTACCTGATCCGCATTCCGAATGGTCGACGGCCTGTGGGCGATAATAATCAAGGTCATATGCCCTTTCAAGCGGTCCAGCGCTTCCTGGATCTTGGCCTCGTTCTCCATATCGAGCGCGCTTGTCGCCTCGTCCAGCACAAGAATGGACGGCTTTCGAAGTATGGCTCTTGCCAGGACAAGCCGCTGCCGTTCTCCTCCGGACAGCCGGATGCCCCTGTCGCCGATCATCGTATCCAGCCCCTGCGGCAGTCTGGCGACGAATTCCCCCGCTGCGGCGAAGTGCAACGCTTCGTAAAGCTCTTCCTCCGTGGCATGAGGCTCCATCATCAGCAGATTATCGCGAATGGTGCCGTTAAACAGTAACGGGTCCTGCGGCACATACCCGATGGACCTGCGCAGGGATAACAGATTGCGGCCTGTCAACGGTTGGCCGTCGATCATAACCTGCCCGCTCTCTGGCTGCAGGAGTCCCATCAAAATATCGACCAGCGTGCTTTTGCCCGCTCCGGACGGACCGACAATCGCGGTCATCTCCTTCGGACGGATATGCAGCTGGATACCGCGCAGCGCATAGGCGCCCGCGCTTCCTTCGTAGCGGAAGCTCAGGTTGCGGCATTCGATGCCGCTTGCAATCTGCAGCGGCTTCACGTCATGCTCCGCTGCTCCTCCGCCCGAAATTTCCGTGGCGTCGAAGCATTCCTTCTGCAGCTCCCTTAATGCCGTAAAGGCCGGAACCGCAGCGGCGATCTGCTGCAAATTGGCTTGAATGCCGATAAACCTCGGCCACAGCCTGGAAAAGATTAAGACGATCAGCAGCACCTGCTCGCCTTGCATGCGGAAGGACACGACGGAGAAGTAAATAAAGCAGCCTATAATGACCGATGCGGCCAGCTTATAGCACAGCTGCGAATTCATTCGGATACGGGTATGCTCAAGCCGCTCCCCGCCGATCCGCTCGGACCAATCCTCCAGCCAGCGGATGCGCGAGGCCTCCAGCATATTGCTTTTAATATCCTTGATTCCGTTCAGCTGATCCGTTATGCCTCCCATGTAGCTTCTCGCCAGCTCGGAGGTCTGGCTTCCCGCCGCCTTTGACTTCCGGATAAAATGACGGGAGAAAAAGGAGATGACGATGCCGCAGCACAGCACAAATAAGGTGAGCTTGGCGGACAGCCACAAGGCAATTCCCACCTGAATCAGCGTGAACACCAGTGAGGCCATAAACTGCAGAAACAGGTAGGTCGCCGTTCATCACACGGGCCAGTTCTTCCGTTAAAGCGGTGATCAGATCGGACTTTCTTTTCCGGATAAAAAACTGCCAGTTAGCCTGCAGCATAGCCCGGTACGTCTCCAGACGCATATAGTTAATGAAGCCGGTGTGGATCCGCGTGTCGCGAATCGTTAAGTTTCGCTGCAGCAGGCTCTGGCCGAAATTCAGCAGCAAGTACGCGCCCAGAAGGATGAGCAGCGCCTGCGGCACAGGCATGGCCTTCAATGCATCGAGCAAGGGGAGCCTAGAGAGAATGCCTGCATTCATATTCCATATGCCGCTAATACTGAGCAGCGGAACAATCAGGAACAGTCCCAGACCGTCAAGGAAGCTGATCAGCACCATCCCCAACAGATTGACATACAGAATTTTACCGGCGTAAGCATGCATTTGACGGGTAAAGTACAGGATATGCTTCATGGGGTCCCGCCTTCCGTCAGCGTAAGCTTTTTGGTTTTCCTCCAGGCCCACAGAAAAGGACGCAGGGGAAAATAAAGGAAATGCAGTCTTATGGGCAGCCTTAAGGTCATGGCGTCCTCCGGATAAGGATAGAGGAAATTCAGAATAAACAGCAGCTTATGCTGCAAGGACATGAGCGAGAACAAATGCCTCTTGTGATACCTAGCAACCGCCTCCGGCACCGGATCGGTATGCAGGTTCACCATCTGCCGGATATAAAATAAGGCTTCCTTCGCCAGACGTCTGCCCCGCTTCATCGCGATCAGAGCATGCATCTCGGCCTTAACCGGCGTACCCAGAAGCTCCGAGGCCAGTACGAGCGCCTGCGATGCGGTGTGAAGATGCTGATGCTGTTTAAGCAGAGGCAGCAGCTTCCTCAGATCCGGCTCCTGTCTGACAATCCGATCGATGTCCGTCAGCCAGCGCAGCCGCGACCAGCCGTGGCGCGCGCCATGGGAGATGAGGAACAAGAACAAGTCTTCCCTCCCCAGGTAAAAGACCGGATGATGGCTAATGACGCTTGATCTTCTCCGTTCCCACAGCTGCTCGAAGCTGGGCTCCTTCGCAGGCCCGGGACCTAATCTCCAATGGATTTCGATCTTGATGCCTTTGTGCGGATGGAAGAACGTCACATGGTGATGTCTCCACTTCCAGTCGTTCAGCACGGTTTGAATGTACTCATCCTTCACGTAGCCAAGCTTCGCCAGCAAAGATTCGGCTTTCTCCAGATCCTGCATCGGCACCAGCATATCCAGATCTGCGGAGGTTCGCATCGAAATGTCGCCGTATAGGTCGGAAGCAAGGATCGGACCCTTTAACACCAGCGTGCGGATACTCAGCTCAGAGAGCACCTTGCAGAGAAAATCCATCTCGGCCGACAGGCGGAGCATGCGAAGCGTATTCTTCTGATATTCCTTCTGGAGTGTTCGGATAACTAGCGGAGGAATCCAAGCAGCATGATATTTTTGAAGATTCGTGTATAAGGCGGGGAAAACTCGATGATGTGCCGCAAGCTTCAGGAACAGGCTCCAATCGATGTCGTCTGTCCGGTCTTTGTACTCAAGCCCCCCCTCTCCTGATTGTCCAGCTTTAACAGCGAGAGCAATAAAGTCAACTCGTCGGTCCACGGCAGCACATCCGGCTGCAATTCGGCATCCAATATACTCATGTTCACTGTCCTTCATTCCTGATAAATTTCGCAAATTTACCGACCACGGTAAAATCCTCCATGCCCTCATATCCCGTGATATAATAAGGACCGCTTCGCAGCCAGGCATGAGCGGCCATATGTCCTAATTCATTTCTGGCTGTGCCCAGATAAATCGTGCTTTCGATCCCGCGCCTGTTCAGCATTTTCGAGGCTGCTATCGCCCGGACAAGACATTTGCTTTCCCAGAACGTATGCCCGCTGACAACTTGGATCGCTTCATGCACCCGTGCCAGCTCGGCTTTGTTCCCCTCCGGCAAAGCATGGGAGGTTTCCTCCATCCGGGCGCCAAGCGACGGCGCAATCCTTGCGAACGGCAAAGAAATCAAACAGCGGGCCAAGCCCAAATACAGAAAAGCTTCTATGAATAAAAGGATTGTTTTCTTATTTAGTGTGAACAGCTTTCTAAGCTTATTTAGAATCGCCATGGTCTTCCCCGGATTCGATAAGCCCTTCTTGAAGGAGCATTTCAGCGAATGAAATAACGTGCTGCTCGCATTCGCTCCGGTTCACCTCATATTCCGCCGTCAAGGTATCGACAACCTCGCCAAGGAGAGCCGGCTGCGCCAATAGCCCCCATATCCTTCCGCCGATTTCACCCAGGTTATAATATTTGCCGCTCTCAATGCTCAGCATAACCTTCTCTCCACCCATATCGCTTACAATGTTCCCTTTCACTTGAACGACACGCTTGGCAAGCGACAAGCCCTCGATTTTAAGCATGAACTATTCCTCCCCATTCAAGGTATGTAATATGGCAGAAACCAATTGCGGCGCCGTGAAGCCTGAGCTGGGCCGGCGGAGCCGGAACAAACCGATGTGCCGAAGCATGTGGGCGGAGGTCTGAAAGTGCCATTCGGTCAGCCCCAGGCCCGGAAGAAAGAAGTTGCGGTACGTATGATAGTACAGGGTATGGAACCGTTCAAGCTTTTCAATCCGCTGCAGCTTGATCTCTTGCGCATCGGACTTTATCAGTTCGAAGACACCGGCCAAAGGCAGTGTCTCTTCGTAATACTGCGAGACAACGGGGACGCAGTACTTGTCGGCCCTTCCATTAACAGACCGGTAAGGCGCCGTCTCTCTGCCGAAATGGTGCAGGCTTTCCTGCCAAAGCTTTTGCTGCGGATAGGATGGAGTCACATACGGCTCAAGCTGCGGTGTAAAGGATACCGCAATCACATCGTCGCTCAGCAGCCGGTAGCCTTCATTCATGAATGCCGTCGCCAGCGTGGACTTTCCGGCGCCCGAATCGCCGATAATCGCGTAGGCCTTTCCGTTTATGGCGAGTGCGCTGCCATGGAGCGGAAAGATGCTTCTCTGCATCAATAACGCTCCCATACACGTGCCGAGCAGGAGCAGCCTGACCTCATCCGGATCCGCTTCCGCCGTGGGGAAGAAGGTAATGCGATTGCCCTCGCGTATGGCAAACAGGCCGACTCTCGGAATTTGAAACAGGACGAGCCCGTTTTGAACGACAAAGGCATTCGGCTTATCCGCCAATTGATGGTACAGGTCTGTCAAATTCTCCAATGCGACATGAACGTCTATGGCTTCGGAGGATCCGGTCCATACGGGCAGCTCGGGGAATTCCCACTCGCTGGAAATCGTTAAGCCGAAGGCTTTATACTTCAGCTTACTTGTTATATTCAACATTGTCCCACTCCAATAGTTCCATGGTTATGGTTATGCTAAAGCCCTTATCCTTACGTTCAGGTATAAGGGCTTTAACATATTAACCTCGATTTACGGCAATCTACGAGATTCCCTATGTACAAAATCAAAGTAGATTGAAATTTCTTAACTCCATGTCAATTCTGGAAATGGGGTGCCCGCTTCATAGGCATGGTCAAGATGCTGCTTGATTGCGGTTTGACCCATTGTCATTTTAACATCGAGGACTTCCAGAACAGGTTTTTGCCATTCTTTTTTCTGTACCATATTTAGTCACCTCCCTTCAGGTAAAGTTTTTTATAAACCGGTAAAGAATCAGGCTTCGCATCAGGATTCGGTACTCCGGATCCGTTGCCAGCTCCGGGCGGCCCCCGGCCTTGGCCTTGGTTAAAGCGCTGTGAATGACTTGGCCGTTCAAATACTGCATAGCTCTTGGATCAGCGCTCAGCTGCTGCAGCTCAGCGATAAATTCCTTCCAATAGGGGAGCATTCGATGGACCCAATCCGCCCCCTGAACTCCGCGGACCCGTTGATTCAGCCTGACGCTATCCGGCAGCAGATGCTCCGTTCCCCGGCGAACCAGGAGGCGGTCCACTCCGTCGCGGACATACTGCTCTTCCGGAACCGATAAGCAGAAGCGAATGACGCGGATATCGTTGGTAGGATCTCGCTGCGCCAAAGAATACCTTAAGGACAGCTTGGCGGACATAATATTCGTCGTATTCCAATGGGATACATCCCCGAAATGCCGTTGTCTATGCTTGTAAGCATCCGTTGTCGAGAACCAGCCCGACTGATCCATACCCGACTGCTTCAGCCTGCCGTACACCCCGGTTCTTCCCGCAAAATCCGGATTAATCAGCTTTGGAAACTGATAATCGCTATCGGACGAAAAGAAGCGGTTCATCAGCGGGAAGGCTACTTTGGCTATGTAAGGCAGCCTGCGCAGCCTCGCGCCTCCGACCTTTTGGCTGTATTGATTAAGCTCATGGTAGAGGGTCACCCAGCGCAGCCGCTTCAGCAGCCTTGCGTAATGATCCAGCGCGGACCCCCACGAGATGCCGAAATTGCCGCGTGCGCCGCTGAGCAAAATACCGACTCCTTCCTCACGCGCTCTCTCGAACATGCCTTTGATCCAGAAGGAGTTTTCAAAAAACTTATAAGGCATTTCCAGCGCATCCAGGAACTCTCCGATTTCCGTAAACGAGTTCTTCCCTTGGAAGTCCAGGTAATGATCTTGAATGCCTCCTACATGCCGTACCGTGGATTGAATGTAAGGTCTTTCATCCGGCAGCATATACTTGGGCGTGTAATCTTTAAAATCCGCCGGAGGGATATAGCTAAATGTAGATAACGGCTTGCCGGCTGCACTTAACGCTTCGGCAGCGAAGCTGACAACCGAACCGGAGTCCAGACCGCCGCTCAAGTGCGCGCCCACGCCGCGGAAGGTCCCGCAGCCTAGATTGCACCGATTGGCGGAACACCTCTTGAAACGCCTCCTTGTATTCCTCATCAGAACGCAATTTCAATGTTTCACCGGCCGTTACATTGCAGTACCTTTCCACCTTAACAGCCTGATCGGTGACCAAGATACAATGGGAAGGCGGCAGCTGCTCAATACCGAGAAACGGACTGAGGGAAGCATCGACCGAATCGATGACACCGCTCACAGCCAAGTATTGCGCAAGCCATTGCTCGTTCAGCTCCCGTCTGGCATACGGCAGGGTAAGCAGCGGCTCCATCACGGTGCAGAAGGCCAAGCTCTCGCGGCTGCGCATATAGTAAAGTGTGCGGCTGCCGGAGAAATCGCGGGCTCCGAAGAGCCTCCGCTTACTCTCATCCCAGATCATAAAAGCAAAATCGCCTACCAGATGCTGAAGCGAATCGCTCCCCCACTTGTCATAAGCCAGCAGGATCAGCTCACTGTCCGTCATCCCGGCTCTCCGGTCGTATTCCACCTGAAGCCCTTCAAACAATTCCCGGCGGTTGTCGATGATCGCATCGGCCGTGATCGCTAACCGCCTCACCGAATCGTAAAAGGGGAGGCGTTCCTCTCTCGATTCCGGCGTCACATACTGGGCGAGGCAGCCGAAGAATACGTTGGCTTGATGCCAAACCGCAGCCGCATCGGCCGGATACTTGCTTAACCCTGACATCAATACATATCCGTGCTCCATATTGACAGGCTCTTGATCGAAATTGTAGATTCCAGTAATGGCGCTCATGATTTCCTCCACATGCAGCAGGATAAGATGTCAGGAATAATATCGTTCTTTAAAAAGAACGTTCACTTTGCAAGTATCCTATATCCACACTAAAATGATTATTTTCATTGCCGTAAGTGTTATCTATAAAGCCCTTGAATTGTTCTTTATTAAGAACATTCTCAGAATAGCATCTTCCTGTACGACTGTCAACTACTTCCTTTGCCTTTTTCCTCCGCCCTTGCCCAATGCCTGCACGTCCCCGGCCCGCCGTTCATTTCCAGGCTAATGCAGGGTCGTGACCAGCCGCTCGGCCTGGCCGAAGGGCGTCTCTACCGTCTCATATATATTGAGCGTGTCCGAGAATTCGAACAGGATGGAGTCGAGATTAATCGTCTGCGAGCCGGATACCAGCTTGTTTTCATCCGTGAACGAAAGCGCCTTGGAGCCTATAATCCGCCCCTGATTGTCGACCAGCTCCACTTTCATCTTAGGAAAAATTTGGTCCACAACCGCATCGTCCTGCAGCTTGATATCCAGATCGAGCTTCAGCTTGTAGGAATAAGGAAGCGCCTCCTTCGGCGATCCCATATAGACCTCAACCTTCCAGCTGTTAAATTTCACATTGAACGGATAAAAGCTGAGCGTCCCGTCCTCCGGCGATTTGGACTCGACCTTCGTCTTCAGCCTGGCGATCGGGAGACTGTAGGGAGCGACGGTCGTACCGTCCAGCAGATCCATCGTCAAATTATCGCCCTTCTCGTTATTCGGCAGCACGAAAGTATAGTAGACGATATAGCTGATGTTCGGAATCAGCATGTCGACTACCTTGCTCTGCCTTTCGCCTAGATACCGGCTTCCGTCCGCACCGGTCAGCTGGGCTTGAAAAGCAGGCAGCGCGATAGGGCTGTCGCTGCGGTTCTGCAAGCGGAATTTGGCTACGGCGGCCTTGAAGCCTCCGCCTGCCCCCTCATGCATTTGCAGCGATACCAGAGATACGCCGACCTGGGAAGGAATGACCTTGTTCAGCGGATCGAACTCGATCACCTTATTCCAGGCATAGGGCTGAACAGGCGTCGAAGTCTGCAGCCGGCCGCTTTCCGCCGGAAGTGTGATCGACAGCTGACCGATGGAGAAATCGATCTTGGTCTGCTCATCCAGCGTAAAGCTTTCCGGCGTCAGCACAGTCAGGCTTTTCAGCCCGTCCTTACGGCCGGCAGGAATCGCATAATGAATATACCGCTGCTCGCCGGGCTCAAGAACGATAGGGTCCTTTTCGAGCCGCTGCGCGCTGAATACTCTTGTATCCGATTTAGCGTTGATCCGGAAATCGGGAATCTTTTTTTTCTGATCGGTCTTGTTCACGGCCAGCAGCTCCAGAATCGTAGTTATCCCCTGAGGCGTATTCTGCTCATTGAAGCTGACCGGCTTATACTCGATCGATGTGGACAGCACGGAAACGGTGAACGGCTCTCCCCACGGCTTTATCGCCTGCGGATCTGTAATAGACGCCGTTTCCCCTTTCCATTCTATGGAGGCCACAGGGACCGACAGAATCGTTTTTTCCGTTTTCGGCGACGCATACTCGTCTACGTCAACCCAGGTCAGCTCCGCTATCGAGAACGGATCCTGACGGTCCACGGCAATCATATAGCTCAGCTCCACCGTTTCCTTCGGCTGAACGGCTACCGGATTGCTTTTGCTTGAAATCAGGTTATATTCAATGCCGCCGTCGGTCTTCGCCCGAACCTCGTAATCCGGCACACGGGTGAGACGCGGTCCGTCGTTATAATAGCGGATGACTGCGGCGATTCGCGTTCCCTCGGAGACCGGTTCGTTCAGAATGCTCTTGACCGACACCTTCACCGCATTCGTTAACGCATAGTCATCGGTTGCCGACGTCGCTTCGTTTGCGGCAGCCCGGAAAAAAGTCGACGGGATGCACAGGGAGACGATAAGGATGAGAATAACCATCGTTTTCTTCCATTTGATTCGCAATTGGGTTCACTCCATTTTTATTTTTGCTCTTCCACGGCCGAAGGGTCCACCTTTTCCTTGTCCTTCAAATCATTCGGGTTCGTGACTACCTGCTCTCCTTCTTTGACGCCGGAGAGAACCTCCTGCAGCGGCTCATTGACTCTGCCGAGCTGCACCTTACGCTTCTCTACCCGATCCCCCGCAAGCACGAAGACGAAGGAATCGTCGCCTTCCTTGACGATACTGTAGGTCGGAATGGTCACCACGATCTGCTCCTGCTCATCCGTCAGCTGGATGGCGGCTTTCATGCCAGGCTTCAGCAGCATGTCCTTGTTCGCGACCTCCAGATTGAGTTCGTATGCCTTCGCGTCCGGATCAATAACTTTGGAAAGGAAGCTGACCTTCCCTTTTCCCTTCTGTGCCGGCTCCCCGGCTATGTAATAGGAAAGCTCCGTTTTGTTCGCTACATACTTGGTTTCATCGCCCGACAAGAACGCTTTGATCTTGATCGGGTCCACCTTCTGAATAACGCCGAGCTTCGCCCCGGCCTGCATCGTCATTCCGGCCTCCAGAGGCAGCTCTGTCAAAATGCCGCTGACCGGCGCCTTGACCTCCAGATAGGTCATGGACTGCTCGAACTGGAGGAGCGATATCTGCGCATCCTTCAGCTGCGTTTCAAGCTCCGATATGGAATCGTCCGGCGCGACGATCATATTTTTCTTCTGCTTCAGCTGCTCCAGATCAAACTTGGCGTTTCTCAGCTGCACCTCAGCCTGGTATACCTGCGCTTTATTCGCCAGGCCGACCTCGTAATCGTTCTTGGTTTTATTGTAGCTTTTGGTCATATCGACCAAGCTCTGCTCCAGCTTTTGAATCGAAAGATCCAAATTCCGCTTCTGATTCTCCAGATCTTTTCTTGCCCGCTCCTTTGCCTTGCCGATAGCCGCCTGGGCCGTTTCCACCGCCAAATTCGCCTTATCCCGCTGGAACTTGGCCTCCGTGGAGTTCAGTCTGACAAGCACCTCGCCCTCCTGCACCATATCGCCGCGCGCCTTCAGAATGCTCTCGATATCGCCCCCGGCCTTGGCCACCACGTCGAACTGAACCGATGATTGGACGTCCCCTGCATGCTCGACCGGATCCCCGATCTTTTGCTTGACCGCCTTGATGACCTTCACGCTTTTGACCGTCTGCTCCACGCCTGCTCCCGTCTTATTCGAGCTGATCGGAATCGCGTCGGAGCAGCCCGCTATCAGGGTAAAGCTGACGGCCAGCATACATATCAGTCTTGCCTTGCGGCGGAGGGGCTTTAATCGTTTTCTTCTCATTCGCTATAAACCTTCTCTCCTTACAGCTTTGTGGTATTATCAAAATCCAATATGACGCTTATTTACAAATAGGCTTCCACATCCTGATGGTTGATCTTATTGAGCACTACGCCCATCAGCTTCGCTTTGGCCAGTACCAGGTCTTCCTTCACCTTTTTCGCTACAATTCGTTTCAACGTGCCGTACTCGACCACCAGCAGCACGCCGTCGCATTGAGCCGCCACGATCTTGCCGTCCGTCAGCGTCAGTACCGGAGGCGTATCGATGAAGATCATGTCAAAGCTCTGCCGAAGCTGGTCCAGCAGCGTATTCATTTGCCGGGAAGCCAGCAGCTCCGTCGGGTTCGGGGGAACCGGCCCTGACATCAGAAGCGATAAATTATCGATGTAAGAAACCCTTATGGCCTCATTCATCGTACTTTGTCCTGTCAGGTACGTGGAAAGGCCTCTGTTATTCTCCCCGCCAAAGGATAAATGGATGGACGGCTTCCGTAAATCCGCATCGATCAGCAGCACCCTTTTACCGATCTGCGCATAGGCCGTTGCCAAATTGAGAGCCGTCGTCGTTTTGCCCTCCCCCCGTCTGGCTGAGGTAATCGCAATGGTCCGGGTATTCTCGCCGTTCACGGAGGATTCAATATTGAACCGTAAGGAACGGTAAGCTTCCGAAGCGGAGGAGCTTGAGCTGACCTGCATAATAATTGCGCTATTCGCGGACGGTTTTGGCATAAGCGGCTTCACCTGCCTTTCTCCGGGCTGTATTCCGTTGTTCCTTTCTCAGCTCGCCGGCCTTGATTCGGGGAACCGCCGCCAGTGTCGCGGTTCCGAATATTTGCCGGATATCCGATTCCTTCTTCAGCGTATCGTCCATCGCATCCAGCAGAAGGACGGCGCCTATGGCGACAACCAGCGAGCCGATAAAGCTGAGAACGATATACTGGTTCGATTTCTTGTTAATCGGCACCGGATTGTCCTGCACCTTGGCTCTGTTCAGGATCGTTACATTATCGACCTTCATAATCTTGGGAATTTCCGTCTGAAACACATCGGACACGGCATTCGCAATTTTGACGGCTTTATCGTAGGAGTAATGGGTAGCGACGATTGTCATTACCTGCGTCTCGTGGAGATCGGACACGTTGGTCATGGCGATAAGCTGCTCCGCGGACAAATTCAAATCGGGGTAGCGCTGTACGACCTTATCCATAATCGCCGGCGTTTTGATGATTTCTTTGTACGTGTTGATGAGCGCAATGTTGACGCCGATGGCCCCGTAGTCAATCTGTTCCTTGCCCATAAAATCTTTCTCGCCCGTTTTATTGACGATCAGCTTGGTCGAAGCGGTATAGATGGGCTGGTAGTTCAGGGAGCTGTATACAGCCGTAAGCATCGTGCACAAGACAACCACGGTGACAATAAGCCATAGCCGTTTTTTTATAAGGTACAAATACTCTTTCAGGTTAATTTCCATACTTCCCTCCATACACTGTTCTCCGGGCGGAAATCGCTCGGCTTCGATTCGCTGCCGCCTCAAAATGATACTATCTGTATCATTTGTTACTCTTACTTTATGACACTTTTTGTATCATGTCAACAGACTTTTTCGTTATTTTGTTCCATTTTGTATCAAGAAAAATGCGTCAGCGTTCGCTTATCTTTCACCTTTTTCGCATCGGAAACATAGGATACAAGAGACAATCCTTCAACTATATGGAAAGGGGTTGACGCAAGATGGCAGCTGATACGAACAGCCGGCAAGCCTACATCGTTTATTACGAGGATTGAACCGGCGGGGAACAGGTAACGATAATCAACACAACCGTACCGGACAACGTCACCAACTTGACGGCGGCCGATGTGCGCGCAACGTCCGTGACCTTATCCTGGTCGCCCAGTCCTTCTCCCGATGTGACCGGGTACGAGGCTGCTGAATGGGACCGATGCTGTCGGAACTACCTCGGGAACAACGTATCAAGTTACCGGCTTGGCGGGAGAAACCACGAATACGTTTACGGTCAAGGCGAAAAACGCGGCAGGCAACGTCTCCAGCGGTTCGGCTCTGACCGTTACAACGCCCAAGCCTTCCTATGCATTGTCCATGAATGGGACAAGCGACTATTTCTTTACCCCGACCCTCACCTTCGATACGGTCGTGATGGATTTTGCCGCGGAGCCCAAGGCCGGAGCCTACTCTTCCTACTTGGATGCTTCAAGAGGCATTGCCAATAGCGCTTTCCTGCACACCAGTTCAGGCAGCGATCTTCTTCAAGCCGCTTGGAAAACGCTGCTCGTGAACGGCACGGATCAAACCGCGGCCCTTAAGGCCGGTTCATCCGCCGTTATTCCGGCGAACCAGCGGGTTACCGTTCAACTGCAGCTTCCCTCCACCGGCAAGTCTGCCGTTTATATTTTTGCTAACCAGCTGGGACAGACGCCGATGAAAGGAACGCTATATGCCCTGACGTTTACTCTGAACGGGAAGGCGGTTGCTGCATATGACTTCACTCAACCGTCCCCGGGTACGGCGATCCCCGACCGGAGCGGAAACAATCAAACGGCCACTTTAAAAGGCGGTACATGGATCGCTTAGCAAGCAGAATGACAGCGGGAGGTGGAAAGGTATGGAAGGAAAAATCAAGAAGCTGAAAAATGAAGCGGATGAATATATGTATCCGGTCACGGTGGCTGATGCGGTCTTTACCGACCCGGAGCAGACCTTAACGGCCAAGCTTGCAGATATGGAGAAACGACTGGGGGGCTCCCCCATATCCTACGCGATTGAATTGGAGCGATGGGGTATTCGTAATGACGGAACCAATGCAGAGCAGACTACCCAAGGCATTAACAATGCGTTGGCATGGGCCAAGTCCCAAGGCTATAACCATGTGCTGCTAGGCAGCGGTACGTACAGTGTGAGGCTCGATACGAACGATGCCGCCATTCATATGCTGAGCGGCATGCACTTTGAAATGAAAAACGACTGCGTGCTGCAGCTGCAAGGAAACTCGTCGCCTAACTACCGCGTCATCGAGATTAAGCAAATCGAGCATGCCAAGGTTTCCGGCGGCCGTATTATCGGAGATAAAGCTTCGCATCAGTATGAAATGTATGTAAAATTCGTCAGAGGCGGAGTAAATGCGGACGGGACGCTGAACGACAATCCCAATTTTATCCGCAGTGAAGTGATCGACCGGTATAAGGCTCCGGGACTATTAAACAACTTCCGGCTCTGGTCGATTCCCGGCGTCAAGAATACTGTATACAGCTTTTACCAGTACAAGGATACCGTATCGAAAGAAACGTTCGTCAATTTCCGCAACAATGGCGGCTTTGCCCCTGTGACCTCGTCGGGACGCGGCTGGTTCGATACGATAGACAAGGCGAATAAAATGATTTTCACCATCGACATCTCCTCTTCCCCCTTGACCGACGCTCAAATCGCCCAAATAAATGCCAAGGTCGATAACGCTTACTATACGCACGAGAGCGGGCTCGGCATCGGGATTCTCAGCTCCAACTATATCGAAATCGACGGCATGGAAATCAGCGACTGCACCGGCGACGGCATTCTTACGGGCATCGGGGTTTATTACGACGATGCGTCCAAATATACGCAGCAAGAGATGGGGCAGCATATTTACATTCACGGCTGCGATATTCATCACTGCCGAAGGCAGGGGATGTCCCTGTGCGGTCCGAACGACGTCTATGTCTTTAACAATACGATTCATCATATCGGCTTCGCCTCAGATAACGTTACGACCGACTTCAAGAACGGGACGGCTCCCATGTTCGGGATTGACATTGAATCGATGGTCAGCGAAAGCAACATTCCCTACAAAAGCAACTATTTGAATCAAGACGGTCTCGAGACGAATTACCGCATCTACATCTACAACAACTACATCCATCACAACGCCAAAGGACATTTCGTCAATGCGGACGGAACGCACATTACGCTGCAGAACAATACGTTCGAGGGCAGTAATGTCGGCGGGATCAGCTCTTATCCTAACCAATGGTTCGTAAAATATTTGAATAACACCTTTATCCAATGCCAGCTGGTCGTTGCGGGCAACAATGTGGTCAATGGCGCCGTCGCCAACAAAGCCAATATCAACGTCAATAACGCGCAGGGCGCATTGATCGAGAACTGTCAGATTAAGGACGGATTATTTTACGGCTCCAGCATTTACGGTTATTTCGGCAGCCCCGCTTCCGTCGATGTCGCAACCGGTACTTTCACTTATACTGCGGCGCATGGGATGGGCAACGGGGCTCAGATCAGCTTCGAGCAGTGGTTCGGTAAAGTACCGACGGGCATTAGCGTCGATAAGCTTTATTACACGGTCAACGTCACGCCGAACAGCTTCCAGGTATCCGAGACAAAAGGCGGCGTTCCTGTCGTCATCACCGATGCCGGCGTTTCCGGATTCAGCATCAGCCGATACAATTATGGCCGCTGCTACATTTCCAACATTGTCGTGGAGAAGGATTGGAAGGACGGCAATACCTTTGACGACACAACAGGCTTCAGTCTTCTTACCGCAGGCGGGGTGATCAAAAACGTCATCGTCAAAAATAGCACCCTGTCGATCAAACCGCCCGCGTCGTATGTGGGGAGACCCAATACCGCGGAAGGAATTACGCTGATTGAAGGAACGGCCAATTTCGAAGGGAGCCAGATCAGCAGCTTGAAGGTGATCCGTATCAAAGGCCGGGCGATGGGCGGGGATGTGAACCTAGGCTCGAATAACGCGTATTCGAGAGTAAACGTGGACGGCGCCTTCTTCCAAGGCGTCCAGGTCAACTTCGGAGCCGCTTATCTCAGCAACGGCACCTTCCTCAACTCGACGGTCTACAAGGCGGAGAGCCCTACGCTCTCCACCATTGCCAACAGCTATTTGGAGAACAGCACCATAAGCCTTCATTGGCTCACCTATGACAAATCGATGACGATTGCCCGTTGCTTATTCAACAATGTCACGCTGGACGTCAGCTCAGCTGTTCAGATGATTGAAAACATCGATCTGAACACGCGGCTGACGGACAACCGGATGAGCGCTCCTCCCACAAACGGGAAATACGCACTAGGCCAAATCATCTATAATGCCGCTCCGGCCCCCGGGGGCTATGTGGGCTGGATCTGCACGACGCCAGGCTATGCAAGCAATCAAGTCTGGGCTGCCGGCAAAAGCTACAGCTCAGGCAGCCGGATCTCGGCCAACGGCCACGTTTATGAAGCCGTAACGAGCGGCACGTCAGGCACCGTCTCGCCTGCTTTCCCGACAGCCGCGGGAGCTTCCGTTACGGATAACAATATCACCTGGAAGGAGCTGGGACTTCAGTCCGTATTTAAGGCTTTCGGACCTATTAGCTCCTGATCCGTCACTGCAGGCCGCCATCTGACTGGCGGCCTGCTTTTTTTTATGGGAATTCAGTGATCTCTTACAGCAATAATTTGAATTTGCCGTTCTCAAATGATGGAAATTGATGTATGATTCTTTATAACGAACTGCGTCTTCATGACTAGTCAGCATGCCTCGATTTTAGTTGGAAAGGAGGTCATGGTACTTTGTTACGAGTTAAAAGGCTAGTCTTTCTTACCCTGCTGCTTAGTTCAATCATGCTGCCCACGACGGCATTTGCCTCATCAGGCAGCCACTCCTCGTCGAACAGCAGCGTCAGCCAATTGTTAAGCCAGCTGTTTTCTTTCCTCTCAAGCTACCAGTCACATCAGAACAATAAGGATCCATGGAAGAATCAACACGATTTCGAGGACTGGTACAACAAACATAAGAACGATTGCCCTCCAGTAGAATCGAAGGATATTTGGAGAGACTGGTTCTGCAAGTAACTTCATGCAAAAAGACCGGCCCAAAGACGGGCCCGCTGGAAAAATGTATTTTTGCGCGTACGGAGCCTGCTTACGATCGCTGTCGTTCCCGGATTTCTTGGGTTTCCATGCGAGCGCTTACGTTTCTGCTGAACGAATCTGCGCGCTTCGTTCCTTTTTCAGCGGCAGCCTTGGACGAGAAAATAAGTCCAAGGCTGCCGCTGTTTTTTTGAGCTCACAATCCAGCAAGTAAATAGGTGTATTCCTAGCGCTGAATAGGCTAAACGGTTTTGTTCTCCTCCTCTGAAACGAGAACTTCCCTTGCTGCTTCAATGAAGGATGACATGATTGGTGAAAGCCACTTGTCCTTATGCCATACCATATGCGTATACACGTGCAAATCCGGAACTTGCCATGGCAGCACAACGAGTTCGCCCCGTCCAACTTCGGCTTCCGCCACTATTTCAGGAAGAAAGGCAATCCCGATTCCCGAAATGGCACATTGTTTAATGGCTTCTGCACTTTGAAACTCCAAATACGTAATACTATCGATTCCCTCTTTCTCAAATGGCCGGTCAAACATGGTTCGATAAGGGCAGCCTTTTTCATTAGTCAGGAACACTTCACCGTGGAAATCTTCCAGCCGGAGTACAGTTCGTTTGGCGAGCGGATGGTCTGGAGCGGCGAAGAAACGGAAGGTTTCTTCCAGCATCGGCTCCACTGCAAGCCCTGTTGAGCGAAGGGGTTCGTCCAGTATAAAGACGACGTCCGCGGTTCCCTCAAAAAGCGCTTGCTTAAGCTGCTGATTGGAAACGGAGCGGAAGATGAGACGAACTCCCGGATGCTGCGAACGAAATCGTTGAAAGAGCGCCGGAAGCCGGTAGGCGCAAACCACCTCGTTGGCACTTATCGTTAGGGTGCCGCTTAAAACTTCATTGTCATGAACGACGCTGCGGGCTTCGTCCAATTTGTCCAGGACGCCCTGGACATAAGTTAAAAATCGTTTACCCGCCGTTGTGAGCACGAGCTGCTTGCCCAAGCGGTCAAAGAGACGAACACCAAGCTCCTCCTCCAATGCTTTTATTTGCATCGTGACATTAGAGGGGACGTAGTTCAGCACTTCCGCAGCCCGGCTGAAATTTAAAGTCGATGCAACCATGCGGAACGTATTCAGCTGACGCAATTCCATCGTACTGTCTCCCTTTCATATTCAAAATTATTGAATACTATTTTGAATTTCATTCACTTTTATTGAGAGTACCATGGACCTATACTTAGTACAAGAAATACATTCTCAATATGTGTTTCATTTTGAAGGGAGCGGTAATACCATGGATTATGAGATTTTTGATTTGGGTGACGTAACCCTGCAATCGGGAGTGACGTTACCGAACGCTTTTCTTGCTTATAAGACTTATGGAACGTTGAATGAAAAGAAAGATAATGTCATCGTCTACCCAACGGCTCTTGGCGACCAGCACGTTCAGAATGAATGGCTGATTGGAAACGGCATGGCGCTGGATCCGCAGAAATACTTCATTATCGTTCCAAATCTGCTGGGCAACGGATTATCTTCGTCTCCGAGCAACACGCCTCCCCCATTCGACCGGGCACATTTTCCGCAGGTAACCATCTATGACAACGTTAAATTACAGCATCGGCTGGTGACCGAAAAATTCGGCATTCAAAAAATCGCGCTCGCAGTCGGATGGTTCATGGGAGGCATTCAAGCGTTTCAATGGGGGGCAAGCTATCCCGACATGGTGGAACGAATTGCCCCTTTCGCCGGATTGGCCAAGACATGGCCCCACACGTTTGTGGTCATGGACGGCATGAAGGCTTCGCTCATGGCTGCAGTTGGCTTCGATTCAAGTAAGCTAGACCAGCTGACTTCTGAAAACATGCGCGCCGTTGGCCGTGTCTATGCTGGATGGGGCTTATCGCAGGCGTTTTACAGGGAGGAACTATATCGTGAGATGGGATACGACTCGTTGGCAGATTTTGTGGCCGGTGTCTGGGAAGATAGCTTTATGAAAATGGATCCGCACAATGTCCTGGCTATGTTATGGACAGGTCAATTTGCAGATATTAGCGCAGACCCCGCCTATAACGGAGATTTTGATAAGGCGCTCCAAAGCATTAAAGCGCATGCCTGCATCATGCCAGGGAGCACGGATCTTTTCTGCAATGCAGAGGATAACGAATACGAGGCTAAGCTTATGCCTAATGCCGTTGTACATCCTATCGAGTCGATCTGGGGCCATATTGCCGGTCGCGGAATCAACCGTACCGACAATCAATTTATTGACGACAGCCTGAAACGCTTATTAGCGCTTAGTACAAATGGATAGGCTATCATTCCACGGAACGAAGTACCTGATGACGGCGGCTATATTCAGTTAGCAGTTGATTAACCAATGAGCTTCCGCTGACTGATCGTATTAAGAGGCCACCAGCACTTACTGGTCGACCTCCTCTAACAAACGAACCTGCACTTTGCATCGTGTACTTCCTGTAATAAGTGAAATCAACTTTGGGCATACAGCTTGCCTGTCCATTACGATTTAAGGAATATATTTTTTGAAGCCTTTGGCCACCTGGCGGAAGCCCAGCTTTTCGAAAAAACGATGCGCCTCCGTCCGGTGCAGGCTGCTCATAATTAGGATTTCCGTGCATTGCGCTTCGCGGCAGCGCTCCTCAATATGCACGAGCAGTTCCCGGCCGACTCCGCCCGCCTGAGCCTGCGGATCGACTATCACATTCTCGATGACGGCAAAGGGCCTCCAGCCGTACATCGGATCGAGGCACAGATGCAGCAGGGCCGTACCCAGCACGCGATTCTCTCTTTCGCTTACGAAAATAAAATTGTTCGCATCCCGGCGAATCTGTTCGATTCGTTCCTCCACCACTTGAATCCGGTCGTCATCCGGCATTAACAGACGGTACAGCGCCTCCAGCGCATCTCTATCCCTTGCCTCCGCCTCGCGTATCATAAAATGCCTCCCTAAAGTTATGCTTGTGCCAAATGCCCGTGCATTCCGGCAGCTCATTCGCAGACTCCGACGCTACCCGATCCGCCAGTGCATCCCCGAAGAAAAACCGCGTGAGCCGCTCGGCTTCACCGGCCGATTCAAACCTGAAATCCGTACGAAGCCATTGATGCTCCAGACCGTAATGCTCCTGCAGCACCCGATAATAGGATTGTAAAAACTGAGGAGCCGCCGGCGTCTCCGCCCCCGTTCCAAGCGTCTCCACAATAATGACCGTGCCTCCCGGCCGAAGCACACGGCCCATTTCGTCCCAAGCCCATTCTAGCTGCCGACGCCATGCCTTGGTATTGGAGCTGGCCAGGTAGCACAGCGTCCACCCCGCCACGATCACATCCGCCGATTGGTCGGCGACGGCGAGCGCTCTGTGATCCGATACGACGGTTCGCCAATTCGTGCAGCCTAACGCTTTCAGCTTGCTCTCCGCTACGTCCAGCATAGCTCTGGAGGCATCGACAGCCACAACAGACCCCGCAAGCGGAGCCAGCATGCAGGATAATCGCCCAGTCCCCGCCCCCAGATCGAGTACATCCAAACCTTCAAAAGCTCTGATCCCCTGCAGCGCCCTGGCAAGATTCCCCTCCATATCCTCGCGTGAAATCAGAAGCTCATACGCCGACGCCTCATTGGCGTAAATCTGTTCATGATCCGGCATCCCAAATCCCCCTTAATTAAATATATACTGGCCGCGCCGCTGTCAAGCTTCCGGGCATCCTTCGGCCGTCGTATTCATCATAAGCCTTGACGCTGCGTCAAGCTCAATAGGGAAATAAGGCCGGTGAATCCGGCAAAATAAACAGCCCCCGCCGCAGCCATACCCAACGGGAGACAGTCACTTCGTTTATAGAGTATGCTTCGGACGCAGACCCATGCAGGATGAGGCAATGGCGTGCAGTCGGAAACTCAGGTACCCTGACCGACCGCCGGAGCTTTATGACCGCACTGCTGTGGGTCCGGGCGGCGGAAAGCGGCCCTAAGTCTACTCGGAGCCCCCAATTCATCGCTGGGGCTCTTGACGGTGCTGTCACAGGATCCGTGCGGCAGGTGGCGCGGCCTGGACGGTGCTTCTTGTCAGCCCGCGGGGATCAGCTGGCGGAGCTGCTCATTTATCGGCAGTCTGCCGGATGCCGCACCGACCGGGCCGAAGCGCGGGATCAGCTCCTGCGCCTTACAAGGCTCCGGCCGTTCCAGCCATCCTGCCAGATGACCGAGGATGCCGATCAGCCGCTCCGGCGCAACACCCGCTTGGCGAAGCGCCGCGAGCGTTAACGCGTTGTCGCGTTTGGATAAGCGCCGTCCGCTCGAATCAACGAGCAGCGGCAGATGGGCGAAGTCCGGCGCCCGAAGCCCCAGCGCCTCGTACAGCGCCAGCTGTCTGGGCGTGGAGTCCAGCAGATCGGCGCCGCGCAGCACGTCGGTGATCCCCATCGCGGCATCGTCCACGGTCACGGCCAGCTGGTAGCTGAACATGCCGTCAGCCCGCTTGACGACAAAGTCGCCGAGCGCGTCTCCGGCATAGGATTGCGGTCCGGCCAGCCCGTCCCGGAACGGCAGCGCGTGCGGAGGCATCCTAAACCGCAGGGCGGGCATTTTGCCCGCGGCCCGCTCCTGCCGCTCTTCTGCCGAGAGCGACCGGCAAAAGCCGGGATAGGCCGCGCCCTCAGAAACAAGACCGTGCGGGGCGGTGCCGACCGACTTCAGCTCGCTCCGGCTGCAGTAGCACGGATACAGCCGCCCCGCCTGCTCGAGCCGGCTGATCGCTTCCTCGTACAGCGCTTCCCTGCGGCTCTGCTCGTACGGGCCATAGGCGCCGCCGGCGCGCGGTCACTTCATCCCAGTCGATACCCAGCCACAGCAGGTCTTCCTGCAGCTGTTCGGCAAAGGCTTCACGGGATCGGCTTTTATCGATATCTTCTATTCGCAAAACAAACTCGCCCCCTGCTTGGCGCATCTGCAGCCATGAGGCGAGAGCGGTAAAAGCATTTCCTATATGCAGCAGCCCCGATGGGGTCGGTGCAAAACGTCCTCGGCGGGTCATACTCTCACGCTCCTTAAAGAATACAAAAAAGAGCAGCTACATTACTCTGCTCGATGCTTCTCCAGGTTTTGTACAATGAGTGCGATAATCTTCCTTCCCTCGCAAGGGAAAACAGAATGGCGGAGCCGACGGGATTCGAACCCGCGGTCTCCTGCGTGACAGGCAGGCATGTTAGGCCACTACACCACGGCTCCACAGCTGAAAAAGACTTATCTTCCGTCAATATAGACGGCTGAGACATAAATTCATGCTACCATGAACGGATGCTTGCTGACAAGTTTTACAATTCCAGAATAAGGAATAAAACATCCTACTCATTCTCCTTCGCCAACGGCAAACAACGACCCCATCCGCCAAGCTGCAGATGGGGCCGTTGAAATCAGAGTCGCTGCCAGCCTGCTGCAGGCTCAGCCCTGATCCTATTCTGTCAGTCTTTCGAATTTGGCATCGTATAAGCGAAACATCGTCTTATACCCTGATTCGTCGATCTTGATGCCGACATCCAACCGCGCGGTTATTTGCAGCGGCCCTTGGGTATAACGGAGCTTCACGTCCTTAGGCACATAGACGATCATAATCTTGTTCCAGTACGTTTCATCACCGTTATCGAACGGACACTCCGCCCCCGGCTGCGGAATCAGCAGAAACCAGTGCTTGTCGAAGGACAGCACTTCGCCCATAAACCCCTTGATTTGCACAGTCTTCCCGTTCAAATCCCAGAACTTTTCGGACGGCGTGGACTGCTTGTCGTCGTCAAAAAACTCAGACCACAGCAGCTCGTTCGACGCTCTGTGAACTGCAGCGGGAGGGACCGGCTGGCGCCGCTCCTCCTGCGCCTGCTGCACGCTCCAGCGCGGTCGGCTGCGCTCCTTCCGCTGGCGCCGCTCCTCCTGCGCCTGCTGCACGCTCCGGTGCGGACGGCTGCGCTCCTTCCGCTGGCGCCGCTCCTCCTGCGCCTGCTGCACGCTCCGGTGCGGACGGCTGCGCTCCCTCCGCTGGCGCCGCTCCTCCTGCGCCTGCTGCACGTTCCGGCGCAGACGGCTGCGCTCCTTCCGCTGGCGCTGCCCCTCCCGCGCCTGCTGCACGCTCCGGTGCGGACGGCTGCGTTCCCTCCGCTGGCGCTGCCCCTCCTGCGCCTGCTGCACCCTCCGGTGCGGACGGCTGCGCTCCTTCCGCTGGCGCCGCTCCTCCTGCGCCTGCTGCACGCTCCGGTGCGGACGGCTGCGCAGTCTCCGCTGGCGCTGCTCCTCCTGCGCCTGTAGCACGCTCCGGCTCAGACGGCTGCGCTCCCTCCGCTGGCACCGCTCCCCCTGCGCCTGCAGCTCGCTCCGGCGCGGACGGCGGCAGCCCACCCGCTGCGGCTGCCTGCTGAGCAGCCCCGGGGCCTGCCGCTGCCGCCGAGTCCACGGCCGCAGCGGTTTCGGCGGCGGCAAAAGAGGCAGCCGGGGCAGATGCGCCCGTCCTCTGCCCGCAGCCGGCCGCAAGCGCAAGCGCCGCCAGCAAGGCCGCAGCGAGGGCCGCGGCCCGCTTTCTTTTCAACCATCGCTTGATCCTTCTCATTCGCGGAGCCTCCTCCTTTAAGATCTGAACAGCTGCAGCGGGTCGACGCGGTATACCTGCATTGCCGGACCCGCGGACGCCAGAAGTCCGACGGCCAGCGCGCCTGCTACAAGCCAGACCTCATCTGCAGTAAACTGCCAGGCATTCACCTGGATGCCCGCGAAATCAAACAGCGCGTCACGTCCGGCGAAGCTGCCGAGATGTCCGGCCAACAGTCCGGCCAGGCAGCCGAGCAGCGTCAGCAGCATCCCTTCGCCGATTAGCGACAACCAGACGAAGCTTTTGCTTTTTCCGATCAGCCTAAGTAAACCTACGTCCTTTTTACGTTCATGAACCGCCGCCGTAAGGGAAAGCAGCAGGGATACGGCCGCCAGCACAATGCACAGCACGGTGACAAGCTGCACGGCCTGCGCTCCTTTATCCACCAAATTGACGACATCCGCTACCGCTTTGCTTGTATAGATAGCCTGCACTTGCTCCAGCTTGTCGAATTTATTTTTCAATGCTTGGGCGCCAAGCAGCGTTCTCGGCTTAACCAGAATGGCGGTCACATCCTTATGCTCCCCCTGCTGGCTGGCATGGACAGCCCATGCATAGTCTAAGGTCGTAAACACCGCCCGGTCATCAGGCGTATGAAGCACCGGAAGAATGCCCACTACTTTATAGGCAAAAGACTGATGGGCCTCATGCTCTGCATGGGCAGCTTCATTTTCATGCTCCGTCTCCTCCTCGGCTTCCTCCGATTCTCCCTCGTGTACAAGCCCGTGGCCGCCATGGAATGTGTCCCCGACATGAATGCCCATCGTTTTGGCAATGTGCGAGCCGACAACCGCTTCCCCTGTCTTGGCATATACCGTCCCCGCCTCAAGCCGTCGATCCCCGTACCGGACGAGAAAATATTTGGCATCGATACCGACAATCGGATAGCCGTTGTAATTGTCTCCTGTCGTCATCGCAAAGGCCGCCTCGGTCTGATCGTCCTTTTGAATCTGCGTGAAAACGTCGTACGGCACATTCCCTGTCGGCGTCCCGACATGGTAGTACGTATTGAGCGCGAGCTGAGAAGAGCTTCCCTTGGCTCCAACCGTCAGCTCAAAGGAACCGTATCCTTTCTCCGCCCCCTGCTCCACTCCCTGACTGCATAGGATCAGGAACACGAGCAGCGCAACCGTCATGGCTACCGAGAATAACGTCAGCAGCGACAACGTTTTCCTGTGCAGCATATTACGCCACAACAACCGGGGAAGACTCACCCGCTTCACCCCCTGTTCCTGCTTTAGACGCTGAAAGCGGTCCGTCATCACCGATGTCTTTTTGCAGCAGACCGTTTATTTCGCTCATCTCTGCCTTCATTGGAAACAAATCCGCCAAGTGCAAATCGTGCGTTACGGTCAGCAGGGTCCGCCCCTCTTCCTCGCACAGGGACAGCAGAAGCCGCATGACGGAACCGGCCGCTTCCCAATCGAGACTTCCCGTCGGCTCGTCGGCCAATACCAGCGGCGGGCGGTGAATGAGCGCCCGGATGATCGCTATGCGCTGCTGCTGGCCTCTGGACAGCTGTGCGGGCAGATGGTGCTGCCGATCCTGCAGTCCGACCCGCTCGAACCAGGCTTGCAGCTCGCTGTCCCTCTCCTTCCGGCTCCAGCTTCTTGGCAGGACGAGCTCAACGTTTTGCCTGGCGGTCAGCGAAGCGATAAGATGAAAATCTTGAAAAATATACCCGACCTGCTCCGCGCGAAACCGGTCTCTCTGCGCTTCCGTAAAGCTGTGCAGCGGCTGTCCGCTGACGTGAATCTCGCCGCTGTCCGCCGCAATCACGCCCCCCAGCAGATGCAGCAGCGTGCTTTTTCCGCTCCCGCTCGGGCCGATCAGCGCTATTCTCTGGCCCCGGCCGGCAGACCAGCCGGCTATGTGCAGAATAGGCAGCCGGGAGGCTCCCATACGAAACGATTTGTGCACATTACGAATTTGGATCATGTCCGCTTCCCCTCTCTCTTCACAGGCAGACTGCCCATATACAGCTGCGGCTCCTCCCTCGTAAAATAACCCCACAAAGTGGGGCTTATGCTTCGGAGTGGACTCAGGTACTTTGCGGGGACCCCGAAAACATATAGATTCTATCATGTTAACAAAAAGACAGGGGACCGCACTCCCCTGCCTCTTGTTCATGCCGCTCCTGCTTATTTCAAGCTGATCCGTTCGGACAAGGCATCCCACGGCAGTTCTTTACCCGTCAACTGCTGAAAAGCATCCAGGGACAGCCACAGGCTGCCGTTGTCCATGTTGGCTGTAAAGCTGCCCGGCGCTCCGTTCCACGTTGTTTTCGCCGTTTCTACGTTCACACCGACCTGATTGCCGTCCTTGGACAGCACTACGGATTTGGAAGCCTCGTCCCAGGCGACATCCACGCCAAGCGATGCGGACAGCAGTCTGGCCGGATACAGCGTGGCGCCTTCGCGCGTCACTTTAAACTTCGGATACACGTATTGGGCCTGCAGCTCCGCCGTCGTTCCTTCCAGGTCCACATTAGCTACCTTGGCGATGGCTCTTGCAATATCGGTATTGTCGATTTGGCCCTTCACCATATCGGCAATCGGTCCGTAGGCCCACACGCCGACATCAACGGCAGAGTGGCCGTGTCCTGTAAAGCCGACCATCATCCGCTTGGCTATCACTGCATTGTAAGCACCTTCCTGCGTATAGGAGGTACCGTCTCCCTGCATGATATAGCTTGCTTCTTCGTCCGTCAGATCATTGAAGCCTGTGTTGTCGAACACCAGCTGCTTGATCTCCTCCCCGCTTTTCGCTGCTTTCAGCTTCGCCGCAAACAGCTCGGACGATTGCCTTTCTTGATCCCAGGCATCTACATTGATTTCATAGACGCCGTCGCGGGAGAGCGACAAGCCGCCTGTTTCATGGTCAGCTGTCACAACGACCGACGTGTTGCCGTCTTTCTTCGCAAAATCCATCGCTACCTTCACCGCAGCATCGAAATCAAGCGCTTCCTGCACAAGCGCGGGGAAGTCGTTCGAATGCCCGGCATGGTCGATCCGGCCGCCTTCGATCATCATCGTAAAGCCATTCGGATTTTGCGACAGCAGCTCGATTGCCTTTTGCGACATATCGGCCAAGCTTGGCACTGTCTCATCACGGTCCAGTACATAATCGACATGGGAGCTGTTGAACAGACCGAGCGCCTTGCCGTCGTTCGTGCCTAATGATTCCAAGCCCTGCTTATCGTAAACGACCTTGTAGCCCTTCGCTTCAAAATCCGGAATAATCGTTTTATCCGTCCGCTTGCCCTTCTCTTCCTTGCTCAGGAAAAACTGCTTTCCGCCACCGAACAGCACGTCCACCGACTGGTCGTTCAAATATTGCGAAGCAATGGCAGCCTCATTGTCCCGGTTGCGGACGTGCGAAGCATAGACCGCCGGAGTCGCATGGGTAATTCTCGCTGTGGTCACAAGCCCGGTCGATTTCCCTACCTTCTCGGAAGCCTCAATAACGGAGGCGAAAGGCTTGGATACGTCTTCATTCGAGACGCTGATGCCTGCGTTGTAGGTTTTGTGGCCCGTGGCAAAAGCGGTTCCCGCCGACGCCGAATCGGTTACTTCGCCCGATACCATGACGCCGCCGTCCTCACCGCGGTCGGCATAGGTGGTTGCCTGACCTACATAGTAGGCATCCAGCTCCAAATGGTTCTTGTTCAGAAAATGTCGCGAGTAATCCCGCGCAGCGGATACTTGGGCAGGTCCCATCCCGTCACCGATCAGGACGATGACATTTTTCGATTGAGCCTGCGGAGCTGCAACAGCCGCCGCTGGAGATGAGGATGCTGACGGCGCCTCAGCCGCCGCAGCGGATAATGCCGGCAGCAGGCTGAGCGCCATGCCGGATACCAAAATTTGTTTGAACACTTTTTTCAAGACAATTCCTCCCCGGTTATTATCCAAGCCTAGGCTGTTCGTATAAGCACATCCCCAGTATAGGAAGGAAACATTAACCGAATTGGGACAAATTGTTTTCTTTTCATTAATTTTGGTTTAATTTGTAAGCGGATTGTAAAACCGGACAGCAGACTCGCAGATGTTCGATTTTTGTCATATGTCCATTTTATAATGGTGGTATGCTTTATCCGTACGGAAATCGCCCGTTTGGCGCATCTCCGATTTGCCTTGAGCTTAAGAAAGAAGGAGCTGGCCGCTGATTTTATGAAGCCCACGTTCAAACCGCAGGATTACACCGTTCTCGTCGCCGACGATGATCCCTATATTACCGAGCTGATCCGTCTTTACTTATCCGGCCAAGGCTACCAGGCTGCCTGCTGCGCCGACGGCAGTCAGGTGCTTTCCATGATACGCCGCACGCAGGCGCACCTGCTGATTCTGGATATTATGCTCCCCGGCCTGGACGGCTGGGAAGTATGCCGTATTCTGCGGGAATCAAGCGATATGCCGATCTTGATGCTGACCGCCAAAGGAGAAAGCGAAGATAAAGCCCAAGGCTTTGGGCTGGGGGCGGACGACTACATGGTGAAGCCGTTCGATCCGAACGAGCTGGTGATGCGGGTCGGCTCGCTGCTGCGCCGCTCCTATGCCTATACCATGACCCGCCGCCAGATGGCCCCTCCTTCCGCGATGCAGTTCGGGGACTTGAGTATCGATACCGCAGCTCACGCCGTTACAATCGACAACGAATATATCGAGCTTACACCGCGGGAGTACAAGCTTTTGCTGACCTTCGCTCAGCATCCGAATCAAGTGCTGGCCCGCCAGCAGCTGCTGGACCGGGTATGGGGCGAGGATTACTTTGGGGACGACCGCGTCGTGGATGTAACCGTCAAGCGGCTCCGCCGCAAGCTCGGCGAGGAATCCGAGGGCTGGAGCCTCGAAACCGCACGCGGTATCGGTTATAAATTTATGGCAGGAGGCGCCTCACGATGACCCGCTCTCTATTTCGCAAGCTGCTGATCAGCTACCTGTCCGTGCTGCTGATCGGTCTTGCGCTGCTTGCTCTTCTCATCGATGTAACGCTTCAGCATGTTCTGTTTGCTCAGAAGGAAGCAATGCTGAACCGGCAAGCGGACGAAATCATCGCAAGAATGCAGCCCGCGAACGGGGACAGCTCGCTTCAGGAAACGTTCGATACGATTGAATCCGAGTACAAGCGCACCACCAATACGAAAATGGACCTGCTTCTGCGGGAAGACGGATCAGCGCTTATGAAGAAAAATAAAGGCGCCGCCGTCAAGCGCCTGCTTCGTAAAAGCGAGCTGAAGGATCCTGCACTGCTCGAGAAAGTGTTCTCAGGAGAGCGAATCCAGGCGACAGGACCGTTCAAAAAAACGGACGATCAGGTGCTTCTGTCCGTCGGCGTGCCGATTATGGACGACAAGGGCGTGGCCGGCGCCCTGTTTCTGCATATGCCTGTCCAGGAGTTTCAGCTGAAGGAGCTCTCACGGCTCATTCTGCTCGTCGCCGTCCTTATTGCCGTCCCCGCCTCCTGCGTGCTGTACTTGATTTCCCGGAAAATATCGCTGCCGCTGATGCGGATGAATCAGGCGGCAGCCCGGATCGGTCAAGGCGACTTCTCCGAGCGGATTCCCGTTCATGGAGTCGATGAGGTGGGGCAGCTGTCCGCCACATTTAACCGGATGGCGGAACAGCTGGAATCGCTTGAGTCGATGCGCAAGGAGCTGATCGGCCATGTCTCCCATGAGCTGCGGACGCCGCTGACCTCCGTCCGCGGCTTTGTCCAGGCTATACTGGAAGGGATGGTTCCTGCCGGCCAGCAGCGCAAATATATGGAATTTATGTATCAGGAGCTGAGCCGGCTCAGCAGCCTGCTGAACACGATGCTGGACTTATCGGCGATCGAGTCGGGGCGTGTCAGCCTGCAGCTGCGCAAAATACGCTGGCCGGTTCTGGTCGACACCGTCTGCGAGGGCTTCCGCCTGCGGGCGGAAGAGAAAGGCATCGAGCTCCACGTATCCGAGCCTGACGATCAGCGGCTTACCGTCTACGGCGATTCCGAGCGGCTGAAGCAGGTGCTGTTCAACCTGCTGGACAATGCCGTCCGCCACACCCCGGCGGGCGGACAGGTGAAGGTGCAATCGCACCGGGAGGGCGATTGCGTGGTGGTGCGCGTCGCCGACACCGGCGCGGGGATCGATCCTGCCCAGCTCCCCTATATTTGGGAGCGGTTCTATACGGGAGAGGCGTCGCGTCTCTCCCGCCGGGAGCGAAGCGGCTTGGGGCTGACGATCGCCAAGCAGCTGGTCGAGCGGATGGGCGGCACGATTGAGGCGGCCTCCGAGCCCGGCCGGGGACCGTATTTGCAGTGCGTCTGCCCGAAGGCTGAAGCTGCGAGCTAAGGCTGTCGGCTCCGCAGAGATAATTCGTACGCGGACAACCTCCTGCTTTAATGCTAAGCAGCGGAGGCAAGCTCATTCTAGCCTGGATTAACATTATAAATAGTTAGCATTATTTAAGATTAGCTTCTTACAGAGGGCGCTTGCGTACTCCGCAGGACCCACGTCTGCACAAATGCAGACACACACAAAATCCGATCCTTGGCCGCAGCCTCGGATCGGATTTTCATGGTGTGTACCTATGCGTTTCATTCAACGGCAACCGAGCTACTTGGCAGCCTTCTTCTGTGCCCGCCACTGCTCCAGCGTCAGCCCGGCCGCTTTCGCCTGGGCAGCCGCCTCTTCATGGTGCGCTTTGCGCTGAGCTTTCAGCTGCTCTACCGTGATGCCCTGCTTCGCTGCTTCTTGCGCCAGCTTGGCCTCACGCTCGGCCTTTTGCTTCGCTTTCTGCTCGGCTTTGGCCTGATGCTCAGCCTTCTTCTGTGCCTTCTGCTCCAGCTTCGCCTGATGCTCGGCCTTCTTCTGTGCCTGCCACTGCTCCAGCGTCAGCCCGGCCGCTTTCGCCTGGGCAGCCGCCTCTTCATGATGCGCTTTGCGCTGCGCCTTCAACTGCTCTACCGTAATGCCCTGCTTCGCTGCTTCTTGCGCCAGCTTCGCCTCACGCTCGGCCTTTTGCTTCGCTTTCTGCTCGGCTTTGGCCTGATGCTCAGCCTTCTTCTGTGCCTTCTGCTCCAGCTTCGCCTGATGCTCGGCCTTCTTCTGTGCCTGCCACTGCTCCAGCGTCAACCCGGCCGCTTTCGCTTGGGCAGCCGCATCCTCATGCTTCGCTTTACGCTGCGCCTTCAGCTGCTCTATCGTGATGCCCTGCTTCGCTGCTTCTTGCGCCAGCTTGGCCTCGCTCTCGGCTTTGCGCTGCGCCTTCAGCTGTTCTACTGTAATCCCCTGCTCTTTTGCTTTCGCTTCAATTGCCGCTTTCTTGGCCGCCTGCTGGTTCAGCAGCTGCTGAACCGTCAAGCCCAGAGCCGCCGCTTTCTGCTCCAGCTTCGTGAGGTGCTTGTTCTGCTGCGCCCCGCTCGGAGCGGAAGTCGCATCCGCTGCAAAGGCTGCCCCGGCCGCTCCGAGAATCAACATGGCGCCTGCCGTGCCGCCGATGAACGTTTTTTTCCAATTCCATGACCGCATACAATCTGCCTCCATTTCCAGTCCATAATTTTAAGCTCACTGCATCTTGAACTTTACGCTTCGAATATGTCAGCGGTATGTCAAAGCCAGGCGCTTCGGCAGCCTGGCCTCAAACAGACCGGTTCCATGCCTATCTGCTTGGAAGGGGCCTCTGCTTTCCGGCAGGTTTCGTCAGGCGGACCCTATTTTCAGCTCACCATCAAGCGGCCCCCGCAGCGATTGCCGGAAATTTCGCCAAATTTCTCAACGCTTCCAAAGCGTGGTATCATAGATCAGGATGGATGCATGATTTTAATCTTTTTATTTATTGGAGAGAACGGAGATTTATTTCATGATGAGAACAAAGCTTCGACTGAAATGGACTGTACCCGCCATCGTCCTGCTGCTTATTGCTTATTTGGCGTTCGATTATTGGGTTCCGGGCAACTCACCCCGGTTTAGTAACCAGGTAGCTGTGCTGGAATATCACCACATCGATCCCGAAGCCTCGGATTATACAATCACGCCGGATGCCTTCAAATCGCATATCGATGCGCTTCAAACGAACGGGTATCATATCATTTCCATGAAGCAGTTCATCGATTTCATGGATGGCCGGGGCACGGTGCCTCCGGGCGCAGTGCTGCTGACGTTCGACGACGGCTACGAATCCTTTTACCAGTATGCTTATCCGATTCTGAAGGAGCGGGGATTGACCGCAACCAACTTTCTTATTGTCAGTGCGGTAGGTACCCGAACCGAGGATGGGACCGCGTTTATGAGCTGGGACCAAATCGAGCAGATGAAAGCGGACGGCTTCGGCTTTTATTCTCATACCTATAACTCGCATGATTTTGTGCCCGGTGCAGACGGCAAGTCCGTCAATTCCTTGACGAATCCCATCTTTCTGCCAAGCTTGAACCGGATGGAAACCGCGCAGGAATATGCCCAGCGGGTGAGAGCGGATCTGACGCAGGCCGAGCAGGTGCTGGCTGAAAAGCTGGGCACCCAGGATAAGCTGCTGTGTCTGCCGCATGGCCGGTACGATCAGACGACGCTTACCCAGAGCGAGCAGGCGGGGATCCAGTATATTTTCACCGGGGTAGACGGTCTGAACCTGCCGGGCAGCAAGCTGATCAACCGGATTAACGGCGGGGCCGCCAAAGTGACCGCAGACAAGCTGCTCGACAAGCTGACCGATGAAACCCGGCTGCTGGGGAAATTAAAGATCGCGTTAAAAAACTATGTGACCAGCATGCGCATGGACGAATAAGCCTTAAATCCAACATAGGTAAAGAACGAAATCCCGGTTCCTATAATAGGCCGGGATTTTGTTTGTCAGACCAGCTCTGCACGGCTATAAAGCCGGAACGTCTGACGGTGTACCTTGTCTGTGAAAGCTCCATCAGGCTTCGTAATGACATCATAAGGGAGCTGACCGCTCGTTGTATGAATCTGACAAAAGGGACGACGAGCGGGCATGCCCCTTTTCAGACAGGATGCACCGATGAACCGCTGCATGTAAGCCTCACATCATGGCCATATTGCCGCCGTTGTAACCGGTCTGAAAAGGATTGTTTTGCTGCGGCTGCTCACGGTTCGGCTGATCCTGCTGGGGTGTTCCGCCGTTGTCCATCTTGCTCGTCCCCTGAAAGACGCCGCCCTCGTCAATAATAAGCGACTGTGCCGTCGTGTTGCCGTACAGCTTCCCCGTCGCCCGGATGGTCAGCTTGCCTTTGCACAGCACATTGCCGTGCACCGTACCCGCGAGGATAACGTTTCTTGCGATGACGTTCGATTTCACCACCCCGTTCTCGCCGATCGTCACATCCCCCGCGCAATCGACATCGCCGGTAATCTGACCCTCAATCCGTATGCTGGCCTCGGATTTGATTCGTCCCTCGAACAAGGTTCCCTCCCCGATCAGCGTATCGGTAGCGTAGCTGCCGCTCTTGCTCTTCTTAAACATCATGTCGCCCTCTTTCTCGTTAAGGTAAGTATGGCTTCGGATCGCTGCTGACGCCATTTTTCAGCACTTCGTAATGCAGATGATACCCTGTGCTCCGGCCGGTCGAGCCGACAAGCCCGATGACCTGCCCTTTTTGGACATGTTCGCCCTTCTGCACGTTGATTTTATTCAGATGCATGTACCACGTTTGCAGCCCTTTGGAGTGCGTCACGATGATATTGTTGCCGTGGGAATCGTCGCTTCCGGTGGATGCTACCACTCCGTCCGCCGTCACATGCACCGGCGAATTGGCCGGAGAAGCGATATCATATCCGCTGTGAAACGACGGCCGCGACGTAAACGGATCCTGCCGCAGTCCGAACCCGGAAGTGATCGTTCTGCTGTCGACCGGCCAAATATTCGGCGTTACCTTCAGCTTCTCCTGAGCCTCCAGCGCCTTCTCCTTCGTATCCGCTATGCTGTCCTTCAGCTCGTCCACCGACTTGTCCATGTCGCTGAGCTGCGACTTGGTCTGCTCTGCGAGCGTCAGCACCTCCGCATCCGTAGCCGGCGTGCTGCTGCCTCCCATCGCTGCTGAAGCCGGCGGTGCATCGGCTGAGGATATGCTCACCTGACCGGAGCCGGTCAGACTCCTCACCTCGTCCTCCTGCTGGCGGATGGCGTCGATCTTCTGCTTCATCTCCGCCGTCTGCTGGGAGAGGCGGATCACTTCGCTTTGCAGCTGCTCGATCGTCTGGTTCTTTTCCTGAACGGTGCTGCTGAACTCGGCATCCTTGCTGACGATCCGCTTCTCCAGCTCGTTCGCCACCGTTGCATTCTTCGCATGGCTCGCATACATGACCAGGGTAACCGCCATTAAGGTCATAAGTCCCGCACCGGCAATGTAAGGAATAAGCTTGGGTACCTCAAAACGGCGGACGGCGCTGTTAGCATCGGGAATTATGACAAAAGTATAACGCTTACTGCCCATTTTAAGCTTCATGTCTGCTCCTTCGGATTGGCACAAATTAACATTATTCGATGGAATACGATAATATTCGTCGCATTCTTTCGAAAAACCTTCCAAACTTTGCTTGTTTATTGGAAAATAGTTCTAAAGTACGAAGGGATTTTGTTCCATTTGCTCGAATTTTAGTACTAAATATTTATATGGATATGTCTGGAGGGAATTTATACATGAAGTTAGCAGGAATCGATATAGGCAACGACAGCATCAAAGTCGTGCTCGACGGTATTCGCGATCCTTTAATGATTCCGAATGTCGTCGCCCACGGTTACGACCGTCACATTCTCCAGGAGGAGGACTCCCCGTTAAAAGCATTGGATGTAGTCGTACACAGCCCCCGGCTGTCCCGAAACAACCAGCGGTATTTCGTCGGACTGCTCGCTATGGAGAACGAGGACAGCGTAGAGCTGGAAGAAACCGATAACAAGGCGGTATCCGACCAATCGCTGGTCGTTGCCTTGACCGCCCTCGCCTATGCGGCTGTCGCCAGCCAGTCGCTGTCGCACACCGGCTATAACAATACCGAGGAAATTGAGTATGTGATCGGGACCGGGCTGCCTGTGCGCACGTATTCGTACTATCATCAGCTGTTCGACGGACCGGCTGGTCGGCGAGCATGAAGTGACGTTCCTGTCTACGCCGCAGCTGAAAAACCGGAAAATCAAGGTGTCGATCCGCCGGGCGATCGTCAGCATTGAAGGCGCCGCCGCCTTGTTCCATATGGCTACGCACGAAAATCTGCAGGTCAAGGATGAGGAGCTGTACCACGGCTGCATCGGCATCTGCGAGATGGGCGCGCTGACAACCGACTTTCCGGTCGTCAATAAAATGAGCATCGACAACCAGTTCAGCACCGGTGAGCAGATCGGCCTCGCCACCTATCTGGACAGCATCATCCGGGGCGTCGAGGATCAGCTCGGTTACCGCTTCCCGAGCCGTGCGAAGCTCGTGCAGCGGATCAAGCGGGGGGATTATACCATTCGCCGGATCGGTGAAGGCCAATCGAGCATGAAGCCGATCGTCGATATGTATTTCAGCCGGGCGGCCAGCAAGATCGTCGACCTGATCAAGAAGAGGTGGAAAAAGCACCCTGACATTCAATGCTTCTATGTGATCGGCGGCGGCGCCGCAGCGCTTCGTCCTTATATCCTGGAAGCCGCAGGTTCCCGATGAAGCTCCGCTTCATGGACGAGAGCGAGCTTTTGAATGTGCAGGGGTACTTGAAGCTGGCCAAAAGCAAAGTGAACCAGAACGCGTTCGTCTAGCAAAATGCATCCGCGCCGGCCTCCAGCCAACCGAGCGGCCGCCGGAACGCCAATTTCACGATATTAGACAAAAGACTGTTTTCCCGGCGGAAAACAGTCTTCGTTCATCTATATTGGATTTGACCGCCGTCGCCGCCAAATCCTGGGGATATAAACCCGTTACAGCCCGGACAGCAGGTCCTTGAAATCGCTTAGGTGCCGCAGCGGCATGTTGTCCTTCCGAAGCCGCTCGGGCAGCGACTCCCACAGCTCCAGCAGCATCGGCTGCTCTAAGCCCAAGGAATCCATCCGGTCTTTGTTCCGGCTGAACACTTCATAGGGCGTGCCTTCCAGCACGCAGGCCCCGCCTGTCCAGCACCAGCAGCCAGTCCGCCCATGCATAAGCCAAATTCATGTCATGCGTAGCCATCACCACCGTCATGCCGCCCTCATGAATGCGGTTGCAGCTCCTCGACGAGCTGCTGCTCGGACGAACGGTCGAGATAAGCGGTCGGCTCGTCGAGCATCAGCAGCTCCGGCTCCAGCACCAGCACGCCGGCCAGTGCCACCCGCTTCTTCTGCCCAAGGCTCAGGTGATGCATCGGCTTGTCCGCCAACGGCGCGAGCCGCATCGAGGCGAGAATGCGGTCGGCTCGCCTGCGAATTTCCGCTTCGCCGATCCCCGCATTCCGGAGCCCGTATGAAATATCTTCATAGGGGGTACTTAGAATCAGCTGCTGTTCCGGGTCCTGGAACACCAGCCCGATCCGCTGTCTCAGCTGCCGCAGCTCGGCATGGCGGTAGACGATCGGCTCCCCCTGCCACAGGATGCTGCCGGAAGCGGGACGATGGATGCCGACCGCATGCAGAAAGAAGGTAGACTTCCCTGAGCCGTTATGACCGCAGATGGCGACCTTTTTGCCTGCAGGAATCTGCAGCTCCAGATCCTTCAGTGCCGGAGACTCCGTCCCCGGATAGCGGTAGCTGACCCCTTCAGCTTTCAATATCGGATTCACGCTCCGTCCCCCCATCGCAACCATAATTCGATCAGTACAAGCAGCGCCCCGGTCAGCACGCACTCCCATTTGTAGCGCTGCGGCATACCGGCAGACACGTAAGGCGCCATCCGGATATCGCCGGTGAAGCCTCTGGCTATCAGTCCGCAGGACAGCTCCCTATACCGCTGCATCGTCTTGCCGAATAACCGGACGACTAGCACGGATGTATCGTGCAGCCGGCCCTGAAAACCGGATTGGCCGCCACGGGCTTTTTGCGCCGTATACATCTGCTGGGCGGTTTCCGTCAGCACGAACAGGAAACGGTACATGATCAGCATCAGCTCCAGCACCAGAGGCGGCATGCGTAATTTGCGCATCACCTGAAACAGCTCGGACATCGGCGTGGTCAGCATGACGAAGGTCAGACAGGATAAGCAGCCGATAATTCGCGTGAACAGCCCCGCCGCCCTTTCCACACCTAGTCCTGATACATATACCGTGGTGTGAGCCAGTGTAAATAAGGGGAGGTTCCCCAGCGCAGAGGCGGCGGTGGCGGCTTTCACCATCAGAGCGCCGTCTGCGGAATGAAGCTCCAATACGATGGGCGGCAGACTTGCGGCATAGAACAAACAGGGTGCCCCGATGAGCAGGCCGTAATATTTCAGCGGCACACCGGCATAGACTACCGTCCACAGCAGCATTGCTGCGCCGATTGCAAGCTGTACGGCCGGATGCGCCAAATACGAGAGCAGAAAAAGAACGGCTGCGAATCCGCATTTCCCCAATGGGGATACGGAGCGCAGCTTGTTTTGGTACGAAAACGTATCGATCAGTTTAATCATTGCGGCTTCGATTTGGACGATTTGCCTTTGAACCATCCGATAGCATAGCCGATTACGCCCGCGCCGATAGCGGCCTGCAGCGCGAACAGCATGCTTTCCGTTTCGGCCGGCGGCTCTAATAGCGGGGCAAACCAAGGCTTGTAGCTCGGATGAAGCTCGGCGATGACCTGCTCTGCGGCGTCGTCCGCTCCCCCGAAATCCCCGTTCACGAGCAGTAACGGCAGCACGGCCAGTAAAATGACACCGGCCAGCATCAGCGTGTTTTTGCTGCGGCTTGTCATGATTGCTTCGCTCCTTTCATTTTGCGCTGCAGCACCGACAGCTCTTCCGTGCTGTACGACTGCATCCAATTCCAGATCAATACCGTGAGCAGCCCTTCGCTGATAGCCAGCGGAACTTGAGTGACGGCAAAAATGCTGCCGAACTTCACGAAGGAAGCCAGAATGCCGCCCTGCTCCGCCGGGAACGCGAGCGCCAGCTGCAGCGAAGTGACGACATAGGTCGATAAGTCGGCCAGGGCCGCCGCCGTAAAGATCGCCCATTTTTGCTTGCCGGTCGAACGCATCAGCCCTTTATACACCCAGTAGCCTACAATCGGTCCGGCTATGGCCATCGAAAAGGCGTTGGCCCCCAAAGTGGTCAAACCGCCGTGAGCCAGCAGCAGCGCTTGAAACAAAAGTACAATGGAGCCTAGCACGCTCATCGGCAGAGGGCCGAACATGACGGCCCCAAGCCCCGTACCCGTCGGATGGGAGCTGCTTCCTGTTACGGACGGAATTTTCAAGGCGGACAGAACGAACGTAAACGCCCCCGCCAGACCAAGCATAATTTTCAGCTCGGGCGTCTCCTTTGTAATCTTCTTCAAAGCCCGGAGTCCGACAATAAAGAACGGGATAAACACAACCCACCAGAACACCGCCCAGCCGACAGGAAGGAACCCTTCCATAATATGCATGGCATACGCGGACTCCGGTTCATTCACAGAAAAATAAACGATAAAGCCCAAAACCAAAAGCAGTGTACTAACCCATTTCTTCGCTTTCAATTACCTAACCTCCCGTTTCTTGAAATAAGATGAAGCTTACGACCGCGAAACGTCAAAAAAACCAATCCTCATTCAAGGATTGGCTTTAAGCGTACGTATCAATAGACGACCAAGGGGAAGGATTCCCTGCCGTTATTATGTCCCGTACACCTCTCCTCTCCGCGAAGGTCTGTGGTGCGTCGAATAAGGTAGGTCTCCTGGCTCTCGGATCCATGCGCTCTTTCGTCTTCCCCGATGCTCTTGCCTATCGAGTGACATGAATGAAAGATAACTCCCCGAATACAGTGGCGGGACCGCTCGGGACTTGCACCCGATTCCCTGTTACCCCTCGCCTGCGCGAGGGCACCCCGTTCGATTGCGTATATAGTTGTCATCCTCCGTATGGGCTCGTCAGCCCCTACTTAGATGCTATTCGGTATTGTACAGCCTTATGCCCGCGATGTAAAGACTCTCAGTCCGGATCATGCGAATGCGAATGATCGTGCGGATGCGAGTGCCCTTGGCGGCCATCCTTCCCTTCCTCATCCAAATAAGTGACGGAAAGCTCTGCGTATAACACGCCTTTCTGCACCTGGATCTGCTGCTTCAGCTCCCTCAGCTTCGATAAGCTTCCGCGTACGACGATAATTTCGAGACACTGCTCATGATTCAAATGCACGTGCATGGTGGAAATCACATGGTGGTGGTATTGATGCTGCAGCTCCATCAGCGTCAGCGGCAGCTCGCTTACATGGTGGTCATAGACCATGACGATGGTACCGGCCACCAGCTGATCGGCATTCAGCTGTCTTGGCTCCAGCAGCACCCTCCGCACAAGATCCCGGATCGCCTCCGAACGGTTGGTATACCCTTGCTCGGATATATATTGATCGAACTGATTGACTAGCTCCTCCGGCATCGATACGCCGAATCGGGTTAATATGTCTTTTTCCAAACCGATCACCTCAAAATTGTACATGCTTTGCCTTATTGTAGCATATTTCGGGGACCGAATAACACAACGGGCCTTTGAAGGCATAAAAGGGTTTAAATGGGAAGGGTCTGCATAGAGAACGGCGTAACAGGCCATATTATACTTTAAAACATGGATAAAACTGGTGCCCAATGGAACCTATAGAATACATTACTTCCAAGCTTAACGGACCGTTCCGATTTGGTCGTACAGCTGCTCGAAACCGGCGGTGTCCGGTGGCAGATCGTCTATTTTCACGGGGCGGTCCATATGGAAATGCTTCAAACCCACGTGTTCAAGCCCTTATGCGGGCTGTCCCTGGAGGGGGCGGGCGAACAGGCCGTCCACAGCCTTTACAGAGATCATTCTTTTTTTACGACGCCGTACCAGATGACAACGAACCCGGATAAAGCCGTGCTGCACCTGCTTCTTGGAGAGGTCATCCTGCTGTCCGACTACAGCGAGCATATCGTGATGTTCCCGTTCGGACAGCCGGCCAAGCGTCCGGTGGATACGGCCAAAAACGAGCGGAATATCCGCGGGCCGAAGGAATCGTTCGTCGAGGATTTGGAGACGAACCTATCGTTGATCCGGCAGCGGATCAAATCCCCCCTGCTCAAGGTCGAAGCTTTTACTTTGGGCGAGCTGACACAGACCGGCGTCTTGATGCTGTATATGGAAGGAATTTGCGAAGATTCCCTTGCCGACAATATCCGCGGACGCATCTCTCAGCTGAAGCCGCAGCAGGTGCTCGGCAGCAGCTTCATAGAGGAGTGTCTCGACGACCATTTATATTCGCCGTTCCCGCAGATGATCAATACGGAACGGCCCGATGTCGCCGTCTCTTCCCTGCTGGAAGGCCGCGTGCTTATCTTGACCGAGGGGACGCCCAACCAAATTATTGCGCCGGTTAATTTCTTCTCATTCATGCAGTCGGCGGAGGATTATTACCAGCGCTCCTTCTTTTCCAGCTGGATTCGCTGGGTACGCTATTTGTTCTATTTCGTCACGTTGGTTCTTCCTTCAGCCTATGTGGCAATTACAACGTTTCATCCTGAAATGATCCCGATCAATCTGCTCATTACGATTGCGTCCAGCCGGGATATCGTGCCGTTTCCGGCTGTGCTGGAGGCGCTCATGATGGAGGTCACTTTCGAGGTGCTCAGGGAGGCGGGGCAGCGGATTCCATCCGCGCTGGGACAGACGATATCGATCGTCGGAGCCCTTGTTGTCGGGGAAGCGGCCGTGCAAGCGGGTATCGTGTCGGCGCCAATGGTCATTATCGTAGCTTTGACCGGCATCTCCTCCTTCATCATTCCACACTTTGCCTTAAGCCTGGCCGTCCGGTTCCTGCGGTTTACGCTGTTGTTTATGGCCGCAGTCTTCGGCTTGCTTGGGGTGCTGGTCGGAATGCTGATCGTCTACATTCATATGCTGTCTCTGGATTCGTTCGGCAAGCCTTATTTGTCTCCGCTCGTGCCGTTAAAGCCCAAGCTGCTCGGAGATGTGCTGGCCCGAATTCCTTGGCCCAAGCTTAGACCCGGCAATCGGACTTAGCAAGGGGCGCAATGCGGATAAGCAAGGAATCCAATGCCGAAGGTGGTCTCTAATCGATGCGGTTACGTCTCGCGAAACCAATCCTGCGCTTCCTGTGCTGTCTTATCGCTTTCATGCCTTTGGCAGGCTGCTGGTCCAAAGAGGAGTTAAACGACCGCGCTTTCGTGACGCTCATGACGGTGAACCGGACGAAGGAGGGGCTTACGGAGCTGTCGCTCGGATTTTTTCTGCCGAACCGGATGACTTCGGGACAAGGACAGACTGTAAGCAGAGAAAAGCCGTTTTCCATGGTAAACCGGACGGGCCGGGACTTGGCGGAAGCTTTTCATAGCATTCAAAAGGATCTTTCCCGCAAAGTCACATGGGGTGCCCTCAAGGTGATCATCATCGGCGAATCGTATGCCCGCAGCGGGATCCAGCCGCTGCTGGATTTTATGCTCCGCGTGACCGATATCCGGATGAACACGTTAATGTACCAAATTGAGGGAAAGGCGCTGGCCGTAGGCTCATTGACTCCGATCTTCGAGCGCTTTCCTTCGGAAATTATCCGCGAGTACTCCCATATGGACCTGCTGCCGGGCACGACGATCAAAGACCTGATGTATGCCTGCTACAATCATGGAGATGCCTTTCTACCCCAGCTGTTCTTGGCCCCTCCCCAAAAATCGGGCGATAAACAGGAGACGGGAAGGTGGCTCGGCACCAAGGGAAGCGTCCTGATGAAGGACAGCAAGCAGACAGCGGAATTCAGCCCTGCACAGACACGCGGCATCCAATGGGTGACCAACAAGGTGAAAAATATGAGCCTTACTTTCAATGCGCCGCAGAACAGCAAGCCGATCAGCATCCGAATCGCACGTTCGAAGAGCCGCATGTTTGTGGAATCCGCCAACGATCGTATCCTTGTGCACCTGCACGTTGCGACAGCGGGAGACTTGCTCTCTATCGAAACCTCATCGGACTTATCGGATGTGCAGGTCATCCGCGGGCTGGAGCAAGCGGCTGCGAACCAGATCAAAAAAGATATCCAGGACGTGCTGAAGCAAACGGTCAGCCAGCAGGCCGATCTGTTTCATGTAAGCGATCAAATCGAATGGATGTATCCGAAGCTGTGGAATCGAATGCAGGAGCATTGGAGGAGTTATTACGCCGAGCATACCGAGTTCCAGGTGGAGGTCGAAATGAAGCTGCAGCGATTCGGAGCGCTCAAGCAGTCCATCGTTGAAAAGGAGTAGAAGGCATGGTAATAACGATTGCGCTCGCCTTCGCGTGCATGTTTTTATACCAGCTTCATCTATACAAGCGGTTCAAAACGACAGGCAAGAGCAGGCGGATCATCCTTGTTCTCTACGGCTTCTCTCTGATCTACTGTATTTCCGTTTACTACAGCGCATCCTGGGTCAATCCGAATCCCGTTATTCTCGCCTTGTTCAAGCCTGTACAAGATTGGATTTTATTCAAACAATAAGGAGGGTGAGAACGTTGGGGAAGGCTACGAGCTTTCAGCTCTGGTTCGTTTTTTTCGTCTTTTGCTTCGCTACGACGATTGCTTTTTTAATAGGCGATTTAGGGCGCAGCGCCCAGTATGACGGCTGGCTGGCTATCGTGCTCGGCGCCTTGTTCGGAACAAGCCTCACCGCTTTCCTAGTCGGCTTCGCCCGCAAAAGACCGCAGGAGTATTTAGGCATTTATGGGAACCGGATTATCGGAAAATATCCGCATCTGGCGATCATGCTGTTGTTTTCGCTGTTTAACCTTCATCTCACGTCTTATATTATCCGGGAGTTTGTGGACTTTTTCTCCCAGACATATTTGCGGGATACCCCGAATTGGGCCATCAGTCTGCTGTTCACGTTCGCCCTGTTCACTCTGGTGCAGACGGGGTGTACGGGCATCTTCCGTTTTGCCCAAAGCTTCTCCCTATTTGTCGGGCTGATGTTTCTCGTAAAACCTTTGTTTTTTCTGGATACAATCGATCCCCATATGCTCAAAGCTTTTCTGACGCTTCACGACGCCAGGACGGTATGGGACAGCACTTACCGGATCATCCCCTGGTATGGGGAAATAGCGATGATTGCCTTCTTTCTGCCGGAATTGGAAAAGCCTCTGCAGTCGATTAAATGGCTGTGGGTGGCTGTCGGGTCCGGAACCTATATTCTTATCAGCGAATATGTTCTGATGCTTGGCTTTTTCGGGCCGGAGCTATCCGGCGTTCTGTCCTATCCCGCCCTGGAGCTGGCGCGGTTCATCAGTATCGGCGACTTTCTGCAAAATCTGGATCCGTTCATCGTGTCCGTCTGGATCTTATCGCTGTTTATCAAGCTGTCCATTATTTTCTATACGGGCATCCTGACTTTCTCTCAAGCCTTCGCCGTCTCCAGCCCCAAGCTGATTTCTTTACCGTTGACCGCTCTGGTGGCAGCGTACTCCTTAGCAATTGCGCACAATCCCGTGGAGCTCGCCTCCTTCTTCAACCAGTCCTGGGCCTCGTTCGCCTGGTTTATTGAATGTCTGCCCGTAGTGTACGTTATCGTCGATTACATTAAGCTGAGGCGCTCGAAGCATGCGACGGCTGCACCCGGTTCCTAAGGAACCCTGCTCCAAAGGTATGGCATGATTTGGGCGGTATCGACATACATTGGTTGCAAAAGTCCCCAAAAGGAGGATGAAGCATGCCGATGCCGCTCGATCAGTCCATATCTGTTTATGAGGAGCATTTATTCTGGATTGAAATTTTGGGCGATCATGCCCATTTCCTGTTCGATAACCTCTCGCCGTCGGAGACGCCATGGATCCGGCAGGCCGGCGAATATATCCGCGCTTTTCGTCAAGCCAGACAGGATCTGGAGCAGCTGCCTCCCGACACGCCTGTCATCTCGGAGGCCATGAAGCGTTTTAGCGCCGCGGTTTATCCTACGGCACTCGGTTATTTTCAGCTCGAAGGGACGGTGCAGAGCCGTCGCTTGCTCAATCAAATCAACGTTAATTTAACGCCTACTTATTTCAACGGTACCTTGAACGAAAATCAGGAATATTTGCGTCTGCTCGGCTACTATATCCGGGGACAAGCGGCTCCCGAGCTGCCATTGGTCGGCCTGCTCTCCTTATGGCTGGAGGACCAGCTGGGGCACGCGGTGCTGCTTCGCAACGTGCTCGATCCGGTGGAAGCGGGTTTGTCGGAAAAATCCGCGGAATACGCCCGCGCCTTTGAAGCTCACATGATCAAAAATCAGGCGATCCAGCGCTATCTCCGTTTTATTCAGCCCGGCTTTCCGGCGCAGCAGCAGTTCGCCACGGAAGTATTCGTCACAGTTGAAGGATTTTACCGGTTCGTCCAAACGGTCATTGCCCGCTACCGGCATGCCCAGGTTATCACTCGTACGACGCTGCGGTTTCTGGAGCACCATCTGCCGGAAACGTGTTACTTTCTGCGCAAGCTCGCCTACTACAAGCCGGATCTGGAGTGGGAAGGCAGCTGTCCGTTGACCAAACCGTCGTTTCCGCTAAACGAAGGGGGCCTTCTTCCCCATTCGCCGGGCTAAGCCGGCTTGTTCTGCTTCTCCGAAGCCGCCGCTCCCATGTCCTGAGAGGAAGCCGGGACGGCTTCCGCGGCGGACGGCAACAAATAAAAGGCGACGCCGCCCTCTTCGTTGCAGACCTCAATACCCGCTTGATGGTAAGCCATAATCTGCTGCACGATCGCAAGGCCGAGGCCGAACTGGCCCTTCTCTCCCGTCTGAAACTGCTCGAACAAGCGCCGCTGCAGCGAGTCTTCCACGGACGGTCCGTCATTCCATATCCGAAGAGCCTTTTGCCCGGACTCCCCCCTGCTCACGGCAGTGATGGCAATCCGGCCGCGGGCATAGCGCATCTGATTGTCGAGAATGTTTTCGATGGCTACGCCCCACTGCTTCGGCTCCCCCGTAATCTCCCAATGCTCCGGCAGCTCCACCCGCCAATCCAGCTCAGGGCGCTGATAACGGAGCCGCTCCACACAATCCTTCAGCACTTCCGTCAGCTTGAACGCCTCAAAGGGCTTGTTCCGCGTAGACAAGTAGCTCAGCTTGTTCAAGTACAGCAGGTCGCGGATTCGCTTCTCCAGCCGCTCCGACTCCTGCAGAATCGTTTCAAGGCTCGCCTGCAGCGTCTTCTTCGGAAAGACACCGTCCAGAATGGATTGGGCATAGCTGCGGATCACCATCACCGGCGTTTTCAGCTCATGCGAAATATTTTGCAGAAAATATTGCTGCGCTTTATCCTGACGGACCAGCCTCTTGCGCATCCCTTCGAAGGCGAGCCCGAGCCGCCCCATCTCATCCTTGCGGTCCAGCTTGAAGGGCTCATGCCAATCCCGCTCCGCTATACGTCCCGCCTGGCGTTCCATCTGAACGAGAGGCCGCGATAAATACCGCGCGAACCACAGGCAGGGAAGCCAGCTGAGTACGACGAGCAGCACCATCAGCAGCATCAGCCGCCAAAACATCGTCAATACAAGATCGTTGCGGTAATTCCCCCAGGCGTAAGACACCACATAACCGGATTTCCCCTCGGACAAGTCTTTGCGGATGACATAAAACATCGTCTTGTTACCGATATCCAGCGAATATTTTTGAATGGCCGCCTGCTGCTTGCCCGCCTCATCCTCAATAGCTTGAGCGAAAGGCGACGGAAGCGTTTGGGCCAGCTCGGATGTAACCGCAACGCTGCCGGCAGTCTTATCGAAAAGCATGATATGGTTGACTCCGGGGCCATCGCTGGGCAGTACTCCGGCTTTCGATACCTTCAGCATAATCTGGGGCTTCAGCACGCTGACGGCGTCTTCGCTCCCCTGCACCGGCTCCTGCACCGGGATACTCCCGTCGCCAATCCGGATCACTTTGCCGAACGGGACGGCCGGCATGGCCGGTGCGGTGAAGATGCCTTGCGCGGGAGCGGTCACTCGCGAAGCCTGAATCGTCTCCAGGGCGGTCACCGAATTTTGCGAATCCAGAATAATATCGTAAATTTGCTCGGTAAAAAATCCTTTTAGCGTCCAGGGGAGCAGCACCGCCAGCATCATAAAGATACATAGCGTAATCACGGCAAACACTCCCCACACCTTCAGCGCAATCGGCCAATGCTTGATCATGTCAGTTCACCAGCCTGTAGCCATAGCCATAGACCGTTTCCAGTCTCAGCTCCGGCATTTTTTTACGCAGCCTTCTTACGAGATCGTCCACCACCCGGTCCGTCCCGAAGTAATCGTCGCCCCATACCCGGCGCAGCACCTGCTCGCGCTCCAGCAGCTGCCCCGAATGCGCCGCAAAATAAGCCAGCAGATCGAATTCCTTGCTCGTCAGATCAACCGGCTGATCCTGGCCGTCTCTCACCCTTCTGCCCTGCTCTTCAATCGTATAGGGCGATACGTGGATCGCCGCCCTGCCCGGTCCTTTGGCGTCTTCGCTGCCGCGCCCGTAAACCCGCTCCAGCAGCTTGCGCGTCCGGATCACGAGCTCCCTCGGCAGAAAGGGCTTCGCCAAATAATCGTCGCTGCCGAGCTCCAGCCCTACGATCCGGTCAATATCGGCATCTCTCGCCGAGATGAAAATAACGGGCAGATCCGCGTTCTCCGATTTGATCTCCCGGATCAGCTGATAACCGTCGACACCCGGCAGCATAATATCGAGAATCCACAGGTGAGGCGGCGACTTCACCGCTTCGCGCGCCTGCGCCCCGTCCGTAAACGAGGTGAGGTGCCAGCCCTCCTGCGCCAAGTAAGTGCTCAGCACCTGATTGAGGTTCATTTCATCTTCCACCAAATAAATCGAATACATGTTTCTCCTCTTTTCCTCAGAGAATAACCAAAATCACCTGACAGGAAGCATAGAAGGGCAAAGCTCCATTCTACGGAAAAAAGGACGCGACATTTCGTCACGTCCGCCCCCTCGGCGATAATGCTGCTTTCCTTTATTCGCCTGTTTCCTCTGCTTTTGTGCTGGAAAGCTCGGAAATTTTTTTCATTTCCTCCGTCTGCCCTTTGTACTGCTCAAGCAGCTGCGGCAGCAGCGTCTTCACTTGATCCGCGTCGTCCGCTTCCAGCGCATTCGCCAAATCGTTTTGCAGCTTCAGCTGCGCCTGGAACGTCTCCATATCTTTCTTTATTATATCATCCGCCGCGGCGCTGGTTTTAGGTAAAATAATCCGCTTCATCGGCTTGCCTTCTTCGATTTGCACAGCTTCGCCGGCGCTAATCGTCTCCGCTTTCAGCGCAGGTACGGCATCTGCTGCCGTCACTTTGTTGATAAACAAGACCGACTCGCTTTTATCGGACGGCTGATCCTCGCCTCCAACGGCCGATGCCTTCTTCAGCGTTAACGTTTGAGGAAGGCTCTGCTGCACCTGCTTGCGCTCGTTCATCGCCTCTGTCCATTCCGCTTCGCTTTCCGGCGCGTAGGTTTTCACCAGCATCTTCAAATACTGCTGCTCATGTGCAGGACTGCTCAGTAAGCCCATAGCAGGGGCAATCCGGACAACATTCAGCTTTGTTGCTGTCAAGGCCGGTGCCGTAACCGCGGACGCGGTACTCGGTTCCGTGCCGCCCGTCTGCCCGTCCGGCGTTTGAGCGAAGGCCGAGCCTCCGGAGCCCAGGGCCAGAGTTAACATCAGTGCCGCCATCGTCGTTTTTTTCCAAGTATTCTTCATACGTATCGCACTCCTTCGATTGTTTGATAGCTAAGGGGCTTATCCCCTGCATCTATAAGCTAACAAAACAATTCGGGAGCAATATCACAACATTGTGGGAAATTATGGGCCGGGGCAGACAAACCTCTGCTCAGAAGCCCTATGAGCGGGTAAGCGGGGTCATGCCTGCTGCGAGGAGACTTCCTTCTTGAAGAGGGGAAGCATGACCAGCACCCCAACGATAAACAGGACGGCGGCCGCTTCGTACATCGCCACAATATGGAACAGGCTTTTCAGCCAGCCGGCGATACTCATCGTTATAACCATCGCTCCCATAAACAGCGGATTTAAGATGCCGTTCACACGGCCGACGTAGGATTCCTCCGTCGTCTGAAGAATCATGGTGTTGATCCCGATCTGGATGGCCGGAAGCACAAGTCCACCGAGGAACTGGGCGGCCAGCGTCAGCCACAGCGACGTAGACAAGCCCGTAATGATCATGCTCAAGGCGCTGACGACCATACCGACAGCCAGCAGCGACTGCGGAGCGAACTTCTTGGAGATTCCCATCGTCAGCCCGCCCCCTACAATCATGGCAACGCCGTTAGCCGTCATCAGCCATTGGATGTTTTCTTTCGGGAGTCCGAGCCGTTCGGTCACCAGAAAGACCCCGAGCGGCTGTATTAAGCCAAGCGCAAAGCCCGCCGCCAGAAAACAACCGCCCAGCGTAGTGAGCGATTTGCTGGACCATACATAGCGAAAGCCGGCTGCCATCTCCTCGCGCAGCGTGGTCGGCTTCTTCTCTTCCTCCGCAGCCCGGTCCGGCGGCAGAAACATCAGTACGCACGCCGACAGCAAAAAGGCGACGCCCATGATGCCGATTGCAACCTGAATTCCGTAATGCTGGTAAACGAAGGTGCCCAGAATCGGTCCCAGCACCATAAACAGCGCAAACATCGTCTGGTAGATCGACATGCCTGCCTGCATCAGCTCGCCCGGCACATGAATTTTGAACAGACGCATGCCCGACGGCTGGGAGAATTGCGACAAAATCGCCGATACCAGCGTGGCGAAGAACACCGCCTTCCAGGTTGCGAACATAAGCGCAAACATAACGGCAAAGACCGAAACCGCGCTCAGCACGTCGCACCAGACCATGGTCCGCTTCGGCCGCCACCGGTCGGCAAACGTGCCGCCGATAAATGAAAAAATAAAAATCGGCGCAAATTCCGCGACGGAAATCATCGATACCGCAAACGGATCTCCGCCCGTTTGATCCATCACAAATAAGAGCACGGCAAAATTTCGCACCCAAATGCCGATCTGCAGAAACAATCCCGACAGCAGGATGGATTGAACGAAACGGTTGCGGAATAAACCGCCCATTCCGTTAGAAGCTGAAGTCATAAGTTATAACCAACCTTTCTCTTGTAAAACTTAAAGCGTTTACTATATAAATGCTTGAGCTTGTTGAGGAACCCCTAATTTATGCGGTACTTCGGTGAGGTATCCTCCTCCAGCCGCTGTGGAAATCCATGAACTAGATAGAATTAACGGTATGTTCACGGATTTCAAAGGAGGACGTAGACTCTTCCGGAGAAAACCACATCTGCGCTTGTGTTCATTTTCACTTCGTCCGGGTTACTCGATAGTCTGAAGCGTTCACTATATAAACGCTCGTATCTTTAATAATGTTGCCCATTCCGGGATTTTACAAAAGAAACATTGGTTATAAATAAAGATTCTTGCCTGACCGGGTAAGCTTCAGCAAGAGTCTTCTTCGCTAATTATGTATTTGAAGCCGAAAAAGGTCCGTCCGGCCGCTGTATGCGGAACGGTCTTGATCGGTGCGGCCAGGCGGCCCGTACCCAAGGCAAAAAGGCGGCATTTTGCCTGCCGCCCTTCATGGATGCCGCTTCGGATCGGCCGTCTTTTAAACATGGGCACGACCCAAAGCACTGAACCTGGTTATATATTTGCAGCTGCTCCGCAGAACCAGCTATCTGCTGTCCAGATGGATAATTTTATTTAATTTCTCAGCTCTACAGCAGCTCAGCTCCATCAGGCTTGTCCCTCTTAAACGCGCCCGTCCGGTTTGACCGTACCGCTTGCATTGCCGTACTGCTCGAGCGACTTCCAGGCATCCGCCTCGTCGTCGAACGTGCGGGAGCCGCTCTGCCCGCCTTCTCCTGCACCGTATGACGTCACAGCTTGCTCCTCCGTCAAGGGAGCATCTATCGCTTCCGAAGCGTGCTCGACGCAGCACTTAGCTGCCGGGAGCGCCTGAAGCCGCTCGAACGGTATGGACTCGCCGCACACTTCGCATAGGCCGTAGCTTCCGTCCGCCAGCCGGCCCAAAGCCGCTTCCACCTCCGCAAGCTGCTGGCTCATCAGGTCATCAATCGCGAGATCCCGCTCGCGCTCAAAGGTCTCGGTTCCCAAATCGCCGGGATGATTATCGTAGGAGGAAAGCTCGCCGGTTGAGCCGGTTTCCGATTCCGCGAGTTCCGCTCCAGGAGCCCTGCTTTCAAAGTGGCTGTTCAGCTCTCGCTGTTCTTCGTGCAGCTTATCGGACAATTCTTGAAGCTGATCTTCGGTTAGCTGTGCCATCGTTTATTCTCTCCTTTCAAGCTATGAAGCGAAAGATAGGTTTGTTTACCCCTCGCTGCCGCCGATGACACAAATCTTAAAGCAAATAAGAGAAGTTCCATTTTCAATAACTAGCGCGCATCTTTGCATGAATTTTAGCAGGAATTGGAATATACTAGTACAATCCGAAGCGGAGTTCGTCCTACAAGCTTTAAAACAGGAGGGTAACTAAAATGGACTTGATCAAAAAAATAACAGACAGCGATTTCCTGGGCGGCGCCCCTGAATTTTTAAATAAGGTATCTCGTTATGGCTCGAGAGGCGTCGTAATTGATGAAACATTTAACACTGCCATGATGTACATGTCTAAATTGGATCTCTACAAGCTGCCTGGCGGAGGGGTAGAAAAGGGAGAACGGGCCTGTGACGCCTTTTTACGTGAAATCAAGGAAGAGACCGGCTATGGTGCGGAAATTATTTATGAGCTGGGATATATTGAGGAGCACAAAAAAAGGAATAATTTTCTGCAATACTCCTACTGTTACACCGCCAAAGCACATAATAGCCCCGGGAATACTATGTTTAGCGAAAGCGAAATGAAGCTTGGCATGCAGGTTAAATGGATGACACTGGACCAAGCATTGGAAATAATGCGTTATTCAGCTTTGCATTGTGATGATTATTCAACTAAATTTATGATTTCACGAGACCAAGCTATACTTGAACAAGCGGTTCAGCTCTTTTCTGAAAATAAACCGGCGATGCGCTTCGCTCCTTAACCGGCAAGATAGCATGTATTGGCCTTCGACAAAATAAAATAACCAGCCGCCGGTTCCTATCCGGCAGCTGGTTATTTAAACTTTTTCTTGAATAATTAAGAACTAACAGGAAGATGGACAGGCACGCCCGCCGAAGCCGAACGGAGCGCCGCAACGGCGACTGCCTGCGTTTTTACTGCGTCCTCGTAGGAAGATTTAATCCCGGACGTATCGCCGGTCCGTAACCGCCGTCAGAAAAGCCTCGTGCTCGCGAACATACGGGTTCGCCGTATTTTTATACTCCATGACAGTCGACGGCGCCAAGTCCCTTAAGCATTCATTCGTCAGCTCCAAGGTTCCCCCGTCGGTATAAATATGTAATCCGATCTTGCCTTGACTATGCGGCGGGAGAATGCACGTGTTAGAGATCGTGGCCACCGCCCCGCTCGCCAGCTTGAATGTAACCGTTCCTACGTCCGGAATGCCGACGCCTTCATGGTCTTCATGCATTACCCGGTTGGCATAGGCTGCGTAAACCTCCTCTACTTCGCCCATCGTGTACCTCAGCAGGTCGACGATATGAGAGGTCTGCTCGATAAACTGCCCGCCGGAGCCGTCCTGCTTGCGCCACCAGGAAACAAGCGGCATGCCTCCCATCCAATAGCCCAGACCCATGCCGATTTTCCGCTGCTTCAGCAGCTCCAGCGCCCTTTGCGTCGAGTCCATGTAGCGGAAATGGTAGCCGACTGAGGTGATCAACCGTTTGGCCTGGATCTCCTTCAGCAGCTTCACCGGCTGTTCCATATCGAGCCCAATGGGCTTTTCCACGAGAAAAGGAATATTGCGCGCGATCAGCGCCTCCTCGATTTCCCCATGCGCCATAGGCGGCACGCAGATATATACGGCATCCAAAGCCTCCGCATCCAGCATTGTGGCAGCGCTGTCATATCCCTTCGCCCCATTCCATTCGGCTGCGGCGCGCTCGGCCTTATCCAGGCTCGTCGCACAAAAAGCGCGAACCTGGACTCCTTCCATCTTGGCCAGCAAATTGCAATGAAATTTGGTGAATCCCCCTGTACCGACAAAACCGACCTTCAATGTCATAGCAGCCCGCTCTCCCCTGCGATTCATTTAATTGGTTTCGACATATAAGCGTGCGTCCGCCGTCCAGACTTCACCCGAACCAAGCAGCCTGAAGCCGGTCTTCTCCCCCGGCAAATCGACATTCGGCGCATTGTTCGCCCAAGTCTGCGGCTCCGGACAAATAAACCCGCTCTGTCCGTCATCGTTCCAAATCGTCCAATGGCCGTACTGAGGGTCTACCTCATACACCAGACGAATGCCTTGACGCGTATCCTCCAGAACGGTGCCGTAAAATTCACGGCCCCGATACTCCATCGGCCTGCCGGTAAAATGTTTCGCATACCGCGCTCCCGTCGGCCGGATGCCCTCATGGCGCAGCGCTTCATCCTCCGCGCTCAGCGGATGCAGCGTACCGTCCGCTACGAAGGCCGGAGTAAGCCCCCATGCTTCGCCTACAGCTACGGTCAAGCGGTAATCCTCTTCCCTGCCTTCGGCATGAAACGGCACGCGAAGCGCCGTATGGAAGCCTACGCCAAGCGGCATCGGCTCCTGGCTGCGGTTCGTGATCCGAACCTGCTGCTGCAGCCCGTCCCCGGACAGCGTGTAGGTAAGCTCGTAGGTGAATTCATGGGGGAAATAAGAGTACATTTCGCCTTCCCTGCCCATATCCATCACCAGCACAGCCTGTGCCGCCCCGTTCTCCAAAACACCGGAGGACTCGACGCGCCAAGGTCTTTTGTGCAGAATGCCGTGCATAAAATCTTTGCCGTCCGAGCTGTTCAAAGGCAGCGTGTAGGTACGGTACGGAGTTGTAAACTTCCCGTCAATGATCCGGTTCGGCGGAAATAAAGGCGGGATGCCGTAGCGTTGGGCAGAAGCCCGCAATACCTCTTCGCTTGGAGCCGTGCGCAGGAAGCTCAAGCTCTCGCCGGGACGGCTCAGTTCGGCCACATGGCTGCCGACGCCGGGTACAATCACGGCGCGGTAACCGCCCGAAAGCAGCTCCAGCGCAGGCTCGTCAAGAAAGGTTATGGCATTTACTGACGAAGAATGGTTAGACATGACGATGACGACCCTCCAATTCAGGATATAATGCTTCCATTATTATCCGATAAAACAGGCGAAGAAGCAAAAGCCTATCGCAAGAAAATGGGGACGCCGATGGAAAATGGCCTGCCGGCGAGGTGCGATGCGGTAAAGACATCTGGACCGGCGGCCTGATCCGTCAGGCCGATGGGGTGGTGAGCAGAGCCCGCCGCTTCCGTCTGGCTGCCGGTCGATGAAACGCGCGCACAGGCGGGCGCCGCAGGAGGGAGCACACCGAAATCGAAGCGGCAAAAAGCAAGAAGGATGCCGGTGAAACAAACCGGCATCCAATTATGATAAAGCTATGTTGGCTTAAAGCTGAAGGAACGTGCTCCTTCACAGCATGCAATAAGCGGATCTGCACCAGGCATTCCCTTCCAACCGCATCAAGGAAGCAAACAGGAGCACGGGCTTTTTGCTCTTACAGCCAAGTTGTTTTCTCGGCGTAATTCGTTCTCGCCGCAGCTTGCGCAGGAGCCGCATCATCGGGATAACCGATGAACAGCGTCCCTACCACCTGCTTGCCCTCCGGCGAGCCGATAAAACGGTGCATCCGCTCGTCATGAACGAGACCGATGCCTCGCGTCCTCCATACGAAGCCGAGTCCCAGCTCCTCCGCGGCCAGCCACATGGAGTGGATGGCGCAAGCTGTCGCGTACTCGTTGTCCTTTGACGAAGCCGCATCCCCGGCAATCAGATCCGAGGTGACTACGATGACAAGCGGCGTCGCCGTCAGCACCTTCAGCGATTCCTGCACGAGGTTGGGCTTGGTCGGAAACCGCTCCTCCAAATATTCCCGTGCCAGCGTCTCGTAACGCTGCTTCGCTTCGCCGCGGATCACATAAAAATGCCACGGCTCGCGGAGCCGGTCATTGGGGGCCAAGGTCGCTGCGGCCAGCAGCGCCTCGATTTTATGCGTCTCCACCTCGACAGGCTTGACGCTGCGAACCGCCCTGCGGCGCTTTAAAGCATCCAATATGGAAAAAGATGTAGTAGTCATCGTTCAGACTCCTTTCAATTGTAACGACGTCTCTCCGCGCTTCCGCCGCCATTCCGAGCAAAACCGGACCCAACGCTCCGCCAGGGCCGGTGCCGAAGCGAAGTGAAGATGGGTATAGCCGGCGACGAGCGTTCCGTCAGGACCGAGATATCCTTCCGGCTTCGTTCCTCTCATACCTTTGGTGATGTAAGCCGGAACGATAGCCGCTCCCTCGTCCGGGTGGAAGGTCGAATAATGAAATTCATGGCCTTTGGCCTGGTCGCCTGCGCCCAGCAGGAAGCTGCCCTCAGCCCCGGTCACCTCGCGGTAGCCGAGCGCAGCCAGCTTCTTCTGCATGCGGACGACGCCCGGAATGAGACCGAGCATCGGATAGGACTGCCCGTCCGTATCCTCAATCGCCTCGGTCAAATACATAAAGCCGCCGCATTCCGCCAAAGTCGGCAGCCCCTGCTCGATGGCTTCGCGAATCGACTGCTTGACAGCCGTATCCGCGGCAAGCGTCGCGGCGAATTCCTCCGGGAACCCACCGCCGATGTACAAGCCGTCTACGCCTTCCGGCAGTCTCTCGCCCGCCAGCGGGGAAAAGAACACGCAGTCGGCTCCGTAGGCTTCCAAAAGCTCGAAGTTTTCCTGGTAGTAGAAATTGAACGCCGCATCCTTCGCGACGGCAATCTTCACCCGATCCTGCGGCGCAACGGGACGCCGGTCGAAAATCGAACCTTTCGGCGGTACCGCAGCACCGCCGAGTTCGTGCCCTTGTGCCGCTGTTACAGCGGCGGCTCCTGCGGGTTCAGCGGATGCAGCAGAGCTTGCTGCAGCTGCTGAAGCGGATTGAAGCGCCTGGCGCCCGGTATCTCCATCGGCCAACGCAGAGGATACCGCAGCACCGCTGGCGGCATGATCCGCCGCTGCGGCCGCTCCGTCAGCCGCGCCGCCTGACGCTTCCGCCCTGCAGGCTGCCAGCGTCCAGATCCGCTCCAGATCGACCGTCGCGGCAATCCGTTCCGCCAGCCGGTCGAAAAACGGCTGCAGCTCGCCCCGCTCCACGGAAGGCACGAGCCCCAAGTGCCGCTCCGGCACCGCAAGGTCGTCCTCGCGCTTCAGGTAGCCGAGAACAGGAATGCCGCATTCCTGCTCGATAGCTTGGCGCACCAGCTTGTAGTGGCCGTCGCTGCCTACCCGGTTCGCGATCACGCCGACGATGTTCACCCGGGGCTCCAGGCACTGGAACCCCTTGACAATCGCTGCGGCGCTGCGCGCCATGCTCTGGCAGTTCACCACCAGCAGCACCGGAGCTCCCAGCAGCATGCTGATTTCGGCGGTGCTGCCCTCGTTGGTGAGCGGGTTTTTACCGTCGTAGAAGCCCATGACGCCTTCGATGACGGAGATGTCCGCCCCGCGGCTGGCGCGGGCATAAATGTCGCGGACGGTCGCATGGGACAGCATGTAGCTGTCCAGGTTGCGGGACACGCGTCCGGTGACCGCGGTATGATAAGCCGGATCGATATAATCCGGCCCGCACTTGAAGCCCTGCACCTCGTGCCCGAGCCGCCTCAAGGCGGCCATCAGGCCGATGGTGAGCGTGGTCTTGCCGACGCCGCTGCCGGTGCCGGCGACGACGATGGCCCGGGCCCCGGCTGCGCTGGCGTTAACGTCCATGGGCGTTAACCTCCGCGGCCCCGGCCGCCGCTTCCCCCGCGCCGCCCGCTTCGGAGGCGGCGGCGTGCGGGATAACGGCAACGGAAATCGTGACGTTGCCGGATTTTTTCTTCACCAGCGCGAGCTCGGCAGCGCCGCTGTACAGCTTGGCGGCCGGCTCGCTGACGCCGTAAGCGCCGGTGAATTTGAACACGGTGTCCGACGGCGCTTCGACGCCCACCGTGTTCAGCTGCTCGGGCGTGTAGGTAACGAACGCCCAGCCGTGCTTCTCGACGACGGCCAGCAGCCCGGCCTCGTCCTTTTTCAAATCAATAGTGCAGACCGCCTTGACGCTGCGCATCGAGAACTGCAGCTCATCGAGCGTCTCGGCAATGACGGCCTCGATCTCCTCCGCGGACGTCCCGCGGTTGCAGCCGATGCCGAGCGCCAGCACCTTCGGCCGGTACAACACACCGTTCGCCAGCAGACGCGCTTCCTCGTCCGCTCCCAGGTTGCGGTGCGTCACGACCAGCGCCGCCTGCGGCGCCGGCTCTGCCGCCAAAGCATCCGCGGCAGACGTATACGTGACAATGTTCGGCGGCAGCGGCGTCTCGTGCAGCCACCAGCCGGGCTCCCCCGACTCTTGCACGACAGCGATCCGCTCCTCGTTCACGACGGACGCGCTGACCGGCGTCAGCTTCTCCGCCGATTCCCACGTCCAGCCGAAGCGGCGGCCGAACAGATCGACGGCGATCGTCTTCTGCACGTCCGATGCCGTCGTGATAACCGGCTTCGCGCCAAGCGCGGCAGCCACCTCCCGTGTCAGCTCGTTCGCGCCGCCCAGATGTCCGGACAAGACGCTGATGACATGCTCGCCCTTATCGTCGATGACGACGATGCCGGGGTCTTTTTTCTTATCCTCCAGTAAAGGAGCGATCATGCGAATGACCGCGCCGAGCGAAATAATAATAATAAGTCCTTTGTAGGCGGGAAACAACGCCGGGAACAGCAGGCGCACGCTGCCGTCAAACAGCTGAATGCCCCTGGCTTCCTCATCGCCCCGCTCAAACTTCGACATATAATACAAATCCGAGTGGGAAAAGGAGCTTTGCAGCCGGCGTGCCAGCTCCACGCCATGCTTGGTGATGGCGACGATCGCGTAGTCGCCTGTGATGTTTACCCCAGGCACTTCGCCTTCCTGCAGTGCAATTCTTGGGCTCTCGCTCATGCTACGACTTCACCCCTCTGCGGAAACGGTGGGTGAACTCCTTATCGTACAGCTTCGAGCGGTATTCCTCGTTCTCGTGAATGCGCGGGTCCAGCGCCCATCCGGCCAGAATCATCGCGTGGGAACGGATGCCGTTAGCCCGCATATCCTGCTCCAGATTGGCGATCGTCGTGCGCACGATCAGCTGATCCGGCCAAGTGGCGCGCTGTACTACGGCAACCGGTGTGTCTTCGCTCCAGCCGGCGTCCGTCAGCTCTTGCACCACCTTCTTCGTTAAGGTAGCGCTCAGGAACAAAGCGATCGTACAGTGATGCGCCGCCAAATCCTTCAGCTTCTCCAGCTCGGGGACCGGCGTCCGGCCTTCGGCCCGCGTCAGAATGACCGTCTGCGTCAGCTCGGGGATCGTTAATTCGGCCCCGACCGCCGCAGCGGAGGCGAACACGGAGCTGACGCCGGGAATGATCTCGACGCCGATGCCTTCTTTTTTCAGCAGAGCGATCTGCTCCATCGTCGCCCCGAACATCGCCGGATCGCCGGTATGTACCCGCACCACCAGCTTCCCCTGCTTCACCCGCTCAACCATGAGCGCGACCATTTCTTCGAGCGCCATGCCGGCGCTTTTCATAATTTCCGCTTCCGGCTTCGCCTTGGCGATCAGCTCGTCGTTCACGAGCGAGTCGGTATACATCACGACATCCGCTTCCTGCAGCAGACGGAGACCTTTGACGGTAATCAGGTCGGGGTCGCCGGGCCCTGCACCGATTATGTAAATTTTATCCATTATTTTCTCACCACCATCAATGTTAAGTATTCAAGCTCACGCCCCTGCAGCTCGCGGATATCCCGCCAAATCATTTCTTCGGCCGAGGTTACCTTCGTCAGCACCGACGCTTTGTCCACCAGCCCCAAATCGCCTAAAACATGCAGCATCAGGTCGATCACCTTCGCCACCTTGATAAAAACGACGCAGTCGTGCGATTCGATCGCCTGCCGCATCGTGTCGTAATCATCCGTCGCAGGCACAATCGCAATCTGCTCGTCGCCGTCCGCAAGCGGGATCCCTAAGCGGGATGCCGACGCATTTACCGAAGAAATGCCTGGAATCGAAACCTGATGCACCTCCGGGTGGTGCTCCTTCATCAGCCGCATCAAATGAATATACGTGCTGTAAATCATCGGATCACCCTCGGTGACGAAGGCTACGTCTTTGCCCTGCTCCAAGTGCTCCCATACCGACTGCACCGTCTTGTTCCACTGCAGCTCCAGCGCTTCGCGGTCTCGGGTCATCGGGAAGGTCAGGCCCAGCATCACCTTCTCCTCCGTATTCACGTACAGCTCGGTGATCGCGAGCGCGTAGCTCTTAGCCCCCATCTTCTTGCGCGGATAGGCAATAACCGGCGATTCCTTCAGAAGGCGAAACGCCTTCACCGTAATCAGCTCCGGATCGCCCGGCCCGACGCCCAATCCATACAGCGTGCCTAACTTGCCTGTTCCCTGCTCACTCACCTTGGTTCCACCTCTCCTATCCGGGGTTACTCGTTCTTCGTGCCTTGTCCAGGCTCCGCAGCCGCCGTCTTATGCTTAGCGGTAATAATATAAATCGGGTTCAGCCCCTCGAATCTCGTCAAGTCCAGAATCGGCTTGCTCCGCGAAATTTGCGTCAGCGTAATGCTCGTCTCCATACCTTCCTCCGCGAACGCCTTGTTCGCTTCGTACAGGTTCTCAATCGTCGCCGCATTGAGCACGATCCGCCCACCGGGACGCAGCCGCGTGCAGCATACGTGCAGCAGCTCCTTCATTTCCCCGCCGCTGCCGCCGATAAAGACCGCATCGGGGTCAGGGAACTGCTCCAGCCCTTGCGGCGCCCGCCCCTGAACAGCTGTCAGATCGGTGCGGAACCGGTGCATATTCTCAATACAATTGTGCAGGTCGCCCTCGTTCTTCTCGATCGCGTACACTTCGCCGTACCTTGCGATACGCGCCGCTTCAATGGCAACGGAGCCGGTGCATGTGCCGATATCCCACACGATGCTGTCCTCCTGAAGCCCCAGCTGCCCCAGGCTGAGCACCCGGATCTCCTTCTTCGTAATCAGCCCTTTGTCCGGCTTGCGCTGCGCGAAGGCTTCGTCTTCGATGCCGAGCGCCCATGCCCTGCGCGTCCCGGCGGGAGCTGTCAGGACGACGACATTTAACGGGGAAAAAGCCCCCTCGTCCAGCTCGCTCAGCCGTTCCAGCTCATACCAGCCGGTGCGCTCTTCCGCACCGTCCAGATTTTCGGCGACAAACGCCCGGTACTCGGTCATGCCGAAGGAAAGCAAATACCGCGCGATCGCTCCCGGATGGTTGCGTTCGTCGGTCAACAGCGCCACCTTGCGCTTGCCGTCGATCCGCTGGGCCAAGCCCTTCAGGCTGCGTCCGTGTACGCTTGTGACATAGGCATCCTGCCAGCTTTCGCCCATACGCGCAAAGGCCAGCTGCACCGAGCTCATGCTCGGATATATATCCACGTCCAGCTTGGACGCCAAATAACCGCCGATGCCGTAGAACAACGGGTCGCCTGAGGCGAGGATAACGATGCTCCGCCCCTGCTCCCGCTCGGTCCGCAATCCGCTCACCAGCTCGGCCAAGCCGCCTTTAATGACACGCTTCTCCCCCCGGTATTCCGGGAAAAAAGCCAGCTGCCGTTCTCCCCCGGCCAGGATATCGCTCTGCGCGATCCATTCGAGATACATGGGCAGCAGACCGGCTGCGCCGTTGTCCCCGATGCCGATGACCTTTGGTTTGTTATGCTGTTGTTGTAAGCCCGTTGTATGATTCAACGCTCTTTTCTCCTCCCCGCAAACCCACACACCTAGCGTTACCTGTCCCAGCGCGCCGCATGGCCGAGCAGGCTGCCTTTCATCGAGATAATGACCGTCTCTATATCGATCCCGCCTTTGACTTCCTTCAATCCCTGCTCGCAGCAGTAACCGCATAGCAGCTCGAAAAAGCCGCCGTAGCCCCATTCCAGCATCCAATCGCCGACAAGCGCCGCCGTATTGGCCCCCAGCACGGCCTCCGTCTGCTCCTCCGTCGCTCCCGCTTCCCGCGCCACCTGGGCCAGGAAGTTGAAATCGACGGGGGCGCTTTTCGAATGCACCATCATCACCCCTTGGGCAACCTTAGAGAATTTGCCCATCATCCCGACCAGCGTTACCTTAGCGATCCCCTGGTTCTTACACTGCTGCAGCGCAAAGCCGATGAAGTCGCCCATCTCGACAAAAGCTTCCTCCGGCAAATCCGGGTACATGTCGATCCCGTATTTCTCCGTCCGTCCGCCGGTGGATAGGACGATATGCTTGCAGCCGCATTTGACCGCGACACGAATCGCCTGGGCTACGCTCGCTTTATAGGCTGCCGTCGAGAACGGCACGACAATGCCCCGCGTCCCGAGAATGGAAATCCCGCCGAGAATGCCAAGCCGTCCGTTCAGCGTCTTCTTGGCTATCTCTTCGCCGTCCGGCACGCTGACGACCACCTTCACTCCCCGGTGCTCCAGCTCAAACTGGTTCAGCACGGACGCGACCGCCTCGCGCAGCATTTTCCGGGGAACCGGATTGATAGCCGCTTCCCCTACAGGAACAGGCAAGCCCGGCTTCGTGACCCGACCGACGCCAATGCCGCCGTCGAGCTCGAACCCGGACTCCTCTCTCCACGTGACCGCGGAAATAATCCTCGCGCCATGCGTCGCGTCCGGATCGTCTCCGCCGTCTTTAATAATTTCCGCCTCCGCCCGCTCCGCCGTAAATTCACAACGGACAATCTCGAACGTCACGTCCTGCCCAATCGGCAGACGAATCGTCGACTCGGTCTGCTTCTCCTGCAATATCAAAGCGGTCAAGGCTGCTTTCGCGGCTGCTGTGGCGCAGGAGCCGGTCGTATAGCCGTGCCGCAGCGGCTTCGTCTCTTTCGTATCGCTGCCGTTGTTCGCTGCCATAACGCCTGTTACCCTAACCGTTCCGCCATCAGTGAAATCGCGTTGACCGACGCCACCGCTACCGGGCTGCCGCCCTTACGGCCGATATTCGTAATGAAAGGAATGTCCAGCTTCGCCAGTTCCTCTTTCGACTCGGCTGCGGATACGAAGCCTACCGGCACGCCGATCACCAGGCCCGGCTTCGCTTCTCCCGCCTTCACCAGGCGGATCAGCTCCAGCAGAGCGGTCGGCGCATTGCCGATCGCGTAGATGCCTCCGTCGGCTTCGCGGATCGCTTTGCGGATCGAGATGATCGCGCGCGTCGTATTCAGGCGCTTCGCTTCCGCCATCACGTCCGGATCGGAGATGTACACGTGCACGTCGCTGCCGAATTTGGCGAGACGCGGCTTGCTGATGCCGACCTGTACCATCTGTACGTCGGCTACGATTTTTTTGCCTGCGCGGATGGCCTCGATCCCTGAGCGGATCGCGTCGGGATGGAACACGAGGCTGCGCCCCAAGTCAAAATCCGCGGAAGCGTGAATGACCCGCTGTACCACCGGATACTGCTCTGCTGTGAAAGGGTGCTCGCCCAGCTCCTCCGTAATCATGCGGAAGCTTTCTTCCTCAATTTCTTGCGGCTGTACCGTCAACGGTTTAAACTCCGTACCGAAATCCATATCGATCTACGCCTCCTGCAGCAACTCGTTTAGTTTAGTGAGCACATCGTCAAAATGGCCAAAGGACGTGCCGTAATCTACCGCCGGACGCCCGATAACAATCGTCTCAATGCCCATTTCCAGTGCGGATTCAAGCTTTTCGTCCACGGCTCCGACTTTGCCGCTTTCCTTGGTGATCATCAGCGTCACCTGATAGTGTGCGTACAACGCCTTATTTAGTTCCTTGCTGAAAGGCCCCTGCATCGCGATAATATTTTTCTGCTCTACGCCTAGCTCCGCGCATTTCTCCATATTATCCAGGCGCGGAAGCATCCGGGCGACCAAGGTCGTGCCGGGAAGCCCCAGCAGCCGCTTGGCAAAAATATGGAGCGTTTTGCTGCCGGTCGTCAGCATGACGACGCCGCCCTTGGCCGCCGCCAGCTCTGCGGCCTGCTCGTAATCGTCCGCGAACGTGATGAGCGGATGGTTCTCAATGCTGATCCGGTCCCGTTCATACCGGATATAAGGCACCTCTGAGGCCTGGGCCGCCGCAATGGCATTCTTCGAAGCTTCCTCGGCAAAAGGATGCGTCGCATCCACCAAAGCGCGGATTCCCTTCTCGCGGATTAAAGCGCTCAGCGCCTCGGCCGTCAGCCTGCCCTTCATAACGGGCAGCCCGGCTTCTTCCATGAACCGGGCGGCGCTGTCGGTCACGACAGTAGTCAGCAGCGGGTAACCCGCCTGCTGTATTTGCAGCGCGAGCTCCCGGGCGTCGCTCGTTCCAGCCATCACCAGTATCATTTTGTTTGCCCCTCTCTAGCTTAAGATGGTGCGCCAGCTGCTGCTTTATCGTTGGCGTCAAGCGGTCTTTCCGCTTGAGCCTGCTTATGCTCGCTGGATGCAGCCCTGAGCGTGAGGATGCTCAGGGTTGCTTTTTCTCATGTGCGTGATCATGCTGCACTTGTCCGCTCACGCCTACCAGATTGCGGTCGCCCTCATGCTCGTGATCATGATCGTGATCGTGGTCATGTCCATGCGCATGCTCGTGATGGTGCTTATGGTCGTGGTCATGTCCGTGCGTATGCTCGTGATGGTGCTCATGGTCGTGGTCATGTCCGTGCACATGCTCGTGATGGTGCTCATGGTCGTGGTCATGTCCGTGCACATGCTCGTGATGATGCTCATGATCGTGGTCATGTCCGTGCACATGCTCGTGATGATGCTCATGATCGTGGTCATGACTGTGTTCGTGATCATGGTCATGTCCGTGATGATGGTGGTCGTCGTCATGATGATGGTGGTGATCAATATGCTCCATTGCCGCAATCCGGTATTGGCACATGTCGCAGTTCATGCGAACCTCACCTTCAAGCGCCTCAACCGCCCGCTCCTGCAAAATGGTCTTCAGCTTCGGATGAAAGCCGAAATAATCGGCCAGCGCAAATTCATGTTCCGGATATGTTTCGCGGTACTGCTCCAGCATCTGCTCCATCCGTTTGATCAGCACGCCGGTGAACAGAAAGTAAGGAAGGATAATGACTTTGCGGGCGCCAAGCATCAAACAGCGCGCGACGCCTTCTTCCATTAGCGGAGCGGTGACCCCGATAAAAGCCGTCTCGACCCATTTCACCTTGAGCTTCTCCCAGAATAAGCGGGAAATTTTGAACAAATCGCTGTTCGCATCCGCGTCGCTGCTGCCGCGTCCGACAACCAGCACCGCCGTGTGCTCCAAGTCCGTGTGCTCGCCCAGCGTCAGCTCGGCTAAAGCTCCCGCGGATTCGAGCCGGGAGCTCAAAATATCCAGCACCTGCTGGTGGACCCCGATCGGGCGCCCGTAAGTAAATTTCACATCAGGGTAACGAAGCTTCGCTTCATCAATGGCTGCCGGAATATGAATTTTGGCATGACCCGCAGCAAATAAAGTAATTGGCACAACGGCTACGTGCGTGGCCCCTTGACGAACGCAATTCGCGATCCCTTGTGCTATGGACGGCGCTTCAAACTCCAAAAAACATGTCTCCACCAAAGGACCTTCAAGTCCTTCCGCAACGGAGCGGACAAATGCCCTGATCTCCTCGTTCCCCTCGGCATCCTTGCTTCCATGGCCAACAAATAAAACCGCCTTCATCTATGTACCTCCCATGTTTAGTCTTGCCTTCGTCCGTTCTCTCCGCTTAATCTCCGCAAACGGCATTTTCTATTGTAAAAACAGGGAGCTCTTGATGTTGGTACCCCTCAATTTGCTTGACCCGTTTAAAAAATTTATGGAATCGCTCATTCGGATGCCCTTCTGCGACATAGCGCTGCACAATCCGCTCGATCGTATTGACGATCGCTTCCGGCTCGATCCCCTCCGCTACCGGCTGCGCCGGATGGGCATTGCGTCCCACCGTCTTGCCTCCAAGAAACAGATCGAACTTGCCTTTGCGGTACACGATGCCGATATCTTCATTCACTGCGCCGTAGCAAGCCATACCGCAGCCGTTCAAGCCGATGCGCAGCTCCTTCGGCACGCGCAAGCCGCCCAGGCGCTCCTGAATCTCCTCCGCGTAAGGGATCGCGTCGCCTTTCTCGGCGTTGCAGAAGTCGCACGCCTTCAGCTGCGCCACATCGCCGATCGGCGCAAGCAGGAAGCCTTCCGCCCGAAGTCTGGACGTGACGGCCTCGGGATTGTCGGTCGGGATGCGCACAATCATCTGATGATGAGGCGTGTATTCCATCGTGCCCTTTTCACCGACCACATCGGCCAGGGTCAGCATCTGCTTCGCCGTAAACTTCTTCTCGACGACGCCCGGACTGACCGCTAGCTCAAAAATCGACTGCTGGCGGAACAAGCCCGCGCCCGCAAGACCTTGCGCCGGGGGAGTCTCTACGCCCTTGGCCCTGTCGGCCAGCTGCAGCGCCTCCAGCGCCAGCATCAGAGACGCGGCCGGGCTGGCGGGGCTGCGCTCCTGAACCGCCACCGCTGCGCTGCTCTCTGCCACCGCTGTCAGCACGCCCACGCTCACACTACGTGCTGCTCCGTCCGCCGCAGGCCCTGCCGGGCCACGCTCGGAACTCGCTGCCAGCACTCCGCCCACGCTCACACTACGTGCTGCTCCGTCCGCCGCAGGCCCTGCCGGGCCACGCTCGGAACTCGCTGCCAGCACTCCGCCTACGCTCGCACTACGCGCTGCTCCGTCCGCTGCAGGCCCTGCCGGGCCATGCTCGGCACTCGCTGCCGGCACTCCGCCCACGCTCGCACTACGCGCTGCTCCGTCCGCTGCAGGCCCTGCCGGGCCATGCTCGGCACTCGCTGCCGGCACTCCGCCTACGCTCGCACCACGCGCTGCTCCGTCCGCCGCACTGCCCGACGGCCCTCGCTCCGCTCCCGTGGGCAGTACTCCGCCGCCGGGCGCCTGCGCTCCGCTTCCTGCCGCCGCGTTTCCGCCTGCGAGCCGGCTGTCTCCTGCTTCACGCATCTCCGCCTCCGACCATTCATCGTCGTCCGGCTCCTCCCAGGCCCAGTCCTCGTCGCCCTGATCCTGCAGCAGGCCGTCCGTTTGCCTCAATGCCCACGGCTCGGCAGCCTCCTGAAGCCGCTGATGCGGACGAAGCGGCTGTACGTCCGCTCCGAGCGTGTACTTGCGCTGGTAACCGCGCGGCGTAATCATCAGGCCGTCGTATACGGTCGTCGACGAATTACCGATAATGACGGTCGTCAGCATGCCGATGTCATGATCCAGCATATCCCGCAGATTCGTCAGCACCACATGCTGACGGTCGCGATAGGCGCTTTTGACAATACCGACCGGCGTGTCTGGCGAGCGGTATTTCAGCAGAATGCGCTGGGTTTCCACGATTTGCCGCGTGCGTCTCCCGCTGCGCGGGTTATACAGCGCAATAACGAAATCCGCCATGCCGGCAGCCTCCACCCGTTTGGCGATCAGCTCCCAAGGGGTCAAATGATCGCTCAGGCTGATCGTGCACGCATCATGCATGACAGGAGCCCCAAGCAGGGAAGCCGAGGAATTGATCGCCGAAATTCCGGGGATAATCTCCACCTCAACGCCATGCTGGCGGCTCCAGCCTTTTTCCATCAGCACTTCATAGACCAGTCCGGCCATGCCGTAGACTCCGGCGTCGCCGCTCGAAATAACCGCTACCTTCTTCCCGGCTTCCGCCTGACGGACGGCTTCCTGCGCTCTGCTGACTTCCTCCGTCATTCCCGTACGCACGACGGACTGGTCCGACAGCAGTCCCCGGATCAGATCCACGTAGGTATTGTAGCCGATGATGACTTCGCTTTCCTGAATCGCTTCGCGCGCCCGCTTGGTAATATGCTCAAAGCTGCCGGGTCCGAAGCCGATAATTAACAATTTGCCTGCCATCACGCCGGGCCTCCCCATCTACATTGTATTGTCCTCATATTAAGGACTATGATAAAAGTCGAAGTCTAGTCCATTCGAAGCACAACTAAAAAAAGCATTCCCAACACATGCGCAATGTGTTAGAAATGCTTCTGTAATCATTATCCGTCTCCGGCGGCCGCTCGCAGTACAACCGTACCGTCCGCCCCTTTGATAAGCCGATCTCTAACACCTCCCTAAATCCTCGTAGGTCAACAGTGTTCTGAAGCTAGGCAGGTCTCCTGACTTGGAGCATTCTTACCGATGCCTTCCCGGGCTTTAGATCTGAAGCCCAGTGGCGTTTACATCTCGGAAAGACTGCCGATAATCGTATCGGCGCTCCTTACAGTGGCGGGTCCGCGCCGGATTTGCACCGGCTTCCCTTTTAAACCGAACGGGATTGCATCCCGCTCAGCACCTATTTCAATGATATGCAGTTGTTTAAACTTCATCATATCACTGGGAGTCAAGATTTGTCCAGACAAGGGGGTATCCGCAGGGGCAATTAAGGAGTTTGCGAACACCGGGCATCCCGTTTTTTTATGTCCAGGCTGAAGAAGGCTCCTGCAACATTCCATAATTCTTTCTGAGTTTCTGGCGTCGTCGGTAAAAAGGCTCCCGGATTCGGCACAGCAGACGCTGCTTCAAACGATTCCAGCGGGATCCGAAGCTGCTCCAAAATGACTTTGATATCAATTGTCTTGGTTTGCCCCTGCATACTTATTGACCACACTCCATCCAATTCACTTTACATCGCGTGTGCTTGTATAACTTCAGTATACCGGAAGCTGTCAAAAAATAATGTCACTTGCTGGAGGCCTCCGCTTCAGGATCCTCAGTATTTTTGTCGAAACGGAAACTATAAATAAATCTTTATGAAGATAGTCATGTTCCGCTAAGACCGCAGTCATAGTCCGTTATTCATCCGCTGCATCCGTCCTCACCCTCGGGCCCGGCATAAGCCGATTTTCGAATAGCAGCCACGAAAAAAAAGCCGCCCGCACCTTATGGCGCAGCAGCTTGGTTGACTTTATATATGTACCAATAGAATAGGTTAGGCGGTCGGCGGTGTGAAGACACGCTGCGCGAATTCCGCATCCAGCATGTAGAAAGCGTTGCTGTCCCTGTCAATGCGCTTCAGCTTCTGAATGATGCTGTCAAACATCGCTTCTTCTTCCACCTGCTCATCGATAAACCATTTGAGAAACTGCATCGTAGCATGCTCACGCTCGTTCAGCGCCAGATCGGATAAATGATAAATCCGCTTCGTAACGATTTGCTCATGCTCATAGCCATGCTCATACACCTGGAGCACAGAATGATAATCGTTGTTCGGGTTGTCCATCCCGGCAATGGTCGCACGCCGTCCGCGGTCATTCAAATATTTATACATTTTCATCGCATGGAACCGTTCTTCTTCGGCTTGAACGATAAAGAAATTGGCAAAACCATCCAAACTTTCACCGGAGCAATAGGCAGCCATCGCCAAGTATACCTGCGAGGAATAAAACTCAAAGTTCATCTGTTCGTTCAATGCCTGGAACAGCTCATCTGACATCAAGTGGGTATCCACCTTCCTATGGGTCTATTGTAGTTATTTCGCTCTCATTCCCGAAATATACAATAAAACCAATACTATTGCAACGAACAGCGCAGGAGAGAGGATCCATAAAAAAGTCATCAAGAATCGCTCCTTTCCGCGGGAAGCTACCCGATTCTGCTTTTCAGTTCTTTATAGAGCTTTTTCGCCGAAGGGGCGCAAATCAGCTGCTCCGACTTGCCGAACAATACCATGCAGCCTTTCGAACAGGCCTTACAGCTGCCGAGACAATCGCGTTTCTTGTGCTTGATATCCGGAAACTTGCTCTTCATGGCTTTGTAAACGGATTTGGAGCCTTGCTTCAGGTTTTTACAGCAGTACTTAATTTTCATATGGCTCAGCACTCCCTGTCGTCGTCGCTCGGTAAGAACCTATCTCAAATGATAATGGTTCTCATTATCATTGTCAATACAGGAATAAGCATCCGACAAGCCCCAAAGCCGCAAAAAATAAAGCTGCTGTTTCCTTTTTTTCCTTTTTAGATGACTAGCTGGCCGTTTCCTTGACCAAATCATGGGCATGCGGCCTGGCGTCCGAGCACGTTATGCCGTTATGGAGCGCATCCATAAACCGCCTGTACATGTAGTCCCCTACGATCTGCGTCAATCCCTCCTGCAGCTTGATCCGCGGCCGCCATCCGAATTGCTCCTCCGCCTTCTTGTTCGATACGCAGAGGTGAACGAAATCCTCCGGACGCGCAGGCATAAATTTCGGAACCGCTTTTTGATCGAGCATTTCATTCAGCATGTCGACGAGATCGACGATCCGGATCGATTTCCCGCTACCTATATTATAGGTTTCTCCTCCATCCAAGCTTAAGGCTTGAATATTGGCGGCTGCCACGTCCGTCACGTAGACGAAGTCCCTGGTCTGCAGCCCCTTGCCGTACAAAACCGGACGTTCGCCGTTCACATAGGCATCCACCGTATCGTAAATTACCTCGCCCGAGCCTCCAGGCTTCTGCCGCAAACCATACACATTCGTATACCTCAACAAGGAATAACGGAGACCGTACAGCGCCCCGTATTGTTTGATATATTCTTCCGCCGACAGCTTCGCTCTTCCGCTGGCCGTCAGCGGAGTGCAGCGGAACGTTTCGTCCACGGGCAGCAGCTCCGTTGCGCCGTATACATCGGCGGAGGAACCGTATACAAACTTGCGGACGGGAAATTCCCGGCACATGTCCAATAAATGGATCAAACCGCGCAAATTAGGGTTCAGTCCCTTATACAGCAGCGACTCGTCTACATCGGTCTGCTCCGCCAAATGGATGCAGTAATCCGGCGCTTCCTCTTCGAATATATCGCGAAGCTCCCTGCTCTCCAGATCCGTTTTGTATATTTTGCATCGCGGATTTGTTAAAGCTTCCCCCTCCGAATCCAAACGGTCGACAATCACAACCTCCAGACCTACCTTTAAAGCGTATTCCGCCGTGTGCGAGCCTATAAAACCGGCGCCGCCGGTAAGCAGCACTTTCATGTTTCTTCCTCCCTGCGGGTTATGGAAGAGATCGGCCCTTCCATTTATTTTTGATACATAACGTATCTCTGAATTGATATAAAAAAGCACTATTCGCACCAATCCAAATAGCGCCGCGGCAGTACGCTTCTTGTCAAAACGCTTATGATGCCGTGACTGCCATGCCGGCTCGGCTTCCTTACGTGGGGGGAAGCTGCTTGCTGCTGTCCGGGCCCTCCATCACATAATCCACGCTTACGGAAAAATACTGGGCGAGCTTTTTCAATGTATCGTATGTAGGCTGTCTGCGATCGTTTTCATAATGGGACAATGCTGCGCGGGTCACACCGATAATCCTGGCCAGTTCTCCTTGCGTTAATTGCCTCTCTCCCCTCAACTGGGAAATACGTTTTCCTAGTTTCATGACGCCGTATCTTTCCTTTCCCGCAAGTTTCTATCTCATACCGATGGCACGCCGTAAATTGGGGCGGGTTCTATGAAGCTGTCAAAGGCTCTTAAACCTGATTATACATGTTTTCCACTTTCGATACAATTCGTATCTAACAGTTTGTCAAATTAATTATTCTGAATGTTTACAGTCCGGCTTCCAAAAAAAATCCCACAGCATAAAGGCTGCGGAATTTTCCTCTTGCGTATGTGTAGCTCGCAAGCTTGCCTATGTATGTATTATTTCTTGGAGTCCCCGTCATCTGGCGACTGAGGATCTTTATAGGAAGAAGGCGGGGATTGAAGAGTAAACGTTTTCTCATCAAGGTTCAACTGTTTCATAATGCGATAAATGTCCATGGAAATGACCTTCCGGTTCGAGTAGCTGCTACTCATTTCGTAACTCTCTCCCTTTGTCTCATTGTTATTTCCGTTGCTTCCACCGGCTGTTTATAGTATCACTCTATGATACATTTTGTATCCTGTCAAACAGTAAAAACGTCAACAAAACGGGAATTTTGTATATCCATGTCGAAATTCATCTAAAAAATACTTTAGTATTTGCGGTTTTGTGAGATACTTCACATTTTTTAGTAAAAGGGCTCTTCATTAGATTTGAAATGATTGTCTGGGGAGCGAGCGGTTCCTGTAAGCGCGGGAATGAAAGGATATGTAGCTTGCAATAGCTCTTGAAATACTTGTGGCCGCCGTCTCCAGCATAGCGTTTACCGCGGCGTACATCCGGATCTGTTCCTGCTCGTCCAGACTGTACTCCATTCGATATTCGTAGGGAGAGAGCTCATTTAGGCGCTTGATGCCGCCTCCCATGATAGAGAAGGAGGTTCCTTCCAGCATAATCCGACAGCCGTAGATCAGTTTGCCTTCATCCGGAAGGAGCAGAGGGGTTGTAAAAAGGATAGTGTCGTTCCGAATATCCGTTATGGTGACAAGGGCGTACTTGTCCGTCGGAACAGGCTTGCGGTCCGCATGAAGAACGGACAATCTGCATTCGATGGAGGCCAGCCGCATCCGCAGCTGCGATTGCCTGACCGTGTTTAACAATTCATTCATCTCGCATCTTCCCAATCCTCGTTTTTTTAGGTAAAATAAACTCATGATACATTATGTAATACATTTCACACTTTTGAGCTTTACCTCAAAACATACGAATTCCCTTAAAAATCAACGTTTTTCGGCAATAAAACCTAAATAAGTCAGATTCATAGCATAAACATACGATACATTATGTATCAATGTCAAGGGCATGATGTACCTATTTATGGTCCTTTTTCATCATCAAAGATTGCATAATTGGAGGTTAATAAGATATGAAGTACGGGGAAAGGATAGCGGCGCTTCGTGAAAAACATTCCCTGACGCAGGAGGGGCTTTCGACCAAGCTGGGGATTACCCGGGCCTCACTATCGCATTACGAGAATAACCGGAGAGAGCCGGACTATGAAACGATAGTCAGTATCGCCAATTTGTTTAACGTGTCCATCGACTACCTGATCGGCAGAACCGAGTGACCCGCACGGCGAGCTGGACGAGGATGTCCGCGAATTTGTGGATGCTTTGGAGCTTTCCGACGAGCATATTCTGGAAAAGTTTTCTCTTACCGTTGACGGGATGAGGCTGACCCCGGAAGAAGCCAAGCGCTTTATTAATTTTGTAAGAGCGGAGCGTTCAAATAATAAATAACTACCGGTTTATCTTGCCGCGCCGCGCTGCACGTTACTCGATATTAGGGTAAACCGTCGACTGCCAGCCCGTCGTCCAAGCGATGATCCGGGCTGTTTGGTTTTCATAACTCCCATGAATCATTGCGGTAATTGTCCCGATGAACAGCAAAAAGCACTCTCCAGTTTCCGTCCTGCGCGGCGAATACTACAGCGAGTGCATCAGCTTTATATATCGTATCGGTTTCAAACGGCATGTCCTTTCTAAAAAACGTATTCCTCCAGTCCGCATCAGAATGCAAATCAGGATAAGCCGGCGCCCATAATCAGACCTCATGGCCTGCAAATGAACGTCATCTCTAGCCCGCCATCTTCTTCTGAGAAGACACTTCCGCAGCTCTCTACTGCTTCGTCTGCGCCATCATCTCACAGACATGCTTGCAGGAGCAAAGCGCCTTCTGAACGGAACACCAGGATCTCTTGGCATAATAAATAGGAAGCTCCTGTTCCTTAGCCTGCTGTTTTATCACTTTGGTCAGGTTATGGTTAATGTAATCCGTAAGCACGAGTACAGCATCGACCTTCTCGGGAATTCCTTTCCGTACCATCTGGCACTTGCGGCCCGACATATGCATTACCTCGTCAAAACCGATATGAGCAAGCTGCTCCGGCATGTTTCCCAAATGATCCGCTCCAACCACTAATATAGACGCCATCTGCAGTCCTCCCTTTGGATATATTGATAATTATTCTCATTCACTTGATATCCTAATGATAATGGTTCTCATTATCATTGTCAACCTGCCCGTATATGAAAAAAGAGAGGGCGCATTTTCAAGACGTTCTCTCTCCGGCCGTCCGGTAGATCATATTATTCCGATGGTTTAACTATGTTTTGATTATAGTATCAAGTTTCTGAAGTGACCGTCAACGGTCTTTTTACAGATTTACGCCTGTTTTCTACCGGATTCCAAGCCGGTTCCTTCCCATCCTCCGGGCTCGTTGACACCCTAATGCCATTCGTATAAAATGAGCACGAATCGCCGGACCATTCTCTCTGTAAAGGAGCAACTGCCATGAATTCTGTTATTGAACTGCTGCAAAGCCACCGTTCTATCCGCAAATTCAAGCCTGTTCCGCTGACCAGCGAACAAACCGAAGCGATCATCGTCTCCGCTCAGATGGCATCTACTTCCAGCAATGTGCAGGCGTTCAGCATTGTGGGCGTAACCGATCCGCAAACCAAGCACACGCTGGCCGGACTGGCCGGAAATCAGGCTTATGTCGAGCAGTGCGGCCTGTTCCTGGTGTTTTGTGCGGATTTGCACCGCATTCAAGCTGCAGTCGAAATGCAGCAGCAGCCCTTTCATCAAAATACCGAAAGCCTGCTCGTCGCCACGATCGATGCGGCTCTCGCAGCCCAGAACGCGGCAATCGCTGCCGAATCGATGGAACTCGGCATCTGCTACATCGGAGGCATCCGCAACAACCCGGAGGAGGTAAGCCAAGCGCTGAACCTTCCGCAGCTCGTCTACCCCGTGTTCGGCATGTGCGTCGGCGTTCCCGATCAGGAGCCGTCGCTGCGCCCGCGCTTTGCACAGCAGGCCGTCTACCACGAGAACGCATACGACAGCAGCAAAACCCGCTCGTCCATTGACGCCTACGACGAAGTAACCAGCGAATACTACAAGCAGCGGAGCCAAGGGAAGATCAATACGACCTGGTCGCAGGGTATCGCGGACAAATACCGCCAGCCGGTCCGGGCGCATATCCGCCCCTTCCTCGAAGCGCGGGGATTCCGTCTGGAATAAACCGCGGCGCTGCCGTCTGACCGAAGCGCCGGTTCGCCGCTTGGCCGACGATGCTTAGCTTCAAATTCCGGCACTGCGCAAAGTGCTGTCATTCTGTCCGCCCCCACGGCGGCGCATCCCTGGCATGGACCAAGCCCAAGCCGCCGCGGAATGGCGGAGTGCAGGAGTGAAGCGGCGCCGGTTTTATGTGACGGCGGAATGGTTCAGCCAGCACTTCTTTTCGCAACCCAAAACCCGCCTGCGCATAGTGGCATAGGCGGGTTCTTTTTCACGCGGCTTTAGGACAAAAATACGATGGTCTGCTCCGACCATTCGGTTTGCTTGTAAGCGTCGCCGATGCCGATTTCCGCAGCTAGCCGCTTGGATACCCGCTTCAGCTTGAGCTTGGCATCAAACGGGCCTGTAAACGGCGAAGGCGTGATCCGGATCGCTTTATCGCTCACCCAATGCGGGATGATCCGATGCTCAGGGTTCCCCGTGATGAGCTCCGAGTTTTTGAAGCCCTTGCGGTACCATGGATGCTCCTCTTCCTTGCCGACTCCAGGCCGATTGAGGCATACGTACAAGGAGATGTCGTCGCAAAGCTGCAGCAGCTGAAAATGACTGCGCAGCGCCTGCTCATCCAAGGAATTGCGTTCGCTCTTGATTCTGGCCTGACGCTCCAGCTCGTGCTGGTAAAACTGCTTGCATTCCGGCAGCTCGCTTGTTTGGAAAATGGAAAAGGAAGCATAGTGCAGACTGCACAGCAGCGCCGCATATGGATTGCCAAGCTCCACCTCATCAATGCCCTGCTTGTATAAGGTCAGCTTGGGCAGCAGCGGATAATCCATAAACGAGAACGGAGCATGATCCCGGTCATTCCATACAGGCGTATCGTCCAGGCGAATCCAGCTCCGGTCATGCTCGTATACCCCTGTAAGCACATCCTGGACGTAGTTGGTATCGACAAAGCAGTTCTCGGTAAAATGCGAAGCCGCATCACCCGACAAACGGGCATGGTCATGCTGGCCAACCATGACAAACTGATCCTCCGTTTCACGAACAATCATCCGAATCCCTCCTTTTCCCCCTCTTTACCCTTATTGTACAGCGCGATAATCAAAAGGCAATAAACCAAGGATAATTATGGTAAAATATTCAAAATAAAGCCATGGTCAGGAGGCTTCCGACTCATGAAAAAGCCGATGATCCTCTTGTTCATTGCGTTATTGTGCCTGTTGAACGGCTGCACCGCTTCCTATCGGGTCGCGGATCTCCTCAGCCGTCGATTCACCTCAGGGGAATGAGGCATTGCAGGAACTCCTCCGTCAGGCCAAGACGAAATTAGGCGTGTCCAGAGGCTTCGAACGCTTCGATGCCGGAGAGTCCAGTTACATTTATATCGCCGGCGGCATGCAAAGCAGCAGCGGATACAGCGTACAGCTCAAGTCCTTACGGGAACAACGGGACGCTGTCCTCCTACGGGTGCGGGTAAATCCGCCGCCGCCTCGGGCCAATACGCAGCCTGCTCAGAACAACCCGGGCATGCTGCTGCAAATGAACAAGACCTCCAAGCAGGTACGTGTGCAATGGACGCCGTAATCCGGCGCAGGAGGCGGGACGCTCAGCGGGTTGCTCGGCGGGTTGCTCGGCGGGTTGCTTTATCAACAAGCTCGGGCTGCCTCAAGGCAGCCCGAGCTTGTTGAACCATTATTCATACCTCGATTTTGAGCGCGCTTCAGCACAATATTCCTTCAGCAGCGGATCAGGAGGAAAGCTCCTTCACCTTCGACTTCATTGAAGCGACAACCGTTCGCTTGCAGTGGACGGCCAGCAGCAGCACCTCCCACTGCTGACTGCGGGTCTGCTCTCGAAAACGGGGCTCTTCCTTAAGAAGAGTCTTTACGGCCGACCAGGCAACCGGAGCCAGCCGCTCGCAGGGAACCGCAAGCCACGGCGCCGGGCGCTTCGCCTCACGCCACCGGCGCAGCCACGACCGGATATCGGCCTTGGGTCCGCTGTCGTCGATCAGGCATGGCGCGGAAAGCTTTTTCGTATGCTCACGAAGATATTGATAGCGGTCATTGCCGAGCAGGATGGTATAAGTGCCGTCTTTGCGGTTTTTGCGCACCACCAGCAGGTGCATACAGTCCCACACCAGCCTGCGAAGCTTACGGAGCTGCGCCGTCATTCGGGTAGCTGCATCCGGCTTCAGCTTGTTTAGAGGTATATACTGGACGGTAAATCGCATATACATCCCTCCTCCTGTTGAAGCCCGTCGAAATGAAGCCTTATGCCGTGCGGGGAACTGCTCCCCTGGGTCTTTCGCCTCATCCCTTCGAACGGACTTCTAGGATATATATGTCTGAATTGCATTGTCCTAGTCTCATCAGGTCTTCTTGCTCTATCTACGAGTCAAAATGATATCTGCGCATCGCCAGCCGCCCAAGCAGCGTAACCAAGCCGTACAGCACGATCGACAGCAGCGCCAGGATCACGATGCTCGTCATAACCATATGCATTTGGAATACTTGGCCTCCGTAAATAATCAGGAAGCCCAGCCCCGCTTTGGAGGACAAAAACTCGCCCATAATAACGCCTACCAAAGTCAAGCCCACATTCACCTTCAACGTCGCGATTATATTCGGAATGCTGGCCGGCAGCAGCACCATGCGAAGCATCTGCCAGCGTGTCGCGCCGAACGATTCCATCAGCTTCTGCTTCGTTTTGCCGATTTCTTTAAAGCCGGACTCGATCATCATAATGGTCACGATCAGGGAAATGGCTATCGCCATACCGTAAATCGAGTAGCGGTCGCCGAGCCAAATATAGAAGATCGGCCCCAGAGCTACCTTGGGCAGCGCATTCAGCACAACCATATAAGGATCGAGCACCTTGGAGACGAAGCCGGACCACCAGAAGGCGACCGCAACCAGCGTCCCGAGCAGCATCGAAACGACAATGCCGATGATCGTTTCCTGCGCCGTAACCCAAGTATGGTGCATCAGCTGGCCTTGACTCATCAGTTCCTTGAACGAGGCGGCGATCTGGGAAGGCTTGCTGGTCAGCATCGAGTCGACCCATTTCAAGTCTGCCGCCAGCTCCCACAACCCGAGCAGCGCGAGCAGGATGAGCAGCTGCATGCCGCGGATCGTATAGCGGTGACGCTTCTGCCTGCGCAGATAGGCCTTATAGGCTTCCGTCGGGCCGGAGGCCTGCCCTTCTGGAACGGCTCCCTGCGGAGCGGAGACGGTCACCGTACGCCGCTCGGCGTTCAAGCCCGCCGGATTTTGTTGTCGTGTTGATTCATGTACCTGTACGGACGACATGCCCCTGCAGCTCCTTCCAAATGGTATTAAAGTACGTATGATACCGGCCTGCTTCGCGCTTCTGCCAAGGCGTCAAATCCGGGCCTTCCTCAAATTCGATCCGGTGCACCGCCGAGATGGTGCTCGGCCGCTTCGACATGACCAGCACGCGGTCCGCCATACAGATCGCTTCCGAGATGTCATGCGTGACGAGGATGGCTGTTTTGCCTTGATCCTTTATAATTGAGGCGATCTCGTCCGCCAGAGCCAGCCGCGTCTGGTAATCGAGCGCCGAGAAAGGCTCATCAAGCAGCAAAATGTCGGGCTCGGTCACGAGCGTCCGGATCAGCGCCACTCGCTGGCGCATGCCGCCGGACAGCTGGGCCGGGCTGTGGTGGGCGAAGCCGCCCAGCCCATAGCGCTCCAGCAGCTCCAGCGCCTTGCGCTCGGCGGCCCGTTTATCCATGCGGCGGATTTCGGCGCCGACCATCAGGTTGCTCAGTACATTCCGCCACTCGAGCAGGTGGTCGTGCTGGAGCATATAACCGACCTTGCGGGAAGTTCCGGCGACCTCCTGCCCGTCGATGCGCATCTTGCCGCCCGTCGGCTTGATCATGCCGGAGATCAGCGACAGCAGCGTGCTTTTGCCGCAGCCGCTCGGCCCCACAATGCTTATAAATTCGCCTGCTTCGATGCGGATGTCGATGTCTCTCAGCGCTTCCGTCTCCTGCTTCATCGTAAAGTACCGAAGCGATACTTGATCCAGTTCAATCTGCGCCATACTTATTTCACCGCTTTCTTCGCAAAGGTCATGTCAACGACATCCTCCATTTTCACTTTCTGCTCTTCCTTCAAGACCCCGTTCTCAATCAGCACATGCTGCAGCGTATCGAATTGTACAGCCGTCAGCTCCGGATTGGCATTCCACGTCCCCTGCTTTTTGTACCGGTCGACGGACTGAATAATGATGTCCTTGGGCGTCCCTTCAAAGTAAGGAGCCAGCGCCGCTGCGATCTCGTCCTTCGAGGCCGTATCAAGCCATTTGGTCGCTTTGACCAAAGCGTCGGAAAACTTTTGCACCGTTTCGGCGTTGTTCTTCAAATAATCCTCCGTCGCCACATACGACGTTTCCGGGAACTGGCCGAAGCCGTCTCCCATCGAGGCTACGTAATAGGCTTTGCCTTCCTTCTCCAATGTAGATGCAATCGGCTCGAACACCTGGATGAAGTCCCCTTTGCCGCTTGTAAAAGCGCCCGCCATTGCAGTGGAAGCGATATTCGTGACGATATCGGCATTAGCTACTTTTTCCTGAAGCAGCTTGGAGTTCAACACCATCTGCGGCGCGCTGCCGGGTCTCCAGCCGATGACGCTTTTTCCGGCAAGATCGCTCCATTTGAACGTATCCATTTTATTTCTCGACAGCAGGAAGGAACCGTCCTTGAACGTCAGCTGATGGAAGATCTTAAGCTTCTTATCGCCCTTTTGGTTGAAAATGTAGATGGCCGTCTCCGGTCCGACCAGCGAGATATCCGCCACCCCGGCCAGCAGCGCCGCAGCGCCTTTATCCGAGCCCTGCGCCGTGTTCATATCGATGTTGATGCCCGCTTCCTTGAAGAACCCCTTCTCCATCGCGATATAATGCGGAGCGTAAAAGATCGAGCGGATGACCTCGGAGAACCGCACGGTTTTCAATTCCGGAGGCTTCTCCGCCGGTTTCGTCTCCGCGGCGGGCGCTGCGGGAGCAGATGCCGGAGCGGCCTCCTTTCCACAGCCGACCACTGCGCCAAGCAGCATCAGAGCGCTTAATAACAATCCTGCACGTTTGTTCTTCTTCATCGTTTGGTCCCCTCCCATTGTTTATGAAACGATTATTATGTATGAACGGCGCGCGTACGGCCTGCAACCAAGTATTGTTCAGCCATACTCTTGCCATATTCAACCATCTGCGGATTGCCTACGCTTTGCAGCGGGACGGCCGTAATCCGTTCCCTCAGCAGGAAGAGCTCCACGCCGGGCAGCATCCATTCCAGCGCATAAGCGAGCGGAAGCCCGTTCTCCAATATTTCTAGCGAGTGCGAATTGCCGACGATAAAGTTGAGTCCGGCACGCTTCGCATACTGCACCAGCTCGCTGTACTCCCGGACGCGGCTGATGCTCACAATAATCGTATCCGTCTCCGGATACATCGCCAGCGCCTGCTGCAAATGCGGCACCGTAAAGCCCGAGTGAGGGAAGAAATGCAGGACGTGCCGGACCGGAGAATCCAACTCCCCGCTTAAAACGTGAACGGGGTTCATCAGATTGGCTTCCTGCAGCTCCGTTTCTCCGCGAATGCGGCGCTCCGCCTCAAGCACCTGCTCATCCAGACCTCGTCCCATCCAACGGTCAATTCTCTGAACTATATCGCGAACCGTGCGGACTTCCTCCAGCGCAACCCCCTGGTGCAGCACATTGCCTTGAATGCCTCCGAAGCAGATGTCCGTCTTCAGCTTGCGGTGTCCGTGCAGGAACGTCACTCCCGGATGCAAGCCGTGAAAAGCCTCGTGCAGCTCAATCAGCGCCAGATCGTACAGCGGCAGGTAGTGGGCGAACGGAACCCCGCCGGAGCTTGCCGCATCAGCGACAGGATGGTGAACCACGATCAAGTCCAGATTCATGCCCGAAGCGAGCTCAATTACGGATTCGGTCAGCGTCATCCCTACGCCAATGCGCCGCACAGGCTTCTGCTTATCTCCGAAAATAAGTCCCGGGATTTCGATCACGCTTTTGCCCGGAATATTGGACGTCTTCGTCACGACATACGGATTCGTGCCTGCCGTCACTTCGTTCCAATCCATCACCACCCTTCCGCCCGTGATGGCGTTCAAAGCCGATAAAACGGAATCTACGTTATACTGCGGATGTGTAATGATCATGCTCAGCTGCCCCTTCCATCGTCTGTTAGCCTTTTTGGGAATAAAAAAACCGCCATCATGAGCATACGTCAGCCTAAAATAGAATAAACAGGCTGTACTATGTCACAATAAGCGGTCGTAAGGCTCTCCTCTTCCTTGTGGGGTAGAACGGAGTTCCTCATTACCTGCTATGTTGAAGTGGATCTCATAAGAATATTGGAATAACGTCGAATCTACAGGGAGAAAGGACTCAAAGCCATTCCATTCAAATGAGATTAACATAACATGCAACTAACACTTTTAAAGTAATAACAAAATTAAATGTAACTTACTTGTTAGTTAATATAACATATGAGACAGACATTGGCAAGGGCCCTGGACAAAATTTCTATCTCGCTTCCTTGTCCGCTTCCTCCAAAGGATGCTCCAGCACGATAATCGTAGCCGAATATTCGGCAACCGGATCGTAATCCTTGAGCACGGTCAGCACCTGCAGACCGAGCGTTTCCTCCAGCTTGCGCTTCAGCATTTTTTTATTCGCTTCCATGACGGCGACGTCGACCGAGGCCGTAAGCGCCCGGTGCGTTTCATCCAATATTTTCAATGCCGGGATCCGCTTGTGGGTAGCGAAAATAAACACTTTGTCCCCCGAGATTTCAAGCCGCTGCGACCGGATGCCGATGCCAAAAATCTCCTGATTGATCGAATTATAAATTTTGATAATTTCCTGCTTCAACGAGCCTATCGACATCTTGGCCTTCATTGAAATCCCCCGCTTCGCCCGAAATATAGAAGGTTCCGTTTCTCCCTCTATCTTAACACAAATGTGAGGAATGCTGACAAAATTATCGAAACTTTCGTTGAGCTTAGTCCAAGCCTTTACTACCGTTTCTGACACGGAGCGCCAGTCCCAGTTTTCGATGCGGAGCACGCATTTTCAATGCTAAGCTAAGGACTATTACTGTACCAGCAGCCTTTGAACCGGTCTGAACACCGCTTCAGTCAGCTGGGTCAGGTTCGGAAAGGCCAGATGAAGCGCCAGAATAACGCCCAGGATCAGTCCTGATATTAAAAAGCCCGAGAACACGGCAAGCTCCTTCCATCTTCTCTGGCGAACCAATGCCGGCGTCTCTATAAAAATAATGAGCAGCGCCGCTGCAATAATGAGGATCAACAAAGACTCCAGCTCCTTTTTCCATCGCTTGTCTCATACAGACCCGGCGTTTCCCTGCCGTACTGCCTGTACGACAAAGCAGGCCCGACACAAGCTGCTTGAAGCTTGATCCTGCCTTCACGATCTGCCTCGCGGGAAAGCCGATTTCGATTGTGCAGCCGCTTCAAGTATCGGTTAGGTGCTGTCCAAACCGGAGCATCTGCTCTAAGAAGGCGGCTGCAAGGGAAGCTTTCTGTATGTTCTGTTTATGAATTCCCAGTATTGGATAAATTATGCGTCACCAGCACGGCCGCGCCAATGAATAAAAGGACAGCCGCTCCCCAAGCCGTATATTGAACGGGCACATCCCCCCGATTGGCGGCGCCAATCGCTATCAGCGCCCATACGGCAACAAGTACATACGCCGGATCGCGGAAACGGACGCCGGCCGCTGCAGTCACCAAAAACGTGAACACGAGGAGCAGCATCGTCCAGGCCGTCTCGGATAATCCGAACGTATGCCATTTTACTGCGTATAAAGCAACGGCAATGTTGACAATGGCAGCTACCGCAACCCATCCCAAATAGATGCTGAACGGCAGCTGTATCCACCAGCGAATCAAAGGATCCGGCGAGCGGCCCCGCCTGCGGGTATGCAGGTAGACGAGCAGAAGCGACAGAAGCAAGCCGAGCATGGCGTAGACAGAGGATACGATATAGATGTACTACCACAGTAAAATCCAGCTGATGTTAAAAAAACAGGAGACCAGAAACCAGGGCCCCATCCCCCGGACGAATTCTTGGTCTCTGACCCGCGGTATGAACTGAACGACGACAAAGCCGATCAGGAGCGGGTGGATCAGCCCCCAGATCGAAAAGGCACACGGCGCCGGCGTGATACCGACCGGAAACATCGCCGAAATTTCTCCGACTGTCTTCCCATTGATCGGATGGATCACTGCCAAGGCGTTGACGAGCAGAACGGCGGCTAAACCGAAGACATAAAACCAGCGCAGCAGTATGCTGTGCATGAAAATCCCTCCTCCTGGTATAAAACGTTCCGGAACTCACCGATCCAAGCTTCACTCCCTGTTAGGGTATAACTATATTCGTCAAGAGCGATCCGTTAGAAGCGGATGCAATACCCCCGAATCCCGTAAGCTGAAACGAGAACGTTCTTGCGTTTGTTTCCCGGGCTCCCTATGCGCACTTTATACGACAAAGTTCTACATTTTTTCCATTGATCTTTTGTTACTTCCTTTATACAATTTAATCACAGAAAGCTGCTTGGAATTAAAATGCAGCTTATTTTACAGCTTGGCACCTCGCCTGTGAGATTTAGCGTTCATTCCAGCCGATTGACGACTTTCATCCCCTTAGGAGATTCGTATTGTGAGACACCACTTGACTCGCCCCCAGCTTCTTGCATTCCTGATACTGGTTCTGATGCTCCCCGTCGTCTTGCTCGGCTGCGGCAGTGAAGCCCGGCACGTCCAGGAAAAAACGGTCCGGGTCGGTTTTATGCCGGGTCCTTACAGCGACCTATTCAAACGAGGTATCCAGCCGATTCTGGAGAAGCAGGGCTATCATGTGCTGACGGTTGAGTTTACCCACTCGACGGAGCCCAACGAAGCGCTTATTCAAGGAGCTATAGACGCCAATGTATTTCAGCATAAAGATTACCTCACTTCCTACAACGAACAAAATCAGACGGAGCTGAGCGAGCTGTGTACCGTACCGACAGCGCCACTTGGCATCTATTCCGGAAAACATACAAGTATCGGCGCCTTGTCCGATGGAGCAAGCATCGCCATTCCGAACGATCCGGCCAATCTGGGCCGTGCTCTTGTTCTGCTGCAGCAAGCGGGCATCCTGACGCTTGACGAAAAGATCGATCCGCTTACCGCCACGGAAAAAGATATTGCCGCCAATCCGAAACAGGTTCGCCTTCTCGCAATGAATGCGGCTCAGCTGCCTTCCGCCCTGTCTGACAAGGACTTCGCCGTCATTCCCGGCACCCAGGCTCTGGCAGCCGGGATGCGCTTATCCCAATCGGTGCTCCTGGAGCGGCCGCCCCGAGCGTATCAGCTAATCGCTGCGGTTAAGACTGCGGATGCCGGCAAGCCATTTGCCACAGATCTCGCTTCCGCTTACCGCTCCGAGACGTTCAGAAAGTTCATCGAAACCGATGAGCTGGCCAAAGGCTTCTCTCTGCCGGATGAAGAAAGCTACGCCGGTTTGAATCCAAGCGGAGGCTGACAACGCCTCGGCCTTCCCGTTCGTCAACCAAAAAAACCTTCCCGCAACTATACCAAATGGTACTGCGGGAAGGTTTTTCCGTTTAAGTCACGACGATGATTTGGCGGGCGAACGCTCCTTTGCGCACGACGCATCGGTCGGCGATCCGAAAGCCGGCCTGTTCGAGATGCGGATCGACAGCCTCCGTCGTCACGATCACGGCACGCGATGCGAGTCTGCGCGCGGACGCCAGCATAGCGAGCTGCTCCTGCGGCGGCAGCTTGGAGCACAGATTATACGGCATATCCAGGATTGCCGTATCGTAGCTGCCCTCCAGCTCGCGAATATCTCCGATGGCAACTACATCGGGGAAGCCGAAATGAGCGAGATTCGCTCTCGCTCCGCGAACCGCTAGGGGATTGATATCGAAGCCGACGATATCCACGCCCATGGAGAGCGCCTCAACCAGCACCGTGCCGATGCCGCAGCACGGGTCAATGGCGCGGACGCCGGCCGGCTCCGGCACGGCGATGTTGGCGACCGCCCGCGCGACGCGTGTGCTTAGCGCGGTGGAGTAATGCTGCGGCTTCTTCTGGTGCCGCAGCCAGACCGGCTCGGGGATGCTGCACGCCCCGAGCACCCACCTGCCGTTCGCGCGCGCGGCGCCGAACAGCAGGCCCGGCCGGCGCATCTCGGCTGTGCCGCGGATGTGCCGGCCGAGCTCGCGCTCGATGGCTCGCGCCCCGTCATAGTCGACCTGGCCGTCCGTGTCGACGTATACCACCTTGAAGGTCGTGCCTTCCTTCAAGGTCAGCGATGCAGCCTGCCGTGCCAGCTCCGGCAGGCTCGCTCCCTCCAGCAGCACATCCAGCCGCTGCTTAATAAAAGGACTGCGCGACGGCTCAATCCGCCGCGCGCTTTCTATGCAGCGGCTCTGCGGCTCGAAGCCGAACAGCATCCGCAGCTCCAGCTGCGCGAGCGGCAGCTCGTCCTCATGGCATGTATAGGTATAAATATATGTAGAAGCTTCATAACCGGAATCAGGGTACAAGCTCATTCTTCGTTCTCCCGTTCTTTGTACATTTGTTCTGTTATGTTTTGTACTGCTGCACTTGGTAAATTGTGGCCCTCGGTACTGCTGCTTTTATTGCTGCTGTTATCGGTACCTTTGTTATTAACTTAACTCTGCTGCTCTGGATACTTCTGTTCTCGGTACTACCTCGCGCGGTGCACACCATCCATGCCACAAACCGCACGGAACAAAGCTTCTCACACCCTGCCCGGCTTTGTCAAACCGCTTTATCAAACAACTCCGTCAAGCTTCGGCGGGTGCGGCCCAGTTCGCCTGCATTCCCAGTGCGCATAGCCGCAAGGGTCGATTGACCGCCCTGCAGAACCTACAGATATGCTCTTCCGGCTGAGTCATAGCAGTCGCACGTTTTAGCATCGTATAACGGTCTGCTGCCAGTCAAAAAAAAATTGGCGGCAAGCTGGACGCCCGCCGCCTGGAACAGACGACGAACCGTCCGTCCCGCTCATACCTATTAAACCCGAAACTTGGCCAGCAGCAGCCGCAGCTCCTCCGCCATCGTACTGAGCATTGCTGCGGCGGACACCATCTCCTCCATGCTGGCATACTGTTCCTCCGTATGCGCAGAAACTTCTTGTGTACTCGAAGCGGCCCTGCCTGCGATATACCGGATGGAGCCGATCGACTCCACCGCCGCCTGCGATTGGCGGGCAATGCTTGTCGAGCGCCCATGCACCTGCTCCACCGCAGCAGCCACATCATCCGCAGCCTCGCGGATGCGTTCGAAGGCGTCTCCGGCCTCGCGGACGACGGCCATACCGATGCCGACCTCCCGGGAGCCGTCCTCCGTTGATTGCGCAACCTCCGCCGTCTCCGCGCGGATTCCGCCGATCAGATCGGCCGCCTGCTCTGCCGCCGCTGCCGTCTGCAGCGACAGTCTGCGCACCTCTTCCGCAACGACGGCGAAGCCTTTGCCCGCCGTTCCTGCCCTTGCCGCTTCAATCGAAGCGTTCAGCGCAAGCATATTCGTCTGCCGCGCGATTCCCGCGATGACGTCTACAAGCTGAACAACCTCTGCGGAGCAGGTCCCGAGACGCGCCACGGCAAGAGCCAGCTCATTTACCGTCCGCTCGATCGCGCTCATCTGCTTCATCGCCCCGCGTACCGCTTCCTGCCCTGCTTCCGCACTCCGCAGCGTACTGAGCGAACGCTGGCTTGCCGCCCGGGCTACCTGAGCAATATCTTCTACCGCGGCGGATACCTCTTCGATCAAGGCTGCCCCCGCCTGCACTTGCTGCGCCTGCTCCTCCGCACCGGCCGAAATCTCCTGCACTTGAACCGTCACCTGTTCCAAAGAAACGCTCAGCTGCGCCGTATTCGCGCTCAGTCCTTCCGCAGCGGCCGCCACCTGCTCCGTACTGTGTCCCAGCTGCGCCGCCATTGCACGCAAATTATGCTTCATTCCGTTGAAGGCCGATCCCAGCTCTCCGAGCTCGTCACGATTGCGCAGCCCGATGTCCGCGACGGTCAGATCGCAGGCGGCGATCCGCTCCGCGGCTTGAACCATCATCCGTATGGGCCTGACGACTGCTCTCGACAGCAATGCCCCGATAGCTAGAGCAATCAGCAGCGATGCGGCGCTGACGACAGCAAGCGTCCGGATCGTCGCTGCCACGAGCCCGTTGTTGGCCATCGTCTTGGAAGTCATGATGTCCTGCTCCTGCGCTTCGATAGCCGAAGCCGTCTGCCTCAGCTTGTCGCTTAGCGGCGCGGCCCAGAGCAGCGCCTCCGATTTCGCCAAGCTTTCTTCATCGCGATGGATGTAATCCGCGACCTTGGTCACCAACCGCGCAAACGTCTCATTCGATTCCCGCATTGCCTGGGCTCCATTCTGCTCCTCCTCCGTCTGCGCCAGCTGCAGCATGCGGTCAATCGAGGCCGTCAATTCCGCATTGACGGACTTCAGCAGCTGCTCCTTTTCCGGGCTCGGCTCAACGATATAATTGAACAACAGCCCGTTCTGCCGCTCCGTTCCGGCCCGGATTTCCTTGGCCAGCTGAACCGCCGCAACGTTTTCCTGCAGCAGGGAAGCATTGGAGCCGTCCACCTGCTTCAAATAGATATAGGACAAGCCGCTCGCAGCCGCTGCCAGCAAAGAAATCAGCGCGAAGGCCCCTATCATTTTACGGCGCAATGAAAAATTCAAGCTTGTATCCTCCTTGTGTGAATCCGCTTCCAATCATTTGAGAAAAAGAAGCTGCCAATGGATTGAAGCCATCGGCAGCCTGGGTTTACATTATTTTTTCGCCAAATATTTACGAATATCGAACGCAACCGCCGCTACAATAATCAAGCCTTTGATGATCAGCTGCCAGTACGGGCTGACGCCGATAAAGGTCAATCCATAGTTGATGACGCCGAAAATCAATACGCCGACAAGCACACCAGGTACGGTACCGATCCCTCCGGCTGTCGAAACGCCGCCGACCACGCAGGCCGCGATAGCATCAAGCTCGTACATGTTGCCGTAGTTGTTCGTCGCGCCGCCGGTTCTCGCCGCTTCCAGCACGCCGCCCAGGCCGTACAAAGCGCCGGCAAACGCGTAAATTTTCAACAGGTTCCGTCTTACGTTAATCCCCGAAACCGTAGCCGCCTGAATGTTGCCTCCGATGGCGTACATGTTTTTGCCAAGCCGGGTTTTGTTAAAGACGACCCAGACAATCAAGGCGACGATAATGGCTATAATGACGATATAAGGTATCGAGTAACTGCCCCCCGATCCGATAAACCCGGTGCCGAGCTTCGTGAAATCCGGTCTCAAGCCGGCAATCGGCTGCGATTCGTTCGGCTTCATATCGAAGTAAATCGAATTGGCGCCGTATACGATAACCATCGTACCGAGCGTCGCGATAAACGGCGGAACGCTGAGCCGCGAAACGATCCAGCCGTTCAGCAGACCGACAACCAGCCCCGCCAAAATCCCGATAACGATAGGCGCCCACAGCGGCAGGTTCGGCAAATCCGGGAAGAAGCGCCGCGGATAGTCCATAATTTGCAGCATCGATGCGGATAAAACGGCCGTTAAGCCTACGACGCGTCCTGCGGACAAGTCCGTTCCGCCTGTAATCAGGATGAAAGCCATGCCCAGCGCGATAATCGCCCGCGTCGAGTTTTGCAGTAAAATATCTCTAAGAATATCTATCGATAAAAACCGCGGATCGGAAATCGCAATCCCGATAACCAGAACAATAAGCACGATGTAGATGGCGTTCTGGGTCAAAAAGCTGCTCATTTTTTTGGTGTTCATTGTGTAAAAAGCCTCCCTCGCAAGCTCGTTGCTTCATTGCTTAAAGCGTCTCTTATAAACTGAATGATGGTTAAATCATATATTTGGTAGCCAGCCGCATGATCTCTTCCTCTGTCGCATCCTTGCCTTCGACAATGCCGGAAACTCTGCCCTCGCACATCACCATAATGCGGTCGGACATACCCAACAGCTCAGGCATTTCCGACGAGATCATAATGATGCTCTTGCCCTGCTTGGCCAAATCGGCGATGATCGAGTAAATTTCGAACTTGGCGCCGACGTCGATCCCGCGCGTCGGTTCGTCGAGCAGCAAAATATCGGGCTCGGTCAGCAGCCACCGGGCGAGCAGCACCTTCTGCTGGTTCCCCCCGGACAGGTTCTTGATCTGCTCCTTTACCGTCGGAGTTTTAACCCTCAGCTGCTCGACGCTCCGTTTCGCCTCTTCCTTGATCTTGCCCTCATCCAGCAGGAGAAACGAATTCGTATACCGGTCCAGGTTGGCAATAGCCGCATTCTCCTGGATCGACAGTACAGGGAAAATTCCCGTGACACGCCGTTCCTCGGTCAGCAGCGCCAGCTTATGCTTCTTCGCTTCCTGCGGCGATTTGAAGCGCACCGGCTTGCCGTTCAGCGTAATGGCGCCTTCCGAAATCGCCCGCAGCCCGAACAGCGCTTCGATTAATTCCGTCCGCTGTGCTCCGACGAGACCTCCAAGCCCGAGCACTTCACCCCTTCGCAGCTCGAAGGAAACGTTCTGGAACGACTTGGCGATTGGAGAAGTTAAATTTTCGACCTTCATCAAAACGCTTCCCGGCACATTCGTCCGCTCCGGGAACCGCTGGCTCAAATCCCGGCCGACCATACGGGTGATGATCAGATCCGTGGTCAGCTCGGATGCGGGCCAGGTACCGATCAGCCGGCCGTCGCGCATAATCGTCACATCGTCGGAAATGCGGAGAATTTCCTCCATTTTGTGCGAGATGTAAATGATTGCGACGCCTTGTTTTTTTAGCCGCTCGATAATTTTGAACAGCGCCTCGACTTCGTTGCCTGTCAGCGAGGAGGTCGGCTCATCCATGATGATGACCTTCGAATTGAACGATACCGCCTTCGCAATTTCAAGCGATTGCAGCTTGGACACGGACATGCTGCCTGCCAGCGCGGCCGGATCGATATCCATCTCCAGATCCTTGAACAGCTTCTCGGTATCTCTGTACATTTTCCCGTGATCCACTAATTGAAACGGTCCGAAGCCTTTGACGGGAAAACGCCCCAGCCATATGTTCTCCATCACATTGCGCTGCGGAATCGGGTGCAGCTCCTGGTGAATCATCGATACCCCTTGGTCGAGCGCCTGCTTGGAGTTATTCATTTCCACTTTGCTGCCGTTAAGAAGGATTTCGCCGCCATCGGGCTTATATATTCCGAAAAGACACTTCATCAGCGTCGATTTTCCAGCGCCATTCTCTCCCATCAGAGCATGAACCGTACCCGGACGCACTTTGAGCGTAACGTTATCAAGCGCCTTCACACCGGGAAACTCCTTGGAGATACTATTCATTTCAAGTAAGTATTGAGTTTGAGTCATGGTAACGCCCCCTGCGTATGTTGATGTATACGCCTCTTTCCCATTCGGAAAATATTGCGATGCCTTGCTTTTTTCTTGAATTCATTCACATTCATTCTTAGATCCATTCATTCGCGAATATCTTGATTCCCTCGTTCGGAATTACCTTAGATCTTTAAGCTTTAACGATGTTGATGGTTTACACGGTTTAGATCGTTCTTTGGTATTGTTGGTATTGATATGGTTTTGTTGGTCTGTTGTTTTTAAAGGTTTTGACGGTTTCAAAGGCAGGGCGGAAGAGAGGGAGGGAACAACCACCTCCCCCTCTTCGCCATCCTTCTACTTTTTCCCCGGGATAAAGTCAGGTGTGAGTCCGGAGCGAAGCGAGCGGATCATTCCGGAGAAGCGTCAGCGTTCGCCTTTGTCCCCGGATTTCTACCGTTTCAGCCGATCCTTTAGGAAATCCGGGGACAATAGCGATCGGAGGAACGATCCGCTCGCGCAGCTCACCAACTCAATGCCTGCTCTTTTTCCTCTTACTTCGCATCGTTCAAATTATCTTTGGTGATTTTTTTGTAAGGAACCCATACATATTTGCCGTCTGTGATGTCATAACCAATGTTGTCTTTGGAAGGCGTTTGTCCTTGAGCCAATACGTTAGCCAGGTTAAAGGTCGCTTTCCCTTGGTTTTTCGCATCGTTCAGTACGGTACCGAGCATTGTGCCTTCTTCCATCGCTTTCACAGCCGGTGCCGTTGCGTCAACGCCTACTACCGGCATATATTTGTTGTCTTTGAAATAGCCTTTGGCTTTCAAAGCTTCGATTGCGCCCAGCGCCATGTCGTCGTTGTTCGCGAAGACCGCTTCGATTTTGTCGCCATGGGAAGCCAGGAACGCCGCCATTTTCTCTTGACCTTTAACACGGTCCCACATCGCTGTATCTTCAGCCAGCTTCTCTACTTTGATGCCGGCGTCTTCCACCGCTTTGATAGAGAACTTGGTGCGCAGCTCCGCGTCCTGGTGACCCGGCTCGCCTTTCAGCATGACGTACTGCAGCGTGCCGTCTTTGTTTTTATCCGCTTCCGGATGGGATTTGAAGTAATCCACGATCAGCTGGCCTTCCATCGTACCGGATTGCTCCGCTTTTGCGCCGACATAGTATACTTTATCCCATTTCTTCATGTCCGCTTCCATCGGCTCGCGGTTAAAGAAAACAACTGGCGTGTTAGCCGCCTTCGCTTTGTCGATAATGACGCCGGCTCCCGTACGGTCGACCGGGTTGATCGCAAGCGCATTCACTTTCTTCGTAATGAACAAGTCTACTTTATCGTTTTGCGTAGGCTGAGAGTTTTGAGAGTCTACAATATCCGTCTGCGCTTTGCCTTCGGCATTCGCGGAAATCGCGTTGCGTACGCCTGTCATGAATGTATCGTCAAATTTGTAGATCGCTACGCCGATCGTAGGCTTTTTCGCTGCGCTTCCCGCATCGGTTTTAGTCCCGCCGCTTGGTGCCGCAGAATTGCCGCCTGCGCCGCAGCCCGCTGCTACGGTAGTAATCAACGCCGCTGTCAAAAGAGTAAAAACAACCTTTTTCATATAATGACCTCCGTTTAATTCTTTATTTCATTCGCTTGCCACAAACCAATTATGCTCTATCCTTTGTTAAAAACCCATGCAAAATACTCATGTTTTCTATAAAAATTCTACTGTGTTTTTCTGAAGATCGTCATATAACCCCCCCACAAAGTGGGGCTTTTGCTTCGAAGCGGATTCAGGTACTTTGCGGAGACCCCGAAAACATATAGATTCTATCATGCGAAAAAAGCCCTCCGGAAACGTCTCCCGAAGAGCTGATTTATGGGATATTCTGTTATTTTACAAAAGGAAACAGCAGCTTCTGATTGTCTGACCAGAACATATTCTCCTGATCGATGACCTTCGTGCCCGTATCGACGAACTTCGGAATTTTCTTGCCCTGAATCGCCTCGACGGCATATTTGACGCCCAAATACCCCATGCTGAATGGGTTCTGGATAATGGTCGCCTGAATAACGCCCTCCTGGAGAAATTCAATATCCTCCGGCGTATTGTCGAAGGTGACGACTTGAACCTTGCCCGACAGCCCCATGCTCTCCACCTCATCGGCTACACCGATGGAAGCGATAGCATGCAGCGCGACAATGCCGTCCACATGCTTATCGTTCAGCAAATTCCGGGTTTGCTCGCGGCACAGCTTCAGGTCGGAGTAGCAGTATTCCTTGCTGACCACCTGCACCTGAGGATAACGGGCCAGCTCGTCCAGCAGCCCCTGCTCCCGTTCATCCGCATTTTTGGCGCCTTCCCCGAAATTCATCAGAGCAATGCGGCTCGTCACGCTGACCAGCTCGACGAGCTTACTGCCGGCCTTTCTTCCGGCCTCGTAATTATTAATGCCGATAAAACCGAGCACCTTGGGCGAATCGACCTCGGAATCGATCGTAATGACGGGAATCCGCTGCGAGACGGCCCGCTCGGTAATATCCTTCAACCCTGTATAATCGTTGGCCGCCAGCACCAGAGCATCCGTACCGCCGGCAATCGCCTCCTTGACGAGCCCGATCTGGCCCTGGATGTCCTTCTCATCCTCCGGAACCGGACACATTCAGGTTGACGTTAAATTCTTTGGCCGCCGCTTCGGCCCCCATACGCACCGTTCTCCAATAGTCTCCCTGCTTCATCTTCACGATGAGCGAAACGTTTTTTTTCGGCGCAGGCGCCCCCCCGCTCATCTCGGCAACCGGCGAGCACGCGGCAAGACAGCAGAGGCAGACCAGCAGCGCGGCGGCCCATAAGCTGCGGCTTCGCCTGCTGCCTGCGGATGCGGATATCCATTTTATTATCACAGCGGCTCCACCTCGGCTTCCTCCTTCAGGACCGGTATCCATACCTTCACCGAAGTCCCTTCCTCCAGCTGGCTTTCGATTTGCAGGCCATAAGCGTCTCCGAAGGTCAGACGGATGCGCTCATGAACATTTTTGACACCTACCCCAGAGCCTTCATCCGACTTGGCCTCTCCCGATAAAATGTCGTCCAGCTTATCCGGAGGAATGCCCAGACCGTTATCCTTCACTTCGAGCAGCACCTTTCCGTCGGCAATCCCCGCCGAAATCTCGATCCGCCCCTCATCGGCCATCATCTCGATGCCGTGGTAGATGGCATTTTCGACCAAAGGCTGCAGGATCAGCTTTAACGTTTGGCAGGAGAGCACTTCCTCCTCCGCGGAAATGGCGTATTCAAACTTGTTTTTATAGCGGATGTTCTGGATGATCAAATAGTTGCGGACATGCTCCAGCTCCTCCCGAACGGTAATGATCCGCTTGCCGCGGCTCAAGCTGATCCGGAAAAACTTCGACAAGGAAGTAATCATGGTGATCACATCCTCGCTCTTGCCGCTGCCGGCCATCCGTACGACGGAATTGAGCGTATTGTACAAAAAGTGCGGATTGATCTGCGCCTGGAGCACCTCCAGCTCGCTCTCCCGCTTCGCCTCCTGCTCCAAAATAATCTGATCCCGCAGCTCGCGGATGTTCGCGACCATCAGATTGAACCGCCGGGACAGCCGGCCGACCTCATCCTCGCCCCGGACGGGAATATGAATGTCGAAATCCCCCTGCTCCACCTTGCGCATCGACTTGTCCAGCCGCTTGATCGGCTGCGATATTTTGGCGGACATAAAGCCTGCGATCAGCAGCACCAATACCAGCACTGCAAGCAGCAGCCAGGAGATGAACCCTCCAATCTCTTTCTTGGTCGTCACAATCTCATCCATATAGGAGACGCCGATAATTTTCCAGCCGATATTGTTGACGGTTTTAATAGTAATCAGCCGCTTCATGCCGTCCGTTTCATCGACATAGCTGCCGAACGTATACTTGAGCGCCTTCTCGACATTCTCGTACTTCAATCCGGCATAAATGAGCTGCTGCTGAGGATGGTATATGATATTGCCCGCCGACTCGTCCAAAATATAGACGTAGCCTTTTTGCCCGAGATTGACTTTGCGGAACAGCTCGTCAAGCGTCTTGAAATTAATGTCGACCATCAGTACGGCATCGGCCGGTTTGCCGCCGCGGTTCAAGGTGATGCCCTTGCTCATCGACACGACCCATTTGTACTGCCCCTTGTACAGGTTCTGGATATGAGGGAGGGAGAAGGACAGATGGTTCGGGCTCTCGATTGCGGAGCGGAACCAGCTTTGATCGGTCAGCTTCGTGTTCTTCCGCAGCTCCGCCTGCGGCAGACCGGTAATCAGCTCGCCGCCGCTTGTAAACAGGGCCATGGAAACGAGATCCTCGCGCGAATTCAGAATCGTTTCGAGCTGCTCCATCAGCCTTTCGTTCGGAATCGTCCCGCTCTCCTGAATCTTGCGGTCGACAAGGCCGAACACCTCGTCCATGCCTTTCAAATACGTGTCGAGGTTGTAGCTGACCTGTTCGACAATTTGCTCGTTGCTCAGAAAAGTATTCTGCTCCGCCGTCTGCGAAAATTTATTGTACAAAATGACGCTGACAATCAGCATGACCGAGATCGTGATGAGCGTGAAAGAAATCGTAATAATAAACTGGATGCTCTTCACTTTCCATGTGTCGATGATGCCGTAAAACCACCGCCTCAGCGATTTGATCATGTATCCGCCCCCATCTACGCTTCGGCCGAGCTGCTGCGGTATTCCTTCGGCGACATGCCGACATGCTTTTTGAAGGAAAAGCTGAAGTAATTCGGCTCCGCATAGCCAACCTTCTCGGCGATTTCAAACGCTTTCAGATCCGTCGTCCGCAGCAGCTCCTTCGCCGCTTCCATCCGGATCTGCATCAGATAGGCGCCGAACGTCATTTTCGTCTCTTTCTTGAAAATACCGCTGAAATACCCTGTGCTGATATGCAGATGAGCGCACACCTTGTTGATGGAGATGTCGCTTTCGTGATAATGCTCCTGCGTGTAATCCTTGGCCTTGTCGACAAGGGTCCGGTACGAATACTGCCGCTCGCTGGAGATGCTGTTCATCAGGCGTGTACACAGCCCTCCAATCCAGTTCTTCGCCTCCTGCAGGTTCGTAAATTTAAGAAGCTCTGCAAAAGGATTGAAATTCGTTCCGAGAATCGGGTCCAAATCCGTGCTCGAATCCTTCGCAGCCCGAAGAATCGCCGTCACAATCTCAAGCAAATATACCTGATAATCCTGGAAGCTGACCGGAATGTCGGCAATGCCCTGGAACAAGTCGTCGACAATCTCCTTGATCTCCTGCGGTGTGCCTACTTTCATGCAGCGGATCAGCGCGCGCTCCTTCATTTCATCGAAGCGGAGCTTCTCGACCGGACGCTGCTCCACATCCTCGATGCAGATGACCCGGTTGTTGCCGAGAATAAGCCGGTAATCAAGTGCCAATACGGCATCCTTGTAGGAATAGCTGATATCGGTAATCCGGTTAGTGATGACGCCGACGCCGATCGAAATCGTCAGCTTCAAATATTTTTCCACGCTTTGGCGTATTTCCTCCAGAACGGCAAGCGTTTTTTTACGAACCGTTTCGCGATCCTTCTCCTCTGCGACGGTCAGCAGCACCAGCTGATCGTTGTGTAAAAAGACGATGCCGTGACGGTGCTTTTCGACTATTTCCTCGGAAATATTCAGAACGGCGAACAGCTTAAGCTCGTTATCCTTGGAGTATTTTAGCGATTGGAGGGCCTTGGCCTGCCGTTGCTCTTCCGATTCGTCATCCTGCTCGTCAGGATTATCCATGCTTAGTACGGAAACGACAAAGCCCTGGCCCTGCAGGTTTACGTTGTAATTCAGCGCTTTCTCCTCCACCTCCGCCAGCGACTGCTTGCGGTTGATCAGTGAAGCGAGAAACACCTCGCGCAGCACCGGCAGACTTTGCCGGTAATGCTCCTGGAGCGTCTGCACATTCTCCCTGCGGGCTACCTCTTCGTCGATCAGCAGCCGGATCTTCTCGAGCGCAGCCATCAGCTCCTGTGCGGAAAAAGGCTTCAGCACATATTCGTCGATATGCAGCTTAACGGCTTTTTGCGCATATTCGAACTCGTCGAACCCGGTTAAAATAATAATTTTGGTCGTCGGGAACTTCTCGCGTATCCATTCCGACAGCTGCATCCCGTCCATAAAGGGCATCTTAATATCTGTGACTACCACATCGGGAACAACCCGCTCGATCAGCTCCATCGCTTCCTTGCCGTTCTCCGCCTTATCCGCCATCTCGAAGCCGCAGGCGGTCCAGTCGATTTCTTGGATAATGCTTTCTCTTACATCTTCCTCGTCTTCCACCAATATGAGCTTGTACACGTGCAGTGTCCCTCCTGGCCTGCCGGCGCGAATCATAGTGATATTAATTTAGCAGAATGGCAATCGGGATGTAAACCGTTCCATCCGGTGTATTGTTTGCGTTCGGCCGCTTTCCCATGCAGCGGCAAAAGCTCTGCCGCCTTCGCCTCGCGGCGTGAAGGGATTTTCGACAAACCGGTTCTCAGCCCGAACAAAGCTGATATAATAGCCATAATAATCAACGACAAGCGCCATGGAACGATCGGCCCTTGGGTTCGATTCAATAGGAGGGGAGCACACCATGAGCACAAAGCTTCTACAGGCACTAGACACCGCATTAGCGAACTGGAACGCCATGTCGAAATCGGATGAAGAGGAAGCCGAATCGACAGCGGACGCTTTTCAGGCGTCCTTTTACCGGTTTATCGATGAGCTGCGCGTATGGGTGAACGAGCTGGAGGAACGGCCCGAATCGTTGGAAGCCCTGCTAGAGCTGCCGGTGATCGAAGAGATTGTCGACCGGCTTCCCGGTTCGCTGTACTTGAATTTCGAGACGGAAGCGGAGCTGATTCTCGACAACCAGCTGCGGACGGAGGACGACAAATACGATTGAATTTTCACAAAAAAGACGTTCGGCTCGGTTTCGGGCCCAACGTCTCTGCAGCATCAGCTATCCCCCTGTGCAAGGCTGAATGCCGGGAGTGAAACGGCACTCTCCCTCAAGCCGGATCGCTGCACAAGGGGAGGCACTTTTCCGCGGGAAAGCGGGAGAGACAGCCACTGTTTAATGTCCCTTATCATTGGGGGCAAAGCCATTGCCTACGTTAAATGTGTTTTCCCGCCACACTCACCCGTTCCAAAGGAATATCTTGCGAGGAGGCCGCTGAAATAACCCTGCAAAGTGGGGCTTAAGCTTCGAGGCGAACTCAGGTACTTTGCGGGGACCCCGAAAATTTATAATTAGGTTGAAAAAGTCATCACTGCGAGTCCGGAACATTCTTCGGATCGCTGTTGTCCCTGTATTTCTTTGATTATATACCGCTTATAGCGGTTAAAATCCAGGGACAAAGGCGAACGCTTTCGCTTCTACAGTACGATTCCGTACTCTACGCTTGTTTTTTCAGCGGCCTCTCTTGCGAGCCGGTTTATTTTTTCTTCTGCTTCAGCTTCTCCGCCTGCTTCATGGCGGCGTCCACCGCCTTCTGTCCCTTCTCGATGTCCTTGAACATCTTCTGGATATCCTTGTTCTCCAGCATGAACTTGAACGCTTCCTTCCATTTCATTAAGCCTCATCCCTTCCGGTTTCCTCCGTATAGCATATGGACGAAACGGCCGCCAGGCTTTCAGCAGCAGCCCGAAAGGGCGAAGCTTGGTCCTCATTGTCAGCATTGACAAACAAATCGCCGCTTCTCCTCTTGATATTCGAGGAAAAGCGGCGATCGTGCGGACAGGGCCGCTGTTTACAGCTTCACCGTCACCTTGCGTTCCTTGAGCTTGGCCCAGGTTCCCACCGGCTTGACGGTATATTTCACGCCCGGCGTCAATTTACCGCCGTTTTGCAGCTCAAACGTACCCGTCGCTCCTTTGCGGGAAAGCACCTTGTACTGCGCGGTCAGCGAGGTCCCGTCCGGGGCGGTAAGCTGAATGCTCCGCGAAGCGAACAGCTCGTCCTGCGGATCCTTATCCAGCGTGACCTCCAGCGTAGAATCGTTCACCGCCTTAACGGATTTGATGCGCAGCGGCTTGATTTTGGCGGCCGTGAACGTCGGGGCTTGAATCGCCGCCCAATCCGACGTCACCGTATAGTTGACGCCGCGCTTCAGCTCCTGCCCTTCGGGCAGCCGGTATTTCGGCGCTTGTCTGCCGTCCGTTGCCTGCGTGTAAGGAACGTAGACGGCCCGGATCGGCTGTCCCTTCTCGGGAGTGATCGTGACATAGTCGTCCCGCAGCGAGGAAATAATTTGATAAGGCTTGCCCTGATAGCGGTTCTGCTCATCCAGCGTAAAAGCCAGCTCGCCCTGCCGTTCGATGTCGGCCTGAACGATATTCGCATAGTCCGTCACGCCATCCTCCAGACTCGATTCCAGCTCGATCGTATCGGCCGAAACCTGCCTCGCGGAACGAAGCGGAAGCTTGTTCCCGTTCCCCGTGAACGACACAGGGCTTCCGTTTTTATAGCTCAGCGTATAGCTTGTACCCGCCGTCTGAACGGTGGTCGGGACGATGTAGGTCGCCGCCGCGCCCGTCTTAAGCTGCGGAATATTGCGGATAGCCAGCCCGCCGTTGAAAACAAAATTCGCTTTCGCGCGGTCCAGCTGCACATCCTCTGACGGCAGCGGCGAGGAAAAAGTCACCTGAAGCGTAATCGGGTTCAGCGCTTCGACCCGCGTAACGGCCGCGCCGCTCTGCGGCTCCGAGTTCGCCTGGACGGCGGCAGGCTCCAGCTGGCTTGTTAACATCATCAAACAAAGAACTCCAATCAGACTCCATACAGATAAACGGACTGCTTTCATTTCTTCTAAAATCTCCTTTTTCGTATGCTTCTGTCTGTATCAGACAGATCAGGCTCTGCCTTAATAATTTTTCGTTTGGAGCTGGTCCAAACTCTTGAATTCATACCCCTTGGCCTTGGCGCCGGCAATAATTTTGCCCAGCGCGTCGGCGTTATCCTTGGACACCGAATGCAGCAGAATGACGGCTCCCGGATGGAGCTGGCTCATGACACTGTCATACGCATATCCGGCTCCGCGCTGCGCCTTCGTGTCCCAGTCCCGGTAGGCCACGGACCAGAAAACGCTGGTGTAGCCCAGCTGTCTGCTCTCCGCCAGGATCCGCTCGTTGAAGATGCCTCTTGGTGGGCGCAGGTAGCGCATCTCCTTCTGGCTCGTCAGCGCGCTGACCTCCGTCTTGACCTTATCCAGCTCCTCCTTCAGGCGGGCGTTGGAGATTTGGCTCATATCCGGGTGGCTCCAGGAATGGTTGCCGACCAAATGACCCTCGTTGACCATTCTTTTCACCAGCTCAGGCTGGTCACTTCACATAGTGACCGGTAATAAAAAAGATGGCCGGAACGTTCGCTTCCTTCAAAACGTCAAGAATTTGGGGCGTATACCCGTTTTCATAACCGTTATCGAAGGTGAGGTACAGCTCTTTCTTCGTTACATCGCCGAGAAAAATCGCCTCGTTCTTTTGAAGCATGGCTTTGAAGCCTTCCTCGTCGATATTGGCAAGCTTCTCGTTCTTGCTCTTCCTGAACCCGAAATGATAAGGGTCCTGTGCACCGGAGGCCTGCGACGGAACAGGCATCCACACAGCCAACAAGACCAGCGCAGCCAGCAAAGCAGCCGCTCGCTTCATGTAAGTTCCCTCCAAGTCTCAAGATGTCAGATCAGGGATAATATGCCCCAATCGCCAAACGTTATGTTCGCTCTGTCATTTTTTTAACATGATAGAATTATAACTTTTCGGGGGGCCCCGCAAAGTACCTGAGTCCGCTTCGAAGCCTAAGCCCCACTTTGTGGGGTTATTTTAAAAGCAAAATAAATCGCCCCAATCGCAAAAATGGATTACTTCCCGGACCCGGGTCTGTTGTATACTGAATGTTAATTCTAAGAAAAAAATTTTCTTCATTCGTGAGACCTAGACCGACCTGATGAGGAGCAGATACCTATGAACCGATCCCTGCCTACCGGAGGCCTGGCCCAGTTAAGATCCGCTTATCCCGGCTTATCGCCCAAATTTCAGGGGATTGCCGATCATATTCTTCAAAACCCGCAGGATGTCGTCCATTTATCGATCAGCGAGCTGGCCGAGGTGACGCACTGTGCGGAAGCGACAATTTTCCGGCTGTGCCGCCAGCTTGGCTATAAAGGCTACCAGGATTTGAAAATCGCGCTGGCAAGCGATATCGTCAAACAGCCGATGCAGAACATTCACGAGGAAGTGCAGCCGGGAGACGAAATGATAACGGTTGCCCAAAAGGTGTTCAACGCCAACATGCTCGGTATCACCGATACGCTGCAGGTGCTGGAAGAACGGTCGCTGTCGGAGGCTGTTAAACTGCTGGACGAGGCGAAAAGAGTGCTGTTCTACGCCGTCGGAGGGTCCGCCCCGATCGCCGACGACGCTTATCACAAATTTATTCGCGCCGGGCTGAACTGTATCTCGCAAACGGATACACACCTGCAGGTCATGACTGCCGCGCTGCTGGACAGCGAGTGCGTCGTTGTCGGCATCTCTCATTCCGGCAGCAACAAAGATATTTTGGAAGCGTTCCATATCGCCAAAGCAGCCGGCGCAAAGACGATTGCCGTGACGAGCTACAATAAGTCCCCTCTCGCCCAGCTGGCCAACGTCAAGCTGTACACTTCGACGCGGGAAACCTCCTTCCGTACCGAGGCCATTTCAGCCCGCATCGCCCAGCTGTGCATCATGGATGCGCTGTATGTCGGCTTGTCGCTGCTGCGGCAGCAGCAAACACTCGACAACCTGCAAAAAATCCGCGAGGTCATTTCCGAGAAGCGGATATAGGGTTTCTCAACCGTCAAAGACGGCCGATGGTGCAATCGGCCGTCTTCTTTTTGCTTCAATAAAAATATTTTTCACCATTACTTCTTGTTAAGAAAAAAATTTTCTTTTATAATTTGATAGCAACCGGAACATATCGCCATCTATTCATGCACAGGCCATGCATTTTGCTTTAGACCCGGAAGCTGCCCGCAACGACGCTTTGCCCCGGTTCGCTGCAGCACCGGTGCGGAGCATACGCTTATGCGCGTGGAATATTTTTGGGGATGACTCTGCAACCTAACGGAATAGCAAGCCCCAAGGTGTGACTGCGTGCAGCTTGAAGGCGATTTATACATCGGAGAGTGAACATCATGTTGATACTTATCGTTGTAGCCGCTATTGCGGCTTTGTTATTGCTCATTACATGGGTAAAGCTGAATCCGTTCGTCGCGCTCATTATTACAGCGATCGGTACCGGATTGGCCGCAGGCATGCCGCTCGCCAAGATCATAACGGCCGTCAAAGACGGAATGGGCGGCACCCTCGGCTTCCTGGCCATCGTGCTCGGGCTCGGTACGATGCTCGGTAAAATGATGGCCGATTCCGGCGGGGCCGAGCGAATCGCCCATACGCTGATCAACGCCTTCGGCGAAAAGAAGGTCCATTGGGCGATGATGCTCGTCGGCTTTATCGTCGGGATCCCCGTGTTTTTTCAGGTCGGCTTCGTCCTGATGATCCCGCTTATTTTCACCATCGGCCGGGCGACCGGCTTGTCGCTCGTTCAGATCGGCATTCCGCTGATCGCCGGCTTGTCGGTCGTGCACGGGCTCGTTCCTCCGCATCCGGCCGCTATGGCGGCGGTAGGCATTTTCAAAGCGGATGTCGGCAAAACGATTATGTACTCCCTCATCGTCGGCTTTCCTACTGCGATCATTGCCGGCCCGTTGTTCGGAAAGATGATGGGACGTAGAATTTTCAAAGGCGTTCCTCAGGAGCTGGGCGACCAGCTGCTTAATAAAGACGACAACAGAGAGCTGCCCGGCTTTGGCATTACGATGCTGACGATTCTTCTGCCCGTGATTCTGATGATGGCCGCCTCGGTCTCTATGGTCAATCTGGCTCCGGGGGGGCTGCGACCGCCATGGAATTTATCGGCGATCCGGTCATGTCTCTGCTCATTTCCGCCCTATTCTCGTTCTACAGCCTAGGGTATCTCCGCGGGATGAACCGCGAAAAAATATTGAAGCTGACCAACGACTGCCTGGCTCCGACCGCATCCATTCTGCTGGTGATCGGCGCCGGGGGCGCATTTAACAAAGTGCTGCTCGAATCGGGCATCGGCAAGGCTATCGCCGATTGGGCGGCGACCTCGTCGATTTCGCCCATCGTGCTCGGCTGGCTGATCGCCGCGCTGATCCGTGTCGCCACCGGCTCGGCCACCGTCTCCATGATGACGGCTGCGGGGATTGTTGCGCCTATCGCCGCTTCCATGCCGGGCGTTTCGCCCGAGCTGATGGCTCTATCCACGGGAGCAGGCTCTCTGATCCTGTCGCATTTGAACGATTCCGGCTTCTGGATGTTCAAGGAATATTTCAATATGTCCATCAAGGAAACGCTGCTGACATGGACGATGATGGAAACGATTATTTCCGTCGTCGCCCTGCTGCTTATACTGCTGTTGAACATGGTAATAGCTTAGACACGCTGATTTTATTCGAAGACAAGGAGCTGAACCAGTATGCAAATAGGTATGATCGGGCTCGGTAAAATGGGCTATAATCTGGTAGAAAATATATTGGAGCACCGCCATTCCGTGATCGCGTACGACGTCAATCCGGAGCCTGCCGCCGCGTTGGCGAAGCAGGGGGCTGTTCCGGCGGCTACTATCGAGGAGCTGGTGCAAAAGCTGGACGCTCCGCGCACCGTCTGGATCATGGTACCGGCAGGCGCTATTGTCGATTCGGTCATCAACACGCTGATTCCGCTGCTCGACCGCGGCGATCTGATCATCGAGGGCGGCAACTCCCACTACAAGGAGTCGATTGCCCGTTCCGAGAAGCTGGAAGCCTCCGGCATCTATTTCCTGGATGTCGGCACCTCCGGAGGAACGGAGGGCGCCCGCGAAGGCGGCTGCTTTATGATCGGCGGGAACAAGGAAGTTTTCGCGCGCGTGGAGCCTTTGTTCAAGGCGATCGCCGTCGATAAAGGCTACTTGTACGCCGGGGAAGCCGGAAGCGGCCATTTTCTGAAAATGGTGCACAACGGCATTGAATACGGCATGATGCAGTCCATCGCCGAAGGATTCGAGGTGCTGAGCAAAAGCCATTATCAATTCAACTATGAAGACGTCGCCCGGGTATGGGCTAACGGTTCGGTTATCCGGAGCTGGCTCATGGATTTGACCGAGCGCGCCTTCTCCAAAGACCCGAGTCTGGATTCCATTCAAGGTGTGATGCAATCGTCCGGCGAGGGACGCTGGACGGTCGAGACCGCTTTGGACCTGCAGGCTTCGGCGCCGGTTATCGCCATGTCCTTGTTCATGCGCTACCGTTCCCTGGATTCGGATACGTTCCACGGCAAAGTCGTCGCTGCGCTTCGCAACGAGTTCGGCGGTCACGCAGTGCTGTCGACGAAATAATAAAGCTGCAATTTTCCAACAAGCACGAGTTCCTGGCCGTACCATCCGTGCTGCCAGTGCTGCGTGTGCATGGGTCAGTCGGACTCTCCGCATTATCGGAGCTGTTTGCGGTCGGTCGAACCCCTGCGCATTACGAGGCCGTTTGAAAAAGTCATCGCTGCGAGTACGGAGATATGCTTACGATCGCTGTTGTCCCTGGATTTCTTGGATTATCTTCCGCTTGCAGCGGTTGAAATCCAGAGACAAAGGCAAACGCTTGCGCTTCTACAGCACGATTCCGTACGCTCCGCTGTTTTTTCAGCGGTCTCGCGCATTACCAGAGCCGTTTTCTGTACATTGTTACAGAGAACGGTTCTTTTTTGGCAAAAGTCCTGTTAATGGTTGAATCGGCGGAGCCTTTGCTTTATAATCATTGATAATGATTATCATTATCTCGAACTATCAGCCCTTTTAATTATTCGCCCGGCTAGTTATTTATTTACTTAAAGGAGTGGCGTCTTTGGAAAGACTATACACGAACGATCTGGATATTGCTTATGGAGAGCGTTCCATCGTCAATAAATTGAATATAAGCATTCCATCCGGTAAAATTACGGCGCTGGTCGGAGCGAACGGCTCCGGCAAATCTACGATTCTGAAGGCAATGGCCCGCATTATGAAGCCAAAAAGCGGCAGCGTCTTCCTCGATGGCAAATCGATTCACCAGCAGTCCACCAAGGAAGTTGCAAAGCAGCTGGCTATTCTTCCGCAGAATCCTACGGCCCCCGAAGGCCTGACGGTATCCGAGCTGGTCGCCTACGGCAGATTCCCTCACCAGAAGGGCTTCGGCTCTCTGAGCAAAGAGGACAAGGAGATTGTGTCCTGGTTCATGGAAGTGACCGGCGTCATCGAATTTCATGACCGCCCCGTCGATCAGCTGTCCGGCGGCCAGCGCCAGCGGGCCTGGATCGCCATGGCGCTCGCTCAAGGTACGGACATCCTGTTCCTCGATGAGCCGACGACGTTCCTCGATATGGCGCACCAGCTGGAAGTGCTGAAGCTGCTCCAGAAGCTGAACGGGGAGCAGAAGCGCACGATCGTTATGGTCGTTCACGATCTGAATCACGCCACGCGCTACGCCCATCATATGGTAGCCATCAAGAAAGGGCAGGTCATTCAAAGCGGCTCGCCGGAAGAGGTCATGACGATGGAGGTGCTTGCCGAGGTATTCGGCATTGAAGCCGATATTATTCCCGATCCGCGGACTGGCGTTCCGTTGTGTCTGCCTTACGAGTTGAAGTCTTCCTCCGAACCAAGCCGGGCTTCTCATGGTACGCCCGCTCCCGAGGCTGATGCTTCCGTCTCCAAGCAGCCTATCGCCGCATCGCGTTAATCCATAGAGAAAAACCCGGCCTGCGGGAGGCCACTGAAAAAGGCATCACTCCGAGTAAGAAACATTCTTCCGATCGCTGTTGTCCCTGGATTTCTTGGATTATATCCCGCTTGTAGCGGTTGAAATCCAAGGACAAAGGGAACGCATTCGCTTCTGCAGAACGATTCCGTACTCTCCGCTAGTTTTTCAGTGGCCTCGCCTGCGGCCGGGTCATTCCATTCAGCCATTCCTAATACGACCGCAAGACCCGGTCATCTTACCGTCAAGAGGCCGGGTCTTTTCATTCACTCTTTTTTCCATTTCTTGATAAAAAATTCCGCAATGTTCGATACCAAGATGGTAATGGATAAGACGCCAAGCGCATAAGGCACTACCAAAGGCACGACCCTCAAGTCGGAAATATGGATCCATCGCAAAAACAACGGATACATCAGCAAAAGCGCAATAAAGACAATCAGCTTGACCATTTCATTTCTCCTATGCTGCACGGCCGGCAAGCCGCGTTCCGTTCATTCTTGTCCGTTCTTCCCCATAGTATCACGCCTCTCGCCGGAGCCTCAAGCTTTATACTTTGCGTTTCTTAACGGAGCAGTATGAGAACAAACCAATTTTCCAGCGCCGCAGGCAGTCCCTGAGCGTCTATTGCCGGTGCTGTAAGCCGGCAGTCACCGGTTCTGCGGACTTCCTCTCGTTTTTCCGAAGCAAGATCCTCTTTTCTCCGCATACAATGAAGCATAAACCTTACCCGATCGCGGAGGAGCAGCCATGAAATATTTAGTGTTCAATCCTACCGTAAACAGCGTCTTCCCCTGCCCTTCCTTTCTGGAAAGGCTGCCTGGACCCAAGGAAATCATCCATGTGGATGCGGAGGTGCTTGCTTCCCTTAGCACGCTGAACGCTGCGGATTACACCGTTATCGCCGCCTCCCCTTATTGGATTCAGACGGTGCTTGCTTTTCAGCCTGCCGCCATTTTTTATTGGATGGAGAAATGCCCCGACGGGGAAGACACAACGTTATGGAATCAGTATGCCGGGCTGTTCGCCGCCCATTCCCGGCTGGTCTTTACGGATTCGGAGCAAATGTATTTGGAGCAGTGCCTGCTGCGGGATGCTGTGTTCTGGGTAGATTCATTCCCGGCGGCCGGTCCGGAAGAAATGAAGCTGCGCCTTGAAAATGAACAGCTGCTCGAACGCATGCTTGCCGCTCAGGAGCAGGAAGAGACGCTGGAGCCGTGGACGATCAGGCAGTGGGAGTCCCGCGAGCGGTATTACACCGATTTAAGCTCAAAGCTCGGGCCTCATGAGACTGCCAGCTACCTTGCGGCGAGCTACCGGTATTTTCTTAAGAGCCCCGAAGCGTTGGAAGCCCTGACAGTATCCTTCGAGCAGATGCTGTTAAAGGCACCATCATGCCTGTCTCCACTCGCATGTGCGGTTTTTCTCTGCGCTGGAGCTCCAGCACGGTCGATTGGATAAAGCGGTCCGCCTGTTTGACATTACCGCTTTCACGGAGGAAGAGCGCCGTACTGCGGCAAAGCTTTACGCCTGGCTGCACAGCGGACGAACCGATTGGGTTCGCGCAGAGCTCTACCGCGTGAACGAGGATATCCGGTCGGCGATCCATGTGCTGGAGCCGTTGTCCGATCCCGAAGCGCGCGCGGGGCTCCTTCCCTTATACAGCCGCGCCCATCGCTTTCGTGAAGCGCTTGCCCTGCTGGATGCGGGCACGGCTCCGCCCGACGGCATGTCCGCCGAGGTGCTGCGGGGAACGCTGCATTTGATCCATAACCGGCGGCGGGAGGCGATACAAGTCTTGCTGCGGGCGTCGATTCCCGATTGGAGCGTATTAACTCATTTGAACGGCATGATCGCTTTGGAGCAGGCTGCCCAGGCGATCGCCGCGGGCGAGGAGAGGATGGCATGAAGGCAGGGCCCGTGCGCAAAACAAGCGGCAACAAGCTGACCGCGATCATGCAGGTCCACAACGAAGCGGACCGCTATCTGGAACAGGTGCTGCGGGAGCTGAGCGAGTTTGTCGACGACATCGTCATAGTGGACGATGCCAGCACGGACGGCACCGCGAAGCTGTGCCGCTCTTTTGCCAAGGTAAAAACGCTGGTGACGCTGGAGGAGTCCCGTTTCCATGAGGAATGGGAACTGAGGCAGTTTTTATGGAATTTGGCCGGCTTGACCGGTCCAGGACTGGATTCTATCCGTCGATGCGGACGAATTGTACGAAGCCAAGGCAAAGGCGCATATGCGGGAGCTGATCGATCAGGACCGCTACGATTGGGTTGGCTTCCGCTTCTACGATTTCTGGGGAGGCACGACCCATTACCGTGAGGATGAGCACTGGTGCATTCACAAACGGCATACCCGGTCGCTTGTCCGGTATATGCCAGATTTTTATGCATTCTATCCCAAAATGGCGCACCATGTCCCGAGGCTGCCGCTGTCTTATGCGGTGCTCCCCGGCTTTCTCGCCGAGCTTAGAGTAAAACATTACGGCTGGGCCGTGCCAAAGGAGCAGCTACGCGCCAAGTACCGCAGGTATATGGAGATGGACCCTGAAGGGGTATGGGGCAGCCTGTCCCAATACCGTTCGATTCTGGATGAACACCCCCATCTCGTCGAATGGAAAGAGGAGCTGACATGACGGAAATTGGAATTTTGACCCACAGCTTCGTGGACGCCTATAACGGCCGCACCCATAAAATGTACGGCGGCGGCCTGGAGCGGTACCTCTACGATTTGGCCGTCACCATCATGGAGATGGGGCACAAGCCGACGATCCACCAATTGTCCTTTTGCGGCAGCTTTCGCACGGAGGTCGAAGGCATTGAAGTGATCGGCTATCCCTGCTCCCCTGCGGGAGAGACCGTCGATACGTTTAACTTCATGACCTCCCAGGCTCAGGGCCGTCTCATCTACGCCAGCTTCATCTGGCAGCCCATTGACTATAGGCCCGGAAGCATCGGGATATGCCATGGGATTAATTGGGATTATCCCCCTACCCCATTTGAAGCCAAAAAGGATATCGCCGCCACCATTCAAAGGGCGCTGCAGCGGCTGTCCCGCGTCATTTCAGTCGACTCGCATTTCTTAAGCTTCTGCCGCTCCGTCTGCTCCTTTACAGACCCGGAGCAAATCGTGCTGCTGCCTAACGCCGTCGACACCGATCGGTTCGCTCCGGTGCACTTCTGGCATAAGCCATCGACCGAAGCCGTGCATGTCCTGTATCCCCGCCGAATCAGCATCGAGCGCGGGATCGTGCCGATGATGCTGATTGCCGACCGGCTGCTCGATACGTATCCTCAGGTGAAGGTGCATTTTGCCGGAGAGGGGGTTGACGACAGCCTGATCACGAAGGTGTTCAAGCTCTGGCTTCAGGATCATCCCCACCTGGACCGGATCGACCATCAGGCGTATTCGTTCGGGCAAATGCCGCAGGCTTACCGTCAGGCGAATATCGCGGTCATTCCGACTCTGTTCTCGGAGGGAACCTCCTATTCCTGTCTGGAGGCGTTAAGCTGCGGGCTGGCCGTAGTTTCGAGCAACGTGGGCGGATTGAACGATCTGATTATCGACGGTTATAACGGAATTCTCGTGCCGCCTGCCGAGGACCGTCTCTATCAAGCTATAGCCGGCCTGGTGGAGAACGGCGGAACCCGGCATTATTTGGGCGCCAATGCCCGTGCCACGGCCCGCGCCTTCGACCGGCGCATCTGGAAAAATAAATGGCGGCGCATCTTGAGCGATTACTTGGGAGCCGCAGCAACAGCAACCGAATGAGAAATGAGGGAATAGCGTATGGATAGGGATCAGCCGCCCAAAGAGAAGTCCATCAGCAAGCAGCAGGAAGAAGCGCAAAAGCACGTATGGGACCGGCTCTGGTCTGCGCCGATTTCCTATGCGTGGGACAGCCTGAGCGATACCGTCTACCGCGCCCTGCTGGATATAGCCGGACCAGTCGCAGGCAAACAGGTGCTCGAAGCCGGATCCGGTACAGGCAAAATATCGCTGCGCTTAAGCATGGACGGTGCCTTCGTCACACTGGTCGATTATTCCCCGCAGGCGCTGGAGCAGTCCCGGCTCGCCTTCCGCCAGAAAAACCGGGACGGGCAAGCCGAGTGGGTGCAGGCGGATATCCGCGAGGTACCCCTGCCCGGAGGCGGCTATGATCTGTGCTGGAGCGCCGGCGTGCTGGAGCATTTCAGCCTGGAGGAGCAGGTCCGGATTTTGCAGGAAATGCGCAGGCTCACTAAACCGGGCGGGCAGGTCGCCGTCCTCGTGCCCTACTCCCGCTGCCTTCCCTACCGGCTGGGCAAAAGCTATGCCGAGTCGGCGGGAACATGGCGGTACGGTACGGAAATCCCGATCGATTCGCTGAGGGAGGCTTTTCGGCAGGCCGAGATCGAGGTTGAGCTGGAGACGGATATCGGATTTGTGCAGAGCCTCGACTTCCTTGATTTTATCCCCGGAGCCGAAGTCGTCAAGCAATGGGCTGCGTCATGGTACAAGACGCTGGAAGAGAAAGAGCGAAGGGAAGCCTTCCCCGGGTATCTGCTGCTGACGGCAGGGACAGTAAACCCTTCGGATTAATCAGCTATACTTGGCCAGATAGAGCCGGATCATCCGCTCAGCCGCCGTTCGCGCCCTCTCGCCCCAGCTTTCTCTGCGGGCGATGCTTTGGCGCGCTTCGATTTGCTCCGGCGTGCGGTCGGCGACCAGCGCTTCATCCAGATGTCTCAAAAACTGCGCCGGCGACCGGCCGATCCGTACTCCCGCCTCCTCAAAGGCGGCCACCTCCGGCAGCTCCGTGCTAATTACGGGCAATCCCGCCGCCAAATATTCATACAGCTTCACCGGATTGGCGGCTTCCGTGACTTTGCGTACCTGAAATGGCAGGATGGCGGCATCGAACTGCCTGGCGAAGGCGGGAAGCGATTCATAATCCTGATTTCCCAGCCAGAGCACGTTAGGCAGACGGCCCAGCAGCTCTGGTCCCCGGCACGAAATCTCCCCGGCAAAAACAAACCGGTACTGCGGCCTCTCCTTGGCCAAATACAGGATCAGTCCGTAATCGATCCACGACGCCACCGCCCCCCAAAAGCCGATCACCGGCGCCGTATTCCGGCATAGGGCCTGCGCCTGCTCCTCATAGGGAAGCAGCGGGAGTGCCGTGTCTGCCGCCCGGGCAAAATGCTCGGCGTCTGCGGCATTGCGGAGCAGCAGCACCTCGGGATGCTTCGGCTTCGCTGAATCGTAAATGATTTGGGAGGAGCACAGCACCAGATCCGCCGCCGCGATTTTCCGGGGCTCCCAGACGGCAAAAGGCGCGAATTCCTCCTCGCAAATGTCCGCCAGATCGCTGACGACCATGCGGATATCGTAGTTTTTCAGCTCCTCCACGTAAGGCCCGTGCGTAAGCCACATGACGTAGGGCTGATCCTTTTTCAATGCGTCCGTATCCTGACAGACCGCAAAATGATCGTTAAGCACAACGAACGGGTTCGACGGATCCCGGGTTACATTGCAGTAAATGACATTCATGCCGAGCAGGCTCAACTGGTACAGCAGCTGCTGGGGCCGCTGCCGGTGCACCTGATAGTCAAAGCACGGCAGGTACAGGATCGGCGGCATGACAAGCCGGTTGGATTGGGTCATTGCTATCCCCTCCAAGGGTTCAAAATAACAGTGAAGCGCGGGCAAGCAGCAGCAGCGGCCATGGGCCGCAAGAAGCGCTCACCGGATCGCTAAGGCCGATCCGGCTGAGCGGGTTGTCGTCAGCCGGTACGCTGGCAGCGGGATGGGAACCGGGGGCCGGCGGCTGGGCGCTGGCAGCAGGCTGGGGACCGGGGGCCGACAGCCGGGCGCTGGCAGCAGGCTGGGGACCGGGGGCCGACAGCCGGGCGCTGGCAGCAGGCTGGGGACCGGGGGCCGACAGCCGGGCGCTGGCAGCAGGCTGGGGACCGGGGGCCGGCTGCTGGGCGCTGGCAGTAGGGCGAGTACCGGGGGCCGGCTGCTGGGTGCTGGCAGCAGGGCGAGTACCGGGGGCCGGCGGCTGGGCGCTGGCAGCAGGCTGGGGACCGGGGGGCGGCGGCCAGGCACGGGCAGCTGGACCGCGACCGGCTTGGGACAGCTGGCTGCCTTCCGGCGTGAGGCGCTGCGCTTCCAGCCAGTAGGCATAAGCCAGCCCGGCACGGGCAGCCGGGTTCTGCGGATGGCGCTGCAGCAGCTCGTGCAGCCGGCGGGGCCCCTCCGGGCCCGCTGCGCCGCCTCGCGCCATGGCGGCGAAGAGCAGCGCCTCGGCCGCGTCGGAGGCTGCCGAAGCAGAGCCTTCCGCAGCCGGAGCGACGGTGCCGATGAACAAGCGGCACCATCGCTCGCGGATGGAAGCGGGGGCGGCGGCCAGCCCGCACCAGAACGGCTGGGGCAGCCGGGTCCAACGGAACCCGGCTGCCCCGCCTGCGCCCTCGCTGCAAGCAGCAGCGTAAAGGCGCAGCAGGGCTTCCCACGCGCCCAGCTGAATCAGCCGCCGCAGCGCGTAGCCGAGCGCGTCCCCGCTGACGCGAGGGCGATCCGCGTCCGCAGCCTGCGGCGCCATAAGCCGCTGCAGCTCTGCAAGCGGTGTGTCCGCCCGCTCCCGCCCCAGCGGAGCCAGCGCCTGGACGGCTGCAGGGGCGTCCAGGCGCGCCCAGGCGGCCGCCCACAAATACGACCGGGCCGCTTCGACGCCCGGCCCTTGCTCTTCGCGCAGGGCGAGCCAGATGCGCTCCGCCGCCTCGCGCCGGCCCGCCTGCCAATGCAGCAGCGCGTGCGGCAGGCGCACATCGAGCCGCAGGCCGGCAAGCTGCGGCAGGGCCAGCAGCGACGAGGCCGTCTCCGGCGCCCTGGCGCTTAGCACTGCGGTAAGCAGCAGCGATGCATGCTCCGGCGTCAGACTGCCCGGCTCCAGCTGCGCGAGCCATACCGGCAGCCGCTCCGCCCGGCCTGACAGCAGGCTCAGTGTTACCACCTCCGGCCATGCCGGACGATAGCCCGGGTTAATCGCCACCGTCTCGAAATAATGATCGAGTGCGGTCTCGAAACGAAGCAGCCGTTCGCACAGCTGCCCGGCTGCAGCGTGCGTCCGATAAGTGCCGCTGCCGGAAAGGGAAGTGTATTTAAACGAACGATCCCCCATGCGAATCGCCTGCCGCAGAGCTGCGTAGGCTTCATCATAAGCGCCAGCCCTCTGCAGCATCGATGCTTTCAGCTCGAGCAAACCGGGAAAATCGGGAAATCGCGCAAGACCGTCCCTGATCACCCGCTCCATCGTTTCGAGCTGCCCTGTCTGGAACAGCGCATAGGCGGTTTTAAGATACATGTCGGACGCAAAGCCCGGTTCTGGACCTACATGCAGCTCCTCAAGCAATGGCAGCAGCCGTTCCGCCGCAGCCGCATAGCGTTCCGCTTGAAAATACTCCGTCCCCTCCGCATAACGAAGCAGCCAATCTCCCGGCTGCTGCTGCAGCGCCCGCTCGATCAGGGCGAGATTCCGGGCATTTTTGTGCTTGCGCTCGATCTCTTCAGGCAAATAGCCGTAATGGCGAATGCGCAAGCCGGCAAAAGAAACCGGACGTTCCGACAACGCCATCATGCTCTGGACCGCTTCCTCATGAATAGTGCCGCGAAAGCGAATCCGCGGGTCGTTGCGAAAAAGCCGGCACACCGCATCCGTCACGTATTCCTGAAGTCCTCCCTCGCCGATCCGGCTTTCAAGCTGAAGAAAGTAGCCGTACACCCCTTCTTCCCGAAGCAGCCGGCTTACTTCCTCCGCCTCCCAGTTCACGGCTTCCTCATCGGCATCAAGCACCAGAATCCATGAGCATGACGCATACTCCAGCGACGCATTCCGCGCCTTGGAAAAATCTTCCTCCCACGGCACATGAATGATCTTCGCCCCATGTCTTCGGGCCAGCTCTACGGTGCCGTCCTGCGATCCGGTATCCGCCACGATTATTTCCGATACGATCTCCTTAACCGAAGACAGACAGCGGTCCAGGTGCAGCTCCTCATCCTTCACGATCATACAAAGGGAAATATCCAGTGGAGCCATCTTTCTCCTTACTCCTTTACTTGCATCCGCGATAAAGGCAGGCTTTGTCGCGCTTTCCGGTAAAAAGGATAGCTTGGAGATCTGGCTGAAGCTCCTGCTTCCAGCTTCGCCTCCGCCAGCGCCAGCAGCGCCCTGCTTTTGCGGTACGCTTCACGGCTTGGCTCCGCTGCGGAGGGAACGCCGCCTTTCGAAGCTTCCGCGCCGGAGGACGCCAGCCACTGTCCCAGCAGCCTCAGCGCCTTCTGCTTCGCTCCGTTCAGATAAGCTGCCGTAACGGCAAAGTCCGCCTCGTCCAGCTCCGCCTCTCCCGCATCATCCGGCTCAGCGCGTATCCACCGCAGCCAAGCCGCAAGCTTCATGCACTCCGCTGCTTGAATGCTATCCCGCCCCGCACGAAGCAGCGTCTGTTCGGCCAAGGCCGCCTTGCCCGACCATGCGGTGCACCTGATCTCGGTATCCGCAAGAAAACGCTGGGCCTCCTCCCCCGGCTCCTCCTGTTTTTCCTCTCGCAGCCGAGCCAATAAAGACAGGGCCGCCTCATAGCATCGCTCTCCAACCAGCAGGCGAAGCACTTTCATTCGGACAGCCGGGGATTTCATATCGAATTTTTTCGTCATAAAATCAGCAATTTCATGCGCGCCGCCCCCGGCGGCAAACAAACGAAAGATGCGCTGCAGCGGCATGGTTAAAGGCGCATGGTGCCTTACGGCTTCCGCATACCAATGGATCGCGGCCCCGTCGTCATCCGTTATTTCAAACAGCTGCCCTAATGCAAGACAGGACAAGTAAGTGCCCATTCCCGATTCCGTGTGATAGTGCTCCGGCGGAGCCCCCATTCGGATGGCTTGAATGAGCGCCATCAGCGCCTCGGGTTTGTGCCCGGCCGCGAGATGGATCACTCCCGATAAATCGGACCAGATCCGTATACTCCGGACATTCCTCCAGACCCTGACTGCACATGGCGGCAGCCTCTTCATACCGCTTTAATAATAATAAGCACCGAGCCCCGTATTTAAAGAGCAGGTGTCTATAGCTGGTCTCAGGAGCGCATAAGTCCAACGCCCTGCGAATGTGCGCAGTCGCGTCCTCAAACCGGTTCATCCGCATATATTCTACAGCCATATTGTAATGAGGAAAAGGATTGTTCGGCTCCTGCTCCAGCTGCTCTCTCAACAGCCCGGCATTGCGCTCGATCTTATTCTTCCGGGCTACCTCCTCGCCGCTGTAGCCGTAATGATGAATGCAAATCGAGGTAATATGAAAGCTTGCATCCGGCTTGGCGCTCACAATAGATTCGGCGATTTGCTCATGAATTTTACCTTTGAACCGGTACTCCGGCCGATTGCGGAACATCCGCAAAATCGGATTGATCGTAGCTGTCGGGGAATCCCGATGGTCTCCGTTATGATTGTGAATTTGAAGAAACAGCCCATCCAGCTCCAGATGCTCCGCGTAAGCCCTCAGCTCCTGCGCATGACTCTGCTCAAGCTCTTCATCGGCGTCAAGGAACAAAATCCATGTCCCCTTCGCCTGCAGCAAACCCACGTTTCGCGCGAAAGCAAAGTCCCCGTTCCATTCCACCCGGCATACCTTCGCTCCAAACCGGCTGGCTATCTCCCTCGTTCCGTCCGTCGAGCCCGTATCGACAACGATTATTTCATCTACGGCACCCTGAACGCTGCTCAGGCAGCGCGGGAGCTGTTTTTCTTCATTCTTTACGATCATGCACAGCGATATCGTGGGCTTCGACATTGACATTTCCCCTCCGCTTCCCTGACCATTCCGTATGCCAGCCTGTGCGGTTCAGCCAGCGGATGCTCCCTCGGATGCGCTCTATATCTTCTTTAAAAGGGGCCTCCTCCGCTCCATCCCCCAGCACTTCGCTCAGGCATTGCTCCGCAAGATGAAGATAGCAAAGAGCCGCCCCCGTCGTGGAGGGCTCATACGGCCGGTTCTCGTGAACTACATTTTCGAACAATTCCGCAGCCTGAAGGTAATGTCCCTTATCGAATAACAATTCGGCCAAATAATGAAGCCCCTCGTCATCGAGCTGTTGCTTCGCCACCAGGTCGATCAGCCGGTCTGCCGCTCTCATGGTATAGCCCTCCAGATACATGGATTTGGCAAGCACAAGCTCGCTGGAGGGATCCCCCTGGGCTATACTGTATGCCAACTGCAGCCGTCCGAGCCCGACAGCTCTCCGGATAAGAGAATGAACCGCATCGCCTATGCCCGGATACGGATCGGGAAGCTCAGAAGATATGCCGGTCTCCGAAGACTGCGCGCGGGACACCAGCTTGGCATTGACCATTGTATAGATGTGAAGGGCAGGCTCACGCAGCCTGGATAGCAGACTATTTTGCAGGCTTCCGTACAACAGCCATTGGCAAATGGCAGCCAGCTGCAGCACGCCGTTTGGCCCGCCTTCCGCATCATTCGCCTCAACATAGCCGATCAGCCTCCGCTCGGCCTCCTGCACTTTCCCGGTCTGAATCAAAGCCGTACTGTAAGCATGGAGCAGCACAGGTTCGGTAAGCAGCGTCTCCGGCAGGCATGCCAATATTTGCTCGAAGGCGCCTATCGCTTCCAAAGCATCCGCCGCCGCAGCGTAAGCTTCCGGCGATTGGGGAGCCGTTTGTTCGAATACAAAAGCGGCAATCTGCTCTGCAGATACGTCCAGTTCATTGAAAACTTCAACGATCCCCTGCAGCGCGGGTCTAAACAGCACATGCCGTTTAAGCGCCTCATGAAAGAAGCGGGCGGCCTCTTCGCGTTGCCCCAGCTTTTTCGCCAATGCCCCCATTCGGTAAAATGGCTTGCAGCTGTTCGTCCCGAGCTCCGTCACGTACTTGTCGCCAGGAGAATCCGCCGCTTTCCGGTACGCTTCATACGCCCGTTCCCATTGCCCTTGCCGTTCCAGCGCTTCCCCCATAATAAAATGCAGATCCGCATAATCGGGGTAGTGCTCCAGCTCCTGCGCCAGCAGCAGCTCGGCTTGCTTGAGCTCTCCCAGCTCCAGGACGATGCGGCTCAAATCCTTTACCAGTGTGGCACGGTAAGAAACAGCCGGCACGGTAAGGCCCAGGGCACGGGCCATCAGCTCCTTCGCTTCCTGCAGCTTGCCCGACTGACAGTACGTAATTCCCAGATTGTATAAGTAGAACGGATTTTCCGGCTGCTCCTCCAATGCCTTCACAAGCAGCGCTTCATTGCGTCCGACCTTTCCTTTGGCCTGCAGCACGCCCTGCAAATAACCGTAATGCTTTACGGTAACTGTGCTGTCCCGTATTGCAGCCGCTCCATGACGCTGAAGGATGGAAGGACCGATCTGTTCATGAATCCTTCCTTCAAACCGGAACCCGGGATCGGCGCGGAACAATCGAATGGAACGGTGAAGAAGACGGTCCTCCACCCCCGCTCCGAGCACATTTTCAATCAGCAGTGTATACGCCTGCACTTCTTCCCCGGCTTGGTCTATAAGCCTTCTCAGCTCCGAAACTCCTGCGGTCAGCTGTTCATCAGCATCCAGGTAACAGACCCAATCCGTCGTCGTATGACGAAGCGCCTCATTTCTCGGTTTGGAGAAGTCTTCTTCCCAGGGCGAATAAAATACTTTGGCCCCATAGGATTTGGCTATGCTTACCGACGCATCGCTGGAGCCGGTGTCCACTGCAATAATTTCATCCGCATCCTTGACGCTCTCCAAACAATAGCTCAGCCAATCCGATTCATCTTTCATAATGATGTGAATGCTCAGTGTGCCGCTCATTATTTCTTCCTCCTACAACTTGAGCAAAAAGAGCACATGGAAGCCCATGCGCTCTTTTGGGTTATTATAGTATATTAGGCTAACTTGACTTAGGTTCCCTGTGCATTGAAGATCACGTCGATAGTCGAGGTTTCTCCCGTATTCGTGGAACGGTAGGCCAAGCGGGTATATTTCAGAAACCGGTTAGGAACCAAAACGTCGACTGAACCGGCGGCAATCGGATTATCCCCTACGGTATCTACAAAATAGTTGGCGCCATCCGCGCTGATTTGAATCTGCGTATCAACTTCACTCGCCCCGCTGTTATATACAAAGAAGGAGTAGGTTCCCAGCACGCTTGTCGTGACCGGCGGCAGCGGAGTTAAAACATCGGTGGTTGCGATACCGAGCGTCGCTTCTTCCACAAAGCTTTTCTGGGAAATGGAGGTAACGCTGCTCAGCGTACCGGCGGTAATCGTCGCGCCAAGCACGTTCGTGATCGTTCCGTCCAGAATGTTCGTGATTGTTCCGGCGGACGTCAGCGTACCCGCCGTGATCGTCGCGCCAAGCACATTCGTGATCGTTCCATCCAGGATGTTTGTGATTGTACCAGCGGACGTCAGCGTACCGGCTGTAATCGTCGCTCCAAGCACATTCGTGATCGTTCCGTCCAGGATGTTTGTGATCGTTCCGGCGGACGTCAGCGTACCGGCTGTAATCGTCGCGCCAAGCACATTCGTGATCGTTCCGTCCAGGATGTTTGTGATTGTACCAGCGGACGTCAGCGTACCGGCTGTAATCGTCGCGCCAAGCACATTCGTGATCGTTCCATCCAGGATGTTCGTGATCGTTCCGGCGGACGTCAGCGTACCGGCCGTAATCGTCGCGCCAAGCACGTTCGTGATCGTTCCATCCAGAATATTCGTGATCGTTCCGGCGGACGTCAGCGTACCCGCCGTGATCGTCGCTCCAAGCACATTCGTGATCGTTCCATCCAGGATGTTCGTGATCGTTCCGGCGGACGTCAGCGTACCAGCAGTAATCGTCGCTCCAAGCACATTCGTGATCGTTCCGTCCAGGATGTTTGTGATTGTACCGGCAGACGTCAGCGTACCGGCCGTAATCGTCGCGCCAAGCACATTCGTGATCGTTCCGTCCAGGATGTTCGTCACTGTCCCGGCGGACGTCAGCGTACCCGCGGTGATTGTCGCTCCCAGCACGTTCGTGATCGTTCCGTCCAGGATGTTTGTGATCGTTCCGGCGGACGTCAGCGTACCGGCCGTAATCGTCGCGCCAAGCACATTCGTGATCGTTCCGTCCAGGATGTTCGTCACTGTCCCGGCGGACGTCAGCGTACCGGCGGTGATTGTCGCTCCCAGCACGTTCGTGATCGTTCCGTCCAGAATATTCGTGATCGTTCCGGCGGACGTCAGCGTACCCGCGGTGATTGTCGCTCCCAGCACGTTCGTGATCGTTCCGTCCAGGATGTTTGTGATCGTTCCGGCGGACGTCAGCGTACCGGCCGTAATTGTCGCGCCAAGCACATTCGTGATCGTTCCGTCCAGGATGTTCGTCACTGTCCCGGCGGACGTCAGCGTACCGGCCGTAATCGTCGCGCCAAGCACATTCGTGATCGTTCCGTCCAGGATGTTCGTCACTGTCCCGGCGGACGTCAGCGTACCCGCGGTGATTGTCGCTCCCAGCACGTTCGTGATCGTTCCGTCCAGGATGTTTGTGATCGTTCCGGCGGACGTCAGCGTACCGGCGGTGATTGTCGCTCCCAGCACGTTCGTGATCGTTCCGTCCAGAATATTCGTGATCGTTCCGGCGGACGTCAGCGTACCGGCCGTGATCGTCGCTCCCAGCACGTTCGTGATCGTTCCGTTCAGGATGTTCGTGATCGTCCCCGCGGACGTCAGCGTACCGGTCGTGATTGTCGCTCCCAGCACGTTCGTGATCGTTCCGTCGATAATAACGGTCGTTAAGTTGCCTGCAGCATCCGTTGCAATAACCTGCTCAGTTCCGGTTGCGTCTCTGCCGTAAATGAGTGTTCGCAGGTTATTCGGATCCATCTGAAACGCAGCATAATTGGGCACCCTCCATCACTCCCTTACTTCTTATTATTTGCTCCCTGTCGTCTGACTTTGAAAATATACATCCAAAACCGTACCGTTCTTTTTGCCCTCCGTTTGGGCTGATATACGCGTCCATTTGAGAAAAAAATTCGGGACGAACACTTTCATTGCTTTTGCCTTCACCACTTCCATTTGGTCCAATACGAAATCGAATCCATTGGGACTGATCTCTATCCGTACGAGAGCGGGATGATCTCCCCGGTTAATCACGGCATAGGACGTCATCGTCTTGACGGCAGTATTTTGGGGGGGCGTGGAGGACATCTCATGAGTTACGTCCCAGTTCAAAAATTTTTCCTCATTAAATACCGTATTGATCTCCGGTGCCGGCGCGACTTCTAAACGTCCGGCTTCATCTGTTCGCACCGCTCGGAGGTGAGTTCCGTCTGTGCCGAACATTTCCGCTTTGACATGATCCCGATCACGAACTAAATTGCGAATATCCAGCTGCTTGGCAGTCACTTGAATAGGCTGCTTGATTTTACAGACTGCAGGCTTGGAGCCGCATCGGCATTTCTTGGGCTTATGGGACTTCCGGCATTTTTTGGGGGGCTCTAGAACCTTAACTGGTTTACAATTAGTAAATATCGTGATGTATCCTTTGGACGGTATCTTCATTTTATTTTTACAGCACAGCTTCACTTTGCAATTTGCATTGTTTTGCTTAACAGGCATGGTCTCACCTCCTCCATACAGATGCGAGAATCAGCTATGGCTCAGACGACATGATCAGCCGCTTCAGAGTTGCATAACTACTATTAGTGTATGGAACCTCAACCTAAGTCGTTTGGGATTTTACAAAAAATAGGTTATTCTGAAATCTACTTTTTTTTCTTGTATACCAGTAACAGAAGGACGCCGGCATTATACTTTGGCCATGGCCGATAGCCTTGCGGTCGCCGCACCGGGCAGCCCGCACCCGCCGCCAAACTTGAAACAGCAGCATGCGGGACTTAGAAACGTCACTCTGATACCTCTTCGGGAAGGATCCGAGTTACTCGAAATTCCGCTATAAAGCTATGTATCCTACTAAGAAATGGATAGACCCAATTCGGGCTCTCGCCCACGATTTCGAACTGCTTAAGACAACGGCCAAACAAGCCCGCTCCGTGATCCACAGAGTGGGCTGACGAGATCATACGCTTGTTTTGTTCAAGGCTCTAAGACCCGGAATCCATCTCTCGCAGGATTTGCCTAAGCCTTTGTCCCCCTTCCGAGCGCATCCAATAAAGCAAGCGTACTTGCCGCTCGTACTGCCTTTTCCATTTCTCCCCCGGATGTGAGGAGTAAGCAGAGTGAAACAGGAAGAACAGCCCGATTCGGGAGACGGCGACAGGGAGCATAGCTTGCTCCTCCGGAGTCAGCTGGCCATACCCCATGAGAAAACAGCGGTCAAACTCCGCAGCATGATGCGGAAGCAGTAAATAGATGACCCACAGCGAGTAGGCAACGTCAAACAGCCGCGGCCCCGCCTGAACAAAGTCGAAGTCCATCACGCAGGAAACTTCATCCCCTGAATAGCATTGATTCCAAAAGTGCCAGTCTCCGTGAATCACCGTCGCAGGAAGATCAGCCTGGGCACGGTCCCACTGCTCCAAAATGGAATCCCCCAGCAGCTTCGCCTCCGACAGCTGAAGCTTCGGTATATCCGGCATTTGCTTCAAACGCCGGTAGGCAGCGGTAAAGTAATCGTCGTTTTGGCAGAAAGACCATGCAGGCTGCGGCCCCGGTTTGTAATGCTCCAGCGCTTGATGAAATCTGCGCAGCGTTCCCGCACACGATGAGACTTGGCCCAAGCGGCATTTAAACCCTCCGCCTTTGACGAACGGGGTTACCTGTATCTTCTTCCCGTCCTCGCGAATGAAGCAGTTGCCCTCCTCATCTGTCAGAGGTACCGGAACCTGGATTCCTTCTGCCTGAATATGGAGCAGCAGAGACTGGAGATAATTCAGATGCTCTTCGCTGCAGGAGTCATTCAAATAGCGGACGACATATCGCCCTTCGGTAGTCTTAATTTTAACATTCACGTTGTACGAGCCGTTAAGTTTGCCGCTCGATCCGATCCATTCCCCCAGACCGAAGCGGCGGCAGATGCGCTCCAGCTCCGGGTCATGCTTCTCCGTCAGAGGATTCATGGACGCCCCTCCTTCTCCGAAGGCTCCATTTCTCATAACACTCGGGCGCCATGGTCTGCACTTGGTCCAGGAATAGCTCCAGCAGCCCCAGCCTCTTCAGTCCGCGCAGCAGCACTATCGGCTTCCTGTACCGCTTAGTATAGGCATGGACCAGATCAATGACGGCAAGCGTCCCGTCTTCACGCACATATAAATGAAACAATGCCGCATCGCGCCGGGTAAATCCCAGCCTCTTCATTTCTGTGTAAATTCGCAGAATCTGTTCCGTCTGCCTTGAGGTGATCGTCCCCGCATCCTTCAAGACCGAATATAGCGTGGGGCCCTTCATATACTCAATGACAATATACCCCGGACCCTCTTCATAAAACGCAGGGGTCATCCAAGAACCCTGACACCGTCGATAAGCCTCGGCCTCCTGCACGGCATCCTCTTCTTTTTGGTACACCTTCATACACTTTCCATCCGGAAGAAGGTACGCGATTCCCTGCTTTCCTCTTCCAATCGGAACCGCATCCTTTGGCAATCGGCAGCTATCCAAACTGATCACCCCATTTCTCACGACCTTCTTCACTATATTCAGTCTATTTGCGGAACTCTATAGGACAATGATGGAATTGTAAGAATCTGAAAATACACAGGTGTACCTATCAGCCAATATCGCCATGACATATACATAAATTATTAGTCCATGTCACAACAAGAAGGATGTGAATTCATTGCAAAAGTCGAAGCGGGCCTCATCTCCCGTCAAAAAGAAAGCACCTATGAAGAAGACGAGAGCCTCCGCTTCCTCCATGCTTGTCCCATCGGTACCATCTTCAGCTCTGCTGCGCTCGCTTCCGGACTATCCGCCGCTTATCCGGGAATCTGAATCCCCGCGTATTCTGATGGTTTTAGATCAGTTTAATATTGGAGGAACCGAAACCTACACCCTTTCTCTGATCCGTGAACTGCTCCGTCAAGGTGTCTCAGTCTCAGTAGCGGGAAAGCCCGGGAAATTTCGCGATGCTTTCCATGGACTAGGCTGTCCTTTATATGAATTGGATTTTGTAACAGATAGTCATCATCCGAACATTCAAAAAGCTGATGAGCTCACGCAGCTGCTGAAATCCATTCTTGTAACAGAGCGAATCCATATCGTTCATGCACATCAGTATCCTTCGGGAAAAATTGCCGTCAAGGCCGCAGCGCAAGCCGGCGTCCCCATCCTGTTTACAATCCATGGCTCTTATTATGACGCTTCCTTCTTCCAGGAGCTGGACTCCACCTCCACGCTGGTCAGCGTCAGTCCGGCCGTAGAACGCATGCTTCTTCGATACGGCCTGTCATCCTCGTTGATTCCTAACGGAATTGATCTGGAGGAGTTCCACGAGTTGGACCCGGCCTACCGTGAGCATGAACGAAACCGGATAGGAATCCCGGCAGGAGCGACAGTATTGATGTATGCAGGACGCCTTTCGTGGGAAAAAGGCGACCTTTGCGGCGAGCTCATTCGAGCGGTTTCGGCCCTCCGCTCCGCAGGCCTTCCCCAGCTGCATCTGCTTATTGCCGGAGCGGGGAACAAGCTGAAGGATCTTCTCGAATTGGCCCAATTTCAGCAGCAGCTTGCAGGGCATCCATTTATTCATTTTGCGGGGGAGACCGTTTCTTTGGCGAAGTACTATGCGGTCTGCGACGCGGTGATTGGAACTGGCAGAGTCGGACTTGAGGCAATGGCCTGCGGCAAGCCGCTCATCGCCCTTGGCAGTCGAGGTCTGATCGGAACCGTGCAATCCAGCCGTCTGCCTGAAGTATGGGACACCTGGTTTGGGGATCATGCCGCCCATAGGCCTTATTCGCAGGAATTTTTGAAGAATCAAATTAAGAAAGTACTGACCCTGGACAACAGAAAGACCAAGGAATTGACCGAAAGCGGCAGAGAGATCGTCGAAAGGCGCTTTAACATTAGGCACACCGCAAAGAGGCTGCTGGAGCTGTACAAAAGCCGCATGTCTATCGCAGCGGCAGCCAAAGAAACACGGACTTTCTTTCACTGATCTGAATGGAGGGAACGGAAGATGAATCCGTATGTAATTACGCCTTGGGATACCTTGGAAAGCAGCGTAACCGGGGGAGCCGTTCTGGAACAGTATGTTCCTCCCGAACTGGAGGCCTTGGCTTGGCAGGTGGCGGAGCTGTACGACATGCAGGTGTACAATATGACCCTCATTACCTCCAAGCCGGATAAGGGCGGCGCAATCTGGAGAATTGATACCAACCATCGTGCCCCGGAGTCTTAAGGTGCTCCACCGAAGCCCGCAGCGGAGCCTGTTCAGCATTGGAGCCCAGGAGCATATGGTTAGCCAAGGGGCTAAGGTTCCTGCGCTTGTCCCTACGCGCGCTGACAGCACCTATGTCGAAGCAGGCGGCAAGCTGTGGATCGTGACGGACTGGATCGAACCGCTGCAGCCCGTATCCAAGGTCGACTTGGAGGGAGCAGCCGCTCTCTGCTATGGGCTGGGGGAGTTTCACAAGCTTTCTAAGGGATATGTGCCTCCACAGGGGGCGCAAAATTCTTCGAGGCTAACCACATGGCCTAAGTATTACGATAAGATCATTACCAAAATCGGCTGGTTCCGGGACATCGCTTCCATCTACCGCGAATTCCCGGCCAGCGAGCATTTGTTGAATGTAGTTGAAGAATTCGAGCGCCAGGCACGGGAAACGAATAAGCTGCTGCTTGCATCCGAATACGCTAAGATGGTCAGCAAAGGCGGACCTCATTGGGGACTGGTGCACCAGGACTACGGCTGGTCCGAACGGCCAGATGGGGCCCGGCGGTATTTGGGTGATTGACTTGGACGGCGTCTCTTATGACCTGCCGATCCGGGATCTGCGCAAGCTGATCACAAGTACGATGGATGATATGGGCACTTGGGATCCCGTATGGATTCGCGGTATGATCGAAGCTTATCATCAAGCGAATCCGATCGACAGAGAGACGTTCGAGCTCCTGTGGATTGATATGGCCTTCCCCAATGAGTTCTATAAGCATGTGAAGGAAATCGTTTTTTCGCCGCAGATTTTTCTCCAAACTGAACTAGAGGCTATTCTTACACGTGTCATGACCGTAGAGAGCAGTAAATGGCAGGCGCTCCAGGAGCTTGAGGCAGATAAAACCAAATACGAATCCGGCAATTACGTATTCGAAAGCGGTCCGGCTTTCCAATACGAATTCGAACCGGTGCCTGCAAGGGATTTGCCGGGCAGCATGGTCCTGTGCTTCCGGAAGCCGAAGAAGCTCCGGTTCCGGTTACCCCTGCTTATCAAGAGGCTGTGCTTATCGCATTCCCGGGACCTGCCGATCAAGCCATGCCGGAGGGCCTGTGGACGCCCCTTGCCGCCGCGTCCGGCGATACGGTACCGGCCGCGCCGCTGCTCGTAGGCCCCGCACCGGCTAAATCACCTCCGGCATCCCGCCAGCGCAGGAAAGGCAAGCATCGGCGCAAACGGCTGCCAATCGTTCCAAAAGCTGTGAAAGCCCGCAAAAAGAAAAAAATCGTCCGCAAAAAAACAGCCAAACTGGTACCGAAAAAGCGGATTACAGCAGCCGTTAAACCATTGAAGAAGAAGCCGACCAATCGGAAAACCCTTACCCGCAAAAGAAAAGTTGCTGCTAAGAAAAGGCAGCCGGCCCGGCAGCAAAAAGCGCTTACCGCCGGCTCGTCCAAGCGAGGCCGGCGCCCGAAAATTGCCTAGTAACAGGAGGAGAGGATCCGCGTGAACATTTTAATGATTTGCACCGAAAAGCTCCCTGTCCCCAACATTCGAGGCGGCGCCATTCAAACCTATATCGGCGGTGTCGTAGGGACGCTGGGCCGGCATCACCGCATTACCCTGCTCGGACGCGACGATCTTGAATTGCCGAATGATGAAATGCGGGATAACGTCCGCTATGTGCGAGTTCCGTCCGATGGCCTGTTCGATGTGTATGCGAAGGGAGTTACCGAGTTTTTGGCGGCAAGCCCGGAGAACTTTGATCTTATTCATATTTTTAACCGTCCGCGGCTTGTTCTGCCTGTCCGCCAGCTGGCGCCTTATGCAAGAATAGTTCTCAGTATGCATAACGATATGTTTAACCCTGCTAAAATCTCTGAGGAGGAAGGCCGTGCCGTCATCGGCCAAACGGAACGCATCATTACAATCAGCGGTTATATCGGCAACGAAATCTGCCGCTACTTCCCGGAAGCCGCATCCAAAGTAACGCCTATCTACTCGGGAGTGGACTTGTCGCGGTTCGCGCCATGGACAGAGTCGGAGACCGCTCTCCGTACGCGTGAGCAGCTGAGATCCGCGCATCAGCTCGACGGAAAGAAAGTGATTCTGTTCGTCGGCCGTCTCTCCCGCAACAAAGGCCCTCACGTGCTGGTTAAAGCCATGAACCACCTTCAGCATTCCGATGCGGTGCTCGTTATCGTCGGCGGCGCATGGTACAGCGATAACACAATAAGCGATTATGTAGCTTATGTTCGCGCCATGGCCGAACGCTCCACGCTGCCTGTAGTCACAACGGGTTACGTACAGGCGCATGAAGTGCATCAGTGGTTTTGCGCAGCCGATGTCTTCGTCTGTACTTCCCTCTGGGAGGAACCGCTGGCAAGGGTCGATTATGAAGCGATGGCTGCAGGACTCCCATTTTTGACCACGGCCCGGGGCGGAAACCCTGAGATCGTCATCAACGAAAACGGAATGATTATCGGTAATCCGGAGGATCCTTTGGAATATGCGGAAAAGTTGAATTACCTGCTCTCCCATCTGGATTATGGGCGGCAAATGGGGATTCGCGGCAGACGCCTGGCCGAGCAGCGCTTTACCTGGGACCGGGTAGCATCGGAAATTTTGGCGGTCTGGGGGTAAGGTCGTTTCCTCCCATCGAAATAAAGCAGCAATAAAAAAAACCGGTACAGAGAAGGCGGGAAGCCCCGCCTTTTCCTCCGGGTGAACTGGCCAATCTCTGATCCGAAGGTGTTCGGATGCGGGATGCCGCTTAATTCCAATCCGTCTCATCAATCGCCTGTCTGCGTCTCGTCACTCTGCTATTTCGCCGCTTTATGGCTTCATCCCTTTATACAGCTGAAGAATGTACAGCATCTCCTGCTCGAGACCGGTTCTAAGATCTACCCGGGGGCTGTATCCAAGCAGCCGGCCTGCTTTGGAAATATCCGCCCATGTGTTTTTCGGCTCGCCGTATGTGCTCTGTGCCAAGACCATCTCGGCCTTTTGGCGAAAGCACTCCTCCAATATCGCAATGCATTCCAGCACGGAAGCCCTCTGTTTTCCTCCGATATTGATGGTTTCGCCTATGACATGCTCGGCCCGGGAGGCTGCGGCCACCGCCTCGACACAATCCTGGACGTACGTGAAATCCCGCGTTTGCGTTCCGTCCCCGTTCAGCGTAATCGGTTTGCCCTGCTGCATTTGCACAATAAACCGGTGAAAGGCCATATCCGTCCGCTGCCTTGGACCATAGACCGTAAAAAACCTTAAAATAACAATGGGAAGCCCATCATTGCGGTGATACACCCTGCACAGCTGCTCCCCTGTCAGCTTGCTTACACCGTAAGGGGAGAGCGGTTCCGGCTCAGCATCCTCGCTGACCTTCCCTGTTTTCTCACCGTATACGGAGGAAGTGGACGCATAGATAAATCTCTTGATGGGATAGATCTTGCATCCTTCCAGCAGCCGCTGTGTCGCTTGTATATTGTGCTGTACATAAAAAGCAAAGTCAGGCCCCCAGCTCGTTCGGACTCCGGGCATGCCGGCCAAATGGTACACGATATCGACTCCGGGAAGCAGTTCTTCCCAGGAAACCTGAAGCAGATCGGCTTCCTTGAATTGAAACCGGGGGTGAAGGAGCAGCCCCTCGATATTCCTTCTGCGAATCCATGCAGGCGTGGCACCATCAATGAAGCCGTCCAGCCCGATGACCTCATTCGTCTCCTCCTGCAGCAGCTTCTCGCATAAATGAGAGCCGATGAATCCGGCTGCACCAGTCACTAAAATTTTCATTGCATCCGACTCCTTTTCAATGCCATGCTTACTGCCGTCCAATCCCCAGGTATTCGAACCCCCAGGATTTGAGCAGCTCCCTATCCAGCGCGTTTCGTCCGTCATATAGGACAGCTTGATTCATCAGGCCTTTGAGTGCTAACCAGTCTGCCTGCCTGTATTCGTCCCATTCCGTGCATAAAATGGCCGCATCGGCACGCTCCAGCGTCTCTTCCAACACCTGGTACTGTCTCAGAGTCCGCGGATGGCCATCCATCAAATCTCCGGGCAAAACCGCCACAGGATCATGAACCCGAACTTGGGCCCCTTGCTCCAGCAGACGAGCAATGACAGCCAAGGACGGCGCCTCGCGCAAATCGTCGGTACCGGGCTTAAAAGCGATCCCAAGAACCGCTATCGTCTTGTTATGGAGCGAACCCAGCATACTCTCCAGCCGTGAGATGGCATAAGCTTGCTGTGACTTATTCACTTCCACGACCTGATTCAATAGAGTCAGCTCCGTCCCCTGTTCTTTGCCCATGTACAACAGAGCATTGACATCCTTCGGGAAGCAGGAGCCGCCATAGCCAATCCCTGCGCGCAAAAAGGCTTTGCCGATTCTCAGGTCCAGCCCGATCCCTTCACTGACCTCCGTAACAGGTACGCCAATCTCGTCACAAAACCGGGCCAGCTCGTTAATAAACGATATTTTGGTTGCCAGATAGGCATTAGAAGCATACTTGATCAGCTCGGCGGACATGGGCTTAGTCCACAGCACAGGACAATTCATACGGCCGTAAAGGCTGCGAACCCGCAAGCCTGCCTCCTCCGTATCGCTCCCGATGATAATCCGGTCCGGATGAAGCGCATCCTGCAATGCGCTGCCCTCTCTTAAAAACTCCGGATTGGAAACGACATCGAAAGGTACCGGCTCCGGCTGCGATTCCCGAATCCACTGTACCACCTTCTGCTGTGTTCCCAAGGGAACCGTGCTTTTGATAACAATAAGCTTATATCCCTTCATCGTTCGGCCGATGCATTCAGTCGCCTGGCGGACATACTGTAAATCCGCGCTTCCATCAGAACGAGGCGGGGTTCCTACACATAGGAAAATGGTTTCATGCTCAGGGACGGCTATCTCGGGGTCGGTAAAAAAGCGGATATTCCCCTCGGTTAAGTGTTTTTTTAACAAGAACTCCAGACCGGCTTCATGGAACGGGACTTTCCCGTTCCGCAGCGCTCCGATTTTATCCGCATTCGTATCGACACCGGATACATGCCATCCCAGCTCTGCAAACACCAGCGCGGTAGTTGTACCTACATACCCCATACCCATTACTAATATGCTCATCATCAGCTTCCTCCGTTTTGTAGAGACGCATACTTCCGGTTGACAATGGTATGACTTAAGCTGGCATCATTCAGACAAGTTCCATCAAGAACAACGCTCCGTGCAATCGTACAGCCTTGCAGCCGGACTCCGGGACCGATGGATGCATAGGGGCCGATTGTGCTATTCGTAATCTCACTTCCGGGATCAATGATTACCGGAGGTATGATGATGTTGCCTTTCTCCGATGGATAGAGCGGAAGCTGTTCGGCCCGGTTCAGCTTATCGAGCATCCACTCATTCGCTTCCAGCCATCTGGGCAGCGTTCCGACATCGGAATGATTCTGTTCCGTCGTGAGATAGCCAACGGATTTCCCCTGATCGATCAGCCATTGAATCGCATCTGTAATTTCGTATTCTCCGCGTTTGGAGGGCTGAATAGACCGTATCGCATCAAAAATAGAGGCGTTGAATGCGTAGGCGCCCAATACGGCCCAATTTGATTTGGGAACGGCCGGTTTTTCCTCCAGTCCTACGATCCGGTTATTTTCGAGTTCGGCTATCCCGTAATCCACCGGTCTTGTAACATAACCCAGCATAATGCATGCATCATTGATCTCATTCGTTACAGGCAAAGCCAGCTCATCCAAGGATTGCTCCAGCAGATTGTCTCCCAGCAGCAGCACGAACGGCTGCTCCTTAATAAACGGCTCCGCTTGTTTTACGGCATGGGATATACCGAGCGACTCGTGCTGGTAAATATAAGAGATATCGACACCCCAAGGCGTTCCGTCTCCCACTATAAGTTCAAACAGCTCACGGTGCTCCGGCTTGATTACGATACCGATTTCTGTGATGCCGAGGACCGTCAGCTTTTCAATGTTATATTGAATCAGGGGCTTATTGGCTACCGGCAGAAGTACCTTGGGAACGAGATCGGAAAACGGCTGAAGCCGGGTACCTCGGCCTGCACCAAGAATTAAACCCTTCATAAGGTACACTCCCTTATTGTGAATTTAATATTAAGATATGTGTTTATCCGTGACCCAGTAAGGGCGTGTGTTAGCACGTAGGTAAATTGTACTCATGTACACCGATCGTTTGAAAATCAGCCGTATTGTCAGCTATCGCGTTTATAAAAAATCCGCTGCTTGCTGCTTTCCATTTGCCCAAACACTGCCGGAGGAGATTCATATACTACATTGAAACTGACAAGTTTCAAAAACAATTGAGAGGAATGAACAGCGCATGGCTTCTTATGAAAGCTTGAAATCTGCATTAAGCGGCTTGGATGTAGAGGAAATCGAGGTGGCCTACGCCAACGGCGAAAAATCTGTTTTTAACTACGGCGATGAAGATGCCGAAGCTTTGGACAACTGGCTGAAAGGGATCGATTTAAGCGAAGTGGAAGAAATTGAAGTAGAATTGAACGGCGGCGCCAAGGTTGAACTGCAATGGGACGAAGAAGAAGGAACTGCTTATATCGTTTCAGAGGATGAAGAGGACGAGGAAGACGAAGAAGACGAGGACGAAGAAGTAGATGGCGGGGATGAGGACGGCGATGAAGAAGAGGACGAGGATGAGGACGAGAACTAATTCTCGCTGACAGCTTCGATCAGTAAATCATAGATTTCCAGCTAAGCCACTAGTATGATTCAATATATCATAGGAAACCATTCCTCCAATATAAGGTGTTCATTGTACGAAGTCCTTTAGCGGATTATACAGCCTGCATGTTCATAGTCAAAGCTTTCGAAGCAGACTTCAACCGAAGTCTGTTTCGTATTATCCGGCAAGGCTTTATGATCCTATATCACCCTTCCTTGCCAATGAAATGAATTCGAGCTGCGGACAACGGTCGAGTCCTGTTTGAGCGGCATCAAGACAAAAAAACAACGCGAGAAGGGGTTCGTCCCTTTTCGCGTTGTTTGGTATGCGGCGGCTTGTTCCCGGCAAATTCTTGTCTCCTCAAACTGCCGCCATTGCTCATTTACTTCGTTTGAACGATCCTTAGCAGCATCGCTACCGCTTCGGCTCGCGTCGTCAGATCCATCGGAGCGAACAGCCGCTCCCCCCGGCCCTGCACGAGTCCCCGCTGGTACGCGGCGGCGATGTAGCCCCCGGCCCAAGCCGGGACGGCCGGCGCATCGGAGAACAGAGCGTTCACCGCATCGGGAGATGCCGGCGGCAGTCCGGCGGTTTTCGCCGCCATGGTGATCATCTCCGCACGGGTTACCGGAGCATTCGGCCTGAAGGTACCGTCCTCATAGCCGTCCACAACCCCGCCGGCGGCAGCCGAGCTGACCGCCGACACCGCCCAGGCGGGAATGGAAGCCGCATCCGCAAATTTCAGCTCCGCTGCCGTACCCTGCGAGCCCTCCGCCTGCGGATAGGCTTGATGGAGCATTACAACGAATTGAGCCCGCGTGACCGGCTCATCAGGCCGGAAGGTACCGTCCTCGAAGCCGCTCACGATACCGCAGCCGGAAGCGCGCGTGACCTCCAATTCCGCCCAGTGCCCCGCCATGTCGCCAAAAGGCTTCGAGGCCGCAGCGGATTGCGTGCACCTTCCGCCGCTTGACCCCGCCGGCGGCTCAGGCGCCTGCGGTTCCTCAGGCTGCTGAGGCGGAACCGGCTCTTCTATCGGAGGCTGAGCCGGAGTCGTTTCTGCCGGCGGCGTACCGGCTGTCCCGCGTCCCGAGCGGGACTTCGATGCGCGATGAACCGCCACGCTGTAAGTCTGCTGCGTTAGGCCGTCAGGAGCGGTCACCGTCAGCTCCACAGCGTTATCCCCCACCTGCAGAGCAATTGGCTCCGAAGCCTGACCGCTCTCCAGCTCCGCTCCGTTCATGCGGATCCGGGCTCCGGGATCGTAAACCGAAGCCGTCACCGTTGTGCCGGTCCACTCCATTGCCGACCATGACGCTGTAAGCCGTTAGGCCGCTGTCAAACGCAGGGAGCAGAGCTCCTCCCGACAATTCAAGGCTTGTAAGCGTCACATTCGGACGGGCCTTACGATGCACCTCAATGATATATGACTGCCGGCTGACCCGATCCTGCGCGGTCACGGTCACGGCAAGCCGATTGGTGCCAACCTCCAGCGGGAGCAGCCGTGAAGGCTCGCCGCTTGTTAACGCTTGACCGTTAACGCTTAGCGTAGCATTCCGGTCATAGACCGAGGCGGTCACGGTCGTGCCGGCGGTTAAATAGTCTACTGTCGTCTCGTAGTGGACAATACCGCTCTCAAATGCGGGCTCCAGGCTGCCCTCGGACAGCTGCAGTCCGCTCAGCATCACATTGGAGCTCGGCTCCCGGTTTATATCTACCCGGTAAGTTCCTACAGTGACGCCATCTTGTGCGGTGACCGTCACCGTTACAGGATTGCTTCCGACGTCCAGTTCAACCGGCAGGCTTCCCTCATTTCCCGCAAAAAGCTTGCCGTTCATCTGCAGCGCCGCTACCTCGCTGGCGGCCCTGGCATGCACCGTTACGGCATAGACGGCATGGGTGACGGACGCCGTATAGTCCGTCGTTCCCGGGTCGAACCGGGGGATCAGCACCGCCGTGTCGACGGTAAGCTCGCTTAAAGCTGCCTCATCGGAAGGCATCCGGGTCACCGTTACTGTGTACGGCTGGACCGTCGTGCCATCCTGTGCCGTCACCTGAATGGTAAACGTCTGCGTCCCGACCTCCAGGGCAGCCGGATTCGCCGCCGGCCTGCCGTTCTGCAATATTTCCACAGAAGCGTTCGAATCCGCAGCAACTGCCGCAATTGACGTGCTCGATACCCCATAAGGTACCTGTGCGGTATATTGATAGGTCGTCCCGGTCACCGTCTCATGTAAAATAATACCGCTCAGCTCCAACGTGCGGAGCTCTGCGTTATCTGACACAACAGTGAAGACGCGTTCGGCGGAAACCGCGCTTTCATTGCCTGCCGCATCGGCCGCTTGCGCCTGAACCGTATGTGGCCTGTACCGCAAGCTCCGCAGAAGGCGTATAGGTCCAGCCGCCGTTATCGGCTGCGTGAACTCTTCCCGCCGCAGCTCCGTCCACATAAACATTGACGGTTACGCTCGCTTCCGCCGATCCGGTGATGGCAGGCTTGGGCCGGTTGATAACGGCACCTTCCGCCGGCTGATGCACGGCAGGTACCGGCGGCGCTATCGTATCTACCGTAAAAGACGTTCCCTCGGATAGCGGACCGGCGTTTCCGGCCGCATCGACCGCTTGAGCCTTGAACGTGTGCGGCCCTTCACTCCATGCCGCCTCCGGCGTATACTTCCAAATACCGCCGTCATCGGACAGCGCCGTATCGGCCTCTGTTCCGTCTAGCGTGATCCGGATGGAGGCGCCTGCTTCCGAGCGCCCCTGAATAGCCGGCCTTCCCGTATTGAGTATAGTTCCGGACGCCGGGAACGTCACTTCAGGAACGCCCGGAGCTTGCGTATCGACCGTTATATGAATCGTATCCGACTCCACGCTTGTATTCCCCGCAGCGTCCTTAGCTGCGGCGCGGATCGTATGCGCTCCGTCCGCTAACGGATCGGCCGGCGTAAAGCTCCAGCCGCCTCCGCTGCCGGCTGCCATGACAGTCCCCGCTTCCGTTCCGTCTATGATAACCGTCACTTCCGCACTTGTTTCCGCGGTGCCGGAAATAATCGGGTTATTGCCGCTCGTTGCTGTCCCCTCTGCAGGAGACAGAATAACAGGCGACGGCGGCGCTTGCGTATCCACCTTCCAGGAGACGGTTAGCGAAGCCGGACTGGCATTCCCTGCTGCATCGGCAGCCATGGCGCTCGCGCTGTGTGGTCCATCGCTCAACGGTGCCGCAGGAGTGTATGTCCAGCCTCCATCGGCATCGGCGGTAAGGCCATCGATAGGGAGCGTATCCAGCAGCAAAGTAACAGCCGCATAAGGCTCAGCTTCCCCTGAAATTACCGGTCTGGCCTCGGCCAACACTGCATTGAGCTGCGGCGCCATAATCACCGGCGCGCCCGGGGCTATCGTGTCGACCGTAAAGGACACCTCTGCCGTCTCCCCGCTGGCATTGCCGGCCGCGTCTGCAGCCACCGCCTTCACCTTGTGCTCCGCATCGGTCAGCGCAGCCGGGAACGTATATGTCCACTGCCCGCCGCTGTCGGCCGTGATCGCCGGAAGCGCTTCTCCGTCCACATATAACGTTACCGCAGCATTGCGTTCCGCCGTGCCTGCCAGGGTCGGCTTATTATTGCCCGTCACAGTCCCTGCGGCAGGCGTGATCACAACCGGGAAGTCCGGTGCCGTCCGGTCGATTCTCACTGCCGCCTCGGAAGCCTCGCCTGCGTTGCCTGCACCGTCTACGGTTCTGGCGTGAATCACCGTTTCCCCTTCCGCGGTAATCGTCAGCACCCCGGTATAATCCGTCCAATCCAGCGTAGTCGCGCCGGATAAGCTGTATTCCGTCCGTGAGATTCCGGAGCCCCCGGTATCCGCCCCATGCGTCAAGGTCACCGTCACGCTGTCGGCGGCCGTCCAGGCTTCGGTTTCAGGGGCAACGACCGGCGCAGACGGCGCTGTCCGGTCGATCCTGACGACCTCCGTCTGAGCCTGACTCTTATTGCCCGCCTGATCGACCGTTCTAGCGCTCACGGTCGTTTCTCCCTGCGCAGAGACGGCCAATGGGGCCGTATAAACCGTCCAGTCCGCCGTTGTCGCTCCGGACAGGCTGTATTCTTCCCTCAGCACACCTGAACCGCCGCTATCGGTTCCCGGTGTCACCGTCACCGGCACCTGAGCCGCCGAAACCCATCCGGCGGGTCCCAGGCGTGACGGCTGGAGCCGTCGGCGCTGTTTTATCGATCGATACTTGAGCGGAGGCATTCGTACTCAAATTGCCGGCTTGGTCAATGGTTCTAGCCGTGATTGTCGTTCCCCCTTCCGCCGTAATCGTCACAGCCCCCGTATACGTTGTCCAGCCCAGGGTCGTCGCGCCCGACAAGCTGTATTCCGTCCGGTTCACTCCCGAGCCTCCCGCATCCGTGCCTGCCGTCAGGCTCAGAGTCACATTAGTTGAAGACCAGGAAGCCGACGCTCCGTTCACTGTCGGGGCGGCAGGCACCGTCCGGTCGATTTTGACCGCCGCTGTAGCCGTATTGCTGACATTCCCGGCATTATCGACGGTTCTGGCGGTAACCGTCGTTTGTCCTTCCGCCGTGACCGCCACGGCCCCAGTGTACGTTGTCCAGCCAAGGGTTGCTGCGCCCGACAGGCTGTACTCTACGCGATTAACCCCAGAGTCTCCCGTGTCCGCACCCGGGGCTATCGTTACGGCGACGCTTGCCGCCGAAGTCCACCCTGCCGCCGAAGGGGTCAAGACCGGCACATCCGGCCTGCTTTTATCAATACGCTGGATTGCCGTACCGAGGTTACTTATATTGCCCGTATTGTCCACTGTCCGGGCTGCTACCGTTGTCGCACCTTCCGCGGTGATCGTCACAGCCCCCGTGTACGTTGTCCAGCCCAGGGTCGTTGCCCCCGACAAGCTGTACTCTACATGATGGACACCCGAGACGGCATCCGCCCCTGCCGTTATCGTCACATTGACGTTCGTCGAACTCCAGCTTCCTCCCGCCGGATTGATAACAGGTGCTGCCGGGACGGTGCGGTCGATCTTCACCGTTGCGGCGGCCGTCGTACTGATATTGCCTGCCTGATCGATCACTCTCGCGCTTACTATTGTCTGCCCCTCCACCGTAACTTCAACCGGCCCCGTATAAGCAGTCCAGCCCAAATTGACCGCTCCGCTGAGGCTATACTCCGTCCGGTTCACTCCCGAGCCCGAGTCAGTCCCGCCGGCGACCGTGACCTGGACGCTTGATGACGCAGTCCAATCGGTCGTCGCCGGTGTTACCGAAGGAGCGGTCGGCAGCGTTTTATCTATTCTTACAGCAGCCGATCCGCTTGAACCGATATTGCCTGCATTATCTATCGTTCTGGCCTCGACCGTCGTCTGCCCCTCCGCGCTTATCGTTATGGGGCTTGTATAGGCCGTCCAATTGGAGGTTGTCGCCCCGGATAGCTTATACTCGGTCCGGTTGACACTGGAGCCCCCGGTATCCGTTCCGGGTACAATCGACACCGAAACATCCGTTTTGCTCCAAGACGCTGACGCAGGTGTAACGGCCGGCGCAGCAGGCTTTGTTTTGTCAATCGAAATGACCGCCGTGCTCTCCGTACTGACATTCCCCACATTATCGACGGTTCTGGCATGGACTGTCGTTTGCCCTTCCAAGCTGACCGTCACCGTTCCCGTATACGCGGTCCAGCCCACTGTCGTAGCCCCGGACAAGCTGAATTCCGTCCGTTTGACCCCTGAGCCTCCTGGTCCGTCCCTCCAGTCAGCGTGAACGTTACATCGGCAGCAGACCAAGAAGCGGCCGACGGATTAATCGCCGGCGCCGTCGGGAGCGTCCGGTCGATTTTGACAACAGCCGCAGCTGTCGTACTCATATTCCCTGAACGGTTCACCGTTCTTGCACTGACCGTTGTCTGACCCGAATTGGTGACGGTTATCGTCTCACCGTTCGTATAGGCCGTCCAGTCCTGCGTCGTCGCTCCGGATAAGCTGTACTCGGTCCGATCGACACCCGAATCCGCATCCGTTCCGGGGGTGATCGTCAGGTTGACATCGGAGCCGGTCCATGCGCCATCGGAACCGTTAATGACCGGCGCGGTGGGTACGGTAAAATCAAAGGCAAGCTTATAGACTGTGCTGTTATTGTCATAGGTTAAATCATTGTATCCTCCCATCACATAAACGTTGCCGCCAACCTGCACCATACTGGCATTCGTCAGATGCTTGGGATTTGCGCTGTCCTTTGCCCATGTATTCGTGTCGGGATCATACAAATAAAAGTTGTAATTGCCCATTAACAATACTTTGCCGTTAGGCAGGGTCACTTGGGCATGCCGAAAATAAATATCCTCCCACTGATAAGGGAGCGTGGCTGCTTTTGTCCAGGTGTTGGCTGCCGGATCATAAATATAGGAATCGAAAGAGTAAACATATCCGGACAGCCCCCCGGTAAGAAGCACTCTGCCATCCAGCAGCGTACTCTGGGCCGCCCCGTAAATTCCTATTGGCAGAGGCGCCGCCTCATCCCAGCGATTCGCAGACGGGTCATAAATATACGTATTGTCATAAAGCGTGCTGTTGTTGGCGGAATAAATTTGGTCCGCGCCTCCTGTAATCATCACTCTGCCGTCATTGAGCGTACTCTGGGCATTGCCCAGCATTACCTTGGGCAGATTCGCCGCGTTCGTCCAACCGTTTGTGAACGGACTGTAAATCCGGGTAAGGCTGTTATAAACATACCCGACCCTATCAACGAAGGTATTCCCTCCGGTGACCAGTACTCTGCCGTCCTTCAGCATCGACTGCCTATGATAGGCCAGCTGCAAGGCCGGAGCATAAGAAGCCCAGGTTTGGTCCGCCGTATTAAAAATATAGGAATGCTGAGAATAACCGTTCGAGCTATACTGCCCCCCGGTCACCAGAATGTTATTCCCCGCCAGCATGGAGCTGGCCGCAGGCCCCGGGATATTCTCAGGCAAATTAGCCGATGCCGGCAGCGGCTCTACGATCACAGCTGCACGTACCATAGGTTCCGGTCCGATCAACACGCATATGACTAACACCGCAAGCAGGAACAGTCCGCGCACAATGGTTTTCAAGCTGAGGCTCCTCCTTTACTATCGATTCCCTCATACGGGTTACAGGTTACTTATTGACAGTAGCAAAAGGATTTTCCAATGGATATTAACTTTGGTTAACTTTATAATGAAAGTATTAGATTTTGTCGGAATGCGGAGGCGCAATGATACAACGATCCGAACCTATAGTCCTACGTACGAAAACGACGATTCCTTCACTTAAGCCGAATTGGCTCGAACGAGCCCGATTAATACACCTTCTGCATCAAGGTTCCGCAGGTAAGCTGACCTTTCTAAGCGCTCCTGCCGGCTTCGGCAAAACCACGCTGCTGACTCAATGGGTTCATCAGAGAGAGCGCGCGGCGGCCTGGTACGCTCTGGATACCAAGGATAACGATCCGATGCGCTTTTGGCGTTATGTCAGCTATACCTTGGCCGAAGCCGCTTCTCCTAACTTGGCAGCGCGAATTCTTCATTTGACCGAATCCTTGCCTCATCTGTCCCTGCCTACTTTCCTTGACGCGCTCATCAATGAACTGTCGGCGGAGCTAGAGCCTCTTGTGCTCATACTGGACGATTATCAGATGATTACCGCGGAATCGATTCATGAGCATATCGCCTATTTCATCGAATATATGCCCGCAGCCGTACATGTTATCCTGGCGAGCCGTTCGGATCTGCCTTTCTCTGCCGCCAAGTGGCTGTTGCTGGAGGAATATATGGAAATTCCGGCGCAGCAACTGCAATTTACGCAAGAGGAGACGAAAAGCTACTACCGTGAGGCCGTCAAGCTTCCGCTTCGGCCGGAGCAGGCGGAAACCTTGTTTCGGCGCACCGAGGGCTGGGCAGCCGGACTTCAGCTCGTTTCACTCTCGCTGCGCTCGCATGCCGATATGGATTCGTTTATTGAGCAGTTTGCGGGCAATCATCGCAATGTTGCGGAATATTTGTTTCACGAGGTGCTGTCCTGGCTCCCTGAGCCGATCGCCGACTTCCTTCTCATCACCTCGCTGCTGGAGCGTATGGATGCCGAGCTGTGCGATGCTTTAAGAGGAAAAGAGGACAGCCGTGCCATGCTCGAAACGCTGCAAAACTGGAACCTGTTCCTCGTCCCGCTGGACGATCATCAGACATGGTTCCGGTATCACCATTTATTCGCTCAATTTCTACGGAGCAGGCTGGAGCGCAAGCCGCCTGCTGCTTTGCAGGAGCTGCACCGCCGAATCAGCGAATGCTTCGAGCATCGCGGCTTCCTGGACGAAGCCATCGAGCACGCCATTGCTGCGCGGGATTATATGCAAATAGACAAGCTGCTTGCGCGGAATCTCCCGTCCGCCCTCCAGCAAGGGGAGTTTCGCTCTCTGCTCCGCTGGTTCGACAGCGTGCCGGACGATAGCGGCCGGACGGCCGAAATGATGCTGCTGCACTGCTTCCTCATGCTCGTGACGGGAAATCCGGTCCGTGCCGAGTCGCATATGCGGCTGATTGAAGAACGGCTGGACGCGATGGAGCCTTCGGAGCGGCGCAAGCAGCTTCAGAGCGGCATCCTGTTCGTCAAGTCCAACCTCGTATTTTACAGCGGGGATTACGAAGGCTGGTACCGTTTTTCGGCGGGGATTGAAGAGCGGTTATTGCCGGAAAGCCCTTTGTTCTACGGCTTTAATTACAATCGGCAGGAGCCTTTCGTCCGCCGGACCGAATTCGGGCTGAAGGGTATGCTGTCCAGCGATACGGAAACGATCGGACAGCAATTCGTCCGCGTGCTGGAGTCGAAGGGCTGGAGTCATACGCTGATTAACCTTTATATGAATCAAGCGCTGGGGGAGGGATATTACGAATGGAACCGGCTGGAGGAGAGCCGTTCGCTGATCGGCAAAGTGGATCAAGCGGCGGGCAGCGGCCAACCCCCCGGGCTGCTGGTACCGAACCGTTTGATGCAGGCGCGGCTGTACCTGGCCGAAGGCGGCCTGCAGCTGGCTCTGGATACCGTGGAGCAGACGATAGCCTCTTTGGTACAGCAACAGCTGACAGAGACGCATTGGCTGTGTTATGTAAGGTGCTTTCAGCTTCGATTGTATCTTGGGACAGGCCAGCTGGCCCAAGCCAAAAAGCTGGCTCCTGCCCTTCAGGATATTACATCGAAGGACAAGCCTACCTTTCACCAGCAGTATGCCTATGTGACGCTGGCGCGGCTGCTTGGAGCCCAGCGCAAGGAAGCGGAGGCGCTCCGGCTGCTGGAGCTGTTGAAGCCGCAGGCGGCGCGCGAACGCTCGCTGATCAGCCTGGTCGAAATTTCGCTGCTTCAGGCGCTGCTGGAAGCACAGCGGGGACAGCGTTCCGCCGCCTTCGCTTATTTGCATGAAGCGCTGCTGGCGGGAGAAGCCAACGGCTATGTCCGTAGCTTTCTGGATGAGGGGGAAGAAGCCGGGGACCTGATTCGAAAATTCAGGGAGCACCGGCTTCACAAGAGCCCGGAGGCGTCTAGCAGCGCCTCTGCGGCTGCAGATCCGGCTGCGAATGCGGATACGGACCAGCCCCAGGGACGATGGTTTCAGACGCGTACTTGGACAGGCTCCTGGCGCATTTCCCCACAATCGCAGCGCCGCCTGCCGCAGCCGTCTCTCTCGTCGAGCCGTTAACCCGCTCCGAGGAAGCGCTGGTGCGGCTGCTCGTCCGGGGGGCGTCCAACAAAGAAATAGCCCAGGAGCTGTCGCTGTCTCTGGGAACCGTTAAGGTCTACCTGTCCCGGATTTATGCCAAGCTTGGCGTCACTTCCAGAACGCAGGCACTGATTGCCGTTCAAGAACTCGGCCTGCTGGAGCTGTAGAAAGAGCCTCAGTCCCGGCATACTGCATTGTATGTACAGGTTTATACAGGTTTATACAGGTTTATACGGGTTCATACGGCTGTACAAGCCAAAAGCCGCTTTGGGCTTGTACAGCCCCTGCTTCGGACGGATATTCATGAAAAGACGCTTCCATACCCACGCACATCGCGGGTATGGAAGCGTCTTTTCATCTTTTTGGAGCAAGATCCGTCGCTGTTACCTTTTCAGGGGGACCTTATGTTTCTCTACAGCTCATTGCCGTACTTGGAGACGTCGGAAAGGTTCGGCACGGGAGTGACGCTTTCCTATCGGCACCCGTGTGCCCGGACCGTGAGATGAACCTATCGGAAATACATCCACAATCGCATCGGGATCCAAAGCATGAATCAGATCGGTTAGCGATACCACCTCGAGCCTGGAGATGACCAGCTGCAGCCGGTGCAGCATCAAGCCTCCGCTGATCGTATAGCCTGTTAACTGCGTCGCATCCCTGCCCGCCGCCTGTCGAATCGCCTCCGCTACCGGACCCGGCCTCGCCGTATGAATCCGCATGATCCGCTCGTAGCCTGTGCCATGCAGCAGCAGCCAATGAGGCGCCGAGAGGAGGACAGCCGCCACCAAAGCCCCGCAGCCTATGGCGGACTGCCACTTCCTTACATAACCGGATAGCGGACGAGCCGGGAGTACCTGCCAAGAAGAGGCAGCCGGCACGGGCACCTTTGAAGCTGAAGCCATCCTCCAACCGAGCGCTCCTGGAGCCATCCATTCACGATACCGCCGAAGCTTTTCAGAACCATGCCGCATATCGATTCCTCCCCATGATAGTTAATGATCTTGAGAAGCCGCTTTTTCCGTCATGTTCTTTGCCTGCCGCTTATTTCCGAATAGCCTGAGCGCGCGATGAAGCCCGTTATAGATAAGCTTGGTTTCTTTCGTTAGCAAAGGCCCGATGACAGCCAATATAAGCACATACAATGCCGCAAAAGGCTGAATGATCGGCAGCAGGCCACCCGCTTTGGCCAAGTTCGCCATAATAATGGAGAATTCCCCGCGTGCTACGATCGTCAAGCCGATATTGACCGAAGCCTTCGCCGACAAACCGGCGCTCCGGCCTGCCCACATGCCTGCCGCAAAGTTGCCGATCAAGGTAAGTGCCACGGCCGCCAGCGACAGCCAGACAGCCCCGCCCAGCGAAAACGGATCAATCGTGAGGCCGAAGCTGAAGAAAAAGATCGCTCCGAAGAAATCGCGAAACGGTAAAATCAAATGCTCGATCCTCTTCATATGCTCCGTCTCGGCAAGCACCAGACCGACGAGCAGCGCACCGATCGCCTCGGCTACGTGAATCGTCTCCGAGAACCCGGCTATGATAAAAAGCCCCGCGAAAATAATGAGCATAAACAGCTCGTTGGAACGAATATTTAAAATCCGGTTCAACAAGGGCACAGCCTTCCGGCCGATGATCAGCACGAAGAGCATAAAGCCCAGAGCGATAAGAGCGGAGAGCGCAATGCCCCCGACCGACGTCGAGCGGCTGAGCACAAGCCCGGAGAAGACCGAGATATAAATCGCGAGGAATACGTCCTCGAACATTATGATGCCCAGAATCATTTCCGTCTCCGGATTGGCCGTCCGCTTCAGATCCACCAGCACCTTGGCCACGATCGCACTGGAGGAAATCGTCGTAATGCCGGCAACCACGAGCAGCTCCAGCAGCGGGAGTCCCGCCGACCGCAATCGATCGGCCGGACTTGACAAGCCGGCCGACCGAGAACTCCAGTCCCAGGTAGAAGAGCAGAAACAAGACGCCGATGCGGCCCAGAAACTCGATCAGCGGTCCGCTAGAAATAAACCGCAGATCGAAGTGCCACCATTCAAAGGAGTGCGGTGCCTACCGCCATCCCGACCAAGATATAGAATGGAATGACCGAGCACCTCAGCAGCTTGGCGGACAGCAGGCCGGAAAGCGCGATAAGCGCAATCGCAACGCCAATTTCAAACACCATATAGTTCATAGGCTCATTCACATCCATTCATTAAGATGGTTTTGAAATATTTCTGCTGCCTCCTCTCGCCCGCCACGATAAGAGTGCAATCCGACGTAATAACGACCTCCGGCCCCGGATTAATCCGCTTGACCCCCGAATGCTTCTCTACAACCGCAATGATTGTAGCGCCGGAGGCTTGCCGGACGTTCAGCTCCCCGATCGTCCGGCCTACGGCCTTGTAGTCCGCCTCCACCCGGTACCATTCGATGACGAGCTCGTCGAGCGCCATTTCAATCGTCTCCAAAGCTTTCGGCTTATAGGTCATTCCCCCGATGATTTCTGCTACCAGACGCGCCTCTTCATCATCCAGCGTGATCATCGAAAGGCTGTCCTCGGCATCGTAATGGTCATAGTGGTAGCATTCTCTGCGGCCGTCATCATGGACGACCATCACAACTTTATCCCCGCTCCGGGTCAGCAGCTGATATTTTTTGCCGATACCGAGGAGATCGCTTTCTTTAATATTCATAGGCTTGGATCCTCCTGTTCCTCTTTCTCAGCAAGCTTGGCGCACCATGCTGCGCGCCTGTTCCTTGTTCTATGTCCTCACGGACTGGACTGGGTAGGGCAAGCCCGTTTCGGGCATAAGCAAACAAGCCCTCTGTCTCCCCATTTTTTTCAAAATGAAGCCAGGGTGCGCTAAATGCGCCATGCCGCTTTTGGACAAGCGGAACAAGCTGTGCTGTTTTTTTCAAAATAATGCAGCCCAAAGAAGCCACGCAACGCCATTGCAAAAAAACAATAATCCATGCTGGATACGATCCTTAATTTAACGGCAATTCAAATAAAACCGCTCGATCAACGGTTGAAAAAACGATGTGAGGTTGGAATACAGTGCGGGACAAGGTTATACGTACAGCGAAGTAAATTTGATAGGGGTGAGAAGCATTCGCGTCAACAGACGGGCAATTCGGGGATAAAACGAGAGGTGAGTTTCCGGCAGCATTCGGGGGGCTGCCTTCAGCAGAGAGCGCATAGCAAGCGAAAGTGCAGTTAGAAACGCGGCGAAGCGCATTCCTTCAGAAACGGAGGATTGCTTGCGAACCGTAGCTTGATTCGTGAAATATTCCATGCCTTGCGAAACGGAAGTCCGGGCGGACTCGCTCGCGCCTCCCTCCGGGATGGGGGTCGGTGTTGCAAACAGCATGAACACTGCAATTAAAATCAAAGAAAACCAGTGTTTTGACGAGTTATCACGAGATAACATGCTCATTCACCCCATTTTTCTTCAAATTTAATTGAATTAAACCATAAAATGGTCTAATTCAGCAATATTTGAACAGTTATTGGGCAAAATCGAATTTGCATCCCGGATGATTCACCAGCTTGAATATTTGACGCGAACCTCCCTCAGGCCCCTTGGGAACCAGGTCGTCCAAGGGTATACAAGCCAGTCAAAGTTAAAAAGCTGCCGGTTTCATCCGGCAGCTCGGGCTGTCTCGAACCTCTCTGAAGTGAAAAATGAGCACAGACGCAGGGAGGCCACTGAAAAAGTCATTGCTACGAGTACGGAATATTCTTCCGATCGCTGTTGTCCCTGGATTTCTCTGATTATATTCCGCTTGTAGCGGTTGAAATCCAGGGACAAAGGCGAACGCTTTCGCTTCTACAGAACACTTCCGTACCCTCCGTAAGTTTTTCAGTGACCTCGACTCCGGAGGGTATCTTCTGGGGGAGGATGCCCCACCGGAGTCCCCCACCATCTCCTCAACGCTGATGCTTGGTTCGCACACGGTTGTAAACCGCTAACACCGGAACCAGCAGGACCGCGGCGGCGACAAGGGACGCCCGTATAGAAAAACGTTGGCCGATCCATCCGACGCAGGGTTCGCCGGCTGTCTGTCCGAGGGCATCCGATTGGCTCATCATGGAGAGCACCGTTGCACGCGAACGGCCGTCCACGTTCAGGTTGAGCCAGGTATCGTATACCGGGCTCGTCAGCGTGCGTACGATTTCAAACAGAAGGACGGCGGCAAGCGCCCAAGCAAAGCTCTGGGATAGAGCTAACGCCAGGATAGCCGCAATCCGCAGCACGGTCAGCAGGATCATGCCGCGCAAGACGATCCGCTCGTTGTTTAGATCGATCCGCCGCTCCGCCGCCCGCATGACCAGCAAACTCGCCAAAGTTGAGACGACGGCGATAAGACCGATCCAAAAGGGCGGACTTTGCGGAAAACCGATATCTGTAATGAGATGCGCCTGCCATAAGCGGTCGTATCCTTCCGAGGCTGCGCCGCTAAACAGCGTGACGAGCAAGACCATTAAAAGCACCGGCTGCCGCCGGATAACCCGGGTGCCCGATACCCACGTCGCTTTTAAATTCGCCCAGTGCGAAACCGCTTCATCTTGTTGCTGTACACTGACAAATTGGGTTTCCTTCATATAAATCAGCAGAAAGATGCCAAGCAGCAGGTAGAGCATCCCTCCTCCTATATAAGGAAGGTTCGGTTCAAGAAACGACAGCCACACACTTACTGCTATGCCGATCAAAGTGCCCAGCAGCCCCGCGCGCTTGGCTTTTAGAAAAATACGGCCCGTGTTTTCCTCGCCGGCCTCATCAACCACCCAGGCCGCATCCGCACCGCTTATAAAGGTGTGGCCAACGCCGAAAATCACCTGGGACAGTAACAGCCAGAGAAACGCCGATAGGATCGGAACCGCCTGCGCCAGCCAGATCACACTGCCTTCCAGCAAAAAGCCGAAGCCCAACACGAATGTGCCAATGAGAACCGACAGCCTGCGGCTGTACGTGTCGGCTATCACTCCCGCGATGCCTTCAAATAAAAGTACGGTTACTTCCAGAACCGTTCCTACTAGCATCAGTTGAACTGGGTTCAGTCCTACCGCGATAACCTGATAAACAGCATAGGTTGTAAACATCGTTGTATTGGCCAACGATGTCCAGAAGCCCATGACGGTATAAACCTGCGATGCATGAAATTTCATCATATCCGGGCCCGCCTCTCCGATTACGGCAGATGGAGTAGGTCGCATGCTTCCCGGTTACCTCCGTTCCACAAGCACGCATATCCTCTACCGGTGATGTGATCTTTTTTGAAACCTGATGACTTTCGCTGCACTTATGCTTTTTCCCATAACTGACACCTCCGCAAAATCGTTAGTTCTATCCTATCTTCTTCTCTTATTAAACAGTAGAGCAAAAATCGGTAAAATCGTTTATTACTCATTTAAGCTCTTATCCATCATTAACCGGCATAAGAAAAAAGAGGGTGTCCCATAAGTCATTAAATGACTGAGGGACGCCCTCTCATTTTGTACAACAAAAAGAAACCTACCTTTGGTAAAATGGAAGTACCACCCACCATTCACATAAAGGAGAGGTTTCTTTTGTACATTCAATATACCATGGATCAACTTTGCCTGCCAATGGATTTAGAAGAGGACATTCCAGCAAACCACCTCGTTCGCGTTGTAAACACTGCCGTCAATCGTCTCGACGCCGCTATCTTCGACGCCGCTTACCCCGGAGGCGGACGAGATAGCTATCACCCCAAGATGTTAACCAAAGTCATCATTTATGCCTACACACAACGCATCTACTCCTCTCGCCAGATTGCCAAGGCTGTCCGTGAAAACATCATGTTTATGTGGATCGCAGGCAGGCAGCGCCCGGACTTTCGTACCATCAACCGCTTTCGTTCGGAACGAATGAAAACTGTACTGGAGACTGTGTTTACGGCCGTTCTTCAATTCCTCGCAGAGGAGAACTATGTGCAGTTGGAGCATTACTTTGTGGACGGCACGAAGATCGAAGCCAATGCCAACCGCTATACGTTTGTTTGGGGAAAGGCTGTCGTGAAGCACAAGGCCAAGCTCCAGGAGAAAGTCCAGACCTTGTTCGCCGCCATTGAAGAAGCTGAGAGGCAAGAAGAAGGAGCACATGAGGGCAGGGATCTTCACGAGCTGGGAGAGTCATCTGCCATCACAAGTGAAAAGCTGGCACATGCCGTCAAGCAGTTGGAAGAGCGCCTGCAGGAGAAGCCTAAAGATAAACCGCTAAAGAAGGCGGTGCGTGCGCTCCGCAAGGACTTGCTTCCGCGGCTCCAAAAGTATGAGACACATGAGATCATCTTAGGAAATCGAAACAGCTACAGCAAAACGGACCATGACGCCACATTTATGCGAATGAAAGAAGACCACATGCGAAATGGCCAGCTCAAGCCGGGTTACAACGTACAGATTGGCACTGAAAATCAATTCATTCTCGGCTACAGCGTTCACCAGCGGCCGACCGATACGCGCTGCCTCATCCCTCATCTGGAGAAAATAAAATCACAGTTCGGCAAGCTGCCACACACCGTCATCGCTGATGCGGGCTATGGCGGTGAGGAGAATTATGACTATTTGGAGCAGAACAAAGTCGAAGCCATTGTAAAGTACAGCACGTACCATCGCGAAAAAAGCAAGGCATGGCAAAAGGACATCAGTAAGATCGACAACTGGACCTACAACAGCGAGCAAGACACGTGGACATGCGCAGCCGGACAACCGCTCCATTTTCGTAGGGTAAGTAAGGAAAAAAAAGAAAGTGGGTATGAAATCGAACACAGGCATTACCGAAGCACCAGCTGTGAGGAATGCCCGCTGAAACCACAGTGTACGAAGGCCCAAGGTAACCGTGAGATCAAAGTCAGCATGAAGTATTTGCGGCTAAAGGGCCAAGCAAGGCAAAAGCTCCGCAGTGAAGAGGGTTATGCCCTGGCAGTGAGGCGCATGATCGAGCCGGAGCCTGTGTTTGGTGATATGAAAAACAACCGAGGATTTAGAAGATTTCTGCTTCGTGGCTTACCAAAAGTAAGTCTGGAGGTCGGGTGGCTTTCCCTTGCCCACAATCTACTTAAGAAAGCTGCAATAGATACCAAAAACCAAGGAGCTAAGCGAGAACAGATCGCATAGCTCCTTGGTTTTTTCGAATGTCATCTTATTTTGTTCCAGAGGGTGTCTCCAAATTTACTTTTGGGACAGCCCCTTCTTCAAAATTTGGATGTGATGCGCATCCTATTAATTAATATACTTGCGTGATCGTATAATTCGCCGGGTCACTTCAGGATCGGGGGCTGCTCGCCGTTTTGCACGCGTGCTGCGTCATATGTCGGATCTACCGTCACCCATGTGCCGCTGTCTTTTAAATAAACCTGATTCCATGCGTGATAGGTTTCAGGGGCGCTGGCCTCATAGCCCATAACCAAGCGCGTCGGAATGTTTAAGCTTCGGGCCATAGCTGCCAAGGTGGCGGCGTAATCGTAGCAGATACCGGCAGATGCATCGTAAACGGCATCCAGGTTTGGAATATAGTCATTGCTGACGCTTTGTGCTTTACCATCATCATACTTGATCGTTTGAGTAATGTAAGTGTAAATTGCGGTCACTTTTTCCATGTCCGTCATGCTTTCATTCGTCAGCTTCGCTGCCTCGCCAACAGCTTTCGTGCCGCCGTTCCAGTCGATGAGCGAGATGGATTGCAGATACACGGCATTTTCATCCGCTAGCCGCAGCTCTACATTTTCTTTCGTAACCACTTTATATTTGTTATCCGCTATCAGCTCAGCGACCATAACCGTATAGGTGCCGTTGCCTAATTGCAGCGGGTAATGCGCCCCATTGATAAAACGGTAGTCATAATGGGCATCGTCTTTCGAGATGCGGACTATAGTTTGGACTCCATCGCTTTGCGGACCGTTAACCGTAATGATTCCTTTATCCAGAACACTTTTATCCAGCGAAAACGCTGCGGATGCAGAGGCTCCTAAATTTTGAATTGGCGACAAAAACAAAAGAACCGCAAATAAGGACATTGCGAGCACTTTTTTAAACATAAAAAAGCTCCCCTTTCGGTAACTGGCTGCCATCTTAGTCACTGCTGACTAAGGAAGGCCCTATAGCTTTGCGTCTTCAGCTTTCACTGAATTTGCCTTTATCGGTTGAAAGCACCGAAATTATATTTTTTTATAGACGTATTATAGCATATGCCCTTTTAATTGAATAGATTTTATTACTTTTCTACTAGTTTACCCTTAATGACGAGACGGTGTGTAGGATTTTGCATAGGATGGCATGTGATCAGCGTAATTTCCTTGTCCCTGCCGTTTCCCTTCAGAACCCATACTTCTTCCGGCAGCACATACAGCTTCTCCTGAACCTGATACCAATACTGCTGCGTCCCCGTGTCTACCTCGATCCGATCTCCTATTTCGACTTCATCCAGCCTATTGAAGTTTTTTCCGTAGGTCAAATTTCGATGACCGGCAATGGCATAATTTCCAACGGCCCCTGCTTTGCCCGTGTTGGCGATGCTGGCAACAGACAGCTTCAGATTGTCCACAGTAGCATCCGTCAAGATAGGCAGCTTCAGCCGAATCTTATCGATGATTAAAACACCTTCGACATGACCCGGCAGCGCGGATTGCTGCGTCTGGCCCTGCGTCTGGCCCTGCGTTGGCTCCTGCGGCGGCTCTGTCTCGGCTCTCAACAGCTGCGGGCCCAATTCAACCGCTCCCGCGTTTGTCGAGAGGGGAACGGCTGCAGCCGGCGAAAGATTGGCTGCAGCCATCTCAGGCGCCGTATCGATCTGCTTCAGATTCTCCGTCCACTGCTTCATTATTTTCTGCTGCCGGTAGCTCTCATAACGGTCGTTAAGCGTAGGATAAAGAAGTACGAGAATCCCGAGGAATATACATAGCATCGGCACAATTTTTTTTATCATCCGGCCCTCCTCCCGCAAACCAAGCGGCTGCTTATTGTGGAAAAAAAATCTGCCGGCCGCCGGCCGACAGACTTGTGAAAATAAGATCAAACAGCTATGCCTTCTTCGTAAATTTCCGATGTAAGGCCAATCCCAAAAGGATCAAGAAAAGACCGGACAGCTCTACAACAGTATGGCTTGCTTCTCCTGTCTTCGGAAGCATTTCTCCTGCATTCCCCTTATTTGGCGAGCTGCCGCTGCCAAGGGGTACCTTTCGAACATCCACGTTAATCAATAGATCCGACTCATTGCCATCCTCATCCTTGATCACCACGGTAATTTGATCCGTTCCGACAAAGCCCGGATTAGGCGTATAGGTCCAATGCCCGTCAGGATCGATCGTAGCCGTCCCGTTCTCCGGCTGCTTGTTAATGACGGATAATCCTCCAAGAGGCACATTTATGCTGCCGTCAATCGGAATATCCTGCTCCGTCGTCTTCTCATCCGCTGCCGGCACCTGTGTTGGTACTGGCTCTGGTGCTGATGCTGGCGTTGGTGACGGCTCTGGTGCTGGTGTCGGTGTTGGCGCCGGTGTCGGTGTCGGTGTTGGTGTTGGCGTCGGTACTGGTGTCGGTGTCGGCGTTGGTGTTGGCGTCGATCCCGACCCCGACCCAGATCCAGATTTTTGCTTATTAACTACTGTCAACTGAATGCCGGCGGCCGACGCAATCGTAACCGGATATTCCTTTGTATCCAGCAGATAGCCAGCCGGCGCTGCCGTTTCTTTTACTACATAATCTCCCACAGGCAGCGAATCAAAAACGACCGTTCCACTCGCATCCGTCGTTTTCGTCCCGAGCAGGATTAAGTCCGTTCCCGCTTTTTGATACAGCTCAAAGGTTGCCCCGCTGAGCAGCTGGTCGGTTTGGGCTGCATTGACCTTTTTCACGGTCAATGTTCCTGTGATCGGAGCCGGCGGGGGCGGCGTAACGACCTTCGCGTTTACCACGGTTAACTGGTAACCGGCCGCCGATTGAATCGTTACCGGATGCTCCAACGCATCCAGCATGTAGCCGGCTGGCGCTGCCGTTTCCTTAACCGCATAATCCCCTGTGGGCAGGGCGTCGAAGACGGCCGTTCCGCTCGCATCCGTCGTTTTCATACTGAGCAGCGTCAGATCGGAGCCTGTCTTCTTGTACAGCTCAAAAGTCGCTCCGCTGAGCAGTACGCTGCTGTCCGCGCTATCCGTCTTCGTAACGGTTAGCGCGCCGACGACCGGGGCCGGCGGTGTCGGTATTTTGTCATTCGAAATCGTTAGCTGATAGCCGGATGCCGATTGAATCGTTACCGGATGCTCCAACGCATCCAGCATGTAGCCGGCTGGCGCTGCCGTTTCCTTCACCACATAATCCCCTGCAGGCAGGGCATTGAAGACGGCTGTCCCGGTCGCATCCGTCGTTTTCGTACTAAGCAGCGTCAGATCGGAGCCTGTCTTCTTGTACAGCTCAAAAGTCGCTCCGCTGAGCAGTACGCTGCTGTCCGCGCTATCCGTCTTCGTAACGGTTAGCGCGCCGACGACCGGGGCCGGCGGTGCCGGTATTTTGTCATTCGAAATCGTTAGCTGATAGCCGGATGCCGATTGAATCGTTACCGGATGCTCCAACGCATCCAGCATGTAGCCGGCTGGCGCTGCCGTTTCCTTCACCACATAATCCCCTACAGGCAGGGCGTCGAAGACGGCCGTTCCGCTTGCATCCGTTGTTTTCATGCTGATCAGCGTCAGATCGGAGCCTGTCTTCTTGTACAGCTCAAAGGTCGCTCCGCTGAGCAGCACGCTGCTGTCCGCGCTGTCCGTTTTCGTAACGGCTAGCGCGCCGACTACTGGAGCCGGCGGTGCCGGTATGACGATTTTGTCATTTGAAATCGTTAGCTGGACGCCGTCCGCCGTTTGAATGTTTACAGGATATTCCCTGGAGTCAAGCACATAGCCGGAAGGAGCCGTCGTCTCCTTGACGATGTAGTCCCCCGCAAGCAGCTTCTTGAAAATAACCACTCCGCTTGCATCGGTAGTCAGCGTGCTGATCAGAAACTTGTCCGAGCCGGATTTGCGGTAAAGCTCGAACACAGCTCCGCCAAGCAGCATCTGGCTGTCCGCGCTGTCCACTTTCTTGACAGTCAGCGATCCCCTGACGCCGCTAATCGTACCTGATCCGCTAGTAACGCCAACTACAATACTTTTCGTATTATCCTTGGTGACCGTAATAGTATTATTGCCGCTAAATTCGACTTTGTTGGAGATCGTATCCTGGTCTCTAGCCACAATTAAAGACTGATACTCAAGAATAGCTGCGGTCGAAAGCTGCTTCAGGAAGCTGAGGACGAAGCTCTGCTTTCCATCATCATCCGTATTAATCTGCAGCGTATAGTCTGTACCCTTGATCAGCTCCGCCCCTTTGGCTACTGTTCCGTTAGCAACTACAACGGTCGTATACAGCTTGAACGTATTGGGCAGCAGCAATTGATTGTCGGATGGCGTATCGGTTATTTGGGCATCGGCTAACGTGGACTGCCCTCGGTTGATAAGAACTGTCCATTCCAGCTTGTCGCCGTTCTGTTTGCCGTTCTTGCTTACATATTCCCCGCCATTAGGAATGCTCACCGTGGCGGTTAAATTTTTGGATACAGGTACAGCTCCGTCGAATACGGCGGCCGTATTGCTTACGCTACTGTCAATGAGTCTTCCATCAAGACTTGTTTTGAAAATAATGTGATAGGGAGAGGCAATCGGCTTCAAAAAGGTAACGGTCAGCTTATTGTCATTGTCAACCGTATAACTGTAATAAGTGCTGTCGACGACCGTTCCTTGCGAAGGATTGCCATTGGCCGCAATGACCATATTGTACACAGCAAGAGAATTATCGACCAGCTTCTGACCGGCCTGCAGCGTATCTTCAACGAGGGCCCCGGCAAGCGGCTTGCCGTTATAATTCACGCCAACCGTCCAAGTAAGCTGCTTCTTTGAAGCGTCATAGCTTCCGTTTTTAAATCCGTTGTTCTTCGCCTCGCTGCGGGGATCAAATGTCGCGGATACACTCTTCGTTTGCGCAGCCGAGGCATCGTCTATCCAATCCAAAGCAGCGTTGTTAACGAAACTCGTCGCGTTATTGATGAGCCAGTCCATGTTAAAATCCGTTTTGTAGCTGATCGTGACAGGACCGTTCAATACTTTGTTAAACGTAATGGTAAAACCTTGATCCCCCGGCACCGTGCTGTCGATCACGTAATCCGATGGGCTCATCGGACTGCTTCCTTCCTTTACGGCTATCGTCCCGGGTTGGAGGCGAAGGCCTTGGTTAGGAAACGTATCCGTTACGACCACATTGCTCATCAAATGCTTGTCCTGGTTTACCGAAATGCTCCAGGCTACTGTCTTGGCGGCATAATCCACCGTTCCGACGCTTTTGGTAATGACCACTTGGTTTATATTTTGGGTAACCGTCTTGCTGCTTCCGCTTCCGGAGGTTACCTTATTGGTAATCGTTGTACCGTTCGTCACGCGCGAGACGGCTTTCGTCTGGTACTTGATTTTATAAGGAGCTATAACATCCTGATGAAATTGAAGCTTAAAGCCGGTTTGGCCGGAGGCCGTCTCCGGAGTCACCGTGTAATCAGCTGCGGGCAGCTCCGCTCCAAGCGTTTCCGTCCCGCTCGAATTGATCGTTACCTCGTAGACATGGATGGAATTGGCAACCAGCTCCTGTGAATCGTTGAACAAATCCGTTACGTAAGCCTCGGCCTGAGCAATCGTTTTTTCGTTATAGTTGTACTTGATTTCCCAATCTACCGTTTGCGTGGAGGAATCATACTTGGCTGCCGATTTATCCAGAGCCGTTCCGCGCTGTACGTTAACCGTCGCCGATGCATTCACAGACGACCGGTTGGTGCCCTCAAACGAAGCCTTGTTAACGAAAGAGGTCTTGTTCATATCCGTGATCGGGGTCGTGAATTGAATCCGGTAAGCCGTACGTATAGGACTTTCCGTAAAATTCAGCTTCAGGACACCGCCTGCCGTGCTCACCGTATAATGGGTGCTGTCGACCGGCGCTCCCTTGACTACGGTACCGTCCAGATTTACATCCAGATCATAGACCGCAACGGTAACGGGAACGTCCAATCCCGCTGGAATCGGATCGGTAACGACGGCATTCTGAACGGCCGCCAGCTCTTTGTTCACATCTACAGTCCAATCGATACTCTTCGCGTTATAACCGTTCGGCGTACCGTTTTTGCCTATGGTCGACGCCACATTCGGCTTAAAGTGAAGCGTAAAGATTTGATCGCCGGAACGAACGGGAATTTTGATCACCTGCGTCGTGCTGCCTTGAATGACTTGAGTGTCAAAAAGCGTTTGAAAGGTCAGCGTTCCCCGAACATCCGATAAATTCTCGATCGTCTCCAGCGTCATGACAACCTCATGCGTATCCTTGTAAACAGTGAATTTTCCGATAGCTCCCCCGTTGGATAGAAGCGGCTGCTCGGGAATGTCATTGTAAAACTTGAACTCCTCGGGCAGCTTGAACGTATACGTATCCCCGTTCTTGTATCCATGTCCGTTCGGCAGAGACCATGTATAATCCAACTGCACCTTGGAACCCTGCTCGTAAACATTCTCTGTGACAACATGGCCTGACTTGTCGTAGACCGCCATAGACACGCTGTCAATGATACTGCTGGAAATCGCAGCTGCATAGGCCTGCGGACTGCATCCAAATGCATTCAGCAGCTGCAGCAGCATCATAAGAACGACAAGCAGTGTGCTTGTCTTTTGCTTCAGCATTGCCTGCTTAACACCTCCGTTCTCCTCTCGTCAGGATCAAAGCGGCCTGTTCGGTCGCCCGGCTCCTGCCATTTCATCGACTAAGCTCCGAATTTGTATTATTGCATACAAGGCTCGCATCCGTTCCTTTTAACGAGCCTCTTCGCTTCAATCACCCCTCTCAATAAAAAACTCCGGATTGTAAATAAATGGATTACAGACGTGAAGAACGCCATGTCCTCAGAGGAGATACGGTTGTTGTTCAGCATGATTGCGGCCAAGCTAATTTGCAATGAGACAGGGGTGGCAGAGCTGCGCATGAGAAACCTCTTAGCATCGCTAAGAGGTTAGGGCTCTGCATCCATAATTGAACTGTGGACAATTAAAAAATATATTACCATGAGGTGGAAATTACATATTCCACCTATTGACATGTAATGTCGCGATTAGACATTTCCGGCTCGATTTCGATGAAAATATACAACTTTTTTACTATTTTATTATACTGTCTTTCCCCCTTTTGTTACAATTACGTCCCGTATTTATAAAGAAAAATTGATAAACTATCGTACACTTTCTATTACTTTATTACTATAAAAGGCTGCGAGGCGGGAGGCTGCTAAATAAAACCTGGCCGCCAATCGCCAGGTTTTACTGTCTAGAAACTTCTAAATTTGTGTGATATCCGGTCAGATATCTTCCTCCAGCCCGCTGTTGAAATCCGCGATTGGGATGAGAATTAGATGACCGGGCACGGCCGGCCTGCGGCTCGTGTAGATTTACGCGGGCGTTCCCGCTTCAAGCCGCTGCCGTTTCCGTTCCATTCGCAGCGAGACCAGCAGCAGCGCTGTGCTGGCTACAAAAGCCGCGGCGATCAGCACGAACGGCAGGCGCGGGTCGACCGAATAAGCCCAGCCTCCGATCAGCCCTGCAGGGGAAATGCAGGCCAGAATGAGGACGGATACAATCGAGAACAGGTGCGCGCGCTGCTCGCCCTCGATCGCGTTCTGCACCGCCGCCTCCATATACGGATAAACGAGAATGCTTCCGGCAGCCGCAAGCATCGTGCTCAGCACGATATGAAATACATTGCCGGGCACAGCAAAAATAATCAGCGTGTTTGCCGCCAGGCAGGCCAGCAGGCCTGTCAACATAAACGCCCCCGATCGGTTCGGATTCAGCCGGGGAATCACGAAGACCATCAGCAGCAGGGTGGCTGCCGAGGTGACCGCCGGGAACCAGGCGATGAACGACTCGCCAAACGATAAGTAGCGGATTAAATAAATCGACAAGTACGTCGAGCTCATGGTCAGCTGGAATTGATACAAAATATAGACGCCCAGCATCCACAGCAGCGGTTGATTGGAAACAATCTGCCGAACCGCGCTCCAGGAATCCTTCATTAAGAGCGACCATTGGAGCGCCTTCTTCTCCTGACGGATCCGCAGGCCTATTTCCGTTTCATGTGTGGCAAAATGACGTCCGATAAACATAAGCGTCATGCTGATAAAAGCCATGCCGTACATGATCCTCACCGCAGGCACAAGCGTATAATGACTGACGAGCAGCCCGCCGAGCGGAGCGAACAGGCCGCTGACTACGCTGATAAACTGCAGCACCGTGAACACCGTCGCCCTTTCCTTCGGCTGGGTATCCTCTACGAGAAGACATATCCAGGCGGTATGGGGAACCTTCTGGAAGCTGTTGATGACGGCGGCCGCGACGAAAAACCAGACATTATCCGCGACAAGCCACAGTAGAGTGGCCAGGCTCCAGCTGAACAAATCGTACAGCAGCAGCGCTTTTCTCCGGCCCAGCCGGTCCGTCAAATGTCCGCTGATCAGCGACGTGCCGATTTGCAGCACGAGCCCGAGCGAGGTAATCAAACCGATCTGGCGTTCCGTGACGCCAAGCTCCAGCATGTAAACGGTTGCATATGTAACGAACAAGCTGTACGGCAAAATAAACATAGGTTCATAGATGAGACAGCCTCTTGCATTTCCTTTTAATCTCAGCATGCTCGTTCCCCTCCAATTCAGAAGCTGCCGTCGTATAGGCACGACTCTATGATAGCTCCATTGGAGATAAAAGGAAATAGTGCTGAAGAAATAAGGCAGACTGTTCTCCAAACGAATGGGCCGATTCAAGCAAAAGAGCGCCTCCGCCCCTTACTTCAGCAGCTTGGGCTGACGCAGCGCAGAAGACGCTCCCTGCTTCAATGGTTTACAGCCCGGCTACAATGTACAGATTGTAGCCGATCGCGTACAGCCGCTGGCACGCCTTGTAGTACGGATGGCTGTACCGCTCCAGCGCCTCGGGCCGTCCTCGGCGTTCCGGTTCCGCCCAGATGGTCACCGTGCCGTCCGGCTTGAAGGACAGGATCTGCTCTCCGGGCAGATCGAGCAGCTTCGACGCCATCGCGACAGTGCCGCCGACACTGCCGTACGAGACGCCGTGGCGGTCGAACACTTCACCGTCTCCGGCCGGCATGCCGCGCACCAGCTCGTGATAGCCGTCGCCGTTCAGATCGACGGGAATCGTGCGGTACACCTGGAAGGGCAGCTTATACGGCTGCCCCGTCTCGGCATCGTAGATGAACTCATCCATGTTCTGATGGAAGCGGCCGTCCGGGCCGCAGGTCTTGGCACCGATCCGGATCGCCATCGTCACATGGCTCCGGTCGTCCTGCAGGCGGGCGGCCCAGCCGATATCCATGTGGCCCTGATCCACATCGCCCCATTTGCGGCGGCCCTGTTCGTCAAACATCACCACACGCGGCGTAGCGGCGGGATCGGACTCGCGCACGGTAAACAGCGACCAGCGGTCATGCTTCCGGTTCAATATCGGCTGGACGACATCGGAATGCCCCGCGTAAACGTCCCTGTCGGCGCAGAACAGCTCTTGGCCCGTATCCAGCTCGATGCACCGTTCGCCCCACATCAGCTCATCGACCCCGTCGCCGTTCAGATCGATCACCGGCGTCACGTGGCTGCCCCGGGCCCCCGGGTCTTCCTTGCGGATGATATGCTCCCAGCGGGACGTCATATCCGGCTTCCAGCCCTGCAGGTACATGCTCCAGTAGGTGCCCTGCGCCGTCACCAGCACCGGCTCGCCGTTCGCATAGCCGCCGACGATGAAGTTGCGGAACGTGCAGCTGAGCGGCTGCTCCTTGCCGCCGTCATGCGGCCAAGGCCATTGGCCGGTCGTCTCTCCCGTTCTCGCATCGAGCCGCTCCAGCCGGTAGAACGGGACGGCAAACGGATGCTGTTCGTTCAGGTTGTTCACGAACCACAGCTCGTCGACCCCGTCACCGTCCAGGTCGAACGGATAGACCGGGCAGAACCAGATGCCCGGCACGACCGTCTTGCCTAGCTCCCGCTTCCACAGCACTTCACCGTCTTCGGTAAACAGCATCATTTTCAGCGTATCCGTCGGATAGAAAAACATGTTGACCGAGGGGTCCACATCAAAATCAGCAGCATAGACGGCGAGGAAAGCCTTGCGCTCATCACCCAATGCAACGGGAATCGCCCGCAGCTGCCCGAGGTTTTGTCCGACGGAAAATTCCAGCACCTTCTCCAGCTTGATTTGCTTTGTTGAACTTGTCATTGTTCTTATCCTCCTTAAAAGTGAACTGAGCCTTATTTCAAAACGGTTTTGCCTTCCGTGTTATACCAGTTCGTCCAGAACGCTATAGCCTTATCTCCCCCTGAAGATTTAAACCGATTGACATATTCATCCCATGTTTTGTCCACATCGGCGTTCCCCAGAATGGCCTTGGTTGTGTATTCACTCGTAATCTTGGCCAGATTGAAGCCGGAAAGCTCCGGATAATACGGCAGTGCGGCACGCAGCAGATCGGGCTTGCCGATCTTGGCCGCCAGCTCAAGATTGTCCACGGCCTCCTTCGGATAAACTAGTCCGATGTATTTCTTCACGTCATCCGTCAATTGCCCGGTTCCGCACCAGCGAGAACGACCAGTGGATCGGCGCCAGCTGCTGCTGCGTCAGTTCAATCTGTCCGTTCGTTTCCTTGTAGTTAAAATCCGGTACCCCCAGGAAAGAATATTTCATTCCTTCCGGCGAGACGGCCCAATCGAGAAATTTCATCAGCTGATCGATATTTTTCGTCGTCTTCGGAATCGCCACATAGTGCCGGTTCAAGCTGGGATAGGAAAAGCTCGCCGGCTGGCCGTCCGGCTGCAGCGGCAGCGGCACCGCAATGTACTGGCTCATGACCTCCTTCGGAATCTCCAAGCCGGAAGGATAATGCCAGAAGCCGGAGATGACGCCGTATTTCAGCGACTTGAATTTCTGCTGGAAAATCGGCGACGTCACGGTCGGAAATTCGGGATCGAGTATTTTCTCGTTCACCAGCTTGTTCATAAACTTCAGAAATTCTTTGTATTCCGGCGTAATTTCCGGCGGGGTCACTTTGCCGTCCCGCAAGGAGTAGGCTTCCGCATTAAAAGCCGCCTTGAACACCCGAGCGCCGTTGTCTACGCTGTTCGTCGTCAGCAGGCCGAACGTATCGTTCTTGCCGTTGCCGTCCGGATCGTTCAAGGTAAAGGCTTTCATTACTTGATAAAAGTCGTCGATTGTTTTCGGAACGGGCAGCTGCAGCTTATCCAGCCACTGCTTATTGACGTAGACGACCTGGCTTAGGCCATCCGGGCGGCTGTAAGGGAATGCGAACACTTTCCCTTTCTCGGTCACAGGAAGCCAGGAATCCGCGGGCATCACCTTTTTGATATTCGGATATTTGGCCGTATCGTTAATGTAGGGCGTCAAATCCGTCAACAAGTCGTCTTTGGCGTACTTCATAATCAAATCACGGTCGCTGACGGCAAAAGCGTCCGGATAGCTGCCCGAGGCCATCAGTACATTCAGCTTGTCGACATACCCGGCGGTCCCAGGAGAATCGAGCACGACCTCGACGCCTGTCTTCTCTTTCAGAAAGCGGATGTACTCGTTATCCGTCAAAGACATCCCCTTCGGATCGACATTATAGTCAAACATGACTTTGAATTTGTAGGCCTCCGTCTTCGCCCCGTTCGCCTGGCCGGCTCCCTGGCCCGTTCCCGCCTCACCCGCTTTCGTCCCGCTGCAGCCCGCCGTCACCAGGCAGGCTGACAGAACCAGAAGCGCCGGGGGTACCGCCCATGAGCCCCTTTTCTTTTGCATACGACTTCCTCCTCCGTTAGCTTAGGATGCATCCGCCCGCTTCCGGCGAATGTAACCCCATTGTTTCTTGGTGCGGAAAAAATCGCAATGGACATTCCTTCGGGTTGTGTAGAAATCTTTGAAACCGGCGTGTTCATTTCCCGCCTGGAGTTTTTATACATTGCGTTTGGCCATCGCTTTGCTGCGGTATTCGCTTGGCGTGAACAAATGGAGCTTTTTGAAATTGCGAATGAACGAGTGCACGGTTTCGTAACCGCACATCTCGGAAATATGCTTGATGGCAAGGCTCGGGTCCTCCAGCAGCTGCTGGGCTTTCTTGATGCGAAGCTGGTTTAAATATTCCACAAAGCCGCATCCGAACTCGTGCTTCATTAAAGTACTGATATACGAAGCATTGACGCCTAACGAATCGGAAATCGTCGTCAGCGAAATCGACTTGTCATAGTTCGCGTGTATATAGTCGACGATCAGCTGCAGCGTCTTGTTGTTGGATCCTTTGCGCGAAGCGAGGCAGGCGGATATTTTCCCGGCCACCTGCAGCACGTAATCCGTTTTGTCCTGAAGAAACTCGTAGCCGTACATTTTCATAAATAAATCTTCCTGAACGATTTCGGACATGTCCAGCCTTTGCGCAAGCGCCGTCTTGACCATGCCATATAAAACGTTGGAGAAGAATGCATTCAACCGGTCCAGCGAAAACCGTTCTTCATTGACAAGCCGATCGACGCCTTCCCTTAAATGCGCCTCGAACGACTCGGTCTGCCCTTCCCTAAGCAGCTGGCACCATTTGCCGATATCGGCGGAGGCTGCTCCGCCCGCGGAATCGTCCGTCCTTCGTGCGGCAATGTCCCCGTAGTGAATGATGCTGTGCTTGCCGTAAATGGTCTTGAAGCCCACGGCCTGAAGCGCCTCATAATAACCGCAGTGGACCTGATTCATGCCTTCATGGATGCGGCTGATGCCTGCACAGATGGTCAGGCTGCAGCTGTCGTAAATCTCCTTTTGCAAATACCGGACCGTGCCTTCCAGCTCCTTCATCGTGGCCTCCCCTTCCATGCCTTCGGGCTCGGCAACGAGAATCGCGATTTTTTCCAGCTCCGCCTTGACCGCATAGCAGGGATACGATGTCATAAACGTCCATTTGATCGCGTTATAGACGGTTTTATCCATAAAATAGCGTTCTTCCTGCTTCATGCTGAGCAAATAATTATAGAAATCGTCAATCTGAAAGAGGATCACCCTAAACCGCCCGGAAGGAAAACGAAGCCCCATCTCCGACATCTTATCCCGGATATCCGGCTCCTTCAGCTTGCCGCTCATGACATTCAGAACGAATTGATGCTTCATATCCTCAAGGTTTCTATTAAATGAAAGCTCCAGCCGCTCCATAGGCTGCACATACAGCCTCCGCATAGAGCTGTAGATCAAATACGTTAATCCCATCAGTACGCAGGTCAGCACAACGAGCAGATTTCTGCGCTGCTTCCAGGAGGCGGACAGTTCGATCTGCGGAGTGTACGAAAGAATATTCCACTCGCCGTCGGTTTGCCCAGAAGCCGTCACATAGTACTTCTCCCAGCGGAACGGCTGGCCGGCAGCCAAGCTCGCCGAAGGAAGATGCTCCAGCGACAATATGCTGCCGTTCGCGTCTTTGCCTTCACGGGTGGCCAGCACCCGTCCGTCCTTGCCGCTCAGAACCATACCGAAGCTGTCAGGTGTCGCATCGAACAGCTTGCGTTCGTCAATGTTGATGGCTGCGAGGCCTCTGTCCCCAAGCGGACCGACGAACGTAATAATATCCTTTTTGTGGAAATAGCCTGCCTTTTCTTCTCTCTTGCCGACCCAATGGCCGTTCTTCTCGTTAAATTCGGTGAAAAGCTCCTTCTCGGGGAATTGGTCCAGCGTCGTAAATTCATGATTGGACGCAAGCACGGTGCGGTTGACTTTACTGTAGATATAGACGGAGACGATCATCGGATTGCTGTTAATGATTTTGAGGGAATTGTCCTGCACCTCGCCAAGCATGTACATATTGGAGATCAGAGGTTTCGGCTGGGACAGCCATTCTCCAAGCACCTTATCCAGCGTGAGCTGATAATAGATCGATTGGACTTGCTTCTCCAGCATAAAGGAAAGGGATACTACATTCTCGTGCGTGCTTTGGAACGATTCCGCAAACCGTTCCGAAGTATCGCGATGCATTTTCAAAAGGTTGACGGCATACGAGAGCACCGCCATAAACAGAACGACCATCGCCAGCAGCATCAGCTTTTGTCTTGGCAGCTTCAGGCCATTCAGGCTCATTCGCTTCCCCCTTAATTGTACGTATTCTGTATAAAGTAAACGCTCTCATGGCATGATTATAACATTTTACACATGCCGGATAAGGTATATTTCTTTGAGTCAAAAATTTATCCAAGCCGAAGCTAGAATTATGTACACTATCCCGCATTTTATCCATTTCCCTGCCGAAGATGCGGCTCTATACTGAAGCCAACATCCGATAGGGAGGAGAGTTACGCATGAAAGCTTTGACAGAAACGCAAAGCCCCGCGCTGAAACGGACCCGGAGCAAGCCCCTGGCGTCCCTATGGCACAGTGCAGGCAAGCACAAATATTTGTACGCGCTCCTGCTTCCAGGCTTGCTGTGGTATTTTATTTTCCGGTACTTGCCGATGTACGGGGTACTGATCGCTTTCAAGGATTACAACTTTTCCAAGGGCATCTGGGGCAGCCCCTGGGTCGGACTCAAGCATTTCGAGTTCTTGTTCAGCAACCAGGATTTCTATTCCATCGTACGCAATACGCTGGTCATTAATTTGTACGAGCTGCTGTTTGCGTTTCCGGTGCCCGTCATTCTGGCGCTGCTGCTGAATGAAATGAAGAGCGTGCTGTTTAAGCGAACGATTCAAACGGTCGTTTATTTCCCCCATTTCCTCTCCTGGGTCGTCTTCGGAGGCATCATTATTCAGCTGCTGTCTCCGAATGAAGGCCTGGTCAACAATGTACTGCGTTCTTTCGGAATGGAGCCCGTATTCTTCCTGAGCAAGTCGGAATATTTCCGTCCGGTCGTCGTCCTTTCCTCTATTCTGAAGGAATCCGGCTGGGGGGCGATCATCTATTTGGCGGCGCTCAGCTCCCTCGATACGGAGCAGTACGAAGCGGCCACCATCGACGGTGCGAGCCGGTGGCAGAAGCTGGTCTACATCACGCTGCCGGGGATACGTAACACGATTCTCATTATGCTGATTCTTAAGATCGGCTACCTGCTGGACGTCGGCTTCGAGCAGATCTATATCCTGTATAACCCGTCGGTCTATGACGTCGGCGATGTGCTGAGCACCTATATTTACCGGGTCGGCCTGCAGAGCGCCCAATTCAGCATTACGGCGGCCATCGGCCTGTTCCAGTCGGTCATCGGCTTCATTCTCATCTGGAGCACGAACCGGCTCGCCAAAAAATACAGCGAGGTTTCGCTCTGGTAAGACGATGCTGTCAATGAATGAAAGCTATCTGATGATTTCCCATTTAACTCATGAAAGGAGCCGCCGCTATGAGACTCAAGCTTTCGGCAGCCGTCTGGATCGGCGCCGTACTCATCGTATTCGCGATTCTGACCTTTCTTCCGTTCTATTACGTTATGCTGGCCTCGGTCAGCGACTCCAATTTAATCCGGGAAGGGGAGCTGATGCTGGTACCGAAAGGCTTTAACCTCAAAGCCTACGCGTTAATTTTCGATAACGCCCAGTTTCTGCATTCTTTTCTTGTGACCGTAACGCGGACAGTGCTGGGACTCGCCGTGAATCTGCTGCTGCAGCTGACCGTCGCCTATGCGTTGTCCAAACGGTATTTGCCCGGACGCAAAGCGTTCATGATCTACATCATCATTACGATGATGTTCAACGGCGGGATTGTGCCTACCTTCCTCATTGTCAAAGCGACCGGGCTGATCGATACGATCTGGGCCCTGATTATCCCTACCGCCATCAGCACATGGAACGTTATTCTGCTGCGCACGTTCTTCGAGAACGTTCCGGACAGTCTGGAGGAATCGGCCAAAATCGACGGTGCGAACGATATTTCCATCTTTGCGAAAATATATTTGCCCCTGTCGCTTCCGGCCATAATGACCATCGGGCTGTTCATTGCCGTGTTTCATTGGAACGCCTTTATGGATGCGGTCATTTATACGAATTCCGCCGACCTGAAGGTGCTGCAGCTGTTCCTGCGGGATATGGTCATTCAGATGGAAATGGCGGCGCTGATGGGCGATCTGTCGGCCATGAGCGAGGTTTCCTCGCTTTCGATCCGTACCGCTTCCATTTTCCTGGCCTCGCTGCCGATTATCGCGGTATATCCGTTTATTCAGCGGTTCTTTATCAAAGGCGTCATGGTTGGCGCGGTTAAAGGATGATTATGTAAAATTTTTACAAATTTAAATTGAATTGAATGTATTACACCACTTTATTGGAGGAGGCTTAAGGCCATGGCTCAACCATCCATCGAGCTGAAAAAAGTTCTGGAGCTGTCCCTCGGCTCCGAAATCGGCATGCTTCGGGCGTTTCCCGTGCGAATCGGGGAAGGACGCAAAGCGATCGCCGCCGTCTACAGCCGCGATTTCGATATCGATCCGTATTACGAAATGTTCTTTTTTCCGACGGATACGCTGAAGCTGACCGTGTTTACCCAGGAAGGCGAAATCTTATGGACACGGGATTTCGGACCGACGGTCATTCCCGGCATCTGGTTTTGCCCGGTATATCCGTTTGATCTGGACGGGGACGGCGTGGACGAAATCTGGTATGTGAACAACCTGAACCCGGTCCACCAGCTCAGCCTGCAGAACAGCTGCCTGGAGCGGCTGGACGGCCGCACAGGTCAATCACTGGGGCAATACCCCTGGGTGTATCAGGACACGCAGCAGACGCTCTCCACCCAATTCCGCAATTTTATCGCCGGCGGACAGGTGCGCGGGGAGCCGGTGCTCGTGACCGCCCAAGGCACCTATGGCAACATGTACTTGCAGGGCTGGAACCGCGATATGAGCTTACGCTGGGAATTCCGGGTCGGCAAGGACGATCCCGGGGCGCGAGGAAGCCACTTATGTCCGGTAGTTGACATCAACCAGGATGGCGTGGACGAAATTTTCTGGGGAGAGCGCTGCGTGGAGCTGGACACGGGGCGGGAGCTGTTCTGCGCCGACCGCGACACCTACCGCGGCCACTCGGACATCATTCAACCGATGCGCGATCCGGCTTCGGGAGCGTGGAGCTTCTACGCGATCCGCGAGGGCGACCCGGCCGCTTCGCCGCGCGTGCTGCTCTACGATGCGGCAGGTGCGCGCCGCTGGGGCGAGGTCGGCCATGGCCACATGGACATGGGCTGGACGGCCCGCCTGAAGGACGACGGCGGCCATGTCGCCATGGCGATCCGCATCGGCGCCAAAACCTGCGGTCCGGATGGCCGCTTCCATCAGGACCGCGACGAGTTCACGTTCGACGCCGTGAACGGAGAGCCGTACACGCTGCCGTTCAGCGTGTACCGGACGATCCCCGTCGACCTGAACGGCGACGGGTTTCACGAGCTGGTCCGCGGCGTCCCCGGAGGGGACGGCGAGGTGCTCGACCGGCACGGCCGTTCCTTCGGCCGTGTCGAGGGCACCGTCGCGATGGCGTCGCGGTTCATGGAGCTGCCGGGCGAGCAGCTGCTCTGCTTTTACCCCGACGGCACGATCCGCGTCTGGGCGGACGCGAACGCCGCGGACAGCGGGCAGGCGCTCGCGCGCTACCGCGATCCGTTCTACGAGAACAGCCAGCGGCTGACCGGCGTCGGCTACAATTTGTGCTTGATGTGCGGGCTGTAGGAAGCCTTGAGCCCTGAAAGCAGCAAGCCTTCCTTACTATTCTAATTAAGTCAATAGTAAACTGGCTTAAACTAAAAACCCGCGGCAGTCCGGACCGAAAATAAGGTCTGGGGCTGCCGCGGGTTTATTTAATCAACGAAACTCTGTCAGCTCATTCGACTGCCGTTCCCGATCATTTAACATGGGGACAGACTGCTACTATGCCTAAATACGTTTATGGCACCAGCACCTTTTCAAGCTCGCCGCACCATTTAGTCCAGCCATACTTGGCGCCTTCGAGTCCTTGAGCATTCAAGAATCCGGTCTGCTCAAGATGAAGGTTAACCTTGCCGTCCCCTAACTCCTGCAGCGTCCAGGTGACTGTGTGCTTCTCCCCTCCACTGGCCCAAGTATAGGACAAACGGTTCGGCGCCTCCACGATGAGCACCTCCCCGTCAATGACCCCATTCCACCACTCGGTCGGCTGAGTACGAAACTGAAAACGATGCCCTACGACAGGTTTAAAATCATTCTCCATCGCCTGCCCATTGTGGATGTTGACCACCCACTTGGCAAGCTTGCTTGAATCGGTTAAAGCGGACCAAACCCTCTCGATCGATGCCTTATATTGAAAATCCAGGGATAATGCTAAGCTCATTCTTCTTCCTCCTCTAATAGCTGGTTTAAACGCTGCATGTTCGTACTCCAAAACTTGCTGTAGAAAGCTACCCAATCTTGAATTTCACTAAGGGGATAGGCGTTTAGCCTAAACCGCGTTTCTCTGCCAACTTTTCGGTCAAGCACCAGTCCGGCCTCTTTCAAGATGGTCAAATGCTTGGATACCGCTGTACGGCCCATTTGAAATTGTGCCGTTAGTTCATGAAGCGGTATCTCCTCTGCCTCCGCTAACAGACGGATCAGCCGCCGCCTGGTTGGATCTGCAATCGCATCGAACACATCCCGTAACGGATTGTTCCCGGTCACAACAGCCCCTCCATAAATAGTATTCTCTGTCGTAAAAATTTACGGGCGGTGCGGAGGGACAGCCGTTCATTGCACCACCTCCTTAAAGCTTGCGGTTCTTCGGACGCAGCATCCACGAGGCGATATTTAGTGCAGCATAGAAAAGCGGAAGCATAATATGAAACCCGTAATCACCATAGTCGTTAGCAAACGCGTGAGATAAGGCCGCACCCGTCATTAAAAAGAAAATTCCAGCGTGTACCCATTCTTTCAGCCGTGGAAAACCCGGTACGACGAGAGCGACGGCTCCGAGCACCTTCCACAACCCGAGAATGGTCAAAATGTATAACGGGTAACCAAGCTTCGTGACTAACTCGACGTTTCCCCCATACTGCATCAGCTGCCCGGTCCCGCTTAACATCACAGCTGCTGCAAGCATCAAGGTGACTGTCCAAAAAGCCGCTGTTTTTCCTTGGAACCGGATTTCCGCTCTACCGGTTGTTTCCGCACCGATAATCCTGCTCATTTGTGTCCTCCTCGCCATAGTTTCAAAGTGAAACGGATTCAGGCTATAAGCTTTCCAAATAACTAAGCAATTATTAGACACCATTTGGTGTCGGTTTAATTATATGACACTGTTTGGTGTCGTGTCAACCCTGCTTTTGAATTCCACCTGCCCACTGTCAGTCGGCGATGTGCGCTAATTATAGATTGCATCTCATTTCGCTTCTTCATTAATCGGTTATGAAAGCCATTTCGCATCCTTGCCTGGAATAGTGTACAATGAGGGGAAGAACTATTACATTTCAGGAGATGTCCACGCTATGTCTAATGACGAAATATTGTTAACTCCGGAAGGTCTGCTCAACCTGGAGCAGGAGCTTGAGGAGCTTAAAACCGTAAAACGCAAAGAACTGGCCGCCCGGATTAAAACGGCGATCAGCTACGGCGATTTGAAGGAAAACAGCGAGTACCATTCCGCCAAAGAAGAACAGGGCTTTATGGAAGGCCGGATCATCACCATCGAGCGAATGCTGAAAAAGGTGAAGGTGGTACAGCATATCGATACCTCCGTTGTTCAAGTAGGCTGCAACGTGATCCTATACGATGTCGAATTCGCCGAAAAAATCGAATACAAGATTGTAGGCCCTTCCGAAGCCAACGTCAACGAAAATAAAATTTCGTATGAAAGCCCGTTAGGAGCGGCGCTGATGGGCAAAGCCATCGGCGATAAGATCAAAGTAAACGCCCCGATGGGCGAGATTACTTACGAGCTGTTGGAAATTAAAGCCCAGTAGGGAAGCTTCCCGACTCAGGGCCCTTCCGCAAAGCATCCCTTGTGAAAGAAGCGGCTCGTTCTGCCGCTTCTGAAGCGCAAAAAAGAAACCATCGCTTCCCCGTTCTTGGCCGGGAAGCCGATGGTTTCTTTTTTTGAATGTACAGGATGCTGCCGTTCCTGCTTTTGAGATTAAACCGAAGCTTTAATCTGCTTGCTTCGCAGCTGGCCGCAGGCCGCATCGATATCCGTTCCGTGCTCCAGCCGCACGCTGCAGCTTACCTGCTGCTTCTTCAGCGTGTCATAGAACGCCCGTACCGACGTCTGCTCGCTCCGCTGATATTGACTATGCTCATCCACCGGATTATACGGAATCAGATTCACATTGACCAATGGACGGCGATCGGCGATCAGCTCCGCCAGCTCCAGCGCATGCTCCTTCCGGTCGTTCACATCCTTGAGCAGGATGTATTCCAGCGTCACCCGCTGGTTCGTCTTGGCGAGGAAGTAATCGATCGCCTCCATCAGAGGCGCAATCGGAATCGCCCGGTTGATCTTCATGATCCGGGTGCGCAGCTCGTCATTCGGGGCATGCAGCGAAATCGCAAGATTGACCCGCAGGTTCAAATCGGCGAATTCTTTAATTTTGCCGGCCAAACCGCTCGTCGATACCGTAATATGTCTCGCGCCGATAGCGAGTCCTTTATGGTCGGTCACCACCTTCAGGAAATCGATCAGGTTGATGAAGTTATCGAACGGCTCCCCGATCCCCATCACGACAATATGGCTGACCCGCTCTCCGTTCCCCGCGCCGGTCCAGGTAAAGCTGCACCTTCATGATCTGCTCTACGATTTCCCCGCTCGACAAATCCCGGCTCTTCGCCAGCAGACCGCTTGCGCAAAAGCTGCAGCCGATGTTACAGCCTACCTGCGTCGTCACGCAAACCGACAAGCCGAATTTATGCCGCATCAGAACGGTTTCGATCAGATTGCCGTCGCTCAGCCTGAACAGAAATTTAACCGTACCGTCCGCCGATTCCTGCTTCGTATGCTCGCTCATCGACTCCATATAGAAATGGTCTTCAAGCAGCCGTACACAGTCGGCATGCACCTCCGTCATTTCAGCGAAGGCCTCGGCCCGCTTGCGGTACAGTCCGTCCCATACCTGCGAAGCGCGGGACTTTTTATATCCATGCTCCGCCAACCATGCCGCCAGCTGGTCGAAGGTGAGCCCATATATAGATTGCTTATTCATGCGTTATCCTCTTTTCAAAAAGCTTTCTGCTAACAGCTTCGCCGATTAAGCGAAGCCTGAACCCCTACGGGTACAATTGTTACTATTGTCCCAAAATTTTGACATGAGCGCAAGAGGCCGGGGAGGGACGGCTAATGCCTGCCTCCTGCGATAATGCACAGGCTCCCGCGCAGCCCGCGGAGTATCTGTGTATTCGGGCAAACGAGGCGGCGGGCGCCCTCTAACAAAAACGTCCCTGCGCTTAAAGAGCAGGGACATTGGCTGAAATCAAGCCGGTCAGACAGCCTTGCGGGCGGCCGGCTCGGCATCCTTTTGCTTGGATAAGAACATATTCAATACGATCGCGGTCAAGGAGCCCGATACGATACCGCTTTGCAGCAGCATCTTCGCGAAATCCGGCAGCTGGTCGAACATCGCCGGCAGCGTAGCCGAACCCAGTCCGACGGCAATACTGCATGCCGCAATCAGCAGGTTGCTGTCCTTGCGCAGATCGACCTCGGACAATATCGAGATGCCGGAGGCGGCAACCGAGCCGAACATCACGATCATCGCTCCGCCCAGTACGGCGTTCGGGATGACGGTCGTCAGAGCGGCCAGCTTGGGCAGCAGGCCCAGAACGACCATAATGCCCCCCGCGGCGAAAATAACGTCGCGCGTTTTGACGCGGGTCAGCGAAATGAGCCCGACATTTTGCGAGAAAGCCGTGTAAGGGAACGCATTGAAAATACCGCCCAGCATTATCGCCAAGCCCTCGGAGCGCAAGCCGCTGACGATCTGCTTCGGCTCAACCTTCTGCTCCGTCGCTTTGCCTACCGCAAAGTATACCCCGGTGGATTCCACCATACTGACGATATTGACGATAATCATCGTGATGACCGCCGTAATGCTGATCTGCGGAACGCCGAAATAAAACGGCTGCGCAATACTGAACCACGATGCTTCCGCGACCGAGGAGAAATGCACGATTCCCAGCGCATATCCGGCAGCCGTTCCGGCCACCAGCCCGACCAGCACGGAAATCGAACGCAGAAATCCGGTCGCAAAGCGGTTCGTCAGCAAAATAACGACGAGCGTGCCCAGCGCCAGAAGCAGATTGTGCAGCTGGCCAAAATCCGGCGCGCCCTGTCCCCCGGCCGCATTGTTCATCGCGACGGGAATCAGGGAAAGACCGATGATCGTCACAACCGAGCCGGTGACAATCGTCGGGAAAAACCTCAGCATTTTGCCGTACAGAGGGGCCGCCAGCACAACGAACAGCCCGGATAATATAATGGCCCCGTAAGCGGTCGCCAAATTCGAAGCGGAGGCGATTGCAATGATCGGCCCGACCGCGGTGAAGGTACAGCCCAGAATGACCGGCAGACGGCTGCCGAAATATTTGGTGCCCATGACCTGCAAAATCGTGGCGAGTCCGCAGGTGAACAGGTCAGCGGCGATGAGATACGCCATCTGTGTTCCGTTCAGCTTAAGCGCGCCGCCGACAATGAGGGGCACGACCACGGCGCCGGCGTACATAGCCAGCACGTGCTGAAAGCCCAAAGTGATGACCTTTTGTTTGCTTAGCATTATACTTTCTCCTTCACAAGGGACAGTGCGCTCTCGTCCTCGATAAAATGAACTTCTCCGGGAGCCATCGAGGCGATTCTCGCCAGGGAATGAACGCGGACGTCCTTTTGCTCCAGAAGGCTGCGGCCTTCCTGGAAGCTTTTTTCGATAACGCAGCCGACGCCGACAAGCTCCGCTCCCGATTGCTTCACAATATCGACCAATCCGACCAATGCTGCGCCCGTTGCAAGGAAATCGTCCACGATCAGAACCTTGTCCTGCGGACCCAGATAGTTGCGGGAAATGCTCACCTGGTACGTCTCCTGGCGCGTAAACGAATGCACCGGCGCGGTATACACCTGCTCGGCCAGCGTCACGGCTTTCTTCTTCTTCGCGTAAATGAACGGCACGTTCAGCGCAATTCCCGTCGCCATCGCAAACTGAATGCCGCTGGCCTCAATCGTCAGCACCTTCGTAACCGTCTCGCCTGCAAAAATCCGTGCGAACTCCTTGCCGATCTCCAGCGCAAGCTGCGTATCCACCTGATGATTCAAAAACGAGTCGACCTTCAGCACCGTATCGGACAGAATTAATCCTTCCTGCCGTATACGCTCTTCCAATAATTTCATTGTCCCTTTACCGCTCCTTCTCCAAATAAAAAAAGGACAGACTTCCCTGAGCCGTTTCTCTCAAGTGAAGCCTGTCCCTCCGGGCTTTGAACCCTTATGGCGTAACAAGTGTACATCCGCCGAACCTTCGGACTCCCGCCTAAAGACGCCGAAGCCGGTTCAGGATGCGCGCTCACTCATAGTCGGACAATTGCGTTGGTTATCCGGTAGAAACTTATGGGCCATATCCCCAAAATTATACGAGTCGTTTGAAGTTATACATGTATAGTACACACTCTTCCCAACGGTTTCAAGTGGAATTTTTTATTTTTCGACAAGGTTCGATTCGCGCCGTCCGCTTAAAGGATACGGGGGCACCCTATCCTCATCCTTCATTGGGCTTTGGCTTTAGACGAACCATGACCGACCTTTGGCGAAAAGGGGCTCTTTTCGTCGAAGCCGCAGCCGCTAAGGGCCGATTCTGCTGCAAAAAGCGACAAAAAAGTCAGCTTGAACCGGTCTTGGCTCAAGCGGACTCGAATAGCGGTTAAATCCTTATCGCGGTGCGCGATTATCTGAAATCAGGCGGGATCCGGCGCGCGGTTCCCGTCAAAATCGCCGCTTCAATAGTGGCATGACGTACCTTCGCAACGACCTGCTCATTGAAAATACTCGGAATAATATACTGGTCGTTCAGCTCGCTCTCCGAAACGACGGATGCGATCGCGCGGGCTGCAGCCAGCTTCATCGGTTCGTTGATGTGGCGGGCGCGGCAGTCCAGCGCTCCCCGGAAAACACCGGGGAATACGAGCACGTTGTTGATCTGGTTCGGATAGTCGCTTCGGCCTGTCGCAAACACGCGCACATGCGGAAGCGCTTCTTCCGGATCGATCTCCGGCTTCGGATTCGCCATCGCAAACACAATGCGGTTCGGCGCCATTTTCTGCACGTCCTCCGCATTCAATAAACCGCCTCGGGATACGCCGATGAAGACGTCGGCTCCCTCGATCACATCCTTCAGCGTACCCGGCTGATCCTCAACCTGCGGCTGCTCGGCAAGCCACTGCCACATCGGGTACGGGTACTGGCCGCCGCGGACGATCGCACCGTCCCGGTCAACGGGAACGAGCCGCTTGACGCCGGCTGCCAGCAGCATTTTGCAGATCGATACACCGGCTGCGCCAATGCCGTTAACGACGACGCGTACATGCTCCATCCGTTTGCCGACAACCTTCAGCGCGTTCAGCAGACCTGCAATGACGACGATGGCCGTCCCGTGCTGGTCGTCATGGAATACCGGCATATCCAGCTCTTCGGCAAGACGCGTTTCGATCTCGAAGCAGCGAGGAGAACTGATGTCCTCTAGGTTGATGCCGCCGAAGATCGGGCTGATCGCCTTGATCGTCCGGATAATCTCTTCCGTATCCTTCGTATCCAGGCAGATCGGGAACGCATCTACGCCGCCCAGCTGCTTGAACAGCATCGCTTTCCCTTCCATAACCGGTGCCGCCGCATGCGGACCGATATCGCCCAAGCCGAGTACGGCGGTGCCGTCGGTTACGACTGCGACCGTATTTCTTTTAATCGTAAGCGAGTAAGCTTTCTGCGGATTCTCATGAATAGACGTGCACACGCGCGCAACGCCCGGCGTGTAGACCCGAGACAGGTCGTCCCGGTTCTTGATCGGCAGATTCGGCTGAACCGAGATTTTACCGCCCAAATGCACGAGGAACGTGCTGTCGGAAACGTTGATGATTTCGATACCGTCAAGCTGTTTCAGCGCTGCTACGACATCTTCCTCCGTTTTGTCGGCTACGTGTACCGTGATGTCGCGGATGGACGTTTCTTGTCCGGGACGAATGACGTCAATGGAGGTGATGTCCCCGCCGGCTTTGCTGATCGCAGAAGCGACATCGCCAAAATTGACTTTGGCATGCGTTAATTCAAGACGCAAAATAATACTGTTATAGGCCATACCGGTGACCTCCTCTTATGAATTGAATTAGATGCCGATAACAAAGGAAGAGCTCATATCCCGCAAGGTTTTGATCACACTCATGGCTACAATATAACCGGTTTTCGGATTGCGTGCGGAGGGAGTGTTCTGAATTTGAAGCTTTATTTGTCCGAACTTTCCTCTGGCTTCAATCTCGTGCGTATTATGCGAAATCGTCGGGTCGACGTACACTTTTACCTTCGTTTGGTCAAAGCCGACGCCGGCCATGCTCAAGGCCGCCGAAACATTCACGCTCTCCGGGAACAGCCGCGCCGAATCGCGGGCAACGCCTTCGAATGCACAGTACGGCTCACGCAGCTCGGCCAGATTCACCTGCTGCTCGATCAACGTGCCGTACCAAGCCTTGGGCGGCTTGCGCGTCGTCAGGGTTACCTCCTCCATCGGACCGAGGCTGCCTGCGGCGATCCGGTCCAAGCCTCCGATAGCGGCGGAAGGAACGATGATCTTGCGCCCGGCGGCTTCCGCTTTCTCCAAGAGCCGTTTCTGCAGCGCTTCCTCAGCGAACGCGCCTACACTGACCAGGATCAGGTCGGCTCCATGCTCCAGTGATTTTTCGCCGTAAGCCTGAACGGCCTGATGACCTGCACACTCCACGATCATATCCAACTTGCGCCCGAAAAATTCATCCTCCCGATCCGTCATAAGCTCCCGAACCGCTCCGGCCGTCTCGAATTTGGCAAGATCCCTTACCAGCACCGCCGACAGCCGGGACTTTCCCGCCTCGCCATTCAGCAGCGCCTGGGCTACATCCTCTCCGATCGTCCCATATCCTATGATCCCTATATTCAGCATAAAGTCCTCCTAGCACCTTTCATTTATCTTTTCGATATAATAGCTGGAACTCCTTCTATAATACCAAAAAAGTTGCATTTGGTATACCATAAACCAAATATTTGTGCTATAATAGACTCAAACCTAAGGGGAGGGATGCTTGTGCCATCTATTACTTTTCATACATCAGGCAAGGTCATCGAAGTAGATAAGGACGCGAATCTTCTCCGGACGTCCATCCGACACGAGGGTCCAGTTCCCTTTAAGTGCGGCGGCGGTCTATGCGGAACCTGTCGCGTTCGGATCGTAGATGGACAGGAGAATCTCAGTAAAGTTATGAAGAAAGAAGTCGAACGGCTCGGCAACGAGAAGATTGAGCAGGGCTTCCGTCTAGCCTGTCAAACCTTTGTTACCGGAGACGTTACCGTTTCGTGGGGCGAAGAAGACGTCGAACGGCTGAACAAAATCGCACAAAGAAGAATTAACGCGGCGCAATAATTTATAGAATCTGCAGCTATTTCAAACCAGGCGCATGCCTTCATCCCATGATGAAGGGGTGCGCTTTTTCGTTAGGGCCTGCCGGCACTTCCGTATAATCGGTGTATTCAAAAAAAGCGCAAGCTCCCTGCGGGTGCCTGCGCCTTCTTTTGATAAGGACTACTGAACCATAACGACCTTGCTGTCATCGTCCTGATTCAATTCATAAATTTCTTTCTCGATTTCCTCAACCGTTTCGAATTTAGGGAATACCTTCAACGGAATGCTGTTGTCCGGGAACACCTCGGAAACCCCTTGAATGACAATGCGCGTGACCGGATTTTTAATTTTGCAGATGGAGAAGGTCGTTTTTTTCTTGCCGAAGAAGTAATATTCATATTCTTTAACCGTTTCCAGATCCGGGTTTTCCGTTACCGTTTTGTAACGCTCAGTTGTGGATACCAAAATATATTCGCTCATTGTCATTACCTCCAGCTCATTGAATGTATTTGAGATTGAATTTAAAAATTTGACTTCAATTTAGGGTCTGCAGCTTCCCGGGCCTCATTCGAATCGAACGATAAGCTCCACTTCAACGGCGGCTCCGCCGGGTAAAGCAGCGACCCCGATAGCCGACCGGGCATGGATGCCTTTCTCGCCGAAAACCTCAACCAGCAGATCGGATGCCCCGTTCAATACGAAGGGAAGCTCCTCGAACGCGGGATCTGCCTGGATAAACCCCTCCATCTTCACTATGGAAACGATCCGGTCCAGATCGCCGAGCACGGTCTTCAGCGTGCCTAGATGGTTAATAATGCACTGTCGAGCTGCCTGGTAGCCTTCCTCCCTGGTTAGATCCTGACCGACCTTCCCTCGATACTGAAGCACGCCCCCCAGCTTAGGTGTCACACCGCTCAAATACATCATCGGCGGCACGATCGTATACGGGGCATAATTGCCGCTCGGCTTCGGCAGAGCTTCCAACACAATGTTCAGTTCCTTCAGCTTCGCTTCGGCTTGTCCGTGTCGTGTCAACAAAGGGATCTCCTCCAAGCTTTATTCCTGACAGAGCTCGATGTCTTCTGTGATATATAGCTGGCAGGCCAGGCGGTAGCCGTCATTCAGCTTCTCGCCCAACATTTTATTTTCCTTCCAATTCGGCTCCGGCAGCCCTTCGGCACCGGAAACGACCTTCACCATACATTTGGTACACTTACCCATGCCGCAGCCATACTTGAGATGAGGAAATTTTTTGATTCCGGCTAAAACGACCAAGTTGCTGTTGCTGCCGACCTCTTGTTCATAGACTTGACCGTTCTGTTGTAATTTCACGTTAGGCATCCAAAACACCTCCATCTGCGGCACTCGTCTTACCGATCTTGCCGTTATTCTTTCTCTAAGGCTTCCATATACGCTTTTTTGGAATTTTCCAAGTGAATTTTGGTTAAACTCTCCACAAGGTCCGCTTCCCCGTTGCATACGGCTACCGCCAATGCCCGGTGCTCTTCCATCGCTTTGCGCTGACGGCCCGGAAGCTCGTAGCCCAGCTGGACAAATGCCCGGATATAATCGGATAACCCGTCGAGCATCTGGGTCAGCCTTGGACTTTGCGCAGCCCTGAAAATAATATCATTGATATGAAAATGTACATTTTTGTAAGCTTCATCCACATCCGGCTTGGCAAGCGCTTCGTCGATCTCTTGAATAACTTTTTTCAAATCTTTGCGGTGCTCATCCGTCGCTCTTTGCGCGGCCATCTTCATCGCCAAGCTTTCCAGCGAGCCTAGAATGGTGAAGATTTCGATGATCTCCTCCGGGGAAAGCTTGGAGACAACGACGCCTTTGCGCGGCAAAGTTTTGACGAAGCCTTGAGACTCCAGCCGGAACAGCGCTTCCCGGATCGGGGTGCGGCTGACATTTAACAAATCCGCCAGCTCCCGCTCGATAATCCGTTCTCCTGACTTATATACGCCTGAAACGATAGCTTGCTTTATATATTGATAAACTTTATCGCGAATGGGACTAAGCTCTTCATCTTTCCATATGACGGGTGTCTCTGGCATCTGGTATACCTCCGAATGACGTTTTCCTTAGTTTAAACCATAGGATGTCATGTTTACAACATTCAATTCGAAGGGCATCTCTATGCTCTAAGCTGATAAATCAATGAAGAAAGAAAGCTCCATAAACCAAAGCGCTGGCTACCACAATCCCCGGATGAATCTTGAACTTCTCAAGCGCGATCAAACTGATGGCCGTCAGCGCGGCTGTCTGCCAAATCCCCGCCGACTCATAGGCACTGGCGAAAAACTGTAAGGCCAGGATGCCCAGCAGCACCGCCACAATCGGTCTGACGACCTGGGTCATGGCCGATACCTGCGGCGAATTTTTGAATAGATGCAAAAACTTGTAAAGAATGACCATCGCAATGGCGGTCGGAGCAATGGTGGCGATGAGCGCTACCAGCGCTCCGGGGATACCGGCCACCTGATACCCGATGTAGCCTGCGAGCTTAGTCGCAATCGGACTCGGCAGGGCGTTGCCCAGTGCCAGCACATCCCCGAACTGCTCCAGCGTCATCCAGCCGAAATGATCGACGACTTCTGCCTGAAGCAGCGGGATAATCGGCGGGCCGCCGCCGTAGCCCAGTATATTCGGGACGAAAAAAGCCCAAAACAGATATAGTAGCGTCATGCTGAGAATCCCCTATCCGGCGAATCGGCCTGCTGCTTTTTCCGTTTCTTGAACAAGTAGGTCGATTCGATAAATGCATAGGCAAGTGCAAAACCGATCAGCAGCCCTGGATTCAGGTCCAGAAAGTCCGATCACGACCACGGCGATGATCGTCCAAGCGATCGTCCTGCTTTTAACCCAGCTTTTCCACGATTTCAGGAAAAACTCGTAAGCCATCACCGCCATCATCACCCCGATGACCGGCTGTACCCCGTGGGTCATTCCGCCAACAATGCCGGAATCCTTCAATTTATAGATGAGTCCGAGCAGCACGATCATAGCAATCAGCACCGGGATAACCATAGCCACGATCGCGATCGTTGCGCCAAGAGCTCCCTTCACTTTGTAACCGATGTACCCGGCCATTTTGGTTGCGATGGGTCCTGGCAGTGCATTCCCCATCGCGAGCACATCGGTGAATTCCTCGTCGTTCATCCACTTGTACTTCTGCACAGCTTCCGCGTGCACCAGAGGAATCATCGATGGCCCTCCGCCGTAGCCGAGAACGCCAATCCGGAAAAAACCGAGGAACAGATTCCAGTATTCCATCTTCCTTCTCCACCTAACTATGGTTGACTGCAGAAAGCAGGCTGCGTAGGCCTTGCTTCCATTACTTCTTGATGTCCGCCTGCGTCATAACCTCGTAGTCGGGTCCGAGATGCGCTTGCAGCGCCTTCAAGGCCGCTGTGCCTACCGCCGTATCCTGCTCCCCGTTGCCTCCGCTGACGCCTACGCCGCCGACTACCTCGCCGTTGACGACGATCGGAAATCCGCCGACGAAGATCGCGAATTTGCCCGGCAGCATCGCATGAATCCCGAATGCTTCGCCTGTCGTCGAAGCCGGGCCGCCAGGCTGGTTGAACAGGTGAGTGGAGCGCTTGTGTCCGCTTGCCGTAAATGCTTTGGCAATCGCAATTTCCGGACCCGTGATGCGGCCGCCGTTCATCCGCTCAAGAGCGATGACATAGCCTCCGTCGTCCACGATGCAGATCGATTCAAGGGCTTTCACTTCCTCCGCGGCAGCCCGGGCCGCTTCGAGCATGATCTTTGCTTCCTCAAGTTCCAATTTCAAAGCCGATTTCATAGCTTCCTGCCTCCATTTCAAAGCCTGGTTGACTCAACGTATCGTATATTACACGCCGTGATAGACGCTTTTGATTTGCGTATAAAATTCGAGCGCGCCCCGTCCGGACTCGCGGTACGTCGCCGTACTCGACATCTTGACGCCGCCGAAAGGCACGTTAGGCGCATTGCCTGTCGTAGGACGGTTGACCTTCACCACACCGGATTGAATGCCTCCGATGAAGCTTTGAATCCGCTTGGCATCCGATGTACAGATCGATGCCGACAAGCCGAATTCCACATCGTTGGCAATCTGCATAGCCTGCTCGAAGGACGTTACCCGAATAACCGAAATGACCGGTCCAAAAATTTCTTCCTGGGCAATTCTCATATCCGGCTGCACCTTCGTAAAAATGGCCGGTCTGACGAAATACCCGTTAGCGTACTCGCCGTCGTTCAAATGCTCTCCGCCGTAGACGAGCTCAGCGCCTTCAGCTTTGCCGATCTCCACATATTCCAGCACGTTCTTCAGCTGGCTGGCATTGGCCAAAGGACCGACCTCCACGCCCTTCTGAAGCCCGCTGCCTACGGTCAGCTTCTCTGTTTTGGCAATGAGGGCCTCCACGAACGCGTCGTGCACGGAATCCATGACGAGCACGCGGCTCGTGCCGGTACAAGCCTGGCCGGTCAGCTCGAAGCCGCCTTTAATGGCGAGCTCGGCTGCCTGCTCTACATCCGCGTCTTCCATGACGAGCAGCGGGTTCTTGCCGCCAAGCTCCAGCTGGACGCGGGTGCTCAAGCGGACGGAGCGGTTGATCGATTCGCCGGCGCCAGTCGAGCCTGTGAACGTGACGGCCTTGACGGCAGGATGCGTAACGAGCGGCTTCGCCGTCTTGGATGCCGAGCCGGTGACGAAGTTGATCACACCTGCAGGCAGGCCTGCGTTGTGCAGCGCTTCTACCAGGCGAAGGGCGATCAGCGGCGTATCGGACGCCGGCTTGAAGACGACGGTATTGCCGGTAACGAGCGCCGGCGCGATTTTGCGGACCGGGATCGAGATCGGGAAGTTCCAAGGCGTAATGACCGTAACGACGCCGAGCGGTTCTTTACGGGTGTATACGAAAGTTGTCGGATCATCGGACGGCAGCGTCTCTCCGGCGATATTCATGCCTTCGGAGGCGTAATAGCGCAGCGTCTGTGCCGAGCGCTTCACTTCCATCCGGCTGCTGGCCAGCGTCTTGCCCTCCTCGCGGGTCAATTCCTGGGCGTATTGCTCAAGTCCCGCTTCCAGCAGGTCCGCCGCTTTGTACAGGATCTCCGCCCGTTTGCTCGGCGCGGTTGTTTTCCACGTCTCAAAAGCGCGTTCAGCCGCTTCAATCGCCTGGATCACATCGTCCTCGGTCGAGGCCTGGAACCGTCCGACCACCTCGTCGGCCTGCGCCGGGTTCGTGCTGTCGAAGGTCGCGCCGCTGGCGGATTCCACCCACTCGCCGTTCACTAAGTTTTTATAAGTTTGTACTGCCGTTTCGATTGCCATGGGAATCCCCTTTCTTGGGCGGGATGGGCGCTTATTCAACATCGAGTAAAAAACGCTGCCTAAAGCGGGTGCTGCGGGAAATCGGCCGCTGCGGCAAAGGAATGTGTCTCCGATCGCTGTTGAAATCGTGAATCATTTCATTGCATCTATCACCGGTAGATTCACGATTTCAAAGGCGAACACTTCGTTTCTCCGACACATCCCTTTCCCTTCGCTAAGCTTTTGAGAGCTAAAGCCTGGCTTAACCCTCAATTCAAAACTCCAAAACCAAAGGCAGTGCCATTCCTCCAGCCACTCTCTGTTGAATAAGCGAATCTACTATATTAAACGAATACCCGAGAAGCGGTTATTCATTCTCGGGTATGGATAAGTCTTATCTTAAAGTGCGGTATTATTTGCCCAGAAACTCGCGGGAGATGCCGGCCAGATACATTCTGCGCATTTTCGTAGCTTCTTCTACGATCTCGATGCAGCGTTGTTGCTCTTCAGGCGTTCTAGCGTATTCCAGAACGATTTGGTAGCCGCGCTCGCCATGAATCTCGTCGGATACGATATGCAGGTCGAAGAATTCCACTTCCTCGTCGGTGAAGCCGTATTTCTCACGAAGCGTAGGAGTTTGTCTGCGATAGATCGCAGGCACCTGGGATTCCAAGCCTACAACCAAAGCTGCGGTAGCGTACAGGAAGTTTTCTTTGAACGCCATCCGATAGCACCAGGATTGCAAGCCGATCGTTTCAGGAAGCAGCTCATCCATAGCTTCGATCCGTTCGCGAGTCGTTCCGCAGGATTCGCCGAAGCGGATCAGCAGATCGGTGTGACGGTCGCCGCCGAGCTCTTCTTCCCACATGTTTTGCAGCAGGAAGTCTCTTGCGTCCTCATGCGGACAGTTGGCATATACATAAGCTAAGTATTCGGCGAACGGGCCTACATAAGCATAATGCTGTTCAACCCATCTTGCGAAATGCTCTTTCTTCAGTTCGCCGTTGGCCCACATTGTTGTGAAAGGCGCTTTGGCAACGGCATTCCCTTCAATGGCTTGCTCCAGTGCACGGCGGAATTCCTCTTTGTTCATCAAACGGGATTGGGTTAATGTCATTACAAAACACTCCTCTCAAAATGTAAAAAATGTAGGATAAGTAAGAAAAACTGCTTACAAGCTTAGGGGAAGATGCGTCGGCGGTTCGTCTCATTGTCCGAACCTATAATCTTTCTTTATTTGGTTTATGGTATATTGTATACCAAAAACCTTATGGCCTTATTATTACTCACCTGGGCTCATCTGTCAACCTACTTTTTTCAGAATAAGCAAGAGGAGCATCGACAGCAGTAAGTAAGCCGCCGTAAACGGCGCATTCCAGTTGGAAATACGATACGAGCTTTGGCCTGTCAGCGCAGACATCATGCCGGCCGTAGCGTTGTAAGGCCCCATCAAAAAGGCGGTTGCCGCTCCGGTAAGCATCGCAATAGCGGTCAGCTGCACGGAGATGCCCAGCGCCTGCGGATTCAGCGACTCCGCGGCTAACGCCAGCCCAACGGCGGGATGCAGTCCGGCAAAGGCCAGGCCGAACGGGATCAGCGGGATCAGCATCAAAAACAAATCGGCGCCGACAAGGTCACTTCACATCGATAATCCATGCGTTAATCACATGTCCCGCACCCGATGCCTGGATCGCCGAGATCATAAAGCCTGCGCTCAGAAACACAAAAAACTGCTCTTTCATCTTCAGCAGATGGGCCGGGAGCATAGCGCGTCCCTTTTCCACAAACCGCTTGCCTTTACCGATCAGTAAGGACCACAGGAAAGCGTATGGAACGACGGCCGTCGTCACCAGCAGCAAAAAGCTGAACCGGGTATAGTTCTCCAGCACGGAAATCAGAATAGTAAATACGAGTATGGCGACTAGAATATGAACCGGGTGGAAGGACCGGGCAGGAACGGTATGTCGCTCCCCCTCCTCCACTGCGCTCTCCCGCGCCGCGGCCGTCTCGTCCAGCAGGGCCGAGTCGAGATGCTTGAGCCGGCGGTTCGCGATCCATTGGCCCATCACGCAGTCAAGGACGAGCCCGAGCAGGCTGAAAGGAATCATGATCGGCAGAATCGAGCTCCACCGCGCGCCGGTCATTTCGATAATGACGCCGACGATCGGAGCGACCGGCGTCCAGACGATCGGCATGCTGTAGCCGTGCGTAATCGCCCGGCTGATAAACCGCTCTTTTTGCTGTATCGGATACAAGTCCAGCGAAGGACGTATCGTATGATACATCATCGGCAGCGCAGCCACATTCATAAAAGAGCTCAAAATGTAGGACAAGCCTGAAGTCACCGTATAAAGAAGGCCGGACCGCTTGATCGGACCAGCTGGATCATGCGCTGAATGCGCTGGGCATAGTTGCCGAGCTCGATAGGCAGCGCAATCAGGGGAATCAAGGCGAACAGGCTGAGAATATTCAACATATTGCCGAATCCGGTAATATACCGGGTCCAGGAAGCTCCGCTTGAAACCAGGAGCAGGAGGCCGATAACCAGAAAGACAGCCCCTAGCCCTTGGACGAAGCGGGGAACGGAAGCAAATACAGTGAGTACGATCAAGAGACTCAATATGGAAATGATCCATCCGACCAGAGGGCCGGGGTCGAAGGCGGACCACAAATAAGCAGCTACGGCGACGATGAACAAGAGCGGCTTCATAGTTAAATCACTTCTTTGACAGCCTTCGCCAAACGCTCGAGGGCGGTTTCTACAATTTCCTTTCCAATCTCGGCGCTTGCTTTGGTCGCGTCGCCGATGCATCCGTTACGCGTCATTTCTTCATAATAATAGAAGCCTTGCAGCGGATTGCCCGGGCGCAGCTTTTTCCAACGTCCCTCCTGATAGTCCGCCGCTTCCAAACGATCCTCACGCACGATATGAGGAGCCAGATACAGCGCTTCGGACACCTCGCGGTCACAGCTGTGGCCGTACAGCTTCGATTCGATACGGCGGTCCATCACGTCCTTGGCCGATGCCGTCGTTTTGGCATAATAGATGCGCACATCGAGCTCCCGGGTAAGAATATCTACGGCGACCCCAAGGGTAGACTGGTTGCCCCCGTGCGAATTGAGAATCAGGAACTGCTCGATGCCATGCTGCTTGAGCGACTTCATCATATCGCGCAGAATCGCAATCAGCGTAGTCGGATCCAACGAAATGGTCCCCGGAAAATGAAGATGGTGCGGCGATACACCCATGTTAATAGTAGGCGTCATTACGGCTTCGGGATAGAGCTTCTCCGTCAGACGTTTTCCCATTTCTTCGGCCAGGACCGCGTCGCAGCTTTCAACCATGTGTGGTCCGTGCTGCTCGTGGGCGCCAAGAGGGATAATGGCAATTTTTACTGTCGGAAGCGCTTCTTTCACTTCAGGCCAAGTCATCTGCGTTAAGATATAAGCATTTGGTGTAGTCATCCATTCACACTTCCTCTCTCTATATGGTATATTGTATACCTATGAAAAAAATGACGATAATTTGTTACCTTTTCCGATTAACTAAGCGGCCATTATCGATTACAATATAAATAGGAAGAAAGCAGGTGAAAACCAACATGATGCATCACAGCCACTATCTCGATAAAAAATCGGTGGTATACTTATCAGACGCATTAACCAAACATTACTACAAGCATCCGGAGTACACGGAAATTGTCATCGTCTGCATTGGGACGAACCGCTACTCGGGTGATAGCCTGGGGCCGATGGTCGGCAGCCGGCTGCTCGAACGTCTTGAAGGGCATCATCGCGTACATATTTTCGGTACTTTGGATAAGCCCGTTCACGCCTTGAATTTGCAGAAGACGCTGTCTCATATCGCCCAGAAGCACAGCCGCGCTTATGTGATTGCCGTGGACGCATGCCTCGGTCAATACTTCAAGATCGGTACGCTTCAAGTGGTGGAGGAACCTCTGCAGCCGGGAGTCAGTCTTGACAAGCAGCTGCCTCCCATCGGTCATGTGCATATCAAAGGCATTGTTAACAACTTCAGCCCGCTTAACCATAAGGTACTGGAACATACCAGTCTGACATTCGTCCAGGACATGTCCGCCGTTGTCAGCCGAATCTTGGTGAAGGTGAGCCAAGATATCGTTCCCGGGCTTGTTCAAAAGCAAGCTTCGATGGATCAGGCATCGGACTCTCTGTCCTCCAGCAGCTAAGCTACCAGATCAGCAGAGCGGTGATCGTTGCAACCGCGAGTCCGATGGCAACAGGCAGGAAGTTTTTCCGCGCCAGGTCAATTACGGATACCCCAGCAAAGCCGGCTACCGCAACCAGAGACGACCAGGCAATCAGCGTTCCCCCGCCGGACCATACAGAACCCATTTGACCGATAGCGGCCAATGTCGCAGGATCCATACCAACCGTAGGAGCCAATGCGCCGGATAGCGAGCCTGTCAGCGGCAGTCCGGAGAAGCCGGAGCCTTCAAGCCCCGCGATAATACCGATGATCAGAATCCCGAAGGCGGTAAAGAAGCCGTTGGAAGGAATGGCGTACTGCACGGACATTACCAGGTCATACAGGAATGCCGGAGCTTGTACATTCTCGCCAAGGGACAGGACGCTTTTGGAGAAATCGGCGTTTCCTAAGAAGAAAAAGCCTGCAATCGGAATGACCGGGCCCATTGCTTTGAAAGCAAAGACGAAGCCTTCGGTCAAATGATCGCTGATCTTGTCCAATGCGGCAACCTTCGAGAACACGGTACAGGAAAGAATGAGCAGGATTACGGCAACCCCGCCGATAAACGCCGCACCGTCTCCCCCTTCGAATCCCCCCATCGCCGCAGCACCGCCGAATTTACTTGCGGCCATAACAATCATCACAGCCAGCATCGACAACGGCACCAGAATGGAGAAAATCTTCGACCATTTGAGAACATTCGGCGGCAGTGTCTCTACGGCAGCCGCAGCTTCAGCGAAATCCGGAGTTACCAGCGTAGGCACGCTATTCGCGCTCTCTTCCGCCTGGGTTACAACCGGTGCGTCCGCCTTGCGGATGGCTTTGCGGTGCATCAGGTAAGCCCCCATAATGGAAACGACACCTGTAATCAGGGACAGCACCATCGCCTTATCGGCTACAGCACTTGTGGCTATCCCAGCCCCTTTGGCGCTCAGCATAGGCGCGATCTGCATGACGTAGTCGGAGGACAACGCCATCCCTTGACCGGCAAGCGCAACGGCCATCGCTGCAGCCATCGGAGGCAGGCCGACCCGAATCGCTGCCGGGAACAGAAGCGCACCGATCAGCGGCACGGCTGGCGTTGGCCAGAAGAACAGGGAGATGACATAAGTGACAATCGCAAGCACGAAGAAAGCAACGTGTCCATTGACAATCAGCTTCTGAATCGGCCGAATCATCCGGCGATCCGCTCCAATATCACGCAGCGATGCCAGCAAGGCCACCATGAACGTGATGATCAGAAAAATGGTGAAAAGTTCTTTTGCTGCGGTGAGGTTGGCATTGTACACAGCTTTAAAGCCGCTGATGATATCGCCTTTGTAAACCCAGCCGACCAAGAAGGTGCCTGCCAGCGTCGGAATGACAACGCCGCGCCGGAATAACATGACGACAATGACGGCAACTGTAACTAAAGCATACACCACATGTGATAAAGTAATCATCAGCATCCCCTGCCCCATCGAATTTATGTCCTTCGGAAAGATTGTAGCACATCTTTCGGGGTAAAAACAGACTTTATTGGCTCATTGTATACAATTTTTTCGTGATTAACAGTCCTTTTAACCTAATTCTTCCCTTTTTCCACTACTTTTGTGTTACATTTCATGACATTACATAAAAGCAGTGGCTACTCGGGAGCATCCTGAACGACATTGAAATGAATGACACGCCAATATTTCCAGGGGATTACAGTTGTTGCCAATAAGGTTTAAAGGAATATTTTCCCTTTAACGGCACCGGTTTTCATCACCTCTCACTATGTGATTTCTCCTGCTGCATGAAAACGATCACTTTCATTTCATTGAAAGCGATTACATATATCGTACCATATTTCATTAAAAAGTGGTAGAGTTATTGCATTTTGTATACAATAAATTGCATGGTAAGTATAGTCAGGACCGCAAATCTGGAAATCCGAGCGACAGCGGCCTTCTTTTTTCACAGCCTTTACCAATTCTTCATATGACGTTAATACAATATGGGAGATTCGACCTATCCAAGTTTCCTATAATGAGTAGGAAACCTGGACAGAAGGAGTGAAAAAGTTGAAGAAGGTTAACCGAACTAGGATTTCCGGCATCCTGACCGGCGCCATGCTGGTCTCCAATGTGTTTTTCACGCTACCGGCATTAGGAGCGGCGGCAGTTGCACCGGGAACACCTTACACGGCCAATGGCACATATGACGTGCAGGTTCCCCACGTATTCATTCAGCAGGTTTACGGAAATGCCGCCGATTCCAAGGCCTCGGCATCTCACAGCTTTATCGAGCTGTACAATCCGACCGACAACGACGTGAATCTGAACGGCTGGTCGCTGCAGTATTCACAGTGCATCGCCGAAACCGTCAACTGCTCGGCAGGCTCGTCCGCCTGGGTAAAGCTGAACTTGAACAACACCATCAAGGCGCATTCATCCTATTTGGTGGTCGGCAGCCCGACCGGCTCGACAGCGGCCGCCAAGCTAACCGTCAATCCGGCAGATGCCGACCAGTCCTGGGACAATCAGGTGTTGTCGAGCAAAGGAATGAAGGTTGCTTTGATGAGCAACCAGACGCTTCTGCAGGACACGAATCCGTTTGCAGCTTCGCCGAAGCCCGCGGGTTATGTGGACATGCTAAGCGCCGGCAGCAATGACGTGCCTTCGAGCATCGATGGTGCGGAAGGCGTGATCCCGGCCGCAGGCTTTTCCAAGAAAAAATCGCTGCGCCGTATAGATTTGACCGATACGGACAATAACAATACCGATTTTGAACAGATTGACTATAGCTCAGGCTCTACTCCGAAGGCTCCTCATTACGGGAAAGACGGCGAATGGGGCGTCACCTATCCCCCGATCGGTTTGAATACCGCAAGAATAGCAGACGGTTATGAGAACACCCCTTACTCCGCATCCGTTTCCTCCCTTGTCTATGGCGGCAAAAAGCCTTATACCTATCAAGCGAACGCTCTTCCGTCATGGCTGACCCTGGATGCGAACACCGGGCTGCTGTCGGGCACGCCGTCTGGGGCCGGGGACTACAGTGTATCCTTGTCCGTCTATGACAGTGTGTATAGCTATGTCACCCGTCCCTTACATATTCAGGTTCGTACAGAGCCGGCACCGAATGCATTCGACTTAAGCAAAATAGGCTCCTATACGGTCGGTACCGTCAGCAAGGACGGGGGTGTCGCTGAAATCGTTAAATACAACAAAGATAACGGCAAATTTTATCTCGTCAACGGATTCACCAAAAAACTGGATATCGTCAAGCTGTCTCTGGATGCGGAAGGCATGACGGCGGAAAAATCCGTCGATGTCCAGGCGTTGAGTGAGACGGACGGGTTCGTGTACGGAGATTTGACAAGTGTCGACGTTAATACATCCACCCGAACGATCGCGATTGCGGTTCAGGAGCTGGATCCGGCCAAGAACGGGAAAATTATCGTGCTGGATTATGACGGTAACCTGCTGAAATCGTATGAGGCCGGCGTGCAGCCGGATATGATCAAATCGACGCAGGACGGCCGCTACATTCTCACAGCCAATGAGGCGGAAAAGCGCGACGCTTCCGTGGATCCGGAAGGCGGCGTGACGGTGGTCGATACCTTGACGGGCATCGCGACGAATGTCAAGTTTGACAACCCGGACATCATCGCGGACGATGTACATATTCGCGGTACGTCCAGCGACAGCGCCCCTCAGATCACAACGCAGGGCACCAAAGCCGATGCCGTGTTTGATTTTGAACCGGAGTATATTGCCCTATCGGCTGACCAAACCAAGGCTTATGTGACGCTTCAGGAGAACAACGCCATCGCCACCCTAGATATTGCAGGCAAAGCGTTCACCTCTGTAAAAGGCCTCGGCTTCAAGGATCTGAACGATCCGAACAATGCGCTGGACCTGATCAATGACGGTATGATCAAGCTGGAGAACGCCCCGTTCAAGGGGATGTATATGCCGGATGGCATTGCCAGCTATACGGTGAACGGCAAAACCTACGTTTTCACTGCCAACGAAGGCGACGTGACGGACTGGACAGGCAGAAAGAACGGCAGCACGATCGGTGCGGAAGCCTCCAAGCTGCAAACAGGAACCGATGCGGAAATATTCGTCCAGGCGCATCCGGAGTATAAAAATGTCGAGGCAGCAAGCGACATGGACCATGACAGCATCTATTTGTTCGGCGGACGCTCGTTCTCCGTATGGGACGCCGATACGATGGTCAAGGTATACGACAGCGGAAACGATTTTGAGAACATTACGGCCTATCGCCTCCCGGCGAATTTCAACGCAAGCAATGACGATGTCGCCAAAGATAAACGCAGCCCGAAAAAAGGCCCGGAGCCGGAGGATATTAAAGTCGCCAAGGTCGGGAGCAGAACGCTTGCCTTTATCGGCCTCGAACGGGTAGGCGGTATCATGACTTACGATGTAACCGATCCGACCAAGCCGGTGTTTGCCAACTATCTTAACACCCGCGATTTCTCAGTGACCGATTTCCAGACCGATACCGGCCCGGAGGGCATTGAATTTATCCCTGCGGCCCAGAGCCCGACAGGCCTGCCGCTCCTGCTCGTAGCCAATGAAGTCGGCGGACGGGTAGCCGTGCTGCAGTTCAACGTGCAAAAGCTCGCCTTAAGCTCTGCGGCGCTGACGCTGAGAGTTGGCGACGCGCCGACAGCCTTGACGGCGGACATTACGCCTCAGCCGGCTTCGGGCCAAGTGAGCTGGCAATCGTCCAATCCGGCCGTAGCCGCAGTGGATGCCGACGGTAAAGTAACGCCGGTGGCGGCAGGTACCGCTATCATCACAGCTGTGTCGCCGGATGGCTACGCCGCCGCGGAAAGCACAATTACCGTCGTGAACCGCAGCCGGAGCCATAGCGGCGGAAGCAGCAGCGGCGGTAACAATGGCGGTGGCGGCTCCGCCCCATCCTCTGATACGCCGATCAGCGTCCAGCCCGGAGCCGATCAGCCTACCGTCTCGGTGGAGTTGACTGCACAGACGACCGATACAGGCGCAGCCAAAGCCGAGCTGACAGCCGGACAGGTGTCGGAGCTGTTGAAGGCAGCCGAAGAATCCGCCGGAGGGGATGCCCCTTCGATCGAGATTACAATCAACGCAGAGGCAGACGCGAAGCAGCTGCTGCTGTCGATCCCTGCAGACGCCTTCGCACAGGTAAGCGGCAGCGACGCAGCAGCCTTGAAGCTGAATACGCAGCTCGGCGTCATGACGCTGGATAAGACGGCGATTGCCGCCATCTCTAACGCTTCTTCGGCCGGCGGCGAAATTTCCATCAGCCTCACCAAGGCGGATGGAAGCTCTATCCGCCAAAGCCTCGAACCCGGACAGAGCGATGCCTTCGAGCAAATCGTTAATGACCATCCGGTAATGAATTTTGAAATTACGGCAGGAGATCATCGCGTATCCAGCTTCAATGGAGGCACCGTTCATCTTGCAGTTCCTTATACGGCGGCAGCCGGGGAAGATGCGCATGCCATCGTGAGCTACTACATTGCAGACAATGGCACGATGACGGTTATTCCTAACAGCACTTATAACGCCAATAGCCATATGCTCGATTTCAGCGTGAAGCATTTCTCCACTTACGCCGTAGGCTACCATCAAGTCAAGTTCGCCGATACGGACGCAAGCTTCGCCAAGCAGCAAATTGCTTATTTGGCAGCCAGAGACATTATCAACGGCGTTACTCCGGATACGTTCTCTCCGGAAGCCTCCATTACGCGCGCAGACTTCACTCTGATCCTGTCCCGGATCGCCGGCGCCGATCTGAGCGGGGCCGCAGCTCCAGCGTTTAAGGACGTACCGTCCGACCGTTATTACGCCAAGTCGGTTCAGTGGGCCGTGCAGGCGGGTATTACGGACGGCATCTCGTCCGATGCCTTCGCTCCGGACGCGCAAGTGACCCGGGAGCAAATGGCCGCGATGATCGTCCGCTTGGCGCAATCCATGCATTATACCTTGCCGGTCACCGTACCAGCGGCGGATTTCGCCGATCAGGCTTCCATACCGGCCTATGCGCTGGACGCAGCCAAAGCCGTGCAGCAGGCGGGCATCGTTTCCGGCAAGTCCTACAGCGACAAACAGGGCAGCTTCTTCGCTCCGAAGGATGCGGCTTCCCGCCAGGAAGCGGCCAAGATGCTGGCGATTCTCATGCAGGAAATGTTCAAGTAAGTCGGTTGCACAGCCAGCCAAGGCCATAAAATAAAAAACTGCGGGTACGCGCTTATGCGTCCCGCAGTTTTGTTTTATGTTCAGAGCATTAATCAAAATCTTTGCCGACCCATTCATCCTCCGGCAGCGGCAGCGCTTCTCCGGAGAAACGCTCCTCGCGGAACGGTTCAGCCTCATTATGGAAGCCATTGCGCTCCCAGAAGCCCGGGCGGTCTTCTTTCATAAACTCGAAGCCGCGAATCCATTTGGCGCTCTTCCAGAAATACAGATGCGGCACGACCAAGCGCAGAGGCCAGCCGTGCTTCGGTGTCAGCGGCTTTCCGTCGTAACTGTGGGCAAGCAGAATCTGATCGCCCAGCAGGTCCTTAAGCGGCACATTGGTTTCATAATCCTGGTCCGCGTGGAGCATAACATGCTTGGCTTCAGGCTTCACCTTCAGCAGCTTGAGCACGTCGCGGAACAGTACGCCTTCCCATGCCGTATCCGGCTTGAACCAGCGGGTCACGCAGTGAATATCGCAGGTGATTCGGGTCTGCGGCAGGGAGAGCAGCTCCTCGTATGTAAACACGCGCTCTTCCTCGACCTCTCCAAACGCGCGAAGCGGCCCAGGCGGACATATCGTACTGCGGCACTTCCCCTTCATGCAGAATCGGAAAGCGCTCGGTCCATACTTGGCCGGGCGGCAGCCTATGGTCCAGCTTGGGATCGGTAATGACCGACGGCAGCTTCATATTTTTAATTCGTTCAGCTTTATTATGCATGGATCGATCCTCCTTGGCTTTTCGTATCGGCAGGATACACAAGGCCCATCTGCCGTCTCGCTTCCGTCATGATTTCCATAGCGGCCATCGAATGGGCGAAGGAGTTGGTAGCCGACTCTCTTGCGCCGCTGTTCAGGATGCGAATGAATTCCTCCACCTCATAGTACATGGCAGCCCCGTTCTGAGGCCGGGTGATCTCCTCCACATACCCGTCGCGGTAGCGGATTTCGACCTTGTCGGGCGAGCTGATTTTGTCGATAACCAGGGGCCCCCACTCTCCCTGAATTTCCGATGGAAGCTCGGAATGAGTAATTTTGGAATACATAATGACGCCGTCCATCTCATCATACTTGACGATCAGGCTTCCCTCTCCATCTACGCCGGAGCTGAGTAAAACACCCTCCGCCTTCACCTCATTCGGGCTGCCGAACAGGACGGCCATCGGATAAATGCAGTACACGCCCAAATCCATCAATGCCCCATTGGAATAAACGGGATTAAACGCATTGAGCACTGTCCCTTCCTTAAAAGCGTCATAACGCGAGGAATATTGGCAGTAGCTTGCGAAATAACGGCGGATCGGGCCGATTTTGTACAAATGCTCGCGAATGGCCTGAAAATTAGGCAGCAGCGTCGATTTCAACGCTTCCATCAGCAGAACGTTATTGCTGCGGGCCGCGGCGATCATCGCCTGAAGCTCCGCTGTATTGGAAGCGATAGGCTTCTCGCACAGCACATGCTTACCGTGGTTCATTAATAGAATCGCCTGTTCGGCATGGTATGAGTTCGGGCTCGCGATATATACGGCATCGAATGTATCGCTTTGAGCCATGGCTTGTACATCCGTATACGTATGCGGGATATCGAATTTGGAGGCGAATGCCCTCGCCTTCTCTTCAGTACGGGAATAGACCGCGGTCAGCGCAAATTGCGGATGAAGCCTGGCCGCTTGGATCAAAGCCTCCGTAATCCAGTTCGTACCTATAACGGCAAATCGTATCATGTTGGACTTCCTTTCTTTGCTGCGGGACAAGCAAGCTATTCTTCCTCTCTATTGTAGTACAAATAATGCCGCCCCGCTTCTTTTTTCATCAAATTCCGACTTCAGCATCATCGGCTTCCAAGCATTTGTCCCTAGTCTTGTTCATCGGCATACCACGGATTCAAATGAATCAGCACTTCATCTACATCGGGATGGCGGCTCATAATGAGCTGTTTAATTTTCCGCGAAATGTCATGCCCCTGCTGAATCGTCAGCTCCCCGGGAACCCCAAGCCTTGCATCCACCAAAATGTAATGGCCGTGCTCTCTTGCGCGCAGCCGGTCGATCCGCTTCACTTCCGCAATCGATTGAATAAGCTGGGCATACTCATCCAGCTTCTCCTGCGCAATGTTTTTTTCCATCAGCACGTCGAAAGCTTCCTGTCCCATATGCACAGCCAACCTCAATACGAGAATGGAGACGATAATTCCGGCCAGCGGATCGCCATAGGACAAATAATGAATGCCGTAGGCTTCCCCGAACAAAGCCAGACCGATCCCTGCTACCGCCGCAATCGATGCGTAGACATCCGCCAAATGATCGTACGCCGTGGCCAGCAGGCCTTTGCTGTTCATGCTCTTGCCGATCCGCAGCGTATAAATGTACAAGATCAGCTTCCACACAAAGGAGATGAACGCGGCGGCCAGCGCGAAATAGCTTGCCTGGACCGGCTCTTCAAAGAAAGCCGCTACCGCTTCATAAGCAATGTACAGTGCGGCAATGATCATAATGACGGCCACGACGGCCGAAGCCAGCACTTCCGCCTTGCCGTGACCATAAGGATGGTCATCATCGGCCGGACGCTGGGAGATGCGCATCGAAGTCAGCGAAGCGAAGGTGGCGATCACATCCCCTGCGTTATGCACGCCGTCAGCCAGCAGTACTTGGCTTTTGAATAGCAGACCGACGATAATTTTGATCGTAGTCAATAGAACGTTGCTGATTAAGCTGATCCATATCGCCAAGATGGAAGCGCGATTCCCTTTGTTCATCATTTGTGACCCCCGCCAGAAGTTTTTCCCCAAGGAAACAAAAACCCTCGACCGGTTCGGGTCAAGGGTTGGGCATTTTTAATTTAGTTGGTATCCAGTTGGTTATATTCATGTCAATCACCATACCTATAAAGAGCATCAACTTAATATAGCACGTATGCGGGGGGTTGTAAAATCGGCCCTTTCAAAGCATGATTTACATATCGGGCCTGCGGTTCTATAATGGGGACGGATGCGGGCTTCGCGTTCCGGAACAAGCGGCAGACGTGCATTTAAGCAAAGCCCTTGCCGGAGGCGTTCGTCGCCGCGTGATATGACGCTACTGTCGTGAACGGCGCTGTTACCTAAATTTTTGCACCAATCCCAAGAGGAGGTTATGTAGTGGTTTATGCCATTGTATTATTCGTTATTGCCGGTCTGGCCGAAATCGGCGGGGGATACTTGATCTGGCTTTGGCTTCGGGAATCCAAACCGTGGGGCCTCGGTCTGGCCGGCGGCATTATCCTCGTATTGTACGGCATCGTTCCTACACTTCAGAGCTTCCCCTCCTTCGGCAGAGTATACGCTGCATATGGCGGGGTGTTCGTGTTGTTGTCCGTTCTCTGGGGCTGGTGGGTCGATAAAAAAGCCCCGGACCTGTACGATTGGGTCGGGGCTGCCGTTTGTCTGCTTGGGGTCGCCATCATGCTATGGGCGCCGCGTTCATAAGCTTCTCGGACGGGCGGCTCCCTTATGACCTTATAACGGTCCGGGAGGCCCGAGGATCCAAACCTTAGTTATACCTTTTTGCCCAGCCATGAACTGCCGGTTTCCTGTGCAGAGCAACTTACAAAAACTGCCGCTGCAGCCGCTCATCCATCGGCTCGTTGTCCGAGAACAGCTGCGGAGCGGAACCGCAGCATCTCGCTTAGTACCGCCTCCAGCTTCACGGTATCGCACACCCGGACCACGGCGTCACCGAGCCTCCCCTTGAACATCGCCCCTCTTCGCTCCAGCACTTCCTCCACCTTCCAGAAATGCTCCGACCAGGATAGGCCGCAGTGTCTGCGCGAAGGGACCGGTATTTCCGTACCGTCCGGAAGAACAGTAACCAGCTGCTCGCGGCTGTCGGTCATTCTTCCCGGGATGTCGAGCCATTCCTCGACGCCATGCATAAACGTGTTGCGGCGCAGATCCACGCCTACCAGCAGAATCGTTGCTCTGCGGTCAAGCAGCTTACCCCAGACCGAGCCTCTCGCGCAAGGCGTATCGAACTGTTCGTCTCCTGCGGTAAAAGCCGAGGCATCCTCGCCCAGCGCAGCTACCGAATGAGTTGGGTGCCAGGAGCGGATCACCCCCGGCCTTTTGCGGAACAGCTCGGTAAGAACCCCGACACAAGTAGCCGAATCCTCCACATAGAATCGCGGATTTCGCGCGTTGATGTAGGACCAGGTATGCGCAGGCAGCACCAGCAGCCCCTCCTTCATCACCTCGGATAAAGCATCCAGAACCGTATCCGCTCCGCCTTCGACCTCACCCAAGCTTTTCATCGACGAGTGGACAAGCAGCGTACCCTGCCTGTCGATCCCCAGCTGCTCCAGCTCCTCTATTAGCGTAGATTTCGTATGCATCCTAGCCCCTCCGTTAGCGTAGATTTCTTGTGCATTATAGACCTTAAATCAGCATAGGACTCTTGTGTATCCTAGCCCATTCATCGGCCTAGATTTCTTGCGCATCCTAATTCCTCTGCAACCAGATGATAATGTGATTCTAAAGCCTGGCGGGCATAGCCGCAACCACCTTTCTTAACATAAGCCGGATTGTCCTTGGTCCTGTGCAAAAGTATGAACAGCGGCAAGCCGCCAGCTATCACAGCTAAGGGCGAGAAATTCGAGGAGGGAAGACGATGCGCGCAGCTATCGGCTCCACTGTTAATACCAATCTATTGATGGAGACCGCCGCGGAAACATTCCGCTCCGTGTGTTGTTGATTTCGGTGCCGATCATTCGTGATCCAATCGATGGAAGTATGGACAGAAGGCAACCTGCCGCTCTAGCCGCCCTGCGGCATCCGGAGCTGTTCGAACCGGCGCCACGGCGGTTGTGCGCGGGGGAGCTGACAGCAAACAGCCTGGGTCCCTGTTTTTCGTCAGGGACCCAGGCTGTTGCTTTTGTTGGCATGGAGGCAGGCGCACAAATCACATCACTTGCCGGTGACCAAGCTTTTTCGTATATCGGTTCGCATAAGCGGAGGCACAATAAGAGTCGGGCTTCACTCTCGCAGCATACATTCCCATCGCTTCCACTCGAGCGATCATTTCCTGCACATACAGAGACGTTTTGTTCCGGTAGGGCTCGGTGCCTGCATCAATATCAATGAAGGTTTCCAGCACGGCCCCTTGATAAACATAGGGCAGCAGCAGCTCCTCCATTTGGTGCACCTCTGCTGTGGAGAAGTAGCAGGCGATCTCCTGGGACAGGGAGGTCTCCATCGACAGCTTCTCCCTTAACGAGGTCAGCTCTCTTGGGACAATGACCTGCCGATAGCAAGCCCACGCTCCTTTACCCAGCCTCCGGATAATGACGCCGGTAATAAACTTCGTACAATCGCGGTGTACCTGACTATCGGTTCCGATGGCAAATTGGTAATGTGCCTTGGGATCTTGAGCGATAAACCGCAGAATACGATGAAACACCTCATCAAACGACAGCTTGCTTTCGGTCATGTTCTGAAATCTCAAATCAGGACACACGGGCACTGCTTCCATTCGTTTCATAGGGTCACCTGTACAAAGTACATTCATCCTTTCATTCTATTTTAGATACTATAGTTTATTCCGCAGTTCGCCATTATGACCACTTTTCAGGCTGATGGGCTTGTAATGTCCGCCCGGATAACCATAAAATCGGTCAAAAAAATCACCGGCGCTCCCGCACACGGTGACTTGAAGACTTCGCGAACCTGTAACTTCAGATCCTGCTGCACTGTTGTTTACTCTAGGTTCTCTGCTTCTTTGTCACTCCTGCAGTTCGTTTTCCCCTGGCTCACTACTTCTTTACTGCTACTTCAGCTCCTTCTCACTCTGGCTCACTGCTTCTTCGACACTCCTGCAACTCCTTCTTACTCTGGCTCACTACTTCTTCGACACCTGCAGTTTCTTCTTACTCTGGCTCACCCTGCCGTTCCTGCAGTTCTTGCTCCGCCTGCTGCAGCTGCCGCTCCAGCTCGGCTCTTTGCCGGAGATGCCGTCTTTTGATAAACAACGACATCAGCCCCATCACGGCAAGCCCTCCGATAAAACCGCCGAAATGAGCATACAAATCAATATGCGGCACGATGATCGACTGAAGAAAACCGATCACAAGAATCGTAATAACCGTTTGCTTCGTTTGCTGATCGATCAGGTCACTTGCGGAAAATGGCCAGAAACAAATACGCGGCGTACACGCCGTAGATCGCGCCGGAAGCCCCGGCAGAAATAAAGTAATCGCTGTGGAACCAGGCGCTTGCCAAATTTCCGGCAATCCCGCACAGCAGATAGAGCAGCGCATACCTCCAGACACCCAGCATCCGTTCAAGGGGCGGAGCAAACACGTACAATGTAAAGCTGTTGAAGAACAAGTGAGCAAAACCGATATGAACGAACATCGCTGTAATATAACGCCACCATTCGGGAACCATCCCCGGGAGATCGAATAAAGCGCCGAAGCGCAGCAGCGTTCGGGAATCCTCTGAAGACCCGGTCCATTCCATCAGCCCCAGCACAACAAGATGAATGCAGATCAATACCGTCGTAACAGGATACAATCTAACGTACTGCTTTAAGCTTTCCGTTCGCAGAAACATGTTTTTGCTTCCCCACTCTTTTCCACGTATTTGTCTAGCGTAAGCTTCAGCCTTATGTACATAGTATTCCCTGCCGGACGGAAATGCAAAATTAACACAGATGGGAAGGGCCGCTGAAAAAACGCTCGCTGCTGCGCGTACAGACTTCTGGACTTTGGCTGGCTCTCTCCCTACACTACGGAAAAAAGACTACCGGCTAAGGAGGCCAGGCAGTCTTCATTCAATCAGCTTCGCATGTACAACGAATCGTCCTTCATTCGGATCCAGCCTGCCGTCACACGTCGATAGAGTCACGATCTTATCTTCCGCCGTTAAGCTCACATCGCTCGGATAGAGCGAGAGGCTTTGAATTTGATTCAGGAACGCTCCATACGTCTCGTTATCGGAAAAATCCGTTTGAATGTAATCAAACGCTGTCGTTGTAAAATAAATAGAAAAAACTTCCATTTTATATGTCTTATACAAGGTATCGTACTGGATAAAGCGGTGGCTCTGAAAAAAATCGGGATCGGCAAATTTGTTCAGCTGACCGAATTGGGTGCCGTCCTTCATTTGATGTCCATACAAAATCGTATGCCGTGAAGGGACGGTAAAACCGTTGCGAAAATCCATAAAAAGATTACCGGCCTTTGATGCCTCACGCTTATAATTGTGGTGCAGATAATACTCGTTATCGCTAGTTTGAACAATCGGATAGTCGATGGGCGTATCCTCAATTTTTAGCCAGCCCACCATATCGGGGTTTTGATCGAGCAGACTTAGAAAAGACGGCTGCACGCGCGGTTCCGCACCGAATGGTGACACCGCCGTCGCTACAGAGGTACGGTGCAGCTGCTGGGCTTCCGCCAATACATTCCGGTTTGCGGAATAACCTGCTTCAGTCCAAACGATGGCTGCCAACGAAACAATCCAGACAGCCAGACTTGGCAGCAGAATTCCTTTGAGAGCCAGAGGCGAGAGGCGTATTCTAAACAGACGGCCGTCTTTGTTCTCCATAACACGCCTCCCCTAAATTCCGACCGGTACGATATACAAGCCTGTTCGTTCATCTTCTTTGATCAGGACATCGACTCCGTAAATCCTTTTGATCAGCTCCACCGTAATGATCTCCTGGGCCGACCCCTGCATCAGCAGCTCGCCGTTCTTCATCACCATAATATTGTCGCTGTACCGGATCGCTTGATTAATATCGTGCAGTACCATCACGATCGTCAATCCGTACTGCTCGTTCAAATTGCGTATCAGCTCCAGCAGCTCAATCTGGTAAAAAATATCCAAATAAGTTGTCGGCTCATCCAAAAACAGCAAGGACGTTTTCTGCGCCAGCGCCATAGCTATCCATACGCGCTGCCGTTCACCGCCCGATAATTGATCAATGGTTAATTTTCTTTTGTCCAGCAAATTCGTGCACGTCAGCGCCCATTCTACCGCCTGCTCATCCTCCTCCTGATTGGGAGAAAATAAGCTTTTATGCGGCAGACGTCCGAAAGCCGTCAGCTTCTCGACCGTTAGATCCGACGGGGCATCGTTATGCTGATGTACGACTGCCAGTTTTTTGGCCAGCTCCTTCGGCTTATACGCCGGGATCGCCTTCCCATCCAAAATAATCTGCCCCGCCCGTGGTGCGAAATTTTGGGACATCACTCCAAGCAGCGTCGATTTCCCGCAGCCATTAGGCCCGATTATCGTTGTAATTTTGCCATGCGGAATTTCGCCTTGAACCGATTTGAGTTGATCGACTTTTTTGTCATAGGAGAAAGATATATTGTTAATTTCCATACATGCGATCACTCTTCCGAATTAAAAATATAAGGAACGGGCCGCCGATCACGGTCATGATGATGGAGGCCGGAATCTCTGTCGGGGCCAGCACCGTGCGACCTAAAGTATCTGCAGATAAAATAAGCAGCGCCCCGGCTAATGCCGAGAAGGGGATCAATATTTTATGATCCGAACCGACCAATAACCGGGCGATATGCGGGACCAGCAGCCCTACGAAAGCAATCAGCCCTCCAATCGCCGTCGCTATCGCCGATAAAAGCACGGCAACGATGGAAATGATCAGCCGGGCCCGTGCGACATGAAGCCCAAGATTTTGCGCCGATTTGTCCTGAAGGGAAAGCAGGTTGCACCAGGAGCTGAGAAACAAAGAAAGAATAAGTCCGATGGTGCCGTATGTGACGATAACTTCAACGTCCGTCCAGGTTTTCATCGTAAAAATCGAGGTAGTCGCCTGATTGACTTGGGTAACCGCATAGCTTCCTCTATAGTTAAAGGACTGCCCCAGGCCGGTAAAGGTAGCATTGACCGCGATCCCGACAAGAATAATCCGGATGGGGCTGAGTCCCGCCTTCCAGGATAAAGCATAGACGAGAAAACACGCCAGCGCGCCGCCAAGGAAAGCAAATACCGGCAGCCAAAAAAATAATTTCGGAAACAGCGTAACGAAAAGAATCGAGATGAAGCCTGCTCCGGAGGAGATCCCTATAACACCGGAATCTGCAAGCGAGCTGTGCATAACAGCCTGGAGCAGGACCCCGGCCACGGCTAATGCCGCACCTACGAACAAGGATACGATAATCCGGGGCAGGCGCAGATCTTTAATAATTTGTACGCTTTTATTCGTTCCCGTAAACAAGCCTTGAATCAAGTCCAGACTGCCGACCTTGATACTCCCCGTTGTTGCGGACACGATTGTAACGACAATGAGCAGGACGATAACGACGGCCATGCTCAGCACTTTTTTGTTCATACCTTAAACGCCCTCTACGAATGATTTTAAGAATTAGGGTACAGCATATTCATCAGTGCATCCAAAGCCTGAACGACCTCCAGATTGCCTGTCGTGCCGAACAATTCTTCTTCCAGATCATATACCCGCTTATTCGTTACCGCACTAAAATGTTTCCAAATGTCGTTTTTTTGGAATTCCTGGTCAAACATTTTGATTACTTCATCCGGCATGCCGTGGGCAGCCCGTAAGATCACATCCGGATTGGATTGCTGCAAATACTCCGTATTAGAGGCCAAGTATTCGACCGACTCGCCTTGAACGACATTGACGCCTCCGGCCAGCCGGACCAAATCGCCGATATACGAATGCTCCGTCGCTACGAGGTAGCTTCCGGGTACGCCAAGCAGAATAAGTACCGTGGGCGACTTTTTGCCTTCCGTCCTTTTTTTAATATCCGCCAGCTTTTCCTTGTATTTGTCTACGATGGCCTGCGCCTGCTTTTCCCTGCCGTACTTGCTGCCCAAGCTCATGATGGACTCATTCATTTTCTCCATGCTAGTTAAATCCAGGAAGCTGGCGGAAACTCCGGCATTTTTGAATACCGGCGCCAAATCGTACTCCAGCGTCGTAACCGACAAGACCTCGCTCGGATCGAGAGACTTAACAATTTCCATGCTCGGACTCATCGGATTACCTACCTCCGTTACACCTGCATACCGCTTTGGCAGCTGCTTGTAACTTTTCGGCACTCCGACCAAATCGAGGTCCAAAGCATCCATCATTTGCGTTACGGCCACCGTTGTCGAAACAATCCGTTGTTGACTTGCTGTCTCCTGTGCCGGCTCCTGTTCGGAAGCCTGTGTCTGCTGCGCTGAACAACCCGTTACCATAAACAGCAAGCAAGCAAGTATGACTGCAGCTATCCTTTTATTCATCTTCTGGGTCCAACTCCTTTCCCTCTGTAAAAATCACGGAGGACGCCGGCTTACCCGGCATCCCCGTAAATGAATGGTTTATAGTAGTTATTGAACGTAGTTCAGCATAGCCAGAATCAGCGTTACGGCCTCGGCGCGGGTTGCGCTCTCATTCGGAGCAAACAGATTGTTTTCTCTGCCGTTAATCATACCCAACTCGTGAGCTGCTGCTACTTGAGCTTTGGCCCAATCCGGTATGTCGCTTGCATCCGCAAAAGGCAGCTCCGCCGCCTCATCCAGAGGAAGCTTCAACGCGCGGACGATCATAACCGCAATCTCGGCACGTGTAATTTTGCGTTCCGCACGGAACGTGCTGTCCTCATAGCTGCTGATAATGCCTTCTTCCACGGCTTGGGCGAGCGTCGGCTTCACCCAATCAGGAATCCGGTCTTTATCTGCGAAGGAAAGCTCATCGCCGCTGTTCTGCAGCTTCAACGCACGACCGATCATAGCCGTAAACTCGGCACGGCTCACTTCGCCGTCCGGACGGAAGGTTCCGTCCTCATAGCCGTTCACGATACCAAGAGCAATCGCCCGCTCAATGGAGGCTTTAGCCCAGTGATCTTGAATATCCTGCAGACCGTTGCTTGACGGCTCCTGTGGCGTCGTTGGTTCTTCCGTCCCAGGCTCAGTCTCTACCGGTGTTTCCTCTGCCGGGTCTGCTCCCAAGCTGTCTACATCGAAGACGATATCAAAATCGATTTCTTCTTCGGTTCCGTCCTCAGCCACCCACTTGAGATGAGCTGGCAGAGTAGCGGACAAGTCCTTCACTTCGAACTTGACGATGCGGCTGTTTTCTTCTTCATTCGTGCTTACAACATCGGCATCGATCAGTTCGTTATTGCTTTTCACCTTAAATTCGGTAATCTCTTTGTTGTGCAGCAATGTTAACGAGATGAATTTTTCTTTATCTTTGATCGTTAACGTCGCCGGGTGGAGAATATAATCATTGACCTTCGATTCCAGATTGTTTCTCGATTGCAGAACCTTGAAGGCAATATCGTAATCTCCGTTTTTCAAAGTCGCTTCCTTTGATCCGCCGCCTAAAGCTGCAGCTGCGCTGTCGCTAAGTTTTTTGACGCTCGACTTGTCGAAAGAAATATGAACGTCATAATCATGGAAGTAGTTGAACTCCGGCCAGCTGATTTTAACCCAGCCCTTTATGCGGGATGACAAATCCGGAACCTCAAACTGCACCGTTCTTGTGTTTTTCGCTTCATCGGAGCTGATGACCGTCGTATCGGTCAGCGTGCCGTTCTGCTCCACCTGGAAGTCCGTGATTTCCTTGCTTTGCTTTAACGTGAAGGAAACATACTGCTTGCCGCCCTCTACCGTCAAGACACCTGGAGTAATCACATAATCCTGCATGACGGAGGTTTCATCCGTATCATACTTGATGATTCTGTAGTTGATGCTGTATTTGCCGTCAGCAAGGGATGAGGAATTACCTCCAGTTCCACCGCCGCCATTGCCGCCGCCCGTATTTCCGCCTGTACTGCCACCATTATTCCCGCCGTTTCCAGGATTTGATGGATCTTCAGCCGTAATATTGTTAAAGGTAAGCTGATAAGCACGCTCTGCGGTTTCATTGCCTTGCTGAACTGCAAAGCTCGCAATGTAAGTGCCGCTTAATTGCTCCAATTCGAACTGTACATCGGTCGTTCCCGCATCGGAAGCAAGCACTCGCACCAAACCGGAAGCTTTAGCAACTGCTTTTGGTAAAAATTCCTTTGTCTCGCCATTTGCTTTAATCCATAGCAACTTGGTTAACGACGCACCGCTTTTTACTTTAAACGTCACCAGGCTCTTGCCGTTCTCTATTTTCACTTTGCCGGCTGAGTCAAGATAATTACTGATCGGATCCCCTGATGGGTCAACAGACGTTGCTTGGAAACCAAATGTGTAGTTTCCATCGGTCAAAGGCGTCGTTGGATTGGTAGGAGTCGATCCCCCTACGGATTCGATTGTGCTTCCGTCGAACTTAAACTGCACGTAATACTTGTTGTCATAAGGGAACGGCAGTACGCCATCCGGAATTTTCACATGCGTATAAGCATTTATCTTGCTTGTAAAATCAGCAATTTCGAATTTCACGACACGTTGGTTGACACCGTCTACCGATGTATCTGGACTGACAACTTCTGCATCGACATACACGCCATTTTGCTGTGTCTGGAAAAATTTGACCCAATCACTGTTTGTCAGTGTTAAGCTGATATATTTTTTACCGTCCACTACATCCAACTTGGCTGGCTTCAATGTATATCCATCCATAACGGATGTCTCTTCCGTACCATCCTTCAATGCGGTAAATCCGATTGTGTACTCGCCATCCGCCAAATTATTCGGATCCGTCGGATTCGTTCCCGTCGCGATGACCGAAGCATGGAAAATAATCAATGCCGTTTGCAAGGCCGTTACCGCGTTATCTACGGCTGTTTGCTCCGCACCGCTATTATTTGCAACAGCTTTCGCTGCGTCAATAGCCGTTTGCAATGCACCTTTGGCTCCAGCAGGATACTGACCTGCGGCGCTGCCTTCTACAGCAGCATCATGCTCCGTTTGAGCTTGTGCAATCGCGTTAGTTAGAGCTGCTTTATTACTCATAGCAAACTCATCAAACTTTAATCGGATCGCATAATCCTTTTCGTATGGAGCTCCATTATACGTAGTGGATACATGGACTTGAGCATTCAAGAGCGCCGTTAAATCCTGAACAGGGAATGTCAATACTCTTGTGTTGTTTACTGTATCCGTGCTGACAACCGTCGTTTCAGTCAGTACCCCATTTTGTTCCACTTTAAAGCTAGGAACCGTGGCGCTATTTTTTAACGTAGCCATAACTTGATACGATCCCTGCTGGGCAATCAACTTGCCCGGTTTCAGGAAGTAGCTGTCCATGGAAGAAGGCTCATCCTTCTCCGCATTCATGATGGTGAAGTTCAAATCATATGCTGCTCCGTTAACGCTAAATGTAAAAGTCCCCAAAGCCACTTGTAGGCTTACGGCTGCTTGATTTACAGCAGCCTGCGTTGAAACCGTATCATTTGCTACAGCTTTTGCTGCGTCAATCGCCGTTTGCAAGGCCGCTTTCGATCCAGCAGGATATTGACCGTTTGCCGTACCTTCTACTGCATTGCTATAAGCAGTCTGCGCGCTGCTGATTGCTGCATTCAATGCCGTAATATTCACAGCATCCACAAGCGAATCGAATTTCAAACGGATCGTGTAATCATGTTCATAAGGGTTTCCTTGATTCATCGTAGAAATATGAACCGTAGCATTTAAAATGCTGTTTAAATCATTGACTTCAAATTCAACGACTCTTGTATTTGCTGTCGTATCTGTACTGAGTACTGCTGTCTCTGTCAAAACACCGTTTTGTTCCACTTTCAAGCTGGGAACTATCGTACTGTCTTTTAGGGTAAAAGATACTTTCTTAACCCCATTGTTCAGCTTTAATGTGTAGGGCTTTAGGAAATAGTTACCCATCGTAGAAACGGCATCCGAAGTATCCTTTAATGTCGTAAAATTAATTCGATACTGGCCGGTGAGCCCCGCCTTAAATGCATGAAGGGCAGAGGATACATCGGCGGATTGGGCATCCAGCTTGCTTTGGAACTGGGATGTCGGAGCAGCTTTTGTTCCGCCTACACCGTTCAACGCCGCTTGGGCTTCATCGATATGCGATTTTAGAACCGCTTTGGAGCCAACTGCAAATTGCCCCTCCTGTGTGCCTTCAACTGCGCCGTTATAAGCCGCATTAGCCTTATCGACCAACGTTTGCAGTTCTGTTTTATTCCCTGGCGGTAAAATGTCGATTGTTGCCGAGACATCGTCCAACGCCAACTTGTTACCTTGTCCGTTCGTAATGTTGATATTCGTCATAGAAATCGTCGTAGAGGTGCTGGACGCAGGATTCACCTTAGGTGTGAAGACGACCTGGCTCAACACCTGCGCAGCATTAGTAAGAAGATATGGGTTGGCAGGCGAGGTCGCCTGATACAGCAGCTTCGTTTGACCCGGTGCAAGCTCGGTAACAATAGGATCGTTAAAATAACTTGCATCCGTGTTCACAACTTGCGAAACTTCAAGAACGCTCGAATCATAATTAATAATGGCTTCATGCGCATAAACCTGCTGATATACAGTATCGGTGACATCGCTAACTACCAAGTTGACACCGTATGGAGCACCATAAACCGCTTGCGTCGTACCTGTCGAATAATTAAAGCCGGTTACCGGCGTGCTTGCAGCGAATGCAGCCTGAAAAGGTACGATAAGCGTCAACAGCATAAAAAACATAACCACTGCCGACACGGACTTCTTGAATTGCCTGTTCAATGCTTTTCTCTCCTTTGCCATTCTTTAATCTTGATGATGTTTGACCGAGATGAACACTGTGGACAACATGAATAGGGAGGAGATAATTAGTGCTCCAATCCACCATAAGGTAGTGTTGCTGTCTCCCGTTTTAGGGTTAGGCACCTGTGCAATCTGGCTGTTTTTCGCATCTGCCGAAGACGATTGTACTGCGGACGCGGATGCTTTTGCTTCTACAGCCTTGGCAGCCGACTGAGTGCTAGCTGTGCTTTTAGATGGGGCGCTGGCAGCTGCCTCAGAGGCACCATTGCTCGTGCTTGGGCTTGCTGCTGCAGTGCTTGCCGTTGTTCCTTGTTCCTTGACAGCCGTCTGGCTAGTGCCGGCCGCTTCGGTATTTTTGATGCTCTTCTCATCAAATGAGAACCGGATCGTATAGTCATGATCGTAATCAACTTCAGGGACGGTAACATGGATTTTTGACAGCAGGGGCTCAGATAAGCCTGTCGCTTTGAATTGTACCAGTCTCTTATCCGCTTCCTTGTCGCTGCTAATCAAGGTCGTATCTATGTACTCATCCTTGTTGGCTGTGTTCGGCACTTTAAACTGTGTCACCCACTGGCTATGATTAAGACGCATTTGCACTGTCAACTCGCCATTTTTGACAATGACCTTCGCCGGTTTCTCCCAGTAATCGTTCGCCATAGATACCGAATCGTTTTCGGCTTTAAGCACGGTGTAATTAATCGAATAGCTCCCATCCTGAAGCTGCTCCGCCGCCTGTACGCCAGGGACCGCCCACAACCACAGCACGCACAGGAGCATAGCTGCAACCGTTGAACCAATTAGCTTGTTTTTCACCTTATATTCCTTCCTTCTCCGCTCTCTATTTACATAGCCGAAGACAATGATAATCATTCTCATTATGTTCGCAAAAAAAAGATACCTGTCAGGTTCTTTCTTAACCTTATACCGCTCTATCACCCCATCCTCCTCCTTTCTTCATTTCTTAAAAAGCGCAATCTCGCCCTGATATTATCCCAACAAGCTAAAATATGTCAATAGATTTCGGACAGTTTGATCTATAAGAATTTTTTTCGATTCCAGCCATTGACAATGAGAATGATTTTCAATATCGTAAAGTATACATTATTACCACTAAGAATCATTCTCATTCGTATTTTTTCGGTGGTTGTGATAAGCAGGAGGTTTGGAGGTTTTTATGAAAAAGTATGCAGTCATCGGTCTTACCGTCCTTTTATTAGCTGCAGCCGGCTGCGGTCAGACGGTAACCAGCAATCAGCCTGCCTCTCAAGGCGCTGAAACTCAAGCAAATCAAGCGGGAGCCATCACCATCCGGGATTTCGCCGATCGAACGATTACCTTCCCTTCTCCCCCTAAGAAAATCGTTGCCCTGGCGAATGGTGAAATGGATATTGTGTATGCGCTTGGCGGCGAGCTTGTCGGTCGTCCAACTGCAACCGGACCCGTTGCCATACAAAGTGCTGAGAAGCTGCCGCAGGTCGGATCGACACACGGGATCGATTTGGAGAAAGTGGCCTTGCTGGGTCCCGATGTCGTACTTGGCAATCAGCCGATGAATATGAAAGATATTACTTCGGTGGAGGGCATCGGGTCCAAGATGGTGCTGACCAGCGCTAATTCTATCGAGGATGTCAAAAAACAAATCAGCTTGTTCGGACAGCTCATGCAGAAGGAAACGAAGGCACAAGAGCTGAATCAAGCCATAGATGCGAAACTGAAGGATATTCAATCCGCTGCCTCCGGCGCCAAGCCGAGAGTACTCATGGTTTACGGAGCCCCAGGCACCTATATGGCGGCTTTGAACAACTCTTTAAGCGGAGATATTCTCGTTGCGTCAGGCGGGGAAAACATTGCAGCGGATTATCCAAAATTAGAAAACTATCCGCAGTACGCTCAACTGAACACGGAAAATATTATGAAGTCGAATCCTCAGCTTATCGTGCTTATGAGTCATGGCAATTCGGATAAAGTGAAAGAAGGATTTTTGAAGGAAATGCAGCAGAACGCAGCCTGGAGCAGTCTTGATGCCGTGAAAAACAATCATGTGGAAGTTCTCCCCAACGATTTGTTTGGAACGAATCCGGGAAGCCGGGTCGCAGAAGCGCTTGATTTGATGACTAAGCTGCTGCAGTCGGTGAAATAAACAATGAATGTACAACAACGCAGCCGGAGAAGAAAGGCCGCCTTCATCTTAACGCCGATTCTCCTGCTATTCATCGTATTCTATGGCTTGTCTTACGGATCCGTGCCTATATCGTTTCAGCAAATATGGGCCGTATTCACCTCTGCCGACAGTCAGCCCGTCAATGAAAAAATTATTATGAACCTGCGCCTTCCCCGCGTGCTGATCGGTTTATTGGTCGGTGCTTGCCTTGCGGCAGCAGGCGCCCTCTTGCAGGGCGTTATGAAGAATCCTTTGGCCGATCCGGGAATCATCGGCGTCTCAGCCGGCGGAGGACTTGCGGCGATTACCGCCATGATTTTATTTCCGCAATTAAGCTACTTGCTTCCTATGCTGGCTTTTTTAGGCGCTTTTATTACGGCACTTGTAATTTATCTGCTGGCTTGGGATAAAGGAGCTTCTCCGCTGAAAATCATTTTGGCGGGGGTAGCGATTAATGCTTTGTTAGGCGCTGTAACGAACGGAATTATGGTCATTTACAGCGATCGCGTGCAGGCCGTTCTCCCATGGCTGGCCGGCGGACTCAGCGGGCGCAGCTGGTACCATCTAGGTTTTATGGCGCCTTATGCGCTCATCGGCCTTGCATTGACCGTGTTTGCAGTAAAGCCTGCCAATCTGCTGCTGCTGGGAGACGATTCCGCCAAGCTGCTTGGTCAAAAGGTGGAGCTTCAGCGCTTTCTGCTCATTGTTCTGTCAGCACTTTTAGCCGGAACGGCTGTCAGCGTTGCTGGCTTGATCGGCTTTGTCGGCCTGGTCGTACCTCATGCCTTTCGGCTGCTGATCGGCGACGATTACCGTTTCCTGCTTCCCTTGTCCATTCTGGGCGGAGCAGCCCTCGTCGTCCTGGCGGATACAATCGCCCGGACCTGGTTTGATCCCATTGAGCTTCCAGTCGGCATTTTGTTAGCCGCTTTGGGCGCACCGTTCTTTTTATACCTGCTGAAGAAACGGAGGCTGATGTAAATGAGAGCCATCGAAACAAAGCAGATCAGCCTGGATGTAGGCATGTTTCAGCTGAAGGATGTGAATATCAGCATTCCGGCAGGCAAAATAACGGCCATCGTCGGACCGAATGGCTCCGGTAAATCGACACTGCTCAAGGTTCTCACCCGTTTAGTGCGCCCCGATCACGGTGAGGTTTACATACTGGATCGGCTTTCCCGAAGCTTCACCAGCCTGGAGTTCGCCCGAACCGTATCCATGCTGACCCAGTCCAAAAGCGCGCTTCCCGATTTGACCGTACGCGAGCTGATTACGTTCGGGCGCTCCCCTCATAAGCGAATGTTTGTTCGCATGAATGAAGAGGATGAGGAAGCTGTTGAGTGGGCCATGCAAGCGACAGGAACGAAGCGTCTCGAGCATCGGATGTTTCATACTTTATCGGGAGGTGAGCAGCAAAAAGCACGAATCGCAATGGCTTTAGCACAGAAAACCGGCATTATTCTGCTCGATGAGCCCACTACTTTTCTCGATATCGCTCATCAGCTCGACGTGATGGAAATGCTGCAGAAGATTAATCTCGAGTACCGCATGACCATTGTTATGGTTCTCCATGATCTTCAGCAGGCGGCCCATTACTGCCATTATCTGCTGGCCATGAAGAATGGAAAGCTTGTCACATCGGGGGAGCCAAGGCATGTGATCCATGCCGATTTTTTAAAGCAAGTGTATCAAATTAATGCAAGAGTAAGCTTTGAGGATGAATATCCTATCATTATTCCCATGAAAACTTTACCATATTAAAGGAGGAATTCCACATGGTTATCGTAACCAACACTTCGCAAATAACAAAGGGCAGTGCCCACAAACTGATTGAACGTTTCGATAAAGTAGGAAAAGTCGAATATATGGAAGGATTTTTGGGGTTGGAGGTCATGCTGACTGAGAACACTCCAGAATATGACGAGGTAACAGTAAGCACGAAATGGAGTAAGAAGGAAGATTTTCATGCTTGGACTCGCAGCGATGCGTTCAAAGAGTCCCATGCACACCGTCAAATACCGGACTACATCTTATCTAATAAAATTTCTTTCTATGACGTGAAAATTGTTCGCCAGCCTATCGCTGCAAACTCCTGAGCTTATTAAACGAATTGTCCCCATCTTCGAGAGTACCCAGTTGTGCTCTCAGAGATGGGGCTTTTGCTTTGGATTAAAAGATTTTCTGAGCGCTACGGTCTTCCTTCAGTATTTCTACTGCTTCGCGAAACCGTTGGGCATGCACAATTTCACGCTCCCGCAGAAACTTGAGGCTATCGTTAATATCCGGATCATCACTGAGATCGATAATATATTGATAGGTAGCTCTCGCCTTCTCTTCCGCTGCAATATCTTCATATAGATCGGCGATTGGATCTCCTTTACTTGCAATATAGGAGGCTTGAAAAGGAACGCCGGCGGCATTCGAATAAAACAGCGATATCCCGTGGTTTACATAATGATCCTCAAGACCGGCCGCACGAATTTGCTCCGGAGTTGCGTCCTTGGTCAGCTTGTACACCATAGCGGCGATCATCTCCAAGTGAGCGAACTCCTCGGTAGCAATATCGGTCAACAGTCCAATGACTTTGTCCGGAATCGAGTAGCGCTGATTCATATAGCGCAAAGCGGCTGCCAATTCACCGTCTGCCCCGCCATACTGTTCAATCAAATATTTGGCCAGCCTCGGATTGCATTCGCTTACCTTGACGGGATACATCAGTTTTTTTTCATATACCCACATTTAGAGAGCCTCCTCTTCTTTTGGTTAAATCCCTACATTTCTTGCTGTACTATAGCTGCCATGGCCATGGACCCTCGTCCCAGCCAGGAGTGTTCTGTTCCGGAAGCGGCGTGTTGCGGCACAAGGCTCCGAATTGCGTTTCCACGGCGCTTTTTATTTCTTGTCGTTTCTCAGCGGTTTCCTGATATTGTTGAAGTGCTTCAGCATCATCCGGATGCGTGTCCAGATAAAGCGTAAGCTCCGCCAATACAAAATCAACGGCTTGAAGATCTTCCAACAGCTTCATTTTCTTTGCAGACATTTGAGCCATTACGCTTCCTCCTTCCCATTGCGGTCGAACACAGGCTTCGGCGTTTCATAAGGTCCGAACAACGCAGGCCACAAGGTTCCTTTTGCCAAAGCTTCCTTTGGTTCAAACTGCTCCAGACCCGGCGGCTGAAAACCAAGGTACAGGTGCGGCGGAGTCTCGTAGCTTTTTTCCTTCAGCGGGGGACAAGGATCATTCTTGCCGGCAACCGGCTTGTACTTTTTTCGGAAAGTTGTGCTTTTGGTCGTCATTGCATGTACCTCCTTCAAACGGGTTACAGATATTTAAACGATTCGCCTGAGGATGAACCATCCGTTACGCCAAGGAAGGAAACCAAGCCTTTGCTAGAGATAAGAGATAGCGCAAACTATAAAAAATCCGGATAGCTCTACGCAACGCCTGCGCACTAACCGAAGGGATAACTATAGCAAGTTAACCGAGGGTATATCTATAGTGAGAAATAAGAGGAACCTCATCCGCTCTAATTATTGCTGAAATCTTGATCGAAACTTTTGGTCTGTAAACGACAAAAAAGACCGCGAATATTCACGGTCTTTCATTTCAAGCTGTTATCGGGACGACACGATTTGAACATGCGACCCCCTGGTCCCAAACCAGGTGCTCTACCAAGCTGAGCTACGTCCCGAAGTAATATGGTGCCGGTAGAGGGACTTGAACCCCCACGGTTTCCCTCACGATTTTGAGTCGCGCGCGTCTGCCAATTCCGCCATACCGGCTTGCTTGATGCTTTCGATATCCCAAACTAACTGGAATATGATTAAAGAATGGCGTTCCCTGAGAGATTCGAACTCCCGGCCTTTTGATTCGTAGTCAAACGCTCTATCCAGCTGAGCTAAGGGAACATGTAGATGGAGGCACCACCCAGATTCGAACTGGGGGTAAAGCTTTTGCAGAGCTCTGCCTTACCACTTGGCTATGGCGCCAAATTATAAAATGGAGCGGAAGACGGGAATCGAACCCGCGACCCTCGCCTTGGCAAGGCGATGCTCTACCGCTGAGCCACTTCCGCAAATTGGTGCGGTCGAGAGGACTCGAACCTCCACGGCTGTTACACCACTAGAACCTGAATCTAGCGCGTCTGCCAATTCCGCCACGACCGCAAAACCAATGAGCCATGTAGGACTCGAACCTACGACACCCTGATTAAAAGTCAGGTGCTCTACCAACTGAGCTAATGGCTCTTACAAAATGGTGGAGGCTGATGGATTCGAACCACCGAACTCGATGAGAGCAGATTTACAGTCTGCCGTGTTTAGCCACTTCACTAAGCCTCCGGATAATACTGGTGCCGTCGAGAGGACTTGAACCCCCAACCTACTGATTACAAGTCAGTTGCTCTACCAATTGAGCTACAACGGCATATTAAGTTATCAAAACAATCATGGTGGCTCGGGACGGAATCGAACCGCCGACACGAGGATTTTCAGTCCTCTGCTCTACCGACTGAGCTACCGAGCCTTACATATTCAATTCAATAATGGCGGAGCCGACGGGATTCGAACCCGCGGTCTCCTGCGTGACAGGCAGGCATGTTAGGCCTCTACACCACGGCTCCACAGCATTATGGTGGAGGCTGACGGGATCGAACCGCCGACCCTCTGCTTGTAAGGCAGATGCTCTCCCAGCTGAGCTAAGCCTCCATGGGATTATAGGTTGAATCATTGTGCTATTAATAATTCATGGTGACCCGTAGGGGATTCGAACCCCTGTTACCTCCGTGAAAGGGAGGTGTCTTAACCCCTTGACCAACGGGCCATGATATGGCTCCCCGAACAGGACTCGAACCTGTGACAACTCGATTAACAGTCGAGTGCTCTACCAACTGAGCTATCAGGGAAAATTGCTTGGCGACGTCCTACTCTCCCGGAACCCTTCGGTTCAAGTACCATCGGCGCTGGAGGGCTTAACGGTCGTGTTCGAGATGGGAACGCGTGGTTCCCCTCCGCCATCATCACCAAACGATGTGTCATGTTTCTGCCAGGAAACATGAATACTTTAATTCAAGGCGACTTGCACCTTGAAAACTAGATACGAAACAAGCATACATCCTTCTTCTTTGCTTTCTCTTGGATAAGCCCTCGACCGATTAGTATTCGTCAGCTCCATACCTTACGGCACTTCCACCCCGAACCTATCTACCTCGTCGTCTTCAAGGGGTCTTACTTTACTGGGAAATCTCATCTTGAGGGGGGCTTCACGCTTAGATGCTTTCAGCGCTTATCCCGTCCGTACGTAGCTATCCAGCCGTGCTCCTGGCGGAACAACTGGTACACCAGCGGTACGTCCATCCCGGTCCTCTCGTACTAAGGACAGCTCCTCTCAAATTTCCTGCGCCCACGACAGATAGGGACCGAACTGTCTCACGACGTTCTGAACCCAGCTCGCGTACCGCTTTAATGGGCGAACAGCCCAACCCTTGGGACCTACTTCAGCCCCAGGATGCGATGAGCCGACATCGAGGTGCCAAACCTCCCCGTCGATGTGGACTCTTGGGGGAGATAAGCCTGTTATCCCCAGGGTAGCTTTTATCCGTTGAGCGATGGCCCTTCCATGCGGTACCACCGGATCACTAAGCCCGACTTTCGTCCCTGCTCGACCTGTTTGTCTCGCAGTCAAGCTCCCTTATGCCTTTGCACTCTTCGAATGATTTCCAACCATTCTGAGGGAACCTTGGGGCGCCTCCGTTACTTTTTAGGAGGCGACCGCCCCAGTCAAACTGCCCACCTGACACTGTCCCCATACCGGCTTACGGTACCAGGTTAGAACTCCGATACGATCAGGGTGGTATCCCAACGTCGCCTCCACCCAAGCTGGCGCTCAGGCTTCTCAGGCTCCCACCTATCCTGTACAGATCGTACCAAAGTCCAATATCAAGCTGCAGTAAAGCTCCATGGGGTCTTTCCGTCTTGTCGCGGGTAACCTGCATCTTCACAGGTATTAAAATTTCACCGGATCTCTCGTTGAGACAGCGCCCAAGTCGTTACGCCATTCGTGCGGGTCAGAATTTACCTGACAAGGAATTTCGCTACCTTAGGACCGTTATAGTTACGGCCGCCGTTTACTGGGGCTTCGGTTCATAGCTTCGGGGTAAACCCCTAACCACTCCCCTTAACCTTCCAGCACCGGGCAGGCGTCAGCCCGTATACTTCGCCTTGCGGCTTCGCACAGACCTGTGTTTTTGCTAAACAGTCGCTTGGGCCTTTTCACTGCGGCCCCCTCGGGCTATTCACCCTACCGAGGCACCCCTTCTCCCGAAGTTACGGGGTCATTTTGCCGAGTTCCTTAACGAGAGTTCTTCCGCGCGCCTTAGCATGCTCTGCTCGCCTACCTGTGTCGGTTTGCGGTACGGGCACCTTCTCCCTGGCTAGAGGCTTTTCTTGGCAGCCTGAACTCATGACCTTCGCTACTGTAATTTTCGCTCCCCATCACAGACCAGCCTTAAGGATGTGCGGATTTGCCTGCACACCAGCCTCTCTGCTTGGACGGACATCCATCAGTCCGCGTCACTATCCTTCTGCGTCACCCCATTGCTCATAACGGTTCACGGTGGTACAGGAATTTCAACCTGTTGTCCTTCGACTACGCCTTTCGGCCTCGCCTTAGGTCCCGACTTACCCTGAGCGGACGAGCCTTCCTCAGGAACCCTTAGGCTTTCGGCGGATCAGATTCTCACTGATCTTTTCGTTACTCATACCGGCATTCTCACTTGTATGCTGTCCAGCGCTCCTTACGGTACACCTTCTACCTACATACAACGCTCCCCTACCCAAGTGCAAATCTTGTTTGCACGAGCCATAGCTTCGGTGGTGTGTTTAGCCCCGTTACATTTTCGGCGCAGAGTCACTCGACCAGTGAGCTATTACGCACTCTTTCAATGGTGGCTGCTTCTAAGCCAACATCCTGGTTGTCTTTGCAACTCCACATCCTTTCCCACTTAACACACACTTGGGGACCTTAGCTGATGATCTGGGCTGTTTCCCTCTTGACAATGGATCTTAGCACTCACTGTCTGACTCCCGGGATAAAGTATGTGGCATTCAGAGTTTGACTGGACTTGGTAACCCTTGGCGGGCCCCGCACCCAATCAGTGCTTTACCTCCACTACTCATCTCCCGAGGCTAGCCCTAAAGCTATTTCGGGGAGAACCAGCTATCTCCGAGTTCGATTGGAATTTCTCCGCTACCCCCACCTCATCCCCGAATTTTTCAACATTCGTGGGTTCGGGCCTCCAGTGCGTGTTACCGCACCTTCACCCTGGGCAGGGGTAGATCACACGGTTTCGGGTCTACGTCCACGTACTGCGATTTTTCGTAAGAAAATATCGATACGCCCTATTCAGACTCGCTTTCGCTGCGGCTCCGGCTCTTCACCTTAACCTTGCACGGGAACGTAACTCGCCGGTTCATTCTACAAAAGGCACGCCATCACCCATGAACGGGCTCTGACTTCTTGTAAGCACACGGTTTCAGGTTCTATTTCACTCCGCTCCCGCGGTTCTTTTCACCTTTCCCTCACGGTACTGCTTCACTATCGGTCGCTAGGGAGTATTTAGCCTTGGCAGATGGTCCTGCCTGCTTCCCACGAGGTTTCACGTGTCTCGCGGTACTCGGGATCCGTCTAGGATTTTCGCAAAATTTCGATTACAGGGCTGTTACCTTCTGTGGCCGGCCTTTCCAGACCGCTTCATCTACTCTGCTAAACCCACATTGACGTCCCACAACCCCAGAGGGCAAGCCCTCTGGTTTGGGCTGTTCCGCTTTCGCTCGCCGCTACTGACGGAATCACTCTTGTTTTCTTCTCCTGAGGGTACTTAGATGTTTCAGTTCCCCTCGTATGCCTCCGGCTACCCTATGTATTCAGATAGCGGTAACTGAGTATTACCTCAGCTGGGTTCCCCCATTCGGACATCCCCGGATCAACGCCTGCTTACGGCTCCCCGAGGCGATTTCGTCGTTCGCCACGTCCTTCGTCGGCTCCTAGCGCCTAGGCATCCTCCGTGTGCTCTTATTAGCTTAACCCGTGTTCGATGAATCGAACGGCAGCTAAAGATTAAACATGAAGATCGATAAGATCAACATCTTTAAAGGATGATTCTATGCTTTGTTTCGTTATCTAGTTTTCAAGGAACAAGCTGTCCTGCAACGGGTAAACGAAGTTTCCATCGTTTCAGTTGTCAGTAGGTTTGAGAGTCTATTGCACCTCTCAAAACTGAGCAACGAGTGAGTGAATTTATGTCCGATGACCTACCGTCATCATGGACTCCATAGAAAGGAGGTGATCCAGCCGCACCTTCCGATACGGCTACCTTGTTACGACTTCACCCCAATCATCTACCCCACCTTCGGCGGCTGGCTCCCTTGCGGGTTACCCCACCGACTTCGGGTGTTGTAAACTCTCGTGGTGTGACGGGCGGTGTGTACAAGACCCGGGAACGTATTCACCGCGGCATGCTGATCCGCGATTACTAGCAATTCCGACTTCATGCAGGCGAGTTGCAGCCTGCAATCCGAACTGAGACCGGCTTCTAAAGATTCGCTCCAGATCGCTCCTTCGCTTCCCGTTGTACCGGCCATTGTAGTACGTGTGTAGCCCAGGTCATAAGGGGCATGATGATTTGACGTCATCCCCACCTTCCTCCGGTTTGTCACCGGCAGTCACTCTAGAGTGCCCAACTCAATGCTGGCAACTAAAGTCAAGGGTTGCGCTCGTTGCGGGACTTAACCCAACATCTCACGACACGAGCTGACGACAACCATGCACCACCTGTCTCCTCTGTCCCGAAGGAAAGGTACATCTCTGTACCGGTCAGAGGGATGTCAAGACCTGGTAAGGTTCTTCGCGTTGCTTCGAATTAAACCACATACTCCACTGCTTGTGCGGGGCCCCGTCAATTCCTTTGAGTTTCACTCTTGCGAGCGTACTCCCCAGGCGGAGTGCTTACTGTGTTTACTTCGGCACCAAGGGTATCGAAACCCCTAACACCTAGCACTCATCGTTTACGGCGTGGACTACCAGGGTATCTAATCCTGTTTGCTCCCCACGCTTTCGCGCCTCAGCGTCAGTTACGGTCCAGAAAGTCGCCTTCGCCACTGGTGTTCCTCCACATCTCTACGCATTTCACCGCTACACGTGGAATTCCACTTTCCTCTCCCGCACTCAAGTCATCCAGTTTTCAGTGCGATCCGGGGTTGAGCCCCGGGCTTAAACACCAAACTTAAATAACCGCCTGCGCGCGCTTTACGCCCAATAATTCCGGACAACGCTTGCCCCCTACGTATTACCGCGGCTGCTGGCACGTAGTTAGCCGGGGCTTTCTTCTCAGGTACCGTCACCTCAGGAGCAGTTACTCTCCCAAGCGTTCTTCCCTGGCAACAGAGCTTTACGATCCGAAAACCTTCATCACTCACGCGGCGTTGCTCCGTCAGACTTGCGTCCATTGCGGAAGATTCCCTACTGCTGCCTCCCGTAGGAGTCTGGGCCGTGTCTCAGTCCCAGTGTGGCCGATCACCCTCTCAGGTCGGCTACGCATCGTCGCCTTGGTGAGCCGTTACCTCACCAACCAGCTAATGCGCCGCAGGCCCATCCGTAAGCCACAGATTGCTCCGTGTTTCATGATCCCCTCATGCGAGAGAACCAGCTATCCGGTCTTAGCTATCGTTTCCGATAGTTATCCCGGTCTTACAGGCAGGTTGCCTACGTGTTACTCACCCGTCCGCCGCTAACTTCACCCGAAGGTGAAATCCGCTCGACTTGCATGTATTAGGCACGCCGCCAGCGTTCGTCCTGAGCCAGGATCAAACTCTCCATTAAAGTTGTAGAACTTGTAACAGAGCTTGTCTTAAGCTCAAAATTTCTTGCTAGCGAGAATTTGCATTCTCTTTATTTCACTCACTCGTTGTTCAGTTTTCAAAGGGCAATGCTTCTTATTTAAAGGAAGCTTTATATCAGCGATTGTTTCTTTTCAAAACAACCGTTGACTAATTTACCATATTAACAACCAGCATGCAAGTCTTTTTTTATATAACACTTACTTTTAGCTAGTTGCTTACTTTCCTGAGAACGAAATCTAATTTAACACATTCCCTGATTCATTGCAACTGTTTTTTATCCACCGTTTTTTCATCAATTTCTAAAATCCAGCGAGATATCCACAGCTTATTATTCCCTAGTTACTTACTTATGAAGTAACCGGAGTTATAATTTAGCACAGCAGCTGCTCCGTTGCAAGCCTTATTTTTTACTCTTCAACGGGAGGGCAGATCATGCTTGGAGCCTTGATTCTGCGCTGCTTTCGCAACGGCAGGAAGATCAATTTATCACATTTACTATTCATATGGCAAGATAAATTTTTAGCCGTAAATCAGCCGTATCGATAGGATCTTTTGCACACGAAGCATTTACTTGTGGGTAACCTTGGCTGTGGATATGTGAATATCCAAGCTTCGGCATATACACAACTTCGGCTAAAGGGCTGTTAGTTATGTGTACAAGTTTGTGGATAAATCAGACACATTCCCACAAGGCACATGCTTTCTTTTGTCTTAACGAAGCCCTTCCTCACCTTAATGCCTACACAGTGCGTTCAGCCCATCGACTGAAACCTTATATATTGTCATACAAAAAAGCCCATATCATTCAGAAAATCTCTGAACCACATGGACTTAAACGATTCATATATTAAAGCCTCATTTTTATTGCTGAACAATGGCTCTCGCAATCCATACGCCCGCAGCACCCGCTTGCGCCAAACCTCTTGTCACACCGGCTCCATCGCCTCCGCAGTACAAACCGGAGATTTCCGTTTCCAGCTGCTCACTTAGCTTCGGTCTTGCCGAATAGAACTTGGCCTCCACGCCATAGAACAAAGTATGCTCTGATGCGATCCCCGGAGTGACCTTATCCAACGCTTCCACCATCTCAATTAAGCTTTTCATCGTGTTATATGGAAGAACGAGCCCCAGATCGCCCGGCACGGCTTCTTTTAACGTAGGCTCGAGGAAGCCTTCTTTAATACGGGATTCCGTGGAGCGCCTGCCGCGAATGATATCCCCGTACTTTTGCACAATCACTCCGCCGTTGGATAGATCGTTGGCGCGCTCGCATATTTCACGTGCGTACTCGTTCGGCTTATCGAACGGTTCAGTAAATCGGTGCGAAACCAGCAGAGCAAAGTTCGTATTAGAGGAGCCCAGTGCCGGGTCCTTATATGCATGGCCGTTGGCAGCCATCACCCCGCTGTGATTCTCGACAACGACATGGCCGGACGGATTGCTGCAAAATGTACGCACACGAGTCCCTACGGAAGTATTGAAAATAAACTTGCCTTCATATAAGTGTTCGTTAATTTCCCTCATGACGACATCCGAGGTCTCGACACGTACGCCCACGTCGACCTGGTTGTTGTACATTTTAAGGCGGCGCTTGCGCAGCACCTCGGTCAGCCATGCCGAGCCGTCCCGGCCAGGTGCCACGATAACCCGTTCCGCTTCAATCTCCTCGCCGCTGCGCAGCAGAATTCCTTTGACCTGATACCCGTCCGGACCTTTCACCGTCAGCAGATCCGCAACCTCCGTCTTGAACTGCATGTCGATCCGTTCTTTCAGGAACCGGTTGATAGACTTGAGAATCTCCAAATTCTGTTCCGTTCCCAAATGCCGCACCTGTGCACGGAGAAGCTTCAAACCGGCAGCGTACGCACGCTGCTCTATAGAACGAACGGTCGGTGTCGTCGGATCGGTTATCGTATCTGTCGCTCCATGCTCAAGGTTGATGCTATCGACATAACTAATAAGCTCCATCACTTTGGAAGGGGACAAATAATCGGTCAGCCATCCCCCGAATTCCGTTGTAATGTTAAATTTACCGTCACTATAAGCGCCCGCTCCACCGAAGCCTGCCGTAATGGAACAGGCGGGAAGACAGCCTGCAAATTCTTTTTTCCCCGCCGGAGGAGGGCACAGCTTGATCTTCTCTTCCAGGATCGGGCACCTTCTATGATCTATATCATGGCCTTTATCAACAAGTAAAACCTGCAGGTGAGGCGCTTTCAACGTCAGCTCGTAGGCCGCAAAAATTCCTGCCGGACCCGCTCCCACTATAATTACATCATACCGGTTCTTCATTTCTACCCAGCCTCCCGAATTGTTTGAATTTCGATCGAAACAAGAATCAAAAAGCCGCACCTTCATTTGGGGGCGTTTGTTCCGAGGGACAGCCCAATCGCAAATTATGCCGGCTTCCCAGCCAAACAAAATATCCCGGCCCTCCGGGTGCGGGAAATCCACACCCTTCGTAGCCAGGAATTATCGGTTCCTTGTAGAAACCCTTGACCCGTATCGCCAAGGATATACGAATGGTTTTGCATGTAATATATAAGTTCAACCCTCTAAAAGGTTACTCCTATTTTTGAATAATGTCAATGTTTTTCCGTCTATTGTTCGTCTTTTAATGATATAAAATTGTTTTTCATTGCTTAATATCTATTTTACACTCGAAAACACGTATAATAGATAGGAAAGCTGACTTCAGAAAAGAATGTAATCACCGGTAGAGCCCTGCACAAGCAGGAGACCCCCGAACCAAAATCGAATATTAATACAAATTGTTAATTTTATCATCATCTTGGCGCAAGGAGGTTTTTAAGATGAAACCGGTTACGGTTAAACAGCTGATCGATCGTTTTAATCTCGAAATACTCGCTGGACACAACGAGCTGCATAGAACCATTACTAAAACGAGGGCGCACCGGCCCGGCTTGGAGTTCACAGGGTACTTTAATTTTTTTCCGCAAGCGCATGTGCAGCTGCTCGGACGAAAAGAAATTACGTATTTACACACATTGAGCGAGCACGAACGCAATCTGCATATAGGCAATATTGTGAAATATCACCCGCCTTGCTTTGTGGTGACACGCAATCAGGAAGAAGAGGGCTTGAAGTATCTGCTTAAATACTGCGAGGAAGAAGGGATTCCGCTGCTTCGCACTCCGGCTCCGACAACCAAGTTTCAGGAGCTGGTGGATGTTTACTTAGCCAAGGCGCTGGCTCAGGAAATGACTATTCATGGGGTTTGCGTCAATGTATCCGGGATCGGCATATTGCTGCGGGGAAAATCCGGCGTAGGAAAAAGCGAAACCGCCCATACGTTAATTCGCCGCGGGCACCGGCTCGTAGCGGATGATGCCGTTGTTCTGAAAAAAATCAGTCCCGAGACGCTGCTCGGCACTCATAATGAGAAAACAAAGGAGTTCCTCGCGCTGCGCAGCATCGGACTGATCAATGTATCTCGTCTGTACGGCAGAAAAGCGTTTCAAGAGGAAACGCGGATCGTGCTCGATATCGAGCTGACCAAATGGCAAAATGACGCGCTTAACAACGAGCTGGAGCTGGAACCAAAGTTCACGGAGTATATGGACATCCGCATCCCCCATATTGAAATTCAGCTGCAGCCGGGCCGCGATGTCGCCGGACTGGTCGAGGCCGCGGCCAATAATTGGTATTTGCGTCAGCAGGGCTACAGCGCCGCCGAAGATTTTATGAAACGGCTTCAAAACGATATGAGTTAAGAGTCAGTACAGTACCATGATTTATAGAAGAGCTCCACCGACCAACAGACGCGTATCGCTGCAAAGTACGCTTGGGATTGGCGCGTTGGAAAAGCAAGCCACACTATTGTCCTCGTGTTTGGATGAATAGCCCTTTGTTCTCCATCCATTCGGCATACAGCACTTCTTCCGGGCTGATCACCCCCTGCTGTTGAAGCTTGTCCGACAGCCACCTTTCGTCATATCCGGCCTCCTTCAATTTCGCATGGTCAATGCGTCCCTTTTGGATCAATACAACTGGAAAAGCCGCGGGCTCCGCCGGAAGCTTCAAATCTTCCCGCTGGATAGCCTCTGCGGCTGATTTTTTCATGACGCTCACGTTTCCGTTCGTCTCGAATACGGCAAAGGCTACTTCCCGAACGGTAAACACATTTTGTTCGCGAAGCAGCGTATGTAATTGGTCAATGTCCAAATTGTTGCGCTTAAGCGCCTTAAAATCGATAACTCCCTGCTTGATAATTAAATCGGCCGTTCCGTTCAACGGCCTGCTGAGTACAGGAACGTACTGAACCAGTTTCTCCAATGCTATAGATAATGCAGCCCACAGAAATAAAGCGTATACGAGTTCAATAAACCGCACTTCTTTATCGTAGATCGTGTTGCCGACAATTTCGCTCAGCATGAGTGAGGAGACGAAGTCGAACGCGGTAAGCTGGGAAATTTCTTTTCTTCCCAACAGCCTCGTAATTACCCATAAACCGACTAAACCGGTAGCCAACTTCACCGTGATATAGGCAAAATCCATACGGCACCTCCCCCAATTCAAAGAAATCTTTGAAGATAGCTTACCCTGAAAAGGCAGTTTATGAATCAAGAAAGCTTATCGTCTCGGCTTGAGGGAACATTACTCTTATCCACTTTTCGCATATGTTTTTATATTTATTATGCATTTCCATCATAACAACAACTGTGCTACTATAAAAATATCTTGAATTGTTCAAATAACTATTTCAGGGGAAGGTGATGCAATGAATACGGATTTAGCCGCATTATTATTTATCATTTTGCTGTCCGTGCTCCTGTACTTGCCCCGTTATTTCAGACCGCGAAGCCGCAGCAGCCATCCTAAAGTGACGGACCTGAACAGCTATAAACAATTACGGAAGGAACGCTGCGCGAACCCTGCTCCGGAGAGAAAACAAAAAAGCTTCCCGGAGTCCTAGGACAGACGGGAAGCTTTCGCTGCTTTGCAGCTTAAGCTGCATTCTTTAATTCATAAACTGTACATATTGCAGCAGCCGTTTCAGCATGACGGCCGCTTCCGCACGCGTAGCTTGACCATGAGGAGAAAACGCCGTGCCGCTTGTTCCGTTGACGATCCCCGCGTTTACCGCTTGAGCTGCAGCGTTCTGAGCCCAGCCGGCGATTTGTGCGCTGTCCTTGAAAGCCTCAAGCTTACCTTTATCGGCATCAGCCTGTTTGCCTGCAAGATTTAAGGCACGCACAATCATGACAGCCATCTGCTCTCGGGAAATGGAGGCGTTTGGCTGGAAAGTACCGTCCTCGAAGCCGTCCACAAGACGAGCCTTAAATGCAGCACCCACCGCACCCGCAAACCAATCACGCTCGGATACATCCGAAAAGCCTGCTGTGCTTACTTCGGTTAATCCTGCAGCACGAACGAGCAACGCCGCAAACTCAGCTCGGGTAATTTGGTTTTGCGGAGAGAACGTGGTATCGGTCGAACCGTTGACAAGCAGCTTGGAAGCAAGCAGCTCGACATCCGCCTGAGCCCAATGCCCCTTCAGATCCGTAAACGTTTTATTGGCCTGAACTACTGCATACATGCTGTTGCCTGGCCGAATAATGGTTACCGTCGTCTCATTTCCTTCCGCAGCAAACCTCGTTGGAACAAATGTCATCGCTCCCGTTGCCGGATTCACGATCACTCCGGAAGCCTTGCTGCTGTCGATGGAGCCTGACAAGCGGAAGGTGCGTGAGAGATAATGGTTGCCGAAATCGGTAACCTCCGTTTTCTTCCCGCCTGCTTCCACCGTAATCGTGAAGTCCACCAGGTCCGATAGAAGCTTGATGTCTTGCTTACCGGCCTGCGCCGCAAAATTATCCGATGCCGGTCCGCTTACTTTTGCAATAACGATGCTCACATGCATGTCCTGAGGCTGGGCTCCAAGAGAGGCGGCCCACTGCTGCACTTGTAAAGCAGCCGCAGGAAGCTCGTAGGTCATCCCGTTTCCTTCAATAGAGATGACCGCATCAGGCGCTTGATCGAGCGTCTCAGCTACCGATTCCGCCGGTATCTGGACAACGGTCACCGGTGATGTGCCCGTGACCTTGATCGTCAGCTTGGCACCGGACCCGGACAGCGATTGAATGGCTGGACTTAATGCCGAAGCGCTTAGCACAGCAATGCCGGCCGGCCGGCCCTCATAGCTGCCCTGTACGGACTCGGTGCTGACGGAAGAGCTTTGTCCGCCCTCGGAAGAAGATGCTCCTCCTTCGGCCGCCGGTGCGGAAGTGCTTGGACTAGATGATGTCGAAGGATGATTTTTCCTGTTCTGGGTTGTCGTCATTACCACTGCCGAAGCTTCGCTCTCGCCTTGTATATTGGCAGCCGTCACCTTGTAATAATACGTTGTAGAGGCAGTAAGATTTATATCCAAGTAAGATGCAGTAGTAGAGAACCCCGCTTTAGAGAAGTTTGTAGAGTCCAGACTTCGATAGATGTTGTAGTAGGTCGCTCCCGTTACGCTGGTTCAGCTAAGCGTAACCTGATTCTGCGCAGCCGCGGCCGCAAGACCCGTCGGAGCGGCAATGGTCCCTTCATTAGGATCCATCCCTGGATCCGTTCCTGGATCTGTTCCCGGATTCGTTCCTGGATCTGTTCCCGGATTCGTTCCTGGATCTGTTCCCGGATTCGTACCCGAATCTGTTCCAGGTGCTACAAACTTGAGGAAATCACCCCAAATGATATTACCGGCCGCGTCTCTCTGATAGGGAAGCGCCGGCTGCAAACTGACAAAGTTGGCATCGTTCAGCTGAACGCCGGATTTATTCACCGATGCCGTTCCGTTAAAGAGGAAGTTCGTATCAGAACTCAGCTCGGCCGGATAATTGTCTTTGGCCGTCACATTCTTTTGATAAGAAACAAAACCATTGATTCTAAAATCCGTCGGAATATTCGTATAGGTCGTAAAGTTCAAGTTCCCGCGGGCGTTATTGAAGCCTACATTGTTGTTCTCCGCAATAACCCCCGGATTGCTGTTGCTCGTAAAACCGTAGGCGCCATTACCAAAAGCAATGCTGTTGCGGATAATGTGAGGCACGTGAATGCCTTCGCCTCCAAGCTTGAAGCCGTTCTTGTCCCCTTTGCCGACAGTGCCGTCCGTCAAGGTCCCGTTGTTATAAGCAATGCTGTTCTCGATGATGACGGCGCCAATGGCACCGGAGCCCGCTTTCGTATACAAATCCCAGCCATCGTCAATATTGTTGTGGGAAATGTCGCCGCGGAAAATATTCCCTACCCCGGAAGTCAGCTTCGCGGCGAAGCCGTCCGCATTGTTATCCGCAGGATCGCGGTTATCGAACGATTCATTGTTCAGAATCAGATTGTAGGACGGCCATGTCGATTTATCCTCCGAGTCGTCCGTTCGGCTGATCTGCATCCCCGTGTCCCCATGCTCATAGAAACGGTTCAGCTCGACGATGTTATAGCTTCCGCCAACCGTAAAGCCTTTCGTATTCGGCGCAGAACGGGCAAAATCGATGCCTGTAACATGCCAGTAGTTCCCGCTAAGTACAACGCCTTCGGAGTTTTTACCGAAATCAATAAGCGGTCTGACGCCCGGGGCCGCGACGAGATATTTTAAGGCATCCGCCGTACCGTCGTTATATTTCTTGATTTCCAGCTTAGCCGTACGCGCATAGGTGCCGCCCTGCACAATAATGCGCTGCCCCGGTCTGACGTAATCGATCGCAGTGTCCAAATCAAGCGGACTCGCGCTGGTACCCGCCCCGCTGGCTTTTCCAGCCGGAGCTACATAGATGTCTCCGCCCGGAGCATAGATTTTCATGGTCACCGTGAAGTTCTGAATCAGGTTGTCATAGGAGGTCAGGTTCTGCGTATCATCCGGAAGCAGGGTTGCGCTGAAATTGGTGTCGCCCTCCTGCAGCCCGGCCGGTACGGACGTGATAGTCCCGGCTGTTACAGGAATATCCTGCGCGATAATATTCAGCCCTTCCTTGACAATCAGGGTACCGTTCACATTCGCTTTGACCTTCAAATCATAATTGGCAGAGGAGGTTTTATTTAAGGATACGATATCCATCTGCGGTGTGATAGGCTGCTTAGGCGCTTCTTCCTTAGGCGCATCCGTCGCAGCGTTCGTGACATGCAGTTCAATGTTGCTGACTTCAATCGTCGCCAGACGGGCTGCATAAAAACCAACATACATTTTGGAATCCTGTACGTTCAGCATGTCAGGCTCATAAAAGAACTGCTTCGGCTTCGGTTCCTGCACATTGTTCAGGCTGCCCGTATAGCCGCTGTTCGTCTTCACCAGCTTGAGCCTGTAGTTCGCCGCAGGATAAGTGTTATTCACATTCGGCTGCTCATTTTTGAGCATATACGTTTGAATCCCTTTGCTGCCCGCGCCGTCCCGCGAGGTCACACCGGTCCTAACGAACAGCTGTGTTCCGTTCGGGCCTTTCGTACCGCCGCTATAGCCTCCAACCGCTGCGATATTGGAAGCGAATACGCTGGAATCATTGGCTGCGCCAATCGCATCTCTTGCCATGATCCCGAACGATTCCTGACCGTCAAACGGCGTCTTGGCATAGGCAATCACCTTAATATCTGCGGAGAGCTCGAAGTTATCTAGTGCCGCGTCGAGCTCCGTATAGTAGAAGGAGATGCCGTCATGATCGCCGGTCACTTTACCCCCGCCCTCCAACGCCTCTACCCGGACGGTGCCGTTCCCGTTCACGGTGACGTTATTGTTGGCGCTCGAGGTCGATTGTCCGAAACGAATCGACTTCCAGACAGCATCCGCTCCCGCCCGCACGGTAGCTTTGAGAACAATCGGCGCAAGGGACACGTCATTGGGGACAACAAGGATATCATAGGTTCCGGGAATATCCTTGTTGTACGCGGCGGTGTCAACCATATAATCGCTCGCGCTTAATACTTCCAAATCCCCGTTATCGTATACCTTGGAGACGATAAGTCCGGCAGCATCGAAGCTTTCGCCAACCGTATAGGTCGTTTTCGGGTACTGCGTCGTTTGAATGCCTGTAAGCGATTTTTGTTTCACCGTTACGCTGAAGTCAGCGGACTGGCCTTTGTGGGTGACGGTTAATGTTTTGGCGCCTTCTGCCGAGGTATCCAGCGGCGAGACGGTCAATTCATTTCTCGTCAATCGGACGGATTGGCCGTCGCTGTATTTGGCATAAACCACGAGTCCGTCCAGGTCCAGCGTATCGCCCAAATAATACAGCGTCTTTTGCGGCAGCTGCTTGATCTCCAGCCCGGTCAGCGCTGCGTCTTTAACGATAATGTCGAATTCAACAGAAGTCGCTGGCGTTTCGGCGGATGTAACGATCACCTTTTGCGTTCCCGGTGCAGTAAGAACATAGGTTGTACCGGTTACAATTGCTCCGGGAATCGAGAAGACATATTGATCTTCCGTCAGCTGTTCCACTTTGTAGCCGTTATTGTATGTACCCCTAATTGCAAATCCGTTCGGATCGAACACGTCTCCCGGATAGTAGGTCGTTTTGGCCGGGAAATATTGAATCTGGAGTCCCGTAACGTCCAGTTTCAGAATGCTCAGGTTCAATTCGGCGGTTTCGCCGTTAAAATGTACTGCAGCGGCACTGCTGCCTGCTGTGCTGCTGTCAAAGCCTGTGACGACATAGTCAGCCTCGGAAAGCAGTTCCTCATGGCTATCCGGATAAACCGCTTTTACCTTCAGACCCTTTAGCTCCAGGCTTTCGCCGATCAAGTAAGCGGTTTTCATAGCACTTGTGTCGGCAATGATTTGACTCGGGACTCTTGAATCTGCGATGACTCGGTAATTGCTGAATGTAATTTCCGCATCTCTGGCCGCATACAGGCCTGCATAAAATTTACCTGCGAACAGATCTTTTACGACATACCTTTGCGTTGTGCCGTTTACGGTAATTTCGTAAGCATCGCCGGATTTTTTTAGGGTAAAATCATATACTTCATTGACGGCAGGCACCTTCACGTTATTGAATGCGTCTAATGCATTTCGCGAAGATTGCTTATAAAAGGCCTGTACAAAGTTAGAGGCCCCGACCTTACCGCCGAATCCTCCCACCTGAATATAATTGGAAGTGTTAACTCCTACGCTTTGCTTCAGCATAACGCCAAACGATTTTTGATTGGAGTTGCTGTCCGGCGTGCCGTTAAAGCTTTTGATTGTAGCTCTGGCGCTTATTTCGATATTCGCATTTGCCGGAATTTCTTTATAGAAATAAGATATGCCTTCATCGGTAGACGAGATTTTCCCGCCGGCAGCCTTCAGCACAAACGGATCATTGGACTGTACGTCCGGAGCCGGATTCGTACTCCCGCTTGTCCCGCTGCCAAACGCGCTAAACTTCCAATCGCCCAAATTCAGCGGATCGACGTTAAGATGCACGTTGCTGAATGTAACCTTCGTATTTCTCGCCGTATAAAGCCCTGCGTAAGCGATATTGCCCGAGAAATGATCAATTACTTGGACTTGATCGCCGATACGTAGAGTGTAAGCGCTGCCGGTTTTCCTGATGCTCAAATCGTAGCTTTTTCCAGGAGCCGGAGCGGCCGAGTCGAACTCGTAGCCGGTTTTGATCAGCGTACTGTCTTGGCTGTAAAATCCTTTCATCGACTGGTCCAGCGCCCCCACAGCCACATAATTGCTGAAATAAGTGGCATAGGTCACATCCGTTGTCGTAAAGGACGTATTCCCGGCTGCCTTATTCCGCAGCATCAGCCCGAAGGAAACCTGATTATTCGCTGCAAATGTCTCGACTGTAGCCGTCGCGGACAACTCGAAGTTCTGATCTGCAGGAACCTCTTTGAAATAATAGGCGATCCCCTCGGAGCTTCCTGCGATTTTGCCTCGATCGTTAGAGCTGCGCAGGGTTACCGTACTGTCGTTATTTTCCGTAATTTCAAAGTTGGATGCCGTAATTTTATCCTGTCCCCCGACATCCCCGAACACGCTGCCCTGCCAGTCGCTGCCGATCTGGATCATCGCCGCCTGATCGGCAGAAGCCGGCAACGGCAGCAGGGAAACCAATAAAACGAATGACATAACCATCGCCAACAACCTTTTCGGCTGCCTCATATTCCACTTCTCCTTCCCGCCTCTATGCATGGGTGTACCGGGACTATCCCCCTTTTCCAATATGAATTCGTTTACATTTCCCTATAGGCAAATTCCCTGCGGTCCCTCGCCTAGGAAATTGGAATCAGGCCTAGTATAGGCCTAAGCAAAATAACACTCAATATGCACAATTTAACATGTATTTTTTCACCTTAAGGAACAGATGAGCATCCTCCAAAAAATAAAAAAACAACCTTCTTTTGACAGAAAGTTGTTTTCGGCTGATGACAGATTGAATTCGTTCCAGGTCATAGGACTTCAAATGTCCGGACGGCCGGAATAAAATGAACCGGGATGGAGGGAAACTCCGCTCTCATCTGCTCTGCGAGAGCCTCCATACCGGGCTCCTCGCTTTCCGCATGGCCCAGCAGGATCAGCGCCCTTCGCTTCCCTTGATGAACGGCATCCTTGACGTATTCCGGCGTCTCCCACTCCGGCCCTTCTCCCGCAATGATCAGTTCGAGCCGCTCTTGTTCAAATAACGGGATCGCCGTCGCGCCGTTGCCGCGGTATCCCGCCAACAATCCGACCCGTGTGCACGTCATATCCAGTGAGCCGGTGATCCGCACGAATGGGATGCCAAGCGCCGCTTTGACATGCTCTGCCGCCTGCCGGACCGTCATCTCCGGAACGGTAAGCACGGATACCTTAGGCTGGTGCTCATCCACGTAGCCTGACCAGTCTAACGCCTGAATCAGCCCGGTTGTAATGCCGTCCGGCTGATACCGGTGAATATAATCGTGCAGGCGGAACAGGGCGATGCCTGACGATTCGATCAAGCGCAGCTTCTCCTGATGGACAGGGTCCTGCTCCAGCAAGCCGGTACGTTCATGATGGCTGTAAAAAGCCCCTTCGTGAGTAAGGATCAGATTCGCCTTCAGAGCTATCGCCTGCTCGATCACTTCCTGCGACGCTAAAAACGTGGATACGATCCCCGTAACGGGCGTGTCGGGGCTGCCGAATTGAAGCGTATCCACGGTGCGCTCCAACCGGTCCACAGGCTCCAATAGCCGGTCCAATACGTGCTGTACCGTCAAGGTCATAGGTATCTCCTCCTAGCATTCGTTATGCTCGAAATCAGCTGCCTGCCGCTTGCCGTGCGCTACTTGATGACATCGGTAGGATTAATGCCGGTAAATTTTTTGAACAGCGTGCTGAAATAAGGCACATTCTTATAGCCGACCTTCTCCGCCACCTCATAGACGAGCATACGCTTTTCCAGCAGCAGCTCCTTCGCCTTCTCCATACGCACGCGCGTTAAGTAGTTGTTGAACGTTTCGCCGGTCGTATTCTTAAATATAATCGACAAATAGTTGCGAGAAATGTATACCTTATCGGCAAGATCGCCCAAGGTGATATCTTCGGCGAAATGCTCGTGGATATATTGAATCATAAAATCGACGGCCTGCCGGTGCTTGCTGTTGCCTCTCCATTGGCGGCTGCTGCTGATCGCCGCAATCTTGTCCGTCAGCCAGGCCTCCAGCTGCTTCGGCTGCGTCAATCCCGCAATTTCCTTTGTAATCTGCTCATTCGGATATATATCATCGAGCACCATCCCAACCTCGTACAAGCAGTAAGCGAAAATGCCCCAAAGCTCGCCGGCCAGCATCTGCAAGTAATCCGAGGTAATGCCCTCCTGCTTCTCCAGCCGTCCGATATACTCCGCAATAATCCGCTCCGCCTGATTCTCCTGGGACGTCTTTATCGCGCCCGCCAGCTCCAAATAAAACTTGACCGGACGTAAAACCGGGCATCCTTTTCCGTTCTTCGTGTCGCCGATCGATGTGAACAGATCGTAGCCCTCCGCGGCCCGGTTCTCCTTCAAATCGATCGCCCGGAACGCCGCTTCCGTCGAATCGGGAATGTCCTTCCAGTCGTCCTGAATGCTGCCGATTCCGACCCGAATGACAAGCTTTAAGTAGCTGCGCACGCAATCGATCAGCTTGACCCCGAGCTCCAGCAGCCTGCCTTCGAGCTGCTCCTCCGGCATCTCGCTCTGCGGATGAAGAACAAGCGCGGCGCGCGTGCTGTGCAGCTCCGTATATTCGACCTGCTCGAAGGCTTCCTGAGCGATTTCGCTGACGACATTGCTGACCGCAAAGCGGAACAGGTTCCAGTCGGACAGCGAGAGCTGGCTTGCGCGGACGTCGCGAACAATGTCTATGCCCAAGACGACATGCCGGTTCTGCGACCAGTAACGGTAAGGAGCAGGCAGCAGGTGCTCCATCCGGTACGCTTGATCCAGTGTCCCGACAACGGCCGACTTCACCCATTCCTTCTCGATAAACGGCTCGTACATCATCAGCTTATGCTCAAGCTCGTCCTGCTTCATTCGTCGTTCTTCTTCTTCCTCCAACGCATGCAGCGACTTCTCCAAAATGGTTTTCAAGGTAGGCAGGCTGATCGGCTTGGACAAATAATCGCTGACATTCAATCGAAGCGCCTGGCGCGCGTATTCAAAATCCGCATAGCCGCTCAAAATGATAATTTTGCCGCCGTATTCCTCTTTCCGCAGCTGTTCGATCATCTCAAGCCCGTTCATGCCGGGCATATAAATATCCGTAATGACGACATCCGGCAGCTCTCTGCGGATCATGTCCAGCCCGTCAGCCCCGTTCAGCGCCTCGCCTGCCCATTCGGCATTCAGCTCATCCCAAGGGATGGCCAGCTTCATTCCCTGCAGCACCTGACGGTCATCGTCGATAATAGCGATCTTCCACACGCAAATGCCTCCTCTTCTGCCTGGTCCCAAGGGAAAACAAGGAGCCAGGCCCGGAACGCGGCGCGTCCGAGCATGGCTTCCTCGAAAGTTATTTTATTTCTCGTATTCCTGCGAAGCGGATTTCAGCTTGTCGAACGCCGCTTCAGGCGTTGTTTTACCGAAGCTCAGCTCATCGCGGATCAACTTCCAGTCTTTGTCGATAAAGTTCGTCCAGCCTTTGGCGCCAGGGCTGTAGGTCTGTCCGTCCTTCTTCGTAGCATCAAGCAGCTCTACGCCGGCCTTATCGACATCGCTCAGAGTAGGAGTCAAGGAAGCGACGATATCACTGTTCACCGGCATCCCGCGTTTCGTACCCAAAATTTTGGCCGCTTCCGGGTCGTTCAAGAACCAGTCTACGAATTTTTTCGCTTCCTCCGCATTTTTGGAGGTTGGAGAAACGCCGAAGAACATGGAAGGCTTCAGCCAGCCGCCCGCTTCTTTATCCCGCGGCATCGTAATCATCGCATAAGCGCCTTCCTTCAAGCTGTTCCAGGACGCGTAGTTGTTAGAGAAGCCCAGGCGGAAAATAATTTTGCCTGCAACCATCAAGTCCATTTTAGGATCGAACTCTTTATCCGAAGCATTCACATCTGCAGGAGGAACGATTCCTTCTTTACGCAGCTCTTCGAACTTCCGCGTCCATTCCAGGAATGTGTCCTTGTCGATGTTGAATTTCCCGTCGTTCGTTACGACCTGCCCCTTGCCTTTGGCATATTGAAAGCCGCTGTAAGCAAAGTAGTCGCCGGCATAATCCTTCGTGAAATACTGACCCTGCGGGAGCTTCCCTTTCAGCTCCTTCGCCATGTTAAAGAAATCGTCCCACGTCCAGCCGTTCTTCGGCGCTTCGATGCCAAGCTTCGTCAGTGCCGCTTTGTCATAGATCATTCCCTGGGCGACATACCCAAGCGGAAGAGCGACCTGCTTGCCTTTGCTTTGACCGGAGGAGAGCAGCTTCGGATCGATCTTGGCCAAATTCAGGCTCGACAAGTCGGCCAATTGGCTGCGGCCCGCCCAGTCGGAAACCCAGCCCGGATCCAGCTGGAAAATATCCGGCGCATTGCCTGCCGCGGCTTGCGTCGACAGCTTGTCCAGGTAGCCGTCCATTCCGGAATATTCCGGCTCGAAGGTGACGTTCGGATGGCTCTTTTTATACAAATCGATTGCGGCGAGCGTCGCCTCGTGACGGTCCTGAGATCCCCACCACATGATGCGGAGCTTGGCGCTGCCGCCTTCGCTTGCCGCGGCTTGGCCCGGAGCCGCCGGTTCGGTTTTATTTCCACAGCCTGCTAACGATGCGGTCAGCGCCGCACCTGTAACTAATACTGTAAGAGAACGTTTCCAATTACTCATGTACATTCAATCCCCCTGTAGGTAAAGATGTTTTCCATATGTCTATAGTAGCAACTCCTCCAGGTTGTTTATATATGAGAGATGCTCAATTTGTTATAATATTATCCGAACTATTTCAACGCGTTTTCCGGCTCTTCGCGCTGTGCCGGGCGCTCCGTCAGCTTGGGCAGCAGGATCGCCACCCGCGTGCCTCCCTCGGCCCTTTCTTCAAGCTTCACCCCGTAGCTTTCTCCAAAATAGGCGGCAATACGCTCCTTCACATTGCGGATGCCGTAGCCTCCCGTACGCCGTGCAGGCTGGCTTGCCGCCAGCGCTTCCTCACGCAATCCGACACCGTTATCTTCAACGGTAATCCGTATTTTATCCTGCAGCTCCGTAAAGTGCAGCTCGATCCGCCCCTGGCTTCTCGTATTAAAGCCATGGACAATGGCATTCTCCACAAAGGGCTGCAGCGTCATCTTCGGCAAGTACAGCTGCTGCATCGGCAGCTCGCTGTAAATGGCATAGTCCAGCCCCGAGCCCCAGCGCAGCTGCTGGATTTCGAGGTAGCATTCCATATGCTGAACTTCCTCTTCCATTGTAATAAAGCTTTCGCCGTTGGACAAACCGATCCGAAACATGCGGCCCATCAGCTCCAGAATGCGGCTCATTTCATCCTGGCCCTTCGCAATAGCCATCCAATTCAGCTGGTCCAGCGTATTGTATAGAAAATGGGGATTAATGTTGGCCTGCAGCGCCTCCATCTCCGCCTTGCGTTGCTGCTCGTGCCGGCGCTTCAAGGATAAATAAAGCTCTTCAATCCGCTCGTTCTGTTTCCGGTAGCCGGAGAAAAGATAGCCGAACTCGTTCGTATAATCCGCCGGAAGCTCCGTATTGCTCCCCCCGACGGTATAAGAGCTCATCGCTCCGACCAGCTGCTTGATCGGCTTCGTAAACTGCCGGCTGAGCCAGTGGGTCAGCAGTAAAATTAGCAGCACCGCAGCGACCCCGATCATGCCGATGACCTCGGCGAGCTTCACGCTTCCCGCGGTCAGCTGCTTCCACGGCGTAATTTCGACCAGCGTCCAGTTGGAGTCCGACAGCTTGGAGTAGACCAGCAGGGAGTCGTTCATCCCGTACTTGCCATTCGTCCGGGCCGAGCCCGACCTGCCGTTCATCTCATCCATCCACTGCGACAGCTCCGGCTGCTGGGGAACCTCGCCGATACCGAGCAGCCGCTGCCCCTTCGCATCGATCATAACCCGGTCCGCCGAGGCGGAGTGCCCGGCCAGAATCGCCTTGATCCCTTCGGCCTTGACGTGAATGACTAGAATACCTAAATATTTATCGTCATAAATAATTTTGCGGATAAAGCTCAGCACCGGAACGCCGCCCTGAACGCTTGAAATGACGTGCTCCTGCGACCAGGCGAAATCGCTGTCCTGCAGCAGCGGATACCATACCTGGCCGGCTGCCTCGTTTCGGTCGCGCAGCTGAATGTAGTTCTTCGAATCTCCCTGTACAGGCCGGTCCATGTACAAATCGATGCCCTGGATCAGCGGAATCGAATACGTCAGGTTCGCCAGCGTCTGCTCCACGCTCCTCGAGCGGCGGTACCGGTCGAACTCATCCTGCCTGCCCGTCAACAGCGTGATCATCTCGTCGTCGCGCGAGGTGGACAATGAAATCTGCTCAATCGTTATAAGCCGGGCGGAAATTTCGTTATTCAGCTCGTCCAATAATTGGTGCTGGTAATAGGAAGTCGACTTCACCAGCTCCTTGGAGGAAATGCCGTAGCTCGCCCAAACGGTACAGCCCAGCACGACAATCATGAAGCCGGCAAAGCTGCGGAAGAACAGATGGTCGATTTTATATTTCTTGAACGGGTTCTTCATAAGAGCGTCTCCTTGATTCGAAAAAAATGAAAAAAGCAACGAATCGAGTCGCTGCTTCAAGTTATCGGCGGTAAAACCGGAGCATGCTTCGGTTTCATTCCCTATTATTTCACAAGCGGCCTGAGGCGGAAGCTTCCGCCGCGGCTGCTCGTTATATTTTATCCTTTTATCCCCGACTTCGCAATTCCTTCAACGAAGTATTTCTGCGCGAACACAAACACCAGTGTTGCCGGAACGATCGATACGAGGGACATCGCCAGCAGTTGGCCCCACTGCTGACCCGACTGCGAATCGTTAATCATCCGGAGCGCCAAACCTACCGTATATTTGTCCACCGAGTTAATGTACAGCAGATGGCCGAGGAAGTCATCCCAGTTCCATAGGAAGCAGAAGATCATCACGGTCACGATGGCAGGTACCGTTAGCGGCATTACGATGCGCCAATAAATGCCGAACCAGGAGCAGCCGTCCATCTTGGCCGATTCATCCAGCTCCGGGGGAATACCACGGACGAACTGGATCAGCAGGAAGACGAAGAAGGTGCCACCGGCTCCGCTCGCCAGCAAATGAGGGACAATGAAAGGCAGGTACGTATTGACCCAGCCCAGCTGATGGAACATCGCATACTGCGGAATAATAAGCACCTGACCGGGCAGCATCAGCGTGACCATAAGCAGGGAGAACCAGAACTTTTTGAGCGGAAAATCAAGCCGGCCGAAGCCGAAGGCCACCAATGTACATGAAATGAGCGTGGTGAGCATAACCGCAATTTCGAGCCCGAATGTATTCATATAAAAATCCGTGAACGTATGACCGGGAACCGCCTTCCATCCGTCGGTAAAGTTGTTCCACTTAGGCACCGAAGGAAACAGGCCCGGAGAACTGAGCTCGCTGTTTGATTTCAATGATGCCCCGATCCACCAGATAACCGGGTAGACCATAACGAGACTGAATACCGTCAGCAAGACGTGATGCAGCGTTTTTTGAGATTTAGTTCTCATTTCCGTTTGCGCCCCCCTGTCTCGGTTTCATAAAACACCCAATATTTCGAGGTTCCCGCAATAACCGCAGCCACGACCACGATCATCAGCAGCATAATCCAGGCCAAGGCCGAGGCGTAGCCCAGCTGATAGCGGCTGAAAGCACGCTCGTATAAATACATTGCATAGACGAAGGTCGAGTTCATCGGCCCGCCGTTCGTGATGACATAGGCGGAGGTGAACATCTGGAAAGCGTTGATGACGCCCATAATCAGGTTAAAATACAGCGTCGGCGAAAGCATCGGCAGCGTTATTTTGAAAAATTGCACGAGCTTCCCGGCTCCGTCGACCGAGGAGGCTTCATACAAATCGCTCGGAATCTGCTTCAGACCGGCCAGGAAAATGACCATCGAAGACCCGAACTGCCAAACCGTCAAAAGAATAAGCGACCAAAGCGCCGTATGCGGATCGGTAATCCAGCCTTTGCCCTGAATGCCGAACACGGCGAGAATTTTATTGAAAAATCCGTCTACGCCGAACATGTTGCTCCAGAGCAGCGATACGGCGATACTTCCGCCGATCAAGGAAGGGAAATAGATGGCGGAGCGGTAAGCCGAAATGCCTTTGACCGCCCGGTTCAGCAGCATAGCTACAAGCAGCGCAACGATCAGCTTCAGCGGAACGGAAGCCAATACGTACATAAAGGTTACTTTCACGGAGGTAACAAATTTATCGTCAGCCGTAAAAATTTTGGTATAGTTGCGCAGTCCGACCCACTGCATCGGCTCCATCAACGTATAATCCGTGAATGAATAATATAGCGATAAAATCATAGGATAGGCGGTTAAGCCGATAAATCCAAGCAGCCATGGCATAATAAACAAGTAGCCTGCAATCGGAGCGTCCCACCGTTTCAAGAAGGAGCGGCGCTTGGGGGCAGCCTTCGCTTCAGTTAAAGGCGCTGCAGCCGTGCGGTTCATACGATCACCTCTTCAGTTAATCTCGTCCTCTGTCTATATTTATTATAGAGGCCGCACTGCGGAGGCTAAATAAGAGGAATCCTCGAATTCTTTTAAAATATTACGAAAAAAAAGAAAGCCGCCCTGAACGGGGCGGCAAGCGCGTTGTGAAACCTATGCATTTAGGCGATACCCCGATGGGGCATCCATGCTTTAATATATAGTCCGGCCCTGCGCATCGGCGATGCCGCTTTTCCGGTAAAAATACGTGTTGATGATATCGCGCCACTCCCGGGCATGCAGCGCCTGCTCCGCCAGGCGGTCAGCCACCTGCGCGAAGCGCTCCTCATCGATCCGGCCGCGCAGCCCTTCCCAGGCTGCCTTCAACCGCTCCGCCTGCTCCACGCCTTCAAAGTGCGTATCATAAATATGCTGGATAACCGTCTTGCCGGAATGCAGCACATGGGTATACGGCACGTGGTGAAAGAACAGCAGCAGCTCGTCAGGGCACGCATCGACAGATTCATACATATCCACATTCGGGCCCTGGTATTGTCCCGCATAGCCGGTTCCCGTCTTCATCGTCCGGTCGACGCCAATTCCATGCAGATCGGCAAAATGGTACGTTCCCCACTTGGAATACTCATATCCGTCCACATTCGGGCCATAGTGGTGGTCCGGATTGACCATCCAGCCTACGCCGAGCGGCGAGGTGTACGATTCGTAGATGCCCCAGGAAGCCATCAGCATGCCGCGGACGGTTTCGGTCAGCTCCTCATCCGCTGTGCCGAAGGCAAGACGAATCCATTCCTCCGCGATCTGCTCCGGCGCAAGCTCGGGATTCCATGCCAGCCGGCCGTATCCGTACAGGTTCGCCTGAGCCAGCAGATGGCCGGTCCAGTTCGCGTCATTGCCGATGTTCGACACGGCCGCGAAGCCGCTGTACTTATTGCCGTACAGTGAACCGTCGACCACCCGCTTCACCGTCGAGCCCGGTCCCTGCGCGTAGGTTTCAAAGTCGAGCACTTCCTTCCACTGCGGAACAAGGTAGCACAGATGACGCTGCTGTCCCGTATATTCCTGCGTGATCTGGAACTCGATCATAATGTTGGTCTTTTCCATCGCGCCGAATAACGGCGATACGCCCTCCCGCACCTGGAAGTCCATCGGGCCGTTCTTCACCTGCAGGATGACATTGTCCATAAACCGTCCGTCGAGCGGCTTGAAATGATCGTACGCCGCTCTGGCCCGGTCGGTCGAGCGGTCGCGCCAATCCTGCTTGCAGTTATAAACGAAGCAGCGCCAGATGACGATGCCGCCATACGGCAGCAGCGCCTCGGCCAGCATATTCGAGCCGTCGGCATGGTCCCGGTCATAGCTGAACGGTCCCGGACGGTTCTCCGAATCCGCTTTGACAAGGAAGCCGCCGAAATCGGGAATCGCGGCGTATACCTCCGCCGCCTTCCGCTTCCACCATTCGCGTACGCCGGGGTCCAGCGGGTCGGCTGTCGTCAAGCCGCCGATCTCAAGCGGACTCGCATAGTTGATGCTTAAGAACAGCTTTACGCTGTAGGCGCGGAAAATATCCGCCAGCTTGGCGATCGCCGGAAGGTAGCGATCCGTCAAAAACATCGTCTCGAATTTATGCACATTCACATTATTGATAGCAATTGCATTGATGCCTGTAGAGGCCAGCAGCCTGGCATAATCCCGTACCCGATCGTAATCGGTCGTTATTTCGTTATCGGTATAAAAGATCGACTTGCCGGCGTAGCCGCGCTCGATACTGCCGTCGATGTTATCCCATTGATTCATCATCCGTAGGCCGTTGACCGGATTTTCTATCACATTCAGGCTGTCCAACGGGCTGCCGGTGCCTAGCAGGCGCAGCAGGGCGAACGCGCCGTACAGCAAGCCTGCTGCAGTCTCAGCCCCGAGGGCGATGCACTGCGCGTCAGCGTCTGTACGGATGGCGAAGCCCTCCGGCCCGGCCGCGGCGCGTTCTTCCGCGCCGAAGACGCGGTCGATCAGCGGATGGCCGCTGCCGAACAAGCCGACGGCGATGCAGCCGCCGCCCGCTTCCGCAGGGCTGACACGTACCGGCTTCGCGCCGGTCAGCCCCTCGATGCCCCGCGTCAGCTCCGAAACGGCGGAAGCGATCACTTCATGATCCGCTTCCCCGTTTACGGCGATATTGCCGAGCCATGCGGCATAAGCGCGGTGCCGCTCCCCGCTCATATCCAGCCGTTTATATTCAAGCCAGGCCTTATACCCGGCTCCCAATCGGACCGTTCGACGATGTCGTCATGCTTTTACTCATATGATGTCCTCCTTGTATGTCCAAAACAAACCGAACATATTCCGATTGTGCAGTCTCTCCAGAGCCCTAGATCTCTGCTGCGATTCTACCTAATTTAATGCTCCAAGGGGTTCAACCGACCGACCGCCGCGCCGCAGCTCCGCAGCTTTAACGGACGAGGCTTGTGTCGTTCTTCCCTTCCAGCAGCCAAAGGATGGCGGATACGCCCCGCGGGTAATATTTGCTGCCGATAATCAGTCCGTCCAAAATCTGGTCGCTCCAGCACCAGTAAGACAGCTCAGGATGCAGGAGCCAATTCACGTGGGCGGCATCCGCCTCGGCTCCGCGCTCATCCCACGGCAGGTTCATAATTTCCCGGGCGATAAATTGGGACAAATAAATTTTGCTGAGCCATGAGTTCTTGCTTGTGGAGGATAGCTTCCAGGCTCCGTCCTCGAAGAGGCAGGTTCCTTTCACCAGCACGGTGCTCAGATGGGTCTGCAGCGCCTGCAGGTATACCGCGAACCGGCCGTTCGGGTCCAATGCCTCCGGGCAGCCCGTGAAGTACGGGAAGACCAGGCCTTCAATCGCCGGAATGATCCGGGAATCGTTGTTTTCTCCGATGACGGCCGGAATGTAGCCCTGCTCCGTCAGCTGAGCCGCTACGGAAGCTGCGCATTTGTCCGCCTGCGAGCCGGCCTGCTCGGACAGCTGAGGAAGCTCCTCCAGCTTGAACAGCCGCTCCATCGCCACATAAACGGCCCAGCACTTGCCCGCAAGATAAATGTTGTTGCGCGATTGACCCAGCGACACGTCCAGGCTGTCATAGGTCGTAATCTCCGCGCCGCCCTGGGTGCGGGTGCTGTCCAGCCCCATCAGGCCGTTGCGCTTGTCCGCGTCCGGGTGATCCCGGTTCAGCATGCTCTCGAAGCCGGCTTGAATGACCGGCAGCATGCGGTTCTTGAACGCCTCATCCTTCGTCTGCTCGATATACACGAGCGCGCAGCAGAGCCAGTTCACGAGCTCCTCATGGCTCATGTAGGAGAAGCAGTCGTCAATGCCCGCCAGCTCGTAAGCCGAATACTGCGGACGCGAGAATACGTTCGCTACGCCGACATCGTGGGTAAAGGAGATACCTCCAGGATACTCCGTCTCATCTCCCGGAAAGCGTACTTTATCTTCATAGCTGTAGCGGTTGACGAACAGCTCCAGCTCGTTGCGCACCGTCCAAGGGTTCATCATCAGCTCATAGTACAGCTGATCCGCCGTCAAGTCGAGCGTGTTCATCATCCGGTATTCACCCTCGTTGACGATCCACAGCGGCTCGCCGTCCGCATCCAGCAGCTGCGTGCTGCCGTAATAGCTGTGAATCGCGTGAGCGAGCATGAACTTCTGGTCGCCGGATAAGTTCGCGGATTCGATCCATTCGTCCGCCGTCAGGCAGGAAGCCGTCAGCTCCGGGAAATGATCCAGCGCGTAATGAGCAGCTTGCTCCATATTTCGGAAAAAGCGTGTGTAATAATAGGAAGCATCAATGCCCGTCGTCACCAGGCCGCCGCGGTAAAAGCAGACGGCAAACCGGAAGGTCTTCTGCTCGCCGGCCGGCACTTCCATCAGCACAGCACCGGTGCCGCCTAGTCCGAAAGCATGGTTGTGCTCCAGCTTTTCGCCGAGAATTTTTTCCATGGTGAAGCCAAGCGCGGACGTCGTTCCTTCGTCCTTCGTGACGATAGCGGTCATCCGCCCCTGTCCGATGCCGGTCAGTTGTCCCTCGCTCGTATCCTGCAGGCGGCGCATTGCGCTGTACGGATCATTGCCCTGGTAGCCGAAAAAGGCCGTCCGCGCTGTCATTCCCTGCGTATTGTCGAGCGTCAGCTCGGCGAACACGGCAGGGACGAGCGCCGCCTTCAGTTCTTCTTCGTTCGCCTGTCCCGGTTCGGGCACCGAGCGAACGGGGAATAAATGCGGAACGTCAAGTCGCCCGCCTGCCACGTATCCGTTCCCGTCTTGAACGTACGCGAAATGGTATCGCTCTTGAAGGAAACGAGCCTTGGCAGAGGAGCTTCTTCTCCTGTACGGGAGGTCGGCATGGCCCCGGTGGTGCCTTTATCCTTTTCTTCCTGTTTCTCCACATCATATCTAGCGCTTTCATCTTCTACCGATTCAAAGAACGGCAGCGCTTCATAATAGCTGCCTTCCCGCGATTGAAAGCCGATATACATATTTTGATCGGCCGGTTTGCCCAATTCGAGCCCCAAACCGCCGTTTTTGCCGCGAAAGCCTAGTGTAAAGCTGGCAAATGCCCCGATAGGTGAATGCTGTGCATTGAAAAAAAGATTACGCTGTGCCATCATATAACCCCTTTCGTCACGGTCGTCCTTTGTACAGACTCCTGATTCATGTCCATCCTAGCATGCGGCACAGCCGGATGACCATTGTCAAATCGATCAATTATTTACCCAAATCGGGCTGAATGAGGTATACTGAAATCAAACGTGGGCCCAGCTAAGCTAAATTCGCTGACCGGAGATATCGTGTTCCGGCAGCTCCTTGCCGCTCAGGTCTGAACAGACGGGCCAACGGCCCACATCGATAGCCGATACCTATATCGGCATGGCTTTTACATCAATGCCGTAGCAAAGGAGACACGTGCGATGTCCGCTTCCTTTATCCCGCCCGCGCTCGGGCAGAGCCTAAGTGAAATTATGCTGCCGGATGTGAAAACGACCGTCAATCTGTTCGGCATGCATCTGCGCCGTGTCGACGGCAGCTGGGACTATCCGGTTCACGAGCATCCCCAGTATGAGATCAACTATCTGCTGGAAGGCGAGCAGCTGATGACCGTAAACGGCCGCCGCTATGCTCAGCAAGCCGGAGACCTGATGCTGCTCAGACCCGGCGACGCCCATTCCAGCCAAAGCGGCAATCAGGAGCCGTTCACCTATTTCTGCATCCACTTCGATATTGACGATAAAATCTTTCTTTCCCTGCTGGGCCGCATGGAGCAGGTGCTGTTCGCAGCGGACAGCTCCCTTACCCGGCAGGTGCAGCCCGTACTGGCCAAGCTGATCGAGCTTGCAGGCCAGCCCGACCATACGACGATGGCGCAGCGGATGCGGCTGCAGTCGGCCATGTTCGAGCTGTTTGGCCAGCTGTGGGAGGCCATCAGCCATGAAGCCGAGCTCAGCGCGTCGCCGGCTTACGAGAAGGTCGAGCTGGCCCATCGGATCCGCACCGAGCTGCAGGCGCTCGGTACGCAGCACTTCAAGCAGGGCGTCGCCGCCGAGCAGCATTACGGCATCGACGATATTGCCGCCAAGCTCGGCATCAGCACCTCCCACTGCAACCGCGTGTTCCGCCAAGTGTTTGGCATATCGCCGCGAGTGTATTTATCCGGGCTGGTGCTGCATGAGGCCAAGCTGCTGCTGGCCGACCCCAGGCTGTCCGTGCAGCATATCGCCTCCATTCTCGGCTACCGCGATATTGCCCATTTCAGCCGTCAGTTCAAACGCTGGTCGGGCTTGTCGCCGAGCGAGTACCGGAAGGCGGATGGAGAGCCGGAGAGCTAGCGGCTGCATCTTCTCAGCGGCATAGCGGGGTTCCCGCAGCGGCGGGGCCGCGTTCCTAAGATTCGTAATGGCTCATCGGCCCTCCTCCAAGGTTGAAATAAAAAAAGAAGAAGCGTTGCCTCTCCGCATTCCATCTTGCGGGGCAGACTGCGCTTCTTCTTTTGTAACAATAGCCATTGTATTAACTGCAGGCCGTGTAAAAAAGCCGCTATAACTAGCAGAGCTTATGGCATCTGAATCTGGAAACGTTCTGTACAGGCCCCAAGGGCCGGAGGAACAATCCGTCCGTGCAGTGAAAGCTTGTTCAGCGTCTTCTGCATAAGAGGGCCGGCCTGATCTTGAATGAAGAAGCAGAGTCCGTGAGCTGCTGGGCGGAAGCCTTACAGTCCAAGCGCTTTCAGCTCTTCTTCGGTAAACACCCGGGAACGGGTCAAAAACCGTTTTCCTTCGGGCCCCTCCAGCGAGAACATCCCGCCCCGTCCGGGAACGACATCGATAATCAGCTGGGTAAACTTCCAATAATCGTACTGCGCCTGGCTCATATAAAAGGGAGCGCCGCCAATCTCGCCCAGCAGCACGTCGCTGTCTCCGACGATGAAGTCGCCCAGCGGATAGCACATCGGAGAGCTGCCGTCGCAGCAGCCTCCGGACTGGTGAAACATCACCGGGCCATACTTGCTCTGCAGGAAGGCAATCAGCTCCAGGGCGGCAGCGGTGGCAAGAACCTTAATAACCTCGTTCGGCATCCTTTGCGGTCCCGCCTCTTAGAAAAAGCCCAGCGCATCAGGGCTGTAGCTGATGAGCAGGTTTTTCGTCTGCTGGTAATGCGACAGCATCATCCGGTGATTTTCCCGGCCGATCCCCGAAGTCTTATAGCCGCCGAATGCCGCGTGGGCAGGATAGGCATGGTAGCAGTTGGTCCACACGCGTCCGGCCTCAATGCCCCGGCCCAGCCGGTAAGCCGTGTTGATGTCGCGGGTCCACAGCCCCGCGCCCAGACCGTACAGCGTGTCGTTCGCAATCGCAAGCGCATCCTCGGCATCCTTAAATGTGGTGACTGAGACGACCGGACCGAAAATTTCCTCCTGGAAAATGCGCATTTTGTTATGCCCCTTCAGCACGGTAGGCTGAATGTAATAGCCTTCGGCAAGATCGCCACCGAGCTGCGCGCGCCCTCCGCCGGTCAGGCATTCCGCTCCCTCCTGCTGTCCGATATGAATGTAGCTCAAAATTTTCTCCACCTGCTCAGTGGAGGCCTGTGCACCGATCATCGTCTCCGTATCCAGCGGATTCCCCTGTTTGATCAAAGCGACCCGCTTCAACGCCCGCTCCATGAACGCATCGTAGATCGATTCCTGAATGATCGCACGTGAAGGGCATGTGCACACTTCGCCCTGATTCAGCGCGAACAGCACGAAGCCCTCGATCGCCTTATTGAAGAAGGCGTCGTCCTTCGCCATCACATCCTCAAAGAACAGGTTCGGCGATTTGCCGCCCAGCTCCAGCGTGACGGGGATAATATTCTGCGAAGCGTACTGCATGATGAGACGGCCGGTCGTCGTTTCGCCGGTAAAGGCGATTTTGGCGATGCGGCTGCTGGAAGCAAGCGGCTTGCCGGCTTCGAGACCGAATCCGTTCACGATATTCAGCACGCCCGGCGGCAGCAGGTCCTGAATCAGCTCCGCCAGCACCAGAATGGATGACGGCGTCTGCTCCGCCGGCTTCAAGACGACGCAGTTGCCCGTCGCCAAAGCGGGAGCAAGCTTCCAGGTCGCCATCAGCAGTGGGAAGTTCCACGGGATGATCTGCCCGACGACACCCAGCGGCTCGTGGAAATGATAGGCCACGGTATCGTTATCCAGCTGGCTTAAAGCCCCTTCCTGCGCCCGGATGCATCCGGCGAAATACCGGAAATGATCGACCGCCAGCGGCAGGTCGGCAGCCAGCGTTTCCCGGACCGGCTTGCCGTTGTCCCATGTCTCGGCAACCGCCAGTATTTCCAGGTTCGCCTCGATCCGGTCCGCAATTTTATTCAGAATAAGCGCACGTTCCGCAACGGAGGTGCGTCCCCACGCCTCCTTGGCCGTATGTGCCGCATCCAGCGCCAACTCTACGTCTTCCGCCGTAGAGCGGGGCACTTCGCAGAAGGGGCGGTTATTCACCGGCGAAACATTTTCAAAATATTGGCCTTGAACAGGAGCCACCCACTGGCCGCCAATAAAGTTTTCATACCGCTTTTTGAACGTTACCTTTGCTTCCTGGGTTCCCGGTTGCGCATAAATCATCGTGGAACAGCCTCCTTTGAACTTGGAAAAATGATGGGATGCCTTGCTACAAATAATTAAGTAAGCAAAAATCGTGCCAATTTTCCGAACCGCACCCTGCCTATCATTTTTGGAAGCGTTTTATATTCGTTGTCTCTTTATGGAACAGCCTGACTGTTTCATTTTGGTACATCCTGTTCGCATCTTATGAAGAATCCGGAAGTTTATGGTATCATGAACATACGCTGCCTTTTGCGCAAATATGGAGGTGTTCAAGTTGTCATCTCTGGATTTCATCAACCTGTCCCAAGCGATGGAGAATTCTTGGAAGCGTTGTCACAACTACGGACTGAAGCCTACCGACGCGGTGAACGATCATGTTCTGACCGGAAGCTCCATGCGTGAAATCGTCGATCAGCATGAACCGCTTATTCAACATACGGATCATTTATTTGCCAAAATGCATCATCTCATTAAACAATCCGGGCAGGTCGCGCTGCTGATCGACGCCCAAGGCAACATTATTCACGCCGTCGGCGACCCGGATTTCACGAGCCGGGCCCAGCGCGTCCAGCTGCAGGTCGGAGCCAATTGGGAGGAACGGAGAAAAGGAACGAACGCCATCGGTCTGGCGCTTACCGAGAAAGTGCCTGTCCGCGTCCATGCCGATGAACACTTTTATGCATCCAATCGCTTTCTCACCTGCGCCTCCTCCCCCGTGTTCAGCCCCACCGGCGAATTGATCGCCGTCATCAACATCAGCGGGAAGCATGAGCATTACCATGAATCGACCTGGATGATGGCCTGCCTGGCGGCGGAATCGCTGCAGAACCGGCTGCTGCTGGAGGAAGCCCGGAAGGAGCAGCTGATCACCTTAAAGGAGCTCGATCTGACCGCGCAAAAGGTTCCGATGCCGCTCATCTCGCTGGACCGCGACAACCGCATCGTCAGGGCCAACCAGGCCGCGCTTCGCGTCGTCGGCAAGGATGCGATCGGCAAGCCTTTTGCGGGGTCCAAGGCTTCGCCGTGGAAACCATCCACGATGCCGAGCGCAAGGTATGGCGCTCCGTCGCCGTGCAGAAGCAGCCCGAGAAGCTTGACCGCGGGCAGCGGCTGTACACCTTCGAGGACGTGTTCGGCACCTGCCCCCAGCTGCTGCAAAGGAAGGAGCTGGCCCGCAAGGCCGCTCAAACCTCCTTCTCCGTCCTGCTGCTGGGCGAGAGCGGCACGGGTAAAGAGCGGTTCGCGCAGGCGATTCACTCGGCCAGCTCCCGAGCGGACCGGCCGTTCATCGCGGTCAACTGCAGCGCCATCCCCGACAGCCTGGTCGAGAGCGAGCTGTTCGGCTACGAACGCGGCGCTTTTACCGGAGCCAACCGCGAAGGCAGCATCGGCAAGTTTGAGGCCGCCCACGGCGGAACGATCTTTTTGGATGAAATCGGCGACATGTCGCTGCGGGCGCAGGCCGCTCTGCTGAGAGTTCTTCAGGAGCATACCGTCACCCCGGTAGGCAGCACGCGGAGCAGGCGGATCGATGTCCGTATCATCGCAGCCACGCACCGGAATTTAACGGAGGAAGTCAGAGCCGCCCGCTTCCGCGCCGATTTGTATTACAGGCTGAAGGGCATTCAGCTTACGCTGCCGCCGCTCAGGGAACGCAGCGATCTGCCGGCCCTTGCGCTGCATCTGCTGCAAGAGCACGGCTACGGCTGCGAAGCCTTTACCGAAGCGGCGCTGCACAAGCTGCTCGGGTACCGTTGGCCGGGCAATATCCGCGAGCTGAACAGCGTGCTGGTACAGGCCGTTTTTCTGGCGGACGGCGAGCCGATCGACGCTAAGCATCTTCAGCTGGAGGAGGAGCCGGCATCGTCCTCCGGCATGGCGCAGCTGAGGGAGAGGCCCGCCGCCGCGGTTTCCTTAAAGGAAGCCGAGGTCGAAGCGATCAAGCAGGCGCTGCGCGCGAGCGGCGGCAACCTGAGCAAGGCCGCGGGACTGCTGCAGATCGGCCGGACGACGCTGTATCGGAAGATCGAGGAGTACGGCATCGTCCCTTTTTAGCGGAGCAGCTGCAATGAGGCCGTCCCAGAAGCCGATTATTCATTTCTAATCCTCGCTTGGATTCGAATAGTAGTAAAAAGACGCTTCCAGCCCCGCTTATAGCGGTTTTGGAAGCGTCTCGCTTTATATTTTGGAACCGGGAACCGGCACCAGCGATGTTATTCTTTGGGGCCGGTCTCGTTTCATTTTGCAGCCAGCCTGCTTGCCTACAGCTTCGTCCGATAGATCGGTTTATTCTCCAGCCCCCGGATCGCAGGAGTCCACGGCTCCGTCGCTGGGGTCGTGTCGAGCGCATCCTCGACCATTTGCAGCTTCGCATCCAAGGAGTCGATATAGTGCAGAGCCACCGCTTCCGCCGTCTGCGGCTGCACAGGGCTTCCCCACTCCCCAAGGTTGTGATGGGACAGCACCAGATGCTGCAGCGCGATGACCCGGTCCGAATCCAGATCAATCCCGTTCGCAATAGCAGCTTCCGTAATCCAGTTAGACGCCATTGAGATATGGCCCAGAAGCTTGCCTTTGAGACTGTAATCGGACACGATGCCCAGCTGGGCGGTCATTTCCTCCGGCTTCGCAATATCGTGCAGAATAATGCCGGCTTTGATCAGATCTGCATTCAGAAACGGCCGCTGCTTGCAGAGAAACTCCCCGAGCTCCAGCATGCGCACCATATGGTAAGCCAATCCCGCGTAGTACGCGTGATGGTGGGTTTTGGCGGCAGGATAATGCATCAGCCTCTCCTCGACCTTCTCCACGCAAAAAGCAACGATCATCTGGATTTCCACATCGGTGATGCTTTCCATCACCTGCTTGATCGTATAGATCAAATCGACCGGACGGATAGGCGCCGAGCGAATAAAATCAGTCAAGGAAACGCCGTCCTCCGGAGTCGCCTTGCGGAGCCGTAGAATCTTGATCTGCAGCCTCTCCCTGTACGTCTGCACCGTCCCTTTTACCTTAACAAGCCCCATCGGGAAAAAGGTTTCTTTATCCGTCGGACTCACGTCCCAGTACTTTGCCGGAAGCTGCCCGCTGGCATCGCACAGCACGATATCGAAATAATCTTTGGGCGGAGAGCCGTTCGTCTGCTTCAGCTCCAATTCCTTCAATAAATAAAAGCCCGTAAATTCGTCCTGGTTTGTTAATGTATTGATTAAACTCATTATCCGATTCCCCCATTTTGCCAAACAAAAGAACAAGCGAATACATAAAATGAATCCTTGCCGTTCCCTTCAGTATAGCTTATGAACGAACATCGGAAAAGACTTAGACCGGCAGTTCCCCTCCCCGCACAGGATTTGAACTTGTATGCCGCAAAGCTTACAATAAGTAAGCGGGCAAATCCGCGAATTCATGTTGAGAGGACGATTGGCTCATGACCGCAACTCCGGTAATTAAAGCATTGCGTTGGGAAATGAATAGGGGCGCCAGCCCATTCGTGGTACACGCGACACTGCTGCGGGACGATAAAGACGTTATTCTTGTAGACACGGGCATTCCCGGCCAGCTGGAGCTGATTAAGCAGTCGCTCGAGCAAGAAGGCGTGTGGGAGCAGTTGACGAAGATCATCATTACCCATCAGGATCTGGACCACATCGGCAGCCTGCCGGAGCTTGTCCAAGCGACGGACGGACGGGTGGAGGTAATAGCCCATGAATTAGCCAAGCCCTATATCCTCGGAGAAACGCCTATCATTAAGCGGGGCGTACTCGCCACGCCTTCCAAAGTGGACACGACCGTTCAGGACGGAGACCTGCTTCCTTATTGCGGCGGCATCCAGGTTGTTTTTACACCGGGTCATACGCCGGACCACATCTGTTTATACCACCGGCCGAGCCGGACGCTGATTTCCGGAGACGCCCTGACCTCCCATGAAGGCGTACTTATGCCGCCGGATGCGAATTTCACTCCGGATATGCCTGCTGCCCTGAAATCGGTGGCCAAGCTCCAGGAACTGGATATCGACACCATTATTACATACCATGGAGGCGTTGTGACGGAGCAAATTCCGGAACGGCTGGCCGCCATTGCCGCAGGTTCAGGGGCTTAACCGGGAACTGGCAAACTGGCCGGAAGCGTTGGTGCAAAGACGCCTGAAAACAAACAGGGATACCGGAGCCTTCTTGTTCCGTTATCCCTGTTTTATTTTGCTTCCACATCCGTTTCGCTCAATGGTAGCTCACTTCGCATTTCGCCCCCAGCGGAATCAGCTCATGGAGGTATTGGGAGATTCGCGCCTGGTCCGTAGGGTGAACCCACGTGATGGCATGAAAATCAAAATAAATCGTGCCCGTCGCATGGTCGTACTGATTGAAGCTGAGCCGGCCGTACGGAAACAGCCCGTTGATGGAATCCATAATCATCTGCTGATCCAATCCCCGGTGCAGGGCGGATTTAAGAATGGCATCGGGCAGCTCTTCGTTCTTCGGCACCTTATCGGGCTGGACCATGTTGTACGTTTTAACGGTGAAACAGGCATACGGATGCAAATAATCCGAGGCAAACTGCTTCAGGCGGCGGATGTCTTTCTCCGGTAATTGGAGATCCTCGTCCCAAGCATAAATGGTCGCTTTATTCACGCCTTCCGTATGAACTCTGACATACCTTAACTGCGGAAACCTTTTTTTAATCAGCTGCTCCGATAATAAACGGGTTCTCATGTTCGTCACCTCGCGGTATCCTATTAGGTCACACGGCTTGCCATTTTTTGTTAACGCTTTCAATAATTTATTATATGAAACGTTGACATGGAGCATGACGGGCAAACGCCCCATTTTAGCGGTTGCCCGTCAAGAAGGGCTGGTATCTGCAGCAGCTCCTCTGCACCCTGTGATATAAAAAGGCAGCCGACCTCGCGGGACAAGGCAGCTGCCTCCTGCTATGCTCATCTCACGGCTTCGGAACCGGCAGGCCCAGCCCTTTCGCCACCCTCGTGCCGTAATCGGGATCCGCTTTATAGAAATGCGCGATCTGTTTAAGCTTGATCTCTTCCTTCTCGACCGGCTTCATCGCTTCGACGATCGTCGCAACAAGGCGGGATCGCTCATCCTCGCTCAGCAGACGGTATAGATCTCCAGGCTGCGTATAATGATCGTCGCGATCGTACGCCACACTATCCGCCTGTCCCGATACTTCGTACGCCGCAGGCTTGTTCTCCGGCGTCTCTGCTGGCCCTCCATAGCTGTTCGGTTCGTAATAAACGGAGGCCCCGCCGTTCGTATCAAAGCGCATCTGACCGTCCCGCTGATAGTTGTTCACCTCGCTGCGCGGACGGTTGATCGGCAGCGATTGATGGTTCGCGCCAACCCGGTACCGGTGCGCATCATGGTAGGCGAACAGGCGTCCCTGCAGCATTTTATCCGGAGAGACGTCAATGCCCGGCACGAGCGTTCCGGGAGAAAACGTCGCCTGCTCCACTTCGGCGAAATAATTTTCGGGGTTGCGGTCGAGTACCATCCGCCCCACCTCGATTAAAGGGTAATCCTTCTGCGACCATACCTTGGTGACGTCGAAGGGATCGAACCGGTACGTATCCGCATCCTCCAAAGGCATGATCTGCACACAGAGCGTCCAGGCCGGATAATCGCCCGCTTCAATCGCGTTAAACAAGTCCTCCGTGTGGTAATCGGGGTTTTCCCCCGCGAGCTGGGCCGCCGCCTCCGGCGCAAGATTACGAATGCCCTGCTCCGTTTTGAAATGGTATTTCACCCACACGCCTTCACCGGACGCATTGACCCACTTGAACGTATGGCTTCCGAAGCCGTGCATATGCCGGTATGTGGCCGGAATGCCCCGATCCGACATAAGGATGGTCACCTGATGCAGCGATTCGGGAGACAGGGACCAGAAATCCCAGATGGCGTTCGGATTTTTCAGATGGGTCTGCGGATGACGTTTCTGCGTATGAATGAAGTCCGGAAATTTGATGGTATCCCGAATGAAGAATACCGGCGTATTGTTCCCAACGAGATCGTAATTCCCTTCCTCCGTATAAAATTTCACCGCAAAGCCGCGCGGATCGCGCACCGTATCGGCCGAGCCGCTCTCTCCCGCTACGGTCGAGAACCGGACAAACAGCGGCGTTCTTTTGCCAACCTCGGACAAAAAGCCCGCTTTCGTATACTTCGTCACGTCGTTAGTCACTTCAAAATACCCGTGCGCCCCCGCTCCCTTCGCATGCACGACACGCTCCGGGACGCGTTCACGGTTGAAGTGCGCCAGCTTCTCCAGCAGGTGCACGTCCTGAATAAGCGTAGGCCCCCGCGATCCCGCGGTTACCGAGTTCTGGTTGTCGCCAACAGGAGCGCCCCAGCCGGTGGTCAGCTTCTTTTTCTCTGTGTCCATAAATAATCACCTCGCCGATAGAATAAGAGCTTTGCAAATTAAAGCGCTGTCATTTTAAGAATTACAAACAGCGCCTGATTCACCTTGCTACATATGTATTCCCGCAGCCAGCCGATCATGTATAGATAATATGGAAAAAAATAACTCCGCCGCAGAAGCTGCAGCAGAGCCATGGAATTTAAAAATGATGGATCGTGCCATCGTTAAAGCCGTTGTGGTCCAGATCGACCAGCACATCCTGCCGGTCCGGCATGCCGTCATGATCCAGATCGAAGAACGCATCAGCCGCATCCGGAAAACCGTTATGATCGAGGTCGATTGTCAGATCGTGGCTGTCCGGCACGCCATTGTGATTCATGTCGAACAGCACGTCCGCATGGTCCGGCATCCCGTTGTGGTCCAGATCCGAAGCAGAATCGTACAGATCCGGAATACCGTTATGATTCATATCCAGGAATGCGTCAGTTTGCTGCCATCCTTCGGGGCGGAACGGATTGTTTAACATTCAGACTGCTCCTTTATCATTTAATGAAATAAACCATTAAGAGTCCAAATTGTTCGCCGGATCGCCGTCCGGGTTGCTCTGCTCATAGCCGCCGCCTTCTTCCAGCGTCCTGTCGTGCGAGGTATCGCCGTCCCCGTCGCGCCAATAGCCCTCGACGAAGGTGCCCATCCTCTTTCTCATAGCCTTCCACTTCGTGCGGCTCGACAAAATGGGTTTCCGGCGCTGCGGCATCGCTCCCTTGTGCCTCCCCGGGTTCCTCGAACAGATCATCGATATAGTGAAACGGATTGCGAAACATCTAACCCTACCTCCTGTCGGATCGAAGAAATATGAACCTCGTTAAGCTGGGACGCTCCATGCACCTTTTCAATCAGCTCATGTCTATTGACGGCCACGGAGTCATCGATTGGCATTTGCTTGTACGTATAATACTGTGCAAGCCTCTCAAGCAGCGCCTGTTTGACCGACGGTTCCTCTATGCCCGGCTTATAGGCGGAAGCTACCTGACGCATCATCTCATACATCGCCCGGTTGCATTCCGCAATGTAATAGGGATAAACGGTTTTCATCATATGGTCGAAGCCGTCCAATGCCTTGTGCAAATAAAAATCCATTCGATGCTTTTCATTCTTAAGGCGGATTTCCTCCTGCATCTTCATATCGCCCTTCATAAAATAAGCTTGAATCGCCATAAAGCCTGCCGGCAGCAGCAATGGAGGAAAGAGCAGACCCGCCGTTCCCAGTCCGGCTGCTGCGACATACCGTTTATTCGCTTTGGCGTCAATATATTTGTCCATCTCCACTTTCGGAATGATGGCGAAGGAAACCGCGGAAAGCGCGTTCTCTATTTCGTTCAGGCTTCTGCGGAGCTGGCTGGCAATGCCGATCATCCGCTGCTGAAACTGCTTGTACGGACGCTCGCTCAAGGCGATTCCCGCCTGCTCCAGCAGCTTGCGGTCCTCCTGCTCCAGCAGTGCCGGCAGGTAGATCGAGATAAGATCCATTCGTTTCTTTTGCGCCTGAATCCCGTGGTATAACAGGTTGATTAAACCGGTGCTCCGCTGCTCCGCGCTTTGCTTCATCGTATGAAGCTCCCGAATGCCTTCACTCAAAGTGATAAGCTGACCGAACAGCTGATAGAGCGTAAAATCGTTGGCCATCCGCCCCCAGCTTAAGAAAAGCTGCTTGCCTTGGAGCTGAGGCAGAAGCGGAGACTTCTTGTACAGGTACGATCGCTGAATGACCCCCTGTACCTCTGCGTAAGGAATGTACAGCTCCACTTTGTCTTGATCGGTATCCAGCCGTACTTTCGCAAAAGGGGAAGGCATCCCCGGCTCGACAATGGAAATCCCGTTTAGCTCCGTATGGGCGAACGTCTGAAGCCGGCTGTCCGCCGATTGGTATATTGAAAGCTCCTCACGGGTATGGTCAAAATAAAACGGCTGCAAATTGGCAAGGTGTCCCACCTTGGCCTCATCCGCTTGCTTCCTCGGCACTCGCTTGCCGACGGCCGAATCTGACAGCTTCACCCCGCTGTTCAGCGCAAGCAGCGCGATTTGCTGCCGCTTGTGCAGAAAAAACCATTTCCGGTCATCCGTTACGGACTCAAGCTCTCCATAAGGGATCTCCTTCGTTAAACGCATCGAATCGGCAATCTGGAAGCGAAGCGTATCCTTCGAAGCGAGCAAGTCAACGGCTGCTCCCTCATAGCGCTTCCCGTCCCAAACGCCGTACAGCTTACCGGCATCCGGCCATGCTGAACAGCCGGCTTGGACATACCGCTTTTGAATAAAGGCTTGGGCCTGCTCCTGCAGCAGCTTGACGCGAAGCGGAGTCGTCCCCTTGACAGCAAGAAGCTGATGCGACTCCGGCGCGTAATAGAAAGCATCCGTTTCTCTTGAGAGCTCTCCCACTACCTGCATATCGGTCTCATTTACAAAACGCAGACGGTTTTCCTCGGCTGCCAGCGTCAAAGAAACGTCCTCGTACTTGACATTATTCATCGTGCCGCTTACACGAACTGGAAACAACGCAGCCTTCTCCCCAACAAGCTCCGATACCTTGGGCGTATGCTGATGCGACTCAACCAGCTGCTTCAGCACGCTGATATAGGGCAGGAACAGGTGCAGTTCCTGCACTTCCTTGCCGCCAATCTCGAAGATTCCGCTAAAACCGGCCATACAATTCGGATCGATGGACAAATCCTTAATTCGGCGAAACGGAATTTCCGAGCCGCCCAGCAGCACAGCCTCCGGCTTGAGCCGAAGCTCAGCGAATGTATATAAGCCCATTGCATCCCGCATATAGCAGCGATACGGTGCGGCAGACGGGATTCTAAACATCGATTTCTTTGTTTTGGAGAACAGGGTAATGAATTCGGACGGCCTCATCGTGAAGGAAAAGGTCAACCGGCTGTAGCCGGCTTCATTCGTCAGCTCAGCCGAATATTTATCCAAGGTCACCTTCACGCCTAAGTCGGCTCCCTCATAAATTTCCACCTGCTCATTCCCGAACAAGCCTCCCGTATCATGGGCAAGAATGCGGCCTTGGTTCGTAATATAAAGGGTGTGCGTCCCTACAACGGATTGATCGGGCAGTGTAAAGCCTCCGGCTCGGGAATAGACACATTCTTCCTGCGGGCGCAGCTTGGATTGTACAGCTCTAATAACAACCATGGCGGCTCTCCTTGATGTCATGATATAACATTGCACCGTTCTCTCTCGATCCCGGATAGTGCTAAAGGACTATGTCCTCTACAGCTATATTATACATTATTTTCCTTGGAAGGTAAGCGGCATTAATTATTTTTCACATGAAGGATGCGCGGGATAAAGCAGCTACGCTGTAGATCAGAGAATCGTCCGGTGCGCACGCATGCGTCGGCGGGAGCAGTTGTATGGAGGTATCCGCTGCATTTTCTGGCTGTATAAAAAAACGGTTCGATCGCCGCGTGGCGTTCAGAACCGTCCTGCTTTTTGGCATATCGGGGACTAACGCTGCCGTTCCTGCTTTCGAAGATCCGGTGTTCCCTCTACCTGGGAGTGGACCCATGGGGACGACTCAGCGTACAACTGGGCCGAGCATCCTGACTAATTTAGCCTGAAACCCAGCCCGGCACCGGCGTATGACCGGACCAAGCCTGATTTACTTCAGCTTGTATCCGAGCCTGCCCCCCTCCAGATCGTTTTACTTCGGCAAGCCTAATCTCTCGTACTGCTCCTCGGGCGCATCGTTTTGCTTCATCAGCTCCGCCATCAGCCCGATCATCCGCGCTTCCGCTTCCTTGTCCTGGATCGGCTGCTTTTGCTCCGGATCGTGCAGGATATCGAACAGCAGGGTGCCGAACCGGTGCGCAGGGATATAGCTTCCCGCTTGGATCTTCAGCGTTCTAACGCCTTTGGTAAAAGAAAACGGCTCGGCCAGCTCCAACTGCTGCAGCTCCGCAGGGCTGAACATCGATGCCATGTGCGTCGGCATCAAGGTGTAATTGTACAGCGGGCTGTTGTCCGGCCGTACCGGCGCCCGCATATAAACATAGCGTCCATCCGTGCAGTTGACATGCGCCCCATGGATGCCGAACAAGACGGCTTCCCGGGTCGGCCCGTCCGCTCCGCCGGCTTCGGCTTCGCAAGCCCGGCTTAACGAAATCCCCTGCATATCGGGCGGTGCCTCCGCCCCGAAGTATTCCAGCAGCGTCGGCGCAATATCGATCATCTGCGTCAGCTGGCTGCATCGTTCATTTCGCTTGCCGCTGCGGGGATCCCAAACGAACAACGGAGTCCGGGCAATCTCGTTGTAGAACGGCATAATATTTTTGGCCCACCAATCGTGCTCGCCGAGCAAAAAGCCATGATCGGTCGAGACGATCAGCATCGTATCCTTCCACAGATCGTACTCGTCCATTGCATCCATCACTTTGCCGAGGTAGGCATCGCACATGCTGAGAAGCGCCGCATACTCCAGCTTGCCATGTTCCGCCTCTTCGCGGGTTTCTTCCACCTTCTGATACTGCGGCCAGTCAAAATGCTTGCCCGTGTAATCATGCGGATACAGATCTTTATAGGCCTGATGCGAAAAGAACGGCTCATGCGGATCGAAAGCCTCGATCTGCAGCAGCCAGCGGTCCTCCCCGCGGTTCGTCCGGATAAATTCGATGCCTTCCGTGAACGTTTTGGCCTGCGGATGAGTCTCTTCCGTCGTCATGTACTTGCGGTTAATCCAGTCCTGCCGGAACAGCTGCCCGCGGTAGCCGTCGTAGCTACCGACATGCTCGGGAATCGGCGGCTCCGCCACCTCGCCCTTCCACGGGTCGCCCTCCTGTCCCCGGATGAAGTCCCATGTCGTGTACTGGCTGTGATACGTGGCTCCGCCCGGCTCCCAATAATGATAATGGTCGCTGACCAGGTGAGCGTGCACCCCCTGCTTCCGCAAAATCGCAGGCATCGAATCGTCAAACGGCTCCAGCGGGCCCCAGCTGCGGTGCAGGAAATTATGCCGGCCTGTCAGCAGGTCTCTTCGCGCAGGCATGCATGGCATACTGCCTACCCAGTTGTTGTCGAACGTTACGCTCCGTTCCGCCAGCCGGCTGAAATTCGGCGCATGCGTCCAATCGCAGCCGTAAGGCGGCAGCATGTGCCGGTTCAAGGAATCGAACAGAATCAAAATCGCTTTCATCGGCGAATCGTCTCCTCCCGTAAGGTGCCATACCAATGCCGTACCGCTTCCTCTAGCCTCCGAACCATATCCGGATGCTTCTCCGCCAGATTGATCCGCTCGCCCGGATCTGCATCCACATCGGACAAATGGACGGCGTCTATCGCAGTCCGGCTGAAATCTAGCTTGCCGTTCAGCACCAGCTTCCACTTGCCCTCCCGGACAGCCAGCTGTTCTCCGTATTCCCAGAACAGCATCCGGCCGCCCGTCGGGTCGGTTCCAGCGGCTGCTCCTGTTCCGCCCGCTTCCGCCGTTCTTTTAACAGCCCCCACTCCAGCGGCTGATTCACCCGCTCCTGCAGCAATTTCGGCTTCCACGGCTGCTCCATACGCTCTGTCCGGTCCGTACGGCTGTTCTGCCTGTTCCATCCTCTTCTGACGCTCTTTCAGCGGTCCTAGCTGCCCCAGGCACTCCGTCAGATCCAGCGGCTGCTCCATTGGCTCCTGCCGCTCCCGCGCCGCCTATGTGGCGAGCCTCCTCAGCCGCTCCGTCTCCTCCGAGCAGCGGAACCAGGCTCGTTCCATTCGGATCGTAAGCCTCCGGGGAGCAGCCTGCCAGCTCCAGGAACGTCGGGAAAATATCCATCATCGCGCACACTTCATCCCGCGTCTGCCCAGCGGCGATAAACGAAGGATAGCTGAGAATCGCAGGCTCTCTTACGCCTCCGTCGAACAAGCTGCCCTTGTGACCGCGGAAGATGCCCGCGCTGCCCCCGTAATACAAATCCTCGGTCCCGTCCAGCCAGTTTCGGGACTCCGTCGAAGGACCGTTATCGCTCGAGAAGAAAATTACTGTATTCTCGTAGATGCCTTTTCGTTTCAAAGCAGCCACGATATCCCCGATCCCGTCATCGACAGCCGCGATCATAGCTGCCATGATTCTCCGGTCGGGAGACAGCTCCGGGAACCGGTCGATATACGGCTTCGGCGCATGCATCGGATAATGCGGCGCATTGTAGGCGGTGTACAGGAAGAACGGCTCATCCTCTGCAGATGCCTCGATGTATTCCACCGACTTCTTCGTAATGACCTCGGTCATATATTGGCCGTTCTCCCACACCTCTTGTTCGTTATGCCATAGGTCGTGGACCGGATTGACCCCGCCCGCCTGCTCCCAGTAGAAAATATGCGAGTAATAGTCGATGCAGCCTGCACGGAAGCCATAAAATTCATCAAAACCGTGCGCATTCGGACCGTACTCCGCAGAAGCGCCGAGATGCCACTTCCCGAACAAGGCGGTCCGGTAGCCTTCGGATTTTAATACCTTAGGCAGTGTCGGCAGCCCGAGCGGCAGCCCCGCAGTTCCGCGTTTGCCTCCCAGAATGTGGCTGACTCCGGCTCTGGCCGGATACCTTCCCGTCAGCAGCGAAGCCCGCGAAGGGGAGCAGACCGGCGAATTGGAGTACCATTTCGTGAACCGCATGCCCTCCCCGGCCAGCTGATCGAGATGCGGCGTCTTCATCTCCGTCGAACCGTAGCAGCCCAAATCGCCATAGCCCAGATCGTCGCAATAGACGACGATGAAATTCGGCCGTTTGGTGGTCATCATTGATCTCCTCCTTGTCCGTACAAATGGCAGAGCACACTGCGCCCGTCCTCTGTGCTGACCGCCTCCACCCTGGTCGTGCGGCATACCCCGCTCGCCGAAGGACAGCGGTGGTAGAAGCTGCAGCCTGCGTCAGGCACTGGCTCTCCCTGCCGGTCCAGCATCTTCTCCTGTTCCTCCGTCTCCCTCCACGGGTCGGGCGAGGAATGCAGCAGCAGCTTCGTATACGGATGCCGCGGATGCTGGATCAGCTCCTCCGTCGGTCCGTATTCCATCATCTGGCCGGCATACATAACCATAATCCGATCGGCCATATACCGGGCGCTGCCCAGATTGTGCGTGATCAGGATCAAGGACAGGTTCTCCTTATCCTTCAGATCCAGCAGCAGGTTCATAATATCCACACCGATAGATACGTCGAGCATCGAGGTCGGCTCATCGGCGATAATTACTTTGGGGTTCAAACCGAGCACCTTGGCGATGACGACGCGCTGCTTCTGTCCCCCCGAAAGCTGATAAGGATACTTATCAATAAAGTCCTCCGCCGGGGTCAGGCCCACCTTATTCAGCAGCTCCAGCACCCGCGGGCGGGTATCCCCTTTCACCTGGCGCTGCACCTGCAGCGGCCTGCCGACAATATAGCCTATCGTATGATGCGGGTTCAAAGCCGCGAACGGATCTTGAAAAATCATCTGCACGAAAGTCGGCAATGTTTGCCGCAAACGTCGGTTCCGTTTCAGCGATTCACCGTTATAATAGATGTCGCCATCCGTTGCCGGGATGAGGTTCGTCAGCATGCGGGCGATCGTGCTTTTGCCGCTGCCCGACTCGCCGACAATGGCCAGCACCTCCCCCGGCTCCAGACCGAAATGAATATTGCGTACCGCTTGGAACTCCTTTTTCTTAAGCATCGAGCGGGACGTGAAGGTTTTACCGAGGCCGCTCACTTGAAGCAGAGACTTCATCGTATACCCCCTCCTCCCCATACAAATAGCAGGCGATCCGTCCCTTTGCATCCTCTGCCATAGCAGGCTCTTCCTGCCTGCAGTGAGACATTGCATGCGCGCAGCGCGGCTCGAATTTGCAGCCGCCCGGCGGGCGGATCAGATCGGGCGGGCTGCCCGGAATGCCGGTCAGCCTTGTTCTCGGCCCCGACAGCGAAGGGAACGAGTTCAGCAGCCCTCTGGTGTACGGATGCCGCGGCGCCTTCAGCAGCTGGCTTTTAGTCGCTACCTCGACCAGCCGTCCCGCATACATAATGCCGATCCGGTCGCACATCTCCAGCATCAGCGGCAGGTCGTGCGTAATGAACAGGACGGAGAAGCCAAACTTTTGCTGCAGCTCCAATATTTTGCGGATAATCCCGTTCTGCACTACCACATCCAGCGCGGTGGTCGGTTCGTCCATGACAACCAGGCTCGGCTTCAAAGCCATCGCCATAGCAATGACGACCCTTTGCCGCATGCCGCCCGACAGCTCGTGAGGATAGCTGTCCAGCCGGCCCTCCGGCAGATCGACCAGCTTCATCAGATCCGCTGCCCGCCCGGCAGCTTCCGGCCCGCTTCCGGCTCATGGGCGACAATAGCATCAACCAGCTGATCGCGGATGCGCAGCACCGGATTCAGATTGTTCATCGCGCTTTGCAGCACGATCGACATCCGGGACCAGCGCAACCGGTCGAACTGCTCGTCGGACAGCCCGGTCAGCTCTATCCCGTCCAGCTTGACGCTGCCCTTCGTTACCTGCGCCGGATGCCGGAGCAGACGGCAAATGCCGAAGGCGGTCGTCGACTTGCCGCAGCCGGACTCCCCAGCCAGGCCGAAGATTTCCCCCTTTCGGATCGAGAAGCTGACATGATCGGCAGCCTTCACGACGCCTCTCGGCGAAGCGTATTCTATGCACAGGTCTTGGACCTCCAGCAGATCTTCCAAAGGTATCCCTCCTTCAATCTGGATGCATCGGGAAGCTGCTGCCCCCTGCATCCTTGCTCCTTTATCCTTCATCCGCTGTATAAAACCCGCTCTACAGCGCTGCGTTGCCGCGGTTCGCGCGGTATTTTTCCAGAATGCCGTTGCCGATCAGTATAAAGCCGAAGCAGAAGCACGCAATCGCGAGCCCCGGCGGCAGAATCCACCACCAGGCATGGAACATAACCGCATTGTTCGCATTGGCCAGCGCCAGAATCGTCCCCCAGCTGACATTCGTCGGGTCGCCCAAGCCGAGAAAGCTGAGCCCCGCTTCCGCCAGTACGGCCTGCGTCGTTACCAGCACCTGATTGGCCAAAATGACCGGAATGATGTTCGGCAATATTTCCCGGAACATAATTTCCGTATCCTTCATCCCGACCATACGCGCCGCTTCCACATAGCCGCTCTGCCGCTCCGACATCGTCTGGCTGCGGATGCTTCTCGCCATGTAGAGCCAGCTCAGACAGCCGATAATCAGGATCGTGCTGCCGATCCCCATAGAGGGGAGGAAGGACGCCAATATAATCATCAGCGCTAACGTAGGAATAATGAGAAACAGATCGACGACCCGCATCAGAGACTCTTCGATCCAGCCCCCTTTGAAGCCGGAGATGACGCCGACCGTGACCCCGATCACCGTGGTGATAAGCCCGGCAATGATGCCCACCCAGAACGAGGTGCTCGTGCCGTAAATCATTTGGCTCAGCACATCCTGCCCGTAGCTGTCCGTACCCAGCCAATGCGCAAAGGAAGGAGCGAGCCACGAATCGAAGCCGATAAAATTTTTCGGATAAGGCGCAAGCACCGACCCGAATAAAGCGATAACGGTGAAGACGATAAAGATCGCGAGTCCGATTTTTCCCTTTGCCCCCGGAAAAGCAGACCCCGACGCCTTCAACATGCGTAGCATAGTTTGCATAGGGAACCTCCCTTGGTACGTTAGTTAAGCACCACCCGGGGATCGAGCAGCGGGTACAGCAGATCCGCAATCAGATTGCAGACGATAACGGAAATCGCGATAAACAGAAACGAGCCCTGAATTAGCGGGTAGTCATGATTCAGAATCGCGTTGAAGGTCACAAGTCCGACCCCCGGATACGAAAAGACGATTTCCGTCGTGATCGCTCCGCCGATAACATGACCGAGCGAGGTCATCAGTCCGGTAAAAGAGGGCAGCAGCGCATTGCGCGCTCCATACATGTACTTCCTGCGGCGCACGGACACGCCTTTCGCCTTGGCGAGCAGCATATAATCTTCGGACAGCACGCGCATCAGATTGTTGCGGAGGACGAGAATATGTCCGGCCAAGGTCGCGATGATAAGCGTAAACACCGGCAGAAACGCATGGTTCACAATAGACATGATCTTCTCCCAAACGGAGAAGCTGTCGATATCCGGGTCCATCGCCTGCCCGAGCGGAAACCAGCCCAGGTAAAAGGAGAAGATCATGATGAAGATGATCGCGATCCAGAAAAAAGGCACCGAGTTCAAGAAAAACGCTGTAAACAGCGTGGAATTGTCAAAAAACGATCCGGACTTCCAGGCTCCCCGGATCCCGATCAGCCAGCCGACCAAGTAGCTCAGCAGCGTGGCGATCAGCACGGTCCCGAGCGTCCACGGCAGCGCTTTCAACATCACGTCGGCGACCGGTGACGGATAGTTTACATAGGACACGCCGAGGTTGCCGTGCAGCAGCTGGCCCAGATAGCGGCCGTATTGATGCAGAATGCTCGGATCGTCCAGCCCGAACTGGGCCTTCAACGCATTCGCTACCTCCTGCGAACCCAGCGCCTTCTCCGAAGCCAGCGCTGTCGCGGGATCCCCCCCATTAACCGGGGGAGGAGGAAATTCAAGGTTACCGCCATATAGAGCGTAACAAGGGCAAAGCCCACTCTTTTCAACAAATAGATGGAATTGTAGCGCACAACCGCACCTCCTGTTCAGCTTAAAGACGAACCATGCTACTTCTTCTTGATCTGCTTAAGCGACAGGGCGGAGGTAACGGGAAGGTCTTCGTTATAATTCGTAAATTGATCCACCCGGTACGGAATATGTCCGCCTACGTTGTACATGACGGCCACAGGGGCTTTATCCGCAATCCGCTGCTGAACCTGCTGGTACAGCTCTTTGCGCTTGGCGGGATCTGCCGAAGACGCCTCGTCGAGCCATTTGTCCACGTCCGCATCGCGGAAGCGCATGTAGTTAAGGCCCGGAGCATTAGTGCCGATCGGCGCTGTCATTTTGCTGTGGAAAATTTCAAGCTGCGCCTGCGGATCGGGCGGCGTCGTAATCCCGTTCTGCAGCAGCTCGTAGTCTCCGGCCATCAGCAGCTTGGTCAGCTCCGGCCAGGTCACCAGCTTGGTCGTCGTCTCGATGCCGACTTCCTTGAGCCATGCGGTAATCATCGCGCCTTCCTTGTTCTGCGCCGGCGCATTCGCCGCCATATGATACGTGAAGGAAAGCGGCTTGCCGTCCTTCTCATAGATGCCCTTGGCATTCTTCTTATATCCGGCGGCTTCGAGCCCTTTGACGGCCTCATTCAGGTTGTAATTGTAAGCGGGATTATCAATCAGCTTCTTGTCCGCCATGTCGCCGAATACCGATGACAGGAAGCCTGGATTAGCCGGGAATACGCCGTTGGACTCGCCCTTTTCGATCAGCGATTTACGGTCGAGCGCCACCTGAATCGCCTTGCGCACCGCAGGATCGGATAACAGCGGCTTCTCATTATTAATAACGACGGAGAACGTGTTCAAGCCCGGATAAATTTGCAGCTTGTTCACCGGATTTTCCAGCAGCTTCGGTACGCTTGGCATCGCTACAGTGCCTGTTGTACCTTGAACGTCACCTTTTTCCAGCGCAAGCGTGAGCGTCGATGAATTGTTGAACCGGTTCACGAACAGCTGTTCAATCGATGGCGCGCCGAGGAAGTAGTCGGCATTGCGGTCGAGCACAATAGCGCTCTCATTTATACTTTTAAATTTAAAAGGCCCGGTGCCTATCGGCGTTTTATTCAAAAACTCCGCTGCATTCTCCTTCTCGAAGATATGCTTCGGAACCATGTATACGGTGGACAAATAAAACGGCAAAGACGGGAACTGCTTATTCATTGTAAATACAATCGTATCCGTCCCCTGAGCGGTCACTTCCTTCAGCCGGTTGTCCCCCCACAGCTGGTAACGGTCCAGTACCTTGTTGTTCTTCAGCGCCTGGAACGAATACAGCACATCGTCGGCAGTGAACGGCTTGCCGTCATGCCATTTTGCTTTTAAATTCAATTTCACGGTATACGTTTTGTTGTCGTCCGACCATTTGCCTTCCCCTTCGGCCAACCGCGGCATCAGGTTTCCTTTGACCGGATTAAAGTAGTAGAGCGAATCGAATACATAATCGAAAAACGGCGTCCAGTTGCCGGTGGCCAAAAACGGGTTAAAGTTCGTGACCTGCTCCGGATTGACTGTCTCCCCCAAATGATACACGCCCCCAGCGGCCGCTTTGGTCTCTGTGCCGGTACCGGCGCCAGGATCCTGCTGGGTCTGCCCAGCCGGTTTAGGATCGCTGCACGCCGTCAGCATTCCAAGCAGGATCACCGACGTCAGCAGGACGCGGGCGGCTTTTGCTCCAGCCCTCTTCTTCATAAGCTGTGTCCCCCTTAATAAATGATGGTTTTTCGACCTGGTACTGCCTTCTGCCTTGTATGTCCGGTTACAGGACCATCATAGAAAAGCGGCCTCTTCCCGTAAAGAGACCATTGTTGAACTTAGGGACTTCAGCGGAAAATGCGCCGTTTCGGCGCCATGGTCCTTTGATGACATCGTTCACCTGCGGCCGTATTTCAGTAAATCTGGTCTCCCGCGAGCTTGCTTGGAGCATGAATATCTCGATATTCCCCAGGGGTCACGCCTTCGTATTTTTTGAAAATCCGGTTGAAGCTCCGCTGGTTGGCATAGCCTACCGACGAGCCGATTTCTTTAATCGCCTGCGTGCTGTGCTGCAGCAGCTCCTTCGCCTTATCCAGGCGAAGCATGATGACGTAATCGGTAAATGTCATGCTGATCTCCTGCCGGAACAACCGGCTTACATAGGAGGGGTCCAGCTTCAATTGGTCGGCAATGCCGCCAAGGGAAATGTCCTTATCAAAATTGAGCTGGATGTACGCCAAAATTTGCTGCGCTACCGAAGGGCGTTCCGCGGCCGGCTCCGCGTGGACCTGGCGGTTGATCGTACAGGCATAATCGTGAACGAAACGCACTGCCTGCTCTACCGTTTCCAGCCACATCATCTGCTCCTGCAGGCAGGTCAATTCCTCATCCGGCTGAGACGAGACCAGCCCCAGCTCGGAAGCGCGCTGAAACATTTCTACAATCAGCTGAAATAACGAGTGCCGCAGCAGCGGAAACGAGAGTCCCTCCGCCTGCTGGGCAAGCCTGTGCAGACGCTGCAATGCGTCCTGCAGTCTGTCCGGCTCCTCCGAGCGCAGATGCAGCAGCAGGTCGCGCTTCACCTCGCCCAGCTTCCGGAAAAATTGCTGATCGGACGGTTCCCTCTCCTGCTGCAGCCAGATCGGCGAGACGAACCCGGCGCCTTTAAAGGCCCGCAGCTCCAACGCCTCCATCGCTTCCTGATACGATACGCTGATCTCGCCGGCAGACGTCTTCAGCCCTCCGATGCCGACGCTGACCGATAAATTCAAATAATTTGCAATGGAGCTTAACGTGGCGGCAGCTATCGCTTCCGCTTGGGCCCGGAAATCCTCCGTAGCCAAGTCTTCCTCCGGATTGCAGATCAGAATGATGTCCCGGCTCTCGGTATGCAGCGGATAGACGCGAAAGGTGCTCCCGGCAAGCTCGCTGCCCACCTTGGCAATAAAGTAACGGATGGAGCTCTGATCGAAGCTGCTATACTTCTCCACATAGGAGGCATAATTGTCAATGCGCAGCACGCTGACGAAGAAGCCGCTGCCTGTCACCGGCAGACGGTAATAGGCGAACTTGGCCAGCCGCTCCTCCGGGTCATGCGGCTGCTCTTGAATGAGCTGCTGAAGGAAGCTTTGCTGCAGCACAGGCCAGTTATCCCGGAGCTGGTCATCCAGCTCGCTCCCTTTTTCCTTCAACGAATGGAAGGCCGCGAGCAGCATGGTAACTTCGCTTTTTTCTTCCCCGGGCGGATGCCCCTTGCCCTCCTCCCTTTTATTGCTCACTAATTGAACAAGCGAATAAATAGGGCTGTAAATTTTTAACGAGATAAAGAAAGCGAAAATCCCCGCGATCCCGATACTGAACACCATGACAATAAACATGAACGATTGAATCGCTTGGCCGCTTTTGTACAAGGATACGGTTGGAATTAAATTGACGTATTTCCAGCCGGTATAAGGCGAAGTCACCGTGGTAAAGGAATAATCGGCACCGCGGAAATGACCTGTGAACGCAGATGTCCGGTCCGCCATATGCTCACTGACCATAGAAAACTCCTTCTCATTGACGACGGCCCCTGTGGTGATGTTATAAGCGAGCGAACCGTCCGGGCTGACCATCCAGATTTCCTCCCCATGCCGGATCAGTTGGATCGACGGACTCTGGAATAAGGCCTGCTGATTCAGATTGACCACGACGGCCCCGTTGATCGGCGTTCCTACCCATGGGGTCGTGCGGATTAACGTCACTTGTGTCTCGTTCAGCTGATTCGTTTTCGTCTTGGGATAGGGCCGCACAAACCATTTGCCCTCCGTCTTATGCATCGAGGCGTACAACGGGAACCATTCCGGATCGTCGCTGTCCTCCACCTTGCTCAAGCCTGTCAACGCCGACTGTACCAGCCCGCTGCGGGCGTAATAGACTGAAATGGACTCGATATAAGGAGAAGAGATGTACGATTCCAGCATCACATCGTGAATAACGTCCGCGTCGGACTTCGCCGGCCCTTCCCCTCCCGCCTCCAAAGCTCTGGAAAAAGCCATGTTCTGAGCGAGCCGGATCGTAATTTGATCCACGTCATTGAGCAGTGCATCCATTAGCCGCCGGGTCTGTTCCAGCACCTGCATACTGGACTGCTTGACCTCATCGCGAACCACGTTCTGACTGTACCGCTCCCCAAGAAAGCCGACGACCGCCGCGGTCACGACTACCAGCAAGACTTGAATGAACAGGATACGAAAAAACAGGCTGCGAAATTTGAAATTGGAAAAGGCCGATTGGATCAGGCTAATCAAAGGAATCCCCCCGTGAAGGATCTATTTTTCTATTTCTTATAAATCCGATAGGAATATAATAACATAGATTCGATAGCCGGGACGATGGAATGGAGGCGGGAAAACAAATGAATCCCGAAACCCAGTCCGGACGGGATTCAATCTTAATCAGCAGTCGTTTAGTCTCATCTCAAGACTTAGCTGCCGATAAAACCGGGAGCATCTATAAAGTGAACTTCATAATGTCTCAGCGACACTCTCCTCTTCTGAACCTGTGTCTGCTTCGGTGATCTGTCTGACAGCACCATGAACCTCACCGCTGGGGATGGCTACGGTCACCCGTCACCTGAGATCTAAATGAAGGCTCACTCTTCTCTCTTTAGTTTATCATTATGATTGCGCTTTCAAAACAACTTTATTACTTCCTGCCCACATGCAGCCTTCATTACCCCATCCACATAAATGCTCTTCAACAATAGACAAAAAGCCTCTATCGGGATGCCGATAGAGGCTTGGTATACAATACGTATAGGGTGATGAATTAGCCGCGAACGAATGCTCAGATTATCTTGTCCGATTAGCTCAGCTTAAACTTGGCTACCAGTTCTTGAAGCTCCGCTGCCATCCGGCTTAAAGACTCCGAGGATGCTGAAATTTCTTCCATCGCTGCGTGCTGTTCCGAAGCTCCCTTGGAAATATGGCGCATTTCCTCAAGCGAATGCCTGGAGGTTGATACCATCTCATTCATTGTTGCCGAGACATCCTCGGTGCTGACCAACAATTCCTCCGTTGCCGCCGAAACCTCCTCAATCTGAGTGGATACTTCCTCCACCGCCTTGACCACGGAAACGAAGACTTCACCGACTTTCTCAATCTGTGCGGCACTTGTCCTAACCTCTTCTAATCCTCCTGAGATCGCCTTGGACGTATCGGCGGTTGAGCTCTGAATTTCAAGCAGCATGCCGGCAATAGAGCCGGTTGCCTCGGTTGTGAGCTCTGCCTATTTTTTGACCTCTCCGGCCACCACGGCAAAGCCTCCCCCATGCTCCCCGGCTCTTGCCGCTTCAATGGCGGCATTTAAGGACAAAAGGTTTGTCTGATGGGCGATGTCCGAGATGTAGCTTACTATCCGATGTATATCGGACGACTTCCGTTCTAAAGCCGCTACTGTGCGAGCCGTGCTTTCCACCGTACTGCTCAGACTCGTGATTTGAAGCACCGCTTCCTGAACGACCGTGGAGCCTTGCGTGACCTGCCCTTTCACCTGCTGAACATTTTCATTAACGACACCGGACGACTCCGCAATTCGTTGAATGCCGATCGCCATCTCCTCCGTTGCCGTCGCCGACTGTTCCGATCCTTCATACTGGACTTGTACGCCTCGGGCTGCCTGTTCGGCCGAGCTTGCCATGCTTTGCGAACCAATGACGGAGCCTGCTGCAATTGCCGTTAACTGCTCGGAGGAAGCCGCCGTATGCTCAACAGCCTCCGAAAGCTTGATCAGCGTAAATTTGAAAGATTCCAGCATCGCATCAATATCGCGCATGAGCTGCTGCAGTTCATCATGGCCTCGCGGGTTTAAACGCTCCGTAAGGTCACCGCCCGCAGCTCTTTTCATAATTTTTGTCATCATGTACACAGGCTTCAGCGCATAATGGGCTGCCAAATAAGCCAGCACCACCACGGCCGCCAAACAAACAAGAATAGTAATGAATACGCTCCTGTTCGATTGCGTCACACCGCTCATCAGATCATCCTCGTCATTCGTAACCACGACCCGCCAACCAGTCAACCCCACCTCGGCAAAGGCCGCCGCCTTCGAGGTGCCATCCGCCGCGGTATAATGAATTTCCCCGATTTTATTCTTCAGTACGTTTTCGCTAAATAACTGGGCAGTCGCTTCATTCTCATAATTTTTGAGTTCTTTACCGATTCGGCCTTGCGCTTGATAGGCAAGGTAATGACCGGTTTTCGAAATTAGAAACACCGCGCTCGTATTCCCGATTTTGTTGCGGTTCAAATCCGCCAGGATGTTCCCGGGGTGACCACAGCTTGAACGAGACCGCGAAATTCGCCGCTGCTGCCAAGAAGCGGAAAATCCAGAATGATGATGTTCTCTTGGGTGCTGCCTTCCGAAATAATATCCGATATGCCTACGGTCTTCTCTTGCTTAATTCGCTTGAAATTATCAAAGCAGGATAAATCCAGCTCGGTCCCCTTATCGTCAAACGACTTACCGGACTCTGCAGCAAAAGAAAATGACCTAACGTCGGGACTCATCGCCCTTCATGGTTTGGAGAAGCTCCACTTTCTTTGCCCGGCTTCCCGCGAGAACATCCGTACGATAGGTATTGACCATACTTTCCATCGTTTTGACTTTCCCATCGAGAAAGCCATTTAACTGCACCGCATTCGCAGATGCAATCACCTTTTGCTGCTCTTCGAGCTCTGTCTTGACGACTTGGGTATACAAAGTCCTCATAATTCCGGCCACTATGGCTACCGGCACTGTCGTAAGCAGCAAAAGAAATAATGTAAATTTTGTTTTCAAAGAAACCGTACGCTTACTCCCGCTCATCATCCTGCTCGTTCCTCCCGAACCTGCTGCTATAAAATGTAGTGTCGATTTGCACGAAACCTCTTGTTTTCCATATGCAAATAAAAAAAGCGGCTAAGCAAAAAGATGCTTTGACCGCCGCTTGGCATGAATTTCTATAGAAAATACTCTTTCAAAAGCAGGCTCCCCCCATCACTGAAGGATTTGCTCTCCTTGGGAAGAGCACCATCCCTTTACCTTGCCCCGTTAAAATGCAAAAAATCCGCGATCTCCGCGGATTCTAATTTCTTAGAGTAAAAACCTGAAATATAAATGGTCGGGACGACACGATTTGAACATGCGACCCCCTGGTCCCAAACCAGGTGCTCTACCAAGCTGAGCTACGTCCCGAAGTAATATGGCGTTCCCTGAGAGATTCGAACTCCCGGCCTTTTGATTCGTAGTCAAACGCTCTATCCAGCTGAGCTAAGGGAACATCATATGGAGCGGAAGACGGGAATCGAACCCGCGACCCTCGCCTTGGCAAGGCGATGCTCTACCGCTGAGCCACTTCCGCAAAAATTGGTGCGGTCGAGAGGACTCGAACCTCCACGGCTGTTACACCACTAGAACCTGAATCTAGCGCGTCTGCCAATTCCGCCACGACCGCAAAAACCAATGAGCCATGTAGGACTCGAACCTACGACACCCTGATTAAAAGTCAGGTGCTCTACCAACTGAGCTAATGGCTCTCAATAATAAAATGGCAGGGGCAGCAGGAATTGAACCCACACCAAAGGTTTTGGAGACCTTTGTTCTACCTTTAAACTATGCCCCTAGATGAAACAGAGGCTCTCGGATCTCCATTCTATCAGAGATCACAAGTACAAAATGGCGGAGCCGACGGGATTCGAACCCGCGGTCTCCTGCGTGACAGGCAGGCATGTTAGGCCTCTACACCACGGCTCCACACTTGAATTTTCAAAGCAGGGTAACCTTACTTCAAAAATAAATTGGTTGCGGGGGCAGGATTTGAACCTGCGGCCTTCGGGTTATGAGCCCGACGAGCTACCGGGCTGCTCCACCCCGCGTCGTTATACTTTATATGGTGGAGGCTGACGGGATCGAACCGCCGACCCTCTGCTTGTAAGGCAGATGCTCTCCCAGCTGAGCTAAGCCTCCATGGGACAATAATGGTGACCCGTAGGGGATTCGAACCCCTGTTACCTCCGTGAAAGGGAGGTGTCTTAACCCCTTGACCAACGGGCCTTGCTTTAAAGTATTGCTACGGAGAGAGAGGGATTCGAACCCTCGAGACGCTTGTGACGCCTACACGATTTCCAATCGTGCTCCTTCGGCCAGCTCGGACACCTCTCCAGATGGCTCCCCGAACAGGACTCGAACCTGTGACAACTCGATTAACAGTCGAGTGCTCTACCAACTGAGCTATCAGGGAATAATGGTGGAGCCAAGCGGGATCGAACCGCTGACCTCCTGCTTGCAAGGCAGGCGCTCTCCCAGCTGAGCTATGGCCCCATATCTTAATTATTTAGTTATGGTGGGCCCTAGTGGACTCGAACCACCGACCTCACCCTTATCAGGGGTGCGCTCTAACCAGCTGAGCTAAGGGCCCTTATCATATATAGTTTGTCCAACACAGCGGCAAAAAAAAACCCACGGTTGTGGGATCGCTTGGCGACGTCCTACTCTCCCGGAACCCTTCGGTTCAAGTACCATCGGCGCTGGAGGGCTTAACGGTCGTGTTCGAGATGGGAACGCGTGGTTCCCCTCCGCCATCATCACCAAACGATGTGTCATGTTTCTGCCAGGAAACATGAATACTTTAATTCAAGGCGACTTGCACCTTGAAAACTAGATACGAAACAAGCATACATCCTTCTTCTTTGCTGTTCTCTTGGATAAGCCCTCGACCGATTAGTATTCGTCAGCTCCATACCTTACGGCACTTCCACCCCGAACCTATCTACCTCGTCGTCTTCAAGGGGTCTTACATACTGGGAAATCTCATCTTGAGGGGGGCTTCACGCTTAGATGCTTTCAGCGCTTATCCCGTCCGTACGTAGCTATCCAGCCGTGCTCCTGGCGGAACAACTGGTACACCAGCGGTACGTCCATCCCGGTCCTCTCGTACTAAGGACAGCTCCTCTCAAATTTCCTGCGCCCACGACAGATAGGGACCGAACTGTCTCACGACGTTCTGAACCCAGCTCGCGTACCGCTTTAATGGGCGAACAGCCCAACCCTTGGGACCTACTTCAGCCCCAGGATGCGATGAGCCGACATCGAGGTGCCAAACCTCCCCGTCGATGTGGACTCTTGGGGGAGATAAGCCTGTTATCCCCAGGGTAGCTTTTATCCGTTGAGCGATGGCCCTTCCATGCGGTACCACCGGATCACTAAGCCCGACTTTCGTCCCTGCTCGACCTGTTCGTCTCGCAGTCAAGCTCCCTTATGCCTTTGCACTCTTCGAATGATTTCCAACCATTCTGAGGGAACCTTGGGGCGCCTCCGTTACTTTTTAGGAGGCGACCGCCCCAGTCAAACTGCCCACCTGACACTGTCCCCATACCGGTTCACGGTACCAGGTTAGAACTCCGATACGATCAGGGTGGTATCCCAACGGCGCCTCCACCCAAGCTGGCGCTCAGGCTTCTCAGGCTCCCACCTATCCTGTACAGATCGTACCAAAGTCCAATATCAAGCTGCAGTAAAGCTCCATGGGGTCTTTCCGTCTTGTCGCGGGTAACCTGCATCTTCACAGGTATTAAAATTTCACCGGATCTCTCGTTGAGACAGCGCCCAAGTCGTTACGCCATTCGTGCGGGTCAGAATTTACCTGACAAGGAATTTCGCTACCTTAGGACCGTTATAGTTACGGCCGCCGTTTACTGGGGCTTCGGTTCATAGCTTCGGGGTAAACCCCTAACCACTCCCCTTAACCTTCCAGCACCGGGCAGGCGTCAGCCCGTATACTTCGCCTTGCGGCTTCGCACAGACCTGTGTTTTTGCTAAACAGTCGCTTGGGCCTTTTCACTGCGGCCCCCTCGGGCTATTCACCCTACCGAGGCACCCCTTCTCCCGAAGTTACGGGGTCATTTTGCCGAGTTCCTTAACGAGAGTTCTTCCGCGCGCCTTAGCATGCTCTGCTCGCCTACCTGTGTCGGTTTGCGGTACGGGCACCTTCTCCCTGGCTAGAGGCTTTTCTTGGCAGCCTGAACTCATGACCTTCGCTACTGTAATTTTCGCTCCCCATCACAGACCAGCCTTAAGGATGTGCGGATTTGCCTGCACACCAGCCTCTCTGCTTGGACGGACATCCATCAGTCCGCGTCACTATCCTTCTGCGTCACCCCATTGCTCATAACGGTTCACGGTGGTACA